>NZ_VMRJ01000001.1:0-478029 GCF_007713685.1 Hymenobacter setariae
GTTCACCTCTTCCCATTCCGAACAGAGTCGTTAAGCCCCGGTGCGCCTATGGTACTGCCTTCACCGGTGGGAGAGTCGGTCGCCGCCAACTTTACAACAACGAGCCCCCTGCCCCTGCGCTTTGACCAGCGCTCGGCAGGGTTCGTTTTAAATGTTAGTTTATAGTATCGGTTCTGTAGCTCAGCTGGTAGAGCAGTACACTTTTAATGTACGGGTCCTGGGTTCGAATCCCAGCGGAGCCACTAAAGGCCATATCCTTGCTTGGATATGGCCTTTTTCTATATGTTCTTCTTGGTGCTTAAGTACTTATAAATAGCATGCCGTCACAAGTAGGCTATTACAGCCACATTGCAACGGTTAACTATTTGCAATGAGTACTTTACGCCGGTTTCACATGTGATGAGCAGATTTGACAGCCTATTTTATAGGTTACGCCTTACTTACAAAAGATGTATAGGTGATTCTCTTCTATACAAGCCAACTGCAACCTGTAAGGACAGTGGTTGCGCACTGACCAATGGGTACCTAATAATGCATATAGTTTTTGTATAATATATTAATAAAGGGTTATATACTAGTTCAGGCCGTAGGCGTGTAAATAGCATAGAGCGGTAAAGTCCACACCGCGGACACCTAGGCAAACAGATGGAGTGTACTTCTGCCAGCGAAGCACTAGCTTTAGCCGCTCATCTATTCTATCGTCTCGCGTGTCTTTCTTATCCTCTATCGGATGGTGGTTGATAGGAGCATTGGTGGCGGTGCTACCTGCCCGTGCCCAAACTCCTTATGCCCCCACCTGGACTTCGCTCGACCGGCGTCCCATTCCGGCCTGGTTTACCGACGCTAAGTTTGGTATCTTCATTCACTGGGGCGTGTACTCGGTACCCGCCTACAGGCCCGTGAGCCCGCGGCCCTATGAAACCTACGCCGAGTGGTACGGCGCCGATGTGTATGGCAATGCTGCCCTGCGACAAAGCTTTCACGATAAGAATTATGGCCCCACATTCACATACCGCGACTTTGGGCCTCTATTTAGGGTCGAGTTGTTTGACCCCGCCCGCTGGGCTGACTTATTTGCCCGCGCCGGCGCCCGCTATGTGGTGCTGACCGCTAAGCACCACGATGGATACTGCCTGTGGCCCACCACCGCCCCCTACAAGCAGCAGTGGCACAGTGGGGTAGTAGGGCCCAAGCGCGACCTAGCCGGCGAGTTGGCTCAGGCAGTGCGGGCCCGGGGCCTGAAAATGGGGTTTTACTATTCATTATTGGAGTGGGAAAGTACCTCTACGGCTAATCGCCCAAGCGGCTACTACCTTCCCAAAGCCGACATCGAGAAATACCGTATCCCCGACGCGCAGTATGTAGAAAAGAACTCACTGTGGCAGTTGAAGGAGTTGGTTACGACCTATCGCCCCGCCTTACTCTTTGCCGACGGCGAATGGGACCGCTCGGCGGCCTACTGGCGTAGCCCTGAGTTTCTGGCCTGGCTCTACAATGAGGCTCCTAATAAGGACGAAGTAATTGTAAATGACCGCTGGGGGCAGGGCACCCGCGGGCAGCACGGTGGCTATTATACTAGTGAATATGCGAGCGACAACGAAAAAGTAGGCGTGCAACACCCTTGGGAGGAAAGCCGAGGCATGGGGCAGTCCTATGGCTTCAACCGAGCCGAAAATATTGAGAACTACAGCACCTCGGCCCAGCTGGTACACCAGCTTATCGACATCGTTAGCCGAGGTGGCAACCTGCTGCTTAACATTGGGCCGGCGGCCGACGGTACTATTCCCGTCCTCATGCAAGAGCGCCTAGTCGATATCGGGCGCTGGCTGGCCATCAATGGCGAGGCCATTTATGGCACGCGAGCATGGGCACCGGGGGCCGCAAAGGGCGCGCCGCAGTCCCTTTACTACACCGCCAAAGGCCAGGATGTATACGTGCTGACTACAAGCTGGCCTACCGCGCCCTTCGTTGTGGCCGGGGTACCGGCGGCCAGCCACCCCACGGTGACACTGCTAGGCAGTGCGGTGCCCGTCACGTACACAACCCAGCGCGGCCAGCTGCTAGTGCAGCCGCCGGTTCTCACTCTAGCCCAGGCGCCTTGTCAATTTGCGTATGTGTTCAAGGTGCACCGTGCCGACCGGTAGGACCTAGGGCATGGTGGTATGCAAAAGGCCGTTAACATCATCTGCCAAAGCAGATGATGTTAACGGCCTCTATACAAAGAGTTAACTAAGCGTGTAGCTCTCCGGCTAAGCTTTCTTAGATATGGTCAGCAGGTTCTTGCGCATATAGGAGGCGCTTTGAGTGATGCTCTGGAAGGCATCGCCGGCAAAATTCTCCTGCTCCATTACAGGGTGCTTGAGCCCCGCCGTGCCGGCGTAGGTCATGATGTTGCGGTAGTCAATCGACCCATTGCCAACTTCCGTATTCAACTCGCGATTGGCTTTGTCCATGTCCTTCACGTGCCAAAGCGGGAAGCGCTTGGGGTGGTCTTTTATTAGCTTAATGGGGTCTTGCCCAGCCCGCACTACCCAGTAGATATCCATTTCAAAGTCTACCAGCGCTGGGTCAGTTTCCTTCAGTAGCACGTCGTAAACGGTGGTGCCTTCGAGGGGCTTAAATTCAAAATCGTGGTTGTGGTATCCTAGGCGCAGGCCGGCGCTTTTGCACCGGGCACCAGCCTTATTAAATTTTGCCGCCAGGGTCCGGCAGTCGGCTACTGTGGCACGCAGCTTCTCATCTAGGTACGGTACAATGACGTACTGCTGGCCGCACGCTTTGGCCGCCTCAATAGTAGCCATGAGCTGGGCCTTGTCGCCGCTTCGTAGAAAATTGCCTAAGTCGTAGTGGCCGCTGGGGGTGGTTAGGCCATTACCCGCGAGCACGGCTTTGAACTCCGTGGGCTTCATGCCCCAGAAGTGCTTTTCGGGGCTGTAGCCAAACGTTTCGACCTCTTGGTAGCCAGCTTTTGCTACCTTAGCCAGCACGCCTTTAGCATCTTGGCCGATATAATCGCGCAGGGTATACAGCTGCAAGCCAGCCTTGTAGGGCGTAGGGGCGGCGAGCAGTAGCTCGGGCCGCACACAAGAAACAGCAGCCAGTAAGCCAACTTGCTTTACAAAATCTCGGCGGTGGGTCATAAGTGGGGAAAGAAGAGAAAAGTGAGGCTACCCACCAAGGCCCCAGGAGAGGTTAGAAATGGGTAAGCGTCGCAAAGTACAGCTTTTTGAACCGAAGCATTGCGGAAGAGACTCAATAGCTAGAAAATATCGTGCCTCTTATGAATACCGAGATAGAGTGGTGCCACGCGCTTCTATAGATACATCAGACCCTAGCGTACTTATTGGCAGGGCTGTATTGTTCGGGTACGGACCTACTCACTATTAAAGGAAACTCTTGTAACGGCGCGCCGAGCCCGGTAGACCCTAGGGGCTTGTGAATCACCTATTTGCTGTATACGGCCAGCGGCTGACAATCAGTAACTAGTATGAGACTCACATAACGTTTTGACTGCAATTAACGGCCGCTACTAGGAAAGGCCCGCGTATATGGCGTTGGTACGGGCGTGTCGGCGTGTAGTACCGTGGCTGCACGTAGCGGAAAATAGGGGTCGCGCAGCAGCTCGCGCGCCAGCATTATGAGGTCAGCCTGGCCAGTGGCAATGAGTTCATTAGCCTGCTCAGGCGTGGTAATGAGACCCACCGCGCCGGTTAAGATACCTGTATCAGCTTTTATTTTTTCGGCGTAGGGTACCTGATACGAAGGCACAAGCTTGGCGCGGTCGGGCGCGCTAAATACGCCGGCTGAGGCTGTAACCACGTCTACGCCGTGCTGCTGTAACACTGCCACCAGCCGCACCGAATCGGCTAAGTGCCAGGCGTGTTCTTCATCTGAAAAGTCAACGGCTGAAAGCCGCACTAGCAGCGGCATCGCCTCGGGAATAACGGCCCGAATTGCATCGACCACCTCAAGTAGCAGCCGAATGCGATTTTCGAAGCTGCCACCGTAGGCGTCGGAGCGATGGTTGGCGAGTGCTGAGTAAAACTGGTGTAGCAGGTAGCCGTGGCCCGCATGCAGCTCGATGGCATCAAAACCGGCATGTACGGCCCTAGTGGCCGCCTGCGCAAAATCGGCCACTAGGGTAGCTATTTCGGTCATGGTCAGTGCCTCCGCTGTATGCTGTTTATCGAGCGACACGGCCGAAGCGCTTTTGGTAACCCAGCCACCGTCGGTAGGCGGCAGGTAGTGAAAGCCTGCCGTGGGGTGCGCGTGGCTGCCCTTGCCGCCCGCGTGCCACAACTGCACGGCTATTTTGGCCCCCTGGGCCTGCACAAACTGTATGATTGGCTTCCAGGCCTCTACCTGTGCTTCGTTCCACAGGCCGGTGTCAAACAAAGTATTGCGCCCTTCTGGCGATACGGCCGTGGCCTCTGTAATTACCAGGCCTACTCCGCCCACTGCCCGGCTACCTAGGTGCACCAAGTGCCAGGCGCCGACTAGGCCATCGGGGCTAAGGTACTGTTGCATAGGCGACATGACCAGTCGATTTTTTAGTAGCAAACTGCGAACTTGGAGCGGCGAAAAGAGAGGAACGTTCATGTTATTTGAAGAGTAATAGGGGAGGCGCTATATCGGCGAACGAATGCTAACGCTAGCTTTGAGCACACTATTCCGGGGCGCTTTTCCTAGCCAACAGGTAGTCAGCAGCGCGCATACTCTTGCAAACCTAAGGGGGGCTTATGGCTACCTTAGCGGTAAAAAAGCCGGAATAAACGGTACTTTTAAGGCAGGGGAGCTTGCCGTTGGTTGCCCCACCCGGCGTGCGGGCGTATTTCACGGCCTTATGCACTTGCGCGCTTCTTTACTTACCCTAGGCCTGCTGGGAGCGCTACACGCAGCTCAGGCCGAGCCCATGACACCGCTGCTAAAGCCAGCAGAGGCCAATCAGCTACGTACCCGGCTGTGGCATACCCCGGCTGGTCACGCCCGACTGCACCTACTGCTTCAGCTGGCCGACGACCAGGTGGCCCGGCACGACGAGCAGGAAACACCTCTCGACAGCGCGGCTAATTATGGGCAAGAAGCCCTGGCACTGAGCACCCGGCTGGCCGACCCAATTAGTCGCATCCGTAGCCTATATGTGCTAGGTCAGCTGCCTGGCACTAGTGGCGCAGCCGACACTACCGGGCGGGCGTTGCTACGCCAAGGTCTGACACTTAGCCAGCAGGCGCGTAGCCTGGCGCTTGAAGCGACCGGCTGGTTTTACTTAGCCAATAGCTACCCGCGCACCACAGCCGGGCTGCCGCGCAAGCTGGCCGACTATGCTCGCGCCGCCGCCCTATTTGCGCAGGCTAAGCGCCCGCTAGAGCACGCCTACGTGTTGAAAACGATGGCCGATATGCACCTGCTGCAAGGCCACTCGGGGCAAGCTGAGCAAGAGCTGCTGCACGTGCTGGCCCTGTACCGCGCCGCCGGCCACCGCGAGCTGCACTACACCTACGACCTGCTGCGCGGCGCCACTCGGCAGGTGGGCAACTATCAGGCGGCTCTGCGCTACAGCTTGGTTGCCGTAGAAAGCGCCCAGGCCACCGGCGATACCACGCTGCTAGATTACCTATATAGCAACGTAGCCAGTATTTATAATGAGCTGCAACAGCCCACTCAGGCCCTGACCTACTACAAACAGGCCCTGCAACACGCCCGCCAGCGGCAGGTGCCAGCCGGCATCGTGAACACGAGCGCTGCCATCAGCCGCATACTGCTTGGACAACACCGGCCGGCACAGGCGCTACGGTTCTTGCAGACTTCGGCCGGCGCTTACCAGGACGCAAGCCCCGGGGGGTATCTACGCGGCCTCGTGGAGTGCTACGTGGCCATAGGGCAGTACGGGTCGGCCGAGCGCAGTCTGCGCCCATTGCTGGCCCGGGCTGCGCAGCCTGGCGTCAGCGATATGGAGCAAATGCTTGCCCACCTCGCAGCCGGGCGGTTTTACCTGGCCGCGGGGCGCTACGCCGAGGCCCGTCCACATTTGCAGCAGGCGCTGGGGCTATGCCAATCGGCGGGCTTCCTGCTGCAAGCGGCCAGCCTGCACCAATTGCTGTTTCGAGCTGACTCGGCACAGGGGCGGTTTCCGGCGGCCATCGCGCACCTGCAGCAGTACAAGCGCCTGAACGACTCGGTCTTTAATGCTGCTCGCAACCAGCAGCTGGCCAGCCTTCAGATTCAGTACGACACCCGCCAGAAGGAGCAAAACATTGCCCTTCTTACCAAGCAAAGCCTCTTGCAGCAGGCGCGCCTGCACCAGCGCGAGCAGCAGCGCAATGCCCTGCTGGTGGGGGCCGGCCTGCTGCTGCTACTACTGGGGCTGGGCTACAACCGCTACCGCCTCAAGCAGCGTAGCAACCACCTGCTGCGCGCCCAACAAGCCGAGATAGAACGACACAGCCAGGACCTAGCCCGCTTGCTAACCGAGCAGCGCGAGCTGCTGACCGAGAAAGAATGGATGCTGCGCGAGATTCACCACCGGGTCAAGAACAACCTGCAAGTAATTGGTAGCTTGCTGCATACGCAGGCCGATTACTCGGCTGAGCCCGCCACGCTGGCCGCCCTCGAGCAAAGTCAGCATCGGGTGCAGGCCATGGCTCTACTGCACCAGCACCTCTACCAGGCCGACCGCGTAGGCTGGGTGCCGCTGCCCACCTACGTGCAGGAGTTGGCCACGCACCTGCTTGATGCCTTTGATGTGGCGGGCCGTGTGCGCTTGCACCTCGACCTGGCTCCGCTGGCCCTGCCCGTAGCTACCGCCACACCCCTAGGGCTGGCGCTCAACGAGCTACTCATTAATGCGCTGAAACATGCCTTTGCTCCCGGCCAGGCGGGCACGCTCACGCTTACCAGCCAGCAGTCGACGCATAACACCTACCTGCTCAGCGTGGCCGACGATGGCCGGGGCCTGCCGCCCGATTTTGACCCTAGCCATGCCCATACGCTAGGCCTCACGCTGGTGACGGGCCTTAGTCGCCAGCTCGATGGCGAGTTTGCGCTGCTGCCCAACCCTGCCGGGCGGGGCACAGTGGCCCGCTTGCGCTTCAGCCTGCCCGGCCAAGTGGCGGCCGAAGTGAGCTCAGCCGCGGGCTAAGTAAAATCCGCTAAAAGTACCGGTAAAGCCGTTTTTTTTACCGTTTGGCACCCTAGGGGGCCGGGTAGTTTTGCAGTGTCAGAGCTACTGTGCAGTCGGTGGCCTGGCTAGTGTTTCACCTCTCTTACTACGTAGCGCTATGCCTAAACTCACGGTTAAAGACGGCACCGAAATTTACTACAAAGACTGGGGTACGGGCCAGCCTCTGTTCTTTCACCACGGCTGGCCGCTTTCCAGCGACGACTGGGATGCGCAGCTCATGTTTTTCCTGACGAAAGGCTACCGCGTCATTGCCCATGACCGCCGTGGGCACGGCCGCTCATCGCAGGCCCCGAACGGCCACGACATGGACACCTACGTGGCCGATGTAGCCGAGCTGACCGCCCACCTCGACCTGAGGAACGCCGTACACATCGGCCACTCCACGGGCGGCGGCGAGGCCATCCACTACGCAGCCCGCGCCGAGCCCGGCCGCGTAGCCAAGGTGGTGCTCATCAGCGCCGTAACGCCCCTGATGGTGCAAGGTCCCACCAACCCCGACGGTGTACCAATGTCGATATTCGACGAAATTCGCGAGGGCACGGCTACCAACCGCGCGCAGTACTTCACTGATTTTTCCATTCCCTTCTACGGTTTCAACCGCGAGGGCGCCAACGTGAAGCAGGGCCTACGCGACAACTGGTTTCGGCAGGGCATGAGCGGCGGGGCCAACGCCCACTACTACGGTATCGCTGCCTTCTCGGAAACCGACTTCACCGAAGACCTCAAAAGCGTAGATATTCCAGTGCTGGTGTTGCACGGCGAAGACGACCAGATTGTGCCCTTCCAAGTAGCTGCCGCCAAAGCCATCAAGCTGCTGAAGCACGGCAAGCTGATTGCCTACCCCGGCTTCCCCCACGGCATGCCTGCCACCGAGGCCGCCACGATAAATGCTGATTTGCTGGCGTTCATCAAAGACTAGAAAACAAGCCATTGCTAATCGACAAGAGCTGCCTCGTCGCCGGGGCAGCTCTTATGCGTTAGTACAAAGTCCAAGCTACTTCCTAGCGCACGCCTAGCTTTTTCATGCGTGCTTCCAGCGTGGTAGGCTTGATACCAAGCAACATAGCCGCGCCGCCGGGACCTCGCACGCGGCCGCCAGCTTGGGTAAGGGCCGCTACAATGGCTTCACGGGCAGCGTCGGCGAAAGGGCGCACTGAGGCAGCAGCCAGAGGAGCGGGCTCGGTGGGGGCTAGGGCTTCGGCCAAACTCAAGATGGGCGAGCGGGCCATGATGGCCGCCCGCTCCAGCACGTGTTCAAGCTCGCGCACGTTGCCGGGCCAGGAGTAGGCTAGTAATTGCTGAGCGGTATCGGTGGCCAGGCCAGTGAGGGGCTTACCCAGCTTTTTGGCGAAGCGGTGCAGGAAGTGGGTGGCCAGGGGCAAGATGTCTTCGGGGCGCTCGCGCAGGGGCGGCACGGCTAGCGGAAACACGTTAAGGCGGTAGTAAAGGTCGGAGCGGAAGCGGCCGGCAGCTACTTCCTGCTTGAGGTCGCGGTTGGTAGCCGCCACAATGCGCACATCCACTGCGATGGGGCCGCGGCCGCCTACGCGCTCAATCTCGCGCTCTTGCAAGGCGCGCAGCAGCTTGGCTTGCAGCTCTAGCGGCAGTTCGCCGATTTCATCTAGGAAAATGGTGCTGCCATCGGCCAGCTCAAACTTGCCTAGGCGCTTGTCAGTGGCTCCGGTGAAGCTGCCCTTCTCGTGGCCAAATAACTCGCTCTCAATCAAGTGTGGCGGTAGGGCGGCGCAATTCACCTTTACCATGGTGCGGCCAGCCCTAGCCGATAGCTCGTGCACGGCCCGCGCGACTAGCTCCTTGCCGGTGCCGGTTTCGCCGGTTATTAGTACTGTGGCATCGGTGCCTGCCACCAGCCCTAGGCTACTGAACAGCGCCTGCATGGCCGGGCCAGTACCGATGATTTCGCCAATGTTGTAGGTGGTGCGGATTTCCTCGGCCAGATAGGTGTTCTCCAGGGCCAACTGCTGCCCTAGAGTCTTAATGCGCTCGAAGGCTAGCAGGTTTTCGAGGGCCAGCGCTAGCGGGCGGCTCAGCTCTTGCAGCAGGCGCAGGTCGCGGGCGGTGTAGGCGTAGGGCGAGCGGCTGGCCACCACCACGGCCGCCACGGGCCGGCCCTGCACGGCCAGTGGCACATACATCGACGAACGCAGCCCTAGGTGCTCGCCGTAGCGCCGGGCCACGGGGTTGCGGGCGCGGCGGGCCTCGCCGGCTTCGCCCACGTTCAGGGTGGGCTGCTGCATCAGGGCCTCTAGCTCTAGCATGGCTTGCTGCCAGGCCAAGCGGGCGGCGGCATCAGGCAGATGCACAAATTCGGCGGCGGGCAGCAGCCGGAAGCTACCGTCGGGCTGGCGGCTGGCGTGGATGCCGTCTTGCACGGAACCCAGCACGCGGTCGACGCCGTGGAGCGTGAGCAGGTCGAGGGGCAGTACCGGCTGCAAGGCCAGGGCTACGGCTGGGGCAATGGCTTCTAGCTCGCGGCCATTGCGGAAGGCGCTGACCAGGGCTAGTTCGGCTGCTTTCTGGCGGCGGCGGGCTTCGATTTCCTCACAAACCAGCAGGTTGTCGAGGGCTAGGGCCAGCTGCGGCAGCAGTAGCTCTACGGTGGCGTACTGCTCGGGAGTAAAGGCGGCCGGGTCGGGGCTGGCCAGCTGCAAGCTAGTGAATGAGTGGCGCTTAAGCAGCACCGGGAACACAGCCAACGCCCGCGCCCCGAACGCCTCGCGAGCGGCGCGAGCCGTGCGTTGGGTGCGGCACAGCTCCTCGAAGGCAGCCCCAGCGAAGGTGCCCGTTTGCTCGCCTACCTCGTCGGGCGGCTGCTCGGTGAGGCGCTGCAACAGCGCGTCGGGCGCATCAGGACCCAGCAGCCGCAACGGGGGCACTTTCTCGAACACGCCCGCGGCATTCTTGTGCAGCACCACCCAGTAAAAAGCTTGTTCCTCGGGTAGCCCAATGCGCAAACTGAGCAAGGTAAATGGCACTAGTTGGTCGAGTTGCGTGGCAATGGCCTGGCTTAGCTCGTCGCGGTTGTGCAGGCGCGCAATGGCATTGTTGACAGCTACTTGCAATTCGCGCTGCCGACGCAGGCGGGCCTCCTCACCGTGGGCGTGGCGGTAGCGGGCCAGCTCTAGGGCCGCCAGCACGTCTTTCTCGCGAAAGGGCTTGTTGAGGAACCCTAGGGGCTGCGTTATTTGGGCGCCGGCTAGCACCTCGTCGTTAAGATTGGCCGAGAGGAAGACGAATGGAATCTGGCGCTCGTGTAGCCAGCCGGCGAGGTCCAGTCCGCTTTCTGGGCCTTTCAGGAAGATGTCAAGCAACACCACAGCCGGTGGGGCGTCGGCTAATAGCTGCCGGGCTTCGTCGGCAGTAGCAGCTAGCCCCAGCACCGCGTAGCCAGCCTTGGTGAGGCGCCGCTGCAGGTCGTCGGCCACAATAAACTCGTCTTCAACAATGAGCACGGTAGCTAAAGGCTCGGCGGGTGAGGAAGCTGGCGACATAAGTAGAAGGGCTAAAAGACACTGTGTAGCATCCAATAAAGTCCAAAGGTGGCCTCCAATATACTGGACGCTCCAATATAGTGGAGGCTATAACAAGGAGTTACCGTCAAATATTATCAGCATAGTTAATTGGTAATCAATGTAATGAGAAGAGTTTGTTCGATGCATTAGCGAGTTGGCATTGTCCTAGCAACTAGATAGGGCATACATATTCTTTTTATCCCGTGTCTATCTCAGCCATTCCACCTCCCGAGCCGCTACACATTGCGGAATGGGTAGTTACTAGTGGCCCATTGCAGGTCCCACCTCAGAGCTACCTAGCGTTGTTGCTAGCGCTTGATGATGCCGGCACCTGCCACAATCAGGAAGGCTTAACTTATGCGTGCCCAGCCGGTACGCTGCTGTTACTCGGTCCCGCCGACCGCTGGCAGCTCAACTCCCAACAGCCTGCCCGCCTAGCTTGGCTGTGCTTCTCGCTCGATTACCTAGCTAGCCAAATTGCCGGCCATTCTCAGGCGGCCGACTGGCAGCTACTGCAAGCGCACGGGGCGGCCCTAGGGTCGGCCGGCCACCTAGCGGCCTCCAAGGTGCCGCCCGCGCTAGTGGCTCTGCTCACGCTGTTGGTAGACTGCTATGCTGGGCGCCGCGGCGTAGCCCAAGACGCATTGGCTAACCCTCTGGCTGGCACGGTACTGCGGGCCCTGGGTCCACTGCTAGCGCCGGTCCATTCAGAGCCAACCGCTACCCACGCAGCGAGCGTGGTACGGCAAGTGCTAGCCTACATTCGGCGGCATGCAGCGGTGCCGGATAGGCTGCATCTAGGGCACCTGGCCCAAGAGTTTGCTTACTCGCCCTCGCACCTGAGCGCCTTGTTTCGGCAGCATATGCGCGAGCCGCTGCATCAGTACATCGTGCGCCACCGGCTACAACTTGTAGAGAATCAACTACAAGCCAGCGTACTCACCGTGTCGCAAATTGCCGACGAGCTGGGTTTTGTGGACGTGTGCCACCTCAACAAGCAGTTTAAGAAGCGCTACCACCTCACACCTACCGAGTATCGGCGGCAGCGCAGGCGCCCTAGCTCCCTAAGCTACGCGTAAGGTCTTCGCGCAGACCGAGCTAGTCCACTTTCTCTCACGATTCTTCGTCGGCTGCGCGGCCGGCTTCACCTTATGCACGATGCCCCTATCACTGTAGCTGGCCAGCCGCTAGCTACGGCTTCTAAAGCTCTCATTTTGCTGCACGGCCGCGGCGGTAGCGCAGCCGATATCCTATCGCTAGCTCGCTACCTACCAGTGGCCGACTACGCCCTGCTAGCCCCGCAGGTCACTGGCCACACCTGGTATCCACAGTCGTTTCTAGCCCCGCTCGCCTACAACGAGCCCTACCTAACGGCGGCCCTAGGGGCAGCGGGCCGCGCCGTAGCGCTGGCTGGCAGCCACGGCATCAGCCCCGAAAACGTGTACCTGCTGGGCTTCTCGCAGGGTGCCTGCCTCACGCTGGAGTACGCGGCCCGCCACGCTATGCGCTACGGTGGGGTAGTGGCCTTCACGGGCGGTCTTATTGGCGACCGACTATACCTCGACAGTTACACTGGTGACTTTGCGGGTACGCCCTGCCTGCTGGCTAGTGGCGACCCCGATGCGCACGTGCCCGCCGCCCGGGTGCGGGCCTCTACGGCCCTGCTCACTACCCTAGGGGCCGCCGTCACGGAGCAGATTACGCCCGGCATGGGCCACACCGTTACGCCGCAGGAGTTGGTGCTGGCTAACCAACTAATCTTCAAACAGCCTGCTGATTAGGCTGCACTTAATCCCACCTTATTTTCTCTTAGCTCTATGGAACCCCGTATTCTAGGCCTACACCACGTCACGGCCATTGCTGGTAATGCGCCGCGCAACTACGACTTCTACACCCGCGTGCTGGGCCTGCGCATGGTGAAGAAAACCGTCAATTTTGACGACCCTGGCACCTACCATTTTTACTTTGGCGACGAGCACGGCTCGGCCGGCACCATCCTCACATTTTTCCCCTGGGAGCACATCACGGCCGGGCGGCGCGGCACCGGTCAGGCCACTGAAATCGGCTACTCAGTGCCGGCTGGCAGCTTCGATTTTTGGATAAAGCGCTTCGAGGCCAATGGAGTAACTTACAATACACCTAGTGAAAAGCTGGGCGAGCGCTACCTGACTTTCCTCGACCCCGACGGGCTGAAATTTGAATTGATAGAGTCGAAAACGCCCGACACGCGCACACCCTGGACCACGCCCGAGGTGGGTGCCGAGGTAGCCACCAAAGGCTTTCACACCGTCACGCTTACGCTGGCCGACCCCGCCCGCACGGCCGAGATTCTGACCGACGTATTTGGGTACACGCTGCTCGAGCAGCACGTCAACCGCAGTCGCTACGTGACCGACGCGGTGCCGACCGCGCGGTACATCGACCTAGTAGCCGCCCCCGGCGAGGCCCGCGCCATCACGGCAGGCGGCTCGGTGCACCACATTGCCTTTCGGGTGAAAGACGACGAAGCCGAGCTGTATTTCCGCCAAAAGCTGGTAGCCAAAGGCCTGCAGCCCACTCCGCAAATCGACCGCGACTACTTCCACTCGGTGTACTTCCGCGAGCCGGGCGGCGTGCTCTTCGAGCTAGCCACCGATAATCCCGGCTTCACGGTAGATGAGCCGCTGGCCGAACTGGGCACCCACCTCATGCTGCCCACTCAGCACGAGCACCTGCGCGCGCAGCTAGAGCAGCGCCTACCCAAGGTGGGGTAGCCTAGCGCAATCAGTTTTTATCAGTCATTAATTGCCGTGCCCTAGGTGGGCGGCGTACCTCGTAGCTACCGGGTACGCCGGCCCTAGGTGCCGGGCCATACCCTACGTTCACGCCATGTCTTCCACGAATTTTCTACGCATTCTTCTTGCTGGCTTGCTGTTGCGGCTGGCTTGGCCCACCATCGCCGCAGCGCAGTCGGCCGCGCTAGCCAGTGCCCCGCGGCCCCTAGGGCAGTTGCAGCAGCAGTTCGTGGACCTGCGCTTCGGGATGTTCATTCACTTCAACATCCCGACATACATGGACCAGGACTGGCCCGACCCGGAGGCGTTGCCGGCCTTGTTCAACCCCAAAAAGCTCGACGCCAATCAGTGGGCCCGCGCAGCCAAGTCGGCTAACATGAGCTACGGCTGCCTCACCACCAAGCACCACAGCGGCTTCTGCATCTGGGACACCAAGAGCACCGACTACAGCGTGATGCACAGCCCCTACAAGAAGGACGTGGTGCGCCAGTTCACAGACGCCTTTCGGGCCAATGGCCTGAAGGTCATGCTCTACTATTCCATCCTGGACACGCACCACAAGCTGCGGCCCAACCAGATTACGCCCGCCCACATTGCCCTAATTAAAACGCAGCTGACCGAGTTACTGACCAACTACGGTAAGATAGAGGCGCTGATAATCGACGGCTGGGACGCGCCTTGGTCACGCATTTCTTATGACGACGTGCCTTTTGCCGACATCTATACCCTTGTAAAATCGCTGCAGCCCGACTGTTTGGTGATGGACTTGAACGGCGCCAAATACCCCGCCGAGGGGCTGTACTACACCGACATCAAAACCTACGAGATGGGCGCTGGCCAGCGCCTAGCCCCCGGCAGCAAGCGCATGCCCTCGCTAGCCTGTCTGCCCATCAACAGCGCTTGGTTTTGGAAAACTGACTTCCCAGCTGTGCCCGTGCGTGACCCAGCCAAGCTGGTGCAGGAAACGCTGGTGCCGCTCAACGAGAACAGCTGCAACTTCATTTTGAACGTGGCGCCCAACCGCGACGGCCTCATTGATGCCAACGCGCTGGCCGGGCTCAAGGAAATAGGCAGGCTCTGGAAAAACCAGGGCCCCACCACACCGCTCACGCCGCTCGAGCCGCCCATCATTGCCAGCAACCTAGCCAAAAATCAGGCGGCCAACTCTAGCTGGAGCGACGACATGAACATTATGGACTTTGCCAACGACGACGATTACCGCACCAGTTGGCAATCCAACAAAACGGTGGCGCAGCCATGGTACGAAATCGACTTTAAGAACGAGCGCAGCTTCAACACGGTAGTGGTGGCCGAGCCCAAAGCCAATATCACCGGCTATACCCTCGACTACTGGAACGGCGTGGCTTGGCTGCCGCTCTTTGATGGCCGCAACGGTGAGCGCATCAAGCTACACCGCTTTGGCCGGGTGTGGGGCAGCAAGGTGCGCATGCAGATTAAAGCCTACGACCACCAGCCCTCCCTCGCCGAGTTTCAGGTGTTTGATGAACGGCGCTAAGACCAAGTTCAGGCATCGCGGCAACTACTGCTTTGGCTAGCCGTGTAGGGCCTAGAAAGCAAAACCTCCGCTATCTTGTCCAAATCGTGCTTGTTGCATTCAGCTACGGCCGCCTTTTTTATGCGCTTACTTTTGATGTTGGCCAGCTCGGCTACTTTACTGGCTGGTTGCCAGTCGGCTAGCCACTTGGCCCAAACGCCCCAGCACCCGCAGGCCACGGCGCTACTACGTACCTGGCGCCACAGCCAGGAAGAAGACCAGGGAACGATGCAAGTATATCGGCCGGCTACCTACACATTTCCGCCCGCAAGGGGCCGCCAGGGGCTTGTTTTTGAGGCCAATGGCCGCCTAACCAAGCTCGCCATTGCGCCCACCGATGGCGCGCTGCCGCTTGCCGGCCACTGGAGTTGGGATAATGCACACGTGCTACACCTACGGGTAGATGGGCCTCCTCCAGAAGATTATCGGCTCGAAGTAGTAGAGCTAACCCCGGACATGCTGAAAGTTAACTTAGTGGAGCCACGTTGAAGGTGCTGCTAGGCTTCGGGCAGCTGACGCTGAAAGTGCAGTTGAAGAATGGTATTGATTTTTTCTGACGTTAGCGGTTTGCTGGCTAGGCCCGCAATTGGGAGCTCATCGAGGCGCGCTAGGTCTTGCGAGTTCATGCTGGTAGTCAGCACCACAATGATGATGCCTTCCCGATAGGCAGCTGGCAGCCGCTGATAAGCTTCCAGAAATTCCATGCCATTGAGAACGGGCATGTTCACATCGAGCAAAATAAGAGCGGGCTTCGAAGAACTCGGTGGCTCGCGCTGCTTTTCTAGCAGGGTCAGCGCCTCGAGGCCGTCGCGGGCGATGGTAACTTGGTCGGCAACGTTCAGCGAGCGTAACAGCGACTCATTTAGGTAGTTGGTGGTGTCGTCGTCATCGACGAGCAGCACTCCGGAGAGCTTTAGCAAGAGCGGGCGTAGAAATAGAGCAGTCTTCTAAGCCGTTGGCAGGGATGAATGTTCGGGCGGTAGCGAAAAAAGTGAGCATGAGGAGGATGCTCACGCCCACTTGGCTACGCGTTTGTGCGCTCCCTCATACTTTCTGCAGTGCGCTAGGTGGGTGGTTACTGCCCCATTGCGTAGCGCAGGCCACCTAGCAAGTGGCGCTGAAACAGCGAATCGGCGTAGTTCTCTGGTAGGTGGCCGCCCGCCGTATAAAAGGCGCGCCCCCCGCCGTAGGTGTGGTACCAGGCAAAGGGATGCTGCTTGCCATTGATGCCTCCAGTGTAAGACGTTTCGTCTACAGTGGCCAGCACCCGCAGGTCGGGCGCTATATCACGGAAGTTGTACCACTCATCGGTGCGCTGCCAGCGCGCGGGCAAGAAGCGGGTGGCGGGGTGGTTGGTATCGGTGACGAGCACAGTGGCGGGCTGCACCTGGGGGTGGCTCTTGAAGTAGGCGCCCACCAGCTTCCCATACCAAGGCCAGTTGTACTCGGTGTCAGAGGCCGCGTGCACGCCCATAAACCCGTGGCCCTGCCCGATGTAGCGCTCAAATGCCACCTGCTGGGTCGAGTCAAGCACATCGCCGGTGGTGTTGAGGAAGACGACGGCGGCGTAGCGGCGCAGCGTATCGGCCACGAAGCGCGTGGCCTGCAGGGTGGTATCTACGCGGAAGTTGTGCGCGCGCCCCAACTGCTGAAAGGCAGCTAGCCCAGCGGGAATGGACGCGTGGTGGAAGCCCTTGGTTTTGTAAAAGACTAGCACAGCCGGCCGCTGGCTACCCAGCGGCGACTGAGGCAATTGATGAGAGCAGCCGGCAAATAGGCTGGCTAACAGCAGCCAGGAGCAAGAAGAAAGGCGCATAGGGTGGGTAAGGAAGGGTGAAGATTCTAGTGCAATCGAATAGTGGCCTCCTGCATCAGCTGGGCGGCAGTGCTCATGGCTAGTAGAGAGCCAAAGCCCACTCATATAAAGTCCCTAGGTGGCTATTTCAGTAGCCGCACGTCGAAGACGCCCCCGGCCGTGGAGCCAGGGTCTGCGGCAAACTTGACGGTGAGCACCTGGCTGGCGGGGCCGCTGCGCAGAGCAGCAGGCAGCGGGTACTCCACATCGAAGAACGTGCTGCCCTTGCTGGCATCGGAAGTGACTTTTTGCAGCAACTTGCCATTGAGGAAAATGGAGAAAGTGCGGCCTCGGTCGCCGCCGAAATACGTCACGCGCAGGGCGCGCGCTTCGGCCTTGGGGTTGCGCAGGTTGTAGCTAAACCAACCGGTGGCATGCCGGTAGTGGCGGTCCTGAAACACACCCGCCTCGGTGCGCTCGCTGGCAAAGCCGTGGTCGGACTCGGGCTGCTGCTCACCGGGGGCTACGCGGTCTACGGTGCGCGCATCTAAGGCCAGCTTCTCGGCATCCTTCTGGCGAATAGCTTCTTTGCGGGCGGTTAGCCCTTCGGGCGTCGTTACGGGCCAGTACACCATGTAGCGCGTGTCGTGCAGCTGGTAGAAGGGCACCAGCTTGACGTTGCGGTACTTCTCAGCGTCAATCAACGTCGAGGCCGTAAAGGTGAGCGGCTCACCGGCTACGGGCCGAATGCCGGCTGTGAGGTCGGCGGGCTGGCGGCTCACCAGTACTGGGGCATCGTCGAGGGGGTAGAGGCGGCCGTTAGCCACGTGGCCCATGCGGCTGCCCCCGGCGCGCAGGCCAGGCTGGTCGGTCGTGTCGGTGGCGGCGGCCAGCACAATGGGGCCGTGCACAAACGACACCCACGGCGAATGGTCTGGCAGGTACTCGGCGGTGATGTGCATGGGTAGCGCCACCGTCACTACATCGCCCGATTTCCACTTGCGCTCTACCGTGACGTAGCCCGGCGTAGCCGAACTGGTGGCTACTGGCTGGCCATTTACTTGCACGGCTAGCTGGCCGGCCGTTACCCACGCTGGCTGCCGGATGCTGAGGGCAAACTTGCGCGACTTCTTGAGCTTAAGTGCCAGCTCCGTTGTTTCGGCAAATGGAAAGCGCGTGCTTTGGGTGAGGGCGACGCCCGCCTCCTGCCACGCCAGGCGCGAGGGCATAAATAGGTTGACAAGCAGCTGCTCTTTGCCGCGGTGCGCGTAGACCAGTTCGCCATACTTGCCGTGGTTTTCTAGCCCCGAGCCCACGCAGCACCAGAAGCTTTCTTGAGGCTGTGAGTACACACGGTAGTGCCGCGGCCGCATCGACGTGAAATACACAAACCCACCCGTGCCCGGGTGCTGCGACGAAAGAATGTGGTTGTAAGTTGCTCGCTCGTAGTAGTCTAGGTACTTGGTGTCGCCGCTGGCTAGGTACAAGTCCTTGCTGAGCTTGAGCATGTTATACGTGTTGCACGTCTCAGGGCCTTCCTTGCTTTCGAGCATCGACGTAAAGTCGGTGGCCGGGTGAAAGTGCTCGCTCACGCTGTTGCCGCCTATCGATACAGTGCGGTGTTCCACCACCGTTTGCCAAAAGAAGGTGGCCGCGTTGCGCCACGTCGGGTCGCCGCCTACCTGGGCCACGCGCTCATAGCCGATTACCTTAGGTATCTGCGTGTTGGCGTGCAGGCCATTAAGCTTGTCTTGGCCTTGTAGCAGGGGTTGCAGCAGGGCCTGCTGCGAAAACCGCTGGGCCAGCTTCAAGTAGCGGGCATCGCCTGTGATGTCAGCCACGTCGGCAAATACTTCGTTGAGGCCGCCCTGCTCGGCGCGCAGCATGTCCTGAATTTGCGCATCGCTGAGGTTGGCCGTAAGGTCGAGGCACCAATCGCTGAGCTTGATGAGCATGGTTTTGGCCTTCGCGTTGCCAGCCAGCAGGTAGGCGTCGCGCAAGCCGGCGTAGGTCTTGTGCAGGTTATACCAGGGCACCCACTTTTGATTGAGCCCAAAGCTGTTGGCTTGAATATTACCCGCTTTTATTTGCTGCCACATGGCTGGCCCACCGGGGATGCCCCCTAGGTAGCCGTTGCCGCTTTTTTGCTGGCACACCTCTAGCTGGTCAATCATGTAAGTGAGGCGCTGCTGCACCTCCTTATCGCCGGTGGCCGCGTAGAGCAGGGCCAGGGCCGAGAGGTAGTGCCCGCCCACGTGGCCATCGAGGCCGGTATTTTCCCAGTTGCCGTAGCGCTCGGCCTTGGGCTTGAGGCCCGCCGATAACTGAAACGGAGCCAGCAGCCGGTCGGGGTCTAGGGCCATGACGTAGGCGCGGTCGGTTTGCTGGGCTTCGCGAAACGGGCTATCGAGCAGCGCTACCGATGACAGAGGAAAGCTTTGCAGCGGCACCGACTGACGCGCCTGACTGCTAGCAAGGGTGGGGAGTAGGAGGGTAGAGGCGAGGAGAAAGGATTTCATAAAAGGCAATACCCGATTGGGAGCGTGCAATCGGCAACGAGGCTAGATGCACTGAGGTGACTAAGCAAGTGCAAGCTACCAGATGAACCTTGATTCTAAGCTTGCTGCAACAGTATATTCATAGCACTACTAGGTTAGCAAATGGTATTTTCTATTGGCCACTAAGTCGAAGAGAGCAGTATTCTTACCCGCTAGCGGCCAACTGTGTAAGGCGGCTGCAGGTACATCGTTTCAAGCATAGGTCAAAAAAAAGTCCGGTCTAGCACGTAGCCAGACCGGATGATAACTGCGCAACCTAGGGAGGATTTATACTGCTAGTTTGCCCTCGATAGAATCGTCGAGGGTTTGGCCGATGGCCGCGCCAATAGCCGTTTTAACCAGCGCTACGGCATTGCCGTGCTTGTTGTCCCAATAATAGCCATCCTGCACGGCTACCTTAATGACGGTAATGCGTGGGTCATCTTCGCCCTCCGTAAACCACGCCTTCAGAATCGGATTCCACAGTTCGTGGATGCGCGCTTTATCGGTTGAGATAGTAGCCGTGCCCACCACACTCAGAAAATCGGAGTGCGCCGAGCCCTGAAACAGCAGTTGTACTTGGTTATCTTCCTGAAGCTCCTGGTTTTTATTGCTGTCGTTGGCGCTGAGAAACCAGAAATTACCTGCTTCATCGACCTCTTGTACAGCCATGGGCCGGGTGGCCGGCACGGTAGTGGCGCGCAGCCGAGTGCTAAAAAAGCAGGTGTTGGTTTTGCCAGCTAGCTCCTGGATTTTCTTCACCGCGTCGGCTTGGTGCAGGTCCTCGTAGTTGTGCTCAGGTTGTTGTTGATTAATGCTATCCATTGGGCGAATACGTTAAAGAATTATTCCTAGGTCACCCGCGCTGGCACTGCATAGGAGAAGTGGAGCCAGTGCGGGTGACCTGGGTGGCCTAGCTTAGTTGCCCGGCCGCATCGGTCAGCAGCTTACCTAGCTGCTGCACTTTGTCGGCCGTAGCGCCCTCGGCGCTTTTGGCAGCGGCGGTTGTGTGCTTGCCAAGCGATTGCAGTGCTTTTTTCAGCTTAGGGCCATTGATGTCGCCTTCGCCTAAAATGACTTCTAGCTGCTTCAACTCGTCGGCAATAGTTTTCAGTGCAGGCTCGTCGCTCGCGCTCAGCGCGGCGCCCCAGCTGTGGAGGCTACGCACGGCCCCGGTTTTGGCGTGGTCCAAGCCTTGGCCCAGCGAGTCAATGGTGGAAGTTAGGTGAGCGAGGTGGTTGCTTGCATCAGCCATGAGAGTATCGAAAAGGAGAAGTGAAATGAGGAATAAGCGCTTGTAGCAGAGGCTTGGTTGAAAGCCACCGATGCTAATTGCTTACGCGGCATAAGCTATATCGTTGTTTATGAAATTGTTTCTGTACATGAACGCTTAGCCGTGAGCTACTATTGAAATAAGCGAGTGCCCAACGCCAGCGGTGTGCGGTTGGACACTTGCTAAATGCAGCGAGGCCAACTAGCGCTTGCGCGACCTGATGCTGAGCAGGGCAAGAAGCGCCAACCCTGGGAGGCCTAGGCCTAAAATGCGGCCCCGGCTTGTTGCGCCAGGCAACCCCTGCGCACCCAGCGGCATCTCAGCTGGCATCTGCATCGTTGTGTACTCATGAAACGCGTTTTTCCTTATACCCTGATGAGCCTACTAGTGGCAGGAGCCACAGCTTGCCACCAAGTAGACTCACCCCCACGGGCAGGCTTTTTTGTGCAGGCCACCCGCGACGCGGCTCCTTGGCTGGCCTCTGGCACCTGCACCCATAGCAGAGCGCAGCACCAATTCGACCTCGTTGGGCAAAGTGGCGACGCGGCCAAAGCCGAAGTCTTGTCGCTAAGCTTCGTGCTGCCCGCCGCGCCGCAACGCGCGCCCGTGCAGGCGTTGCCGGCTGCCTGGCGGGTTTCCGTTGGCTACGACGCGCTCATTGACAGCTACGCCACGGCAGACGGAGAAGGCCTACCTAGGGTAGAAATCACGCGCCTCGATACAGTAAATAAGGTAGTGGAAGGCCGCTTCGAGGCCACCCTAGCGCGAGAAAAGCAGTGGACTGCGAAGACAGAAACGATGAACCTGGACAAGGGCACCTTCCGTGTGCACTACACCGAGGTGCCTTAAGCTGAAAACTTAGGTTTTCGGGAGCTTGAGGTATGCGGCAGCGCTTGCAAGGATGTTTTGAATAACACGAAAGAACGTGCTGTCTAAAAGGTAGTAGCGAGCAGCACAAACTGAGTAGCCAAGGCTTTATGCGTGGGCTGGGCAGGAAATAAAAGCCCATGCACAGGCAGGCGGTACCTCATTCGGTATCTTCGTCGCGCGTGCACTTTGCGCGCTGCCACACCTGTTTCTGAGCTATCACCTTGCTAATGCTGCCTTCTGACGAACAAAGCGCGGCGCTGCTGCATACGCTGCTAGACGTTTCGCTTACCGGCGTCATTCTTTTCCGGCCCGTCTACGACGCGGCGGGCGCGGCTATTGTAGACTTGGCCTACGAGCACCTCAACCCGGCCGCCCAGCACATGTTGCGGCTGCCCGAGCGCCCAGCCGAGTCGTTTTTGGCCTTGTACCCGAGTGCTGCTGCGCAGGAGGGGGTATTTGCGTTTTACTGCGATACCTTCTTGGGTGGGCACCTAGGGCGGCACCAATTTAACTACCAGCACGATGGGCTAGATGGCTATTTCCTACTCGCAGCTCAGCGCCAGGGGGCGCTGCTGGTTGTCAGCTTCACTGACACCAACGACCAGCCCCGCTCGGCCGTCGAGCAGGCGCTGCGCGAAAGCCAAGCTCGCGAGCAGGCCGCCCGCCACGAAGCTGAGCGCCAGCGCCAGCAACTCTACAATATGTTTGAGCAGGCGCCGGCCATGATTTGCATTCTTGACGGCCCCGCGCACACGTTTCAGTTTGTGAACCCGCCGTACCAAGCGCTGGTAGGCACGCGGCCGCTGGTGGGCCAGCCCATTGCCGAGGCCATGCCGGAGCTAGCCGGCCAGCCAATCTTTGGCCTGCTCGACCGCGTGTACCAAACCGGCGAAACGTTCTACGCCTCGGAGATGCTGGTGCAGCTCGACCATCGCAACGAGGGCCATGCCGACCTAGAGCAGCGCTACTACAACTTTATCTACCAAGCGCGCCATAGCCTGGCGGGTGAAATCGATGGCATTCTGGTATTTGCCTACGAGGTAACGTCCCAGGTGCAGGCACGCCAGCAAGTGCAAGACCTTAATGAGGAGCTGGCGGCTATCAATGAAGAACTGCGCGCCAGCAACGAGGAATATCTGCTGGCCAACACGGCCCTGACCCTAACCCAGCAAGAATTGCAGACCCTCAACCATGAGCTAGAAGCCCGCGTGCAAGAGCGCATCAGGCAGCTAGCCCAGGAGCGCGAGGGCTTCTTCCAAATCCTGACCCAAACAACGGCGGCCGTTTGCATTCTGCGCGGGCCCGAGCACCGGTTCTTATTTTACAACCGGGCCTACGAGCGGCTGTTCCCCGGCCGCACTCTGGTAGGTAGAACCATTGCCGAGGTATTCCCCGAAACCATTGCGCAAGGATTAGGCGAATCGTTAGATGGCGTGTATGCCACGGGCGAGCCGTACTACGGCTACGAAGTGCCCGTCTGGTTAAAACGGCCCGACGGACAATCACAGCTTCTTTACCTCAATTTCGCCTACTCGGCCTACCGCGAAGCCGGCGAAATTGTGGGTATCAGCATCTTCGCCTACGATGTAACGGAGGGCGTAGTGGCCAAGCAGCAGCACGAAGCTCAGCAGGGGCAGCTTCAGGAGCTGTTTGAGCAAGCCCCGGTAGCCATCGCCATTTTCCGCGGCCCGCAGTACGTAATTGAGTTTGCCAATCCTGCCGTATGCGCTATTTGGGGGCGCACCCCAGCGCAGGCCCTAGGTACTCCGCTGTTCAAGCTGCTGCCCGAAGCGGCCGGCCAGGGCTTCGAAGCCTTGCTAGATGGCGTAATGGCCACTGGCGAGCCTTTCGTGGCCCATGAGCTGCCTTCCTACATCAACCGCCAGGGCCGCCGCGACCTTGTGTACTGGAACTTTGTGTACCAGCCACTGCGCGAAGACTCTGCACAGATTACGGCCGTGACGGTGGTGGCTACGGAAGTAACCGACCAAGTGCGCGCCCGCCGCCAGGTGCAGGACCTCAACGAAAAACTGGCCGTTATCAACGAAGAGCTGACGGCTACCAATGTGGAGCTTAGCAAGGCAAACACTCGCCTCACCCATACCAACGCCGACCTCGATACCTTCGTGTACACGGCCTCTCATGACCTCAAGGCCCCGATTACCAATATAGAGTCCATTCTACTAGCTTTGCGCGAGCACCTGCCGTCCGCAGTACAGCAAGAGCCGCTGGTGGGGCAGCTACTGCATCTGCTAGGCACTACGGTCGAGCGCTTCCGCTTCACCATTGCCCAGCTCACCGACCTCACCAAGTTGCAGCTGGTGCACGCCGGCCCCCCCGAGGCCGTGCCCCTGGCGGCCCTGGTGCAGGAGGTGCTGCTAGACCTGCACGCCGAAGCCGCCACCGCCCAGCTCACAGTAGCTATCGACCCAGCCCTAGTGGTGCGGTTTGCCCCCAAGAATGCGCGCAGCATTGTGTATAACCTCCTTAGTAACGCCTTCAAGTACCGCGACCCCGCCCGCCCCTCAGTAGTGCAGGTGCGGGCCGAGCAGGCGCCCCACGCTGTGGTGCTAACGGTGCAGGACTATGGTCTCGGGCTGAGCGCCACGCAGCAAAGGCGGCTTTTTGGCTTGTTTCAGCGCCTGCATACCCACGTCGAAGGTACTGGCGTGGGCCTCTATCTTGTGAAGCGCCTCGTCGAAAATGGGGGCGGTACTATCGCCGTCGAAAGCCAACTCGGCGAGGGCACAACTTTCACTGTGGTATTTCCAGCCTAAACTCATTGAGCTTATCTCGCGGGCCGCCATGCGGCCCGCGCTTTCCATTGCTATGCCTAAACTAGCCAGTGTGTTACTCGTGGACGACGATGCAACCACTAACTTTCTGAACAAGCTATTGCTTCAAACAATGGGTGTTGCTGAGCAGCTGCTAGTGGCTGAAAATGGGATGGAAGCTCTACGCATCTTGCACCAAACCTGCGGCCGTGAGGTGGCCGAGACCTGCCCGCAGCTCATTCTGCTCGACATGAACATGCCCATTATGAATGGGTTGGCTTTTCTCGAAACCTACACCCAACAGGCGCAAGCGCATCACCACTCCCCAGTTATCGTGATGCTGACCACTTCGCTGCACGAGCGCGACTTAGCTCGGGCCCAAGCGTTACCTATTGCCAGCTTTCTCAACAAGCCATTAACGCGCGAGAAAGTAACGGCCATTTTGGAGGAGTACTTCGCCTAGGTACCAAGCTAAGCAAAGCCCTTGGCTAAGTCGCTGTTGTCCTTCAGCAGCACGGCCAGCAGCGCCAATGACTAAAACGTAAGGCGTTATTGTAGAACTAAAATCAGAAAGGGAAATAACATAATCGAAAAATGTGCGAACATTTGGCAAGTTAACTTTGTGTGTATTAGAAATATAAACATGCTATTGCCGAAGTTGGATTTATTACTCTTTTTATTATTCTTTTCCATGCCCTGTTATGATGCCACTTGCCGCCGCCCTAGCCGGTTCCCCCAATGAAGCAGAACGCTTACAAGCACTGCTTCAATATGATGTAATGCCAGCGCAGCAGGAGCCCGTGTTCGACGAACTAGTTCGGCTTGCTGCCCAGCTTTTCAGCCTACCTATTTCCTTGATTGCGCTGGTCGATGCACAGGAAGTAGCTTACAAAGCAAATCAGGGGTTGCCGGGGCTGCAGCAGCAGCCCCGCGAAGAGGCCATCTGCGCTATGGTCGTCAGCCAGCGCATGCCACTGATATTTACTAACCTAACTCGGGCCGACCAGCTGCAACGCCTGACCCCAATGGCATCGGCGGCAGCTCAGGCCAAGAATCTGCAGTTCTACGCTGGGGTACCGCTACGCACACCTATTCGCCATCTCATCGGTACGCTGTGCGTGATAGGCAACGAGCCGCGCAGCTTTAGCGGCGATGAGCGGCAATTGTTGACGCAGCTTGCCGGACTGGTCAGCGAGCTAATTATCATTCGGCATATTTGCCTGACGCACCAAAAAGTGACGGCGCACGACCGCTGGCAGTGGCTTCAAACCTTGTTTGCAGGAGAATTGCAGCAGCTGCACGTGCTAGTACATTACTTGCTGGCCGAATTTGGGACTAAGGCGCCCGTGCCCGCTGGGGTACTAAAGCCCGTGGCCCGTCGCCTCGACGACCTTCACCTGTTGCTACAGCACCATCATCCTGGGCCAATCTGGTATTCGCCCGCGGCAGTGGCCTAGGTAGCTATAAATGCTAGGTGCCGGAGGCTAGCGCTTACGGTGCTTGGGGGCAGCTACCTTAAAGCTGCCCCGCACGCTGCCTTGCTGGCCGGTAGCGGGTGGCAGCGTGCCATAAAATCGGCCCGTAAACCCCCCGCTAGGTAGGCGAGTGAGCTTGCCGCGCAAGTCGAGGGTATAGCTCACGCTAGTGTAGCTGTCGGCCGCCTGGTACGTGTAAGTGAGAAGTGACAAGCGGTAGGCAGCCTCAGGGGCATTGCGTGGCTTCTCGTAACTAGCCAAGAACACGCCCTCGCCGGCATTGAGGGGGCGGCGCCCAATTTCGACATCCAAGCCCTCTAAATGGCTTGGGGTGCCCATGCCGGGTATGGCTCTGGCTGGCACGCAAAAACGTTGGTCTTTCAGAGTATAGCTAGCCAAATTATATGCCTTAGGCGTACAGGCTGCTAGCAAGAGAAAGGCCATTAGCAAGGGGGAGGACTTGCGCATGGAGTAGGAGAAACAGGCAAAAGGAAAGAATAGGGTTGCTAAATAACCACATATAGTAGGATTTTTAACGGGGCCAGCTGCGCAAAAGAAGTATAGTAGTGTTACTGTGACTTGAGTTGTGAGCCTGTTTTCGAGCTATAGCCCCCTAGGCAGATTGATATAAATTAAGAAGGGCTGACACTAAGCGCGCGGATGTTATAAAAATTGTAAAAAAAAGTGAGGGGCTTTAGATAAAATAAGCAAATTGTAAGTTGGACAGTTGCGTTTGAAATTTGCTAAGTTGACCAATGCAGTTTGTAGCGCAAGTGGCATTTACGATAGAGCTTGTAGCATTTTATTAAGCATTAAACTGATTGCAAACTGTATTTTTTCTGTAGAAGCTTGCAATATTTATCAGCAATTATCAAGCGTTTGATAGAGCTAAATAAGTAGGCTATAAAAAGCTTGTAGCAATAGGATTATTTGTATTAATTTGGCTGCCGTAATAGCCTCCTCTCTACTAATTGTTCTGGCCCGTGCAAGCTCTATCTCATCCCACCTCCGCCCAGCCCGACGCTACCGTTTATAAGTTTCGCCTCAATGGCTGTGCTATCGTGCTGGTGTTCCAATGCCTGGTGATGACGCTGCCTACTCTTAAGCTTCTGAAGGTGCCTGTAGTAAGCAATTGGTCGTGGCTTTGGGTGACGCTACCTGTATGGGCACCGAGTGTACTGCTAGCCGTGGTGTTAGTGGGGGAGAAAGTAATGCAATGGGGCAAAGCCAAGGCTGCCAGCCCAGCACGTAACTTGGTAGTAGAACCTAGCCCCATCAATTGCTAATACGAGGTAACTGGCTATTGCTACTAGCCGATAACCCAGGCCCGGGCTTCAATTGGCGACGTGAAGTGCCGGAACTCGTAGTTCAGGCCCGGCACGGCCGTTTGGTACATGCCATTGATAGTAAGGCGGTTTAGAACCTCTTCTGATTCTAGGTGCGCAAAGCGCACTAGCCCTAGTTCAGACAGCGGAACCAGGATAGCTTGGTGCGCCCACTCTAAATCTTTGGGGCGCACGGCTCCTAGGTGGCGGTCGTCGGCTACCCAGCCCGTTATGTGGTGCAGCCGCGCTAACCGCAGCGCCTCTGTGAGAGCACTGCGAATGTCTGCGCTCCCGGCAAAGCCTAGCCACTGGGTTTCTAGCACATTGCGGGTGCTGGTGTGCAGTAAAATGTTCAGAAAAGGATAGGAAGCGAGCGTAGTAGTCATGCGGGAGTAGCCTAAGGAGGCGCTTATTCTTCCCGGTGTACGGTAGCTGGGCTAAAAGCAGGTACACATACCGACCAATATTCGCATTCGGCATCGAAGGGATTAGAATACCGCACCCGGGCGCCAGCCCGAATCAGCAGCGACTCGCCAGCTCCTAGCTCCACTACATCGCCATCAATTTCGAAGCGCTTGCGCCCGCGCACCACAATGGTTATCTCGTCAAACTCGGGGCGCTGGTGCGGCTCGCTCCACTGCGGCGGCGCCACCATGTGGGCCAGGCTATACTGCCCGGTGCCAGTGCTGGCTAAGCCCACGTGCTCCTCGATGAGCTTGCCATCGGTAGTGGGTACGCGAAAAGGTTGCGGATTACGAAAGTAGTTTTTAGGAGTAGACATAAGCGTGGAAGAACTTAGGGGCGGGTGGTAGGGCAGGGGCCCTGCGTGAAGGTGCGTACCCCAGCATTGCGGGCCACGCACGGGTTAGAGTAAGTTTTGCCATCGCAGCCGCATACCGGAGCATAGTCCATCGTGCAAATACCGTTGGGGTTAACGCGGGCTGGGTCGATGCAATCGGCGACGGGCGGCGGAGCCTGAGCCGCTGGGCGCTGGCAGCCAAGGGCTAACAAGGTAGTAGCCAGCAGGCCTAGGGTGCTAGCGCGGAATAAATGTGCCATAAGTGAAGGCAAAGTAATGGCGGAGTAGTGAAATGGCTATTTCCGCCGAAAATTTGCCAGTGCCGCCCAACCCCTCTGGGTTGGCCCCGTATAGCTGCCTACCAACGGGTGCAGGGACCCCTTACCTTGTGCCTCTCAAAACACCTTATCACCTTTTTTAACTTCCCATGTCGTACCGCGAAGAAGATAACAACGCAGGCAAAATTGTTCTCGCCGCCCTAGCTGGTGCTAGCGCCGGTATCCTGGCTGGCATCTTGCTGGCTCCCGATAAAGGTTCGGTAACCCTCGAGAACTGGAAAGGCGCCGCGAAAGACTATAGCAATAAGCTGGGCGACCAGTATAAGCAATACAGCGCAGACCTCGAAACGAAGTTCAAAGGTCTGTCGGAAAAGCTCGAAGACCTCGGCATTCTGGGTGCTGGTGGCAGCCTCAACATCAAAGGCAACTGGGATGACATCAAAGGCAAACTGAAGCAGCAGTACGCACAGCTGACCGATGAGGACCTAACCTATGTTGAAGGCAAAGGCGACGAGCTACTCGGCAAGCTGCAAGACAAGCTGGGCAAAGGCAAAGCTGAAGTAACCAAAATCATCAACGACCTCACGGGTAAAGGTGATGACTTGGCCAGCAAAGCAAAAGATGCCGTGAACGAAGGCGCTGACAAAGCAAAAGACGCTGCCGATAAAGGCGCTGATGCTGCTAAAAATGCCGTTAGCTAAGCCAATAGGCCTTAGTTAGTGATAATATAAAACCCTGTGCCGGTTGGTACAGGGTTTTTTGTGTTATGTCTCAACCTCTGAGGCTTCTTCACCGTTAGCCTGCTACTTTAGCTTTCTCTTCTTACTCACCCTTTTACCTCTTTCACCCATGCCAAAGGACAATGGAAAAGTTATTGTTTCGCTGCTGGCGGGCGCTACGGCCGGCATTGTAGCGGGCCTGCTGCTAGCCCCCGAAACCGGCGAGGATGCCCGCAAAAGCCTACGCGAATCGGCGAGCAAGTGGGGCGGCAGCCTCGGCAAACTCGTGCAAGACACCCTAGGCAAGCTACAAGGCCAGCCCCACACCAACCCCGACGCTGCAGTAAGCGAAGACCGCAATGCAGCCGATGCGCTTTTCAACTCGATGAGCAATCGTGAGCAAGCCGAGCCCGGCGACCTTACTACCTCGGCCACCGGTAATGGCCGCTCGATAGGCGGCGACGATTATACCGCCGATGACAATACCCTGGACTACGATGGCGATGGCAGCGATGGCCGCCACCGAGGTATTGTGTAACAGGTAGTTAGTAAGTGCCTGCGAAAATAATTGAAATATTTTTGCTGTCTTTGTAACCCCACTAGCAGCACGCCGTTAAAGACTATGCAAACGGCTTAAGTTTCAAACCTTAGGACGTTGGTCGTAAAATTGCCGATTATAGGAGCTTCTGCTGGTAAGTGGTTTAACATGCCAGTCGTAAAATCAGATAATCCATCGCAAGCTTCTGCCAACAAGCTTTGGTTTAGATTAGGTTAGCTGTTTCAAAGAAAAGCCCGGTACTCTCACAGTGCCGGGCTTTTCGATTTTTAAGGCAATTTGTACGAAGAGTATTGCCGTTCGCATTTGCACAGCCAGGCAAATGCGAACGGCAATACTCTTTGTGCTACAGGGCTTCAGGCCGCATCTGCGGGAAGAAGAGCACCTCCTGAATAGAAGGCGAGTTAGTCATAATCATGCTTAGGCGGTCGATGCCGATACCTAGGCCGGCCGTAGGCGGCATGCCGTACTCAAGGGCGCGTAGGAAGTCGTCGTCGAGCACCATCGCCTCTGTGTCGCCGCGCTTGCCTAGCTCTAGCTGGTCCTCGAAGCGCTGACGCTGGTCGATAGGGTCATTCAGCTCCGAGAAGGCATTGCAAATTTCTTTGCCATTGCAAATGGCTTCGAAGCGCTCCACGAGGCCGGGGCGGTCGCGGTGCTTTTTGGCCAGCGGCGACATCTCGACGGGGTAGTCGGTGATGAAGGTAGGCTGGATGAGCTTGGGCTCGACGTGCTCGCCAAATATCTCATCAATGATTTTAGCTTTGCCCATGCTGGGGTCGAGCTCTACGTGCAGCTTGGTGGCAGTTTCGCGGAGGGCAGCCTCGTCCATCTCGCCGATGGCCACGCCAGTGTACTTCTCGATGGCCTCGAACATGGTGTAGCGCTGCCAGGGCCGCTGGAAGTTGATGAGGTTATCGCCCACCTGCACCTCGGTTTTGCCGTGCAACTGTAGGGCTACGCGCTCTACCATTTCTTCCACTAGGTCCATCATCCAGGCGTAGTCTTTGTAGGCTACGTAGAGCTCCATCTGCGTGAACTCAGGGTTGTGGAAGCGCGACATGCCTTCGTTGCGGAAGTCCTTCGAGAACTCGTACACGCCATCGAAGCCACCCACGATAAGGCGCTTGAGGTACAGCTCGTTGGCAATGCGCAGGTATAGCGTCATGTCCAGCGTGTTGTGGTGCGTCTTGAAGGGGCGCGCCGCCGCGCCGCCGTACAGGGGCTGCAAGATGGGCGTTTCTACTTCTAGGTAGCCTTTGTCATTCAAGTAATTGCGCATGGCCTGCACCAGCTGCGTGCGCTTGATGAACGTCTCGCGCACGTGCGGGTTCACCACGAGGTCTACGTAGCGCTGGCGGTAGCGCTGCTCGGGGTCCGAGAAGGAGTCATACACGACTTCCTCGCCAGTCACCTCATCTTTCTTAGTTTTAACGACTGGCAGTGGGCGCAGCGACTTGGCTAGCAGTTTCAGCTCGGTCACGTGCACCGAGATTTCGCCTACCTGCGTGGTGAACACGTGGCCTTTCACACCGATGAAGTCGCCTAGGTCGAGTAGCTTCTTGAATACCGTGTTATACAGCGTCTTGTCTTCGCCAGGGCAAATTTCATCGCGGTTGATGTAGAGCTGAATGCGGCCCGACGAGTCCATGAGCTCGGCAAACGAGGCCTTGCCCATTACGCGCGATGACATGAGGCGGCCGGCCAGCGATACTTCCTGGAAGTTGTTGAGCTCGGGGCGATAGTTGTCGAGAATCTCCTGCGCGGAGAAATTCACATCGAACAACTCCGATGGGTATGGCTCAACGCCAAGCTCTTGCAGTTGCGTCAGCTTCTGGCGGCGCAATTGCTCTTGTTCACTAAGATGGTGCATAGGTTGTCTGAACCACGGGTTCGTCAGCTTTTTCGGATGAACCGGGTTTACGACCGATTCTGCCCAAAAACCAGCCTGCTAGCCGCAGGCCGCTCCGTGGTGGAGTTAGTAAAAATGAAGTGCAAAAGTACGGTACGAAAAAAGCCGCTCCGAAGAGGAGCGGCTTACTATTCGGTTACAAAATCAGGTTCATCGGAAAAATCAGATGAATCCGTAGCTCAGGCATTACGCAGCCATCTTAAACTCGCGCTCGGGCTCAGCGCCGAGCAACGTGGGCTGCACCCGCGTACGCAGGCGCTCCTGCACAAAGCCACCTTGCAAGTGCGTGGGTAGCTCGCGCACCAACTGCTCGTAGCGCTCCAGACCTAGGGCCTTAGCCACGTAGGTCTCGTGCACGCCATTGAGGTAGCTCACGATATTAAGCAACGAGCTGTGGAACAGACGGAAGTCGATATCGGCTTCTACGTAACGCTCAATCTCGCGGCTGCTCTGCGAAATGCGCAGGCGACCTAGCAAGTCGAAGATGGTAGTGTAGCCTAGGCGCCAAGTAATCTGCTGCCAATGGGCGGCGGTCCACTTATCGAGCGGGCGGCCAGTCTTCTGGCTGCGGATAGCCGTGTTAGGGTTGGCCTGCACCTGCTGGCGCGTGCTGATGGCCTTCTGCTTGCGCGTGGTGCGCAAGAACTGCCCAATTTGGGCCTGGGCGTCAATCTCCTGCGAGGCGATATGTAGGCCAGCCTTATAGCCAGCCAGCGGCAGGCGGTGAATAGAGAAGTCGCCGTAAGCCCCCGCCGCGTAGAACGATACTGGACGCGGATACGCATTCTTCACAACAAGGCGTCCTACCTCGCGGCGAATAACCTGACCGTTGTTGGAGCGTACGCCGGTAGTATAGAGGAAGGCTTGTAAGCCTGATAGAATGGTATGGTAGGCCTGCGGGAAAGTCCAGTGCAAAGCATTGCGCAGGAAGTTGTCATCGCCGAGCTCGGCGGTGGCACGCAGGGCGTACTCGGTGCTCCAGCAGGTATGCAGCAGCTTGGTGAGCGCCGTCACATCAGTGTCGGTGAGCTCGGCTTGGTGCTGGCGGAAGTAGGGTAGGTGACCTAGGCCACCCAGCGGACCTTCGCCGTCCTGCAAGTGATAGTTGATGGCAAAGAAGTAATTGAGAAACACTTGCGCCGGAATAGAGCGACGCCAGTTTTCGTCGGCAAGGCGTTGCTGCTCCTGCTCTTCGGGCGTGAGCACGGCTTCGGCAGCTGCCACGGTCATCGGAGCCTGGTAAGGCTCGGTGGGGATGAGCGGAATAATGCGGGCTTCGGTTTTCGTAGTCATACCAGATAAACCAATAGCCAAGATTTTTAGTTGCTATTTGCTAAAGTTTTTTGTAATCCCATTAGTTGGTAATTATTGTTGGTAATTAGCTAGTTATGTGTAATGCTTGCAAAAGCTAATAAAAATATTTTTTGACTGCTATTTGCTGCCATGATTAGTAAGGGTTTTTAGTAGGAAGGTTAGTCAAAACAATTAGCTAAAGCCGCAGAAGCTACTAAGTGTAACGACGATGATGCTAGCCTAGATGGGGCATAAAAAAGCCCCTAGGCTACAGCCTAGGGGCTTCCTTAAAACAAAACCAATTGACTTACATCTGGTCCTTCAGTACGTTCACGGCTTCACCTAGGGTGATGTCCTTATTCAGGCCGCGCGTGAAGCGCATCGAGCGGTTGATTTTAACTGAATCGCCAGCCAGGGTCTTCGTGTCAGCCACCAGAGGTTTGATAACGAGCGGAGTAGCCGTTTTCTGGATGGTCTCATACTTGTCCGATACTGCCTTGAGGGCCTGCTGCTCGGCGCGGTAAGAGCTGAGTTTCAGCGATACAATGTTTTCGTCTTTACGCTTGCGCAGGGTCTGCACTAGCTCGGTCATCTGCTTGAAGCTGGGGCTGGCTGCTACACGAGCTTTGCTGTTAGCTTCGAGCTTAGTGTAGTTGGGCTGCTGGTCCCAGGCGCGGAAAGAGGCGGGCTTAATCTCATCCCATTTCAGCGGATAATCAGACTCTTTTTCGCCTTGGTCGAGGTACGAATAAATGTCTGGCAGCACGATATCGGAAGCCACACCCTTAAACTGGGTCGAGGCACCAGTTACGCGGTAAAACTTCTGCATTGTGAACTTGAGCGAGCCGAAGGGCTTGAGCGAGTTCAACTCGGCAGGCAGCGTCTCGTCTAGGTCTACTACACGCTGCACGGTGCCTTTGCCATAAGTGCTGGTGGTGCCCATAATAACACCACGCTTATAGTCCTGGATGGCAGCAGCCAAAATCTCAGAAGCCGAAGCACTGTGCTTATTTACGAGCACTACGAGCGGGCCGCTGTACTGCACGCGAGGGTCTTTATCATTAAGCACCTGGGTCATGCCTTGGCTCGAGTGCACCTGCACCATGGGGCCACTAGGCATGAACAGGCCGGCCATCTCAACGGCATCGGTTAGCGAACCGCCACCGTTTTCGCGCAAGTCAAACACTACACCTTGTACACCCTCAGCATTGAGCTTGGCTAGTTCCTTCTTCACATCGTCGGCCGATGAACGCCCGCCATTGTTGTTGAAGTCAGCGTAGAAGCCGGGCAGACGCAGGTAGCCGATTTTCTTACCGCTCGGGTCGTTAATAACGGCCGACTGAGCATAGGTCTCTTCGTTGACTACCACATCGCGGATGATAGGAATGACCTTAGTCGAGCCGTCGGGCTTTTTCACCGTCAGGCGCACTTCAGTGCCCTTCTTGCCGCGAATAAGTGTTACCGCCTTGTTGGTGTGCCAGCCCTCAATGCTAACGGGTTCGGCCGGGCCCTGCGCTACGCGTAGAATGGCATCACCTTTCTTGAGTTGGCCTTGACGGAACGAAGCCGAACCAGGTACTACCTCCTCAATGTAAATTAAGCCGTCCTTCTCGCGCAGAATAGCCCCGATGCCTTCCATGCGACCCGTGAGCTGGTAATCGAACTCTTCTTTATCCTTGGGCGCGAAGTACTCCGTGTGCGGGTCGTAGGTATTGGCAATAGTGTTGGCGTAGTTGGCCAGCGTCGTATTGGCGTCGGGCAAGTCAGCAAACTGCTCGTCGTAATACTTCTGCACACGTTTGCGGGCCTCTACCTCCATTTGAGCGGGGGTGCGGTCGGGCTCAGCAGTAGCAGGCTCTTTGGCTTGGCTGGCAGTTTTGGCGCGGTCATGACGCTTGTCCTGCTCGTCCATCATTTCGGCCACGCGCGTCATGGTCTCATACTTCAGCAGCTTGCGCCACTGCTCACGCTGGTCGGCAGCATTGAGCGGGAAGGTAGCCTTTTCGAAGTCGGTTTGAAACGTCTCATCGGCGTCGAATGTGAACGGCTGAGCTAGAATCTGGTGCGTGAGCTCCTGCACCTGCTTGGTGCGCTCAGCAATGAGCTTGGTGCTCAAATCCAGAAATCCGTGCGTACCAGCCTTGGTTTCGTCGTCAATCTTGGTTTCGTACTGGCGGAGCTGCGTCACATCGGCTTGCGTCAAGAATTTCTTGCGGTAGTCGATGCGCTTGAGATATAAGTCAAATACCCGCTTGCTGAACGCATCGTCGATGCGCTCGGGCTGGTAGTGGGCCGAAGACAGGCCCTGCACCAGCGTACCCACTAGCACCTGCTCCTTAGTGGGCAGCGCTGTGGGGTCATTGTGCCGGTAAAAGCGGTAGGAGGCCAGTCCAAACACGGCCCCGACCATACCCGCGTACATACCAATTTTAAAACGGGAGGAAAGCATCTAGAAAGAATAATAGTATGAAGAAGCCAAATGTAGGAGGCAGCAACCAACCTAGCACTATGTACGATGAAAACGCCGCCAGAGGCCAGAATAGTGCCGACAAACGACGGGAATAATCCCCTCACTTTAGGGTCAGTAAGCACAGTGCTACGCTAGCCCCGCAACGCGCCAAAAAGCCCCAGCTTATGGCTGCCAATTCCTTCCTTTGTTGAACAATAAACGCGCCATAGTGGCAAACCGTTTTTTATGTCAACAACTCTGTTACCTGCCGCCCGCGCTGCGCTCCTAGGTTTGGCCGTGGGCGATGCCCTAGGGGTGCCCGTCGAATTCATCGGCCGCGAGGCGCGTCGTCGCGACCCCGTAACTGATATGCGCGGCTATGGTACTCACCACCAGCCCCCCGGTACTTGGTCCGACGATTCTTCGCTGACATTCTGCTTGGCCGAAACACTGGCTACAGTTGGCTACGATGTAGCTGACGCAGCTCAGCGCTTTGTGCGCTGGCAGGATGAAGCGTACTGGACTGCGCATGGCCGAGTGTTTGATATTGGCATTGCGACAGCTGAGGCTTTGCAGCGGCTGCGCCGAGGAGCAAACCCACAGCAAGCTGGTGGCACCGATGAGTATAGTAATGGAAATGGCTCTCTGATGCGAATCCTGCCTTTGGCATTCATAATCAAAGACTGGACACTAACTGAACGGTTTAGGGCCACGCGCGAGATGTCGAGTATAACTCACGGGCACATTAGGTCTGTGATAGCCTGCTTTATCTACTTGGAAGTAGCTCGGCAGCTACTACTAGGCCTAGGGAAGCATGAAGCGTATACTGCCATGCAGAAAGAGACAAACAGCTTTTTTAAAACGGCGGGTATTGGCTCAGAATTAGAACTGCGTCAGTTCCATCGAATCTTAGAAAATCCTTACGGCGAGTTTAATATCAAACCACTTACTGCTTATCAAGAAGATGAAATCAAGTCTTCTGGCTACGTAGTGCACACCCTAGAAGCGGCGCTTTGGTGCATGCTCACGCACGACACCTATGCAGCCACCGTGCTAGCCGCCGTGAACCTAGGCGAGGACACCGATACGACCGGCGCAGTGGCCGGTGGCTTAGCTGGGTTGGCTTATGGCGAGGCAGCTATTCCGGCAGAGTGGCTGGGCGTGCTGGCCCGCCGCGCCGATATCGAAGACCTAGCAAGCAGGCTGAGCGGGCCACAGTAGCTTGCCACCCGAAAAAGCAACTCGCTCCAACTCTAACTCCCTTCTAGACTATGCCCCAGTTACCACCCCGCCCGCTGCCCAACTCCTACTGGGCTACGCCTACCTTGCTGGCCTGCGAATACCCCGGTGCCCCCACGCCCGCCGAAGCCATTCCGAAGCTAGATGCCCTGTTGGAAGCCGGTATTCGCGATTTTTATGACCTGACCGAGCCCAGCGAGCTTGTACCCTACGAGGCGTTGCTGCACGAGCGGGCCGCCCACGCCGGGCTCAACCCCGCCGATATTCGCTACCATCGCCTGCCCATTCGCGACCTCGACCTGCCTTCAGCTCAGTGCCTGCAAGATGCATTGGCTGGCCTAGCGGCGAGTGCGGCCGCGGGCCGGCGCGCGGCCGTGCACTGCTGGGGTGGCATTGGGCGCACGGGCACCGTGGTGGGCTGCCACTTGGTGCAGGCCCACGGCCTAAGTGGGGCCGAAGCGCTCGCCTACATCGCCCACGAGTGGCAAACAGTGGCTAAGCGCGACCGCGCCCCGCGCTCGCCCGAAACCGATGCCCAGCTGGCTTTTGTGCGCAGCTACCGGCCAGTCGGGCAGTAGCCCGCCCAGGGAGGCTACTCGCCGCCTACGGCTGCCACGGCCGAGCGGGCCGTTAGGGTCGAGCCGGCACTTGCTATTACTACTAAGCCCACGGCTACCCATTGGCCCGTGGTGAGGCGCTCGTGTAAGAACAGCCAGCCGCACAGCGCAGCGGCAGCTGGCTCGATGCTCATCAGAATGCTGAAGGTGCGCGTGGGTAAGCGCTTAAGGGCCTGCATCTCTAGGGTGAAGGGCAAGGCGCTTGACAGCAAGGCTAGGGCCGCCCCCGCCGCTAGTAGGCCCGGCGTGAGCAGGCGCAGTTGGCCCCCAGCTAGCCCAAACGGCAGCACGGCCACCGTGGCAAACAGCATACCCACGGCTACGGCGGTATTACCAGGCAGCACCTGAGCTACGCGCCCACCCAGTACAATGTACACGGCCCAGCACCCGCCCGCCGCTAGCGCGAAAAGCATGCCTACCAAGTCGATACCCTGCCCGTGCCAAGGCGCAATAAGTGCAATGCCCACCGCAGCGAGCACGGCCCAAGCTACATCGAGTACCCGGCGCGAGCCGGCTAGGGCCACCAGCAGCGGCCCCACAAACTCTAGCGTGACGCCTAGCCCCAGCGGTATCCGTGCCAGTGCGCAGTAGAACAAGCCATTCATGGCACCTAGGGCCACGCCATAGGGTACTACTGCTCGCCACTGTGCCGCACTTAGTTGCCGAAGCTTAGGCCGCACGGTTACAAAGAGCATCACGGCAGCCAGACCAATACGTAGGCTAGCAGTGCCCACCGCGCCCACCACCGGAAAAAGCCCTTTAGCAATAGCTGCACCGGCCTGCACACTTAAAATAGCCAATAAGACCGCCGGCACCGGCGGCATAGAAAAACGAGAAGAATTGGCCACTGGGCGAAGATGAGACAAGAGTAGGGTAAGTAGGGTGGTGGCCTAAATGAGTGCCAAGACCTAGCCTAAGCCATTGGGTAGCGGATAAATGAGTAGCGTCACCTTCATCACTTCCTAGTAGGTGATGTATTGCGCCTGAGGGTAGGGAGTCAGGGATGCGGTGTCCTTTGGGTCTAGCTAGTAAGGAGCTGCGTCTGAGTTAAATGAAAGAATCCTTCGCGCTTGACGATGGGCCGGCCTGCCCTATTAAACTGGCTTCCGATTAGCTGAGAAAAAACAGATTGGAGCCGCGCAGAGTGTCATGATAGCCGGCGTAAAGCGGAGCCTTTTCAGTCCCACATGGTGAGTGATGGGGGCATGGTGACCACGAGCCGTTGGGCCGTGGCCGACTATGCAAGTGCGCAAAACAAGAGAATGACTTTCATAGACGACAACAAAGCAGGCAAAGGCTCTGCAAAATAAAGGCCTGCCCGCTGCCTAAGCTATAATGCTGGCCCAGAGCACCCGCTCGCAACTGCTGAATAGGCTATTTATTTAAAGTCCGATTGAGGCCAATTTCATGCCCTAGGGGGTGCGGGTAGCTAGTTGCTGCAACAACATTAATTAGACAAAAAGCCAGCCGCGCGATAGGGCGGCTGGCTACAGCAGTCGGAGGGCATGGTATTACCAGAAGCGGTTATGGCTTAGTAATCTGCCTTTTTACTTGAGCTTAAAGGGAAGCGATAGGTCGTGGCTGCGAAGGGAATAGCGCTTGCCTCTAGGTGCGGCCAGTTATCCTCGGATGCTGGCTGCCAGCGCTTAGTACACTACTGTGAGCGGGCCGCTGTACGACTTACCATTGCCCAGCGTGATAACGTAGTAGTAAGTGCCCACCGGGGCCGGCTGCCCGCTAATGTTGCCGTTCCACTCATTGCCGCGGCGGTAACCTGAGGTTTCAAAAATCTTGTTGCCCCAGCGGTTGAAGACGAGCACGTGGTTGCCGGGATACTCGCCGATATTAGCGATTTCCCAGGTGTCATCGTTGCCATCGCCATTAGGGCTGAGCGCGTTAGGAATGCGTAGGCGCGGTGTTACGGTCACAGTCACCGAGCTTTGGCCAGTGCAGTCACCTAGTTGGGCCGAGAGGGTGTAGGTCGTCGTGACGGCTGGCGCGGCTACGGGCCGTAGTGGATTGCTGGCAATCGTGAGCCCTAGGGCAGGCGCCCAGGTCACCGGGTAGGTGCCATCGGCCGAGCCTTCGAGCTGTACCTGTTCGCCCTCCATGATAGTCTTGTTGGGCCCAGCCTCTACATGAGGCGTGGGGTTGATAGCCACCGTGATAGCATTGGAAACAACCGTAACCGGCCCGCATGCGGTAGTGGTGCGCACAACTAGCGAGACTGCCTGGCCATCGCGCAAGGTGCTGCTAGTGAATATAGTACCCGCCGAGGTAGTTTGAACTCCGCCCACGGCCGTGCCATCTACCTGCCACTGGTACTGCGTGCCAGTGCCAAGGTTAGTCACATTATCGGCCCGGAACGTAACCGGTGCCCCGGCGCACGCTGGTAGCGCCGTTCGCACGCTTATCGCCGCTGTGGGCAGCGCTATTGGTATCAGGCTGACAGTGGCGGTAGCTGCGGGCTGGCCGGTAGCGCAGAAGTTGGCGGTGGGCGTCAGTTCCACGCGTACTAGGTCGCCGTTGGCAAGGGTTGAGCTGGTGAAGGTAGCACTACTGGCTACCAATGTATTATTGACAAACCAGTGATAGGAAGGGGTGGTGCCGGCGTTGGTGGGCACCGGCGTGAAGGTGATGGCCGTGCCCGCGCACTGCGCAGCCGGGGTGGGCAGCGCCACACCCGCCACCACTGGCGCCTGCGGCCGCACCGCCACTACGTTCGAAATGACAGTGCCGCAGGCATCGGTTGCAACGCGCCGGTAGTACAGCAGCGTTGTCACCGGGCCGGGCGAGTAGGTGGTATTGGTAGCGCCTGCCACCGCTGCCCAAGTCGCATTATCGGCCGAGGCCTGCCACTGGTAGGCAAAGGTGCCGGTGCCGCCGCTCGCCTCTGCCGTGCTTGTGAGGGGCGCGGGGGCCGACCCTAGGCATACCGTTTGGTCGGCGCCAATGGTGCCTGGTACTAGCGCCGGCAGCACGGTCACGGCCACGGTGCTCGTGCTGGTGCAACCCACGGCGTTGGTCACAGTGAGAGTATAGGATTGAGTGACAGCTGCCGTAGTGGTATTCGGAAGTGTGAGGGTGGGGTTGGCCACACTGCTGCTGCTCAGACCGGTGGCCGGGCTCCAGCTGTAGGTGAGGCCCGCCACGGGCGCGGCACCTAGGCTAATTGGCACGCCCGTACAAGTACTGCGCGTGGCGGCGCCCGCATCGGCCACGGGCACCGGATTCACCGTCACCGTGACTTGGCCGGTGGCGCCGCAGCTACTGTTTAGGGCTGCCCCCGTGATGGTGTAAGTGGTAGTTTGGGTGGGGCTAACTACAAAAGGCCCGCTGCCGGTAAGGGGAGTGGCCCCTCCCGTTACAGTGTAGGGCGCCGCGCCGCCCACAATGGTTAGGGTAGTGCTGCTGCCCCGGCAAATAGTAAGGTTGCCGGTGGCCGTGAGTGTGCCGGGCTGGGCCACCACCACGCGCTGCACTACCGAGTCGAGCGGGCAGCCATACTGGCTTATCCCTTTAACTGTTACGCTACCAGTGCCAACCTTGGCCCAATTTACGCGCAGCGTGTCGGCGGTGCTGCTGCCCACAATAGTGCCACCCACTACGCGCCAACTTAGCTTGGCGGCAGTGCTGCCGCTAGCCACGTAGCTATGCACCGTATTGAGCTCGCACACAGTAGCATCTCCTTTAATGGCCGTGGGGCCCTTTGGCTTGGTCACCGTAATGTGCAGAATGTCCACTACCGTTTTGCCGGCGCAGCCCATGTCTTTTACTAGCAGCGCCACGTCGTAGGGCGTGGTGCGGGCGTCGGTGCAGGCGGTGTTGAAGGTAAAGGTGCTCGTTACTACACCGTTGGTGCCGGTGGTGGTGGCTGTGCCCGTGGGGTTGCCGGGCGTCACGGTGCCCGGCTGGCCACCTAGGTCCGCATTATAGCCACCCGCCCCATCGAGCAGCACACTATTCAGCGTCATCGACAGCGGGTGGCCGTCGGCCTGGGTCACCGTAATGGGTATGGTCAGGTTGCTGCCGGCCTCGATGGTGTAGTTGCGCGGCATGGTAGCCACCGGGGGCAGCACCGGCGACTTGGTAGTAGGGCACAAAGCCACCACAAGCTGCAAGTCGCGCCGCGTGGTACCAATCAGTACTTCTTGGCCGTTCACAGTGCGGTACTCACTTACATCGACGGCCACGGCGTACTTGGCGCCTACTTTAGTAGACGAGTACTTCGCAATGCCACTGTTGGCATCAAGCTCGGCAAAATTGCCGGTCGTAGTACCGAAGGGAGTGGCCGCCGAATAGCCATTCCCTAGGTTGTAGCTCAACGTCGTCGGCGGGGGCGCAAAGGCGAACACAGGCAGCCTCCCTAGGCCATCTACGGTGCCATAGGGCTGGCCAAACGAGTACACCAGCCGGTCGCCGTCGGCGTCCACGGCATTGTTAAGCAAAAAGGTAGTGTCGTTGGCGCAAATGATGGCTACGGCCAAGTCCGAGAACACCGGCGAGTGGTTGGGTAGGGCCGGCGGCGCTAGGGCCGTGTACAGCGTCAGGGCCTGTCCACCCGCGTTGAAGAGATTGGTAATGTCGACGTTGCGATTACCGTCCGTAAATAAAGCGTAGTAGCCGGCCGTTGACATAGGCAGATTTACCACGCCCACAAACTTCTGAAGCTGATAGGGCTGCGAAACCCCCGAAATAGTGCAGCCCGGCGGAACGGCCGGCTGCTCGCACGCCCCTAGCGACGTCTGCGGAATGCTCATCATCCCGGTTTGCCCCGAGTTGGTAATCGTGTAGTCGTAGTTGGTATTGTTCAAGACAATCCGGGAGCCGGTGGCCTGGTCATAAATCCCTACCGAGGCCGCCGTTCGAATGGCCGAATTGCCGCAGTTGTTGTATATCGCCACCGTTATTTCGTAGCGCAGCGGGGCGGCGGCGGGGCCATTGGCATCGAGGTAGCGGTAGGTCATCTCGCCGCCGAGCAGGTGCGTGGCTAGGGCGGGATGGGCGGCCCCCAGCCCCAGCAGAATAAGCACCAGCCCTGGCACCAAACCTAGGCGGCGTAGTAAAGTTGCAAGCATAGAAGGCAGGGGAGAGGAGCAGAAAAAAGACCGCGTAAACAACCCGCGATAAGCGGCACTAGGCAACCGTAGCACCACCTCGACAAGCGCCAAGCCTGCTCGGGTAGCTCGCAATAGCACTCTCTCGGGAGCATGTAGCTGCCCAGTATCGATGGCAAAAAAAGCGAGCAGGCGGTGGTGCCGCCACGCAGAAGCTGCATAGCGCCAATGAAGCTAGCTCAGCCAGGTGCTCGCCTTGGCGCTACGAGCAGCTAAAGAATGCTGATTAAGAGTTCGTAGCGTCGAGGACATAGGGGCGGGAAAATTGAGAGTTCGGCGTGAAAGTACAAGTTTTCCCCCAAATTAGGATAGCTGTTTTCTAGGTTGGCGCAAAAAAAACCGAACCCCTTGCTGCCTCAGTAGCAAGGGGTTCGGAATGCCCCACTAGCGGGCGGAGGTCATAGTCAGTTCAAGCCCCAGTAGGCGAAGAAGAGCGACCTAACAAGCAAGTGGTTTGGCGCTCATCTTCGCGAGCCAGGCCACTTGTAAGATTACCAGGCGCTAGCCAAATGTGTAGTACGCGCTCAATTGCGCGTTGAGGAAAGCCCGGTCGGTAAAATGCGCTAGCGAGTAGCCGATTACGGCATTCACCAAGGCGTGCGCCGTGAGCTCTACACGGGGCGACACGGTGTAGCGTACCCCCGGCCCCAGCGAGATGTTGCCGGAAATTTGGTTTTGGCGGCGCACCTGCTGGTAGCTAGGCTGCCCCGTCGAGGCGGGCGGAACGGCAGTATAGGTGTAGGTGGTGGCCGCCCGCAGCACCGTGAGACCACCTAGGGCCTCGACATGGAAGCGCTTGGGCGCCGGCGCAAACGTGAAGCGCCCCAGCACAGGTATAATGAGAGTTGCCGTATGCGTGTCGAGCGTTCCGGCTACGGAGGCCGGAACGCCCGGAGCCGAGTAAGGATTCTCGAGTTGATTGCGCCAGGCCAGGGCGGCTCCCGCTTGCACTGCCCAGCGCGGGCTTAGGCGCATGCCAACCGTAAGCGACGGACCTAGGATGGTACTGCTAGTGCCGCTATCCATGAAAGGAGAATCGGTGAGCAGCGATGCACCCACCCCGGCGTAAAAGCGCGACAGAGGAGTGGTAGTCTGGGCAATGCTGACCAAGGGGCAGGCGGCCGCGAGCAAGCCCGTGGCTAGGAGAGTAAAAGAGCGCATAAGCGAATTAGGAATGAGTGGAAAAGGATACCTGCAAGGTAAATGCTTTTTAGCTAGCTCCCATGTTTCAGCCAGCAAGTCCTTCGCCCGCCTCTTATTCGGCTGACCAGTGGCCTCAAATCCTGAATTATATACACGCTACTGAGCCCTGAAGCATGCGCATAATACAGCCTGCCAAGAGCACCGGCCAGCGGCAAAAAGAAACCGCCAGCCCATTCGGTTGCCAGCATCATCTGTCCAACGGCTTGGGCTCAGTCAAGGCAGATAGTACCCACCTAGGGGCCACTTATACTGCACAATGTCAACAGTACTGTCGAGCACCTCGCAAACAGCCAAGGTTATAGGCCGGGCGAGGTAGTTATATCTTTGTAGTTCAGGAAATCTTCACTCAAGCTTTAAGCGTTTAAGCTTCATATTTCCTTCAAGTTTTCTACCAAGTTGTTCGCTCTAGCGTTGTCGTTTTTATCTCCTTCTGCAAAATCAGTTAGCCTAGCTACTATCCTCACCGCCCTTGCTGGCCAAGTAGCCGCCCAGAGTGCGGGCCCGGCCGCCGACAGCTTGACGGTAGCCATTGAGCCTACCTACACCCAAGTAACTAAAGTGCACCGCTGGCTGCTCGGCGACAGCTACCGCCAGCTGTGGGCGGCGCCCGTGCGGCTGCGCGTTTTTCACCTAGGGCGCGAAAAGGGCGGCCTCACTATTTTGCAGCGCGGGGGCGGCCTCCAAACCAAGTCGCTGCGCATGCAGGATACCAGTGGGCAGCAGTGGGTGCTGCGCACCATTCAAAAATACCCCGAGCGGGGCCTGCCGCCCACGCTGCGGGCCACCATCGCCAAAGACATTTTGCAAGACCAAGTGTCGGCCTCGCACCCGTACTCGGCGGTAGTGGTGCCGCCGCTGGCGCAGGCCCTAGGTATTCCGCACGCGCACCCCGAAATCGTGTTTGTGCCCGACGACCCAGCCCTAGGGCAGTATCGCCAGGATTTTGCCAACCAAGTGTTCTTGCTCGAGGAGCGCGAGCCCCTAGATGCCGACAAAACTGACAACACCGAAAAAGCGCAGAACCGGCTCGAAAAAGACCACGACAACCGCGTAGACCAGGTGACCGTGCTGCGGGCTCGCCTGCTTGATATGCTGCTCGGCGACTACGACCGCCACGAAGACCAGTGGCGCTGGGAGCGCCGTGAGGCCGACGGCGGCACTCTCTACGAGCCCGTGCCGCGCGACCGCGACCACGTCTTTTACAAGCCTTCGGGGGCATTCCCGTGGGCTTTGTCGCGCCACATTTTCAAGTCTAATGTACAGGGCTACGACGACCATATTCGGTCTATTAACCGTTGGAACGACAAGGCCCGCGACTTCGACCGCTACTTCCTGAACGCACTGAGCGAGGAAGACTGGAAAGCCCAGGTTGCCTATGTGCAGGCCCACCTGCCCGATAGCCTGTTGGCGCGCGCTGTGCGGCTGCTGCCTCCCAACATCTACCAGCTTAGCGGCCCCCAGATTACGCATAACCTGGTAGCCCGGCGAGCTAACCTAGGGCGGCAGGCCATGCATTACTACCGCTTTTTGGCTAAAAAGGTCAGCATCCCGGCCTCTAATAAGCGCGAGCGTCTCGAAGTAACCCACCTGCTTGGCGGCCAGCTGCGCGTGACCAGCACCGCCCTCAAGAAAGATGGCACCCCCGGCGACCTGCTGTACCAGCGCACGTTTGACCCCGCCGATACCCGCGAGCTGCGTCTCTACGGCCTAGGGGGCGCCGACAACTTCGCGGTGACGGGGGAGGGGCGCTCACGCATCAAGGTGCGGCTAATTGGCGGTGCCGGCGACGACACCTTTGCGGTGGCGCCCGAGGTCGGGCCCAAGCGCAAAGTGTTGATATACGACCGCTCTGACGAGCCCAACACGCTGCCCGCGCCCGGCCTAGCCCGCGTGCGCACCTCGGCCGATACAACGGTGAATAGCTTCAACCGGACCGGCTTTCACTACGACTTCTTGCAGCCGCTCCTGCTGGCGGGCTACAACCGCGACTATGGCGTTCAGCTCATCGGTAACTTCATTTACCAGCGGCAGGGCTTTCGTAAGACGCCCTATGCCAGCCGCCAGAGCCTGCTCGTGAACTACGGTTTCGGCAACAACTCGCTGCTGCTCGGCTACACCGGCGATTTTAAAAAGGTGTTGGGCCAAAACGACTTACTGGTGAATGTGCTGTCGAAAGGCCCCAACTACAACAACAACTTCTTCGGCGTCGGCAACGAAACCGAGTTTGTGAACGAGGGCGGCCGCCGTATTCGCTACTACCGCGGCATCTATAACCTGCTCACGGCTGATGTGCGCCTGAGCCGCACCTACCAACACTGGCGCCTGAGTGGCGGCATAGCGGCCCAGCACTACACCAGTGCCGCCGAAAAGAATGAAAGCCGCTACCTAGGCGTGTACGCCGCCGAGAACCCCGGCGAGGAAGTGTTCAGTCGCCAGATGTACGCTGGGTTGGTGGCCAGCGCCACCTTCGACACCCGCGACCGGGCCCTGGTAGCCCACCGCGGCGTGTACTGGAGCACCAGCATCAGCGGCCTGCGCCGGCTCGATGGCGACCACCATTCCTTCGGGCAGGCCCTCACCGAGTTTACGTTCTACGCCAGCCCCACCCGCGACTCTAGCCTGGTCATTGCCAACCGCACTGGGGGCGGCACCACCCTAGGTAACGCTGCCTACTTCCAGCAGCTCAAGCTAGGCGGCGCCCAAAACCTGCGCGGCTATTACCTGTGGCGCTTCACAGGCAAGAGTATGGTGTACAACAACCTAGAGCTGCGATTTAAGCTACTAGACTTCACTTCGTACCTGCTGCCCGGCACCCTAGGGCTGGTGGCCTTCAACGACGTGGGGCGCGTGTGGTCGCCCGATGAGCGCTCGCAAACCTGGCACACCGGCTACGGGGGCGGGCTGTACTTTTTGCCGGCGCAGTTGGTGCTGGTGCAGGCCGTAGTTGGGTTCTCCAACGAAGGCATGTATCCATACATCTCGGCCGGCTTCCGGTTTTAGCGAGGCCTAGGGCCAGCCGGGGCGGAGCGTGCCTTTCGCAGTAGTTAGATATCTAACGGTAGGTTGTCTAACTTTGCGGTTTGCTCGCGCTCAAAGATGACCTCCCCCGACTCGTTTGTGGCCTTTCTAGATGCCCTGCCGCTGGCGGGCAGCGCCTTTCGGGCGTACTTGCGGCGGCGCTTTCGCGAGTACCGCCTCGACCTAACCTTAGAAATGACCCAGGTGCTGCACTACCTCTGGCAGCACGATGGCGCCAGCCAGCAGGAAATAGCCTGCGCGGCCAACCGCGACAAGGCCACTATGACGGCGATGCTCGACAACCTCGTGCGGCGCGACCTCGTGGAGCGCCGCGCCGATAGCCACGACCGCCGCACCAACCGCGTGGTGCTTACCCCCAAGGGCCAGGCGCTGGAGCGGCAAGTGAAACCCCTTATGCAGGAGATGTTTGCGGTGGCCGGGCAGGACCTGGCGCCCGACCAACTGCGCACCGGCCTGGCCGTGCTCACAAAAATTACGCAAAATCTTACGCAGGCTGAAAAATAAAATAGGACGCCTTGCGTCTGGGTTGCCTTACGCTTACGCGGTAGTGCGGTCGAGCTCCGAGGCCCTAGGTAAAACATTCCCCCTCTACTCGGTTATACCTTCCCGCCGCGGGTGAGATAGCCGGGCAGATGACTCCGACTGGTGGCGCTAAATAAGGCCTAGCGCTCACCACCTACTACCGTTAAAGTGGCCCTCGAATACTAATTAAAAAATGACAGAACAGAAAGGACAACTGGCCCCCGCCAATGGCAAGTTGGGCATCTTGCTGCCCGGCATGGGCGCCGTTGCCACTACCCTCATTGCCGGCGTGTTGGCCGTGCGCAAGGGCGGCGGGCAGCCTATCGGCTCGCTCACCCAAATGGGCAAGCTGCACACCGCGGCGGGTAACCAAAAAATCAAAGACTTTGTACCCCTTGCCGACCTCGAAAATATCGAATTTGGCGGTTGGGACGTGTACGAAGACAACGTGTACCAAGCAGCTGTGAAAGCCGCCGTGCTCGACGAGAAGCTGCTGCAAAGTGTGCGCCCCGAGCTGGAAGCGATGGTGCCCATGAAGGCGGCCTTCGACCCGCACTACGTGAAAAACCTCGACGGCACGCACGTTAAGACTTACACCACCAAGCTCGACCTAGCCGAGCAGGTGATTGCCGACATTCGCAACTTCAAGGCCGAGCGCGGCTGCGAGCGCCTCGTGATGGTGTGGTGCGGCTCTACGGAAATTTACCATGAGTCGGGCGAGCTGCACCGCACGCTGGCGGGCTTCGAAGAAGGCCTGCGTACCAACGCGGCCAACATCGCGCCGAGCATGGTGTACGCCTACGCCGCCCTCAAAGAAGGCGTGCCCTTCGTGAATGGCGCCCCCAACCTGACTGTGGACGTGCCCGCCCTGCTGGAGCTGGCCGCCACTACGCAGACGCCAGTGGCTGGCAAGGACTTTAAAACCGGCCAGACGCTCATGAAAACCATCGTGGCGCCGGGCCTGAGCGCCCGTGCGCTGGGCGTGAAAGGCTGGTTCTCGACCAACATCTTGGGCAACCGCGATGGTCTGGTGCTCGACGACCCCGACAACTTCAAAACCAAGGAAGTATCGAAGCTGAGCGTACTCGACAGTGTGTTCCACCCCGAGGAAAACCCTGAGCTGTACGGTGATATGTACCACAAGGTGCGCATCAACTACTACCCGCCCGCCGGCGACAACAAGGAAAGCTGGGACAACATCGACATCTTCGGCTGGCTGGGCTACCAGATGCAGATTAAGATTAACTTCCTCTGCCGCGACTCCATCTTGGCCGCGCCGCTGGTGCTCGACCTCGCCCTGTTTATCGACCTAGCCAAGCGTGCTGGCATGTCGGGCATTCAGGAGTGGCTCTCCTTCTACCTCAAGTCGCCGCAAACCGACGCCAACATCCGTCCCGAGCACGACATCTTCAAGCAGCTCGTGAACCTGCACAACACCCTGCGCCTGCTCATGAACGAGCCGCCCGTAGAGGCTGCCACCGAAGAAGAATACCAGGACGGCCCCGCGGTGTAATGCCTGGTAAAACAATTTAGTAGAATGTTTAAGCTAATCGCCACCGTGCTGGGCATCGGGTACGTGAAGGGCGGCGGCACGGTGGCGGCCGTGGCCTGCTGCCTGCTGCTGTACCTGGTCCGGCCCGGTGGCGTTTTGCTGCACCTAGGGCCCGCCGCCTTGCTCACGGGCGGCTTGCTAGCCCTGGGCACGCTGGCCGCCCAGCGCGTAGAGGGCGCGTGGGGCAAGGACAGCTACCGCGTAGTTATCGACGAGGTAGCCGGCATGTGGGTGGGCATGCTGCTGGTGCCCCTCACGGGGCCGCGGCTGCTGGTGGGGCTGGTGTTGTTTCGGTTCTTCGACATCGTCAAGCCCTTATTCATTAGAAAGATGGAGCAGCTGCCGGGCGGCGTCGGGGTGATGATGGACGACGTGCTGGCCGGCGTTTATACCAACTTGCTGCTGCACGCTGGGATGTACCTAGGTTACCTCTGAGGCCGTGCGTACTCCCCGTTTCTTGAAGGCCCAGGCGGCCTCTGCGGCCGGCACGGTCATCGATTTTTTGGTGACCATCGTGTGCGTCGAGCTATTCCATAGCTGGTACCTGCTGGGTACGGCGCTGGGCAACGCTGCCGGTGGCCTCACTAACTTTTACCTAGGGCGATACCTCGTATTTAAAGTGCCCGAGCAGCAGGCTGCTGCTCAAGGGGTTCGGTATTTTGTAGTGTGGCTCGGTAGCATGCTACTGAACGCGGGCGGCGTTTACTTGTTTACGCAGCTGCTGCACCTCAACTATGTGTATAGCAAGGTGGTTGTTTCGCTGCTGGTCGGTGTAGGGTTCAACTACTTTTTGCAGCTGCATTTCGTATTTCAAAAATCATGAAACGTCTGCCTCTCAGGCATTCTTACGCCGCCGTGCTCGGCTGGCTGCTGTGGCTGCTGGTGGTGCCTACCGTAGCGCTGGCCCAGGGGGCCACTACCATCACGGGGGTGGTTACCGACGCCAAAACCCGCGAGAAGCTACCCTTCGTGAGTGTGTCGGTGCCGCAGGCCGCCATCGGCACCAATACCGACCAGGATGGGCACTACACCTTGCAGGTGCCGGCGCAGTACACGTCGGTGGTTTACACCTACCTAGGGTACCGCTCGGTCACGAAGACCTTCGAGGCCGGCACGCCGCAGACCATCAACGTGGCGCTGGCTACCAGCTCGGCGCAGCTGGGCGAAGTCGTGATTAAGGGCTCGAAGCCGCCGCGCTACAAGAACAAGGATAATCCGGCGGTGGCGCTCATCCGGCAAGTCATTGCCAACAAGCCCCAAAACCGACCCGAGAGCTACGACTACGTCGAGTATGAAAAGTACGAGAAGATGACCTTCTCTTTCAGTAACTTATCGGAGAAGTTTAAGAACCGCAAGGTCTTCAAAAACTATCAGTTTCTATTCAAGAAGCAAGACTCGACGGCGGCGGGCGGGGTCAATATTCTGCCCATCTACATCGAGGAAAAGCTGGCCAAGGAATACTACCGCAAAAATCCGGAAACGCGCCGTGCCGTGGAGCTAGGCAACAAGCAGGTCGAGTTTGACAAGCATTTTATTGATAACGAAGGCCTCAGCGCCTATTTCAATAGGATGTACCAGGACATCGACATCTACGCCAACAACGTGTCGCTGCTGGGCAACCAGCTCCTGAGCCCCATTGCCGACAACGCGCCCACGTTTTATCAGTTCTACATCTCCGACACGCTGCGCCAACATGTGCCGCAGCTCATTGAGCTTAGCTTTTTTCCGCGCAACAAGGGCGATATGTTGTTTGCGGGCAAGCTCTACGTGACCCTCGACGGGCACTACGCCGTGCAGCAGGCGCACTTGTCAGTAGATAAGCGCATCAACCTCAACTTTGTTAAGAGCCTCGATGCCAACCTAGAGTTTGCCGAAAACCCCGACCGGCGCTACCACCTTAGTAAGACGTTCCTAGGTATCGACTTTGGGGTGACGGAGAAGGGCTCCGGCTTTTATGGCGAGCGCACGGTGTCATTTCAAGACTACCGCGTGAACCAGCCCGCGCCCGCCAGCGTGTACGATGGCCCCGCTCGGGTGGCCCTGACCGACAGTACTAGCCGGCAAAGCGCGGCTTTCTTAGAGCAGAACCGGCCCGACAGCCTCAGCCAAGTAGAGCAATCCATCTACAAAAACGTCGATACGCTGCAGACTATCAAGTCGTTTCAGCGCACGCTTAAGATAGCCTCCTTTTTGTTGTCGGGCTACACGCCGCTTGGGCCATTCGACATTGGCCCGGCCAATACCTTCTACAGCTTTAACCCCGTGGAAGGCTTCCGCCTGCGGGTAGGGGGGCGCAGTACGCCCGAGCTAAGCAAGCGGTTTTACGTCGAAACCTACACCGCCTACGGCTTCAAGGACGAGCAGTGGAAGTACTTTCTGAGCGGCACGTACTCGCTAAATGGTCAGTCCATTTACAAGTTTCCGCAGCACCTGCTACGGGCTAGCTTCCAGCGCGATACCCGTATTCCGGGGCAGGAGCTAGAATTTGTGCAGGAAGACAACTTCCTGCTCTCGTTCAAGCGCGGCGTCAACAACAAGTACCTCTACAACGACGTGTACCGGCTCGACTATGTGCACGAGTTCAACAACCACTTTTCGTATTCACTGGGCTTTCGCAAGCTGCAGCAGTCGCCGGCAGGTGGTCTTTACTTCCGCGACTCGAGCGCCGATACGCCCGACCTCATTGGGCAGCTCACCACGAGCGAGGTATCGCTAGGGTTGCGTTGGGCACCTAGGGAGGCCTTTTACCAAGGCAAGACCTACCGCTCGCCTATCATCAACAAGTACCCCATCTTCACGGCGCGGGCGGCGCGCGGCTTCAAAGGCCTGCTCGATGGGGAATACAGCTATACCAACCTGTCGCTCAATGGCACCAAGCGCTTTTACCTCTCGCAGCTAGGCCACGCCGACGTGGCCGTGGAGGGTGGCTATGTGGTAGGGCAGGTACCGTTTCCGCTGCTCGACATTCACCGGGCCAACCAGACATACTCGTACCAGCTGTACTCGTACAACCTGATGAACTTCCTGGAATTTGCGAGCGACCACTACGCTAGCTTGTTTATCGACCAGAATTTCAACGGCTTCTTCTTCAACAAGCTGCCTGTTATTAAGCACCTTAAGCTGCGCGAAACGGCCTCGTTGAAGCTGCTGTACGGCGGCATTCGGGAAGAGAACAACCCGTATAGTCACCCCGAGCTCTACCAGTTTTTGCAGGATGCCTCGGGGCGGCCGGTTTCGTTCGCCCTAGGTCGCACGCCTTACGTAGAAGCCAGTGTAGGCATCGCCAACATCTTCAAGCTCTTCCGTGTCGATATCGTGAAGCGCTTTACCTATCTCAACAACCCCAATGTGGCCGAATGGGGCCTGCGGGGTCGTTTCAAAGTTGATTTTTAATTTGCCAGACCGCATGACTTTTGATACCATCCGGGCGGCGCTCCAAGCCGGAATTTACAAGGTAATCAACCCGTTTGTACGCTTGCTCATCAAGCTCGGCTTTACCCCCAATGCCGTGACCCTGACAGGCTTACTGCTGAATATTGGCGTAGCCATTATCTTTATTGTGGGCGGCGAGGAAGGCAACCGCGGCGACCTGCGCTACGTGGGCTGGGGCGGCGCGCTCATTTTGTTTGCGGGCCTCTTCGATATGCTCGACGGCCAGGTGGCCCGGCTCGGTAATATGAAGAGCACCTACGGCGCCATGTTCGATTCGGTACTGGACCGTTATAGCGAGCTATTTACCTTCCTAGGTATCTGCTACTACCTCGTGGCGCACCATTACCTCCTAGGGTCACTGTTCGCGTTTATTGCGCTTATTGGCTCGATGATGGTGAGCTACACCCGAGCCCGGGCCGAGGGGCTGGGCGTCGATTCGAAGGGTGGCCTCATGCAACGCCCCGAGCGGGTAGTGCTCATGGGTGTTAGTGCCTTGGCCTGCGGCATTAGCTCGGCTTTTATCGGGGGCGATTACAAGCTCTTCATACCGGGTGTGCCGTTCCACGTTTTCGAAACCATGTCGATTCTGACGCTGCCCATCACCGTGTTGGCAGTACTGGCCAACATCACGGCGGTGTCGCGGCTGCTGCAAGCCCGCAAGGCCTTAGAAGCCAAAGATGCTAAGGACGCGGATGAGGCTGCCGTGGCTGTAACTGCCCCAGTTGCGGTGCCTACGCGGTCGGCGGTGAAAGCATTGGTGATTGGGTTGTTCTTCTGCGGCTTGCCACTGGCCCAGGCCGCGGCGCCGGGCCTAGTATTTCCGGTACCGACGGGGGTGGCCAACCAACTCTTTTACTTGCAGCGCGACCCTAACACCAATACCGTTATCTACCAGCTCAACGTGAATGGTGCTGGCAAACTCGATGAAGACGAGCCCGTGCACGTGTTCTGGATACGCTACGGCGAGCACGGCGAGCGCAAGGACTTGAACTTTATTCAGCGCAAGTTTGCCTACGGCCTCACCGCCAAGAAAGCCGCGGCTGATAAGTATGTCCTCAAGTTTGCTGCCTACGACAAGGTGCCGTTTTACCTCCAAAAAACGAGCGCCGACAATGCCTTCCACGTGGTCACGGTCATCAATAACAAGCAGATTGTGATAAACCGCGTGTACTTGCGCATCGAGGGTGGCACCTTCTGGGTGCCCAATGTGAAGTACATCGAAGTCAAAGGCTGGAACGCTGCCACCCGCGAGCCCGTGGTAGAGCGGCTGAGCGTGTAGCGCGGGCTTCTATAATTCTTTATGTCTCAACTATCTGCCGAGCCGGCTCGCCCCGCCGGGCGCTGGCTCGTGCCGGCGCTGTCGCTGGCTTACCTGCTGTTTTCGCGGTTTCTGATTGGCTTCCGGCCCGAGCAATTGGTGCTGGTAGGGCTGTGCAATGCGTGCTACTTTCTATCGGCCACCACGCGGCGGTTTATCACCGGGTTCTCCATTTTCGTGGTCTTCTGGGTGCTGTACGACTACATGCGGGTATTCCCCAACTACCAGTACCGAGCCGTGGATGTGGCGCAGCTGTACCACACCGAGAAAAGCTTGTTCGGCATTCATACCCTAGGGCAAGTGCTGACACCCAACGAGTTTTGGCTGCAACACCATCAACCCTGGCTTGATGTGCTGTGCGGTATCTTTTACCTATGCTGGGTACCGATTCCGCTGGCATTTGCGGGTTATTTGTTCTTTCGCAATCGCCGGCTATTTTTTGCCTTTGCGCTCACGTTTTTGCTGGTTAACATCCTAGGCTTCATTGTGTATTACCTGCACCCCGCGGCTCCGCCATGGTACGTGCAGCAGCATGGTTTGGCGTTTCAGCCACTCACGATGGGCAGCACGGCGGGCCTGTCCCGGTTCGATAGCTTTTTTGGGGTGCACATCTTCCAGGGCATCTACGCCAAGAACGCGAACATCTTTGCGGCCATGCCCTCGCTGCACTCGGCTTACCCAGCCATCGTCTTGTTTTATGCGCTTAAAAACAAGTCGGGTATCTTCAATGCAGTGTTTCTAGTGATTATGCTAGGTATCTGGTTTGCAGCAGTGTATACCAGCCATCACTACGTGCTGGATGTGCTGGCGGGCATCACTATCGCCCTGACTGGTATCGGTATCATTCGCTTTCTACTGGCAAGGAGTTCGACGTTTAATCGCCTGATTGACGCCTTTATGCAAGCCACGGCGCCGGCCGCCTAGGGGTAGGATTAGAAGGAAAAGAGTCAGGTGCTCAGTGCACTAGCGCGGGTAGCTGGCCAAGTACAGCGTCGGTGTGGGATGCTAGCTGCTGGGGCGTGGGCACTACCTCGATGTCGGGGCGCACGCCGCGGCCCAGCTGCGGGTGCGGGCAAGCCGTGAGTATTCGAAAATGCGGTAGCTGTAGTACCAGGTGAGTTTCGGGCAGCTCTAGGTCCGAGATGGTGCCGCCGTTGCAGCCGGCTTCGGCGCCGCCCGTTTCTTCGCCGATAACCGTAATGCGCCGTTGCGCCAGCAGGCTGGCGGTGAAATTGGAAGCGGCTGAAAACGTACCGCCATCGACCAGCACCACTACCTGGCCCCGGAAATAGCGCCCCCGATAGGGCTGCTGCGGGCCAAGGTCAGAATTGATAAAGCTAATGGTGCCATCGAGCAGGCGCCGGACGCGGGCGGGGTTGAAGTAGTCGGGTTTGAGCGAGTCGGGCTGGGCGAAGAACGGGTATAGTACTGGCGTGAGAGCGCTTTTATTCAGTATAAATTCGGACTTCATCAGGTACTTCAGAATGTCCACCGAAATCTCTTGGTTGCCCCCCGCGTTGCCGCGCAGGTCAATCACCAACTGCTTGATGCGGCGCTTGCTTAGGTCAGCAAATAGCTGCTGATGAAAACGTTTGTAGTCCTCCAGCTCATCGTAACTAAATTCGCGGATGCGAAAAATGGCCGTGCCGGGCAGGTCCTCGGGGTAGCGCATCGACCGCAGTCGGTCGAGCTGGCGGGTGCGATGCTGCTCGGCCGTGAGGGGCGCGGGCATCGAGGTTAGGGGCTTGGGTTTGGCGGGCTTGGGCAGGGGCGTGAGCGGGCGCTGCTGCCCAGTGCTGTCGCGCACCAGCAGCGGGTAGGTGGGCTTGGCCTCATAGAAGCTCCAATAGTAGGAGTCAAAAAAGCCCGTTTCCAATTCCTTGTCCTGAAAGCCGGTGCCGTAGCCATCGGCCGAAATGAGCGAGCGCAGACGTGGCAGTACCTCGGCGGTGGGGTGCCCATCGATGGCTAGAATTTCGGTGCCCGACCGCAATTCGGGCGCGGTGCTCTGGTTTTCGGCCACGAATAGCTGATTGTGGCGCACGGCCACCGTGAAGGGCAGATAGGGGTGCGGCTGCCGCCGAAACCACGCCCGGTAGGCGGCCGACTGCCGCACCCGCGTGTGCCCGCAGTGCACGCGCCCCACCAGGGTTTGCAGCAGCTGCCAGTATTCGGGCTCGGCCATGGGGTGGGTGAGGGCGGCCGCTGTGCGGGTAAACGCACGGTCGAGCGAGTCTTTGGGCGTGTACCAATACAAGCCAGGGTGCACTTCCTCCAGCGCCCGACGCAAGTACGCAAAGTCGCTTTGCAGTTGCGCGACCGCGTAGCGCTGGGCCGGGTCGTAGACGGCGGGCGCCGCCGATTGGGCCACGGCCCCTAGGTGTCCAAGGCAGCAGAAAAAGAAGAGGAGAAGTGCTTTCATAAGATGCGTGGCTTTGCAAGTAGTTAGCCAGTAGCTTAGACTCTGTGAGTCCGAGCGTAGCGAGCATTCCGTGTACGCACACGTAACCTAACGCAATATGCTCGCTACGCTCGCCCTCGGACTCACAGAGTCTAAGCTACTGGCCGAGTAGTCGTTCTAAGCGTTCGCGCCAGCTGGGTGAAAGGGTAGGGAGAGCTAGCAGCGCCCGCACTTTCCCTAGGTCGGCGTAGGCGGGTGCCAGCATTTGCACCATATCGTGGATGGTGACGGCGCAAGTGGAAGGCTCGATGAGCGTAATCGTATCGCCTGCCTGCAAGTGGCCTGGTTGCACCACCCGAAAGTAAATGCCCGGGCGCTGGGCTTCTTCAAACTCGCGCACCAAGCTTGGTCGCTGCCACCGAATGCCCAGCTTCAGGCACGGGCGGCGCGGCTGCACGGCCATGAGCACAGCGGTGCCGATTTGGAAGCAGTCGCCCACCCGCACTTGTGTTTCGAGCAGGCCAGTGGTGGTTAAGTTTTCGCCGAAGGCACCGGGCGCCAGTTGGGCGGCGGGCAGGTGTTGCTGCCAGTAGGTGTGATGCTCTTGGGGGTAGGCATACACGGCCTTGTCTGGGCCGCCGTGCACGCGCAGGTCGGCTTGACCATCGCCGGCTAGGTGCTCGGCGTGCAGCTGCACTGGTCCCACTATGGGCTGCTTAAAGATGCTGGTACGAACGGTGTTACCCCGCCAGGTAACCTCCTGGGGCAGGGCCACATTCAGGGAGAGGAGTTGCATAGCGCGAAGTAAGGGCCGCGCTGGCGTAACGAAAGCCGCAGCCGATTGGTACTGGGCGGGCCTACCTTCGGCTTTGTATTACTTCCGGCTATGAAATTTTTGGTAGTGCTGCTTGGGCTGGTCCTAGGTAGCTCGTTTGCCGGCTACGCCGTGCCCCGCGTGCAGGTGCAGCTCTCGGTAGAGCCCGCTACCCGCGCCTTTACCTGTCAGTACACGTTTGTGCTGCCCGCGGGCGATACCTCGTCGGTGCTGCGCCTCAATTTGAGAAAAGATTTCCGGGTGCAGCGCGGGCAACTTGGTGGCGCCGCAGTGCAGGTGCGGCACGTTTACTATCCTTACTTCACAGATACTGTGCAGCAGGTAGTGGTGCGCTACCCGGCTGGTCGGCCCCGTGCCCGCTCGTTTACGCTGGTCTATGAGGGTATTCTTCAAAAGGAGCGCACCACGGCGCAGGTACTGGAGTTTAGCGGCCATACCATCTGGCTGCCTTTCCGGCCGCTAGAGGAATATGAACTAGTCGATTATACCCTTGATGTGCGCGTGCCGCCCGGCTACCAGGTGCGCAGCACGCGGCCGCCCCTAGGTGCCAAGCCCGGCCGCTTTCGGTTTGAAGGCCAAGCCAGCGCCATCGAGCTGACGGCCATCATTGCCCCGCAGTTTTACCAGGCTGTAGCTAATCGCGGCCCCGCCATTGCGGTGGTGAAAGCCGGAGCGCCCCTAGGTTTCAAAGAAGCGGCCATTCTACCTAAAGCGCAAGACATCATTGCCTTCTACAATCGCACCATTGGCCGCCAGGACTCTATCACTAGGTTCACGGTGCTGCTCACGGGCACCAAGCAAGACGCATTTGGCCTGCTTGACAATGCCACCGTTATCACCTACACCACTGATTTTGATATCGCGCAGCGGGAGGATTTGCTGATACTGGCTCACGAAATCAGCCATAAGTGGTGGGGCTATGGCTCGGTGCACGACGAAAGCGAGTGGTTGAATGAGGCCTTTGCGACCTATTCGAGCATGCTCTATTTGCAGGCCCGCGGCGACACGGCCGGCTATCGCCAAAACTATGAGAAGCTCGCCAAGACCACGGTTAACACGCCGGCCATCACCGGCTTCGACCGCACAAAGTATGAGTCTGGAATGTTCCGGCGCGTGGTGTACAACAAAGGAATGGTAGTGCTGGCCGCCCTGCACGCCCGCGTGGGTACCGAGCAGCTCTATACCATCTTGGCCCGCACGGCGGCCCAACGAGTGGGCACGACTACTGCCTTCCTAGGTGTAGTAGGGCAGGTAGCGGGCCCCGAAACCCGCGCCTGGCTGCTGGCAAGGCTGAGCGAGTAAGGTGCTGTTTGGTTTGGGTTTAGATTGATTTATACTCGTCGCTCGTGGGTACCCCACCCCCGGCCCCTCCCCTCCGGGAGAGGGGTGCCTGACGACCTGAATGACGTAAGCTCACGTCTGCTGACGGTCGGCACCCCTCTCCCGGAGGGGAGGGGCCAGGGTGGGGTACCCACGCTAAATAGACATTATTTGGTAGTCTTAGCTGGTGCCTTTAGGTAACGCAGGGCCGCCGCCAGCACTGGGTCTTGGCCGGCTTGCAGCGCGGCTACGGTGGGGCGCACGGGCACGGTGGGCTGGATGCCAATGCCATTCCACTCGGTGCCATCGGGGTAGGCGTCACGCTTGGTGCACACGCGGGCCATGATGCCGCCGGGCACGGCAAACGCGAACGGCTGCCCGGTGCTGCCGCCGGTAGGTTCGCCTACTAGCGCGCCCCGCTTCAGGCCCACGTAGGCCGAGCAAAAGTCCTCGGCTGCCGAAAACGTTTCGCCGCTGATGAGCACCGCTACGGGCTTGGTATACAGCTTGCCCGCGCCGGCAGGTCCCTCAGTGTAGTCAGTGAAAAGCGGCTCGAACCTAACGCCCGCGCCCCGCGCCCGCCCCAGGGCGCTGTAGGTGCGCGACTGGTAGCTGCCAGGGTGGTAGGTTTTGTCGGTGAGATAGCTCAGAATGCTGTAGCCGTAGCCCGAATTGCCGCCCCCGTTCCGACGCAGGTCGATGATGAGACCAGCGGTGTTTTTGATAGAATCGAACGCTGCCGCAAAGCGCTTGAAGCCCGCGTCGGTTTCAAACTCATTGACTTGCAGATACGCCACGTTGCCGGGCAAAAAGCGTAGCTGTACCGGTGCGGTGGGCGCGTATTTGCCGTAGCCGCGGCGCGGCAGCACGCGCGTGAAGTCGTGGCCCCGCGCATCGCGAAAGGTTAGGTGCACGGGTCGGGTTTTGGGACCACGCAGTAGGTTGTAGATGTAGGTTTGCACATCTACGTTTTGGGTGGTCGAGCCGCTTTGGTAGGGGCGCACGTAGCGGTCGGCATAGGTCTTGACGGGCAGGCCGTCAATCTGCACAATTTCGAGGCCGGGCACGATGCCGGTGCGGCGCAGGCTGTCGTACTGCACATCGCGCACCAGCACGCGGCCCTCTACTAGGTGCGGGCGCAGTGGCGGGCGGGCACCCGTGGAGTCGGCTAGCGGGCCACCGTTGGCCCACACGCCAGTGTGGCCGTCGTGCAACTGGGCGTAGAACTGCTGGAGCAGCCGGAAGTACGCCAAGGTGCTAGTGGCAGCCTGTACCTTAGGTAGATACTCTAAATACAGCTTGTCCCAATCGAAGCCTGGTAGATGGTCGAAATACGCAAAGTTGTACTTGGCCTCTTCCCAAAGCTTCGACAGCCCGGCTACCTTCTCCGCCATAGGCAGGTTGGGCTGGTAGGGCGTAGCCAGGGCCGGCGAGTCGAAAACTTTGCTGAGAGCTGATGCCTTATCTATTAGCGGTTTAATGGAAGGGTCTTGGCGGGCAGTAGCCAAGGCCGGCTGTTTCACTATCCAGGGTATATAGACCTCTTGTTCTTTTGGGGAAACCAGGAGTTGGTGTAGGGAGGCCGCAGCGGCAGCCGGTTGCCCTAGGCGGCCTTGCAGCACGGCCAAGTCGAAGAGTATATCACTTTTACGGTAGAAGAGTGTCTCGCTGGTCTTGGCTAGCGCCACTACGTCGGGGCGCTGGTAGTACCCTAGGGCGGCTTGCAGCAGGCGCACACCCTTTTGCAGGCTGTCCGCGGGCGGGTTTTCAGCTTTGCCCACTACCGCCCGCACGTGGGCCCGCTGGTTTTGCAGATAGTCATAGGCGGCGCTGGCCGTGAGGAGTGCCTGGGCGTGGGCGGCCATTGAGCAGCCAAAAGCCAATAGCACGAATACTACAAACTTCATAAATAGCTGGTTGGGGCAGAAAAAGGAAATGGCGGCTAGAAGCGAGGGGACCTAGATATGCAGAATCTTGCCGCCCTGTTCGCGATGCTCCTGCGTCAGTTGGGCTGGGCCGCTGTATTTGATGGTAGCCTCGTTCACGGCGCTGGCGTCTAAGGTCTTGCTGGCCGCAAACTGCGCCACGCTACCGCTGGAAGCGTAGGCTATACACTGGTCGGCGTGGAGATTGGGGCTACGAAACTTACTGCCCCCGATGGCCCGCACCCGCAGGGTCGGCGCCGCGCCACTGAGGCGGGCTGCTGCCCCTTCACGCAACTGGATATCAAGCGCCTGCACCTGCACCGCGCCGCCTAGGGTGGCGCCCGAGCGCAGCCGCACGGACAGCGTATTTGGCGAGCCGTAAGTAAGGCCGCTGGCTAGGGTGACTTCGGCACCATCAGCGGCCGTGAGGGTGCGCAGCTCGGGCATGATGACTACCACCTTAAACATCTCGCGGGAGTGAACCAAGCCCTGCCAATTCGGCTCGTGCTGGTAATCGAAATATATCTTGAGCACCCCGCCTTCGACCACCGTTTTAGTCATGCGTCGAAATTGGGCGGTGGAGGCATCCACCACCGCTTCGGATGCCGGGCCTGAGCGTACTTCTAACTGGATGCCATCGGTGACGTCGATTGCCGTGAAGGCCGGCAGGGCTCGTGTTTCGGTGCGGGCGGTTGGGGCATTTTGAGACCAGCTAGTGGCCGGCGCAGCTAGGGAAAGCAGGGCGAGTAGCAGGAGGTTTTTCATAGGTTATTGCACGCCGAAAACGTGGTTTTTGTAATCAATAATGACCGTGTTGTGCAAGAAATATGCATTACCCGTGATACCCCAGACGTTTTCTTCCTGGTAGAGCTTATTAAACTTCTGTATGTTGTCCGAAAACATTAAGGCGTCGGACAACTGCTTTGTGCCGAAGTAAATAGCCTGCTTGGGCCGGCGTCCATAGACATAGTAGTACTCGCCCCAGCTAGAGGTTTTGATGGAGTCTTGCACGGCTTCGGTGGCGGCCGCGGTGGCGCGCTGCCGGGTGGTGAGTAGCGCAAATAGGCTGGAGCCCGTATCGAAGAGCAAGTCCTCCGGCTGGCCATTGATGCGCAGCGGAATCTTGATGCGGCCGTCCTTCAGCTTGAAGGGCTGGAACGAAGCTTTAGCATAGGCGGCGGGTACCTGGTCAACCACGCAAAGCCGCTGGTGCGGGTAGTCGATTATCAAGACCCGGTTCTGGAAAAGGTCGGGGGCGATGGTGCCGACGTGCACCTCCGTCTTGTCGGTCAGCGTTTTGGCAGTTAGCTTGTCGCCAAAATTTCTGAAATAACCGAGGTCGCGCAGCCCAAAATCGACGGCCCCTAGCTTGAGCTTGACGCCAACCAGCTTCGGGTTTTTCTGGCTCTGGATGTAGAAAGTGCGGGTGGTATCCAGCTTGGCGGTGAGCGCTGGGTACTTGGGTAGGTAAGGCGCTAGTGGATTGGCATACACGACCGTTGTTGTGGCTCCTAGGTCGAGCTGCATCTTGAATTTGTGCGGCAGGTTATCTAAGGCCACTGGCACCGTGATGGCTACCTTGTCGAAGCGGCGGCCGGCCAGCGTGCCACCTTCCCAGTTGAAGGGTATCCAGGGGAGTTGCTGCGCCTCGGCGGCCGAAGAGAAGAGTAGAAAAAGGAAGATGGTAAGCTTGTTCATATGTAGGGCAGGCCTTCTTGCAGAAGACTGTCTTATTAAGTGCCAAGCTTGTGCCATTCGGACAAGTTGTTCATCCTCAACTGACCGCTAGAATGACCACCGAACAACAAGTGTTCGTTTTCGAACACTTGTTGTTCGGTGGCGAGCAACCGGGGCAGCTACTTGGCGCGTAGGGCCCGGGCGGGCGGCACCAGCGCGGCTCGTAGCGTGCGGTAGCCGATAGTGAGTAGCGTGAGCGTGGCCGTGGCCGCCAGCGCCACCCCAAACAGCAAGGGCCGCAAGCTGATATGGGTGGCAAATTGGTCGAGCCAGCGTTGCATGAGCCAGCTTGTGAGCGGCGCAGCCACCACAAAAGCTACCGCCAGCAGTCCCGCAAACTCGCCCACGAACGAGGCCATAATCTGCCAGGGGCGGGCGCCCATTACCTTACGAATTCCGATTTCGCGGGCCCGGCGCTGCGTGATAAAAGCCACTAGCCCATACAAACCCAGGCACCCGATGGCGATGGCCGTGAGCGCCGCCAGCCGCACAATAGCCAGCTGCGTCTGCTCGCGCTCGTAAAAGGAGGCTACCCGCTCGTCGAGCCGAAGCGGCGCGAAGAGGTACCTAGGAAAATACCGTTCCCACGTGGTGCGGACGGCCAGCGGCAGGGTCGCACTGGGGGCCAACTGCACGGTGATGGAGCGATACTCGCCAGGATTGTGGAAGAGCACCATCGGGAGGGGCTCCTTCTGAAGACCCTGGAGGCGCCAGTCGCGCACCACGCCCACAATGGGCCCGTAAGCTACGTCGTTGCTTCGGCTATTCAGCCCCAGCTCGTGGCCAATGACGGCGGCGGGCGGCCCAACCCCCAGCATGCGGGCAGCGGTTTCATTGAGCAGGAAGCTACTCGGCTTTGAGTCGGCGGTTAGGGGCTGGCCGGCCACCAACTGCAAGCCGAATACGGCTAGGTAGTGGTCGTCAATGGCCAGGCGAGTCACGTCGAACTTTTCGTTGAGTGCCCGGCGATCGTAGGAAAAGTAGGAAGTATTAGTGGTACCCACGGCCGGGCTATCGAAGCCAAACGTGACCCCGGCCACGCCCGGCACCTGCGCCAGCTCGGCCCGCAGGCGCGCTTGGGCGGCGCCAGCTAGCCAGGGCGTGGGCACCACCACCCGCCCAGATGTGGCAAAGCCCGGGTTGGTGTCGAGCCACACCGAAAGCTGCTGGTACATTACCAGTACCCCTAGGGTAAAGCTCTGGCTCAAAGCCAGCTGCGCCACTACCAGCCCGCGCCGCACCCACAGGCCGCCGGCCTGGCCGGGCGTTTGGCCCTTGAGTACCTGCGCCGGCCGAAAGCCCGCCAGCACCCGGCCCGGGTACCAGCCCGCCCCTAGGGTCAAAAACAAGACCAGCCCGGCCAGAAACAGCCACGCCCGCCCATCGAGCCAGTGCGGAATGGGGGTGTTGGTCCACTCGCGTAGGCCTGGTAGGGCCGCGTAGGCCAGCACCAGCCCGGTGCCCGCCGCCAGCAGCACCAGCAGCAGCGTTTCGGCCAGGAACTGCCAAAAAATACCTCGGCTGGTGGCGCCCACCGTGCGCCGCACCCCAATCTCGCGCCCCCTACCTAGGGCCTGCGCCGTGGCTAGGTTCACAAAATTGACGCCTGCGGTAAGGAGCAACAGCCCACCGATACAGCTCAAGATGAGCAAAGTGCTGCGGGCAATGGTGCCATCGTAGTCCATGGCAAAGTGCTGTTCTAGCAAAGGCAGCACTCGGTAGCGGTAAGTAGGCAGCGAAGTTGGGTGGTGGCGTTGGTGTAAGGCCAGCAAAGCGTGCTCTAGCTGGGCGGGTGTGCGGCCGGGTGCCAGCCGCACCCAGCCATGCGTTTGGGAGCTTACGCCTTCCCATAGGGTGAGCGGCGTGCCCGAGTGCCCGTAGTGGAGCAGGGTGGGGTAGGAGATGAAAAACCCGTAGCGTTGGTCGGTGTTGTCGGGAATATCGGCCAGCAAACCCGTCACTGTGAGGTCGATTTGGTTGTTCAGCCGCAGGCGGCGACCTAGGGGGTTGGCGCCGCCAAAATATTGGCGGGCCAGCCGCTGCGTTAAGACTACCGAAAACGGCTGGCGCAGCGTCTGGGCCGCCGAGCCCACCAGCCAGCGGTACGACGTGAATACCGCAAAATATTCGGGCTCGACAAACGCTATGGCGTAGGGCTCGGCGTACTTGGTGCCCGGCTGCCTGCCCGGGCCCAGCACCTGCACCAGCTGGTCTTCCTGCCCAATGCTCATGGCCACGGTACCTAGGCCGGGAAAATCGTGCCGCAGCGCCGGCCCCACCGGCGTCGGGATGCCGGGGTGATAGCCCCGCGAGCCGCCAGCTACGTCCGTGACCAGCCGGTAGATGCGGGCCGACTGCGGGTGGTAGGTATCGAAGCTTTCGTGGAAGCGCACCAGCCAGTACAGCAGCAGGCTGCACGCCAAGGCCAGGGCCAGCCCTAGCACATTGAGGGCCGAGTAGGCGGGGTGGTGGCGCAGCGTGCGCAGCAGGTGGGTGAGGTGCGAAAACATGCTAACCCTCAGTGCGTAGTGAGCAGCACTTGCCCATCGTGCAGCCGCACGGTGCGGTGCGCGTACAGCGCATCGGGTTCCGAGTGCGTCACCATCACCACGGTCATGCCCGCCTCGTTGAGGTCGGTGAGCAGGCGCATCACAGCCTCGCCGTTGGCCGAATCGAGGTTACCGGTGGGTTCGTCGGCTAGCAGCAACCTAGGCTCGCTCACCACGGCCCGCGCAATGGCCGCCCGTTGCTGCTGCCCGCCCGATAGTTGCCCCGGCCGGTGCTGCTCGCGGTGGCGCAGTTGCAAGCGCTCTAGCACGGCCTCGACGCGCTGCCGCCGCTCGGCGGCAGGCACGCGGGCGTAGGTCAGCGGTAGCTCCACATTCTGATACACCGTGAGCTCGTCGATGAGGTTAAATTCTTGAAAAACAAACCCGATGCGCGGCTGCCGAAACAAGTCGCGCTGGCGCTCGCTGAAGCGCGTGACGTCGGTGCCCTCGAACAAATAGCGCCCGCCATCCACAGTATCGAGCAGCCCCAGCACGTTGAGCAGCGTCGATTTGCCGCAGCCACTCGGCCCCATAATGGCTACAAAATCGCCGGCCGCCACCTGCAAGCTCACGTCTTGGAGGGCTGGCGTTTCAACGCCGCCGGCCAGCCAGCCGCTGGGGCGGTACACCTTCTGGACGTTGAGCAGCTCGAGCAAGGACCTAGGATGGGGTAGAGGAGAAAGCACAAAGAAAGCGGCGCGCCCGGGGCTTTTGGTGCGGCGCGCCTCCTGTAAATACCCCACTGCCGCAGCGCCATGCGAGTCCCCCTAGGTTATCTTGCCCTATGAAGCCCCAAGAAATCGAACCGCCGGAAGAGTTGCGAAATGCCATCAAGTGCTTCTGGCACACTACGCTGGACTTCGGCGCGCAGCCCTCCGATTTTGAGGTGCTGCCGGACGGCTACGCCGAAATTATCTTCCACTTTGGCCCCACTTGCAGCGTTGCTACCACCGAAGGTTGGCAGCTATTGCCTTCCCCATTCTTGATGGGATTGCTCAACCAGCCGGTGCGGCTACAATCCACCAACCGCCTAGAAGTCATTGGGGTGCGCTGCTATCCCTGGACCGTGTTCGAGCTACTCGGCCTGGCGGCGGGAAAAGACGGTTTGCGCACCTTCGAGCATCCGATTGCCCAGCTGCAAGCCCCGTTGCAGCAAGCCATTCAGGCGGGCAACGTGGATGATGCGCTAACCCAGGTGAGCCAGTATTTCGTGGCGGCCCACTCGCGGCTGGCCGGCGATAGCACGCTCGGCAAAGCGGGCGGCGCGATGCGGGCCGCCCACGGCACCCTGCCGGTAAGCCAGGTAGCGGCGGCCGCGCACGCCACCGTGCGCACCCTAGAGCGGAAATTCAAGCACGCGGCGGGCCATACCGTAAAAGATGTGTCGAGCCTGATGCGCTTTGAGCAGGCGCGCAACCACTTGTGGCTGACGCCCACGGCCAATTTGGCCGGCTTGGCGCAGGAGCTAGGCTACGTAGACCAAGCCCACCTCAGCCGAGAGTTTAAGCGCTATAGCGGCACCACGCCCGCCGCTTTTGCCCGCCAGGCGCAGCGTGGGCGGCAGGCGCTGCGCACCGATTTTGTCGCGTTTGTACAAGCCTAGCGCAAGTGCCAGCCAGAATTTTGCGGTATGAAAACTACCGTTGCAAAGACAGAAGCTGCCCATAATCAAGCTATTTACGACGTTGTTATTGCCGGCGCAGGACCGGTTGGGCTGTTCTTGGCCAGCGAGCTAGCCTTGGCCAACTGCACTGTGCTGATGCTAGAGAAGGCCGAGCACCCGCACTCGCCCGTAAAGCGGATGCCGTTTGGCATGCGCGGGCTCAATGCTCAGTCGGTGGAGGCGCTCGACCGCCGCGGCCTATTGCATGAGCTAGAAGCGCATAAGCGCCTTAAAATGCCGCCCTTTGCCGGTACCGACAAGTCGGGGTCCAAGCCCCAGGTGGGCGGCCATTTCGCCGGCATCACGTTTAGCGGAGGCAGCATCGACGCCTCTCAGTGGCTGTATCGCCTGCCCAGCTCGACCGCCGTGCAGCTGCTTTCGGAACTGGAGGAGCTGGAAACGGTACTGGCGCGCCGTGCCACCGCCCTAGGTGTCACCATTGCGCGCGGGTTGGCCATCACGGACTTGCAGCAAACCGCGGACGGAGTGACGGTGCAGGCGGGCGGCCGTTCGTTTGCCGGCCACTGGCTCGTGGGCTGTGATGGCGGCCGAAGCGCCGTACGCAAGCTGGCCGGCTTTGACTTTGCCGGCACCGAGCCCGAGTTTACCGGCTACTCAACCCGAGTTGACCTCGCCGACCCTGAAAAGCTCAAGCTGGGCCGCCACGTGACGGCCACCGGCATGTACATGCAGTCGCAGCCCGGCTACCTAATTCTCCAGGACTTCGATGGCGGCGCCTTTCAGAAGTCCGGCCAGCCCGCCACCCTCGAACACCTGCAAACGTTGCTGCGCCGCATCTCCGGCACCGACGTGACTATCACGGCTCTGCACCTCGCCACCACCTGGACCGACCGGGCCCGGCAGGCCACCACCTACCGCCGCGGCCGGGTGCTGCTGGCCGGCGATGCCGCGCACATCCATTCGCCGCTGGGCGGCCAGGGGCTGAACCTCGGGCTGGGCGATGCAATGAACCTGGGCTGGAAGCTCGCCGCCACCATCCAGGGGCAAGCGCCCGCAGGCCTGTTGGATAGCTATCATGCTGAGCGCTACCCCCTAGGAGCCCAGGTGCTGGACTGGTCGCGCGCCCAGGTAGCTCTCATGAAACCAGACCCCGCGGCCCGCGCCCTGCACGCCATCATCCGCGACCTGATGGCTACGCGCGACGGAGCCACCTACGTTGCCGGTCGCGTGTGGGGAATCTCCACGCACTACGACCTAGGGGGCAGTCACCCGCTAGTCGGCCACAGCGTGCCCAACTTCGAGCTGGAGGATGGCCCAACGATAGGCGAGCTCCTCCGCCCCGGCCACGGCATACTGCTTGACTTCCAGAACAATGATGCTCTCCAAGCGCTAGCCAGTGACTACGGCAACCGCTTGAAATATGTCTCAGGCCCGGCCAAAGACCAGCTAGGCCTGCGCGCCGCCTTGATACGCCCCGACGGGTTCGTGGCCTGGGCGGCAGAGAGCGACCTAGATAGCAGTGAACTTCGGCAGGCGGCCGACCGCTGGTTTAGAAGTGATGCTGCTCGCGGTGCCACAAGCCTGTATCAGCCTGCAAAAGAAAGCCTGAGGCAAGATATGGCTACCTAAGGCTCCGCTCAATCGGGTGCGGTGTGCTCATTGAGCCTGCTTGCACCGAAGATTTATTGGGCTACTCGCCGGAGAATATAGCGTGTGCCTGGCCCCTGCTCAAACTGGTAGGGCACAATGGAAATGACCTGCCAGCCGCAGGTAGCCAAGTAGTTAAGGGCATCTACTTCGTAAGAGCAACTGTTCACTTGTGCGGCTTCCATGAGTTGGCCCGAGATGTAGCGATTACCGACCACCAGCTTAATAGCCGCTTTGCCGTCGGCTTGCCCGACTGCATTGACAATGCAATACTGCTCGGTAGCGGTGGCTGGCGCGGTAGCCTTAGCCACTGCTGGCGTAGTATAGCCTGGCGTAGACAATAAAAGCAATAGGCTGAAAGTAAAATACTTGAACATGGCAAAAGAAGGGTGGGAGAGAGGTGTAAGCACTACTTGACTTGCGAAGAGGCAATTACTAAGCCAGTCTGACTTGTAGATAGGCAATAATGGCGGCGCTGGGCCACTGGGCGTCCCCGCTGGCGGGGCTACTTTTGAGTGTGAAACTGCCCCGCACTACTTAATGGCGAGCGCCCCGCTACTATCCAAAGCCACTATTCTGGTAGTCGACGATGACCCCGACGTGCTGCTGGCGCTGGCCCTGCTGCTGCGCCCGCTCGCCGGCCACGTACTCACAGAGAAGAATCCCGAGCGCCTGCCCGCCCTGCTGCGCCAGGAGCGCCCCGACTTGGTGCTGCTCGACATGAACTACCAGAGCGCCGCCAACACCGGCAACGAGGGTTTTTACTGGCTGGCCCAACTCAAAAAGCTGGCGCCCAGCTTAGTCGTGGTACTCATGACAGCCTATGGCGACATCGACCTGGCCGTGCGGGCGCTCAAAGACGGTGCCGCCGACTTCGTAGTCAAGCCCTGGCGCAATGACAAGCTTGTGGCTACGCTGGCCGAGGCCCTAGGTCGCGCCAGCGGCGCGGCACCCATGCAAGCCCTGCCAGCCAATCAGGCCAATGCCGCCCTCATTGGTGAATCGGAAGCCATGCAGGCCGTGCGCTACAAGCTGGAGAAAATCGCCCCGACCGATGCCAACGTGCTCATTATGGGTGAGAACGGCACTGGCAAAGACGTGGTGGCCCGGCTGCTGCACCAGCTCTCGCCGCGGGCGGCGGGCCCGTTCGTGGCCGTGGACCTAGGGGCCATTACCGACAGCTTGTTCGAGTCGGAGTTGTTCGGTCACCTGAAGGGCGCTTTCACCGATGCCCGCCAAGACCGGGCCGGCCGCTTCGAGGCGGCTCAGGGCGGCACGCTTTTTTTAGATGAAATCGGCAACTTGCCCTTGCCCCAGCAAGTGAAGCTGCTGGCCGTGCTGCAAAACCGCCAAGTCGTGCGCCTAGGTAGCAATACACCGGTGCCCATCGATGTGCGCGTGCTCTCGGCCACCAACGCCCCACTCTACCAGCTGGCGGCTGAAGACCGGTTTCGCAAGGACTTAGTTTATCGTCTGAATACCATTGAGATAACGCTGCCGCCCCTGCGTGAGCGGGGCGGCGACGTGCTGCTGCTGGCCCGCCACTTCACGGCGCAGTACGCCGCCAAGTACCACAAGCCGGACCTAGAACTGGCCGATTCGGCTCTGGCGCGGCTGCGGGTGCACGCCTTCCCCGGCAATGTGCGCGAGCTGCAACACACCATCGAGCGGGCCGTGATTATGGCCGAGGGCAGCGTGCTTCACGATAGCGACCTGCTGTTTTCGGCCCTCGAAGCGGCGGCGCCCACCGCGTTTGTGCCGACGTTGCGGCTCGACGAGCTGGAAAAAACGGCTATTCAGCGCGTTATTGACAAGCACCAGGGCAATATCTCGCAGGCCGCCCGCGAGCTGGGCATCACGCGCATGGCCCTGTACCGGAGGTTGGGCAAGCATAACCTGTAGCGCCGTGCGGTATTCCTACCCTTTCGCGCTGCTGGTGCGCACCGGCCTGCTGCTGCTCGTGCTGGTGGGGGTGGCCGCCGCGCTAGTCAGCCACCAGCCTATCTATTGGGTGACTGGCTTGCTGCTCACGGCCGTGCTGCTGGCCGAACTGGTGCACTACCTCAACCGCAGTAACCGCGACCTAGCCGACTTCCTGGCTGGCCTGCGCTACGAGGACTACGCGCTCACCTTCGGCACCCAGGCGGCCCCCGCCACAGTGGGCCAGTTGCGGGCGGCGTTCAACCAAATAAATCAGTCCTTCAAACAGTTGTCGCGTCAAAAGGAAGCGCAGCACGTATACCTACAAAAGGTGCTGGGGCTGGTCAATACTGGTATTCTGTCTTTCTACGACCCGCACGCCGTGGCCGACCTAGGGCCTACCGGCACCGCGCCGGGCGATGTGCGCTGGCTTAATGAGTCACTGAAGCGGTTGCTAGGCGTGCCGTATCTTAAGAATATCCAGGCGCTGCAAAAGCGCGACGCTGCCCTCTACGAGGTACTACTGGCCCTCAAGCCCGGCGATAGCCGCACCGTGCGCCTGCACCAGCAGCCGGTGCTGCTCTCGGCCACCGCCTTCACCGACGAGCACGGCCGCACGGTACTGGTGGCCTTCCAGCCAGTAGGCGAGGTGCTCGAGGAAACCGAGGCCCAGGCCTACCAAAAGCTGCTGCGGGTACTCACCCACGAACTCATGAACTCGGTGGCGCCCATCGCCTCACTGGCCGATACCCTGCATCAACAGTGGGAGGCCGCCGCTGCCGGCCCCGCCCCGCTGCCCGCCTCTGTAGCCGACCTAGGCCGCGGCGTGGCCGTCATTCGGCGGCGTAGCGAGGGGCTGCTGCACTTCACCCAGACCTACCGCCAGCTTAGTAAACTCTCAGCGGCCACCTTCCAGCCGGTGGCGGTGTGGGCGCTGTTCGAGCACGTGGTGGGGCTGCTGGAGCCCACTTTCGAGCAGCGCGGCATTGACCCCGACATTGTGCTGGCCGACACCGACCTGCACATTATGGCCGATGCTACGTTGGTCGAGCAGGTACTCATTAATCTCGTAACTAATGCCCTAGAGGCCATGCAACATGAGCCCGCGCCGCTGTTGCGGCTGGTCGCCTACGCCCAGGAGCCGCACCGTGTGGTGCTCGAAGTAGCCGACAACGGCACCGGCATCGACACCCCGCTGCTCGACGAGATTTTCGTGCCCTTCTTCACCACCAAGAAGACGGGCAGCGGCATCGGCCTGAGCCTGTCGCGCCAGATTATGCAGCTGCACCGCGGCAGCATCCAAGTACAATCGGAGGCCGGCCGTGGCAGCCAATTTCAGCTGCTTTTCCCAAAAGTGTAGCGAGCTGTAGCTTGGACTCTGCGAGTCCGAGTCCGAGTGCGAGCGCAGCGAGCAGCTACGTTAGCAACGGCTGAATGATGGCCCTAGGCGCGGGCTGCTCGCTCCGCTCGCCCTCGGACTCGCAGCGTCCAAGCTACTCCAAATTGATAGACCTTTGTGGCTCGACCTTCCCCACATCCACTTTGTTCTTTTTAAATTCTTACGTGAAACAAGTTCACTTTCCTAGCCGCCGCCTGGCGGGCCGGGTGCTCGTCGTGCTTTGCCTAAGCTGGTTAAGCCAGCAGGTGCGGGCCGAAGAAATCAAGTCGCCTAATCGCAACCTGACGCTCAACTTCAGCCTGCAAGCGGGCGGCGTGCCCACCTACAGCCTCACCTATAAGGGTCGCCCGGTCATCAAGCCCAGCCACCTAGGGCTGGAATTGAAGAATGGCCAGGCCCTCACCAACGGCTTTGCCGTGACGAGCAGCAAAACCCGCGCCTTTGATGAAACCTGGACGCCGGTGTGGGGCGAAACCAAAACCATTCGTAACCACTACAACGAGCTGACCATCACGCTCACGCAGGCGGCCACCAAGCGCGTGATGCTGGTGCACTTCCGGGTGTTCGACGATGGCCTAGGCTTCCGCTACGACTTCCCGAAGCAGCCCGAGCTAGCATACTTTGTGGTGAAGGAGGAGCGCACGCAGTTTGCGCTGGCCGGCGACCACAAGGCCTTTTGGCTGCCCGGCGACTACGACACCCAGGAGTACAGCACCACCACCTCGAAGCTCTCGGAGGTGCGCGGCCTCATGAAAACAGCCGTGACGCCGAACGCCTCGCAAACCACGTTTTCGCCCACCGGCGTGCAAACGCCGCTCATGCTCAAGAGCCAGGACGGCCTGTATATCAACCTGCACGAGGCGGCGCTGATTGACTACTCGACCATGTCCTTGGACCTAGACGACAAGAACATGGTGCTCGAATCGCACCTCACGCCCGATGCGCAGGGCAACAAGGGCTACCTCCAAACGCCCTGCCTGTCGCCCTGGCGCACCATTATCGTGAGCGACCGGGCTGGCGATATACTAGAGTCGAAGCTGGTGCTCAACCTCAACGAGCCTACCAAATACAAAGACGTGTCGTGGATAAAGCCTACCAAGTACGTGGGCGTGTGGTGGGAAATGATAACTGGCAAGAGCACGTGGTCTTACACCAACGCCACCAACATCAAGCTCGATTCCACCGATTATTCCAAGCTCAAGCCCAATGGCACGCACGGCGCCAACACGGCCCACGTGAAGGAGTATATCGACTTCGCGGCCCAGCACCACCTCGACGCCGTGCTGGTAGAGGGCTGGAACACCGGCTGGGAAGATTGGTTTGGCCAGAGCAAGGACTATGTATTTGATTTCGTGACGCCTTATCCCGACTTCGACGTGCAGGAGTTGCACCGCTACGCAGCCAGCAAGGGCGTTAAAATCATCATGCACCACGAAACCAGCGGCTCGGTGCGCAACTACGAGCGCCACCTCGATACTGCCTATAAGTTCATGGCTGACAACGGCTACAGCGCCGTCAAGAGCGGCTACGTGGGCAACATCCTACCTAGGGGCGAGCACCACTACGGGCAGTGGCTCAACAACCACTACCTCTACACCATCACGGAGGCGGCCAAGTACAAGATTATGGTGAACGCCCACGAGGCCGTGCGCCCCACCGGCCTGGCGCGCACCTACCCCAACCTCATCGGCAACGAGGCCGCCCGCGGCACCGAGTACGAGTCGTTTGGCGGCAACAACGCCGACCACACCACCATTCTGCCCTTCACCCGCCTCATCGGCGGGCCGATGGACTACACGCCGGGCATCTTCCAAACCAAAATCAGCGCCTACAACCCGCAGAATACCTCGTTTGTGCACAGCACGCTGGCCCGCCAGCTGGCTTTGTACGTGACCATGTACTCGCCACTGCAAATGGCCGCCGACCTGCCCGAAACCTACAACAAGCACCTCGACGCCTTCCAGTTTATCGAAGACGTGGCCGTGGACTGGGACGACTCGAAGGTGCTCGAAGCCGAGCCCGGCGACTACATCACCATTGCCCGCAAGGCCAAGGGCAAACCCAATTGGTTTGTGGGCAGCACCTGCGACGAGCAGGGCCGCACCTCCACCATCAACCTAGGCTTCCTCGATCCCGGCAAGAAGTACGTAGCCACCGTCTACGCCGATGCCAAGGACGCGCACTACGAAAAAAATCCACAGGCCTACGCCATCCGCAAAGTCAGCGTGACCAGCAAAACCAAGCTCACGCAGTACTGCGCGCCGGGTGGCGGCTACGCCATCAGCCTCGTGCCGAGCGCGGGGAAATAGTTGGCCCTAGGGTTATTTTAGGAAAGAGCGTCAGGCTATGCGGCCTGACGCTCTTTTTTGTGGATTGGCCTGGGCGTCCGTCCCTCGCTGCGAGGCGTATACAAGACTATTCTTCACCTCTCGACCATGCCCCTCCTCGTCGCCCGCCCCGCTGCACCTGCTACTCCCTCCGAAGCCGCCGACCGCCTGCGCTGGGTCGAGGGCGTGGCCCGCCTCATGGACAGTCAGTTCCGGCTGCCCGGCACGCGGTTTCGCTTTGGCCTCGACCCGCTGCTGGGGCTGGTGCCCATCGTGGGCGACTTATCGTCCACGGCCGTGTCAGTGGCGCTACTACTGACGATGATGCGCCACGGTGCCAGCGGCGCGGTGGTGGTGCGCATGGCGCTCAACATCTTCATTGATACCGTAGTGGGCGCCATTCCGCTGATAGGCAACATATTTGACTTTGCTTACAAGAGTAACGAGCGCAACGTGGCTCTGCTGCGCCGCCATTACGCCGAAGGCAAGCACAACGGCAGCGGCAAAGGCTTGGTAGCCCTGTTACTGGTAGCTTTCGTGGCCTTGGCCGGGCTAGTGGGTTGGGGCGGCGTAGAGCTGGTGCGCTGGGTGTGGCACTACTTTGAGGCGCGGCCCGAGGCAGCCACGGGCCCGGTAGCAGCCCTGGTGCGCGGCTGGTACAATAGGGCGTAGGGAGGTAAAATCAGGACCTAGGCAAAGGAGACGGTTGTCATTGCGAGCAACGCGAAGCAATCGCATCAAGACGAGCGCGCCTAGGTACCGTTCGGGTGCGATTGCTTCGCGTTGCTCGCAATGACGGATACCTTCTTCTAAAGCAGATAAAAAATAATATTCAGGAATAAAGACAATTATTCTTGCAAACAGGCGCAACCTCGCGTGAGGCAACGTGTCGTTTAGGTGAACAGGGTTTCAATAAGACAAGGGGTAGTAGCAAGCTAGCTAACTGGTCATAGTGACCAGCTTAGTCGGGTAGTTATTGCCCATTCCGAAGCGCCTGATTCGTCACGTCCACCCTTATTTTCCTGGTTGTTGCCGATGCTGTCCTTTTCCAAAAAGAATAACCTCGTGGGCTGGCTGGTCTTTGCCGTGGCCCTAGGTACCTACCTCAAGACCCTGGAGCCCACGGCCTCGTACTGGGACTGCGGCGAGTTCATTGCCTGCGCCTACAAGCTGCTGGTGCCGCACCCACCCGGTGCCCCCACCTTCCTATTGCTGGGCCGAGTACTGTCGCTGCTGAGCTTCGGCGACCGGCAGGTAGTGGCGCTGCTTATCAACGCCTTATCGGGCCTAAGTAGCGCGTTCACGGTCCTGTTCTTGTTCTGGATAATCACCCACCTAGGGCGCAAGTTGCTGGTGCCGAGCGCAGCAAGGGCGGCGGAGGCCCCGGCGCCCACGGCTGGCCAAACCTGGCTTATCCTGGGGGCGGGCGTGGTGGGCGCGCTGAGTTTCGCCTTCTCCGATTCGTTCTGGTTCAATGCCGTGGAGGGCGAAGTCTACGCCATGTCGAGCCTATGCACGGCCGCCGTAGTCTGGATAATGCTGAAGTGGGAAGCCCGCGCCACCGAGGCCGATTCGGATAAGTGGCTCATCCTCATTGCCTACGTTATCGGCCTCAGCATCGGGGTGCACTTGCTGAATCTGCTGGCGCTGCCGGCCCTGGCCTTTATCTACTACTACCGCCGCACGGCCAACCCAACTACCCTAGGGGGCATCATTACGCTGGTAGTGAGCATGGTTATCGTGGGCTCGGTGCTGGTGGGTATCATTCCGGGCCTGCCTACGCTGGCGGGTGGGTTTGAGGTGTTCTTTATTAATAACCTCGGGTTGCCGTTCAACTCCGGCCTCATCATCTTCCTGGCGCTGTTTGGCGGGCTCATTTACGCCGGTTTCCGGCTGTCGCAGCGGCGCCAGAGCCAGTTGCTGAACACGGCCATGCTGTGCTTCGTGTTCATTCTGATTGGGTATTCGAGCTACCTCATCGTGCCCATTCGGGCCTCGTTTCAGCCCACCATTAATGAGAACAATCCGTCGGACGTGCTCTCCTTCGTGAGCTACCTCAAGCGCGAGCAGTACGGCTCGCGGCCCCTGCTCTACGGCCCGCAGTTCAACGCCCAGCCCGACCACTACGCCGAGGGCACTCCGCGCTACCAGCGCAAAAACGGCCACTATGAAGAGCTGCTGCCCCGCGCCCAGGAGCCCGGCTACGCCGATGCCGACCAGATGCTGCTGCCGCGCCTCTACAGCACGATTCCGGCTCACATTCAAGAATATAATACTTGGCTGCCGGACCTGAATGCTAACCCCAACGAGCCCACCGCCAACCCCAAGCCCACGATGGGCCAGAACCTAAGCTTCCTGTTTAAGTACCAGCTGGGGCACATGTTCTGGCGCTACTTCGGCTGGAACTACATCGGGCGCGAGTCCGATATTCAGCAGGCGGGCGTGCTCACGCCGTTTAGCGCCCGGGCCAATGAGCTGCCCGCCCGGGTAGGGCAGAGCTTTGCGCACAATAATTTCTTTGCTATCCCTTTCATCCTAGGGCTGATAGGGCTGGTAGTGCAGCTGCGCCGCCGCGGCACCGACGCGCTCGTTGTGGGGCTGCTGTTCTTGTTTACGGGCCTGGCCATTGTGGTGTACCTCAATCAGCCGCCCATCGAGCCCCGCGAGCGCGACTACACTTTCACGGGTGCCACCTTCGCGTTTGCCATCTGGATTGGCCTAGGGGTCATCGGAGTGGCCCAGGCGCTCGAAGCGGTGCTGCGGGCCGACCGGCTGCGTACCTCCGTGGCCGTGCTGCTGGGGCTGGCCTCGCCGGCCATCCTGGCCTCGCAGGGCTGGGACGACCACGACCGCTCGGGCCGCTACGGCGCCGTGGATGCGGCCAAGAACATGCTCAATAGCTGCGCCCCCAACGCCATTTTGTTCACCAACGGCGACAACGACACGTTCCCGCTTTGGTATGCCCAGGAGGTGGAGGGCATCCGCACCGACGTGCGCGTGGCCGTGCTGCCCTACCTCAATACCGATTGGTACATCCAGCAACTCAAGCGCCGCGCTAACCTATCGGAGCCGGTGCCGATGTCGATGGGCGACACCACCTACGCGCAGGGCAACAACGACGTGCTGCCCTTCATGCCCAACACCGCCGTGGATAGCCTCGATTTAAAGCAATTCCTAGCCCTAGTAGGCCAAGACAGCCCGCTGCTGCGCTACACCGATGGCACGTTTTCGACCAGCACCTTTCCGACGCCCAACTTCTTTTTGAAGGTAGATAAGGCCGCCGTGCAGCGCGCCGGCCTCGTGGCACCTGAGCGTAAAGACCAGCTAGTGAGCGAGCTGCAATGGAGCATGGGCAAGCGCTCGATGGAAAAGAAAAACCTGGTGATACTCGACGTCATTGCCACCAACAACTGGAAGCGGCCCATCTACTTCAGCTCCACCGTCGCCGCCTCCGATTACATGAACCTAGAGCCGTACTTCCAGCTCGAAGGCATGGCCTACCGCCTGCTGCCCTTCAAAAACCCTGCGCCCGCCGAAGCGCAGGAAGAAGGCTACGTGCCAACTGCCCTTAACGATAAGCAATTGATGCACGATTTCGCGTATCGCGGCCTCAACAACAAGACCATTTTCTACGACGAAAACAGCCTGCGTTACCCGTCGTACTACCGCGATAAGTTTGCCCGCCTCGCCAACGCCTACCTCGCCAAGGGCAATGCCGCCAAAGCCAAGGAAGTGGCCGACTACTGCCTGCAAGTGATACCGCCCGACACGGTGCCCTACGACTCGTTTTCGCCCCTGCTCGCCCCCGCGCTGCTGGCCGGCGGCGAGCGCCAGCGCGCCAATGTGCTGCTCGATACCACCTTGCGCGAGGCCACGCAATCGCTGGACTACTACGCCACCCGCCCCGACGCGGCGCTGTTCGACTTCACCCGCAACCTGAACCTCATGCAGGTGCAGAACGTGTACCGGGCCGCCGCCCAAATGCAGGACACCGTGCGTGCGCAGCGCGCCTTGGCCGTGTTGCAGCCCTACTTGCAGCGCCAGCGCTAGCTTGTAAGCTCAGCCGCAGCCACATACCCAAGGCCCCAACCTGACTGGTCAGGTTGGGGCCTTTGCGTAGCTTCGCCGCCCAGCAAGTACTTCCGGCTTGCTGCTGGCCACACTGGTAAAGGTGAGCCAAGGCGACAAGATGGAAGCGTTTTGAACAGTCGGCGCATCAGTTGTTGCCGTGTTGGTAGTAAATCCCAAGCCCTATTAGCTAAGAACCAGTGAACAAGGACAGCCTTTCTACCAAGCCGCATTACCCGCTGTTGGATGGCCTACGTGGGGTGGCCGCCATTATCGTGGTCACCTTTCACCTGACCGAGCCCCTAGGTACGGGGCACCTCGATATCTTGGTCAACCATGGCTACCTGGCCGTTGACTTCTTCTTTCTGCTATCGGGCTTTGTCATCGGCTATGCCTATGACGACCGCTGGCCGACCATGACAATCGGCACGTTTTTGAAGCGCCGCATCGAACGGCTGCAACCCCTGGTGGTGCTCGGCATGACCCTAGGAGCCCTCGGGTTCTATTTTACTGACTCCACCATCTGGCCGCTCATTCACACCGTTCCGCTGTGGAAGATGCTGTTGGTGCTGCTCATCGGCTACACCATTCTGCCGATTCCCTTGTCGCTGGATATCCGAGGCTGGCAAGAAATGCACCCACTCAATAGCGTTGGGTGGTCCTTGTTCTTTTAGTACCTGGCCAATATCCTCTACGCCCTTGGTATTCGAAAATTCTCCAACACCGTGCTGAGCATCTTAGTGTTACTATCGGCCCTTGTGCTCGCGCACTTGGCCATTACCAGCCCGGCCGGCGATGTGAGCGGGGGGTGGACCCTCAACGTGGAACAGGTGCGCGTGGGGCTGACGCGGACGATGTATCCCTTCTTTGCCGGGCTGCTGCTGTCGCGGGTAGCCAAGCCCGCCCGCATCAAGCACGCCTTTTTGTGGTGCAGTCTCGTGCTGGCCCTCGTCTTATACATGCCGCGCATCGGCGGCGCCGACCATGTGTGGATGAACGGAATCTACGAAGCCATCTGCATCATCCTGATGTTTCCACTCTTGGTGTACGTGGGTGCCAGCGGCGTGCTGCAAACCCAGGTAGAAGGGAAACTATGCAAGTTCTTGGGGGAGATATCCTATCCGCTGTACCTAGTGCATTACCCGCTCGTCTACTTCTACGTTGCCTGGATTAGCAACCATAAAGGCGTAACCCTCGGGCAAGCCTGGCCTTACGCGTTGCTGATTTTGCTAGGGGGTGTTGCGTTGGCGTATGTTAGTCTGAAATGGTACGATGAGCCGGTTCGCCGCTGGCTGCGGACAAAACTGGGGTAAAAACAAACTCAGCTATTCTGCAAATTTGGGTTGCTACAAGCTAGTCGCCTAAGGTCGTCATTACGACACTGGAAAAACCAAGATGTCATAGGCTTGACCCTGGAAATCGATTTCTCCTACTACCTCTAGCCCAAGCTTCTGCGTGTGTACCCAGCGAGAGGCCGCATTCTCAGCGGCAATAAACGCTACCCCTAGGTCGAAGTGCCCCGTCAGCGTCTGTTTCGTGGCAGCGAAAAGCTGCTGAAGTAAGCCTTGGCCCCGATACTCCTGCCGCACCAGCACCGGCCCGTAATAAAACCAGCTGTAGTCCGTAACCGGGCGCTGCTGGTAGAGCAAGTTGGGTAGCAGCGCATTGATGGCTTGTATAAACGGTGGGTACCGCTCAGCCGGAAGCTTGGAATTGATAACGAACCCAGCTAATTCCCCCTGGTAATAGGCCACTTGGCCCGGTACCGAAGCCAGCATGGCACCTAGGGCCGGCGCCGCAAACGAGCCTGTCAGGAAGCCACCCTGCCGGGCTTCTTCGTCCAGGTTCTGGTAGGTGTACTGGTTGGCCAACTCGGCCAAGGCAGGGGCATCGGCCGCGGAGGCTTCTCGGATAGTGAACTCGGACATAGGTGATAAAGGTAAAAGTAGCTTGGACTCTGCGAGTCCGAGTGCGAGCGTAGCGAGCATTTGCGTCCGTTTACGTTCTCCAACGTAGCTGCTCGCTGCGCTCGCACTCGGACTCGCAGAGTCCAAGCTACTTATTCTGCCCGCAACTCGGCTTTAGACGTCCGCAAGCCAGGTGCCGTGAGAGTTACGCCAATGGGGCCAGCGCCCGTAGCCTGCACGTATACCAGCAGGTGGCCTAGGTGGGCGCGGTGCCGAGGCGTGGTAGGCGCATCGTGGTTGGCGAGGTCGCCATTTTCGATACCTAGGAGGCGGGCAGGGCCGGTGAGCGCCACCGTGATTTCATCGGTGGCGGTGGGCACGGGGCGGCCGGCTTCGTCCACGATAGTGACTTCAAACTGGGCGAGGCCACGGGTTTTGGCGGGTAGGGTGCGGCGGTCGGGCGTGAGCTGGATGGCGGTAGGGGCGCCGGCCGTTTGCAGCTTCATCTCGCTCACTACTTTGTCGTTGCGGTAACCTTTGGCCGACAGCTCGCCAGCCGTATAGGGCACGTCCCAGGTGGGCTGGCGGCCGGTTTTCTTGCCCAGCGACTGGTCATTGAGGAACAGCTCGGTAGCCTCGTTGGTGGTGTAGGCGGTCACGCGCACTTGGGTAGCGGCGGGCCAGTTCCAGGTGGCGGTGCCGCGCGGGCGGCGGCCAGCGGCGGGGGCTTCGGCGGCCACTAGGTAGAGCATGGGCGCGGTAGTCCACAGGCTTTGGCGCAGGTAGTACTCGGGCTTGGGAAAGCCGGCCATGTCGAGCAGGCCCGCGCCGTTGGCGCGCTGGGGCCACTTGCCGGCTTCGCCTAGGTAGTCAATGCCGGTCCAGAGGTACTGCGCCGAAACGTAGGCGTTGCTATCGACGGCCGCCCAGGCGTCGCGGGCCATGCCGTTTTCGCTGCCGTAGATGATGCGGTTGGGGTACTGCTTGTGGTCTTCGGGATAGCGAAACTCTTGGTAGTTGTAGCCCACCAGGTCGAGGGCGGCGGGGTAGTCGGTGAAGTTGGACATCACTACGCCGGCCAGCGCCGCCGTGATGGGTCGCGAGCTATCGGCCTGCTTAGCCATGGCCACTAGGCGCTTGGCGATGGGCCCCATTTCGGCGGCGGGCGGGTGGTTGGGCAGGTAGCCCTTGCCGTAAATCTGGGGGTTGCGGCCGGTGTTCAGCACCTCGTGCGAGTAGGGGTCGTTGGGGTAGTCAATTTCGTTGCCGATGCTCCACATGATGATGCTGGGGCGGTTGCGGTTGCGCAGCACCATATCGCGCAGGTCGCGCTCGCCCCACTCCTTAAAGTACTCGTGCGAGCCAAACTGGGCGGGCGTGCCCACGTTCCAGCCGGCCACCCACTTGTTCTTGCCGTGCTCCCACTCGTCGAAGGCTTCATCCATCACCAAGAAGCCTAGGCGGTCGCAGAGCTGGTAGAGGTAGTCGGCGTGCGGGTTGTGGCTCATGCGCAAGGAGTTGCAGCCGCCAGCCTTCAGCAGCTTCAGGCGGCGCTCCCACACCTCAGGCGGCACAGCTACGCCAAGCGCGCCCGCATCATCGTGGATGCAGAGGCCCTTGAGCTTCATATTCTCGCCGTTCAGGAAAAAGCCCTGGTTGGTATCGAAGCGGATGGTGCGCACGCCTACTTCCTCAGTCACTTCGTCGGCGGGCTGGCCGGCCACGCCTAGGGTGGTGCGCAGGCGGTAGAGGTTCGGGTGGTCTACGGACCACAGCGCGGGCTTCTTGATGGGAAAAGTCAGCGTAGCCGTGGCGTCGGTGCCGGGCTTGGCGGCTACCGTTTGCTTAGCCGTGGCTACGACTTGTCCTTTGTTATCGAGCAGGGTGCTGGTAACCGTTACGGTAGTGGCCTTGGCCAAGGCGTTGGTAAACGTCACGGCTACCCGGCCGGTGGCAGCGCTAGCGCTCACCGTGGGCGTGGTGAAGGCCACGCCCCAAGGCCGGATGTGCACCGGCGCAGTGGCCAGCAAGTACACATTGCGGTAGATGCCCGAGCCAGTGTACCAGCGCGAATCGGCTACCTGAGGGTGGTCTACGCGCACGGCTAGCACGTTGCTGCCGGTGGCGCTTAGGTAGGGCGTCAGCTCATATTGAAAGGAGGCGAAGCCGCTCGGCCGCTTGCCCAGCGAATGGCCATTCAGCCACACCTCGCTGTTTTTATACACCCCATCGAAGTAGATGAATACTTTCTTATTGCGGAAGCTAGCGGGCACGCTAAACGACTTGCGGTACCAACCCACGCCCCCCGGCAAAAAGGCCGTGGCGCTGGCCCACTGCTCGCTGTACGGCCCCTCGATGGCCCAGTCGTGCGGCAGCGTCAGGGCGCGCCAGTCCTTATCGGCGGCTTGGGGCTGCTGGCTGCCGGGCACATCGCCTAGGTGAAATTTCCAGTCGTTATTAAACAAGAGCTGCTGGCGCTGGGCGTTGGCTAGGCGGCTGCCAAATAGGTAGCTGGCTAGAAGCAGGAGTAGGGTAGGGGGAAATCTCATGAGGTGGGAAAAGGAATAGTCATTTAGGGCAGAAAAACTGTCTGTCATTGCGAGCGTAGCGAAGCAATCACACCTGTTTAGCCGTGCCTTTCGAGTTCTGTTCGGGTGCGATTGCTTCGCTGCGCTCGCAATGACAGACGGTTTAGATGTTGCTGAAAACCTGTGGTGCTAGCGCAATTCGCTCACCAGCGTGACAACGGAGCGCGGCGCTACTTGCAGCGGCTGGCCCGCTGGCACGGCTGCACCCGGCTGCAAGTCGGCTGTGGCAGAGGTAACGTAAGACTTGCCCGCGCCCAGCCGCTTGCCGCTCAGCACGAGCTGTACGGTGGCGGGCGTGTCGTAGTCGTTCACGACGACCGTTATCAGTTGCTTGCCATTCGAGCTTTTGTAGGCCGACACCAGGGGCTGGCCGGTGCGGGCTGAGTCGGCTAGCTGAGCGTCGAGGCGCACGGCGCCGGGGCGCAGGTAGCGGCTGTAGTTACCTAGGGCCCATAGCATCTTGCTGGGCTGATAGGTGCCGTCGGTCTTGTTTTTGTTGATGTACACGAGGCCGTCTTTGTAGTCGTAGGGCGAAATGGCCAGCCACCACTGCCAGGCGGTGGCGTTGCCCACGGCCAAGTCGTAGTGCACGACTTTAGCCAGGTAGAGCGCTGGTTTCATCCCTAGGTCGCGCGGCCCGCCGTTAATTTCGCCCGCGTTATCGCCCAGGATGCAGTACTCGCTCTGCCAGTAGCTGATGCCTTTCAGCGCCGCCACCCGCGCCGCTAGTCGCTGCCGCGTGGCGATGGCCGTGGCGGCCGGCGAGGTCGTGAAGTAGCTGTGCCCCGCGATGATGGGCGCTACCTGCGGCGTGCCGCCTAGGTGGGTCGGCGCGGCTTTGTCGCCAAAAAAGGCTGCCAGCTGGTCACCTCGGCCGGGCTTGTCGGCGGTGGTGAACAGGTAGTCGAGCTTGCCGGCCTCGGTCACTAGCACTTTAGTGGGGAGTCTCTGGGCGGCCAGGGCGGCGGCCGTGGCTTTGGCTACGCCGGCTATTTCGGGGTTGCGGAAGGGGCTACCTTCCTGGCCGCCGTCACTCCAGTCCCACTGAGGCTCGTTGATGGGGCTGAGGTAGTCGAATGTGATGCCGGTGGCCTGCTTCACGCCCTGCACCACCTTGGCGCAGTAGGTACCTAGGGCCGCATAATTAGCAGGTGGCAGGTTGGTTTCACCGCCTTTGGCGTAGGCCTTGCCAGTGGCGGTCAGCGATACGGGCGGGCTGTTCAAGAACCCTAGGAACTGCTTAACGCCGCGCTGCTGGGCGGCTTTCAAAAACCACAGCTGCCCAGCCTGCCGCGTGAAGTCGTAGCTGCCCGCGGGCGTTAAAAACGACTCGGCCCGCCGCCACTCGTCCTTGATGCCGCTGGCCTCGCCTTGCTCGGCGCTACCCGCCCCAATATTGAAGCGCCACATCGACAAGCCGATGCCTTTTTCTTGGCTAAATAGCAAGTCGGCAATGGCTTCTTTTTTGGCGGCGGGCCAGTTGCCCACAAACTGCCCAGCCCAGGCATCAGAAGCGGCGAAATTGGCAATGGTTTGGTGCGGCTTAGTGGCGTCGATGCGCACTGTAGTGATAGCTGGCGTTTGAGCGCGGGCGGGGCTGGTGGCTGCCAGTAGCCCAACGGCCAGCGGCGCTACAGCCTTCAAGGTGAAGGAGAAAGACATGTAGAAAAGACTTGAAATAGGTAGTCCGGCTGCTCCTCCGGGTAAGGTGAGCAGCCGGACTAGTAAAATGGGACTAGGTGGCAGTTGCGCAGATTTCGTAGTCAGCGACTTATGGGAGGAAAATGCAGACTATAAATTCCGCACAACTAACCTAGTAGCCAGGGTTCTGGGTTACGTTACCGCCCGAGAGTTGAATCTGGGGAGTCGGAATCGGGAAGAGGTTATTCTTCTCCGAAATCTGGTCCTTCACCTTGCCCTTGTCGTAGGGGTCGGTACTGGTGAGCTGCGCTTTATTGAAGGCCGTCATCACGTCAACCAGGCGCTTCTGGCGCACTAGGTCGTAGTAGCGGTGGCCTTCCATGGCCAGCTCGAGGCGGCGCTCCAGCCAGATGTCATTCAGCAGCTGCGTGCCCGACGAAGTGCGGGGTAGCACTGTGCCGGGGCTGAGGCGGTTGGCGCGGGCGCGCACCAAGTTCAGCGAAGCTAGAGCTTTGGGGTCCTGGCCCAGTTTGTTCGAGGCCTCGGCATGGATGAGCAGCAGGTCGGCCAAGCGCATCTCGATGCGGTTGAGCGGCGCGTGGTTTTGCTCGTTGGCGGGGCGGTCGGCCAAGGGCAGGAACATCTTGCGGCTAATGCGGCCCGACTCGTTTTCGCTCACCTTGGTGTCGTAGTTCGAGTAGTCGAAGTTGGCCGTTTTGGGCCCCACGTTGTCGCCTTGCTTGATGATGGTCCACTGGCGGCGCGGGTCGTTGCCGAAGGCCTGCTCTAGGTTGCTGCTGGGCGTGTTGAAGCCCCAGCCGCCATCGGCGCGGCTGCGCATTACCACCGTGAGGGCGGTGCCGAGGTTGAAGGTCTGGTTGGCGTTGTAATTGAGCTCAAAAATCGACTCTACACCGTTGGGGTTGCTCACGCTCCACACCTTGTCGAAGTCACCCAGGCTGTACTGGTTCGAGTTGATAACCGTCTCGGCGGCCGTCTGGGCCAGGGCCCACTGCTCGGTAAAGAGATAGGCTTTGGCTAGGTAGGCATTGGCGGCGCCTTTGGTAGCGCGGCCTTTGTCAGCGCTGGCGCGGGCGTTTTTCTCGGGCAGCGCAGCAGCGGCTTCCTGAAGGTCCTTAATAATCTGAGTGTAGCACTCGGCGGCCGTAGCGCGCTTGAGGGTCACGGCATCGGCGGGCGACACGGGCGTGAGCACCAGCGGCACCCCGCCGTAGCCCTTCACTAGCTCGAAGTAGTTGTAGGCTCGGATAAACTTGAGCTCGCCAATGAGCTGCTGCTGCAAGGTGGGGTCGATGGGCGCCTTGGCGATGCCCACTAGCGCGGCGTTGCAGTTGCCAATCGACTGGTAGATGTGCGTGTAGCGGTTGTCGAACCACTCGTTGTTGGGCAGCCAGAAGAAGCGGGCAAAATCGCCAAACTCGCGCTGGTCGCCGGCAATGGCGTTGCCTTTCCAGGCATCGTCCGAGCCCGCATCGCCAAACATGCGGGTGCGGTCAATCTGCCACCAGTCGCTTTGGTCGGCCAGGGCGTAGCAGCCCATCACGGCCGCCTTGCACTCGTCGGCGTTGGTGTAGTAGTTATCGGTAGTCTGCTGGCCCTGGGGCGATTGGTCCAGGAAATTAGAGCACGACTGCGTGCCTAGGCTCAAGCTCAGGCCCAGCGCCAGGGTGAATAGGCGGGAGTAATTTTTCATGACTTTGGCGGGTGGGGAGAGTTAGAAGCTGATGTTGGCGCCCACCAGGTAGGTGCGGTTGGTGGGGTAGTTGCCGAGGTCGATACCGCGGTTCAGGGCCGACGAAGCATCGGTGTACGAGCGGCCGTAGCCAATTTCGGGGTCGGCACCGCTGTACTTGGTGAAGGTGAATAGGTTCTGACCGCTCACGTAGAGGCGCAGGCCGGCCATGTGCATGGCGTTGGTTACCTCCTTGCGGAAGGTGTAGCCTACTTGCAGGTTGCGGACGCGGGCGTAGGAGCCGTTCTCCACGTAGAAGTTGTTGAAGCGCGTCAGGTTCTGGTTGTTGTCGTTGGCCGTGATGCGGGGCACCGTGTTGGAGGTGCCTTCGCCGTGCCAGGCAGTGTTTTCGAGGCCGGCTATCTTGTTGTAGTTGTAGCTGCCCGAGTACCACCAGCCTTTGCTGGCGTTCACGATGTCGTTGCCTAGGCTACCCACCAACGAGGCTTGCAGGTCGAAGCCCTTGTAGCCCATGTTCAGGTTCACGCCGAAGGTCATGGCCGGCGTGGGGTTGCCGATGTATTTCTGGTCGTCGGCATTAATCACGCCGTCGCCGTTGAGGTCCGCGAAGCGGAAGTCGCCGGGCTTAGCATTGGGCTGAATGACGGTGCCGTTGGCTGCCTTGTAGGAGTCAATCTCGCCCTGGTTTTGGAAGATACCCGTGTTCTGGTAGCCGTAGAAGGCGCCCACGTAGCCGCCTTCCTCAGTTTTGGAAGGGCGCCCGAAGATGGGCGTATTGCCCGAATACAGGGCTTGGCCGTTGGCCAGCGTACCAATCTTGCTGATGGCGCGGGTGCCGTTGATGCTCAAGCCGTAGGTGAAGGCGCCCTTGTTTTCGGCGTAGCCCACCGTGAAGTCAAGGCCGTTGGTTTTCATGCTGCCGATGTTGGTCACCGGGCTGTTGTAGCCGTAGCCGGCGTGGCCTGGAATGGCCTGGGCCATTAGCATGTCGGTGGTGTTGCGGCGGAACACGTCGAAGGTGGCTGTCAGTCGGTTCTGGAAGAAGCCAAAATCAATACCTAGGTCGTAGTCCTCCACGGTTTCCCACTTCACGTTGGGGTTGGGCACGTTGCTCTGGATAACCGCCACTTGCGCCGTGCGGTCGTCGCCGGTCACGTAGTAAGTCTTGGAGAACGTGCCGGTGTAGGCCGAGTTGGTGATGCCATTGAAGCCAGCGCCACTGAAGGTGCTGATGTTCTGGTTACCCACGCGGCCCCAGCTGGCGCGCAGCTTCAGGAAGTTAAGCGTTTCAAACGACTTCATAAACTCCTCGTCGGTGATGAGCCAGCCTGCCGACAGCGAGGGGAACGTGCCCCAGCGGTTGTTGGTCGGGAATACCGAGGCTCCGTCGCGGCGAATGCTGGCCGACAGCAGGTAGCGGCCCTTGTAGTCGTAAGTCAGACGCCCGATAAGCGAGGCAATCGTGTTGGTGTAGGTGTTGCCGTTGGCGTTGTAGTTGGCCGTGGCCGCGTCGAGCTGGCGCAGGCTAGGGTCGTTGCTCGGAATGGCCTGGCCCGAAGCCACCTCATTGTTCAGCCTGAACTTCTCGAACGTAGCAGCAGCCAAGGCCGTGAAGTTGTGGTCGCCCAGCGACTTCGTGTAAGTCAGCGTGTTGGTGTTGTTCCAGTAGAGGTACAGGTTGTGCTCGCGCGTCACCTGGTTTACTTGGTTGCGCTCGTTGGCGTCGATGGTATAGAACGGCGAAAACGCGTTGCGCTCGTAGAAATTGGTGTTCGTACCAAAGCGCGTTTCGGCAATCAGGCCCGGAATAAACTCGTAGTTGGCGTACACGTTGCCCACCAAGAAGTACTGGTTGCGCTTGTCGTCGTTGCGCTCTACCACGGCCAGCGGGTTGCCAATGTCGGTGGGCGAAGCGCCGTAGTTATCGTAGGGGTTGCCCGTGTTGCGGTCCTGGCGGGGCGAGGTGATGGGGTCATCGTTGAACGCATCCCGAAACAGACTACCATTATTGAGGTACTTCTGGTTGGTCATCGAGATGTTCAAATCCTGGCCCACCTTGAGGTGTTTGGCGGCTTGGTACTGAGTTTTCACGCGCAGCACGAGGCGGTCGAAGTCGGTGCCGCGTACCAGGCCACGCTCCTTATAGTAGCTCAGGCCCGTGGAGTACTGCACCTTGTCGGAGCCGCCTGACAGACCTAGGGAGTAGTTTTGGGTGATGCCGCGCTGCCGAATCTGGTCCCACCAGTTGGTGCTTTGAGTGTACTGGTCGGGGTTGGCGTACACGGGCTGGTTGCCCGAGTTGGTAGCCGCTAGGTTCATGATGCGGGCGTACTCGCTGGCCGACGCCATGTGGGGCACCCGCGTGGGGTTCGACACGCCGTAGGTGGCATCTACCGTAATCACCGGCGCGCTCACCGAGCCCGCCTTGGTCGTGATGAGCACCACGCCATTGGCCGCCCGCGAGCCGTAGATGGCCGCCGAAGCCGCATCTTTGAGCACCGTGAGGGTGGCGATATCCTTCGGGTTGAGGTAGTTGATGTCATTCACCGGCAGGCCGTCTACCACGTAGAGCGGGCTGTTGCCGTTGATGGTCGAGATACCGCGCACCAGAATTTGGGGCTGGCTGCCCGGCTCCGAGCCGGCACTAGTTACGGTAACGCCGGCGGCCTTGCCTTGCAGGGCCGAGCCTACATCGCTCACCGTCAGCTTCGAGAGCTCGGCGCCCTGCACCGTGGTTACGGCGTTAGTAACAGTACGCTTTTCCTGCGAGCCGAAGCCGATGACTACGGCCTCGTCGAGGGCCTGGGCGCTCGCGGTGAGCTTTATGCTTAGACCCTGGCCAGTAGCGGCCACTTCCTGGCGCTCATAGCCGATGTAGGAAATGACGAGGGTAGGGTTGGCCGTGCCCTCAGGCACCCGCAGCGAGAAGCGGCCGTCGGCGTCGGTGGAGGTGCCGATGGTGGTGCCTTTGAGCACCACTGTTACGCCGGGTAGGCCGGCGCCTTTTTCATCAAGTACGGTACCGCTCACGGGCGTGTCGGCGGCTGGCGCGCGGCGGGCGGTACCTAGGGCGGCACCCTCGGTGGGGAGGGCAGCAGCGGGTGCGGCGGCCACCGCCAAGGGCAGCAATGCTCCGCACAGGAGTATAGATTTTGCTTGCATCAGCAAGAAGGTATGCGACGAGCCAAAGCCCGCCTGGGTGGGGAAAATGTGGAAATCAGCTCGACTTGCGTTCCGAAGCAAGCGGTGGGCACCAGCTCGGAAAGGGGGCGCAAAAGAGGATGTAAAAGTACCGGCCGCCCTGCCCCCCAAGGGGAGCATTTTTCGGCAGAAGGGGGGCCAAAACCTGCCATTTTCCAGCGGCTATTAAAAGCTCCTTATTAGGTAATATGCTATAAATAAAACGCATAGTGCATTTTAGCAGTGTTCCAAAAAAGAAGTACCATAGTCCTGCCATGCAAAAGGGAGCAACCCTGCGCCTGGCAGAGTTGCTCCCTTTTGCAGCGCCGAGCGCCTGGGTTAACGAGGAGCTTTTAGCTAGCACTACCCCTTATATTCGGAGGGGCTAGCAGCCCTATGAGTCTACAAAGACCCTAGCGGTTTTAGCTCGCTGAGGATGGGATGGTCGAGGCCGGCCAAGCTAGTTTGCTGGGGCTTAAGTAGCTCCAGGACAGTTATCTCATTGGCGCCTTTTTTCAGCCACTCGGCCGGCACGTACAGCGTTTGCTGGGGGCCGATGCCCCAGTAGCGCCCTAGGTTGTGGCCGTTGACCCACACGCTACCCTTGCCCCACTGGCGTAGGTCGAGGTAGGTGTCGGTGGGCGTGGCTACGGTGAAGGTGCCGGTGCGCAGCACTGGGCCGGTGGTAGCGGTGGGGGCCGCCGCGCTAGCCTTGGCCACGGCCGGGGCTTGGTCGAAGGGGAGGCCGTACTGCTGCCAGCCGGTAAGCTCTTTGCCACCTAGGGTCACGCTTTTGGTGATGCCCTTGTTATTCTGGAGCAGGTACTCGCCAAAATTGACGCGGCCCAGGTTCTCGACCAGGATGTCGAGCTGCACTTTGCCGGCGGGCAGTGTCACGCGCATGCTGTCTTGGCGCTCGCGGCGGTCGAGGGTGCCCACGCGCTGGCCGTTTACCATTACCACGGCGTAGTCGCGCAGGTCACGCAGCTTGAGCACTTGCGCGCCGCCACCACCGGCCACGGTAGTGCGGTAGAGCACAAAGCCGTAGGCCTGCTTGAGGGCCTCAAACGTGAGCGGCTTTTGGCTAGCCACGGGGGCCGGCAGACGCTCTAGTAGGGGCTGACTCTTGGTGAGCTGTACGGCCGGCAGGGCCACGCTGGGCTTGGCGGCGGGCACAGGCGGCAGAGGCTGGTTCTTTGGCCGATACTTGGCAATGACCTCGCGGAAAGCCCGGAACTTGGCCGTGGGGTTGCCGGCCTCGTCGAGGGGCGCGTCGTAGTCGTAGGAGCTGATTTGAGGCTCGTAGTGGCTGGTGTCGCCCTTGAAGTTGGCCCCGTTCATGAAGCCCCGGGTGGTGCCGCCGTGGAACATGTACATATTGATGCTCATGCCGGCGCGCAGCACCGAATCGAGGCCTGGCGTGTAGCGGGCGGCGGGCACCGTGTGGTGCGGCGCGCCCCACCAGTCGAACCACGCTGGGTACCACTCGGCCACGTAGTAAGGGCCCTTGCCGTCGTGGTTGGTGTTCACGAGCTTGCGAATCTGGCTGGGCTTGTCGGTGCCATTGACGGCGGGTAGCAGGCCGGGCAGGTGACCCTTGGCTACATCATTTACCGGGTCGCAGGTATAAAGCAACCCATCAAAGCCGGCTTGCTCAAACAGGCGCTTGTTTTGGGCTAGGTACACTTTATCAGACCCATACGACCCGTATTCGTTCTCGACCTGCACCATCAAGACCGGGCCTCCGTGGTTGACTTGCAGCGGGGCCAACTGCTTGCCTACGGCTTGGAGGTAGCGGGTGTAGGCAGCAATGTACTGAGGCTCCTGGCTGCGCACCTTCAGGCCGGACACGTTCTGGAGCCAGTAGGGGTAGCCTCCAAATTCCCATTCGGCGCACACGTAGGGGCTGGGGCGCAAAATCACCCACAAGCCTTCTTCCTGGGCCATTTTCACGAAGGCCGCCACGTCGTTGTTGCCCGCAAAGTCGTACTTGCCCGGCTGGGGCTCGTGCACGTTCCAAAACACGTAGGTGCCTATCGTGTTTAGGCCCATCGCCTTGGCCATCTTGAGGCGACTGCGCCAAGCCTCGCGCGGAATGCGGGGATAGTGCAACTCGCCAGAAATCATTTGCAAGGGCTTGCCATCGAGCAAAAACTGGTTGTTGCCCAGCGCAAAGGTGTGGGTAGGCGCTGGGGCTGGCTTGGGCGCGGCCGCGGTGGTGCGCTTGCGGGGCGGCCGGGCCGCGGGTGGGGTAGCGGGGGCGGCTTCGGCCAGGCCGGCAGCCAGCAACAGCAAAACCAGGTTTTGCGAGAAAGTAGTTTTTCTCATAAGGGCGAAAAGTGGCAGGCCGCGGCGGGACCGGGTAGCCGGGTGGGAAATGCCCCGCGACAGCCAGCGCAGGGGAGATGTATAGAATTGTGAAGGGACAAAAGTACCCGCCTGCGCGACCGGCAAAGGGGGCTTTTTTCGGCAAAAAACGCCCTAAATACCCTGCAAAAGGCCTATTAAAGGGTATCTCACCTGCGGTGGCAGTTAGCAGCCTAGCGCCTAGCTAATGGCCCGAGCCGCCGGGGCGCGAGCCTGGCCGGGGCCGCCGGTAAGCTGCTCGCTGGGCGGTTCGGTGCTATCTTTCCTTAGCGGATAGCAAGTCCGCTACGGTATTTTAGCATGAATAGGCTGCGTAGGTTTCAATGGGTCAGGCTGCTGCTGGGGCTACTCCTGTGGGGTGCTGGCTTGGGCGCGCAGGCCCAGGATACGCCCCCCGGCGAGTTTCGCTTCGAGCACATCACCGTCGACCAGGGCCTCTCGCACAGCGACGCCATGTGCATGGCGCAGGACTACGACGGCTTCATTTGGATAGGCACCAACCGGGGCATCGACCGCTACGATGGCTACGGCCTCAAGTCGTACGCGCTGCCCATCAACCCCCGCAACGGGCAATCGAGCAACCGCATCTCGGCGCTGCTGGCCGCTCCCGGCAGGCAGCTGTGGGTGGGCACCGAAAACTCAGGCCTGAGCCGCTACGACGCCGACCACGATACGTTTGAACCCCTAGGTACCCGCAGTTTTCCGGGGGCCTACCGCGCTCTAGGTGCCCGCCTGGCCCAGGCCGACGTGAAAGCGCTGACTACCGACGCACAGGGCCGCCTCTGGGTGGGCACGGCTCAGGATGGCTTATTCGTGCTAACCCTCGATAAGCAAGGCCAGCCGTCGGCCCTACGTCAACTGCCGCCCACTGCTGCTGACCGGCCTCCGCTGGCGGGCATTACGAGCCTAGCCATTGATGCCGACGGCCAGGCCTGGGTAGGTACGAAGAGCGCAGGACTGGTGCTAGTGCGCACCACCGAGCCAGCGCTGCCGGTAGAAGCTACCTCGCTGACCATGCCCGTGAGCGCGCTTACCCTCGACCGACGCGGCGACTTGTGGGTGGGCACCGAACGGCAGATTTTCTGGATACCGGCGGCCAGCCGCCGCACCGGGCACGCGCTGGCTGGCCACGCGCTGCCGCATCACTACCCGCTCATTCAGGCGCTGCACCTCGACTCGCTGGGGCGGCTATGGGCGGGCACGCTCTACGGCCTCTATGTGTGGGAGGCAGGCGTAGTGACGGGCACCGCCCCGCCGCTGCGCACGGCGCGGCCCACCCTGTTCTTGCCCCGCGATGGCGAAGTGCACGGCCTAAACTCGGAGCGCGTGCACCAGATTTTTGAGGGCCGCGACCAACTGGTGTGGCTGTGTGCCTCGGCGGGCGGCCTCAACAAGGTAGACCTGCGGCAGCGCGCCTTTGGGCACCTGCGGCACCAGCTCACGGGTCAGCCGGCCCTCTCCAATGCTAATAACTATATCAACGCCATTTATAAGGAGGAGGCGACGAACACGCTGTGGCTGGGCTCGCGCAATGGAGTGTCGGCCTACGACCTAGGGCGCCACACCTACCGCAGCTACCTCAACCAGCAGTCGGACACAGTGCGGGGCGTGGACGTGGCTACCATCTTCCGTACTGCCGATGGCACGCTCTGGTTTGGCACCCGCGACAACGGGCTGGTGGCCCTACGCCGCACCGGCGGGCGCGAGCAACTTACTACCTACCGGCGCCTGCCGGGCGGCTTCGACTTGGCCGCTAGCAGTATCGAGCACCTAGCCCAAGATGGCCAGGGCACGCTCTGGGTAGCTACGTTTTCGCAGGGCTTGTTTCGCCTAGGTCCCGATGGGCGCCTGCTGGCGCACTACGATGCCCCACACGCCGGGCTGCCCACCAGCCGCTTTACCTACCTGCTCTACGACGCCAGGCGCGACGTGCTGTGGGCCAGTACCCGCAACGCGGGCCTGCTCAAGCTGCGCCCCACCGCCGACTCGCTGCTTCTGCTGCGGCAGTTTGCCTACGATGCGCACGCGGCCGAGGGCTTGCGCGTGAACTACGTATGGCCGCTGCTGCTGGGTAAGAATGGCGACCTCTGGCTAGGTACCATCGGCGGTGGCCTGCACCAGCTCACCACCGATGCGCAAGGCCGCGACGTGGTGCGGCCCTACAGCCGCTATCTGCCCGAGAGCGACGTGGAAAGCCTGCTGGCCGACGAGGCCGGCAACCTCTGGGTAGGCGGCACTGGTCTCTACCGTTTCACACCGACCACCCGCCGCTACCTGCGCTACGATGTGGCCGACGGCCTGCAAAGCAACGCTTTTAAAATAGGGGCCGCCGCCCGCGGGGCCGACGGCACGCTCTACTTCGGCGGCATCAATGGCATCAATTACTTCCAGCCCTGGGCCATTCAGGCCAACCCGACGCCGCCGGTGGTGCAGTTCACGGGACTGCGCGTGGTCAACCAGCCGGTGGCAGTGGGCCAGCCGTTTAATGGCCGCGTGCTGCTACCTAGGGCATTGAGCCAACCTCAAACCGTGACCATCCGGGCGGCCGAAAACGACTTCTCGGTCGAGTTCGTGGCCCTCAACTATACCAATCCGCAGAAAAACCACTACGCTTACCGCCTGCTGGGTTACAACGAAGGATGGGTACGGCCCGGCCCCGGCCAGCGTACGGCCAGCTTCGCCAACCTGCCGCCCGGCCGCTACACCCTGGAGGTAAAGGCCGACAATGGCGAGGGCGTATGGTCGCCGCGGCCGGCCACCATGCAGTTTGAGGTGTTGGCCCCGTGGTATAAAACCTGGTGGGCTTACCTGCTGTACGCCAGCGCGCTGGTAGGAGCCGTTGCCCTCTATCGACGCACCGAAATCACCAAGCAAAACCTGCGCAACAAGCTGGCGCTGGAGCACTTGATGGTAGAAAAAGAAAAGGAGCTGACCAACCTCAAGCTCGGCTTCTTCACCAACGTGAGCCACGAGCTACGCACGCCGCTTACGCTCATCTTGGGGCCGATGGAGGAGATAATTGGCTCGTCGGCACCCATCCACCACCTGCGCGACAAGGTGCTGCTCATGCACCGGCAAACGCGCAAGCTCTTTGACCTGGTTAATCAGCTGCTCGATTTTCGGAAGGTGGAAACCGGCAACGTACCGCTGCGCGCCAGCTACGCCAACGTGGTGCGGGCGCTGACTGATATTTTCTCCGTATTTGAGCAAAAAGCCGCCGAGCGCCGCATTACCTACCTGCTCGACGTGCCTGCCGAGGCCGTGCGGCTGTATTTCGACCGCAGCAAGCTCGAAATCATCCTGACCAACCTGCTGGCCAATTCCTTTAAGTACACCCCCGAGGTCGGGCGCATCGAGCTGGCGGCCACGGTGGTAGGCACACCGGGCAGCGAAGCTGTGTTTGAGCAGGGGCAGCCGGTAGGTAACTACCTAGAGATAAGCGTAGTCGATACTGGCGCTGGCATTCAGGCCAGCGAGCTGGCGCACATCTTCGACCCCTACTACCAGGCCTCGCACACCGATACGCTGCGCATGACGGGCACCGGCATTGGGCTGTCCTTGGTCAAGCAGTTTGCCGAGCGGCATGGGGGCAGCATAGCGGTGGCGAGCGAGGTAGGAGTGGGCACCACGTTCCGGCTGCGGCTGCCCTTCGGCCAAGCCCACTTGCAGCCCGGCGACCTAGTGCCCGACACCGAGCAGCCCGAGCCGCTGGCTCCCGCGCTCCTGGCGCCCGAGTCGCTGGACCTGCCCAACGAGCCCGTGACCCTGGCCACGCGCCCCCGCCTACTGGTGGTGGAAGACAACGACGAGGTGCGCCAGTACTTGCAGCAGCTCTTTGCCGCCGACTACGAGGTGCTGGCCGCCGCCGATGGTCTCGAAGGTTGGCAGCTGGCCCTAGGTCAGGCCCCAGCCTTGGTTATCAGCGATGTGATGATGCCCAACAGCGATGGCCTGGAGCTGTGTCAGCGCCTCAAGCAGCACCCCAAAACCAGCCACGTGCCGATACTACTGCTCACGGCGCGCACGGCCGCCCTGCACGAGGTCGAAGGCCTCGACCTAGGGGCCGACGACTACGTGCCCAAGCCCTTCAACCCGCTGGTGCTGCAAGCCAAGGTAGCCGCGCTGCTGCGCAATCGCCACCAGCTGCGCGAGTACTACCAGCGCCAGCTGCTGCTCGAACCCACTGAAGTCGTCATTCCCGATGCCGACCGCACCTTCCTGGAGCAGGCCATGCGCACCGTGGAGGCCCACCTCACCGACCCGGCCTTTAGCGTATTGGTGCTGGCCGAGGCGCTGTGCATGAGCCAGTCGGTGATGTACCGCCGCATCAAGAGTATCACTGGCCAAACCACGGTCGAATTTATCCGCGATGTGCGTATGAAGCGCGCTGCCCAGTTGCTGGCCCACAGCAGTTTGCGGGTGTCCGAAATAGCTTTCGAGGTAGGGGTGGAGAACGTGAAGTACTTCCGCAAAACCTTCCAGAAAATCTACGGCATGGCCCCCACCGAGTACGCCCGCCAGCACCGCCCCGCCCGCGAGGCCGCGCTGGTTGACGAGGACGAGTAGGACTGAAATACGATTGTCATGCAGAGCGAAGCGACGCATCTCGCGTGGTTACGCCTGCGAACGTCAGGGTTTACTGCGCCACGCGAGATGCTTCGCTACGCTCTGCATGACAATCGTACTTCAGCTCTGCACTAGCTCCACACCCGAGCGCACTGGCACGGGGCGACGGTGCTCATCGACGGCCACAAACGTGAAGAGGCCCGTTACGGCCAGCTGGCGGTCTTCTGAGTACATCTGCTCGACGTAGAGCTCGACGCGCACCTGCACGCTGGTATTGCCTACGCGGGCTATGTTGCCGATGAGTTCGACGAGCGAGCCACCCGGAATGGGATGCGTAAAATCGACTTTGTCGGACGAAACGGTCACCATCTTGAGACGCGAAAAGCGCGTGGCCGTGATGAAGGCCACCTCATCCATGAGCATGAGCGTGGCACCGCCAAAGAGGGTGTCGTAGTGGTTAGTAGTGTTAGGAAATACAGCTTTGAAAATGCGCGTTTCGGCGCGGGCAATCTGGTCAGCGAGGGAGTTCATAAAACTTAAAAAACAGCTTTAACACGTAAAATAACGGCTTAGTGAGGGCACGCAGCGCCCTAAAAGGCCGGGCGGCGCGGTGGCCGCCCGGCCCCTAGGTAGATGCCAGGCTAGCTAACGGGCTGCAACGCGGCCACTTGCCGCAGCTGCGTGGCGGCCTCTACCATTTGGCGTAGAGCGGCCTCCGTTTCGGGCCATTTGCGGGTCTTGAGGCCGCAGTCGGGGTTCACCCACAGGTTCTCGGCGGGCAAGATGGCCTGGGCTTTTTCGAGCAGCGCCACCATCTCCTCCACGGTGGGCACGCGGGGCGAGTGAATGTCGTACACGCCCGGCCCAATCTGGTTGGGGTATTGGAAGTCGGCGAAGGCGGCGAGTAGCTCCATCTGCGAGCGCGAGGTTTCCATGGTTATCACGTCGGCATCGAGCGCCGCGATGGCGGGCAGCATGTCGTTGAACTCCGAGTAGCACATGTGAGTGTGAATCTGGGTGTCGTCGCGCACGCCCGACGCGGCCACCCCAAAGGCCCGCACCGCCCAAGCCAAGTAGGTCGGCCAGTCGGCCCGGCGCAGCGGCAAACCTTCCCGAATGGCAGGCTCGTCAATTTGAATAATGCCGATGTCAGCGGCTTCAAGCGCCTGCACTTCCTCCCGAATGGCCAGCGCCAGTTGCAAGGCTGTGAGAGCGCGGGGCTGGTCGTCGCGCACAAACGACCACTGCAAGATGGTCACCGGCCCGGTCAGCATACCTTTCATGGGCTTGGTGGTCAAGGACTGCGCGTAGGTGGTCCAGGCCACCGTCATGTCTTGCGGGCGGTGAATGTCGCCGTACAAGATGGGCGGTTTCACGCAGCGGCTGCCGTAGCTCTGCACCCAGCCGTAGGCGGTGAAGGCGAATCCATCGAGTAGCTCGCCGAAGTATTCCACCATGTCGTTGCGCTCAAACTCGCCGTGCACCAGCACATCGAGCCCTAGGTCCTCCTGCCACTGCACTACCTCGGCCGTGGCCTGGCGCAGGGCTGTTTGGTAAGCGTCGTCGGTGAGGTCGCCCTTTTTCCAGCGCGCCCGCAGCTGCCGAATGTCCTCGGTCTGCGGAAACGAGCCGATGGTAGTGGTCGGAAACAGCGGCAGTTGCAGCCGTGCTTGCTGTACCACAATACGCTCGGCAAAGGGGCTTTGGCGGCGGGCGTTGGCCTCGGTCACGGCCGCCGTGCGCTCCTTTATATGCGGCCGGTGGATGCGCGCAGACTGACGCCGGCTGGCCAATGCCGCCTGGTTGTGGGTCAGCAGCTCGGCGCTGCCCGGCGCCTGAGTAGCCAGTTGGTGCAGGTCGCGTACCTCGCCGAGCTTCTGCTTAGCAAAAGACAGCCAAGGCTTGATTTCGGCTAACAAACTAGTGGTGCTCGTCTCCAGGTCGAGGTCGCAGGGGCTGTGCAGTAGCGAGCAGCTGGGCGCCAGCAGCACCCGTTCGGGGCCGAGTAGCGCTACAGCCACGTCGATGAGAGCCAGCGAGGCTTGGTAGTCGTTCTTCCAGATATTGCGGCCGTCCACTACACCTAGGGAAAGCGACAGCCAGCCCGGCACCAGCGGCAGCACCGTCGCCAGCTGCTCGGGGGCGCGCACTAGGTCGAGGTGCAGCGCATGGATGGGCAGCTTAAGGGCCGTTTCCACATTATCGCGCAGACCTTCAAAATACGTGGTTACCAATAGCTTTAGGCCGGGGCAGCGGCGCGCTAAGTGGGCGTAGGCCCGCTGGTAAGCTTCGCGCTCGGCTAGCGTCAGGTCGAGGGCCAGGCAGGGCTCATCTAGCTGCACCCAGGCGGCGCCTTGCTGGTGCAGGCGGTTCAGGGCCAGTTCGTATACAGGCAGCAGGCGGTTCAGCAGCTCTAGTCGGTGAAAGCCGCTTTCCTTCTCTTTGCCCAGCAGCAGGTACGAAACCGGACCTAGGAGCATGGGCTTGGCCGCGGCGCCCAGCACTTGGCTGGCTTGGTTAAACTCATTGAAGAGGCGCGTCGAAAACAGGCTAAACTGCTGGTCCTTGGTAAACTCCGGCACCAGGTAGTGGTAGTTGGTATCAAACCACTTCGTCATTTCGAGGGCCGTGAGGTCGAGGCCGCCGTGCTGGTAGCCCCGCGCCATGGCGAAGTACAAATCCAGTTCGGTGGCGTCGCGGTTTTGGGTTACCAGCGGCGTGTAGCGGGCCGGAATGTTGCCCACCAGCATGCTCGTGTCCAGTACGTGGTCGTAGTAGCTGAAGTCGTGGCACGGAATCAGGTCGAGGCCGGCGGCTTGTTGCAGCTGCCAGTTTTGCTGTCTGATGCGGGTGCCTACTTGGTGCAGCTCGGCCGCGCTGAGCGTGCCAGCCCAGTATTTTTCGCTGGCCTTTTTTAGTTCGCGCTGGCTACCAATGCGCGGGTAGCCTAGGTTGTGCGTAAGCATAAAAGCTTGGGGGTAAGAATGAAAGAAACTCATTCTCAGCAAGGGCGCCGCCCCCGCACACTGCCGCAGCACGCCAGCCAAGCCGAACTACGGTACACCTAGGGCGTGCGCACGCCCGCTGGCCCCGGGGCGGCGTCCCGCCCGGCCAGTGTGTTACACCGCAATTCAATCAGCCAGACTACTGCCCCAGTTCGCGAGGGCATACGTCTAAAGTCGTAGGCAGGCAAGTCTCCTGGCTTGTACCATTATAGTCCTCCTTCTCACCCGGCGGGCAATGGAGATAACTTGACTATAACTTGTTGCGGTACTTACAGTTGCGCGACAGCCCGTGATTCTCACACGGTTCCTTATTAATCTCGGTATTACCCGAAAACCTTCCTACGGCAATTGAATATTGCAAAGAATTCGGCGTGAAGATACACGCTGCCCTTCGACCATGCCTAGCCGTCTGCCCTTGGTACCTAGGCGCCAGTCAGAGTTCTCTGCCTTTAAGTGCGGTAAAAAGCTAGGAAAAGACGGTACTAAAGCTAGGTGACGGTACCGTCGTTTGAACATCGGGCCAGTACTTTGCGACTGCTGCCTAGGTAGCCCTGTGTTGCAAAAGCAACTGGTTGACGAATAACTTTTCCCACTAATCTATCCTATCTATATGAATGCACCTTGCCAGCACCTACAGGCGCTCGACCTGCACCATCTCAAGCACGATACCCAGCACGTGTGCCCCGAGTGTGTGGCCCTAGGCGACACCTGGGTGCACCTGCGCATCTGCCAGCAGTGCGGCCACGTGGGCTGCTGCGACGATTCGAAGAACAAGCACGCTACCAAACACTTCCACGCTACACAGCACCCCGTCATCACCTCCGCGCAGCCCGGCGAGCGCTGGGCCTGGTGCTACCTCGACCAGTCGTTTGGGGAGTATTAGCCAAAAGAGTAGTGGCCGGGGGGAGGGGCCACTACTCTCAAAATGAGCTTACTTGTCGCCGCGTTGCGACCCGTACTGCTTTATCATGGCCTCTTCCTGCTTCACGTGGTTGGCGACAAACTCCTTGCGCTGCTCCTCCGTGCGCGTAGTGCCTAGGTCGGCAAGCTGCTTTTTGAGCTCCGCACCCGGCAGGTCGGCACCGTATACCGGCGTGCCGGGCTGCTGCCGCCACGACTCATGTAGGCTACCATCGTCGATGGCGTCGAAGCCTAACTCCTCGACTAGCGCCATTACTTTCTGTTTGGCAGCGGCATCGTCGCTGGCCACGGGCAGCCCTATGCGGCCGGGCGTGCCAGCGGGTTTGCCCGCGCTGCCCAGGCTCGTGAAGGAGATATTATTGAACACCTTCACCACCGGGCGACCTATGTGCTGCTGCACCCACTCGCTCTCGGTGAGGTCGCCCTGCTCTAGCTCGGGCAGGTGGCCATCGCGCAGCAGCGGGTAGTAGTTGCTGGTGTCAATAATGGGCACATCGGCAGGCACGCCTTCGAACAAGTCTTGGGGCAGCTTCGGGATGCTTATCAGCGGGATAGTCACAATAACAATTTCGCCGGCGCGAGCGGCTTCGTGGGCCGTCACGGCGGTAGCCCCCGTTTTTTGGGCTAGGTCTTGTAGCGTTTCGGGGCCACGCGAGTTGGCAATAGATACGGTGTGGCCCAGCTTGGTGAGGCGACCAGCGAGGGTGCCGCCAATGTAGCCGGCCCCGATAATTCCTATTTTCATTTTACTTAAATTAGAAGGTTGACCAGCGGCCGTGCGCCGCTGCAAGAGTTAACAACAGCTAAAAGCGCTGTTTGCTTAGGGCCGGTCGCTAGGCCGCACCCTATGGCTGGGGCGTGAAAAGAAGTTTTTCTACCGGGAAGCCCAGGTCGCGGGCCTTTTCGATGAGGCGTTGCTGGATGTCGGAGGCCAGTTGCGGCTGGCGGCTCAGCAGCCAAAGGCTCTTGCGGCTCGGCTCGCCCACTAGTGCGTACTGATAATCGGCTTGGTCAAGGTCTAGTATCCAGTAGTCGCCCTCAAAAGGCCAGAAAAACTGCACCTTAAGCTTGGCATTGGTGGCATCGATGGCGCGGGCAGTGGCAGTGGCTGTTTTCACTGGGCCATACACGTCGCCCTTGTGGCAGGTGTTGAGTACCTGTACTTTGCCATTGGCACGGCGCGAATAGTCAGCCGTGACATGCTCGCAATTTTTCTCGAAGGGTACCGGCAGGCGGGCTACTTCGTACCAGCGCCCTAAGTAGCGCGCTAGGTCAACATGCGCCATAGTGGGCAGCGGCGCATAGCTTTTGCGCCGCAGGTACAAGTAAGCAGCCCCGGCAGTAGCTACGGCGGCTGCAGCCGCGAGTAGGGCTACCGGCCGGTGGGAAGTTTGGTTGGTCATGGTGCGTTATATGAAAAAAACAATTGGCTTGGAAGCTCAGCTGTGTCATATACGGCACCTATACTATAAGCGCCACACGATAATAGACCCAGCTAGGAAAGTGAGCTTATCTAAGCCAACTCGCTGCATCTAGGTGGCTTATCACTAAGCAGTTGTCGTTAGCAGTAGTCGCGATAGCCGTGCCGCCAATGATAAAACCTATCCGTGCACCGCCGCTACTATAAAGCGCTGCTTTGAGCTGGTGCCTATTGTCTTGGCCACAGCTCGTTGCTAGGATAATTAAATTAATTATTGGCGCGCCGCAGCTAAAACCGAGTGGCTAGCACACAGCGTATGTATGGGCCGCTAGTAGTTGCTATATTCAGCGCGCCTCTCTATATTTAAATTATTAAAATAATGTCGACTATATTTTTTTCCTGCTATCGATTACTTACTACTTGTCATGCCGATGACTCCCTTTTCCCTGCTGCCGGCCAATGAGACTACACGTTTACAAACACTCCAGAATTATGATATTCTGCATTCGCTGCCGGAAGCGCTCTTTACCGAGGTCGTCGAGCTAGCGGCTACGCTGTTCAATGTCCCTATTTCGTTGATAGCCCTCGTTGCTGCCGACGAAGTACAGTACAAAGCCGTGCATGGCCTACCCGGCCTGCGGAGCCAGCCGCGCGTTGAGGCCGTGTGCGCACTCGCCGTCAAGGAAGAGCAGGCCGTCGTGTTTACCGACCTAGCGCACAGCCACGCCCTTACGCTGGAGGCCGAGGTAGCTGCCCACTCCAAAGGGCTGCGCTTTTATGCCGGTGCGCCCCTTCGCGCGCCCGATGGGCACTGCATCGGTACGTTTTGTATCATCGACCGGCAGCCGCGCCCTTTTAGTGCAGCCGAGCAGCTAGTACTTGAGCAGCATGCGCAGCTAGTAGCGGGGCTTATTGCCATTCGCCAGCAGTGCCTAACTCATCCAACTCACGGCGAAGCGCACTGGGAGGTGGTGCGCACGGAACTGGCCTGGGAAGTACAAGCCTTAATAGCGCTAGTGCGATACCTAGCCACATACTCGGGCACGCACATTCCTGTGCCCGCCGATGTGCTGGCGCTAGTAGACCGTCGGCTTCAAGAGCTGCGCGGCAAGCTGGCCGACTATTATTCGGAGTCGCTGTAGCCAGAAGTGTGATAGGGCAGGAGTGACCACTAGCTGCCAGCCTCCTGGGCTAAGCCACCTAGTACCTATTTAGTTACCTAAGAACTGCGGCTGCAAGCGGTATGAGCGCCTCTTTTGTTGAGAGTGGGACGGTTAGTTTTGCCCTATTCTACTACAAAATGGCCAAGTGCTGTAGCCTCTGACATTGGCGGCTGTGGCACTGGGCTTCTCTTCTGCCGCTTATGAAATTTTTTGCTTTGGCGGCCCGTCGTGCGGGCCTAGTGCTTGGGGCTGCTTGGTGCGCCGCTTCGCTGCTAGCCGCGCCCGCCACCGCCCAAACATTCGCCAAGGGTGCCGACGTAGGTTGGCTCCAGCAGATGGAAGCCACTGGCTACGTGTTCTACAACGAAAAAGGCGTGGCTCAGGACTGCTTTGCCATTCTGAAAGCGCAAGGTATCAATTCGATACGTCTGCGGGTGTTCGTCAATCCCTCCGACGACAAGGCCAGCGGGCATTGCAGCCCCGCCGAGGTAGTGGCCATGGCCAAGCGCGCGCACGACCTAGGGTTTCGGGTCATGATAGACTTCCACTATAGCGATACCTGGGCCGACCCCGGCAAGCAGGCCAAGCCCGCCGCCTGGGCTAGCCACCCCTTCCCGCAGCTGCTCACCGATGTGTACGACCACACCTTCAGCACGATGACCATGCTGAAAACTGCCGGCGTCACGCCCGAGTGGGTGCAGGTAGGCAACGAAATACCGGGCGGTATGCTTTGGCCCGAAGGCAGCACCAAAAATTTTGCGCAGCTGGCCCAGCTTATCACCAAAGGCTACGAGGCCGTGAAGGCGGTGAGCCCAACTTCTAAAGTAATCGTGCACCTAGACCGCGGCAACGACAACGCCATGTACCGGTCGTTTTTTGACAACCTGACCAGCCTAGGCGGCAAGTTCGACGTCATTGGCATGTCGTACTACCCGTACTGGCTCAAGCAAGATTACACGGCTTCCATCGCCAACCTGCAGGCTAATCTGCTCGACATGGTGAGCCGCTACCCCGGCAAGGAGGTAGTGGTGGCCGAGGTCGGCGGCGACTATACTCTGGTAAAGAACACTTACGACATGCTAGTGGCCACGCAGCAAGCCGTGCGCGCCGTGCCCCAGGGAAAGGGCCTAGGCGTATTTTATTGGGAGCCGGAAGGTGCCAAAAGCTGGAGTGGCTACCAGCTCAACGCATGGGGAGACGATGGCAAGCCCTCGCCGGCCCTCAAAGCTTTTTTGGTAGACAAGCCCAACGTCAAGGCAGCCAAGCCACAGCCGGCCAAAAAGAAGGCTAAGTAGCACTGTGCGAGTCGCTGCTCAGATAAAATAACTGCCCCTTAATATAGACTGGCTTGTTGTTTTAATAGGCTACGCCATTAACTACGCACTGCTCGCCACAGTAGCATTTTCGGCCAGCGCCGCTAGTTGACCGTGCCTGAGGGCTTGGTGATGCTGGCGCCAGTCGGGCATCGCTTGGGACAGCAAGTGCCAGAAGCGTGCATTGTGTAAGCGCTCGTGCAAGTGCGTAAGCTCGTGCACCACCACATATTCGAGGCAGGCAACGGGCCAGTGACTCAGTTCTAGGCTCAGCCAAATACGCCGGGCGCGGATGCTGCATGTGCCCCAGCGTGTTTTCATTTGTTTGATGCCCCAGGCCGCTGCTTGCGCGCCCACAATAGGCTCCCACTTAGCCAATAGCGCAGGCACCTGGGCCTGTAGCTGTGCGCGGCGCCACCGCGCTACTGCTTGCGCCCGTTGCGCCGCGGTAGCACCTAGGGGCACGTGCAGGTGTAGCTCGCCGGCCAGCAGGCGCACTTGGGCTCGCCCTGCTTGCTCGTGCACGCATAGGCGCAGCGCCTGGCCCTGGTAGTAGTGTATTTCGCCCGATTCGTAGTGCAGAGTTGGGGCAGGTACGCGCTGTCGAAAAGCGGCTTGGTGCTTCCTAATCCAACCTTGCTTGCGCAACACTACTTCGCGAATAGTAGCCTCAGTGGTACGCAGCGGCACGGTGATACGCAGGCTGCCCAGCGGCGGCAAAATGGAAAGCCGCAACTGGCGCACGGATTTGCGAACTACTTCCGCACGGATATCATCAATGAGTAGCTCGCGCATAACCTAGGGCAAGGGGCAAAGTAAAAAGCCCAGCAACTGAGCAACCAGGGGCAAAAATAGCAAGCGTCCCTATCCCTTTAGATTATGCGCGACTCATGCAAACATTGCATTCTGCTCATGTTGCGGCCGTAGCTAGCGCTTTGGGCTACCTAGGTAACCGGCCCATACCAGGCACAACGAAGCCGATTCTGTATCCCTAAAGCGCCTAGTGGAGAAGGCTATGTTGGGCGGCTTCCCGGCGGCGTAGTACTTCGTCGTAGGACTGGTCGGGATAGAGGTGGGCAATGGCTACCGAGGCCAAGGCTGCGCGAGCAGCCTGCGCCGCAGCGTCAAACTGCAAGGCCACGTCGGCAGGCAGCGACTCTGCAAGCGTGTCGGCGTCGGAATGAATATTAATCCGGGCCCGATTGCCATCGGGCACTACACTCGTTGCGTGGAGCCCAAGCCGTATTGCCTCCCCTTTAACGGTCACATCGTAAAACCTTTCCATAAGAGCGAAGCCGCAAGACAGACGGCGAACTGACTAACTACATACATAAAGCCGACGGGCAGCCAGTAGCCAGCGAAGCTCTAGCTGCCCCCTGCGGCTGGTAAACTTACTTCGGAATCGGTTTGCCCGGCGATGGCGGGGCTGGCTTGCTCTCGCGAATCATTTTATCACCTAAGGCCTTCGTGTCTTTTACCACTTTAGGCCCTTTATAAGTAGCAGCGCGTTGCTCAGCCGATTTTGGCGTTGGTTTGGCCGGGGCTGATTTAGCGGGGGTTTGGCCTGAAGCTGCCACAGCAGCTAGGCAAAGACTGCCCGTAACAACCAAGAGCGTTCTCATAAGGGACAGGGTAATGAGTTAATGAAAAAGATGTAGCCTCCTAGGTGAGTCTCTCTACCAAATTAAGGCTCAAGAGGTCGCGCTAGTATCGGCCGCGCTAACGCGCCGACTCGCATACGCAAAAAAGCGGTGACTAGGGTAGAACACCCAGCGCTTACCCTCAGCTGCTAGAGAAGCTGCTCGTTACTTAATAGGAATGTGGAGTCCATCGGTGGGCTTACTTTTTTCAACAAACTTGCGTCCCATCGCTTTGCTCCCGGCCGGGGCAGGAGTCTTCTTAGGAGTCGTACCGCGTTGGGTAGTAGGCTTTGGAGTCGGCTGAGCGGGGTTTGGATTATCGTGCGTAGTAGCTGGCGTTTGGGCCTGGGCCGGCAGTAGCAGCGTAGCAAGGGCAATACTAGTGGCGAGAGCTAGAAGCGTTTTCATATAAGTGACTTACTAAGTGAAACAGTAGACCGCTGTCATGAGGCTACTTTGCCAAAAAAAGCTGACAAGCAGCGCGTAGGTATCAAAGAGCCAAAAAATACGCAACTGGTTGCAGGCCGGAGGCTTAACTCAGAAAAAGTAAGTTGCACCAAAGAGTAGTGCTAAACTAGCGCTCTGGCGGCCAGCGGTGTAAGTGGATACACTGTGCCACCGATGCTTTTGGCGGTTTAGGCAATAAAAAAAGGCCCTTCCTGAGTAGGAAGGGCCTTTTTTAACGGTTGCGGTCTGGACGGGACTCGAACCCGCGACCTCCGCCGTGACAGGGCGGCATTCTAACCAACTGAACTACCAAACCGTTTACCTCGACCAGAAAACGCTGCCGTTTTCCGCTTTGGTGGCGCAAAGGTAAGCGCTTAAAAATTGCTTTTACAAGCAATGGAACGAAAATAATTAATAAAAAAAGCTAACGTTGTGCGAATGAGTGCCTTTAAAAATGGCGAACGGCAGAAGAGGTGCATGTCCTAAGGTGCAGTTTTGCCTAGGCAATAAAAAAGGCCCTTCCTGAGTAGGAAGGGCCTTTTTTAACGGTTGCGGTCTGGACGGGACTCGAACCCGCGACCTCCGCCGTGACAGGGCGGCATTCTAACCAACTGAACTACCAAACCGTTTACCTCGACCAGAAAACGCTGCCGTTTTCCGCTTTGGTGCTGCAAAGGTAGGGCGAACTAATCGGCAGCAGCAAGCAAAGCCAGTAAAAAAGTGCGTATTTGGGTCGTTGGCGCACGTTGATGGTTGTTTCTCAGGCCGATTATTTTCGGGGTGGGCAGCTGGCAAGGTTTAGGTTTACCTTTGCCGCCCGGTGTTTGGCGGCGTAAGCGCCCGCAAGCAAGCGCACCTATCAAACCCGCTACTCTATCAGACCCTAGGAAACTATTTCCCTGACTTTATGCTGCTCGATTTTGAACAACCCATCGCCGCGCTTGAAGGCAAGCTCCACGAAATGCAGAAGCTGGCCGCCGATAGTGACGTTGATGTAACGGAGGCGGTATTGGCGCTAGAAGCCAAAATCCAAAACCTCAAAAAGGAAACCTACGCCAACCTTACGCGCTGGCAGCGCGTGCAGCTCTCGCGCCACCCCGAACGCCCCTACACGCTCGACTACGTGAGTGGCATGGCTTCAACATTTGTGGAGCTGCATGGCGACCGCACCGTGCGCGATGATAAGGCCATGGTGGGTGGCTTCGCCGAAATAGGGGGGCGCACCATCATGGTCATTGGCCAGCAAAAGGGGCATAATACCAAGCAGCGGCAGTTTCGCAACTTCGGCATGCCCAACCCCGAGGGCTACCGCAAGGCTCTGCGCCTGATGAAACTGGCCGAAAAATTCGACAAGCCCATTGTCACCTTTATCGATACGCCGGGGGCTTTTCCGGGCCTCGAAGCAGAGGAGCGGGGCCAAGGCGAGGCCATTGCCCGCAATCTCAAGGAGATGTTCATGCTGAAGGTACCCGTTATCTGCGTCATCATCGGCGAGGGCGCCAGTGGTGGAGCGTTGGGTATCGGCATCGGTGACCGCGTGCTGATGCTAGAAAATACCTGGTATTCAGTTATTTCTCCCGAAAACTGCTCGACTATTTTGTGGCGCTCGTGGGACTACAAGGAGCAGGCCGCCGAGGCCATGAAGCCTACTGCCAACGATATGCTACAGGCCGGGCTGGTCGATGGCATCGTGAAGGAGCCACTAGGCGGGGCCCATACCAACCCGCAGCAAATGATTGAGACGCTAAAAGAAACGCTGCTTAGTACGCTAGCCGAGCTGGATGCCATTCCGGCTGAGGAGCGCATTTCGCAGCGCATCGACAAGTTCTCGGCAATGGGTGTGGTAGTAGAGTAAGGCCATTTAACAGCTATCAATTAATAGTTAGTAGCATCTATCCACCGGAGGCTCCATTAATTGATTGGTTGTTAACTGTTAATTGATAGCTGTTAAATGAAAATCCATTCGCTCGATACCGGCCTTTTTAAACTTGATGGGGGAGCCATGTTTGGGGTGGTACCCAAAAGCATGTGGCAGAAGCTTAATCCGCCTGATGCCAACAACATGTGCACCTGGGCCATGCGCTGCCTATTGGTAGAAGATGGCAACCGACTGCTGCTCATTGATAACGGCATCGGCGACAAGCAAGATGAGAAATTTCGCGGGCACTTCTACCTGCACGGCGACGACACGCTAGAAAAGTCTTTGCAGAAGCTGGGCTTCACCAGTGCCGACATCACCGATGTGTTTTTGACGCACTTGCACTTCGACCATTGCGGTGGCTCAGTAGTGCGGCGGCCCGATGGCGCTTTGCAAACGGCCTTCGCTAACGCTACTTACTGGAGTAACCAAGCACACTGGGACTGGGCTGTGCACCCCAATCCGCGCGAAAAAGCCAGCTTCCTGCGTGAGAATATCTTACCGATTCAGGAAAGCGGCCAGCTGCAGTTTGTGGACCCGGCCCTAGGGGTACCGGCTGCCTTGCCCATGTTGCACGACATCTTGTTTGCCGACGGCCACACCGAAAAAATGATGGTGCCAGTGATGCAGTACAAAGGCCGCACGCTGGCGTACATGGCCGATTTGCTGCCTAGTACGGGCCACATTCCGCTGCCCTACGTGATGAGCTATGATATGCGCCCGCTCGTGACGATGAGCGAAAAAGAAGCCGTGCTGCGCCGCGCCGCCGAAGAAAACTGGGTGCTGCTGCTCGAACACGACCCCACCCACGAAGCCTGTACCGTGCAGCTCACCGACAAAGGCGTGCGCCTAGCTGACACGCTGCGCATCGCGGAGCTATAGAATGTGGTCGATACTGCAAAGGTGCCAGGGGCTGGGTAGCACCAGTGGCTAGCCCTGCTGTACTGGCTCTTGGTCGAGCAGCAAAGCGTCCGTTGTTAAAAGAGCTTGCTTTAAAAAATGTCAGTTCTCCAACCGTACCGGCACTATATCTCGTTGGTTTTGCTGCTGGTGCCGCCTGCTTTGTTTGGCTTGCTGCTCTTGCTGTTTCGACATAATGCTCATTTGCAGCTTAATAGCGAGTTTCCTTACTTACCGTGGCAGTTTTTGGTGGTTGGGCTGGCGGGCACGGTCGCCACCCTAGGTGGCATTCTGGACTGGCGCTACCATCGCAACCCGCTCAATCTAAAAATTCCGAAGAAAGAGCGTGATGCAGAAGCCGCCGCGCTGGGCCTAGGTGGGGTACCGATGTTCTTGCTGATGAGCATTGCTACGCTGCACCACAAACCCACCATATTGCTAATTCCTATTGTAATCGTGTTGATTTACACCGTGGTGGCCATCAGCTACGATGAGTTTGTGTTCCATATCAAGCGCTGCGGACCGGTTGAGAATGCTTATCACCGGATGCTCGTGTTTGGCAATGGGGCAGCTTGGCTCGCTTGGTTTCACTATATCTACTGCTAAGCAGCAGCTTATATGACAGTTGGCCACTTGCTTAGGCAGAGTACTCGGCAATTTGCCGAGCAGCCAACGCAGGTGCAGCGGCCGCTTTCGCCAGTCATTTTCACCACGGGTGCCCACTGGATGTGGGCGCACCTGCCCTCTCAGACTGGGCAACCGACTAGGTTTGACCAAGAAATTAGGTTTGGGTGGTACGGCAGCTTCAAGTATGGATGTAGCTTGCTAGCTATGCTCGCCACGGCCGCCGCGCTGGCCAAGCTGCACTTGTTGTGGCTACTACCCCTAGCTGGGCTGGCGTTTTACGTTGTAGAAGTCCATTTTCTATTTCTGTTTCCGTTGCTGCTCGACCGCGTGGCACATCCTCTGCGCACTAGCATTTGGGCAACGTACCAGGTTGGTTTTATGAGGGCGCTCACATGGACACTGGCCATTGCGGCCTTCATGCTAGCCGGGCTGCTAAATCGCCGGCAGCCGTGGCGTAATTGGCATATTGGCTGCTTAGCCCTCATTCACTGGTATCATCATGAAGTTAGACCTAGGGTATAATTCGGACTTTGAGGTTCGGCACCTAGACTATCACTGCGCCAGTGTTGGCAGCTTCACGGTGCTTTACCTTTCCGACTTACACCTGACGCGGTTTGGTGGCCCCCTTGTGGCCCGGCTCGAAGTCACGATAAGTCAGCTTAACCCGCAGGTGATTTTGCTCGGTGGCGACTACCTAGATGGGCCCCGGGGCGTGGCACATTTCGGCCGCCTGCTAAGGTTTCTGGCTGGCCGGCCGCACGTGTTTGTAGTTGCCGGCAACCACGATGAGTGGTTTGGGCTGGCGAAGGTGAAAGCAATGGTTGAAGCCAATAGCTTGGTTTGGTTAGGTAAGGACGCTGTCGAAATCAAGCTGGCGGGACACCGGATTGCAGTAGGCGGCAAAGGGGTAGCCAGCCGGGCCGAAGGCATAGATTTTAGCATCTTATGCTTGCACCAGCCTATCGCCCCGAATCGGCTGCAAGCAGTTCATAATCTGATTTTTGCTGGTCACCTGCACGGCGGCCAAGTGGTGCTCTGGCGCTCGGCACGGGGACTATACCCGGGGCGGTTGTTCTATCGCTGGAATATCTTGCAGGCCCAGCTTGGCAACTGCCTCTATATAATCAGTAAAGGCTTGGGCGACACGCTTCCTGTGCGCTACAACTGTCCGAAAGACGTGGTATTCGTGCGGGTCAACCCAGCTTAAAAGCATCTTATGAAATCGTTGTTCGCTATTGCTCTAGCAGCTGTTTATGGGTTAGTAATTCGGCTTTTGTTTGGCTTCGCCAATGGGCTGATGGAAATTATGAGCATTACGTTCCTCTTTCTGGTGCCCATGGGTGTCGGTTATCTCACGGTGCTGCTGTTGCCTGCTGTCAGCGTCCGCACGCGCGTGGGCGCTTTTTTTATGCCTTGGCTGACCAGCTTAGTGTTGCTGATTATTACGTTGGCGCTTAATGTGGAAGGTACCATTTGTTGGCTGATGGTCTTTCCGATATTTGCCACGTTTGCGGGCATTGGCGGCATCATCGCTTTCTCCCAACGGTCGCGTGGTAATAAGGGCTCGGACAACTCACAACAGCCTACCAGCCTGAATGTGTCCTTTTTGGTGGCTGGGCCACTGGTGCTAGGGTTTATTGAAGGCGAGAAAGCGCTTATACCTAAGCAGCTTACGATTAGCCGGGAGGTAGTGGTGGAGGCGCCGCCCACCGTGGTTTGGCAGCAGTTGACCAGCCGAAAGACCAGCGCGCCCCCAGCTAGTACCCACTCGCTAGCCGCGCTATTTGGGTTTCCGCGGCATCTGACCACCACCCTCGATACCTTCAAGGTAGGCGGCAAGCGGGTAGCGCACTACGAGAAAGGCTTGTACTTTGAAGAAACTGTGGCCAGCTACCAGCCGGCTCGCCAACTGGTATTGCAAGTGAATGCCAACCCAAGTGCCGTGCCGCCCGCCGTGATGGATGAGCACATCATGATTGGAGGAAAGCACCTAGACATTTTACAAGACACGTATCAGCTACAACCCTTGGCTGGCGGGCGCACCCGACTGCATCTGGCGAGTCAGTTTTACATTAACACGCCCTTCAATTGGTACGCCGAAATATGGGCACACTACCTGATGGCCGACATTCTGGACGGAGAATTGGCCGGCCTCAAAGTCCGGGCCAGTGCTAATTGAGGTTAACCGTCACGCTCGGGCTACGGGGTGTAGCTTTATGGTTCTGTTTTTAATGAAATCACTTTTGCAGCGTGTATGCAGCCTAACTGCCTAAGCTTGGCCCTGTCGGGGGGCGGGGCGCGGGGTATTGCGCACCTAGGCGTGCTGGCCGCCCTCGACGAACTGGGCCTGCCAGTGGGAGCGCTGGCGGGTGCCAGCTCGGGCGCCATTGTCAGCACCTTTTATGCGGCCGGCATGGCGCCGCGCGAAGTGCTGCGGCTGCTGCAAGCCACCAGTATTCCGCGCCTTACGCGGCCCGTGTTTGGGAGCCAGGGGCTGCTGGGGCTCGATGCCGTGGGGCAGCTGCTAGAGCGACACCTCGGGGTGGGATTACGCTTTGAAGACCTGCGGCTGCCGCTGACGCTGGTGGCTACGGACCTCGAAGCCGGCGAGTCGGTATACTTCAGCGAGGGGCCGCTCTTGCTGCCATTGCTGGGCTCGGCGGCGGTGCCCATCGTGTACCGGCCCATCGAGTACCAGGGGCGGCAGCTCGTAGATGGCGGCTTGCTCAATAACCTGCCCGTGGAACCGCTGCTGCCCCTAGGGGCGCCCATTGTGGGCGTGCACTGCAATCCCATCAACCGCGAAGGACGGGTGCCCAACCTGCGCCGGGTGGTGGAGCGCACCCTGCAAATCGCGCTCAGCGCCAATGTGGCCACCCGCAAAACCCAGTGCGCACTGCTGCTCGAACCACCCGAGCTGCGGCAGTACCGCCCGCTCGACTTCCGCAAGGCCAATGAGCTTTTCGAGATTGGCTACCGCCACACGCTGAGCCGCGCCGCCGAATTGCGCGCTCTGCTGGCGGGCAACTAATCATGTAGTGTATACCTACAAGCCGTGGACTGCTAGGTATGGGCAAGAGCCTATATGGCTGTGCCGCGCTTGCACTGGCAGTTTTTGCCTAGCTTTGGGGTTCCAAGATTCGCTTTGCTTAGATGGCTGCCCGCAAAACCTCTACCTTCTGGTACTATATCGCTAAGGCTATTTTCGGTGTGGCTGGCTGGAAACAGACTGGCCAGATTCCGCCCGACATCAAAAAGTGCATGATGATTGCGGCCCCGCACACAAGTAACTGGGACTTCATCATGGCGCGCGCTGCCTTCTACATCATGGATGTGGATGTGCGCTTTACAGTGAAAAGTGAGTGGACCGAAAACCCTGCCCTAGGTTGGCTGGTGAAGGCCTTAGGCGCGCTGCCCGTAAACCGCAGCCGCAACAACAGCCTAGTCGATGGCATGGTGCAGCTCTTTAAGCAGCACGAAGAGCTAGTTATCCTTATTACCCCTGAGGGCACTCGCGCCTACCAGCCCAAGTGGCGCAAGGGCTTTTACTACGCCGCTCTCGAAGCAGGCGTGCCCATCTTACTAGGTTTTCTCGACTACGAGAAAAAAGAAGCCGGCGTAGGCCCGGCCGTGTGGCCCACCGGCGACTATGAAAAGGACCTAGAAGAAATAAAAGCCTTCTACCGCACCAAGAAGGGCCGCTTCCCGGAGAAAGGCGTGCGGTAACTTATGCCCATGCGGGCCCAACGAAGTGGAGCGCGGCAATCTTTCCTTAGGCAAAAGCAACGTTTGCTATGCGTAAAGGAAAGGTTACCGCGCTCCACTTCGTTGGGCCCGCACAGGCAATTTTAATCCTGCGTCAGCGCGTAGCTTACGAGGTTGGCGCCCATGCGCAGGGCGGCGTCGTGCACAGCAGGTGTGTCCTCGGGGTAGGTACCCACGTCTTCCCAGCCGTTGCCTAGGTCGCACTCGAAGGTATAGAAGCACACTAAACGGCCTTTATACACAAGGCCAAAGCCCTGGGGCCGCTTACCATCGTGCTCGTGCACCTTAGGCAAGCCTTTAGCAAACTGATACTTCTGGTGGTAGATGGGGTGGGAGAAGGGCAGTTCCACAAATTCCAGCTCGGGGAATACCTTTTTCATCTCGGGCCGGATGAACTTGTCGAGGCCGTAGTTGTCGTCGATGTGCAAGAACCCGCCGCCGATGAGGTAGCGGCGCAGGTTCTGGGCTTCTGCAGTGGTAAAGCTCACGTTACCGTGCCCAGTCATGTGCAGGAAGGGATAGGTGAGCAGCTCGGGCTGGTCGAGCTCTACAGTGGCCTCATCGGGGGCCAGATTAGTATGCAGCGCCTGGTTGCAGAAGTTGATGAGGTTGGGTAGGCTAGTCTTGTTAGCGTACCAGTCGCCTCCACCACCATAGTGCAGCTTAGCCAGTTGGTAGCTCGGCGCGGTGGGCGGGGTGGCCGCGGTAGTGAAGAGTAGGAGAAAGGCAGCGAGAAGCAGATGTTTTAACATAGCAAAAAGCCGGGCAAACCGACTTATTTCACAAAGAAAAGCCTATGTAAGAAAGTTTCGGTAGCTACGCTAAAACAGTTTGTATGTACGACTGCTAATTGAAAAACGCGGTAACTGACAACCCTGCATTAATTTTTGGTGTCAATGCAGCCGATTAAGTTAAAATTTGCAATGACAATGCGCCTTCGGCTTCTGTACTTATTTTTTTTAGTGCCAACGATGGTCTTTGGCCAAAAACCGAGGGCACGGAATATTGGTATCCCTTTTAATGGCGGCACGGGCAAGTTCAACGCAATTACAGATGTCAAGGGCGTTGAGGTTGGGTATAGTACTATTATCTCGGGGCAAGGGAAAAATGTGCGAGGAAAAGGCCCCGTGAGGACGGGAGTTACAGCGATTTTACCGCGAGGCAAGAACAACAATCCGGTTTATGCCAACTGGTATTCGCTAAACGGGAACGGAGAAATGACAGGAACGACTTGGGTAACTGAGTCAGGATTTTTGGAAACCCCCATCATGTTAACCAACACCAACAGTGTTGGCGTTGTGCGAGATGCCGTAACGAAGTGGTTTATAAAAATAGGCTGGCACAAAGATGATTTTTGGTTTGCCTATCCCGTGGTAGCCGAAACATATGACGGGTTTTTAAATGATATTTATGGCTTTCATATAAAAGAATCTAATGTGTATGAGGCATTGAATAGCGCTACTACAGGTCCGATAAAAGAGGGAAACGTAGGGGGGGGCACGGGCATGATGTGCCTGGGCTTCAAAGGAGGAACGGGAACATCTTCGCGGGTAGTTAAAGTAGGCGACTCAACCTATACTGTTGGGGTTTTGGTGCAATCGAACTTTGGAAAAAGAAGGAATCTTACTATTGCAGGCGTGCCTGTCGGCAAAGAGCTTAGAGACACTTTGGATTATGACTTTAAGGCGGCGCCATCTTACCGGCAGGAAGGTGATGGGTCAATCATCGTGGTAGTTGCGACGGATGCCCCCGTGTTACCGCATCAGCTCAAAAGAATTGCTGCACGAGTGCCGATTGGTATAGGCTTGGTGGGTGGCCGAGGTGAAAATGGCTCAGGCGATATTTTTATTGCTTTCTCTACCGCTAATCGAACAGCATTTCAGCGAAAAGATTTCGTCAAGGTTGAACAGCTGCCTAACGATATGATAGACCCTCTATTCGACGCCACAATTCAAGCGGTGGAAGAAGCTATTATAAACGCTATGGTTGCAGCAGAGACACTGGAAGGTATAAACGGTAACAAGGTTTATAAGCTTCCGCAGCATGCGGTTCTTAGAATACTTAAAAAGTATAATCGATTAAAGTAATACTTAATCTTAGCTGCTTAAATCAGTCTAGAAATTATAAAAATAACCATGACCACTGGCAAAGACCTCATCGACCTAGGCTTCAAATCGGGCAAGTGGTTTAAGGAGGCGGAGGCCCTCGAACACATCAACACCCACGCCCTAGAAGGCGAGGCTATGCTTGCGTATCTGCGCGAAGTGGGTCCACCGCCCGCGCTGCCGCTACTACCCGAGCCGCGGCCGTTCTTTGAGAATATCCAGGCCGATACAGCTGTGGAGCAGCAGAATATCGACTATGTGCGGCTGTCGATGCAGCAGCTCATGCGCACGCCCACGGTGGTAACGGGCGCCGTGATGCCCGATTCCTGCCCGGCCGGGCCCCTAGGTACCATTCCGGTGGGTGGTGTGGTGGTAACGCGCAATGCCATCCACCCAGGCATGCACTCGGCCGACATTTGCTGCTCGGTAATGCTGACGAACCTAGGGCACATAGACCCCAAAGCCGTGCTCGACGTGGCCCAGCAAGTAACGCATTTTGGGCCGGGCGGCCGCCAACCTGAAAGGCAATATTCGTTGCCCGCCGAACTGATGGCCGAGTTTCAGGCTAATCCTTTCCTAGATTCTGAGAAGAGCCTGAGTTTGGCCCAGGAGCACCTAGGTACCCAGGGCGATGGCAATCACTTCCTGTTCGTGGGTACGTCGCGCCGCACCGGCGAAACCATGCTTGTGACGCATCACGGCTCGCGCGGGGTAGGGGCGCGGCTTTACACGGCTGGCATGAAAGTGGCCGAGCGCTTCCGCCAGCAGCTGTCGCCCGAAACGGCTCCGGCCAATGCCTGGCTACCCGCCGACTCGCCGGAGGGCGAGGCCTACTGGGCGGCGTTGCAAACCGTGCGTAAGTGGACCAAGCTCAACCACCTGTGCCTGCACGACGACATTGTGCAGCGGCTGCAAGCTGCAGTGCAACAGCGTTATTGGAACGAGCACAACTTCGTATTCAAGGCTGGCGACTTGTATTACCACGCCAAGGGCGCTACACCGCTCGACCCACAGTTTATGCCCGATATCACGGGGCCGCGCATTATTCCGCTCAACATGGCGCAGCCCATCCTTATCGTGGAGGGCGAGACAACCGAGAGCAACCTAGGGTTTGCCCCGCACGGTGCGGGCCGCAACCTCAGCCGTACCCGTCACAAATACAGCAAAGCCGACAAGACCAAAGAAGAGTGGTTTGCGGAAGAAACCCAAGGCATCGACGCACGCTTTTTCTTCAACGAAATCGACATCTCGGAGCTGCCTAGCGCCTATAAAAATGCGGAGGAAGTAAAGCGCCAAATCAGCGAGTTTAAGCTGGCCCGCACCGTGGACGAGGTGCAGCCCTATGGCTGCATTATGGCCGGCGACTGGGAGGTTAATGCGCCCTGGCGCGTGAAAAAGCGGCAGGAGAAAGCCGCAGAGAAACTAGGTAACGATACGCAAGCCGACTTGTCGGCCGTGACAGAATAAGCCTGCTGCTTAAAAGGTGCCGACTATCAGTTGGCTTATTAGAATGAGCCTCACAAACTAGTACTTCCGCACCGCCTAGGGTGCCGTTTGGAAGTGTTAGTTCGCGAGGCTCAGCCGTGTTTCATAAGGAGAAACCTAATAATCTCTAAGCATCTGCCTTTTAGTAAGTTCAACTAAAGCTCTCGCACCACCTGCGCCGTAAATACCGCCGCCAGCGCGGCCGTCTCTGTGCGCAGGCGCGAGGCACCTAGGGTTACGGGCCGCACGCCTCGATCTAGGGCCAGGTCAATTTCGGCCGGCGTGAAATCGCCTTCTGGGCCGATGAGCACGCAGCAGCGCGGCGCCGTGCCGATTACCTGGGCTAAGGCCGTGCGCTCGCCAGCCTCGAGGTGAGCGATGAAGGTGGTAGCTGGGTCGATTTCCGCTATAAAATCTTCGAAATCCGTTAGCTCGTCGAGTTGCGGCAGCCACGCTTGGCCGCTCTGTTTGAGAGCGCTGACGGCGATTTTCTCGAGTCGCTCTAGCTTAAGGTCGCGGCGCTCGGAGCGGGCGCAGCGCAAAAATGTGAGCCGCTCGATGCCAACTTCCACAGCTTTTTCGACCAGCCACTCCATGCGGTCGAGGTTTTTGGTGGGGGCCACGGCCACGTGCGTATAAGTAGGGCGTGGCGCGATAACCTCCTCCTTAAGAATGCGTAAATTACAGCGCTTGGGGTTGGCCTCGGTCACTGTGGCTGCGTAGCAGGTGCCGCGGCCATCCACCAGGGTCACCGCATCGCCGATGGCTAAGCGCAGCACCCGCACGGCGTGCTTGCTTTCGTCTTCGGGTAAGAGGTAGGTGGCATGGCCCGGCGCCGCGTCGGGAGCATAAAAGGTAGGCATATTTTTAAAGCTAGACAGTGTAAAAGTAGTCCGACGCTGGTGATGAGCGATTAGGTTGAAAACAAGAATAAACTGAACAGTAGTAATATTAAAAACAAACTGTTTATTAAAAATTCCAAGTATATTTGGGAGAAAATTTGACAATATTCTGAGACACCCCAAGCCCTTCTTTCCTGCATAAGCTATGGTAACCAAATTACTCTCCATTGTGCCCGCTCTTCTCTTGATGGCTATTGTAAGCCACGGGCAAACCGGTCCTACTCCCATCGACCCCAAGACTAGCCAAGTCGTTACGGCGATGACCCGGGAGATGAGCAACCACTTGCAGCTTAATGAAGGTCAATACATTAAGCTGTTCAGCATCAACCGCACGCGCTTGGCACGGCAGCAAGAGATTGAGCATGCGACTACCGCCGATGCTTCGGCCCGCACAAGCCAGCTTGCCGAGCTACAAGGGCAGTATGAGCAAGAATGCGCCCGCATTTTGTCGCCCTCGCAGCTAAGCCTGCTTCAGCAAGACCAAACCAACCCAGCTACCGTAGGCAACGGCCAGGGCTAGCTGCTTGCGGCGCCTGCCAGCCTCTCTTCGATTTTTTAAGCCAGCCGAATTATCGGCTGGCTTTTTTTGAGTAGCACCTAGGGTACCGGCTGCTCGCTAGCGGGTAAAATAGGGTCAGCTTGCACCTCCGTAACGGTGCCTAATGGCCCAAAATGTAGGCGCAGGCGCGGTGCCGCTGAGCGCGGGTGGCGCGGCCCGCATTGCGCGCCCGCTACCAGGTAGTAATAGTACACCTTTTCGGTTTGGGCCTCTAGTTCTTCTTCGTCGGGGGGGCCAAGTAGGGCGTTTACATCGTCGGCGCGGGCTTCGTAGAGCTGCGCGCGGGCGGCCAGCAAGGGCGGCAGTAGCGCCGCGCGCTGGTTGTGGCAGGCGTAGGGGTCGGCGCGCCAAGCCGCTGCCTCAAAGCCTGGGATGGAAGACAACGCGTGGCCACACCCGCTAAGCATCAGGGCCATGCCGGCCGCTAGGCCAGAAAGCAAAAAACGAAACATAAGCAACTACCTAGGCCGCCAACTGGCCCAGCCCGGCGAAGCTACTGCGCAAAACGCGCCTCTGACGGGCAGTGCCCAGCTTCGCGGTGGGCCAGCGCCCCTTCCATGGGCCAAAAGAGTGTCACCCTGCTAAGCGGGACCGGATATACGGGCCCAGGCCGTAGCCTAATAACCTAGGCGTATTTGGTGCGTTAAGGGAGGCACGCGCAGTAGGAGCGCACCCTTCTTTCACGAAAACACTAGTTCTGAGATGCGACTAAATCTTCGCTTTATCATTGCCCTAGTCATTGCGGCCGTCACGCTGTTTGGCTACTTCTTCAACACCTCAACTAACCCCGTAACTGGCGAAAAGCAGCACGTGAACATGTCGGCTGCCCAAGAAATAGCCTTGGGTGTGCAAGCTGCCCCCCAAATGGCGGCCGAGTATGGCGGCGAGAGCCCCGATGCCCGCGCTTCTGCGGCCGTGCAGCAAGTGGGCCAGCGCCTCGTAGCCGCCAATAACTTGGCCCAAAAAACGGCTTACCGCTACCAGTTTCACCTGCTAGCCGACGACCAGACCATCAATGCTTTCGCCTTACCCGGTGGGCAGGTGTTCATCACGATGGGTATTCTTAAGAACCTGAAAACCGAAGCCCAGTTGGCTGGCGTGCTAGCCCACGAGATAGGCCACGTAGTAGGCAGGCACTCGGCCGAGCAGGTGTCAAAAAGCCAGCTAACCCAGGGCTTGTCCGGGGCCGCGGCCATTGCCTCCTACGACCCTAACAATCCTGGCAGCAGCGTAGCCCGAGCAGCCGCCGCTGCCATGATTGCCAAGCTGGTGTCGCTGCGCTTCGGCCGCGAAGATGAGCTAGAAGCGGATGACTTCGCTGTCAAATTCACCCCAAAGGCCGGCTACGATCCCCGCGCGATGATTAATGTCATGCAAATGCTTGACCAGCAAGGTGGCCGCAGCGGGCAGCCTGAATTCTTGAGCACCCACCCCAACCCCGGCAACCGCATTGAGGAGCTGCAAAAAGACATTCAGCAAGCCTTCCCGCAGGGGGTACCTGCTGGGCTCAAGCCATAGGGCAACCTTAAGCAATTAAAAAGGGCTGGCCGCGCATTACGCGGCCAGCCCTTTTTAATTGCTTAAGACGGAAGTTTAAGCGCCTTAAAACGTTGGTGGCTGGAGGTTTTTGAAGTGTCCATTCAGGCGCACTCGCTCTTTGAGGCGCTCGGCTTCGAGTACGGCGGGTAGCAAGCGGGCTAGGTGCTCGTGCACCATATCCTGGCGCTCTTGCTCGGCGGTGGTGCTCAGCAGCTGGTATTCTTGCTCGGTGCTAAGGCCAATGTGGTGCGCTACGTCAAAAATTTTGAAATCGGGTTCGAGCTGCAAGAGCAGCTTACGCAGACCTAGGGCCTCGTAGAGCTGGCGCACTTGCTCGGCGATGAGCCGGCGCAGGGCCGGGTCAGCTACCTCATCTTGCACAATGGCATCGACTTGCCCCGCCGCGTAGAGCTTGCCGGGCGCCTGCCGGTAGAACTGGCGCACCCGAAACACCCCAATGGCTTCGGTCTTGATGTCCATTTCTCCACCCGTGTGCGTCTTTTCGATGCTGAGCAGGCGCATTTCGGTGCCGAGCTCCTGCACTGCATTGTCGAGGTAGGGCGGGATGCCGAAGGTGAGGCCCTCAGTAAAACAATCGCGCACCAGCTCGCGGTAGCGAGGCTCGAAAATGTGTAGGTTTAGTTTTTCCCCCGGAAAAGCGACGAGGTTGAGTGGGAAGAGCGGAAGTAGACGCATGATGAGCCAAGAATACGACGGACAGGCAAATGTTTTGCGTTAGTGCCCGCTGAGCTTTTGTTTAGAATGACTCTTAATTTTGCTAATTCGAAGAAAGCGGTAAACTTTCGGCTCGTATAGGCGTTTTGGGGCAGCGTATGAAAGTGGTGGTTTCCTTGTTTATGGCCTGTCTCATGCTGGTCGGTAGCTTTATTCCGCAGAATGACCTGTCGGAACTGAGCAAGCTGCCCCAGCTAGTGGAGCATTACCGCTTCCACCATTCGGTGGCGGGCGGCGGGCTGTCGCTGAGCCAGTTTTTGGCCGAACACTACGGCTCGGGCACCAAGGAGCACTTCGGCTGCACCTTCTCGCCCCAGCACCAGCAAGACCACCAGGGCCTGCCGCTGCATGGCCGCCACGCGTGCAGCAGCCATTTGGCCTTCGCTTTCCTGCTGACTGGGCCAGCCCTCGCGTTTGAGGGGCAGCCCGCCTTGGTAGCGGGCCCAGAATATCGGCTGGTTGGCCAAGTGCGCTACCTAGGCGGTGCCACAGCTGCCCTGCTACAGCCACCTCGAGCTTAGCCCCACACCGCCCCTGGGGGTAGTGTGCGCTACCTAATCCTGTATAAGCACAACAGCTTGCGCCTCGAGCGGTTAGGATGCCCTGGGTAGGACCTAGGGCCGGCGTACGGTATGGGCCGTGAGATTGTCGCCTAGCCAGGCTGCACGCTGACGAGCTGAGTTGGTAATTCTGGTTTTTGGTAGGAGAGCTTCTGGTGCTTCGGCACTGCAGAAGCCCGCGCGGCTGTTGCTAGCCCGTCCCCCAAGCGCCGCATCCTTTTGTTTTCATGCTAGAAAAAATTATTGCGGCTAGCGTCCGCAACAAGCTACTGGTAGCCCTGCTGCTGGTCGCACTCATGGCTTGGGGGGGCTATTCGGCAGCCAACCTGCCACTCGACGCCATTCCCGACGTCACCAACAACCAAGTGCAGGTTATCACCCAAAGCCCGGCCTTGGCTGCGCAGGAGGTGGAGCAGCTCATCACGGTGCCGCTCGAATTGCAGCTGCGCACGGTGCCGGGCGTTACGGAAATTCGCTCTATTTCGCGCTTTGGGCTGTCGGTAATTACCGTTGTTTTTCCCGACGAGGTAAGCACCTACCAGACCCGCCAGCTGGTGGCCGAGAAGCTCAAGAGCGCTGAGGCCGACCTAGCAGCTGGGGCGGGCGTGCCCACTATGGCGCCTATCACCACGGGCCTGGGCGAGATATACCAGTACAGCATTCGAGTGCTGCCGGGCTACGAAAAGCAGTTTTCGCTGGCCACGCTGCGCGATGTGCAAGACTGGCTGGTGAAGCGCCAACTGGCCGGCGTGCCGGGGGTGGTAGATGTAAGCAGCTTTGGCGGCTACCTGCGTGAGTACGAGGTGTCGGTAGACCCCAACCGGTTGGCGGCCAATAATGTTACCATGGCTGAGCTCTACCAAGCCTTGCAGGATAATAACGCCAACACCGGAGGCGCTTATCTAGAGCGCGGCCCCAACGCCTACTTTATTCGGGGCGAAGGGCGGGCCACCTCACTGGCCGACCTAGGCGCCACCGTGATAAAGCAAGCCGCGCAAGGTGCGCCGCTGCTGGTGCGCGATGTAGCCACCGTGCGCATGGGCCACGCCGTACGCTACGGCGCCATGACCCGCAACGGCCAGGGCGAAACCGTAGGCGGCATCGTACTAATGCTGAAAGGTGCCAGCTCTGAAAATACCATCAAGAATGTGAAGGCGCGGGTGGCCGAGATTCAGAAAACCCTGCCCAAAGGCCTGGCGGTAACGCCCTTTCTCGACCGCACCAAGCTCATCGACAAAGCCATTGCCACGGTAGAGCACAACCTGATAGAAGGCGGCGTGATTGTACTACTCGTGCTGCTGCTGCTGCTCGGCAACTGGCGGGCGGGCGTAGTGGTGGCCCTCATGATACCGCTGTGCATGCTCTTTGCCCTAGGTATGATGAGCCTCTTTGGCGTGTCGGCCAACCTGATGAGCCTAGGGGCGCTGGACTTCGGCCTTATTGTGGATGGCGCCGTCATTATCGTGGAGGCCGTCATTTTTCACTTGGTTCACCAGCGTCGAGCGGCGGCCCATGAGACGATGGACGACATCACCGAAAAGGCGGCCACGCGGCTTATGTCGTCGGCCCTGTTTGGGCAGCTTATCATCCTTATCGTGTATTTCCCCATCTTGTCGCTCACCGGCATCGAGGGCAAGATGTTCCGGCCCATGGCCCTCACAGTGAGCTTTGCCATCATTGGGGCCATGCTTATGTGCCTCACTTACGTGCCGGCAGCCACGGCCTGGGCACTCAAGAAGGACATTAAGGAGGAAGGCACCCTAGCCGACCGCATCATGAAGTTTTTGCACCGGGGCTACTCGCCACTCATCAAGGCGGCGCTGGGGGCGCGCTGGCTGGTGGCTGGCGCGGCCGTGGCGCTGCTAGTGCTGGCTGGCTTCCTGTTTGCGGGCATGGGCGGCGAGTTTATTCCGCAGCTCGACGAAGGCGACATTGCCCTCAACGTGACACTGGCTCCTGGCTCGTCGCTCACCCAAACCGTAGCCACCAACACCAAGGTGCAGCAAATCTTGCTCAAGCAGTTTCCCGAAATCGAGCAGATTGTAGGGAAGAGCGGAACCTCCGAAATTCCAACCGACCCCATGTCGATGGAGGACAGCGACGAGATGATTATTCTGAAAGACCGCAGCCAGTGGACCTCGGCCAGCAGCCGCGAAGAGCTGGCGGGTAAGATGCAGGCTGCGTTGGCCGACATTCCGGGGGTGAACCTAGAGTTTCAGCAGCCTATCCAGATGCGTTTTAATGAGTTGATTTCGGGAGTGAAGTCGGACGTGAGCATCAAGATTTACGGCGACGACCTAGGGGTGCTCTACGAAAAGGCCAACCAGGCGGCAGACCTCATTCGGCCGCTAGCGGGCGTGGGCGACCTCAAGGTGGAGCAAATAGCGGCTCTGCCGCAGATGCGCGTGAGCTACGACCGTCAGAAGCTAGCCCAGTATGGCTTAAAAGTGAGCGATTTGAATACGTTGCTACGCTCTTCCTTTGCGGGTGATGTGGCGGGGCAGGTATACGAAGGCGAGCGGCGCTACGACCTAGTGGTGCGCCTCGACAGCGTGCACCGCGCGGGCCTCATCAACCTGCAGAACCTATATGTGGACACACCTAGCGGCCAGAAGGTGCCGCTCGATGAGGTGGCCAGCGTGGCCTACCACAACGCGCCCATTCAAATTTCCAGAGACGATGCGCGCCGCCGCATCAACATCGGCATCAACGTGCGGGGGCGCGACGTGCAAAGCCTAGTCGAAGAGATTCAGCAAAAGCTAGGCGCGCGCTTGCAGCTACCCAGCGGCTACACCATGTCGTATGGGGGGCAGTTTGAGAACCTAGTGCAGGCCAAGAAGCGCTTGGCAGTGGCGGTGCCCGTGTCGCTGGCGCTCATTTTTATGCTGCTCTACCTCTCGTTTCGGTCGGTAAAACAGGCGCTGCTCATCTTTACGGGTGTGCCGCTGGCTACCATCGGGGGCATTGTGGCGCTGTGGCTGCGTGGCATGCCGTTTAGCATCTCGGCAGGCGTGGGGTTCATCGCTCTTTTTGGGGTAGCTGTACTCAATGGCATTGTGCTGCTGGCCAGCCTCAATGAGCTGGCGGCCGAGGGCGTGACTTCAGTGCGCGAGCGTGTGCTGCGCGCCACCGAAGAGCGGTTCCGGCCAGTTATCCTCACGGCTAGCGTGGCCTCACTGGGCTTCTTACCCATGGCCCTGAGCACGTCGGCCGGGGCTGAGGTGCAAAAACCCCTCGCAACGGTCGTGATTGGGGGGCTGATTTCAGCTACGCTGCTCACGCTGCTGGTGCTGCCGGTGCTCTATTCTTTCTTTACAAAGGACGGCGAACCCAACCCTAGGCAGGCGGCTGAGGACCAGGAAAAGGTCCGCCACGCGGCCGAAATGGGAGAGGCCCCACCCGCCGCGCCTAGCCCAGTGCTGGCCGTGGTTACGGCTAGCCTACTCTTGCTGCTCCTAGGTGGGGGCGTGCTGCCCGCGCGGGCTCAAAACACCCTGGCCTCTACCGCTGGCCAGCCTCTGAGCCTCGGGCAGGCACTGCAAACGGCCGGTACTCAAAACCTCTCGCTGCAAACCGCTGGCCTGCAAATCGAGCAGCAGCGCGCCCTCAACCGGACTGGCTATGACGTGCCTCGCACAGTGCTCGACTACCAGTATGGCCAAATATCGGGCCCACTTAACGACCAGAGCTTTAACATTATTCAGCAAACGGCCCTGCCTACGCTCTACGCAGCCCAGCGCCGGCTGCTGCAAGCCCAGGCCTTGACGGCTGACCAACGGGCCCGCCAGCAGCGGCGCGACGTGGCGCAGGTTATCCGTTCGTCCTACTACCAGCTGCTTGTAGCGTATCGGCGGGCTGCCCTGCTGCGCCGCCAAGACAGCCTGTACCGGCGAGCTGCCCGCGCGGCGCGCATTCGCTACCAAGTGGGCGAAACCAACCGCCTCGAGCAGGTGTCGGCCGAGGCCCGCAGCCTGGAGCTGCGCAACCGCCTGGCCACCCTGCGTGTGGACATTGCAGTGCTAGAGCGCCAGCTGGGGCAGCTGCTGGGCAGCGCCCAACCCGCCCGCTTCGACACTACTGCAAGCCCCGTAGCCCCGCTAGCTCCTGCCGATACCCTAGGGCTGTCGGCCGACTCGAACCCGCAACTAGGCCTCTTGCGCCAGCAGGCGGCCGTGAGCCAGCAGCAAACCAAGGTGGAGAGCCTGCGCCGCCTGCCCGATGTGCGCCTAGGGTACTTCAACCAGAGCATCAACCGCGAAGGCAGTTTTAGCGTGGTGCAGGCTGGGCTGGCGGTGCCGCTGCTGGGCGGCGTGCAAAAAGCGCGGGTGGCCGCCGCCCGCCTCGGCCAGCAGGTAGCCGACCAGCAGCTCACCTACGCCCAAAGCCAGCTCACGACGCAGCTCGCTACCCTGCGCCAGCAGCTGGCCCGCGCCCGCGCCTCGCTCGACTACTACGAGCGGGCGGCGCTGCCCCAGGCTAAGCTCATTCTTGACACCGCTGAGAAAAGCTTCCGGGCCGGTGATATCGAGTATGTAGAATACGTGGTGAACACCCAGCCCGCTTGGCAAATCCAAGAAAGCTACCTCGACCAAGTACGGCAGTACGACGACCTAGTAGTGGGTTTGCTAGCTCTCACTGGCGTAGACCCGGCTGCTAAGTAAAGCTTTTGGTAAGGCTGCGCATGCGCTTGATTATAAATAGAATATTTGATGAAAAACATGTTGAAGCCGCTGGCCCTAGTCGTAAGTATTAGCGCGCTAGCTGCGTGCGGCTCGAAGCCCGATACTGCGGCTAAGGGCGGCAAGCCAGCTGGCCAAGCGAGCAAGTCTACCGCCCCAGCCGCCCCCGCTAATCCCGACCAAGTTGCCGTCAGTGCCGCCCAGATGCGGGCGGCGGGCATCGAGCTAGGTAGCTTCGAGCGCCAGAATATGACGACTGAGGTGCAGGCCAACGGCTCGGTGGAAGTGCCGCCCCAAAACCGAGTTTCCATCACGGCCATCCAGGGCGGCTACGTGCAAACGGTGGCCGTGCTGCCCGGCGAGCACGTGGCGGCCGGCGCTACGGTAGCTACCTTGCGCTCGCCCGAGTATCTCACCATGCAGCAACAGTACTTGCAGAGCAAGGCCAAGGTGCGCTTCCTGACCGAGGACCTAGAGCGCCAGCGCATCCTTGATGTGGAGGACGTGGGCGCCAAGCGCAAGCTCCAGCAGGCGCGCGCCGACTTCGCTACCGAGCAGGCCACGCTGCGCGCTACAGCCGCCCAGCTGCGACTGCTCGGCATCTCGGTAGCGCGCCTCGATGCCACTGGGCAGCTTCAGAATAGCGTGCCCCTTACCACGCCTATTTCCGGCTACGTGAAGGCGGTGAACATCAACCCCGGTCAGTACGTGAACCCCCAGGATGTACTGGTAGAAGTGCTCAACCGCGACGACCTGCACCTCGAGCTGAAGGTGTTCGAGAAAGACGTAGCCCAAGTGAAACTTGGCCAGAAAATTCTGTTTCGGGTGCAGAATGTAGACCGCGGCGAAGAGCTTACGGCCCGCGTGTTTTTGGTCGGCAAAGCCTTTGACGACAATGCGCGCACTGTGCGCGTGCACGCCCACCTAGAGCCCGAGCGCCGCGACCTGCTGCCCGGCCAGTTTGTGGCGGCCCGCATCCAAACGGCCGGCGCCCGCGTGCGTACCCTGCCCGAAAGCGCCCTCATCCAAGCTGGCGACCTTAGCTATGTTTTCCGGCGTGTAGGGCAGGACTCGGGGCGCACGGCCTTTCGGCGCGTGAGGGTGCGCGCTGGCCAGCCTCAGCACGGCGACGTAGCCGTGACCGTGCTCGACCCGTTGCCCGATACCACCCAACTGGTGCGCCGGGGTGCGTATTTTCTCGACGCCGAGCTGCGCAAGGGGGCTGATGATGAGTAGGTCAGTCGCATGGCCTTTGTAGTCCGAGCTACTGTTCGCCATCAACTATTCTGCGCTCGCCGTAGTTAGCGGCTAAACCCTTGCTGCCTGCCATGCCCATTCGCCATTACCCCACGCTGCACGCCTACGTCGAGGCCAACCGCCGCACCCGCGCCGAATACGACGATGAAGTGCTGCCGCTGCTAGAGGGCGCCCTGCCGCCCGACCTAGTAGGCACGCTGCTGCGTAATGGCAACGGCCACTTCGAGCAGCACGGCGTGCCGTACGAGCACCTATTCGATGGCGACGGCATGGTGGCGCGCTTTCGCTTCGATGGGCGGGGCGTGACGTACCGCAACCGCTATGTGCGCACCCAGGAGTATGTGGCTGAAGAGAAAGCCGGGCGCATGCTCTACCGCAGCTTTGGCACCAACCTACCCGGCGGCCTGCGCGCCAATTTTGGCAAAACGCAGTTTAAGAACACCGCGAATACCAGCCTCGTCGAGCATGGTGGCCACCTGCTGGCGCTGTGGGAAGGCGGCCTGCCGCACCGCCTCGACCCTGACACGCTGGCCACCCATGGGCGCTTTGACTACGACGGAGCGCTGCGCAACCCGTTTTCGTGGCTCGACCGGCGCATCACGCCCGAACTACCTTTTTCGGCTCACCCTAAAGTGCACCCCACCACCGGCGTGCTGCATAATTTTGGCACCGTAGCAGGCTCTCAGCACCGCTTGGCGCTCTACGAGGTGAGCCCCGCAGGCGAGGCCCGGCTGGCTCACGCGTTGCCCATGCCAGCCGCCACCTTTGCCCACGACTTTGTGCTGACCCAGAGCGGGCACCGTATTTTCTTCCTCACACCGGTAGCGTTTGATGTGGTGCGGGCGCTGGCGGGCATTACTTCGCCGGCCGCCTCCATCAAAGTAGACCCTAGGCAGGCCACCCAGATAGTGGTAGTGGGGCCTACCGGCGAGGTGCAGCGCCTCGAAACCGAGTTTGGTTTCCCGTTTCACTTCGTGAATGGCTACCAGGATGCCGATGGCACACTCGTGGCCGACGCCCTGCTGATGAATACCTATCCCGATTCGCTCAGCATCAAGGCCTACTTAGCTGGCAACCTGCCCGACGACGAGCCCTTGGCCAAGTTCGTACGCTTCCGCCTCAACCTAGGGGCCGGCACCGTAACGCGGCAGCAGCTGTCAGACTATGAGGGCGAACTGCCCGAGGTAAACCCCCAGTGCGTAGGGCAGCCTTACCGCTACACCTGGGCTATTGGCCGGCCGCCTAGCCACCCGCTGCCCTTGCTCGACCACCTCATCAAGCTTGATGTGCAAACCGGCGCGGCGTGCCATGCTTATGAACCCGCCACGCTAGTGAGCGAGCCCGTTGTCATTCCGCGCGAAGGAGCTACGGCCGAAGATGACGGCTACTTGATATACCTGCGCTTCGACGCTACCACCACTACCACCGACCTCATAGTGGCCGACGCAACCGACCTGCACCTACTAGCCCGCCTGCGGCTGCCGCACAACATTCCGCTGGGCTTTCATGGCCTGTGGCAGCCAGCCTAGGTAAGCGCAACTCAAAGAATGAGAACCAAGGTGCCTCCAATGATGAGCACCGCACCTAGCGCAGCCTTTAGCGTCAGGGTTTCGCCCAGAAACACCACTGATAGCACAATGGCAATGGCCACGCTGAGCTTATCGACCGGTGCCACCTGCGACACTTTGCCTAGCTGCAAGGCTTTGAAATAGAATATCCACGATAAGCCCGTGGCCATCCCCGATAGTCCTAGAAAGAGCCAAGTGCGCGGGCTCAGTTGAAATATGTCGGCCGGATTGTCTTTGGCTAGCACAATGCCCCAGGCCACCAGCAGAATAACCACCGTGCGAATGGCCGTGGCCAAGTCGGAGTTGACGCCTTTGATGCCGACTTTGGCCAGCACAGCCGTGAGTGCCGCAAACACGGCTGAAAGCAACGCGTACCACCACCACATAAATTGTTAATTATTAGTGGTTAATTGTTTAATGATTCAGGTGTGCAGACATAAGAAGTCGGAAAAAGACTGTTTGGTCATGCAGAGCGTAGCGAAGCATCTCGCGTGGCGCAGTGATTTCTCACGCCAACAACGAAGCGAGCGAGATGCTTCGCTACGCTCTGCATGACAAATGCTGTTTTCAACTTCTTAAAAACCAGTTTCAATACTAACTTACAGCTCGCCGAGCTTGCGGCCGTGCTGCCGACCTAGGAGCGGGTGCTTAACCTGCCCAATTACCTGCGAGCTATAAATGCCCCGGTGCCCCGAGAACAGGTAAGCCACCACGCACGCTAGCCCTAGGTACACGCCCGCGTGGCTACCAAACAGCTCTAGGCCCATGAGCAAGCAAGCTAGGGGTGTGTTGGCCGCGCCCGCAAAAACTCCTACAAAACCCATCCCCGCTAGCAGGGCCACCGGCAGCGGCAGCACTCCCGCCAGCGCCGAGCCGAGCGTAGCTCCAATAAAGAAAAGCGGTGTGACTTCGCCGCCCTTATAGCCCGCACCGAGCGTCAGGGCCGTCAGAAGAAGCTTCCAGGCAAAGTCCTGGCCGCCCAGCTGGTGCTGAAAGGCCTCCACGATAACGGGCACCCCTAGGCCAGCGTATCGCGTGCCCACTGCCCATAGTAGCAGCGCCACTACCACGCCACCCACCACCGGCCGCAGCGGCGCATAGCGCAGCCGCCCAAATAGCCGCGAGAGTGCGTGCGTGAGCGTGGCAAACGCTCGTGCTGCTAGCCCAAATAGTGCCCCTGCCAGCAGCGTGGCGGCCAGTCCAGTCGCCGTCAGCGGCAGCGCTGCCAATTCTGGATACGCGGTGTGGCCCACTCCCCAGGCTCGCGTCACGACATCGGCTACCACAGCAGCCAGGAAGCTCGGCAGGATAGCCTCGTAGCGCACCCCGCCCAGTAAGAATACTTCCAACCCGAATACGGCCCCCGCCAACGGTGTACCAAACACCGAAGCAAAGCCCGCACTCATGCCCGCAATGAGCAGCAGGCGGCGGTCGCGCCGCAAGCGCAGCCCGGCCGGCAGCCAGTGCCCTAGCTGGTCGGCCAGGGCCCCGCCCATCTGCACAGCCGTGCCTTCACGGCCCGCCGACCCACCAAATAAGTGCGTGAGCAGGGTGCCCCCTAGCACCAGTGGCACTAGCCGCAGCGGAATGCGGTCGCTCGGCGCATGTATTTCATCCAGAATTAAGTTGTTACCCTTCACTACGCGGTTGCCGAAGCGCTGGTAGGCTAGGCCCACCGCTAGGCCCCCTAGGGGCAGCAGCGCCAGTGCCCAGGGGTGCGCCTCGCGCCAAGCTGTGACCCACTCCAGCGTCACCAAAAAGCCCGCCGACGCTGTGCCAGCCAGCAAGCCTACTAGCCCGGCCAGCACCAGCCAGCGCCCCACAAACCGCACCGTGGGTGCTATAGTCAAGGCTCGCCCCGCAGCCAGCAGCCGGGGTGCAGATAAAAAGTTAGGAAGAACAGCCACACCGCGAAGTAACAAGCCAAGCGGCGGCCCAACGCCTAGGCAACCGGCCAGCGCCCCCTAGGCACCAAGGCTAGCGCACCCAAAACAAAAAGCCCCCGCTGAAACAGCGGGGGCTTTTCGCTACCCTAGGCTTGGCTGCCAGGGCAGCCAGGTTCTCTCCAGGTCCTAGTGTAAGTCGGCGACTAGCGCCCACTGCTTTTAATAAACCGCGCGCTCTGGCCCGTGGCCGCATCGCGGAGAAAATACATTCCACTGGGCAGGTTGCTTACATCGAGCTGCTGCCGCTGGCTGGCGCTGATATCGGCCACCTGCACCTGCTGGCCTTGCTGGTCGAATACTGACAAATGAGTGCCGGCCCGACCAGTCACATTCACGACGCTAGTGGCCAGGGTGGGGTAAGCCGAGAGGCTAGCAACCAGCCCAGCATCTACCGTAACTACGGGGCTAAAGGTCTCGGCGCCCGTGGCATCTACTTGGCGCAGGCGGTAGTAGTGCAGGCCAGTCGCGTGGGCATCTACAAACTGGTATTTGCGTGCTTGGGTGCTGGTGCCCGCGCTCTTTACTTGGCCCAGTGAGCTGTAATTGCTGCTGGGGCTTTCGGCCCGTTGTACTTCAAAGTAGTCGGTGTTTTGCTCCGAAGCCGTTTCCCATTTCAGAGCTACGCCTGTAGTAGTAGTTTGTCCCTGAAAGGTAGTGAGCTGCACGGGTAGGGGGCTTACCGTACCATACACGGCGTAGACATCCACGTTTGAGCTCACGTTGAGCAAGGCCCCTACGCGCAGCTCCAACTGGTCGAAGGGCTGGGTGGCCGTAAAGCTTATTTTATTGCTTGCGTCATTCCCGGGGAGGAGGTTCACATTAACAGAATTATCGGTCAGCGATACCTCCTGCTGCATTTGCGTAGGAACTTTGCTGGTATAGGTGCGAATAACCATGCGCCCAAGCACCGAGGCATCAAGCACGCCTGAGGCTGGCTTTACATAAAGCATGGCCTGCTGGCCGGGCTGGATAGCAGCTGGGAAGGTTACTCGCAGTGCCGCTCCGCCTATAAGGGTAGGTTTGAGCGTAGCTGCAGTGGCCAGCGACTCATCTACTGCTTGGTCTGGATTAACAGTGTTGAAAGTAGGAGAATCGGAGTAGGAGCGGGCCTGAACCTGGTTTTGCGCTGCACAGGGCAAGGCCGCGAAACCGGCTAGCAAAAGACCAAGAAAAGAAGAACGAAGGCGGAGAGTAAAATTGAACATAAAGAAGGACAAGGATAGAGTACGTGCCCTCCTTTACAAACCCGTTGCCAAACTCGTTTTTATACTTATTGTGCTACTTCGTATCGGCAAGTTTTCATAAACATCAGCTTTATCGCACTAATATGAAAATTGAAATCTCAAAATGGGAAAAATAGTACTCCCAAAATAGTATGGCAGTCACGTCTTTTCGGCTAATGACAGCAAGTACTTGCTTAACGGCTCCTTTTTCTATGCCAATAATAGCCCTAGGTTCGGGCAGTTGGCGTAAAGCGACGCAGCCGCAATGAATTGGTGAGTACCGATACTGAGCTTAGCGCCATGGCCCCAGCTGCTAGCATAGGCGAAAGCAACCAGCCTGTAGCTGGATACAGTAAACCTGCCGCAATAGGTATTCCAATAGTGTTGTATATGAAGGCAAAAAATAGATTTTGCCGGATGGTGCGCATGGTGGCACGCGACAGTTCAATGGCCGTAGCTACCCCCTGCAAGTCGGGGCGCATAAGCGTGATGCCCGCTGCCTCAAGTGCTACATCAGTGCCGGTGCCCATAGCCATACCAACATCGGCCCGGGCTAGCGCGGGAGCATCATTGATGCCATCGCCAACCATTGCTACCGTGCGCCTTTCGGCTTGAATTTCTTGCACTTTTTCGGCTTTATTTTGTGGCAATACTTCCGCGAAATAGCGCGTGATACCGGCTTGTGCGGCGATGGCAGCGGCAGTCTGCGCGTTATCGCCCGTTAGCATTATTACGTCAATGCCTTGTTTCTGTAGCGCACGAACGGCGTTCAGCGAAGTTGGACGTATCTCATCGGCTAGACCCAGTACGCCTGCCACCTGGCCATCAACCGCTGCGTAGAGTACCGTTCTGGCCTGAGCTAGTAAGCCTGCGGCGGCTTGCTGGGCATCGGGCGATAGGGCAATGCCAGCTTCGCGCAGGAGGCGCTCGTTGCCTAGCAGCACCGCGTGGCCAGCTACGGTAGCTGCCGCGCCCTGGCCCGCTATGGCCCGAAAGCCAGTGGCTGCAAGCAGGGGCGCCTGCTGGCTGTCGGCATAGCGCACCACGGCGGCGGCCAATGGGTGCTCGCTTTGGCGCTCTAGGGCCGCTAGTAGAGGCAGAAGGGCGGCGGCCTCATAGCCAGGCAGGGCCACTAGGTCAGTGAGGGCGGGCTCACCGCGGGTAAGGGTGCCGGTTTTGTCCAGTAGAACAGTATCTACGCGGTAGGCTTTTTCTAGCGCTTCTGCGTTGCGAATTAGAATGCCATAATCGGCCCCCTTGCCGGTGCCTACCATAATGGCCGTTGGTGTAGCCAGGCCCAAAGCGCAGGGGCAGGCAATAATCAGCACTGATACAAAGGCCGTAAGGGCTAGCGGCAGCCGCGTATCGGTAGGAGCTAGCGCTAGCCATAGTCCTAGGGTGAGTAGCGCTACCCCCAGCACCACCGGCACAAACACGCCACTCACGCGGTCGGCCAATCGCTGAATGGGCGCCCGGCTACCTTGGGCGTCGCTCACGAGCTGCACTATTTGAGCCAGCATAGTATCGCGGCCCACTTTCGTAACCCGGAAGCGAAAAGCGCCAGTCTTGTTAATAGTAGCGCCATATACGGCATCGCCCGGGTTCTTCTCGACCGGCAGGCTCTCGCCGGTGAGCATGCTCTCATCGAGGGTTGAAGAGCCAGTAGTGAGCTGACCATCGGTGGCCACTTTTTCGCCGGGGCGTACAGCTACTAGGTCGCCAGGGCGCAGGTCAGCCACGGGCACGTCTTCCTCGAGGCCGTCGGGGCGCACTAGGCGAGCGGTTTTAGCTTGCAGGCCCAGCAATGCTTGCAAGGCAGCAGAAGTTTGTTGTTTAGCGCGGGCTTCCAGCACCTTACCTAAAAGAATGAGCGCAATGATCGTAGCCGTAGTGTCGTAGTAAACGGCCGGCGCTAGGCCGTGGCGCCGAAAAAACTGTGGCGCCACCGTAGCTACTAAGCTAAATAAGAATGCAGCACCCGTACCCAGCGCAATCAGGGTATCCATGCTGGCCGTGCGGTGGCGCAGGCCATTCCAAGCCGCTACATAAAACTCGCGCCCGCTGTACAGCAGCACTGGCAGCGTGAGCAGCAGCAGCCCATAATTGAGGGCTGGCTCGGGCACGCGGTGCATCAAAGCTGGCCATAGCATGAGCATGCTCAGCGGCATGATGAGGGCCGCCAGCCCAGCCGCTACCCAGAACCGGTGGCACAACTGCTGATACGCCAATAGTTTGCGGGCCGCTAGCTCTTCATCGCTAACGTCGACTCCAGCAATATTCGCTGTGGCGGGCGCCGCCGTGGGCTCGGCTACGTGGTAGCCCGCCGCCTCCACGGCAGCCTTAAGGCCAGCGCGGTCGGTGGCAGTGGGCGAGAAGGCCACCGTGGCTTTTTCGGTGGCCAAGTTCACTTGGGCGCTCTGCACACCGGGCGTGCGCTTCAGGGCGCGCTCCACAAAGTTGGCGCAGGAGGCGCAGGTCATGCCCTCGATGGCGAGGGTAGCAGTTTCGACCGGGCCGGGCGTGGGCTCGGCTGCGGCCGGTAGGGTAGGTGAAAGGGGTTGCATGGCAAAAGGCCGCGTAAGCGCGGCGGTAGGTAGAGCAGGATTTAGCGCCCGCGTCGCTTCGAGTATACAACAGCAAAAGTGGCGGAATAGGCCCCCTAGGCGGGTACATAATTGCGAAGCCAAGGCCACAACATTTCGGTCCCGTTCTTTGCGGGCATGTCCGATTTTCGCCTGCGGGTATTTGCTGCTGTGGCCCAGCACCTGAGCTTTACGAAGGCTGCCCAGGAGCTTTTTATTTCGCAGCCTGCCGTGACCAAGCACCTGCATGAGCTCGAAAAGCAGTATGGCCAGCGCCTGCTGGCTCGGCATGGCAGCCGCGTGGCCCTCACCGAAGCGGGCTGCCTGCTGCTCGCCCACGCCCAAGTAGTAGTCGCCGCCGAGCAGCAACTCGACGACCAGCTGCTGGCCCTGCGTGACCCCGACGAGGCCGTGGGCCGCCTGCGCCTAGGGGCTAGCACCACCCTGAGCCAATATGTGCTACCGGCTTGGTTGCCTGCTTTCCAGCAGCGCTACCCGCAGGTGCAGCTTACGCTGCTGAATGCTAACTCTGAGCGCATTGCGGAGGCGCTGCTGCGCGGCGACCTTGACCTAGGCTTCGTAGAGGGCCGCTCGAAGAGCCGCGACTTGCACCACGAGCTGTTGCTGCCCGACGAGCTGGTAGCCGTGCGCCGGGCCACGCCTGCCGGCCCACCCTTGGCGCCACTGCCGCTGGCTGAGGTGCTGGCCCACCCGCTAGTGTTGCGCGAACGCGGCTCAGGCACCCTCGAAGTGTTGGAATTTGCCCTGCGCGAGCACAAAATCAAGCTTAGCAGCCTGCAGGTAGCGTTTCACTTCGATAGTACCGAGGCCATAAAGGCGTACCTAGGCGCCGCGCCCGATGCACTAGGCTTCGTGTCGCGGCAGGCGCTGAAGCGCGAGTTGGCAGCAAATCAGCTTGAAATCGTGCCTATCGCGGGCTTAGTGCTGCCCCGGCAGTTTGAGGCAGTGTGGGTACAGGGGCAGCCTCTAACACGGGTAGCTCAACGGTTTTTGAGCTTCAGCCAGCAGCAAGTATTAGCGCAACAGTTATAACTTTAGGTTATTAATAATAATAATTAGCAATTATCTTGTGGTAAGTAGGTTAAGTACCTTTGAGGCGTCAGAAATACTTGCTTCATGCCTACTCTACCTGCTAAGGCCGCCCCGGCTGCAGCATCTTCCAACTCCAGTTTCTTTCGCAGTTTTCACACACCTCATCTTTTGTGGGGGCGCCCCATTACGGTAGGGCAGGGCGTATTCCACCTGTTGTTGCTGGCGTGTCTCACGCCGTGGGTTACGCCGCCCCTAGCGCTGGCGTTGGGCTTAGTGCTCGCCCAAACAATTGGCAATCCTTTTGTGGCGCAAACCAAGGCCTTTACACCTAGGCTATTGCAATTTTCGGTTGTCGGCCTAGGCTTTGGTATGAATGCGCACGCCGCCGTGCAGGCTGGTCAAGAGGGTATTTTGCTTACAGTCGGGTCCATTTTCGGCACGCTCGTTTTGGGCTTCTTCGCCGGCAAGTGGCTGGGGCTCGGGCGCCACGTGGTACACCTTATCTCGTGCGGCACTGCTATTTGTGGAGGCTCAGCTATCGCGGCCATCGGGCCGGTGCTGGGGGCCGAGGACGATGCCCTGTCGGTGAGCCTAGGCACAGTGTTCGTGCTGAATGCGGTGGCGCTTTTTGCATTTCCGCCTATCGGCCACGCGCTGCACCTCAGCCAGCAGCAGTTTGGGCTGTGGTGCGCCATTGCCATCCACGACACTAGCTCGGTGGTGGGGGCCGCGGCAGCCTATGGCAGCCAAGCCCTCGAAGTAGCCACTACCGTAAAGTTGGCGCGGGCGCTCTGGATTATCCCCGTGGCCTTTGGTACGGCGATGGTCTTCAAGCAGAAGGAAGCCAAGATTACGATTCCCTATTTCATCCTGGGCTTCATCGCAGCCATGGTGTTCAATACGTATGCGCCGGCCTACGTGCCCGCTGCTAAGGCCCTAGGTCCCTTTATGGTGCGCCTGGCAAAAGCAGGCCTCACGCTTACTCTATTCTTCATTGGAGCAGGCTTGTCGGTTAGCGTGGTGCGCTCGGTGGGCGGGCGGCCCTACGTGCTCGGCATGCTGCTATGGCTCACAGTTTCGATAGTTTCGCTCTGCGTTATCTGCCAAGCAGAGCACCCTTAGGCACGGGTGCGCATGCGATGGCTTCAGGCAAAAATCTTGACTTGCTCGCCCTTGCGCCTGGTGCGCAGGTGCTGGCGAATAATCTGCTGTATGTCCTTGTTATCGGCATACGGCTGCACAGCTTGGCGAAAATCAGCCAGTTTGCGCGCCGTAAACGTCTCATCGACGTAGCCAAACCCAACGTAGCGCCCGTTTTCGACAACCACCAGCGACTTTTCGTCGGCTCGCCGCCCGCTGCCGATTACTACAAACGACTCATGCTCGTAGGTGATGCTATCGATGGCCTCGTCCACGCGCTGGTTATAGGTTTCGGGCGATTCTTGGCCCACACAAGCACCTTGGCAGCGGTGTACTTGGTAGTCGAAGCACGCGCCTTGCGTTTTGTAGAGGCCGCACAGCTTTTGGCATAGGTTGTATTTCGCAACCTTATGATAGAGAAAGCCCTGGGCCTTATACTGGTTGCCGAGCGCGATAATAGGAATTTCCGAGTTGCGGGCGTCGGCGCGGCCGTAATAAAGACACTTATAGCCGTTTTCGTCGGTCTTGAGATAAATGCCCGCTGGAAACACTGAGCGCCGCTGCGCCCGATTGTACGCCGGCTTTAGCTGCTTGATGAGATGCGACTCGTAGAGCAGCGCCACTAGCTCCGAGCCGGTAAGCTCCCAGGTGATGTTGGCGATAGAATTTTTAAAGTCTAGGCTCTTGCGCGACTTCACATCTACCGCGAAGTGCTGCTGAATCCGCTTGTAGATATTGATGCTTTTGCCCACGTAAATGACCTCGCCCGCCTCGTTGTGGAAGTAGTACACGCCCGTTTCCTGGGGAAGTGCCGCTACTTTTTCGGGAGTGATGAGCGGCGGCAACAAAGCTGTTTTGATGGCCTGCGCCATGGCAGCCACGCGGCGGGGGCTGGGCTTTTTTTCCGTGGTTTCGGGCTTGCGGCCAGCTGGGGCTAGCGCATCGACGCGGGCTAGCGTGTCAGCGGCATTAGCTTCGGCTGCGTCGCTCTCCTGGGTTATTTTGAGAAGGCGGTCAAACAGGATGGCGGTGGCTTCGGCATCGCCGGCAGCGCGGTGGCGGCCGTTGAGCGGGATACCGATATTCTGGCACAGCTTACCTAGGCTGTAGCTCGGCTGCCCCGGAATGAGCGACCGGCTCAAGCGCACAGTACACAGCGTTTTGCGCGAATAATTGTACCCTAGGTCGGCAAATTCCTTCTTTAGAAAGGAATAGTCAAAGCGCACGTTGTGAGCAACAAATACGCATCCTTCAGTCATCTCTACCACCTTGCGCGCCACCTCATGGAAGCGCGGCGCATCGGCTACCATATCATTGGTGATGCCCGTGAGCTGAGTGATGAAGGGCGGGATACTGCGGCCGGGATTAATCAGCGTAGTATAGGAGTCAACCACCTGCTGGCCGTCGTGCACAAAAATGGCCAGCTCAGTAATGCGGTCATTAGCAGGCTGGCCGCCGGTGGTCTCTAAGTCGATAATAGCGTACAAGGGCAGCGATAAGTCGGGGAGCAGAATGCTAACAAAGTTAGGGCCCGCGTTGGTTGCCTAGGGGCACAAAAAAAGCCCGCCGGTAGGGCGGGCTTTTCTGCGACAGCCAGGGCTGCTTACTTGTTTTTGTTCTGGGTCAGCCAGTTTTTGGCTTGCAGAATGGCATCGTGCTGCTGCTGAAAGACCGTTTTGGCACCAGCCGGAATGTCTTGGGCCGACAGAGCAGTTTCGTAAGCTTTCAGGGCCGAAGCCTCGCCGGTTTCGGCTGCTTCAAGTACCGATGAGTCGCTATCGCCAGTAAAGGCCGACTTGATGTTAATCCAACCGCGGTGTACAGCGGCGGCGGCATCAGTAGCTACGCTCTCAATGGTAGTTTCTTCTTGGGCATCAATGCCGTACTGCTTAGCGTAGCCTTCGAGGTCGGCTACGAAGCCGGCGCGCTGCTGCGAGTACTGGCTCAGTTGCGATTTCAGTTCGGGGCTTTTCACTTCTTCGGCGGCTTCTTGGTAGCCTTTGGCCGAAGTGCGGTTCAGGTTGAGGATGTCGGTGAAAGCGCGGGTGATGGTTTCGTTAGCCATGACTTAAGTCTGTAAAGTAGGATGAAAAATGGAGCGGCTGAAAGAAGTTGACCGTCGCTCACAGGCCCTTGTACGGGGACATCCGGGGCAAAGGGTGCATTTTGATGGTATAAAATTTTGGCTTCATTTCAGCCAGCTGCTTTTTTCGGACCTAGGCCCGGCGGGGCTGAGGCATTGGAGGCATGCTGGGCTCGGGCGCTAGGGGCGGGCGTTTGCCACGCACCTGGTCCCAAAATTTGGCTAAGAAGCCTCGGTCGTCGCTCGGGTCTTTCTTGGTCGCCTCGCCGTCGCTAACGTCACCTAGGAGAAAGCCCCACGGCTCGGTCGACTTGTTGGCATCAAGCACCACCTTGATAACGGCCGAAAGCGGCACGCTTAGAATCATGCCCGGCGTACCCCACAACTGCGCCCCTAGGATAAGGGCAATAATTGCGGTGAGCGGGTTGAGGCTCACCTTAGAAGCCGTAATGAGCGGCGACAAAATATTATCGGAGATAAACTGCACCAGCATAAATACGCCGATAACCAGCAGCCCGTGCGTGAGTGAGCCCGTTTCGACATACGTGATAAGGGCTGGCGTAATGGAGCCCACAATAATGCCGATGTAAGGAATAACGGCCAGCACCGAGGCGAAAACGGCGAAGAAAATAGCGTACTTCACCCCAAGCGCCAGCAGCCCGATGGCATTCATAACCGACACTACTACAATAACCGTGAATAGGCCTGACATGTAGCCCTGTACCACGCTTTGGATATTGTCTACCGTGTGCAGCACCACCGTGCGCTTGTCGGCTTCTACAAAGCGGAACATGAACTGCCGCAGGTGGTCGCGGTAGTACAGAAAGCAGAAGATGTAAATGGGCACCAGCGTGATAGTACTCAGCACGCCCAGCGTCGTGTTCAGGGTCGAGCCTAGGTACTTGCTCGACTGCTTTTGCAAGGCCGATAGCGACGAGTCAATGACTTCGTCGTGGCTCATAGGCTGGAAGTGAAACCGCTTGCTCAGCATCTGTTGCTGCTGGTCGAATAGCACCACTAGCTTGCTTTGGATAAGCGGTAGCTCGCCGCGTAGACTGATTATCTGCGAGCCAAAAAAGGTGAACAGCCCAGCAAGGAAAAGCACTACGAGCAGGATAGCCGTGGCAATAGCTAGCATGCGGGGCCAGCGCCATTTTTCGAGCTTCGTCACCAGCGGCATTAGCAGCAGACTCAGCAAGATGGCGTAAATCAGCGGCAGCAGCAGGTCGTCGAGCTTGTGTAGCACAAACACCAGCAGCGACAAGCCGATGAGCATGAATGTGTAGTGCACCACCGGCGACTGCTTTATCTCGGTGGGGGCATGGTTAAACGATTGCCCCGGCAGGTTGCGGGGCTGGTTAAACTGGTTGGGTGGGGGTAACATTTTGAATAATGGGTATGGCGTTAAGAGGTACAAATGGGACCAGCCCGTACTGAACCTTGGTTGGCCAGGTTGGGTTAAAAGTCTAACCACATTGGCAGCCCCAAACTAATTAAACTGGCAGCCCTAGGTTGGTTAGCGCTGCTTTGCGCGCTACTTTTACCCTAGAACTGCCCCGCATACGGATTTTTTCTGATGAACGACGAACCACAAGTACTAGCTCCCGCCCACGGCTACACCGAAGACAGTATTCGCTCACTCGATTGGCGCGAGCACATTCGGCTGCGGCCAGGTATGTACATCGGCAAGCTAGGTGATGGCAGCAGCTACGACGATGGTATCTATGTGCTAGTGAAGGAGGTAGTAGACAACTGCATCGACGAGCACGTGATGGGCTACGGCCGCACCATCGAAATAAAGATTTCGGAAAGCAAAGTGCAGGTGCGCGACTACGGCCGTGGCATTCCACTAGGTAAAGTGGTGGATGTGGTAAGCAAAATCAACACTGGCGGCAAGTACGATAGCAAAGTTTTCCAAAAGTCGGTGGGCCTTAACGGCGTAGGTACTAAGGCGGTGAACGCGCTCAGTAGTCACTTCTTGGTGCAAAGCGTGCGCGACGGCCAACTAAAGGCCGCCGAGTTTTCGCAGGGCCAGCTTACCGCCGACCCCAAGCCCATTAAAACCAGCCAGCGCAACGGCACGCTCATCACGTTCCAGCCCGATGATACCATCTTCAGAAATTATGTTTTTCGGCCCGAGTACCTAGAAAGCCAGATTCGTAATTACTGCTACCTCAACGCGGGTCTGGCCATCCATTTTAATGGCCAGAAGTACGAAGCCAAGAATGGACTTTTCGACCTGCTCAACGATAAAACCGACCCCGAAACGCGGCGCTACGACATTATCCACCTGAAAGGGGAGGACATCGAAATGGCCCTGACGCACGGTAACGACTATGGCGAAGAATACTACTCGTTCGTCAACGGTCAGTATACCACCCAGGGCGGCACGCACTTAGCTGCCTTCCGCGAAGCCGTAGTGAAAACCGTGCGCGAGCACTACAAGAAGGAATACGACGCGGCCGACGTGCGGGCCAGCATCATCGGGTCCATCTCGATACGGGTGCAGGAGCCGGTGTTTGAAAGCCAGACCAAGACCAAACTCGGCAGCATTAACATGGAGCCCGAGGGCAGCGATGGACCAGTGCGCCCGGTGCGCGGCTTCATTGTCGATTTTGTGAAGGAGCACCTCGACAACTACCTGCACAAAAACCCGGTGGTAGCCGAAGCGCTCAAAAAGCGCATCGAGCAAAGCGAGCGCGAGCGCAAGGATATGGCCGGCGTGAAAAAGCTAGCCAACCAGCGCGCCAAAAAAGCCAACCTGCACAACCGCAAGCTACGCGACTGCCGCTTCCACCTAGGGGAGAATGCCAAGGATGGCGCCGAGAAAGAGCCACTCACTACACTATTCATCACGGAGGGCGACTCGGCCAGTGGCAGCATCACTAAGAGCCGCAACGTGGAGCTAGAGGCTGTATTCAGTCTGCGTGGTAAGCCGCTCAACTGCTTCGGCCTCAAGAAGAAAATAGTGTACGAGAACGAAGAATTCAACCTTCTGCAGCACGCCCTCAATATTGAGGAAGGCCTGGAAGGTCTGCGCTATAACCGCGTTGTGATTGCTACCGACGCCGACGTCGATGGCATGCACATTCGGCTGCTGCTGCTTACGTTCTTCTTGCAGTTCTTCCCCGACCTAGTGCGCAATGGCCACGTGTATATCTTGGAAACGCCACTGTTCCGGGTGCGCAATAAAAAGGAAACTATTTACTGCTACTCAGAAAGCGAAAAGCAGGATGCTATGCGCAAGCTGGGCCGCAACCCCGAGGTGACGCGCTTTAAAGGCCTAGGCGAGATTTCGCCCGACGAGTTTGGCAAGTTTATTGGGGAAAACATTAAGTTAGAACCCGTCATTTTGCAGTCCGACCGCTCTATTCAGCAGGTGCTAGCCTACTATATGGGCAAGAATACGCCCGCCCGTCAAGAGTTTATCATCGACAACCTACGGTTGGAAAAAGACTTAGTAACGAGCGACGTACTACCGGTGGCTGAAATAGCGTTAGCCTAGTTCAGCCACGTCTTAAAAACACTAAAACCAAGCTTCCCGTAAACTATTCTATGCTGCTACACCACCTCATCTACGAAAGCCAGGCCACCCATCCATTTACGGAAGAAGAGTTAGCAGACTTACTTCGAAAAGCTCGGGAAACCAATGAGGAGAAGGGGTTAACGGGGCTATTGCTCTACGCACAGGATGGGCGGTTTGTGCAAGTGCTTGAGGGCAATGTAGATGAGGTGCACGAGCTATACTTTATGCACATTGCGCGCGACCCGCGCCATCACCACCTCACGCTGCTCGCCGATGGCCGCCTCAATCACCGTCGCTTTGCCGATTGGCGCATGGGTTTTCGGCCGGCTACTCCCGAGGCCCTACTAGAGCTGACTGGCCATTTTAGCACAGCAGATGCTACTTTCTTGCTCCCAGTGCTGCCCAACCTACCTAGTCCGCTGCTGGATAAGCTGCTCGACTATGTGCAGTACACGGTGAGCCATCCAGTCCTCGAAGAAGTGACACACTAGCAGTTAGCCGCTACTATATATCTTGCCCCCGTTCGCCTATCGGACGGGGGCTTTTTTTCGCCTAAGGGTAGTCTGTTGCTAGTCAGGTTAGTGTCGAAGATGCAGGGGTAAACTAATATTTTTGGGAACTTTCCGAGCCATCCTTATTTTTACAGTAAGGCTTTTAGGCCAATTTTTCGGTACTTTTGCCGGTTGACTGCCGACTTTTTACGTTTTCCTCGTGGCTCTTTTCGATACTCCCGCCTCTGACGCTTCCGACCCCGCTTACCTTCAGCCAGGCGATTCCCTGGATTTTGACCTAGGTGCCCCCGCTGGCCCAGCGTTGGAGGCCGAGGCGGCCGAGCTAGCCGCCGATGCTACACAGGCAGTGGAGACCACACTGTTTGGAGAGACCACCGAGGAAAATGAAGAGGTGCTCGAAGTAGAGGCGGAGCCTGACTCGCCCGCCGACGCGGCCGATGCTGAAGCAGAAACCGCCGATGAGACAGAAGCCAAATTTGCGCCCGGAGAGGTCATCCATGACGTGAACAACGTGCGGGGCATGTACCAAAACTGGTTTTTGGACTACGCTAGCTACGTGATTCTGGAGCGCGCTGTGCCGGCCGTAGAAGACGGTTTGAAGCCCGTGCAGCGCCGCATCTTGCACGCCATGAACGAGATGGACGATGGCCGCTTCAACAAAGTGGCCAACGTGATAGGTCAAACCATGCAGTACCACCCGCACGGTGATGCCAGCATTGGCGATGCCATGGTGAACCTAGGGCAAAAGGACCTGCTCATCGAAACCCAGGGCAACTGGGGCGATGTACGCACTGGCGACTCGGCTGCCGCGCCGCGCTACATCGAGGCGCGCCTCTCCAAGTTTGCGCTAGAGGTAGTCTTTAACCCCGACATTACAGAATGGCAGCTGAGCTACGACGGCCGCAAGCGCGAGCCCATTACGCTGCCCGTCAAGTTTCCGCTGCTGCTGGCACAGGGCGTAGAGGGTATCGCGGTGGGTCTGAGCACCAAGATTATGCCCCACAACTTCCGCGAGCTGTGCCAGGCTAGCGTGGCCGTGCTGCGGGGGCGCGAGTTTCAGCTTTACCCCGACTTTCCGACGGGCGGCTTGGCCGACATCAGCAACTACCAGAGTGGGCAGCGAGGTGGCCGCATCCGGCTGCGCGCCACTATCGAGAAGGTAGATAAGACGTTGCTTCTCATTCGGGATATCCCGTACGGCACCACCACCACGGCGCTCATGGAGAGCATCGTGAAAGCCTCGGAGGCAAATAAAATCAAGATTAAGAAGGTGGTGGACAATACCGCCAAGGATGTTGAGATTCAGGTGCAGCTGCCGCCTGGCATCAGCCCCGACCTTACCATCGACGCACTTTACGCCTTCACGGACTGCGAAATCTCTATTTCGCCCAATACGTGCGTCATCATCGATGACAAGCCGCGCTTCGTGAGCGTGGAGGACATGCTGCGCCTAAGCACCGGCAAAACTGTGCGCCTGCTAGAGCGCGAGCTGGAAATTCGGCAGCAGGAACTGCAAGAAAAATGGCACTCGGCTTCGCTAGAAAAGATTTTCATCGAAAATCGCATCTACCGTAAAATCGAGGAATGCGAGACCTGGGAGCAGATTCTTGAAACCATCGACCTAGGACTCAAAAAGTTTGTGCGGGTAGAAGGGGAGAAGATAAAAGCTAACGATACGCGCATCGTATTGCGCCGCCCCGTGAGCGAGGATGACCTGACGCGCTTAACCGAAATCCGTATCAAGCGCATTTCAAAGTACGATGGCTTCAAGGCCGAAGAATACATTCAAAAGCTCGACATCGAGCTGGCCGAAGTAGCGGATAGCCTAGCCAACCTCACGCGCTATGCCATTGCGTACTTCGAAAACCTGCTGAAGAAATATGGCGCTAACCGAGAGCGCCGCACCCAACTGCGCACATTTGATGTGGTAACGGCCCAAAAAGTGGCCATTGCCAACCAAAAGCTTTACGTCAACTACCAAGATGGCTTCGTGGGCTACGGCCTCAAAAAAGACGAAGCGGCCAAGTACGTGGCCGACTGCTCAGACCTCGACGATATCATCGCCATTCGGCGCGACGGCACCTTTATGGTGAGCAAGATTGCCGAAAAGACCTTTGTGGGCAAGGATATTTTGCACGTGGGGGTGTACAACAAGAACGACGACCGGCTGGTGTACAATATGGTGTACGTAGACGGTGCTAGCGGTATCAGCTTCGCAAAGCGCTTCTTGGTCACGGGTATTACACGCGATAAGACTTACGACCTCACCAAAGGCACTAAGGGCACTAAGACGCTGTACCTCACGGCCAACCCCAATTCGGAAAGCGAAATCGTGACGATTCAGCTTTCCAATAAGGCGCAAGCTCGGGTAAAGCAGTTTGACTTCGACTTCGCCGACCTAGCCATCAAGGGCAAAGGCTCGATGGGCAATATTGTAACCAAGCAGCCAGTGAAGCAGATTACCCGTAAAGCAGTGGGTGATAGTACCCTAGGTGGCCGCGACGTGTTCTTCGATAGCGTAGTGGCTCGTCTCAAGCACGAGGCGCACGGCCGCTACCTAGGTGCCTTCGACACCGACGACGCCATCTTGGTGGTGTACAAGGATGGCTCGTATGAACTATACGCCCCCGACCTGACCAAGCACTTCGACTTGCCCAATATTGTGCTGCTGCGCAAGCTAGAGCCCGACACGGTTATCAGCGCGGTGTACCTCGATGGCGAAACCAAGACGCACTACGTGAAGCGTTTCAAAATCGAAACTAGTACGCTTGAAAAGCGCTTCACCTTCATATCGGAGTCTAAGGGGTCGAAGCTACTAGTGGCTACGGCCTTTGCCGAGCCAGCCATAGAAGTGAAGCTACAGCGCGATAAAAAGGCCGAAAAGCAAACTGAGACCCTCCGCCTCGACCAATTTATCGAGGTGAAAGGCTGGAAAGCGCTGGGCAATAAGCTTAACTACTACAAGGTGCATGCGCTAACCTTGCTCACCGATGAAGGCCCCGAGCCCGCCCGCCGCGAAGCCAAGAAGCGCGGTGCGGCGGCTCCTAGAGCCGAAGAAGACACCCCAGCAGCAGCTGAGCCTGAGGCGACGCATGCTGTCGAAGTCACCGCGGAGGAAGTGGCGCAGGCGCAGGCGCTACTGCGGCGGCCTAAAGCCCAGCTCGGATTGTTTTAGCAACTTTCCGCGTTAGGTACTGTATTCTCGCCTATGAGCTACCTGCCTCCGCCCACAAAGTTGCTGCTGCTTGCCTTGGGGCTGGTGGCTGGGCACCCTAGGGTAGGGTGGGCGCAAGGCACTACTACTTCGCCTCCTTCGGTGCCTGCTACCCCGGAGCTCAAGCCAGCCTTAAAAGCTGGCCCTAAGAGTAAGCTTGCTCAGCCGCCCGACTCGGTGGCCCTGAATGACTACTTGCGCAAAGCTGCGGCCCTGCAACTCAAGTTTAAGGACTCAGAGGCGCTAGCTGCCTACGAGTCGGCGCTCAAGCTTAATCAGCAGCACTACGGCAGCTTGTGGCACGCGGCTGTGCTGAGCGTGAGCATTGGCAACCGCTACTCCGACGAAACCCGCAAGAGCGCCTACTTTGCCGCGGCGCATCAGTACGCTGGCCGAGCCTTGGCGCTGCAGCCCGAAGCCGGCGAGAGTAACTATGCCATGGCCCTGGCGCTCTTTAGCCAGGCGGGGCTACTTAGCGCCCGCGACCGGCTGCGCATTTTCAAGCAGCTGCGGACACACGTATTTCTGGCCGCCGAGCGCCGCCCCGATATGCCCGAAGCCTGGCAGCTGCTCGGCCGCTGGTATTATCGCGTAGCTCACTACAACGTGCTCGAAAAAGTGTTTTCCCGTGTCGTCCTAGGTGGGTATCCGCAGGGCGCCAGTTCTAAAAAGGCGATGGAGGCCATGGAAAAAGCTCGGCAGCTTGACCCTATGCGCATTCAGTATTGCTACGACCTAGCCCGCATGTATAAGTACCAGGGCCACCGCCGGCGAGCTATCACGGTGCTGCAAGAAGCTATTAAGCTTCCTACTTATACCAGCGAGGACTTGACGGTTAACCGCCTGTGCCAGCAATTGCTGCCGCCGCTGGTGCGCGCCGCTTCTCGTCGCGACCGCCTCCACGCCCGCTGGTACGAGCGCATGCCCGCAACGAATAAGCCCGATGCTCGCGAGTAAAGTAGGAAGCGCGAACTTTGTGCTTAACAGTAGAAAGCTACGCGTTACTAAGTTCAAGCAAAGTATTAGGACCTAGAGGCGTAAGATTTGTTTATCAAGAGAGTATAGTTAAGTATGCGTAGCTGGCCATTTCTACTTTTGTCGCTTCTAGCTGCCTGCCAAGCGGCCCCTTCCGAGCGGCCCGATACCTTAGTAAATCTTGCTACGGTGCAGAGTGGCCCCCGTGTGCAGGCCGATGAGCTAGATGGCGCTATCCGGCAGCAGCCTGATAATGCGGGGTTGCTAGCGCGCCGCGCTACCCTGCGCTTGGCAGCCGGACAGCCCTCAGCTGCGTTAAGCGACATCAGTTCGGCCCTTGCTATTGATGACGCTGATGGCGAATTGTATTTCCTCCAAGCGCGGGCTCTGCGGGCCCTAGGTCGCCTAAGTCAAGCCCTCGCTGCTGCCCGCCAGGCGGCGGCTAATGGCTTCAATTCGCCCGAGCTTCCATTGCTAGAAGGCGAAACGCACCTGGCTGCCCACCAGTACGGCGCTGCGCTTGAGAGCCTCGACCGTACCCTACGCCTTGACCCTGACCAGCCCGCCGCTCTATTTTATAAAGGGCTAGCTTATGCTGCTACGGCCGATACTACGCAGGCCCTCGATTACCTGCACGCAGCCTTAGCCCGCGACCCGCGGCAGCCCGAAATCTTACACCAGTTGGCTTTCTTGCTCAACGCTTATCGCTTGCCTGCCGAGGCGGCCCGGTATGCTGCTCAGGGGTTGCGGCTCGATTCTACCTCAGGTTCGCTGGCTTACGACTACGGTAGGCAGCTAGAGTTGCTAGGGCGGCCCGATAGCGCGTTGCGTTACTACCGCCGGGCATTACGCTTAGACACCACACAGTATCGAGCCGATTACCGGTTGGCCCTCGCAGCTGGGGCGCACGGGCAGCGGCCCGCCGCTATCATTCCGCACCTGAAGCGCGCGCTTCGCCGCAATGCACGCCTGCCGCAGGCCCGCGCCTTGCTGGCCGAGGCGCTCGAAGCCCAGCACCGATTGCCCGAAGCTTATACCCAATTCCGACTACTAGTGGCCGAAAACCCAGGCAATCAGCATTGGACCTACAAAGTCTGGAAAACTGGCGAGGCCGTGCGGGCAATGCTGCCCGATAGCCTGCGCCCGCCCACCAACTACTACCGCCGGGCCACTGTTGCCCCAGTAGCAGCACCCCCTCAGCAGTAGGTTAGGTTTTTCGACGCACCTACCACCTAGGGCTGTGCTACTCATTTCCTGGCGTACAGGCGTAACTTGCGCCTGCTTTGCGCTCATTTGCAAGCAATAGTTATGCTCCACATCACCCTCCCCGATGGCTCCGTCCGCCAGGTCGAGCCCGGCACGACTGGCTATGACCTAGCCGCCAGCATCAGCGAAGGCCTAGCCCGCAATGCCTTGGCCGTTAAAGTAAACGGCGACATCCGCGACCTACACCGCCCTCTCACTGAGGACGCGACCCTCGAAATTCTGACCTGGAATGACGCCGGCGGCAAGGCCGCCTACTGGCACTCCTCGGCCCACCTCATGGCCGAAGCCCTCGAAGCGCTGTATCCTGGCGTGAAGCTGGCCATTGGCCCAGCTATCGAGAACGGCTTCTACTACGACGTGGACCTAGGCGATGGCCGCACTATATCCAGCGACGACTTCCCCGCCATCGAGAAAAAAATGCTCGAGCTGGCCAAAAACAAAAGCAAGTTTGAGCGCCGCGAGGTGCCCAAGGCTGAGGCGGTAGCCTACTTCACCGAGAAGCAGGACCCGTATAAGCTAGAGCTGCTCGAAAACCTGGAGGATGGCAACATTACCTTCTATTCGCAGGGTAGCTTCACGGACTTATGCCGTGGCCCACACATCCCCGATACGAGCCCCATTAAAGCGGCTAAAATCATGAACGTGGCGGGCGCCTACTGGCGCGGCGATGAGAAAAACAAGCAGCTCACGCGCCTCTACGGCATCACTTTCCCTAAGCAAAAGGACCTCACCGAGTACCTAGAAAAGCTAGAAGAAGCCAAGCGCCGCGACCACCGCAAGCTGGGTAAAGAGCTAGAGCTTTTCGCCTTCTCCGAAAAAGTAGGCGCGGGCTTACCACTGTGGCTGCCTAAGGGCACCGTCTTGCGCGAGCGCTTAGAGCAATTTTTGCGTAAAGCACAGGTAAAGGCTGGCTACCAGCCGGTTGTGACGCCGCATATTGGTGCCAAAGAACTGTACGTCACGAGCGGCCACTACGAGAAGTATGGCGCCGATTCGTTCCAGCCCATCAAGACGCCTAATCCCGGCGAGGAGTTTCTCCTCAAGCCGATGAATTGTCCGCACCACTGCGAAATCTATCGCACTAAGCCTCGCTCGTATCGCGAGCTGCCAGTGCGCCTAGCCGAGTTTGGCACAGTGTACCGCTACGAGCAGTCGGGCGAGCTGCACGGCCTCACCCGCGTGCGGGGCTTTACGCAAGACGATGCACACATCTTCTGCCGCCCCGACCAGGTGAAGGAGGAATTCCAGAAGGTAATTGACCTAGTACTTTACGTATTTAAGGCCCTAGGCTTCGTTGATTTCACTGCGCAGATTTCACTTCGCGACCCCGACAATAAGACGAAGTATATTGGTAGCGACGAAAACTGGGCGCTGGCCGAAGCTGCCATTAAGGAAGCAACGGCCGAGAAAGGGCTCCCCACGGTAACCGAACTAGGCGAGGCGGCCTTCTATGGCCCCAAGCTCGACTTCATGGTGCGCGATGCCCTAGGCCGTCGTTGGCAGCTGGGTACCATTCAGGTCGACTACAACTTGCCCGAGCGCTTTGAGCTGGAGTACGTCACGCCCGATAACACCCGCGCCCGCCCCGTAATGATTCACCGGGCGCCGTTTGGTTCGCTCGAGCGCTTTGTGGCTGTGCTCATCGAGCATACGGCTGGCAACTTCCCGCTCTGGCTCTCGCCCGAACAGTTTACGGTATTGCCTATCTCGGATAAGTTTGCCGACTACGCCTACGAAGTGAAAGCCAAGCTCGAAGCCGCTGACCTGCGTGGCACTGTTGACGCTCGTGATGAACGCATTGGCCGCAAAATTCGCGATGCTGAATTGGCCAAAACGCCTTACTTGCTAGTAGTAGGGGAGAAAGAAGCCCAGGACGGCCTTGTAAGCGTGCGTCGCCACGGCCAAGGCGATATTGGGTCAATGCCAATTGACAGCTTTGTACAGAGCGTGCAAACCCAAATTGCTGAAGCAATGGGGTAGGAGGGTACTTACCTGACCCTAGGTTAAAAAGGCGTGCTGAAGCGTAATTCAGCACGCCTTTTTATATATTATTTTGCTTTTGCAAGATTAATTGCCGATATTTGCCCCCCGAACGTCACGCCATGGGTTGGGCGCTCGGTATAACTATCTCATATCCGGCCACTTTTAGCAGGAGGACTTTCGCCATAGCTACCCCAAATCGTCGGTACGTGCCCCGCCAGCAGGTGGAAGAGCCGTTCAAAATCAATCAGAAAATTACCGCCCGCGAGGTTCGTCTCGTCGGCGATAACATCGAGCAAGGCATCTATTCGATAGACCAGGCTCGCAAATTTGCCCAGGAGCAAAACCTGGATTTGGTGGAGATTTCGCCCACAGCTACTCCGCCTGTCTGCCGCGTTATCGACTACTCGAAATTTAAGTACGAGCAGAAGAAGAAAACTCGCGAGCTAAAGGCCAAGCAAACCAAAGTCGTAATTAAAGAAATTCGCTTCGGTCCTAACACCGACGACCACGATTTTGAGTTTAAAGTAAAGCACGCTAAGGAATTCCTTAAAGAGGGCGCTAAGATTAAGAGCTACGTGCATTTCGTGGGTCGTAGCATCGTCTTCAAAGAGCGCGGCGAGATTCTATTGCTCAAGTTTGCCCAGGCCCTCGAGGACCTCGCCAAAGTGGAGCAACTGCCTAAGCTCGAAGGCAAGCGTATGTTCCTCTACTTGGCTCCTAAGGCCGCTGTTGTAGCTAAGCCTGCTGCCAAGCCCGCCGCTCCGGCCGATAAGCCTAAGGAAAACAAAACTCCTAAGGACAAAGAAGCAGCCCCAGCGGCCGCCACCGAATAGTTTAACCCCGGTTGTTGATGGCTGCCGCTGCCGACTACGTTAGTCGTTCAGCGTCAGTACCAAACAATCAATAATCAACCACAACCCATGCCCAAAGTAAAAACCAAGTCGGGTGCCAAAAAGCGTTTCAAGCTGACTGGCACCGGCAAAGTGAAGCGTAAGCACGCTTTCAAGTCGCACATTCTGACCAAGAAGAGCACCAAGCGTAAGCGTGCCCTCACCCACAGCGGCCTAGTTAGCTCGGCCGACATGAACCGGGTGAATCAAATGCTGAACATCTAAATCCTCACCAGGCTTCCGGTCGCATGATAAGCTTCAGCTATTGCTGAGCGCCGGCTGCCAAAAACAACTTAGGTTATGCCAAGGAGTGTAAACCATGTGGCCTCGCGCCACCGCCGTAAGAAAGTAATGCGCCTCGCCAAAGGCTACTATGGCCGGCGCAAAAATGTATGGACCGTTGCGAAGAACGCAGTAGAAAAGGGCTTGCTCTATGCCTACCGCGACCGCAAGGTAAAGAAGCGCGAATTCCGCGCGCTCTGGATTCAGCGTATCAACGCTGGTGCTCGTGAGCACGGCCTGTCGTATTCGCAGCTGATGGGTGGCCTCAAGAAGGCTGGCATCGACCTCAACCGTAAGGTGCTCGCCGATTTGGCGCTGAACCATCCCGCTGCTTTCGCGGGCATCGTTGAGAAAGTGAAGTAAAGTAGGGAAGGAGCCCACAAGGCTTTACCCAATCGACTGACCCTGATAAGCGCTTGCCCCCACCTAGGAGGCAAGCGCTTTGTGTTTTGCAAGCAATACAGTTCAGCTTTTACTGCGTAGCTTGTAAGCGCTAAAATCAAAAAACCGTCCCAGTATAAAACTAGAACGGTTTTTGATAAGTAGCGGGGACGAGAGTTGAACTCGTGACCTCAGGGTTATGAATCCTGTGCTCTAACCAACTGAGCTACCCCGCCGGGTCGGTTTGGGAGTGCAAAGGTAGTAAAAAAACGCAACCTGGCAACCCTATTTTCAAAAAAAAGTTGTTTTCCCGCCCGCAGGGCCGCTTTTCTGAGGTGGCAGGCTCGGGCCCTTCTCTTATAAAGTACCTATGGACATGCCCGTTACCAGCAGCAAGCGTCGTTTTGAAATGGAATATCCGATAAACGCATCGCCCCGCTTGTTGTTTCCTTACCTCGCCTCCGCTTCGGGGCTCGCTCAGTGGTTTTGCGACGATGTGCGTCTTGACCCTGACCACCGCTTTAATATGGTGTGGGACAAACAGAACCACTACGCCGAGATAGCGCTACAGCGCCCTGGTCGCTCTGTGCGTTACGTGTTTCTAGATGAAAAGAAACAGCCTCTAAGCGATGCTAACTATTTGGATTTTAGCTTAGAATACTCAAAAATAACGGATGGAGTATTCTTGCGCGTAACAGACTACTCCGACCACGGCAACGACCAAGAGCAGCAAGAGCTTTGGGATGGCTTGGTAGGAAAGTTGCGAGAGCAAGTAGGCGGCTAACCTGTTATGGGTGTCGTGCACTATCCATTACTCGCCGTCGTTGGAGAGCCTAGCTCGTAAGCCAGTTTTAGTAACGAAGTGATGCTAAAGAAACTCGATAAGCTTATTTTAAAAGCCTTTGCAGGGCCGTTTCTGCTCACGTTCGCGGTAGTAGAGTTTATTTTCCTAACCCAGGTTTTGCTCAAATACCTCGATGACATCGTGGGTAAAGACTTGGGTATTGCTGTTATTCTAAAGCTGCTGTTTTATCTCAGCGTCACCATCGTGCCTATCTCGCTGCCGTTGGCCGTATTGTTGTCTTCCCTGATGACGTATGGTAACCTAGGAGAGCATCACGAATTGACGGCTATTAAGGCTTCAGGTATCGCCCTGACGCGTATTCTGCGCCCTGTGTGGCTGGCAAGTTTGGTGCTAGGTGGCATCGCGTTTTGGTTTAATAACAGCATTGTGCCTAAGGCTAATTTGAATGCGTACAGCTTGCTCTGGGATGTACGGCAGAAGAAGTTAGCCTTGGACATCCGGGAAGGCGTTTTTTATAACGGCATTCCAGGCTACACCATTAAAGTAAACAAGAAGGTGGGGCCTAATAAAGATGTTCTAATGGGCATCATGATTTATGACCACACCCAAAAGTCGGGGAATGCAACCGTCATGCTGGCCGACTCGGGGCGCATGTTCACTCGCTTTGGTGGCCAGTACCTAGGGCTAGAATTGTTCCGGGGCCATAATTACGTAGAGCAGCCTGACGCCCGCGACCGCTCAGCTTCGTCGTTTGTGCGGCAGGGTTTCAAGCGGAATATGATAACATTCTCGTTGTCATCCTTCAATCTGAATAACACGAAGAAGGAACTATTTCAGCAGAATCGCATGATGCTGAATATTCCACAGTTATTTAACGCTACCGATTCGACACAGCGAGCATTGCAACGTCAGCGCAAACAAATACCGCTTCAGTTGAGTGGCTACTATACCTATTTGCGCTTCGATACAATTAATCAAGCCGCTTACCGTAAGGTGTCCGCTTGGAACGTGCCCTTGAGCAAATTAGCCCCGCTTACGGGTGCCCAAGCTGAGCAGGCCGCTAACCGTGCCCGCAACATTGCCAACTTCATGAGCACTAATTCGCAGCGCTTATTTGAAACGGCCCGCGATTCTGCTCAATTCAGGATTGAGATTTATCGCAAATACACGCAATCGGTGGCCGTTATCATGTTTTTCCTGATAGGCGCGCCGCTCGGCGCTATCATCAAAAAGGGTGGTCTTGGCGTACCGATTTTGATTTCTATTCTGTTTTTCATCGTGTATTATGTGTTGAGCATCCTAGGGGAGAAGGGAGGCCGCGAGTTTGAGATGCCAGTGGGCCTAGGCATGTGGATTTCGAATGCGCTGCTATTACCCGCCGGGTTGTTTTTCTTATACCAAGCTTATAACGACTCAGGTCTGCTCGAAACCGATTTTTGGCGTCGCCTTGCGCAGCGCCTACCACGCTTCCCCCGTCTACGGCGATTGGCGTTGCCAGCCACAGAATAAGTAGTTGGATTTCCAAAAGAAATTGCGTACCTTTGCGCCCGCCCTGCGGTGTGGGGCAGCCACAATTCTCTTATTTTTTAATCCAAGACGGGTCATTCCTATCTGCCGATGAAACTCTCGACCGAGGCCAAACAGGCCATCTTCGAAAAAAACAGCCTTCAGAAAGTAAATACCGACACCGGTTCGGCCGAGTCGCAAATTGCGCTGTTCACGCACCGCATTCAGCACCTCACGGAGCACCTGAAGACCAACAAAAAAGACCACAGCACTCGCCTAGGTCTGCTCAAACTGGTAGGTAAGCGCCGCCGCATGCTGGATTACCTCCAGCACCGCGAGATTAACCGCTACCGCGCCATCATTAAGGAGCTGGGCATCCGCAAGTAAGCCCAACTACCGGGAGTAGGGAGCCTTCTAGAGAAGGTTCCCTATTCTTTTTTTTGCCGGTGCCTAAGCCGTGCCGGGCTACCGCAGTACCCGAAGCTAGGAGCGAGTCAGCGGCCCCCTCCCGTACTGCGTTTGCCTGAACTGTTTGCCTGCAAGTTTTTGTTTAGTAGATAATTTTTAGCTCCTAGCTTCCAGCTACTTACTCTTTCGAAGAATGCCCGCTCCCCACGCGATTACCAAAACCCTGGCGCTGCCCGATGGCCGCCAGATTTCCATTGAAACCGGCAAGCTGGCCAAGTTTGCGGATGGTGCCGTAGTAGTGCGCCTCGGCGACACAATGCTATTAGCCACGGTCGTATCGGCCCCGAGCCAGCGCGAAGGTGTTGACTTCCTGCCACTATCGGTGGATTACCAGGAGAAGTTCGGCTCGGCCGGTAAAATTCCGGGTTCGTTTCAGCGCCGCGAAGGCCGCCTGAGCGACTACGAAATCCTGATTTGCCGCCTCGTTGACCGCATTCTGCGGCCGATGTTCCCTAAGGATTATCACTACGAGGTTCAGGTGATGATTAACCTCATCTCGGCCGATAAAGAGGTGCAGCCCGATGCGCTAGCCGCGCTGGCTGCGTCAGCAGCTATCTCGATTTCGGATATCCCGTTTGCCGGTCCGATTTCGGAGGTGCGGGTGGCTCGCATCGATGGTCAGTTTCAGATTAATCCTAAAACCAGCGACCTAGCGCGCGCCGACATGGACCTCATCGTAGGTGCTACGGCCGATTCGGTAGCCATGGTGGAAGGCGAGATGAAGGAAGTGAGCGAAGAGGAAATGGTAGCTGCCATTGCCTTCGGTCACGAAGCCATCAAAGCGCAGGTGCAGTTGCAGAAGGACTTAGCTGAGGCTGTAGGCCGCACGCCCGACGCGCAACCCCGCGAGTATCCTAAGTACGAAGAAAACGATGCTCTTAAGGCGCTGATTCACGAAGGCATCTACCAAGGTGCTTACGACGTGGCCCGCTCAGGCAACACCAGTAAGTCGGGCCGTAAGGAAGGCTTCTCAGGTGTTAAGAAAGCTTTCCTTGACAAGCTAGTGGCCGAGCAGCCCGAGCTAGATATGAAGATGGTAAGCCGTTATTACTCATCGGCCGAGAAGAAAGCCATTCGTGATATGATGATTAAGGAGCGGGTGCGCCTCGACGGCCGTCAGCTTACCGAGATTCGTCCTATCTGGTCGGAAATCAACTATTTGCCTGGTGCTCATGGCTCGGCCATCTTCACCCGCGGCGAAACCCAGAGCCTAACTACGGCTACGCTCGGCACTAAGCTCGATGAGCAAATCATTGACCAGCCGCTGCACTCGGGCTACAACCGCTTCATGCTACACTACAACTTCCCCGGCTATTCGACCGGCGAAGTGAAGCCTAACCGTGGTGCTGGCCGCCGCGAAATCGGCCACGGCAACCTAGCCATGCGCTCGCTCAAGCAAGTGCTGCCGCCCGACGAGGAAAATCCTTACACCATCCGCATTGTATCAGACATTCTGGAGTCTAACGGCTCGAGCTCGATGGCTACGGTGTGCGCCGGTTCGCTGGCACTAATGGATGCAGGCGTGAAAGTGCGTTCGGCAGTGGCGGGTATTGCCATGGGCCTCGTACAAGACAAGGAAACCGGTGAATACGCCGTGCTGTCCGACATCTTGGGTGACGAGGACCACCTAGGCGATATGGACTTTAAGGTTACTGGTACTGAGAAGGGTATCTGTGCTTGCCAAATGGATATTAAAATCCAGGGCCTAAGCAACGAGATTCTGACCGCTGCACTGCACCAGGCCCGAGAAGGTCGCCTGCATATTTTGCGCGAGATGGCAAAGACGATTGATGCTCCGGCTCCTGAGCTGAAGGTACACACGCCGCGTTCGCATAAAATGCTGATTGATAAAGAATTTATCGGTGCAGTAATCGGGCCGGGTGGCAAAGTCATCCAGCAAATCCAGAAGGATACTGGTGCTACCGTTATCATCGAGGAAAAAGACGAAAAGGGCCACGTAAGCATTTATGCGGCTAACCAGGACTCGATGCAAGGTGCTATCGACCGCATCCGCGCCATCGCAGCCCAGCCTGAAGTGGGTGAAACTTACAAAGGCAAAGTACGCTCGATTCAGCCCTATGGTGCGTTTGTGGAAATCATGCCGGGCAAAGACGGCTTGCTGCACATTTCGGAGGTAACGCACGAGCGTATTGCGTCGCTTGAAGGTGTGCTAGAAGTAGGGCAAGAGATAGATGTGAAGCTAGTGGATATCGACAAAAAGACGGGTAAATACCGGCTGTCACGCAAAGTGCTGCTGGCAAAGCCAGCGTAGCTCTTAGGTTGTAAGTGAGAAGATGGAAAAATATAAAAGTTGGAACGCTAATTGCGGCGAGTAACCGACGGTTAGGACAAAATTTTTATATTTTTTACCTTCTCGCTTTCACCTTGCTTCGCCGAACCTTTGCCCATATAGCAGTGTTATTTTCCCTTGAATCGGCCGGGAGCCGGCCGGGTAGTATGCTTCCAATTAACTCTTTTAAAACTATCTAATTAGCCACCGTTACCGATGAGACAGCTAAAAATCAGCAAACAGATTACCAACCGCGAAAGCCAATCGCTGGATAAATATCTCCAGGAGATTGGTAAAGTGGACCTGCTGACGCCCGACGAGGAGGTAACGCTGGCGCAGCGCATTCGCGATGGTGACCAAAAAGCTCTGGAGAAGCTCACCAAAGCTAACCTGCGCTTTGTAGTTTCAGTAGCAAAACAGTATCAGAACCAAGGGCTTAGCTTGGGTGACCTTATCAACGAAGGCAACCTAGGTCTTATCAAAGCTGCCAAGCGCTTCGATGAAACCCGTGGTTTTAAATTTATTTCCTACGCTGTATGGTGGATTCGCCAAAGCATTCTGCAGGCTTTGGCTGAGCAGAGCCGCATTGTGCGTTTGCCCCTAAACCGGGTAGGTTCGCTGAATAAAATCAGCAAATCATTCTCGGAGCTCGAGCAAAAATTTGAACGTGAGCCTTCGCCGGAAGAAATCGCCGAAGTGCTTGAGCTAACTACTTCGGAGGTAGTTGATACCTTGAAAATTTCGGGTCGCCACGTGTCAGTAGATGCGCCTTTTGTGCAAGGGGAGGAAAACCGCTTACTCGACGTACTCGAAAACGAAGACGAAGAGACGCCGGATTCGGGCCTAATGAATGACTCGCTGCGCAAAGAAGTGCAACGTGCTCTCTCAACTCTAACTAAGCGTGAGGCTGATGTAATTACACTCTACTTTGGGCTAAATGGTGAGGCCGCCCTCACGCTAGAAGAAATAGGCGAGAAATTCAACCTAACCCGCGAACGGGTGCGTCAGATAAAGGAAAAAGCTATTCGCCGCTTGCGCCATACTTCGCGCTCGAAGGCGCTAAAGCCATACCTAGGCTAGTTATTGCCTAAATTTGTATACTTGAAAACCCCGACCGTGAGGTTGGGGTTTTTTGTAGGTAGACGTGCGAATCTTCGGAGTTGCTACGTTGTTTTTTATCTCTAAGACTAACTGCTTGCAAGCGCGAAGCATCCTTCTCGCGTTACTTATATGGAACATATTCATTGCCTGATAATTGGTTCGGGGCCGGCTGGCTACACTGCAGCTATCTATGCGGCACGGGCCGGGCTCCAACCAGTGATGTACCAAGGCTTGCAGCCTGGGGGGCAGCTGACCATCACTAATGATGTTGAAAATTTTCCAGGCTATCCAGATGGCGTGATGGGCCCGGAGATGATGGAAGACTTGAAAAAGCAGGCCACTCGCTTTGGCACAGATATCCGGTATGGCATCGCTACTAAAGTGGATTTCACGGGTCACCCACACAAAATCACGATTGACGAAACCACGGAGCTGACGGCTGATGCCGTGATTATTGCTACGGGGGCTTCGGCCAAGTGGCTGGGTTTGCCCTCAGAGGCGCGGCTGAATGGCTCGGGTGTATCAGCCTGTGCGGTATGCGACGGCTTCTTCTACCGCGGTAAGGACGTAGCCATCGTGGGTGCTGGCGATACGGCAGCGGAAGAGGCAAACTACCTCGCTAACCTTTGTTCAAAAGTGTACATGCTGGTGCGTAAAGATGCTATGCGGGCTTCGAAAATCATGCAGAAGCGCGTGCTTGAAAACCCCAAGATTGAAGTGCTCTTTGACACAGCAACCGACGAAATCTTGGGTGAGCACGCTGTGGAAGCAGTCCGTGTGAAAAACCTAGTGACGCACGAGACGCGCGAGATTCCGGTGCACGGATTCTTCGTAGCTATTGGGCACGAGCCAAATTCCAAGATTTTTCAGGATTACCTGCACCACGATGAGCAGGGATACTTGAAAACGTTGCCGGGCACGTCTAAAACTAACGTAGATGGTGTGTTTGCCTGTGGCGACGTGCAGGACTTTACCTACCGCCAAGCCGTGACGGCAGCGGGCACCGGCTGCATGGCAGCGCTCGACGCTGAGCGCTACCTAGCTGGTCTGAAGTCATAACTTGACTAGTATGCGTGCAGCCAGCTGATAGGGCGGTGCACTTTTTTTACCAACAGGCAGCAGTGGCTCGCGCACCGGGTCACTGCTGTCATTTTTGGGTTTCTTTTGACTTTTCCTAAGCTTTTTTTTCGCCTGCCCGTGCTGTTGGTGCTACTAGCCTGCTGGTTAGGAGCCAGCACGTCTGCGCAAGCGCAGCGCCGCCGGACTTCGAGAGCCAAATCAACTAGGACGCGCAGCAAGGATTTTTTTAAGGCACGCACGCCTACCCTGCGTTACGTGCGGCCCGATACCACCACCATCATTGAGACGGAAGAGCTGCCCGATGACAGGTCGGACGCTGCCAAGTCTATCTTCAACCCGGCGCGCAAGCTGAGTATCGTGAGTGAAGACACGACTACCCTCAACGAGGGTGGGCAAGAGATAGTCGAGATGTCGGATGAAGTACTCATTGACTCGTCGTGGGTGCGGGTGGCCGGTTACTACTCTATTTGGGACACGCATAACATCAACCCATACCGGGTGGATGGCCGCCGCATTCGCGATACTATCAATCTGAAGCTAGTAGACCCAGTGCGCCAGCATTATGCTAAGATGCCATTGGTGAAGACGCCTATTACCTCCGGCTTCGTATTTCGGTGGGGGCGCTGGCACTTTGGGGTGGACCTAGACCTAGAAACCGGCGACTCGGTACGGGCGGCATTCGATGGCGTTATCCGCATCAGCAAGTGGGACGGAGGCGGCTACGGCAATTACCTATTGGTGCGCCATTATAATGGTCTAGAGACCCTTTATGGTCACTTGAGCAAACCATTGGTGCCGGTAGGTACTTTCGTCAAAGCTGGCCAAATAATAGGCCTAGGGGGCAGCACCGGGCGTAGTACAGGCTCGCACTTGCACTTTGAGGTGCGCTACGAGGGCAATCCTATCAATCCCACGCTGGTTTACAACTTCCCTGGTTATCAGCTGCGGAGTGATAATTTCACCATTACTTCGGCACTATTCAACTACTACAGCCGTGCCCTGCGGCGCGGGCGTAGCAGCAGTGCCAGCAGCCGTGCGCCAGAGCCCACTGCTGCTCGGCGCGTGGTACAGCACCAGATACGCTCGGGCGATACACTTTCGGAAATAGCCGACCGCTACGGAGTGCGCGTGAGCACACTCAAGCGGCTCAATCCTAGCCTAGGAAATACATTGCGGCCCGGTAAAAAGCTGCGTATCAAGTAAGCTGCAGAGGCCGACTGGTTTTTCTGGAGCAGCTTCACAGGGATTCCTGGCGAGACGGTAGTTGGGTTTGATTGTTTGTTAACTAACGCGTAGTAGTGTGATTAAGCTGGATGTATTAGCCCTTGGGGCCCACCCCGACGATGTAGAAATGTCGTGCTCTGGCACGCTACTGGCAGCAGTAGCTGTGGGCAAAAAAGTAGGCATCGTAGACCTGACACGGGGCGAGCTAGGTACCCGTGGTACACCCGAAACCCGCGCTGCCGAGTCGGCAGCGGCTAGCAAGATATTGCAGCTCAGCGCTCGTGAAAACCTCGGGTTGCCCGATGGCTTTTTTAAAAACGACCGCGAGCACCAGTTGCCACTCATTGCGGCCATTCGGCGCTACCAGCCCGAGGTGGTGCTTTGCAACGCCATTAATGACCGGCACCCTGACCACGGGCGCGCTGCTCAACTGGCTACCGATGCTTGCTTCTTGAGTGGGCTGCGCATGATAGAAACGCTGGATGAAAACGGTCAGCCCCAGGCACCTTGGCGCCCTAAGAATGTATACCATTACATTCAGGACCGGCAGCTGCCAGCCGATTTTGTGGTTGATATCACCCCGTACTGGGCGGGCAAGTGGGCTTCTATAACCGCCTACGGCACCCAGTTTTATAACCCTAGTGCTGACCCAGCGGCGCCCCAGACTTACTTGTCGGGGCAGACGTTCTCACACTTCATGGAGGCCCGCGCCCGCGAGTTTGGGCACCTGATTGGGGTAGAGTTTGGCGAAGCTTATACCGTGGAGCGGCCCGTAGGCGTGCGGGAAATAGGCGACCTGATATAAAAGCAAAGCGACCTAAGAAAGGGACCTAGGCAGTGTAGAGGCGAGTTGCTACTCCTACACTGCCTAGGTCTCTTTTGCAGATAGAGCCAAGCTCTTACACCAAGCTTAGTACGCGGTCGGCATTGCCATAAGCCAGCTTTGCGATGTCGGCAGGCGGTAGCTGTAAGCCAGCTAAAAACTCGTGGCCCGGTTGATTGGGCGCATACGGGTAATCGACTGAAAACAAAATATTGTCTAGCCCAAAGGTGGCCAGTGCTGCCTCTAGCGGTGGGCGTGTGAAAATGCCACTGGTGGTGATGTAGACTTGGTCGCGTAGGGTCTGGCTGATACTGCGCGGCAGCTGCGTCTCATCGGCGGGCATAGCCATGTCGGCGCGGGCTATCATCACGGGCAAGGTCTCACCCATATGGCCGATGATAAGCCGCAGGCGTGGGTAGCGCTCCAGCGTGCCACTCAAGATGAGGCGCAGCACATGGATGGCCGTTTCGGCATGCCAGCCAAACCCCGCCATGCTCAGGCGTTCACCTAGGCCATTAGGCAGGCGCTCGTAATACACACTGCGCACCGGCGCGGGCGGCACGCCGGGGTGCAAGTACAGCGGCACGCCTAGGTCTTCGGCCCGCGCTAGCAGGGGGGCAAACTGTGGGTCGTCGAGAAACAAACCTTGCGTGGTACCATTTATCATTGCCCCGCGAAACTGGTGCTCGCGTACAGTGCGCGCTAGCTCGTCGGCTGCCGCGGCTGGGTTGGTCATGGGCAGATGCGCAAAGCCAAAAAAACGGTCGGGGTGCTGCGCAATAGCCGCCGCCAGCCGGTCATTATACTCGCGGGCAAATGCGAGGCTTTCAGCAGGTGGCAGCAATTCGGCCCCGGGCCCCGACACGGAAAGCACTTGGATAGTAATGCCAGCCTCGTCCATGAGGCGTAAACGCTCGGGGCCTATTTCGGCTAGTTTTTGTTGTTGCTCGTGCACCGGCGAGTGCGGATTAGCATCGGAGGGCCAGCCCGCTTGCTGGCGCACCGCTAGCGGGATGCGATTGACCATGTCGGGAAAGCCAATATGTTCTTCGAGCGTGACAATACGCTGAGGCAAAGGTTGGGCGGGCATGAGCGGAGCTGAGATAGAATAATGCGTGGCTCAACGCAAGGGGCTCAGTCCGAGTTATGGAGGGGGTTATTATCCCATACCTAACTACCCTAGGCGATTTTGTACAACTCTTGGCTTGCGCGCAGGCCACACGCTTAGCCAGAATTAAAGAGTATGGCGTTAGGCAGAAATACTCTTCTACGTCAGCGTAGGGTGGCATGAGTTGGGTGCTCAACACGTGCCCTAGGGGGTAGCGCCAGCGCTCGAGGCCCCCGAACGGTGAATTTTCATGGCCTAGGTAGTGTAGGCCGCCTGGCTACTGGGCACTATGCCGCAAAGATGCGCGTTAGGCCCCGCCACCCGCTGTACCTTTGGCTTCTGAATGCCGCTCCTTCGTTTTTTAAGTTTCTGGTTTTTGCTGGCGCTGACGGCCCTGTCGCTGCCCGCACAAACGCCGCGCCGCCCGGCCACCAAAGCGCCCGGGGCCCCAGCCACCGCTGCTACCCCCGCCAAAGGCACACCCGTGCAACTGCTGCCCGGCACCCGCGAGCTCCAAGGCGGCGTCTTCAACGGCGTGAAAATCCGTAAGCTGCTGGGCAACGTCAGCTTTAAGCAGGAAGACACCTTCTTGTACTGCGACTCGGCCTATCAATACCTAGACCGCAATGAAATTGAGGCCTTTAGCAACGTGCGTATCATCCAGAATGATACCGTTACTATTAACGGCGACCGGGGCTTCTACGATGGCGACCGCCGCACGGCCCGCATGACCGGCAACGTGGTCATGCACGACCCGCGCATGACACTCACCACCTCGGTGCTTGACTACGACCTAACGCGCCAGACGGCTTACTACACCACCGGCGGCCACCTCACCGACCCGCAAAATACCCTCGATAGTCAGCAGGGCTTTTACGATACGCGCAGCAAAGTTTTTGTTTTTAAGCGAGATGTGCACCTCGTTTCCACTGATGTCAAGGGCAGTCAGACCGACTTGCGCAACGATACGCTGACGTTTAATACTATTTCCAAAATAGCTTATTTCGACGGCCCTACCCGTATCAAAGGTCCGCAGGGCAACCTCTACGCCGAGAAAGGTGTGTACAACACCATTACCAGGGTATCCAATTTTCAGCGCAACGCCAAGATTGAAACGCCCAACTACCTGCTAGGTGGCGACCAGCTGGTGTACGACGAGGGCAAGCTCTACGGCGTAGCTACGGGCCACGTCACGCTTATCTCGAAGAAGGACAACCTCTTGCTGCGCGGCGATGTGGGCCGCTATTGGCGCGCCCTCGGGCGTACCAAGCTCTATGGGAGTCGGCCGGTGGTGCGTAATATTTCGGGCCGCGATACACTGTATTTGGCCGCCGACACGCTGCTGAGTGTGGAGTCGCGCCCTACCAAAGTCAACCAGCGACCCATCCTCTATGCGTGGCCCAAGGTGCAGATTTTTCGGGGTAACCTGCAGGGGCGTTGCGACTCGCTAACCTACGACCGGCAAGACAGCATCATTTATCTCAACCGCGACCCCATCCTGTGGCAAGCTCACAACCAGATGACGTCCGATTCGATGGAAATTCGGCAGAAGCGCGGCCAGATTGACCAGGTGCGGATGTTTGCCAAAGCCTTCGTGATAGGGGAGGACACGCTGCATAATTTTAACCAGGTAAAAGGGCGTAACATTCTAGCGTATTTTAAGCAAAACCGCGTTAACCGTATCGATGTGCTTGGCAACGCCGAAAGCCTCTACTATGCGCTGGATGGCGATACGGTAGTAACGGGGGTGAATAAATCGCTCTCGGCCACCATCCGGCTAGCCTTTGCAGATGGTAAGATTAAGACGCTCAGCATGCTGGCCAATCCGGATGCTACATTTATCCCGCCGCACGAGCTTAAGGAAGACGATACCCGCCTGAAGGGTTATCGCTGGCGACCCACCGAGCGGCCCACGCGGCGCACTGTGTTTGGCAAGCACTTCGCCAGCGACATTAAGGCGAAAAAACCCAGGGCCAAGCCTAAACCTACCAAAATCAAGGCTAAACCCGCCGCTCGCAAGCGCTCCGCGCAACCTTCTAAGAAGCCTGTTGCACCAGCCAAAGCACCGGTGAGTGCAACCAAGCGCTAGGCACTGCAACTCTTAGGGGCAGTTCGGCGGAACGCAACAGTGCGCGCCCATCGTTTTCCTCGTACCTTTGTCTTTCGTATGCGATTTTCCCGTCTTATTTCTGCCGCGCTGCTGGCCAGCACCCTTTCGCTAGGGGCCTGCACGGGCTACCAGAAGCTGCTTAAAAGCACCAACGTCAACGAGAAGTACGAGGCTGCTATTAAGTACTACGACAAGGGTGACTACTTCCGGGCAGGTACGCTGCTGGAAGAAATGATTCCTTTGCTCAAAGGCCGGCCCGAAGCAGAGAAGGCGCAGTTTTACTTCGCCAACACCAACTTCATGCAGCGCAACTACGTGCTGAGCGCCTATTACTTCAAGCAGTTTACTGACACGTACCCCAACTCGTCGTACACCGAGCAAGCCAACTTCTTGCGGGCTAAGTCGCTGTTCCGGGATTCGCCTGGCTACCAGCTCGACCAGACCAATACGGTATCGGCGCTGGAAGTAATTCAGGATTACCTGAATACGTATCCGACTAGTGAATTTCGCGCTGAAGCGGAAAGCATGTCGCAGGAACTGCAGAAAAAGCTAGAGAACAAAGCGTTTCAAAGCGCAAAGCTCTACTACTCCTTGCGTTACAATCAGGCGGCTGTCACGGCCCTAGGTAACTTCAACCAGCAGTATCCAGCTTCTGTATTTGCCGAGCAGGCTGACTTTTTGCGGCTCACGGCGCAGTACGCTTGGGCTAAGGAAAGCATCGAAAGCAAGCAGCGCGAGCGCTTTATGGATGCAGTAGCCATTTACCAGCACTTCATCGACACCTATCCGCAGAGCAAGAGCCTACACGCGGCTCAGACGATGTACGACGATAGCCGCGCCGAAATCGAACGCCTCAAAAGCCTCCCGGCCGACCCCACAGCTGCCAACTAACGATTACCAGTCGGTTGGTAATGGATTAATTACCAGTAATAACTGACCGGTAACAACTTACCAGTAACAATTAACATCTCCATGAAGACTCCCGCTTCTGCCTCCATCATCACCCGCAACCTGGCCGACATCACCACGGATAAAGGCAACGTTTACGAGGCGATTTCTATCATCTCGAAGCGCGCCAACCAACTGTCGGTGAAGCTGAAAGAAGAGCTCAGCGAAAAGCTGGCCGAGTTTGCCACTACCGTTGATAACCTCGAAGAAGTGTTCGAAAACCGTGAGCAGATTGAAATCAGCAAGCAGTACGAGCGCCAGCCCAAGCCCACCAGCCAAGCTATCGAAGAGTTCATTGCAGGCGAACTGCACTACGAAACTCCCGAGGTAGCGCCCATCGTTATTCCTCGCGAGCTGTTCTAGGCTTGAGTAGCGTGCTTCGTGCCGGGTGCCTAGGTTTGTGTTCCTTTACGAGCCCATGACAACCTCAGCTACCAGCCTCGAGCCCCACGCTTCATTGCAGAACCGCCGCTTGCTCCTAGGGGTCAGCGGTAGCATTGCGGCCTACAAAGCTGCCCCGCTAACCCGCCTGCTAGTGAAAGCCGGCGCGGAAGTGCAAGTAATTCTGACCGAAGCAGCTACGGCCTTCGTTACACCGCTTACCCTAGGTACTCTCTCCAAAAAGCCCGTCTTGACGGGCTTTTTGCGTGATGCGGCCAGTGGGCAGTGGCACAACCACGTCGAGCTAGGGCTGTGGGCCGAGGCCCTCGTGATTGCGCCAGCTAGCGCCAACACCATCGGTCAGCTTGCCAATGGATTGTGTCCTAATCTGCTCAGTGCTGTGTATTTGTCGGCGCGCTGCCCGGTGTTTTTGGCCCCGGCCATGGACCTGGACATGTACGCGCACCCGGCCGTGACGCAAAATTTGCAGCGCCTACGCTCGTTCGGTAACCATATTTTTGACTCGCCTAGCGGCGAACTAGCCAGCGGCTTGGCCGGACCAGGCCGCATGCTGGAGCCCGAAGAAATAGTAACTGAACTAGCGCAGTTTTTCGCGCAGCGCTAGCATGCCGCCAGTGGAAAAGAGCAATAGACTACTACGAGCGATTGCTTAGTGGTAATTATTAATTGAAAAGATGCACGTTCTTCTTACGGCGGGCCCTACCTATGAGCCGCTCGACCCAGTGCGCTTCCTAGGTAACCGCTCAACGGGTAAAATGGGCTATGCGCTGGCCGACGCCTTTGCTGAGGCGGGGGCTAACGTAACGCTCATCAGCGGACCCGTGCAGCTGGCGGCGCCAGCCAGCTCCCGCATTCGCACGGTGCGGGTCGAAACTGCGCAGCAGATGTATGAGGCCGCCGCGCAGGTAGCGTCCGCGGCCGATGTGTGGGTGTTCGCCGCGGCTGTGGCTGACTACCGGCCCGCGGTAGTAGAGCCCGAGAAAATTAAAAAATCCGGCGAAACGCTCACGCTAGAGCTGGTCAAGAACGTGGACATTGCTGCCACGCTCGGTCAAACCAAGCGGCCTGAACAATTTGCGGTAGGTTTTGCGTTGGAGACTACGAACGAGCTGGCGCATGCCCTAGGCAAGCTGCAGCGCAAAAACTTCGACCTAGTCGTGCTTAATTCTTTGCGCGATGCGGGCGCCGGCTTTGGCCACGATACCAATAAAGTATCGGTGCTAGACCGCGCCGGCCAGGTGCTTAACTTTGAGTTGCAAGCTAAAACCGACCTAGCCCGCGAGCTAGTGCAGCTCATTCAGTCCCGATTTGTTATTTCCCATGCGTAACGTATTCACGGTGTTGGCCTTGCTACTGGGGTTGCTGGCCGCGTGCCCTGTCCAGGCTCAGGAGCTAAATGCCGACGTGCAGGTGTCGCTTCAAAACGTAACCATCACCGACGCCACGCTGGTAAACCAGATGCAGGCCGAGATGCGCCGCATCTTAAACGAAACCCCCTGGACGCGGCTCACCTACGGCCCCAATGAGCGTATCAACCTGCGCATGTTCGTAGGCATTACCGCTATTCCGCAGAACGGCACCTACGTGGCTACGATGCGCCTGATTGCGACGCGCCCAGTGTACGGCACAGGCTACGAAACCAACGTGCTGAGTCTCAACGACCGCAATTTTATTTTCAACTTCTCACCGGCCGCGCCTATTTCGTTTATTCCGGGTAGCAACACCTTCACGAGCAACCTGGCCTCGCTGCTAGGCTTCTACGCTTACCTGGTTATTGGTACCGACCAAGACACGTTTGCACGCCTAGGGGGCTCGCCGTACTACGACCAAGCGCGCCTGATAATGCAGTACTCGGCAGGCCAGACCACAACCACTGGTGAAACTGATACCGGGTGGACTGATTCAAGCCCCACCAATCGCTACTGGTTGCTTAATAACCTTACCGACCCGCAACTTGAACCTTTCCGCACCAGCCTTTATGCTTATTACCGGCAAGGGATGGATATGTTCATCGAGAAGCCGGGCGATGCCCGAACCTCAATTATGGAAGCGCTGAGCGCTATTCAGAAAGCCAATGTTATCCGGCCGGGTACGCTGTTCGTGCGCGCCTTCTTTAATGCGAAGGCTGATGAGATTACCAACATATTCCGCACCGGCACTCCTGAGCAGAAGCAACAGCTTGTCACCATGCTCAGCGATGCCGACCCCGATAACCTAGCAAAGTACCAGACGCTGTTAAGACCTTAAATTCATTTAACAATTACCATTTGATAGTTGACAGCCATTTCTTGTCGGCTCAACGTTAGCTGTTGAATGATAATTGATTGTTGTTAAATGACGCTATGCTACTCGATTTACGTATCCAGAATTATGCTCTTATTGAGCAGCTAGAGCTGCGGCCCTCGCCGCTGCTCAATATTATTACCGGCGAAACGGGGGCGGGCAAATCTATTATGCTCGGCGCCATTGGGCTGCTGCTCGGCAACCGGGCCGACTCGCGCATGCTCTTCAACACCGAGCGCAAGTGCGTGATTGAGGGACAGTTTGATATCAAAAACTATCAGTTGCAAGATATTTTTGAGTCGGAGGACCTAGACTACGACGCGCAGTGCATTCTGCGGCGCGAAATCAGCCCCTCAGGCAAGTCGCGGGCCTTCGTCAACGATACGCCAGTGACGCTGGAAGCCTTGCGTAAGATTGGCGCGAACCTGATGGATATTCACTCGCAGCACGATACGCTGCTGCTGGGCGATGCCGTATTTCAGCTCAACCTGCTCGACCTTTACGCCAATCTGGTGCCGACCCGCACGCAGTACGGCAATGCCTACCGCCAATACCGCCGGCTCGAAGCCGACCTCAAGACCCTGGAAGACCAGGCTGCGCAGGCTAGCAAAGAGTTGGATTACAACAGTTTCTTGCTGAGCGAGCTGGAAGAAGCCAATCTCGATAAGGAAGACCAGGAAGCCCTGGAGCAGGAGGTAAAGCAACTAGAGCACGCCGAAGAAATTAAGTACAAGCTCAGCCAGGCTTTGCACGGTCTGCGCGACAGCGAGTACTGCGCTACCGGCAATATGAAAGATGCGGCGGTGCTCCTAGGTCAGGTAGCAGGCTACTCCGACGCCTTCAAGGACCTGAAGCAACGGCTCGATTCATGCCTCATTGAATTGCATGATGTGGCCGACGAGGTAGAGGCCGCCGAGCGCCGCACCGAGGGCGACCCTGGCCGCGCTGAGGAGCTGCAAGCCCGCCTCACGGTACTTTACAACCTGCAGCGCAAGCACCAGCGTCGCGATGTGCCCGGCCTGCTCGAAACCCGCGAGGACCTGCGCCAGAAAGTAGGCTCGGTGCTGAACTTAGACAAGGAAATAACGCGCCTGCGTAAAGATTCGGACGCCGCCCTGGCCCAAGCTACTAAGCAGGCCGCCCGGCTGTCGGATAGTCGCCGCAAGTCGTTCCCGAAGTTTGAGAAAGAGCTCAGTACGTTGCTGGCCGACCTTGGCATGCCGCACGCACGCATCGTGGTGGAGCACAAAATCGGCCCCCTAGGGGCTAGTGGCTCCGATGTAGTGAGCATCTTGTTTACGGCTAATAAGGGCGCGCAACCTCAAACGCTGAGCAAAGCCGCTTCGGGCGGTGAGTTTTCGCGCTTGATGCTGTGCATCAAGTACATGTTAGCTGATAAAACGGCCCTGCCTACGATAGTATTTGACGAAATCGACACCGGTATCAGCGGCGAAATCGCGGTGAAGGTGGGCCGCATGATGCAGCAAATGGCTCACAAGCACCAGCTGGTGGCCATTTCGCACTTACCGCAAATGGCCGCGGCTGGCGACACGCACTACTTCGTGTACAAGGAAGACCGCGCCGACCGCACCGTGAGCCGCATCCGGCAATTGAGCCAAGACGAGCGCATTAAGGAAATAGCCCACATGATAGCCGGTGCCAAACCTAGCGAAAATGCTTTCCAGAGTGCCCGCGAATTACTGGCGCTACGCGGCGAAGAGCTGGTAGGGTAGAAGCTGATAATCAGTCGGCTGCCATGCCGATAAAGGAAGCCTCTTATCAGGGTGACGAACGGTAGTTCGGCTCTGGCAAGAGGCTTCCTTTATCGGCATGGCAGCTTAGTGTACTTTTGTGGGGCTAACCCTGACTATTCTCATGTCCCACAACCTCCTCGCCGGCAAAGTCGGCATCATCTCCGGCGCCCTCAACTCGCAGTCTATCGCCTGGAAAGTCGCCCAGAAAGCCCATGCCGAAGGGGCCCGCATTGTGCTCACCAACGCGCCGCTGGCCATGCGGATGGGCGAAATCAAGGCCCTAGCCGCCGAAATCGACGCGCCCATCATTCCGGCCGATGCTACGTCGATGGAAGAGCTCGGCACGTTGTTCACCGAAGCTCAAGCGCACTTTGGCGGCAAAATCGACTTCGTGCTGCACTCGATTGGCATGAGCGCTAACATCCGTAAGGGCAAGAGCTACGGCGACCTCGACTATAAATTTTTCCAGCAGACGCTGGACGTATCGGCGCTGTCTTTTCACAAGATGATGGCCGTTGCCGAGAAGCAAGACGCTCTCAATGAGTGGGCCAGCATCGTGGGCCTGAGCTACATCGCGGCTCAGCGCGCCTTCCTCGATTACACCGATATGTCGCAAGCCAAAGCGGTACTTGAAAGCATCGCCCGCAGCTACGGCCAGCGCCTAGGTAGCCTCAAGAAGGTGCGCGTGAACACCATCTCGCAGTCGCCAACCAAGACTACGGCTGGTACCGGTATCAGCGGCTTCAACGCATTTTATGAGTATGCCGACAAAATGGCGCCGCTTGGCAATGCGCCCGCCGAGGCCTGCGCCGATTACTGCGTGTCGCTCTTCTCGGACCTCACCCGCTTCGTGACCATGCAAAACCTGATGCACGACGGCGGCTTCAGCAGCGTGGGCATCTCGGAGGCCATTGTGGATGCTATCACCAAGGCATCGGCCGAGTCGGCCCAATAAGCGGTACCTAGGGTGCTAACAAAGAAGCCCGGCTGGATAAGCCGGGCTTCTTTGTTTTTAATGCTCTCCTCTGTCATGCTGAGCTTGCGAAGCATCTTCTCACATCTGGACTAACCTAGCGTGAGAAGATGCTTCGCAAGCTCAGCATGACAGAAGGGAAGGAGCGAGTGCTACTTCGAGCGTTCGTCGCCATCTACCGGCTCGCCTTGCTTATGCATTTGAGCGGCTACTAGGCTGTCGGGTAAGACGTTGCTGATGGCGGCCTGTACTTTGTTCATGAAGCCGGAAACTACTTTGTCTTTGCCAGCCATCAGCGCCTCGTAGCCATCCTTGGCCACGTCGGCGGGGTCGGCCTTGCTGCCTTCAGCCACGAGCTTAGCGCGCTCCATGCTGGCTTTGTTAAAGAAGTCAGTATCCGTTACGCCTGGCTCTAGGATGGTGAGGGTAACGCCACTTTCCTTGGTTTCTTCGCGCACAGCTTCGGTGAAGGACGTGATGAACGCCTTCGTGCCGTGGTACACTGCTTGGAGCGGCCCCGGAATTTCGGCCCCTAGACTCGACACTTGCAGGATTTTGCCACTCTGGCGAGTTACCATCTCTTGCAAGTAGAGCTTGGTAAAAATAACGTAGGCCCCAATGTTTAGCTGGATAATATCTAGCTCACGGTTGATGTCAGTAGTGGTGAAGGCACCGTATTGGCCCTGGCCAGCATCATTCACCAGCGCGTCTATTTGAATGCCTTGGGCCTTTATTTCGTCGTAAACGGCAAACGGCGCTTGGGGCTCAAAGAGGTCTTTGGCAATGGTTTTGACCTGCACGCCGTACTGCTGCTGTAGCTCGGCGGCGGTTTGGCTCAGCTCGTCTTGGCTGCGGGCCACGAGTACGAGGTTGTACTGGTCTTGGGCAAAAAGCTTGGCTAGCTCGCGGCCGATGCCGCTGGTGCCGCCCGTAATGAGGGCGTATTTCTGTTGGTCTGCCATGGTAGAATGCTAGGAGAAGGAAGAACTTTGCTTAGGCTAACGAGGCCAGCGAAAGGGGGTTATTGCCGTGCTTTAGGCAAAGAGGAGGTTAAAAGCTCGTTTCTGGCTACCTAGGTGTGCCTGTCGCTGAACCTTAAGATTGAGGCAAAGCACGTAGCTTTAGGCGCTTGAAAGCAGGCCACTGGAGCCAGCGTTTCGGCCTTTACTTTCGCTCGTTCTATGTTTTTCTCTTCTTCTCGCCGCCCCAATTTTTTGCATCTAAGTGCTTTAGGCCTGGCTACCGCGTGGCTCGCGGCGGGCTGCGCCACGCATCCGGCGGGCACTGCCGCTAAGGCGAGCGCCGGCTACCTCGTGTACGTGGGCACCAATGTGACTTCCGACCAGGAGAACACTATCTATGTCTACCGGCTCGACGCCAGCACGGGTGCCCTCACGCCAGTGAGTGCCCAGAAGGGCGGCGCGCAGCCTACTTACTTAACCATGGACGCCAGCCACCGCTACCTATACGCGGTGAGTGAGACGCAGTCGTTTCAGGGGCGAGCTAATAGTGGCGGCGTAAGTGCGCTAAGTATCGACCAGCGCACGGGTGCCCTTACCATGCTTGACCAGCAGCCCTCGCTGGGCGCATCGCCGTGCTACATCAGCCTCGACCGCACGGAGAAAAACGTGTTGGTGGCCAACTACTCGACCGGCAACGTAGCTATGTTGCCCCGGCAGGCCAACGGCCAGGTAGCCGCACCCAGCGATAGCGACCAGCACCAGCCGCCCCTAGGTCCGCACAAAAACCAGGATAACCCGCACGCGCACTGCATCGTTACCGACCCGGCCAACCGCTACGCCTTTGCTGTGGACCTAGGGACTGATAAGGTATATAGCTACCGCCTCGACCCCGCGCATGGCAAACTTGGGGGGCCTGGCACGCCCGCTTTCACGGCGCAACCGGGTACTGGGCCGCGTCACCTCGTCTTTCACCCTAATGGCCGCTGGGCGTACCTAGAAAACGAACTGAACTCGACCGTGACGGCGCTCAGCTACAATACCACGGCGGGCACGTTCCAAGAAATTCAAACTCAGACTACAGTGCCAACCGGCTTCACGGGCGACAATACTGGGTCCGATGTGCACGTGTCGCCCGATGGGCGGTTTGTGTACACCTCTAACCGTGGCGATAATAGCATTGCCGTTTTCGCGGTAGATGGCAGCAGCGGCCGCCTCACGCTGGTGCAGCACGTGAGCACGCAGGGCAAAACACCGCGCAACTTTGCTCTCGACCCAAGCGGGCGCATTCTGCTAGCAGCTAACCAAAACTCGGGTAACGTTTTTACCTACACAGTTGACAAGCAAAGCGGTAAGCTAACCCCCACGGGCCAATCGGTGCAATTACCCTCGCCCATGTTTGTGCAGGTAGTGCCTGACTTTACGAAGTAAATAACCCTAAAAAAACGCGTGTCATGCTGAGCTTGCGAAGCATCTTATCACATAAGGTTCTAACCTGATAAGATGCTTCGCAAGCTCAGCATGACAATCATTTTTTAGAAAGCTGGCTGCTTAGTCAGCTTCTGCTGTCGGCAGTAGGGCCAACAGTTCATTTTCCGAAATGATGGGCACTTTCAGCGTGGTCGCCTTTTCACGCTTGGCGGGGCCCATGTTTTCGCCAGCCACGAGGTAGCTCAGTTTTTTGGAAATAGAACCCGTTATTTTGCCGCCGTGCTGCTGAATGAGTTCTTGCAGCTGCTCGCGGCTGTAGTTCTCAAACACGCCCGAGAGCACGAAGGTGAGGCCGGCCAGGCGGTCGCTCACGGCTTTAGGGGGCTCGCCGGTTACTTCGAGGGGCACGGCGGCGGCTTGCAGGCGCTGCACTAGGTGCTGGTTTTCGGGCTGCTGGCTCCAAAGCGCCAGCGAGTCGGCAATGACGCCGCCAACCTCGGGCACTTCGGCCATTTCCTTGGCCGAGGCGGCCATGATGGCCGCCATATTGCGGTAGTGCTGCGCCAGCTTCTGGGCCACCGTTTCGCCCACGTAGCGAATACCTAGGCCAAATAGTACGCGCTCAAAAGGTACCGTTTTACTTTTCTCGATACCAGCAATGAGGTTGTCTATCGACTTTTCGCCTAAGCGCTCTAGCCCGATAAGCTCGGCCCGGCGCTGGGGTAGGTCGTAGATGTCGGCCGGCGTTTTTACCAGCCCTAGGTCGAAGAATCGGCCTACGGTTTCAGCTCCCAGGCCATCAATGTTCAAAGCTTTGCGCGATACATAGTGCTCCAAGCGGGCCTTGAGCTGGGGCGGGCAGCCGCGCTCGTTGGGGCAGCGGTAGTGGGCCTCGCCCTCGGGGCGCACCAGCGGCGTGCCGCAGGCTGGGCACTCGCTGGGGTAGCGGATGGGCTCAGCCCCCGCGGGCCGGGCGGCGAAGTCTACGCCGGTAATTTTCGGGATAATCTCGCCGCCTTTCTCCACAAATACCATGTCGCCAATGCGCAAGTCAAGCAGCGCTATTTGGTTGGCGTTGTGCACGCTAGCGCGCTTTACGATGGTGCCAGCCAGCGGTACGGGCGTGAGATGGGCCACCGGCGTCACAGCGCCGGTGCGACCTACGTTGTACTCGATACGCAGCAGTTCGGTGCGGGCCGCCGCTGCGGGGTATTTGTAGGCAATGGCCCAGCGCGGGCTCTTGGCGGTGAGGCCGAGCTGGTCTTGCTGGCGCAGGTTATCTACCTTGATGACAATGCCATCAGTATTTACGGGCAGCTCAAACCGCTTCTGCGCCCACTCGTGGATATAGTCGAGCACCTCCTGAATATTAGCGCAGCGCCGCCAGGTGGGCGACACCGGCAGGCCCCAGGCTGCGGCGGCCTCTAGGCTTTCGCTATGGCTAGTGAAGTGCCGGCCCGGCGTGAGCACCGAGTAGGCATAGAAGCGCAGGCGCCGGGCCGCCACCAGGGCCGAATCTTGCAGCTTGAGGGCGCCGCTGGCCGCATTGCGAGGGTTGGCCAGCAGGGCTTCGCCGTTTTGCTCGCGCTCCTGGTTGAGGTCGTTAAAGACCTGATTGGGCATGAACACCTCACCGCGCACCTCTACATCGGCCGGAAAATTAGCGTGTAGGTGCAGCGGCAGCGTGCGGATGGTGCGCACGTTGGCCGTCACTACGTCGCCGCGGGTGCCGTCGCCGCGCGTCACGCCTTGCTGCAGTTCGCCAGTGGCGTAGTGCAGGCTCATGGCCACACCGTCAAACTTTTGCTCGCACACGTAGCTGTAGGGCGCGCCTTCGAGGCCGCGCTGCACACGCTCGTCAAACTCGCGCAGGTCGTCTTCCGAGTACGTGTTGCCCAGGCTCAGCATGGGGTAGCGGTGCTGGGCGGTGGCAAACTGCTTGGTGATGGTGCCGCCCACGCGCTGGGTGGGTGAGTTGGGCTGGGCTAGGTCGGGGTAGGCCTTTTCGAGCTGGTTCAACTCAGCCAGCATGGCGTCGAACTCTTGGTCCGATACCTCCGAAATATCGTGCTGGTAGTATTGATTATTAAGATGATGTAGGCGCTGCGTAAGCTCCTGAATGCGTTGTTGCGGGTCCATAAGGCAGAGGTGGGAGAAGCCGGTTGGCTATACTGCGAGAAACGAAAATAGAACGTCCGTCATGCTGAGCTTGCCGAAGCATCTGGACTGGCTTGCTAGAGTATTATTCCTAACGTAACCAGCCCAGATGCTTCGGCAAGCTCAGCATGACGGACGTTTTTCAACGATTTGACAAGTGGCCCTAGGCCATGGCCGGGCGGAAAGCGGGCACTACGAGCGTCGAGCCACCTTGCTTCTGCTGGGCATCTTGCCGGCCTTCTTCTTCGGTGCGGGCGGGCGGCGCGTTCTCATCGCGCTCGGGGTCACCCTGCGATTCTTTCATCTCGGTAGGGATGATGGGCTCAGCGGGCGATTTGGGTAGGAAGCGGGCGAGTAGCAGGATGGCGATGGTAGCGACAGCAAACCAGGTGAAGAACTTCATGGTAAAAGGGAATAATAGGCAGAACCCGATGAGGACGGCAAAAATACGCCTCTAGCCGCAACGGCAACCCCGGGCCGGCGGTTGCGTTTGGGTTTTTCAAAAGTTTGCTGCTTGCTTTGTGTCCGTGCTGACCAGCTTGGACCTAACCTAGGGTTCGCTTTTAGCCGCTTGTTTCTTCCCCACTCGCCTAATTACTCTTTCTTCTTATGGCTGACCAACCTTCTTGGGCCGAAACGGCCGCTTCGCTGCTCACGCGCCTCTCGGGCGGCATCGAGCTCAACTGTGGCTTCGACCAAATGGAGCTGCAAGTACCCAACCAGCAAAACCCCGCCGGCCCACCCGCTACCTGGCGCCTCAACGGTACCCTGCGTATTCGCACCAAGGGCGATGCCCCTGCCAATGGCCTGAGCATCAGTGCTGCTCCAGTCGTTTCGCCGGTGCCCGACCCCAACCACCCGCGTGGCTAGGGGGCTTGAAGTAGAGGCCCGGCTGGTGCTGACCTGGCCAGGCGGGCACGAAATACAACTCGCCGCCTCCGGCTCTTACCTCATCTTGAATGTGCCGAGTCAGCAGGTGCTCGATATGATTACGAGCGGCCCGCCGCAGCCGCCCGGGGCTCCCAAGCGCCCCAAGCCTAAAATTGACCCCTTGCAGCAATTGCATGACCTAGCCCGCACCCTAGGGCTGGTGCTCGACCTGCGGGTGGCCGGCAAGACCCACGTCACCTTCGGCTTGCCCGACCGCACTAGCCCCAAAATCACCCTTAATGCTGTGCTAGGTAAGATTGGGTCATTCTTTCGCTAGCCCGCCTAGGGGCGCCGCGGCCTGTTAAAGCGCTATGGGCAGAAAAGTAGCAGAAAAATTAGCGTTAACTGGCTAGAACTGGCAACTTAACCTCTAGGCAAAAGCTTTATGACTAGGCAGAGCGTTGGCTTTAAGCAGTAGTTAAGTGCAGGCCTGCTAGTTTTTTCACTCGTCGTGTATTTTTTCCTTGAAAACGCCTGATAATGAACGCCGCAACCAGGTAGGAGCGGGGCGCCAGCCCGCTGGAAGCTCAGCTTTTGCGCGCATCGAGCGTGTGCCGCCGCTACTCATGATGTTTTACTTGGCCTTGCTAGGTATTGGCGTGCTGTTTACGGGGCTCGTGACGATGTACATCTTCACGCGGCTCAAGGATGGCGGGGTGCTGAGTGGGCACCCGTTTCCGCGTTATTTCTCGCTCAGCACGATTGTGTTGCTGGTGTCATCGCCCGTAATAGCGCAGGCTCGGCGCCTCTACCGCGCCGACGACCTGCCCAACCTAGCTCGCTGCCTGGGAGCCACGCTGCTGCTAGGTAGCATCTTTTGCGGCTTGCAGTTAGCCGGTTGGCGCGAACTGTCGCAGCAAGGCGTTTTCTTTAAGGACGACCCAGCGGGCACCTACGTGTACTTGATTTCGGGGGTGCACATCGCCCACATAGTAGGTGGCATGCTTTACCTGCTGGCGCTGCTGCTGCGCACGCTGCACGCCGCCCGCGATGGGGTACGCACCCTAGTGTTTATTCGCAACCCATACCACCGCCGGCAACTGCAGGCTATCACCGTGTACTGGCACTTTGTGGATGTCATTTGGTTGGTGTTGTTCGCAGTGTTTCTGTTTATGTATTAGGTTGATTTATAATTTTTTATTTCAAGTATATTGAATTAGTAAATTAATAAGTTTACGCGCGTTTAATGCATGAAAAAGGCCACCTTAAAAGGTGGCCTTTTTTGTGCGGCTTAGTTAGCAGCAGACAGTTAAAAGGAGCCTAGGGCATGACTTCAACCCAGCCTTTGTAGCGTTGCCCAGTGGTGTAGGTGATGAGGTAATAATAGGTGCCGCCCACGCCATCGCCCGCCCAGCGGAAACTGCGGCTGTCCGACTCGTACACCTGCTGGCCCCAACGCGAGAAGATTTTGACACCCTTAAAGCGTGCATCGCAGAAGTCCGGTGGCAAATCGGCTAGGGTGAAAAACTGGTTTTTATCGTCGCCGTTGGGCGTGATAATGTTAGGCGGCAAAAACTCTTTAGCTACGGGTTGGGCTACCGCAAAGCGCACGGTACGCGTCTGGGGCTGGGCCCGGCAGGTGCTTTCCTGTAGTTGAAACGTAACCACCAGTTCATGCGCTTGGCCGTTGGTCACGCTCACCCCGTCGCAGGTGGGTAGCCAAGAGAAGGTGCCGCTGGCTTGGCCCGGTGCCCCGGCCGGCGCCGTGAAGCGCATGCCCACGTCGGCTAGATTAAAGCCTTGGCCCGTCGCGTTTAGTACAAGTACGTCCTTGTCACTGTCAGCCCCAGTTAAGCTGGCCATGTACGACTGACCTAGGGCCACCCGCACCAGCGGCGGGCCGCCCGCTGAGTCGGCTGGCAGCGTAGAGGTGAGCACGGGCGGCGCATTGCTATAGTCGACCACTACAGGAATAGTAATAGGTGGGGCCGCTTGGCGCACTCCGCAGGGCGTAACGGTGGTAGCCGTAAACACCAACTCGCTTACCTGGCCTGGTGGGTCAGTGACAGCTGGGCAGCCCACTGGCCAGTTGAAGCGGGCCGCACGCCGGGTGCCTACCTGGGCCTGTGCCGTGAGGGTGGCACCTAGGGCAGCGGGGGTAAAGCCATTGGCGCCGCTGAGCGCGTAGGTGATGGGGTCGCCATCGGGGTCGGTGGCCAGTAAGTCGAACCCTAGGGTTTGGCCCGGCCGCACGTGTAGCGGTAGGGTGGCGCCCGCTGTGCTAGTTAGGGTAGGCAAGCCGTTGGGGGTAGGTACAGCCAGCACGGCTACCCGCAGGGTATCGCGCTTGGGCAGCGCGCAGCCGTTGTCCGAGACGATGACGTCCAGGAAGTTAACTTTACCTTGGGTGTCGAGGCAATCGGGAAAGCAAAGCGTGGCTACCAGCGTATCGGGCTGGCCAGGGCTGTGTACCATCCCCGAAATGGTGCTCGAAAACGTAGGCAGCGTGCCAGTATAGTTGACGGAGCGCAGGCTGAGCGTGAGCATCGAGCTGGCGTCGGGGTCGGTGAAGCGTAGGCGCAGGCAACGTGAGCCACCGGGCACCAGGCGCAGCGTATCGCGGTCGGGGCGGTAGGGAGTGTTGCCGGTAGTGCCGGGCAGAGCCGTGACGCTGGGCGCCGTGTTGCGGGGGCAGGCCAGAACTTGTAGCTGAAAATCGCGGCGGGTTTCGCCGATTTTTATCCCACGGCGATACTCTTGGCAGCGCACCCCAAACACAAACAGTCCCACGCGGGTGGGCCGCACCGAGAGGCGGCCCGTGCGAGCGCCGATGGTAAGGGTGGGTGCCCCCGGCATCTGGTTACTGGCGCTCAGGCCTGCATTCCAAATAATGGGTACGTAGGGACCAGGTAGGGGAACATCGTTAGAGATGTTGGCTAGCGTAGGCTGAGCGGCCGTGGTATGCCCATTGAGGGGCGTCACCATATCGTACACCAGCGAGTCGCCATCGGCATCCTGGCCAGCAAAGTCGTAGTAAAATACCTCACCTACGCAGGCGTAGTCGGCCAGCGGCGGGAAAATGCGCGGCGTAGAGTCGCGGAACGGCTGCCCGCCACGAACCACGGCTGGAAACTCCAGGTAAAACGCCTGGGCTGCCGCGCCGGGGTTCACAATATTGCTGATGGCGTTGTTGCGGCAGCAGCGCTCCACGGCCACGTAGTAGCCCTGGGTGCTGTTGTAAATGTTGGCCGGCAGCTGCAGCAGATTGCGATTGCGATACACAAGCTGCCGGGTACTGAGGGACCCCACCGCGCAGGCCGGCGAGGTGTAGCTAACAAACGTGTTATTGACCAGGTCAAGCGTGACAATGGTCACTAACCGATTGTTCGACTTATCAAAAATGCCCGCTGTAAACGAGTTGTCCAGCGCCCCCGGATTGCCGTTGATGGCATCGAAGTACAGGTTCATTGAGAGCTGGTAGGTATCGCCCTGCACGTACTGCAAGTCTAGCTCGCCGCCCACGATGTGCGTGGCCCAGGCTGGCGCCGCGCTCAGCCACAGCAGCAGCCACAGCACCGCACGCCGGCTGGCACAGTGCCTAAGTGTATGTCGAAGGAAAGTAAAGGGTAGCACCATAGACCTGAGGGTGGAATAAACAAACGCCTAGGTAGCTCGCCGAGCAGCCAAGGTGCGTAAACACCATAATTGCTCGCGCGAATTGTTACCAATTGCAGCGTAGTAAATTTAAGCTAACCCAGGCATTTAGCGCTGTTGGAAGTTGAATTTTCTGCAGCTTTTATTGCCCTTCTCGGTGGTATACATTTCGCCTCCAGAAGGCTGGCTTTTTCGCGCAGGGACGCTGTGGCAGCGCATGCAAAGCCCTAGGTTAGGACAACCCTAATCTTACTCACAAAACGGCTAGTCGGCTACTGCCAATAGGTAGCGATGCGGGCGCGAGTATCCGCATCCGGGGCGGGGGCGTCCAGCAGAGCTGTCAATAGCTCCTCAAACGACTTGGGCGCGGTAAAATGCGACTCGCGCACAGGATTACTGCTGAGCCGAATAAACATCGGCTGACCGTTTACGCTGACCAAATCAAGCGTTATCAAGCCATAGCGCTGGTCGCAGCGGCCGCACTCGGCGCAGTCAGTAGGGTTAGGCTTAAAGAGCTGCTTGTGTACCGTTTCTTGGTGCTGCTCGTGGCGGCGTTGGCGCTGGTCGTGGCAGGCACGGTGGTAGCCGAGCGCCGTTACGCGCTCGCCCAGCAACTCGTAGAGATGCCCAAAATTGCCTGGCCCAATGCTGGAGTCATAAAACAGCAGCGCACCCTGGCGGCCTTCTTCGCGCAGCAGCTCCACGCGCAGGCCTCGCTTGCCGCCAGCTCCGCCCTTGCGCAGGTGGTATGCCTTATAATAAGGCGCCAGCCAATTGCGGTATACCTCTTCTGCCACCCAGCGGGCATGCTGCTGCGCTTGCTCGGGCGTGGGCACCCGGGCAGGCTGCCAAGTGGCCGCCGCCGCATCGGCGCCTGCGCGCCGCCCAAAAAGCTGTTGGAGGAAGTGTATCACCCTTGCTAAAACCGATAAGCCGGACTGCCGAGAAAACACCACCTAGGGCAAATAGTTTCGGCCTGGGAGGGGCTATCAACAAAAAACAGCGCCTTTTCCGGGTGGAAAAGGCGCTGTTTTTAATAGGGTAGCTAGGAATTTGGTGAGGCTATTTTACCCGTGTCCAGGTCTGCGACTTGCCAATGAGCGAGAAGCCAATGTAGCCCTTCACCTCCATGGTATTGGCGCTTTCCATCTTCATGTAGCACGAATAGGTTTTGCCGCTCTCGGGGTCGTATATCTTACCGTTATCCCACTTATTGTCACCGTCATAGCTAAAGCCTTCCATGAATACAAGGCCTAGGCGCGGGCGGGTGCGCAGCTTGGGCTCGGGATTTTTGGTGTCGAGTTTGGGCTTGCCGGTTTCGGGGTCATTGGGCACGGCCAGGGTTACGAGCTTACCGCAGAGCTTATCGCCACATTTATAGATTTCGAAGGTGGCTTTCTTTTCGGCATTCGTCCAGATGCCGAGCGGCGAAAGAGTTTGGGCCTGGGCCGACTGGGTGGCTACTCCCAGCCAGAGCGCCAGCAGTAGCAACAATGATTTGTACATCGTGAAAGAGCGGGGAAATAAGAAGTTGGAAAGAAGGGCAAGCTAAGCTAAAAAATTCGCTTCCCAGTGTCTATTGGCAATTTTGCGGCCAGCTTTCATTTAACCCTCACACATAAATGAGAACCCATTTCTAAAAATAATAGCCTTGACTTTCAGCCTACTGCTGCATTTAGGTCCCCTAGGCCCCTAAAATACCCGGAAAAGCTTTGAACCTATGGCCCGGCAATTAACTTTACCTATCAGTAGCGAGTGCTACGGCCCCCTTCAAGCAGCCCTAAGGTGCTGGGAAGCGCGATGGGGGTTATGTCGAACGTAAAGAAAGGAGGTACAAAATGTCTAGTAGTCCCAACCAAATCCTGCCGAGCCTGTCCAATGTAGTACGCGTCACCGCCGTACTCGCCTAACACACAGCTCGGCGGAGGGCACTGCGGTATCGCGGCTCCCTTTCGTTGGACAGGTCTTACTGTGAGACGTCGGCGCTGTACCCCAGCGAAGCCGCTCGGTAAGATTTGAAGGATTAGATGCCCGGTTGGCCCGATGGCGTTCGCAAGAACGCCGGGGCCGACCGGGCATCGCTCTTTTAGGCCAAGAGCAATTAGCAAGGAGCAGAGTCGTCTTTTAGCTTACTCATAGTTCCTTATTAATTGCTCAGTAAACTACAAAACCCGGCGCACTTGCATAAAGCGCTGCTCGTAGCCGCTGCCCTCCACTTGGCTGACTTTGACGCCCGACTCGCGCCGCGCCGAGGAAGAGTGTACAAAGCGCAGCGGCGTCTCGCCTAGGTCCGAAATAACAATGCCAGCGTGGCCCGGCGTAGTGCTGCCCGGCGCCGTGCCCGTGAAGACGACGATGTCGCCGGGCCGGGCCTGAGCGCGGGGCACCGGCCGGCCCACCCCAATGAGCAGGCTGGTAGAGTGGGGCATGTCCACGGCAAAACGGCTAAACACAAACCGTACAAAGCCCGAGCAGTCGAAACCCGTACTAGGGCTGCTGCCAGCGTAGCAATAGTTAGTGCCGAGCTGCGCCAGCGCAAACCGAACTACGCTATCGGCCCGCACGGGACGCGGCACTGATGCCGGCCGCCGCTCGACCACCGCCAGGATGGGCAGCGCCGCTCGCTGGGAAGTAGGCGCTGCTGCCGGGTGCTGGTAATGCCAGCCAAGGGCGAACACCGCCGCGAGCAGCGTACCAAAAAGTAGCCAGATAAAGCGCATAAGCAAGCTAAACGAGGGGATAGTGCCCAGCCTAACGCCTAGGGGACGGCTGGGGTTCGCAGGCGCTTTGGGTTGGCGTAGCCCGGTGCGAGTCGTTTCTTTGTAGGTATGCTAAAAACCGCTTCTGCTTTAGGCCGCGCCACGTTGGTGCTAGGCCTGCTGGCGGCCGTTCCCGTGGCCGCACAAACCAAGGTTAAAACCAAAGTAAAAAAGGGGACTACCACGGCCACGGCGGCGCCCGCCGACAAAGGCAACGCCAGCCTGCGCTACACCCTAGCCATGCCCGCACCCCAAACCCACTACTTCGAGGTGAAAATGGAGCTGCGGGGCTTCGACCGCGAGTACACTGACATTAAAATGCCCGTGTGGGCGCCCGGCTCGTATTTGGTGCGCGAGTTTGCGCGGCACGTCGAGCGCCTGCAAGCCACGGCAGGCGGCCAGCCGCTAGCCGTAGAGAAACTTGATAAAAATACCTGGCGGGTGCGCCACCCCAAGCAAAGCAACTTCCAGGTGAACTACGGCGTGTACGCCTACGAGCTAAGCGTACGCACGAGCTACATCGACGCCGACCACGGCTTTGCGCTCGGCAGCAGCATCTTTATGTACCCGGCCGGCTACAAGGACCTAAGCAGCCAGGTAACGGTGCAGCCCGCCGCGGGCTGGAGCACAGTGAGCACTGCGCTGCGCCCAGCCGCAGGCATGCAGAAGTTCACGTACCAGTCGGCCAACTACGACGAGCTAGCTGATTCGCCGATTGAAGTAGGTAGCCAGAAAGTGCTGAACTTCACGGCTAATAACACACCGCACCAAATGGCCATGTTTGGTCCGTTTACCGCCGATGAGCCGCGCCTGCTGGCCGACATGAAGCGCGTGACGGAAGCAGCTCAGCGCGTGGTGGGCCAGAATCCGCTCGACCACTACCTCTTTATTGTGCACCACACCGAAGCCGGTGGCGGGGGGCTCGAGCACCTCTACTCGACCACCCTAGGTGCCCGGCCAGGCACGTATAGCTCGGAAGTAGGCTACAAGAATTTCATGCGCTTGGTGGCCCACGAGTACTTCCACCTCTGGAACGTGAAGCGCATCCGGCCCATCGCCCTTGGGCCGTTTGATTACGACCGTGAGAACTATACCCATATGCTGTGGGTGAGCGAAGGCCAAACCGAGTACATGGCCAACCAGATAACCCAGCGGGCGGGTTTCTACACACCGCAGGAGTATTTCGACATTTTGGCGGGCGTGATTAGCGGCGTCGAAAACCAGCCCGGCAACAAGTTTCAGCCGGTGGCCATGTCGAGCTTCGACGCCTGGATTCGGGGCTACCGGCCCGACGAAAACTCGAAGAATTCAGAAATCAGCTACTACGACAAAGGGGAGCTGGTAGGCATGGTGCTCGACCTGATGATAGTGCAGGCCACCAACGGCCAGAAGCACATCGACGACGTATTCCGCTTGCTTTACGACAAATATTATAAAGGTCTGAAGCGCGGTTTCACCGACCAGGAGTACCAGGATGCCGTGGCCGAAGTGGCTGGCCGCCGCTACGACGATTTCTTCCAGAACTGCGTGTACGGCACCCGCACCCTCGACTACGCCACGGCCCTCGGCTACGTGGGCCTAGGAATCACGAGCGCCCCGGCTAGCCCCAATGGCAGCCTAGGCGCCACCATCGCCAGCCGCGGCGGCCGCTTCGTGGTCACGTTTGTGAAGCGCGATGGTGTGGCCTGGAACGGCGGCCTCAACGTGAACGACGAGATACTGCAGCTCAACGGCGCTGCGCCCACCGAGGACGCCCTCCGGCAGGCCATTCTGTCTAGCCCCGCCAGCACTACTCTCAAGCTGCAAGTGAAGCACGGCGCCCAAACCCACGACCTCAACCTGACCCTGGCGCCCGACCCCGACCGCAAGTACCAGATTCAACCCCTGGCCACTGCCACGCCCGACCAGCAACGCCTACTGGCCAAATGGCTAAGCAAGTAGCCTAGGTAGCCGTTCTGGCTGCTACTAACAAAAAGCCCCGACCTAGCAAACCAGGTCGGGGCTTTTTTAATGAAAGGGACTTACCGATGCCACCTAGGCGATACGCGTCAGCGCTACCTCCCGCACGGGGGCAATTACCAGCGGTACTTTCTCTACTTTCACCGATGAGGTGTCGAGGCCGAAGTACTGCGGCTCGGACGAAATGAACTGCCGAATGTAGAAGTAGGCCTGCATCACAAGCTTCTCCATGGTGGGGAAGTCGTTTTCGATAGACAAGTACTTCTCTAGCACCACAAAGCGGAAATCACCTACCACATGCTGCTTGCTCAGCGAGGCGTAGCGCGAGGTAATGTCCACTTCTTTGTTGCGCACCAGGTCTTCTACCACCTTGCGGAAGAACAGGTTGATGCGCTGCTGCACCCGGAAGCCAAGCCGGAAGTTGATGCGGAACACATCGTCGGAAGCCAGCTCGGTCACCTTATACTCCATGGTATACGGCTCATCGGTGGTATCGACGTGAATAAACCAGTAGATGTCAGCCCGCTTGGGCCGCTTCTGGAAGATGGAGTAAATGATTTTTTGCTCAATCTCGCTGGCCCTCTCGGCCGAGGTCAGGAACACCAAGTGTGTAGCATACTTCGGCACCGATTCGTCGTTGCTGAGCTGCTTGAGCGGCTCGATGTAGGGCTCCATCTTTACGAAGTCGGTGAGGCGACGCTTGATGTAGAAAGCTTTCAGCCAGACGTACATCACGCTCATCAGCGTAGCGCCAATGGCCAGTGATACCCAGCCGCCATGCGGGAATTTAACGAGGTTGGCTACCAAGAAAGACCCCTCAATAAGCCCATACACGAGCACAAACAAGAAGATGAGCGGCGTTGCCACCCGCTTGATGCGCCAGAGCCACACCGTAAGCAAGATGGTGGTCATGAGCATGGTAAGCGTGATGGCCAAGCCATAAGCCGCTTCCATGTTCGAGCTTTCGCGGAAGAACAGTACCACGCCAATGCAACCTAGCAGCAGCAGGCGGTTCATGCTGGGCACGTAGAGCTGGCCCTTCACGTCGGTAGGGTAGTTGAGGCGCACTTTGGGCCACATATTCAGGCGGATAGCCTCAGCCACCAGCGTAAACGAACCCGTGATGAGTGCCTGCGAGGCAATAATGGCTGCCACCGTAGCCAGCGCAATGCCGGGCAGCAAGAACCACGACGGCATCAGCTCATAAAACGGGTTGCGACCGTCTAGTTGCTGGTTTTGGTGCGCCAGCAGCCACGCGCCTTGCCCTAGGTAGTTAAGCAGCAGCGTCGATTTTACAAACGTCCAGCTGATGCGGATGTTCCCCTTGCCGCAGTGCCCTAGGTCCGAGTACAAAGCCTCGGCCCCCGTAGTGCACAGGAACACGGCTCCGAGCAGCCAGAACCCACCGGGGTAGTTCACTAGCAGGTCGTAGGCGTAGTAGGGGTTAAGCGCCTTGAGCACAGTGGGGTCCTTGGCAATCCAGGTGGCACCCAGGATACCGAGCATGCTAAACCATAAGAACATGATAGGGCCAAAAGCCTTGCCTACTATCTGCGTGCCAAAGCTTTGCAATAGGAACAGCCCCGCGATGATGCCGATAACGATAGGCACCGTTGGGATGCTAGGGTATTTGGCCTGCAAGCCCTCAATGGCCGATGCCACCGAGATGGGCGGCGTAATCACCCCGTCGGCCAGAAGGGCCGCGCCGCCAATGATGGCCACGGCCGACAGCCAGGCGCCCCGCCGCCGCACTAGAGCGTAGAGCGAGAAAATGCCACCTTCACCATTATTGTCCGCGTTAAGCGTTAGCAGCACGTACTTGATGGTTGTTTGCAGCGTCAGGGTCCAGATAACGCAGGAAATGCCGCCCAGCACGAGCTTTGGGTCGATAAGGGCTGGCACAATGGCCTTCATCACGTACAGCGGCGAGGTGCCGATGTCGCCATAAATAATACCGAGCGCGATGAGCAGCCCGGCCCCGGATATGGCGGTGTGGGAGGATTTAGAACTCATAAAAAACGGTTCGGGTAGTAGAAATGCAGCAAGTAGTGCAATAAGCGAGCAGGCGAAGCCCAGTGCGCTGCCAGCGGTAATACATCGCCCGCAGCACCCGGTTCATTACAGCCAGCTAGTACGCGGGTGGAGGAGGAAAGGTAGAGGCGGAAGTATCGGCCGCTTGGCGAGCGGCTTCGGCCTCAGCCAAGGCCAGCAGATAGGCAGCTTCGGCTGCCGCGCGGTCGTGGGTGCGCGCGATGCGGCGATTCAGCTCGCCTACTAGACGCTGCCAAAGCGATAAGTCGCCGGGTAGCGCAAAATGTGCAGCAGAATTGCTGAGCCGCCATAGCCGCAGCCGGTTGGTACCGCGCTGGCCGTATGCTAGCAGCAGCGCCGTAGTGGCCATGCCAAGCATGGCAGGCCCGGTGTGCAGCCAGTTTTGTAAAAAGGCGATGAGCACTACGGCCAGCCCTAGGCCCCCCAACAGTACCCAGAGCACCCAGCGCACGTGGTGTACTTCGGCCCGCTCCAGTTCGCGTAGCCCAAATGTTTGGCCGAGTACCGTCAGGTGCGTATCAGTCAGCACCAGGCGGCCATCGGGGCTTTGCACGGTGGGCAGCGGCGGTAGCGGTGGGGGCGGAGCCGGTAGCTCAACTACCGGAGGCACAACGGCCTCCGGTAGCGAACTTGTAGCAGGGGTAGAAGGTGCCGGTGGGCGGTCGCTGGCAGTAGCGGTGCTACTCAGCACCCAGGCCGGGGCCGATACCCTAGGTCCCGCAGCGGGCGGGTCGGGCTGGGTAGGCGACGGCTCGGGCACCACAGCGGCTCAGTTATTTACTTTGAGAAGCTCAACGTCGAACACCAACGCCGAGTCGGGGCCGATGTCGCGGCCGGCGCCACGCTTGCCGTAGGCCAGGTCTGAGGGGATGTACAGGCGCCACTTCGAGCCTTCGGGCATCAGTTGCAGAGCTTCGGTCCAGCCCGCGATTACGCCGTTTACGGGGAAGGTGGCGGGCTGGCCGCGCTGGTAGCTGCTGTCGAATACCTTGCCATTGGGCAGGGTGCCGTGGTAGTGCGTGGTTACCGACGAGCGCAGCGTAGGCTTCTTGCCGCTGCCTTCGGTGATTACTTCGTACTGCAGGCCGCTGGGCAGCGTCGTGATGCCGGGCTTTTTGGCATTCTCAGCCAGGAAGGCTTCGCCTTCCGCTTTGTTGTTGTTCATAGAGTTGGATTGGGTGTCGTCGTCTTCATCTTCCATGCCCCCGCCGAGCTGCTCTTGCAGCTGTTGCATGGCGGCTTGCATCTGCTCTTGGCTCAAGCGGCTGGGCTCGCCAGCGAGGCCTTCCTTGAGGGCCGCGGCTAGGGTGTCAATGTCAAGCTCCAGGCCCTGCTGCGCAAAGTTGCGGGCCAGGTCGCGGCCGATGATGTAGCTTACTTGTTGTTGATTGGTGTCGAGCGTCACGGAGGAAGTCGAATGTAGCAGCCGGCCCGATAGCCAGGTATGCTGATGGGGAAAAAATGAGTGGGCAAATGTCGGTGCCAGCGCTCAATGCCTACGCAAAAAGCCTCGCTAGGGGCGAGGCTTCACGCGTAAAAATAAATGCAACGTACAGGCTTACAAGTAATGATGGTCTTCTTCGCCCTGAAGCGAAAAGGTCAGATTGAGCGTAGCCAGCCGGGCCGTGAGGTAGCTGAGCGAGCCTAGGCCGCCCAAAAGCAGTAGCGATGAGAAGGCAGTTGTCTTTTTCATACTCGTGGTGACTAAGTGGCTATTGAGCTAGCAAATATACGAAAACTACCATTAAAAGTAGTAGGCAAGCCGAGTAAATTCGTGTGTCCGCTCAAGCCAAGGCGTTACTAGCTGTCTCAGCTGCATTCTCTTGCATCTGGGTCAAGTGGCGGCGGGCGTGCTGCGCCAGAAAATAAACGTATTCATACACGTTGAGCTTACCTAAGGCATTCACGCTCATGGTAGTCTGATATAGCAGGCCTTCGCCATTAGGCAGTTGGTCGAGATACCCTAGGGCTTGGCCCAACTGGTCGCATAGCTGCTGCCGAATGGCGGGCAGCGACCGCTGGTTAAGGTGCGGCTGCATGTGGTCGGGCCGTACCCAGGCAAAGCCATGCAGTAGCCCAATAGCTGACAGCTTCTGGCTTGGAAACTCATAGGTAGCCAGCTCCGCCGCCAAGTCACGCCCTTGCGTATTGACCAAAGCCTTCACGGTGCCTTTCTCAATCAGAATGAGTAGGTAGTGGTTGGTGAGGCCAATGTGGGCCAACACCTCATCGATGGTCCAGCCTAGGTCGACTGGCCGGTAGGCCCGCAACGCCACCGGCTGGTCAAACCACGCATCGACCAAGGCAAACGTTTCAGTTAGGTAGCTTCTTAGCTCAGCGAGTAGGCTAGTGGTATCCATGCGCGTAACGGAAAAGAGCGCGCAGTACTAGCTGGAGTGGTCGGCCGCAATGACCCACTGGCCACCTATGCGCCGAAAAATCAGTAGAAACTGGCCTTGCAAGTCACCAGCGGCAGCACCGGGCCGCGCCAGGTGCCAATGGCCTACGACCTGCGCTACGTCGGCCGAGAGCGGCGTGATGCGTAGGCTGCTGAAGTCGAGCTTACCCATCTGGGTGAGGTCGGGATAGCTTTTTCGGTAGCTGTCGAGGGTAGGCTGCCAGCCATAGGTGGGGCCATTCTTCCCGATAAAAACTACAGAATCGGAACGCCAGTAGCCTGCCATGAAGGTGGTGAGGTCGCCCTTATTCCAAGCCGCAACCTGGGTCGCTAGCACCTTCGCAATGGCTTGGCGGATGGCGGCCGGGGTAGGTGCCGGGGGCGCCGCGTAGGAAGTTGCGCTCAAGAAAAAGCTTAAAGCGAGGGTAGGCAACAATCTGTTCATGGAATGTTTATGAAAAGGCGAAGCTAATGTAGTAGTCCAAATGAATTAGGTGTCGCGCAGGCAATACTTCACGCAGCCGGCTCTTTGCCATCTAGGTCTCTGCCGCAAGCACAGGCCGACTGATGCTTAGTTATTGAGCAAGGTAGCCACGTAGGCTGACCCGCCCAGCGAGCGCATTTTGCGCAGCACACGCAGTTGCTTGGCCCGGGCCTGCGGACCCGGCTGGCCAGCCCGGAAACGCAACGGGTTGGGCAGTACACCGGCCAGCAGGGCTGCCTCGGGGGGGCTTAGGCTACGGGCCGGCTTGTGAAAATAGCGCTGGCTGGCGGCCTCTACGCCAAAGGTGCAGTCGCCCATTTCGGCCACGCTCAAGTACATCTCCATGATGCGGCGCTTGCTCCAAAGCGTTTCGATGAGGATGGTGAAGTACGCCTCGGCGGCCTTGCGCACGTAGGAGCGGCCGTGCCAAAGAAAGACGTTTTTGGCCACCTGCTGCGAGATGGTGGAGCCGCCGCGCACGGGCTTGCCTTCGGCGCGGTGCCAGTTATACTTCGCTGCACTCCACATGCCATCGAGGTCAAAGCCATGGTGCAGCAAAAAGCGCTGGTCTTCGGAGGCTACCACCGCCAAGGGCACGCTGGGCGCCACCTCGTCGAGGGTGCTAAAGCGGTAGCCTACGTGGCGCGGGTCGGGCTGAATGCCATAGTAACCCAGACCCATTGGGGCGTGGGCGCGGCGGTCGAGCATGAGCCAGGTGGCGGGCGGCGGCACCCAGCGGTACACCAGCACCCAAGCCACCGAAACGAGAAATAGAGCTGCCGCCGTTTGCAGGCTCACACGCACCACAGTGCGCCAAGAGGGAAGAAGAGTATGAATAGCCTGGGCCAAAACGCGGAGCAAAAGGATAGAAAAAGCGAGCGGCAAAGGTCGGGCAAGGCCCGGTAGCAGCCAAATAAGCCCCTAGGCCTGGTCTTGGCTGGCCTTTTCTACCTGCGTCAGTCCCTCGGCCGTGATGAGCCCTAGGTTGGCCGCATGGGCCGCGGCCGCCTTAAAGTCTGGCACTACCACTAGCTCTACTCCGCCTTCGGCGCGCAGGGCGTCGGCCACGGGTGTCACCAACGCAGTGCGAGCGGGCACGCCCACATCGCGAATATAAATAACCAAGATGCGGCCCGGATATTGGCGCGCCACCTCCGCGTAAATGTCGGCGTCGTGCTGCCCGCTGTCGCCCAGCAAAATAAAAGGTAGGTCGGGATAGGTGTCTAGCAACTGCTTGATTTCGCGTAGCTTGTGGCCGTGATGCAGGGAGTCGTTGCTAGAGGCTACTTCGCCAGGGCGCAGGGCTGGGGCGCGCAGCAGCGAGTCGCGTAGTAGCATGGGGCCCAGCGGAATACCACGCAGCCGCAGGAAGTCTTCCAGCACGTCGTACAAATTCCAGGGCGAGGAGCTGACGTAGAAGAATGGGTTATCGGGCCGGCCGCTTTGGCCGCGCTGCAAGGCTTGGTAGAACGCCGCTACGCCCGCCAGCGGCTCGTGCGAGTGAGCGTTGCGAAAAAGCACGGTGCGCAGCATCCGCAGCAGGTGCGTGGCCCGCGTCACAATTACGGTATCATCGAGGTCTGAAATAACCCCAAACTCGGCCGTGGTGGGCGGGATGAGCACCTGCGCCGTGGCCCGCACTGCCCCATGCAGCCCCCGAAAGCGGTACGGCAGCTGGCTTAGCTGCACCGGCACCGGGTGCCAGAGGTAATCGCGAGCGGCGGGTAGCTCGGGTGGGTCGAGGGCCAGCGTGAAGTAGCCACCCTTGTCGGTGGTGACGTAGGTATCGAGCCCGCCTGGCATGGTCACCAGAATGCGGGCGCCGGCTATCTCGCGGCTGTTGAAGCGCCGGTACATCGCCTGAAAATTGCGCCAGGGTGAGTCGGCCTCTGTTTGGGGCGTGAGGCCACGGTCGGCCAGCAAGCGCCCTTTCAAATAAAAGCGGTGCGGCGTGCCGTAGCTGCGGTACGCATCGAGGTGCAGGGGGCGCAGGCGACCTAGGCGGGCCGCCGTGCGCGTGACCAGCGCATCGGCCCAGTCGAGGGCATCCGAAAACCAAAGACCTAACTCCATCTGACAAACCTACGCCCGGCGAGGGTTTTCTAGCCTCATTGCGGGGCTTTCTTCCGGCGCTTACTCGCCCTTAAGGGCGGAATTACGTAAGCCTCTTTACTTATTTTTCTTCTGCTCCGCTTCTATGCCCACCGCCACCCACGCCGCTCCCCGCCCCAAAACTCGCAAAAAGCACTTGGCTCCGCTGCCCGACCTGGCCGCACACGAACTCTACAAAGACCCCGCCCGGCAGGCCGAGCTGGCTGGCTTGCACTACGGCACCGACGCCGGCCCCGGCTTGCGCCGGGAGGCCGCCGCAGGTAAGGGCGAGTTTCAGTACTTCGATGTGAAGGGCCACGTCATCAAGGATGCCAAAACGCTGGACCGCATTCACAGCTTCGTGATTCCGCCGGCCTGGACGGAGGTGTGGATTGCGCCCGACCCTATGCTGCACTTGCAAGTGACGGGCCACGACGCAGCCGGCCGCAAGCAGTATCGCTACCATCCGGCCTGGGATGCCGCCCGCTCGCTCACTAAGTTTTCGCGTCTGCTAGCCTTCGGGCAGAAGCTCGGTGCCCTGCGCCAACAGCTTAAAAAAGACCTAGACCGCCCCGGCCTCGACCGCGATAAAGTAGTGGCTCTAGTGCTTACGCTCATGGACCAGTCGTTTATTCGCATTGGCAATGAGGAGTACGCCAAGAAGAACAAGAGCTACGGCCTAAGCACGTTACTCGACAAGCACGTGAAAATCGACGGGGCCGACTTGCGCTTTTCCTTCGTTGGCAAAAAAGGCGTGCCCCATGATGTGACCCTGCACGACCAGAAGCTGGCCCGCCTGGTACGCAAGTGCAAGGAGATACCTGGTCAGCATTTATTCCAGTTCTACGGTTCCGATGGGCACCGCCACCCGCTAGAGTCGGGCCACGTAAATGAGTACTTGCACCGGCACACCGGACTAGCGCTGTCGGCCAAGGACTTCCGCACCTGGGGCGGCACCGTCAAGATGGTGAGCTGCCTCGAAGCGGTGCTGCACGCCGAGCCCGACCTAGGGCCCGAAAAAGTGATACGCAAGGCTGTAAAGGAAGTCGCTACCAACCTGGGCAACACGCCCACCGTGTGCTCCAAATACTACATCCACCCGCAGGTGGTCGAGCTGTTTAAGTCGGGCAAGCTCATCGAGTACCTACGCCGCCATGACGCCGACCCCGCCGACCAAGACGAGCTTTCACCCATCGAGCACCTTGTGCTGGAAATGCTAGCGGAAGTATAAATCGATAAGCAATGAGCAGAGCTATTATTTAGCTTGCTCATTGTTGATTAAAGGCTACTCGTCGGCCAATCGGTCGTAGTTCTTAAGGGCTTCTTTGTCGGTGCGGGGGCGGGGCACGTCGAGGTTGCCATTGGCTTCCTGGCTAAATTCCACCCTAGGTGCATTGGCGGGGCGCACCACATCGTGGTCGGCGCCACCGTGCAGCACGAGCGGCAGGCCGCGGCCAGTCACTTCAAAAATATCGTTGCTGCCTAAGCCTTCTATGGTCAGCCGGCGCGTTTCTTTGCGGTAGTAAGTACGCTGGAAATAAAGCGAGTCGGCGCCTAGGGTCCGATTATAGATGCGCACGGTAGTAGAGTCGGGAGTGCGCTGCACTTGAAAAAAATCGGGCTGGTCGGTACCCGCCACAATGGGCTGGCGGGCTTTTAATAAGTAGTATTTACGCGCCACGGAGGGCAACTGGTCGCGCCGATGCTTTAGGTCGCGAAGCAAGCGCTTGCCCGCATGGGCATACACAGCTGGAGGAAGTCGGTGCACGGCGCGGGCTAGCGTCGAGTCGGGTAGGTGCTGCTGCACATAGCGCGCCGCCTGCTCAAAGTCGCGGCGCGTGAGCTCGGGCATGCCGCGCTGGTCTACAAAGCGGCCCTGGCCCGTGAGGGCCTCCACATCGTGAATCCGCTTCTTGAACGTAACCAAGTGCCGCACTGTGAACTTGCGCGTACCCAGCCAGCCCACTAGCCCATCCGAAACGCGGTAAAACGTCTGGTCCCGGTCCTTAGGTACGGGCGCATAACGGCGGCGATTGGGGTGGGCCGGGTCAGGCAGCACGGCCCACTGCCACTGCCCGGCGTGGCGGTCCCAGTCGCCGATGAGCACATCGAGCAGGCGCGCCCGCAGCAGGGCCTGCTGGTCGGGGCGGTCGGCAGGGCTCGCGTAAATGCGCTTGCGCATGTCCTCGTCGCTAATAAATTCTTGTGCCTGAGGCAGCAGTGGCGAGCTAACCTGCTTGCCGTTGTATTTTTCTTCTAACAGCACCATTTTGCCGCGGAGGCGCTCGTTGGCATCATCCACTGTGAACTCCGTTTCGGAGGGCGCTACGTAGAAAATGCGCGGGTGCGTGTGCGGCACCCCCAGCGCCTGAGCCAGCGGCGGCACTACCAGAGCCCCGTAGGGATTGCCGGCCGAGGTGCCATCGCGCAAGGCATTCGCTACAAAAGTTTTCTGATAAAACTTGGGCAAGATGCGCGCTGGGTCTTTGTCGAGCGAACGTAGTGCGAAGGTGCGACCGTCAGCCGCTTCTAGCGTCAGGCTGGTGCTTTGAAAGCCGCCGCCCAGTTTGGTAGGCTTTAAGGGACCCGCCTCCTTATCGGCCGAGGCGAGCCGAAATATGGGCACCCGCACCGGCGCTGCCCACAGCCCCCGGTGGTGCGGCCCCATGAAGCGCCTGAAAAGCCAGCCATGTTGGTTGTAGTGGCGCCCTGCCGTGGCCCACACGCTGTCGGTAGAGGCATGGCGAGCCGGTGCCAGTGCTTGGGAATGCACCTGCGCATCGGTCTGGAAAAAATCCTTGCGTGCACAACCGGTCGTAATGCCTAGCGCCAAACTACAATAAAAAAAAGAAAAAGTAATAGAGCGCAAAATGGAGGCGAAATAAGCGGTAGAGTAAGCCGCAGGGCAGTTGGTTACTTCAACGCAGGCCAGCCGGAAAAGATAAGCTAATCTGCACCTGGCAACCCCAACCAGCTTGCTGCGCTATAAGGCCGACCTAGGGTTGCTCGCCGACCGCGCTGCCTTGGTCAAGCGCGTCAATAAACTAGTGTTCAGGTTACAGCAGTGTTTGGTAGCAACGTTTATTACGTAAGGGGGGGCTGGCTAGCGTTGCTGGGTGCGTTTGTAGGCACGCTGCTGTTGGCGGCGTGCAGCGAGCCCGCCGCCTCAGTTGGCTCCGCAAGCCGCCCAGTATTCGGGCCTGACTCGGCGTGGGTGCGGGTGGCAGCGGGGGCGCATTACGCCCAGCGCAGCCAGTGGTGGCAACAGCTGTGGGGGCGGCACTACCGCCAGCTATGGGCTACGCCCGTAACGGCCCCCGTGCTCCGCCTAGGGGCCGCTAAGCTGCTGCCCGTGCAGGTAGGGGGCAGTTTTCAAACTAATACACTGCGTCTGAACACCGCCGACGGCCGCACCTTTGTGCTGCGCTCAGTTGACAAGGACTTGAGTCGTAGTTTAAATACAGGTATGAGTCGCTTGGTAGCCCCCGTTTTGCGCGACCAAACCTGCGCCGCGCCACCCTACGGGGCCTATATCGCGGCGGTGCTGGCCGAAGCGGCGGGCGTGTACCACACCAATCCACGCTTGGTATACCTGCTGCCGGATACGGTGCTGGGTGATTTTCGGACCCAGTTTCAACCCGCGCTATACTTACTAGAAGAGCGCCCCGCTCGCAATCAAACGCATGCCCCAAGCTTTGGGGGCTCACGCTTGGTAACGGGCTCGGAACAAATGCTGCGCACTGTGCTTGCCCGGCCCACCGCCCGGGTAGCGGCCCGCGCTTACCTGCGCGCCCGGCTGCTCGACATCTTGGTGGGCGACTGGAGCCGCCGCGCCGACCAGTGGCGCTGGGCCGCTTTCGCCACCGGAAGTGACCTTGAGTTTCGGCCTATTCCGCGCGACCGCGACCAAGCTTTCTTCCGCTTCGATGATGGCTGGCTCACGCGGGCCTTATCGTGGGTACGGCCCCGCTATCAAACATTCGATGCCGCTCCAACGCTGGCCCAAGTCGACCCGCTTACCGTCACAGCCCGGCCCCTCGACGAAACGGTACTGGCTCTGCTGCCCGAAGCAGTTTTCCGGGCCGAAGCCGATTCACTGGCCCGCCGGCTGACTGACTCCGTGTATGCCCAGGCACTACGGACAGTGCCGCCCGAAGTGCGCCCGCTTATGACGCGCGAGCTACTGCCGGCCCTGCGGGTGCGGCGGAGCCTACTGCCGGCCGCAGCTGCCCGCTACTACCGCGCCCTGCAAGTAGATGCCGCCGTGATTGGTACTGATGCGGCCGAGCGGTTTGTAGTAGAGGCCGCCGGCCCCGGGCGCTTGCGCTTGCAGGTGTGGGCGCTGCGCCCGGCGCGTGCCGACAGCCTCCTCGGTGAGCAGCTCTACGACGTAGCCCTTACACGTCGGCTACGCATCTATGGCCTAGGCGGCAACGACCAGTTTGAGTTGCGGGGGCACTTGGCACCGGGCTTTGCGGTGTGGCTCGATGGGGGCGCTGGCACCAATCGCTTTGTGCAGCAGGCGCCCGCTACCAGCGGCCTAGGCGTGCGCGTGTATGCAGGTGCACACGACCAGCGGCAGCTTAGCACGGATGTGCATGTGCGGCCCTTGCCTGCCGCCAGCCGAGATGCTGCTAGCTGGGTAGCGGCATACTACCGGCTACGGCTGGGTAGCCGGTGAAGTAATATCACGTATTTAAAATGCTTTAGAGCAAGCAACTATCATGAAGTGCTTAAAGCGTAGCTAAATGTATAAAGCCTCTTTAGTAATGGGTCGAACCATTACCTAGCGATAACTGCGCTTTAGGATTGATAGTCGGTAATGCGTACCTGCTCCTCACAAAAAGCATATTCGGCCGGCACGTTTGACGAGACAATAACTAAGCGCTCAGAGGAGCGCACGCGCGCCACATGCTCTAGGTACCAAGCCGCGCCCGTGGCATCGAGGTTAGTGGTAGGCTCGTCGAGCAGCAAAAGTGGCGTGGCAGCATAGAGGGCCAATCCGAGTTTGAGTCGTTGCTTCATGCCCGACGAAAACTCGCGCACCGGCTGGTGCCGCGCTTTCTCCAAATACATCAGTTCGACTAAGCCAGCCGTCGTTAGGCCCGGCTGCAGGGGCTTGAGACGCGTGTGAAACGCCAGCAACTCTAGCAAGGTGAAATCTTCGGGCAAGTCGAGGTACGGTGCGCAGTAGGCTAGCTGGCGCGGTACCTCAGCTACGGGAAGCGCCTGGCCCCCTAGGGTGTAGTGCACTTGCCCATTGGTAGGCAGCAACTGCCCCGCCAAAATACTGAGCAGTGTGCTCTTGCCTGCGCCATTGGGCCCGAGCACGGCTGTGGCCGTGCCGGGCCGAAAAACGTGGCTCAGCTCCTTAAAAATCCATTGGCGGCCGTAGCGACGGCCTAGCCCTTGGGCCTCAATCTGCACCTTCTTCGCTCTTGCGGCGGCCGGGGCCCTTGATGATACCGCGCTCGGCAGCTTGCACGAAGCTCACCACCAAGTCGCGCTCGGCCGAAGGAGCTATTTCGGATTCGATGCGCGTGAGGGCGTCTTGCATACCTAGGCCACTCAGGTAGAGAATGCGGTAGAGCTCATGTATTTGGTGCACCTGCGCCTCGCTAAAGCCCCGGCGGCTCATGCCCACCGAGTTGACCCCAGCGTAGGTGAGTGGCTCGCGAGCGGCCTTCACGAAGGGCGGCACGTCGGAGCGCACCAGCGAGCCCCCCGCAATGAAGGCATGCGCGCCAATATTGGTGAACTGATGAATAGCCGAAGTGCCGCCTATAATGGCCCAATCACCGACTTGCACGTGGCCCGCCATCTGAGTCGCATTTGAAATGACGCAGTGGCTGCCCACCAGGCAGTCGTGGGCAATGTGCACGTAAGCCTGCAGCAGGCAGTGGCTGCCCACCACCGTGCGGCCCTGTTCTACCGTGCCGCGGTTCACGGTTACGCATTCGCGCAGCACGGTATAATCGCCTATCTCAGCAGTAGTTACCTCACCCGCAAATTTCAAATCCTGCGGAATGCCCGCTACCACTGCCCCCGGGAATATTTGGCAGTGCGCCCCAATGCGTGCGCCATCCATGATAGTCACGTTGGGGCCAATCCAAGTGTTTTCGCCAATCTCCACGTCGCCGTAAATAGTACTGAACGGCTCAACGGTAACCCCCGGCGCAAGCCGGGCAGCGGGGTGGATATGGGCGAGGGGAGAAATCATCCTTTGTGTAGCTGTTGGCTAATAGCAGCTAGCTGCTAGCCTATTCTGGTGGGAGAAAAGAAGCTAATAGCTAACAGCTATCAGCTAATAGCTTAACCTAAACGTTGTCTTTGCGGACGATGGCGGCGCTCATTTCAGCATCGCACACCACTTTGCCGTTCACAAAGGCTTGGCCTTTCATCTTGGCAATGCCGCGCTTGATGGGGGCCGTGAGCTGGCAGTGGAAAATAACGGTATCGCCAGGCAGCACTTTCTTGCGGAAGCGGGCATTTTCGATACCTAGGAAATACTGCCAGTAGTTTTCGGGGTCAGGTACAGTGTTCATTACCAAGATGCCGCCCGTTTGGGCCATGGCTTCAATCTGCAGCACCCCCGGCATCACGGGGTTGCCGGGAAAGTGACCCTGGAAGAACGGCTCGTTCATCGTAATATTTTTTACGGCCGTCACCATTTGGCTATCCAAGTGAATGACTTTGTCGAGCAGCAGGAAGGGATAGCGGTGGGGCAGCACCTGCATGATGCGGTTGATGTCCATTACCGGCTCGCGAGCGGGGTCGTACACCGGCACCGGGCTGGTTTTGTCTTCCAGCATCTTCTTCTTGATTTTCTTGGCAAACGCCACGTTGGCCGCGTGGCCAGGCCGGGCAGCCAAGATTTGCCCCTTCAGCGGGCGGCCCACCAGGGCGAGGTCGCCCACGATGTCGAGCAGCTTGTGGCGGGCGGGCTCGTTTTTGTGGCGCAGGTCCACGTTGTTCAGAATGCCCTCTTTCTTCACCGATACCTTGGGCTTGCCCAGCATAGCGGCTAGCTCGTCGAGCTCGTGCTCGCCCACGGCGCGGTCTACCACCACGATAGCGTTGCTTAGGTCACCGCCCTTGATAAGGTTCGATTTGTAGAGGTATTCCAGTTCGTGCAGGAAGCAGAAAGTGCGCGACGACGAAATTTCGCTCTCAAACTGGTTGATGTCGGTGAGCGTAGCGTGCTGCGAACCTAGGACCGGCGAGTTATAATCGACCATTACCGTGAGGCGATAGTCGGCCAGCGGCAAGGCCGCTATTTCTACACCGCGGGCGTTGTCAATGTAGCGAATCGTGTCTGGTATTTCGTAGTAGTTGCGCAGCGCATTCTGCTCCTCAAAGCCCACGGTGTGCAGCGCCTTGATAAACTCGGCCGACGAACCATCCATGATGGGCGGCTCGGGGCCGGAAAGCTGAATGAGCACGTTGTCGAGCTGCAAGCCTACTAGGGCCGCTAGGGTGTGCTCCACGGTGTTGATGCGGGCGCCGTTTTGCTCGATGGTCGTACCGCGCGAGAGGTCTACCACGTTGTCTACGTCGGCATCCACGATGGGCTGGCCGGGCAGGTCGGTGCGCTGAAACTTGTAGCCGTGGCCCACTGGCGCGGGGCAAAAGGTCATGGTGGCCTCCACGCCGGTGTGCAGCCCAATGCCCCGCACTGTCACGGGGGCCTTAATGGTGTGTTGTTTATCGTTCATTATCTGGCGGGAGCCTGTAAGTGGCTCTTAGCTGCTGGCTCTTAGCTGTTAGCTTTTAGAAAGTACTGTACTATTGGAAGAGACTATTGGCTAACAGCTAGTGGCTAGCAGCTCAACTCAACTGCAAAGCTAACCCTTTTCCGGCGCTGGCTGACTTTTTTCGAGGGCGATGAGGCGGCGCTCCAACTCGGGCAGGCGGCGGTAGACGGCCGTGGCGCGCTGGTTTTCCTTAAGGCCGATAGCCGGGTAGCCTTGTAAAATCTGGCCTTCAGTTTTGGTAGACTTTTGCACGCCGCTTTGCGCCGTGATGGTGGTGCGGTTGGCCAGGGAGATGTGGCCTACTAAGCCTACCTGCCCCGCCAGCACGCAGTAGTCGCCCACCTTAGTAGAGCCCGAAACACCGGTTTGGGCCGCAATGACGGTGTGGCGGCCAATCTCGACATTGTGCGCAATCTGCACTAGGTTGTCAATCTTAACGCCTTGACGGATAAGTGTTGAGCCCATCGTGGCGCAATCAACGGTAGCATTGGCTCCGATGCTCACATCGTCTTCCAAGATTACCTGGCCAATCTGTGGAATGGCCTTGTAGGAGCCATCGGTTTGGGGAGCAAAGCCAAAGCCATCGGAGCCCACCACCGCGCCGGCCTTGATAACGCAGCGCTTCCCAATAGCAGTGTCGGCGTAAATCTTGGCGCCAGCGTGGATGATGGTATTGTCGCCGATGTGCACCCGGTCGCCGATGTAGGCGTGGGGGAAGATTAGCACGTTTTCGCCCAGTACGCAGCCCTCACCCACGTAAGAAAAAGCTCCGCGGTAGTGCCCGCCGCCAATAGTAGAGCTAGCGCCTATAAAGCTGGGCTCTTCCACGCCGCGCCGGCTAAAGCGCGTGGCTTGCTGGTAAAACTCCAGCAGCTTGGTAAATGCCGAGTAGGGGTCGGCCACCCGAATGAGCGCGGCGGCTACTGACTGGCGCAGCGGCAGCTCGGGGCTGATAATGACGGCCGTAGCGGCGGTAGTGTAGAGAAACTGCTCGTATTTGGCATTTGCCAAAAATGCTAGGGCGCCGGGGCCGGCTTCTTCGATTTTTGCCAGGCTCGACACGGTGGCGGCTGCGTCGCCTTCCACGGTGCCGCCCACCACCTGGGCAATCTGACCAACGGTAAATTCCATAGGGAGGCAAAAGTACACGGCGCGCCCGCTACGGCGCGTGCAAGATGTCGGTCCCGAAGTAGGTGTGGAGCCGCTCGCGCAGTAATGCCACGAGCGCAGCATCCTGAAACTGATAGTCGTCAGGAATGCGCAGGTTAACTAACGCTTTACCCCGCAGTTCGTCCCGGAATTTGGCGCGCAGGCGGTCGGCGTGCTTCTTCTCCATCACAAATATGACGTCGGCCCACCCTAGGTGCCCCGCCGCCACCCGCACCCGGGCGCCCGGCTCGGTACCTGCCGAGCGTGCCTGCACCTCGGGGTGCCCGTCGAAAAGCCGCTCGGCGGTGAGACTGCGCCAGCGGTTCTGGCTGCAAATAAAAAGGAGCTGACTAGGTAAGGCGGCGGGCACGCAGGGAGTAAAATGGTAGCAGAATTGACCTAGGCGCGACCCTGCTCGGCCAGTACACGCAGGGTTTCTTGGTGGCGCTTCTCGGCTAGGTCTTGGCTGCGCGACACCACCGCCCAAATGGCAGCCGGAATCCAGCCAATAAGGGTGACCTGCAAAATAAAGCACAGGATACCCTTGAGGATATGGCCGTTGATTATCATCGACAGTGGCGGAAGCAGAATGGCGAGCAGCATCGGAAAAAGGCGAGATGAAGTGACGTGAGCTTATAGCATACGCAAACTACCACCTAGGGTGTGCGGAGCACTGAGGTTGTGGCTACGGCACGTCTGTCACGCGCACTTTCACGCCCTTAACCTTGGCGCCGTTTAGGCGCTCTAGCACGTCGGTAGCTTGCTTGCGCGGCACTGCTACGTAGGAATAGAAGTCGAATACCTCGATGCGGCCCACGTCTTCGCGGGCCAGCCCGCCTACGTTGACGATAGCGCCAACTAAGTCGTGAGCGCTGACTTTATGCTTTTTACCGGCCGTGATGTGCAGCGTAACGGTGGTGGGGCGCGGCGGGCGTGCGGCGTTGGCGGTAGGCAGGGGCGGGGGCGTTAGGCGAGCCCAAGTCACGGCTTGCGCAGCGGGCCAGCCTTGCACGCGGGTTTGCTCGGGTGGGGTGGCGAGCAGGTGAGCGGTGCCAGCGGCACCGGCTCGGGCCGTGCGCCCGGCCCGGTGCTGGAAGGTTTCGGCGTCGTGCGGCAGGTCGTACTGAACAACTGTGTCGAGGGCGGGCACGTCGAGGCCGCGGGCAGCCACGTCGGTGGCTACTAGGGCCTGGGCCGAGTTGTTGCGCAGCTTCATCAACGCTTTGTCGCGCTCGGGCTGGGGTAGCTTGCCGTGCAGTACTTCGGCCGCCACGCCCCGGCCGCGCAGAAACTGGGCTAGCTCCTGCACCTTCTCTCGGGTATTGGCGAAGATGAGCGTCTGACCCGTTTCAGGCTGTTGCAGTAGGTGGTAGAGCGCAGCGGGCTTCTGCTCCACGGCATTGAGCACGTGGCCGCGCAAGGTGAGCGATGATGGCATAGCGGCCGCGCCACCCTCGGCCGCGGCGCCGGGCACCAAGCCGCCCTCAGCAGTTAGCATGCGCGGGCGGGTTAAGTACTCGCGCACCAGGGCCATTACCTTGTCGGGCATGGTGGCCGAAAACAGCAGCGTTTGCCGCCGCCTAGGTAGGCGGCTTACAATAGTGGCCATTTCCTGCTGAAACTTCAATTCCAAGAGTTTATCAGCCTCGTCCAGCACCATTACTTTAAGCTGGTTGGGAATAATGTTGCGCTTTTCGAGGTGGTCGAGCAAACGGCCGGGCGTGGCTACTACCACGTGCGGCGTCTGCTGCAAGGTCTTCACTTCGTCGCGCATAGCGTGGCCGCCGTAGAGGGCCGCCACCCGCAGGCCGGGGGCAGGCAGGTACTTGCCCAGGCTCTTGAGGGCTTCGCGCACTTGCAAGGCTAGCTCGCGGGCGGGCACTATCACGATGGCCTGCACGGCCTTGGCAGCCGGGTCGATTTGAGCTAAAATGCCCAGGCCATAGGCGGCCGTTTTGCCCGAGCCAGTGGGTGCCTGGCCGGCCACGTCCTGGCCCGCCAGCACGGGCGGCAGCACCAGTGCTTGAACTGGCGTGGGCTGGGTAAAATTTAACTCGGTCAGCGCCTGCGCGAGCGGGGCCGGAAGGTTGAAATCGGAGAAAGTGGCCGGAGTGGCAGAGTCAGCTTGCATCCAGCAAAGGTAGCCATAGGTGAGTGGGTAGAGGACCACAGCAGGCGTGTGATTAGCGGAGCAAGAATATCTAAGCTTACTTTCTTGCTTCCTCATGCTGCTCGGCCACGTTCACTAGCTTGTAGCGCACGGCAGATTTCTTGGGCCGGATGTCAAGCCCCACGTGGTGGGCATACACTTGTGTGAAGGCGGCGCCGAAGTAAAAAATCATGGCTGAGTAGAATACGAAGAGCAGTACCAGCACTAAGCTAGCCGCCGGGCCATAGATAGGACCTAGGTCGCGCGAAACCAGTAGCAGGCCCAGCACCCGCTCGCCGGCCTCAATGAGTACGGCCGTGAGCAGTGCTCCGCGCCGCACGGCCCGCCACGGCACCTTGGCCGCACTGAGGGTGCGAAATACATAGCCGCACCACACCGCCAAAATCAAGAGGCTCACCACCGCATTTAGACCCTGCACTAGGTAGTAGGCAAAGGTGGCGTCGAAACCCGCAATAGCCTGGCTAAAGAAAGCCAGCGCCGCGTCGGCCGAAAAGGCCAGTACCGATAGCCCAGCCGTGGCCAGCAGCACGCCGCCGGAGCGCAGCCGCTCGCGCAAGGCCACCGATACCTGGCTCACCTGCCGCCGAGGTCGCACGTGCCACAACTGGTTCAGCGAGTGCTGAATAACGGTAAATAACGTAGTAGCTACGAAGACTAAAAACGCAAACCCTAGCCAGGTGATAAGCCGGTTAGTGCCAGCATTGGCCACGTTGTGCACCGTTTGGGCTACTAGGCCCGCTGCCGACGAGCCAATGAGCTGGCTGAGCTTGGTGAGCAGCATGAGGCGGGCACCGCGGGCCGAGTACACCGAGCCTAGCAGTTGCACCAAAATAATAACGATGGGCGGCAGCGCAAACGACGTAAAAAACGCCGTGGCCGCGCCCAGCCGCAGGGGGTCGTTGGCGGCAAGCTCGCGGGCGGCGCGGCGCAGCAGCAGGTACTGCTCTACCCACCAAGAGCGGTGGTGCAGAGGCGGGTGGGTAGCTACGGGTACAGGACTGGGCATACTAAACTTAACGCCGGGTAGACAACATTTTATTCCAAAGCGGGTAAAAAAGAGACGGTCCCGCTGACCGCAGCCGAGCTCGATACCTCAGCCGCGCTTGCTGCCAACAGTTATCAGGCCCGCTAGTTACGCACATGTCCATTACTTCCATATCAGCTACCGGGGTCCGGGCCGTGCCCGAGCCGCCGCCCCGCACCTGGGTGCAGCGCCGCCTGCTCGACCCCTTTATGAGCTTGCTCAAGGCTGGGCTTTCGCCTAGTGGCTTGGCCCTCACGGTAGGGTTAGGAGTAGCCTTTGGGCTGGCTCCCACGTTTGGTATTACTACGATTGTAAGCACGGCCGTGGCCCTGCGGCTACGCCTCAATGTGGCAGCTATTCAGCTGGTATGCCACTTGCTCAGCCCCGTGCAACTCATTTTATTTCTGCCCTTTCTACGCTGGGGAGCTACCATTTTGGGCCATGGTGAGCAAGTAGCAAACCTCACGTTTGAGCAAATCAAACAGATGGCCAGCGCCGAGGGCTGGGGCAGCGTGCTGCACCTGCTGTGGCGGGCCGAACTCGGGGCCTTGATGCTGTGGGTGCTAGCAGCCGTGCCGGTAGTAGCAGCACTGTACATAGGCTTGCGGCCGCTTTTCCGCAAAGTGGTGCAGCGCCAGGAAGAAGCAGAAGCCGTGCCTGCCTAGCTCGCTAGTACTGCCACCTAGGCACCTAGGCAACATTATAAACAAAAAGCTACGGCGCCCCCGGTTTGAGCGGGGGCGCCGTAGCTTTTTTGCCCTAGGGTGGCTCAGCCACCCTAGGGCTGGTGCCGAACTAATCTAGGCCACGATGTACACGGGCTGCACGTCGGCCATTTTGAAATAGGGGTTCACGCCCTCATCCGAGTTTAGGTCCAGCAACATGAGGTCAACGTGCTGAAACTCGCCGGTGCGGCCTTCGAGGGCTGGGCCCAGCTGAGGTAGGAACTCGGGGTTCTGGTCGGTGGTGTCGAAGGCTAGCAGCAAGCGGGCGGGCTGGCTGGGGTCGTTGGCCAGGGTCATTTGAGCCAAGTAGATGGCACGCACTGTGGGCACGGTAGCACCGAAGGCGCGCAGACTGTCTTCGAGGCCCTCGGGCATTTTCTCAGGCTGGCTGAGGGTTACCTGGGCATCGGGTGGCAGGCCGCCGGGCTGCGTGAGCTGGCCGCTGAGCATAGCCCCGATTTCATCGGCGGGCAGCAGCTTGCCGGCCGGCGAGAAGGGGTTGAGTACTACGTCTTGGCCCTGGGTCATGCTGAAGAACGCATGGCCAGGCAGGCGCACGTAGGTTACGGGGCCGTTGTCGACGCCGCCATCGCTCATGCGGGCAACCGACGAGAAGATAGGTATCTTATTGTCTTGCAGCACTTGCAGCTGAATCTGCTGGCCTTCCTCCAAGATAGCCTCGCCGGGCTCCTGGCCCTCTTGCGGGGCCAGCACTAGCAATACTTCCTCGCCGAGCAGGGCACGGTAGAAGTCGGGGCGGGCGGCCTCGTTCACAGAGGCAATCAGCAGCAGCTCTTCCAGAATATTTTCGGGCTGGAAGGGCAGCTCGGGCAGTTCCTGCGGCTCGGGCATGGGCGGCACAAACTGCTGGTTGGGGGCTGGCACCGGGGCAGGGGCTGCGGGCGCTACGTAATTGGAGCCCTGGTAGCGCGGACCAGCCTTAGGAGCGGCGGAGGCGCCTTCCGCTGGTGCCGACGGCGTAGCGGCGGGCGGGGTAGGCTGGGGCTTGTTTTTGAAAATGTCGAGGAGTCCCATGTAGGTAGGAATAGAAGAAGAGAAGGCAAATGTAAGCCGAGCCGCCCGCGGCTGCGCTACCCTAGCGCTCGCCGCAGGCGCGCAGCTCGGTTTCGGTGCCGGCGATGGTGCGGGAGCCGGCTGGGCCGGGGTGGTTGCCCCAGTGGCCCTCAATATAGTTGAGTAAGTTGGTAATTTGGGCGGGCGAGAGGTGCCGGTGGGTGACCGTATCCTGCACCCCCAGCATTACTTGGTTGTAGCTCACGCCATTGACCACAATAGGCCCGCGCAGCCCTTGGCGCACAATGCACGCCAGCTGGTCTCGGTGCTGCGCCAGGTAGTCGGAGCCCGCTAGCGGCGGAATAAGACGCCCTAGGCCCTCGCCCTGCTCGCCGTGGCACCCAGAACAGTGCTGCACGTAGAGGCGCTCGCCCTGATGCTGCTTGTTGGTAAAGCAGCTGGGCAGCAGCGCAAGGCCCAGCGCCATAGCAGGAGCCAGCCAACGCAAGGCAATGGGAGCGGGGAAGGACATAACGGGCACTGCGCTAGCTTTTTTTCTGGCGCTCCTTCACCTCGGCCAGCAGCACGGGCAGGTCTTCGAATAGTGCCTGCACCTGTGTGGGGTTGAGGCTGTCGTAGAGGCCGCGCACGTGGCCCTGGTCGTCAACGAGGGCGAAGGTACCATTGTGCGCAAAGCCGCCGGGCGCGGTTTTGTCGGGCATGGCGGCCGTGTAGAGGCCGTGTGCTAAGGTAAACACGCTGTCCTTGCTGGTGCGCACAAAGCGCCAGTTGGCATTGGTGGGGGCACCTAGGCGCTGGGCATAGTCGCGCAGCACGGCCAGGCTATCGTGGTCGGGGTCGATGGTGAAAGAAACAAAGCTCAGACCCGGCGTTTGGCCATATTTCTTATACACTTTCAGCAGCTCGCCGTTCATCTTGGGGCAAATGCCAGGGCAAGTCGCAAAGAAGAAATCGGTGAGGTAGACCTGGCCCGCGAAGTTTTGATTGGTCACGAGCTGCCCATTCTGGTCGTGCGCCCGGAATGCGGGCACCGTGGCAAAAACGGTATCGGCAGGGCCGCCTTTCGGGTTTTCGCGCACGTCGCGCTCACCTAGGATGGGGAGGCGCCGGGGTTCTTCGCTGCAGCTAGCCAGCAGCAGTGCCGCGCCCGCGAGCAGCGGCAGTACGCCGCGCCGCAAAACAGAGATTCGCATCAGAATAATAAGCAAAATACTGGCCTCGCAGCCTACTTAGTAGCAGGCGTGGCGGGCGTAGGTGTAACACCAGCCGCTGGTAGTTGGTGCAATGCCGCATTGGCCGAGTCGATGGCCCCGCGCAGGCGGCGCTCTACCCCGGCTAGCTGGCGCTGCTGGTCTTGCAGGTAGGTGAGGCGCTGGCTGGCGGGGGCGGCGCTGTCGGGTGCCTGGTAGTGGTGCATCCAGTTCATCATGGCCTGGTCGGCAGCCTGCATCTTCGCCATAATAGGAGTGGTCACGGCCGGCGCCTTGGCAGCGGTCAGCTTAGCTTTCAGCTCAAATAGCTGCTCGGTTTGGGTCATGGCGCGGTCGTGGTGCGCCATAAGGGTGTCTTCGAGGGCCCGCGCCTGGCCGGCTGGGGTAGTAGCGGCGGGGGTAGAGGAAGTACCTGCCCCGCCGCAGCTGGGCAGCACGGCAAAGGCGACTAGCGAGCAGGCCGCTCGGAGCGGCAACGATAGTTTTATCATGCCGCAAAGGTAGGGAAGGCCCGTGCCGGGCTACACAATTTGGGGCCGGGCCGGTTAAGAAGGACGCCCTAGGTGCCCCCAGGACGTATAATACAGCGGTAGCTAGGCTTAGCGCGCCCAGCGAATACCCGCTAGCTTTCATTCCCACAATCAGTTATATGCAAACCCGCCAACTCGGCCGCACCGGCCTTACTGTTTCTGCCCTCGGCCTCGGCTGCATGGGCATGTCCGATTTTTATGGCCAGCGCGACGACGCCGAAAGCCTGCGTACCCTGGCCCGGGCCCTCGAGCTGGGCGTCACCTTCCTGGACACGGCCGACATGTACGGCCCCTACACCAATGAAGAGCTGCTCGGCCGCTTCTTCAAGGAAGACCGCACCCGCCGCGACCGTGTGCAACTGGCCACCAAGTTCGGCATTGTGCGCGACCCCAACGACCCGAGCAAGCGCGGCATCAGCGGCCGGCCCGACTACCTGCGCCAAGCCTGCGAAGGCTCGCTGAAGCGCCTAGGGGTTGACCACATCGACCTGTACTACCAGCACCGCGTTGACCCCACAGTGCCCATCGAAGAAACCGTGGGGGAGATGAGCCGCCTCATCGAGGCAGGCAAAGTACGCTTCCTAGGCCTCAGCGAGGCCGGGGCCGAGACCATCCGGCGCGCCCACGCCACGCACCCCATCACGGCGGTGCAAACCGAATACAGCCTCTGGAGCCGCGATGTGGAGGTAGATGTGCTACCCACGCTGCGCGAGTTGGGCATTGGGCTAGTACCGTACTCGCCCCTAGGTCGGGGTTTCTTGACGGGCGAGATTCAGAAGTTCGAGGACTTTGCGCCCGACGACTACCGCCGCTTTTCGCCCCGCTTCCAGGGCGAGAACTTCGATAAGAATCTTAAGTTGGTAAACCACCTGCGCGACCTAGCCAAGCTGAAAGACGTCACGGCCGGCCAGCTGGCTTTGGCGTGGGTTCTGGCCCAAGGCGATGACCTAGCCCCGATTCCGGGCACCAAGCGCGTGAAATATCTCGAGGAAAACGTGGCGGCCGCCGATATCAAGCTAAGCGCCGACGAGCTGCGCCACCTCGATGAATTGTTGCCCCTAGGTGCCGCCGCGGGCACCCGCTATCCCGAAGCCATGATGGCGGCCGTGAACCGGTAAGGACGCCTAGCTGAATTTATCCTGGTGAGGGCGGCGCCGCAATTGCATCCGAGTCGATGTCGTTTGCGGTGCCGCCCTCACCAGGATAATTTTTTCGCGATAGGAGGCGAATTACGAGGTTAAATAGGCAGTGCGGTAGAGCATAGTAGCACTACTATCCGAAAGCTTGTCACGAACCCTGCTCGCTGCTGAGGAGTAAGATGGGTTTTTCTCTTCCCGGCGTATGAGTCTGACTATTGAAACGAAGTACGGCCCCGTGCGCGGCCTCCAAGAAGGCCCTGTGCGCGTGTGGCGCGGCCTGCCCTACGCCCAAGCCCCGGTGGGCGAGGGGCGGTTTCGGGCTCCGCAACCGCCGCAGCCCTGGACCAAGGTACGCGAGGCTACGGCCTTCGGGGCGGTAGCGCCACAGCTGTCAGTCGGGCTCGAATCGCGGTTTAACGTGCGCCCTGACGCGGCCCCGCCCCCGGCGCAGTCCGAAGACTGTCTTTTTCTAAATGTCTGGTCACCAACTACTCCCGGCAAGTATCCGGTGATGGTGTGGGTGCACGGCGGCTCGTTTGTAACGGGGAGCGGCAGCATGCCCCTCTATGATGGCGCACGGTTTGCGGCGCAGGGCGAGGTGGTAGTCGTCACACTCAACTACCGCCTCGGCGCGCTGGGTTTCCTGCACCTAGCCGACATAGGGCCAGCCTTCGATAATAATCTAGGTCTGCTCGACCAGATAGCTGCCCTACGGTGGGTGCAGCAAAACATTGCGGCTTTCGGTGGCGACCCTAGCCGCGTTACCGTCTTTGGCGAGTCGGCCGGAGCCATGAGCATCGCGGCGCTGTTAGGGATGCCCGCAGCCGAAGGCTTGTTTCAGGCCGCCATCTTGCAAAGTGGCGCGGTGCGGCTCCAGCAGCCCGCCCAGGCTAAGCTCGTGGCGCAGGGCATGTTGCGTGAGCTAGGCGTTAGTGACCCTGCCGCGCTGCGTACACTTCCCGTAGAGGCCCTGCTGCAAGCGGCCCAGCGCCTGCTGCGCACGTTTCAGGGCGGCTTGCCTTTTCAGCCGGTGCTCGATGTGGCGGCCCTGCCCATGCACCCACTCGAAGCGCTAGCAACAGGCGCGCGGCGCTTCCTGCCCCTGCTCATTGGCACCAACCGCGACGAGGGCAATCTCTTCGTGCCGCCCGATGCGACGGGCCAGCACCTAGAGCGCCTGCTCACGCCCTACATGGCCCCCGAGCAGGCGCTGGCCATCGCGAGACAGTACCCAGCCTCGCGGCAGGGGCAAGCCGAGCTTATTACCGATACTGTATTTTGGTTGTCATCTCTGCAACTAGCTGAGCGGCAACTGTCCCACGCACCAGTCTGGATGTATCGCTTCGACTGGCAAGTACCCAGCGGGCAGCCCATCCCCGGGGCTTTTCATGCCCTAGAGTTAGGGTTTGTCTGGAATGCGCTCGATATGCCTGCCGCGCAGATTTTCCTCTCCAACGCACCCGCGCCCCAGTCGCTGGCCGATGCTATGCATCGTGCCTGGCTAGCCTTCGCGCATCACCACGACCCCAATGGGCCGGGCCTGCTCCCCTGGCCACGCTATGAATTGCCTGCGCGAGCTACGCTTATTTTTGCCACTGAAAGCCACGTAGAGGAAAACCCGCAACAAGCGAGGCGAAAGCTCTGGGCCGGTACGGCGCTAGGGTAAGCAGGCGGTCTAAGCACACGTAGGAGATAAGCGAGGTAGCAAAAAGGCGTGCCATTGCTTCGCTAGCGAAGCAATGGCACGCCTTTTTGACTGCTCCTTCACCTAGCAATAGTCCCGCCTTTGCTGTAATTGTACTGTTGGCTGGTAGACATGTCTTAATGCGATGGTTGTTATAGGGCTAGCAGCCACACTGCCTGCGCTATCCCCGCCGCAGTACCAGCACCCGCTCAGTTTCCTCAGTCACCTTAAAGCGGTCGTCGGGCCGCAAGCCCACCACCCAGCATATTTTGCCGTCGGCCGAGGTTAGCACCCGCACGTTGTCTTTGAGGTTGAGAGGGGTTTTTTGGTCAATAAGAAAGTCGCTCAGCTTCTTCTTCCCCTTGAGCCCTAGGGGCATAAAGGTGTCGCCCTCCTGCCACTTGCGCAGCGTGAGCGGAAACTTCAACTTATCCGCATCAAGCGCCGTCGAGCCTTTGCCCTTCGGAATATCAAACGTGCTGGGGTCGATTTCCAGTAATTCCGCTGTGAGACGCACGCCATCGGCACGCAGCTCCGTTTGCCCTGCTGCCAGCTGAAACGTGCCGAAGCCAGCCAGCGAGCGGGGCGTGATAACGAGCTGGTCGCGGTCCTTTACCAAGCGGTGCGTGGGCGAATCGAACTGCCGCCCGGCCGGCGCATGAAAGGCAGCCACGATGTCCTTTACTACCAGATACGAGAAGCCGAACGGCCGCAGTAGCTCGTGCAGCACCAGCGCTGTGGCAGCCGTTTTTTGCAGCGTGGCAATGCTGAGGTAGGTGGCCTCGGGCTCATCGCGGCGAGCTTCGGCGGCGGTATCGGCTACATAGCGGCGCACGATTTCCTCGGCCCCGCCCACGCGCTCGGCGGTGATACCTAGGGTGTTGTCGAGGTTGGGATTAATCTCGCGCAGCACGGGCAGCACCTGCTGGCGCAGGCGGTTGCGCTGGTACACGGGGCTGTCGTTGCTAGCATCTTCGCGCCAGATGAGGCGGTTTTCGACCACATAGTCGTAGAGGTCATCTTTCGCGCAGGGCAACAGTGGGCGCACCACGTGCCCGTTTTTGGCTTGAATGCCGTGCAGCCCCGCCAGCCCAGTGCCGTGGGTGAGGTTGAGCAGCATAGTCTCGGCCGCGTCGCGCTGGTGGTGGGCCGTAGCAATCACGGCCAGTCCCTCACGCTCGCGCACCGCCTCAAACCAGCGGTAGCGCAGCAGCCGAGCGGCCATTTGGGTCGAAATGTGCTCCTGCTCGGCGAAGGCTTTAGTCTGGAAAAACTCGACGAAGTAGGGCGCATCGTACTGCTTGGCCAGCTTACGCACAAACTGCTCGTCGGCGTCGGCCTCCTCGCCGCGCAGCCCAAAGTGGCAGTGCGCCACTGCTACTTGCACCCCTAGGCGGTGCAGCACATCGAGCAGCACCACCGAGTCGAGTCCGCCGCTAACGGCCACCAGCACGGTATCGGTGGTAAGATTAAAAAGTTGATATTCTTGAATGAACTGGCGAACCTGGTCGAGCATGAAGGCAGAAATAGCAAGCGGCAGTGGTAGCGGCTATAGGTAGTAAGCAATAAGAAACATTACGAAATTAGCTGCTTACCGCTGGTAGAAGCTCCTGTGGAGAAGTTCACGCGCCTGTCAAACGTGGAGAGTACCGCAGGCGCCCAACTTGAAAGATGAAATAAGAATGTGCTAGCGGCTGCTGGTATAGCTTTGTCTTATACCGAACTCGAAACTTATGAGAAAACTGTTAGCTCTCGCACTTACCGCTGCGGCTTTAGGCAGTTGTCAAAAAAGCACTACCGAGCCTAACGAAGACACGGCCGCGCTACATGACCAGTTTCATGGCAAGTACCGCTTAGTATCGGCAATGGCTGAAACTGCAGTTGACCTTAATCGGGACGGTCAAGCCTCTAAAGATTTATTGAAGGAAATTCCTGACTTGAGCTTGTCGGCGGGACAATTGATTTTGCTTATCCAAAACAATGTGAAGCTGTTTGAGCAGTTTTGGCCGCAAGCCTATGTAACGCAAGATTATCGGCAAAGCAGCCCTGACTCGTTGCTATTACAAGGATATGCTGACCAAATAATGCCGCGGTATTTTTCATTTGATAAGTCGATAACGCGCCTGGTAGTCGAGCCTGGCCCCGCTGCCGCTGCCGACGGCGGCCGCTTTCCTGCTCCCGAAGAAGTGAAGCTTGAAGGCAATGAACAAATCCGAGTGGTAGTAAATCGATTGCTTTTTACGCGCCAAGGCTGGCGCTTAGTGCGCGTTACCACCTGGTACAAGCGTTACACAATTATCACGTAGTAACCCTCACGCACAGTAGGGGTACGTTAGCCACATCTGCCGTGCGTGAGGGTATAAGCTACCGCACACCTAGACGATTACGCCGCCAGCCCGAAGCTGTGGCCTCCGCAGCTTCGCCAGCTGCTACCGGCGCGGCGGGTTTCTTTTCGTTCAGCAGCATCGCTACCAGGGCGGCGGCTACCTGCGCGGTGCCTTCGTCGGGCGTGCCGGGGGCCAGCACGGCGGGGCTGAAATGGTCGCGGATAAAGTTTGTATCAAAATTACCGCTCACAAAAGCTGGGTGCTTGAGCACGAAAGTGCCGAAGGGCAGCGTGGTTTCGATGCCCGTAATCTGGTACTCAGCAATGGCACGCAGCATCCGCTCGATGGCCTCCTGGCGGGTGGCCCCGTAGGCTACCAGCTTGGCAATCATGGGGTCGTAATAAATTGGAATATCCATGCCTTGCTCGAAGCCATCATCGACGCGCACGCTGGGCCCTTGGGGGCGCACGTAGGTGGCAAGGCGTCCGATGTCAGGCAGGAAGTTGTTTTGCGGGTCCTCGGCGTACACACGCAGCTCTAGGGCGTGGCCGTTGATGGCTAGGTCTTCCTGGCGGAAGGGCAGGGGCTGGCCCTCGGCGACCCGGATTTGCTCTTTTACCAAGTCAAGGCCCGTTATCATTTCCGTGACGGGGTGCTCTACTTGTAGACGCGTATTCATTTCGAGGAAGTAGAAGCGGTGCTGGTCGTCGAGCAAAAACTCCACGGTGCCGGCCCCGGCGTACTGGCAGGCGCGGGCCACTTCCACGGCGCAGCGGCCCATCTCGGCCCGCAGCTCAGGCGTGAGTACGGACGACGGCGCTTCCTCAATTACCTTCTGGTGGCGGCGCTGAATTGAGCACTCACGCTCAAACAAATGCACGATGTTGCCGTGCTCGTCGCCTAGGACCTGAATTTCGATGTGGCGCGGCCCGGTCACGAACTTCTCGATAAACACGGCCCCGTCGCCAAACGCTGACACGGCCTCGTTGATGGCCAACTGCATCTGCTCCTCAAACTCGTCGGCGCGGTGCACTAGGCGCATGCCCTTGCCACCGCCGCCGGCCGAAGCTTTTATCAGAATCGGAAAGCCAACTTCCTGGGCAATTTGCTTGGCCACTTCCACGTCAGAAATAGCTTCGTCGGTGCCTGGCACCAGCGGAATATTATAGGCTTTCACCGTTTGCTTGGCCGAAAGCTTATCACCCATCAGGTCCATTGCCTCGGGGCTAGGGCCAACGAAAATCAGCCCTGCTTCGCGCACGGCGCGGGCAAAACCGGCATTTTCTGATAGAAAGCCATAGCCGGGGTGAATGGCATCGACGCCTAGGTCTTTGCAAATCTCAATAATCTTGTCGCCCCGCAGGTAGCTCTGGGCCGAAGCGGGCGGGCCCACGCACACAGCCTCGTCGGCGTAGCGCACGTGGGGCGAGAGGCGGTCGGCCTCTGAGTAGATGGCTACCGTGGCGATGCCCATTTCGCGGGCCGAGCGCAGCACGCGCAGCGCAATTTCGCCACGATTGGCAACCAGGAGCTTAGCTATTTTTTTCATGCAAGGGTGGGAAGTAGCGCGGACTTTCAATCCGCGACGATAAGGGGCAATACGAAGCACTCGCGAATGAAACGTCGGCGCTACGCACTGCAAAGAAAACCCTGGCGGCCGGCCTTACGCTAAAAGCCCCTACACCAGCATTGCGCCGATGCCCAAATTATGCACATCGCCGGGGCTGGGCTATCTTTGCAAATTGACTAATGCGCCGGCGGGGCCACCCGGGCTCGTCGGCTTCGCTCTTTTTACCTTATCCCCCAAGTTTTTCAGTGGATATTTTCGACCGCGTTACGGCCAATCGAGGCCCACTGGGCTCGCACTCGCACTACGCCCACGGCTACTTCACGTTTCCTAAGCTCGAAGGCGAGATTAAGCCCCGCATGCAGTTTCGCGGGAAAGAAGTGCTCACCTGGAGCCTAAATAACTACCTAGGGCTGGCCAACCACCCCGAAGTGCGCCAGGCCGATATTGACGGTGCTTCCGACTACGGCATGGCTTATCCCATGGGCGCCCGTATCATGAGCGGCAACTCGACGCTGCACGAGCAGCTCGAAAATGAGCTTGCCGAGTTTGTGCAGAAGCCCAGCGCGCTGCTGCTCAACTTTGGCTACCAGGGTGTGGTCAGCATCATCGACTCGCTGGTGAGCCGCCACGATGCCATTGTGTACGACGCCGAGTCGCATGCCTGCATCATAGACGGTGTGCGCCTGCACCAGGGCAAGCGCTTCGTGTTTCCGCACAATGACATCGAGAACCTAGAAAAGCAGCTGGAGCGCGCCAAGCGCCTCACCGACGAAACGGGCGGCGGCATTCTGGTGATTACCGAAGGCATGTTTGGCATGAGCGGTAACCTCGGCAAGCTGCGCGAAATCGTGAAGCTGAAAGAGAAATACAACTTCCGCATCTTCGTGGATGATGCTCACGGCTTTGGCACCCTAGGGCCCACTGGCGCAGGCACGGCTGAGCATTTGGGCGTACAAGAGGGTGTAGACCTGATTTTTTACACCTTCGCCAAGAGCATGGCTAGCATTGGCGCGTTCGTGGCCGGCCCCGAAGGCGTTATTGAATATTTGCGTTATAACATGCGCAGCCAGATTTTTGCTAAATCGCTGCCCATGCCGCTCGTAATCGGTGCCCTGAAGCGCCTAGAGCTGATTCGCAACCACCCCGAGTACCGCGAAAACCTCTGGACCATCGTGCGTGCGCTGCAAAGCGGTCTGCGCGAGAAGGGCTTCAACATCGGTACTACCGAGTCGCCGGTTACGCCGGTGTTCCTCAACGGGCAGATTCCTGATGCTACGGCGCTCACGTTCGATTTGCGTGAGAATCACGGCATTTTCTGCTCCATTGTCGTTTATCCGGTCGTGCCCAAAGGCGTGATTATGTTGCGTCTCATTCCGACGGCGGTGCACACGCTGGCCGACGTAGACGCTACAATTACAGCTTTTGAGGCCATTGCGGCCAAACTCGACAAAGGACTCTACAGCAAGCAGCCCGCCACCACCTAGGGCGGCCGCTACGGCGGTGGTTTACGGCAAGCGCCGGCGGCTCGAAAGAGGCGCCGGCGCTTTTGATTTGTACTTTTCGAAGTCAAAAATAGCCAATTGCGCTCACGAACTCATCACACCAAAGGAAAAAATGGCCCTAGCGGCCCAGAAAGGCGGTTTTAAGAAAAACCTCAAAAGCTTGCCCGCGTAGAAAGTGCCTGTATATTAGGGCCGCGTAAGCACAATTTTTCTTTTCTCACCCAAACGCCAACCAATTTCATGGCTAATCCTTTCAACAAACTCAAGGACCTTGTTACCTCGCTGGAAGACGACTTCGAAAAGTCGTATGACAAAGGCAATGCCGCTGCTGGCACCCGCGTGCGCAAAGGCATGCAGGACCTGAAAAACATGGCTCAGGAAATCCGCCTGGAAGTGCAGAACCAGAAGAATTCGTCGAAGGACGGTGCTGCTGCCCCAGCCGCTAAAGCTGCTCCTGCTAAAGCCGCTCCGGCCGCTAAGAAAGCCGCTCCTGCTAAGAAGAAGTAATGTCGTAACCACAAATTCGGCGGATTTTTTGGATTCGTCGGATTTTGTGGCCGGACGCAATATGAAAAAGCCCCGCTACTCAGCGGGGCTTTTTCGTGGACCTAGGGTAGGTTAAAAGGGCTGCATTACTGGTTAGGTCAATTCTACTAGGTAGTAGCTTTTGCCTTTCTTCACAACCAAATACTTGTCGTGCAGCAGCGGCAACTCAGCCACTAGCACATCGGGCGAGGCTAGCTTGGTGCCGTTCACCGACAAGCCATTGGCTTTTACCAGCTTGCGCACTTCGCCGCGCGAAGGCAGAATCTGCTGGTTGGTAGTTTCGCTGAGGAGCACGGCCACGTTGAGGTCGGCCGTGTCGGCGCGGGGCACGCGCAGGTGCGGCAGGCCCGTAAATACGCCAACTAGTGTCGCTTCATCGAGTGCTGCTAGGTCGCCGCCGCCGAAAAGTACTTCGGAAGTAGCTACGGCTATCTTGTACGCTTCTTCCGAATGCACCCGGATAGTTACGTCTTTGGCCAGGGCCTTCTGCAAGGTTTTGAGGCCGGGGTTTTGAGCGTGCTCAGCTTCGATGGCTTCGATTTCTTCCTGCGTAAGCAAGGTAAAAACGCGGATAAGACGCGGCGCGTCAACGTCTTCGGAGCGTAGAAAGAACTGGTAGAACTGGTAGGGCGAGGTCAGGTTGGGGTCGAGCCACACGGTACCAGTTTCCGACTTGCCGTACTTGGTGCCGTCGGCCTTGGTGATGAGCTTGCCGGTAAGGGCGTAGGCCTTGCCCTCGCCGTCGGTCATACGGCGTAGCAACTCGGTGCCGGTCGTGATATTGCCCCACTGGTCGCTGGCGCCCATTTGCAGGGTGCAGCCCAGCGTTTTGTATAGGTGCACGAAGTCGTAACCTTGCAGCAACTGGTAGCTAAACTCAGTGTAGCTGAGGCCGTCGGCCGTGTCGCCCTCGGCCGGGTTGATGCGGCGCTTTACCGAATCCTTGGCCATCATGTAGTTGACGGTAAGGTGCTTGCCTATCTCGCGCAGAAACTGCAAGTAGCCAAACTCCTTGAACCAATCATAGTTATTGACGAGCACTGCGCCGGTGGGCGAGTCGTTGAAGTCTAGGAATTTTTCGAGCTGGGCGCGAATACCGGCCTGATTGACGCGCAGGGCGTTTTCATCCAGAAAATTGCGCTCAGCTGACTTGCCGCTGGGGTCGCCTATCATGCCGGTGGCGCCGCCCACCAGCGCCACTGGGCGGTGGCCAGCGCGCTGCAAGTGCACGAGTAGCATGATGGTGGCTAGGTTGCCGATGTGTAGCGAAGCCGCAGTAGGGTCAAAGCCGATGTAGCCCGACACGGGCGCGGCGCTGGCCAGGTGCTCGGCGGTGCCGGGCATGGCATCGTGGTACATACCGCGCCAGCGGAGTTCAGTTAGTAAATCCAATTATGAATCAGAAATTATGAATTATGAATGGGCTCCAGGGGCGGGGAGGCCGCGCCGCATGGGCAAAGGTAGCCCAAGCCGTAATTTCGTATTCCGGCTTTTGCGTTGCGCCAGAGTCAATTTATAGTTTATAATTTCTAATACCTACTTGATACAAGACGCCGACGCCATTCTGAAAGCCGTGCAGCAGCGGCAGTTTCAGCCGGTGTATTTTTTGCAGGGCGAGGAGCCGTATTTTATTGATACGGTGGCCGATGCGCTTGAGAGCTCGGTGCTGCCCGAAAGCGAGCGCAGCTTCAACCAAACGGTGCTCTACGGCAAGGATACCGATGCGGCGGGCATTCTGGGGCAAGCCAGGCGCTTTCCGATGATGAGCGATTACTCAGTGGTCATTGTGAAAGAAGCGCAGGCCGTGGCCGACCTAGAAAGCGAAAAAGCCTGGCCATTTCTCGAAGCCTACCTCAAAAACCCGCTGGCTAGCACTGTGCTGGTACTGTGCTACAAGCACAAAACCCTCGACAGCCGCAAGAAGCTGGGCAAGCTGCTGGCCGCCGCCCCTGGCGTGGCCCTGATGACAAGCAAAAAGCTCTACGACAACCAGATACCGCAGTGGCTGGGAGGCTACGTGCGCAGCCGCAAGCAACAGATTACGCCCGGCGCCACGGCGATGCTGGCCGAGTACATCGGGGCCGACCTAGGGCGCCTAGCCAACGAAGTAAACAAGCTGCTGCTCAATGTGAAGCAGGGCCAGGCCATCGACGAAGACCTAGTGCAGCGCATGGTGGGCATTAGCAAGGAGTACAACATCTTTGAGTTGCAACGGGCCTTGGTGCACCGTGACGTGCTGAAGGCCAACCGTATCCTGACGCACTTCGCCGCCAACCCCAAGGCCAATCCGCTTATCCCGAATCTGACGCTGCTCTTCAACTTCTTCACCCGGCTGCTGATGCTGCACCAGGTCGGTAACAACCCGTCGGACAGCGATATGCAGAAAATGGGTATCAATAAATTTGCTCAAAAGGAGTATCAGTTGGCCCAGCGGCAGTTCAGCCCCGAGCGCACCATAGATTTGATTCACCTCATTCGCCGGGCCGATGCGCAGAGCAAGGGCATCGAGAGCGGCAGCATGGACGAGGGCGAAATCTTGCGCGAGCTGGTGTGGCTCATTCTGCACCCCGTGCCGGTGGCGGCGGTGGGGTAACGCGGCCGGCCCTAGGTGCGTAGAAAGCGGGTATTCACCCTTCAACCTGCTTTCACTCATGAGCGATAACCAACCAAGCGGCACCCTAGGGGGCATGCTATCCAGCCTATTTGGCCGCCGCAACGCCGAAGACAACACCGAGAATCGTAGCTTCTCCTCCAAGCATAAAATATTGAGTGGCGCCCTGCTGGCCGCCGGCGCTGCTTACCTCTACAAGCGCGCTAAAAACAAGCAAACGATGCTAGGTTAGTAGCAACCTAGCTACCTGCAAGCCCCGCAGGACGAGCCCTTTCTTGTGGCGCGTCTTGCGGGGCTTTCTGCTGCATTTTTGCGGCCCCGTAGTCTTATTCGTATGCGCGCCCACATTCACTTCGACCGCCAAGGCTGGCCCCAGAGCGTCAATAATTACCTAGCACTGGATGGCTTCCAGCAAATGGGCTGGGAAATACTGCCCTATACCGATGATGCACCCGTGCGCGACCACGCGCCCGACGAGATAGTGGTGGGCCACATCGCGGCCGTGCGAGCTGGCTTGCGGTCGCTAGGCCTGGCCGTACCCGCCGAGTTGGGCTACCCCGAGGCGCTGCACCCGTACCTAGGGCGGCGCTTATGGCCCAGCACCATCAATGCCGTGGCGGCGCACCCAGAAAGCTGGCCAGTGTTTGTGAAGCCCATGCACGATGCCAAAAAATTTACGGGCGTGCTGGTACGCCGCGTGGGCGACCTCGTGGGCTGCGGTGACCAGCACCAGGACACACCTGTGTGGTGCGCCGAGCCAGTGCAGTTTCGGGCTGAGTGGCGCTGCTTTGTGCGCTACGGCCGCATTTTGGATGCCCGGCCCTACAAAGGCGACTGGAGGGCGCACTTCGACCCGGCTGTAGTAGAAGCCGCGTTGACTGCTTATTTGCCCGAAGCACCCGCCGCTTTCGCGCTCGATGTGGGCGTGACCACGGCCGGCGCTACGCTGGTAGTGGAGGTCAATGATGGCTATGCCCTAGGTGCCTACGGCCTGATGCCATTGGCTTATGCCAAGTTTTTGTCGGCCCGGTGGGCGCAACTCACTGGCACCCAAGATTACGCCGATTTTTAAGTCGGCAGCAAACAAGCGTAGCGCATGAAGCAGAAGTGAAACGTTAAAAAAAGCAGTAAAAAGGCACTCATTTACCAACGTGCGGATAGTACTTACCGTAGAATACGTGTTTTTACCCCAACCTGACACCTAGTAATATGAAATCGCCCGAATTCGCTTCTGACGCTGCCGACAAGGCTAAAGACCTGTACAACGAAGCTGCTGACAAAGCCAAAGACGTATATAGCGACACTGCCGATAAGGCCAAAGACTTGTACGGCGACGCGGCTGACAAGGCAAAAGGCCTGTATGATACTGCCGCCGACAAAGCCAAGGACTTGACTGGCAAAGCCAAAGACCTTTACGCAGAAGCTGCTGACAAAAGCAAGGAACTGCTTGGTAACGTGCCCGACACCATCAAGGAAGCTAGCGACAAAACGGTAGACGCCTACAAAAAGCTTTCGACGACCCAGAAAGTAGTGGGCGGCGCGCTGATTGTAGCTGGCCTAGCCCTGCTCATCGCACCAAAAAAAAAAGGTAAAGCCAAGCGCGCTGCTAAAGCGCTGGACCAGCTTCTTCTCTTCGTAAACGACCGCATCGAAGGCTACAAGCGGGCCGTAGCCGAGAGCAAAGACACCCAGTTGAGAAGCTACTACCAGCAGCTGGTAGGCCAGAGCCAGCAGTTTGCCAACATTCTCAACGACTACCTTACTAAGAAGGGTGGCCACCGCGAAACCGGTACTACGCTGAAAGGCAAGCTCTACCGCAAGCTAATGGATGCCCAAGCTGTAGTAACGGCCCGCAATGAGAAAACCATTTTGGCCGCTAACATCTACGGCGAGCGTTGGGCTCTCAAAGCCTACAAAAAGGCGCTACGCCGCAAGGCGCTCAAAGGAGCCATCCGCGAGGCTGTGCAGCAGCAGTTTGCGAAGTCGCAGCAGACCTACAAGCGTTTAAAAGAGCTTGCTACCGAGCAGAAGTAAGCTAAGCGGCCCGCTGCATACAAGCTCCGCTGGGTGTGGTTATTAGCCATGCTCAGCGGGGCTTTTTTAGTTGAACGACGGCTATCTTTAAAGTAAGCTCCACCTAACAAGCTGGTTGTGAATGGCGTAAGCATTGAATGTATTCACATTCTTTCTTACTGATGAGCCAAGCCACCCCTTCCTCCGCCGCTTCCACGCAAGCAGAAATCAACTATCAGAAAACTATCGCCTCGCCAAAGTCAGCTGCCACCCAGGGCAGTGGGTCGGGGCAGGTAGCTGCTAAGGCAAAAAAGCCGGGCACTGCGCGCAAACTAGTGGGCGGCGCCTTGCTGGCCCTCGGCATTGCCTACCTAGCCACTCGCAAAAAAAACAAGCCCAGCCCCGAAGCTGCTACGCTCGATGAGCTGCTATACTTTGTAAATGACCGAATTGAAGGTTACAAGCGGGCGGTGGCCGAAAGCCACGATGCCGAGCTGCGCGGCTACTACAAGCAGCTCGTGAGCCAGAGCCAGCAGTTTGCTACTGACCTCAATACCCACCTGACCCGTGAGGGCGGCGAGCGCGAAGATTCTACTACTCTGAAGGGCAAGCTATACCGCGCCTGGATGGACGCCCAAGCCGCCGTAACTGGCCGCGACGAAAAGACTATTCTCGGCGCTAACATTTTTGGCGAGGAGTGGGCCCTGAAAGCATACAAAGAAGCCTTGGCCGACCAGACACTTACTGGCACCGTGCGGCAAGCTGTGGAGCGCCAGTATACGCTATCGCAAAAGACCTACGACCGCTTGAAAAAGCTGGCTGAAAACGAGGCCTAGCCTAGGCCACCGTGCAACTTCAAAAGCCCCGTCGTGAGTGATGCTTGCGGCGGGGCTTTGGCGGGGCTGCCCGAGCCAGCTGCTACCTTCGTGGTTTGGCCGGCCGCATCGTTTTTAAGCATCATGAAGTACTTGGCAACGCTGTTTTTGAGCAGTTGTTTTTTCTCCGCCGTGGCGCAGCAGCGCCAGTTCGACGTTCGCTCGCTCTCCTTGCCTAAGGAGCTAGCGTACTACGATAATCAATTTTCGGGCTTGTATATCGCTCAGGACAAGCTGTTTTTGCTATCGGAAAGCCGACTGCAAGACAAGGCTGAAGCCAAGCTCTACACCGTGGCGCTCGCTGACCTCGACCGCAAGCTAGCGGACACCGCCTATGTCTTGCCCTACCAGAAGCTACCTATCACCAACCTGGCCCGGCTGCGGGCCAAGATGACGGCCCTAGGGCAGCGCTACGAGGGCCTAGAAGCCATGCTGCTCACCAAAGACGCAGCCTATTTTTCGGTCGAAACGGCCACACCCTCGGCCAACTGCTACTTGCTGAAAGGCCACCTAGGCGCTACCGCTGTGGAGCTGGATACGACATTCCTAGTGCCGCTGGCCAAGCCTGTAGCCACCGATGGCTCGCACATCTATAACGCTGGTTTTGAGGCCATGGCCAACGTAAACGAGCGTGTAGTTGCCTTTTTTGAGTATAATTACTTCCCGCGCCAGAACTACGCGTACGAAGTCAAGCCCTCGGCGGGGCGCAGCCAGCGCCCGCCCCGCCCGGTGCCGGTTAGCCCCGTGCCCTTCCGCATCACCGATATGACAGCCACGGGCGGCAACCACTTCACGGCCATCAATTACTTTTTTAAGGGCGAGGGCGACGATGCCGTGTACCGCACGCCGGCCACCGACGTAGCAACCACCAAGCTTATTGCCGACAACGGCGGTTTCAAAAACTACTGCCGCCTGATAGACCTTGAGTTGAAAAGTAATTCTTTCACTTGGAAGCCGCTATGGGAGTTTCCGGTGCCCTACATGAGCTACAACTGGGAGGGCATCGCGGCTTATAAGGGCGGCTATTTTATCATCAATGATAAGTACACACCCGCTCGCCCGTACCGCACTACGCTGCTGTACTTGCAAGCGCAGAAATAGGGCGCCCTAGCGAAAAAGAGCAAACTAAAGAGCCCCTAGGTAGGCTTCGCGCTGTGTTACAGTACGAAGCCTACCTGGGGGCTCTTCTGAGTTGGTCATCATGCGGCGCGCAGCGAAGCATGACGACCAAGTAAAATAAACTTGCTACTGCGGCCGGCTTTTTAGGCGCACGGCCCGGAACTCGGAGCTAGGTTTCCACTGCGGGAAGGTGGTTTCGGAGGCTAGCTGCTGACCGATGCGGAACATCAGGCGCGCATCCTGGGCGGCGCCACGCAGGTCCCACTTGGGATTGTACTGGTCGGAAGGCTGGTGGTAGTTATTGGCCTCGAAGTCTTCGCGCTCTTTTTCGGCGAAAGCCTTGCCGTGCAGGCGGCTCTCGAAGGCGCCGCTGGCGTAGAGCGCCGGAATGCCCACCTTGGCAAAGCTGAAGTGGTCGGAGCGATAGAAGCTGCCGGTTTCGGGGTGCTGATAGGGGATAACATAGCGGTTTTGCTCCTTAGCAGCGGTGCGAGCGTAGTTATCCAGCTCCGACTGCCCGTAGCCCGTGATGGTCAGGTCGCGCATAGGCCCGAAGGCCAACAGCTCGTCCATGTTGATGTCAGCTACCGTGTTCTTGACCGGGTACAGCGGGTGTTCGGCGTAGTAGGCCGACCCTAGGAGGCCCTGCTCCTCACCGGTTACGGCCAGGAACACGACGCTGCGCTGGGGTTTTTCCTTGGCTTGCTGGAAGGCGGTGGCGATGGCCAGCAGACCGGCGCAGCCGCTGGCATTGTCAAGGGCGCCGTTGTAGATGCTGTCGCCCTTCACGGCCGGGCCGATGCCCAGGTGGTCCCAGTGCGCCGAATAGATGATGTACTCCTGCGGGCGGGTGGTGCCGGGCAGCACGGCCACCACGTTCTTGGATGTTTTATAAGTGATTTTATTGTGCAGCGTGGTCGTCAGGTTCAGTCCTAGGTCTTGGCCTTTGAAACCGGGCTTGTTGGCCGCCGCGTAGAGGGCGTCGTAGTTCTGGCCGGCGGCTTCGAACATGCGTTTGGCCGCGTCGAGGGTCATCCAGCCTTCGAGGGCCACTTTGCTGGCGCCGTGGTCGGGGGTGGTGGGGTGCAGCTTGGCGCCGCCGTTGCTGCTTTGCACCACGGTCCAGGGGTAGGCGGCGGGCTTGGTGTCGTGGATGATGAGTAGGCCGGTGGCGCCGTGGCGGGCGGCCTCTTCGTACTTATACATCCAACGGCCGTAGTAGGTCATTTCCTTGCCCTTGAACATGGTCGTGTCATTGCCTGCGTTGCCGGGGTCGTTGATGAGCACCACCACGGTCTTGCCCTTCACGTCGAGGCCGGCGTAGTCGTCCCACTTATACTCGGGCGCCGTTACGCCGTAGCCGGCAAATACCAGCGGCGAGCTTTTGATTTCAACGGTCGGCTTCTCGCGCTCGGTCAAGAACATATAGTCGGTGCGGTACTTCAGCGTCAAGCTTTTGCCCTTGCCTGCAATGGTCGCCGTGGAGTCGGGCGTACCCGCAATCTCAACTAGCGGCACTGGCTGAAAGTAGCTGCCGCCGGGGCCCGGCTTGAGGCCCAGCTTCTTGAACTCGGCGGCTAGGTAGGCCGTGGCCTTCTCCTCGCCCTTGGTGAATGGCCGCCGTCCCTCAAATTCATCCGAGGCGAGTACCTTGATGTGCTGAGCCAGTAGCGCGGGCGTAATGCCATCGTTGGGCGTGGGCACGCTGGCTGTGTCGGTGGGCGCGGCTTCGGCAGGCTGGCCGGTGGTGGCGGTGTCAGAGGTGCTCGTGTTGCCCTGGCAGCTGGCGAGCAGCAGGGCAGCCCCTAGGGCCGGTAAGAGCGTGCGAATGGGGAAATGCATTAAAGGAATGGGTATTGAAAGAATGATAGCAAGCAGGCCACTCGGCGCTGACCAGCGGCTGCGAATGTAACCACGTAAGCAACACACTGGACTTTACCTAGGCGTGAGTGGGGTCTCACGCCGCCTCACAGCCGTACTACCTCGCCGGTGCGCACGCTCTCATCGCAGGCCAGCGCAATGCGGAGGCTATTGACGGCATCGGCCAGGTGCTCGCTCAGGTCGAGATGCTCGCGAATGGCTTGCAAAAACCAACGCTGCTCGCGGTTGCACAGCTCCTGGTGGTCGGGCTCGTCGGCGAGGTTTATCCAGGTATCGGGCTCGGCGAAGGCGTCGTCGGCAGTCAGGCGGGCGTGGTGGATGCGCAGTGCCTCGGTTTGGGTATGGGCCGCCACGTTGGCCGAGTTGCCGGCTGCCCCCGCGTGCCGCGCCGTAATGGATACGCTACCTAGGGGCCCCACCACGTCTTTCACGAAGAAAGCCGTTTCGCTCATCATCGGCCCCCAGCCTGCCTCATACCAGCCTACCGACCCATCGTCGAAGCGGATTTGCAGCTGGCCGTAGTTGTATTGCCCGGCCGGAATATCCTCCGTGAGGCGCGCCCCGATGGCCGATACCCAGACGGGCCGTGCGCGCGTCATCTGGCACATCACGTCGAGGTAGTGCACGCCGCAATCCACGATGGGGCTCAGCGATTGCAGCAGATTGCGGTGCACGGTCCACATGCGGCCGTGGCTTTGTTGGTTCAGGTTCAGGCGCATCACCAGCGGCTTGCCTAGGTGCCGGGCCTCTTCTACAAACCGCGCCCACGACGGATGCACCCGCAAGATGTAGCCCACTAGCAGCTGCCTACCCGCTTGCCGCGCCGCCGCTACTACCCGCTCGGCCCCGGCTAGGGTAGTGGCCAGCGGCTTTTCCAGAAATACGTGGCACCCCGCGGCCAGCGCCTGCACCGCGAACGCCTCGTGGGTGTCAGGGTAGGTAGAGATGCACACCGCGTCGGGCTGGGTGCGGGCCAGTGCCTCTGTATAATCGTCGAACACTGCATACCCACCACCTAGCTGGGCGTTGAGCACGTGCTTGCTCTGGCCCGTCGAGACGAGGCCGACCAGCTCAAACCCCTCTAGGGTGTGGTAGGCCGTGGCGTGGGAGGCGCCCATGTTGCCGCAGCCGACAACTAGGACGCGCAGGGGAGAATGAGGCATAGCTGAAATAAGTAGGAGGTAAAGTAAAGCTACTGCGGCTGCCTTAGGCTGCTACCGGAGCGGCCTACACACTTCTGTGCATAGCTGCTCGCGACTCTCAATTGCTGCTAGCGCGCTGGTGAGGTGCGGCGGTGGACCACAAATAGCCGATTTTGCTTACAAAACACAGACTTGTCAAAGTCAGTATATGCTGTTGATTTTATGTTTATAATCAATGTGTTAGAATTGGAATTGAAAATTACTATTGGTTTTAAAAAGTCTAACAAATCAGTAAGTCAGCTTTCTGCCCCTTGTAGGTGCCTTCTACTTTTGAGCCATACTTCAAGCCCAACCAACCTCAACCATGACTCCTGCTGCCGTAACCACCGCTCGTACCTCCGCCGCCTTCATCGCCGCTTCGTGGCTTGCCCTGCTCATGGGCATGGCTGGCTTCGTCTTAGGTCTCTGGAACGCCACGATGGCGCTCAATGAAAAGGGGTACTACTTCACCGTGCTCATGTTCGGGCTGTTTGCCGCCATCTCGCTCCAAAAGACCGTGCGCGACCGCCTAGAGCGAATACCTGTAACGGGCCTTTATTACGGCTTGGCTTGGTTTGCCACGCTGCTGCCCATCCTACTGCTGCTGGTCGGTCTCTGGAACGCTACCCTGACGCTCAGCGAAAAAGGCTTCTACGGTATGGCCTTTTTGCTAGCCCTGTTTGGCGCCATTGCCGTGCAAAAAAATACCCGGGATACGCGCCCTACATCAAGCGGCCTGCCCACCACTAACGAATAGCTGCTTCCCATCTTTCTGAGTTTATGAAAACAAAAAAGCCACGGCGCAAACCGTGGCTTTTTCTGTTTCTAATGATTTAGGCAAGCTTACTCAGTAACTCGTCATTTACAGTCAAAAACATTTCATTAAAGGAGCAATTGCAGTTTCCAATTTCTTCGCCAGCTGCATTTCTGAATTTCAGATTCCAAGAATTATCAGCCATTTCATCTTCTCCTTGAAGCCTAATTCTCATATTATTTTGAAAGACAATAATTAAGGTGCCCTCATTTTCTTCCTCTATATCTTGAATACTTACCTGCGTTAGCAAGCCCATTAAAAAGACTCTGGTAGGTTCTTCTGGCCCATTAAAATTATCGATATTAAATGGGTATGACTTAACCCATTTATTCCATTCGGATTTGTCTTCAAGCTCAAGTTCGCTGAACATAAAATCAGCGCTGATACCTAGTGTATCGTTTAGCAACTCACACTCAAAGGCGGTTACATAATAGGTGAATTTGGTGAAATAAGTGCCTTTTAAAGCAGCTTTAAGCACTTTCAGTATTTCATCATTATTCGTTGGCATATGATGTGCCGCAAGTGAAAAATTACTTCCGCACTGGCTTGCTGCCCATTACAAACTCCAGGGTGCCGCCCTGGCGCACCTCGCTCACGGGTAGGAAGGGCCGCGTCAGCAGCTTGCCGTTCAGCTTGGCCGACTGCACGTAGACATTTTTATCCGATTGGTTTTTAACGGTTACGGTGAAGGTTTTGCCTTCGCCGACTTGTAGCACGGCGCCGTGCACGGCGGGGCTACCTAGGGCATATTCGCCCGAGGCGGGGGCCACGGGGTAGAAGCCCAGGGCCGAGAAGATATACCAGGCCGACATCTGGCCGCAGTCGTCGTTGCCACCGAGGCCGTCGGCGCCCTGGTGATACATCTTATTCAGAATCATGCGAATGCGGGGCTGCGTTTTGTAGGGCTGGTCGGTCCAGTTATAGAGGTAGGCAGCGTGGTGGGCGGGCTCGTTGCCGTGCACGTAGTTGCCGATGATACCGTCGCGGGTGATGTCCTCAGTTTCAGCAAAGAACTTGTCGGGCAGGTTCATCGTGAAAAGAGAATCGAGGTGCGGCACGAAGCGCTTGTTGCCGCCCATTTTGGCAATGAGGCCGGCCGGGTCGTGGGGCACATAGAGGCTGTAGTTCCAGGCATTGCCCTCGATGTAGCCGGGGTCGCTGGTAGTCAGCACGTCAAACTTTTGGCGGAACGTGCCATCGGCTAGGCGCGGGCGCATGAAGCCGATGCGGGCGTCATACACATTCTGCCAGTTGGTGGCGCGCTGGCTGAACTCCTTCTCGATATCGGCGCGGCTCAACTTCTTGGCTGCCTGCGCGATGCAATAATCATCAAAGGCGTATTCTAGCGTCTTCGACACCGAGGCGCCGCTCTTGTCTTCGGGTACGTAGCCTTTGTCCATGTAGAGACCTAGGCCGTCGTACCAGCGCTGGCGTGCGGTGGTCACGCAGGCGTCGAGGGCCTTGTTTTGGTCGAAGGGCGCGTTGCCGAGCACGATGGCATCGCACACCACGGGCACCGAGTGGTAGCCTATCATGCACCAGTTTTCGTTGGCGTAGTGGCTCCACACGGGCAGCATGTGCTCGGCGCTCTGGTCGAAGTGCATGAGCATGCTTTGGGCCATGTCGGCGTTGCGCTTCGGTTGCACGAGGTTATAAAGCGGGTGCAGGGCGCGGTAGGTATCCCAAAGCGAGAAGGTGGTGTAGTTGGTGAAGTCCTTGGCCTGGTGGTTGTTCTGGTCAAGCCCGCGGTACTGGCCGTCGGTGTCTTGGTAGGTAGTTACGCCGGTGAAAGCGTGGTACATGGCTGTGTAGAAGTTCTCCTTATCAACCCGCTTCGGCGACGTAATGGCGATTTTGCTCAGTTCCTGCTGCCACATCGCCTGGCCTTTTCGCTTGTAGTCGGCGAAGTCCCAGCCCGGCGCTTCGGCGCGGAGGTTAGCCAGCGCGCCGGCGGTGCTCACGGGTGAGAGGGCCATTTTCAGCTTCACCTGTTGGCCGGCCTGCGTGGCGCCAAAGTCAAAGTGCATCCGCAGCTGGTGCGCAGCGAGGTCGGGCCAGTTGTGGTTTTGGTCGAAGCGGCCCCAGAAGCCGCGGTAGGGCTGCTTCTGGTCGTAGTTGCGGCTACCGTAACTCTTGAAGGGTTTAGAAAAGCTGAGTGCGAAGTACACCACACGGGTGCGGCCCCAGCCATTAGTTTGGCGGTAGCCGGTTACGAGCGAGTCGTTTTCAACCCGCACAAACGTCCAGGTATTTTTGCCAGGATAATTGTAAATCCCGGCCATCAAATCCAAAATAATGTGCGATTCGTCGGCCTTTGGAAACGTGTACTGATGCACGCCGACCCGCGTGGTGGCCGTCAGTTCGGCCAGAATATCATTGTCAGCCAGCCGCACTTTGTAGTAAGCCGGCTCGGCTACCTCGGTCTGGTGCGAGTAGGCCGAGCGGTAGCCACCTAGGGGCTTGTCGGCGGTGCCGGGGTTAAGCTGGAGCGTGCCGGTGGTGGGCATCACCAAAAAATCGCCTAGGTCAGAGTGCCCCGTGCCGCTGAAGTGCGTGTGGCTAAAGCCCACAATAGTGGGGTCTTTGTACTGATACCCCGCGCAGTAACTATAAATGTCGGGGTTGTACTTGCCGTTTTGCTCGTAGCTCAGCGTGTCGGTATCGGGCGAGAGCTGCACCGCCCCGAAGGGCACCGTGGCACCAGGGTAGGTGTGGCCCATCTTGGCGGTGCCCACCAGCGGGTGGGCATACTGCACGAGGTTTTCGGGAGCCGATTTTTGCGCGAGGCAGGCGAGGGGCAGGGCGAAGGCCGCAGCCAGCAGGGAGTGCTTCATGCTGCCAAAGTAACAAGGACCTAGGCAGAGGTTGCGGATTGGTGGGCACGGTACCAAAAACCGAGCCAGGGCCTACTCCCTAAAGCGACATGCTGAATAAGCGGTAGCCGCTTGCAGTGCGAATGAACGTGAAATGCTCCTGGTTGTCAATCGGCGCATTTGCCGGCTGGACTGGGTACGTCAATACCATATTGAAAATCGGGTATTTTTCCCTGAAATGCTCGCCGCAATCTGTTAGAAAAGGCTGGAAATCGCGGCTTTCGAAAATAAACGTGTTCAGGTCATCGGCAAAAATGGCTACGCCCGGCGCCCCTCGTTGGAGCGTGCCCAACCTAGGGCCCAAAACTGAGTGCTGATACTTAGCAACAAAGGTGGCTGGCGTGAAGTGAGGCCAGCCTCGAAAGGGCCGTGCCACGGCAAGGTCCGTAAAGCAAAGCGCGCTAACCTGCGCCACATCGCCGCGCCGCACTGCCGGCACAAATACGTTATAAAGCCAAACCTTAAACTCCTTTTCGTAGTCCGTGAATGTGTAGCGGTCGCCGTTTACCGCTCCTAGAGTAACGGTGGTAGCCGTGTCGGGAGTAGGGTCGTTTACTTTCAAGGAGTACCAATTGAGGTGGCCGCTGCCCGTCGGCTCAGTGTTTAGGTTGTTTACCAGGACTTCGTTGCGCTCATTCAGCAGCACTTTCTGGCCGCCAGACCAGCCTAGGTGCTCGCAGTTGAGCGTGTCGGCACTATGGTCGCTGCAGCTTCGTTTAGCCCCGATGAGAGCCACCGCCAAGCCATTGTGAAAAGGCAGGGCAAAATTATAAATAGCCGGAATCACCGCTTTGCCCTGGGCATTGAGAAAGCCAACCCGGTCTTTGCGCGTATCCCGAAATAATATTTTACCCTCACTTTCGCAGTCAAACCGAAAGTCGAACACGAATACGCTGTCGCGGCCGACCTTGCGGCCATTTTTGAGCAGGTAGTAGTCTTGGCTCAACATACTCTCGCTCACAGCCATGATGTGGCGAAAAGTGCGAGCATTGGTCAAGTCGTTAAACTTGGCCGGGATGCGCACGCGTCCGTTGGCATCGCGGTAGCCATAGCGAGTTTCGCCGTGCGCCTGCACGCTAAACTGCGTCCAAGGAGCGTCCTCTTGCGCGTGGGCGCAGAAAGGCAAAAGGGCAGCCAGCAGACAATACTTCATGTGGGCAAAATAAGCAGCTAGGCTGGCCGTACGCGCCAGGGCCAACTAAACAGGTCGCTAAAAGCAAGTGCGCTGGGTATACAAAAGCGGCAGGCGGGTAGCCACGCTACCCACCTGCCGCTTTTGTAATAGCTGTAATACAGCAGCCTAGTGGTGTGCTGCCTGCCGCAGCCGCAGCCCTAGCACAAAGGCGGCCACGCCCAGCACCAGCAGCGCGATGGCTAGCCAAGTAGTAGCCCCCAGCACCCCAATGGCCGGGTTGCCGAGCACCAAAAAGGCCAGCATCACGCCCAGTAGCCCCAGTGCCAGCGTCCAGCCCCAGTTGCGGTAGCCCAGGCGGCGCAGCGCAAAGGCATTGGCCACCGTGGAGCCGCTGCGTAGCAGCAGCCAAAAACCAATGACAAAAGCTAGCGTGCCCGCCGCCACCACCGGCTGGCTCAGTAGGTAGAAGCCAAACAGAATTTCGGCGAGACCCAGGGCCAGCAGCCAGCCCCAGCCGCGCAGCCGCGTCCGGTTGCTAAGCGAGAAGATGGTGTTAGCCACGCCATTAAATAAGATGAGGGCCGCAAAGTAGATAGTTAGCCCCAAAAAAGCCGCGCCTGGACTATTGAATACCCAAATGCCTAGCCCAAACAGCCCGATGCCGGCCAGCAGATACACCCACCAGTTAGCAGCGGCGGTGCGAAGCGGAGAAGTTTCCATAAAAACAGCGAGAAAATGATATTTCTGCCGACTTACGGTTGCGCTACGCCCGAGGTTATATCATTACTATGACCCATCAAGTGACCTAGGGACGGCTGCAACTTGCTAAAAAGCCGGAAGCTGTCCCCAATTGCCAACTCTACAAATTATCCAGCCGGCCGCCATCTACCCGCACCTCGGCGCCCTGCACAAACGCGGCATCGTCGGAGGCTAGATAGGCAATGGTAGCAGCCACGTCTTCGGGCTTGCCCACGTCGTTGGGGTTGATTTTTTCGACGCCCGACTTCACATTTGGGTTGTCCCACAGCATAGGCGTGTCGATGGCGCCCGGCAGCACCGCGTTGATGCGCAGCCCCTTGGGCTTGCCCTCTATCGCCGACGAGCGCGTGAGCGACAGCACGGCGGCTTTGGCCGCAGCGTAGGGTGCCACTAGTGCCTCGGTCTCCACGGCGTGAATGCTCGATACGTTCACTACGTTGCCGCCCGGCTTCATATGCAAAAACGCCTGCTTGGTGAAATAAAAGGCACCTAGGAGGTCCACGTTTAGTATCCGCAGCCAGTCGTCGCCAGTGAGCTGCTCCAAGGCCTTGAATTGCATTAGCCCAGCATTGTTGACTACCACATCGAGGCGGCCAAACTGGGCCAGCGCGCCCTGCACAGTGGCAATGACTTGGTTTTCGTCGGCTACATTGCACACGCTGGGCCACACGCCGGGCGCACCCGCCTGCTGCACCTGTGGCACTGCCGCATCAAGGGCAGCCTGGTTGATGTCGGCCAGTACCAGCCGGGCGCCCTCGCTGGCCAGGCGCTTGGCAATGGCCAGGCCGATGCCAGCGGCCCCGCCCGTCACAATGGCTACTTTGTCTTGGAAACGCATTTTGTCAAAGGGGAAAATTTAGGACGTTGGTCATGCAGAGCGCAGCGAAGCATCTCGCGTGGTGCAGTAAATCCTGGTGTTTTGAGGGTAGTGCGCCACGCGAGATGCTTCGCTGCGCTCTGCATGACAGGCGTTTTTGCAAGCAAAGCCAATTAATGAATTTCGGGCTGGGCGGCATTCATGGCCTTGGTATCGGGGTCGCGGCGGGTGCGGCGGGCCCGCTCGCGTTGCTGCAGGGCCCAGGGCTCATCGGCCTCGTGGGGCATTACTAGGGGTATTTGCAGGCAGGCGCTCTGGGCGGGTAGCACTTGGCGCCAGTCCTCAATGAGCTGCTTATAGGCCGTGCCCACGGGCCGAACGTTGCGGTCTAGGTCGTAGAGCCCTAGGGGGTTCACTGTGCCGTGGTTTTCGCGCAGGGCAGTGTCCCAGTCCACTTGGTCAGTGAGCGAGTACCAGGTAAAGCCCACGATGGGTACGCCATCGTTGCGCACGCGCAGCACGTTGGCCCATTCTTTCCACAGCCAGTTCACCGCCTCGTCGCCTTTTGGGCCTTGCCACAGGTTGGTTTCGGTGTGCATCACAGGCAGCTGGTAGCGGTCGTGGTATTGGGTCGTAATAACGTGGTAGCCAAATACCTCGCCCGAAGCTGTGGTGCTGCCGTCGGCCCCCACGCGGTGCTCATTGGTGCGGTAGTAGTCGTTGCCCATGATGCACTGGTGCTTGAGGTTGTTGCCCAAGAAAAAGTGGTACTCGTCGCGGGTCATGCCGTTGTCGAGCAAGTACTCGTACATCTCCGAGTCCACGCGGCGGCCGTAGTTCAAGTCTAACGACAAGAAGCGCTTCGAGTTCATGAGCTCGGCGGGCTTGATGGCGGCGGGGTTTTCGGCGTGGAAATACTCGCTGCTCTCGCTTTGGATAAAGAGCGCATCGGCCCGCACTTCTAGGATGCGCTGCATAGCCAGCACGTTGCCCTTCACAATGTTTTTGAGGGCCGTCACAAACGAGCGGTCGTCGGCGAGTTGCTCGTTCCACCAGCCGTAGAGGGCCGAAAACTCGGCGCAGATATACATCTCATTGACGGGCGTATAGAGCTGCACCCACGGGTAGCGCGCGGCAAAATCGTGGCAGTAGTCACCAAAGAGCTTGGCGAAGTCTAGGTTCTGAAAATTACCCAGCCAGTCGGGCACCCCAAAGTGGCACAAATCCACGATGGGCATGATGTTGCGCCGCTTTAGGTCTTGAAAAGTGGCATCGGCGAAACTCCAGTCGTACTTGCCCACGCCCAGCCAAGTAGTATGGATGGGCGGCCCATAGCGCAAAAACCGAATGCCCAGTTCCTGCACCAGGTCAAAGTCTTTCTGCCAGAACTGGTAGTGCTTGCACTTCTCCATCTCATCCACCCGCAGGCGGCCGTTTTGGATGGTAGGGTTGGAGTTTTCGATGCCGGTGGCAAACAGAAACTGAGCGTCCATGGGGGTGGGGAGGGCGAGGATGGCAAAGGGAACACGGCTACATGAAAAAACCGGGAAGCTGCACGCTAGCAGCTTCCCGGTTCTAACGGATTCGGGCGTAGTGAGGCTACCTAGGCGTCCTTCCCAGCCGTGAAATTGAGCCCAAAAAACAGCTTTTCCTTGAGCAGTGAATTGGTGCGCCACAGCCGGTCTTCGCGGGCCATAAGCTGCGGCACGTTGTCAGATTTAAACATAAAGGGTGGAAACAGCCGAATGTACTGCACCTCCTGGGCCGGAATCTGTAGCCCTTGCTGGGCCAACTCGCGCCGCCACGTGGCTAGGTCACGGATGTTCTCATTGCCGAGCAAAATGTTCTTTTTCAGCTGTTCATCATAGATAGTGATGATGCGCTTATTGCCCCGGCGCAAATACAGTTTGAAGCTTTGCACCACGTTGCCGCCGTTTTCTTCCACCACAATGAGGTCACCGCCCGGCCGCAGGGCCTCCCGAAAAATGCGCAGCGCATCTTGCAGCGGCTCAAGGTGGTGCAGCGTGTCCTGGATGATGATGTGGTCGTAGGAAGCTGGCGGTGGGGGCGAATCAAACAGGTTTTCGTAGCTGTAAGTAAAGCCCGATACGTCGCCAAACTGCCTCCAGTACTGCAGGCGCTTGGCAATGTGCTCGTAGTAAAACTCTAGGGTAGTGCCGTGCACCTTGTAGCCATTGAGAGCCAAAAAAATGGCCGTGGTGCCGTAGCCACAGCCGCAATCCCAGATGGCGGCATTCTGGCTTGGCAGGTGCTTCAGGATGTAATGCAGCCGCTGCACCACGTAGGCCTTGCGAAACTCGAAGCTGGCGGGGTTGGCCAGCATTTTATAGTAGCTGGTAAGCTGAGGGTTACTACGTAATTCGTCTAGAAACAGGTCGAAAAACTCATTGACAGTCATACAGAAAACGGCAACTCGAAAAGCATAAAAAGTAGCAAGTCAGCCCACCCGCTAGGCGGCGAAGTTACACGCCGCTTGCAGTAGCCTCCGGCTAGTAGGCGACGCGCGCCCTAGGTAATGCACATAAGCCAGCGCCTATTACGACCTATAAGCATGCTTGTTGTGTGCGCTATTGTTTGGCTTATAACAAGATTAAGTTGGCGAGTAGGCTTGCGGCTTTTTCTCTACTTTATAGAGCTTAGCGGCGAACAAAAACACCACTATGTAGCAGATAATGGGCAGGTAATAAGCCTGTGCCACGCTGCGGTCGGCCACCAGGCCCATGAGCCGCGGAAAGAGCGCCGCGCCCACCACGCCCATCACAATAAACGACGAGGCCAGTTGCTTGTGACGCCCTAGGTCCTTGAGCCCCAGGCTGTAAATAGTGGGAAACATGATGCTGAAAAAGAAATTCAGCAGGATGAGCGCTACAAACGATACCACGCCCCAGTGCTGCGCTACTATGAGGCACATGCCGATGTTGGCCACTGCCACCGCCGCCAGCAGGCGGTTGGGGGCGATAAACTGCATGAGGTAGGTGCCCAGAAAGCGGCCCACCATCATGCCTACTAGGCTAAGCGAGAAAAAGTAGGCCGCTTTATCGTTACTCAGGCCGAAGTATTCGGTGCCGTAGTTGATAAAAAAGGCCCAGGTACCGCCCTGGGCTGCCGTGTTGAAAAACTGCGCCACGCAAGCCCACACAAAATGCTTATGCTGAAACAGGCTTTTGTCGGCCCCTAGGTCGGTGGGCGCCTCGTCGGTTTCGCTCACGGCGGTGCCGGGCGTGTGCTCGGCGTTGAGGGGCGGCACTTTCACAAAGAAGAAGGCCAGGCCAATGCTGCCCACCACGGCGCCAATGGCCGAGTACAGCACCTTGACGGAGGTGAGGTCGCCGGCCGCGTGGGTGCCACGCAGCACGAAGTATCCCCCGATGAGCGGCCCCGACACTGCCCCAATGCCGTTGATGGCGTGAGCGAAGTTGATGCGCCGGTCGGAGCTGTCAGGGTCACCAAGGCCATCGAGAAAAGGGTGCGCCACTGCCTCGAGCGTGGCTAGCCCACATGCCAACACAAACAAGGCAATGCGCAAGTAGCCAAAGGACAACGCATTGGCCGCCGGCACCATCAAGAAGGCACCTAGGGCGTAGAGTCCCAAACCCAGCAACACGCCTTTTTGGTAGCCAAAGCGCTTCATAAACCAGCCCGCCGGCAGCCCCATAATGAAGTAGGCCCCAAAAATCGAGAACTGTACTAGTGCTGAGTCGGCCTTGCTCACGTGCAGCACTTCTTGAAAATGCTTGTTGAGAATATCGCCCATCGTGACGCCTACGCCCCACAACATGAAGAGCGAAGTGACAAAGATGAGCGTAAGCACATAGCGCCGCTCAGTGAAGGCGGGGGCACCTAGGGCTGGCGGCGAAGTAGTTGTTTGCATAAACAAAAGAAAAAGTCGGAATGAACTTAGGCGGCATGCCTAATTAAAGCTACTCCGTAATGACCGAGCAGGTTGGCGAGCGCAGCAGTAGCACGGCCGAACCGACGCACAAAAAAGCCGTTGCCAATAGCTGGCAACGGCTTTTGCTGGTTGGTAGCAGTTAAATAGTTTATTCTACCACTAGGCGCAGTGCGCGGGTGGCGCGGGTGGCCGTGGCGTGTAGCAGGTACAGGCCGGGGGCCAAGCCCGCCAACTCAACTTGCGGTGTAGTGGCCGTGCGCACCAAGCGCCCCTGCCCATCGAACAGGCGCAGTGTAAATGCCCCGCTGAGGCCCTGCACCTGCACTTGACCGTGGGCCGGGTTTGGCACTAGTTGCCATGCTAGGGTTTGGCTGGGCGTGGTACCTAGGGGGGTGCCTGCGATGGCTTGCGGCACGAGGCTGGTATTAGGCTGGGCCAACTGGCCGCTGCCATTGTAGCCCCATAGCCACAGAGTGCCATCGGCGCGCACGGCAGCAGTGTTGGTACTATTGGCGGCTACGAACAGCCAAGTACCCCCGCCGCTAACAGGAGTTGGTGAGAGCTGGCTAGTAGTAGTACCAGTGCCAAGCTGGCCGTTGGCATTGCTGCCCCAAGCCCAGAGCGACCCATCCTGGCGCAGTGCTACAGAGTGGCTGTTGCCCGCCGCTACTGCCCGCCAGGTGGTGCCGCTGCCCACCTGCCTAGGAGTAGCATGGGCTAGCGTAGTACCATCGCCGAGCTGGCCGGAGGTGTTATCGCCCCAGGTCCAGAGGGTGCCATCCTGGCGCACGGCCACGGTGTGAGTAGCGCCAGCGGCTACGCTGGTCCAGGCGGCCCTGCCTATCTGCGTCGGAGTAGTTCGGTAGAGAGTATCGCTAATGCCGGTGCCGAGTTGGCCGTTGGCATTACCGCCCCAGGCCCAAAGCGACCCATCCTGGCGCAGGGCTACAGAGTGGTTATTGCCCGCGCTCACGCTAACCCACGTAGTAGCCGTGCCTATTTGGGTAGGCTCAGATGGTACTACGGTGGTGCCATTGCCTAATTGGCCTAGGCTGTTGCGGCCCCAGGCCCAAAGGGTGCCGTCTTGGCGCAGGGCTAGCGAGTGGTACCAGCCTGCGCTCACGCTAACCCAAGTAGTGACCGTGCCGATTTTGGTAGGAGTAGGCTGATTGGAGCCAAGATTGCCGTTACCAAGCTGCCCTTGGTTATTGTAGCCCCAAGTCCAAAGCGAGCCGTCTTGGCGCACAGCCATGGTGTGTAGCTGGCCGGTAGCCACGGCCTGCCAAGCAGTGCCCGCGCTTATGGTGGTTGGGTTCAGTTGGGCACCGGGGCCACCGGCTCCCAAGCCTAGTTGGCCCGCGCTATTGTCACCCCATGTCAAGAGGGCGCCGTCTTGGCGCAGAGCCGCCACGTGGCTAGCTCCTAAGGACACTGCGCGCCAGGGGCCAGGCATGGCTAGGGCAGCAGGCACTAGCTGCATACCAGTGCCGATGCCGAGTTGCCCATTGGCATTGCTACCCCAGTCCCAGAGAGTGCCATCAAGGCGCTGGGCTATGGTGTGATACCAGCCCGCCGCTATTGCCTGCCAAGTGGTGGCCGTGCCTACTTGGGTGGGTAGCAGCTGGTTGGTAGTACTGTTGGTGCCGAGCTGGCCGTAGTAGTTGTAGCCCCAGGTCCACAAGGTGCCATCCTGGCGCAAAGCAACGGTGTGGCCGTTGCCGGCGCTCACGCTAGTCCAGGTAGTGGCTGTACCGATAGGTTGGGGCGTCTTATACGAAAGGAGGTCGCCAGTACCGAGCTGGCCCTGGCCATTGGTGCCCCAGGCCCAAAGCGACCCGTCCCGGCGCAAAGCAACGGTGTGATTGTTGCCCGCACTCACACTAGCCCAACTCGTGGCCGTGCCAACAGGCTGAGGCGTCTTATACGAAATAATGTCGCCAGTACCGAGTTGGCCTGCGCCATTTTCGCCCCAGGCCCAGAGCGTGCCATCTTGCCGAATGGCTATGGTTTGATGGTAGTTGGCACTCACGCTGGTCCAGGTGGCGCTGCCCACTTGAGTTGGTCGCAGTCGGTTGCCGGTGCCATTGGTGCCGAGCTGGCCGTAGCCATCATCGCCCCAAGTCCAGAGAGTACCATCTTGGCGCAGAGCCACTACGTGGTGCCAACCGGCACTCACACTAACCCAGGTGGTGACATTATCTACCGGCATGGGGGTAACATGCCCCTGAATGGTACCATCGCCGAGTTGGCCTTGCCCGTTGGCTCCCCAGGCCCAAAGGGTGCCGTCCTGGCGCACGGCCACCGTAAAGTCCTGGCCCGCACTCACGCTGCGCCAGGTGGTGGCAGCCGGGCCGATGGCTACCGGCGTAGGCTGATAGGTAGCGCCCCCAGTGCCGAGTTGGCCGAAGGTGTTATCGCCCCAGGCCCAAAGGGTGCCATCGGCATAAATAGCCACCGTGTGCAGTTGCCCAGCTGCCAAGCGCTGGGCCTGCGCCCGGCTCAGCAGTAGCCCGCTCAAGCAAACTAAAAATACCCATAGTTTACTGGTAAAAATTGACATAGAATAAAGCGAAAAGAATAGGTTAGCGCGTTGAAATTCCGGCAAATGTAAGTGCTTGTTGAGCGGCTTCAATACGCGGCAAGCAGCTAATTTTTGGTGTTTCCTAAGCCCGCACTGGCGGCTGGCCACTTACGAGTAAGTAAGGGCAGTTGGGTGTACCTATTCTTAAAAAAGCCTCAACTGTAGCTGCGGGGTAAACTCAGCTCTAGCAAAAAGGAAGCCGCAGTGAGAGTAGCGACGCACACAGTGCCCCAAGCCGCACCGGCCGGGCGAGTAAGCCTGGCGTTTTTACTACTTGCGGTAAGAGAGTAAAACCTTGGTAATCAGCTAGCGTGCCCGTAAATAGCGACCTAAGTCCGAAATGCTGGTTATATTCAGCTCCGAGGCTTGCTGCTGCCGCATGAGTAGGCAATAAGCGTTGTTGAAGCCCAGCGGCGCCCGCCACGCCAGCCCATAGCGCCGCCCAAACTCGGCTTGCACGTACTGAAATACGGCCTCGGGACGTCCGCCCAGCGAGTCGAGCACCGCTGCCGAGGGCTGCAGCAGCACTTGCAGGCCCGTGCCAGTATACTCTGGGTACATATCAATCTGACCGCCGCGCAGAGCTTCAAAGCAGATGGTAGTACCCCCTAAACCGGTTTTGGTGGCTACTCCTAGGTCGGTATTACCCCGGATGAGGGCTGCATACATCTCTAGTAGAATGTACTGCTCGGCAAAAATTTTAGAGCCCAGGCGCACCTCTGGCGCGCCGGGTAGCAGCGGGCGCGGGGCTTTGAGCAAGCCGCGGCGCCGCAGCCATCCTAGGGCCACGGCCTTAGGGTCTTTATGCAGATTATCGACCTGGTAGTTGAGGTTGGTCATGGCCGAGTCGGATAGCTGCCCGCTGAGCTGGTCGAGCACAGGCCCCAGCTCGGGGTGGGCGCGCAGCAGCTCGGGCCGCAGTACCGGCGCGCAGTAGTAGGGTGGCAAGGCATGGCGGTCGTCGCGCAGCACCCGCAGGCCGTAGGCGCGAATACGCCCATCGGTAGAGTATCCGTCTATGACATCAACGCGGCCATCGCGCAGGGCTTCGTAGACTAAGGCCGGGGCTAGTACGCCGTGGGGCAGCTTACCTAGGCCGTAGATGCGGCTGAGGCCCGGCAGGCAGTCGGCCCGTCCCACAAACTCGGGGCTAAAGGCGGCCTGCAATGCCGGCCGGCCACCCTGCGCGCCTATCAGTTGCGGCCCCCAGTAGCCGGCCGCTAGCAGCGGCAGCGCCACCAGCAGCCCAAGGCCTACTGCCCGCAGGCGCCGGGCCGATAGCGCCGCGAGCGCGCCTAGTCCTGCATCGAAGGCCAGTGCCAGCGCGGCCGACGGAATGGCGCCCGCCAGTATCATTACCGGGTTGTTGAGCGAGATGCCTTCAAAAATGAACTCGCCCAGCCCACCTGCCGCCACGTAGGCGGCCAGCGTGGCCACGCCCACATTAATAACCGTAGCCGTGCGGATGCCCGCCATAATTACGGGCAGGGCCAGTGGTAATTCGACTTGGCGAAAAATCTGCCCATCGGTGAAGCCTAGCCCACGCGCCGCCTCTACCACGGCCGGTGGCACGCCCTGGATGCCGGCCACCGTATTGCGAATGATAGGCAGTAGCGAATACAGTAGCAGCGCCACAATGGCCGGCTTCGCCCCAATGCCCATAAATGGAATCAGAAAGCCCAACAACGCAATGCTAGGTACCGTCTGAAGCACGCCAGCTGCGCCTAGCACCGTAGACTGCCAGCGCGGCTGCCTCGTGAGCCATAACCCGATGGGGCCACCCACAGCCACGCCCAGTAGCAGCGCGGCCGCCGTGAGGGCCACGTGCTGGAGCGTTTGGTGGCCCAGCTTGCCGGCTTGCTCGTGCCAGAAAGTAAAAAGGTCGGAGAGGAGGTGCATGATGATTTTTTACCGCGGAGGGCGCAGAAGAAAGCGCGCAGGGTCACAAAAACTGCTTGAATTTTAGCCTAGGGCTTGGCCAAAGGCGGCCAGCAGCTGGCCCCGCGTGATGGCCTGCGGGCGGTCGGTTAGTCGTAAGGCCGGGGCCGCACTAGCGTCCAGTAGCCCCAGGGCCTCATGCACGCTGGCAGTGAACGGGATGATAATTGCATCAGCTGTGGCGGCCGGTTGGCCAGACTGCGGTAGGTAGGGCTGCACCTCGGCCAGCGTGATGCTGCGCAATTGCAAGGCCAATTGTTCGGCCTGGAAAAAGCTGCGCACGAAGTCGCTAGCTGGGCGCAGCAGCAGCTCACGCGGCGGCCCGAGCTGCTGAATCTTACCATTATTAAGCAGCATGATGCGGTCGGCCAGCTCGAAGGCCTCGGTCACGTCGTGGGTCACGAGCACCACTGTTTTGCGGCGCAGCTCGTCGAGCTCCCGAAAGTCGTGGCGTACTGCAGCGCGTGTGATGGGGTCGAGCGCGCCGAAGGGCTCGTCCAGCAATATCACGGGCGGGTCGGCGGCGAGGGCGCGGGCCAGGCCCACGCGCTGCTGCTGCCCGCCCGACAGCTCGGCCGGCAGCATAGGCCCGAAGCGCTCGGCCGGCAGGTGCAGGCGGTCAAGCAGCGCGGTGGTGCGGGCGGCCGTTTCGACCTGGGGCCGACCTAGGAGGCTCGGTACCACGCCCACATTTTGAGCCACGGTGAGGTGCGGTAGTAGCCCCACCTGCTGTATAACGTAGCCAATGCCGCGCCGCAGTTCCTCGGGTTTCTGCTGGCGCACGTCGCGACCATTTATTTCTATCGTGCCGCCGTCAGGCTCGATGAGGCGGTTCAGCGTTTTGAGTAGCGTGGTTTTGCCGCAGCCGCTGGGGCCCAGCAGCACCAGGGTTTCGCCCGCGGCTACTTCAAACGATAAATCATCGACCACCACCTGCGCCCCAAAGCGCTTGGTGAGGTGCGACACGCGGATGACGGGAGTAGGCAAAGGCAAGAAGTAAAAAGTAGCAACGCAAGATATGGAGGTGGTAGCCGGGGTAGCAGCCGGAGCCAGCATCGTCCTAGGTCCTCTTCTGCGACTAGCCTACGGCAAAAGGCCTGGCGCTCTTAACTATTGTATATAAAAGGCCCGCCAGTACTACCTAGGGTACTACCAGCGGGCCTTACTTGTTTAAATAATCCTTGCTGAGCGTGCTATAAGCCAGAGAGAATCGACTTTGTTAGCTCTGTTTAAAGAGAAACGCGCCACCACGCTCGCGCCTAGCGGGCTTAAAAATTCACCTTGGTAATGGCAAAACGCGGCGCAGTGGCCGTGTACGGGTACAGCACGTAAGGTATACCGGCCATGCGGCGAGTGATGGTGGTCGGGCTTACGGCCCCCGTGGCAAAGCTGCCAGTGGGGCGGGTGGTGGCCCAGGCATCATTGCTGACCATTCGGAAAACGGTGCTCTGGCTGCCTGCCACTACTAGTAGCGTATTGTTGTCGAATAGTAGCAGCCCGTCGGCCCCCACCAAGCTCTGGGTGCTGGTCACGGTCGTGAAGCTCGCGGGGTTGGCGAGTGGTACCTTATAGAGGGTGCCGTCGTTGGACTTGGCTACCAGTAAGTAGCCATCGGGGTGGTATACCAAGCCGTTGAGGCCAAAGCCCGTTCCCCCGCTTAGCTGTGAATTTTCCAGAAAAACTGTTGCCACGCCCTGCGCATCTACCTTATAAATGATGGGCGACAGGCTGTCAGTGATGTAGGCATTGCCTTGGTTGTCCACGGCAATGTCGTTGGCGAAGTGGGGCAGGTTGGGCCGCAGGGCCCCTAGGTCAATGTAATTGAGCAGCGCGCCTGTGTTAAGATTGAAAATGGCCAACGCGGCCAGTTTGCGTAGCGTAGTAGATGTCGAGCGGTTATTAGTGTTAGCCCCAGCATCTGACACGGCGGCCAGCAGGCGCTGGCGGGTGGCGTCGAGGTGCAGGCCGATGGTCGATACAAATCGGACATCGTCAGCAAACAAAGTGTAGGTGCTGTCGTCGCGCACGGTGCCGATGCGCCCCTGGGTGCGCGAGCTCACGAAAAAGCGCTGGTTAGCCTGGTCGTACTGAATGCCCTCGGGTGAGAGCGCCTGCTGGGGCACCGTGATTTTGGCGGGCAGGGAGGCCTCGATGGGCTCGCTGTTTTTGTCGCAGCTGGCCAGCAGGCCCAGGACACTTAGCGCCAGGGCTGCCCGGCGTACTTGGCGCGCCCGCAACCCAGGCTGGGCTAATAAGAAAAGAGAACCCATGAACAGCAGGATTAAATGTAGAAAAAATGAAATGCTTGCTTGTACGGCCGCCAGCTTAGAAAGCTGCCTCACCTGCGCCCCGTTCAGTCGGCCTCTACATACCAGGGCGCTAGGGGGTGGCGTTGGGGTGAGGGGCGCCCCGTTCGGTTGGGCCGCATTTTCTTTCTACTTTTGACCACTTGCGGCCCGGCAGCTCGGTTGGGGTCGCCTTCAAGTTCACGCTGCGCTTATTCCATGAAGCAACTTCCCCGGCTCGCGCTGGCGGCCAGCCTAGCGGCGCCGCTCGCGCTGGCTTCTCCCACCGCCCACGCCCAGCAAACTCAGACGTTCACCGCCGCCGAGCGGTATTTTCAGGAAGGCCTCGACCTGTTTGACCGCCAGCAGTACGGCGCGGCCCAGCAGGCTTTCCAGCTGTACCTGCGCCAGGCGCCGCAGCGCGTGAACGAGCAGAGCGGCCCGGCCGACGTGAGCGGCCGCCTCGAGCGCCTGGCCGATGCCGAGTACTATTACGCCGTGAGCGGCCTCTACCTGCTGCACCCCGATGCCGAGGGCCTCATCCTGGCCTTTGCCCAGCAGCACCCCACGCACCCTAGGGCGGCGGTGGCCTACTTCGAGCTGGCCAAGTTTTACTTCGACCAAAAAAACTACGGCCAAGCCCGTGCTTACTTTCTTAAAGTAGCGCCCGCCAACCTCAGCGCCGACCAGCGCGCTGAGTCCGATTTTAAGCTAGCCTACAGCCACTACGAGCTGAAAGAATACGACCAGGCGCGGCTGCTGTTCGACCGCAATAAGAAGCAGCCCGGCCCGTACCGTGCGGCCAGTGCCTATTATGCCGGCTACCTGGCCTACCAGGCCGGCGAGTACCCCGCCGCCCGCCAAGACCTGTTGGCCGCTGCCGACACCGAGCCGTACCGCAGCGCGGTGCCGGTGCTCATTACCCAGATTTATTATAAGGAGGGCGACTACGATGGGCTGATAACCTACGCTAGCCGAGCCTTGCAGCAAACGCCCCCGCCCCAGAGCGCCGACGAGGTGAGTTTGCTGGTGGGCGATGCCTATTACCAAAAGCAAGATTACAAGCAGGCCGGCACGTACTTCGACCAGTACGCCAGCGGTCGCCAGGGCAAAATCGACCCTAGCCTGCAATACAAAATTGGCTTTGCCAATTATAAGCAGGGCGATTATAAGAACGCCATTGCGAACCTCAAGCCCGTGGCTACCCGCCGCGACTCGCTGGGCCAAAACGCCGCCTATCACCTTGGCCTAAGCTACCTGCAAGCCGGTCAGAAAACGGCCGCCCTCCCTGCCCTTGACGCGGCCCGCCAGAGCACCTTGCAAAAGGACGTGGCCGAAAACGCCACCCTGCGCTACGCCCAGGTGCAATACGAGCTCGGTAATCAGCCCGACGTAATTGCGGCGCTCAAGGACTTCCGCCAGAAGTACCCGCGCTCAAAGAGCCAGCCCCTGGTGGACCAGCTACTCAGCGACAGCTTCCTGGCTTCGACCGATTACCAGCAGGCTCTGACCTACCTAGACGGCGTGCAGGACCGCGGCAATACCCTCAACGGCACCTACCAGCGCATCGCCTACGCCCGCGCCGCTATGCTGTATAATGATGGCAAGTACGCTGAGGCCCTGCCACTACTCGACAAGTCCTTGCAGTACCCGCAGGACGATGCCCTGCGCGCCGCCGCCCAGGTGCTGCGCGGCGAAATTTACTCGGTAGGCCAGCAATACCCCGAGGCTATCACGGCCTACGCCGCCGCCGCCCGCTCGGCCCGCGAAGGCGGCGTGGCGGCCGACGAGACGCAGTACGTACAGCTGGCCCGCTACGGCCTCGGGTACGCCTACTACAACACCAAGCAGTACGACAAGGCCCAGCCGCAGTTCAAGGCCTACCTGGCTGACCCCGCCGCCAAGCCCACCGACCCCAACTACTACGACACCACCCTTCGCCTGGGCGACACCTACTACGTGGCCAAGGACTACCAGTCGGCGCTGGCGCAGTACGACAAAGTCATTCAGGCCAACGCGCCCGACAAGGACTACGCCTACTACCAGAAGGGCGTGACCCTGGGGCTGCTCGGCCGTAAAGACGAAGCCGCCACGACGCTCTCGACGCTGCTCAAGGCCAACCCCAACTCGCGCTATGCCGAGCAAGCCGTGTTTCAGCAGGCGCAGCTTGATTTTCAGGCTGGCGACTATGCCCCAGCCGCCGAGGGCTTCACGCGGCTCATTCAAAATCGGCCCAATTCGCCCTTGCTGGCTGATGCCTACCAGCGCCGCGGCGTGGCCTACGCCAACCTCGAGCAGCAGGAAAAGGCCGTGGCCGACTTCCGCAAGGTGCTGGCCGACTACCCGCGTAGCTCGGCCGCACAGCCCGCGTTGTACGGCCTCCAAGAGAGCCTAACGGCCCTAGGTCGCACCGAGGAGGTAGACCAGGCCCTAGCCGCTTTCAAAACCCAAAACCCCGACAGTAAGGCTACCGAGAGCGTCGAGTTTGAAGCTGCAAAATCGCTGTATCTGGCCGAGAAATACAAGCTGGCGTTGCCGCGCCTGCAAGCCTACCTCAAGCAGTACCCCGACAATGCCCTGGCCCCGGATGCCCGCTTCTTCCTGGCCGACTCGTACCTGAAAACCGGCGACAAGGCCACCGCGCTACCGCAGCTTAAAGCTGTGGTGACGGAGAACAAGAGCGAGTTTGTGAACCGCGCCGTGGGCCGCGTGGCCGACCTGGAGCTAGAAAACAAAAATTACCCCGAGGCCATCATCTACTACGGTCGCCTGCGCACCGCCTCATCGAACCGCCGCGAGGTGGCCACCGCCACCCTAGGGCTGCTGCGCAGTTACTATGACAGTGGCGACTTTGCCGGCGCCCGACGCACCGCTACCGAACTCAGCACCCTGGCCGGCGCCACCGCCACAGCTACCAATACCGCCTTGCTCTACCTCGGCAAGGCCGACTACCAGCTCGGCAATCTTGACCAGGCGGCCACTGAATTGGCCGCTACCGTCACGGCCGCGCCCAGCGACGTGACCGGCGCCGAAGCCCAGTACACGCTGGCCGAAGTGCGTTTTAAACAGCAACAATACGACGAGGCCATCAAGGAAGCCTTTAAGGTAAATTCGGCTTATAGCGCTTACGAACTGTGGCAGGGTAAGGCCTTCTTGCTGCTGGCTGATGTGTACACCGCCCAGGGCGACACCTACCAGGCGCGGGCTACCCTGAACTCGATTATCGACAATAAATTCCCGGTTGCGGACATCGTGGCTGGCGCTCGCCAGCGCCTCAACGCCCTGCCCGCCAGCGACGACGCGCCCGCTACGGCCCCCGCCGCGCCGGCCAAAACCACGCCCGTTAAGCCCGCTGCTCCCGCCAAAGCGGCCCCAGCAGCACCTAAGGCTACCGCACCTAAAGCACCGGCCCGCACTCCCGTCACCAAGCCCAGCACCCGCCCCTAACTTGATTAGCACCTCCGATGCGTAAAAATGGTATAATGAAACGTTTAGAAGTGAGTAAATCAAGTTTTAGTGTAAGTGTTCGGCGTTCGCTACTGCTGGCCGCTGGCCTGAGCGGTGCCACCGCCCTAGGTGCCCAGGCGCAAGCCCAGCCTAGCCGCGGCCGGCCGCGGGGTACCATTCAGGACGCCGAGATTGAGATTGTGAAAGACCGGGTGAACACGCTGCCCGAGGCAACGCGCAACTTCGAGAAAATCCGGTTGGCCCCGCCGCCCAAGCCCACCCGTACGGTCACCTACACGTACCCCGATTTTCGGTTGCCCGCCACCCGCCTCAATACCGCGATACCGGTGCTGCCCATCGCGCCCGAGGCCCCGAGCCTGCTCACTGGCAACTACCTCAAGCTGGGCATCGGCAACTATGGCACCGTGTACGGCCGTGCCCACCTGCACTCGACCCGCAACGAGAAGTATAGCTATGGCCTCGACCTGCGCCACCAAAGCTCGGCCAATGGTCCCGTCGATGGCAGCAACTCGGCCACTACCCAGAGCAGCGCCGCTCTTACCGGCGAGGTGTACCAGGGCAACGCTGCCCTAGGGGCCAGCCTCGACTACGGCCGCGAGCGCTACCACTTCTATGGCTATGACGCCAGTAAGCTCACGAGCACGCCCGACAAGGGCAGCATCGAGCAAACCTTCAACCGCTTCGGGGCCCGGGCTTACGCCCGCAACCGCGCCCCCGATGCCGCCATTCAGTACGACCTAGGTCTGGGCTACAAGTACTGGAAGGACGCCTACACGTCGTCGGAAGGCAATTTCTTCCTGGATGGCAAGCTCGGTTACGCGCTCAGCGAAACCAGCAAGCTGACCTTGCAGGGCGAGGCGTCGTTCATCACGGAGAAGGAAGACCTGGCCGCTATAACCCCTCCCGGGACCGTTAGTAACATCAGCCGCACCCGCAACTTTGTGCAGGTGACGCCCGCCTACGAGCTGGCCGGCAAAACAGGCGTTTCGCTGACCCTAGGGGCCACCTTCGGCTATTCGAGTGAGCCCAACACCGTGCCCGGCGGCAGCACCGACCAGCTCAACGGCGTGCCCAAGACTGCCGTCTACCCGGCCGTGCGCATTGGCTACGCCTTGGTACCGGAGAAACTCCAGATTTACGGTGGCCTAGGGGGCGCTTTGCAGCGCGTGACGCGCTACGACCTCACGCAAGAAAATCCCTGGTTAGCCCGCGGCGCCAGCCAGACCGTGGCCGACGCCCACCAGGGCGTATCGGTGTATGGCGGCTTTACGGCAGCTCCGGCCAGTGGGCTCGAAGTGGCGGCCCGCGCCACCTTCAGCCGCTCGCGCAACCTGTACTTCTACCGCAACTCGCTCACCGATACCACCAAGTTTGACCTGGTGTACGACCAGGAAAGCATCGGCGTAGCCAACGTGCATGCCGAGGTGCTCTACAGTGCCGCCGAAAAGGTGCGGGTAGGCCTCAAGGCCGACTTCAACCACTATGGCGTGAAGAACCTGAACCAGGCGTTTGGGCGGCCGTCGTTCATCGGTACGCTCTACGGCACGTACAATGCCACCGACAAGCTGTTACTCGGCGCCAACCTCTACTATTATGCGCCTAAATACGGCATCGGCTACCTCACCAACCTCGTGAATGGCATCCCCGTTCAGGAGGTCATTAGCCGCCAAACTAACTCCGTCGTAGACCTTAGCTTGCGCGCCGATTACCGCATTACCCCAAAATTCAGCATCTTTGCAATGGGGAACAACCTCACCAACCGCCACTATCAGCGCTACCTGAACTATCAAAGCCAGGGTATCAATGTGATTGGCGGCGCCGCCTACAGCTTTTAGCCTTAATGGTTAATGGTTAATTATCAATGGTTAACGCCGTTGATATGCTGCCATTAATTAACCATTAACAACTAACCATTAACCACTAAAAAATGAACCTTTCCGACCACCTGCGCCCACTACTCCGCGAGCACGACTGCGTGATAATTCCGGATTTCGGGGGCCTCGTGGCCGAGTATGCACCGGCCCGCGTGCAACTCGCCGGCCGGCACCTACTGAGCCCACCCACCCGCCACGTGGCCTTCAACCAAGCCCTGACTCGCAACGATGGCCTGCTGCTTGATGCCCTGCGCCAGCACCTAGGGCTCTCGGCCGCCGAGGCCCGCGAGCAGCTGCGCCAGGCCGTGGCCGCGCTGCACCAGGAGTTGCAAGCCCAGCAGCGTATCGAGCTGCCCGGCGTTGGTGTGTTTCGGCAGTTGGCGGGCCGCGGCTTGCAGTTTGAATACACTGGCACCGAAAATCTTTTTGCGGCCGCCTACGGCCTGCCCGAGCTTACGGCGCACCCCATCGCTGTCATTGACGCTCGCCAAGCTCGCGAGCAGCAAGCGCAGCTAGTACCACGCCTGCGCTCGGCCGCTACTCGCAGCAACCGTGTGTCCCTAGTCGTGGCGGTCAAACGTGGGGGAATCATTGGGCTGGCTGCTGGGGTAGTAGCAGGGATTATCTCCTTCCTGTCTCTACATCCGCAGGTGGTGCCCGTGGCCTGGCAAGGCTACCTGCCCCGCTGGGAGCAGTTGAGCACCGCGCCCGTGCCGCAGCAGGCTGCCTTTGCCACCGCGCCGCTCAGCGCGCCAGCCACACCAATTGCGAAGGCTTTCGAAGAGAAAGTTGAAATGCCAACGGTGATACTCAAAACTGTGCCCGTACCCGCCGCTGAGCCAGCAGCGGTAGCACCAAAACCAGCCACTGCCAAGCCCGAAGTAGCAGTCAAGCCTGTGGTAGCGGCAGTAGCTAAGCCCACGGTAGCCGCAGCGGCCAAGCCCGCTGTTAAGCCTGTTGTGAGTGTGAAAGATAGCAAAGCCTTAATGGTGGCTCCGGCCGTAGCTAAAGCCACCGCTGCTGTGGCTAGCCCGGCCAAAGCAGCGTCTTCGTCGACTCCTACAATTAAAGCGCGGACTGGTCGTTTCTACATCGTGGTGGGCGCCTACACTTCGCTGGCTGGTGCGCAACGCGGCCGCCAGGGCGTGGTGCACGCCGGCCGGCCAGCGCCCATGACTAAGATTATCGCGCCCTTCCCCGGCACGAATAAGTACCGCATTTCGGCCGCCGACTTTGCTACTTATGGCGAGGCGCTGGCCGCTGCCGCACAGCTGCGCCAGAACCCGCATCTTGACAAAGGCCTGTCTGTATTTCCATACTAAGCAGGGCCAGCGGCCGGCCTTCTAGCGGCTGGCTGCTCCATGACTACGCTTCTCAAGTCACTGGCCAGTCGCTGGTGGCTAACTGCCTACTTTCCCTCCCGCTGAATGTCCGTTTTTCTGCTGCAAGCCGGCCCTGCCCTCACTACCGTAGCCACCGACACGGCCGCCGCCCACGCCAATGCCATGGCCAACGCGGCCCCGGGCCTTTCGCTTATCGACCTGATACTGAAAGGGGGCTGGATAATGCTGCCCATCTTCGCACTGCTCATCGTCTCGATTTACATCATTGCCGAGCGCTACCTCACTATTCGTAGCGCGGGCGGCAACCCCGAGTCGTTTATGACGGGCATTCGCTCCTTGATGGTGAAAGGGGACTTGCAGGGTGCCAAGCTTTACTGCGCCCAGAACCCGTCGCCGCTGGCCCGCATGGTAGAAAAGGGCCTGCGCCGCATCGGGCTGCCCATAACCGAGATTGAGGCTAGCGTCGAGAACGTAGGCAAGATTGAGATTGCCCGCCTCGAAAAGAACATCAGCATCCTAGGTATCATCGCGGGCATTGCGCCCATGCTGGGCTTCGTAGGTACGATTATCGGCGTTATTAAAATCTTCTACGCTATCAGCAGCAGCGGCGAGTTTGGCATTACCCAGATTGCGGGCGGCCTTTACACCAAGATGGTAACCTCGGCGGCCGGCCTCATTGTGGGTATTATTGCCCACATTGGCTACCACTGGCTCAGCATCTTGGTCGAGCGCATGGTTTTCCGCATGGAAAACTCGGCCATCGAGTTCATGGACATTCTTCAGGATAATTAAGAATTATGAATTAAAAATTATGAGTTGATTTTGCTGCAGTAGCGGGTCAACTCATGATTCATAGTTTTTAATTCATAATTCAAACGCAGTGAATCTCTCCCGCCGCCGCCACGCTTCTTCGCACGTCGAGACTAGCTCGATGAACGACATCATGTTCTTCCTGATGTTGTTCTTCCTGATTGTGTCTACGATGGTGAATCCCAACGTTATCAAGCTGCTGCTGCCTAATGCCAAGAGCAGCAAGCAGGTGATGAAGCAGCCCATTACGGTGAGCATCAACGCGGCCGGTGAGTACTTCGTCAATAAAAAGCCTGCTACCGCCGCTACACTCGAGTCCGAACTGCGGGCCCTCATCCCGGCCGACGCGCCCGCCGAAGCCCAGCCCACGGTAGTGCTGCGCGTAGATGCCGGTTTGAACGTGCAGAAACTGGTAGATGTACTCGAAATTGGTAACCGTCTAAAGATGAAAATGGTAATGGCAACGCAGTCGCAGCAAGCCGCGGGAAAATAGTAAAGCCGTAGTTGCTATGCTGAGCTTGCGAAGCATGTTGTCACCGCTGATTTTAAGTATAAATAAGTAGTAGTTGAGCATTGCGAACGCGATAAGTTGCTTCGCAAGCTCAGCATGACACAACAAACTATGGCCCTCGACTATCCCGAAGAGCACCGGCGCGAAGCCCTAGGTATCACGGCGGCGGTCGTGCTGCTGCTGGCGCTCGTGTGCTTCTTTTTGAAGTTTAGCGGCCCCAACCCCCCGCTAACTACCCTAGGTGGCGATGGCGTGGAGCTGAACTATGGCCTCGACGAGGCCGGCTCGGGCGATGTGCAAACCATGGCCGCGGCCAACGCCTCGCCCAACCGCGAAGACTCGCGCCCCGCCGCAGCCCAGCCCGACCCTACACCGCAGCCAGTGCAGCCACGTGTAGAAGCTACCCCTGCGCCCCAACCCGAAACCCAGGAAAAAGTAATCACCAGCGAGGCTGAGGACGCTGAAGTGGCCGCTCCACCCGTGGAGAAACCTGTCGCGAAGCCCGCGCGGCCCGTCGAGCCCGTGCGCGAAACGCCCGCGCCCCCCAAGCCCCGCGAGCAGCCCCGGGCCCTATACACGCCTAAGGGCAGCGCCAATGGCACGGCCGGCGGCAACGGGGTAGCAGGCACCAGCAATGCGCCCACGGGCAATAGTAATGGCGACCGCCCTGGCACCGTAGGCGACCAAGGCGACCGCAACGGCTCGCTCGATGCCAAGGCCCTCTATGGAGCGCCAGGTAGCGGCGGCAGCGGCTCGCGCCCCGGTAGTGGCGGCGGGGGCGGCCTCGAAATGAGCGGCTGGCGCTTCGACAGCACGCCCGTAGTCGAGGCTGTGGACGATAACCCTGGCGTCATCCGCTTTAAGATAAAAATCAACAGCGACGGTGAAGTAGAAGCGGTGACCAAGGTGTCGGGCAACGTGTCGCCGGCCCAAGAAAAGCTCTGCCGCGATAAGCTGCTCGACGCCAACTTTGTAAAAACCAATGCGGGTGCGGGCGGCGCTACAGGCTTTTATACCTTCCGTTTCTCGGTGCGGTAGTCGGAAAAAGTGAGTAACCAAAAAGGAGCAATGAACAGCTGCTGGAGACCAAATCCAGGTGCCGTTCATTGCTCCTTCTTTATTGATAATTAAAAATGACTTATCAAGAAACACTAACTTGGTTGTACGCACAACTGCCCATGTACCAGCGGGTAGGGGCTGCAGGCTTCAAGAAAGGCTTGGGCAACACCGAGGCGCTGGCCGCAGCCCTAGGGCACCCCGAAGCTAAGTTTCGGAGCGTGCATGTGGCGGGCACAAATGGCAAGGGTTCATCGTCGCATATGTTAGCGGCAGTGCTGCAAAGCGCCGGCTACAAAGTGGGCCTCTACACCTCGCCACACCTACGTGAGTTCACCGAGCGCATTCGAATAAACGGGCAGGAGTTGGCCCCAGACTACCTGGTGAGCTGGGTCGAAAACCACCGCCACTTGTTCGACGAGATTCAACCCTCCTTTTTTGAGATGTGCGTGGCGTTGGCCTTCGATTACTTTGCCGCCGAGCAAGTCGATGTGGCCGTGGTGGAGGTGGGCCTAGGTGGGCGGCTCGACTCCACCAATATTATTACGCCGCTGGTGTCGCTCATCACCAATATCAGCTACGACCACCAAGCTATGCTAGGCAACACCCTGCCCGAAATAGCGGGAGAGAAGGCGGGCATTATTAAGCCCGGCCGCCCGGTGGTGGTGAGCCAAAGTCAGCCCGAGGTAAAAGCGGTTTTTGAGCAAAAGGCGCAGCAGGAAGGAAGCCCGCTGCTGTTTGCCGATACGCGCTATGCAGTGCAGCTGGCAGCTGGCGAAGCTCCAGCCGCCAGCCTAGGTATGCAGCTTGTCGATGTACTACGCGACGGACAGCCCTACTTGCAAAACGTAGCGCTGGGCTTGCTTGGCGACTACCAGCGGCTGAACCTGCCCGGCGTGCTGGCCGCGCTCGATGAGCTGCGTATGCAGGGCTACACTATTACTGAGGATGCCTTGCGCCAAGGATTGCGCGAGGTGACGCGCCTCACGGGCTTGCGTGGGCGCTGGAGCATCCTAGGGCAGCGCCCGCTGGTGGTAGCCGACACGGGCCATAATGAGGCTGGGCTACAGCTGGTGCTGGCGCAGCTGGGCCGCGTGCCACATCAGCGCTTACACTTGGTCATTGGCACTGTCAATGACAAGGATGTGACGAAAGTGCTGGCCTTGCTGCCCCGTGAGGCTACCTATTATTTCTGTCAGGCCGACATACCGCGCGCCCTGCCGGCCGCCGAGCTGGCGGCGCTGGCCCAGGCTGCCGGGCTTACGGGCCAGACCTACGGGCCAGTACCTGCGGCGGTAGCAGCGGCTCGTGCCGCAGCAGGGCCCGACGATGTGGTCTTTATTGGAGGCAGCACCTTTGTGGTAGCCGAGGTAGCCGAATTGTACGAGTAGGGCAGTCCGGCTAGCTTTGCGCCCTAGCGACCCGCGCTAGCGTGCTCTGTCCATGAACTTTCTGCATCGTCATTACGCCACACTGGTGCAGCACCGCTATAAGCTGTTGCTGGTGAGCTTATTGGTGCTGGTGTTAGGTTCGGGACTGGCGCCGGCGAGCGTCGACCCGCGCCTATTTGCGACGCTGCTGCTGCAGAATATGGCGGTAGGAGTGCTGGTCTTTTGGGAAGAGCGGCCGCTGCTACTCATCGGCTGTCTTCTGGCGGTGCTAGGGCTCGAAATCGGGGCGCAGGTGTGGGGCTGGCCGGCCGTGCGCGGCTTTACGGGGGTGGCGTACAGTATCTTCTGCTTTGCTATTACGCTGCGCATCTTCCGCAAGGTGCTGCGAACCAATAAGGTCACAACGGAGCTGCTGGCGGCTACTATGTGCGGCTTTGTGCAGCTGGGCATGGTAGGCACGTTCCTATTCGTGTGCATCGACCTGTGGCAGCCTCAGTCTTTTGCCAATGTCGTGTCGGGGCCGGGCAATGTGCAGCCCCTCAATTACTTTAGCTTCATTACCCTGCTCACCGTGGGCTACGGCGACATTGTGCCCGTGAGCAATGTGGCCCGCAAGGCCACCATCTTGCTGGGCCTAGTGGGACACTTCTACGACGTGTTCGTTATCAGCGTCATTGTGGGCAAGTACCTAGGTGGTGGCACCGCGCCCGCGCCGCCCCAGCCCTGAAACCTAGGCGCCGGGCGTAGTTTTGCGGCCTTTCTGCTCATTTTCGCTTTTTGCCCCGTGCCTCGTATTAAACTCCAGCGCTTTGCTGAAAACGCCAACCGCCCCGACATTATCGAGCCGGGCAAAGAAAACTTTGGCCGCTTAGCAGGCAATTGGGCCGCTGATTTCTTTCATAACGCCCAGCCGCTGGTGCTCGAAGTGGGCTGTGGCAAAGGCGAATACACCGTGGGTTTGGCCCAGCAGCACCCCGAGCAAAACTTCCTGGGCCTCGACATTAAGGGCGAGCGCATCTGGCGGGGTAGCACCCGCGCCGAGGCCCTAGGTCTCAGCAACGTAGGTTTTCTGCGCATTCTGGCGCACCAACTTGCCGACCACTTTGCGCCCGGCGAGCTCAGCGAAATCTGGATTACCTTTCCCGACCCGCGGCCGCGCGACCGCGACATCAAGCGCCGCCTCACGGCCCCGCGCTTCTTGGACTTGTACCAGCGGCTGCTGGCGCCCAGTGGCGTGGCCCAACTCAAGACCGACAGCGAAGGTCTGTATGACTATACCCTCGAAGTGCTGGCGGCTCGGCCCGGTGCCACCATTGAGGTAGCTACTCGCGACCTCTACGCCGAAACCGACCCCGCTTTTGCCGCTGCGCAGGCCATCCAGACGCACTTTGAGGGTAAGTACCGCGCCGTGGGCGTGCCCATCAAGTACGTGCGGTTTCGGCTCGGCTAAGCAGCCAGTTCTATCTTAGGGCCACCTATGGAGCCCGCTATTCTCGACACCCTGCCGCTCTTTCCGGAGCTAGACCGCCTCTTGCTGGAACTGCTGCGGAGTTTGGACCCCGCCGACTGGGAGCTGCCCACCGTGGCTGGCCATTGGCGGGTGCGCGATGTAGCGTTGCACCTGCTCGATGGCAATTTGCGCAGCGTGTCGATGCTCCGCGATGGGCATTTTGCCGGTCCTGGCCCCGCTAGCGCCGCTCCGGCTGATGTGGTAACCTATCTCAACCAGCTCAATCAAAGCTGGGTGGCGGCCACCCAGCGCCTGAGTCCGGCCGTGCTTATTGACCTGCTAGCTCATAGTGGACCACCTTACTACGAGTACCTAGCCACGCTCGACCCGCAAGCGCCGGCCACCTTTGCCGTAGGCTGGGCGGGCGAGGCCGAGTCAACCAACTGGTTTCATATTGCCCGCGACTACACCGAGAAGTGGCACCACCAGCAGCAGATTCGGCAGGCCGTGGGGCAGGAGGCCGCGTTGTATGAACCAGCGCTGTATCACCCTTACTTGGCAACGAGCGTGCGGGCCTTGCCCCACCGGCTACATCATGTAGCCGCGGCTCCCGGCGAGCGGGTGCGCTTTGAGGTCACGGGCCCCGGCGGGGGCTGCTGGGTACTGCACCGTGAGGCCGCTGGCTGGGCACTCGGGCTCGAAACTGCGGCCGACTCGGCCAAGCTACCGGCTCGAGCACACGTAAAAGTGGCCGGACCCGTAGCCTGGCGGTTATTTTCCAAGAACATCAGCCTGGTTGAGGCGCTGCCTTTTGTCGAGCTAACCGGTGACCAGCAGCTGGGGCAGTGGCTGCTGGGCGCAGTAGCCGTGATGGCCTAAGTCGGCCTAGATTGAGACCCTAGGGCTATACTTCCTCTAGAACTTCAAACACAGCTTCCAACTCCGTGAAGTCGCGTAGGCCAGGCTTTATTTCGTCGCCGCCTTCGAGGATAAGGCCAGTGGGCCGCACAAACTGAGCGAGGCGTTGGGCTTCGGCCGGTGTGTGCAGGCCACCCACCCAAATGGCTGCCTGCCGGGTGAGGCCGTACCAATAGGCTGTGTCGAGCGGCTCGGTTGAGGGTAGAGACGTGAAGAAGGCAAAGCCCTGCGGCAGCGCCGTGCTGAGGTCAGCAATGGCGGCAGTGAAATAATGCTGGTCGGTGATGACGGCCGGCGGCACCTCAACCAGCGCCGGCACGGCCAGGCCTTCGGGAAGTGTCTGGCGGCTGCGGTCGAGGCGCAGCAGCACGCTGGTGAGGCCGCACTCGGCCACTAGCCGGTTGATTTCGGGACTGGGCACGTTGCCAAACTCGCCAATCAGCTCCACCCCAGCCACCCAGCCAGCCAGCTCCTTCACGGTAGCCGCATCGACGGCGCCCGGCAGGGTAGGGTCGAGGGTGAAAATGAGGCCGTCGGCGCCCATGCCGGCGCAGTAGCGGGCGTCGGACAAATTATTGATGCCGCGCACGAGCACGGGAAGAGCTAAGGACATGTAACAGGTAGCAGTTAATAAGGGGCAGCCTAGTAGCTGAAGCGGCTAGGCTGCCTGGCAGTGCAAAGTTGCGGCTAAAGGAACATTTACCAGCAGCCTGTTACTATTAGCAGCCTTCTCTTCAGGCATGGGCTGCTAACCGGCAACTGGTAATTGAGAAAGGAAGTGGTACCTTTGTATTGGCGCCAGCCGGAACATTCACCTCCCTGGGTGGCTTGCCGATTTAATGGAAAATACTCCAACCAAAGGCCGCGTCCTCGTGGCCATGAGTGGCGGCATCGACTCGTCGGTGGCCGCCGTGCTGCTGCACGAAGCCGGCTACGAAGTAGTGGGCATGACGATGAAAACCTGGGACTACGCCAGCGCCGGCGGCTCGAAAAAAGAAACCGGCTGCTGCTCGCTCGATAGCATCAACGATGCGCGCGACATTGCCGTGCGCCTAGGTTTCCCGCACTACATCATCGACATCCGCGACGAGTTTGGCGATTTTGTCATTGACAACTTCACCGAGGAATACCTCGCTGGCCGCACCCCTAACCCCTGCGTGCTTTGCAACACCCACATTAAGTGGGATGCCTTGCTGCGCCGCGCCGACATGCTGGGCTGCCAGTACATTGCTACCGGCCACTACGCCCAAATCCGGCAGGATGCCGACACCGGCCGCTACGTGGTAAGCAAAGGCCTCGACGAAAACAAGGACCAGAGCTATGCGCTGTGGGGCGTGACGCAGCAGAGCCTGAGCCGCACACTGTTCCCGCTGGGGGCTATGCGCAAAACCGAGATTTACGACGAGGCTCGCCGCCGCGGCTTCACCGCTTTGGTCAACAAGCCCGAGAGCTACGAAATCTGCTTTATCCCCGACAACGACTACCGCGGCTTCTTGCGCCGCCGCGTGGCCGGGCTGGAAGAGCGCGTGGCGGGCGGCCGCTTTGTGCTAGCCGATGGCACTGACCTAGGGCGGCACGAGGGCTACCCGTTCTACACCATCGGGCAGCGGAAAGGGCTGGGCATCGCGCTGGGCTTTCCGGCCTACGTGGTAGCCATCCGGCCCGAAACGAATGAAGTGGTGCTCGGTAATTATGACGAGCTAGCGAGCTCATTTACTACCGTCCACAAGCTCAACATGGGCAAGCTCGGTAGCCTCGAAGGCCGCGGCTTGGTGCCCGCCGTGGTGAAAGTGCGCTACCACCACGCGGGCTCGCCGGCGTTTTTAGAGCAGGTAGAAGATAAAATCAACATCTACTTCACCGAGCCAGTGCACGCCATCACGCCCGGCCAAGCGGCCGTGTTCTACGACGGCGACGATGTACTGGGTGGCGGCTGGATTACGCGCCACGTTATTGGTGAAGTGCCGCAGCCAGCCGCAGCGGCAGCGCTGGCTTAAGCGGTTTGACTAATGTTAAAGAGGAGTTGATGCGCAGCTGAATTGCGCGTTAACTCCTCTTGTTTTAGCTATCAGCTGAATAATGTAGCTGTGAAAAGTACCCTAGGTTGCCCGGCGGCTTAGGGGTGAGTGCGAGCTAGTTGCTAGCTTTGCTCCGAGCCTAGGGCAGCTTCGGCCTAGGTGTTTAGTTAATGCTATTCTATCGTGCTATGATGCTACGTTTTCGCTATTCATTCCTGTCTAAGGCACTGAGTGTCGCTGCTTTGCTTGGGACTGGAGCTCTATTAGAAGGCTGCCGCCACGAGTCGGTAGTGCCTACGCCAGCCGTTGATTATTATCCGCTAGAGGTAGGCACCTACCGCACCTACGCCGTGAGTGATACGGTGTGGAGCAAGGGCGTGGCCACACCCGCCAACTACCAATTTCGGGAGGCCGTGACCGAAAAGTTTACTGATGCGGCTGGCCAAACGGCCTACCGGGTGCTACGCGCCCGCCGCGTCAGCAGCAACCAAGCTTGGTCTGATGACAGCGTGCTAGTGGTGCAGCAGCAGGTGCAATCTATTCTGATGACGCGCGACAACGTGCGCACCATCGAGCTTATTTACCCGGTACGGGCTGGCAAAACCTGGAAAAAATATGCCTTTACCACCGAACGCGCCGACAGCGTGCGCGCCTTCGATGCCAATGTCGAGCAGCCCTTCACCACGCCCGGCGCCACGCCCAAGACCTACGCTACCACTGTCATTGCGCGCGACCAACAGCCCATCGAGGCCAACGATGGCCTACTGCGCCGAGGCGGCAATCTGCAAGTATTTGCCCAAGGCGTAGGCCCGGTGCTACGCCGCCGTTACGCCTACGAAACATTTTACACCACTTCCAATGGCGCTTCGGTTATTACGCCCGCCGTTATTCAGGTGGGCCGCTCGCGCCTAGAGGTGCTCATCGACAGCGGCAAGCTTTAGGTGGCTACGTTGCCTTATCAGTAATACTGATAATACTGAAACGACCTGCTGCGCGCCGCGGCAGGTCGTTTTTTTAGCGTTAGCTAGCCGTTAGAGCTTCGCTTGCAAGATGGTAATACTGTGTGCCTCGGCTGTATACGTGGTAGCGCCAGCAGGTAGGGTGCGCTGCTTGTAGCTGACTACGTTCTTGTCCGGGGCCTTCAGCGTATTCATGGCTTCTATTGAGGAAGCGTTTAGCTCATGTGCAGTCCAGGGGCCTGCTACTTTGGCGTTGAGCTTTAAGGGCACCACTACTTTGCTATCGCGGTTGACGATGGCTAGGGTAAGGGTTTTGCCATCGGTGGAGGCCGATACATCAAGCGCCTCCGTGCCAGTGGTAGTTACGGCCACGCTCTGGGGGCCGCAGAGCCGCCGGTAGAGCTCTAGGGGATAGTAAATCGTCTGGCAGATGGACGTGGTTCCGTTCGTCATGATGGGCGCCAGCACGTTCACGGTTTGGGCCCAGGTGGCCAGGCCTATCACTGCCGCATTGCGCTGAAAGATGTTGAGGAACGTGGCTACCCCTAGGGCGTGGTTCCAGGTATAGTCTACCTCCAGGTCGTAGGCGCCGCGGCCGCCGTTTTCCCAGATGCCCCACTCATCGACCGCAATCTTGACGGGCTGCTGACGGGCCGGGAAGCGGTACCACTTGCTGAAGCTGGCTACTTTGGGCGGGGTGAGGGCGGCAATCTGGGCCGCGGTGGTTTTGATGGCGGCTTCCATCTCGGCAATGGACGTAAAGAGCGAGGCCGGGTCGCTGGGCTTGGAGCTGGCGTAGAGGTGAAGCGCAATGTAGTCGCAGATGGGGTGCAGCTCTTGCAGCACCTGCTGGTTCCAATCAGGTTTGTCGCCCACCATAATGAGCTGGACGGACGGGTCTTGCAGCTTCATGAGCTTGGCGTAGTACCAGGCTTGCTTGATGTAGTCGCGCGGGTCTTGCAGTCGGCCGGCATCTTCCTTGGCGGCTTCTTCATTGCCCAGGCCCCAGTACTTTACCTGGTAGGGCGCGGGGTGGCCGTTGGCTTTGCGCTGGGTGGCGTAGTCGCCCTCCGTGGCGTTGCAATACTCGACCCACTCGGCGGCTTCTTCGGCCGTGCCGGTCGACATATTCACGGTCAGGAACGGCGCGGCGCCGAGAAGACGGGCGTACTCCATAAATTCATCGGTGCCGACATGGTTGTTGTCGTAGCCGCCCCAGATGAGGTTTTTGCGCACCGGCCGGTTTTTGCCCACGCCATCTTTCCAGTGGTAAATCTTGGTGACCGTGCCGCCGGGGTAGCGCAGCAGGGTGGGGCGCAGCCGCTGCACTTTTTCGAGTACATCGGGGCGAAAGCGGTGCTGCTGGTCGTCGTAAATGCCGCCGTAAATGGCGCGCCCTAGGTGCTCGATAAACTGCCCGTAGATGGTAGGCGCTATTGTGCCCAGGGACTGGTCGAGGTGCACCGTGATGTCGGCGGTTTTGGGCGCGAATAATCTTTTGACGGGGCCCGGTACCATAGCCCCAGCGAGGGCAGTAGTACTCAGGCCAATAAATTGTCGGCGAGGCTGTTTTTCCATTTAAACTCTTTGGCGGATGATGCTTACGCGGGAGTTGGGGCGTGTGTACCGTGGACTCTGCGAGTCCGCGTGTGCATGAGTTAAAACGCTCCTACACGCGGACTCGCAGAGTCCACGGTACACCCGTCCTCTTGCATTAGCCCGTTATACCAGCCACGTGTTCCGCAAAAAGCGCAGCCAGTTGCCGTGCATCATGTCTTCGATGTCCTCGGTCGAGTAGCCGCGTTTGGCCAGCAGGTCGGGTATTTTTTGTAGGTCGGCGATGGTCTCTAGGTCGTATGGGCACTGCTCGCGGCCGAAGGCGCCGTCGAGGTCGGTGCCCAGGCCCACGTGCTGGGCACTGCCCATCACTTGGCACAGGTGGTCGATGTGGTCGATGGCTACTTCCAGGTTACAGTGCATCCCTAGGGGCGTAGACACGCCGCGCACCCAGTTGGGCACCATCATCCAGGCGTCGAGGGCAGCGCCTACTACGGCGCCGCGGGCGGCCAGTGCCCGCAGCTGCTCGTCGCTGTACTGGCGGTTGTGGTTGACGAGGGCGCGGCAGTTGTTGTGACTGGCCCACACGGGGCCGCCAAAGAGGTCGAGCGCTTCCCAAAAGCTGTCGTCGCATAAGTGGGTCGCGTCCAAGATGATGTTGAGGCGCTCCATTTCGCGCAGCAGCGCGGGGCCTTGGGGCCCTAGGCCGCCGGTGGCATCGGTGCCCTGGGCGTAGCGGCCGGGCCCGTAGTGGGCGGGCCCCACGGCGCGCAGCCCGTACTGGTAGGCTTGCTCTAGGTGGCCCACCGTGATGAGCGAGTCGGCTCCTTCCAGGCTCAGGATGTAGCCGATGGGCTTGCGGTCTTGAGGGGTGTCGTCGGCCCAGCGGCTGAGGTGCTGCTCTAGGGTGGCGCGGTCGCGCACCTGCGTCATTTCGCCGGCGGCCTCCATAGCTTGGTACCAGGCTAACTGGCCCTGGGTTTGGGCCCAGGCTTGGGCGGGCGAGTGCCAGCCGGGGAGGGGATTATCGGGCGCCACGTAGCGGGCAATCTGGGTGGCTACCACTAGCCCAATGTTGCCTTGGCGCAGGGCGGGCAGGCTCACGGTGGCCAAGCCCCGGTCGGGCTTATCAGTGAGGCCGGCTTCGCGGGCGTTGAGGGCCGCTACGGGTTGGGTGAGGTCGCGGTTCCACTCCAAGGCATTCATGCTCAGGTCGAGGTGAGCGTCTACAATCAGCATAAGCTACACGGTAAGAATTCGGTCGCGGGCCACGGTGGGCCACGTGCCGGCCAGGTGGTGGTTTTCGATGGCGGTGGCTTGGGCGTAGAGGGCCACCGTGGGGCAAATGTGGTGCGGCAGGCCGTAGAGCACGTTGCCCACCCGGTAGCCGTGGTCGGGCCCAGCTTCTACTACCAGGTGCTCTTCGCTGTGGCCAATGGGTTGTAGCTCGGGCGCATTCAGGAAAGTAACGCGCTTATCGAGCGGGCTTTCCGAAGCAATGGCTTTGTGCCCTAGGTCTACGCACAGCGTGGTAGTGGTGGGCAGCGAAACTACACGGCACAGCACCAGCGAGGCCGGCAAAAACGGCTGCTCTGCAAACGCCCGGCCGTAGCCGCCATCCCAATAAATAAACGTGCCGGGGCTGCACTCCACACCCGGCCGGGCGGCGTGTACGGGAAATGTGGGCGTGCCGCCCGCCACGATGACGGGCGCAAAACCCGCTTCTTGCAACTGCTCAGTTAGCGCCGCTACGGGCGCAAAAGCCTGGTGGCAGCGTTCGGTACGCACGGCTAGGTCTTCGTCGTGAATGTGGCCGTCGTAAACGTGCAGGCCCACCACGTCGAGGTTCGGCAAATCCTGGCACTGCTGGTAGAAGCGAAACGCTGCCGCTAGCGCAATGCCCGAGCGGTTCATGCCCACGTTTAAATCGATAAAGACCGGCACCAGCAGGTGGCTGGCTTCGGCCAGAGCGTTCAGGTGCTGGGCGGCTTCTGCATTGTCGAGCAGGCACGAAAAGCGGGTGCGCGGGTACTCTTGCATCAGGGCGAGCAGGCGGCTGGCCTTGGGGCCCACGGGCTGGTAGGCCAGCAGCACATCGGGCGCTTGGCAGCTGCCAAGCAGCTCGGCTTCGGCGATGGTGGCGCATTTAAACTTGGTGATGCCAGCGGCCAGGGTCAGCAGCACGGCTTCGCGGCTTTTGTGGGTTTTGATGTGCGGGCGCAGCCGCCCTAGGTCGTCAATTTGGGTGGCGAGCAGCGCCAGGTTATGCCGCACTCGGTCGGGGTACACCACCAGCGCGGGCGTGTCCACCATGTCCGCGTCTGCTATTTCAAACCACTCTGCCATGTGTTGGGGTGTTATTGAGGGCACTTTGAAAATTACCTGTCATGCAGAGCGTAGCGAAGCATCTCGCTCGCTTCGTTGCTAGCATAAGAAAATACTGCACCACGCTAGATGCTTCGCTGCGCTCTGCATGACCAACGATTAATTAATCGCTATAACGATGCTGAAAAACAGATTACTCCAATTCGAACAGCGCCTCAATCTCGACCGGAATGTTATCGGGCAGCGAGCCAAAGCCAACGGCGCTGCGCACGCCAATGCCATTTTCGGTGCCCCAGACCTGGGCAAAAAGCTCGCTGCACCCATTGATGATGTAGGGGTGCTTCTCAAAATCGGGCGTGCAGTTCACCATGCCCAGCACCTTAATTACGCGCTTGACCTTGTTGAGGCTGCCTAGGTTGGCCATGATGGTAGACAGGATGGTAAGGCCCACTTGACGGGCGGCCAGCTTGCCGCCTTCTTGGTCGATGGCATCGCCGATGCGGCCGATAATTAGGCTTTTGTCGTCTTGCACCGGCCCGTGGCCCGATACGTAGAGGTACTTGCCATCGACTAGGCAGGGCTTGTAGACACCGAGGGGTGTGGGGGCGGGGGGCAGGCGCAGGCCGGTTTGGGCGAAATTTTCGTCGGGGGTAGCCATGAGAAAATTAGAAGGGAAGAAATTGATTGAGCAAGATTACGCCCGCTAGCCCGGTCACGGACACGAGGGCTTCCATGACCGACCACGACCGGAGCGTGTCTTTCACGCTGAGGTTGAAGTATTCTTTGAACATCCAAAACCCGGCATCGTTGACGTGCGAGAACATGAGGCTGCCCGCGCCCACGGCCAGCACCATCAGGTTGGGGTTGGTGTGGGTTTGGAGGAGCAGCGGCGCAATGAGGCCCGCCGTGGTGAGCCCCGCCACCGTGGCCGACCCCACGCAGGCCCGGATGATAGCCGCCATGAGCCAGCCCAGCACCAGCGGCGGCAAGGCCACGTGCTGCAACAAGCCCGCAATTTCGGTGCTAGCGCCACTGTCGGTGAGCACCTGCTTGAGGGCGCCCGAGGCCCCAATTATCAGTAAAATCAAGCTGATGTCCTTCACGGCTTCGGCGTAGATGGCCATGATTTGGGGCATGCTGCGGCCCGTGCGCCAACCTAGCGAGTAGGTAGCGTAGGCCACGGCCAGCAGCATTACAACCGAGGGCTGGCCCAGTAGCGCCACCACTGCTTGTCCCGGGGCGCCCGCCGGCGCCAGCACGGGGTACAGGGCAGCCAGCATCAGGAGCAGCACCGGAAACAGGGCCGTGAAAAAGCTGTTGGCCGTGCCCGGTACCCGGGTCTCGGCCGCCGGGGCCGGCGCAAACACCTCTAGCGGTTCTGACACCAGCCCTTTTAATGTTTGGGAGAATAGCGGCCCGGCAATGATGATGGCTGGCACGGCCACCGCCAGGCCGTAGAGTAGCGTGAGGCCCATATTAGCCCCAAACTGCACAACCAGCGCCGTGGGCGAGGGGTGTGGGGGCAAAAAGCCGTGCGTGACCGAGAGCGCCGACAGCATGGGCAGCCCTAGGTAGATGGCCGGCAGCTTGTAGCGGTACACAATGGAAAAAATGAGCGGCACCATCAGCACGAAGCCGATACCATAGTAAAGCGGAATGCCGATAATAAACCCCGTCACCACCATCGCCCACTGTATGTAGCGGGGCCCGAAGGCGCGCATGAGCGCGGTAGCCAGGTTTTGGGCGGCGCCGGTTTCGGCTAGCAGCTTGCCCAGCATGGCCCCTAGGCTGAGGATGAGCACGAGCGACCCTAGGGTGTCGCCGATGCCCTTTTCGATGGACTTGGCGATGTTAGCGAGCGGCATGCCTAATAGCACCCCGGCTAGCAGCGAAATAGCTAGGAAGGCCAGGTAGGCATTGACCTTGCAGACGGATATCAGCAAGACCAAACCCACGATGCACAGCAAGACGATAACTAAGGTCATAGGGGCTAGTAGTTTACTAGAATCTCATCGACCAGCAGCCAGGACTTGCCGCCCGCGCCGTACTCGCCGGCCGGAATGACGCCCTGGTTGCTGCCCTGCACCTTTATGTAGCGGGCCGATACCGGCGCAATGCGGGCGCGCACCGGGTTGATGCCGTTAATTGGAAACTCGGTTTGCTGGTACACGGGCTGGTAGTTTACGCCATCGCTCGACACCGAAAAGACGAGCTTGGTGGGCGGCCACATCTTCTGCCAGTGGTAGTTGAGCACGTTGGTGCCCACGCTGCTGAGCTGCTGCGGGGCCCCTAGGTCGAGGGTTGCCACCAGGTCGGTGCCGCTAAAGCCGTACCACTGGCCATCGTTGTAGCGGCTGGTGCCGGCCACGCCGTTGGTAAGGCCCCAGGTGGTGCCGGGGTTGTAGTTGCCGGCCGGCGGGTTGGCTAGCGCCACAGCCTTGCCGGTGGCCGGGCCCACCGTAAACTCCTTGCTATAAACCGGCTGCGTGCGCCGAGAGCCCGCGAAAACGCTGGCTTTCACCACGCAGCTTTGGCTGATGAGCAGGGGCGCAGTGTACTTCTGGCTCTGGGCGGTGGGCTCCTGGCCGTCGGTGGTGAAGCGGATATCGCTCTGCGGCGCGCTGGCTTGCAGCTTGAGCAGCGGCAGGCCGCCAGGGCCCGCCCGTAGGCTGTCGGTCACTTCGTCATAGTTGCGGGCGGGCACCACCCCTAGGGCGCCCAGCAGCGGGTCGTGGGTGCGGACGCGGGCCAAGAAGCCGGAGTAGTTGCGCGGGCCGCGCGGCGACCAAGCGATTTCGGCCAAGGCCAGTAACCTAGGAAACACCATGTACTCTAGCTTGCGCGGGGTGGGCATGTACTCGGTCCAGACGTTGGCCTGCACGCCTCGCACGTAGCGGGCCTGCGCGGCGGTGAGCACAGCCGGCACCGGCTCGTAGCGGTAAAGCTTGCGCAGCGGCGTGTAGCCGCCCGCCGCCAGCGAGTCGCGCGGGTTTAGTGACTGGTAATAATCCAGATACACCTCTTTCTCGGGCGTCATCACCACCGAGTGCCCTAGGCGAGCCGCCTCGATGCCGCCCTGCTCGCCGGTCCAGCTCATCACGGTGGCACCCGGCGACAAGCCGCCTTCTAATATTTCGTCCCAACCTAGGAGTTGCTTATTTTTGGTAGCCAGGTATCGGCCCATGCGCTGGATGAAATAGCTCTGCAACTCGTGCTCGTCTTTCAGGTGCTCGGCCTTGATGCGGGCCTGGCATTTGGGGCAGACTTTCCAGCGCGTCTTGGGGCACTCGTCGCCGCCGATGTGCACGTAGCGGCCCGGAAAAATGGCCACCACCTCGTCGAGCACGTCGGCCAGAAACGTAAAAGTGTCTTCATTGCCGGCGCAGTACACGTCATCAAATACGCCCCAGAACGTAGCCGCCTGGTACGGCCCGCCCGTGCACCCTAGGGCGGGGTAGGCAGACAGCGCCGCCAGCGCGTGCCCCGGCATTTCAATTTCGGGAATGACCGTGATGTGGCGCTCGGCGGCGTAGCGCACCAACTCACGGGCCTCGGCCTGGGTGTAGTAGCCGCCGTAGCGCTGGCCATCGAAGCGGTGCGGCAGTTCCTTTTTGTGGCCTATCAACGTTTCGGCGCGGTAGGCCGCCACGATTTGCAGGCGCGGGTATTTCTTGATTTCGAGGCGCCAGCCCTGGTCGTCGGTCAAGTGCCAGTGCAGGGTGTTGATTTTGTAAAAGGCCAGCACGTCGAGCCACTTCTTCAGCACCGGCACCGGGAACATGTGCCGGCTCACGTCGAGGTGCATGCCCCGGTACCCAAACCTAGGGTAGTCTTCTACCACGCAGCCCGGCACGCGCAAGGCGCTCCCAGTGCCGGCGGGCAGCAGCTGGCTCAGGCTTTGCAAGCCATAAAACACACCCGCCTCATCGTGCCCCGTCACCGTAATACGACCAGGCGCCACCACCAGGCGGTAGCCCTCCGGGTGCGTCACGGCCTGCGAATCGAGTTGCAGGTAAATGCCACCCGCGGCCCCAGTCGCCGCCCTAGGTTGGAGGCTGAGCGTGAGGTGGCCCACGGTGCACACGTACTGTCGAAACCTAGCCGCCGCGCTCGGCGTCAGGCCCGGCCCGGTGTGCACCGCCGTGCGGCTCGTGAGCACGAAGGGCGCGCCGCCCGCCCGCGCCCGCACCGGCTGCGGAATAATGGGCAATGGCGGTCCTAGGTTCGGCTGCGCCTTAGCTGCTTGCCAGATACACAGCAGTACTAAGCAGAGAACTGTTGTTATGAGGTGTCCTCGGGCAGGCAAGTGAGTGTACCGTGGACTCTGCGAGTCCGCGCGTGGGGAGGTAGGTAGCAGCTTATTCACGCGCGGACTCGCAGAGTCCACGGTACACTTGCTCGGAAGCTGCGCTACTATTAATGGTTGCTGCAACGTGCTATTCGTTAATTCACTAGCTTGGTGTCGCCTTCTACCGCCACGCCGCTTTGCTCGGCCACGGCTTTGTATTCGAAGGCGCCCTTAGGCGTTTTTAGCGGCGCTGTGAAGCGGCCGTCGGCGCTCACGGGCACCCAGGCCGAGTACTGCCACGGGTCGGCGTACAGAGTCTCGACGCGGCCGCGGTAGGGCCGGTAGGCGAAGCGGGCGCGGGTTACACTTTTACCCTTGTAGTTGTAGAGACGCCCGCTGAGCTGGGTGCTGGCGGCGGCCGGCTTGGCGGCGGTGGTTTCTACGGTCACGGCCTCGGCCAGGGCGGGCTGCACGTTGGCTAGTTTGATAACCAAGGCATTGGGCCAGCGGTGGTCGTCGTAGATGCGCTGCGACTTCACGGCTGTTACGACCAGCCCGCCGGGCGTCTGCTGGAAGGTGGGGCGCACGTCGAGGCCGGGCTTGTACTCCATTATTTTACCGTTCTGGCCCAGCACGCTCACCGTGGTGTTGGGCTGCGCCTTTACCGAGTGCAAGGTAAACGTCCGGCGCTCGCCTTCTTTCCAGTCGGGCACCTCCGTCACGATGGCGTACAGGTTCTTGCCCTTGGCCGTAAATAGCACGTTATTTTCCTTATTCACTACCCAGCTGCGGGTGCTGTCGATGCTTTCGTGGTTGAGGAAGTACCACGCGGCCATCTCGCGCAGGCGGCCTTCCTGCTCGTCGGGCAGCGCGCCGTTGGCCTTGGGGCCCACGTTGAGCAGCAGCGAGCCGCCCTTCGAGCGGGCCTCCACCAGTAGGTCAATGAGCTGGGTGCCCGACTTGTAGCGCTCGTTGGTGGGCTGGTACTGCCAGGCCGTGCCGATGGTGATGGGCGAAAGCCAGGGCTGCGTAATGGGCGTGCCCGGCAGGGTTTGCTCGGGCGTTTTAATGGCCCCGCGGGTGATGAGCAGGTTGGGTTGGATGCGCCAGCAGGTTTCTTTCACGACTTCCTTGGGCTCGCCGTCGATGAAAAACACATCGATTTTGCCGTAGTTGGTCATCAGTTCCTCGCACTGCCGGCGGTTGTAGTCGTTGTACTTCTGGGTCATGGCCGCGTCAAATTTTAAGTTGTCGCGGGTGATGGGCAGGTGATTGGCGTGCAAGAAATAGAAGTCCTCGGGCGAAAAATAAAAGCCCACGTCCAGGCCCGCGGCGCGGGTGGCATCCACAAATTCCTTCAGCAAGTCCTTCTTATAAGGGGTCTTGGTGATGTTGAAGTCGGTCGTTTTGGTGTCCCACATGCAGAAGCCCGCGTGGTGCTTGGTCGTGAACACGATGTACTTCATGCCCGCCAGCTTGGCCAGCTCGGCTATCTCACGCGGGTTAAACTTGTCGGGGTTAAACGTCTTAGGTAGCTCCGTGAAGAAGCGGTTCACGTAGTCGTCCGAAGCGCCCACCAGCGAGTGGCTGATAACTACGCCCAGTTGCGCATCCACGCTGAAGTGGATGAACAGGCCGGCGCCGGTGTTTTTCAGCCACTGCTCGCGCTCGGGCTTATTCAGGTTGTAGCTGCTTTTCTCGTCGTCGTTCACCACGTCGTTTTGGGCGCGGGCGGCTTGGAAGCACAGCAGCAGGGGCAGGATGGCCAGTAGTTTGGTGGGCATCAAAGAAGCTTGAAAGAAGCAAATGGGCCCTAGGTTGCCCTAGGGCCCATTTGCTATGATTAGGTAATCAAAATCAGTTTCTAGGTCAAGGAATGGGCGCGCTGCCCTGGCGTTTAACCTCACCCCCGGCCCCTCTCCTTGAGGAGAGGGGAGCCACGGCGGCGCTGGTGTTCGTGCACGTGTACAATCGTCAGGCTCCCCTCTCCCCAAGGAGAGGGGCCGGGGGTGAGGTTGGCGCCCTATTGCTTATCCCAGTACACGCGGGTCAGCAGGTTGTCGGGGCCCTGCCGGGCCACGGCCGCCGCGTAGGAAGTCGGGTTTAGGTTCTGCTCCGAAATGGGGTAGATGAAGCGGCGCGGAAACTGCCCGCCCGTGGCGTTGCCCACGTAGTTGTTGGGCGTGAGGGCGGGGTAGCCGGTGCGCCGGTAGCTGGCAAAAGCCTCCTGCGCATCGGGGAAGATGCTGACCCAGAACTGCGTATATATCTGCTGCATCTGCTGCGCAAAGGTGCCCGTCACCAGCTGGTTGCGGCTCACGTAGGCGTTGATTTTAGCGGTCGGAATGGTGCCGTCGCTCGCGCTGAAGAGGCTCCACTGGCGCAGGGCCGCGGCCACGCCATTAGAGTACAGCGTAGCCGCCGGCGTGCCGGTCGACCAGCCCCGCAGGGCCACTTCGGTTTGCAGAAAGTACGACTCGGCCGCCGTGAACACCAGAAAGGGCGAGTTGCGCAGCAGCACCGTCTTGGGGTTGGGCTCGCTGAGCTGGGCAAAGTTGGCGGGCTTGGACCCTAGGTTGGCCGGCATGCCCTGCTGCTTGGCAAAGGTGGTGTCGGTCACGTTGGGCGAGCCGCCCGTGTACACCACCGACACCACTGCTAGGCGCGGGTCGCGAGTTTGCTTGAGGTAGTTGATGAAAACGTCTTGATACTTGCCGCCTTCCTGGTTGGTGCTGCCGTTGGCCGCGATGTAGTCGCTGATGTAGAGGTTATACGCCAGCGGGTTTTGGTTGATGAGCTGGCCGCTGGCCAAATACGATACCTTAGCAATGTCGCCATCGGCCGTAATGACGCCGCCCGCCAGTGCCTTGGTGGCCCAGCTTTGGGCCGCCGCCGCGTCTACTTTGGTCAGGCGCATGCCTAGGCGCAGCATCAGGGAGTACGCCAGCTTTTTCCACTGCGTGGGGTTGCCGTTGTAGATGAGGTCCGACTGGCCGTAGGTGGCTTTGCTGGGGTCCAGGCTCTGGGCGGCTTCGTCCAGCTCCTTCAGCATGTCGGCGTAAATGTCCTTTTGCGCGTCGTAGGCGGGCGTAAACTGGTTGTCGGTGTAACCCTTGGTGGCCTGCAAGTACGGAATATCGCCGTACACGTCGGTGAGGCGGCTGTAGCAGTACACGCGCCAGATGCGCGCCTCGGCCAGCAAATTCACCCGGGCCGGGTCGTCCTTCACCGAGTTGATTATCAGCGTGAGCTCGTTGAGCGCGCCGGGGTAGGCATTGCTAAACGACGACGACGACGAATTGACCTGGCTGGCAATGTACTTCGAGCCAAAGCCCGCCACGTCGTTGTAGCTGGTGGTGTACTGCATGGTGCCCAGCAGGAGCAGCAGCTGGTTGGCCACCCCATCGTACTGGGCCTTGGTGAATAAAAATTCCGGCGTGAGGGTATTCACCGCATTGGGGTTGGTGTTTATCTCCTCAAAGTTTTTGGTACAAGCCGTACCTAGCAGCAAGCTCGTCGCCACCAGCAGGCATTTAGAAAATAAGCGCTTCATCGGGAATGCTGGAGGGGTTAGAATTTAACGGAAAGGTTGACGCCGTACGACCGGGTGCGGGGCAGGCCGATGGACTCTAGGCCCTGGTAGTTGCTGTTGCTGAAGCTCTGCTCGGGGTCGAAGTCGGTGTGCCGCAGCAGCGTGGCCAGGTTGCGGGCCACGAAGGCGATGGTAACCGACTGCACGTTGAGCTTGCTGATGTGGAAAGCCGGCAGGTTGTACCCTAGGATAACCTGGCGCAGCTTGATGAAGCTACCATCGTGCAGGAAGAGCTCCGAGTAGTTTTTGTAGTTGTCGTAGTAGTTGCGCAGGCCGCTCACGGGCACCGTGCGGTCGTAGGCGCTGCCGTCCTGGGTCACGCCTTGCAGGCGCAGGCCCGACTCGCGGCCCGGCAGCGTGGTCTTTAGCAGCCCGAGGCGGGTTTCGTACACCTCGCTGATAGAGAACACCTTATTGCCAAATTTGCCATCGAGCAGCACGTTGAGCGAGAAGCGCTTGTAGCGGAAATCGTTGTTGAAGCCCATGGTGAGCGGGGCTACGCTCTTGCCCAGCGGCTGCAAGCCGGTGGCCACCGGAAAGCCACTCGTGGCGTTGTACACGGTGTTGCCGTTGGCGTCTTTCAGGATGCGGGTGCCCACTATCTCGAAGGCCGACTCGCCCACGATATTATTGATATTGCCCCAGTTGCCCACCGTCGAGGCCAGGTTGATAGACGAAATACCCTCGGCCAGACTCAGCACCCGGTTGTCGTTGTAGGCCACGTTGTAGCTGGTGTTCCAGGAGAAAACGGAGCTTTTAATGGGCGTGCCGCTTATCAAGAACTCGATGCCTCGGTTGCGCACGCGGCCCGCATTCAGGTACACGCTGTTGTAGCCCGAGGTGGGGCTGATGGTCGAGTTAACGATATCCCTATCCGTCAGACGGTTATAGTACGTAATATCGAAGCTCAGGCGGTTATCCAGAAACTGGCCCTCGATGCCGCCCTCGGCCGTGGTCGAGAGTACCGGCCCTAGGTTGGCATTGGTGATGCCCGCGATGCCCGAGCCCGGCGTGTTGCTGCTCACGTTTTGCAGCGGCTGGCCCGAGCTAGGTACGTTGCTGTAGGTCAGGTTGACGGCGTAGGGGTCGGGGGCGCCCTGGCCCACCTGCGCATAGGCGCCCTTGAGCTTAATCAGGTTTACCGCCTTGGGCAATTGGAAGAGGTCCGATACAATGAGGCTGCCGTTGACGCTGGGGTAAAACTGGCGGTTATTGCTGGGGCTCAAGTTCGAGTACCAGTCGTTGCGGCCCGTCACGGTCACGTACACCAGGCCTTTGTAGTTGAAGTCGGCTGAGCCAAACGCCGAGTTTACTTGCTGCCGCGACGAGAGCGCCAGCGTGGTCGATGAGGCCAGGTTGTTGTAGCTGTAGAAGAACGGAATCGTGAACCCGGTGCCCGCCTGGTCCAACTCGTTCAGCTCGGAGTGCCGCCGGTTGGCCCCCGCCAGCAAGGACACGCCAAAGTCCTTAATCTGCCGGTTATAAGTCAGGGTGGCGAGCCCGTTAGTTTCGCTCACATCCGACTTGATGCCCACGTACTGCCCGGTCAGGGCATACAAGGTGCCCGTGGGCGTGACGCTGGCAAAGTTGTAGTCGTAGTGGTCCTGGCTTACTACGCCCTTGAGCACCAGCCCTTTCAGAAGCTCGTAGCTTATCGAGCCCTGGCCGATAAAGCGGTTTTTGCGGTCGTCTTCCTGAAACTTGTTGATGACGAAGTAGCCGTTGGTGGCGATGCCGGCGTCGTTCCACACGGTTTCGTAGCCGCGGGCGTCGTAGCCGGGGTTCAGCCAGCGCACGTCGGCGGTGTTGGCAATCATGTAGGGCGACCAGTTGGGGTTGGCCGAGGCATCGCCCGCGCTGGGGCGGTTGTGGGCCACTTCGAGGTTGTACTGCGCCAGGGCCTCGTAGCTGAGGCGGGAGTTGAGGTGGCCGCTTAGGTTAAGGTTCGCCGTTTTGCGGTTGTAAGTGGTGCCCGGCAAGATGCTCTTGCTATTCAGGTCGGCCAGCGAAAACCGGTACGCAATCGACTCATTGCCACCCGAAAACGCGACCGTGTTGGTGAGCGTGGTGCCGGTGCGGTAGAAGTGCCGGAGGTTGTCTTTCTGGGCCACGTAGGGGTGCGTTTGGCCATCCACGCCCACGTAGTCGGTCGAGCCATCGAGCTTGGCGCCCCACGAGCGGCGGCCCGTGGCCTGGGCGGCGGCCAGGGTGGTGGGCTTTACGCCCCCGTCGCCCTGCCCGTATTCGTATTGAAAGTTGGGGAAAACGGCAATCGACTCCGCCGTAAACGTCCCGTTGTATTCCAGACCGATGCCTTTTTGCGCCCGGCCTTTTTTGGTGGTGATGAGGATAACCCCGTTACCCCCGCGCGAGCCGTAGAGGGCCGCCGCCGTGCCGCCCTTAAGCACCGTAATCGACTCGATATCATCGGGGTTAATGCCCGAAATACCGTCGCCCCGGTCTACGTTGCTGCCGCCGCCGTTGGCCGTGGGGGCCTGCCCCGGCACCGAGTTGTCAATCGGCATGCCGTTGACTACGTACAGCGGCTGGTTGTTGGCCGAGCCCGAGAGCGAGCCATTGCCGCGAATAATGACGCGGCTCGAGCCGCCCGGCCCCGTCGAAATCCCCGCCACGTTCACGCCTGCCACCTTGCCGGTGAGGGCGTTGGCCACGTTGTTTTCGCGAGCCTGGGTGAGGTCTTCGCCCTTCACCTCGGTTACGGCATATCCTAGGGAGCGCTTTTGCTTGTTGATACCTAGGGCCGTTACTACCACCTCATCCAGGTTTTGGTCGCTCTTGGCCAGCTTGATGGTGAGCGGCGCCGACCGGTTGGTCACGGTAATCTCCACCTTGCTGTACCCCACAAACGAGGCCACCAGCGTCACGGGCTTGCCGTCGTAGCTGGCGGGCAGCTTCAGGCTGAAGCTGCCGTCGGCGTCGGTGGCGGTGCCTATCGAGGGGTTGTCTTTCAAAATAACCGAGGCGCCCGGCACGCCGCCGCCGTCTTCGGCAAACTGCACCTTGCCTTTGATGGGCTCGTCGGCCATGCGCTGCCCGCTGGCCGGAATAATAACGTACTGCCGGGCGGTAATCTGCTTGAAATCTAAGCCCGAGCCCGTTAGTAGCTGGCCCAGCCTAGCATCAATGGCTAGCGCCGAGCTGTCGGCCACCGTCCCAAACTTGTTATCAAGCAGGCCCTCCTGGTAGGCAATCTGCACCCGGTACGTTTGCTTGAGTTGGCGCACTACCTCCTTCAGCGGTCGCCGGGTGGCGGCGCTAGGCTGAAGGCTTTGTGGCCGGTAGTGCGCGCCGCCGGTGGGGGGCGGGCTCACCATGGCTAGCTGGGCCGCGCTAGGCAAGCTGCGGCAGGTAAGCAGCAGCAGCGGAGCGCACCATTTCAAATTCCTGGAGTCGAAATTTCTCATACGGGTGTGGTGGGAGGTAAGTAATTAATTTACAATTATTTGTTTGCCATTCTGGTAGATGCTCACGTGTAAGATGGTCGAAATGGTTTGCAGCAACTCCTGCACGCTGGCCACGTTGATGTCGCCCTCAATTTTGAGGTGGCGGGCGGCGGCACGGGTGTAGCGCACGCGGTAGCCGTGCGTGTCCTCGAGCGACTTCAGGATGTCGCCCAGCGTGCCGTTGCTGAACACAAACTGGCGTTTAGACCAGCTTGCGAGCTTCTCGGGGTGGGCTAGCTTGTCGGTGAGGGCCAGGCGCTGGGCCGCGTATTTGGCGTAGTCGCCGGGGGCGAGCACCAGCGAGGTCGCCGGCCCCGCCGGGGTCGTGGCCGTCAGCCTGATTTTGCCCGTCACGAGCCCTACCCGCACGTCGGCGTGCCGGTTTACCACGTTGAAAGTGGTACCTAGGACCTCGATATTCAAGTTGTTGCAGTGCACCACAAAGCGCTCGCCCGGCCGAATGTGGGTCGAGTCTTGGTTGAGATGCACCACCTTAAAGAAGCCTTCGCCCTGGAGCCAGGCCTCGCGCACGTGCTGGCCCCAGCCCCGGTGGTAGGTCAGCGTCGAGTTGCCGTTTAGCACCACGCGCGTGCCATCGGGCAGGTCCACCGTTTTCAGTTCGCCAAAGGCGGTTTCCACCCGCTGCTCCTGGTTGTACCATACCGCCAGCGAGCCCAGCCCCAGCGGCATCACTGCCGCCGCAATGCGCAGTGCCCGCGGCCAGCGCCGCGTGGCCCGCGGCAGCACCAGTGGGCTGGTGGCAGTAGGACCCACCGCTGCCTCGATGCGCTGCCAGATTTCCGCCTGCTGCGAGCTCTCGAAGGTGGTCTGGGTACGGTAAACGCGCAGCAGCCGGGTGGCCTGCGCAATAGTTTCTTTCTGAGCTGGGTAGCGTTCGCCCACTTGCTGCCACAGGCGCACAGAGTCGGCGGTCGGCTCTAGCACCGACTTTACAAAGGCATCATCTTCCAGCAACTCGGCAATTGTCAACGAAGCGTATTTCGTCAAATCCATAGGGTAGGCGCATTGTCTACCTTGGATATACCCGAGCCTATCTTAATTATCCCTTCACGCCGAAAAAATTTTCAATTAATTTTTCGCATTACCCGGCAAGAGCCGGATGAGCCAGTCCCATTGGTGCGCAGTTTAGTGCTTTGGCACTGCCTAGGAGCTTATGATTGAGCTAAATAGCTTTGGATGGGACAGCATTATTCACCAAACAAAGTGCCGCCCAAAGCAGAAGAGCCTTTAAATAATTCTTCTAGCTTGTGCAGAGCTTTGTAAAGTAGCTTGTAGGTGGAAGCTACCGTGATATCCATGATATCGGCGATTTCGGGGTAGCTGAACCCTTCGTAGAAGCGGAGGAATACGATTTCTTGCTGCCGCGCTGGCAGGGTGCTAATCACGGCCTTCATCTTGTGCTGAAGCGCTCGCTCTTCTTCGTCTTCGATAACGGCTTGGTCAAACGACACCTCGAACGGGAAGGCTTCGGCGCCCTCATCCACGCTGGTGAAGCGCGACCGCACGTGCAGCTTGCGAAAGATGATGCTGCGCAAGGCCTTGAACAAATAGTTCTTTACCGATAATGGATTGCCTAGGCTCTGCCTAGTAGTCCATAATTTAATAAATAAATCCTGCACAGCATCCGCAATCAACGCCACGTCCCGGGTGAATTTGTGGCCATAGTTGTTCAGCAGCTTGAAATAGTAGTTGTAAAGCGTGGTGTAAGCTTGCCAATCATCTTGCTTAAATAAATTCCATAGCCGTAGCTCTTCGTCGGGAGGTAGCATAGTGGCTAAAGAAATTAATAGTCAGAGTATTATATTTTAAGAAAGCGAAACTCGGTAAGCGACAGCAAATTTTAGATGACCACTGCTTTGGTGCAGCGCGAGTAGCCTAGTTGGGAGAAGTAGCAACGAAGCCGCCGCCTGGCCAACGGATAGCCACTGGTAATACTAGGGAACGAGGCCCAAGAATGCCGCGTCAGGTTAGCTAAGTAGAAGGAAGTGCCCTGCTGGCTGGGGCAGTAAAAAGCCAGCTTGCGGCCCGCTGGCTAACCAAGAAGGCTGAGCCAGTAGGAGGGAGGCAGCGCAAGTAAATAGGCTGGCCTAGGGTGTCAGCTCCCGAAGCTGCCGCATGGCCGCCGGCCCCACCTGGTTGCCCGGACTGCCGCAAACATAGAAGGCCCTAGGGTGATATGCAAGCTGCCCCAGTAAAGAAGTAGGAGCCGTTACTACTTGGGCGGCACACCGCTAGCCAGCGCAGTAGTCGGGCTGCCACGAACTACCTAGGGCGCGCTCCTGTCTGGATTACGCGGTGGCGCGCCCCGCGCTAACTTGCCGTTTCTTCTCTACTTACTGTTATGAAATATTCCTTAGGGTTGGCCATTGCGTTCCTGCTGGGCTTGCTAAGCTCGGGCGCCCAGGCGCAAGGCACAGTGCGCCGCCACCTTATTTATTTTCAAGATAAAACTGGAACGCCCTACACCATAAGCCAGCCGCAGGCCTTTTTATCGGCGCGGGCGCTGGCCCGGCGCAGCCGCCAGGGCATTGCGGTGCGCCCGCGCGATTTGCCCGTAAACCCTGCCTACGTGGCCCAGGTGCGGGCCGTGAGTGGCAGCCCGCAAGTGCGCTACACTTCGCGCTGGCTCAATGCGGCGGTGGTAGCCTGCGACTCGGCCACCCTAGGGCGCATTTATCAGCTGCCCAGCGTCAAAGGTGGCCAAACCCTGAGCCGGCTGCCGGAGGCGCCCTATGCGGCCCCCGCGCCCGCCTCAGCCCCCGCTGCCCGCACCACGGCCGAGGACCGCGCCACCTACGGCAAGGCCTACGCCCAGAACGAACTCATCGGAGCGGCGGCCATGCATAAGGCGGGCTACCAGGGCGAAGGCATGCAGATAGCGGTGTTCGATGCTGGTTTTCCGGGGGCTGACCAGCTGGAAGCCTTGCAATTATTGAAGCAGCAGGGCCGGATAGCCGGCACCCGCAACTTCGTGGACGGCGGCACCAGCGTGTACCAGCGCAACAGCCACGGCACCAACTGCCTCGGGCTGATAGGCGGCGAACTGCCGGGCACCTACGTGGGCACGGCCCCGCACGCCACCTTTCACCTGTGCATTACCGAAGACGTGGCTAGCGAGTACCCGGTAGAAGAAGCCAACTGGCTGGCTGCTGCCGAGTACGCCGATTCGGTCGGCGTCGATGTCATCAGCTCGTCGCTGGGCTATAATACCTTCGACCGGCCGGCTGTGTCGCACACCTACGCCGACCTCACCGGGCGCACGGCCATTGGCAGCCTAGCGGCCCTCGGGGCCGCGCGGGCAGGCATGGTGGTCGTGAACTCGGCCGGTAATGATGGCAATAACTCGTGGCGCTACATCTCGGTGCCGGCCGATGCTGACAGCATCATCACGGTGGGGGCGGTGGACTCCTTGCGTCGGCATGCCAGCTTCAGCTCCTACGGCCCCACCGCCGACGGGCGCATCAAGCCCACGCTGTCGGCCATGGGCGTGGCCTCGGCAGTGCTCTCGGCCACGGGTACTATTTCGCGGGGCAATGGCACTTCCTACGCTTGCCCCGAACTGGCCGGGATGGTAGCGGGCTTCTGGCAAGCCAATCCTACGCTCACTGCCCAGCAGGTTATCTCGGCGCTTTGCCGGTCGGCCTCGCAGGCCCAGGCACCCGACAATACCCTCGGCTACGGCATCCCCAATTTTGTGGCCGCCTACAACTTGCTGCACCCCGGCGCCCCGCTGGCGGCCACCCCGGTCGCTGCCGGAGGCACTCGCCTAGGTATTTACCCCAACCCAAGCCACACCGGCGAGCTTACCCTAGTGCTACCACCTAGCTTACAGCGCCAGGCCTTGCGGGTGCGCGTGCTCGATGTCAAAGGGGCCACGGTGCTCGAGCGCAGCCTGCCCGCCCAGGCCACGGCCGAAGTGCTGCTGCACCCCGCCCGCCAGCTGGCGCCCGGTACCTACCAGTGCGTAGTGCAGCCGCTAGCCGGTGGCAGCACCCAAACGGTGCGCTTTACCCAGCAGTAGTAATTGAAGTAATTGGGCCGCAGGCTACAACGCTTGCGTACTTCTAGGCCAAGGCCCGCTGCACCCGCTCGTTAGCAAAAATTGCTAATAAAAATTGCTTTTTGTAGCTAATATTATTGGCTATTTAATAATGAATTTCGTACCTTTATAGGGTAATAAAACACGCTTCTCTCATGGTTCAGATGATGACCACCAAGCGCATTGGGCGCCGCCAGTTTCACTTCACGGTGGAGGGCAAAAACTTTCACGAAGTAGTGGCTGAATACGAGCGCCTAAGCTTTCCCGACGTGGGAGCCTGCGGCCTGTGCGGCTCCGATAACCTTGACCTCAGCAGCCGCGTGGCGCAGGGCAAGTTCAAGTACACCTCCATTAAGTGCCGCGATTGCAAGGGCGACCTCACCTTCGGCAAAATGCAGGAAGACGAAAACACGTACTTCCTACGCCGCAAGGAAACCGGCGAGCTCGACTGGCGCGCCTTCGAAAAGAAAGCTGAATAGTCGCTTAGCAGTGGCTACTCCTTAAAATTTGCCTTCTTCGCATGCAGAAGCCGGCTGCTGGCAAGGTGCCCGGCGGCCGGCTTCGTACTTTTGCTCGCTGTGGACTTGTGCGAGCGATTACCTTCTGACACTCTTCTTTCTCTACCTCCGTGAATATCAAACCTGGCAGCCGCCGCCACGAACCCTTGCTAGCCCCCTCGCTGCTCGCCAGCGACCTAGCCAACCTGCAAGCCACCGCCGAAACCCTAGCCGGGGCCGAGGCCGACTGGCTGCACTTCGACGTGATGGACGGCCGCTTCGTGCCTAATATCTCCTTTGGCCTGCCCGTGCTCGAAGCTCTGCGCCCCCACGCTCGCCAGCCCATCGACGTGCACCTGATGATAGAGCAGCCGGAAAATTACCTAGCCGCTTTCCGCGACGCGGGTGCTACTAACATTACGGTGCATTATGAGACGTGCCCCCACCTGCACCGGGTAGTGGAGCAAATTAAGAGCCTAGGCTGCACGGCCGGCGTGGCCCTGAACCCGGCCACCCCCGTGAGTTTGCTCGAAGACATTGCCGCCGACCTAGACGTAGTGCTCATTATGTCGGTAAACCCCGGCTTTGGCGGGCAAACGTTTATCCCAAATACCTTGCGTAAGGTGGCGGCTCTTAAAGAACTGCTACTCGACCAAGGCTCGGGCGCACTCATCGAGGTCGATGGCGGCGTGAACGAAACCAATGCCGGTCCGCTCGTGGAGGCCGGGGCCGACGTGCTGGTGGCCGGTAGCTTCGTGTTCAAGTCGCCCGGTGGGGCGGTGCCCACCCTGGCCCGCCTGCGCAAGAAGCTGCGCCAAGTGGTAGAGTCGAGCGCCAAGTAAACAAGTAAAAAGACTGGCGGCCCCAGCTGTGGCGGGGCCGCCAGTTAAGTTGCTTTCTATAATTAGTGAGTTGTTGAGGTTGAAGCAGCGCGTACTACTTATTTGGGTATTAGGAAGCCTGGCCGGGATACATAGGGTCAGCCACGGCCAGCAGGTGCCCGCCGGGCCCCGCGCGGTGCTGCTCACCCTCACTGGCACCGTGCGCGATGCCCAAGGCCAGCCTCTAGAACTGGTAGCGGTGAGTATAGAAGGGCAGCCCGGCGGCACTATCACGACGGCCACGGGCAGCTTTACGCTACGCCTGACCAAACCCGCGGGGGAGGAGCCCCTGGTGCTGGTGGCCCGCCGCCTAGGGTACCAACCCACGCGCTTGCCGCTGCAACTGCCCGCCGATGCCGGTCGGCCCCTGCGCTTGGTGCTGCAGCCCGATACTAAAACCCTCACCGATGTAACGGTGCGCGCCCGCGCCGCCGACGCCGACGCCCGCGAGCAGGTCAGCCTCGTGCAACTCGACCCCACTACGGCCAAGGTGCTGCCCTCGCCCTTCGGCGACTTCAACGCCATTCTCAAAACGCTGCCCGGCGTGGTCAGCAACAACGAGTTGACCAGCACTTATAACGTGCGCGGCGGCAACTACGATGAGAACCTGCTCTACGTCAATGGCTTTGAGGTGTACCGGCCGTTTCTCGTCACGCAGGCGCAGCAGGAAGGCCTCAGCTTTATTAACCCCGACCTGGTGCAAAAGGTCGATTTTAGCACCGGCGGCTGGCAGCCTAAGTATGGCGACAAGCTTTCGTCGGTGCTCGATATTCAGTACAAGGAGCCCGCCAAGTTTGCGGCGTCGGCCACGGCCAGCCTGGTGGGTGGCGCGGCCCACGCCGAGGCGCGCTCGGCCAACGGCCGCGTGAGCTACTTAGGGGGCGTGCGCTACAAGAATGCGCAGTACGTGCTCAACTCGCTGCGCCAAAACCAGGGCCAGTACAACCCCACGTTCTACGACGCGCAAGGCTACGTGAACATCGGCCTGGGCCGTAAGGATGGCGACTTGCAAAAAACTAGCCTGGGTGTGATGGGCGTGCTGGCGCACAACGACTACCGCTTCGTGCCTAATACCGGGCAGGTCACGTTTTCAACGGGTGGCTCGCAGTTTACTCGCGTCAACATCTATTACGATGGCCGCGAGCGCATGCAGTACGACACCTACCAGGGTGGGCTGAGCTTGCGGCACAACTTCCACCCCGGCTTGCAGCTAGAGCTGCTGGGCTCGGCGCTGCTCACGCGCGAGTTTGAGTTTCGCGACGTGGAGGCCGCGTACCGCTTTTCGGAAGTAAACAACGACCCCACCAGCCCCGACTACAACCAGCCGGTGCGCACCCGCGATATCGGCTCGTCGTTCAACCACTCGCGCAATGACCTCACGGCCCGCATCTTCACGGCCGAGCTGCGCGGCCGCTGGAACCCCGGCGGCGACCCCCTAGGTGCCCACACCATCCGTTGGGGCGTTAAAACGGGCCGCGAAATCATTCACGACCAGCTCGATGAGTACAGCTTTGCCGACTCGGCCGACTACGTACCCGACGCCCGCCGCACCCGCCTAGTCGCCGACCTCACCTTGGAGAGTCAGCGCACCCAAGGCTATGTGCAGCACACCTGGCAAATCGACTCGCTCAAGACCCTGACCTATGGCCTGCGTGGGCACTACTGGTCGGTCAATCAGCAGTTTGTGCTCAGCCCTAGGGTGCAGTTTGCGGCCCGTAGCCGCCGCCACCCCGAGCGCAGCTGGAAGCTGGCGGCCGGCCTCTACGCCCAGCCGCCCTTCTACCGCGAGCTGCGCAACTTCCAGGGTGTGCTCAACCCCGTGCTGCGCGCCCAGCGCTCGCTGCACCTGGTAGTAGGCCGCCAGACCGAGCTGCACCTCATGAACCGGCCGTTCCGCCTCAGCACCGAGGCGTACTACAAGCGCCTCACCGACGTCATTCCCTACGAAGTCGATAATGTGCGCCTGCGCTACTACGCCAACAACAACCTGACCGCTTACGCGGCTGGCTTCGAAACCCGCCTCAGCGGCGAGTTCGTGAAAGGCGTGGAGTCGTGGCTGAGCCTAGGGCTGCTCACCACTCGCGAGAAGGGTGATACTGTGGCCACCATCGTAAACGGAAAACGCACTGGCTATGAAACCCTAGGTTACATTCGTCGGCCGCAAGACCAGCGCCTCACGGCCAGTATCTTCTTCCAGGACCACCTGCCCGATAACCCCTCGGTGCGCGGCTACGTCAACCTAGTGTTTGGCACTGGCCTGCCCTTCAGCCCGCCCGGCTTACCGCAGTACCGTGGCGACCAAGCCATCACCCGGGCTTACCAGCGCGTCGATATTGGCTTCTCCAAGGTGGTGAGTTTGCGCAACACGCCCAAGCCACATGTGTATTCCCTTGAAAGCCTGTGGCTAGGTTTGGAGATTCTTAACATCTTAGGGGCCAACAATGTGGCTGGCTACAGTTACTTGCAAGACGTGAATGGGACGACCTACGCCGTGCCCAGCTACCTCTCGCAGCGCGTGCTCAATGTGCGGGCGATAGCGCGGTTTTGATGGTAAGCTATAAGCGCAACGATGAAGTATTTGCTGGTTATAGGTCTGAGTCTAGGAATGCGCGTCGCTGGTGCGTGCGATTGCCTTTTCCTAACAATGCAACAGGCTTATCGCGCGGCGGACTATGTAGTGCGGGCGCGAGTAATTGCCTTGCGCGATACGGTACACTATGACTTATATAGCAACCCCGTGCGGCCCCCTTTTCGGAGCGGGTATCTGCCGGTTTTGCGTATTAACAAACTATATAAAGGTCGCTTGAGCAGCCGCCAGCAAGTGTATCTCACTGCTGGTTCGGGTACAATGTGTGACGCCTATTTTCAACAAGGTGCCGAGTACCTGTTGTTCATTAATAAGTATAAAGGCGAGTACACTACATCCACTTGTCAGCGCAGCTTTCTGCTGACGGATACCGTATCGCTCAAAGAGTTTGAACTACTTGTAAAGTAGGGGGCCTAACTACTTATGAAACGCCTACTATTACTGCCCGGCTACCTCGAAGACGGCACCATTTTCGATACCCTGCGGCCCTTGCTGCCGCCTGCGATGGTGGAAGTTATTGAACTAGAGCCTGCTCTGGCGCAGTGGAAACCTAGGGGCCCGGTGAGCGCCGTGACACTAGCGCGATACCTGGCCGAGCGCCACGGCATCGGCCCCGCCGACGTGGTGATTGGCCACTCGATGGGCGGCTGGATTGCGGCCCACATTAAGGTCGAAACCGGAGCTACGGCCGTACTGCTTAGCTCTTTTACCGACCAGCACAAGGTAGTGGCTGCCTCGCGCAATCCGGTACTGCTGCGGCTCTACGCCTACCTAGGGCTCGGGCGCAACCGTTGGCTGCGCGAGCGGGCCAAGCGCCAGTATAAATTTGAAGAATCGCGTACCCTTTATGCGCAACTCGCCGATGGCTTGGTCCGGATTCCGCGCCGCTATGTGCACCGACAGCTACAGGTGCTTTTTGCCCCGGTGCCGCCCCTAGGGGTTTCACCCGAGCTACGGGTGCACGCCCTGGCCGACAATGTGGTGTTGCCACCCGACGAGCCATTCTTGGAGATTCCCGGCGACCACTTTGCGCACTACTACTACCCAGAAGTAGTAGCAGCTGCTATCAAGCCATTGTTGAGCTGATAGTATGGCCCGGCTGCAGGTCTTGCAGCTTCTTACAACGGCTCCTGTTTAATGCGGGGGTCGAAGACAAAATCGTCGGTGCTTAGCAGCTTAACTTGGCTAAAGTCTGGGTGTCCGGTGTTAATCAAATAATTAGCTTCGGAAGTAATAATGGCCGACGGTACTTTTAGCACCGCGCTACGGCGCAGCTGATACCATGCACTCCCTATTTCCTGGCACTGCGGATAACTCGTTACCAACTGCCAGTCGGGGGGAAGTAGGGCGGCGGGTACTTCCTCAATGAGCACTTGGTCGGGAATATCGAGGCGCATCAACTTAAATGGGGCCTGCAAGCCCTCGGCCCCTCGGTGCACCACGTTTTCGAGGCAAGCTAGCGAGGCGGTGGCCGCGGTATAGATAATGTATTGTCCCGCCGTGTTCCAGCGGTTGGCTACCCCCGAGGCCGTGAGGCTGAGAGCATACCTAGGGGCAGAAATACGAAATACTTCCACCGTTACGCCAGGTCGCCGTATGCAATGCGAGTCAGCTCGTCGGCCACTAGGTCGATGCCGCCGCCGGTGTAAAACAAGTCGATGGGTAACTTGCCCGCTAGGCCATAGGCGGGCTTTTGGAGCCAGCGCGTAAAGGACTCGGCATCACCAAATACCTCCCGGCCTAGCTCGGCCACTTGCGCCAGCTTGAGCAGCTGCTCGCTCTTGGGGGCGTCGAGCAGCTTGTCTTCCTGCTGGTAGTGGCGAAAGGTTTTAGTTGTAATGCCTAATATATCGGCCATTTGGGTAGTATCCAGCCCGAGGCTGCTACTAATGGTCTGTGCTTTTACGGCGGGCAGCCCCTGCTGCGCCAGCAGCACAAGGCGCAAGGCATCGTGCGAGGCCTCTGGCGACCCGAATACTTCCAGAATGAGCGCTGAAACAGCTTCCTGCTTCCTGGTTTCGAAGGCGAATGGGACAACTTGCATGGCAGTGAGAGAAATAAGGCAGCAACAAAAATAAAGGAACTTTTTCCCTTAAACCAGGAAATTATTCTTTAAGTTTTGTAAACCATACTCACATACTATAACTGCTAATGCCAGTTAATTGTATCCTAGCAAGACAGTCGGCCCTATGGCTTCGCTGAGTGCATAAATAATAAGCTGAAAAATAGACGCCTCCGAGCCGGATAAGTAAAAATATTCGGGCCTGCCGTTCTATCTGGGTTGCCAACTAGCATCGGCCGCTTACCTTTGTCCCGTTATGATGTTCAACGCCCGTAGCGCTACGCCCGTGCTTACTGCTGCCCAACCAGCCCCGCTTGCGGGCTGGGGCGTGGCCGTGCATCACCACCACCATCTGTAGGGGACCGGGCAACCGGGCTGGCCGCCGCTTCGTAGCCCCGCCAGCCGCTCGCGTCTCCGCCACCGTTCCCAGGTATCTGGGCTGTCTGTTTCTCGTTCGGGTTTTCTAATGCGCTGTTCGGCTGGCTAGATGCTGCCGGGGGCGGGTTTGTTATCGCCGCTCGCCGTGCGGGTGGTTTCTTTTTCTAATGCTACGCTTAGCCATTCAAAAGTCCGGCCGCCTGTCGGACGACTCGCTGCAACTCATTCGGGAGTGCGGCATCAGCTTCGTTTCGTCTTCCTATAAACTGAAGGTAGAAGCCAGCAATTTCCCGCTCGAAATCCTGTATTTGCGCGACGACGATATTCCGGGCTACGTGCAAGACGGTGTAGCCGACCTAGGTATCGTGGGCCAGAATGTGCTGGTCGAAGCCGGGGGCGCCGCTCTCGAAGTCGAAGCCCTCGGTTTCAGCAAGTGCCGCCTAAGCTTGGCGGTGCCCCGCGGGGCCGAGTACAACTCGGTAGCCGACTTGCAGGGGAAGAACATTGCTACTTCGTACCCTAGGTTGCTCGGCGACTACCTGGCGGGCCAGGGCGTGCAGGCGCACTTGCACACCATCAGCGGTTCGGTCGAAATTGCGCCCAGCATCGGGCTGGCTGAGGCCATCTGCGACATTGTAAGCAGCGGTTCGACCTTGCTCGGCAACGGTCTGCGCGAAGTCGAAACTATTTTCCGCTCGGAGGCCGTGCTCATCGCCGCCCCCAACCTGACCGCCGAGAAGCAGCAGCTACTTGACCAGCTGCGCTTCCGGATGCAGGCCGTGCGCCGGGCCCAGCGCTCGAAGTATATCGTGCTCAACGCGCCGCTAGCTGCCCTAGATGCGGTGAAGGCTCTGCTGCCGGGCATTAAGTCGCCCACCGTGACGCCGCTGGCCGAAGAAGGCTGGGTATCGGTGCAATCGGTGGTGGAGGAAGACAAATTCTGGCACATTGCCGGCGAGCTGCAAGCCATTGGGGCAGAAGGTATCCTGGTGATGGCCATCGAAAAGCGGATTTATTAAGCTGTTAGCGAGGGTATAATAGCCCAAAGCACAACCCCATGCAGATTTTCCGTAACCCCGGGCCGGTCGAGTGGGCCGCGCTCCAAGAGCGCCCACAGGCCGCTAGCAATGCCGCCGTGCTAGCCCGCGCCGCCGAGATTTTTGACGACGTAGCCCAGCGTGGCGACGAGGCGCTGCGCCAGTACGCTGCCCAGTTCGACGGCGTGCCCGACCTAGGTAGCCTGCGCGTGAGCCCCGAAGAGCTAGCCGCTGGGGCGGCCCAGGTGCCCGCCGAGCTGCAAGTCGCCATTCGGCAGGCGCGCCAGAATATTGAGAAGTTTCACGCCGCCCAGCGCCCCTCCGCCGTGGAGGCCGAGGTTGAAACTATGCCGGGTGTGCACTGCTGGCGTCGCAGCGTGGCCGTGCCGCGGGTGGGGCTTTATATTCCGGGCGGCTCGGCCCCGTTGTTTTCTACCTTACTAATGCTGGGCGTACCGGCCAAGCTGGCGGGCTGCCGCGAAATTGTGCTGTGCACCCCGCCCGGCCGGGGCGATGGGCGCATTGCGCCCGCTATTCTCTTCGCCGCGCAGGAACTTGGGTTGACGACTATCATTAAAGCTGGGGGTGCGCAGGCCGTGGCGGCTCTTACCGTGGGCACGGGCAGCGTGCCAGCCGTGGACAAGATTTTTGGCCCCGGCAACCGCTACGTAACTGCCGCCAAGCAATTGGCCGCCCAGCGCGGGGTGGCCATCGATATGCCCGCTGGCCCGTCGGAGGTGCTCGTTATTGCTGACAGTAGCGCTAACCCGGCCTTTGTGGCCGCCGACTTGCTCTCGCAGGCTGAACATGGTCCTGATTCGCAGGTAGTGCTGCTGACCGATTCGGAAGCTATTCTACAAGGAGTGGTGGCCGAGTTGGAGCGCCAACTGCCGTTGCTGCCCCGTGCCGAAATAGCTCGCCAGGCGCTGGCCGAAAGCCGGGCTATCCTGCTGCCGGATGTGCGCACGATGCTAGACTTCAGCAACCAATACGCGCCCGAGCACCTGATTTTGGCCGTGGCCGCGCCCGAAGACCTAGCTGCCGACATCTACAATGCGGGCTCCGTGTTTATGGGTCACCTCACGCCCGAAGCCGTGGGCGACTATGCCTCCGGTACCAACCACACGCTGCCGACGGGTGGCTACGCCCGCGCCTACAGTGGGGTGTCGCTCGATTCGTTCTACAAGAAAATTACTTTCCAGCAGCTCGCTCCCCACGGATTAGCCGCCCTGGCCCCGGTGGTAGAGGCAATGGCGGAAGCCGAAGGACTCCGCGCCCACGCTCAGGCAGTGGCGTTGCGCCGCGAGCATTTGGCAGCCAAGCAGTAGACTGGGCGCCACGAGTCACTTCTAGTCGCCTAGTTAGCCTGGCATAACCGGGCGTAGCTGCGAAATTCGTTTAATCCGTTATAATCTGCGGTTATGTTTGACTTAGAATCTCTTATTCGCCCCAACGTGCGGGTGATGAAGCCCTATTCCTCGGCCCGCGACGAGTTTCAGGGTGAGGCCCGCGTGATGCTCGACGCCAACGAGAATAGCCTCGGCAGCGCTGGCCCGGCAGAGTTTAACCGCTACCCCGACCCGCAGCAGCGCGCCGTGAAGCAGGCCCTAGGTGCGCTGAAAGGCATAGCGCCCGAGCAGGTATTTCTCAGCAACGGCTCGGATGAAGTAATTGACCTGCTGGTGCGCCTAGTAGCGCGCCCTGGTCAAGACAGCATTCTGAGCACGCCGCCCACCTTCGGCATGTACGAAGTAGCCGCTGCCCTCAATGATGTGACGTTGGAGCGCGTACCGCTCGACGCTGATTACCAACTCAGCCCCGACGCGCTAACGCAAATTCTGGCCTCCAAAGCCAAAATCGTGTTTTTGTGCTCGCCCAACAACCCAACCGGCAACCTGCTGCGTACGGCCGACATCGAGCAAATTTTGCGAGGCTTCCCCGGCTTGGTGGTGGTAGACGAGGCCTATGCCGACTTTGCCGACCAGCCCAGTTGGCTCACGCGCCTAGGTGAGTTTGCAAACTTGGTGGTCCTACAAACCTTCTCCAAGGCCTGGGGCCTGGCGGGCATCCGCCTAGGGATGGCCTTCGGCTCGCCGGAGGTTATCGCTTATCTCAACCGCATCAAGATGCCTTATAACGTGTCGGAGAACACCCAGCGCCTGGCCCTAGCCGCGCTCGCCGACACCAGCCGCTTCGAAGCTATGCGCCAGGAGCTGTTGCAAAGCCGCGTTACGCTGCAAGCCGCGCTGGCCGAATTGCCCATCGTGGACCACATCTTTCCGTCTGATGCAAATTTTCTGCTCACCCGCTTCCGCCTCGACGTGGGCGCCGTGTACCAGCACCTGCTGAGCCAGGGCATCGTGGTACGCCGACCCACTCAGGCGGCCTGTGCTGGCAGCCTGCGCCTGACCGTGGGCACGGCCGCCGAAAACGACACGCTAGTAGCTGCCCTGCGGGCATTTGTATAGCGACCTAGGATAACAATGAAGTCTTATAGCGTAGAAACTGGCGATGGAATTATCCAGGACTTCTCTATTTCCTTCAAAGAGCAGAAAACTAGTTTTGTATTGGAACGCTGGGAATACAATAATCTAGAACGAATTACCCTGATTTTTACGGGGGTAGTGTTGCAGGATTTTGAGTATTTCAGCGATTTTAACTGCATCTCAGATATTGGCGAAACGTCGGATGCAGTAGAGTTTCAGCCATATTGGCAAGCCTACCTAGATAAATGGCAAAAGCACGTGAAAAGGCACCTAGCTGAGATTGCGCAAGGTGCTTCGTGGCGCTATTTCTTCATTTCTACTAGTGGGGGATTAGATGGCTTTGTTATCTGTAAAGACTTTGAACTTACTACTGCCATTGTACTGGATGGTGACTAGCTCAATACTTCTTAATTATTCATGAAAAGAGTCCTCTTCATTGACCGCGACGGCACTATTCTCATTGAGCCGCCGACCGACTACCAGATTGATGCCTGGCACAAATTTGACTTTGTACCGGGGGCCATTACGGCCCTGGCTCAACTGGCCCGCGACGGTGAGTACGAGTTAGTGATGGTTACCAATCAGGATGGCCTTGGCACTGACAGCTACCCCGAAAATACATTCTGGCCCTACCAGCAAAAAATGCTGGACATCCTAAAAGGGGAGGGGGTTGAATTCAGTGAAATACTCATCGACCGCAGCTTTGCCCACGACCCGGCTCCAACGCGCAAGCCCGGCACGGCGCTGCTCACCCGCTACCTCGAACCAGCTAATGGCTACGACCTGAAGCACTCCTACGTGATAGGCGACCGCCTGACCGATGTGCAACTAGCCGAGAACCTAGGGTGCCAAGCCATCTTGCTGCACGCCGAGGCTGATGAGCGCGCCGCTCTCAGCACGACCGACTGGTCGCGAGTGTACGAGCACCTGCGCCGCCCACCGCGCAAAGCCCACGTGATGCGCAACACCAACGAGACGCGCATTGAGATTATCCTCAACCTCGACGGCACCGGCCACACCGACTGCCAGACCGGCTTAGGGTTCTTCGACCACATGCTCGACCAATTGGGCAAGCACAGCGGCTGCGACCTCTACGTGCGCACCCACGGCGATTTGCACATCGACGAGCACCATACAGTAGAAGACACGGCCATTGCCATCGGCGCGGCCTACAACGAAGCGCTCGGTGATAAGCGCGGTGTAAACCGCTACGGCTTTCTGCTACCCATGGATGATGCGTTGGCTCAGGCGGCCATTGACTTCTCGGGCCGGCCGTGGTTGGTTTGGGCCGCGGACTTCCGCCGCGAGCGGGTAGGCGACGTGCCGACCGAGCTATTTTACCATTTCTGGAAAAGCTTCTCCGACGCAGCGCGCTGTAACCTTAACATCAAATGCAAAGGCGACAACGAGCACCACAAAATCGAGGCAATTTTCAAGGCCGTGGCCAAGTCTATTAAGCAGGCAGTGCAGCGTGACCCTACTGGGCAAAACGTAATTCCTAGTACCAAGGGCATTTTGTAAAACCTATTTACTCATTTGTTAATTAATTAAACTATCAAATGAGTAAATAGATAAGTTGGTCCATAAGTTTAAGTTATGAATATTGCGGTTATTGATTACCAGGGGGGCAATGTGCAGTCAGTGCTATTCGCGCTGGAGCGATTAGGTGTTACGAACGCCGTGCTCACGTCGGACCCTGCCGTCATTCGGCAAGCCGACCGGGTGTTGTTTCCGGGGGAAGGGGAGGCGAGCTCGGCCATGCGGGCGTTGCGGGCCGCTGGTTTGGATAAGGTATTGCCTACACTTACGCAACCGTTTTTAGGTATCTGCCTAGGTATGCAGCTGCTGGGTCGTCACAGCGAGGAAGGCCCGGCGGGCGGGACCGAGTTGCTCGGGATGCTGCCCTTCGATGTCGTGCGCTTCACGCCGCCCGATGCCATGCATAAAGTGCCCCATATGGGCTGGAACAACTTGCATGACCTGCAAACGCCGCTTTTCGCAGACCTAGGTGGAGTAACCTCGCCTAGTGATGAAAGCCTCCAGTCGCACTCGAACCAGCAACCTCAACCTAGCGCCGCCGACTACGTGTACTTCGTGCACAGTTACTATGCCCCGGTGGGCGACTACACCATTGCCCAGGCTAGCTACCCGGCGGGTGTGCCGTTCAGCGCGGGCGTGCGCCACCGCAATTTTTACGGCGTGCAGTTCCACGTCGAAAAAAGTGGTCCGGTAGGCGAGCACATCCTGCGCAACTTTCTGACCGCCAACCTAAGCTAATCTTATTTACTCAAATGTTATAATGAGGTATTCGCTAGATACCTGTTGCTATTTTCAAATGGATATAATACCTGCCATCGACCTCATTAATGGTTCGTGCGTGCGCCTGACCGGCGGCGACTTTGCCCGCCAGACTACTTATGCTGCCGACCCCTTAGCACAGGCGCAGTACTTTGAGCAACTTGGGGCTACTCGCCTCCACTTAGTCGACCTTGATGGGGCGCGTGCCCGCGAGCCGCGCCAGTTGGCCGTGCTCGAACGAATTGCCCGCAATACCCGGCTGCATATCGACTTCGGCGGTGGTATTCAAACCACGCAGGCCGCCGAGCAGGCGTTTGCGGCGGGAGCGGCGCAGCTTACGGCTGGTAGTATTGCGGCCCGCGAGCCGGCATTGGTGGGGGAGTGGCTAACCCGCTTCGGGGCTGAGCGCATTATCATCGGAGCCGATTTTAAGGGTGAGCACATTGCCGTGAGCGCCTGGACCGAGCAGTCGGACCAAACGCTCACAACCTTCATCGGGACCTACCTAGGGGCCGGGGCCACCACCTTTATCTGCACCGACGTGAGCCGCGACGGCCAACTGCAAGGCCCTGCCACCGATACCTACACCGCGCTGCGGCAGCAGTTTCCAGCGGCGCAGTTTGTGGCGAGTGGCGGCGTCACGACGGTGGCCGACGTGGTGGCCCTGCGGGCACTCGGCATGAGTGGAGCCATCATTGGCAAGGCCATTTACGAGGGCACTATTACGGAGGCTGAGTTGCGGGCGGAACTGGCGCGGTAGAATAGTAGCCTAGGTAAGCGTAATGGAAATAGAGGGAACCCGACCTAAAGAGCAGCAAGTGTTGGCACAAGAGCTTGGCCGGTTGGCCCGGTTATTTCCGACTGTTGCGCCGGCGGAGGTACAAGCTGCTTTGGCTTGCCTTCCGCTGTGCAAGGTGAGTTCGGGAGAAGAAGTGCCGGTGTCGAACCTGCTGTCCCCGGATGGCTACCTCCTTACCTGGCAGGGTAAGCAACTGGAACTGCCCTATCGCATCTACTTTCAAGAGCCTGCGCTCGGTGCCGAACAATTGCTAACGGACCGGCAGCGTCAACTGCTGCAGTGCTTATACCTGCGCCACCACGATGGGTTTGTGCGGCAGCGGTACTTGCAGCAGTTGTTGGCAAGTGCCGAGCTGGAAGCATTTACGACACCTTTTACATTTAGCTTGCTGAGCGACTACGTGCAAGAAATTCTGGAGGTGCTAGCTGCGCACCTTGCCCCGGCGCTGCTGCCCAGTTATGTCAGGCTGATAGGAGAAAATCCCCGCTACTGGTCGCAGACGCAGGGCCGCGTAGCAAGTTATTGGGATATTTACTATCGCACTGGCCGCCGAGGTTCTCCTCAATTCCGGCACTACGTGGGTAACCGGCTGCTGAAGAAGTTGCGTGCAGCTTTACAAGAAAATGCGTCGAATTAGCATTCTTAGCCTATGCCCGCTGCCACCCCCATTACGACCATTCTTTTCGACCTCGACGATACCCTGTTCGACCATATAGGTACGGCCTGGGCGACCCTGGCGGCCACTGCTGCCGGCCGCGCTACCCTGCGCGGGGTGCCTGTAGAAGACCTATACCGCCGCTACAGTGAGTTGCTGGAGGAGCTGCACCCGCAGGTAATGACCGGGCGCATCTCCTACCAGGAAGCGCGGCAGCAGCGGTTTGCGCGGCTCCTGGCGCCTTACGAACCCGCTGTGTCGGCCGAGGCAGCCAACGAATTCGCTCGGCAGTACTACGGGCACTACCAGCAGCAGCGGCGGCCGGTAGCTGGGGCACTGGCCTTGCTGAAAGCGCTAAAACCGGAGTATAAAATTGGTGTCGTAACCAATAACCGCTTAGCCGAGCAGCAGGAGAAACTGCGGCACCTAGGCATGAGTGCATTGGTGGATGCCCTGGTTACCTCGGAAGAGGTAGGGGTGCTCAAGCCCGATGCCCGCATCTACCAGGTGGCCCTAGCGCGCCTAGGTTCCGAAGCTGCCCAAACCGTGATGGTGGGCGACAACTGGACCGCTGACGTGGTGGGTGCCCTAGCCGTGGGCATCCGGCCCGTGTGGCTGAACCGCACCGGCGCGGTGCGCCCGCTGCCCCAGGTGGCCGAGCTCACTAGTTTAGAGCCACTGGCCGACGTGTTGCAACACTTACACTAGCTTACTTTAAGAATCAGATGTTAACCAAACGCCTCATTGCCTGCCTCGATGTGCAGAATGGCCGCACCGTGAAGGGTACCAACTTCGTGAACCTGCGCGACGCCGGCGACCCCGTGGCGCTGGCCGCGCGCTACGCCCAAGAGGGTATCGACGAGCTAGTGCTGCTCGACATCACGGCCACTGTAGAAAAGCGCCGCACCCTCATCGAATTGGTGCGCAACGTGGCCCGTGAGGTCAACATCCCCTTCACCGTGGGTGGCGGCATTGGGGCGGTGGCCGACGTGGAGGCGCTGCTGCTGAGTGGCGCCGATAAGGTTAGTCTTAATTCTTCGGTGCTGCGCGAGCCCGGCCTGATTGACGAACTGGCCCGCCGCTTCGGCTCGCAGGCCATCGTGGTGGCCGTAGATGCCCGTCAAACCAACGAAGCCGCCGCCAGCCCGGCCGATGAAGCCTGGGAGGTGTTCACCCACGGTGGCCGCCATCCCGCCGGCCGCGAGGCCGTAGCGTGGTGCCGCGAAGCCACCGAGCGCGGCGCGGGCGAAATTCTCCTCACCAGCATGAGCCACGACGGTACCCGCGACGGCTATGCCCTAGGGCTCACGCGAGGCGTGTCAGCGGCTGTGGGGGTACCGGTTATTGCCTCGGGTGGGGCGGGGGCCGCGCCGCACTTCCGCGACGTGCTGCTGCCTGGTGGCGCTGAAGCCGCGCTGGCGGCCAGCGTTTTTCACTTCGGCGACTTGTCGGTGGCTGGCCTCAAAAACTACCTGCTGGCCGAGGGCGTGGCCATGCGACCAGTAGGGTAGAGGGAAGCCAACCTAGGGGCGTTGGCAGGGCTTCCTAGGTCGGCTGGCGCGCTCCTAGGGGCCTGTAGGCTGAGTGGCTAGGATTCGGTATACCTAGCACCCGGTTACTTTTGTGCTACCAACTAGTGCTGGTTTTTCGCTTTTATGACTCAACAACTCGCCCATGTGGCCCTGCTGGTGCACGACTACGACGAGGCTATTGCCTTTTACACCCAAAAGCTGGGCTTCCGGTTGGTGGCCGATACGCCCCTGAGTCCTGGTAAGCGTTGGGTGCTGGTGGCTCCAGCGGATACAGATAGTGCTGGTCCGGCTTTGTTGCTGGCTAAAGCCGAGGGCGCCGAGCAGCAAAGCCGGGTGGGTAACCAGACTGGTGGCCGGGTATTTCTCTTTCTAAACACCGATGACTTCTGGCGCGATTACCATCAGTTCACCGCTCGCGGGGTGGCTTTCCAGGAAACGCCCCGCGACGAAGTCTACGCCACGGTTGCTGTCTTTGCCGACCTCTACGGCAACCTCTGGGACCTGCTGCAACCCAAACCCCAGCCGGCCTAGCCGGCTTAGTAGTTAGTATATGGACTTAGATTTTCAAAAAATGCCCGACCAGCTTGTGCCTGCTATTGTGCAGGACGCTGCCACCGGGCAAGTACTCATGCTGGGCTATTTCAATGCCGAAGCCTGGGTTAAAACGCAGGCTGAGGGCCGCGTTACCTTTTTCTCGCGCTCCAAGCAGCGTCTCTGGACCAAGGGCGAAACCAGTGGCCACTACTTGCAGGTAGAGAGCCTGCATATTGACTGCGACCAGGATACGGTGTTGGTGCGTGCCCATCCGGCTGGTCCCACTTGCCACCGGGGTACTACCAGTTGCTTTGATGCGGAGCTAGCCACAACGGTTGCCCCTGTCGCGGCTGGTAGCGGCGTTGTAGTAGGAGCGGGGTCGCCTGCTCCCGCTGTAGGATTCCTAGCTGAGCTGGACCAACTCATCGAGCGGCGGCGGCAGTTTCCGGCCGAGGAGCCGGGTTCGTATACAGTGCGTTTGTTTGAGAAAGGCTTGGCCCGTATTGCCCAAAAGGTGGGGGAGGAGGCCGTCGAAACCGTTATCGACGCGATGGCTGGTAATAAAGCCGGCCTAGCTGGTGAGGCCGCCGACTTAGTGTACCATCTGTTGGTATTACTACGGGCCAGTGGTTCCTCGCTCGATGAGATGCTAGCTGTGCTACGGCAGCGCCACCAGACTATTGGTGCGGGCCAGCGTCGTCCGTTGCCCGACTAGGATGTGGGCATAGCCATACTCTTTAAAGTAAAAGCCCTCTCCATTAAGTTGGAGAGGGCTTTTACTTTAAAGAGTATTCAACTTAACATAATAAGTAGATAGCGTTTAAATACGCTGCTTACTAGTGTTTTAACTTATTGCTTAAGGCGTCGCTCTATTTTATCGAGTAATGCCCGCACTAAAGCTAGGTCATCTATATCGACCACGTCTAGTTGAGTGTTGAGCCCTGGCCCCACTAGTTGAATACGAAATAGTAAATCGGCTGTACCTGCTTGGGCTAGGGGCGGGGTAATAGGTGGCTCGGAGCTAATGGCTACAGGCGTTGCTTGCGCTGTAGCAGGTATAGCTTGTGGTGTAAGCCTTGGTGGAGCAGATTCTGTAGTTGTAGTCGGGGTACTAGGCGTCGAATTGAAGCCAAACAAGTGTGCTATTGCATCGGTGGTTGCTGCTGGAGCGGGCCGGGGCGCTGGCAAGGGTGTCCGGTTGGGTGCCGTTGGTTTAGGAAGAGGTGTATGTACTGTGCTTGCTACTAAGGAACCCGTTGTTTCGGGTTCGCTGTTGGCATCATTTGTATCGGGTGCGTCGTCCTCATCGTTGTCGTCTGCGGCGGGCACAGCAGGCGCTGGTGATTGACGGAAGATATTACCAGCGGGTGGTGGGCTAGCGAGTTCTCGCCGGGGTGGCTGTTGTGCGGCGAGTTGGTCTATATCCGCTACGATATTGTTCTCATCAAGAATGCCGACCATGCATGCTCCATCAATAAAGGCCTTCGCTACGCTTTGTGCGTTTATCTCTTCTACATCAAATTCTCGAATTAAAAGCACATCGAGCATTGCTGCAGGTAGCTCGCGCGAGCGGAATTTGCGGCAGAGTTGTGTGAATAGAGGCGGCGTTAAAAAGGCTTCGCGGTGGAATACCAATTCCTCTTGCTTATCATATGCATGCTTGATGCGTCGGAAAAGGGTCGTTGTTGTTAGCATCTCCCGCTTGCTAGTCAATAAGCCAAACTTGACAGCTGAGCCTATGATAGCCTTAAAGGAGCCACTGACTTTCCGGTTGAGTTTGCGGGCACAGGTTTCAAGGGCGCATTTTCCTCCAGTATCATCTACTACTTCAGCGATTTCCCAGGCTCCGGTATAGCTAGTACGGGGGTAGTCTATAAGTTTAGGCATAAAAACGGGTGTTGTGGTTAGCAGAGAGAGAAAACTTAACGTAGTAAATAAACAAAGGTTATTCTATAATAGTACTATAAAGTATAAAAAAGTCCAAAATATTTATCTATTTTAAAACTTTTTTATACTTTATAGTACTAAAAGCTAATATCCTTAATTATGTGCTAACTGATGCAGCTTAAATAGAGTAGGGGGTAACCCCATCTTATTATACCACACTTATACCTCATACTACATTTCTTACTCACAATTACATCCCTAAGCGCCCATACTATAATTAATACCCATGAGACTCAAGGTGGCCGCAGCAGGAGTTACTTCGGTTTCCGAAGAGACACTATTCTCAAGAGACCAATAATCAATTATCTCTTAGCATTCCAGCCAACCCTTAACACATCTACCACCAATCGCCAGCAACTGAGCTGCAACTACCTCAATGTGCCTATATGATACAGAATACACAAGTGTCTTAAGTGCCTAGTGCGCCGTAGCTATTCGCAAGGCTCATCTATAGCTGGCACACAGGACACACTGATTCTTAGGTCCGCTTAGGTTAACAACGATTGTATATTAGGACAAGCAGTAAAATAAAAACTGGCGGTCAATTCTACCCGCCCTGCGTCCAGACGCATAATAGCCTCCTAGGTATCCAACAGCGCTTCAAACTAAACGTAGCCAACGACCACATGGCCACCACATAGAAAGATTTATTACGGTTCAGCCTACGCCTAGTCTATCTAATGGCAATACAGTACAAACTATTTTCACTAGAATGATGCTAGATGCTAAGAGTGCTAGGTGTCAAATCTATTCACTCCGAACTAACGACAAAAATGATTTTGCTGCCTTACAACTAGGGCTTCTTTCACAAGAGCTTTTAATATCTAAGTGCCCTAGAAATAAGCACTATAATTTGTCTTATAATTTATATTATGTTAAGTTGAGTTTTGTTAAGCCGGTCACTAGCCTATCAAGCCCTCCCTACCTAGCCAAACAGAGACAAAAAAAGGCCCGGCAACTAGCCGGGCCTTTTTAAATACTAAAAGCGAATGCTTACTTCATCGCTTGCAGTTTGGCATTCATTCGCTCCGAGTCAGCCGAGCGACCTAGGCGGTGGTACACCTTCTGCAAGGCCGTTGCCGAGCTACGGTCATTTGGCTGCAGTTCCAACGCCTTTTCGAAATACGGCACTGAGGCTTCGAAATATTTTTTAGCGTCGGCCTCTATTTTTTTGCCTTGCGCTTGATAAGTCTTCAAGTCCATTTTGCTGGCCTTAGTGTAGAGCCCAGCAGCCTTGTTGTAGTTGTAGATACCCATGTTGTACTGGGAATCGAAGTTGTTTGGGTCTAGCGAGATAGCCTTTTTGTAGTCTTCCTGCGCTAGGTCCGACTTCTTCTGCGCATCGTAAATACCAGCCCGCACCGCGTACAGGTTAGCATTTGATGGATCAGCAGCAATTGCTTTGTTGATTTTTTCCAAAGCACCGGCTCCGCCGTTGGTTCCCATCGACATGTTGAGGTCCTCAATCAAGAACGTCTTATTGTTGGGATACGCCGTTAACCCCTGCTGCACGATTTTTTTGGCATCAGCCTCGTTTTTCTCTTCACGGGCAATCGAGAGCAAACGCGTGTACACCGTCACTGGCGCAGGCTTGCTTTTATACGCGTCCAATCCTAGCAGCTGGTTGTAGCTAGCTTTTGCCCCGGCATAATCCTGCTTGGCGTCTTGAGTATAAGCGCTGTAGAGCACTGCCGTTGTATCCTGCGGATTTATTTTAGATGCCAACTGGAAGTTAGACAGTGCTTTGTCGTAGTCCTTGGCCTGGTAGCCGGCAACACCCGCGTTGAATGCGAGCCCGTACAGGTTGTTCAACTGACCAGGTACTTGCTTGCCGTATTCACCCGTGGGACCGTCTAATTCCAACGCTTTATTATACGATTCGACCGCTTTTTGCAGTGGCTCGCCAGGCTGCATGTCCTTGGTATACTTGGTATACAGCGCTTGCGTAGCTGGGTTGAGCAACTGCGCGTAAATTTCACCTCGCGTAAACCAGGCTTTGGCCTTATCCTTATCCTTGGTCTTATCGCTAGCTACGGCCTGGTTAATGCTTTCTAGCGCCTTATCTAGCTGGCCGGACTTTTGGCTGAGCATGGCATTGGTGATAGCCGAACTCTGAGCTTGGGCAGGCGAAACGGCACCAACAGCTACCATAAGCGCAGCCGTGGCGGCCAGCGTCAGGAATGAATTTTTCATGGGGAAGGGAAAGAAAAAAATGATGACGGGGCAAAACTACACCCATCTGACAAACGAACACGGCCCGTTTACGGAGAGTTATCTGGGCGGTTACCAGAAAAATCTACTTAAAATCCTGTTCCATAAGCTGGGCCAAAGAGAGGGGCAACCCGCGTAAACCGGCTGCCCCTCCCCTAGTACCTCAGCAAAGTTTATGCCTGGTCTTCTGCGTCCAAGTCGGCATCGCCGGGCTCCAGTGTGACATCGGCCACATCAGCAACTGCCTCGACATCACCGGCCGCTAGGTCGCCACTAGCAGCACCTTCAGCTAAAGAGTCCAATTCTTCGACTTCAGCGGCAGCTACCTTAGCTACCGACGAAATCTCGTCATTGGCCGCCACCTTGAACAAGCGCACGCCTTGGGTAGCCCGCCCAATAGTGCGCAGCTCACTCATGCTCAAGCGGATAGTGAGACCCGACCGATTAATAATCATAAGGTCATCGGCATCGGTAACGGCCTGAATACTCACCAGCTTACCGGTTTTCTCCGTGATTTGCATGGCTTTCACCCCTTTACCGCCGCGGTTGGTGATGCGGTATTCTTCCAGCGCCGAGCGCTTGCCGTAACCATGGTCGCTTACTACCAATAGCTCTTCCCCGCTGCCTTCGGCCACGCACACCATACCCACCACCTTATCGTTGTCGGCAGCTTCTTCACTCAGCGAGATGCCACGCACCCCGGCTGCCGTGCGGCCCATGGGGCGCACTTTCTCTTCGGGGAAACGCACGGCCCGGCCTGAGCGCGACGCCAGAATCACCTGCGAGTTGCCGGTGAGCAGCTGTACATCGAGCAGACGGTCGCCCTCGTTGATAGTGATGGCGTTGATGCCCGCCGCCCGAGGACGCGAATACGCTTCGAGTGGGGTCTTTTTCACCGTGCCCTGCTCGGTACAGAACATGAGGAAAGTGTTCTCTAGGTAGTCGGCCGAGCGCAGGTTGCGCACGTTGAGCACCGAGCGCACGGCATCTTCCTTAGGCTTGTCGATGAGGTTCTGCAACGGCGTACCCTTACTGGTCTTGGCCGTTTCGGGCACTTCATAGGCCCGCAGCCAGAACATACGGCCCTGCTCGGTGAAGATGAGCAGGTACTCATGGGTAGTAGCTACGAACAAGTGCTCGGTAAAGTCATCCTGCTTGGAGCCGGCACCGCGGGCACCTACCCCACCCCGGCCCTGGGTCCGGTACTCGTCGAGGCTAGTACGCTTGATATATCCTTCGCGGCTAACGGTAATCACCATCGCCTCGTCAGCAATCATGTCCTCCATCGAGAAGTCACCACCGGTGTGGTTGATGCTCGTGCGACGCGCGTCGCCGTAGCGCTCACGCATTTCCAGCAGTTCACTCTTGATAAGCGCACGCTGCTCGTCTTCCGAAGCCAAAATGGTGTTCAGACGGTCGATGAGACGCATCAGGTCCTCGTACTCGGCCACTAGCTTATCACGCTCGAGGCCGGTGAGGCGCTGCAAACGCATATCCAGAATAGCGCGGGCCTGCACCTCACTCAACGCAAAGCGCTCGATGAGGCCAGTGCGGGCTACTTCGGGGTCGCGCGACTCACGGATAAGCTTGATTACCTCGTCTAGGTGGTCGAGGGCGATGAGCAGACCTTCCAAGATGTGCGCCCGCTTCTGCGCCTCAGCCAGCTCGAACTTGGTACGACGCACAATGACTTCTTCGCGGTGCTCGACAAAGTACTTGATGAGGTCGCGCAGCCCTAGGGTCATGGGGCGGCCTTTTACCAAGGCCACGTTGTTGACGCCAAACGACGACTGCAGCTGGGTATACTTAAACAGGTTGTTGAGTACCACCGTGTTCAAGGCATCACGCTTGAGCTCGTACACGATGCGCATGCCGTCGCGGTCGCTTTCATCGCGCAGGGCGGCAATGCCCTCTATCTTCTTATCGTTGATGAGCGCAGCCGTCTTTTCAATCATCGAGGCCTTGTTTACCTGGTAGGGTATCTCGGTCACGATAATCTGCTCCTTGCCGCTGGGCAAGGTTTCGAAGTGGTGCTTAGCCCGCATCACGATGCGGCCCCGGCCCGTTTCGAAGGCTTGCTTCACGCCCTCGTAGCCGTAGATGATACCGCCAGTTGGGAAGTCGGGCGCCGTGATGTACTCCATCAATTCCGTCACCGTGATGTCCTCATTATCGAGGTACGCCACAATGCCGTTTACCACTTCTGTCAGATTGTGGGGGGCCATGTTGGTGGCCATGCCCACAGCAATGCCGCTAGTACCGTTTACCAACAGGTTCGGGAACTTGGCGGGCAGTACGCTAGGCTCTTCGAGTGAGTCGTCGAAGTTGGGCTGGAAGTCTACCGTGTCCTTGTCCAGGTCACCCAGCAGTTCGTCGGCAATGCGCTTGAGGCGGGCCTCGGTATAACGCATAGCGGCCGGCGAGTCGCCGTCGACCGAGCCAAAGTTACCCTGGCCATCTACCAAGGGGTAGCGTAGGCTCCAGTCTTGGGCCATGCGCACCATGGTGTCATATACCGAGCTGTCGCCGTGCGGGTGGTACTTACCCAGCACCTCGCCCACGATACGAGCCGATTTCTTGTGGCTCTTGGTATAGCTCACGCCCAGCTCGCTCATGCCGTAGAGCACACGCCGGTGCACCGGCTTGAGGCCGTCGCGCACGTCGGGCAGCGCCCGCGAGATGATAACCGACATCGAATAGTCGATGTAGGCCCCGCGCATCTCGTCTTCGATGTTTATCGGGATGATTTTTTCGCCTTCGGCCATGCTTAATTTAAGCTGTTAGCTGACAGCAGCTAGCTGCCAGCGCGGTTCGGAAAAAAGCAGTTGGTAGCGGTCCGGCTTCCAAAACAGAAAGTAACGCACCCACTCGCCTACTGCTTATATATGCGCGCAAGTTACGGCGAAAAACCCGGTTTTCCTAGCCTCTGCGCCACTTTAAAGCTTGTCTCGTCCTCCCCACGAGTTAGGGCCCCGCGCTTATCCTACCCCCATAAAAATCAGTAATCCGACTTTTAGGCGTTATAGCGCCGCTTATTTCAGCGACTTACTATGGTCGCTGGCCCGGCGGCGATTTTTACCTTCCGAATTGAGCTTGATACGCTCCCCCACGGCTGGGTACTGCATCTTCCAAATAGGACGAGCCCGGTACTTTACCCCGTTGTGCAGGTGTGCCTTGCGCGCGTGGCACGCATCGATGGGGCACGTGCGGCAGCTGGCTAGCAGCAACACCAAGAGGGGCACTATATAAAGCGGCCCACGGCCGAACATGGAGAGTACACGAAGCTTCATCGCTCTAAAGATACAGGGCGCCGGCGGCGCCCTAGGTTGGGTAGGTAAGGGCCGCTGGCTACTTCACGTCAGTGCTATCCCACTCGGCCAGGAACTGCGTCACGAACTCCTCCATAAACTGATGCCGACGCGCGGCTAGCTGCCGGGCGGCCGGCGTGTGCAGGCGGTCTTTGAGGTGCAGCAGCTTCTCGTAGAAGTGGTTGAGCGTAGGTGCGGTGCTTTGCTTGTACTGCTCGAAGTCGGCGTGCGACACGGGCGGTGTGGCTGGGTCGTGCATCGGGCGGCCCTTGTGGCCGCCGTAGGCAAAAGCCCGGCCTACGCCGATGGCCCCAATGGCATCGAGCCGGTCGGCATCTTGCACCACGGCCGCTTCGGGACTGCTCACGGGCGTTTCGACCCCTAGGCCTTTAAAGCTTACTTCGCGGATAACCTGCTCGACGCGGGCCACCGTGGCTTCGGGTACCTGCTGGCTCAGCAGCCAAGCGCGAGCAGCGCGGGGACCAGCCTCGTAGTCGCCCCCATGAAACTTCCAGTCGGCGATATCGTGCAGCAGCGCGGCCAGTTCGGCTACTTCGAGGTCGGTGCCCGGCGTTTGGGCACCTAGGGCACGGGCCACGTGCCACACCCGCCGAATGTGGGGCCAATCGTGACCCGAGCCCTCGGCTTGAAATTTTTCTTCGATGAAAGCAGCCGTAGCAGCGATAACTGGGGTCATGGCGGTGACGTAGTGTAAAACTATAGAGAAGGCCGAGCGAGCCCGCGCCGGGCTGACCCACTGACTAGCAGCCTTTACGGCAACTCGCCCGGCTGCCGGGCGCTGGACAGCCAAGCGCTGGCGTGCAAAGATGCGGCCCGGCACGCTAGTTTGCGGGCTGAATTCCCTTCTGACCTGTTTGCCGGGTCGCATTGCCCCGGCCCTCTCCTATGGAAAAAATTGCCATGCTTGGCGGCGGCTCCTGGGCCACGGCCCTCACCAAAATCCTCTCTGAGAACGGCGCCCGCGTCGATTGGTGGCTACGCTCGAAAGACGATGTGCAGCACTTACTGCGCACCGGCCACAACCCGCGCTACCTCTCGGCCGTGCAGTTCGACCGCAACCTGGTCTACCCCACCACCGACCTCACCGACGCCGTGGCCGAGGCCGACTGGCTAGTGCTGGCCGTGCCCGCCGCCTTTGTGCAGCCCGTGCTCGATAAGCTAGGCCGCGACGCCCTACGCCACAAAAGCGGCGTAGTGTCGGCTATCAAAGGCATGATACCCGGCAAAAACGTGCTCGTGACCGACTACGTGCAGGAGCGTTTTCGGCTGCCCGCCGCCCGCCTAGGGGTCATTGCGGGTCCCTGCCACGCGGAGGAGGTGGCTCTCGAAAAACAGAGCTACCTCACCATCGGCTCGCCCGACGTGAGTGGGCTGGCCAATAGCTTTTGTCACTTGCTACGCAACCGCTACGTGAGCGCCCACCCCGCCGCTGACCTAGACGGCATTGAGTACTGCGCCGTGATGAAGAACATCATAGCCCTCACCGGCGGCATCGCCCACGGCCTGGGCTATGGCGACAACTTTCTGGCCGTGCTGGTGAGCAATGCCGTGCAGGAAATCAGACGCTTCTTACAAGCCATCTCGCCCCAGCCCCGCGACCTCTCCGCTTCAGCTTACCTAGGCGACTTGCTAGTAACAGCCTACTCGCAGTTTTCGCGCAACCGCACCTTTGGCAACATGGTGGGCCGCGGCTACTCGGTAAAGTCAGCCCAACTGGAAATGAACATGATTGCCGAAGGCTACTACGCCGTAAAAAGTATTCACGAGCTCAACCGCCAGCTCAAAGTGAATATGCCAATTACTACGGCAGCGTACAATGTGTTGTATGAGCGTATCGCGCCAGCTGTAGAACTAGAGATTTTGAAAGAGAAGCTTAGGTAATGAAGCTTACGCAGACTTGCCTAACTACCTCGAAAACCAATCTTTGACCCAATCCGTTATATTTGCGTCCGTCTCGAAGAAAATAAGGGGCCGAGCACTCGGCCCAACCCCTTACCCAACTACTGAGATAAGTAGGTGATAAGTAGCCCAGCCAACGCCTTGGCTACGCCACCCGCAAACCCCACTAATGCCGCCGTACCGATGGCATCAAGTAGTTTCTTCGCGTTGTCCCGTTTCATTAGTGTGAGGTGAAAGGGTTGTCGCAAAACCCCCACTTCAGAAACCCCGAGCTGTTACCGCAGCCGGGGTTTCCCTTTTTCAAGGGCTACCGCAGGCCGGGGGACTAACCAACGCGCTTGGGGCAAAAGTAAACGCAACACCTAGTAGCATGGTTATTCTGCTTGACTTAGATGGGGTCTTAATCACTACCCCGCACTGGCGAGCAGTCGAAAACGAGCCCGATGGCTTCTTCAAATTCGATGCTCGTGCCACGGCGAACCTCGCCACCATCTTAGCCGAAACCAACGCAGCACTAGTGCTCACGACCTCGCACCGCATCAATCATTCCCTAGCCGAATGGGCTGCGTTTTTTCAAATACGGGGCCTAGCGCCGGCCGCTATCAGCAAGGTCAACGACCGCACTACGCTGCCCCCAGCGGGCTCCCGAGCCGATGAGGTTGCAGCGTGGGTAGCCGCACACGGCACGCTTGCCAACTACGTTGTGCTCGACGATGACCTATCGCTGCATGGCTTACCCCCAGCCATCAAAAGCCGGTGCGTTATTACTAAACCCTTACTAGGTCTGGATGCGGACGCAACCCAACAGGCACTGCATATCTTGCGCAGCTACCCGGCCTTACCTATCCTATGAACTGGCTTCCCCTGGCCCTGTTTACGGCCCTGTGCCTAGCGGGCTACAATTTCTTTATCAAGCTGGCGGCTGAGCACCTGCCACCCGCCGTAGGCGCGGTAGTGCTACAGTTGGTGGCTGCCGGCCTGGGCGCAGCATGGCTCGTACGCCTCAAGCTGCAGGGGCAGCCGCTAGCGGTTTCGGGCAAGGGCCTGGGGCTGGCAGCGTTAGCTGGGTTGAGTGTAGGGTTGGCCGAAATACTAACCTTTGTGGTGTTTAAGCGTGGGGTACCAGCCTCGGTGGGCACGCCAGTTATCGTGGGCGGCTCGGTGCTGCTAGCGGCCGTGCTCGGGCTAGTAGTATTGCGCGAAGCCCTAACCCTCGGGCAAGCCGGCGGGCTACTGCTCATAGTGGCGGGCATCGCGCTGCTGGCGCGGGGGCACTAAGCGAAGCGCAGAGCCACGCTACCAAACTGCGACTTGCTAAACCCCGACACACTGGGGCGGTTTAGCCTGCGATGAAAGCATTTATTTTCGACCTCAACGGCACGATGGTCCACGACATGGACTACCACACCAAGGCCTGGCAGCACATCTTCAACCACGACCTAGGCGGCAACTTTACCTGGGACGAAGTGAAGCCCCAGATGTACGGCAAAAATGCCGAAGTACTCGAACGGATGTTTGGTACCGAACGCTTTACGGCCGAAGAAGTAGCGCAGCTCTCCTTGGCCAAGGAAACCCGCTACCAGGAAGAGTTTCGGCCGCACCTGCGGCTACTACCGGGGCTAGCCGAGTTTCTGGCCGCCGCCCATGCGCGCGGCATTGGGCTCGCTATTGGGTCGGCCGCCATCCCCTTTAATATCGACTTCGTGGTGGATGGCCTAGAACTCCGGTCGTATTTCCCGACCATCGTGAGCGCCGACGACGTGACACTGAGCAAGCCCCACCCCGAAACGTTTCTTAAAGCAGCCGAACTGCTAGGCGTAGCCCCGGCCGATTGCCTCGTGTTTGAGGACGTGCCCAAGGGCGTGGAAGCCGCCGCCCGCGCTGGTATGCAGGCCGTGGTACTCACCACTACGCACCCCGCCAGCGACTTCACCGAGCTACCCAACGTGCTGCACTTCGCGCCCGACTTTACGGATGCGTTTTTTCAGACCTTGCTCTAGGACCTAGGTTACAGAAAGGCCTGTAACTCGGCCCATACGCGGTGCGTGGGCAGGCCCATCACATTGAAGTACGAGCCTTCGAGGCGGTCGATGCCGACGAGGCCCAACCAGTCTTGGGCGCCGTAGGCGCCGGCTTTGTCGAAGGGGCGGTAATTGGCTACGTAGAAGGCAATTTCTTCTTCGCTCAAGGTCCGAAAATGCACAGTGGTTTCGTCGGCAAATACGACGGGCGCGCGGCCGTCGCCGGGTAGCAGACACACGCCGGTGTACACCTGGTGGGCGCGGCCCTGCAGGCGGGTCAGCATCTGGCGAGCCTCGGCCGCGTCGGCGGGCTTGTTGAGCACGTCGTCACCTAGGCACACGATGGTATCGGCGGTGAGCAGTACTTCGTCGGCCCCTAGGTCGGCGCGGTAGGCCTCGGCCTTATGACGGGCCAGATACTCAGCAATTTCGGCCCGGCGCAGGTGCTCGGGAAAACTTTCATCGACCTCACGCAGGCGGATTTCATACGTCAGCCCGAGGTCGGTGAGCAGTTGGCGGCGGCGCGGCGAGCCGGAGGCAAGAATCAGGTTCAAGAGTAAAGGGGGCGCTTAGTGATTAGTAAATAACAGAACTACCAGTTTTTATGCCTCAGAGCCCACCGACTGGAAATATCGGTCAAAAGCCGACGCGTTCGCCCCGTCCTCCAAGCTAGTGAAGAGTAATCCGGCCAGCGTTTTGGGAAAGAAGAAAGTGGACTTAGCTGGCATCACGGCGCCCGAGTGACACACGGCTTCGACCTGGGTCATGGTGACCTCATTGGTGAGAAAGGCGGCGCGGGCTTCGCCCCTATCTACTTGCTGCAGGCACTCGGCCAGGCCACGCACGTAGGCCACCCCCGGCCAAGCGCGCTGAGCGTCAGGGCCTACGATGCCCAGCACTTTTTCGAGCACGAAGAAATGCAGTACCGTCAGGTCGAGGTCTTTGACCTCGGGCGTCGTATCCCAGCTTAGCTCGGCGTGCACCTCGGGGCGCAGGCGCAGCTTGTAGGCAGCCCCGCCCCCTAGGTAGAGCCCAAAGGCCCAGCGGCGGCCAGCAATCACCTCGGGCAGGTCCTGAGCCTCGGCCTGGGGCAGCACCGTGAAGTAAACAGCTAACCGGGTCAGCAGCTCCTCATCACTGAGATTGCCTGGCAGCTCGCGTAGCACCCGGTGGGTAGGCAAGATGCGCAAGTCGTCGCTAGCAGCATTGGTGAGATACATGAGGTGGTAGTTCCAAGGCTCGCGGCCGCTGTAGGCGCCGGGGCCGGCAGCCAGCTCACGCGCCTGGCGGTAGGCCAATGAGCCTTCGTAGCGGTGGTGCCCATCGGCCAAGATGACCTGCCGCGACGCCAACACTTGCTGAAAACGCTGAATAGTCGAGGCATCCTGAATAACGGCCAGCACGTCTCGGGCGCCTTGGTAGTCTTCCTCGGTCTGGCAGAGCGGGTCCAAAATGGCCTCGTCCATGAGCGCCTCGAGTTCAAAGCGTTCGTCGCGGTACAGCCCGTGGGTGGCACTAGACTGAAAGCGCAGGGCGGCCAGCAGCTCGGCCCGGTCATTAACGGCGGCGGGCAGCGTGTTTTCGTGGCGCAGCACCACGTTCTCGGCCCAGTCGTAGGCCCGAATGTGGGCTATAAAGCCCTTGCGGCAGCGCTCGCGGGCCTCGCCCGGCAGCCGGAAATACTGGTAGTACACGTAGATGCCCGGCAGTCCATCTTGCCGCAGCACGCCCTCGGCTTGCCAGCGGGCCAGCCGCGCCGCGGCAGCGGCGTGGGGCGGTACTTCGCCCTCGGCGCGCGGCACCGAAAGATGAATGCTGTTGCAGGGGTTTTGATAGAGCGCCTCGCGCTGGCGCACGCTTACCACGTCGAAGAGCGGCGACACCACTGCGTCGATATCGGCGCTTAGGGTTGGGCTATAGCGCCAGCCGCGCACGGGTTGAATTTCAGCCAAAAGCGTAATGGACGTAATTTAGATAATAAGCGTAATTATTGAGTAGTGAGAAGCAGGTGGTATAATCAATAGCTTTTCAACGCTAGTGACTAGGACATTAAGCCAATTAACCCCTACTCCCACCACCCTAGGGGGCTAGGCGACTAATTTTCCAGCCTTCGCCTTCGCGCTCATATACCAGGCGGTCGTGCAGGCGGCTGGGGCGGCCCTGCCAGAACTCGATGCGCGTAGGGCGCAGCACGTAGCCCCCCCAGTGCGGCGGGCGCGGCAGCGGGTTTTGGTCGGCAAAACGGGCTTCTATATCGTGCTCGCGGCCTTCAAGCGCCTCACGGCTTTCGATGGGCTGGCTCTGGGGCGAGGCCCAGGCGCCCACCTGGCTGCCGCGCGGCCGGCTCTGGAAGTAGGCCGTCGATACGTCTTCGGGAGCTTTTTCAACTCGGCCTTCTACCCGCACCTGGCGCTCGAGGCCGGGCCAGAAGAAGTTGAGCGCGGCCAGCGGCTGGGCAGCCAACTCGTGTCCCTTGCGCGAGTCGTAGTTGGAGTAAAACAGAAAGCCCGCGTCGTCGGGCAGGCCCTTAAGCAGCAACACCCGGGTACTAGGCTGGCCGGTGGCCGCATCTACGGTAGCCAGGGTGAGGGCAGCGGGCTCGGGCAGCTGAGCGGCCACGGCCTCGTCGAGCCACTGCCGAAACTGGCGCACGGCATCGGGCAGCACGTCGGTTTCGAGCAAAGTGCGCTGGGCGTAGGTTTGGCGCAGTTCGGCGAGTTCGGCGTCGGTCATGGGCGAGATAGAGCGAAAAGAGGGGGGAAAAGAAACCAGTGGGCACCCTAGGGCTTGGGCTGCCATTCGTAGAGCGACCAACTGCCTTGGTGGCGCAGGCGGCGCATGTGCTGCTCGCGAATGAAGCTGGGCGTGCGCTCGAAAAGTGCGAGCACCTCGGGAAACCGTGTAAGCTGCTCGCGGTAAAAATTGTTGCGGCCGTCGTAGTAGGCTGTATCCAAAAACACTAGGATGGGGCGCTTATCGAGACGGGCCAGCAGGGCCGGACTGGGGCCGCCAGGGCGGAACATAGACTGCAATTCGGCCGCCTGGTAGCCAGGCGTGCGGCCGGCTTTGTTTGACATCAGGGGCAGGCCCGTGACGATGCCCAACTGGTAGCCAGTGTTGCAATGCGGGTCATCGGGGTCTACTCCTAGGTAGGGAAGGTCGTCGACCTTGGTGCCCTGGTGCCAGTATGGCAGCGGCAGTAGCGCCTGGTAGCGCCCGGGCTCGGGCCAGCCTACTAGCTCGCGCACGGCGATGGTGGCGGGCTCGCGCAGCAGGTTTACCCGCGTAAGCCCATTGCGGTAAAACTTGGTAGCGTGCACCATATCAATCACGGCCAGGCCCACTAGCACCACCCATAGCACCTGCAAGCCCCGGCGGCGCAGTGCCCCCGCCTGCTGCCACGCCAGGCCCGCGTACCAGGCAAAGCCTAGCACCAGCGCCCACCAGAAGGGCCACACAAAGCGCCCTAGGGCGCGAAACTGCGTGACGCGCACCGTGACCTTATGCAGCCACAGAAAGGGGTTGAGGTAGTTGTTGAGCACATAGCTGTCATTGTCGAGGTGAATCTCCTCGCCCAGCGCCACCAGCAGCACCGGCAGCGTGGCCAGCAGCAGCAGGCCCAAAAAATCGCGGGTTGGGTGGCCAGGGGCCGGCAGCACTGGTAACAGCGCCGGGCTGGCCGTGGCTGGGGCTTGGCCCCCCGCCTGCGGCCGCTGCTGCCACCAACGCACAGCGGCTAGCACACCTACTGCCACCAGGCCGTAAAGCACAAAGGCACCTAGGTAGGAACTAGACTCGTAGGGCACGGTGGCTGTGCGCTCAAGCAAGAATTTTATTTTGTTGTAGTCGTAGCTTTTGAACAGGCTAGTAAACTGAAATTTCCACTCTATCCAGTCGTAGCCATCGCTGCCAGCTGGGCGCTCGCTACTACGGGCATCCAGCACCTGTAGCAGCCCAAACGTGAACACCAGCGTGGCCGCCAGCACGGCAGCCCCCCAGCCGGCCAGTTGGCGCCAAGGGCGCTGGGCGCGGGCCTCACGGCCTATCCACAACAACAGGAACAGCCCCGTCCACATCCCCATCACGCCTAGGTAGTAGAAATGCACCCAGCTCGCCGCGATTAGCCCTAGGCCCAGCGCCAGCCACCAGCGCGCTAGCGGGCGGCCTGCCCGCCAGGCCCCGTAAAGGCCTTGCAACAGCCACAAGGGACCTAGCACGGCCGGCGTGTACGACAAGGCCAAGTGCCCCACCCCTAGGCGCGCAGCCTGCGGCCCTAGCCAAGGCATAGCTAGGCTTAGCAGCAGCGCCACCCAGCCCGGCACCCCTAGGCGCCGCAGAATACTCAGCAGCAGCAGCGTGCCCAGCACCATACCCGACAAAATGAATACGTCGAACAGGTACAGCCCGTAGGGCGCCAGCGCCGGCACCGCCCGCACCAGCCAGTGCAGCGGAATGCTGAAGCCCGGCGCAATGTCGGTGTAGAAGATGTACTCCCCGAAAGGGTAATTGGTACCGTGGTCGAGAAGCCCCTGGCTAAGCGGCTGCCGCAGAAATGTAGCCAGCGAGTAATAGCTGCGGATGCCATCGTAGTAGTCTACTACCAAGTACTGGCCGGGGTGCACTAGCAGGCGGGCAAAGGTGCGGCCAACCAGCAGCAGTTGAAGCAGGCCAGCGGCTAGCAGCCAGCGCCAGCCGGCGGGCTGGCCGCCGGCCACCGCCGGAGGCGCGGAAGCAAGAGACGTCATGAAGTGCGCAAAACAACGATAGCGAAGCCTCGGGCCGGTGGGCCAGGCGCGGGCAAAGGTAGCGGCCCACCGTGCCCTAGCCCGGAACCCTTTCGGGCGGTGGGCGGCTTATCACACCCTAGGGGCTGCGTTTTGCGTAGCTTACTTTCCGTCACGATTTGGTTTTGTTACCCTGCCTTACCCATGAAGCCCGGTACCCTTCTTATTTCACAGCCCTTCTTAGGCGACCCCAACTTCGAGCGTAGCGTGGTGGTGCTCTGCCGCCACCACCCCGAAGAGGGGGCGTTTGGGCTGGTCCTCACCCGCCCCACGGAGGCCACTCTCGGGCAGGTGCTCGACCTACCCGGGGGCGAAGCCAGCCCTGCTGCCGCCCTGCCGCTGCACGTGGGCGGGCCCGTACAACCTGACACCCTGCATTTTTTGCACCAGCAAGCCGACCTGCCCGGCGCCCAGCCTCTGGGCCAAGATGTGTATTGGTCGGGCGACTTCGACGTACTTATTGGCCTGATAAACAGCGGGACTATCGCACCTAGCAGTGTCCGCTTATTTGTGGGCTATTCGGGCTGGTCGGCAGGCCAGCTAGAAGAGGAAATTGAACGCGGCTCCTGGATTCGGCAGCCCGCTAGTGCCGGGAAAGTATTTACTTTGGAGTCTGATGCGTTCTGGCAGGGCATCTTGCGCGAAAAAGGCGGTCGCTTCCGGGCCCTGTCCAATTATCCGGTTGACCCCCGCCTCAATTAATTTTTTTCGATTTCTGACCCGCGTCCGGCTTCGGCCCCTTGCTTTTCACGTTCCGGCCCGGTGCCGGGAGCCGGCTTTTGTTTTTGTTTATGCTACCCGAAGAAACCCCCACCCCCGCTTCGTCGACGCCCACTGAGGGCACGCCTGCCGACCGCATGAGCATCTTGGAAGCTCGCTTGGCCGAAATCCGCGCCAAGCAAGGCGAAGTGCCAGCTGCTTCTAATACACCCGACGCCGCGTCAAGCCCGGCTGCCCCGGCCCTGAGCGACACCCCCGCCGCCGCCGCCGTGCCCCCCGGGGGCGGAGCCACGCAAACTGAGGCCGACCCACTGCTTTCGGAGCCGGGTCTGAGCGATGCCACTGGTGTGCCAGCCCCGGCTCCGGTGAACGCGCCTACCCCCACCGATGCCTTACAAGCCCCCGAAGCAGCTGCCGCGGCCGAAACGGCCCAGCACGTACCCAACGAGGTAGCCGCCGAGCAATTCTCGGCGCCACAGGCTCGGGCCGTGGCTCACTACGGCGATGACATGGCCCCTGGTGCCGATAACGATACCGCGCCGAGCACTTCGACCTCGGAAGGCAATAGCACGGCGCCCGCCGACGAAGCAGCCCCCGTGCACACGCTTGCTCGCGCTGAGGACATCGACAATACGCCCGACGAGGTGGCCACTCTGCCAACCTCGGCTACGGAGTCGGCCGCCGAAGCGCACCAGGCGGAGGTAGCGCACATCGCGGCCGAAACGGAGCATTCGGAAGAAGCAACAGGTGAAGAAGCCGACCACTACGTACCCGAAACTCCGGCGCCCGACTTTGCCGAGCTTGACTTGGAAAGCCAAGCTTCTTACCTAGTGGGCCTGCTGCGCCGCCCCGACGCGCGCCGCAATCGCCAGCAGATTTTTGAGCTCAATCGCCAATACGAAACCAACGTGGCCGCTGCCCGCGCCGCCTCGCGCCAGAAGCTGGCTGAGGACGCTAACGCGCCTCAGGAGTTTAGCTTCCAGCCCCCAGCTAGCCAAGCCGAGCTCAACAAAGCCCTGCAGGACTTCCGCGAAGGCCGCGCTCGCGATGCTAAAGCCGAAGACCAAAGCCGCGCCCAGAACCTGGCCCGCAAGCAAGAATTGCTCGGCCAGCTGCGCCAATTGGTAGAAAGCGCCGAGACGAAAGACAGCTCGCAAAAGCTGAAGCAGCTGCAAGCCGACTGGAAGGCTACCGGCCCGGTGCCCCAGACCGATAGCCAGGAAACCTGGAACACCTATCACGGCCTGCTCGACCGCTACTATGCCAACCAAGGCCGCTTCTATGAGCTGAAGGAACTAGACCGCCGCCGCAACCAAGAGGCCAAGGAAGCCCTTATTGCCCGCGCGGAGGCTCTAAAAGATGCTCCTGGCATCAACAAGGCCCTAGATGAGCTGAAGAAGCTACACGATGAGTGGAAACACATTGGGCCGGTACCCGGCGAGCAGCGCGAGCCCCTGTGGCAGCGCTTCCTAGCTGCCTCCGAGGCTATTCACCTGCGCCGCAAGGAATTTGTAGATGTGCGCTCGGCACAGGAAAAAGAAAACCTGACCGTGAAGCAGGCCCTACTGGCCCGCGTGTTACCCTTCGCCGACTTCGCCACCGAGCGGGTAAACGAGTGGCGTTCGCGCACCGATGAACTGCAGGAGATTAAGAAAGAATGGGAAGCAGCTGGCCCAGTGCCCCGCGCCCAAGCCGACCAGCTCAATAAGCAGTACTGGAATGCCTATAAAGCATTCTTCAACCACAAAAATGAATTCTTTAAGAGCCTCGACTCAGAAAAGAATACCAACCTGCAAGCCAAGTATGCGCTTATCGAGCAGGCCGAGGCAGCGCAGCAAAATCCCGACTTCGAGGAGGCGCGCAGCGTGATTGTGCGGGTGCAGAAGGAGTGGAAAGATATTGGCCGGGTGCCCGAAAAACAGGCCGACAAAATCTGGAAGCGCTTCCGGGCCGCCTGCGACGGCGTGTTTGACCGCCCCAAGCAGGAGACGCGCCAGCGCGAGGAGCGTCAATCGGCAGCTAGTGCCGAGCAGGTTACTCGTTTGGATAAGATTGCGCAGCAAGTAGCGGCCCTATCGCCCTCCGAGCCAGGTACCCTAGAAGGCTTCCGGGCCCTAGCAGCCGACTGGCAAACGCTTGACGCTACCGGCGACCATCCCGGTGCAGGCACTTCTGACCGTGGTGAAGAGCAGTTTCTTACGCTTATGGGCAAGTACTTGGACCAAACGGCTGGTATCACGCCAACCGACCGCGAGGATTTGCTTTTCCAATTGGAAATAGCTCGTTTAAAGGCGCGTCCTCAAGCTCAGCAGGCCTTCACGCGTAAGGAAACCAGCTTGCGCCGCGAAATCCAAGAATTGGAAAATGATGTAGCAACCCTGCAAACCAACCTGGACTTCTTCGGCCGCTCTAAAAATGCTGACCAGTTGCGCCAGGAGTACCAGGGACGCATGAGCGAAACCAATGCCCGCGTTGCTAAGCTTAAAAAGCAACTCAAGCAACTGCGTAGCTAGTAGCTCAGTCTCAACCACTAAAAAAGCGAGTGCCCGAGGGCACTCGCTTTTTTAGTGGTTTTTTTTTGGCACCAAGGTCTGGCGTGCTTACTTTTGCACCACGATTAAGCCTCCATAGCTCAGTTGGTAGAGCTTCTGACTTGTAATCAGAGGGTCGTTGGTTCGAGTCCGACTGGGGGCTCTTAATTGGCAAAGGCCGTTGTGAATTCAATATTCACAACGGCCTTTTTGTTGGTGTGCCGTTTAGTGTGCCCAAATAGTGTGAGCTGTCGCTCATAGCGCTCAGCCGGGCCCGCCGCCATAGTGCTGTGCTTATCTAGCCTAACCATTGAACCTATCACGGTTTGCTCAGCGATTGCGTTCTTATGGCAGCATTCTTTTTGCTTTGACTAACGTCATTGAATGAAATCCGAACATACATCGGCTTCACTGGCGGCTATGGCGGCTACGCTAGCTTAGTGCTCGGCACCAGTGCCATCGAAAGAAGAGGCGCCGTGCCGGTGCGGCGCGTGGTGATTAAGTGCAAGCGGCCGCACCACGTCAGTAACGCCTGAGCAGTGGAGGAAGTGGTTTAAGAAGTAGCCATGCTGATACAGCCAGACGAAGAGCAACGCATTGCCTTAGAGCCGAGCCACTGAAAATTGGGCTTTATTAGAATGGTTAGTTGATGAGGGGCGTGGCACAGGTACCAGCCCAAGTGACTGATTACGACGCGCTAGGCGATGCACTGCCAAGGCCTGGCCAACATCCGGAACGAATCTAATCGAGTTGCAAACTCACTAGCCTCGACAAATGCGACGCCCAAATCAATACTTAGCATGCAGCTTATCGGGTTCCTAAACCAACTCGAAAAGGCCGGCATCCTAGGGCAGTTCTACCAGGCTGATATTGTGAACCTGAGAACCTACCGCACCGCGACAATTTACTGCATTATAGGGCGCTGCTAGCTAAGCCCAACTATGCCGAGAATACAGCGCGTATAATAAAAATAACAGCTGAACAATGCGGTGTAGCAAGAAGCACAGTATATGCAGCTATCCGAGAAATGGAGCAAATAGTGTAGCGGCACGTATTAATATCTCTCATCTTAAGCCTGTATCTTCAAGCTATAGAATCTGCTTATTCCTATTATCCTAGATAAAAACCATTATAATTAGCATTTATCTAATAGTACTTTATTTCTGAACTGATAAAATTCTTTATGAAATCTTTGAGGATAGCGGTAGTGGGCGGCTGTCATGTAGCTGGCTATGGGGTTAATCCGGAACAATCCTTTCCTACGCTGCTTGCAAAACTGCTAGATGGTGAGGTAGTAGGACAAACTGCCCATGCACGTTTCGTAGACCTACCCCAACATTTGAAACCCTTGTTGACTCAGCACCCCTCCCATGTGGTCATACAAATCGGTAATCATGAATTCTCCGCAAGCTGGTACCGTTTGTTACGACAGCTGAAGCTAAAGAGATGGGCAAAGAACCCACCGGAAAAGGAGTCGTCGGAGACCTTAGACCATTGTAGGGTTATGTCGTTGGCGATGTATAGTCAAATGGCAGTTATGAGTTTGCTCATGACTGCTATTTGGTTGTTTTCGGCGCCACACCGCCGTAGTTTTCAAACCCTTGAGCGCTGCATGCGGCAGTACCCTGCCACCGCATTTATCTTCCTGTCGCCTTTCCCCGACCTCAATCCTGGCGATAATATTTTACGCCGGTTTGGTGGCTGGTTGCTCCACCACCGCTTATCGAGCCGGCCCAATCTTTATTGGGTGGACTCCCATCAATTATTGCGAACTGACTCTCAGTTGTATGTTGACGCCTCTCACTTAAATCCGCAAGGTCATCGTGCTTTGTCCTATGGCTTGGCCGCTTGCGTTCTTCGTAATACTGTTCTTGCCATGTAGTTTCTTACAAGAGCAGCCTACACTAATCGAATCAGTTCAACTGTCGTGCTTGGCGTATTTTTCCCTGCCATCTGCTTCGTTGACGAAAAATCACGTCTGCTCATCCTAAGCTACACGCGCTGCAACTGGCAACTTAATGCTAGTAGTACCGCGAAGGGGCTAGGGTACTCGGCAGGAAGCAAGCTGGATTGCATTCTGCAAGGCACGGCAGCGCCCAACTATGCGACTATGACCGATATGCTAGCGAAGTAGCCAGATGTATCGACCGACTGGCTGATGATGGGCCAATAATGTAGATAATGCTCCCCGACGCTTAGGCTTTGGCAGGAAGTATGCGGCGATAAACCAGATTCATATCAGCCTTTTCTCCTGCTGAGCCTATTAGTGTACCCACTGACTCATGTCAGGGTAGTAGCGACATTATCTTATGCTGCCTAAGAAGCAAAACTGTATACAAGCTGACGCCTACCCTCCACACCATCGCTAGGCATGGCCGAAACTTGACCTAGGAACCGGCTTGGGCAGAGCCACAGTACCAAAAAGCCCCACCCGAACCGGGCGGGGTTTTTAGCTTCACAAGAAACAACCCCTAGGGGTCCCCTTATCTGTACCGTGCGAGGATGTCAAACATTACAGCCTCACTAAAAAATAGTGGCCGGCTCCTCTCCCACCGCGCCTACTTCATATTGGGTACTGAGCACAAAATGCTAGTTGCGTAGTCACAGCGCGGTTAATAAAGTCAAGGCAGTAGATTTCTACGCCTGCTAGTGCACACCTTTACATTGCGTTTCGGCTTACCCTAGCAGCTCTAAAGTATGCATTTTACACTTCGTCCCTGGGGTTCTAGCGACCTCTCCAGCTTGGTTAGGCATGCCAACAACGCGGCGGTTGCTCGCAATCTAGCTGACATCTTTCCGCACCCTTATACCGAGGCCGATGGCTTGGCGTACATAGAATTTGCCACGAGCCAGGTGCCGGGCTGCATTTTTGCTATTGAAGTGGCGGGCGAGGCAGTAGGTAGCATTGCGCTGCATCCGCAGACCGATATTCACCGCAAGAATGCGGAACTGGGCTACTGGCTGGGCCAGTCCTTCTGGGGGCACGGCATCTGCACACGGGCCGTGCGCGAGGTTGTAGCCTATAGCTTTCACACTTTCGACCTTGCGCGCATTTTTGCGCGGCCCTTCGGGACAAACCGCGCTTCGCAGCGGGTACTGGAAAAAGCGGGCTTCTTGCTGGAAGCACAGTTTTCCCAGACGCTGTTTAAGAATGGCGAGTTTATAGATGAGTGGGTGTATGGGGTGCGGCGCGAGACTATTGGCCCTGGGCACACCATAGCCGGGAGCTAAGTGGCTAGGGCTAGCGCCTCAGCTACTTGCTGCCGAAGCACTTGCGTAACCAGATTTATTTCCTCCTCGCGCGATTGCTGGTACTGCAAGGCGGCCGGAGTAGTCGGCGAATCTTCCCAACGGGCCAATTCGGCCAACGTGTCGAGGCGCGTCAGGGATAAGTCAAGGCGCTCGTAGAGCTTAACCCAGGTGGCGCTGGCGTGCTGAGGGCGCTGGTGCAGCGCCAGCCGCAGCTTCAACATTTGGGTTACAATCTGGGCTAAGTCCTGCAAACGCGTTTGCTCCGTAATGTCTAGCTGCCGAGGCTTGCGGTCAATGATGCACAGGGCCCCGATATTGTGTCCTTGCTCATCGCGCAAAGGGTGGCCAGCGTAAAAACGCAGTTGTAGTGCCTCGGCTACACCGGGCTTAGTGAGCTGACAAGGGGCAGTCTGTAAGTCATTATAGATGGTAGTATCTTCATTTAGAATGGCTACTGAGCAGATACTCTCGTCACGGGCTATGCGTTCGGCACCTCCTAGGCCAAAATTTGCCTTAAACCACACACTGCCTTCATCCACGAGCGATACTAGGGCAATGGGCACACTGAATAGCTTGGCCGTGAGGCGCACCACTTCGTCGAAAACAGCGTCGGGAGCGGTACCTAGCACGCGATAAGGCGCCAAGGCAGCTAAGCGTTCATGGTCATTAGGTGGAACAAGAGTAGCTATTGACATAATGAAAGAGATAGAAGACAGAATAATAAACAAATTTAGTGCTTAGCTTATAAATCTTCAAGGCCGCCTATTGGGTCTCACCCTATCGGCACATATAGTAAGCACCATTGTTAGCTGCGCTTAGGTAGCCCAGCCTATAGCTTGCAGACTGTAGCCTAGCGCAGCCCCGCCTAGCACCAGCCAAGCCGAATTGAGGCGGTAACGCAGCAACAGGAAGGTACTGCCTGCGGCCAGCAGCACAGTTGGCACATCTAGCAGGGCTGTGCGGGCCAACGCAAACGATACGGCCGCCATCAGCGCCCAGGAGGCTGCATTTAGCCCATCTAGGAAGGCCCCAGCCAGTGGCGACTGCCGCAACTGTGCTACTAGCCTAGTGCTGAGCCCCACAAAAACAAAGGCCGGCAGAAAAATACCTACTGTAGCCACCAGCGCTCCGCGCCAGCCTAGCAGCACGTAGCCCACAAACGTGGCCGTTGTAAATACCGGCCCCGGCGTCACTTGCCCCACCACCACGGCGTCGAGCAGTTGCCCCTGAGTAAGCCAGTGAAAGCGCTGTACTAGGTCAGCATCGAGGAAGGCTAGTAGCACGTAGCCGCTGCCGTAGAGCACCGAACCAATTTTGACAAAAGCCAACCCGAGTGGCAGCAGCCCCAGCGGCTTGGCAATTCCGGCAGCGGGAGCGCCGCCTGGCCCTAGGCCCAGCAACAGTGGGAGCAGCGCCAGCGCGGCCACCGCTCCAACTAATTTGAGTAGGGCCGGCGACACAGTTTTGCGAGGTAACGTTGGCCAGCTTAGCCCACCAGTTAGCAGGCCAGCCGCCAAAAGCAGCAACAACTCATTTACGCCCAGCAGCCCTAGCACAAGGGCCACTCCGGCCACTAAGCGCAAATGCCAGGTTTTGAGCGCTGACTTGCCTAGGCTCCAGAGAGCTTGCGCCACCACGGCCACTATCATAGGCTTCACGCCATAGAGCACGCCTGCTAGGGCCGGCAACGTGCCAAAGCGCACGTAGGCCCAAGCAAAGACCATGACGATGAACATGGCTGGCAGAATAAAGCAGGTTCCGGCCACTAGTAGCCCGGCCCAGCCTCGGCGCTCATAGCCGATATGAATGGCCAACTCCGTAGAGTTGGGGCCGGGAATAAGGTTGGCCGCGCTAAGCAAATCCAGAAATTGCTGCTGCGTAAGCCAGCCGCGGCGGCGTACCACTTCTTCCTCCATGAGGGCAATATGAGCGGCTGGCCCGCCGAAGGCCGTGGTACCTAGGCGGAGAAACAACCAGGCCAGCTCGGCTAGTGCAGTAGGCATTGCGGAAGACAGTTCTTAGGTGTAGAAAACATAATAACCCGGAAGGTCAGCAAACAACCTACAAGGTCGGCATGCCCGCACGTTTAGCGGCTTTGATGCTGGCTAGACTCATCCATGTTACACTTAACGCTTGCCATCAACAACATAATTGATAGCTTTCATTCAGGCACTATATCACCATGCATACTATAGGAAGCATTAATATTTTTTACATAAAAAAATATGCAACAAAAACATACATTCATATGTTAATGGTATGTAGCTTGCAGTCGCAAATTGAGTATGACGCTAGACACCACCTGCTATCAATGTAGTAATCAGCAAGTAATACAATCTTGATTCTACTCGTACAGAATTGAATACCAATGAATTTCAAGGAAGTTGAGTGACGAAGACCATAATAAAACGCAACTAGCAAGCCTACTTACATAAGTATTTTCTACCTTTTCCTCCTACTTTTATGCAGCTCACTGACATGTTATTCAACAGCAGTAAAACAGGGCACTTTGCCCAAATTCTCACCAGCGGCCTGCTTGGCGACGTACTGGTTAACCAGCTCACCCCGCCCGACCCCGTTGTCATTCAGCAGTGGGGGTCGATGATTATCCAGTTTTTGGTAGCAGCTGTGACCATCTGGGCCACAATCCGGAAGGCACTGCAAAAGCCAGATGCGGTACTGCCAATGCCCGCTGGCGCAGGAGTGTCGGCCACACCATCGGCCCCAGAGCCCCTGCCCAAATAGACTCCCAGCTATCAGTACACTTCTTCCCAATAAGGGTTAAACAGCTACCTGAGCAGCCCAGTCGGGCCACATAATGGCTTTTAAGGCAACCTCTGGCTTACTACCAAGCCCTGATAGCAGGGTGCAGCACATGTCTATAAAAAGGGTTTCCACTTATGCGGTGGAAACCCTTTTTATAGACATGTGCTGTGGCTATTGTATAGACTTGTCAGGTACTAGGCAGACCTTAATGTTAGTGAAAGGTCAGCCGTTTTCGAGTAAGGACTAGACCTAGGAACAATGACAGACATCCTTTTGAAATTATGTCATCGAACAACAGAGCAGTATGACTGAGCCGAACTGTACCGCTGTAGCTGCTGGGAAATCCTGTAGAAACTTGCCAGCTTAAGCCTAAAAAACCCCAGTGTCGGTTATATAATTATGGGCAACTGATGCAGAATCATCTATATTTGCTGCAAACTTTACGTATAAGCCACTCAAAATTATACGTAAAGCTCACCCTAGAGGCCAGCCAGCATTTCACCGATATATATGAGCAAATCGAGCAGTGTCACGACACGCATAGCCGAAATGGTGGCCTACTATGGCCTCAATGCAAATAGCTTGACCACCAAACTGGGCTACAGCACCAATAGCAAGATGTACAAGATACTGTCGGGAACGGAACCCAGCTTTCCTACACTTGTAGATATGCTGCGCGCTTTTCCGGAAGTATCGCCGGGCTGGCTAGTGCTGGGTGAGGGCGGCATGCTGCGGGCGCCAGCTACCGATGCGGCTCCGACTACAAGCCGAGCAGCGCTAGCAGGAGGGCGGCCACCGGTGATAAACAGCGGGCAGGTGCTAACCATCACGGTGGATAGTGCGGGCAATGAAAATACAGAACTGGTGCCGGTGCAAGCGCAAGCGGGCTACTCGGTGCAGCACAACGAAGCGGTATACCTGCAAGACCTGCCTCGCTACCGCATTCCGGGATTTGAGCATGGCACTTACCGGGCCTTTGAGGTGGCTGGCGACAGTATGGAACCCACGCTCAACCACCGCGATGTAGTTGTGGCCTCCTATGTTGACAACTGGCGTCTGCTGGAGCCGGGCGACGTGTACGTAGTGGTGACGGCGGAGAGCGTCATGCTCAAGCGCATTCGGGAGCGCATCACGGCCCACGACATGACGGTAATGCTGTACTCGGACAACCACCATCGCAAGCCCTACCCTATGGACTGCGCCGATATTGCGCAGTTGTGGCGGGTGCGGGGCTACATCTCAACCTACCTACCTAGCGCGCCCGACGTAACGGTGGAGCGACTGTGGGAAGTGATAGAGGTATTAGGCTTCGACAAAGGAGAGGTGCGGCGGCACCTAGAGGAAAACGCCTCGGCCGAAGCAGCCCGCTGATAACTAGCCAGTTGCTCTCGCGTGCCCGGGGCTTAGTAATAGCTTTTTCGCCTACTTAAGGGCACCTTCGGCCACGGGCGGAAGGTGCCCTTAGTGTTTAGGGTAGTACAGCAAACGTAGCCTGCAGTGGATAAGCCTAGGTAAGCGATGCTTCATCCTAGTAAAAACGTTTTCTAAAATTGGGAATTAAAGGGCAATATAGATAAATCATCCACCTAGGATAAGCCCTAAATCAATACCAATTCTCAGTAAAAAACTAAGTAATCGGCGCTATTATTACAACACGGATTGTTCTTACAATAATTAAATTAACGTACATAGTAGCATCTCACTCACAATAAGTTGTATTAACACAAGACACCTTGCCATTAGGACCTTCACAAGCCTAAAAATGGATATATTATTGCTAATAAAATTTTCATAGGTGAGTAACTCAGCATTAACATTTAAAAGCAGGGACAGCTAGTTTCACTAAAAAATTATATTGCTCGCTTGTTATTCGCTTGCTTAGTGTACCTTTACCACCGAAAGAGCGAGTATTGCTATTCTTTCTTTTTTTCTATTCTTTACTCTTTACGCAAACTTATTCCCGTGTCAGTCGAACTACTCTTAACTCCCGCCCAGGCGCCCCAGGTGGCTCCGGCCCTCCCCCACCCTTCGTACGACCAAGTGGTACTGCCGGGTGACCATCCAGACCCGACGGTTATTAAAATTGGGGATACCTATTGGGCTAGCGCTACCTCGGCCGAGTGGGGCGCGGTATTTCCACTGTTTTCTTCTAAGAACTTGCTCGACTGGGAACTGGTAGGGCACGTGTTTCCGGATAAGCTGCCCGACTGGGCTGGCTCTAATTTTTGGGCTCCTGAATTTTACCAAGAAAACGGCCGCACCTATATATACTACACCGCTCGCAAGAAGGGTGGTATGCTGTGCGTAGCCGTGGCCAGCGCCGACCATCCTGCCGGCCCCTACCATGACCACGGCCCGTTGGTAGGCCAAGAAGCGGGCTCCATTGATGGCTTCGCCATTCCCGATGAGCACGGCGACTTATACCTAATCTGGAAAGAAGACGGCAACTCGTGCTACCAGGAAACACCCATTTGGGCGCAGCGTCTCAACGACGAGCGCACGGCCCTTATTGGGGAAGCTACCGAGCTCTTTACCAACGATGTGCGCTGGGAGGGCCCACTAGTAGAGGGCTCGGCCCTGGTACGGCATAACGGCTGGTTTTATATGTTTTATGCTGGCAACAGCTGCTGCGGCAAGGGCTGCCAGTACGCCACTGGCGTGGCCCGCTCGCGGGCACTGCTGGGGCCCTGGGAAAAGTACGCTCAGAACCCCATCCTGGACAGCAATGATACTTGGAAGTGCCCCGGCCACGGCACCGTGACGGAGCTAGACGGGCGCTGGTTTTTGCTGCACCACGCTTATTTCAAGCAAAGCCACGAGTTTGTGGGCCGCCAGGGTCTGCTAAGTGAATTTACCTGGAACGCCGAAGGCTGGCCCGAGTTTGTGCGGCGCAGCCCCCAGGCGCCGCCCCTCACCGACCTAGGGCGCCTGCACGTGGCCGACGAGTTTGAGGGCAGCCGACTTGGGCTGGAGTGGCAGTGGCCTATTAACCAGCAACCGGCGACGGCCGTGGCCAATGGCCAACTACACCTCAGTGCCGAGCCTTCGCGCCTAGGTGCCGTAGTGGCCCGGCGCACCCATACGGCTACTTACAAAGCCGCTACCACCCTCGACTTTGCGGCCCTGCCCGCCGACACCTTTGCTGGCTTGGCTGCCGTGGGTGACCCCTACAATGCCCTGGCCCTAATGGCTGGCAATGGCCAGCTGCAGGTGTGGCACCTCAAGAGCGGCAAGCAGCAGTGCCTCACGTCCATCTTTGTGGAGCCTTGCGCCACGCTCACGCTACGCTTGGAGGTGTGGGGCGGCCAGCGCTACCGCTTTGCTTATAGCACCGATGGCGCCACATGGCAGCCTATACCTACCGAAAGCTTCGCCGTGAATGGCACCTACCTGCCGCCTTGGGACCGCGGTGTGCGGCTGGCTCTGGTGGCCCAGGGGGAAGCCGAGGCTACGGCAACTTTCCACAACTTTATTCTGCGCAACCAGCGGTAGACACTTCTTGCCTGCGCTACACAAAAAACCAAAAGGTCCAGCAGCTACGGTGGCTGCTGGACCTTTTGGTGTGACTGGGGGCTATGGCGCCTACTACTTGGCCGCCCAGGTAAACGTAACGCCCGGCGTGCCGCCCGGCAGCATGGTGGGGGTAGCCTGCCAGAGGCCGCGCGGCGGCACCACGGGCGCACCTAGGCCCACACCCTGGCGGTCGGCGGGGTGGCGCCCCCAGCGGTGGCGGTGCGTGAGGTAGGCCAGGTGTGCCGACAAAATGCCGAAGCCGGCACCGGCAAACACGTCGGCCTCCCAATGCTTGTTGTTGAGCATTCGGAAGGCCCCAACCGTGGTAGCAATAGTGTAGGCCCCGATGCCGTACCACTGGCTTTTTTCGCGCAGCTCGGTGTGTACGATGCTGGCCGCCAGAAAAGCCTGCGCCGTGTGGCCCGACGGAAACGAGCGAAAATCGGAGCCATCGGGGCGCTCGTGCCGGGTCAGGGTTTTCACAATAAACACCGAACCCAGCATGATGGCCTCCGACTTAGCCAGGATGAGGGCCAGGTTCACGCGGTCGTTGCGGCTCTCCACCCCAAAGGCCAGCACGGCGCCCAGCTCTAGGTAGGGAGCCCACTGCATATAGTCGTCGAGGTGACTATTAAAGTTGGGAAAGTTGCGCTGAATGTCACGCCGGGCATCATAGGACGAGTAAAAACCGTGTTCATCGACCACGCTAATGCCGTAGCCAATGAGTATGGCCGGCACTACGGTCGCCTTAAAGACCTTGCTCTGATACCAGGGCCGGGGGGGCGTGCCGGGCAGCGTCTGGTACTTGCGCAGCGTGGTGTCGGTGGGTGCGGCAGTGGCGGGCGTGGGCAGTATTTGCGCCTGGGCGGGCAGCGCGGCACCAGTGAGCAAGCTGGCGCCCAGGCCGATACCTAGAGCCAGGCGGCGCAGACTAGCACTCGCCGACCGGGCTGTAGAGGTAAAAAAGTTGGTCATAGTAGCAGGCAAAAAAAAAGAGCCGCCCCGTGCCAAGCGGCGCGGGGCGGCCCAACCAAAAGTGGCTGGCGCGGTGCAAAGTTATTTGCCCGCGTCTTCGGTGCTCGCTTTGCTGAGGCTGGCGGCATCTTTTACAAGCACGTGTGCCCCATCTTTTAGCGTTTTGGCCACGGCCCGGAAGGGCCCGCTGGCTACTTCGGTGCCAGCGGTGAGGCCACTAATAATCTCAATGTTCTGAAAGTCGCTGATGCCAGTTTTTACCGGCGTCATCACAGCTTTGCCATTTTTAATCACAAATACAACTTCCTCAATCTTGGGCTTGGGGGCCGCGGGGCCTTCGACCTTGGTAGCCGTGCCGCGGTTAGGACCAACGCGAATGCCCCCGCCTTGCTCCTGCGTCTTAGCCGAGTCGGAGCGGGTCGTCACGGCGGCCAGCGGCACGCTCAGTACGCCGGCCTTGCGCTCGGCAATGATGTCAACCGAGGCCGTCATGCCCGGGCGGAAGGGCACCGTAGTGCGGCCGGCGGGGCCCGTTTTCACGAGGTGGCGGTAGCTTTCGGGCAGCAGACGCACACGCACCTCAAACTCCGTCACGGCCTCGGCGGTGAGGGCGTCCTTGGCCGTGTTGGCAATGGCCGTCACGACGCCCTTAAACTTCTCGTTCTGGGTGGTGTAGGAGTCCACTTCTACATCGGCCGAGTCGCCGAGCTGCACCCGAATGATGTCGTTCTCATTCACGCTTACCCGCACCTCCATGTTATTGAGGTTGGCAATGCGCATGATTTCGGTACCCGCCATTTGGGTGGTGCCCACCACGCGCTCGCCTTTTTTCACGTTGAGCTTACTGACCGTACCGCTTACTGGCGCGTAGATGGTCGTCTTGTTCAGGTTTTTCTGGGCTTCGCTCAGGCCAGCCTGGGCGCTGCGCACGCTGCTCTGGGCCGCCGTAATCTGTGCCCGGATGGCCCGTAGCTGCTCCTGCGAGGCGTTGTAGGCCGCTTGGGCAGCTTCGTAATCGGCCTGCGAAATCACCTTTTGCTTAAACAACGAAGCTTGGCGGCGGTAGGTCAGCTCGGTTTGGCGGGCGTTAGCGGTTTGCTGCTCTAGCTGGGCCTGGGCCTGGCTCACATTGGCGCGCTGGGTGCCCACCACGGCAGTCTGCTGGCTCACCATAGCCTCGTAGTTGTCGGGCCGAATGCGCAGCAGCAACTGGCCTTTCTTCACCGAGTCGCCCTCCTGCACGTAGAGCTCAGTGATTTCGCCCGATACGTCGGGCGAGATTTTTACTTCGGTTTCGGGCTGCACCTTGCCCGAGGCACTCACTTTCTCCACGATAGTCGCGGGCCCAGCCTTAGCGGCCGTCACTTCGGTGCCGGTGGGCTTGCCTATCCAGCCTTGTTTTTTGGCCACCGCGTAGCCGCCAATCAGCACTACGATGAGACCTAGGAGAATATAAAGGAGTCGGTTATTTTTCATTTTTAAGCTGTTAGCTAGTAGCAGGGGCTTTTATGCAGCCCTTAGCTACCAGCTTTTTCAAGTATTAGTGATTTTACCGTCAACCAGCAGCTAACAGCTCACAGCCATTAGGTAGCTACTCAATTGCTACAGCGCCAGCGGCTTGCCTTGATAGAAGTCCAGCACCTTGCGCCGGAAGATGAAGGTGTACTTGGCCTGGAGCTGGTTGGAGATGGCGAAGTTGAGGTTATTCTTCGTGACGTTAAACTCGGTGCCGCTGAGCAGGCCGTTGTTGAAGCGAATCTCGGCGTTGCGCTGCGTCACGGTTAGGGCCTCTACCTGGCGGCGGGCGGCGGCATACTGCAGCTGGGCGGCGCGGGCGTCGGCATAGGCCTGCTCGATACTTTGGCGCAGCGTGAGGCGCGCTTGCTCGGCTTGCAGCTGCACCTGCTGGGCATTGATGAGCGTGCGCTGCACATTGGTGCGCACCTGCAAGCCATTCAGAATCGGGATATTGAGTGCGAATTGCACCTGCTGGCCTAGGTTCTGGCTAAGCTGGTCCCAGTAGCTCTGGGGCAGAGTACTGAGGTTGCGCTGGTAGGTGATAACGCTCAGCGGCGTGAGCGGACCGCCGGGCGTCGTAGGGTTTTGCACGAAGAAGGTGGTGCGCCGCGCCGTGGAGTCGCCACCAATCTGCGTGACCGTACGCGCCGACGAAAAGCCGCTAAATATGCTACCAGCCAAAACCAACCGTGGGTAGTAGGCGCCCCGCGCCAGCTCGACGCTGCGGCCAGCACTAAGCACGCGCAGGTCGGCGGCCTTGATTTCGGGCTGCCGGGTAGCGGCCCCCTGAAATATGTCGTTGGTATTCAGAGCTAGGGGTGCCTCGGCGTCGGGGTCGGGCAAGTCGGGCACTTCAATCTGAAAGTCAGGATTAGCAGCCGGGTCTAGGTTGAGCAGCTGCAGCAGGTTGAGCCGCGCCACGTTGGCCTGGTTCTGGGCGGTGGTCACGTTCAGCTCGTCGGTGGCCAATTGGCTTTGGCTGTCGAGCAGGGTACTTTCCGGAATGCTGCCGGCTTGCAGCAGCAGCTTGGTGCGGGCAATCTGCTCCTGGTCGCGCGTCACGTAAAACTGATTGGCGCGCACCAGCTCTTGCGCTAGCACCAGCTGCAAGAAATATGAAGCTACGTTCAGGCTTAGGTCGTTGCGCGCCTTTTGCACATCGGCTTCGCTCGCCTGCAAGTCCAGAGCATTGCGCCGGATGGTATTGCGCAATTGAAAACCCTGGAACAACACCAGCTGCGAGTTGCCCGACACGTTGTTTGAGCGCACCGTCTGGCTCTGAAATTCATACGTGAGCGGGTTAACGCTGGTGCCGTACTGCCAGGCTTGGCTGGCGCTGAGGTTGGCCGTGGGTAGCAGCGCCGCCTTGCTTTGGCGCAATACCTGAGCATTGCTCTGCACCGTCAACTGATTGATGCGCAACCCAATGTTGTGCTCGAGCGCGTAGTCGATGGTGCGCTGCAGGCCCCAGGGGCCAGTAGCCGCCACCGCCGGCGTAGCCATCGCTGCTGCGGGGGCCGTGGCTGGGCGGGCGGGCTGCGGAGTCGTTTGGGCCGCCACAGGCCCGGCAGCCAGCAGGCCTGCTAGGGCCAGCGCTACGTGACCTGGGGGTAGGCAGGTAGTTTTTGCAGTCATAAGCGGAAAAGAAACGAAGGTGTAGAGGGTGGCCGGGAGCGAAGACGAAGCCACTCGGCCGGTATTTTAGAGCCCCTAGGCGGCGCTGCCGCCTGCATCGCTGCACCGGGCGCGGGCATTACAGGGGCTCGTCATTCGAGGGTGGGGATGTAAGTGATGTGATGCACCCAGCGTAGTTGCCGCAGGTAAGCCAGGGTGATGTCGTTGATGGGACTGTCCATCTCGATAAATTGCCGGGCGGCCTCATTTTTGCCTTTGCGCGACACAAACATGGTGGCGATGTTACAGTCATCGTGAGCGATAACTGAGGCAATGAAGGCAATGGAGCCCGGCACGTCATTGGCATCGATGATGAGCGTGTGCAGCGCCCCCGAAAAGTCGCAGCCGAAGCCATCGACCTCCACAATGCGAATGACGCCGCCACCCCGGCTCTGGCCCACCACCTCCACGCGGTGGCCATCGGGCCCGGTCAGGTTGAGCTTGATGGTGTTGGGGTGCAGCGTCGAGGCGTTGCCCACGCTCTGAAACGTGTAGCGCAGGCCAGCCTCGGCGGCGTGGTCGAAGGCCGTGCGGATGCGCTCATCATCAGTAGCGTACCCTAGGAGGCCGGCCACAATGGCGCGGTCCGAGCCGTGGCCCTCGTAGGTGCGGGCAAAGGAGTTGTAAAACGTGATGACGGCCTCGGTGGGCAGCGCGCCCAAGATGCGAATGGCGGCCCGCGCAATGCGCACAACCCCCGCCGTGTGCGACGAGCTGGGCCCTATCATCACGGGCCCTATCATATCAAAAATGCTGGATTTCTCGGCCACGGATTGGGGTGGGATAAGAAGGTTAGGGTGAGAAGGGGCTCGGGCTCGGAGGCGAAGAGGTAGGTGAGCGGTAGGGTGTTGTGCTTTCTCATCCTGCTTGCCTCATGTTTTCCCCTTACCTACTCACCAGCTTACTTTCTTACTGCTTGCCTCATAACTTTTTCATGCGGGGCTAAAATTAGGGCGTGGCGCCCAACCTTGGGCATGGCGCGGGCGGGCGGGCCGATATTTGCAGTGGCTCCTGCCCTCTTGCTTATGTCTGACCAGCCCACTTCGCCCTTGTCCGCCGACGAATTTTCGCCCGCTGTGCTGGCCCAATTGCGCCGCTTACAGCAGCGCTACGCCGCCGATGGCCAAGACCTAGCGGCCTACCTCGAAGGCCTCTACCACGCCGACTACATCAACTATTGGGACTACATCGAGCTGGATACTCTGCTGAGCCTGCAGCGCCCGCTCACGAAGTTTCCCGACGAGGAAATTTTCATCATCTACCACCAAATCACGGAGTTGTATTTCAAGCTCTGCCTGCGCGAGTATGAGCAACTGGGTGAGCTGCAAGCGCCGACCCTGGGCGAAGTGGTGCTGCGCCTAGGTCGCGTAAACCGCTACTTTGAGAACCTGATAGACTCGTTCGATGTGATGGTGGACGGCATGGATAAGCAGCAATTTTTGCAATTCCGGCTGAGCCTGATGCCCGCCTCGGGCTTCCAGAGCGTGCAGTACCGCTACATCGAAATTGCCAGCACCGACCTCGCCAATCTGGTGCCCGAAGAAAAGCGCCGCTTGCTCGGCGACGCCCCCACCCACGAGCAGTTTATGGGCTGTATCTATTGGCAGGCGGGCGCTACGGTCGAGGAAACCGGCGCCAAGGCCCTAACCCTAACTGAATTTGAGCGCAAGTACGCGGGCGACCTGCTGGCCCACGCCCGCCATTTCCAGCACCGCAACGCCTGGGCCGTGGTGCAGCGCCTGTCCGAGGCCGAGCGCCAGCACCCGCGCCTGCTGCGCGCCCTCAAGCAACTCGATGTGAACGTGAACGTGAACTGGCCGCTCATGCACTACAAGTCGGCCGTGCGCTACCTCCAGCGCGACCCCAACGACGTGCCCGCCACCGGCGGCACCAACTGGCGCAGCTACCTGCCGCCCAAGTTTCAGCGGCGCATTTTCTACCCCCAGCTTTGGAGCGCGCAGGAGCTAGAAGACTGGGGCAAAGGCTGGGTGGAAAAAGTGCTGGGTGAGGAAAGCTAGCGGCTAGGCTTAGCCGCTGGCAATCGCGAGAAAATTGGTAAGTCGCTCCAACGGGAATATAAAAGGGCTAGTACGCTACCGTACTAGCCCTTTTATATTCTAATTCGTTTCCTAATGCGTTGGCCCTAGGCAGCTTTCACTGACCAATCGAAGCGAATGGGCCGCTGCCACCAGCCAGGGGCCGTTAGCACGGGATGTTCATAGTCGCCTTGCAGGGCCAAGCCTTGCACTAGCGCATGTAGGGCGGTGGGCCGGGGCTGCGCCCCGCGCACGTCAAACACGCCGGGCTCATAAGAGGCGCCGTCTTGGGTGAGCAGGTTGTCCCAATCAAAGGCACCTAGCAGCGACCAAACCGTGAAGCCTCGTAAATCGACGCCGCTATCGCGCAGCCGGTTGGCTACCTGCCAGAGTTGGTAGAGCCAGCGCATTTGTTCCTCGCGGGTGCAGCCTAGGTGGGCCTCCGTGATGGCCAGCGGCAGGCCATAGCGCTCCCACACGGTGCGGAGCAACACTTCGGGGCCCGCCACCGGCGCGCCCTCTACCCGCAGGGCCTGCAAGTCGGCGTAGGCCGAGTGGTGCAGACCGCGCAAGGCGGGCATTCCTGGAAACAGGGCCATCCGCTCGTCAAGATAGCGCTCGCTGGTAGCGTAGTGGTTGATGCCTAGCACGTCGGGAGGCAGCGGATTGTCAATAAACAGCTGCAATTCGGCTTCTTCGATACCGTTGGTGCGCAGGTAGGTCCACAGCGGATGGCTGGGCGTGAGGCTGCCGGTCAGGATGTCGAACGTCAGCCAGCGCCGGTGGTTTTCAAACTCCACCTGCCGGGCCAGAGCGGGGGTGCCGTGGGCTTGCCCTAGGTCCTCCGTTTGCACAAGCCGGGCCGCCGGGTTCACTTCCCGAATGGCGCGCATGGCCTGCCAGGTAGCGTGCAGTTGGTTGAGCAGCAGGCGCACAAAGGTACGGTCGTCGCGTCCGTGGGGGTACCACAGGCCATAGAGCCCACTAAAGCGAGCCGTGGTGAGCGGCTCGTTGACGGGCGTGTAATCCGTGACCCACGGGTAGCGCTCGGCCACCATGCGCGCGTAGCGGGCCAAGCCGGGGGCAAAGTTGTCTTGGTTGAGGGCCGTGTAGCGCGGGCCGCTGCCGTGGTGCACCAGCCCCACGATGGGCGTAATATCTAGTTCGCGCAGGCGAGCCAGCCGCTCGTCGGCCCAGCGCCAGTCGGGGCGGTCGAGGCTTTCGGGGGCTACGTGCTCCCATAAAATGGGATAGCGCAGGGTGCGCAGCCCCATGGCGGCAAACTGGTCTAGGTCTTCGACCCGCTCCCAGTGGCCGTTGCGCGTCAGTTGGTTGGAGTAGGCATCACCGACGCGCCGGCACGTGCATTCTACCCCACCCCATATTTCGATTTTTGTTTGCTTCATACAAGTGTGTACTATCCTAGGGCGGGTAGTACCCGCTCGGTCAACTTCTGCTTCCCTATCTATACTCAGCACTTAACTTTCAAGTTACCAATATCCTACGCTGCCTATACCTCTTACTGGGGTAAGCCCCGCCGTCAGGCAGGCTATACCAGCCAGTTTGAGCGCGAAGCACGCTGGCGCAACAGCTCGCATTTTTTTAGTCGCCAGCGTGGGCAGCACTGCGCCAGAAGGCAGGGGCTACCCGATTGCGGCGCAGCTTATAGTGCCGGCCGATTTTAGGTGCCAACCCGCTGGGTTAGGCCCCCTGCGCCTCTAGGGCTACCTCGGGGCCAGCCGGCGCGGCGAGCTCGATATCCTTGGTTTCGGGCACCAGCAGCCAGTAAAAAACAGTGGCCAGCCCGCCCATGCCCGCCAGCACGCAAAAGCCTACCATGTAGCCAAAGTTCTTCACCACGTAGCCCGCCCCAATGCTGCTGAGCGCCGCCATCAGCCCAATGGCCGAGTACACGACGCCTTGCAGCAGATTAAACCGGCCGGTACCGTTGCTTAGGTCGGCTATCATGAGCAGGGTCACGACGCCCAGCAGGCCGGCCCCGATGCCATCGAGCAGTTGAATGGCGGTGAGGGCAATTGGATTATCCACGAAAGCGAAGAGCAGCGCCCGCACCGGCAGCAGCACAAAGGCGGCCAGCAGCACCTTCTTGCGGCCGTTTTCGGAGGCCTTGCCCGCGTACTTGGCCACGAATACCATTACACCTTGGGCCACAATGATGGCGCCCGATAAGTAGAGCGACGAGTTTTTTTGGTCGGCCAAACCTAGCTTCTGCCCCAGCAGCGGCAGCATGGGCGCATTGGCGAAGTGAAACAACGCAATGGCGATGGTAAAAACCAGAATATTGCGGTTAGACAGCAACTCTTTTACGCCGGCTACGCTAGCGGGCTGCCCGGTTTCAGCAGTGGCGCCCCGCGCCAGGTCGTGGTCGATGTCTTGCTCGCGTACCACCAGCACCGCCACCACGAGCAGTAAGCACTGCACAATGGCAAAGTAAAAAATACCCTCGTAGGAGATATAACGCCCAATGAGGCCCGCAATGATAGCGGCTAGCATGTTGCCTAGGTGGTTGAAACTTTCGTTGCGCCCCACGCGCTGCGACAGCGCCGCCTGCCCCACAATGCCCAGCGTGATAGCCGCCACGCACGGCGCGTATACCGACTGCGTGAACCCTACCCCTAGTTGCGAAAACAGCACCGGGTAAAAGCTGCTATTTACTACCACAGCCAGGCAGCACACCGCGATAATGAGCGATGCCACAATTAGCAGCAGGCGCTTGTGCCGGGTGCGGTCGATGAGGGCGCCTGCGGGGGCCTGCACCAGCAAGCCAATAATGCTGGGCGCGGCAATGACAATCCCAATTTCATCGGCTGACCAGTGGCGCACCGTGAGCAAGTACACCGACAGGTACACCCCCACCCCGTCCTTTACATCGGACATGAGCAGGCTCACCCAATCCAGGCCTTTCAAGCTGCGTGTTTTTGCTTCCATTGTGGCCATGTAGTGAGTACCCTGCGTTCAACGCAGCCCGAGCGGCTTAGATATGGTTGGGGTTACTAATGAGGCAGATAGCGTCGAGCTTACCTAGGGCCGAATCGCGGCGCAACCTCCAGTAACCGCTCGCCTATCACTTCGAATTTTTCGTTGGTGATAGCAAGCGAGCGCTCCTACTACCCCACCAGTATCGCCGGCGGATTGGCCGATTGCAACAGCCGCTCATCTTCTAGGTGGCGGTGCAGGCCGCTTTCCACACTGGGCAGCAGCAGGCCGTGCTGACTAGCCAGCACACTGTAGCGCGGGCGGCGGGCGGCCCAGCCAAAGCTGGCGGCGGGGCGGGGCACTACATATGCCTCATCTAGGCCCGCCACGCGCAGCGCCAAGCGAGCCAGCTCGGCCCAGGTGTAAGCGCCTTCGTTGGCGAGGTGCCACAGGCCCTGGGCTTGGTCGAGCAGTAAGTCGAGGCTGTGGTTGACGAGGTCGGGTACGTAGGTGGGTGAAATGAGCAGGTCGTCGGCCGCCACAAAGTCTTCGCCACGGCGGGCGGCAGTGAGAGCGTGATATACAAAATTGTGCTCGTCCCAGGCGCTGAAAAACGCGCTGGTGCGCACCACTAGAGCGCTGGGTAGCTGGGTCAACACGGCTTGCTCGGCCAGCTGCTTGCTGTGGCCATACACGCTCAAAGGGCGAGGAGCATCGCCTTCGCGGTAAGGCGTCGTCTGCTGGCCATCGAACACTAAATCTGACGAAAACGTGAGCAGCTGCACACCTTGGGCGGCGCAGGCGGCGGCCAGTAGCTCGGGGCCGGTGGTGTTTTCGCGGTAGCAGCGGTCGGCATCTGCCTCGGCCTCATCGACGCGTACGTAGCCAGCCGCATTGACCACGGCCCAGGGCTGGTAGCAACGCAGGGCATGGGTGATGGCGTGCGCATCGGCGATGTCGAGCGCGGCGCGGGTGAGGGTGATGGCGTGCAGGCCCCGAATGCGGCACACGCGCTGGAAAGCCTGCCCTAGGGTACCGGTGCTGCCGGTAATGAGGATAGGCTGAGTAGTTGCTAAAGACATAAAAAGTATTCTTAAAGCGGTTATAAAGAGAAGGTCCGGCCAGGCTAGCGAGCGGCTCGCAGCCAAGGCCGACCGGCGGCTACTCGGCTACGATGGTTGCGCTCACCAGCCTAGCTGGACCCCACCAGCGGACTGTATGCTGTATTGCGTCAACTTATACCCTAGGGCGACCCAGATGGGATGGTGCACATTATTTTCTTAGATAAATACTAGCCTATCGACCAGCAGGTTATTGTCGAGACTAGTCATTTCTGCCTTTTCCACCCAGTAAGCCCTACCGTCTTCGGGGCGTATCTAACCCAGCCTCAGGCGGGCTGCTAGCCGCAGGCAACGGCCTTTATTTTATTACTTCTACGGCCGGGTGCCAGGCGCTAGCATGGCAGCATGGGCAGTCTTTAGTAGGCGACTGGGGGGCATCTTCCACGTACCCGCAAGCCACACAGGCAAACTTGCCCGCCACTACGGGCTGCAGTTTTCGGAAGTCTTCGTCCCAACCCGGCACGATGGATAAGCCTGGCGCCGGCTCGTCAGCTTCGACCATGCTAAACGTGCCATTGGCTTCCATGTACAGGCGCTTTACCTGCCCTAGGTGCTCTAGGCTATCGCCGCGCAACTGAGCAAACAGCCGCTCGCGCGACAGCACCACACGCTCCATAATCGGCAACTGCATGACCCCATCGACGACGACCGTCGTGACGGTACCTTGCAGCAGGCGCTCGGCGGTGGGGCGGTGGGCGGCCCACCGCGTCACGAAGCGGTGCAGCACCACTACAGTGGCCACAATAGCAATGGGCGCCAGCAGGCCCCGGTCGGGCGAGAGCAGCGGAATACCAATGCTCACAGCTATCGATACCAGGCCAGCCAGCTCGGTGCGGCTAACTTGCCCGGCTTGGCGCTTGCCCATCAGGCGCAGGCCCGTGAGCAGCAGCAGGTACATGGCCACTAGGCGCAGCGAGCACTCGAGCAAAAAGCTCCAGGGTACGTCGCCCATCAAGATGCGCATGTAGTCGGTAATATGGGGAGGAGGAGGGGGCGGCATAATCGTATCAGCTAGAAGGAGTTGTAAAGCAGTATTTTATTTTTTGGTGCGCATAGTAGCCTGGCGCCCAGGCTACTTGCCTGCACGTGGCCTCACCCGTGCGCTAACTCATTAGGGAACCTAGGGCTTATTCTTTCCCCTCTTTGCCGGTTTTTACCAGCGACGCCGGTACCCAATTATCGGCTTGGCAACGCAGGCAGTGGGTGCCGGCGTGTTCGGTATCGGTGGGCACATGGCCGCATGTGGCGCACACTTTCTTATTGAAAGCGGGGCCGCTGATGGCGGCGGGCGGCGCATCTTCCCGCGGCAATACGCTTAGGCCAGGCTGCGCCTCAGTCAGCTTGTAGATGCTCAGGCGGCCATTGGCCTCGAAGTACACACGGCGTAACTCGCCCAGTTGCGCCACGCTCTCGTTGCGCAGCTGCCCAAATAGTTGCTCTTGCGACAGCGCCTGGCGATGCATAGCAGGCAAGTCCAGCTGGCCATCGCGCACTAGCAGGGCGGCATCGCCTTGCTGCACCAACTCAGCCCGGCGCGACTTATACGCCAGCCAGTTGGTGAAGCGGTGCATGAACAACAGGGCTATCAGCACGGCGAAGCTGGGGAGCAGTCCGGCAGTCGGAATCTGCATGGGCCCGGCAATCACGGCACCTAGGGTCAGCACTACGGCCAGCTCGGTTACCGACATCTGGCCTTTCATGCGGCGGCCCATGAGGCGCATGATGAATACCATAAACAGAAAAATCACGAACGCCCGCAGGGCCGTTTCGCCTACAAACGACGGCGGCGCTTCCCCAAACAGCCAGCGCTGCCAGTCGCCGAACATAATATCTTCCTTCTTCATATCCCTTACCGAATTGCTAATACCTTGCGTGAGCGAGACTTAACGCTCACGCAAAGGCCAGGGTTGCCGGTAAATAGCTATGTAACAATACGGGGCACGGCGCCGCTACCCGAGTTAGCTGCACCGTGCCCCGACCTAGGAGCGCTTAGCCTAAGGCTTAATTGCGCACCGCAATCAGCAAGCCGAGCTCCTTATAGCGCATGTTAAATTTTTTAGCAATAGCCGCATTGGTCAGCGAGCCTTTGTAAATGTAAACGCCACTGCGAAAGTGCTCGTTGGTAAACAGCGCCTCGTTGATGCCGCCCTGCTGGCTGATGTCTTGCAGAATGGGTGTGAAGATATTGCTCAGCGCGTTGGTGGCCGTGCGCGGCACCCGCGAGGCTATGTTGGGCACGCAGTAGTGCACCACATCGTACTTGCGAAACACGGGCTTGCTGTGGCTAGTCAGCTCGCTCGTTTCGAAGCAGCCGCCCTGGTCAATGCTGATGTCGATGATGATGGAGCCGGCTGCCATGCTGGCCACCATGTTTTCGGGCACCATAAAGGGGATGCGCCCCTCCTCCACCGCCAGGGCGCCAATTACCACATCGGCCCGCCGAATTTGCTGGCTCAGGGCGAAGGTATCGAGCGTGCTGGTATACAGCTGCGCACCTAGGTTGTGCTTGAGGCGGCGCAGCTTATACAGGTGGTTGTCAAATACTTTAACCTCGGCGCCCAGCCCAATGGCAGCGCGGGCCGCGTACTCAGCCACTGTGCCTGCCCCCAAAATCACGACCTGCGACGGCGGCACCCCCGTGATGCCCCCTAGGATGATGCCCTTGCCCTCGTTGGAGCGGGCCAGATACTCAGCCGCCACCAGCATCACCGTCGAGCCTGCAATTTCGCTCATAGCGCGCACCACTGGGCGCGCCCCGCTGGGGTCCTTTATCAGCTCGAAGCCAATGGCGTTGACTTTTTTGCGGGCCAGTGCATTGATGAACTCGGGCGTCATGGTGCCCATTTGCAGGGCCGAAATCAGCGTTTGGCCGGGGCGCATCAGCTCAATTTCTTCCAGCGTAGGCGGGGCTACTTTCAGGATGATGTCGGCCTTGTACACCTCATCTGTGGAGTAGGCGATGGTGGCGCCCGCCTCCGAGTAGTCGTGGTCGGAGTACTTGCTGGGCTCGCCGGCCCCACTTTCCAACATCACTTCATGGCCTTCGTTTACGAGGTGCAGCACGGCCTCGGGCGTGAGACCTAGGCGGTTTTCCTGAAGCAACGATTCCTTGGGCAGCCCGATGAAGAGCTTGCGCTTGCGCGTTTCCACGGCCAGCATCGACTCCTGGGTGAAGTAGGCGCGGCTGGTGGCCAGCGCACCGAAGCCGGGGGGTAGCTGTTCGGCCATATATTTTTTCAAGTAACAACGAATAAGTAGCAATTATCGAAGAACTAATGGCTCTACACAGGGGCATCGCCCCCTGGCAGCCTGGCACTCGGTACTTGCTAGGTATTACCTGCTCCTTGCTTAGTGATACTTAAGTAATAGATAATTGTCTTGATTCTGAACCCATTACAGCTAAATCAACCTGTAAGTGAGCGGTGGGCAATAAACCTGCCACACGGGCAGGCCATTCCACTAGACAAAGATACCCCGAATCGAAGTACTCGGCCGCACCTAGGCGAACTGCCTCTTCTTCAGAATCAATGCGGTAAAAATCAAAGTGATAGACAGGTTTTCCTTGTCCGTCGCGGTACTCATTGACCAGCGCGAAGGTGGGGCTGCTCACGTCGTCGGCCACGCCCAGCGCGGCACCTAAGGCCCGGATGAGGGTCGTTTTGCCGGCGCCCATCTCCCCTTCAAAGGCCACTACTGAGTGGCCGCTTTCGGCAATGGCAGTGGCCAGCTGCTGGGCCGCGGCGGGCAGCGCGGCGAGGTTGGGAATATCAATTTGCATAAGCTATTGGTATTTCGTTGTCATTGCGAGAAGGCACGACGAAGCAATCTCTCCTTCCGGCTTATCTAGCGTCTGCAATGCGAGAAGGAGAGATTGCTTCGTCGTGCCTCCTTGCAATGACAACTGCTTATCTTAGTGCATGCGGTCGTTGCGCACGGGCAGATTTACCACAATCTCGCCTTCTATCTTGAGCAGCTCCTGCAAGCGGGCGTCTACCTCCACTGGGTCGCAATATTCTTTGGCCAGGTCCACGTAGCTCACAAAGTGGCCGGCCTCGCTGGCCATGAGCTCGTAGTAAAACTGGCTGAGCTCGGGGTCGCGGTCTTGCAGGTGCAGCCACAACAACTTGAAGCGCTCGCAGGAACGCGCCTCGATGAGCGACGACACCAAGAGCTGGTCCATGAGCTGGCGCTCGCGGGCACCGCCCTTGCGCACGTGCGCCATCAGTTGCACCACGTATTCATCGCGCCGGGGGCGCCCTAGGGGCAGGCCACGCTTGCGCAGCTCCTTCACCACGCGGTCGAAGTGCTCCCACTCCTCGGCCACCAGGGCGGTGAGTTCGTCTACGAGGCGCTCCTTTTCGGGGTAGTGCACGATAAGCGAGATGCCAGTGCTGGCCGCCTTTTGCTCGCAATAGGCGTGGTCTACCAGAATTTCTTCGAGGTTTTTGCTGGCAATATCCGCCCAGCGCGGGTCGGAGTTGAGCTTGAGCTTAAGAATGGTCTTCATGACCGCAGATTATAACGGATTAAACAGATTGCGCAGATACGCCGGGCTAGGCCGGGCTGACTACGCTAGCTGCGGATAGACATAGAGGGAAGCGGGTACCCTGGGTAGTTGCAACGCGCAAATTTCGGTAAGACCAAGGTACTATTCGACGCTAGTAGCAGCCAGCCGGCGTTTTGCAGAAAGTACTGCCTGAGCACTAGCAATATGAAATTACCGACCGAATGCTATGGCCACCTAGCGAGCCAGGTGTAGCTGCAAGATCCGTTGTAAGCTGCGACCTAGGTGAAGAAGCGCCACCGCACACCGAGCTGCAGGCGGCGCGGATAGCCAATGTAGAACGGCGAAGCGAAGTAGCCCTCATGCCCGAGGCCTTGGTTGAGGTAGGCAACCTTGAGGAAGATGGTAGCCGCCTTGATATCGGCCGTGAGAAACACGTTGGCCACCGCGTAGTTGCGGATAGTGAAGCTGTTTTGCACGTAGAACTGCTGCACGCTGGGGCTATAGCCGTAGCCTTTGAAGGCTGACTGGTAGTAGAGTTCGGCCCCTAGCTGCGCCAACAAAGCTTTCTTGAACACGTGCGTCTGGTAATATACCCGCGACTCGGTAACGAGCGTCGGGATGCGGAGTACTGTACTATCGGCACTTGCCCCAAGGGTGTATGTGCCCTGATTATCGAAATACACCTTGCCAACCCTAAAGCGGTGGCGAGCGGTAGCAATGAGTAGCTGTATACTCCCCTCCTTCTTCTGCGCAGGCCCGAGCAAGGGACTCAGCCGATTATAAGCGGGGCTGATAGCTGGGTCATAGGTGTAGTAGACCAGGCCAGCAATATTGGCAACCGAGAAGCTGGCATCGATAGAATGGTCGGCCAGCAGCGGCAGGCGCTGCTGCAAGCGTCCCGTGAGCTGGTTGACATTCGTATTATCAAACTTATTCTCTCCTTCGAATTGCCACGTGTAGCGGTTTCCCTGCTGCAGTTGCTGGGTGAGCGTGGGAGCAGAAGAAGTGGTGAGCAGCTCGGCCGAGAGGGGCCCGGTGCGGATGCGGCCGCGCAGCCAGTATTCTCCCAGCGGATTATACCCTAGAGGCTTGTATTCACCAGCTACCTCCACCGCATAAATAGTGCGGTAGTTGAAAGATGCCGTGCCACCAAGAAAAATCTGTGAGTAAGTTCTGGAGAGACTTATCGATGGAGCTGGGGTCGTGGGGTTGATAGAAGTAGCCGGAATGGGTAGCTGCGTGCTTTGGTTTAGCGAGGCGATGCGGTAGCGGGCGTACACATCGTAGGCTATGCGGTCGGTGCGACCTAGGAAACCCACCGTGTTTTCGGCCTGGCGATAGGTCACGCGGTCGGCCGTCAGCGTGGGGTTGCGCAGCGGCGTACGGGCCTGGTAAAAGGCCCCGTCGGTGGTAGTCACCGGCGAGTTGAAGGCCCCCGTGAGGTTATTGTCGATGTAGCCGTTGTACTGCCGCCGAATATCAAACACGTGGTAGGCCGTGACCCCACGCCCCAATAGCCGGTACGAATGAAAGAGATGCAGTTGGTCGCGGTCGTCGGTGTTTGTTGCGTAAGCCAGGTTAACCTGGGCGCGTTCGTACACGAATAGTCTATTCGGATTGAGCTTGCCCGGCACAATAGTGTCGCTGGCGAACGGCAGCACCCCGCCCTGCTCTAGGGCACGGTGGCGCGTATCTACAAGGCTCACCAGCAAGTGGTAGCGCTCGTCGTCGGTTTGGTAGCGCGCAAAAAAGCGGGCGGCATTGTGCTCGACTAAGTTTGCATCGATGCCCCCGCTGGCCCCTGGCCCTACTATTCTGTTAGAGGCAAAACGCTCGTAAGCCGCCCCAATACTAAAGTTTTTCTTGAGCGAGCGGCTGTAGCTGATTTCGAAAACCTGCTCGCCCGCCCCGCTCTGGATAAAGCGAAAAAATGAGTACGGCGAGCGGCTGTCGTAGTACGGCACCTGGCTGGCGTCGAGGGCGTAGCGGTCAAACACGTTGCGCCCTAGGCGGGCCCCCAGCTCCGTATTGGGCTGAAAGAGCAGCGGCCGCGAGGCCGAGCCCACTGTGCCGAGTTCTTGCTGAAACGTGCTATCGTGCAGCCAGTACTTCTGCTGGGGCCAGCGCACCAGCGCGGTATCGATGAGCACGCCGCGCGTAGAGTCGCGCCGCAAATCGGCCTCGTAGATGACACGGGTCGTCTTGGGCCCGTAGAGCACCTTGGTCGAGTCGTCCACAATCTGGGCCTGCCCCAGCAGCGGCGCGCCCAGCACTAGCCCAAGCAGCAGAAAAAGCCAGCGGGTGGCGGCGGTCGAAGGAAAAACCATGCGGAGTAACAACACTCAAATTAGGGGCACCGCTGAATGGCAGCACCCGCTTGAACTCATAAAAGTACCAGTGAACTAGGGCTTGCGCCCGGCAGCAGCTGGCGCAGTTGCGCCGCACCGGCCCCCAGCAACGCCACACGCACCGGAATCGTGTACACCGGCAGGCCCGCTAGGGTCTCGGCCAGCGCCGGGGCCAGCAGCCGGGTCGCATCCTTTTCGGTGGTAAAAATAGCCTGCCCCGGCTGCCACCGCGCCCGCACGGCCCCGAGGTCGGCTGGCGTGAAGGCGTGGTGGTCGGGAAATACAAGCTCCTCGGCCAGCAGAAAACCCACCGCCAGCAGGTGCTCGCGCAAAGGTCCTGGCTGCGCAATGCCCGTGAGCAGCAGGGCCGGCTGGCCAGTCCTAGGTGCCCCCAGCGTCTGCGCGGCGGCCGTGAGCGGCTGGGGAGCAGCATAGTCGTAGGCCGAGAACAGCACAGGCACGCCCGACCGGGCATAGCGCCGTACTTGGGTCGTAACCTCGCCTTGAGCCGCAGCCCCTAGGTCAGGCGGACACTTCGTGATGATGACTACATCGGCGCGGGCGGCCCCGGCGCGGGTTTCGCGCAGGCGGCCGGCCGGCAGCACGTGGTCGTGGTAAAAAGGCCGTGCCAGCTCGGTGAGCAAGATGTTAAGCGTAGGCTGCACGCGCCGGTGCTGGTAAGCATCGTCGAGCACCACGGTAGTGAGTTCGGGGTGGTGCTGGCGCAAGAGGTCGAGGCCGAGCTGGCGGTTTTCGGCCACCGCCACAGGCACGCCTAGGGTGCTGAATTGCGTGAAATACTGCCACGGCTCGTCGCCCACCGTAGCTGCCGAGTCGGCGGCTGTAGCCAAGCGCGGGCCGCGGGTTTGGCGGCCGTAGCCGCGGCTCAAGATGGCCGGGCGCTGGCCCTGGCGCAGCAATTCCTCAACCACCCAGACCACATGGGGCGTTTTGCCGGTGCCGCCCACCCGCAGGTTACCGACCCCAACAAGGGGTACCCAACCGGCCGCCGAGGCCTTCCAGCCGCGGTCGTAGAGCCAGTTGCGCACGGCCAGCACAGCGGCGTAGAGCCACGATAAAGGCAGAAGCAGCCAGGTTACTAGCTGGTGCCGGATGCTTGGTGCTGGGGGGGGGCTAGGCCGCATACGCCTACAAAGGTCGGCCTTTTTCAGCGGTCCTGCGTACCCATGCCCCACCCTACTTATCGTTTCAATGCCCGATTTTGCCACTCGCATGCTGCACCTGCTGCGCAGCTTTCCCCTTCCCGATTCGCCGCTGCCGGGCAGCGTAGAAGTTCGCCGCTCGGCCGAAGACCCGGCCGTGGCGGGCATCATCACGGCGTTTGCGCAGAAATACTACCGCGGCAACGGGCAGCGCGTGGGCATCTTCGGCATCAATCCCGGCCGCTTTGGCGGGGGCCGCACCGGCGTGGCCTTCACCGACCCGGTGGCCCTCACCGATATCTGCGGCATCGCTCATAGCCTGCCCAAGCAGCGGCGCGAGCTGTCGAGCGAATTCGTATACCAGTTTATTGCCGAGCTCGGTGGCCCCACGCCGTTTTACGAGCACTTTTTTCTGAGCTCCATTTACCCGCTAGAGCTCACGCACGCCGGCAAGAATTATAACTACTACGACTCCCCGGCCGTCATCAAGGCCCTGTGGCCAGATATGCGCCTCTCGCTGACCGAGCAAGCCGAGCAGCTGCATCTGCGCCGCGACGTGGCCGTGAGCCTAGGCCGCCGCAACGGCGAGTTTCTGCGCCGGCTCAACGATGAGCTTGGGCTCTTCGACCGCATCGAAATCCTTGACCACCCACGCTTTCTTATGCAATACCGCCGCCGGTTCTTGGCCGAAAACGTGGCCCGCTACGTGGAGGTGCTGGGTGGGCTGCTGCCCTAGGGCTCCCCTGCGCGGCTCGGGGCCCGTTACCTTTGCCCACAACTAGCGCTTGGTACGTCCTCCAGACCAGCGGCACGCTGAGCAAGAGAAGCACCGGCTGTTGTTCACTCTGTCTCTACTCCCTGTGCCCACCGTTCAAGACCTAGCGCGGCTGCTCGAAGCCGCCGCCCCCCTCACCTACCAAGAAAGCTACGACAACGCTGGCTTGCAATGCGGCCTACCGAGTGCCGAGATTACGGGCGTGCTCATTGCCCTCGATTGCACGCCCGCCGTGGTAGCCGAAGCCGCGCAGCGCGGTTGCAATGTGGTCGTGTGTCACCACCCTGTTATTTTCCGACCACTCAAGCGCCTCACTGGCAAGGGCTTGGTGGAGCAGACTATCATGGCTGCCCTTAAGGCCGACGTAGCCATCTACGCCGCCCACACCAACCTCGACAACGTGCGCCAGGGCGTGAATGCCAAGCTAGCCGAAAAGCTGGGCTTGGTTAATACCCGCATCTTGGCGCCTAAAACCGGTACGCTAGCCCGCCTCAGCACCTACGTGCCCAATACGCCAGACTACCCTGGCCTAGCCGACCGAGTGTTGCAAGCCATGTACGCTGCTGGGGCGGGCCAGGTCGGCGACTATAAAGACTGTAGCTTCCAAACGCCTGGCACGGGCACCTTCACACCGGGCCCAGTTGCTCAGCCTGCTATTGGGTTGCAGTTGCAGGCCGAAGCTGTATCCGAAATCAAGCTCGAAGTGCTCTTGCCCCTGCACCGGCAAGACGCGGTACTAGCAGCTCTGCGCCAAGCACACCCCTACGAAGAAGTAGCCTACGAGCTCGTGAAGCTCGAAAACCAGCACCAGGACGTGGGCGCGGGCATGGTGGGCGAGCTACCCAAAGCCCTAGCTCCGGCTGAGTTTCGCCAGCGCCTCAAGCAGGCCCTAGGGGTGCCAGTGGTTAAGTATACGGCCTTCGAGCAACCCATCAAGAAGGTAGCCTTATGCGGCGGCGCAGGCAGCTTTCTGACCGGTGCAGCGGTGGCCAGCGGGGCTGACGCCTACGTAACGGGCGACGTGAAATACCACGAGTTTTTTGCGCCCGAAGGCCGGCTGATGCTCTGCGACGTGGGGCATTTTGAGAGCGAGCAGTTTACGGGCGAAATCTTCCGGGATTTGCTGCTGGGAACGTTCGGTCGTACTTTTGCGGTCTTATTCGCTGAAACTCCCACGAATCCCGTTCAATATGACTGCTAACTCCGCCGCCGTGGTCAACCCGGCTGATGCGCCCATTTCGGCCAAGCTCGAAGCGCTGCTCAACCTGCAACGCATTGATTCGCAGCTCGATGAAATCCGGCGTGTGCGCGGCGACCTGCCCGAAGAAGTCCGCGACCTGGAAGACGAGATTGCCGGCTACGAAGCCCGCGTAAAACGCTTCGACGACGAAATCAGCGGCCTCAACGACCAGATTAAGCAGCGCAAAGCCGCTACGAAAGAGGCGGAAGGCCTCATCAAGCGCTACGAAGAGCAGCAAACCAACGTACGCAACAACCGTGAGTACGAGGCTATTGCCAAGGAAATCGAGCTCCAGCGCCTGGAAATCCAGATTTCGGACAAGAAAATCAAAGAAGCTCAGTACCAGATTGAGCAAAAGAACACTGAGGCTAATGTGACGCGCCAGCGCCTCGACGAGCGCCGCAAGGACCTCGACACCAAGAAAAGCGAGCTCGACACCATCGTGGCGGAAAACGAGGCAGAGGAAAAAACCCTCATGACCGAGCGCGAAACCGCTACCCAGCCCGTAGAGCCCCGCCTGCTGACGGCCTACGACCGCATTCGCGGCAACATGCGCAACCGCCTGGCGGTAGTGCTGGTGCGCCGCGATGCCTGCGGTGGCTGCTTCAACACGGTGCCCCCGCAGCGCCAGGCCGACATCATTTCGCACAAGAAAATTATCGTGTGTGAGCACTGCGGCCGCATTTTGGCCGACGTAGAAGGCAAGCAAGCCGCTTAGGTTACTGATTTTGTCTTTAAGAAAAAGGAACGGCTTTGGTCGTTCCTTTTTTTATATCAGCTTGTTTATGAGCTTTCTCGCGAAGGTGCGCAGAGGATTATGCAGAGGGGTGCAGGGCCTGGCGGTTGGGCTATGCTTGCCCTCGGCTAGCCTCTGCGCCCCTTTGCACGAGATTCGCCAAGTCGTACTTGAGACGAAAGCCACGCCAGAAGCCCTCTCGCCCGGCGCCCGCCGCGCCTACGCCGAGCTGCTGAAGCTAAAAGTCGGCACCTGCCGCCAGTTGCTAGCCGCCGAGCCCGCCACCGCGCCCGGGACGCTACTCGTGGCCGATTGCGCCGACTTCGTAGCGCTCATTATCAGCCAAGATGCCAGCCAGTACGAGGCGACCATGGCTGCCCACGACGCCCGGCTGGCCGTGCTCGAAAAAACCCCTGCCAACGCTCTGCGCGACTATGCCCAGGCTGAAATCAGCCTGCATCAAGCGCTCAGTCAAATTGGCTTTCACCACGAGGTGCGCGGGGCCTGGAACCTGCGCCGCACGGCTGGGCTAATGCAGGCCGTGGCCACCCGCTACCCGGCGTTTATTCCGGCCCGCAAGACCCTAGGACTGTGCCAGTTCGGCATCGGGTCGCTACCCGAAGGCTACCATTGGTTTTTGCGGCTGCTGGGCCTGCGCGGCAGTGTGGAGGAAGGCCTGCGCAACCTAGGGCTGGCCGCCACGCAGCCGAATGATTTTCAGACCGAAAGCCAGATTCTATTGGCGCTCATTCGAGAATCGTACTATAAGCAGGGTTCTGAGAGCCTGGCCCTAGCCTACCGCCTGGCCCGTGACCAGCCCGACAACCTTTTATTCAACTACCTAGTTGTCAGCCTCAACAAGCGCCAGCACCATGGCGATGAGGCACTAGCCGCCTACCGCACCCGGCCAACGGGGCCGGCGTATTATCCGCTCGGCTTTGTGCACCACCTAGCTGGCGACCTGCTGCTGTACAAGGGCGACTACGCGGCCTCGCTGGCCGAAAACGAGCAGTTTCTGCGCGAGTACCGGGGCGACTACTACCGCAAGGACGCGGCATTTAAGCTCTACCTGGCGGCCTGGCTGGGTGGCGCGCCACCCGCCACCTGCGAGCGCTACCGCCAGCAAATCAACCTAGGCGGCCCGCTCACGATTGAGGAAGACATTTACGCCCAGCGCTTTTACCACGATGCGCAGACCCTCAACGCCACTCTCACCCGCGCCCGCCTCCAGACTGATGGCGGCTACTACGCGCAGGCCTTGAGCACCTTGCAGCAGTTCCGGCTCACCGCCGCTACGCCCGCCCGCGACCAGCTCGAGGCGCCCTACCGCCGTGCTCGCGTGTGGCAGGGCCTTGGCCGCCTCGATTCGGCCCGCGCCGACTACTTGCGCACGCTGCGCCGCTCGGCCTCCCTAGGTGAGCCCGCGTACTACTTCGCGCCCCAAGCGGCCTTGCAGCTTGGTTACCTGGCCCAGGCGGCCGGGCAGCGGGCAGCAGCAAAAGCGTATTTTGAGCGGGCCGTGGCCTATCCCAAACATGAATACAAAAACAGCACCGACCAAAAAGCCAAGCTAGCATTGCGCCAGCTGTAACCCGCTGTATCGTGCGCTATAAGGAGGACCCTGCGGGTCCGCACGTATTGCGTACCTCACTTTGCCTACCCCCACGCGGACCCGCAGGGTTCACGGTATTTCATGCTTCGCATTCCGCTTTCCGACTTACCTACTGATTTTCGCCACCGCGCCTTGCAGTGGGCGGCGCAATTTCCACACTGTGCTTACTATGAGCACAATGATTTGCAGCAGTCGGCCCCCGGTACCTTTAGCCGGCTACTGGCCGTGGCCCCAGCCGCGCCGGTAGCCCCGGCTTCGCTAGCCGAACTGGCCGCTTATCTGAGTGGGGAGCCAGAGCGGCCGGGGCCGTACTGCGGCTTTGTAACGTATGAGGTCAAAGACGAAATCGAGGCGCTGCACAGCCAAAATTTCGCGGGTTTGGCCTGGCCCGGCCTACATTTCTTTCAGCCCGAAACCTACCTGCATTGGCTGCCCGATGCCGTGGAGCTACACGGCCGCACGACTGGCGTGCTGGCGGCTATTCTGGCAACCGAAGTACCCGCTGCCGCTCTAGCTGCCGTGCCGCCGCTGCGCCCTCGTATGCCGCGCGCCGACTACCTAGGGGCTGTTGAAGCTGTGCGCGAAGACATCCTCAATGGGGAAGTATATGAGCTGAACCTATGTCAGGAATTCTACGCCGAAAACGTGGTACTCGACCCAGTAGCTGCCTTTTGGCAACTCAACGCGGTTTCGCCGGCGCCCTACGCGGGCTTTTTGCGCCACCACGACCACTACCTGCTATGCGCCTCACCCGAGCAGTTTATTGCTAGTCGAGAGGGCGTTATCACATCGCAGCCCATTAAGGGCACGCGGCGGCGCGGCCCCACCCCAGCCGAGGATGAGGCGCAACGCCTAGCCTTACTGCACGACGAAAAGGAGCGCGCCGAAAACTTAATGATAGTAGACCTCGTGCGCAACGACCTCGCCCGCGTGGCTCGGCCAGGCAGCGTGCGCGTGCCCGAGCTGTTTGGCACCTACGGCTTCCGGCACGTGTGGCAGCTGATTTCGACTGTTGCGGCTGAGCTGCGCACGGATGCTGACCTAGGCGACATTCTGCGTGCTACCTTCCCGATGGGCTCCATGACCGGCGCACCCAAGATTCGCGCCATGCAGCTCATCGAGCACTACGAGCGCAGCCGGCGCGGCCTCTACAGTGGTAGTTTTGGCCTGGTTTGGCCCGATGAAGGTTTCGAGTTTAACGTCGTGATTCGCAGCCTCCAATACCGCATCGATACCGGCTACCTCAGCTTGCAAGTAGGCTCGGCCATCACCTACGACTCGGTACCTGAGCACGAATACCAAGAGTGTTTGTTAAAAGCTCAAGGCGTGCTGCAAGCACTTTCGACAGTTATTAGTCAGGAATGAGCGCGCTATCGCTTTGCTGCGCTCGCAATGACAAACAGTTACGAGGTCGCTCTGTCATTCTGTCATTTCCCAACGCTATTTTGTATCTTTGTTATGGCCTGGCTCCTAGCCTAGGGCCTCTTGCCTGCTATGTCTCAACCGCTCATTACCTTAGATTTTCTCGATAAAGCGCCCGTAGCCGACGCCCTGCCCGCCGACGTGCGCGTAAGCGCCGCCACCCGCACCGGCCGCGCCCGCAAGCTCTACATCGAGAGCTACGGCTGCCAAATGAATTTCTCCGATTCCGAAATCGTGTCCAGCATTCTGGCCGATGAGGGATTTGATACTACCGAGGACCTCGCTGGCGCCGACCTCGTGCTGCTCAACACCTGCTCCATTCGCGAGAAGGCCGAGCAAACCGTGCGCATGCGCCTCAAGCAAATCAACTCGCACAAGAAGCGCAAACCTGGTATGCTAGTAGGCGTGCTGGGCTGCATGGCCGAGCGCCTGAAAAGCAAGTTTCTAGAAGAAGAAAAAATTGTAGACCTCGTAGTAGGTCCCGACGCCTACCGCGACCTGCCCCAGCTCATCAGCCAAGTTGATGGTGGACAAAAGGCCGTGAACGTGCTGCTGAGCCGCGAGGAAACCTACGCCGACATCACGCCGGTGCGCCTGAATTCGAATGGCATCACGGCCTTTATCAGCATCATGCGCGGCTGCGACAATATGTGCTCGTTCTGCGTGGTGCCCTTCACCCGCGGGCGCGAGCGCAGCCGCGATGCCCACAGCATCGTGCAGGAAGCTACTGACCTAGTAGCCGCTGGCTACAAAGAAGTTACTCTCCTAGGCCAGAATGTTGATTCGTATAAGTGGGCCAGCGAAGACGGCACCGAGCGCGTCAATTTTGCGCAACTGCTAGAGCGCGTAGCGCTCATCAGCCCTGAGCTGCGCGTGCGCTTCTCGACCTCGCACCCCAAGGATATTACCGATGAGGTGCTGCACACCATGGCGCGGCACGAAAACATCTGTAAATACATCCACCTGCCTGCCCAGAGCGGCAACTCGCGGGTGCTGGAGCTGATGAACCGCACCTACGACCGCCCCTGGTACGAGGAGCGCGTACAGGCCATTCGCCGCATCCTAGGCGAGGATTGCGCCATCTCGACCGACATGATTGCTGGCTTCTGCTCCGAAACCGAAGAGGAACACCAGGACAGCCTGAGCCTCATTGACTTCGCGCAGTATGACATGGGCTACAACTTCTTCTACTCGGAGCGCCCCGGCACGCTAGCCGCCCGCAAGCTTGAAGACGATATTCCGCTGGAAGTGAAAAAGCGCCGCTTGCAAGAGATTATCGACCGCCAGCAGCTGCACGCCCGGGCCCGCTATGCCCGCATGGTGGGCCGCGTGCACCAAGTGCTGGTCGAGAACTTCTCGAAGCGCTCGCAGGAGCACCTCAGCGGCCGCAATAGCCAAAACCAAGTCGTTATTTTCCCGAAGGGTAATTTCCAGAAGGGCGACTACGTTAACGTGTTTGTAACGAGCACAACGGGCGGTGCTCTGTTGGGTGAGGCGATATAACCTTCTCCAGCCATCTAAAATGAGCCCAACAACAGTCTTAATAATCTGGCCGATTGTGCAATTATTCGGCCTTGGGTTCATTGCCTTCTTGGTCATACGCCTGTTATGGCGTATGAACTTTCTTAAAAAATAACTTCATTGGGCTGAGCCGTTTAGGTTTAGTCTAGCCAATGACAAATCAAGAGATTCAATCCATCAAGCAGCGCTTCGGCATCATCGGCAATGCGCCGGCGCTGAACTACGCCATTCAGGTGGCCGCGCAAGTCGCGCCGACTGACATGACGGTGCTTATTACCGGCGAAAGCGGGTCGGGCAAGGAGTCGTTTTCCAAGATTATCCACGCCCTGTCGCCGCGCAAGCATGGGCAGTTTATTGCCATCAACTGCGGCGCTATCCCGGAGGGCACTATTGACTCGGAGCTATTTGGCCACGAAAAAGGAGCGTTTACGGGGGCCAATGAAGCGCGCAAAGGTTACTTCGAGGTCACCGACGGCGGCACTATCTTCTTGGATGAAATAGCCGAAATGCCCCTAGGTACCCAGGCCCGCCTGCTGCGCGTGCTAGAGAATGGTGAGTTTATTCGGGTGGGTAGCAGCAAAGTGCAAAAAACGGACGTGCGCGTGGTAGCCGCTACCAATGTAAACTTGCTCGACCGCGTGCAGGCCGGCAAGTTCCGCGAAGACCTGTACTACCGTCTCAACACGGTGCCCATTATGGTGCCGCCGTTGCGCGAGCGTGGCGACGATATTTACCTACTATTTCGCAAGTTCACGGCCGACTTTTCGGAGAAGCACCGTGTGAAGCCTATTTCGCTCACGCCCGATGCGGTACGGCTGCTCACCAGGTTTCGCTTTCCGGGCAATATCCGTCAGCTCAAAAACTTAGCGGAGCAGATTTCGGTCTTGGAAATCGACCGCGAAGTTGATGCCACCCGCTTAGCTACATACCTGCCAGCCGCCCAGACCTCGCAGCTACCGGCGCTGCTGCCTGGGCACGGAGCCGGCGGCGCAGGTGGCGGTGATTTCAGCTCGTACTCGGAGCGTGATATTCTGTATCGGCTGCTCTTTGATATGCGCCGCGACATGACCGACCTTAAAAAGGTGGTGTTGGAACTAGCCAGTGGTACGGGCCCCCGCCCTGCTACCGATGCCCAAGAGCTGCTGCGCCAGAATAGCCACCTGTTTACAAACCTAGGTGAGTCGTCGCCCTACCCCGGCCCTGATAGCCCAGCTGAGGCGGGCGGCTACTTACTTCCTCCGGCTTCGGGCCCGTTGCGGGTAGATGTGGCGTCGCCCGCGTCGTACACCGACGAGGACGAGGATGCGCATACCGAAGACATCTCGCACGAAACAGAAGAGGAAACTCTCTCGCTCGATGCCATTGAGAAGGAAATGATTCTCAAGGCGCTGCGCAAGCATCACAACAAACGTAAATACGCCGCCCAGGACCTAGGTATCTCTGAGCGTACGTTGTACCGCAAGCTGAAGCAATATGATTTGGAATCGGCGTAACCGCATTGCCATTGGTGAATTGCCGCTCCTGGGCAGGCGCCGCGCTGTAGCCGGCCTGGCTCTGCTGCTACCAGCGCTGCTGAGCGGCTGCGGCGTTTATTCTTTTAATGGCACAAACATCGACCCGTCCGTTAAAACGATTTCCATCCAAACGTTTCAGAACAACGCACCGAATGCCCCAGCCGCTCTGAGTCAGCGTTTTACGGAAGATATCAAGGACTACTTTCAGCGCAATACCACGCTCAAGCTAGTGCCTCGCGACGGCGATTTACAATTCGAAGGCACTATCGCTGCGTATGACTATGCGCCCGCCGCCATTCAGCAGGCGGGGGCGATAAGCCAGGCGGGTAGCAACCGTCTTACCATTCAAGTGCAGCTGCGCTTTACTAACACAAAGGATTCAAAGCAAGACTTCGAACAGACGTTTCAAAGCCAAGCCGACTTTGCGGCAACGCAAGACATTGCGACGGTGAACAACGACTTGAATGCCATCCGCAATATCACGCGCAACATCATTAGCGACATGTTCAACAAGTCGGTTGCCAACTGGTAAACGACACCCTAGGCAATTGTGCAGACCTTGCGCGGAAAACAAACGCTGGCATCACCACCTACTTTTTATAAGTAAGACAGCCACCAGTACGCATGCTGCTGCTTGTAGCGCTGGTACCAGCGGCAAGGCACATAAAGCACTAGCACTACCGCTGCCCACGCGGCGTAGCCCCGCAGCAGGTGAGGCACATAGGCAGCAGGCCATTCTGGCACGCTGAGGAAGGCAAAATTGTAGGGCTTACTAAATGCGAGTTGGGTCCAGCACCACGCGCCAGCGCTTAGCAATGTTAGATGCAGTAGGTAGTAAAAGAAGGGTACTTGGCCGTAGGTGCGCAGCCAGCGCCCTAGGCGGCTGGTGGCGTGCTCCGCTACGCTGAGCAGCAATAGAACGACGCCCAGCGTCAGGCAATCGAAGAGCAGCGAGGGCGGATATTTTGTGACGTTGAGGAAGGATAATACGCTGTAGCCTAAACCGCGCGGCTGCACGCTCCAGGGGCTAGGGTCGCCGTACCAATTGGTGGCGCGCAAGGCCACGAACAGCACCAGTAGGCCTATGCCAGTCCAGCGCAAGCGCCAGTTGCGCTGCGGCAAGGGCAATTGCAGCCACGCGCCCAGCAAGTAGCCGGCCAGCATCACCCCCAGCCAAGGTCCGATAGAATATGCAACCAGCACCGGCGGCAAAGGCGGCGAGGCAAAAACAAAGGGGCCATTGTGCAACAAGGCCCAGCTCACGGTAGCGGGCAGCACGGGCTGAATGGGCGGCAGCAGATTGTGACCGGCGAGGATAACCAAAGCCAACGCTGCAAGTAGCCAGCGAGGCACCCAGATGAGGCCGGCCAGCGCCACCATGCTCCAACCAATAACCCAGATAACTTGCAGCAGAATAAGGTGATAGTCCCAGTGAAGCAGCAGACTGATGACCAACACTTCCAGCGCTACCAGCCACAAGCCGCGTAACAGCAGAAATCGGCTTACCCGGCGCCGGTCAGGTTGCTTTTGCTGATAGAGATAAATGCTAGCCCCCGCCAAAAATACAAATGCCGGCGCGCAGAAATACGTAACCCAACGCGTAAGAAACAGCGGCCCAGACGCCTGTGCTACGTCTTCGGCACGTACCGAAGTGGGGCTAAAGAACTCGCGGGCGTGGTCCAGAGCCATAATAACCATCACTAGTCCGCGCACGACATCGATGGCCTGCACGCGCGACACCGGCAGTTGGTTGGCTCCTAAGAGGGTACGAGGCTGCTTCACCGATTCAGGTCAGAAGTGAAAACAAAAACACCTTAACAATCAAGCTACAACGGGCAGCCGCGAATTACGTCTTTGGCGCCGGAAGTTGCTGAAGCGTCCACGTATTGCCGTCAGGGTCTTGGAAGCCGGCGTAGTAGATGCCGCCCCTATTTACTACGTCGCTCACTCCCACTCCGCGGCCGATTAACGTAGTGCGCGCCAGCTCAATATCGACCACTACTAGATGCAAGCCGCGCAGCGAGCCCGCTGGCATGGCGAGGCCCGCCAACCCGGCACCTAGGACAATGGAGCAGGCCGAGCCAGGCGGCGTAAGTTGCACCACCCGCACTGTCGCGCTGGGTTGCACGTCGTGGTCGAGCCGGAAGCCGACTTGCTCGGTATAGAATGCTTTGGCACGGTCGATATCCGCGACCGGCACCGGAATGAGTTCGAGCTTGAGGTCCATATGCCAAAGCAACTAAGGGTAAACAATTTAAGCGAGCGGCTTTAGCTCGCCAAACACCGTCGGAATTAGCTCGGCCACGGTAGGGTGAATGAACACATTGCGACGCATGAAAGCCGCCGTTTGCCGGGCGTACATAGCCGTAATGATGCAGTGAATGGCCTCGTCGCCGCCCACACCTACAATACTGGCGCCCAAAATCTGGTCGGTTTCGGCGTGCACCAGCACTTTCATAAAGCCTAGGGTTTCACCCTTCTCCACGGCGCGGCCCACCTTGGTCATGGGGCGCTTGCCCACGAGGGCGGGCGTGCCGGCCGCACGCACCTCGGCCTCGGTGAGGCCCACTTTGGCGAAGGGCGGGTCGAGGTAGATGGCCGACACGGGCAGCCGGTCGCTGACGCGGCGCGGGTCGTGGTCGAGCAGATTAGCGGCCACAATCTCGAAGTCGTTGTAGGCGGTGTGCGTGTAGGCGCCCCGGCCGTTGCAATCACCTAGGGCCCAGATGCCGGGCACGGCCGTTTGCAGCTCATCGTCGACGGGTACGTAGCCGTGCGCATCGGCTATCAGGCCCGCTTTTTCCAGCCCTAGGTCATCGGTGTTGAGCTGACGCCCCATGGCCAGCAGCAGGTGCGAGCCTCGGCTCGGGCTGGCATCTTCGGCACAGCTCACGTGCACCACCGGTTGGCCGTCTTCTAAGGCTAGGCTGATGCACTCGGCTCCTAGGCGCAACGTAATACCTTCGCTAGTAAGGATATCCTGCACGGCCGCTGCCACGTCTTCATCGTCGTGCGGTAGCAGGCGCGGGTTGCGCTCCACGATGGTCACTTCCGAGCCTAGGCGCCGGAACATCTGGGCAAATTCCAGCCCCACTGCGCCCGCCCCCACGATAATAAGGTGCGCAGGCAGCTCTTGTAAGGCCAAAATAGTGCTGCTGGTGAGGTAGGGTACTTGCTCGATGCCGGGCAACGGCCGGCTCGCGGGCCGCCCGCCCACATTCAGAAAAATGTGCTTGGCTTCGAGCACCTCATTACCTACCTGCATAGTAGTAGCCGACAAAAACCGGGCGGTGCCCGTGACAACCGTGCAACCCGGCATGTGGCGCAGCCACTTTTCGAGGCCCTCGCGCGAAGCCTGCACAATGGCGTCTTTGCGGGCTTGCACTGGGCCTAGGTCTGCCTTGAATGGGGCTTGCGGTGCTAAGCCATACTGGGCTGCCTTATGCACAGTATGCGCTGCTTTAGCACTTGCAATCAACGCCTTGGTAGGCGTGCAACCGGTATTTACGCAGGTGCCACCAAAATTTTTACGCTCTACCAGCGCCACTTTCCAACCCGCCGCCGTGAGCCGGCCTGCCAGCGAGGGGCCAGCCTGACCAGCACCAATAATTAAGGCATCAAAGGACTGATTCATAAGGCAGCAATGGGTAAGGCCCGTAACGATACTAGCAGTACTGGCTTAGTGCCGCCAGCAACGCTACAAAGTAAGCAGCGTTGCCGCCGCAGCGCGCACTACCAAGAGGGCTGAAGCAAGCAGCGCTAGTTAGTGACAAGCAGTGACGCGTGTGGTGCCCAGCGTCGAGCAGTACCTTTCTCACGCTGGGTCGCGAGTTTTGCAGCACTACCACCGACCAGTTTATCAGCAAAAGCATTAGCTACTAGTACCAGCGCACCATGTTGCTCGCGTTCAGCTACCGCTTTGGCCAAATCGACGCCATTGGCTCGCGTCAGCGCCGCTCCGTTTGCAGCGATGATTTGAAGGGCGGCACCTACCTTAAGCTGCCGCTCACTTGGTGGGTCAGCTTTGTCAGTTTGTCAGCGCTTCGTAGCTAGTCGGCCCCTAGGTGGCCGCGCCGAGGTCAACAGCCTGCGAAGACCATTGAGAGGGCGCAGGTGCAGGTGCGCGGTACTAGGCATTGTATCTTTGGCCCCTTCACCCTGGGAGGTTGCGCTAGTAAGGAGGCAGTGAGATGCCCATTTTGCCGGTTGTGCGGCGCCTAGGCACCTCCCCCAACGTATTACTGCCCCATGACCCGGACCACCCTGCTTCACCTGCTTGCTCACCCCGCCGCCCTCTCTGGGGCCGACGTGCGCGAGCTGGAGCAGCTGGCCCAGGCTTTTCCCTACTGCCAAACGGCACACGTGCTGCTGGCAAAAGCTGCCCACGACCAGGGCTCGATGCTGGCCAGCCAGCGCCTGCGCCGGGCGGCCACCTACGCCACCGACCGCGCGCGCCTGCGCCAGCTCATAGAGTTGGCCCCCAGCCCAGTAGTGGAGCCCAGTGCCCCTGATGTCGAGCTAGCTACTGTGGCCGAGCCTGCTGTGGCAGTAGCTGAGCTCGCCGCAGCCACTGAGGAGGCGCCCCCCCTTGTCGAAGCGCCCCTGCCCGAACTACCCACTGAGCAGGACGCCCCAGACGACGAGCCAGTTGTCACTCTTTCAGAGGTTGAGCACACCGTGCTGCCAATGCCTGAGCTACCTAGCCCTGAGCCAGAAGTTCTTGCTGAAACTGAAGCTGAATCCGAGCCTGAACCCGAACTTGAGTCTGAGGTAGCCCCAGTTACCGAAGAAGCCGAAGCCGAGCCTGAAAGTGAAAGCGAGGAGGAGCTGCCCGCCCAGGCCCCACCCATTCGCCCGCCCGCCGAAGCCGAAATTGCGCATACTGAGTTTGGCCTGGCGGCGCAGGAGCCTGCTGAAATCACTGCCTATACCCTGCCCGAAGTCGAACTGCCCCTAGGCATCACCATCGACGTACTTTCTTCGCCGCTACCCGCCTACCGAGGCGACCCAGATGTAGGCTACGCTCCCACTGAAGGGAGCCGCCTAGGGTTTTGCCTACAGGGCCTAACCACCGAGTACAGCCTCACAACTGGCCCCGCAGCGCTGCTGCCCAGCATGGCGATGCCTCCCGCCAGCGAGTTCTTTGCGCCCGATGCCCTAGTGCTGGCGCACCTAGCCACGCACCAGCCGCCCGCGCCCGCACCAGCCGCCAACGACCTTATCGACAGCTTTTTGCGCCGCACGCCGCAGGGCGCTGCCCGCCGACGCTCGCTGCCTGCCCACCCCTCATCGGCCGATGAGGAGCAGCCTGACTTATCAGGCCCTAGCACGCGCGTAGTACCCGATTTAGCCTCCGAAAACTTGGCGCAAATCTTAGTCCGCCAAGGAAAAGTCGAGCGGGCAATTGCAATTTATGAACGCCTCATAGTGAAACACCCAGAAAAAATGGCGTACTTTGCAGCCCAAATTGATTCTTTGCGCCCGTCGGCGTAGTTATTAGCTCTCTCATGTTCACTGCGTTAGTTGTACTTATCCTGATTGTGTGCTTGTTGCTGGCGCTTGTAGTGCTGGCCCAAAACCCCAAAGGCGGCGGCCTCAGCAGCCAGTTTGGCGCGGGCGGCGCGGCCAACCTCATGGGCGTGAAGCGCACCGGCGACTTGCTCGAAAAGCTCACTTGGGGCTTTGCCATCGGTCTGATTGTGCTTTCGCTGGGCTCCCACATGCTGAGCTTCGGAGAAGGTCCCGCACGCAGCATTAACCAGCAGCGCGCCCAGCAGGTGAAACTGCCCGCTCCGACCGCACCCGCTACGCCGGCCCCTGGCGCTGCTGCCCCCGCAACGGCTCCGGCTCCTGCGCCGACCAATACACCGCAGCCCTAACAGCTTCGTCTTTTACCAGAAAAAACCAGTGGCATCCGTGACATCCGCGGCAGCCACTGGTTTTTTGTTTGTGGCTGGCACTAGTGTTTCCCCTACCTAAAGCGCCTCTTTAGCCTGCCAAAGCCGCCTGCCACAACCCCGCCACCTAGGCGAATAAGGTCATAAATGCAGCTACTCAGACTTACATTATCCAAACATTTCTGCCAATCCGGCTCTTGCAGCTACACATTCTGTCAGGTTTAGCCGGTTGGCACATTTAGTGTCAGTCGGCGCCCTAGGATTCTAAAGTTTTCCGTTTCCCAAAACATCATTCCCACAATTCAACACATGGCACTGAGCATTAAACCGCTGGCCGACCGCGTAGTCGTTAAAGCCGCCGCCGCCGAAGCCACCACCAAGTCTGGCATCATCATCCCCGACACCGCTAAGGAAAAGCCCCAGCGCGGCGAAGTGGTAGCCGTAGGCGAAGGCCGCACGGCTGACAGCGGTACCCTCATTCAGCCCCAGGTGAAAGTAGGCGACCAAGTGCTGTATGGCAAGTGGTCCGGCACGGAAATCACCATTGATGGGGACGACTACCTCATCATGCAGGAAAAGGACATTCTGGCGGTTCTCTAAGTCAGACTCCTTCGGTAGTTTCCTCTTTTACCTTTTCATTCTCTCCTTTACCCAGCAATGGCTAAGAACATTCAATTCGACACCGACGGCCGCGACCGTCTGAAGCGTGGCGTCGACAAACTGGCAAACGCCGTTAAAGTAACCCTTGGCCCCAAAGGCCGCAACGTCATTATTGACAAGAAGTTTGGTGCGCCCAGCATCACCAAGGACGGGGTTTCGGTAGCCAAAGAAATTGAGCTGAAAGACCCCATCGAGAACATGGGCGCTCAGCTTGTGAAAGAAGTAGCCAGCAAAACGGCTGACCAGGCTGGTGATGGCACCACCACGGCTACCGTACTGGCCCAGGCCATCTACACTGCTGGCTCGAAAAACGTAGCTGCTGGTGCTAACCCGATGGACCTGAAGCGCGGTATCGACAAGGCTGTACTAGCTGTTGTGGCTAACCTGAAGCAGCAGTCGAAGCCGATTGGCAGCAGTTCGGAAATTGCCCAAGTAGGCACTATCTCGGCTAACAACGACGCCGAAATCGGCCAGATGATTGCCGATGCCATGGATAAAGTTGGCAAAGAAGGTGTTATCACGGTAGAAGAAGCTCGCGGCACCGAAACCGAAGTAAAAACGGTAGAAGGCATGCAGTTCGACCGCGGCTACCTATCGCCTTACTTCGTGACCAACGCCGAGAAGATGGAGACGGAGTTCGACAACCCCTACATCCTCATCTACGACAAGAAGGTAAGCACCATGAAGGAGCTACTGCCCGTATTGGAGCAAGTGCTTCAGACTGGCAAGCCTCTGCTCATCATCTCGGAAGATGTTGACGGCGAAGCTCTTGCTACCCTAGTAGTAAACAAACTGCGTGGCTCGCTGAAAATTGCTGCTGTAAAAGCTCCTGGCTTCGGCGACCGCCGCAAGGCCATGCTAGAAGACATTGCTACCCTCACGGGCGGTACCGTTATTTCGGAAGAGCGCGGCTACAAGCTCGAAAATGCTACCCTAGACTACCTAGGTACCGCTGAAAAAATCATCGTTGACAAAGACAACACTACCATTGTCAACGGCAAAGGCCAGAAAGAGGATATCACGGCTCGCGTGAACCAGATTAAGGCCCAGATGGAAACCACCACTTCGGACTATGACAAGGAGAAGCTGCAAGAGCGCCTGGCCAAGCTGAGCGGCGGTGTAGCCATCCTCTACATCGGTGCTAGCACCGAGGTAGAAATGAAAGAGAAGAAAGACCGCGTTGATGACGCCCTGCACGCTACCCGCGCCGCCGTTGAGGAAGGCGTAGTACCCGGCGGTGGCGTAGCTCTGGTGCGCGCTATCGAGTCGCTCGAAGCTATCGACACCCTGAACGGTGACGAGCGCACTGGTGTGAATATCATCCGTACGGCCCTTGAGTCGCCCTTGCGTACTATCGTAGCCAACGCCGGTGGCGAAGGCTCGGTAGTAGTACAGAAAGTACGCGATGGCAAAGGTGACTACGGCTACAACGCCCGCGAAGACAAGTACGAGAACCTGACGGCCGCTGGTATCATCGACCCGACCAAAGTAACTCGCCTAGCTCTCGAAAATGCTGCTTCTATCGCCGGCCTGTTGCTGACGACCGAAGCCGTTATTTCGGACGAGCCTGAGCAAGAGAAAGCTGGTGCTGGCGATGCTGGCATGGGCGGTATGGGTGGCATGGGCGGCATGATGTAAGCCGCTGCTTCAAACAAGTTAAACTGGCCTCAACGCCCAGTTTAACTTGTTTGAGGTAACAAAAAAGCCCCGCTGGACAATGTCCAGCGGGGCTTTTTTGTTACCCTTAGCTGCGTGGCTTTAGCTAGGCTGCTTCGGCTTCGCGGGCATTCATGATTTTCACTAGCTTACCGCTAATCGTGAGTAGTATGGCTGCGGCTACTGCTGCCGACACCACAAAGACCATGAAGAAATCATACAGGTTTGTAATCTGGTAGCCTAGTAGCACCGGAGCAGGAGCGTTGGACTGGGGGTCGGGGTAGAGGCTGCTCATGTAGCCTGCTAAGTAGTTGGCGCCCGCATTGGCCAGAAACCAAACGCCCATTAGCAGCGACGCAAACTTGACAGGGGCCAGCTTATTCACCAGCGACAAGCCAATGGGCGACAAGCACAGCTCACCGTAAGAGTGGAAGAAGTAAAGCGCTACTAGGAAGAACATACTCACCTTCACGCCCGGCTGCAGGCCTTTTACGCCAAAGCACATCACCAAGTATCCTAGGGCTAGCAGGGCCAGGCCAAGTGCCATTTTTACAGGGGAAGGTGGCTCAAGGCCGCGCTTACCTAGGGCCGTCCATAGCAGCGCCATTAGCGGCGCGCCGGTCACGACGAAGAAAGCATTCAAGTTCTGGAACAAGCTGGGTGGCAGCTCGTGGCCAAAAATGGTGCGGTCCATGTTGTCCTTGGCAAAGAACGTGAGCGAAGCTGGAGCCTGCTCGAAGGCGGCCCAGAAAAACACCACGAAAAACGACACTACAAAAATCACCAATACCCCTTGCAAGTCGGCGGCTGACAGCGACTTATCGGTAAATACCATGAAGGCGATACCCACCACAGCCAGGCCGAGCAGCGGCGCAATAACCGATACTTTAGTTGAATCGAGGTAGAGAATGCCTAGCACCAGCACCAGCAGTACGGGCAGCAACGCAAACAACCCCTTCACGGTAGTTGAATGCGCGGGGGTGGTACCCACCTGCTGGCCCTGCGGCGTGTGCAGGTACTTCGTCTTACCCCAGTTGAAAACGAGGGTGCCCAGTGTCATGGCTATACCACAAGCCAAGAAAGCCCAGCGGAAATCGCTTGGGTGGCCGGTATCGCCTACCGTGCTGGTGATGGTATTGCCAATGAGTGAGCCTAGGTTGATGCCTAGGTAAAAAATAGTGTAGGCTGCATCTTTGCGCTTATCGCCAGGGGTGTAAAGCGAGCCCACCATGGAGGAGATATTAGGCTTGAAGAAGCCGTTACCCACAATCATGGCTCCTAGGCCCAGGTACAATAGCCAGTGGCTCAAGGGGTGGGTAGTGGCCGGCCCATAGTTGCTGGCTGAGGCAAACAAGATGAACTGCCCGAGGGCCATCAGCAGCCCGCCCGTCAGGATAGAGCGCCGATTGCCCCAGTAGCGGTCCGATATATAAGCCCCGATGAGGGGCGTGAGGTAAATCAGGCTGGTGTAGCCGCCGTAGAACTTCGACGCGAACGCCTTGTCCATGAGCATGGCATCGGTGAGGAACAGCACTAGCACGGCGCGCATGCCGTAGTAGCTGAAGCGCTCCCACATTTCGGTGGCAAACAACAGGTACAGGCCGCGCGGGTGGCTAGAAGAGGTAGCTTCGACATGTTGAGGCGGCTGCTCGTGCAGGTCGACGGGAGTTGGGTGCATGAAAAAGAAATAAAATGTAAAAAATGCGTACCTAGCGCCCGGCCGCGACTAGGCTTGGTAAAGCTAAGGAAACTTTGGGGGATGGTCGTGAGGGCGCCGGACACAGCCAGCTACTTTGCTTGCGCTTGCGCTAACCTAGCGGACACAAAAAAGCCTTGCTGCTAGTATCGGCAACAAGGCTTTTAGAAACGTTTAGTTGGTAGGAATAACTCGCAGGCCCAGCAGCCGAAATGAGCGACTATCGCGAAACACGGGCATCACTAAGTAGCTACCTGCGCCAGCGCGCAAATGGGCTCGGCCCATGAGGCTGTCTTCGTGGTGGCCCAGCAGCAAGAAGTCCCGTACCCGGCGCGACTGTGTATTGTAGGTAGCCAGCATCAATAGCCCCCCGGTGCGAAAAGCCAGTAGCGAGTCGCGCCGGCCCCGCGAGGTGTAAAGCAGGGCGCTGGCTTGGCTAGTCGTAAACTGCCTAGGTAGTGGCTGCGGAGGACCTAGGCGCTGCCGCAGCGTATCAATGGATAGGCCAAGCAGGGCGGGCACATCGGTAGTGGGCGCCACCTGCACATGCCCCACCTGGGGGGGCATCCTAGGGGGCTCGTGCGAGCCCGAGCAGCTTAGCAAGCCTAGGCCGCTGCTCAGAACGGCCACCCACCGCACCGGCCCAGGCCACTTGCGGCGGGGTGAGTAGTGCATCCGTCTTACGTCGTTTTGGCTGGCTTGCCGGCCATCTCGCTCAGGTAGTGGCGCACCACGAGGGCGATGGACGCATACGACTCTTCGATGCGCGCCAGGGCATCCTGGGGCGACATCCAACGCACCTCCTCGATGTACTCCTCGGTTTGCGGGCGCATTACCGAGTCGTCGAGGCACTTCATGACGTACCAGCTGGTTTTTTTGAGCATTTTATTGCCCTTGTAAGCGTAGGAATGCCAAGTGCTGGGCAGCTTTTCGCCTAGCTCCACCTTGATGTTGCACTCCTCCTCTACCTCGCGCATAGCACCGACGGCCACGTCTTCGTCGCGGTTGAGCTTGCCTTTAGGCAGGTCCCACTTACCTAGGCGGTAAATCATGAGCACCTGGCCATCTTTTACCACCAAGCCGCCGGCGGCTTTAGCAATCTTAAACTGGTCTTTGAGGTGCAGAATAAGGTTTTTCTTCTTGCGCACTAGCAGCGTCAGCGAGTCAAGCTTTTTTAATTTTTTGACTTCCATCAGCCGCAGTAAGCGGTCGAGAAAGGCCGCCGTGGCATCGCGCACCAGCACATCGCCTACTAGGTCCTTGCTGGTAAACTCGTCAGTGGCCTCAAGCACCAGGTCATATTTGTGCTTGTACACCTTCTCGCTGAGCTTTTTAATAATCAGCGGTACATCGTTGATGAAAACGTTCATCGGAAGAAATTCGGGAATGGAAAGCCGAAGCCCGCTGCAGCGGGCTCCAGTGTGCCCCCATACGGTGAGGCGCGCTGCAAGATACACGCCGCCCGGTTTTCGCGCCAAGCAAGGCCGCTCGCTGCATCTTTGTGGCCTATGACGCGGATTGGCTTGCTTTCAGACACTCACGGTTACCTCGACGAACGAATTATTCACCACTTACAAGGCGCCGATGAAGTATGGCACGCGGGCGATTTTGGCTCGGCCGAAGTCCTCATGACCCTGGCCGGCCTGGCCCCCGTCTTCCGGGGCGTGTATGGCAATATTGATGGCCCCGAGATTCGTGGCACCGAGCCACTAGTGCAAGACTTCACAGTAGAAGGGCTACGGGTGCTTATGACGCACATTGGGGGCTACCCGGGGCGCTATGCGCCGCCGGCTCGCCAGCAGCTCGCCCAGGCCCGTCCAGGGCTATTTGTATCCGGCCACTCACATATCCTGCGCGTGATGCCCGATGCCCGCCTCAACCTACTGCACCTCAACCCTGGCGCGGCGGGCATGCATGGCTTTCACAAAGTGCGCACTCTCCTGCGCTTTGGCATTCACAGAGGCCACGTGGTAGATATGCAGGCAGTGGAGCTAGGGCCGCGGGCACTGCCGCCAGCAGCAAAGCGGTCGGCATAAGCGAGGGCTAGCGCCGCAAGCCTCAGGTCAATAAAAAAGCCACTCCCGGTAAGAAGTGGCTTTTTTATTGACTTAGAAACGGTTGCCTATCGAGGCTAAAACCTTAGCTTAAGCTTAGAGGTGAATTTCGGGCTTAGGGTGCTCGCCTTCCTGGCCGTCTTCGTTGACTGGCTTGGTTACAGCCTCGGCCTCGTCAAAACCCTCGGTGCCAGTTTGGTTAACTTTGGCTTCTTCGTTTTTGGCGGGCTCCGTAGGCTGGGCTTCGGGCTGCGGCTTTTCGTCGGTGTTCAGCACGTGCTTAGCACCTTCTACTAGGTTGTGAGCAGCTTCCTGCACGGCGGCGGTTGCTTTTTCAACTACACTGTTGTGCGATACGGCATCAGCTGCATCGCTGGCTACTTGCTTTACCTTGTCGGCGGCGGCCGAAGCGGCGTGAGCTACTTTGTCGAGCAGACCCTCAGCTTTTACGTCAGACTCAGGCTTTTTTTTTTCGCCGGCCTCCGCTGCGGGAGCCGACGTGGCAAAGCGTGATTTCAGCTCGTCCAGGTCCACGTTTTTCAGCACGGGCGTACGCAGCAAGTTTTTGATTTTGCGCGTTTCATTGTTGGCACGGGCAATGTTTTTGCGGTGCTTGCGCTTTAGACGGGTAACGGACATGATTTCCGGGAGATGAGAGTTCTGAGGGGTACTTCTGGCAAATGAGGTGCAAAAATAAGGCTTTACTTTTGAAATCCCAAACCCTGTGCTAATAAGCCGTTAGCTTTTAGTGATTAGCAGCCTGCTTTTTTTAGCAATTGCTGCCTCAATCTACTAGAAGCCAGCATCTATTAGCTAAACGCCAACAGCTCAAATGACTACTATTGACCTGCGCTCCGACACCGTGACGCGCCCCACCCCGGCCATGCTGGCCGCTATGCACGCTGCTGAAGTAGGCGACGATGTGTACGACGAAGACCCCACCGTGCGCCGCCTCGAAACCGAACTGGCCGCCCGCTTTGGCATGAAAGCCGGTTTGTTTTGCCCCTCGGGCACCATGACCAACCAGCTCGCCATCACAGCACACTGCGCGCCCGTATCAGAAGTTATTTGTGAGGCCACAGCCCATGTGTACCTCTGGGAAGTAGGCGGCATTATGCACCACGCCCGCGCCTCGGTGGCGCTGCTGCCCGGCGACCGAGGTCGCCTCACGGCCAGCCAAGTGGCGAGCGCCGTGCGGCCCGTAGGCAATGTGCACTATCCCACTACGCGGCTAGTGTGCCTCGAAAACACACACAATCGCGGCGGGGGCAGCTGCTACCAATGGACTGACCTAGAAGAAATTGCAGCCTTCACTAAAAAGCAGGGCCTGGCCCTGCACCTAGACGGCGCCCGCATCTTCAATGCCTTAGTGGCCACTGGGCAACGCAGTGAGGACTATGGCCAGCTATTTGATTCTATCTCGGTATGCTTGAGCAAGGGCCTAGGAGCTCCAGTAGGCTCGGTGCTACTGGGCTCGCAGGAGTTTATTACTGGCTGCAAGCGGCTGCGCAAGCTGTTTGGTGGCGGCTGGCGCCAGGCGGGCTACCTAGCTGCGGCGGGCCTTTATGCGCTAAATAATAATGTGGTGCGCTTGGCCGATGACCACCGCCGCGCTGCGCAGCTCGCCGAAGCCCTACGCCCTCTCCCCTACGTGGCCGAGATTTTAGAGCCCGAAACCAACCTGCTGATTTTCCGCCTCGATGAAAGCCGCCTGACGGTAGCCGATTTCCTAGGCCGACTGGAGGAGCAGGGCATTCGTGCTAGTGGCTTTGGCGGCAGCTGGGTGCGCTTCGTGACGCACCTCGATGTAGACGACGATATGATAGCACGCGTGGTAGCGGCTGTGGCCGCCTTAGCGGCCTAGGCGCTGCGGCCTGTTTTATTTTCATCAGTCATCAAAGCGACTGAGCTAACCTAGTATAGCCTCCTCCTTTTCCATGTTGCGCCTATTGCGTTATACTGCTCCGCAGCAATCTTAGGCTGTTGCGGAGCAGTGTAGTGCAATAGGCGCATCTTAGCTGCTGGTGCATATTTGGGAGCGCTGCGCGGAGGCTTTCGGTTGCTACAGAGTTAAGTTTACCTGTCATTCGGCAGGGGCTGACAATTGGGATACGCTTACGCTGGCATGAGGTAGCTGGCGAGCTTTAGGGAAAGTAGCGCTTGTAAATCACTGCTGCTCTGGCAGCTAATCAATTGGCTAGTAGCGCATGAATTTCTTTGTCATCGCCGACATCCACGGCTGCTTGCACACGTTTCAGGAATTGCTGACGCACTGGCGACCCGGCGAAATGCTGGTGCAGCTCGGCGACTTGGTAGACCGGGGCAACTACTCGCCCGAAACGGTAGCGCTGTGCCAGGAGCTCAGCCAGGATTTGCCAGATAAAACGGTGTTTCTGCAAGGCAACCACGACTGGGGCATGGCCGAGCACCTAGGGCCCAACGGCCCCTACCGGTCCTGGCTCAATTGGGGCGGGCGCGGCACGCTGCTTCAGTACCAGGCGCACCGCGACTGGCTGGCGCCGCATGCGGCCTGGCTGGCGGCGCGGCCTCTGTTTTGGGAAAATGAGCACGTGCTGTTTTCGCACGCGGGCGTGGCCGACGAAATCGACCCGTTCGACCCCAACAACTCCGACGGGGTGCTGTGGTGCCGCCGCCCGCTGTTCAATACCGGCCAGCGGCAGGTAGTGGGCCACACGCCCACCGGCACCGGGCTACCGCGCTTCGACCCCGCCGCCAATGCTTACTACCTCGACACGGGCGCGGTTTTCGGCAAAAACCTCACGGGCTTGCGCCTTAGCGAAACTGGCGAGCTGCTGGAAACAATTGCCATCCCGACGCATCCCAAAGACATTTATCCGTTCGAGGAATTACACTAGCTCGACGGCTGTTTACCGAGCCGCACTATTCAGATTTCCTTGGAAAACCTCCCTACCCCCGCGCCGCACTGGCACGCCGCCGGCCTCGCCCACCTCACCCAAGCCGACCCTATTCTGGCGCAGGCCATTGCCAAAGTCACTACCCCGGTGCGGCCCGCCGCCCACGAAGACTTATACCTAGCCCTGCTGCGCGCTATTGTTAGCCAACAAATTTCAACCAAGGCCGCGGCAGCCATCTGGCGGCGCTTCACGGCCCTCTTTCGGCCCGATGGCTACCCCGAGCCCCGCGAGGTGCTGCGCCTCGAAGAGGACGAGTTGCGCGAGGCCGGCCTTTCGCGCCAGAAAATCAGCTACCTCAAAGCCATTGCCGACTACCAGGAGCGCGGCCTGCTCGACTACGAGCACCTAAGCCAGCTCGATGAAGAGGCCTTTACCAAGCACCTCACCGCCATTAAGGGCGTGGGGCGCTGGACAGCCCAGATGCTCCAAATGTTTGCCCTCGACCAGCCCGATGTGTTTAGTGAGGGCGACCTAGGTATCCAGAACGCCATGCGCAAGCTCTATGGCCTAGAAGAAACCGGCCGCGCCCTGCACAAGAAAATGCTGGCCCTGGCCGAGCCCTGGCGGCCCTATCGCACACTGGCCTGCAAGTACTTGTGGCGCTCGCTCGACCCCACACCGCCCATCAATGCCGACCTAGGCTGGGACAGTTAGCGCTGGTTGCGCGGGCATTGTAGGCCGCGTTTATCCGGCGGCCCGTAGGCAAGCGCAGGTTACAAAGTCCGCGCAACATCCCGGCTACGCCAAACCCCCGGCCTATATTTGAGCTTTAACAAAACGTTATTCTTACCTCCCTGCCCTGCTCCAATGGCCGACTCCCACGCCGCCACGCCCACCCTGTCTAAACTTGACCAGCTAGCCGCCAAAAACCAAGAAGCCCTGCTCGGCGGCGGCCAGGCCCGCATCGACGCCCAGCACAAAAAAGGCAAGCTCACCGCTCGCGAACGCCTCGATTTGCTGCTTGATGAGGGTTCATTCGAGGAAATCGGCAAGTTTGTAATGCACCGCTCCAAAGACTTTGGCCTCGACAAAGAGTACTACCTAGGCGACGGTGTGGTAACAGGCTACGGCACAGTGCACGGCCGCTTGGTGTACGTATTCTCGCAAGATTTCACGGTATTTGGCGGCTCACTGAGCGAGACGCACGCCGAGAAAATTGTCAAAATCATGGACCTTGCCATGAAAAACGGCGCGCCCGTTATCGGCCTCAACGACTCGGGCGGCGCGCGCATTCAAGAAGGTGTAGTGAGCCTAGGTGGCTACGCCGACATCTTTTATAAGAATACCTTGGCCAGCGGCGTCGTGCCGCAGCTGTCGGCCATCATGGGGCCGTGCGCGGGCGGCGCGGTGTACTCGCCGGCTATTACGGACTTCATCTTGATGGTTGAAAACACGAGCTATATGTTCGTGACCGGCCCCAACGTGGTGAAGACCGTGACCCACGAGAATGTGACCAGCGAAGAGCTAGGTGGCGCCAGCACCCACTCAGCTAAGAGCGGCGTCACGCACTTCACGGCTGCCAACGAGGTGGTTTGCATTCAGCAGCTCAAGCAACTGCTAAGCTACATGCCCCAAAACTGTGAGGAAACCGCGCCCGCTGTACCCTACCAGCCGCAAGGCGATGAAAGCCGCTCGGTGCTCGATAGCATCGTGCCCAACAATGCCAACCAGCCCTATGACATTCGCGAGGTTATCGAAGGCATTATAGACGCCGGCTCCTTTATGGAGGTGCACCAGAATTTTGCTGAAAACATCGTGGTAGGTTTTGCGCGGCTCGCGGGCCGCAGCATCGGCATCGTGGGCAATCAGCCGGCCGTGCTGGCGGGTGTGCTCGACATCAATGCCAGCACCAAAGCCGCTCGTTTTGTGCGCTTCTGCGACTCGTTTAATATCCCGCTGCTCGTGCTCGAGGATGTGCCCGGCTTCCTGCCCGGCACCGACCAAGAATGGCGCGGCATCATCACCAACGGCGCCAAGCTGCTCTACGCCTTCTGCGAAGCCACGGTGCCGCGCATCACCGTCATCACTCGCAAGGCCTACGGCGGCGCGTATGATGTGATGAATAGCAAACATATCGGTGCCGACCTCAACTTTGCCTGGCCCACCGCCGAAATCGCGGTAATGGGCGCCAAGGGCGCCGCCGAAATCATTTTCAAGCGCGAAATTGCCCAGGCTGAAGACCCTGAGGCTAAGCTCCAGGAAAAGGTAGACGACTACCAGCAGAAGTTCGCCACACCCTACCGCGCCGCCCACCGTGGCTTTGTCGATGAAGTTATCCTGCCCTCGCAGACGCGCCAGAAATTGATTCGGGCCTTTAAAATGCTCGAAAATAAGGTGGACACCTTGCCGCGTAAAAAGCATGGTAATATCCCTTTGTAATTTATAAGCTGTCATGCTGACGAAGGAAGCATCTTGTCACGGCTGCCTTCGTCAGCATTTTACTTGTACCCGAGCGCTGCGAACGTGATAAGGTGCTTCGCAAGCTCAGCATGACAATCTCCCAAAAATGCGCCCTGAATCTTTCAAATTCCTTGAAAACTACTTGAATAATCCGTCTCCTACTGGCTTTGAGAAAGAAGGCCAGAAGCTGTGGTTGGAATACATCAAGCCCTACATCGACTCATACTTTGTTGATACCTACGGCACCGTGGTAGGCGTTATTAACCCCGACGCCAAATACAAAGTGGTGATTGAGGCGCACGCCGACGAGATTTCGTACTTTGTAAACTACATCACCAAGGAAGGCTACCTATACCTGCGCCGCAACGGCGGCTCCGACGCCCTAGTGGCACCCAGCAAGCGGGTTAACATCTTCGGGGAGAAGGGCATCGTGAAAGGCATCTTCGGCTGGCCCGCCATTCACGTGCGCAAAATCGAGCAAGACAAGGCGCCCACCATTGAAACCATCTTCCTTGACTGCGGCGCCTCGTCGGCCGACGAGGTAGCCGAACTAGGTATCCACGTGGGCTCTGTCGTGACGTTTGAGGACGAGTTTACGGTCTTGAACGATAAGTACTACGTGGGCCGCGCCCTCGACAACCGCGTGGGCGGCTTCATGGTAGCTGAGGTGGCTCGCATGCTGAAGGAGAACAAGAAGACGCTGCCCTTCGGCCTCTACATCGTGAACGCGGTGCAGGAGGAAATCGGCCTGCGCGGGGCCGAGATGATTGCCCATCGCATCAATCCCGACGTGGCCATCATCACCGACGTGACCCACGACAGCCAGTCGCCGATGTACGAGAAGAAAACCGCCGGCGACATCAGCTGCGGCAAAGGCCCGGTTATTACCTACGGCCCCGCCGTGCAAAACAACCTGCGCGACCTCATCATCAACACGGCCAAGGAAACGGATATTCCGTTTCAGCGCGCCGCCGCTACCCGCGCTACGGGCACCGACACCGACGCCTTTGCATACTCGGGTTCGGGCGTGGCGTCTGCACTCATCTCCTTGCCTCTCAAGTACATGCACACCACCGTGGAAACGGTGCACAAAGACGATGTGCAAAACGTCATCAACCTGATTTATGAGACGGTGCTGCGCATTGAGGACGGCCAGGATTTCCGGTATTTCTCGTAAGCATTAGCTTCACCCTAAAAAGCGGCTGCATACTCGATGCAGCCGCTTTTTTGATTAGTCGCCCTTGCTATGGCCTACAATTCGCATCAACGCTGGGTCACGACAGTGGACCAAATGGGCCGCGAAGTCCGCTTCGCCTATCCGCCGCTGCGCATTGTGTCGCTGGTGCCCTCCCAAACCGAGCTATTATTTGACCTAGGCCTGCAAAAACAGCTCGAAGGCATCACCAAGTTCTGCACCCACCCCCAAAACGCCCGCCATCAGGTGCGCGTCGTTGGGGGCACCAAGAATTTTGATTTTGCCAAAATCAAGGAAGCCCGCCCCGACTTGATTATTGGCAATAAAGAAGAGAATTACCAGGAAGGCATTGCGGAACTGGCGCAGCACTATCCGGTGTGGATGAGCAACGTAACCGACTTGCCGGAGGCGTTAGCTATGATACGCCGTATTGGCGCAATTACGGGTAAGCTCAGCTTGGCTGAGCCACTGGTGGCTACTATTCAAAACGAGTTCAATCGGCTGCTGACACCGGCCGCGTTACAACCAGTCGCCTACTTTATTTGGCGCAAGCCCTACATGGTGGCTGCCAGTGGCACGTTTATCGACGATATGCTGCAGCGGGCAGGCTTTTCGAATGTATTTGCCCACCTAGGGCGCTACCCTGAGGTCACGCCTGAGCAGCTGGCTAAGGCCGCCCCAGCGCGCATTTTTTTGTCATCAGAGCCCTACCCATTTAAGGAAAAGCATCTGACTGAATTCCGAGAGATTTGTCCGGCAGCAGTAATTCAGCTAGTCGATGGCGAGCTATTCAGCTGGTACGGCAGCCGACTGCGGCTGTCAGCAACTTATTTCCAAACCCTACGGGCTGCGCCAGCGGCGGAATAAGCAGGTGGGCAATACCTTGCGGCTGCAACTCAGCCCTACCCTTGCCTCATGGACCAGCGCATTATCAACCTCTTCGACGAGTATACCCACCGCCCGCTATCGCGCAAGGAATTTCTGGACCGGCTGCTGGTGCTAGCGGGCAATGCGGCGCTCGCCGCCACGGCCCTGAGCGTGCTGGAGCCTGGCTACGCCCAAGCTGCTACCGTGTCGCCCCTAGCCGACGACCTAGTAGAAGAAACCGTGACCTGGCCTGGCGACGGCTCCACCGTAAGCGGCTACTTGGTGCACGCCAAAGGCAAGAAAAAGCGCGGCGCGGTGGTCGTCATCCACGAAAACCGGGGCCTCACCCCACACATCAAGGATGTGACGCGGCGGGTAGCGCAGGCCGGCTACCTCGCCCTAGGGGTCGATGCGCTGAGCGTCGTGGGCGGCACGCCCACCGACGAAGACAAGGGCCGCGAGCTCATTGGGCAGCTCGACCCGGCCAAGAACCTCAACAACTACCTAGGGGCCCTCACCTACCTACGCGCCCGCCCCGACTGCAACGGCCACACTGGCTGTGTGGGCTTCTGCTGGGGCGGCGGCCTGGCCAACCAGCTGGCCGTGCACGACCCCAAGCTCAACGCCGCTGTGGCCTACTACGGCCAGCAGCCCAAGGCCGAAGACGTGCCCCAGATAAAAGCCAACGTGATGCTGCACTACGGTGGTCTCGACCAGCGTATCAACGCGGGCATCCCGGCCTACGAAGCGGCCCTGAAAGCCGCTCATACGCCCTATGAGCTATTCGTCTACGAAGGCGTCAACCACGCATTCAACAACGACACCTCGCCCGCCCGCTACAATGCAGAGGCCGCCAAGCTAGCCTGGGAGCGCACGCTAAAGATGTTTAAGGAGAAGCTAGGATAACTAAGTTGTGCCTTTGGCATGGAATCAAGTAAGCTATTCAAAACAAAGACAGGCTTTTGCCATGTGCTGCCTGATAAGCTTATGCTTACCCGAGAAGGTGCAGCAGGCGAAGCGGCAAAAAAACTTTTAGGCAATAGCATAGCCCGGCCACTTATTATGTATGGCTTAATAGTGGCTTTTCTTCTATATAATGCCTACATAAGCTTTGGCCAAAAGGAATATGGAGTCGCCATATTCTTTACCGGCATTAGTATTTGGCTGCTCTATGGAATAAGCCGCAGTGTAAATAATTCGGCAACTTCAGAAATTCCCAGAGCGGCGATTCAGAGAGTAGTTTTCAAACCTGCTAAGCCCGGCCTAACTCGTGCTTGTTTTGAAGTATTCTTTACTGAAAATGGCGTTGTTAAGAAACGCCTTATTTTTCTACCTGGCTCACTTAGTAATGGCCCAGCCGAAACTGCCAAAGCAGTTGAAGTAATGAGCAGCGAAGGCCTGCTACATTAAGTATTACAGCAGCTTATCTGGCGTAATAGGCAGCTCCCGCACGCGCTTACCGGTGGCGTGATAGACCGCATTGGCAATGGCTGCGCTGAAACCGACGATGCCAATTTCACCTAGGCCCTTGGCACCCATGGGGTCGAGGTAGGTATCGGGCTTGTCGATAAAAACCACGTCGATGCTCGGAGGAATATCGGCGTTGACGGGCACGTGGTAGTTGGCCAAGTCGTGGTTGGTGATGCGACCGAAGCGGTGGTCGAGCACGGCGTCTTCCATCAAAGCTAGCCCTAGGCCCCAGGTGATGGCCCCGTACACCTGGCTTTGAGCAGTCTTGTGGTTCATGATGCGGCCCGCATCGATGGCTGACACCACGCGGGTCACGCGCACCTCGCAGGTGTGGGCGTGCACGTGCACCTCCACAAAGCTGGCGCAGAATGACTTGCCCGATTTCTCGCCTTTTTCCGGCACTTCGGGCGACTCGTGCGTGACTTCGAGGGCGGGCTGGCCGGCCCGGCGCAGCACCTCACCGTAGCTCAGGCTAGTGGCAGGCTGGCCACCTAGGCGCACCGCGCCCGCCTCGGCCACCAGTTCGGTCAGCTTGGCCTTCGCAAACGGCGAGTTGGGCGCGCTGAAAGCCAAGTTAATGAGCTGCTGCTTGAGGGCCGCACAGACATCGTGCACGGCCGCACCCACCGAAGCCACCGTGTGCGAGCCAAACTGCCCTGGCGCGGGCGGAAAGGCAGCATCACCCAGCTCGAAGCGAATATTTTCGATGGGCACGCCGCTGGCATCAGCCGCAATCTGGGTCATGATGGTGGCCGTGCCGGGGCCTACGTCGGCGGTGGCACTTTGCACCAACAGCGTACCATCGGGCAGCAGGCGGGCGCGGGCGCTAGCCTTAGCCCGCGAGGCGTGGTAAATGCCCATGGCCATGCCCTGGCCCACCAGCCAGTCGCCCTGCCGGGTGGCGCCGGGCGCTGGGTTGCGCAGGCTCCACCCAAATTTTTCGGCACCTAGGGCGTAGCATTCGCGCAGGTAGTTGCTGCTCCAGGGCTTGTCGCCTTCGGGGTCTACATCAGCGAAATTCTTGAGGCGCAACGCCAGCGGGTCCATCTTGAGGGTGTAGGCCAGCTCGTCCATAGCCGACTCGATGGCAAACGAGCCCGTTGTTTCGCCGGGGCCGCGCGCCCAGCAGGGCGTACTCATATCGAGCGGCACCAGCTGATAGGTCAGCTCGGCGTTGGGGCAGCGGTAGCCCGACTTGGTGGGGTGCAGCGTGCGCTCGGTGAATTGCTCGTAGCGCGAGGTGGCCCCGAAGACCTGGTGCGACACGCCCACCAGCGTGCCATCAGCCTGGGCACCTAGGGCCACGCGCTGAACCGAGCGGGGCCGGTAGCCCACCATATTAAATTCTTTTTCGCGTTCATTCACCACCTTCACTGGCCGGCCCACCACTTTGGCACCTAGGATGGCCGCCATTTCGGGCGGCCAGATGCGCGAGGCGCCCCCAAAGGCGCCGCCCACAAAGGGCGAGTGCACCTGCACACTCTCCTTGGGCAAGTTCCAAAGCTTCATCAGGTCCTTCTGGGCCAAGGTAGGTGCCTGAGTTTTGTTCCACACCGTCAGTTGGTTGCCTTGCCAAGCCGCAATGGCGGCGTGCGTTTCCATAGGGTTGTGCACTTGCAACGGCGTTTGGTACTCGTGGGCTATTTGTATCGGAGCCGTTTTATAGGCCTGAGGCTGGCCACGAGTGTAGTTTTCGCTACGCTTGGGGGTGTAGCTGTGTCCTAGGTTCTTCGTAATATCCGTGTGGTGCGCGGCCTGCTCGTAGGCCACGCGCACCAGCGCTGCGGCGTACTGGGCCTGCTCGAGCGTGCTGGCAATGGCCAGGGCTACGGGCTGGTTACTATAATGAATTTCAGCGTCAAAAAACACGCGCAGTTGCTGGCCCTCCACGCGCTCATCGGGCTGGGGATTTTCGTAGCCCGGCACCCTAGGGGCATTGAGATGCGACACGATGGCTAGCACGCCGGGTACTTGGGCGGCGGCCTGCGTATCGAGCCGCGCGATGCGGCCCGCCGCGATAGTGCTGGTTACCAGCACCCCATGCACGCAGCCCGGCACAGCGTGCTCGGCGGTGTATCGAGCCTGGCCCGTTACCTTGAGGGGGCCGTCGACGCGGCGGTGGGGCTGGCCAATGTGGGGGGCTTGCATAGCAGGGCAGAACAGAATTTGCGGGAATGTAGAGACGGATATTTGCGTTAAGACGTTACGGTGCAGTTTTGCGGTCGTGCTCATAGCCGGCCACCAGTTTGTGCCTCATCTGCTGTATGCCTTCTTTTTCTGCTGCCCAACTTGCACTTACTGAAGTACTGCGCCAGCGCCTAGCGGCGGCGGGCTGCCAGTACGGCCGCTTCGACGTGAGCGAGCCGGGCACTTACTTAAGCCTTTCGGGACAAAAGGCCGACGGAAAAACGCTTTATTTTTGGGAGTTTAGCCAAAAATTCCACGAGTTGGTAAACGCCTACTTGCAAGAGCAGTACGATGAGTACACTTCGCAGCTCACCATTCAGATTGATGTAGCCACGGCGCAGGCACAGTACGTGCGCACCCCCAAGCTCGTGCCCGAGCTGGCCACAGCCGCCACTACGGCTCCTACGCTGCTCCCTACCCACGACCCCACTCCTTATGGCCTTGCCTTGGCTGCACAGGTAGCGGCCCGCCTCGACCTAGGCACCGCGCTGGCTTATAGCTGCCGCGGCTATGGGGGCATGGGCTTGGCTCGCGGTGCGGGCGCTGAGTACCAGTACGGTGAGGTGTGGGATGGCACCCTCTCCCCTAGCAAGACCTTTCCTACATGGGCGGCTTTCGTGGCGTGGCTGGCCGCACAGTCCGATTTTTCGTTGGCCGGGCCCGACTACCAAAGCGCTAGCTACAGGTCTACCCACCGGCCCATTACCCGCCGGCGGCTCACCGAGCTAGTGCAGCTTGCCTAGGTAGGCCAGCGCGCACTGGGCACCGCGGCAAGCGTAGCGGGCGCCAACCACCTAGCAGCCAGCTTCTGGCTATGTATGTGAACAGTATTTTTCTTGTGCTATCTTGCACAAAATACTGCCTGCTCTATTATTTAATTATCCTAGGTCATTATTAGCTCTTTTTTGCATTTAAGTAACATTAGCAAACTTCCTTGTATAGGCATACTTGAATTTCCCATATCTTCATCCTGTTAATAGCTCAACAATACTTAGTAGATAGGTTTCCCTTCGCTCTTGCCCAGCCCCGCCTCTATCCCGCAGGTAGTCGTGAGGCTAGGTTTCTATCCTTCCCTTTTAGCCCTTCCTAACCGCAGCTATGGAGCCTTCCTTTACGCGTATTCCCTCCATCCCACCCGCTATAGCTCCCCTAACGCTGCTCGATCAACGCCCCCAGTGGTCGGTCATGATACCCACCTACAACTGTACTACCTACTTGCGGGAAGCGCTGCTGAGCGTATTGGCTCAGGATATGGGCGAGGACCGGATGCAGATAGAAGTAGTGGATGATGCGAGCACCGACGGCGATGTGGCCGCCCTAGTGGCGGAACTAGGCCAGGGGCGCGTGCAGTATTACCAGCAACCTGTCAACGTGGGCAGCCTGCGCAACTTTGAAACTTGCATCAACCGGGCGCGGGGCTACTACGTGCACCTGCTGCACGGCGACGACCGGGTGGTGGACGGCTTCTACACCAAGATGACGCAGCTCTTCGAGCAGCATCCGCAGGCCGGGGCAGCTTTCAGCCGCTACGCCTCCATCAATGAGACGGGCCAGCGTATTTACGTGCCCGCACCCGTCGATAGCGAGGGCATCTTGCCCAACTGGCTGGTGCGCATTGCCGAGCGCCAGCAAATCCAGTACGCCGCCATTGCGGTGCGGCGCGAGGTTTACGAGCACCTAGGTAGCTTTTACGGCACCAACTATGGGGAGGACTGGGAAATGTGGGTGCGCATTGCCCGCTACTACCCCGTGGCCTACGCACCCGAAGTACTGGCCGAGTACCGGGGCCATACCTCGTCTATCTCCTCCGCCAAAGCGCGGCAGGGCCGCATCATTCAAGACCTGCTGCTGGTAATGGAGGCCATTCAGCAGCACCTTCCCGAAAAGGACAAGAAGTTGGTCGCCACTCTTTCACGCAAGTTTTATGCTACCCTGGGCATCGGGGTAGCCTACCAGGTATTGCGCGAAACGCAGGACTGGCCCTCAGCGCAGCACCACATCAAGCAGGCCCTCGTCATGAGTAGGCACCCGTCGGTGTATTACCACCTGTTTAAGTTTCACATCAAGCAGCTGCTGCACAAGCTTAGCCTTTATTCATAGGGCTTCCAAAATCTTATTAGCCGATTGAAGTAGTGACTAGCCGCTTGCGCTTGCCCGCAGACAATCACGACTAGCTTCCTAAGCCGCTACTCCTTCGTTATCCAATACATCACTCGTAATGCCTGCCCCCGACCAACCGACCTTAGAGCGAATACCAAGTACGCCACCCGTGATTCTGCCGGTCGCTGGTCATCTACACCGGCCGCAGTGGTCAGTGATGATACCTGCTTACAACTGCCTTGGGTACCTAGGCGAAACGCTGGCCAGTGTTTTGGCCCAAGACCCGGGGCCCGCGCACATGCAGATAATGGTGGTAGATGACTGCAGTACCGATGGCGACGTAGCTGCCCTCGTGCAGACTATCGGAAAAGGCCGAGTTGACTATTACCGGCAAGCTACCAACGTAGGCAGCCTGCGTAATTTCGAAACCTGCCTCAATCGCTCGGTAGGACACTGGGTGCACATTCTGCACGGTGATGACAGAGTAGCCGTGGGCTTTTATGCCGAAATAGAATCGCTTTTTCGTGACCATCCGGAAGCTGGCGCCGCGTTTACAAACACGACTAATCTCACGATGGGAGCGACCGGCGAAAAGCTCATGGACCGCCCTCCTCTCGTGCCAGAGCGCGGTATTATAAAAGACTTTCTGTTTCGAATAGCTGAAGGGCAGAAGCTAGAAACCCCGAGTATAGTAGTCAAAAGAAGTGTTTATGAGCAGCTAGGCGGCTTTTTCGCGGTGCATTATGGGGAGGACTGGGAGATGTGGGTGCGTATTGCTGCGCGCTATCCTATCGCCTACTCACCTAGGTGCCTAGCGCAGTATCGGTATCTAAACAGCACCAGTATCTCAACTCGCTATATTAAGGAGGGCCAGAATATCCGGGACATAACGAAGGTTATCAATATCATTCAACAATACCTGCCCAGCGAGCACCGAAAAGAGCTGAAAAAGCAGGCCTTGCGCCATTATGCCGGGTATTGCATGCTGCTAGCCGATTCTCTTTACTATACCGATAGTCAAGCTTGCGACGCTCAAAGGAAAGGGGCCATCGGCATGAGTAAACATCCTGCCGTCATCTACTTGGCATTCAAACTATATACCAAGCATTTGATTCAATACAAAGAAATTAAACGCTTTCTCAAAAAGGATTCAGGCCTAAACACTACCCAGCCTAAGTGAAGGCACTAGTAGCTACGCAGCCTTCGCCACTAATTATTCTTTCTGCATGACAACAGGTACTGACACTAAATGGGACTGGGAAATAAAGGAAAAAACCAGCTGGCTGGGGTCTAGCCCAGCCGAGTTTTGGTCCTATCGACACCTATTAGTCGGGTTAGTGAGGCGCGACTTTTTGATGGGCTACCAGCAAACGGTACTTGGGCCCCTTTGGGTACTGCTTCAACCCATTCTGACCCTCATTACCTACGTATTGGTATTTGGGAAAGTCATTGGCATTTCGACCGGCACTGTGCCTCCCGTGCTGTTTTATCTAGCGGGCATTGTGCTGTGGACCTTATTCAACGATGGCTTTACGGGCACTTCGGCCACATTTAGCGAAAACGCCCACATTTTTAGCAAGGTCTACTTCCCTAGGTTGCTTATGCCAGTGGCCCGGCTTGTAGGCTACCTTATCAGCTTTGGTATTCAGTTTGGCTTTTTAGTCTTAGTACTGGCTTACTACTGGCTGTTCACGTCTTGGCGAGCGCCTTCTGCCTTTGGGCTGCCGCTTGCGCTCTTGGTTATTCTACTAATTAGCATTCAGAGCCTTGGCCTAGGGCTGTTATTTTCGGTGCTCACGGGAAAGTACCGGGACATTCGTTTTTTTGTGGGTCTGGGCACGCGGCTGCTACTATTCCTGACCCCCGTTTTTTACCCAGTGCAGCACGTAGCGCCCAAGTCGCGGTGGCTACTCGAATTGAATCCGCTAACGCCTTTGTTCGAGCTCTTCAGGTGGAGCCTGCTGGGGCAGGGCATTGTGACACCTGGGCAGGTGCTCTACAGCGTCAGCTTCACGCTGGGTCTCTTTTTACTTGCGCTACTGACCTTTAACAAGCAGGGCGACAAACTCATGGATGTAGTCTAACGTGCATGTCGGATATCGCTATTCAAATCGAAAACTTATCCAAGCTGTACCGGCTTGGCACCATAGGCACAGGCTCCCTGCGCCAGGATATGCAGCGCTGGTGGACTACCTCGGTACGCAAAAAGGCCGACCCTTATTTTCAGGTAGAATCGGCTAAGTATCCTCGCCAAAGCCTGTGGGCCCTGCAAGATGTCAGCTTTGAAGTAAAGCAGGGCGAAGTGTGGGGGCTGGTTGGTAATAACGGAGCAGGTAAATCTACACTACTCAAAATCGTTTCGCGCATCGTTCGCCCTACCCAAGGGGTGGTGCGCGGGCGGGGCCGCATTAGCAGCCTGCTAGAGGTAGGCACTGGATTTCAGCCCGAGCTCACGGGGCGCGAAAACGTGTTTTTGAGCGGCTACATCCTAGGCATGAGCAAGCCCGAAATTCGGGCGCGCTTCGACGAGATAGTTGCTTTTTCCGGCATCGAAAAATTCCTCGACACACCCGTAAAGCGCTATTCTTCGGGCATGTACGTGCGCCTTGCGTTTGCTGTGGCAGCTCACCTCGAGCCCGACATTCTCATTCTTGATGAAGTGCTAGCCGTGGGCGATGCCGAATTTCAAAAGAAGTGCCTAGGCAAAATGCGGGAGGTTTCGCAGAATACTGGCCGCACCATTCTCTTTGTAAGCCACAGCATGCAAGCTGTCACCAACTTGTGTAACAAAGGCCTATGGCTACAGCAAGGCAAGGTAAGAGCCCTAGGAGAAGTATCGCAGGTTGTCAATCAGTACCTGGCCGACACGCAGCAATCCAATCTATCTCAAAGCTGGTCTACCCCCGAAACCGCGCCCGGCAATGACTTCATTCGCTTCAAGCGCGTGCAGATTATTCCGCAACAGATTAGTTCCGACGCGCCGCTTGATATTCGGGTGCCGCTTACGGTAAAATTCGAGTTCTGGAACCAGCTGGATGATACCCTGCTCAGCACCAATCTTGTGCTGTTCTCGAACGGGGGCGAGTGCATTTTCGATGTTCCTTCTGCCGCTGTCGTTTGTCAGCAAGGCGTAGTTGCCGGTGAATGCACCATTCCGGGCAATTTTCTCAATGATGGAGCCTACTACATTTCCTTGTTTGTGGTCAAGGATACTACTACGGCACTCTATGACTTTGAAAACTGCCTGTCCTTCGAGCTAGAAGACTACCGGGGCGACATCAAGTGGTATGGCAAGTGGTGGGGAGCGGTACGCCCGCTATTGCCTTTTTCTCTTACCCAAACCGAATCGGTGCTGTCCTAAGCAAGGTTATGCCTTCATCTACCCCTCCTTATACCATTACCCACGTCAAGCTGGATAGTACCCCCACGATGCCCCAGCTTGCGCCGCCGGGCCTAGGAAACTATGTCGTATTCTGGTGGAAGGAAATTGCTTTAGGGCAGGTGTTCTTTGAGTCAACTCAGCTCATCACCGAGTCCGTTTATTACGATGCCTTCGCGGCGGCTATTGCCCCGGCAGTGCAGCAGTATGCCAGCCGACATGAGGCACGCCAGGCGCCTTGGCAGGCGTGGCTAGCCGCACGCGATATGGACCACCTAGGGCAGTGGCTAGACTCTATTTTGAGTACGTCGCTACCGCTGAGCATTCCCTCCCAGGTTGCCATTTCGGTTATCATCTGCACGCGCAACCGAGCTCCTCAGCTCCGCAGGTGCTTGCAGCAGCTTCGGGCGCTGGCTTGCGTGCCCGCCGAGGTAGTGGTAGTAGATAATGCCCCGACCGATACGAGCACGCGCGATGTGTGCCAGGAGTTTGCAGAGGTCGTGTATGTGAAAGAGCCCCGGGCCGGCCTAGACTTTGCGCGCAACAGTGGGGTAGCTGCCACGCGCTACCCGCTTATCGCTTTTGTAGATGATGATGTGGTGGTACATCCCTGGCTCATGTACCGCGTTTGGGAAACCTTCCAGGACCCTACCGTGGCGGCCATGACGGGGCTAGTTATCGCCCTCGAGCTACAAGCCGAAGCTCAGATTCTCTTCGAACGTCACTGGAGCTTCAACCGGGGCTACGTGGCCACGCGCTACGACCTGGCCTATGTGCAAGCAGCCGTAAACCAAGCCCCGGCCGTGTGGGAAATTGGGGCGGGCGCTAATATGGCCTTCCGAAAGTCAGTTTTTGAGGAGGTAGGGTATTTTGATGAGCTATTGGGGGCCGGCGCGGCCGGCTGCAGCGACGATTCGGAAATGTGGTACCGCATCTTGCTAAGTGGGCATGCTATACAGTACAACCCAGAAGCCATTGTGTACCACGAACATCGCAAAGACTTAGCTTCCTTAAAAAGCCAACTTTTCTACTATATGCGCGGGCACGTGGTGGCTGTCCTCTTGCAGCAAGCCCAGCAACCGCAGACAGGATACGCCCACTACCTGTACACCAAACTGGCTTCCTATTATATCGAGTTAGTACAGAATAACTTCCCGTATTACCGGGGGCGAGCGCGTACCGTGTGGGTAGAAATAAAGGGAGCGGTATCGGGGGTAGCGTTTTACTACCGGCATCGCAAGCGCTCACATACTTCCTTGCGGTCCTAGCTATGCAGCACGCTTTACCCTCAGCAGAATACCCATTGGTTTCTGTCATTATCCCGTGTTATAACTATGGGCATTTCCTAGCAGAAGCTATTGAGAGCGTTCGCCAACAAACCTACCCTGCGAAGGAAATACTAGTTATAGATGATGGCTCTATCGATAATACCAAAGAGGTAGCGGCGCGCTATGCCGATGTCATCTACATTCACCAAAAGAACCAAGGGCTGTCGGCTGCCCGCAATACGGGTACTCGACATAGCCGCGGCAGCTACTTGGTTTTTTTAGACGCCGACGACTGGCTGTTGCCCGATGCCTTGGCTATCAATGCTCGCTACTTGCAACAGCATTCGCAGGTGGCCTTTGTGGCAGGGGCGCATACCTGCGTGTATACTAATGGGGACGAGCCAACGCTGAAAAACGCTATCATTGCTGATAATCCGTACCTTACGTTGCTCAGCAGAGGCAATTTCATTGCCATGATTGCGGCCGTTATGTTTACCCGGTGGTCGCTGCAGAAAGCTGCGTATGATAGCTCACTGGTAAACTGCGAAGATTATGACATTTACCTGCAAATAACCCGGCACCACCCTATCATCCAGCACAACAGCCAGTTGGCAGCGTACCGCATCCACGCCACCGCCATGTCTGCGGATGCCTCGCCAATGCTGCAAGGGGCGCTAAAAGTGCTGAACCGGCAACGAGCAAACCTACGGGAGCCTGCTGAAATAGAAGCGTATCACCGGGGCGTGCTCTTCTGGACTAGCTATTACACCGGAGGAAACGATTTCAGGTTCACGCCGGGCCAGATGCCGAGCTTCTTAGAAACAATTGCTTTTTTCAGAGAACACGCCCCCCACCGAGTAGTACCCTATGCACTGCTGCACGCCCCGTACGCGCGCTTACGCCGGATGCAAGACCAACAAGTACGCATGGCAAAAACACTAAAAAGCCGTCTTGCGGCTGCTGGCCGGCGGTGGCTGCGCCCCTCAACCCAAGCAAATGGGTTACCAGCCATCGGCCAAGTCACGGCGGGCGATTTTGAGCGCTTAACTCCCTTTAATACCAATTTTGGATATGAGCGGGGCGGGCCCATAGACCGCTACTACATCGAAGGCTTTCTGCATAAGGAGGCGGCCAGCATCAAGGGCCGGGTGCTGGAGATTGGCGATAATGCTTATACGCTGCAGTTTGGCGGAGCGCAGGTTAGCCAAAGTGACATTTTGCATATCGACGATAATAACCCACAGGCTACGTTTGTGGGTGACCTAAGCGACGCCCCGCATCTGCCTGACAACACCTTCGATTGCCTCATCTTAACACAAACCTTGCAGTTTATCTATGACTTTAGAGGCGCGCTGCACACCTGCTACCGTATTCTGAAGCCCGGAGGCACGCTCTTGCTCACTGTGCCGGGCATCACGCCGCTTGACCAGGGCGAATGGCGCGATATCTGGTATTGGTCGTTCACCGATAAGGCCCTGCAGCGCTTGGGGGCCGATACTTTTCCGGGGGGCAGTAGCTTTGAAATCTCCTCGTTTGGCAATGTGCGCGTGGCCACAGCCTACCTCTACGGCATGGGCCTACCCGAAGTAGACCAAGCAAGCCTCGATTACTATGACCCGCAGTTTCAAGTAATTAATGCGGTAAAAGCGGTGAAGCATGCGGGGGTTGCTTAGGAAGTATGCGCACCTCGCCCGGCAGTATAAACAGCCCAAAGCCGCGGTACTAATGTATCACCAGGTAGCGGAGCCTGCTACCGACATCTGGGACTTGGCCGTATCGCCGGCTCACTTTGAGCAGCAGCTACGGGTCTTGAAACAAACAGGCCAGGTTGTTTCGACTACTGAGCTAAGCGAGCGCTTGCACCTAGGTACCTTAAAGAGGCGAAGCATCGCCATCACCTTTGATGATGGCTACCTAGACAATTATCTGCAAGCCAGCCCCTTGCTTACGCGCTACCAGTTGCCGGCCACGTTTTTCGTTGTATCTGAAAATGTGGGGCTGAACCAGGAGTTTTGGTGGGACGAATTAGCTGGCATCTTCTTAGAATCCGAGTACTTGCCGCCGAGCCTTGCCTTAATTTTGCCTGGGGGCGACCACCTAGGGGCCGACTTACGGCCTGAGCAGCACCTGACGCCCGCACTGCGGCAGCAGCACCAGCAGTGGCGGGCCATCGAGCAAGCGCCCCCTACCCTGCGGGCAGCGCTGTTTTATAGACTATGGCAGCAGCTGCGGCCCCTGCCCGCACCGGCTCAGCAAGCGTGCCTTCAGCAGCTGCGTACCTGGGCGAGCTGGCCGCCAGGGGCCAGGCCTATTTATCGCACCATCTCGCCTGACCAGCTGCATGAGCTGCACAGCAGCCCACTGGTTACTATCGGGGCGCACACGGCTACGCACCCGGCACTAGCCAGCCACCCAGCAGCCTTGCAGCAGCACGAGGTAGCGACGGGGCGCCAGGCGCTGCACCAAGCACTCGGCGAACAGCCGATGCTACTGGCTTACCCCTACGGAAGTTACAACCGCGACACTACCGCAATAGCTGCTCAGCTTGGGTTTAAGGCTGCCTTCACCACCGATGCACAGCTAATAACTGCGGCCTCACCTCCCCACAAGTTGGGCCGCTTTCAAGTTAATAATTGGAACGGCGACGAGTTTAAACGACGGCTGACTCACTGGTTCAATCACTAAGGCACCTAAGAAAGAGGCCCCGCCGAACTAAGTTCAGCGGGGCCTCTTTCTTCATTTTCCTAGCTGCCTACTGCGGCTTGGCAGGCGTAGGCAGCGGCTTGCGGGGCAATTTCTGGTCGCGCATGGCGGCGTTATACACGAAGGAGGCTACCACCACCGAGGCTTGCTTGAGGTCGTCGGCCACAAGGCGGTCGTAGGTGTCTTGGTTGGAGTGGTGAGTGCGGGCGAAGTAATCGAGCCCATCCTGAATAAACTGGAAACCAGGTAGACCTACGGCGTCGAAGGCCACGTGGTCGGTGCTGCCAGTGTTGCGCGAGGTCACGGTGGTGGCCCCTAGGTCAGCAAATGGCTGCAGCCAAGCCGTGAAGATGGGTTTCACGGCTTCGTTGCCCTGGGCGTAGATACCGCGGATTTTACCGGCACCGTTGTCAAGGTTGAAGTAGGCCGCCAGCTTCTCGTGGTCAGGCTTCAGCTGCATGGTGGCGGGGTCAGCGAAGTGATTTTTCACGTAGTTGCGCGAGCCGTGCAGGCCCTGCTCTTCCTCGCCCCACAGCGCAATGCGGATGGTCCGGCGCGGCTTCAGGCCACTGGCTTTCAAGATGCGCACGGCTTCCATCATCACGGCGCAGCCGGCGGCGTTGTCGGTGGCACCGGTGGCCGAGTGCCACGAGTCGAGGTGGCCGCCGAGCATCACTACTTCGCTCTTCAGCTTTTTGTCGGTGCCCGGAATCTCGGCCACCACGTTGTAGCCCTTCAGGTCCTGAGTCTGAAAACGAGTTTTGGTTTCCATCTCAATCTCGACCGGAATGCCGGCCTCGGCTAGGCGGATGAGGCGCAGCTGGTCTTCACTCGACATTTCAAGCTCGGGCAGCACAGGCTTGGCATCGGCGGCGTAGGGCGCCCCGTTGGTGGTGAATACGGTGCCATCGGTGCCGCGGCCAGCGCTCAGCACGGCGGCCGCGCCTTCGCTCATGAGCATGGCGCTGACCTTGGTACGCAGCTCGCGTTGGGCGCGCATGGTAGCCATACGCTCGGCCATGGCGGGGTCGGTGGCAGGGCGGTTAGCGGCCGCAGCCGTAGCGGCGGGGGCATCGGCCAGCTTCTGCAAGTCTTCGGCGCTGAGGCGCTTGGCGTCGGGCTCGAAGCTGGGCTGCAAGGGCGCGGCTACGGGCAACAGCACTATTTTGTCGCGCAGCTGGCCTTTGTATTTGTCTAGGTCGGCTTCGGTGGTGGCTTTTACTACCACTACCTGCTTGCGCAAGCTGCCGGGGGTGCTGGGCGTCCAGGCCTTAGGCACGCCTATCATGGCATGGTAGTAAGGCGCGGTCATGGCCACGTAGCTCTTGTCGATGTCCCAGCCGCGGCCAAAGTCGCCCCAGGGCTCTATGTTGGCATTGGTGAGGCCGTAGTCGGTTAGGCGCTTTTTGGTCCAGGCGTTGGCGCGGGACAGGCCTTCGGAGCCGGCCAGACGCGGCCCGCATACATCGGTAAGATAGAAAGCGGTTTCCATCACCTTAGAGCGGTTCATGCCCTCGTCTTTTATTTTGGCTAGTGCAGCGGCATCGGTTTTTTCGGCCGTCTGGGCCAGGGCTGGGGTGGCCAACAAGCCGGCAGCGGCCAGCGCGAGGAGACGTTTTTGCATAAAAAAGCAGGGAGTGGTTTGGTGGAGAAAAGCTACGGATATTCTTAGAATGGAATGGACAAAAAAGCGGGCGCCCCGTTGCGTGGGGCACCCGCTTTAGCTGGCTTTTTAAGGGCTGTGCTTTACAGCTCCATAATGTCCTCGTTCCAGAGCGTGGGCTCGGCCTCGATGAACTCCTGCATCATGGCTACGCACTCTTCCGAGTCGAGGATGACTACTTCCACGCCGTGGCTTTCCAGAAATTCTTTCGACTCGCCAAAGGTGCGGGCCTCACCTACTACCACTTTCGGAATTTTGAACTGCACGATGGTGCCGGCACACATGTAGCAGGGCATCAGCGTAGTATAAAGCACCGTATCGCGGTAGGTGCGCTGGCGGCCAGCGTTGCGCAGGGCGTCCATTTCGCCGTGGGCGATGGGGTCTAGCTCCTGCACGCGCTTGTTGTGGCCGCGCGATACCAGCTTGCCATCGCGCACCAACACCGAGCCAATGGGAATACCACCTTGCGAGCGCCCTAGGCGGGCTTCGGCGATGGCGGCTTGCATAAATTCATCCATGATATTCTGAAGATTTTGGTTAGAAATAAAGCCGCCGCGTACAGGTCAAGCTTTGTTGGCAACTGCCACTTACCTACCTATATTATTTTTAATCAGCACAATAAGCAAAACAAACAATATCACAATTGCACTGAGCAGCAATAGCACCACCCAGGTATAACGCGTGCGCAGTGGCGCAGCTATAGCTCGGGCACTAGTCACGACCCACGCAATCACTACGAAGAGAGGCACCGTCGCTAGCGGATGGCTGAGAACAAAATACGTGTTGTGCATCTGAATGTCCAGCGTGCCTTGCCAGATGCTCCAAATGCCAGTTAATAAGCCATACAATACCAATACTAAGGCGTAGCAACTGAGTAACCATATCACTTCAGTTCTAATTGCTCTCAGCTGCATAGTAGAACCTCTAAAAGCTCTGCACAATACTGTTGTGCAGGGTGCGCGGGCTCCAGTAGCCGCTGGCGATGATGCGCCGAATGGTGAAGAGCGGGTCTGCCTGGTCGCGCTTTTCAGCTAGCGAGAAGGCGGCCACGAAGCCGCGCTGCTTCAATTCGGGAAAAGCCTGGGTGTTCCAGAGGCCGAAGGGATAGGCGAAGTACTTGATTTTCTTACCTGTTATTTCCTCCAGCGTTTTGGTAGGCTTGTCGATTTGCGTCACCCAGTCCTGGCCCTGGTATTTTTTCACGTTGTGGTGGTCCCAGGTATGCGAGCCGATGAGGTTACCCTGGTCAGAAAGCTGCTTCACCATGTCCTTGGTCATGTAATGTGGGCGACCTAGGCTCACGGTCATCACGAAGTACACCGCCTTGTAGCCATACTTATCGAGCTCGGGCCGGGCGATGGTAAACTGGTCGAGGTCCGTGTCATCGAAGGTGAGCATGATGGGCTTGCTCGGCAGCTTGGCCCCCGTGGTGAGGTAGGCATAGAGCTGGTCGGGCAGAATGGTATGGTAGCCCGAGTCGGCCAGCATCTTTATCTGCGCCTTAAAAGCAGCAATGGGTACGATGTAGTCTTTGGCGCTGCGCGAGTCACGCCCGGTCCAGTCCCGAATTTGGTGGTAGCACAAGATGGGCACCTGCGGACGAGCATAGATGGCGGCTGCATCGGCCACCTTAGCAGCTGGGATGGTGCTGGGGTCGGGCGCCGGGGTCGCGTTGGCTTCTTCGGCGGCCACGGCGGCGGCGCCGGAGGTAGGGGCCGTTTCTGGGTTTTTGAGGGCGGCCATTGCTTCGGCCGAAGGGGCAGTGCGGGCTTCGCCGGTGGTGGCAGTTTTGGTGTCGCAGGCGGTGAGGCTCAGCGCGGCCAGCAGAGTGGTGGCCGAAAAGAAGTTTTTCAAGGAAATAGAAAAAGCGCCAACAAGAGGTGTGGGCGGTCGAAGTAGTAATTTCGTAACAAAACTAACGACCTCCGCAGCGGATGAACAACCTACACGGCACCGGCGTAGCCCTGGTGACGCCCTTTACCCCCGATTTTCAGGTAGACTATGCCGGCTGGCGCCGCCTGCTCGACCACACCCTGCAAGGCGGCGTGGAGTACCTGGTTATTAATGGCACTACGGGCGAGTCGCCCACCACCACCACGTCCGAAAAAGCCGAGTTGCTGCGCATTGCCAAGGAGCACGTGGCTGGCCGGGTGCCGCTGGTGTATGGCATCGGCAGCAACGACACCGCCGCCGCCGAGGCGCTGCTGCACAGCACTGATTTAGAAGGCATCACAGCCATTCTATCGGCCAGCCCGGCCTATAACAAGCCTAGTCAAGCCGGCATTGTGGCGCACTACCAGCGTCTCGCCGACGCCGCGCCCCGGCCCCTGCTGCTCTACAATGTGCCCGGCCGCACCGGCTCTAATATGAGCGCCGACACTACCCTGCGCCTGGCCGAGCACCCCAATATCATCGGCATCAAGGAAGCCAGCGGCAACGTGGAGCAGTGCCTGGCCATCTTGGCTAAGAAGCCCGCTGACTTTCTTTTCTTGAGTGGCGACGACATGCTGACGGTGCCGCTCATCGCGTGCGGCGCCGTGGGCATTATTACCGTCCTAGGTAACGCTTTCCCGCAGAAATTTAGCGACATGACCCGCGCCGCCCTGGCCGGTGACTTCACCCGGGCGCAGCAGCTGCTCTTCGGCTTTGTGAGCCTCAACCCGCTCATGTATGAGGAGGGCAACCCTGTGGGTGTAAAAGCGGCCTTGGCCCTGCAAAACGTGTGTGGTAGTGAGGTGCGCCTGCCGCTAGTGGCCGCTAGTGAGGGCCTGACGGCGCGCATTAAGGCGCTGCTATAACGACTTAAGCAGGTTATTTACGATTCCCAGCTGTTCGCCCTTGGGCTGAATAGCTGGGAATCTCTATTTTTGTTAACTCTATGAAATTTACCAAACTTACGGATACTATTTTCACTGTCGAAGACTTCCTAACGCGTCAGGAATGTCTCGACATGATTGTCAGAAGTGAAGGTGTGGGCTACGAACTGGCTCAGATTAATACAAGCAGCGGCAGTCGGGTGCGCACCGATATTCGCAACAACAGCCGAGCTTTTTACAAGAGCGAAGAGCTAGCGCAGGAGCTGTGGACGAAGATTCAACCCTTCGTTCTGACGCCGCTGGCTGCTAGCACCGCTATTGGGCTCAATGAATTGTTTCGGTTTTACCGCTACCAGCGCGGGCACCAGTTTAAAGGGCATTTCGACCAGAGCTACATCCGCAACGAACGGGAGGCCAGTTACTTCACCTTTATGGTGTACCTGAATGACAATTTTCAGGGTGGCGACACAACTTTCCAAAAGCTACGAATACGGCCTAAACAAGGTATGGCGCTTCTTTTCCTGCACGACCTCTACCACGAAGGCAGCGAAGTAACGCAGGGTGTAAAATATGTGCTGCGGTCAGATATTATGTATCGCACTGACAACGAGCGCTCGACCTTTATCGACAACATCTAGCAGCTTAGCTTAGCCAAGCATAATCTTCTAGCTAATTGCTGGCTGATTAGCACCCGCCCGCTGCTCGGGCGCAAATGACTCGGCTTCCACGAAAATGCGCTTGAACTCGGGATGCTTGGCGCGGATGGCTTTTTCGAGCCGGCCCACGGCATCTTCTACCTGCTGGGCCGATAGGTCTTGGCGGAAGCGCACGTCGAGGGCCAGGATGGCCTCGGCAGGCCCTAGGTACATCGAAAGTGGCGGGCGCAGGCTGCGCACGGCCGGGTCGGCGGTGGCCAGCGCTTGCAAACTAGCCAGGGTGGCGGCGTCTACGCCTTCGCCCACCAGCAAGCCGCGGGTTTCTTTGAGCATGAACACCGCCATGCCGATGAGCAGCACACCAATGGCCACCGAGGCGCTACCATCAAAGTACGGGTTATTAAGCAGATGGCCGAAGTACACGCCCCCTAGGGCAATGACTAGGCCCACGAGTGCGGCTAGGTCTTCGAGCAAAATGGCATACACGGCCGGGTCGCGGCTGGCGCGCAGGGCCTTCCAAAAGCTGGCGTCGCCGCGCGTCTTATTGAACTCACGGAAGGCTAGCGAGCAGGCAATGCCTTCAAACACGATGGCCAGGCCCAGCACCCAGTAGTTCCAGGTGGGGTCGGTGAGCGGAGCAGGGTGCTGCAGGTGGATGTAGCCCTCATAGAGCGAGAGGCCACCACCCACCGCGAAGATGAGCACGGCCACTATCATCGTCCAGAAGTACAGCTCTTTGCCATGCCCAAAGGGATGCTCGGCATCGGCGGGGCGGGCACTGCGCGAGAGGCCCAGCAAAATCAGCAACCCGTTGCCGCTGTCCACGAGTGAGTGAATACCCTCGGAGAGCATGGCCGCGCTGCCCGTAAAAAACGCCGCCGTGAACTTGGCAATGGCAATGGCTACGTTGGCCGCAATGGCACCGTATACCACTATTTTAGAAGAACTGCCTGCCATACTACTAGATGAGTTTTAAATGAACCGGTGGTACGCAGGCTGCCTCGAAGGGTTATGGAGCGCAGTTGGCTTAGGCTCGCCTAGGTGCCCGCCAGCAGACTATAGCGGCTGATATGCACTTCGGGCCTACCCGCCGCTTTGGTCCAATTGGTTTCGCGCAATCATTTTGGGCACTCGCTTGTTGTAGTAGCACCCTAGGCTAAGGCCAGCGGGCACTCCACGCAACCGCTAGTAGGCGCAGCAATTGGCTTATCGGGCCGGCACCGCGCGTTTTTAGATATGAAAGCAGAATCCCCCTCTCAAGTAGCCTTTTCCGTGTTGGACTTGGCTGCCGTGGCCCAGGATAACACCCCGGCCGATACGTTTCGCAACAGCCTCGACTTGGCCCAAAACGTCGAGAAGTTGGGCTACACCCGCTTTTGGCTGAGCGAGCACCACAACATGGCCGGCGTGGCCAGCTCGGCGCCGCCGGTGCTGATAGGCTATATCGCGGGTGGCACTAGCACACTGCGCGTAGGCTCGGGCGGCATTATGCTGCCCAACCACGCCCCGCTAGTAGTGGCCGAGCAGCTAGGCACGCTGGCCTCGCTCTACCCCGGCCGCATTGACCTAGGGCTGGGCCGCGCCCCTGGCACCGACCAAACCACGGCCCGCGCCATTCGGGGCGCCCGCTTTGGCGTCGAGCAAGATTTTCCGCGCGATATCCAGCAGCTGCAAACCTATTTCTCGGCGGCCAACAGCACCAGCTCGGTGCGCGCCATTCCGGGCGAGGGGCTCGATATTCCGATTTACATCCTGGGCTCTAGCACCGATAGCGCCTACCTGGCCGCAGCGATGGGCCTGCCTTATGCTTTTGCCAGTCACTTTGCGCCCGGCCAGCTGTTTGCGGCGCTGAAAATCTATCGCCAGAACTTCCGCCCCTCGGCCACGCTCGCCGAGCCCTATGTTATCACGTGTGTAAATGTGATAGCCGCCGACACCGACGACGAGGCCGACTACCTATCCACCACCCTGAAGCAGATGATGCTGGGCGTGGTCACGGGCCAGCGCCAACTGATGCAGCCGCCCGTTAAGGACATGAGCCAGCTTTGGTCGCCCGATGTGGCGCAGTACGTGATGCAAATGCTCGCGGCTTCCTTCATTGGCAGCCCGGCCACGCTGCAAGAAGACCTAGGGGCTTTCTTGGCCCAAACGCAAGCCAACGAGATTATGGCTACCAGCCACATTTTCAGCCACGAGGCACGCGTACACTCCTATGAGCTGCTGGCCGAAACGATGCGCGTGCTAGGCCAGCCGCAAGCGGTAGAGCAATTGGCCGCATAGGTTCAGGCTTCTCAAAAAAGAAGGTCGGGCTTACCCTAGGGTGGGCCCGACCTTCTTTTTTGGGTAGTTTTCGTTGAGGATAGGCGTTACTTGTAGTGTTTGCTGGCTTCACTTGTATTGCCTATGCTTCGTTTTCGACTGTGGTATTGGTTGTTGTGGCTTGGGGCGCTAGGCGGCTGTCAGTTGCCGGAGCCTGTGCACCGCATCACGGCTGCCAATTATCTCACCGCCATTCCGGACCCTAAGACGTTGGGCGAAGCCTACGTTAGTGACCCCGACAGCATACTAGCCCCCGGCACTGCGCCCGCCCTCAATGCCCAGCTCGATAGCCTCGACCGCAGCGGCCGGGCGCACCTCGATGTGGTGCTGGTGCGCAGCCTCGGTGCAGCAGTGCCCAAAACAGCAGCTACAGCGCTATTTAATAAGTGGAAAGTCGGGGGCAAAACCACTAACAATGGGCTGCTTATGCTGCTAGTGCTGGACCAGCGCCGCGTGGAGTTTGAAACCGGCTATGGCCTAGAAGCCGACCTGCCCGATATTATTTGCTACCGCATTCAGCAGCGATACATGCTGGACGCCGCCCGCGCCAGCAACTACGACCAAGCAGTGCAGCAGGGCGTAGCAGCCATCATTAGGCGGCTGCGCCCCGCCCCTGCCCCACCTAAGCCCGTGCTGGCTACCGCCGACGACTCGGCACGCTACTATGCAGATAGCCTACAACGTGCCCTTATGGCCCAAAGCGGGTATGCCAACGCCACCGACGACCCGCTAGAGCAGGCCCTACCGGGCGAAGCCTCGGCGGATAATTACTACCCACCCGAGCCGGGGCCGCCAGTGGGCCTGTTGGCTGTGGCAGCATTGGCGCTAGTGCTTTATCTGGTGCTATGGTACCGCACTACGCAGCAGCTACGTGGGCGTGGCTGGCTGGTACTAGTGCCCCTTGGGCTAGTGGGGGGCTTAGTAGGGCTCGTGCTGCAAGGCAAGCTGGGCCCAGAGGCTTTTTTGGCGCTGCTTTATGGCTTGCCGCTGCTGTACCTGCACGGCTATTTTGGGTGGCACTATTGGCAGGCGCGGCGCCCCGTGGCGCCCCTAGGTCGGCCCGAAGCCTATGGGCAGCAGCAAGCGGCACATCGCGGCTTAGCCTTCACGGCCTACCTATTTCCGGTGGGGCTGGCGCTGTACTGGCGCTGGTATGGCCGGCACTTGGCCGCGTTGCGCGATGCTCCTTTTGCTTGCCCCGACTGCGGGCTACCCATGCACAAACTCGACAGCGCCGCCGAAAAAACGCATCTCGCACCCGGCCAACAGGTAGAAGAAGCGTCGCGCGCAGTAGAGCATGAGGTATGGAAATGCGCCCAGGGGCACCACCTCTGGCTAGCCTATCCTAACCCCGAAACCAAAACCCAGGTCTGCCCCGCCTGCCACCACCGCACCCTGGCCCCGCCGCGGCTGCGGGTGGTGCAAGCAGCTACCACCTCGGCCGAGGGCTGGGGCTGGCGAGTGGCTACGTGCCGCTTCTGCCAGCACGAAGTGCAAGAGAGAGAAGTTATTTCGCGCCTGCCCAGCCCCGTAAGCAGCTCCTCTTCGAGCAGCTCTGGCTCTTCTTCGTGGGGAAGCAGCTCGGGCAGCAGTTATAGCAGCCGTAGCACTAGCAGCGGCGGCTCGTCGGGCGGCGGCGGCGCGGGCAGCACTTGGTAGCTCCTAGGTGCATCGCAGCTCGGGGTGCTTTACAAAACCGCCTATCACAGGCGAATGGCCTATTTCCGGCTAGCCGGGCCGCGCGTTTTACCCGGGCTTTGAATTTGTGCCGCAAATTGCTACCGCGGCCAAACAGCTCTAGAGTACTGCTCTCCTGCAACACCACCTCTAACAGCCCGCCTACTTCTTAACTTCTTTATTGCTCATGAATTGGTTGCTACTACTCGGCGGCGGGCTAGCGCTGGCCAACTTGGCCCCGCCCGCCTACAAAACCTACCATAATACTCGCTTTGGCTATCGCATCGACTACCCGGCCGACTTTCGGCCCCAGCCCGAAGCCGGCAACGGCGATGGCCGCCGCTTCGTCTCGCCCGACGGGCAGGCCGTGCTCAGCGCCTACGCCAGCTACGGCGATGTGCTGGACGGCGGCCTAGCCGAAAATCAAAAAATAGCGCGCCAGGGCTGGCAGGAAAAACACGCTACCCTTGTGCTCGACCAGCGCACGCGCACGGGCTACGTGCTGTCGGGGCAAGTGAAAGGCCGTATTTTCTACGAGAAGACCGTTTTTAAGAGCAATACGCTCACCACTTTTTTGTGGGAGTACCCAGCCACCCGCAAGGCAGCGATGGACGCTGTTATCCGGCACACCATTCAGACGCTGCAACCCAGCGTAGCGGGCGCCGATTAACCCCCGCGCCGGGGCGCAACCAGCCGCACCTACTTGCTATTCAGAACATTATTGTTTTTGCTTTCGAGCTGTTTATGCACCCTTCTTGCCTTTGTCTAGCCATTCTGCTGCTAGCCGCCAGCGCCCAGGCGCAGCTGCGGGTAAGCCCACTACCCCCTGCAGCTGTGCCAGCCACCCTCAAGCATAGTGGCCGCGTAGTACAGGCCCTGCGCTACACCGACCGCACTGGCGCCTATACCGTGCTAGCCACCGAGAGTGGCCCGGCCACCGACCCCGCTGCCCAAAGCACCGACGGCCAACGCGCTGACCTCTACGCCTACCAATACCCGACTACCGGCACAGTGCCCACTTGGCAAGTGCACGACTTTGTGGACGACTGCCCGCTTGACCTAGAAGCCCGCTTTCGTCCCAAAGGTCTCACAGTCACCGACCTCGACCAAGATGGTACGGCCGAGGTGTGGCTAGTGTACCGCACCGTATGCCGGGGCGACGTGAGCCCAAGCACTCAAAAAATCATCATGTATGAGGGCTTTCGCAAGTATGCCGTGCGCGGCACGAGCCGCCTTACCATGGGCGGGCAGCACGATGGGGGCAGCTACTCCTTAGATGCGGCCTGGCAAGCCGCTCCAGCAGCTTTTCGCCAGCATGCTGCCGAGCTCTGGAAGCAGCACCGCGAAGAGCGAGTAGGTCAGTAGGCCGAGCCAAACGAAGTCAGTGGATGCTTAGCATGCTACCTAATACATTGACAATGATATATTTAGTCAGAAATAGGTTAATGACTGCTTGTTAATGCCCTGCTATTACTTGGCAAGCAGCCTAGTGCGCACTAGGCTGCTACGTAATACCAGCAAAACTTACAGCGCGCACAAAGCAATCCACTATCTAGGCTCCTAGGTTAGCCACTGCGGCGATGACCTAGCGAAAGCGATGATGCGCTGACCTTAGGAAGCCTGCTTTGCGAGCACGTATACGTGCAGCCGCTTGCGTAGCTGGAAGCCGAGTTTTTGATACAATTTATAGGCAGCCGTATTGTCCTCGTAGACATGCAAAAACGGCATGTGCCCCGCCGCCAGCAGCCGGCCCAATTGGTGGCGCACTAGCAGGCCAGCGTACCCGCGGCCCAGGTGCGCGGGGTGGGTGCACACCGCACTAATCTCGACGTAGGGCGCGGGGTTCAGCCGCTGCCCGGCCATGGCTACCAGCTGGCCCTCTTCAAAAATTCCATAGTAGCCGCCAAAGGCTAGCGTGCGGGGCAGAAACGGGCCAGGATTGGTGAGGGCCGTGAGAGCCAGCATGGCCGGCACATCCGATTCTTGCAGTGCTACCAAGCGCTCATCAGCCACAAGAGGAGCCGTGGGCTGGTCATACACGAGCTGTAGCAACTCTTTGTGCAACAGCAATTGCCAGTCGGCGGGCAGCGCCAATGGCTCGGCGGCAAACAGTACAGTGGGGGCGCCGGCCGGAGACAACTCGTGCAAACGGCGCCAAGCGGGAAGCGCATCCTCGGCTAGTCCGGCAAAGGCACCAATATCGCGCGGCAGCACGCGGGCCAGCTCATCGCCGATGGCCAGCTGCTCGTTGCCGGTGCGCAAGGCGTGCCAGATTGGATTGTCTAGGGGGTGCATATGTATCTGCTCGTAGCTACCAGTATAAGCTCATGGCCTAGGCTCTGGCGTGAGCTGGCTTTGCTGCCTCGGTGCGCTGGCGACCTAGCTATTAACTGCTCTTAGCCTGATTATATCTACTACCAGCCGCTGGCCAGCACATCGGCAATGTGCATGGTTTTGATGTCCAGCTTTTCGCGCCGGATGTACGCCTCTAGGTGCATGAGACAGCTCACGTCGGTGCTCACGAGGTAGTCGGCGCCCGTGGCGAGGGCGTGCTCTACTTTTTGCTGGGCCATCGCCACCGAAATCGACTCAAACTTGACGGCGAAGGTGCCGCCAAAGCCGCAGCAAGTGGTGGTTTCGGCCATTTCGAGGCGCTCGAGGCCAGCTACGCCATCGAGTAGCTGGCGCGGAGCCGCCCGAATGCCACACTCGCGCAAAGCCGAGCACGAGTCGTGGTAAGTATAGCGGCCTGCCAGCTGCGCCTGCGGAATGGCACTGATACCCAGCACATCGACTAGAAACTCCGTGAGTTCGTAGGTGCGCTGCTGCACGGCCCCGCACTGCGGAGCCTCGGGCGTGCCCGCAAACAGGTGCGAATACGCATTACGCACCATGCCCACGCACGAAGCCGAAGGACTTACTACGTAGCGCTGCTCACCGACTGGCGCGCCAAAATCAGTTAAAAATTTCTCTGCAATGTTGCGGCTTTCGGCTTTGTAGCCAGCATTATAAGCGGGCTGGCCGCAGCAGGTTTGAGCAGGGTTGTAATTGACCTGGCAGCCCACGGCTTCGAGCACTTTCACCATGTTCAGGGCGGTGTGCGGATAAAGCTGGTCGACGAAGCACGGAATAAAAATATCGACGATAGGAGTAGCCGAAGGCATAGTACAAACAACAAAAACGGCGGGGCCGTGGTGACAAGCACCACAAATAAAGCGCCTGCTCAGCGGATACACCCTCGCGCTTAGTAAGAATGCCAGTGCACCCGCCAATAGTAGGCCCAACTATTACCTATGTTATAACCAAAATAATCAGCTATTTGTCGCAATAGCCAACAGAAATTTCTATATTTACGAACCGGCTGGCCGGGCCGCCTTCAGCCTAGGTAGTCTTTGCCGCCTTCACTCTACCTATACCTCTGCTAAAAAGCACTTTATGACTATCAATCCTTCTCACCGGCCAGCGCATGCCCCGGCCCTGCTTACCATAGACAAGTGCAGCGGACTATCGCAGCAGGAGCTACTGGACGAATATGTGCAGCCAGGCCTACCCGTGGTACTCACCGATGTAGCACGTCGCTGGGGCGCTATGGGCAAGTTTACCCCGGCTTTCTTCAAGCAGCACTACGGGCATCTTACTAAAGTCATAAAGGGCCACACCTATAGCATGGCCGAGGTAGCCGACTTGATACTAACGTCGAGCCCCTCCAACTCCGCGCCTTATCCGTTTAACCTCAATATTGAGCAGTTTTTTCCGGAGCTACTAGCCGACTTGCAGCCCGAGATAGTGTTTGGCAAATCGGACCGCGTGAAGCACCCGCTGTTGCCCAAGCTGATGCTGCGTGGCACGCAAGTGTATGAGCTATTCTTGGGGGGCAATGGCGCGTGTTTTCCGTATCTGCACGTCGATGCGCTGTACCTGCACACCCAGATTTCGCAGCTCTACGGGTCGAAAGAATTTATTCTTTTCCCACCCGACCAAACGCCTTATCTCTACCCTAGGGCCGATAATGAGAAGGTATCGCAAGTCGACATTTTCAATCCCGACTACGAACAGTTTCCGCTGTTCAAGCACGCCACGCCGGTGCGGGTTACGGTAGAAGAAGGCGAAACCATCCTGTTTCCCACCAAGTGGTGGCACACCACCCAAATCCACGAGCCCTGCATCTCGGTTGGGCGCGTGCATCTGAACGAGTGGAACTGGACCGATTTTACCCGCGATAACTACGAGCTGCGGCGCAAAAAGCACCCAGCCGTAGCCCTGGCTACGCTAGCCTACGGCACGGCCCTAGGCCACCTGCTGAAGCTACAGGAAAAGTAAGCGGCGCGCGCCGCGCTACCTAGTCACGAAACGGCTTGGCGCCAATGGCCAGCTTGTAGAGCTGCACCGGAAATTTCACGGTTTCGACGCCCTTCTGGAAGCCCGCGGTGCGGTTCATCTGGGGCACGGGCATCCAGAGGTTGCCGGCGTGGTCTATCCACATGGCATCGACCCAGATGAGGTCGGGGCTTTGCACCAGCGTGCTGCTTTGGCCGGTGGGCGTCACTTTGAGCACCCGCTTTTCGTTGGCGTCGGCTATGTAGAGGTTGCCATCGGCGTCGATGGTGGTGCCACCGCAAGTAGGCGAGTTAAAAAAATACTTGACCTGCTTGGCGATGTTAGCCGATGACGTATTGGGGTTGTCTAAGTACTTGGTCTCGACGCGGTACATGGGCCCGGCAGCGGTTTGAAAATAGTAGTATCGGCCATCGGGCGATACTTCCATTTGGTCGGCGTGCAGCTTCACATCGCTGCCGTCGGGCTTTGTCATGCGCTTGCCCTCGCCTACCATGGGGCGGCGGGCGGTGGTAGTGCTGTCGCCATCAAGCACGCGGCGGCCCTGGCCAGTTTTTTGGCTGAGTAGGATGAGGCCCGGCGCCCCGGCATCGGTCACGTATATCATGTCGCCGTGAAAGCGTAGGTCGTCCACGAAGCTCTTGCGCTTGACCAGCTTCCCTAGGTCGATAGTTTTGACCACTTGGTTTTTAGTAATGTCAATTGCCAGTAGCTTGGGGCCGTCGGTGATGGGCGGCGCTTCGCTTTTGGGCGTGCCCGTGTCCACTACCCACAGCAGGCCATCGGGGCCGAAGCGCAGCGAGTTGGTGCGCACAAAGGCTGTTTTGGCGGGGTCGCCTTCTTTTTTCCAACTGTTCCAGGCGCGGTTAGGATAGGGCGTCACGGCACCGTTCTTTAGCTCGCCGATGCGCGTGCCGGGGTGGCCTTCGTTGTGCGGAAACAGCACGAATATCCGGTCATCGTCTGACACGGCCACACCGTTCCAGATGGTATCGGAGGTAGCTACCGACACGAGCTGCTTGGCATTAGCAGAAGTAGGCACGGGCGGCGGGGCGGCCACGGCAGTTGTTTTTTCGGTGCCGGGGCCGCCGGTGCAGGCGGCCAGCCACACCAGCCCGGCGGGCAGCAGCAGGCGAAGAGAAAGCGAAGACATAAACCAGTGCGCGTTAAGTACTACCCGCCTTACGCAAGTGCCCGGCGGCTAGGTTGCCAGGCCAGTTCCTGCCTAACCCAAGACGCCGGGCCTAGCGGGCTACCGCGGGGCGTTGGCGGGGGCAGGGGCGTTGAGCGCCGCCTCAATGGCTGCGACGGTTTTCGCACCATCCGACGGCAGCGTGGTGTAGGCTTCTACGAAGCGGCCATCGCGGCCAATTAAGTAGTAGCTGGGGTAATAGGGCACCTGGTAGAGATTGGCGACCGTTTTATCGGGGGCCCAGAGGTGCACGCTGTTGGCGCTCGTCAATTTCTCTTGCTGCAGCACTTGCTGCCACTGTGCTTGCGTATCGCGCACCGAGACGTAGACGAAGGCCACGTCCCGACCTAGGAAGCGCTCCTTCAGGGCATGACTATGCTTGGTCAGTTCATACATACAGGGGCCGCACCACGTGCCCCAAAAGTCGAGGTACACCACCTTGCCCCGCAGGTCGCGCATGGATACCTCCTTGCCCGTGTTATCGCGCAGCGTAAAGTCGGGCGCCGGCTGGCCAGCCGCAAAGGGTAGCCGGGCCACTATCCGCTGGCGCAGCTCACGCGCCAGGGTAGAGTCGCGGTTCTGCGCCTTAAACGTCGGGTAGGCGGCTAGTACGCTGGGAAAGCCTTGCAACACGTGAGACGTTAAAAGATTATAGATTACTTGGTCGCGGGCGGGCGTGGGCCCGAGGTCGGCGGTGGCCACGGCGTAGAGCCGCCCCAGCTCGGCCGGGTCGGTACTCAAGGGCATATTCGGCACCAACCGGTTGCTGTAGCTACCTAGGAGCTCCGCGACCAGGGGCGTAATGGCCGCCGTGGGGTGAGCCATGAGCTGCGGCAGCCGTAAGAGCGGCAAAAAGTCGAAGTACGTCGCGGGCAGCACGAGAGCTTGCGCCGGGGTATCGTCGCGATGGAGATAGTGCCAGTAGCCGATGAAACTGAGCCGGTCCTGGGCCGCCTGCAAGGCAAGAATCTGCCGCTGGGCGCGCACGAAGGACTTCGGCAGCCCATGTGCCTTGGCATAGGTCGTTAGGAAGTCCTGCCGCTGCTGCTGATAGGCCGTTTCTTGCTGCGCAAACTCAGCTGGGGTCGTTTGCGGGGTGAGGTGCTTTAGCGGAACCGGTACCTGGCCGGGAATATCGAACACGAACCGGTAGAGGGCGCGGGCCAGGTAGTTGCTGGTGGCCGCCCCCCGGCCGCTGTACTGCACCGTTTCGTCGAATTTGGGAAAGTCTAGGGTCAGGTGCTGGCGGTCGCCGGGGCTCAACCAGAGCGAGGTGCGCTGCTTGCCGTAGGAGAACGTTGCCTGCTGGGGCTCTTGTAGCCCCGCTACCTCGAGGCGAAACTCCCCCGCGGGGCTCAGCACCGCCGCGACCCGGCGCGAACCGACCTGCAGGCGGACCGAGTCGGCCTGGGGGGCGTGGGCGAGCTGCCCGCTCAACACCGTGAGGGGCGAGGCGGTGGCCGCTACGCCACGCAGGGCGAGCAGCGTCAGGGCGGACCAGCTGACAAGTAAGGACGTTTTCACGCGCAAGAAGAGAAAAGTGGGTGGGAGAAAATAGCGAGCGCAACCAGTGCAGGACCCTTGAAGCTTAGGCTAGGTGACCAACACCAACCTAACTGTCGCGCAAAGCGGTGGGCCGGGTGCAAGCGGACCCAATCAGTCGCTACAAACCGGATAAACTGCCGGTCAATATAGCGAAAATATCTTGGCATGAATGACTTGGCAAGCCAAAGCGCGCGGCTTCCTCTCCTACCAACACCGTGGCTGTTGCAGAAGCAGGCAATTAGCAAAACTATTACTTTCTAGGCTCGGCGCTAGGGCAGTCAGCGCCGCGGCCCGGCTACCTCCCATCTTTGCGCTTCTCTTCTTTTTTTGCCTATGAACCGCTGGGCCTTTGTGCAGAGCGCGGGCCTACTAGCCGCTAGCTCTTTTCTCAGTCCGCCCAGCCGGGCGGCCGCTCTCGGCTTGCCAGTGATGCGGCCGGTAGCAGGGCAGCGCCGCTTTAGCAGCCGCGCTGTGGAGGCGGCTATTGGGGAGTTTCAGCAAAAAGTAAAAGACCCGGAGCTGGGCTGGCTGTTTGGCAATTGCCTCCCGAACCCGCTCGACACTACCGTAGCGCCCGGCACCCACCTAGGGCGGCCCGATACCTACGTCAGCACGGGCGACATCGACGCCATGTGGCTGCGCGACAGCTCGGCCCAAGTGTGGCCCTACCTCGCTTTTGTAAAGCAAGACGCGCCCCTGCGTCAGCTAGTGGCGGGCGTCATTCATCGCCAAACGCGCTGCATTTTGCAGGACCCTTATGCGAATGCGTTTTACCAAGACCCCACCAAAGTGGGCGAGTGGAAAACGGACCACACGGCCATGCAACCCGGCGTGCACGAGCGCAAGTGGGCAATCGACTCGCTGTGCTACCCCATCCGCCTGGCGTATCACTACTGGAAAACCACCGGCGACGAGCAGCCCTTCGATGCCCAGTGGCGGCAGGCTATCGACCTGACGGTAAAAACCTTCCGGGAGCAGCAGCGCAAAACCGGGCCGGGCCCCTATCACTTTCAGCGCACCACCGCGAAAGCCACCGACACCCAGCCCCTAGGTGGCCACGGCTACCCGGTGCTGCCAACTGGGCTTATCGCCTCGGCCTTTCGACCCAGCGACGACGCCACGCTCCTACCCTTTTTGGTCCCCAGCAATTTCTTTGCGGTTATCAGCCTGCGCCAAGCGGCCCTAATGCTCAATGACATTCAGCACGACGGTGCTGCCTACCAAAACCTGATGGCCCTGGCCGATGAGGTGGCCGTGGCTCTGCGCGAGCACGCCATTATCACGCACCCAGTGCACGGGCGCGTGTATGCCTACGAGGTCGATGGCTACGGCGGCCACACCCTCCTCGACGATGCCAACGTGCCCAGCTTGCTGGCGCTGCCCTACCTTGGCGCCATTCCGCTCAATGACCCCGTGTACCAAAACACGCGTCGGCTGGTGCTTTCGGCCGACAACCCCTTCTTCTACAAGGGCAAGGCGGGCGAAGGCATAGGTGGCCCGCACGTGGGCCAGGACATGATTTGGCCCATTAGCATCGTCATGCGCGGCCTCACTAGCATCAACGACGCCGAAATTCGGGCCTGCGTGCAGCTGCTCAAGACCACCCACGCGGGCACTGGCTACATGCACGAGTCTTTTCACAAAGACGACCCCAATACTTACACCCGCCCTTGGTTTGCGTGGGCCAACACGCTGTTTGGCGAGTTTTTGTGGAAAGTATACCAAGAGCGCCCGACGCTGCTGAGGTAGCACCGCACTGGCACAGCGTTCGCTAGGAGGACGTCAATTATGTTTTCGAGCTAGCTGAACACCAAGCTTGAGGCTACACAATCATAGTTTACGCCAAGACTACTGCTCTTAAACGAGCAAGCGTGGCGCGCCAGTAGGCCGTGCGTTGGGTTCTTTTTCTACTTTTAGGTTGGCTATCCCCCAATTAATGGCCCTAGGTAGCCACTCATTTCTAGTTTTCGTTGTTACACTTTACAACGAAATCAATCCGCTTTCTTTTGTCAACTGAACTCCCTACCCCCCACGCCGAGCCCTACGCCATCGAGAAGGAGCTACGCCGCGTGCAGGCCATGCTCAAGCTAGAGCAACAAGAAGACCTCGAGCAGTTTAAGCTTAAAAATGCCAAAGCCAGCATTCAGGAGCGCCAGCAGCGCGGGCTGACCTGGTACCCCGTCACGATTACCCAAGAAGATGTGGGCTTCGGCGGCAAAGTGGTCATTGAGCTAGAGCGGCCGGCCGGGCAGCAGGGGCTGCACCTGTTTCAGGTGGGCAAGAATGCGGCCTTGTTTGGCAACGTGCCGGGCCGCGCTGCCACCGACCGCCCCACGCTCAGCGGCGTGATTACCAGCGTGCGGCGCAATAAACTATTGCTCGCCACCAGCAAGGAAGACCTGCCCGACTGGGTGCACGAGGGTGGCAAGCTGGGTATCGACCTCACCTTCGATGAGGTGAGCTACCGCGAGATGGACTACGCCCTAGGGAAGGTAATGGGCGCCTACGGCGACCGCCTTGCCGAGCTGCGCGACATCTTGCTCGGGGCCAAGCCTGCCCGCTTCCGGGCCGAAAAAGCCGACGACCTCTTCTACCCTAGCCCCCTCAACGAGAGCCAGCTAGCGGCCGTGCGCCACGTGCAAGCTGCCCAGGATGTGGCCATTATCCATGGGCCGCCCGGCACGGGCAAGACTACTACGCTGGTGCAAGCCATTCTGGAAACCATCCGGCGCGAGCGGCGGGTGCTGGTGTGCGCGCCCAGCAACACAGCAGTAGACCTCCTGACCGAGAAGCTAGCCGAGCGCGGCGTCAACGTCATCCGAATGGGCAACCCCAGCCGGGTATCGGACCTGCTGCTAGAGCACACCCTCGATGCCCAGGTGATGAACCACAAGCGCTACGGCGAACTGCGCTCGATGCGCCAAACCGCTGAGCAGTACCGAGAAGAGGCTGGCAAGCACGTGCGTCACTTTGGTTGGGAAGAGCGCGAGCAACGCCGCTTGCTGAAGGAAGAGGCCCGCGCCCTGCACCAGGAGGCCGACGGCCTAGAGCGCTATATCACTGAGGACCTGCTCGAGCAGGTGCAGGTGATTACCTGCACCCTAGTGGGCGCCTCGAACCGTAACATTCGCCACCTCACTTACGAGACCGTCTTTATCGACGAAGCCGCGCAGGCGTTGGAGCCAGGCTGCTGGATACCGATTGCCAAAGCTCAGCGCGTAGTATTGGCCGGCGACCACCAGCAGCTGCCGCCCACCGTGAAAAGCGAGAAAGCTGTCAAGGAAGGTCTGCGCGAAACGCTATTTGAGAAGTGCATCAAGCGCCAGCCCGATGTGAGCCGCATGCTGACCGTGCAATACCGCATGCACGAGCAGATTATGGAATTCAGCTCCGAGCAGTTTTACGACGGCCGCCTCGTGGCTGCGCCCACCGTGGCGCACGTGGGCCTAGAGGCCTACGACCTGCGCTTTGCCCCCGACCTGCCCGTGGAGTTTCTGGATACGGCCGGCTTTGGCATGCAGGAAATCACCATCCCGGAGAGCCGCTCTACGGCCAACCCCGAGGAGGCTGACCTGCTGCTCAAGCGCCTGGCCCAGCTATTGGAGCCTTACGACGCCGCCGACCACGAGGAAGACCAGCTCAGCATCGGGGTCATCGCGCCCTACCGTGCCCAAATTAATTACCTCAAGGACGCAGTAGAAGAAAACGACGAGCTCAGCGGCCTGCTGCTACACCGCCAACTCAGTATCGGCACCGTCGATGCTTTCCAGGGCCAGGAGCGCGACATCATCGCCATCAGCCTCACGCGTAGCAACGGGCACGGTGAAATCGGCTTCCTCTCCGACATCCGTCGCATGAACGTAGCCATGACACGCGCCCGCAAGAAGCTGCTGCTCATTGGCGATTCGAGCACCCTAGGGGCGCATCCGTTCTACAAGGCTTTCCTCGATTATGTCGAGCGCGTGGGTGGATACCGCACCGCCTGGGAGCTGCAAGGCTAAAAGCGTGTTTAGATTTCGTAAAAGGGGGCTCAAATAGTCAAGCTGAAAATCTAACCACGCACTAAGGCAACCTTTAGAAATTAATAGCATCCTGCAAAAACGGTTTGAAAACCGTCAAGCTCAACTGGCAAACGCCTATTGAGCTTGACGGTTTTTGAATTTTCACCCACCCTAGGGGCCTACCTCCCAGCTAGGAACGGAGCTTGAGGGCGGCTATGGTTTGGCGCTATCTGAGGGCCGCGAGGCATAGGGCGGGAAGCAAGAGAAAGCTGCTGCAAAAAAGAACATAATGGGCGGGCATCATTCAGAGAGGCCTGGTTAAGCTGCCCGCTTAACACGCTACGCAGGGCAAACAGCGCAGCCCTACGCGAGCGCGAGTGCCCCAGGGCCAAAGCCAGCCGCGTCGCATAAGCACCCGAAGCCTTATTGTTTCCTGGCTCTGAGCTAATTGTCCCAGGCAGCTAACTAAAATCAGGAAATTTAGCAGCGTAGAGCTTACGAGCTGCTTTCCAGCAGAAGCCAGTTGCTAGGGCAGAATTTCTGCCAAATGCAGATTGGCAGAAATTCTGCCTTACTTGTGGCAGGCATTCAGCATTTTTGCACTTAGCTCATAAAAAATTAGCCGGTCGGCAGAATTAACAGTCGCCCCGGCCAAGGTCGATTATTTACACCAGTGGGTGGCTGCTCACCCTCGTTGCTATAGGACATATGAGATATTTGCTACTGCTATTGCTATTCCTGGCCACTAGCTGGCCTGCGCTGGCGCAAAAGAATTACAACTACTGGAATGCCGACATTGACTCGTTGGAGCGTGTCCTCTCCCGTCATCATTCTGATACTGCTCGTCTACGCACAGTACAGCATTTGCTGCGCATTGAGCTTGATTCGAAGGGTTTTACACGATTTGTTGAACTGCTTGCACAAGCAACTGTACTATCGGGCCAGCTGCAGCGCCCTGATTATCCTGCCTACCGCCAGTGGCTAGCTGGCGAACGGCTACTGACGGTAGCCAACGTGGCTCGGGATTCAGCTATTGAGTACAAAATTCACCACCAAGACTCACGCGCTGTACTTCTCCGTGCGCGCGCGAATAAATACAACCTGCTGGCTCTGGATAGTCTCAAAGCAGCGCTTCGAAAGTTTGACGCTCTAGGTTACCAAGAGCCGTTATTATTCAACGCTATAACTGGCGTATTTTCTGAACTGCGTCAGCATAAGGAGGAACTGGCCTATTATCAACAGAAACTGACTTATTATAGACAAAATTCGATGCCAGTATATACAGGAACTATTTTGATTATGCTAGCAAATGATTTTGTCGGCAAAGGCAATGATAACCAAGCCATCAGCTATAGATTACAAGCGACGGAAATAGAAGAAAAAATCAATCCGCAGTTAGCTGCCATATCATATGCGGCGGTTGGACAGCAATACGCTGAGTGGGGAAACTATACTAAGGCCCGAGAATATGTAGAGCGAGCTCTTATGAAATCCGACCAAAGCTATAGTTTTCTTTTAAAGCTTATGATGAGCATGTTGTATAGGCAACAAGGAACTTATGCAGCCGCACTTAAGGCAGCTAATGATGCCGTGCTGTTAACTGCTCGAAATATGAAACTTAAAAAAAACACTCTTAACAATCTCGTTATTCACGGAGGTGCTTTAGAAATAAAAGCCGAGATGTTGGTGCGCCTGCACCACCTACCAGAGGCTAAGCGCTTGTTAGACCGCTTGCAAGAATTATCGGATTCTGTCCGATTGGCAAAAGATACTGGAACCATGTCGTTTCCGGCGAATGAAGCACGAGCTCTTTATTATACTGCCCAAAGTGACTGGACCCGGGCCGAAAATGCTTGGCTAGCCGCCTATGAAGAGAGGCGATATTATCAATTTGATGCCCTGCGCCTCATGCGCGCAATAGCAGCCTTTTATAAGCAGCGCCACCAGTTAGACAAAGCGCTGACTTACTCAATGGCCGCCGCCGACCTGAACGATTCGCTGCAGGCCCGCAAGAATCGCTATAATGTCTCCTACTACGAGCAGCAGGCCGTAGAGCGCAGCCAGGCTGGCCGCATTGCTAGCCTGCGCCATACCCAGGCGCAGGCCGAGGCCCGAACGCGACGCCAGCACCTGTGGCTGCTGGTGGCCCTAGGGGGGCTGGCGCTACTGGGCGGCGGGGCAGGCCTGCTGTGGCGCCTTTACCGCCAAAAGCAACGTGCTAATACACTGTTGGCCAGTCAGAAATTGCAAATTGAGGAGCAGGCGGCTCGCCTCGGTGCGCTCGACGAGGCTAAGAACCAATTTTTTGCCAACGTCAGCCACGAGCTGCGCACCCCCCTGACCTTGATACTAGGGCCGCTCGACACACTACTCACCAACCCGGCCCAACAGCTGCCAGCAGCCGTACAAGCGACGGTAGCCTTGGCTCACCGCCAGGCACGGCGTCTCCAGCAGCTCGTCAATCGCATCTTGGATTTGACCAAGCTGCAAGCCGGGCGCTTGGCCCTACACCCGACGCCCACGCCCCTGGGCACGTTACTGAGGCGGGTAGTAAGTCAATTTGAGAGCCTGGCCACGCAGCGCGGCATCGCCCTGCACGGTCCGGCCGCGGTGCCGGAAAGTCTGCGCCTGCTGCTCGACGCTGACAAAGTCGAGGAGATTCTGACCAACCTGCTCATCAACGCCCTCAACCACACGCCGGCCGGGGGCTCGGTAGAAGTGGCTGTGGCTCTGCCCGCCGCGGGGGAGGTATACAGCATAACAGTGCGCGATACCGGCCCTGGCATTGCTCCGGCCGAGCAGGCACGCATCTTCGAGCGCTTTTACCAAAGTCCGCAGGGCCAGGCGCAGGGCGGCACTGGCCTAGGGCTAGCCCTGAGCCGCGAACTGGCCCAGCTGCTAGGCGGCTCGCTTACGCTGGTCAGCGAGCTTGGGCAAGGGGCCGCCTTCACGCTGCGCTTTCCGGCCGAAGTGCTGCCCGAAGCGGCCACCGCGCCCATCGTGGCCCCAGGGGAGCCAGCTCCTGAGTCCGCCCTTCAGGGCGTGGCCTCCACGCTGCCAGCAGGGCCCGTGGGTAACGGCCCGCGCCCGCGCGTGCTGGTGGTAGAAGACCAGCCCGACCTGCGCGAGTACCTGCGCGGCCTGCTGGCGCCCACCTACGAGGTGCTGCTGGCGGAAGATGGCCAAGCCGCCCTAGGGCTGCTGGCCCGCGAGGCGCCCGTTGACCTCATCACCACCGATGCCATGATGCCGCGCCTGAGTGGCACCGAGCTACTAACGCACCTACGGGCCGACCCCGCCCAACAGAGCGTGCCAGTACTTATGCTCACGGCGCGGGCTGATGACGCCCACCGGCTGGCGGCTCTCACGGTGGGCGTTGATGACTACCTCACCAAGCCTTTTGCCACGGCCGAGCTGCTGGCCCGGGTGCACGCACTGCTAGCCCGCCATCAGGTGCGGCGCCAGTTTGCAGCCCTGCCACCCGAGCCGCAGGGGGAACCCGAAGAGGCAGGTAGCCCACGCCCCCGAACCGAACCGCTGCTGGCGGGCCCCGTAGCCGCTACCCACCCGGCGCCACCGGCCCGCCGGGCCGAGGCCAACGCAGCGGAGGTACTGGGGCACTGGCAAGTGCAGGTGGCTAGCCATCTGGCCGACGAGCGCTTTGGACCTGCCGAACTGGCCGAGTTGTTATGCCTGAGCGAGCGTACCCTCTACCGGCGCCTAGGCCAACTGGCGGGCCTCACGCCTGCTGCCTGGCTGCGCGAACTGCGCCTCACTCAGGCCCGGCAGCTATTTGAAGCGGGTAATTTTACTTCGGTAGCCGAGGTAGCCGATGCGGTGGGCTTTGGCAGCCCTAAATACTTTGCTACGCTCTACACCGAGCGCTTTGGCCGCCGCCCCGCCGATTATCGGCCCTAGGACTGCGGGCGAGGTAGCAGGCAGCACAAGGCCGCCTGGCGCGGGGGCTCATCCGTCAGCGTCTAGGTCCCCGGCGCACGGTGCTTGTAAAACCGCGCGTCGGGGACCTAGACGCTAGCTATAAGTGGCAGAAATTCGGTTGGGTAGCCGCAGACCTGCCAACTTAAGGACGCTAGCTTGCCAATTAGTGGCAAATACAGCACTAAGCCAATAATGGCAGGTATTTAGCCAAGTCAGCCGAAAGAGATATGCAGTTTTGCAGCGTTGGCCGCCTCATCGCCAGCCCGTCCTGCTACTAGCTGCCGTGGTTGCGTGGGGGTGATAAAGCGCCACAAAACTGCGTCCTCACTCTTTCTGGCTATGAAACAACTTCTACACGGGGCGGCGGCAAGTATCTTGCTGCTAGGGCTCACTACCTTCTCGGCTGTGGGCCAGCTGACAATGCAGCAGCGCTGGCCAGCGGCTAATGCGGTGGCCGCCGCCCCTACGGCAGGGGTGCGGGTGCTATTCGACTCTACGCCTGGCTTACTACTGCGCCAGACGCCGCTGTGGGTGTATTCGACCCAGCGCGGCGGCTGGCGCACAGGCCACAGCGGCCAGTTAGATTGGGACGGGCGTTCACTTACGTTTCAATCTACTTTTGACTTTATGCCCGGCGAGGTAGTGTACGCCACTACCTGGGCCGCCCCCGCCATCAACCAGAAGCCCCACGCCTTAATATGGCAGTTTACAACCGCGGTAGGTGGCACGGGCCAAGGTAATTTTGAGCAGAGTGCCAACCTACCAGCCCCAGCCCTGGCGCCCGGCCTAGCCCTGGGCGACATAGACGGCGATGGCGACCTTGACCTCGTGACGGGCAGCCCTTCCACAAACCATGTGTGCGTGCGCCTAAATGAGGAGGCGGCCGGCCGCCCCGGGCACTACGGCCCAGGAACGCTGGTGGACGTGCACCACGCCGCCTACAGCCTGGCCCTGGGCGACATGGACGGCGACGGCGACCTAGACCTCGTGACGGGCAGCGACAGTGACGGCACGGTGAGTGTGCGCCTGAATGGTGGCGACGCCACAGGCACTAACACGGGCCTATTCAGTGGGGGCTCGGTTCGCTACGTAGGTGGCTGCGCTACTCCACTTAGCCTGGCCCTAGGCGATGTGGATGGCGACGGCGACCTCGACCTCGTGACAGCCATCAATTGCGGGGCTGGGGCCGTGGATGTGCGCCTAAATGGCGGCGACGCCACGGGTAGCAATACAGGGCTTCTTGGCAAGGGCAAGCGCGTGGCCGTCGGCAGCAACCCCTTTGGCTTGGCCCTAGGTGATGTAGATGGTGATGGCGACCTCGACCTGCTCACAGCAAATTTTGGGGGCACGGTGAGCGTGCGCCTAAACGGCGGTAATGCCGCAGGCGCGGGCACCGGTCAATTTAGTGGTGGCATCGAAGTGCTGGTGGACGCGGGAGCGGTCGGGTTAGCCCTAGGAGATGTGGACGGCGATGGCGACCTCGACATCGTAACGGCCAACTTTACGGCCGGCACGGTGAGCGTGCGCCTGAATGGCGGTGACGCCACGGGTTCGAATACCGGTCAGTTTAGCGGTGGTAGCGACGTGCCGGTGGGTAGCCGACCGCAACGCCTGGCCCTGGCCGATGTAGACCACGATGGCGACTTAGATATACTGGCAACCTGCTCGGGTGCGGGTACGGTGAGCGTGCGCATGAATGGTGGCGACGCCACGGGCACCAGCACGGGCCGCGTTGGTGGGGGCAGCGACCCGGCCGTGGGGCCCGCGCCAGTGGGCCTAGCCCTAGGGGATGTAGACAACGATGGCGACCTCGACCTCATAACGTCCAGCCCCGCCGCTGGCCAGCTCAGCTTGCGCCTAAACCAACCCTGGCCCCCGTCGGCCATAATGACTGTGGTTGACCAGCCCGACCAACCCGAGCCACTGCCGCTGAGCTTACTGGTGCAGGCCTTTCCCAACCCCATGGTGGACACGCCCACGCTTACTATCCGCACCAGCCACCGCGGGCCGGCAACTCTGCTACTGGCTGATGCCATGGGCCGGCAGCTAAGCCAGCAGCAGTTCACCTTAAGCCCTGGCACCACGACCTTACCGCTGGCCGCCGCCCAAGACTTGGCCAGCGGCGTGTATCTGCTGCGCGTGCAGCAAGGCAGCCAGCAGCAGCTCATTCGGCTAGTACGCCCCTAGGCGGACCGCCCTACCTAAAGACACAGTTAGAACAGCCCTGCTTAAATGCCCTAAACTGACGCTTAATATATAATATAACAAATATTTAATACTTTTCAGCGCTTTCACCTTCTATGAAAACTACTCTCTCTGCTTGGCTGCTAGTTGGATTGCTAGTCCTATCCGGGACGGCCCTGGCCCAATCTGTACCCTTCGGCGTTGGCTCGCCGCTAGCGGGTGTTACCCCTTCGCTACCTGCTGCCCGGCCCGTGCTGGGCGGCCCGCCGCAACCCACTGCGGCAGCGCCAACCGAGCCCACCGAGCCAGTCGAGTTGACCTTGCTACGGCAGTTAGCCCTGCCTAGCACCGGACAGCCCGCCCAGCTCCAGCTGGCTCAACTAGCGCAGACATTTCCGCAATGCGTGCACTCGCTGGCCAGCTTCCGGCCAGACATAGCTGCCTTAGCCACGGCCACGACCGTAGCTGGCAGCCGGGGGTTGGTGGCCCTAGCGCTACCCCTAGGGGTAGCCGGTCTGCCTGCGGGGGCCACTCTCGGCCAGCGCCTCAAGCTACTGACTACCAATGGATAGCAACTTGCAACCGTGGCGCGCCCAGCCGCAGCTAGTAGCCGCTCGCTGGTAGTAAGCGCTGCCGGAATACTGGCCGGCCAGCCCGTGTATATAGTAGGCCTTGAGCATCCCGCCGAGCAGGCCCTCGACTACGAAGCGCTGGCCCTACTGAACCTGAGCACCACCCAGCAGCTAGCCCAACAGCTGGGCGCAGTGCAGCAACAGCTAGCCACCCTGCACAGCCAGCTGGCCGCAATACAGCGCCTCAACGGCGAGCTGCTACTCGACCACAACAAGCAGGAAGACCTCCGCCAGCAGCTCAACCTGCTGCAAAGCCAGCAGGCGGCAACCTTCTCGAGCGGGCGCCCGCGCCGAAGTTTTAGCTGGCTGGCCGAGTAAGTAGCCCCTTCTACCCCCATTCTCATCCCCCACTACTATGAAAACGTTACGCATCACTGGTCTTCTTCTACTGCTGCTCACCCTCACGGCCTACGCGCTGCCAGCCCCTCACCCCGAGAGCATTGCCCCGCAGCCAACTCTTGGCGGCGAAATAACCCGCGCCACGCTGCTGCGCTACCGCTGGGTGCGCGACTGGGGACCCTTCACCCACCCTAGGCCCGGCTTGCTGCCCGACGATGCCATGGCCAGCCAAGAGCCGGGCCGCAGCTAGGGTGCCGCCCTAAGCTTACAACCGCCCCCTGCACAGCACGAAGCGACTATCCCACCCTAGGGCAGGTCAATCACCGACTCAGTGTGCGGGGCGTCCGACTTGGTATTGACGAAGTGCTTCTCGGGCTTGTCGTAGTCCGATACTATCAATTGCTTGCCTTTGAGCAGCACTTCGGCGGGCTGGTCGAGCTTGCCGCCGGCGCCATCAGTGTCGCCGTTGCGGGCTAGTATGGTGTGGGCGTTGGTGTTGAGGTCGATGACCTCTATCGCATTCAGGCGCGAGTCGCAGACGTAAGCCTTATCGGTGGCGCGGTCGATAACGAGTCCATCGATACACGGAATCTTGGGCGCAGCCACGGGCACCACTTCTTGCTTGGCGAGGCTGCCATCGGGGTTGAGGGTGAGGCGGTGGAAGGTGCCATCGCCAAAAAAGCCTGTATACAAGCGGCCTTTGCTGTCGTAGTCGAGCCCGTCGGCGCCATTGTCCACGCCGGTTTCGTTGACGGTAGTCGTGAACTGCGCCAGCACGTGCGGGTCCTTGGTTTTGGGCTTGAGGTGAATGGTAGTGCCGGGCTTGAGTTCGGCCAGCGAAAAGCGCATGACGGCGCTGCCCTTGTCGTTGTCAGGCATATCCCACTGGCTATCGGTCACATACAAGGTATTGCCCTTCCACACCGTCGCATTAGCGAGACAAAAATTATCCACGGCCGTTTCGATGGTGCCGGTAGGCTGGCCGTTTTTCATCAGCACCCGCATTAGGCGCGATTTATAGTCCTTGCTGTTTTCATACTGGTTTTCGGCGTAGTAGAGGTTGCCATCGGGGCCGAAGGCTAGGTCCATCGGCGTGGCCTTCTTGGTGGTCGGCTCTACCGGCAGGCGCCCGATAAACGGCTTGTAGCCAGTGGCCGTTAGCTCCACAATCTGAGCCGGATACTTATTGTCGGCCAAGTTGGGCACCGACAGCAGCACCCGCCCATCGGGGGCCAGCACGAGGCCATCGGGGGTATTGAGCGAGTCGGGAAAGGTGGCTAGCAGCAGCGGCGTGGCGCCTTGGCTGGCCGTGTCGGCGTTGGCTTGGGCTTCGGCTGCTTTGTCGGTAGCCTTGGCGGCGGCTTGCTGCTCAGCCGATTGCTGGGGGCCGCACGCGGCCAGTAGGCTGCCGCTGGCTAGCAGCACGGCAGCAACGCGAGAGGAAGAAGAGAACATAGCGAAGAAAGGCAGGGCGATGAGATACTGCGTGCCGGTACGTAGCCACTGTTGCTTAAGTTTTTACTTAGGCTTCATATCCGCTTCATTATCACCCAGTAGCTGTTCCTTATGCCGAGCAATAACTTGGCGTCTTAAGCAATATTTAAGGTGTTTTTTAAGTAGCACCTTACCGGGAATGGGTACGCTGATACTTACCAGCTTAGGCTAGCTAGCCAGCCATAGATAAGCTAAAGGTGCACCTAGGCGGCACTAACCTTAACCATAGCGGCCCGTTTAGGCGCATACTGTAACGCTTATTTCCCTCCTCCTATCTCTCCCATGCACGACAAACCCCTAGCCAAGCAAAACCACCAGGATGTGGTGAGCAACCCCAAAACCGACCAGCTAGCCCAGCACAGCGACGACGGCTATGGCAAGTACCTGACCAGCAACCAAGGCTTGCGCGTCAACGATGACCAGAACTCGCTGAAGGGCGGCGAGCGCGGCCCAAGCCTGCTCGAAGACTTTCTCTTCCGCGAGAAGATGACCCATTTTGACCACGAGCGTATTCCGGAGCGCGCGGTGCACGCCCGTGGCGTAGGAGCCCACGGATACTTCGAGGCCTATGGCAACGCTACCGAGCTAACCAAAGCTCACTTCTTGCAACCCGGCGTGGTAACGCCCGTGTTCACGCGCTTCTCTACGGTAGCCGGCTCGCGCGGCGCCAGCGACCTGGCCCGCGATGTGCGCGGCTTCGCCGTGAAGTTTTATACCCAAGAAGGTGTGTATGACCTGGTAGGCAATAACATGCCGGTGTTCTTTATTCAGGACTCCATCAAGTTTCCCGACTTTGTGCACGCCGTGAAGCCGGAGCCGCACAACGAGATTCCGCAGGGCGCTTCGGCGCACGACACGTTCTACGACTTTATATCGGCCAACCCCGAAAGCACCCACATGCTGCTGTGGGCCATGAGCGACCGCGCCCTGCCCCGCAGCCTACGCATGATGGAAGGCTTCGGCGTGCACACCTTCCGCTTTGTGAATGCCCAAGGCAAGTGGCGCTTCGTGAAGTTCCACTGGAAGCCGCTGCTCGGCACCCACTCGGTGCTGTGGGATGAGGCCCAGCAGATTTCGGGCAAGGACCAGGACTTTCACCGCCGCGACCTGTGGGCTAACATCGAGATGGGCGCCTACCCCGAGTGGGAGCTGGGTGTGCAAGTAGTGGAAGAAGAAGACGAGCACAAGTTTGACTTCGATATTCTAGACTCGACCAAGCTCATTCCTGAGGAGCTAGTGCCAGTGCAGGCCATTGGTAAAATGGTGCTGAACCGCAACGTAGACAACTACTTCGCTGAGACAGAGCAAGTGGCGTTCTGCCTCAGCCACATTGTGCCGGGCATCGACTTCTCGAACGACCCGCTACTGCAAGGCCGCCTGTTTTCATACCTCGACACCCAGCTCAAGCGCCTAGGTGGCCCCAACTTCCACGAGATTCCGATTAACCGCTCGCTGGCCCCGGTGCACAACAACCAGCGCGATGGCCACATGCGCCAGACCATCAACAAAGGCAAGGTAGCCTACGGCCCTAACCTGCTCAACGACCAGTACCCCAAGCAAGCCCCGCAGAGCGAAGGCGGCTTCAACTCGGTGTATGAGCGCGTGGAAGGCCCCAAGATTCGGCGCCGCAGCAAGAGCTTCATCGACTTCTACAGCCAGGCCCGCTTGTTCTGGAACAGCCAGAGCGAGCCCGAAAAGACTCACATTGTGAAGGCTTTGCGCTTTGAGCTGAGCCACGTGCAAACTGATTGGATTCGGGAGCGTACCATCGTGCAGCTGGCGCAAGTAGACCACGACCTAGCCAGCCGCGTGGCCGAAGGCCTAGGCATGGATGTACCCTCGGCCGAGGGCATGCAGCTCAACTACGGCGCCATCGGCGCCGACGATAAAGCGGCCGACTTCCAATCGGCCCCGGCCAAAGCCAGCGTGGGCAGCTCGCCGCACCTGAGCATTGCCACCGACAGCCCCATCAACCAGGGTAAGGGCAGCGTGAAAACCCGCCAGATTGCCATTCTGGCCACCGACGGGGCCGACGTAGCCGCCATCGGCGAGTTCATGAAAACCTTTATGGACCAGGGTGCCCAAACGGCCATCATCGCTACCCACCTAGGTACGATTAAAGGCCAAGACGGCACGCAAATCCTCGTCAACTGGACGTTCCAGAGCACGTCGTCGGCGCTGTTCGATGCCGTGTACGTAGCTGCTGGCGCCCAAAGCGTGAGCAAGCTCAAGCAGGATTTTGACGCCGTGCGCTTCGTCAACGAGGCTTTCCGCCACTGCAAGCCGCTGGCCGCTTCGGCCGAAGGCGTGGAACTGCTGCAAGCCGCCGCGTACCCCGGCGCCGAGGGCATCCTGGACGCCGATGGCGTGGTGACCAGCGCCGACACCGACGTGGCTGACTTGGCCCAGGAGTTTGCCGAGGCTATCAAGCAGCACCGCTTTTTCAGCCGCGAGCTAGAGGCTGTGCCCGCCTAGGTACGTTTTTTTGAATAACTGAATCCCCCGTCTCCTGTTAAAAGAAGGCGGGGGATTTCTTTATGCCGTAGCTTGCGGCCATTGCTGGGCGGGCCACACGCAGCTAGCGTAGTTGGTTGCCGCCCCTACCTTTGTTTACACACCAACCCCCACCCCACCCTATGGCCGCCGTTGCCCAAAACTCCGTCGTAACCCTTACCTACGACCTATCCGTCACCGACGACAACCAAGAGAAAGTACTGGTCGAGCAAGCCGAATCGGAAGAGCCTATGGTGTTCTTGTTCGGCCACAGTGGCCTGCCCGAAGAGTTTGAGCGCCAGCTTGATGGCAAAAATACGGGCGATGCTTTCAGCTTCTCGCTCACCCCCGACCAAGCCTATGGCGACTACGACCCCCAGGCCGTGGTGCAGATTCCGAAGCAGGTCTTTGAAATCGATGGCAAAATCGACGACCAAATGCTGGAAATTGGCAACTACCTGCCTATGGCCGACAATGAGGGTAACCACATGCAAGCCAAGGTAGTAGAGGTTGGCGACGAGATGGTAACCATGGACTTCAACCACCCGCTGGCCGGCATGGTAATGCACTTCGACGGCAAAGTGATGGAGGTGCGCCCCGCCACTGCCGAAGAGCTGAGCCACGGCCACGTGCACGGCGAAGGCGGGCACCACCACTAGGTCCTACCCCGCTACCTACCCAACGGGAACTACTTGCTAGGCAAGCAGTTCCCGTTATTTTTTCACCCTTACTCAGCAGCAAGGGTGCTCACTTAACTTTTTTACATGACGCTATTTTCTGCGGCTGGCAGCATGGCCGCCTTCCTCACCACCGCCGCCTACGTGCCGCAAGCCTACAAAACCATCAAAACCCGCTCGACCAGCAGCCTCTCGCTGCCCACTTACGTGATGCTTTTTCTGGGCACCTGCCTGTGGGTGGTGTACGGCCTGCATACCGGCGATGTGCCCGTACTGGCCTCCAATGTGGTCACCTCGATTCTCGCGGGTATTATCTTATGTTTAAAATTCGGGGCCAAGCCGAACGAACCCAGCTAGCCGGCCCTAGGTCGAAGAAATGGCGCAGTGGCGGCCCGGCCGCTACTTTTACGGCCGTATCTCACTTTTAGCTTCGTTGCTCATGTCGTTGCCCACTGCCCCAGCCCCCACCCTGCAAGACCAGGAAAAACAGCTTGCCGCCGCCGCCGCCTTGCGCTGGGTGCGCGATGGCATGATACTGGGCTTGGGCACTGGCAGCACTTCGGCCCAGTTTATCAAGCAGCTCGGCGTGGCGGTGCAAAATGGCCTGAAGGTGCAGGGCACGGCTACATCACTGGCCAGCGAGGCACTGGCGCGCCAGCTGGGCATCCCGCTGCTCGAACCCCAGCGCGGTCTGCGCTTTGACCTAGCCGTGGACGGAGCCGATGAGCTCGACTACCAGCTGCGCCTCATCAAGGGCGGCGGCGGCGCCTTGCTGCGCGAAAAAACGCTGGAAACCGCTTCTGACTATCTGCTCGTGATAGCCGACTCTTCTAAGCTGGTGCCCACGCTCGGCCGCTTTCCGCTGCCGCTGGAGGTGGTGCCCTTCACCCTGCCCTGGGTGCTCGATGCAGTAGATAAGCTGGGCGGCGCGCCCGTAGTGCGCCCCGCCGTAGGCGACCCCACCGCCGACTACCTCACCGACCAGCGCAACAACATCGTAGACTGCCACTTCGGCCAGATAGCCGACCCCGAGCGCCTGGCCCGACAGCTCGAGCAAATTCCCGGCGTGGTAGAGCACGGGCTGTTCCTAGGTCTTGCCAAGGCGGCCATTGTGGTGCAAGGCGGCCAGCCCATGGCGCTGAAGCCTGGCGAAGCCGCCCGGCCCGCGAGCGACTTTGCGGAACTGCCCTAGGTGCTTTTTGCCAAAGCAATCGTCTTGAGCAGGCGCTAGTTGGCTATTCCTACAACAAGGCCCCAGTGAGGCGCTTCCATTGCACTAGCATGGAGCGTCTCATTGGGGCCTTCATTTTTGATAGTAGTCGCACAGGCTGCTGCTAGGTCGCCCTCGCTAGGGCTACAGCGGGGTTAGGTAACGGCAGCGCTAGCGCTTACCAGGGCGTGGGGCCGTCTGTTGAGGAGGCGGTGCCGGTGGGGCCATCTGCCGGCAGCAGGGCCAGCCGGATAGCTTCGGCGGCACCCTGTTCGGGGGTGTCGGTGCCAGCAAAGCCGTTGAGGTCGGTGGCCGTGTAGCCGGGGTTAGCCGAATTTACTTTGATGGCCGTATCGCGCAGCTCATAGGCTAGCTTCACGGTGAGCATGTTCAGCGCCGCTTTCGAGGCGGAGTAGCCGAGCAGTCCCCAATCATGCTGCCCAACTAGCGTGAGCGAGCCCAACGGACTGGATACGTTAACAATCCGCCCCGCGGCGGCCTGCTTGACGAGGGGCAACAGCGTTTGGGTGACGGCCAGCGTACCTAAGAAATTAGTTTTCAGCGCCTGCTCGACGCTGCTCACAGCAACCGCACTGGCTGAGCCGTCGCCGGGAACGTTGATACCGGCGTTATTAACCAGAATATCTAGGTGGCCCACCTCGCGCTGCAGCCGGGCCGCGGCCGCGTCGAGAGAGGCTTGGTTGTTCAGGTCCAGGTCGATGGCTACTACATCGCCTTCAGCCGCTAGAGCGGCTACGGCTTGCTGGCCATTGGCAGCATCGCGTGCCCCTAGGTACACCCGGCAGCCCACCCGCAGCAGGCCCCGCACTATCTCCAGGCCGATGCCTTTGTTGCCGCCAGTTACCAGCGCTATTTTCTTGTTTTCCATGTTTCCGATGTGGTTAGCCTCCTCCGAATGGCGGAGCAGGAGTACCCCACAAAGGTCCGGCTAGGGTTCAGCGGGCAGACTTTGCCAGTCAAACCATCTTCTTTAGATTTCAAACGCGGCCATACTTCGGAAGTCGCCCGGCGTCTGGGTTACCTGCCGTTTGAAAAACGTGCAGAAGTGCGCTACATCGGCAAAACCAAGGCTATCGCCAATTTCGGAGATGGTCCAGTTAGTTTGCTTGAGCAATATTTTGGCTTCCTGTATCAAGCGGCTGCTGATTAGCGCCGTAGTGGTTTGGCCAGTCGTTTCCTTGAGCACGCGGTTAAGGTGGTTGACGTGCACCGCCAGCTGGTTGGCGTAGTCGGTGGCCGTGCGCAAGCGCAGTGGTGGCTGCGGGCTCGTGCGCGGAAACTGCTGCTCTAGCAAGTCGGCAAACTGGGTCGCCACCCGCTCGGCCGCACTGTGGGTAGCCAGCAAGGCCGGGGCCGGCTGTAGCTTTTGCACCAGGTGTATCAGCTCCCACAAGTACGTGCGCAGGAGGTCGTACTTGTAGGCATAGGTGGACTTGATTTCCTGCTCCATCTTCTGGAAAATAGCTTCCACGGCCGCGCAGTCGGCCTCGCTCACTTCCCACACCGGGTAGGCCGTGGGCTGAAAAATGGGTAGTTCATCCAGGACTACGCCTCCCGCCCGAGCGGGCAGCAAGAAGGCCTCGTTGAAAATGCAGAAATACCCCTCGGGCGTTTCGGTCAGCGGCAGCCAACGGTAAGGCACGCGGGGCGTCACCAGAAACAAGGTATTCGGTCCGTCGTGCGGGGCCCGGTCGGCGTACTCCACCCGGCTGCGCCCCCGGCAAAGCGTTATTTTGTGATAGGCCCGCCGGTTGAACGTCATCGGGGGCTGCTCGCTGGTGCGAGGCATGAAATCGGACAGCCGGAACACGTTGAAATGCCCCACGGCCTGCGCTATATCTGGCGGCGGCACGGTCCGGGGCTGGGAGGCGCTGTAAAACGTATCGAGCGTGTTAGGTTTCATCGAGATAGGAAGGGCGGGTTAGATGGCTTCGAGTTAATACACAATTAACTACAAGACGTGCTGCTGAGCATCAGCACCGTGCATCTATACGCGAACTCACTAGCACGTGTCTTGCTGCTCAGTCGCGTCTAAACTCCGCTGCTACCCTATTTGTCTGTTAATTCCCACTAAAAAAGGCTCCCCGCATGACACGGGGAGCCTTCTTAATCAGGGCTGCGGATTCGTCTACCTAGGGCCTGCCGTAGTGCTAGGCGCTGCGCTGCAAGTTCTTAGCAGCGGCTTCGTCCAAGAACCACGCTAGCTCGCCGCTACTAGGCTCAATGAGCTGCGCTGGGTACTGCTCGATGTCGCGGTCGTGCTCTAATATTTGCTGCACGGCTTCGGCCTTGCCGGCGCCATACACCAAGAAGGCTACGGCGCGCGCCTGGTTGATGAGCGGCGCCGTGAAGGTGATGCGGTATACCTGCTGCTCGGGCAGCCATACCTCCTTCACGCCCACCGTTTTATCGTGCAGTACGGGCGTGTGCGGAAACAGCGAGGCCGTGTGCGCATTGTCGCCCAAGCCCAGAAGCACGAGGTCGAATTTGGCTTTTTTCTCCCCAAAAAACTCTTCAATGTCCACGCAGTATTGCGCGGCAGCTTCGGCGGGCTTTAGCTCGGTATCGACGTCGAATATCTGGCTGGGGCGCACCCCTAGGGGGTCGAGCAGAGCCTTTTTCGCCATCAGGTAGTTGCTGTCGGGCGAGGTCTGGGGCACGTTGCGCTCATCGCCAAAGAAGAAATACGTTTGCTCCCACTGCACGCGCTCGCGGTAGGTGGGCGAGGCTAGCAGTTCGTAGAGCTTCTTGGGCGAGCTGCCGCCCGACAAGGCCACCGCAAACCGTCCGCGGCGCTCAATAGCTTGCGCGGCCCGGTCTACAAAGTACTCGGCCAGAGCAGTTAATACGTCGTCGGGCGTCGAAAGAATATGCAAATCCATAGGAAAAAGAACTAGGGAACAAGAAAGCTGGGTGAGTGGAGCAAGGGCAAGTAACTACCCACAGCCGGTATCTGCGGCCATTCCTATTCCCTAGGTCGCTTATTTTTTGCTGCTGAGCGGAATGGTGAACCAGTGAAACCCGTCCTTGGCCACGAGTGCCTCGGCCACTTCGGGACCCCACGAGTCGGCCGAATAGTTGGGGAAGTTCTGGCTCGCGCGGTTCTGCCACGCGTTCAAAATCGGCATTACTAAGTCCCAAGCCTCTTCCACTTGGTCGGCGCGCATAAACAGCGTTTGGTCGCCGAGCATCACGTCGAGCAGCAGGGTTTCGTAGGCCTCGGGGGCCTGCGCCACATAGGTGCCTTTGTAGTCGAATACCATGTCCACGGTGTTGAGCACCATGTCCACGCCGGGGCGCTTGGCTTGCACTTGCAGGCGAATGCTCATCTCGGGCTGAATACTGATAACCAGCCGGTTCTTGCGCATCGTATCCGCCATTTCGGGCGGAAAGATGGAGTGCGGCACATCCTTAAACTGGATGGTGATGATGGAGGCCGAGCGGTGCAGGCGCTTGCCGGTGCGCAGGTAAAACGGCACACCCTGCCACCGCCAGTTGTCTACGAAAAACTTCACAGCAGCGAAGGTTTCGGTGTTCGATTCGGGGTTGGCGCCGGGCTCCTCGCGGTAGCCGGGCACTTTCTCGCCCTCTATCCAGCCGGGGCCATACTGGCCGCGCACCGCCGAGTCGCGCACCGAGTCAGGCGTGAAGCGGCGCATGGCGCGCAGCACATCCACCTTGCGGTCGCGCACTTCCTCGGCCGTGAAGTTCACGGGCGGCTCCATGGCCACGATGCACAGCAGTTGCAGCAAGTGGTTCTGAATCATGTCGCGCAAGGCGCCCGAGCCATCATAGTAACCTGTGCGCTCGCCCACACCCAGCTGCTCGGTCACCGAAATCTGCACGTGCTCGATGTTGTTGCGGTTCCAGAGCGGCTCCATGATGGCGTTCGCAAAGCGGAAAGCCATGATGTTCTGCACTGTCTCCTTGCCGAGGTAGTGGTCGATGCGGTAAATCTGCTTTTCCTGGAAAATGCAGCCCAGCAGCTTATTCAGCTCCTTGGCCGACTCTAGGTCATGGCCAAAAGGCTTTTCGATAACAATGCGCGTGCGCTCAACGTCGGTGGTTAGGCCGGCCTTGGAGAGGTTCTCGGCAATAACCGGGAAGAAATTAGGTGCTACGGCCAAGTAGTAGATGACATTGGCCTCCGTTTTCCATTCCTCTTCCAGCTGCTTGATGCGGTTAGCAAATTCCTGGTAGGTATCGGCGTTTTGCACGTCGGCGGCCTGGTAGTACACGTTGGGCACAAAGCCCTGCCATTTGTCTTCCTTGGCCTCGCCGCTGCGCGAAAACTCGTTGATATCCTTCAGCATCCGCTCGCGGAAGTCGTCATCCGAGAGCTTGGTGCGGCCCGTGCCGATGAGGGCAAACTGCTCGGGCAGCCAGCCTTCGAGGTACAGGTTGTACAGCGCCGGCGCCAGCTTGCGGGCGTTCAGGTCGCCGGTGCCGCCAAAGATGACGAAAATGGTCGGCTGCGATTTTATATTGGTATTCATGTTGAGTTGGTGCTTAAAAATCGTCTGTCATTGCGAGCGCAGCGAAGCAATCGCACCAAGACGAGACGGTAGTACGAGAACCGGCAAACCGTGCTGATGCGATTGCTTCGCTGCGCTCGCAATGACAGACGATTTTCGAGCGCCTTTCCTACTCTTTCGGCACGGGGGGCTTTTGGTTGGCTTGCTCGCCGGCCGGGGCCTCGGGCGTGCTGCGCAGGCCCGTCCACTGGGTGTGGAAGGTACCTTCTTTGCCAATAAGCTCGTAGGTGTGCGCGCCGAAGTAGTCGCGCTGGGCCTGAATGAGGTTCGATGGCAGACGGCCCGTGCGGAAAGCATCGAAGTAGCCGATGGCCGACGTGTAAGCTGGCACCGGCAGCCCAGCCGCGATGGCGGCCACTGCCACGGCCCGCGCACCGCCAGCCGACTCTTGCACCAGTTTCTGCACCGCGCCATCTAGCAGCAAGTGCGCCAATTTGTTATCGCCTTTGTAGGCGTTATAAATATCATTCAAGAACTCAGACCGGATGATGCAGCCGCCGCGCCAGATGCGGGCAATGGTGGCCAGCTTCAAGTCGTACTTGAACTCTTCCGACGCCCGGCTCAGCATGTGCATGCCCTGAGCGTAGGTAATGACCATGCTGAAGTAAAACGCCTGCTCTAGCTGACCTAGGAGCTCGTCTTTGTCGCCGGCCAGCTGCCCCGCGGCGGGCTGGTACTGCTGCCCTAGCTGCTCGCGCAATTGCTTATACTTAGACAGGTCACGCATCGACACAGCCGTGTCCACGGTCGGGATGGGCGCCTGAATGTCCATCGCCACCTGAGAGGTCCACTTGCCGGTGCCTTTGGCGCGGGCTTCGTCCTTGATGTCGTTGAGCAGCAGGTGGTCGCTGTCGGGGTTTTTGAAGGCGAAAATGTCCTTCGTAATATCCAGTAGGAAGGACTTAAGGCGACCGTCGTTCCACTTGGTGAATACCTCGCCAATAGCCGCGTCGTCGAGACCTAGGCCGGTTTTAAGCACACCGTAGGTTTCGGCAATCAGCTCCATCAGGCCGTACTCGATGCCGTTGTGCACCATTTTCACAAAGTGGCCAGCTGCGCCGGGGCCCATGTAGGCCACGCAGGGCTCGCCGTTCACTTTAGCCGCGATGGCGTCGAACACCGGCTCCATCACCTTGTATGCTTCGGCGTCGCCGCCGGGCATCATGCTGGGACCAAAGCGGGCGCCTTCTTCGCCGCCGCTCACACCCATGCCAAAGAAATGCAGCCCCTTATCGCTCAGCTCTTTGTCGCGGCGCGTGGTGTCGGTGTAGTACGAGTTGCCGCCGTCGATGAGGATATCGCCGGGGCTGAGCAGCGGCGTCATTTCGGCAATTACGCTATCCACGATGGCCCCCGCAGGCACCAGCATCATAATGGCGCGGGGCGTTTTGATGCTTTTTACAAACTCGGCAGGGTCGCTAAAACCCTTCACGGGCTTGTCTTTGCCTTCCTGGCCGAGCAGGTCAATCTGCTTTTGGCTCTTGTCGTAGCCGGCTACCGCGAAGCCGTGGTCGGCCATATTCAGTAGCAGGTTGCGGCCCATTGTGCCCAGGCCAATCATGCCAAAGGCGTATTCCGTGGGGGTGTCGCTCATCGGGAAATTAGGGATGATGAAAGAAAAAGAGGGTGTTCGAAGAAAAGCTAAACAAGGCTAACCTAGGGCCACCAGGCGGCTATACGTAAGAATGGCCGGCCGTTGGCCGATTTTGGCTAGGGCGAAGATGGGCCAGCTTTGACAAATGCCAGCAATTCGGGGAAGAATACCCGAAAATCAGCCTCATAAGCGGCGTAGTGGCGGCGTAGCTCCTCGCCCGCCGTTTCCATACCCGAGCCCGGCGAGGCCCGGCGGCTCAGGCCCTGCAAGGCGCGGGTAATGCCCGCGATTTCGGCGTAGCCAAGCAGCCAGTTTTGCTGCACTAGGTACGGAAAAAACCGCTGCACCGGGGCCGGAAACTCGGCGGCCCGGCTGGCCAGCACAGCATACACGCGCTGGGTAAACTCCCCTAGGGCTTCGCAGGAATACTCCTCGAAGTGGCGCGCCAGAAAATGGTCGTATACCATATCAGACACCACGCCGGCGTACTTGCCATAGCCCGCCTCGCGCAAGCGGGCAGTGGTGCGGCGCACTACGGGGTGCTGGTCGGTGAAGGTATCAATGGCCCGGTGCATTCTGATACCAGCCTGTACGCCAGGCAAGTATTGCTCAAGCTGGCGGCCGGGCACCGAGTCGGCAATAAACTGCCCCAGGAGGTGGTCGGCGTAGGCTGGCGCGGTGGCGTCGGGGCCAGCCAGGTACAAATGAGCCAGAAAATTCATAGCGGCCGCGCTGGTCCTAGTACCACCGCTGAGGTAGTAACCGGGAAACTAGAAACCAGTTCGGCCGTAAGCACAACCCACCACTGGGCGGTGCCCTAGGCGCTGCCACGGTATTTCTTCTTTCAAAAATTCTCTTTCCATGTCTGAATCTCAAACGCCCGTCACCCACGACCTAGGCAAGCTGTTCGAAAAAATTAAGGATGTGCGTATCGCCATGCTCTCGACCTTTGACGAGGAGCACAAGCTGCACAGCCGCCCCATGGCTACCATCAAGCCCGACGCCGACGGCTCGCTGCTGTTCCTCACCGATAAGGACTCGGCCAAGGTGTATGAAGTGAAGCAAGACAACCAGGTAAACTTGAGCTACGCCAACCCCAGCGACAACGTGTACGCGTCGGTATCGGGCACGGCCAGCGCCTACCGCGACGAAGCCAAAATCGCCGAGCTCTACACCGAGGACATGCGCGCCTGGTTCCCGAAGGGTAAGGAAGACCCGAACATCATGATTTTGAAAGTCAAAATCGAGAAAGCAGAGTATTGGGACTCGCCGAGTGGCGTACTGTCGCGCGCCTATGGCTACCTACGCGCCGTAGCTACGGGCGAGGGCAGCGACTCGAACGACGTAAACCAGCACGCCCAAGTAAAGGTGTAACTGCTTTCTGAGCTGTCAGCTTTCGATTGCCGTTAAATTTTTGATTTGCAAGCGCAAGCGAACCGCGGGTCTACAACATAACGAACAGCCACTGGTGATTCTAATAGAATTTCTAGTGGCTGTTTTGGCGTCCTGCCATTAATATAAGAGCGTGTGTAGCATCTCAATATTCGGTCATGCTGAGCCCCGCAAAGCATCTCTACTGCCTTACTGAGCATCTCTACTGCCTTACTGAGCATCTCTACCGCATCGCTGGAAAGCTGCTCAATAAGGCAGTAGAGATACTTCGCGGGGCTCGGCATGACAAACAAATAAGGTATTTTTTATAATTTCTAGACACGCCCTTAGCTCAGACCTTATGGCCATTCCGCCGGAAGTAGCCGTGTTTATTGAACGAGGGATTGAGGTCGGTAAAATGTGTTTGCCCGACCATTATCCCACACCCGACAACTTCGCTGAATTTCAGGCTGGTTACCGCTACAACGCCGTTACCGGCGAAGTACTAATAGGAGAACAAGCGGGCGATTTTCAGCCTTCGTGGTATGTAGTGGCGGCCAACTACTTCGATGACCCTTTTTACGTCGATTTTCTGGAGCAGGAAGCAGGCTTTCCCGTCTATTTTTCTTTCCACGGGGCCGGCACTTGGACGCCGCTCCGAGTGGCGGCTACGCTGCTCGACTTCACCATCCTACTCACCGCACTAGCCGAAACGGCGGACGATGCCGCGGCATCCGTACGGCTCTTGCGCAGTATTCCGGACGTGGAAAATGAATTCTGGCAAGAAGTAATCGAGGAATATGAAACAAGTGAGCCGGAGTAGTAGGTTAGACAAAACGAATGCTTACGACCATTACCATTTTTACCCTGCAGCCCGGCCAGTGGCGCTGGGGCCTGTCCCAAATGGGTACCTCGCCTGGCACGTTAAAAAAAGTAGCGGGCCTACAATTTTTTCAGCTGCTAGGTAGTGGCGCGGCCAATGGCTTCGGCTTCTTGCCTAACCTCGACCGCTACGGCTTCCTAGGGGTCTGGGAGTCGGCCGAGGCTGCCACAGCCTTCTTCACAGCGCACCCGCTTTGGGCCAATTACCAGCACCGCAGCCGCGAAACCTGGACGGCCGAATTGGCTCCGCTCCGCTCGCACGGGCTCTGGAATGGCTTGAATCCCTTTGACTACCCGACTGACGCCCTAGGGCCGGTTCCAGACGCCAGCCCGGTGGCGGTACTCACGCGAGCCAGCATCCGGTTGCGGCGGGCGGCGCGGTTTTGGGGCTATGTGGAGCCCACAAGCCGGGCGCTCGCCGAGGCGCCGGGCGTGCGACTGGCCATCGGGCTGGGCGAGCTACCGCTAGTGCGGCAAGCCACGTTTAGTGTCTGGGAATCGGCCGAAGCCATGCAGCAGTATGCCTACCGCGATGTGCGCCACCGCGAGGTCATTCAACTGACGCGGCGCGAAGGTTGGTACGGCGAGGAACTATTTGCCCGCTTTCGGGTGCTAAGCAGCCGGGGCACGGTAGACGGCCAAGCACCCATCATGAGCGAAGTGCTAGGTGCCCAGGCGCCGAAAAAGACCACCTAGCTCAAACCCTATTCAGGCCTCGCCCGTATCTTCGCGGCCAAGACATAAACCTTATTTATTCACTCTCTACTGCCCTTTTTGCCATGCGACAGTACGATAATCTGGACGACGACGACCTCGACGACGACGATAACCTCGACACGTTTGCCCGCACGGGCGGCGCCAAAACCCGCGGCTCGGGCGAGGACCAACTATCGGCCAAATACGCCGACTACCTAATGTGGCGCGACACCGGCTCCTCGCACGATGAGGCGCTCGACCTGGCCGCCATGACCGAAGAAGAATTCACGACTGCCGAAGCTGCCGAAGACCCCGACGGCGCCAGCGGCCTCAGCCCCCTCGACGATGACGACGACCTCGACAACGATGATGAGGATGACGACTTCGGTAGCAGCTCGCGCAGCCGCGGCCGTGGCGACGACTACGACAGCGATTATTAATCGCTGAATTTTTGAAATGCGAAAAGGCCCCGCTACTCGGTTGAGTGGCGGGGCCTTTTTTGCTAACCCTTTCAAGAACTGTCATGCAGCGCGCAGCGAAGCATGACCTAGGTTATTTTTTGCCAAAAACCCGCTGCAAGATGGCGGTGCTTTGCGCGGCCGGATTTTGGCGAATTTTGGCTTCCTGCTGGGCCAGCAAGATGAAGAGTCCGTCTACGGTTTGAGCCGTCACGTAGTCGGTGAGGTTGTTTTTGGCCGGCGTCATCAGCGGAATTTTGTTGTAGCGGTCGATGAGCTTGGCGTAGGCGGCGTTGGCCCCCACTTGGTCGAGGCTCTGCACGATACTGGGGCGTAGGGCAGCCACCAGCGCAGCTTCCGAGTTTTTGCGCAGCAGCTGGGTGGCGGCGTCTTTGTTGCCGCTGGTCACGAGCGTGAGGGCGTCGGTGAGGGTGAGCTGCTGCACGGCGTTGAGGAAAATATCCTTAGCGGCGGGTGCGGCTACTTCAGCGGCGCGGTTCATGAGGTTGGTGGCTTGCTCCACGGCGGCCTTGCCAAGCGGGCCGGGCAGGGCACTGAGCGTAGTGGCCACGAGCTGCGCATCGGCCGGAAACGGGATGCGGATGTCGTCGTTCAGGTTAAAACCGTCTTTTTCGGAGGCGAAGGCTACGGCTTTAGTTACGCCTGTGGTCAGAGCCTCCTTAAGGCCGGTGTTGGCCTCGGCCTCGGTAAGCGGCGCTACGGGCGCGGGGGCCGGAGTGGCCACGGCAGCAGTAGTAGTTTTTTTGGTAGTCGTGGTTTTAGCCGCTGGTTTGGCAGCGGCTTTTTTAGTGGTCGTTGTTTTTTTGGTAGTGGTAGCTTTTTTGGTTTGTGCTACGGCCGGTACGGCGGCGAGCAGCGCAAGTGCTAGTAGGAGATTTTTCATATAAATCAGGAGGAAAAAGGCGGGCTCAAAAACCAGACGGCTCGTATAGCTGTCCTGCAAGCACCGCTGTGCAAAGTTGCCTACAAAACCTTGCCAAACTCCGCAATCCCCCCTCATGGACGTTGAAATCATGACCATCGGCGACGAGCTACTCTACGGGCAGGTCGTAGATACCAACTCGGCCTTTATGGGCCAGCAGCTCGGCCGCCTGGGCCTGCGCGTGCGCCAGATTACGAGCGTGAGCGACCGCGCCGACGAGATAGTGGCCGCCCTCGACCAAGCCCGCCAGCGCGCCAAAGTTATCCTCACCACCGGCGGCCTAGGTCCCACCAAAGACGACCTGACTAAGCACGTGCTGGCCCGCTACTTTGGCCGCGAATTGGTGCTGCACGAGCCTACGCTGCGCCATGTAGAGGACATCTTCAAGCGCTTCAACCGCCCCATGCTCGACGTGAACCGCCAGCAAGCGATGGTACCCGAAGGCACCGAGGTGCTGCACAACGCCGTCGGCACCGCCCCTGGCATGTGGATAGAAGACCAGGGCACCGTATTCATCAGCATGCCCGGCGTGCCCTTCGAGATGAAGCGCCTCATGACGGACGAGGTGCTACCCAAGCTCCAAAAAAAATTTGACCTCGCTCCTATTGAGCACATCGTCGTCATGACGGCCGGCCTAGGTGAGTCTTTCCTAGCCGAAAAAATCAAGGACTGGGAAGCTGCGCTACCGTCCAATATCAAGCTTGCTTACCTGCCCAGCCTAGGCAGCGTGCGCCTGCGCCTCACCGGCACCTCCGATGGCCAGCCCGACCTGCGCTCGCGTATGTTGGCGCTGCTGCCCGCCCTGCGCGAGCGCATCGGCAGCTACATTTTCGCTGAAGAAGACTCGCCGCTCGAAGTGGTAGTCGGCCAAATCTTAAAAACCAAAAACTGGCAGCTCGGCACTGCTGAAAGCTGCACTGGCGGCGCGGTGGCGGCCCGCATCACGAGTGTACCGGGTAGCTCGGCCTACTTCCGCGGCAGCGTAGTGGCCTACGATAATGATATCAAAGAAGCCCTCCTAGGTGTCAACGCTGAGACCCTGGCTCAGCACGGTGCCGTGAGCGAAGCCACGGTGCGCGAAATGGCTGAAGGCGCCCGCGCCCGCCTAGGGTGCGATGTGGCTCTAGCCACCAGTGGCATCGCTGGCCCAGGCGGCGGCACGGCCCTCAAGCCGGTGGGTACTATCTGCATCGCCTGCGCCACCCCGAGCGGCACCGTGAGCCGGCAGATTAACATCGACCGCGGGCGCCAAACGAATATCGAGTACACTGCTCAAGCCGTGCTGATATTGTTGTGGCAGCAATTGGCCGGGCACAAAGAAGCGGCGTTGCTGAAAGTGTAGAAACTCGTTCCGGCTTGCCTACTAGCATCTGTCATTGCGAGCGGAGCGAAGCAATCGCACTCAGACGGCCGCACTGAACAGGTACAACTACTTCGTTATCAAAAACGCAACTTAAGCAAAATGGCTTTCAGCATCTGCTGAAAGCCATTTTGCATTTATCGAAAGTCGTCCTGCTCCTCTCTCATTGTTGGAGAGGAACCCAGGTGGTAAGGTGCATACACCTAATGGGCACGGACCTAGGCGGCCACTAGTACCGGCGCTTCGACCTGCACCTCGGCAACCGGCGCTACTACCGGCGCACCGGCCAATATCTCCTCATTTGCCGCGGCGGCATACTTCTCGAAGTTGGTGATAAACTTAGTGGCCAGCTGATTGGCGGCCTTGTCGTAGGCGTTCTTATCGGCCCAGGTACGGCGCGGGTCGAGCAATTCGGTGGGAATGCCGGGTACCGCGCCGGGTACCTGCACCCCGAATACGGGGTGCGGACGGAATTTCACGTCATCGAGCTGGCCGGTGAGGGCGGCCGTAATGAGGGCGCGGGTGTAGCTCAACTTCATGCGGCTGCCTACGCCGTAGCCGCCGCCCGACCAACCAGTGTTTACGAGCCACACGTTTACGGGGTGGTCGTCCATTTTCTGGCCCAACATCTCGGCGTAGCGGGTGGGGTGAAGCGGCAGAAACACTGCCCCGAAGCAGGCCGAAAACGTGGCCTGTGGCTCCAGAATACCCATTTCGGTACCAGCCACCTTGGCCGTGTAGCCGCTCAGAAAGTGGTACATGGCGTGGCTCTTATCGAGCTTGCTCAGGGGCGGCAGCACACCGGTGGCATCGGCGGTGAGGAAGAAGATATTGGTGGGCACCGGCCCGATGCTCGGCACCGCGATGTTGGGAATGTAGTCGATGGGGTACGCCGTGCGGGTGTTTTCGGTCACCGACTTATTGGCGTAGTCCACGGTGCGGGTGCCGGGCACAAAGCGCGTGTTTTCGACGATGCTACCGAACTTAATGGCGTTCCAAATTTCCGGTTCTTTCTCAGCACCTAGGTCGATGACTTTGGCGTAGCAGCCGCCCTCGAAGTTGAAGATGCCGCCCTCGCCCGGCAGCCAGCCGTGCTCGTCGTCGCCCACAAGATGGCGATTGGGGTCGGTGGAGAGCGTGGTTTTGCCTGTACCCGAGAGGCCGAAGAACACTGCCGCATCGCCGTGCGAGCCAATGTTGGCCGAGCAGTGCATGGGCAGCGTGTCCTGCTCGTGGGGCAGCAGGTAGTTGAGTACGCCGAAAATGCCTTTTTTCATCTCGCCAGCGTAGCCGGTGCCGCCGATGAGAATCAGTTTTTTGGTGAAGTTGAGAATGGCGAAGTTCTTCTGCCGGGTCCCATCCACGGCCGGGTCGGCCTCGAAGCTGGGCGCGCAAATAATGCTAAAATCGGCCGCCCAGCTGGTATCAGCGCCTTCCTCGGGCCGCAGGAACATATTGTAGCAGAATAGATTGTGCCAGGCCAGCTCGTTTACGATGCGCAGCTTGAGCTGCGAGGCTGGGTGCGCCCCGGCGTAGCCCTCGCGCACGTACAGCTCCTTATCCTCTAGGTAGGCCACCATCTTCTGATGCAACTGGTCAAACTTGGCGGCCTCAAACGGAATGTTGATGTCGCCCCACCACACGCTATCGGCCGTCTTTTCGTCGCGCACGATAAACCGGTCTTTGGGCGAGCGGCCCGTGAACTGCCCGGTATCTGCCATCAGCGCGCCCGTGTCGGTGAGCACACCCTCTTTGCGGCACACAGCTGCCTCAACCAACGCGGCGGGCGGCAAATTGAGGTGAGCGTGGGCCAAGCGGCGGAAGCCTACGGGCTGCAAGCGACTCAGGATGTTGGCAGTAGCTGACATAGAAAAGGGATAAGTGGATAAGAAAGAGATGTTGTGGTAGCTGATGCGAGGCCAGGGTGGCGGGCACCCTGGCCTCACGAGAGCAGTGGGTGGGAATTGAGATGGCAAAAGTATGCGAGCGAATTATAATTGTTAGCGAATTTTCGCTAACAATTATAATTCGCTCGCTCAGGATTAATTTTGCAGAAAGAAAAAAGCCGTTTAAGTAGCCCTAGGGCATATTGGGGCAGCTGAAAATTTTTAGGGTGTGCTCACGTGAGCGCTGCCCAACTGCCCTACTTTTACCCCTATTGCCCCTACCCTTATGCTAAATCACGGCCAGGTCGTCCGTCTCATTTTTGGCTTGAAGCTGCGCGAGCTGCGGCAAGAGCGCGGCCTCTCGCCGGCCGAGCTGGCGCGCGCCTGCGATATGAGCATCAGCTACCTCAACGAGATTGAGAAGGGCAAAAAGTACCCGAAGGCCGATAAGATACTGAGCCTGAGCAAGTGCCTCGACGTGCGCTACGACCAGCTAACGTCTACCGTACTGCCGCGCCGCCTCGAACCCATTGCCGACCTGCTGCAATCGAAGGTGCTGCAAGAGTTTCCATTGCAGCTCTACGGCCTGGAGCCGATGCAGCTATTCGAGCTTATTGCCAACGCGCCGGCCAAGATGAACGCCTTTATCAGCACCATCATCGAGATTGCCCGCAACTACGAACTGCGCCAGGAGCACTTTTTTGTGGCCGCGCTGCGCTCCTATAAGGAGATGCACGACAACTACTTTGAGGACCTAGAGCAGGATGCGCGCACCTTCGTGGCCAGCCACCAGCTCGCGGCCACCCCGCCCTTTGACTTGGCCCGGCTCGAAGCCATCCTGACCCGAGAGTACGGCTACACCATCGACCGTACCACGCTGGCCGGGCACCCGGTGGTGCAGGCCGGGCGGCTACGGTCGGTGTTTCGCCCCGCCACTAAAACGTTACTCATGATTCCGACCCTGAGCCAGGGCCAGCAGGCGTTTGTCCTAGGTCGGGAATTGGGCTTCAATTACTTGAAGCTGAAAGAGCGGCACTACGCCAGCCCCAATCCGCTGGAGCCACGTTCGTTTGAAGAGGTGCTGAATAACTTCCGCGCCTCCTACTTCGCTAGCGTGCTGCTGATGGAGGAAGACAGCCTGGTGCGCGACCTGCGCCAAGTGTTTGCGGCCCCCACCTGGCAGCCCGAGACATTGCTAGCCCTGCTCACGCGCTACGAGGTGAGCCCCGAGATGCTGATGCAGCGCCTCGCTGCGCTGCTCCCCAAACACTTTGGGCTCAATAGCTTGTTCTTCCTGCGCTTCGACCAAGCTACTGCCGACGTGCCTTACCGCCTCACCAAGGAGCTGCACCTCTCGCGCCTTCACAATCCCCACGCCAACGAGCAGCACGAGCACTACTGCCGCCGCTGGGTGAGCCTGCAACTGTTGGCCGAGGGCCGCGACCTGCCGCTCACCGGTACCCCGCAGATACTCGCCGCTGCCCAGCGCTCGCAGTACCTAGGCACCCCCGAGGAGTATCTGTGCTTTTCGCTGGCCCGCGTGGGCACGCCCACCGAGCCCGCCATGAGCGTCACCATTGGCCTGCTCTGCGATGACAACTTGCGCCAGCAAGTGGCCTTCCTCCCCGACCCTGCCCTGCCCCTCATCACCGTCAACGAAACCTGCGAGCGCTGCCCCATCGCCGACTGCACCGTGCGCGCCGCCCCGCCCAGCCAAGTGCAGCAAGCCGCCCGCCGCGCCACCTTCGAGGCCGCCGTGGCCGAATTGGTGCAGGGGTAGCGTGGCCGTAGTTAGTAGTGGCCGAGGCACTGGCTGTGTGGTAAACACAATTCAAGACCGGCACCCTAGGTCTAATAAGCTAAGGAGCTAGCTAGTTGGCCGTGGCTTCTTCAGAGCCAATAAGGAGTGGGTGGTTTCTTCGGCCACCATAGTATTAGTGAGGGTACCTAGGCCTTCGATGGTCATGCTCACCTCGTCGCCGGCTTGTAGCCACTGTTCCTGGTAGGCCGGGTTCTGGAGGCGGCCAGTGCCGTTGAGCTCTAGAAAGCAGCCAGTGCCCACGGTGCCGCTGCCTATTACGTCGCCGGGGTGCAGGTCTACGCCGTAGGCGCAGCGTTCCAGCAGTTCGGCAAAAGTCCAGTCCATATCGGCTACGTTGCCTGCGCTGACCTGGCGGCCATTCACGGCGCAGGTCATGCGCAGGTTGTAAGCGTGGCCGGTATGGCCTGGCTTGGCAGGTACCCGGTAAGGCGCCAGTTCGTCGGGCGTGACCAGCCAGGGGCCGAGCGTGGTGCAAAAATCCTTGCCTTTGGCTGGCCCTAGGTTCAGCAGCATCTCCTCCAGTTGCAGGGTGCGGGCGCTGAGGTCGTTCAGTATCATGAACCCGCCGATGTACTCGTCGGCCTCGGCCGCCACGATGTTGCGCCCCGGGCGGCACACCACGATGGCTATTTCCAACTCAAAATCTAGCTTCTGAAAGTGGTCGGGCATGCAGCGCACGGGGCCGGGTCCTTGCACGCTACGGTGGTTGGTGAAGTAGAAAACGGGGTACTCATCAAACTCGGGCAGCATCGGCACCCCGCGGTTGCGGCGGGCGGTGGCCACGTGCTGCCGGAAGGCGTAGGCATCGCGGCAAGAAGTAGGCTCGTTGACGGGCGCCAGCAGCTGGGTTTCGGTCAGAGGCACGCCGGGGCGCGGGGTGCGCCGCAACAGTTGCTCGGCGGCCTGCGCCAGCGGCAGGCACTCGTCCCAGCGCTGCAAAAACTCGCGCATGGTGGCGGGCAGCCGCGCATCGAGGGCCTGCAAATCATGGAGCTGACCTAGGTGCACTAGCGCGAGCCGCCCGATGGCGCCGTGGGCATACGTGGCTAGTTTCATAGGAAGCCGCGGCTGATTAAAATTGGTTTCTAGTTAGTAGTGAATGTGTTGGCTGCCCGGCCTTGGCAAAAAGGCCCTAGGTAATACTATTGCCCGGGCTCCAGCCAAGACTTGTAGTAGGCGCCATCGTCGAGGGCGAGCGCGGCTTCCGTGAGCTGCAAGGGGCGGAAGGTATCAATCATCACGGCCCACTCGTCGGTGCCGGTTTTGCCGATGCTGCGCTCGTAAGCACCGGGCGCCGGGCCGTGCGGAATGCCGCCGGGGTGCAGCGTGATATGCCCCTGCTCGATGTTGTTGCGCGACATAAAATTCCCGTCCACGTAGTACAGCATCTCGTCCGAGTCGATGTTGGAGTGATAGTAGGGCGCGGGGATGGCCTTCGGATGATAATCGAAGAGCCGCGGCACAAACGAGCACACCACGAAGGCCTTGGTTTCGAACTGTTGGTGCACGGGCGGCGGCTGGTGCACCTTCCCCGTTATCGGCTGAAAGTTGCGGATGTTCATGCCGTAGGGGTAGTTGTAGCCATCCCAGCCCACCACGTCGAAGGGGTGCGAGGGGTACACCAGCTCGTGCAGTATGCCTTGCTTCTTGATTTTCAGCACGAAGTCGCCGGTTTCGTCGTGCGTTTCTAGGTCGGTCGGCAGCTTGTAGTCGCGCTCGGAGTAAGGCGCGTGTTCAAGCAACTGCCCAAAGTGGTTGCGGTAGCCCTTAGGCGTATAAATTGGGTGAAACGACTCGGTGATAAGCAGGCGGTTGTCCTCCGAATCAAACTCGATTTGGTAAATAATGCCCCTAGGTACCAGCAAATAGTCGCCGGGTTCAAAGGCAATATTGCCCAACTGGGTACGCAGCCGCCCGGTGCCCCGGTGAATGAACAGCAACTCATCAGCATCGGCATTTTTATAGAAATACGCCGTGAGCGAGTGGCGCGGCGCGGCCAGCGAGATGTGCACGTCGCTATTCACCAGCACGGGCGTGCGAGCCGCTAGGTAATCATCCTGCGGCGGCACCTGAAAGCCTTTTAGCAGCCGAGCCTTGATGTTCTTCGCCACCGAAATTTTGGGCGTCAGGTCGGTTTCGCCCCGCACCTCCCGCACCGCCGTCGGCGGGCGCAGGTGGTATAGCAGCGACGACATGCCCTCGAAGCCAATCGTGCCGAATAGCTGCTCGTAATGGAGCCCCCCGCCGGGCTTCTCAAACACCGTGTGGCGCGTGGCCGCCACCTGCCCAAGCTTATGATAGATAGGCATGGAAAAACGAACTAGTGGATTAGGCAATAAAAAAGAACGCGCAACCGACCTAGGAAACCCGGCCGGGCTTGCTAGGTCGGCGCTGACGTAGTGCAACCGGCCAGACTACAGGTTGCCGCGCCGGTCTTGCTCGCGCTCTAAGCTCTCGAACAGGGCTTTAAAATTGCCGGCGCCGAAGCTGCGGGCGCCCTTGCGCTGGATGATTTCGAAGAAGACCGTGGGTCGATCTTCGACCGGCTTCGTGAATATCTGGAGCAGGTAACCCTCCTCGTCGCGGTCGGCCATGATGCGCAGGCTACGCAGGGCCTCCACGTCTTCATCAATGTCGCCCACGTGCGCCCGCAGGTTGTCGTAGTAGCTGTCGGGGGTGTTCAAGAACTCCACGCCGCGGCTTTTCAACTCGCGCACGGTGCTAATGATGTCGTTGGTAGCCACTGCGATGTGCTGCACGCCCTCGCCTTCGTAGAACGTGAGGTATTCCTCAATCTGGGACTTTTTCTTACCTTCGGCCGGCTCGTTGATGGGAAACTTGACGTAGCCGTTGCCGCTGCTCATCACCTTGCTCATTAAGGCCGAGTACTCGGTAGTAATCTGCTTATCGTCAAAGCTCAAGATGTTGGTGAAGCCCATTACATCCTCGTACCACTTCACGGCTTCGTTCATGCGGTTCCAGCCCACGTTGCCCACACAGTGGTCTACGTAGAGCAGGCCTGCGGGCGCGGGGTTGAAGGCCGACGTTTGAGCGGCGTAGCCGGGCAGGAAGGCGCCGTGGTAGTTTTTGCGCTCCACGAAAAGGTGCACCGTTTCGCCGTAGGTGTAGATGCCGGCCGTGCGCACCTCGCCGTGCTCGTCGGTGAGCGTGCGGGGCTCTTGGTAGCTGCGGGCGCCGCGGGCCATGGTTTGCTCGTAGCTCGCGTAGGCATCATCGACCCACAGAGCCAGGATTTTAACGCCGTCGCCGTGCTGGCGCACGTGCTCGGCGATGACGTGGTTGGAGTGCATTGCCGTGGTGAGCACCAGCCGGATTTTGCCTTGCTGCACCACGTAGCTGGCGCGGTCGCGCACCCCCGTTTCGGGGCCAGCGTAGGCTACTGTTTGGAAGCCAAACGCGGCCTTGTAGTAATAGGCTGCCTGCTTGGCGTTGCCGACATACAGCTCGAGGTGGTCGGTGCCGAGCAGGGGCAGAAAATCGGTAGCAGCGCGCTGCTTAAGCTCTTGGGCTACTTGGGGTTCCATGGCGGGTGGGAGAAATGAGGTGAGCTAGGTGCCGTAATATTAGCGCTCGGCCTAGGGCATTGTCCAATATCAGTTTGTGATAAGGCTGATAAGTATTTCTTATTACCTTAGCGCATGGAATTTCGACAGTTACGGTACTTTACTGCGGTGGCCACGGAGCTGCATTTTGGCCGGGCTGCCGATAAGCTGTGCGTTTCGCAACCCGCGCTCAGCCAGCAAATTCAGCTGCTGGAAAAGGAGCTTCAGGTGGCGCTGTTCGACCAACACCAGCGCCAGCGCCAGCGGCGGGTGGTGCTCACGGCAGCCGGAGCGGTATTTTTAGCCGAAGCCCAGCGCCTACTGCAATTGCACCAAGAGGCCATCGAGGCGGTGCGGCTCGCGGGGGCCCAGCCGCAGACCCTAGGCCTAGGTTACTATCAGCTATTGCGGCCCGAGCGCCTGGCGGGCATCATGCAGTGCTTTGCCCAGAACTGCCCCGAGGTGCAGTTTCAGCTGCACGAGTTTCCTAATTACCAGGCGGTACAACACGCCCTGGCCGCTGGCCGCATCGCCGTGGGCCTCACCATGCTACCGCTGCTGCACCCAGCTCTCACGGCGCGGACCTTTGGACAGGGTGAACTAGTAGTGGCCCTGCCCGCTACGCACCCGCTGGCCGCAGCCGAGGCGGTGCTGCTAGAGCAGCTGGCGCACGAGAAATGGGTGGAAATCAGCCGCAACCTGCACCCGGTCTACGACGAGATTGAGCAGCTCTGCCAGCGCGCCGGCTTTAGCCGGCAGGGCGCCATTATGCAAGAAGCTTCGTCGCTGGAGCTGCTCGGCCACTTCGTGGGCCTAGGTATCGGCGTGGCCTTCGTACCGTCTTTCTTTGACATGGGGACAATGCCACGGGTTGTCACGCGCCCGCTGCGGGTGGCCAATGGCTCGTCCGTGACGCTTACGCAGTGCGTAGCCTTTCAAGACGCTCAGTCGGTTGGGCCGCTCTTGCAGGCGCTAGCCCAGTGTTGCCTATAGTATAATATCACCTAGGAAGCGACTTGCGAGGCTCCCTAGGTCCACTCAAGAAGCCAGTACGATACGCTTAGTGGGCATTTCCTCGGCATAGTCATGGATGATTTGCCGCAGTATCTGCATATCCTTAGGGCAAGCCTCAGCAAATTCCTGCCAGTTCAGCAGTACTACTTCATCCGGCATCTCCACCACTGCGATAATGGCGTCCCACAGCGCATCCCAGCTCGGGCCGTACCAGTCGGGAAACCCTAGATGCTGCTTGAATGCCTGATGAATAGCAACCTTGGTATTGATGCCTGCTAGGTCGATTGTCATAGTATTTCTAGATTTATATTCACCACTTTTCGTATAACTAGCTAAAACTCAAACAAATTATGTAGCTACTATCAGATATAAGAAGATACATCAAACATATTCCTTCTATCTTCAACTGAATGAAGGGGGAATTGCTCCATATTCCAGGGAGCTCTTTTGACCTTATTTGAATAAAAAGCGCAGCGAACTGTTTCGTAAGTTTGCATTTCAATACAAACAGAATTTATATTAAGATCGTAGCATTGAGAATAAGTTGAGTGAGCAGGATTAGGAAACGAATCCTTATATATTTTATTATAAGGAGGCTCAAAATACTTAATCAAAGCGGCCTCTGTGAAATTAATTCTTTGCTGCTCATTGACTCCCTCATAATTCAAAGTATTATATACCTCTTTGAATCTTATTGAATCTTATTGAATCTTCTTCAAGCTCTTGGTCAGTAAATTTAGTTCTGCCATCAAACAACATTAAGTTAATTTGTTCGAAAGAAGCCAAGGCAAGCCATATCTCACTATCAGGATTATTTATAATAGCTTCTGAATAAATGTTTTGTAAAGTAGAATGGCTTTTTAATCTATCAGGAGCTGTTCTTGCACCATCCACACCATACGACTGGCCTATATAAAGAACTTCTAAATCAAGGAATTCCCTATCCTGAGTAAATGGCATTGACTGCAGAAATACAGCAGCTTTAGCCTTGAGTTCAATTTGACCATTAACTATTATTTCAAAAGCATTATAAGGGTATTTAGTATCTATTCTCAAATCAGGAGAATACCAATGATTAGGAATTACTACTTTAAGAGAATCAAATTTATCCTCTCTTTGAATCTTAAATTCAAAATGCAGATAACCATTCTGCATAAAAAAACCACTTTTATCTATAGAGATTCTTGGCCGCCTGCAAACAAAATATATATGACATGGTGAGTCTGGCGTAAAATAATCCAGGTCATTAACTGAACCTAGGTCTGACTGCTGTATTATCATCATTCTATCTAGATTCATATTTATTGCGAACTCGGTTGGAAGGCTACGCGACATAAGACACTCGTTTGATTATCAATGGTAAATATAGCTACTTATAGTTATCCATTTCACAGCGCCGTATCCAGCACCTCGTCGCCATCGTCGGCCATGGTCTTGGCCAATTTCTCAATATTAAGACTACGTGCCGAGGCGTCGAAAATCTCGCGGTAGGTGCCGCGCTTTTCGTAGAGTTGCAGGTGGGTGCCGCTTTCCACCATTTCGCCTTTTTTCATCACGTAGATGCAGTCCGAATCCACGATTTGGGCGAGGCTGTGGGAGATGATGACCACCGTGCGGCCCTGTTTGATGGCGTCGAGGCTGTTTTTAATTTGCTCGGTGGCGATGGCATCGAGGCTAGCGGTGGGCTCGTCGAGGAAGATGATGGGCGGGTTTTTGAGGAACAGCCGGGCGATGGCGATGCGCTGCTGCTGCCCGCCGCTTAGCTGCTGGGCATCACTTTGGTAGCCCCTAGGCAGGTCTAGTATCTGGTCGTGGAGGTAAGCTTGGCGGGCGGCGGCTTCAATCTCGGCCTGGGTGGCGGCGAAATTACCGTAGCGGATATTTTCCTCGATGGTACCCTTGAAAATGTGGTTTTTCTGGAGCACCAGCCCAATTTGCTGGCGCAGGGCGTGGGTGTCATACTCACTCAAGGGCTGGCCGTCGAGCAGCACGGTACCGCCGTTGGGGCGGTAGAACTCGCAGAGCAGGTTGATAATTGTGCTTTTGCCCGCGCCGCTGAGGCCCACGAGCGCGGTGGTTTTGCCGGCTTCGATGGTCATGCTCACATCGTGCAGGGCGGCCGTGCCGCTGGGGTAGGTAAAATCGACATGGCGCAGCTCGAAGCGGCCGTAGAGGTGCGCTGGGCGCAACGGGCCGGGGCGCTCGGTCTGGTCGTCGGCGTCGAGGATGGCGAAGAAGCCTTCGGCGTAGGTCAGCGCCTCGTTCATCTCATCGTAGATGCGGTGCAGTTGCCGGATGGGCGCTGACACGTTGTTGAATAAAAGTATGTGGAACATTATCGCCCCAATACTAATCTGCCCATCCAACACGAGGTAAGCCGTGAGTACGATGATGGCCACCACCCCTATTTGCTCCACGAAGGTCTTAAGGCCATCATAGCGGAAGTTGGTTCTGCGCGTCGAGAGTTGGGCTTCCTCCAGCCGGTCTTGCACCGCTAGTTGCTTGTCGCCCTCGTAGGCTTCGCGGACGAAGCTCTTTATCACCACGATGCTATCGATGATGCTGATAAGGCCGTGGTTTTTCTCCTCTCGCAGGCTACGCAGGTTGCGGCGAGTGCCGTTGAGGCGGTCGGCCTGCCGGTAACTCAGCCAGAAGTACACGGGCAGCACGGCTAGCGCTACCATACCGACCCACTTATTGGCAAAAAACATGACGACCAGCGCCACGATGGCATTGGCGAAGAGCGGGAGAATGTCGATAAAGAAGTTCTGCACCAGCTTCATCAAACTCTCCACACCGCGGTCAATGCGGGTTTGCAGCTTGCCAGTCTGGTTGCCACCCTCCGAAAAAAAGCCCAATTCGTACCCTAGGATTTTGGTAACCGCCGCCTCGGCCAGTGCCCCCGACACGCTAATGCGGATTTTCTCGCCGTAATACTTTTGCCCAAAGGTGATACCGGTGTTAATCAACTCCTTGCCGAGCAGCAAGCCGCTCACCCACAGCAGCATGTGCCAACCTTCGGCCAGGCCCTGGCCTCGGTTGAGCAAGCCCTGCACCGTGTCCACGGTGTAGCGCAGCACAAACGGGTTGACCTGCGCGGCCAGCGAGCCCACCAGCGTGAGCAGCAACGTACTAATAACCAGCGAGCGGTAGGGCCGCACGAAGGGCAGCAGACGCCGAATAATTTGCCAAAGGCTCATGGGCACGCGGGGCGAGGGTGAGCCGGTTAGACGGGCGCGCTAACCAGCAGGTTTCTGCCCTAGGTATACTAATTGGCACGTGCTTGGAGTTAGGAGCAGCGTAGCAGGGCGCTACCGCTGGCTTGGTCAGCTGCTTTTCTCTCCTTTCATTCTGCTCTTGTTATGTTACGGACTGCCCTCTTCATCAGCGGTATCATCGGCTTGCTAGCCACTGCCGCCGTAGCCGCTCCTACCGAAAGCGCCTCGACTACCTGGCGTGGCCGGGGCTTTCGGCGCCACCGCCCCAGCCAGGGCGACTACGTGCCGGTATACGCCACCTACCGCTACCACAGCCGCGAGCAGCGGGGCTTGTTTAGCTTTTTGCACCGTGGCAACCCGGCCGCCCGGCACCACAGCAAAAAGCCACTTAAGCACGGGCCTAGTGGCCGTAAACATACCACGGGGCTATTTTAAGACAGCAATTTTTCATCCACTCCTGGCATTTATTCGTAAGGCAAGTCATGAAAAAACTACTTTTTAGCACTGCTGCTGTTGCGTTGGCAGTAGCGGCTGCGGCCCCGACCGCTCATGCCCAATCGGTTCGCTTTGGCCTCAAGGCTGGTGCCAACCTCTCGAACCTTTCGGGTGACCTCGTGCAGCAGGACCAATACAAAAACCGCTTTGGCTTTCAGGGCGGCGCCATTCTTAACCTAGGGCTGGTGGCCGATGACTTTCTAGCTCTTCAGCTCGAAGCATTGTACTCGCAGAAGGGTTTCAAGTATGCCGACCAGCAGTACACGTTTGCTAACAACACCATCCGCAACACGGGCAACGTGCGCTACGATTACCTTGATATTCCCTTGTTGCTACGCCTTAAGACGGGCGGCATATTTTTCGAAGCGGGCCCCCAGTATAGCTACTTGCTGAATATCAGCAACAACCGCACCCAGACCCTGAACGGCAATACCGTAAGTTCTGTCAGCTCACAGACTTCTGACCTCGACCGGGTGAAGCGTAGCGAGTTGGGCTACGCCGCAGGCCTAGGCTTCCAGTCTGAGTCTGGCTTCCTAGTCGGGCTGCGCTACAATGGCGCCTTTACCGATTTTGCCAAGGAAGGCTACAGCAACAATGATTTCCGCAATGCCCGCAACTCCGCCTTTCAGGCCTATGTGGGCTTCATGCTCGGCGGCAAATAGATTGCGGAATAGATTTCACAGGATACGCCTGCGGCAGGCTGACTAAGGCTAAGCTTGAATAGATTAGGCCGCCTAGGTTATAAAAAAGAAAAGGCCACTCCTACTCAGGAGTGGCCTTTTTTGTGTGGCAAACAAGCTTAGCTGGCGGTCGAGTTAGCTTTCACTTTTATTTTGCCATCCTTGGCTTTCAGCTTACCGTCTTGCATACCGTGACCGTGGTGGCGGCGGTTGGCGGCTAGGGTGGTGTACTTAGCAAACTGGTCGGGCGTCAGTACTTGCTTGAGTTGGTCGTCGTACTTGGCGCGGTTGGCCTGCATTTGCTCGCGGGTGGGGCGGGCGCTGGCGTCAGCGCGCAGGGCCTGCATCTCCTGGGCGCGGGCCGCCATAATCTGCTCTACTTTAGCCGACTGGTCGGCACTTAGACTCAGCTCTTTGCTGAGACGCTTGGCTTGGTGGCCGGCCATTTCCTGGGGCGAGCGGCGGGGGTGGTCGCCTTTTTGGGGCGGGGTGGTTTGAGCGGCTGCGCTAAAAGAGATGGCAACAACGGCGAGCAGGGGCAACAAGAACTTTTTCACGAAAAAAGATTACTAAGAAGTGGAAGAATGGAGTTAAAACTGCGAGTAGGTATTTAGCAACACGTTTCTATGCAAGAAATTGGCAAACAATCATTTGCATCAGCTACGCATTACTTATCGCTGCTTGACCCGACTTATGCAAACCCCTGGCCGAAAATGACCGACGCGGAAAAACTACGGGCGTATACCCGTGATATCCCGACTAACTGCCCAATTTTCCAGACCTAACCCCCGCCAACTTCTCCCTTCGCCATTCCTAGGTTTTACTGTGGCCCTGCTGCCAAGCCAAATGCCCCTCGGCTAGCGGCAGCGCTAGCCGAGGGGCATTTGGGTAATCACCTTGCAATAAATACCTTATGTACAAGGCTATGTGCTAGCAACCGGCATTCAGATGCGTAGCAACACCTGTAGCTGGCAGCCCGGTAGAGGCTGCGGCAGCACCCGCACCGGCAACTGCGACACCGATACGGTGCCCCAAATGGGGGCCGACGTTGCCGAGGTGTGCCATACTACTGGGGATGACCAGTGTGGATACGATGGTAAATCTGTTTTCATAGATGGGCGGAATAGAAGTAATACCGCTCGACACATTGCACCATAGCGCTGATTTATAGCACAAAGCCGAGACAACGCACAAAGCAACAACAAGTGCTGATGCTATCCAATACCCACAAGTAGGTATTTATAAAGATTAGTCAGCTACCGCGATGAATATCCTCTTTATCATCTAGCGCATAAGCGTTTAATAATGCTGCTGCTCAGCTAGCATCCCGCGGTAACGCAAGGTAGCAGTCGTCGTAGGGGCCACGCCAACCTTGGCATATCAAACCCGGTTCACTTTACGGCTACCTTTGTGGCCACAAGCTCCCTCCCACTCTACTCTCTTAATCCCCCCGACCTTTTTTATGGCCCGAGTGGAAATGACGATGCCCAAGATGGGCGAATCCATCATGGAAGGCACCGTACTCAAATGGCTCAAGCAAGTTGGCGATGCCATCGAGCAAGACGAATCGGTGCTAGAAGTAGCTACTGACAAAGTAGATACCGAAGTACCCGCCCTGCACGCCGGCACCCTGGCCGAAATACTGGTGCAAGAAGGCGAAGTAGTGGCCGTAGGCGCCCCCATTGCGCGCATCGAAACGGACGCCAGCGCCGCAGCCCCCTCGCCGTTGGAGGAAAACAACGACCTGGAAGAAGCCAGCGCTAACCCGCCCGTAGCCGACCCCGACAATATTCCGCCGCTGCCCACGGCGCCTCCCGGCCCCGCCGATGTGCCCTACCTGCCCAGCCCTGGCTCTCCGGTGGGGGTGCCCGCCCCAGCAGCTCCTGCCTCCGACGAGCACCCCGTGCAGGCCGGCCGCTTTTACTCGCCACTAGTGCTCAGCATCGCCCGCGAAGAAGGCGTGAGCATGAGCGACCTAGAGCGCCTGCCCGGCACCGGCCAGGAAGGCCGCGTGACTAAAAAAGATATTCTGGACTATGTGGCTGCTGGTAAAAAGCCCTTGGTGCCAACAGCCGCCCCAGCTCCAGCGCCCGCTCCTGCTTCAGCAGCTCCTGTGCCTCCCGCACCAGTTGCAGAGGCGCCCGCCCCGCCGGCGCCCGCGGCCCGTCCCAAGAACCAAGAGCCCACACCGCAGCCAGCCGCCAAGCCCCAGGCACCTAGCCCCGCTGCTAAGCCCGCCCCCTTGGTATCGGGCAACCAGGAGCTGGTGGAGATGGACCGCATGCGCAAAATGATTGCGCAACGCATGGTTGACTCCAAGCGCATCTCGCCGCACGTGACAAGCTTCGTGGAAGCCGACGTGACCGAGCTGGTGCACTGGCGCAACAAGCACAAGGACGCCTACAAGAAGCGCACCGGCGAAAACCTGACCTTTACGCCGCTCTTTGTGTGGGCTGTGGCCCGTGCCATTCAGGATTTCCCGGCCATCAACGTGTCGGTCGATGGCGACTACATCATTAAGAAGCGCGACATCAATGTAGGCGTGGCCGTGGCGCTGCCGTCGGGCAACCTCATCGTGCCGGTCATTCACAACGCCGACCAGCTCAACCTGAACGGCCTGACCAAGAAGGTGAATGACCTAGCTAACCGCGCCCGCCAAAACAAGCTCACCCCCGCTGACCTAGAGGGCGGCACCTACACGCTGAGCAACGTGGGCTCGTTTGGCAACGTCATGGGCACGCCCATCATCATGCAGCCGCAGGTAGCCATCATGGCCGTGGGTGCCATCAAGAAAAAGCCCGCCGTAATCGAAACGCCCCAGGGTGACCTCATTGGCGTGCGGCACTTTATGTTCTTGAGCCACAGCTACGACCACCGCGTAGTCGATGGCTCCCTAGGTGGCCTGTTTGTGCGTAAAGTGGCCGACTACCTCGAGCAGTTCGACCCAAACACGACGATTTAACTTCTCAAAAAAGGCTCCATAAACGTCTGTCATGCTGAGCCTGCGAAGCATCTTTTCACGCTAGGTTATCTCAACCATGAAAAGATGCTTCGCAGGCTCAGCATGACAGACGTTTTTGATGCGGCCTCAATTATTCATGAAAAATATCCTTTTTATCGCAGCTCTGGTCGTCTCCCTAGGTCTCATTGGGTTTCTCTACCAGCGCCTCAGCGCTACGGAGGCCGCGCTGAAAGAAGCGCAGCAGCACTTCAATGACTGCCAACAAGTCACCTTTCAGCTTCAAAACCAGCTGAGTGCCGACGAAAAAAACGCGGAGGCCCAAGGGACCACCGCGCCTTCCGTTATAAAGTAAGTCGGAGTAATCTCCGCTTTACTCTATGATTTTTCACCTAGCAAAAGCAGCATAAACGCATATTGCCGCGCTACATCGTGCAGGGCCTTGAAGCGGCCTGACGCGCCGCCATGGCCCGCCTCCATGTCGGTGTGCATGAGCAACAGGTTCTTATCGGTCTTGGTAGCGCGCAGCTTGGCCACCCACTTAGCCGGCTCAAAGTACTGCACCTGCGAGTCGTGCAAGCCAGTAGTAACGAGCATATTAGGGTAAGCCTGCGCCTTCACGTTATCGTAGGGCGAGTACGAGAGCATGTAGTCGTAGTATTGCTTTTGGGCAGGGTTGCCCCATTGGTCGTACTCGCCGGTAGTGAGCGGAATGCTCTCATCCGACATGGTTGTAACCACGTCTACAAACGGCACGGCCGCGATAACACCTTTGTAGAGGTCGGGGCGCATGTTCACGACCGCACCCATCAGCAAGCCGCCGGCGCTGCCACCCATAGCGAAAAGCTTGGCAGGCGAGGTGTATTTCTGCTTAACTAGATACTCCGAGCAATCGATAAAATCGTTGAACGAGTTGATTTTGTGCAGCATGCGGCCATCCTCAAACCACTGGCGGCCCAGTTCCTGCCCGCCCCGGATATTGCAGAGCACGTAGGCAAAGCCGCGGTCGAGCAAACTCAGGCGCGCAGCCGAAAAGGTGGGGTCCATCGATGCGCCGTAGGAGCCGTAGGCGTATTGAAGCACCGGGCTGTTGCCGTCCTTCTTAAAGCCTTTTTTGTAAACGATAGACACAGGAATAGACTTGCCATCCCGCGCCTTCACCATGAGGCGCTCTTCGGTGTAATTGCTCTTGTTGAAGCCACCTAGGACCGGCTGCTCCTTCAGCAGCGTCTGCTGGTGAGTGGCCATATTATAGTCGTAGGTCGAAGTCGGCGTAGTAAACGACGTATAGTTGAAGCGTAGCTGCTGGGTGTCAAATTCTGGATTAGCACCAATGCTCGACGTATAAGCTACTTCATTGAACTTCAAATACTCATCCTTTTTATCCTGCCACCGAATCACGCGCAGTTGCAGCAGGCCGTCCTTGCGCTCATTCAGCACGAGGTAGTCTTTAAACAGCTCCATGCCGGCAATGAACGCTTCGGAGCGGGCCGGAATTACGTCCTTCCACGCTGTCTTGGCCGTGTTGGTCAGCGGTGTGCTCACGATGCGGAAGTTCGGCGCCTGGTAGTTGGTACGCACGTAGAACTGCCCGTTGGCATCTTCCACCTCGTACAGATGGTCGGTTTCGCGGGGCAAAAACACCTTGAATTCGCCGGCCGGCTTGCTCGCATCGAGGTAGCGCACTTCCGAGGAGAGCGAGCTAGTGAGCGAGATTTGCAAGTATTTCTTTGACTTGCTGCGGCTGATGTGCGTGTAAAAAGTATTGTCTTTTTCCTCGTACACCAGTGCATCCTGCTTCGGGTCGGTACCTAGGGTGTGGCGGTATATCTGGTAAGGCAAGAGCGTGTTCACGTCCTTTTTGGCGTAAAAGAACGTCTTATTATCGGCTGCCCACACGCCAGCTCCCTCCACGTTAGCAATCTCCTCTGGGTATAAGGTACCGGTTTTCAGGTTTTTGAAGCGCACTGTGTAAAGGCGGCGGCTCACAATGTCGGTGCTGTAAGCCAGCAGCTCATTATTATCGCTCACCTCATAGCCCCCAATGGCGAAGTAGGTGTGCCCCTTACCCATCTCATTGCCATTGAGCAGAATTTCTTCCGGCGCCTGCTGGCTGCCCTTTTTGCGGCAGTAGAGCGGGTACTCACCGCCCGTTTCGTAGCGGGTGTAGTAGTAGTAGCCATTGTCGCGGTAGGGCACCGACTGGTCGGTTTCCTTAATGCGGCCGCGCATTTCCTGAAACAGCTTCTCCTCTAGGCCCTTCACGGGCGCCATCTGCTGGTCGAAGTAGGAATTTTCGGCCCGGAGGTAGTCGAGCACCTGCGGGTTTTCGCGCTCGTTGAGCCAGTAGTAGTTATCAGTGCGCGTGCCGTTGGGCGACACGAGCTGCTTGGCCTTGATGGTGGCCACCGGTGGTTGGGGCATAGTCGTGGTAGTAGTGGCCTGTGCCTGCGCGGCGAGGGTCGCCAGCGTACCTAGGCAGCCCAGCCAAAGAGTAGGTAGTACGTCCATGGGCAGAATCAAAGTTGGTAAGCCCAAATAAACGACTATTAATTCGTTCTTACGTCTTATTTTTTACTTTTGAGCTCTCACTATAAAAGGGCTAGACTCAAAGCAAATATCCCCATCACACAGCGCCTGGGCCTGTATGATGGGGATACTCCGTTAAGAAGCATGCTTAGGTTACAGGGCACCTAGGGCCTGCTCCAGCGCCGTGATTTTGCTTTCGGCGTCGGCCAGCTTTTGGCGCTCGCGCTCCAGCACGTCGGGCTTGGCGTTGGCCACGAACTTCTCGTTGCCTAGCTTTTTATTCACCGAGTCGCGGAAGCCTTTTGCGTATTCCAGCTCCTTTTCGACGCGGGCGCGCTCGGCGGCGGGGTCTACCTGTATGTCGAGCGGCACAAAAAACTCGGTGCTGCCCTGCACGAAGCCCACGGCGCTGGCCGGCGCTTCGCTCACAAACGACAAGTCGCTGAGGTTAGCCAGCTTGCTGATGAGACTGGCGTAAACTTGCACCTCGGCAGGGGCGTCCGTTTTCACGGCTAGGTCCACCTGCTTGGTGGGGCCGATGTTCTTCTGGTTGCGCACGTTGCGCACGCCAGCCACGATGGCGAGGGTGCGCTCCATTTCGGCCAGCGTGGTGGCGCTGTCGGCGGGCGCAGTGGCTTTGGGCCAGTGCGCTACGCACACGTAGTCTTTGGGGCCGCGCTCGGCCAGCTCGTGCCACAGCTCTTCGGTGATGAAGGGCATGAACGGGTGCAGCAGCTTGAGCAGCGTTTCCAAGAAGCCCACGGTGGCGCGCAGCGTTTCGGCATCGATGGGGTGCTGATAAGCGGGCTTCACCATTTCGAGGTAGTACGAGCAGAAGTCGTCCCACACCAACTTGTACACCGTCAGCAGCGCATCGCTGATGCGGAACTTGTCGAAGTGCTCATCAATGACCACGATGGCCTCGGCCAACTTTGCCTCAAACCACTTCACGGCCTGCGCGTTGGCAAAGGGCAGGTTGCTGTCGGCTTCCCAGCCTTTCACTAAGCGGAAGGCGTTCCAGAGCTTGTTGTTGAAATTGCGGCCCTGATGAATCAGCTTCTCGTCGTAGAGCAGGTCGTTGCCGGCCGGGGCTGAGAACAGCAGGCCGGTACGCACACCATCGGCGCCGAAGTCGCGGATGAGGTCGAGCGGGTCGGGCGAGTTACCGAGTTGCTTACTCATCTTGCGGCCCTGCGCATCGCGCACAATACCAGTCAGGTATACGTTGCGGAACGGGATTTCCTTGCGGAATTCCAGCCCGGCCATAATCATACGGGCAATCCAGAAAAAGAGGATGTCCGGCCCCGTCACCAAGTCGTTGGTGGGGTAGAAATAATTGATGTCGGCGTTGTCCGGGTCTTCGAAGCCATCGAACACCGAGATGGGCCACAGCCACGACGAAAACCAAGTATCGAGCACGTCCTCATCTTGGCGCAGGTCGCTGGCTTGCAAGTCGTGGTTGCCACTTTGCTCGCGGGCCAGCCCTAGGGCCTCCTCCGTCGTGAGGGCCACCACAAACGAGCCATCGGGCAGGTAGTAGGCCGGAATGCGCTGCCCCCACCACAGCTGGCGCGAGATGCACCAGTCGCGCACGTTTTCCATCCACACCCGATAGGTGTTCTTGAACTTGGGCGGGTGCAGCTTGATGGTGTCGTTCTCCACGACTTCGAGCGCGGGCTTGGCCAGGTGCTCCATTTTCAGGAACCACTGCAAGCTGAGCTTAGGCTCAATCACGGCCCCGGTGCGCTCCGAGGTTTGCACGATGCTGGCGTACTCCTCGATTTTATCGAGCAGCCCAGCTTCCTGCAAATCGGCTACGATGTTGCGGCGGGCCGCAAACCGGTCCTGGCCTACGTACAGCTCGGCCTTCTCATTCAGCGTGCCGTCGTCGGCCAGGATATCGAGCACCGGCAGGTTGTGCCGCAGGCCGATTTCATAGTCGTTGAGGTCGTGCGCCGGGGTTACTTTCAGCGCGCCCGTGCCGAAATCTACGGCCACGTAGTCGTCCTGAATAACCGGAATTTCGCGACCTAGGAGTGGAATGCGCACGCGCTGCCCGGCCAGGTCTTGGTAGCGCGGGTCGGTGGGGTTCACAGCTACGGCCACGTCGGCCATGATGGTTTCGGGGCGCGAGGTAGCCACCGTGAGGAAGCGGCCGGGCTGGCCCACTACCTCGTAGCGCAGGTGGTACATCTTGGCCATCGTGTCCTTCGGAATCACTTCCTCATCGGAGATGGCGGTGCCGCCGCGCGGGTCCCAGTTTACCATGCGCACACCGCGGTAAATCAGACCCTTGCGGTACAAGTCCACGAACACGCGCAGCACGGCCTCGGTCAGCTTGGGCTCCATCGTGAAGCGCGTGCGGCTCCAGTCGCAGGAGGCGCCGAGCTGCTTGAGCTGCTCCAGGATGATGCCGCCGTACTTGTCTTTCCAAGCAAAGGCGTGCTCCAGGAACTGCTCGCGGCTAATATCTTTCTTCTCGATACCCTGCTCCTTGAGCATAGCCACTACCTTGGCCTCGGTGGCGATGCTGGCGTGGTCGGTACCAGGCACCCAGCAAGCTTCCTTGCCCTGCATGCGGGCACGGCGCACCAGCACGTCCTGAATGGTATTGTTGAGCATGTGGCCCATGTGCAGCACGCCCGTCACGTTGGGCGGCGGAATCACGATGGTGTAGGGCTGCTTGCGAGGGTTGACGGTGGCTTTGAAAAAGCCCTGCTCCTGCCAGCGCTGGTACCATTTGGCTTCAACGTCGGCGGGCGAATAGGTTTTGGCGAGAGACATAACTAGGATTGGCGGCTACTAGCTGGCAAAAGTACGGCGGGCTGGGTTGGTGGTATAAAGAGGTTTTTCAAGCGCTTACTTTTGTCAGCAGCTTGTCCTTTCATAAAATGACTAATCGCGAACTCCGCAACTCACTACTAGACCTCTTGGCGCTAGAATTAAAGCCTGCTGGCTTTGTGCTCAATAAGGCTCAAGCGGAGTTCACAAACAGACTAAAAGATGGCTGGGAGAAGTTTCAACTCATCTTTCTCACGCGTAGTGAAGGATGGGAGATAAATTCAGGAGTGTTGCTACGCAGGAATTTAGTGGAAGAGATTTACCACAAAGCATCCTATTTTGAAGCTAAGTATCACAAAACAACTCCTACTATTGGTATTGCCTTGGAAAACTTCTATAATGATGGAAATAGCTACCGACTCACCTTGGCTAGTGAAACAGATATTCTTCCCTCCTTTCATAGGCTGCTTTACTTATTTAACAACGTAGCAATTCCATTTTTTGGAAAGTACAGCAGCTTAGAAGAGCTTGATAAAGAAGTAAATATTGAAATTAGAAAAAGTATTTTTTCCGGACCTAAGTACGAGGGCAACCTGGGAATCATCCTTGCCAAACTTGTCGATAATCCACACTATTCTAAACTCGAAGAAAAATATCGCAACTATTACAAAAAGCTTTCTAATGGCTTTTATTTGCCAGAATACGAGGGGGTTATCGAAGTACTAAAAAACGTCTAATGCCCCTCACCTTCCCCCCACCTACCGCCGCCCGCGACGACCTCGACGGCCTATTGCTCCTAGGTGGCCAGCCTACCGTCGAAAACCTGCTAGCGGCATACGCGCAGGGCATTTTTCCGTGGCCGGTGCCGGGGTGGCCGCTGGCCTGGTTCTGCCCACCTAGGCGGGGCATTTTGCGCCTGAGTAAGCTGCACGTGGGGCGCAGCCTAGCGCGGGCGCAGCGACAGTCGCCATGGCGCATCAGCTTCGACCAGGCCTTTGGGCAGGTGATGCGGGCGTGCCAGGCGCAGCCCCGCCCCGGCCAGGACGGCACCTGGATAACGCCACAGCTAGTGCACGGCTACGAGGCACTGCACGCCGCCGGCCACGCGCACAGCGTGGAAGTTTGGGACGGCCCCGAACTGGTGGGTGGCCTCTACGGCGTGGCCGTGCAGGGCGTGTTTGCGGGCGAAAGCATGTTTCACCACCAGCCTAATGCTTCCAAATTGGCGGTGCTAGCGCTGGCCGAGCACCTGCGGGCGCATGGTGCTAGCTTCTTCGATATTCAGCAGCTGACGCCGCACATGGCAGCGCTGGGCGCGGAAGAAGTGTCGCGCGAGGAATTTCTGTTGCTGCTGGCGGCTGAGCAGGACGACCAGCGAAAACTCTTTTGACAATCGTGCTAGCGTCCTTACTCTTGAGGCAAGTTGTTGGTTATCGCCGTAAGCAGCTTAAGTTTGTCGGCAATGAGCAGCAAAACGAAAATTGTAACCGACAGTCCTAGCGAAGCGAAAACCAGGATTGCGAAGTACTTGATAGTCCACTCCAAAGTTACTTTCAGCCGGTGAATGAAACTAATGCTTTTCTCAGTTGCGCCTTCGTAAAGCGAGAATTTAACCGTGCAGAATTCATTCTCTGCGTCGAAGTTGCCAAGCTCTACGCCTAGCTCCTGCAGCTTCTCTTCTATCTCCAAAATTTTGTCGTTGAGCGACACAAAATCGGCAATTTGCCCGCCCTTCGATTTTAGCTCATTTAGCGATTGCAGCGTTTTCTCAATCGAAACCTTCTTCGCGTTGAGCTGCCGATACTCGTTGGTTTTATCAACTTTGGTAATTTCCGTGGCTTTTACTGAGCCTATTTGCTGAATTTCCTGGTAAAACTTATCGAACATGGCCGGGGGTACGCCTATTAACAAGTGAATTTGCCGGTTGCCCTTCTGCCCTAGGTTTTGCTCATATTGAATGATGGCCTTGTAAGCCAACGTTTTCGCTTTAACTAACTTCTCGTCCTGTCCAAACTCGGAAGTCTTGGATTTTACCGAAGCCGTTTTCTCAAACTTCTGGTTTGAGGCGATGCTAGCCGAAGCTGCCACATCCTTTTTCAAGGCTATTTTCTCGGGGGCAAACTTCTCAGAGGCGTAATTGCGACGCAAGTTTTCGATGCTACTAAAGAAGTCATCGCTGTAGTCATCGCCGCGGCCGGTGCTCGTGCCCACGTAGCCATATAGCAGCCGGAAAGCCAGCAAAACGATAAAAATAGCCCCATACCAGCGGCCTACTTTCCAAAACTTTCCTTTGAGGTTGGTCATCGACGCACTGCGCAGCTAATGAAGCTGCAAGTTGCATTAGCTCATGCTTCTACCCAAAAAACACCTTCGCTTGCCGCACCCGTAGGCTGGCAAACGAAGGTGTAACTAAGCGGCGTGCAAAAACTACGCGGCCGTTTTGTGCAGCCACGCCTGCTTTTGAGTTAGGCGCTCGCGGGTTTCGCGGTGGTCGGGGTCATCTACGCAGCAATCGACGGGGCACACGGCGGCGCACTGCGGCTCTTCGTGAAAGCCTACGCACTCGGTGCATTTGTCAGTCACGATGTAGTAGTATTCGTTCGATACCGGGCGCTGGGGGTCGGTGCCGCCAACTTGCTTGCCATCAGCCGTTTCTACTTCTTTGAGCTTGGTGCCATCGGCCCAGCGCCACTGGGCGCCGCCCTCGTAAATAGCGGTGTTGGGGCATTCCGGTTCGCAGGCACCACAATTGATGCACTCGTCGGTTATCATGATGGCCATTGCCGTCGTCTCCTTATACTAATGAGTAATTTTGCTAGTCAAGCTGCCGGACTGTACGTAAAAACAATAGTCACGGCTGCATTGCGCCCTCAAAGGTAGGTCGCATCCGGGCTTGCCGCCACCCTTTTTCTATGCTGAACCATGCTTCCCGCCTCGCCGCGTTCGCGGCCCTAGGCCAACGCCTCGCTACCCTCACCGACGACGAACTCACCGACCTAGCGGCCCGCGCCCGCAATCGCAACGGGTGGTTTGACCTGCCCAATGTGCGCGCCGCCATCGCGGGCATTGCCCACCTGCTGCAAGAGCCCCAGCTAAGCCAGTGGGCCGGCCGCTACCCCGCCGAGCCTACCGAGCCCCGCCAAGTAGGTGTGGTGATGGCTGGCAATATCCCGCTAGTAGGCTTTCACGACCTGTTGTGCGTGCTCCTTAGTGGCCACACGCTGCTGGCCAAGCCCAGCAAAGAAGACACTGTGCTTATGCTGTGGATTGCCAAGGAGCTGACTGAGATTGAGCCTGCTTTCGCCGAGCATATTCAGTTCGTGGAGCGCCTCAATGCGGCCGATGCCTTCATCGCCACCGGCTCGGATAATACGGCGCGCTACTTCGAGTATTACTTCCGCAACAAGCCGCACCTCATCCGGCGCAACCGCACCAGCCTAGGTATCCTCACAGGACACGAATCGGCCGAAGAGCTCGCCCAACTAGGCTCCGATATCTTTCAATACTATGGCCTAGGCTGTCGCAACGTGAGTAAGCTCTACGTGCCCGAGGGTTATGATTTTGTGCCCCTGCTCAATGCGCTCCAGCCCTACCAGCGCGTGCTCGACCACCACAAGTACCAGAATAATTACGATTACAACAAGAGCATTCTGCTGGTAAATGCGGTGCCGCATTTCGACAACGGCTTCCTGCTACTTACTGAGCGCGAGGCGGTGGTGTCGCCTATTTCGGTGGTGCACTACAGCACCTACACTCAAGAGATTGACCTGCTCGACCAGCTTACCAACGTGGCTGCCCAAACGCAATGCCTTGTGTCGGCCGGTGGGCGCTACCCAGGCTCGTTCCCGTTTGGCCGAGCCCAGACCCCTGGTGTGACCGACTACGCCGATGGCATCGACACGATGGAATTTCTGGCCGCCGAGGTATAACGACAAAAGCAATTATGAATTTTAGATGAAATTTTAGCAAACCTGAAGCGTTACATCCTGCGTATGCTGTTTCAAGGCGCATAGTAACGCAAATACCTACCTAGGACTGTTGGCTTCGGGGCCTTTTTCAGCTCGTCTTCAGGCTTGCGTGATTGCTTTACTACTGTTTCATTTATCTCTTTCTGCTACCATGTTCTACCTTCCCACCGACGACTCAGTTGAAACCATTGACCGCGAACAACTTACAGGATTAGAGTTTGTTCACGACGATGTACTCGCTCAAGACCCCGACCAACAAAAGCGCCGACGCGCCGACGCTGAGCGCGCCGTGCTGCTCACCAACACTAACCACACCAAAACCACGATTTTCTTCCGCACCGCCGATGGCCACACCAAGCGCGTGCGGGCCATGGTGCTCACTGCCCATGCCAACTACTTGACACTGAAAGGCGATATCAACCTGCCGCTGCGTGCGGTGTTAGGCTTAGAAAGCTAATTAGACCGCAGCTGCAAGCGAAAAAGTCGTACGTAACAGAGGCAGATGTCTCCGTTACGTACGACTTTTTCGCTTGCAGCTGCGGTCTATAATAAAGCTAACGTGCGGCTAATGAGACGGTCCACAATGTCGCCCGCGTCTTTGGCAAACTCGCCAGTGGCACGGTTGGCCACGATGGCGTTGAGGCTCAGCACCTCGTGGCCTAGCAACTGCCCTAGGGCGTAATAGCCAGCCGTTTCCATCTCGAAGTTAGAGAGGCGGAAATCCCCCTCCGGACTTTGGTGGCGGAAGCTTTGCAGGCGCTGCATGTAGTCGGGCTGGCGCAAGTCGAGGCGCAGACGGCGGCCCTGTGGGCCATAGAAGCCGGGGCAGGTGACCGTGTTGCCGATAAGTAAGTCGCCGGCCAATTGCTCGCGCAGCAGGTCGGAGCCGCGCACCACGTAGGGCGCAAAAGGCAGGTCCAGCGACTTTTGCAAGTCCTTGGCTACCTGCGTTTCGAGGCCCGTTTCCATGAGCGGGTAAAACTGCATCAGTGAGTCGAGGCCCACGGCGTGCTGGGTGGCCAGCAGCGCACCCACAGGCACGTCGGGCTGGAGGCTACCGCTGGTACCTAGGCGAATGATACGCAGGCTCATCCGCTCCTCGTGCGGCCGCACGGTGCGCGACATAAAGTCGATGTTCACCAGCGCATCTAACTCGTTCATCACGATGTCGATGTTATCGGTGCCCATGCCGGTGCTCAGCACCGTGAGGCGCTTGCCGCGGTAGTAGCCCACGTGCGTCACAAACTCGCGGTGCACGCCCTCAAACTCGATAGAATCAAAATGCCGGCTCACCTGCGCCACCCGCGCCGGGTCGCCCACCGTTAGGATAGTGTCGGAGATATGGTCGGGCAGCAGATTTAGGTGATAAATCGTGCCGTCGGCGTTCAGGATAAGTTCGGATTCAGGAATCATGGGCTAGGTTGTTACTTAACTAGTGTCATGCTGAACGCAGGGAAGCATCTTGCGTGGCGCAGCAATCCTTTTATTCTAGGTTAGTGCACTACGCGAGATGCTTCCTTGTGTTCAGCACGACAAACAACAAAAATTGCGCTACCCCCTATACGACGCCAGGCCCTGGGCCGGTGTGTAGTGGTTGCTGATTTTCGGATACGTGCCCGTGCCATCATAGGGCCGCTTGTCGGGGTGCGCCGCACAGGCCTCCGAGCATGCGCCGGCCAGCAATTCGCCGCAGCTTTCGCAGAGCGGCAGGTGGGCGTTGCAGTGCGGGTTGGCGCAGTTGATGAGGCGGGGCGAGGGCTGCTGGCAGTGGTGGCAGCGCGAAATCACGGTGGGGTTCACCGTATTCACGTCGACCGCTACGCGGCCATCAAACACATAGCACTGGCCGTCGAAATCTTCGCCGCCTACCTCGTGCCCGTACTTGATGATGCCTCCGTGGAGCTGGTACACGTTTTCGAAGCCCTGCTCTAGCAAAAACGCGCTGGCCTTCTCGCACTTTACGCCGCCGGTGCAGTAAGTCAGGATTTTCTTATCCTTGAACTCCTGCAAGCGCTCGACGCGGTCAGGAAAATCGCGGAAATTTTCGATATCCAGCGTTACGGCATTTTTGAAGCGTCCTAGGTTGTACTCGTAGTCCGAACGCACATCGACCACTACTACATCGTCACGGTCTTTCAGCTCCTTAAACTCCTGAGGCGTCAGGTGCTGGCCGGTTTTTTCGTGGGGCCGCACGTGGCGCAGGCTACTGTGCACAATCTCATCTTTCAGCCGCACGTGCAGCTTCTGGAAAGTGTGGGCTTCGACTTCGTCAATCTTGAACTCTAGCGCCGCAAAGCGCGGGTCGGCCTTCACGGCTGCCATGTAGCCCGCGCACGCCTCGCGGGTGCCCGACACGGTGCCATTCAGGCCCTCCGCGGCTACGATAATGCGCCCCCGCAAGTCCAAGTCGAGGCACAGTCGATGGTGCTCGTCGCGGAATTGCTCGGGATTTTCAATGGGCGTATAGCAATAATAAAGAAGGACTTGATAGCTCATAGTGGTTAGTTACTCGTTGTCGGTTACCAGTTTCGCTGTTGTCCGTTATTACAGCCTTATCATTAGGCGCTAACAACGGACAACCAGCAACTGATAACAAAATTTACACCTGTTTCGCCGGGTTGCCGAATACAGTCTGGTTGGCTGGAACATCGGCCACTACAACCGAACCCGCGCCTACACGGGCTTTGTCGCCAACCTTGATACCAGCCACCAGCACCGCACCAGCTCCTACAAATGCTCCAGCGCCTACGCTGGCACCCACACCTATTTGCGCGCCGGTACCCAACTGGGCATAATCACCAATGTTAGCTTGGCCTTCGATTACGGCATTAGCGCCCACCAGAATGCCTTGGCCCAGCTTAGCCGTGGCGGCCACTACTGCATTAGGACCCACGTAGTTGCCGTGGCCTAGCTCGGCGTGGGCCGACACGCTGGCGCGTTGGTGAATGCTGTTGACAGGCACTACCTCGTAGTCGTCGCGCAGCATCTTGGTGAGGCTGCGGCGGCTGGCGGTATCTTCAGTAGCTACAAATACTTCGCATTTCTTACCGAGCAATTTTAGCAGTTCGCCGTCGTCGGTGTTGCCCATCACGGGCACGTCGAGCAGCTCAGTGTTGTGCAGTTTGGGGTCGTCGTCGAGAATGCAATACACGACGACATCGTTGGAGAGAAACGCATCCAGGGCGGCCGTGCCGACGGCCTGCGCGCCGAGAATGATAACGGGGTTTTCCATAAAAAGCAAAGTTACGCGCTATAAGCAGCAGTAAACAGCGCAACCGCCCTAGGGTTGGCCTGGTTCAGTCGGGAAGGCCCAACCGCCGCAGCAGGCGGCGAGCGTAGTCATTTTGCAGCAGCAGCCACAGCAGCCACGGCAAGAACACAGTGCGGTAGCGCAGCAGCGTCCCTAGGTTGGGCGTGCTCAGGCCAGTAAGGCCAGCCAATACCACGCAGTATAGCAGTAGTGCCAGTACCAGTGCGGCCGGCAGCCGGCCAGGCCGGCCGCGCCCCGCAGCAATAATTGCCATGACCAGTAGCCCGACTACTAATAGGTTTTCGAGCCCAACGCCCACGTACCGCAAGGCCGCCGACTCGCCCAGCCAAGGGCGCACCAGGGCTTGGGTCACAGCCAGCGGAAAATGCATCGCCATGCTGCTCACCGTCGGCTGCAAGCCCTGATATACCACGTGAGGGCGTCCCGTAGAAGTGGCTATGCCGTGCACGTAATTTCCCCAAAGCTGGCTGGTCACAAATGCCTGTGACACCGGCTCGCCGCCTACTGCCACTATCAGTGCCCCAGCTAGGGCTACACCTCCAAGCAGCCCTAGGCCCTGCCCGCGCCATCCAGCCCGCAGCCAACCGCGCCGCGCGGCCCACTCTACCCCAGCTAGGGCTAGCAAACTGCCCAGCAGCGGCAGGGCGAAGAAATAGCGCAGGCGCACGTGCAGCCACGCCAGGCCCAATAGCAAGAGCCACCAGCCTAAGCGCTTTCGCCCCCAAGCACCTTCACCATACAAACTACTGACTACCAATGATACTAGCAGAGCGCCGCTACCCAGTACCAGCGTTTCTTTAGTGATACCAGACGACCACCACACCACCGAAGGCCACAGCAAGAACGCCACAAGGCTCGCGCCTAACGGCGCTGCCGGCCACAGCTGGCGCAGTGTGCGCACCAGCCACCAGCACGCCACGCCGCAGCCTAGGCTTAGGTAAACGCCATTCAGCCAGAAACTGCCGAGTGTAGCAAGATTTAGCAGCGCCAACAGCTTGCTGATAAATAAGGTATTAGACCACTGATACACACTCCAGGTGTAAGGACCATACCACACCTGACTACCGTGCCATAAGGCAGCCCAACCAGCCGCAGGCTGCGCCCAAAGCCGGGCCGTAAATCCTTGCCCCCAGGCATGCATAAACTGCGCGTCGGAGCTATACTGGAACATACCCGCCACTATGCGCAAGGCTAGCGCCGGCAGCAGCCAGCGCCGCAGCCCCGGCTCGGCCTGGCGGTACTCGCGGCGCAGCCACCACCTTAGGGCCAGGGCCGCCAGCAGATTCAGTAGAATAGCTAGGGCTAGCTTCATCGGTTAATGCGCAGCCGCGTGGAGTCGCCGCCCACCAGCCGCCCGCCGATGGCGCAGTGCAGGCAGCGCCGTGGCTGGCAGTAGCCTTTATGCAAGGCCAGTATGCCCTGCGAGTCGGCGGCCGTGCGGTGCTCAAAGCCTAGGTCCTCGTAGAGGTCAGTGTACTGGTTGTGCTCGGCAGGCAGTTCGCTCAGCAATGTTATGCTGCTTTCGACTAGTTCGTGCTGGCCGACGTGCCGGGCGTAAGCCACACGCAGCGGCACTACTACGTTAATAATCAACAGCTCAATACTGCTTTTACCCAGCCCCGGCACCTTGCCCGGCCGGCCGGGCCGGAAGTGCTGCTGCCAGTACGCGGGGGCCGGCGCACTCGCAAAAAACTCACTGAGCGCCAGCACGCTTTGTGCCGTAAGTAGGGCATCAAACAGCGCGGGGCGGCGGTGCAGCAGCCCCACCAGCTGCCCTAGCCGCACGGCCGGGAAATTGGCAGGCCGCAGGCGCAAGTAATTCCACTCGTGGGCCGCCAGTGCGGTGGGCTCTAGGTTGTACTTGTGGCTTAGAAATTCGTATTCCTGCCGCAGGTCGCGTAGGTAGTCATCAGCCGTGGTTTCGGGGGTTTCGGCCAACATACCAGCTTGCCCAAACAGCAAGGCTTCGAGCTGGCGCTGGTCGTAGCGGTGGCGGCGCACCAGGGAAAGCGGCACGGCCTTAGCGAGGCGGGTCAGGGGCTCGCTGTTTTTTTGGAAGCCGAAAGCCGCCATCAGGGCATGGTAGGCCGTGGCTTCCCAGTCGTGCCCTAGGTGCTCGTGCAGCGCGGCTAGTGTCTCAGCCTTCTGCTCTACGCGCTCTAGCAGTGCTCGCTCGGTCATCATGGTGCGCACTAGCATGGGCACTTGGCCGAGCAGGGGCGCGCAGGGTAGCGCGGCAGCGGGCGGCGCCTGCATGAGGGCCTCGTAGCGACTGAGCAGGTCGGGCGCCAAGCGCGAGGCCAGCGTCAGGGTCGGAATGAGGCTGCCGTTGGTGCGGTGCACGTCGGCGTCGGCGGCGTGCACCACGTGCAGCACTACCTGGTCGTATTTCTTGTCAGTTTGGTGATTATGGCGCTGCCAATCGCTGGCTCGCAAATGGATTTCAACGGAGCCGTTCCACTCCACGTCGCCCAGGCGCAGGCGCGCGTTGAGAAAGTCGGGGCCCGCGTCGGCGTTGCGCTGGCCGGGGCGCAACACCTGAATCTCCTCGCCGCCGGTAGTGCGCAGGTCACCCTTGTCGAAGTATTGGTGCTGCCAGACGTAATGGAGGAAATCTTCTTTCATTAGGACAATAACAACCTAGGGCAATTTGCCCAAAGTAGCGCTCCGTAAAAGTAAAACGCCCCGCTTCGGACTGAAGCAGGGCGAGTTAAAAATCGGCACCTAGGGGCTAGCAAGTGCCCTAGGGTGCACTTACCGCAGGTCTATCACCTTCACGCCGGGGTACTGGGCTTTGTCAAAGGCGAACGTGCTGGCCGTAACGGGCACATTTGGCTTGAAGTTCTTGAGAGTGAATGTAGTGCGCGTACCGTTCTTCTTGAAGGTTTTCACACTGTGGATAGCTTTGTCAGCCGTGCCCACGATAATTTGCACCTTAAACACGTCGTTTTTACGGTCTTCCGGTGAGAGCTCGATGAGGTCGCTGGCTACGCCACCGTCCTTCAGCGACTTCACGTAGGTGTACTTATAGCCTTTCTTGTACATGGTGTACATCTGGGCCGGCGACATATCCTGATTGGTGGGGTCAGCGTCCGAAACGTTTACCTCGTTCTCGTTTTTGAGGTACGTCCAAGTGGTTTTACCGTCGTTTATAACCTCTTGGCCGTTCGCCTTGAGGTGATATTTCTGGCCGCTCACGGTCACGTCGCCGCTTAGGTTTTGCTTCAGCTTAGCGGCTGGGTTTTCCAGGGTTTGGGTAAAGCCCGCTTGAAACGATTTGAGGGCAGTGTATTTGGCACTAACGGCATCGAGGATTTTACCGGCCTTAGGGTCTTGCTGCGCGGCGGCGGGCAGGGCCAGGGTAGCGGCCAGCGCCAGCAGGGAAAATTTCTGAGTCATGGGAAATAGAAAACCGGGCTAGTTGGGGCCGGATGAAACTGCCTTACGCAAAAGCGAGGCCAAAAGTCATTTAACAAGTAACATTTACCATTCAACAAGCTAGTAAGCAGCTCTATAACCAATAAGGTCTACTTCCTTTTCAGAAAGTAGACCTTATCTGCCACTTGCTACTTGGTAGCTAGCAACTACTTGGGCAGCGTGTTCAGCAGCTGCTCTAGCTGGTACTCGTCGGGAATGAGCACATCGCGCTGCTTCGAGCCTTGGAAGGGGCCCACGATGCCGGCGCGTTCCAGCTGGTCGACGATGCGGCCCGAGCGGTTGTAACCCAGCTTGAGCTTGCGCTGAATGAGCGAGGTAGAGCCCTGCTGGTGCAGCACAATGCAGCGGGCCGCTTCCTCAAACATCGAGTCGCGCTCGCTCAAATCGAGGTCGCCAGCATCGCCATCGCTGTCGCCATCGGCACCAGCTACTTCGGGCAGCAGGTAGGCATCGGGGTAGCCCTGCTGCTCGCCGATGTAGTCGCACACGCGGTCTACCTCGGGCGTGTCGATGAAAGCGCACTGCACCCGAATGAGGTCCGAGCCGGCCGAGAACAGCATGTCGCCCTGGCCGATGAGCTGGTCGGCTCCGCCAGTGTCGAGGATAGTGCGTGAGTCGATTTTGCTGGTCACCTTAAAGGAAATCCGGCAGGGGAAGTTGGCCTTGATGATGCCCGTAATCACGTTTACGCTGGGGCGCTGAGTAGCCACGATGAGGTGAATACCAATGGCGCGGGCCAGCTGCGCAAGGCGCGCAATGGGCGTTTCGACCTCTTTGCCGGCCGTCATCATGAGGTCTGCCAGCTCGTCGATTACCAGCACGATAAACGGCAAGAAGCGGTGGCCTTTCTTGGGATTCAGGCGGCGCTCAACGAACTTGAGGTTGTACTCCTTGAGGTTGCGGCAGCCAGCTTCTTTCAGCAGGTCGTAGCGGCGGTCCATCTCCATGCACAGCGAGTTCAGGGTATTCACTACCTTCTTGGTGTCGGTAATGATAGCCTCCTCGGTGTCGGGCAGTTTGGCTAGGAAGTGGCGCTCAATCTTATTAAAGATGCTGAGTTCTACCTTCTTCGGGTCAACCAGCACAAACTTGAGTTGCGCGGGGTGGCGCTTGTAGAGCAGCGAGGCTAGAATTACGTTCAAGCCCACCGACTTACCCTGGCCGGTAGCACCCGCCATCAGCAAGTGAGGCATCTTGGCCAAGTCGGCCACGAACACTTCGTTGGTAATGGTGCGGCCGAAAGCCACTGGCAGGTCCATTTCGGAGCGGGCAAACTTCTCGGAGCCCAGCACCGAGCGGATGCTCACCATCTCTTTTTTGGTGTTTGGCACCTCAATACCGATGGTGCCTTTGCCCGGAATTGGGGCGATGATACGGATACCTAGGGCGGCCAGGCTCAGGGCAATATCATCTTCCAGACTCTTGATTTTGGAGATGCGAATACCGGCCTCGGGTACAATCTCGTAGAGCGTAACCGTGGGCCCGATGGTGGCCTTGATGCTGGCAATGGCGATGCTGTAGTGCCCTAAGGTCTCAACAATGCGGTCCTTATTGGCTTCCAGTTCTTCCTTAGTTACCTGAGCTTTGGCCACGCCATAGTCGTTGAGCAGCTCTAGGGTCGGGAACTGGTAGCGCGAGAGGTCGAGCGTAGGGTCATAGTTGACGTCGGGCATGGCGTCGGCGTCTTCCTGCTCATCGGCCACGGCCGCGATGTCGGCCCCAGCATTGGGGTCAAGGTCGTCGCGGCTGGGCACGGTTATTTCCAAGTTGGTACTTGGCACCTGGTGCTTGAGGCTAGGCATGGGCAGCGGCGCGTTGGCATCAGCCAGGTCGGCCAGCGAGAGTGGCGTCGGGATGCTAGGCGCTAGCGGCGCTATTACCTCGGGCTCAGCTTCGGGCAGCTCGAAGGAGAAAGCCGGCCCAGCGGCAGCCGCTGGCGCAACGGCCGGCACGCTAAGAGGTGTGGTAGCCAGCGCAATGGGAGCTCCTACCCCACTTACCAGGGGTAGCTCAGCACTGGGCTCGTCGGCTGGGTCACCAGCTATTTCCAGGCTGGGACCCGCCAATGGCACGGGGGCTTTGAGCGGACTGGGGCGGGGCGCAGGTTCATACTCTGGCTCACGAGTGGGCAGGGGCTCGTCTTCGTCCTCCTCTTCCAGCACTGCTACTTGGCGCGTGGGAGCTGCTGGGGCGGGGCGGGGCGCAGCTTTGGCGGCGGGCGTAGCGGTGGCAGCGGGTGTTGGCGCCAATTCCTCCTCTAGCTCCGCGTCTTCCTCGTCGTCTTTGCCGCCTAGGTTGAGGTCTAGGCTGGTGATGTTGAAGAAGTACACCACGAACGCTAGCAGCCCGAAGGCCAGCAATAGCACCGTGCCCCAGCCGATGAGCGACTGCAACCAGAAAGCCATTTCGTAGCCCGCGCCGCCGCTGAGCCAGTCGAAGCGATGCGCCTCCAGCGGGTCGGTGCCAGGCTGCTCCATCTGCACTACCACGTAGCCCAGCAAGGCGCTGGTCCACAACATCGTAAACAGGCCCAGCGCCAGCACGTAGCTCACCGAGCCTCTGGCCCGCCGAAACACAATTTTGTAGCCTAGGAAGAATACTATCGGAATGAGAGCGTAGGCCGACAGCCCGAAGCCCCGGTAGATGAGCTTCTCGGAGAGCCAAGCCCCGAGCAGGCCCAGCCAGTTGCCCGATTCCTGCCCGGCTTCCTTCACCGGAATGGTACCTAGAGCGGCCACGACGCTTTGGTCGGCGCGCCCGCTGAACAGGAACGAGGTAAACGCGATGGTGAGATACAGCGAGCTTAGCAGCAAGCCGAAGCCCACCATAAGGTGAAAGCGCCGGTCGCGGAGCAGCGCGAGCACGTTGCCTAGGCCAGGGCGTGGGCCCGTGCGGGTAGGCTTGGGGGCCGCGGCAGGGCGGGCAGCCCCACCGCCCGCGGCGCGGGCGCGGGGCGCAGCGGCAGCAGGCCGAGCGGGGCCAGCCGCTGCCGCAGGCGGAGCGCCGGCAGCCGGGCGCGGGGTATTGCCGCGCGGGCGCGCGGCCCCGTTTTCGGGGGGGGCGGCGGGGGCCGGGCGGTTGGAGGCCGCCGGGCCAGTTGTCGGATTTTTGTAGTTGTTCGAAGCCATGCGCGGAGCAAGCGGAAAAGTCAAATCTACGCTATAGGGCGCGGTTTTGAAGCAACCCGTAGCTTAGCTTTGGCGTCAACAGGCGTAATTATCTAACTTTTATCTGCTCTACTGTTTACTATTCATTATCCTTCCGCTCCTGCACTTTTCCAATGCTTACTTATAGTTTTACGCACCCAGATGGCCGCGAATATTGCCGCGCCGAGTACAACGAAACCGACCACTGGCTACAAGCCACTTGGAAGGGCGTAGTGACCACGCCCGACGGCCAGCACGGGGCCGCCGCCATGGTGCAGCAGCTCCATTTGTCGCAAGTGCCCTACCTGCTCAATGACAATAGCCAGGTGCTAGGGCCGTGGTTCGACTCGGTCGATTGGCTCCAGCGCATCTGGGCGCCTCAGACTGAGCGGCTGGGGTTGCGCTACGTGGCGCACGTGCTGCAGCCGCACACCGAAGACGACCTAGGGCTGCTGCTCCAGCACAACCCATTTGCGGGCAAGTTTGAGTTACAATTCTTCTCGACTCTGGCTGATGCCGCCATGTGGCTGCGCGACTGCCAGCGACTCGATGCCCAGCGCGGCTTGCAAGCGCCCCCGCCTCGTGCGACTACGGCGTAGGTGTTTTTAGCACAACACAAACGTTTGATTCGTCTTGGCACCCTAGGGGAGAGCGCTCCTCCCCTAGTGGCTGCTTGTGGCAGGCGGTAGCACTTCGTAGAGGTGTAACCGCCAGAAAGCGCCCGAGTCGTCGAACACGCCCAGCGGACGCAGCCCGCTTTCGGCAGGCCGGGCCAGGCGCACTGCCGACAGCACGTAGCGCCCACCCAGCCGCCGGAAAGCAGCCGCGTCGAAAGCCCAGTGCTGTACGGTACGCACCGGCCGCTTACCCACCAGAAAATCGCGCCCAAGCTCAGCCGAGAATAAGTAGCAGCGATTGCCCCAGGCATCGAAGTACGTAGCCAGCTCGGGGCTTTTGGCGAGCTCGCCAGCAATGAGTGGCCGGAAGGCGTGCTTGTAAGCTAAGGGGTACAGCGTCTGGTACGAGTCGAGGGTATAAAACCCGTTGAACTGCGCCACTGCCGGCGGCAGGCCTAGGCAGGCCACGCGGTAGGCGGGCGGCAACTGGCCCGTGCGGGCTTGAATAAACGCCCGCGCCTGCCCCAGCAGCCCGGGCGCCACGTAGGCGGCATAGCCCGGCGCATCAGGCTTAGGCCTGCCTGCCAGGGAACGCACGTTGTTAGTGAACTCTGGGTTGGCGGCTAGCGCAAAAGGCACTTGCAGCGCCACCAGGGCAAAAGCTAGTCGCCTAGATGGCAGTTGGCGCAGCACGAGCACTAATACCAGTACCCAGGGCAGTGCCAGCAAAAAATAAAACCGCCCCAGCGAAAAGGCGTGTAGCAACGGAAGCCGCCCTTGCAATGCGGCCGACACCTGCGGCAGTAGGCCCGCTAGCAAGCTCAGCCCCGTAATGACTGCCAGCAGCCCTGCCACCTGGCGGCCCAGCCGCCCGCGCTGCGCGCCTCCCAGGCGACCCAGCCCCACAACCACGGCCAATAAAATACCGCCTTTGAAGAATGGGCTGGCATGGTAGTGCCCCAGCCAGAACAGCTGCGTGGCCTCGCGCAGCCCGCGGCCTAGGCCGGGCCGGGCCAAGCGCGCCAAGTCAAACTCTTCGCGGTGCGCTATAAAATCTTTGGCCACCAGCAGGCTGTAGAATAGCTGCCACTCAACCAGCACGTAGCTGGCCAGCAGCAAGGCCAGCCCGGCCAGCCCGGCCAGCCCGCGCCCAGTGGCGGGCCACGCCGCCCGACCGCGCCGCCCTAGGTCGAGCAGCAGGCCCAGCCCCCACCCCACCGCCACAAACGGCCCCACCAACACAAACGACGACCACCACGGCAGCGCCGCGCACACCAACCACGCCCCCCAACGGGCACGCCCGGCGCGCAAGTCTAGCGCGGCCCGCAGCAGCGCCGGCTGGCCCAGCACGCTCAGCCCAAAGATGCTATAGGCTGGCAGCGCCGCCCACAGCAGCGCCACAGCCGCTGCCAGGCCGCGCTGCTCGGGCTGGGCCAAGCCGTAGCGGCGCAGCAGCCAGTACATGCTCAGCAGCCCGACCACACGCACCAGCGCCTCGTGCAGCAGGTAAGCCGCCAGTGGCGCGGTGGGCAGCAGGTGAAAAATAAAAATCGTGACGCTTAGCCCCGAGCGCAGCGCGGCCCGCGGCAGCCCATCCATTATAGGCTGCACCACTGCGCCGGGGCCGTGGGCCAGGGCCAAGTGGAGCTTGGCCAGCAGGTGCGCCCACACTACCTCGGCCTCCAGGTTATCGTGCAGCAGGATGAATGTGCGGGGCCCTAGGGCCACCAGCGGCAGCAGAAAAAGTAGAAGCCCCAGCAGGGCGCGGTAGATAGGCTTCAATTAGTAGTGGTGAGTAGTGATAGTGCGAAGTAGCGGGTGCCTGCCCTTGCGAGCAAAGCAAGCGCAGTAGTAGGTTAACTCGCCTGCCTGGCTAACTACGCGGGTGAAACTCCGTAATCACCTGCCGCAGGTAGTCGCGGTCAAGGTGGGTATAAATTTCAGTGGTAGTGATGGAGACGTGGCCCAGCATTTCCTGCACCGCCCGTAGGTCAGCCCCACCTTCGAGCAGGTGCGTGGCGAAGGAGTGGCGCAAGGTGTGCGGGCTGATAGTTTGCCGCAGGCCGGCCAGCTCAGCCAGCTTCTTGATGGTCGTGAAGACCGTGATGCGCGAAAGCTGCCGCCCGCGGTGGCTCAAAAACACGATGTCTTCGTAGCCTGGCTGCACATTCAAATGCTGGCGCACACCGCCTAGGTAGAAGTGCAGGTGCTTCACGGCCTCACGCCCAATAGGCACCAGCCGCTCCTTGTTGCCCTTGCCCAGCACCCGCATAAAGCCCTGCTCGAAGTAGAGATTCGAAAGCTTTAAATCGCAGAGCTCGCTCACGCGTAGGCCCGATGAGTACAGCACCTCCAGCAGAGCGCGGCTGCGCAGGCCCTCGCTGGTGCTGAGGTCGATGGCCCCGAGCAGCCGTTCAATGTCGGGGTACGATAGGGTGTCGGGCAGGTGGCGGCCGGGCTTCGGCGATTCGAGCGTATCGGTGGGGTCAATTTTGAGTATGTCCTCCATGATGAGAAATTCATAGAAAGCCTTGAGGCCCGAGAGGGTGCGCGCCTGCGAAGTGCTCGACAGCCCTAGGTCGGTGAGAGTAGCTAGAAAATCGCGGAGCAGGCGCGTGGTTACCTGCAAGGGGTTGGCCTTGAGGTTTTCGAACTCCAGCCACTGGTGCAGCTTGCGCACGTCGCGCACGTAGGCTTCGACCGAATTGGGCGAGAGCGACTTTTCCAGGCGCAGGTAGCCGTCGAACTGCTTGATAGCTTGGGGCCAGGTCACTTTGGTACGGGGTGAGTTACTTGCGGCGTGAGAACGAGCCGCGCCGCAAAAGTCGGGCAGATTCGCCTCACCGCCGAGGTAGGCCGGTTCTGCGCGGTCACTGGCACGCCCGGCGCGCTTTCGCTACGCTCATTTTACCCATCCAAACTGCCTTCATGCTGTTTCTTTCAAAAGTGCCACCTAGGGGCCGCGGGCTAGCAGCGCTGCTGGGCCTATTCGCCGTAGTCGCCCAGGCGCAAACGCCACCAGTCCAACCAGCCAATAAGCTTTGGTATGCACAGCCCGCCCAGCAGTGGGTCGAGGCCCTGCCCGTGGGCAATGGGCGCCTTGGGGCAATGACCTTCGGCGGCGCCGAACACGAACTGCTGCAGCTCAACGAGAGCACCCTGTGGAGCGGCGGCCCGGTGAAAACCGGCATCAACCCTGGCTCGGCGGCGGTGCTGCCGCAGGTGCGCCAGGCGCTACTGCAAGACCAAGACTACGGCCGGGCCGACCGCCTAACCCACCAGATGCAGGGCTTCTACTCACAGTCATATCTGCCGCTCGGCGATGTGCACCTGCGCCAGGACCTAGGTGGCCAAACGCCCACTGACTACTACCGTGACCTCGACCTAGCTACCGCCACGGCCACCACGCGCTTCACGGCTGGGGGCGTGCGCTACGAGCGCACGCTTTTTGCCTCGGCCCCGGACAAGGTGCTGGTGCTGCGCTTAACCAGCAGCCAGCCCGGCAAGCTCAACCTAGATATCTCGGCCCGCTCGCTGCTGCGCTACCAGGCCACTACCACCCCGCAGGGCGAGCTGCTGGTGCGCGGCAAGGCCCCGGCCCGCGTGGACCCCAACTATTACAACAAGCCCGGCCGCCAGCCCATTGTGCAGGCCGACACCGCCGGCTGCAACGGCATGCGCTTTGAGTACCGCCTGCGGGCCGCTACTAAGCAAGGCAAAGTGCAAGCCGACACCGCCGGCCTGCATGTGCGCGGCGCCACGGAGGTAGTGCTTTTCATCGCGGCTGCTACTTCCTTTAATGGCTTCGATAAGTGCCCCGATAGCCAGGGCCTGAACGAAGACGCGCTGGCCGCTGCCGCCCTACGCGCTGCCAGTGGCCGCAGCTATGCAACGCTGCTGCGCCGCCACCTCGCCGACTACCAACCCTTGTTCAACCGGGCTACCCTCACGCTGGCCGCACCCTCGGCGGGCACCGGTGGCCCCGCCTTGCCCACTAATGAGCGCCTGCGTGCCTACACGGGCGGCGCTTCCGATGTGGGGCTCGAGGCGCTGTACTTCCAGTTTGGGCGCTATTTGCTGATTTCGTCGTCGCGCCCCGGCGGGCCGCCTGCCAACCTGCAAGGCATCTGGAACAAGGAACTTCGGGCGCCCTGGAGCTCCAACTACACCATCAACATCAACACCCAGATGAACTACTGGCCCGCCGAGGCCACCGGCCTCAGCGAGCTGCACCAGCCGCTGCTCGACTGGCTGCCCGGCCTGGCCCGCACTGGCCGCGCCACGGCCCGCGAGTTTTATGGCACGCGCGGCTGGGTGACGCACCACAACTCCGATATCTGGGCCATGTCGTACCCGGTGGGCAACCGCGGCGACGGCGACCCCGTGTGGGCCAACTGGTACATGGGCGGCAACTGGCTGTGCCGCCACCTCTGGGAGCACTATCTATACACCGGCGACCAAGCGTTTTTGCGCCGGGCATATCCGCTCATGAAATCGGCGGCCCAGTTTTCGCTCGATTGGCTGGTGGATGATGGCAAAGGCCACTTGGTAACGGCCCCTTCGACTACGCCCGAAAACAAGTTTAAGGACGCCAACGGCCGCGAGCAGAGCGTATCGGTAGGCACTACCATGGACTTGTCCATCATCCGCGACCTGTTTGCCAGCGTGCGGCAGGCCTCGGCGACCCTAGGCGTAGATGCGCCGCTGCGCGACAGCCTGCAAGCGGCCACGGCCCGCCTATTGCCACTGCAAGTAGGCAGCCAGGGGCAGCTCTTAGAGTGGTCGCAGGAGTTCACCGAAACTGACCCTAGACACCGCCACGCCTCGCACCTCTACGGCCTGTACCCCGGCTGGGAAATCACGCCCCACACCAGCCCCACTCTGCTGGCCGCCGCCCGCAAGAGCCTGGAAATAAGAGGTGATGAGGGCACTGGCTGGAGCAAGGGCTGGAAAATAAACTGGTGGGCCCGCCTGCTCGATGGCGACCACGCCCACCGCCTGGTGCGCCAGCTGCTCACTTATGTGCCCCCGCAGGGCGGCCGGGCCGGCGGCACCTACCCCAACCTCTTCGATGCCCACCCGCCCTTCCAGATTGACGGCAACTTTGCGGGTACGGCCGGCATGGCCGAAATGCTGCTGCAAAGCCACGACGGCGCCCTGCACCTGCTGCCCGCCCTGCCCAGCGCCTGGCCCAGCGGCACGGCCACTGGCCTGCGCGCGCGCGGCGGCTTCGAGGTAGTGGCACTGCGCTGGGAGCAAGGCCGCCTCGCCGGCCTTACGGTGCGCTCGGCCCTAGGTGGCAACCTGCGGCTGCGGCTACCGGCTGGTCTCAAGCCCGCTGGCGGCCCCTCCCTCACCCCCGCCAGCGGCCGTAATACAAATTCTTTTTACCAGCAAGGCGAGTATTTTGGGGCTCAGGCTAGCGCTGAAGCACCAGCCGCAACAGCCGACTACGACCTAGCCACCAAACCAGGTCAGACGTACACCTGGCGGTGGTAGTAGCTGGTAAGTCTAATTACTTAAACCGCTCATCCGTCAGGTCATGCAGCGCGCAGCGAAGCATCTCGCTTGGCGCAGTAATGCTCTAACGTTTGCTATCGTAAGCACGCGAAATGCTTCGCTGCGCGCTGCATGACCTGACGTTTCTTTTAGCGAGACCTCTAAAAAATGGCTTCGCATTTAATTTTCCAGCCTCGTGAACATTCTCATTCTTAACGGCCCTAACCTCAACCTCCTAGGTCGCCGCGAACCGCACATTTATGGCCATCGCTCGTTCGACGACTATTTGCCCGAGCTGCAAGCTGACTTTCCCGACCTCACGCTCACTTCCTTCCAAAGCAACCACGAAGGCGTGCTGCTCGACCGCCTACACGCTGCCGCGGGCTGGGGCGAAACCGGCGCCGAAAGCGCCAGCCAAGCTGTGGTACTCAATGCGGGTGGTTTCACCCACACCAGCGTAGCCCTCGGTGATGCCGTGGCCGCCGTGGCCGGCGCCGGCCTGCCCGTGATAGAGGTGCACCTAAGCAACCTAGCAGGGCGCGAAGACTTTCGGCACGTCAGCTACATCGGCAAGCACTGCGTGGGCAGCATCGCGGGCTTTGGGCTCGAAAGCTACCGGCTGGCCCTGCACTATTTGCTGCGCCAGCGCCCTAGGCCGGTGGGCTTTGGCCGGCGGTAAGCGGCAGTAGCCCCGACTTTATAGCCCAAGCGCGCGCACCGCAAGCATCCACGTGAGCAAATATCTGCTAGCATAAGATACTCGCTACGCTCGCGCTCGGACTGCAAAGTCGGGGCTACTGCTGAATACCTTTGCCGCTACTATGGCAACTCTCCCGACTTACACCTTCAATCCCGGCCCCGCGGCCGTGTACCCCGAGCTGCGCCAGTACCTGACCGACGCCTTCGAAGAGGGCTGGCTGTCGGCCCCGCACCGGGGCGAGCGCTTCACGGCGCTGGTGCGCCACTGCCTCGACCAGGCCCGCGCCAAGCTCAACATCCCGCAAGACTATACCATCCTGTTCACATCGTCGGCCACCGAGTGCTGGGAAATTCTGGCCCAGAGCCTCACGCCGCGCCGTTCGTTTCACCTTTATAATGGCGCGTTTGGGCAAAAGTGGTTTGACTACGCCCGCGCCCTGCGTCCCGGCTGCACCGGCCTGCGCTTCGACATCAACGACGTGCCCGACCCGGCCACGCTGCCCTTCAACCCCGAGGAAACCGACCTCGTGTGCCTCACCCAGAACGAGACCAGCACCGCCACCCAGCTGCGCGACTCGTTCGTTCTGAATGTCTTCAATCGCCTCGGCCCGGCCTTGTTGGCCATTGATGCCACGTCGTCGCTAGGTGGGGTGCAGCTCAAGTTCATCAAGGCCGACGTGTGGTACGGCTCGGTGCAGAAGTGCCTGGGCCTGCCCGCCGGCCTGGGCCTCATGGTGCTGTCGCCCCGCGCCGTGGCCCGCGCCCGCGAAATCGGCGATAAGGCCCATTACAACAGCATCAACAGCATGGTATCGAACATGCTGAACCACCAGACCACGCACACGCCCAACGTGCTGGGTATCTATCTGCTCAGCCGGGTGTTGCAGGCCCGCGAAGGCATCAAGGTCATTGCGCCGCACTTGCAGGAGCGCGCCCAGAAGCTCTACGATTACTTCGAGCAAGTGCAGCCCCTAGGGCTGCGCCCGCTCATCGAAAACCCCGAAGCGCGCTCTACTACCGTTATCGGCCTGCAAGGCCCGCCCGCCGTTATTGACGAAGTGAAGCGCCGCGCCCGCGACGAGTTTGGCTTGCAGCTCGGCTCGGGCTACGGCGATTGGAAAACTACGAGCCTGCGCATCGCCAACTTCCCAGCCGTGCCCGATGCGGCGTTTGAGGCACTGGTGCAGTTTTTTGAAAAAGTCCGTAGTGAGGAGGTGGTAAAGTAACCACTCCGCCTGCGGGGGACCTCACGAGCCCCCTGTAAGGCAGCCCCTCTCCTTCGGAAGAGAGGAGCCGGACGTTCGCTAGCGTCCCTTATTATCTATTTGCGGTCGGCGGCCCTCTTCCCAAGCAGAGGGCCGCCCCACAGGGGGCTCGTGAGGTCCTCGCGTGAGGCCGCGCTAGTTCAGCATTCCTTTGATTACCCTCTTCACCGATGGCTCGTCGCGCGGCAACCCCGGCCCTGGCGGCTACGGCACCATCTTGCGCTACGGCCCCCACGAAAAAGAACTGACGCAGGGCTTCCGCCGCACCACCAACAACCGCATGGAGCTGCTAGCCGTGATAGTGGGCCTCGAAGCCGTGACGCGCCCCGAAATCCCCATCTTGGTCGTGTCCGACTCGAAGTATGTGGTTGATGCCGTCGAAAAGCGCTGGGTCTTCAACTGGGCCACCAAGCCCGACTTCGCCAAAAAGGCCAACGAGGACCTGTGGCGCCGTTTCCTACGCGTGTACCAAAACCGCAAAGTCTCCTTCAAGTGGATAAAAGGTCACGCCGGCCACCCCGAAAACGAGCGCTGTGACGTGCTCGCCGTGCAAAGCGCCCTAGGTAAGGGTTTGCTGGTGGACGAGGGGTACGAGGCGCTGGGGTGAATTACTTGAATATAAAGTACTCATTTTATCTTTCCAAGATAAAATGAGATATAAAAATGCAAGCTTACTTATGCCGAAACCGATATGAATAACAATCAATTATACATACTTTGATTATGTTTAATTTCTGGAATAAAAACAAAATATCTATAGCATACCCAATAGTTAGTATTGGATTGCGAGGAGAAGATATTGAGTATATCACAGAGACTGAATCCGTGTATATTGGCTTTACATATATCGATGGCAAAAGAATTTATTTAGATTTCACTCATTGGAAAAGCAAAATACCTATCTCAGCAGAAGACAAGGAGACCATCTTTGTTAATTGTCTAAATTATTGCAATAAATATTCATTTAGAAAAACTATTGCCGTCATTAATTCTGATATTGACAAAGAATTTTGGTTTTACATATGCGAAAAATACAAATCCAAAATCAGCGCTATCGAATACACTTCAAAACATGATAACCAGCAATTATTACTAAAGATGTTTATGCAACAAGTACTGTTACACGGAAAAGTAAAAATTGGAAACACTTATTATTTTACTGAAAGCGAAATCCTAGATTATTTACGAACGCAACAATAGTCAAACAGCTCAATGTATATCATAAATCTCACATAAATATTTTTAATTAACCTGATTGCCCAACGACTACTTCCAGTTTCAGCAGTTTCGCATAGACCAAGCTGACTGTGCCCAAAAAGTCAGCACCGATGCCTGCATCCTAGGCGCGGCAGCCAACCTGACAGACGCTACCCGCATCCTCGACCTAGGTACCGGAACCGGACTGCTAGCGCTCATGGCGGCCCAGCGCGCCCCCACGGCGGCTATTGAAGCAATAGAAATAGACTCAGCCGCCGCCGCCCAAGCAGCAGCCAATGTGGCGGTTAGTCCGTGGGCCAACCGCATGCAGGTGCACTCACTGAGCTTAGCAGCCTACGCGGCTACGCAACCGGGCCTATTTAGCCACATCATTTGCAATCCGCCGTTTTTTCGGCGCAGCCTGGCGCCACCCGATGCGGCCCGCGCCACTGCCCGGCACGAGGGTGAAAACTCGCTCACGTTTGGCGACATTATCAGCTTCGCGGCAGCGCACCTGGCCCTAGGTGGCACCCTCACGGTGCTGCTGCCCCCACCCGAGATGCAGCAGTTTGAGCACGAAGCGGCGGCCGCGGGGTTGCCCGCGCAAACGCGCCTCGTGGTGCAGCATCGGCCGGGCGGGCGCGCTACGCGCAGCATAAGCACCTTCGGGCGGGGAGAACCGGACAGACTCTGGACCGGCAATCTGGTGATTCAAGACGCCGATGGTGCGTATTCAGCGGCGTTTCGGGCGCTGTTGGGCGGGTTTTATCTGGCTTTATAGTAGCGCGGACTACAAAGCCCACGCTACACCTACAGCAACGTGCGCAAGTGCGCCAGTTTTTCGCCGTGCAGGGCGGCCAGCAAGTCGGCTTCTAGGGTGCCAAATTCGGCGGCCGTGTAATGGCGCTGCACCCGGCCGCTTACCAGCACGCTAGCCTCGTCGGCCACCTCGGTGAGGGTACCTAGGATGTGCGAGGTAAGCAACAGGCCAGTGCCGCGTTCGCGTAGGCGCTTCAGTATTTCTTTGAGCAGCAGGTTGGCTTCGAGGTCGAGACCATTGAAAGGCTCATCCAGAATGAGGTAGGCAAAGTCTTGCACCAATACGGCGAGCAGCGCCAGCTTTTTCTTCATACCGGCCGAATATTCGTCGGCATATTGGTCGAGCGGTAGGTCAAGCAGCTGGTTCCAAGGGCGCAGGTCGGGCACGGCTCGCCGCCGCGTTTGCAGGCAAAACTCTACGTATTCGCGCCCCGTCAGGCGCGGGTAGAAATGAGGCTCGTAGGGCACCAAGCCCGTGCATTCGCGCACTGAGCCGCCCCCTGCCGCAGCTCGTATCACGCCCGTAAAACCGGTTTCCAGCCCGTAGAGGCAATTGATAAGCGTCGTTTTACCCGCGCCATTGGCTCCGACCAAGCCGTGAATAGTGCCTGGCCGCACGGCCAAGCTCACCCCGCGCAACACTTCGTGCTGGCCGTAAGCTTTGTGGAGGTCAACGACTTCGAGCATAATGTGCAACGTGTGGCGGAAAAGAAGAGAAAAGACTAGTTACACCATTATCACTTATCATTCATCCTACTTATAACCAATAAATTGCTGCAGCCGTCGCCGGCTTTGCCAGGGTAGGCCAACGGCCGCCACCAGCAGCAGCACTGGGTATAATGGGTGCCCTAGGAGCAGTAAGACGATACTCAGTACCAGCCCCTGCGTGGTGCGGAAGTGGGTTTCGTTAGGGTAAAAGGCGTACTTCGCCACCACAAATAAGGCTACCAGCGCCAGCCAGCTCACGGCCACGGCCAGCGCCCCACCCCAGCCCGCCGGCCCACTCACTAGCAGCGCCCAGAATGGCGCGGCCGAAGCCGCTGCATAGCTCAACCCTAGCCTCAGGCGCCGCCGCAAAAACTGCTTCGGCGAGCGAGCCGCTAGCGCCAGCATCGAAACCGGCTCGGCCGTGCCGTAGCAAGCCAGCACCAGCAGCCAAACGAGCAGCGCCGCTAGCGGAGCCAGTGGCGACGCCCGCTGCCAACCAGCCAGCCCTACCAACACGGGCCACAGCCACAGCCCCTTGGTAGCACGCATGCCACTTACCCACTCAAACGCCTCGCTGCGAAACGGGCTGCGCCAGCGGCGCCGACTGGCGCGGTCCTCGCCACTGGGCGGGGCCCATGCCACTAGTGGGGCTAGCGCTAGCAGTAGTGCGGCGGGGCCATAGGCACGCCCAGCCACGAGCACGACGGCTACTGGCAACGCCAGTAGCGCGTATTCCCAAGCTAGCCAGGTCCTGAAGCTAGGCGCGGTAGTAGCCAAAAAGCGGTAGTCGCTGCGCTGCCGGTGCACCGATAGCAGCAGCCACGCCACTACTACGGGTACTGCCCACCGCCCCCTAGGGTGCACCGTAGCTACCGCCAGGGCCTGCCCCACCGACATGAATAAAAAAGGTAATAGCAACGTCAAGCGCACCGCTCCCACCTCGCGCAGCAGCCGGCCCGTTAGTCGTAGTCGCAGCCGCAGATACGCCCCAATGGGCGACGCCCACACGTCAGCGGAGCGCATCCTGCTCCTGAAATGCAATGCCGTAGTCGGCCGCTAGCTCAGCCAAAATAGGCTCGTAGAGGTCGGGGGTGGTCGGAATGACTACCCCACGGTCGGCTACCTCGCCGCGCAGCACACGGCGCACGGCCATGCCTAGGGGCAGCCCCACCGTTTGGGCCATAGCGGTGTGCGTGGCATCGGTGCCCGTGACCACCAGCGATGCAGTGCGGCGGCGTGCCTCGCCCCCAAGCTCGTAGTCGAACTGGTGCTGCATCACCACCTGGTCGCGGTCATGAGGACCTAGGGCCCATTTTTCAACTAACAAATGCTCGAGTAGCTGGGCCGCCGTAGCGTCGGCCAAGCCCACTGGCTGCTCACCTAGGATACCTAGCCAAGCCAGGCGCTCTAGCTCGGGGCCGTGCGGGTCGAGGTGCAGCTGGGCGGCAAGCTGAGTCGCTGCCTCGGCGGGGGCCGCGGGCTGCGGCAAGCGACTGGCTACCAATTCTTGCCAAGGCAGTGTAGCGGCATTGCGCAGGCGCTCAGCATCATTGGTGAGACCTAGGGCCACTAGCACCTGCCAGGCCCCGCAGTAGCCGGGGCGGCGCAGGGTGCCGCGCAGCATGGTTTGCAAGTTAGTCAGCCCATAAATAGCTTGGTAGCTAAGCGAATCGCGGTTGGCATAGCCCTCGAAGTGACCGTGGCCGGGCACCGCTAGCACTTCGGCCCGAGCAAACAGCTCGTTATAGGCAATGCTCTGCACCTCACCGTTTTCTAAATACTGCGCGGGGCCACCCTGCCCGGCCAGCACCACGTTGCGCGGGTTCCAGCTGAGCTTGTAGCGCCAGGGATTAGCTCCTTCCGACTCGGGCGCCACCAGACCGCCGCAGTACGACTTAAAACCCGTAATGCGAGCGCTAGCGTGTTGCAGCTCCGTGATAGTCTGCATAGCCGACATATGGTCGAGGCCGGGGTCGAGGCCGCACTCCATCAAAAAAACTAGTCCGGCCGCCGCGGCCTCGTCGTGCAGGGCCCGCACCTCGGGGCTCACGTAGCTGGCCGTGGCTAGGTGTCGGCGGTGGCGTAGGCAGGCGCGTGCCACCGCCGGGTGCAGGGCGGCGGGCAGCATCGAAATCACTAGGTCGGCCTGGCTCACCAGCTCGTCGAGTTGCTTCTCGTTGTGCCCCTCAAAGGCCACGGGCCGGGTATAGGCCGAGTGGGCGGCCAGCACCGGCACCAGGTGCGCAGGCTGCGCATCGGCCACGGTCAGAAACCAGTTGGAGGCGGGCGCGTAGGCCAGTAGGTACTGCATAAGAGCGGAGGCCGAGCGGCCAGCCCCGAGCAGCAGGAGGCGGGTGGAGTGAGTCATGCCGAGCAAAAGTACATTTCGGGCTTACTTTGCCGCCCCATTTTTTCATTTCCGCGCATGGCCGCCCTTCCCGACTCTTCCACCCGCCGCCAGCTTAGCTTGCACTACCACGAGCTTGCCACGCCCGACCAGCTCAGCGCCCCCGAGCGCCAAGTGTGGGACGCGGCCCGCGCCGCCACGGCTCACTCCTACGCGCCTTATTCGCATTTCCACGTGGGGGCCGCCCTGCTACTAGCCGATGGCACTGTATTCCAAGGCACTAACCAGGAAAATGCCGCTTACCCCTCAGGCCTGTGCGCCGAGCGCACGGCCCTTTTTGGGCTAGCCGGCAGCCACCTAGGGCCGCCGCCCCGCATCCTGGGTATGTCGGTAGCCGGTCGGCCAGCGCAAGGCGAGTTTGCCGCGGCCCTGCCCTGCGGGGCCTGCCGCCAGGTCATGCTAGAGGCCGAAATGCGCCAAGGCCACCCCATCTGGCTGCTGCTGCCCGGCCCCGCTGGCACGGTATTGCGCTTCGAGCGGCTAGCCGATTTGCTACCATTTCACTTTTCGCCCGCCGATTTACCGCCCCGGCTTTAGTAGCGCAGTCGTGAGCTAATTATTTTGTAAACAAAGCTCTTGGCTAGCTATTCTAGTAGCTACCACTTCCCATTTTTCTATGTCCACTCGTCTTATCCTTCAACTAGCCGCCCTACTCGGCGGCCTTACTGTGGCTATTGGGGCCTTCGGGGCGCACGGCTTGCGGGCCATGCTCGAAGCCAGCGGCCGCTTCGACACCTTCGAAACTGCGGTGCGCTACCAGTTTTACCATACCCTGGCCCTGCTGGCAGTAGGCGTGCTGGCGGTGGCGCGGCCCGAGTTGCGCGGCCCCATCGGCACCACGGCCGCGCTGTGGCTGGGCGGCATTCTATTCTTCAGTGGCTCGCTCTACTTGCTGTGCTTCACGGGTATTACCAAGCTCGGGGCAGTAGCACCCATCGGCGGGCTATTGCTGATTGCGGGTTGGGTGCGGCTGTTGCTATTGGTAAGCAAGCTCTAAAAAGTCCGCCTAATGGAAGCCATTAAGTTTTCCGAAAAGGTAACTATTGCGGCTGAGCCAGCAGTGATATTTGACTTTACCCAGGACTATGCAAACCGGCTGGTGTGGGATACTTTTTTACGCAAAGCAGCTCTAATAGAGGGCGCCAACAGCGCCGCGCTGGGCGTGAAGGCGTATTGCGTGGCTAAGAACGGCCTAGGTATGGAAACGGAGTACGTCAGCTTCAATCGGCCCAAGGTAACTGCGGTAAAGATGACGAAAGGCCCCTTTCTATTTAGTTCTTTCCTAGGTTCCTGGAACTTCAAAGAGCTCACCAAAGGCACAACAGAGGTAACTTTTCTTTACTCTTTTAGCCTGCGCTTTCCGTTCAATCTGATGGCACCGTTCATCAAGCAAAACTTGCAGCGTAACGTCAGGCAGCGGCTGCGTGACTTAAAAAACTGTCTTGAGTAGCGCGCGGCTGCGTGGCTGAGTTAGCAACTCGATGCCAGTAGCATTCAGTAGCAAAAAGAGCGGCCCGGCAATAGTTGCCGGGCCGCTCTTTTATTTAGTAATCAGCTAGCTGACTACGACTTTTTTACTTTGGCTTTGAGCTTAGCGTCGCCGTCTTTGGTCTTTTGCTTACCAGCGTCGGTCATGTTCACGTCGGCAGTAGCCGAGGCAGTGCTCGGGTCTTTCACCTCGCCTACCAGCGATACGGTGGCGGCACCAGCAGCCGAGTTCGACTCGATGGTCAGCACCTTGGTTTGCATGCCCATTTTGCCAGCCGAGTTGAATTTGGCCGAAATCATACCCATTTTGCCGGGTGCGATGGGCTCCTTCGTCCAGTCGGGCACAGTGCAACCGCAGCTCACTTGCACGTTCGAAATCACGAGCGGCTGAGTGCCCGTGTTCTTAAACTTAAACACGTGGTCTACGATGTCGCCCTGCTTGATGGAGCCGAAGTCGTACTTCTCTTCCACAAACTTAATCTGGGGGCCGGCCGCTTTAGTGGTAGCAGTAGTCTGAGCCTGAGCGGTGTAGCTTCCGGCAAATGCAAGGCCCAGGGCCAACAGCAGCATTTTAGTCATGGCAAGTAGTAGTAAAAGAGGGAGTAGGAGGAATAAACAAATTTACACGCGAAGTGGGCCCCGGCAAATCGGAGGCCAAACTAGCCCGCCTAGGTGGCCGCAACATGAAGCTGCCCCGCCTAAACCCAAACCTTGGCTTTTCAATTCCTTGAAATAAGCAAATTACTGGGCTGGTCTTTCAATCGGACTAGTCTTCGCTCACTTCGCTTTCGTCGATGAGGCGCTGCTGAAAATTGAGCAGAAACAACCGCTCCGAAGCCCGCGTGATGGCCGTGTAGAGCCAGCGCGCAAACTCGCCGCCCACCGGCTCGTCGGGCTTCAAAAAGCCGTGGTCGACAAATACTGCCTGCCACTGGCCGCCCTGCGCCTTATGGCAAGTGAGCGCGTAAGCAAATTTTATTTGCAAGGCGTTGAGGTAAGGGTCCTTACGCATCTCGGCGTTGCGCTCGCTTTTTTTGGTGAGGTGGCTGTAGTCTTCGCCAATGGCCTGGTACAGCGCCTCGTTTTGGTCGCGGGGCAGCGAGGGGCTTTCGGTGTGCAGGGTATCGAGCAACAGTTTTACTTCTAGCTCGGGCTCGTCGGGGTAGTCTACGAGCCGCACCCGCGCCTGGGCAAAGCGGCAACCGAATACCTCCTCGCGGCGAATGATTTTGGTGACTTCCAGGAAGTCGCCGTTGGCCAGAAACCCAATTTCTGAGTCCTTAGGTAGCCAGAAGTAGTTGTTGCGCACCACCATGATGTAGTCGCCGGCCTCAATCTCCTCCTCGGCATCGAACAAGGTGCGCCGAATGAGCTGGTTATACTGGTTGGCGTTGCGGTTCGAGCGGCAAATGATGGTGGTGTTCTCGTGCCCAAAATTGCGGTAGGCCCAGCGCAAGCCGTCTTCCAGCTTGTCGCCGCCCATCTTAAACATATCCTTGAAGCCCTTGGTATGCAGATGAATGGCGGGCACTTCCTCGCGCAATTCTTCGCGCAGCTCGGTGGCATTGACCAAGATGCCCGAAGCCTCGGCCTGGCGCATGACCTGGCGCAGCTCTACGCCCTCCACGCGGGCTCGGAATCGGTGCGCGAGCAGCTCGGGGTCGAGAGCGGGGCTTAAAAGCTGGCCCACTGGCGGCAGCTGTGCCGTGTCGCCGATGAGCAGCAGGCGGTTGGTGCTGCGCTCAAACACGTAGCCCATCAGGTCGTCGAGCAAGCCACTCTCGCCAAAGGCTTTCTCGTCCGATATCATGGACGCCTCGTCCACGATGTAGAGCATTTCCTCCTGGCGGTTGGGCTGGCGCTGGAAGCTGAGGCGCTCGGTGGGCGCGCCGCTGGTTTGGCGATAAATCTTCTTGTGGATGGTGCTGGCGGGCACGCCGGCATAAGCGCTCATCACCTTGGCGGCGCGGCCGGTGGGTGCCATCAAGGTGTATTTACGCTGCAAGCGCGCTAGCCACTGCACTAAGGCGCTCACCACAGTAGTCTTACCGGTGCCGGCGTAGCCGCGCAGCACAAACACTTTGCGGCCCGGTAGGGGGTCGCGCAAAAACTCATCGAGCTGGGTAAAGAGCGCCGCCTGGTCGTCGGTTGGCTCGAAGGGAAAATAGTCGCGAACGGACGGAAATCGGGTTTTTAACATTGAACTTACTTAGTACCCTTTATTCGGTAATATGGCCAGGTATCTAGCAATAGACACCAGCCTTTTTTTCGTTTAATCAATTTAAAAATAGTCTCTTGCGCAACAGGTTTGGTTATTTTATAAGTTTTCTGATGGGTATTCTCGATTGACCATGAATCATGACCAGTTACAATATGACTTCTTTCGAGAGTGCCACCTACTAGTTCCACTGTATATTCTGGGGTTAATAGCAACATTGTTCCTTTTATGGAATAACGCCCGCCAATAGTTCGAATGCGGCTCAACCCATCTTCTTCATTCACATTATAAGTGAATTTTTTATTGGCGCTAAATATGTAATGTGCTTTATATCCGGCAGCTACGGTTGTGTCATCAGCCTGCCAAAAGCCAACAATACTTTGCCCAAATACTGGCTTCGTACATAACGCGAGAATCAGTAAAAGCACTCCTTTCATATCTCTACCGAACCTGTGTATTGCAACTAACGCAGTATTGCGGCTAAGGTAAGCAAGCTAGTCCCGCGCTGGTGACCTCTTCCTACCCGACCTAGGCAGCGTACAAGTTTATCTCGGCTTCCTGCTTAGCTTGCAGGGCTCATTCCTACCCTTTTCTTTTCCTCCCGTGTCCTCCGTTACCCTGAAGCAGCTGGCTCAGCAGCTAGGTTTGGCTTCTTCTACCGTGTCGCGCGCGCTG
>NZ_VMRJ01000001.1:478128-1598499 GCF_007713685.1 Hymenobacter setariae
CGGCTTCCTGCTTAGCTTGCAGGGCTCATTCCTACCCTTTTCTTTTCCTCCCGTGTCCTCCGTTACCCTGAAGCAGCTGGCTCAGCAGCTAGGTTTGGCTTCTTCTACCGTGTCGCGCGCGCTGCGCAACGGCGCCGACATCAGTGCCGAAACTAAGCGCCGCGTGCAGGCGATGGCGGCCGAGCTACACTTGCTTGGGGCGCGTGGGCGCGAGCTGGCCCAATACTAGGTCAGTTTGGCTAGCGCACGGGCACTGCGTAGCTAGCTCAGGGTGCGCTGCCTGACCTGATTGCGGCCTCGCAGCCACCAAGCAAGTCTGCGTAGCGCTGAGTCGGAGGTCTTTCCTAGTCAACAAACTTACGAGAGTAGCTGAAAAGAAGCGTAAGTCTAAGAGCGTGTTTGAATTTTGTAAAAACGGCCTCTTAAGCGTCGTGCTGAGCTTGTCAAAACATTTCTATCGCTTCTTTAAACAGCTCCAGATGCAGCGGTAGAGCTGCTTCGACAAGCTCAGCACGACAGTTTTATAAAATCCAGGCACGCTCTTAGACCTAGTAGCTCTAGCTTGCTGGCACATGCTCGCCTGCTACTACCTCCCTTTCCCAGAATAAGCAAGCTCTGCGCGTTACTCAAGCCGCAACGGGGAACATATACCTTCTAATTACGACTGGCTACGGCCATTGTTAAAAAAGATGCGTCAAAAATATTTATTCAAAAAACACAAATTAAGGACAGAACAAACCGATATTTAGGATTTTTACAAGATAAGTAGTGTATGAAATCGATTGCAGTGCATGCAGCGAAAGCAATGCTTAATGAAGAAAAGATTAAGTAAATTATGAAGTTATTAAAGTTATGCTCTTTATTAGCGGTCGTAAGTGCAAAGAATCTAACTGATACCAAAGAGTGCATGAGGAAACATTACACCCCTTTTTATGTGCAGAGCCTGCACAATCATAAGGCTGCTACAAACCCAGAGGTGGGATAATACCGATAGCGTAGGAGAGGATGCCGAAGGTTCGGCGTGCCCACTGATATTTAGGGGAATGTACTCGACTGCTACATGATAGCAGCAGGTACACGTGTGCTTCTTATGAGCAGAAGAGTAGCTACTGAGAAATAATCAGCTAGCAAGACCAACCTAGGCTATTCTTTCTCAGCTTTTTGCGGATATATTCAGCGCGCCCGCCCAGCTAAGCCATTAGCGATGGGCGACTCAAGTAGCTGCAGCAGAAGGAGAAGTGTAGGATAGCCAATGAGAAAGGGCTAGGCAGGAAAAAAGAAAGGGTGCGGTAATCAACACCTTATTTATTCAATAAATCACATTTCATATGAAGCACGCTTTACTATCCAGCGTTGTTTTGGTGTCAGCCCTCTCTACGCAGGCTTGGGCACAGAACAAGGCTCTGACAGGCCGAGTGACCGACGCCGCTACCGGTGAAGGATTGCCCGGGGTAACCGTCCGCCTCAAGGAAACGGCCACGGCGGCGCCAACCGATGAGCAGGGCAACTACCGCATCAGCGTGCCGGCTAGCGGAGGAACCCTGGTATTCTCTTTCATTGGCTACACCAATAAGGAGGTGACCGTGGGTAGCCAGTCCACTATCAACGTGAGCCTGGCAAGCGACGCCAAAAGCCTGAACGAAGTAGTGGTAGTGGCCTACGGTACAGCCGACCCCGCCACGTTCACCGGCTCTGTGGCCCAGATTGGAGCCGAGAAGCTCGCGCAACGGCCCGTCACCAACATCACCAATGCCATTGCCGGTCAAGCCCCTGGTGTGCAGGTGTCGGCGGGTTCCGGGCAGCCGGGCTCCGGCCCAGATATCCGCATCCGGGGGTTCAGTTCTGTGAACTACGCCAACGACCCACTGTATGTAGTGGACGGGGTGCCGTACACGGCCGGCTTATCGAACCTGAACGCGGAAGATATCGCGAGCATCTCGATTCTAAAAGACGCCGCTTCTACTGCTCTCTACGGCTCCCGGGCCACCAACGGGGTGGTGATGATTACCACCAAGCGGGGCAAAAAAGACCGGGTGCAGGTCAACGTCAGGGCGTTGCAGGGCGTTTCCTCACGCGCAATTCCCGAGTATGACCGCGTGAATGCGTATGAGTATTACCCGCTAATGTGGGAAGCCTACCGGAACAGCCTGATTAGCTCGACCGTGACCAGCGCGCAGGCGAGCCAACGGGCAACTGCTGACATCAAAGGACTATTGGGCTACAACCCATTCAATGTAGCGGACAACCAGATTGTCCGACCGGATGGCACCCTGAACCCGGATGCGCAGTTGCTGTGGGGAGATGACCTAGACTGGGAGAAGGCGTTGACCAGAAGCGGCTCCCGCTCCGATTATACCGTGAGCTTCAACGGAGGGTCCGAGAAGAGCGACTACTACGTATCGCTGGGCTACCTGAACGAGAAAGGCTATGTGATTAAGTCGGACTTCGAGCGATTTGCGGGCCGCATGAACGTCAATACCAACCTAACCAAGTGGTTCAAGGCGGGCGTGAACCTGAACTACACCCTCACCAATTCCAATCAGGCGAACACGGGCAGCGCCACGGGCTTTGTAAATCCGTTCTTCTTCAGCCGCGGCGTGGGTCCTATCTACCCCATCTACCAGCACGACCCCACCACGGGCGCCTACGTGCTCGACGCGAATGGCGAGCGGATATATGACCTAGGTGGCTCCTCCCCGACCATGACGCGCCCGGTGTACCCGGGCCGGCACATTGTGGCCGAAACCAATTGGAACAACTATCTCTACCGCCGCAATGTACTGGGTGGTAGAACCTACGGGGAAATCACTTTCTTGAAAGACTTCAAGTTTACGGCCAACTTCGCCGCGGACATCACCAACTACGAAGAGCAGACTTACGAAAACACCGTGGTGGGAGATGGCGCTCCAGCCGGGCGGGCGGGCCGCATTCTGTACAACCTGACGAGCTACACGGCCAACCAGCTGCTTAATTACACCCGGACGCTAGCCAACGTGCACGCTATAGATGTGCTGGTGGGCCACGAAAACTACAGCCGGAGCCGTGACTACCTGAACGGCACCAAGTCGGGGGAGATAGTGGCCGACAACACACAGCTGCAGAACTTTACCACCATCAATAGCTTCAACACCTATCTGCAGGAGCACAAGATAGAGTCTTATTTTGGGCGGGCGAACTATACGTACAACAACAAATACACTGTTTCCGCGTCGTACCGACGAGATGGCTCTTCGCGGTTCTATAAGGATGTACGTTGGGGAAGCTTCTGGTCGGTCGGGGGGTCCTGGCGCTTAGACCAAGAAACTTTCTTCACCAAGCCCAACTGGGTTGACATGGTGAAGCTTCGGTCGTCGTACGGGCAAGTGGGCAACGAAAACCTCGAAAACGCGGACGGCAGCCAATTCTATGCGTGGCAAGCGCTGTACACGCTAGGCCAGAACAACGCCGCCGAGCCCGGTTTTTCGCAGGCTACCCTAGGCAACCGGGGGCTGGTGTGGGAGAAAAACAACAGCCTCGACGCGGGGCTTGAATTCTCGTTGTTCAAAAACCGACTGAACGGTTCGGTAGAGTATTTCAAGCGGACATCAAAGGACCTGCTGTTTGAGGTGCAGTTGCCGCTTTCCAGCGGGGTAGCCAACCGGATTGAAAACGTAGGCGAGATGTACAACAAAGGCATCGAGGTCCGGCTGGCCGGTGATATCATCAGAACTAACGCCTTCACTTGGAACCTAGACGTAAACTGGACTACCTACAAAAACCAAATAACCCGCCTGCCTTATCCAGAGCTGGTATCGGGCACCAAAAAGCTGAAAGAAGGTGAAGATTTGCAGGCGTTCTGGCTACGCGAGTACTACGGTGTTGACCCAGACAACGGCAATGCCCTCTATCGCGCCATCAACTATACGGAGGCCAACAGCAAAATCATCGGGGCCGATACCGTGACCTGGAATGCTAACAACGCCCGATACCACTACGCCGGCTCGGCTATTCCTAAGTTCTCGGGCGGCTTCACTAATACCTTCTCCTTCAAAGGGTTCACCTTGTCGGCCCTGGTCACCTACTCGGTAGGCGGCAAGTTCTATGACAGCCAGTACGCGACCCTTATGAACCACGGCACCTACGGCGGCGCCATGCACAAGGACATGCTGAACCGGTGGCAGAACCCCGGGGATATCACGGATGTACCGAAGCTGCAAGTAGGCAACACGGCCAACCTGGCGGCCGCTTCCGACCGCTGGCTGATAGATGCCTCTTACCTGAACTTCCGGTCGGTGAGCCTGAGCTACAATATCCCGGCTCCGCTCACCACTAAGCTGAAGTTGCGCAACGTGAACATCTTCGCCACCGGCGAAAACCTGGCGCTGGTTTCCAAGCGCAAAGGCATGAACGTGGCGCAAGCCTTCTCCGGCACCACGTCGGCGGTGTACCTGCCCGCCCGGGTGCTTTCACTAGGAGTAAATCTTTCTTTGTAGCAACTGATTGGTCATGAAAAAGACGATATACAGCGCGTTGCTAGTCAGCGCAATGATTTTTTCCTCCTGCAAAAAGGAGTACCTGGAAACGACGCCCACTACTGCCGTGACGGAGGGCGACGTGCTGTCCAGCACCAAAAACGGGATGGCGGCGCTGAACGGCATCCACCGGATGCTGTATACCCAGCACAACGGGAGCCAGAACCAAGGCGGCGAAGGGTCCATGAAGATTATGATGGACGCCCTAGGAGAGGATTGGGTGCAGACGATAGGAACCAGTTGGTGGTCTGGGGAGCATAACTGGATTTCACACCGGAATGCTACCTCTACGACTACCTATAACCACGCCTGGTACTATTTCTACTACCGCATCATCGCTAATGCCAACGTGCTCATCAATGGGCTAGGCAACGCCACCGGCCCGGAAGCTGAAAAGCAGATGGTGATTGGGGAGGCCTTGGTGTACAGGGCCTGGGCTCATTTTCAATTGGTGCAGGCCTTCGGAGAGCGGTACGACGCTAGCAAAACCAACAGCCAGCTAGGGGTACCCCTAATGGTTACCAGTACCACGGAAGGCCAGCCGCGCGCCACCGTGGAAGCGGTCTATACCCAAATCAACGCGGATTTGGACGCGGCCATCGGGATGCTCACCGGCGCGGCCAACCGCCCGGCAAAATCGCATTTTAATGCGGCAGTGGCCAAAGGCATCAAAGCCCGGGTAGCCCTCACGATGCAAAACTGGCCCGTGGCCGCACGGCTTGCGCAGGAAGCCATCCAGCAGAGCGGCGCTACCCTCATGAGCCGGACGCAGTACACGAGCGGGTTCAACAGCGTAGACAACCCGGAGTGGCTGTGGGGCAGCAAGATGCAAGCTGACCAGACTAGCTATTTCTACTCCTTTTTTGCCTACATGTCGGCCAACTACAGCTCGACGGCCATCCGGCAAAACCCGAAGAAGATTAATTCGGTGCTCTACAACCAAATCCCCACCACTGATATTCGCAAGTCGCTCTGGGACCCGACTGGCGCCAGCATCCCGGCCCCGGCCACAGGCGTGAAAGCGCCGTATGGGCAGAAGAAATTTTTGGTGGCGGACCCCAATCTGAGCATTGGGGACGTGCCGCACATGCGCTTGGCCGAGCTGTATTTGATTCAGGCCGAAGCCGAAGCCCGGCAAGGGCTGACCTCCGCCGCGGGCAGTTTGTTTACGTTAGTGAGTGCACGAGACCCACAATACGTCCGGTCCACCCGCACGGGCCAAGCCTTGGTAGACGAAATCCTGATTCAGCGCCGGATAGAGCTGTGGGGCGAAGGCTTCCGGTTCCTGGATTTAAAACGCACTAACAGCGCGTTGGATAGAACGGGCAAAAACCACATTACGCAGTGGGCGTGGGCCCTCACGGGTGGCAACTTACAGGTTGCCCCAGGAGTCAAGGAGTGGCAGTTCCTTTTCCCGCAGGCCGAGCTCAATGTCAATAAAGCCATTGTGCAGAACCCACTGTAGAAACAAGGGTAGAAAAAACAAAGCAGAGAAAGGCCTGGTCTTTCTCTGCTTTGTTTTTTCTACCCTCTATTGTTGAGGGTAGTTGAAACCTACGGCGAACTATCATTTGATGCTCGTGCTGGAACTGGTGCTCGCACTTCAACACGAGATTCTGGACCTTAATACCTGCAGTATTTGCTGCTGCAAGAGCAGCTGGCGGCGAGTGGCATCAAAATGGGGCGCGACAAACGCCATCATCGCGTGCAAACGCACTCCTTTCTTATCTCTACCGAACCTGTGTATTGCAACAAGACCAGGGCTGCGGCTAGGGTAGATAAGCTAGTCCCATGCTAGTCAGTCAAGCTATACCCAACCTAGGCAGCGTACAAGTTTATCCCGGCTTCCTGCTTAGCTTGCAGGGCTCATTCCTACCCTTTTCTTTTCCTCCCGTGTCCTCCGTTACCCTGAAGCAGCTGGCTCAGCAGCTAGGTTTGGCTTCTTCTACCGTGTCGCGCGCGCTGCGCAACGGCGCCGACATCAGTGCCGAAACTAAGCGCCGCGTGCAGGCGATGGCGGCCGAGCTACACTACCAGCCCCACGCCTACGCCAGCGGGCTGCGCAACCAGCTTAGCCACACCATCGGCGTGGTAGTACCGGAGGTAAACGACCGTTTTTTCTCGCTGGCTATTGATGGCATTGAGGAAGTAGCCCGCCAAAACGGCTACCACATGCTCATTTGCCTCACCCATGACAGCTACGACCTCGAAGCCCAGGTAACGCGGCAGCTCACCCGGGGCCGGGTCGATGGCGTGCTCATCTCGCTGGCTGGCGAAACCCAGGGTCCCGCCCACTTCGAGCAGCTGAGCAGCCGGGGGGTGCCGCTGGTATTCTTCGACCGCGTGAGCGACGCCCTAGGTACGGCCACGGTCACGACCAATGACTTCGACGCGGCTTACCAGGCCACCGAGCACCTACTCAGCTCTGGCTGCCGCCGCGTGGCTTATTTGCTCATGTCGGGCAAACTCTCTATCGGCAACCAGCGGCAGCGGGGCTATGAGGCTGCCCTAGGGGCCCACGGCCTGAGCCTCGACCCCGACCTGCTGCTCGAAAGCAGCGGCTCGAACGATGAGAACACCGCGGCCATTAAGACCCTGCTGCAGCGGCGGCCCGATATCGATGGCTTATTTGCCTCCACGGGGCGGCTAGCCCTCAGCGCCTACCAAGCCTGCCAAGAGCTAGGCCGGGTCATCCCGCAGGATATCAAAGTCATTGGTTTTTCAAACCTAGAAATAGCCTCGCTACTGGCGCCGCCGCTGTCCACCGTCACGCAGCCGGCCTATGAGATTGGCCGCGAGGCCGCCCGCTTGCTTTTCAGCGCCATTATTGAGAAAAAGCCCTTGCTAGCCACGCAAAGCATGGAGCTGCCGGCCGAGCTTATCGTGCGGGGCTCTACGATGGGCAGCCCAGTGGTAAGCAAGACGGCCCCAGCTCAGCAGCTGGCCACCCCCTAGGGCTACTGCACCACGGCCATCGTGGCCGAGGCCTTGGCCACAAGTACGTCGTCGCACCACACTTCGGCTTCGCAGAAGTGCAGGCGCCGCCCGGCTTTTAGTACCCAGCCAATGGCCTTGAGGCGGGTGCCCACGCCGGGATTCAGGTAGCTCACTTTCAGGTCGGAAGTAACCACGCCCACTTCGTCGGGCACGAGAGTGACGGCCGCAAAGCCCGCCGCTAGGTCGGCCATAGTAGCCACTAAGCCGCCGTGGGCAAAGCCCCGCTGCTGCTGGTGCTGCTGCCCTAGGGCCAGCTCGGCCTCGATGCGGCCTGGCTCGATGCGGGTAAGGTCGGCCCCAATGAGGTGCATAAAGTGCTGGCGCTCCAGCTTGCGCCGAATACGGGTTTCTAGGTCAGCGGCGGGAGGCAGGGAAGAGTCGGACACGAACAACTAAAGAGAAATTATTTTGTGGCAAGCGGCTTAGCAGCCGGGCCGGTGATTTCATACAGGGTGCAGCTCTCGCGCTCGTCGACGAGGCGCACGGCATAGCGCTGCAACAAGCGCGTGCGCAGGTCGGGCAGGCACACTAGTACCTGAGCGCCGGGGGCGAGCCGCTGCGGCAGGCTGTCGGGGCCGCAGCAGCGCAGGTGCAGCCCGCGCGCGCCCAGCGTTTGCTGATAAAAGTGCAGGCTGCCAAAATAATTATCGTCGTAGTAAGCCAGGATATGCGCCGGGGTTTTGGCCGGGCGATAGTCGCGCACGTAGGCGCTGTAGGCCCGGTATTCGCCCCACACCTGGTAGCCCGAGCGCTCTTGCTTTATCCAGTAAAACGCCCGACCTATCGGAATGGCGACTAGGCCCATGGCTAGCGCGCCGCCCAGCAGCGGGCGCCACCAGGCGCGCTGCACCCAAGCTGGTAGCCAGCTTTGGGCCTTAGCGTAGGCTGCCCCCACCCCTAGGGCCAGCAACAAGGCCAGCGCCGGCAGCATAGGAGCCGTGTACCACTCAAACTTGGTCACGGAAAACGTGATAACGGCCAGCCACTCCACCAAAAACAGCCCGAGCAATACACCTAGCCGGCGGCTTGGCGAAGTGGGCCCTACGGCCAAAAAACCCACCAGTGGCAGTAGTGGCAGCCAGTAGCGGCACTGGTATTTCACAAGGTTAGTGACGTGAAATAGCAGCGGATGCGGGCCATATGACAAGTCGTGGGCGTAGCGCCCGCCTAGCTCGTTTTCCCACACCGCGGCGAGGTAGCCCGGCAGTGCCAGCTCACGCAGCAGGTAGTAGCCCACTGGGCCCGCCAGGCCCACCGCTACGGCCCCCCAAAAGGCAGGACGACGCAACGTAGCCACTAGCTTTTTTTCTACCAGCAGATACAGCGCCAAGCTAGGCAGGCCCAGCACCCCCGCCACGCCCTTGGTGAGCACGGCCCCGCCCACGGCCCCCGCCGCCCAGAATAGGTAGCGCCGCCGCCCAGTTTCGGTGTAGGCGAAGGTGGCTAGTAGCTGCCCCAGCACCCAGAAGCACAGCAGGGCGTCGTAGTCGCCGCTGCGAGCCAGGTGCGGACCACGGTAGCCGGGCATAGTCACGAGCAGTGCCCCGGCTAGCAGGCCCAGGCCTGGGCGGCCCATCCGGCGGCCCGCTAGGTATAGCAGCACCACTACTCCTAAGGAGGCCAGCAGCGATGGTATCCGCACTGCCACTTCAGTAGGCCCTAGCAAGCCTATACTCGTAGCTTGCAGCCAGATAAGCAATGGAGGCTTGGTATTCCAGAGGTCGGGGCGGTGGTCGAAGGTGGTAATGAGCCACTGCCCGCCCGAGCGCAGCATTTCTAAGGAATTAACCGCTTGGCGGGCTTCATCCCAGCTCTGAATGGGCAGGGCACCTAGGTCGAAAGCCAATGGCGACCCGATGAGCAGTAGGGCCAGGACAGTTAAAATTATCTCGTATTTTTTTAGCATAAATGCTTACGCACCAACCAGGCACCGGGCAAAGATAGCCGCCGCCTAGGGCGCCGGCCGGCCTATAGGCAAACCGCTAAGCCTCCCTACACGTTAGGGCAGGGCTACGCTTCCTGTCCTAGGCTTCGATAAGAAGCTTGGCCTGACTACAACTATGGTACAAACTGATGACTTACTGCGCCCCTACGCCGGGCAGGTGCGGGTGCGGGTAGGTGGCGTGCTGCTGCGCGAAGGCACGCTGCTGCTGGCTGCCCACCGCGGGCTACTGGCCAATGGCGCCCCTTTTTGGTCGCCGCCCGGCGGAGGTTGGGTATTTGGCGAATCGCTACGCGAGGCGGTGCGCCGCGAATTCTTAGAAGAAACCGGGCTGGCCGTACATGTGGGCCGGCTGCTGCACCTGCACGAGTTTAGGCAAGGTGAGCTGCAAGCCTTGGAAATCTTTTTTGAAGTGCAGCCCGACGACCCCACCGCTGTACCTCAGCTGGGCCACGACCCTGAGCATGGGTCCGAGCGCCAGCTACTCACAGAATTGGCTTGGTTTAGCCCACGCCAGCTACTGGCCTTGCCACCCGCGCAGGTGCACCCGGTGCTGCGTGGCCTGCTGAGCGTCGACGATGTTTTTGTGCCTCAGCAGCTGCTTAATTAGCTGTAGCTTAGCACCTAGCTAGTGCAGCACTTGTGACCAAGGCGGCACGCTGCGCGTATTGGTCGGGCCTGCATGCTACTTTTACCCTCGGCAGCCGCTAGCGGCTGCCGCTTTTGCCTGTGCCTGCTACCGCTATTCTTCCACCTTCATCGGCCTTGCCGCCCGCCCCTGTGGCGCAGCTGCATGATGAGGCTTTCGACCCTTCTCGCCTAGGTGCCTATCACCTCGATATACTGCTCACTGAGGGCCACTGCCGCCTAACCGTGCGTGAGGCAGCCCGCCAAAAAGTAGTGGTATTGGAAGACTGGACCTTGGCTGCCGCCTCGGCCCTACCAGCTCTGGCAGCCGGCCACGAGTTGCTAGGCCGCGCTGGCTGGGCCGGCGTGCGGCTGGCGGTGGGCGGCGGAGCTTTCACACTGCTGCCCGCTCCCTTGTTTCGGCCCGGCGACGAGGCTGCGTACCTAGGATTACACTACACCTTGGGTGCCACTGAGCAGGCCCTGGCTTATGCGCTGCCGCCCGGCTCGCCCGCCCACGAGCTAGTGAGCATTTTTGGTACCGAGGCGGCAGTGGCCGAGTGGCTGCAAGCTACCCACGGCCCCACGGCGCGCCTGCTGCACCACACCAGCGCGCTGGTAGCTGGCCTGCTGCACCAGCGCGGCCCAGCGGCTCCTACCCGGCAGCTCTACCTGCACCTAGCCGGCCCCGAGCTCACGCTGGTAGTGTTGGGCACCCAACTGGAGTTTTGCAACGTCTTCGCCATCAGCACGCCCGAAGATGCGGTGTACTACACTATTCTGGTGATGCAGGAGTTGGGGCTCAATCCCGACCAGGACACAGTAACTATTTGGGGCGACCTCACCAGCGAGTCAGCCATCTTCACGCTGCTGCGCACCTACGTGCGGCACCTGCGCTTTGGCAGTCGCCCCTTCGGCTTGCAATACAGCTACCGCCTCAACGAGCTAGCCGAGTGCCGCCACTTCGAGCTGTTTAGCCTGGCATTCTGCGATTAAGAGCTTATAACTAAGCACTATCATATTGCCTAATAGCTTGTGAGCCTAAGCAATACCGCACCTGCCGCTTGCTAATTAGTTACTATCAGGTCAAACAGACTGCTAAATGCTAGCCGCCAAATGAAAAAGATTGCCCTTTTTCCCGGTTCTTTCGACCCGTTTACCAACGGCCACCTCGATGTGGTGCGACGGGGTGCCGAGCTATTCGATGAAATTATCATCGCCATCGGCAACAATAGCAGCAAGCAGCGCTACCTACCCGTGGAGTGGATGGAGCAGCAGATAACCGAGCTATTTCGAGATGAGCCGCGCGTATCGGTGCGCAGCTACCGCGGCCTCACCGCCGATTTTGCCCGCGACACGGGAGCCCGCTACCTGCTACGCGGCTTGCGCAACACCACTGATTTTGAATACGAAAACACCATTGCTCAGGCCAATCGCCACGTCAACCCGGCCCTGGAAACAGTGTTTCTCATTACCTCGCCGCTACTGGCGGCTATTAGCAGCACCATCATTCGCGAGATTCATCGTTTCGGCGGCGACGTAAATCAGTTTGTGCCGTTTGCCCTACCTAGGGCGCAAGGATGAGGCTGATATAACTAAAAAGGCCCTGCTTTCTTGAAAGAAAGCAGGGCCTTTGCTATTGGACAATTGTGATATCCTAGCTCTCTTCCAGCATTTGCAGTGGGTTCGATACTTGTACTTTGTAGTACTGCATGGCCACTAGCGCGGTGATAACTCCGGTCATAGCACCCATCAGCACAATGGCGAGTAGGGCTACTACTACCGACAAATCGAAACCAAACAGATTTTCTACCTGCGTAAGGTCCATAGAGTTAGGCATTACTACCGTCAGGATTACGAAGAACAGACCTAAGACGATAGAGGCCACCAGTGCTGTGATAATGCCGGTGCCGTAGCCACCGAGGTAGGGCATATGGTCGCCGCGCACGTTGCGGAAATTGCGAATAGCCAGTACTGAGCCAATAATGAGAATCAGTACGTCGAGCGAGCCGGCCTCGATGCGCGAGAAAAAGCCTAGCAGCGCGGCCACTAGCGTGTAAGCGCAGAGCACAGCCGCCGTGATGAGGCCGTAGCGGAAACCGTTTCGTTCGGGGGTCAGAACAGGAGCAATGGAAGTGGAATGGGCAGCCATAAAAAGACAACTACATGAGGTGAGGAAGCAGCCAAGCCAGCTAGTGCGGCGGCCTAAGTTGCTATACTGCATTTAAGGGCTTGGCGTTGTGCCTAGGCTGCTTAAAAACTGTCAACTAATACCCTAAGCTGAACCATAGCAGTAGGCTGGTGGTCACTGCTAGCGGGCACAAATTGGCGGGCGGGGTTGTTAGATAACTTAAGGCTCAGAGGCACCCGTTCGGCAAACCCGAGGGGCGCTGTATTTTTGCAGGGCTATTTGTAGTTTTTATTCTGGCTTAGATGATTTCGACCACCAACGTGAGCTTGCGCTATGGCAAGCGGGTACTGTTTGAAGACGTAACGGTGAAGTTTCTGCCGGGCAACGTGTACGGCCTCATCGGGGCCAACGGGGCCGGCAAATCCACCTTTCTAAAAATCCTCTCGGGCGAGATTGAGCCTAACACGGGCTCGGTCGAAATGCCGGCTGGCCAGCGCTTGGCCGTGCTTAAGCAGAACCAGTTTGCTTACGACGACCAAGAAGTACTGAAAACCGTCATTCAGGGCCACCAGAAGCTGGCTGATGTGATGCGCGAGAAAGACGCGCTCTACGCCAAGTACGACGTGGGTACTGCCACCGACGCCGACGGCGAGCGCCTAGGTGTGCTGGAGGGCGAGTTTGCCGATATGGAAGGCTGGGATGCCGAGTATAAGGCAGCCGAATTGCTGAGCGGCCTCGGCATTACAGAAGACAAGCACTACTCGCTGATGTCCGACCTAGGGGCCAGTGAAAAGGTGCGCGTACTGCTGGCGCAGGCCTTATTTGGCAACCCCGACGTACTGCTGCTCGACGAACCGACCAACAACCTCGACGCTGAGAGTGTGCTTTGGCTCGAAAACTTCCTTGACAATTTCGAGAACACCGTTATCGTTGTCAGCCACGACCGGCACTTCTTGGACGCCGTGTGTAACTACATGGCCGACCTCGACTTCTCGAAAATCACGATGTACCCTGGCAACTACACTTTCTGGTATGAGAGCAGCCAGCTCGCGCTGCGCCAGCGCCAGGAAGTGAATAAGAAGACCGAGGACAAGCGTAAAGAACTCGAAGAGTTTGTGCGCCGCTTCTCGGCCAACGCCTCGAAGAGCAAGCAGGCCACCAGCCGCCAAAAGCTGCTGCAAAAGCTGACGCTAGAGGAAATTAAGCCTTCGTCGCGCCGCTACCCCTACATCGCCTTCAAGCCTGAGCGCGAAGCCGGCAACCAGCTACTAAGTGTGGAAGGCATCAGCAAATCGGTAGACGGCCACCCGGTGCTAAAAAATGTATCGTTCTCGCTTGACAAGGGCGATAAAGTAGCCATCGTGGGCCGCGACGACCGGGCTGCTTCTCTCCTATTCGACATCATCTTTGGCGAAGCCAAGGCCGACAAAGGTGACTACAAGTGGGGCACCACCATCACGCCGAGCTACTTCCCGAAGGAAAACAGTGCCTATTTCCAGGCCGATAATATGAACCTCGTGGACTGGCTGCGCCAGTACTCGATAGAAAAAGACGAGAGCTTTGTGCGCGGCTGGCTGGGCCGCATGCTGTTCTCGGGCGAGGAAAGCCAAAAGAAGCCTAACGTGCTGAGTGGCGGCGAGAAAGTGCGCTGCATGCTGAGCAAAATGATGCTCGAAAGCGGCAACGTACTGGTGCTCGACGACCCCACGAACCATTTGGATTTGGAAAGCATTCAGGCTCTAAACAACGGCCTCAAGGACTTCACGGGCTCGCTTATCTTCGCCTCGCACGACTTGCAGTTTATTGACACGGTCGCCAACCGCATTATCGAGCTCACGCCCGATGGCATCATTGACCGCCGCATGAACTACGAAGAGTACCTAGCCGACGAAACCCTGAAGGCGCAGCGCCAGAAGATGTATCAACTGGCGTAGTCGATTAAAAATTAGGAATTAAAAATAAAAATTGCTTCTTGACTAAGCCCGAGGAGCAATTTTTAGTCACTCCATTTTTAACCGCTGATTTCTAATTCTTAATTTTTAATTCTCTTCATGAAGCGCTTGCTTTTTTCGTCGCTGCTAGGTGCAGTGGCACTGCTGGCTCCTGGCCGCAGCTGGGCCCAAGACAAACCGGTGCTGAACACGGCCCCCGTAGTGGTGCCCGCTCCGGTCCCGGTGGTGCCGCCGGCCCCCGTGCCCGTGCCGCCCGCTACGCCGGTCGAGACCCCAGCCACCACCACGCCTACCCCTGCGCCCACTACCCCAGCCAACACTGACCTACCCCAGCCCGATACTTACAGCCCATCGGGCCTAGAGCTGCCCGAGCGCGAACAGAAGCGCAAGGCGCTGGAGCAGCACGCCGAGCAATACACCAAGATGTTTGTCTACTCGGGTATCGGGCTAGGCTACAGCTCGTACTACGGCCTAAGCAACTTTAACTTCAGCATATCGCCGGCCATCGGCTACCGTGTCAGCGACCGGTTCTCTATCGGCCCAGGCATCAGCTACGCCTACAACTACTACGGGGCCGACAACGGCTACGGTGGCACCACTAGCTTTAATACTAGCAGCTTAGGGGTTAAAGGGTTTGCCCAGTTTATGGTGTACAACCAGTTCTTCGTGCACGCCGAATATGAAGTAACCCGCGCCGAGCTACTGGCCGTTGACAACAACGGCTACCTCACTGGGGGCAAGGTAATTCGTTCGGTTCAGACGCCGCTGCTTGGGGCAGGCTACCGCTCGCAGATTAGCAATCGCGCCGCCGCTGATATCGTATTGCTTTACAACTTCCAGGACGACTACAACAGCATTTATCCTAACCCCGTCATCCGGTTTAACTTCTTGTTCAATATCGGGCGCTAGCCAAATAGTCTAGTCCATAAAAAAGCCTCCGCTACTTCACGTAGCGGAGGCTTTTTTTATATAGCGTTAGCTAGGCAGAATGCCTGCTTACACCGGGCGGCGGCCACTGATAACGCGCAGCAGAATAGCCACAATAGCGATTACCAGTAGAATATGAATTAGGCTATTGCCCTGGATGCCGGTGCCTAGGATGCCGAAGAAGCCGAGGGCCCATACAATGATGAGGATGACGGCGATGAGATACAGGAGGTTACCCATGAGTGAAAGGAGACGTGTTAAGATTGGAAGGGTGGTAAAAGGCTTTCTAGGCCTTCTGAGGCTTTGTACGACGTCGCCAAAAAAAAGATGAATTTGTTAGTATAATTTTGGCTATTGTGGGTGGCACCCCGGCTGCCGGAGGGCTGGCGAGTAATTTTGCGCGGTTCAATTAGTTCTTTTTCGCCTCTTACTAGCGCTCCCACCCATGCAAGTTGCCGTTATCGGTTCGGGTACTATGGGCAATGGCATTGCCCACGTGTTTGCCCAGCACGGCTTCGCCGTTTCGCTCATCGACATCAATCAGCCTGCCCTCGACCGAGGCATGGCCACCATCACGAAGAACCTAGACCGCCAAGTAGCCAAGGCTACCTTGAGCGAGGATGATAAAACCGCTACCCTAGGTCGGCTGCGCACCTTCACGAGCATTGAAGCGGGCGTGGCCGGCGCCGAGCTGGTAGTGGAGGCCGCCACCGAAAACGTGGACCTCAAGCTCCAGATTTTCCGCGACCTCGACCAGTACGCGCCCGCCGGGGCCATCCTGGCCAGCAATACTTCCTCAATTTCGATTACCAAAATTGCGGCCGTCACCAAGCGCCCGGCCCAGGTTATCGGCATGCACTTCATGAACCCCGTGCCGGTGATGAAGCTGGTGGAGGTTATTCGGGGCTACGCCACTTCCGACGAAGTGACGCAGCGCGTGATGGACTTGTCGCGCCAGCTCGGCAAGACGCCCACCGAGGTCAATGACTACCCCGGCTTCGTGGCCAACCGCATCCTGATGCCCATGATTAACGAGGCCATTATCAGCCTCTTTGAGGGCGTGGCCGGCGTAGAGGAAATTGACACCGTGATGAAGCTCGGCATGGCTCACCCCATGGGGCCCTTGCAACTGGCCGACTTCATTGGTCTCGATGTTTGTCTGGCCATCTTGCGCGTATTGCACGACGGCCTCGGCAACCCTAAGTACGCGCCTTGCCCGCTGCTGGTAAATATGGTGATGGCCGGCCGCCTAGGGGTGAAATCCGGTGAAGGGTTTTACCAATACACTGCCGGCTCGAAGGACCTCGTAGTGGCCGAGCGGTTCAAGAAGTAAGCAATCGTTACCGAACGGTATTGCTCTGTTTTACGTTAATTGGGTACGCTGCTACAGCAGGCAGCGCACTTTAGAAATTCAGCGCAGACCCTGCGATACTTTATGGAACATGCAACTTTCGGAGCCGGCTGCTTTTGGTGCGTCGAAGCCGTTTTTCAGAATTTAAAGGGGGTAGAGAAAGTGGTATCTGGCTACGCCGGGGGCCGCATCAAAAACCCTACTTACCGCGAGGTGTGCAGCGGCATGACTGGCCACGCCGAAGTGATTGATATCACCTATGACCCGGCCGTTATCAGCTACAAAGAGCTGCTAGAAATATTCTGGAAAACCCACGACCCCACGACGCTCAACCGCCAAGGGGCCGACGTGGGCACGCAGTACCGCTCGGTTATCTATTACCACAACGACGAGCAGAAACAGCTCGCCGAGGAATATAAGCAGAAGCTCAACGAAGGCCAAGCTTTCCCTAACCCCGTGGTAACGGAAATTACGGCCGCGCCTGAGTTTTACCCCGCCGAGGACTACCACCAGAATTACTTCAACATGCACGGCCATGAGCCCTACTGCCAGTTTGTGGCCAAGCCCAAAGTGGACAAGGTAAAGGCACTGTTTGGCGAGAAACTGAAGTCGGTAGCCGCGTAAAGATTGATTTTAAGTCTATAAAAAAAGCCCGCTGATTAGCGGGCTTTTTTTATAGACTACACCTGTCATGCTGAGTTTGCGAAGCATCTTATAACGCTAGCATAAAATACTCAATCGTGACAAGATGCTTCGCAAGCTCAGCATGACAGGTGTAGTTCAACAACTCTTATTTACACGCTCACGCCAAAATCACGCAGCGCGTCATTCAGGCTCGTTTTCAAGTCGGTGCTGGGCTTGCGCTGGCCGATAATGAGCGCGCAGGGCACTTGGTAGTCGCCGGCTGGGAAGCTCTTGGTGATAGAGCCGGGAATGACGACCGAGCGGGGCGGCACATAGCCCTTGTACTCCTTGGGCTCGTCGCCGGTCACGTCGATGATTTTGGTGCTGCCGGTGATAGTCACGCCTGCACCAATTACGGCCTCCTTGCCGATGCGGCAGCCTTCGACCAAGATGCTACGCGAGCCGATGAAGGCGCCATCCTCAATGATAACCGGGGCCGCCTGCACGGGCTCGAGCACGCCGCCTAGGCCTACGCCGCCGCTTAGGTGCACACCCTTGCCCACCTGGGCGCAGCTGCCCACGGTAGCCCAGGTGTCCACCATCGTGCCTTCGCCTACGTAGGCGCCAATATTGGTGTAGCTCGGCATCAAAATGACGCCGGGGGCTAGGTAGGCACCGTAGCGGGCCACGGCGGGCGGCACCACGCGCACTTTCTGGGTGGCGTAGTCAGTTTTGAGAGCCATCTTGTCGTGGTACTCGAAGGGACCGACTTCCTGCGTTTCCATTTTGCGAATGGGGAAGTAAAGAATAACTGCCTTCTTCACCCACTCGTTGATGGTCCATTCGCCGCCTTCTTCGGTGGGCGGCTCGGCTACGCGGAGTTTGCCTTTGTCAAGGTCCTCAATCACGTGCTCAATGGCAGTTTGGGTTTCGGGTTGGTCGAGCAGGGTGCGGTCGGCCCAGGCAGCTTCGATGGCCTCTTGGGCGGCAAAGCGGTCGAGCACGGGGCTGTGATGGCTGGTAGTATCCATGAAAAAGTGAAGTAAAACTGAGGGCAAAAATAGCCCCGCGCTTACGTCATTTTTTCAGAAAGAATAGGGTAGCACTACCACCTAGGTGCACAGCTGGCCGCCTACCGTGCCAAAAGCCTGCTACTCAGCTCAGCTACTGAGCGCTGGGCCAGCGGGCCGAAGTACTCACCGGCTTACTTATCTAGCGACTGTATCCAAGGCAGGGCGTCGGCCATCATGGGCAGGATGCTTGTGGCGTGCGTACCGTTAGGGATGGAAATAAACGAGACGTTGGTAGCACCCGCCGCCTGAAAACGGGCGTAGGTACTGGCCGATGTTTGGTAGAATACGCTCTCATCGGCGGTGCCGTGGTAGAGGCGCGTAGGACTGCGCGGCACCCAGTTGGCAAAGCTGTTGTCGGCCAGCTGCTGCTTTAGCGCCAACTCGCCGCTGGCGCTACCTAGGGCAGTGTAGAAGGTGGGCGTAAACAGCGCTACTGGGCTGGTGGTGAGCTGCGCATCGATGGTAGCTCGGTCTTTGGTACCGTCGAGCAGCGCCGGAATGCGAGTGGCGTAGGGCGCCTGGAAAAAGTCGGTTAAGGGTCGGTTCCAGCCGTAGGTGGTGTTGTAGCCTTGCAGCAAAAGCGCCAGAAACGACGGCGTAGCATAGGTAGGCGTAGTGGCAATGCCGCTGAGCATACCTGGCAGGTCGTAGCCGCCCGCACCCGCGGCAGCAGCCGTGAGCGTGAGCTGATGCACGGAATTAGTCTCAATTTCCTGCTGCGCGGCCATTGTGACATAGCCGCCTTCGGAGTAGCCTACCAAAAACAGGTTTTTATTGGTCGCAATGTTTTGCTGCTGCAAAAAATACTTGGCCGCCTTTAACATATCGACCACCGTGCTGGCCGAGGTAGCCTTGTCGAAGTATGGCTGCACCACATTGCTTGACGCACCTAGGCCGATAAAATCGGGGATAACCGTGACGAACCCGGCGCTCGCAAACAGCTCGAAGCCAGTGAAAGCACTGGGAAAGTTGGAGGGTGCATCGGCCTGCCGAAACATAGTTCCATGCTGCGCGCTGAGCAAAGCGGGCGGGACAGGTGTATTAAGCGGCACGCCCAGCAAGCCAGATACTTGAATGAGCTGGCCTTTATACGTCGTTTTGTATAAGAACTTGTAATACGCAGCGTCGTACTTGAGCTGCGGCACAAACGCCCCAAAGCCAGCCAGCGCGGCAAAGGTTTGCAGCTGTAGCTTGGGCACCGTGCCAATGGATTGCGCCGCTACAAATAGGTCTTGGCCGCTTGGCTGCGTAGGCTGCGGGTCTTCGGTAGTGCGGCGGCAACTACTTACAAACAAGCTGATTAGCAGTAGCCAACGCAGCGGGTAGAGGAGTGTTTTCATAGTGATGGAGAAGGGCAAAGCTGATTTAGCTACTCAGCAAGACTGCCGCTCCAGCACCACCAGCAATAATACTTAAGCAATATATACTAAAGTTATTCTATGATTTACTGATGATGCACTGAGCATCGTACCTAGGCGCCCGGCATCACCCTGGCCCTTGGCACTACAGCTACCAGGTGGCCACAATGCCAACTCTCAAGCAATCATCTAATGGACAATACATTACGCGTATTTCAACTGTGACTTAGCCTAATTATGACACGCCGCCGCCAGTTAGCATAGGTTATCTTTGCTACCTACTGCCCTCTGTCGGCTTTCACTTCAGCTGTTCTATTTCCGGCTTTTAGCAGCGGTTAGCGCGTGCTCTCTTCCGACTTCTCTAGTCCTGTCAATGCAGCTATCGTGCTGCTAGCCTCGGTGCTCAAGCCCCTGGATGACACCCGCATGCGAGGCAAGTTTGCCGAAACCCTGCTTCAGCGCCCCGACTTGCACCTGCACATAGCCGGGCGCGCTGCGAAAAGCTCAGCCGCCGCAGCTCCCCAACCACAGCTCCAGCAGCACGCTATTTTTCGGGGCTCGCGCCTGAGTCTGGGGCGGCTGGCCGCTCAGTGGCGCTATTGGCAGCTACTGCGCACGCTGCGGCCGGCGCTGGTAGTGGTGCATGCCCCCGAGCTGCTGCCGCTCACGCTGCTGTGGCAGCACTTAGGGCGCGGCCGGCAGTTTATTTACGACATCCAGGAAAACTTTGCGCTTAATATTCGTAGCCAGGGAGTGTACCCAGCTGTGGTGCGCCACGTGCTAGCTGCGCTGCTGCGCCAGGTAGAAACGGTAGCCGCCCGCCGCGCGGCCGCCGTAGTATTGGCCGAGGCCAGCTACGCCGACGAGCTACCCTACTTACCCGAGTTGCCGGCTGGCCGGGTGTTGCTGCTCGAAAACAAATACCAGCCACAGCCCGGCGAAGTGCTGCCCCGCACCGCCCGCCCGCTGCCCACCCGCACCGAGCCGCTGCGCCTCTTGTTTTCGGGCACCATTGCAGAGCTCACGGGGGTGCGCGAAGCTATTGAGCTGGCCCGGCACCTAGGGGCCGCCTGGCCGGGCGGGGCGCGGCTCACTGTCATTGGCTTTTGCCAGCAGCCGGCGCTGCTGGCCGAGTTGCAGCAGCTAGCGGCTGCCGAGGCCAGTTGGCTCACGCTTATCGGCGGAGCGGCGCTGGTGCCACACGCGCAGATAGTGGCCGCCATGGAGCACAGCCACCTAGGGCTGCTGCCCTACCGCCCGCATCCCAGCACCGAGCACTGCCGGCCTACCAAGCTGTTTGAATATTTGGCCCACGGCCTGCCGGTGCTAGTGCCGCCCAATCCGCTATGGGCAGCGCTGGTGCACGCGCACCAGGCGGGGCTGGTGGTTGATTTTGCGCAGCCCGCAACTGCGGCAGTGCAGGTAGTGGCGGCCCTCCCAACGGCCGCTTTTTACCCGGCTGGCCCGCCTACTGATGAAGTACTGTGGGTGGGCGAAGGCAAAAAATTACGGCATTTGCTGGATTGCCTGCTGCCACCCGCCACCTTTGTGCCCGCTTAGCGTAGCCCGGAGGAGGTAATTTTGGGTTTCTCTCCTTCTTACTTAGCTAGCGCAGGCTGGCTTATACCCTCCCCTCCCACCCCTTTTTCCGTTCATAGTCAATGGCTTCTCCTACTACCTTGCGCCGCGCCGAAATTGCGGGCGTGGGCCACTACGTGCCCGACCGCGTGGTCAAAAACGCGGACCTCGAAGAAATGATGGCTACCTCCGACGCCTGGATTCAGGAGCGCACCGGCATTCAGGAGCGTCGTTGGTTTGAGGAAGGCAAGGACACGACCGCCGGCATGGGCGCCGAGGCTTCGCGCCGCGCGCTAGCCGCCGCTGGCCTACAGCCCGACGACGTGCAGCTCATTGTGTTTGCCACGCTCTCGCCCGATTATTTCTTTCCTGGCTCGGGCGTACTCATGCAGCGCGAGCTGGGTATGACCAATAATTGCCCTGCCCTCGATGTGCGCAACCAGTGCTCGGGCTTTATCTATGCGCTGTCGGTGGCCGACCAGTTCATTCGCACCGGCATGTACGACAACGTGCTGGTGGTAGGCTCCGAAATCCACTCCTCTGGCCTCGACAAGTCGACCCGCGGCCGGGCAGTATCCGTCATTTTCGGCGATGGCGCGGGCGCGGTGGTACTGCGGCCATCAAGCCAGGAAGGCCACGGCATCTTGAGCACGCACTTGCACGCGCAGGGCGAGTTTGCGGAGGAGCTGATTGTGAAAGAGCCTGGTGCTAACCGCGACAACCGCACCGACTACGTAGCCGACAACCGCGAAGGCATGTACCCTTACATGAACGGCCAAAACGTGTTCAAGCACGCCGTGGTACGCTTTCCGCAGGTTATTAAGGAGGCACTCGACCAGAACGGCCACCAGCCTCAAGACATCGACCTGCTCATTCCGCACCAAGCCAACCTGCGCATTACGCAGTATGTGCAGCAGAAAATAGGCCTAGGCGACGATAAAGTATTCAGCAACATTCAGCGCTACGGTAACACTACCGCCGCCAGCATTCCGATTGCACTCAGCGAAGCCGTGCAAGAAGGTCGGGTGAAACGCGGTGACCTCGTGTGCCTAGCCGCTTTCGGCTCGGGCTTCACCTGGGCTTCGGCGCTGATTAAATGGTAGTTGGCAATGAGCAATTAACGATAAGCCATAAGCAGTTCGCTGCGAATTAGCGCTTCTGTTACCTGCTCATTGCTCATTGTTAATTGCTCATTGAAAGCAATGCCCTCACACACCGAAGAAAATTATTTAAAAACCATCTATAAGCTGGCCGAGGCCGAGCCAGGGCAAGACGTGAGCACCAACCGCATTGCGGCGGCGCTCACTACCCGGGCGGCCTCCGTGACGGATATGCTGCGCCGCTTGGCAGAGAAAGAGCTGCTGCACTACGAAAAGTACCGTGGCGTGCAGCTCACACCCGAGGGCCGGCGACTGGCATTGCTCACGGTGCGCAAGCACCGGTTGTGGGAAGTATTTCTGGTGCAGCAGTTGGGCTTCAACTGGGACGAGGTACACGAAGTGGCCGAGGAGCTGGAACATGTGCAGTCGCCGCTGCTAATGCGCCGGCTCGATGAGTTTCTGAATTACCCCACCCTCGACCCCCACGGCGACCCTATTCCGGCCGAGGATGGGGCCATGCGCCGCCCCACCCAGCGCCTGCTAGCCGAATTGGAAGTAGGCGACCGCGGTACCCTAGCGGCCGTTAAAGACACCTCTGCTCCCTTCCTCCAATACCTTGATAAGGTAGGTCTTCCCCTAGGTGCCCAGGTTAAAGTGCTAGATAAAGTAGCCTTCGATAACTCTCTAGAGCTCCGCATCAACCGCGAGCGCACTATTTTGATTTCAGCCGAAGTCGGGCGTAATCTGTTTATCACCTAGGGCGTCGAGTGCTAGCCTCGCCTGCGCGATGGCATACTTACCGGCTGCGTAGCCACGCCCGCCTATTACCTCCGACTAATCCGCTAAATCCGACTAATTCGTGGTCCAGACATTATCTGATACTATCGTGGCCTTGTCCACGCCGCCTGGTGCAGGCGCACTGGCCGTGGTACGCCTTTCGGGGCCCGATGCGGTAGCTATTACGCAGACACTGTTTTCGAAGAAAAACCTGGCTATCCAGCCCGGCCATACCCTACACTACGGCACCCTGCGCGACCCCGCTAGTGGCCAGATTCTGGACGAAGTAGTGGCGGCTCTTTACCGTGCGCCGCGCTCCTACACCCGCGAAGATGTGGTGGAGCTGTCGGGCCACGGCTCCGATTTTATTGTGCGCCAAATACTGGCCGCGCTGCTACGCCAGGGCGCTCGCCTAGCTGAAGCGGGCGAGTTTACCAAGCGCGCTTTCCTAAACGGCGCCCTCGACCTAGCGCAGGCCGAAGCCGTGGCCGACCTTATTGCAGCCGACTCGGCGCTCTCGCACCAAGTGGCGCTAAACCAGCTGCGCGGTGGTTTTTCTAACGAGCTACGCGAATTGCGAGCACAGCTCATCAAGTTTGCCGCGCTGCTCGAGCTAGAGCTGGACTTTGGCGAAGAAGATGTGGAGTTTGCCGACCGCAGCGGCCTCACGCGCCTGCTTAGCGAGGTGCAAGGCGTGGTAAGCGGGCTGCTGCGCTCCTTCGAGCTCGGCAACGTGATTAAGAATGGCATCACGACCGTTATTGCAGGGCGGCCCAACGCGGGCAAGTCTACACTGCTCAACGCCTTATTGCGCGAAGAACGCGCCATCGTATCCGCCATTCCGGGCACTACTCGCGACTTTATTGAGGATGAGGTAAGTATCGACGGGCTGCGCTTCCGCTTCGTGGATACGGCCGGCCTGCGTGACAACCCTGCCGACGAGGTAGAGGCTATTGGGGTGCAGCGTACGCGCCAACGCATTGGGCAGGCAGCTTTATTACTGTACCTCTTCGACTTAACGGAGATGACGCCGGCCGAGGTGCAGGCCGACCTAGGCGAACTGACGGCCGCGCATCCTAAGCTGCCCGTGCTGGTAGTAGGCAACAAGCAGGACGCGGCCACGCCCGCGCAGCTCGCCGCTTTTGCCCAGCATTCTACGCAAGGCCTTACAATTCATACTATTGCCGCGGCGCCGCGCCAGGGGATTACGGAGTTGCAAGAAGCACTGCTGGCCCAGGTGCGCGGCGCAGGCCTAGCTACCACTGGCGCTGCCACTATCGTCACCAATGTGCGCCACGCCCGCGCTCTGGAGGCCGCGGTGCAGCACCTAGGGGCCGTACAGCAGGGCCTAGCTACCGGCCGGGGCACCGAGCTACTCGCCGCCGACTTGCGCCATGGCCTCGGCGCGCTAGGCGAAATCACGGGTGATATCTCGTCAGATGACCTGCTGACGAGCATTTTCACTCAGTTTTGCATCGGAAAATAACCTATTTGCTAGTTAGGCCCTCGCAATTAGTGCAAACGTTACCGGCTGGCTTGTAGCCTCAGAAAAGGCCAGTTAGCAAAACCTAAGTTCGCGTTCGGCTGTAGTAAGTGAGTGCTCGCCCGGTTAGAAATTTCCCGGCTTACAGCCTAGGCCTTAGCTTCGCGCCTAGATTATTCCCTGACGTTAACCACCCACTCTCCCCTAGTACAATGGCAGAAACTGCTGACCTCACCCTCGATGGCAAGACAATTAGCTTGCCCGTTATCGAAGGCACCGAGCACGAAAAGGCCTTCGACATCGGCAAGCTACGCGACCAAACCGGCTACGTTACCTACGACCCAGGCTATAAGAACACCGGCGCCACCAAAAGCGCCATCACGTTCCTCGACGGGGAGGAAGGCATTCTGCGCTACCGGGGCTATCCCATCGAGCAACTCGCCGAGCAGGCCAGCTTCCTGGAAGTAGCTTACCTACTGATTTACGGCACCTTGCCTACGCAAGCCGAGTTCGATGCGTTTCGCTACGAGATTACGCAGCACTCGCTGGTGCACGAAGACATCCGCAAGATTCTCGACGGCTTCCCGTCGTCGGCCCACCCCATGGGCATTCTGGCGTCTATCGTGTGTTCGCTCACGGCCTTCTACCCTAAGAGCATCGCGCCCGAGCTGAGCAAGGAAGAGCTGAATCTGAACATCGTGCGCCTCATCGCCAAGCTGCCGACCATTGCAGCTTGGAGCTACAAAAACTCGGTGGGCCACCCCTTTGTGTACCCTCGCAACGAGCTCGACTACACGGCCAACTTCCTCTACATGATGTTCAGCTACCCCACGGAGCAGTATGAGCAAAACTCTGTAGTGGTGAGCGCCTTGAATAAACTCCTCATCCTGCACGCCGACCACGAGCAAAACTGCTCGACCAGCACCGTGCGCCTAGTAGGCTCTAGCAATGCCAGCCTTTACGGCTCGGTATCGGCTGGCATCAACGCGCTGTGGGGCCCGCTGCACGGTGGTGCTAACCAAGAGGTTATCGAAATGCTCGAAGCCATCGAGCGCGACGGCGGTGATACCAGCAAGTTCATTGCCAAGGCCAAGGACAAGAACGACTCGTTCCGCCTCATGGGCTTTGGCCACCGGGTGTATAAGAACTTCGACCCGCGCGCCAAAATCATCAAGAAGGCTGCCGACGAGGTATTGCAGGCCCTAGGTGTGCAAGACAGCCCGCTGCTGAAAATAGCTAAGGAGCTAGAAGAAGCCGCCCTCACTGACCAGTATTTCGTGGACCGCAAGCTGTACCCGAACGTAGACTTCTACTCGGGCATCATCTACAAGGCAATGGGTATTCCGACCGAAATGTTCACCGTGCTCTTCGCCATCGGCCGCCTCCCCGGCTGGATTGCCCAGTGGAAAGAGCTGCGCGAAAACAAAGAGCCCATCGGCCGCCCGCGCCAGATTTATACCGGCGAGACCGAGCGCAACTACGTGCCCATGGCCGAGCGCGCCTAGGTAGCTACTTACCGACCTAGTAAAAAGCCCCACCTGCTGGTAGCAGGTGGGGCTTTTTACTAGGTCGCTTCTCTCCTCTCCTACTGTGGCGGTCAGCTGCGCAAGCTTCCAGCTTGTGTTGCTACTGTATTTCTCGCTTGAGGGTGATAAGGAAACTGGCTGCGGTGCCAGCTGTGGTCACGCTTACCATCGCCACCATCTCCCACCCTAGGGCGCCCAGCTGGTTGAGGTGCTCATTAAGTTGCTTGTAGTCGAAGCCGCTAAAAAAGCCACTTCTAGTATCTAGCAATTTGTACTCAAATTTCTTCATATAACAACCCGCGTGTTTCGACCGCCGCCGATTTAGACTCAAGCTATATCGGCGGCAGCCCGAAAGCATTACAGCCGGTGGGCCGTCATATTGGCCCGTAGTTGCTGGTAAGCCAGGCGCTGCTCGGGCCGAAGCAGGGTGGCAAGGGCGTGCTCGTAACGGCGCTGGTAGTCGGCCAGCTGCTCGTCTCGCTCGGCGGCGGGAGCCTCGGCCAGGTTCAGCTCAAACTCTAGCTGGCGGCGCTCCTCGAGATAGCGCAGGTGCAGCTGCTTCACTTGTACATACTGGCCCTCGTCGAAGTGGATGCGCTGGGCCAAGGCCTGCGTGAGGGCGGTAGCGTGGATGGTAACCGACTTTGGAAAGGTTTTGGGTTCGTCGCCAGGACCGTGGGCGGGGCGGGCACTGGTGAGGCCTGACAGCAGGCAGGCGGCAGCTACTAGGTTTTTCATGGGTAAAAAAGGTAGAGGTTGGAAAAAGATGATGTTGTATAAAAAGCCACTAGGGATATTGCCTAAGTGGCCGGGGTAACTGATTCCAAACCTACACGCTTTTTATTTTTTGGACAAAATCGGGTGACTATGGCACTTTTTTAATTGGCCCGTTTTTTACAAAAAGCATAACAGCCTCATTATACAACATTTATTCCGAATTGAAAAAGCTAAACTTGAGGCATAAAAAATGCCCGCACAAGGGCGGGCACTACATTTTATTCGAACAATCCTAGTAAATTTTCATCTTCTTAAAGCCTTGCTTTAAGTCTGTATCACAAAATTCGCAGCTCAATGCGCCGGTTCTGGGCACGGTGAGTTTCTGTATCATTGGCCGCCAATGGACGAGTTTCGCCATAGCCTTTGGCTCGTAGGCGGCTGGCGGGCACTCCTTGGCTGGTGAGATAGTCTAATACGGCCTGCGCACGGCGCTGCGAGAGGCTGAGGTTGGCGGCGGGTGTACCCACATTGTCGGTATAGCCGGCCACTTCTACGCGCAGGCTGGGGTCTTGGCGCAGGAACTCGACCAAGCGGCTCAGCTCGGTGCGCGAGCGGGGCTTGAGGGTGGCCTTGTTGGAGTCGAAGAACAGATTATTGAGCACCGCACTCCGGCCGCTTTTGGCTGGGTCGAGGTAGATGTCCAACGTCAGGGGGTCAAATTTTTGCTGGCTCGAATAGTCGAAGCTTAAGCTTTTGAGCAAGTAGCCAGGGGCGGCGGCGTACATAGCGTAGGCGCGGCCCTCGTTGAGCACGGCGGTGTACTCACCAGTTTCGCCATCCGAATACACTTGCTGCGTCAGAGCATTCGTATTTAGGTCAAACAGCTGCACCACGGCCTCGATGGGCTTCTTGGTCACGGCGTCGAATACGCGGCCCTGGGTGTAGGTGCTGGTTTCGCGGGCGCGGGCGCTGGCCGGCACCTCACTGCCGTAAAGCAAGATGGCAGGTGGTAGGCCCGGCGCATCGCCCGACTGCGGCCGCTCGGTGCGGGTGTAGTAAGCGCGCTTATTATCGGAACTGATGAAGAGCGACGCCTCGTTGGCAAACGTGTTAAGCGGGTACCCTACGTTGAGCGGCTCGCCCCACTGGCCCTTCTCGTCGAGGTAAGAGCGGAAGATGTCAGAGCTACCTAGGCCCACCCGGCCATTGGTACTATAGTACAGCGTAGTACCGCTGGCGTGGATGAAGGGCGCTAGGTCGTCGCGCGTAGTATTGATGGGCACGCCTAGGTTGCGGGCAGCGCCCCAGTTGCCATCGGCCCCGATGGTAGTCACGTAAATATCGTAGCCGCCCACACCACCGCCGCGGTTGGAGGAAAAATAGAGCGTGCGCCCATCGGCCGATAGCGAGGGCTGCGAGTCCCAAGCCTTGGAGTTGACCAGCACGCCTAGGTTGCGCGGGGCTGTCCACTGGTTGCCACGCCGATGCGAGATGTACAGGTCGCAGTTGCCGAGGCCACCCGCCCGGCCGCAGCTAGTGAAGACCAGCGTTTTGCCATCGCCGGAGATAGTAGCCGCACCCTCGTTTTCGGGCGAGTTGATGACCTGCGAAATCGACTGCGGCGCGCCAAACTTGCCGCTGGCATCAACGGCGCTGATGAGCAGGTCCTCGTTTTCCTGGCCCTGTTTCTCCGGGTTGCGGCGCACCGTGAACACTAGGAAGCGGTTATCGGCCGTGAGTACTGGAAAGTACTGATTGCGAAATTGATTGAGCGGCGCGGCCAACTGCTCGGGCGGCGGCCCGGTGGGGTGCGCCATGGCCTCGGCCGCAAAATCGCAGTTTTGCAATTGCAGCTTGGCCGTTTCTACCTGCGCTTTATTGGTAGGATTGGTTTTCAGATAGTTGGTGAAGGCTGTGCGCACGGCGGCGTAGTCGCCTACCTCACCAGCCAGGCGGCCCATCACGAAGTAATCGGCCGCACGGGCGGGCTCCACGGGCAGCTTGCTGAGGCCCGCCTGGTAGGCTTCGAGCGCCCTAGGGTGGTCGCCGAGGGTCAGCAGCAGCGAAGCCTTACGCAGGTACGGCTCGCCGTAGTCGGGGTACTTGTCTGTAAGCTGCTGCCACACAGCCAGCGCCTGCTGGGGCTGGCGGTCGCGCTGAAAGAGCTGCTGCGCCTTTTCGTAGAGGCTACGGGCTTTGTTGTCGGTGATGCTGGCGGGCACTTGCGCCAGGGCGGGCGCCGTGGCCAAGCCAACCAGCAGGCTGGCAGAAAACAGGAATTTGGGCAGCATAGAGCAGAAAAGACGCAAACAAGGACCCTAGGCAGGGTATTCTGACCAACCTAACGGCACAAGCCGCCGGACCGTTCAGCTACCATTCACCCAAGGGCCACAAAGATGCGGCTTCTGCCGGCTCGCTACGGGATGTCGAGGTACTTGTGCGTTTGCAGCGACACCTGCCAGCGCGGGTTGGCCTTCACGTACTCAATGAGGGCGGGCGTCATGCGAGCGGCGCGGCTCCACTCGGGCTGCAGGTAGAGGCGCGTGGTACTTGGCACCAAGGCCGCGTGCTCTTCGGCCCACTTGAAATCACTATCGTTGAAAACGATGATTTTCAACTCGTCGGCGTGGGCTAGCACTTCAGGCAGTGGAGCCTTAAACTTCTTGGGCGACACGCATATCCAATCCCAGTTGCCCGAGAGCGGGTGCGCGCCGCTGGTTTCAATCCAAGTCTTGAAGCCGGCCTCCTGCAAGGCCTTAGTCAGCGGCAGGCAGTCGTGCATCAGCGGCTCGCCGCCCGTGACAACGACGTTACGGCCAGGGTGTTCGCTGGCCGAAGCTACTAGGTCAGCGATAGCATAGCGCGGGTGAGCATCTGCGTCCCACGACTCTTTCACGTCGCACCATACGCAGCCCACATCGCAGCCACCTAGGCGGATAAAGTAGGCCGCCCGGCCCGTATTAAAACCCTCGCCCTGAATGGTATAGAACTGCTCCATCACGGGCAGCGCCGCAGCGGGCTCGCTGGACGAAAGAATGGGCAGGGCAGCAAAAAAATCGGTAACGGCAGACATAAGCAACTAAAAAAGGGCGCGACTTACGTCAACGCCCGCGGCGCGGCCGGGGGTTCCGGCCGCTCAAATTTACGAAAGAAAGTAGCTTGGCCTTGACCGGCCGAGCGCTGGCGCAACTCGCATCTGGCACCTAGGTCAGTTATTCAGAACCAGAACACCACAGATGCTCGCCACGCGAGCGCTCGGCCGGCCAAGGCCAAGCTACTTTATTACTTCTTCGGGTAGATTTCGCCCTTGGCTGCGCGCAGCGTGTTCAGCAGCAGCATGGCAATGGTCATGGGCCCTACGCCACCCGGCACGGGCGTAATGCGCGAGGCTAGCGGCGCTACTTCGGCGAAGTTCACGTCGCCCTTCAGGCTGAAACCGCTCTTCTTATTGGCGTCGGTCACGCGGGTCGTACCTACGTCAATTACTACTGCGCCGGGCTTCACCATGTCGGCCGTCACAAACTCGGGCCGGCCGATGGCGGCCACAATAATATCGGCCTGGCGCACGATTTCGGGCAGGTTCTTAGTGCGCGAGTGGCATAAAGTAACCGTGCAGTTGGCCGTTTCTAAGTTCTTAGCTAACAAGATACTAACTGGTGTACCTACGATATTCGAGCGACCAATCACTACGGCGTGCTGGCCGCTGGTTTTGATGCCAGCGCGGGCCATCAGCTCCACGATACCCGAGGGCGTGGCGGGCAGCAGTGCGGGCAAGCCGGCCACCATGCGGCCTAGGTTGGTGGGGTGAAAGCCATCCACATCCTTCTCGGGGCGAATGGCCTCAATCACCTTCTCCGCATCGATGTGCTTGGGCAACGGCAGCTGCACGATGAAGCCGTCGATGTCAGCATCGTCATTCAGTTGCTGCACCTGGGCTAGTAGTTCGGCCTCAGTAATGTCATCCTCGAAGCGCAGCAGCGTGCTGCCAAAGCCTACGCGCTCGCAGGCCAGCACTTTGTTGCGCACGTAGGTTTCGGAGCCGCCGTCGTGGCCTACCAGGATGGCGGCCAAGTGCGGTACTTTCTGGCCAGCCTCTTTGAGGCGAGCTACTTCGGCGGCGATTTCTACCTTGATGTCCTCGGCGGTTTGCTTGCCGTCGATGAGATGGGGGGCGTTTTCGGGCATGGTGTTGCGCGGACTTTGTAGTCCGCGATTGGTTGAGAAAATTCTTTTCAAGTAGGCGGGCCACAGCTGGCAACCAGCGTGGCTACAGTCCGCACAGCTTCTTACCGCATGGCAATACCCGCCGCCGTGAGGCGCTGGTAGATGCCAGCCAGCAGTTCGCTTTTAAGTACGTCTTCCTGGCGAATGTTATTTATCCAGAACTGCACCTTCAAGTCGTAGCCGCTGGTGGTGATGCTGCTAAGTAGAATTTCGGGCGCAATGCGGTGCAGCGTGTTCGGGTTGGCCATAATCTCCTCGCCGATGAGGCGCCGGGCTTCGGCTAAGTCGATATCAGGACCTAGGGCCAGGGCCAGCTCGGTGCGAATGTGGCTGTTGCTGAGCGTCCAGTTGATGACGTGGTTGCTGAGCAGGTCACCGTTGGGCAGAATGATTTCGGAGCCGGCCTGCGACGTGAGCTTGCTAGCCCGGATGCCGATGTCCTTTACTCGGCCCGTCTGGCCCTTCACCTCAATGTAGTCGCCCACCTGAAACGGCCGCTCGAAAATCAAAATCACGCCCGACACGAGGTTATTGATGATGTTCTGCAAGCCTAAGCCAATACCAACACCTAGGGCGCCCAGCACGATGGCAATCTTATCGACCGGCAGGCCCGAGGCGATGGTAGCCAGAAACAAGCCTACAGCTAGAATCGCCAGCCGCACCGCCACCATCCAGGAGCCCTTGCGGTTGGCGTCGGCGTTAAAGTCGTCGTCGGTTTCGCCGAAGAAGTACCCCACGTACTTCTGTAACTGAATGGTCAGCAGCACGATGCCCACGAATAGCAGAATATTACCTAGGGTAAACGTGGTGCTGCCAAGCTGGTGCGGCGCCGTGAGTGCGTGCTCAATAAGGCGGTAAAAGAGGTTGTACAGGTTCAGGTTGGAAGTGAACAGCATGAGCCAGAGCACACCTACCACTACCACTAGCGCCTTGCGCAGGCCACTCTCAATTTTGCCAAAACTGAGCCGTGCCGACATGCCACCGGCCAACCGGCTACGCTTGACTTGCAGAAAAAACGCCTCGGTGGCGACCCGTACAAAGGCCGAGAGCGCTACTATCTGGGTCAGCCCAAAGATGGCCGTGGTGCTGAACATCTTAGCCAAACTTACCCGCCCGAAGGCGTTAGCTAGAATGGCCAGGGCATTTAGAAAAACGAAGAGGAGCGCCACGGGCCGCACAAAGCCCGCGATGAGGTGGCGCTGCCGCAGGTAGCGCCAGAAAGCCAACCCCAGCACGCCGGCGCCCACGTTGAGCAGCACCTCCACCCAGCGCATACCGAGGCCTGGCGCCCGCACTGCGTAGGCAAACGTGAGCGCAAAAAACGCCCCCACGATGCCGAGCCAGTACCAAAACAGCGGCCGCGGCCAGCTGCGCCAGCCCAGCACCGTGAGCGTGAGCAGCAGCAATAGCTGTAGCAAATCGGTGTAGGCAGCGGGCGCGTGCAGGTCGAAGAACGGCGCTAGGCTGAACACCACCAGCAGCGAGGCCGCCACTGGCACCGGGCCTAGGTAGCGCAGGCGGTGCTCAGGTATTTCGGCCAGAGTAACGGCACCCGTGGCAGGCGCCTGGGCCGCCAAGCGTAGGGCCCGGAAATTCTGGAATACCCAGCCAAAGAAAGCCAGCGCGAGAATGGCCATCCACACCCAATAATCCCAGTTTTCGGCAAAGTAATAGCCTGTAAGCGAGCGCTGAGCGGCGTACGACTGGCGCACTAGGTCGCTGGTTTGCTCATCGGCCCGGATGCGGCTGGGGTGCCACAGCGGTGGCAGCTCAGCCTGGCGGTTGCGGCCATTGAAGCGGCCCATTTGCTCGCGCACCACGTCTTGTAGCTCCAGCACCTGGATGTAGCCGTCCGACACCCGGGTTTGCAGGCCGGTCACGGTTTGGCGGCTGCGGCGCAGCAGCGCGGTAGCCTGGTCTTCCTTGCCCTGCAGGCGACCTAGGGCCCGGCCCACGGGGGTGGTGGCGGGCGGGCGAGAGGCAGCAGGCGGCAGTTGTGCGCTCAGCGTGTCGAGCCGCGCCTGCATGGCGGCGAGCTGCTTGCTGCCATCGGCCAAGGTGGTGCGCCAGCGGCCCAGCTTCTCCTGCATGTCGGCCAGCAGCACGCGGTACATCTGCAATTGCTTCACGTCTACCACGTTGCCATACTGGTCGAGGTTCTCCCGAATGATGTCGAGATTGTCCTCCACCGTGGGCAGGTCGTCGCTGAGGTCTTCGGTATTAGTAGCGCGGCGGGCCGTGCCGTTGATACGGCTCAATACAAAGTACGCCCGCTCGACACGCTGGGCCAGCGAATCGGGCAGCACGGGCGGCGGCTGGCGGCGAGCTGACGTCTTGGCTTTGACAGCTGGCTTTTGCGGCGCGGGGGCGGCTTGCAACTGGCCTAGCTTAGTAGCAAGTACACATGTTAGTAATGCCCATATTATAAAGAAGAAACTCGATACCCTCATTTAATCAATAGTATTGAAATAAATACCTGCCTAAAATTCAGTTATTAATTATTCAACTTCTCAAAGGTCTCGTCGGGCGGAGACTGAAACCCCTATGCAGAGCCTTTACCAAGCCATTTGGCAGTGGTCTATATACAGTATCAAAAGTGGATACTTCCCAAGTAATGTATTGCTGTCCTGTATATTCTGATATAGCAGAGCCATTGACAATCAATTCTTGGCTATCAGTAAACATGATTAGCAAATCGAAATTAGATTTGATAACTATGGTTGAAATTTTCTTCCGCAATAAAGAAGCGAGTGAGGGCCCACGTCTAATAGGCCCAAGTGCGAAGGAAAATATATCAGACCGACTTATTTCTTTGCTACCCTTAATAATACGCCAATCATTACCTAGACCTATATCGAATTCAAAATCATACTCTATAATCTCTACCCAAAATTCTGTATCTACCTCAACCTCTATTGTCTGACTACCACCTAGTCTAATCCCAATAAAAGGTTTGCCCACTACGGCTTGACTCACTTCCATACCAAGTACTTGAAGAAGTACATGTCGGAACTCATCTTGCGTTATTTCTTGACCCGAAGCCATAAGGTGAGAAACAAAAAGCGCGGCCCCTTCCGGAACCGCGCTTTCGCTGTTAGTCAATTTTGAGCACCGCCAGAAACGCTTCTTGTGGAATCTCTACCGAGCCCACCGAGCGCATCCGCTTTTTGCCTTCTTTCTGCTTTTCGAGCAGCTTGCGCTTACGCGAAATATCGCCGCCGTAGCACTTAGCAATTACGTTTTTGCGCAGGGCCTTCACCGTTTCGCGGGCGATAATCTTCTGGCCGATAGACGCCTGAATGGCGATGTCGAACATTTGGCGGGGCAGTAGTTCGCGCAGCTTTTCGCAGAGGCGCTTGCCCCACTCGTAGCTCTTCGAGCGGTGCACGATGGCCGAGAGAGCGTCCACCTTCTCGCCGTTCAGCATCACGTCGAGCTTCACCATGTCCGACTCGCGGTAGCCAATCAGCTCGTAGTCGAGCGAGGCGTAGCCGCGGCTGATGGTTTTGAGCTTGTCGAAGAAGTCGAATACAATCTCCGACAGCGGCAGCTCAAAGTTCATCTCCACGCGCTCCGAGGTCAGGTAGCTCTGGCCTTTGATGATGCCGCGCTTTTCCATGCAGAGCGTGATAATCGGCCCCACGTACTCGGCGGCGGTGATAATCTGCGCCTTGATATAAGGCTCCTCGATGAGCTTAATCAAGTTCGGCTCCGGCATTTCGGACGGCGCGTTGATGATAAGCTCTTGGTCTTTACTACCTAGGGCATGAAACTGCACACTGGGCACGGTGGTAATCACCGTCATGTTGAACTCGCGCTCGAGGCGCTCCTGCACGATTTCCATGTGCAGCATCCCGAGGAAGCCGCAGCGGAAACCGAAGCCTAGGGCCACCGACGTTTCGGGCTCCCACACAAGCGAGGCGTCGTTGAGCTGGAGCTTTTCCATGCTGCTGCGCAACTCTTCGTACTCGGTGGTATCGACCGGGTAGATGCCGGCAAATACCATCGGCTTCACATCGGCAAAGCCCTGGATGGCCTCCGGCGTGGGGTTACCCACGGTCGTGATGGTGTCGCCCACTTTTACCTCGCGGGCTTCTTTGATGCCCGAGATGAGGTAGCCCACGTTGCCGGCGCTCATTTCGGTGCGCGCCTCCTGGTTGAGCTTGAGCACGCCGATTTCGTCGGCGCCGTACTCCTTGCCGGTGGCCATGAAGCGCAGCTTGTCACCCTTGCGCATGGTGCCGTTCTTGATGCGGAACAGAACCTCAATGCCTCGGTACGAGTTGAATACCGAGTCGAAAATGAGCGCTTGGAGCGGAGCCTCCGGGTCGCCCTGCGGCGCAGGAATGCGGTCGCAAATGGCATTTAGGATGTCCTCGATGCCAATGCCAGCCTTGCCCGAGGCGTGGATAATATCTTCTGGCTTGCAGCCAATGAGGTCTACAATTTCGTCGGTCACTTCCTCCGGCATGGCGTGCGGAAGGTCAATTTTATTGAGCACCGGAATAATTTCCAAGTCGGCCCCGATAGCGAGGTACAAGTTGGAAATAGTTTGAGCCTCAATACCTTGCGAAGCATCCACAATCAACAGCGCGCCTTCGCAGGCGGCGATGCTGCGGCTTACCTCGTAGCTAAAATCGACGTGGCCGGGGGTATCAATCAGGTTGAGCGTGTACAGCTCCCCTTTGTAGGGAAACTGCATCTGGATGGCGTGGCTCTTGATGGTGATGCCGCGCTCGCGCTCTAGGTCCATGTTATCGAGCAGTTGGGCCTGCATGTCGCGCTTGGCCACGGTGCTCGTGAACTCGAGAAGCCGGTCGGCCAGCGTGCTTTTGCCGTGGTCGATGTGGGCAATAATGCAAAAATTACGGATATTCTTCAACGGAGGGCGGTTTTATCGCACACGAAGATACGGCCGATTTGCCCCCGGTTGTATGTTTGGGTATGGACCCACGCGCTACTATTACTGCTCAGCTACCGCCCGCTAGTGCCCCTAGGGCCAGCGCGGCCCGCGTGGCGCACGGCAAGTTTCTGAAAGTATTTTTCAACGCCACGGCCTGCTACTTACTCGCGTACCAGCTCGTGAGCCTAGTACACCAGGCGAGCACGGTGCTGGTGGCGCGGCGGGCCAATGTGCCCGGCTTCTGGAACCTAAGCGGCGTGCGGTTTGAGCTGAGCGACAGTGGCTGGCGGCGCGACATGGTGCTGGACATCTACGGTACGGGCCCTGCACTGGTGCTGCTGCTAGGTGGGCTCAGCTTCCTATTGTTTTGGTTGCGGCGCCAGCAGCCGGGCCTCGGCAAGCTGCTACTGCTGTGGGTGGCCCTGCATGCCACTAATACCGTGCTCGGCGGTCTGCTCGCCGATACGGTGACGCAATCGGGCTCGTGGTACGTGCCCAACTGGCTGCTAGGGCTGAGCAGCACGTGGCCCAGCACAGTGCTGGGGCTGCTCTTTGCTGCTGGGCAGGTGGTGCTGGGCATAGTGGCAGCCGGGCCGTTTTTGCAAGCGCAAGACTCGCGCACGATTTTGCAGTTCGACCGGCGGGCGCACCTCGTGGTGTACGCCCTGGTGGGGCCTTGGCTAGTGGGCTCCCTTTTGCTAGCGCTCAGCAAAGTGCCGCACCTAGGGGTAAATGAAGCACTGCACTACACCACGATGGGCTTATTGCTGATTCCGCTGGCTATGGGCTGCCAGCGCGAATTTGTCAGCGAGCGTGAGTTGCTGCCCCGCCCTACTCGCGTGGCCTGGGGCTTGGTAGGGCTAGCGCTACTGGCCTTGCTAGGGTGGCGGCTGGCACTAGGCACAGGGATAGCTTTTCAATAAGCCGGCTTATGCAGAGGCGGCTACTGTCCAGTTTGTATTATTCTGGTAGCGTGCGCCAGCTATGTTTTTGGCAACCAGCACCACCCAATTGGAGTTAAGTAGGAAACTAATAAGTAGCCAGCTTCTTTTTCCTCTCTCCACTCATGGGTATCTCCCTCGAACAGGCACAAGCCGCCATCCAAGCCGCCCACCAGAAATCGCTTGACCTAGGCGTGAAAATGAACATCGCTATCGTCGATGCCGGCGCCAACCTCGTGGCCTTCGCCCGTATGGACGATGCGTGGCTAGGCTCGCTCGATATCTCAATTAAGAAAGCCAAAACGGCGCGCTTCTTCGACATGCCCACCGGCGACCTCGGCAAAGCGTCGCAGCCCGGTGGCTCGCTCTTTAATATTGAAGTGTCGAACGGCGGCCTCATCACCTTCCCCGGCGGCCTGCCCATCAAGGATGGCAGCGGCAAAGTCATCGGCGCCATAGGCGTATCGGGCGACTCGGTCGAGAACGACCACACCGTCGCCGAAGCGGGCCTGCAGGCCGTGGCTGGTAAATAGCCAGAAAATTTGATAGAATGGCAGTTGCCTAGGTGGCTGCCTACTAGCGTTATCAGCCGGACCGCCCAAGCAGGTGGCCCGGCTGTTTTCGTTTGCTTTTTGCAAAATGGCCGTGCTTACAACTTGCCGAACAAAGACACATGACGTAGCGCAAATGAAGAACAGAGCGGTTGCGCTGCAACCCTAGGGCGCCCGTAGGGGCTCTGCACGAGTATTGGCGCCATGTTGGGGCCGTAACTTCTGCCTTATGATGCGTCGTTTTAGTGGTCTTTTTTTGGTAGGAAGCGCAGTAGCTGGGGCTGCATTAGCTGCACAAGGCCCCCTCAACCAGCCCACAGTGCGAGTGGTAGATGGCCAGCGCAAGCAGCCCATTCCGTATGCCTCAGTGGGCGTAGCAGGCCGGCCCCTAGGTACTGTGGCCGACGCCCAAGGCGGCTTTGTGCTAGCGCGGGTGGGCGCCGCGGATACCGATACAGTAGTGGTTTCGTGCGTGGGCTATCAGTCGCGCCGGCTGCTGGTGGCCGACCTAAGCAAGCTGCCCGAACTGGCGCTGACGCCCCAGGCCGCCGCGCTCCAAGAAGTGCAGGTGCACGCCGATACTTGGAAGCGCCGCAACGTCGGCCGCGAGGGGTCGGGCGGCTTTACGTTTTATAACTTCCACTTGCAAGCCGACAAAGAGCCCGCCAACAAGCTGGGCCGCGAAGTGGGCGCCATCCTAGGCATGAAACCCAATAGCTTCGTGGAGGAAGCTTACGTGTATATCCGGCAGCGCAGCTTTCGGCACTTGCGCTTCCGGCTCAACGTGCGCGCCCTCGATAGCCAGGACCACCCGGCCGCCAGCCTACTTACCCAAGATGTGCAGTTCGCCGTGGCCGACTCTACCGCCAGTTGGCAGCACCTCGACCTCAAGCCCTACAACATCAACGTAGGCCCGCAAAGCCGCATCGCCGTGACGCTGGAGTGGCTCGACGGCACCCCGACCAAACAACAAGACTGGTACAGCGTTTCGATTCCGGCCGCGCTCTCGGCCACGCACCGTATGGTGTTTCGAGATAAGTCAGAAGACCAGTGGAAAGTGCAGCCCATTAACCTAAGCTTGTATATTACTACTGTTAGCCCAGATTAATATAAGCTGTCTACATGCCTGACTTCACCCTTTGGCTTGAATTCGAAGAGTTTCACTTTTCGTCTAGCCACGATTTTGCAACTAGTCAGCTTGAAATACATGACTGGAATTATAAGAATGACTTCTGCAACATACATGTTACGCTCGTTGATGGGCGGCGCTATGGTATCAACGTGTGGACATTTGACTTTTTTGCAACTACCGTCAGCCAAGACAAAGCAAGCGGCGAGAACCTAGGTGGTATTTACCAAATACCACCTGACTTATTCGTGCATGAGCTTACCCGCGAGTGCATTGAGGTCACTATCGCAGACCTTCTAAAACGCGGCAACTTAGAGACTGTATTGAATCCATCAATTATCGATTCCACTTTAGCTGAAGACGAAGGATAGAATACGCGCCCCGGCCGACCTCGCCGGGGCTTTTTCGTACCTTTATCGCACCCAAACACGGTGCGCTTAGTTGAATAGACTAGCTAAACGTGCCCTGAATCTTCGCCCTACCCCTACCCCATGCATCCCACCCCAGTTGCCCCCTACAAGCCCAAAAACCACGTTCGCATCGTCACGGCCGCCGCGCTGTTTGATGGGCACGACGCGGCTATCAATATCATGCGCCGCATCATCCAGAGCAGCGGCGCCGAAGTTATTCACCTAGGGCACAACCGCTCGGTGCAGGAAATCGTGGACTGCGCTATTCAGGAAGATGCCCAAGCCATTGCCATTACCAGCTACCAAGGCGGGCACAACGAGTACTTCAAGTACATGTATGACCTCTTGAAGGAGCGCGGCGCGGGCCACATCCGCATCTTCGGCGGTGGCGGCGGCGTTATTCTGCCCTCCGAAATCGAGGAGTTGCAAGGCTACGGCATCACGCGCCTCTACTCGCCCGATGATGGCCGCTCGCTGGGCCTGCAAGGCATGATTAACGACTTGCTGGAAAAGAGTGATTTTCCGACCGGTCAGAAGCTCAATAGCGAGGTTTCGCATATAAAGGAGAAGGATGCCCGCAGCATCGGCCGGCTGATTTCAGCGGCCGAGAACTTCCCCGAGGAGTTTGAGCGGGTGAAAGGCCAACTGGTGGCCGACTTTCAGCAGCAGGAAGATGATGCCTCTCAGCTACTGAACCCAACAGCTAAGCCCACGGCACCCATCCTCGGCATCACGGGCACGGGTGGCGCGGGCAAGTCGTCGCTGGTCGATGAGCTGGTGCGGCGCTTTCTGCTTGACTTCCCCGAAAAGACCCTAGCCATCATTTCGGTGGACCCCAGCAAGCGCAAAACCGGCGGGGCGCTGCTCGGCGACCGCATTCGGATGAACGCCATCAACTCGCCGCGGGTGTACATGCGCTCACTGGCCACGCGCCAGAGCAACCTGGCGCTGAGCCGCTACGTGCAGGATGCAGTGGACGTGGTGAAGGCCGCCGACTTCGACCTGATTATTCTGGAAACTAGCGGCATCGGCCAATCCGACACCGAAATCATCGAGCACTCCGACGTGAGTCTCTACGTGATGACGCCCGAGTACGGCGCGGCCACGCAGCTCGAAAAGATTGACATGCTGGACTTTGCCGATGTTATTGCGCTCAACAAGTTTGACAAACGCGGCGGCCTCGACGCCCTGCGCGACGTGCGCAAGCAGTACCAGCGCAACCACCAGCGCTGGGATTCGCCGCTGGAGGAAATGCCGGTGTTTGGCACCATCGCCTCGCAGTTCAACGACCCCGGCATGAACCGGCTCTACCGGGCCATCCTCAGCACGCTGGAGGAAAAGACGGGCGCGCAGTTTGCCTCGCAGCTCGAAACCAGCGCCGAGCAGTCGGAAAAGGTCTACATCATTCCGCCGAGCCGCACGCGCTACCTCTCCGAAATCGCCGAAACCAACCGCGCCTACGACAAGCGCGTGAGCGAGCAGGTGGCCATTGCCGAGGTAGCGGGCTCGTTTGCGACCCTAGCCAAGCATTATCAGGATGCGCCGGCTAGCCCCGAAACCGCTGGGCTAGACTTTGCCAAAAACGTGCAAACCCAGCTGCGCCGCCTCGACGCCGACGCCCAGGCCATTCTGGAAAACTGGGAGGCTACCCTCCAAAACTACCGCAACCCCGAGTACGTGTACAAGGTGCGCGACAAGGAAATCCGGGTCAAGACGCACACTACGTCGCTGTCGGGCAATGCGATACCGAAGGTAGCCGTGCCGCGCTACCTAGGCTGGGGCGACCGCCTGCGCTGGGCCATGCAGGAGAATTTCCCCGGCGAGTTTCCCTACACGGCGGGCGTGTTTCCGTTCAAGCGCGAGGGCGAAGACCCGACCCGTATGTTTGCGGGCGAAGGCGGACCGGAGCGCACCAACCGGCGCTTCCATTACGTGAGCAAAGGCTTGCCCGCCAAGCGCTTGAGCACTGCCTTCGACTCGGTGACGCTCTACGGCGAAGACCCCGACCACCGGCCCGACATCTACGGCAAAATCGGCAACGCGGGCGTCAGCATCGCCTGCCTCGACGATGCCAAGAAGCTCTACTCGGGCTTCGACCTCTCGCACCCGGCCACCTCGGTGAGCATGACCATCAACGGCCCGGCGGCCACGCTGGCAGCGTTTTTCATGAACGCGGCCATCGACCAGAACTGCGAGAAGCACATTCACCAAAACGGCCTCGAAGCTGAGGTGGACGCCAAAATCGACCAGATTTTTGCCGCCAAGCAGCAGCCCCGCCCCCGCTACCAGGGCGAGTTGCCCGAGGGCAACAACGGCCTAGGGCTGCTGCTACTCGGCGTGACGGGCGAAGACGTGCTGCCCGCCGACGTGTACCAGCAAATCAAGGCCACGACCCTGACCCAGGTACGCGGCACCGTGCAGGCCGACATCCTGAAGGAAGACCAGGCCCAGAATACCTGCATTTTCAGCACCGAGTTTGCGCTGCGCCTGATGGGCGACGTGCAGGAGTATTTCATCACCGAAAAGGTGCGTAACTTCTACTCGGTCAGCATCTCGGGCTACCACATTGCCGAGGCCGGCGCCAACCCGATTACCCAGTTGGCGCTCACGCTCTCCAACGGCTTCACCTTCGTGGAGTACTACGTGAGCCGGGGCATGAACGTCAACGACTTCGCGCCCAACCTGTCGTTCTTCTTCTCCAACGGCATCGACCCCGAGTACGCCGTGATTGGGCGGGTGGCGCGCCGCATCTGGGCTAAGGCCATGAAGCTGAAGTACGGCGCCAACGCCCGCAGCCAGATGTTGAAGTACCACATCCAGACCTCGGGCCGCTCGCTGCACGCCCAGGAAATCGACTTCAACGACATCCGCACCACGTTGCAGGCGCTCTACGCCATCTACGACAACTGCAACTCACTGCATACCAATGCCTACGACGAGGCCATCACTACCCCCACCGAGGAGAGTGTGCGCCGCGCCATGGCCATTCAGCTCATCATCAACCGCGAGCTAGGCCTAGCCAAAAACGAAAACCCGCTGCAAGGCTCCTTCATCATTGAGGAGCTGACCGACCTAGTCGAGGAAGCGGTGCTGCTTGAATTTGACCGCATCACGGAGCGCGGCGGCGTGCTCGGCGCCATGGAAACCATGTACCAGCGCGGCAAAATCCAGGAGGAAAGCCTGCACTACGAGATGCTAAAGCACACCGGCGAATACCCGATTATCGGCGTCAATACCTTCCTCTCGTCCAAGGGCTCGCCCACGGTCATCCCGGCCGAAGTCATCCGCGCCACGGAGGAGGAAAAGCAGTACCAGATTACGATGCTCGAAGCCCTGCACGCTCGCAACGCCGCCGCTACCCCCGCCGCCCTGAAGCGCTTGCAGCAAATCGCCGTGCAGAATGGCAACCTCTTCGCGGAGCTAATGGAAACGGTGAAAACCTGCTCCCTAGGTCAGATTACGAACGCGCTATTTGAGGTAGGCGGGCAGTATCGGCGGAATATGTAATTCTCGTGGAAATAGAAGAGACAATGGCTTCATCAGATTCTGTCTCTGATGAGGACTTACGGGAGTTGTGGCGAGTGAGGTGGAAGGCTTCTATTGAAGAACTCACCTCACTCGAACACCAACACGAGACTTCGCTGAACACATCGAAATCGAGCGTGCACTACTCTTTCGTGGAGTTTATGTGCTGCTATTTCGATGATTTGCTTTGTGGCTTAAATTATGGTCAGCTTGCTGAGAATAGCTATGTCAGCGAACAAGAAAAAGATATCCTACTTGAATGGCATACCGCTCTTGAAGACTACAATTCTCCTCAAAGTAATGGTTATTACGATATTACAATCTGGAATAACCCTGAATGGCAGCGGATTGTAGATTTAGGAGCCATAGCTTGGGAAAAGCTCAAATTGCTTTAAGTATGTACAACAAAGTATTCTTAAACAATCTTGACCTAAGCGGTCCTAATTATCCATCGTATGACTCTATCACAGAAGAAATTTGGCAAAACCTTCTTATCAATTTAGTATTCAAAGTTGCAGATAGCTTTGCTTTCATGGGTGTATCTAAGAAAGCAGATTTATTTCCAGATGGCCTAATCTATTTTGATAATTGGACACTCGAAACCATCAATCTTGTTGAGGTTGACGATGATATAGTTTGCAAGTTTCGGCTTAATCAGAACTGTAAATCAAAGCTTTTGGAATATGGATTTGCTGTCCATAGTTTCAAAAGCAAGCGCTTCAATAACTATTATGAATTTGACCAACTATATTTTTTTAGTGGCGAACGATTAATTGTCAATTACATCAATCACGAGGACATGCTTAATTTTATCGAGCTTAGCGAAGATGAAGTAAAGCTTATCGAGAATTTAGAGCCAAACCTAAGAAATTCTTTCATTGATTCTGTGACTCTTATAGCAGCTTATGAATCAAGAAGACAAACCTGATTCTAAACTGGCTTAAACTGGCGCGAGTTTAGGCGCAGCCGTAACTCGTGACTAGATATGAGTAGAAGGTATACCTTACACTGAAGCGCTAGCGGCACCAGCAACTAGCGCTTCTTACTTTACCACCAAATCCTGTGGCCCGCAATCCTGTTCAATTCAAAGACTTCAACTTTAAGTTGGCGGTAATCGAGGTTTTGATGTACGAAGAAGCAGTGCTAGAACCCCAATTCTCAGTCCACGACTTTGCGGCTAGCTATACTGGGCGCCGCATCGACATTGAAAAAGAGGGCTATGCCGTCATCCCGGAAGTCAGGCAGTATTTTGAGGAATTAGAAATTCCAGCGGAGTTATTGAGCCAAGTCGAAGAGATAAATCAGGATGGTGGCGATATCATCTACCATCAACTGTACCCTTTTTGGGATGGGGAAGACAACCAGTTTGCTATCACTTCGACCGACGACCTAGTTTTGCTGCCCAACCTGCGTAAGATTACCCTATTCTATGATGAGGAGGAAGAGCTAGCCGCACAGTTCATAGCAAAAGGCATAGACGCTGACTATTTATAAAAGGAAGTTATCCATACGGCCTAACCTGGTACGGCCCCTAGCTCGACAACGCCAAGCCCTGCGTAGAGTTGGCCTGGGCGGGCAGTTCGGTGCGCACCGTAGGCTGCTGATGCAGGGAGCGCCAGTGCAGCGCGCCTAGGCCGAGGGCTAGCACACCTTGCACCAGCACTGTGTTTTGCACGCCGATGTGCTGCGCTGCTACCCCCACCAGCAGGCTACCTAGGGGCACCATGCCCGTGTAGGCCAGCACGTAGAAGCTGATGACCCGCCCGCGCATGGCGGGGTCGGCGGTGGTTTGCAGCAGGGTGTTGCTGATGGTGATTTGCGACATCATGCCGAACGCGCCTACCGCAATGAACGCGAGGGCCAGTGGGTACCACGGGGTGTGCGAAAACAGGATGAGTCCGGCCCCAAAAATGAGGGTGTTGGTTGCCAGTATCCGGTGCAGGTTGGTCCCCGGCGGGCGCGAGGCCAGGTACAGCGCCCCGATAAACGCCCCCAGGCCGATGGAGCTGTCGATGAGCCCGAACGTGGTAGCCGTGCCGTGGAAAATATCTTTGGCGTACACCGGCATTAGGGTGGTGAAGGGCAATACCATCAAGCTTACCGCCGCTAGCATCAGGATGATATACCGAATATCGGGGGTGGTGCGCACGTACTGAAACCCTTCTTTCAGCTCGCCTAGGATGTTTTTGGCGTGCGGCTTGGCCACGTAGGCCGGCCGCTTGATGGCCAGCAGCGAGCCAATGACGGCCACAAAGCTCAGCGTATTGAGGGCGAAGCAGGTGGTGGCGCCCAGGGCCTCGATGGCTAGCCCGGCCACGGCGGGCCCTATCAGCTTCGAGAGGTTGACCATGGACGAATTGAGGGCCAAGGCGTTGGGCAAGTCCTGCTTGTCCTCCACCAGTTCGTGCACCAGCGATTGCCGGGCTGGCACGTCGAAGCCGTTAATGATGCCCAGCACCACGCTCAGCCCCAGGATGCCCCACACCGCGCCCGGGCGGCCAAACACCAGCAGCGTGAGTAGCGCGGCCTGCACCATCGAGAGCACCTGCGTGGTGAGCAGCACCCGGTAGCGATTGTAGCGGTCGGCCACGCCGCCGCCCACCAGCGAAAACGCCGCCGCCGGAAACATGGTGGCAAACACGCTCAGCCCAAGCATGAACTTGGAATTGGTTTGGGCATAAATGACCCAGCTCACGGCCGTTTTTTGCATCCAGGTGCCCAGCAGCGAGAGGGCCTGCCCCGTGAAGTAAAGGCGAAAATTGCGGCTTCGCAGCGCGCGAAAAGTGCTTGTATTCATAGTAGGTATAAACGGGAGACCTAGGGGCACTCCCACTAGTTATTCGCTGGCAACCAGCTTGGTGAGCACCGGCAGTGCCTGCTGCAAGGCTGCTAGCTCGGCGGCCGAGCAGTGCTGGGTGAGGGTGGCGTGCAGCCACTCGTCGCGCTCCTGGCGGGCGGTTTGCAGCAGCTGGCGGCCGGCATCGGAAATGGCGATGTGCACCTTCCGGCGGTCGGTGGCCGAGGGCCGGCGCTCGATGTAGCCGCCCTCGGCCAAGTGACGCAGTATCTGCGACATCGACTGGGTGGTGACTTTCTCCATCTCGGCCAGCTCGCTGGGCAGCAGGTGCGGGTGCTGGTCGAGCAGGCGCACCACCGAGCGCTCGGTAAGCGACAGCTTTTCGCGGGTGGGCGAGTGCGCCCGCAGCTTTTTCACCAGCCGCGTTACCACGGTGCGCAGCTCGGTGGCCAGGTGCTGGGCGTCGTCGGGGGCAGGAGCTTGAGTAGCCATAGTTGCCAAGTAAACTTGTTAAGTAAGCTTACTATTATTTAACTCTCCAACTCCGGTAAAAGTTTGCGCAATGCCTCATTCGTGCGCCACCTCCTATATAAGAGACTATACTCACCGCCGCTTTGCTGCTTGCTATGCAGGGCCTTGCCTACCTAGGCGACTTGCAGGGGGCGTATTTGTTAGGTAATGAAGTAGCGCTTGGTACGCCGAAAGGCCACAGCAACGAGTGCACTTGGCCTGCGCCGTCATAAAAGCGCCCTAGCCAGCAACCAGCCGCGTTTTGCCTACACAATTCCCCAATTAGCTTACAATCGCCGCCTAGGCCGCCGGCAAACTTTGCAGTGTTATCAACGCAACCAACTACCTCATGGCACAGCAACAAACAGCCGGCAGTGGCACCGCCACCACGCCGGGCAAAGTATGGTTTATTACGGGCGCCTCGCGCGGCTTTGGCCGCATCTGGACCGAGGCCGCCCTGCAACGGGGGGATAAAGTGGCCGCCACCGCTCGCTCGCTGGCTAGCCTGGCCGACCTCCAGGCAACCTACGGGGCCAACGTCTTAACGCTGGCGATGGACGTCACCCAGCCCGACCAAGTGACGGCGGCCGTGGCGCAGGCGCACGCCCACTTCGGCCGGCTCGATGTGGTGCTCAACAATGCCGGCTACTCGCTGGTCGGCACCATTGAGGAAGCCAGCGCGGCGGACGTGCGAGCGCTCTACGAAACGAATATTTTCGGTACGCTGGCCGTCATCCAGGCTGCGCTGCCGCTGCTGCGGGCGCAGGGCCACGGGCATATTATCGGCATTTCGAGCGGCCTAGGCTTGGTGAGCCTGCCGCTGATTGGCTACTACTGCTCTTCTAAGTGGGCCTTCGAGGCAATCCACGATAGCCTAGCCACCGAAATCAAGCCGTTTGGCTTACACGTCACGCTGGTAGAGCCGGGCGCCTACGCCACCGAGTTTGGCAGCGACAACTCCTTGAAATTTGCCCCTGGCATGGATGTCTACGCTGATTTCCGGACCGGCTTTATGAATCGTCTCAAAGAGTCAGAAGGTGGCGACCCACAAGCCACGCCCCCGGCGCTATTCGCTGTTGTGGATGCGGCCGAGCCGCCGCTCCGCTTTTTCCTAGGTAGCCAAAATCTGCCCTGGGTGCGGGCCGCCTATGCCGAGCGGCTCGCCACCTGGGAGCAGTGGGCCCCCGTGTCGGATGCCGCCCAAGGCACTACGGGCAAGGCGCACTAACGAGCCGGCCGGTAGCCCTGCTGCCCAATTATCTACTACACCCTAACTTACCCGTGCAGCCACCAGCGACGTGAGGCTTTCCTGCCCGGCGCTGGTGGCTTTCGGCTGCCCCATGAAAAAATCAGAAACCAGTCCGCTGCGGTTTAACTCCCTCGCCGAGGCCCACCAAGCGCTGGGCCTGCCCCAGCCCCAGCACCCGCTCATCAGCCTGCTCGACGCCGCGGCCCACCCGGTGCAGGGAGCAGCAACGCAGGAGCCCCACGTGCTCAGCTTTTATAAGATTGCCCTCAAAACCGGGGCCGGCCAACTGGCTTACGGCCAGGGCCACTACGACTTTACGGAGGGCAGCTTGCTGCTGGCAGCCCCCAACCAGCTCCTGGGCAGCGCGCAGGATAGCGGCTGCCAAAGCGGCACGGTGCTGCTAGTTCACCCCGACTTTCTCCTGGGCTACCCGCTGGCCAAAACCATCAAGCAGCATGGCTTCTTTTCCTACGCCACCAACGAAGCCTTGCACCTCTCCGACAAGGAGAAAGCCACCCTAGTGGCCCTGTTTGCCAGCATGGAGGAAGAGCTAAGCAACCGGCTCGACGACCTGAGCCAGGAAGTACTACTAGCGCAGCTCGACCTGCTGCTAACCTATGCCCAGCGCTTTTACCAGCGGCAGTTCCTGACCCGGCGCCCGGCCAACCGCCTGCTGCTCCAGCAGATTGATGAGCTGCTAGATGCCTATTTCGAGGCCCAGCAACCACTCGTGCAGGGCCTGCCCACCGTGCACTACCTAGCGGCGCAAGTAAACCTGACCCCGAGCTACCTAAGCGACATGCTACGCTCGCTGACCGGCCAGAACGCCCAGCAACACATCCACCACCGGCTGATTGAGCGGGCGAAGGAGCGCCTAGCCGTCACTAGCCTGTCGGTAGGCGAGATTGCCTACGAACTGGGGTTTGAACATGCCCAGTCGTTTAGCCAGCTGTTCAAGGCCAAAACGAATACCACTCCCCTCGCCTTTCGGCGGTCGTTTGCCCCTCGGCGGTAGCAGTGGTGGTAACCTCTGGTAAGCTGTCCAAATTCGGCCGACTGCCGGTCAGCGCTGCTGGCCGTTGGCACGGCAATGCAGCAACCTTTAAGGCCCGCGGCGGTTTGCCGCAGGCCCTCATACACTTTCCTACTACCTTATTATCTGGCAATACTTGCAAGCCTTATCTGCTCTCAAATTCTGCTATATCCTTAGTAGCCTGGGTTTTGCTCGGCCTGGCGCTCGGTGGCGCTCAGGGGCTGGCCGTTGCGGGAGATGCGCTCTAGGTGCGTTTGCGGAATGGGGCGCAGCTTGTGGAAGGGCTGGATGGCTACGGCATCGGGGTTGAGGTAGCGGGTGCGGACCACCAGCGTTTCGGTGCGGGCTAGGTCCTCCCAGCGGTGCAGCTCGCCGAGTAGCTCGCGGGTGCGCTCGTTCAGGATGAAGTGAATAAAGCGCTCGGCCGTAGAACCCACCGAGGGCGGGTACATCTCCTTGGGGTCGTTGGTGGTGAAGCTGGCCTGGGTGGCCGTGAGGGCCGGGTAGGTGCTGCTCACATCGCCGCGCACGCCGCCTTCAAAGCGGTAGTTGGCGTTGGGGCGCACCTCGCCGGCCTTGTAGGCGGCGCGTTGGCGCACGATGTTCACGTACTGCAAGGCTTTATTGTAATCGCCCTTGCGGCCGTAGGCCTCCGCAGCAATCAGGTAAGTTTCCGCGAAGCGGGCTAGGATACCGTCCTTGGTACCGGCCTCATCGGCGGCGCTGGTGCGGAAAGGGTCGGTGTACTTGATAAGCTGCGGAAACTTGTTGCGCAACCCTACCGCGCCGGTGGGGTCGTAGCCGAGCACCACGGTGCCGGCGGCATTGCGCACGTAGCGGGCAAAGATGCCGTAGCGCGAGGCGTTTATTTGGGACTGCGGCACAGGATTTTGCGGCGTATTCACGATGACCGCAAACGCCGTATCGCCCACCGCAAACTTCGGCTGGCCCACTAGCGCGGGCGTGGGTGCGTTGGCAGCGGTCCACTTGGGCAGGTTGGTGGCGCTGTTGGCAATCCAGGCCGTTTTCATTGTCTTATAAAACCGCGAATCGTTGCGGCGGTCGAAGATGTCTAGGGCATAGTTGGTGGGCATAATGCGCCGAAACGGACGGTCGTTGAGCAGGTCGCGGGCCATGCCGGGCTCGGTGTCGTACTGCAAGGTGAAGTACGAGTGCACCCGGTTGCCGAAGCGCCCGGCCAGGGCGGGCACGTTCACAAACTGCGACGAGAAGATAATTTCCTTGCTGGTTTGGGCGGCCACACTGTTAGTGTAGCTCGATATATCGAACAGCTTGGCGTAGTCGCTTTCCAGCGTGTAGCGGCCGCCGCTAATGACTTGGTCGGCGTAATAAGCCGCGCTGTCGATGTCGGTAGGTCGCTGCCCGCGCACGTCGGTGATGGCGCTGCCACGGGTCAGGTACACCTTAGCTAGGTAGTGCTGGGCCGCGCCCTGGGTGGCCCGCCCAAAGTCGCTGGTGGTTGGCCCTAGGTTGGTAGCGGCAAAGCGCAAGTCGCTGATAATGGCGCGGTACACATCGGACACGGGGGCGCGGGTGTACTCGAGCTGCACGCCCTCGGTGGGCTGCAGCACCAACGGAATGGCCCCGTACTGCTGCACTAACTGAAAGTAGTAGTAGGCGCGCAAAAAGCGCAGTTCGCCTAGGCGCTGATTTTTCTGGGCATCGGTGCGCAGCGTAGTAGTGCCCTGAATGCCCGGGATGCGCGCAATGCCAATATTGCAGCGGTTGATGCCGTCGTAGTCGGCTGTCCACACGCCGTCCACGAAGCCATCGGAGGAGTTGAGGCGGCTATCGTAAATATCCCACCAGTAGTAGTTTATCTGGTCGGCGTAGGTTAGCTCATCTACCCCAAAGTTGAACATGGCGTAGGAGTGCTCGTTGGCAAACTTGTAGCGAGTTTGCTCATAGCTCGACTTCACTAGGTCTTCCAGCCCCTGCTCGGTACTGAAGTAGTCGTTGGTGAGCGTCGAAACCAGTTCTTCTTTCAGGTAGTCTTTGCACGAGCCCAGGCCCAGCCCAAGCAGCGCCGTAAAGCCCAGAGTACGAAAAGTACGGGTAATTTTCATGAGAGATAGCAGCGGAGTGGGTGGGAATTAGAAGCCGAGGCGTAGGCCCACGATGAGGCTTTTGGTACCTAGGTTGCGGGCCTGGGCCAGTTCGCCCGAGGTAGAGCCAATGTCGCTGGCTTCGGGGTCGAGGCCCCGGAACTTGGTGAACAGGAAGGGGTTGACTGCGTTGACGTAAATGGCTAGGTTGTTTGCCCGAATCTTGGTGCTGATGGCCGGCGGCACGGTGTAGGTGAGCGAGATGTTGCGCACCCGCACAAAACTGCCGCTCACGAAGGGGTAGCCCGAGTTGTTTTTGGCCGCATCCTGCCCGATGGCCGGGCGCGGGTTCTCGTTGCTGGGGTTGGTGGGCGTCCAGTAGTCCACGGCCAGGCCGGGGTAGCGCCCGCCTAGGCCCGGCGAGTAGCCAGTAGCCACCAGCTGCCCTACCCTAGCATACACCAGGAAGCTCAGCTCAAAGGCTTTATACGTCAGCGTGTTGTTGAGGCTGCCGCTCCACTTGGGGCGGTTCGAGCCAAGTATCACAAAGTCGTTGGCGTTGATGATGCTGTTGCCATCCTGGTCCACTACCTTAATTTCGCCAGGCTTGGCACCGTACACCTTGGCTTGGTCGGCCTCCGAGGTTTGCCAGATGCCGTTGTTCTGGTAGTTGTAGTACACGCCCAGCGGCTGGCCGATAAACCAGCGGTTGCCCACGTCGCTCACCGCGCCCGAGGCCAGGCTCACAAACTCCTCTTTGTTGCGGGTAAATACGTAGTCGGTGCTCCAGCGGAAGTTTTTCGTTTCCACGTTCACCGTCGTCAGGCCCACCTCAACGCCGCTGTTGCGGGTGGCACCTACGTTTTGCAAAATGCTCACCACGCCGCTCACCGCGGGCAGGGCGCGCGGCAGCAGCAGGTCGGTGGTGTTGGCGCGGTACACTTCAACTGAGCCAGTGATGCGGTTTTTGAAGAAGCCAAAATCCACCCCTAGGTTCAGGGTCGAGGTGCGCTCCCAACGCAGGTTGGGGTTGGGCAGGCCTCCTAGGGTATTGGGCAGCGTGCCGGGCGTGGGCGAGTAGCCGTAGGCGGGCGTTTCGTTGAAGGCGTAGGCCGACTGCTGCAAGGTGCCGCCCGTGGTGTAGGGGTCTACCGAGGCCTGGCCCACGGTGCCGTAGCCGCCGCGCAGCTTCAGCTCGCTCACCACGGCCACGTTGCGCAAGAAGTTCTCCTGCTGCACTTTCCAGGCCACGGCCACCGATGGGAAGAAGCTCCATTTATTGCCCGGCGCCAGCACCGACGCGCCATCCGCGCGCCCGGTCAGCGTCAGCAAGTAGCGGTCGAGGTAGCCATAGTTGATGCGGCCCATCCACGAGGCCAGCGACCGCGCCGTGTAGTAGCTGCTGAAGCCGTTGGCCGCCGCCTTGTAGGTCGAGCTCAGGTTGTACCACTTCTGGCTGTCGTAGGGCAGGTCCAGCGCGTTCACCGACGAGCCTTCGCCGCGGTCGGACTGCACGCTTTGCAGCGCCGTGAGGCTCAGCGAGTGCTTGTCGCCAAACTGCCGGTCGTAGAACAGCAGGTTTTCCACTACATAAGTAAAATTCTGCCCCTGGTCGTATTGCCCATACGATATCGAGTTGGGCCCGCCCGCATCGCGGGCAATGGCCCGCGCCGACTGGAAAATGCCCGTGCGGTTGTTGCGAAAGTCAGGCCCCACGTTCAGGCGGTAGCGCAGGCCCTTCACGAAGGGCAGCTGCACATCGGCGTAAAAGCTGCCGAAGAAACGCGTTACGCGCCGCTCGTTGAAGGCATTGCTTTGCTCGCGCAGCGGATTGAAAATCAGCGGGTCACCGCCAGGGTTGGTGATAAATGCACCATCAGGCGTGTAGGGCACGGCGTAGGGCAGCTGCCCCACGGCCCGGCCGTAGATGTCGGGGCCGTAGTTCTGCACCGATAGGCTGGCATTGGTCGAGGCCCCTAGGGTCACGATGGGGTTCACCTTGAAGTCGAGGGTAGCGCGGGCGTTGTAGCGCGCAAAATCCTGGCCTAGCTGAATGCCGTTCTGCTTGAGATACCCCACTGACATGGAAGCCCGCAGCTTGTCGGTGCCGCCGCTGGCGCTGAGCTGGTGGTTTTGGGTGAGGGCCGTGCGCAGGGCCAGGTTCTGCCAGTCGGTGGTGCGCACCTTGCTGGCGTCATAAATCGGAATCTGCGTCACGCTGGCTCCGTAGAGCGCCTTTTCGGCGTCGGTGGTGGGGCGGGCAGCCACCACGCGGTTGGCGCGGTCTACCCACTCGTAGCCGTCGGCGATGCCCTCCCAGGCGTTCAAATCCTTGGCGCCGAACAACGCAAAGTCGCGGGCCGGGTCGGCGTAAAGCGGCGCATAGGTGCCGTTGGCGCGATTGGCCTCGCGCTGCACTTCTAGGAAGCCGCCACCGTCAAACAAATCTAGCGTGCGCGAGGCGCGGTCGGCGCTGAAGTAAGTGTTGTAGTTAATCGAAAACTTGCCTTCCTGCCCGCGTTTGGTGGTCACAATCACAACCCCGTTGGCCCCGCGCGAGCCGTAGATGGCCGTGGCCGAAGCGTCTTTCAGGATTTCGACCGATTGGATATCCTGCGGGTTAAAATCGTTTAGGCCAGTACCTTGCGCCAACGGAATGCCATCGACCACGTACAGCGGCTCGTTGGAAGCCCGCACCGAGCGGTTGCCCCGAATGCGAATGGCCGGCACCTCGCCGGGCCGGAAATTGCCCCCGGCTACGTCTACCCCCGCCGCCCGGCCTTGCAGCGCCTGCGTGATGTTCTGGGTTTGCACCTGCTGGATTTCCTTGGCCGACACCGACGAGAGGGCGCCGGTCACGTCGCTCTTTTTCTGCGAGCCGTAGCCGACCACCACTACTTCGTCAAGGCCTTTGGCCTCGCCCTGTAGGCCTAGGTTAATGACCGACTGCCCGGCAATCTGCACTTCCTGGGTGGCGTAGCCCACGTAGGAGAAGATGAGCACCCCGCCCCCACCGGCCGGCACTTGCAGGCTGTAGCTGCCATCGGGGCCGGTACCGGTGCCGTTACTTGTGCCTTTTAGTAAGACGGTTACGCCGGGCAAGGCTTCTTTGCCATCGGCCGACGTGACCTTGCCCGTAATGGTTACGCGTTGGGCTTGGGCCTGGGTTTGCGCCTGAGCAAAGGCGGCGGGCACACTTAGGCCGGGCAGTAGCCAGAGCAAGCGGCTAATTTGGTAGAAGTTACGCATACTACGAGCGGGGTGGGCAGATGAAAAGGTTAGTAAGTGCTTACTCGGCTGAGTGCCGAAAAGTACTGTCATCATTTTGACGTACTTGCCTGTACTTACCTGTTCTTCATCTTTCCCTCCTGCCTAGTCGGCAATGGGCCTTCTGGCACTTCCACGGGTAGTTGCCTTAGCTGCCCTAGGCCACTCGATTACCGACCTAGGGCAGCTGGCGGCGTTATTGCTTCTGGCCGCACTCGTTGCAAAACCGCTGGTCGGCTTTGATGCTGCTGCCACAGCCACTGCAAAACTTACCCGCGGCCGACGCCGACGCGGCGGCCGTGCCGCACGAGCTGCAGAATTTTTGGCCGGGGCTGAGCTTGGAATGGCAATTAGCGCACTGCGAAATGCCCCCGCGGTTCAAGAAATCAATGTTTTGGGTGTAGTCCTGCGCGCGGGTTTTGGTGTAAATCTGCTCGCTGGTGGCGCGGGCCTGCTGGGCCGATAGCTCCTCCTGCTCGTCGGGGGCGCAGCTTTCACAGAGGCCAGCCTGATGGTTCCAACACACTTCGGGGCACACCCACTGGCCGCAGCGGGTGCATTGCTTGAAGTGCTGCTTACCCTCCTGCACTGCCACGGCCAGGGCCTCATCGTGGGCTTTGCCGCCCACGGCCCGCTGCATCTGGTAAGCGGCGTTGCCGGCTTCGTTGAAGAAGCCGCCGAAAATGCTGCCCGCTGCATTCAACAAGCTGCCCGCCATGCCGATGGTGCTGGTTTGGTAGCGCGACATGTAGCCATTGCGGCACTTATCGCAGTGAAACTTAAACTGGTAGCCTTTGTCCGTAGACAGGTCATCGTAGTTGGCAACGAATTGCAGCAGGTTGCTCATGGCGTAAAGGAAGGAATAGCGTGCGGTTGAGTAAGGTAATTTGGGGCAGAAAAATACTAGCTAATCCACCAACGCAAGCAGGCCTGAAATCAAACTTAACAAGCGGCGGAAGGCCAAAATTGGTCTCTTCGGACTAGCGCTCCTTCTATCGCTACTCAGCGCCAAGCATTACACCGCGCCGCTACTTACTAGTGCATCACTCAGCAGCATATATAGGAAAGCGCTGAACCTAGGCGAGTCGTCGTGACCGACTGCTGTGTAGCAGTGACAGCCTTTTTGCTCAATGGTAGCACCGGGCGCTAGCCGAACTGGCGCCAAGTTGAGCGACGGCTCTTACGCTCACCCCATTTATTTCGGCTTAGGTTTACTGCTTCATCGCAACCTCACCTAGCAAAGCCCCGAAGCCTATGCAACTTACTTATTCTACAGTTCTGGCTCTAGCCGGCCTCCTACTGCTGGGCAGTTGCGCTGAACATAAAGCCCCCGACACGGCAACTGCTACCGCACCCACGGCCAGCCTTAGTGCGGCGGCCGATACCGCCCGCGTAAGCGGCCGGCCCTGCGACATCAAGCTGGCTGGCATTCACTTTACTAAGGCTGTAAATGGGGCCGATACCTTGACTAAGACCGATGCCCAAGGCCGGATGGCGTTTCGGGTGGGTGCAAAAAAGGACTTTTTCTGCGACCCCAACGATAACAAGCTTTCTAACAACACCGCCCCTATCCTGCTGGCAAAAGTCGATAATACTAAGCCCTTTACGCTGGTGGCTAAAGTAACGCCCGGCTTCACGGCCAAGGGTCTTTACAACGCGGGCGTGCTCTACGTGTACGTAAACGACCGGCGCTGGCAAAAGCACTGCTTCGAGCAAGACGAGCGTGGCAATCACCGCATCGTGTCGGTGCGCACCCTAGGTACCTCCGACGACAACAACCACGACATTGTAAAAACCCCGACGGCGTACCTGAAAATCTCATCGGATACGCATACCGTGGCTAGCTACTACTCGCTTGATAAGAAAACCTGGCAACTGGTGCGCCTCTACAAAAATGACTATCCCGCCGAGCTGTGGGCCGGCGTTAGCTCGCAGTGCCCCATCGACACAGGCACCACTAACTACTTCGAAGACATTAGCCTGACGCAAAACAGCGTAACCGACTTCCGACTGGGCAACTAGCGGCTGGCCCGTGCTGGCGGCACCTAGACGCACACCAGCACGGGTTTCTGGCCAGTACCCGCAGGAGCTGCCGCCGCCGCCGACCCCGTTTCGCGCAGCAGCAAACTCGCCAAAATGGCTAGGCTGGTGCACGCTATCCAAAACAGGCCGCCCTCCTGGAAGTGCGCGCTGGGGTCAGCCGTATGGCCCAGGCTCTGGCCGTAGAAGCGGGCAAAGAGCGGCCCCAGCAGCGCCGATACGCCGAAGGTCAGGAAGTTCATGGCCCCGGTGGCGCTGCCTTTCACGTGGTCGGGGTTGGCTTCTTTGATGATGGAATACGGAATCATGGCCGCGCCTGAGGCGACGCCAAACAGCAGCAAACTGAGGTAGAGCGGCAGCAGCGTGGGCAGAAAAAGTTGCTGCAAGCCTATCAGGACCATACCACTGGCTCCTAGCAGCAGCGCCGGCTTGCGGCGGCCTAGGCGGTCGGCGAGCCACCCTAGGGCAGGGCAGCCCACTACCCAGCCCAGCGGCACCATCGAGCAGGCCCAGGTGGCGGCGGCGTAGCTCATTTGCTGGTCTTGCTGCAAGGCGGCCACGCCCCAGTTCATGGCAAAAATGGTGGTGGGCGCAAACAGCAGGCCCGCTACCAACCCGCACAAATACGACTGCGGATTGCTAAACACGATTTTGTAGGGTGCCAGCAGGCCGCCTTGCGCCGCGGGCTGCTGGGCCTGGGTGCGGGCATCGTTGGGGGTAATGAAGTACAGCGCCATGCCAGTGGCTAGGTTGGCCAGGCCCATCAGCACCCAAAACAGGCGCACATCGAACCCGTGGTGAATGAGTGGGCCCACCGCCGACTGGCCCAGCGCGCCGCCCAGCATACCTAGGCACTGCGTGGCGCCGATGGCCGTGGCCAACGACCGCGCCTGAAACCCGCGCGAAGCCAGATACACCGAGCCCGTGAAGGCAAACGCCGAGCCCGCGCCTTGTAGCAGCCGGCCGCTGTTGCCGGCCGTCGCGCCGGGCAGCGCAAATAGCAGGCAGCCCAGCGCCACAATAGCAATGCCGGCCGGCAGCGCGTACTTGGCGCCGGTGCGGTCGAGCGCAACGCCGGCTACTAGCCCCGCTACCGAATAAGTGTAGTAGTACGTGCCTAGAATGGCCCCCACCCCCACCGTATCGACCCCAAACGTGCGCGCCAGCTCGGGTATCATCACCGCCGGCCCCGACCGCACCGCATACTCCAGAAAGTAAAAAAGGAGCGAAAACACCCACGCGATTACGTAGGGCCGGGTGCGGGCAGCGCTAGTGCTATTTTCCATTTTGAGCAGGCTTATAAGTTACCAGAACTGCCGACGCACGCTAAAGGTTGGCCTGACCAATGCGGCACTCTATGTTGGCCGGGCTTATACGTAGCCGCATTTAGGGGCCCTAGGGCGCCTAAACTGGCGCGGTGGGCCGAGCGCCCCGCTCGCGCTAGCCGGCTTACTCGCAGTTCTCTGCCTAAGTTCGCCTATGCGTCTTACTACCCACCTAGCCCTCGCCACTACCCTCCTACTCGGCCACCGCACTGCCACCGCCCAAACCAGCCCTGCGGCGGTGTGGAACAACAAGCAATGCGCCGTGGTGCTCACCTACGACGATGCCGTAGATGTAGACCTAGACAATGCCGTGCCAGCCCTAGACTCCCTCCACCTGCGGGGCACCTTTTACCTCATCGGCTCGGCACCGGCCCTGAGCAAGCGCCTGCCCGAGTGGCGCAAGGCCGCCCAGCGCGGGCACGAGCTCGGCAACCACGCCCTGATACACCCCTGCGACGGTAGCCTGCCCGGCCGCAGCTTCGTGACGCCCGACAACGACCTCAGCAAGTACACGGTGAGCCGGGCCGTGAGTGAAATCCGCGCCATGAATACGCTGCTCAACGCCATCGACGGCAAAACGGCGCGCACCTTCGCCTACCCCTGCGGCGACCGCCAGATTGGCGGCGTCCGTTTCTACGACCAGCTCAAAACTGACTTCGTGGCCGCCCGCGGCGTCACGAGCGGCTTGCAAACGGCCGCGCAGGTGCAGCTCGACAATGTGGACAGCTACATGATTAATGGCCAAAACGGCAAATACTTGATTGACCTCGTGAAGCAGGCGCAGCAATCGCACACGCTGCTGGTGTTTCTGTTTCACGGCGTAGGCGGCGGCCATTCGCTCAACGTGGACCTAGGCGCGCACCGCCAGCTGCTACGCTACCTCAAGGCGCACGAAAAAGACATCTACATCGCGCCGATGGTGGAGGTAGCGCAAAAAATCAGGGCGGCCCAGCAGGGGAAGTAGCCGGGCTTTTGGCACCACCTAGGGCAGCAAATCGAGCACTTCGGCCAAGTGGCTTATTTTCTGAAAATCAATCCCAACCAGCTCGCTGTCAGCTACCATCTCGTGTACCCAAGTAGCGTGGTAGGGCACGTGGATGGCCCGGTAGCCCAGGCGCGCCACGGGCAGCACATCAGACTTGAGCGAGTTGCCAATCATCACGAAGTTTTCGGGCGTGGCGTGGTGGCGCCGGAAGAGCCGCTGGTAGGTGGGCTCGTCTTTTTCACTCACCACTTCCACGTGGTCAAACAAGTCGCCGAGGCCCGAGCGGGCCAGCTTGCTTTCCTGGTCGAAAAGGTCGCCCTTGGTGAGCAGCATCAGGTGGTGGCCACGCAGGCGCAGGGCGGGCAGCACCTCGGCCACGCCCGGCAGCAGCTCAATGCGAAAGCGCAGCAAATCCTTACCTAGGTCGAGCAGTTGCTGAATATCGGCGCTCGTCACGGCCCCATTGGTGAGTTGGATGGCGGTTTCTATTAGCGAGAGCGTCAGGGCTTTGGCACCGTAGCCATACAGCGCCATGTTGCGCCGCTGCACAGCGTAGAGCTGCGGGTGCAGCGTGGCGGGGTCGCCGCAGTGAGCCAAGATGTTGAAGAACGCGGCCTCTACCTCATCAAAGTGCGGCTGATTGGGCCACAGGGTATCGTCGGCGTCGAAGGCAATGAGCATTACAGGTATAGGTTAGCAACTAGCAGGTAGCAGGCCCCAGCGCGGCGCGACTGCACAACAAAGAACGAAACAGAACCCGCGAAAACCGGTCACCGGCGCTGCCGACCTTTGCCGCTATGAAACACCTGCTGAACCTAGCCGACTGGAACCGGCGCGAACATTTCGAGTTTTTCTCCTGCTTCGAGGAGCCCTTCTTTGGGTTGGTGGCAAACGTCGATTGCACCTCTGCCCTGGCCGAAGCCAAGCGCCTAGGGGTACCATTTTTTCTGTACTACCTCTACCAAGCGTTGCAGGCCGTCAACCAGGTAGAAGCGCTGCGCTACCGCATCGAAGACGGGCAAGTGTACACCTACGACCGCATTCACGCCTCGGCCACCATCGGGCGGCCCGACCATACGTTTGGCTTTTCCTTTATCGAGCTGCACGACGACCTAGGGGCTTTTGTGCAAGCCGCCAAAGCCGAAATAGCGGCCATGCAGGCCAGCCCAGGCTTGTGCCTGAGCTCCAATACCGCCCGGCTCGATGTCATTCACTTTTCGGCTATTCCGTGGGTGCGCTTCAGCGGCCTCACCCACGCCCGCAGCTTTTCGCACCCCGACAGCATGCCCAAGATTTCGGTGGGCCAAACCTATCAGGAAGGCGCCGCTACGCTCATGCCCGTGTCGGTAAACGTGCACCACGGCCTGGCCGATGGCTACCACGTAGGGCTGTTTCTGGATGAGTTTCAGCGGCGGCTGGGCTAGGTATCTCCGGTGGGTCTTACCACCCGAGCACCAGTGCTTGGGTGGTAAGACCCACGCTGGCAGCAAGCACTTACCTAGGGCAGCCTTGCGGGCGTGGCCGGTGCTACTGCTGCTTGGCGCACTATGCGCCCTAGTAGTATTTTAGGCACATGAAAAGTGGTTTTTTGTATACCGCTAGCTTACTTCTGCTGGCGGAGGCGGCACATGCCCAAGCGCCTTCGCTGGCCGGCGCCTGGCAGGGGGTAGAAACCTTGGCCGATGACCCACGCTATTGGCCAGTAGTGCTGCGCCTACAAGGCACTGACAACAACCTATTTGGCGTACTGTACCAAGAAGTAGGCGGGCAGGATTACATCACCGTCAACTTCCAGATGAAAGGCACCCGCACGGCTAATAGCTTGCAGCTCACCCACGTGCGCAAGCTAAGCGAAACCGGGCAGACGCCTAACAGTTACTGGTGCGCGGGGGCCATCACCTTCACCTACGACGCCGCCCAGGAAAAGCTGACTGGCCACGCCACCTACCGCCCCGTGCACGACTGCGACACTGGCGATTTTACTTTTTACCGCGTCAAGCTCAAGTCGGCTGCTACCGTCACGGCGGGCGCGCTCAGCACGCTGCGCGTGTCGGGCCGCGATGTGCGCTGGTTTGCCGACGCCGAGCTAAAGCAGCCCGTGAACACGGGCAATACTTACCGCACCAAGCTCACCAAAGCCACCACTTTTTACCTTACCCAGGGCTACTATCCCAGCGCCGAAAGTCCCGTAGTGCCCATCACCATTCAGGTAGTGGGTGCCACCAAAACGCGCCGGTCTGCGCCGCCCGCAGCCCCGGCGCCCCCGCCTCCGCCCCCACCAGCATCGGTCGACTCACTGCCCGCCGCTGCCCCCTCGGCGCCGCCGGTAGCGGCGGTCCCGCCGGCGCCCGCCGCGCCCGCTCCCGTGGTGCTGCCTAAGGTGCTCTTTAAGCTGGGCAAAGCTGAACTACTGCCCGAGTCGAGCCCGGCCCTGGATAAGCTGGCGGCCGATTTGCGGGCCAATCCGGCGCTGCGCCTGCGCGTGGCGGGCCACACCGACCGCATCGGCGAGCCGGGCAAAAACCAAGTGCTCTCGGAGCAGCGTGCCACGGCCGTAAAGGCCTACCTAGTAAAAGCCGGCGTGGCCGCCGCTCGCCTCGAAACCATCGGCTACGGCGACAGCCGCCCGCTCTACCCCTCGCCCGATGTGCGCAACCGCCGCGTGGAGGTCGAGCAGCTACCCTAGGGCCGGGCGGCGCGTATTTTTGTAGCCTTCCTCATGGCCGACGACTTTCGCGCTTCCCTCCTAGCCCAACTCATCGCCCGCATTGCGGCGCTGCAAGCTACTGGCGACCAGTATTACCCAGCAGGCTTATTCCCGAGCTTGCGCTGGAAGAAGGCGCTGGGCTACCGGCGCCTCGACACGAACGGCTTTTTCACGTCGCTCATCGTGTTTACGCTGCGCGAAATGCGGGCGCATCTGCCCGCGGCGAGCCAAGTGGTGGTAGATGACATTGCGACTAAAGCGCTGGCTATCTATCCGCTGTACCAAAGCAAGAGCGGGCAGGCCACTTATAACTTCTACCCGCCCCGGCCCAAGCAGCACTTTCCGCATGGCTACTTGCTGCACCGCACCCGGCACTTTGCGGCCCCCGACGACCTCGACTCGACCTCGCTAGCGTATTTGAGCAACCCGCGCTCCGACGCCGAAAACCGCTGGCTCAAAGCCAAACTACAAGCCCACGCCAACACCGTGAAGGGCTGGGCCGCCACCGGCCCTAGGGCGTTTCGGCGCAAGAAAGTTTACTCGGCCTGGTTTGGCGAGCGCATGCCCATTGACATGGATGCCAGCACCTTGTCTAATGGCATGCTGTGGGCCGTGCGCACAGGGTTGCCGCTCAATGAGTTTGATGAGGACAGCTTGGCTTTCATCAACTGGACCATCGCTTCGGGCGAATATCGCCGCCGCCCGCTCGATGTATCGGCCTACTATGCCACGGCGCCACTCATCGCCTACCACGTGGGGCGCCTGCTCGCCGAGGCCGAGCTACCGCAGCTAGCCGAGGCCCGCGCCACCCTGCGCCGCGACTTGCCGCAGCTGTTGGCTACCGCACCGGCCTTCATGGATAAAATACTGCTGGCCAGCACCCTTTTGCGCCTAGGTGAGCAACCTACCCCTCTGCTCGACCCCGCCTGGTCGCTGGCCGAGCTAGAACAACGCAGCCGCGGCCTCTACTTCTGCATTGCGCCGCTGCTCAACTACTACCCCCAAACGCGCTGGCTAGCACGCTGGCGCCTCAGCCAGATTGACTGGGAATGCCCCGCCCACTCGCTAGCGCTGGTGGCCGAGTACGTGGCCCTAGGTGGCAGGTAAGTAGCTATTGGCCTTTGGCTATTGACTGTTAGTTACCAGACTTGTTCTTAAAATTATTTTTTATAACCTCGAGTCATGCAGAGCGCAGCGAAGCATCTCGCGTGGCGCAGTAAAACCATACACCTAGGTTTACTGCGCCACGCGAGATGCTTCGCTGCGCTCTGCATGACTCGGGCTCTCTTTCTGCTTATCTTAGGAACGGGTCTACTAGCTCACGGCTAACAGGTAACAAACACTTGCTGGCTAAGCGCCTGTGCTTGTTGAAACGCTGCCTTATCAATGCTTAGCGGCTCTCCCTGCGTTTCCAAAAACGCTAGCAGGTTTTCGGTAGCCAAGTTGCCGGTGAGCGTGTCGGCCGCCATGGGGCAGCCACCAATGCCACCTAGGGCGCTGTCGAAGCGGCGGCAGCCGGCCTCGTAGGCGGCCTGCACATTAGCTTGCCAGGTAGTCGGCGTGGTATGCAGGTGCGCCCCAAACTCGATTTGTGGAAAAGCCGGAATCAACTCCTTGAATAGGGGCGCAATAAGTGCGGGCGTGGCCGCCCCGATGGTATCGGACAGGGCCACGATGCGGATGCCCAGCGCCGCTAGCTCGGCTGTGAAGTCGGCCACCAGGGCAGGGCTCCAGGGGTCGCCGTAGGGGTTGCCGAAGCCCATGGAGAGGTACACGACCAGCGTTTTGCCGCGGCTCTCGCAAAGGGCGTGCATGGCGGCCACGTCGGCGCGGGCCTGGGGTAGGGTTTGGTTGGTATTGCGGCGCTGGAAGGTTTCGCTTACTGACAGCGGAAAGCCTAGGTAGCTGATTTCGGGGTAGCTGGCGGCCTGCTCGGCCCCGCGCTGGTTGGCCACAATGGCTAGCAGCTTAGTGCGCGTGCGGCTGAGGTCGAGGCCAGCCAACACCTCGGCCGTATCGCGCAGCTGCGGAATAGCCTTGGGCGACACGAACGAGCCAAAATCGAGCACGTCGAAGCCCACTGCCAACAGCTGTTGGAGGTAGGCCGTTTTGGTGGCCGTCGGAATAAAATCGGCGAGGCCCTGCATGGCATCGCGGGGGCACTCGGTGAGCACTAAAGGAGACGGAGACACGGGTGGGAAGCTAGGTGAGTATAGGGCCGCAAAAGTAGGCAAGGCGCCCGCCGTGGCGGCCAGCTTTTCCCGAACTTGCCCGCGGCGGCGCGTGTTGGGTCGCTATGCCCTTTTCGTTACCTACCGCCTTCGGCACGCGCCGGGTTGGCGGCTTGCTGCTAGCGTTGCTAGTAGTCCTCAGCAGCTGCAGCACGTCGCAAACGCTGACCACGCTGTTTCAAAAAACCACTCCGCACGAAGACTACGCCCGGGCCCTCGACCGGGCTGGACTACGCGACGCCGCCCTAGGGCAGCGCTGGCGAGCCGCCGCCGACCAAGCCCTGCGCGACTCGCTGGTAGTGTCGCTGCCCGTGCTCGAAACCGGGTTCTTTCGGGCCGACCAGCCCACGGCTGCTAGCTACCGCTACCAGGTGGTGGCCGGCGAACAGGTGCACGTGCGCCTAAGCTTGCAGCCGGGCGTGGCCCCAGCCCGCGTGTTTGTCGATGCTTTTGCCCCCGCGCCCGGCCAGCAGCCCGAGCTCGTGAAGTGGACGGCCACCGACACCACGGCCGGCACCCTCGACCTGCGCTACCGCGTCGAGGCCAGTGGGCAGCACCTGCTGCGCGTGCAAGCCGAGCTGCTGGCAGCCGGGCGCTACACCCTGCGCCTGTGGCGCGAGCCTAGCCTAAGCAATTTTCCGGTGCGTGGGCGCGGCGACCAGGCCGTGGGCAGCTTCTGGGGCGCCGAGCGCGACGGCGGGGCCCGCCGCCACGAGGGCATCGACATCTTTGCGCCGCGCGGCACGCCCGCCGTGGCGGCCGCGGCCGGGGTTATCACGCGGGTCGGTGACACCAAAATAGGAGGCCGCGTGGTGTGGCTGCTCGATGCCGCCACCGGCCAGCACCTCTACTACGCCCACCTCGACCGCCAACTGGTGCAGGCGGGCCAGCACGTGCGCCCCGGCGATACCCTAGGGCTGGTGGGCAACACTGGCAATGCCCGCACTACGGTACCGCACCTGCACTTTGGCATCTACCAGAGCGGCCGCGGCGCCGTAGACCCCTGGCCCTACCTGCACCGCGCCGACCCCGTGCCGGCGGCCCTGCCCGTCTCGGCCGGCGAGTACCTAGGGCAGTGGGTGCGGCCCCGCAGCACCAAGCCCGACAAGCAACTCAAGCTAGCTGGCCTCCGCAATGAGCCATTAGCTAGCAGCACGCCCCTGCGTGTGCTGGGCCAGCAGCGCGAGCGCCTGCGGGTAGAGCTGCCCGATGGCCGCCGCGGCTACGTGGCTACCCGTGGCGTAGCCGCAGCGCAGCCCCTACGCCGCCTCACGCTGCCCGCCGAGGTCGAGATTCAGGCTCAGCCGGCACCCGTGGCGGCTGCGCTGGGCGCCTGGCCGGCGCGCACGCCCGTGGTAGTGCTGGGCCGCGCGAGTGGCTACGCGCTCCTACGCGGCCCAGCCGGGCAGGAGGGCTGGGCCCGCATCTAATTTCATGCCCTTAGGCTGTAGTAGTACGTAACAACTTGCTAGTGCCTGTGACAGTTGGTGACGCCGTAGTGCCTCACTAACTGCCGCAGGCGCTTTCTTTGCCGTAAACAGCTTTAGTATGGATTTAAAAATAAACCGCTTACAGCATATTGGCTTGCCAGTAAGCAACTTGCAAGCCTCCCAGGCTTTTTATGAAAAGCTCGGTTTCGAGTCCGCCATGCGCGCTACGTTTGACCACGAAGGCGGCCAGGGACAAGTGGCCATGCTAAAGCGGGGCGACATTATCATGGAGCTTTACCAAATGCCCGAGCCCGAGCTGAGCCGCGTAAAGCAGCGCTCGGATGGCCACATCGACCACATTGCCTTCGATGTAGATGACATTGAGGAAACCTATGCGCTGCTCAAAAGCGAGGGCTTCACCATTGTGGAAGCCCAGCCCATGTTCCTGAATTTTTGGGAGCGCGGCTGTCGGTTTTTCAATATGCTGGGCCCCGATGGTGAGCGGCTAGAGTTCTGCCAGATTTTGTGAGCATCCTCTTCGCTCGAGATAACTAGTTGCCTGTAACCGCTCAACCAATAGCCACAAACGAATTAAAAAAGCCGGGCCGCCTCATTTATTGCGATGAGGCGGCCCGGCTTTTTTAATTCATTAATGACCTTAATCGCTCAGCACCACAGCGCGGCCGAGCTGGCGCGAGTACGCTAGGTGGCGGTCATTGCCAGCAGCACTAGGATACTCGAAACTAATTGCGTTGGGGTCGGCGAGCAGTGTAGCCCAGGCTTTTGCATCGAGCCCAGCGGGCTTGCGGGCACTGCTAGGCACCGCCAGCGCAGCGAAGTGGTCCTCGCTAAAAAAGCCGTTCATGCGCCGTAAAATCGTGATTTCTTGGTCGCGCACAGTGGTCAGCCTGCTACCCTGCGCCTCGGTGCCTTGCAGTAAGGCTCGGGCGGGCATTACCTCGTGGCGCAGCGTGTCGCCCTTGGCGGTGAGTACGATGAGGTGCAGGCGGCTGGTGAGGATGCGAGGGCCACGCAGTTGCAACAAGAAATTATCCTTCGTTTTGGGGTCCGAAAAGCTATGGCTGGCCCGCACCGTGTTCAGTACAGTTGTTCCGCTCACGCGGCGGCCCGTCCCGCTCGGCGGAATGTACAGGCTACGGGGGTCTTTGGTCGAAGCCGCTAATTCGCGCTCCGAGTTCACGCACGAGGTGCCTAGCTGTAGTAGACTAGCTACCGCGAGCATAGTAATAATCGACGTTTTCATAGGTGGGAAAGAGGATAACAATAACCGCGCCGCCTAGGCCACTCAGTGGGCTACCGCGCCGGATTTATGTACGAATAATGAGTTCGGCAAGATTTAAAACCAACCGATTTCTAGCCCTAGCACACAGCGCGGCGGCTGCAGCGGTGCCCCGCCCTCGGCAGGCCGCAGGGCCTCGCTGAGGCGGTAATGGCCTACCAGTGCCAAGGGCCCGCTACCTAGGCGCAAGCCCACGCCACCTAGCCAGCGCTGTAGGTAAGGGGGCTCGTGCCGGGTTATTTCGAGGCGGCCCTGGGTGGTTGTTTCGTCGATGGTCGTGTGGTTAGCACCTAGGGCGGGGCCACCGTAGGCAAGCAGGTCGAGGTAGGTACCCACCACGTTGCCCCGCGGGCGAAAACCGGTGTTAAATCGCAGACCTACTTCGCCTTGCAATTGGTGATAGGTCAGGGTTTCGGCGTCGTGCGGGGGCCCAAAGGGGGGCGCTTTCGGGCCCGCATCCTGAGCCAACGCGTAGCGCAGGTAGGCGTAGCGCAGGTCGGCAGTGAGTGCTAGGTTGTCGGTGAAGCGGCGCTTGAGGCGGGCGCCCAACTGCACTTCGGATGAGCCCGCGCCGTAGCGCAGCGGCAGGCCCGCGCTGCTGCCTCCCAGCACCAGCCCGTAGCCAATGTAAAAGTGCCCAAAGTAGCGGCGGTTGGGCCCCGTGCGTGGAGCTAGGGTATCGCGGGCCACGTCGGTGTGCAGCAATACTTGCTGGGCGCGCGCTACCGGCCCCGCCCCGCTAAGACTTACTGCCAACAGCCACGCGTACTTATTTTTCATACAAAAAACTTACAGGAATTCGGAAGTGCAGAAGCGTATATTTCCTAAATTTTAAGAAGCAACTAACCAACCTAGGCAGCGAGTTTTCTTGGTAGAGTGCCAAAAACTCCAACGAAGCTACTAGCAGGAGTATGGTTGCTGCATCATCGGTTGCAGCAAATCTGTTATTTTTCTGAATATTCGCCGGTATAACCTTGGTAATGCACCCGTAGCACGGTGCCACCGTGCAGCAGGCGGCGTGGCAGTTGCAGCATTACACGCTGCGCAACAGCGCGCACCTCGTAGCGATGCAACACGCCCCGCGGATTGGCCAAGTGCCAGTAAAGCCGCGGAGGATACACAGCGGGCGGCAGCGGCGCGTTAGTGTCGGCTGTGGGCTTTTCCTGGCCTACCGGGGCAGCATCGGGGGGCGACGTGGGGGCAGCGGCCCCCGCAGGCGCCGAGCCCACCGCAGGGCCTAGGGTGGCCAACCAAGCGAGGCCGGCCTCATCGGGGTCGGTGAGCAGGGGTAGCGCCCGGGTGGTAGGTAGCGTGGCTGCCGGCCGCAGCACCACAACCACAACCGAGTCGTGGGCTACAAAGTCGAAGGTCGGCTCCTTTACCTTAGCCGTCGTGGGCGCCGTGAAGTACTCGGCGCGCGGCTGGCCGTAGCCGTGGGCGTAGTCATAATACGGGTAAAGCTCGGACGACGCCCGCACCTGCCGAAACACCTCCATAGCCCCTAGGCGGCGCTGCTGCTGCCACACACAGGCAGCAAAGCCCGCAACCAGCGGCGCCGAAAATGATGTGCCTTCTAGCCGCTCGTAGCCGCCGGGCGTGGTAGTAAGCACGATGCCGAAGGCCGACACGTCGGGCTTGAGGCGGCGGTCGGCGCTAGGGCCTGTCGAGCTAAAGGCTACGTGCAGGCCCGTGGCCGGGTCAAGGCCGCCCACGGCCAGCGCCGAGTCGGCATCGGCGGGCGTGCCAATGCGGCCCCAGTCGTCGTCGCCATCGTTGCCGGCCGCGCTCACCACCAGCATCCCCTTGCGCGCCGCGATGTTGGCGGCCCTAGCGATGAGCGAATGGCGGCCATCCATCCACTCGGGGAAGTAGCGCTGCGCGGTATAAGCCAAAGACGAGCTAACAATGTCGGCGCCCTCGCGGTCGGCCCACTCGGCAGCGCGCAGCCAAGCTTCTTCTTCGCCGATGCGCTCGCGGGATAGGCTCTCGGTGCGGGCCAGCAGGTAGGTGGCATCGGGGGCCAGCCCTATGGTGGGGCCAGCCGCCAGGCTGTCGGAAGCCGCCTCGGTGCGACCAGGTAGGCGGCCCGCCAGGCAACCTAGCACCTCAGTGCCGTGCGAACCGGTGCGGAAAACATCGACGCGATTTTTCAGGAAATCATACGTAGCCGCAATGCGCTTTTCACGCCGCAGCGCGGCAAAAGCTGGGTGCGTCTCCACTCCATTGTAGCCCACGTCGAACACCGCAATGCGCACGCCCCGGCCCGTGAGGCCAGCCCGCCCAAACGCCGCCCGGCCCAGCACAGCCGTTTGCTGGCGCGCTAGCAAGTAGTCGTTAGTGCTCAGCTCGTCGCGGCGGCTGGGCACTCGCGGAGCTACCACGGGCCGAGCAGCCAGCGCGGCAGGGCCCGCCGCCTCGGGCCAAGGCACTACACGCAGCACGCCCGGCAGCTGGCGTAGGGCCGCCGCCTGGGCGGGTGTGGCTCGGCATGCTGCCGCATTAAACCAGCGGCTGACGAGCGTCAGCGTGTCGCAGCCGGCCCGCACCCGGGCTAGGTAGTCGGGCCGCACAGGCAGGTCGGTGGTCTCAAAGGCCGGCAGGCCCTGGCGGCGCCGGCGCGCCTGCGCGGCCGGGCTGAAGTACGTAGTTGGATTGAAAGCCACACCGGCTTTGTCGGCAAAGCTGACCCAGTAGCGGGCCGGCGCAGCAAGGCCCGGCGTGGGGCTTGCTGCCCGCGCAGCCAGGGCCAGCGGCAGCAGGCATAGCCACCCTACCAGCGGCCAGCGGCCGCTCACTCTTATTCGCATAGCTCGGGAGAGAGATGTATCAAGGGCCCAGCAGGGCCAGGGGCCAAAGCCACCAGGGCAAAAGTACCCCACTGCGGCGCTCCTAGGTGCCGCTAGGGCACACCAGTAACCCCTAGCAGGGCCACTTCGTTTGTAAGCCTCCTCCCTAGCCTACTGGCTAGGGCTACTTTTTTTTGCATTTTTGCGTATGTTTAAGCTCCCTGCATTTGCCCCCGCCGCCGCGTTGGCGGCCTCGCTGCTCGTGTTGCCCGGTTGCAACAAAAAAGAAATTGCCCTCTTGCAGCAACAGAACGCCGACCTTACCAAGTCCCGCGACCAGCTTCAGCTCGAAAAAACGGCTTTGCAGCAAGACAAGGCGCGCACCGAAGCTAGCCTCAACAATAGCCTGCTCAACAAAGACCGCCAAGTATCGCAGCTCAACCAGGTCCTAGGTAATACTGAGCAGGACTTGGCAGGCAAAAACGCCCGCATCGCCGAGATGCAGCGCATCTTGGATGAGAAGGACGCCGCCACTAAGGCCCTACGCCAAAAAGTGAGTGATGCCTTGCTAGGCTTCAATTCCAACGACTTGCAAGTGAACGTAAAGAACGGCAAAGTTTACGTGTCGCTTTCCGAGCAGCTCCTTTTCAAATCGGGCTCGACCAAAGTGGACCCCGCTGGCCAAGATGCTCTTATTAAGCTAGCTAATGCCCTCACCGGCAACAAGGACATTAATGTGCTCATTGAGGGCCACACCGACAATGTGCCCATCAAGGGTGTAGTCAATGGGGCCAGAGATAACTGGGACCTAAGCGTGCTGCGCGCCACCGAAATCACGCGCTTGCTTACGTCGGCCGGCATTGCGCCCGAGCAGATTACGCCCTCTGGCAAAGGCCAATTCCTCCCCGTGGCCGCCAACGACACGCCTCAGAACAAAGCCTTGAACCGCCGCACCGACATCATCCTGACGCCGAAACTGGATGAGTTGTTCTCGATTCTGAATCAAAACTAGACCACAGATTTAAACGAATTTATCGGCTGAAACAGAGACGCCCGCCGATGGCGGGCGTCTCTGTTTCAGCCGATAAATTCGTTTAAATCTACGATTATTGGAGGCCGTACTTGCTGAGCAGGTAGATGAGTGAGGCCATGCTAGCGCCGCCTAGCTCTAGCTCGCGGCGGTTCACTTTGTCGAACGTGTCGGCAGCGGTGTGGTGAATGTCGAAGTAGCGCTGCGAGTCGCAGTCGTAGCCGAAGAGGGCGGTGGGGTGCACGGCCCCTACTAGTGGCTCGATATCGGTGCCCGAGTGGCCGGGCGTTAGCTCATTGGCGTGGTAGGGCGCCAGTAGCGGCCCCCAGGCGGCCACTTTCTTAAACACGGCGGGGGTTGACTCGACGTTGAAGCCGCGGGGCGTGAAGCCGCCGCCGTCGCTCTCGATGGCCGCCACGTGGGTTTCGTTGTTTTGCTTGGCCTGCTCGGCGTACTTGTTGCCGCCACGGGTACCGTTTTCCTCATTCATAAAGAGCACGGCGCGCACCGTGCGCTCGGGGCGCAGGCCGGCCGCCTTTAGCAAGCGCACGGCCTCAATGCTTTGCACCACGCCGGTGCCATCGTCGTGGGCACCTTGGGCGAGGTCCCACGAGTCGAGGTGGCCGCCTACGGTGATAATCTGGTCGGGGTACTTCGAGCCGCGCACCTCCCCTATCACGTTGTAGCTGGTCACGTCGGGCAGGGTTTGGCAGCTCATTTCCAGCTCAAATTGCAAGCTAGGGTCGGCCTTGAGCAATTGGCTGAGCTGGTCGGCGGCCAGGGTGCTGAGGGCCGCGCCGGGCACCTTGGTAGGCGTGTCGCCGTAGCTGGTAGTGCCAGTGTGGGGGTTGTTGTCGCGGGCGCTGGTGAGCGAGCGCACCAAAGCGCCTACGGCACCCCGGCGGCCAGCCTCAGCGGGCCCACTGCGGCGCTGGTCGCCGGCACCGCCGTAGGCCGCGCCAGGCTCGATGAGTGCATCATCGAAGGGCCGGTTGAAGAACACAAACTTGCCTTTCACGGCCGCGTCGGGCAGGGCTTTCAGCTCGGCTAGGGTTTTTACTTCTACCACGCCGGCACGCAGGGGCTTGTTGCCGGGCGTGGCTACCGAGCCCCCTAGGGCACACACGGCCATTGGCACGCCTTTGCCCTTATTGCCAAATACTTGCCCTTTTTCCTTGGCGCCGCGCACCCAGTGCGGCACCTGGCACTCCTGCAAGTACACTTTGTCGAAGCAAGCGGCTTTCTCCATGGTCAGCTTGCCCCAGGCCACGGCTTGTGCCGCTTGCGGCGAGCCTGCCAGGCGCCCCCCTATTTTTTCGCAGAGGTAGCGCAGGTTCTCGTAGCTCTGGCCACGCAGCAGGGCCTCGTCATAGAATTTGCGCAGGGTCAGCGAGTCAGTTTTGGTAAAGGTAGCGGGCGCAGTTTGGGCCTGAGTGACGGCGGGGAGGCCGCCCGCTAGCAGGCCAGCCAGCAGCAAGGAGGAAAGTAAACGCATAGGAAAATGTAAGACGGCAGAAAACGTAGTCGGCCAAAAGTACCAGGCTAGCGGCTTTTGTTCCTACTATTTCTTGCTATCCCCTCACAGCCCACGCGCCGGCGCTGGCACTGAGTTACTGCTGAGGCAGGGCATTTCTCCGCTGTAGCTTACTTAGCGGCAGCCTTACTCCTGCAAGGCACACCTAGCCTACCTAGGTGCACATACGGCTGTTCTATTGCATCTTATTGCTGCTCGCCGTCTGCGGGGCGGCCCCGTAGCGGCTCATTACCAGCCGGGCCGGCTGGCCCTGGCGCAGCTTGACTCTAAAGACATAATTGTACTCTTCGTCGCGGATTTCGCTGGGTAGCGGAGCTACTCCTAGGGCCGATAGCAGTGGCAGCAGCGTATTGGAATGGCCCACTACTACTACCGTTTTACCGCCAAACTCCCGGCTGAGGCGGGCAACTAGCGCAGCTGGGTTTTTGGCATCGTACACCTCGGGTGTGCGGGCGGTGGCCTGCGCCAGCGGAGCCAGCGTGGCGCGGGTACGGCGCGTATCGGTTGTGAACAGGGCTGCCGGGTGGCGCTTGGCGAGCAGGCGGCTCAGCTGCTGAGCGCGCACCTCGCCGGCGGGCGTCAGCGGCGGGTCGGCAAGGCCGGGCGTGAGGTCTTTTTCGGCATGGCGCACCAAATAGATGGTGACGGGTGGGCCCGCCAGCGCCGCACTCCACGTAAAGAGTAGCAGCAGGCTCAGTGCTAGCGGTAGCAGTTTCGTTTTCATTTGCTTAAGGAACTACGTAAGGGAAAGCAGTAAAATATTACCCTAGGTACGAAAGCCTAGGCATTTCGGCGAACGACTATCTTCATCAAATCAACAGCCAATCTTCATCTTTCCCTTAACACGGCGTGCCGTATGTTGCAGCATCAACTTCATCTCCCTCCCCCGATACCATGCACGTTCTGCTAGTTGAAGACGAAAAAAGCCTGCACCAAGAAGTAAAGCAATTCTTGCAACAGGCTCAGTATTTGGTCGATTCGGCCTACACCTTCACCGAGGCTTCGGAAAAGCTGTACGTCAACTCCTACGACTTCGTGCTGCTCGACCTAGGGCTGCCCGGCGGCGATGGCCTGGAGCTGCTACGCGAGTCGCGCCGCAGCGAAAAGCAGGAGGCGTCCTTTATTATTCTCACCGCACGCGGCGACCTCGACGACCGCATTAAAGGCCTCGACCTAGGAGCCGACGATTACCTGCCTAAGCCATTTTCGCTGCTCGAGCTCACTAGCCGCATGCAGGCCATCACGCGCCGCAAGTTTGGCCTGAAGCGCTCCGAAATCATCTTCGGCGATGGCTTCGTGATGGATGTAACGGCTCGCACCGTGCGCCACGGCGCCCCCGACTCGCCCGAGGTGCCGCTTACTAAGAAGGAGTTTGACCTGCTGAACTACCTGCTGCTGCACAAGGGCCGCGTGCTCACGCGCTTGCAGCTCGGCGAGCACCTGTGGGGCAACGTGCTAGAAGATGATTCGGACTCGAACTATATCGACGTGCACATTAAAAACGTGCGCAAAAAGCTGGCTCAGTTCGGCTCGGCCGACTTTATCGAAACGGTGCGCGGCATCGGCTACCGGGCGGTGTAACCCCTAGTAAGCTTACGGTTGCCCGTGCGAGCGTAACAAAGTGAAGCGCGGCAATCTTTCCTTCGCGTTGGAATAGTAGTTCTATCGTGCAGGAGGGATTGCCGCGCTTCACTTCGTTACGCTCGCAAGGACACGTTATAGTTAGCGAATTTAGATGAGACTTGAAACCAAACTGGGCCTCTTCAACGGGCTTTCCAAGTTGCTGCTGGTAGTGCTAGGGGTGCTGCTGGTTCCGCCCGTAGTGCAGCGGGTGGCGGTGGTGCACACCGACGAACGCCTGCGCGAAAAGAAGAGCGAGGTGCTCAGCCTTATCGCTCGCGATGGCTTGGCTACCTTTTTGCGCGAAGAGCACGATGAGACGTATGCCGACTATAATATTCTGAAACAAGAATATATTACCATTACGCCCCTAGGGCCGAGTGGCGCAACCGGCCCCGCCACTGAGCGCATTTTTGAGGAGCCGCGGCAGGTGGGCAAAGAGGTCGAAGACTTTCGTATTCTGAGCTGCGAAGTGCCGCTTGGGGCTACCAAAGGCGACACCACGCCCCGCCGCTACCGGCTCGAAATAGGCTCGTCGCTGGGTACTGTGGAGCTGCTCACCGATACGCTCCGCAGCCTAGCGCTGTGGGTGCTGGTGGCTGGGGCAGCCCTCACCGTATTTACCGATGCGGCCTTTGCCCATTACTCGCTGCGCCCCCTGCGCGAGCTTATTTCGCGCAAGCTGCGGGGCATCCGGCAGCCGGGCGAGTTCTCGTTCGAGCGGCTGCACACCGACACCACCGATTTTCGGCGGCTCGATGACTCGCTCTCCGCTCTCATGCGGCAGTTGCAAGCTTCGTTTGAGAAGGAGCGCGAGTTTATGAGCAACGTTTCGCACGAGTTGCTGACGCCCACCAGCATCTTGCAGTCGCGGTTCGAAAACATGCTGCAAGACCCTACCCTGCCCGAGCCCCACGCCCGCCAGATAGTAGAAAGCCAGCGCACCCTCTACCGCCTGCGCAACACGGTGCGCACGCTGCTGCTCATCGCCAACATCGAAAACGACCAGTACCTGCGCGACGCCAGCGTGAGTTTGCGCCAGACCGTAGCCGATGTGGCCGAGGAACTCGACGACCGCCGCCAGCAGCGCGAAATCTCGCTGCACGTCGACCTCAGCCCCGACTACGTGGTGCCCCAGGCCAATGCTACGCTGCTGCACACGCTGCTACGCAACCTACTCAGCAACGCACTCAAATACAACCACGAAGGCGGACAGGTGCGCGTCCTAGGTCGCATGCGTCCCGAAGGCGGCTATCAGCTACGCGTAGAAGACGACGGCCCCGGCATCGCTCCTGATAATGTGCCGCTACTCTTCGACCGCTTCCGGCGCTTCCACGCCACCGGCCCCAAGGCCCCCGAGGGCTATGGCCTAGGGTTGCCCATTGCCCAAACTATCGCGCAGTTTCATAAAGCCGAGCTGCGGGCCGAGTCGGAGCTCGGTAAGGGCACAGCGTTTGTGCTGGATTTTGCGGGGTAGACTATACTTTAATAGTCTTCTATTTTGAATAGTGCTGTATCAAATACTACTTCGTTGTAATTATGATAAATTTTACGTTGATACCGCTTGCCATTGCGCATTTTATATAGCTCTATTTCTCCCTTTCCCATATCATATTCTAGGCCTGCTGTTTGTTCTATTGAGTCCCCTCGCCAGCGGTATACATCTTTAGAATGTATGCTATTTACACCGCCGAAATAGAAGGAATGCAATTTCTTTTTATTCCAATCGTATTCTATATTATACAGTGTCATTTTAGGTCGATAATGCAAAACTCCTGCGCTATCGCTCATAAAGACGTAAGGTCGCTTTTGCCCATGCATATTAGCGCATCCATATACTATAAAATCTTCTTTATAATCACCATTTAAATCATCTGCCTTAAAATCAAAAGCATAATCGGCAAATGCAATTCTATTAGTTAAGCGCAAACCAGGGCCAACCGCTTGAAATAGCAATAACGCCGAGTCGGTAATCGCTACAATTCCTATTTTACCAGCATTTATATTTTCTCCATATAAAACATATTGGGAACTGTCGTCTCGACTAACAAATTCGTTTGAATGCATATACTTAAGCAAAGAATCGGTTAACACCTTTTCTAGCGATTTAGGTTTACTAGTTTCCCTCGAACGATTATTAGTTTGCTTATGATTATCGTATTGGCAAGAGCATACTAAATAGCTGAGAAAATAAGTTACTATCAGATATTTATGATTAAATAAGTGCCGAGTTACTAAAACGATGTTATTAGTATTCATATAATCCACAGCTAAGCATTCTAAAATATCTTTATACTACCCCACCGGCAAAGTCAGCGTGAGCTCGGTAAAATCCCCTTCCTCACTATCCAGCACAAACGTGCCGCCGTGGCCCTTTGTGATGATATCGTAGCTTAAGGATAGCCCTAGGCCGGTACCTTCGCCGGTAGGCTTGGTGGTGAAAAAGGGCTGCAACACCTTCTGCCGGATGGCCTCCGGAATGCCAGAGCCGTTGTCACGAATCTGAATTTTGACTTGGCCCGCCTCGCGCTGCGTGCGCACCTGCACCTCGGGATGGTAGGCCGGCCCGGCGCTGCGGGCCTTTTGCTGCACGGCGTAGAAGGCATTGGTAAATACATTGAGCAGCACTCGACTGAGGTCTTGCGGCACGGCGAGTACTGGCCCTAGGTGCGGGTCGAGGTGCAAGGCGAGCTTGGCCTCAAAGGCTTTGTCTTTAGCACGAGCGCTGTGGTAGGCCAGCTTGCCGTATTCTTCGATTAGCGCATTGAGGTCAATGGGCGTTTTTTGGCCAGTGCTGGTGCGGGCGTGCTCCAGCATCCCCTTCACGATGGTAGAGGCGCGGTGGCCGTGCTGGTTGATGCGCAGCAGGTTTTGGTGCACATCGGTCAGCAATTCATCTTCTAGAGCTGGGTCGGGACTGGGCTGGCGGCGGTGCTCCAGCAGTTCTTCCAGCAGCTCGGTGCTCACCTCAGAGAAATTATTGACGAAGTTGAGCGGATTCTGAATTTCGTGCGCGATACCCGCTGTGAGTTCGCCTAGGCTAGCCATTTTTTCCGACTGAATAAGCTGACTTTGCGCCGTTTTTAGCTCGGCCAGGGCATGCTGCAAGGCATCTTTCTGCTCACTGAGCTGCTCGTTGGCCAAGCGCCGGGCGCGGTTGTTTCGGCTCAGTGCGAAAGCAAACAAGGCCAGCAGCCCCACGCACACACCTAGGCCCACCACAAACTGCTCTTGCCGCCGGGCGGCTTGCGCCCGCAGCAGCCGCTCCTTGTTGAGGCGCTGAATTTGGGCTTCTTTCTTAAGTAAGTTTTGGCGGTACTCCAGCGCGGCTAGGCGGCGGGTGGTGGCCTCGGCAGTAAGACTGTCCTTGTAGGCAGTGTATTGCAAAAAGTACTGGTAAGCCTTGGCGTAGTCGCCCTCTTTGGCAAAAGCCGTGCTTAGGGCTTGGGTTTTGTCGCGCAGCTGGCGGCGGGCCGCTAGCTGGCGCACCACTTGCGGCGAACTGTGGCGGCCCGCTAGCAGCGTATCAAGCCACTTATCGGCCTGCGTGATACGCGCCAAGCCTAGCCGACTTAGGGACAGGTTGGGTATGGCTGGCAGCGTGGGTACCGCCCCTAGGGCCGCCGCTAGGCTGCGCACCCGGCGCCGCTCGCCCGTGCCCAATAACCCATTGTCTGCCTCCTTGAGTCCAGCCGCTTTAAAGGCCGCGCTGGTGTTCATGGCGTCACCGAGCGCCTGTAGCAGCGGCGCGTAGAAATCGGCCTGGTCCGGCGCTTGGCGGGCTAGCTTCTGTTGCAACTGGCCTACTTGCCCTAGGGTCCAGCTAGCCTCGGCCACGTCGTGCAGTTGGCTGGCCAGCTGGGTAGCTTCTTGCAGCCGAGCCACGGCGGCCATGCGCTGCTGCGGCAGTTGCGTGGCCGCCATGCGGCTGAGTACTACCACTTGCACCGGCACGTAGGCCACACGCCGGGACTGCGCCAACACCGTGTCGAGCGCGCCGGGCGACGCGTGAGACTGCACTTTTTTCAGGCGCTCTATTTCGGCGGCTCGCCCATCGTTGGCTGCCTGAGGCAATATTTTTCCTTCTGGCCTGAACTCGATGCTGCCATTAACGGTGCTAGCTTTTAGCAGCGCCCCACCCTTGCCGAGAGTGGTCATTACTTCTTTGTGCCCGCTGGTGGTCGCGACGGGCAGGTTGGTATTGAGGCTGCCTGTGCTGGTGTTTAGCTGCACTTGGGCCGAGTAGCCGGCCGGCACCTGCCACCGGATGCTGCCGTTGGTGGTGCGCACATCGAGGCCCTCGCCCTCCCACTGGCTGCCGCTGAGCACGATAGAGATACTGCCATTGATGACGCTGCCCGTCACTTGGCCGCCTAGGTTGCGTAGAGTCACGCTGCCGTTGCTGCCCCGAAACTCGACGCGGGCTTGTATGTCTTCGAGCCGAATACTGCCATTAGTCGATGACACGACGAGCGCCGTTTGGCGGGGCACAAATACTTCGTAGCGCACCACGCGCTCGGCGCCGTCGTCGGGCATGGTGGCCCGTAGTGCATTGCCCACCGCCGTAATGGCTACTGCCTGCACCAGCGTTTGGGCTTCCTCGGTAGTGCGGCCACCGCTCTGCACCAGCGCTTTAATGCGTACATCGGGCCCCGCCCAGCCGTGAACAGTAGTCCCACCATTGGGCCCATCAATGAGTAGCGACTGCCCCACGGGCGCGGGCATCGTTAAGTCGCGCACTTCGCAAAACTGCTGCTTCAGCCTGCCCACTCGTGCCCCCGGCCGGCAAGCCAGCGAAAAGGCCGGCTCGGCCGGAGCTTGCGCGGCGCCCGACAGGCCTAGGCTGCTGAGCAACAATACGGTTAGTAAGGTTCGAAAAAGTGCTCGCATAACGTTGCTGAAAGCCCAACCACCACCGCAGTGTGCGGGCCGACAAAGGAATTACCGACCGGGCTTTTAATCGTTACTGCCGACCCGTTATTTTAAGCTAGCCAGCTGGGCACGGCAAAACTATCGGTAACGATTCCTATTTGTGATAAGCTGTCGGCTTGCTAAAAAAGCGGCCAATTTTGGTACTGTGGCCCTTATGCGCTACCCGCCAGCTACCGTAACTTGCCGCATCCTTCCCCTTCGAAGCCCGATATGAAAGTCAGAAAAGCCGTCATTACGGCGGCCGCCCGCGGCGAGCGGCTCTACCCCGTAGCCGATACTATTCAGAAAGCCATGCTGCCGGTCGTGGACCTCGATGGCCTGCACAAGCCTACCATTCAAATTATTGCCGAAGAAGCTTTTAGCAGCGGTATTGAAGAGCTATGTGTCGTTTGCGCCCCCGGCGATGGCGAGCGCTACCTCAGTGCCTTTGCCTCACTGCGCGACAACCTAGGGCGCTCGTACCAGGGCAGCGACTGGGCCACCCAGCAGGCCGACAAAATCGACTTTCTACTAAGCCGCCTGCACTTTGCCGAGCAAGCCGAGCCGCTGGGCTACGGCCACGCCGTGGCTTGCGCCCGCGATTTTGTGCAGGATGAACCGTTTTTGCTGCTGCTTGGCGACTATCTCTACGTATCGGCCCGGCCGGGGCAGCGCTGCGCGGCCCAACTGCTGGCGCTGGCTACACAAGAAGGCTGCTCGGTATCGGCCGTGAACCCCACTATTGAGCACCAGATTGGGCGCTACGGCACCCTCACCGGCGCGCTCGTGGCCGGGCAAGCGGGCGTGTATGAAATTGAGAAAATCATCGAAAAGCCCTCGCTCAGCACCGCCGAGCTGGAGCTGCAAACGCCCGGCCTGCGCGCTGGGTACTACTTGTGCTTCTTCGGAATGCACGTGCTCACGCCCAGCATTTTCGGCATTCTGGAGCGCCACCAGGCTACCAGCAACGGCAATCTGCTGCTGACGCCTGCCCTGCAAGAGCTGGCCGAAACCGAGAAATACCTGGCCCTCGAAGTGCAGGGTACCCGCTACGACCTCAGCCGCCCGCACGGCCTGCTGCGCGCTCAGCTGGCCCTAGGGCTAGCCGGCGAGGCACGTACCGCTACACTCAGCACCATGGTCGAACTGTTGGCCGAGGCCAACGGCCGCTAATCATTGAGGCATTCCTGAATTTACCCATGAATATCCTCATTGAGACGATAACCGCGACCGACCCCGCCAAGCGGGACCGGTCGTTTTACGAGCTAGCTAAGAGTCTTTCTGCAAAGGACTTGCTAAAGAGCCTGCGCGAGCTGGACGACTTCCGCAAGGCCACCCCCAGCCTCTACGACAAGGTGCGGGCCATCCTGTTTTTGTATGCCGGTTTCCGGTTTTTCTTGCAGGAAGCGCCCGCCACGCCGGCCGTAGGCAAAATTCCCTACGCGGGCTTCGAGGATTTGCTAGCGCGGCGCTTCGAGCACGCCATCAGCACCTTCCTGGCCGAGCTGGATACGCACGGGCCCAATGCCATGCTTTTCAGCGCGCTCGCCGATAGTTACCATCAGCTGTCCTTCCAGACCCTAGCCAACCAGGTGCGCAAAAGCGTGCGCTCGAGCAAGGGCAACCAGTGGATGTTCCGCGTCGGGCACCAAGACGAGCACCCCATCCGCATCCATAAAGCGCTGCTCCAGCGTCCTGAGGGCACACTGTTCTACCCGGTGCTGCACGAGCACACGGCAGTGCGCATGGATTTGACGCACAGCGGCTGGTCGGACATCTTCTTCCTGGGCATGGATTACCCCGAGGGCGCGCGGGTCGTCAACCTCTCGATAGACCTAGGGGTATTTGGGCGCGACAAAGACATTCGGCCGCCGCTGCACGCCTACGTGCGCGTCATCGCCGAGCCGGTGCTGCGCCTCACGAGCATCGACCTGAACACGACCAAGGACGTGACCGATTTGGCCGATTTGTTCAACTTTGGCAACGATTACCTGAGCTTAGTAAAGGCGGGCGTGATTGCCTCAGGGCTCATCCCACCCTCGTTTGAGGGCACGGCTCAGTCGCTGCCGCAGTTGCTAGAGCGCATCGTGGCGCCAGGCATGGGTATCGAACTGGTCACCAAGGTTAATGACATTCCGAAGGGCTCGCGCTTTGCAGTTTCGACTAACCTCCTAGGGTGCATTATCAGCCTGCTGATGCGTGCTACCGGCCAAACTAAAAACCTCACCGGCGGCCTCGACGAGAACGAGCGCCGGCTGGTGGCCTCGCGGGCCATCCTAGGCGAGTGGATTGGCGGCTCGGGCGGCGGCTGGCAAGATTCGGGCGGCGTGTGGCCGGGCATCAAGGCGATTCAGGGTACGTTTGCCCAGGCCGGCGACCCTGAGTTTGGCATCAGTCGGGGCACGCTGCTGCCCCGTCACCGCGTGCTGAGTGGCGACGACATTCACCCCGAAATGGGCGAGCGCATTCGCAACTCCTTGGTGCTGCTGCACGGTGGCATGGCCTCCAACGTGGGCCCCATCCTGGAGATGGTGAGCGAGAAATACCTGCTGCGCGGCGAGAAGGAATGGGCGGCCCGCCAGTTCACTAACCAGGTGTTTGACAACATCCTAGGTGCTTTAAAAGAGGGCGACGTGCCCAAGCTGGCCGCCAATACCGCCCGCAACTGGGAGTATCCGATTAAGACGATTATCCCCTGGGCCTCAACCTACTTTACGGAGGAAATCATTGCCCGCGCCAAGCAGCAGTTCGGGGCCGATTACTACGGTTTTCTGATGTTAGGCGGCATGTCGGGCGGCGGCATGGGCATGTTTGTGAACCCCGAGCGCTACGAGGAATACAAGCTGCGCGTGCTGGAGCTGCTGCGCTCGACCAAGCAGGAGCTGTCGGCCGCGCTGCCCTTCGCCATGGAGCCGGTAGTATACAACTGGGACATTAATTACAAGGGCAGCTGGAGCACGCTGCACGAGGGCGCCGAGGCGCTGATGCCTGAGCAGTACTACGCCATTCACGTCTCGCAACTCGTTAAGCAAGACCCCGCTACTATCTCCTACATTCGGCGGGCAGAGGTCGATTTCTTCACCGCCCACTGCGAGCAAAACAACCTGGCCTATCCCCTGCTGCGCACCATCGTCAGCAACTTGTTTCAGGTGTCAGACCCCGGCGCGCAGGGCAACCGCAGCGCCGAAAACGACAAGGCCGAGCGCATCAAGCAGGAAAACGGCTTCGACTACATTCAGCACGAAGATATTCGTGCCGACTTGCAAAAAGGCCGCATTGGCCTCTCGCGCAACCAGTTGCCTGCCGAAACCACCATCGCCGACGTGCTACCCGGCGACGCCGCCCAGCTTACCGACCTAGGCGAGTACACTGCCGCCGGCGAAGCTGCCCTGCGCGCCGGCAAAGTCGGCGTGCTGAGCCTGGCGGCCGGCGTGGGCAGCCGCTGGACCAAGGGCGCAGGTGTTATCAAGGCCCTGAACCCCTTCGTGGAAATTGAGGGCCGCATGCGCAGCTTCCTCGAAATCCACCTGGCCAAAACGCGCCGCACGGCCGAGCGCTACGACGCCGTGATTCCGCACCTTGTGGCCACGAGCTACCTCACGCACGCCCCCATTCAGGCGCACCTAGCCAAAACCGGCAACTTTGGCTACGGCGGGCCGGTGTACCTCTCGGAGGGCCGCTCCATCGGGCAGCGCTTCGTGCCGATGGCTCGCGACCTGCGCTTTTTGTGGGAGGAAATGCCCCAGGAAACGCTCGACGTGAACAAGCAAAAAGTGCGCGACGCCGTGCGCAACACCATGATAGGCTGGTCTAAAGCCAAAGGCGAAGGCACCGACTACGTGGACAACATTGCCGGGCAGCGCTTCTCGCCCCTCGGCCACTGGTACGAGGTATCAAACCTGCTGCGTAACGGCACCCTGGCCCGCCTGCTGCGTGAGCAGCCGCAGGTCGAAACCCTGATGCTGCACAACATCGACACGCTCGGCGCCGACCTCGACGCAGCGGCCCTAGGCTACCATTTGGCCTCGGCTAACGTGCTGACCTTCGAAGTAGTAGCCCGTCGCATTGAGGACCGCGGCGGCGGATTGGCCCGCGTAAATGGCCAGTTGCGCCTGCTCGAAGGCCTCGCCCAGCCCCGCGAGGAAGACGAGCTTGGCCTAAGCTACTACAACACCATGACCACCTGGATGCAGGTCGACCCGCTGCTGGCCCTCTTCGGCCTCACTCGCGCCGAGCTGCAAATCGCTGACGAGGCGCGCCTAGCCCGCGCCGTGCGCAGCGTGGCCCAGCGCATTCCCACCTACGTCACCATCAAGGAGGTGAAATACCGCTGGGGCCACGGCCAGGAAGATATCTACCCCGTGGCCCAAATCGAGAAACTCTGGAGCGACATGTCGGCCCTACCCGACGTGCCCTGCGGCTACCTGGTAGTACCCCGCCAACGCGGCCAGCAAATGAAAGACCCCGCGCAGCTCGATGCCTGGGTAATTGATGGCACCAAGGATTACGTAGCAGGATTGGCGGCGTTCTAAGTTATTCCGTCAAATAAAAAGGGTGCTTTCAGAATAGTATTCTGAAAGCACCCTTTTTATTTAATTAGGTATTTAACCCGCAAAGTATAATTGAGAATAATACTAATAGTAAAACACCAGGCTACACCTTCCTCACTGGCGCCTTCAAGACTGCAATAAGTCCCATGGCTCAGAAACTTGTATCCACAGAAAATAAAGGCCCGCATTTACTAGTAAGGATAGAATCACCTTAATAGTAGTAACATCATTGACTACCCGGAAATAGTTTATTTTCCATAGTATAAGAGTCACCATAAGAGAAGCCAAAACTGGAAACATCAAACCTTGCTTATCCCTAACCTCTCCGTAATAGAACGTTGACCCATAATATAACTCAAACCATTGTAGAAATCCAATCAGCAACGCACTTAGTAAATAAACAGTCAAAATCTTTCTGCTACTTTCAAGACCTTTAATATATAACAAGACAAAGCATGCTAAAAAAACTATTCTTACAACGAATGCACTAATCGATATCTTTATTATTCCTGAATTGAAGTCAAATTCCTTAAAAGGATTATCTTCGGTAAGACTCGGACTTACCAAGCTATAAAAATAAAAGACGAGACCAATGGTGCTTAGAAGGGTTATGACTGCAAGTACAGTTTCAAAAATATTCACCCGAAAATTCATTATTATTAAAGAGTACATTCGAATACCATATTTTACTGTTACTGGCCTATTCGCTAGGGCGAGCTTATGCGCAGCCGTAACTCGCGCCAGTTTCAACATATCCCTTTATACTCTGAGTGCGAAGGGCGACGTCCATTTTTTACGGGCCATAATAGCCTTGACTTCTTCATAAGAAAGCGGATAGAAGTTGTGGCAATCTACTCCTACATCAAGGGATAGCGACGTTTCATCGTCGGGCAGGTCGCCGTGCGAGTGGCCGTAGAGATGCCAAGCACCGTAGTGGCTAGCATTCCACACGCGCATGGCGTAGTGAAACAGCATGATGTGCCGTTTGCCGCGCGAGGCGTCCGGGTCATCCAGCGTTAGCTCGTGGTAGGGTTTTACCCAGTCGAAGCGGTCGGCGCAGGCTAGGGCCGCGCTTTCGTGGTTACCGGTTATCAGGCATATCCGGCCGTTGAGGCGGTCGAGCAGGGGCCGCAGCTTGGCGGGCGGCAGTAGCGCCACGTCGCCTAGGTGATACACTAGGTCTTCCGGGCCCACTTTCTCGTTCCAGCGCTGCACCATTGCTTCATCCATTTCGGCCACGCTGGCGAAGGGCCGCTTCGAAAACTTGAGGATGTTCTTGTGGCCAAAGTGCGTATCCGCAGTAAACCAAATGGCGTGCATAGCCAGAAAGATAGCTTATTTCTGGCCTAGCGCCGCTTTTTCGCCACGCAGCTTTTACTAACTGACAAGGTGAAACATCCGGCTCCACCGCATTTTATGCAGCAGGTCGGCATAGGGGTCGAGGGAGAGCCACACGAACACGGCCTTGCCTACCACATGGTCTTCGGGCACGAAGCCCCAGAAGCGGGAGTCTTCCGAGTTGTGGCGGTTATCGCCCATCATAAAGTAGTAGTTCTGCTTGAGGGTGTAGCTGGTCAGCGGGCGGCCGTTTTGCTGTATCATACCGTTTTGCCAGGTAACACCTTGGTTGTGCTCGTACTGCGCGATAATCTTGTAGTAGATGGCCGCATTAGCAGGCGTTAAGTGAACAGTCTGGCCCTTTTTCGGTACTGGCAGCGGGCCGTAGTCGTCGAGCTGCCAGCGGCGGGACACCGCGCTTTTGGCGTCCGATACGTGGAAATCGGCGGCGTCTGGGAACAGCGTACCGTCTGGCAGATTGCTGCCGGCTACGGTCAGTGCCTTTACATAGGACTGGCGTCGAAAGTAGGCCGCCACGTCGGCGGGGCAGCTGAGGTAATAACCCGTTTTACCTGTCTCAGGGTTAGTTACCACGGCCGGCATGCCATCGGGCTGAGTATAATCAACCACCCGCTGGTCGCGCAAGGCCTGGCGCACCTCGTCGTTGGGTGCGGGTACTTCCATGAAGTAGGTAGTTTGCGGCTGGCCCGCAATGGCGCCAGGTTGGCCATTGAGGAATACTTGCCCGTGGCGGATGACTAGCGTATCGCCGGCCACCGCAATGCAGCGCTTAATGAGAAAGGTACGCAAGTCGGCTGGGCGCTGCTGCTCGTGCGGCACGTGAAACACCACCACGTCGTTGCGCTGAACGCTACTAAAGCCCGGAAAGCGGTAAGTAGGCAGCTGAATGAGGTCGGAATAGCTCTGCACCCCACCTAGGATGGGAATGGTTTGGTGCGTGAGCGGCATTTGCAATGGCGTCTGGGGCGTGATGGGCCCATAGTGCAGCTTACTCACAAACAAATAGTCGCCGACCAGCAGCGAGCGCTCCATGCTCTCGGAGGGAATGACGTAAGCCTCGACGGCCGACCAGCGCAGCAGCGAAGCCGCTACCACGGCAAACAGCAAAGAATTTACCCATTCGCGGGCGGCGCTCTTGGGCTTTGGGGGCACAGCGTCGGGGCCAGGCCGCTTACCAGTAAAGAAAGACATATAGAGCTGTTAGGTTAAGGTGTAGCTCTGCAACGCCCTAGGTTGTCTTTCTGGTATTCTACTGTCTAAACATGATGTCTTTAAGCAGTGGATTTTCTTAGATATTACCTAGAACAGCCAGCCTCGCTAGCCGTTGCCTTCGCGCGAGTTCAGCGCAGCTAGTCTGCCATGTCACAGTAGTAAGCATGCGTACTATCCTGAGCAAACACTAGAATCTGGTCTCGATTTGGGTTGGTGGCGGTGTGCCTACGCACTACCATAGCTTTAGGACCTAGCCTCTCCGGTTTCCACCACATTGGCTTAGGGCTATAGTTTGCCGCATAGCCTACCGAGTCATATGGCATCTTCCTGTAATTATTTGCCGCAAGGATTCTTTTCAGCTCAGCGGGACAAGTTCTGAATTCCAGCCAAATGCAGCAGTCGAGGCGGGGCACTAGCTGGTCTTGGTAATTTTTTACTTCCATGCAGCTAGCAACGGGCACCCCAAATAGTGCCCTGTAAATTTCCTCACCCGACCGACGAGCAAAAGGCTTAGGCACACTGGCTACGGAGTAGACTGCGGCCCTGTATGCTTTACGAGCAGCTTTAACTCCTAGCCAACCAAAGCATAATCCACTCAATAGCAGTGCGCTTAGCATCCACGTTTTACGCAGCTGCCGCCCACCTAGCCACAGCACTACCAGCACCACACCGATACTACCAGCGGCTACACCTAGGAATAAAATAATGGCATTATGCATAAAGCGCAAGCTTATATCGCTTCTTGACGGCCATTTACAAGCGCTACCCTAGCACCGCCCGCACTTTGGCTACTCGCTCTTCCACCGAGCCATCGAGCAACGTGTAAGGAATACCTAACATCTCCAATTGCATGAGGATGGCGCCGTGCTGAAACTGGCGCAGGGCCTCGGGGCCACGCCAGCCGTCGTCTTCGAAAGGCGTGGTGGGCATGCACACAAAGGTGTGAGCGTAGCGCTGGCGGCATACCTCAGCGAGGCGCTGCAAGGCGGGGTCGCAGCGGTGAAAATAATAGTAGGAATACAGCGCCGTGGTGGCGGCGTTGGTGTCGCACACGAGCCAGCCGTGGGCCTGGGCAGCGGCCTCATCTTCCAATTCGAGCTGGCGGCGGCCGATGTAAAGCAAGTCCTCGTAGACCAGCTTACCATTTTTCTGCTCGTGCAGCGTGCGGCCAAACTCGGGCACCCAGGCGGTACCTAGGGCCTCGGCCAGGGCGATGGACAGCGTGGTTTTGCCACTGCTTTCGGCCCCGAGCAGCACCAGGCGGGGCACGGTAGCGGGGGGCACCACGCCATACTGCCCCGCGATGAAGGGATGAATATGCAGCGCCGACTCGCCAAAGCTTTCGGCTTCCTCGGCCAGGGCGGCGCGCAGCCGGGTGCCACTGGTAGGCACCTGCTGGCGCTGGTTGTCCACGGCTATGTGGGTGACGCCTAGGTGCTCGGCAAAGCCGGGGCCGTAGGTTTCACTACTGAATACTACGTCGATACGCTCGCCTTGCCGGGCCAGCCACTGGCGCACAAACTCGCGGTGGGTAGTGTCGTCGGCCGCATCGGGGGGCACGGCCGCGGCGGGCAGGGCCTCGATGCGCAGGGGCGTGGCGCCGCTGCGTGGACCTAGGGCATAGTCATCGCCCCGGTACAGCTCGCGCAGCCAGTGGGCCCGCGCGGGGGCAGCGTGGCGGGGGTCGTCGGGGTTGGCGTATACGAGCACTAGCAGCTCAGATACTTGGGCAGCGGCGGTTTCGAGCAACAACTGGTGGCCCCGGTGCGGGGGCCAAAACTTGCCCACTACGAGGCCGGTGCGCGCAGGTGAGGGAGAAGCAGCAGGTAGTACGTTTGTCATAAGAAGGGCGCTTGTGGCGGCAAACGTACTGCCCGCTTTTCTATAAACGATTCTGCTTTTTCCGGCATGACCCTGCCTATTCTTGCCTTCGAGCACTGCACTGTGCGCTACCTAGGGCGCATCCTGTTCACCGACCTTAGCTTTCGCGTCGAGCCGGGCCAACACTGGGCGCTGGTGGGCCCCAGCGGTGCGGGCAAAAGCACTTTGCTAGCCACGCTGGCGGGGCACTATGTGGTCACGGGCGGGCCGGCCACCTACCCGCTGCTGGCAGCCGAAGGCGAGCACACGGCCGACCCGTTTTTTTCGTGGCGCAAGCGCGTGGCGCTGGTGGGCCCGCGGGCCACATTTCGAGCCAGCGACAACCAGGGCCAACTCTATTACCAGCAGCGCTACAATGCCGCGGCAGCCGAGGAGGTGCCCACCGTGCGCGAGTACCTAGGGGCCATTGCGGCTCCCGCCGGGCCCGCCCCCTGGACCTACGAGCGCACCACCGCCTTGCTGCGTCTCAGCCACTTGCAAGACGAGCGCCTCATCAAGCTTTCCAACGGCGAAACTCAGCGCCTGCGCCTGGCCGCCGCCCTGCTGCGCCAGCCCCGGCTGCTGCTGCTCGATGCGCCCCTCACCGGCCTCGACACGGCCACCCGCGCGTGGTTTGATGCGTTTTTGGCCGAAGTGGCCGCCTCGGGCGTTACGGTGGTAATGGCCACGGCACCGCACGAGGTGCCAGCGCTCATCACGCACGTGGCAGTGCTAGCCGAGCAGCGCATAGTGCAGACGCTACCTAGGGTCACATTTCGGCCCGACCTAGTACCTAGGGCCACCAGCCCGGCCCTACTGGATGAGCACGAATTACGGGCCCTGAGCGCGCCCGTGCCCGATGCCCCCACCTACCACACGCTGGTGCGCCTGCGTGATGTAACGGTGCGCTACGGCGATAAAGTAGTGCTCGATAACCTGAGCTGGGAAGTAAAGCCCGGCGAGCGCTGGGCCCTCACCGGCCCCAACGGCGCCGGCAAAAGCACACTGCTGAGTTTGCTCAACGGCGACAACCCGCAGGCCTACGGCAAAGACCTGGTGTTGTTTGACCGCAAGCGCGGCACCGGCGAAAGCATCTGGGACATCAAGCGCAACATTGGCTACGTGTCGCCCGAGCTGCTGCATTATTTTCCGGGGCAGCTTACGTGCCAGCAGGCAGTCGAAACCGGTTTTGCCGATAAGCTGGTGCGGGCGGCCGTCACGCCGGCCCAGCGGGCGCTGGCCAGCCGCTGGCTGCGGGTGCTGCACCTAGAGGCCAGCGCCGACTTGCCCCTGCGCCAGCTGCCCGCCAGCCAGCAGCGCCTGGTGCTGGTGTCGCGGGCCCTGGCCAAAAGCCCGCCGCTGCTCCTACTCGACGAGCCCGGCCAGGGCCTCGACGCCGCGCAGCTAACCCACTTCCGGGCCGTGCTCGACCGCCTGTGCCAAGTGAGCCCAGTGGCGCTGATTTACGTCAGTCACTACCCTACCGAGCTGCCCACCAGCGTGACACATGCGCTACGGCTCGACAAAGGCGTAGCGCGAGTGGAAGAGCTATAGGCTCCGCGCGGGGTATTATCACGCTTGAGCTACCCTAAGAGTCTCCTGCTCACCTAGGGGGCTTAGGGCTGCGCTATTTCATCGCGGCGCAGCTCGTGGCCCAGCACGCGCACCAGCAGGTAGCGGCGGCGGGCCGCATCGTAGCGCACTGCCACGCCAGTACCTGTGCTAGGCCAAGGTGCTGTGCTCCCTAGGGGCTGCCCCTTGCCATTAAAAAGCGATACTTGGCCCGGGCCCGGCTCGGTGAAAGCCAGCACCTGGCGGCTCGCCCCAAAATCGAACCACTGCACCGGCTTGGGGCCCGATGTGAGTAGCTGTCGGCTCAGTAAGGGGGCACCGGTAGCCGTGGGGTTAAATACAGCGAGTTGGCCGCCGTCTTCGCGGGCCACCACGAAGGCCCCAACGCGGCCACTAGCCTCCGGCACCAGCGTGAAGGTGGCCGTGCGGCTCCAAGTGGCCACCCGGCGGCGGTTAGTGATGTCGCCGCTCAAGGTCAGGGTTAAGAGCTCGCCGTGCTGGTTCACGAGGCGCAGTACGCTGCGGGCCAGCGTGGCGGCGGGCTGCGCCAGTAGCGGCCCCTCTAAGTGGGCTCCAGCACTCACGGGAAAGCCAGGGTAGCGCTCGCCAGCCTGTGTGAAGGCGTAGACGTAGCCATTGCGCAGGGCGGCCACCACCACATCGCGCCCGCCCACCGTGAGCAGCAGCGGCGGCCCGGCCAGCGGCGCTTCGAGGCGGCGGGGCCAGCCCGCAAACTGCCGCCCGTTGGCGTCGAGTAGCAACAGGTCATTGTCGGTAGTGGCTAGCAAGAGGTGCGGCACCGGGCGCAGCGTTGGCGATGTGGCCACTGCCGCAATAGTCACCGAGTCGGGCAGGTTGAGCGGGAAGCCGGGCGCCTGCTGGCCATCGGCGGGGTTGAGCCAGTGCAGGCGGTGGGCTGTGGCTAGCAGCACGCGGCCCCGCACCAAGCGCGGCGGGCTACCTACTACCACGGGCCCCGGCAGCGTATCGGCCCAGAGGGCCACGTTGTCGCGGCTGCTGAGGGCGCGCACCACGCCTAGCGAGTCGGCCACCACGGCGGGCGTAAGGTCGTCGGGGGTAGCGGGCAGCAACAGCGGCTGCCCCACCAGCGCCGTGCGGAACCTAGGGCTGCCGGCCGCGGCATCTGCCTCAGCACCCGGAGATGCACCTTGGCCGGGGCGGCGCAGCAGCAGCTGAGCATAGTACTGATTGCTAGGTTCACTGCTGGCAGTGGGTGCCAGCTCGGCCGCGGCATCGGGCGGAAAGAGCTGCCATGCTATTTGCGGGAAGTGCTTGACTAGGCTTTCATTTCGTAGCAGGCCGGCGCGGCGCTCCTCGGCCAGGTAGCCCAGCAGGGCGTTCCAGGCCTGGCGCGTGTCGGCGAGCACTGTGAGGCGGGCCTGCGGCAAGGTTTGCTGCAGCAGGGCCACCTGTGCAGCCGAGCGGCTCCAGGTTTGGCCGGCGGCTACATCGGTGAGGTAGGCTTGCAGGGCGGTGGGCTCGCCCAGCACGAGGTAATCGCGCACCAGCGCTGCCGACAGCGCCGCACCGGGGCTGGCCGGCCCCGCGGACAGCAGCGCCGGGGCCAGTTGCTCGGCCGTGAAGCCCGCCCCGTACACATTATAGGCCCCCATGCGCACAAAGGCCGGCGACACGCTATTGAGGCGCCGCAACCGGGCCAGCCACAGCGCCGCCCGCGCCGGGGCCGCGCATCGCGCCAGCACCAGCCGCGCCGGCGCCATGGCCGGTGCCGGCGCGGCCAAGTACGTAAGAGCCAGCCCTGGGCCCAGAGCTGCCCGCAAGCTGTCAAGCGCCGCTCGGCCCTGCTGGCCAACGGAGTCGGCCCGGGCAGCCGGCGCGGCCGGGCCCGCTAGTGGCCCGGCCACGGCCATCACTAGCGCCGTGCGCAGCGTCAGTACATCGGCCAGGGTGCGCAGCGACTGCGCGGGCTGGCCACGCAGCTGCTGGTGCCACGAGCGGGTAGCTGTTTCAGGATTGGCCAGGCCCGTGAGCAGCAGTTGGCCGGGCTCTATTTTCAACCCTAGGAGGGCTTCGCGGGCCAGGGTAGCGGCTTGGTCGAGCTGGGCGTGGGTACCGGGCCGAAACAGCACATCGAGCAAACCAGGCAGGCGGCGAAAGTTGAGCAGCAGCGTGGCATCTACCTCACGCAAGCGCAGCAAGTCGGTGTCATTAAAGCCAGCGCGCACGGTGGGCGCATCGGCAGGCAGTTGTAGGCGCTGCACAGCGGCTTCTACCAGTGGGGCGTGGGTACTTAGCAACAAGTGGTTGCGGTAGTTGAGCACTGTGAGGCGCCCTCCGCCTTCGGTGGCCGTCAGCTCTTGCAGCTCATAGCCCTCGTAGGTGCGGGTGCTGAGGGTATAGCGCGCATCGCGCCCTAGGGTCTCAAGCAGGCCCCGCGCCTGGCGGTACTCGCGCACCGTAGCCAGCGGTATTTGATACAGTACATCGACCTGCCCCGGCCCTGTGATGTGCAAGGACGTGAGCACCAGCTTGCGCCCTAGCAGCGCCAGCAGCCCCCGCCGTTGGCGAGCCGCGAGGCTGGTGTTGCCGCCCGTGTCGAGGCTATCAGCCAGGGCCAGCTGCCCGGCCACTTGCTGGAAGTACCGCACCCCACTGATATTGTCCCACACGCCAGCCTCCTGCAAGTGGCGCACTAGGGCGGGATGGTCTCGGGTGGCCAGCACCAGCACCGCATCGTCGGGCACTAGGGCATAGGGGTCAATGGGCACGCTGGCCAGCGTGCGGCGATAATACACGTAGGTGGCCAGCGAGAGCAGCAGCAGCGCGGCCCCCAGCAGGGCCAGAAGCTTGCGGGACATGGGACAAAAGTAGGGCGGCCTGCCTAGGCCAGCCGTCACGGGGCTACAGCGCTTGGTCGTGCCCGGTGGCCCAAGCACGCGCTACATTATTATCCATAAACTGCCGCACCTCAAAATCGCGGGCCGGTAGGGCCTGTTCATACATACCCGCAATGGTCATGCGGTTGATGGCATCCTGCGATTCGAGCAGCGCAAAGCGCTCTACTCCAGCCGCCTCAATGGCGGGCAGCACCGTTTGCAGCACCCAGTCTAGGTCGCGCGGGCGCACGGCACCCAGCAAGCGGTCGTCGGCCACCCAGCCCAATAGCGGCTGCCGCCGGGCTAGCGCCAGCGCTTGCTCTACATTGGCCCGAAACTCGGCGCTCGGCACGTAGCTCAGCCAGCGCATTTCCAGCGCGGCGGCGGGCCCTAGGTGCAGGTACACCTCACAATAAGGAGTGGTAAGAGCGGGCAGCATAGGTATTAAAATGGTTGCGCGGCCCAGGCGCGTGCCTCTTCGGGCGTGGTGAAATAGCGGGTGGTAATGCCCGTACCAGGCACTACGGCTGCCAAAAACGACGTGACGCCCATGCGGTTGATGGCATCCTGTGACTCCACCACTGCAATGCGCTTTAAGCCCAGTTCGTCGAGGGGTGTGATGATGGCCGGGCCCATCCATTCGAAGTCCTTGGGCCGAATGGCGCGCAACAGGCGGTTGTCGGCCAGCCAGCTTTTGGCGCGGTGCAGCTGGGCCAGCCGCAGGCCTTCCAAGATGTTGCGGCGCAGCTCATCACTATTGGCAAAGTCTAGCCACTGCAGCTCCACGGTATTATGCGAGCCTTCGTGTAGGTAAACGTTCAGGTGAGTGGAAGAATACAGTTGTTTCACGCAATATCAATAAGTAGCCAACTACCAGGTCTTACGCATTTGCGCCTCAAAAGTAGAAGTTGGCTGCCAATGCGGCCCGGTAGTGCGCTGCTTACCTAGGCCTATTAGGCAGGCGCAAGCAGCAGGCTTAGCCACCCCGATACGGCTGCATTATACGGCCATCCCTTTCTTTGGTGAAAATATTCTTCTCAATGGCCCATTCCCTACCCGACTCCACCGCTCCCGAAAACTCCGCCCCTGGCCATTTCAAGCGTGCGCTCACCCTCTTCGACGCCGTAATGCTCGTCACGGGCTCCATGATAGGCTCGGGCATCTTCCTCGTGTCGGCCGATATTGCCCGGCAGGTGGGCTCGGCTGGCTGGCTGCTAGTGGTGTGGCTGCTCACGGGCCTCATTACCATGGCCGGCGCCATTAGCTATGGCGAGCTGGCGGCCATGTTCCCCAAGGTAGGCGGGCAGTACGTGTACCTGCGCGAGGCCTTCGGCCGACTGGTAGCGTTTTTGTATGGCTGGACGCTGTTTCTAGTAATTCAGACGGGTGTTATCGCGGCCGTGGCCGTGGCCTTTGCCAACTACACCGGGGTACTGCTGCCGTGGTTTTCGAGCCAGCACGTGCTCTTTACTCTAGGGTCGTTCAGCTTCACCACGGTGCAGTTGCTGGCCATCGCCCTCATTGTGGGCATCACGGCCATTAACGCCCAAGGCGTGCAGTCGGGCAAGCTGATTCAGAACGTACTGGGTTCGACCAAGCTGGTGGCGCTGGCGCTGCTCATCATCTTCGGGCTGGCCCTGGGGCTGAACGCCGACGCCGTGCAAGCCAACTTCCACGACCTGTGGACGGCCACGCGCTCGCCCGCGCCGGGGGTTGCCGGGGCCACCGTGCCCCTAGGTACCGGAGCGCTCATCATCGGCATCGGCATGGCCATGACTGGCTCGCTGTTCTCGTCCGACTCGTGGAACAATATCGGCTTCGCGGGTGAGGAAATTCAGAGCCCTGAGCGTACGCTGGTGCGCAGCATGGCCATTGGCACGGCCATCGTCACGGCACTTTACATCCTCATCAACGTGGTGTACCTGCTGGTGCTGCCCCTCAAGGGCTCGCCTGAGGCCACTACGCTGGCGGGCCGGGGCATTCAGTACGCCGCCGACGAGCGTGTGGCCACCGCCGTGGCCGAGTCGGTAATGGGCCCTAGGGGCGCCATTGTGCTGGCCGTGCTTATTATGCTCAGCACCTTCGGGGCCAACAACGGCATTATCCTGAGCGGGGCGCGGGCCTACTATGCCATGGCCAAGGACGGGCTGTTCTTTCCCTCACTAGCTACTCTCAACCGGGCGGGGGTGCCGGGCCGGGCGCTGTGGGCGCAGTGCCTGTGGGCCAGCCTGCTGTGCCTGAGTGGCCGCTATGGGCAGCTGCTCAACTACGTCATGTTCTCGGTTATTCTGTTTTACCTCGTCACCATTATCGGCATTTTTGTGCTGCGCCGCACCCGGCCCGACGCACACCGCCCCTACCGCGCCTGGGGCTACCCGGTGCTACCCGGCATCTACGTGGCGCTGGCCTCGGCCTTTTGCATCATCCTGCTCATTGCGCCCGACACGGCCGAGTACTCGCGCTACGGCCTGGGGCTGGTGGCCCTAGGGCTGCCGGTATACTTGCTTTTTGGCCGGAAGATGGGAGGAGCCTAATCTTCCAACTTCCTGCTTTTCACCTTTCCCCTTTCACATGCCCTCCTTTTTTCTCAGTGGCCTGCTCGTCGCGCTGGCCGCTACTACCGCCTTGGCGCAGCCCACTCCCCCTGCTCGCCGCTGGCTCAATGCTCCCAAGCAAGTAACGCGCACCCCCAAGGGCGTGCGGGTGCAAGTAGAAGGCGGCACCGATTTTTGGCGGGTAACGCACTACGGCTTTATTCGCGACAACGGCCACTTTTATTTCCAGGAGCAAACCGGTGATTTTGAGGCCAAAGTGAAGGTAGTGGGCCAGTACCGCGAGCTCTACGACCAAGCCGGCCTGATGATTCGGCTCGACGAAAAGAACTGGATTAAAACCGGCATCGAATACGTAAATGGCGTGCAAAACGTGAGCGCCGTCGTCACGCGCGAAGTGTCCGATTGGTCAGTGGTGCCCCGGCAAGACAGCCCAGCGGCAGTTTGGCTCACGCTGCTGCGCAAGGGTGACTACGTCGAAATCAAGTACTCCTTTGATAACAAGGATTTCAAGATGCTGCGACTCGCGTATTTCCCGCCCACCCCCGGCCGTAGCGTGCAGATTGGCCTGATGTGCGCCGCCCCCGATGGCAAGGGCTTCCCCGTCGAGTTCGAAGATTTTACTGTGTCGCCGCTCGCGCCAGCCAAAAAATAACCGCTTGCTTCGTGCCGGCGGCTATGCTGCCATTAAAAAGGCCCCGCAACGTAGGTTGCAGGGCCTTTTAGCAAGTATGCCTAATTTAAACACCTAGGGCTTACGAGCCTTTGCGCTCCCGGGCCAGCTTTACTGAAATGCTGTCTTCAAACGGTCGGCCGCGTGGTTCTGCGCGTCGTTGGCGAGCGGCACCACATCGTAGGTACCAAAGAATTCGTGCGTGGTGCCCGTGTACAACGTGTAATCGACACTCACGCCAGCGCTGGTCAGCCTATCGCGCAGCGTCGCGCCTTCTGTTTGAAGCGGGTCAATTTCGGCGGCGATAATAGTAGTGGGGGGCAGGCCGCGTAGGTCAGCTACGTCTACTAGCGAAATGAGGCGGCTGTCGCCGTCAGTAGCAGCATTAAAATACAGCCCCGTGAAATACTGAATATTAGGCCGATTCAGCGGCACCGCGCTGGCGTACTGGTTGTAAGAAGCGGTAGTTAGGTTGTTGTCGGCCACGGGGTATACCAGCAGCTCGTGCACGGGTAGCGTGGTGCCACGCTCGCGGGCCAGGATGCACACCGCGGCGGCCATGTTGCCCCCGGCGCTTTCGCCAGCCACCGCAATCTTGGCGGGGTTTACTTTTAGCGTAGTCGCATTGTCGCGCACGTACTTGTAGGCTGCGTAGGCATCTTCGTGGGCGGCCGGAAACTTATTCATAGTTTCGGAAGCCAAGCGATAATCAACCGAAAACACGATGGCCCCGGTACGGTCGGCCAGTGCCTTGGCCGAGGGCTCGTACACATTGAGCGAGCCAATGACCCAGCCCCCGCCGTGGTAGTACACAATGGCCGGGCGCGTGCCATCGGCCGCCAGGTTGGTCGTGTTGGAGCTAGTGGGCGTGTAGATGCGCACCGGTACGCCATCGGGAGCCGAGTTGTAGGTATTGGGCGACGGCGCAGGTAGCACGCGCTGGCTGATGGCGAGGTTAGGAGTAGTGGGTGTTTTATCGTTCTTAGCCAGCAGCGCATTCACGGCGTCGGTCACGCTGTGGGTCATGCGGGCCTGGCGGGCGCTGAGAGTAGGCAGCGCCGGGTCGTTGAAAGCACTAAACTGTTCGATAACCGCCCACATCTGGTCGTTCTCGTTGGGCGCGTAGCTAGGCTTGGCCGTGGTGGGCTGCACGAGGTCGGGCGCGGGGTCTTCGACGCGGCACGAGGCCAGCGAGCCACCTAGGACCCCGGCCACGCCCGCCAGCAGCAAAAATCGGGTAAGCCCGCCCGCTGAGCGGCCGGTAGAAGCTGAGTGAAAATATTTCATGGGTAGCACTCCGACAAGAAAGGAAATAAATAAACCGGAACGTGGGGCATGTACGACCTTGGCTAATGTCTAGGTTACATCGAGCACCGTTTCCTCCACCTTTTCTCGTAGCTCACTAAAAAAGCCTGTGCTAACTAGCACAGGCTTCGATTAATAGCTAAACAATTTTTGCAGTACTACTCTCAGCGTCTACTGCTTTCTGCGAGCATTTGATTTGCTGGGCGCTACCGGTACGGGGTCGGCGGCGGGCACCAGCGTCACGAGCAGCGGTTGGCCATCGCGGCTTTGAGCTATCTCTTGCTCATAGCCGCTGTAGGCAAACACGAATGTGTTAATACCAAGCGGCACGGGAAATGAATAATCGCCATTGGCATCGGTGCTAGTGCCGCGGGTAGTACCCTTGAGCAATACGGTAGCCCCCACCAGCGGCTGGCCGGCCTCATCTACTATGCGCCCCGACTGAATGCGCCGGGTGGGCGAGCCAATCGCGATAGCGCTAGCTTCGGCCGCTGTGCTACTACTAGCGGCGGGTGTTGTTTCGGCCGGCGGGCGCACAGCTACCCGCGCAGTAGTAGCCACTGGGCGCGGGGTACGGGGCCGGTCTCCGGGAGCAACTTTACTCCCTAGGGTTTCTTCCGAGCTAGGTCCGATAGCTACGGAAGTAGCGCTACTAGGGTGCGTAGTGGCTACTTCGCTTGTTACGCCGCAGCCCAACACGCCACCGCTTACAAAGCCTACCAGCAGACCGCTGACAAGTATTCGTACTAGATGTTTCATTGCTACAGTAGCTATTCGAGCAATTAAATAAAGGCCTTGCTGCTGCAATGTACAACCAAAGCCTTGGTTTGTACAACGAGCCGCGCTGCTCTATTTACTTTAAAGCAGCGCGGCCAATTGCATTTTAATAAGCTCAACTATTACAGGCGCTCGTCTTGGGGGCGCTGCACCGATTTGCCGGGCTGGTCTTCGCCAAACTGCTGCTCGTGCATCCGAATGCCTTCGCCCTGCTCGTCGAGTTCGTAACTACCTTCCTGCGTAAAGCCCGGGCCTTGAGCTTGCTCGCCAGCCGTGTCGTGGTTGTTGCCGCCCTGGGGCTCGGTTTCGGAACCGCCGATGTGCAGGTTTTGCAGTTGGTCTTTTTGGTCGCTGCGCTGGGTGTAGCCGTTAGCCCCCATGTTACGGTGGGCGCTGGCGTCATCGCTGTTTTTATTGTTGCTCTGGTCGCGCTGGTAGTCGCGCTGGGCTTCGAGCTCCTCATTTTTGGGGCCCACGCTGTTGGTGGGGTTTTGGTTGGCGGGCTCGTGCTTCTGGCCGCTGTCTTGGTTGTCGCTGTCGTTGTCGAACAGCTCGTCGCTGAGTATCATGGCTATAGGATGGGAAGTTGAAAAACAAGCAATAAGGCCCAAGCAACCGAGCAGGCGGCACCGAAGTACACAGCCTGCATGTGGGCAGGGGCTCTCTGCTGTACGCGCCGCCTGGCCCTAGGTTGGTTGGGCGCGGCCCACGCGGCTGTTTATTTGTCTTTTTATTTTTCTTTCCTCATGGATTTCGGCAAGCTCTATCGCCCTACCCTCTTCAACTCCTGGCAATTCATCGCCTTTACGGGGCTCATTATGAGTGGCGGGGCCGAGGTGATTATGCGCCTCATCCAGTACCCTAGGCCAGCTGGCTACGGCTGGCTTTACCTGTGCTGGGCAGCCCTGTTTGTGGTAGGCGCGCTGGTCAATTTGTTTGGCAAGCCCACGCCGCACGGGCACCACCATCACCATCATTAGGCCTAGCACGGACTCTCAGCGTGCGGGTTGGTGCACTGGCTGCGTAGGGCCCAACTATCCGCGCCAAGGTGTGGCTTTTTGGACAAAGAGCAGCGGGCCTAACTCCCAATCTAACTGAACGTATAGCGGCTTTTGTCGATATGTTGCTAGGCGCGGTCTTTTTCTGGCCGCCTAGCCTAGCCTTTCTGCGGCTGCTTTACGTTTCAGACCTTATGAGTACTCGATTACCAGCTATTGCGGCCGGGTTGCTGGCGTTGCTCAGCGTCGCCGCCTGTGGCAATAAAAAGAAAGACACCGCCGGTAAAGACGGGAAAGGTGGCCCGCAGCCCATTAAGGAGTACCCCGTGCTGGTGGTGCGCCCCGATTCCGTGACGCTCTACCAAGACTATCCTGCCACGGTACAGGGCCAGCAAAACGTCGAAATTAGACCTAAGGTAGATGGCTATGTCGAAGCCATTTATGTAGATGAAGGCGCCAACGTGAGGAAGGGCCAACGCCTCTTCCATATCTCGGCGCCGCAGTACGAGCAGGATGTGCGCACGGCCCGCGCCGGCGTGCTCACGGCCGAGGCCGACGTGAGCACCGCCCGCATGGGCGTGAATAAAGTTGCCCCGCTAGTGGCGCGCGGCATCATCAGCAAGTACGAACTGGAAGGTGCACAATACACCCTAGACGCGAAGCTCGCCGCCCTGGCCCAGGCCAAAGCCACCCTGGCCAATGCTCTCACCAACCTAGGCTACACCGACATCGTGAGCCCGCTCGATGGCGTTATCGGCTCGCTGCCCAATAAGATTGGTAGCCTAGTAAGCAGCACTTCTGCCGAGCCACTCACTACGATTTCGAGCGTCAACAGCGTGTACGCCTACTTTTCGCTCAGCGAAAAAGCGTTGCTCAGCTTCACCCGCCGCCGGCCCGGCCGCACCTTGCAGGAAAAGCTGACCAAGGTGCCCGACGTGCGCCTTGTGCTAGCCGATGGCACCGTGTACAAATATCCGGGCCGTGTCAAAACGGCTATTGGCCAGATTGATACTGAAACTGGAGCCAGTAGCTTCCGAGCCACTTTTCCGAACCCTAACGGCTTTTTGCGCAGCGGCAGTAGCGGCTCGGTTCGCACCTTCCAACCCAAGGAAAACGTGCTCATTGTGCCTCAAAGCGCTACGTATGAACTGCAAGGCAAGCGCTTTGTGTACGTAGTGGGCCAAGACACGGCAGCACATGCGGTGGCCATCACCACCACCCCTACTCCCGACGGGCAATCCTTCGTGGTAGACAAGGGCCTGAAAGCCGGCCAAAAAGTGGTGCTAGAAGGTGTGGCAACGCTGAAAGAGAACACCAAGCTGAAGCCCAAAGTAGTATCGCAGCAAAAAGCGAAAACCGAGTTAGCGGGCTAAGTGCTCGCAAGCACAGGCAAGTGCTGGCGCAAGCTTAGCGCAGCCTAACTCGTGACTAGGTAATGCCGTGGAGGCTGTGCCTTCACCGCCGCAACGCGACAAGCAGTAGCTACACACGTTTTGCTAAGTTACCTCGACGATACTTGCCGCTAGCGCTACCTTGGGGGTATGGCCCCCACATCATAATCGGCACGAATTACGCTGCGCTAAACTCGCACCAGCGCCGGCCTAGACTACTAGTAATAGATTAAGCAGAAGATTTTTATGCTAAAAATATTCATCGAGCGCCCCGTACTCTCCACCGTTATTTCGGTTATCCTGGTGCTGCTAGGAGTACTGGGCCTCACCACGCTGCCTATCGCGCAGTATCCCGACATCTCGCCGCCCACGGTGCAGGTGTCGGCCAGCTACGCGGGTGCCAATGCCGACGTGGTGCTCAAGAGCGTGCTCACGCCACTCGAAGAGCAGATAAACGGCGTGGAGGGCATGACCTACATGACCTCGACCGCTACCAACGCGGGTTCGGCTACCATTCAAGTGTATTTCAACGTGGGGCGCGACCCCGACCAAGCGGCCGTAGACGTGCAAAACCGCGTGGCCAGCGCCACGAGCCTGCTCCCCCAGGAAGTAACTCTGGCCGGCGTAACCGTGCGCAAGCAGCAGAGCAGCAACTTGTTGATTTTTGCGCTCTATAGCGACAACCCGGCCTACGACCAGACCTTCCTCCAGAACTACGCTCAGATTAACATTACACCCCAGATTCGGCGCGTCACGGGCGTGGGGGCGTCCAACGCCTTTGGCTCGCGCGATTATTCGATGCGCATCTGGCTCAAGCCCGACGTGATGGCCATCTATGGCCTTACGCCCTCCGACGTCACAGCGGCCTTGGCCGACCAAAACGTGGAGGCTGCCCCCGGTGCCTTCGGCCAGAATTCTGACCAGAGCTTTCAATACGTTATCAAGTATACCGGCAAATTGGTGTCGGCTGAGCAGTTTGGCAATATCGTGCTCAAGGGCACGGCCCAGGGCCAGCTGCTGCGGCTTAAAGACGTGGCCCGCATCGAGCTAGGTGCTCAAGACTACAGCAGCAACAGCGCCACGTTCGGCAAGCCCTCGGTGGGTATTTCGGTAAACCAGACGCCGGGCTCCAACGCCCGCGAGGTTATCGAAAACTCAGTAAAAGTGCTGGAAACGGCCGCTAAGTCCTTCCCGGCCGGCATCCACTACGTGCCGCTGGTGAACATCAACGACTTCTTAGACGCCTCGATTGACAAGGTGATTCACACGCTTATCGAGGCGTTTGCGCTGGTGTTTTTGGTGATTTTCATTTTCCTACAAGACTTCCGCTCTACCATCATCCACGGCGTGTCGGTACCAGTGTCGATTATCGGCACGTTCTTCTTTTTGAAGGTCTTTGGGTACTCGATTAACATTCTGACGCTCTTTGCTTTGGTACTCGCCATCGGTATCGTAGTCGATGACGCCATCGTGGTAGTAGAGGCTGTGCACGCCAAGCTCGAAAACGGTTATTCGTCACCTAGGCGGGCGGCCATCGACGCCATGAGCGAGATAAGCGGCGCCATTGTGAGCATCACCCTGGTGATGGCGGCGGTGTTCTTGCCCGTGACATTTTTGGAAGGCTCCACGGGCGTGTTTTACAAGCAATTCGGCATCACGCTGGCGATTGCCATCATGATTTCGGCCGTGAACGCCCTGACCTTATGCCCAGCGCTGGCGGCCCTCTTTTTGCTGCCGCCCGAGCACGGCCACGAGCAGCCCGCTGGCGACCAAGGCTCGGCTGGCGAGTTGGGGCCCGATGATAGTAAGGACAATAAAAAGCCTGAAAAGAAGACTTTCCGCCAGCGATTTAGCATTGCCTTTAATGCTGCCTACGATGCTCTGGTGGGCAAATACACCAAGGGCGTCGAGTTCCTAGGTGCCCATAAAGTGGTGGCGCTGGCGGGCGTGGCCGCCTTCAGTGCGGGGCTGTATTTCCTGATGTCTACTACCCCGAGTAGCTTCGTGCCGGCCGAGGACATGGGCACCATTTTCGTGAACGTGAGCCTGCCCCCAGCCTCGACCCTAGAGCGCACCACGGCCGTGAACACAGAAGTCGATAGCCTCATTCGCACCATTCCGGCGGTGCGGGGCACGCTGCGTATCACGGGGCAAAACTTCTTGGCTGGCGCGGGCAGCAGCTACGGTATGGTTATCGTGCGCCTCAAAGAGTGGAGCGAGCGACCCGATATGAATAACACGCAGGTTATCGACAGAATAACGAAGCTGACGAATCACATCAGGGCGGCCGAAATTCGCAGCATCTCGCAGCCTACCATCACGGGTTTTGGGCAGACAAGCGGCTTCACCTTTCAGCTGCAAGACCGGGGCGGGCACAGCACCCAGGAATTTTATAAAGTAGCCCAGGGCTTCCTAGCTGCCCTCAACCAGCGCCCCGAGATTCAGTACGCCACCACGGCCTTCAACCCTGGCTTTCCGCAGTATCAGCTGGCCGTGAACGTGGCGAAGGTAAAAGAAGCCGGCCTCACGGAGGCCAACGTTTTGAACGCCATGCAAGTGTACTACGGCGGGCTATACTCAACCAACTTCAACCAGTTTGGCAAGCAATATCGCGTGATGGTGCAGGCCGACACCAGCTACCGCGCCAGCCCCGAGGGCCTCAGCAAAATATTTGTGCGCAATGCCAGTGGCACAATGGCGCCTATCACCGAATTTGTGACGCTCACGCGCATCTACGGCCCCGAAAGCCTGAACCGTTTCAACCTGTTCACGGCCATTTCGGTGAACGGCTCGCCCAAGGAAGGCGTCAGTTCGGGGCAGGCGTTGTTGGCCATTCAGGAAGTAGCGTCGCAGAAACTACCGCAGGGCTACGGCTTCGAGTTTTCGGGCCTCAGCCGCGAAGAGCAGAAGGTAGGCGGGCAAGCACTGTATGTATTTGCGCTCTCGCTCATATTTGTGTATCTGCTACTTAGCGCGCAGTACGAGAGTTACTTGCTGCCATTTGCAGTGCTGCTGTCCATTCCGATTGGCTTGTGCGGCACGTACTTGTTTGCCAAGGTGATGGGCATCGACAGCAACATCTACTTGCAGATTTCTATCATCATGCTCATCGGGCTGCTAGCCAAAAACGCCATTCTCATTGTGGAGTTTGCCTCGCTGCGCCGGCTGCACGGCCTAGGTATCGCGGAGGCAGCCTTAGAGGGAGCAAAGGCCCGCTTGCGGCCGATTCTGATGACTTCGCTGGCGTTTGTGGCGGGGCTGCTACCGCTGCTGTTTGCCAGCGGCGCGGGCGCGCAGGGCAACCGCAGCATCGGCACGGGCGCGGTGGGCGGTATGCTGTTTGGTACGCTCATTGGGGTGTTTTTCATCCCGGTGCTCTACATCATTTTTGAAAGCTTGCAGGAGCGTATCAGCGGCCCGCCCAAAACGCGCGAACAAATTGACAAGGAAAACGAAGAGGGCGGGCCCAAAGACCCTAAAAAGACCGACGAACCCAAGGAGCACCGCGCCGAGCCGGTAATAGAGCTAGCGAATGACCATGCGTAATCATCATCTCCGTATCAACAACAAAACCAGCGTGATGGCTACCGCTAAGCTACCTAGGCTATTCCTACCCCTGCTCCTGCTAGCCGGCAGTAGCTGTGGCATTCTGCGCCCCTACGACCGCCCCAACACGGCCACTACTGGCCTCTACCGCGACCGCACTCCTACCGACACTACTAGCTTGGCCCAGCGGCCCTGGCAGCAGCTTTTCACCGACCCTAATCTGCAAAAACTCATCGCAGAAGGCATTGAAAACAACCGCAATCTAAAAGTAGCCGATGCCCGCATTGCACAGGCGCAGGCGCTACTGGCGCAAAGCCGAGCCGCCTTTCTGCCTAGCCTGACGGGGCGCGCCACTACCACGCTTTCGCGCGCGGGCGGCGCATTTGTGAGCACCGGCATCGGTGGTGGCTCCACTACGGTGGGCGGCACCACGGGCACAGGTGTTGGGGGCATTGGTACTGGCACCGGCGGCACGGGTACTGGTGGCACTGGCACTGGTGGTACCGGTACGGGCGGTATAGGTACTGGCACCGGCGGAACGGGTACTGGAACAGGGACGGGCGGTACCGGGACGGGCGTAGGCGGCACTGGCACCAGCACGACCACCGACCAATCGACGGTAGTAACCGGCGGGGCGGCACACCAGTATCTGCTGGGCCTCAGTAGCAGTTGGGAAGCCGATGTGTGGGGCAAGCTACGTAGTACCCGCCGCGCCTACGCCGCCAGCGTGATGCAGAGCGAAGCGTACCGCCGCGTGGTGCTCACGCAGCTCATCGCCGATATTGCCGATAACTACTACTCGTTGCTAGCGTTAGACGCGCAGCTTGAAATAACCCGCCAGACGGTCAAAAACCGCATTCAGGACGTGGAAACCATGAAGCTGCTACTCGAAGGCGACGTGGTAACTGGGGCCGCTGTGGTGCAGAGCGAGGCCAACCGCTACGCCGCCGAGGTCACCATTCCGGACCTAGAGCGCAACATTCGGGAGGCCGAAAACCTGCTGGCGACTCTCCTAGGTCGCACGCCCGGCCCCATCGCGCGCGGCACACTGACGGGCCAAGATGTGCCGCCCGAGCTGCTCACGGGGGTGCCCGGCCAACTCTTGCGCAATCGCCCCGATGTGCAGCAGGCCGAGTATGCCTTCGCGTCGAATTTTGAATTTACCAACGCGGCGCGCACCTACTTCTACCCCTCGTTTACCATCACCGCCAACGGCGGCCTCACCAGCACTACACTCTCCAACCTATTCTCGCCCACGGCTATTTTTGCCAGCGTGGTGGGTGGGCTGGCGCAGCCCATTTTCAGCCAAGGCCTTAACCGCGCCCGTCTGCGCCGCTCCGAAGCCTTGCAGCAGGAATACCTCTATACCTACCAGCAAACCATGTTTGTGGCTGGCCAGGAAGTAAGCAATGCGCTGTTTTCGTATCAAAGTGCGGCCGACAAAAAGCGCATCCGCGCCCAGCAGCTCGCCGCACTCAACCTGTCGGTCGATTACACGCAAGAGCTGCTACGCGCCGGTTTCGCTAACTACACCGAAGTGCTGCAAGCCCAGCAAAGCCTATTGCAAGCTCAGCTCAACAGTGTGAACGACGAGCTACAGCAGCGCCAAGCCGTCACGGACCTATACCACGCGCTGGGCGGCGGCTGGCAGTAGCTACTGGGCCAGCCCTAGGTATCTGGCACCACTAAGCTGACTGAAGGCACCCAAAACGATTAGCTGGTTATAAGCTACTTGCCTGGAGCGTTTACTAGCCCGCGCAGTACTTCTTTGGTTTTGCTGACGTGGTCGGTGGCCCCGCTCATAGAGTTGAAAATATAGGCGATTTTGCCCTGGGCATCGATAACGAACGTGACACGGCCTGGCAGCAGGCCCAGGAAGGCACGCGGCACCTCGTACTGCTTGCGCAGCGCCCCGCTGGTGTCGGCCAGCAGCGGAAAGGGCAGCCGGTGCTTTTGGGCAAACTTCTGGTGCGAGGCTTCGCTGTCCGAGCTCACGCCCACTACTACGGCGCCTAGATCCAGAAAATCCTCGTACTGGTCGCGGAAGGCGCAGGCCTCGGCCGTGCAGCCGGGAGTATCATCTTTGGGGTAGAAATACAACACTACTGGCTTGCCGCGTTGGTCGGCCAGGTGAAAAGTGTCGCCACTGCCAGTAGGCAGGGAAAAATCGGGGGCTTGGTCGCCTAGTTGAAGCATAATAAGGATAATAAAAAGGTGAGAGGTGAACAGCCGAACTCACATTTGTTCTGCTGCTCACCTCTCGCAAGTTTGCCTTTTCACTTATTTCGTCAGCCAGCCGTTGGCGTCCATCCAGTTTTGCAAGCGCTCAACCCACTGGTCTTTCGTGGTTTTATTGTTCATGCCAAAGCCGTGGCCACCTAGGGGGTAAAGGTGCATTTCGGCGGGCACGTTGTGGCGGTGCAAAGCTTGGTAGAAGACAACGCTGTTTTGCACAGGCACTACCTTGTCATCTTCGGCGTGTACGAGGAAGGTAGGCGGCGTTTGAGCGGTCACCTGCAACTCATTGGAATAGAGCCGCACTTGGTCGGCACTCGGCGTCGCTCCAATCAAGTTGTTGCGCGAGCCAGCATGCTTGAGGCTGTCGCTGAAGCTGATAACTGGGTAAATCAGCATCAAAAACGCCGGCCGCACCGACGTGGCGCCGGGGTTGGTGCCCACGGGCTTGGCGAAGTGCGTGCCCGCCGTGGCAGCCAGGTGCCCACCTGCCGAAAAGCCCATCAGGCCGATGCGCTCGGGGTTGAGGTTATACTTGGTCGCCTGCTCGCGTACCATGCGTAGCGCCTGCTGGGCATCGAGGAGCGGCGCGATGCTAGGGTCGGGCTGGCTCTGGCCGTTGGGCAGGCGATACTTAAGCACAAAGGCCGCAACGCCCATCTCGTTTAGGCGCTTGGCCACGTCGTGGCCTTCATGGCCGCTAGCCAGCATGGCGTAGCCACCGCCGGGGCACACAATTACCGAAGTACCATTGGCTTTTTCTCGCGCTGGCAAATACACCGTGAGCGTGGGTTGCACCACGTTAGAAATCCGCCCATCCGTATTTACTTCCTGCACGCGGCTAGGCTTCGAATCGGGGATGGACCCGCTGTAAAGCGGCAGTACGGGGCGGGGCACTTCCTCGAGGGGCGCCGCCGGCACCTCGGCGGTTTTGTCTTCTGGCTGGGTCATTGTGGGCGCCGGCGCAGCTGGCTTGGCCGTTTTAGCTGCTTTGGGAGCTTTGGTAGTTTTCGGCGTTTGCGCCAGCACGGCTTGCGTAGTACCCAGCCCGAGGGCGAGCAGCAACATCGTTCTTTTCATAAAGCAAGAAATAGTGCCCATTAGCGGGCATTGGGACCACTTTACGCACCGTAGCCGCCGCCGTTGCCAGCGCGCCACCTAGGGCATGAATTGTGGAAGCAACAGTTGGCACCTGTGCCGCATGGGTCTGGTGCCCTACCCTAGGCGCGCTAAAACCGCACTTCGGCTGCCACCAGCACCGACTGCCACTTGAATTCCTGCACTGCCGAGCGTTGCCCGATGCCTACGTGGTTTAGCCCCTGCAGATAGCGGGCGCTCAGGCTCAGGCTACGCCACACGTTGACTTCCAGGCCCGCTGTGGCACCTAGGCCGCGCTCCTCGGTATCGTGGGTAATATTCGTAGTCTGGCCGTTAGCTTCTTGCTGTGCCTTCAGCATCAGGTCGAACTGAGGGCCTGCCACCACCGCTAGGCGGGGCAGCACGCGGTATTTCAGCAGCAGGGGCAGCGAGAGGTACTGCATCTGGTAGCGGGCACCGCCGCTCACTTCGCCGCTCTGCTGCGAGTACAAGTATTCTTGCTGCAGCGCAAAGTGCTCATTCAGCCCTACTTCCAGCAAGGCCCCAACCACAAATCCCGTTTTCCACTTGGTATCGACGGGCACCACAGGCTTGGGTTCGCCCATGTTGAAGTTGGTATTCGACTGATTTAGCCCGAGCCGCAGCCCAAAGCGGACTGGCAGCTTGTGGGCGGTCGGGGCATCTGCCGAGGCTTGGGCGCTAGCCACTACTGCCCAACTACCTAGGAGGTACGTGAGTACGTATTTTTTCACAAAAGCAAAGCCCCGGTGCTTAGTTGCCGAGGCCGTGCAATATAGCTATACCTAGGCACTTAGCCCAGGCGCCGCCGCAGCACCTTGGTCACACTGTCGAGCCGGCGGGCAATAAGCTGCGCTACCTCCGGGTCGGTCAGGTCGATGCGCTGGCTACGGGTAATGAGGTAGCGCGCCAGGGTCGCATTCTCATCCAAGGCGTACACCAGTTCGTGCTGGGCATCTTCCCACTCGGCGGCTTGGTCGGCAGCGAGGTAGCGGTAGCGTAGCTCGATGGTCTGCGTGACAAGCTCGGCCAAGCGCGTAAGCACCTCAATTTCAGCCGAGGAAGGCACGCGGTATTCTTTGCCAATAACGGCTAGCATACCGAGCCGGGCGCCATCGCTGGCAATCAGCGCGGCCCCAACGTAGAAATTGAGTCCAATAGCTTGGGCCACATCAGGCTTGATGAGGCTGCAACTCTCGGGTTTATAATCCGATACAACTACCAGCTCGTCCGTCAGAATCGCCGCCGAGCACATGCTCTCGTTGCGCACCAGCTTATTGATGTCGGGCCCGCCCGTGCGCGACTTAAACCACACGTAGTCTTCATCGACTAGTGAAATAAGGGCGATGGGCGTATTGAATAGCTGCGCGGCCCAGGCCGTATAATTGTCAAATACCAGTTCGGGCGTGGTATTCACAATGGCAAACTGGTGCAGCGTTCGCAAGCGGGCGGCATCGTGCGCTGGTATCAGCGAATCAGGGAAAGATGTTAGCATCAACTAGAGGCTGGCTTAGTAATTGGCCTCGCTACCCGGCAAATCAATTAAAATAAATTCGGCGTCCTTCGTAGCCGTTATCTCCACTACTTGCTCGGCCGTGAGCCGAGCTTGGTCGTTCGTATTCAACACAGTACCATTCACGAGCAAGCTCCCTTGCTTTACGTAAATAAAGGTAAGCCGGATTGCAAATGTTTTAAAGGTAATCGTCTTTTCGGCATCGAGCCGCGCCCAGTATACGGTACTGTTTGAGTTCATATACACCACGTCTTCGAGCACCTTTTGTCCGGTTACGAGGGGTATCAGCTCGTTTTTCTTGCTGCTCAAGAAGCCTAGGTCCTTCTGCTCATAGCTGGGGGCCAGGCCCCGCTGACTGGGCATAAACCACAGCTGATACATGTGCAGCTGGCTATCTTGGCGATTCATCTCACTATGCGCCAGGCCCGTGCCGGCCGTCATGCGCTGCACCTCGCCCGCCGTGATGCTGGTGCGGTTGCCCAGCGTATCCTCGTGGCTTACTTCGCCTTCCAGCACCAGCGTCACGATTTCCATTTCGGAGTGCGGGTGTTGCGGAAAGCCATTTTGCGGCGCTACCGTGTCGTCGTTGAATACTCGCAGCGGCCCAAAGTGCATGTTGCCCTTGTCGAAGTAGTCGGCAAACGAGAACAGAAAGTACGAGCTGAGCCAAGTGGCCGGAGCGGCGTGGTGGCGCTGGGCCGCCGAGATGTAAGCGAGCATAAGGCAGAGAATTTTAGGCGGATTTACGCGAGGGAATCACTGATAGTTAACAGCCGGCCTACTAGCAAACAGCACTCTTGCCGCAAGAATACTACCTTTCAAGCGGTTACGGCTCCACCTTGCCCCAACTTAGTTTACTGGGCCACCGTAGGCATCGCGGCTATGCCTCACTTTGGCATCAAATCTGCACTATTACTTCCGACAGTAAAAGCCGGCTTCCAGCCGGCTTTTTTGTGTTCTAGGTGGTCGGGTGCTCAATCTCGCGGGCCAGCTCGGCGTACCACGCCGCGCCGTACTTGCGCTCGAGAGGCTCTTGCAAAAACTTGTACACTGGCACTCCTAGCTTGGCCCCAAACGAGCAAGCCGGCGAGCAAATATCCCAGCGGTCGTAGTTCAACGCCTCGAAGCCTTCGTACTTGGTCACGCGAATGGGGTACAAGTGGCAGCTAATGGGCTTTTTAAAGTCGGTGGCACCCGCTAGATATGCTTGCTCGATGCCGCATTTCAGAATGCCTTGCTCGTCGTAGAGGGCGTAGGCGCACTCGCGGTCGTTGATGGTAGTGGTGCTATAGTCGCCCTCCCAGTCCTCGATGTACAGGCCTTGCTCGGCAATGGCCTGCTTGCCAGCCTCGGTCAGAAAGGGCTCTATCTTAAGGTACTCTTGCTTGAGAATATCGAGCTCTTCGAGTTCGAGCGGGGCGCCTAGGTCCCCTTCTACGCAGCAGGCGCCCTTGCACGCGCCTAGGTTGCAGACGAAGAATTGCTCGGCTACGTCGTCGGAAATAACGGTATTTTGAATAACAATCATGGATTCGGACTGAATTTATAGGCTATAAAAAGCAGTTAGCTACTCAGAGGAGCGGTGCTGGCCTGCGCCTACCCACTTAGCAGGCAGTGGGGGCGTTGCCAAAAACGGTAGCACAAAGATACCGCTTGCCCTGCCTCCCAACTTATCTTTGTCTGCTAGCCGCCGCCGGGCGGCCTTTTCGTATGGCTCTAGATTATCACGCTCTCCTCAATCCCTCGCAGGCCGCGGCGGTGCTCCAAACCGAAGGCCCCTGCATGATTATCGCCGGTGCTGGCTCGGGTAAAACGCGGGTGCTCACCTACCGCATTGCCCACTTGCTCGAGCAAGGCGTTGACCCATTTAATATCCTAGCCCTCACCTTTACTAATAAGGCCGCTAAGGAGATGCGCGCCCGTATTGAGAAGGTGGTTGGTCCCAATGCCAAAAACCTGTGGATGGGCACCTTCCACTCAGTGTTTGCCAAGATTTTGCGCACCGAAGCCGAGCGCATCGGCTTCCCGCGCTCGTTTACCATCTACGACACTCAGGACTCGAAAACCCTTATCGGGCAAATTGTGAAAGAGCTAGAGCTTGATGATAAGCTCTATAAAGCCAGCACAGTCCTAGGTCGCATTTCGGCCGCCAAAAACAAATTGGTGTCGGTGCAGCAGTACGTCAACGACCCCGTGATTCGGCAGGATGACGAGGCAGCGCTGCGGCCCAAGATTGGCGTCATTTACCAGCAGTATCAGCAGCGCTGCTTCAAGGCCGGCGCGATGGACTTCGACGACCTGTTGTTTCAAACCAACGTGCTCTTCCGAGACCACCCCGATATTCTGAATAAGTACCAGAATAAATTCCGGTTTGTGATGGTGGACGAGTACCAGGACACCAACTATTCGCAGTACCTGATTACGCGCAAGCTAGCGGCTAAGGAGCGGAATATCTGCGTAGTAGGCGACGATGCGCAGAGTATTTACGCCTTCCGCGGGGCCGATATCTCGAACATTCTCAACTTCGAGAAAGACTATCCCGAGCTTAACGTATTTAAACTAGAGCAGAACTACCGCTCGACCAAGAACATCGTGTGGGCGGCCAACTCGGTTATTAAAAACAACCAAGAGCAGCTGCGCAAAAATGTCTTTTCGGACAACGAGGACGGCAACCTAATCGAACTGATTAAGGCATCTTCGGACAACGAAGAAGGCAAGCTGATTGCGCAGTCGATATACGAGGACAAGATGAACCAGCATCTATCCTACGACAGCTTTGCCATCCTGTACCGCACCAACGCCCAGAGCCGGGCCATGGAAGAAGCGCTGCGCAAGCTCAATATTCGCTACAAGATTGTAGGCGGCCTGAGCTTCTACCAGCGCAAGGAAATCAAGGACTTAGTAGCCTACCTGCGCCTCACCGTCAACCCTAACGACGAGCAGGCGCTGCGCCGGGTCATCAACTACCCCAAGCGCGGCATCGGCGACACCACCATCAGCAAGCTCATCAACGCGGCCGAGGAAGCCAACCACACCATTTGGGAAGTGGTGAGCAATGCCGACCAGTTTTTGCCGGCCCGCGTGGCGAACCCAGTGGTAGGCTTTGCCGAAAAAATCAAGAGCTATACCATCATAGCGGGCAAGGAAGATGCCTTTGAGGCGGCCAAGTTTATTGCCAAGAACTCGGGCATGATTGAAGAATTGTACGCTGACAAGAGCATCGAGGGCTTGTCGCGCTACGAGAACATTCAGGAATTGCTGAACGGTATCAAAGAATATACCGACGACCCCGAGCGCGAAGACAAGTCTCTAGGTGCCTTTTTGCAGGACATTGCCCTCGTAACCGACTCTGACCTGAAGGACGCCGCCCAGGAAGGCGAGGCCGTGACACTGATGACAATTCACTCGGCTAAAGGCCTGGAATTCCGCAATGTATACATCGTGGGCATGGAAGAAAACCTCTTCCCGAGCCAGATGATGATAACCTCGCGGGCCGACCTAGAGGAAGAGCGCCGCTTGTTTTACGTGGCCATCACGCGGGCCGAAAAGAAGCTGACGCTCAGCTACGCTACCTCGCGCTACCAGTGGGGCAACCTGCGCAGCTGTGAGAAATCACGCTTCCTGGATGAGATTGACCCGCAGTACCTGAACGTGAAATTTGCGGCCGGGCCGGCAGTGGGCGAATCGCCCTTCCAGCACGTGTTTGAGCGCCGCTCGAACCTTGTAGCCGCCCCCGTTCGTAAGGTGACGCCGACCAAGTACGTGGCCCCGGCTGACTTCAAACCCTCAGATACGAGTAACTTGCAAGCCGGCCAACGCGTTGAGCATCCGAAGTTCGGCTTTGGCCAGGTGACGACGCTGGAAAAGCAGCAAGGCACCGTGAAGGCAATTATCCAATTTGAGGAAGTTGGCGAGAAAACGCTGTTGCTGAGCTTTGCCAAGCTGCGGGTGCTGTAGCGCGAGGTTTTGCAAGGTGAGGCTAGGTTTCGCAAAGCTTAATATCGCTTTAGCGGCACCTTACCTGGCCTTGCAGCCCTTCGCGCTAACCTATTATCATACACTTAATGCAAGAAATACCCACCCCCCTGCCCTTTCACCTGCAATTGCTGGTGCGCGAATACGGGCAAAGCACTTATCAGCTCATCCAAGGGCTAGCTCAGATTGAGGACGTGGCCGAGCGCACGCGCCGCGCCGCCGGCATCGTGCAAATGATGCTGCGCCTGCGCCCCAGCCTGCGCGACCAGCCCGATATCCAGACCCGGCTCTGGAACCACCTGCACGCCCTGGCGGGCACCGACGTGGCCCTCGATGCCCCAGTGCCCCTGACGCCACCCCGCCTGTATGCCGAGCGCCCCAAGCGCGTGGAATACCCGCGCCAAGCGCCGAAGCTGAAGGCCTATGGCCGCGGCGTAGAGGCCTTGGTGGCCAAAGCAATTACCCTAGGTGACCCTACCGAGCGCGAGCAAGCCGCCGTGCAGATTGGGCGCACCATGAAGTTTTTGTACCGCCAGCACAATAAGGAAAACGCTAAGGATGTGACTATCATCCGGCACCTGGCCGAGCTCTCGGGCGGACAGCTCAAGCTTGATGCCCAAGCGGTAGCTGACCAAGGCTTGTTTGAGCTCGCTAACATGCCCGCTACGGCACCTAGCACGCAGCGCTCTGCCGGTAGCCAATCGAGCAGCCGGCCCGAAGGCCGCGACAACCGAGAGCGCCGCGCTGACCGCCCTGAGGGTGCTACTTCTGGCTTTGGTAACAACAAAAAGCGGGATAAAAAGCGGAATAAAAAATTTCGCTCCGAGCCTCAGCAACCGCCGCAGTAGCTTTGCAGCTTGATTGGCGGGGCTTTTTAAGTCGTTCGGCCAATTGCTACTTGTTCATTGTTAATTGATAATTGGAAAAGAATGGCTGCATTTGAAGTACGCGGCGGACAGAAGCTGCAGGGGGAGATAATCCCGCAAGGAGCTAAAAATGAGGCGCTCCAGATTCTGTGTGCGGTGTTGCTCAGCCCCGAGCCCATCACCATCAGCAACGTGCCCAACATTCGGGACGTGAACAAGCTCATTGAGCTGCTGCGCGACCTAGGGGTGAAGGTGGGCCGTGTGGCGCCCGACACCTATGTATTTCAGGCTGAAGACGTACATATCGATTACCTCGATACGCCGCAATTTGTGGCCCAAGCCCGGGAGCTCCGCGGCTCAGTAATGCTCCTAGGCCCCCTGCTGGCCCGCTATGGCCGCGCCCAGCTGCCCAAGCCGGGTGGCGATAAAATTGGCCGCCGTCCGCTCGACACGCACTTTGTGGGCCTAGAAAAGCTGGGCGCCCAGCTCACGCTCGAAGGCACCGACTTTTACCGCCTGCACGTAACTGGCAAGCTGCACGGCGCCTCCATGCTGCTCGACGAGGCCAGCGTAACCGGCACGGCCAACATCGTGATGGCGGCCGTGCTGGCCGAGGGCACTACCACCATCTACAACGCCGCTTGCGAACCTTACTTGCAGCAGCTCTGCCGCATGCTGGTGCGCATGGGCGCTAAGATTCAGGGCATTGGGTCTAACCTACTCACCATCGAAGGGGTAGAAAGCCTCGGTGGCACCGAGCACCGCATGCTGCCCGACATGATAGAAATCGGCTCATTCATCGGCCTCGCGGCCATGACAGGTTCCGAAATCACCATTAAGGACTGTCAGATTCCGGAGCTGGGTATCATCCCCGACACCTTCCGTAAGCTGGGTATCAAGCTGGAGTTCCGCGGCGATGACATCCACATTCCGGCCCAGGAGCACTACGAGCTAGCGACCTACCTCGACGGTTCCATCCTGACAGTGAGCGACCACACGTGGCCGGGCTTCACGCCTGACTTGCTGAGCATTATCCTAGTGGTAGCTACGCAAGCCAAGGGCACGGTGCTCATCCACCAGAAGATGTTCGAGTCGCGCCTGTTCTTCGTGGATAAGCTCATCGACATGGGCGCGCAGATTATTCTCTGCGACCCGCACCGCGCCACGGTTATCGGGCTAGACCGCCAGAAGCAACTGCACGGCATTACCATGTCGTCGCCCGACATTCGGGCCGGCGTGGCGCTACTCATTGCGGCGCTGAGCGCTGATGGCAAGAGCACCATCCTCAACGTAGAGCAAATTGACCGCGGCTACCAGAATATCGACGAGCGCCTGAACGCCCTAGGTGCTGATATTCGGCGCGTATAACGTTCAAGCAAAATTTTTACTAGAAGCTATAACTAGCTTACTATCTGTATAAAATAAAAAAGCCTGGTCAATACTGACCAGGCTTTTTTAGTAGCTGAGTGGGTTACCCACTCGGGGAAGCCGGATAAAGAGACAGCTGCGCAGCTGAGTTTCTCCCCCTTCAGCTTTCCCCCTCTATTTTCTGATGAAATGCCTGATTTATCCGGCCCTGCTCGGGCTGGCATTGGCAGGGTGCAGCCAACAGCGTAGCGAACAAGAAGTTGCTACTGCACCCGAAACCACAGTTAGCCAATCTGTTATTAAGCAGGCACCAACACCGGTGGAAACTGCTGTTGTGCCGCCCGTAGTGGCCCGCCGGCCCGACCGCGATATCGTTTACCAAGGCGAGCTCAACTTGGCGGTTGACAGCTTTGAGCAGGTATCGGCTAGCGTCAATCGCCTACTAGTGCAGCACGACTCTTTCTTGGCCACGGCACACGAAGAGCGCGCCAATGGCCAGCAGCGCCAAGAAATGACGATAAAAGTGCCGCCTAAGGAGTTTGCGAGCTTGGTGGCAGCCCTCAGTCGCCTAGGGCATGTCGAGAACAAGGATATTGCCTCAACCGACGTCACAGCAGATTTGCTACAAGCCACTGCTAGCCTGGATGCTAAAAAGACTTCCCTAGATAAGTACCAGCAGCTTGCCCGCGCAGCAAGCCCAGCCGAGGCACGCCGCTTCGATGAGCAAGCTCGCCAGCTGCGCACTGACCTAGCCGCCGACCAAGCGCGCCTGCAGCAGCTAGGCGCCCGCAGCGCCTGGGCTACTCTCACGCTGCGGTTCTACCAGGTGTTGCCTGCACCCGAGCCCACTGTGCCGGTTCCAGCGTTTGCCCCGCAATTTTCAGCCGCTTTTTACCGCGGGTGGTCGGTGGTACTCAGCATCTTGGTTGCGCTCACCAATTTCTGGCCCCTAGCGCTGCTGGGCGGTGTAGCCGCATGGGCGGTGCGGCGCTGGCAGCGGCGCCAAGCAGCAGAACTGTAAGCGATATGCATTTGTGGCCCTAGCGGCATCTGTTGAGAGTAGCTAAGCTCCCGGTCACGCCCGCAGCTTGGCTAAGACTGTACTTTTCACCCATTTTCCTTGAGGCATGAAACAGTATCAATGGTTGGCCATCGGACTGCTAGCTAGCATGCAATTGAGCTGCCAGCAAGCTTCTGACAAACAAGCTGTTCTCGATTTTAAAGAGAACATGCTGATGGAGCCGCCGCCCCCGGCCGCGTCCACTCCCCCACCTCCAGTCAGTGTGCTTGCCCAGGACTCGGCGGCCGCGCCAGCCGAGGCTAAGGCTGCTGCGCCAACAGCCCGACTGCTCGTTTATCATGCCGAGGTGCGGCTCAGAGCGGCCAGTATGCGCCGCGCTATACCTCAGCTAGATAGCCTGGTGCACCGCAGCGGCGGCTACCTCAGCAGCGCCGACGAAACTCGCGCCGACGGTGAGTGGCGGCAGGTAACTACCTTACGCGTGCCGCCCGCACAGTTTCAAGCGCTGCTAAGCGGCTTGGCGGGCCTAGGAGCCATCGAAGAGAAAAAGCTGAATACTGACGACGTAACCGCTGAGCACGCCGATGTAGCAGCCCGCCTCCAAACCAAGCGCGCTGTGGCGCAACAGTACACCGCACTGCTCGGTAAGGCCCAAAAAATCAAAGACATTCTGGATATTGAGGAGAAGCTCGGCGAGGTGCGCGAAGAAATAGAAGCCACCGAAAGCCGTCTTAAAACCTTGAACAACCAGGTAGCCTATTCCACCATCGAGCTTACGCTCTACCAGCCACTGCCGCAGTCCATTCCGGATGCGCCAGTCGTCTCGCTCAGCAGCCGGGTAGTTGAAGCTTTTTACGACGGTTGGCAGCTGCTGACGTCGCTTCTCATTGGCACCATCAACCTCTGGCCGGTGCTACTACTCGGGGCGAGCGGCTGGGTGCTGTGGCGCCGTCGCCAAACACGGCGCCTAGCTGCACCGCGCCAGGCCGCACCTGCACCTACCTCTTAAAGCGAAAAAGCGGCCGCTGTGCACCTAGGTGCACAGCGGCCGCTTTTTCGCTTTAGCTCGCTTGCCTTTAGTCTACTATCATATCTACCACACTCGTTACTAGCGAGAGGGCAAGGCTAAAAATTAGCGCACTCAAGAAGCCCGTAACTGAGAAGCTACTCATTAAATAGTCGGCTAGCTTCACGATGATAACGTTGATAACCAGCAGGAAAAGCCCTAGGGTCAGCACCGTAATGGGGAAGCCAATGAGCTTGAGAATGGGCTTAACTGTTGCATTAAGCAGGCCTAATACAATTACCAGAATCGCGGCGCTGCCTACGCCGTTGAGCTGCACATTGGGCAGCACCTGCGCCAAGCCGTAGGTAAGCACGGCCGTGAGAATGAACTTAATCAGGATTTTGCCCATGTGAGTGAAGGTGTTTTGGTGAGAGATTAGTCGGCGCTTTCCATGCCTTTGGCCGCCAAGCGTCCCTGCGATACGGCCATCCAGTTGCAGAGTTGGTAAAGCAGGCGGGCACCTACAATGCCATTCCACTCGCTGTCGCCGGGCGCCACCTCATTCAGGTCGAGGCCAATGATGGTACGGCCCGAGCGCACTACCTGACGCAGCAAGTAGGTCGCCTCCTCAAATTCCAGGCCGCCGGGTACGGGTGTGCCGGTGCCGGGGCACAGCTTGGGGTCGAGGCCGTCGATATCGAAGCTGATGTACACTTTCTGCGGAAGCTGTGCGATGATTTTACCACAGACCTTCTTCCAAGACTTCTTCACAAACTTCTCTTCGCTCAGGAAGCGCTGGCCAAAAATGGCCACCCGGCCCACCGAATGCTCGATGAGGTCAGCCTCTTGCTGGCACATATCCCGAATGCCCACTTGCACCAGTTTCTTCACCTGCGGCAGCTGCAGGGCGTTGTACATGATGCTAGCGTGCGAATATTTAAAGCCTTCGTACGCTGGGCGCAGGTCGCAGTGCGCGTCGAACTGCAGAATGCCGAAGCCTTCGGGATGGCGCTCAGCTAGCGCGTGCAGGTACCCTAGGGGCGTGCTGTGGTCGCCGCCAAGCACGGCCACGGCCTTGCCCGCATCGAGCAAGGCACCGGTTTTTTGCTTGAGCCACTGCAGTAGCTTATCGCCTTCAGCATTAATACGCGTTGTAGCTGGCGCATGCAAGGTAGCCTCGGTGGCGGGCTGGCCATTTTCGAGCCAGCCAATGTAGCCAGACGCCAGCGGACGCAGGTCGCGGCTGGTTTGGGCAATTACCTCGTCTTCCTCTTCCATAGCCAGGCCTAGCTTCCAGGCGTCGGGCAGGTCGGGGTCGTAGAGGTCTACTTGCAGCGAGGCTTCGCGGATGGCTTCGGGGCCCTGCGCCGTACCGGCGCGGTAGCTCACGGTTACTTCCCAGGGCACGGGCACTACTACTACCTGCGCTTCGTCGGGGGTGAAGGGCAGGCCAAACAAGCCGCCCGCCGCATCGCCCAAGGCGTTGGGGTCAAAATTGGCTATTTTTTGAGCGCGAGAATCTGTTGACACGGGTAAAAAATAACACCAAGTGCTGGGCACTTGGTGGAGTGAAAAGTGAGCTTAGAATAGATTAATGTAAAGTCCTAGGTGGCTACCTATACGCAGTAGAGCAGTGCTAGGCAGCCGATTGAGTTTTGCCCAGAAAATCGTAAGTACGGATGATTTCCAGAATTTTCTCGAAGGTAGCCCGGTCAAAAAACAGCATTAGCGGCAACTCCACCGAATTATTTTTGTCCGAGAACTGCGTAATAACCGAAAAAATCAGTGGCTGCAACGTGTCGGGGTCCGGCATCAGGCTATGCAAAGCCGTCGACAGGTCGCCAGTTGGCGTGAGCGGCGGCGCTCCATAGATACTGGCCTTCAATATGTTGGCTAATTGGGTCACCAATGCACCCGTAATGATATTGCTGATTTCCAGCAGTAGCGACTCCTGCAGCTCGTTGAGTTGCAAGGAATCGGGCACCTGCATACGCAGGCAAACCTTGGACAGCCGCTGAATGTGCTGGCCCGAGAAGAACATAAACGTCGACCCGTTGAAGTCGCCCCTGATGTCGCTTTGAATGGCTACGTAGCGCGCCTGGTACTCGCGCACCCGCCCGATGATGTCGGTGCTCGGTAGCAAGTCCAGATTAGGCACTTCCAGCATCACCCGCTCCTGCGCAATCACTGCGAAGCTATCGGCCGCGCGTGCTAAGCCAATATTGAGAATTTCGCGGATGATGTCGCGCTCCAATTCATTCATTAAGACACTCATAACATTCTAGGCATAGAAGCAGCAAGCAGAGCCTGCGCGGTACTTACGAAAGCAAGTGAAAAGCGGCTGAAGTCAGGGCCGTTTAGTTAAGAACAAGCGGGTGAGAGCAGGCACGTCGAGCACTAGGCATAGCTGCCCACTACCCAGCAGCGTAACGCCCCCAAATAAGTCTATTGTATCCAGCGGCTTACTTAGGGGTTTGACCACAATGCTCTGCTGGCGCAGAAAGCGGTCTACTATCAACCCTAGGCGGCGATTGTTGTAGCTCACCACCAGCACTTGGTGCAGCGTATCGTCGGGGGGCAGGTCGGCGCGGGTAGCGCGGGGCAAGGGCTCGTCGCCTTCTACATATAGCAGCTGGCGCAGGGGCACGAGGGGCACATTTTCTTCTTGCACGCGGGTCATCAGCAGACCGCCCACGGCAAATATTTCGTCGGCGTGCAGCGCCAGTACTGTGTCGGTGTGAAGCAGCGGCACGGCATAGGCGCGCGCATCGAGTTCGACCAGCAAAGCGCCCTTCACGGCAATAGACGTGGGCAGCACTAAGGTAAACGTGGTACCTTTGCCTAGCTCTGAGTTTACACGCAGGCGGCCACCTAGGGAGTCGATGGCCAGCTTTACCACGTCGAGGCCCACGCCGCGGCCCGAGATGTCGGTAATCTTCTCGGCCATCGAAAAGCCAGCTTCGAACAGCAGCATCCATACGCCTTCCTCGTCGAGCAAGGCAGCGGCATCAGCCGTCACCACACCCTTGCGAATGGCTTTTTGGCGCACTGCCTCTGTGTTGATACCGCGGCCATCATCCTGCACCTGAATCAGAACATCATCACGCTCGGTGAGGGCCGAAATGCGCAACTGGCCCACCGGGGGTTTGCCAGCCGCCACGCGGGTAGCGGCATCTTCGAGGCCGTGGCTGACGCCGTTGCGCACAATGTGCAACAGCGCATCCGTAATAAGCTGCAGCACGTTGCGGTCAATCTGCACGTCCTGCCCAGCCAGAGTGAGCTCTACCTGCTTGTTTTCGGCAGCAGCCACGTCGCGCACCACCCTAGGAAACTTATTGAGCAAAACTCCTGCACCAACTAGCCGCACATCCATTACGGAGTACTGCAAATCGTCGGAAATGCGGAACAAGTGCTGGGCCGTGGTTTGCAAGGCGGCATTGCCAATTTCGGCAGCCAGGGTCAGAATACGGTCGCGGTCGATAACTAGCTCCCCTACTAGATTAAGTAGGTTGTCGAGCTTTTTGACCGGGATATATACCAGGTCCGACAGCTCTAGCTTGCGGCCAGCATCGGCATCGGCCTCTTCAGTGGTTTGCTCCGTGGCCGCCTGTATGGGTTCTTCCCCCTGAATAAGCCGCTCCAAGTTGTCGAGTAGCGTGTGCGCATCGGCCGATTCTTGGCCGGCCCCCACGGCCCGAATCATGTTGCCTAGGGTGTCTACTGCCCCGAACGTAAGCGGAACTAGTGAGCCCGTAAACGTACGCTCCTGCCCTCGAATCTGTCCAAAGAGGGTTTCCATCTTGTGGGCCACTTCCCCCATGTCCACAAAGCCCATGGCGCGGGCATTGGCCTTGAGGTTGTGCATCAGCCGGAATAGCTCATTGAGCGCCTCCGTATCCTGCGGGTTGCGCTCGAGCTCGCTCAGGTGGCGCGACATGGCGTCGTAATATTCCAACGCCTCGGCCATGAACAGCTCCCGGTATTCCTGGTCGCGTGATTTCATAGCCGTTTAAGTAGTGGTCCGCGCTGGCTAGCTCGCGGCGGGCTTCCGGCTAGCCCAGCCGCGCCCCACCTACCAGCCAGGAGTACCCCGGCTGGCCGGTAAAGGCCCAATAGCAAACTAGCAGTAAACATCAGCAGCAACGCAATGCAGAAAAGATGGATGGAAACCAGCCGCTAGGCTGGTAGCACAGCAAGAGAAAAGCGAGGAACCTAGGCGCGGGGGCCGTCGCCCTGCAGCGCGCCGCCCACTATTTCGAGCACGCGCTCTTCGGAAAAGGGCTTCACGATATAAGCGAGCGCTCCATTTTCAATGGCCTCGTTCACAATAGTTTCTTGGCCAACGGCCGAGCACATTACTACTTTGGCATCGGGCTGCTGCTGGCGAATGCCTTTGAGCACGTCGAGGCCCGTGTTGTCGGGCAGAATCACGTCGAGCGTGATGAGGTCGGGCGTGGTGGCCACGGCCATTTCCAGCGCTTGCTGGCCGTTGGCAGCTTCGCCCACCACGTCGTAGCCGGCGTCGGTGAGCATATTTTTGAGCATCGTCCGCATATAGAACGAGTCGTCGACGATGAGAATGCGCTTATTCATGAAGCTGTACTTGGGATAAAGAGGAAAGCGGTGGGAGGCTAGCAGCACAAGGCCACGCGGGCTCTCTACGGCTTTTCGGGCGGGGTGGGTGCATTCGGGGCCTCATCGGCCTTGGTGGCGGGTGGTTCAGACCGCCCAGGCAGGCGCATTATCTCACTAGGAGTTAGCAGCTTAGCCATGTCTAAAACAATAATAACCCCTTCGCTATCGGGTAGCTTTGCAATGCCTTCGAGGTACTTATCGCGCTGGCCACTGTCTTGCACAAATTCTGGAGCTGGCTCGATAAGGCTCACCGGCATGGTGACAGGGCGCGGCACCTCGCGCACCATCAGCCCTAGGGTGTAGTCGGCAGCCTCTACAGCCAAGGTGTACGAAAAATCGGGCACCGGCCGGCCAGCTGGTCGCAGTTGAAACCGTTCCTCTAGGTCTACGATGGCAATAATATCGCCGCGCAAGTTGGCAATACCCTTGATAAAAGGCGGTGTTTTCGGCATTTTTACCACTTCGGGCGTTACCGTCACTTCCTTCACCTGCTCGATGCGGATGCCATAGTCCTCGTCACCCAGTCGAAAAACGATGAGTTGGACAACGGCTTCCGGCGCTACTGGAGCCGCGCGCCGCGAACCGGGTGCCGCAGAAGAATCAGCCATAGTTAGTTATGTACTTCCTGGGTTAGACCTAGGCACTCGCCACTGTAGGGCGAGCACATAGGTAGCGTTACATTAATCTTTCGAGCGAGCTTTAGCAGCAGTGCGCGAACGTGTTGGCTTTGTTGGAGTAGCAGCGGGCGCGGGCTCTTCAGGCGCGGGCGTCGCTGCCGCCTTGGCGCGGCGGCGTGGTGGCGCGGTAACTACTGCGAGCTCAGGGGCTGGTGCAGCCGCGGCAGTAGCTGTAGGCTTGCGCATGGGCCGTGCAGCTGCAGCCGTTTGGCCGTTGGTGCGGCCATTGGCGCTGGCTTCACTCGTGCTGTGGCTCAAGGCGGCGCGCGCTGGCTGTGTGCGGCTGCTAGCAGCAGGGGCCGATGGGGCAGCCACCGGGGCTGGAGCAGCTGCCACTGGGCGGCGCACTAAGCGGCGCGGCAGGGGTTCGGGCTCTGGCTCGGGTTCGGGCTCGTAGTATTCCACGAGCTGGAAGGTTTCGAGGCCGCCTTGCAGGTCGTCGGCAATGTCGGAGAGGCGCTGCGAAGAGCTTACCAACTCTTGCATCGAGGTCGAAAGTTGGCGGGCCGTACCGGCCACCTGCTGGGTACCAGTAGCCGTTTGCTCGGCAATAGCTACTACTTCTTCCACGTACTTCACTACGTCGCCAATCGACGTTTGCTGCTGGGCCGTAGCCGTGAGAATATCGCGCGAAGTGCGCAGCGTTTCGCCGCTACTAGTCGCAATATTCTTAAAGGCTGTGCTGGCTTCGAAGGTAGCATTTTTGCCCTTGAGTACCCGGCTTTCCATGGCGCTGATAGCCGCGGCAGCGCTAGTCGTGTCCTTGCGAACGTCCTCAACGAGCGTTGCAATTTCACTGGCTGATTTACGCGAGCCTTCGGCCAGCTTGCGGATTTCCTCGGCTACTACAGCAAAGCCACGACCAGCCTCGCCAGCGCGAGCCGCTTCGATGGCGGCGTTGAGGGCCAGCAAGTTGGTTTGCGAGGCAATGTCCGTAATCACGCCCAGCGACTTGCTGATTTCCTGTGAGCGCGTGCTGAGTACTTCGATGGTGCGGGAAGTCTGAGTAGCAGCACCGGAGATTTCCTCCATGTTCTTCACCACCTCGGCTACCGTTTTCAGGCCCTGCTGCGAGCTTTGCTCACCCATGATAGCCGATTTGTTTACCACGTCGGCTTTGTTAGCCGTTTCGCGGGTGGCCGTCATGATTTCCTCAATCAGCTTGAAGGCCTGGTCGGTCTTGAGGGCTTGATTTTGGGCGCCCTCGGCCATCTGCTGCATGGCCAAGGCCACGTCAACCGTCACCCGGCTCATTTCCTGGCCTTTGTCCACCATTTCCTCCGAAGAAGTACCCACTACCTGCGCCGAATCGTTGATTTCGCCGAGCAGGGTATTGAGGTTTTCTACGGCCAAGTTCAGCGAATTCGACATTGAGAGAATGTCACCCGTCGTCTGAATCTCCACGAGCTGCGTTAGGTCGCCTTCCGACATCGCCTGCACCACACGGCTCACTTCCAGTACCGGCAGGCCAATGCTCTCGATGAGCGCATTCAGCGTGTCTACCAGTTCTTTCCACGAACCCGACACGCCACCCACCGTAGCACGCTCGGTCAGTTTGCCCTCGGCGCCGGCCACACGGGCCACACGGCTTACTTCCGAGGCCAGGCGGTTGAGGTCGTCCACCATCAGGTTGATGGTCTGGGCTAGGTCGGCTACCTCGCCCGCAGCCTCTAGGGTCAGCTTTTGGGTCAAGTCGCCTTGGCTTACCGCCGTCACGATTTTCACAATGCCCCGCACCTGCGTGGTGAGGTTGGTAGCCATCGTGTTTACGTTGTCGGTCAAGTCTTTCCACACGCCGCTCACGTTGGGCACTTCGGCTTGGCCGCCGAGTTGGCCTTCGGTGCCCACTTCCACGGCCACGCGAGTTACCTCGCCGGCGAAGATATTCAGGGAGTCAACCATCTGGTTGATGTTGTCCTTGAGGTCGAGCAGTTCGCCGCGCACGTCTACCGATACCTTCTGCGAGAGGTCGCCGCGGGCTACGGCCGTAGTCACGTTGGCAATGTCGCGCACTTGGCTAGTGAGCGAAGCGGCCATCGTATTTACATTGTCCGTCAAGTCTTTCCAGGTGCCTTTCACACCCGGCACGTTGGCCTGTCCGCCCAGTTTACCTTCGGTGCCTACTTCGCGGGCCACGCGCGTTACCTCGTCGCCGAACACGTTCAGCGAGTCCACCATCTGGTTGAGGTTCTCTTTGAGCTGCAACAGCTCGCCGCGCACGTTCACCGTGATTTTCTGCGAGAGGTCACCGCGGGCTACGGCCGTGGCCACATTGGCAATGTCACGCACCTGACTTGTCAGGTTCGAGGCCATTGTGTTCACGTTGTCCGTCAGCTCTTTCCAGGTACCCGATACGCGAGGCACGTTGGCCTGGCCACCTAGGATACCCTCAGTACCCACTTCGCGGGCCACACGCGTTACCTCACCAGCGAAGATGTTTAGCGAGTCCACCATCTGGTTGAGGATGTTTTTCAGGTCGAGGATTTCGCCCTGCACATCCACTGTCATTTTCTGGCTAAGGTCACCACGCGCTACGGCCGTAGCCACGTTGGCAATGTCACGCACCTGACTCGTCAGGTTAGCGGCCATCGTGTTTACGTTGTCCGTCAGCTCTTTCCAAGTACCACCGACCCTAGGTACTACAGCTTGGCCACCAAGTTTGCCTTCGGTGCCTACCTCGCGAGCCACGCGGGTTACTTCGTCGCCGAACACGTTCAGCGAGTCTACCATCTGGTTGAGGATGTTCTTCAGCTCCAGAATCTCGCCCTTCACGTTCACCGTCATCTTTTGCGAGAGGTCACCGCGGGCTACGGCGGTAGCCACGTTGGCAATATCGCGCACCTGACTTGTCAGGTTGGCCGCCATATTGTTCACGTTGTCGGTCAAGTCTTTCCAAGTGCCCGATACGCCCGGCACGTTGGCTTGGCCGCCGAGCTTTCCTTCAGTGCCCACGTCGAGAGCTACCCGCGTCACCTCACCCGCGAAGAGGTTCAGCGAGTCCACCATCTGGTTGAGGTTCTGCTTGAGTTGAAGCAGTTCACCCTTCAGTTCTACCGTTACTTTCTGGCTAAGGTCGCCGCGAGCTACGGCCGTGGCCACGTTGGCAATGTCACGTACCTGACTTGTCAGGTTTGAGGCCATCGTGTTTACGTTGTCCGTCAACTCCTTCCACACGCCCCCCACGTTGGGCACTACTGCCTGGCCACCTAGGCGGCCTTCAGTACCCACTTCCTGCGCCACGCGGCTTACCTCGCCAGCAAAAACGTTCAGGTTGTCGATGGTGCGGTTGATGGTTTCGGCCATCAGCTTAAAGTCGCCCGACACCGGAATTTGGAAGCTTTCGTCGAGGTTGCCCCGGCTGATGTTTTTCAGCACTTTTCCCACCTCCAACACCGGTACCGCAATGCTGTCCACCAAACCGTTGATATTGTTGAGCATATCGCGCCAAAAGCCCGCTGCTCCGTCGGCCGAGGCCCGCGCCTTGAGGTTACCCTCTACGCCGGCCACTTTGGAAATGCGCGATACTTCGCCTCCTACCCCGCCTATCATCTCCACCATCGAGTTGTAGGCCTCGGCGATTTCGGAGAAGATATCGTCGTTTTGCTTCGTCAGCCGCACCGATACATCGCCTTTTTTGAAGGCGTCGAGGGCGAAAAGCACGCGGTTGAGTTGCTCGTTGACGTAGTCGGTATCCTGGGTCGAGTTGGGGTTGGCCCGGCGGGTGCCACGCTTGCGCGTGCTGTCGCCACGCCCAGGGCTGGGCGCGGTAGGCGCAGTAGTTACCTCGGCCGCACCATCGACTTCGGGTAACTCAGAGTTTCTTTTGGCAGTAGCCATATAATAAGGACAACGGGAAAGCTAGACCTAGGCGGCCCGGCTGGTGGGGTTAGGCAAAAGTATAACAACGGCGCGGCTTGCCAAGGCGCGCCGCCTAGGGCGGGTTTTCAAATCGAGCGCGGCGAGGCGTGCATCTTTGCCCCCGTTTTCAACTTTTCGGCCGGGCGCAACGTTCTTCGCACCGAGAACAAACTCGCTACCCGTCTTTTTCCCGCCTGCATGGTCAAGAATTTAGTTATCGTCGAGTCGCCCGCCAAAGCCAAGACCATTGAGGGCTACCTCGGGGCTGATTTTGTGGTGCGCTCCAGCTACGGGCACGTCCGCGACCTGCCTAAGGACAACAACGCCGTCGATATTGCCAATGGTTTCAAGCCAACTTATGTGGTGGATGCCGACAAGCGCGAGCTGATTTCGCAGCTAAAGAAGCTGGCCAAAGAAGCCGAAACCGTATGGCTGGCAAGTGACGATGACCGCGAGGGCGAAGCTATTTCGTGGCACTTATCTGAGACCCTTAACCTCAAGGCTGACAAGACGAAGCGCATTGTGTTTCGCGAGATTACCAAGCCTGCGATTCTCAATGCTATTCAGCATCCACGCGAGATTAACCTCGACCTAGTAAATGCCCAGCAGGCCCGCCGCGTGCTCGACCGCTTGGTGGGCTTCGAGCTGAGCCCGGTGCTGTGGCGCAAGGTAAAAGCGGGCCTATCAGCGGGCCGCGTGCAGAGCGTGGCCGTACGCCTGGTAGTAGACCGCGAGCGCGAAATCAACCAGCATAAATCGGCCAGCGCCTACCGCGTGGTGGCCCGTTTCGACGCCGGCCAGGGCACCACCCTAGAAGCCGAATTACCGACTCGCTATAAAACTCGCCAAGAAGCTGAAGATTTTCTGACGCGCTGCATTGGGGCTACTTACAGTATTAATAGCCTCGATAAAAAACCTGGTAAGCGCAGCCCTGCTGCTCCATTCACGACCTCTACTTTGCAGCAGGAAGCTTCGCGCAAGCTAGGCTTTTCGGTGGCCCAGACCATGACGGTGGCCCAGAAGCTGTACGAAGCCGGCCGCATCAGCTATATGCGTACCGACTCGGTGAACCTGTCGGAGGAGGCCCGCAAGGGCGCCCGCGAGGCCATCGAGGCTGCCTACGGTGCGGAGTACGTGCACGAGCGGCAGTTCAAAACCAAATCGGCTTCGGCCCAGGAGGCCCACGAAGCCATTCGACCTACCGATTTTAAGCAAGTGAAAGCGGGCGCTGATGCTTCGGAGCAGCGCCTCTATGACCTCATCCGCAAGCGGGCGATGGGTTCGCAAATGGCCGATGCGCAGATTGAGCGCACAACGGCCGTTATCGGCATCAGCACGCAGCCGGGCACCACGTTTTCGGCTACGGGTGAAGTCATTACGTTTGAAGGCTTTCTGAAAGCCTACGCCGAAAGCAAGGACGACGAAGACCAGCCCGCTGACGGCGAAAGCTCATTCTCGCGCGGCTTGCCGCCCCTGAGCGTGGGGCAAAACCTGCCCCTGCAAACTCTGACGGCGACCGAACGCTTCTCGACACCGCCCGCCCGCTACACCGAGGCTTCGCTTGTGAAGAAGCTGGAAGAAATGGGCATCGGCCGACCCAGCACATACGCCCCTACTATTAGTATCGTGCAAAAGCGCGGCTACGTGGAGAAGGATTCGCGCGAGGGCAAAGAGCGCAAGATTTACGCGCTTGCGCTAGTTGGTGACGAGGTAAAAACGGAGCAGCGCACCGAAACCTACGGCGCCGACAAAGCCAAGCTTTTCCCAACCGATACTGCGCTAGTTGTCAATGACTTCTTGGTTGAACACTTCCCGGCTATTGTGGACTTCCAGTTCACGGCCAAGGTAGAGGACGAATTTGACCAGATTGCCAACGGCCACGAAGACTGGGGCCACATGCTGGCAGGCTTCTACGAGCCTTTCCACAAGAGCGTAGAGCGCGGCCAGGACATCGAGCGCAGCACCCTAGGCAGCACCCGCGAGATTGGCCTGCACCCCGAAACCGGTGAAAAAATAACTGCTCGCCTCGGCAAATACGGCCCCTACGTAGCCCTAGGTGACACCGAAGGCGAAACCAAGCCTGCCTACGCCAACCTGCGCAAAGGCATGTTTATCGAAACCATTACGCTCGAAGAAGCGCTGGATTTGTTTAAGCTGCCTCGCGTGATAGGTGAGTTTGAGGGCAAGGACATGACGGCCGCCCTAGGTCGCTTTGGCCCCTATATTCGCCACGATAGCAAGTTTTACTCCTTGACCAAGGAGCAAGACCCGCACACTATTACGGGCGAAGAAGGGGTAGCTCTCATAGAAGCCAAGCGCAAGGCTGATGCAGAGAAGCTCATTAAGGATTTCCCCGAAAACCCCGACATCCAAGTGCTTAACGGCCGCTTCGGTCCCTACATCGTGGCGGGCAAGAAGAATGTGAAGATTCCGAAGGGCGAAGAGCCTACCGAGCTGACCCTCGAGCGCTGCTTAGAGCTAGCCGCGGCCACTCCTGACAAGCCCGCCAAGGGGGGCCGCTTTGGCAAGAAGGCTGCCGCTGAAAAGCCCGAAAAGGAAGCCGACGCCCCAGCCAAGAAAGCTGCTAAAGCACCGAAAGAAACTGCTGCTAAAAAGAAGGCACCGGCTAAAAAGGCCACAACTGCCAAAGCACCGGCGGCAAAAAAAGCGGTTGCTAAAAAGTAATTGTGTTCAGCATGCATAAAAAAAGCCCCGCCTACTGCGGGGCTTTTTTTATACTTTAGTGGTCCTAGGTTTCGTTTGCAGGCTTTCTTCAGCATATGACTCACTCCTACTCACTTGGCTTAGTACTCACGGCCTTGGGAATGCTACCGAGCGCTTTGGCTAGCCCAACACCGGCGAGCCCAGCTTATCCCTGGCTAACTACTATTCCGGCGGCACAGCAGCAGGTAGCCGCGCGCTTTCCGCCACCCGCAGGTTGCCGGCGCGTGGCGGCAGCGGCGGGCTCGTGGGGTGCGTGGCTGCGCGGCTTACCCCTACGCCCAGCCGGTACGCCAGCACGTCTTTACACGGGGCAGCTTAAAGACAATCAGGCCGTAGTGGCGGCGGTTATCGATATAGACCCTGGTACCAAAGACTTGCAGCAATGCGCCGACGCCGTCATCCGGCTGCGAGCGGAGTATTTATTTAGTCAGAACTTCAATAAAATTCATTTCCACCTGACCACCGGCTACGATGCTTGGTTTTCGGACTACGTAGCTGGCCGCACCTTTCGGGTGCAGGGCGAGCAGGTGCTACCAGCCACCAAGGCCACTGAGGCACCTACGCACGCCGCCCTAGGTCGCTATTTGCAGCCAGTATTTGGGTATGCGGGCACGCTGTCGCTCAGCCGCGAGCTGCGGCGTATTCCGTTGGAGGAAGTGCGTCCTGGCGATGTGCTTATTCATGGCGGGCGGCCCGGCCACGCGGTGCTGGTGGCCGACGTAGCCGAGCATCCGCAAAGTGGCCAGCGCTACTTGCTGCTGGCCCAGAGCTACATGCCAGCCCAAAACATCCACATTCTGCGCAACACTGCCCGGCCAGCTCTAGGTGCCTGGTTTGCGGTGCCGGGGCCCGAGAAGCCGCTTGTCGAAACGCCCGAGTGGACATTTGCCCGTAGTGAGCTAGGGCGCTTTGACTGAGTGCCCCGCTAGCGGCCCGTGCGTGCCGTAATTTGCGCTTTCTGGTAGTTTTCTTGCATGAATCTGTTTTCTTACGCCACCTTGGCTAGCTACGAGTGGCAGCACCCGCGCGTGTTGTTGCTACTCGGGTTGGTGCCTTTGCTGCCGCTGCTGCGTGGCCTGCTGGCGCGGCGCCGGCGGCAGGTGGTAGTAGCTTTTGGGCCGGGCGGCATCCGGCGCGATTGGCGGGCCTTGCTGCGTTTCGTGCCCGATATCGTGCTCAGCCTGAGCCTAGGGCTGCTCGTGATAGCCGCTGCTCGGCCTCAGCACCCAAGCGAGCACCTCACTCAAACCGGCCGCGGCATTGATATCATGGTAGCCATCGATGTGTCGGCGAGTATGGAGTTAGAAGACCTGAAGCCTACGCGCCTCGAAGCTGCTAAGCGCTTGGCGCGCAGCTTTGTGCAGCAGCGGGCCGGCGACCGGCTCGGGCTTATTGCATTTGCGGGGCAGGCCTATTCAGCGGTGCCATTGACCACCGACTATGACCTACTTCTCGACAACCTAGGCGGGCTGCGCCCCGGCCTTATCGCCGACGACGGCACCGCCATTGGCACGGCGCTCGGCGTAGCTATCAACCGCCTGCGCGAGTCCACGGCGCATTCTAAAGTGTGCTTGCTGCTTTCAGATGGCGAGAACACGGCTGGTAGCCTCGACCCACTGCTAGCGGCACAGCTCGCCCACGCCTATGGCATCCGGCTTTACACCATCGGGCTGGGTGAAGACGGCTTTGTGCCCTACGGCCGCGATTCGGTCAGCGGCAAGCCCCGCTATGTGCAGACTCGCCTCGACGAAACAACCATGCGCCAGTTGGCGCAGGCAGCCGATGGGCAATTTTTTCGGGCTACCGATAACGCGGCCTTACGCCAGGTTTTCGGTGCTATCAATAAGCTCGAAAAATCAGACATTCGCACCCAGCGCTATCGTAGCGTAGAAGATTTCTATCGCCCCTACCTAGGCTGGGGGCTTGTATTGTGGCTGCTCTGGCTAGGGCTCAAAAGCACGTTTATGAGTAATGTGCTCGAAGACTAAAATAGTGGCGAGTAGTCTTTACTAGCGCCTCATACGCTCTATCCACTAGCTAAACACCTGTAAATTAGTGAAAACTATTAATCATTCGTATGTCGATTGCTGAGAATATCGCAGCCATAGAACAAACGCTTCACGGCACCGCGGCCCGCTTGGTGGTGGTAACAAAGACACACCCCGTTGAGCGCTTGCGCGAGGCTTACGCAGCGGGCGCCCGTCTATTTGGTGAGAACCGGGTACAAGAAATGGCCGCCAAGCAACCCGAGCTGCCGGCCGATGTGGAGTGGCACCAGATTGGGCAGCTGCAAACCAACAAGGTGAAGTACCTGGCCGCCTTCGTGCACACGGTGCAAAGTGTGGATAGCCTGCGACTATTACTGGAGCTCGATAAGCACGCCGCTCGCCACCAGCGCGTTATTAATGGCTTGCTGCAATTTCACATTGCTCAGGAAGAAACCAAAACGGGCCTAAGCTTACCCGAAGCCGAAGCTATTCTGCAAGCGCCCGAATACCAGAACATGCGCCACGTGCGCCTGACTGGCGTGATGGGTATTGCCACCAACTCGCCGGATGAGGCGGTAGTACGCGGCGAGTTCCAGCAGCTCAAGCAGCATTTCGACTATCTAAAAGAACGATACTTTGCTGCTAGCGAGGCTTTTCGTGAAATTTCGATGGGCATGAGCGCCGACTACCCGCTGGCCGTAGCCGAGGGCAGCACGCTGGTGCGCGTAGGCAGTGCCATCTTCGGGAGCCGCGGGTAGCTTATTGATGGAGCATCACTTCTCTGTAACGCGCACGGCTCGCTACGAGCAGCTAGGCAAGTTCTCGGCCGCTACGCGCCAGCTCTGGCTGGTAGCGCACGGCTACGGGCAGTTGGTTGAGTATTTTAGCCGCCACTTCAAGTCGGTGCAGGTCCTCGACCCAACGGGCACAGTCATTGTCGCGCCAGAAGCACTGTCGCGCTTTTACCTCAACGGCACCAACGGGCGCGTAGGCGCCTCTTGGATGACTACTGCCGACCGGCTCACCGAGATAGCTGACCAAACCGCCTACTTCGACGCCTTACTCGACCACCTGCTGCGTGCCTGCCCACCCGACGTGCGCGTGACCGTGCTGGGCTTTTCGCAAGGCACTGCCACCGTGAGCCGCTGGCTGGCGGCCAAAGCCGGGCAGTGGCGGCCTCATCAATTGGTGCTATGGGCTGGTGACTTTCCGGCTGATATCGAAGCATCGGCAGCCCAGCAGCTACTGCAAGCCCTACCTGTAGTGCTGGTCAGCGGAGAACAGGATGGCTACGTTGGCCCCGACAAACTACGGGCGCAAGCCCAGGTCTTAGGGGCCTACGGCGCGCAAGTAACTGTGCGCAGCTTCGAGGGCAACCACACGCTTTACCCGCCGCTGCTGCGACAGTTGCACGCAGCCTTCGCTTAGCCAGCATATCAATTCAGGGCTTGGCGGCACTGGGAAAAATAAGAGACGCCAGCCGTTGGGTCTGCTGCCTGAATAAGCTATTCAGGCAGTAGACCCAACGGCTGGCGTCTCTGCTAATAAAGAAGTCTAAACCTTACCTAGGCTAGGGGCTGCTTACGACTGTCGGCGAACGGTGGCAGCGGCCGCCTGCGCCGCCGGGAAAATAATAACTTCGGCCAGTTGCACGTGCGGTGGGCGCGTTACCATGAACTGGATAAGGTCGGCTACATCCTCGGCGCGTAACGGCTGCACACCCTTGTAGACGTTAGCTGCTTTCTCGGCATCGCCCTTAAAGCGAACCTCCGAAAACTCAGTTTCTACCATACCCGGCGCTACTTCTGCTACCCGAATACCCTTGGGCAGCAGGTCGATACGCATGGTACGGGTAAGCATAGACACGGCCGCCTTTGAGGCGCAGTACACGTTGCCATTGGCATAGGCTTCGTGGCCCGCAATGGAGCCTAGGTTGACTATAAAGCCACCTTCGCCCATGTGTGGCAGCACAGCCCGGCTCACGTAGAGCAAGCCTTTCACGTTACCGTCCAACATAGCATCCCAATCGGCTACGTCGCCTTCCTGAATGGGCGCTAGGCCATGCGCGTTGCCAGCATTATTGATAAGCACATCGATGTGCTTAAACTCAGTAGGCAATTCAGCCACGGCCGCTTCTACCGCTGCCCGGTCGCGCACATCAAACGTCAGAATATGCACGTGGGTGGGCGCTACTGCCTGAGCTAGCTCTTCTAGCCGCTCGCGCCGCCGCCCGGCCACCACGAGCCGAAAGCCAGCTGCGGCGAGTGCTACCGCTGTAGCTCGCCCAATTCCCGAAGAAGCGCCCGTCACGAATGCCGTCTTTTCCATTTACCAGTATCAATTAAGAGTCAACAATTCTTCAACCAGCCTGTCGCTGTTCCGCAACTGTGCTGAGTAGCCGTCATACGGCGGCCAAGGCGAATTGATACCAGCCAGCCGAGCTTACTCGATATTTAAATACAGCGTTACGGTGTTTGTGCGCAAGCTTTGTAAGCTGTTGCTGTAGGTGTTGTTGCGCGGGTCCAGGAGGTTGCGGAGCCCGTGCGAGAAACGCAGCTCTGGACCAAATTTGAAATAAGGATAGAACAAGTCTAGCCCAACGCCATACTCCAGCAGCACGTCGTTACGGTTAATAGTCAGCTGGTTGATAGCCAAATTGTTTTGGCGCTGCGTTACAGCAATACTAGGCTTGACGCCCGCAATCATATACACCCGCGTGTTGCGCCGGCGGTTCGACTGGTATTTGAGCAAGAGTGGTAGCTCCAATTGAGTGGTAGCGACCTCCTGCGTGCGAATAGTATCGGGCATGCCCACTCCGCGCCCCGTAAACTCGACGCTGCGGGTTTCAAACCGTAGGCCGGGGGCAAAACGCAAGTGAAAGGGCGTGTTAACGTTACCTAGGCGAATATCGCCAATAAAGCCAACGGCCAGGCCTGGGCTTATTATCGAATTAGCAGCTATGCCACGGCCCTGCTGCAAGGCTTGTACGTAAGCATCGGACTGCTCAATAAAAAAGCGCGAGAATGAGGGCGCGATATAGATACCTGGCCGAAAAAACCGCTGATTGTAATTAGAGAGGTTTTCGACAGTAATGCCTTTAATCCGTCCCTTGCGGCTACGGTCGATGGCATCGCTGCGCTTGCGCTGAGCCAGCGCCGGGCCAGCTACTAGCAATAGACCTAGCACAGCCAACAGGCTCCAGCGGTGGCGGCGTCCTATTTGCGAGCCGTGTAAATGGAGCTTATGCCGAACGTAAGGGGTTGCCATGCGGGAGAAGTAAAGCCGATGCGGCGCAGAATAGCCACGAAGTCGGCACCATCGGGGAATGCCTGCACCGATTCGGGCAGGTAGGTATAAGCTGACTGGTCTTTGGAAATCACTTTCCCAAATACAGGCAGCACCCGACTAAAATAAAAATTATAGGCTTGCTTGAGCGGAAACGCAGTGGGCTTGCTGAACTCCAGTATCACCAGTTGGCCACCCGGCCGCAGCACGCGGCGCATTTCGGCCAGGCCGCGCTCTAGGTGCGCAAAATTGCGCACGCCAAACGAAGCCGTTACAGCGTCGAAGGTATTGTCCTCAAAGGGCAGGTTTTCTGAATCGGCCTGCTCTAGCCGGATGCGGTGGCTTAGGTTCTTGGCTGCCAGTTTCTGGCGACCTACCTCCAGCATGCCAGCCGAAATATCGACACCGGTTACCTGTGCTTCGGGCGCGGCGGCACGCAGCGTTTCGATGGCGAAGTCGGCTGTGCCAGTGGCAATATCCAAGATGCGAGCCGGGCGCAGCGCTTTAAGCTCATCCACAGCCTTGCGGCGCCAATAGATATCGGTGCCTACGCTCAGGAAATGATTCAGGAAGTCATACTTCCCGGCGATGCTGTCAAACATCCGCGCCACCTGCGTTTTCTTGTCGGCGGCGTCTTCTTTGTAGGGTACTACGGCCATAATTTTCGGAATGCAAAGAACGGCATACGGCCGCACAAAATTGTGATACGCTGTCCGAAGCTTTCGAAGCAGTCTAGGTCGGCACACCTACGCAAACGGAAGCAGTACGGTATAAGCAGGACAAAAAAACGGCCGGACTGTTCGTCCGGCCGTTCCTTTTTTATGGCTAAAGGTGGGCTAACCTATTCAGGCTTTGCTTTCACTTTAGCTTTTTCGCCCGAAGCGTCTTTGGCTTTCGAATCGAGTTCGCCGTCTTTGGCTTTGGTCTTCGATTTTTCGCCGTTAGTGCCTTTGGTCTTCACCTTCACCTTGTCGCTGTCGTCGTCCACTTTGGTTTTCACCTTAGTGCCGTCGGCGAGCTTCACTTTGCTCTTGCCAGGCTGAGGACGGGCGGGTTTTACCGGTACAGCGATGATGGTAGTAGTCGGAGCAGGCTCCTGAATAACAGGCATCGACTCGCCTTCTTTCAGCACCACGCGGAATTCATCGCGACGGTTGAGCTGCATGTTCTCGGGCGTATCGTTCGGAGCGGCCGGACGACGCTCACCGTAGCTAACCGTGGTCAGGCGGGCACCAGCCACACCTTGCTTCACGAGGTAGTTGCGGGCAGCATCAGCACGGTTTTGGCCGAGTACCATGTTGTACTCATCCGTGTTACGCGAGTCGCAGTGGCCTTCAATCGAGATGTTCAGGCCAGTGTTAGCCTTCAAGATAGCTGCCGTGTTGTTGAGGGTCTTGATAGACTCAGCACGCAACGTGTACTTGTCGGTGTCAAAGTAAATCTTCTTGAACTGGCTGTTAGCCGTCGTGTCGATATAGTTGACGTAGAAGTTCTTAACAATCGAAGTCGAATCGGTCGTCGAAATCGGCACTGCAAATTCTTGCGTCTCGATGTTCTTGCCGTCCTTATTCACTGCTACCTGGTAGGTACGGCCCGACAGCAAGTTCACGCTGTAGTCGCCGTTAGGCTGCTTCGTGATATCACGGAAGCTGATAGCCTCGTTAGAGGCAGTCTTACCGCTGAAGACCAGCTCTACCCCAGGGATAGATTGCAGGCTATCGCGCTTCGAGAACACCTGACCTTTGATGGTGACGTTCTTGATGTAGTTGATGGTGTAGATATCCTTCTCACCGTAGCCACCAATGCGGTACGAGCTGAGGTAAGCATACGAGCCATCAGGAGCGAGGCGGTAGTACGAGTCAGCATCCGGCGTGTTTACGGGGTAGCCCAAGTTCTCGGGGCGGCCCCACTTGCGACCGATGCTGTCCCACTGCGACTTGAAGATGTCGTAGTTGCCCATCGTGTTGTGGCCACGCGAGCTGAAATACAACGTCTTGCCATCGCGGCTTAGGTACGGGCTGTCTTCGTCGTACTTGGTGTTGATAACACCACCTAGGGACTTAGCCGGGCCCCAATCGCCGCCGTTTGAGCGGGTGCTGTAGTAGAGGTCCAGCGAGCCATCTTCCGAGTATTTACCCGTCGAGAAGTACAGCGTCTGTCCATCGGGCGTAATGTAGGCGTCGCCTTCGTAGTATTTCGAGTTGATGTTGTCGTTCAGCTTCTTAGGAGCCGTCCAGTCACCACCCGTCTTTTCCGACACGAAGATGTCACCATCTTGGTCGCTGCGGTACATGAGCAGTTTGCTGTCGTTGTCGAACAGCTGAATAGAAGCGTCGTGGCCTTTGCCATTGAGCACGCCCGACAGCGAACGAGGCTTCTCCCAGTTGTCGGCGTCTACGCGGTGGGTTTCGAAGATGTCTTCGTAGTACTCACCGTCGGCAGCGATGCCCTTTTTCTTTACGTCCGAGCCAGTTACCTGCTCACCGCGCGAGGTAAAAATCAGAGTCTTGTCGTCGGCCGAGATTACGGGGCTGTGCTCCGAATACTGCGTGTTTACCGTGGGGCCCAGGTTCTTCACGAAGATGTCCTTGGGCTGGTTGAAGAGCACTTTCGCGTTCTTGCTGTGCTGAATGAGCTGCGCTACTTCTTCACGGCGCGTGTCATTCTTTTTCTTCAGCGTGGCATTATACGCTTGGTAGTGCGTAATGGCCTCGTCGAAATTATAGTTGAGGTGGTCAACCTGACCTAGCCAATACTCGATGTCACGCGACACCTTTGGCTTCAGCTTCTGCGCCTTATAGATATAGTCGCTCGCTTTTTCCTTATCGAAGGACAGGTACGCTACACCGGCCCGGAACAGCGCCTGCGCGTTGTTAGGGTCTTTAGCCAGCACCCGCTCATAGTAAGGGATGGAGGCACGGTAGTTTTCCAGGTCGAAAAGCTTGTTGCCAGTCTTAAGGTCCTTGCGCGTGCTCTGCGCCAGGGCGGGGCTGCTCGCGGCCGCCGTCAGGGCCAGCGCGCACGAGGCGTGCAGCAGCTTTCTGGATAGGTTGTCCATTGAAAAGAGGTGTTTTTGGTAATTAAAGAAGTGCATAGAGACGGAATAAGCCAGGACGTATCCCATTAGCAGTTCGGCGTCTTATACTAATTTTTAGCGTCAGGGTTGGTATTACTACTTCTAATTTGATGCTGAACGACCGAAACAATTGGCACAAATATAGGCACCTGCTCGTGGCTGCTGAGCCCTATTGCACTACCTAGGCTTTCAAACTGTTCGCTTCTCGACCCGTTACTATATCTATTCAAGCAAAAGGTAACCCGGCAAATATAGGGAAGCTGCGAAAAAAGCTTAAAAAAGGCCTCTTTTCCGCTAAATGCTTGTCCGGCACCGCTAGCCGGGGCGTGCTGCCAAGCTTTAGTACGGCATCTTTGTACTACCTAGGGGCTGTTAGCTCCTCTTTACCTAGCACTACTAACCTACACGCTATGCTCATTCGCGACGCTCATTTTGTGAGCAGTAACACCCAGCTGGCGGCCTGCCCTACCCCCGACCGCCCCGAATATGCCTTCATTGGTCGCTCCAACGTGGGCAAATCCTCGCTGCTCAACATGCTCACTGGCCGCAATGGACTAGCCAAAATATCGAGCACCCCCGGCAAGACTCAGGTCATCAACCACTTCATGATAAATGACGAGTGGTACCTCGTCGACTTGCCCGGCTACGGCTACGCCCGCGTGAGCAAAAGCTCGCGTGCTGACTGGGGCAAAATGATAAATGCCTACCTAACCCGCCGCGAAAACCTGACTTGCGTGTGCGTACTGCTCGACTCGCGCCACCCACCGCAGGCCGTAGACCTGGAGTTTATGGAAAAGCTAGGCGAGGACGGCGTTCCGTTTGTCATGGTGTTTACTAAGACTGATAAGCAATCGGCCACACGCACTAATGAGCTAGTAACAACTTACCTGGCTAAGATGGGCGAAACGTGGGACGAACTGCCCCGGCACTTCCTCACTTCTTCCGAAACTGGCGTCGGGCGAGAAGAATTACTCGGCTTTATTGAGGAAGTAAACCGGCAGGTGGCCGCCGGAGCCGCCGATGCGCAGTAATTTGGCCCCTCAATTGCTCAGCGACCAATCTATTTTCTCGTATTTCTTATTTTCCATGAAAAAAATTATGCTTTCGGTGCTAGGGTTGGCCCTGGCCGCTAGCTCTGTCCACGCCCAGGCTACCAAGCCCGCACCTAATACGACCTCCCCTGCCCAAGCCCCCTCGCAAACCGAGCAAGGCACGGGCCTCAACCACGTAGGCGCTAGCATTCCGGTGGCAGCCTACTATGAAGGGGGCCAAGAGGCCATGTATGCCTTCATTGCCAAAGAACTGAAATACCCCCTGATGGCCAAGCGCAACCGCATGCAGGGCCGTTGCATTGTGAGCTTTACCCTCAACCCCGATGGCACCATGCAGGGCATTAAGCTGGTGAAGCAAGTAGGCGGTGGCACCGGCGAGGAAGCGCTACGTGTAGTACGTTTGCTCAAGTTTAAGAAACCTGAATACCCCATCCTGACTAGCCTACCTATCGACTTCAAGCTAGGAGTAACCGGCTCGAACGCGCTAGAAAACTAGTTTTTTAATGAGTAGCAGGTAGCGTTTATTGAATACGGAATAAACGTTACCCACTATCCATTAATCATTAAATACTAAGAAAATGCCTTACGATTTGAAAGAACTGGCGGCCATCAGCGGCCAGAGTGGTTTGTACCGCCTCCTGAAGCCCGCCCGCCACGGTGTGTTGGTAGAAAGCCTCGATGCCAAAGCGGCCCGCTCGCTGGCGCCAGCCAGCAACAAAGTATCGCTGCTGAGCGAAATCGGTATCTACAGCCAGGACTCGGATGATACGGTGCCGCTGACGCAGGTTTTTGAGAACATCTACCAGAAGTACGGCACCAACTTGCCCGTAAGCAACAAGTCGTCGGAAGCCGAGCTAACAAGCTTTCTGGCCGAAGTACTGCCCGAGTACGACCGCGAGCGCGTGTACCTCTCCGACATTAAAAAGCTGGTGACCTGGTACAGCATCGTGAGCCAGCACCGCCCATATGAGGAAGCTACTACCGAGAGCGAAGCACCCGCCGCTGAAACGACAGAAGAGGCTTAAGCCCTAGGTTAGCAGTTCTGCTATAAAAAGAGGCGGCGCCCAGTTGGGGCGCCGCCTCTTTTCGTATTGGCCTTTTGGTTAAAATGGGGCGCTTCAGGGGACCTAGGTGCTTGCGAGGGTGGCGGCTACGGGTGCCGTCTCTTGTGCCATAAAGGCCTCGGCCTGCTCTACTAGGTCTTGGCTGCCGATGAAAATGGGGCAACGGGCGTGGCAGTCTTTGGGCTCGATGCTGAGTGTGCGCTGATAACCGTCGGAGCTACGCCCACCGGCTTGCTCTACAATGAAAGCCAGTGGGTTGCACTCATACATGAGGCGTAGCTTGCCCTTGGGCGCCTTGCCGGTGGCGGGATAGATATAAATACCACCCTTGAGCAGATTGCGGTGGAAGTCGGCCACGAGCGAGCCGATATAGCGGGCCGAAAAGCTCGCGTCCTTGCAGTGCTTCACGAAAGCCACCACGCCGGGCGAGAACGTATCGGATGCGCCCTCGTTGATGGAATAGATGGCGCCAGTTTTAGGCGTTTGGATATCGGGGTGCGACAGAAAAAATTCGCCTAGGCTCGGCTCGTAGGTAAAGCCATTGACGCCGTTGCCAGTGGTGTACACGAGCATGGTGCTGGAGCCGTAAATGACGTAGCCGGCCGCTACTTGGTGAGTGCCGGGCTGCAGGCAGTCGGCCGAGGTGCCGGGGCGGCCAGTGGGCGACACGCGGCGGTAGATGCTGAAAATAGTGCCAATGCTGACGTTGACATCAATGTTGCTGGAACCATCGAGTGGGTCGATGGCCACCACGTACTTACCCTGGTCGTTGCCGGTTTGAATCATATCCTCATCTTCCTCAGAGATGATGGTGCAGACCTCGCCCCCATTGCGCAGCGCCCGGATAAAGCGGATGTTGGCAATCACGTCGAGCTTTTGTTGGTCCTCGCCTTGCACGTTGCGGTTGCCGTAGGCCCCGGCGATGTCAATGAGGCCCGAGCGGTTGATTTCGCGGTTCACGATTTTGGCCGCCAGGGCAATGTCGCGCAGCAACTGCGACAGCTCCCCAGTGGCATAGGGGAAGTCTTCCTGCTTGCGCATAATGAAGCGGTCGAGAGTGGTGCCGACGGGCAAGGCGAGTTTGTTGTGGTCCATATAAGCGTAAGGAAGGAGAGCCTTCGCAAAGCTACCTTTTTTTAGGTAAGCGACCTACCTGCGCCCTACTGCCTAGTTTTGGGGCCTATGGCAACTGAACTAACGGGCCTACAGGTCTACAAATTTGGCGGCGCCTCGGTGAAGGACGCGTCCGCCATTCTCAATCTGCGCCACATCGTCGAAACCACCGCCGCGGGACGGCCGCTGCTCATTGTGGTGTCGGCCATGGGTAAAACAACGAACGCGCTGGAAGAATTAATGGCCCTAGCCTACGCTGGCCGCGACTATACCGCGCCGCTAGTGCGGCTAGAAGCCTACCACCAGGAAGCAGCTCACGCCCTGACAGCCCACCTGAAGCCGACTACCCAGACCGACGTGCAGGAGATGCTGCACGAGGCCTTTGAGGCACTGAGCGAGCAGTTGGCGGGAGTAGGCGGTACGGCTGGCTACGACGAGCAGTACGACCAAGTGGTGAGCTTTGGCGAGTTGCTTGCGTCCCAACTCATTGCGCTAGTACTAAATGACCTGCGCCCGACGCGGTGGCAGGATTGCCGCCCACTGCTGCGCACCGATACTAGCTGGCGCGAAGGCCGGGTGAACTGGACTGTGACTGAAAACAACCTGCGCACTGCCCTGCCGCCCCTACTGCGCGAGGGAGGCATAGTTGTAACCCAAGGCTTTGTGGGGGGCACCACCAAGAGCCGCACCACCACCCTAGGACGTGAGGGCTCCGACTACTCAGCCGCCATTTTTGCCTACTGCCTACGAGCCGAGAGTGTAACCATCTGGAAAGATGTACCGGGCCTGCTCAACGCTGACCCCAAAATCTTCCCGGACACGGTGCGCTACCCCGAAATCAGCTACCAGGAGACTATAGAGATGGCCTATTATGGGGCCAGCGTCATCCACCCCAAGACGCTGAAGCCGCTGGCCGACCGCAAGATTCCGCTGCGGGTGAAGTCGTTTCTGGACCCCGCGGCCGAGGGAACGCTCATCCACGATTGCCAGCACCCACCGCTGGCACCCGCTTTTATCCGCAAAACGGGGCAGTGCCTAGTGTCGCTAGAAAGCAAGGACTTCGCGTTTATTTCGGAAGAGAACCTGGAAGTGATTTTTGGAGCACTGGCTCAAGCCCGCCTGAAAATCAACCTAATGCAGAATTCAGCCCTCAGCTTCTCCGTGTGCCTCGATGGCGAGCCTACGCGGCTGGCACAGGCCGTAGCGGCTCTAGGTGCTCAGTTTCGAGTGCAATACAATGAAGGCCTGACACTCTTTACTGTCAAAAATTACACGGCCGCCAGCGTAACCCAGCTTGTGGCCGAGCGCACAGTACTGCTAGAGCAGCGCACGCGCAGCACGTTTCAGGTAGTGGTGAGGGAGTAGCTGCGCCTGCAAGGTTCAACCTATACCCTAGGTGTAGTCGAAAGCCGACGTGTAGAGCGGCTGCGCCGAGTTTTGTTTTACTTGTTCTGGCGCTAAGCCATTGGTTTTAACTAGCACCTGCGTGTAGGTGGGCTGCTTTAGACGCTGTAGCAGCCCGAGCTTGCCGCTGCCTTTGAGATAGTGGTGCAAAGGTGAGGCAACATCGAGCAGCACCAGCGCCGAGGTGAAGCCGAAGTAGGCCAGCACACTTTCTAACAGGCGCAGCAGCTCGGGCTCGCGGCCAGGCTGTACATACAGGGCTTCGAGGGCAGCAAATTCATAATTGGCGGGGTTGATGAGCCGCTTGAGCACTGGCACGCGGGGCAGCACACGCAAGAGCAACTGCCCGCCGAAGCCGGGCATAGCCACGATGCGCCACCGCACCGGATTGGCCTGCACGCCGGTAATGATTTTGCCGTTTTCGCGCAGCACGAAGTAGTGCTGCTGGTCGTATAGGTGGTCGAACTGGACTAGGGAATAGCCAGCGTAGGCTGCCGCCAGCGTGGCGCGCATTACTGGCAACTCGGACACTTTTAGCTGCCCAAAGCGGGCGTCTCGGCGCGGGTACAGCCGGCCAAAGGCTAGCGCCTCTAGCCGGGCTACTGGCTGAAAGCCCGCCTGAGCCGAGATGCGCAACGAGCGGGCATTGGCTTCTTCGATGTAAGAGTAAAACACCTGGGGCGCGGGCCGGGTACGCTCGATGTAGTGCACAGCTTCTTGCTTGAGCCGGTGGCCGTAGCCGTGGCTCCGGTGGGCGGCGGCTACGGCTAGGTAGCGGCCGTAGTAGCCGGCTACCTGCCCGGCTGGCGTTTGCACTAGGCGCTCCGACAGGCAGTAAGTACCTACGAGCTCCTCGCCCGCCCATAAGTCGAAGAAATAAGCCCCTGTAATGTGCGTTACTTTTTCGGCCTGACCGGTGTGGCTGTACTGCGGGCCGTGCGTGCCATAGATGGTCTGCTGCAACAGGGCCACGCTCAGCGGGCTGGGCGTGCAACTGATGGTGAGTCGTAGCGGCGGCGAATCGGAAAGGAGTATCTGCTCCATAAAGGTGGGGCGTTGGGCGCAAGTAGTGAGCTAGTAAGCAACCGCCGACGCAAATTTGGAGTAAGCAGGCGCATTTGTACGCAACCGCTTTACCTTTCTACTCATGGCCGTTCTCGTGGGCAAGCGCGCCCCTTCCTTTAAAGCTACCGCCGTCATTGGCACCCAGGTCGAAGAAGAATTTTCGCTCGACCGCTACCTAGGCAAGCGCTACGTGCTGCTGTTCTTCTACCCAGCCGATTTTTCGGGCCTCTGCCCGACCGAGCTGTACGCTTTTCAGGAAATGCTGCCCGAATTTGAGCGCCGAGGCGTGGCCGTAGTAGGGTGCAGCACCGACTCGCACCAAACGCACCAGGCGTGGCTGCGCATGCCGCGCGACTCGGGTGGTATTGCGGGCACTACCTTCCCGCTGGTGGCCGACGCGACCAAAACCATTTCGGCCAACTACGACGTGCTGGCCGGCCATTACGACTATAACGAAGCCGGCGAGATGGTCTTTGTAGGCTCACCAGTGGCTTATCGGGGCTTGTTTCTAATTGACCGCGACGGCATTGTGCGCCACCAGCTCGTCAATGACCGGTTCCTAGGTCGCCGCATTTCAGATGCGTTGCGCATGGTCGATGCCCTCCAACATTTTGAGGAGCACGGCGAAACCTGCCCCGCTAACTGGGAAGCGGACAAATAGCTAAAAATCATGAGTTAGAAGTTGAGGGGGTGCTAGAACCAAGCGGCCCCAACCAGCAACTCCTAACTCTTAACTTAATTTTGCAGCCCCGCCCGGCCTGATGCCGGGCGGGGCTGTTGTTTTTGCGTTTCTTATATTCGTTGGGCTTGGCCCTGTATGCGCTGCTGCTGCGGTTGGTAGCTCCTTTCAACCCTAAGGCGGCGGCCTGGGTAGCGGGCCGCCAGGGCTTGCTACCACGCATCGAGCAGGCCATAGGGGCCGAAACGGCGCCGCGCCTGTGGGTGCACTGCGCCTCCCTAGGTGAGTTTGAGCAGGGGCGGCCGCTCATTGAGGGGCTGCGGCGGCAGTACCCCGGCCACAAAATAGTGCTGACATTTTTCTCGCCCTCGGGCTACGAGGTGCGCAAGAACTGGGCGGGAGCCAACTACGTCTTCTACCTGCCGCTCGACACCGCCGAGCACGCCCGCCAGTTTGTGGCGGCAGTGCGGCCCGCGCTGGCCGTATTCGTGAAGTACGAGTTTTGGTACTACTACCTGCGCGAACTGCGCGAGCAAAGCATTCCAGCAGTGGTAGTGGCGGCCATCTTCCGGCCTAGCCAGGTTTTTTTCAAGCCCTGGGGCGGCTTCTTCCGGCAGATTCTCAGCCAGCTCAGCTTCATCTTCACTCAAAATGAAGAGTCGGCCGAGTTGCTGCGCGGCATTGGCCTGAAGCGGGTGCGCGTGGCCGGCGATACGCGCTTTGACACCGTGGCGGCCACGGCCGCCGCGCCGCCTAGGTCGCTGCCGCTCGTCGAAGCTTTTGTGGCCGACGGGGCGCCCGTGCTCGTGGCCGGCAGCACTTGGCCCGAAGACCTACCTGCCCTGGCGCCGTTGCTGCGCAAGCACGCGCGCACCATGCGCTTTATCGTGGCGCCGCACGAGGTGTCAGAAACGCATTTGCAGGAAGTAGAAGCCGCCATGCCGGGCCTCACGGTGCGCTACTCGCAGGCCACGCCCGCTACTGTGGCCGAGGCGCGGTTGCTACTCATCGACAACGTGGGGCTGCTGAGTCAGCTCTACCGCTTTGGTCGATTTGCCTACGTAGGCGGCGCTTTCGGGGCGGGCCTGCACAACACGCTGGAAGCGGCGGCCTTCGGGCTGCCGGTGTTTTTTGGGCCGCGCTACGAGCGGTTTCAGGAAGCCGTGGCGTTGGTGGACCTAGGGTGCGCTTTTTCGGCTCGCTCGGCTCACGAGCTGGAAGCGGCGTTTGATAAGCTCTATTACAATGAAGCAGCCCGCCTCTCGGTACAAGACATAAGCCTCGACTACGTGCACCAGCACGCCGGGGCCACCGGGCGCATTTTAAGAGAATTAAGAGTTAAGGAGTAAAAATTAGACGGGCGATGCAATTGTGAACGTGTCTTTGTACTGCGTTTGCTAATTGTCATCTCCAAGGCCCAACCCGATATGACCGGAACCATCATTAAATCTACCGGCTCGTGGTACGTGGTGCGCGGCCATGAAACAGGCGAGCTCTACCGCTGCCGTTTGCGAGGCAAGTTCAAGAATAAAGGCCTGAAAGTGAGCAACCCGCTGGCTGTGGGCGACGGGGTGGAGTTTGACTTACCCGAGCAGTCGGAGGGCGCGGGCGTGATTCATACCATCGCGGCGCGGCGCAACTACATTATCCGTCGCTCGGTGCACAAAAGCGAGCACGCCCACATCGTGGCAGCTAACCTAGACCAGGCGTTGCTGGTGGTCACGCTGGTGTCGCCAGCTACCTCGTTCGGGTTTATCGACCGTTTTCTGGTGACGGCCGAGGCGTATCATATTCCGGCGCTATTGATTTTCAACAAGTCGGATTTGTACGATGAAGACACGCTCGACTACCAGCGCCAAATAGCCGGCATGTACGCCAGCGTGGGCTACCCTAGCGTACTGTGCGCCGCCGAATCGGGCGACAACGTAGCTGCCGTAGCCGCTTTGTTGCCGGGCAAGACTTCGCTGCTTTCGGGGCACTCAGGCGTGGGCAAAAGCACACTTATCAATGCCCTAGTGCCCGACCTGGACTTGAAAACGGCCGAAATCAGCGCATTTTCTGATAAGGGCAAGCACACCACTACCTTCGCCGAAATGCTGGAAGTGGAGCCCGGCACCTACCTCATCGACACGCCCGGCATTAAAGAACTAGGGCTGGTAGATGTACCCGCGGCCGAGCTGGCAGGCTACTTTCCCGAGATGCGGGCGCTGCTCAACCAGTGCCGCTATCATAACTGCCGCCACGTGCACGAGCCCGGCTGCGCCGTAATAGAGGCTGTAGACCAGGGCCGCCTGGCCGTGCCCCGCTACGAAAGCTACGTAAGTATGCTGGCCGACGAGGACAACCGGCATTAGTTAAGATTGTCCTTGCACGTGCAGCGAAGCAATCGCACCCAAGCAGAACCCGAACGGCGCGGCTCAACAAGTACAATTGCTTCGCTACGCGCAAGGACAGTTTTTATCTTCACTCTTTCAAAACACTAGCCTTCACCGCTATGCTGGTCAGCGTCTTACCCGTACCCTTCGGCGATGCCGGCCGCCAGCGGCAGTACGAAGCGGTGCTAGCCGCCTTTGAGAACGAGGCCGATATGCCAGCTACTGTACTGCTAGGCAACCTAGGAGCTTTTTCGCCTGCCCAGGCAGATATCATTGTGGTCCAACCCACCAGCCTAGCGTTCGGGGTGCTGCTGCCCCAGGCCGGGCAGCTCACGATACCGGCGCTAACCCACGGAAGCTGGCAGCTTGACGGGCAGCCGCTGCCGGGCTTTACGGACGCTGACAACCCCTTTGTGCACTACCAGCAGCAATTACCACTGGCACTGGCTTGGCTGAGTGAACACCTAGGCTTGCCTGAAGAGGAGTTGCCGCCCTGCACGGGCTTTGCGCTATTTGAGGCGCCGCTCACCTTTGGGCCGGGGGTAGAGACGCAGCTACATCGCCACACGGCAGCTACTGATTTTCAGCTAGTGGGCGGAGTTGAGCAGTTCCTCGCGCGCTTGCATCAACTACCAGCGGCATCGGCCGCACTCAACGAAGACGAGCTACTAGACTGGGGCGAATACCTGGCCCGCGAGCCCTACGTTGCCCACGAGCAGGGCATACCTATTGGCCTATTCGACGACCTGCCGGCCTTGCTAAAGCAGAAGCTGCAGCAGCTTTGGCGCTGGCTTGGGGCCGAAGATATTCCTGCTGACCCGCCCTATGGGAGCGCCCCGCTCCTACCCGACCCTGCCCTGCGCGACGAGCAGGAGCAAGCGCGCCTGCACCAGCTGCGCCAAGAGCTGCTGGCCGAGCTTCAGCAGCAGCGCCAAGAGGCTGCCGCCCGCGAGGCTACCCGCACGCAGGAGCTAGCCCAGCTGCGGCAGCAGTTGGCGCAAGCTGGCCAGCCCGCCGCCGAGCGCCAAGCCGAGCTAGCCGCCAAAGCGGCCCTAGAAGAATCGCTGCACACTGCCCGCGCCGAGCTCACGGCCCGCAACCAGGAACTTGACGCCCGCCTCCGGCAGCTAGAGCAGCTTAGCCAGCAGTTGCGCGCGGCGCCGGTGGCCGTGCCCGCTCGGCCTGCTAGCCAGCCCGTGGCGGCACCTAGGCAGGCTTCAGGGCGCGCAACGCCTCCCAAAGTAGCTTATCGGCGCATGCAGCAGGCCGAGCGCTGGGGCCTGATAGCCCTGGCCGTGGGCATCCTAGGTGCGGGCGGAGTTGGCCTGGCCCGCTGGCTACACCCCTCTCAAAGTAAGCCGCTCACCACGGCCCCCCGCCGGGCGGCGCCCGTCTACCAACCCGAGGAAGACCTAGTACCATCTCCCGTTATTATTTATGACAGCGTGGCGCACACGGGTTTGACGGTGCCAGATACATCCCTGGTGCGCGAAGCTGCGGCACCCGATGCCAACTACGAAGACCATGAAGCGGCCCGCCGAGCCGAGTCGGCGCCAGTGCGCTTAGACAGCGCGGCCTCGGCCCCCGAGCCACCTAGGCCTGCGCCTGCCGACTCAGTCGCGGCTAGCCCTGCGCCCTAGTTTCCGCGTACACTCAGCCATTTCAAGCTTTCTCTACTTTTCATGGCTGATAAAATTGCCTTCCTAGGCCTAGGCAGCATGGGCGCCGCTATGGCCACCAACCTGCTTAAGGCTGGCTTTCCGCTCACCGTCTATAACCGCACTGCCGCCAAGGCCGAGCCACTGCGCCAGCAAGGTGCCACTGTGGCCACCACTCCCGCCGAGGCTGTGCGTGATGCTGACATCGTATTCACGATGCTGACCGACGACAAGGCCCTCGAAGAAATCACGACGGGTCCCGACGGTTTCATTCATGCGCTAAAGCCCGGTGCCATCCACGCCTCGTGCAGCACAGTAGCTCCCGACACCAACCGCCGCTTGGCTGAGGCGCACCGCGCTCACGGCTCTTTTCTGGTAGCTTCGCCAGTGTTTGGCAAGCCCGATGTGGCTGCCGCTGGTAAGCTCTGGGTTGGTTCATCGGGCCCTGCAGAGGCCCGTGAGCGCCTGAAAGCCGCGCAAGCCGCCATTGGCCAGGGCACCCACAATTTTGGCGACGACCCCGGCGCGGCCAGCGTAGCTAAGCTTTGCGGCAACTTCCTCCTAGGTACTGTGATAGAAGGCATGGCGGAGGCCCTGACGCTAGCCGAAAAGTGTGGGCTAGACCGCGTAGGCTTCTACGAGATGCTCACCAGCACGCTTTTCAACAACCCTATTTACAAGAGCTACGGCAAGCTCATTGCCGAGCAGCACTACCAGCCGGTGGGCGCGCCGCCAGCCATCATCCGCAAGGACATGAACTTGGTGGTGCAGGAGGCCTATAAAAATGACATGCCCATGCCCTTCGCCAACCTCATTCGCGACCGCCTCACCGCCACCGTGGCCCTAGGGGAGCCCGATGTAGACTGGGCGAGCTTCGCCAAGCGCGTGTCGGAAGATGCGGGACTTTAAAAAGCAACTAGCATAAGGGGTAATGCGCGTATTGCTAAATAAGCAGTACGCGCATTACCCCTTATGCTAGTTGCTTTTTACTTCGCCAGCGGCAACACCACGCCATCAATAACGTGGGTGACACCGTTTTTAGAAATAACGTCGGCAATCTGCACCGTAGCTGAGGCGTCTTTGCCATTGCTAACCATTACTTTACCGTCTTTCACGGTGAAGTGTAGCTTCTCGCCGTTCACGGTGGTTATCTCCTGGCCATCCCGAATATCGGCGGCCAAAATGCGGCCTGGAATAACGTGATAGGTCAGCACCCCTTTGAGCTTGGCTAAGCTAGCAGGGTCTTGCAGGCTAGCTAGGGCTGCTTTGGGCAGCTTGTCGAAGGCGGCGTTGGTTGGAGCAAATACGGTGAAGGGGCCGGTACCTTTCAGTGTTTCGACGAGGCCCGCGTTGGTCACGAGTTTCACGAGCGTGCTCACGCTCTTGGCCTGCGCAGCGTTCTCCACAATGTCTTTGTCGGCAGTCATAGCTACCCCGTCCACCATCACCCCGCCGGGCTTAGCCATGCGCAGCGAGTCGGTGGGCATGGCGGCCGAGTCAGCCGTGGCCTTAGCCGCAGCAGCTTCTTCGGCGGTAGGGGTTTCTTTTTGGTCGGTGCCACCACACGAAGTCAGTAGCAGGGCCGCCATAGCGGCAGCGGGCAGGTGGCGGAAAAGGTTAGTCATAAAAAAAGTGAGGTGAAATTTTGCCGCTAAGCAAAACCAGCGGCGTACTGTTTGGCTTACGTAGCAGTAGCCGCCCTAGGTTATCCTAAACCCTGCGGCCGGGCTGCCGTTTTTACTTTTGCTGAGCCAGCGCGTAGCTGGCTTTTTCAACACCATCCACCCGCATGAAAACTGCCGAAATCCACACGCCCAAGGGCGTTATGAAAGTTGAGTTCTACGAGCAAGACGCTCCTAACACTGTTAAGAACTTTATCGACTTGGCCGAGAAGGGCTTCTATGATGGCACCAAGTTTCACCGCGTCATTCCGAATTTTATGATTCAGGGCGGCGACCCCAACACCAAGCCCGGCGCCAAGGGCATGCCCGGCACCGGCGGCCCCGGCTACAAAATCAAGTGCGAAACCAGCGGCAACAACCAGTACCACGACCGTGGCGTGCTGAGCATGGCCCACGCTGGCAAAGACACTGGCGGCTCGCAGTTTTTCATCGTGCACAACCGCCAAAACACTGCTCACCTTGACCGCGTGCACACGGTATTCGGTAAGGTAGTAGAAGGTGATGAGGTAATCGACCAGATTCGCGGCAACGACGAAATCACCAAGATTGTAGTGAAGGACGACGCTGCTTCGTAGTGCTCCTTTCGCCTTCACACGAAATGCCCGGAATAGCTTCCGGGCATTTTTTCGTTTTGGCTTGATTATTTAGCCAGAAGCCACGTATAAGCTAGCATTACTAATAGCAGGAAAACCATATTTAATTGAACTTGTCGCTCAGCAACACAAGCTCAGTAAGGTTCTTAGTAACCTGTTTTCTTGCCAAATTCTATACCCATGAGAAGACCTAGCCAAGTACTTGCCTTTGCGCTGGCCGCCAGCCTTTCTTTAGGAAGCTGCTCCTTGATTCGCTCCGATGCTAATTCCAGGAATCCACTCATTGCCGAACAAGCTCAGCGTGTCAATGACTTACAGCGCCAGGTTGATGACCAAAATCGACTGGTTGATACCGAAAAAGCTAAAGAAAAAGCTTTGAAATACCAGCTTAAGAGCGCTAAGCAAGAGCTGAAAGCCCGTAAGCAACAAGCTAAAAGCGGTTATTAACGCTCAGCTATCCATTTAAAAAAGCCCCGCGCACCTTTCGATGCGCGGGGCTTTTTACTTATGAACGGACTCACAGAGCCTAAAACACTACCTAGCGGCGGCGACGGGGCTTTTCTTCTTCCTCGTCATCGTCGTCATCGCCGAAGCTCGGCATGGTGAACATCGACGAGAGCAGGTCCTTGAACTGCGCACCGGCCGTGAGGCGGTTGCGCGAGATAAGCGAGTGCTCGGCCAGGCCGTGCAGCAAAAACTCCATGAGGAAGTACGTGGTATCGGCGTCCTCCTTGGGGTGCAGTTCCTTCACGATATCGCGCAGGCCGGGTACTTTGTCGAGGGCCGCGCGGTAGTCGTTTACGTGGGCATCGTGCAAGATATCCAGCGTGTTGCCGTTGCCGAACCACTCCTGTATCGTCTTGTAGGGCGACGGGCGGTTTTTGAGTTTCTTGGCCTTGTCGGGGTCTGGGAAGTATTGGAGGAACAGCGTACGGATGGCTTTACCCATCAGCTTCTCGGCCACGATGCCAGCGCCTTCCTGCTCGCCTTCGTACACCAGCTCGACCTTACCCGTGATGGCTGGCACGGCCGAAATAAAGTCGGCTACGCGCACGTAGGTGTTCTTTTCGCCATTGATGAGGGCGCGGCGCTCGGCGCCGGCAATCACCTGCTCGTAGGCCGAGATGGTGAGGCGAGCCGATACCCCCGACTTAGCATCCACAAACTCGGAGCCGCGAGCCTCTACAGCTACTTGCTCCACGAGGTCATGCACAATTTCGTTGGTGGTTACCATGCCTTTCTGCACCTCTTTAATGCGGGCTTCCTGCTTGGTAATGCGCTTGCCGATTTCTATCGACTTGGGATAGTGCGTGATAATCTGAGCGTCGATACGGTCCTTGAGGGGCGTCACGATGCTGCCGCGGTTGGTGTAGTCCTCAGGGTTGGCCGTGAACACAAACTGAATATCCAAAGGCAAGCGCACCTTGAAGCCACGAATCTGAATGTCGCCTTCCTGCAAGATGTTGAACAGCGACACCTGAATACGGGCCTGCAAATCGGGCAGCTCGTTGATTACGAAAATGCCGCGGTGTGCCCTAGGTATCAGGCCAAAGTGAATCACGCGCTCATCGCTATAAGGCAGCTTGAGCGTGGCCGCTTTGATGGGGTCAGCGTCGCCGATGAGGTCGGCCACAGATACGTCGGGCGTAGCCAGCTTCTCGGTGTAGCGGTCGAGGCGGTGCCACCAAGCTACGGGGGTGTCATCGCCTTTTTCAGCGATGAGGTTGCGGGCAAATACCGATAGCGGCTGCAGCGGGTCATCGTTCAGCTCCGAGCCCTCAACAACTGGCACGTACTCATCAAGCAAGTTGATAAGTAAGCGCGCAATACGGGTTTTGGCCTGTCCGCGCAAGCCTAGGAGGTTGATGTGGTGCCCAGCCAAGATGGCGCGCTGTAGCTCGGGAATCACGGTCTCTTCGTAGCCGAAGATGCCCGGAAAAACGTCTTCTTTGTTACGAAGTTTTTGGATGAGGTTGTCCCGCAATTCCTCTTTTACGGAGCGGGGCTTGTAGCCACTGGCGCGCAGTTGGCCCAGGGTGCGAATAGCGTCGTGTGTCATTACTGTCTTAAACCCACTAAGGGGGCCTGAGGTTCAGCCAGCCGCAGTGGAGTTTTAGGGCACCTATGTGCCTATTGCGCCGCCTCCCAGCCCTATGCCGTGGCCGCTACCATCCGTGCCCCTATTGCGGGGGCAACGACAGCAGGTAGCCAATCGTGAAATTGGCGTCCCAGTCAAACACAAACTGCTTGCAGCCAGTAGCTTCGGCTAGTGAGCGATAAATAACCAGCCCGGCCTTGGATTTAGCTTTATCAAATTGATATGCTTCGGGCATGTCGAGCACGGTATAGCGCTCCTTGCCCTGGCGCACCTGCTTGGCCATCTCGTAAGGCACCCCGCCGATGATGAAGCAGGTTTGGCGCAGCTTAGCGGGCACCTGTTGGGCTTTGGCCTTTACGTCGGCAGCCACTACATCATCGGCCGCTCCATACTCATAATATTTTGAGCCGAAGGTGCTCACCGACTTAGGCTTGCCCTCGGCCAGCCACGAAATTTCGGTACCGCCCGACCCAATATCCACCACAAAAGCCCGCTCGCCGAAGGGGGCAGGCATGGCCACGCTCAGCCCTAGGGCCGCTTCCTTCTCGGGTGTCATGCGGTTTACCACGTAGCCCATTTGGGTTAGCTCCTTAGCAATGCGGTGGGTAGCGGCCATTTTCAGGGCCCCCGAGCTCACTACGAAGTGAATATCCCTGCCTCCCACGCCGTAATCCAGCATATTGGCGATATAGGCGCGCAGCCCCCGCCGTATTTCTTCGTTTGAGGCCAGATTTTCCATCAGCAGGCTGTTATCAAATTCGGCCTTTTGCAGCTCCCAGTTGCGGCGGGCATCGGTGCGCACCACGAAAGAATTAAAGCCACTTGCTCCGAGCTCTACCACGCCGCGCAACTTACCGCCCACGGGCTTGGGTGCGGGGTAGTTGAAAGCAGTACGAACGCTTGGCGCAGCTGCTGCTGCAGGTGCAGGTGGCTCCTCGGCACTAGGGTCAGGGGTGGAGGTAGACCTAGGTGTGCTCGAGGGCGTGGTTTCGGCCCAGGCGTTGGCCGCTGGCTCTGGCCTGCTATCGAAGGAAAGCACGACAAAATATATAGCGGCGATTACGGCGAGCAAGATGCCGAGGCGTGTAAAAAGGGAAAGATTTCGCATGTGGGCGGGCCAGGAGAAGGAATTGAGGGCCTAAATATAAAGTTGCTATTGCAATATAGAATTGCACTACATCTATACCTAGGTTTGCTTTATGGCGGCAGAGTAGCGCCGCTGCTAGCCCATATGCTAGCGCTGCACTCGCCCGTTTCTACTGTTTCCCCTAAAAAAAAGCCCTAGCAGCTTACTGCTAGGGCTTTTTTAAGAGACTGATAATTAGCTAACCTACTGGCGCACCAAACGCTGGGTAGCTATCCCGGCGGCCGAGGTCACCCGTACCAAATACACCCCAGCAGGCAAGGCCTGTAGGTCGAGCGTATGCTCCTGGGTAGCAGTAGCAGGCAAGGCCTGCTGATACACGGTGCGGCCCAGCGCATCGAGTACTTGCAAGGTAGCGGCCTGGGCGGTAGCCTGCACCAACTGCACCGCTACGCGGCCGGTAGTAGGATTGGGCGCCAGCGCTAGGCGCGGGGCAGCCGAAGAGGCCAACTGCACGGGCACCACGGGCGAGTAGTGCGCCGCGCCACCTAGGTCGAGCTGACGCAGACGGTAGTAGCTGAGACCGGACAGCGGGGCGCGGTCCAGCACCTGGTACTGCTGGCCTTGGCTGGTAGTGCCAGCCGCTGCTAGCTGCCCTATTTTAGTGAATACCAAGCCATCGGCCGAGCGCTCCACCTCAAATGAGGCACTGCTCTGCTCCGAGGCCGTAGTCCAGCTAACGGCTACTACGGCACCTAGGGCCTGGGCCTCGAAGCGCGTGAGCGTCACGGGCAGGGGCCGGGGGCTGCTGCTCGAGCACAGTACCGTAGTAGGCACTATTTGCTGGTTGATGCCGCTACCTGCGGGTCCGGCGTATTGCAGCGTGAGGTAGCTGTCGGTAGGGTTCTGGCCATAAAGCACCAGAATATCGTGCAAGCCAACTGTCAGGTCTTTCGAGCCCGACTTGGTGGTGCCCGAGCTATGCAGGCCGCCATTGTTGACGGTAGCACTGGCAATGGTAAGTGTGGTAGCAGTAGCGGCTTCATCCAGAAACACATAGGAGCCATCGTCGCTGTTCAGCGAGAATGTATACGTACCTGGCGTGGCGATGTAGATACGACCCCGGTAGCGCGCCGAGAAGGTAGCGGGGGCGGCATCGGAGTTAGAAGCTGCCCCCGCCGTGAACAGGTTCAGCCCCGTGCTGCTCCAGGAGGCGTTGATAGTGTAATTCAAGGTCGACGCTACCGCCTGGAGTTTGGGCGTGTTATTGTTGAAGAACGCTAGGTTGGCGTCCGTATCCGTACCGTTGGTATTGCCAAAGTACCCGGTGTAGTACTCGCCGTACAGGCCCGACTGTGCTGCATTCCCGCCTGCATCATTGCCAGTGCAGCCTTGGGCTAGCACTGTGAAGGTGTACACCGTAGGAAAAGCCGCCGTACCATAGGCATTCGTTGCCGACATGCTGACGGTGTACGTCCCCGGCGTAACAGTACCATTACCAGAGAGCACGCCCGTAGCCGGATTGATGGTAATGCCCGCTGGCAAGCTACCAGCGTTAGTGATGGCGTAGGTCAGGGGCGTCGTGTTGCCGCTGTATACGGTGGGGGCCGCCGACGAAGCGGTGCTGCCCGCGGCGTAGGTAGTAGCGCCCGGCGAATAAGCTAGGCCGGTCGGCACCGATTGAATGCCTGTGCACAATACTGCCGTTGGAATAACCTGCTGGGTATTGTTATTGTCTGCTCCTGAGTACTCTAGCTTTAGGTAGCTGCTGCTAGGGTCATTGCCGTAGAGCAACAATAGGTTGTGCCAGCCCACTGCCAGCGGGGCCGTCGCAGTGCCCGCGGTGCCCGATACTGTTTTCGTGCCGTGTCCACCCCCGTTATTGACCGTATAGGGAGCGCTAGCCGTTTGGGCCGTTGCGTTGCCGTCAATTAGCAGGTAAGAAGCATCATCGCTGGTCAGGTAGAAAGTATAAACACCAGCCGTTGAGATATAGATGCGCCCGCGGTAGCGAGCCGAAAACGCAGAGGGTTGCGCGTCGGAACCACCAGCCACTCCCGCCGTGAACAGGGCAAGGCCGCTGGCGTTCCAAGCACCATCGGTGGTGTAGTTGGGAGCCGTTTCTACCCGCTGAATGCGCGCCGGGTTATTCGTGCTATTAAGCGGATACGCGGTATTGTTGGTAAAAAAACCTGGCTGGTCGGCAAAGTACCCTTTATAATATTCGGCTAGCAGCCCAGGCTGCGAGGGATTGCCGTAGGGGTCGATGCCCGCGCAGCCCGGCGCGTATACGTTAAATGTATATACGCTCGGGAATGCGGCTGTGCCATACGTGTTAGTGGCCGACACGCCAACGGCATATGCGCCTGGCAGCACTGTCGGACCGGCCGTGAGCACGCCTGTCGTAGTGTTGATGCTGATGCCCGCCGGCAAGCTGCCAGCATTAGTGATAGCATAGCTCGTCACGGGTGAGTTGCCATTAGCTACTGTGGGGGCTACCGAGCTACCAGCAGTGCCATAGGTGGTCTGGCTAGTGGCGGGCGCATACGTTAGCGCCGTGGGCACCGACCGGATGCCTGTGCAAAACCACGAGCTAGGCACAACCGTTCTTGTCGTTACGCCTGGACCAGTGTACTTCAAAATCAAGTAGTTATTCCCCGTATTCTCGCCGTACAAGATGGCTAAATCGTGGTAGCCCTGCGTGAGCGTGAGCGCCCCAGAAGCAATTTCAGTCCCGGTGCCCGTTATCTTAATATTGGCGTTGTCGAGCGAGGGGTTTTGCGCCCGCGCATCGCCATCTATCCAGAGGTAGCCCGCATCGTCGCTGCTTAGGTAGAAGGTGTAGCTGCCGGCTGTCGGGATATTAAGCCCGCCCCGGTAACGGGCCGAGAAGTTGTCGGGGTTAGCCGCTGTGCCCCCCGCTGGGCCCGCGCCCCCGTTATACAGGTCACCCCAAGAGTTGTTGGCCGCATAATTCACAGCTGCGGTGGTTTCTATCCGCCGGATGGCCGGCGTTCTGTTCGTGAAAAATGCGCTGCGGCCAGCATTATCTGCAGCGCTGCCATACCAATAACCAGTATAGTACTCGGCATACAGTCCCGACTGCGAGGCGTTACCAGCTGGGTCTATACTACCGCATGCATTCTGAGCCAAGACTGACTTGCTCAATAGAAAAGGCAGCAAGAATAAATAAATTCTTGCTTTAGTACAAACATTGTGAATAAAATTTTCTTTCATACAATTATTACTTAACACAAGTAAAGTACACAAATGAGAATTCTGTCTAAATCTTGGACAAAAGTAGCTGAGTACTTAATAGCCAACAATAAGCAAATATGATATACCCACTATTATCATGATATAGTACCATTATTATTACATTTATTAAATTAAAACCCCACAGTATTATCTTATTTAAACACAATGTCATATTGCTTAGCATTAGCTTTAGGCTATTTAGCTCAAACTGAGAATCAGCCATAAAAAAGGCGGCTTCCTATGTAAGGAAGCCGCCTTCTAGCCAAACGCTAGTCTTAACGTATGCAGGACTACAGTACGCCTGCGTTACAGTGACTTGCGCCGATTTTTCTTATAATCCTCAAATACTAGGTGCCCAAGACCTTTGAGGCCCGAATAATAGGCTTTACCCTGGTTGACCTCCGTAAATTCCTCTACGAACTTCTGCAAATACGGGTCAGAGGTAATCATGAAAGTGGTAATTGGAATCTTGACGCGGCGGGCGGCAGCGGCTAAGTTTAAGGTCTTATTAACCACCTTGCGGTCTAGTCCAAACGAATTTTTATAATAGCCACCTGGCTCCTTGAGGCAAGTAGGTTTGCCGTCGGTTATCATAAAAATCTGCTTGTTAGGCGTTTTGCGCTTGCGCAGCAGGTCCATCGCCAGCTCTAGGCCAGCTACGGTGTTAGTGTGGTAGGGTCCTACTTGCAGGTAAGGCAGGTCCTTCACCTCAATCTGCCAGGCGTCGTTGCCAAACACGATAACATCGAGCGTATCCTTTGGGTATTTCTGCTTCACGAGCTCGGCCAGGGCCATAGCTACCTTTTTGGCAGGCGTGATGCGGTCTTCGCCGTAGAGTATCATCGAGTGCGAGATGTCAATCATCAGCACCGTGCTGGTCTGCGACTTATGCTCATTTTCGCGTACCTCTAGGTCACCCTCGGTCAGCATAAAGTTGTCGCCGTCCATGCCGTGGTTGAGCTGAGCATTGCGGATGGACTCGGACATCTGAATCTGCTCGAGCGAATCGCCGAAGCGGAACTCGCGCAGGTCGGTGCTCTGCTCATCGCCCTGCCCGGTTTGGGGCGTGCGGTGATTGCCGGTACTGCTTTTCTTGAGTTTGCCGAAGATTTCCTCCAGCGCCGACTTCCGAATTTTCTGCTCGGTTTTGGCCGTGATTTTCAGTTCACCGCGCTCCTGCTCATTTTCATCAATGTAGCCTTTTTTCTTAAGGTCCTCGATGAAGTTGCCCATGCCGTAGTCGTCGTCGGTGAGGCCATACTGCTTGTCGAGCTCATTGAGCCACTGCAACGCCTCGCCTACATCACCGCTGGTGATGGTTATCAATTGCATGAACAGCTTGAGCAGCTGTTCAAAGCCTTTATCGCCCGAGTTTTCATCGGGCACAAAATCACGAAAGCGGACGCCGAGAGCCATAGAAGTGGTAATAACGTATAGGCCAGGAAAACAAGCGCTGCGGCGGCAATGTTCAATTTGAGACTTAGGGCAGGCCATAGGCCGCCCTAGGTCAGCTTCTGAGCCGCGCCTCACACAAGCCCCCTTTACCCTACTTCTGATGAAAGCTATTTGGAACAACACTGTCGTGGCCGAGAGCGACGACACCGTAGTAGTTGAAAACAACCACTATTTTCCCGCCGACTCACTTAAGAAAGAGTACTTCGAGGATAGCATTGCCCACACCACCTGCCCCTGGAAAGGCCGCGCCAGCTATTACTCCCTGCGCGTAGCAGATGAGCTAAACAAAGATGCGGCCTGGTACTACCCCGAAACCAGCCCCGCTGCCGAAAAAATAAAGGGCCGGGTTGCCTTCTGGAAGGGTGTGAAGATTGAGGAGTAGCAAGCCCCTCACAGCACTACAAAAGGCCGGCTGCGTAGCACGCAGCCGGCCTTTTTTGGTAGTGCCAGCCCCTAGGGCACGATTACCACCTTGCCGGTAGTGTGCTTGGTTTCGATTTGCTCGAACGCCTGCTTGACATCGGCCAGGGCAAAAGTGGCCGATACGGGTACTTCGAGCTTGCCGCTATCAGCCAGCTCGCGCAAGAAGTCGAGGTCGGGCACGCTGGGCTGGGTCATCACGTGCTGAAAGCGCACGCCGGCTGGCAGGTGCAGCGCTTTGCCATCGTTGAGCACCGAAATGAGCCGGCCATTAGGCTTAAGTGCGGTTAGGCTTTGGGTAAGCGTGTCGCCGCTTACGGCATCGAACAGTAGGTCTACGCCGTCGGGAGCTACTTTTTTTACAGCATCGGCCACGGACCCGGCCTTGTAGTCGATGGTGAAATCGGCACCTAGTGCCTTCATGTGGTCGGCGTTTTGGGCACTAGCCACGGCTATGACGGTAGCGCCAACATTTTTGGCTAGCTGGATAGCGGTGCCCCCCACCCCGCCCGAGGCACCTAGGATAAGCACCGTTTCGCCCGCCTTGAGCTGCCCGGCCTGATGACCGACTGGTATGCCGTGAGGCCCGCCAGCGGCAGCGCCCCGGCCTCCTCCCAGCTTAGGTGCTGCGGCCGGGCAGCGAGGTAGCACTCGGGCACTACTAGCCGCTCCGTAAAGGTGCCGTGCTGCACCACGAGGCGCCGCACGTAGCCATATACCTCGGCGCCTTCGGCAAAGCGTGAGGCGCCGTGGCCGCGCTTCTCTACGATGCCAGCCACATCCCAGCCTGGCACGGCCGGGAAGGCATTGGTCACCACTTGCTGAAAATGCCCTTCGCGCACCACATAATCGACTGGATTGATGCCTGCTGCTTTCACGCGCACGAGTACCTCGCCCTCACCTACTTCGGGAAGGTCGAGTGGGCCTACTTTTAGTTTATCAATGCCGCCAAACTCGGTATAGTAAGCGGCTTGCGTTTGTTCTGCCATCAGTAAAAGAAGTATAGTATTTTTCTCCTAACGCGGCAATCCCCAGGTGGTTGTGAGTGCCCCTGTGCAGCCAAAAGCCCCAGCTGCACAGGGCAGCCGGGGCTTTTATAGCATTGCTTCCTAAGTAGCTTACTGCTTAGCTAATCCATTTGAACTGGTACTCCAGCTTGGGCACCGGCATGCGGTCGCTCACGCGGCGCAGGCGGGCGGGCAAGGCCATGAGGTAGTCGCGGCCCTTTTCGGCGGCCGGCGTGAGGCCGGTGCGGTCGGCGATTTTCCAGTCGCTGATGAGCGTGTCCAGAATCTCGGTGTAGTCGTTGCTGGTGTACACCCCTAGGCGCTGGGCAGCGTCGGTGAAGTGGCCAAAGGTCTTGCCAATGTCCACACCCATCTCGCGCATGTAGTGGGCGGGCATCACGATTTTCTTGCGCATCATTTCCTCGAAGGCCAGCATCATCTCGCTCGGGTCAAGCTCGAAAATCTTGTCCACAAAGGTTTTGTAAGCACGAGCGTGGCGGTTTTCGTCGCCCGCAATCATGCCGCAGATTTTAGAGAGCTGGTCGTCGCCGGCGGTGCGGGCCAGCTGGCCCACGCGGCGGTGCGACACGTTGGTGGCCATTTCCTGGTAGCTGGTGTACACAAACGACTTGTACGGGTCGTGGGCCATACCGAGGTCGAAGCCGTCGTTGATGAGGTGCTGCGTCGAAACCTCAAACTCGCGCATGTTCACGCGGCCGCAGAGGTAGAGGTAGCGGTTGAGCAAGTCGCCGTGGCGGTTTTCCTCGGCCGTCCAGCCCCGAATCCACTTTGCCCACCCGTTGTTGTCGTCGCGGTTCATGTTGTCAATCTCATGAAACCACGCCTCGTAGTTGGGCAGCGCTTCCTCGGTGATGGTATCACCAATGAGCACGGCCAGCAGGTCGTAGGGCAAAGCGGCGGCTTTTTCGCGGAGCTCTTTCACTTCATCGAAAAAGGTATCGCGGCGCGAATCGGGCAAGAAATCGGCGGGCTGCCAGCTTTTTTCCACGGGCTTCAGAAACTCGTAGATATTGTCTTTCAGGTAACCTTCGAGTTGCTCAAGTACTTCGCCGCGCGAAATAAGAAGGTTTTCAGGAAGTGTCATAAGATATAAGGGCACTGCACATGAGCGGGCAGTGAATAGAACACACGAAGGTCCGCTTTTAGTTGAATTGATGCCGTACATGATTAGGGCATTTGTGCCAGCAGCGGCGGTTGGCATAGCGGCCCATTGTGGCGCTTGGCACTACCTTGCTTTTTCTCAGCTAGTAAGGTTTCGTTCTTTCTTTCCCGCCCATGCCCAAAAAATACCTGGCCCTGGCACTAGCCACGTTGGCCGCCTGCCAATCGGCCCCTTCGCATCCCGAGACTACAAGCCAAACGCCAGCTTCCGCGGCTACCTCGCCCAGCGCCAAGCCCGCTGCTTACCAAGAGCCCTACCGGCCGCAGTTCCATTTTTCGCCTAAGGAAAACTGGATGAATGACCCCAACGGGCTGATGTACGAGAACGGCACGTACCATCTATTTTTTCAGCAAAACCCCACGGCGCCAGTAGCCGGCAATATTCACTGGGGCCACGCCACCAGCACCGACTTGGTACACTGGCAGCAGCAGCCCACGGCCTTAGCCCCCGATAGCCTAGGGCTGATTTTTTCGGGCAGCGCAGTACTTGATGCCCAAAATACCAGCGGCCTAGGCCAGCCCGGGCGCCCGGCTATGGTGGCTCTTTACACCAGCCACAGCGAGAAAAAGGAGAAGCTAGGCCGGCAAGATGTAGAAAACCAAAGCCTCGCCTACAGCCTCGACCACGGTCAAACCTGGACCAAATACGCCCAGAACCCGGTGCTCAAAAACCAAGGCAGCCGCGACTTCCGCGACCCCAAAGTGAACTGGTACGCGCCCGGCAAGAAGTGGTTGATGGCCTTATCGGCCCACGACCACATCGAGTTCTACTCTTCCAAAAACCTGTTGGCCTGGACCAAGGAAAGCGACTTTGGCCGCACCCTAGGGGGCCACGGCGGCGTGTGGGAGTGCCCCGACCTGATACAGGTGCCCGACGAGCAAGGAAAGCTGCACGACGTACTGATAGTCAACATGAACCCCGGCGGCCCCAACGGCGGCTCGGCCACGCAGTACTTCGTGGGTAGCTTCGATGGCAAGACCTTTCGGGCCACCCAGCCCGGCACGCACTGGCTCGACTACGGCCCCGACAACTACGCCGGCGTAACGTGGACCAACCTGCCCGCCGGCAGCCCGGTCACGCTCATCGGCTGGATGAGCAACTGGAACTATGGCCAGCAGGTGCCTACCAACCCTTGGCGCAGCGCCATGACCGTGCCGCGCACCCTGCGCCTGCGCAGCGCGGCGGGCCAGCTGGAGCTGGCCTCGCAGCCCATCGCGGGCCTGGCCAAGCTCTACGACCAGCCCGTGACGCTCAGCAACGTGGCCGTGAATGGCCGCTATGACCTAGGTAAGCAGTTGAAGACGCGCACCGGGCGCTTCCGCCTCAACTTTACCGTACCTAAGGCTCAAACCTGGTCGGTGGTGCTCGGCAACGACCGCGACGAGCGCCTGACCATCGGCTACGACCACGCCAAGAAAGAGTATTACCTCGACCGTAGCAAGTCGGGCAACATCGCCTTCGCGCCCGCCGATAAAGGCTTTGCGCAGGTGGCCCGCGCCCCGCGCCTAGCCACGGGCCCCACCCAGGAAATCACGCTGCTAGTTGATGCAGCTTCCGTCGAGCTGTTTGCCGATGGCGGCCTGACCTGCATGACGGGCATCTTCTTCCCCAGCGAGCCCATGACGGAGCTGGTAGCCCTGCAAGCCGAATCTGCCCTTACCCTGCCGCGCGTGGAGCTGGCTGGTATGAAGTCGATTTGAGATAAGTAAGCCCATTGTCCCTAGGTCGTCTTGCTGAGCTTGCCGACCTAGGGACCTTTTTCAAAACCTTGAATGCGCGCTGCGCCATCAGCATCTAGCAAACGCAAAAGGCGGGCTAGCCCTCTGACAGATAACATTAGCCTAGGTGCACCAGAGGCTACATGATACCCAAAGGCCACATTAGAGCTTTTCAGCCACTATCAGCCGGGCGCAACCGGGCCACAGCCGCTGCTGCCGCACCTGGCCAAAACCTGCGTCGCGCAGGGCGGCCAGCAGTGCCGGCCAGCGCACCCCAGCACAGGCGTAGCGCGGCAGGGCAGCATGACCAGCGGCCTCGCGACATAGGTGCCGCAGCGTGGCGGGCAGCAGTTGCAAATAAGTCAGCATGGCCGCCCGCACCCAAGGTTGGGTAGGCAGGTCAAATTCCAGAAGCGCCAGCTGGCCGGCAGGGCGCAGCAGACGGGCGGCTTCGGCGGCTAGTGCCGGGTAGGCAGCCGGGGCCAGCGTTTTTAGGCCGAAGGCGCAGGTAACGGCCGCCGCCGCGCCGGCGGGCAGCTCAGTGGCCAGCGCATCGGCCTGACGCAGCGTGAGGCCCGGCGCATGCTGCCGAGCAGCGCGAGCGAGCATAGGCGCCGAAAAATCGACGGCCGTCAGGGCGAGCCGGCTGCCTAGGTGCTGGTGCAGCGGCTGCCACAGCTCGGCCCCACCGGCCATGAGGTCGATCACTGGCACAGGGCCGGCGGCGGGCCAGCGGAGGGCGGCTACCAGGCTGCGCCGCCAGCGCCCCAACTGGCCGCCCGACAGCCATTCGGCCGCGCCGTAGGTACTGGCTAGCTCATCAAACAAGGCCCGCACGCGGGCGGGTCGGTAGCGGGCGGCTACCGGCAGCGAGGGCAATAGTAGCTCAGTCATGGCGGGGTTGGGCTTGCGTTTCGGCAGCGACTTTGAGGGTGGCTAGCACGCGCTGGTGCATCGCATCGAGCAGATAATCAGACCAGAGCTGCCAGTAGGGCCGCGGCCCAATGCGGTGGCGATACACGGTGCGGGCTTCGAGCAGGGTGCGCCCGCCCGGCAGCGGCCGCAGCCGAAACGTGCCGCTATCGACCTGGAAGTACCCATGCAGGTGAGGCGCGTGCACCTGCGGGTACGGGCTCAGCTCGTGCATCGGGGCGGGCATATTGGCCGGGGGCACCGCAAAGGTGAGCTGCCGGCCCGGCTGCCAGGCCACCACCGGCAGGCGCGCCAGCCCTTGCGAGTAACGGCACACCAGCGTGCGGCAGTTGGCAGCCGAGTCGTAAGCCAGGGCTGTGCGCGTGGGGTACACTACTCCCGCCCGAAACCAGCCCGTGGCGGCCGGGTACTGCACCGGCCGCGTGAGCGCAGCCCACACTTGAGCGGGGGGCGCGTTGACCTCCAGCTGCGTGCGAACGAGCCGGGGCACTACCGGCGCAGGGTGGCTAGCCTCGTAGTGCTGCGCGGCGGGGTACAGCACCAGCACGGTCATGAGCATGGGCAGCGGGCGCGCCCGGCCCGTAACCTGCACTAGCAGCGCCCCTAGGGCTGCCCCCACCAAGGCCATAAAGAAGGCAATGGGCAAAGCCATCGCAATGCAGATAAAGCCCTCTAGCTGCAAGCTCAGCAGGCACACCAACGAAAAGCCCACCGCCAGCACCCCTACCACAGCCTTCGTAATGGGCCAGGTACCACCTCCCTCGCTGGGCCGCGCCCACTCGTGCAGCAGCACGGCCAAAAAAGCGCTGATGCCCGGCGACAAGCAAAACAACAGGCCGCCATAGTCGCCATATCGGGTAATGGATAAGGTCATCAGGCCCGCGCCCAGCAGGCCCGTAGCCACAATGGCCACCAGGGCGCATAGCCACGGCGAATCGCGCCAGCTTGCCGGTTGGGGCGGCTTGGGGGTAGGACGCACGGGGTCGGTCGCCGGCGAAGGGCCGGCGGAGTCTGGGAAGGGCTCCATACTGAAAGAGATTGAAAGTGAGCTACAAAAACAGCTTCAGAAACTTATCTAGAATCCAGTTGCGCTCGGCCCGCATGAGGCGGGTAAGCAGCTTGTCGGAGGTGTCGGCCAACTGCTGAATGTCGCTGAGCACGGTGTGAAAGGCCTGGTAGTCGGCATCGGCTGGGTTGCCGGGCAGCTGGGCCAGCTGGTCGAGGGTGCGCTTCATCTGGTCGAGCTCGCGGCGCTTGCGAGCGGCGATGATGCAGCGCGTTACTTGCAGCATATCCTTCTCGGCCACAAAGTACTCGCGGCGCTCGCCGGGGCGCAGCTCCTTGTAAACCAAGCCCCAATCGATTAACTCGCGCACCGTCATGCTGGCGTTGCCGCGCGAGATGGTGAGCTGCTCCATAATGTCTTCGGTGCTCAGGGCCTGCGGGCTCACCAGCAGTAGCGCATGCACCTGGGCCAGCGTTTTGCTTACGCCCCAGCTTGTGCCCGACACGCCCCAGAGGTTGATGAACTGGGCTTTGGCTTCGGCGAGGGTGGGTGCGGGCTGGTCGGGTTGGATGGGCTTTTCAAGTGGCATTTGACAACTTATTCAGCGTAAAGCGATTGCAATGGTAATGTATAGCACAATGGGTGTTAGGTAAGGAAATATCACTAACACAACCTTTTGGGTAGTGCTCAGCGATGACGACAACACTAATAGACTACCTAGAAATGATACTGGTAGAAAGACAATGCCGATATAGGGTGTCATCGTCAGTAAGCAGCCTATACAGCTCAGCAGAAACCCCGCAGCGTTGAAGCAGCCTTTCTTAGTCATGACCCCGCGAGCTAAGTGTACCTAGCGACATACTGGTAGTATCACTTGTCTGCAACAAGTCCCCCACCGCTACCTCACAATTTTCATACTCAAACTGAAAACCTGCCGCGAGCAACCGCGCGGGGTACACCTTGCGGCTTTTGAGAATCAGCTCGGTCTCGGTGCGGAGTACGAAAGCTCCAATTTCAAGCAGCCACCGGGGCTGCGGCAGCCGCAGCAGCGGGCGTAGCTCGCGGGCCATCAGAGCGTTGAACTCCCAATTGCGCAGCGGGTGCGGAGCGCAGAGATTGACCGGGCCGCTGAGGTGGTCGGCATGGGTTAGGAACTCTACCGCCCGGCAAAAATCGCGGATATGCAGCCAGCTAACCCACTGCTGGCCGGAGCCTTGTGGCGTGCACAGACCGAAGCACGCCAGCCGCGCCATTACCGGAAACGCGCCACCATCGGCACCTAGGACAATGGCCGTGCGCAGCGCCACGCGGCGCGTAGTGGCGGGCACAGGGGACGCCCAAAACGCCGCTTCCCAGGCCCGCCCCACTTCTTCCGAAAAGGGGCCGCCCGGCGTGAGGTTGGCTTCCACGTTGGCGGGCGCGTCGTTACGCGTATCAGGGTAAATAGTAGCGGTTGAGGAGTTTAACCACACCCTAGGTGGCCGTATACAGGCAGCCACAGCTGCGCCTAGGATATGGGTGCTGTCAGTGCGGCTGGCCAGGATGGCGCGGCGATTGGCCTCGCTGTAGCGGCAATCGACCGAGCGGCCGGCCAGGTTCACGAGCAGGTCGGCGCCTTCCAGTTCCTGCGCCCAGGGGCCTAGGGTGCGGGCGTCCCAGCGCACGTCGTTGGGGCCGGTGCGACTAATGCTTACCGTCTGGTAGCCCAGCTCTCGAAAATGCGCAGCCAAATGCCGACCCAGAAAACCATTTCCACCAATGAGGACAAGTTTAGGCTGGGGCATGGCTAGAGGGAAGGCTGGGCAACCGGCGCCGTGCCGGGGCTACTGCCTTTGACGAAGCAAATGTATCACAAGTTTCAATAATTATTGAAACTTGTGATACATAATTTCGCAAACCATCACTAATATCTCTTATCTCACTATTCCACAGCCTTATAAAAAGCTGTTCGCACCCGCCGCAGTATTTCTTCGGCCACGACGGCATCGGGTGCGGCGGGCAGGGCTGAGGCAGTGAAAGCGGCTTCCACCCGCTCGACCAGTTGCTCGGCTTCGGCCACTAGCTCGGCATACTCAAACTCGCCGCGCCGGATTTGGAGCAGAAACTCGCGATTGGGGCGGCGCACGTGTAGTTGGCCGGTTAAGGCAATTTCCTCAGCCATTTGTAGCAGCCGAAAGACGTGCAGCATATTTTTGGCGTCGTAGTTTTTGCCGTGCTGCACGGTGTTGGCATAGCGCTCTTTGTTGCGCTTCTCGACCCACTCCCAGTACTCGCGAAATACGCGGCAGTAGGAGCTGTAGCCGTTGCGGTTAAATGATAAATACGCCACCGGCTCCTCCCCTTTCGGCACCGCCGATAGCTGCACGTCCTGGCTGGTTTCGGGGTCGCGCACGAGGCCACGGTAGCCTAGGTGCTGGCTAGGCGTGCGGTCTACGAATAGCGCGTAGAGGTCAGTGAGGTGGGGCACATTAGCTAGGCCGCATTGCGCAGTACTGAGGCCCTGGCGGGCCAGCCATACTTCGGCGGGCTGCGCGCCGGCCCCTACCGTGACGTAGCAGAAGTCTAGCACCGACTTACGGCCGGGCGGCTCGGGGTGGTTTATCTTCTTATTCAAACCCTTGGCCTTGCGGATTTGGGCCACGGCATACTCGGCAAAGCTTTGGCGGCAGAGCTTGGACAGAAAGTCCTGGGGTTGAAACTGGTCGAAGAGTGGGTGCTTGTAGACAATGCAGTCAGGCGGCGTGCCCAGCAGTTCCAGTACGGTGGGGTTGTTTTTCAAGAGTAATTCCACGAAGCGGCGTAGCTCATAAAACACCTCATCGTTGGTGTCATTGGCCACCTGCGGCACATAGTCGAGGCCAAAGAAGGCATTCTCGGGCAGCACAAATACGCCTTTCAGGTCGGTATCGGAGTGCGGCAGGTTGGTACCATAGGCCCGGCTCCCACTCACGGCTTCAAACAGAATAAGGCGCTGCTGGCGCAGGTCGGCAATGGTCATCGATTAGTAACGGCTAGCGGGCGGTACCTTCAGAATTCCCCCAAATAAACGGCCGTGTTTTGTAGACTAATGCCCAGGGTTCGATTGCCGGGCGTTTTTATCGTGCTATTACGCTGTTTACTCTTCGTGCTTCTGCTGGCATTGCCAGCCGCATTGCGCGCCCAAAGCCTTCGTTTTATTCTCCGCGACTCGACCAGCCGCCAGCCGCTCATCGGGGCCAGTGTGGGCGTGCCGGGCACCGGCGTGGGCGGCACCACCGATGCTGCGGGCAGCGTGCAGCTAGCGCCCGCCCCCGCCGCAGGCACCCGCCTGCGGGTAGAGGCCCTAGGGTACAAGCCGCGCACTGTGGCGGCCCCTGCGGCGGGCGGCGCGCCTACTACCCTGCTGCTAGCCCCGAGCGCCGCCGAAATCGACGAAGTGGTCGTTACGGCCACCCGCACCAACTCGCGCATTGAAGACCAGCCCGAGCGCATTGAGGTGCTGGGCGAGGAAGAAATGCAGGAGGAAAATGGCATCAAGCCCGGCAACATTGCCAGCTTGCTAGGCGACTTTGCGGGCACCCAGATTCAGCCTACCTCGCCCACTACCGGCAATGCCGATTTGCGCATTCAGGGCTTGCAGGGGCAGTATTCGCAGATTTTGCGCGATGGGCTGCCGCTGTACGGTGGCTTTGCGGGCAGCTTCGGCATCTTGTCGGTACCGCCGCTCGACCTCAGGCAGATAGAGCTGCTGAAAGGCTCGAATTCGACGCTGTTTGGCGGCGGGGCCATTGCGGGCCTGGTAAACTTGGTAAGCAAAACACCCACGCTCGGCAAGTCGCAGTTTACGGCCACGCTCAATCAATCGACCCTGCGCGAAACCAACCTCAATGGCTTCGCCGCGCAGCGCGGGCAGCGCTTTGGCTACTCGGTATTTGCGGGCCTCACGCGGCAGCAAGACGTGGACGTGGACGGCGACGGCTTCGTGGACGTGCCCCGCGTGCGCAACCTCACGGTGCACCCTAGGCTATTTTATTACCCCAATGCCCACAGCCAACTAGCTCTAGGCTACACTGGCACCTTCGAAAGCCGGCGCGGCGGCCAGCAGCAAGCGCTGCGCGATGACGTAGAAACGCTGGGCGGCACTACCTATTTCGTAAATAACGCCAGCCAGCGCCACACCGTCGATGCCATCTATACCAACGACAGCGTAGGCACGGGCCGCCTTACACTGAAGGGCGCAATTACCAATTTCGGGCGCGATGTACTGACCAACACGGTGGCGTTCAAAGCTAATCAAACTACCTATTATACTGAGGCAAGCTATTTGCACGACCTAGGCCGCGGCAATACCATCGTGGCCGGCGTGAACATCAACGGCGAATTGCTGCGCAACGCTGCTGGCAGCGCCACGCCACTGCTGAGCACGTATACCTATAATACAGTGGGTGTTTTTGCTCAGGACAACTGGACGCCCACGCCGCGCTTTAACCTGCAAGCCGGCCTGCGCTACGACCACCACAACCCCTACGGCGGCTTTGTACTACCGCGCCTCTCGGCGCTGTGGCACGTTACCGACCGGTTTACCGCTCGTCTCAACGGCGGCCTAGGGTATCGAGTGCCGGTGCCCTATGTCAATAGCCTCGACGAGCGCGACTACCCGCAGGTGCAGCCGTTACGCGGCCTGCAGGCCGAAACATCGCAGGGCCTCAACGGCGACGTGAACTACGAGCACCGCTTTGGGCCCGAAACGGTGCTGAACCTCAACCAGTCGTTCTTTTACACGCGCTTGCAGCACCCGCTCATTTTGCCCGATGGCGGCATTGTGGGCGGCCCGGGTTCCAGCAACTACCAGCCCGGCAGTGGCCCGCTCACTTGGCAAAATGCCAGCGCGCCCGTCGTTACGAAGGGCCTCGAAACCTATGTGCGCCTGCGCGCCGACGAGACAGAGCTGTACCTAGGGTATGTATTTACCTACGCTCGCCGTGGCTACGACCCCGTGAACCCGAACGTAGAACTTGCCGCCCGCCACAAATTTGCGGCGGTGGCCGTGCAGGAGTTCAGCGAGCATTTTGGGGCGGGCATCGAGGCCAGCTACACCGGCCAGCAATACCTCAGCGATGGCACCACCACGCCCGGCTACCCCATTGTGGCGGCGCTGCTGCGCTACCGCACTGGCCCCTGGACGGTGGTCCTCAACGCCGAAAACGTGTTTGACTACCGCCAAACGCGCCGCGAACGCGTGGTGCTGCCCGTGGGCGGCAGCTACACTAGTCCCGTTTTCCGCGAGCTGTGGGCGCCGGTAGAGGGGCGCGTAGTGAACTTGTCGTTGAACTGGAAGTTCGGAGGCTAATGCTACACGCTTGCATCTACCTGTCATGCTGACGAAGGAAGCATCTTATCAGGTTAGAGCCTTACGTGATGAGATACTTCCTTCGTCAGCATGACAGGTGGTTATGGTTAAGAATCAACTCCTAGCAATTGCCGAAATAAAGCATCTAAGGGCTCATTCAGATTCTCACCGCGCACTACTGGCAGCGCCGCCCGCGCCGCCTGCCCGGCTGCATATTCTGCCGCCAAAAACTCCACCAACGTGCCCGGCCGGGCCACCATCGTTTTCTCATTAGAATGAGCTTTTTGTGCCAGTAGCTCATCCACAGCCCCTTGCAAATAAGCAGGTAGCAGCTCGCGCAGTGGGGCAAATTCCATGGGCGGCAGCGTGTGGCGCTCGCGTATCCAGCGGGCGGCCAGGGCTGAGCGCAGGGCATAGAACAGCCGCTTTAGGCGCACCTCCTCGGTCACTAGGTCTTCTTCTACCCCGCGCCGCAGTTGCCCGAGGTAGTGGTGTAGCCCGGCTTTCAGGTTAAAGGCCTGCGGGAGCAGCGGCGCTAGCTGCGCCTGAAAACCTGGTGCCTCGTGGTACACAATGGGTGATTGCAGCCACTCGAAGAGCGCCGCATTGCTCCCGCGCAGCAGGCGTAGGGTTTTGCGCAGTTCCCAACCGCCTAGGTCCAGTTCGTCATCGACAGGAAAGCTGAGCGTGTCGGGGCCTTCGTCGAGCCCTAGGTACCAGGCCAGCGGGTGCACGTAGATGAAGCGTACATCGTAGTCCGAGTCGGGCGAGGGGAAACCCCAGGCGCGGCTGCCCGACTCGCAGGCGTACAAAATTCGGATGTTATGCTGCGCTTCAAGGTCGCGCAAGGCGGTGGTAATGCGGTCAGTCATTAAACAAAAAGAAGGGCAACCACTAGCTGAAAAAGGCTTTTGCCAAAAAAAGCGCTACGTTTGTTAAACAAAAAGCGATTACAAACCTTAGGTATAGCAATTCCGCAGCTAGCGGGCGCTGAACAAAAAGCGGCACCGTTGGCCTTTTAGTAAGAATGCCAAAATTTTGTAGCGGCCTTTCGCAAACCTACGTGCGAGTTGCCGGTACTTTGCCCATATTTCCTCCCAACCACTAACCCTTTATACCAATGGATAACCCCCAGAACGGGCAGACCTCGTCGGAAAACGGCAGCGGCACCGCCGTGAACGGCGTAGGCTCGGCGCAAGACCAGCGCACGGCCAGCGGCGAAACTGCCCAGACCCTGACCACCCGCCAGGGCCACCCGGTTTCGAATAACCAGAACCTGCGCACCGTGGGCAACCGCGGCCCGGCTACGCTGGAGAACTATCAGTTCATCGAGAAAATCAGCCACTTCGACCGCGAGCGCATCCCCGAGCGCGTGGTGCACGCTCGCGGCGCTGGCGCCCACGGCGTATTCGAAGCTTACGGCACCGTAGGCGGCGAGCCCATTGAAAAGTACACTCGTGCGAAGCTGTTCAACACTAAGGGCAAAGAAACCCCCGTGTTTGTACGCTTCTCGACGGTGGGCCACGGCGGCCACTCGCCCGAAACCCTGCGCGACCCGCGCGGCTTCGCGGTGAAGTTCTACACCGAAGACGGCAACTGGGACCTCGTGGGTAACAACCTGAAGGTGTTCTTCATTCGTGACGCCATCAAGTTCCCCGACCTGATTCACTCGCAGAAGCCTGACCCGGTGTTCAACCGCCAGACTGGTCAGCGCATCTTCGACTTCATTTGCAACACCCCCGAGGCCATGCACATGGTGGCCTTCCTGTTCTCGCCCTGGGGCATTCCGGCCAACTACCGCCAGATGCAAGGCTCGGGCGTGAACACCTACAAGTGGGTGAACGCGCAAGGCGAAGCCGTGCTGGTGAAATACCACTGGGAGCCGCAGCAGGGCGTGAAAAACCTGACCGCTGGTGAAGCCGAAGCTATTCAGGCCAAGAACTTCAACCACGCTACCCAAGACCTGTTCGACAACATCAAGAAGGGCAACTTCCCCAAGTGGGAGCTGCGCGTACAGATTATGTCGGATGAGGAGCATCCCGAACTGGACTTCGACCCGCTCGACGACACCAAGATTTGGCCCGAAGACAAGTTCCCGCACCTGCCCGTAGGCATGATGACGCTGAACCGCAACCCCGAGAACTACTTCGCTGAAGTAGAGCAGTCGGCCTTCGGTACCGGCGTACTCGTAGACGGCCTCGACTTCTCGGACGACAAGATGCTGCAAGGCCGCACCTTCTCGTATTCGGACACCCAGCGCTACCGCGTGGGCCCCAACTACTTGCAGCTGCCCATCAACGCGCCCAAAAAGCACGTGGCTACCAACCAGCGCGATGGCCAGATGACGTACCACGTAGACGCGGCCCCCGGCCAGAACCTGCACGTCAACTACGAGCCCAGCAGCCTCAACGGCTTGAAGGAGTCGCCCTCGCAAGGCCCCGACCACACGCCGTACTACGCCGCCAAGCTGGTGCGCCAGACCATCGACCGCACCAACAACTTCGGCCAAGCCGGTGACCGCTACCGCCAGCACGAAGACTGGGAGCGCGACGACCTCATCAACAACATGGTGGGTGCGCTAGCCGACGCCGAGAAGGTGATTCAGGACAAGATGATTGAGCTGTGCACCAACTGCGACGCCGACTGGGGCAAGCGCCTGGCCGACGGCATCAAAGCTGCCCAAGCTAACGCTGACGGCGGCAACCAGTACAACGAGCGCCAGGCTACCGAAGCGGTAGGTCAAGCCGAGGAAATGGCGCACGACGCCAAGCCCTACTAGCTTGAAGCACTCCTAGGTCTGCCCACGGCAGCCCTAGAACCAAGAACGCCGCCCTGGCAACGGGGCGGCGTTTTTTTGGTATTATGCTGATAATTAAAAGTTAGTCGCCACAAATTCTTGCGCGTACTGCTTTACCTGGTCGCGCACGCGGCGAAACTGCTGCATTATATCCTCTTCGCTGCCAGTGGCCTTGGCGGGGTCAGGGAAATTGTGGTGCAGTTTCTGCGCCGACGACGGGAACACCGGGCATACCTCATTGGCGTGGTCACATACGGTCAGCACATAGTCGAAAGGCACTTGGGCGTACTCCTCCATGTGGTTGCTGGTGTGCTGACTGATGTCTACGCCGTCTTCGGCCATTACGCGCACGGCGCGGGGGTTCAGGCCGTGCACCTCTACCCCCGCCGAATAGACATGGGCTTTCTCGCCCAAGAGTTGCTGGAGGTAGCCGTGCAACAGCTGGCTGCGGCACGAGTTGCCCGTGCAGAGCACCAGGATATTTTTAGGAGCCATATGGTTGATAATAGGCGGCTTGGAGAGTTATGCAACCAGTAATGTGAAGCGCTACTGCGCCGAATGTGCTACGCTTGGTACCATCGCCGCCGAAACCAGAACGCCAGGTTGACTAGCGCAATCAGCGCCGGCACTTCTATCAGCGGGCCAATGACGCCAGCGAAGGCCTGGCCCGAATTCAGGCCAAATACCCCAATAGCCACAGCTATTGCCAGCTCGAAGTTGTTGCCGGTAGCCGTGAAGGCGATGCTAGCGTTCTCAGCATAGCCGGCCCCTAGGTACTTACCCGCCGCGAAACTGAGCACGAACATGATACCGAAATACAAGGCCAGGGGTAGCGCGATGCGTAGCACGTCGAGCGGAATACGCACGATAGTATCGCCTTTCAGGCTGAACATGAGCACGATGGTGAGCAACAGGGCCACCAACGTTACGGGGCTGATGGCGGGCAAGTAGACGTTTTCGTACCACGCGTCGCCCTTCAGGCGGCGCAGGACCAGGCGCGAGAGAAAGCCCGCCGCAAACGGAATACCTAGGTAAACGAGCACGCTCCGGGCAATAGCGCCGATGCCAATGTGCACCGCATAGCCCTTCAGGCCAAAATAGGGCGGCAACACCGTGATGAACAGCCACGCCAGCACACTATAGAAAAGCACCTGAAAAATGGAGTTGAGCGCTACCAGCCCGGCCGCGTACTCCCGGCTGCCATCGGCCAGGTCATTCCAGACTAACACCATCGCAATGCAACGAGCAATACCAATGAGAATCAGCCCCATCATGTACTCCGGCTTGTCGGGCAAGAGCCAGACGGCCAGCAAAAACATGAGTACCGGCCCCAATATCCAGTTCAGAAACAGCGAAAGCCCGATGATGCGCGTGTTGCGAAAAATCACCGGCAGCTGCTCGTACTTCACCTTAGCCAGCGGTGGGTACATCATTAGGATGAGGCCGAGGGCCAGCGGCACGTTTACCGTTCCGACCGAGAAATAATGGATAGCCTTGCTGCTACCTGGCACAAAGTAGCCTAGGGCCACCCCTAGGGCCATGGCTAGGAATATCCAGAGCGTGAGGCCCCGGTCGAGGCCAGACAATTTCTTCTCAGCCACCGCCGTAGCGGGCGGGGCAGCTTGCTGGGTAATTTCCATGCTTATAAGTTGTTAAGCCACGCCTACGCGTTGGCTGCGCCGCTCTAGCAGCAGCGTATCGCGCCAGATACCGGCCAGGCAGCCAATGCGTTCGCGCCGACCCACTACTCGGAAGCCTAGGGCCTCGTGCAGCCGCACGCTGGCTTGGTTTTCGGCAAAAATGCCGGCCTGCAGCGTCCACAAGCCGTGCGCTTCTGACTCGGCCGCGAGGGCGGCCAGCAGCTGCCGGCCCACGCCCCGGCCCCGGGCCTCGGCAGCGATATAGATGCTTACCTCCGCCACGCCCGCATACACGCAGCGGCTCGATACGGGTGTCAAAGCCGCCCAGCCCACTACCAAGCCGGCATCGGCCACAGCTACCAAGCGGCTGTGGGCCAAATGGCTGCGGTCCCATTCCTCCCAGCTGGGCGCTTCGGTGGTAAAAGTGGCTTGGCCAGTAGCGATACCCTGCTCATAGATGGCGCGCACGGCGGGCCAGTGCGTTGATAGCAGAGGCTCTATCTGCAAATGCATCATACCACAAACCACTCGTTTAAAAGCTTTTATAGACAATTAATGAACCTAGGGAGGCCGGCGTAGCGGCGCGGGCAGCCTAGCAGCACCCGCCGCCCGGCGTGCAGCAGGCTACTTGCAATTGGGGCAGCGCAAACTGCCCATTACTAGGAATACCGCAGGCATCCTGCGCCAGGCAAGCTGTTTGCTTCGGCGTCAGCAGAAAGTCGGTACCGTCGAAGGCCAGCCCAAACTTGCCGATGGTGTCCTGCTGGTATTCTACCTCAATGTTCAACTCTTCGCTGCCCAGAATCCGCTCCGACAGGTTTAGGATGTGCAGAAATTTTTGTGGAGCCAGCCGGTGGTCGTAGTCGCCAGCTTCCCAGAGTTGGAAGTTGGCCACGGTTTCTTTCCGCTCCACGCCGCCACAATCAATATAGTGCTTAGTTACTAGCCCTACCTCCGTCACGTGGAAGTGGGCCGGCAGGTACGTGCCATTGGGCAGCTTGAAGTTCACGGCTTCCAGCCCCGCTAGGGACTGCTTCATTTCAGCGATTTTCATGGCTTTTGAGGAAATAAGGGGAAAGAAAATCAGTTAGCAGCCACAGGCATTGGCATCAGGCCCACAGATATCGGTGGCCGTGGCCGCGTCGAAAAAGGCCAAAAATTGCTGCCGCACCTGGCGCAGCAGTTCAGTATTGAGGCAGTAGCAGACGGTGAGACCGTCGATTTCCCCGCGTATCAAATCCAGCGCCTTCAGCTCTTGCAAGTGCTGCGACACGGTAGTGCGCGAGAGCGGCAGCTCGGCGGCAATGTCGCCCGAGATGCAGGTAGTCTTGCTGGCCAGCAGCTGAATAATAGCCACCCGCGCCGGGTGGGCCAGGGCCTTGGCCACGCGGGCTAGCTGCTGCTGCTCATCGGTGAAAACGGTGGTTTTGGCGTAGGTCAAGGGTAGCTTTATTAAGTATGACGCAAACATACGACATAGTATCTAAAAGACTAACTAGCGCCTAGGCCTTTGCCTACGCACGCGCTTGACGAAGTAGACAGCCACGACCTCCTTTGGCACCGCCCACGCACTTAGTACGAGCGCTATTTCAGCCAGCACCCGGTCTGCGTACCAGACCTTCCCTCCTGCCCCCGCGGACTAAGCTTCTGCTTAACTTCGCGCTATGCTATATCGCCCCCTGGCTTTTGCGGCCGCTACTTCGCTCCTGCTTGTTGCCTGCCGCGAGCAAGCCACCCAAACCACCGAGGTACCCGCCACATCGGCGGCCTCTACCCCTGCCGGGCCGCAGTGCTATGCCTACCGTTCGGCTAAGGACACAGTGCGCTTGACCTTGAGCACTATGCAGCCCACGGTCACAGGTCAGCTTTCGTACCGCTACTTCGAGAAGGACCGCAACGAGGGGACTATTCGGGGTGCTATGCACGGAGATACGCTGCGGGCCGAATATACCTTTCAGTCGGAGGGTGTGGCCTCCGTGCGCGAAGTGGCTTTTCTGCGGCGGGGCACCGGCTTTGTCGAAGGTTACGGCGATGTAATAGAGCGGGGCGGCGCTATGGTATTTAAGCAGCCGCAAACTCTAAAATTCGACTCGACTACTACCCTAGCACCCGTACCCTGCCCTAAATAGGCACCTAGGTCCCCACCGAAACGCCTCACCGGCCTACGCCCGCAGTATCTTTTCGAGCAGGGCCTTAGTCTTGCGGATGCCCTCCGGCTCGCTGGTCGTTTCGCCTTCATACTCGATACCCACGATGCCGCGGAATCCCGAGGCTTTGATGATGTTAAACATCTTGGGGTAGTCCGTTTCGACGCAGTTGCCCGCCGCGTCAAAGTCAAACGTTTTGGCGCTGACGCCTTTGGCCACGGGCATCCATTCCTTCACGGCCAAGTACTTGTCGTATTCGTCGAGGCACTTGCCGCGGTACAGCTCGCCGGTTTCGCGGCGGATGCAGAAGTTGCCGAAATCGGGCAAAATACCGACGTTCGGCTTGCCCACCTTCTGGATGGTACCTAGCAGCCACTTGCCATCGGAGGTGTAGCTGCCGTGGTTTTCGACTATCACGTTGAGGCCCGCTTTTTGGGCGTAGGTACTGAGGCGGCTCAAGCCATCGACGGCCGCCTGCTGCACCTCTTGGGCCGTGCCTTTGCCGAAGGCATTGACCCGCACCGTGGTGCACCCTAGGTAGTGCGCAGCATCGACCCACTTGTAGTGGTTCTCGATAGCTTTTTGGCGCTCGGCCGCGTCGGGGGCCCCTAGGTCGCCCTCGCCGTCTACCATAATGAGATGGTTGCGCACACCGTTGTCTTTGCAGCGCTGCAGCAGCTCGCTCAAATATTTTTTGTCCTCGGCTTTGTCTTTAAAAAACTGGTTGACATACTCAACCACGCTAATACCAAACTCCTTCTTCGCCATTACGGGAAACTCGAGGTTGGTCATTTTATTAGCGAACAAGGCCTTGTGCAACGACCACTCGGCCAGCGAGATTTCGAAGAAAGGCTTGGCACTAAAGGCCTCGGCCGCCAACTGTGGCGCTAAGGCAGTAGCGGCGGTTAGGGCCGCGGTATTCTTTAAAAACTGACGACGAGAAACGGACATGGGGGTGGGATAAAAGAAGTGAGGGAGCCTGCGCCCAGCCGAAAGTAGCACTCACGGCGCTACGCTACGCAGCAGCACCGGCAGCAATGGCGAAAAGCCCTGCGCGGCGCGTAGTTTTGAGGGCAACCCATCGCTCCCATCCAGTCCTTTGCTCTAATGAAAAAACTACTTTTTTACAGTGTTCTAGCCTTTTCCTTTGCTTTACTTGCACCTAGGGCCGCTCGGGCGCAGGGCCCGGTAGTGCTCAACCACATTGCGCTGTACGTGGTGGATTTGCAGAAGAGCGCCGACTTTTATAAAAACGCGCTGCTGCTGCCCGAGCTGCCCGAGCCCTTCAAGGACGGCAAGCACGTGTGGCTGCGCATTGGGCCGCACAGCCAGCTCCACATCATCCAGGGAAATAAAGCGCAGGAGCACGATATCAACACGCACTTGGCTTTCAGTGTCAAGGACCTAGCAAAATTCATGGCCCACCTCGACAAGCTGGGCGTGCGCTATGGCAGCTGGAAAAGCGAGCCGGGCAAAACCACTCCCCGCCCCGACGGCGTGAAGCAGATATATCTGCAAGACCCAGACGGCTTCTGGCTGGAAGTGAACGACGACAAGTTTTAAATCATATTCTTAAAAAACCAAAATCCCCTCCTGCTGTGGCAAGCGCAGCAGGAGGGGATTTTAGTTTTCTACTGTAGCCTTACAGGTCGGAGTAGTTGGCAGGCTGCAGGAAGGTGATGTCGATGTGCGACACGTTGTTTTGGTACTCGGGCAGGGCCGACAGGCGCTTCCATTCGGGGTCGGCGCCGAAGGCTTTCCAGTGCGCTTCGCGGTCAGCTTTGTTGGCAAAGGAAGTCATGTACATGAGGTTCGGCATTTTAGCGCCGAACAGGACCTCGCCGTAGAATATACCATTGAAGCCTAGGCGGTTGAAGAGCTTGATTTCGCCACCCGCGTTGAACATCTGCATTTTATTGCGGAAGATTTTTTCGCTCGCGCCCTCGTAGCTGCGCAGCTCATACACGCGCTCGGCCTTAGGGGCTGTGAGCTTGGGAGCGGTGAGCGCGGTCATTTCGTCGAACGCCTTGAGGAAGATGGTTTCGAGGCGACCGTAGGCAGGATTATTATAGGGTGCGTTTTCGAAGCTGCCACCAGCCGCCAGCAGCTTGGGGGCGGTGGTTTGGCGCAGCTTTTCCCACTGGCTCAGCGAGGCAAAGGGCGTGAATACGTAGATGCGCTTGTCGACGGCCGTGTCGTTGCCGATGGCCTTAAATACGCCCACCGTGCCGACGCCCGCGGCGTGCAGCTGCGGCACATACTGGTGCTGCAAGAAGCTATCGACCACCGCCACTTGGCGGGCCGTTTTGAGGTGGTACACTTTCAGCTCGAAGTAGGTGGGGCGAGCGGCCAGCGGGCGGGCAGTGGCGCTTGGGCCAAAGCCTAGGTAGCTACCAATAAGTAGCAGTAGGAAAATACGTTTCATGAGGGGGTTAAGTGGAAACTGGGGTACGCAAGCTAGCGGCGCGCGGCCAAACCCGATGCCCCACCCCGCGCAAGTAGCTAAGCAGCTAGCAATACACGTAGTAGCTGTGGCCAGCGGTAGCCTCGGCGCTGGCTGAGCCGCACTGGCTAGTTTCCATCCTTTTCTTTTCCCACCCAGCCCCGCCTTATATGGTAGCTTTTGCGCAAAGATTTTTTTTGGTGGCTCTCGGGCTAGTTGCTTTTTTGCACGCCTCGGCACAGCAGTTAGGCGTTTTTGAGGGGCAACAGGACATAGGCTCCGCAGCTAGGCCGGGCACAGCGACCTACGCGGCCGCCACGCAGCAGTACGTAGTCACGGGCTCGGGCGCCAACGTGTGGGGCGAGCACGACGAGTTGCACTATGTCTATAAAAAGCTCACTGGCGATTTTATTCTCTACGCCCGCGCCGCGCTGGTGGGCCGCGGCGTGGAGCCGCACCGCAAAATGGGCTGGATGGTACGCCAGAGCCTCGCTAGCAATTCGCCCCAGGTGTGTGTGGCCGTGCACGGCGATGGGCTGACTTCGCTGCAATACCGCCGCACGGCTGGGGCCGCTACCGCCGAAACCCAGGCAGCTATCACCCACGCCGATGTGGTGCAGCTTGAGCGCGTGGGCACTACTTTCACAATGCGCGTGGCCCAGTTTGGCCAGCCCTTTGTGACGGCACAGGTGGCCGACCTCGACCTAGGCGCTGAGGTATATGTGGGCCTGTTTGTGTGTGCCCACAACGCGGCCGTGACCGAAAAAGCTACGTTCAGCGACGTGCGCCTGGTAGTGCCCGCGCCCGCAAGCCTGGTACCCTACCGGCAGTACCTAGGCAGCCACCTCGAACTGCTAGAGCTTGCTACTGGCAAGCGCGACATTATTTATTCTGCGCCCGTTTCCTTGCAAGCGCCCAATTGGCGACCCGATGGCAAGAGTTTGATTTATAACAGCGACGGCCTCATCTATAACTTTGACCTAGCTACGCGGCGGCCAAGTGTGCTGCCCACCGGCGACGTCAAGAACAACAATAATGACCACGTGCTTTCCTTCGATGGCAAGCAATTGGGCCTCAGCAGCGGCGTGGAGGCGCTGGGCGGTTCTATTGGGTACATTGTGCCGGCCACCGGTGGCCAGCCCCGCCAGCTTACGCCCCGCGGCCCCTCCTACCTGCATAGCTGGTCGCCCGATGCCAAGCACCTGCTCTTCACGGGCGAGCGCAACCAGAACTTTGACATTTACCGCGTGCCGGCCGCGGGCGGGCCCGAAGTGCGCCTTACCACCGCCGCGGGCCTCGACGATGGCCCCGAGTACACGCCCGACGGCCAGTACATTTATTTCAACTCAAACCGCAACGGGCCCATGCAAATCTGGCGCATGCGCGCCGATGGCAGCCAGCAGCAGGCCGTGACCTCGGGCGATTACCAAGATTGGTTTCCGCACGTGTCGCCCGATGGTAAATGGCTGGTTTTTATTTCCTTTCTCAAAGAAGAAGTGCCGGCCAGCGACCACCCTTTTTATAAGCACGTGTACCTGCGCCTGCTCCCTATCGGGGGCACGGGCCAGCCCAAGGTCATTGCCTACTTGTATGGCGGCCAAGGCACTATCAACACGCCTTCGTGGTCGCCAGACAGTAAGCGCCTAGCCTTTATTAGCAATAGCGCGGACGCCCGCTAGCGCCCTAGGGTACTTTAATGGTGAGCACCCGGCGCGAATGCGCGCTGAAATAGCCCAGCGCGCCACCCGAAAAGTTTGATTTGGGGTTAGCGGGCGTGGTAGTAGGCGCGCCCCCAGCCGTGAGAATCAAGGTGAGGGTGCGGAAATACTCGTACACGCCGGGGTCGATGTTCTGCATCTCCACCCGTAGGCTGTCGCCAGCTTTCAGCTTGTCAAGCTCGTTGGGGTCGGTGCTGCTGCTACTGCGCGTGCGCAACACCTGGCTGATGCGGTTGCCGTCGGTGAACTCGTCGTTCTGCACGAAGATGGCGTTGTTAAGCTTGCCATTGCGGTACTGCCGAAATAGGTAGCTGTTGCCCTTGCCGGCCGGGTCGGTGTAGTCTACCACCGCCTGAATATTATCGGTGCCAAACGCACTGAGCTGGGTGCTTAGCTTCTCAAATGGCACCACCGGGGCGGGCAGCCGCGAAGTGGCCACGTAGGCGGCCCCATCGGTTTCGACGCGCAGCGTATAGGTGCGGCCCGGCACGCCCCGCAGGGTGGCACCTAGGTAGCGGCCGGGCGTAGCAGTTTCGCGTAGCGTTTCGAGGCCGCCCGCATTATCGGCCAGCGTGATGGTGGCCCCGCGCACTGCCTCAAACGTATTAGTATCGGTGTAGTTGGCCGAGCGGCTGATGCTGACCTGGCAGGGCTGGTTGTCATCTACCAGGTTGCCTTCGATAACGAGCTGCGCAGTCGAAGTTTTGAGGTTGAGGTCAACTATCTTTTCGCAGCCGGTGCTGGCTAGCAGCAGGGCACCAGCGGCCAAAGCCCCCACGCAACTTTTATAAGTTGTCAGACTGAGCTGGCCGCTTTTTTTAAAGACTGGTAGCATAAGGCTTAGAAGCTGAAATTGTACGTGGCCGAGGGCACCATCCGAAACAGGGCCGTTTGCACGGCCTGGGTTTTGGTAGCGTCGTTGGGGTCGGCCCGGAAGCTGATGCTGTAAGGGTTTTCGCGCCCTAGGGCGTTGTAAATGGAGAACGACCAACTGCTGCGGAAGCGGTGGCCTTCTTGGTTGGGCTTCTCGTAGGTGGCCCCTAGGTCGAGGCGCTGGTAGTAAGGCAGGCGGTCGGCATTGCGCTGGCCGTAGAGGCTTACCACCTGGCCAGCCACCTCGTACTTGCCCACGGGGTAGGTTACGGCGTTGCCAGTGCTAGCCAGGAAGGTACCCGAGAAGGTCCACTTGCTATTGAGCTGGTAAATAGCTACTAGCGATACGTCGTGCGGCCGGTCCTGGCGGGCGTTAAACCAAGTATTGCCGTTGATTTCAGTAAACCGGCGCTCCGACTTGCTGAGCGTGTAGCCTACCCAACCGGTGAGGCGGCCCACATCTTTACGCACCAAAAACTCAACGCCATAGGCCCGGCCCTTGCCGTAGAGCAGGCTGGCCTCCAAGTCGAAGTTGCCGCGCAACTGGGTGCCATCGCGGTAGTCAATCTGGTTGCCCAGCGCCTTGTAGTAGGTTTCTACGGTGAACGAGTAGCCTTTCTCAGGGCCCAGCGTGCGGTAGTACCCTAGGCTCACTTGGTCGGCCGTTTCGGGCTTCACGTTGAAGGTGGTGGGCACATAGAGGTCGGTGGGCAGCGAAGTGCTGGAGTTGCTGAGCAAGTGCAGGTTTTGCACGTTGCGGGCATAGCTGGCCTTCACGGTGCTGCCTTCATTGACTTGGAAGCTGGCCGAGAAGCGTGGCTCCAGGCGCACGTAGGTCTTTAGAAACTCTCCCTTGGTGGGGTAGTTGGTGGCGGCGAGCACGTTGCCGGCCGCGTCGTAGGTCGAGTAGGTGCCGGGGCCTAGGAGGCTAAAGCCCGAAAGGCGCAGGCCGGTGGTGAAGTTGAGCCGCGGCGCGGCCTGCCACTCGTGCGAGGCATAGGCTGCCGTTTCGAGCGAGTAGTTGGTGCGGTCGGCGGTGCCGTTCACCGCCGAGCCCGCATCGGCCGTGACATAGCCCGGCGTGATGGTGTGGTAAATGGCGTTGGCCCCGAAGCGCAGCGTCTGAGTAGCGCTGGGCGTAAACTCCATGTCCTGCTTGAGGTTCAGGTCCTGAATTTTGGACTTGATAACGAAGTTGCTAGCGTTGGCCGTAATATCAATTCGGTAGTCGTACTTACTGTAAATGAGCGAGGTATTGGAGAACACCCGGTCGCTGAACAAATGGTTGAGCCGCAGCGTGGCCGTCTGGTTGCCGTAGTACTGCCCAAAGGTATTGGCCAGCCCTAGGGCATCGCGCCCGAGGTAGGCGCTGAGGTAGATGCGGTTGCGGTCGTTGAGCGCATAGTTAGCCTTGGCGTTTACGTCGTAGAAATAAAGGCTGGAATTCTTGGTGGTTTCGTTGCTCGAAAGCTTCAAAAACACGTCGGCATAGGTGCGCCGGGCCGCCACCAAAAACGAACCCTTGCCCTTCACTAGCGGCCCTTCCAGGGCCAGCCGCGAGGCAATGAGCCCGATGCCGCCGCTGCCGTGCAGCGTCTGGTTGTTGCCGTCCTTCATCTTGATATCCACCACCGACGATAGCCGGCCGCCGTACTGCGCTGGCATGCCACCCTTAAACACGGTGAGGTCCTTGAGGGCGTCGGAGTTGAAGGTCGAGAAGAAGCCCAGCAGGTGCGAGGCATTGTAGACGGGCGCCTCATCTAGCAAAATCAAGTTTTGGTCCACAGCGCCACCGCGTACTGAAAAGCCGCTGCTGCCCTCCCCCGCCGTTTTGATGCCCGGCAGCAAGGTCAGTGTCTTTATCACATCCTTTTCGCCAAACAGCACCGGCACCTTAGCCACCTGCTTGAGGTCGAGCGTTTCCACGCCCATCTGCGCCTTGCTGATGTTGGCTTCAGCGCTGCGGCCGGTCACTACCACCTCGTTCAGCTCGCTGCCGCCGGGCTTCAACTTAAAGTCGAGGCGCTGGCTGGCGCCTAGGGTGAGCTGGCGCGTTTGGGTGGCGTAGCCTACAAAGCTGGCTTCTAGGGTATAGGAGCCGGCTGGCACGGTGAGCGTATAGAAGCCGTAGGCATTGGCGCCGGTGCCCACGCCGGGCAGCTCGCGCACCCGCACGGTGGCGCCGGTGAGATTTTCGCCCGAGGTAGCATCCTGCACGGTGCCGCTGAGTGTAACGCGGACTTGGGCGCGGGCCGGCCCTAGGGTCAGCCAAAGCAGCGCTACCAACCACAGCCCCAGAGGGCATACTTGTTTTCGCATAGTCAAAGAGTAGGAGCAGCCTTGCCGCTAGCCGATAAAACGGCCCCGCGAAGGTACTGCCCGTGTTGGCTGCCCGCCGGCCAACCTAGCAAGGACCGCTGCCCATTTTACTCCTCAGCAACGCTCAAGTACGACCCTACTTCTAAATCTTACCCAAATTCAGAGCCAAGATAAATTTTATAAAAATAATACTATTAACAATTTCAACAATTAATATAAACAGACCAATACAATGCTACTAAAATAACTTTTATGAGCTACTAAAACGTTTTTATAAGCACAACGCTTAGCTAACGAGGTATATTTGTCCAATAAATGGAAAAGTGTCTAATAAATGGATAATACAATTTTATCCATTCTCTTATCTCTTCATGAAGCTATTCAATACGTTCTTTTTAGCGGCCGGAGCCAGTCTACTTGCTAGCAGTGCCAGTGCCCAGTACCTTTTCACCGATGGGGCACTGATGCCCTATAAGCAGAATTTCAACAGCTTAAGCGGCACCGTGGGTTTGACTGGCAACCAGCTGACCGCCATTCCAGAAGTTTACGCCCAAGCCGAGTTTGGCACGCTGCCTTACACTGCCGCCTACAGCCCTACCAGTATTGGGGCAAACGATGGCTCTAACATCTACGCCAACTACTACCACTTTGGCTACGCGGGCACTACGGGCACTAGCACCGACCGCTCGTTGGGAGGTATCGCGGCTACTACTACGGCCGATGGCGTTGGGTACGTGGGTATTCGGTTTAAGAATAACTCCACCGTCACCATCAAGAACCTAGAGGTGCAGTATGCTATGGAGCAGTGGTACAACTCGGGTCGGCAAGACGCGGCGAGCGTCTCGGTGTCGTACCTCACGGCCCCGGTGGGCACCACTATCGAAAACCTATTAGAAAGGACAGGCGCCTGGCAAACTATTGCGCCGCTGCAAGTAGATGCCCCCTCAACGGCCACCGTAATCGCGAGCCGCGACGGCAACGCGGCGGCTAACCGCCGGGTGCGCCAAACTACACTGGCGGGCATCAACCTACTGCCCGGCCAGGAAATTATGATTCGCTGGGGCTACACGCTTAATAACCAGACTAATGGCAACGGCCTGAGCATCGACGATGTGGTGGTGACGCCCGAAACCAACGTCTACTATGCTAAAGGCAACGGCGACTTGGACGCTTTGGCTACCTGGGGCCAGAATATGGATGGCTCGGGCACAGCCCCCACTAGCTTCGACGCCGATAACCAAACCTTTTACGTGCTCGGCGGCACTGCCACCGACCGTATTTCCTCGAAGGCCACGGGCTCGGGCATTTTGGCTACCTGGAAAGTGAGCGGCGCCAACTCGAAGATAGTAGTAGGCCTGCCAGCTACGGCCACTACGAGCACCGCAGCCGTGCCGGGGCAGCTTTACCTACAGTTTAACAAGAATATCGAGGGCACCATCGACGTATCGGATGGCTCCAAGCTTATTATCCGTAATACCAACCCGACGCGCACCTTCGCGCTAGGGTCGCTGAGCACGACCAGCACCGTTGAATACAACAGCGGTACTTCGACTACCATTATCCCGCAGAGCTACGGCAACCTAGTCATTACGGGGGCCACTGCCTCTGGCCCAACTACCAAATCCTTAGCGGGTAGTGTTATCGTGAACGGCAGTGTCCGGCTCAGAGACTTGTGCAGCCTTTCCTTGGGTAGCTACGACCTAACCCTGGTGCGCCGCGACAGCCTAAGCAACGGAATGAAGTACAACGCCAACATTGTGCGGGGCGCCTCGGCCAGCAGCTACATCGTGGCGGGTGGCACGGGCCGGCTCCGCATTTCGGTACCTGGCAACGGCGTGGGCATCGTGTTTCCGGTGGGTGTGAGTGCCCCTACCACCACGGCCACGGCCTACACGCCGGCCACCTTGCTGCAAACAGCCCTCAACTCGGAAGATATTTTTGGGGTGCGCATGCTTTCCAATCTATATAATAGCTACAGCAGCACAACCGAAGCTGGCAGCGGCACCGCCCGCAATGAGCTAAGCGTAAACAAAACCTGGCTGGTGAGTGAGGAAGTGCCCGGCGGCTCGGACTTGTCGCTGACCCTACAATTCAACGGCGCCGATGCCACGGGCGACTTTGTGCAAGACCAGGCGCACCTCATCCACTATCTCTACGCCAACGGTGCCTGGGACCAGCACACCACAGCCGATGAATGGGGCACTACTACGGGCACTACGACCGGCAGCCTAGCCATCACGCGCGCGCACATCACCTCGTTTTCGCCCTTTGGCATCGTATCGGTTGCGCCGACGCCGCTGCCCGTGAGCTTGACGGCCTTCGAGGTACAAGCTACGGGCCCCGCCGCCACCTGCACCTGGACCACCGCGTCGGAAACTACTAACGACCACTTTGTGGTGGAGCGCTCGCTCGATGGGGCCACGTTTGCGGCCCTAGGTACTGTGAAAGGCCAGGGTACCCACGCGGCGGCTACTGGCTATCGCTTCGACGATGCCGCGGCCGGCCGCCTAGGTGCCACCGTGGTGTACTACCGCCTGCGGCAGGTAGACACCGATGGCCAAGCTACCTATAGCACTGTGCGCACGGTGTCATTTGGGACGGCAGCGCTGGCCCTCTACCCCACTCCCACGCGCGGCAGCGCGGCTACACTCGACCTGACCAGCCTGGCGCCGCGCGTGTACCAGGCCCAGGTGCTGGACCTCACTGGCCGGGTACTGCTTACGCGTGCTTTCCTAGGTGGCCAAGCTCACCCCTTCGATGTGCAAGGCCTCCCTGCTGGGGCCTACGTGGTCGTCATTACGGGGGCTGATACGCACCAATCGTTGCGCCTGCTTCGTAACTAAACAATACGCTTGCTCTACCTAGGGCACGCAATGAGCCTCAGCGGGCCACTAAGCGCAATGGCGCTTGGTGGCCCGCTGAGGCTCATTGCGTGATGGCGCCAAACTTTTGCCCAACTTTGCGCCCGTATCTGCTTCGTGCTTTTGCTATGCCTGCTCATTCTTCTGCCCCCAACCCGGCTGCGCTACCCTCGCTCACCGATTTTGCCAGCTTCTACCTCTACGGCCTCACCAACAACCCCTACCAGCAGTCGACCGACCTCGAGCGCTTTGGGCAGCTTTATCGCTTGGTTATTGGGGAGCACGGTGGCGTGGGGCTAGCCAGCTCGTTTCACCCCTACCAGCTCGTGAACCCGGCAGGTGTGACGGTGTGGTACGCCGCCTACGCGCAGCTATATGCCCAGCCTGACCGCGCGGCGCTGTTTGAGGCCATGGCCGACGAGCAGGCGCGCTTTGTGGTGGCGCCGCCCGCCTCGTTTAGCGAGTTTCACGTGTGGCCCGATACGCGGCTTACCAGCCCCGAGAACCCCGTTTTCAGTCACTACATCCCGTTTGTGCTGCCCTTTTTGGTACGCAAGGGCCCCGCCCCGCTGCGCTGGGATGCCGAGCTAGCCAACGCCGATGGCGAGCCAGCGCGCCTGCAGCCTTACCTCGATGCCGTAAACCAGGCCATTCGGTTTGTGCAGCCCAGCCCGGCCTTCGTGCTAGGCTTTGGCGAGTTCGACGAGCAACAGCCCGAGCGGCTCATCGAGCGGTTTATGGAGTGCCGAGCCATGCTGCTCAGCCAATAAGTGATAATCTCCTGCTATGGCACAAAAAACGGATGCCCTGATACCTAGGGTATCAGGGCATCCGTTTTTTGTGCCATAGCGTAAGCTGCTACTCCACCGCCACACCTACGGCCTGCTTGTTCACGTAAAACTTGCGCTCCGTGATGCAGTACACGTTGCCTTTGGCGAGCACATGCATGCGCACGTTTTCGATAGAGAGCGTAGTCCCCTTTTTGGCCGCGGCTGCATTATTGTGCACGATGTCGTGGCCATCCATAATAATGACTAGGTTCGAGCCGATAGTCTCGACCAAGTGGCCCTCGGTGATGAGCACGCCCGTGTCCTCCCCTAGGCCAATGCCGATGAGCTTGGGGTACAAAGCCACCGATTCGAGAAGACGGCCGAAGCGCCCGCGCTTCACAAAGTGCGAGTCGATAATGGCCGATGGCAGCAGCCCAAGGCCCACGCCCATCTTTACGGCACCCTTAAGCAGGGCATCGGGCACCGAGCCACCGCGTATCATGTGCTGCGACATGGCCATGGCCCCGGCGCTGGTACCCGCAATCACGAAGTCGGGCTCGGCGTAGTAGCGGCGCAGCAGCGTATCCAGGAAATCAGTTTCGGCAAACATCTCGCGCAAACGCGACTGGTTGCCGCCCGACATCATCACTACGTCGGCGGCCAGCAGGCGCTCTAGGTACTCGGGCTGGCGAGCGTCTTCGGGGGTGCGAATGTCCATGATGCCCACGTTGTGACAATTGAGCATAGCAAACGAGGCCGTATAAATAGGGCCCACCTCCTGCGGAATCATCGAGGCCGTCGTAATGACTTCAATGCGCGGGTCGTCCTTGCCCGACTCGCTCACCACGCGCTTGAGGATGCCGAGCTCAAAAAAATTAAGGTAATACTTGCGTTTGCTGCGCGTGGTCGGATAAGTACCCTTGTCTTCGTTGCCGCCTACGGCGATAAGCTTGCCGCGAGGAATAAGATTTTTCAACGTACGATAGCTAGCTGGTTAAGCTTGCAAAATTAGGTTCTACAAAATAGGAACTCGTCACTAGCGGCCCCTAGCGTCGGCTGCCACCCTAGGGCAAGCCTTATGCCAGCAATACATCGAGCGTGCTCGTCGCCACCGAATGGTAGTTGGGCCGCGCTTGCCGGTAAATCTCCTGGGCCCGCGCCTGGCCATTGGGCGTAGCCAACAAAGCCCGGTACAACGGCACCAAAAATTTGCGCCGCCCCACGTGCAAGAGAAAACTGGTGAGTGCTGCATCGGCCGGCGCGTACCCGGCTCGCAGCGCCAGCGGAAACCACGTCGCCAGCAGCTCGGCGTTGCCTGAGGCCGTGAAATGAAAAACTGCGTCGAGCGCCGCTAGCTCGGCCGGGGGCAGCGTCGGCGACAAGCCTTGCAGGAAGTGCACCCACTCGTGGCTGCTCCACTCAGCAGTAGCCGGCACTAGTGCGGCGGCCGGCGTGCCCGCGCTGAACTGGGCCAGCACAGCATCCACCGCGTCGAACCGCGCCGAGTGCGCCACGGGTGCATTGGCCGGCAGGCCGGGGCCGTCGACCCAGGCACCTAGGTTCAAGCGCTCGGCTAGGCCGGGCTCAGGGCCGAGCAACTGCTGCTGCAGGTAGTCGATAAACGTGGTCGTATCCATGCTCTGAAAACTGAACCGCGCGAAGTACTCCTTAATAAAAGCGTCGAGGCGCGGGCGCCCCACCAGCTGCTCAAGGGCTAGCAGCAGTAAGCAGCCCTTCTCATAAGCAATATCGTTGAGGCCATCGTCGGGGTCACGACCGGCTAGGTGCAACCGCAAGTGAGTAGCTGGGCTGGTAGCACCGAGTTCACCAATTGTATGGTGCAAGTCGGCCTCGCCTAGCACTTGCAGCATGTCAGCGTAAGTGCTTCCATATAAGTGCTCCATGATGCGGCGCTCGAAGTACACCGTAAAGCCTTCATTGAGCCAGAAATCATTCCAGGTTGCATTTGTAACCAGGTTACCACTCCACGAGTGCGCTAGCTCGTGTGCCACCAAGCTAGTAAGACTGCGGTCACCCGACAGAATTGTTGGCGTAACAAATGTTAAGCATGGATTTTCCATGCCGCCAAATGGAAAACTAGGTGGTAACACAAGTAAATCGTAGCGCTTCCAGCGGTATGCGCCATACAATTGTTCGGCGGCGATTACCATCTGCTCTAGGTCGGCAAACTCATAAGTAGCTCGCGCCAGCGTGGCCGGCTCGGCGTAGATGCCGGTGCGCTCGCTAAGCGGCGCAAAGTCGAGCCGCCCCACAGCCAGCGCCATGAGGTAAGCCGGAATAGGCTGCTCCATTCGAAACTGGTAGCGGCCATCAGCGGCGGTGTGCTGTGGGTTCTCAGCACTCATCAGTGCTAGCAGCTGCCCGCGCTCTGGGCCGAGGATTTCCACGGTGGCTTCATAGGTAAAGCGGATACCCGGCGAGTCTTGGCACGGCAGCCAAGTGCGCGCCAGAATGGCTTGCGACTGCGTGAAGAGGAACGGGAACTCGCCGGCCGTTTGGGCAGGGTTCAGCCATTGCAAGGCTGCCGCGGCGGGCGCAGTGCGATAGCTAATAGTTACCGCCGCGGTGCCCGCTGGCAGTTGAATGCGCAGGGCCTGTCCGAGCACGTTATCAGCTGCGCCAAGAGTATAGGCAGCGGCCGGGCCGTTGGTGGTTTCCCCTAGGCTCACACTTTCAAGAAGCAAGTCACGGGTGTCCAACACGAGCGCTGCCTCTGCTAGGTGGCCAGCCGCAGCTGCTCCTGCTGGCGCCGTGAGCAGCCAAGTGGCGGTGCCCACCAGCGTGCGCTGAGCGAAGTCAACGGCCAAGTACAGGCGCAGGTGGCGGACCAGCTGCGTGCCTTGGCTGGCGTAGCTGTGGGGGTCCGAAGCGAGGGGAGCGGCCGGGGACACCGGCGAAGCAAGAGGAGCCATGCGGAAGAAAATTGAGAGCAGTCAAGAAAACTCTGCTATACGAACACCTAGGGCCCGGCGAGGTTGCCCCAGTCTTGTTGGCAGCGCGGGGGCTCGCAGTGGCGGCCTGAAAGCTGGCCTCGGCCCGAGAGTCCAACGAGTCGTCTTCTCGCCCAGTAGGCTCCTCCGGCCAAGCCAATAGCAAGCACGAGGCAGCGGCCCAGCCGCCCGCCAGCACCCCGTGCCTTGAGATTAATTCTGCCTCAACGTTGGGTTTACTAGCAATAGCACTTTCTGGCGCGTACTTTGCACCTAGGCTTGCCACTGTGCTCAGGCAACCTACCTACCGGCCGCTCAGTAAACGCTACCATTCGCGTTCACCTTTGCTGGGCTACGGCCCGGTTTTTTCTTGCTTCAATGTATCTCAAGTTTCGTTTTAATTTTTTAGTACTTGCCTTCTGGCTGGGGTTGCTCAGCCTGTCAGGATTGCTGACGTCGTGCGGCGGCAGCGGCGACCAAACTGGCACGCCCACTGCCGGCGGCATCAAGCAGGGCATCGCCACGGCGGGGCCTGCGCCGCATCTTGATAGTGTCTTTGTCATCCGGGCTATGCAAACCAACGCCCGCTTTAAAGCGCAGGAGCGCTGGGCTCGCAAGTTTTACCGCGAGCGGCAGTTCCGCCTAGGGTGGTTTAAGGACCACCAGCTGGTGCCCCAGGCCCAGACACTACTCAATGTCATCGCTAAAGCAAAAGATGATGGCCTTGACCCTAAGAGGTATCAAGACAATGGGTTAACTAAGCTACTGGCAGAATTCAAAACTGTCCAGGATTCGACGCGTCGTAACCAATTGGAACGTCAAATAGACGTGGCACTTTCGGGCACGTACTTCAATTGGGCCTCGGATTATTACCGGGGCGTGGCCAATCCGCGCGATACCAAGAACGATGCGTGGAAAGTAAAGCGCAATAAAATCAAGCTTGACCGGGCACTGCTCACCATTCTGCGTGAGCGTGAAAGCACGTATCCGTACTACGACTTTGCCCCCCTGCACCCCGAGTACGACCACCTAAAGAAGGCGCTGGCTTTGCTGCGCTCGCGCCAGCAAGCGGGTGGCTGGCCTACCCTGCCGGCCTCTACCAATCTGCGTCCTGGCCAGACTTCGCCCGTAGTAGGACTGCTTCGCCAGCGTCTGCTCGGCAGCGAAACGGCGGGTCCCACAGCCCCAGCTACTGCACCGGGCCAAGCCCTGCCAGTAGTAAATAAAGAGCCCGCGCCCACAGCAGCGGAAGTTTATAATTCGGAATTAGTAGACGCCGTGAAAGGCTTTCAGCGCGATGCTGGTCTACCGCCTACGGGCATCGTAAATGGCGAAACGTTGCGCCAACTCAACGTGCCGCTTAGCGCCCGCATCAACCAAGTTATCCTGAACATGGAGCGTTGGCGGTGGCTACCCAAGAAGTTCGAGCCCGACTACTTGCTGGTCAATATTCCGGAGTATCGCCTCTACGTCTACGAAGAGCACAAGCCCGTCATGACCATGCGCGTCATCGTGGGCAAGACCCTCAACGCAACGCCCGTGTTCTCCGACAAGATGGAATATGTGGTACTGTCACCCTACTGGAACGTACCCTTTAGCATCATCGATAAAGAGCTTCGCTATAAGCTGGCCGAGAACCCACAGGGTACCCTCGACCGCCTCGACATGGAAGTAGTGAAGGGGTACGGCCGGCGCGCTACCGTCATCGACCCCTCCACGGTAGACTGGGCCAACGTGACGCCGGCTACTTTCAAGTACACGCTACGCCGCCGGCCGGGCCCCAAGAATGACCTAGGGGAAGTAAAATTCATCTTCCCAAACTCGAACGACATCTACCTTCACGACACGCCGCACGGCGAGTTGTTCTCGCAAACGGCGCGCAATTTCAGTCACGGCTGCGTGCGCGTGGAGGAGCCCGTGAAGCTGGCCACCTACCTGCTTCGTGACTACTCACAGTGGGACCAGGCGACCATCCAGGACACCATTGCACAGCGTCGCGAGAAGTACATTACTCTCAAGGAAAAGCTACCCGTATACTTAGTGTACCTCACCGCCTGGGCCGATGCCGACGGCCACGTTCACTTCCGAAACGACATTTATGGTCATGACAAAGCGCTCGCTAAAGAGTACTTCGAGCAGAGTTAATCTGTAAGCACAGCGGCCTTACAGGAACCGCTTACACTAAAAAAATAGGGTCACTTCATCTGGCATGCTCCAGTGAGGTGGCCCTATTTTTTTATGATTATGCAGCTACTCTTTTGGTGATTATTACCTGCTAATATACTTCACACAAAAGTATACTCTTATGAATTAAAACCATAAAGCGTCTAATAACATATGTACCACTCATGTCCAATATCTCTAAATTACATATGTATACATCAGTCAAATCAGCTATCGTATACATATGTTAAGGCATTACGTCTATATGTAAACAACGCATCTCTTAGCAATAACATATATAAACAGTCGCTATTTGTTTACTTATGTGCATCTTTGCATTGAAGTAAACTATCATTATGATTACGCGCATCCGCGAACTGCTAGAAGACCGTCAGCTTAGCCCTACTCAGTTTGCTGACCTTATCGGGGTTGGCCGCCCGGTTATCAGCCATATCCTCAGCGAGCGTAATAAGCCCAGTCTAGAAGTAGTCCAGAAGATTATTGGTGCTTTTCCCAATATATCGCTGCCTTGGCTGCTTGCCGGTACTGGCCCCATGCTGGCAGCTACGGCCCCACCTGCTGCTGGCCCCGCCACAAGTGCTCCAGAAGTAGTGCAGCCTCCTGTTTCAGTAGCTCCGCCCCCACCAGTAGCCGTTGCTACGCCGCCAGCCCCCGCCCCTAACCCAGTGGCCGCAGCCCGGCCAACGCCGGTATCCCGTCCTGGCAACTATAACCAGCCCCCTAGGTTCCGGCCCGGAGCTACCGCTGCGGTCTCTGCTACCTTGGCTAGCGTTGAGGCATCTCCCCTCACGCCACCAGCGGCCGATGCTATGCCTATTGCGCCCGTGCTGCCTAGCCAAGTTCCACCTACTGCTCCTGTGCCTCCTACTCCTGCTAGTAAGCCAGCACCAGCAGTAGCGCCGGTTGCAGTTCAGTTGCCCCCAGCCCCTGCCCCTTATGAAGACCTAGGCGCTGCTGAGAGCCCGACTACCGCTGCAGAGGTATCTGCCCCAGCAGCCAATACCGAAGTGCCTGCGCCTGCCCCACACCCAGCGGCAGCCTTATCGTTCTTAGGTGAGCCAGGCAAGGCTATTCGCCGCATTGTCATCTTCTACCGTGATGGCTCATTCAGCGATTATCTACCCGAAGGCTATTAGTCTAGTCTGCTACCTAGTCCCTACTACGAGTTGTGGGACCAGGAAAAATACGTTGGTATTTACAAATCTAGCAGCATGTTTTCCCGCGCGGCAGCGGTAGAACCTAGGCTCCTCTCTTACCTATTTTTATCTTAAACGGGCCTGCGCTTAGGTAGCTTGTAATGCTACCTAAGCGCAGGCCCGTTACGCATTCACCCAGCTCTAGGCTAATGTTATTGACCGTTGCCTATCCAAATTTAGTTATAATTTTATAGCGTTCTATTTAAAGAAATATAGCTCCTATACTGGGCATGATACATAATAAATCACGCATACCCCACCACATCAAGCCTCTTTAAATAGCACAACGAAATTTGCATACTTATTCATGGCTTATATCAACGCCTTTTTCTACTCTTTTACTTCTTTCTATCAGGCACTTATATACATCAATCAAAAGAATTGTTTTAAGCAAAATATGCTTAATCAGACGCTGTACTTGATATTTTTTTCGTGCAAGAATAATCCTTAACCAATATGCGACAACAACCTATTGCTCACACCTAACTTTTGCTAATATTCCAATCACCTGTCTTTACTCAAAAAAAACAATTATCATTCAGCCAATAGTATTCGCAGCTACCGAGCAAATGCAGAGACTGAGATGGCTGCTTGGTGAGCAATTAACCTTGCTATCATCTCAAAGTCGCCAAGTCAAGACAGTGCAACTAGATACCAACACTGCTACTAGCTGCTACCTGCTAGCAGATGGGCAACCAGCCATTCCTACGGGCTAGCAGTGATAGCAGACAGACCGGCACAACGGCACTGTTTACACTTCCTGCCGTCAGCTACTACTCACAAATTGCGCCAAGTTTGTAGGCATCGTTTGGCGGCTACGGCTTACCTTCGCGGCATGAAACGTCTGCGCACCTACTCCTTGCTGCTGGCCGCCAGCGCGGCCCTGTTCCTCACCGCTGCCTGCTCGGTTGCTCCCGATGCGGAGAAAGACCCGAGCGCCGATGCGGCCTACAAGCGGGAACACCGCACCGAAGGCTACCGCGAAGCGCAACGCAGCAACGTCAACTACTAAGCCCTTGCCGCCGCTAGTGCCTGAGCCACTAGGCTAGCGCAGCGAGGCCTCTACATGCAAAAGCCCCGACTACTTGGTTAGTAGTCGGGGCTTTTGCGTGTAGAGGCCTCGCTGCGTTTATTGAGTTGCTAGCTATGCAAGGCGGCCGTCTCAGCTACCTCGGGCAGGGGTAAGGTGTCAAGCAGACGCTGCTCGAGTAAGTCGGCCCAGGTGCGCAAGTACAGCACAACATCATCGCGCTGGTTATGACGCAACGCATTGCGTCGCTCAAACGGGATGGCCAAGCGCACGGCCGGGTCGGAGATTTTTTCTAGGTGGGTCAAATCCTGCCGCGAGAAGCCCAGTGCCAGCATTTCGTCGATAGTCTGGTCGAAAGGTAGACCGCTGGTAGGACAGTAATCGATGAGTTGGCGCTCCCAATCGCCGTAGCGCTGCAAGGCTTGGGTATGAATCTCGGCCTTAGTGAGGGACGTTACCGTTTGGGCCAAGTGGCCGCAGTTGCAGCTGCCCATATGGCCCCACTGGTACGGAGCCTCGGCGGCCAAGCGGCGGGCCGTGTCACGCAGGGCCTGAATCAACGGAAGAGAAACGCGAGAAGTCATGGGCTGAAAGGCTACTAGTTAAACAAATAGCTTCTGCTAGAAGCGATGCCAGCCGATTTTTGTTTCCGGCTGCCACACAAAAAGACGTTCCGGCCTCCCAGCCTAAAGCAGGCTGCGAAACCGGAACGAATATAACTACGAGGGCTCGTTGTGCCTATCTAGCGATAGCAGAACCTAAGAACGGCGGCTGCCACCTTCGCTTCCGCCACGGCCCGCTTGCCAAGGACGGCTGCTCGAACGGCGCTCGCCGCCGCCAGCACTACCCGCGGCGGCTGGTCGCCCGCTCGCTTGGGGCCGCCCACCACTACGCTGCTCGCCCCGGTTGGGCGTGCCTTGGCCACTAGCAGCACGCGGTGCGCCACCACGGCCCTGGCCACCACCCGAGCGGCCATCGCGGGGCGGGCGACCAGCCGGGCCTTTGGGCCGGATGATGCGCTCGCTACCATGCAGCGATACTGGCGCCACGCTAGCCGTGGTAAACGGATGGTCACTATCCACATCAATCTGCTTACGAATAAGCTTCTGAATGTCTTGCAGATAGGCCCGCTCCTCACCCTCTACAAATGTAAATGCCGTACCGAAAGCCCCCGCTCGGCCTGTGCGGCCAATGCGGTGCACATATGTTTCGGGCTCGTTGGGCACTTCGTAGTTGATGACGTGAGTCAGCTCGTCCACATCGATGCCGCGGGCGGCAATATCGGTAGCCACCAGCACGCGCGTAGTGCCCGCCTTGAAGTTGCTCAGCGCCCGCTGGCGGTGATTCTGGCTTTTGTTGCCGTGGATGGCTTCAGCCGTAATCTGGGCCTTCTCCAAGGTCTCGGTTACTTTGTTGGCGCCGTGCTTAGTGCGGGTAAATACCAGCACGCGCTTGATGGCGGGGTCTTTCAGCACGTGGCGCAGCAGCGCGGGCTTATCATTTTTATCGACCAAAAACACCGACTGCGTCACGGTGTCGGCGGTGCTCGACACGGGCGTCACTGCTACCTGCACGGGGTTAGGGCGCAGGATGGTGGCCGAAAGCTCTTTGATAGCCTGCGGCATCGTGGCCGAGAAAAACAAGCTCTGGCGGCCAGCCGGCAGCTTGGGCAGGATGCGCTTGATGTCGTGGATGAAGCCCATGTCAAGCATGCGGTCGGCCTCATCAAGCACAAACACTTCAAGGTGCTGCAGATTGACGTAACCTTGGTTCATCAAATCGAGCAGGCGGCCGGGTGTGGCCACCAATATTTCAACGCCGCGCTGCAAGGCTTGCACCTGCGGGTTTTGCCCTACCCCACCAAAAATAACGGTCGAGCGCAGTTGCGGCAAGTGGCGGCCGTATGCTTTGAAGCTCTCGCCAATCTGGATGGCGAGCTCGCGGGTGGGTGTGAGTACAAGACAGCGGACGCGCCCGCGCGGGCCCTGGCCTTTTTGGGCTAGGGCGGTTTGGTGCAGTATCTGGAGGATGGGCACCGAGAAGGCGGCTGTTTTGCCAGTGCCCGTTTGGGCGACGCCGAGCAGGTCGTGGCCTTCGAGCACCTGCGGGATAGCCTGCTGCTGAATGGGCGTGGGGGTGGTGTAGCCTTCCTCGCCTAGGGCGCGCAGGATGGGCTCAATCAGGTTGAGTTCGGTAAACGTCATGGGGTGGCGGGCCGCCCGCCAAACAAGCGGCGACCCAGGGCGGGGCAAGCGGAGCTCCCCGGTCGGAAAAAATTTCAGGATAAAACAGCCCGCACCTTACGCGCCACTTACGACGCGGCGGGCCGGATGGCCGTATATACGGCCGGCAGCCGGTCCGCAACCAGACTGCCCGTAGCGGCAAAGGTACCGCTTATTTTTACAAGCTATGAAAATCACGCAACGCCGCCGCGTATTCGACGGGCATTTCAAAATCACCGAACTCACCGCCACCACTCCGCAAGGAGAAGAAATAACGCGCGAGCGTTTTGAGCCAGGCCATGCTGTGGCCGCGCTGGTGTTCGATACGAGTAAGCAACAGTATCTATTCACGAAGCAGTTCCGCGTCGGCCCCGAAGCCGACCTACTGGAAATCGCCGCTGGCATGGTAGATAAAGACGAAAGCCCCGAAACTGCCGTGCGCCGCGAGCTGCACGAAGAGCTAGGCTACGAGGTCGATGAGCTTACCCAAATAGTAAAAATGTGGCCCTCGCCCGGCACTAGCGGCGAAACCATTACGGTGTATTACGCCGAGGTGAGCCGCCAAACCGGCGCCGGGGGCGGCCTAGCCGACGAGCACGAGCACCTAGAAATGGTAGCCTTCACCCGCGAGCAGCTAGTTGCCGAGCCTTGGCAAGATGCTAAAACCCTACTGGCCGTGCAGTGGGTACAGCTGCATAAGTAAGTTCCGCGCCCTAGGTGGCAGTTGGGATAGCGTTGCTTATGAAGTCCTCGCCTGCCCCAACTACCACCTAGGTCGTTTTACGGAATAGACAACTGGTATTCAAATACCTGCCGCAGCTTGCTATCTGTAATTGATAATAGATAAGGCCCTGGCACAGTGGGCTTCACAAAGGGTACGGCCTGCTGTGCCTGGTACAGGTCGCGGCCGAAGAAACGGCCGGAGCCGGGCTTGGGCGTGGCCGTGTACACCTCGGCGCCGTCTTTGGTGCGGGCCGTGAGGGTGAGGGCAGAAGGGTCGGCGTTCTTAGCGCCTTGGCGATGAATAGTGAGCAGCAGCGCGCCGCCAGGCGGCAATGCGGCCAGCCGGCGCTGATAGGTGCTGTCGGCCCAGGTATGGATGCGGCGCAGCTCGTCGATTTCGGCCAGCATCTCGACTGGCGAGCGGTAGCACACCCGCGTGTAAGAGCCTGTGATGTCAGCGTCCTCGTCAGTGTTTTTAGTAATGTTAGCTACCACCGGGCACTCGGGGTCCTTTTGCGCAAACATGTACTTTTTGCGGGGTGGGCCAGCGGGCGTAGGGTACTTATTGGCACTCTGAGCCGAAGCAACGGGAGCCGACATGGCAAGTAAGCTGATGCTCAAAAGAGAAGCCTGCAGCAACTTTTCAAATTGCATTTTATTTATAAATAATGTGTAATAAGTTCATTATAATAGAACACTGCAAAGAACGGCATTAATTATCAATCTATAGCTCGCTGTAGCTTTGGGTTTACTCTTTATTTGTTCAGGGTGCCTTCGCTTCAACGCTATTCTGAAGAGGAAGCATTATACCAACTTCCCATATTTCGTCGCTGAACAATACCTTCCTACGAGTCTGGTCGGCCGCCTGTAGTTCATCCTTATAGAGTAGGTAGCCATACGCCGCTTCTTGTGCTAAATACTGACTATTAAAAACATACCGCCCAAACCGATTGACCTGGTAAGCACCTTCTAGCGAGTCTATTCCTACTTGCGCTTCTCGCTGAAACTGGGCGGGCGGGTAGCGCTGGTAAAAGAGAGTGTACACATACCCTAGGGGCAGGTGCGGCGTAACATATACCTGCCCCACCCCTTGCAAGCGGTTTACAGCTGCAAAAGCCGCTGGCAACCCACTGTTAAACTGCTCCTTGATAGGGCCGTGCGGATAGTGACGCAAGTAATAACTCGCCGCCAGCCCCCCCTCCAGTACAAACCAGGCGAGCACTGCCCCCCGAATAAACTGCTTAGGTGTGCTCGGCCGCAAGTGCCGAATGAGCATGTTCACAAACCAGGCAGCCAGCCCCAGGCAAGGCAAGAAAAAATGATTCACCCGGTTCGTATTCAGCCCAAATAAAAAAATGAGCGGAATACAGGCCACGGCCCAAGCTAGCAGTAGCAACCCCATTGCTTCGTGCCGGCGCTTGCTCAGTTGGGTACGCCACTTTGCCAGTCGGTAGAGCAGCGTGCAGCTTCCAAGCGCCGCTAATGCCCATGTAAACCGTAGTAGCAACGGGTAGCCAGGCAATTGATTATAAACTGTACTATCAGTGAAGCCCCGCGCAACGAACATGCTGTTCACCTCATATATATCTCGCAAGGTGTTATGGCTTTCTTGGCTGAGGCGCGTAGCTGGCAGCACAGGAGTCGAGAAAAACAGCTTGTCGGTCCACGGTAGGTTGTGTTCCAGGACATAGTTTTCAATAATGAATAGTCCAAATGGCGCCGCCACTACTACGAACAGGCAAGCTGCTAGTAACCAAGGCCCTGGTCGCTGACTAATAAGCTGAAAAAAAGCAATTAGCACTAGTGCAAACAGCGTCGGCAGTATAATAAGCGTAATGCCGTAGGCGTACAGCGCAATGGCGAAAGGCAAAAGAGAAGGGATAATCCAGCGTCGCTGCTGCGTACTAACTGCCCGCGCTACCATTACACAGCCCAGCAGCATCCAAAAGGGAGCGAGGTTACTTTCCAAACCCCAGCGCGAAAGCATAAAGTGCCAAGGCGCTAGCGCCAGCAGTAGCAACCCCAGCAAGGCCGGGTAGCGCCCCATCGGCCGCAGGCCATAGTAAAACAGCGGCAGTGTAAGCAGGCCCACCAGCAACGACACGAGGCGGGCCGAGAAGATACTCAGGCCAAACGCTTTAACCACCGGCACTGTGAGATAGGCCAGTAGCACATTTTGCCCGCTGCCCCACGCCGGGAAATAAGCCGGCCAGGGGTTACCCCATTTATCGCAGCCAGTTTCGGCTAGGGAGTAGGCTTCGTAAGCGCTGGCGGCCTCATCCTGGTTGAGGCCAGGCGGCACACTTGGAAAATGCCATACGCGCACAAAAAATCCTAGCCCAAGCACAGCAAGCACCAGCAGCCGGTATGCTCGTTGCCGACCTAGGTATTGCTCCAGACTCCTCATTAACCTAGCTTAATAGATAGCAATGTGCACCTCGCCGGCCATGTTGCGGCTGGCCCGGTACATGCCCTCCGAGTTAAAAGGCAACGCCAGGTTGCCAGCGGCATCCACGGCAATGAGGCCGCCCTCGCCACCCACCGGGGCCAGTTTGTCGTGCACCACCACGCGGCAGGCCTCGGCCAGCGATAAGCCCCGATACTCCATCAGGCACGCCACGTCGTAGCTGGCCACGGCCCGGATAAAGTACTCGCCGTGCCCGGTGCAGCTGATGGCACAATGCGCATCGGCCCAGGTGCCTGCCCCAATGAGGGGCGTGTCGCCGATGCGGGCGTAGCGCTTGTTGGTCATGCCGCCGGTGCTGGTGGCGGCGGCCAGGTGGCCGCGCTGGTCGCGGGCCACGGCCCCCACGGTGCCTTTTTTCCAGTTGGGGTCTAGCTTCGGCGGGTCGCTGGGGGTATGGTCGAGTTGCACCCGGCCGGCCGCGATGGCCTCTTGCAACTGGTCGTAGCGTTGCTGGGTAAAGAAATAAGCGGGCGGCTGCAGCGGCAGGCCGTGCTCGCGGGCTAGCTGGTCAGCGCCGGGGTAGGCCAGCAGCACGTGCTCGGTTTGCTCCATCACTAGGCGCGCCGCCCGAATGGGATTTTGTACCTCGCGCACCCCAGCCACGGCGCCCGCGCGCCGGGTGGCCCCGTCCATGAGGGCGGCGTCCATCTCGTGGTGGCCTTCGTGGGTGAATACTGCCCCCCGCCCGGCGTTGAAAAGCGGGCAGTCTTCGAGCGAGCGCACCGTGGCTTCTACCGCGTCGAGCGCCGGGGCGCCCTGGGCTAGCAAGTCGGTACCTAAGTCTAGTGCTGCGCGCAGCGCGGCGCGGTAATCGGCTTCTAAGGCGGGCGTCAGCGCGGCGCGGGCGATGGTGCCAGCCCCCCCGTGCAAGGCAAGTGCGAACATATTTTTAGCTTTTGGCCGCAAGAACGGGATTCGTGCTCATAAGCTTAGTGCGCGCCAACTACTTGGCTGCGAAACAGGCGCTGCCCTAGGTTATTATTTCAACTGTATTTATCAAATAATCAAGCAGATAATTAACGTTAAAAATTCAGGTTTTTTGCTACAAAACTGACTTTACCGAAACCAAAACCTAGCCGCCTTCGGTTTTTATTCGTAGGTTTGACCTCCCAATCCCAATTTTCTCTTAACCATACAATACGATGGCATACGACGTAACCGGCCGCCTGCACGAAATCTTTGACGAACAGCAGGTTAGCGATAAATTTCGCAAGCGCGAGTTCGTCCTGGAAGTCCAAGACGGCCAGTATCCCCAGCAAATCAAGTTTCAGCTGACTCAGGACAAAACCAGCCTCATTGACCCCTACAAAATGGGCGACGAGGTGAAAGTTACTTTCGACCTGCGCGGCCGCGGCTTCAACAAAAACGGCCAGATGCTGTACTTCACCAACCTCGAAGCATGGCGCGTTGAGCCGGCTGCGGCGGGTGGTGCCCCGGCCGGTGGCGGTGGTGGCTATGCCCAGCCTCAAGCCGCTGCTCGCCCTGCTGCTCAAAACCAGAATCCCAACCTGCGGGCTCAGCCTTCGGCTGCCCCCATCGCCAGTGACGACGACAACGACCTGCCCTTCTAAATCGCAGACTGTGTTAGGTTAAACGGACTTCACAGATACGCCCGCCTTAGGCGAGCTGATTGACAGCCGTTAGCTATTTGATGTGCCGCTTCCTACTTAGGGGGCGGCACATTTGTGTTTCGGCTTACGTTAGGATAAGCTACTAGAAAGCTCACAGCCAATAGCTGCTAGCTAACAGCTTATACATATGAACTTACGCGCACTTATCAGCCGGGGCGAGGGCGAGGAACTGGAATTTAAAAAGAAAACCACCCACCCTACCCGTATTTCGCGCACGCTGGCCTCGCTGGCCAATACCCGGGGCGGCAAGGTGCTAGTGGGCGTCGACGATGACGGCCGTGTGGTGGGCGTGCGCGACGCCGAGGAAGAAATGTTTGTGCTGCGCGAGGCGGCGGCGCACTACATCGAGCCGCCGCTTACTCTGCATTTTCGCGAGATAGAAACGGAGGACGACCGCATTGTGCTCATTGTGGAGGTGCCCGAAAGCCAGAACAAGCCGCACCGCGCTCAAATAGCGCCCGGCGAATGGCGCGGCTACATCCGGGTGCGCGATGAAAGCGTGCAAACCAGCTCGCTCACCGAAAAGCTACTGGAGCGCCAGCAGCCTGAGGCCCGCTTCGAAAAGCTGCCGCTTACGAAAGACGAGCTGCGCGTGCTGGAATACCTGCGCACCACCCCGCGCATCACGGTGGCCCAGTATACCAAGCTTATTAATGTGAGCCGCCGCCGCGCCTACCGTACCCTCATCAAGCTGACGCTGCACGGCTACCTGCGCTACCACGACAAAGAGAAAGAACCTTATTACACCCTCTAACCCATCTACAGTACCCTTACATTACTTACTCATACGCTCACTACTAAAGGCCTTTTTTCGCTAGGCGCGCGCAACAGCTTATGCAAGGGGTGCTCTACCCACTTGTAGAGCAGAATAGCTAGCAATGTATAAGCGCATAGCCTCGCTACCACATTGCCTGTCACGTAGACGCTGAAAATAGTATCCAGCGTACCTAGGTGAATTAAGTAGAACGCGTAAGAGCTCTTACCCAATAATTGCGCCGTTTTCGATTCGAGTATTCGCCGCAGCCAAGTTCGCTCGTAGAGCAGGCCCCATAGCATAATTGCAATTGGCAAAGGCAACATAATGTTGGTCAAGAGTCGATTTATGCTAAAGGCCACCCATGAGTTGATTGGCAGGCTACGCTCCAGCCACAGCAATAGCAGCAAACAGCTTACTATCCCCGCACAGCCCAGCAACGTGGTCGACCCGCCTCTGCTTACTCCTTGCGCCATCGGGCGCCGGTGCACCCACCACGCCAGCCCTATCCCGATTAAGAATTCCACGCAACGACCAAAAAATGTTTCGCTGAGCATAAAGCGTAGGTTAGCCATTAAGCCGTAGTGAGGCAGCCAGCGTTCACAAACGAGTACCAATAGCAAGCCGCTTAAAATGAATAATACGGGATAAGTATAGAACCATCGGATGCTATGCTTTAAGCCAAGCAGTAAGAACGGAGCGCTTAGGTAGAATGTCTCCTCGATGGTCAGAGTCCAGGCTGTGGGTACGCCCACAAAAACAAATTCGTTAAAAAAGGCTCGAACTAAGGTTAAGTTGGCCAAAATAATAACCGCTTTATCACCACTGCTAGAGGTGCTAGACCACTCATACCAAGTATGAAAAGGGTGCACCAGCATCACTGCGAATGTAAAAGCTGTCAGCAGAAAGTAGAGCGGGTAGATACGGGCAAAGCGATTCTGCACATAGTGTTTGAACCAGATACCAGTTAGCTGAACGCGGTCAAAGTTGCGGATGGCAATTAGAAAGCCGCTCAGCACAAAAAAGATACTTACCCCGATGTAGCCCTGCTGGGCGAGCCGTCCTGGCCACTTCAACCAAATAATTTGGACATCAGCAGGAGCTTCGGGCACGGCGTGAAAGAAGAAAACCAGGAGAGCCGCCACGGCCCGAATACCCGTCAACGCCGGAAAATAGCTTGCAGACTTGGAAGAAGTAGTTACCAATTGTTAAGCCGGTAGCTGTGTAAAATACTGCATATATACCTATTATACTTCATTACTCCTTTTAAACCCAATAAAAAAACCAGCTGGCTGCAACAGAATGGTTCCTGTTAGCAGCCAGTTGGCTTTTTCCAGTAAGTTGTGCAAAGTCCTAGAAGCAGGCTACTCTTGCTTGCGGGCGCGAGCAGCTTTTTTCTCGTCTTTTTCAGCCTTCTTCTCCTTCATAGATTTGGTAGGCTCTTTCTTTTTTTCCTTACGGGCGTCTTGTGCTTTTGCCATGAGTGAAAAGGTGTGTGGGAGGGGTAAAAGGAATCAAAAAAATCGGCATTCTAACGCAGTGGAGCAGCTAGTTGTTGTGCCGCGGTGTCGGCGGCAGGCAACACGGGCCAGTAGCGCTCACGCAGTATACCTAGGTGGTGCCGCTCGTGACCGGCCGTGATAAAGAGCAGGGCGCGCACGCTAGTAGCGCCTCCATTGGCGAGGCCCACGCGGTCGAGCTGCGCGGGTGTGAAACTGCTAAAAAGGGCCAGCGTAGCCGCCCGCACGGCATGATACTCCATTAGCAGGTCGCTCATCGGGCGGTCGTTGGCCTCGCTCGTAGCGGCATATTCGTTTTCATTGAAGCCAGGCAGCGACTGGGCATCGCCGCGGGCGAAACGCAGGGCCCGGTACGTAAAAATGCGCTCCGTATCAATGATATGTAGTAGCACCTCCTTAGGCGTCCACTTGCCGGGCGCGTAGCGCATAAATGCCTGCGCCTCGGTGAGGCGGGCCAGGTCGCGGTGCAGTTCGGCGGGCTGCTGGCGCAGCAGCGCGAGCGGGTCGGCGCCTTCCGGAATCAGGTCGAGGTAGCCTTGCGCGTAGGGCTGGTAGGTGCCGGGCGCGGGGCGGGCTGGGGTAGCAGTGGCAGGCATGGCGGCAAAGGTAGCCGCCCGCGCCCGGCCCTTGGCCAGATATCGAAACCCCAGGCGTGCGGCGCCAAGCGGCCGGCGGCGTAGATGGCGCTTGCCAGCCAACAGGTGCGCCCCTAGGTGGTGCTGTAAGTAATCACGGGTATCAACGCCCTCTACCCCAAAGGCCCAGCGCAAAAAATCGGGCATGATGGCGCCCCAGGTGTCTTGGTGGTGGTGGCCGCCGGGCACCTCTACGTAGCGCACAGCCTCGGTGGGCAGCCCCTGCTGGGCCAGCGTGGCCATCAGGTCGAGGGTATCATCTATCGAGTCGATGATACCGTTGTTGTTGCGGTCGCTGGTTTCATCGTCGGTGCCGGTTTGCAGCCAGTATTGCTGGCCGGGCCTAGGCGCCCGGGCACTTACCAAGCTGTGCATCAATCGGTCGGCATCGGTGTAGCCATCATTCAAGCCCCGGCTGCGCCACCAAAACGAGCCGCTGAACGAGCCCGCCCGCTGAAACGCTTCGGGGTGGTGCCAGGCTAGGTCGAAGGCCGTGAGGCCACCTAGGGACATCCCGGCCACTACCGCTTCGGCGGGGTTGGCGCTGGCGTGGTAGTGGGCCTGCACGTAGGGCAGCAACTCCTTGAGCACAAACTCGGTGTAGTGCCCGGCGCGGCTGCCGCGGCCTAGGTAGTCGGGCTGGGCAGCCACGCCGTACTCCTGCAGGCGGTCGGCGGCGTGCACTGCTACCAGCACAAAGGGATGCACGGCCCCGCGCTTATACAGGTAGTTGAGCGTGGCGGGCAGGCGTAGGCGCTGCAGGTCCTGGCCGTCGTTGAGGTACAGCACCGGGTAGGGCTGCGCGGCGGCCACGTCGAAGCCAGGCGGCAACACCACATCGAGGCGCACCACGCGGCCCAGCCGGATAGAGAATAAGGATTCGTCGCGCCGAACGGCCACGGTGGCCCCGCGCGGCGACTGAAAGCGGAATACTGCCATTATCTACGCAAAGAAACACGCCCCGCCCGCGTTTCCCAGAATTTTATCCAAAGTTGGCCGTTCAGATTTTCTGCTTAGTTTGCGGCCGGTTCCGGGGTGGGCTCCTTTCCCACCGGCACCTGCCCCTTGCACGAAGAATACCGCCGCTTCTACTCCCAGCACCTAGGCCTCGACATGGAAATGCTGGTTTTAGGCGACTACGGCTACCCCATCCTGGTTTTTCCGACCTCCAATGGTCGCTACTTCGAGGCCAAAGATTTTCACCTGGTCGACTCAGTGCGCTGGTTTATCGAAAACAAGCTCATTAAGCTGGTTTGCATCGACAGCGGCGACAAGTGGAGTTGGTACGCCAAGCACCTGCACCCCGGTACCCGCCTGCACAACCACAACCTTTATGACCGCATGATAAGCGAAGAGTTAGTGCCGCGCCTGCAGCAAGAGTGCCAGGTCGACAAGATAGGCGTGGCGGGCTGCTCCCTAGGTGGCTACCAGGCGCTTAACTTCGCCTTTAAGCACCCCGAGAAGGTGGCGCACCTATTTTCGATGGGTGCGGCCTTCGACATTCGCATGTTTATGGGCGGCTACTACGACGAGCAGGTGTACTTCAACAATCCGCCCGATTTTATGCCCAATGCTCAGAATGACAACTTTTACAAGATGAACATCATCTTGGGCACGGCCGAGCACGACTTCTGCAAGGATTCTAACTATCAGATGTCGGGTATTTTAGCCGCCAAAGGCATTCCGCACCGCCTCGATGTGCGCCCCAACGGCACCCACGACTGGCCGGTGTGGCGCGAAATGTTCCCGGAATACGTCTCTTCTATCTTTTAATAAGGCTGTTGCGTACAACTGCGCAGCTTCTCTCCCAAACACCCATTTCGTCTTCTCTCATGAAAAAAATAGGCATTCTTTTCGGCCAAGAAAACACGTTTCCGCAGGCTTTTGTCGACCGCGTCAACCAAAAAGCCGTTGATGGCATCACGGCCGAGTTTGTAAATATTACGGAAGTGGAGCAGGCTGTGCCCACTGACTATGCCGTTATTATCGACCGCATTTCGCAGGACGTGCCTTTCTATCGTGCCTACCTCAAGAACGCCGCCCTCACGGGTACGGCTGTGATTAACAACCCCTTCTGGTGGAGCGCCGACGAAAAGTTCTTTAATAATGCCCTCGCGGTGCAGCTCGGCGTGCCAGTGCCCAAGACGCTGCTGCTGCCCAGCAAGGCCCGCCCCGACGACACCAATGAGAACTCGTTCCGCAACCTGTCGATGTTCGACTGGCAGAAGGCGTTTGAGAAAATCGGTTTTCCGGCCTTCATGAAGCCCCACTCGGGCGGCGGCTGGAAAAGCGTGTATAAGGTGGACAATCCCGACGAAGCCTGGCGCGCCTACGACGAAACTGGTCAGCTCGTAATGCTGTATCAGGAAGCCGTTGAGTTCGATGACTATTTCCGCTGCTACTGCCTAGGTGGTAAGGATGTGCTCATCATGCCCTACGAGCCGCGCAATGCCTTCCATGAGCGCTACAAGACGGAGATGAAAACGCAGGGCGAGGCCGGCGAAAAGCTGCTCGCAACGGTAAAAGACTATACGCTGCGCCTCTGCCAAGGCCTGGGCTATGACTTCAACACCGTAGAATTTGCGGTGCGCGACGGTGTTCCAATCGCTATTGACTTTGGCAACCCCGCGCCTGACGCCGACATTAATTCGGTAGGCCCCGAAAACTTTGAGTGGGTGGTAGAGCACGCCGCGAACCTAGCCATCGAGCGGGCCCAGGCCCAGCAGCCCGGCCGCGACAACCTCACCTGGGGCACGTTTGTGCAGAAATCAGCTAGCCAAACCGTCATTGCCTCGACCGATGGCGCGGTGGAAGTTGGCAGCCCCGTGCATGAAACCAACGACCTAGGGGCCACTGGCATTCAAGCCGCAACGAAGAAGGCCGCGCCCAAAAAATCGGCTGCTCCTCAGCCCGTAGCCCCCGAGGGCGAGGTACCAACCGAGAAGCCCGCCGCTAAAGCCAAAGCGAAAGCTGCCCCCAAAGCAGAAGCCAGCGCCGAAAAGGCGCCCGCCAAACCCAAGAAGGCACCCGCTAAGAAATAACTGTTTTTCCTTTTTAGCTGCGTGAGAAAGGGCTGCCATCGCTGCTTGGTGGTAGCCCTTTTTGTGGCTCTTTGCTTCCTCTAGCGCCCTAGGGGTTTTTGCTTACTCATTTCTAGTCGCTGCCCACCTATGGCCCGGCCCGTTTTCACCCTCGGAATCGAAGAAGAGTTTCAAACCATCGACCCGGTCACGCGCGACCTGCGCTCGCACATGTCGAAGATTGTGGAGGACGGCAAAATCACGCTGCACGAGCAGGTGAAGGCCGAAATGCACGAGTCGGTAGTGGAAGTTGGCACCAATATTTGCCATAATATCGAGGAGGCCCGCACAGAGGTAATTCACTTGCGCCGCCAGGTGATAGAGCTGGCCGACCGCGTGGGCCTCAAAATAGCGGCAGCGGGCACGCACCCGTTTTCGCGCTGGCAAGACCAGCCCATCACGCCCGATGCGCGCTACGACAAAATAGTGGAGGAGCTGCAAGAGGCTGCCCGCTCCAACCTCGTCTTTGGCATGCACGTGCACATCGGCATCGAAAACCGCGACCTAGGCGTGTACATGATGAACGCGCTGCGCTATTTCTTGCCGCACTTGTTTGCGCTCAGCACCAACTCGCCGTTTTGGGAAGGCCGCGAAACCGGTTATAAATCGTTCCGAACTAAGGTATTCGAGCGGTTTCCGCGCACCGGTATCCCGGGCTATTTCAATAGCGCGTCTGACTACGACGAGTTTCTGGCGTTGCTCATCAAGACGGGCTGTATCGACAACGGCAAGAAAATCTGGTGGGACTTGCGGCTGCATCCCTTCTTCGACACCATCGAGTACCGCATCTGCGACATGATGATGCGCGCCGACGAAACCATTGCCGTAGCTGCCGTAATGCAGGCGCTGGTAGCTAAAATTTATAAGCTTAAGTGCCAAAATCTGAACTTCCGGCTCTACCGCAGCGCCCTCATTAAAGAGAATAAGTGGCGCGCCGCGCGCTACGGCATCAATGGCACGCTCATCGACTTTGGCTCACAGGAAGAGAAGCCGGCCCGCCAACTCATTCTGGAACTGCTCGACTTTGTCGATGACGTACTCGACGACCTAGGCAGCCGCCACGAAGTAGAGTATGTGCTTAAAATGTTGGAAATGGGCACAGGCGCCGACCGCCAGCTCGCCGTTTTTCACCAAACCGGCGACCTCACCAAAGTAGTTGACTACATTTTAAGCGAGACCACGCACGGGCTCTAAACAGCTTATGCGCTGCTTCAACGAACTTATTATTAATTTGCTACCGTTATTTTAAACAAGCCTTTTCTTATCGGGTTTATTAAGATTATTCATTAGCCTATGCCTACTTTCCGTATTGCCGTCCTGGATTTGTACAATAACACCCGCAATGAAGGGATGCGTTGTATCTACCAGCTTTTACGCCGCACCGAAGCCGCTCACCACGTAACATTTGCGGTTGACACGTTTAATGTCCGGGCTGAGAACCAGGTTCCAGGCCTCGACTACGACATCTACATCTCGAGCGGCGGGCCCGGCAGCCCCCTTCCTTCTACCGAAGCTTGGGAGCCGCTTTATTTTCAGTTTATTGACTCACTGCTGACTTACAATCAGACAGCTGAGCGCAAAAAGCACTTACTTCTGATTTGCCACTCGTTTCAGCTCATAAGCCGGCACCTAGGGCTGGGCGAGGTGAGCAAGCGCAAGTCTACTTCTTTTGGCGTGCTGCCGGTGCACCTTACGCCAGCCGGCGAAGCTGACCCGGTATTTGACCAGCTGCCCGAGCCATTCTACGCCGTCGATTCGCGTGATTATCAGCTTACTGACGTTGATGATGACCGCCTGGCCGAGTTAGGGGCTTCGGTGCTGTGCCTCGAGAAAGAGCGCCCCCACGTGCCGCTGGCCCGGGCCGTTATGGCCATCCGCTTCTCACCCGAGGTGCTGGGCACCCAGTTTCACCCCGAGGCCGATGGCGAAGGCATGCTACGCTATATGCTAACCGATGAGCGTAAGCAGCAGGTAATCACAGCCTATGGCGAAGATAAATACGACGACATGGTGCGCCTGCTCGCCGACCCCAATGCCATCGAGCGGACCGAAAACGTAATTATTCCCAACTTTTTGCGCCGGGCGCTGGCGCAGCTTGGCGAGTTGGCACTAGCCTAGGTCCCTTCTGCTATGCTGATTGCTAAGCGCTCTTAAGTCCATTTACTGGCGCGAACCTGACCGTTCGCGCCATTTTTTTGCTCGTCATTTCTTCTCCTTATGATTCCTGCTGCCCGCCACCTCTTCAACGCCGCTTTCACCCCCGAGAAATATCAGGAAATGCTGGCCGACATCGACCAGCAGCTACCGGGTCAGTTGGATTTTCGCGTGGCAGAAACGCCGGTTTTTGTGCCGGCAGGCTTACGCGACAAGCTCATTCAGGCGGGCCAGGATATCATCGATGTTATTCAGCAGCCCGATTTCAAGCAGCTCACCGAGCAGGCCATTCCTCCCCACCAACGCGTGCCGCATGAGGATGAGCACGCCGAATTTTTAACGTTTGACTTTGCGGTGTGCCGGGGCGCCGATGGTGACTTGGAGCCACAGCTCATTGAGATGCAAGGCTTTCCGTCGCTTTATGCGTTTCAGTCGTGGCTGCCTTCTATTTTTCGAAAGCACTATCCTATTCCCGAATCGGTAACTCCGTTTTTGGAAGTGGCCGATGTAGATGCCTACCACGCCGAAATGCGTAAATTGATATTAGGCGACGAGCAGCCGGAAAATGTCATTCTACTGGAGTTGTTTCCAAAGCTGCAGAAGACTCGGATAGATTTTATGCTGTCTAAGCAGTTCTGGGGCATCGAAGCCATATCGCTGCCCGACGTGCGGAAGCGTGGCCGACACTTATTCTATGAGAAAGACGGCCGGGAAATTTTAATCAAGCGCATCTACAACCGCATCATCTTTGATGAGCTAGTGCGCTACCCCGATTTGCACCCTGAGTTTAACCTCACCGACGATGATGTGGACGTGGAGTGGGTAGGCCACCCCAACTGGTTTTTCCGCATCAGCAAGTACACGCTGCCGCTCGTCAAAAGTGACTTTGCGCCGGCTAGCTACTTCTTGCACGAGCTGACAGAATACCCAGCCAACCTAGAGAACTACGTGCTCAAGCCCCTGTTCTCGTTTGCGGGCGCGGGCGTGCGGCTGCACGTGACAGCGGCCGACCTCGACGCGCTGCCCGATAAGCAGAATTACTTGCTGCAGCGCAAGGTGCAGTACGAACCAGTAGTGCAATCGCCCGATGGCTTGGTGAAGTGCGAAATCCGTCTCTTGTATAGCTGGCCTAAGACGAGCACCAAGCCAATGCTGCTCACTGGCTTAGCCCGTCTGAGCCGTGGTGAAATGATAGGCGTGGATTTCAATAAAAATAAAGATTGGGTGGGCGGCACTACGCCGCTGTTTGAGAGATAAGCTCAAGCAGTCTGCGTTTAGCCCTTAGGAGACTGGCAACTACAACGGTTGGCCCTGCGTATTGCCGGGCTAACCGTTCTTCTTTCGTCTCTCCTCATGTCAACTCTTGCTCAACGCGGCCTCGAGATTTCCAAAAACTTACTTTTCAGCAAATTTATCAGCCGCAGCTCTCGGCTACTCAGCAAGCCCCTCAAGGTGGCTGTTGTGCTCAACGAAGCCGCCGACAAACTAGCTGATAAGAACAGTAAGGAAAATAAATTTGTCCAGCTCTTCGAAACTGGCCACACACTGGTGCGCCTCGTGCGCAATTATGTCAGCGGCGAGTATCGGCAAATTCAAACCAGCACTATTGTTTCGGGCCTAGGTGTACTTCTCTACGTCATCTCCCCTATCGACCTAGTACCCGACTTTATTCCAGCGCTCGGCTTTCTCGACGATTTAAGTCTGATAAGCTGGTTTATCGGTAAGTTCCACGTGGAAATTACCAGTTTTCATGAATGGGAGCAAACCAGTGCACCAGCATTAGCGCACTCAGCCCCTGCTCAGAGCGACCGCTCGCTACCTGCCGTAGCCGAACTCGGTCATTCCTAGGGTATCAACACTAAAAAGCCGGCTACTCCTTGTAGGACACGATGTTGTCTTATAATGAGTAGCCGGCTTTTTAGTGAAATAGGCTTGGGCGTAGCGCGTAGATACGCTCAATCAACTCGACTACTTTCAAGCCATCTTGAGCATTGGTAATGACTTGGGCACCGCTTTGCACGGCCTGCACCACGTCGTCAATCACATAGCCGTGGTTGGCAGCCGAGCCTTGGTAGGTGCCGTAATTATTGGCGGCGTTGGTGGCGGGCAGGGTCGGCAGCTCATAGCCTTGCACATGGCAGTAGTCGATTTTATCTAGGTACTGCCCCCCTATTTTGAGTGAGCCGCGCTCGGCCACTACGGTCAGGGAGCTTTCGAGATTGCGGTCCCACACCGCAGTGCTGTAGCTGAGCGTGCCACTGCCGCCACGCACTAAGTCAAAGGTAACGAGCCCACTGTCTTCAAAATCAGTGACCCCTTGATGCACAAAATCTTGAAAGCGAGCGTTGATATTCGTGATATCCCCAAACACCCAGTATAACAAGTCAACGAAGTGGCTGAACTGCGTAAACAGCGTGCCGCCATCCAGCGCCTGGGTGCCCCGCCAGCCGCCCGGTTGGTAGTACCGCGCATCGCGGTTCCAGAAGCAATTGAGTTGCACCAAAAAAACTCGACCTAGGTAACCGTTTTCATATAGCTGCTTAAGCCAGGCCGCGGGCGGCGAGTAGCGGTTCTGCATCACTCCAAAGACCAGCTTGTTAGCTTTTTGCGCCGTTTGCAGCACTAATTCAGCGTCGGCAGTACGCAGGGCTAGAGGCTTTTCAATGACAACGTGCAAGCCGTGGCGCACGCCAGCCACAGCCTGGCTAGCATGCAAGCCATTGGGCGTAGCTATGGTAAGCACGTCAGCGGCAGGCCCTTGCGCAACATACGCTTCTAAAGATGTAAAGAAGGGTACCCCCGGGAACGTAGCAGCCAACGCGGGGCGTAGTTCTGCTTGCACATCGACCAGGGCCACCAGCTGCGCCTCGGGGTGGCGGGCCACCAGCGTGGCGTGGCGGTGGCCAATATGGCCTACCCCACAAATAACGAAGCGAACTTTAGCTTTTGAATAAGTCACGCGCGAATATCAAACTGCGAAGAAAGCACGCGTGCTGGCTATGATGTAATCGAGCTGCGCGCCCGTCAGCCCCGGATGCAGCGGTAGCGATAGCACCTGCTGGCACAGCTGCTCGGCTACCGGAAACTGGCCCGCCCCGTACCCTAGGTAGGCGTAAGCCGGCTGCTGATGCACAGGCAGTGGGTAGTAAATAGCGCTCGGAATAGCGTGCTGCGCCAAGTGCTGCCGCAGTGCCTCGCGGCGGCCATCTCCTTCTATACGAAGCGTATACTGGTGAAAAACGTGGCTGCTGCGCGGGTCGCGAGCAGGGATGTGCAGGCCGGGCATGTCGGCTAGCCCAGCATCATAGCAGGCACCTAGGGCTTGGCGGGCCGCCTGCGCAGCTGGCAGGTGCCGCAGCTTTACGCGCAGCAGGGCCGCTTGCAGGGTATCAAGGCGCGAATTTAGGCCAATGTGCTGGTGGTCGTATTTCTGCGCTTGGCCGTGGTTGGCCAGCCGCTGCAAGAGGCTGGCGTGGGCCGCGTCGCGAGTAAAAAGTGCGCCGCCATCGCCAAGGCAACCTAGGTTTTTGCTTGGAAAGAAGGAAGTAGTACCGACCTTCCCTACTGTGCCAGCATAAGCAGTCTTGCCGCTAGCAAAGGTAAAAGTAGCCCCTAGGGCCTGGGCATTATCTTCTACCAAGGCAACACCAGCCGCCGAGCAAATTTTCGCTAAATCTTCTAAATCAGCGCATTGCCCAAATAAATGCACAGCCAACACGGCCCCAGTACGCGGTGTGAGAGCTGCCCGAACCGCCGCTGGGTCGAGCATAAAAGTGTCGGGGCGCACATCGGCCAGTACTGGGCGCAGCCCTAACAGGGCTACGGCCTCCAGCGTGGCAATGTAGGTGAAGGCCGGTACAATAACCTCCGCACCCGGTGGCAGCCCTAGGCTGAGCAGCGTCAGTGTAAGAGCATCGGTGCCGTTGGCGCAGGGCACCACATGCGCCCCACCCAGCCAACTACCTAGCTCGTTGGCAAAGGCCTGCACCGCTGGTCCCTGAATAAACGCGGCCTCCTGTGCAGTAGCTCGCCAAGCAGCATCCAGTTCCGCTTGGTAAGACGCGTGTTCGGCCGCAAGGTCGAGTAGCGAAATAGGAGCGGGTGGCAGCAAAGCAGCAAGTAAAAAACAGTAGACGCGGCCAAAGATACTGGCCAGTTAGCGGCCGCCCCCTTCTCGCAATAGCCAGAGCAACTTAAGTGCATCTAACGCTTTTAGAGAGGGTCTCGTACTAAGTAAGTTACGCCGTAGCAGTGGCTCACCCAGCGTTAGCGCTGCCTGCAAGGCGGCGGCTAAGCGGGCCCGCTGCAGGCGCCGAGCCGCCTGAACCAACCGGCTACTTGCGCCTAAGTTATCTTGGCGCAGCAGCTGCGCTAGGTTACGCACGGCCTGCTCCGATTTCTCGAGGAAAGCAGTGGCCGTTTCCAAACCGGCGTGCATAATGGGGTTGTCTAGGTGATGGATTGGTACGCCCGCCGCCGCAAGCTGCCAGCCTAGCTTCGTATCCTCGTGGCCGTAGCCACGCAAGCGCTCATCAAGTGGAAACTGTTGTAACAGTGCTTTTTGAATCAGTAAATTATTTATTAACAACTGGTCGTAGGCCGCAGCTTTGCGCTGCGCTAGGGGGCGAGCTTCGCGTTGGCGGCCATATAGCCACCGCAGCCGCAAGCCAGGCTCGGCCGGTGCCTGGTCGGCATAGCGTACGCCTCCTGCTACTACTGGCGCCTGGCTGCTGGCTGCGGCGTAGCGAGCTAAGTAGTGGCTAGCTGTCACTTGCCCGGTGTTGTCGAGCAATAATACCCATTCGTATTTAGCCTTGGCTACTAGTTGATTGCGCACTGTTGCGCGGCCTACGTTGGCGGCTAGCTCTTGGTACACTACCCTAGGGAGCGTCGCTAGTAGTCGATTTGCCACCCGGTATTTTTCATCCGAGCCATCGTCAAGTAGTCTGATTTCGGTAGGGCCCGGCCAGTCGGGCAGCTGCGCTAGCAGCGCGTGCACCAACTCTGATACGTCACGATTAAAAATCGGAATCAGAATGGATAAACCAGCCATGAGCAGACGCCGCGAAGCGCTATTTCCGGCCCGAATCTAGTAGCTGCCCGCCCTGGCACGTGAGCACGCGGTGCGGAAACCTATCAATTAGCTGGAAGTTGTGCGTAGCCATGAGCACGGCCGTGCCCGCGTGGTTTATCTCCGTAAACAACTCCATGATACCATCGGCCACCTCGGGGTCTAGGTTGCCGGTGGGCTCGTCGGCGAGTAGTAGCACAGGCTCGTTGAGCAAGGCGCGCGCAATAACTACGCGTTGCTGCTCGCCACCCGAAAGGCGGTGTGGCATGCGGTTGCCCACCCCACTAAGGCCTACTTGCGTGAGCACTTCTTGGATGCGCTGCTGCTTACGCGCTTTGCCACTCCAGCCGGTAGCGTTCAGCACAAATAACAAGTTTTCAGTTACGGTCCGGTCGGATAGCAACTGAAAATCCTGAAATACGATACCTAGCTTGCGGCGCAGGTAGGGCACTTTACCCGCGGGTAGCTTGGCTAGGTTAAATCCAGCGACCTCGCCGGTACCCACCAGCAGCGGCAAGTCGGCATATAAGGTCTTGAGCAGCGACGACTTGCCCGAGCCCGTGCGCCCCACTAGGTAGGCAAACTCACTCTTGGCCAGCGCAAACGTGACGCCCGCCAGCACGGCGCGCTCCTCCTGGGTCACGGTTGCATCGCGCAGCTCTAGAATCGGCTCGGTCATAGTCTTTTAGAGTTCGAGCTTACGCAGCTTGCCAAATTCCAGCTCCGAGATGATGGCGGCCAGCGGCACTTCCTGGCCTTCGAGGCCGTAGCGGTGCAGGTCTTTCAGCGGGCGGTCGGCCCGGAAATAGGCAATCAGCACGAATTGCTCGTCGCGCAGCTGGATGTAATCCGGAATTTTGGCCTTGCCTTTTACTTTGATGATATACACGCTCTACCTAATTAAAAGTACTGTCATTGCGAGGAAGAACGACGAAGCCATTCATCCTCAGGTGCTAGCTAACGTCCGCTAAGCTAAAAGGAAAGATGGCTTCGTCGTTCCTCCTCGCAATGACAGACTATTTTTAAGCGTTTACTTTCTTGTGGTCGGCCAGGAAGGTAGCCAACCCTTTGTCGGTCAGCGGGTGGTTGAGCAGCCCGGTAATAACGTTGAGCGGGCACGTTACGACATCGGCCCCTAGCTCGGCGCACTGAATGAGGTGCGGCACGTGGCGCACGCTGGCAGCCAGAACTTCGGTGGCGTAGCCGTAGTTGGCAAAAATCTCGATAATCTGGGCAATCAGACCCAGGCCATCGGCGCCGATATCATCGAGGCGGCCCACGAAGGGCGACACGTAGGTAGCGCCCGCCTTAGCGGCCAGAATAGCCTGCCCTGCCGAGAAAATAAGCGTGCAATTGGTGCGAATACCCTTGTCGCTGAAGCATTTGATAGCTTTTACGCCATCTTTAATCATCGGTACTTTCACCACGATATTGGGGTGCAGGTCGGCCAAGGCCTCCCCTTCGCGGATGATGCCTTCGAAGTCGGTAGCAATCACTTCGGCCGATACGTCGCCGTCTACAATGTCGCAGATGGCTTGGTAGTGCGCCATCACGGCATCGGTGCCCCGGATGCCTTCCTTGGCCATCAGCGAAGGATTGGTGGTAACACCGTCGAGCACGCCTAGGTCTACGGCTTCTTGAATCTCGGCTAGGTTGGCCGTATCGATGAAAAACTTCATTTGTAGAATGTTAGCTAGTACCGGCTGGCTGCTAGCCTTTTTGTAAAGAACCTGGTCGTGGCTTTAGCGCTTTTGCCAAAAACAAAACCGGCCCAAAGCTACGCGCCGACTGCCCAAAACCGGCAGGCAAACGCGGCTCTAGGCCGGTTGGAAAAGACAAAAAAAAGCGAGCCAAAATCGCACCGCTCAACCACCTACCCTTGCTGCCTTCCGGCCCTGGGGGAGTTCAGCAGGAGCTGGTCGTTCTGACTCGCCGGTGCAAAGGTACAACCATCTAGCGCAGATTCGTACGCTTTTTCCTTTTTTAAGGCCAATGAACCGCATTAGAAGACCTAATGCACAGATTGTCGGGCAGAAATAGTTAGCGGCACCTTCGCAAGTAGCGGGGGCTATTCGGCACCTAGGGCTACCAGGCGGCCCTTTTGGGCCCTACCTTTGTGCCCCATGCAGCAGATTCTAATTCTAGACTTCGGCTCGCAATACACGCAGCTCATTGCCCGGCGCATTCGCGAGTTGCATGTTTTTTGCGAGATTCACCCCTACACCCACGCCCCCCAGCTGGCCGCGCGCATTAGCGCCGGCGACGACAGCTTGCGGGGCGTTATTCTTTCGGGCTCGCCCTGCTCGGTGCGCGATGCCGACTCGCCCAACCCCGACCTAAGCGGCATTCTGGGCAAAGTGCCTGTACTGGGCATCTGCTACGGCGCGCAGTTGCTGGCGCAGCAGGGCGGCGGCGAGGTGCTACCAGCCACCATTCGGGAGTATGGCCGGGCGCGGCTAACGTCGCTGGAGGAAGCCTCGCCCCTACTCACTGGCCTGCACCTGGATACGCAGGTCTGGATGTCGCACGGCGATACCATCAAGACCCTGCCGGCCGAGTATAACATCATTGCCAGCACGCCCGAGGTGGCGGTGGCGGCCTACCAGTTGCCTGGCCAGGATACCTACGGCATCCAGTTTCACCCCGAGGTAACGCACTCGACCGAGGGCAAGCAGTTGCTGGCCAACTTCGTGGTCAATATCTGCGGCTGCGACCAGAGCTGGACGCCCGAGCACTTTGTCGACTCGATGGTAGAGGCCCTGCAAAACACCGTCGGCCCCGACGACCAGGTTATCCTAGGTCTGTCGGGCGGCGTGGATAGCAGCGTAGCGGCGCTACTGCTGCACCGGGCTATTGGGCCGCGCCTGCACGGCATTTTTGTGGATAATGGCCTGCTGCGGCAAGATGAGTTTGCTTCGGTACTGAAGGCTTATGAGGGCCTAGGCCTGAACGTGACCGGCGTGAATGCCGCACCCGAGTTCTACGCCGCGCTCGCTGGCCTCACCGACCCCGAGCAGAAGCGCAAGGCCATCGGCCGGACGTTCGTGGAAGTGTTTGACCGCGAGGCGCAGAAGGTAGAGGGCGCTCGCTGGCTGGCCCAGGGCACTATCTACCCCGACGTTATCGAGTCGGTATCGGTGCACGGCGGCCCAGCCGTGACCATCAAAAGCCACCACAACGTGGGCGGCTTGCCCGAGAAGATGAACCTCAAAATCGTGGAGCCGCTGCGCATGCTCTTCAAGGATGAGGTGCGCGAGGTGGGCGCCACCCTGGGGCTACCCGCCGACATTCTCAACCGCCACCCCTTCCCCGGCCCCGGCCTGGGCATTCGCATCCTCGGCGACATCACGCCCGAGAAGGTAGACCTGCTCCAGCGCGCCGATGGCGTGTTCATCAACCTCCTCAAAGAGCGCGGCCTTTACGATAAAACCTGGCAGGCCGGCGCCATGCTGCTGCCCATCCAGAGCGTGGGCGTGATGGGCGACGAGCGCACCTATGAGCGCGTGGTGGCCCTGCGCGCCGTAACCAGCGTAGATGGCATGACCGCTGACTGGGCACACCTACCCTACGACTTCCTGGCCGAGGTGAGCAACAAGATTATCAACCAGGTACGCGGCATCAACCGCGTGGTGTACGATATCAGCAGCAAGCCCCCAGCAACGATTGAGTGGGAATAGTTAAAGCGCGTGCAGCCGCTTAATTAAGCTTTGACCAGCAGTTTTAATCGTCTGTCATGCTGAGCTTGCGAAGCATCTTATCACGTTAGGTTACTACATCTAACTAACCTGACATGATAAGATGCTTCGCGAGCTCAGCATGACAGGCGTTTTTGCTTTTTTACTTTATGCGTTGGCACTGCCTCCAACATTTACCCGACGAAGGTCCTGGCTACGCCGCTGAGTGGCTGGTGGCGCACGGCCATACGCTCAGTTTCACGCGCCTATTTGAGCCTAATCCGGTTTTCCCGCCTTTAGCCGATTTTGATGGTTTACTCGTCCTTGGTGGGGCAATGAGCGTGCATGATGAGGAAAACTTCTCGTGGCTGCGCGCCGAAAAAGCGTTTTTGCAGCAGACATTGCGAGCAGGCAAAATCACGCTGGCCATCTGCCTAGGTGCGCAACTAGTGGCACAGGCCCTAGGTGGCGAGGTGCGACCCAACCCCGAGCCAGAAATTGGCTACTGGACGGTGCGCTTTTCGGCCAAGGCTCTCACCCACCCGCTGCTGCGCGGTTGGCCCGACAAAGCCACCGTGCTGCACTGGCACTTCGACACATTTACAGTGCCGCCGGGCGCACTGCGCGTGGGTATGTCGGCTGGTTGCGCGGCTCAAGGCTTCGTGTGGGGCGATGGCATTATCGGCCTCCAGTTTCACCCTGAGATGACGGAGGCGATGGTCGAAAAGCTGATAGCTTTTGAGGACCATGAAGCGGCCGAAGAACAAGAATTTGTACAGACCGCGAACCAGATTCGAGCTAAACTAAAATCGGGCTGGAAAGGACGAAGGTTGCTGGAGGCACTGTTAGCGAATATGGTGGCCTTGCACGAGGAAGAAGCCATTTTCTAGCAGAAATAACTTTAAAACCCTTTCGGCAATTCAATGCCCTTAATTGTCTTATACAAGCTTAGGGCGTGCTGGTCGGTCATGCCGGCTACGTAGTCGGTAAGCAAGAGAATTTGCTCATAGGCCGACGCGCCGGCTTGCGGGCCGATGGCGCGGTACTGAGCCGGCAGCAGGTCGAGCAGCTTGCGCGAGCGGTGGTTTTCCTTCTTGTCGAAAATGGCGCACAGAAAGGCGTCGAGTAGGCCGCCGAGCACCTCGAAGCCGGCCGCTTCGATTTCGAGTACTGGGCGCGAGCGGTAGAGCTTGGCAATGCTGAGGCGCTGAATCTCTTGCAGATACTCGTAGCCGCTCAGCTCTTTTACCAGCGAGGCATCGTAGGTGCCCCCTAAGATGGCGGGCGCATGCTGGGCAAAGCGGGTAGCGGTTTCATCGACGAGCTGGCCGATGAGCGTGGCGCGCAGGTAGCCGAGCTCCTCCTGCCAGTCGCGCCAGTGCAGGCCGCTGCTGCCGCTGCCTTTGGGGCGGGCGTTGGGCGCGGCGGCGCGCAGCTCGCGCAGCAGCTCTAGGCCGCGCTCGTGGTCAATGAGGCCGAGCTTGAGGCCGTCTTCAAAGTCGATGATGCGGTAGCAGATGTCATCGGCCGCCTCCACCAGAAAGGCCAGCGGGTGGCGGTGGTAGAAGCCAGCCACCGGGTCTTTGGGCCGCAAGCACAACTCCTCGGCCACTAGCTTGAAACGCGGGTTTTCCGCTTGAAAGTGACCGTATTTCTTCTCGCTGGCGCCACCTTGCTTTTTCTCGGCCTCGACTACCGAGGGGCGCGGGTACTTGGTAAACGCGCCTAGGGTGGCATACGTGAGCCCCAGCCCGGCCGAGCCGCTGCTGAGCGCCGCATAGGTGTGCGTGAGAATGCGGAAGCCCGCTGCGTTACCCTCAAAATGCTGTAAGTCACTTTGCTCGGCGGTGCTGAGCCCGGTGATGAAGCGCTCGGCCGCTCGACTAGCAAAGTAGGCCGAAATAGCATCCTCGCCCGAGTGGCCGAAGGGCGGGTTGCCAATGTCGTGGGCCAGGCAAGCCGAGGCCACAATGTCGCCGCAGTCCTGGGCGAAGTCGGGCAATTCATCTGCGATGCTTGGGTCGCCTTCGAGCACACGGCGGGCCGACAGGCGACCTAGGGAGCGGCCCACGCAGGCTGTTTCGAGCGAGTGCGTAAGGCGAGTGTGCACGAAGTCGGTCTCGGGCAGCGGCATCACCTGGGTTTTACGCTGCAAGCGCCGGAAGGCCGACGAGAATACGACGCGGTCGTAATCAGCGAGGTAGGGCGAGCGGCCGGGCATAGGCACCTCGGCGGGACGGTCGGGGTAGCGACGAGTGGAAAGCAGGCGAGACCAGGACGTTGACATTTAACAGGTATCAATAAATAAGGAGTAGAAAAACAAAGAAAGGTCATGCAGCGAAGCAGCTCGCTGCATGACCTTTCTTTGTTGCCCTGCCTCTCTCCACTCACCTTCTGCAATGAAACACCGATTGCCCCTGCTATTCTCCCTGCTCAAAATCATCTCGGGCCTGCTGCTGGCCGGCTACGGCACCTACGAACTGCAACGCGATGAGTACCTGTACCTCGACTACGGCCGACACCTGGCCTGGGGCTACATTGAGGTGCCGCCCCTCACAGCTCTGCAAAGCTGGGTAACGTTGGCATTGGGCGGGGGCTTCTTTTGGGTGAAAGCGTGGCCGCTGCTCTGGGGGGCGCTCACTATTTATGTGGTGGTGCGGCTGGCACAGCGGCTGGGTGGCGGGCCGTGGGCGCAAGCGCTGGCGGGGGTGTGCTATCTCACCACTGCCTACGGCCGGGTTAACCTGCTATTCCAACCCAATGCTTTTGAGATATTCAGCTTTACGCTAGCCACTTACTTATTAGTGCGGCACGCACAGCCTGACGGCCGCCCCAGGCACCTCTACGCCCTAGGTATCGTGCTGGGCCTGGGTATTCTCAACAAATACACAACCTTTTTCTTCGGAGCGGCCGTGCTAGGGGCGCTGCTGCTTACGGCCCCGCGCACGCTAGGGCGGCGGCCCGTGTGGGTGGCGGCGGGGCTGGCGCTGCTAGTGGCGGCCCCTACCCTGCTGTGGCAGGTGGCCCACGGCCTACCCTTCCGGCACCACATGGCGCTGCTGCACGACCAGCAGCTGGTAAACGTGACGCCAGGCAATTTCTGGCAAGAGCAGGTGCTCATGAACCTGCCGGCGCTGGTGGTGTGGGTGCCGGGGCTAGTGGCAGCGTTGTGGGGCCGGCCCGCGCCGGCAGCTCGCGCGGCCGGGCTGGTATACCTAGGCGGTATGCTGATTCTGAATATCTTGCACGGCAAAGCCTACTACGGCCTAGGTTATTATCCGGCGCTATTTGCGGTGGGTGCCGTGTGGTGGCAGGCCCGGCTGGCGGCTCGGCCTCGGCTGCGGGTGGCGCTACTGGGGCTACCGCTGGTATTATTGGCGCCACTGCTGTTTATTATTTATCCACTGCTGCCGCCACCTCGTATGGCGCGCCTCGGTCAAACTCCTACTTTTCAGAAGCTGGGCCTCAACCGCTGGGAAGATGGCCAGGTGCACGCACTCCCTCAGGACTTTGCTGACATGCTGGGCTGGCGCGAGCTGGCTGATAAAACCTGGCAGGCCTACCAGGCCCTACCCGACTCAACCCGTGCCCGCACCCTCATCAAGTGCGACGACTACGGCCAAGCTGGGGCCATCAACTACTACAATCGAGGCCGCCAGCTGCCCGCCGCCACCAGCTTCAATGGCAGCTATTTGCACTGGTTTCCAGCCCAGCCACCACGCCCCTGGCGGCACATGCTGCTTGTGGGCGAAGGCCACCCCGAAGAACTAATACCTTATTTCCAAAGCTTGCGCAAAGTGGGCGAAATAACCCATCCGTACGCCCGCGAACGTGGCGAAACTATCTACCTAGGCACTGGCCCCAGCCCGGCGCTGCTAGCCCGCGTGCAGGCCGAGCGGCAGCAGGAACTAGCAGCTTGGGAAGGAGGACTGGGGCGGTAATACTACCCTTGCTACGGATAAATTCTCCGCTAAAGAAAATTTGATTTTTTACTACTTATCCCTCCTGCTCAATTGCCGTTTCCACGCGCCCTAGCAGGCGCACAGTAGCGTAGCCAATCAGTAGAAAGGCCCAGAAAACGACGGTCACGCCCCAGGTCTGCCAGTTATGGAAGGGGTGCAGGAAACGCTGCACAATATCGTAGAACAGGGTAAACGGGTTGCTAAGAATATCCCAGGAGTTGAAGCGCAAATACCGACCTAGGTACACCCCAAACGCGCTGAGACCCAATGCCACTGTGGCAAAGCCCCAGCCCGCCACGAAGCCCAGCCGCTGCCGCACCAGCGTGTGCATATCCATGAGCGAGGAATAAGCCAGCATCAGGCCGTTCCAGGCGCAGGACATGATAAGCGCGAGGTCATACCAATACGGCACGCCGGGGCGTGGCTCGAGGTGAAAAAGGTCGGTGACGAGGTAGGGCGCGTTGGGGAAGAAGAGCAACCACACTGCACCCACTGGCAGCAGCAGCCGGGCCTTAGGCCGGTGGGCGGCCAGGTGAATGGCCGCGCTCAGCGCAAAGGGAATAGCGGCCAGAAACAAATTCCAAAGCAGGAAAACAAACGTCAATTGCTGCGTGAGCAGTACCCGCACCGCCACGAGCACAAAGCTTAGGGCCAGTGACAAACCCAGCGCCAGCAGCAGCGGCAGGCGGTGGCGCAGGGCAGGCATCGATAGAGGCATGGCAAGGGACATGGGCACAGTGTTAAAGAGTGAATACGCTAAAGTAGAGCGCCGAGGTGAGCAAGTTGCGTGCCGGCCCCCTCTCGGTGGCACGTACCTTTGCGGCAGCTAACGCGGCTACCTAGCCGTTTCAGTATCGCATGACTCATTTTTATCGGGCCGTTCCTTCGTCGCTGCGGCGGCTCCTGCTGCTATGGCCCTGGGCCCTGCTCAGCCTGAGCGCCGCCGCGCAGGGCCAGCTTACCCGCTACCAAACCGCTAAAACCCAGCTCGACCAGGGCCACTACGCCGTGGCCATGCAAGAGCTGCAGCCCCTGACCCAGCCGGTCAACCACTTTTCCAAGGCCCCCGACGCGGCCTACCTCTACGCCGTGGCCGCCACCCGCCTCGGGCAGTGGGCCGAGGCCGAGCAGATGCTTAATCTCATCCGCAACCAGTATCCTACCTACGCGGGCCTCAACGAGGTGCTGTACCTGCAAGGCCAGGTGTCGTTTGAGCAGGGCGACTACGACACGGCACTGCGCACCCTAGGGCAGCTGCCTGCTGAGCAGTATGCGGCGCTGCGCGAGGCTATGCAGGCCAACTACTTAGCCAAGCTAAAGGACCGCGCTGTTTGGCAGCGCCTGCGCCAGCGCTACCCCCAAAGCAAGCTCGTGGGCCGACTCTACGCCGACTTCTTGCTAGCTAGCGCCCCTCTTCTTGATGCCGACCGCCAACAGCTCGACGCGCTAATCACGCAGTTCAAGCTTGAGCGCAGCCGCTACACCGCCGTGCTAGCTACGGCGCCAGCGGCACCTAAGGCCTTGCCCCGCAAGGGCACTTACAACATTGGGGTGTTACTGCCTTTCGAGCTGCAAGACAATACATGGCAGACACGTCGCAAAAACCAGTTCGTAACCGACCTCTACGCCGGCCTGCGCCTGGCCCAAGACTCCTTGCAGCGCGCTGGGCACCCGGTGCAGCTATTTGCATACGACACGGGCGCCGATACGCTCACCCTCAAGTCGGTGCTGACGCTGCCCGAACTCGCGGGCATGGACATGATAGTCGGGCCGGTGTACAAGTCGGGCGCCAAGCTAGTGGCTCGCTTCGCCCGCGAACACCAAATAGTGTGCATCAACCCGCTTTCGCAAGATGCGAGCCTTGTGCTGGATAATGCCTACCACTACCTCTACATGCCTAGCGCGGCTACCCAGGGCCGGCTGGCGGCGCAGTTTGCGGCCACGGCCTTCGGTACCGGCCGCCCAGCCATCTTGTTGCACGAAGACGCGAAGGACGACAACGAGTTTGCCTTAGCTTACCAGGCAGCTTACGAAGAAGCCGGCGGCAAAATACTGACCTCGCGCGCGTTCCGGCCCGACGACCCAGCTAGTCTCACCGCCGCCTACACGGGCCTCGATCTAGCCAGCGCCAGTCACCTCGTGGTGGCGTCGGATAACCGCAAGGCTGGTCCACCCGCTTTCGCGGCCCTAGGTACGGTGCCCAGCGCTACCCGCCCGGCGCTGCTGGCACCCGGCGAATGGCTCGATAATCCTAGCCTGGGCGCCGGCCAGCTCGGCGGCCCTAGCGTGTATTACTACCATCCCAAGTACTTCGATGCGCAGCGCCCGAGCTATCGCCGCTTCCGCCAGCTGTACCTAGCCAAGCAGAACCTGCCGCCGTCCAGCTTTGCTAGCCAAGGCTTTGAGCTGCTGCTGTTTTTTAGCTCTGCGCTTCAGCAGTTTGGGCCGGCCTTCCAGAGTGCGCTGGCGACCGCGCCCCCGCAGCCGGGCGCCATTTTCGAGGGCTTGTCCTACCCCGGTGGCGCCCATGACAACCAAGTGGTGCCAATTGTAAAACTCAGTAATCTGGAATTTCAACTCGTGCGCTAAGCGTTGATGATACATCACCCCAGCGCTTTCTCTGCGCAGAGGCACGACCATAGAAATTAACTAATTCCCTACCTCTTGACTACTTCCGAAAACCTTTTTGCCCGCGCCCAGGAGCTGATTCCGGGCGGCGTTAACTCACCCGTTCGGGCCTTTCGGGCCGTGGGCGGCGCCCCCATTTTCATGCAGTCGGCCGAAGGTGCTTGGCTCACCGATGTCGATGGCAACAAGTACGTTGACTTCATCAACTCGTGGGGACCGATGATACTCGGCCACGCGCCAGCAGTGGTGCTCGATGCCGTGCGCGAGGCGCTGCCGCACTCGCTTTCTTATGGCGCGCCCACCCGGCGCGAGGTTGAGCTGGCTGAGCTGCTTATTGAGATGGTGCCGAGCGTGGAGAAAGTCCGCCTCGTCAACTCTGGTACCGAGGCTACGATGTCGGCTATTCGGGTGGCGCGAGGCTACACCGGCCGCGATAAAATCCTCAAGTTTGAGGGCTGCTACCACGGCCACGGCGATTCGTTTCTTATTGCGGCCGGCAGTGGCGCACTGACCCTAGGTGCCCCCGACTCGCCAGGCGTGACCGAAGGCGTGGCCAAGGACACCCTCACTGTGCCTTACAACGATATACCGGCCGTGAAGGCCGCCATAGCCGCAAACCCTGAGCAAATTGCGACCATCATTATTGAGCCGGTAGTAGGTAACATGGGCCTTGTAGTGCCCGCGCCGGGCTTTCTGGCCGAGTTGCGCGCCCTGTGCACCGAGCACGGCATTGTGCTGCTCTTCGATGAGGTAATGACAGGCTTCCGCCTCGCCCCTGGCGGCGCGCAGCAGCTCTTCGGCGTCACGCCCGACCTCACGACCCTAGGTAAGATTATCGGCGGTGGCCTACCCGTGGGCGCCTACGGTGGCCGCGCCGACATCATGAACCAAGTAGCCCCCGCGGGCAAAGTGTACCAAGCCGGCACGCTCTCGGGCAACCCGCTAGCTACCGCCGCTGGCCTAGCTCAACTGCGCTACCTGCACGAGCACCCCGAAGTGTACGAGCAGCTCGAAGCCACCACCGCCCGCCTGGCCGACGGCACCCGCCAGATTGCCCAGGAGCTGGGCCTGAACTACACCGTCAACCGAGTGGGCTCGATGTTTAGCTTGTTCTTCACTGCTGAGCCGGTAAATAACTTGGAAGACGCCAAGAAGGCCGATTTACCAGCCTTTGGCCGCTACTTCCACGCCATGCTGAGCCGGGGTATTTATTTGGCACCGTCGCAGTTCGAGGCGCTGTTTATTTCTACGTCCATCACCGATGAGCTAGTGGAGAAGTACCTAGGGGCCTGCCGCGAGTCGCTGGCCGAAGCGCACGGCCTTTCGCTTTAATTTCACGCCGCGCCTTTTTCACTTCTGAATTTCTGAGTTATGCGTTACTTGTGGAAGCTGCTGCTGTTCGTTCCGTTCCTAGGCTTTGCCCAGGGGGAAACACCCGCGCAGGCCAACAAAAAGTTGTTTGACCGCACCATCGACGAGCTGAACTTTCGCACGTTCGAAACGGTGTACGACAAGCACTTTACGCGGCAGAAATTCCCCGAAAACCTGCGCACTGCGGCCGCTCGGCGCGACTTCACAAATTTCGAGAACAACGCCGAGCTGCAAAAGCTGTTTTTGAACTACAATGGCGTGGCCGAGCGCTACAAAACGCACTTTGGCGGCGGCTCGCTTTCGCAGGCCGAGTTTGAGAAGCAACTGAACGCGGTGGTACGCGACCGCAACTTCGAGTTCTTCATCCGCGGCCTGCCGCGCGATGAGCGCTCGGCCCTCATCCGCACCGAGCAGCGCATCATCAAACAGGCTGTGGCCCGCTTCAATGCCAGTGGCGAAACGGCCACGGCCAACGTGCCGGCTGCCGATGTGGAGCCCGAGCCCGCCGTGGCCTCGGCGCCCCTCACCACCAATGGCACCACCGACCCCGAGGCCGCGCCCGCTGCTACCCCCGCCGCCCGCGAGCCCGAACTGCGCAGCCCCGACGCTGAGGCTCCCAGCAGTGGCCCCGGCTGGGTAGGCTACCTCACGCTCCTAAGCAGCCTCGCCACGCTGGGCCTAGGCGGGTTCGCCCTACTGAGCGTGCTGCCCGAGTTGCGCCGCCTGCGGCGCCGCGTGCGCGAGCTAGAAGACGCTGGTGCTCAAGCCCCACCTTACGGTGAAACTGACCTAGACGCTCCCGACCAGGAGCCAGCCGAGGCACGCCCCAGCTTTTTGAGCCGCCTGCGCGGCCCGGCCAGCGGCGAGCTACTTGCCGACAACTACGGCGATGACGACGACGAGCCTGACCCGCAACATCCTGTACGCTAGGGGCCCCTGCCACCGCAGCGCCCTTGCCAGGTGCGCTGCCTACCCTCTTACTTTCTCCGGCGGAGCGCCTCCAAAACCCGCGCCATCCGCTACAATTTGAGTTAACCCGTGATTCTTACCGACCAGCAAATCCGCGCCGAAATGGAGCGCGGCACCATTGTAGTGCAGCCCTATGACCCTAGCTGCCTGGGTACCAACTCCTACGATGTGCACCTAGGGCGCTATCTAGCCATCTACGACGAGCCCGTGCTGGATGCGCGCCGCCACAACACCATCACCACCTTTGAAATGCCGGCCGACGAAGGCTACGTGCTTCAGCCCGGTATTTTGTACCTCGGCGTCACCGAAGAGTACACCGAAACCCACGCCCACGTGCCCTTTCTCGAAGGCAAGAGTAGTGTTGGCCGCCTAGGTATCGATATTCACGCCACCGCCGGCAAAGGTGACGTGGGCTTTTGCAATCACTGGACGTTGGAAATCAGCGTGTCGATGCCCGTGCGGGTGTACCCTGGCATGCCCATTGGGCAGCTCATTTATTTTGGTTTGCAGGGCGACGTGCAAACCTTTTACAACCGCAAGCAATCGGCCAAGTACAACGACCGCACCGACCGCCCCGTGGAGAGCATGATGTGGAAAAACTCGTTTTAGCCACCCATTAAATCGGCTTTTTGTGTAGTGCAAGGGAGCCAGCGCAGTGTTGCAGCCTGCTAGTAAAGGCCTAACCTCTGCGCTGGCTCCTTCGTTAGTACTACTGCCAGCGCCGCTAACCTTGGCACGCTAGTTGGCAATTAGACATCTTTAGTATCTACTCCGCATGACCTTGAAGCCTTTTTTTGCCGCTTGGTTGCTGGTTGTTGCCCCAGCAGCGGCGTTTGCCCAGCAGCCCGCTACGCTTTCGGCCCCTACCCCGGTGGCCGTGCAGGATAAAACCCAATCTAGCCCCCGCCTCAACCCCGTAGAGGCCCGGGCCGACCGCCTCAGCACGCAAATGGTGCGTGACCTGCACCTTAACAATTACCAAGCAACCCGCCTACGGGCCATCAATACCGATAAAGTGGCCAAGCTCGACGCCCTTGAGCGCCAGTATGCCCGCAGCCCCAAGCAGTTAGAAGAACAGTCGAAGGTGGTGGGCCGCGAGCGCGATAAGGAGTTGCAAGCTGTGCTTACTACCGACCAGTACACCAACTATTTCGACGCCCGCCAGCGCTACGCGCAGTTCGATAAAAACTACGCAGCCTCAGCCTCGTCGGCCATTTTGGTCAATTCCATTCAAAACCCAGCTCCGGTGCGAGCCAATGATGCTACTATCGGCCCGGCCCGCAAGGAAACCCGCCGCACCGAGCCCCTAGGCCGCACAGTGCGCCAGTAACCCAACCTTTCTTTGACTAAAACCGCCTTTGACGTCATGTCAAGGCGGTTTTTTAATGTATTGCGCAGTGCTATTTGCTACAGCGAGCTAGCACTGCTAAGGTACTTGCCGCATAAATTTCCTGCGCTCTGCTTGGCTATATAGGCTGGTGCGCCTCGGTGGGCTATTGGGAGGCGTGATAGTATGGCCAAACCTAAAGGGAGATGTCAATTGGTAAACTCTTGCTGGTGCTTTTCGTAACATGGCTTCCTCTTTCATCCATGTCTTTTTAGTTAAGTATCATGATTAAGACGATTTTAACAGCATTGGCTGTTTCTGGTATGCTTAGCTTTACAGCACAGGCACAGACTACCTCAGGCACTGCTCCCGCAAGCACCACCAAATCAGCCAACTCAACCAGCAAAACTGGTCAGAGTAATTCGGGTAACATGGCACCTAACCGGTCGAGCACGGCTGGCAACCCCAGTGCTTCTACCTCAAACAACCCAGTAGATGCGACTGGCAAGCCAGTTGGCACTACCCAATCGCCCACTACTATGGGCACTGGCAAAGCCCAGAAGCCTAAAAAATAGCGTTGCCAAACTGGCAGCATTTAGTGAGCTTTTCTAAAGCTTTGAACACAGAGATTACCCAAAAGCCCCGCGCCTAACCGGCGCGGGGCTTTTGCTGTCTCACCAGCTATGTTTCACGTTCCAGCTGGCAGTATATGCAACCACAGCCTTTAGACATAAGCTTGGGCAAATGATAACCAGCCCAAAAGACCAAAAAGCGCTCATGGCAGCAGCTACTATATAAATTGGGCTGGGAGTTGAACGCCGGCCGAGGTAGCCGGGCGGGCCGTGGTGGTAAATAGGGACACCGCCAGGGGTAGCAGCAGGTCAATAGCCACCAAGTGGGGCATTGCCAAGGCTACCGACCCAGTAGGCTGACTCAGCACGATGGTGGCATCGACGCAGGGAATGAGTGCGCCCAACAGCAGCACCCAGGCCAGAGGCCGGTCGTAGCCCAGGCTGGCAAATAGGACTAGCAGCAGCCCCGAGAATACATCACGGATGCCTTTGGCGTAGTGGAAGGCGTACTGCGCGTCGGTAGGCGGCAGAAACACACCGAAGCCTTCGGCCCCCGCACGGGGAGCCAATAGGAAGCGGAGACCGATGAAAAGCATGCCAAGTCCGATGACTAGGCTCAGGCTGCGGGAGAGGGTGCGACGCATAACAGAGAGGTTTTTGGTACGGCACAAAGGTCCCGCTACCCCACTCCCCTAGGCATTCACCCAAGTGCATAAATGCGCCGCTGGCTACAACGTCGCCCGGCCCCGAATCCGACTTAGCGATTGGGGCCTGACACCCACGTAAGAGGCGATATAATACTGCGGCACGCGCTGCTGCAAGTCGGGGTAAATGCGCATGAAACGGGCGTAGCGCTGCTCGGGCGTGTCCTCGTAGAAGGAGGTAAGTTGGCGCAGCACGTCCACAAACAGCGCCTCGGCCATGAGACGGCCGAAGCGCTCGCCCGCACGCACCTCGCGGTAAAACCGCTGCAAATTGTCGTGGGTAATGGATAGCAAGCGGGCTTCCTCCAGGGCCTGAATGCCGTGCTGGGCGGGCTGAGCAGGCAAAAAGCTCTCGTAGTCACCGATGAACTCCTGCTCGCGGCCAAAGTAGTACGTGAGTTCCTGGCCGTCGCGGCTTTGAAAGTTGTGAAACACGCCTTGCAGCACAAAGCCCACTTTGCGGCTCACTTCGCCGGGCCGTAGAAAGTAGCCGCCCTTGGGCAACGTCTCAGGCACAAATAGTTGCCGAACAAGGTCTTCTTCTGCCTCATTTAAGGCGATGAAGTGACGAATGGTAACTAGCAGCGAGTCGTGCATTGGGTAGTAGGCCCGCCTAGGTCAACAACTGGCCGACGGAGTGGAGCGAGTCAAAAATAGCGCCTAGCCCTCGCCCCACCAGACGGCTTGCAGTGCCTGAAGCCCACAGGTTACCAGGTGCTGTAAAAGCGATTATTTAGCTCGCAACGGGAAGGAGCTTATCCACTGTCAAGGCTGGCACCTAGGCCTGAGTTGAGGGGTCAGCAGCAATTGACGTAGATTTGATTATATTACTTTTGCAGCATGAGTGCTATGTCTAATTCAGTGCTTCCTGTCTTTGCTGGCGTGACCCTGCCGCTGCAAGGATTTAAGGCCTACAAGGTCGTTTCGCCAGCTAATGCGCTGCTGGCCGCTGGCCGCCGCGACTTTTACAAGCTTGTGCTAGCTACCGGGCAAATGACCGTTGGCCACGGAACCGAAACGACTTACCTCGACGGCACTTTTCTGCTGTGCATCAATCCGCTCGTGCCGCACTCGGTGGTGCACCACTCGGCGGATAATAGTGGGTACGCCTGCGTGTTTACCGAGGCGTTTGTAGCCAGCCTCAGGCGCACGGAAAAATTGCAGCACTCCCCGTTGTTCCGCGTGGGCGACTCTCCCATCATTCAACTCACCGGCGAGCAGGCAGCGTTTATGGCGGGCCTTTTTCGGCAAATACTAGCAGTGCAACAGGAAGAGTATGTTCATAAAGAAGAAGTAGTTAATAACTGCTTGGCCCTTATACTACATGAGGCATTGCGCGTGCAGCCACCAACGGAGGCCAGCGCACCTCCTAGCGCGGCTATGCATCTCACGCAGCGGTTCTTAGGGCTGCTAGAGCGGCAGTTTCCTCTCGAAAGCCTCGAGCAACAGCTTGCTTTGCGCACCGTCCAAGATTTTGCTAGTCGCTTGGCGGTGCACGTCAACTACCTCAACCGCTGCGTGAAGGAAATTACGGGCCGGCCCACCTCGGCCCACCTTGCCGAGCGCTTAGTGGCCGAGGCCCGGGCGCTGCTGCGCCACACGCGCTGGAGCGTTGCCGACATTGCCACATGTCTGGGCTTTGCTTACCCCACTTATTTCAATAACTACTTCAAGCGGGAAACTGGTCAAACGCCTGCTGCCTTTCGCAAGCATCAGGTTTGATAATTATACTTTTTGGGTTTGATTCTCATTAACCGCCGACGGTTGAGGGCACGCAATTTTGCACCACCTAGCAGCTAGCTTCAGTAGAGGCTGCGCTGGCTAGGCTTACGCACGCCTTTCTTATGAACAACCCTCAAGTTTTTGCGCCCGAAGCCGCCAGCGTGGTGCCGGCTGCCGTGCAGCTCACCAGCACAGTCGTCTCGCTTAGCCCAGTCGTACTGGCTGCCCCAGCGCGAGCCGTCGATTTGCAGTTGCGCATCTCTCTGCCCCGCACGGGGCACGACTTGCCCATTTTGCTGCTCTCGCACGGCCACGGCGCGTCAAACTACCTTTCTTCGCTGGAAGGCTACGCGCCATTAGCTAACTTCTGGGCCGCCCGCGGCTTCGTCGTTATTCAGCCCACGCACCTCAGCTCTAAAACGCTGCGCCAAGACCCGCGCGTGCTGCATGCGCCTGGTGCGCCATTTTTTTGGCGCTCCCGCCCGCAGGATATGAGCTACATTCTCGACCAGCTGCCCACGCTGGAGGCCGCCGTGCCTGAGCTAACTGGGCGCCTCGACCATAGCCGGGTAGCGGTGGCCGGGCACTCGCTAGGGGCGCACACGGCCAGCATGCTGCTAGGTGCGCAGCTTACCGAAGACGGCACCAAGGTCAGCCTCGTGGACACGCGCATCAAGGCGGGCGTGCTGCTTACGCCGCCTGGCAATGGCGGCGCCGACCTCACCGCGGCGGGCGCCGAGCGCGTGCCCTTTTTCCGCTATCCTAGCTTTGCGGAGATGACGACCCCCACCCTCGTGGTAGTGGGCGACGAGGACCTTTCGCCCCAATTCACCGTACGCGGCGCCGATTGGCACGCCGACTCTTACTTCCTGAGCACCGGCCCCAAATGCTTGCTGACAGTATTGGGCAGCGGGCACTTGCTAGGTGGTATCTCGGGCTACGACGCGGCCGAAACGACCGACGAAAACCCCGAGCGGGTAGCATTGGTGCAACACCTCACCTGGGCCTACCTGCGCACCGCGCTCTACCCCGAAGACCCAGCCTGGCCCAACGCTTGCGCTCAGCTACAGCAACAATCGCCAGCTTTAGCCAGGGTAGAATGCAAATAAGCAATTAGCTAGGCTTCCCTAGGTACTAGTAGCCTCCTATATAAATGCAAAAGAGCCGCAGCAATAGCTGCGGCTCTTTTAGTTGCCAGCAGGATGTAAAGGTGTGAGTGGTTCCGGCTGCTTGGTCTTGATTTTCTTAAGGTGCACCACTTACATGGCGGGCTTGAAGAGGACATTATTTAATAAGTAGCTGTATCCGTAAAAATTGAGCACAAAACTTCGGCAGTATGCGCTAGTAACAGGGAGACCTCAACACTGTTAGTGACGCTCAACCATTTACACTGGGCGTTCGATAAGCAGGAGTAGTGGTGAAAAGAAGTATAAGTTGGCTATTTCTAAGAAAAGCTTACTACCAGAATGGTGGCCGTTCTACCCTTACTTTGGGCGATTGTTCTTTTCTCCACCGCCGCCTAGCCTGCTCCATGACTGTATCTACTACTTTTTCCTGGCTGCTGGCTATGCAGCTGCTCCCAGTGCCAGCCCTCTTGGCCCAAAGCCGGCAGGAAATTATTTTGAGCCCAGATAAACGCCTAGCGCTCACGTTGTCTTTTGCCGGCGACCAGCTACAGTATAAGATACTATTTAGAGGCAAGCCAGTTATCGAGCCTTCGGCGCTGGGGCTGCAGCTTGGCACACAGCTGGTGGGCCGGGGGCAGGCGTTTGGCCCAGTGCAGCGCACTAGCTTTTCGGAAACCTACGCTTGGCGAGGCGTGCATAGCCAGGCCACCAATGCCTACAACCAAGCGAGCCTGCCGGTTACGCCTACTGCGTCGGCGGCCGCCTTCCGCGTGGAGGCCCGGGTGTTCAACGACGGCGTGGCGTGGCGCTACGTGGTACCGCAGGCCGGGGCAGGCCTCGTGCGCGCCGACAACACGGAGTTTACTATTCCGGCAGGCAGTACCGTATGGAGCCAGCCCGATGTCGTCAACTACGAGGGGCGTTATCAGCCGCAGCCCATCGAGGCAGTGCCGGTAGGCCAGCTGGCGGGGCCGCCCCTCACCGCCGTGCTCCCGAACCGGCAAGGCTACCTGGCCATTACGGAAGGCGGGGTCACAAACTTTGCTGGTATATCGCTGGCGGCCAGTGGCCCTAGGGTGTACAAAGCCAATTTAAAGGGCACCGTGACTACTGAGGCCACTATCGAAACGCCTTGGCGCATTGTGGAAGTAGGAGCTGACTTGAATGCGCTGGTAAACTGTGATATTGTGCACAACGTGTCGCCCAAGCCCGATGCCCGCCTGTTTCCGCAGGGCTTTGCCACGCCCTGGGTCCAGCCTGGCCGCAGCGTTTGGTCGTGGCTCACTGCCAACCGGGCCGTGACGTTTGAAAACATGAAGCGATTTTCTCAATGGGCCGGCCAGCTAGGTTTCGAATACAACCTAGTGGACGAGGGCTGGTCCCGCTGGAACGACGGCGGCAAAGACCCCTGGACCCTGCTACAAGAACTTGTAACTTATTCGGCCACCCAACATGTGAAGGTCTGGATATGGAAGGCCTACCCCGACCACGACGGTACCCCCGGCTTGCAGCAGGCAGCGGCGCGGCAGGCTTTTTTCCGCCACTGCCGCGATATTGGTGTGGCAGGGGTAAAAATAGATTTCTTTAATGGCGAACCACAGCAAGTGCTTCAGTTTTACCAAGCTGCGCTGCGCGAAGCCGCCGAGCTGCACTTGCTGCTCGATTTTCACGGGGCCAATAAGCCAACTGGTGAGTCGCGCACCTGGCCCAACGAGCTGTCGCGGGAGGCCGTGCGGGGTTTGGAAAGCGAAAAGGTGTGGCCGGCGCACGATGCGGCTCTGCCCTTTACGCGTTACCTAGCAGGCCACGGCGACTATACGCCCCTCACTTTTGGGCCCCTAGGCCAAGGCACGACCCTGGCTCACCAGGTGGCCACGATGGCTACTTTCACATCGCCTTTTCTGTGCGTGGCCGCTAATCCGGAGGAGATACTGACTAGCCCCGCGCGGGAGTTTATTACCAGTATCCCTACGGTATGGGACGAAACCATCGTCTTACCCCAGAGCGAGCTAGGGGCCCTGTCCTTGCTGGCTCGCCGCCACGGCACCACTTGGTACCTAGCTGCCTTAAATGGGACTGCAAGCCAGCAAGTGTCCGTTAGCCTCGCTTTTCTGGGTAAGGGCAACTACCAGGCCCTGACACTCGCCGATAGCCCCGACTCGCCGGCGCAGGCGGTTAGTAAGCGGCCCACCGTCACGCGCCAAACCTCACTTACTATCACTCTACAAGCGGGTGGGGGCTACCTCGGCATCTTCCGCAAATAAGCTTGGCTATCAGCCATTAAGCGGCGCATCGTGGTTTCTTGCTAGCGGAGCAGGTTGTTTACTCTTACATCCTAGGTTCGCGCACTAGGCAGCTCGGTCCCAGCGGCTATCTAGTGCGCGAAGGCGGGGCAGCTATAAGCTTCTTCAGTAGCAGTTTCTCACTAAACTAACTCTTAGGGAGTCTTTCTGCGTCTAAAAACGCTTGGCTAAAACGATATAGCTAGAGCACAGTGTATTATTGCAAACGTTTGCGGACGCTACCTGCACCAGGTGAGCTTCTTAGCAAGAAAGCTTTTTATTCATTTCCCACCCTACCCCGTTCTTATGCGGATAAAAAATCTACTCTTACTCTTGGCCCTAACAAACCTAGGCCTGAGCCGCGCGCATGCGCAAACCGCGCCCATACGCTCGCTGCTCATTGACTTTGGCGTCAGTGACGGCACAAATGGAAATATTACCTCTAGCCCCGACGCCAATGGCAGCTATTGGAATAACCTGCTCAATAGGACGGGTGTAGCCGATACCTTTCGGCTCGTAGACAAGCAGAACCAGGCTACCGGCGTGAAAGTAAAAGTTGGTCCCAATTTCTTGACCAATGGCATTCTCAATGGGGGCTTGCTGAGCCCAAGCACGACGCTGCTCGGTGAATACGCCGTTTCTACGGCCACGCAAGACTACTTTTTTGTGCAGGGCACGGGCAGCACTAGCATGGCTACGCTGCGCTTCAGCGGCTTAGAGGCGAGCCGGCGCTATGTGTTTCACGTGTTTGGTTCGCGTCAGACCGCGGACGAAACTCGGATATCACAATACAAATTCACCGGGGCCAACGTCAGCACCATCACCCAGACAACCACGGGGCCTGGCGTAGGGGCCAACGGCTACCCCGGCAACAACAACACCATTACAAAATCGGATACTCTGACAGCTGACGCGGCGGGTGGCATCACCCTGGAGCTAAGTAAGATAAGGGGCTCGTTTGGTTATCTTAACCTGATGCGGATAGATGTTGTGCCGGGCCGCGCCACTACTACGCCACCCGTGTACTATGCCTTCCAGAACCCAGGCTTCGAGTTGGGCAACCTAGCGTACTGGACTACTGCGGGCGGCAGCGCCGGCGGGGGCAGTGTCGGCCAAGCCCCGAAGCACCAGGGCTCATTTGCGGCCCGGCTCACCGGCATGAACAATTTGCGCCTTGAGCAACGTATTAGCTACCAAGCCACTAGCAGCGTGAGTACCTACCGCCTCAATGGCTGGTTTCTGAATGCCGCCGCTAGCGCCCTGAGCGGGGCGCAGGGCGCCCACCTAGAGCTGCTGTTTTATAACTCGGCCAATGCGCTGCTCGGGCGCTTCAAGTCCGACTCGGTGCAGGCCAGCACGCCCACCGATACCTGGGTGCGGCTATCAGCAGTGGGCGCCATCCCGGCGGGTACGGCCTTTGTGCAGGCGGCCGCCGTGTGGCACAATAGCGCTGGCCTGGCTACGGGCAGCGTGTACTTCGATGACCTAGCCGTGGAGCCCTACATACCGATTAACACTGCTAAAACGATTTATATAGGCTCGTCAGTACCTTATGGTACCGGCGCCACCGGCAACCGCGGCTATACCACGCTCTATGCCGACTTGTTGGCGGCGCGCAGCGCGGCTGGCATTGGCGGCCCTTGGGTGACCGCCAACGTATCGGTGCCGGGCAACAATACGGTGGACGTGACCAATCGCTTCGACAACGACATCTTTCCGCAGAATGGCAAGTATGTCTTTATCGGCCTCTCACTAGGTAATGAAGGCATCACGGGCAGCAATAAAGACAACACGTTCAACCAGTTTCGGGATAATATGCGGGCCCTTATCACGCACGCCCGCGCTAATGGACTGGTGCCGATAGTGGCCGGCAACTATGGCCGCAACGACTACACGCCCACCGAATATGGCTACGTGCAGCGCATCAACGCCCTGCTCAATGGCTGGAGCGTGCCTACCGTGAACCTCCTCGGGGCCGTAGACGACCTTAGCGGCAACGGCCGCTACACCCCCGGCTACTGGTTTGATGACCTACACCCCAACGATGCCGGCCACGCCGAAATGGCCCACGCCATCGTGCCCTCGCTGCTCGATGCGCTGGCCGCCAACAAGACCCAGCCCCGGCGCCGCGTGAGTGCCGGTATTACCCTACGCAACTCGGCCACCGCACCCGCTCCGCTGGTGCGCCTGGTGCCCGAAGATGTGGTGCATCCTTTCACTACCACGCTGCGCTTTCGCACCGCCAGCCCTGGCCAACTCATGCAGGTGCTCGATAGCGCGGGCCTCCAAGCGGGCACCATCCAGGTGGCCAGCACGGGCAAGCTGCTTTACACGTCGGCCAAGGGCCGCACCATTGCGGGCACTAAGGTGGTGAATGACAACCGCTGGCACAAGTTGGTACTCACGCACTACTACGGTCGGGGCCTCACGCGGCTTTATGTGGACAGCCTCGCCGAGGGCACGGCCGCTGAGCGCCTGCGCCCCACCCGACTTGACCTAGGTGGCAACGCGGCCCCGGCGCGCGTGCAGCTGCGCGATTTCTTTTTCTATCGCTCGGGCATGAACGAGGGCGAGGTACTGGCCATGGCCGCCGACTCGCTGCTGAAATCGAGCCTGGAGCTTTACGCCCCGCTCGATGGCAGCCGCGCCGTGGCTGCTGACTCGCTCCTGAACCTAGCCCAGAGTCTGAACTCCCTAACCCGAGTGGCGGCTACTCCACTGGCCGCTCGCGAAAGTGCGGAAGCCGCTGCTATCAGCCTCTACCCCAATCCCAGCACTGGCTTGGTGCATTTGCGCGCTTCTACCAACCTCAACGGCACGGTGGTACAGCTGCTTAATGGGCTGGGCCAGCTCGTGCTGACTGCTACCGTGCGCCAGGGCAGCATCGACCTAGGGGCTTTGCCAGGGGGGGTATTTATTCTACAATTTCAGGTGGCCGGTGAAACCGTTCGTAAGCGCTTAGTGCACCAAGCGAAATAAACGTATTTAGGCCCATGCTTTTAAAGCCCCGCTGCCAGCTGGCAGCGGGGCTTTTGGTTTACAGTAAGATAGTCGCGCCGGCCGGTGAGTACTTGCTAGCGTTGGCCAGCACGCTGCCCAGAACCAAACCAACCAAAAAGGGCGCAACGGCAAGCTCGACTACCGCAACCCGGACAAGCACGTGTAGCAGTTCCAAGTGCACATGCAATAGCGCCGAGCGGCGGGACCAAGAGCATACTGGGCTACTGGGCGGCGGCCGGGTGAGAGCAGCTACTGGCAAGCCAAAACGCACCAGCCGCCAGTTCATGAAAAACACCTATCTAACGCCGTAACTTAGAACGGCTTCTTAAGGCTTCTGCCCTACCGGCCCCTACTTACGGGCCACAGGTTATGCCCGCCCAATTTGGCTTGTGCGGTGCCAGGCTAAAGCACCGGTCGCCTTCGCCTCTACTACATCTTTTTATCATGACTACGCTGCTGAATACGCTCGCCATCAGCTTTTTTAGTATGACCTTTACCGGGTTGCCTGCTAGCTTGGCCCAAACTGCGCCGGCCCCAGCCTGGCACACCTCGCTACCCGAGGCGCTGGCGCTGGCCAAGACCAGCCAGAAGCCAGTGCTGGCCGTGTTTTCGGGCTCCGACTGGTGCAAGCCCTGCATGATGCTCAAGCAGGAAGTATTTGACCAGCCCGAGTTTGCCAGCTTCGCCAAAGACCGGTTTGTGCTGGCCCGCTTCGACTTTCCGCGCAACAAGAAAAATCGCCTCGACCCGGCCCAAACTAAGCTCAGCGAGGAGGCCGCAGCTCAACTCAATAAAGAGGGTGCGTTTCCGGCCGTGGTACTTCTTTCCCCCGAAGGCAACATCTTGGCTCGCACCGGCTACCGCCCCGGCGGGGCCGCGGCCTACGACGCATATCTAACCCAATTGCTACCTCAGAAATAGTGCGCTATGCCACGCTTTTGGTTAGCTACCCGCTGGGCCATAGCTCTGTTAATCAGCATTTCGTTTGAACTGCTGCTCAATGGCCCCGCCGGTGCGCAAGCTGCGCCCCGCGCCCGGGCCTACACGCGCAGCGCCCACCTCATGGGGTCTCACTTTACGTTCACGGCGGTATCGGCCGACGACTCGCTGGCCTGGCGAGCCTTGCGGGCGGGCCTGCGCGAAACGCAGCGCATCGACCGCCTTTTTTCTTACTGGGATTCGACCTCGCAGGTAACTAAAATTAACCGCTTGGCCGGTATCCGCCCCGTGGTGGTCGACCAAGAAGTAGTTGACTTGATTGCGCGCACGCTAAAAATATCGGCGCTGAGTGGCGGTGCCTTCGATATCACGTTTGCCAGCGGCGACAAGATTTATAAGTTTGACCGGCAGGCGCACGCCAGCCTGCCCGACTCGGCCACGGTGCGCCATTCGGTGCGCCGCATAGGATGGCAAAAAGTGCAGCTCGACCCCATTAAGCACACGGTCTTTCTACCCGGAAAAGGCATGCGCATCAACCTAGCGGGCATCTTGCAAGGCTATGGCGTGCGCCGCGCCCAGGAGCTGATGAAGAAAATGGGCATCGCGGGTGGCCTCATCAATGGCTCGGGCGATGTGTACTGCTGGGGCCAGCAGCCCGACGGCAGCGGTTGGCGCATTGCCATCGGCGACCCTGCCCGCCCGCAAAGCGTGTCGTCGTGGCTGACGGTGAGCGACTTGGCCGTGGTCACGGCCGGTAACTACGAGCAGTATTTCACGGTGGACGGGCGGTACTACGGCCACATCATCAATCCTCACACTGGCTACCCAGCCACTGGCCTGCGCTCAGTCACCATCATTTGTCCCGATGTGGAACTGGCCGACGCGCTCGACGATGCCGTGTTTGTACTAGGGCCCGTCGAAGGGCTGGCTTTCATCAACCGGCTGAAGGGCGTCAGCTGCACGCTTATCGACGACAGCGGCCAAACCCTGGTTTCTAAGGGTATGCAACTCAATTCTTACCACAGCGCGGCCCCGGCGGCCGCGGCCCATCCTACTTCCAAACCATGAGGTACACTACCTTATTTCGCCCATCATTGCTGGGCTTGCTACTGGCTGGCGCGGCTACGCTGCCCAGCTGCGTGTCGGTGGCTGCCTACCAAAAGGCCTACCTCAACGACGAGGATATGAAGCTGGCCACCAAAAAAGTGGAAACCCCCGAAGTCAATTTTGAGAGCTACCGCGAAGGGGCTGGCGGGGCCAATGGTGGCAAAGTAGGCGGCGGCTGCGGCTGCAATTAAGTAGCGCGGAATTTTAGTCCGCAAGTGACCAGAACTGCTATTCGTGAGCAACAAGCTCGCGCCATACCACCTACTACCTTGTTAATTAAACACTTATTATTCCTACTAGCGCTTGCCGCGCCCCTGGCAGCTTTGGCGCAGGCCACCCCTACTCCCAACCGCCTCGATGGCTCGGGCCTCTCGCCCAACGCAGCGCAGCTGCCCGCGCCTGGCCGCTACGGCGAAACGGAAGTGGACATCCTAGGTAGCTACTACCAGCAAAACGGCGACCACTCGGCCGTGGAGGGCGGCATTGGTAGCCAGCACCTTACCGACACAGCGCCGACCATTTTGCTCAACGTGCCGCTCGACTCGACCACCCGCCTGGCGGCCAACGTGGGCATCGACTACTACACCTCGGCCTCGTCCGACAAAATCGACCAGGTGATGTCGTCGCCCTCGTCGCACGATGCACGCTACCACGCCGACTTTGGCTTGGCGCGCGTGCTAGCCGACAAGCTCACCACGGTGGGCCTAGGGGCTGGCGTATCGAAGGAGTATGACTATCTGTCTTTTAATCTGCTAGCCAGCTGGGCGCGGGCTTCCCAAGATGGCAACCGGCAGCTGAGCGTGAGCGGGCAGGCGTTTCTGGATAAAATCACGCTCATTACCCCGGCCGAGCTGCGTGTGGGCGGCACCCGCAACAAAAACTACGGCTCCGACAACCGCCAAAGCTTCACGCTGTCGGTGGTGTACGCGCAGGTACTTACCAAGCGCCTGCAAGCGTCCATCAGCATCGAGCCGGTGGTGCAGCGCGGGCTGCTGAGCACGCCGTTTCAACGGGTGTATTTCTTCGACAGCAACCCCGCCCTAGGTACGCCCGGCGCGCTGGGCACGGCCCAGGCCGAGGTGCTGCCACGCCTGCGCTACAAGTACCCCGCCAGCCTGCGCCTCACCTATTATGCCACCGACCTGGTGCAGCTGCGTGGCTTTTACCGCTTCTACAACGATAACTTCGGTATCCGGGCGCACACCTTCGAGCTGGAAGTGCCCGTAAAGGTGACGCCCTTCTTTACGCTTTACCCTTTCTACCGCTACCACACCCAAACGGCGGCCGACTACTTCGCGCCCTACCTCCAGCACTCGGTCAGGGAGGAGTATTTCACTTCCGATTTTGACTTATCAGCCTTCTCGGCCAATAAGCTGGGGCTAGGGTTTCGCTACGCGCCGCTCTACGGGCTGGGCCGCTTCAAAACGCCATTCGGGGGTGGCCGCATCACCAAGTTTAAGTCCTTAGATGTGCGTTACGGCTACTACCGCCAAAGCACCGGCCTGACAGCTAACATCGTCAGCGCCAACCTAGCGTTTACCATGCCCTAGCCGCGGCGCGCTACCGGGCCGTACTACCTATTTCGCTTAGCTAATTTGACTATGCAACACGTGGAGCGGCACCACACGCACCGCCTAGGCTGGCTTCGGGCGGCCGTGCTGGGGGCTAATGATGGCATTATTTCTACGGCTAGCCTGGTGGTGGGCGTGGCTGCGGCCAGTGCCACGCCGCACAACGTGCTGCTGACGGGCGTGGCGGGCTTGGTGGCCGGGGCCATGTCAATGGCAACTGGCGAATACGTGTCCGTTAGTTCGCAGGCCGATTCGGAGCAGGCTGACCTGGCGCGCGAGCAAGAGGAGCTACGCAGCGACCCCATTGCCGAGCAGCAGGAGCTGGCCGACATTTATGTGGCGCGCGGCCTGGCGCCAGCACTGGCCCTGCAAGTGGCGCAGCAGCTCATGGCCCACGATGCGCTAGGCACCCACGCCCGCGAAGAGCTAGGCATCTTCGAAGCCATTGCAGCCAATCCCATTCAGGCGGCGCTGGCGTCGGCGGCCTCATTTATGGTGGGGGCAGCTTTGCCGCTGGCGGTCATTTTGCTGGCTCCTACCGTGGGACTGGCCTGGACGGTGTCGGTCACGGCCTTGCTTTTTTTAGCGGCCCTAGGGGCGCTGGCTGCCTATGTGGGTGGCTCGGGCATGTTGCGGGCTGCCGCACGCGTCACCTTTTGGGGCGCGCTGGCCATGGGCCTCACGGCTGCCGTGGGCCACTTTTTCAGCGTTGCGCCCTAGGTAAGGCGAGCTTTATCCTAGCGTTTTTAGGTCCTATTGCTTACTCATGGGCAATTATAAAAAAGGCTTCTCACCGCGGTGAGAAGCCTTTTTTTCTTCCAAGCGAGCGACACCCGCTGCGAATTATAGGTTTGGGCGGTCGTCCTGGCCCTGTTCTTCTAGGTAGTCGGTCAGCTCCTGGCAGAGGGCGCGCATTTTGGCAGCCATCTTTTGGTCGCTGGTGGCGGTCACGATGGTTTCAGCCATCGAGCCGATGGTATCTACCACAAAATACTTCATGGCATCCGTGGGCATGTCCTTGGTCCACAGGTCAATCTTCATCGTGCCATCGGCATTGCGGTCCCAGATGGAGATGTTGATGGCTTTGGCAAAATGAATGTCCTGCCCCGCATCGGTGGCTTGCCAGCTAATAGCTTCCGGTACTTTTTGGTCGTCCAGCGCGATGCTAAAACGGATTTCAGACTTCTTCATCACAGATTCAAACGTATTAAAACAGGACCGCCAGCTTAAGCGGCTTACACATAGTTGTTAAGCATCACGGGCATCACTAGCATCAGGATGCTTTCGTTTTCATCGGCCTGGGCAGGCATCAGCAGGCCGGCGCGGTTGGGCGTGCTCAGCTCTAGGGTGATGTCTTCGGAGTCGATGTTGGACAGCATTTCGAGCAGGAAGCGGGCGTTGAAGCCGATTTCCATGTCTTCGCCGTCGTACTGACAGGCCAGCGTTTCCTTGGCTTCGTTCGAGAAGTCCAAGTCTTCGGCCGAAATCACTAGCTCCGAGCTCGTGAGGCGCAGGCGCACCTGGTGAGTGGTTTTGTTGGAGTAGATGCTGATGCGGCGCACCGAGTTAAGCAGTTCGGCGCGGTTGATGGTCAGCTTGTTGGGGTTGCTTACCGGAATAACGTTCTCGTAGTCGGGGTAGCGCTCGTCGATGAGGCGGCACACCAGGCGCATCTGGTTGAACGAGAAGAAGGCGTTGCTCTGGTTGAACTCGACGCGCACCGGCGCAGCTTCGCTCGGCAGCGAGCTCTTGAGCAAGTTGAAGGCCTTGCGCGGAATGATGAGGTTGGCGGTTTGGCCGGCGCCTACGTCTTGGCGGCGGTAGCGCAGTAGGCGGTGGCCATCGGTGGCTACGAAGGTCACCTGCTGGTCGGCTAGCTGCACCAGAATGCCCGTCATGGCGGGGCGCAGCTCGTCGGTGCTTACCGCGAAGATGGTCTTGTTGATGGCCCGCGCCAGCGACGACGACGGGATTTCGACCGGGGCCGAACCTTTCACCACCGGCACGCGGGGGAAGTCAGCGGCGTTCTCGCCGGCCAGCTTGTAGCGCCCGTTGGCCGAGCTGATTTCGATATTGTAGGTTTCCTCGTCCAGCGTGAAGGTCACGGGCTGGTCAGGCAGGTTCTTGAGCGTGTCGAGCAGGATGCGGGCCGGGGCCGCGATGCGCCCTGCCTCCTGGGCCTCGATGGGCAGCTCAGTAATCATGCTCGTTTCGAGGTCAGAGGCCGTAATCGTCAGCTTGCCCGGCTCAATCTCGAAGAGAAAATTCTCCAGAATCGGCACCACGGGGTTGTTCGTAACCACGCCGTTGATGCTCTGGAGCTGCTTGAGCAGGGCCGAGGACGAAACGATGAATTTCATAAATATAAGCTAGACAGGAGCCGGGGTTTGGGAAGGAGCAAAGATACGCCCGGCGGGCGGGGTTTAGAAAAGCTTGTGCTTTGGCTTGGGGCAACAACGCCTGGCTTATTTTTCGACCGCGTAGAAGATGTTGCTGATAGCAATCAACTTAGCTCAACAATGGCACTTTCTAGCTTCTGTGTTCAAAAACCACTCGCTCGGCGAAGCAGCCCTGCTACTACGGGCCCTAGACAGGCGTATGCCCCTAGGGCCGGCGGCGGGCTCTCCTGTGTTTAATGCAATGCCGCAAGATGAGGAGTGGGTTCATGGCAGCTGGTTGAGAAAGTCGCCATACCCATTGCCGACCAGCGCGCCCCCGTCGCTGTTCCAATGCAGCTGGTCTTGGGTGGTAGCAGTCACGTTGGCGGGCGTGATGCCGGCGAGGTGGTACGCATCCCAGTGCGGCAGGCCTAGGTAGTCGGCCGTGGTCATCAGGGCCTGGCAGCCGGCTTCCAGGGTTAGGCCATAGTGATTGGCCGCGGGCGGCACAGGCTCATTGGCATACACCCCGCGCCAAGTGTCATTGAGCACAATGATGGGGAGATTGCTGTCGAGCGCACGAATCTTACCGACCACGTATTTCAGGTCGCCACAAATAGTGTTCATGTCTGGTGTGTCGGTGACCTGGCCAGCCGTCGAAAAGCCGTGGCCGTAGTCGTTGGTGGGGCCCTCGATAGATACAAAGGCGGCGCCGGCTACATCGGCAGCGGTTAGGTCGTCGGCCATCGTGCGCAGCAGTTGGCCGGGCACGCCTTTGTTAACGATGGTTGCCAGCCCAGTGCGCGCCTGCATATAGTCTACATACACGTGCTGAAACGTGAGGGACGTGCCCAGCAACACCGCTTTTTTGCCTTTAAATGGCTGCTTACCGCCCGCGTTGCTTTTAAAAAACGGCTTATAATTGGCGGGTACCTTGCCCCCGTAGATGAGCATGGTAGTTGGCAGGGCGCCGGTTTGGATGGAAATTCGCACGTAGGCGGCTTCCTCGGGTGCGATGCCATCGCCAAAAGGCGCCAAAAACTCTTTATCAGCGTCATACCAGGCGCTGTGTACCAAGTTATTATTAGAGGCGTAGCGCACCCCCGGTACTACCGGGTAATAGGCAGAGGCGCTGAAGCTTGGCACGGTGTATTCGGTGCCGTAATAGCGCTCATTGATGGCGTACCCCGCCTCATTGCCGGGGTCGGTGGGGTTCAAAATATTATCGCCGTCCTGTGCATTAGCTGCATTGGCAGCGCTCAGTGATTTTGCGGCGGCACTGCCGGTGGTGTTTTTCGAGTGCTGGACCGCCGCGGTCTGGGTCGGCGGCACTTCTGTTTTTTGCTGCGCACAGCCTGGCGAGCCAAGGCCCAGGCAGGCCACGGCCAGGGATAACAAATACTTTCTCAACGCCATAATGCGCACTACTAAGGTTAGGTCTTTTAGTTTGTTGGCAGCCCCGGCAGCTAGGTGTGCGGCATGGCGAGAGCTGGGAATTGCGTAGAGACCACGGGCTGCTGGGGCCATAACTAGTGAATAGTCCTGCTTGTTCGGCCAGCCGGCGTATTAGCGCTAAGCGGCCGCCACAGCCACCTAGGCGAGTGCGCCGGGTAGCTTCTGGCAGCGGGCAACGCCCCACAAACTATTGGTTGCTGATTTTGGCGTAGATTTTTGACCGATTTAGCGACCTGCAGCCGGTGGGCAAGGGCCCTAGTTTTGCCAGGCAGGGCTGATTCGCAAGGGCCCTGCACTTACCTCCCACCCACGTAGCATGAAAAATAGTTGGTTAGCCGTACTCGGCTGCGCGCTGCCGCTGCTAGCAGCAGCCCAGAAACCGGCTGTCCCGGTTATTCGCAAGAATATTCCGTTGGACTCCATTGGGCTGAGTGACCCATTTATTCTGGCCGATGCCAAAACGCACCAATACTATATGACGGGCACCGGGGGCATGCTTTGGAAAAGCCCCGACCTAAAAACCTGGGAAGGCCCCTACCAAGTAGCCCGGCCCGACCCTACCTCCTGGATGGGCCCCAAACCCATGATTTGGGCGGCCGAGATTCATCCCTTCAAAGGCAAGTATTATTACTTCGCCACCTTCACCAACCGGAATATTAAGATTGACACCGTGCAGGGCAGCGCCCTAGAGCGCCGCGCCAGCCACGTGCTTGTCAGCAACCAGCCCACCGGGCCCTACGTGCCCATGGGCGATGCCACGTACTTGCCGGCCAACAAGTCTACCCTAGACGGCACGTTTTGGATTGATAAAGATGGCAAGCCCTACCTGGTGTATTGCCACGAATGGGTGCAAAATCAGGATGGCACCGTTGAGAAAATAGAGCTAAAACCCGACCTAAGCGGGACCCTAGGTACCGGCCAAGTCTTATTCAAGGCCAGCGCCGCGCCCTGGAGCCGCGAAAATCCACGCACTGGCCCTGCCCGCCCCAACAAAGTAACCGATGGCCCTTACCTGTTCCGGACTAAAACCGGCCGCCTAGGTATGCTCTGGACCAGCTGGGTATATGATGTATACACTCAAGGCGTAGCCTATTCCCGCAGCGGCACCCTCGATGGCCCCTGGCTGCAAGAGGCCGCCCCCATTACGCCGCCCAACTACGGGCATGGCATGCTCTTTCGCACGTTTGAGGGCAAGCTGCTCATGTCCCTGCACAGCCACAAAGACATAAAGGGGCACTACCGCCGCATCCCGCACTTGTTTGAGGTCGATGTATCGGGCGATAAGCTGGTGCTTGGTCAGCCTTATCGGCCGTAGCCTATGCAAGCGTTAGCCCAGCTCGACGACCCTAGGTGGCTAGCACAGCTTTCGGCAGATGCAGGCCGAACTGCTAAACAGCTGCCAAAGGTGATAGCAGCAGGGCCAACAAATACAACTAATTATTGTCCTAAAACCAATCTTTTTTAGTTTTTTCACCAGGCTACATTGCGCTCTAAAGCATGGCATATGCGGTGCTAGGCCAGTTTTTAGAGTTCGGCCCACTCCACAGCGCCCGGATAAGCTGGCAAGAAGCCATGTCGTAAAATCAAGTTAATTGTCCTTGGTAACTGCGCGCAGGGTCGCGTCCTTTGATATCATTCCTGCAACGCTACGCGGCGCATCTCTACTATCTATTCCCACCCTAGGTCAATTACCATGAAAATTCTGTTTTTAGTTGCCTCCATATGGTCAGGCGGTGGGGTTGCAGTTTACCACATCTTACCACTGTGGGCTTTGGTGGTTTATGGACTGCTTTCGCTCTTCTATCTGGCCACGTGGCTGACGCTGCGGCGCGGCTTTTACCCAGTAAAATAGCCAAGCTCACGGCGTACTCTCAACTACTTTTTTACCACCAAAAACCCCGCTTACCCAGCGGGGTTTTTCTTTGCCCGGCCGCTAAGCGCTTAGCAGCCTGCTCCTAGGTTACTTCAGCGCGCCTTTGCGCCCCCTAGCCGCATAACTGGTCTTGGCGGGCGGCCATTACGAAGGGTGTGCGGCTAGGGGGCTGGCCATAAGCTGTAGGGGCAGTGGTGCCTCAGCTGCAGGCCGGGAAGAAGCTACGTGCAAGCACACTTGCAAAGGCTTTGTCAATACTGGCCAGTGTTTTGCTAAGCTGCACACATGAAATATTTTACTCATCGCTACTGGTCCTGCTTTTCCATCCTACTGCTTGCGGGCTTGCTACCTCGGCTAGCGCACGCCGAGGATTTAAAAGCAGTCAATATTTTATTTCAACTTGCCCTGCTCGGCATCGTGCTGCTAGCTATGGCGTTACTCCTGCTCGCCTTGCCTTTTGTACTAGCAGCCAAGTGGAAGCGGCTGTCTACGGAGGCAAGATGGCTCGGGGTAGTGAGTTGGTTGGGAGTACTCATGCTGACTGGTAACATCCTTCGGGCAGGGCTTGGCTCGCTCTGAGGTAAGGAGCGGCCTCAGGAAAAGTGGGCAACATTATTACCAGGTAGCAGGACACTCCCTAGGCGCCATCGGGGCTCAACTACAGGACAAGACTGCATCCCCACCTAGGGTCGCGGCCTTGCGTGAGTGCTTAGCTCTTATTAACTAAGTAACTGAGCGACACTTGAAATGCTCGGTTATAAGCAGTAGGCTGATTATCATACACCTGCCCATTGTACTGATAAGGAACCGCCGAATTGCGCAGTCCCAGACTATAGCTGGCTTGTACCTGCACTCCCTTTACGCGGTAGCCTACGCCAGCTTGCAGGCCGCCATCAAAACGCTGCGCATATCTGTTGTCTCCATCAGACGCAACGCTGGCTGGCTTTATTTTTCCTCTCACCTCCTCGAAACTACTAATCTTATCGCTGTAATTGCCTCCTACGAGCAGGCTCACATACGGCCCCGCAAAGACTTGGAAGCCTTGCCCATCGCGCCCCAGGGTGAAAGCTAGGTTGAGCGGCAGCGTCAAGTAGTTGAGGCGTACTTCTTCCTCGTAGGAGGTGGCCATATCGATAAGGAGCCGGTAGCCCGAGGTGCGGTAACCTTTTTGAGAAAACAGCAGGCTAGGCTGCACGGCAAAGTGGCCAAACTGCACTGTGCTAGTTAGCCCTGCCTCAAAGCCTAGGCGGCGCGTAGCAGAAGCCTGCTCGGGAAAGGCCCGCTCTGCCGTTGAGAAATGACCGGTGGAAACATTTAGCCCAACGCGCGGACCTATACTGAATGTAGTTTGCGCCTGTGCCGCACTAGCTAGCGCTAGGCCGCTAACTACGAGGAGAAGAAATTGCTTCATAAAAAACAAGGAAAAGTAGCTTCTTGGTGAGCCACTGGGCGGGCAAACGGTTGCAGTAAGCGGCAATAAAATGGTACCCTGGTAATTAGCTTCTCCCCTACTGCCCTGACTTACGAAGGCCTCGCAAGCCAACTATACTACTTACCTAGGTGGCCACTCTATCTGCCCCGAGCTTATGTCTCATACTAGGGCCTTTATGCACGTCAGCCACTCCCTTGTGACATGCATTTCGCCGGATAGTAGCCCTCATAAGGCTCCAACCTGTTAGTATTTGCCATAATTATAACAGGACAGCCTAGCACTATTACAAGCGCATTCTGCCTGGTAGCCGTGTCGCTTTTAGGGTGCCTTTGTCCCTGTGCAGCAGCACACTGCATCGTAGGTTTGACTGTCCTTCCGCCTTGGTCAGCGCCCCCACGTTATTCCGAGCTAAGCGCGACCGCCGTACTCTGCCATCCTTCCGGAATAAGGTCTTCTTATTCCTCCTTTTCCACTCCCACCCAATCCTTTACCATGAAAGTCGGAACCAACCGAGCCGCTCGGCCACTGGCCCTCTTCGGCACCTTGCTCACCCTGCTTTTTTCTGCCTGCCAGAAAAAAGACGAGTTGCCTACCCCAACATCTCCCCAGACGCTGGCTGCGCCCGGGGGTGTTTCGACAAATGCAGTCGGCGTTAGCGGCGCTAAAACAGTGTGCTATGTAGAAGTCAATAATAATAACTTCTATAACGTAGGCAAGTACTCGCTGGCCTCTGGCCAACCACTATTTGATATCGGTATCATTTTCGCAGCCAATATCAATTATAATACTTCTACGAAGAAAGCGACCCTCTTTTTTAATACGCAAGTCACCAACGTTCTCAACAACCGAGCTACGTACATCCAGCCGGTGCAGGCCAGGGGCATCAAGGTACTGCTCTCCATCCTGGGCAACCATCAGGGGGCGGGCGTTTGCAATTTTACAAGCCAGGCGGCGGCCCGAGAATTTGCCCAGCAGTTGGCGAGCGCCGTAACCACTTATGGGCTAGATGGCATAGACTTCGACGACGAATATGCCGACTACGGCACGAATGGCACCGGACAGCCCAATAGTTCTTCGTTTGTGTACCTAGTGAGCGCCCTGCGAGAACTGATGCCGAACAAGATTATTTCGTTCTACTACTACGGGCCAGCCGCCAGCCGCTTGTCCTACAATGGCGTGACAGTAGGCTCGAAGGTGAACTACAGCTGGAACGCCGTGTACGGCACCTACTCGGTACCGGCTGTGCCGGGCTTAGCCAAGGCCAATTTAGGCCCAGCAGCCGTCCAAATCACTGCTACTTCTTCCGCAACGGCCGCCACACTTGCCACCCGCACCAAAACCGACGGCTACGGCATCTACCTCACATACGACTTACCTAACACAAACTCCAGCAGCTACTTATCTAGCATTTCTAATATCTTGTACGGGCAAGCTACCACGTACACTCCCTGAGCTAGCAGGAGTACCTCACAGCGAAACCTAGCCGCTTTGCTGACGCACGTGCAAGGGCCATATCAGAGCCGGTGCTACTTGCTTTAAAGAGAAACTCCCACTGTACTTGATTTACAGTGGGAGTTTGGTTTGCAGAGAGGAAGGAACTCATAACTTGAAATAGACAGATACAAATACTGTGTCAACGCCGTTTTACAGGCTTTTTAGGCACATTATGCAACGCTATTTGTAGCACGTTTTATCGCTTTTGTTTTACGCGTGTTTTACTCATCAAAAATACTGCGTGCCTTTTGGGTTAATTCTAGCGACTCCAACTCCCCATAGTAGCCTTCGGTTTGCGCAATGCTATGGTGATTGAGCATGTCCCGCATGTCGGAGGCCGATATACCACGTCGGCGGCCTCGGTCGGCAAAGCTGTGGCGGGCGGTGTGGCTGGTAAGGGTTTTTTCGATACCAGCCAGTCGGGCCACCCGCTTCAAGTTCCCATTAATACTGGTGGTAGCCGACTCAACTTTGCGTAGCAGCTGCATCCATAGCGGGCGGTATTCCGGTAGTCGGCTCAGCTCGGCCCAGGTCAGGCCTGCGGGGTACTGCGCATAGGGTGCCTCGGTTTTGAGATAGGGTAACACAAAATTATTCGGGTTATCGCTCCGCTCGGCCCAGCGCGCCAGCACTGTGTTGAGGCGGGCCGAGCGTGGGGAGAGCTTCGCCTTACCTGTTTTGTGTTCGGTAAAAAAGATTTCCTCGGCGCGCACATCGCGCCAGCGCATGCAAACGGCATCCCCTACCCGTGAGCCCAGCAGATAATATTGGAGTAGCCACGCATCGCGGGCGCTCAATTCGCCGCGGGTCAATTGCTCGGCAGGCAAGGCTTCCAAGCGGGCTACTTCCTCATCGCTGAGCTTAGCCTTTGGGCGTGCCTTGCCTTCTTTAAGCTTGATTTTCTTAAATGGGTTTTTGGCCTCGGGTAGCTTATCCTCATCGATGGCTTGTAGTACGACTGTCTTGAGAAAGGACAGCTCCTTGTTTAGGGTGGTTTCCCGATTGCCCAAACCCGCCAGGTAGATTTCGTAGTCCCGAATCAGGCGCAGGGTGAGTTGTGAGAACGGCAGCGTTACCGTGGCCCGCTGCGTTTTTATATCGTCTGACTCATTACGTAGGCCGTAGCGGCCCTTGGGGTGCGGGATGCCTAGGCAGAAGCTTTGGAGCTTGCTGCGAATGCTAGCAAATTTTTCGGCCGTGCGCGGATGCCCTGCCTTGCGGCGGCGCTCGATGTCTTGCTGCATGTAAGCCAAAAAATCGTCACCCCCGCCCCCATCCAGTGCGTCGCGCACTTGCTTGGCTGACCATAGCGGGTTTTCATCGAGCAGCTGCTGCACTTGGCGCAGCAGCTTGCGCAGCACGTCATTGTAGCGACGTGCCTCTGGGTGCGTGCCACGTACCCAGTTTTGCTTTTCCAGCGTGCCAGCTTCATTCCAGTGCTTGGCTGATACTGCCACGTCGGGAATGGCGCGGTACGTAGGCTGTCGGTCGGAGGTCAGGCGCAAGTGCACAGGGTGCAGGCCATCCTTCGCGCGAGGTGGGCGAAGGACTAGCGCGAAAGTGGTGGCCATAGGCTACGACAGCAAGCGCACGGGCACGATGCCGTAGAATTCGCGCACCTCCAAAATAGTGTTGATGTCCTTGCGCGCTACGGTGAAGCTGCCACCCAGCCCGCCCGTTGCGTGCAGAGTCAAGCCATCTGTGTTGTTTAGGTCATTCTTGAGAATGGCCTTCACTGTTACCTCTTCGGCATAGGCAACCACGCAGATGGTATTGTGCAGGTATTCCCACTTGCCCTCCGGAATAGGCCAAGCAATTACCTGCTGGCCGTCGCGCAGGCTCGGCTCCATGCTATCGCCTTCGATATCGAAAACGAGGGCATCCTTATAATCTTCTTCGGTGCGGCCGGGTGGGAGGCGGAATAGTACCGTGTCGAAGATGTCGGCGTCTTTAAAGCGCTGCATCTGCATGTATCCAAAGCTAGCACGGGCCTTGAAACTCAGGCGCCTCAGCTTGATGACCGGGATATCAGAAAGCAGACCTGTAGCCTGCACATTGGTCTGAAATGGTGGATAAGGCGGGTCGACTACCACTGCATCAATTTTTCCGGGCTCCTTATACAACAAAGTATTTTGTGCCCCTGCGCTTGGAAGCTCGGATTTATACATATCACCAACACCGGTCACCAACCAATCTAGACGTAAATGCGGGAACGCATCTGCAATCTTTGCTAGCAAATCGAAGCTTGGTTTATTCTGACGTTTGCCAAACATATCAGTTATAACCCCAGTCCTGACGCCAATACGTCTAGCCATCTCAGACATATTGCCCCCAGCGAGCTGGTCAAGGACAATTTTTAGTCTTTGATGAACAGGCACATACGTAATATTTGACGCATTTACGTCAAAATTTCTCACGCTTTTACTTGACTCTTCCAACGTATTTACGTTAAGTTTGCAATACCAATACCAATAATAGAAAGGTACGGCAAGCCAATGGAAGCAATTGCAGAGAAAACCACCGGAACTACCCCAACCGAGCTAAAGGCACGGGTACTAGCCGTGCGGCCCCGTCTGCCGCAAAACATCCGTGCGCTGGTGCTGGAGAAGTACAGCGAGTACGATACAGCCCAAGGCAGCCGCAAGCTCAATAACGTGCTGGCTTTTGCTAGCTCTGACCTACGGCTAACAGAGATTCTTGAGGGCTTTGCGCTGTCAATAGCCGCCTAAAAGCAAAAGCCCCGGCCACACTACGAATGCGACCAGGGCTTAGAACCTACAACGGTTCAAAGATACAACTTAATCCCCTAACCTACAACCACAACACTGTCATGCAGTCGCCTGCAACCACCATCGCCGCCCTAGTGCCTACGCTTACTGACGTATTCAATAAGCGAGTCAAACACAACGCCACCACCCTGCAAGGTGGCGACCAGCTCCACTTCACGGCCCCCGTGCTGGGCTTCCCCAAAGGTGGGGTGCAGGCCATTTACGGCTACTGCGTCTACACCGATGAGCAGGGCCAGGCCTACGCCGTGACGGCTTACGTGCGGGGTGGCCAGCATGCAGTAGCCTACACCGACCGCGAGGCCCGCCGCTACCCTACGGCCAACCAGCGCGAACAGTGGTTCGGCTCGGTGCTCATGTACCTCACCGAAATCGACTTAACGGACTACGCCGACTGCCTGCGCCTAGAGCGCCTGAGCGAACGCGTAACTCCCTTGCTACCTGCTGCTACCATCACTTACCGCCAAGCTGCCTAAGCCATGCAAGTGCCAACACTCGACCAGCATGAGGCTTTGGCCCGGCAGCTAGCCGAGGCGCTGGCCCGCATTGCCAAACTAGAAGCTGCGCAACCCGACTGGCTACGTGAAGAGGAGGCCATGTCCCTGACGGGCTTATCTCGGTCTACGCTGATTCGGGAGCGCAAAAAGAATGATACCCCGCTAGTCATCACCGACTCTGGCCCCTTGCGCTACCTGCGCAGCAGTGTCGAAGCCTTCAACGAGGCGCGCATGCTGCGCAAAACCACTCTTCGCCTCGCCGCCTAACCTTTTCTCTGCTACTGCCATGTGCCTGCCCAACCCCCTCAAGCGCGCCTTTGACCACGCCAGCTGCACCGCCGAGGGCGCCCAGCGCCTCCTGTCGCTGCTCACTCCGCGCTTGAACGCCGAGACTTACACGGAGGCGCGCGCTTTGTGCGACGAGCTAGCGGCTGAGGCCGAGCAGGCACGGCTAGCCTATGAGGCAGGTCAGGCGCCCATCACCACCGAGCAAAAGCAGGCGCTCATTGCGCTCAGCAATCACCAGTTCGTGCGGGCCAATGAGAAAGGCGAGATACGCTACGGCCTCGACCAACTGACCCAGCAGCAAGCGGCTGACCGCATTCGACTCTATAACAAGATTATAGATAGCCGCTACCCCAAGAATTACACCGTGCGCGCCGAAGCCTACCAGGTACGGCCCGCCGCCTAACTCCCTCACTTCATGGACACTTCTCAACCGCCCTAGGCAGGGCTGGCCTGCCCGACGACTGCCTACATCTCACAACAACCGCCTACCTCTTAACCGCCTACGGGCATTTCAAAAACTCAAAATTTTATGTCATCTGCCTTCATCCCCGAAACTTATGTAGCCCCCGTTAGCGGTGGCGATTACACCAAACTGCAAGACGGCACCACTAGCCTGCGCATCCTATCGGAACAGCCCCTGTTCGGCTGGGTCTACTGGAACACGGCCAATAAGCCAGTTCGCTTTGAATTTGCCAAGCACCCTGGCCAGCCCTCAGATGCCCGCATCGGTGCAGACGGCAAGCCTGATGCCGTGAAAGAGTTCTGGGCAATGGCAGTCTACAACATCACCAATAAAAAGGTGGAACTGTGGGAGGTTACGCAAGCGCAGATTAAGAATGCGCTGACTGCTCTAGCAAAAGATGCCGAGTGGGGTCACCCTACACAGTATTCCATTAAGGTCAGCAAGTCGGGTACTGGCAAGGACACCAAATATGGCGTGCTCCCCACGGCCCCAAAACCGCTGCCCGCTGAGATTCAGGCTGAAGTCGATGCAAAGCCTGTCAACCTGCGCGCCCTCATAGACGGCGGCAACCCCTTCGATTCGCAGCCCAAACCGGGCGCTGCGCCTACGCCTGAGCAGGCTAAAAATTTGGCGCCCACCGACGACAACGACCTGCCTTTCTAAGTCATGGCCAAGCTCACGCCCGCCGCCTTCGCCGCCTGGGTGCTCAAGCACATCGACCAGGACGTGTGGCTCACCGAGGCCACGCTGGCCCGACGCTTGGCGGGCGTGGGCAACTGCCCTTTCACGGCGCCCGGCCTGTTCGGGGCGCTGGTGCGGGCGGGGTGGCTGACCCAGCACCCGAAGTACCCCCAGGAATACATCATGGCCAGCGTGTGCTGGCTGAGCGAAAAACCAAAAGCCCCCGCACGGACGAGGTGCGAGGGCTCTCAAATAATTGCCCATTCATAAGTCAGAGCCCTACAAAGGTATGGAAGCCAAGGAAATAAAGAAACTCGCCAAAGAACACGCAAAGCAGCAGCTTGGCGATGAGCAGTTTAAATCTAATAAAGATGCGGCCCGAGCAATCGCAGAAGACTTTGAAGCTGGTTTTACTGCCGCTCAGTCTGCCCTAGGTGCCGCCGCCACCCCCGCGCCGCTGGCCGATGCCGAGCTGGCCGAGTTGACGCGATTGATGAACAGGGCTACACAAGGTCGTTGGTGTGTAGCTGAAAAGCCACAAGGCTACGGTGATGAATACATAAGCGACCACATTGTTGGTGTTGAAGCTATTCAAGCCAATGGCTTAGAACTGGTTGTAGGTGAAAATATTGATGGCGAATACGCGCTAACTAGCCAAGCTGACTTTCGCCTGATAGTAGCCATGCGCAACGCCCTGCCCGGCCTGCTGGCGCGGCTGGCGGCGGCGGAGGCCTTCAAGGGCCAAGTGGTGAAGGTCCTGAATAAACGCCGTGACAGCGCCCACGCTGACTTCCTGGCCTATTTAGATGATGGCGGCGACCCCGATGAGCCTATTCCTGGCGCTGAGGCTGGTGAAGAAATCAACAAAATTGCACGCGACCTAGGGCTGACTTTAGGCGAAACGGTGAAAGGAGGCCAGCAAAATGCTTAGCCCCGCCGTTCGCGCCGCTGCCGACCAGTACGCTATTAGCCGGGGCATTGCACCCACTGGTGGGCCCATTTTCAAGGAGGTAGTTTATGGGTATGAAACCGGCTATCATGCTGGCTTCATTGCCCGCCCTCAAGTCGAGCGTTTCCCCCTCTCTGGCCAGCGTGAGTTCCTGCGCGTGCTGGCGCCCTATGTGGCCGAAAACATCACGGTCTACCATCCGCACTCGGGCCGCTACGGCCTGCTGCGCGGGCTGCCCGCCACCTACGAGGGGCAAGGGGAGCCGCTGGCTGATGTCGAGTTTTATTGTGATGCCGAGGCCCGCGGAGAGGGCGGCGGGGATATTACCGAGCCGGTTTCTAAGATTCTGCCGGTGCTCTACGCCTTCGAAGACCTAGCCACCGAGCTGACGCTGCCCGATGGGCGGCGCGTGGTGCCGGCGGTGGAGGTGGCGAAACTCAACGGCGGGCATGACAACATAGATGGGGCTGAGATGACTCAGGACCTTTTTAGAAATAATATCCTTTCGCTCACGGCCAATGGCATACACTGCTGGGCTTTATATCGACATGATTTTTTTGCGGCTGATACTGGCTATGGGCTGCGAGAAATCAACTGGCTGCGCACCGCCCACTTCGCCATAGGCCTAGCCCCCTACCAGTACCACCGCCGCGTGGTGGGCGTCGACTACGCCAGCGGGCAGAAGCCTTTTCAATACCTGACCCTAGGTGAGCCGTTGCCGCTGGTGACGCCGTGCCCTAGCAGGCGGAATGATTGCCCTAGTGGCTGCCCAAAGTGCCCAACGGAAAAGGAGGTCAGCCGTGCTTAGCAAGTTCACCCACCCCACCACCGGCTCGGTGCTCTTCATCCAGCGCCCCAAGGAAGTCGCTGACTTCGTGGCCCGCCAGCCCCGCCTCGTGCCCACAGCGCCGCCCACGGTAAGTCGTGGCGTCATCTGGCTGGCTATCCGCCTCATGGCCTTCGTGCTGCTGGCCCTGGCCATCACCGCCGCCTTTTTCCTCTTTGGCGAAGAGCGCCCGACTTCCGTGGTGCGCCCCGCCCTCACCAACGCCCAGCGGGCGAAAGCATTCAGACTATAATGGGTACTATCAAAGAACGGCCCATCCTGTTTTCGGGGGCCATGGTGCGGGCGCTGCTCAATGGCAGCAAGACGCAGACTAGGCGGGCTATCAAACCACAACCCACGCAACCGCGCCAAGCTGGTTATATTCTGCACAGCACTGACAAGAGCCGTGAGGGTGGCTTTCAATGGAGCGATGCGGATTGCAAAAACCTGTCTGAGCCGATACACTGCCCCTACGGCCAGCCCGGTGACCGGCTGTGGGTACGGGAGACGCTGTTTTGGTCGGCATGCGATGACGGTTGGTGCTATCAGGCAGATAACGACATGTTGCAGTGCGAATACCACCTAGCGCCCATTCTGCTAAAGGACTATAAGCCTGCTATTCCTTCAATCCACATGCCCCGCGTGGCCAGCAGGCTGCTGCTTGAAATCACGGCCGTGCGCGTCGAGCGTTTGCAGGATATCAACACGGACGATATTAAAGCCGAGGGCATTCGCCACACTATTGACTACGGCCCAATTCTTTACGAAGAGTGGCAGCTGCTTTGGGAGAAAATAAACGGCCCCGAGTCGTGGGCTGCCAACCCCTGGGTGTGGGTGGTCGAGTTCAAGGTTATCGACGGGAAGGAGGTGGCTAGTGCTTAGCGACTTCACTATCGTAGACCTCGAAACCACGGGCCTCGACCCCGTGGCCGGGCGCATCACCGAGATTGCCGCGCGGCGGTATCGGAATGGGAAGCTGAGCGGCGCCATGTCGGCCCTGGTGTGGGCAGGCGTTGACCCCGAGCCCGAGGCGATAAAGCTCAACGGGCTCACTTCCGACAACCTAGAGCGCCACGGCATCACCGAGTGGCAAGCCCTGGAAATGCTGCAAAAGCTACTAGGCACCTCGGTGCTGGTGGCCCATAACGCTGCTTTCGAAATGGCGTGGCTCAACCAGGCCTGCTGGCGCTGGCAGGATGCGCCCTTTGCCCAACCCTTCCTGTGCACTAAAACGCTGGCCGTGGGGCTAAAGGCAGGCTCGGGCCGCAGTTACTCGCTGAAGCAGTTGACCCATGATTATAACATCGTGTGGACGGGCGTGGCGCATCGGGCCATGCCGGATGTGCAGGCCACCAAGGCGCTGCTTGATATCCTCTGCCACAGTGAGCAACACTTTGCGCAGGCTGGGCCGCTGCTAACTGAGCTGCTCAACTGCTGCGGCACCAATCCCAACAAGGCCCTGGTGGGCGCTCACTACCCGCTGCCCGCTGGGCTGCCGGACCATGCGAAGGAGGTGAAGCAATGAGCACGGCCCGAGTAATAGCTAACAGTGGTGGGCGCACCAGTGGCGTAATGGCCCTGCGTGAAATGGCTAAGGGCCTAGGCCCCGCGGATTATATAGTTTTCTGCAACACAGGCAAAGAGCGTGAAGAAACCCTGCGCTTCCTACACTTGCAAGAAACCGTGCTGGGGGTGCCCATTATCTGGCTGGAGTACTGCCGCTTCAATAAGTGGAAGCGCGTGAGCTACGAAACAGCTAGCCGCAAGGGCGAGCCATTTGAGGCACTACTTACCAACCGCCGGAATGGTAAGGTCTACCTGCCCAACTTCATGACGCGCTATTGCACGCAGGAGCTGAAAATCCGCGTGATGCGTGATTTCATGCGCAGCCAGGGCCATCGGCATTACGTGTCGCTCGTCGGCATTCGCTACGACGAGCCACGCCGCCACGCCAACGGCAAAAACGACCGCAGCCACGATGTCGAGCACCCGCTTTACCACGCTCGCATTACTAAGCCTGATGTCCTAGCAATTTGGAAAGCACAGCCTTTTGACCTGGAGCTAAAAGACCACGAAGGCAACTGCGACCTGTGCTTTATGAAAGGCGAGGCCAAGCTACTCGACATTATCCGCAGCGACCCCAATGCGGCGCAGTGGTGGATTGATGGCGATGCCGCAGGCAATGGGCGCGGCTTCCGCCCAACTGGGCGGGCTAGCTACGCTGATTTGCTAGAGCGCACCCAAGTGCAGCCCATGCTCGACTTCTGGCCCGAGGCTCAAGAAGAATCTCTCACTTGCTTTTGCACTGACTAAGATGGGAGCTATTCAATTAAGGGAGTACCAACTCCAAGCCATCGCCGAGCTGCGCACGGCCCTCGCTGCGCCCGCCAGCTCAGCCGTGCTGGTGCTGCCGACTGGCGCCGGCAAAACGACGGTAGCCGCTGAGCTGACTAGGCTCATGGTGAGCCGCGGCAAGCGCGTATGGTTTGTGGCCCACCTGTACGAGCTGGTGGCCCAGGCCCGCGCCCGCATGGAAGCTTTTGGGCTGACCGTGGGCGAGATAGCCAGCGATGCCCACTACTGGGGCAACCGGCCGGTGCAATGCTGCATGGTGCAAACGCTCAGCCGCCGCATCGCCAGCATTCCCGCCCACGAGCTACCCGACTTCATTTTCTTCGATGAGGGCCACCACACGGCCGCAGGCACTTACCAGAAGGTGCTCGACGCCTGCCCGACTGCCCGCCGCATTGGCCTCACCGCCACGCCCTACCGCCTCGACGGCAAGGCGCTGGGTGAGTGGTACCAGAGCATGGTGGAGCCCATCACCATTGGCCAGCTGATGGAAGCCGGCCACCTAGTGCCCGCTCACTACGCGCTGGCCGAAGTGGACCTCGACGGCCTAGGCGAGCGCGGTGGTGACTACGCCGCCGACCAGGCCTTCAAGAAATTCAACAAGCGCCAGCTCTACGCCGGCACCGTGACGCAGTACGAAAACTACGCGCCGGGCGAAAAGGCCATCTGCTTTTGCATCAACGTCGAGCATAGCCTAGCCACGGTGCAGGCCTTCAATGAGCGCGGCATCGCGGCCGCTCACCTCGACGGCGCTACCCCGCTGGCCCAGCGCAAGCGAGTGCTGGAGGAGTTCGCCGCCGGCAAGTGGCAGGTGCTCAGTAATGTGGCTTTGTTCACGGAAGGCTTTGACCTGCCGAACATTAGCTGCGTGATTCTAAACCGGCCGACCAAGAGCAAGGCGCTGTACTTGCAGATGGGCGGGCGCGGCCTGCGGCCCAGCCCCGGCAAAAGCCGCTGCCTCATTATCGACATGGGCGGCAACGTGAAGGCGCATAGCTTCCTCGATACCCCGGCCGAGCACTCGCTGGAGTCGACGAAGAAAAAGAAGGGCACTAGCGTCGGGGTGCGGCCGATGAAGGACTGCAAGTTCTGCGGGCTGTTCTGGCCTATCTCGGCCAAGGCCTGCGAGGGCTGCGGGGCTGACTTCCCCATCGAGGTGGCTAGGCCGCAGGAAGTCACCTTCACCGTGGTGACCGATACGCGCCAGTTTCTACCCCCCTCGGTAGCCAAGCGGCGCGGTGGCCCTAAGGCCGTGCCGGCTGACCTCGAAGGCAAGAACATGCACGACTGGAGCGATGCCGACTGGCGCCGGGCCTGCGCGCTCTCGGGCTATAATCCTGGTTGGCGCAAGCACCAGGGCGCCTGGCAGCGGGGCGCGGGCCTGCGCGAAGGGCTGTATCAGCCGGAGCCCCAACAGCAGGTAGCATGAACATCCCGCCCACCCAGAACCCCCGCGCCTACGCCACGCACCTGCTGGCCGCCTGGCAACAGGAACTGGCCCAGCGGCACTACCAAGGCATCGCCCGGCCGCCGAGGCTGCTGGCCCTGATTACGCAAGAACTCGCCCGCCGCCAAGGTGCGGCAATTCCCAACTCAAAATGATGGTTTCGCTCTTTCCTCAAATCAAAGCCACCACGGGCGGGGAGAAATTACCTCTCGTGGAAGTGCTCGCCGGCATCATGTCGGGACTCTGGCGCGCCCAGGTCGAGGCCGTGCGAGCTGAACAACCGGGCAGCGGCGCCTATGACATGGCTAAACGTGCCCTGCCTTACTTCACCCCTAGCGGCACTTTCGAACGCCGCGCCGTGGGTGGGCTGGTGCAGCACTCGGGCTTTATGAGCCTCGACCTCGACGCCAAACCAAACCCCGATACCGACTGGGCCCAGGTGCGGGCTGCCATCGAGGCTGATGAGCATACCTACGCCTGCTTCCTGTCAACCGGCGGCGTGGGCCTGTGCGTGCTGGTACCAGTACCGACCACTCACCACCTCGGCAGCTTTCGGGCGCTGGAGGTGTATTACGCCGAGCACTTCGGGGTAAAAATCGACCAGAGCTGCAAGGACGTGAGCCGCGCCCGGTTCGTGAGCTACGACCCCAAGTTGTTTCTCAATGAGCAGGCCGAGACGTTTGCGGAGCTGGTGGAGCCCAAGGCGGCCACCATTCCGGCCCGCCAGCCCCAGCCCGTAGCCACCACCGACCTGCGCAGCACCGACACGGAAGATAGGCTTATCGCCATCGGCGTGAAGATGATACGTGAGGCCCAGGACGGCGGCAAGTATGTGCAGGTGCGCAACGCCGGCCACCTAGTGGGCGGCTACGTGGGCTCAGGCTTCGTCGAGGCTGGCCGCGCGTTTGACGCGCTGTATTCGGCACTGCTGGCCAAAGAGAACGTAGCTGACCCCAAGGCGGCCGAGAAGGCCCTGCGCTCAGGCCTCGAGGTTTCGGGCCCGGCGCGGCCGCTGCTGCCCGACTGGCTGCAATACAAAGTGCGGCAGGAATTGCGCGAGCACAAGGGCAACCCTGGCGCGGTGGTCACCATTGCCCACCGTGAGGCGGCAGCCGCGCACGTGGCGCCGGCCGGCGTGCAGGCAGCAGTCGAGGCCATTGCCGCCGAGCAGGCGCAGGAGGTCGAGCTACTGACTTTTTGGGGCCTGGTCGATGGCCCAAAGCGGGACGGCCCCAAGCGGCTGCTGCTGAGCCTCGACAAGTTTATTGCCTGGCTCGGCACCGAGGGTTTTCGCAAGTACCGTAGTGCGGCCGGCGGCTACGCCACGGTGCGCGTGGTGGCGGGCGTGGTCAGCGAAATCGACCGCGGGCAGCTCTTCGACCACGTGCTGGGCTACCTGGCTGGCCTACCCTTCGAGTTTGATGGGGTGTATGGCTTTCAGGTGCGGGAACTGGTACTGGCCCAGGAGCGCAAGCTGCTGGATGCTAACTTTCTGCAAGCCCTGCCGACGCTCGACGAAGACTGGCTGCGCGATGGCCCCAGCCAGGCCTACTACTTCTTTCGCAACTGCTGGGTGACGGTGACGGCCACCGGCATCGCCACGGCCGAGTACGGCAGCCTGCCCGGCCAAATCTGGGCTGAGCAGGTGCGGGCACATGACTTCGTACTGCTGGCCTCTGCGGAAGCGGCGCTGCAAGCTGACTTTCACCAGTTCACCGTCAACGTGAGCGGCGGCAATGCTGACCGCCTGGCGCTGCTCCGGGCCAGCCTGGGCTATCTGCTGCACGGCTATAAGGAAGAGCAGAATGCGAAGTGCGTGATTTTCGTCGATGAGGTGGCCACCACCGGCAAGCCCGATGGCCGCACCGGCAAGTCACTTTTGATTAAGGCCGTGGGTGAATTGGTGCAGGTCACCACGATTGCCGGCGCGACATTTCGCTTCGAAGACTCTTTCCGCTTTCAGCGCATCAGCGCGGCCACGCGCCTGGCCTACTTCGACGAGTGGGACGGCCGTAGGCTGCCGTTCAAAAAACTCTTTACCGAAATCACCAGCGAGATTGCCGTGAACCGCAAGAACCACGCGGAGTTCACGATACCCTTTGCCGACAGCCCAAAGTTTGCCATCACCACCAACGATGTGGTGAGTGGTGAGGGCGGCAGCCACGAGGGCCGTAAAATCGAGATTCCGCTGGCCCCGCACTACTCGGCTCGGCATACGCCCAAGGATGATTTCGGCGTCGGCTTTTTCAAGGAGGGCTGGGATACGGCCGAGTACAACCGCTTCTTCAATCTGGCCCTTGGCTGGGTGCAGCAGTTCCTCTCGGGCGGCCGCCAGCTCACCCAGTTGGCCTCAGCGGCGCTCGACGCCCGCAAGCTGGAGGATTCGACGAGCCCGGAGTTTTTGGAGTTTGCGCGGACTGAACTGGCTGAACTGCAAGGCCGCGGGCACACGATATGGGCTGAGCAGGCCTACAAGGACTACCTGACTTTCGCCGGTGAGAGTGACCGCCGCTTTCCAATGCGCCGCTTCTACCACTGGATGGCCAAGCTGGGTTTCGAGCGCAAACGTTGGAAGCACATCGGGGCCGACCGGGATAAGAGCTACTTCGAGAAACCCGAGGCTAGCTCAGAATAGCTAAAACCCCTGGGGCACAACTTTTAAAAACGAGTTGTGCCCCAATGTGGGACTTTAATAATCAATTAGTTATGGTACGTTTTCGGGTATCATTTTCCAGCCTCACAACTTCCCTATACAAAATTGCATTTTTCTTTTACACGCGTTTGTATTATAAGAAGAATATATAAGTAAAGTACAAATAGGGGTCTAATAAAAATACTCTTTTATAGCCGGAAGTATTAGAGACGGTAAAAGCTACTCCGCAAAGGCCGCCAAACGCTAATAAAATCAATCACTTACACCGGGGCACAAGTAGTTGTGCCCACTTCTGCCCTGAACGATATGAGCCACCCCGCCGCCCCCTACGCCACTAGTTCGCCCGCTTTCACGCCGCTCACCGGCCCTGCCTTCGGGGTTGCTGCTACGGCCGCACCCAAGCCTTATGCCCTCATCCACAAAGAACCCGAGGCGCTCTGGGATGAAAATGCACTCCAGCAGGAAGCCTTTCACTGGATGCGCCACCACTACCCCCACCAAGAGCAGTCGCTCATCGCCATTGCCAATGGGGGCCTGCGCACCGCCGCCACCGGCCAAACGCTCAAGAATACGGGCCTCAAGCGCGGCTATCCTGACACCGCCCTAGAACTGGCCCGCAAAGGCTACTACGGCCTGCGCATCGAGCTTAAAATCATCGGTGGCACCTGCGAGTGGAAAGGCCAGACCATCAAGCGCAAGCCCGGCACCGTGAAGCCTGAACAGCGTGAGTGGCACGCCCGCCTTACGGAAAATGGCTACTGCGTGGTAGTGGCCTGGGGCCTGCAAGGATTCATCGACGCTATCACTGAATACCTAGGTTAAGATGCCCGACCTGCGCCTCCTCTTCCCGCCAGCCCTAGGCGAAACCACCGCCACCCTGGCCGAAGGCCCAGACCGCCAAGTATGGCACCGCTGCCAGCTCGACGCCCACCAGCTGGACTACTTCTGCCACGAAGACCTACACCCCGGCTGGCGCTGCTGGACCCACGAAGGCCGCTACCTGTCCGATGCTTCGCTGCGCTACCTGGTTGGCCAGATGTGGCCGGGTTATGGGCCGCCCGATTAGGAACGAAACTACTTGCTCAAACCTTTCTGCATTTGTACCTTAGATAGTTATTCCGTCCTGCTTATGCTACCCGCTTACGACCCTATTCAACACATCCCCCCACCCATTGATTTACTGCCTACCCTGCGCCTAGTGTACCTAGGCCGGGAGTATGCAGGCCAATACCGGGCCTACCTATGCAGTGCCCTCTGTGAGCGGCTGCAACTACGGGCTTACCAGCCCATCGACCTGGTACCGCCTTCTGGCCACAGCCCGTACTGGCACCTCGATCTGCGGCCCGAAGCCAAGCGCCGCCTAGCTCAGTATGCCGACACCCGCCCGCGCATCAGCAGCCTCAAGCTGCCAGTCGGCCTAGTCGAGCCAGGTAGTGCCTTAGTGCTGCAATTGGTGAACCAGCCCGCCTTCCCTGGCTTTTACCCCATGCTGCCCCATGCCCTCGCTGCCTAAGCCAACACGCCGGCCCTGGCAGCCCGCCCCCGCCAAGCGCGTGTATCAGCAGCACGAGGCCAGAGATAGCCGCTACGATACGGCCCAGTGGCAGGCTGCCCGTAAGGCGCAGATAGCTCGCTGCCCGTGCTGCGTGGTGTGCACTAGCCTAGGCCGCACCACACCGGCTACCGTGACTGACCACATCACCCCAGTAAGGCTAGGCGGTAGCTTCTGGGACGCTAACAACCATCAGAGCTTGTGCCGCGCTTGTCACCAGGCTAAGAGTGCGTCAGAGCGCACGCAAACAGCTCCTAGGGGGTAGGGGGTCGAAATCCTCCCGGCCCATCACGCCTACACCGTAGCCCTGAGTCAAATTTTCACGCTGTCAGGTTAGACTGTTTTTTCACATATTGTATTTTACAAATATTTATTGAACTATGCCAGGCCCACCCCCCAAACCAGCCCGTCAGAAGCTCTTAGAGGGCACCCACCGCCGGGACCGCGAGGCACCGGGCGCGTTGGACTTCGACCCCACCAAGGACTTGCCAGCACCCCCAGACGACCTGCGGCCGGATGCCGCACGGCAGTGCTGGGAAGTGTGCGCGAAAGAACTGCACGCCAAGGGCATGCTGGCCACGGTGGACCTGGCGCTGTTGCGGGCCTACTGCTACCAGACGGCCTTGATGCTGGAAGCCGAGGAACAACTGGAGCTGAACGGCAAGACTGAAACCCGCTTCACGGCCAACGGCTCGCATCAGGTGCGCTCGCCCTGGGTGGCCATCCTGTCGGACGCCACCGAGAAGGTCAATAAAATCGGCCAGCAGTTTGGCTTTAGCCCGGCCAGCCGCACGCGCATCAGCGCGCCCGAAAAACCTAAGGAGGACGCTAAAAGCGGCTTTGCCGTGTTCCGCAAATGAGCAACTTATCTGAACTTTCTACAGCCCAGCTACAAGCTGAACTGGTGCGCCGAGGCCAGCGCCGCGAACAGATTTGCCCGACCTGCAACGCGTGGGCGGCCTATATGGGTTGTTCGCGTAGCTGGCGGGAAGAACTTCACTGCTGCGGCTGCCGGAAGGCTGTAGCGCTTTGCACCTGCCGTCGATGAGCAAGCCCCGCAACTACATCGCCATCGCCAACCAGTATATCGAGGACGTGCTAAGCGGGCGCGTGCTAGCGTGTGAGTTGGTGCGGCTGGCCTGCCAGCGCCAGAAAAACGACTTGCAGCGCGCAGGCACCGAGGCGTTTCCCTACTGGTTTGATGAGGAAGAGGCCGCTAAGCCCTGCATGTTCATCGAGCTGCTGCCGCACATCGAAGGCGAGTGGGCGAAGAAAAAGCTTAAGCTGGTGCTCGAGCCCTGGCAGATATTCATCATCACCTGCCTGTTTGGGTGGCTCAAAGAAGATGGCAACCGCCGCTTTGTCAAGGCCTACATCGAGGTGGCCAAGAAGAACGGTAAGAGCGCGCTGGCCTCGGGCCTCGCGTTGTACATGCTGGCCGCCGATGGCGAAGAGGGCCCGCAGGTGTATTCGGGCGCTACCCGCCGCGAGCAGGCCGCTATTACGTGGGAGGTCAGCCGCAAGATGGTGGAGAAATCGCCGGACCTGCAGCGTGAGCTAGGGGTAAAAGTCAGTGCCAATACTATCTACTGCGAGCTAAACGGTGGCTTTTACCGGGCCCTCAGCAAAGAAAAGGGCGGTAACCAGGATGGCATTAACACCCACTTCGGGCTAGCTGATGAGCTGCACGCCCACCCTAAGCCCGACCTGGTGGAGAACATGGAAACCAGTATGGCCGCCCGCGCCCAGGCGATGCTGTTCCAGATTACCACGGCCGGCTTTAACCTGGCCGGGGTGTGCTTCAACACGCGGGCGCTGTGCGTGAAAATTCTGAAAGAAGTGGTAGATGCCGAGCACTATTTTGCCATCATCTTCACCATTGATGAGGAAGATGACTGGACCGACCCCGCCGTGTGGCCGAAGTCAAACCCCAACTGGGGCGTATCCATCGACCCTAAGAAGTTCGCGGCCGAGGCTGCCGAGGCCAAAGCCGACGCTACCAAAGAGGGCTACTTCGTTACCAAGCGCCTCAACGTGTGGCGCAATGCCAAGGCCGCCTGGATGAACATGATTGCCTGGAAAGCCTGCGCCAATCCGTCCTTAACGCTGGAAGATTTTGTAGGTGAGGAGTGTTACGTCGGGCTCGACCTCGCCAATTCGACTGACATTGCCGCCCTGGTTTTCATCATCATTCGCGGCAACCAAGTATTTGTTATTCCGCGCTTCTATCTGCCGGAAAGCGAGGCCGAAACGGGCGAGGGTGCTCACTACGCCGGCTGGGCCATCGACGGCCATCTGACGCTGACGCCCGGCAACGTGACCGACCAGAACCTGATTCAAGACGACCTGCGGGCCGCGGCCAGCGTGGTGCACATCAAAGGCATGGCCTACGACCCCTGGCAGGCCAAGAAGTTCGCCACCGAGATTGAGCAGGAGGGTATCGCCACGATAGAGTACCGCAACACGGTGCCCAATTTCAGCGCACCCATGAAGTCAGTGTTTGCCATGGTGAAGGACGTGCTCACGCCCGAGGAAAAGCGCAGCGCCAAGAATTACCAGCTGGTCCACGACGGCAGCCCCGTTATGGGCTGGATGATGAGCAACGTAGTGGCCAATATCGACGCCAAGGATAATATCTACCCGCGCAAAGAGCAGGCGAAGAATAAAATCGACGGGCCAGTAGCGTTGATTATGGCCGTGGGTGCCTGGGGCGGATTCGAAGATGCCCCCACCAGCATCTATGAAGAGCGTGGCCTGCGGGTGCTATAGGCGCTTGCCCCGCCTTGCCCCGCCTAAGATTGCAGCCCGCCTAGGGTCAGTCGGAGCTTTGACACAGTTCAAGCCCGACTATGCCTTTCAACTTCTGGAATAACTCTGCTGCGCGCTCCGCTGCTACCCCGCTTCAAGCGGCGGTGTCGGCTGAGCGCGAGCAGCGCAGTGCTGGCGTAGTCGAATCGGTTAGTACCGAAAGCAATGATGCCCGCCTGCTGGGCATCCTAGGCTTTGGCGGTGGTAGTGTGGCGGGTGTGCCCGTCAACCAGCAGACGGTGATGAGCATTGCCGCGGTCTATGCCGCAGTTAATGCCATCAGTCAGGATATTGCCGGGCTGCCCTGCCAGTTGTTCGAGCAAACGACTACCGGCCGCGAGCGGGTGAGTGGCCATGCCGCCACGCCTATTCTCAATCTAAAGGCTTCGGGCCTGCAAAACAGCTTCCAGTTTCGGCAAACGTCAATGGCCGTCACGCTGCTGCGAGGCAACTCCTATGGCTTGATTGAGCGCGCTGGCAAGCTAAAGCCGGTGCAGGTGCATTTCAAGCACCCCGACGAAACGACCGTGTTCAAGTCGGGCGGCCGCCTGTGGTACCGCTTCAGTGGCGACCCCAAGACCTATGCTGACTACGACGTGCTGCACTTTCGAGGCCTGAGCCTCGACGGCGTAATGGGCGTGTCAGTCATTCACTATTTCCGCGAAACGTTCGGCAAGGGTCTGGCTGCGTCGAAAGCTCATACTAGCTTCTACCAGAACGGCGCCAAGCCCTCGGGCACGCTGGAGATGGAAAAGGGCACGCTGACCGACGCCGCAGCAGCTCGCCTCTCCGCATCCTTTGCTGCCCAATACGCTGGTATTGAAAATGCTGGCAAGCCCATCTTATTGGAGGAGGGCCTGAAATACAAGGCCATTAGCCTAACACCCGAAGATGCTGAATTTATCAGCATCCATAAGCTCACGCGAAGCGATATTTTTAGCATTCTGCGCTTTCCGCCGCACAAAGGTGGCGATTTGGAGCGCTCGACTAACAACAACATTGAGCAGCAAAGCCTCGACTACGTGGGCGATACGCTCATGCCCTGGCTGCTGAATTTCGAGCAGGAGTACCGGCTGAAGCTACTACTGCCTTCTGAGGTCGAAAACCGCTATTTCAAACACAATCTGGCCGCCCTGCTGCGCGCTGACGCCACGGCCCGCGCCAACTACTACCAGAAGCTGGTGCAGGCCGGCATCTATTCCATCAACGAGGTACGCGAAATGGAAGAGCGCAACGCCATCGACGGTGGCGACCGCCACTTGGTGCAGGTCAACCAGATGCCGCTCGATAAGATGGACGAAACACTGGCCGCCCGCAACGCTAAACCCGCTAATACGCCGCCCCCGGCCCCTGAAAATGAGTAAGCCCCTGCACCTACCCGAAGGCCGGGAGGCCCGTGTTGTCACCACCCCGCCCAGTATTGAGTACCGCGCCATTGACGGTGGTGGGCAGGAGCCTGCTGCTTTTATCGGGCAGGCCATCGTCTGTGGCGTGCGTAGTAGCCCCCTAGGCTACGCCGGCTTTCGCTTCGTGGAAATCATCGACGCCCGGGCCCTGGATGCCACGGACATTTCGGATGTGATTGGGGTATTCAATCACGACCCCGACCAGCTGCTGGGGCGCACTCGCAATAACACGCTGGAGCTCACCCGCACGCAGGACGGTGGCTTGAGCTACCGCATCCCCTACGACGCACAGGACCCCGACCACCAGCGGGTGATGCGCAAGATTGAGCGCGGCGACGTCGACGGCAGCAGCTTTTTGTTTCGGGCTAAAAAAGACGACTGGCAAGAGGAACAGGACGCAGCCGGTGGCAGCCTCTACGTGCGCACGGTGTTAGAAATCGAAACCCTGTACGACGTGTGCCCGGTGACTTCACCGGCTTACCCTGATGCCACGGCGGCCAAGCGCAGCCACGACGCCTACCAGCAGGAGCACCCTATGCCGCCCATCGGGCCGTGCATGGATATGCTTGAAAAAGAGCTTGCTCTTGCCATCATTAGTTAATTCACTCACTCACCTTTTTTCTGCAAATTTTTTATGAACGAACTGCAACGGCTGCGTGAGAAACGCGCCAAGAAAGTTGAAGAGGCTCAGGCCATTTTCAACAAAGCCAAGGGCGAAAGCCGTAGCCTGAACGCCGAAGAGGTGCCGGTCTACGACAGACTCATGGCCGAGGTGCGCAGCCTTGCCACTGACATTCAGCGTGCGGAAGAGCAAGAAGAACTCGCCCGTGAAACTGCTGGCAATACCCAGCCAATCAACAACCATAATACGCAGGAGGCCCGTGACCTGTCGAAGTACTCGCTGCTGAAAGTGGTGCGCTCCATGTCAGGCGGTGCGCCCCTGGAAGGCATCGAGCGCGAAATGCACCAGCAAGCAGTTGCTGAAGCACGCGCCCTAGGCCAAGACGTGAATGGGGTAGGCATTCCGCAGATGCTACTCAGCCGCCGCGACAACTCGATTACCCAGCCCACCCAGCCCGAGGATGGCTCGGCCGTGAAGGCTGTGGACACGGTTCGCCCCATCATCGACTTGGCCCGCCCTAAATCGGTGCTGCGTGCGCTAGGCGCTACGTTCCTGACGGGCTTGGTAGGTGACGTTGGCGTGCCTTCTCTCTCGCAGGGTGCCAAATCGACGTTCAAGGGTGAAATCGAAACCCTTGACAAGTCGAATCAGAAGTTCAAGGACGCGAAGCTCACGCCGCACCGCATGGGTACGTGGGTGCGCCGTAGCAAGCAGTTTTTAGCCCAAACCTCCCCAGGCGTCGAGGCGCTGCTGCGGGGTGACCTCGAAAAGAGCGTGGTGCAGGAGCTGGAGCGCGTGGCCATCAATGGCGACGGCCAAGACAACGAGCCGCTGGGCATCCTCAATTACAACGACATTCTGCAATTGGTGCTGGGCGCCAACGGCGCAGCGCCCGACCGTGACACCCTGGTGTTGCTGGAAGCCTTGGTAGAAGGTCAAAACCTGGCGCTCGACTCGTCGGGCTATCTCATCAACGTGGCCACTAAGGCGAAGCTCAAGCGCACGAAGGTGGACGCTGGCTCGGGCTTGTTCTTGATGAACAGCAACACGGAGCTTAACGGCTACCCCGTGCAGGTAACGACCAACGTTCCGCGCGACCTGAGCAAGGGCACCAGTGCCAGCAAGCTATCGGCCGCCATTTTCGGCGACTGGAGCCAGTTGCTCATCGGCCAGTGGGGTGGCCTCGACATCACGGTGGATAACATCACCCTAGCCAAGCAGGGTCAGGTGGAAATCATCATCCAGACGTTCCACGATGTGCTGGCGGCCCAGCCCAAGGCATTTGCGGCCGTGAAAGACCTGCTCACTGAGTAGCATAACCTGAAAAAGCCTGGCTGGCAGTAGCTGGCCAGGCTATGGTTTTACCCTAATTATTCCGTGTTATGTCGCAAACTGCTGAGCAAAAGGCCGCAAAAGAGGTCGAAAAAGCCCAGAAAGAAGCCGAAAAAGCAGCAAAAGAGGCTGCTGACAAGCAAAACCAGCTTGAAAGCGGCGAAAAGGCTGCTGAAACCCAGAAAATCAAGTTTTTGCGCTCGCATCCGCGCTATGGCTACTGGCCCGGCGATACCGCCGACCTCGCGGCTGAGCATGTGGAGTTACTGACTAGTGGCGGCTTTGCCGAACTGGTAGCGGCGCCTGAAACCGAGTCTGAAAACGAAGAATAACCTCCTAAGATGCTCACCCTCGCCGACGTAAAGACCCACCTCAAGCTCGACCCCACCGCCACGGATGAGGACGCGCTGCTGACTGGCTATTTGGCGGCGGCGCTGGGCATGTTCCGCACCGAAAGCAAGCGCCGCTGGCCCGACGTGGGCGAGCCGGCGCTTGCCAAGGCCAGCGACCCGGCTATCAACCCGCCCACGCTGGTATTTCTGCGCTACGCGGACTATACCGTGCTCAGTCCCGACGAGCAGGCTATGGCTGACCAGTATATCCTACTCACCCTAGGGCACTGGTATGAAAACCGCGGCTCGGTGGCGGTGGGCCTGAACGTGACAGAGGTGCCGCAGACGGTCAAAATGCTGATGAATCTTTTGAGGGAGCCAACGCTATGAACTTCGGCCAGCTCGACCGCCTCATCACCCTGCAAAAACCCATGCCCGCCCCAGCCAACAGCTTCGGCGGCTCGGGTCAGCAGTCCACGTTTACCGATGTGGCCCAGGTGTATGCCAAGGTCGATAGCGTGCCGGGCAGTGAGGGCTTTGTGGGCGACCAACTCACGGCCACCCAGCGGCAGAAAATCACTATCCGCTACCGGGCCGATGTGGCACCCGACTGGCAGCTGGTTATCGACGGCCGCACCTTTCAGATTACTGACTTACAGCAATTCGGCCGCCGTGTAGGGCTGCTTTTATTCGTCTATTCCCGTGGCTAAGAATTTATCCTTTGTAGGCATTGAGGAGCTAGGCCAAGTGCTCGACGGACTATCGGGCGATAAGAAGCTCAGCAACAAAGTGGTGCGTGGCATCCTCAACAAGGCAGCTAAACCCATCATTGCTGAGGCTCAGAGCCGCGTTTCGAAAGAGAACGGCGACCTACAAAAAAGCATCGGCTCCATTCCCGGCCGCGGCCGTGGCAAAGGGGAGCAAGTATACGTCGGGCCTCGGCGCGGCGGGCGCTTCAAGGGCTACGCGGGCCATTTAGTTGAATACGGTACGGCTCCGCACATCATCAAGGCCAAGGCAGCCGGCGGGCATTTGCACCTGCGCGGCAACGTGTTCGTCGAAGAGGTGCAGCATCCGGGCGCAGTGGCTAAGCCCTTCATGCGGCCTGCCTTCGACAGCAAGAAAGACGAGGCTATCGGCATCATCAAAGCCGAGTGCAAAAACATCATTGAAGACGCTTTTAAATCAGTTTTTAAATAGTGGAAGCCGGCGCCATCCTAAATACGCTGCTCAGCCAGGCCGCCCCCGTGGTAGCCCTGCTCGGCTATGTAGATAAGGACCACCAGCAGCAGGTCCGTATCTACCCGGTGGTGGCGCCCCAGAAGACACCGCGGCCCTACTGCACTTACCAACTGGTGAGCCTAGTACCCGAAGCGGGCAGTTCTGCCGTGTGCCGCCTCGGCGATGTAGGCCGCGTGCAGCTCAGCCTCTACGCCGATGCCTACGACACCTTGGCTGCCCTCACCACGGCCGTGCGCGGCGCGTTGGACTACGCCGAGCCTGAGCCCGGCGTGTTTCTCGAGCCAGACAATCAGCAGGACCACCATGACAAGGATGCCGTCTGCCTTTTCCGCAGCTTGGATTACCTGGTCGAATTGCCCTAACTCTCTCACCTTTTTTTCTGCAAAATTTCTATGGCACTAGACAAAGTACAAGGCCGTGACGTCGGCATTGCAATTCAAAAAACAATCAATGCGGCCCTCGTTTACGCGCTGATTGGCTGCCTTACCGACTCAACATTTGATGTCGATACCGAAACCGACGAAGCGACTTGCATTGCCAGCGGGCAGTTCAAGGAGTTCATTGGAGGCCAAACTGGCTGGTCGCTGGGCGGCACGCTCAACGTACGCCAAGCCACCAACGACGCCAGTGGCCCCGGCGCTACGGATGCCGACGATAACGTGACGGCTGAGAACCTGCTTGATATTCAGTTAAGCGAAAACAATCAGGTGCAGGTGCGCTATCGCATTGGCTCCAAGAAAGGCAGCGCGTGGTACACGGGGACGGGTATCATCACCAAGAGCAGCTTCAAAGGTCAGCTAAAAGGCATCGCTACCTACGCAATTACCATTCAGGGCTCAGGACCACTAGTCAAGACGCTGGCACCCGCCTAGGTATCACTTCCAGGTGTTTCACAAAAAACCCGCCCGGCTTCCGTGGCGGGCTTTTTGGGCGAAACCCATTCTCTTTTTCTGCAATCATGGAAGTCAATACCACCCCCAATACCGCCCGCGGTGAAGTGCGGCTTACGATTGCTGGCCAGCAGCACCCCGTGCGCTTCAACCTCAATGTGATGCGCGATTGGAGCAAGCTCAGCGGCCGGCCGGCCAGCGAGTTCAACCTGGCTATCATCGAAGACCACATCGAGGCGTTTTCCAGCATCATCACCTGCGCCATTCGCCGCTTCGTGCCAGCCTACCCCGAGTACGCGCAGGACTTGGCAGTGGACCTGCTTGAAGAAATGCCCCAGGCCGAGGCGGATGCCATCGCGGAAGCGATTACCGAGGCGACCGTGACCGTAAACCCTCTGCTGGCGTCGATGAGCAAGCAGTTAGCGGCCAAAATGCAGGCGCTGACTCCATCGACGCCGAGCGAGAATGGCGCGACTTCCGAGACTTCGCTTACGGCGAGCTAGAGCTAAAGCCGGCCGAGTTCTGGGAGCTCACGCTAGCCGAGTTTGACAGCATGGCTCGGGGCTACCGGCGGCGGCAAGAGCGCAAAGAACGTGAGGAGGTAGAGCAGTGGCGCCGCACGCGCTTGGTAGCTACCATTCTAGTAAACGCCCACCGTGGGGCCAGCCAACTGGCCCAGTCGCCTGAGGAGTTCATGGCTTTGCCCGGCGACCCGCCCCCAGCTCCGCCCATGAGCGAGGAAACATTTGACGAGACCATGGCCCGCCTCGCTGAATTTGATAACCTACAAACTGCCGCATAAATGGCTGATATTCTAGCTTCCGTTTCCGTCGTCCTAGGTGCTGAGGTCAGCGCGTTTAAAGCTGCGATGGCAGATGCCAAGCGTGAGCTAAAAGGCCTACGCGAGGCGGGACTAGCTATGCAGGATATTGGCGGCAACCTGACGAGGGCCGTTAGTGTGCCGCTGGCCTTGCTAGCTACGGGGGCCGTGGCTGCTAGCGCTAAGCTGGAAAGCCTAAAAAACGGTCTGCAAGCTATTGCCCGGCAGGAGCTAGGTAAGCAAGGGATTACGGGTCTAACTGGTATTCAGCAGGCAGCCACGCAAACGGGGGAGCGCATTCAGTTGCTCCAGCAGATTGCCAAGCAGCCAGGCCTCGGCTTCGAAACAGCTGAACAGGCGGACATTCGCCTACGTGCGGTGGGTATCTCGGCCGAACAATCGGCCAAGAGCATCAAGGCCTTTGCCAATGCCATTGCCACCACCGGCGGCGGCAAAGTAGAGTTCGGTACCGTTACCACCCAGCTCTCGCAGCTGGGCGCCAAGGGCAAGGTATTGGCGCAGGACCTACGCCCCATCATCGAAGCCGCGCCCGCCGTAGCCGCCGCGCTGCAAACGCTCTACGGCACAGTGGACAGCGAGGAAATCTCAAAGAGCCTGACCAAGCAAGGCCAGAGCAGCAAAGACTTCATTCGCATTCTGACCGATGAGCTAGCCAAACTGCCCCAGGTGACGGGCGGGCTGAAGGCTGTGTATGAGAACGACCTTGACGCGCTGCTGGTAGCCAGTGCCAAGGTGGGTGACGGCATTGCCAAGGCCTTCAACCTGCAAGCCGTCGGCGAGCGACTGGGCGACCAAATCACCGCCATTGGTGATGACTTTGCCAACCTCTCAGCCCCCACGCAGGCGGCAATCGTGACGTTTGCCGGGCTGGCCGCCGCCACTGGCCCGGTGCTGGTGGGCCTCGGCGCTATCGGCGCCGGCCTGCCCGCCGTGAAGGCGGGGCTGGTGGCTGTAGAGTCAGGCGCGCGGCTGCTGAGCACGGGCTTCGTTTCGCTACTCAACCCTACCACACTAGTCATTGCAGGCGTAGCCGCGCTGGCTGCTGGTGCCTACTACCTGGCCACGGCCAACCAGCGCCTGCTCGACACTTACCGCGAGCAGACTGCCGCCACTCAAAAGCTCACCACCGAGGTCAGCCCACTGCTTGACCGCTACGACGAGTTGCGGGCGAAGACTACCTTAACCAGCAAAGAGCAGGACGAGCTGCGCGCCATTGTCGAGAAGGTCACGTCCGTCATGCCGGCCGCTGGCCAGGGCATCGACAGCTACGGCAACTACATCGGGCTGGCCACCGACAAAGCGCGCGACTTTATCAAGGGCAACCAAGCGCTTGAGAAAGCCATCGCGCTGCAAAGCCTGCCCGCCCAGCGGCAGAAACTGCTGGAATTAAGCGACGCCTACGACCGCTTGCTCAGAGAGCGCGACCAGCTCAACCGCGGCTCCTTCAACGGCGTGAAGGTTGAAGACCTCGGCGCGCAGTTCTTGGTTGATTTCCGGCAGGAGCTAGCCACCACCGCTACGGAGCTAGAAAAGCAGAAGCGCCTGGTATCAGAGCTAGGCACCGCAGCGGGCATCACGGCCACCCAGTACGACGCCCTAGGCGCCACCTTCCCCACGCTGGCCGCCAATCTGGCCAAGCTGGGCAATGCTTTCCCGATTCCCAACTTTGCCGGCAACGCAGTTGACATCACGGCGCAGGTCGGCCTGCTAAAAGGGCTGCACGAGCAGTTAAAGCAGCTAAAAGAAGACCAACAGAACGCGGGCACCGAGAAACAGGCCTTATCCTTCAACCCGCAGATTAAAAGCCTGCAGGAATACATTGCGCGGCTGGAAGGGGCAGACAAGGCAAATAAGAAGGTCACTGACGCCATCAAGAAACTCCGCGAGGAGTTGGCTCGGCTCACCGCGCTCGATAATATTCTAGGTAATACCCCTAGCGAGGTCGAGGTACTGGAGCGGCGCGTGAATACGCTTACGAGTGGGCTGAAAAACCTAGTAGACGCAGGCGTAAGCACTAGCTCAAAAGCTTTCCGCGGCTTTGCGGCTGACCTGGTGAACACCAGCCAGGCGCTCGACAAACTGCGGGCAGCTGGTGGGGACCTCAACTTAAAGCCAGTCGAAGTAAAGTCGCTCATTCCGCGCACGATTGGCGACACGCTGCCGCAGGACGTGGCCCGGCTGCTCGGCGACTATGCCAAGCAGGTCAAGCCGTTCGAGCTGCCGATAGCGGCCAAGCTCAACATGCAGGCTATTACGGAAGCGCAGCGGCCAGTGCAGTTGCTGAGCAGTGAGCTGCTGCGCCTAGGTGACATTCAGGTGCAGCCCAAGTTTGACGGCCTCGTGTCGAAGGGGCTTTACAATGAGCTGCTGACCCTAGGTGCTGGCTTCCGGCAAGTGCAGGCGAATGCCGACCTGTTTGGGGGCAGCTTTGATGCAGCTGGGGCCAGGGCTAACATTTTACAGGGCACTATTCAGAACCTCATCTCACAAGGATTTAGCCCCCAAAGCCAAGCCTTGCAAGATTTAAGCAAGCAGCTGCGCACCTATTCGATAGAGTCGGAAAATGCCCAGATTTTAACATCATCCCTAAAAGATGGAGCCGCAACGCTAGGCAACGCCCTAGGGGATGCCATTGGCAAAGTAGCTTTTGCCGGGGCAGGCGTAGACACGCTCTTTGCTTCCATCTTCGCCGGCATCATCGACGCCTTGGCTGATTTTGCCGAGAAAAAAGGCCGGCTCCTCATTGCCATCGGTATTGCTGACTTAGCCACCCCCGGCCTACAAGCTGTGGGGGCTGCCGAGTTGGCGGGTGGCATCGGCCTGCTGGCGGCGGCGGGTGTAGCACGCGCGGGCGCGGCAGCCATCAGCGCGAGTGCTGGCTCAGGCAGTGGTGCAGGTGGCACTACCCCCACGGCTAGCAATTATGGCCAGAAGAGCAGCACCCAGACCGTTAAGGTTGTCGGCGAGTTTCAGCTACGCGATACGACGCTAGTGGCTGCACTACGCCAGGCTGAGTATCGCTCAGAGGTATCGGACTAATTTTGCCGCTTATAGGTTACCACTGGTGCTTTATAAGACAAGGCTAGTCGGCTCATTTCCTGCCATGCGATACCTGGTGCACTACCAAACGCACCCCGATAGTCAATGGGGGTATCGCCTAAGCGCATGCTTGGCATTTTGCACATGCCTCGCACCTCAATAATGGCACCTTCTTTACTAGGCTTGATTGAAAACCGATAAGCGGCTTCTACGGCTCGGTTTTGGGTTGGTCGGTAACTGGTATTGATATACCCAAGCTCTTTATCTGACCTGTCTATTGGATAGCCACCATCCAAGAGCACACGGCCAAGCTTAGAATAGGCTACCGCAACACTATCCGTAGTGTGCAGAATAATAACGTTATCTCTCTTAGTTGGCTGCGCAGCCTCCTGCCCAGCGGGCGGCGCAGTCTGAGCCAGGGTGGGAATAGCGGCCAGTAGCAGGCCAGCGAGTAAGAAGTGCTTCATAGTACTAAACTACTACTTACCCCGCCTTGCCCCGCTTTCGCCGCCACCCCGCCTGAGCCCGGCCGGAACTTCGGGCATGGCTTACCTACTGCTGCGCCGCACGGTGCTGCCCAACCCTGTTGGCAGCCCCTTGCCTTACCGGGTTACTGAAATCTATTTCGACACTGAGAAGCGCACTCGCACCCCCACGCAGTTCGACTCGTCGGATAACACGACGTTCAACCCACCCAGGGGCGCACGGGTCTACGATTACGAGTACGCGCCCGGCAAAACGCGCTACGTGTACTACGATGGCAACGGCAGCGTCTACACGCAAAACCAAGTAACGCCCGTGCAGGGTGGCGGCACTAGCCTCAAGCTGAAGCTCATTCCAACCAGCCCCGGCACAACCGACCAGAACGCCCGCGACGCCTGCTTCGACCTAACGGGGCAGTTTGGCGTGGCCCCGTACCAGCTGGAGGTAATCGGCCAAAAAGGCAACGCAGCGGGCTACTATAAAACCGACACGTCCAAGCTGGAAATCTACCCGGTCCGGTTTTACAATCTGGCGGCCGGACAGTACCTGCTGCGTGTTACCGACGCCACGGGCGCCATTGCCACGCAGTTGCTCGACATCGGCGTAACGTTTTATGGCTACCCCCGCGGTACTGTCCTGGCTGACTTGCTGAACGCTGGCCGGCTCTTTCGGCGCTGGTGGCTGATGAATGAGCTAAAGGTGGAGCTGCGTAACTATTCCATCGAGCAAGGCAAGGACAACTTTAGCCTGCCTTACGGCACCTTAGTAGACGGTTACTTATTGCCCGGCTCCAACGGCCAGACGTGGCGCCAGGTGTATGCCGACGGCGTGGGCGGCGTGTTTGAGGAGGGCGTGTACTTCGTGGACACCCCCACCACTGTTAGCAGTTCGCTCGAGCTCGAAAACCTGATTTTATTCAACCCCACCTCGGGCCCCGAGCAAAACGGCGGCTGCGTCGTGGAGGTGCGGGCTAGCGCCCCGCCCGTCAAGTTTACCCTAGGTGGCGTGACCAACACCACCGGCCGCTTTGACAACCTCGGGGCGGGCATGTTTTCGGTGGTAGTAGCTGACGCCAATGGCAACACCCTCACCGTCAGCTTTACGCTCACCCAGCGCTACGCCGTGCACTGGTATCTCGACTTCTCGGACCTGCACGGTGTGCCTTGCCGGCTGGAAATATGGGAGCGTGACTATAAGGGGGCGCCCGTGCTCATCAAGGGCCAGCGCAATCCGGTAGTGATTAAAAGCGACGGCCTCAATACCAGCCTCGGCGGCCGGGGTGATTTGCCGCCCGTCGTGGGCACCACGTGCCAGCTCAGCCTGAGGGTAGCGCTCGGCGAGCTCGAAGACCTCACCGTCGGCGATGACCGCCTCGGGCGCGTGGACGTGCGCCGCGCGGGCAAATTGCAATTTCGGGGCTACGTGCAGCCGGACGTGTACGAGGGCGAGCTACAAGATGGGCTGGTGAACGTGAACGTACTGGCCACCGATGGGCTCGCCGGGCTAAAAGGTACCTACTTCACCGGCCATAACGGCCAGCGCCTGACCGGCTACCGGCCTATTTTGAACAGCCTGCTGCATTGCTTTAGTCGCTGCGAGGTATCGCTGCCCGTTTACCTCTACACCAACAGCCGCGACGCGAGCATGGCCACGCTCGACGCGCCCGAGGAGGCCAGCGCTACCAACCGCACGGGCTACTACTTCCCCGATAAGGATGAGCCCGAGAACTGCCGCACCGTAGTCGATGCGCTAGCGCAGGCGCTACGTGGCACCTTGGTGCAGCGTGAAGGCACGTGGCAGGTGCGTAGCATTCTGGAGGCGGCCACCGACGCCCCTGGCCGGTCTTATCTGCCGGCTGGCACGGCGCAGGCGCCCGTCGTGGCGCTCGCACCCAGCGGCACCATCCAACCGCCGCGGGTGGGCGCACTGCACTGGCTGCGGTCGGTGGAGGCGCAGAAGCTTTCGGTGCGCCAGAGCTGGAAATCACTCACGGGCAGCACGGATACGGGCTGGCTCAAAAACGCCTACCCAGCCGGCGACGTGTTTTCGGATAGGTACGCCTGGCTGGAAGACCTGAGCCAACTGCGGACTATCACGGGCTGGGTGGCTCCGCCCCGGCTGCCCTTTCCGCTGGTGCTGGTGCGCGCGGGCGAGAAAGGCGGCGACCTGGTAACGCAATGGGTGCGCAGCCTCGGCCTGAGCCAGCGCGATGACCGCTACCTGCAAGGCCCGGCCCTGCCGCTGGTGGGTGGCCTGGAAGCCACGCCCGCGTTTCTCACCTTCACAGGCAGGGTAGTGCCTACTGAGACATTCCTCGATTACGAGGGCAACGCCGTGAGCTCGCCCACCACGGCCGCCGTGGGCACCTTGCCCTACGAAATCCTAGTTGATGGCCACAGCCTAGGCGTGCAGCTGGCCACGCTCAAGCTGGCGGCCGATGGCAAGGATAACACCTTCGAAGTGCCGTTGGCCCCGCTGCCCTCCGGCACGCAGGCCGCCACCTTGCGGGTGTATTCCTGGCTGGCACCCGACACCAACCTGTTTCGGGATGCACCCAGCTACTCGCCCTACTCCGACTACAAGAAGGGCGACGTGGTGCGCGATGACTACGCCAGCGGCAAAAACCTGTTTGTGGCCCGGCGTGACCAAGCCAAGTTCGTGACGCCGCCGGCCACCTTCCTGCCGCCCGAGGAGTGGGCGCGCATTCAACCCGTCAACGCCGCTACGGGCAACCTACTGCTCAGCAGCATCGGCGTGCAGCTGCGCCCGCAGGGCGTTACCTGGGACGGGAAGGATAACTTCCGCGCCGATGGCCCGGCCGGCACCGTACGGCCCACCGAGGTGCTGAACGTCTACCACGCCGACGTGCCCATCGGCGCAGGCCTGTTTTCGGGCAACCTACCGGCCTTCGGCAAAACCATCGCCAACGTAGACGGCACCATGACCACCAGTTGGAGCCGGAGCCTTGACCTGCTGCCCGCCCCGCTGTTTGAGTCGGTGGTGCTCGACGGCCTAAGTCTGCGTTCAGGCAATAGCAAGCTGCTCACGGGCGCGCTGAGCCATCTAGGTACGGAGCCCATCTACCTGCTTGATACCCTCGACGCGCCCACCGATGTGCCTGGCCGGCGCTTCTGCGTGGGTAGCACCGAGTGGAGCCTGAAGCTGGGCTACACCCGGGTGTCGCTCATCGAGAACGGCGCCGGGGCCGATGCACCCGACCCCTACGCCCAGCTGAGCAACGTGCGCGTCACCCACCAGCTCTACGAGTACAAGCCGGCCTTCTTCGCGCCCGTGGCCCGCGGCACGCACGACGGCAGCCTGCGCGTGCGGGGGTAATTACTTGCCCCGCCTTGCCCCGCCCGGCTTCTTTCCCGGCCTAGGTCGCGGGGGAACTTCGGGGCATGGGTGTCAAGGTTCTCCGCATTTATCAGCTCGACGGCATCGTCAACGCGCGCCTGGAACTGGTGGGCGGTTTTTTCGAAGTAGAGGTGCCCGCCGGCCCCGTCGCGGGTGGCTTTCAAAACAAGCGCCTGAGCTTCGAGCAGCTGGCTGACCTGTTGGGTGGGGGTGGTGGCCAACTCACCGCCGACCAAGTAGCCGCGCTACAAGTACCTGGCGCCAACGCTAATAACCAGTTCGTACTCAACAACGACTACCGCCTAGACCCTAACCTGCTGCACCTGCTGCCAGTAGGCTCCCGATGCTATATGTATGGCCCAGATGATGGGAGCAACCAGTACGGCAAGGATGGAACGGGCATCGGTCACGTCGATAACGTGTATGGCTTCGGCATGAGCGGCGGGACGTTTGGCGACAACCATTATAACAACACCTACGACTCGGGCCTGACCGATAGCGCGTTTGGAGATAGCCACAACGGCAACACCTATGGCGCGGGGTTGCAGCAAGGCACCTTCGGCAAGAGCCATCGCAACAACCACTATGCCAACGACACAGTGCGCTGCACATTCCGCGATAATCATACCGGCAACACCTATGGCAACGGTTTAAGCGACAGCACGTTTGGCAGTAACAATCGCTACAATATCGTTGGGGATAACTGCTCAGACATCATCACTGGGACGGGCGTTAATGAGTGTCAGATTGGGCCTAATTGCAGTGGTATTCAGCTTGGCATTAACTGCAAAAACGTCAAGGTATTTGACACCCGCAACGGCAGTAATGTAACCGACCCGACCGGCGTGAGCAGGCTTGTAATTCCAGCCGGCACGCAAAACGCGGTGTACCGGCGTGGGGTACTTGAAACTGCTAACTCGGGCACCCCTGGCACGCCCGGCACGGGTGTGGTTGCCGTGGACGTGTCGGGCGACAAGCGCAAGCAGGTAGCAGCTGACATCGCGGCTAGCGTGGCTGGTGGCGGGCAGGCGCGCATTCAGGAGCCTGATACCAGCTTCACCGAGAAGCACTTCACCGACAATCGCAACCCCAGCGCACCCTACTTCTTCTGGGCCTTGCAAGAGGACAATCCTGACACCAGCACCACGGAACTGTGGTGGAACCGCTTTCGCATCCAATAGCTATGCACGCCGATACCATCAAGGAATTGCAGCAGGCGGTCGCGCCGATTCAGACCTCCGTAGCAGGTTTGCAAACAGTCGTGGGCACCAACGAGAGCGGGGTGCCAGTCAACATAGATGACCGCTTTAGGGTAGCGCTCGGGCAAGACTTTCCCGTGCTACCCGAGGGGCAGACGTGGCCGATGAGCAGCCGCAGCAACTACTTCGCTATTCAACTGCTGAAAGCGCAGTTTGCGACGCTTAACGAAACGGTTAACAACACCTTCCCGGCGCTTTCGCTGCGCCTGGAGCAAACCGAATCGGCGCTTGCGGCTCTGCAAGCGCAGCAGGATGCCGATGACCTGGCCGAAGTGGCACAGGACGCTTACGCCCAGCAGACCCGCGCCCTAGCGCTGGCTGCCGATGCTAAAGCCGTAGCCGCGCAGGCCACGGCTGATGCTGCGAAGGCTGCTAACCTGCTGACCGATGCCAAGGCCGCCGCCGCGCTCAGCGCAGCGGCGGTGGCTGACGGCAAAGCGGTAGCAGTACAAGCAAAAGCAGACGCCGACGCAACTGCCACAGCACTACTTCAGGCCCGCCTCACCACTGATGAGGCGGCCATCGCTGCCGCTCAGGCGAAAGCTGAGCAAGCACTGGCCGCGGCGCAGGCTGCTCAAACAACGGCTAACACTGCCCAGGCCAAAGCGGATGCCGATGCCAAAGCAGCAGCTGATGCGCAGCTCACCGCCAACCAGGCCCTGGCCCTGGCCACCACGGCGAGCAACACGGCTGCCAGTGCCCAGACTGCCGCCACCAATGCGCAGGCCTCGGCTACCACGGCCATCAATAATGCGGCCGCCGCCCAAACCACCGCCACCGCCGCCCAGGCGGCTACCACGGCACTGGCTGCCAAGTTCCGCGAGAAGCGGGTGCCGACCAACCAGATGGCCCTAGGTGCCACGATTACGCAGGTCGTCACCTGGGATACGCCCTTCAGTGATGACAAGTATTCACCGATAGCCGAGCTGACTGGCTCGGGCGTGCTGGGCTTGCGGGCCGACGTGCTGAGCTGGACGGCCGCCACCGTCACGGTGCAAATAAAAAACACCCTGGGCCTCGTGCTAGTCGCGGGAGCTGGCACCCTCATCATAACCGCCAAACACGACTAAGATGGCCGCCCTAATCCTTACTGCGGACCCCACTTTCACCGTTCCAACTTGGAGTGCCGGCGGTGTTACGCCTGTCCCTAGCACTAAGTATACCGCTAGTTCCGCAGATTTTCAGAGCAACGTTCGGGATAATGCCTTAGCAGGCACTACGGCCCGCAACCGCTGCGCATTCGCCTATGTGGAACATAGGTTTTCTAACGGGCTACCGACCCAGGCTAGCATTAAGATGTTTAGCCGCGTCTACGGCCGCACGATTGCCAACAGCCAGGTAGGCATTGCCGTGTTTGTAGATGGCACTTTCGTGGGTATTGCCAACCCTACCGCCGCCGATGTCGAGCAGACCATCCCCTTCGCCCTCAGTGGCGCCAGCGGCAACCACGTCGTACGCTTTCAAGAGCCCTTACAGGAGCAAGGCAATGTCGGGGATTACCGGGGCACTTCTATCATTTCCATAGACTACGGGCAAAACGCACCAGCTTACAGCGTGGTCGCGCCTACCGTTTCGGCTACTACCATAGCCTGGAACTCCAACAGTATCGGGGTGGGCACAGGCACCGACATCCCGCAGCGCGATGGCGTGCAGGCTGTCCTAAAGGGCTTGATGGGCAATACAGCCAAGTTTATCAGCTTGGGGGCCGGGGGGCGCAGAATATCCGACGCTTACCCCGACCAAGCCGCCTGCGATGCGGAAATGCTGCTACTGGCTAAGGCCTGGCAAGGGGTAGCTAATCCAGTTTATTACTTGTCTATCGGGGTAAACGACATCCCGGCTGGCTTTAGCATTAGCCAGGCTGCGGCCGCTGCTGGCCGCATTTTAGATACCGTACACGCCCGCTACCCCAAAGCCCGCGTTCTGTTCCAAACGCCGCTACTCGTGTCGGGTGCAGTAGCCAATTATACAGAGGCCAACATGGTGCCCTTGCGGGCGGCCTTCGTTGCCCTGGCGAACGCGCGGCCCTGGGTAGAGCTAGTAAACGGGCTGGGCTTACTTGCTAGCACGCAAAAGCTCATTGATGGCCTGCACCCGAGCAATGCGGGGGCAGTAGAGTACGCCACCAACTTGTATACCAACTATTTCGGAACGTACTCGGAATCTGGTAACGGCGCCATTTTTGACGAAGACAATAGCTCCCTGCGCTTCCCCGATGGGGGGTACACGGTCGAGAACAGCACCCTCTATATTAACGGCCGAGGATATTCTACGCAAGAAGTAGATAAGCGCGCTCGGGTGAAGTTCTACAACCCTACCCCGTTTAAAATGGCGGCTAGTTATCCGTTGGCTGCAGACAAGGGCGGGGCATTGCTGACGCTGATAGACCGCACCAGCCAAGAGGCTGTGCTTAATGTTAACTTGAAACAGTCGCTGCCACTCGGCAGTACGTCGCAGCCTTCAGCGCAGCGTTACGTGAGCGCGAACACGTACCCAGCAGGCCATTACGAGCTAATCTTCCAAAGCAACCCCGCTATTGCGACAAGAAAAATTTCTTTCGACCAATGCCGCGTCGTAGACCCTAGCACGCCTTCTATCGGGGGCGAGGAGGTTGTTTACGATATCACTTTTAACACGCTCCAGCACGCCCCGCTAGATGGGCAAGATAACTGGACGGACTACACGCCGAACAAGGACCAGTACTTGGTTACGAGCACCGGCCTCACGCTAAAAGCGGGGTCTAGCTTCGATGCCAACCCTCGGGGTGCGCTCTATAACTACCAGTTTCTAAACGGGGAAATTCGCGTGCGGCTAAACAAGCTGATTCCGACCGTAATGATTCGGGCCCGGCACCAGCTCAGCACTGATAGGTGCCTCGCGTTTTGGTGCCGCTTTGATGATGTCGCCAAAAAGTTCGTGTTTGATGCGGGCGTGATTCAGGGCACCAGCGTCGCGGTGCTTAGTCCCACCGTGGGCCCTTACATGCCTACGGTGGGGGTAGATGATTTTATCATGGCCTTCAAGCTAGTAGGCAATCAAGTAGAGTTGCGCGCTTATAGCCAGTTCGCGCCTTACCCCGAAACGGCCTCCTACACGACCACGCTACCCGATGACTACAACCTGCCCGCAGGCTTAGTGGGCATCTGTGCCCTCTCCTATGAGGCAGAGGCTTATGAGTTCGTCCTGTTTGCCTAGCCATCGCGGCTAGCGGCCCCACCCTCACTGTATTTGCTTATCGCCCCTAACCCTATGCACATCCATCTCCTCGACGGCCAAGCCGTTGCCTGCTACGACCCCGACCTGCTCAAGCCCGTGCATGTGAGCGGCCCCAAGCCGACTGGCCTACATCCGGAAGAGCGCGCCCGCCTCGAATCTGAGCGCGCCTGCCTCATTCGTGAGCGCCATAACACCCAGTGCGGCATCGACCACATCACGGCTTTGCTGGCTGCCTAGTACTCATGTCTAATAACGACAGCACCATCGACAAGCTCAAAATCTGGGCTTTCCCGGCCCTGTTGGCGGTGCTGAACGTGCTGCTCACCACCCAGATTAACAGCGCCGCCAACGACATCAAGGAAACGCGCAAAGACATCATCGAGCTCTCGACTACGGTGAAGCTCGAAACGATGGAGCGCCAGTACCTCACCCAGCGCGTCACCAACCTGGAAGCGGCCAAGCAGGAGGCGGCTGCTACACATAAGGAGTTCGAGCAGCGCATCAATTCGCTGGAGCAGCGTGCGGCCATGTACGACCAATTCATGAGCACCCACAAATGAAAGGAGCCAGCCGCCACCTGCGGGAGTTCTTCGAAGATGCCCGCGGGCACTTCAACGCCTTCACGCTTATCGCTCTCACCGCCGGCATAACGCTGGCCACGGCCCCGCTGGTGTGCCGCATCATGACGTGGCCCACGCTCAACCGCGACGAGATAAGTGCCCTGAGCCTCGTGTACTGCATCTCGGCCCTGGGTGATTACCTGCTGGGCATTTTCCTCAACAAGATGCCCTCGACCCTGGTGCAGCAAAACCAAGGCGACGGGGGCATGGCCATCGGCGAAGGTGCCACTGCCGGCCCAGTTGGTGAGCTGCCGCCCGCTTCCTAACTGTCACACCCTCTTTTTCTGCCAATGCCCAAGTACCTACTCCTACTATCCCTGCTGGCCCTAGGTGCCTGCCACCCGAAAGAGTCCACCGTGCCCGCCATCGTGCGCGCCGCGGTAGCACAGGCCCGCCGCGACAGCACCAAGGCCGCCCGCCTGGATAGCACCGCCCGCTACTACCGTGACCTCGGCCAGACCTACGAAGATTCTGCCACGCTCTACCATCTGCAAAGTACCCATGTCAAAGCTCAAGCTACTGCTGCTGACAGCGCTGCCCTTCAGCGCTTTTTCGCAGGCTATTAAACTCATTCCGCCACCCGGCCCCACCGTCTGCATGCCCGTAGCGCAGGCGGCTAAGGTACGCGACAGCCTCACGGTGCTGCCCAAAGTGCGGCGGGAGGCGCGCACCTGGCGCAAGGCGGCTACCACCTACCGCACGGCCGCCGATACGGCGCAGGCTGCTTACGTGCGCCAGGTTGCAGCTATAGCCAACGTGCAGCTGGCCCTGCGGGAGGAAACCATCGAAGCCACCCGCTACGAGGTCAGCGCCAAGAAGTGGAAAGGCAAAGCGCAACGCCGGGGCTTCTGGAGCTGGCTGGGCTGGGCTGCCGCCCTTGGTCTCACCCTAAGTATTGCCGCTCGCTAGCATGGTTATTTCCATCATTCGCCAGCCGAGCGCCAAGGGCGCGACGCTGAGCACCTGGTACATCGAGGGCCAAAAAGTATGCGTCGGCATTGAAGACGTAGTGCGTGGTCCGAGAGAGGCCAAGGTCTACGGCAAGACGGCCATACCTGCCGGTACCTACCGCGTGATTGTCACGATGAGCAACCGCTTCAAGCGCCGGCTGCCGCTGCTGGTGAACGTGCCCGGTGGCAGCATCCGCTTCGGCAACAACCTCATCGACGACTGCGGCGTGCGCATCCACCCCGGCAACACGGCCGCTGATACCGAGGGCTGCCTGCTGCCCGGCTCGGCCTTCGGCGCCGACGGGGCCAGCGTTTCGGCTAGTCGCGTGGCGTTCGACCGCCTGTTTCTGCGCATCGAGACGGCCGTGGCCAACGGCGAACCTATTACCCTCACCATTAAATAATCTTTTCTGTGAAAAAGTATCTCGCAATCATTCTTTGGGTAGCAGCTGCTGCCATGTTCATAGCTGAGCCCCTCAACCCTGGTTCTGGCTGGGTAGTCGGTGGTATTGGCTTCACAGCCGTGGGCTGCATCGTGGCGGGCTACAGCAAGTACCGCACGGGCAAGTGGTTTACCAACGAGTCAGGAGGCCACTAGATGCTTGCTATCACCTATCAGCTTTTCGCCATCCTGTGCGGCTGGCTGGAAGCCGTGCTCTACGCGCGCCGCGGGGCTGAGGCCTTCACGGGCAATGAGCACACCGGCATGATGCTGCAGCGCATCGCCGCCTGGCTGCTGGTACCGGTGTCGCTACTCGCCCAGCACTGGATAGGCGAGTGGGCCCTGGTCGAGATAGTGCCGGCCGGGCTGCTCTTCCCGCTCTTCCATGATGAAGCCTACAACTTCACTCGGCTCTGGATTGACAAGCGGGCGCAGCTCAATACAGGCCTAGGCATCCTGGCCCCTGAGGCGACTCGGGACAAGCTAGCTTGGCACCAGGCGTGGGCAGCCTACGCCTACGGCTACCAGTCGCCTACTACCACTGCCCGCAATGATTTCAATGGCACGCAGCGCACTTGGCTGGCCCTAGGTGGCCTGCTGGTACTGATAGCTGGCTACTGGTTACTTCTCAAATAGCTCATCAAACTTGATAAGCTGCTTGAGAAGCTAGCCTCATAATCTATATCGGCGGGAAGGGAAGGCTCGCCACGTGTTCTATTGTTCGTGACCTATTAGCTATAAGTAAAAAGCCCCGGCCTGACCAGTCGGGGCTTTTCTATTCAGCTATGTGATAGGGCGTAGCGCCAGTGCCTTCCCGGTAGTGGGGCTTTCTTGTATAATTCTTGTAACATCTTTGTAGCATGAAAGAACCTAAAGCCGCCCGCCGTAACCCCCAAGTGAGTATTGCCCTTGCCCCTGAGGATAAGAAATTTATAGAGAAAGTAGCCAAAGCACGAGGGTTAAGCATGAGTGCTCTGCTGCGCACGCTGGCCTATGATGAAGGGCGGCGACTAGGTATTGCGGACCCAAGCAAATAGCCGCCCCAACCTGACCGGCCGGGGCTTTTTTAGTCAAGCACAAACTCAACTGCCGTCCACGTGTAGTGCGCGTCGGGCAGGCGCTTATATTCTTTTTGAAATGCCTGTAGGATAGGGCCCCTCATTTTATCCTCGTTGGAGCAACCGATGATGCCACGCCCGAGTAAGGCAATGACAATAGTGGCTGGCTCATGGCGCTCGATGTACTGACTAAGCAGGAGCATGCCTTCTATATTGGTTGTAATCTGAGGGCCGTCGCTGTCTATTTCTGGCAGGCGGATGTAGCGGATAATTCTATTCTTATAGGAAAGGTCATGAAACAGGTAACGCATCTACGGAATCACTTCAAAGTTTCGCCTAGATTACGCGTTGCGCGTATCCAGAGTTCAACATTAGTGCTACTGTCGCTGCATCTAGCTGTATAATAGCAGGTATAAGTAGTATAATGAAGAGATACAACCTAACCATCTAGCGCTTTTATTTGCGCTATGTACACCCTACGCCGTCTGCGCTACGCGACCCGCTGGACGCGGCGCCTCAGTTTTGCGCTCCTTATTGTCTTGCTGTTGTTCCTTAGCTGGCGTGCCTATCAGGCCCGGCAGCAGACCTATCAGCCAGCACCAGCCCCAGTTACGCAGCTAGCGTAGCATGACCTGCTACGCCTTCCGCCTGCTCGCGTCCGTCGCTATCAATCAGGCAGCACAGAGTAAGTTGCTAAGCGAGCAATCACTTCCTTACCTTCCCTATTGCATACACTCCCGCTTTGGCTTTCAATGAATCCGGCCAGGCTAGCGCCTTAATGGACACGTAGCCTATTCTAGTCTCGCTTAATCTTATTGCAATCTGGCCCCACTCGGGAGTTACGGGCATTACCAGGTCTACTGTATCGCCCGCCTCTACAATTGCTTGGGGCCTCTTAGAGTCGGCGGTCCATATCTGGGCATGAGCAGTAACGGCGACGGGGTAAGCAAGCCTCTCAGGTTTGCAGGTAACTAGAATTCCAAGCGTGCCAATAAATAGTAGTTTTTTCATGCTTGAAAGCTACAAAAAATTCCCCTTCCCGTGCAAGTACTACTATACTGCTAAGACGTGCATATTTGTAGGGAATCCCTCACGGAAGGAATTCATACTAACCAAGAAGAAAGCCTCGTTTGCTTCAAGCGAGGCTTTTTCATGTATCAGCTACCCATACACTACAAAAAAGACTCACCTGAAGCAGATGAGTCTTTCTGAGCTATGAAAACAAACTAGCCCGAAGGCCATCGCAAAATTAAATAAGCTGAACAAAAAAGGCCAGCCCTAGTAGAGCTGGCCTTTTTAGATTGTGAACTTAGAAAAGCAGCGCGCTGCCTTTCTACTATAAAGATAAAAGCCCCGACATGACCGGCCGGAGCTTTTTAATTATGCACATAGAATGTAGTTCAGTTTTCTACCGACGCACACCAACTCGCTCAGGCGAAGAGTTTAAAGGAGTGAGCAAATCGAGTGAGTAAAGAAACCAAGTGATGAAAGCAGTAATCAGCAGCGACGTTAGTAGGCGCGCTAGTAGTTTAAGCAGGACAGTCGAGGTAAGCTTTGCCATGTGTTAAAAGGTGCACCAGCTGAAATCAAATTATGACGGGCTGAGGCATTGTCGGTAGTGCGACACAACCACCACTAGCTACTTGCTAAACCACTTCTCCCACTGCTCAGGCGTCACTACCAGCAGCCTTATGCCTTCGCCCACAGGGATTGGCTCGATAGCCACATTGCCATCCTTACGTCGGGTGATTTGCAGCTCGTAGCGCTGGCCTACTCGAAAGCCTAGCCAATTATCATCTACGCCAGCAGCAATTTCGCCGAGATAGGTGCGGGTTTCGGTAGTCATAGAAAAAATTAATTAAGAGAGTAGCGATAGAGTAGCGGCTCTATGCGCGTAGGCAACCGCTCAGTAGGCCGTGGAAGGCGACTATCGTAGTGCGCGCGGCCACGTGCTAGCAGGGCCAGCCCCTGAATTGTAGCCTTATTAGGTAGCGAGAAATAGGGCATTGTTTGACGCTTGTTTTACTCAAGCAAAAAAGCCTACCGTAAACACTTGATTTACAGTAGGCTTTTGAAACACTAGCAGAGAGGAAGGGATTCGAACCCTCGATGACCTTTTGAGCCATACACACTTTCCAGGCGTGCTCCTTCGACCACTCGGACACCTCTCTGAATGGGGCTGCAAAGATAGGTAAAAAAATGAGCAGGTGAGAAAGGAACGAGGTGAGGAAGGCGAAAGAAGTCGTTTTTCTCGCTGTCCTGCGCCGTCCTTCTGGCCGCTTTGCCCTCTACTGCGGCGTGATTTCCCCGCGGAGGTCTTGGCTGAGCAGCGCCCGCGTTTGGGTTTCGTCTAGCTCTATGCCCAGCACAAACATCAACTTGGTAATGGCCGCTTCACTGGTGATATCATCGCCGCCAATTACGCCTAAGTTGGTGAGGTGGGCGCTGGTTTCGTAGCGGCCCTGCACCACGCGGCCTTCTTCGCACTGGCTAACATTCAAGATATAAACGCCGCGCTGGCGCGCGCGCTCTAGGCACTGCAAAAACCACGGAGCCGTGGGCGCATTGCCTGAGCCGTAGGTTTCGAGCACGCAGCCGCGCAGGCCCGGCACCCCCAGCACGGCCTCCACCACGGCCGCCGTAATGCCCGGAAACAGCCGCAGCACGGCCACGTTTTCGTCGAGGCGCTCGTGCACTTTGAGGCGAGCGCTGGGCAGCAGCCGAATATCATTGTCGGCAAACGTGAGGTTGATGCCAGCGCGAACCAGAGGCGGATAATTCTCGCTCCTAAAAGCGGCAAACTGCTGGCTTTCAACTTTCTTAGCCCGGTTGCCCCGAATGAGGATATCATCAAAAAACAATCCTACCTCGGGCAGCTGCACCGTGTGGGCTTGCGGGTGGCGAGCCGCAGCTATCTCTAAGGCCGTGAGCAGGTTGCGGGCCGCATCGGAGCGGGTGCGACCCACCGGCACCTGCGCTCCCGTAAAGATGACGGGCTTGCCTAGGTGCTCGAGCAAAAAGCTGAGCGCCGCAGCCGAGTAAGCCATGGTATCGGTGCCGTGCAACACCACAAACCCATCGAACTCGCTGTAATACTGCTTGATAAGCTGCGCCAGACGCAGCCAGTCGGTAGGTGTCACGTTGCTGCTATCGATGAGCTGCGGCAGGGTCAGCAGCTCTAGCCGGTAGGGCAGTTGCCGCAGCTCGGGCACCAAGCGGTCGAGCTTACTGAAATGCATGGGTACTAACTCTTGCCGGGTGTTGACGACCATGCCAATCGTGCCGCCCGTGTACAAAATGAGTAAGCGCGGGGCGGTGGTATCAGTAGCGGGGGCGGCCGTCGGGAGGGTCAGGAGCGGCAAGTCGGCAAGAGTATCTGGCATAGCACAAAGAACGGTAGCGAGGCTGAGGTAACGCATTAGCTACTTAGTGCGCTATTCGATGCTCTACGGACATGCATACCAGCAGCGGACTAGGTTATTGGACCTCGCAAGGGTGCACCTTGGCAATTAAAATGCTACAAGTTAACAAATTATATAAAATTGCAACATTGTTACAATTAAGGCAAAGGCATTCAGCTCGACAACAGAGTTTTTATGTGCAACATTGTTTCAATAATAAAATAAAGAGACTGTGAAAAATTCAAAAATCTGATTTATAAGCCTTTACTCGCCTATCATTTGCTCAGGACAATTGAAAGAGTTGCTGGGCATTGCGCGTAGTAGCAGCGGCTACGGCTTCGGGGTCTTGGCCAAGTAGCGTGGCTAGGCGGTGCAGCACCAACGGTAGGTAAGCGGGTTCGTTGCGCTTGCCGCGGTAGGGCACGGGCGCCAGGTAGGGGCAATCGGTTTCGAGTACTAGGTGCTTGACCGCTACGTGCGGCAGCACTTTATCGAGGCCGCCATTCTTGAAAGTAGCTACGCCGCCGATGCCCAGCTTAAAGCCACCTAGGGCAATGATGCGCTCGGCTTCGGCTACGCCGTCGGAAAAGCAGTGGAACACGCCGCGCAGCGTGCCATCCTGCGCTTCGGCCACTAGCTCGAAGGCCTCTTCAAAAGCGCTACGGGTGTGGAGCACGATGGGCAAGTCGTATTGCTTGGCTAGGCGCAGCTGTACTCGCAGGGCTTCCTGCTGCTGCGGCAGAAAGGTTTTATCCCAATATAAATCGATGCCGCACTCACCTACTGCCACGAAGGGACGCTTGCTGAGCCAGTCTTCTAAGCGGTAAAGTTCTTGCTCGAAGTCAGCCTTTACCGAGCACGGGTGCAGGCCCATCATGGCGTGGCAGGTTTGGGGAAAGTCAGCTTCCAGCTCCAGCATACCGTCGATGCTAGTGTGGTCGATGTTGGGCAGCAAGATGGTTTCGACGCCGGCCGCTACGGCTCGGTGCAAGGCCTCGGCACGGTCGGGCCGAAACTGCTCGGAGTAAAGGTGGGCGTGGGTTTCGATTAACTTCATTTCGTTTGTTGGTATCCTTTTTTCGCTGGTTATTTTTTGCGCCTCAACACGCACTGCTCAGTCAACAAGACCTAAAAACAACCAGCGAACAATTCATTTTAGGGCAGGTAGCGCCGCAGCCGCATGTAGGGAATCGGGCCTTTGTAGAAAATATCGCCCTCGGGCTGCAGCCCAAACCGCCCGTAAAAAGCTAGTGTGTTGTGCCGGGCATCGCACCACAGCGAGTGCGCCCCCTGGGCGGTAGCCGCCGCAATGGCGTGCTGCAACAGCGCCGAGCCAATGCCCTTCCCCTGCCACGCCGCTGCAGTGGCAAACTTGCGAAAGCGAGCCACATCATCGGCATCGACAAACAGTGAAATGACGGATACTAGCTCGTCGCCTTCGAAAGCGCCGAAGTGCTGCCCTAGGTGGTCATCGGGCAGTTTGATGTAGTCGAGCGGCTTGGTGGGCCACAGCACGGCGTGGCGCAGGGCGTAGGTTTGGGCAGCAGTAATAGATTGAATAGTCATGTTTTCATCGAGGAGGACGTAGATAGATAAGATTACGCAAGAAGGCCGCAAAAGTCTCTTTATTGATAATGGCGGCCCTTCCAATCGACCCCGCGGCGGCCAAATAGCCGGCTTAGGGCCAAGTGCGTGGTGAGTGCCAACGAGAAAAACTCATATCCCACCACTACGGCCACGGCTGGCATGGGCAAGCCCGCCCGGCGCGTAGCCACCCGCAACATAAGGGCTTGGGCGCAGATTTTCAATAGCATGGCCCCTAGGGCCCAGTCGGGCCGCCCGAGCAGCAGTAGGCCGGCCACCGCTAGCCAGTAGCCGCTAAAGAGCACCAGCGCCACCTGCACCCGGCGCGGCAGCGCCGCCACCCCGCGCACCCAGCGTAGGCGCTGCCGCAGCAGGGCAGCCCACGCGCCCGCTGGTAGCGACGAGGCGCGCACGGCCGGCTCGAATAGCTGCCGGAAGCCGTAGCCCTGCGCATTCACAGCCTCAAACAGGGCAAAGTCTTCGATGATGGTAGCGGGCATGGCTTCGTAGCCGCCGGTGGCCTGGTAGGCTGCGCGGGTCACGAGCATGTTGTTGCCCATGGCCGTCATGGGCTGGCCGCTGTCGGTGGCGACCTGGATGGACCCCAGCGACAGCAGCCAATCAACGCCTTGCAGCTTAGCCAATAAGCTAGGTCCCTGCACCACCGTGAGGCCCGTGACGGTGCCCACCCGCGGGGCGGCGTGCGCCAGCAGGCCCTGCACCCAGGTGGCAGGCACGGCAATGTCGGCGTCGGTTAGCAGCCAGTAGTCGGTGGTGGCGAGGTGAGCCAGGTGGGCCAGCACATTGGCCTTGCCCCGCGCCTGCCCTAGGGTACCGGTGATGGTCACCACCCGAAAGCTACCGGCAAAGCCCTGCATGGCAGCTTCGGCCACGGCGCGGGTGCCATCGGTGCTGGCATCGTCGCCCACCAATACTTCGAGCAAGTGCGCCGGATACTGGAGCGCGCGCACGCTGGCCAGGCAGCGCGGCAGGGCTGCTTCCTCATTGCGGGCCGCGATGAAGATGCTGACGCGAGGCAGCGGCTCGGGCAGTGGCACAGGCGCCGGGGCGCCGGCCCGCGTGGCCAGCCGCTGCATAATGTACCCTAGCCAACCCAGCCACAGGGCGCAGTACACGACACAGCCATACGCTACAGCACTTATCAGCAAGGGGTTTTACTTAAAGCGTGGCAAATTCATAGCCTAGGTCGCCGTAGTGCGCCAGCAGCCGCGGTAGCAGAAAGCGCAGCGAGCGGCTGGCCTTGCGCGAGTCGTGCAGCACCACAATATCGCCGGGGCGGGTGGCGGCTAAAGTCAGGCGCAGGGCCCGCTCGGGCGAGAGGTCGCGGTCGTAGTCGCGGGTGAGCAAGGACCACATAATGACGCGGTACTCGGCCCGCAGTTGCCGCAGCACCGGCCACGTGAGGCGGCCGTAGGGCGGGCGAAAAAGCGGTTGCTGCGCCGCGCTGGGCACTCCTAGGTCGGCTAGCTGCCGCTGGCACGCGGCTACATCGGCTAGATAGGCGGGGCGGGGCGTGTTCCAGGCGCTGCGGTGGTGCTGGGTGTGGTTGCCGAGGCGGTGGCCAGCAGCCAGTGCAGCGCGGGCAATGTCGGGGTGGCGCCCTAGGTTGTCGCCCACGCAAAAAAACGTGGCTTGCGCCTGGTAGGCCGCCAGTTGCTCTAGCACCCAAGGAGTTTCTTCCGGAATGGGGCCGTCGTCGAAGGTGAGGTAGAGCCGCGGGCGGCCCGTGGGGCCGGTGGGCGCGCCGCGCCATTCGCTGCCCGAAAAAATGGGCCGCAGCCAGGCGGGCGGACGAGTGAGCGGATTGGGAGGCAGCAAAACGAAACCGAAGCCAGCGCAGACCGGTACTAAGCTACCTAGGTGCCCACTTCGGACTGCAAACTTACCCCGCCCGTGTCGTAGCGGGCCGCCCGACTTGGCTCCTACCCCCTACCTTTTTTAACTCATCACGCAAATTCGCCATGCCTCGCAAGTCTTTTTCCGAACTCATCAATAGCCCCGGCATGCCCGTGCTCGTCGATTTTTATGCCGACTGGTGCGGCCCTTGTAAGACGATGGCGCCCATCTTGCAGCAAGTGGCGGCCCAGCACGAAGGCAAGCTGCGCATCATAAAAATCGACGTGGACAAGAACCCGGCCGTGGCGCAGCAATTTCGCGTGCAAAGTATCCCTACCCTCATTCTTTTTCATAAGGGCCAGCCCGTGTGGCGGCAGGCGGGCGTGGTACCCGCTGCGCAGCTCAACCAGAGCGTAGGCGCTTATTTATAAATGAATTTTGAATGAAGTTATAGGGTATATGCAAACTAAACACTTTCGGGGTGCGTTGGCTACGCGCCACGCCCCCGTGGTGATTACTTTGCAGTATGAGTCAGATTGCCCTACGCAATAGTGTATTAATTAGCTTATTAGTTGTCTTATTACCCGGCGTAAGCCTCGGGCAGGTGCGCCATATCCTGAGCGGTATTGTGCGCGCGGCCGATGGCACGGCCCTGCCCGGCGCCACGGTGGCAGTACCAGCCCTAGGGCTGGGCACCGCTACGGAAACCGACGGCACCTACCAATTGGACCTACCCGCTGGGCCGCAGCAGGTGGTAGTGTCGTTTGTGGGCTATACTTCCCAAACGGCCGAGGTGAAGCTGACCCGCAACCAGCACTACAACTTCACGCTGGCCGCCAGCCAGAGCGAGCTGGGCGAGGTGGTGGTACAGGGCCAGCAGTCGCTAAAAGAGAAGCTGACGACCACTCAGATGGGCGTCGAGCACCTCAGTATTCGGGAGGCCAAGCTGCTGCCGGCCCTGTTTGGCGAGGTCGATATCCTGAAAACTCTGCAGCTGAAGCCGGGCGTGCAAAGCGGCGGCGAGGGCAGCAGCGGTTTGTTTGTGCGCGGCGGCTCTTCAGACCAAAATCTGATATTACTCGACAATGTACTGGTTTACAACCCCAACCACTTGTTCGGGCTATTTTCGGTGTTCAACTCCGACGCGGTGCAGAGCGTCGATTTATACAAGGCGGGCTTTCCGGCGCAGTATGGCGGGCGGCTGTCGTCGGTGGTCGATGTGAAGCTGCGCGAGGGCGACCGCCAGAAATTCACCACGTCGGGCGGCATCGGGCTTATTTCGTCACGCCTCACCTTTGAGGGACCCATTAACAAGGGCAAAGGCTCGTTTTTGGTGAGCGGGCGGCGCACGTACTTCGACATTTTTACCCGCGCCCTCAACCGGGCCAACGAGGGCAAGGAAGATTACAGTCCTATTCCGGACTATTACTTCTACGACTTCAATGCCAAGGCTAACTATTCGCTGGGCGAGAAGGACCAGCTGTTTTTCACGGGCTACCTAGGGCGCGACATTTTCGGCTTTACCTCACCCAATGGCTTTAAGTCGAATTTCACCTGGGGCAATACCCTAGGCGTACTGCGCTGGCAGCACGTGTTTTCGCCACGGCTCACGCTAAATACCTCGGCTGCCGTAACGACCTACAAGTACGACCTCAACAACAGCATCGACCAGTTTAGCTTTACCCTAGGCTCGACTATTCTGGATTATACCCAGCGCGCCGACCTCGACTATGTACCCAACGAGCGGCACACTATCAAGGTGGGCGCGATGCTCACGGAGCACAATTTTGGGGTGGGCCGCTTGCAACGCAGCTCGCAGGACAACAGCGTGAACTTCGGGGCCGATGTCAACTACACTGGCCAGGAAGCCGGCCTCTACGCCTCCGACAACTTCAAGGCCAGCGACAAGCTCCAGCTTGAAGGCGGGCTGCGATTCTCGGGCTTTCGCAGCGGCACCAATACCTATGGCGGCATCGAGCCCCGCGCCTCGGCCCGCTACTCGCTCACCGACAAGGTAGCGCTCAAGGGCAGCTACGCCCTTATGTACCAATACGTTCACTTGGTATCGAACTCGGGCGCCTCGCTGCCCACCGATATCTGGTACCCCTCGCGCTTGTCGGTGAAGCCCGAGCGCTCGCAGCAGGTGAGCACCGGCGCAAGCTTTTTGCTGGGCGATGGCAAGTACTTGCTTACTAATGAGGTGTATTATAAATGGGCGCGCAACGTCATTGATTTCAAGGACGGCGCCCAAATTTTTGCTAATAACGACCTCGATTCGCAGTTCCTCTTCGGCCGCGGCTGGGCCTATGGCAATGAGCTATACCTAGAGAAAAAAACTGGCAAAACCACCGGCTGGATAGGCTACACCCTGGCCTGGACCAAGCGCAATTTTCCACCTCAGCTCGGCACCACGGGCATCAACGGCGGCCGCGATTTTTATCCCAACTACGACCGCCGCCACAACCTGAACGTGGTGGTGCTGCACCAGCTTAATGCGCGTATCAATCTCACAGCCAGCTTTGTCTTTACTAGCGGTGCGCCTACTACGCTGCCCCTAGGTCGGTTTGCGTTGCAGGATATCTACCAGGGCGGTATTCAGGCGGTGCCTATTTACCCCGACCGCAATTCGTACCGCCTCATCCCCTACCACCGCCTCGACCTAGGCGTGGTGTACAAGCTGCGCCCCTCACGCATCGGCGGCGACCGCGACCTGACCTTCAGCATCTACAACGCCTACAACCGGCGCAATGCTTACTTCATTTATTTCGACCAGACCCGCGACAAGGCCACCGATAAAGTGACCGGCTACGCAGCGCGGCAAGTGTCGCTGTTTCCATTCATTCCGTCCGTGACGTACAATTTCCGCTTCTAAACCACAGATTCAAAATAATTTAATAGGTTTCGTAGATACGCTTGCTGACGTTGGTTTTTGATGCTTTCAGTTCAGATGGTTTTCGATTATTTCATGGATAGCCTTAGTTTTAGAAAATTAGTTAGGACGCTTATCTCTGGCGCGCTGCTAGGTGGGCTGGCGGGCTGCGGCAGCTTGCAAAAGGATATCAACGTGCCGCTGCCGGCCTATGCCAATCAACTAGTGGTGGAGTGCTACCTCGAAAACGGCCGCACCCCACGGCTGGCCGTCACTGAGTCGGTGCCTTACCTCGATGACGGCCAAGCCGCAGCGGCCGGCTCCTACTTATTGAAGCTACCTAACGGCCAAAATGTGCAGCTGCCTACTGACGTAGCCGCGAAGCTGACCTTGCCCAACGGGCGGACGATGAACCTAGTCTTCAGGCCCGGCCTAGATGCGGCCACGGGCAAGTACTACACTCACATCGGCACCGGGCCCATCACGGCGCGGGCCGGGCAGCAGTTTGCGCTGGATGCGCAGGACCAGCGCGGGCGGCACGTCACGGGCACTACGGTGGTGCCCACATTTATTCCTATCGACTCAGTTAAATATAAGTTTAACACTCAGACGGATACCAGCCGCCGCGCGTATTTTATGACCAAGTGGACCGACCCCGGCGCCACTACCGACTTTTATCGTCTGATGCTGCACAAGGGCCGGCCATCGAACAACTCCGAAACCGACAACGACATCCGCGACCGGCTCTTCAACGGCCAGTCTTATGCGCAGGTCACGCGCTACCGCTTTCGGCCCTACGACACCATCACGGCCACGCTCTACCATGTCGATTCGCTGTATTTTGACTTCCGCCAGTCGGTACGCGATGCCCGCAATGCCAACGGCAATCCCTTTTCGCAGCCTTCGGCCATTCACAATACCGTGCAGGGCGGCATCGGCGTCTTCACGGTACTCGTGAAAGACCAGAAGGTGTTGATTTTGAAGTAGCCTACTCGCTGCCCTAGCTCCTACTCAGCTGCCAGCACGGCCTTCATGAGGGCCGTGAGCCGAGGCTCGGCCACGGCCGCGGCAGCCAGAATATCGGCAATTACCACCGGCTTGAGCTGGCCGGGATAGCAGAGGTCCGTAATAACCGACACGGCCAGCACGGGCAGCCCTAGGTGCCGCGCCGCAATGACTTCAGGCACAGTGCTCATGCCCACAGCATCAGCCCCGATGGTACGCAGGTAGCGGTACTCGGCCGGCGTTTCGAGCATGGGACCGGGCACGGCCACGTACACACCACGCTGGGTCGTTTCGTTCTGGCCTAGGGCCACGGCCGCAGCGCGAGCGCGGGCGAGCAGTGCCGGGTCGTAGGCAGCGTACATATCGGGGAAGCGCGGGCCGAGCTGCGCGTCATTAGGCCCGATGAGCGGGTTGCTGGGCAGTAGGTTGATGTGGTCGTCGATGAGCATCAAATCCGAGATTTGAAACTCGGGGTTGAGCCCCCCAGCCGCGTTGCTCACAAACAATTGCTTGATGCCGAGCAATTTCATCACGCGCACCGGAAACACCACCTGCTCCATCGAGTAGCCCTCGTAGTAGTGAAAGCGGCCTTGCAGCACCACCACCTTTTGACCGCTGAGCGTACCTAGGAGCAGGCGCCCGGCATGGCTCTCCACCGTGCTAACCGGGAAGTGCGGAATGTCGGCGTAACTGATTTCGTGCTGAATTTCAACTTCTTTGGCCAGTGCCCCTAAGCCAGTGCCGAGAATGATGCCGGTGCTAGGCGCAAAGTGCTGCGTTTGGGTTTGGATGAAGGCGACGGCTTCCTGGAGGTGTTGCATAGGTATAAACGAATAAAAGCGTCTGTCATGCTGAGCTTGCGAAGCATCTTCTCACGTTAGAGTGACCTAGCGTGAGAAGATGCTTCGCAAGCTCAGCATGACAGACGCTTTTTCAAACTTCTTGCGGTTTTACTGCACCGTCAGCCGGTCGTTCTTGGTGTCAGCGTCCATATACAGGCCGTGGTCGAGCGAGACGGCGCGCACGGCTTTGCTACCGGGCACCGTGATGCTGGCTTGCTGTTGGTTGGCGCGCCAGAGCTCAGGGGTGCGGTGTAGGGTTTCGGTGCTGCCGTCGGCGTAGTCCACTTTCAGGTCCACGGGCACGGCGAAACCACCGATATTCTTGATGCTGACGGTCGTGCCCTGGGCGGTTTTATCGGCTTTGGTGAGGGCCAGGTCGATGTAGTTGTTGCTGAAAAACCAGTTCTGAAAAAACCAGGTCAGGTCCTGCCCCGAGGCGTTGCTCATGGTGTTGAAGTAATCCCACGGAATGGGGTGCTTGCTGTGCCAGCGGTCCATGTAGGTATGCAGGCATTTCTTGAACAGCTCATCGCCGAGCATATCCTTGAGGGCCAAGTAGCTGAGCGACGCCTTGCCATAGGAGTTGTTGCCGTAACCGGCCTTGAGTTCGCTGCTGGGCGTGATGATGGGCAGGTCCTGGGCGGTGCTGGGATTGTTTATCCAGTTGGTCACCCGAAACTTACGGTAGAAGTCGTCGGCCGCTGCGGTGCCGTTTTCGGCCCTGCCAATGAGCAGCTCAAACGTGGTAGCCCAGCCCTCGTCCATGAAGGCATAACGGCTCTCGTTGATGCCCATATAAAACGGGAAGTACGTGTGGGCAATCTCGTGGTCTTGTACCAGCTGCGCAAACTGCAAATCATCGGCCGGGCTGTCGTTCACCATCATGGGGTATTCCATGTCGGCAAAGCCCTGGAAAGCCGTCATTTTCGGATACGGGTACGGCACGCCCGGCCAGTTGCGCGAAAACCACCCTAGGGCGTTCTGCCCAAACTTTACGGAAGAGTGAAAGTCCTTAGTCGCGTCGGCAAAGGCGGCCTGCACGCTGGCCCGGCGCTTGGTGGCGGGGTCCACGATGACGCTGGCCGCATCCCACACGTAATGGTCGCTGAGGCCCACCGTCATGTCCGGAATATCAGTGGCCTTCCACACCCACGTGTTCATCGGCTGCTGCGCCGTAATGCTTTTCTTGGCGAGGTCGGCGGCGGTGGCCACGTGAATCAGCTCATCACTGGTCATCGACTTTTCGAGGCGCTTGGCCGCCGCGGGCTGCAGCACCTGCTTGGGGTTTTGGAGCGTGCCGGTGGCCCACACGATGTAGTTGGCGGGCGCCTTCACGCGCAAGGTGTAGTCGTTGAAGTCGTTGTAAAACTCCTTGTCGTTCAGGAAGGGCAGCCGGTCCCAGCCGTTGTAGTCGTCGTAGACGGCCACCCTAGGGTAGAAATACGCCAGGAAGTACGTGGTCTTGTCAATCATGCCCTCGCGCCCGCTCTGTACTGAAAGGGGGAAGTGCCAGGCCACGGCGAGCTTCACCGAGTCGTGCGGGGCCAGCGCCTTGGGCAGGCGCACGCTTGGCGCGGTACCTAGGTCGGGCGGCAGCGGGCGCAGTTGGCCCGCCACCTGGAAGCTGTCAATCACGACGCCCGAAGTGAGGTAGTCGGGCGATACATTGCCCTCCCGCGCCGCCTCGGGCTTGTGCACATTCATGATGATGCGCAGTACCAGCTGCTTCAGCGTGTCGGGGCTGTTGTTAAAATACGTTATCGTTTCGCGCCCCCGAATGTCGCGCGACGGCGGCGCGGCCTGCACCGTGATATCGTAGCGGCCGCGATTTTGCCAGTACTTGGGGCCGGGGCGGCCATCGGCGGCGCGGGTGCCGCGGTCAAACGCCCGCTTGATGTCGCGGGGCTGGTAAAGCGTGGGGGTGGTTTGGGCGGTGGCGGCGTGGGCGAGGCCAGCCAGCGCTAGAGCACTTAAAAAAACGGAACGCATGGGGTGGGCTTAAAACTCAAAATCGTCTATCGTGCCGACGAAAGGGCATCTTGGTAGTGACGCTGCAATGACGCAAGCGAACGGGCCAAGATGCTTCCTTCGTCGGCACAACAGACGATTAGGCAACAGACAAACTATTCAACTATTTAATTTCTAGCTCATAAGGCAGGCGAGCTTGCACGCCGCGCATTTGCATCAGCTGCTGGTATTGGCGCACGGCGGGGTAAAGTGGGCCCAGCTTAGCTTGCAGCAGGCGGGCTTCGGCAGCAGCCTGGTCTTCATCATCACCACCAAAGCGGCTGAAGAATTTCTCAATGGCCGATTTCTGACGCGGCAGGCGCTGCACTTTGTAGTCGTCGGCCTTGAGGTGGGCGCGGCTGGCCGCAATCTTCAGGGCATCGTCGTACGAACCCAGCACATCGACCAGGCCAATGGCTTTGCCCTCGCTACCGCTCCACACGCGGCCCGACGCAATGCGGCGCAGGCGCTCGACGGGCATGTGCCGACCTAGGGCCGCCTTGCTCGTGAAGTCGGCATATATCTCGTTTACTTCCAGTTGCAGCTCTTTTTTCTCGTAGTCGGTAAGCGAGCGGGTAATGGTGGGCAAGTCCGAGAACTTGCCCGTATTCACGCGGTCCACGGTGATGCCGAGCTTGTCGGCCAGCAGCGGCTGGATGTTGGGCAGCACGCCAAACACGCCGATGCTCCCTGTAATGGTATTGGGGTGGGCCACAATAGTATCGCAGGCCATAGCAATGAAGTAGCCGCCCGAGGCCGCCACGTCGCTCATGCTAGCGATGATGGGCTTCACTTTCTTAGTCAGCAATACCTCGCGGTAGATGATGTCGGACGCCAGCGACGAGCCGCCCGGCGAGTTGATGCGCAGCACCACGGCCTTCACTTTATCGTCGAGGCGAGCCTTGCGGATGGCCTCGGCAAACTTGTCGCTGCCGATGTTATCGTCTGACCCGCGGCCCGTTACGATGTCGCCCTCGGCGTAAATAACCGCGATGCGGTTGCCGCTGGTATTGCCTTCCTTCTCATCGGCCTTGTCGGCGTCTTGGTACTCACCTAGGGACACGAGGCCGGGCTTTTTATCCTTAGCTAGGCCCAGTTTGCCGCGCAGGTAGTCCTGCACCTCGTCAAAGTAGCCAAGCTTAGTCACCAGCTTCAGGCGCAGCGCGTCCTTGGCGTTGTGCACCAGCATGGAGTCAGAAATCACTTTCAGGCGCGGCTCAGGTATCTGGCGGCTGGCAGCCACCTGGCCGAGCATGTGGCCATTGAGCGAGTTGAGGTAGGCCACCGTCTGGTAGCGAGCCGAGTCCGAGAAGTTTTCGCGAAAGAATGGCTCTACAGCGCTCTTAAACGAGCCCACCCGGAAGATATACGGCTCAATCCCAGCCTTGTCGAACAGCCGCTTGTAGAACATCACCTCTGAGCTTAGGCCGTTGAACTCCAGCGTGCCCAGCGGGTGCAGGTAAATCTGGTCGGCTACGCTAGAGAGGTAGTAGCTTTTCTCGGAGGCGATTTCGTGATAGGCCACGATGAATTTGCCGCTCTTTTTAAAGTCGAGCAGCGCATCGCGCACTTCCTCCAGGCTGGCCATGCCTCCCTGCACCAACTCCAAGTTGAGCAGAATGCCTTTGATGTCGCCGTCGGTTTTGGCCCGGCGAATTACTTCCTTTAAGTTGACCAGCCCGATGGTGGCTTGATTGCCCCCTAGGGGGTTCAAATCGGCGCTCTGAGCGCGCTCCGAGATAGGCTTATCGAGCTTCAGCTCTAGTACCGAATTAGATGCCACCGACTTTTCGGTACTGCTGCCCAGCGCCTTACCCAGCCCGATGAGCAGGATGAAACCCAACACCGAAAACAGCACCAGCCCCACTATCGTGGCCAGCACAAACTTAAAAAATTGCCTCACAGGACCGCAGATTATAACGGATTAAACGGATTTCGTAGATACGCCCGGCGCCGCCGGGCTGACTAACTCGGGCGGCAAGATACGGCCGCTGGTTTCTGCTACCTCTATCGCGACGCGGGCTCTGGCATTACACTGGTACTAGCGCGAGTTTAGCGCAGCGTAACTCGTGCTGGCTATGACGTGGAGGCTGCGCCTCCACTGCCGCAACGCGGCAATTTTCCACTGAAAGGTAGTGTTGGCCAAACGTGGGTTGCCGCTAGCGCGGCAGTGGAGGTATAACCTCCACGTCATACCTAGGCACGAGTTACGCTGCGCTAAACTCGCGCCAGTGTTGGGCTAGTGTTGGTAGTCAGCCCGCCGGAGGCGGGCGTATCCGTTAAATCCTAAAAATCCGTTTGAATCTGCGATTAATAGTCGTACTTGTCTTGCCACCAGCCGCGCAGGCGCTCCCTTATTTTGGCCTCCAGCGGGTTGTCGCCGGGGTCGTAGAAGCGGGTGCCGCTGAGGGCGTCGGGCATGAACTCCTGGTAGGCAAAGTTGCCCACGCCGTTGTGCGAGTACTGGTAAGCATCGCCATAGCCTAGGCTTTTCATGAGCTTGGTGGGCGCATTGCGCAGGGGCACCGGTACAGGGTGCACGCCGTGCTGCCGCACCTGGGCTTGCGCCGCCCGGATGGCCGTGTAGGCCGCGTTGCTCTTGGGCGAAGTAGCGAGATAGATAACCGTCTGACTCAGAATCAAGTCGGACTCGGGCAGGCCAATGACGGTGCAGGCCTGGAAGCAGCTTTGGGCCAGCAGTAGGGCGTTAGGATTAGCGTTGCCGATGTCTTCGGAGGAGAGAATGAGCAGGCGGCGGGCGATGAATTTGACGTCTTCGCCACCTTCCAGCATCACGGCCAGGTAGTAGAGCGCCGCGTTGGGGTCCGAGCCTCGAATACTCTTGATGAAGGCCGAAATCACGTCGTAGTGCATCTCGCCGCCCTTGTCGTAGCGCGCAATGGGGCGCTGGGCGGTTTGCTGCACGGCGGCATCGGTAAGTTGCACGCGGCCGTTAGCATCGGGTGGCGTGCTCTGTACCACCAGTTCCAGCAGACCTAGGAGCTTGCGGGCGTCGCCGCCGCTGAGAGCTAACAGTGCGTGGTCCTCGATAACATCGACCGGGATTTTGCTCAGCACCTCGTCCTCGGTCAGCGCCCGGCGAATGATTTCGCGTAGCGTTTCGGCGCTCAGGGCCTCCAGCGTGTACACCTGGCAGCGCGAAAGCAAGGCCGGAATTACTTCAAACGAAGGATTTTCGGTGGTGGCGCCGATGAGCGTGACGGTACCGTTTTCGACCGCGCCCAACAGGGCATCTTGCTGCGCCTTGCTAAAGCGGTGAATCTCATCAATAAAGAGCACCGTGCCCGTCTGCTTCTTGGCGCGGTCTATCACGTCGCGCACGTCCTTCACGCCCGCATTGATGGCTGACAGCATAAAGAAAGGTCGCTTCAGCTCCTCGGCCAGCAGCAAAGCCAGGGTAGTTTTGCCCACGCCCGGCGGGCCCCAAAGTATGAGCGAGGGCAGGCGCCCAGCGGCCAGGTAGCGGCGTAGCACGCCATTTTCGCCCAGCAGGTGGGTTTGGCCAGCGTAGTCGGCCAGGCGGTGCGGACGGCGGCGCTCGGCCAGGGGGGCGGTAGTAGGATTATCGAAAAGCGAGGCCATAGAGCAGTGTTGCGCGAACTTTGTAGTTCGCGTCTGTTAGCGGGCAACCAAACGGACGCGAACTACAAAGTTCGCGCAACGTGCGCCCCTCCCCTATGGTTTCTAAGTTTCGCCTGCACACGGCGCTGTTTCTGGTGTCGCTCATCTACGCCGGCACCTATAGCCTCGCCAAGGACATTATGCCGCACTACATGCAGCCGCTGGGCATCGTGACGCTGCGTATCAGCGGGGCGGCGCTGTTCTTTGCCTTGCTGAAACGCATAGTCGCACCCAACGACAAAATCACGGGTCGGGCCGACAACATTCGCGCGGTAGCCAGCGGGCTCCTAGGTATCGCCCTCAACCAAGTCACCTTCTTTGCGGGCCTCAACCTCACCACGCCCATCAACGCCTCGCTGCTCCAAACCGTCTCGCCCATCGTGGTGGTGCTGGCCTCGGCGGTGCTGCTGAGCGAGAAAATCACGCCCACCCGGTTGCTAGGCATCTTATTGGGCGCGGCTGGCGCGGCGGCCCTTATCCTAAGCCGCCCCAGCACCGGCAAGGTGCCCGCCAACTTGCTGCTTGGCAACACCTATTTGCTAGTGAATGCGGCCGTGTTTGGGCTGTATTTGGTGCTAGTGGCGCCGCTTATGCGCACCTACCATGCGTTTACGGTGCTGGCGCGCATCTTCTTAGTGGGCGCCATTGTGGTAGTGCCCCTAGGGCTGCCGCAGGCCATCGCGGCCGACTACGCGCGCTTTCCGCTCTTCATCTGGGGCGAGCTGGGTTACATGATTTTCTTTCTTACTATTCTAGCTTACCTGCTGAATAACTGGGCGTTGAAGTTTGCCTCGCCAGCGCTACTAGGCGTGTACATCTACTTGCAGCCAGTGCTGGCGGTGCTTATCGCGGTGGCCACGGGCAAGGACACGTTTACGCTGGATAAGGCCTGGCAGGCGGCGCTCATCTTCCTAGGTGTCTGGCTGGTGGGCCGCAAGCCCAAGGCGGCTGTGGAGGCCGCCCCCAGCCCGGCCGCAAGCTGAACCGTGCGGCCCGCTGGCCAGCATTGCCCTAACCAAGTTAAAAAAGCCTCGTTGAGTACGCAGCGAGGCTTTTTTGTACCCGCCCGACCTCATTATTCCTTCATCTTAAGATGACCGAAACTACTACCTCGCGTGCCACTGCGGCCGGCACGCTCATCGCCCTAGGTATCGTGTACGGCGATATTGGCACCTCGCCGCTCTATACCGTGCGCGGCGTGTTTGAGGGCCGGCCCGTGAGCGAGGCCGTGGTGCTGGGCACCGTATCGGCCGTTATCTGGACGCTCACGCTGCTCACGACCGTCAAATACGTGCTCATCGCCATGCGGGCCGACAATAACGGCGAGGGCGGCATTTTGTCGCTCTACGCGCTACTACAGCGCCTCAATTACAAGTACTTGTACCTGCCGGCTATCGTAGGAGCTGCTGCCCTGCTGGCCGATGGCGTCATTACGCCACCCATCTCGGTGTCGTCGGCCATTGAGGGGCTGCGCATTCTAAAGCCGGAGTTGCAGACGGTGCCTATTGTGCTGGTTATTCTGCTGGGGTTGTTTACCATTCAGCAGTTTGGCACGGCCATTATCGGCAAGCTGTTCGGGCCGGTGATGCTGGTATTTTTCACCATGCTGGCGGTGCTGGGCGTGCAGTTTCTGGTGAAAGATTTCAGCGTTTTGCGGGCCTTCAACCCCTACTACGCCCTGCACATGCTGGCGAGTGAGCCGGGCGGCTTCTGGCTCCTAGGTTCCATTTTCTTGTGCAGTACGGGGGCCGAGGCGCTCTATGCCGACATGGGCCACGTGGGGCGGCCCAACATTTACGTGTCGTGGGCTTTTGTGAAAGTGTGCCTGGTGCTCAACTACCTAGGACAGGGCGCGTGGCTGCTCCAGCACCTAGGGCAGCCGCTCGGCGACCGCAATCCGTTCTTCGCCATGATTCCGGCCTGGGGGCTGCTGCCGGCCATCGGGCTGTGCACGCTGGCCACCATCATTGCCTCGCAGGCGCTCATTTCGGGCTCGTTTACGCTCATCATCGAGGCGCTGCGCCTGAATTTCTGGCCCAAGGTGAAGGTGCTCTACCCTACCGACTTGCGCGGGCAGGCCTACGTGCCATCGCTCAACTGGCTGCTGTGCGCGGGCTGTGTGGGGGTGGTGCTATACTTCCGCGAAAGCTCGAACATGGAGGCGGCCTACGGGCTGGCCATCACCTTTACCATGCTCATGACCACGGTGTTGCTGGCGTTTTACCTGCACCTGCGCAAAGTCAGTCCCGTCTGGATAGGGCTGCTGATACTGGTCTATTTTACCATCGAGGGGTCGTTTTTGGCGGCCAACCTGCGCAAGTTTCCTGAGGGCGGCTACGTGAGCGTGCTCATGAGCCTACTGCTACTGGCCGTGATGGTGAGCTGGATACAAGGTGGCCGCCTACGCGACAGCTTCATCAAGTACGTGCCACTGGCCGACTGGCTGCCCCTGCTTAAGGAGCTGAGCGCCGATACGTCGGTGGCCAAGTACGCTACCCACCTCGTATACCTCACCGATTCGGCCGACCCGGCGCAGGTCGAGCGGGGCATCACGCACTCTATTTTTCAGAAAAGCCCCAAGCGGGCCGACGTGTACTACCTCATCCACGTCATCACCACCGACGAACCCTATACGAAAGAATATCACGTCGATACGGTACTGCCCGACGACCTGGTGCGCATCGAGTTTAAGCTGGGTTTTCGGGTTGACCACGCCATCAACTACATGTTTCGGCAAGTGGTGACGGACCTGGTAAAGACCAAGGAAATCGATATTACCTCGCGCTATAACTCGCTGCGCGAGCAAGACGTGGTGGGCGATTTTCAGTTTGTTATCCTCAATCGCACCCTACCCTACGCGCAGTCGCTGAGTGCCTGGCAGCGGCTGGTGGCGCGGCTGGCCGGCGGCCTGCGCTGGCTGGGCATCACGCAGCAAGAAAGCTTTGGGCTGGATAACTCGTCGGTGACGTTCGAAAACATCCCATTGCTCATTCCGGAGCGGCCCGAGCTGGCCCTGACGCGGGTATAAGCCGGCCGTAGGGCAGACTAACAGCCAACCTTGCTTCCACTTGGCCGTTAGCCTACCCTAGTTTTAAGCTGGCTCATTACCTCATGGATTTTACTGGAAAAAACATTCTACTCGTCGGCGCTTCGTCGGGCATTGGGCTGGCTACGGCCCAGCTGCTGCACAGCGCTGGCGCCACTCTCTACACAGCCTCGCGCCACCAGTCGGCCGAACTGGCGGCCCTAGGTACCACCCACATCACCTACGATGCCACGCAGCCCGTGGGCACTGCCTTCGACCAGCTGCCCGACGTATTGCACGGCCTCGTGTACTGCCCCGGCTCCATCAAGCTGCGGCCCTTCGAGCGGGTGCCGGTCGAGGATTTTCGCAGCGACTTTGAGCTGAACGTGCTCGGCGCGGTGCAGGCGCTGCAAGCAACTATCAAGCGCCTCAAAAAGGCCGAAGGTGGCGCCAGCGTAGTGCTGTTCAGCACGGTAGCTGCGGCCGTGGGCATGAGCTTCCATACCAGCATTGCCACCGCCAAGGCCGCCGTGGAAGGCCTCACCCGCGCCCTAGCCGCCGAGTACGCCGCCAGCGGCCTGCGCGTCAACTGCTTGGCGCCCAGCCTCACCGACACGCCCCTGGCCGCCGCCCTGCTCAACACGCCCGAGAAGGCCGAGGCCGGCGCCAAGCGCCACCCCTTGCAGCGCGTGGGCCGGCCCGACGACCTAGCCGGCATGGCCGCCTTCCTACTCTCCGACCAAGCCACGTTCATCACGGGCCAGGTGCTAGCTGTGGATGGCGGCATGGGCAAGCTGAAATAATATTAGCCTGTTGCTTGGACTTTGTAGTCCGAGCGCAGTGAGCAGTTACGTCAGGCTGACTCCTCACACACAAGATGCTCGCTGCGCTCGCACTCGGGTTACAAAGTCCAAGCTACTTTCTTCCTGCTCTATTTTCTATGAAAATCAGTATTTTCTGGCATCGGCGCGACCTGCGCTTTCAAGACAATGCGGGGCTGGCGGCCGCGCTGCAAAGCGGGCACCCGGTGCTGCCCTTGTTCATTTACGACCAAACTATCCTCGAAAAGCTACCTAGGGACGACGCCCGTCTCACCTTCATCTTTGACCACGTGGAGCGGCTGGCCGACGAGACACATGAGGCCGGTGGTGGCTTCGTGGCCCGCTTCGGCAAAGTGCCGGAGGTGTTCACGCAGTTACTGGAAGACTACGACGTGGCCGCCATCTACACCAACGAGGACTACGAGCCCTACGCCACCGAGCGCGACACGGCCGTGGCCAAGCTCGCCGAGAAAGCCGGCGCAGAGTTCAAGGCCTTTAAGGACCAAGTTATTTTCGCTAAAGATGAAATACTGACCAAGAATGGCAAGCCGTCGAAGGTATTTGGCGCCTATTCCAAGGCCTGGCAAGCCCGTGTGAAGCCGGAGGACTTCAAGCCACGCCCCTCACAGCGGCTGTTTAAAAAAGAGAACCTAGCGACGCTGAAAGCCGGCGACAAAAAGCGCCCTACCCTCAAGGACCTAGGCTTTGAGCGGCACGAGCAGCTGACGCCACCCGCTCGCTTGCCCGACGCCGACGTGGTGAAGCACTACGACAAAACCCGCGACTTTCCGGCCGATAACAAGGGCACCACGCACCGCTCGGTGCATCTGCGGTTTGGCACCATTAGCATCCGGCAAATCATGCAGCAGGCCCAGGAGCTGAATAACAAGCTCTTGAATGAGATGATATGGCGCGACTTCTTCATGATGCTGCTCTGGCACTACCCCAATACGTCGTATGAGGCCTACGACCCCAAGATGCGCCACCTCCCCTACCGCGACGACCCCGAGCAGTACCAGGCCTGGACCGAAGGCCGCACCGGCTACCCGCTCGTGGATGCCGGCATGCGCCAGCTCAACCAGTCGGGCTACATGCACAACCGCGCCCGCATCGCGGCGGCGGGCTTTTTGGTCAAGCAACTGTTCATGGATTGGAAGATTGGCGAGCATTACTTCTCCGAAAAGCTCATCGACTACGACATGAGCAATAACATTGGCAACTGGCAGTGGATGGCCGGCACCGGTGCCGTGGCCGCGCCCTGGTTTCGGATATACAGCCCCGAAAGCCAGCTCAAGCAATACGACCCTGATTATAAGTACGTAAAGCAGTGGGTGCCCGAGTTTGGCACCGACGATTACCCGGCCCCGATAGTAGACCATAAGTTCGGCCGTGACCGCGCCCTCGACCTTATCCGCAAGGGCCGTAAATAAGCGACCTAGGCCCGAACCACCCCCGTGCGGTGGTGGTTATACCACCATGGAAACTACCGCTCTCAAAGCCGCCTACCTCGACTACCTGCGCCGCCACGGCCACGCGCCTAAAACCGTGTTTGCCTTCGCCGATGCGCAGGGTATTTCGGAAGGCGAGTTCTACCGCTCGTTTGCGTCGTTCGCCGCCATCGACCGCGAAACCTGGGCTGATTTCGGCCGCGACGCCCGCGAGCAAGCCGCCCAGGAGCCCGCCTGGCAGAACTACAGCAGTCGCGAGCGTTTGCTGGCCTTCTACTACACGCTGCTCGAAATCCTGAAGAATAACCGCAGCTTCGTGCTGCTCACCCTAGGTCGCTCGCAAAAGCGGATGCCGGCCATCATACCCAAGGTCTTAGATAAGTTCGAGGCTGATTTCAAGTTCTTCGTGGAAGAGTTGCTGCACACCGGCCGCAATACGGGCGAGGTCGCTAGCCGGCCCTTCCTACAGGATGGCTACGTTCGCATTTTCCTGCGCCAGCTCCAGTTTATCCTGCTCTACTTCGTACGCGACGAGTCGGCCAACTTTGAGCGGACCGATGCCGCCGTGGAGAAAGCCGTGACGCTGAGCTTCGACTTAGTAGGCCGCAACACATTTGACTCGGCCCTAGACTTCGGGCGGTTTTTACTGCAAAAGCGGACCTAGGAACGCAGCCCCCAAGACATCGCGACACTGCCTCTCAATCGTCTGTCATGCTGACGAAGGAAGCATCTTATCAGGTTCGCATGACTTACCCTAGCGTGATAAGATGCTTCCTTCGTCAGCATGACAGCTGTTTTTGAACAGCCATTTTGGAGCAATTCCGCTAGCCCTTTTCTATCCTTTTCGACCTATCCCAATAATGTCTGACCAACCTCAGGAATCGCTGCCGACCTCCAAAGTGGCCCGCGCCGCCCGTTTCGCCAAAACCGGCTTTAAGGTAGGCGCCAACTACGTGCAGCACTATGCTAAAAAAGCAGTGGGCGCCGACTCCACCACCGCCGACCTGCACCAAGCCAACGCGGAGGAGCTCTACGGCACGCTCAGCGAGATGAAGGGCTCGGTCTTGAAGGTGGCTCAGATGCTGGCGATGGAAAAGAACCTGCTGCCGCCCGCCTACGCCGAGCAGTTCCGGCAGGCGCAGTACCAGACGCCGCCGCTATCGGGGCCGCTGGTAGTGAAGGCGTTTCGGGATGCGTTTGGGCACTCGCCTAGCGAGGTTTTCGACGAGTTTGACCCCAACGCCCGGCAGGCGGCCAGCATTGGGCAGGTGCACTTTGCCCGCAAGCTGGGCAAGGACCTAGCGGTGAAAGTGCAGTACCCCGGCGTGGGCGCCAGCATTCAATCGGACATCGCGATGGTGAAGCCGGTGGCGCTACGCATCATGGGCCTGAAGGAGGAAACCCTGCGGCCTTACATTGCCGAGGTCGAGGCGCGCTTGCTCGAAGAGACTGATTATAAGCTTGAACTAAGCCGCGGCCAGGCCGTGGCGGCCAAGTGCGGCCACCTGCCGCATTTGCAGTTTCCAACCTACTACCCAGCCCTGTCGTCGGCGCGCATCCTCACCATGGACTGGCTGCCCGGCCAGCACATGAAGGAGTTTCTGGCCGAAAACCCCAGCCAGGAAGTGCGCAACCAACTCGGCCAGGCCCTCTGGGATTTTTACCAGTACCAGCTGCGCGAGTTGCGGCAACTACACGCCGACCCGCACCCCGGCAACTTCCTCTTTAGCACCACGAACGGCGGCACCGTGGGCGTGCTCGATTTTGGCTGCGTGAAAGATGTGCCTGCACTAGAGCAGCAGCAGTTTCTGGCCCTGCTCGACCCGGCCACCCTCGCCGACCCCGGCCGCCTCGAAAACCTGCTGGCCGAAGCCGGCGTGCTGCGCCCCGGCGACGCGCCAGCCCTGCGCGAGATGTATCTGCGCACCCTCACCCAGTCGCTGGGCCTGGTGGGCCGCCCCTTCCGCGAGGACACCTTCGACTTCGGCGACCCCACTTACATGCAAAGTCTCTATGCATTAGGCGACGACCTGATGCAGGACAAGGACCTGCGTCAGCAGCGCGAGCCCCGCGGCTCGGCCCACTTCGTGTACCTCAACCGCACGTACGTCGGCCTTTTTTCGCTGCTAACTGACCTTGGGGCAGTAGTGCGCACGGCGCCGGCCACTGCCTAGCGAGCGGCTTCCATTTCCAAGCTGGCCATAATGAAGGGGCCGACACCCTTGAAATCATTCTTCTTCAGCGGCTCGCTGAGGTAGTATTCGTAGGAGCCGTCGCGGTAGGGCGAACCGCCCAAGCCGCCCACGCTCACGGTGCCCGTGAGCGCCAGCAAGCCATCCGGCTCGGTCTGCACAAACTGCTGAAGGATGCCCGCGTAGCCTTTCTTGGTTACAGCCGCGTATTTCTTGTCGAGGTACCCTAGGCGCACGCCCTTGGCCAGGGCGTAAACAAACATGCACGAGCCCGATGCTTCGACGTAGTTGCCGGCCCGCTGGCCTTGGTCGGTAACCTGAAACCAACAGCCGGTTTTGGCATCTTGGTAGCGGGCCAGCACCGGCGCCAAGCGCTGCAAGTACTTGACTAGCTGCACCCGCTGTGGGTGGTTTTTGGGGAAGTAGTCGAGCACATCGACCAGCGCCATGGCGTACCAGCCCATGCCCCGGCTCCAGAAATTGGGCGACTGGCCGGTGCTGGGGTTGGCCCACTTTTCGGCGTGGCTTTCGTCCCAGCCGTGGTAGAGTAGGCCGGTTTTGGGGTCTACGAGGTGCTTTTCTACCAGTGCAAACTGCTGCGCCACGTGGTCAAAACCTGCCGGCGCCTGAAATACCTGGCTGTATTCGGCTGCGAAGGGCTCGGCCATATACAGGCCATCGAGCCACATTTGGCTGGTGTATTTTTTCTTGTGCCAGTAGCCTCCTTCGCTGGTGTGGGGCTGCTCGGTTAGCTGCTGGTGCAGCAGCTGGGCCGCCTGCCGATACACGGCTCGGCGCGGGCCGGGCGCCCGACCTAAGGCCAGCAGCACCCGGCCCGTATTGATGTTGTCGAGGTTGTAGTCCGCCGCCTTATAGCCCAGGATGGTACCATCACCGGGCAGTAAATAGTCCAGTGTGCGCACCACATAGTCGTGGTAGCGGGGCAGGCCAGTCCGCTGCGCCACCCGCTCAATAGCCAGCAGCATCAAGCCCTGCTCGTAGCCCCAGCGGGCCGCTTTATTCTGAGTTAGGCCCAGCGAGTCAGGGTACCAACGCAGAAAAGCATCGGCCATGCGCTGCGAGTAAGGCTTGGGCGCCGCAGGTTGAGCCAAGGCGGCAGTACTGAGCAACAGGCAGATGAGAAAGCGAAGCATAAACAAAATAGCGTGGACTCTGCGAGTCCGCGAGTGAGCGCAGCGAGCATTCTACGTTCTAATCTATCCAAACGCAGATGCTCGCTGCGCTCACTCGCGGACTCGCAGAGTCCACGACTACTGGCTGACTTTAAGGCATTTTTTGGAGGCCTTCCCACCGCACTTTCCACCCTTTGGGAATGCCAGGGTTGGCCTCTTTGCAGCCGTCGTAGCCAGCGCACATGAGGGCCACGGCGGCGAGCAGGCCGCCATTGCCGGGCAGGTAGAGGGGCAGGCGGCCTTCCTGATAATTATGGCCATTGGGGAGGTAAGTATTAGTGCGCACCTTCATCAGCAGGGCGTCCACCGCCTTTTCGGGCAGGCCTAGGCGGGTGGCAGTCATGGAGGTGAGCGGGAAGTCCCAGCCCCAGGTTTTGTCCCAGCTCCAATCGGTCCACACGAGGTCGAAGGTGCGGCGCATGGTGGCGGCATCTTGCTGGCCGGTGGCGGGCATGAAGCCTAGGGCCCCAAGCACGGCCGGGTGGTCGGTTTTGTACTCGGGGTTGGTGTAGGAATCGGGCGCGCTTTCGGCCGCCATGTAAACGCCATTGGCCTGAGGCAACTGAGCGAGCTTGGCTAGCACGTCGTCCCACTGCGGGTTGCGCGGCTGCCCTAGGCGCGCTCGCCATTTTTGCGCCGTTTCGAGGGCCCAATGCCAGTACACCAGCTCGAAAGTGGGGTTAAAAGTCTCCTCCGCTTTAAATCGCTCCTGAGCCGGAATGACACCCTTGCCGAGGATGTAGCGCCCTTTTTCTTTCTCAAAAAATGGGTACGAAGCGATGAATTCGGCAGTCTGATTTACCCGCTCTTGGTACAGCTTGAGGGTGGCTGCGTTGGGGTGAGCGCGGTAGGCTTCTTCGGCAAAATAGATGGTGTGCGGCTGCTGCCAAATGAGAAACGCGCCTACCGACGACGGCCCTTCGGCGCCCCAGGGGTCGGTCATTTTTTGCCAGCGCCAGCCAGCGTAGCCTTGGCGCTGCGCAATGGCGCGGGCCTCGGCCTGCACATCGGGGCGGGCGTACCAAGTCAGGCTGCGTTCCAAAATTTCGGGGCGGCCCCACAGCGCGAAATGGGCCGCGTGCCACCAATGCATTTCGAGGTGCGGGCGGCCGTACCAGCTATTAAGCAGCAAGCCAGTTTCTTGCGGGGGCTGCGAGCCAGCATTGTGTACCTTGGTGAGGTACTGCGAGAGCACAATGCGGCGCTCTAGCTCGGCAGCCCTAGTGTCGGCGGTGCCGCTAAAATCGACTGCGCCGCCGCTTCGCCAAAAGGTGAGCCATTGCTGCTGGCTATTAACGCGGGTGACGGCGAAAATGGGCGCGGCAGTTGGCTTGCGCGGGGTGAATAGGGCGCTTATTTCCAGCGAATTGCCCTGTCGGCCCGGCGTGAGCACAAACTCATGCGGCCGACCTTGGGTTAGCGTGGCCGCCCCACCCCACCCTAGGGCCACGAAATACTTGGTCGTATCGAGCTGATGCGTGAGCAGGGCGCGCCCAGCTTTTTGCTCCGCAATAGCCGACTTATGCGCCTCAGGATGCGAATAATCGGTAGCCATATCAGCCCAACCAGCCGTTGGGAAAGGAAAGCGAAGTGCCACCTTAAGCCGCCCGGTTTTCAGCAACTCCGACGTGACCTGGGCCGCCACAGCATCTTGCGTTTGGTGGCCCACCGTGACCACGTCCACGGCCGTGCCCTCCACCGTGAAGTGGCTGCGGATTTCGCCCGTCCACGGATTCAGCTCCTGGCGGATGTTCTTGATGTCCTGCACCGTGGCGGGCTGACCACTCTTCTTCAGAATAACGAATCCTAGGTTGCCTAGCTGCAAGCGGTGCGGGTTGGCCCGCAGGTAATCCACGGCCTCTTTGTTGCCGGGCGTTTTTACCTGCACCGCATAGGGCACGGGGCGCCCGTTCAGCGTGTACGTGCGCAGGCTTGCATCAAACTTGTAGCCCTCTTTATTGGGAAAGCGGTGCCAGCCCCACTCCGACTCGGTGCCCAGCGGCAGGCCTTTTTCGTAGTGCAGCGGGAAGGTTTGCAGGCCCGTCATGTCGGCCGTGAAGGCAAATTTGCCGTTGCCCACCGACAGCGAATTGAGCGAGTCAGTAGTCGTAACAACGACTTTGTGGCGCTCGACAAGCGCTTGGCGGTCAATAGGTGCCGGCTGCGCAGCAAGGGAGCGCGAGGCTAGAAACAGCAGTCCACTAACGAGGGCAGAACCAGTATTTTTCATAAGCATCTACAATCAATCGCGACCTAGCGTCACGCTCATCAACCCTATCACCACATCGTTGGCCAACGTCCGCACAATCAGGTTTTTCAGCTTTTTCTGGGGGTCGAGCGGCAGTTCCAGCACAGTGGCTGCGCCGCCGTCGATGGCTTTGGTGCTGAAGCCTTTGATGGTGGTGTACTGGTTGAAGTCTTTGGTAATGAGGCCGGTCTTGAGGTGCACACGGTAGGGTTTGGGCGCACCTAGGCGGAAGGCGAAGCCATCTTCCACGTAGTCTTGCTCGATGGGCCACCAGGTATCGGGGTTGCGCAGAGGTAGCGTGGCGGTGCTGCCGTCGGAGTAGGTCACTACTACTTCACCATTAATAAATTGGCTCTGCATGGCGCTGGTGCTGCCGGCCATCAGGAGCACGGCGTGGCGGGCGCGGCCGCGCAGGGGCACGGTAGCCTGCCGGGGGTAGTTGTCCCACTGCGATACGAAGAGGCTATTCTTAACCCCGGACGCGCCCGGTGTGCGCAGGGGCACACCGCTAGGCAGTTGCACTTCGTTTCTCACACCTGCCAGCCGGCGTAGGCCGCTGTCGTCGATGTTGGCCTGCGTGAGGGGGTAACACCAGTTGCCGATGCCTTGGGTTGGCAGTTCCAGCGTAGCCGTTTCGGCCCGCGGCGAGAGGTATTTATTCTGAAAAATGCGGGTTATCTGGTCATTGAAGTAGGCCCCTAGGTCCACCGTTTCCCACTTGACGGGCGCTGAGGCGCCGGCGGCCGGCGGGGCGGGCGGCGGGCTCGACACGCGCAGCTTCACGGGCTCCCACCACTGCAAATCGCCTTGCCGCAGTTGCACAAACGCCGAGCGGCTGCCCGGCTGCCCAGCCACTCGCGCCGCCAAGCCGGTGGCACTGGGCTGCGGCTGGCCCAGCGCTTGCTGTGGGTCGAATACCGACCCCACCGTGGCCGGGGCAAACTGCGCGGTAAAGCTGCTGCCAGAGGCCACCGCCACTTCAGGCACTGCGGGGCACGGGGCCTGCCCCTTCCATTGAATAGCAACTACATAGCGCGCTGCTGGCGCACTGCTAATTTCGAGGAGCGGACGGCCTACCGCGCCGGGTACGTTGCGCCAGGGAGCGGGCTGGCCGTTCACCGTCACTTGCTCGACATGGTCGGCCAGGGCGGACACTTGCAGGCGCAGGGCCAGCCGCTTAGGTAGCTGCTGGCTTATTGCATACACCTCGCGTTGCCCTTGGCGGCGAAACTGAAACGCCATATCGGGCACCGTAAGGCGGGCCGAATCCCAGGCGGCGGGCAGGCCGGGGCGCACCAGCAGGGTATCGCGCAGGGCGTTGGGCTGAATGCCAAACAGGCCCTCGACTAGCGAGCGGGCGGCCACCCCAATGGGGTCGGCAAAGTCGCGGTAGAGCTCGCCACGGTTGGCGTCGTAGAAGCTGATTTGCTGAAAGTTGCCGGGGCTGGTGCCTAGGTACATGCTTTCGAGCAGGGCACTTTTCCAGAGATGAAAGGCGTCTTCGCGGCGGCCGGCCTGCCAGTAAGCTAGCGTAGTGTGCAGGTTTTCGGCCAGCACCACGTTGTTCAGAGACCAGTCGTAGGGCTGCCAGTTGGTAGTCGAAAGCAGCTGATAGTTTTCATCGGGCAGCCCCGCCGCCTGCACCGGAATGTGCGGAATTTCCGCATCGACGTAGCGCAGCGCCTGGTAGGCCTGGAAGGCATCGGGCACCTCCGAGTCAAGGGCATGGTAGATGGTCCAGAGGCCAGCGCTGGGGTGCAACGCCTTCAGCCCTAGGGCATCCTGATACTCGGCGTACCACCCTAGGGCCGGCAGCCACAGGCGCTGCCCTAGCGCGGCCCGGATGCGGGCGGCCTCCTGGCGGTAGGGCGCGGGGTCTTCGCGCAGCAGCGTGGCCAGCTCGGCCGCTTGCTGGTTGGCGAAGTAGTTGTAGGCTGAGGTGTGGGTCACGGCGCCGCCGCTGTACTGCAAGGCGTCGCTGGCCCAAATGGCGGCGTAGGCATCGTAGAGGCCGTCGCCGTCGGGGTCAAAGTTGCGCTTCTCCCAGGCCAGGTGGCGCCGAAGGGTTGACCACAGCGCGCGGGCCTCGCGTAGGTCGCCGGTCCAGCGCAGGTGGCGCAGCAGGGCATCCACGTACACAAGGTTCATGTCGTAGTGGTGGGGCCGAAAATCGCCGCCGGGATTGCGGCTGATGTAGCCGCTGCTGAACACGGCCGTGCCCAGTTTTTCGAGCTGCCGGGCCCGGTGCAGGGCCGTGTCGGGCGTAACCGGACCGCTGGGTGGCGCCGTCAGCTGCGACTGCGCATAGGCTCCAAAGTGCTGGCTGGCGCGGTCGTGCCAGCCCAACGGGTCGGCGGCGTAGGGCCCGCGCCAGCCGTTGAGCCGAATGCGCCAGGCCACCGCGCCGTGCAGGTACGAAGGGGTTTCCCAAGTAGCATTGGCGGCCACGGCCAGCGCCCCGCCGAGGGTATTGATATAGGGGTCGGGCGTGCTGACCTGCACCCGGCTGGCCAGCGTGGCCCGCGCGGCTTCGGCCTGCGCAAAGGCCCTAGGTAGCTCTTTGTAGGTCAGCGCCTTGCTAGCCGCGGGCTTTAGAACGTTGAAATACAACACTTCGCCGGCTCGCACGGGCAGCACCCCGGCCACCACTGGCGCGGCCATGGCCGCCGAGGCTAGCAGCTGTGCTGGTGATTCTTGCTGTGCAGCATCGGCTAGCCGGAGCTGCACAGCGGGCGGCCCCATCCCGGCCAGCAGCTTGGGGGCGGGCGGAGTGGCCGTGGCTTTGGCCGGCTCCCCTACCCCGTAGGTCAGGCTGAAGGCGTTGTTTTTCAGGCTAAACTCACTGCCCCGGCAATACTCTGGCTTGAGGTAAAAGCTGGATTCGGGGTCGGCGCCGATGTCGCCGTCGCGGCTGAATTTCTTGCCCGTAGCGCCACCAAAGGCCCATAGCAGCTGCACGCTTTTGGCCGGCACGTTGTCAAATTGCGCCTTGATGAGGACGCCTTCAGCCTCGGCCATCGCTTGCACTTCAAGATGCAACCGGCCGGTGCCCAGCAGCGGGTCGGTAATGTCATACAGCATCATGCCCGGCCGATAGCGCGCCGTGATGCTGGTGGCTTGTATTAACCACTTGCTCTGGCCATTAGCCAGCAGGCCAAACTTTAGATTGCCACCCATGCCGGGCAGGTAGAGCGCAAACTCGGGCAGGTCGCCAGCCTCGACGCGAAAGGCGGTATTAGTGCCGTACAGCGCCCGATTGAAGCGGTGCGTGCCGTTGGTAATGACAAAATCTTGTCCCTCGGGGTGGTAGCGCAAGGTGCGCGGCTGGTTGTGCCAGAGTGGGGCTTGCGCATGCGCAGCGCTGCTCAGCAGCAGGAGCAACAACAGGCTGGCCTGGCAGCCAATGGCAAAGCGCTCGCCTAGGCCGGCAAGCAGCACACTCCGCCAAGCAGAAAGAAGAAACACGGCCATGCGTGAGGTGGGAAAGGACACGCGAAGGACGCCCTAGGTCCTGCCCCCACTCTCCTGTACTGTGTGGGTAGGCAACATTAAAAAAAAGGCCAGCTTGAGACGAGAATAGCTCGTTCCAAGCTGGCCTTTTAAGTAGACTAGGCACTAAAATTTATTGTCTGTCATGCTTCGCTACGCTCTGCATGACAGACGTATTTTTCAGGATGCTTTCTTACCCCGCTGCGTGCACATAGGGCGTGGCTAAGCGGCTGATGGGCTGGTAGTCCACAAAATCCACTTCAGGCGACAGGTAGCCGTCGCGCACAGGCTCTTCGCGCAGCAGGTCGGTGCTGAGGTACTTCTTGTTGCTGTCGCAAAGCAGCGTCACGACGGTGGCCTCGGGGCCCAGCTCGGCGGCCAGGCGGATGGCTCCGATGACATTGGCACCCGACGAGATACCCACCGCCAGCCCGAGCTGGGTAGCCAGCTTTTGGGCCACCAAGATGGCGTCGCCGTCCGAGGCCTGCACCACGGCGTCAAGCTCGTCGAGCTTCACAATGGCCGGAATAAACTCATCGGAAATGCCCTGGATGCGGTGCGAGCCCACTTTGTGGCCGGTAGTGAGGGTCGGCGACTCAGCTGGCTCCAGGGGGTGAATGCGCACGTCTGGAAACTGTGCCTTGAGGTAGCGGCCGGTGCCCATGACGGTGCCGCCCGTGCCCACGCCCGCCACGAAGGCATCGGGGCGCCGGCCCACGCTGGCTAGCTGAGCCATAATTTCGGGGCCGGTGGTGCGGGCGTGCGCCTCGGCGTTGTAGCAGTTCTCAAACTGTTGGGTCAGAAAGACGCGGCCATCGGCGGCAGCCATTTCTTGCGAGAGCTTGATGCTACCTAGGAAGCCACCCTGCGCCTTGCTGATGAGCGTGACCTCGGCCCCGAGCGAGCGAATGATGTCGATGCGCTCGCGGCTGAGCCAGTCGGGCATCAGGATGCGCACGGGGTGCCCGAGGGCCTTGCCGATGGCCGCAAACGCGATGCCCGTATTGCCGCTGGTGGCCTCCACGATGGTGTCGCCGGGCTGGATTTTGCCCTGCTCGTAGGCCTGCTGCAAAATGTAGAGCGCCATGCGGTCCTTGAGGCTGCCAGTGAGGTTGTAGTGCTCGCACTTGACAAAAATGCGGCCCGGCTGGCCCTGGTAGGTGTAGTGCAGCGCCAGCATGGGCGTGTTGCCGACCAGGTGCCAGAGGTGTGCAAACTTGTTGGTAACGGCCGAGGGCAAGGGCGCACCGGCCACAACGTCTTGGTACATATAAGTAAGGAGAGAGTGCCTAGGTAGGCCGCACGGCTCGCCACCGGGCTAAGCGTTGCTATTTGGCTGCAAATAACTGAGCTAATTTAGCTTGCAGCTCTTCGCCGCGCAGGTTCTTCGCAATTACTTTACCTTGGGGGTCTACCAAGAAGTTTTGGGGCACGGCGGCGATGCCGTATTGCACAGCCACGGCGTTTTTCCAGCCTTGCAGGTCCGAGAGCTGGGTCCAGGCCAGGCCGTCGGTTTCGATGGCTTTCACCCAGGGTTCCTTTTTGCCATCGAGCGACACGCCCAGCACCTCGAAGCCCTGGCCGTGGTACTTGTTGTACATAGCCACTACGTTAGGGTTTTCGGCGCGGCAGGGGCCGCACCAGCTGGCCCAGAAATCTACGAGCACGTACTTACCCCGGAAATCACTCAGCTTCACCTGCTTGCCATTGACATCGGCCTGGGCGAAGTCGGGCCGGGTACCTAGGGCCGTTTTGTCGTAGGTCGTCATAAACTTACTGACGCTGCGGCCTGGCTCCGAAGCCTTAGCCACGGGGCCCAGCTGCTTGTAGAGCTTGCTGGCCTCGTCGTAGTCGGGAAAATCGACAAAGCGCCACTGCACCACCGAGGCCGCCACTACCGAGTTGGGGTGCGCCTGCACGTAGGCCTCGGCTATCTGCTTCGACTCGGCACTAAGGGCCGCGAAGCGGGCGTCGCCTTCCTTGCGGGCTTCGGGCGTGGCTTCTTTAGCGCCAGCCGGGGTGGCCTGCTTCAGCATTTCATAGATGGGGCCAGCTTTCATCGTGATGGCCTTCCACTGCTTGTCGTAGGTGGCATACTCGTCTTGCGTGGCCGAGCCCTTCACTACGGGCGCCTGCTGGGCATCAGCGGGCAGCTCTACCGTAAGCGGATGGTTTTCAACGAACAAGCCAGCGTAGCGCTTCACGGCCGGCAGGCGCAGCCCGTACCAGGTGGGCTCGGCCACGCGCCCTTTAAAGGCAAACTGATTGCCTTGCACCGTGGTCGAGTCTTTGGTGGGAGTCGTTCCGAAGCTCATCAGGTACACCTTGGTGCCGTCGGGGGCATCTACTTTGCCTTGCAGGGTGTAGCCAGCGGTAGCGGGCTTCGGCTTGGGGCGCGCGGCTACCAGTTTTTTCTGGGCAGCGGCCGAGCCAGCCGTAAGCAGGGCAGTGCTCAGCAGTAGGGCGCCTAGGTTGCGGGAATAAGTCATGGTTGAAAAGGACTAAGACTAAGTGGTGTATTTTAAAACGTAGTGGCACGGTGTATTCAAAAGCGTTTGTCATTGCGAGCGCAGCGAAGCAATCGCATCACTACGAGCCGTTCAGGTGCGATTGCTTCGCTGCGCTCGCAATGACAAACGTTTCCTTGTGCAAACCCTGACTCTGTTAATACCCAGGGTTCTGCGTCAGCGCGGGGTTAGCCAGCAGCTGCGTGGCCGGGATGGGCCACATGTTGTCGTTAGCGTCCCAGGTGGTGCCCTTATAGGCACCTAGGACCGCCGCCACGCGGCCCGTGCGGATGAGGTCGAACCAGCGGTGGCCGTACTCGGTGAAGAGCTCTAGGCGGCGCTCATTTTCCACGGCCAGCAGGGCATCGGCCTGGCCTAGGGCCGTGGACAAGGCAGGGGCCCCAGCGCGGGCGCGCACCACGTTGAGGTCGGCCAGGCCATCGGCTACTTTGCCCTGCCGGATGCGGGCTTCAGCCCGGATGAGGTACTGCTCGGCCAGGCGCAGCACTACGCTGTACTCGGTGGCGGCACCGGCGTTGGCCGTGGGTATCCGCTGCTGATACTTGAAGGGGTAGCGGTAGGTGGTGCCGGCCACGGCGTAGGAGTTGGTCCAGGTGGTACGGCGATTGTCGGGCGTGCCGAAGGCGTTGTACAACGTATTGGTCAGCTGATAGGTAGCTGCGGGCGCCACCGTGAGAGAGGACGGCACGAAATAGGCGCCCTCGGCGGTGTTAGTCGAAACGGTGCCCGCGCGACGCAGCTGCCAGATGGCCTCCTGGCTATTAGCTAGGAATACTTGGTTGAGGGCTGGCAGGGTGTAGAGCGTGGTTTGGCCGAGTACGGCGCTGGCCTGGGTTTCGGCGGCGGCCCAGTTTTGCTGGTACAGGTACACGCGGGCCAGCAGCGCCGTAGCGGCGGCCTGGTTTACGCGAGTGCGCTCGTTGCTCACAGGGTAGGTGGCGGCCAGCGACTTCTGCGCGTCGAGCAGGTCGGTGACTACGGCGGCGTACACGTCGGCCTTAGGCGTGCGGCCTAGGGTGCTGTTGGCGGCGTAGTCGGTGCCGAGCACCAGCGGCACATCGCCAAATAGGTTGGCGAGGTAGAAGTAATTGAAAGCCCGCAAAAACTTGGCCTCGCCCAGCAGCTGCGTCTTGAGGCTCACCGTGAGCGTTGTGCTGGCCGTGAGGCCGGCCACGGCCGTGTTGCACTGGTAGATGTTGGTGTAGGCCTGGCTCCAGAGTAGGCTAGGGCCGTTACCGGCCGGGTTCACCTGGTTGAGGCGGTACTCGTCGAAGGCGGTGGTGGCATAGAGCAGCTCGTCGGCTTCCAGACCCAAAAAGGTCGAGAGGGCCGCGTCGTTGGCGATGCCGGGCACGTTGGTGCCCCGCGAGGTGAGGCCGATATAAATGCCCAGCACGCCCGCCGTGGCCGAGGCGTCGGCCGAGTACACGGTGGTATCCACGACCTGGGTGGGCGGCGGGCCCACATCCAGGAAGTTGCAGGCCCCTAGGCCTAGCAAAGCCGGCAAAAGCAGCCGGCGCGAAAAACGAAATAGCGTTTGCGTTTGCATAACAAGTTAAGTTTCTAACCGACAATTAGATGGACACCTGCACCCCACCCGTGAGCACGCGCTGGGGCGGCAGCGCAAACAGCGGCACCTCGGGGTCGAAGCCATTGTAGCCCGTGATGGTGAACAGGTTCTGGCCTTGCACGTAGAAGCGCAGCCCTTGCAGGTGCCAGCCCTGCACAGTGGCGCTAGGCAGCGAGTAGCTCAGCGACAGCGTTTTGAGGCGGATAAACGAGGCATCGCCAAACACCGTGGGCGAGTTGGTATAGTTGAAATACGTGCTGTAGGCGGTGCCAAACGACGAAGTAGCCTTCGGAATGTCGGTCACGTCGCCGGGCTTTTGCCAGCGGCGCAGGGCGTCGGTAGTCCAGTTGCTCAGGCCCTGGCCGGGAGGCCCCTGGGGCACGTAGCTTCTGGCCGTCTGGCGGGTAAATTGCAGGAAGAAATCAAGGCTGAATCCTTTGTAGCTGAGGCTATTTTGCAAGCCGCCGAAATACTTGGGGTAGCCATTGGTGCGCACCTGCGTCGAGAGCGCGGGGTTAACCGTGTACAGGCCGGTGGGGCTCACGTAGGCGCCGCTGGCCTGGCCGGTGGCCGGGTCGATGCCGGTGTAGTTGTAGAAGCGGGTCAGGGTCGTGGACTCGCCCAGCAAAAACTGGCCGTTGTAGGCCGAGGCCGCTAGGTTCGGAAACTCCAGCAGCTCGTTGTGGGGCACGGTGAGCGTGGCGGCCGAGGTCCAGGTGAACTTGCCGGTCTGGATGTTGGTCGTATTCAGGCTGAACTCGAAGCCCCGGTTCAGCACCACGGCCGGAAAGTTGGCGGTGATGCTCGAAAAGCCGGTTTGGCTCGGAATGGCGAAGCCCACTAGCTGGTTATCGGAAATGCTACGGTAGTAATCAGCCGTGAACAAAATCCGGTCTTTCAAAAAGCCCAGCTCGATAGCCAAGTCCAGCTTCTTCACGTTCTCCCAGCGGAAGTTGGTGTTGCCGAGCCGGGTAGGCCTTAGGCCCAGCAGCGAGCCATAGGCCGTGCGACCGGTGGACTCAAACGTAGCCAGGTAATCGTAGTACCCACTGGTGCCTAGGTCGTTGCCAGTGATGCCGTAGCTGGCGCGCAGCTTGCCGTAGCTCAGGGCTGGCAGCGAGTTTTTGATAAAGCCTTCCTCCGAAAATAACCAGGCCACGCCGCCCGCCCCGAAGTTGCCCCAGCGGTTATCGGGCCCGAACTTCGACGAGCCATCGCGGCGGAAGGTACCGTTGAGAATGTACTTGCCCTTGAGGTTGTAGTTCAGGCGCCCAAACACCGACTGGTAGCGGTAGGTGAAGGCGTTGTCGGTGTAGTAGGTTTTGGTGCTGGCGGCGGTCAGGTTTTCGAGCACCGCGTCGGAGATGTAGTCGGTGGCCGCTACGTAGAGCTGCTCGGAGGTAGTCTGCTGAAACGTGCCGCCGGCCAGCGCTTGCAGCTCGCCCGGCCCCACTTTGTGGTTGTAGATTAGCTGCGGCTCGGCTAGGTAGGTGGTAGTAGCGGCGTTGGCAAACTCAGCCGAGGCTTTCGCTGGGCCGAACAACGTGCTGACCGCGGCAGCGGGCGTGGGGCTGAACTGCTCCATTGTCAGCCGGTTGAGGCCGGCGCTTACCTTAGCCGCCAGTCCTGGCAAGATGGTGTAGCTCAGGGCCACGTCGCCAAGCAGGTTGCGGCTGGTGTTGGTGATGCCGCGCAAAGCCAGCGCGTAGGGGTTAGTCAGGCTCGTGCTGAAGTTGAACGTGCCGTCGGCGTTGTAAGGGTTGTAGTTAGGCGGCAGCGTAATAAGGGTAGTATAATCCTGCGCCGCCTGCTTGTTGTCGGTGTGCACGTAGCCCATCGAGGCGTCGAGGTGCAGACGCCCGTTGGCCGAAGCCTGGTTGATAGCTAATCGGCCGTTGTAGCGATTGCTGAAATAATCGCCTAGGTAGATGCTGCCCTGGCGCCGGAAGCCACCCGTGAGGGCAATGCGCGTGAGCGCGGTGCCGGCCGTGTAGCTGGCCTGCGCATCGGTCACGGAAGCCGTGTTGCCAATCAGTGTTTTCTGCCAGTCGGTGTAGCGGGTTTGGTCGAAGGAAACGAGGTCAGGCGCGTTGCTGGCCGTGGGCGTAATGCCGTCATTGGCAAAGGCTTCGCGGCGGAGGGCTAGGTACTGCTCGGTATTGAGCTGATTGATGAAGCGGGTGGCCCGGCCCGCGCCGGTGTACACGCTTACATCGAGCTTACCCTGGCCGGTTTTGGCTTTTTTAGTAGTGATGAGCACCACGCCGTTGGCCCCGCGCGAGCCGTAGATGGCCGTGGCGTCGGCGTCTTTCAGCACGTCGATGCTGGCAATGTCGGCGGGGTTGATGCTATTGAGCGGGCTGTCGTAGCTGCCCTGCGGTGCAAACGCGCCGAAGGCTGCAAAGCTGTTGAGGCCAGTAGCCGCGTAGGGCACGCCATCGACCACATATAGCGGTTGGTTGCCCCCTAGGAGCGAGTTTTGGCCCCGAATCTGCACATTTACGGTAGAGCCGCCAAAGCCGGTAGAGGGCGTTACGAGCACGCCCGCCAGGCGGCCCTGCAAGGCCTCGATGGGGTTGCTAACCGGCTGCTGCGCAATGGTCTTGGCATCGAGGGTGGCCACGGCGCCGGTGTTTTCGCGCTGGGTGGTGGTGCCGTAGGCCACTACCACTACGTCGTCGAGCTTGCTCACCCCGCGCCGCAGTTGCACCTCGATGCTGGTTTGGCCGTTCAGCGCAATTTCCTGGGGCTCGTAGCCCACGTAGGAGAAGATGAGCACCACATCGGGGCCAGCCACCGTGAGGTTGTAGTGGCCGTTGGCATCGGTGGCGGTGGAGGGCGCCAGCTGCGCCTGGCCCGACTTCACGCGCACCGTCACGCCCGGAATGGGCACGCCGCTTTCGTCGCGCACGATGCCCGTGATTTGGATGGGCGCGACCACCGCCGCCCGGCTGGTCGGCTTGGCCTTCACAATAATCGACTTGTCCTCAATAGTGTACGTCAGCGCCTGGCCGGCAAACACTTGGTTTAGCGCCTCCGCGAGGGTGGCGCGCTGCAAGTTGAGCGTGACGGGCCGGGCCGCCTGCACCATCTGGGTGTTGTAGAGAAAGGTGTAGCCGCTCAGTTGCTCGATTTTCTTGAGCGCCTGGCTTAGCGGCACGTTGCGCTCCACAAGCGTGATGCTTTGGGAGGGCGTGGCCGCCTGCGCGTAGGAGGCGGTGTGCAGCTGCCCGGCCCCCAGCAGCAACCCCACGGCGGTGGCTTTTGACCAGCGCCCTAGGGGGCGTCCGGCGCCCAGGCCCAATTGGGAGAGTACAGGAGTATAATTCCTCATCGTCAGTGGTTTGGTGAAAGAAGCAGAAAGGCGTAGCAAGCAGCGCCCTTGCCAAAACCGGGGCAAGGCGCGGCCCAGAACCCCTAGGCAGGGGCGCGGGCAACCAATGGGTGGGCAGGAAAGGAAGAGGCAGGGTCTAGGGCTGCACCGTAATGCGGCGGCCCTCGGTAGTGAAGTGGACGGCGCCAGTTAGCGCCAGCACGCGCAGCACATCGGCGGCGTCTTTGTAGCGGGATATTTTCCCGTTAAAGTCCTTGTTGGTCAGCGTGCCCTGGTACTGCACGTCTACGTCGTACCAGCGGGACACCTGGCGCATAATGGCCTCGATGGGCTCGTCGTTGAACACGAAGTAGCCATTCTTCCAGGCCACCGCGTGCTGCACGTCCACCTCCCGGACCTGCACCCGGCCTTGGGGCCAACATCGGCCCTGCTGGCCTGGCTGCAGCAGCGCCTGCTGCGTGCCCTGGCCCAGGCGCACCGACCCTTCGAGCAGCGTAGCGGCCAAGGCGGGTTCGTCGTCGTAGGCCTGCACGTCGAAATGGGTACCTAGGACCGTAACCTCGGCCCCGCGGGCGGTTACTTTAAAGGGATGCTTGGCGTCCTTGGCCACCTCAAAGTAGGCCTCGCCCGTCAGCTCCACGCGCCGCTCGGCCCCGGTGAAGGCCACCGGAAAGCGCAGCGACGAGGCTGCATTCAGCCACACCTGGCTGCCATCGGGCAGGGTGAGCTGGTACTGCCCGCCGCGGGGCGTGGCTACCGTATTATATAGGAGCTGGCTAGCACTGGCAGCGCTGGCAGCGTAGCGCAGTTGGCCGTCGGCGGTTTTTTGCACTTGGCTGCCGCCTTGCTGGGCCAGCAGCCCTAGGTGCGCTTGGTCGAGCAGCACGGTGCGGCCATCGGCCAGCGTGAGCAGGGCCTGGTTGCGGCCGGGGCGCAAGGCCACCGGGGCGGCCGGTCGAGCGGGCCGCCGCGCCACGGCGGGTGCCGTGCGGTGCTGCCAGCCCCAGTAGCCCCCTACCCCAGCCACTAGCACTACCACGAAGGCTAGCAGCGCGGCCCACGGCGTGCGCCTCCGCCGGGCAGGCGCCGGCACGCCACTGTGCCGCAAGCGCTGGAAAATAGCAGCTTGCGTAGCTGCCTCGTCGCCGTGCTCGGCCTCTTGCCAGGGTAAATCGGGCAGGTCGGCGGTCCCTAGGGTTGCCTCAAAGCGCGCCCGCTCGGCGGGCGTGGCCGTGCCGGCTTGGTGCTTTTCGTACAGGTCTAGGTACTCTTCGTCGGTCATGGGGCGGGGCGCTTACCTAGAGAGAGTATTTTTCGAGCCCCAACACACACACTTCTGGTAAAGAAAACGTAATTATTTTTTCACAAGCAGCTTAACTAGGTAATTTGCAGCGTCTAATTTTTACTTGCCAGCTTTATATTTAGAGAAGCGGCCCGCACGCTTTGCTGTATCGGCCCGCTTTTCGGTTCATCTCCGCCCTACCCCGCCATGCCCATCCCGGATGCTGCTTTGTGGGAAGCTATTCAGGCCGACGCCGATACGGCGGCTTTTGCTACGCTTTATGAGCGCTACTGGCGGCGCTTGTTTACGGCGGCTTTTGCCCAGCTCAAGGACCGGGAAGCGTGCCAGGAAATCGTGCACGATATCTTTCTGACGCTCTGGACTGAGCGGGCACGCTTGCAGATTCAGGCCTTTCCGGCCTACCTAGGGGCCGCCGTGCGCTACCAAGCGGCACGCCACCAGCGGGCCCTTAGCACCAGCCCCCTACGCTACGCCGATGCCCTCGATACCCTGAGCACCGCGGCCGACTACAACTACGGCGAAACCCAGCTGCTGGGCCTCGACCTGGAGCAGCGCCTAGCCGCCGCCCTCGGCCAACTACCACAGCGCTGCCAAGAAATCTTTCTGCTGAGCCGCATGCAGCACTTCTCCAACGATGAGATTGCGGAGCGCCTGCACATCTCGCGCCGCTCGGTCGAAAACCAGCTCACCACGGCGCTGCGCCACTTGCGCCTCACACTCAAGTGCATGGGCGTGCTGTGGGTGATTCAGAATCTAGGATAGTTCGCGTGAGGCGCCCTCTACAACGCGTAGCCCAGCGTGAGCAGAAAATTGCGCGGCGCGCCCGGAAACAAGCGGATGTAGTCGTAGCCCCCGACCCAGTAAGTGCGGCCGGCTAAGTTGTTAGCGTTGAGCTGCATCGTGACGCGACCGGTGCGGTAGTAGAGCGCCGCATTGAGCAAGAAATAGCTCGGAATGGTCTGGGTTGTGTTGAGCGAGAGCGTGCGCACCGTGGCTAGGTTTGAGCCGAAACCGATACCTAGGCCACGCAGCGCGCCCCGGTCGAGGGTGTAGCGCGTCCAGAGGTTGGCAAGGTGGCGGGGGGCGTTGGGCTTTTGCGCACCCACCTCGGCGGCCACCGGGCTCTCGGTAATGCTGGCTTCGTTGTAGGCGTAGGAGGCCGTTACGCTCCAATTCAGCGAGAGCTGACCTAGGACGTCAAATTCGAGACCTTTTGATTCCTCCGCGCCTACCTGGCGCAGTAGGTCAGGCTGGCTGGCGTCGTTGGCATTGTAAAGCACGTTGGTTTGGCGAATGCGGTAGGCGGCGGCCGTGATACTGAGCCGATCTTGCAGCCAGCTCGACTTGCCGCCCACTTCCAGCATATTGCTTCTCAACGGGTTGAAGGGGCCGCCCGCGTTGGGATTAGCGATGGTGGCCGCCGTTTGGGGGTTGTAGCCCTGCACGTAGGTACCGTATAGGTTCACGTGCTCGTTGAGGGTGAACACCAGCCCGGCGCGGGGCAGCAGGGCGTGCTGGTTCACCTTGGTTTCGGCGGCCGTTTTGTAGCCCACTAGGTCGGTGTAGCGCTCGTAGCGCAAACCCAGTAGCGCCTGAACGCGACCTAGGCGCAGTTGGTCCTGCACGTAGCCGGCGTGTAGGTTGTAGTAGGTGGGGTCGAAGGAACGGGGCGTGAAAAAGAGCTTGCTATCATCCTGCATGCGCTGCGAGCCTAGCACGTCGGTGAGGTCGAAGTGCGGCACGTTGGGCACGGGGTTGCCGCTGGCGTCGAGCAGGTAGCGGGTGCGGTTGGCGGGCACGTAGGTGGCGATGGCGGCCGTGTTGGCAGCGTTGCGGTAGCCAGCGGCCGTAAGCTGCGAGGCGCCGGGCGGCAGGGTTTCGCTGCCGTAGTCGTAGCCCAGCACGAGGCGGTGGGCCACCGGCCCGGTTTGCAGGTCGTAGTTGACGAAGGCCGACAGGTTGTCGATGTAGCGGCGGCGCTTGCGGGCGAAAACCTGCATGGCCACCTTACTGTCAATGTCTTGCCCCGCTGCGTTTTGGGCGTAGGCATTGGCGCTGCGGTGCTCGTAGAGGTCTTCTGCGTAGCCAGTTTTGATGTAAGAAAGGTTGCCCGTGAGGCCTTTCGTAAACTGGTGGCTCAAAGAACCGGTTACGTTGTAGGTCTGCTCGTTGAGGTAGTCGTTGCCGGTGGCCAGCGACTGCGACGTGGGGGTCGAATACAGGTCGTTTTTATAGGTCGCCTGGCCGCGGTCGAGGCGGCTGTTCGAGTTGTTGTACACAATATCGACGTTGAGTCGGGTGCGCGGCGAGGGCAAAAACGAGAAGGACGGCGCAATGACCAAGTTGCGGTCAAACTGTAAATCGCGGAACGACTGCGCGTCCTCGTACCCTAGGTTGAGGCGGTAGAGCAGCGTGCTGTCCTTGCTCATGGGACCGGTAAAATCGGCCAGCGCTCGGAAGTTTTGGAAGCTGCCCAGCGATACACTCAGCGACTTGCGGTTCTCATTCAAGGGCTTCTTGGTCACGCGGTTGAGCACGCCACCGGGGCTGGCGTTGCCGAACAGCGCCGACGATGGACCTTTCAGCACTTCTACCCGCTCGAGGTAGTTGGCCAGCGGCTGCTTCCAGAAGCCGGTGCTGGTGCGCAAGCCATTCAGCAGCTGCGTATTGCTCTGCCCATTCACCCGGAAGCCGCGAATCACGATGTCGTCGTAGAACGTGAACTGGGTGACGCCGCTAAAGTTCTTCACTACCTCGCCTACCCGCATCAAACCCTGGTCGGCAATAAGCTCCTTGCTGGCGTAGGACACGGACTGCGGCAGGTCTTTAATCTCGGTTTCCGACTTGCTACCTAGGAAGGTGGCCTTGGTACGGTAGGTAGTTTCCTTACGGCCCAGCACCTCGACTTGCTGCAAGGCCTGGTGGGCGTTTTGCAGGGTAGCGGGCAGACGCAGGCCGTGAATGGCGGGCAGCGTGAGCGTGCGGCGTTGGGCTTCGAAGCCCACATAAGTCAGGCGAATGGTGTAGTGTTGGCCTGCGACTAATTGCAGCTCGTAGCGGCCTTCGGCGTCGGTGGTGGTACCTAGGGTAGTGCCCTCCACTACCACGCTCACGCCGGGCAGCACTGCGCCAGCGGCATCTTTTACCTGGCCTTGCAGTGTACCAGCGGGCAGGCTCTCAGCTGCTTGTATTTGCTGTCCCCAGGTAACGTAACAGCAGAAAACGAAGAGAAAGAACGTACAGAAAAAGTGCCGCATGCCTTATTTAGAATGATTAAAAACAAGGCAAAGGTATTCGGACCGTCTACGAAAGCAAGCAAATGGGTAAAAGAATAGTACCACGAGCACTGGCAGCAGCGCCTAGGCTATAAGCTGGAGCACTCAGAATGATTAACTTATCTGTGGTCAAAATTTTACCCCTACCCCACTCACCAAGCCGCCTTCCGCAACCACCCGGCCCGAAAGCAAAAAGCGGCCGCCCTAAGTAGGGCGGCCGCTTCACTAGCTGCTGTTGCTAAGCATAATGGCTCTGAGCTATCCTACGCAGGCCGGCGCTTAGCTACTTCACGGCAACAATGCTGGCTTGCCGGGCGGTGAGCCGCCAGCCCGCTTTCGTTTTCAGCCAAACGTCGGTGTACTGCCGGGTTTCTACTTTGCCGGCAAACTGCGTGGCCCGCTGCGGCGTCACAGTTTCATGCCCCATAGCAATGGCTAGGTTGTCAACAAGTGTCACGCGCTCCACTACACGCTCGACCGTCGAGTAGTCGAGCTGGCCCCTGCGCATAAAGGCGAGAATTTGGGGCCGCGTCACGATTTGATTGTAGGGGTTGTTGACCACGAACTCGTGGTGCCAGAGCTGGCGCAGGGCCAGGGTATCGCCCCGCTGCACGGTGGTGATTTCGAGTGCTTCGAGCCGCCGGATGTCGGCTTCGACGGAGCGTTGGGTTTGGGCCCACGCGGGGGCCGCGCAAACGAGCAGGGCAATGCCCAAGCCGAAAAGCTGCTTCATGGAACGTGCGGAAAAGGGTGGTGGAATACTAGCCCAAACCTACCCACCAGCCGCACCGGGGTAGTGGTAAAAAATCCGCATTCTTAGCCCCCCAGGCGCGCCAGCCGGTCGGGGGCCTGCGCCTGGGCCAGCAATAAGGCGGGCGGGGTAGCGTGGGCAAACTGCCGAAAGTCTTTCCCTAGGTGCTGGTAATCGTAATAGCCGCAGGCCACGGCCACGTGCAGCCAGTCTAGCTCTGGGTGGGCGTGCTTGAGGGCGTGGGCACGGCTGAAGCGAGCGATGCGCGCATACAGCTTGGGACTCACGCCGAGCTGCTGCACAAACCGCCGCTCTAGCTGGCTCACCGAGAGGCAAGCCTCCTGGGCCAATTGGTCGAGGGAGTAGCGGTGGGGAGCGGCCGCCAATGCGCGTAGGGCGCGGTCGAAGGGCTCAAACGTGATGCGCAGCCGCTGAACCCGCCGCCAGAGATACGCCTCGACTTGCGCCAGGATAGCTGCGTAGGTGGGGGCATTAACGAGCTGCTCCTGCACCTGGCGGATTTCGGCCGCCAGCACCGCTTCTGCATCAATGCGCGCGTTGGTAAACTCGGGCAGGGGCAGGCGCAGAAACTTGGTCAGCACCCCGGGCTGAAACTGCACGGACAGCATCCGGAAGGGGGAGCCACTGTAGAAGTCGAACCGGGTAGACTGGATGCCATTGAGCGCGATGGGCGCGTACACGGTGCGCGTGCCCGAGTCGAGGTGGCTGGCCGTTACGTGCCCGTGTAGGTAGAACACCAGGCACTGCTCGGTATTGGCCGCCAGGGCTTTCACCGGCACCACCTCGCCGGGCCCGGCCACTACATCTAGCAACAGCAGCTCCCGGATGAAAGGCCGCAGATGCACGGAAGGAAGACAGGTATGATAGTAGACATCCATCACTGCTGGCAAGGTGCCTATCTGCTGCCCGCGCTTCTTGCCGTAAGGGAAGATACGTAAAAGATTTTGCGTTAGCGGTAGCGTTAAGGACTCGCGAGCACGCTCCCAACCGAGTCACCTCCTACCAAGAGCATGTATAGAACTGAAAAACGGTCAGGCTGAGTTTGCCGAAGCATCTTTATCGCCCCGTTGCAAGAAGCGGCAGAGATACCTGGACAAGCTCAGCCTAACCGTTTTTCAAATTCTCAAACTCCCAGATACCCCCCTAGTAGCCGGCGTTTTGGTCATACAAGCCGGGGGCGGCGCTCAACTCATTCTGGGGCACGGGGTAAAGCAGCAGGTTGGCCGTGATGGGGCGGGTGATTTTGGCGCTCACATCGTCTTTAAGCGCCCAGGCGTTCATCACGTCTAGGGCTAGACCTGAGCGCACGAGGTCGTTCCAGCGCAGGTTTTCGCCGGCAAACTCGCGGCGGCGCTCCTCCATGAGGCTAGCCAGCGTGAGGCCAGTGAGGGCGGGCTGGGCAGCGCGCGTGCGGATGGGCGCAAGCAGGGTAGCCGCATCGGTGGCCGAGCCACCTACGCCGCGCACCTGGCATTCGGCCTTCATCATCAAGATGTCGGCGTAGCGCATCACGATGAAGTTGATGGGCCAGTCGCCCCGGCCCGTGCCGCGGCCGGTGGCACTGAAATACTTCTTGTAAAACGGCCGGATTTCGGTGATACCCGCCTGGGTATAGCCCGTCGTTAGAATGTTGAATGTCTTGCGGGTATCGGTAGTGGCGTAGGAGGTATTTACCAAGTCATTAGAGCAAGGTTTAATCTCGACCGAGCCGGCCCCGAACGGCAGGCCGCTAAACGTGTAGTAGGAGTCTGGAATCACGACGTTGGGAAACGACCCACCCAGGCCCAGCGACGCATTCGAGATATACTGAATGTCCCACAGCACCTCGGCGTTGTTCTCATTGTTGTACGCGAACACGTTGGCGTAGCTCGGCAGCACCGAGTAGCGCCCGCTGTTGATGATGTCATTGAGCAGTGGTAGGGCTTTGTCGTACTCTTTGCTGTCTAGGCCGGGGCCGTTGATGCCATAGGTGGGGCCCGAGCGCGTGAGGTAGGTGAGCGCCAGCAGGCCTTCAGCGGCGTACTTGGTGGGCCGTCCTAGGTTGGCCGCGGTGTAGGTGGTGGGCAGGTTGGCAACGGCCGTTTGCAGGTCACTGATAATGAGTTCGTACACTTTCGTTACCTCGCTGCGGGGCGTGGAGGCCACTTCTTGCGGGCCTAGGGCCTTGTCTAGCACTGGCACTTTGCCAAACTTGCGCACCAAGTCGAGGTACATGAAAGCGCGCAAGAACTTGGCCTCGCCCTCGTAGCGGGTACGCAGCGAGCCAGTGACGGCACCATTGGTGGCCAGCTGGTCGAGCAGGGTATTGGCCCGGAAGATGGTCAGGTAGTCCGAAGTCCACGCGTCGGCCACGTAGGGGTTGATGACCAGCAGCGAGGCCGAGAAATTGTTGATGGGGTCCCAGTCGCGCGAGCCAATAGCGCTGATAGCGTACATGTTATCCGAGCGCGCCTCCGACAAAATCACTTCCCGGTCGGGGTAGCCGCGTAGGGTGTTGTACACGGCCGTCATGGCCTGGTCGAAGTCGGTAGCGGTTTTGTAAAACGTATCTACCGACCCGTTGGAGATAGGAACTTGGTCGAGGTCTTTTTCGCAGCCGCCCAGTGCGAGGCTGCACGCGGCCGTAATGAGTAAGAATAAGCGCTTCATGGGAATTCTTAGAAAGAGAGGTTGAGGCCCAGCACCAGCGACTTAGCCAGCGGCAGCCCGCCGTAGTCGGAGCCCGACACGAAGTTGCCGGTGTTGCTGGTGTTCACGGCGTCGGGGTTCAGGCCGCCGTAGTAGTTGTCGTGGCCAAAGAAGTTTTCGGCCGTCACGTAGAGGCGGGCGCCCTGTGCGACGCGCTTATTGATGAGGCGCCCTAGGTCGTAGCCCAGCGTGATGGTGCGCACCCGGAAGTAATCGGACGAGTACAGCCAGTCGGTGTTGCGGATGAAGCCGAAGCTGCCGGTGGCTTTGCCCTTCACGCCGTCGCCGGGGTTGTCGGCCGAAAACCAGCGGTCGCGCACGCGCCCTAGGGCGTTCTCCTTATAGCCCACGCTGGTGCGGTCGATGGCGCGGCCCAGGGTTGAGTAAATTTTGCCGCCGTTCTGACCCTGCACCAAGAAGCTCAGGTCGAAGCCTTTGTAGCGCAGCGTGTTGGTGATGCCCCAGGTGTATTTGGGGTTGGGCTGGCCCACCACCTGGCGGTCTTTGCTGTCGATTACACCGTCGCCGTTGTAGTCTTCGTAGCGGGGGTCGCCGGCGGTTTGGGCGCCGAAGCGGGCTACCCCCCCATCGACGTCAGCTTGGGTCAGAATGCCGGTTTGCTTCACCACAAAGAAGCTGTACACGGGCAGGCCCACTTGCAAGATGTTGCTGGGCGTGTCGAGGCCGTTGGGCACCTCGATGGTGGCATCGCCGGGCCCTAGGTGCACTACTTTGTTCTGGTTGTGGCTCAGGTTGAACGAGGTATTCCAGGAGAACTCGCCTTGTAGGTTGCGCGACGATACTTCCAGTTCCCAGCCCTTGTTCTGCACCTCGCCGATGTTGGTGAGGTAGTTAGTGTAGCCCGAGCCCGAGGGCACTGGCACGTTCAGGAGCAGGTCTTGGCTGGTTTTGGTGTAGTAGTCGGCCGAGGCCGTGATGCGGTTCTGGAACAAGCCAAAGTCCACCCCGAAGTCTACGGTGCGGTTGCGCTCCCATTTCAGCAGCTCATTGGCGGCGCGGTTGGGGGCTTGGCCGGTGGCTTGCGCGCCCGCGTTGCCGCCGAAAACGTAGTTGTAGAAGCCTAGGGTGGCAATGCTGCTGTAGTCACCGATGTTGTTGTTGCCCGAGTAGCCGAGGCTGGCCCGCAGCTTCAGGTCGCTGAGGGTGTTGTTAATCGGCTCCATAAACTTCTCTTGCGAGATGCGCCAGCCCGCCGACACGGCCGGGAAGATGCCCGAGCGGCTATCGGCGCCGAAGCGCGACGAGCCATCGCGACGGATGCTGGCCGAGAGCAGGTACTTGCCATCGAAGCCGTATTGCACGCGGCCGAAGTACGAGAGCAACACGTTCTGCGTCTCCGTATTAGCCGACGACACCACGATGGCCGCAGCTCCGTTCAGGGTCGTCACGGAGTTGTTGATATACCCGCCCGACGAGGCCAAGCTGGCGTCGTTTTCGAGCTTCGAGAAGTTGTACGACTGGCCCACCAGCACCGTGAAGTCGCTCTTGCCCACCACCTTGCTATAGGTGGCAGTGTTCTCGTTGGTGAAGGTGCGGCGGTGGTAGGCACTGTACGAGCCCGACGCTAGCGACGTAGTGAGGGTGCGAGTAGGCGGCGAAAACGACTTCGAGGTCACGTCGCTGTTGTCGAGGTTCAGCGTCGAGCGGATGCGCAGGCCGTTGATGGGCTGGTACTCGGCGTAGGCGGTACCTAGGGTCCGAAAATTGCGGCTATCGCCTTGATACGCTTTAATAACGGCAATGGGGCTGGCCGTGCTCACGCCCCAGCGGTAGGCCTCATTTTTGCCATAGGCGGTGTTTACGCCCGCGGTGTCTTCCACCACCGGCGTTTCGGACAGCAGTTGGTGAAAGCGATTGTCCTTGCCCTCGATGCCGGGGTCGACGGAGATGGAGTACGTCGGCGTCAAGTTCAGGCCAAACTTGAACTTGTCGTTGGCTTTCACTTCCACGTTGGCACGGGCCGAGTAGCGCTTGTAGTCGGTGCCGATGGCGAAACCCTGCTGCCGGTTATAGTTGCCCGACACGTAGTAGTTGACATTAGGCGTCGAGCCAGCGGCGCTCACCTGGTAGTTCTGGGTGCCGCCGGTGCGGTACAGCTGGTCTTGCCAGTCGATGTACTGCAGGCCGGGGTGGCCCTCCTGCGCCCAGCGGTCGTCCAGCATCAGGTCAGGGTTCACGTTGTTGCCGGTGAGGCCCAGAATCTGGCGGCGCTGCGCGGTGGTTTGGCTGGCCGTGCGGCCGGCGCCCGACTTTACCCAGTTGTTATTGATGATTTCGGTGGCGCGCGCCGTCCACTCGTCGCCGCTCAGCAAGTCCAGTTTTTTGGCCGCCCGCGAAATACCCGCAAAGGCATTGACGCTGATTTGGGCCTTGCCGTTCTTGCCGCGCTTGGTAGTGATGAGCACCACGCCATTGGCGGCCCGCGAGCCGTAGATGGCGGCCGCGGCGGCATCTTTCAGTACCTCAATGTTCTCAATGTCATTGGGGTTGATGTTATCGAGCGGGTTGCCGGTCGAGTAACGGCCGCCACCGTTGGGCGCGGCTTGGTCGAGCGGAAAGCCGTCGATAACGTACAGCGGCTCGCTGCCCGCCGTGATGGAGCCCGCGCCCCGCACCCGCACCGAAAAGGCGCGGCCCGGAATGCCCGAGGTTTGCTGCACCTGCACGCCCGCCAGCTGGCCCACCAGCGCCTGGTCGACGCGCGTGATGGGGCGCTCTTCGAGCTTTTCGGCGTTGAAGGTGGCAATGGCGCCCGTAATGTCGCCGCGCTTCTGGGTGCCGTAGCCCACTACTACCACGTCGTCGAGGCTTTTGGTGTCCTCGCTCAGCTTCACGTTGATAGCGCCCGGGCCGGTGAAATTGTGCTCTTGGGTAGTGTAGCCAATAAAGCTAAAAATGAGCGTACCCGCTTTATCGGGGGCATTCAGTGAGAAGCTGCCGTCGGGGCCCGAAGTGGTGCCGCGGGTGGTGCCCTTCAGCACCACCGTCACACCGGGCAGGCCGCCGCCCTTGGCATCCGTCACGCGGCCGGTCAGCTGCCAGTCGGCCACAGCGCGGGGGTGAGAGGCGTGGGCCAGGGCAGCCACCGGAGCCACGCCCGTGAGCAGCACCGGCAGGCAGCAGGCCAGTAGCCGGCGGCGGGGCCAAGCGTATTGTTTCATCATGAGTAAAGGGTGGGGTTTATAAAGACAGAAGGAGAAAGCGAGTGATGAAAAACTCACTGTTTGGTGACCAATATTACCGGCTTGTTTTTCAGACACTCTCCTGTAGAGTACTGGCTATCGCTATTTTTAAACCCTGCTAACTACCCAGGGAATTGCGCTAGCTAAAGCGTAGCACAAACGCCGAAGCCGTACCCGCCGCCCCACCCTGCGAAGCGCAGAATAAGTACTCGGGGTGCCCATTGCGCAGCAGCAGTTGGGGGCGTTCCAAGCGGCCGTAGCGCTTGAGGTTGCTCGGGGCCGGCGGCTGTTGCACGCCGTAATTGGCCAGGGGCAGAAAGGCGATTTTGGGAAAGCTCCAGGCTTTGCCATCGGCCGACTCTAGGTAGAGTCCTACGTCCTGGCTATACACGCCCATGTCGCGGGCCAGCAGGTTAAACTTATCATGCTGCCGCCACACAAAAGCGTCTTCAAACTGCTTGTTTTGGCCCTGGCCCGAGAAGTCGATAACCGGGTTGCCGGCGTACTTCACGTAGGGGCCGCCTAGGTGCTCGGCCACGGCCAGGCCGTACTTGCGGTTACCCCTGATGGCCTGGCCCTTAGCAGCCTCATACTCGGCCGTGTTCCACGACTTATAGTAGAGCCAGTACTGGCCATTGGGGTGCTTGATAAAGGCAGGGTTGGTGGTGCAGTGGTCGTCCCAGGCGCCGGCGGGGCCGGGTAGCAGCAGCGGTTGGTCGGGGCGCGTCCAGGGGCCTTCGAGGGTGGGCGCGGTAGCCAGGCCGATGCGCTTGGTGTCGGTTTTGCCGTTGGAATTGCCCATGAAGAAGAGGCAATACTGCCCATCAACCAGCTGAATGCTAGGATTGTGGCAAGTGGTGGCATCCCAGTAGCCAGGGCCCCTAGGTGCCAGTACGGTCTCCTGCACGGCGAAAGGCCCCTCGGGGCGGTCGGCCACGGCGCGCACTATTTCAGAGCCATTGAGCCAGCCGCCCATGCCCTTCTTGGCATCCCAACGCGAGAAAAAGACGTGCACCCGCCCATCGGGCCCGTAGATGGGCGAACTGCACCACACGTAGTAGCCAGGCAGCTCCAGCGCCCGCCCCACCGGCCGTAAGTGCCGGCTGATTTTGGCAAAGTCGCGGCGCGGGTAGGCGCTCGGCGGGGCGGCGGCAAAACCGGCCCAGGCGCGGGCCAGCGGCGCTAAGGCCAAGGTAGAGAGGAAGGTGCGGCGGGTGGGCATGGGGCAGGTTGAAAGCACCCTCAAGTTGGCCCGGCGCCCGCCCGCCACTCTCCTGCACTGTGCGGGTAGGCGGCGCGAAGCTACTAACCTAGGTGGCCCGCTGAGCAAAGCAATTTCGGCCTTTTAAACAAAGTACTCCGGTTGAGGGGTGTCTACCTTTGCCTTATCAAGTAGCGCTGCTCATCGCTACAAACCACCTAGTAAACAGCTATCCACAACCACCCATGACTGCCAAAGAGCAAAACTGCTACGCGGACCTAGTAGCAGTCTGTAGCGGCGACCAACGCTACGGGGATGAGAAAACCTTTGCTGACAACGTGCTGGTGAGCGTGCTCGCTGGCGAGCTAAAAGTGGTGCACGCCAACCGCACGCACTATTGCGGCGCTGGCGATACGGTATTGCTGCCCCGCAACCAACCCGCCACCCTGCTGAAGCAGCCCAAAGATGGCCGTGCCTACCAGGCTGTGCTCATGAAGCTACCTAAGGCCCTGGTACAGGCCTACTACCGGCAGCATACCCCGGCGCCGGCCCAGCCAGCACTCAGCGGCCCGTTGCTATTCCCGAAAAACCCGCTGTTGCAGAGCGTCTTTGCCTCCCTCCTCCCCTACCTAGAGCTGGAGCACCGCTTGCCGGAAAACCTGCTCACAGTGAAAATAACGGAGGTAATCGAGATACTGCGCAGCCTCGACCCGCACAGCGATGGAGTGCTGGCCGATTTTTCGGAGCCAGGCAAGCTGAACCTGGTCGAGTTTATGGAAGCCAACTACATGTTTAACATGCCCTTGGCAACCTTCAGCTACCTGACCGGCCGCAGCCTCACCACCTTTAAGCGAGACTTCAAAAAGGCCTTCCAGCTGAGCCCTCAGCGCTGGCTTACACAGCGCCGGCTGACACTGGCGCACTACCAGCTAGCGGAAAAGCGGCGCAAGCCCGTGGACCTGTACCTGGAGGTAGGCTTCGAGAATCTAGCGCATTTCTCCTACGCTTTCAAAAAGCAATTTGGCTACCCGCCGACCGCCCTGGCCGGGCAACCGAGGCACCAGCCAGCCGCGGCCTAGACCCACGGGCCACCCTAGGGCTCGCCCCAGGCGAGGCATCGCCCTAGGTCGCTCCTATCCCTCTCCTTACTAGCCACCTCATCCTAGTCAAATTGACCGGGCAGAATGGTTCTGCCCGTTAGTTTCCTACTCACATTCAACAAGTTTCACTGATGAAATCAGCTTTGGTCACCGGCGCGAATAAGGGCATCGGCCTGGAAGTCGCCAAACTACTCGCCCAGCACGGGTTCTTTGTGTATATCGGCAGCCGCAACCTCGAAAACGGGCAAGCCGCCGTGGCAAAGCTTCAAGCGGCGGGGCTCACGAACCTCGAAGCTGTGCAGCTAGATGTCACGCAACCAGATTCCATCCGGGCGGCCCGGGCGGCGATTGGGGCTAAAACGCCGGTGCTGGATGTTCTGGTCAACAATGCCGGCATTTCGGGCGACCTAGCTCAGTCGGCTCGCGAGACCACCCTTGAGCAGTACCAAACTGTGTTTGCCACCAATGTATTCGGGGTAGCCGGCGTCACGCAGGCGTTCCTGGATTTGTTGGAGCAGTCGCCGCAGCCACGCATCGTTAATGTGAGCTCGGCAATGGCTTCCCTCACCTTGTTTGCGGACTTCGAGAACGCCAATTCTGCTTACCGGGTGCCGGTGTACCAAGCGTCGAAAACCGCCCTGAATATGTACACACTCAACCTGGCCTATGAGCTGCGCGGTACTCCTTTTAAGGTGAATGCCGTGTGCCCGGGCTACACCCAAACCGACTTTACGGGCCACCAAGGCACCAGCACGGTTGAGGAGGCCGGGCAGCGCATCCTGAAGTACGCGCTGCTGGGCCCGAATGGCCCTACCGGCAAGTACTTCAGCGAAGAGTATTTCCCGGCCCCGGCTACGTGCCCGTGGTAGGTTTGGGCAGTTTATCCTTGACCTAGGATAGTCTTTAGAGCGGCCTAGGTCTAGGATATTACTACAGCTGCTCAAAGGCAGCTAACTAGCTAGGCAGCAAGCTATGTGCTAGTTAGCTGCCTTTTTCAGGTACTTCTTCAGGCTCAGGCCCTTGGCCTGCCGAATGCCCTGGGCCACCAGCTCGGCATTTAGGCGGGCGCCGGCCTCGATGGTGTGGGTGTGGTCGGTGGCGTTGAAGTATGTGCTGCGCACAGTGGCCTCGCCCACTTGGTCGTAGCGGTCGGCGATAAGCTGGTTGAGGTCAATGAAGGTGGCGTGGCCCTGGCAGGCGGCCTCGGCGGCCCACTGGCCGTAATCGGCGCGGTTGCGCTTGACCTTGCCGTCGGCCCACTCGTTGCGCGGAATAGGCGAGCACACGATGACCGTGGCGCCCAGCTGCTGGGCCTCGCTGATGTACTGGCGCAGGTACCAGCCGTAGCTGTGCACCACTTCCTTTTGCTTGGTGAGGTAATTATACACCTCCTGGCTTTCGTCGCCGTTGCTCTTGATGGTGCCCCGCGCCCGCGTCGAGTCGGTGAGCGGACTGCTATCGTTGTGCCCAAATTGCATCATCACGTAGTCGCCGGGCCGGATTTTAGGCCGCACTTTTTCCCACCAACCCTGGCTACGGAAAGTGCGAGTACTAGTGCCGCCGCGCGCACCATTCTCCACGCGCAGCCGCACCGTGTCGAAGGCCACGGGCAGATAGTAGCCCCAGCCCCAGAGGCCGCCATCGCCCCGGCCTTGCCCGTTTTTCACCGTCGAGTCGCCGATGAGGTAGAGCGTGGGCCGGGGCTTGGGAGCCGCCATACTCAGCAGCCAGCCGCTGAGTAACAAGAGCGTGGCCAGGAGCGGCCAGCGGCGAGAAAGGGTTTTCTGGGTGGGCATGAGCCAGACGGGGAGCGGTTTGGAAAGAAAGAGCAGCAAGCAAAGTACTTGTCGAAAGTCCTTGCGGCGGCAAGTACGGCGCAGCCACTCCTAGGGGCTTCCCGCACCCTCCTGCTCGGGCGTGCCCTGCCCTACAGCACAGGACGGTGAGCAAGCGCCTTGCCGAGTACTTGCAGCTCTCTTACTTTGCGAGCGATGCTACTTTTCTTACGCAGGCGCAGCGACCTGCTTCTTCTCCTAGGGCTGCTACTGGGCTCGGCCAGCGCATGGGCGCAGCACCCCGCGGGCCGGCTGGCACCCAAGCCCCTCTACCGCGACCCGGTGTATGATGGCGCCGCCGACCCGGTGCTTATCTGGAACAAGAAAGCCAAAAAATGGTGGATGTTCTACACTAACCGCCGCGCCACCGACACCACCGCAGCGGGCGTGACGTGGGTGCACGGCACGCGCATTGGCATCGCCGAATCGGGCGACGGCGGTGCCACCTGGACCTACCGCGACACGGCCAACATCAACTACCGGCCCCAGCCGGGCTACACCTTCTGGGCACCCGATGTGGTGGAGGACAAAGGCACCTACCACATGTTTCTGACCTACGTGCCGGGCACTTTCACCGACTGGAATCACCCGCGCACCATCGTGCACCTCACCAGTCCCGACCTAGTAAACTGGCAGTACGTGAGCACCTTGCCCCTTGCCACCGACAAAGTCATCGACGCCAGTGTGTTCCGCTTGCCCAATGGCACCTGGCGCCTGTGGTACAACAATGAGCGCGACCACAAGAGCACCTACTACGCCGACAGCCCCGACCTCAGGACCTGGACCGACCACGGCCCGGCCCTACCCGACCGCGGCGAGGGCCCAAAGGTCTTTCGCTGGCAGGGCCAGTACTGGCTTATCATCGACCCCTGGAAGGGCTTAGGGGCCTATCATTCCACTGACCTCCTGCATTGGACCGCCCAGCCCACCCACCTGCTCGAAGCCCCCGGCCGCGGACCCGACGACCAAGCCATCGGCGGGCACGCCGACGTGGTGGTGAGCGGCGACCGGGCCTACTTGTTTTATTTCACGCACCCCGGCCGCGGCGCGGCTCACCCTGCGCCCCCAAACAGCATCGCGGCCAAGCGCAGCGTCATTCAAGTGGTAGAGCTGCATTACCAAAACGGCCAGCTCACCTGCGACCGCGACGAGCCGACTTATATGCAATTGAAGGCAGGGCGGTAAGCCAGACGGGAAGACCCCACCCCCGGCCCCTCCCCTCCGGGAGAGGGGAGCCCGACGACTGCGAACGTGACCTGACGTTAGGCTCCCCTCTCCCGGAGGGGAGGGGCCGGGGGTGGGGTAAACACATTAATTGCCATCCGGCTTGGTCACTGCGCTGCGGGGGCTTTCGGGCCAGCGCCACTGGGTTAGCGCATCGGGCTGGGCTGGGTCGAAAGGCGGCAGGCCGGGGTGCAGGTATTTTACTAGGTCGAGTTTAGCTGCCTTCATTCCTTCGACCACGCAGCGGGCCACCTCGTAGGCGCCGTAGGGGTTGAAGTGCGTGTTGTCGGCCAGCGGTGCGGGCTGGGCAGGGTAGCTATTGGCGGGGTAGTGCACGAAGGCCTTTTTCGACTCCTCCTCCCCCATTGCTTCGTATAGCTTGGTGGTCATGGCGTTAAGGTCGATTAGCGGCACCTTCTCCTGCTGGGCAACTTGGCGCACAGCGACCGGAAAGTCACCTAGGCTGTTTTCTACCTTGCCCCCGGCCCCAAACGAGCGCCGACTGGTGGAAGTCACCAAAACCGGAATGCCGCCTCGCTTGCGCGCCTCCGCCACATACAGCTTAAGCCGCTCGGTATAGGCTAAAAAAGCTCCGTCGTTCGGGCCTTTTTCTTTCTGGTCGTTGTGCCCAAACTCGATGAAGAGATAATCGCCGGGCTTCATGACGCTGAGCACTTTATCGAGCCGATGCGAACCAAGGAAGCTGGCTAGGCTTAGGCCCGATTCGGCGTGGTTGGCTACGGCCACGCCGGGCCCAAAGAAGCGTGGCAGCATCTGACCCCAGGCGGCCCAGGGCTCGTCGTCCTGGTTTACCACGGTCGAGTTGCCGGCCAGGAAAACGGTGGTAGCGGCCGGGGCAGGCGTTATTTCCAGCGCTACTAGCGCGCTGGGCGTTCCGTCAAACTCTAGCGTCAGCTTATCGTCCCAATCGAGCTTAGCCAATTCGCGCGGCTTTAGGCTGACCTCGCCCCCACCGGCAATGCGACGGTTTTTAACGTTGATAGTCCACGTCTGGGTCACAAACTGACCCGGCCGTGTGGACGTGGTTTCGAGCAGCAGCCGGCGCGATTCAGCCTTAATAAAATTAGAGGACGTGCCCTTGAGGTCGCCTAGGGTCACGGTCACGTTGTAGTTGCCTTCAGGTACGTTTACCGAGAAATAGAACGGCTGTGCACTGGTCACGAAGTCAGCCTTTAAGGCATCTTTGCCGCCGCGGTCTACGCCAGTAGCGGTAGTGCCGAAGTCGAAGCCGTAACCCGCTTCTTTGGTGTAAGTGGCTGTGGACTGCACCGGCTGGTAGCCGGCGGCCGCCCGGCCGGGCCCAAAGTCAAATTTAAACGCCGGCCCAGCCGATTGGGCAGCCGCACCGGTTGCCCAGCTCAGCAAGGCTGTGCTTAGCAAAAATCTGGTTTTCATAGCAAAAGGCCCATTATATCTACATCAAAGACTTCCGTCCTGCTGAAGCAGGAAGCACCTTGTTGAGTCAGAGCCGCGCGATAAGATGCTTCCTGCGTCAGCATGACAGATGGGAGGAAGCTGTCTTTTGATGTAAGCCACTGCTAGCTGGCCGGCCGCAAGTACTTGCGCAGCGCCAGCTTTTTATCGGCGCGAATGCCATCGGCCACCGATTCGGCGTTGAGTTGCGCCCCAGCAGGGCTGGTATGGGTGTGGTCGGTAGGGAAGAATTTCTTGGTTTCTTCGGGGCCTAGCTTCTCGTACTTGCGGGCTGTGCGGTCGTTGAGATTGATGAAGGCGACGCCTTCCTGCTGGGCCACCTCGGCGGCCCACTTGCCAAAGTCTTGGTCGGCGCGCACGACTTTACCGTCCTTCCATTCATTGCGCGGAATCATGGAGCAGACTATCGGTGTGGCGCCTTTGGCCTTAGCCTCCCGAATGAATTTGCGCAGGTACCAGCCGTAGGTATTCACCGTTTCGGGGTGGCCGTCGGGCCACACGAGGCTTTTGGTTTCGGGGCCGGTGCCGCGCAGCACACCGCGGCGGCCCGCCTTAGTGGTGTCGGGCACGCTGCCTTCGTTGTGCCCAAACTGCATAATCAAAAAGTCGCCGAGCCGAATGGCCGCAATGGTCTTGTCCCAGCGCCCTTCCGAAATGAACGTGCGCGTGCTGCGCCCGGCCATCGCATTATTGACAATATGCACCCGCGTGGTATCGAAGTAAGCGGGCAGCGCCGTGCCCCAGCCCTGGTAGCCGGGCGTGGTATTACGCACTGTCGAGTCACCGATGATATAGAGCGTGGGAACAGGTGCCGGCTTAGACAGGAAAGCACTGAGGCTTAATAAGAAGCCAAGCGCTAGTAATAGGCGAAATTTAAACATAGCTTTCAGTAAATCACTACCAGCGCGGTAACCCCACCCCCGGCCCCTCCCCTCCGGGAGAGGGGAGCCCGACGACTGCGAACGTGACCGTTAGGCTCCCCTCTCCCGGAGGGGAGGGGCTGGGGGTGGGGTCTTTACGTTACCCTAGACTCATTCAGCCACCACGACCTCAGTGGGCTGCTCGGCCTTAGCCGTAGCTGGCTTTTCCGAGCCTAGGTAGTTGCCGTAGCCTACAACTACGGTAGAGAGCACTACGGCCAAGATGCCCAATTGCACCGTGCGCATAGTCAGCTTATTAGCCCCGCGCCACTCGTGCAGCAGCAGGCCCCACATCGAGCTGAAGGCGATGATAAAGGCCATGTGCAGCGTCCAGCCCGAGAAGCGGTACTCGCCCATCTGGCTGTCGCCCATACCGTAGAAGAAGAACTGAAAATACCAGGTCGTACCCGCCAACGCGCAGAAAATGACGTTTCGCAGCGCCGGCATCGTGGGGTTGAGGTAGTCGGTGTACGTCTTGTTTTTGATGTTGAGGTAGATGCACCACGCAGCGTTGGTGGTGAGGCCGCCGAGCAGAATAATGACCAAAATGGCATTATTGACGAACAGCGGGTTCGTGCCGTTTTTGGCGGCTAGCTCGGCAATCGGTTGCCCAGCGGTGAGCCCAAACGACATGCAGGCGCTCATTACCCCCGAAAACACCGCTACCAGTAGCCCTTTGCGCAAGTCAAACTCTGCAATCGAGGCCTGCTTCTGCTCTTTCGTTAAGGTCTTCTCTTTTAACAAGCCAGCACGGCCACAAATCAGGATGCCCAGCACGCATACGGCCAGCCCAAGCATGATAAATCGCCCAGAGGAGGAGCCAGTCAGCTCGGCCATTTTACCTTCGTAAATGGGCGGCACTAGCGTGCCAAACACGGCGCACAGCCCTAGCGTCACGGCCATGCCAAGGCTCAGCCCTAGGTAGCGCATGGCCAGCCCAAACGTGAGCCCGCCCATGCCCCAGAGCACGCCCCAGAAATATGCCCAAAAGATGGTGCTACTCGATGCCTGGTGCAGCACGTCAAACAGGTGCGGTACGGTGAGGTAGCCCAGTATCCAGGGGGCCGCCAGCCACGATACCAGGCCGCCTACCAGCCAGTAGCTTTCCCACGACCAGCCTTTAACTTTCTTGTAAGGCAAATAAAAACTGCCGGAAGCGAAGCCCCCGAGTGCGTGCAAAATAACGCCCCAGATAACGGCCATAATTGGGTGGGAATGTGGTAACAGAGAAGGATAGCGGCAAAGCTGCGCGCCACCTAGGGCCAAACTCTCCTGTGCTCTCCTGAGAAAAATAGGCCGCTAGCCAGAAGTCAAGAGCCGTATCTTTTTTGCCTGCAAGCAGGAGAGTGCAGGAGGTTGGCGCCGCCGCGGCCGCGCAGTTTTGCGTTAAATTAAACGCTGGTCATTTCCCGGCCGACCATTCCGACATCTCTATGCACCCTACGCTCACTTTCCAGCACGTCAGTTACTTGTGGGATGAAGCCAAAGCCGCCGAGCTGGCCGGCGACGAAGTGGCCCTGTTCCTGTACCGCTCCAACCTGCTCGGCGCCGACCTGCGCCTGACCAACTACGCCGGGGGCAACACGTCGGTCAAAATCCAGGAAACCGACCCCGTGAGCGGCCAGCCCGCCGAGGTGATGTGGGTAAAGGGCTCGGGCGGCGACATCGGCACGCTCACCAAGGCCGGCTGTGCCAACCTCTACGTAGAGAAGCTGCACCAGCTCAAGAACCGCTACCGCGGCCTGGCCCACGAAGACGAGATGGTAGGCCTATTTGAATACTGCCTCTTCGACCCCAAGTGCGCCACGCCCAGCATCGACACCCCGCTGCACGGCCTACTGCCCTTCAAGCACATCGACCACCTGCACCCCGATGCCCTCATCGCCATCGCGGCCAGCAAGGACGGCGAGAAAATTATGCACGACATCTGGGGCGACACCATGGGCTGGCTACCCTGGCAGAAGCCAGGCTTCGACCTAGGCTTGCAACTCGAGAAAATCGTGCAGGACAACCCCAACCTGCGCGGCGTTATCCTAGGTGGGCACGGGCTCTTTACCTGGGGCGAAACGAGCTACGACTCCTATATCAATACGCTGGAAGTCATTGAAATGGCTGCCACGTACCTAGAAGCCAACTACGGCAAGAAAAGCCCAGTTTTCGGCGGCGTGAAGCTCGCCGATGGCCCCGACGCCACCGAGCGCCGCCGCCTGGCCGCCGCCACCATGCCCGTGCTACGCGGCCTCGCCAGCAGCCAGCGCCGCATGCTGGGCCACTACACCGACGATGCGCGTGTGCTGGAGTTCGTCAATTCTAATGACCTAGGGCGCCTTGCGGCCAAAGGCACCAGCTGCCCCGACCACTTCCTGCGCACCAAAATCCGCCCGCTCGTGCTCGACCCCGCCCAGATGCAGGGCGACACCGCCGGCGTAAAAACCTACCTAGAAGGCCTGTTTGCCGCCTACCGCGAAGACTACAAAGCCTACTACGACCGCTGCAAGCACGACAACTCGCCCGCCGTGCGCGACGCCAACCCAGTGATTATTCTGTGGCCCGGTGTGGGCTTATTCTCCTTCTCCAAGGACAAGCAGACCGCTCGCGTGGCCGCCGAGTTCTACACCAACGCCATCAATGTGATGCGCGGCGCCGAGGCCGTGAGCGAGTACCAGGGCCTGGCCGAGCAGGAAGCCTTCAACATCGAGTATTGGCTGCTCGAAGAAGCCAAGCTTCAGCGCATGCCCAAGCCCAAGAGCCTCTCGGGCCAGATTGCCTACGTCACGGGCGGCACTGGCGGCATTGGCCTAGCCATCTGCGAGCTGCTGCTGCAAAACGGGGCCTGCGTGGTCGCCACCGACCGCGACCGCCTCGACGAAACCCAAACCAACCTGCGTAAGAAGTTTGGCAAAGACGTAGCCCTCACTGCGCCCATCGACGTGCTCGATGCCGACGCTATTGCCGAATCATTCCGCCAAACGGTGCTGCAGTTTGGTGGCGTTGATATCGTGGTCAACTGCGCCGGCCTGAGCATCAGCAAGCCGCTGAGCGAAACCACCCAGGCCGATTGGGACATCCTCAACGACGTGCTCGTGAAGGGCCAGTTCCTAGTGAGCCAGCAGGCCGTGGCTATCCAGCGCCAGCAGGGCCTAGGTGGCGATATCGTGAACATCGCCAGTAAGAACGGCCTCGTAGCCGGTCCCAACAACGTAGCTTACGGCACCGCCAAAGCTGCCCAACTGCACATGAGCCGCCTGCTGGCCGCCGAGCTCGGCGCCGACAAAATCCGGGTGAACACCGTGAACCCTGACGCCGTGCTGCGCGGCTCCAAAATCTGGGAAAGCGGCTGGGCCGAAGGGCGCGCCAAAGCTTACGGTATCTCGGTAGCCGAACTACCCCAACACTACGCCAAGCGCACGCTGCTCGGCGAAGAAGTGCTGGCCGAAGACATCGCCAAGGCCGTGCTCGTGTTTGTGGATGGCTCGCTAGCCAAGAGCACTGGCAACGTGCTCAACGTGGACGGCGGCGTAGCCATGGCCTTCGTGCGCTAGCCGACCTAGGTATTCCATAGAACGTCAGGCTGAGCACGCTCGGCCTGACGTTTTACGTTTAATAGCTTGTTGTTGCGCGGACTTTGCAGGTCGCGTTCGTTAACGAGCAGCCGGACGGATGCAGCCTACAAAGGCCGCGCAGCGGCATAATAACAGTCTTTTTAGTGGTTTGCAGTAGCTTTGATGTCCTACGCTTCCCACCTCATTCCTTCTGCACTATGTACACGTTACAGCTCAAGCCGCTCGATAAAACGCCCAAGTACAAGCAGATTGTGCAGTCCGTCATCATGGACATCGAGCGGAGCGTGCTCAAGAACGGCGACCAGTTGCCAAGTATCAGCGAGCTCAGCATTGAGCACTACCTGGCCCGCGATACCGTAGAAAAAGCCTACCGCGAGCTGCGCGAGCGTGGCTTTATCACGTCGGTGCAGGGCAAGGGCTACTATGTGCAGGCCCGCGACACGAACAAGTTGAAAATATTGATGATTTTCAACAAGTTGAGCTCCTACAAGAAGGAAATTTATTACGCTTTTCTCGAAGTTCTGGGCGACCGCGCCACCGTCGATTTACAGATTCACCACTACAACGTCAATCTATTTCAGGAGATAATTGAGAAGAGCCTCGGCAAGTATAACTACTATGTTATCATGCCGCACTTCACGCTCGACACCGATAAGGCGCTGTACCGCAACATTATTAATACCATTCCAGCGCACGAGCTGGTGCTGCTGGACAAGGACTTGCCGGAGCTTAAGCAGGAGTGCCTGCGCGTATTCCAGGACTTCGACAAGGACATTTTCAACGCCCTCGTCAATACCCAAGACCTGCTGGCCAAGTACTCGCGGCTGGTGCTCATCCTGCCCTCCGACGCCAACCACCCCGAGGAGCTGCCCTGGGGCTTCCGCTCCTTCTGCCTCAGCCGCGACAAGGAGTTTTCGGTGGTCGAAAATGCTAAGAATGAGGTTTTGAGCGAAGGCACGGCCTACGTCGTCATCCGCGAAACCGACCTAGTGGAACTGGTGAAGAAAATTCGGCAGACGAGCTTCCTCCTAGGTCGCGAAATCGGCATCATTTCCTTCAATGAGACGCCCCTCAAGGAGCTGCTCAACATGACGGTGATTACCACCGACTTTGTGGCCATGGGCCGCACCGCTGCCCAGCTACTGCTGGAAAACAAGCGCGTGAAGGTGAACAACCCGTTCTACACCATTCGGCGCGGCTCGCTATAGGCAGCTAGCCTTGCGTTGACTTGAATTTCATAAGTTTACTTTATGAAATCAAGCGAGGCTATTGCGGAGTATTACCGCCAGCACGGCCACGGGCACCCCGACACGGGCCAGGTGGCGATTTACCGGATTAGAGAGGTAGCGCAGCCCGTTTCCTTTCCGCACGTGCGGCGAGACTTCTATAAGATAAAGCTGCTGTGCAATGCGCAGGGTATCCTGTCGTATGCTAACCACCGGGTCGTGGTGCAGTCCTGCGCCCTGGTTTTTGTGAACCCGCTGATTCCATATTCCTGGGAACGCACGGCGGGCAGCGAAACCGGCTACGCCTGCTTGTTTACGGAAGACTTTATTACGCAACAGCTTAAAACTGCCAGCGTGGCCAGTTCGCCTCTCTTCCGGGCCGGGGGCAATCCGGTGTTGTTTCCGCCACCGGAAGTAGTGAGCCGGCTCAGTGGCCTTTTTGAGCAGTGCCTAGCTGAGATTCAATCATCTTACGCACACAAGTACGACTTGCTGCGCAACTACTTACAGCTCATTCTGCACGAGTCGCTCAAGCTGGCCCCAGAGCCAGCCCTGTACCAACCGGGCACTTCGGCGGCTCGCCTGAGCTCGCAGTTTTTAGAGCTCCTAGAACGGCAATTTCCGCTGCTTTCGCCCCATAGCCCCCTGCCGCTCAAGACAGCGCAGGAGTTTGCCGGACACCTAGGCGTTCATCCCAACCACTTGAACAAGGTGCTGAAAGAAACGACTGGGCTCACTACCACCAGGCACATCGCCAGCAAACTGGTAGAAGAGGCCAAGGCCTTGCTGCGCAACAGCAACTGGAGCGTGGCTGAAATAGGCTACTGCCTAGGCTTCGAGCACGCTTCCAATTTCAACAGTTTCTTCAAAAAGAACACCGGGCAGCCACCAAATCAGTACCGGCGCCAGCCGGAGGTACTTTCATAAGTTTTGGCTTGATTCGCATAATTCTGCCGCAGCAGCTGCCGAGACCTTTGTGCTATCATTTTTGATTCACTAAATGGCAGAAACAGATGGAGAATGTGAAAGGTAAAGTCATTGCGATTACGGGGGCTAGCAGCGGCATCGGGGCCGCCACGGCCCGGCTACTCGCGGCGCACGGGGCAAAAGTGATACTTGGGGCGCGCCGGCTCGACCGTCTGGCGGCGCTCGCAGACGCCATCGTGGCGGCGGGCGGCGAGGTGGCCTACGCTCGCACCGATGTAAGCCAACGCGCCGATGTTACGGCGCTCATCCAGCTGGCTTGCGAGCGCTACGGCAAGCTCGATGTACTCATCAACAACGCCGGTATCGGCCTAATTTCGCCGCTTGATGAATTACGCGTTGAAGATTGGGAGGCCATGATTGACGTCAATATCAAGGGCACGCTGTATGGCATTGCGGCGGCGCTACCAGTTTTCCGACGGCAGGAGTTTGGTCATTTTGTGAATGTGCTCTCTACCTCGGGGCTCAAGATTGTGCCGTTGCAGTCGGTATACGCTGGCACCAAAAATGCCGTGCGCGCCATTTCAGAAGGACTACGGCAGGAGGCCGGTGACAAGCTGCGCGTGACTATTATTTCGCCCGGCTTCGTACATACTGACTTCGCCGACAGCATGACCAACCCTGAAGCCAAGGCCCAAATACTTGCGGCGCGCGACAAGATGGCCATCTCGCCCGATGCCATTGCACGGGCTATTGCTTTTGCCATCGAACAGCCAGCCGATGTAGATGTCGGCGAACTAGTAATTCGACCCACGGCACAGAGTTAAACTCACAGAACACACGCTTGTCATTGCGAGCGCAGCGACGCAATCGCACCCGAACGGAGCCTAGGTAGGCTCGTCTTGGTGCGATTGCGTCGCTACGCTCGCAATGATAAGTGGACCTTCTATATCGCTCCTGCAAAGAGTGGTTCTTGATGCGCGCACTGTATACAGGAGAGTTCAGAAGAGTTTGGGCGCGGGAAGCGGGGTAATTTGCTACTCTCAAAAACCGGCTTATTCCCCACCCTAGCGCCATGCTCACCGAAGACCAACTCCACGACCTGAACCAGCCGCTGCTGGCCGAGCACCACTTGCAATTTGACTACCTGGCCGACCTGCTGGCCCGCCGCGGCCAAGATGCACACCAGCTTATTCTACAGCTGGTCGAGTTTCAGGTGGCCATTCCGAGTTGGGCGCTGGGCACGGGCGGCACGCGCTTCGGGCGCTTCCCGGCCGGCGGCGAGCCGCGCTCGCTGGAGGAGAAAATCGGCGATGTGGGCTTGCTTAATCAGCTTAACGGGTCGTCTAATTCTATTTCATTGCACATTCCCTGGGATATTCCGCAGGACATTGCGGGCCTGCACCAGCTCTTGAAAGAGCAGGGCTTGTCGATTGATTCGATGAACTCGAACACCTTTCAGGACCAGAAGGAGCAGGCGCACACTTACAAGTTTGGCTCGCTGAGCGCCACCGACCGCGCCGTGCGCGAACAGGCCATTCAGCACAACATCGACTGCATCCGCTACGGCACCGACCTAGGGGCCAAAGTGCACACCGTATGGCTGGCCGACGGCTCTAACTTTCCGGGCCAGAGCCACTTGCGCCGCGCCTACCTGCGCACCCAGGAGAGCCTGGCCGCCATCTACGAGGCGCTGCCTTCCGACTGGACCATGCTCATCGAGTACAAGCCCTACGAGCCGAATTTCTACTCGATGGTCATTCCCGACTGGGGCACCTCGTACACGCTGTGCCAGAGCCTCGGGCAGCAGGCGCAGGTACTCGTGGACCTAGGCCACCACTTGCCCAATACCAACATCGAGCAAATTGTGGGCCGCTTGCGCCAGCTGGGCCGCCTAGGTGGCTTCCACTTCAACGGCTCGGGCTACGGCGACGACGACCTGACTACCGGCAGCGCCAAGCCCTTCCAGCTCTTCTTAATTTTCAACGAGCTAGTAGACGCCAACCAGGATACCAGCCTGACCGCTAGCACCGTGGCCTATATGATAGACGCCAGCCACAACACCAAGGACCCGCTCGAAGACTTGCTGCAATCGGTTGATAACATCCTAGGTGCCTACGCCAAGGCGCTGCTCGTAGACCGCACCGCCCTGCAAGAAGCCCAGGAAGCCAACGACACCGTGCGCGCCGAGGAGATTCTGCGCGACGCCTTCCTCACCGACGTGCGCCCGCTCGTGGCCGAGGCCTACCGCCAGAGCGGCGGCGCCCTGCACCCGGTGCGCGCCTACCGGGCGGCCGGCGTGCGGCAGCAGCTCATCGCGCAACGCGGCAAATTCAGCTTATCTACTGGCCTGTAAGCAATGGTGACGAAGAAACCCGTGTACGCCGTTTTCGACATCGGCAAAACCAATAAGAAGCTGATACTTTTCGATGAAGAGCGGCAGATTATTGACGAGATGCTGCACGTGTGTACCGACGTGCTCGACGACGACGGCTTCCCCTGCGACCACCTGCCGCGCCTCACCCAGTGGATGCAGGACCACTGGCACCGCCTGCGCCACCACCCGCACTACACCGTAAAGGGCGTCAATTTCACGGCCTACGGGGCCAGTTTTGTGCACCTAGGGGCCGATGGCGAGCCGGTGCTGCCGCTGTATAACTACCTGAAGCCCATTCCGGAGGACCTAGCCGCTCGCTTCTACGCCGAGCTAGCCGAGTCGCCGGAAGATTTCACGGCCACGACCTGCTCGCCCAAGTTAGGCATGCTCAATTCGGGCTTGCAGCTCTACTGGCTCAAGCGCGCCAAGCCCGAGCAATACGCCAAAATTCACACCTCGCTGCACCTGCCGCAGTACTTGTCGTACTTGCTTACGGGTGAGAAGTTTAGCGATTTCACCAGCGTAGGCTGCCACACGGCGCTCTGGGATTTTGAGCGCGGGCAATACCACGATTGGGTGCAGCGCGAGGGCCTCGATGAGAAGCTGGCGCCGCTCACCAAAGACTCTATCGCGTCGGTAGTCGATGGCATCATGGTGGGCGTGGGGCTGCACGACAGCTCGGCGGCCGTGATGCCCTACCTGCTCGAAGTGGATGAGCCGTTTATGCTGGTGAGCACGGGCACGTGGTGGGTTACCATCAATCCATTTAATAGCCAAGCGCTTACACCCGAGCTGCTGCGCCGCGACGTGGTGAGTTTCCTCACGCCGCGCGGCCAGCCCATGCGGGCGGCCCGTGCCTTCCTAGGTCGTGAGCACGACTACCAGGTCGAGCGCATCGCGCAGTACTTCCACGTGAAGCCCGATTTCTATCGCTCGCTGGTGCTGGCCCGGCCCTACGACGAGGCCTCGGCTTGCTTCGTGCCCGCGTGCCTAGCCGGCGGTGGGCCGCTGCCCGATGCGCCCGAAGGCGAGTGGGACCTCTCGGGTTTCCGCACTGCCAACGATGCCTACCAGCACCTCATTCACGGGCTGGTCAACATCCTGCTGGCCTCGATGAAGCTGGTGTGGCAGGGCGAAAAAATCATCTATGTGGACGGTGGCTTTGCCCGCAACCCGCTGTTTATGCAAACCCTAAGCTGGAACTTCCCCAAGGCGGAAATCCGTACCTTAGAGGTGCCGCAAGCCACGGCCCTAGGTGCCCTAGTGCACCTCGAGCAGGGCGAAGCGTGGAAAAAGACCCAGCTGTTATTTAGCTGATTTTGATTACGCGTAGCTTGTCATTGCGAGCGCAGCGAAGCAATCGCATCAAGACGAGCCGTTTGGGTGCGATTGCCTCGCTGCGCTCGCAATGACAAGCGTTTCTTACTTTATTCGAATAGCTTTTTAGCTACCTCGCGTTAGTGTTGAATACTTCCTTATGAAAGTTGCCCTATTCGTCCCGTGCTACGTCGACCAGTTCTATCCGCAGGTTGGCATTGCTACCTACCAGCTGCTCGGGAAACTAGGCGTGCAGGCGGCCTTCCCAGCTGCTCAAACTTGCTGTGGCCAGCCCTTGGCCAATAGTGGCTGCGAGCGCGAGGCGCTGCCTATCTATAAGCACTTTGTAGATACGTTTCAGGACTATGACTACACAGTGGTGCCCTCGGGCAGCTGCGTGTATCACGTGCAGAAGCACTTCGACAAGCTGGAGCAGACGCCCGCCGTGCAGCACGTGCGCGCCACTACCATTGACTTGATTGATTTCATCACGAACATTTTAGAAATCAAAGAACTACCCGGCTCTTACCCTCACAAAGTAGGCCTGCACCTGAGCTGCCACGGCCAGCGCGGCCTGCACCAGGCCAACGAGTCGGAAATGACGCCCGTGCGCGACGGCCAACTGCGCCGTCTGCTGGCCGGCCTAGGTGGCATCGAGCTCACTGAGCTCGACCGCAACGATGAGTGCTGCGGCTTTGGGGGCACGTTTTGCGTGAGCGAGGCCGCTATTTCGGGCCGCATGGGCCACGACCGCGTGCAGGACCACGTGCGCAACGGCACGCAGGTACTCACGGGCGGCGACATGTCGTGCCTGATGCACCTGCAAGGCATCGTGCGCCGCCAAAAACTGCCCCTGCAAGTGCTGCACGCGGCCGAAATCCTTAACGGCCTGACTTCTTAATTCATGTCCTACCTCACCCACGCCAGCCGCGCCGAGGCGTTTAACCTCGACCACGAGCGCACCAGCTGGCACGACGAAACGCTGTGGTTTGTGCGCCAGAAGCGCGATAAGGCGGTGTACGCCGTGCCCGAGTTTCAGGAGTTGCGCAACCTAGCTTCGGCCATCAAAGACCACACGCTTAGCCGGCTCGATGAGTACCTGGCGCAGTTTGAGGCCGCCGCGCAAACCAATGGGGTGCGCGTGCACTGGGCCGCCGACGCGGCCGAGCACAACGCCATCGTGCTCGATATTATCCGGGCCCGCGGCGCTACCCGCGTGGTCAAGAGCAAGTCGATGCTGACCGAGGAATGCCACCTCAATCCTTACCTGATTAAGGAAGGCATCGAGGTGATTGATACCGACCTAGGAGAGCGCATTATCCAGATGCGCGACGAGCCGCCGAGCCATATCGTGCTGCCCGCCATCCACTTGAAGAAGGAGGATGTGGGCGCGACGTTCTTCAAGCACCTAGGTACCGCCGAGGGCCTCACCGACCCGCAACAGCTCACGGAAGCCGCCCGGCAGCACCTGCGCGCCAAGTTCCTGGCCGGTGAAGTGGCGCTCACGGGCGTCAACTTCGCCATTGCCGAAACCGGCTCAGTAGTGGTGTGCACCAATGAGGGCAACGCCGACCTGGGCGTGAGCCTAGCGCCGGTGCACGTGGCCAGCATGGGTATCGAGAAGCTGATTCCGCGCCTGAGCGACCTAGGGGTGTTTACGCGGCTGCTGGCCCGTAGCGCTACGGGCCAGCCCGTTACGACCTACACCTCGCACTACACCAAGCCGATGCCCGGCCGCGAGATGCACATTATCATCGTTGATAATGAGCGCACGCAGCAGCTCGGCCGGCCCGATTTTCGGGCTTCGCTCAAGTGCATTCGGTGTGGGGCGTGCATGAATACCTGCCCGGTGTACCGGCGCAGCGGCGGCCACAGCTACGACTTCACGGTGCCGGGCCCAATTGGCTCCATCCTCTCGCCCAACATCGACCTCAAAAAGCACAGCACACTGCCCTTCGCTAGCACGCTCTGCGGCTCGTGCACCGACGTGTGCCCCGTCAAAATCGACATTCACGTGCAGCTCTACAAATGGAGGCAAATCGTGTCGGAGGCCAACCACCTGCCCACGGCTAAAAAGATAGGGCTGAAGTTTATGGGCCGGTTGCTAGCCAGCCCTACGGCCTTCAAGCTCAGCGGCTCATTTGGTCGCCGGGCGCTGCGCTTGCTGCCCTACGGCCTCACCCACAACCAAACCGTGAACGCTTGGGCCATCGCCCGCGAGCTGCCCGAGCCACCCCAGCAGAGCTTCCGCGAGTGGTTTGCCCAACAACCCCAACCCGCTACATGAGTACCGCCCGCGACCGCATCCTGGCCGCCGCCCGCGCCAACAAACCCGCCGAAACGCCGCTGCCCACCGTGCCCGACTTTTGGGGCGATAATTCACTGGAGCGCTTCCGCACCGTGCTGGCCAGCATAGGCGGCGAAGTAACTCGGCTAGCTTCGCTGGATGACCTGGAAGCTACCGTGCATGAGCTTTGGCCCGATGCAAAGCTTATTGCCTCGCCGCTCTTCACCCCTACCCTGCGCATCGACCAGCATACGCCTACCGACGTGCTGGCCGACGTAGACCTAGCGGTGCTGCCCGTCGAGTTTGGCGTGGCCGAAAACGGCGCAGTGTGGCTGCCCGAGGCCAATATGCTGCACCGCGCCCTACCCACCGTGACGCAGCACCTAGCTTTTGTGCTCGACCAGCGCCAACTCGTGGCCACCATGCACCAAGCCTACGCCCGGCTGCCCGATGGTCCCGGCGGCTACGGCATGTTCGTCGCCGGCCCTTCTAAAACGGCTGACATTGAGCAGTCGCTGGTGATTGGAGCGCACGGCGCCCGCAGCTTAGTAGTGCTGGTTTACTAGGACCTGCGGACAGTACCGCATTTACTATCCGTTACAATCGAAACGGTCATGCTTGGCTGCGCGCTGCATGACCGTTTCGATTGTAGGTCACTTCAAAAGCAGACCTAGGTCAGGTTATACTCGGGCTGCCACTTCTCGATGGTGTGGTTGTAGATGGCTTTATTGGCTAGGTGCACGGTGCACGCCGCCCGGGCACCGGTGAAGACGTTGGAGTCGGGCAACTTCTTCTCGTTCACGGCGCGGTAAAAATCATTCAGCGCGTACCAGGAGCCGTCTTTCAGGGGCTCGGCGCCGGTCGTAATCGGGATGCCGCCGTCCTTGTTCCAAGTGATTTTGGTAGCGCCCGTTACGCCGTCCACGGTGCCGTACTGCTTTAGCGTATCCTTTTCGGGGTAGTATACGCCCTCATCGACGAGCAGCGAAATGGTGCCCTTGGTGCCCTTGAGCTTGAAGAGGTAACCGTCGCGGGCATTGCCGCAGGTGGCGCCGAAGTTGCCCACGATGCCTTCCTTGGCGTAGCGGGCCATTACCTGCACGTTGTCGTAGGTTTCGCGGCCGTCTTTGTAGTAGTCGATGCCGCCGGTGCCAAATACTTCGTCGGCGTGGGTATCGAAGGCCCAGTTGATGAAGTCCATCTGGTGCGAGAGCAGTTCGGCCGCCAAGCCGCCCGAGTACTCGCGGTACATGCGCCAGTTGATTTTGCGCTCCAGGCTAGGTTCGGGCACGGGGCGGCGCCAGCTGCCATTGCGGTCCCAGCGGCAGTCTATCTGCGTCACCTTCCCTAGGTAGCCCTGCTTAATCATTTCTTTCACACGGTAGTACAGCGGCGAGTAGCGGTACTGGTGGCCCACCTGCAAGGTTTGGTTGGGCCGCAGCTGCGCCAGCCGCACCAGCTCTAGGGCCTGCGGAATGTCGTAAGTCATGGTCTTTTCCAGGTACACCTGCTTGCCGGCGGCCAGCGCGTCTTTGGCCACCTGAAAATGCAGATTCAGGGGCACCGAGATAATGACGGCATCCACGATGTGCGCATCGAGCAGGGCGTGGTAGTCGGTATAGGTTTTCGCCTTAGCGCCCGAGCCAATTTTTTGCGCCGCCGTTAGCCGAAAGGGCAAGTCGTCGCACAGCGCTACCACCTCAAACTTATCGGTCAGCTCCTGCAATATCTTGAGCAGGCCCGTGCCCCGGTCACCGCAGCCGATGATGCCAATTTTGAGTTTGCCCGCTGCCACTGGAGTTACAAAGGCGGCCGCCAGCTCTTGATGCAGCAGCAGCCCGCTGGTCAGCAGGCCCGTTTTCTTGAGGAAATCTCGTCTTGGAAAGTCCATTACTCGTGCACTAGTAAGCGTTGAAACCCCGGCGTGGCCGTGTCGGCAACAGTCCCGTCGGGGCGCTGATAAATCAAGTAAGCTTGCAGGCTAGCGTGGCGCTGCAAAAAAGCCAGCGCGTTGGCTAAGCCCATGCCCATCAAGGCGTTGTCGTAAGCATCGGCGGTAAGCGCATCGGGGGCTACCACCGTCACGCTAATCAATTCATTCTGAAAGGGGTAACCAGTCGTAGGGTCGATGAGGTGCGCGCTTTTTACGGCGCCCCAGCGCTTGAATTTACGGTAATTACCCGAGGTAGTCACGCCGCCCGCGGCCAGCCGAATGACTTGCTGCATGCTCGTAGGCAGCAGGTCGCTGGTGTCGGGCCGTTCAATGCCGATGCGCATCAGCTCGCGGCTCGGAAACTTGCGCCCCCGCACCCGGATTTCGCCGCCCAGCTCCACGAGGTAGTTGCGAATGTGGCGGCTTTCGAGCAGGGCCGCCAGCACATCCACGGTGTAGCCCTGGGCGATACCATTGAGGTCGAGGTGCACGGCGGGCTGGTCTTTCGCCAGCGAGTCGCCACGCAGGTGCAGCTTCTCGGACCCTACTCCCTTCAAAATATCCTGAATAGCGGCCGCCGACGGTGGCGCTTCGGTGTGCTGAGTACCAAAGCCCCAGGCCCGCACCAAGGGCTCGACGGTGGCATCAAACCGCCCATTGGTGTCCTGATACACCTGCAACGCCTTGCGCACCACCGCCTTGAGATGCCGGTCGGCCACGATGCCCCTGGCCGCTGCATTAAACTGGTTAATCAACGAGCCCGGCTGGTAGAGCGACAGGGAAGCATCAATCTCCGCCAGCTTGCGGGACACGTCCGTACTTGTCACGACGCTATCGGCAGCGTAGTAAGTAATAGCATAGGTGGTACCCTGCGCGTAGCCATTGAGCTGAAATGCCCGCAACGCAGCCTCCCTAGGGGACACCAGCCACAGGCTAAGCGTAAGAAGGAGACAATTCAACACGATGGAGAAGGCTGAAATTTACCGAATTACGTCATGCTGTATAGGAGACACTTGCGGCCCTGCCGACCTAGGGCAAGTTTGTCTATTCTTAGGTCATGCAGCGCGTAGCGAAGCATCTCGCGTGGCGCAGTACTTACTAGCGTTTGCAGACGTCAGCACGCGAGATGCTTCGCTACGCGCTGCATGACAAGCGTTTTGAATTTTGATTGATTCGGGGACAAGGCACTCTATTTCTACCTCAGTAACATGGCGCGTGAGCAAGTTACACTTCTTTCAACAACCGAGTTATCCTAGGTACTTCCGAGCCTGCCAGTACGGCGCAGGAGAGTTAAAGCCAACTATTTTCTCAGAATTGTACTAGCGTTCTCCCTAGGTAGTAAGCAGCTCGCCCCGGTAGGCAAAGCACTGTGGCGCTTATACCTAACTACGCTGCTCAATCTAGCAAGTGCCATAAATTCCAGCCTACATTGCCACCCGATAGTTGCTAGGCGACAGCGCGTTTAACTACTAACCTCTCCCCTATTTCCCACCCAATGACTAGACCCGTTCTTTCCAGCGGCGCCCTGCTGCTACTCGTCGCTTGCTTTTCGGAGGCTGCGGCCCAGCAAACCGAGCCAGTGCGCGTGACCAAAGACGCCAAGGCGAAAAAGATTGATGTGTTTGTGGGCAAGCAGCTGTTCACCAGCTTCCTATATCCCGACTCGCTGGAGAAACCGGTGCTCTACCCCCTGCGCGCTGCCAACGGTACCGTCGTGACTCGCAGCTTCCCGCTCGACTCCCGGCCGGGTGACCCGACCGACCATCCGCACCACATCGGCGCCTGGTTTAACTTCGAGAACGTAAATGGGCTGGACTTTTGGAACAACTCCTACGCCATTCCGAAAGAGAAAAAAGCTAACTACGGCTGGATTAAAACCGACCGGATTGTGAGCACCAGCAGCGGGCCCATCGGCGCGCTCACCTACCACGCCAACTGGACCAACCAGCAAAACGAGGTACTGCTGCAAGAAACCACCCGCTTCGAGTTTAGCGGCACCGGCCGGGCGCGCACCATTGACCGCGTCACCACCCTCAAAGCCGACCGCGACGTCACCTTCACCGATGCCAAAGACGGCCTGCTGGGTTTGCGCCTGGCCCACGAGCTGCAAATGCCCAGCGACCAGGACCAAAAGTTTACCGACAGCAAAGGCATCGTGACAACGGTAAAAGCTGGCACCGACCAGCTGGCCAACGGCACCTACCTCACCAGCGCTGGCAAGCGCGGCAACGACGCCTGGAGTACCCGCGGCGCCTGGTGCAAAGTATACGGCAAGATGGGTGCCGACTCCGTCACGGTAGCCATCCTAGATTACCCGCAAAACCCGAACTATCCGACGTTTTGGCACGCGCGCGGCTACGGCTTGTTTGCTGCCAACCCCCTAGGTGAAAAGGTATTCACCAACGGCAAGTCGGCCAAAAACCTTCAGCTCAAGAAAGGCGAGTCGGTGACGTTCCGCTACCGCATCTTGATTGACGAAGGCACAACAACCCTCTCGACTCAGCAGCTGAATGAGGCCGCCGCCGCATTCGCTAAGAAGAGCTTGGCGGCCGTGAAGTAAGGAAGTTTGCAGCCCCGACCTAGGGAAGCGTGAGTTACCTATAACTGGAGGATAAAAAAGAGGCCGCTCCCAGGGGAAGCGGCTTCTCGCATTTATCCACTTTTCAAGTACCTAGGGCTCAAAATTTGATTTTTGAGCTATTCTGCACGGCGATAGGCTCTTCGTCCTGGGCCGTGATATTGACGTTTTTGATAATCCAGTCTTTGGCGTAGCTGAGGCCGCCGGCGGTGGCCGCGGTCATCGTCACGTTGTCGAGGGTCATGCCTTCGAGCAGCGAGTTGGGCTGGCCTTCGGCCGAGATGGCGACCTTGGCATTTTGCACCTTAACGTTGCTAATCACCACGTCGCGGAAATGCGGCAGGCCTTTTTCGGGGTCTACTTTGGTCAGCATGGCTTTCCAGTGGGCGGGCAGGGTGGCCTCGGTGTAGCCCTCGGGCAGGGTCGAATAGCTGTAGGCAGGGTTCCAGTTCATGGTAAGCAAGATGGCCGTGCCCACACCGTCCATCTCAATGTTATCGACCCGGATATCCTCGACCGTGCCGCCCCGGTTGAGGGCCGACTTGATGCGAATGCCCACCTTGGTGCCCTTGGCCTTGAGGTTGCGGGCAATGACGTGGCGGATGCCGCCCGACGTTTCGGAGCCGCAAGTGAAGAGGCCATCGCCGGCGCCGGCTACGCAGTTTTGAATGACGATGTACTCGGCGGGGCGGTTCACGCGCAGGCCGTCGGCGTCGCGGCCCGCTTTCAGGCAAAAGTTGTCGTCGTTGCAGTCGATGTCAGCATTCTGCACCAGCACGTAGCTACTCGAATCGATGTCGATGCCATCGGTGCTGGGGCCGTGGCCGCCTAGGTTGTTGCGGACGGTGATACCGTCAACGGTCACGTTCTTAGAGTACAGCACGTGCACCGTCCAGAAGCCCGAGCGCTGGAGCGTTACGCCTTTAATGGTGATGTTGCTCGAATTGGCCATTACCAGCAGGCGCGGGCGCTTGGCATCGTAGTCTACTATCCAGCGCAGGCCCTTTTTATCGTAGTCTTTGCGCAGGGCCCAGTAGCTGTCCCAGAATACTTTGCCCTGGCCATCCACGGTGCCTTCGCCGGTAATGGCGACGTTGTCCTGGTCAATGATATTGATGAGGGCGGCGGGCCACACCATCTCAATGCCGGCCACGCGGGTCATGCGGTCGGGGTAATCTTTGAGGTCCTGGCTGCCGAGCAGCGTCACGCCTTTGTCTAGGTGCAGCTCCACGCCTTTTTTCAAGAACAGCGAGCCCGTGAGGTACTGGCCGGGCGCCAGGGTCACGACGCCACCCTTCTTGGCCGCGGCGTCGATAGCCTTTTGCAGCGCCTGCGTGTTCAGGGTTTTGCCATCACCCACGGCACCGTATTTGGTGGCGGCAAATGCGGCTTTGGCGGTTGGCATCGTCTTGGCCCCTACCTGCTTCACCCAGGCGGGGTCGGCATCGGCGGTCGGGGCGGCGGGGTGCACAAAGGCACTCAGCGCCAACAGCAATACGGGGAGGATGCGGGTGGGAAGGAGTTTCATTCAGAGCAGAGAATCGGCCGCGCTGGTTAGCAGGCCGGTAGTGGTTTCAAAGGTGCGGCAAGCGCGGCAGGCCACCTACCCGCACTCACCTGCCAACTTGCAAAATGAAGGCTTATTCTTGATGAAACACCCGAGCTAGGGTCGTCACGACCGGCGAATTATCGGGATTAGTTTCCATTAAATCAGCCATGTAGGCCCACCAGCGCTGCATTACGGGCAGGCCGGGCAACGCGTCGGCGGTATGGTCCGGCAGACGCTTCTGCACCCCGAAGAGCCGCCCACTGGCCGCATCGAGAAAGATGGAATAGTCGCGAATACCCGCCTCATGCAAGGCCGCTGTCAACTCGGGCCAGATTTCGTCGTGTCGGCGCTGGTATTCGGCCGCTACGCCGGGCTTGAGCTGCATGGTAAAGGCTATTTCTTCCATTGCTTACAAACGTCTGTTTAGTACTGTATCACTTAATTCCTCCTCTTCGTCTGTCATGCTGAGCTTGCGAAGCATCTTTTCACGCCTGGGCTAACACGCCTCACGTGAGAAGATGCTTCGCAAACTCAGCATGACAGACTACTAAAGAAAGCAGCTTGCTACAACGGTGGCCCACCTGCCGCCATGGGCGTCAGCGTCACCGGACCTAGCAAGCCCGACTCGATAGGCGACCACGGTGCGGCCGTGAAAAGACCATCGGCCCCGCGGTTCTCCTTGAGCTTGGCGGCCATGTTCACATTGTAGAATTTCTTCCACTCCTGGCCAGTGCGGTCCATGTCGGCAATGCGGTTGGCCATGCCATTGCTTACGCTCACGGCTAGTATGTTGCTGGCTTTGAGCTGGCTCTTAGGCACGTATAGCTGGTAAGCGGGCCCAATCAACGTACCTAGGTCCTGGCCATTGAGCTGCACGCGGGCGCTCTGCCCCACGCGACCTAGGTCAAGTAGGTAACCTTCAGCGGACCCTGAGGGCAGGGTAAAGCTGGTGGTATACGAAGCCGTGCCAGCGAACTTCTGCCCGGCCTCACCGGCCAGCTTCGTCCATGAGTCGAGTTGCGTGGCGCGCATGGGCGCGGGCAGCGTAGGCCCACCCGACACAAAGCGTACATCCCAAGGCCCGGCCACGGGTTGCGGCGCACTGGTAGGGCGATAATAGACGTAGGCTGGGCCGGTAGCCGCAGCTGTAGCTTTGGTGTCGAGGAGGCACGAGCCGCCGGGCGGCAGCTGCACATATACCTCGGGCCGCCCCTTGGTTGATTGCCGCAAGGAGGCTACTCCCAACTGCCCGGTTAGGGGGTCGTAGAGGTTGGCCGACTTGGCAGACGTGGCCAAGGGCACCCAAGCGTTCAGCGGCTGGTCGCCCCAGTTGGCCAAAAAATAGGTGTGGCCGCCCGTAGTGCGGCGACGCTCAAACTGCAAGCCACTGTCTACAAGCGTTTCGCGCTGCACGCCGGCTTGGGCTAGTAGCTGCGGCACATCGGCACCTAGGAGGAACGCGCCCTTGCCAATAGTGGCACGTTGCCCACCAGCGGTGGGGTTAAATTGTAGCTGCGCGGTCAGCTTTTTGAAGGCCGCTTGACGCTGCGTGAGGTTACCTAGGCCGGGTACATCGGTAGGCAGTTGCCCCTGCACCACCACCGTGGCGCCCGCCTGCGCCAGCCCTACTAGGTGCTGCCAGGTGGCCAGCGGCATAGTGCGCGCCGCCGGCACCAAGATGGTGCGGTACTGCGCGCCGCCGCTGGTGCGCAGGCCAGTGCCGCTGGCTTGTACTTGCTGCACCTGCTTGTCCGAAATGAAATCGTAGCCGAAGCCCTGCTTGAGTAGCAGCTCGCTGGTGGCGTCGATGGGCAAGCCTTTGAAGCCGTGTTCGATGCCGTCGAAGTGCTGGAGCAGCACCTTGCCCGGCCGCTGGTAGGCGTCGTACTGGGGTAGGTAGAGCAGCACGTCGTTGGCGGGCTGGCCAGCTTGCAAGAAGCTTTGGCAGCGCGCTGCGTAGCGGTTCAGCTGGCCGAAATCCTGCCAAAACGGGTTTTGCGGATTGAACTCGACGGCGGCGTAAAACAGCCAACCGGGCCACGCCGCGGCTTGCGGCGAATAGGCCGTACCGTGATAAAACACGTGATTAACACCACCTAGGAGCATGCGGTCCACGGCCTTTTTCACGTTGCTCAGCTTCGAGAGAAAGTGGTCGTTTTCCCAAGTCGCCGTCTCGGCCGAGGTCAGCGGCTTGCCCGTAACATGCGCGGCCGACGAGGCAAATTTGATGCGCGTGAGATTCTCCCCCTCAGTTTCGGGGATATCAGTAGCGGCGTACAGGTCTAGGATATTGGCCGGCGAACCGTGGGCTTGGTTACGGATTTTTGCGCCGTAGCCGTGGGCCCAGGTGGCCCAGGTCTGGGTGTAGTTTTCGAGCAGCAGCTCCGAGATGGTTTCGCGGTAGTCGGTGAGTACGCGGGCGTTCTCGTCGGCGCTGGCTTTAGCGAACAAGGCCGGCAAGTGCTGGCGCAAGTCGTAGCCCCGCCGCCGTTGAAACTCACTGAACATCAACGGTGTCCAGTTAGCTTCGCCCTGCGCATCGTCTACCTCATACGAGTCGTTGAAAAAGGCCCGGACGCCCTTGACGTCGCGGCCCTTAAACGCCTGGTCGAAGCGCTGCAAGTAATGCTGGGTGGCCACTTTAGAGAAGTGGTCTACCACGTCGCCCTCGCCGCCGGGGCCGGCGCGCTCCACCTGCTTGCCGTGCCAGCCCTGGAAGATGGCGTAGAGCGTCCAGGTGCCCGCCGGGGCTGTCCAGCTGAGCTTACCGGTGGCATCTACCTTGCTCGTGAGGTCGATGGCCGCTCCTTTTTCGGGGTAAGCCATGAGGGCTTGCAGCGGCAGCGGCTTCTCGAAACGCACCTGCTCCAGGGCCAGCGCTTGCAGGTTGGCGTTGGTGGCCACAGGGTCCTTAAGCTGCTTGATATCGACTTTGTGGCCGATGGCGGTGGCAATCGGCTTCTGCATAAAGCTGATTTTCTCAGCCAGCTGCTCGCCCCCTTTCACCGAGTAGGTTTGGTAGGCTACGTACTTGCAGGCGTCGGCGGGCGTCACCCAGGGGCCACCGAAGGGCCAGCCCGAAGCCTGCGCCACATCGACGCCTAGGTTCAGTTTTTTACCCTCGGTGAGGGTGTGGCCTAGCATATCGAGCCACTTCGGCGAAATAAAGTCAATGAACTGACTTTCCGCACCTTTCACCCCGTAGATGGCCGTTATCTCGACGCCACCTAAGCCCGCCTGCTCATACTGCGTCAGCAGGTGCGTGAGGTCGGGTGCATTCACGGCGCTGCCCTCCCACCACCAGCGCGTCCAGGGGCGATTTTGCTGGGTGATGGCGGGCCAGGCGGGCGCCTGCGCCCGGGCGGGCAATTGCGGCAGGGCGGCACCTAGGGCGAGGGCGAGAGCAAGTGGCTTTTTCATGGAATACTATGCTGTCGTGCTTCGGCAAGCCCAGCAGGACAAACGTTTTTGTTCTTTTACTTCAACTTATACACCTCGCTACCAGCCAGCAAGAAGCACCCTAGGCCGTAGTCCTCAAAGTCGGGCTTGCTGGTATAGCTCACCGGCTGGCCGTCTTTCGGCTCTTTGCCAGTGCCTTGCACGTACCCTAGGGCCCCGTCGGGGTGCACGCATTCGGTGGCCATCGCGTTCCAGGCTTTGATAATAAGAGGCTGGTACTGCGCCTTATCCAATAAACCCTGGCGCACGCCCCAGGCCATGCCGTAGGTAAATAAGGCGGTGCCCGACAGCTCTTTGCCACCAAAGTGCGTCGGGTCGTGCAGGCTTACATTCCAGTAGCCATCGGGGCGCTGGAGGCGGGGCAGCGCCCGCATCATTTGCAGGTAGGTTTGCTCGTACTCGGCGCGGTGGGGAGCGTCTTTGGGCATGATGTCGAGCACGCGCACTAGCGCGGCCACCACCCAGCCATTGCCGCGGCCCCAGTAGCAGTCCTGACCATTGGGCTCCTGGTAGGGCGGCACAAAGTCTTTGTCGCGCCACCATAGGCTGTCCTGGGCATTATACAGGCCGTGGCCGCCCTGCTGCAGCTTGGTGTGGCTATAGAGGCGATACATTTTGCCATAATAGGCCGTGTCCTTGGTCATTACGCCGAGCTTGGCAAACACGGGCATGGCCATTTGCAGGGCATCTATCCACCACCAGTCGTCTACTTTGTCGCTGTGCACCATGTTGTCGATGGCGGCTTTCAGCTCCTTGATGCGCTCGGGCTGGGGGTCGATTTGGTAAAGGTCGAGGTAGGTTTGGCCGGCGCATTGGTTGTCGGCGTTGCGGTCGGTGGGGCCGTTGCGCAGGCCCCACTGGTGCTTCTGGCCCCAGTCGACGGCGTAGTTGTAGTACTGCTTCTTTTTGTCGAGGCCATAGAGCGCCATCAGACCCTCATAGTACACGCCGCGCGTCCAGATATGACTGGGCCGCAGCTTATTGGTCATGATGTCCTTGCCAGGGTCGGGCCATTGCTTCATGAAGTAGGCATTGGCCTGCGTCATTTTCTTTAAGACTTCCTTTTTCTTGGGCAACTGCTGCGCGGTAGCACTGCCAGCCAGCAGCAAACCAAGACCTAGGAGCCCGCAGCTTATCTTCTTAATGTCAAGCATAAATCTCATTTTTTACGAAGCGGCCTTAGCGATTTCTACCGCGTACACCTGCTCTTTCCCTTCAAAATTGGCCCTAAAAATCACCCACTTGCCATCGGGCGAGAAGTGCACGTTGGGCTCTAGCTTGTAGCCGTGGTGCGCCATGCTCACCAGCTTTTCGGCCTGAAACTGGTCGCCCGCGGGCCGAAACAGGTATATCCATTGGCCGTCAGTTGCCTTGGCTACCTGGCCGGGGTCGCCGCCGTCGCCAGCGAAGAGCGTTTGGTCGGGCGAGATGTTGTAGTGTATCGACCACTCGTTGCGCTGCAACTGGTAGCGCCGCTCGGGGCCGCCCGCCACCGGCGCGCCGGCTAGGTAAAACGTCACGCTGCGCGGCTGCTGCAAGTCAAACCAGATGGTTTTGCCATCGGGGCTAAAGAATTCGTGGCCCGCAATTTCGCCGTCCACCGTGCGCTGGTGCATCAGCTTGGTAGCGTGCGTTTTGATGCTAATGTGCCAGATACGGTCCACCTTGCCCCAGGGACCCTCGTGGCAGTACATGAGCAGGTCGGGGTCGGTGGGCGAAAATTGCACGTGCCCCAGCCAAGTATTCTCCTGGTAGATTTCCTCCCGCTTGCCCGTCTTCGTGTTAATGGTGAACAGGATGTGCTGCACCTTAGCGTCATAGATGCGGTTGAAGAAGTCGCTCTTGGCCGGGTATTTCTTGAAGATTTCGCGCGCCTCGGCGCCACCTAGGGAGCCGGCCAGCAGGGTCTCGTCGGCGTTCAGCGTCGAGATGCTACCCGGAAAATCGCTCGGAAAGGCGTAGACCTTGCGGTTTTTGCGGGTGTCGGCGTTGATGGCGTACACTTGGTTTTCAACCTGATAGTACACCTCGTGGCTGCGGCGGCCCACTATTTCACCCACAATGCGCTTGTAATAGCCCGTGAGCGGCCGCACTTGCCGGGTTTGCAGGTTGAGCAGGCGCAGTTGCTGGCCCTGCTCATCGGTGTGGTAAAACACCATTTCGTCCTGGCCGGCCACGGTCTTCAGAAACGGATTATTGTGGAAGTAAAAACTGCCGTTGCCCCCATCTAGCGGCGTGAGGCGCTGCACTTTGTGGCCAGTGGCTTGGTCTACCCACTCGGCGGCAGGCATGGGTTGCTGGCCGCCAGTCTCGAGGTGGGCCTGGGCGCGCGCGCCTAGGGTGGGCAACACGGCCGCTGCGCCCAGCAGCGCCGCGGTTAGATAGTTTCTCATAGGAGCAGGTTGGGTGGGGAAGACAGCAAAAGAGAAGAGACGCGTTACTTAACCTTATCAATCAGCGATATAACGCGCCACATCGCGCAGGGCTACCACGCGGTAGTGGTGGTCGTGCAGGTACTGCAAGTATTCTTCAAACAGGGCCGGCGGGGTCGTCACCCAATCGTGGGCCAGGTCGGGCACGCCATGAATAGTCAGCACCACTAGGCGCCCGTCTTTAGCCTGGGCCAAGGCGTCCAGAATCTGCTGGCGGTTGGTAGCCAGCGTGGTATAGCTTGGGATTAGCAGCGGATTGTCGCGGGCGGGGTCGTAGGGGCGGTCGCCGCCGGTGCGCGCCAAGCGGTAGCCTTGGCGGCGCAGCACTGGCAGGGCCCGCGGGGCGGTGTCGTAGCCGGGGTAGGCAAAGGTGCGGGGCCGCGGCAGGCGCTGGGCTCGGCAGCGGCTTTCCAGCGAATCAAGCTCGGCCACTAGCTCGCTTTCGGTCAGCTTGTTCACGTGCCGGTGCGTGAGGGTGTGGCTGCCCACCTCAAACCCCTGCCGGTGCAGCTCCCGAATCTGTGCCCAGCTCATGTACTTGGTTTTGTCGGCGAAGGGCGGCTCCCGAAACTCGCACACAAAAAAGGTAGCCCCAAAGCCGTACTTCTTCAGTAGCGGCGCCACGTAGGTGGCATGGGTCAGGGCCGCATCGTCGAAGGTGAGCACCACCAGGCGGTCGGGCACGGGGCGGGGGCGCGCGCCCACCCGCTCGGCCCCGGCGAGCAGGCTCAGCACTAGTAGCAGGTGGGTGGGGAGGTTCATAGCGCGGCCCTCCTGCCTAGGTTGGCAGAAGGGCCGCAAGAAGGCACCCTCCCCTAGCCGAACTGTCCTGTACTCTTCGGTTTGGCCGGGTCAGCTATACGTTAAAGACGAGCATCACTCCTGACGCTACCCTAGGCTACGGCTGATGCCCAGCTCCAGGCCGCGCAGCTCGGCCAGGCCACGCAGGCGGCCGATAGCCGAGTAGCCAGGGTTGGTTTTCTTGTGCAGGTCATCAAGCATCTGGTGGCCGTGGTCGGGGCGCATGGGCAGGCGCACCTGGCGCTGGCGCATCACGTGCACCAGCTCGCGCATCACGCCATACATGTCCACGTCGCCCTCTAGGTGGTTGGCTTCGTAGAAGTTACCATCGGCATCGCGCTGGGTGCTGCGTAAGTGAATGAAGTGAATACGGTCGGCAAACTGGCGCACCATGCCCGGCAGGTCGTTGTCTTCGCGCACTCCAAACGAGCCCGTGCAAAAGCACAGCCCATTGCGTAGCGACGGCACCGCCTGGGCCAACGTCACTACGTCATCGGCCGTGCTCACCACCCGCGGCAGCCCCAGAATGGGGTACGGCGGGTCGTCGGGGTGAATGGCTAGGTTCACACCCACCTCCTCGGCCACGGGCACTATTTCCTGCAAAAACAGGATAAGATGCTGGCGCAGCTTGTCGGCGTTGATACCCGCGTACGTATCCAGCGCCGCCTGAAACTGCGTTAGCGTGAAGCTTTCCTCGCTACCCGGCAGCCCGGCAATGATATTACGCTGCAATAGCTGTCGTTCGGCCTCTCTCATGTGCTGAAAGCGCTGACGGGCTGCCGCTAGCTCGCTGGCCGAGTAGTCGCCCTCAGCCCCTTGGCGGCGCAGCAGCAAGGTATCGAAAGCCACGAAAGCCGCTTTTTCAAAGCGTAGCGCCTTGGAGCCATCTTCTACTTCATACGCTAGGTCGGTGCGCGTCCAGTCGAGCACGGGCATGAAGTTGTAAGTGACCGTGTAGATACCGCAAGCAGCCAGGTTGCGAATAGACTGCTGATAATTAGCAATATATCGCTGAAAATCGCCGGAGCGCGTCTTAATATTTTCGTGCACGGGCACGCTTTCCACTACGCTCCACGTCAGGCCAGCTTCGGCAATCAGGGCTTGGCGCGCCTGGATTTCGGCCACCGGCCACACCTCGCCATTTGGAATATGGTGTAGCGCCGACACGATGTCAGTAGCGCCAGCCTGGCGAATGTCGGCGAGGCTTACGGGGTCATTGGGGCCAAACCAGCGCCAGCTTTGGAGAAGAGACATTATTTTAAAGCAGCAATTAGCAATGAGCACTTATCAACTTTCTGCCCGCCATGTTGCGCGCGAGGCAAACGAGCATGGCGCATGAGGCAGTAAAAGTAGACGCGGCGAGCTAGTGGCCCTTTTAGCTTCTTGCTGTTAGCGCAGCCCGTTTGCCCCACCTAGGGCCCGGTAACATTCGCCGGGTCAGTTGTTATGGCACCATACTTCCTTTCTCTCCTTATTATGAAAAAAATTCTGCTCTTTGTAGCGGCCGTTTTTAGTAGCGGCGCGGCCGTAGCCCAGGGCCCCAGCGCGGCCACCGTACTCAGCTGCTGCGCTCGCCCAGCCACCGCCAGCGCCACCGAAGCCTTCGCCATGCTGGCCAATGACCAGGACTTTATCGGCGGCCATGATGCGCCCCTGCCCTACTCCTATGCTGGCGAGGGCCAGATGATAGAGTTTAAAACTACGGACGGCCAAACCGGCCACGCCTTCGAAATTAAAAGCGCTAAGCCCAGCAACAAGTACTTGTTTGTGTACCAGGAGTGGTGGGGCCTCAATGACTACATCAAGAAAGAGGCCGCCCGCTTTGCCGAGGAAATGCCCGGCGTGAACGTACTGGCCGTGGACCTCTACGACGGCCAAGTAGCTACCACCCCCGAAGAGGCCGGCAAGCTGATGCAGAGCATCAAGACCGACCACGCTGCGGCCATCATCAAGGGCGCGCAACTTTATGCTGGCCCCAAGGCGCAGTTTGCCTCGGTGGGCTGGTGCTTTGGCGGCGGCTGGAGCCTGCAAAGTGCCCTGCTCGGCGGTAAGCAAACGGTGGGCTGCGTCATGTACTACGGCATGCCAGAGAAAGACGTAGCCAAGCTCAAAACCCTCAATTCGGACGTCCTAGGGCTATTTGCCGAGCAAGACAAGGGCATCAGCCCGGCCATCGTAGCGCAGTTTGAGAAGGACATGGCTGCCGCTGGCAAAAAGGTAACCGTGAAGGAATATCCGGCCGTGCACGCCTTCGCCAACCCCTCCAACCCCAAATACGACCAAGCGCTGGCCGCCGACGCCCACCAGCGGGCGCTCGCCTATCTCAAGGCCCGCCTCAAAGCGTAGCTGCTGGCCAGCTTACTCTACAAAAAAGCCCGCGTCCTATACCTAGGGCGCGGGCTTTTTGTGGTTGCCGTGGTGCGATGCACGATGTTAGCTCGCCTGCCGCAGCTCGGCGGTGCGCTGGGCAAAGCTGCTGGCGCGGCTCCCAACCTCCGCTGAGGCGAAGGGCAGGGCGTGCGGCCCGGGCGCCGGGCGTTGGGCCAGGGTCAGCTCGGCCGTTAGCTGCTGCACCTCGGCAAGCAACTGTGCCCAGTCGTGCGCCACAAAGTAAGGTTGGCTTCCGGCTTCGGGCACCAGCCCCGCGGCGGGGGCACCTAGGAGCCGCAGCCTCCGGGCAGCCCCGGCCAAGGGTTGCAAACTTTCGGTGGGGGCAGCGGCGGCCGCGTGCAGGTGGCGGGCCGAGGTCAGCAGCGTGAAGCCGTACAACTGGGGCTTTTCGCTAGCGGGCGCCAGCAGCCCTAGCTCAAAAGTGGCCCGCGTGAAGCGCCGCAGCAAAGCCGTGGTGGCTGACGTAGTAGCCAGTGCCCAAGCCTGACCTAGGGCCTGCAGCGCCTGAGCATAAGCGGGCTCCAGTAGCAAAGGCAGCCGGCCCATCACTTCCGAAAACAAATCGACGCCGTGGGCCGGCTGGTCAAATTCGGCAAACGTGCGCAAGCGCGTCACGAGCGGCAGTTCGCGCTGGGCCAGGGCCGCATAGTACGCCGCCTCGGGCAGCGGGCCGCCCACCGGGCGCAGCGTCCAGCCGGTGCGCTGGTATACCACCTGGCTCAGCCGGGCCACCTGGGGCACTTCCTCGCGGCGCAGCCCTAGGGCTGCCACCCCAGCCGCAAACGCCGGGCACGCCCGACGGTGCAGCAGCGCGTGCTGGCGGTCGAAGAGCATCTTCCAGACCATGCCCGAGGCGGGCGTGGCAGGGTGGTGAGGGTGGGCGAGCAGGTGCAAAGTCATGGTGCGTCGCGGGGGTGAAAAGGGTAAAAAAAAAGCCCGATTCCTGTCGAAGGAATCGGGCTAAAGCTTAGTTTGAGGCTAGAAGGGAAACCATTTCTTTATCTCCCTGGTGGCCGGCTATGCCGCACGATTCCGAGGCCCAAATTGGGTCGCTTAATCATTAGGCAATAAATGGTCGAGAAGCCGGTCATGTCGGGGGCAAATATACGAGGCTTTATAAATTGTGCAACTAGCTCAGCTTTTTTCGCGAAAAAATTTATCAATTATCCTATTTCAGCAATAGCCACTGGTAGGCGGGCCCAAACTCGCGCCGCCAAAACCACTCGGCGTGCTGGCCGTCAACAGGAGTTTTGAAGGCAATGTGGGTGGAGCTGAGGCCACGCGCCAGCAGGGCGTCGCGCACTTCGGCCATGTGCGGCACCATAGTAGGCCCTTCGGCCGGGCCAGCCACAAAGTAAAACCGGCTTTTGCTAGGCGCCGGGCGCCGCCGCACAAATGCCAGCACCGAGTCTTTCGCAAACCAGAATGCGGGTGAGAAAACCCCTACCCGGCCAAACACCGCCGGGTACTTTACCCCCGCATACAGCGAAATAAGCCCGCCCATGCTAGAACCCATAATGGCGGTATGGGCTGCATCGGGGCGGGTGCGGTAGTGCTGGTCGATATAGGGCTTGAGGGTGCGCACCAGAAACTCGACGTACTGGCTGCCTTCGCCGCCTTTTTTGAGGCGCTCATTCACCCAGGGCGAATACTCATCGAGCCGGCGCTCGCCGCCGTTGTCGATGGCTACTACGAGGCAGCCGGTTGGGTCCTGGCCGCTCTTCTTTAGCTGATTGAGAGTCTCATCAACGGCCCACTCGCCGGCGTAGGCTGTGGCCTCGTCAAATACATTCTGGCCATCGTGCAGGTACAGCACCGGGTAGCGGTGCCCGGACGTAGCGTAGTCCGGCGGCAGGTAGAGCCAGATGCGCCGCCGACGCCCGCCTAGCTGCGGCAGCCGAAAGGAATCGGCCAGAATGCGCACATTAGGCGCGGCGGTATGGGGCTTGGGAGGCACTGCAACGGAGCCACCGGGGCGCTGGTCTTGCCAGGCGGCTACTCGCAAGGTAAGCGTGCGCGGGCCGGTCCCAAAGTCGGCGCGCCGATTGGGCCGGGGCTGAAAGCTGCTGTCGGCCTCGCCGGTTTGCCACGAGCCGCGCGTGAACTTGAACTCCTGGAGCCCGCGCACGGCGGCGGGCAGCGTGAGCTGGTACGAGCCATCGGGCTGGGGCCGCAGGGCAAAATCGGGCGCGGCGGGGTTCCACTCATTGAAGGAGCCCGCTACGTAAATTTTCTGGCCGGCAGCTGGTGCCGGGCCAGGCAGTAGCCGCAGCGTGACCTGGGCATTGGCCAATTGGCTGCCTAGGCTAGCCGCCAAGCTCGCTGCCAGTAGGCGGCAGTAGCTAAGCGCGTGCATAGGTGCCGCGCACAAGTTTTTTTAAAAGCACCAATTGCCCTAGGTGGTAGTGCAGATGTTCTACGGCGCCTTGCAGGTTCTTGTAAGCAGAAGCGTAACCTGGCAAGATGGTATCGGGAAGCTTAGCTTCGTCAAAGCTGCGAATCGCCGCCGCTAGCTCCTGGGCCGACTGGCGGCTATCGGCCAGCAAGGCCTGCCAATCGGCCTCCTTTTCAATCGTTGGGGCATCAAAGCCATTGGCTGGGCCTACCTCAGTGGCCACCCCTTGGGCGCGGCGCGCCATTACGCGGTTCCAAAACGTGAGGTGGTGCAGGAGGGTGGCAATGGTATTGGGCGAGGCGGGCGTCTGAGTAATGGCCTCGCGCCACGTCACATCGTGCAGCGTCGGCAAGATGGCTACTTCCGTCCAGTTATCGCCTTCGTACACCTCGAGCACGTGCTGCGCAATAGCTTCGGTGAGTTCCATAACCAGTGGGATTAAACTAGCGGATAACCTCGCCAGCGCCGGCGCCCCGCTCCGATACGTCAATCTTGCGCAACGTGTACGCCGCCCGCACCGAGTCGACGCCAGGCAATCCATTGACCTCGAAGTTAATACGTGAACCCCGCTTTTGTGGGCCACTTACGAAGTGGCGGTATTCTTCGGCTGACTCGCGCACGACGTACAACTCGCCAGGGCTAGGCACCTTGAGGCGGGCGTAGGTGCTGCGGCCGTCGGGCGCGGGGTAGCGCTTTTCACTACTGGCCAGCAGGCTCACGCCCGTGAGGCGAAAGCGCTCATCGTCGGCGGCCTGGCCAGGTGGCGAGTAGTTACCTAGGCCATCCACAAAGACTTCGCGGCGGGCTACCAGTTCTTCCAGCGGCGTAGTTTTCAGCAACGGCAGATTTTTCTCCTCCATCAATAGCTGCTGCACCGCCGTGCCGGGGGCAGCCTGTTGGTAAAAAACCAGGACAGGGTCTTTTATTTTTATCTTACTAATAATGAGCTGTGGCTTGGCCTCTTCCTCGACCACGCGCTTGGCTGCCTCCACGGGCGGCGGCGGGGGCGGCGGCGCTTTTACCCCAGGTTTACCTTTCACCGGTGCCTTGCCGGGCACGGGCTTCCGGGCTTGGGCAGTTGCCGAGCCTACTGTGGCACCTAGCAGGGCTAAGGCGAGTAAAAAAGAGTAAAGCGTAAACTTCATAGTAGCGCAGAATCGGTCAAAAGTACAAAATTGGCGTGAGTTTGCGCAACGAACTGGCTCTTTGCCACCATCCAAAGCCAAAGCTACTGCCGGAATGGGATGCAGCCCATCACCCACTTAGCTTCTTGGCGCAGCAATGGCTTGCAGCCCTTGCCCGCAGCAGCTACGAGGCACCTAGCGGCGGCGGATTTTCGAAGCGGCACCCATAAGCAAGTCGAATGCCAGGCTCCGCTTAGCTAGCCTTGGTGCCCAGCCTACTAGCACGCCTAGCACCCTAAAATTACGCAGCTCGCCCCCTTACGCAGGCCCTTACCAGCTGCTAAACCGTCCTATTGCGAGTATGAATATTTCTGCTGCATGCCGACTAATGCATCATTTCGGCGCTTGCGTACTTAATTTTGCGGAATCGATTTCGTAAGCTCCTGCGCGTGCCTTCGGGCACGCCAGCTTAGGGAGGCGGAGAAAGCTGTTTTGTGGAAAAGGAGCCTTTTTCAAAACCTTCTCCCCGCTGCTACCTGTTTACCGCTCCCCTTTCCTTACGGATTATTTTTCCCACTTTTTTCCCCACCCGATTTGTTGTTTATGAAGCAACCCTACCTGGCGAAACTCCGGTTTCTGCTATTCTTATTACTCAGCTTAGCTGGCCCCCTAGGGGCAGCGTGGGCGCAGGCCACTACCGGCACGGTAACGGGCCGCGTGACGGACACCAAAAACGAAGGCATTCCGGGGGTAACGGTCGTGATTGAAGGCACGCAGCTCGGCAGCAGCACCGACGTGGATGGCAACTACACGATTTCCAACGTACCGGCCGGCGGCCGGGTGCTCGTTATCTCTTTCGTTGGCTACACCACCGTACGCCAGCAAATTGCAGTAGGTGAAGGCAAAACCCTGACGGTGCCCGCTCAGGCACTCAGCGAAAGCGCTACCCAGCTCGGCGAGGCTGTAGTAGTAGGCTACGGCACTCAGCGCCGCCAAGACTTGACCGGCGCCGTAGAGCAGATTTCTTCGAAATCCTTCGTGAAAGGCCAAGTAACCAACCCCGAGCAGCTTGTGCAGGGCAAAGTGGCTGGCGTACAGATTACGGACGCGGGTGGTGCCCCTGGCGCAGCTACCCAGATTCTGATTCGCGGCGGTTCGTCGCTGTCAGCCTCCAATGCACCGCTCATCATCATCGACGGTGTGCCGGTTGATAACACGGGCATTTCGGGCGCCACCAACCCGCTGAGCCTCATTAACCCCAATGATATCGAGAGCATTACTGTACTTAAGGATGCCTCTTCAACGGCTATCTACGGGGTGCGCGCTTCGAACGGTGTTATTCTGGTGACTACTAAGCGTGGCGTAATAGGCGACAAAGTACAGGTAACGGCTTCGACTCAGCAGTCGGTAGCTACGGTAGCTAAATATTCCAATGTACTGAATGCCGACCAGTTCCGCTCGTTGGTAAATACCTATGGCACCACCGGCCAGCGCGCCGTGCTGGGCACCGCCAACACCGACTGGCAGCGCGAAATCTACCGCCCCGCCTACTCGGCCGACAACAACGTGAGCGTGAGTGGCGCGGCCGGCAACCTCCCCTACCGGGCCTCGGTAGGCTACCTCTCGCAGCAGGGCCTGCTGAAGCGCAACGACCTAACCCGCTATACCGGCTCGCTGAGCTTGACGCCTGTGCTTTTCAAAGGCAGCCTGCGGGTAGCCCTGAACCTGAAGGGCTCGTGGGTAGACAACAACTTCTCGAACCAGGGCGCCGTGGGCGCTGCCACCTCATTTGACCCCACCCAGCCTGTGCGCTCTACTGCCTCGCAGTACTCGGTGTTTGGCGGCTACTACGAATCGCTGAACCCCGACGGCAGCCTCAACACGCTGGCCGTGCGCAACCCAGTGGCGCTGTACGACCTGCGCCGTGACCGCAGCACCGTGAAGCGCAGCATCGGCAACCTGACGCTCGACTACAAAATTCCATTTGTGCCAGGCCTGAGCGCCAACGTAAACGTGGGCTATGACGTGCAGCGCGGCCGTGGTACTACCTTCATTCCGGCCAATGCTGCTGACAGCTACGTGCGCAATGGCCAGAATAACTTCTACTCGCAAGACCTCAACAACTACCTGCTCGAAGCCTACGGCAAGTATGAGCGCACCCTAGGCCCCGGCCGCCTCGAATTTCTGGCGGGCTATTCGTACCAGAAGTTTGAGAACCGCTCGTATGTATTCGACGACCGCCGGGCCGATGGCAGCATCTACAACCCGGTAGCCCTGAGCTACAGCGGCCAGAGCACGTATTTGAACACCAACGTCCTCATTGGTTTCTATTCGCGCCTTAACTACAACATTGCCGATAAATACCTGTTCACCGGCACGTTCCGTGCCGATGGCACTTCGCGCTTTGCCCCCGGCCGTCAGTTTGGCTACTTCCCCTCGGGTGCCTTTGCTTGGCGTTTGAAAGGCGAGGAATTCCTGAAAAACTCGTCGGCCATCTCCGACCTGAAGCTGCGCCTAGGCTACGGCCAAACCGGCCAGCAGGACCTAGGCGGTAGCTACTACCCCTTCCTAGCCAACTTGTCGCTCAGCAACCTGACGGCGCAGTACCAGCTGGGCAACACCTTCTACCGCACGCTACGCGCTGACCAGTACAACCCCAATATCACGTGGGAAACCACGACGACCTACAACGTGGGCTTGGACTACGGCTTCCTAGGTGGCCGCCTGTATGGTTCGGTTGACTTCTATAAGCGCGACACCAAAGACCTGCTCAACTTCGTGCAAGTAGCAGCTCTTCAGGGCCTTTCGAACTATGGCAACTTCAACGTGGGGTCGCTCACCAACAAAGGGGTAGAAATCGTTACTAACCTGGATGTGGTGAAAACCGACAAGCTGAGCATCACCGTAAATGCTAACGCTACCTACAACCAGAACCGCATTACGAAGCTCACTAACTCTGACTCGCCCAACGATATTGGCCAGCTGACCGGCGGCATCTCGGGTGGCGTAGGCAACACGATTCAAGTAAACTCGGTGGGCTACTCGGCCCAGTCGTTCTACGTGTACCAGCAGGCGTATGACACCAACGGCAAGCCCCTCGAAGGCGTGTACGTAGACCGCAACGGCGACGGTACCATCAACAGCTCGGACCGCTACCGCTACAAGTCGGCCCGCCCTAACTGGATTCTGGGTGGCGGTGCCAATGCCACGTACAAAGGCTTCAACTTGGCCTTTACGCTGCGTGCCAACCTAGGCAACTACGTGTACAACAACGTGCGCGCCAGCTCTTTCTACGACGCCAGCACCAACAACTTCCTGGTTAACCGCAACCGCGAAGTATTGAGCTCGGGCTTTACCTCGGCTCAGTACTTCTCCGACTATTTCGTGGAGAATGCTTCGTTCCTGCGCATGCAGAACGCTACTCTCGGCTACAACTTTGGTGAACTGCTGAAGAAGGGCACGAACTTAGGCTTGTCAGTTGCGGTTCAGAACGTATTCGTAATCACCAACTACAAGGGCATTGACCCCGAGATTTTCTCGGGCGGCGCCAACCCAACGATTGGCATCGACCAAACGATTTATCCGCGTCCGCGCACGTTCACGGTTGGTCTTAACCTCGGCTTTTAATTTCCCACCCATCGCATATGCAAACTAAATTCACTCGCACGCTCGGGATGCTGGCGCTGGCCGCTGGGTTAACAGCCCTCTCGACAGGCTGCACCAAGGACCTAGACCAAGTGCCCGACTACTCGGCCAACGCCGAGGTAGTATACAGCGACCCCGCCCAGATTCAACAAGTACTGGCGCGCCTCTACGCCACTTATGCCGTGAGCGGCCAGCAGGGCCCATCGGGCCAGGCCGATATCTCGGGCATCGACGAAGGCTTCTCGAACTACATCCGGGTGTACTGGCAGCTGCAGGAAATCACGACCGACGAGGCCGTGCTGGGCTGGAACGATGGCAACCTGCCTTCGATTAACACCATGACTTGGAACGCGGACAACGAGTTTGTGCGCGCTACCTACGACCGCATTTACTACCAAATCGGCCTCTGCAACGAGTTCATTCGCCAGACCACCGATGCCAACCTGGCGAGCCGCGGCATCACGGGCGCCACGGCCACTACCGTGAAGCAGTACCGCTCCGAAGCGCGCTTGCTGCGCGCCATGAGCTACTGGCACATTGTGGACCTCTTCGGGGGTGGGCCGTTTGCCACCGAAGCCGACGTACTGGGCACCCTGCCGCAATACAAGACCCGGGCCGAAATCTTCGCCTACGTAGAGTCGGAATTGAAAGCCCTCGACGGCACCGACGCCAGCAATGGCGGCCTGCTGGCGCCTAAGGCGGTGTATGCCCGCGCCGACCAAGCCGTGTGCTGGACGCTGCTCACCAAGTTGTACCTGAACGCGCAGGTATACACCGGCACGCCCCGCTACACCGACGCCGTGACCTACGCCAACAAAGTGCTCGCAGCCAATTACCAGCTGTGCACCACGCCTTCGGCACAGTTCTCAGCCTACCAAAAGCTGTTTTTGGCTGACAACAACACGAGCGAGGCCCGCAACGAAATCATCTTCCCCATTGCCTTCGACGGCACCCGCACCCGGGGCTACGGTGGTATGACCTACCTCGTGCACGGCGCTGTGGGCGGCACGCTTTCGCCCGCTACCATCGGTATCAATTCGGGCTGGGGTGGCTTCCGGGCACGCCAGCAGTTTACGGCCCTGCTCACAAACAATACCACTAGCACTTCAGACGCACGTCGCAGCATACTCTACACCTCGGGCCAGCGCCTGAATGTGGATACGCTCACGGCTTTCCGCAACGGCTACCTGCTGCCGAAGTATAAGAACGTAACCTCGACGGGCGTGAAGGGCTCGGATGCCGCGGGTGACTTCCCGGATACCGACTTCCCAATGTTCCGCCTCGCCGACGTGAAGCTCATGTACGCCGAAGCTGTGCTGCGTGGCGGCACAGGCGGCACCGCCGGCACGGCCCTCGACCAAGTAAACGAAGTGCGTCGCCGCTCGGGCTCGGCTAACCTATCGGCCGTAGCGCTCAATGACATCCTCGACGAGCGCGCTCGCGAGCTGTACTGGGAAGGCCACCGCCGCACCGACCTCATTCGCTTTGGCCGCTACACTACCGGCTACAACTGGGCGCTGAAAGGCGGCGTGAACAGCGGCCGCGACGTGGATGCCACCCGCGCCCTGTTCCCAATTCCGAACACGGACATCGTAGCCAACCCCAACCTGCAAGGCAAGCAGAACCCTGGTTACTAACGCATTTTTATTTTTTGAGCGCCGGAATTCTTTGGTATTCTAGAGGGTTTCGGCCTCAAGAAAAATGCGACAGTGCCCCGCTTTTACCCACCCGTATTTTATCGTTCCATGAAAACTTGGATTACCCAAACGGCGGCCGGCGTGTTGGCTGTTGCCGCCTTCAGCCTGACGGCTTGTAAGAAAGACGAGGTGCAGGCTACTCTCACGCCTACCAACTCAGTATCGCTGACTGCCTCGACCACCAGTGTGGTGCTGACGCAGGCCAATGCCGCCGCCAACGCCGCCACTTTCACGTTTACGCCGCTCACCTATTCCTGGGCCAACGTAGACAAGCCCTATAGCCCAGCCACTACCTATACCCTGCAAGTTGCCAAGCAAGGTACCAACTTTGCCAATGTCGTTTCGTCTATCGACCTAGGTGCGGGCCCGAGCAAGACTTTCACCGTGGGCGACCTCAACACGCCACTGCTGGCCGGTGGCCTACCCGTGGGCACAGCCACACCGCTCGACATTCGGGTGAAGGCCGTGTACGCAGCCAATGCCCCAATGTACTCCCCTACGCTGCCCCTCACGGCCACCGTGTATTGCGCACAGCCAGCTGCCAACCAGGCTTGGTCTATCATCGGTGCAGCAGCTAAAGGCTGGAGCACCGATGCGGTGATGACGTATGACTGCGCTCAGAATGCTTTCACGTACACGGGCTCGTTTGCAGCCGATGAGTACAAGTTCCGCTACGGCGCAGACTGGAAAGCTAACCTAGGTGATGGCGGCAGCACCGGCGTCCTCAAGCAGGATGGTGGTAACCTCAAAATCACTAAGGCTGGCACCTATACTATCACGCTGAAGCCGGCTTCGCTGAACAGCGACGGCAAAGTGTCGGATGGTAGCACGTATACCGTTAAGTAGTAGGCGCTACTATTTTGCTTTTAAAAAAGCCGCTGCTGGTCAGCGGCTTTTTTTATGACTACTACCCGGCGATTTTCGGCACCAAAATGGCTATTCTCGACGTTGCTTCACCTATTATTGCCAGCGCCGATAGACGCACCCTTCCCTACTTCTATGCTTATTAAGCACTCCATTTTCTTGCTATTGCCGTTGCTAGCTGGCTCTTCGCTAGCCAGCGCCCAGGTAGCCTCCACTATCAAAAAGCCGGCGGCCGCTGGGGCTGCTGCTACTTCGGTCGAGGACCGCGCCAACGCCCTCACTACCAATATGGCCCAAGCGCTGGGCCTGACGCCCGCGCAGGCAGAAAAGGTCCGCGTTATTAATACCAACTCGGTGCGCAATGTGGAGGCTGCCCGGCAGCGCTTTCGCCAAGACCCCACCAAGCTGCGTGGTTACATTGAGGACATCGGCCTGGCCCGCCTCGAGCAGTTGAAAGAAGTGCTCACGCCCGCTCAGTTTACCCGCTACCAGCGCAAGCGCGAAGAGAAAATGGGCATTCCAACTTCACAGGGCGCCCAGGGCACCCCGCCGCCCGGCCTAGGTCGCCCAGATAGTGAATAGCCCCGTGCTACAGCCAAAAAAGAAAAAAGCCCGCGCACAGTTGTGCGCGGGCTTTTTTCTTTTTTGGCTGTAGCACGGGCCCTAGGGGGCTCTAGCTCATCTACTCGTTGTTGCGGCGAGCCTCCTGCTTGTTGAGGGTCGTGAGGAAAGAGCGCGTGATAGGCGTTTCACTTTCGTAGCCGCTGCGGCGCTCGTTGGCAGCTGGGCTTTCGCCGGTGGCGGGCAGGGCGCGGTTTACCCAGGCCAGCACATCGACCGTAGTACCCGGCAGCACGCCGTGGAAACCTGCCAGCAGCTTGGCCGGGAGCGAAAGGATAATTTCGCCATCACCGCGGCGGGCGGCGTTCCAAATGCGGCGGGCGGCTTGCTCGGCGCTCATCGTGAATCCTGGCAGCGCATCGGCAATGCTAAACCAAGCGTACTCTTTCTCGTGCTGACCCTTTATTTCGGCGTGGCCGGGGCTGCCTGTGCGCAGCAAGCCGGGGCACACCGTGGTGACATAGATGCCGTACTGATTCAGCTCGGCGCGGAAACCTTCGGATAGCCCGACAAGGGCAAACTTGCTGGCGCTATAGGCTGTGAGGTGTGGAATAGCCACTTTGCCACCTAGGGAAGAAATATTGATGATGCGCCCCTCACCGCGCTGCTTCATGCCGGGCAGCACGGCTTGCATAGCGTGGAAGGGTGCCCAAAAGTGGGTGTTCATGGCATCCTCGAAGTCGCGGGTATCCATGTTTTCGAGCGGGCCACCGATGATAATACCTGCATTGTTGACGAGCACATCAATGGGACCTAGGCGGTTTTCAACTTCTTCCACGAGCGTGCGCACGTCGTTGGCATCGGTGAGGTCGCGGGAGAGGGCAAGCACGGTGGACTCAGTACCGCCGTAGTCGAGCAGGTCTTGCCGCGCCCGGGTGAGTTCTTGTTCATCGCGGGCGCAGATGGCTACACGGGCGCCTTCCGACACCGCGCGGCGAGCCAGCACCAGCCCTAGGCCCCGCGACCCTCCCGTGATGAGCACGGTGCGGCCCGTAAGCTCATACGAGCCCCGGCGATTGCGCCAAACAGTGGTAGCAAGGGCCGCTAGGCCGAATCCGGCGGCCCAGAGCCAAGAAGTAGTGCGTGGAGTTGGCTTCATGCTATGCTGTATGGCAATTGGCCCGGAAAGGTTGCACAGCACTTGGCAAAAGCGTGAGCATGCCTTAATCTTGTTTGCACTTTTGCGCTTCCTTCTCTCCTATCTCCCTCAGCTTGGAAATCGCTCCCTATATCGCTGCTGTGCTGCTGCTAGTAGTGCTACTTTGGTGTGTAGTGGGTGTGCTACACGAGGCGGGCCATGCCTGGGCGGCCCTGACGTTGCTGCCAGGCCCCGTCACGGTACACCTCGGCACCTATGGCCAGCCTACCAGAAATCTGCGCTTCCAAGTTGGCCGCCTACAAGTATTCGTAGCGTACACCGTGCTGCTGTGGCGCGGCGGCTACTGCGAGCACCAAGCGACTACTGCTGCCTGGCGCAAGGCGGCCATCATAGTAGCGGGGCCTCTGCTACCGCTTTTGCTGGCGGGAGGTGGCGTGGCAGTCGCTTTTTCTCAGTCTAACTATCCTCTGCGAGCGCTTGCGTGCTGCCTGCTGGGGTTGGCTACTGTAGGGTTCTTCTTCAACTTGGTGCCACGTACCAGGCCTATCTTATTAGCCGACGGTCGCCGAATCTTTAATGATGGCCAGCAGCTAGTAAACATCTATCGACTACCCGAGCTAGGCCGGCGCCTGAATGCGCAGCTGCAACAAGCCGAAGCCTGCCGGGTGGCCGGCAACTATGCCGAAAGCGCTGACCTCTACGTGGCGCTGCTGCCCAAAGTCGTGCCCACGGCTTCTATCCTACAGCACGCTTACTATGTACTGACACATGCGGGCCGGTACGCCGAAGCCTTACCGGTGAGCATGCAGTACCAAGAAGAATTTGCGGACCAGCTAACTGATGACGACCAATTTACCCATGCGCTTATTCTGTCGCGCCTAGGCCAGCACGCCGCCGCTATAGATGCCTACACTGCCCTCATCGAGCAGCCGCAGCCCTACGTTAATGCCTATAATAATAGAGGCTATACCCACAACTTATTGGGCAATTATGCGCTGGCACTCGCCGATTTTGACCACGCTATTGCCTGTGAGCCTGGACAGGCCTACGCCTACAACAATCGGGGTTTGGCGCTGCTCAAGCTAGGCCAAGAAGCGGCGGGCCTAGCCGATATCCAGCACGGCCTAGCGCTCGACCCTGCCAATGCGTATGGCTACCGCAACCTAGGCATTTACCACCTCGACCGGGGCGAGTATGCAGCGGCACTTCATCATTTTGAACAGGCGCAACAGCTCGACTCTGCTACGCATGAGCTAAGCACATACATGCAAGAAACCCACCAGCGCTTGGCACAAAGCACTGGTGGGTCACTGCCGTAGCGGACACTTAGCGATGATAGCGGGCTTATTTACCCAGCTTTTCTTGGAAGAAAGCTAGCGTGAGAGCCCAGGCCTCGGCGGCGGCCTCGGCATTGTAGCTGGGGCGTTCGTCGCAGTTGAAGCCGTGGTCGGCGTAAGAAATAACCGTGTTGATGTAGGGTTTGCCGGCCGCTTCCACGGCCTCGACCACTTGCGTTATTTGGTCTTTGCTGATGTGCTGGTCGAGCCCACCCCAGTAGAAAAGGTGCGGCGCGTGCAGGTCAGCGGCTAAGTTGGTGATGGTGTGCGTGCCGCCACCGTAGTATGACACAGCCGCAGCCACGGGCACCACAGCATTAGCCCGGAACGACACCTGCCCACCTAGGCAAAACCCGATGCTGCCAACTTTATCTTTTTGCACGTCGTCCTGGCTTTGCAGCCAGTCATAGGCGGCCTGAATGTCTTGGTTCAGGCCTTCCGGCGTGATAGCCTGGTAGTGCGGCATGGCCTGGGTGGCAAATTCGGTGTAGGGAATTTCGAGGCCCGGCTCGGCCGAGCGGTGAAACAGCTCGGGCGCTACCACCACGTAGCCGGCTTGGGCCAAGCGGTCGGCTACGTTACGAATGTGACCATTCACGCCGAAAGCTTCCTGAAACAGCAGGATGCCGGGTGCTGGGCCGTTGGCTTGGGGGCGAGCTACGTAGACGTGCATCTGGGTGCCGTCGGCTACGGATAGCACAAGCGAATTAGGAGTACTCATGGTTGGCTAGAGAGTGGAGAAGGAAAGTGCTGCCAGCAACAGGGCTCCTAGGTAGCTTGTTTTTGGTGATGCAAAGAGCAGTTGCGGTTGGCTATGAGTGAGTCGTTGCTGACTTAGCTACCTAGGGCTTGAAGCGGTCGCCTACCAGACACACTGTAAGCTCATTACTCCTGGTGCTGCATAAGCGAGCCCTGTTTCTTAGTTAGCAATTTTAGCTAGAGCCTTATAGTCTTCATTAAAAATTCATCATAAATAGGTGCCACTGACAGATTTATAATTTTAAGTTTATTTGGAACATATCTAAACAAGCCGCATATTTGCCCTTGAATTGAATGATTCTAAATAAGACTATGCGCCAACACCTACTTCCTTTTCTTCTCTCGAGTAGTCTATTTCCTGCCGTTGCCTTTGCCCAAACGCCTGCCACGCCGCCACGCCCACACCATGCTCACCGAGGCCGCCTAGGTACCCTGACAGGCCACGTAGTGCTGGCCGACGGCCAGCCTGCCGACCACGTATCGGTAATGGTAAAAGGCACGCCCCACGGCACTACTCCCGACGCGGCCGGCAATTTTAGCCTGGAGGCTCCCACGGGCTGGCAGATTATCACGGTAACCGGCCTAGGGTACTCGGCGCAGGAAGTTTCGGTAGAAGTGCTGGAGGGCCAAGCTACTGCCGTGCCCACGCTGACTTTAGTGCGGGGCCACCGCCAGCTCGATGAGGTCAACGTGCTGGGTAACAAAACCCTCAACCAGCGCCCTACTGCGGTAGGCAAAATGCCAGTAGCCCCGCTCGACCTGCCCCAATCAGCCATTACGGTTGGGCAGCAGGTACTGGAAGAGCAGCAGGTGCTGCGCATCAGCGATGCGGTGGTGAACACGCCCGGTCTCTACGTGATGGGCAACACCGGCGGCACCCAGGAAGAGCTAGCCAGCCGGGGCTTTGCTTACACCAGCAATAACACCTTCAAAAACGGGGTGCGCTACAACAACGCCATCTTCCCCGAAGCCAGCTCCTTAGAAAGGCTGGAAGTACTGAAGGGCAGCGCGGCCATTTTATACGGCAACGTGGCAGCCGGTGGCGTGCTCAACCTCGTCACCAAAAAGCCCCGCTTTGAGCGTGGCGGCTCGGTGGGCCTGCGCCTAGGTAGCTTCGGCTTCGTGAAGCCCACCTTTGACGTGTATGGCGCGGTAGGCACCAGCGACAAGGTAGCCTTCCGCCTAAATGGCACCTACGAGCGCGGCGACAGCTACCGCGACCAAGTGACGGGCAACCGCTTCTACGTCAACCCTTCGCTCCTCTTCCGCCTCACGCCCAAAACCGACCTAGTGCTGGAAGGTGACTTCTTGCGCGACCGCCGCACGCCCGATTTTGGCATTGGGGCCATCAACTACGAGATTATCGACTCGCGCAGCCGCTTCCTCAACGTGCCCGGCGCGCTCAACTCGACCCAGCAAATCAGCACCACGGCCACCCTCACCAGCCACCTCAGCGATAGCTGGAGCATCCGGGCCATCGGCGGCTTTCAGCGCTACGAAAACGAGCTGAAGAGCGGCGCCCGCCCCACCAACGTAATCAGCACCCCCGGCGCCACCTACGGCAACTGGACTCGCACGCTGCAACGCAGCGAAACGTACCAAAACTACTTCCTGGCCGAAGTTGACCTGACCGGGCAGTTCCGCACCGGCGCCATCGGCCACACACTGCTGGTGGGGGCCGATGCCGACCAGTACCAAGGCAGCACGCTGGCCTACACCAATCCGGCTTCGTCCACCAGCGCTACCACGGCTGTCTCCGCCTATGATGTTATTAATATCTTGGACCAGAGCCGGGTACTTACTCAGCCCACCTCGCGCCTCAGCGGCTTTGAGGCGCTGGTAAACAACTCGCTGACCAAGGACAATACCCGCCGCGCCGGCTTCTACGCCCAGGACCTAGTGAGCCTCGGCGAGAAAGTGAAAGTGCTGGCTGGCCTGCGCTGGAGCTACCAGGAAACTCCCAGCGACGTGTACTACTACAGCAATCCGGCCACGCTAACCGCCAAAACGGCCGGCACCTACGTCGAAAACCGCCGCTACGACAACGCCTTTTCGCCGCGCCTCGGGGTGGTGTACCAGCCCGTGAAGAACTCGGCCGTTTTCGCATCTTACTCTAACTCCTTCACCCCCAACTCGGGCATCGACGTGACGGGGGCGGCGCTGGCGCCTTCGGTTATCGACCAGTACGAGGTGGGCATCAAAAACGACCTGTTTAAGGGCGCGCTATCGGCCAATGTCACGCTGTACCGCATCGTGAACAGCAACCAAACCCAGACCGTGCTGCAATACTTGAGCGGCACCAACACCCCCAACCCCAACTACAACGCCGCCTACCCCAACGCCCAGGAAATGGCCGGCCAAGTCACCAGCAAGGGCGTAGAGGTCGATGTGCAAAGCAAGCCCTACCTAGGGTGGTCGGTGCTGGCGGGCTACAGCTACAACAACACGGCCTACACCAACAGCAACGTGTATGAGAATGGCAGCCGCCTGCGCTACAACCCCGCACACACCGCCAACGCTAGCGTCTTCTACAACTTCAACTCGGCCTTCGACGGTGGCTTTTTGCACGGCCTGTCGCTAGGGGCAACGGGCTACTACGTGGGCGACCGCCTGGCCGGCCGCAACCCGCGCTTGGTAAACCCCACCACTGGCGCTCCCAATTACACCGATGCTTTCAAAATCATCGCCCTACCCAACTACTTTCTCTTCGACGCCAACATTGCCTACACCTACCAACGCTTTACGCTGCGCGCCAAAGCTGCCAACCTGCTCGGCAAGCTGAGCTATAATGTGCACGACGACAACAGCGTGAACCCCATTGCGCCGCGCACCTACGCTGCCACCCTCAGCTTCCGGCTATAGCAGCGGCAAAAAGACTCGCTCTGCCGCTACTTTTCACCTATTAATCGTCAAGTACTTGACCCACCGGCTTGCCGGTGGGTTCTTTGCTAAAATTATTTATCGGTCATGAAGCTGTTTTTCCGCCGCATTCACTTGTACCTCGGGCTAGTGTCGGGGCTGTTTTTGGTCGTGGTGTGCCTCACGGGCAGCATCCTAGTTTTTGAAGAAGAGCTAGAGCATGCGTTTCACCGCGAGCGCTACTTTGTAGATGCCGCTGCTACGCCGCGCCTTTCCTTGGCCCAGCTCACCGCCGCCGTGCGGGCTGCTAAGCCCAAAGCCAAAATCAACGGCTTCAAAGTTTACGCCGACCCCACCCGCACTGTAGAAGTGAACCTAGGTGGCGCCGGCCGCCCAGGCGGCTCCCAAGGCGAGCCGCGCGGCGCAGGCAAGAGCGCTAGTGGCCCACAAGAAGGTGCCGGCCCAGGCGCTCGCGGCCGCGAGCGCAGCCAGGCGGGTGGCCCTGCTAATGCCAAGGGCGGCCCCGGCAAAGGTGACCGAGGCCCCACGCTTTTCCTGAACCCCTACACCGGGGCAGTGCTCGGCGAGTTTAGCAAGCAGCAGTCATTCTTTCACTTCGTAGAAGAAATTCACCGCGGCCTGGTAGCAGGCCGCGTGGGCAAGCTGGTGATGGGTATTAATTCTATCATATTCGTCTTCATCTTGGGCACCGGGCTGGTGCTGTGGTGGCCAGCCACGCGCCGCGCCCTCAGTTCGCGCCTGCGCGTAAAATGGGACGCCAGTTGGAAGCGCGTTACTTACGATTGGCACACGGCCCTAGGGTTTTACAGCTCGCTGTTTCTGCTTGTCATGGCGCTCACGGGTGTAGGTATGGCTTTCGATTGGGTGGGCAAGGGTATCAATACGCTCACGCACTCGCCCCAGCAGCGGCCCGAGCCACCCACTTCGACGCTGCCCACCGGGCCCGCCCCTGCAGCCTTTGGGGCCGACGCAGCCCTGGCACTAGCCCGCCAGCAGGCCCCCGCGGCCACCAGCTACACCCTACAAATGCCCAAAGCTCCCGATGGCAGCATCCAAGTAGGCATTTTGCGTCCCGATGCTATCATGGAGCGAGCTACTGACGACGTATACCTCGACCAGTACACCGGCCAGGTGCTGCGCCAGCAGGCCTATGCCGAGAAGCCTGTGGGGCAGCGCATTCGGGGGCTGTTCAAGCCCATTCATACGGGCGCTATTTTTGGCTGGCCCACCAAGATGCTGGCCTTGGTAGTAGTACTACTGGGCGCCACCTTCCCCGTCACGGGCACCCTCATGTGGTTAAACCGCACCCGCAAATCACGCAAAAAGAGTACGCCCCACGTGGCGGTAGCCTAGCCTCTCCGCCGCCCCAACTCTCTCCTAGGTTAGCCAAGCCGCTGCTCCCGAAGCTGAACGCCACGGGAGCAGCGGCTTTGTCGTACTGGCCCGCGATGCTAGGGCAATGGCTGCCCTAGGTGCCCCTATCTAGAAGCTTAGGCTTGATACATATCCCAACCTAGCTTCATAATAAACCCGCTGACTACTAACAAGAACAGCACTCGCACGAAGCTCGTGCCGCGCTGTAAGGCCAGGCGGGCGCCCAGCGCCGAGCCTAGCATGTTGCAGGCTGCCATGGGCAAAGCAATATGATAGAGCACTTGCCCCGTCGAGATAAAATACGCCAGCCCCGCGATGTTGGTAGCCACGTTCACCACCTTGGCCGAGGCCGAGGCGGCCAGAAAATCGTAGCCAAATAGCCCCACAAAGGCAAACAGCAGTAGGCTGCCCGTACCCGGCCCAAAAAACCCGTCGTAAAACCCTAAGGCGGCGCCCAGCGCTACACCCGTCAGCAGTTCACGGCTGCCATGCAGCCGCGGCGCGTGCAGGCTGCCAAAGTCTTTGCGCCAAAAAGTATAAGCTGCCATGAGTACCAGCAAAGCCAGCACCAGCGGCCGCACCAAGTCTTTGTCGAGGCCACTCACGGCGCGGGCACCTAGCAGGGCAAAGCAGCCCGCTACTACCGCCGCCACGCCTACTGTGCGCCAGCGCATAGGTACCGCACTACTACCCCGTAGGTAGCGCGTCAGGGCGGCGCTCGTGCCAGCCAAGCTAGCTACTTTGCCGGTACCTAGGATGGTGGGCACTGGCACCTCAGGCAGCAATAGTAGCAGCGCGGGCAACTGAATGAGCCCGCCCCCGCCCACCATGCCGTCAATCAGGCCCGCCCCAAAGGCAGCCAGGCAGAGCAAAAAGAGAGTGAGAATAGATATGACCACTATAATGAAGCCAACTGAATGCGTAAGCAAGTCAGAATAATAAATGCGGCCACGATGTACAGACAAATACGAAGCGGCTTCACAACGCTTCTGCGTGCAAAGCTGGCTTCATTAGGCACTCGCTTTTTCAGCAGAAGCCATAGACCAGTACCCCAGGCGCCCCCAGCACCACCCCTAGCAACACGGATGAATTAATAGCCCAAAGCAATACAAAGCAGCCGATACTCACCCACAAGACGTACCGTGCAAAGCTTATTTGCCCAACCTCTTTCAAGGACTGAAAGGCCATAATACCTCCAGCCAGCGGACCAAAAATCAACGAAAACCAAAAAAGCGCTACGGGAGAATAAATGCTTACTCCCTCCTCTTCAGTTGACTGATTTATCATCATGTGTACCGGCTAATAATAGCCCTAAAATGGTGGCTCCTCGCCAAAACTGTTACTCTTAGGAAAGGGCACTGGCGAGGGTGGCGCATCATTCATGCGGCTACCTAGGCGGATAGTTTGCGGCTGACCAAAGCCCGCATCGCCGCCGGCTGGCCCTTCGTTGTCGAAACTGCTGCCTGGCAGGGCATTGGGCGAGTATGAGGCATCGCCAAAACCACCGGCCCCGCCCCCATCGAAGCCGTCGAGGTCGGCAAACTTGGTAAAGCGCCCGATGAACTTGAGCTGCACCGTTTCGAGCGAGCCGTTCCGGTGTTTGGCAATGATAACCTCACCCATACCCTGGGTAGGATTACCCATTTCGTCTTCGGTAATCTTGTAGTACTCAGGGCGATACAAGAAGATAACCATGTCTGCGTCCTGCTCGATAGAACCTGATTCACGCAGGTCACTTAGCTGGGGCTTCTTGTCGCCGCCCCGCGTCTCTACCGAGCGCGAGAGCTGTGACAGGGCGATAACCGGCACGTTCAGCTCTTTGGCAATGCCCTTAAGCGCCCGCGAAATACTGGCAATTTCCTGTTCGCGGTTGCCACCCTTGCCCCCATCGTTGCCGCTCATCAGCTGCAAGTAGTCGATGATAATGAGCTGGATATCGTGCTGCGACTTGAGGCGCCGGCACTTGGCCCGCAGCTCCCGGATGCTGAGCGCTGGCGTATCGTCGATATAAATCGGGGCGGTAGAAAGCGACGAAATCTTGTGGTTGAGCTGCGACCATTCGTAGTCGGCCAGATTGCCCTTTTTGATTTTCTCCGAATCCAACTCCGCCTCGGCCGATATCAGACGGTTGACGAGCTGGAGCGACGACATTTCGAGCGAGAAAATGGCCACCGGTTTTTTGAAATCGACTGCTGCGTTACGCATCGCCGACACTACGAAGGCCGTGTTGTGCGTCACGGTGCAGTCGGCCAGCAAAAACAGGTGGTTGCCGTCAATTTCGAAGCCGTAGTAGTCGTCTTCCTTGTCGAACTCGACCGAGATGCCCGTCAGGCGCCAATCGACAGGCGAAACCCAAGGCTGAGCTTTTTTGCGGGCCACGCGCACCGGCACGCGCTCGATGTCGCCGTAAATCCGCACGCGGTACACTTCGCTTTCGTAGCCAATTTTGGCGATTGCGGCGCGCTTTGTTTTTAGCGACGTGCGGAAGCCCAGCGAGTCGGCCAGAAACTTGATTTGCCGGGCCAGCTCTAGGTTCTTCTGCGTAATCTCGTAGCCGTTGCTCACGGGGTCGAGGTGCCCGTCCGAGTCGATGAGGCCAGCCAGCAGCCGCAGGCGGTTGGCAGTCGAGTTGATGAGGTAGCGCTGCGGAATGTGCTTATTATGCAATACGCTTAGCTGGCGCAGTTCGTCCTGCACCGAGTACTGGGCTAGGCTACCGCCCCGCCGGCCCCGCGTGATGCCGTAGCTGTTGCAGCGGTCGGCTACCACGCCGGTCGTTACCTGTAGCCCTAGGTCGCCAGCGTACTCATGCAGGTAGTCAATAATTTCGGCGTCCTGCCCAGTAATGCGGGAGTTACCTGACGCGCCATCGCCCAGCCACACCCCTAGGAAATACGGGTCGAGCGGCAGCGCTTGTTCGATAAACTCCACGGCCACTTTATAGCCCTTGTAGTTCGATTGAAACTTGGGACTTTTTTTCAGCCAGTCGCGCACTTCAATGTTAAGCACATCGCCGTGGCGGTGCGGGCCCTCGTTGCGCGAGCGCTTGAGCGACAGGATGTGACTTTCGTTTACGCGGTAGTCGTCGCTCTTATTTTGGCGCACCCAGTACATATTCTCGCGGCCGCGGGCCAAACTCAGCACCCGGCGCGGGGTCGAGTCGTCGCCCATCAGCAGGTCGCCTATTTGCACGTCTTCCACGTTGCGCAGCGTGCCATCGAACATGACTACTCGCGTGCCCTTCGCGAGACACTTGCCCATGCCGGGGCGTGCCGCCACAATCACAAGGTCAGATGGCTGCCAGCCGCTCGTGACGCGGTCTAGGGCCGAGAAACCGGTGGGCACGCCCGTGAGGCCGTCCTTTTGGTGCTTCTTTTCTTCGAGCTCCTTGATGGCTTTCACCATCAAGTCCTGCATCGAGTCCACGCCCTTGCGCATGTTGTCCTCCGACACCTGGAAGATATTCTTCTCCGTGGAGTCAAGCAGCTCAAATACGTCGGTGGTTTCTTCGTAGGCGTCGCGCAGAATGTCGGTAGCCGTGCGAATAAGCTCGCGCTTGATAGCCGCTTCCAGAATCACGCGGGCGTGTGCCTCGATGTTGGCGGCCGAGTTGATGTGCATCGTCAAGCCGGCCACGTAGCCCACACCGCCCGCGGCTTCGAGCTCGCCCATTTCACGCAGTTCCTGCACTACGGTGAGCTGGTCGATGGGCTCCGACTTGTCGAACAAGTTACTGATGGCCTTGTAGATGCGCTGGTGACCTTCTTTGTAAAAGCTCACCGGCTTCAGAATGTCTACGACCGTCGTGAGCGCATCCTTCTCTAGCATAAGTGCGCCGAGCACGGCCGCCTCCATTTCGAGGCGCTGCGGGGGCAGCTTGCCGGTGGGCGACGTAGGCACGGGCACGCGAGTGCCGCGCACGCCTTGGAAGGCGGCAGCGGCGCGGGCCGCAGATTGCTTGAGGCGGTCGTCCATACGGTCGTTCATGGCGGGAGGGAAGCGGGAGGCAAAAGATAGAATAGCAGCGCGGACGCTCAACGCAAGTAGTCCGCGCTGGCGGGGCCGGGGAGGGCCCGAACTAACAAAACTAACCAGTAAGCGTTCGAAAAGAAAGTGTGAATAATCGGTTTCTTTTTAGTATGCAAGCGGCCCTGGGCGACCTAGGGCCACCGGCGCAGCCGTATTTTCGCCTCCTCAACAAGGCGGGCCACCCGGGCATTTTCGGCCTGGCCCGCGCCTCGCCCCTAGCTACCCCACCACTTGGAAAGTATTCACCTTATTGCCGTTGGCGGCAGCATCATGCACAACTTGGCGCTGGCCCTGCACCAGCGCGGCGCCCACGTCACGGGCTCCGACGACGAGATTTTTGAGCCAGCCCGCACCCGCCTAGGTAACGCTGGCGTGCTGCCTGCGGCCGAAGGCTGGTTTCCCGAAAAAATTCACGCGGGGCTGGCGGCCGTCATCGTGGGCATGCACGCTCGGCCCGACAACCCCGAGCTGCTGCGCGCCCAGGAACTGGGGCTCAAAATCTACTCCTTCCCTGAGTATATCTACGAAGCCAGCAAGGACAAACAGCGCGTGGTTATTGGTGGCTCGCACGGCAAAACGAGCATTACGGCGCTCATTCTGCACGTGCTGCGCTACCACAGGCGGCAGTTTGACTACGCCGTGGGTGCGCAGCTAGCGGGCTTCGACTTAATGGTGCAGCTAACCGACGACGCGCCGATTATCATCATTGAAGGCGACGAATACCTTTCCTCGCCGGTGGATAGACGCCCCAAATTTCACCTCTATCAGCACCACATCGGCGTGATTTCGGGTATCAGCTGGGACCACATTAACGTGTTTCCGACCGAGGAAATCTACCGCGAGCAGTTCGAGATTTTTGCTCGCCAAACACCCAAGGCCGGCGTGCTCATCTACGACCGCGATGACGAGCAAACCCAGCTCGTGGCCGTGCCGACCAGCCCCGACGTTACCTATGTGGGCTACGGGCCGCATGAGCACGTTATTCGCAACGGCCAGACATTCTTGCTCACCAAGCGCGACGACGAAGTACCCATCCAAGTGTTTGGCGAGCACAACTTGCGCAACATCTCGGCGGCTAAGGAAGTCTGCAAGCAATTGGGCATCAAGGGCAAAGACTTTTACCAAGCCATCACGAGCTTTAAGGGTGCCGCGCGGCGCCTCGAGTTGGTGCAGGCCGGCCCTAGGTCGGTAGTGTACAAGGATTTTGCCCACGCGCCCAGCAAGCTGCGCGCCACGGCCCAAGCCCTAATAAAACAGTTTCCGGAGCGGCAATTGGTGGCCTGCCTCGAGTTGCACACGTTTAGCTCGCTCAACCCAGAGTTTTTGCCCCAATACGCACACTGCTTCGACGCACCCGATGTGGCGGTGGTGTATTTTAATCCCCATGTGCTGGAGCACAAGCGCCTGCCCCCGCTGGCTCCTGAGGCGGTGGCGGCGGCTTTTCAGCGCCCCGACCTGCGCGTATTCACCGATAGCCAAGCCCTGGCCGCTTTCCTGCGCACGCAATCGTGGCCCAATACTAATTTGCTGCTCATGACCTCAGGCACCTTTGATGGGCTAGACCTGGCTGGGTTGGCGGCTGAGGTGGTGGGGCAGCACTAAGCAGAACAGTACCTAGGGACATGAATTTTCCATGTCCCTAGGTATAAGTTTTTACGTAAGTAGCGAACCAGTTCAGCTTATCTAGCTAAATTGCTCTTTCATCTCCGTTCTATGCATCATATTGCCTACATCAGCCGCGCTGTGCGTCCCCTCACCGACGAGGACTTGCACGAGTTGCTGACGCAGTGCCGCCGCGACAACGAGCACCATCACATTACAGGCATTCTTTTTTATAGCCATGGCAATATTGCCCAGCTTTTCGAAGGTGAGCCCGAAGTAATAGAGCCCTTATTTGCCCGCATTTCGCGCGATGGCCGCCATTCGCACGTGCAGAAGCTCATCGACAAGCCCATAACGGCTCGCAGCTTCGCCGATTGGTCGATGGCCTTTCATCCGCTCGAGCCGGTAGCGTTTGAGACATTGCAGGGCTTTTTATTGCCGCACCACGTGCCTGCGCCACCTAGCACGCTCAGCATCGCCGATGCAATGCTTATCGACTTGGTGCGGCTAGCTGTTTTTGGTGGTGCCACACCACCACAAGCTCCCGCGCCTACTGCTGGCCTAGACCCAGCCTAGACGCTGGCCAGCCCTTGGAGTGCCCGCCGGGCGCGTCTGGGGGCCGGCTTACCCTACCCTTCTCATGCGCGAGCACTCTGAACAAACAATTCTGCGCCACATGCCAGCTGGCGTGGCTACGCTACAGGGCCCTGAGCTATGCTATGGCTTTGTAAATGAGGCGATGGAGACCGTACTCGGGGGCCCAGCCCCAGAGGGCACGCCCATTGCCAAGCACCCAGGTTTTTTGGCGGCCGACTTGCTCGATGTCATGCAGCGCGTGTACGAGTCGGGGCGGCCGTTTATGGCTAAGGCGTACTGCCTGGCGTTACCCGGCCCCGACTCTCCCAACCGCTACTACGACCTGACGCTGGAGCCCTTCCGCGAAACCGGCGATGTTATTAGCGGCCTGCTTTTGTTTGCGGTGGATGTCACGGCCCAGGAGGAGGCGCGCCAGCAGGCCCACCGCCTAGAAGTCGAAACCCGCCGCCTAGACACCCGCCTACGTGTGCTCACCGAAACCGTGCCTCAAATCACGTTTACGGTCGATGCCAAAGGACACTACGAATACGTGAGTCCGCAGTGGTACTACTTTACGGGGCAGCCGCCTACGGCGGCAGTGGATGCTATTTGGCCGCTACTCATTCACCCCGACGACCGGCTCCGGGTGCTTTACCAGTCGGAAGCGGCCCGCGCTGCGGGTACTGGCTGGAGCTACGAGTACCGCTTGCGCCGCCACGATGGGCAGTACCGCTGGCTGCTGAGCCGTGCCCTGCCCGAGCAGCTGCACACGCCCGGCGAGCCAGTGTTTTGGCACGGCGCCCTCACCGAAATTCACGACCAACGCGAGCTTACCGAAGCCCTACGCCGGGGCGAGGCCGAGTTGCGCTTCTTGGCCGATAGTATTCCGGAGCTCATCTGGACGGCGACCGCCGAGGGCTTTATTGATTATTACAACCGCCACACCGGCGAGTACACCGGCCTGACCCAGCAGGAGTTAGGCCCCACAGGCTGGGTAAACCTGCTGGCCCCGAGTGAGCAGGCCGAAGCGGCCCGCCAATGGGTGCACAGCATGGCCACGGGCGAGGCCTTTGAAGGAGTATTTCGGATGCGCCGCCACGACGGGCAGTATCGCTGGCACATCATTCGGGCGCGGCAGTTGGCCGACGGGCAGGGCTTGCGTTGGTTTGGAGCCTGCACCGATGTCGATGACCAGCATCGCCTACGCGAAGTGCTGCAAACCCAGTACAACGAGCTTGCCCGCACCAACCACGACTTAGACACCTTCGTGTACACGGCTTCGCACGACCTGCGCCAGCCGCTTATCAACCTGCGCGGCCTGTTTGAGGAGCTGTCACGCGTGGCCTCGTTCGACGACCCGCAGGCCAACTCTATGCTGCACATGGTGGAGGATGCCCTGGCGCAGCTTGAGCTCACTATTCAGGACCTAGCCGCCACCGTGCAAGACCAGCGTGGCTTGTCGGCGCCTGCCGAGCGCCTCGACCTGCGCAGCATTGCCGACGAGATACTGATGGGCCTGCGCGCACAGTTTGTGCAAGCGGGCGCCACGCTGGAGTTCGACCTCGACGGCGCGCCTACCTTGCACTATGGCCGCGCCAACCTGCGCTCCATCCTCCACAACTTGCTCAGCAACGCCCTCAAGTTTGCCCATCCCGAGCGCCCAGCTCACATTCAGGTGCGTAGCTACCTGCACGATGGGCAGCCCGTGCTTTCGGTGCAAGACAATGGCCTAGGTATGGTCGTGCCCTCGCCGCACAGCCCAGGCTTCCGTCCTTTTACTCGGCAGCATACGCACGTGCCAGGAGCCGGCGTCGGCATGTACCTAGTGCAGCGCATCTTAACCAGCCGGGGCGGGCACCTAGAGGTGACTAGCACCCCGGGCGAAGGCACCACCTTTACGGTGCATTGGACCGCCGCCCAACCCGGCATCTAGCAGCAGCCTCTCCGAGCTAGCTCTTTCGTGCACAATACGCAGTACAAAAGCCCACTAGTTAGTGGGCTTTTGGGGTTTAGGTCGGCCGCTGTCATTGGCTAGCAGTATGGCGAGGGCGGCGAGCGAAAAGCGAAGCAGCCACTTAGTAGTCGGTTTCATTTGACGGGGAAAAATGCATTTTCATTCAGCACTTGAAAGGCGCAGCTGTTGCCGCCTGAGTTGTCGCCGCATGACGAGCCGATAATGCGGCTGCCCTCAAAATCGAAAAAGCAAGTAGGGCAGCCATTGCCCGTGAGTACGTAGCGCTCGGCATCGGGCGTCAGCAGCAGCGCCCCGTTGCCGGTGTCGCGCAGGGGTAGTGCCATGGCCCGAAAATGCCCATCGCGCAAACCCATGCCTACCAGATAATAGGTAGCTTTCTCCTTAGGCGCACTAGGTGAAGGACGCACGAGCACTTTATCGACCACCGTGCCATCGTTAAACTCCCGAATGAAGGCGGCCGCGAGCACCGCCTGCCCCATTTTGAAAGTAGGTGGGCCGGACTCGTTTACCTGGGCTATTTGGCGGCTGCGGGCGGCCCGGGCAGCAGCCTCATCAGTGAGGCGCTGGGCCTCGCGGGTAGGGTCGCTGCGCTCGCGGGTGCGGGTGGCTTCGCACGAGGTGAGCAGCAGCAACCCCGCCAGCAGGCCCAGCAACCCAATGCCTAGCAGACGAGGTAAAACGCGCATCAATAACATGTTGATATACTAAAAGTTAATAAAATAAAGATGGACAAGTACAACGAACTAATGATTATGCTTACTATATAATTTTCAATAATTTATCACGCTGCCGGCACACCTATCGCGGCTTATAGTACTTCTGCGCCTCGGGCAGTAAGCGCTCGATATCGGCAATGCGGGTGGCATCGGCGGGGTGGCTCGACAGGAATTCGGGGGTCGAGTTCTGACTTTGGGCCGCCATACGCTGCCAGAATGGAATGGCCTGCGCGGGGTTGTAGCCCGCCATGGCCATAAAAATGAGCCCTAGGTGGTCGGCTTCACTTTCCTGGTTGCGGCTAAACTTGAGTAGCAGTACTTGGCTGCCCAACTGCGTGCCGGTGCCCACGGCGCTGGCAAAAATGCTCTGGGTAGCGGCTGGGTTTTTGGTGAGGGCCGTTGAGATGGCCGAGGTACCCAGCTGCGCCAGCATCTGGTCGCTCATGCGCTCCGAGCCGTGCTTAGCTACGGCGTGGGCTATTTCGTGGCCCATCACTACAGCTAGGCCGGTTTCATCGCGCGTGATGGGCAGAATGCCGGTGTACACGGCTACTTTGCCGCCGGGCATACACCAGGCGTTTACGGTCTTAGGGTCGTCGATAAGGTTAAATTCCCACTGGTAGCCTGCAAGCTGGTCGCTCTGGCCCTGGTCGCGGAAGTACTTTTCGACGGCTGCCTGGATGCGCTGCCCCACGCGCCGCACCATCGCCACATCGGCCGAGTTAGTCGACAGTTTCGACGTGGTCAGCGTTTCCTTATACTGCGTCATAGCCAGCGAATTCATTTCGCTGTCTGATACTAGGTTGAGAGTGCGGCGCCCAGTGATGGGCACCGTAGTACAACCAGCCAACAGGGCAATACTCGCGGCAACAATAGCTTTTTTGAATAACATACAAGGTCGGGTTTTGGGAAAGAAAGAATAGCGAACGCCGCGCCGCCTAGGTGGCAGATTTGGGGCCAATGCCGGCAAGATGCGGGTGGTAGCTATACGCAACCAGACGGGGAGAATGTTTACTTTGTGCTTTGGGTATAAAGCCAGCTTGAGCGAGCGGTTACTACGAAGAAAAGGCCATATCTTGAAAAAAACCAACTCTTCTATATACTATCCAATTTTTTCCTCGTTCTCTGCCTTCTGCCCCTTCTTCTCCGCCCCGTCTTATGAAAATCATCTGCATCGGCCGCAACTATGCCGACCACATTGCCGAGCTTCAAAACGAAACGCCCACCGCGCCTGTCATCTTTCTTAAGCCCGAAACAGCGCTTATTCAGCGCGGCCAGCCCTTCTTCTACCCCGACTTTTCCAAGGATGTGCACTATGAGCTGGAGCTAGTGCTGCGCATCAGCAAAAACGGCCGCCATATCGAGGAGCAATTTGCCCACACCTACTTCGACGCCATTACCCTAGGTATCGATTTCACGGCCCGCGACCTGCAAAGCGAATTGAAGAAAAAGGGCTTGCCTTGGGAGCTGGCTAAGGCCTTCGATGGCTCGGCCCCGCTCTCGCCTACCTTCAAGCCCGCCACCGAGTTCACCAATTTTAGCAACATCAACTTCCGGCTGGAGGTGAATGGCGAGGTGCGCCAGCAGGGCAATTCGGGTCTGATGCTGCATCCATTTGCCAAGATTATCAGCTTCGTATCGCGCTACATCACCCTCAAGCAAGGCGACTTACTCTTCACGGGCACGCCCGCCGGCGTGGGCCCTGTGCAGCCCGGCGACCAGCTCGTAGGCTACCTAGAAGACGAGAAAATACTGAACGTGGCCGTGCGGTAGGCAGTGGGCTCGCCCCCTCCCCGCGCCCTAGGTCCCATTACTTAAGCAGGAATACGGCAAGCCTTGGCCTGCCCTAGAAGTTATTTATTTTGCTGACTATCAAATTTATGCGCCGGCTTGGGTGGTCGGTTGCAGGCGGGTTGCTATTGCTATCTACCGTTAGCCACGGCCAGGACGATGGCAGCGACGACACCACCAGCCACAAAGTGAGCGGCCCCATCAGGCCGGCCACGGCGGCCACAACCGTGGCAGTGGCGCCGGGCTATTTTTTGCTGCCCATTATGCCGGGCCAGCAGAACTTTCTAGCTGCCAGCATGGGCGAGCTACGGCCCAACCACTTCCACGGCGGGCTCGACATCAAGACGGCTAGCGTCATCAACAAGCCCGTGTACGCGGCGGCCGATGGCTACATTTCGCGCCTCAAGCAGTCGTCGTTTGGCTACGGCAACGTACTCTATATCACGCATCCCAATGGGTTGACGACGGTATACGGCCACCTCAATGAGTTTCTGGACCCGGTGCTGACCGAGCTGCGCCGCCAGCAGTACGAAAAGCAGACCTATGAACTGGAGCTATTTTTCAAGCCCGGCCAATTTCCGGTGAAGCGCGGCGACATCGTAGCCAAATCGGGCAACACCGGTGGCTCGGCCGGCCCGCACGTGCACTGGGAAGTGCGCGACGGCCAGGACCGCCAGTTAAATCCCTTGCAGTGGGGCGGCTTTCCAGAGATACAAGACCACCTAGGGCCCATTTTACAAGCCTTAGCGGTGGAGCCGCTGGCCATCACGGCACGGGTGCGGGGGCAGTTTGAGCGGGCGGTGCTGGTGCCCAAGGCGCAGCCGCTGCCGGGTGCCAACACGGTGTTTCCGGATACTGTGGCGTGCGTGGGCCAGGTGGGCCTACTGCTGCAAGGCTTCGACCGGTTTGACCAGGCTTGGAACAAGAATGGCATCCAGCGCGTGACGGTGCGCGTGAACGGGCAGCCGCACTACCAGCACGTTATTGACGCGGTGCCGTTTCCGAACGGCTCGCGGCAAGTCAATAACTTCGTGGACTACGCCTACCACATGCAGGCGGGCCGCATGCTGCAAAAGCTGTGGGTAGACGAAGGCAACGACCTGCCATTCTACACCCCGCCCGGCCTAGGCCAAGGCAAGCTAACGGTGGAGCCTGGCAAGGTGTATACTATTGAGTATGAGCTGGCCGACTCCTACAATAACAAGGCTACGGCGCGGCTGGTGCTGCGCGGCGAGCCCACCGAAGACTACGCCGCGCTTACCCCAGCCCCGGCCCCTACCCCTACTGCCAAGCCGCTGCTGCGCTACGACATCACGCGCAACCTGCTGCGCGCCGTGGTAACTAATGCGCCCCTCGACACCGCCGATGTGCCGGCCAACTTAATACTGCGCCGCAGCGGCCGCGAGCTAGCTCTGCGCCCCAGCTACCGCAAGGGCCGCGAAACTACCTACCTCTACGACCTGCGCGCTGGCCTGCCCGACTCGCTGGTTTTAGGGGAGGTGTCGAAGCGGTTCGACCGGCAAGTGATGATACCAGCAGGCCAGGAAACCAGCTACACGACGCCGCACCTCAACTTGGTTTTTGGGCCGCAAACGCTGTTTTCGCCGCTTTACCTGAGTACCGCATACCGCCCCGCTACCGCTGCCGCGCCCGAAACCTGGGTGGTAGGCTCGGCCCTCACGCCACTCTACCTACCGCTGCGGGTTACTCTCAAAACCACTACCCCACCCGCCGACCGCGAGCGCACGGCCGTGTACAGCGTCACGGCCAAGGGGGGCCGCGCCTACGTGGGCGGCAAGTGGGACGAAAGCGGCCAGCAGGTGTCGTTCAACACCAAGGTTTTTGGTCAATACCGCCTCTACACCGACACCAAGGCACCCGAAGCCCGCCTCCTAGGTAAGCCGGGCGGCCAGCTGCTGTTTCGGGTCGGCGACGACTTGTCGGGGCTGGCCTCGTACCGACTTTTCGTGGGCGGGCGCTTCCGACTGCTGCGCTATGAGCACAAGAACAGCACGCTATTTACCGTGGCGAACGACCCGAATGCCCCGGCGCTGCACGGCGCCGCCGAGTTGCGCCTGACCGACCAGGCCGGCAACGAGCGGGTTATTCCGCTGGCGTTGTAATGTGCTAGCCGCGCTCCGTCTTTCCGCGGAAAGGTTGGCGCAAGCTTCGCAGTAGACAGCTACAATTCACTTGATTAAAAATCTCCATATGCTTCCCGAACCCGGCACCCCCGCCCCCGATTTCACCGCTCCCGACCAGCACGGCAATCCTTTCACGCTGAGCAGCCTGCGTGGCCAGAAGGTAGCCCTCTATTTTTATCCTAAAGACGACACGCCCGGCTGCACTGCCCAGGCCTGCAACCTGCGCGACAATGAAATGCAGCTGGCCGCCCAAGGCATTAAGGTAGTGGGTGTGAGCACCGACGACGCAGCTTCGCACGGCAAGTTTGCCCAGAAATATGACCTAGGCTTTCCGCTGGTGGCCGATGCCGACAAAGCCATCGTACAGGCCTACGGCGTGTGGCAGGAAAAGAAAAACTACGGTAAAACCTACTGGGGCACCGTACGCACCACGTTTTTGCTCGACGAAAATGGTGTGATAGCCCGCGTAATCAAGCGCCCCGACACCAAGGAACACGCCGCGCAATTGCTGAAATAATCGGGCCGCTGAGCCAGCTTTTTGCTTACCTTGCGCCTATGCACCTGGCTTTCTGCACCGCGCCGCGCCTTCGTCCCACCCTATCCTCTCGCGGCTTCTTCTGGTTATTCATCAGCGCCTTGGCGCTGCTATTGTCGGCCTCGGCCGCTCGGGCGCAAAACGCGCCGCCCGAGCGGCCCAAGGTTACGCGCCTGCTCTTCCTGCTCGATGCGTCGGGCTCGATGATGGCGCCCTGGGAAGGCCAGCCGCGCTGGGAAGTGGCCAAGCGCCTACTGGCCAAGATGGCCGACTCACTCAACGCCTACCCCAACCTAGAGCTGGGTTTGCGTGTGTATGGCCACCAAAGCCCCAATTCCGAGCAAAACTGCGAGGACTCGCGCCTGGAAGTGCCCTTTGCACCTAAGAACGCCGCCGCCATCAAGGCCAAGCTCAAGACGCTGAAGGCGCAGGGCAACACGCCCATCACGTATTCGCTGGGGCAGTCGGCCAATGACTTTCCAATTGATAAGACATCGCGCAACGTACTTCTGCTCATCACCGACGGGGTAGAGTCGTGCCAGGGCGACCCGTGCGCTACGTCGCTGGCCTTGCAGCGCAAGCATATCTTTTTAAAGCCTTTCGTGATTGGTATCGGGGCCCAGAAGGATTTTGGCAAGGCGCTGGACTGCCTAGGTCGCTACTATAACGCGGCCGAGGTCAAGACCTTCAAAACGGTGCTCAACGACGTAATCGCCCAAACGCTGGCTAAAACGACGGTGGCCGTAAACCTGACCGACGAGGCCGGCCGCGCCGTGGAGTCGAACGTGAATATGACGTTCATTAACAACGTCACGGGCCAGCCTGAGTACAACTATGTGCACTACCGCGACGCTGCGGGCAAGGCCGATGAGCTCGCTATTGACGCTTTGCAGAGCTACGATTTGGTTATCAATACGCTGCCGCCCGTGCGTCAAGCCAACCTTGTTATCAAGCCCGGCAAGGCTAACGTACTGAACTATAAGACACCACAGGGTACGCTAGCTCTGCAAGGGCCTAACCTCAGTCCCAACCCCTACGGGGGGCCGGTGCAGGCGGTGGTGCGCACGCCAGCGGGCGCTACAGTAGTGGCCCTACCCTTCGGCGCTAAGCAAAAGCTGCTAGCTGGCAACTACGAAGTGGAGCTGCTGACGCTGCCGCGCACGGTGCAGCGCATCAGCGTGCGGCAGGGAATGACTAGCACCCTCACCTACCCTGCGCCTGGCACCCTCAACATTACCAGCGACTTGAAGGGCCATGGCAGCATCTACCAGGTCGATTCGGACGACTCCCAAACCTGGGTAGCTAACCTGCCCGAAACTAGCAGCAAAGTCAACCTAGCCTTGCAGCCGGGCACGTATCGGCTGGTGTTTCGCACGGCCACTAGCACCGGCAGCAAGTTTACCGATGTGCGCAACTTCACCATCCGCTCGGCTCAGACGACTTCGGTAGCCATTTTTGGGCGGTAATGGGGCCTGCTGCTCAGGAGAATTTCCTGCTTGATGTATTCCTCCCTCTAGTCGAGTGGTTTGCCTGGCTGCTCCCAAAGGATAAAGCGGCAACAGAAGGACGCCGCTTGCAGCGGACTCGACGCGACCAGTGAGGTAGTACATTAAACCCGGCGCTATTCCCGTCGTCTAACCAGCCCGCTCGCCCCACTCCGCGCTTGGAAGACCACGAAATCCTCGCCAAATTTCAAGACCCCGCCAGCCGCAATCTGGCGTTTAATCAGCTCGTGCGCAAGTACCAACAGAAGGTGTACTGGCACGTGCGCAAGATGGTAATTGACCACGCCGATGCCGACGACCTCACGCAAGACGTGTTTGTGAAGGTGTGGAAGCACCTAGGCGACTTTCGGCAGGATGCCCAGCTTTTCACCTGGATTTACCGCATCGCCACCAACGAATGCCTAAGCTTTTTGCAAAGCAAGCGGCGCAAGTTTTTCCTGCCCCTCAACGACGTGGGCGCTGAGCTGGCAGCCAAGCTGGAGGCCGACCCCGCCGTAGCGGGCGACGAAATCGAGCTGAAGCTGCAAAAAGCCATCCTGCGCCTGCCCGATAAGCAGCGCCTGGTGTTCAACCTACGCTACTACGACGAAATGCCCTACGAGCAGATGGCCGAGGTCACCGGCACCAGCGTAGGCGCCCTCAAGGCTAGTTACCATCACGCCGTGCGCAAAATCGAGGACTACGTGACGGCCGCCGACATGCGAGGCTATTCTTCTGATGACGCTAATTAAACCCTAGGTCAGAATTTTCATCTTATCCTTATATGAAACCCTCGTTCCGCCTCGACCAGCACCCGCGCCGCTGGCCCCAGCCGCTGAGCGCGCCGCCGGCGGGCTACTTCGAGCAGCTACCCACCCGCGTGATGGCGCAGGTAGCCGCGCCAACTCGCCCTTGGCAGCTAGCCACTTGGCTGCGGCAAGCCCCGGCCTACGTGCGCACCAGCCTGGCTTCTACGCTGCTGCTGGGCACGTTTGCGGCGTCGCTATGGCTGGGCGCAGGGCCCGCGCGGCAGCCTAGCGTAGCTGCGGGCCTCGACGGCGTGCCGCAGGAAGAACTCGTGGACTACCTAGCCAGCGAAGCCCACCTCGACCTGACGGACCTGGCCGAACTGCCTGCACGCCCCCTAGGTATTACCCATCACTACCTGCACCCCTCGGCCCCCGAGCTAGCCGACGCCCTCGATGCTCAGCCCACCGATGAAGCTGCGTTGCTCTAGGTTTCTTAGTTACTGTTTATGAATATACTACGCTCTTTTCTTTTTGGCTGCTGCTTGCTAGCGCTGGCTGCCCAGCCGGCGCGGGCGCAGGTGCGCCCGCGCGGCGGGCTAAACCAGCCGGCCGGCCGACGCCTCACGCAGCTCGATAATGCCCGCATTGCCTTCATCACGGCCCGCGTGGTGCTGACCCAAGACCAAGCTCAGCGGTTCTGGCCCATCTACAATGAATTTATTGGCAAGCGCCGTGACCTCAACCGCTCGGCCCGCCTACTGCGCCGCGATGCCGACAACGCGAGCCTGAGCGACGCGCAGCTGCGCGAAAATTTCAACCAGGATTTTGCCATTCGCCAGCAGCAGCTGAATCTGGAAAAAGATTATTTCGAGCGGGTGCAGAAAGTGCTTTCACTGCGCCAGGTAGCCCAGCTCTACCAAGCCGAGCGAGACTTTACGAAGGAGGTGCTGCGGCGCGTGGGCGGCCCCAACCAAGCCGATGCGCTACCAGAACCTAGGTAGCTCAACCTTTTTAGTTAGCAATCAAGTATTTTCAGCAAATAAGCGAGGTAGAGCCCCCAGGTATGCGGCGCTACCTCGCTTATTTGCTGCTACCTACACCACCGGCTCACCAAGCATCGGAAAGCCGCGCTGATGCCAATAGGGATAGATGGGTGGCGTGGCGCTGGCCGCATCGAGCTGCGCCACTTGCGCGGGCGTCAGGTTCCAGCCTACGGCGCCTAGGTTCTGTCGCAGCTGCTCTTCGTTGCGCGCCCCAATCACGAGGTTGACCACCGTGGGGCGCTGCAATAACCAGTTGAGCGCCACCTGGGCCACGGTTTTGCCGGTTTCGGCGGCCACCGCATCAAGTGCGTCGATGATGCCAAACAGCAGGTCGTCGGGCACCTTGGGGCCCTGGCTACCGCCCTGCGCCAGGCGACTGGTTTCTGGGATGGGCTGGCCGCGGCGAATCTTGCCACTGAGCAAGCCCGCCGATAGTGGGCTCCACACGATGGTGCCCACCCCCTGGTCGACACCTAGGGGCATCAGCTCCCACTCAAATTCACGGTTGGCAAGCGAGTAGTATGCCTGGTGCCCCACGTAGCGTGCCCAGCCATAGCGCTCCGATACCGACAGCGACTTCATCAGGTGCCAGCCCGAGAAGTTGGAACACGCGATGTAGCGCACCTTGCCGCTCTGGACCAGCGTATCGAGGGTGCGCAGGGTTTCCTCGACCGGTGTGTGGGTGTCGAAGCCGTGCATGTGGTAAATGTCGATATAATCGGTACCTAGGCGACGTAGCGAGTCTTCACAAGCCTTCACCAAATGCGCCCGCGACGAACCGTAATCATTGGGCCCCTCGCCCATCGGAAAGGTCGCCTTGGTGGAGATAAGCACTTCGTGGCGACGGCCCTCTAGGGTCTTGCCTAAGATTTCTTCGGCCATACCCTGCGAGTAGACGTTGGCCGTATCGAAGAGATTAACGCCCGCCTCCAGGCAAATGTCCACCAGCCGGCGAGCCTCTTCTACCTGGGTGTTACCCCAGGCCTTAAAGAATTCATTACCACCCCCAAAAGTGGCTGTACCATAGCTTAGCACGGGTATTTTCAGGCCCGAGCGGCCTAGTTGTCTGTATTCCATAGTTAGTACATAGGCCAGCCCAAGTTATACCGGCCTCTTCCTAACAACCGCCCGCGGCCGCCCTAGGTTGGCGGTACCTTTGTAGGTGTTATGCTAACCCCCCGCCAGCTTTTTCTCCGCCACCAGGCCCAAACTTCCGGCTTCCCGCTCCTGCTAGAAATCGAGCGGGCCGAAGGTGTGTTCATGTACACGCCCGAAGGCCGGCCTATCCTTGACCTCATCTCCGGCATCGGCGTCAGCAATGTAGGCCACCGCCACCCTAGGGTGCTCCAAGCCATTCACGACCAGCTCGATAAATACCTGCACCTGATGGTATACGGCGAGTTGGTGCAGGCCCCACCCGCCCGCCTGGCCCACGCCCTGGCCGCCACCCTGCCCGCTCCCCTCGACACGGTATATTTCACCAATTCAGGGGCCGAGGCCATCGAGGGCGCCCTCAAGCTGGCCAAGCGCCACACCGGCCGCACCGGCCTGGTGTCGGCCTACAATTCGTACCACGGCTCCACCCACGGCGCGCTATCTATTACCGGCTCCGAGGGCTTCAAGAACAGCTACCGTCCGCTGCTGCCCGACGTGACGCACTTGCGCTACAACGAGCTGGCCGACCTTGCACTGATAACCGAGCACACGGCTGCCGTCATTCTTGAAACCGTGCAGGGCGAGGCCGGCGTGCGGGTGCCCGCTCCCGACTATATAGGCGCTGTGCGCCAGCGCTGCACCGAAGTTGGTGCCTTACTCATCCTCGACGAAATTCAGTGCGGCTTTGGGCGCACGGGCACGCAGTGGGCCTTCGAGCAGTTCGGCGTTGTGCCCGACATCTTGGTGTGCGCCAAGGGCATGGGAGGTGGCATGCCCATTGGCGCCTTCATCTCATCGCCCGAAATCATGGTCGGTTTCCAAACCAACCCCATCCTGGGGCACTGCACCACGTTTGGTGGGCACCCGGTGAGCTGCGCGGCGGCCCTGGCCACGCTCCAGGTCATTCAGGACGAGAATCTGCTGGCCGGTGTGGCCGCCAAAGCCGCCCGCATCCGAGCCGGCTTGCAGCACCCGGCCATCCGAGAGGTGCGAAACCAAGGCTTACTAATGGCTGTGGAGTTTGAATCGTTTGACGTGCTCAAGCCCATTATCGACCAAGCGTTGGCCCACGAAAGCATTCTCACTGACTGGTTTTTGTTCTGCGATAACTCGCTGCGCATCGCCCCACCGCTCACCATCACCGATGAGGAAATAGACCAAGCCCTAGGTGGTCTATTGCGGGCCATTGAAGCCACTGTCGGCACTACAGAATAAAAAAGGTATTTCGGATGAGGCGAATTTTGTAAGCAGCAAGTAGTACGGCTGTTTACAACGCGACCATTCGCAAAAAAGGCCGCCTAGTTAGGCGGCCTTTTCTAGTTTAGTGATGTCAGGAGCAGTGCCCTGCAAAATCCGCCTCATCCGAAGAATCCGCGGCTCCGACAGTGGTTTTACCTCTGTGGTATGTTGTTGTAGTTCAAGAAAGAAAGACTTTCTTCTTTGATGCGCTCGCGGGGCATAGCGTCTTTCACCCCTTGCGAGATTTTGCGTACCAGTACGCCCACAATGGCTTTGCGGAAGCCGAGCTTCTCAGCCATCATAATGCAGAAGTCCATTTCGGTTTCATCCACGATGCCGTCGGCCAGCATCATATCGACCAAGTCGAAAATCTGGTCGAAACGCTCCGAGTCGTTGGTTGGAATGTCCGAATCGCAGTTGGTCTGACCTAGCACGAGCTTACGCACGTTGGGGGCCGACATGCCGTTTTTTTTGCCAACCGTGATGATAAAATTCATCTCACGGTCGTCAATGTGCCCGTCGGCCTTGGCCAGGGAGGCTAGATTACACAAATGGCCTTTAATTTTTTTGGCCTGCTCATTTTCGAAAAAACCAAACATAGAGCGGAAGAAAAGAGGTGGGAGAATGTTCGGCCGCGGGCCGGGTGGGAAGTGACCGAAAAATAGGGAGAAAAAGTGTGATAAACTAGCGCTTTTCCTATAGGCAATGAGACTAATACGCAAGCGCCATAAAAATGTCCGGCGAAAAACCTCAACCCTACTCAATAACTGCCGCTCACGTACGACCTTTGCGAGCTTAACGGCGGCCAGCCCTGGCTAGAGGCCAGCTGGCGCTACTTAAGAAACCGGTTTTATGAAGCGAATTGGAGTTTTCACCAGCGGCGGCGACGCACCGGGCATGAACGCCTGCGTCCGCGCGGTAGTGCGGGCGGCCGTGTACCACGGGCTGGAAGTATACGGCATCATGCGGGGCTACAGCGGCATGATTAAGGGCGAGTTTGTGCGCATGGATTCGGCCTCGGTGGCCAACACCGTGCAGCGCGGCGGCACGATACTAAAGTCGGCCCGCTCCCAAAAATTCATGACTAAGGAAGGCCGCCAGCAGGCCTTTGACCAGCTCGTCAACAACGGTATTGAGGGCCTTGTGGCCATCGGGGGCAACGGTACCTTCACGGGCGCTACCATCTTCGAGCAGGAGTTTGGCATTCCAACCGTAGGCGCACCAGGCACCATCGACAACGACCTCTACGGTACTGACTACACCATCGGCTACGACACGGCCGTGAACACGGCCCTAGAGGCCATCGACAAGATTCGGGACACCGCTGACTCGCACGACCGCTGCTTTTTTGTAGAAGTAATGGGTCGCGACTCGGGCTATATCGCTATTCCGTGCGCCATCGGCGGCGGCGCCGAAATCGTGATGGTGCCCGAAACCGCTATGAGCGTGGAGGCCGTAATTGAGACGCTGCAAAACAGCTACAGCCGCCACAAAACTTCGTTTATCGTGATAGTGGCCGAGGGCGAGGAAGAAGGCAACGTGCACAACGTGGCCCGCCGCGTAAAAGCCGCCCTACCTCAACTCGACACCCGCGTCACCATCGTGGGTCATATTCAGCGCGGGGGCTCGCCCACGGCGGCCGACCGCCTGTTGGCCTCGCAGCTCGGCATCGCGGCCGTAGAAGGCCTCATGAATGGCATGAAAAACGTGATGGCCGGCATCGTAGACCGCAAGCTCATGTACACGCCCTTTGACGACACTATCCACAAGCGTAAGGTTATCAACCAGAGCTTTATGCGCATGGTTGAAATCCTATCAGTGTAGCACTGAGCCAGTAAAAGCTAACTACTTTGCGGGGAAGCCCCACGCAGCAATCGCACCTGAATGAGCCCACCTAGGTCCCATTCAAGTGCGATTGCTGCGTGGGGCTTCCCTCAATCATAAGGTGCTTTCTTATTTCAAGTCAACCCACTGATATCCTGCGTCGCGGCGCAGCCAAGTAAGCTGGCGCTTGGCATAGTGGCGCGTATTGCGCTGAAGTAGGCGCACGGCCTCGGCGTAGTCATAACTGCCATCTAGGTAGCCAAAAATTTCTTGGTAGCCCACTGTTTGCAGCGCCTGGTGGTGGCGGTAGGACACTAGGCCCTCCACCTCCGCTACCAAGCCGGCCGACAGCATAGCTTCCACGCGCTGATTGATGCGGTCGTAGAGCACCTCGCGCTGGCGGTTCAGGGCCACTTTTACTACCCGAAAAGGCCGCGCGGCGGCCGTGGCCGCCGCTGCCACCGGGCCCGTGTGGAAGCTGGAAAACGGCCGCCCCGTTCCACGCGTAATTTCGAGGGCGCGCACCACACGCTGGTGGTTTTGCAGGTCTACGCGCTGGTGGGCTACGGGGTCAGTGGCGGCCAGTTCGGCCACCAAGGCGGGCAGCCCTAGGGTCTGTAGCTCGTGCTGTAGCCCTTGGCGCACGGCGGGGTCCACGGCGGGCAGTTCGTCGAGCCCATCGGTGAGAGCTTGCAGGTACAGGCCCGAGCCGCCAGTAAGCACCACCACCGGCAGGCACCGAAATAGCTCGCCAAGCACCCCTAGGGCATCGGCCGCAAAGCGTCCAGCACTATAGTCCTGCGTAATGCTGTGCGAATCAATAAAATGGTGCGGCACACCCTGCATTTCTTCAGCCGTAGGCTTAGCGGTGCCGATGCTAAGCTCGCGAAAAAATTGGCGTGAGTCGGCCGATAAAATTTCGGTACCCAACTGCTGAGCAAGGGCCACGCTCAGGGCGGTTTTGCCCACCGCTGTGGGGCCAGCCAAGGCAAGCAGCACAGGGCGCGGGTCGGTAGCCGTGGGGGCCAACTGAGCTAATAAATCGGGGGCAAGCATAGGGTAACACACAAATAGTAACGTGCACAGCCACCTAGGGAGCCCCAGCAGCTGTGCAATACAAAATTCGCACTACGGCATTAGCCGCGCGTCAACAGTGTTTGATATAAACCAATCAATGTTTTTTCTTCCTGCTGCCAGTTCCATTCGTGGCGAGCGAGGCGGCAGTTAGCGGCTAGGCGCCGGTGATAGGCGCCGGGCTGCCCGCCGGGCAGTAGGCGAGCTAGCTCGGCCACCAGCGTGGCGGGGCCCAGGTCGGGCACTAGCGCGGCCACTTCGTGCTGCGCATTGAGGGCGCGATACTCAGGAAAGTCGATGCACAGCTGCGGCACGCCAGCCTGCACGTAGTCGAAAAACTTGTTGGCCAGCGAATAATAGTAGCTCAGGCCAGTGTTTTCGAGCAGCATGATACCTACTGTGGCCTGGGCCGTGAGCTGCCGCAATTCGGCGGGCAGTACATAACCTCGGAATTCAACCTGCCCAGTGGCCAGTAAGCCCAAGCGCTCGGCGTGCTGCCGCAGCTCGCCCGAACAATCGCCCTCGCCGCAGATAACCAGCCGCGCCGGCACTTGCGGCATGGCGTCGAGCAGCTGAGCCAGGCCACGGCCTACATTCAGCACTCCTTGGTAAAGAAGCACGGGGGCCTCTTGATAGCGGGTGCTTGGTGCCTGGAGCTGAGCATCTAGAGCCAAAGCGGCGCTTACCGCTGCTAGAGGTTGCTGCCTGTCACCTAGGGGCGTAGCGCTATTCTCCCACCCCATAGGCACATTGCGCACCACGGCGAAGAAACAGCCTGCATGACGCTGCTCAAATAAGCGGGCTAGTGAGGGCCCTACTGTGTAGCGCAGCTGGGCGCGAGGCACAATAAAATCTTCGACCCACTGCCAAATACGTTGTATTTGCGGCCTACCTACCACCTCTGGCACTTCGGTAAAAAGCTCGTGCGCATCGTACACAAACAATTGACTTCCAAACCTAGACCTAGCCCAGATAGGCAGCGCAGCATCGAGGTCGGCACAGCCCCACACATCGGCCCGGCGACGCAACAAATACCAGAGCAAACGTATAGTATATTCTAGATAAAATAATTTACCTTTTTGAAACCAGCCACGCAAGCGGTGCTGCTTATAAGGCTGAACAGTTAGCGCTACAGAACTAGGTCGCTGCCAACCTATTAACTCAACTATATAGCCAGCTTTGGCTAGGCTACCGCATACCCGCTGCATGCGCTGGTCGTAATTCAGGTCGGTAGTCACGGCAAAAACCAGGCGTGGAGCCGAGGTGAGAGAAGCGACCACAGCGAACAGAATACTAAAATTAATTGTGAGAACAGAATTTGTACCCCAAATTTAGGCTTTAGTAAGCTGCTGCGTGCTTAATTAGTAGTTATTATTGATGCCGATAGGCTATTATGCGAGGTTTCTTAGCTCCCCCTTCCCCTACCTTACCCCCCGCCTCGGCCTTGCTCGACCAGCTCCAGCTGGCTTATATCTTGCTCGACCGTCAAGGGCTGCTAGTGGAGGTTAATGAGACATTGCTGACCCTAACGGGCTATACGAGAGCTGAAGTACTAGGCCAATCATACCACGAGCTTTTCTCGCCAATAAGCTACCGCGAGCAACGGCAGCAGGAGCTGCTACAAGTACTACGCGAGCAGACCGCCGAGCCTTACTACGAGCATGACCTGCTGGGCCGCGATGGGCAGCTCGTGCACTTGCACTGGCAGCAGCAATTGCTGCGCGACGCCGATGGGCAAGTGACGGGCCTATGGGCCGCTGGCCATCAGCTGAGTACTGTGCGGGACATGCCTAGCACTACCAGCCCCGAGGCACCAGCGTACCTGCAGGAGTTTTTTAATGACTCGCATGACCTCATTCTGCACCTAAAGGCCGATAACTCGTTCTTATTCATCAATAAGGCGGGCGAGGAAACCCTAGGATACCAGGCCAGCGAACTCACCAGCCGGTCGCTGGCTGACATTGTTCACCCCTATTACCGCGCCAAGCTGCTGCACCAGTTGCGCCGGCTCTACGAGGGCCAGGCCCTCAACAAGCTTGAAACAGTGCTCATGACGCGCACGGGCCGGCCAGTGCACCTTATTGGCTCAGTAAGCTGCGTGCGCACCCCGGACCAGCCGCTCAGCGCTCGGGTGGTGCTGCACGACATTACCGACCGCATCAAGGCCGAGCGGCTGCAGAAGGTTTATTACAGCATTGCTAACCTTGCCATTTCGGCGCGCGACCTGCCGGCCCTTTACGGTGCTATCCATCGTGAGCTAAGCAAGATACTGGAAACTAACAACCTGTATATTGCTCTGTGTGACGACCAGCGCACCATTCTACGCTTCGCCTACCACATCGACCAGTATCCGCAGCTCAACTCTGGGGCGTCGCGGCCGTTCTCGTCGGGCGTGTCAGAATACGTGATTCAGCAGGGGCAGCCGCGCTACTTCAGCCGGGCCGACTTGCTGGCGCTATTGCACGATGGTACCATTACGGCCTTTGGGCGCCTGCCCGAGGTAATGCTCGTGGCTCCGCTTAGCGTGGGCGAGCGCACCATTGGGGTGCTGGCTGTGCAAGACTACGACCGGGCCGATACTTATGCGCCTAGTGACCTTGACATTCTGCACTTTATTTCGAGCCAGGTGGCGCTGGCCATCGACCGCAAAAGCCAAGAAGAGCACCTAGCTCGGCAAAATGCTCGCCTCAACGCTATTTTCGAGAGCGGCACGCACTTGCTATGGAGCGTGACCCGGCGCGGTGACCTCGTGTCGTTCAACCGCAACTACGCCGACAGCTACTTCCGCCGCAACGGTGTGATGCCCGCACCGGGCATGAACTTGTTTGAGACCGAGCGTATTACGACGGCGCCCGAAACACACGACACTATTTCGACCTACTACAAGCTGGCGCTCCAGGGCCAGCCGCAGCAGTTCGAAGTGAATACGCCCGACACCCTAGGTAATCCTATTTGGAGCAGCGTTAGCCTCAACCCCATCTACCTGCCCGACGGGTCGTTTGAGGAAGTATCGGCCCGCGCACAGGATATTACTGAAAGCAAAAACTCGCAGTTGGCCCTAGCTGCGCAGGAGGAGAAATTCCGCTCAATTTTTGAGTCGTTCCAGGACATTTATTACCGCACCGATGACGAAGGCTTCTTCACTATTGTGAGCCCTTCGGTGCGCGATATCCTAGGCTACGAGCCGAGCGAGGTGCTGGGCAAATCGGTGCAAGATTTTTATTATCAACCCGAAGAGCCCTTTACACTGCCCAGTGAACTGAAGCGTGGCGGCGAGCTGCGCAACCGCGAAATTCAGCTACGCCACCAGGATGGACGCCCAGTGACGGTGCTCATCAACTCGCGCATCACGCCGAGTGGCACCGAGGGCATCGCCCGCGACGTAACCGAGATTCGCCAGATTCAGGACGACCTGCGCTTGGCTAAGGAAGAAGCCGAGGCCGCGCTGGCCGCCAAAACGCAATTCTTGGCCAACATGAGCCACGAGTTGCGTACGCCCATGAACGGCATCATCGGCATGATTGACCTGCTGCACCAAACCGGCCTGAGCGCCGAGCAGGCCGATTATGTAGATACTCTGCGCAAAAGCTCTGATGCGCTGCTCACCATCTTGAACGATATTCTGGATTTGTCAAAAATCCAGGCTGGCAAGCTGCGTCTGCAAGAGGCCCCGCTGGTGTTGCGCGGGCTGCTCGAGCGGCTGCACTCGCTGTTTGCATACCGCGCCAGCCAGAAGAACCTGCGCTTTACCTACCACATCACCTCGCACACGCCGCCGCTCATCATTACTGACGAGATGCGCTTGCTGCAGATTCTGTCGAACTTGGTAGCCAACGCGCTCAAGTTTACGGCTCAAGGCACAGTGAGCGTAGTAGTGTCGTCGGTGGCGACCGAGGGCGAGTTTCACACGCTGCGCTTTGCGGTGCAGGATTCGGGTATTGGTATTTCGCCCGATGATGCAGTGCGACTCTTTACCAGCTTTACGCAGCTTGATACGACTCCAAGCAAGGCCTTTGGTGGCACAGGCCTAGGCCTAGCTATTAGCAAAGAACTCGCCGAGCTCCTAGGAGGCGAAATCGGGGTATTCTCGGGTGTGGGTGAGGGTAGCGTGTTCTGGTTTACCATTCGCTGCCGCGTGGCCACAGCCCCGCTGGTAGCTCCCAGCGACGAGGCCGCGCCGGAGGTTAAGGTGGAGTTGCCCCTAGCCTTGCAGCTTCCTACTACGGGCCCCACTCCACGCATCCTGCTCGTCGACGACAATGCCATCAACCAGAAAGTGGCCGCTCGCCTGCTCGACAAGCTAGGCTGCGAGGTCGAAATAGCGAGCGACGGCTACGAAGCTATTGCGCGGGCTACGGCGCTGGATGCCAAGTATCAGCTCATCTTGATGGATATTCAGATGCCTGGCCTTGACGGCGTTGCGGCTACCAGCGAAATAAAAGCGCGCCTAGGTGAGCAGTGCCCGCCCATCATCGCCATGACGGCCTATTCGATGCCCGACGATGCAACGCGCTTTGTGCAGGCGGGCCTCGACGACTACCTGGCCAAGCCCGTTAAGCACCAGCAGCTATCGGATATGCTGGCCCGCTGGCTACCCGAGCCCCCACCGGCTCCCGCCCCCACTAATATCATTGCGGCTACGCCTGCTCCGGTCACGCTCGATACCGAGGTACTCAGCCAACTGCGCCAGCTTGGAGGCCATGAGTTCACGGCCGACTTGTATAGCGATTTTGAGCAGGAAGCGGGCGATTTGATTAAGCAGGCCGCCGCGTGCATGAGCGCCGCCAACTGGGAAGGGTTGCACCCGCTCATGCACCAGCTCAAGGGCACGTCGGCTACCCTAGGGTTGGTAGCACTAGCTGGCCAAGCTCTACGCCTCGAACAACTGCTGAAAAACTCGACTACAGGGGCCCTACCCATCGAATTTAAACTTTTACAACATTACTTTGCTCAGTTCAAAGCCGTATACCCCGGTGTAGTAACGGCCCCTGAGCCCCTACAAGCTACGGCTTAATACCCGCTTTAACTCTCTCTTATCTAGTCCGTTCTCTCGTTGTTCCACTCGCTACCCGTCTTACGCAATGCCCGCTGAAAATACCCCTAAAACTATCCTCATTGCCGAGGACAGTTCTGTTATCCTGAACCTGACGCGTAAAATTCTGGAGCAGCAGAAATACAAAATTTTGTTGGCGAAGAACGGGGGCGACGTGCTACCGCAACTCGAGAAAAACTCGGTAGATGGCATCCTAATGGATATCAACATCCCAGTGAAGGATGGCATGCAGTGCACCCGTGATATTCGGGCACACGCCGATGAGCGCATTCGGTCGCTGCCAGTTATCGCCATCAGTGGCAACGCTAATGACTACACCATGGCCGACTTTCAGGCGGCCGGCGTAACAGCCTACCTGCCAAAGCCGCTCAATTTTGACGAGCTGGTACGCATGGTGCGGCAGTACGTAGGCTAAAGCCAGTTATGAATTTTGAGTTATGAGTTTTGAGTTACTTACTGGCTTTGTGCTTCTAGCATCATAAAATTGTTCGGTAAATGCTCACCAACTCATAACTCAAAACTTAAAACTCATAACTCTCCTTGATTATCACGTTTCTCGGTACCGGCACTTCTTCGGGCGTGCCGATGATAGGGTGCAACTGCCCGGTGTGCCGCTCGCTCGACCCGCGCGACCAGCGCTTGCGTGTGGCCGTGCATTTGGCGGTAGAGGGACGTAGCTTGGTCATCGACACGGGTCCTGACTTCCGGCAGCAGATGTTACGCGCTCGCGTGAGCCATCTCGATGCCGTGCTGTTCACCCACGAGCACAAAGACCACACAGCGGGCCTCGATGATATTCGGGCGTTCAATTTTCGGCAGCAGCAGGAAATGCCCGTGTATGCCGAGCCGCGGGTGATTAACCAGCTCAAGCAGGAGTTTGCGTACATTTTCGCCGAGCAGAAATACCCTGGGGTGCCGCAAGTGCGCCTCCACCCCATTGAGGCCGACGACCAGCCATTTGACGTGGCGGGCGTGGCCGTGCAGCCCCTACGAGCCCTGCACTACCGGCTGCCAGTGCTAGGCTTCCGCGTGGGTAGTTTTGCCTACCTCACCGATGCCAACTTCATTGGCCCCGAAACGATGGAGCAGTTGCGCGGAGCCGATACCATTGTGCTGAATGCTCTGCGCCGCGAGCCGCATATTTCGCACTTTACCCTCGGGCAAGCCGTTGAGGTTTTAGAAAACCTAGGACCGCGGCGAGCTTACCTCACACATATCAGTCACCAGCTAGGCCGCCACCGCGAAGTAGAAGCTGAGCTGCCGTCTTGGATTCGGCTGGCGTATGATGGGCTAAAGATTGAGGTGTAATATCCTACGCCTTAGACGGTAGTCCTACGGTATGCACTTACTGGTCTGCTTACGCCGGCAGTATAGCTCTCCGCTACCGCCTACGGTGTTGCAGCGGCGGCACACGGTTCCGCCACGCCCAACAGGCCTATTTTGGGGGCTAGGCATTCGCTACCTGCCCTGCTGGGATGAGGTAGCACCTGCTAATCACTCTTTTCGGGGCCGGATGCGCTGGGGTCGCTCCAGTGGCGTTGTCGTGCGAGGGCGCTGGCAGGAAGCCCCTACCAGCCCACCCTTGGCTGGTACGGTTGTGCAACTAACTATCCATTCTACTTTAATGGAGTTACTGACCAGCCTCTGTTTCCTGGTTATCGCTGCTAGAGGCATGGGGCTATCGCGCTCGGCCGATATATTGGTACTCCTGCTATTACCAGGCGTTATGGCTTTGTTTTGGACTGGCCTTTTTTGGCTGGAGATTCGCTGCGCTGAACGCTATTTTAAACAGGCACTTTTGCTGACCAAAATGTAAGTTAGGCCTGTCCTCTTCTCAACATGCACACCAACTATTATTTCCTGCGTCAGCTAGCTCCGGCTCTCACCAAGCAGCTACACGGCTACCGTGTGGCCAGCTGCTTTTCACAGGAAAAGGACGAATTGGTAGTAGGCTTACTGAGCAATACGGGCACTGAATTTTGGCTAAAAGCACAATTGGGGGCTGCCTTCCCGGCCCTGGCCTTACCCGAAACCTTCCAGCGCGCGCGCCAAAACTCGGTAGACCTACTGCCCGAGCTGCTGAGCTGCACGGTGGCCGAGGTCACGGCCTGGCCCCAGGACCGGGTGCTGCAATTCACATTTGCGGAAGACGGTGCTACGCTTGTCTTCAAACTATATGGGCCGCGTCCGAACGCTATTTTTCGGCCCGCTTCGGGTGCGCCGGCCCAGCTGTTTCACCAGCGCTATACCGCCGATGCCGACTTGCAGCCGGCCGCCACAGCCGACCTTCCGCCTATCGGCGCCACCGGTAAGCTACCGCCCGCGCTGGCCGACCTGCCGGCCCGCTTTCTTCGCGAGCAGCGCGGCTATGACCCTGCCCCACCCGAAACCAAGCAGCGCTTAGCCCAAGAATTACTTGCCGAACTAGAGCAACCGGCGCATTACTACCTCATCCAGCTGGATGGGCGCACCCGGCTTAGCCTCGTGCCCCTAGGTACCCTGCTGCAAACGCTACCAGGCGATGACCCCATTGGGGCGCTACGGCGGTTTGTGCCGCTGGCGCTGGGCCGCCGGGCGCTCGAAACCGAACGCCGCCAGCTGCGCCAATTGCTCGAGCGCCGGGCCGATGAGGCCAGTACCAGCGCGCACCTGGCACGGCAGCGCTTACATGCGCTGGCTCATGAGGCTGGCTATCGCCACCGGGCTGACTTGCTGATGGCTCACCTGCACGAAATTCAGCCTGGCGCTACGCAGCTTGAGGTTATTGACTTCTACACCAACGAGCCAGTGGTACTTAAGCTCAAGCCCCTCGAAAAGCCGCAGCGTACCGCCGAAAACCTTTACCGAAAAGCCAAAAACCAGCAAATAGAGGAGCGCCAACTTAGCGAGCGCATTACCCGGCGCGAAGCTGAAGCCCTGCAAATGCTGGAGCTGCTGGAAGAGCTCGATACACAGCCTACGCTGCACGAATTGCGCAGCCTGCGCGCTTGGCGCAAGCAGCACGGCCTAGACCCGGCTACGGCGGTCAAGGCAAGCACTGAGCTACCTTTTAAAATATTCGAAGACCATGGCTTCACCATCCTAGTGGGGCGCAACGCGGCCAACAACGACTTGCTAACTCAGAAGTACGCGCACAAAGACGACCTCTGGCTGCACGCTAAAGATGTTACGGGCTCGCACGTGGTTATTCGGCACCGGGCTGGGCACACGGTGCCTGAGCCCGTGGTAGAGCGCGCCGCCCAGCTAGCGGGCTGGTATTCGCGCCGCCAGCACGACTCGCTGTGCCCCGTAACGGTGACGCCTAAGAAGTTTGTGCGCAAGCCCAAGGGCGCACTGCCAGGGCAGGTAGTGGTAGAGCGTGAGCGCGTGGTGTTGGTGGTGCCCGCCAATCCCTTTGAGCAGGCTGCCTAGGTAGCCGCTCGGCTCGCTCCTATCAGCCAAGCGAGTAGAAAGCTGTAATACCAAAAAAGCCCGCTTTGCAGCGGGCTTTTTGTTTTTGCGTGCGCGCGGGGAGATTCGAACTCCCACACCCGAAGGCACCACCCCCTCAAGATGGCGTGTCTACCAGTTTCACCACGTGCGCAAAAGGCAATCGGCAACTTGGGCGGCTTATTGGCCGGCTTCGCTGAGGTGGCAAAGCGGGTGCAAATGTACGCGCCCAATTTGCTTCTACGCAACACTGGACCAAAAAATGCCTGAAAAATTAAGCTCTTCAATTGTCCTTCATGAAGCCTGTGAGTTCTTTGGCAAGGTCTTAGCTCAGCTTTGCCTACTCATCTTTTTTTCAATTTTCGCTCATGGCTGCTACCAAACAATCCTTTTTTGGTCGCTTTGCTGAAAAAACCACGCAGTACTCGGGCTCCACGGCCGTATTTGTAAGCGCGGTGGGCCTCGTGCTGCTGTGGGCTGCAACGGGCCCCTTTTTTCAGTATTCCGAAACCTGGCAATTGGTTATCAACACGAGCACTACCATCATCACCTTCTTGATGGTATTCCTCATTCAGCGGGCCCAAAACAAAGACTCGCTCGTGCTGCATCTCAAGCTCAATGAGCTGCTGGCTGCTACCAAAGGAGCCAGCAACCGCTTGATTAATGCCCAGGACTTCTCAGAGGAGGAAATCAAGCTTATTCACCAGTTCTACTGCCTGCTGGCCGAAAAAGCCAAGGAGGATAACGACCTAGGCGAAACCCATTCGGTAGAAGAAGCCGAGGATAACCACCACGAGAAGCTGGCGGCCCACCGCGAGTAGTGGCAAGCATCGCTTAGCCAGTGGCCAAAGGAAAGGGGCCCGGTCAGTATTGACCGGGCCCCTTTCCTTTGGGCTTGTACTTGTGCAAGACTAGCGGCGGTGGCGCTTGGCTTTGGTCTTGGTAACCTTCTTAGCGGCCGTATGATGCGTAGTGGCCTTTTTAGTTTTTGTCTTAGTCTTATGCGCAACTACCTTCTTGGTGGTGCGGTGCGCAGTGGCTTTAATGGCCTTGGTGTGGCGAGCGGTTTTGCTGCTACGCTTGGTGGCTTTGGCCTTGGTAGCGGTGCTGTGGTGGCGGGTGCTGCGCGCGCGGCTGTAGTGGCGCAGCGCCGTGTGGCGCTCGGCGTGCGTGACGACGGCTACGTCTTCGGGACGAACTTCGGCAGCTTCGGCATCGTGGGTAACAGCATCTAGTTCGGGGGCAGCAGTGCTTTCCAGCTCGGCCGACGAGGCCATCACCTTCGTCATTTCAGCCATTTTCTTGCGGCGGATGGGCATCAGAAAGTCGCGCTCGGCCCGCTCACGGATACTCAGTTTTTCCTCGCCGGGCAGTTTGGTTACGGCCGGGGCTTTATCGGCTTGGGCCATAGCGGCTGAAGCGCTCAGCAGCAGGGCACAAAGGGCAATTAACTTCCGCATCAATAACTTAATGAGTTGTTTAGGAAAAACAAAAATAAGCCGTTGACCCTGACCTACCAAGGCTGTGGCACCTCTAGCAACGGTCTTTTTTCAACCGCTGCTCGCGCTGGCGACTGCCAACTAGCGCTGTATCAGAGGCTCTAACGCCGGGTACCGCAAGCAGTGCTTGAAGCCGGGATTTATCCTATTTTGTGGCTTCGGCAATGTGCAGGCGCTGCCCCGCCGACTGCGCCCCAAACTCGGGTGCGTACAGGCACTGCACCTGGCTAAGGCCGCCCGAGAAGTCGCCAGCCTGGCTGGCCCGCAGTCGGTATTCGAATACGTGCGTGCCCCGCGGCACCACCCCTAGGAAGAAATTGGTGGCTGCGTCGCGGGGGCTCTCGTAGTACCCTAGGCCGTTTTGGTACCGGTAACCGCTGAGCTGATTGAGAGGCTCGAGGCCAGCAGCGCGCTGGTCTTTGAGGTGCACGTATTCGAGGGCGCGGTCGGTGCGTAGTACGAGGCGCACCACCAACGCATCGCCTACGCGCAGCGGCGTGGCCGCCGTGAGGGGCTCAAGCTGCGGACCGCTAGCGGTGCGAGTTTCGCGGTAAAGCTGGCGCTCCAGGCTGAGCGGCGTGGTGGCGGGCGTCACCTTGTCGAGGTCCTCAAAGTACTGCCAGTAGAGCGCGCCCCAGGCCACTCCCGGGCTGGGCTTGGTCAGGGTAACCTTACCTAGGGCGGGCTTTACTTCAGCGGCAGGCCAGGTAGTTTTGAGGTAGCCAGTACCCGCCTGGGCGGGGGCCGCCGGGGCAGGCTGGCCGCCCACGGTGGCTTGCAGCGTGGGCGCGGTGGCCGTCCAGTCGGTGCCGCGCAGCAGCAGGGCATAGCAAGCGTCGGCGGTGGCGCGAGTGCTTTCCCAATGCTGAGTTTGCTTTTGGGTAAGCAGCCAGAGCTTCATCTCCTCTACCGACTTCTGGTCATTCTTGATTTCATCAAAAGCCTCGATGAGCGTGGCTTGGGTTTCGGTGGGGGCCTCGCGCCAGTAGTAGCCGCCGCGCACGTCTTTCCAATACATGCCTAGGTCGGGCGAGTGCAGGGCATTTTCGGTGAGCGCACGCAGAATGGCTTGGGTTGCCGGGGCAGCTTTGTTTTCGCGGTGCAGCGTCAAGGCTAGCTGGGCTTGCAAGTAGCGCGATTGGGCGGGCCAGTAGGTAGCGGCCTGGCCGCGGTAGTAGGTATAGGCCGCCTGAGCAGTCGCGGCCGGGGCGGGCTGGGTCCAGAAGCTGCGGGCATACAGCGCCTGCACCGCCAGGTCGCCTAGGTGGTCGGCGGCGAGCTTCACCCCCTTTTGCTGCCGCAGCTCGGCGTAGTCGCGGGCAGTAGCGCCATCGAGGTAGCGCAGCGCATTTTGTAGCAGCGGGCTGGCTACGTCGTTTTGGCTAGCATCAAAGGCACCTAGCTTCTTGAGCTTGCCGAAGCCCGCCACGATGAGCTGGGTGATGTAGCGGTCGGCCGGCATCTTCTCAAACCATGGAAACGAGCCATCGGGCAGTTGCATGGCTTGCAGCTTGGCCAGGGCGCGAGTGGTTTCGGCTTGCAGGCGCGGCTCGTCGAAAAGGGTACCTAGGCGGGCCAGGCGCTCGGTTTCGGTCTGGGCATCGCGCACCCAGGGGGTTTCTTGCAGCAGCAGATTTTTGAGGTCCTGGTTTTGGGCAAGCTTGCTGCTAAGCTGCTCGCGCTGCGTCGCAGTGCCGCTCTGGGCTTGGCGCTGCCACTCGGCCAACATGGTTTTGAAGCGCGGGTTAGCCTTCAGGATTTGGGCCGCCAATAGGTTAGCGTAGAGGCGGCTGAATACCTGCTCGGAGCACTCGTAGGGGTACTCCATGAGGTAAGGCAGGCTTTGCACGGCGTACCAGGCGGGGTTGGCGGTCAGCTCCAGCGTGAGGGAGTAGTTGCGCCGGGTGGAGCTGCTGGTGCTAGTGAGCTTCTTCAGCTCGAAGGTGCGGGTGCCAGGGCCCACGATGGGCAGCGGCAGGCTTTCGGTAATAAGGATTTTGTTGGGCAATACGGGCAGGGTATTTTCCTCGCCGTCGGAGTAGATGGCACTTGGCGCTGCTTGCTTTTTAGTACGCTTGCCTTTCGCGTCTTCTCCCCCGGCTTGAGCTACGACTCGGTAGGTCACGGCTGTGGGCGCAAAGTCGGCGGGTAGACTCAATTGCCACCCTAGGGCCACGCTTTGGTGAGCGGCGGCCGTTACGGATTGCTGAGCGTTGCCTTTTAGCAGCTGGCTGGTGAGGTCTTGCCCGGTAGCGGCATCGAGCAAGAACAACTGGGCCGTGCCGCTGAGAGTGCGGTCGGTGAGATTGGAGAACTTGGCGGGGAAGGTAAACGTGTCGCCGGGCCGCAGGAAGCGCGGCGCGTTGGGCGTAATCTGGATTTCCTTCTGCGTCACAAGCTGACGCGCCAGCTGGCCAGTATGCAACTGCTTGTCGTGGGCCAGGGCCAGCAGTTGCCAGCGCGTCACGGCCTCGGGCATCTGAAATTCGAGCACTACATCGCCGGTTGCGTCGGTGTGCAGGGCGGGCTGCCACAGGGCCGTTTCGCGGAAGTCGGTGCGGGTGGCCACAGTGGCAAGGTCAGGACCTTGCTGATTTTCTTGCTTGCTATGCGCAGTTTGGCTCGACCTTACTTCACTGTCTTTTGCTACAACAGGAGGAGTAAATTTTACTGTATCTACCTTGGGAGGGGCAGGCGCCGCCGCGGCCATGCTACGCATCGCATTGGCAGGAGCCGAGTCTGCTTGCGGTGCAAGCCCACCTCTTACAGTACGAGTAAGCATTACCCTGCGCTTACCTCGGCTATAAACAATTCTCTCTCTTATTTCAACGGTCTCTGCTAGATGCTGTTGCCAATCATTTAACTCTGGATAATTGACGATTTCTAGGTCTGAATCAGCGTCCGTAGTACCGTCCAAAGACTCCGAATTCACGCCCTCAAAATTCCCTTGCCATCCAAACCGCGCTGGATAGTATTCTCCACTAAAATCCAGCTCCTCAAAGCTGTGCTTGCGGAATACATCTAGGCTCTGGTCATAAAGTGTGGCTAGCAACTCGGCCTCAGCGGGGCGGCCGTTGGCTTGCCGAATGGTCACACGCCAGGTTTCCTTCTGGCCAGGCTGGAGCCGGTCGCGGAAGGTGGCGATGCTGAGGCGCAGTGGCTGGGGCTCCTCGACCACCTGCACGGTAGCATCGTGGCGGTAGAGGCGGCCGTCGCGCACTTGCGTGGTGTGGATGTGCAGCGGACCTAGAGCAGTGGCCAAGCCACTTTCTACTTCGAGGCGGCGCTGCTCGCCGGCCTTCAGGGTCAGCCACTCTTGTCGCAGGAGCTGGCCGCCGCGCTCTACTTCGAGCAAGATGCGGGCGTCGGCCTCGCGGCTGCCTAGCAGCACGAGGGTGCGCCCACCGGGGGCCACCGTATCAGCGGGCACCGCAAACCAGTCGGGCGTGGCGTAGGGCACGGTGCTGGCCTGGGTATCATAGAGCACAAAGTCGAGGCGGGCATGGGCGGCCGTGTCGGGCGCTGCGGCCTGGGCTTCGAGGCGGTAGCGGCCGGTGGGCACGCCCGCCAGCAGGGCGCCTAGGTCGAGCGTGGCGCTAGTTTTAGTGTCGAAGGGCAGCGTCTTGACTAGCTCGGCGGGCGCCTCGTTGTCCGGGGTTTCGGGGGCGGGGCCGGGCACGCCAGGCGGGTTGGGGCGGTAGCGGCGAGCCAGCAGGCGCAGGGTGCCGGTGGCGGGCAGCGGCTCGCCGGTGGCGTTGGTGCCGAGCAGCGTGACAGCCGGCAGGTGCTGCCGGTCGATAAGTTCGGGGCCGGCGAGCTGCAAGCTGAGCGGATTGCGGCCAATGACCACGTTGCGGGTGCCGGTGCGGGTTTCGCCGGCGGCATCGGTCACATCGGCGGTTATTTCGAACAGGTAGCCTGGCTCCCAGCGGCGGCCCGACTTGGTAGCGGGCAGCGGCGGCGTGAAGGTGAGCACGAAGCGCCCCTCAGCATCGGTAGTGGTAGTGCCATGGGCAATTTCCTGGCTGCTACGCCCCCCACTGGGTGGGTAGATGCGGCGCCCACGGGAACCGCCGTACTCGGTAAATAGCGGCCATAGCTCGCGGCGCGTGATGCGGTATTTCACGGTAGCCCCATCGGTGGCCTGCCCGGCGTAGGCGCGCGCACGGCCGTTCAGGGTCAGCTGCTGGCCAAGCTGCGGGCGGCCGGGGACCGAGTCGAGCGTTACCAGGAAGGTAGGCCGCTTATAGTCTTCTACCGAAAAGCCCAGGCTGCCATTATCCGTTTGCAGGGTCATCTCGCCGTTGAGCAAGCCCGCTGGTAGCACCAGCGAGCCGTTAAACGAACCGTATTCCGAGGTGGTAAAGGTCAGCGTTTGGGCGGTTTGGCCATTTACATCCACGAGGCGCACGCTCACGGGCTGGCCAGCTAAGAGGCTGTTTTTGGCACCTAGGGTCTCGGTCAGGATGCCTTTGAAATAAAGCGTTTGGCCCGGGCGGTAGATGGCGCGGTCGGTGAAGAGGAAGGTGCGGCGCTGCGCTTGCGTGGCAGTAGGGCTGCCAGGATAATAGCCATTGAGCGGCGTTAGCAATGTATCGCGGCCCAGCCACGAGCGCACGTTGCGCAGTTGCTCGCGCCCTAGGTTGTCGGTGGCTGGGTTGGGGCCCGGTAGCTCTACCTCGCCAGTGGCACCGGTGGCCCGCACGTCGCCCAGGCGGTGGTCGTCGCGCTGCTTGGCACGATTGTACACGTTGAAGCTGGCCTGGCTTTTCACCCCAGCCAGCGGTGCCCCGGTAGCCCGGTCGAGCAGTAGCAGCGAGGTGGCGCCGCTGGCCGCGGGGCGGTGCACGAGGCTAAGTTGGCTAGCGCCTAGCAGGGCATAGGCCGTCACGGTACCACCTCGCGCCGAGCTTGCAGCTGGGTCAGTCGAAAGAACAGCTTTATTGCTGAGCAAAACGAGGTAATATCCGGCTGGCAGCGCCGCACCAGCCGCCACCGACTTGTGCTCTTTGTAGTCGAGCGGGTGCGCGGGCAGCGGTAGCGGCCAGGTAGCGGCCGGCGCTGCCTTCAAGGCCCGGGCAAAGCGTTTGGCCAGCGGCCGGTCTTGCGGGTCATAACCAGCACCCTGCTCCCACTCTTTCGAGGTGATGCGATACGCCCAAGCGCGCAGCTCGGTCACGTTGCGAGCCGTAACATTGAGGCGCCAGGGCTGGCCAGGCACCACAATATCGGTGGCCGTGAAGGAGACCTCGGGCTGCTCCAGCTGGGCGCGTAAGGTCCGCGCCCGTGCCGCGCCGCGCGACTTGGGAAACCGGGCTTCGGCCTGGCGCGCCAGGGCCACGGCCGCTACGGGGTTGGCTTCGCGCTGGGCCTCGGCCTGGCGGGCCATGAACTCTGTACTGATAGGAAGCGCTTTGTAGGCGTCGGCCAAGCGGGCCAGGGCGGGCTCATATTGGTCACCTAGGTCGGTGTCCTGCGTCAGGCCGTGCAGGTAGTCGAGGCGCTGCAAGTCCACATCGGCCAGCGCGGCTAGGTTATCGGCACCTAGGCGGGCCGTGGTGAAGCGCTGCAACAAGCGAAGCACGTGCAGCTGGCCATTGAGCGAGTCGGCGGCCGGGGCATCGAGCTTGAGCGCCGCAAACTCCTGGGCGCTGCCGAATAGCTTGGGGTCGGTGGGCTCGAACTGCTGCTCGGGCCGGGTGATGTAAAGCTCCTGGTCTTGCAGGCCCGCGATGGCGCGCTGGGCCAGCAGGTCGTAGAGCGTGGGGCGCCGCTGGCGGCCTTCGGCATCACCACCGGTGGCGAGGTCACCTAGGGCGGCCAGGGTAGTTTTTAACTGGCGCTGGGGCTCATCTTCTACCGACTGGTAGTAGTGCCGCACAATGGCCGCGCCGAGGCGGCTGGCATCCCAGGTGGCGAGGCTAGTGCCACCATCGGCCGCGCCGGGTGTGGCTTGGTCGGCGCTGGGCGCGGCGCCCGGGGTGCGCTCGTAGAGCTGGTAGCGGTGCTCGTTATAGTAGTTGGCATACAGCCCCGCCAGCAGTGAATGTAGAATGGGCCGGGCCGGAAATTGCGCTGTTTTTAGGTCGGCTTCGAGCAGGGCAATGGCCTTCTCGTCGGCGTCGTTCTCTTTATTATTGAGCAGCCTGATTTTGTAGAGCAGCGCCCGCACGTAAGCCGGGGCGTTGTTTTCGCGCTTGGCCTGCTGATATATTTTTTCGACCAGCGGGGCGGCGGTGGCCGTCTGGTCTTTTTTGAGCAGGGCATCAATTTTCTTCCACTGCGCGGGCAGCGGTGGGTTAGGGCCGGGCGCGGCCGAATCGGCCAGAAAAGCAGTCATTAACAGCGAGCCAACTAGGCCAAGCAGCAGTAAGTAGCGCATGGGAAACACAACAGTGATACCCCAAAGATGCCAGAACCGCGCCAAGTGCACATTTAGCAAGGAGCAATGCGCAGACTACTTAGTCAGTCTGTCAATTGCTCCTTGAACCTACCCCCTCCCCCGCCGCACCGGGAAGAATAACAACTGCACTATCAGCATAACTACGCTGGTGTATAAGATGCTCACACCCACCCGCCCTAGGGTGACGAGCGGGTGCTGCAAGGAACCCAGCTCGAGGAAGAAAAAGGCTAAGTGATGCACCGTCACGAGCAGCGAGAGGTACACCAAAAACCACTGCCAGCCCATCTGGTGCACGTTCACAGTGTCCTGGGCATCGTAGCCATCGCGCGGGGTGAGCAGGCGCAGCACCCACGGCCGTAGGTAGGCCAGCAGCACGGCCGCGGCGGCGTGCAGCCCGCCCGTATCGTGCGCAATATCAACAGCAAAGCCCATGCAAAAACCTAGCAGCAGCTGCAAGGCAATGGGCGTATTGATGGGCAAGAACAACAGAAACCCTAGGTAGAAGAAATTCCAGCCCAGGCCAAACAGTACCACGCTGCTGTTGTCGAACAACAGCACGTAGAGGCCTACATAGAGGGCGAAGCGCAGTAGCTGTCCGCCGATGGTTGCGACGATGCTCATGGCTTTTTGGCTTTAGCGGCTTGGGCCTGGGCCGCCTTCACGGGGGCCGGCAGCTCGCCGGTATGCTGCTCTAAGGAATCGCGCTCGGCGCGGGGCGGCGTGGGCACCACGTACACGTAGGTGAGGCGGCTAAAATCGACCCCTAGGCGCAGCGTTACGGTCGAAAAATTCTTATTGGGCTCGGTCGTGAACGACTCAATAGTGCCGATAAATACGCCGGCTGGAAACACCGAGTTATAGCCCGAGGTCACCACCGAATCGCCCTTCACGAGCTTGTTTTGGCGCGGAATGTAGTCGAGCATGGCGTGCGAGTAGTCAGTACCCTCCGGCCAGCTCACGCTGCCAATGGTGCCATCGCGCTTGATTTGGGCCGCCACTTGCAGCTTGGAGTGCAGCACCGAGGCCACGCGGGCGTAGTGCGCGCTCACGGCTTGCACTTTGCCTACCACCCCCGCCGCACTGATAACGCCGCGGTCGGGCTGCACACCATCGGCACTGCCTACGTTCAGGGTCAAGTAGTTATCTACGTCGCGCAGCGAGTTATTAATCACGCGCGCTGGCACTAGCGGCAGGGTGGCCTGCTTGCTGCCACCTAGAAGCAGCGTGTCGGGCCGTAGCGAGTTTTGAGCTTTCAGCTTGGCATTTTGCGCGAGCAGGCCCTGGCCCTGCGCCGTCAATACCTGTGGGGTAGCGGGGTGCAGGTGGCGGTACACGATGCGGCCCAGCGTGTCGCGGCCCACGGGCAGCGAGTCGGCTTCGCGGTGCGCAAAATCGGGGGGGAAGAGCTGGCGGCGCAGCTGGGCATTGTCAGCTTGCAGCTGCTTATTCAGCTCATCGAGCCGGAAGTAGTCAGTGACCTGAGTGCGGCGAGCCAGCAGCACGCCCATATAGGCATTGGCCGAGTTGAAAAACGCGGCCCGCTGGTACGAGCTGTTGGTCAAGAAGAAGTACAAGCTCACCACCTCCAGCAGCACAAAGAGCATAACTCCTTGGTAGCGCAGCAAAAAAGCAATGAGATTACGCATAAACAGTTGTCATGTTGACGAAGGAAGCATCTTGGTAGGCTAGGGTTAGTTTTTAGCACTAACGCCAGCCTGCCAAGATGCTTCCTTCGTCAGCATGACGAATAAGAAATTAGGTGAGTAGCACGCCCCGGAAGGCCACGATATCCTTGATGGCCTTGCCGGTGCCGCGCACCACAGCCCGCAGCGGGTCTTCGGCAATGTGGATGGGCAGCTTAGTCTTGGCGGCCAAGCGCTTGTCGAGGCCGCGCAGCAAGGCGCCGCCACCCGTCAGATGAATGCCGTTCTCGTAGATATCGGCCGACAGCTCGGGCGGACTGATTTCCAAGGCTTTCAGCACAGCTTCCTCGATTTTAGCCACCGACTTGTCGAGCGCAATGGCGATTTCGGAAGACGTTACTTTAATCACCTTCGGGATGCCCGTCATCAGGTCACGGCCGCGCACCTCGTAGTCGGGGGGCGTTTGGTCGAGCTCGGTGAGAGCTGCGCCCACTTCGATTTTGATACGCTCGGCCGAGCGCTCGCCGATGAGCAGGTTATGCTGGCGGCGCATGTAGTCGAGAATGTCCTGGTTGAATACGTCGCCGGCCGTCTTGATAGATTGGTCGCAGACGATACCCGACAGGGCGATAACGGCGATTTCAGTGGTACCACCTCCGATGTCGATTATCATCGAGCCCACGGGCTGCTCCACGTCGATGCCGATGCCGATGGCGGCGGCCATGGGCTCCTGTATCATCCACACCTCCTTGGCCCCGGCGTGCTCGGCCGAGTCGCGCACAGCGCGCTTCTCTACCTCTGTGATGCCGCTCGGAATGCAGATAACCATGCGGTGCGAGGGTTGAAACAGGCGCGTGCGAGTGTCGATGAGTTTGATAAGACCCTTTATCATCTCCTCCGCGGCGTGGAAGTCGGCAATAACGCCGTCTTTCAAAGGCCGGATGGTCTTGATGTTATCGTGGGTCTTTTCGTGCATCTGCTGGGCTTTGCTGCCCACGGCGATGACTTTATTAGTAGTGCGGTCTTTGGCAATGATGCTAGGCTCATCCACCACGATTTTATCGTTGTGAATGATGAGCGTATTGGCCGTGCCCAGGTCAATGGCGATGTCGCTGGTCAGGAAGTTGAAGAAGCCCATTATAGAAAAGGCGGCGAGAAGCAGAGGAAATGAATAGACAAAGGTACGGCCGAAACGGCCGCCCTAACGTCCAACTTTTAGTGCTTAAAGTGCCGCACCCCGGTCAGCACCATTGCCAGCCCTAGGCGGTCGCAAGCATCGATGCTGTCTTGGTCCTTAATGGAGCCGCCGGGCTGCACCACGGCGCGCACGCCAGCGGCCGCCGCAATCTCGACGCAGTCGGGGAAAGGGAAGAAGGCGTCGGAGGCCATTACGGCCCCTTTCAGGTCGAAGCCGAAGCTGCCAGCCTTCTCAATGGCTTGGCGCAGGGCATCGACGCGCGAGGTTTGGCCCACACCCGAAGCCAGCAACTGGCCAGCGCGCGCCAGCACAATGGTGTTGCTCTTGGTGTGCTTGCAGATTTTAAGGGCGAACTCCAGCGCCTCGGTCTCGTCGTCGGTCGGGGCCGACTTGGTTACGGTGCGGAAGTCCTGGGCCGACTCGGTTTGCAGGTCGGCATCTTGCTCGATAACGCCGTTAAGCAAGGTCTTAATCTGCTTTTTGGGGAAGTCCACCGGCTTTTGGCGCAGCAAAATGCGGTTCTTCTTGCTTTGCAGCAGTGGCTGCGCATCGGCGGCGAAGCTAGGCGCGATGAGCACCTCAAAGAACAGCTTGTTCAGCTCTTCGGCGGTGGCTAGGTCTACTTCCTTGTTCACGATGATGACACCGCCGAAAGCCGATACTGGGTCGCAGGCTAGGGCATTAACGTAGGCCGTGTGCAGGGTTTCGGCCTGGGCTACGCCGCAGGCGTTGGTGTGCTTGAGGATAGCCACGGCGGGTGGGCCTTCGGCAAACTCGCGCATGAGCTGCACGGCGGCATCTACGTCTACCAGGTTGTTGTAGCTCAGTTGCTTGCCGTGCAACTGGTCGAATAGAGCGCTTAGGTCGCCGTGGAAGGCCCCGCTCTGGTGCGGGTTCTCGCCGTAGCGCAGCACGGTGCTGGGGCCTTGGCTGCCACCTTCGAGGCTGGTACCCTGGCTCACGTATTTGAAAATCTCGGTATCGTAGTGGCTAGTAGCGGCGAAGGCCGCAGCGGCATACTGGCGGCGGTCTTCTAGGGTGGGGCTACCGTTGGTTTTTTCGAGCAGCTCGGTTACGGCCTCGTACTGGTCGCGCGAGCTTACTACCAGCACGTCGCGGTAGTTTTTGGCGGCGGCGCGCAGCAGCGCAATGCCGCCGATATCAATTTTTTCAATCACGTCGGCCTCAGGCGCGCCGCTGGCCACGGTTTCTTCAAACGGGTACAAGTCAACCACGACTAGGTCGATGGGCGGAATGCCATGTTGCTGCGCCTGGGCCAAGTCGCCGGGCTCGTGGCGGCGGTGCAGGATGCCGCCGAATACCTTAGGGTGCAACGTCTTGACGCGGCCGCCAAATACTTCAGGAAAGCCAGTAAGGTCTTCCACGGCCGTGACTTCGGCGCCTTGCTCTTCTAAAAACTTTTGGGTACCGCCAGTGGAGTACAGCTGCACACCGAGGCGGCGCAGCGTGGCTACCAGCGGGGCCAGCCGGTCTTTGTGGTACACTGAAAGCAGGGCGGCGCGAATGGGTTGGTCGGACATATAAAACGGGGAGCAGTGAAGCGCAAAAAATGGAGAAACCGCGGGCGGTGGCCGGGCTAGGCCGGTGCAGTGAGCGGTTTGATGCCGCGAAGGTACACCCGCTAGCAGGCGTCCCCAAGCTGCCCGCCGGCCTCCTAGCGCTCCGCATTTAGTACACTAGAGGTAACTCGCAGGGCCCTTTTACAGTTAAGATTAGTTCATACGGCACTCATTTTGACCGACTCGCGCTCTTATTTTATGCTAAAGGACTTACCATCGGCTGTTACCGCCCAGTCGCTGTCGCCCTTACTTCCGCTTGGCGTGGCGTGCGCCAGCTGTCCGCCTACCCCAGCCCTGGCCGTGACTACGGCCGCTCGCTTGGCCCCGCACCTATTGGCCCGCGCCGCTGACACCGACCAAGTGGGTGGCTTTCCGACTCAGGAATTTGCTTGGCTGCGCGAGGCCGGGCTACTCACGGCCGCGCTGCCTACTGCCCTAGGTGGCATGGGCCTAGGCGAGCCTACCGCTGCGCTGGCGCTGCTGCAAGTACTCTACCACGTGGGCCGTGGCAACCTAGCCGTAGGGCGCTTGTTTGAGGGCCACGTCAATGCCTTGCTGCTAATACAGCGCTTTGGCACACCGGCCCAAATAACTCGGTTTGCGGCCGATGCCCGCGCAGGCCACGTGTTTGGGGTTTGGAACACCGAGAACCCGGCCCGCGGCGTGCGGCTGGAGTTTCTGGCCGATGGGCGCTACCGCCTGCACGGTGCCAAAACGTTTGCCTCGGGGTCAGGCCATATCACGCGGCCGCTGCTCACGGGCGCGCTGCCCGGCAACCACGGCTGGCAAATGCTGGTGCTGCCTGCTGACGAACAGCGGCCCGCGCTAGACCGCAGCTTTTGGCGGCCCCTAGGCATGCGGGCCACCGCTAGCTTTATCGCCGACTTCGAGCGCCTCGAAATCGAAAATGACTGCCTACTAGGCAAGCCCAATGACTACTACAAACAGCCGTGGTTTGGGGGCGGCGCGGTGCGCTTTGCAGCGGTGCAGCTAGGTGGCGCCGCGGCGGTGCTCGACGAAACCCGACGCTTTTTGCGCAGCCTAGGCCGCACCGACGACCCCTACCAGCGCCAGCGCCTGGGCGAGATGCTGACCATGCACGAAGCCGGCCAAGGCTGGCTACGCGGCGCCGCAAGCCGCGTGCCGCTGCCGGTGCAAGCCAGTGATGTTCCTGCCCCAGCCGCCATTAGCGCGGCCTTGGCCTACGCCAACCTCATGCGCACCGCTACCGAAGAAATCTGCCTCCGCACCTTGCAGCTGGCCGAGCGCTCGGTGGGCGCGCGGGGCCTGCTGCAGCCTGAGCCCTTCGAGCGCCTGCACCGTGACCTCACACACTACTTGCGCCAGCCCGCCCCCGACGCCATTCTGGCCGAGGCAGGCCGCTTTGCACTTGACTCAGACAAGCCCAGCTTTGAGCTGTGGCAACCGCTGTAGATTGAGTTTTGTAGTTCGAGCCACCTTCTTTTCGCCTCTACGCAGCATCCCTTGTCTTCTCCCGATTCTCCCTTTCTCGCCTACCCCAGGCGGCCCGCCGACTTTGCTGCGACCCTAGGTTCCACCGTCATCGTCATTCCGCACCCCGATGATGAGGCGCTGGGCTGCGGCGGCCTATTGGCACTTTTACGCCAGGCTGGCCAGCCCGTAGCAGCCGTGCTCACCAGCGATGGCAGCCAGTCGCACCCGCACTCCCAAGATTTTTCGGCTGTGGCCCGGCGCGAGCTGCGCTACGCCGAGCTGCGCCACGCCCTGAGCGTGCTCGGGGTAGACGAGCGCGATGACAATGTGCGCTACCTGCATTTGCTCGACGGCTCACTGCCCACCGAGGGCCAGCCCGGCTTTGCGGAAGCGGCGGCGCAGCTCGCCGATTTTCTGCGCGAAAAGCAGCCCGACACCGTGCTGGTGCCCTGGCGCCGCGACCCCCACCCCGACCACCGCGCCACCAGCCAGCTTACGGCCGCGGCGCTGGTACAATTGCCGCAGCCCCCGCGCCGCGTCGAATACGTGGTGTGGGCCTGGGAGCGCGCCGCTCCCGAAGACCTACCTAGGGCAGAGGAAGCCGTGGGCTTTCAGCTCGACATTGCGCCCGTACTAAACCAAAAGCAGCGCGCCATCCGGGCACACCGCTCGCAGTTGGCGCCGGGCATCATCACCGACGACCCCAGCGGCTTTCTGCTGTCCGAATCTATGCTCGCGCATTTTGCCCAGCCTACCGAAGTCTTTCTAGAAGCTCCCACCTTATGAACGAAAACCAACCCAATACCCTCGCGCCCGATTACTTCGACGACGTGTACCGGGCTAATACCGACCCCTGGCAGTTTGCGAGCAGCCCCTACGAGCGTGAAAAGTACGCGGCGACCTTAGCTGCCTTGCCCCGCCCCCACTACAATCGGGCGTTTGAGATTGGCGGCTCTATTGGGGTACTCACGGCCCAGCTGGCCCCGCTGTGCGACTACCTGCTGAGTGTAGATGTAAGCGAGGCAGCCCTGGCCCAAGCCAAGCAGCGCTGCGCAAGCTTGCCGCAGGTGGAGGTCAAGAAGATGCAGGTGCCCAACGAATTTCCAGAAGGCGAGTTTGACCTGATACTAGTGTCGGAAGTGGGCTACTACCTCTCGCCGGCCGACTTGGCCCGCGCCGCCGACCAAATGCTGGCGGCCCTGCCAACTGGTGGCCAGCTTCTGCTAGTGCATTGGACCCCCGTTGTGCCCGATTATCCCCAGACCGGCGATGAAGTGCACGAATTTTTCTTAGCCAAAGCCCAGCCAGATGGCCCGCTACGCCACCTCACGGGCCAGCGGCACGACAAGTACCGGCTCGATTTGCTAGAGAAAAACTAGCCTAGATTTCTACGATTGCCACAAGTAAAAAGGCTCATGGGTTGGGCAGCGCACGGTGCGCTGCCCAACCCATGAGCCTTTCCTATTCTATTCCGCGTTAGCGGCGGCCGAGCTATCAGCCAGCGCTAGCAATAGTTCTCTCCTTGGCGCACGGCCTGGCGCAACCAAGCCAAAGCTTCGCTGAGCGGCACGCGGGTATCGTAAGGCTGCTCTAGTATGGCGCTGGCGCGGGTGCCCAGCACCCATTCCCAAAACGCTCCGAATGACTGGGCGGCATGCAGCCTATCATACATATCTCCGGCCTGCACGCGCAGCATCAGGGCCCATTCGCGGAAGCCTGCGGGCGTGGGTTGGCTGCGCTGCTGCCAGTAGGCACGCAGCTCGCGACGAGCCTGCCATAAGGCGGCGAGCTGGCGCGGACACTCTACCTCAGGCTCACGCTGCTCTTGGGCATTGGCAGCCCACTCACGCAGCTGCCACGACAGCCCCACCTCTACGCGGCCTTGTTGGCGGGCCGAGGTGCTCACGCGCACCCTAGGGCTGTGGCGCACGGGCAGGTCGTGGCGGCACAGGGCGCGCCACAAGGCTTCGTCTTCGAGGTAGCGCACCACGGGCAGGCCGCCTACTTGGCGGTAAGCCGCTACGGTAAGCGCCAGGCTGGCGCCAAAATGCTGGTGGTGGCGGGGCCAAGGGTCATGCTGGCAGGGGTCGAGCAGGCACTCTAGCTGGTTGCGCAGCAAGTGGTAAGTAGCATCGCGAAGCTGGGTGCGGCGCACGGCCAGCGCGTCGCTCACCAAGGGCTCGCTACACGGGTTTATGGCTACTAGCTCTTCGGGCTCAGGGTCGTCGGGGCGGGTGAGGATGCGCCCACCTACGGCCGCGGCACCGGCCGCTACTTCGGCCTGGCAGGCGGCGAGCCAGTCGGGTGCTACCAGAGTATCGGCATCGGTGCTGAGAATGAGGCCATTGGGGCCGGCAGTCAGCTCTAAGCGCTGGGCGGCGGCATCCATAAGCAGGCGGCGCGCTTGGCCTACGTGGGCTAGCTCGCCGGGCAGTTGGAGTTCGGCCACGTGCAGCGCCAAGCCGGGGTAGCAATACGCCAGCTGGCGCACCACGGCGGCGGTGTGGTCTTGGCAGTTGTTGGCCAGCACGATTATCTCTAGGCACCCTAGGGACAGGGGCGTGCCGTCGAGCGCAGTTTGGGTAGCCAGCGCAGCCAGGGTAGCGGGTAGGTGATGCGCCTCATCCTTGGCCGGAATGATAACGCAAGCCCGCAACTCGGGGGCAGGCGGGGGCAGCTGGCGCCACAAGGCACGCGCTAGTTGCGCGGGCGTGGTGAGGGGCCGTGGTAGCCGGGCTTGCCGAGGCAGCAGTGCTGGGGTGGCCATGGCTTCACGCGTGGCGTGAAAACGGGCGGGCGTAGCAAGATTGCTCATAGGGTAGTAGGTGTACGCCCCTTTGCACGCCCAGGATAGGCCACTACTTGGTTATGAGACCCAAACAACTCGCGTTATAAGCTCAGTGGCTTCAAAATGAGCTGGGTATTTTACTAAAAAGCAACTGTTTAGCAAAATCCAATTTTTCATAAAAAAACTAGTATTATTAGTCACAATAAACCTCAAGCAGTAGCGAGAGTCAACTGGGCACCTAGGCAAAAAAGCCACGCAACCGAGGAGGCTACGTGGCTTTTTTGGCGTCAGTCTTAGGCGCGGGAGTCTTTTAGCTAGCTTTAGAAAGCTTCGCCAATGGCGAAGTAGAAGCCGGGGTCGGTGCCAAAGGCGTAGTCAAAGCGTAGGTTCACGCGGTCGCGCCGGATGAAGTTGAAGCGTGCTCCTACGCCGCCCGCCGTGTGAATGCCGCCGAAGGTGTAGTCGCTGATATTATAGCCCACTTGCCCCACGCCTAGGAAGGCAGCGGCATCGAGGCGCCAGAACAGGTGCTGGCGCAGTTCGGCCTGGGCGGTCATCATCTGGCGGTCGCGGTAGCGTTGCTCGTAGATGCCGCGCATCAGGTTGGCGTTGTCGTAGAGCGTGCCGCCTAGGTTAGCGCCGAGGCCAGCCAGCGCATGCCACGGCACTGTACCCGAGTGGAATTGCCCGAGGTACTGCAGGGCCAGAATGGTTCTGTTGCCGAAGATGGGCTGAAAGTGGCGAGCGTCAATCTGGTAACGTACGAAGTTATAGTCCGAGCCGACGTACTTGCCATTGAACATCACCTGCAAGTCAAGCAAGTTGCCCCGCGAAGCTCCTAGGGCCACGTCACGCGTGTCGAGGGTAAACACCGGACCTAGGCCCGACACGCCAAAGTTTTGGCGCTGGCGCGCGTCGAGGCGAGGGTCGCCATCCTGAAAATAATTAGTGCCGCCAATCTCGTCGCCGTTGTCATTCACGCGGCCCGGCTGTGGCGCAATGTTGTACACCCGCGAAAAGCGGTACTGCAAGCCCACAAACCGGTTGGGAGCGATGCTCTTCTGGAAACGCTGGTTGATAATGAACAGGTTGAAGTCCAGAAACGAGCGATTGCTATTCGATACATCGTTGCCGATGCCGAAGTAGTAGAGGCGGTTTTTGTAGGAGCTAACCTCGCCGTTGAGGTAAAACTTCTCGCCCGGCGAATAGATAGTGTGCACAAACTGGAGCAGGTTCTGGCTTTCCTGCGTGGTCCAGTACTGCACACGAGCGTTTGATGAGCGCGTGATGGTATCGGTGCCAAAGCGGCCGCTTAGCAGCCCACCCAGGCCGTAGCCAAAGCCCGTTTCCTGCTGATAAAACAGCACGGGGATAGGCAGAATCGTGATTCTCTTGGTCGGCTTAGGAATATTAACGGGCGGAGGGGGGGGCGTACCAGGCGTGCGGGTAGTATCGGGCTGGCCGGCTGGCAGGCCCTGGCCTTGGCTCACGAGCGACCCACCTAGTAACCCTGCCAGCAGCAGCGGAAAAATGCGCATATATAAAGATGAAGAAAAGAAGTAGTGAGGGCCTCAACGGAATTAGGGGCCTGCTGGTTGGCCCCTACCCACCCAGGTGCCCGGCCAATCCGCAAGCCCAACCAGAAAATCGCGCTAATTCTCTACGTTTCAAGGCGCCTTTACGCCAGCAACATGCTCAATACACCGGCCAGCATAATGCCCTTGCACCACGCGCTAAGTTGCCGAAAATGCCGGCGGCGGTCGGCGCGCCACAGCAGGCGGCCTAGCCACACCAGCGGCAAAAGCACTAGCAGCAGCAGCCAAGCACCTAGGGCCCAGCGCCCTAGGCTTATTAGCTCATAGGCCGCGCCTAGCACCAGCACGCCCAGGCACGCTAGAAAGCCGCCGGCCACCCACTTGCTGCGCACCACACCCCACACAAGTGGCAGGGTGTGGCAGTCGTGCTGCGCATCGCCGCGCATGTCTTCAATATCTTTTACTATTTCGCGCACCGCAGTGAGCAAAAAAGCCGCCAGTGCATACAGCCACACGGCTTTTTGGCCTGTCAGCAGTTGCAGCTCGGGCAGCAGCACTAGCGCCGCCGTGAGGGTGGCGATGCTGACGTTGCCTACCAGCGCCACGCGCTTGAAGCGGGCCGAGTAGCCCCACAGCAGCAGCGCTGCCCCGAGGGTCACAAGCCCCAGCCGCCACGACAACGCCGCGGCCAGCACTACCCCTACCCCACTAAGCACCACGTGCGCCAGCATGGCCTTGCGCCGCCCTAGCAGCCGCCCCACCACCAGCCGGCTGGGCCGGTTGATAGCGTCGATTTTAACGTCGTAGTAATCATTGATGATATAGCCTGCGGCGGCTACCAGCAGCGCCGCCACCACCAGCAGCCCAAAGCTGGGCGCCAGCAGCGCCGCCCCGAGCGGCCGGCCGGGCTGCAATAGTGGCCCGCGCACCAGCACCAGGCTTAGCAGCATGATGGCCAAGTTGGGCCACCGCACCAGCCCTGGCAGTGCCCGCAGCAGCGGCCCGGGCGGGGCCGTCGGGTCAGGAGTGGGGCGGGCAGAAAACATGATGCGCAGGAAAAGGGGCTTAAAGATACTAGTGCTGGCGCGCCGCAAGCAGCGCCTCCCCAGCACTACCCACGCAAAAAGCCCGACCTCCTTGCGGGGGCCGGGCTTCTATTAGGGTAGGCTTGCCTACCTAGGACTATTCTGCGCGGGTGAGCGGCGACTCCACTACGTGCTCCGACACGAACCACACTTGCAGTTCGTTGGCACGCATCACGTCACTTACTACGAGGTCATTGGTGCCATCGTCGCCCGACTCGTCGGCCTTCTTAGCATACTCGTGGCAGTTTTTCAGGATAATCTGGTGGGCTTCCAGCAGACGCGAAATCTGTACAGGAGCTTCTTCACGGTCGCGCGGGGGGCGCGGAATGCTCGTGATTTCGGCCACGTCGAAGGCCATTGCTACGGCCACGCCGCCCAGAATCTGGATGCGCTCTGCAATGGTGTCTACTAGCTCGGCTTGCTCCTCGTAGTGTTTGTCGAACAGCAGGTGCAGCTGGTAGAACGTAGGGCCTACTACCTGCCAGTGGCTTTTCTTATACAAGTCGCGCAGGCTGATGGTGTCAGCCAGCAACTGATTGAGCATCTGCACGCTCTCTAGACGCACATGGTCATCGAGGCCGATGGGCAGGCGCTGGCTTACAGTGCCAAAGCGCTGCGTGGGGTTAGGTGCCTTTATCTGCTGGTTAAGAATCGGCTGCACGTTCACGGCCGAGTTCGTTTGGGGCTCACCGGCTCCTTTCATCGAAGTCAGGCCGCTTTGGTTGTCTTTTTTGGGGTGTGCTTGGGCGTCGGTAGCCATAGAACAAAGAAGTTGGATAAACAAAAGGAACGCAGCGCCTAGGTCGGGCCGGGGCCCGCGGGTGGCTGGCTGCTGGGCTATCTACGTAAGGCTACCGCCGAAGTTGGGATAAATTCCTTTCTTTAGTGCAGTTTTTGCCCCGGCCGTCACCACCCCGGTTTTCTTACCCATAGCGGCACTTTACTCTTAAAACTCCGCTTTCTACTCCTACTATATTACTGTATCTGCCTGATGGCTTTTCCTTTTTTTGGCGACGATAAATCAACCGTAGCCCGCTTGCTCGCCACCCTGCCCCAGCAGGGCCGGCTCGAATGGATAGGCCTGCGCCCAGCCCGTCGCGCCGAACTGCTAGCCGTGCCCGAGGCCGAGGTGCTCACCGACCAGCGCTTGGCCGGCGACCATGCCAGCCCCAAGCCCGGCGGCAAACGCCAGCTCACTATCATTCAGCACGAGCATCTAGGTGCAGTAGCAGGCTACCTAGGGCTGCCCGAGCCGGTGGCACCAGGCCGCCTGCGGCGCAACTTGGTGGTGAGCGGCCTGAACCTGCTGGCCCTCAAAGGCCGCCAAATTCAAATCGGCGAGGAAGTGTTGCTCGACATCACCGGCGAGTGCCACCCCTGCTCACGCATGGAGGAAGAACTGGGCCCCGGCGGCTACAACGCCATGCGCGGGCACGGTGGCCTCACAGCGCACATTGCGCAGGGCGGCATTATTCGGGTAGGCGATGCCGTGCGGGTAGTGGTGCCGCCTAGCCCGAGTGCCGCGCCCTAGGCACCTAGGCAGGCACAAAAAAAAGCCTTCACCAAAGGAGAAGGCCTTTCTACTTATGAAAACACGACTCCAAAGAGCCTGCCCCATTTACGCGGCGGGCAGACTAGCCGGATTTAGCGGGGCCGGAAATAATCAGGCCCCGTCCATGCGCACGATTTTGGGCGTGAAGGAGCCTAGGACATCTACCAATTCGCGCTGGCTGGCCATCACAGTATGAATGTCTTTGTAAGCCATCGGGGCTTCGTCGAGGCCGCCACCAATGAGCTCCACACCATAGTCGGCGAGGTGGCGGCGCACCTCGGCTTCGCCTAGTTCGGCCTTGGCGCGGGTGCGCGACAGCAGGCGCCCCGCCCCATGTGAGGCTGAGGCTAGCGACGCCGGTACCCCGCGCCCACGCACAATAAAGCCGGGCGCCGTCATGGAGCCGGGAATTATGCCGAGCACGCCCGCGCCGGCCGGTGTGGCGCCCTTGCGATGTGTAATGACCTCGCGGCCATCGGCTAGCGTTTCTTTCCAGGCAAAGTTGTGGTGGTTTTCCACTTTCGCCAGGGGTTTCTCACCCAAGGCTTTGGCTAGGCGCCGGTGTATCTGCTCGTGGCAGGCCGAAGCATAGTCGCCGGCAAGGGTCATGGCGGCCCAATACTCCTGGCCAGCCTCAGTGTCGAGGCCCAGCCAGGCCAGGTATTGGGCTTCGGCGGGCAGCTTGCACACATCGCGGGCCAGGCCGGTGTAGTGATTCGCCACACTCGCGCCCAGGCCGCGCGAGCCCGAGTGCGAAAGCACGCCTACGTACTGGCCCAAGGGCAACCCTAGGTCGTTGGTCGGGTCGGTGATTTCGACCAGCCCAAACTCCACAAAGTGGTTGCCCGAGCCCGAGGTGCCGATTTGCTCCACGGCTGTGGCGTGCTTGTTTTTCAGAAACGGTACCGTCGCAAATTCGTCGCGCTCCAGCACGTCGTGCCCTAGGCGCTGGCCACGGTCCCAGCCACGCCCGCCGCCAAAGCGAGTGTTGGCAAGCAGCAAATTGCGCAGCTCCTGGGTACGCTGCCCTAGGTACTTAGCCGGCAGGTCAAACACCGAGAGCGCCATGCGGCAGCCAATGTCCACGCCCACGGCGTAGGGAATCACTGCGTTATCGGTAGCCAGCACGCCCCCGATGGGCAGGCCGTAGCCGTGGTGGGCGTCGGGCATGAGGGCGCCGGCCACCGTCACGGGCAGTTTCATGGCCGTTTCCATCTGGTGGATGGCGCCTTGCTCGATGTGCTCGGCCCCGAAGGTGGCGTACTCCTTGCGCGGCACCAGCGCCACGTGCCGCGACGGGGCCGGCAAGAGTGCGGCCGCCGTGTGGCTCCAAGCCAGGTCGGTGAGGTAGTCGGTGGGGTTAGTCAAGATGGTCTTGAGCAGCGCCAGCTGCTCGGTTTGGGGCAGGCGCTTGTGTTCTTTGCGCTGCAATTGCGCTAGCGCCAGCCCGATAGCGCGGCCCTCGGGAAACCCGAGCTGCCGCAAGTCATTGCCACGTAGTTGTGAGGCCATGAGTTTAATTATTAATGGTTAGTTAGTAATGGTTAATGACTAGTGGAACTGGCTGATGAATGAACCATTAACCCTTGACAATTAACCATTAATGAAAAGCCGGAGCGATAAGCGGCCCGCGCAACGGGCCTAGGCAGGCCCGACGGGACAGGTCGGAGTAGCGCGGGCCTACGGCATCCGGCTGGTTTTTAGTTTGATATAGTTGAGACGGCGTTATGCCAGGGCGTAGTACTGGTCCCATACACGGTCGATGGCGCTGATGCCCTCTTGCCGCAGCCAGCTGAGCACCCAGCCGCTTTCCTCGGCAGTGGGAGAGCGGTTGTACTTGCCGCGCACCTGCACCAGCCGCCGCTCGGGCGACAGTTGCAGCGTGAGCTTGCGGGCCCCGCCCAGGGTGAGCGAGTAGATACCCGCCTGGCCGCGCACGCAGCGGTGCATAAACGACGCCACGCAATGCTGCATCTGTTGGCCTTCTTCGAGCAGCTCGGGGTAGCTTAGCAGCTGTCGGATGCATACCCAGTCGCCCGTGCCGCCCACGAAACCCGGCACCGGCAAGCCCGGCCAGGTCGTATTGAGCAACTGGTTGAAGTGCGGGTTGGCACGGGTGCGGCCGAGGCTACGTTGCCAGCGGGCCGTGCCCGCCAGCAGCGAGGCCAGTGTGCGGCCGCGTACCGAAAAACCAGGCTGGGCCGGCTCGGTGGGCGTGCCTTGATAGCGCCGCAGGCGCACGTAGTCGCACACCGGCCCAAACTGCCAGGCGTCTACCTCCGGCTCGGCCCGAAAGAGGTCGAGCACGGCCAGGTACAACTCATCGTCGGCACCAATGGGCAGGCGGCCCAGCGGCGAGGCCAGCATCACGCCTAGGTACTCGGGCGCCCCGCGCTCGGCCAGCTGGGCATAGCGGTAAGCCTCGTGGAAGGTGCAGCCGGCTGGGGCCTGCTGCATCAGATGCGCTTGCCGCTTGCTGAGGTGCACTGGCAACCCTACAAAGCTGCGCAGGGGCTGGCCGCTACCTAGGTGCACTAGCAGGGCACTTAGGCAGAGGTCGTTGCGCTGGTCGGGGGACTGGCCCCAGCGGTGGCGCACCCAGGCCGGCACATCGCCAAAGCCATCGAAGAGGTGGCGCACCAGGCTGTCGAGTTGCCGGAAGGCGTTTTTCGAAGGCGGCTGCCAGTCGTCTAGCTCGCGCCGGCGGCGGTGGAAGTGTAGGCCTAGCTGCACGAGGGCCGGCGCCAGTTCGGGGCGTGAGAAAAGCACGGTGCTGCGCAGGGCCAACTGGCGCAGCAAGTGCCCGATGCGCCATTGCTCGTTGGCCGAGCGGCCACCTAGGTGGCGATGCAGCGCGGCCAATAAGGAATGCGGCTGGGCCAAGCGACTGATTTCGGTTTCGCCTTCGGCCGAAAATAGAAAATTGATTTGACGCGGCAGCGGCCATTTTTCCCAAGTGGGGCGCTGGGCCAGGGCCACATCGGCGGCCTGGGCCACGCGCACGCGCCAGGGTAAAGGTTTGTGTCGGTTTGCCATAAATGCAGGGCCGGCGCGGCCCAGGGGCGGCCGGCTTAGGGGGGTGAGAGACGCGAGAAAAGCATAATCGAGGCGGTCGGGGCAATGTCGTTTCGCATGATGAAGTAGGCTTTTAGCCAGCTGCTAGCCAGCGTGATACAATAAGTTAAAACCCAGTAAATGGGGTAATAAATGAGTAGTGACCTAGGGTGACAATTCAGCTTTCGGTCACTCAGCCACCGCGCCGTCAGGCACGGGCAGAATTCGAACCTGCGGCAACCTGGTAGGCCATGGCATTCAGAAGTAGCGCTGCGCTACGGCATCCACTTCAGCTACTAATAAGCTGGGCAACAAGCGCAAAGCCTGCCAATACGTGCTTTGCCATTTTAAGCTACCGCTGGAAATTGCTGCTACATCAGTCCAGCGAGCGGGATTCGAACCCGCAATCCCGTCGTCCCGAAACGAAGTAAGGCCCTGCTACGGCACCAGCTTAAGTAGTAAAAAATTCAAAAAGCAACCCAGGCAACAAGCGGTCGGCGGCATTCCCGAGGCCGGGGCCTCGGAACGGGGAGTCGAACCCCAACTCTGATTTACAGTCAGATTTCACCAAGCGAAGGAGCGCCAGCCTACGGCACTGGGTTTTGATTTTTAGTTTGGGGCAATAAGCGCCCGGCCTCCATATCCTGCTCTACCAAGCTGAGCTACAGCCGCTGCCGGAGCAGCCACCGGCAGGACTCGAACCTGCGACCTGGGCATTAAAAGTGCGAAGTATGGCCGGGCTACGGCACCCAAACAAAAGGGAAAACGAGGCGACAGGCGGCGAGCCATCCTGCTCTAACCAACTGAGCTACACTAGCTGCCGAAGCTACTAGCGGCGGGGCTCGAACCCGCGACCCGGCGAATCGCAATCGAAGCAAGGCTCGCCTACGGCACTCGTTTTATAAGTTGCTACTCAAGCGCAGCGTAAAAAAATTGTTTTCACGTCAGAAAGAGATTTTTAAGGTCAATACCTCTCAAGCTGCCGGGGTAATAAGTTGCCTGCGACTGCTACTCTACCGTTGAGCTACTCAGCCAGTTTGACAAGTGGCGGCCGAGATAAGAATCGAACTTATAACCCGAAGGAACGCCTGGCTACGACACCCGGCAGCGAGTAAGAATACAGGGCAACGGGCAGCCAGCGCGTTGTTTGCCGCTAGCCAAGGCTAGCGCCGGGACTCGAACCCGCAGGCCCTACCGCAGTAGCACCCGAAACCGACCACGAAGTAGCGCCAGCCTAACGGCACCTGTAAGAGAAGGAGTTGGCCCTAGGTGTGGAACGGGCCGCTGGGGCAGCGAGGCCCCAGCGGTAGTCCGTTCCGGCCAGCGGCTGTCCTTAAGAGGTCAGCCGTTTGCCTAAGTTGTGTAGCATAGAAAATGCTCGTTTAGAAGGTGGTACAATTATGCTGCCAATTCTTTGCAATCAAGGGCTTCTTCAAAAGCGCGCAGCACGGCGTGCGGCGGCTTAGGGTCAAAAATGGCGAAGGCTATGCACCGAAAACGGCCCCGAATGGCCGGGTCAGCCAGCGCCTCGGCAAAGAGCAGGGCCACCTGCGCCGGTTCGTTGGCGAAGACGCCGCAGCCCCAGGCGCCGAGCACCAACGCCTCCACACCGTGGCGGGCGGCAGTGGCCAGCACCAGCCGCACCCGCTGGCGCATGGTGGGCACCAGTTGAGGTAGCAGGTGAGGCGCGTTGCGAGCTAGCGCACCAGCATTCACGGCCGGAGCCGTGATGATGTCGAGCAGTAGCGGCTGGGGCCGCCATTGGCCGTCATCGGTGCGCAGCACAGGCACGCTAGGCGAGTAGATGAGGTAGTCGCTGTAAAGCGCCGTACTGGTAGGCAGACTGTTATAGGTGTACATCTCCGCAAACTGCGTGAGGCACGGGTACAGTCCCGACGACCGGGCCAGGCTTTCTTCCTGGGCTTGGCTGCCACCTAGGAAGCCGCCGCCAGGATTGCGAGCTGAGGCAAAATTCAGCACCCCTACCCTGCCAAACTCGGCCGCCAACTGTGTGGCGGCTTCGAGTGTGGTGGCGTTTTGCACCCGCACATCGGCCAGCGGGCCGGCGGGCCAGGTTAGCTCGCGCAGCAGGTCGGCCGCATCGGCTGGCCGGTAGAGGCGGCTGCCCGCCTCAGTGGCCCGCTGGGCGGCCGCAAACTCGATGCGGCCGGCGGGGCCATTGTAACAGCCGTTTTCGAGAGCAGCCAGGGTTTCGCGGGCCAGTTGTTGGCGGTAGTCGCGGTTCATGATAATGGTTGTCAGTTGTTACTTGCTAGTTGTCAGCCTAAAGCCGCTACTAGCAGCTACTTATGTGGCGGCCGGGGGTTCCGCTTGATTGCCCGACCGTTCAGCTTAGGTTACAGCTCTATTTTCTGGATTTCGGTGAGGGCGTCGCCGCCGTTTTCGAGGGCTGCCAGCACGTCAAATACTTTATCGGACCAGCCGGCAATGAGGGCCACGCCGTGCTCGGCGCGCACATCGAGCGGAGTAGGGCCGTGCCCAGCTAGGTCGAAGAGGTACAAGCGGGCCTGCGGGGCTACGTTGGCGCGGTAGGCGGCCCATTCCTGAGCTACCTCGACGCCCCGGCCGCTCCACAGCTGGCAGTCAGTGAAAATCATAACTTTATCGACCACCTCGCGGCGTTGGCGCAAGTCCTGAATCACGAGGTAACCATTGGTGGAGTACCCCACCTCGCCCTCGCGGCGGTATAGCTCCTGCACGTTGCGCAACACTTGGCCCTGGGGTAAGGCGATGCGCTTCCAGGTATTGCCGAAGATGCCGGTGACAACGTGCTGGCAGCGGCTTTGCAGCAACATGCCCAGTACCAGGCCTACGTCGTAGAGCAGTACTTTGCTGCGCGGCGAAATAGGCTGCTGCATCGAGCCCGACACGTCGCAGGCCACCACCACGCGGGTGTTGCCGTCGAAGCCGCGCAGGTTGGCCACGCTGGCCGAGATGGCCGCTTCGAGCGCTGCCAGCACTGGGGGCGCCGCGCCGGCACCTAGGGCCAGCACCTCGCGGTAAGCGGCCAAAAAGCGGAAAGGCAATTGCTTGGCGCGAGCTACCTGGCTGGGGTTGGCCAAGGTGGCGCAAGCGTGAGCCAACACCTCTGCACTTACCTTGGCCTCCAGCAAGTTGCGCAAGTTGCGCAGCAAGGCCATGTAGCCGAGACGACCGCTGGTGACGAGGGTTTCCCAGGTGTGGGCTACGGCAGCCTGGCGCTCGGCGGGCGAGGCGTAGTCGACCTGCCCGGCCGCCGAAAGCTCGGTTTCCCAAGTGTAGGGCGTGGGCAGGGTACCGGCCACCAACTGGTCGAACACCGCCTGCTGGCCTTCATCGCGCGGCTTGGGGTGCACTAAGAACAAGGCATCGCGCAAGCGCACAGCCCCGTCGCGGTTGTACTTGGCTAGCTGGTAGGCGTCAAACTTATTGAAGGCTAAGGCTAAGCCGTGTTGCACCTGTTTGGATAGCCGCCCTAGGGTCTTGGTTCCGTTGCGGCCGTTGGCCTGGGCGTAGAAGGCCAAAAGCTCTGGAATTTCATCGGCCCGCTGCACCACCCGCGCCACCAGGCGGCTCACCAAGTTGTCGCCCCGGTGGATGCGCGCCAGTTCCACGGCCAGCACCAGCGGCACCGAGCGCAAGTACAACTGCTCGCGGGCATACACCGCTAAGCGGGCTACGAACTGCGGCTCATTCTTCGCCACCAGTTCGCGCAAGCGGACCAGGCGGGTGTCGGCAGTTTCGTAGAACTGGTCGCTAAGGGCAGCTGTAGCTACAGCGGCATATAGCTCTAAGGCTGGTGTGAGCACGTAAGCGGGTGCGCCTTCGTGGTTGCGAACGGGAGCCGGCGGCGCTTTGCGAAAATTAAAGTTGAAGCGCATGGTGGGTGGAAGTAGAGATGATGAATAGGCAATCAATTAATTCAACGGGCAATTATTTTTGAATTGCAATGGCAATACTTTTCCCGTCGAATAAAATAGCTTTTTATTCGTTTAGCAATTACAAAAAAAGCCCGGCTTGTAGGGGCCAGGCTTTTTCAGTATGCAGTTACGTCACTAATTAGTGACGCTTAAATCGCAAAGAAAAAACGTGGCCGTGCCGCTTACTCCAACCGCGTAGGGGCTGGCTCGAAAGCTGCTGCAACGGGTAATTGAAGTGGATAGATGGCATCGGGCAAGAGGGATAAGCGGTTGACTAACCGGCTAAACACAAAAAAACCCGAGCTTAGAGGCTCGGGCAGTGGCAGTTCTAACCTAGGGTTAGAGGCAGGCACATGTACCGAGCAGCGGCAGCCTTTCTGGCTGCATCTTATCCGAATTCCGGCGGCTGAGTGTGAGGTGATACATGGCTGTGGTGGTTTAGTGTGACAAAGGTAGGCGAACAATTTTTATATATCCAACTAATTTAAAAAATTATTTTAATTATTTTTTAAATTAGGATTAGTGTTTCCAAATCATGAATTAATAAATCAATTAACTATTCGCATTCAGCAAAGTAAATGCTTCGAATAATATCCCAATAGAATAAGAGACGTATTTCTACTGCCAATTACTTTTGTTTTGATGGCTGACTCTTCGCTTCCCCTACGCCGACCGCTGCCCGAACGCATTACAGCCACAGAGCCAACCAGCACCCCGACGCAACAGGCTTTCCGGCAAGCCATTGAAGCGGTGGAAGAGCTCCGTGGGCAACTACATACTCTGCGTGCAACCCAAGCGGCCACGCGCCAGGCTTATTGGCGGCAAGTTGGTCCCCTCGCAGCGGCTACCGTGGAGGCACGGCGGGCACTATACGCTCCTTTAGAAAATGCGTTGCTGGATGGCTATCTAAGCCGGGCCGAACTGCAACAAGTCACCGAGTTGCTGTTGCAGAATGCCCGCAGCCTGCAAGAACGGTTTGGCGAAGACGAAGCAACCATCATCAATCGCTATGCTCCAGCACCGGCGCCAACAGAGCCACCTCTAGAAGCAGAAGCTACCGATACCAATGCTCCTCCCTTGCTTCCTCATGAGCGGGCCGCGACGGCCGCTCGTGCCCGGCGGCAACAACGGGCGCAAGCCGCCCGTGCTGCAAAAGCCCAAGCTGTCGATACTGAAGACCAAGCGTTGCTCCAAAATACCAAGGCAGCCTACCGCCAACTAGCTCGCCTGCATCACCCCGACCGTGCGGCTCAGGCCGACGAGCCTACTCAACGGGCGCAAACCGAGTTGATGCAGCGTATCACAGCCGCCTATGCTGCCAACGACCTAGCCACCTTACTGACACTATTGGCTGACGCGCCTGCTACCAGCTCACCTACCGCCGAAACAGAAACTTTGCTGCAACGCTATACCCAAGCCTTAGCCCAGCAGCAAGCGCAGTTGGCAAAAGAGCTTACAGCGGCACAATGGACCGACACTACTGCGCCATGGAGCGGCACCGAGAAACAACAGCGCACCCGCCTGCGCCAACTTAAGCGAGATTTGCGAGCCGAGTTAGATTACCTAGGCTACTTACTGCCGCAGCTAGCTGACCCCGCAAGCCTGAAAGCGCTGCTGCGGGCGCTAACTAGCCGGGACCAACATACTCTCTAACCAGTGAGCTGCTTCCCTAGGCTCGGCTATAGACCTAGGGCCGCCACGGCGGCTTGTACCGCCGCGGCCCGGTAGGCGGGCGCTGTAGCTGGGGCTTGCAATAGCTTAAGCAGGTTCATGTATTTGCGGCGGCCTTCGGCTAGCATCTCGGCCGGTACTTCGAGTGGAAAAACACCGAAGGGCTCGACCTTTTGCACGCCCACCAGCAAGAAGCGCTCAGCTCGCAGGGCATCGGTATAGAAGGCAGCCTGGCGGTCATAATCGTAGGCCGAACACTGCCAACGGAAGTGGTCGGCATCGCGGGCCAGTGTGGTTTTAAAATCGATAACCGTGTAAGGCTGGCCGGGCTGGTCGAGCACAAGGTCGGCACGCAGCTTACAGAGCGTGCCCGTGGTAGGCTCCGTGAAGAGGGCACTGCGCTCGGTGAGCCCTTGGGCAAGCAGTTGGTTGAGCTCGGTATTCAGCTTCACGCCCTCCACCAGCCACCAAACGAGGGTATCGTTGAGGCCGGGCTGCCCGGCGCGGTAGTCATCGGGCTCAAGGAGCGCCGTGTGAAAAGCCGTACCAAAGCTCAGCGCGCCCGAGCCTGAGTCGGTGCGCGGGGGCCGACCGTCAAGGGCATCGCGCAAGCGAGACAAGTCGGAGTTGGCAATGGCGGGCAGAGCCCGGTAGTCGTCGTAGGATACGCGCAGCAGGTCGGGGCGGTGGGCGGGGGTCGGAAGCAAATCGGGCACGGTAGCTTAACAGTAAAACCCAGCCGAAAGTACCGCCCGCCACCGCCGTAACCAGTATTTTTTTACGCTTCTTTTCTAAGTGGCTTAGTATAAATAAAAACTGCCTCGAACATTTACGTCCGAGGCAGTTCTGAGAGCACCCTAGGGGCAACTTAGCTGATGCTAATTGTTGCTGATGAGGTATAGGCGCAGTTGCAGCTTATTATTGGCGCGGTTGGGTCCACCTAACACTACCCGCTCAGGCGTGGCCGGCGTTATCGTGTTGAGAAGTAAGCCCTCATTGGGCACCGTTCCATTTATCACATCTTTGCAATACTCAAGCACAGACCAGCGGTAACCCGCTTGATTAATCCCTGCCAGATTAGCTACATCCGTTCTGTAGTCGAACGTGGTAGGAGTGCCACTAGCAGAAACATCACTTTCCAACCGAGTATTTTGCACTAAGGCAACAGGTTGATTGCTCCGGTTGCTTCTGTACAAGCTCAACCTTGCTGGTGGAGCGAGGTTATTGCGTATACCTGAAGTATTATCCGGCTCTTGCGCCGTCATCACCGCGCTCGTAACAATGATATTCCGTCCGAAATTACGCAGGTTAGTGAGGTAAGGAATTTCAATTTTGGTTTGTAATCCCAAAAGCCCCTGAATGTAGGTCTGCTGCGTGGTAAGCGCGGAAGGAAGTGCCTGTAGCGACGTGGTAAGGGCACCTAAGCCTGCGGTAACCGAGCGGTCGGCCTCAGCTTGGTAAAAGTGCCGTCCAGTGCTCAAAGCAAATGAGTAATTAAGTACCGTAGCAGGGTCAGCCAACTCGTGGTAATAGAGTACGAGTGCCGCCGTCTCACTATTTGCCGTAAACTGTACCAATGCAGCTTCGTCGGTAGCACCGGGCAGTATTGCGAGCCCAGGAAACCGGGCGTCTAGTTGCTCTTGGCTAGTGAGCTGCCGCGATTTGCCCGCATCCAACAGTTCCTGGCCGAAGGTGCTTAGCAACCGTACGCGTAACGTCGAAAGGTTGGGGCGTGCCCGGCGCACTACTACCCGGTTAGGGTCGTTCACCGACTCGGCCCGCACTCGGCTGCTCATTGGGGTAAGCTTGGGCGAGGCATAACCGTACTGTGAAGAAGGCACAAACGAGTTCAAGCGATGCACATCAACCAGTGTCTGCGTCTTGGTTGTGTCACCGTAGCGGTAGGTATTGGGCTTCAGCACCAGTACCAGCGAGTCGAGCACCTGGGTTTGGCTGGGCGTGAAGTTGCTCGGCAAGCTCATCGTTACGTAGCTCTTAGCCGTGATAGTACCTAGCTGTGGGTCGCGGTAGCGCCCCACCAGTAACAGGTTCGACGAAGAAGTAATGATGGAATCGCGCAGTACCGTCGAAGCACGAACAGTGAGTGTGTCTACCAAATAGGCGCCCGTATTGGCATCAGCGCTGGGCAGGCCGACGCCAATATTGCCGGGCGTGCTGGAGCAGGCCGCTGCTACCAGCAGCAAGCTCAGCCCCAGCAGTAGCCGTTGCCACCCGGTAGCCAGTACTACTGGCGCCGAGAAACTAGCAGGCTTATTGTTGCGCAGCATTCGGGTCAAAATTCCAGAAATCGTCGAATGCTGTAGCGCCCGTAGCCCCTAGGCCTACGTAGCCCGTGTTGCCAATGCCAAATGCCACGGGCAGCGAACGGCCCGAGCCCGTGAATGGGTTCTTTAGGGTCCAGTTATCAGCTGCTGGGTCGTACTCGTAGCAGGTCAGTAGGTTGCTGCCATTGTTGCCTACCGTTACATAACCCTTGTTATTGACAGCAAAAGTTGCCGTCTGGGTACGGGCTACCCCGCTGTAATCGTAGCTTCCAGTCGAGTTGCTGATGTTAGCTAGGCTACGCTTCGGAGTCCAGGTGCTCGATGCGGGGTCAAAAGCCCAAAACTGCGTATCGGTCGTGTTATTGCTGGTACCGAAGCCCATGTACATCACGTTGTTGAGCGTAAAGGCCGAGGCGTTTACACGCTTGTTACCGGGGAAGCCGATATCGGTCCACGAGTTGGTGGCCGCGTCGTACTTATACATGTCTTTCTCGTAGTTGCCGCCGAAGCCGCAGCCTACGTAGCCTACATTGCCTACGCTACCAGCCACAGCGCCGCGGCGGCCAGTACCAGTGGTGGTCAGCGGGAAGTCCTTAATGCGCGTCCAGGTACCGATGGTTGTGGTCGTGGTCGTGGTGCCGTTGGTCGTAGTGCTGGTCACGGTCGGCGTGGCAGGGTCAAACTGCCAAAAGTCGCTGAGGTAAGTACCATCTTGGGCAAAACCGGTGCCTACGTAGCCTTTGTTGTTAGCGGCAAAAGCAGCAGCCATGTAGCGAGCCGGCGCAGCGGCAGGCATAGGCGTTAGCTGGGTCCAGCTACCCTTGGCGGGGTCGAAAGCATAGAAGTCTTTGAGACGGACGCTGCTTACATCGTTACCCGTGCCTACGTAGGCGATACCGTTGATAATGAAACTTACGGAGCCACTGCGCGTTACTCCTGGAAAGGAGTTGCCGGCCGTCCAGTTACCAGTTACTGTGGTAGTCGTGTCATCCTTTTTGCAGCTGCTCAGCCCAAGGCCGACGAGAAGGAGCGCCAGGGTCAGGAAACGGCCTGCCCGCAACGAAAAGTTTTTCATGTAAAAAAAGTAATGGATTGCGCTTAAGAGTAAGCCAGCGGGCAAAGTGGTTGCGTTAGCTCGAAGTAAAAAGTAAAAATGGGGCTGACCTAAAGCCCTGCAAGGTACGGCGCAACCCGCTTTTACCCCAATTCTCATCGGCTAACACGGGCTTTTTACCGCGCAACCAGCTGAACAATGGGACTAGCCGGGGCCGTAGCTAGCACAACGCCAACTGAGCAGTTTTCTTGCCCGCCGCTAGTCAAATCGGATGGCCACCATGGGCTTGATGCGGGCAATGAGGTACGTAGGAATAAGCACGGCCAAGCCCGAAGCTACCAGCGTAGCCACGTTGAGCAGTATCATCATGGTAGGGTCCCAGGCAATGGGCACGCGGTCCATGTAATAGTTTTCGGGGTCGAGAGGGATAAGTCTGAAATAGTATTGCAACGCGCAGAAGCCCAACGCTACGGCATTGCCAATGAGCAAGCCGCGCAATGTAATGGACACGCCTCGGAAGAAAAACATTTCTCGAATCTGGTTGTCGCTCGCCCCTAGGGCCTTCAAAATGCCTATCATCTTGGTGCGCTCCAGAATCATGATGAAAATGGTAGCAACCATGTTAAAGGTAGCCACGAAGATGATGAGCACTAAGAAGATAATAACGTTGCGATTGAGCAATTGCAACCAATCAAAGAGCTGCGCATACTGGTCGGTCACTTTCTCTACGCGTACCTCGTAGGGCAGCTCCTCATAAAACTGATCGAAGGTGCGGTCGAGTTGTTTGAAGTCACGTAGGCGCACCTCTAGCCCGCCTACTAGTGAGTCGGGCCAGGCATTCAGTTCCTGCACTTGGCGCAGGTCGCCGAGTACATATACCTCATCAAACTCATCTAGGCCGGTCTGGTAGATGCCCGATACCCGAAATTTACGCACCCTAGGTGGCTGCTGAATGAAGTAAAACAGCGCCTCGCTGCCCACTTTCAGCCGCAGCTTGTCAGCCACCTTGCGCGACACGACAATGTCGGGGCTGGCCGCCGTGTCGGTGAAGGTGATAAACTTACCATCCACCATATTTTGGCGCATCGAGTTTGGGCCATGCTTCTCGTTAATGCCTTTGAGCACCACGCCGAGCACCTCGTCGGTAGTTTTAATGATGGCCGTTTTGCGAGCGAAGGGCTGCACCGACACCACCTGGCGATAGGCACCTAGGCGCTGGCGCAGGTCAGGCTCGGAAAGCGGGGCCACTTCAAGCGAGTTGGTATTGTCGTAGCGCGAAAGCTGAATGTGGGCGCCAAACGAGAATATTTTACCCTGGATTTGCTCGCGGAAGCCCTGCAGGATAGAAAATGACACCAACATCACGGCAATGCCCAGGGCAATGCTCACCGTGGCAATGCGGGTGACCGAATGGGTGAAGGAGCCGACGTCGGCCCCGTCCATCTTGCTTGATATGTAGCGGGCAATGTTCACTAGCGGGCGTAAAGCTACGGCCGGGCTGGCGTTGGGCGGCGGCCGGACGCCAGAGAGGTGTAGTTTTGAAGTATGATAACGCGCATTTTGGCCGGTGCCAGCTTCCTAGGTGCCCTCGGTTTGGGAATGTTAACTCACCGCAACGACCTGCCGCCGATGGCCCGGCCCGATGCGGGGCCCACCATTCAGGTGGGTGCTGCCCAGTTGCCTGCCTACCTACCTTGGCTGCAAGGCAAGCGAGTAGGCTTGGTTGTCAACCAAACCTCGCTGGTAGGGCGCACCCACCTAGTCGATACGCTTAAAAGCCGGGGCGTAAACCTGACGGCCATTTTTGCTCCTGAGCACGGGTTTCGGGGCGAGGCGGCCGATGGCGCTACTATTGCCGACGGGCGCGACGCTCGCACTAGCATTTTGGTGCGCTCCTTATATGGAAAGACCAAGAAACCAACGCCTGAGATGCTGGCCGATGTCGACATGCTGGTATTTGATATACAAGACGTAGGTACGCGCTTTTATACCTTCATCAGTACGCTGCACTACGTGATGGAGGCCGCCGCCGAGCAAGGCAAAACTGTGGTAGTGCTCGACCGCCCTAACCCTAACGGCGCAGTGGTCGATGGCCCAGTGCTCGACCCCAAGCATCGGTCTTTCGTGGGCCTCGACCCGCTGCCTATCTGCCACGGCCTCACGGTGGCCGAATTGGCTAAGATGCTGAACGGCGAAAAGTGGCTGGCCAATGGTCGCCAGTGCGCGCTGAAGGTGGTGCCGATGACCGGGCGCTACACCCATGCCCAGCCTTACGCCTTGCCTGTGCGTCCTTCGCCCAACCTGCCTACGGCGCGTGCCGTGGCGCTGTACCCTAGTATTTGTTTATTTGAGGGCACCAACGTGAGCGTAGGCCGTGGCACCGAGCGGCCGTTTGAGGTAATTGGCGGGCCCACGCAGCCCGCCAGCCGACCCTACCTATTCACACCCCGCCCCAATGCGGGCTCCCCCACTCCACCCCTAAACGGCCAGCTCTGCTATGGCCTCGACCTGCACCAGCCCGCCGCCCAAGAGCCCGCCGAGTTTTTCACGCTGAAGTATTTGCTTGACTTCTATCGGCAGAGCACTGACAAGGAGCACTTCTTCACTAAATACTTCGAGCAGCTGGCCGGCACCGACTCGTTGCGGGCACAGGTTATCGCGGGCCGCTCGGAGGCTAGCATCCGGGCTAGCTGGCAGCCGGCCCTAGGGCGCTATAAGGCATTGCGCAAAAAGTACCTGCTATATCCCGAGCGATAGGCCAGAAAGCTACTACTAAGCTACATAGCGCGCAGCACCAGGTATAAAACCGACTGTATAGCAAAGCCAGCCTGGCCGGCACCTAGGTGGCATTGGAGGCAGGCTGGTTACTTTCGCGCCGCGCTCGGATGGCCTAGGTTGCTGGCGGGCGCTCCCGATTCCCTATGTCTACTCCGCTCCGTCTCATCTTCATGGGCACGCCCGATTTTGCCGTGCCTACCCTCGAAACTTTGCTGGCGCTGCCCGAAGCGCGGGTAGTGGCCGTCGTCACGGGTCCCGACCGGCCTGCTGGCCGCGGGCGGCAATTACAGGCCTCCGCCGTGAAGCAAGCGGCCCTAGCTCACAGCCTACCGGTGCTACAGCCTACCAATTTGAAGGACTCTGGCTTCCAAGAAGAGCTGCGTAGCTACGCCGCCGACTTGCAGGTGGTAGTGGCCTTCCGGATGCTGCCCGAGGCAGTATGGAATATGCCCCGTCTGGGCTCAGTTAACATCCACGGCTCATTGCTGCCGCAATACCGGGGCGCGGCCCCCATCAACTGGGCTCTGATGCACGGCGACCAGGAAACGGGTGTTACGAGCTTTTTTCTTCGCCACGAGATTGATACTGGCGACTTGATTTTGCAGGAGAAATTGGCCATCACCCCTGACGATGACTTTGGGTCGGTCTACGACAAGCTAAAGGTCCTAGGTGCCCAGTTGGCGGCCCGCACGGTAGCGGCCATTGCGGCCGGCACAGCACCCAGCACGCCCCAGCCCACCGCACCCGATGGCCTACGCCCTGCGCCTAAACTCACCAAGGAAACCGGCCGGCTCGACTTCAGCCGCTCGGCTGCTGAGCTGGTCAACCAAATCCGCGGTCTTAGCCCAGCGCCCGCTGCCTACACCGCTTTGCCCGATGGACGGAGCCTGAAGGTATTTCGCGCAGAGGCGGTCGATGCGGCCTCCGATACGCAGGCTGGCACCTGGTCCACCGATGGCCGGCAGTCGCTCGGAGTGACTACCAGCAACGGCTGGCTCAAGCTGCTGGAGGTGCAGTTAGAAGGTAAAAAACGGATGAGTGTAGAAGAGTTTTTGCGCGGCACCAAGCTAACCTTCTAGGTACTACCATGGGCATTGAGCCGCTTAGTACTCACAGCAGGGTACCTACTGCTCTTAGCTCATCATCATTAATTGCTCCTTGATTTAGATGGTTTCTCTTATCGTAGCCGCCGCCGAAAATGGTGTTATCGGCCGCCAGGGCCAACTGCCCTGGCACCTACCCGCCGACCTCAAGCACTTTAAAGACCTTACCCTGGGGCATCCTATTATAATGGGTCGGCGCACATTCGACAGCATTGGGCGGCCACTTCCGGGACGGACCAATATTGTGCTTACGAGTCATCCTGGCTGGTCGGCGCCAGCGGGGGTGCTCGTGGCGCACTCGCTGCCCGAGGCGCTAGCACTGGCGGCTGGCCAGCCAGGGGGCGATGAAATCTGCGTTATTGGCGGGGGCGAAATCTACCGCCAAGCCTTGCCTGGCGCCGCTGTAGTGCACCTTACCGAGGTGCATACTACCGTGGCCGATGGCGACACTTTTTTCCCTACCCTTTCGCCCACCGAGTGGCGCGAGGAAACCCGCCATCGATACCCCGCCGACGACCGCCACGCCGTGGCTTATAGTTTCGTAACGCTACGGCGCAGGTAAGAGTAAGTGATACGAAAAAGGCTCGTCTAATAAAATTAGACGAGCCTTTTTCGTATCACTTACTCTTATTACTACCGCAGCAGCACGAGTTTGCCCCAGTCTTTCTGGAAGGCTTTGTCGCCGGCTGTAGCGCGCTGGCTGAACTGTCCATTCGGGTCGTTGAGCGAAACTCGGTAGAGGTACGTGCCATTGGCTAGGCGGTCGCCGTACTGGTCGGTACCGTCCCAGGCGTAGTCCGTGATGTTATTACCAATGTGCAGTGGCCCCAGCTCACTCATGAAAATTTCGCGCACCACTCTGCCAGTCAGTGTCATAATTTGAATTTTCATGTCGCGTGGCAGCTCTTGGCCCGTTACTGTGAATACAAAGCGGGCTTTACTTGTGACGGGATTAGGATAAGGGAACACGTTGGTGATTGTCGATTCCTTTACCACTTCAAACTTAATCTGGTAGGTCTGCGTGCCAGCAGCATTGCCCGAGCGGTCGCGGCCCTGCACTTGCAGCGTATAGATACCGTTTTCGAGCGGCGTCGTTTTGCCCGGCTGGAAGTCGAGACGCGCCACTGAGCCCGCCTGCGAGGTCGAATCGATGGTAAATTGAATTTCTGAGTTGCCTAAGGTATTTATCAGCGTGGGGGTCGTCTGGCCGGGCTTTTGGAGCAGCACTGTGAAAGCCGAAGCATCCTTAATATGCCGCAGCTTGTCTTCGTCCTTAAGCTGAATGCTGACAACCGGTGTCGGCGACACCAAGTCACCGTTGAGCAGGTGTCGACCATCCACGGCCACGTCGAGCGTAGGTGGCACGTTGCCATCACTGATGGTGTAGGGAGCCAGCGTGAGCGTATTATTGAAGAAATACAGTTCGGGCTGGCGATTGGTCACCGGGTTCACCGTTACTACCGGCGTGAGGGTGCCAAATACTCCGACCACGTCTAGGCTTATTTGCACGGTCATGCTTTCGCCAGCTTTGAGAATGCTAGGAGCCGTGAAGGTGGCCGACTTCACCGAAACGCCGCTGGCATTGAGCAAGTCGATGCGTGTGGTAAGCGGGGCGCCAAAATCGATACCGCCAATATTCTGGAACACTACCGGGAATGCAATCTTTCCATAATTAGTGGCCTGGCCAGCTAGAGTGGCGGGGTCATAGCTAGCGCTGGATACTAAGTCGCGCCGCACTGTACCCTCGGGCAAGCCTTTATAAGCCACGAGCCACTGCCGCAGTTGAGGCGGCACCCGGTTCACCGAGTCACGCAGGGTTACTTCGAGCTGTAAGTACGGGTACTTGGCAGCCGCCACCGATGTCAGGCTATATGACTTGGTTTTAACATCAGGAGCCAGTTCGGTAGTGGCGTTGCTGGCATCAACGCCGAGCACGCGCAGGGTATAATCCGAAGTAGTGTTTTCGCGCTTAATAACGTTGAAAAGCGTTTGCCATTCCTGCGCGGGGCCGATGCGGGTGCTCAGCACCCTACCACCTTGACCGGGGGCGAGTACTGTATCCACAAGGCTCACTAGCTGGTTGTAGCTGGGCTGGGCTAGGGTACGGTCGGGGCCTTGCTCACGCACGAGGTTGCCGCCCGTAGCCATCTTTTTTGCCAGCAATACCCAGGGCTCGCCATTGCGCAGCTGCCCACTGGCAGCAAGCTGGCTGCCCAGCAGCTTAGTGAGTGCTGTGCGCACGCTGGCCGGGAAGGCTGCGTAGCGCAAACGGTTCATGCTAACGAGCGCCACATAAGCACCATCGGGTACGTTGTTGAGGAACGTTACGAGCTGTTGCTGACGCGCTGCGCTATTGTTCAGGTTGTCGAGGGTATCGCCACTGGTGCTACCAAAATGATAGAACAGCTGGTCGTTCGGGCCGCAAGTGCTATACGGGCCGCCGGGCACGGCCACGCGCTTGAGCGTGTGGCCATCCAGGGCTACCAGCAGTAGGTTAGGTGAGTCGGTACCGCAGTCGCCTAGGTAGGGGGGCACCGTCACATCAGTCCGAATACCATATCCATTGCCGATGTTGAAAGTACTGCCAGACCCAACACCGCCCCCGCCTACTGTGAAGAGTGCCACTGGCTGACGCTGGTCGGCAAAGCTCCAGCGTCCAGTTGGCGCGGCAACGGTTACATTTTGTAGTTGGTCACGCTGAAACTGCGCATGATGGCTCTGCGACCAACCACCCGCTACAGCACCCGAAATAATGCGGAAAGATGACTGCTGCCAGTTGGGGTCTTCGCCTGCCGCGGGTTGGCTGAAACGCACCCGCCAGTACCACACTACCGAGTCGGGGCGCGCCCCCACCAGCGTCGGCGGCTGCCAGCTCACTACGGCCGGTCCCGAAAGATTGAGCGCCTGCTTAAGGGCACCGCTGTTAAAGGTAGCCACGGTATCGACCTGAAAGTCGTAGCCTCGCACAGCGGCCGTAGCATCGTTGTTTTGCGCTACGAGCAGAGGCAGGTTGGTGCTCACAATCGCAAATTCAGTGGGCGTAACTAATGTCATTCCACCTTTCAGGAATGAATAGGTGATGGTAGCCGCATTGTTGGTTTCATCGAGTTCAGCCACTTTGTTGGCGTAGTCCAGCTCTACCTTGAAGGTATTGTCGCCATACACATCGCCCGTGTTACCTAGTGTAATAGTGTAAGTCGTATCGCGGGCCCACGCCTGGCGGAAAGTTTGGGTCAGCACCTCGGCCGCCCGGCCCCCACCCGGCCGGTACGTGCGCGTCACCCTGATTTCAACTGCATCTGTGGTAATGCGGGCGGGGTTGCTTACACCTACCCGCAGCACAAAGGGCGCAGTAGGTGTAATAGCCGAGGCCCCCGGCGCTGGCGCTAGCGACAAAGTGGCATTGCTGGTAATAAAGTCGGGTTTAGCCGGCGCGTAGAGGCGCAGAGCAGGGTCGCCCTGCCAAGTGGTGCTCAGCAGTTGCTCTTGGCCTACCACCGATTGGAAAGCCGCCTTGGTTTGCATTTGGCGCACTACTTCGTTGTACACCTGCGTCACGGGTTGACCAAACCACGTCGCATTGTTGAACAACAGTTCGTACATCTTATCCTGCACGGGGTCGAGCAGATAAGCATACGATTCGCACGCCTGCGAAAGCATGCCGATAGAACCCTTTTGCGGCGCTAATAGCCAGCTAATGCCAAAAATGCGTGTATTAAAGGCAAAATCGCCCGCGATGCAGCCGTTGTACATCAAAATGGGGTAACGTCCCACATTCTGATAACCGTTGGAAGCATCATCAATGTTGCCAATATCTAGATTAAAGTAGTTGAGCGCACCGTGGCCAAAGTAAGTAATGGCTGCTAAGCCAGTGTTCAGCTCCGTCGAGATGTTGAGTGGGACAATAAACTGATTTGTCGTGTTTTTACGGAACGTGGTAACCTTGCCTCCTAGCAGCGGCCGCGGCACTCGGCGAGCATAGCCATCGAGATAACCTGCAAACTCCCGGAATTCATCACTGGTGGCGCCCCCTGCTAGGTGTACCACATTTTTGCGCCAAGTTTGAGGGTCGGTCGGGCTGTAGGTAGTTAGCTTTTCTTCGTGCTGCTGCAGCTTGGCCAGGTAGTTCATCACCTCTTGCGGGCTGATAGCCGGCACGCGGCCAGTGGGCATGCGCGCCACAAAGTTGTTGTTAGGCCAGTCGCTAGAAAGAAAATTGTCCGACGTAGAAGCGGTCGAAACCGGCACCAAATCTATACCTTGCTCGCCCAAAATTCGGCTGGTTCTGGCCGCCACAATGCCCCCACCCTCCAGAATGTAATCTTGGCCGGGCTGCGTGCCGGGGCCCAGGCCTTTACCTAGTAGCAGCAGGTATTTGATTTGCGTGGCGGGCGATGAGCCTACTAGCCAGAGCGCAAAATGGCGGAGGGCCATCACCGACCGCTCACCGTAATGAAACTGGTCATATAGCTGAGGGGCCGTTACCATTAGGGTATCGTAGCGACCACCAGCCACTGAAGCACGATAGTTGGCGTAGGCCCGGGCGGCGTTAGGCGCGCTGCCAGCGGCTTTCATCAGCTGCGGGTGAGTGATGATGACAAAGTTTGGCTTGGCCGGGTCTATCGGCCGGAAGGTGATACGCTGCGCCGCCGCAGGTACTAGCCACGCGTTGGCATCAGCTAGCAGCAGGCGGTGCGTACTCTGCTCTGTGGCTCCTGGGAATACAAAGCGACGGGCGGTGCCACCCATCGTTTGGGCGGCCGTAGGTGCCACACGCTGTACATTCCAAGGGTCCTGCACATCGTAGCCAACTACCGTAGCCGGTACATTATCAAGCTCGTAAGTAGCAGGCCCAGCTAACAGCGAATCGTTTTGAAACCACATGGTGCGGCGGTCACTAAACCACACGCTTTGCTGCGGCGCCGTTACTTTCAGGTAAGCATAGCGCCATACGTCATAGGGCGCTGCTGGGCGCTGATTGAGTGCTACGCAATGCATCTCAACCGTGCCGTTATTAACGTCTTCGGGCCGAATAGCGTAGCTACCGCGAATAGGATTGTAATTCTGAAACCTCATTACTCCCACTTCTCGCTGAGCTCCAGTCGGCGGCACGACACGCACACTAGTTATATGCAGGCCGGCGGTGCCACCATTACCGCTAGGTACGCTGCCGCCTACTAGGCACACCTCGGCTTTGATAGCAGGGGTTCCACCCTGCGTGGGCAGAGCTCGCAGCAGGCTGTCGGTGCGCACCGAAAAGTCACCCGTCGTGCCAGAAAAGAACCCCTCGCTGCTCTCCAGCCACGGCATATGGGCAGTACCTTCTGTAGGCCCTTGCACATAGCCGCCTACTACCAGCTTTAGCGACGTTTGGAGGCGCCAGGCATGGGGCGTGCCACCAGCCGCCGCTGGCTGCGCCACGCGCTTGCCAGCCCGGCTACCCCAGGTAATGAAGTAGGTAGCCGTATCCGTATAGAAGCTATAGTACTGGTGAGCTTGGTCGGCAGGATTTTTATAGAACTCGCGGTCTAGCTTGCCATCATTGCGCTGGCCATAAAACTCTAGGTAGCTCGTGGCATCGAGCGTGGCCTGGTTGCCCCCTTGGTACAGGGCTACCTCTTTACCACGCCGCCAGAGTTGAAACTGCGTGGGGGCCACGCCCGCGGCATTGAGACTACGCAAATAATTGTAGTCGAGGCGGTAGATGCCATCGCGCCACACTTTCAACTTGTAGTAGGGTTGGCCCGCCACTATCCATTCGTTGCCGTAGGGGCCCGACTGTGCACGCGCGCCAATGCTTAATAGCACGCCCAGCACGATGAGCAAGCTTCTACCTAAGCCCCGTAGTATAGTGGTATTTTGCCAACCAGCGGTGTACTGCTGTGTCATCGCTTAATTAGATAAGCCGGCCTGCGCCAGCGATATAGAAATAGTGAGTTGCAGATAAAATGGCGGCTTCCTGGCCGACCTAGGTGCATAGCGCTTAGTTGCTGGTGCGCAGGCCACCCGCCCGGCTCCCAAACCCGTAGCCTAGGCTCACAATTAAGGAATTGACGCTGGACGATTGGTCGAGCGCCAGCCGCGACAATGCCAAATCAACGCGCAGGCCGCTAAACGCCACACCAGCGCCTAGGCTATACTGGCCTTTCCACTGCTGTTGCTTGCCAAAATCCCTTATTTTCTGGTAGTTGCCGGCGCCGCCACGCAAGAATACCAAGTTACGGTAACCCACTTCGACTCCTATCCGTGGGTCAATACTCACGGGCTTGGCCGAAACGAGCGTATTGCGCTGGCCATCGGTAGTGGCCTCTAGGTCGGTAGCCACTAAGGCCGTAAAATCGGCAGGCAACTTAAACTGATAGCCTACCCCTACTACCAACCTAGGAAGCGTCAGCTCGGTCGAGTTTGTAGGGATGGCTTCGTTAATAGTAGTAGCCTTAAAATTCTCAGCGTTGATGCTCCAGGCGTTGAAGGTTGTTGTGATATCGCGGGCCGTCAGGCCAAGGCGCCAACCGCCATGGTTGTACTGCACGCCAGCATCTATGCCAAAGCCATAGGCATTGGCATACGAACCAATATTGCGATAGATGAGCTTGGCGTTGGCACCAACACTTAGGCCCTCGGGGCCCAATTTGCGGGCGTAGCTGAGTAGCAGCGCATAATCAGCCACTGAAAAGTACGTGATTCTATCGTACTGAATCTGCCCATATTCGTTGATGAGCGCCCGAGTATCAGCAATGTTATCGACCCCCGAGCGTAGCAGCGTAGCACCGACCACGGTTTTGTCGTCTAGGGGCATGGCGAAGGCAGCATAGTCATTTTTCACGACACCCGAAAACAGCTCGGAATGCATCAGCACGCCATCGTAACGAGCCTGTAGGTTGGGGAGGGCGGCGGGATTCCAGTAGCCAGCCGTGGCATCGGTAGCTAGGCTTACTTGCACTTTACCCATACCTAGGGACCGCGCTCCAGCGCCTAGGTTCATAAACTCATTGCTGTATTTAGGGGTGTTGGTTTGAGCATGCGCGCCTGCTATGGCCGCCAGAGCCAGCCCCAAGCTTAGGCTCCACTTCATGCGCCAAGACCGAATAACAAGAGTAGATGTTAGCATAGTAGGTATAAAGACCAAAAAATTGTCACGCCAACGCAAGTTACTGCCAGATAGTGCGAGTAGCTACTTGCCCGGTGCTAGCTTACTAGCACCAGCTTTGCACAAGCAACTCGCATTCCGCTGATTAGCTCGTCAGTTAGTGGCTAAAGGATAGATAGGACGGTAGTGAGCTAGTATTTTCTTGAACTTTTCTAACTACGCCTCCCAGAATTCTTGCTGCAGAGCAATAGGTTACTGAATGCAAAAAATATTTTTAAATCGATTTCTTCTGAAACGAAACAAAAAATTTTACGCCAAGTATTATGCAATACAAAGTACCTGCACTACATTTGTACTGTTCCTCACCTACTACTAGCCCATACCGCCCATGAAACTAGAGAACACCCAGGTGCAGATGCGCAAAGGCATCCTCGAATTCTGCATTCTGGAGATTATCGGCCGCGGGGAGGCCTACGCCAGCGACATGCTGGAGGAGCTCACCCAAGCCCGCATGATAGTGGTGGAGGGTACGCTCTACCCGCTACTCACGCGCCTCAAGAATGCCGCCCTGCTCGACTACGTCTGGAAGGAATCGACTTCCGGCCCACCCCGCAAGTACTACACGCTCACCGACTCAGGCCGCCAGTTTTTGGAAGAGCTGCGCCAAACCTGGGAAGAAATGGCTCTCTCGGTAGGCATCATTCGCCAGCCTCGCCGCCCAGCTTAGTCACCCTGCTTTTACGCCCCACCTCTTTCAGCTTAAAACTGCCGCGCTTCGCCGCCTGCGGCCTTTCTCATGAAAAAGAACATCAGCATCAACTTGCAGGGTATCATCTTCCACATCGAAGATGATGGCTACGAAGTGCTTAGCCGCTACCTCCACGAGGTGAAGGCGCACTTTGCCAGCTACCAGGGCCACGAGGAGATAGTGGCCGATATCGAGGGCCGCATTGCCGAACTGTTTTCGGCGCGCCTTTCGGCCGTTAAACAAGTCATTACCCTCACCGACGTGGAGGAAATGACTGCCAAGATGGGCCGCGTGAGCGACTTCGCCTCGGAGCCTGACGAGGACGAGGAGGCCTATGCCGAGCCTACAGCCACTGGCCAATCGGCCGGCTTTGGCCGCGGCTACACGGGCGGCGCTACGCCTCCCTATAGTGGCCAGGGCACGGCCGATGGCCAGCCCCGCCGCCTCTACCGCGACCTAGCGCACCGCAAAATTGCGGGTGTGTGCGCTGGCCTGGCGCAGTATTTCATGATAAACCCGCTGGTAGTGCGGCTAATTTTTCTGGCCTTGGTGCTACTGCCCAATGTGGTTGGGGTGTACGACCATATTCCCGGCACCGGCATATTCCGCCACCGCTTCGATTTTGGCGGCATTGCGCTCATCGCCTATATCATCTTGTGGATAGTGTTGCCTAAGCGCGACGACGCCCCCACCCCCATCGATACGCTCGATTTTGGTGGCTCGCTCACCGGCCGCAAGCTGTTTCGCGATGTAGATACCGGTAAGATAGGTGGCGTGTCAGCTGGCCTGGCAGCCTACTTCCGCACCGATGTAGTGCTGGTGCGTGTGCTATTCTTGCTGAGCTTGTTCCTAGGTGGCTCAGGCTTTATCATCTACCTCATCCTGTGGGTAGTAGTGCCCGAGGCCCGCACCGTATCAGAAAAAATGCAGATGCGCGGCGATGCCGTTACGCTTTCGGGCATCGATAACACTTTGCGTACTAGCGCCTTTGAGGGCGACGCTACTACGCCGGCCGGCAGCCGCTCGGTAGGCACTTTTCTAGAGGGGGCGGCGCGTAGCGCCAAGCCAGCGGCCTCCTTCCTAGGTACCATTATCCGCTGGCTAGTGGGCTTGTGGCTGATTTTTTGGGGTGGCTCGTGGCTAGTAGCCGTGATGGCCATGCTAGGTGCTGCCCTCAGCATCATTCCTTTCTCGGCCGTAGAGCACACAAGCAACGGCTTTATGTTCGACAATGAGTTTGGCTCGGTGGTGCGCAACCTGCCACCGTGGGGCGCGGTTGCCGGTGCCCTACTCACCAGCATTCCGGCCATTGGCCTGATACTGCTGGGGCTGCGCCTGATAATGCGCCGCTGGATACTGGGCCGCAACACGGGACTAGTGCTGCTAGGTTTATGGCTGCTCGGGGTAGCTGGTTCGGCTGCAGCCGCTTTGCAAGTGGCCCGCGAGTTTCAGGCTAAAGGCACTTATAACACGACCGTGCGCCTGGATGCAATGGCGGGCCGGGGCATCGTACTCGACTCGCGCGATGTGGAAGACCGCATGGAATGGGTGAACCTGAATGTGGCTCCCGCCGATAGTGGCAAGGCTCCCTACATCGAGCAGGAGTTTCGGGCCAACGGCCGCACCGAAGAGGCCGCCCGCCTCACGGCCCAGCAAACGATGGTGTACAACATCGACCAGCGCGACTCGACCATCACCTTTGACGAGGGTTTGCGCCTCAAGGATAATGCGCCGTACCGCAACCAGAAGCTGCGCCTGACCTTGTATTTGCCACTTGATAAAGTGTACCGCCTCACGCCCCGCTTCCTAGACCACCTCAACGATGACGATTTCACCGATGGCCATCGCCCCAACACCGACGGCGACCGCTCGTACCGCGCCCGCTTCACCCGCGAGGGCAAGTTTACCTGCCTCAACTGCCCGCCTGTTGACCAAGATGATGCTGACAACGACAATGACGGCGACGAGGTGGTAGACATCGACGCTGATGGCACCAAAATGAAGCTGCGCGTAAACACCGATGGCAACGAGCCTACCGTGCGCATCAGCACTAGCACCCCCAACTTCAACACCGACCCCGGCCACTACGGCACTGGCCGCAAGACGCTCAATGGCAGTGAGGAATTCAGTGAAATTGAAGCAGCTGGCCTGTTTCGGGTGCTGGTGCGGCAGGGCGATGGCTTTAAGGCCGAAGCTGCTGGCCGCACGAGCGACCTCGACGACGTGCGCCTCGAAGTACGGGGCGAGCGCCTCATCATCCGCGGCCGCCGCAACAATGGCTTGTTTTCGGCCTTAGGCAGCAACCGCAACCCGATACTGGTAACTGTGACGCTACCCCGCTTGCGCCACCTCGAGTTGAGCGCCGCCTGCCAAGCCGACGTAAGCGGCTTCCGCGACGAAGACTTGCGGGTGAACGCCTCTAGCGCTGCCTCTGCCCGCCTCGCTGTCGAGGTACCGCACCTCGAAATCGACCTCAGCAGTGCAGCTCACGCCGAGTTGAGTGGCTCGGCCAACGAGTTGTCGGTAGACGGCTCCAGCGCCAGCTCACTCGACGCCCTAGGCTTGCGCGCCACTAATGCGTCGGTCGACCTCAGCAGCGGCTCCGAAGCTAGCGTGCGTGCCACCGACGTGCTGAAAGTAGACCTCAGCAGCGGCAGCCAGGTGAAATACGCTGGCAGCCCCAACCGCATTGAGAAAGACCTCAACAGCGGAAGTTCGCTAGAGCAGGTGAAAGAATAACGCTTAGCTAGTAGCCACTAATAGTTGATGCCGCACAATGCTCCGCTTGGGAGTTGTTGTGCGGCATCAACCATTAGTAGCTACTAGCTAAGCGCTAACTTATCCGCCTATCTGCTTCGCTTTGTAGCCTTCCTTCAACAGCACTTCCAGCACTTTAGCGCGGAAGTCACCTTGGACTACTATCTCGCTGTCTTTAGCGCTACCGCCCACACCGCACTTGGTTTTGAGCAGTTTCCCGAGGGTCTGTAAATCTTCATCACGGCCCACGAAGCCGGTAACGAGCGTCACCTGCTTGCCGCCACGCTGCTTTTTATCGAGCTGCACGCGCAGCTGCTGTTGCTGAGGCGGTAGCGTGGTCGCTTCGGTATCGCCACTGGTTTGGTACGAAAAATCGGGGTTGGTAGAGTACACCACGCCCTGGCGCTGGTCTTTTTTCATAACCGAAAATTACGCAGTGGCCGGCTCTTGAGTTAGCGCCGCCTGAATGCCATCCCAAAGCAAAACGCGAGCAGCCATGCCTTGCTGGGCTACTTCGGCGGCCTGCTGCCAGCGGGCTGGGTCGGCGCCGCAGAGGTCGCGCACCATTTGCTGAGCTAGTGGGGCGTGGGTTTCCTCATCAAGCTCGATATGGCGGTTGAGGTAATAAATGAATGTGTCGAGCTGGCCAGGGAAGCGCCGCCCTAGGTCGGTCACTAGGTGCCGAAACATATCGGGGATAACATCTTCGCGCCCAAACGTGAAAGCCGCCGCTACGGCGTGCGGCTGCCCAGCCGCAATCACGGCAAAGGTCTGCTTCACAAACTCCTGTACGGCCGCTGGGGCCTGAGCTGCGGCTAGGGCGGCGGGTACGCTGGCCCCCTCCCCTAGGGCGGCGAGCAGGCGCTCGGCGGGCGCGGTATCGGCCCCGCACTCGCGCATGGCGCGTAAATACAGCTCGAAGTGGCTAGTAGGTCGGCCTTCGGGGTCAACGTCGGTTTCTTCCTCTAGCACTATCTCGTTGATGAGGCGGCGCGTGGCGGGGTTGCCGGTGGGCACCCACGGCAGCGTGGTGCAGGTAAGGTCGCGCTGCAAAGCCTTGAGCAGCGACATAAAATCCCACACTGCAAACACGTGGTATTCCATAAACACCCGCAGGTCGTCGAGCGAGCGGATGCTGTAGTACAGCGAGTGGTCGACCAGCTGCTGCCGCGCTGGCTGCAATTCTACTTGCAAGTCCTTAATAAAATCCTGAGCCATTTTCGTTTATTTTAATTCGCTACGTTGAGTACTACCTGCCTAACAGCCAAACACGGTAGATAGCTTACGCACTACCTAAGAGCTGCCAGTACGCAGCAGCTTACGACGAGCAGCGGCCAGCGGATTGCCGTGTTTACTCACTACACGGCCACTTCGAGGGCTAGGGGTAGCAAATCAAACTCAAAATCGGTGCCGTGGCCTAGGTAGTCGCCATCGGCGTGGCAGCCAATAGGGGTAGCAGCCCGCACCGTGGTGTGGCTGGTGCGGCTATAAGCCGCGCCGCCGGTGCGCGGCAGCGTGCCTAGGGCCATGCCCAGCACCACCTGCACGGCCCGCCAAGGAGGCAGCGCATCCATGAGGCACATATCAAGCAGGCCATCTTGCAGGTTGGCATCGGGCGCGATGTAAGCGTTGTTGCCGTACTGCGAGGCGTTGGCAAAGGCCAACACGTAGCAATTGGTTTCGAGGGTCACGCCGTTAGTTTCAACCACCACGGGCACCGATTCAAACGTTCGATACTCACTTAGTGTCACGCGCATATAGGTACTCAGCCCCCGCGAGCCAGCCTGAGCAAACTGTTGGCTCACGCGCGCATCGAACCCCAGCCCGGCCGTGCAAAAAAACGGCCGACCATTGACCCGCCCTACATCCATGCGGCTGAAGGCAGGCTCGCGCAAGCGGCGCAGGGCTCGCCCTAGGTTTAGGGGCACCTTGAGGTGGCGGGCTAGGCCATTACCCGAGCCGCGCGGCACGATACCCATGGCCGTATGCTCTTGGTGTAGCAGCCCCTGCCCTACCTCATTCACAGTGCCATCTCCTCCCACGGCCACCACTACTCGGCAGCCTGCCCGCGCGGCAGCTTGTGCTAGCTCAGTGGCATGGCCGGGGCCTTCGGTGGGGCGCAGCACGTAGTCTCCCCGACTTTCAGTGCCAAAATACCGAGCTAGCAGCTCCGGAAACTCGGCCCGGCGGCCGGTGCCCGCCGTCGGATTAAAAATAAAACAAGTACGCGGCATACCTTCTGGCGTCGCCCGCCAGGCGACTGTTCAATCAAGACAATAAAAAAGGCCCGCCTAGCAGGCAGGCCTTTTTCTAATAAGTAGGAGCTTGTATCAGTTGTTAAGGTCATTCCTCAACAACCAATCCTTCGCAACTAACTACTAACCATTCATTTTCTCGCCTAGCTTCTGGATGAGGTCAGCAGTACGGGTCGAGTAGCCAAACTCGTTGTCGTACCAGCCTACTACTTTCACCAGCGTGCCATTGGTCGAGGTGAGCTGCGAATCGAAGATGCACGAATGAGCATTGCCTACGATGTCGATGCTTACCAGCGGGTCGGTGCTGTATTCCAAGATGCCTTTCAGGGGACCTTCAGCTGCCTTTTTGATGGCTTCGTTGATTTGCTCCTTCGTGGCTTCGGTCTTCAGAATAACGGTCAGGTCGGTAGTCGAACCGTCCGGAATGGGCACGCGCATGGCGATACCATCAAGTTTGCCTTTCAGCTCGGGCAGTACTAGGCCTACGGCCTTAGCGGCACCGGTGCTGGTCGGGATGATGCTATAGGCTGCAGCGCGGGCGCGACGCAGGTCTTTGTGCGGTGCATCCTGCAGGTTTTGGTCCGAGGTATAGGCGTGCACCGTCGTGATGTAGCCCTTCTCGATACCGAAGGCATCATTCAATACCTTGGCCATTGGGGCCAGGCAGTTGGTAGTGCAGCTAGCGTTCGAGATGATGGTCTCGTCGCCGGTCAGGGTGTCTTCGTTTACACCTAGTACTACGGTTGGGATGTTGCCGGTAGCCGGAGCCGAAATCACAACTTTCTTAGCGCCTGCGGTGATGTGCTGACCTGCGCCAGCCTCGTCTACGAAGCGGCCAGTCGACTCTAGCACTACATCTACGCCCATGTCTTTCCAGGGTAGCAGCTTGGGGTCGCGCTCGGCGAGGGCCGCAATGCGCTGGCCGTTTACGGTGAGGCTATCGTCGTCGTAGCTCACGGTGCCGTCGAAGCGGCCGTGCACCGAGTCGTACTTGAGCAGGTGAGCCAGGGTTTTATTATCCGTGAGGTCGTTGATAGCCACAATCTCCACGTTGTCGCGCCCGAGGAGCGACTTGAAGGTGAGGCGGCCAATGCGACCGAAGCCGTTGATGGCGACTTTAATTTTTGCCATGGTATTGGGAAAAATGGAAGTAGGCTGGGCCGTCTTGGCGGCACCAGTGAAATGTGGGGCGAAGGTACGCGTTGAGGTCGTTTTACCGAATATGCATCCTAGTGTCTCCTGCTCGCTTTAACAAATACACTACGCCCACAGTTTTTTTTCAACTGAAAATCAGCGCCGTTTTAAATCTTCGGTATCTTTATCAGGCTCAACATTTGGTTTGAAACTAAATCGTCGTACCTTTGCACCACCAAAACAAAAACGGTCCGTTCGTCTAGGGGTTAGGACAGTAGATTTTCATTCTACCAACAGGGGTTCGATTCCCCTACGGACTACTAAAAACCCGCTCTACAGCAAGTAGAGCGGGTTTTTTTGTTATTGGAGCATAGCCGAGGGCAAAAGAAAAGCTTAGGGCGGGTAGCGGTTGCCCTACCTTACTTCAAACTCGTAGCTAAAGTCTTGCGCGGGGCTTGCCTGCGAAATGCCGGGCGTTGTTGGCGTACTATACTCAGTCCACGTGAAGATTGGCGCAAAGTGGGTCTGGTAATGGCCGACTGGTAGGTAGCTGGTGGCAGCATGGCGGCAAAACTGGGACGTTGTCGGATAGGTTGCCTCTTCGACCCACGGAATGGAGAAGGTGTACGTTTGCCCAGCGAGCAAGGGAGTTCCGCCCTGGTAGGTGCAAAAAATATATTCGTAAGGTTTGCCAAACGACACTCCCACCCGATTAGAAATACTCAGAAAGGTAGCCGGGTCGAAGACGGGATTGGGCAGAAAGATGGCGTGGTCGGAGTTGTTGTGCACTTGGAAACGCAACACCATGTTTTGGCCCTGCGCAAATACAGTTGCGGGTTGCCCTTGCCCATTCAGTACTTGCAGCGAGCCCGTTACCGTCGGGGCTGGGGCAGCATCGTTTTTATGGCAGCTAAATACTGTACTGCCTAATGCAATAGCTAAGAGGGGTAAGTATTTCATCTGCGAATGAAAAGAGGACGGTACCTAGTGATTACTAAGAGCCCTAGGTAGCGCCTATGGTTGCGTGGCAGGGCACCAAACAACTTGCTTCAGCCAACCGATAGCAAAAGCACGAAGCCACTTTCCAAAGTCGCCTTTAGAAAATGGCTTCGTACTTTATTCGTCTACTATCGTGTTTCCGCTTGAAAGCAAGGCAACTCCGACCTAGGTCTTGAGGCGCTGCGACCGGAAGCCTCTTGCAGAGAGTTTCACCGGTGGGCTTGCTCAACCAAGCGAAAAGTACCGAAATCGATGGTAAGGAATGCTGGTTGCATCCGCAAACCTTTCTCTCTCAATGGACCATCCTAGCACTCATCGTGAGCCTTGTTGATGGGGCTGCCTGAAAACAGTCTAGGTCTCGGCGCTAGGAGCAGTTAGCGTTCCAGCAAGATTTCCGAGTCTAAAAGCACTAGGTCTACCCGACCTTTCAACGTTTGGTCGATGAAGGGTGTGTTCTGGGATTTAGATTTCATAAAGTCCCGTGTGAAGGTAGTTTCCGCCTCGGTATCGAACAGAACGCAGTTGGCTGGCTGGCCGATTTCGATGCTGGGTACTGGCAGGCCCATCAGGCGCCGGGGCTCGGCCGAGTAACGCTTCACTACCAAGTCCCACCCAAACTTGCCGGGCTCGACGAAGAAGTGGTGGAGCGAGACCAGAGCCGTATCCAGGCCGGTGATGCCGTTGGGAGCGCTGATAAAGTCCTGGGCTTTCTCGAAGGGCGTGTGCGGCGCGTGGTCGGTTGCAATGAGGTCAAACACGCCTTCGATGAGTCCTTCGAGCAGCGCATCACAATCGGCTTGCGTGCGTAGCGGCGGGTTCATCTTATAGTTGGTGTCGTAGTCGCCAATGTGCTCATCGGTGAATAGTAGGTGGTGCGGAGCCACTTCGGCCGTCACTTTTACATCGCCGCGCGATTTCCACCAGCGGATAGTTTCCATACCGAGCTTGCTCGATACGTGCTGGATGTGCACGTGCGCGCCCGCCGCCCGGGCCAACCGGATGTCGCGGTCGATGATGATTTCCTCGGCGCACGCCGGTGAGCCCTTGATACCTAGGCGATAGCTCATCACGCCTTCATTGAGGGCGCGCGGCCCGGCCAGTTCCGGCACCTCGCAGTGGCTGGCAAAGAACATCCCAAACTCGGTGGCGTATTGCATGGCCCGCAGCAGCACCGCCGGGTCGCCGGTAGTATCGCCATCGTCGGTGAGCATTTTCACCCCTAGCTCGCGCATGCCCTCGATTTCTGCCAGTTCCTTGCCTTCGCGGTTTTTAGTGACGCAACCGGAGGTGTACACCGGAATACGAGACCGGTCTATGGCATTCTCCAGCACGGTAGCCACGGAGGTAGCGGAATCAAGGGCCGGGCGCGTGTTGGGCATCATCACCACCCCGGTAACGCCGCCATTGATGGCCGCCTCGCTACCCGTGGTAATGGTTTCCTTGTTTTCAAAGCCGGGAGCCCGGAAATGGACGTGGGCATCAAACATGCCGGGCATAAGTACCCGGCCGCGTGCATCGATGACCCGCGCACCCTCGGGAATAGCTAGTTTGGTGCCGATGTCCTGAATTTTTCCTTCGACAATTAGGACATCGCTCTCAAGCAGCACGGGTGAATTTTCGGAAGCGATGCGGGCGTTTTGAAGGAGAAGCATGAAATAATAAGTACTGTAAACCGCAAGGGTTATGGGAGATATAAATAAATGGCGGAGTTAGGTACCTAGGGCATCGTTATCGCTGAGCCAGCACGCGGTCGCGCGGCATAAGCTTCCTGCTTTGGAAATTCTCCGCCCGGCGTGAGCCAATCGAGCACGGCCATGCGAATGGAGATGCCGTTTTCGACTTGGTTGGTGATAAGGCTGCGCTCATAATCCATGACGGCGTCGCACAGCTCAACCCCCCGGTTCACGGGGCCGGGGTGCATGATGTAGAGGCCGCGGTCGCGGATTTCTGCCAGCCGGGTATTGGTGATGCCGTAAACCCGGTGGTATTCGCGCACGCTAGGGAAAAACTGCACATCTTGGCGCTCCATCTGCACGCGGAGCAGATACACCACATCGGGCGTCCAAGCCATAGCTGCTTCATAGTCGGTAAAGCGGCGGATACTTTCCGGAATATACTTGGGTACCAGCGAGCCCGGCCCGAGGTAAGCAACCTCGACACCTAGCTTTTGCAGCAGAGTACTAGTAGAGCGCGCCACGCGGGAGTGGAGGATATCGCCGATGATGAGGACTTTTTTGCCCCTAGGGTCGGGAAATTTCTCTTTGATGGTGAAGGCGTCGAGCAGGGCCTGAGTGGGGTGCTCGTGCGCCCCGTCGCCGGCATTAATGACCGACGCTGTGGTTTGGCGAGCAATCATACCAGGCAGGCCAGAGTGGCTATGGCGAACAACGATGTAGTCGGTGCGCATGGCCTGGAGCGTCTCGATTGTCTCACGCACCGATTCGCCCTTGGTGATGGAGGAATGGGCAACGTCGAAATTTGTCACTTCCGCCGAGAGGCGTTTGGCCGCAACTTCGAAGGAAGAGTGTGTCCGGGTGCTGGCCTCATAAAACAGCATGAGCACGGACTTGCCTTCGAGGGCCGGAATTTTCTTCACCGAGTGGGTGAACAGTTTTTTAAAGGACGTGGATTGGTCGAGCAAAAACTCGATTTCCTCACGGTGGAGGGAGGCGATGTCGAGCAGGTCTTTACGTGCCATACCGATAGTTGAGGAAAAATGGGGTTGTCTAGCTAAAAACGGATAATGTGGGTTCTTATCTGCCACTATCCATAGCAGGGAAACCGGCTAGTGGCGTGGTTGCCGCGCTGGCAGCAGTCTATAGCTGGGGAGAGGCGGCCAGCAGCTACAGTAGTTATTAAGGTTTGAGACCGAGCAGCATATCACGGCCTCAATGGACATAAAAAAACCGTTTCGGAATCCGAAACGGTAGCGGGGCAATACTCAGAAAATAGAACGGAAACGCCAAAGGCAAAATCGGAAAAACCAATGGTAGCGAAGACCTTCCGGTCTACTCGCGGCTCCTTGCTGAACAGGATTACGCGCTTCGTTAACAAGTTTTTTGGATGAAGCATTATGCAAAGCTACGGCATTGTTACGTATCCTTTGAGAATGCCAGTCAAAATTTCCGGAGAGGCGACTATATGTATTGCGGACAAATAATAAACAGAGAAGATGTTCTCAAGTCACTAAGGTTACCTATTCTATGGTAGTTAGGTTGGTAAGCGAGTCCTACGGTCGCGCAGTTTATTTTTAGGCCTATTACCACTGCACTGGCTAGCAGTAACGAGGCCCTGCCATCGATAGGAATAGCATCTTGATTGGCGGTTGGACTGGGAGCAGACCCACCCGCAGTAAGCGCCTAGGTTAAAACTCGGGTAGCGCAAGCAGCCTATAGATTAGTGCATCACTTCGAATGGTCAGGTTGCTGTTGGTGAAGGTCACCAGCTAGCTCACACGCACGCCGCCGTTGTTCAGAGTAAGACAGGCGGCGTTATTCATGTCAAACTGCGCACCTAGAGTTTGTATCTAACCTGGAGGGTTTAAAAGAATCGTCTAAGATTCTTTATCATATGGCTCACAGCAATGGAATCAACTTAAAAAGAAAAGTCCCGACCAGTGGTCGAGACTTTTCTTTTTAAAGAAGTGTGGGCGTAGGACATCTGGCCATCGCTCCAATGCGTCAGTTGCGCAGGCACTACGCTTATTCCCTGCGTATCTACCGTCGCCTAGTCATACTCAAAAATTCAGCGGCTAGACATCGCTAGTCTAACTACCGGGGCAACGGGCTAGCGGCCATCTCGCGGTTACTTTTTGGCGACAATGACGTCGCTTCCGTCCGTGATGGTGAGCGTATTGCCCACAACAGTGCCTAATTTCTGCCCATTCTCAAATAATTCGTAACCTGTGCTGGCGGCCTTGACCTGCACAAGGCCACTGTCACTCGTATCCGACATTCCCGTGACCTTGAGCGTAACGGTCATGTTCGTCTCGTCCTGCTTGCCAGTAACTACTGACACGTTGATGGTCCCCGATATAGCAACGCCATTGGCAGCGAAGGGGAGAGCTATCGTTGTGCCATTAGAGGTAATGGCTGTCATAGTATAAAGCCCCGCAATAGCCTCGGCTGGTATTTTAGGCACAGGGTCATCTGTTTTGTCTTTGCTACAGCTTGCCAGCAGTAGTAGACTGAAAATGAAGCAGAATAGATGTTTCATTTACTTTCGAAGTAAGCTAGACTATAGCTCTCGCTTATTATTTACCTCAATTAGACTATATTAAAGAACTGTTTATCAAATAACAAACGCTTACTTTATAGTAGAAGAGGGTGTACTTTCGCTCGCAGCAACAGACTGATTAGTAGGATGTGGCCGATAGATAGCTCCCGTGGCAAAATCAACTCCGACCCCAAGCAATCCTACTAATAGAATATCTGCGATTAGAGCTCCAACACGCACTTCTCGTTGTGGCTGCCCTGGCAATGGCCTCGTTTTTTGATAATCAGTTATTTGCCCACCAAAAACAGTGGCGCAGCTAGAAAGCGAGCTAGCAATGAGACCGCACGCAATCAATTGACGAAATCTGTACATGAGAAAAGTAAAAAATGGGTAATAAGATGGTCAAGAAAATGATGGAAAAAATCAATTTTAAAAGACATAAAAAAACCGTGACGCTCAACTAAGTAGCAAGTCACGGCTTTTTTTATTGGTAGGTTGTAAGCCCTATTTACCCTGCGGTTTATAGATAGCTCCAGTAGCAAAATCTACGATAGTGCCAGGCCAAAACAGAAGAATATCTGCCACAAGAGCCCCCACGCGCACATCACGCTGCGGTTGGCCTGGAGCAGGCTTTGTTTTTTGGTACGTACTAACGGGGCCACCAAAGACAGTAGCGCAGCTGCTCATCGAGATAAGCGAGGTAGCTACTAACCCAAGGGTGATGATTTGTCGAAGTTTTGACATGAGATATAAAAAGAAACGGTTGGTGAAAAAAGTAATAGGCGCAGACGAATACCGATTATATTATTTGTTATTAGAAATTCAAGTAAACGACTTTAGTACCGGAAAACCGGTCGTGCCAGGCTAGGGCTCGACGACTGAATACTAAACTCAACGGTTCTAAGGGAAGAAAGCGCAATACAGTGCGGAGTAGCAGCTTGCTTTGAGTAGGGGTATCGTCACTTGTCGTAACAATATGTGTGCTTGTAAAAAGCTTGCCCAAGGTGCGTTTAAAAAGTAGCTCAGCTAAAATGTAATAGCTAAACATGACACCTAATATTATAAAGCGATAATTGTTAACGGCAATAAGCCCAGCAGGTAGCACACGCAATACTGCAAGAAATAGAAATAATACACAGCCACTATCAATAGCGAAATTGGCTAATCGACGCCACTTAGATGCTTCCATAAAGTATTAGGAGTTAATAAATAATAAGTATTGAGCGTCTTTGGAAGAAATAAAATACTTTGTTGAATCTACTTTTAAACTGGGCTATATTAAATGCTCATTTCCTCACTATACTATTACAGTATATCACTTAATTTTTGTCTAAGAAAAAAGCTGCTAATTTGCTTTTTCACTTATAAGCATGTATTCTTTCCAATTAAGAAATTGCACAAGCGGTAACTAACACAACTTACTTTAAAGCATCTATATAAATACTTTATAAGTATGTCAGACAATGAACTATAGGATTAATAAAATTGCACAATTTCTGTAATAGATAAAATTAAATAAGTTTTATATGTATTATATTCCATCAATGTTAATTTATAGTTAATTATAATATAAATCGTAATAAAGCTCTGTATTGAACATAATAATACAATACCAAAGCTTATGACACGTGCTGCAAAGGTATATTCACCAATTATGTAAATGCAAACTAAATTGCACTTTTACAAACTATTATAGATAATATTCAGTTAATCAGCAAGTTATTCTTAAATACAACTATCTCTTAGCACGTTGGATGTAGGTTGACAAATCATTTAAGGAACACTTTGTAGCAAATCAAATTATCTATAACAAACTATTTATCAGCCCAATAATACGTTTTCTGATTTGTTATCAGTATAAAAGCTCAACTAAAACTCTCGCTTGCTTTAATCACTTAAGGACGGAATCTATAATGATAAATAATCGGACGCGGTAACGCGTGCAATAATGTCGAACGAAGCCACCCAGGTTGCGTCGGCGTTTTCACAGCTAAGCTACTTTTGCAATGCTATAACTATCAAAGCTTTACTATAAAAAATTGCACCTAGCATCTCGATGCTAGGTGCAATTTTTTATAGTCCTAAAAGAGCTAAGGCCGCCCCTTATACAGCTTAGCAAAGCGCAGTGAACGACAGCGTTAGTACTTTCTTATAGCTCATCTCATTGCGACCTATTAACCCTCAGTTTCTATGAGGAATTTATAGGTAATAAAGGGATGCGTGAAAAGCCGTAAATAGGCTGGCTCAATGGCACGCGCAGAACTCGTAGAAGAGTACAAGAGACCTAGGTTAATTTTTTAAGAGGGCGCCCACGCTGCCGCGGGTGGCGGCCGGCGCTTTCTTAGAAAGCTGAATCTGGTAGCTAAAGGCCGTTGGCTTGGCGTACACCTTATAGGGCTCTAAGGGCCGGGGGCCGCAGCCATTGGAGCCTACCCCTAGGGTTTTATGGCTGAGGCAGAGGACGGTGCCCTTGCTGGCGGGTAGGTCTATCTTATACTCCACCGGGTCCATCTCTTCGTCGGTGTAAGGCAGAGCCGATACTTGTAGCAAGGTGGTATCGGCGCGCACAGTTAATCCTATCCCTTTGGCAGAAGTTAGGTGGGCCCAGCGCACGTCTTCGTGGTTGCCGCACTCCATGGGCTTCTCGTAGGGTGTGAGCTGCTGGCTGACGCTGCTGGCGTAGTGTCCCACGTCGAAGCCACTCTTGCGGTCGGCGTAATTTTCCATCGGCCCCCGGCCTAGGTAGTCAAATTGGTCAAAGTCTTTGGCGAGCTGCATGCGCACGCCAATGCGGGCCAGCACTAGGTTGGGGTCGCTAAAGGTCACCTGGTTGGCCACGTTCAGGAGGCCGTCCGCAGTGATGGTGTACACGACCTGGTGGTGCACCACGAAGTTTTGCTTGCCGGTGCCCGTCAGCGTGGCCTTGATTTCTACCGTGCCGGGCGCCAGCTGCCGGCTGCTCACGTTGTCAGTGGTCCAGGTGAGGTTTTTCAGGCCGTTCTTCTCCCAGCCCTCGTAGGCCCACATGTCATCTATTTGGTGCGGGGCACGCCACAGGTGCAGCATCGGGCCGCCGCCTTCCTGGAGCAGGTGCTCGCCGCCCTTGTCGAGCTGCACAAATGTTCCCTTGGCCTTGCTGAAGTCACAAGTGAAATCTGAACCGATGACCTTGATGTTGTCTTTCGAGTCGGTGAGGGCCAGGCTGCCGGTGGGGGTCGGCACGGGGGTAGGCGGCACCGCCACCGGCAGTGCAAATTGCTGCGCGGCTACCTCGTAGCCTTTTGGGGCCCACCGCTGGCTGGCAGCCAGGGCAAACGACACCCGCAAGAAATATTCGGCACCGGGCTTGGCCTGCACGTGGTAAGGAATGGTGAGGTCCTTTTCCTTGCCCGGTGCAATGGGTCCCACAGCCAGCGCCCCGGTGGCTACCGTGGTGCCGTCTTCGCTCAGCTCCCACTTAGCCGTTAGGTCAGTCAGGTTCAAGAATTGGTAACGGTTTTTAATGGTCACCACGCCCTTTTTCGCGTCCTTCGGGCGGATGGTAATCCACTGATAGGCATGCTTCAGCTCGGGGTAATGAGGTTTGGGCGCGCGGTTTGAAAACACGACGCCTTTGTGGATGAAGTAGTGGTCGTTAGGGTACTCGCCAAAGCCGCCGCCGAAGGCCGTAATCGGGTGCTTGGGGTCGCGGTTGTTGTAGACACCTTGGTCTTGCCACTCCCAAATGGCACCACCTAAGAGTTGCGGGTACTTGTCAAACAGCTCATTGTAAAGGTCCACCGAGCCCATTGAGTTGAACATGGCGTGGGCATACTCGCACAAGTAAAAGGGCTTAGTGAGCGTGTTGTCGTTTGCAATTTTTTCGACTTCCGCTATGCCTGTGTACATGTGGCTGTCGATGTCAGCCGGGTTTTTCTCCGCAATACCAAAGCCTTCGTAGTGCGTGGGCCGGCCGGGGTCGATGGCCTTCACGGCGCTCAGGGCCGCCCGAAAGTTGGTGCCGCCGCTGCCGTTTTCATTGCCCAGCGACCAGGTAACCACCGACGGATGGTTCTTGAAATTCTCCACGTTCGCCACGTTGCGGTCGATGATGGCCGCCTTAAATGTGGGCTCCTCGTTGAACTGGTTCTGGCGCTCGTGGCACTCCACGTTGGCTTCGGCCACTAGGTAGATGCCGTATTCGTCGCAGAGCTCGTACCAGCGCGGGTCGTCGGAGTAGTGGCAGGTGCGCACGTGGTTGCAGTTGGCTTGCTTGATGAGCACGAGGTCCCGAATCATCTGGGCCTCCGTTACGGCGTGGCCATCGTCGGGCCAGTTCTCGTGCCGGTTCACGCCCTTCAGCTTGATTGGCACGCCATTGACCGTGAACAGGCGCCCCTTGAGGGCCAACTCGCGGAAGCCGGTGCGCGACGAAAGCGTTTCTACAGTCGAGGCGCCCGCTTGCAGCGTTAGTACAGTGGTATAGAGCCTAGGGGTTTCAGCCGTCCACTTCTGCGGATTGCGCACGTGAAAGCGTAGCATTACGGTCGTCTCCTGTCCTGGTTTCAGAGCGGGCACGGGCTGGCTGCCCACGGCCCCAGCTACTGCTGCGGTGCCGTCGTAAAGCGTGGCTTTCAGAGTGCGGGCTGGCACGGCGGCGGTGCCGTAGTTTTTCACCTTAGCCGTTACCAGCACGTCGGCATCGCGGAACTGCTGGTCTAGGTCGGTTTTGAGGAAGTAGTCGCGGATGTGCTCTTGGGGGGCGCTCCAGAGTGTGACGTTGCGAAAAATGCCGCTCAGGCGCCACATATCCTGGTTTTCGAGGTAGCTACCACTCGTAAAGCGGTACACCTCCACGGCTAGCGTGTTGCGGCCGGGCTGCACGTACTTAGTAAGGTCAAACTCGGCAGCGTTGCGGCTATTCACGCTGTAGCCCACCTTACGGCCATTCACCCAGATGAAAAAGCCGGCATCTACGCCATCGAAGGTGATGAAGGTGCGGCGGGCCTGCCAAGCGGCCGGAACGGTAAAGTCGCGGCGGTAGCTGCCGACCGGGTTGCGCTCCTTAAAATTGGTGTACTTCTCCGAGGGCGTACCCATTACCCTAGGAAAGTCGTTTTTGAAAATGTAGGTGTAGTTGCTGTAGTTCGGCGTGCCGTAGCCTAGCACCTGAAAGTTGGACGGCACTTTGATGTCCTTCCAGCCCGACACATCATACGAAGGCTTGTAAAAATTCACCGGGCGTTTTTGGGGCCAGTCCACCCACTTAAATTTCCATTGCCCGTTAAGGCTCCGGCTAAAGGACGACGCGTGGCGGTTCGCTTTCAGGGCTTCTGGCAGCGAGCCGTAGGGCATGAGCGTCGCGTGGCTAGCCTCTTTGTTGATACCTAGGCACTCGGGGTTTTCAATTTCCTTCGGCACCGCGGCCGTATCCGTCTTGGCTAGAAATTGGGCGTCGAGGGCTTGCTGGCTCCAGCCAAGCTCGGCGCTGAGAAGCAGCGAGGCCACTAGCAATAACTTAGACGTAAGCTTATTAACTATCATAGAGGTCACGCTACGCGTTGAAGAAGACATCTTATCTGATTGATTTTTCTGAGTCGGGACGGACCTAGGGCGGGCTTCTACCTAAGTGCAAGCTGCAATGCAAAAGCTTGCGGTAGTCCCACCCTAGGCCCGCCCCCTACCCTTTCGGGCCGCCGGCCTCGAATCTACTCTAATACCCAGCGTTTTGCACTAGTTTGGTATTCTTCGCAATATCCTCCTGCGGAATAGGCATCCAGTTCTGGAAATCGAAGAAGCGATTTTCAAACACCTTCACCTTAGCGTAAGTGAGCTTACCGGTAGCCTTGTCGGGGGTAATGAGCATCCCCATCGAGGGCGTGTTCAAGACGCCGGTGGAGCCGGCCGTGATTTTCCAGCGCCGGATGTCAAACCAGCGCTTGTCCTCAAAGGCCAGTTCTATGCGCCGCTCCCGGCGGATGTAGTCGCGTAGCTGGCTCTGGCTCATGCCCGCCGCAAGGTCGGGCAGGCCAGCGCGCTTCCGCAGCTGGTTGAGGGCGCTGTACACGCCGGCGCCGGGGCCGACCGCTTCGTTTTGCGCCTCGGCGTAGCTGAGCAGCACCTCCCCAAGGCGGAAAATGACGTAGTTCGCGCCGCTAGCGTTTAGCGCGCGGCTGGTTTGAGCCGGAATGCGCTCGTCTAGGGTCTTGCGGCCATAGTAGCCCGTATTGCTGATGTCGCTGGTTGAGTTCAAGTCAATCTGGTTGTTGCCCCCGATGCGCATCGTGAGAATGTCGCTTTGCCACGGCGCGCCATCGTAAAGGATGGACTGGTAGAAGCGCTTTTCGCGGTTCGCATATGGGTTCTGCGGGTCGTAGCCGGAGGCCGGGTCAGTGATAGGCAAGCCGTTGCTCATCAAGTAGTCATCGACCAAGCTCTGGGTAGGCTGGTAGTTGCCCCAGCCCTGCGTTACCCCGTTCACGTTTACCGGCCCGTAGGTACCCTCCTTCGAATGGCCCGCCGTTACGGCAATGTACTCCTTGTTGAAGATAACCTCTTGGTTGTCATTATTCTCCTGCAAAAAGAAAGTCCCTAGGTCCGGGAACAGCGAGTAGACATTCAAGTCCAGCACCTGCTTGTTGGTGGCGGCGGCGGCGGCCCACTTGGCCACGTCGTTGCTGGTATTGGCGAGCGGGCTGGCGGCAAACAGCTGCGCCCAGCCTTTCAGGGCCAGCGCCGCTCCCTTAGTGGCGCGGCCGTCGCCCTTGCGGGCGGCCGTTGTGGGCAGGCTAGCGGCCGCGGCATCGCAGTCGGCCACGATGAAAGCCAGCGTCTGGTCGATGGTGCTGCGCGCCACAAACAAGCCGTCGGGGTCAGTGGTAGCGTCGAGGGGCTTGTCGATGAGCGCCACGCCGCCGTAGCTGGTAAACAGGTACGTGTAGTAGAGCGCCCGCAGAAATTTCACTTCTCCTACGCGCTGCGTTTTCCAGCTAGCCGAGAAGTTGGTCGAGTACTTCTCGACGTTTTGCAAAAACAAGTTGCACTTCCTGATTCTGCTGTAGTTGTCTTCCCAACGCCACATGCTGCTGGGGCCGTTGGGCACGTTGGCCGGCGAAATGGCCCCGGCGCGCACCACTGATTGCCCCGTTTCCCAGCCTGCCCCGCAGAAGCTGTTGTCGGCATACTGCTCCAGGGTCTGGGTGGGGTCGTTGCTAGAGCTGGGGATATTGTTATAAATGTCGTTTACGATAAGGTCGGCGTTGGTTTCGTTGCTGTAGGCGCTGACTTCGGTTACCGCGCTCTTGGATTCTACGTTCAGGAAATCGTCGTTTTTGCAGCCGTTCAGCAGCAAGGCGGCCCCAAGCAGCAGGGCGGGGGCGCGCCGAAGGAGGGTGGGAGTTGGCATAAAACAGGATAGGTTAAAAGTTCGCATTCAGGCCGACCGAGAATACCTGCTGCTGGAAGTAGTTCTGGTTGTTGCTGCTATTATCTGGGTCAATAGTTTCCCGGATGTAGGGCGTCCAGGTCAGCAGGTTCTGCCCCGACACGAAGAGGCGCACCGACTTGAGGGCGTTGTGCAGCAGCGCGCTGTCGAAGGTGTAGCCGACCTCCGCACTCTTGAGGCGCACGAAGGCGTTATTGCGTATCCACCAAGAGGATGACTGGGTATTGTTGGCCGTGGGGGTGCCAGTCAGGCGAGGGTAGAGCGTGTTGGTGCGCTCGGGCGTCCAGTACTCCTCGAAGGCCAAGGTAGTAGCCGAGCTCGACTCGTCGAAAGGCCGCACGTGGTAGCCATTCAGGTAGATGTTGCTACGGGCCGTACCCTGCACTAGAAAATCCAGGTCAAAGTTTTTGAAGCTCAGGCGCGGCGCCAGGCCGTAAATAATTTGGGGCGTCTGCGATTTGCCAATGACCGTCTGGTCGTTCACGTCAATCTTGCCGTCGCCATTCAGGTCGGCATACTGGATGTCGCCGGCCCGCACCGGGCCGAAGGTGGGCACCGGGATACCGGCCTTGAGGGTGGTGCCATCGGCGGTGAAGTCGCTGGTGCTGAAGTAACCTAGAGCCTCGTAGCCAAACTGCGTGCCGATGGGCCGGCCGGCAATGCGGCGGTTGGGGTTGTCGTAGGTGGCACTGGTTTCAAAGATGTTTACCTGGGTGTTGCGGGCGTAGGTGAAGGTGCCCGTCACGTCTAGGTTCCAGTTCTTGCCGAAATGGCGCGAGCTGCGTACCGTCAGGTCGAGGCCGCGGTTAGTGATAACACCCGCATTCACCAACCCTACCCCCACGCCATACTCGCCGGGCAGCACACTGGCGCGGGTGGTCAGCACGTTGGCGCGCTTCTCGTAAAAGAAATCTACTTCCAGGTTCAGCAGCCCTTTCCACAGCGAGGTTTCGAGGCCGATGTCTGTTTTGTTGGCTCGCTCCCAGGTAATGTCGGGATTACCCTGGCGCGCCTCGTACAGGCCTTGCACTGCGGTGCCGCCTATCACGCCGGCCGGGCTATAGGGAGTGTACGGGCTGAGGTACTGAAAATCAGCGATGTTGCCATTGATGTACGGAAATGCCCCCGACTGCCCCCACGACCCGCGCAGCTTCAAGTTGTCGAGCCAGGTGTAGCGGTTTTTCAGGAAGCTTTCCTCGCTTATCCGCCAGCCGGCTGAGAATGCCGGGAAGAAGCCGAAGCGCCGGCCGGGCGCAAACACGTAGCTGCCGTCGTAGCGGCCCGAGGCCTCAAAGAGATACTTGCCGGCGTAGGCGTAGGTGGCGCGGTAGATGAGACCTAGTTGCTTTCTCTTGTAGGAGCTGCCCCCGTTGGTAGCGTCGGATGCGCCTGGACCGCCAAAATCCAGCTCGTCAATCGACGTGTTGTAGTTGACGCGGGAAGCCTGAAACTGCTGGTGCGTCAGATTGCGCGACTCCACCACCGCCAGGCCCGTTACCTCACTCTTGCCGAAGGTGTTGGCGTAGTTCAGGTAGCCCTGGTAGGTGAAGGCCCAGTCCTGCGCGTAGTACTCCGTAAACGAGGGTTTGGTATTGCCCTGCGTGCCCTGCTTATAGGTGTAGGGGGTAGTGCTGGTATCGACGTTGTAGAACGTGATGGGGGTCCTGTAGATGCGCTGAAACGAGCTACTGGGGTCAAAGCTGGCAGTGCCCTTAATACTGAGACCTTTGATAAAAGGCAGCTGCTGCTCAATCAGGAACTGGGCCTGCAACGTGGGGTTTTGATTTACCTGGGTGCCGCTGCCGTAAATCTCGCCAATTAGCGACTCGGCGATGTAGCCCGAGGGCAGCCCGTTGCTGTAGCGCACGGGGGTAGTGGGGGCTTGGCGCTGCGCCTGCCGCAGGATGGATCCGGCCCCAAACGTGGGAAAATGCTGCATCTCCACCCAGCCATTCAGCGACAAGCCCACGCGGGTGGTGCTGGTGGCCTCGGCCGTCACGCTCAGCGAGGCGTTGTACTTATCGAGGTAAGTGGGGTCCCACATGCCCTGCTGGTGGGTGTAGCCCAGCGACGTGAAGTACTGCACCTTGTCGCCGCCGCCTGCCAGCGACAGGTTGTGGTAAGTGAGGATGCGGTTTTTCTTGATAACGTCACGCAGCGGCTCGCCGTCGGGGTGCCCGTCGGGGTCCGAATGGTCCTGGAACTTCTGCAAGTCATCGGGCGAGTACGGCAGCGTGCGGTTGGGGTCGTTGGGGAAGTCGTTGGCTACCGTGGCGTTGCGCATCAGCGCGTACTGGTAGGAGTTGACGAACCTAGGCAGCCGCGTCGGGTTCTGAATGCCCACGTAGCCATTGTAAGAGAGCTGCGGCGGCCCTTTGCGGCCCCGCTTGGTGGTGATGAGCACCACGCCATTAGCGCCGGCCACGCCGTAGGGGGCTACGGCGGCGGCGTCTTTGAGCACCGTAATAGTTTCAATAGTATTCGGGTCGAGCCGGCTAAAGTCGCGCGGCACGTTGTCCACGATGTACAGCGGCTGGGTGCCGCCGGTCGTGCCCACGCCGCGAATCTGAATGTTGGCCCCATCGAACCCCGGCTCGCCCCCACCCTGCGTCGAGATGACGCCCGCCACGCGCCCCGCCAGCGAGTTGGTCAGGTTCACCACGGGCTTCTGCGCCACATCGGCGGCGGGCAGCGTGGACACGGCGGCCGTGGTCGAGGTTTTCTTCTGAGTGCCAAAGCCCACTACAACTACCTCGTCCAGCGAGTTGGCCTGCTCGTTGAGCTTAATGTCCACTTTGCCGCCATTCTTGGCTTCCACCTCTTGGCTGACAAACCCCACGAAGGAAAAGACCAGCGTGGTGCTGCCCTCTGGCAAACTCAGCGAGTATTTGCCCGCGCCGTCCGTCACTGTACCGACAGATTGGTTTTTGACCCGCACGCTCACGCCCGGCAGCGGCTCGCCCTTTTGGTCTACTACCTGGCCGCTCACGGGCACCGCCTGGTAGATGGCCGCCCTAGGTGGGGCAGCCGCCGCTGCCACGCCGGGCAGCAGGGCAAAAGACAATGAGAAATACAGGCCCGGTACTTTTTGGCGTATCGTCTTCTTCATGAAGTAGGAGGTTGGGTGGGAGAAACAGTAGCAGGTAGCTCGTCGCACGCTGTAGCCGCGCACGGCTCCGCCGGGCTGCGAAGCAGCGAGCATTTTTGGAAAGAAGTGTTGGGGGCTGATGCGACCGCGGCGTGTCGGCTGCTCAGCCGCAGAGCGGCAGACGCGCACCGGCTAAGACCAGCGCAATTGGTCGCCCTAGTCGATAATCAGCAGTAGTAAGAAAGCAGGTGGCTGGTGACTCTGCCAGCGTAAACTCGACCTAGAAACCGGTGGCGTCTTACCCGCCCTAGGTCATTGCGCGGCTCATGATTGTATCAAGGCTAATGGCATGAATTGCTCTTTCGGAACACTGCAAAACTATTGGGCCGTTTTTGACTTAACCCGGTATTTTCAGGTATAAAAACCGGGTCATTTTTGATAACAGCGATTAAGCAGCCACTGTTATATAATTGTTTTTCTGACATTTAATAAAAATCACAGGAAGAGGCCAGCTTTTAGCCCTCAGCGGAAGACCCGCCCTGCCGCCCACTCCTGGGCAGGAGAAATAGCCTCGGTCCCACTTTGCAAACCATGCCGGGAGTAAGCTAAGTGAGCCCCCATCTACCGAGATAACTCTCAGTAAATGGGGGCTCACTTAGCTAAGGAGCAAGTCAGCGACGGCACCTGGGCGGGCTTAATTGTGAGCCCAGCAGCCTAGGGTAAACAAGCAGCCTCAGCCCACCTCAAGGCGGCTCAGGCATACCCTTCCCCTACCCTAGGTCGGGGCCGGTCGCTAGCTAGCGGAAGCCGATGATTCTCGGCTGAGCCGATGCTGCCGAATATATTCGGAGGGCACTACACCGTAGATTTTCTGAAACGTTTTGCGGAAGTATTTCTCGTCCACGATGCCCACTTGGAAGGCAACTTCTGAGACGCGCATCTGGGTTTGGGCAAGTAGCTGGGCGGCGCGCTTCATGCGCACATCCCGAATAAACTCAACCGCCGTCTGACCCGTCACGCCCTTGAGGCGCCGGTAGCACAGCGACTGGCTCAGGCCCACCTCACGCGCCAGCATCTGCACGCTAAATTCGGGGTTGTCGAGGTTGCGCTCTACAGCGGCCATGGCCGCGTCCAGAAACTGCCGGTCGGCATCAGCTACCACGATTTCGGTGGGCTCCAGCAAAATCTGACGCTGGTAATATTCGCGCAGCTGCCAGCGGTTGCGCAGCAGCGTCTGCACCTTGGCTTGCAGCACCTGCGGGTTGAAAGGCTTGCTTACGTAATCGTCGGCCCCCACGCCTATGCCTTCTAGCTCGTGCAAGGCAGCGGTGCGAGCCGTGAGCAGTACCACCGGAATATGCCCGGTTTTGGGGTGCTGCTTGAGCTGCCGGCAGAGGTCTAAACCATCGCTGTGGGGCATCATCACATCCGAAATAATTAGGTCGGGCAAGTGACCTAGGGCTTTCTTCCAGCCTGCCTGGCCGTCCTCGGCGGTCAGCACCTCGTAGCTGTCCTCAAACAGCTGGCTCAGGTACTGCCGCACTTCGTCGTTGTCTTCTACCAGCAGCAGGCTCGGTAGCTTCGCCGCCAGCGCGGGAGGCCCTAGGTCGGGCTCGCTAGGCGGTAGCAAGGCCGGTGCGTCAGTGGCCAGCTCTGTGGTAGGGCTTTCAGGCTGCACGTCGTCGGGGTGCAGATGCTGGCGGCCGAAGGGCAGGCGCAGCTCGAAGGTAGTGCCCACCCCTTCCGTACTCACCACGTTAAGCCGGCCCTGGTGGCGCTCGGCAAACTGCTTGGCAAGCGACAAGCCAATACCTGTGCCCCCAATGCGCCGCGCCGCGGTGTGCGCCGCCTGGTAGTAGGGGTCAAAAATGCGCGCCAACTCACCGGCCCGAATACCGGTACCCGTGTCACTAACGGTGATTTCGAGATAATTACCAACCAGTTGCTCTTGGCTGTACACAGCTTCTCCACCCGGATTGCCGACAACTGTCGCGGCCAGCTCGACGCGGCCGTGGGCGGGTGTGTAGGTAAAGGCATTAGCCAGCAGGTTGGTCAGGATGATTTCCAGCTTGCTGCGGTCGAAGTACAGCCGCACCGGCTCGGCCGGGATGTCCAGCCCATAATCGATGCCCTTTTCCTCGGCTCGCAGGCGGAATACGGGGTAGAGGCTGGTCAAAAAGCTTATTGCATCATCATGGCTGGCACGCAGCGGCACGTGGCCCATTTCTACCTTCCGGAAATCCAGCAATTGGTTGACCAGCTCCAGCAGCTTGCGCGCCTGTCGGTGCATGAGTTGCAGCTTGTCCTGGCGCTTTGCCTCGCCTGACCCGGCACCGGTTATCAGCTCTTCGAGGGGCCCTAGGATAAGCGTGAGCGGCGTGCGCAGTTCGTGCGAGATGTTGGTGAAGAAGCCAAGCTTTAGGTCAGTCAGTTCCTTTTCTTTCTCCGCCTGAAACTGCTCTAGCACCAGCTGGCTCTGCAAGCGCTGCTGCCTTAGCTCTATGCGTCGGTAAATGGCAACGGCGCCTAGGGCGGCTAGGGCATACAATAGGTATGCCCACCCGGTGCGGTACCAGGGCGCGAGCACCGTAAACTGCATCGAGGCCGGCTGCCGCGACCACACGCCCTCGCCGTTGCTGGCCTTCACGCGCAGGGTGTAATGGCCAGGCGGCAGGTTGGCAAAGCTGGCAGTGCGCTGGCCCGCCGCCGGCTGCACCCAGCCGTGGTGGTAGCCTTCTAACTGGTACGCGTAGCGGGTTTTTTGCGGGCTGGCGAAGTTCAGGGCCACAAAATCAACCGAGAAATCGTTTTCCGACGCCTTAATAGTTAGCTGCTGTGGCACGGCCAGGGCTTGCGCCAGCAGTACCCGGCCGTGCAGTTGGGTGCCCACTCCTACTGGCTCGTTGTGCACGCGCAGGCCGGTCAACTGCACCACGGGAGGATACGGATTAGGCTGAACAGCCCGCGGCTGAAAGTAGCTAATACCATTTTTACCACCGAAGTAAAGCGTGCCATCTTGCGCCCGGTAGGCGGCCCCCACCTTAAAAGCGTTGCTCTGCAACCCGTCCGATACGTCGTAGCGCAGGTACTGGCCGGTGCCGGGTCGGAAACGGTAGAGTCCGGTCCCCCCCACCCAGAGATTGCCGTCATCGTCGGCCAGCAAACTCTCTACTTCGCTCTCCGGAAGCTCCGGCTGGTACGAGCGTACCATCTCCCTACCCTTGGCATCAGTCACAAGCTGGTGCAGCCCCCCGCCGATAGTACCAATCCAGAGCGCTCCCTGCCGGTCAAAAAGCAACGGCCACGTGTAGTTTACTTGCAGACGCTGCCCTGGCGGCGAGTGATAAGCAAATTGCCGCATTACGACCACCGAGTCGAGCGTGACGCGCAGCTTGAGCAGCCCCGCGTCGCAGGTGCTCGCCCACAGCACGTCTTTCGTGCGGTCGTAGAGCAGGTACGTGAACTGCGCAGTGGGCAGCGGGTGGTGGGGAGCCGAGTAGGCATTCAACAACCTTCCATCCTGGGTGAGGTGGTACAGCCCCCCCTCGCGAGTTCCTAGCCAGAGCATGCCGTACCGGTCTTCGGCGATGCTTTCGATACTAAGTTGGCTCAGCTCTAGAGCCCCTTTGCCCACGGTCGTATACGTTGTCCAGTGGTCGTGGCCATGGATGCGGGTAAGTGCCATCAGGCCATTGCCGCGGGTGCCAAACCATAGCGTCCCGTTAGAGCTTTGAAAGATGGATAACACGTTGCCCTCCGAAGCGTCGGGCTGCTGGTTGAAGTAGTAACCAAACTGCCTAGTTGTCAAGTTGTAACACGCAGCCCCATTACGTGTGCCGTACCAGAGCAAGTTGCGCGCTTCCTCTTTATAAATGGCGTTGACATAGTTATTGGGCAGCGTAGCTTGGCCCAACAACTGCTGGCGAATGCGTCCAAAAGGCTTCTGCCGCAGATTTACCCAATTAAGTCCCCCAGCTGCCGCGCACAGCCACAGCAGCTGGTTGCGGTCCTCAAAAATCTGGTAGACCTGCTCGGCATTGAGGCTATGCGTTTCCCCATCACTAGGCAGAAAGCGGTGCGGTGGGGTAGGCTGCAGAGGCGGGTAATTGGCGGCCGGCGGCCCGGGCTCCCACACGTAAAGCCCATAGATAGTGCCCACCCACAGGCGGTTAAACGAGTCAAGATGCAGCGACTGCAAAAACGGCAGCCGCTGCGGCAAGGCTGTGGCCGTCAACTCTTCCGGGCGGCGGCCCGCCGCGCCGTGCACCCACAGTACCGTATGGTTGGTACCCACCCACAGGTCACCACGGCGGTCTAGGTGCAGAGCCCGTACGCTGGCCGTGGCAACGGGGGTAGCGCGGGCTACCGGCCGGGCCGCAGTGGCATCCACCACCTGTAGGCCCACGTTGTACGCGCCTACCCAGAGGTTGCCTTGCTGGTCAATGGCCAAGGCGCTCACAGTAAATGCCTGCCTTGGCGCTGCCGCTGGGGGGATAAGTGCCAAGCTCTGCACCTGCTGGTGGTCCGGCCCGAGGGTTAGCACAAATAACCCTTGGCTGGTGCCCACCCAAAGCCGGCCCCGCGTGTCGGACACCAGCGACGACACATCTGCCTGCGCCAAATGGCGCAGCAGGCGCCGCTCAGGCGGCGACACCGACTGCGCGGCCAGGCTCCGAAAACGGTCATGGCTGGCGTCGTAAAAACTTAGGCCGGCGCGCTCGGTACCCACCCAAAGCTGACCCGCCCGGTCGGAGTATAGTATTCGGATACGATTGGCCGACAATCCATTTAGTGCGTTTACTGGCAGGGCATACGGCTTTAGCTCATAGCCATCGTAGCGGTCTAGGCCGTGGTTGGTGCCCACCCAAATAAAGCCGGTCTTATCCTGCGTGACGGCCGTGGCGTCACTATGCGCGAGGCCCTCATCCACACTAAGGTGCTCGAAGCGGAACTCACTCGGTAGAGCAGGTTGGGCCACAGCGGCCGGCGCCATGCCCAAGAGGCAGGTCAGCAGAACCCAGCCCCAAAGGCTATTAAAGCAGGAGTAGCGCTTATTGCGGTGCTCAAGCAGGCCAACAAGTAATGAGGGAAACGAGCGTAACAAGAATGACTGGACGAGCTAGGAATATGTTCAGCGACAGGTAACGAATATAACGCAGAGGCTGAGATAGCCAGGAAGCTGTGTAGCAGCCGACTGTAGGCTGCCAGTCTCGCTCCGCTGCGTTCTAGACGTCAGACCTAGCTGGCTGCTACTCTCAGCCGAGCACTACCACGGCTTTGCCTTTCACTTTACCCTGGCTGGTCTCCTGGTAGGCCTGCCGGACGTTGGCTAGGTCATACACCTGCTCCACCGGAATTTGCAGCCCGTCCTGAGCGAAGCTTGCTAGGGTGTTGAGGCCCGCCGCTGTGGGCTTCAGGATAAGAATCTTGCGCTTTCTAGATGAGAAAAGGTTGTGAAAAAATGAAAGAACAAGGCTTTGCGGCGAAGGCAGCGTATTGACAAACGTGGCCCCAGGCTTCAGTAGCTTCTTGGCCGCTTTAAAGGTGAGCTTGTCTGACAGGTCAATAACAGCGTCAAACTGCTGCGTCAACTGGCGGACATCCTGCTTGGTGTAATCAATGACTACATCTGCCCCCAGCTGGGTGGCCCGTTGCACACCCGCTGGGCCGACCACGGCTGTGACCCGAGCGCCGCGTTTTTTAGCCAGCTGAATGGCAAACATCCCCACGCCTCCGGTCGCCCCATTTATCAATACCTCGTGGCCCCGGCCAATGACGGCCAACTGGTCGACAATCTGTAAAGCAGCCAGTCCAGCTACCGGCAGAGATGCTGCCTGGTCAAACGAAATAGCAGCTGGCTTAGGCGCAATAACTGCCTCCGTGACAACGACATAGTCGGCTAAGGCCCCACCTTTGAAAACGTCCAGCAGGCCGAATACGGAGTCGCCCAATCGAAAGCGTGTGACGCCAGGGCCCACCTGGGCAACGACGCCCGCAAAGTCGATGCCGACGCCCTTGGGCAGCTTTGACCCCGACAAGAGCTTCATTTCGCCCCGGTAAATTTTCCAATCCAGGGGGTTAATGGAAGTCGCTTTTACTTGAATCAGCAGCTGATTTTTGGCGATGGTGGGGGTAGGTTGTTCTTGCACCTCCAGGACTTGTTCGTCACCAAATCGGTTATACAGTACTTTACGCATGGCGTTGGGTAAGTGAAAATGTGAGGTAGGAATGGGCGGCTTTTGAGCGAGGCGCCCAGCGTCGTTGCCACGAGGTCACCTAGGCCCTAGTTCTGGCTCAGGCTATTGTGGGTCTCAAATCGCTTGGCAAAGGTGGGCGGCCTGTGGCCCCTACCCCTACTCCAAAAAGGCAGAAAATCAGCTCTATCGGGCAACTAAACCAGGCTGTCGCATTGGACTGTTTTTGTGCCTTTTTGGAGTAGTACCAGGGGCCGCGGCCCCCTCACCTTTGCCCCACACTTTTACTCCTCCACATGGAAACGCACAAGCAGTCCCCCGTTACCCTAGGGCCCGAGCAGGGCGAAACGCTGGCCGTGATGGGCAGCAACTACCGCATTCTGGCCGGCGGCAAAGACACGGCCGGCACCTACGCCACCATCGACATGCTGGTGCCGCCTGGCGGTGGCCCCGGCCCGCACGCCCACGCCGACATCGAGGAAACCTTCTTCGTGGTAGCGGGCGAGGTAGAAGTCAAATCGGAGGCTGGCACGTACACAGCGGCGGCTGGCTCGTTTATCCGCATTCCTAAGGGGGGCGTGGTGCACGGCTTCAAAAACAAAAGCACGCAGCCGGCCCGGCTGCTGTGCACGGTGGTGCCAGCGGGTTTGGAAGAGTTCTTCCAGGAAATCGGCGAGCCGGTAGCCCCCGGCCAGTTTCTACCGCCGCCGGTGCTCGACGCGGCAGCTATCCAGCGCATTCAGGCGCTGGCTCAGGAGTACGGGCAGCAGGTGTTCCCGCCCAATTACCTCGGCTAACACCCCCTAGGACTGCGCGTAGCGCTTGGGGTTGAGGCCGTAATGCTTCTCAAACAGTCGGCTGAAATGGCTTAGGTTGGAAAAGCCCAGCTCGTAGCCTACCTCGGCCACCGAGTGCTGACCCTGTTTCAGCAAAAAAGCCGCTTCCTTCATGCGGGCCTGCTGGTAGTAGGTGTACACCGAGCTGCCGAAGGTCTGCTTGAAGAGCTGCTTGAGCTTGGTTTCGCTCATGGCCGCCTGCTGGGCCAGCTCGCGCAACACGGGCGGCGTGCTGAGGTCGCTAAGCAGCAGGTTGTGCACTTGTAGCAACCGCTCGGCGTCGGCGCTGTTGATAGGCTGGTGCGGGGCCGATTCGCGCAGCACCAGCTGCCGAAATACCAGGTACAGCAGCTCCTGCACCTTCACCTGGGTATAGAAATGACTGAGGCTGTCCTGCTGGTTTACTTCCGTGATGTGCTTGAGCAACAGCTTGGCTTCGGCCGTCATCCGCTCGAAAAACAGAAACGAGTTGTCCGCTTCCGTTAGGGTGCTCAGCACCGCATGAGACTCGCTACCCGCCAGCATCGCCTTCAGCCGGGGTGCTTTGATGGCGACCACCAAGTAATGCACAGCGTGGTGCGCAGGGAAGCAGATAGTGGAGCTCAAATCATTGGAAGTCAGCTGAACTGCCGACTCGTCGCGCTGCGAAAACCGGACCTGCGCATGGTTGGTGTAGGCAATGTCCAGCGGCTGCTCGTTATTGTAGAAGAAGATAGTAATCTGGTCGCTGCCCCCACCAAATGCCTGGCGCTTGATAAGCAGGTCTTCGCGCAGCACATAGCGATGAATAGTGAGCTTGAAGTCGGCCCCGAACAGCAACTTGCGCACGTAGCCTTGGCCTAGGTGCTCGGGCAGCACCACCTGGCCTAGGTGCTCGGGCACCTGCAGGTACTGCGCAAACTGGGTGATAAAATCAAAATCGGGCGTCGCAAAGAAACTGAACGTCATTCTGGGTAACGAGGGTAGCGACTACTGAGCAAGGCCCTGATGCCACTTATAGGCTTGCTCAGTGCCCTTGCCAAAGCAGGGCCCAAGTGGAGAGCGAATATAGAGAACTGCCGAAAACAATAGCCGCTTATTAGCTCAGGACTACTTGCTACACATTGATACATTAGCTCAACTAGCTGATGTTTATTTATAGTGTTAGGCTCGACTAATTAGATGAATATCTAATTAGCAAGTATATTAGGGCGATGAATTTGCTGTTCAAGGCCCTACATGACCCGACACGACGCGCCATTTTGGAATTGCTCCGTGAGGGCCCACTGACGGCTGGCGACATCGCCGAGCAATTTCACCTGTCCAAACCTACCATTAGCCACCACCTCGACTTGCTCCGCCAAGCTGAATTGGTGACTAGCCATAAGCAAGGACTATACATTACTTATTCCTTGACTACAACCGTCCTGGATGACCTCCTGAGCTGGCTGCTGCAGTTCAAGTCCTAACTATTAGCTGGTTTTCTTATGAAACGTTCGCTTTCTATTTGGCACTTGCTATCATTTCTTGTGCTGGTGTTACCTACGCTGTATTTGATTTGGGCCTGGCCGGCGCTACCCTCCCGTATTCCCTCTCATTTCGGCATCGGTAGCATTGATAACTACACCAGCCGCAGCCATGTATGGCTGCTTACTTCGGCCCTGCCAATTGGTACGTATCTGATACTGACTTTTCTGCCTCGCTTTGACCCACGCCGACGGCTAGCGGCCGATAGCCGCAGCTTTCACAAACTATCGCTGCTACTAGTAGCAGGCCTTAGTGCGTCAGCTTGTTATTGCCTCTACCTAGCCTTGCATCCCGAGCAATTACCCGACTGGAAAATGGGAGCTGGCATCTCCTTATTTCTAGCTTTGGTCGGCAACTACCTCACGACCGTGCAACCCAACTATTTCCTAGGTATCCGCACGCCGTGGGCATTGGAGAGCGATATTGTTTGGCTAAAAACGCATCGGCTTGTAGGTCGCCTACTCTTTGGAGGTGGGCTGGGCCTCCTGGCCTTGGCAGTACTAGGCCCGCTGACATGGTTTGAGCCTGCCTTATTACTCGTAGTACTGGGCATAGTAGGGTTAAGCTATGGCTACTCCTATTGGCTCTACCAGCAGCTCCTGGCCTCAAATACTTAGTTAGTTGTTCCTGCCTTCGAGTCCCTGGGACTTACAGAAGGTAGACAGCCCTAGGCCTTTCCATTCCAGCGATTATATGCGTAGCTTCCAGGCTTAGGCCACTTAGTCGTTTGCTTATGACTGTTTCGTACTCGCTAGGTCGCCTTCGACCTGCTCTCTGGTTTGGATTTCTGCTACTGCTGCTTATCGGCATAGAGCTGATGATTACCACCTCGGTACTCTTCAGTCAACGCCCCATACTCCCCTACGCGGTTACCTTCGACCTACTCGTTGGCATACCTGCTCTTTTCTATTGGCTAATGGTGCGGCGCTATCAGCTGCCCCTCAGCAGTTTGGTCGGCGTAATAGGAGCCTGTCTAGCACTGGCTTATTGGCTATTACCAGTTGCCCAGCAGGCCCCGCTGCAAGCCTTACATTTCTTGCCGGCCCTCTTGGAGGGTACTACGCTACTGCTACTCGTGGCCAAAGGCCGGCGACTCGTGCGAAGCTACCAGCAAGCGTATCAACAGCAGCCGCACTTCTGGCCCTGTGCGCAACTCACTGTGCAGCAAACGCTAGGGGCAGCAGGCGTCTTACTCGTCGCAGAGGTCGAAATGCTGCGCTATGCCGTGCTCGGCTGGTGGTCTCAGCCCGAAATAACACCGCAAGCCACGGTCTTTACTTCCTATCGTGACTCAGGCTTTACGGCCTTCGCCAGTGTGCTAGGCATTGCGTTAGTGGTTGAAACGGTTGTGGTGCATCTGCTAGCCTCTTTATGGAGTGCGCACCTCGCGGGCTGGCTCTTGCTGGTTGATGCTTACACACTAATTATGCTCCTGGCCCATGCGCATGCCGTCCGGTTACGGCCTGTGCTGCTCACGGCTGATACGTTGCACCTACATGTGGGCTCTGTATGGCAGTTGACGGTGCCAGTAGCAGAACTAGTAGCTGTTGTGCCCTTACGTGACAATCCTACGCCGGCCCCTGACCTGCTTAATCTAACGAAGCTACTTTTCACGCCCCCAAACCTATTACTCACCTTTAGCCAGCCAGTTACTATAAAAGGCCCTTATGGTATCCAACGTACAGGTAGGCGCTTAGCTATATATCTCGACCAGCCACACCAGTTTGTGGAAGCATGGAAACTACAATAGTCTTTGACTGGCTACCAAGCAACAAACTACGCTGTAAGGCGGGCTAGGTTGCTCGCTTTTAGAGCCAGACCGACTACTCTTCACCAATGGTTTTCATTCAGTGTAATGTGAAACCTAGGATGAGTAGCCGCCCCAAGAAGGTGGCTGGCCGAGCTGCTGCTGGCAAAGCCCGCTTTCCCGCCCTACTTTGCGCGCCAAACGTGACAAAGCTGGTGCAGCCTCGCTTCTTCTTGCACTAGCCGGTGGCGCGTCCCTTCATGAACCGCGTGTTCACTTTTCTGAAAAGCCGGGAGTTTTACTTAGGCCTGTGTCGCTACGGCTTGGGCTTGACCATGATTCCCTACGCTGTTTCTAAGCTCCTGCAGCTGCAATTCGTTGTGCTGCCCCTGCACACGTGGCAGCAGCCGCTCGAGCAGCTCCCGGGCCCGCTTCTAGCATGGGCGTTTCTGGGGCATGCGGGTTGGTTTCAGGTGCTGCTGGGGGTGCTGGAGCTGGTGCCCGCGCTACTGCTGCTATTTCGGCGCACGACCCTACTAGGGGCCATGCTGCTACTGCCCCTGACGCTGAACGTGCTGCTAGTCAACGAGGCGTTTACCCTCTGGCCCGAAACCCGTCTTACAGCGCAAGTACTGCTGGTCCTGAACGTGGGTCTACTGGTGTTTGAGTGGTCTAACATCAAGGCTATCTTACTTATCATCTTACAGCGCGAGCGCACGTACCGCCTCAACGGCTGGGAAACGGGCATTAACCTGTTACTGGTCGCAGTGGTGGCAGGCCTGATAGGCAGTCAGTTGCTAGATTACGCCCGCCAATCCGACGAACTGACCGGCGACTGGCACCACCGCCACCCTAACGAGTGGGTATTGCAGCCCGAGCCGGCCAATCCGGTTGACCGCCAGCGAAGCTACTTCGGCACGTATGGCAGCTACGAAGAGGCTGGCCCGGCAGGCCTCAACAAGCGCCTCAGCTGGTACAAGCTCGACCGCCAACACCACCAGCTACAGCTCGGCCCTAGGCCCGACAGCGTGGCCCAAACCTATACCTACGCGCTGGTAGGCGACTCGCTGCTGACGCTGCAGCCGGTGGCCGGCGCGGCGGGCAGCCCGCCGGTACTCAAGACATTTAGGCGGCGCGTCCTCAACACAGGTGCCAGGTAAGCCAACTGCTAGCAGCTCGATTGCCTCGCCCAAAAATGCTCGAGCCACTAAGGAGTTTCCGCGCCGACTTGAACAGCTGGGGCGTGTCGTCTACCATCGCGACGACACGCCCCAGCTTTTGCCACTTGACAAGCCTTGCAGCTATTGGCTATCGCCCAGCAATGCGCCGCATTAGTAGTTTGTCTCCTGGGCCGTCAGCCCACGCAGATAGCCCGTATCAGCTTCCCCCTGGGTGCTCGGACGGGTAAGCAACAGCAGGCGCCAGTCGGCCAGGGCAGCCCGGCGGATAGGTGCCACCTGATTAATGTAAAACTCGCTCTCCACCCAGCGCCGAAAAACGCCTAGGTTCCGGTATTCTACCAGGGCGACGGCGTCCCACTGCTCGCCGGGTAAGCCGGCGAGTTGTGCCTGGGCTGTACCCTGAAAGACGATGGTGAACTCAGCTGGGTCATTGTACTGTAGAAAGGCGTCAACGTACGCCTGAAATGCTTGCTGCCCAGTAAGTGGCGGCTCAGTGGTGGGGGCGTTGTAGGCGGCCTGGGCGCGGTAACGCAGCAGATTGAGCATCACGACGGGCTGCTCAGCAGGCAAGGCCGCCGCGGCGGCTACTATGGCGTCGAGACGCAGGTCGGGAGGGGTATCCAGCATTGCAGGAGGTAGCTTAAAAAGTAGTAAAACGTGGCTGCAAAGCACGCTTTGCTACTCCTCCCTCCTACTTAAACTACTTTAAGAACGTGTCGGCGGAGTATGCTTGCGGCGCAACATGCTCAAAAACTCGGGCGTGACGCCTAGGTAAGCCGCAATATGCCTTTGCGCCACGCGGTTGAGGAGGCGTGGGTATTGCCGATGGAAGCGCGTGAAGCGCGCCTCGGCCGTCAGGCGCAGCATCGACACCAGCCGGCGCTCGAGCAACTGGTAGCCCCTTTGGGAAAGCAGCCGGAAGAAGCGCTCAAACTTGGGCACCTGGGTGCATAACTGCTCCAAATCGGGCAAACTGAGCGAGAAGAGGCTAGTCGTTTCTAAGGCTTGCAGGGCCAGCGTGGCCCGGCCACCCTCAAAAAAACTGGCCGAGTCGGTGCACCACCAACCCTCGGTCGAGAAAGCCAGATTGTGTTCTCGCCCTTGGGCATCGGTCGTGTACGTGCGCACGCAGCCACTTTCTACAAACCAGAGACTAGCAGCCCGCTCGCCCATTACCAGCAGGTGTTCGCCGCTCGCCACTTGCTGCGTGCCCAGCAGGTGGGTGAAGGAGAGAGCCTCCTCAGGCGTCAGAGTGATGTGGAGGGCTACATTAGCTAATATCTGCTGGTACATAGGGGCATAAGAAATAAGGTGGCTCTAGGAACGCGGGTTGGTGGTGAACAACCGATATCCTAGTGATACAGCTATCAGAATTGTTAAGCAAACTCGCGTATCAACTCAGTACCGATAAGTCCTCCCCGCCAGCTCCAACCGAATGGCCAAGGCTAGTAGGTGTTGCTTACAGAAGGTTAGAAAATCAATTCAGAAACTGGGCCCGGTACTCGCGAGGCGTCAAGCCGATTTGTTTCTTGAAGAGACGTGAGAAATACGTCGGGTTGTCGAAGCCGAGTTGGTAGGCCGTTTGGGCAATCGTGTTGTCGGTACCTAGGAGCAGGTTGCGGGCCTCACCCAGCAAAAACAGGTGGATGTGGTCGAGGGCCGTTTTGCCCGTTTCCTGCTTCAGCAAGTCGGTGAGGTAGCGGGGCGAGGTGTGTAGCTTGTCGGCTAGGTACTTCACCGTGGGCAGTCCTTCTCGCTGTAGCTGCCCATCCTCAGCATAAGCTGTGAGCAAGGCCGTGAACCGCGCTACTGTGCTGCCCAACAAGGCGCTACGATTGAGAAACTGACGCTTATAGAAGCGCTGCGAATATTTGAGGATGGAGGCTAGGTGCGTCAGGATGATGTCGCGGCTGTACTCGTCTTGGTTATTGCCGTACTCGAAGCCAATCTGATGATATAACTCCCACAATATCTGCTCCTCGCGCGGGGCCAGGTGCAAGGCCTCGTTGACTTCGTAGTCGAAGAAGCCGTACTTTTTTATCTCGCTGTGCAGGGCGCTTCCCAATAGGTAGTCTTCGTGAATGATGAGCACGAAGGCCATTTCAATAAGCTGGAGGTCGGTGATTTGCATCGCCTGCCGGGGCTGCACAAACGACAGCGCGCCAGCCTCGTGTTCGTAGCTGGTTTTGCCGTAGAGAAACCGGCCGCCCGCTTTCATTTTGCGGAAGCTAATCATGTAGAAATCCGTGGTCAGCGGCGCATCGCCAAACGAGCAATGCAACAACTGCTGGCACGTGAGCAAACTCAGCAACGGATGCTGGGGCGGCGGATACCCGCAAGAGCGGTGAAACTCGCTGATGCTCTTGAAATGTCTCATGGTCGGAGTACTTACCTAGGCCGGTAGCCACAAACTAAAGATAACCAAATCAGTCGCCGCCCTACACTGGCGCGGAACTGCTGGCTGGCGGGCTAGCCGTGGGCCTGCTCGGCCACGGGCTGCCACTCGGCCCACTCGGCGAGGCGCTCGCCATACACTTGCTGCGCCCAGGGGTAAGCAGCCCGCCCCATAAACAGGTGCAGCGGCGGGTTCTCCGCATCAACCAACTCAAGGATGGCGGGCACGGTGGCCGCCGGCTCGCCATAGTTTTCGGGCTGGAAAGCGGGTAAGGCATAGAGCGACGCTTTCGCCTGGTCGTAGGCGGCGATGGTGGGGCTGTGCACGGCGGAGGCACCGCCAAAGTCGGTCTTGAAAACGTTGGGTTCGACTACCGTGACGTGAATTCCGAATGCTTTTACTTCGTGGTAAAGAGCTTCGCTGAGGCCCTCCACGGCAAACTTAGTGGCACTGTAAATACCCGAAGCCGGTGCGCTGGTAATACCTAACACGCTGGATAGCTGGATAACGTGACCGCTTCCCTGAGCCCGCATGAGGGGCAGGGCCGCCTGCGTGACCCAGAGCGTGCCGAGCAAATTAGCGTCGATAATGTCCCGAACTTGGTGCTCCTCCAATTCCTCTACGGCCCCGAACAGACCGTACCCAGCGTTGTTGATGACAACGTCGAGCGAGCCGAACTGGACGTGGGCTTGCTGCACCGCGGCCACGCACTGCACGCGGTCGGTGATGTCGAGGGCGAGAGGCAGGAAGGTGGCGCCGTAGGTCGCGGCCAGGTCTTGCAGGCCGGCCACGTTGCGAGAAGTAGCGGCTACGTTATCGCCGCGCTTCAGGAATGCTTCGGCCCAAATTTTCCCGAATCCGCGGGAAGCGCCGGTGATGAAGATTGTCTTTGCCATCTGGTTTTTGGTGGTGAAGTGATGGCACAAAATTCCGGCGGCACCCTAGGGCTGGTCTGATACAAAAGGCGAAAATTATGATACAGATTAACGGGCTGCCCGACCCGGCTTCTGTGGTAGACGGGTTGTTTTGCCCCACACCCTGAAAGTGCTACCCCCAGCGGCTCTCGGTGTTCGAAGGGAGCCGCCCCTAGGTCAGTACTTACTTGGCGAGCATGTTGTGCGCTTATCGGCGCTACTAGCAGGCCTAGGGCAGCTGGCCGTTTGCGTGCATGGTACCAGCGGCTAGCAGGCCGCAAAAAAGGCCGCATTGGCGCGGCAATAAGCCAGCTTAGCAGTCGGCCATTCGGGAGCGCCGAGGCAGCTGGTATCTTTGACACTATGCCCACTCAGCCCACCCACGCAACTTCGATACCTCGGCGGCCGCTGGTGCCGGGGCCGGTTATTGCGCTGGCCTGGCTGCTGTTTAGCGGTTTTATGGTGGTGCTGGTATTCGCCCAAAACTTATCGGCGGGCACCCCTACCCACTGGGGCGAGACCCTAGGGGGGCGGCTGCTGCACGGCCTTATCTGGGGGCTGCTCACGCCGGTGGTTTTTGCCCTGGCCACGCGCTTCGACCTCACCGAGCGCCGCCGCTTGCTGCCCAACCTGCTGGTGCACGCAGCCGCCAGCTACGGGCTGGCGCTCATATACCGCTTGGCCTACGCTGGGCTGATGACCTTATTTGGGATGCTGCCGGAGGGTTTTTCGCTGACCACGGTGGTGGCGAATGCCAATACCTGGGTGCCTATTTATTGGATGTTGCTGTGCATGGCCTACGCTGTGCAGTACCGCGAGCGGTTTCGCCAGGGCCAGGTGCAGGCCGCGCAGCTAGAAACCCAGCTTGTGCAGGCGCAGCTGCAAGCCCTGAAAATGCAATTGCAGCCGCACTTTCTATTCAATTCGCTGAACGCCGTTTCGGCCCTGATGGGCACCGATGTGAAGGCTGCCCGGCGTATGCTCGCCCAACTCAGTCAGTTTTTGCGCCTGGTGCTCGAAGGCAGTGATACGCAAGAAGTGACGCTGGCTCAGGAGCTACACCTGACGTGCCTCTACCTCGAAATCGAACAAACCCGCTTTCCCGACCGCCTAGCGGTGGCTTACCACATCGCGCCCGGTGCGGAGGCTGCTATTCTACCTGCCTTGCTGTTGCAGCCAGTGGTGGAGAATGCCGTGCGCCACGGCCTGGCGCCGCAGGCGGGGGTGGGCGAGCTGGCCATTAGTGCCCGGCAGCAGGCCGGCCGCCTCCTGGTGCAGGTGCAAGACAACGGCCGGGGCAGCGCCGATACTGCCGTGCGCGGCATTGGGCTGCGCAACCTCGAAAGCCGCTTGGCTACCCGCTACGGTGCTGACTATGATGTGAGCGTAGAAACCGCGCCCGGCCAAGGCTACTGCCTACGGCTGTCGCTACCATTTCAGGCCGCGGCGCCCGCTGGCCCCTCCCCCCTAGCGGCATGAGTACGAGCATCCGCACCCTGCTGGTAGATGATGAGCCGTTGGCCCGCGGCCTGGTGCGCGAGCTGCTCGCCGATTTTCCCGACATGACCGTCACAGGCGAGTGCCAGAGCGGCACCGAAGCCCTAAGTGCCTTGCAAACTGGGGCCTACGACGTGGTGTTTCTAGACGTGCAAATGCCGGACCTCGACGGGGTGCAGGTGCTGCAACGCCTGCGGGCTGCCGGCCAGCCGCTGCCGTTGGTAGTGTTTGTCACGGCCTACGACCAGTACGCCGTGGCTGCTTTTGGGCTGCATGCCGTGGATTATTTACTCAAGCCGCTTGACCCCGACCGGTTTGCCGAGTGCGTGGGCCGGGTGCAGCAACAGGTAGCGCAGCGCCACACCCACGTTCTTGGGGCCGACCTAGCCGCTTTGCTCCAAGCCTGGCCCATGCCGCCCAGTCCGGCTCCTCCCCCCGCGGTCGAGTACCAAGACCGGTTTGTGGTGAAGCAGCCCGAGCGGCAGTTTTTCGTGTCAGCGGCCGAGGTGTGCTACCTCGAAGCCACCGGCAGCGGCGTGCTGCTACACACGGCCCGCGCGGCGCACCCGGTGCGCACCACCCTAGCGCAACTCGCCGAGCGGCTCGACCCGGCCCGCTTCCTACGCATCCACCGTTCGTTTGTCATCAACACCGACCACATTGCGGAATTCAAGTCGTGGGCCCATGGCGAGTACCTGTTTCGCATGGCCAATGGGCAGCACGTCAGCTCCTCGCGCAGCTACAACGCGGCCATTCAGCAGTTTTTGAAGCGCTTCGCTTAGCCGCCAGCGGCCAAAAAGGCCAACTCAGAGCCGCATAAGGCCAACTGGCCACAAGGCCCTAGCAGCCGCTTAGGGGCACCCGTAAGTTTGGCTATCAATCAGTTGCACAGCTGACCCTGTTCTGCGCAGATGCGGGCAGCCAGCAGCAGCATCTCAAAACGCCTTGCTATGAGCGCCGTTGCCAAGCCTTTCCGCCGCTTATTTCTGCCTGCCGGGGCCATGTTGGGGGCCGCATTTGTGGGCATCCAATTTGTGCATCCACCGTTGGAGAACCCGCCCGTGACGGGTGATTTTCAGGCGCCGGTGGCCGTGAAAAGCATCGTGCAGCGCGCCTGTTACGACTGTCATTCCAACCAAACCAACCTACGCTGGTTCGATAAAGTCGCACCCGTATACTGGCAAGTTGCTGACCACGTGAAGGATGGCCGGGCCGGACTGAATTTCTCCACGTGGCAGAGCCTGCCCCCTGCCGACCAAAAGGCGAAGCTCTGGGAAGCGGTTAACCAAATTATTGCGGGGGCCATGCCACTCAACGAGTACACTCTGGCGCACCCCGCGGCCAAGGTATCGGCCCAAGACGTGGCCGTGCTCAAGCAATACGTAGCCAGCCTAGCCAAGAACCCGCCCGCCGACACAGCCAAACTCAACGCCGCCGACCGGCAGTACCGGCACTGGCAGCCGGGCGCGGCTCAGCCCGCCGCCGTGCCGGTGGCGCCCAACGGCATCGCCTACCTGCCCGACTACAAAAATTGGCAGGCCATCAGCACCACCGAGCGTTTCGACAACGGCACCATGCGCGTGATATTCGGCAATGCGGTGGCCGTGAAGGCTATCCGCGACAAGCACATCAATCCCTGGCCCAACGGCACGGCCTTCGCCAAAGTGGCCTGGGACCAGCTGGCCGATGCCCAGGGCAACGTGCGCCCTGGCGCCTTCAAGCAGGTGGAATACATGCTCAAGGACGACCAGAAGTACGCCGCTACTAAAGGGTGGGGCTGGGCCCGCTTCAAAACCCCCAAGCTGGTGCCCTACGGCAAAACTGCCCTCTTTACTACCGAGTGCATCCGCTGCCACCAGCCGATGAAAAACAACGATTTCGTTTTTACCCAACCTCTCAGCCACTAGCCCGCATGCAAACTAAACCCATCGCCCTAGGGGCCCTGCTGGCGCTCAGCGCCTGTAGCCAAAACAAGGTGCCGGCCGGCCAGCTCAACAAAGCCGCCTCGCTACCCACTACTTTTAATTTCAGCATGTTGGGATTGCGGGTGCTCACTACTTTCATCAACCGCCGGCAGGCTACCACGGCCACCCTGTACGGCAACGACCGGGCCCGCCAGGCGGCCCTAGGGGGCACCGGGGCCGCTCAGCCGGGCGAGGTACTGGCCCTGCTCACCTGGCGGCAGCAGGCCGACCCTAACTGGTTTGGGGCCCGCATTCCTGGGGCGCTGCAATCGCTAGAGCTACTGCGCACTGGGCCAGGCAGCATGGGCAGGCCAGCGGTGAGCTACCAGTACTTCACAGGCAAAGACTTAACGCAACGGGCCGACACATTGGGCCAGCAGGCGCGCATTGCGTACCTACTGGCCCAACGGCCGGCCGTGTTACCCTAGGGCTTACTTACTATTAATCAATTTAGTTATCAACCTCCTCTACACTTGGCGGCGGCGCGAAAAACATATTGTACTTGGGCGCGAGGCCTAGGGCACGCTGCAACTCGCCCATGTCGGGCGGACTGGCGGGTAGCGGGTCGGTGGCCACGGCCGGGCGAGCGGCCTCATCGAAGAAAGCCTGGTGCAGCTGGTTGGCCGTGCTAAGCAGCCGCGCGGGCTGGTTGGTGCGGTTGGCGAAGCCGTGGAAGGCATTGGGCGGCACAATGAGCGTGTCGCCGCGCTCGCAGCTCACCCACTCCTGCTGGCCATCGGCGAGGCGCATGAAATCAACGCGCCCGTCGAGAATATAGAATACCTCGGCGTAGGGGTGAGCGTGCAGCGGCACGCCCTTGCCGGGGTCAAGCGGCAGTTCATAAATAGCAAAGGCGTAGCCAGTGTCGGCGGCCTTGGCTTTCCAAGTGAAACGCGAATCGGCGATGTCGAAGTGCTCGCCTTGGCCCGGGCCTACTTTACGCACGCCTTCGGTAGGCGGAATTTGCAATGCAAGAGGATGCATGAATAAAGAAAAAAGTGGAAAATGAACTCCCGCCATTGCTAGCCGGAGCTTTTACAGGGTCAAAACCCATAGTGGAAAGCAGCCATTAGGTCGCCGGAGCCCCTAGGCCGCTCCGACGCGGAAGCAGGCACCCTAGGGCGCTCCAATGCCGCGGCCCTATTTTATGAATCACTCGAAATGAGCATTATACTTTTCCCGCAACCCTGCTTTAATTGGCAGAGAGTACTTGCGCTAGCTTTTGCGATAGCGCGTCACCGCGCAGATTCTTGGCCACAATGCGGCCCTGCGGGTCGAGCAGAAAATTTTGGGGGATGGCGCTGATGGCGTACTGCTGCGCTACCTCGGTGTTGAAGCCGTGCAGGTCCGACACCTGGGTCCAAGTCAGGCCGTCGTCCTGAATGGCTTTGAGCCATGCGGCCCGCGCCGACTGATTATCGAGCGAGATGCTGATGACCGTGAAATTTTGGTGCTGGTAAGTGGCGTAGGCTTTGGCCACAGTCGGGTTTTCGGCCCGGCAGGGCTTGCACCACGAAGCCCAAAAATCGACCAGCACGTACTGGCCGCGCAGGTCCGAGAGCTTCACGAGCTTGCCACTGGGGTCGGGCAAGCCGAAATCGGGGGCCTGCGCCCCAAGGGCCGTGCGCTGGAGGCGCGCCAACTGCTGCTGCATCAGCTGCCCCTGGGGCGAGGTGCGCACGCTAAGGGCCAACGCCTGAAAAAGAGCCGCGGAGGCAGCGACATCGGGCTGATATGCTTCGTATTCGGCCAGCGCGTAAAGGCTGTAGGGGTTGGCAGGGTGTGCCCGGAGGTAGGCCGCGTACACCCCTTGGAGCTGCTGGTTTAGTCGGGCTTCCTGCGCATCGGTTTGGCGTGCTAGGGCAGTGTCAGCGGCTGGCTGGCGGCGCCGTGCTGCGTACAAAGCCGCTAGCTGAGCTTGGAGCGGCGCGGTTTGGGCAGTGAGGACGGTGTGCTCGTGGTTGAGGGGCGTACCGGTGGCTACGGCTTGCATCGGCTGGCCAGGGCCCGTGACGGTGATGGCACCTTTCTCTAGGTAAATAGTTGCCACGTCTTCCGCCAGCATGTGGGTGTAGGGGGTGCCGGGCGGGGGCAGCAATAGGCTGGCTTGCTGTGGGTCGGCCACTACCCCTTTAAACTGAAAGTGCCCCTTGATGACCACCGCAGAATCGACTACGTAGGTTGCGCCGTGGTGGTAATTAAGGTAGGCTTTGTGGGCCTGGGTGGCGGGCAGGTAGCCGCGCACTACGAAGGGCCCGGGCGCCGCCACAACAGCGGCAGACAGGGGTAGCAGCGCCGCTAAAGCACTCAGAAACTTAACTATACACAAGGGCACCAAAGGGAAGTGATTACGAAGCACAAAGCAACCACCGCGCATTGTAAACCCCTGTTAATTAACGTTAAATAGTGTTAAACGCCCACCAGCCGACCAAGCCAGCAGTACTTTCGCCCTGGCTTTTGGCTACTTCCATGCAACACCGTATTCGCCTTATCACGTGGCTGCTCGCCGCCTGCGTGCTGGGCATCAATGGCTTTCAGGCGTACTGGCTTTACAGCACTTATAAGCTCACCACGGCGCAGCTCGACCGCGCCGCTCACCAGGCGCTGGTAGCCGCAGTGCAGCAGCAGCTGATTGCCGGGGTTGAGGCCTTGCGGGCACCGGGTGTGAAGCTAGTTTTATCTGGCACCAGCAGCACTCGGGTAGGCGTTCGGCGCGAAGTGACGGCCGCCAAAGTAACCGTGGTACCCAAAGGCGCTTCACGGGCCATCGCGGCACCGGCCGGCCAATACGCCCACATCGTTATTGACGACTGGAGCCGCGGCGAGCGCCTCAAATTAGCCGCCCTTACCCATGCTTATCGCTGGAAACTACACCAATACGGAGTCGATTCGGCGGCCGTGCTCGATACCTTTTCTATTCGCGGCACCGATGCGGCACCTAGGCCAGCCCCAGCGCTGCGAAGCCAGTTAGCCCGGTTTCCGCGGCCGACGCCGCCCGTCTTGCTCAGTCCCAAAAAGGAAATGTACGTGCGCGCCCACCTGCCGCCACCCACGCACTATTTGTGGCAGCGCCTAGGGGGCTTGCTGGGCGGCTCAGTGCTGCTGCTGCTGCTCACGAGCGGTTGCTTTGGGCTGGTGCGGCACACCCTGGTGGCCCAGCGCAAGCTGGCCGAGGCCAAGAACGACTTTATCAACAACATGACGCACGAGCTGAAAACGCCACTGACCACCGTATCGGCGGCCGTCGAGACGCTGGAGCGCTTCGGCTTGCAGGCTGACCCCGAGAAAGTGCGCACGTATTTTCGCATCTCGCACACCGAGCTGCGCCGCCTCTCCGACCTAGTAGATAAGGTGTTGAGTATCGCGAGCAAAGAGCAGCAGGCGCTGGTGCTGCACCCCGAGCCGGTGCACCCAGCCGAGCTGGTGCAGGCAGCCGTGCACCGCCACCAGCTACAAGGCAGTAAGCACGTGCACTTTGAGGTAGACGTGGCACCGGCCGACGTAGTGCAGGCCGACCGCCTGCACCTAGATGGCGTCATCAATAATTTGATTGATAACGCTATTAAATATTCAAAAGGGCACGTCACCATTGCTCTGCGCAGCAGCCGCACGGCGAGCGGCTGGCAGCTCACGGTGCAAGACAATGGCATCGGCATTGCCAGCGGCTACCAAGCGGCAGTGTTCGACCGCTTTTTCCGGGTGCCCACCGGCAATCTACACACCGTCAAGGGCTTCGGACTGGGGCTGTACTACGTGCGCCAGGTGGTAGAGCGTCATGGCGGGCGCATCGCCGTGCGCAGCGAGTCGGGCCGGGGCAGCACGTTCACACTCTGGCTGCCGCATGCCTGAGTACCAGGCAGGCCCCCTAGGGGGCCAAGAAGCCACCGTCTGCTTATTACTAATTGCTCCTTGATAATTGCTTAGATGCCAACCATTCTATTAGTAGAAGATGAGCTTTCGCTTGCCCTCATTGTAAAAGACAACCTAGAGTCGCGCGGCTTTACGGTGCTGCACGCGGCCGATGGCCAGGCTGGCCTCGACCTGTTTCGGCAGCACGACCCCGACCTGCTCGTGGTTGATGTGATGATGCCCGTGCTCGACGGCTTTTCCTTGGCTGAGCAGGTGCGCCACGCGCACGCCACGGTGCCCATTATCTTTCTCACTGCCCGCGGGCAAACCGCCGATGTGGTGCGCGGCTTCGAGCTGGGCGGCAGCGACTACGTGCGCAAGCCCTTTAGCATCGAAGAGTTAGTAGCCCGCATCAATGCTCGCCTGCTAGCGGTGGCCACCCCTACCCCACCCGCGCTGGTAGCCATCGGCCAGTACCAATTCGACTACCCCCACCAACGCCTGCTGCGCCAGGGCCATGCCCAAACCCTCACGAACCGCGAGGCCGAGGTGCTCCAGCACCTCTACCAGCAGCGCAACCAAGTGCTAGCGCGCGCCGAGGTGCTACAGGCCTTGTGGGGCGACAATACCTTTTTCAACGGCCGCAGCCTCGACGTGTACATCACGCGCCTGCGCCGCTACCTCCGCGCCGACGCCCAGGTACAAATCGTGAACGTGCGCGGCATTGGCTATAAGCTGATGCTATGAATGAGTTAACTGTCTCCGCTTAATTCTTGGCCTTCAGTGTACTAAGAGCTAAATAACTAGCGCATCACCCCGACCTAAATAATGTATGACAGCTCCTTTCGTCGCCTACGCTACCGCTTTGCTGCTGGTGGCGGGCCCCACTAGTAGCACAGTTCCCAGCCCCGGCCACTTGCCCGGCGCGTCGGTAGCCATTCGGGCCGGGCAACCCCTCGCGCCCGACTTCCGGCAGGCCGACCCACAAGGCAAAGTAGTGCGGCTTTCGGCCTTGCGTGGGCAATACGTGCTGCTCGATTTCTGGGCCTCCTGGTGCCCGCCCTGCCGAGCCGAAAACCCGGTTCTGGTTCAGGCCTACCACCGCTACAAAGGCAAGAAATTCACCATCCTGAGCGTATCGCTCGACCACAACCGCGCCGCCTGGCTTAAAGCTGTGCAGGCCGATGGCCTCACATGGCAGCAGGTATCAGACCTGAAAGGCTGGGACAATGCCGCCGCCGAGCGCTATCATATCGTAGCCCTACCACAGAATTTCTTGCTTGACCCCACCGGCCACATAGTGGGGCAAAACCTGCGCGGAGCCGCTCTAGAGCAGCGCCTGGCCCAATTGCTCGGTGAGTAGCGCCCACTGCTGTGTTTGCGCACCACACACATCGCTTACTTACGCCAGCGCCTTTTCGCGGGCGAGCTGCTGGTATTTTTCTACGGCCGCGCTTTTTCCGCTCTGCAGTTCAGCCATTAAGCTAGGGTCCGCAATGGTGGGGCAATGTTTGGCGCCCCACAGCACGAGCTCGACGATAATCGGGACAGTATCCAGGCCTTTTTCCGTCAGGCGATAGGTGAACTTCGATTTTTTGTCGGCAGCCACTGCCTTGGTTAAGAGGCCCTGCTCCTCCAGAACCGCCAAACGGTCGGCTAGAATATTGGTCGCCATTTTTTCCGCTGACTGCAGGAATTGCCCATAGGTGGACTTGCCCGCGAACACCATGTCCCGCAGAATGAGAAGGGTCCATTTGTCTCCCAGCACGTCGAGCGATGTGCTAACGGGGCAGGTAGAACGCTGTTTTAGCTCCTTCATAAAAGAAAATTTATTTTTACTTGCTTTTTGCAAGTAAATTATTATACATTTGCACTTGCAATTCGCAAGCAAATATACGCGGCTTTCGCTTGCGCTAGCACCGGGAGCCAAACTGCCTGCTGGCACCCTTCAGAACCATAGCCGTCACTAAACAGCCCTTTTGCCGACCACGCAGCAGTGGTCTTTATTTCTGTTTAACCATGATTTTAGTAACTGGAGCCACCGGTGGCCTAGGCCACGCAACCATCGACTGCTTGCTTACAACCACCCCGGCCGCAGAAATTGCTGCCCTGGTGCGCGATGCCAGCAAAGCCACCGACCTCGTGCAGCGGGGCGTCGATGTGCGGCAAGCTGACTACTTCGACTACCCCGCGCTGGTGCAAGCCTTTCAAGGCATTGAGAAGGTGCTATTAGTTTCTGCCGTGGCCTTTACCGACCGGGTGAGTCAGCACCGCAACGTCATCGACGCCGCTAAGGAAGCCGGAGTGAAGCACCTGTTCTATACTAGCATCCAGCGCAGCTCCGACTTTGTAATGACGGAGGTGACAGAAAGTGACCTAGCCACCGAGGCCTACCTCAAAGCGTCTGGGCTGGTGTACACCATTCTCAAAAACGGCTATTATTTCGAAGGCCTGCGGTATCTAATTGGCAGCGAGGTACCGGAGACAGAGATACGCTTCCCGGCGGGAGAAGGCAAGATAGCCTTTATCAAGCGGACCGAACTGGCCGCCGCCACAGCCGCCCTGCTGACCAGCGAGGGGCATGAAAACCAAGAGTATACTCTGACCGGGAGCGAAGCCTATTCGTTTCACGACATCGCCCGGGAGCTCTCTGCGCTAGCGGGCCGACCCATCACGTACCACAGCAGCGAGCTGGCGCCTTACATCGCGCAGACAGTAGCCGCTGGCTTCCCCGAACCCGTCGCCAACTTCTTCGCCCAATGGGGTGCCGCCACCCAACACGGCATGCTGGCTGGCACGCACGATACGGTGGAGCGACTGCTAGGCCGCAAGCCAACTTCGCTGCGGGAATACTTGAAAACGACCTATTTTCCGGGCACCTGACCGCTCGTAGCGGCGGCCGACACCTAGGGTCTCAAGTCAACCAGACCGGTCCCGTTCATCACCTAGGAGCTGGCTAGCATGCTCCCAGCTGAGTTCCTAGGTGATGAACGGAGCCGACAGAAGTGGTGGCCAATTTGACTGACCTCTACGAATAGGACCCTCAAACGCAGTGCCACCAGCTTCAGGCGCTGAGCAAGGCCTGCACACCAAGGGGCATCACTAAAGCTGCCAGCTACGCACTAGGGCTGGGCAGCAAATCAGGAGATAGATGCTACCTGCCCTGTGCTGTTTTTACTTAATATAGCCACCTAGCACGTCCTTAATTCAACTCGCGCATAATCGGATACTGCAAGTGATAAGGGTGGCCAGGCCCAGCGTGCGCATAGAGCCAAGCCAGCCGCGCATCCGGGTCGGCGGCGAAGGCCGGTTCGGCACGCAGCTTGGCCTCAAATGCAGCTTTTACCGCCGGGTCGGTTGCCAGCAGGCGCTCGCCCAGCGCGGCGAGCACAAAGGCGTCGGTGCTGGGTACGGGGGCCAGCATTTCGGGGAAAAACCCCCAGGCCAGAAACGAATCCTGGCTTTCCGGCTCCAGCAATGCGGCCGCTAGCAGCCCGTTGGGCTGGTTGGTGGGTACGCGTACGCTGCCCGCTGGCAGGGTTTGCTCGCCCAGCTCATGCACGAAGGTGGCTGCCAGCGGCACGCGCCCTTCGCTAGGCTGTAAAAGCTTAGACTCTACGAGTCGTACTTGGTCGAGCCGCAAGGTGCGCGGCGTGGCTGTTGTCTCAAACGTGATGCCGTGGAGGCGTAGCCGGTCGAGCACCTCTGCTTGGGCGGCGGGCACCCACCAGGCTTTGGGTAGCCGCACTGACTCGGTCGGTTGCTGCCCAATAATGGGCATGCAAAAAGTAATCGGCTGGCCAAGCCAGCGCTGCTCTAGCCGCCCCGAGGCTGGCGACAAATACGTGTCGAAGGCGATGCCCTTGAACTGCTCGACCCAGCCTATCGGCTGCGGGGCGGGCATCCAGCGGGTGAGCAATTCGGTGGGCCGGCTCGCCCGGTCTGTTGCCTTGGCCGCGGCGATTCGGGTGGCATCAGTCGCGGCAATCTTTAGCGCGGCTTCCAGCAGCACATAGGTGCCGAGCACGCGCTGGCGATACGGCTTGAGCATGTGGTTCTCAACCAGCACGGTCGGCACGCTGATAAAATCGCCGTAGCCGGTGGAGTAGCGGGGCCCCTCGGGGCTGTAGCGGATGCCCTTAGCCGGGTCGCGGGTGTCGATGGGGCTGGGATAAATCGTGGGCGTATGCCCCGCCTTGGTCAGGGCCTGCGTTACGGCCGGGCCGAAGCGCCCTTGCAACCAGTTGGCTGTGGCCCGGTGGCGCGCGTAGGTGCCCCAGCCCGCGTATGTGAAAGTCACGTCGTATTGCATGTCGAAGCCTTCACTGACGTGGCAATCGATATAAAGCAGTGGGTCGAGCTCGCGCAACAGGCCAATCATGGCTCGCGTTTCGGGCGCGTCCGCTTTGGCATAGTCGCGGTTCAGATTGATGTTACGCGCGTTTGCATCACGCCCCTTCTCAAGGGGGCCGCGCAGGTGCGGGAAGTTCCACACACTCAGCTGCTCGTGGCCATCAATATTATAAATTGGCACAAACACGAGGTCCACGCGGTCGAGCAAGTTGTCCTTGCCACGCAGGGCAATATCGCGCAGCAGCATCAGCCCGGCATCCTTGCCGTCGATTTCGCCCGCATGAATTCCCGCTTGCACCAATACAACTGGCTTGGGGGCACCGCCCTTGCTGGCACGCACGTACAGCAACTCACGCCCCTCGCCCGTGCGGCCGAAGCTATGCAGGGTCATCAGGGGCGAGGCGGCCGCGAGCTTTTGCAGCCAAGCTTTGACCTCGGCATAGCGCGGTGTAGTCTTGAAGTCAGCCGCCTCGGCCGGCGTAATCCACTTATCGCCTGCTTTGACAAGCAACTGCTCGCTTTTACCAGACCACGGACGGACAGGAGGTAGGTCTAAGATATTCTGTGCTGACACGTTTGTAAAACCTAAGCATATCAACCCCGCGAGCGCCGTCGCGTGATAAAATCTAGCAATCATTAGTTAATCACTCAAGTAAAATAGAAACGCCTACCTAGGAAGGCGTTTAAAAAGCAGCCATCATTCCTAATACTCCGCTCACGCTATAGCTGGCGATGACCAGCACGGTCTACCTGGCAGGAACAATTTATTGCGCTGCTTATTCATACGCCTCAAGCGCTGCCACAGCCTACAACAAGTACTTGGCGCACCACTTTACAGTTGTGAGCGGGTTTCCCGAAAAGCTAGTTTCGTTCAGGGTAGGCATTGACTGACCTACGGCTCCTAGCGGATGGTGACCGGGAAGGTTGTATCGAAGTCGGTGCTGCCGGGCGTTTCGGTGCCATCCTTGGTACCCACTTGGTGGCGCAGTATCACGCGCAGACTGCCGTTGCCCGCGCCCGCCGTAGTGGCCCGCGCCTGCAAGCCAAAAGGCAGGCCCTGGCTGTCTTTGTCAGTGACCACTACCGTGAGCGGCGCACCCGTGGGCTTGTACACGAACAAGTGATTGGTAGCCTCGCGCACGATTTCGGGCGTCACGTCTTCGCTCGTGGTCGAGGTCTCATTGAGCACAGCATCAACTGTGAGCGTGTACACGGCGTTGGCTGGCAACGTAATGGCGTCGATAACGGGCGGGTTGCCGCCCTGGCCATCCAGGTCTTTCCAGGTGGCGAGGCGCACGTCGGTGGGGCTGGCCTGGTTCACGAACTTGAGGCGCAGCGAGGTTATTAACTCGTTTTCGCGCACAGCGGGCAGGGGCGTTTCGTCCTTCGAGCAGCTGCCCAGCAGACCTAGGGCGAGTACAACGGGGGCCAACAAGGACGCGGGGCGGGAGAAAGCAAAAATCATATTATCAAAGGCTTAAGGGGTAGAGGAAGCGGCCGGCGACTGGCCAAAGGGTACTGTGAGGCGCAGGGCCACATTGCGGCCTACCTCGGGGGCGAAGTAGCGGAAGGCGTTGAGGTAGTCGCGGTAAGTGGTGTTGAAGAGGTTGTACACGCTCAAACTCAAGGCCACGGGGCGGCCCAGCAGGTGAGCCTCGGTGCTGGCGTCGAGGTGGCAGAGGGTATAGGCAGCGGGCGGCGGGGCGAAGTCCTGGTCGTCGCGCACGCGCCACTGGCGGGCGGTGTGCTCCACGCGTAGACTCAGGGTATTGTCGGCTAGGCCGCGCCAGGTGGGCAAGGTCAGGCGCACAGCCGCAGCCGTGCGGTCGGCCGGAATCAACTCTAGGTGCCGGCCGGTCTCGCGGTTGTAGGCCCGCACCGCCGAGTAGCTGGCCGTGGCCGTGAGCCAGTCGGCCACGCGGTAACTGGCCGTGGCGTCGGTGCCGTAGAGCGCGGCATCGACCTGAACGTAGTGGTAGGCCAAAAACGCGCCCCGCACCGTGAGCACGGCCTCGGTGCCGGGGCGCAGGTAGATGTAATTGTTGAGGCGATTGTGGTACACATTCAGCTCGCCGCTCAGCCGCTCGCTCTTTTTGGTCACCCCGCCGTAGAGGTTCAAAGTGGATTCTTCGCGCAGGTTGCGGTCGCCCTGCTCGAAGCGGGCGCTGCCGTGGTGCACGCCCTGCGAAAACAGCTCGTTGATGGACGGCGGCCGCCAGCCCCGGGCCGCGCCCGCGCTCAGGCGCCAGCCAGCCGACAGCTGGTAAGCCGCGCCCACCGTGCCCGTAAGCTGCCCGTAGCTGAACTGGGGCCGGATTTCGGGGCTGCGCTGGTCGGTGGGCACTTCGCGCAATCGGGCCTGCATGTGCCGGGCATCGTAGCGGGCGCCGGCCTCTAGCTCTAGGTGCCCGCGGCTCCAGCGCTCGGTAGCGAAGGCGCCCAGGCTGCGATTGGTGAAAAACGGGATGAGGTAGCGGCCATCGTAGTAGTTCTGCTGGTGCTGCGCGCTCACGCCCACCTTGCCCCGCAGGCCACCTAGGGGGCGGTGGTCGAGGTAAGCATCCAGGGCCTGGGTGGTGAGGTTGAAGCGCAGCTGGTACTCGTGCTCGTAGGCCTGGCGCACCAAGTCATACTCCTCGCGGTTGTTGCGCTGGTAGCTGTAGCGCAGGTGCAGCTTGCCCAGCCTAGGTAGCTCGTAGTGCGCGGCGGCCCGCACCAGGTGGTGGCCGATAAGCTGGTAGGGCCGCCCGATGGCGTACGAAAAATCTCCCTTCACCAGTGGCTCGGAGCGCGCAATAGCGGCCAGCAAGTCGGTAGTGTTGCCGATGTGCGCGCCCTCAAAAATGCCTAGCTGCGAGTTGAAGGTGCTGGCGTATAGCTCGGCCGCAAAGGCATTCTTAGCAAAGCCCAACGTGGCCGAGCCGTTGTATTCCTGAAAGCCCGTGTTTTTCAGATGATAGCCGGGCACGCGGGCATTAGCCGCCTGCCGCGTGCTCAGCTGCACCCGGTAGCCAAGCAGGCCCTGGGGCCGGGCCCCTTCGGCCGTGGCTGACAGCGCCCCAAGGCCGTTGTTACTCATCAGCACCGACTCGATGCGGCCCCGCAGGCCGGGCCGGTAGTCGAGGGCATCGGGCTCGACCAGGATAACGCCGCCCACAGCATCGGAGCCGTACATGACGCTGGCCGCGCCCTTCACCACCGTGAGGCGGCTGGCCACGAAGGGGTCTACCTCGGGGGCATGCTCGCTGCCCCACTGCTGCCCCTCCTGACGCACGCCGGCATTATAAATCAGCACCCGGTTGGAGTGCATGCCATGAATGACGGGCTTGACGATACTAGGTCCCGTTTGGATGGTACGCAGACCTGGCACGCGTTGCAAGGCCTCGGCCAGCGTCTGCCCCCGTGTGAGCGCCAGCTCATGCAGCTCAACGCTACTTTGTTGCATTAATGGCGTATCATAAGCTCGCTGACCGGTAGCCGTCACCTCACCTAGGGTACCCTCTAATGGACGCAGTACCACGGGCAGCTCTGTACTAGCTGCTAGAGTCAGAGAATGTGTAGCGGGCTCGAAGCCTAAGTAGGTCACTACCAGATGGTAGGCACCGGAACATAGTCCAGCTAAGTAATAATGACCATTGTTATCGGCCATTGTGCTAATGGAAGTGCCTTCTAGACGCACGGTGGCGGCGGGCAGTACCTGGCCGGCCTCGTCGGTTACCACGCCCGCCACGTGCAGCTGGCAAGTCTGCGCCGTGGCCGTCAGGGGCAGGCTGAACACGCTTAGTAAGCTGAGCATTGCTCCTATCCCAGCACAGGACAAGGGGTGAAGCCGAAAGAGTAAATGATATTTTTTTATTGCAACCACGTTTCAAAAGTAGGACGCGCTTGCTTAGGTTTGCAAAAAAATTCACGAAAACCTCATTTCATTTCTTCCCTTTTCTACCATGAAGCACCTCTTTTCATCGGCTCGGCTGGCGCTGACTATCGCGGCGGGTTTATCGCTTGCGGCTTGCAACAAGGACAACGACGACGTAACCCCGGTTGACCCTGACGCGGGCAAGGAGTACCGTTTTGTGCGCCTGCTGGTGGCCGACGAGCAGGCCAGTACCCTCACTCAACTCACGCCTTTCGACGGCAGCACTGCTTCGTTTAGCGCCAAGTATCCGCTGGCCACGCTCTACCCCACGGCCTCGGGCCGTTACGCCGCCGTGCTGTACCAGAGCCAGAACCTAGTGGAGATGTTTGACACCGGTCTGGAATCGCACGATGGCCACGCCGATGTGAAGGGCACGGCCAAGTGGGCCGCCATCTCGGCTACGAGCCCCAAGCCGACGCACTTCAAGAGCCATGATGAAGAGACGCTAATTTTCAACGATGGTGATGGCACGCTGAGCGTGGCAGACGAAGACGACTTCCACACGCCGGGCGCTAAGTTTCGGGTTATCAATGCTGGCCTAGCGGCTCACCACGGGGCCATGGCCCACTTCAGCAACGACACCTACGCCGTAACCGAAACCCAGCCCGGCAGCACCGCGCCCACCGGCGTGCGCATCATCAACTCAACTGGCGGCCTGGTACACGCCGCCACCCTGCAAACTGGCAGCCTCCACGGCAATGCCAGCGATGGCGAAAACGCTGTATTCGGCGCCTGGACCACCACAGCTAACACCAGCGGCAGCGTGCTAGTAGTCAACAAGTCGGGTCAGCAGCGCCTCATTGCTAATCCCGCCAGCCTCGGTGCCAACCGCCTAGGCACCATTTTATATGCTGAGGGCGCTAAGAAATTCATCGGCTACTCGGCCACTAAGGGCGCTTACCTCATCGACTTGGCGGCAAATAGCATGACGCCCATCTACGACGGCACCGACGCCATTCAGTGCAAGCTCGACTACGCCGGCAAGCAGCTACTGGTACTGACGCTTGGCGGCCAACTACGAGTCTATGACTTGGCCACTAACTCCTTGAAGCAGCAGGGCACCGTCATTCCCGCCACTCCCGCTGCCGATGTGTACAAGCCCGTGCTAGAGGCCTCGGAGCGGTTTGCCTACATCGCCGTGCCCGCGCTGGGCGAGGTGCACCAGGTGCAGCTCGACAACCTGAGCGCAGTAACGAAGCATAAAGTGACAGCACGCCCGGTGCGCCTCACGCTGCTCGGCATCGAAACCAGCGAATCGCACTAGGTTACCGCTTGATACTTTAAGAGTAACTGTGATTTTTAGAAAGAGGGTTCGGCTACTAAGCTGAGCCCTCTTTTGCTTGAGTAGTACTACTCGCCTCTCCCTACGAGCATTGCTGATTAGCAGAGAAGCGGGTGCATTATACTCTCTCCTACCCTAGCCAAATAGGCTACTCTTCATTTTCAGGATGGCACGCAAGTAGCCTTTGCACCGAAATGTGTTCGCCACCTCACCTCCTCACACCTCGAGTCACGGGGCACATTTCCCCTGTCCTAGGAGTCCTGATTCAAAGCCACAGACCACACTAGTTTGCTAATTCTTAGGGTTGCATTCGCACGTAGCAGCCGTGAGCCGCGCCTCCCCTAGGGGGGATATTCTTTAAGCTAGGTGCGCAGGTAGTATGGCACCTAGGGATTTAGCTCCTGCCTAGGGAGAGCATTATACACGCCAAATTGGCTCCACTTATACTGATTGCACTTAACTAATAATTAGTTATTTATCCATTTGCGTAATACCTTGTCTACGAGCAACTATACTTCTTGCTATTCTACTTTGCTATCGCTTTATTATGCAATTACAGCTCCTAAGCGCTCCTGCTTGCTTAACTATTTATTACGACGCCACTTCCGATTGCTTATTCCTCGACTGGGCTGGCAAGCTCACTCTATCCGCTGTGCAGGAAGCCTGCGTCGCCGTGGCCCAATGCTACACAGTGCGGCCCTACTCTCGCGTGCTGAGCAGCACGCGGTTAGTAACGGATAGTGAGTCGAGGGTTGGCCCTTGGCTACGGGCCGAATTTTTCCTGTACCTAGCCGTGACCGGTGTTCAGCAGGTGGCTTGGGTTAGCGCCCCTTCTCTCCAGGGCCGTCATCTCGCGCAGTCCCTTGGGCATCGACTGCCAGGCTTAGCACTGGCCTTCTTCGACACGATTGAAGCGGCTTTTACCTGGCTACAACAACCGATGGCCGCACCCGCTGAAGCGCTTTTCTCGTCGCGGCCGACAACTACCCATGTCCGCTTAGCACAAGGTGTTGAGGTTATTCGGCAGGAAATGCGGTTGGTGCAGCAGGAAGTGCAGTTGCTGCAGCAGAAAGTAGTGGGCAGACCAACTGCCTCGCAGCGGCCTTAAACAGGAGGCACCATTTCCGCTTACACAATTTTTAGTAAGACTGCCTCGACTGCTCAAGCCGCATAGTACGAGCGAGTACTTGGAATAGTCTAGGCGAAAAAGAAGCCGCTAGCACAGTACCCATGACTTCCGCTTCGCAGAATAAGCTGGTGCCAGACTACTGCAACGGTAATGAGGATTACGCGGAGTTGGCTCTGACCTAGTGCTATAGCTGGGTGCCCACGAGCAGGGCTTTTCAAAAAGCGTTTTACTGATGTCTCGGTTAGCGCATAAATTGCTCTCTCAAGGCACCTAGGGTATGCTGGGCTCCGCTATTAGGGCTGGGCTGCTGCCACGGCTATCATCGGCTTATCGCTTCTTTTCATTTTTCTTCCTACCACAATGGCAACTTTCACCTTGGCTGTAGTTGGGTATCTGGACACATTGCCTAAGCAAACTGGGCTGACTTTCGAGCAAGTAAAAACTACGCTGGAACAGCATCGCGAACTATATCCCACACGGGTTCAGCGCGCGCTCGCGTGGGCCGAGAGCGCGAGCCCCGGCGAAAGCTGGCAAACTGATACCGACCTACGCGAATCGGACCAAGCCGACATCTACCTGACGCGGGAATAAGGTTTCCCCTGAATCCTGCGAGGGTTTACTCTCAGCTCGGCGGCATAGGCTACCGGCTAGGCAGGTGGCCACCCCGCTGCCCGAGCGTAAACACCAGGAGCTAATCAGGCAAATTTTACCCTTAACTACTAACCACTTAGCTACTACTCGTCGGTGTAGGCATCGCCGCCAATAAAAAGTAAGTCATTGGACGGCCGCGCCGGGGTGCCTTTAGCTCCAATCGCAAACGACTTGCGCACAGTACGCCCGTCGGCATAAGTCAGCGTAAGCGTATGGCCTTGCAAGCGATAGGTGCCGCTGGCACTGCGCCGACTGCCACCCGCCGCATTGGCCGTCATAACGCCTCCATTGGCACCTTCGGTGAAGTGGCTGGCATCTACGAAATTTAGCTTACTGATAACTAGGCTTGTAGCTCCACCCACGCTGCCGCCGCTAGCGTTTTTATACGCTCGCTTCAGCGGCACGGCCCCTGCCGCGTAGGCCGGAAACCAGCTACCCGAGCCAAGCTCATAGGAATTAGGCCGGCCCTTGGCGTCGGTGAGCACGAAGGCGCTCCCGTTCTTGCGCCATGTGCCCCAGGCGGACGGGCGTTGGGCGCGGTCGGCAGCGAGGTCTAGGCTTTCTAGAGGGCCTTCTCCTACATCGCAGTACTGCCCACTGGCCAGCAGCGCCACCGGCTCGAAGGTGAGTCCGCCGTAAGCGTTAGAACGCGCGCGGAAAAACCATTGCGCCCCGACTGCTGTGCCCGGGGCGGCCGGGGCCGAGCGGGCGCCATCTGTGGCAGCAGGAGCTGTCTTGGCACCCGCACCAGCACGTTTTACTAGGCCTCGCTCACTCAGCGTTAGCGCGTTCACGTCTATCTTAAAAAGCTGTTGAAATCGTGTAGCCACACCGCGTCGAAACGCCGCGGTCTTGGCTTCGTCGGTTCCTTGCGCGCCTACACTCACCAGCACCGTTTGCAATTTTAGAAGCTCTCCTAATTGCGCCGCCACGCTGGCCGGGCGGCCAGCCAAAACGTGGGCAGCGGTTGGGGCAAACTGCTGCCGCACAGCGGCCGTGGGGCCGGCCGGTAAAATTGTACCCCCCGGCACTTCGCCGTGGGCAACCCGGTAGGTGGCCACCAGGCAGGCAGCAAAGGCATCGGCCACGTTATTGTCTTGCAGCCCCGAACCCGGCAGCAGCTTCGCGTACAGCGGACCGTAGTCAGCGGAACCGCTCGGCCCAAACATGGCCGCGAATTTGGAAACTGTGGCGGGTGTGGTGCCAGGTTGGCGCCGCGCAAATTGTTCGGCAGCCGTGCGCCGCATAGCGGTGGTAGCGGTGTAGCGCAGTTGAGGCGCCGCAGCAGAGGCTGCCTTAGCCGCAGCTGAAGGGGTTGCCCGCCCGCCGCTCCGTGCCTTATTGCGGCGAATGCTTTCGTCCAGCATGGCCCTGTTGAGCTGCGAATTAGTCAGCGCCATCATGTTGCTAGAGTAGATTTCCATCGTTAGCTCTGGCGATTGGCCATAGCTCATGACTGGTGCCAATAGGCTAGGCAGCGCACCTAGGCTCCCTAGAAACAGCTTTTGCAGACTCATAGCCAAGAAAAAATAGTGATAAGCTGGTGCAGTGCCCAGCCGCTACGCACTAGCGATAGCTCCCGCCTTCCATCAATACCAGACACTAGACGTAGCTGGATGTTGGTAAGTAACATATAACGAGTCCTTCAACAGGAGGTTAACCCATGTAGAACCGCTTCACTTGCACCACACACCTAGATTACGATGGAGAATACCTAGGGCCTGTACAGCAAGCTTGATGACGGCGCAACAGCTTATCTGAAATGACCACCCGTAAACTGTATTGGTACCATAGGCGCCGTTTTACAGCGGCGTCACCCCATCTATTATAGCGCAGCCACCTGTGCCCTTAAAGGCGAGCAGCTAGGCGGCTTCTACCTGCGGGCATGTTTGCCCATATTTTTTCAGTTGAAAATCAACCTGTTTTAATTTCGACTGTTTTTTTTGAGTTCGAGATTAAGCTACAAGCGAAAAAACCAGTATCTTTGCACCACTAAAACAAAAACGGTCCGTTCGTCTAGGGGTTAGGACAGTAGATTTTCATTCTACCAACAGGGGTTCGATTCCCCTACGGACTACATAAGAAGCTAAAGATTAAGATTTTTAGCAATACAGATAAAGCCACTCAGCTTGCACTGAGTGGCTTTATCTGTATTGCTTTTGATTAACTTCCTACAACTGGCCTAGCTATAAGCTAGGCCGGCTGTCTTTCTTTAGCAGCTATCCATAGTTAGCGATAAACGGTTTTAAAGCATCTATTCTGTGAGGTGTAGGCTAAGCTCACTGGTTACTAGAATGGTGTGTTATCAGCTAGCCGCACCACGATACCCTAGGGCCAGTAACCGCCCGCCGCGGCGGTTACATTCAACCCATTGCAGCAAGGAAGTAAATACTCTTGCTGCAATGGGTTGATAATGATTCACCTACCTTCTCGACAGGTGGCCTACCTCGTCAGTTTTGCTTGAGCAGCAAGCAGGCGCCTCCGCCAGGAGCCAGCTTTATTCGGATGACATCCATGGCGCTCACTTGTCTGGTATCGGTGGTGTAGCTTTCGTGCTGCGTACGGTAGTCGGCCTGGGGGCCATCCTGCATGAGGGACGCCGTGTAGCGCCCTTTGCCTAGGAAAGAGAGCGGAATGGTTAGCTCGCGGGCTTGTTCGTTTGTGGCAGCACCCACTAGCCATGTTTTATCCTGGGCCTGCCGAGCCATGACGATGTACTCGCCAATCTCGCCTTGCACCGTTTTGCTGGCCAGCCACGGCATTTTTTGCGCAGCAATAAAACGCAGTAGCTCCGGGTGCTTTTGATAGTTTTCCGGGATGTCGGGAATGATGGTAGCCCCCGAAAACACGATGAGCGTACGCGCGGCTTCGCCCGCCAAGGTCGAGGGTACGGGCGAGGAATTATCTACGCGGCCAGTCTGCGTGAGGCTGGCAGAGCCATTGTTCATGTCCAGCGGGCCCGCTACCATGTTGACGAAAACCGACGTCACGAAGGTCTTGGGCTGCACTACCTGGTGGCCGTCGAGCTGCGCTTTGCAATACTCCCGGGTCACGGCGTTGGGGAAGGTACGCATTTGCCCGTAGGGGTGCGTAGGCCCATCATGAAAATCACACAGCAAGCGGTTCTGCGCGCACAGCTCCGTAATCAGGCGTGTGCGCTGGTTTTTCTCGGCAGGGGTGCCCGACATAAAGCCGTATTTGATGCCGACCGCGCCCCAGTCGTGGTAACGCTTCAAGGTTTGGGCTAGGTCATAGTTACGGCCGCCAACGTCGTTGAGGTAAAGCCAGATGCCTACACCTTTTCCCTTACCGTAGGCAATGAGTTCGTGCACCTGCGCCACCTTGCCGCCCTTCACGGGGTCCGATTCTTTGCCAAATTCGGGGCCATACCAATCGGCATCGAGCACGAGGTAGGGCAGCTGGTTAGTCGCGGCGAAATCCACCATTCGCTTCCACGAAGGCAGCGACATATTGTAGGTGAAATTTTCGGTGCGGGCGCCGTTAATGCGCCAGTCCCAGAGCGCCACCCCCGGCTTGACCCAGGAGAAGTCCTGGCCCTTGGCGAGGGGTGGGCATAGCAACTCGAGTAGGTGTGAATCGACGAGGTCGCCCGGGGTTTTGCCGTACATAATCACCTTCCAGGACGTGGTCGGCTGCGACGCGATGGTAAAAATGGTCTCGCCCTTCGCAGCCTGCAGTTGCAGTGGCTCGCCGCTGCTTAAGTCGGCTTCGTGCAGAGCCAAGTACGTCGCACTGTCCACTTTCACGGTCATAACGGGCGAGCGCTTACCCGCGCAATCGGCTAGCTTTTCGGGCCCTAGGTTATGGTTTTCGCCGTTGTAGTACCACGCCGTGTAGTTACCGGCAAAGGCAAAAGTAGTCCGCTCAGTAGGGGCTTGACCGGCAGGATAAACGTAGCGAAAAGCGATGCCTTCGTTGTAAGCCCGCGCAATGATTTTATACGTTTTGAGGTCGAGGGTCAGCTCGTTGTACTGGTCGGGCACTAGAGCCCTTTTGCCCCAAACCGGTTTCCAAACAGTATTAACGGCCCGCCGCAAGATGGTGGGCACTACAAGGGCACCGGGCTGCTGCAGGCCGAGCTTGGAATCTTGCAGCAGCACTTTCGACTGCGCCCTAAATGTGTAAGTGAGAGCGCCGGCCGGGTCGTAGCCAAGTTGTAAGTGAAGTGCCTTGTTGGGCGATACTAAGGTGGGCAGAGGCTCCGCTGGCGCGGTTTGGGCTTTTGCCACTGGCTGCTTCGGCTTGGCAGCAAGCAGTTGCGGTGCTAGTAGCAGTAGAAACCAAAAGCTGGCTCTCATAGGCATTACGGTACGAATAGTTGGCACAAGGGCGCGGCAAAAGCCCTTGCACCCTAGGGCTAGTGCCCCGAGCAAAGTAAGCGACGAACACCCTACTTGGCCGACCAGCCCTAACCCAGACGCGCCCTCACTGGCACAGCAAGGATAATATGATACAATAGATAGAGAAAATGATACACGGATGACGCATACCATCGCAATAGCTTTGCGAGTGAAATATGTTAAGCTTAAGAAGCTTGATGAGCCATATTTCAAAAATCATTTGAATGAATAATTTACGCGTTCCTGATTTAGTAATCATTGGCTTGTATTTGCTAGCCATGATTGGCGTTGGCATTTATTTCTCTCGAAAGAATGACAACGCCGAACAATACTCGCGCGCGTCCGGCTTAATTCCTGGCTGGGCCATTGGCTTATCCATCTATGCTACTTTTTTAAGTAGCAATACTTTTCTAGGTGTGCCAGGCAAAGCCTTTGGCAGCAATTGGAACGCGTTTGTATTTAGTATTTCCATGCCATTCGCCGCCTGGATTGCCACTAATTACTTTATTCCTTTCTACCGCAGCACTGGCGAAATATCAGCGTATACCCACCTAGAGCATCGTTTTGGGCCTTGGGCACGCACATACGCTGTCACCTGCTTTCTGCTGACGCAATTGGCTCGTATCGGCTCCATCTTCTACGGCATTGCCCTCACGCTGCAAGCGCTTACTGGCTTTTCGATGGATATGATTATGCTCATCACGGGCATCTGCATTATTATCTATACAGTGCTAGGTGGTATAGAAGCCGTTATTTGGACGGAAGTAGTGCAAGGTATAATTAAGACCGTTGGTGCTTTACTTATCATCGGCTTGATTATATATGATATGCCAGGCGGCGTAGCGAAAATCATAGACATCGGTCAGGCCGATGGTAAGTTTAGCTTAGGTGGGTTTAATTTAAATTTCACTCAATCTACCTTTTGGGTTGTGTTTTTATATGGCTTCTTTATTAACCTAAGCAATTTTGGGGTCGACCAGAATTATGTACAGCGTTATCATACGGCGGCATCATTGCCGCAAGCCGCCAAGTCTCTGTGGCTATGCGTGTGGCTGTATGTACCTGCGTCCCTCTTGTTCTTGGTTATCGGCTCTAGTCTATTTGCTTATTACCAAGTACATCCCGAGTTTATTCAAGCAGTTAAGCTACAAGTAGCCGCGGCGAACCTCCCCCCTACCGCAACAGCAACCCAACTAGCTAGCGCGGCCATGCGCTTGTCGCCTGCTGACTACGGCGACAAAGTGATGCCGCACTTCATAGTCACCAAAATTCCGGTGGGTTTTGTGGGGCTCATTGTATCCGCTATTCTGTCGGCGGCCATGAGCACCATCAGTTCCGGCATGAATGCCTCGGCTACTGTCTTCACCGTCGATATCTATCAGCGCTATTTCAAATCCGGCATGACCAGCCGCCAAACGCTGCGGCTCTTGCACCTTGCCACCGTTTGCTTTGGCTTGCTTGGCATGGGCACCGGCATTGCCATGATTGGCGTCAAGAGCGTGCTAGATACTTGGTGGGAACTCTCTGGCATCTTTGCCTCGGGCATGCTGGGCTTGTTTCTACTCGGCGTCATAAGCCGCCAAACCCGAAGCCACGAGGCGTTGACGGCGACCATTATCGGCATCTGCGTTATTGTTTGGATGACCTTCTCAAGCCGTCTGCCCGAGGAGTATGCCAGTTTGCGTAGCCTATTGCACAAAAGCATGATTATCGTGATAGGCACCCTCACCATTTTCCTAACTGGACTCCTGCTCACCAAGTTGCGAAAAGGCACGTCCGCTTATAGCCCGGCAGAGCCCGTTAATCAACCGGCTCACTAACTGAGCCCCTCCTCTTCTTTCCGACTACCTACTAATGGAAAAATCACGAAAGGGATTTGTCCCAGTCATGCTCATGCCATTCCAAAACGATGGGCAAATTGACTACGACTCACTTACTAAGCTGACAGAGTTGTACTTAGCAGCCGGCGCTACTGGCTTATTTGCTAATTGCCTCTCCAGCGAGATGTTCGAGCTAACCCCTGAGGAGATGCTCAAAACCATCACGCATATCATAGACCTAGTAGCTGGTGCCGTGCCAGTGGTAGCCACCGGCACCTTTGGTGGCCTAATTAGGCAACAAGCTGACTTTGTGAAGCGCGTCCATGATACCGGCACCGAAGCCGTTATTACGATTACCGGCTTACTCGCCAGCGCAGACCAGTCTGACGAATACTTTAATGACCAAGTATTCCAACTACTCGACCTGACACCCGGCATTCCCCTCGGTTTCTATGAATGCCCGGTGCCCTATAAGCGCCTGCTATCGCCCGAGCAGCTGAGAAAGTTTGTTGAGACTGGTCGCGTTATCTACCACAAAGACACCTGTCTCGACCTAGGCCAAGTGCAGCAAAAAATCGGTGCCACCGCAGGCTACAAGTTCGGCTTATACGATGCCTACATGGGGCACGCAGTCGACTCGCTCAAAGCCGGCTCGGCTGGCCTATCCTGCATTCAGGGCAATTTCTATCCCGAGCTAATTGTATGGTTGTGTAACCATTATGATGACACCTCACGCGCTGACGAAGTAAAGGCTGTAGAACAGTTTTTCGTACACAACATGCATGTCATGCACGATGTATACCCCATCGTAGCCAAATACTCTCTCAAGCAACGTGGCATCGACATTTCAACCTTTACGCGGCGAAAGGTTGGCATTTTCTCGAGCGAGATTAAAAAGAATATTGAAAAACTAAACCTTGAATACGCGCAACTGCATAAAAGCTTGGAGTACGCTCTCTAATTCCTACTTCTTACCTACCCTAGGCGGCTGCAAATTCTTTACGGTTATGACTTAAGTAATTGCGCTTATATTCCAACGGTGTCATTTTAGTTATTTTCTTAAAATGACGGTAGAAATTAGATACATTATTAAAACCACACTCAAAGCAAAGTACCTCAGTAGGTAATTTATCTTCAATCAGAAGGCGGCAAGCGTGGCTAATACGAATTTCAATAAGGAAATCGTAGTAAGTCTTTTTAGTAATAAACTTGAAATATCGGCAGAACGATGTCACACTCAAGTTACTAATAGAAGCAATTTCTTCAAGCGTTATTTCTTTTTTATAGTTTGTCAATGTATAGCTACACACTTTGTTAATTCGTATCGTATCTGACTCATTTGATTGTGCAAAGGCATGGTATGTTGTAGCAATGGCTTCGCTTTCATCAGTTTCGGCTAGCACCTTCAAAATAGAAAGCAGCACAATAATTCGATTGAGATTAGTGGCTTTAACCGCTGCATACATTAAGGGAATGAGCTTTTCTTTGGCCTCGCCGCTCACTATCAAGCCATTTTTTGCTTTCTCGAATAGCTTCGGCAGGAGATACGCCTCGGGTAAGCCAAGCAGATAGCGCCCTAGGCAATCGGGCAAGAACTGAATAACGATAGCTTCAACAGCTAATTCAGAATTTTGCTGAAAGTATTCTTCTTTGCAGCGCCATGTATGAGGAAGGTTTTCTCCAAGCAAGACAATCTCATTTGAGGAAAAATTACTGATATTATCACCTACTAATCGCACGCCTTCTCCCCTGATTACATAGTGCAATTCTAATTCGGGATGATAATGCCAAATAGTGCCAAAATTCGCTCGGCGCTCGTGCCGAACGCTAAATGAGTTTTGCGTACTAATAGGCACTTTGTGAAAATAGGCTTTCATAAAATCTGAATTAGCGAGGGTGGGAGAATAGTAGCGGAGGCAACTCTTCGGAAGAGCAATTATTAAGGATGCATCGGTTAAGGCGACGCAATTTTAGTTGTGCTGACAAGCCATTTTTTATTTATAGATTAAGCAAGCACAAACGCTTCTCCTAAACAAAGGCCATTGATGGAGCAGTATAGCCTTTTAGAGCTTTACTCTACAATCTTATCCTTTGGCCTGACTTTCGGCAGACTGAAAATCACCGCCTCTGCTGTAAAGCTTTGGCGGCAGAAGTCGGCGCTAAAGTTGGCGTAAGTTACTTGAATTATCACTTTCTACCGGGTCTACTTTCATTTCGCAAGCCTCACTGTAAATAAGGCGGCAAGGCCCTAGGTGCAACTCGTACCTATACATTGACAGTCAACACCATGCACTACCCCCAAAAGCAATCAATTGCTTCTTAAAGCCAGTGCAAGATTACCCTAGGAGTCCCTGCGCGTTGCGACCGCTGCGAAGCCGGGTCTCTTAGTATCTGTTCTCAGTCGGGTATTCCACTTAACGTGTGCTTTCTAGCTCAGCTGTGGGCTGAAGAATTTGCTGTACACCCAACAAATGGGCAAGCAGAGCAGGCAGCTTTGGGCTACCTAGCTAGCCCATGGTAATATCCTACAGTAAGTAGATAATAACGAGTAATGACGCTGATTGCCGGGCAATCATATTTGCATATCCGCTCAGCAAGCCTTTCAGGCTCAGATTATTTCGGGGGCAGTTAATACTTCTTATACCTTACTAAAGGTGTAGGCTGGCTATCTGCTGCTGCTTTTTGAGTGGTTTTTGAATTAACCATCGCTTCAACTTCTACTCGAAGCAATTACTACTTACACCTGCAATGGATTCTACTCTAAAAGAAGTCTTATTAGTTGCAAGTGGTGATTTGCGATTAGCTGCTAATCAAGACTGCTGGGCGGCGCAATACGAAATGGAGCAGTTGCTTGCTGCAGCCTTACAAAAGCAAGGATGGTCGGTAAAGCGCGCTCATCTATATGATGCCCAGAAACAGCACGGATTTATTGATTCCCAGAAAATGGGGATGGAAGTATTTCGCACGCTCGATGCAACGCAGCCCTTGATTGTGGCCGAAAGCGTGTGGCAATACACCCACCATGTACTAGCTGGCCTTACCACCCACCAAGGCCCTATTCTAACGGTGGCTAACTGGAGCGGACAGTGGCCTGGCTTGGTGGGTATGCTGAATCTGAATGGCTCCTTAACCAAAGCCAACGTAACCTATAGCAGCCTGTGGAGCCAGGATTTTACGGATGAATTCTTTGCGCGCGGTCTGCAAGAGTGGCTTACGACTGGCACCATTACGCAAGATGACAGCCACGTCACCGACCTAGGCTCAGTTCAGCTGCCCGCCGAGGAGGAGCATCTAGGCCGGGGCTTTGCGCGCCAGCTAAAGCGCGACAAAGCCATTATGGGCGTGTTTGACGAAGGCTGCATGGGAATGTATAATGCTATCATTCCCGACGAACTGCTGCACCCTACGGGCTTATTCAAAGAGCGTTTAAGCCAGTCGGCTCTGTACGCGGCGATGCTTACGGTACCCGATATAGAAGCCCGCCAAGTGCTGGACTGGCTGCTGGCCAAGGGCATGAAATTTAACTGGGGAACTGATGGCGTGACCGAGCTAACGGAAGCCCAAACGCTGGAGCAGTGCAAGATGTACATCGCTGCGCTGCGCCTGGCCGATACCTTTGGCTGTGCCACCATCGGCATTCAATACCAGCAGGGCTTAAAAGACCTTACGCCCGCCAGCGACCTAGTAGAAGGGCTACTGAATAACCAAGACCGGCCCTCCGTGTACTCGGCAGAGGGCAAGGAACTGTACGCTGGGCAAGCCCTCCCGCATTTCAACGAGGTAGATGAGTGTGCTGGTCTCGACGCGCTGCTCACCTACCAGCTGTGGCAAAAGCTGGGGCTGCCAGGCGAGACTACACTGCATGATTTGCGCTGGGGGGAGCACTTTACCGGCCCCGGCATCGATGCCTTTGTATGGGTTTTTCTGATTTCGGGGGCAGCGCCGCCGGCCCACTTTGTGGGGGGCTACGCAGGCGCTAGCAGCGAGCGGCAGCCTCCCATGTACTTCCGCCTAGGTGGGGGTAGCCTCAAAGGAATTAGCCGACCCGGTGCCATTGTGTGGAGCCGCGTGTACGTGATGGATGGCAAGCTGCACTGCGACCTAGGGGTGGGCGAAGCCGTTACCCTGCCAGAAGCCGAAACTCAGCGCCGCTGGCAAGAAACTACTCCGCAGTGGCCGATTATGAATGCCACACTCAAGGGCGTGACTCGCGACCAGATGATGGCTCGCCACAAAGCCAATCACATTCAGGTGGTCTACGCGGCCGACGAAGCCAGTGCCCAACGCGCCTGCCGGATTAAGGCAGCGGCTATGGCCGAGCTAGGTATCGAAGTACACTTCTGCGGCCAGGTAGAGGTAGCTAAAGTCACCTTAGCAACCTACAGTGGCACAGCGAACTAGCTCCTGGCGCCTCCTACATCAGCTGCCTTACTAAGTCGGCATTTTCAACGTCATCTACCCATCATTCCCACCTCTACACCACTGCTTACATGAAAGGAAGATTACTAACCTTAACGTTTCTGCTTGGGGGGCTACAAGCCAATGTGCTGTTAGCAGCTGCCTCTCCGAGTGAGAATTATTGGCGGGCGTGCTTCGATAGCGACGAGCCGACAGCCGACAGGACCATTCAGGGACGGGTCACTGATAAGAAAACCGGCGAAGGCATTCCGGGCGTCACCGTCGTGCTGAAGGGAACGACCAAGGGCACTACGTCCGATTTGAACGGCAACTACACCATTGGGGTGAATGGAGCCGCCGATGTATTGGTTTTCAGCTCAGTTGGCTTCTCGAGCCAGGAGATTACCATCGGGGATAAGAACTTACTCAACGTGGTATTGGAAGCCGCCAACCGGGCGCTCGATGAGGTAGTGGTGGTCGGGTACGGCGCCCAATCTCGGCGCAACGTGACGGGAGCGGTGGCGAAGGTGGACATGAAGCAGACCGAGAACCTGCCCAATACCAACGTCACCCAAGCGTTGCGCGGGCGGGTAGCGGGGGTGCAGTTCACGGATAATGGCCGGCCAGGTCAGAACGGCTCCATTCTCATTCGGGGGCCCCGCTCGCTGAGCGGGGGCAACAATCCGCTAATTGTTCTAGACGGTATTTTCTTCAATGGCAGCTTGTCCGACATCAACCCCAACGACATTGAGTCGATGGAGGTGCTCAAGGATGCTAGCGCGGCGGCCATTTACGGCTCGCGGGCAGCAAACGGGGTCATTCTGATTACCTCTAAAAAGGGCACTACTCAGAAGCCCACGGTTCGCATCAATGCCTTTACCGGCATATCGGAAATGGGCCACACGGTGAAGCTTCTGAGCCCGGACCGCTACCTGCAAAAAACGCTCGACTACCGCGCCCAAAGCGGCCTGCCCGCCGACCCCGCCAATGTGGCGAGCTACCTAACTACTTCGGAGGCTGCCAACTACAAGGCCGGAATCACGCTCGACCCCTGGAAAGCGGCGTCGCAGCCGGGGCGCATTGGGTCCTACGACTTGAGCTTGTCGGGCCGCAACGACGCTACCAATTACTACTTGTCGGCGGCTTATACAGACGAAAAAGGGCTGATTTTAAACGACAACCAAAAGCGCGTTACCCTGCGCGCCAACGTCGAAAACCAGGTGGCAAAGTGGCTGTCGGTGGGGTTGAACTCGACCTTTATTCGGCGTGATTTGTCGGGCCGGGAAGCCGACGTTTCTAGCATTTACTACAGCAGCCCTTTTGGAACGTGGACGTACCCCGACGGGGAGCCTACGCTGTACAGCGTGCCGGAAGAGCAAATTTCTGGCAACCCGCTGCGCAGTGTATTGCTGACGAAGAACGAAGAAATTTACAACAACTTGTTTAGCAATTTCTACGCGATAGTTAATGCGCCATTTGTAAAAGGGCTATCATACCGGGTCAATTTTTCGCCTAATTATCGCTGGAACCACACGTACAACTTTACGCGGCAGGACCGCCGCTTGCCGAACAACACAACCAGCGCCAGCAAATACAACCAAGAAAGCTATGACTGGGTGCTGGAGAATATCCTTACCTACAACAAGCAAATCAACGAAAACCACGGCTTTGACCTGACGCTGCTTTATGGCCGCAACCACCAGCAGTCAGAATCGACCACGGCCAGTGCCAATCAGCTGAGCTCGGACGCCCTAGGCTGGAACAGCCTGACGCTGGGCGGCACGCAAACCACCCTTTCGGATGCCGCCAAAATTGACGGTATTTCGTCGATGGCCCGCTTGAACTACCGGTTTAAAGAGCGGTACCTCGTGACGCTAACCGCCCGGCGCGATGCCAGCTCGGTCTTCGCCGAAAACAACAAGTACGCCACCTTCCCGTCGGCCGCCATTGCCTGGATAGCATCGGACGAGTCGTTCCTGAAAAAGGCGACATTCATTGACTTGCTCAAGTTTCGCGTGTCCTACGGCTCGGTTGGCAACCAAGCCATTCAGCCTTACCAGTCGCTCAGCCTATCAGGCATCACGCAGTACGTATTCGGGGATAGCGGGCCAACGTCGGTGGGAATTTTTCCTGCTACAATGGCCAACAACGACCTGAAATGGGAAACCACTGCCACCGCCAACGCCGCCGTGGACTTCACCTTGTTTAAGGGCCGATTGGGCGGCACTGTCGAAGTGTACAATAGTGACACCAAGAACCTCATCGTGCAGCGGACGCTGCCTAGCCTGACTGGCTACACCAGCGTGCTGACCAACCTAGGGGCCACCAATAACAAGGGCATTGAGGTAACGCTGAACACGGTCAATTTGCGGCGGCGCAACTTTGAGTGGAGCAGCAGCCTCGTGCTGTCGGCCAACCAGAACAAGATTGTGCACCTCTACCGCTCCGACACGAACGGCGACGGGCGAGAAGATGACGACCTGAGCAACCGGTGGTTTATTGGGCAGCCCATCACCGTTTACTACGACTACGTTTTTGACGGCATCTACCAAAAAGGTGATAACCTGCCGGCCAACGCCAAGCCCGGCGACGTGCGGCTGAAAGACTTGAACGGGGACGGTAAAATCGACGCCACCAACGACCGGACGATAATTGGGCAGGGCGGCCAGCCGAAGGTGCGCTGGGGCATCACCAACAATTTCAGCTACGGCAATCTGTCGCTGTCCGTGTTTGTGAACGCCATGCAGGGCTGGATGTCCGACTTCATCTTGCTGGACCCCAATTCGACCCGCAGCGAAAACTCGCCGGGCCGCGCTCTCAACCAGATTGACGCCGGCTGGTGGACCGCCGACAACCCCTCGACGACCCGTCCCTCGCTGGTGTACACCAACCCCCTGGGCCACAACTACTACGTGAGCCGAAATTTTGTCCGCATTCAGGACGTATCGCTGGCCTACAACTTCCCCGCCCCAGTGATAAGCAAGCTTGGCTTTGCTAACCTGCGCGTGTTTTTAAGCGGAAAAAACCTGTACACCTTCACCGATTGGCCGGGCACCGACCCCGAAAGCGGGGGCACCACGAAGGCATCTTTCTTCCCGATGCCCCGCACCTACACCCTAGGGCTGAACCTAGGCTTCTAGCCCTTCTTTTTTCCCACTCCTTTACTACGCATTCGGCGCTGGTTTATATGCAATTAAGTCAATTCAATACGCGTCTTCTGTCGCTGGGCAAGCGAGCCAGCTTGTGCGCCGGGCTCCTGCTGGCGGGCGCTTGCCAAGACAAATTTTTGGACGAGGTTCCGCTTTCGTCCCTCAGCTCAAGCGTGGTGCTTACGTCCAAAGCGGGGTTCGACAACTACATCACGGCACTGCACCAGTCTGCCCGCGACGAGCTGTCGCAGGAAGACCTAGGGAGCTTCTACGACATGCAAATCGGGACCGACGTGGCCACGACGGGCCAGGAGCAAACGGTCAATTTCCGCAACTACGCCACGTTCTTGACACCTTCGGCCTCGGCGGCCAGCAGCTTCTGGAACTGGGGCTACACCCGGATGATACTGCGGGCTAATACTATCATTGAGTACGCCAGCAAGCCCGAACTCAGCGGCATTTGGGCCAGCGACGCCGAGCGCAACGCCATTATTGCGGAAGCTCGTTTTTTCCGGGCTTACACCTACAACCTGCTCGCCAACCTGTACGGGGGCGTACCCATCGTGGACGTGACGTACCAGAGCCCCAAAACCGACTTCGTGCGGGCCGAGCGCAAAGCCGTGTACGAGTTTGCCAAAGCCGACTTAGAATTTGCGCGGCAATACTTGCCCGTCACGGTTGCCAAGTCGCTAGAGGGCCGCATTGTGCAGGGAGCGGCCGACCACCTGCTCACGGAGGTGTACATCAACCTAGGCGAGTACGACAAGGCCATCGAGAGCGCGAGCCGCCTGATAAGCTCAGGCACGTACCAGCTGATGACCAGCCGCTTTGGCGCCAGAAGCGCGCAGCCGGGTGACGTGTACGCCGACTTATTTGCGGAGGGCAACCAAAACCGCAGCAGCGGCAACCTAGAGTCCATCTACGTGTGGCAATACGAGAATCTGACGCCGGGCGGCGCCGGCACCAACAACGGCAACAATACCATTCGGGGCTGGGTACCGTTCTTGCCCAATTTGAAAGACCCGGCGGGCGGCTCGGGCATGATAGTGTCGGATAGCCTAGGGCGCGGCGTGGCTTACAGCCGTCCTTCTTCCTACTTCCTATACGCTCTCTGGAAAGACAACTGGAGCAACGACATTCGGAACTCGGTGTATAACATCCGGCGCAAGTTTTACTACAACAACCCCGCCTCGACCTACTTCAAAAAGCAGGTAGAAAAGCGGACGGCCAACGAGGACACTATGCGCAACGTGTACCCCTACCTGCGCAAGCTCGAAGGCCGGCCCTTCAACGGCTCTAACACCTCGGGCCGCACGGGCAAGGACTTCATCGTGTATCGGCTGGCCGAAACGTATCTGCTGCGGGCCGAAGCCTACTTCCGCAAGGGCAACCTGACCGCCGCCGCCACCGACATCAATGTCGTACGCAACCGGGCCAAGGCCAAGCCCATCACGGCCGCCGATGTCACCATCGACTACATCTTGGACGAGCGGGCGCGGGAGCTCATTACCGAAGAGCCGCGCCGCCGCACCCTGAGCCGCATGGGCAAGCTAGTTGAGCGCACCCGCAAATACCAGACGAGGGCCGACGTACGGAGTACCATTCAGGACTACCACGAGCTGTACCCCATTCCGCAATCGGCAATTGATGCGAATTTTAGCGCCAAGCTAACCCAAAACCCAGGGTATTAACTGATACCCTAGTACTATTAAGGTGCAGGCCCCGACAGCTCAACTTGCTCGGGGCCTGCTATTTTACCCGATGGCAAACACACGCTTAGGCCTCGCGGCCCTCCTGACCCTGGCCAGCCTGGCAGCACGGGCACAAACGGTGAATTCCCTAGGTATGAAACTCGTGCCTGTGCCAGCGGGTGCGTTTTACATGGGGTCGGAGCGCGAAGGCAAGGATGCTGACGAAAGCCCGGTGCACCGGGTGTCGCTGTCGTCGCCGTTTCAGATGGGCGCTACGGAGGTGACCAATGCGCAGTACGAGGCGTTTGACCCGCAGCACAAGCAGCTGCGCGGCAATCGGGGTTTTTCGACGCAGGATGATGAAGCCGTCGTCTTCATAAGCTACGCGCAGGCCGTGGCCTTTTGCGAATGGCTGTCTCAGAAGGAAGGCAAACCCTACCGCTTGCCCACCGAAGCCGAATGGGAGTATGCCTGCCGGGCCGGCACCGTTTCTGACTTCTCGACCGGCAGCTCGCTGCCCAAGGCCTACCAGAAAAACCAGGCCACCGACCGCAACACGGCCGTGGTACCCTTGAAAGTGGCCCAAACGCCCGCCAACCCCTGGGGCTTTTACGACATGCACGGCAACGTGGAGGAGTGGTGCCTCGATTGGTATGGACCCTACGCGGCGGGCGAGCAGCGCGACCCGGTGGGGCGGGCGGCGGGGCTCTACCGCGTGAGCCGCGGCGGCAGCTTTGGCACGCCGGTTACCTTTTTGCGCTCGGCCAACCGGCTAGGCATGCTGCCAGAAGACAAGAGCTGGCTAGTGGGCTTCCGAGTGGTACAGGCCGCTATGCCCACCACCGCACCCTTGCCCCCGGCCGTCACTCCTAGCTACAACGCCCCGCTCTCGCAGCAGCGGTATGCCTGGAAGCCGCTTGCCGCTGACAAGCCGCTTTTTCTGGAACCCCAGCGCTACGTTAACAAACCGGCCTGCGACCACGCGGTGCCGTTTTACAGCCACAACCACCAGCCGGCCGTGGCGTGGTGCCCAAACGGCGATTTGCTGGCCATCTGGTTTTCTACAGATGAGGAAAGCGGGCGCGAAATGACGGTGTTGTCGAGTCGCCTCCGCCCCGGTGCCACCAAGTGGGAGGAGCCCGCCGAGTTCTTCAAAGTGCCCGACCGGAACATGACCGGCTCCTCGCTGTTGCACGATGGCAAAGGCACCCTCTTTCATATGAACGGTGTGGAAACCGATGGCGACTGGCAAGACCTAGCCATGGTGCTGCGCACCAGCCAAGACAACGGCGCCACCTGGTCGACGCCCCGCCTTGTGGCGCCCGAGCACACCAAGCGCCACCAAGTGATAGGCGGCATGAGCCAAACCAAGGCCGGCTGGCTCATTCAGCCAGCTGATGCTGACCCCGGGCCAGCTGGCGGCACGGCCATCCACCTCAGCAAAGACCACGGCAAAACGTGGATGAACCCCGCCGCGGAGGCTGCCACGCCCAGCTTCGGCGCCGGCGAAACGGGTGGCCTGATTGCGGGAATTCATGCCGGCGTAGTGACGCTAAAGAACGGGAATCTGCTGGCCCTAGGTCGAAAAAATGACATCAAAGCCCCCGGAAGCGCTGAATTGCGAATGCCCCTGAGCCTATCCAAGGACATGGGCAAGACCTGGACCTACACCGCTTCGCCTTTTCCGCCGGTTTGGAGCGGGCAGCGGCTAGTGCTCACTCGCCTGAATGAAGGCCCCCTGCTTTTGGTGTCCTTCACGCACCACCCAGACGAAAAAGACGAAGCGGCGGCCGGCATGCCGTTCAAAGCCGCCGACGGCCACACCTACAAGGGGTACGGCATGTACGCCGCCGTGTCGTTTGATGAGGGCAAGACCTGGCCGGTCATCAAGCTTTTGACCGATGGCAAAGCCCGCTACATGAATGGCGGTGCCTGGACAGGCGCCTTCGAGATGGACCAGACCCATGCGGAGCCCAAGGGCTACCTAGCCATCACCCAAACCCCCGACAATACCATTCACCTGCTGAGTAGCAGCCTCCACTATCAGTTTAACCTGGCCTGGCTGAAACAGCTACCAACGGCAGCAACGCAGTAGCCTGCCGCACGGGGCGGCTCAGCATGCTGGGGCCCAACTTCCGGCTCACCTTCCACGTTGAGCTAATACCCCGGCCGCGCAGGCACCCTTTGCCAGAGGCACACCGGCACTGCAGCGCCCAGCTACCAACCTAGGCGCCGCGGTGCCGGCTCTTGCTAGTGGCCGGCGGCTTGCCATGCCTTTTCTGCTGTATGCACTACGTTTCTGAGAGCTTTGAAGCGCCCCCGCTGGTTACCAGTGCCCCCCTTACCTGGCCCGGCCTACGGGTGGAGCAGTACCACTTAAGCGCGATGGCACTACCAGCACACTACCACCGCCACCACCTGGTTATGCTTTACCAAGTCGAGGCCCCCCTGGTAGTGCAGCGGCGCAACGGCACACGGGTGCAGCAGGAAATCTACCAAACAGGTGACCTAGGCATTTACCCAGGGGGCGAGTACGGCAAAATAACTTGGACGGCCTCTAGCTGTAACACCTACCTGACGGTGGATGACCACTACCTAGAGCGCTTGGCCCGGCAGGGCCTGGACCTGGCCTATTTCGCGCTGCAGGAGCGCGTAAAACTTGCCGACCCCTTGCTGGCGCAGCTTGGCCGGCAGTTGCTGGCGGTGGCTAGTGCCCCGCCCGCCCTAGGGTCGTTGTACACCGAGTCGCTCATCAATGCTCTGTGCTACCACCTTATTGAGCACTACGGACGCTATGAGCGGCGCCTGGCACCGGCGGGCAAGCTGCCGGCAGCCGTGCTGGCGCGCCTAGATGCCTACCTAGAGGCCCACTTGGGCGACGTTATAACCCTGGAAATCCTAGCGGACTTGGCCAATCTGAGCGTGTTTCACTTTGCGCGCTTGTTTAAGCAAACCACGGGCATGGCCCCCTACCACTACGTGCTGAGCTGGAAAATCAAGCGAGCGCAGCAACTGCTGCGCCTAGGTGGCCCATCCGTGACGCACGTTAGCGAAGTGCTAGGCTTTGCTTCCCCAGCCAGCTTTTCTGCGGCTTTCAAGCGCGCCACCGGGCAGGGACCGCAAGCCTTCCAGCGGGCGCAGGGCGCATAAGCGTGGCACTGCGCAAAAAAGCAAGAACGGACAAGTAAGATAGCAAGAATAGCACGGCGCCTCAATAGGCGACAGAGGACCTTTGCGGCGATACTGCTCGCTTGCTCATCGCGCCCTAGCGGGGCGGCTACTTGTTGGCGGGCAGCGGTAGTACCGACCTAGGGCCCATCGGGGCCATGCACTCTACCCTAACCTCTCCGTATTCCTATTGCTGCCATATGGCAACTTCCAGCAAAGAGCCCCTACCCTTCGACACTGAGGTCCTCGTCATTGGGGCGGGGCCTATTGGCCTCACTACCGCCAACGCCCTGCGCCACCACGGGGTGGCGTGCCGCATCTTAGAAGAAAAACCAGCACCTAGCAAATACTCGAGGGCCAACAACGTGTGGGCACGCCCGCAAGAGTTGCTTGACAGTGTGGGGCTGCGGGCCCCCCTAGCCGAGCGGTCCTACCTAGTAGACCGCATCCACATCTTCATCGACGAGCATCCGCTTGATGATGTAAAGCTCGGCGAGGCGGCTAGCCCCTTCCCGCAAGCCTTGTACTCGGGCCAGGATGTCATGGAAAAAACCCTGGCCGAGCAGCTGGCCGCGCGGGGCGTGCAAGTAGAGCGCGGCCGCAAGGCCATGCGCATAGAGCCCGACGACGAGGGCATAACCGTGTGGGTGGCCAGCACCGAAGAGCAAGCTGCCGCCCACGGTGAATTTGAGCGCATTAGGTGCCGCTACCTGGTGGGAGCCGATGGCGCCGAAGGCACTGTGCGCAAGGCTGTGGGCCTCGACTACCAGCCAGAAAAGTTTAAGGGCCGGGCCAACCACCAAGCCGATGCTAAGCTGAGCTGGCAGCGCTCCACGGAGCCCAACCAACTGTGGTTTTTCGCTTACCACAACGGGTTTGCGGGGGTGATGCCGGTATGGGGCGGCTACCACCGGCTGTTCTTTCTGGAAGACGAACAGCTAGTACCCGACCGCGACCCGACCCTAGCCGAAATTCAGCAGCGGGCCCGCGAGGTAACCGGCGATGCCACGCTCACGCTCACCGACCCCATCTGGCTTACGCACAGCCGCTTTCAGCATGCCGTGGCCCCCGCCTACTCGAAAGGGCGCGTGTATCTGGTGGGCGATGCGGGCCACCTGACGCTGCCCATCGGCGGGCAGGGCATGAACACGGGCTTTCACGACGCGGTAGGCTTGGCCTGGCGCCTAGCCCAAACCCTGGCCGGCCACGCCGGGCCGGCAGTGCTGGACAGCTATTCGCCCGAGCGCCACGGCATCCACGCCGCCCTAGATGCGGAGCAGGCCAAGGGCTTCAAGCACCTGCTGTATCGCAATCGCCTAGAGGACAAGTTACTCGGGGCAGCGGGGCAGTTATTTCCGCATATTGGCTGGCAGTTGCTAGGCAGCGGCGATGGGCAGCAGCTATTAGTGAGCTACGCCGACAGTCCGCTAAGCGAAGACCACCTGCGCTGGCGGCAGCTGCTGCACCCTGGCGGGCCGCGAGCCGGCGACCGCGCCCCCGATGCCCAGGTAACTACCCCCGAGGGCGAGGCAATGTCTTTGTTTGCCAGCATCTACAACCCCGACGGGCAGACCTATGGCTGGAGCCTGCTGGCCTTCGATGGCCGCCAGGCCGATGCACTGCCGCAACTAGCAGCAGCCATTGCGGAGGTGGCCGGCTGGCCGTGGGTGCGGCCGCGGCTGGTACTTGCCGCCCCGCTGGCCTCGCCCGCGGCTGCCGGCACCGCTACCTGCCTGGCCGACCGCGATGGCCACGCCCACAAGGCCTACCACCTAGAGGGGCAGCCGGCCCTGCTACTGGTGCGCCCCGATGGCCACCTAGCCTTCCGGGGCCCAGCCGACCAGCCAGAACTGCTGCGGCAGTACTGCGCCCGAATATTAGGAACTCCTCAAGCCCCGCCGCAAGCCTAACAACGCATGGCACGTGATAGCACAGTCACCGACGCAAACCTAGCCTGGCACGAGCAGGTGTACACGCAAGTGCGCAAGCAAGTGTGGTACCTGCGGCACCCGGTTTTGACGCCCGCTACCCATCTCCAGCACGATTTGCAGCTCGACCTGCTCGAACGAGTGCAGCTAGGCATTCGCCTGGAATACAGCTTAACACTAGAGTTTCCCGATACGGAAATAGGACAGTGGCAAACGCTGGCCGACGTCTTGGCGTGCGTGCAGCGCCACCTGCGCGCCGCGGCCGCCCAGCAGGGCATCCTCACTCCCTGTCGGTCATAATCACCCTGCTAGCTCGCCACCCTGCCTCAACTCGGGGCTAGCAGGGCGAATGTGGCACGAGAATTGGAAAAGAAAACAGCTAAGAAACCCTAGCCGGCATAGCTTGCACTTAATTAATAATTAATTGCTTAGCTGCTTAAAAAGCAGTTTGTGCCGCTTAAGATTTTTCGCTGCACATGAACCTACGCCTACTCCGCCAAACTACCTGCCTGAGCGTTTACCACGACCTTACCAACGATTGGCTTTACCTGGACTGGCAGGGTGAGATTACCTTGCCTCTGGTGCAGCAGGCCTGCCTAGAACTGGCGGCCTGCTACCTAGAGCGGCCCTATGCACGCGTTCTCAATAGCAACGAGCAGGTAACAGGCGTGAGCTGGAGCATCGCCGCGTGGCTGGTCAGCGATTTCTTGCCCTATATGGCGCTGGCCGGCATTGAGCACGTAGCCTGGGTATACTCGTCCTCGTTGCGGGGCTACAACATGGCCGCGACCGTTTTGCACTGGCTGCCCGGCTCACTTATTACTTCTTTCGACACGGTGGCCGAGGCGGCTACATGGCTCGCGCACACGCGCACCGAGCAGCCCCAGAGCTACCTTATTCCGCAGCGCACACCCGCCACCCAGGCCAAGCTCGCGCAGGAGGTAGCGGCCCTGCACCAGCGCATAGCCACTCAGCAGCTTCGGCGGCACACTGTATAACCCGCACGTCCACCCGTTTTTAGCTATCTAGATATACTCGCTGCGTGGCGCCATAGCCTTCTTGTTGCTGCCATTCCTAATAAGGCTACTGCCGACCATATCGGGGCCGCGCCGCGGCTGGCGCCGTGCGCACGGCGCTGCCCTAAGGCAACGTGAAAGAGCGCAGCAAATCGAGCAGGTGCACATCTACCAAGGGGAGGCGGGCCGCATCGAACGTCACATCGGCAGGCCGCAAATAGCCCATCAGTTCGTCGAACTGCTGCGGCGTAGCGGCCTCGAATGCCATGGACCACCCGGCAAATGCGCGCTGCGTAACGGCCTTATCGGCATAGGCCGCCACATTGCGATGGCGGCCATCGAGCTTGATATGCTCGTAAAGCTGACGCACAGCAGGTTCTTCACCTTCAAGCACTTGCAAAAAACAGCCATTGCCATAAACTAGGATGCCTGTGATGTCGGCTTCGGTATTGTGGCGGCGGGCCTGCTGTAACAGGGCCTGCAACTGCTCATCAGAAAAAGGCTCCGTAGCCCAGCTTAAATAAATAATGTGGTGCATGAAAGGGAGAGTGTCCAGCCACGTGCATACGCATCTAGAGCCCCTTAAAGCCATTTTTGCGCAGAATAATTCGACACGTGAAGCAGGCACAAACTGCTTGCGGCTGCTACTGAATACTATACAAGTAGCTCGCTAAAAGGCAACCTAGGTAGGCCGCCCGCCGCCGGGCGCCTCTACCGCCACGGCGTGCGCCCCGCCTGCGAGGGCAAGCATCTAACCGGGGCAAAGGCACCGCCCGCAAGGGTCGCATTTGCCAGCTACTGTGTGCGGGCAGGCTCACAAAAACGGCCCGAAATAAGAGAATAGGTCGCCGGCGCTGTTGTAGCTGCCCGTGGCACTTCCGCGCAGCAACCGCTGGCGGGGCTAAGGGGCTTCTTTTTTACTTTCTAGGTTGCGCTGCGCGCCGCAGCGTTCTAGGTTGCCTTATGACGAAACAACGCTACTTCTCCCTTATTCTCATTTTGGGAGCGCTTACGGCCCTAGGGCCGTTTTCTATCGATATGTACTTGCCGGGCTTCCCGGCCATTGCGCGCAACTTGCATACCACGGCGGCCCAGGTAGCCCTGTCGCTGTCAAGCTTCTTCATCGGCATTTCGGCCGGGCAGCTGCTGTATGGCCCGCTGCTCGACCGGTTTGGGCGCAAAAAGCCGCTTTACTTCGGGCTCGCGCTGTATGTAGCCGCATCTATCGGCTGCCTGGCAGTGCACCGCATCGAAACGCTGATTGCCCTGCGCTTTGTGCAAGCCATTGGTAGCTGCGCGGCCTCTGTGGCGGCAGTGGCCATGGTGCGCGATTTGTTTCCGGTGAAGGAAAGCGCCAAGGTTTTTGCCCTGCTGATGCTGGTGCTGGGTGTTTCGCCTTTGCTTGCGCCCACCCTAGGGGGCTACGTGACGGAAGACTTTGGCTGGCGGGCAGTGTTTGTGGTGCTGGCGGCACTGGGCGCGCTGTTACTGCTGGCCACAGCACTATGGCTGCCCAACAGCTATACCCCCGATACTACGCTCTCGCTGCGGCCGCGGCCTATTCTCACCAATTTTTGGGCCGTACTGCGTGAGCCGCAGTTCACCACCTATGCCCTCACCGGGGCCATCTCATTTAGTGGCTTGTTTGCCTACGTGGCGGGCTCGCCGCTGGTGTTCATGGATATTTACCACGTAGGCGGCAAGGTCTATGGATGGATTTTCGCGTTTCTCTCCACCGGGCTTATTGGGTCGAGCCAGCTTAATAGCCTGCTGCTACGGCGCTACCAAAGCGAGCAAATAGTGCCAGTGGCCCTAGGGTGCCAGCTGCTCACTACCGGGGTGCTGCTCGCCCTCACCAGCGCGGGGGTGCTGGGCCTAGGCGGTACCATTGCGCTGCTGTTTTTGTTCTTATGCTGCCTGGGCTTCACTAGCCCCAATACGTCGGCCTTGTCGCTCGCGCCATTCACCCGCAACGCGGGCAGTGCCTCGGCGCTGATGGGCGCCATTCAGATGGGGGCCGGCGCGCTAGCCTCGGTGGGAGTTAGTATGTTTGATGCGCGCACGGCAGTGCCGATGGCGGCCCTTATGGCCGGGCCTTCGCTGTTGGCACTACTAGTGCTGCTGGTGGGCCGGCAGTGGGTGGCGCACCCCGTGGCTGCCACGGCGGGGACGAGCGGCGCGCTGCATTAGCAAGCCCGCAGCACACCCTCAGCGCCTCACGGCTGTGGATGCGGAGAAGGAGTGGCCGTAGCCGGCTCGTCTTTGTGGTGCAGGGTTTCGCGGATGAAGCCCTGACGCAGGTGCTCGTACAAGGAATGCGGGTCGACGAGGGCGGCCACGGCCTGGGCCAGCAGCGCCCCGATGAGCAGTTGAAAAATGGCCGAGTGCCGGTCAGTCATTTCCAACACCAAAATAGCGGCCGTGAACGGCGAGCGCACCACCCCCGTGAGAAAGCCCACCATGCTCACCAAGATGATAAGGTTGCGGTCGGCCACGGCCACATTGGCCAGCTGGGCTACGGCATCGCCGAGCAGCGCGCCCGCGCTCAACGAGGTAGCAAACACGCCGCCTGCCCCGCCGCTGCTGTAGCTGAGGGCCATGCCCGCAAAGCGCACCGGAAACAGGTAGCCCGGCGTGGCCCCGTTGTTTTGAAACAGCAGCCGGTTGATAATCGGCTTGCCGGTGCCCACGCCCTCGGGTCCCACTAGGTAAGCCAGCGCTGCCAGCACAAAGCCGCAGCCCACCACCCAGCCCGCCTGCGCCAGCGGAGTAGCAAAACGCTTGCGGTAGTTGTTGAGCCAGAGCAGCGTTTTGGCAAAAAATGCTCCCGCCAGGCCACACACCACGGCTGCCACCATCACCAGCGCTTGGTACCAGCCGGCGGGCGACGTGATTTTGGGAAAGCCTAGGTAGAGGTAGGAGCCTAAGAACTGCTGGGCCGTGAGCCCCGCAATAATCACGGCGCTGAACACCGCCATGCGAAAGCGTGAAAGGTGAATCTGAGTCAGCTCCTCAACCACAAACACGATACCGCCCAGCGGCGTGTTGAAGGCGGCCGCCAGGCCTGCCGCGCCGCCCGTTACCAGCGCAATCTGGCGCGAGAGCTGCGGCCAGCCCGACGGTTGTAGCCGATTGATAGCCCTAAAAATGGCCGCCGCCACCTGAATAGTGGGTCCCTCGCGGCCAATGACGCCGCCCCCCAGCAACAGGACCACGCTGCTAACCACCTTCACTAGCGCTACCCGCAAACTCAGCAAGTAGGCCGTGTGTCGGTGCTGCACGGGATTGGAAAGCTCAATGCCGGCCATCACCTGCGGAATACCACTGCCGCGGGCCGCCGGGGCAAACCACTTCACCAGCGCCCACGACGCCAGAAAGGCCAGCGGCGTAAGCCCGAAGGCCTGCAGCGGCATCTGGCGCAGCCAGCTGAAACTCAATTCCTCGGCCCAGGCAAAAAGCTTTTCGTAGCCCACGGCCATAACCCCGGTCAGCAGCGAGGCAATCCAGAAGGGCACACTCTGCAAGATGAGCCGCCGCACGCGCGCCGTATAAAGTGGCTGAATGAAGGTGTGGTCGAGCCACGCCAGCACGCGGGCATAGCGGGAGGGAGAATCGGGCATAGAGAACAAAGGTGCGAGATAATTCGGGGGCAACCCAGCGACCCGCCCCTCAACGCTAACCTAGGCAGTATAAAGGCTGATAGTGGGCGCCCTTGCTACTTGGCGGCTGGGGCGGTGAGGTACTGGTACATGCTCAGGCGCAACCGAAACTCGGCGCGGGCGCTGATGAGCTGGCTGGCCGCCTGCTGGGCCTGGGCCTGGGCGTCGAGCAGGTCCGAGAGGTTAGTGAGGCCGGCGCGGAAACTGTCGCGCTGCACCTTCAAGTTTTCGGTGGCTTGGGCCTGGGTTTGGGTGGCGAGGCCGGTTTGCTGGTAGGCTTCGCGCAGGCTGTAGTAGGCCTGCTGAATACCTACTTGCAGCTGATTGGTACCGTTTTGCAGGTTGTTTTCGGCGATGGTTTCGTTGAGGCGCTGCTGGCGCACTTGGTTGCGCGCCGCGCCCCAGAGATTGGAGATAGGTAGGTTGACGATGGCTAGGCCCGTGGGCGTGAAGGTGCTGCCGATGCCCCGGTCTATCACCCCAGCGGCCGCCCCGCTCACACCCACCGACAGCGTAGGCCGGAAGCTGGCCCGCTTGAGGCGCGTTTGGAGGCGGCGGGCTTCTACGGCGGTATTCAGTAGCTGGTAGCTGCGGGTGTTTTTTGCGGCTTCGGCGGGCGGCACATACACGCTGGCGGGGTTAAAAATGGTAGCCAGCGTATCGGTGAGCACGGTGGTCGAGTCGGTGGGCAGGCCGGTGTAGAGCCCTAGGTCGAGCAAAGCCAACTGGCGGCCGTTGCGCGCCCTGCTCTCGTTCAGTAATATCTGACCGCGCTGCACCTGCACCTTCAGCAGGTCGTTGCGAGCAATGAGGCCGGCTTTGAGGTTGTCGCGCAGCTCTTTCAGCAACTGATTGAGGTAGCGCTCGCTGGCTTGCAGCGCGCGTAGCTGCTCCTGGGCCTGCACCACCTGCCAGTATTTCTGCTCGGTTTCCATGTTTACCGAGTCGCGCACATCGGCGTAGCGCACCTCGCTCACCGAGCTTTGCAGGCGGGCCAAGCGGTTGCTGAGGCCTACCTGGCCACCGGCATAGATGTTCTCGGTGGCCGACAAGCCGGCGATGTAGAAGTTATTGACGCCCCTCGGCAGAAGCTCCGGAATGGGGTCCACAAAATTTCGAAACCCATACAAGCCAATGCCAAACCCGCTGACCGTGGGGAAGTACGCCCAACGTGCCGCCCGAATGCCTTCCAGCGCCGAGGTACGCCCTAGGTCACGGTTTTTAATGGCGACGTTGTTGCTCAGGGCTGCGGCCTGGGTTTGGGCCAGCGTAAGGGCTTGTTGGGCGTGGGCGGTGAAGGTGGCTAGGAGTAGCAGGAGCAGCCAGGCGTGGGTGCCCCAGCCCCGGCCCTTCGCCGCCGGGAGAGGGGAGCCGGACGACAGTATGGCGTTCGCTCGCGGTTGGCACCCCTCTCCCGGAGGATTCCGTGCATCAAGCGGCGAAGGGCTGGGGCCAATCACCTTCCGCAAGCAATTCACTAGCAATAATTTACTTGATAAATCCATAGTTACTCGGATTGATTTTACGCCGCCTGTGCCACTGTTTCGCCCTCTTGTGCCTGCGGCTTCTGCGCATCCTCCTTGCGGAAAAACAGCCAATACAGTACCGGCAGGGCAAACAGCGTGAGCACCATCGAAAACAGCAGGCCAAAGCAGATAACGGCCCCTAGGGGTCCCCACAGGTCGGAGCCGCTGATTATCATCGGAATAACGCCCACCGCGGCGGCGGCCGACGTCAGGAAGATGGGCCGCATGCGGCGCTCGCCGGCGTGGATGGCCGCATCCCGCACGCTCATGCCTTCGTGGGTGCGCATCTCGCCCGCAAAGTCGGTGAGGATGATGCCATTGCGCACCACGATGCCGCACAAGCTCAGCAACCCCAGGAAGGACGTAAAGCCAAACGGATATCCCAGCACCAGCAGGCCAAACGAGGCGCCGAAGATGCTCAGCGGCAAGGTCATCAAACTCAGCAGCGCGTGCTTGATGCTCTGGAAGTGAAACAGCAGGATGAAGAATAGAATAACCACGCTCAGCAGCAGCGAGAGGCCCATCGGCGTGAGATTTTCCTGCTGGGCCTCCAACTCGCCGCCATAAGTGATGGCCACGCCAGGCGGCAGCTTGATTTTGGCAATCTCGGGCTGCAGCTCGGCCAAGATGTTATTGGCTAGGCCGCCCAGCACAATGTCGAGGCGCACGGTTAGGGTACGTACGCCGTTGCGGCGGCCGATTTCGCCAAACTCCCAGGCCGGATGTACCTCGGCCACCTGGCGCAGCGGCACCACGGCGCGGGTGCTGGGGGAGGCCACCGACAAGTCGCGCAGCTGGCGCACGCCGCGGCGGTCGCCTAGGGGGGTGCGCACCTTCACATCCACGGGGTAGTCTTCTTCCCATAGTTGGGTGGCCTGCACGCCCTGCAGGTTCATGGCCACGACATTGGTGAGGTCTTGGCGGCTGAGGCCTAGGCGACCGGCCTCGTCGGGGCGCAAGCGCAGGGCGGCGGTGGGGTGCATCTCGTCGAAATCGGTGCGCACCCACGTCACGCCCTGGGTGCGGCGGGCCAGCGCCTGCACGCGACTGGCCACGGCCTGCAAGTCGCGCAGACTGTCGCCAGAAATGCGAATTTCAATCGGGATGTTGGGGCCCATGCTCAATTGCTTCATTCGCACGTGGGCGTCGGGGAAGGCATTGGCATACTTGCGGGCATACTCGCGCAGCACCTCCACGGTGGTTTCCTCGGTGGTGGTGTTCACCAAGATTTGGGCGTAGTTGGGCGCGGGCGTGTTGGGGGCGTAGAGGGTGTGAAAGCGTGGCGAGCTGCTACCTATAAAGCTAGTGTACTGCTCGATGCGCTGGTCGCGGGCCAGCAGCCGCTCCATGCCCTTCACCACCGAGTCGGTGCGGGCCAGGTTGTAACCGCTGGGCAGGTAGATTTCGATGGCTAGCTGATTGCGCTCCACCGTGGGGAAAAGCTGCTGGGGCAGGCGGCCCATCATGAACAAGCCCGCCAGCACGGCCGCGCCGGTCAGCCCTAGGGTCAGCCAGGTGTGGTCAAACGCTTTACTCAGCAGCCAGTTGTAGCCATTCTGCACCCGGTCGAGCATGGTTTTCTTTTCGGGCTGCCCTCCCCTACCCGGCTGGCTGTCACTGGCCGGCTCGCCTTGCTCTTGCTTTTCCTGCTGGTGTAGCCCCTTTTTGATAAACAGCGTGTTGAAGGCCGGCACCAGCAGCATCGAGATGATGAGCGACAAGCTCAGTGCCAACACAATAGTCACCGGAAAATCGCCCAGAAAGTCGCGGGCCGTGCCTTTCATAAACACGATAAGCGGCGCGAACACGGCCGAGATAGCCAGCGTAGCCGTGAACACCGACGGAAACAGCTCGCGGGCACTTTCGCGGGCGGCATCCCACACGCTCAGGCCGTGGTCGAGCTTCTCCACATGGTTGTCAATCACCACAATGGGGTCATCTACTACGATACCTAGGACGATGATGAGCGCCGCCAGCGTCACCGTATTCAACTCGATGCCCATCACGAACATGAAGGCCAGCGTGCACGAAATGGTGATGGGAATAGTAGCCCCCGCCACCGCCGCAATGCGGAACGGCAGCAGCAGCAGCGTCACAATAACCACTGCCACCAGCGCGATGCCAAATTCGCGCATGAAGTGCGAGATAGACTCGTCCACGACCGCGGGCTGGTTGGCGAGCTTCACCAGCTTGATGTCGGGCGGGAAGGTGCGCTCTAGGGCCGCTAGATGCTCATCGACCTGCTTGCCGAACTGCACGATGTTGCGGCCGGACTGCATTTCGAGGCTTACAATGAAGCTTTTCACACCGCCCGAGGTCACGTAGCTGGCTGGGTCGGGGTCGTACTCGCGGCGCACGGTGGCTACGTCGCGCAGGCGCACCACCTGGCCTTGCTGGTCGGTTTTCACAATTTGGTCGGCCAGCTCGGTTTCGCTGCGGAAATAGGTGCTCAGGTGCACCGGCACGTTGAGGGCGCCGGTTTTGAGGTCGCCTGTGGGGCGCACGCTGCCTTGCTGCTGCAAGGTTTGCACGAGCTGCCCGGCGCTGAGGCCGTACTGCGCCAGCTTGTTGTTATCGATGTAGAGGCTCACCTGCTCGGGCAGCCCACCCGAATCGCTGATTTTGGACAAGCCTTCGAGCTGGCGCAGGTTGTTCTCGATACCCGTCACGTAATGCCTTAGGTCCTTGTAGGGACGGCTTTTCGACTCCACCGCCAGCAGCACGGCCGAGGTGCTGCCAAAGTCGCTATTGACGATGAGGCCTTGCACATCGGGCGGCAGCGAGGTGCGCTGGAAGATGAGCACGCCGTTTTTGAGCTTGTTCCAGAACTCGGCCGTGCCGTTGCGGTCCACCTGCTTGTTTACCTCCACGTAGATGTAAGCGATGCCGTCGCGCGAGTACGAGTACGTTTTGGTTTTGTCAACTTCCTCGAAGCTAAATAAGTAAGCCTCGACCTTGCTCGTAAGCTGCTCTTCTACCTGCCGGGCCGAGGCGCCGGGGTACACCCCTATCACGAGCCCCTGCCGGATGGTGAAGTTGGGAAACTCGTTGCGGGGCATGTTGAACAGCCCGTACACCCCGAAGGCCATCAGGGCAAAAACCACGGCCATGACCACGGTTTTGTGCCGCATGGCCGACTCGATGAGCGTGGGCTTAGTCGGTGTGTCGTCTTCGTGCGGGTTCGCCATAAGGGTCTGCCTCAGTACCTGATAAGTATGTATCGTTGCTTGCTCACGTGTTGACCCCACCCCCGGCCCCTCCCCTCCGGGAGAGGGGAGCCTGACATTTGCTAACGTCTGCCTGCGATGAGCACCCCTCTCCCGGAGGGGAGGGGCCGGGGGTGGGGGCTCACGTTAGTTAAGTACCTTGATGGGCGCCTGGTCGTAGAGCTTTTGGTAGCCATCTACCACCACCTGGTCTTGGGCGGTGAGGCCGCCGGTCACGGCCAGGCCATCGCCTAATAGGTCGCCAGTTTGCACCTCGTGCCAGCGCACGGTATTGCCACGCACTAGGTACACAAAATGCCGATTGCGCTCATCTACCTGCACGGCGCGTAGGGGAAGCACCAAGGCCGTGGGGCCAGTGGCCGACTGCCGGGCTGCCGCCTGGGTGAAGGCTACTTGAGCTGTCATGCTAGGCTTTAGACGCAGGCTGGGGTTGTCCACGAGCACGCCAACAGTGAAGGCGTGCGTCTGCTCGTTGGCCACGGGACTGATGTCGTCGATGCGGCCGGTGAGGGGCGCGTCGGTAGCGGCGCCCACGCGCACGGTGGCACGGTCGCCGGGGCGCAAGCGGTTTATTTCGGTTTCGGGTACGGCCACGTTCACCTTCACCTGGCGCAGCTGCACCAGTGTGGCTATCGGCGCACCGGGGCTGGCCACGGCCCCTAGGTCGGCCTGCTTGGTGCCGATGTAGCCCTCAAAGGGCGCTAGCAGGCGGGCATGGGCTACTTGCTGGTAGGCGGCGCGGGCGCTGGCGCGGGCCTGCTCGGCTTGCTGGCGGGCCTGCACCAGCTTGGTTTCGGCAATGCTGCCCTGCTGGTACACTTCGTTTACGCGGCGATAGGTGTCTTCGGCTAGCTTGGCTTGGGCTAGCTGGGCCGCGTACTGCTCGCGGTAGGTGGTCGCATCGACGGCCGCGATAAGCTGGCCTTTTCGCACCCGCTGCCCTTCCTCGATAGGTAGCGCCGTGATGGTACCCCCCACCTGAAACGACAGCGTAGCCCCACTGCCCTCAGCTACGGTGCCGCTGTATTGGGGCGCTTGGCTAGGCCCAGCCGGACCGGCTGCACTGCTGGCACCGGCTTGCTGCACCCGCACGGGCACGGCTACGCGGGCGGGGGGCAGCTGGTCGTCGGCTTTGTTTTTGCCGCCGCAGCCGGCGGCCAGCAGCAAAGGGCCACCTAGGGCCAATAGGTAGCAGTAGCGCGTGTGCGGCATCAATATCCAGGATTTAAATAGGACGATAACTAGCTGACTTACGGGTAGTCGCTTGTTCCGTTGGGGGAATGCTGCTGAATCGGCCTAATCAAGACTTGAACCGGCCCGAACCAGACTGGAATCTCCCGTGCGGAGGAAGCAACGCTTACTTGGCCAGCAAGGCCATCCTAGGTAGCTACTGCGGCCCAGGTGCACCCTAGGCCACTGGGTCAGCATGGGCTTGCACCCAACGCAAAAGCCCTCCCCACCAGACGGCAGAGAGGGCTTCTATAAAGTCGGCTATCCTAAGGACGCTTACTTACGCTTGGCAGGAGCCTTTTTGGCAGGTGCCTTGCGGCTGCGGGGCGAGCCGGTACCAGTGGTCTTTTTGCCGGGTAGCTTCTGACCGCTAGCGCGGATTTCCGAGATGCTCGGAGCCGGGCCGTATTTGGTTTCGGCAGCATTGGCCTCACCAGTCAGGTAGGGGTCAAAGTCAACGCGGCGGTTCAGGGCCTGGCCGGCTTTGGTTTTGTTGTCGGCAATCGGCTTGGTTTCGCCGTAGCCACGGGCTTCGATGCGCTCAGCGGGGATGCCGTGGTCGAGCATGTACTTGCGGGCAGCAGCGGCACGCTCGTAGCTCAGGCGCAGGTTGTAGTCATCGGCACCTTGGCTGTCTGTATGACCAGCGATGCTGAGCGAGTAGTCGGGGTACTCGTTGAGAATCTGTACCATCTGGTCGAGGCGAGCATTCGACGAAGGCTTCAGGGTAGCCTTGTTGAAGTCGAAGTTGATGTACTTGGTGGCTTCGTTCAGAATCTTCTTCTGCTCGGCCTTAATCTCGGGGCAGCCTTTGTTGCTGGCGGGGCCGGCACGGTCGGGGCAGCGGTCCTGGTAGTCGGGCACACCGTCACCGTCGGTATCGAGCGGGCAGCCATTGGCATCCACTTTCACACCCGAGGGGGTGTTGGGGCACTTGTCTTTATCGTCCGACACACCATCGCCATCGCTATCAAGCGGGCAACCCGAAGCATCTACTTTCACACCTGCGGGGGTGTTGGGGCACTTATCGTCCGGGTCAGCTACACCGTCGCCGTCCGAGTCGGGGCAGCCGTTCAGGTTAGCCAGGCCCTTCACATCGGGGCACTTATCGAGGTAGTCAGCTACGCCGTCGCCGTCGGTATCAATGGGGCAGCCGTTTACGTCCACTTTTACACCAGCTGGGGTGTCGGGGCACTTGTCCTTTTTATCCGATACGCCGTCGCCGTCGGTGTCCTTGGCTTTGCCTAGGTTGGCACGCACACCAGCCGTGAACTGCAGGTAGCGGTCTTTCTTATCCCAGAAGGTAGTGGCTTGGTTATCCACACCATCGAGGCGGCCGTCGTTGGCTTGCAGGTAAGCCTGGGTGGCTTGCACGTAGAACGTAGCACCCTCACCTAGGTGGAAGTCAAGACCACCACCCACGTGGCCCCCAAAGGTGCCAAAGCGAGTGAAGTTGTTGGGGCCCGTGGGCGTGGCGTAGCGGTCAGACAGTACCCAGCTCCACTGCGGCTCTACCAACAGGTAGGGGTGCAGGAAGAACTCATCCTTCACCGGCAGCTTCAGCTTAAAGCCTAGGCCAGCTTGGTACATCTGGGCCCGAAAGCGCTGACCCGTACTGTTGAACGTGTTGCGCTCGTTGGGGAAGCGCAGCCGGGTGTAGTCCAGGTCTAGGCGCAGGTCGAGCCAGCGGCCGATGTACTGCGTGATGTCGAGGCCGCCGCTGTAGGGCATGTTGTCCCACTTCCAGAAGGCATTGCCTAGGTCGCCCCGGTACTGGGTAGCGTTGGCGTGCAGGCCAATGGAAGTTTTGCGGTCGGCGGTTTGGGCTTGGGCCTGCGTGGCAGCGGCCAGCAGTCCAAGGCCTAAGAGAGTAGCTTTACAAGCTGAGTGGTTCATATAGGCTGAACGGGAGAGTGAAAAACGAGTATTAAGGATGCGGAGGCGGGCCACAGGACTGGCAGCATTGATAACAGCCCCCCAAGCCCTCAAATAGGCAACTGCGCGAGTGCCTGATTACTAGCAGCTACCAGAGCTAAACTAGAATAGTCCAACTTTTGGTGAATTAAAGGAATTTCCTCCCTGAACGGAAGAGCCGCTGTAGGGTTTCTGCCGGTGGTCTAAACTCGACTATTTAGTTCCATTTTTCGCTTTCTTTCACCCGTAAATTGGGTAGGTTCAGCTAGCGCTCCGCTTTGTTCAGCGCCTAAATTGACTTATTCGGCTTTTTTTTTGGGTCCAAGAATTTGCACCGACTCGTCAGCAAGGTTTCTGGCTATAGGGGCCGTAACGGCCCATTGTAGTGCACCTAACCCGGGGTTTCTACCAGCCGTGGGGGCGGTTCGGGTCACGCTTGGGTTTACTCAGGGGGCAATTGAGCTTATTCAGCCTGAAAGTTGGCGTTTGCGACAAACGGCGGGCTGAATTATCGTTTAACATGATTTTCGCCTGAACGCGCCCCGCCCTAGGTGGCAGGCGTGCGCCTCTTTACCTTGCCAGCGTAGCCCAAGCCGCTTGGCAGTGTAGCAGCCGCTATTCTTTCGCTCTTTTCTATGAATCAACCGGTACTTACTGCAAGCAGCCCTGCCGCGCCGCGCCGCGGCCTGCCCCAGCTGGTGGTGCCGGTGATGTTTTCACAACGGGCCTACTTGCTCATTGCACTGGCTATCTCGCTGGTTTTCGGGATGATTGCCTTGCCCACAGGCGTGCTGCCTCGCAGCTATGCCACCCCAAGCGAGGCCCTGCTGCTGTGCCTGAATGCCGTGCTCATTTTCGAGATTCAGTTTTGGCTGCACTTCCTGCTGCGCTACCGCCCTAGCGCGGTGCAGCGCTGGTTTGCCCGGCAGTCGCTGCTCGTCGACCGTGGGCTGCGGGCGCTGCTCACGGCGCTGCTCGTGACGGGCTACAGCCTAGGGCGTCACTACCTCGATGCTCGGCTAGGTATCGCGTTCAACCAGCCTTCTATGCCCCTGCTGCTAACGCTGGCCCAGATAGTCAGCATCGTGGGGTTGTCGTGCCAGCTAGGCATCGAGCTGGTTGAGCGCAGCCGCTACCTGGCACAAGAAGTCGAAACCCTAAAGCGCGAGCAATTGCAGGCCCGCTACGAAAGCCTCAAGCAGCAGCTGAGCCCGCACTTTCTGTTCAACTCCTTGTCTACGCTGAGCGGGCTGATATACGACGAGCCAGCCGCCGCCGAGCGGTTTGTGAACGAGATGGCCCAGGTGTACCGCTACTTGCTGCGCCACGGCGAGCAAATGGCCGTGCCCTTACACGAGGAGCTGGCCTTTGTGCGCTCCTACGCCTACCTGCTGCAAATGCGCTTTGGCGAAGGCCTAGAGGTGCACGTAGACCTGCCCCCCGAAGTGCTCGACCGGCCGCTGCCGCCGCTGGCGCTGCAGTTACTAGTCGAAAACGCTGTGAAGCACAACACCGTGAGCCGCCGCCAGCCGCTGGCCATCACCATTAGCCTGGCCAGCGCCGACCAGCTGCGGGTGTGCAACCCGCGCTACCCGCGCCTCTCGCCCGAGGCCAGCAGCGGCACTGGCCTCAGCAACCTCACTACCCGCATCAGGCTTCTGCACCAGCAGCGCCTGCTGGTCGAGCAAACCGACCACGAATTCTGCGTCTTACTTCCCCTACCCGCTTCCTTATCGTAAACCGTGACTGTTCTTATTGTTGAAGACGAGCCGCGCACGGCGCGCACCATCGAGCGCCTGCTGCTAGGGCTGCGGCCCGAGGCCCAAGTGGTGGGCCAGCCCGAGTCGGTGGCCGCTACGGTGGCCTGGCTAGCCGAGCACCCCGCCCCCGACCTTATCTTGATGGATATCCATCTTTCCGACGGCAGCAGCTTCGAGATATTTCGGCGGGCCACCGTCAGCAGCCCGGTCATTTTCATCACGGCCTATGATGAGCACGCGCTGGAAGCCTTTCAGGTCAATGGCATCGACTATTTGCTGAAGCCCATTACGCAAGAAGGCTTGCAGCACGGTCTGCGCAAATTTGAGACTTTGCGCCAGCACTATGCCGACTGCGCCGCCGAGGCCGTACCCAACCTGGCCGCCTTGCTGCGCACCGTGCAGCAGCTGAGCAGCCCCCCGGCCTACAAAACCAGCTGGCTTATTCCGTTCAAAACGAAGCTAATACCCGTGGCGGCCACCGACGTGGCGCACTTCATTATCCGCAACGGGCAGGTGAGCCTGACCACCCTCGAAGGCCAGCACTACACCCTCGACACGCCCCTCGACGAGTTGGAGACCCAAGTAGACCCTAGGCAATTTTTTCGGGCCAACCGCCAGGTGCTGCTGGCGCGCCCGAGCGTGACGGCCCTAGAGCCCCACTACAATGGCCGGATGCTGGTGCACGTGCAGCCCGCCGCCGCCGAAAGCATCATCGTGCCCAAGCCCCGCGTCACGGAACTGCGCCACTGGGTGAGCGGAGGCTAGCGCAGAAAACGCAAACTGCTACTAGTGCGATAGTTTCGATGGTCTACCTGCTCACTAACTGCCGTATTTATACCGGCACCGAGGTGCTCACCGGGCATCAAGTGCTTATTGAAGGCGCGCGCATCGCGGCCTTATTTGCGCCGGGGCAACAGCTCCCACCGCTACCCCAGGTCGATGGCCAGGGGCTGCACCTGTGCCCCGGCCTGATTGATTTGCAGCTCTACGGCGGTGGCGGAAGCGCCTTTGGATTTGCGCCCTCGCTGCCAGCCTTGCAGCAGCTGCGACACCACACGTTGCGCCACGGCACGACTAGCTTCTTGCCAACCGTGCCGACTAATGCGCCCGCGGTCGTCGACCAAGCTTTAGCAGTTGTTAAGCAGGCCTTGCCAACCATGCCTGGGCTGCTAGGTTTGCACCTAGAAGGCCCCTATATCAGCCCCGCTAAACGGGGCGTGCACCCCGCTGAATTTGTGCGGCAGCCTACCCTAGGCGAACTGACCGACCTGCTCGACCGGGGCCGGGGCGTGCTGCGCATGCTGACGCTAGCCCCCGAAGTAGTAGGAGCCCCGGAAGCTGCTTTTTTGGCCACAACCGGCCTTGTCCTCTCAGCGGGGCATTCTAATGCCAGCTACGAGCAAGGCATGCAGGCGTTTGCCCACGGCTTTGCGGCGGCCACCCACCTCTTCAATGCCATGTCGCCCCTCACAAGCCGGGCGCCAGGCCTGGTGGGCGCGGTGTACGACGACCAAGCCGTGCGCGCGAGTATCGTGGCCGATGGTCGCCACTGCGCCTACGCCAGCGTGCGCATTAGCCACCGCCTGCTAGGCGAGCGCTTGTTCCTTATCAGCGATGCCACAGCGCCGACGCAGCAAGGACCTTATCAGTTTCGTGCGCAAGATGATTATTTCGTAGATGCCGCTGGCACGCTCGCCGGCTCTGGGCTGACTCTGCTACAAGCCGTGCGCAACTGCGTGCAGCACGTGGGCCTACCCCTGGCCGAGAGCTTGCGCATGGCCTCGCTTTACCCAGCGCGGGTGCTGGGTCTAGACCAGCACCTAGGGCGCATTGCGCCGGGCTACCAAGCCGACCTCTGCTTATTCGATAACGACTTTCGGGTGCACGCAACCGTGCTAGCGGGGCAGTTGCAGTGGCATCACTAGGCTAGAGTAGCTTGTTAGTGGCTTGCTACTCCAGCCTACGTCTGCGATGCCGCTGCTAAGAACAACCTAGGAAAGTGCTTCCGCATGCTAGTAAGCACCTAGCGCTGTGAGCAACAGATAGCCTGGATTTATTCTACAGCCAGCCGGCTTGTGGCGGTGCCCGCGCGCACCAGATACAAGCCTGGCGACAAGCCGGCCAAGTCAAGCACTACTTCGGTGGCATGGGCCGGCAACGCTTGCTGGCGCACAAGATGACCTAGGGCATCGAACACGGCAACGGGGAGCGGCTTTGCAATAGGAGCCGGCAACCGCAAAGTAGCGGCGTGGCGAGCCGGATTGGGAAAGAGCAATAGCGCAGCAGGTCCTTCGGCTGCCTTGGCAGCCAGCGGCCGACCAGCCGCGCTAGCCACAAAAGCGGCCTGCTGGTTGGTAGTAGTCAGCGCTAGGCTGCCAAAGGTGGCGCTAGGATTAGAAAAAGTACCCGCCATCACGAGTTGCCCAGTGGGCGACATTGCCGTGCAGCGCAACACAATGCCAGCCGAGCTGCTTGCCCGCAAGAGCGGTGTCGTTACGCCAGTAGCCGTGGTGGCAGTGGCTTCGAAGCTGGTATTATCTTCAGTAAAGCGGGTGTAGCTGCCATCCCGATTCAGGATGGCCCGTCCGCCGGGGCCCACGCCTCCTTGTACCTGCACCCAACTGCCCGCGGCATTCAGGCGGGCCAGAAAGGGGTAGGCGTTATTGCCGGTTGGGTTTTGCAAGGTGAGCGCACCAAAGGTGCCTTGCGAAGTGGTGAGGCTACCGGCCACGAGGGCATCGCCGTTGGTATCTAGGGCCAGGGCAACTTCTGCGGCAGGGCTCGCGCCGGGACTGGCATAGGCAAGCTGCGTCCAAGTGCCATCTAGGCCAAACCGGGCCACAAACAGCGCCTGGTTGCCGCTACTAGCTGGAACAGTTACTGTTTGGGCACCAAAAGTAATCGGCATGTTATTGGGCACTTGCATATAGCCCGCCAACACGAGCGTGCCGGTTGCATCCAGAGCAATCCCCCCTACCCACAGGTAGCTACCGTTGGTAGCGTAGGCCACATGCACCCATCCCGTACCTGGGCGGTACCGGGCCACAAACGTATTGCGGATGACGGGCGTAGGTAGCACCACGGTGCCAAAGGTGGTGTTGGCATCGAAGTAGTTGCCAACTAGCAGTATATCCCCGTTTGCCTCCGGCAAAATGCGGTCAACTCCTACCAAGTTCTTCGCCTGCGCTACATGCTGCCACTGCCCACCCGCGTCCCAGTTAGCGAGGAACATTCCGTTATAAAAACCAGACACTGAGGTACCACCAGTCAATGTCGCGCCGCCCAGCGAGAGGGTATTATTAAAACCTCCTGCCACCCACACGGCGCCCGCCGCGCTCACCGCCACGGCCGTAATGGCTTCATTATTCGGGCCGCCTAGGCTAGTGGCTTGCAGCCACACGCCGGCCGGGCTGAGGCGCGCCACAATGCCATCGGTGCCTCCCGCGCTAGTGAGCGTGAAGGTGCCTAGCGTCACGGTGCCCCGAAACGAGCCAGCAACTACGGTGTTGCCTCCCTCGTCGAGGGCTACTGCCGTGAACTCTACCAGTCCGGCCGTGCCGCTGCTTTGTGCCGCGGCCCATTGCCAAGCTTGGCCCTGACTAGGAAGGCTAGCGGCCAGCCCAATGCTCCACAGTAACCCAACAAGTAAAAATTTAATCATGAAATTCAAATAAAAATCAGTGATAATCAATCAGGTAATGGCATAAGCAATTTACTACCGTGCCGATGCCCGCGAGGCCAAGCCCTTAAAAGCAATTGTAAAATACTGGCGGCGCAACAAGTCTCCGATAGTCTCCAAGCTGTTTCTATCACAACACGTTATCTATGAAGGCAATTATTATTCAAACACTTAGAACCTACTGTTTTTAAGCCGCTAGCTTTTGGCCTTGAATAGCTGCCGCCATCAGCTCTGGAAACCGCGCGGGGGTGCAGGCAAAGCTGGGGATGCCGAGGGCAGCGAGCTGCTCGGCTACGCGGCGGTCGAAGCTCGGCGCGCCGTCGTCACTGAGGGCGAGCAGTACTACTATGTTGACACCAGCGGCCTTGAGGGAAGCGGCGCGTTTTATCATTTCGCGCTCGTTGCCGCCCTCGTAGAGGTCGGTGATGAGCACCAAGATGGTGTCGGTCGGGCGCGTGATAAGCTGCTGGCAATACCCTAGGGCCAAATTGATGTCAGTGCCGCCGCCTAGCTGCACACCGAATAGCAAATCGACCGGGTCGCGCAGGTTTTCGCTGAGGTTGACAACGGCCGTGTCGAAAACGACCATGTGCGTTTTCACAGCTTTCAACGAGGCCAGCACCGCCCCAAATACACCCGCGTACACCACCGACGAGGCCATCGAGCCGCTTTGGTCTACGCACAGCACGATTTCCTTTAACGCCTGTCCGCGCCGGCCAAAACCTACCAGCCGCTCCGGAATCACGGTTTTGTGGGCGGCCTGATAGTGCTTGAGGTTGGCTTTGATGGTGGCGCCCCAGTCGATTTCGTGGTAGCGTGGGCGCGGGTTGCGCACGGCCCGGCTCAGGGCGCCCTGCACGGCTTGGCGCAGTGGATTGGCAAGCTTTTGCTCTAGCTCGCGCACTACTTTGGTGATGACCTCGCGGGCCGTGGACTTGGCCTTCTGCGGCATCACGCGGCTCAGGGACATGAGGGTGCCCACTAGGTGCACATCGGCCTGCACCGTGCGCATGATTTCGGGCTCCAGTAGCAGCTGATTGAGACCTAGGCGCGTCATGGCATCTTGCTGCATCACGGCCACTACCTCGGTGGGAAAGTACGTGCGGATGTCGCTCAGCCAGCGGCTCACGCGGGGCGCCGAGCCGCCGAGCCCGGCCTTGCGCTCGGCCTTGTCGCCGTCGTAGAGGGCCGTGAGCACTTCGTCCATGCGGCCGTAGTCGGGCGGCAGCGGCACGGCGTCGGCCGCGTCGGCGGCGCTGCCCAGCACAAGTTTCCAGCGGGTAGTATTCATATGGATAGCAACTGCTTAATTGGCGTCTACGTGGAGGCGGTGCTTGCCACAGTGCTGGCATTGGAATAGATAGCCCGTCATATCGCCATCCTTGTGCAGGTGGTGCTGGATATTTTCCTCACCCCAGCCGCTGGCCACTGCATCGGCGCGAACCTCTGACCATACAGGAGCTAGCTCTTTGCTACCCACGTACCCTAGGAAAATGCAGGCATCCCCACAGTGTCCGAGCCAAACGTCACCCTGCCAGGAAGCGTAGCCGGGCGTGTGGCCGCTCACTTGCGCCATGGAGGCTTCGGACATCGGTAACCCCAGTTCTCTTGGGTCGGGATTCAGCCCTTCAAAATCAGACACAAAAGAGCCCTCGTACTTTTCGGCGGCACTGCCATCGGCAATGCACCAGGGGCAGAGCGCATCTATAGCAGTCGTGCAGTAGAAGTTGCCCCTATAGTGAAAATCGCGCGCCTTGCCACAGCACTGGCACGTAATAGGCCGTTGCTCGATGATGCCGAGCGCGTACGCATTGGGGCTGTAGAAGAAAAAGGGAGGCGTTTCCATAGTAGCTTTTAGCAATACTGGTGACCTAGGCGAGCGTGGGTACCGCTAGCAATTGGTAGAGCCCTGGCAGCACCAGCGCCCCACGTTCCCAATCGAACGCTACTTCATCGGCGCTGGCCACGGGCGCCGCCGCATCGCGCCCAGCTAGCTCCAGAAGCTGTCGCCGCTCGGGCAGCGAGAAGTCGGTGAAGGCGCGGCGCAGCAGGGGCACAATCTCGCGGAATGTTTCTTCGGGCAGGCTACCTAGCCAAGTGTCGAGCAGGCCAAACAGCTCGCGGTGGTGAATGAGTAGTAGGCCACTGCCGCGCAGAAAGCCCTCAATCCAAGCCGTGGCGTAGTCGGTGGGTTGGGCGGGGGCTAGCGCTAGGCCCAACATAGTGGCCGTGACGGTGGCATCAGCTTGCTGGGCATCGAAGAGAAAGCGGGTGGCGGCTCCGGCCAGCAGGCCGTTGCTGGCGGCATTGCGCTGCACGGCAGCCAGCGCGGCGTACCAGTCGGCGGCGTGAGCCGAGTTTTCAAGCAGCCGAATGGCTTGGTGACTGGCTTCGATGCGCTCTAGCAGCGGCTGAGCGGCGGCGTAGTCGAGGCCGGTGCAGGCGGCGGGCAGGCCAATGCAGAGGCGCGGCACCAGTTGCTGCACCACCTGGGCCACCTGCTGCGTATCGGTGCGGCGCACGTTGCCGTAGCGCAGCACCTGCACCAGCGGGGGCAGAGCGGCAAGCAGGTGCGTCACGTCGCGGGTGCTGGCCCCAATGCTTTCGAGCCGCGCTACCAGCGCCGGAATGGCGGGCCCTAGGTCGGCGCGCAGGGCGTCTTCTAGCAGTTGGCTCACCGCTTCGAGGGTGGTGGCTTCGGCGGCGCGGGCGGTGGCGCGGGTCGCGGCGGCGGCCAGCACCGTATTGCCCCAGCGCCCGGCCTCAATCACGGCCAGCGCTAGTTCGGGCTGCCAAGCCAGCTTCCACAATTCGTGGAACGTGCCGCTTTTGCCGGCTACTTCTTCGGGCTGGCCCCAGGTGATATCGAGCAGGCGCAGGCGGTGCAGCAGGTGGCTGCGGTCGAGTTGGGTAGCCTGGCGCAGGTCGAGGTCGAGCGGCTTGGGCAGGGCTTCGGGCTTGAGGCGCAGTGTTTTTTGCTGCTGGGCTAGGTCTTGCTGCAAAGGCGTGGCGGGCAAGCCAGCGGGCACTTCACCCAACTTCTCGCCAATGACCAGCGCCCGGTGCACGAGGTCGAGCGGCTCGGCATAGCCGCCCCCTAGGATGGCCACAGCCGCCTCTTGCAGCTCGTCGATGCCCGGCAGGGCCAGGCCCCGCACGGCGGCCAGCGCGGTCGCCAGCCGCACCCCCTCAATGGCGTGGGCCGAGGACGCATCTACGTCTTGCCCGCGCAACAGGCGCGTGGCCTGCACCATCCAGTGGGTGAGCACCTCGGCGCGGGGCTGGCTGAACAACACCTCGTACCAGGCCGGCGACAGCACCCCCGCCCCATAGCCCGAGCTAAACGACAGCCGCTCGTAAGTCCACGGAATCCAAGTGGTTTCGGTGGGCACTTTCTTTAGGCCTTTGAGGCGGGCCTTGTCTTCTTTCTTGAGCAATTCGGGCTGTAGCACCGGCGCGTGCCAGGCACCGCACACCACCGCCACGCGGGCGTAGCCCTGGCCGAGGGTGGCGCGCAGGGTTTCGCGCATGAAGGCCTCGCGCAGCAGAGTTTCCTCGGTTTCGGGGCGGGCCAACTCTTCGCGCAGGGCCGTCATCAGGTCGAGCACCACGGCGAAGGTATCAGCGTTGCCGGGGGCGTGTTCGAGGTGCGTTTCCCACCACTGCTCCGAGTCGGCATAGCCCGCCAGCCGGGCGATGTAAGCCACCGGGTCGGCTTCGAGCGCGTCGGCTGGCTCGCTAGCGGCCGGGGCGGCGCTGTCTTCAGGCCCTAGGTCCGGGGCAGCGGCAGCGGGCTCGGGGGCGGTAGGGGGCGCTAGGGCCTCGGCCACCGCGTCTTTTATCCCGAAGCGCAGCGCCATGGGCAAATCCATGCAGCGTACGTGGGCCGCGTGGCGGGCGCACCACTGAATGGCCTGCCACTCGGGCGAGAACTCGGCAAATGGCAGAAACGACGCCTGCCCCTGCTGCTTGGGGTTGTAGACGAGCAGCGCCACCGGCGGCCGCAGCTCGGGGTGGGTAGCAGTGACTAGGGCCGCTTCCGCATCGGCGGGGCACTCGAGCAGCACGATGTCGGGCCGGAAGGCATCGAGCGCGGCCACAAGGCTAGCCGCGCTGCCGGGGCCGTGGTGGCGAATGCCGAAGAGGCGCAGGTCGGTGGGCATTTTCAATGCATATTCATGAATTCCAACATTGTTCCAAACTCATCACAGTTTGCTTTATAACTCATTAAGGCTTTATCTGTACAATAAAACAGGTGAATTGAGCTTGGATTAGCTTTAACTTGATTGGTAGGCCATTTCAGAAATATAGTTGGTTGATATGGCCCGACATAAGACAGTTCCCTTCTAAAACCAAGTACTTCTCGAATAATATTTTTTTCAATATTTGTATTTTTACATTCAACTCCTATGTAAATATCCGTGTGCTTAGGATATTTGAAAATACCGGGTTTTATGAGAGCAATATCAAGTTCATGATAATTGCCCGGAACAGATTCAATTACAGTTCCTGTTTTGTGGTTGCTCAATGTAGCAAAATATACATCATTCCATAGCTCAGCTTTCACTTTCCCTAATTTTGATAATTCAAAATGTGGATATTTTGAATTAAGCCATCCCCCCTTTTGCTTCAGGACTAATTTACTTGATTTTAATAGTCTGATACTATAGCCCTCAACAGTATTAAGTTTTTCTATTATCTCAGAAAGAACAAGTACCTCGTACAACTTTCCATGTATAGAGGCTGGCTTGAATGCCATTAATGCACTAGCCCTCTTAGGAGCCACTATCGCATTTGCACGCAAGGTTGTACGAATACGTGCCTTTATACTACTGATTGTAGTAGCAGACATTGATTTTCTCATTGTTTTAGCCATTTATTGTTTCGTTTGAATCGTCTAGCAATATTACCCTGCGAATTGAGGTTAATTCTTCAATTAAATTACTGTAGTCCGGCACATTGCGCAAATCGTATTCCTCCACTTCACCATCAGTCAGTGACAATTCCACTACTATTGATTCCAATCGAAAAGACTCTATTGCTTCAGAAGAGTCACTACCTCGGGATTGAGAAATATTATTGTTTATTCTATTGATAATGCTTTGGTATGCATTATTAGATTTACTTTTTAATGAATCAGTGATTTCGCTTATATATCTAAGCAGGTAATCAACTGAAGACAATTGATTATTTTCCTCAATTACTTCATGCATCTTGATTAAAGCATCTTCTCTTATAAAAGAGAATCCATTTTTGTCTAGGTTTTGGCTTATATAGTTTACCAAGTGCTTCGCTTGCGAATTAGTCATTTGTGTCAAATTTTATATGAAAAAATCGTTTCTATTCCACCACCTCGCGGCACGCCCGGTACAAATCCTTCCAGCCGTCGCGCTCCTTTACCACGGTTTCTAGGTATTCGAGCCACACGACGCGGTCGGGGGCGGGGTCTTTAACCACAGCGCCGGTGAGGCCGGCGGCTAGGTCGTGGGCGCGCAGGGTGCCGTCGCCGAAGTAGGCGGCCAGCGCCAGGCCGGCGTTCATCACGGAGATGGCCTCGCCGGTGCTGAGGGTGCCACTGGGGCTCTTGAGCTTGGTTTTGCCATTGTCAGTGACGCCCGCCCGCAGCTCGCGGAAGATGGTGACTAGGCGGCTGATTTGCTCTAGCGCCGGGGCCTCCACGGGCAGCTGCAAGGCCCGCCCCTGCTTGGCCACGCGGGTTTGCACGATTTGGACTTCCTCGGCCAGGCTAGCGGGCAGGGGCAGCACCACAGCGTTGAAGCGGCGGCGCAGGGCGCTGCTCAGCTCGTTTACGCCGCGGTCACGGTCGTTGGCGGTGGCAATGACGTTGAAGCCCTGGGTGGCCTGGATTTCGGTACTCAGCTCGGGTATCGGCAGCACCTTTTCGGAGAGCATGGTCAGCAGTGTGTCCTGCACGTCGGAGGGGATGCGGGTGAGTTCCTCGATGCGCACGAGCTGGCCGGTTTCCATGCCTTTGTAGAGCGGGCTGGGCACCAGGGCGGCCAGCGAGGGGCCCTCGGCGAGTAGGCGGGCGTAGTTCCAGGAGTAGCGCAGACTGTCTTCGGCGGTGCCGGCGGTGCCCTGCACCAGCAGGTTGGTGTGCCCGCTGATGGCGGCCGTGAGGTGCTCGCTCACCCAGCTTTTGGCGGTGCCGGGCACGCCTAGCAGCAGCAGGGCGCGGTCGGTGGCCAGGGTAGCCACCGCAATTTCCATCAGTCGCCGCTGGCCGATGTACTTAGGCTCAATCTCGAAGCCATTGTCGAGCTTGCCCCCGAGCAGGTACGTGACTACGGCCCATGGCGAAAGCTGCCAGTTGGGCGGTTTGGGGCGGTCGTCGGCGGCTTTGAGGGCGGCGAGCTCCTCGGCGTAGAGGTCTTCGGCGTGGGGGCGCAGCAGGTCGGTCGGCAAAGAGGTAGCCATGCGGAAATTAGGATAAAGAGGGAGTGAAAGGTTCGGTAAGGCTGGCGGCTAGCTGCTGGCGGAAGCGCACCGACTCCAGAAATTGCTCGACGAGCGTCGCCACGGGCGGGTGGGTGCTGGCTAGCGGCTCTAGGGTGTGGGTGCAGGCCGCCAGCTGCTCGATGGGCGCGGCGCTCGCCAAGCGCGCCCACAGCGCCGAGAGGCGTTGGTGCGGTTCGCCGTAGTAGTACGCCACGCTCGGGACCAGCACCTTAGCAGCAAATTGAAGCACCGCCTGCACTACATCGGCGGGCCAGGGCGCGGATACGTGGGCTAAGAACTCGGGCAAAAACCTAGGTAGCTCGCTCGTGCGGGGCGGTAGCTGGGTACGGAGCAGGGCGAGCTTCTCGTCCTCGCTCAGCAGGGCCAGCAGGTGCGTGGCTTGCTGCTGGGCCAGCAAATGGGGCTGCGCGAAATGATGCAGAAGCAGCGGCACCGCAAACCCCTTATCCTGATGCAGAGAAGCCGCCCGCGCCCAAGCGCGCAGCAGCAGCGTATGCCACTCACTATCCGCGGCCAAGTCCAGTAGCTCCTCGGCCGATGCTCCTAGGTGCGCCGTCCAGCGGCTGGGCGGCAACAGGCTCAGCAGTTGGCCTAGCCACCCGGCGCGCTCGCCGCCCTCAATGCTCGTCGTTTTCTGCTCGATGCCCTCGGCCTGCCACGATTTATCCCAGCCTTCCGGCAGCTCCACGAGCAGCTTATTGCGTCCCAGAAGCGGGCGTTTCAGACCTAGGAGAGACACGGCGCGCTGCCATAGCCGCTCCTGCAATTCTGAGTTAGGTAGTCGCACTAGCAGCAGCACCACGGTTTGGCGCACCTCTTTGCTTTTAGAAGCAAGATAGGAGGTTAGCAGCGCCGCATCGGCCGCCTCGACGGTAGGCGCCAACTCACCCAGCAGGGCGGCCTGGGCAGCGGCGGGCTCGGCGGGCAAAGCGGCACCTAGGAACTGCCGGGCCTGCTCGGCATCAGTCTGGCGCAGCTGCCTGATAAAGTGCTTGCGCTGGGCTAGCGTCCCCGTTTCCCAGACGCTTAGGTCATCGGCTGACTGCTCGGGCGCCAGCACCGCGTGCCAGTCGGGGTTTTGTTGCGCCAGCCACCGGCCGCGCTCGCCCAGCAGGGCCAGGTTGCCGGGCGAGTGCTGCCGAAAGCTTTCGTTTTGCAGGGCCGCTACCAGCAGCGCCGGCGGCACCAGGCGCTGGTGCTGGGCCATTTGCTGCCAGTAGTCGGTGCGGAAGGCAGTGTACTGGCTATTAGTCAGCAGCGTGCGGAAGGCGTCGGCCCCTAGGGGCCCGAGCGGCTGCCCGGCATCGGCGGGGGCCGGCTGGGGCGGCTCCTTAGTGGCTTTGGGAGGCTGGGAGCCGGCCTTTTGCATCAGCGCCAGCGTGCCCGCCGCTAGCAGTAATTGCTGCTCGGGGCTGTCGGCTGAAGCGGCCAGCCCCGGCAGCGGCAGCACTGCTTCGCCGCTTTGGCGGGTGCCTAGCAGAGCGATGCGCAAGAGCTGCGCGAAGGGAGGGAAAGCCTGCCTAGGGGTATTTTCGGGAGCCGACCCGGCTGTTGCGCCCGCTACCGGCGCTGAGGCAGTAGAGCTAACTGGCGACGACGCCTCCGCACTAGCCAGCGCAGGCTGAGGGGCCGCGGCCTCCTCACGCGCAGCTTGGCCAGGCCAACTGCTGAGCGGCCGAAACGCGCGCCCATCCCATTCGCCGAACAGCGTAAGGGGCTGGCCGCCGCTCCGCGCCAGCAGTTGCCAGGGTGCGTCATCGGTCGTGAAGCGCAGGGGCAGCGCCACGGGGTCGGTGGGGTGCACCAGCACCCAGTGGCCGCCGGGCTGCTGCGCTAGTTGCATCTGCCCTAGGGTAGCGGGCCACTCGCGCAGCCAGGGCTGGCGGCCCAGCGCCTGCGCGTACTCCTCGAGCAGCTGGCTAGGCTGCTGCGCGGCCTGGGCACCAGTCAAAGGTGCAGAACCTAGGAAGGTGAACGCAACTGGGGCGGCGCGCAGCGGCAGGGCGCCTGGGTAAAACAGCAGTCCTCCCGCGTAGATGCCCTGCGGCACCAGTGGTGTCGCAAAAGCTTGGCTGCCAAACGCAAATTCCAGCACCAGCGCGTAGCGGCCGGTGCCCAGGCCATAGAGCCAGCTGCGGCGAGCCGTCAGCCGCTCTTCGTCCCAGGTGAGCTGGCCCACTACCTGCCACTCGTCGGCCACGGGGCTGGCGTAGGCGGGTAGCTCTTCTTTTTTGATGGTGATACCTACTTGCTGCAGCACTTCCTGCCGGGTGGCGGTGGGCAACTGCGCGTGGTTTTGAAAGGCGCGCACTAGCCAGTAAAGCTCGCCTAAGCGGCCCAGCAAGCGGGCGGGCCAGTCGGCGTGGGTGTGGCGCAGGGTGGCCAGCTCGCGCAGCGTGCTTGCCAGGCCGGGCAGCTGGTTGTCTACCAGCCGGGCGGCTTGGCTTTCCCAAAACTTGGCGGGCTGCTGGTCGAGCGTGGCTAGCCCGTGGCGCACTAGGTCAAGCAGCCAGACTTCCAGCTCGTCGGCCCCCTGCGCCATGCGGGCTAGCCGGGCGGGCGCTACCCCGCCACCGGGCGCACTAGCCGGCTCGGGGCCGGCCGGGCTGACGGCTGCGGTGGTCGCAACTTCTGGCACTGCTGGGCGGGGCGCGGCCGCTTTTTCTTCTTTCTTAGCCTGGGTTTGCTGGCGTTTGGCCAGCCATTCCTCTAGCCATCCAGGCGGCGTATTAGCCGCAAAAAGTGCGGGCTGACGGGCCAGCAGTAGCAGCAGGCCCGCCCCATGCTTGCACGGAAACACGCGGCTGGGGCACGAGCACTTAAAGGCTGGCTCGCGCAGGTCGATGCCCGTTAGGTAGGGCTTTGAGCCACTGCCCGCGCACTCTCCCCAGGCGGTGTCGTCGGTGCGGCCTAGGTTGTTCCACTTGGCTGGCTGGGCCAGCTGCTGCCCGCGTTGCAGCGTACCCGCATCAGTTACGAAGGCCCGAGCCTGGTCTTCGGAGTAAGAAATCATGTTAACAGGCTTGGCAGTAGCGGCACATATTGCGGCACAAAGTAGCACGGAATAGTAACTCCTCCCCTACTGGCCGCCCTTCTTCTTTTTTAGAAGAAAGTCGTGACTACAACGAGAGGATTTTACCTCTTTTACCCAAACCTCTCGGCTGACTCCCAAAAGTCGCCGTGGCGGCTGGCGAAGCATTCTCCTACCTTTGTCCACTTCTGTAGTGCGCCCTGGTTTTAATTATGCTTCGTCCCATCATGTTTGTCGGCACTGCCTCCGATGTGGGCAAAAGCGTCATAACCGCGGGCTTCTGCCGGCTCTTTCGGCAAGACGGCTACTCGCCGGCGCCCTTCAAGGCGCAGAACATGTCGCTCAATAGCTACGCCACGCCCGAGGGCCTAGAAATAGGCCGGGCGCAGGCCGTACAGGCCGAAGCCGCCGGCATTCCATGCCACGTCGATATGAACCCGGTACTGCTCAAGCCGACCTCCGACCAGGCCTCGCAGGTGGTGCTCAATGGCCGGCCCATCGGCACGCAGTCGGCCTACGAGTACTTCCGCGCTAACGACCGGCACAAGTTGTTTACGGCAGCCACTCAGGCCTTCGACCGGCTGGCCAGCCGCTACTCGCCGGTGGTGCTGGAGGGTGCCGGCAGCATCTCGGAGCTCAACCTCAAGCGCCGCGACATTACCAACCTGCGCATGGCCCGGCACGCCGGCGCGGCCACCTACCTCATAGCCGACATCGACCGCGGCGGCGTGTTTGGGAGCGTGTACGGCACGCTGGCGCTGTTAGAGCCCGAAGAGAAAGCCTGCATTAAGGGCATACTTATCAATAAGTTTAGGGGCGACGCGCGGCTATTTGACGATGGCCGGCAGCAGTTGGCCGCGCTCACGGGCGTACCAGTGGTGGGCGTGCTGCCCTATTTCCGCGACATCTTTATCGAGGAAGAAGACTCGGTGGCGCTGGCTCGCAAGCAGCGGGGGCCGGCCGCGGCTGGCCGCGTGCAGGTAGCCGTGGTGCTACTGGGCCGCATGTCCAATTTCACCGATTTTGACGCCCTAGGGCACGACTCGCGCGTGCACCTGTTCTACACGCACGAAGCGGCTGAACTAGCCGCGGCCGATATCATCATCTTACCGGGTAGCAAAAATACGATTGACGACCTTATCGCCTTAAAGAACACGGGCTTGGCAGCGGCCATCATTCAGGCGCACCGGGCCGGTAAAACGGTAGTTGGCATCTGCGGGGGATACCAAATGCTGGGCCGCTCGGTAGAGGACCCCGACGGAATAGAGAGCCGCGTAGCCGCTACGGCCGGCCTAGGGCTGCTGCCCGTGCGCACCGTACTACAAGGCGAAAAGACCACGCAGCAGCGCCATTTTGCCTTCCGCGATGCGCCCGCGGCCGACTGCCAAGGCTACGAAATCCACATGGGCCAGACTACGCCCGATGGCCCCGCGCAGCCTGTGGCCACGCTGGCCGATGGCGCGCCCGATGGCTACTATGCCGGCCCCACCTGCTGGGGCACCTACCTGCACGGCATTCTAGACAACCCGCCAGTTATCGAGTACCTGCTGGCGCCTTACACCATGCAGGCACCCAGCGCGCCCCTCGACTTTACGGCCTTCAAAAACAGCCAGTTCGACCGCCTGGCCGACCTCATCCGGGCCAACGTGGATATGAATCAAATTTACGCCGCCCTCCAACGCTAGCCCCTCCCCCATGCTCCACGGCCACGGCGACGACGGCTACCGCCACGCCTCCCCCATCCGCGCCGACTTCAGCACCAACGTGTGGTACGGCGGCCCCCCGGCGGGCCTGCAAGACTACGTATTCAGCCAGTGGCCCAGCGTGAGCCGCTACCCCGAGGTGCTGGCCGAAAGCCTAGCCGCCCGCATTGCGGCCCACCACGGCGTGGCCCCCGCGCAGGTGCTCGTGAGCAGCGGCACCACCGAAAGCATTTACCTGGTGGCGCAGGCCTGGGCGGGGCAGCGCAGCACGGTGCTCACGCCCGCCTTTGCCGAGTATGAAGATGCTTGCCAGCTGCACGGCCACTCGCTACATTTTTTGCCCTGGGAGGACCTAGGAACCACCCAGGCACTAGCCAGCGACCTAGTTTTTATCTGCAACCCCAACAACCCCACCGGCAGCGTGCTAACGCCCGGCCTGCTGCCGGCTCTCCTGGCGCAAAATCCCGCCACCGTGTTTGTGCTCGACGAGGCATTTATCGAGTTCACGGCTAGTATCGAGTCGGCCATTCCGCTGCTGACAACCTTCGATAACCTCTTGATAATGCGCTCGCTCACGAAGGCCTACGCCATTCCGGGCCTGCGCCTAGGGTACGTGGTGGCCTCGGCGGCGCTGGTAGCGCAGCTCAGCCGCCATAAGGCGCCGTGGGCGGTAAATGCGCTGGCCGTGGCGGCGGGCCACTACCTCTTCGAAAACTACGCGCAGGTGCAACTGCCTCTCGCCCAACTACTGGCCGAGAAAGCGGCTCTGGTAGCTGCGCTGGCGCAAAACCCCGGCTTCGACATGTTGCCCAGCCACACCCATTATTTCCTGGCGCGCACGCGGCGCGGCACAGCCGCCGAGCTCAAGCGCTGGCTGCTAGACCAGCACGGCCTGCTGATTCGCGACGCCAGCAATTTTAGAGGGCTGACGCCGGCGCATTTCCGCATCGGCACGCGCGGCCCCGCCGACAACCAATTTCTCCTCACCGCTCTCGCCGCATGGACCGCTTCACCCGCCTAGCCACGCCCTTGGCCCTAGGCTACGCCCTCGACCTATGGCTGGCCGACCCCGAAGGCTGGCCCCACCCCGTGCGCACCTACGGCGCGCTCATCGCCGCCGGCGAGCGGCACCTCAATCACGGGTCGCACCGCTTCGCTAAAGGTACCGGACTGGCCGCCGGGCTGGTGGGCGGCACGTTCTTGACCTTTAAGCTGCTGCACCAGCTGTTGCGGCGCCTGCCCCCAGGCTGGGCCGTGGCTGCTGATACCGTGTGGGTATTCTACGGGCTGGCCAATACGGGCCTGGTGCGTGAGGGCCGGGCGGTGTTTGTAGTGCTGGATAGCGAAGGCTTAGAAGCCGGCCGCCGCCAGCTGGCCCGCATTGTGGGGCGCGACACGGCCCGGCTCGGTGCCCAGCAGATACGCACGGCCGTGCTCGAAAGCCTGGCCGAAAACCTGAGCGATGGCGTGGTAGCCCCGCTCTGCGCCTACGCCCTAGGTGGTGTGCCGGGGCTCATGGCGTACAAAATGGTCAACACCCTCGACTCGATGGTGGGCTACCGCAGCCCGCGCTACGAGCAGTTTGGCAAGTTTGCGGCCCGCCTCGACGACGTTGCCAACCTGCTGCCCGCCCGCCTCACGGCCGGGCTACTGGCGGCGCTGGGCGGCAGCGGGCGAGCGCTTCGGTTTATCGGGCGGTTTGGCAATCAGCACAAAAGCCCCAACGCTGGCTACCCCGAGGCCGCGCTGGCCGGTGTACTCGACTGCCGCTTTGGGGGTCCCAATTACTACCACGGCCAGCTCGTGCCCAAGCCCTACATCGGCGACAACCCGCGCCCCATCGGCCCCACCGAAATCGAGCGGGTGGCCCGCCTCAACCACGCTGTGTGCGCGGTGGTAGTAGCTGGCATTATAGGGCTATTCTGGCTGCGCCACCGGCGCCGGGCCGGCGAGTAGCGCTTCAATAAACGCCGAGTTTTCGCCCCAGTACAGGTGCACGTAGGACGCCCATACGTTACCCTGCCGGTAAAGCGGGGCGGGCACGGCCACACCTTTAGCATTGGTAATCAGCGCCGGGGCGGGCGTCAGGCCGTGGTCGGCGAGCTGGGAGTAGTGAAACTCGTGCCCCTTGACAGTCAATTCATTCCAAGCCACCGTGCGGTAGCCGAGCGTCAGCTTGGCCCCGACCATCGAGGTGGTGCAAGGCAGGGCGCCCACCATAGAGAAGCTTTGGCCCTGGGCATCGAGCAGGTGCTGCCCTAGGTACATGAGGCCGCCGCACTCGGCGTAGGCCAGGCCGCCCCCGGCGCAGTAGGCCGCGATGCTGGCGCGCATGGCTTCGTTGGCGCTGAGAGCTTCGGCAAACAGCTCGGGATAGCCGCCGGGCAGGTACAGAAAATCGGTGCCGGGCGGCAGCGCAGCATCGGCCAGCGGGCTGAAATAGGTAACCTCGCCCAGGCGGGCTAGGGCTTGCAGGTTTCGGTGATAAGTGAAAGTAAAAGCCGCGTCTTGGGCCACGGCAATGCGCCGCGGAGCGGGGCAAGCCGCCACGGTTGTATGCGGCGCGGCCGCCGCTGGGGCTGCCGTGCGCGTTACGGCCAGTAGGCGGTCGAGGTCTACGGTTTGGGGCAGCGCATCCGCCAGCGCCTCCACAATGGCTTCGTACTGAATAGCTGTATCAATCGACAGCCCTAGGTGGCGCGAAGGAATGACAAAAGCTGGATTGTTAGGCAAGTATCCCAGTGGCTCCACGCCCACGTCCTCACACGCCTCGCGCAAGAAGTGGTAGTGCGAGGCCGTATTCACGAAGTTGAAAATAGCCCCAACCAGCCGGATGCCGGGATAAAAATTCTTGAACCCAAACAGCAGCGGGGCCACCGAGTAGGCCATGGCCTTGGCATTAACGACCAGAATAACCGGAATACCGAGCTGCTCGGCCACGTCGGCGGCGCTGCCGCGCATGCGGTCGGCCCCGTCGAAAAGGCCCATTACACCTTCTACCACTGCCACATCGGCCGCGGCCATGGCGTCTGCGTACGTGGCCTGCGCGTGGCCCACCGACGCCATAAACAAGTCGAGGTTGAGGCTGGGGCGGCCGGCCGCCTGCGTGTGGTGGTGGGTGTCGAGGTAGTCGGGGCCACACTTGAAGGGCTGCACCACGAGTCCGCGCCGGGCCAGGGCCCGTAATAGGCCCAGCGTGAGCGTGGTTTTACCGCTGCCGCTGCTGGGCGCAGCGAGCAAAAACTGGGGTTTTTCGGGGGTAGAAGGCATGAAAAGGCGAAAAGGCGCGAGCTTTGCGGGCGCGTCGGGGCCGGGTAGCGGCTTGCTGCTAGCTAGGCCAGGCGCTGGTTATTTAGGTTATTACATGGCCCTCTACGTGATTTCGGGCGGCCCTGGGGCCGGCAAAACTACGCTGCTGGCGGCCCTGCGCCGGGCGGGCTTTGTGGGCGTGGCCGAGGTTTCGCGCGCACTCATTCAAGAGCAGGTGGCCCTAGGTAGCGGACTGGTGCCGTGGCTCGACCTAGGCGGCTTTGCCGAGCTGGCGCAGGCGCGCATGGTGGCCCAGTACGTGGCAGCCAGCCAGCACGCCGGCCCCGTTTTCTTCGACCGGGGCCTGCCCGACCTACTCGCCTACCTGGAGGTGGCCAGCCAGCCGGTGCCCGCGTCCACCCACGCGGCAGTGGCGGCGCACCCCTACCAAAGCCCGGTTTTTCTGGCCCCGCCCTGGCCCGACATCTACGTAAACGACGCCGAGCGCTGGCAAACCTTTGCCGAAGCCCAGGCCCTGTATCAAGCCCTGCGCCGCACCTACCAGGCCCTGGGCTACCCGGTGCTCGACCTCCCCAAAGCCTCCGTAGCGGAGCGCGTTGCCTTCGTGCAGACGGTGGTAGGGACCTAGGCAGCCTGGTCGCATAAGCGGCGCTTCACATTCTGGACCTACCTTTGCCCCAGCAAATGGTCGTGGCTTCCGCGGTGCGGGGCCGCGTGAAAAGGGAATCCGGTGTAAATCCGGGACAGTCTCCGCTGCTGTAACCCCTCCACCAAACCGACTGATACCTAGGCGCCACTGTTTCCGATGCAGGAAATGGGAAGGCCATCAGTCGGCGGGGAAGTCAGAAGACCTGCCATTTACTACATACAGTCCTGGCCTTCGGTAGAAAGGCTCGTCGTACCATGCCCCACTCATTGCTACCCACCGGCCAGGCCGGTGGCGTACCGTCGTTTTTTTCGTTTCGCCGGAGCTTCGCGCTCGCGGCCTTGCTGCTTAGCTCGCTGGCTAGCGCGGGGCAGGTAGCGGCCCCTAGGGCTGCCGCGCCCAAATCCGCCACACCACGCGTGGCGCCGCCCAAGCCTGCCGCCACCGCCGTGCGAGGCCGCACTACGGTAGATTTCGCCAAGGGCTTCACCATCAGCTACGTGCCGGGGGGCAAGGTGGTCACCATCCTGAGCCCCTTTGAGCAAAAAACGACCGCCACGCGCTACCTGCTGGTGCCGCGCGGGGCCGCTCGCCCCAAGGGCTACGCCGACGCCATTGTGATAGAAACGCCTCTGCGCACGCTGGTAGGCTTGTCGTCGATGCACGTGGCACTGGTCGATTTCCTAGGCGCTGCCGATGTACTGGTAGGCCTCGGCAATCTCAAATACGCCTCGGCTCCGCGGGTGCGGCAGCGCATTGCGGCGGGCAAAATCATCGAAGCCGGCCAAGGCAAGGAGCTTAATAACGAGCAGCTTATTGCCCAGCACCCCGACCTCGTGATGGCCACCGGCTGGCCCGGCGAGGGCCTCACACGCTACCAGACGCTGCAAGCCGCTGGGGTTCCCGTGATGATTAATTCGGAATGGGTGGAATCGACTCCGTTAGGCCGCGCTGAGTGGGTGAAGGTGGTGGCCGCCCTGCTCGACAAAGAAGACCTAGTAAACCAGAAGTTTGGGCAGGTAGTGCGCGAGTACCAGCGGCTGGCCGCCCTAGGCCACCGGGCCACCAAAAAGCCGCGCGTGATAGTGGGCCTGCCCTTTAAGGACGTGTGGCACGTGCCCGATACCGACAGCTACATGGCGCAGTTTCTGCGCGATGCGGGCACCACCTACCAGTGGGATAAAACCAAATCGCCGCAGGGCAGCCTAGCGCTCTCCTTCGAGGCCGTGGCCCCGGTAGCCCTCACCGCCGATTACTGGCTGCAAACCGGCACGGCCACCACCAAGGCCGACATCGTGGCCCAAGATGCCCGCTACGCGGCTTTCGCGCCCTTCAAGACCGGCCGGCTTTACAACAACAACCGCCGCACCAACGCCCAGGGCTCCAACGACTACTGGGAATCGGGGGCGGTGCGGCCCGACCTGTTGCTGGCCGACTTAATCAAGATTCTGCACCCCGAGCTGTTGCCCACCTGGCAGCTGTACTACTACCAGCAAGTCAAGTGAGGCCCGCCCAACTTTCGGCCACGCCCGCCTCGCTAGCGGCGGGCCCGCGGCGCCCGGCCTGGCTGCTGGCCCTGGCGGGGCTGGTGCTGCTGGGCTTCGTGCTCGACATTGCCCTGGGGCCGGTGCGCATTCCGGTGCTGGCGGTGGTGAAGATTCTACTCGGCCAGCCCACCGATAATCCGGCTTGGGCATTTATCGTGCGTGAAATTCGCCTGCCCAAAGCCCTCACGGCCCTGGCCGTGGGTAGCGGCCTGGCCGTAAGTGGCTTGCAGATGCAAACGCTCTTTCGCAATCCCCTGGCGGGGCCTTCGGCGCTGGGCCTCACGGCCGGCGCGGGCCTAGGGGTGGCCGTGGTGATGCTGGCCGGCGGCAGCGTGGCCAATGGCTTCGCCATCCGGGCACTAGGGCTAGCCGGCAGCTGGACGCTGGTGCTGGCGGCCACCACCGGCGCGGGCCTGGTAATGGCGCTGGTGCTGGCCCTTTCGGCACGGGTGCGCGACAACGTGGTGCTGCTCATTGTGGGGTTGATGCTAGCGAGTGTGACCGGGGCCATCGTGAGCCTGTGGCAGTACTTCAGCGCCCCCGAGCAGATTCAGGAATATTTGCTCTGGACGTTTGGCTCGCTGGGCGGCGTGGTGGGCAGCCACCTGGCCGTACTGGCGGCCGTGGTGGGCGTGGGCCTGGTGTTGGCTTTTGCTTCGGCTAAACCGCTAAATGCGTTGCTCCTAGGTGAGAACTACGCTCGCAGCATGGGCCTCACGGTGGGGCGTTCGCGCACGCTCATCATTGCTAGCACGAGCTTACTGGCGGGGGCCATCACGGCCTTTTGCGGGCCGATTGGCTTCGTGGGCATCGCTGTGCCGCACCTCACGCGGGCGCTGCTGCGCACCGCCGACCACCGCCTGCTGCTGCCCGGCGCCTGCCTGGGCGGGGCGGCCCTTACGCTAGCCTGCGACTGTGTGGCCCAGCTGCCCGGCAGCCAAACCTCGCTGCCCCTGAGCGTAGTGACCTCGCTGCTCGGCGCCCCAGTGGTGCTGTGGGTAGTGCTGCGCCGCCAAAACATTCGCTCCTCCCTCACCTAATGGCTCTCCCCTCCCCCGCGCCGCTGCTCACTGCCGCCGACCTAGTGGTGGGCTACGCCGCCAAAAAAACGCCCCACCCGGTAGCTGGGCCCTTGCAGCTAGCCCTGTGGCCCGGCGAGCTGGTGTGCCTGCTGGGTCCCAACGGGGCCGGCAAGTCGACGCTGCTGCGCACGCTGGCCGGCTTGCAGCCCGCCCTAGGTGGCCAGCTCGCAGTGGGCGGCCAGTCGCTGGCCGACCTGCGGGCACCCGAGCGGGCGCGCCAGCTCAGCATCGTGCTTACCGACCGCATCGACGCCGGCAACCTCACCGTGCGCGAGTTGGTGCGCCTAGGTCGCCACCCCCACACGGGCTGGCTAGGTGGCCTTTCGGCCCACGACGAGGCGCAGGTGCAGGCCGCCCTAGAAGCCACCGGCACTGAGGCCTTCGCGCCGCGCCCGGTGGGCGAGCTCAGCGATGGCGAGCGCCAGAAGGTGCTGCTGGCCCGCGCCCTGGCCCAGGATACCCCCGTGGTGCTTCTCGACGAGCCCACCGCTCACCTCGACCTACCCAACCGCGTGGCCCTCATGCGCTTGCTGCACCGCCTGGCCCGCCAAACCGGCAAGGCCATTCTGCTCTCGACCCACGAGCTCGACCTAGCCCTGCAAGCCGCCGACCGCGTGTGGCTGCTGCCCGCCACCGGCGCGTTGCGCACCGGCACACCCGAAGACCTGGTGCTCAGCGGCGACTTCGCGGCGGCGTTTGTGCACGAGGGGCTGGCCTTCGACGCGGCTACTGGCACCTTCGCCCTACACGCGCCCACTGGTCCGGCAGTGCAGCTGGTGGGCGATGGCGCCGCCGCTTTCTGGACGCGCCGGGCACTGGAGCGCGAGGGCTTTGTGCCTACTACCGGGCCGGCTGACCTGCGCGTGACGGTGCCGCCCGGCAGCCCGGCCACTTGGCTTAGCCAGGCAGCCGGCCAGCCGCCCCAGACCCATGCCACAGTGGAAGAGCTACTGCGTGCGCTGCGCCAAACCCCAAGTGGCCAACTAGCTGGCCCCGCCGCTAACAACGGGCTCCGGTAGTCCTACTCCTACTAGTCACCATCATCCACGCTGCTTTTTATCAGCTAGCAAAAATTTATGAACCCACATTTTCCCCAACCGCACTCGCAAGCCCGCCGCCTCGAAATTCAGCTAGCGCTAGCCGCGCTGCTAGCCGCGGGCAGCGTGCGCGGGGCGCAGGCCCAGGTGGTGGCCGACACGCTCAAGCAGCAGAACCTGAGCGAGGTAGTAGTGACGGCCACGCGCTCGGCTACTGAGCGCAGCCGCGTGCCGCAGCAGATTCAGGTTATCAGCCAGCGGGATATCCGGGCCACGCCCAACCAGGAGTTTACCGACGTGCTGAAGAAGAATGCCTCAGTAGACATCATCCAATACCCCGGTTTGCTGGCGGGGGTCGGCATTCGCGGGTTTCGGCCCCAAACCAGCGGCCTCAACCAGCGCGCCCTGCTACTGGTAGACGGCCGCCCGGCTGGCACCAGCAACCTCGCCACCCTCGACCTAGGTAGCGTGGAGCGGGTGGAAGTGCTCAAAGGCCCGGCCTCGGCGCTCTACGGCTCGCAGGCCATGGGCGGCGTCGTGAACGTGATTACGCGCCACTCGCGCGGGCCGGTGCGCTCGACGCTCTCCGCCGAATACGGCAGCTATCAGACGCTGCGGTTTGGGGGCGTCACGGGCGGCAACCTGACCAAAAATCTCGATTTTGACTTGTCGCTGTCGATGTACGACCGCGCTCAGGACTACAAGCTGGGCCAGGGCGGTATCTTCCGCCGCTGGCTCAAGGGCGACTACGCCACCAAAACCTATGCCGACGGCACCACCCTCACCACCGACGACGCCCGCGCCGACGACCAGCGCCGCAGCTCGACCAAGCTCAACTACTACGCCGGGGCGCTGCGCCTAGGCTACCAGCTCGGCGACCACTGGCACGTGGACGTGCGCGGCGAGCGCTTCGTGGCCCGCAATGTGCAGTCGCCCAATGATATTTTTTACGGCGACCTAGGGAATACTACCAAGGACATCGAGCGCCAAAACCTCGACCTGAGCGCCACCGGCAACTACGCCAACCACCAGCTATTTGTGCGCGGCTATACCTCGAGGGAAGCCAACAACAACAATACCCTCTACAACGGCAACACGGCCATCGCGCCCTACCGCTCGTTTCAGAGCCAATACCTCTGGAAAGGCATTCAGGTAAAAGACGTTATCAAGCTGGGCAACCAGAGCATTACAGTGGGCGTGGACCACAACGAGGCCACCAGCAACTCGCTGCGCTTTAATGCCACGGGGGCCACTATTGCGCCCTTTAACCCGAACTACGAGCTGAATACCACGGGCATCTACGCCCAGGGCCAACTGAGCTTTTTGGCTGACCGTTTGATAATTACGCCCGGCGTGCGCTACGACTTCATCACCTACAATGTGAAGGCGACCGACCTGCTCACCACCTTCAACCCCGGCAAAACCACTAACCCCTTCTTCAGCCCCAGCCTAGGGGCGCAGTTTGAGTTGGTACAGGGCCTACGGGCGCACGCTACTATCGGCCGCGCCTACGTTACGCCCGACGCCTACAACGTGGCTGGCTACTCGCAAACTACGCCCAACGCCAACCGCCAAGTATCTATCACGCAAGGCAACGCCGACCTCAAAAACGAGAGCAGCGTAACCTGGGACGCTGGCCTGCGCTACGGCCTGCCCACCAGCGGCTTCTCGGCCGACGTGACGTTCTTCTCGACCCAAGTGCAAAACCGCATCACCACCCGCACCACCAACCCCGTGGGCGAAACCACACCCGAGGGCTACCGCGTAGCCTCGCGCACCACCTACGTGAACGCCAACGATAGCCGCATCCGCGGCCTCGAAGCCGAGGCGGGCTACGACTTCGGCGCGCTCACCGACAACCGCTATTCGCTACGCGTATTTGCGGGCGGCACGAGCATTTTCAAGGCCGAGGACGTGACCAACAACCCGGACGGCTCGCAGACCAACCGCGCCATTTTTAACGTAGCCAAGCTGAGCGGCAATTACGGCGTGGCCTATGCCAGCACCCACAATGGCCTGAGCGCCCGCCTGGCCGGCCACTACGTGGGCCGCCGCCAGGACACGGATTTTACGGATGTGCGCTCGCCCCAAATCGAGTACCCGCGCTATATGACCCTAGACTTTTCGGCGGGTTACACCTTTGCCGGCAAGCACACTATCTCGGTGCTGGTGAACAACCTAACCGACGAGAACTACTACGAGAAGCGCGGCTACAACCTGCCGGGCCGCAATATTTCGGGCCGCTATAGCATCACGTTCTAGTGGTGCTCTACTACATCTCCGGCGGGCAGCGCTCGGGCAAGAGCCGCTACGCCCAAGACCTGGCCTTGCAGCTCAGCCCGAGCCCCGTGTACCTGGCTACCTCGCGGGCCTGGGACGACGACCACCGCCAGCGCATAGCCCGGCACGTGGCCGACCGCGATGCCCGCTGGACCACCCTAGAGGAGGAGAAATACCTCAGTCGCCTCGACCTAGGGGGCCGCGTAGTGGTGTTGGATTGCGTGACGCTCTGGCTCACCAACTTCTTTACCGACGCCAACTACGAGGTCGAAACCGCCTTGGCGCAGGCGCAGGTCGAGTTCGACAAGCTGCTCACCCAGGACTGCACGCTGCTAGTTATTTCCAATGAAATCGGGATGGGCCTGCACGCCACTACCGAGGCCGGCCGCAAGTTTACCGACCTGCAAGGCTGGCTTAATCAGTACATTGCCCAGCGGGCCGACCACGCCATCTTCATGGTATCGGGGTTGCCGCTGACGGTTAAGTAGTTTGTTCTGAACCGAAAAAAATGTCTGTTATGCTGAACGCAGTGAAGCATCTCGCGTGGTGCAGTAATCAATGTATTAGCAGCCAAGCGAGCAAGATGCTTCACTGCGTTCAGCATAACAGACATTTTTATTTACCACGCATTTAAAATCAATAGTTTATGAAAATCTACACTAAGAAAGGTGACGATGGTACTACCGGCCTGTTTGGCGGCTCGCGCGTTTCCAAAAATGACATACGCGTGGAGTGCTTTGGCACCCTCGACGAGGTCAATTCGACCCTAGGACTGCTGCGCGTGAAGCTGGGTAACGACCACGCCTGGCAGCCCAAGCTGCACAAGATTCAGAAGGACATGATGGATATGATGTCGCACCTGGCACGCCCATCCGACGCCAAAAAAATCAACCCCAACCCCATGCCGACCGACGGGGCGCAGTTTTGTGAGGAGTGGATTGATGAGCTGGAAGGCGCGATGAAAACGGCCTCCGATTACTTCCTGCTACCGGGCGGCAACGAGGTATCGGCCCTGTGCCACGTGGTACGTACCCAGATGCGCCGCGGCGAGCGCCGCCTAGTAAGCCTGATGGCTGTGGACACCGTGGACCCTGCCATTCCGGCCTATATCAACCGCCTGTCGGACTTGTTTTTCACCTTGGCCCGCGCCGAGATGGACCAAGCCGGCGTGGCCGAAGAAAAGTGGCAGCTCTTTCTCTACAAGCGCTTTAAGAAAGCCGACGAGCCTGCTGCCCCCACCGAGCCCACCGCCGAATGAAGTGGAATATCACCCCGCCCGACCCGGCGCTAGCCGCCGCCATCCAGCATAAGATTGACACCAAGACGAAGCCATTGGGGGCCCTAGGTCAGCTCGAAAGCCTGGCCCAACAAGTCGCCCTGGTGCAGCAGACGCTGACCCCTGAGCTGCGCCGACCGCACGTATTGATATTCGCTGCCGACCACGGCATCGCCCAGGACGGTGTCAGCCAGTACCCGCCCGAAGTCACGCACCAGATGGTGCGCAACTTCGCCAGCGGCGGGGCTGCCATCAACGTGTTTTGCCGCCAAAATGGGCTGGGCCTGACTATCGTGGATGCGGGCGTGCGCGGCAGCCTGACCGACCTGCCCGCCGTGCGCCACGAGAAGCTAGCGGAGGGCACCCAAAACTTTGCCCACACCCCGGCCATGACCGCCGCCCAGTGCGCCGATGCCCTAGGGCGCGGTGCCCGGCTGGCCGACGAGCTACACGCCACCGGCTGCAACGTACTGGGCCTAGGTGAGATGGGCATCGGCAACACGGCTTCGGCCGCCGTGCTCATGCACCTGCTCACGGGCCGGCCGCTAGCCGAGTGCGTGGGCCGCGGCACCGGCCTCGACGCGGCGGGCGTGGCCCGCAAGCTGGCCATCCTGACGCAGGCCGTGGCGGCCCACCCGGCGCTAGACCCCGCTGACCCGCTAGCGGTGCTGGCCACTTTCGGGGGCTTTGAAATTGCGCAACTGTGTGGGGCGATGCTGCGCGCCGCCGAGCGGCGGATGCTGCTGCTCATCGACGGGTTTATTGCTTCGGCGGCGCTGCTGGTGGCGGCCCGGCTGGCTCCGGCCGTGCTCAACTACTGCGTGTTCTGCCACGAGTCGGGCGAGCAGGGACACCGCCTGCTGCTGGCCGAGCTGGGCGGGCAGCCCCTGCTGCGCCTAGGGCTGCGCCTGGGCGAGGGCACGGGCTGCGCCCTGGCCTACCCGCTGGTGCAGGCCGCCGTCAATTTTCTCAACGAAATGGCGTCCTTTGCCAGCGCTGGCGTGAGCGACGACTCCGGCACCTAAGCTTCTTCGTTACGTGCATGCGCGCCCACCTTCGTTTGTTGCTGCTTGCGGTGCAGTTTTATACCCGCCTGCCGGTGCCCGCGTGGGTCGACTACTCCGACGAGCTGCTCAATAAGGCCACCGTGTATTTTCCGCTGGTGGGCTGGCTGGTGGGCGGCGTGGCGGCCGGGGTTTTTGCGGGGGCAAGCTTCCTGTTTCGCAACGCCGACGTGGCGCTGCTGCTGAGCATGGTAGCGAGCATCCTGCTCACCGGCGCGTTTCACGAAGACGGCTTTGCCGACGTGTGCGACGGCTTTGGCGGCGGCTGGACGCAGGACAAAATACTAGCCATCATGAAGGACAGCCGCCTGGGCACCTACGGTGCCGCTGGCCTAGGGCTGCTGCTGGCGGGCAAGTTTTTGGCCCTGCGCGGGCTGCCAGCGGCGGCCGTGGTGCCGGCTCTGCTGGTAGCCCACCCCCTTAGCCGGGCCACGGCGCTGACTTGCATTTTCAGCCACCACTACGCCCGCGCCAATGAGGACAGCAAGGCCAAGCCCGTCGCCAAAAAGATGCGCCTAGGTGAGCTGGCTGCCGGCCTGACGCTGGGTGCGTTGCCCTTGCTGGCCTACGCGGCGTGGCAGCACCGGCCGGGCGTGCTGCTGGTGCTGCTGCCACTGGCGGTCGCTAAGACCATCCTGGCCCGCTACTTTCAGCGCTGGATTGGCGGCTACACCGGCGACTGCCTAGGGGCCATTCAGCAGGTGGCCGAGGTGAGCTGCTACCTTTTTTTACTAGCTGGTTTTGCATGGAAATTTATTTGATTCGCCACACGGCTGTGCAGGCGCCTGGCATTTGCTACGGCCACTACGACGTGCCGCTGGCTGACACCTTTACCGCCGAAGTAGCTCAGCTGCGACCCAAATTACCTCCGCCACCCTACCGGGTATTCAGCAGTCCTGCCCTGCGCTGCCAGGCCCTAGCCGAGACCGTAGCCACCGAGATACTACCCGACGAGCGGCTGCGCGAAATGAACTTTGGCACCTGGGAAAACCGCCTGTGGGCCGAGCTGCCTTCTGCCGAAACTGCCCCCTGGATGGCCGACTACGTGACGCTAGCGCCACCCCAGGGCGAAACCTTCGGGGCAGTGCAGCAGCGGGCCGCTGCTTTTCTCGACGAGCTAACAGCTACTGCCGCGGAGGAGCCCACGCTGGTATTCACGCACGGCGGCACCATCCGAGCACTGGTGTGCCATTGCCTAGAAATTCCGCTGCGCAATGCCTTTCGCATGCAAATAGACTACGCCTCCGTTACTAAGCTCCAACTGCAGCACGGGCGCTGGCAGCTGGTATTTCTCAATAAGTAGCCTGCTGCGGCTGCGGAGTTTAGGAAGACCTAGGGGACGCTGCGCCGGCAGGTGGCTGGGTAGCTCAAGCATAGTGGTATTCAAGTACTCGGCCTTTCTTTGCCGCATGAGCCCATCCCCCGTTGCTACTGCTGCCACCCCGGCTGCTACTTCTACGCCGCACTATGTTGTCTTGGATGGCTTGCGCGGGCTGGCGGCCCTGGCCGTGGTGGTGTTCCACTTCATGGAGTTTGTGGTGCCCGACTACACCCGTAGTTTCATCGCCCATGCTTACCTAGCCGTTGATTTTTTCTTCTGCCTCTCGGGCTTTGTCATCGGCAGTGCCTACGACACCAAGCTGGCGCGCATCGGCGTGGGTGCCTTTCTACTGCGCCGGCTCGTGCGCTTGCATCCGCTGGTGCTGGTGGGCTCGGTACTGGGCTTACTTACGTTTGTAGGCGACCCTTTTAGCCACCTCTACGCCACCTACGGGCCGGGGCTCACGGCGCGCATGTTTCTGTCTTCGTCCCTACTGGTGCCCTACCCGCTGGTGCACGAGCGCTACTTCAACTTGTTTCACCTCAATCCGCCCACTTGGTCGCTGTTTTGGGAATACATGGCCAATGTGCTTTATGCAGTTTGGCTGGTGCACGTGCGCCCCACTACGCTTTGGCTGCTCCTCGCTGTGGCCGCCGGGGCATTGTGCTACGAAGCCTCCCACGTGGGCAACCTAGCGGTAGGGTTTGACGGCAATACGTTTTGGGGCGGCGCCGTGCGGATGGCGGCTTCTTTCCTGCTCGGCCTGGCTCTGTACCGGGCCGGCGCTATCCTGCCTACGCGCTTGGGCTTTCCGGCTTTGGGCGCGCTGTTGCTGCTGGCCTTTATACTACCCTTTGTGCCAGCGGCCAACTGGCTGTTGGAGCCCGTTGTGGTCTTGCTTTATTTTCCGGTGCTGGTGGCCCTAGGGGCCGGGGCCCAGGTTTCGGCGCGGTGGGCCACCGTCTGCCACTGGAGCGGCGAGCTTTCGTACCCGCTCTACATGGTTCACTACCCATTTCTGTGGCTCTTTTTAAGCTACCTCGAAAAGGTAAAGCCTTCGTTCCAGACCCAGGTGCTGTGGATTCCGGTAGGCACCTTGCTTTTGCTGCTGCTGGCCTACCTAGTACTGGTAGGGGTAGATGCACCCGCGCGCCGGTATCTACGCCAGTATTTACCCCGCTGATGCCCGCTAGCTGGCTTTCCTGGCTTTAGCTCGCGGCCGGGCTGGGGCCTTGAGATAGGTGTGCGCGGGCACAACGCGGTAGGTGGGGTTAGCGCTCAGCAATTCTTCCTGCACCTTCACGTGGTTTTGGCCGAATATCACCAACAAGCGCTGTGCGCGGGTCTTTTGCTGGGCCCGTAGCAGGTTTGAATAAATTTTGAGATTGCGGTTGTAAAACAGCGTGATATAGTGCGCCCCTATATAAGCGGTGTCTACCCGCCCTAGGTCGTTGGTATTGGTACCGCTGGCCGAAAACGTGCCGCTCGTCACGTACGCTGGCGTGTTGAACAGCGCCCGGTGGCTCAGCGCCACCAGAGCCGGCTGGTTGATAAGGGCCAGATATTCATAGACAGATAGGCTGTCGTGCTGCACCTGGCGCCGCAGGGGCCGGGCCGCCGCTTGCAGCTCTTGCAGCCCCTGCTTGAACACCGCAATATTGCGGCCGGTGCTCAGCAGCCCCTGCGAAGTAGAGGTCATGTAGTCAACCCCTTGGGGTGCCGGCAGGTGCAGCTCCTTCGCCAGCGCAAACCCGATTTGGTAGCGCTCGCTGCGCCCGTAGGGCAAAGCCGCCAGCTGTAGCTGGCCCTGCTGGTAGGCGGCATACAGGCTATCGAGCTGCGGCTGCTCCTTGGGCTCGGCTTCTACTAAAATGAGGTCGGGCTGAAAGCGTCGCAGTTGGGCTCGCAGTTGGGCCAACTCAGCCTGCTTCTTGGGGCTGAGCACGTCTGACCTAGGGTCTTGGGCCGTGTACAACTGGGCCAGGTGGTCGCAGCCCAGGACCATTACCTCTACGGGGCGGGTGGGCGCCTGCGCCAGGCTGGGCGTGGGTGCCAGCCCACCTAGGGCTGCTAGCAAACCGGCCAGCAGATAATGTGGCCCCCGGGCGCGGGCAAGAGCAGTGCGCCACGTGGCGCCAAGCGTAGAGAGGGACATGCAGGAAAAGGTAAGATGGTAGCGCACAAAGAAAACAAACACTGCTACACTGGCCCAGTACTAAGCAGCTACTTGTCGAAATAAGCGGCGCGACCAGGAGTACTACTCCCGCTTTAAGCCACGATTTACTTACACGCTTTATTTCTTTACCTAGCCATAGCTACCACCTTCCCTAGGCTACACTCAGTGGCCTGGGGAAGGCACTCCGGCCGCGCAGGCGTTACTTTACAGGTCTAACTTTCTTCGCTACCATGGCCGCCAGCTCTTCTACCTACGACACCGACGTGCTCCTTATCGGCGCCGGGGCAGCGGGGCTGCTGGCCGCTCGCGACCTAGCCACCGCGGGCCTGCGCGTGCTGCTACTAGAGGCGCGCGACTACCTAGGGGGCCGGGCCCACACGCTTACGCCCGCGGGCTTCACGCAGCCCATCGAGGCGGGGGCCGAGTTTATGCACGGCGAGGTACCCCTCACCCGCGCCCTGCTCACGGAGGCGGGCCAGGGCTGGCAAGACACGGCGGGCCGCACCTATGTGGTGCGCGAGGGCGAAGCCCGGGACGACGCAGATTTTTTTGCCCACCTGCCCCAGGTGCTGGCCAAGCTCGAAGAACTACAGGAAGACCTGCCGCTGGCCGATTTTCTGGCCCGCGAGTTTCCGGGGCCGGCCCATGCCGAGCTGCGCACCGCCGCCATTCAGTTTGCCGAGGGCTACGACGCGGCCGATGCGCAACGCGTGAGCTCCTGGGCCCTGCGCGACGAGTGGCAGGCCGGCGGCGCCGAAGACTCGCCCCGCCCCGAGGGCGGCTACGGGCCACTGCTGAGCTGGCTAGCCGAGCAGGCCCAGGCCGCTGGAGCTATCATACACCTAGCCACGCCCGTGCAAGAAGTGCGCTGGCAGCCAGGCCATGCCGAGGTAGTGGCCACCACTGGCGCCACCTACCGCGCCCAGCGCGTGCTATGTACCGTGCCGCTAGGCGTGTGGCAGCGGCCTGCCGGGCAGCCCGGCTACATAGGCTTTAACCCCGACCTGCCAGCCCACCGGGCGGCGGCCGCCCAGCTTGGGTTTGGGGAAGTTATCAAGGTTGTGCTTGAGTTCCGCACCGCCTTCTGGCAAGACACGCTGCCCGAGCTTGAGTTTTTGCTTTCCGAAGCGCCAGTGCCTACCTGGTGGAGCCAGTTCCCCGACCCGCGCCCCCTGCTCACGGGCTGGGTTGCCGGACCCGCTGCCCAGCGCCTGCGCAGCGCCTCGGCCGATGCGCTGCTGCACCTGGCTCTAGGCTCATTGGCGCAGCTTCTGCACACTCCCGTGGCCGAACTGCAAGCCCAGCTCTGCGGCAGCTACGTCCGCAACTGGGGAGCCGAGGCCTATGCCTATGGGGCCTACTCCTACCCCACGGTGGGGTCGCCCGCCGCCCGTGCCGTGCTCGCCGCCCCCGTAGCCAACACGCTGTACTGGGCCGGTGAAGGCCTCTACGAAGGGCCCGCCGGTGGCACCGTCGAAGCAGCGCTGGTCAGTGGCCGGCAAGCGGCCCAGGCATTGCTGGCTGCTTGGCCCGCCTAGGGCTTTCCTAGCGCGCTGCCCGAGGCTGCGAGGCTCCGCAGCCTTATTAAATTATAAAATACTATCGACTAGGGTCTTACAAGAGCTATTTACATAAATAGCTGCTTTTTGGTACAGTTTTCGGTAGGAGACTGCTTACGCGGGCCGCTTTGCTTGGCTCGTGAGCACCTCATGCTGAGATACTAATACGGCTGAAAATTCTAGATGAGAATCGGAAATTTTTCATCATCCGAATAGTATTTTTCCTTACTTTTACACCTTCTAACTACTTATAAAATTATCTAATGAAAAGCGAACAAGAACGGCGCGACATGGTGGCTGCAGCCCTTTCCTGGACTAAAACCACCTCTCTTACGCCCAGCCTCTACGAAGAACGCCTTCTACAACAGTATATCCAAGGCGTGCTAACTATTGACCGCGTAATTGAACTATTGGATGAAAATAATAAAAACCAAGTGAATTAAGCTTGGCCAATGTTATCTTTTTAAAATAATTGTACGAAAGAAGTATCAACGCTCAGTTTTATTCTATAACTTTAGTTTATGAACTATACCTATCCCGCCCAACAATCTTTGCCCGTCACTGCACTCGTCACGGAGCAAAGCCGCCAACGCTTGATTAAAGCCGTTATTTCTTATAAGCAAGGAACTGCTTATACCACCGAGCCCGCTCAGCAGCACCTGCTCAACCAGTTTGTGCAAGGCCGCCTGACTATAGATGAAGTTGTATATTACTTAGAAACAACTGCACCGTCTAAAAGCTAAGCGTCCAGCACTGCCCAAGCAGCTATGCCGCCCTGGCTTTACGCCTTTAGCAGAGCCGACCTAAACGTCGGGTTAACCAAGTCTTACTACCACTTACTCTACCTTCCAATAAGAGCCCACAGGCCGCTAACGCTGGCTTGTGGGCTCTTTCTATTTAGGATTGACTATTAAGGGTTTAGGTTTCTCTAAAATATCCTTTCTACTGTCATGCTGAGCTTGCGAAGCATCTTATCACGCTAGAACGACTCCCTTAGCGTGATAAGATGCTTCGCAAGCTCAGCATGACAGTTTTTAATATATAATAATCTGGCGGTTACGCAAATCAAGGAAGAGTACTAGCGAGATGGTTTATTCTTGCGAAAAGAGCCGCCATGCTAGGGCTACTTAGCAGTCTGAGTATAGATTCGACTCTGAAGCTCTACTCGTGGCGTCGCTACCCATACTCATATCACTACCCGCTAGCTGCTCCTAGGTAAGGCCGGTCGGCACCTATTTATACAGGCATAATTGAGGAAGCTATAGCACTAACGCAACTGCTAAAAAGCTGCGCTGCTAAGCGCAGCGCAGTATCTTGCCCGCCGTGTTGCCCGTGGCATTGATTGTTGCGGCGGGTGCGAGGCTTCGTTGCGCCCAGCAACGTGGCTGTACTTCTCTCTACGTTTTCATTCCATACTCCCACCCTATGGCCCTCGCCCCCGGCTCCGCGCCTGCCGCCACCTTAGCACCGAATCCTGCTGGCAGCCAGCGCTTTTTGTTTCCGTTCATTCTGGTTACCTGCGTGTTCTTTTTGTGGGGCATGGCGCATAACCTAGACTCCATTCTGATTCCGCACCTCAAAAAAGCTTGCCAGCTCGACAACCGGCAATCGACGCTAGTCGATACCGCCGTGTTTCTGGCTTACTTTCTGATGGCTATTCCGGCCGGGATGCTGCTCAAGCGGGTGGGATACAAAAACAGCATTATCATTGGGCTGGTGACGTTTGCGGCGGGAGCCTTTTTGTTTGTGCCGGCCGCGGGGGCGCGGTCCTACGCGCTGTTTCTCACGGCCTTGTTCATTATCGGCTGCGGCCTTACTACCCTCGAAACAGCGGCCAATCCTTATGCCGCCGTGCTGGGGTCGCCGGAGGGGGCCACGGGCCGGCTCAACCTAGCGCAAGCCTTCAACGGGCTGTCGGCGATAATTGCGCCGGTAGTGGGCACGCGCCTCATTTTATCGGGCAAAGAGTACAGCGCCGCGCAGCTGGCGGCCATGCCCGAAGCCACGCGCCTGGCCTACCTAGGGCACGAGGCGGCAGCCGTGAAGCTGCCCTACATCACGCTGGGCGTGGTGTTGCTGGTGGTGGCCCTACTGTTCTACTTGGTGTCCTTGCCCGAGGTGCGGGCCGCGGAAAGCGAGCCGTCGGCGGGTGGCGGCTTCTTTTCGGTGCTGCGGCACCGGCATCTCACCTGGGCCGTGGTGACGCAGTTTTGCTACGTGGGGGCGCAGGTGTGCGTCACCAGCTTTTTTATCCGCATGGCCAAGCAGGGTGGCGGGCTCGACGAAAAGACCGCGGGCTACTACCTAGGGCTCTACGGCCTGCTGTTCACGGCGGGGCGCTTCATCGGTACGGCCCTGCTGAAATACGTGTCGTCGCAGCGGCTGCTCTCGATTTATGCGGTCATTGCCATTGCGCTGTGCGGCGTGGCAGTGCTCGGCAATGGCGCCTACGTTATTTACGCGTTGGGCGGGCTGGGTTTCTTCATGTCCATCATGTTTCCCACCATTTTCTCGCTGGGCCTGGCCGGCCTGGGCGACGACACCAAGCCCGGCTCATCGTGGCTCGTGATGTCGATAGTGGGTGGGGCCGCCATGCCCTACCTCATGGGCACAGTCATTGATTTGCAAGGCGATGCCATTCAGGCGGGCTACGTGGTGCCGCTGGCCTGCTTCGTGGTGGTACTGCTATTTGGGCTGTACGGCTACCGGGTAAAGGGGCGCTTGGTGTAAGGTCTTAGAGCCTTTTAATAAGGTTATTTAAACAGTTGAAAACCAGCATCTGTCATGCAGCGCGTAGCGAAGCATCTCGCTCGCACCGTTGCTAAGGTTTGGGATTACTGCGCCACGCGAGATGCTTCGCTACGCGCTGCATGACAGACGCTGGTTTTCGATTTTCGAGACTTAATTAGCGACTTTGCATAAAACAGCCTTAGCAATCTGCCTCTTTGCGAAGCAACCTAGGGATACAAAGACCGGCTGTCTACCTAGGGCAGTCGATTTTTTTGTGGCCCATGTGCCCTAGTGCAACATAATTTTCACTGCCCGGTCTCATGCCTAGATGCGCACCCTGCCCACCTCCTCCGCTACCGACCAGCAGCTTGTGGCCCAAGTACTGGGCGGCAACACGGCGGCGTTTGGGCAGGTGGTGCAGCGCACCGAAGGGCTGGTCACGCAGCTAATATTCAAGATGATTCGGCACCCCGCCGACCGCCCCGACCTAGCGCAAGAAGTTTATCTCAAGGTTTTTAAGAACCTAGCCGGCTTTAAGTTTCAAGCCAAGCTCTCGACCTGGGTCGGCCAGGTCACTTACAATACCTGCCTGCACTACCTCGAAAAGAAGCAGTTGGTACTGCTCGACCCCGCCGAAGCCGTGCCCGACGACGCAGCCGAAGATGGTCGCCGCGCCCTGCCCCCCGCTACCTCCGACGACCCCGAAACGGCCCTGTTCGACCAGGACCTGGCAGGTATTCTCGGCGCGGCCATCGAGCAGCTGCCGCCGCTCTATCGCACACTCATTTCCTTGTATCATCAGCAAGAACTGAGCTACGAGGAAATTGCCCAGATAACCTCGCTGCCCGACGGCACCGTGAAAAATTACCTCTTCCGGGCCCGGAAGCAGCTCAAGCAGCATCTCCTGGCCCGCTATCACCGCCACGACCTATGACCACCAGCCCCCACCTTTCCGAACGCGCCCTGCAAGAAGCTGCCGAATCGGCGGCGTTACTCCCGGCGGCCCAGGCTGCCCACCTACGCGGCTGCGGCTTGTGCCAGGGCCGGGTAACTACCTACCGGCAGCTGTTTGGAGCGGCGGCCCAGTTGCCGTCCCCGGCTTTCAGCTTTGACCTCACGGCCAGCGTGCTGGCGCAGCTACCTAGGGCGCAGCCGGCCTCGCCGTGGGTGCTCGGCGGCGTAGCTGCCTTGGTGGTGGGGGTGGTCGTCGTGTTTCTAGTGCTGTTTGGTGGCGTGCTGGCGCAGGCGGTGCAGGGCCTGTTTACCGTGCTGGGGGCTGGCCTAGGCCTAGTGGCGGCGGTGTTCGCGGCCGGGCAGGGCTTGGAACTGCTGGCCCAGCACCGTCGCCACCTGCGCCTGCTCACTTTTTCCTAATTTTTTGCAACCCGAATAGCGCGAGCCGGTCTAATCCGGTATCGCCCCTATTTTCTCCCTTATGAAATGCTCTCTGCTGCTCCTGCTGTGCTGCCTGACTGCCGGGGGCGCCGCGGCTCAGGCCACCTCCATGCCCTCCGATTTCGGCGCGCTATACCCCTACGCTAAACAGATTTTTCTGCCTGTGTTTGGGTTTTACCTGCTGTGCAGCTTCGTGCTGGGCGCCATAAAAACGGTGCTGAACTACCTGCTGAAGCGCCAAATCATGGCCGCTCCCGTGTCGGATAGCATGGTGGAGCGCCTGCTACCCAGCCCCCAGGACGAGCTGAATAAAGTAGTGAAATGGATAGCGCTGCTGCTCAGCACCGGCGCTGGGCTCGCGCTTTGCAACTGGTCGATGCCCCTGGGCCTACACTCGCTTATCATCATGCTTTTCAGCACGGCGTTTGGGTTTCTGGCCTATTATTTCTTTCTGCGCCGCCAGGCTAAATAGCCTCCGCGCCTAGGTCTGCTACTTGTGTCTTTTTAGCCCTTAACCGCTCTTAGGTAGCGGCTGAGCCTGGGCTGCTACTGTCCCAGCCATTCCTTTTTCTGTCACCTTAACTATCAACCCTGATGAGCCAGCAGGTACACTCAGCACTTTTTACTAGGTATTGCCTGGTAGCTTGCATAATAAACAACATTATTAATCAACTATTTGCAATATTTGGCAGCCTCGCCAGCTCTATACTGCCAGCCCGCTGTTGGCAAGCGGCCCAGCTGAATGCACAGCGGCTTGGTGTGCTCGCGCTGCTATTGCTAGCCTTGCTACCAGGCTCGCTATGCGCACAGACCCTAGGTGAAGTATCGGGCACCCTGCTCGACCAAGGCACGCGCCAGCCGTTGCCCTTTGCTAATGTACTGTTGCGGCGGCTGCCCGATTCGGCCGTGGTAGCCAATACTCAAACCTCTGAAAAAGGCAGCTTTACCTTAGCCAAAGTACCCCTAGGGCGATACGTGCTGCGGGCTGAGGCACTAGGCTACCGGCCCAGCAGCCGGCCCGTCGTGCTGGATGCGGCTACTCCGGTGCTTCGCTTAGGTGAGTGGCAGGTGGCCCCGGCGGCCGTGCAGCTCGGCAGCGTGGTGGTGCAGGCCGAAAAGGCGGCCATCATCGACGACCTAGACAAGAAAGTCATCAATGTCAGCAAGGACCTGAACAGCGTGGGCGGTACGGCGGCCGATGTGCTGCAAAAAGTGCCTTCGGTGGCCGTAGATGAGAACGGCCAGGTGAGCTTGCGCGGCAATGCGGGCGTGACGCTATACCTCGATGGCAAGCCCGCGCCCAGCAGCCTGCGCCTAGACCAGCTGCCCGCCAGCCGCCTCGAAACCATAGAGGTCATTACCAATCCCGGTGCCCGGTACTCGGCCCAGGGCACGGGCGGCATCATCAACTTGGTGCAGAAAAAGCAAACTCAGGAGGGCTGGAACGGCGATGCGCTGGCCACCGTGGGCACCCGCGACAAGTATAGCGCCTCGCTCAACCTAGGCCGCAAGATGGGCAAGTTCAATTTTTACAGTAATGTAAACGGGCTCAACAATGAGTTTCGGGGCAGCTCGGCCTTGCAGCAGGTAGCCACGGCCGAGGGCCGCACCACTGCCTCCGACCAAGCCGGCCGCACTGCCCGCCACCAAGCCAACGAGGCCCTGCGCCTAGGGGTCGATTATGCCCTGCGCCCCGAGCAAAGCCTGACCCTGACCGCCGAATTTTATAAGAACGACCTGCGCCAAACCAACGATTTCACAACCCGGCTCACGCGCGGCACCGACCCGGCTATCACGCTGCAGAACCAGAACCTCGAAACTGACGACCTCTACACCATACGCCTGGCCACCAACTACCGCCGCACCTGGGCCACCCACCCCGGCCGCGAGCTCACGGCCGGGGCCGTGTACATCCTGGATGGTGGCACCGTGACCACCGAGCAGCGCGTGCTCGACGGGCCCACCGACTACGCCCGCCAGGCGCGCCGGCAGTTCCTCGACGTGACCATCCACATGCCCTCGGCGCAGCTAGACTACGTGCACCCCCTAGGCGACAAGCGCCGCTGGGGCGCGGGCCTGAAAACCGACATCATGCTGACGCCTGGCACGGCCGACTACGCGGTGCAGCCCGCGGCGGGCGGCGAGTTTGTGCCGCAGGAGGCCGGCTCGTACCGCTATCGCTACCAACAAGTTATTCCGCAGGCCTATGGCACCTACCAACACAAGGCCGGCCTCTGGGACTACCAGGCGGGGCTACGGGCCGAGTTTACCGGGCTGCAAGCCCAGGTGCAGCCCAGCGGCTCGGCTAGCCAGCGCATTTTCAACTTGTTTCCGTCGGCCACCGTGGCGCGGGCGCTGCCCCACGACCAGCGCCTGCAGCTCAGCTACGCCCGCCGTCTCAACCGGCCCAATTTCCTGCAAATTGTGGCCCTGCCCATCTACTCCGATGCGCGCAACTACGTGGTCGGCAACCCCGACCTGCGCCCCGAGTACGTGCACGTGGCCGAACTGGGCCACCAGGCAACTTGGAAGTCCACTACGCTGAGCACTACACTGTTTGGGCGCTTTGCCAGCCAGGCCATTCAGAGCCTGCGCACCGTCGATACGCTAGCCACTCGCCTCAGCGGCCAGCCCGATTTTATCACCCGCACCAGCTACGCTAACTTCGGGGGCACCATCAGCTACGGGCTAGAGCTTTCGCTGACGCAGACCCTCACCAAGTGGTGGAAACTCGTTGCCAACGGCTCGTTCTACCGCAACCAGGTGGCTAGCTACACCGGCGACGGCACCCGCGCCAACCTCACCGGCACGGCCTATCTGCTCAACACCTTCAGCCCGACCAAGACGCTGGCCGCGCAGCTCAGCGGTACTTACCGCGCTCCGCAGGTGGTGCCGCAGGGTCGCGTGCTGGCCGTGTACGGGGTCGATGTGGCCCTGCGCCAACGTCTCTTCCAAGACCGGGCGGCCCTCACGCTGCGCGTGAGCGACCTCTTCAACACGCGCCGCCAGCGCACCCAGCTCGGGGCCCCCAACCTCAGCACCGACCTGCAAACCAAGTACGAAACCCGCGTGGGCTACCTCGGCTTCACGTGGTTCCTAGGTACCAATAAGCCCAACAGCAACCTCGACAACCAACCCAAGGGCGACCCGGGTGGATTCGGCGGGTAATATAGTCCTGTCCTTCCTAGGTTGCCGGCGCTGAACGGGAGCAAGCACCTCAGCCACTGGGCCGGCTGTCCGAGGGTGCATTTTATATTGGCTGTTACTCATACTAGAATCTAAATGAGTCTTAGCGCAGTATTCACTACCTCAATTGGATTTGAACCTTTCTTTATTTTAAGTGGAAAGCCTAGAACATCAAGTATTTTTGAAGATATATCGACATTCAAATACACATCATTATTTTCAGTTAAAACGCTAAGATGAAATAAGCTCGACTTTGCTCCGAATAAATTATTTGAATAGGCCCTTAATTCTGCTTCCGTCGTATTGCTATTTATCGATGCGAGAGCAGGTGAAACAATGGCAAGAAGCAAATCACGTATCGCTTCAGATTCATTTATCTCCTTAGCTGATGAACAGAAAACCATAGAGCGGACTATGTCACAGTAATGAACTTTAACATCTATTACTGAATCTTCCAAAAGGCCGTTAACTTCATATGAAGCAGCGTTGGGCTTTTGGTCATTAGTCAATGTTGCGGCATGCTTATAGTAAGCTTCAATAGTGCCTTTTCTCAAGATAAAACAACCCAATCTTTCTAAGAAATCTAGCAATGTAATTAATCTATTTCTTATAGATGTCCACTCGCCAGCATTATTAATATTGCCCAGCGAATCAGGCCCGTTACTCATTAACCAACAAAAGACGCTTCTTCTTTTTGCAATTACTTCATCTTTAGACATATCACGATTAACCCAGTAGTAATGAGTTGCGCAATACACTTTCAAGTCATCCCAATTACTCAGTACAATTTTGCAAAAATCATCATAAATATCCTTCGCAAATTTAGGAGCATCTCTATGACCCATTTCACTAGCAATTTTATTAGCTAGTGCTTGATTAGTGAAAACAGATATTATATCTAAATCATCTGTTATTGCGTCTGCATCTGCAAGTAGAGCAGGCACTTTGCCAATTAATCTAAATAGCTTTACTACAATAGCAAATTGACCTTTTCCTGTTACAGGCAGTATTTGAGAGCCTGCTGCTTCCAAATTCAGGCCTAGCTTTCGACTTAAAGCTGAGCAAATAATTTCATCACTAGGCCCTTCGACCAGTAATGGAGTATGACAAAACAAGGCAAGCTTATGCTCTTGGCCTAATCTTGTTAATAAAGCTTGTAGCTTTCTGTTTTGAAACTCGCTAATAGTTGGGTCTATTTGAATTGGCTCTTTCATAACGTCTTCACAGAACACAATGGAAGCCAATTGGCTAACTGAATTTAATTGTATAAATTCAGTCGAATGAGTTGATATAAAGATTAGTTTTTTCCTGACTCAGATGGATAACCTGCAACTTTTATAATTTCACCCAATAGAAATGATTGTAATTGAGGATGAAGAGAAACTTCTGGTTCATCAATTAATAGACAACCAACTTCATCGTCATATAGAGCAGACAATACTGCCACCAGATGCAATAGTCCACTGGCTTCTCGCGCTGAAGAATAATTATCACCTGCAATTTGCTCGAATCTAGAAAAGAACACCTTCAATGTCCCTCCATCCCAATCGATAAGCAAATCTCTTTTGAATAATTTCCTCAATCTTTCCTGCACCTTAATTAAGATATCAGGCCTTTCAGCTAAGGTTGCAAAATCACCAATAACTGTTTCATTCAGATGCCTTCTTACAACATCGCCTTTACTACCGAATTGCGCATCGTCAAATGACGGATTGTGCCCTCTATATCCGTCATAGTCAGACCTATACACTTCCATAGGCCCTAATCTACCAGCAGAAATATATCTTATTTTTTTACCATTCGCATATTGATGCAAGCTCATTTTTAGACCGCGTAATAACTGCGTTTTACCCGAGCCATTCGGACCTAGAAATGTTGTAATTCCACTGTAAACCCTTATAGTAGGATTATTAATACCTGCTATACGTGATTGAGTAAGGTTTACGCTTATACCGAAAGGAAATGCCATTTTTTGATTTTTCTAAATTTAAACGATAGTACGTCTTCTTACTTCACTTCGACACAACAGAAACTTTTGCTGCCCTAGCTTCACCATCACCCACCAATACTTTCTTCCTCAACCACTCCCGCACCGGCTCATCGTAAAACTTCAAGCACCCATACGCCAGCGCCACCGCCGCTAGATAGACCAGCGCCGCCACGGGCAAGCCCTCGCGCAAGGACACTTTGTGGGTAGCGACCCAGGCCGTGTAGGTGTAGATGAGCGGGTAGTGCGTGATGTAAATTGGGTACGAAATATCACCTAGGAAGCGGCACAGACGCTGGGCCGCGCCCGAGCGCACCGCCCCGCTGGCCCCGAAGAAGATGATAGCGGGGAAGACGAAAATGATGCAAAGCGCATCGTAGAGCCCATTTTGCCAGAGCTGCGTGGGGCTGCCGATGCGGGGCATGGCCAGCACGACCACTACCGCCAGGCTGCACCATAAAAAGGCATTTTGCACCGGCCGCAACCGGGCCAGCCGAAACAGCAGCAGCCCCGCAAAAAACGGATACGTCATGCGCGCGAAGCCGATGTGCAGCTGCTCAGGCTCTAGCGACCAGCCCCCGATAACATCGCCCTGCGGGCTGGTGAGGCCTAGGTGCAGCAGCGCCCCCGCCGCCAGCACCACCAAGATGCCCAGCGCCACATTAGAGAAGCGGCGCACTACGGTGGCGTACAACACATTGGCTATGTACTCGAAAAACAGCGACCAGCCCGGCCCGTCGAGCGGATACGTTTCGTGCCAACCCCGAATGTCGAGCGAAACCGGTACCGGCACCATAAAGCAACCTAGGAGCATGACCAGCAGCATCTTCCACACCGGCGTTTGGCCGATGATGGGGAACAGCGCCGACGCCTGGAAATAGTACATCGCCGCCCCTATCACCATGCCTAGCACCACCATGGGTTGCAGCCGCACCAGCCGCCGCTTGAAGCAACTGCCCACTGTGAGGCGGCCCCACCGGTCGTCGTAGGCGTAGCCAATCACGAACCCTGACAGCAGAAAGAAGAAATCCACCGCCAGGTAGCCGTGGTTAATCACCTGGTCGAGGTGGCTGGTGGCGTGCGCCTCGCACAAGTGAAAGGCCACGACTATGAGCGCCGCCACGCCCCGCAGGCCGTCAAGGATGGGATAATGGGGTTTGGTAGGGAGCGGCGTTGGCTGCATGCAGGTTAGAGTTGGGCTGGGAAGGAGCACAAACCTAGTTGCTTTACAAGTCTTTCGACGTTGGCTTGGAGGCTAACTTCCCACCTAGGGGCTATTTAGTGGATGTAATCGCTTCGCGGTGCTCGCAAGAGTATTCCAATAAAAGAAAGTAAAAAGAAGGTCATGCAGCGCGCAGCGAAGCATGACGGGTATTCTTTTCAGCTTCGCTAACTCAAGTACAATTCCGACGACTGCGCACAGTCCCTAGGCCCTGCCACCTTAGTAATTGACTGCTTGGCTCCTCCCTCCTAATGCCCTCCTACCTAGGGCCTGATTTCAGTTTCTTTCACCGGTTATGCTGAGCTTGCCGACGTTTATTGCTTCTTTTGGTCATTCATTAGCCGCTTCCAGCGGCCCGGAGCTTCCTTAGTCATGTTTAGTTTAACCAACAAAAAGGCCGTCATTACGGGGGGTGGCAGCGGCATTGGCCGGGCCATTTCCCTACTTTTTGCTCGCCAGGGCGCAGAGGTGCACATCATCGAGCTGACGGCCGAAGCCGGCCAGCAGGTGGCCGACGAAATCAGGCAGGCTGGCGGCACGGCCCACGTGCACGCGGCCGATGTCAGCCAGCAGGCGCAGGTGGTGGCCGCTTTCCAAGCCATCGGCCAGGTCGATGTGCTAGTGAATAACGCGGGCATTGCGCACGTCGGCAATGTAGAAACAACCCCCGAAGCTGACTTTGAGCGCGTGTACCAAGTCAACGTGAAAGGCGCCTACAATTGTCTATTTGCGGCCGTGCCGCTGATGAAGGCGCAGGGCGGCGGGGCCATCGTGAACATGGCCAGCATTGCGGCGCACGTGGGCCTCACCGACCGCTTTGCCTACTCCATGAGCAAGGGCGCCATCTTTGCCATGACGCTCTCGGTGGCGCGCGACTACCTAGGCAGCAATATTCGCTGCAACAGCATCTCACCGGCGCGGGTGCACACGCCCTTTGTCGATGGCTTCATTGCCAAAAACTACGCTGGCCGCGAGGACGAAATTTTCGATAAGCTTTCAAAAAGTCAGCCCATCGGCCGCATGGGCCAGCCCGACGAGGTGGCCGCCTTGGCGCTCTACCTCTGCTCTGACGAGGCCGGCTTCGTGACGGGCTGCGACTACCCGCTCGACGGCGGCTTCATCAAGCTCAACACGTAAGTCATGCAGCGCGCAGCGAAGCATCTCGCGTGGTGCAGTGAATCCTAACGCTAGTAGACGTCAGCACGCGAGGTGCTTCGCTACGCGCTGCATGACAACGATTTTAATACGCAACATTTACTTAGCTTCATGAAACTCATTCGCTACGGCCAGCCCGGCCAGGAAAAACCCGGTGTACTTCTCCACGACCAGCGCTATGACGTATCGGCGTTTGGCCAGGACTATACCGAAGAATTCTTCGCTACTGATGGCCTAACCCGGCTCGCCGCTTTTGTGCAAAGCCACGAAGGCCAGTTGCCGCAGGTAGCGGATAGTGAGCGCCTAGGGCCGCCCATAGCGCGCCCTTCCAAAATCCTGTGCATCGGCCTCAACTACGCCGACCACGCCAAGGAAACCGGCGCCACGCCCCCAGCCGAGCCGGTGCTGTTTATGAAATCGACCACGGCCTACGTGGGGCCCAACGACGACATCATCATTCCCAAAAACTCGGTAAAAACCGACTGGGAAGTGGAGCTAGCCGTGGTCATTGGCAAGCGTGCCTCCTACGTAGAAGAGGCTGATGCCGAGCAGTACATTGCGGGCTACGTGCTGCACAACGACGTGTCGGAGCGCGAGTTTCAGCTTGAGCGTAGCGGCACCTGGGACAAGGGCAAGGGCTGCGACACCTTTGCGCCAGTGGGCCCCTTCCTGGCCACGCCCGACGAGCTAGGCGACGTAGACAACCTGCGCCTGTGGCTGACCGTGAACGGCCAGATGATGCAGGACGGCACCACCGCCAACCTCATTTTTAAGATTCCCTTCCTGGTGTCTTACCTCAGCCAGTTTATGACCCTGCTGCCCGGCGACATCATCTCGACCGGCACGCCGGCCGGCGTGGGCCTAGGCTTTAAGCCGCCCGTGTACCTCAAGCCCGGCGACGTAGTTGAGCTGGGTATTGATGGCCTAGGTACCTCGCGCCAAGTAGTGAAAGCCTATGCCGCGCATTGATGCTCACCAGCACTTCTGGCACTTCGACCCGGTACGCGACGCCTGGATAACGCCCGACATGGCGGCCATCCAGCGCAACTTCCTGCCCGCCGACTTGCACCCCCTGCTACAGCAGCACGCCCTCGATGGCTGCGTGGTCGTGCAAGCCAGCCAGAGCGAAGCCGAAACCGACTGGCTGCTGGAGCTAGCCGATGCTCACGACTTCATGAAAGGCGTGGTGGGCTGGGTCGATTTACGGGCTGATAAGGTGGCCGAACGCCTAGGTCACTACCAGCAGTTCGCGAAGCTCAAAGGCTTCCGGCACGTGCTGCAGGGCGAAGCCGACCGGGCGCTGATGCTGACGCCCGCGTTTCGGCGCGGCATTGGGGCGCTGGCGAAGTTTGGCTTTACTTATGACTTGTTGATTTTGCCTGACCAACTCGGCTACGCCGCTCAGTTGGCCCAGGCATTTCCCAACCAGCCGTTTGTGGTTGACCACATCGCCAAGCCGCCCATCAAAGCCCAAGAAATTGACGATTGGATGCGAGACATTCGGCGGCTGGCCGCGCACGAAAACGTGTGCTGTAAGGTGTCGGGCCTCGTGACGGAGGCCGACTGGCAGCACTGGCAGCCGCAGGATTTTCGCCCCTACCTCGACGTGGTGTTTGCCGCCTTCGGCCCCGAGCGCGTGCTCTACGGCTCCGACTGGCCGGTGTGCAACGTGGCCGGCGGCTATAGCCGGGCCCTAGGTCTGCTAGAAGACTACTTAGCGCCGTTCACACCCACCGAGCAGGCGCAGTTTTGGGGCGACAACGCAGCGCGCTTCTACGGCTTAAGTGTTTGAGACTAGGTCATGCTTCGCTGCGCTCCGCATAATGGCTTTCTTTGCTCATCGATAATTGCTACTTAACAAGGATGGATTTACAGCTTCAGGATAAGGTTATCATCGTGACCGGTGGGGCCAAGGGCATCGGGGAAGGCATTGCGCAGGTGCTGGCCCGCGAAGGCGCGGTGCCCGTCATTGTGGGCCGCAATGCCGCCGACAATGAGCAGGCCGTAGCTGCCATCACGGCCGCGGGTGGTCGTGCCGGGCAAGTGGTGGCCGAGCTAGCCGAGCCTGCCGCGTGCGCCAGCGCCGTAGCGGAGGTAGTAGCGCAGTTTGGCCGCATCGACGGGCTGGTAAATAATGCCGGTGTTAACGATGGGGTCGGGCTCGAAAGCGGCGACTATGAGCGCTTTATGCAGAGTCTGCACCGCAACGTGGTGCATTACTACCTCATGGCTCACCATGCCCTGCCTGAGCTCATCAAGAGCAAAGGTGCCATCGTCAACATCTCATCCAAGACGGCCGAAACCGGCCAGGGCAACACCTCGGCCTACGCCGCGGCCAACGGCGGGCGCAACGCGCTCACCCGTGAGTGGGCGGTAGAGCTCCTCAAACACGGCATCCGGGTAAATGCCGTGGTGGTAGCCGAGTGCTGGACGCCCGCCTACGAAACCTGGATTGCGACGCTGTCCAATCCCGAGGAGAAGCTGCGCGAAATCACCAGCAAGATTCCGCTGGAAAACCGCATGACCACGGCCGAGGAAATCGCTAACACCACGGCCTTCCTGCTCTCGGCGCGCAGCAGCCACACTACGGGGCAGATTCTGCACGTCGATGGCGGCTATGTGCACCTCGACCGCGCCCTGGCCAATGCCTAGTTGCGTGTTGAGTTGAAACACTCATAGCATCTAGCTAAGTCAGCGCCTCAATGGCGTGGGCACAGTTCCGCCCCATCGGCAGTAAGCTCCCTCACAACGCCGGCAGGATGTGCTTCTTAGCAAGTATTGTCGTTCGCCTTGTTTTTTCAGGACTTAGGGAACTAACCAGAAGTTTTCAACGCATTAGGCCATCAGTCGGCACGCCGGCTGGTGGCTTCTTCGTGAAAGCGCCGCAGCTAAGTCCGTGGCACAGAAATTGTCAAAACACGCGGGTCGGGCGCTGGCTATTCAGCGAAGGCGCGCGTATTTTGGCGGCGATTTACCTCGAGGTTATTGGCGTTGACGCCTTACCTGCCTCGGCCAGCGGCTCCCCTACCGCAAAAAGTAACTTTGCTCCTTATCGGCTTGTTTTCCTAGCTCAGCCCCGAGCTGCTATTCTTACCATACTCAAGTGGGTACGCTCAGTACCTAAGTACTTAACATGAAAAAAATTGCATTGGCAGCTTTTGCCCTGCTGGGTGCCTCGCAGGCCCACGCCCAGATTCTGGCCCCCGTTCACTGGAGCTACGCTGCCAAGAAAACCAGCCCCACCGAAGCCGTAGTGCTTATCAAAGCGACCATCGACGCGGGCTGGCACGTGTACTCGCAGCACGTAAAAGATGGCGGCCCCGTGAAGACCACTGTGAAGTTTGACCCCTCCAAGGCCTACACCCTGGTGGGTACCACCCAAGAGCCTAAGCCGGTTACGCGCATGGAAAAGACCTTTGGCATGGAAGTAAGCTACTTCGCCAATTCGGTTATTTTTCAGCAGAAAGTAAAGCTGACCGGCAAAGGCCCCGTCACGGTGAAGGGTAACCTAGAGTTTATGGCCTGCAACGATGAGAAGTGCTTGCCCCCCGACGAAGTCGCCTTCAGCATCCCCGTTAAGTAAGCGCCAAAATGAAATTTCGTACTCCCTTCGGGGTCTTCGGCTTTTGGCGCAAGCACACGGCCTGGCTGCTGGGCTGGTGGCTGACCCTAGGGCTGCTAAGCGGGCTGCCGGCCCTGGCGCAAGACACCGTCTCGACGGCTGATATCGACTTCACGCCCATCGAGGCACCGGCGCCAGCCGCCCAGACTCCCGCCGCAGCAACTCCGCAGACGACTGCCGCCGACACGCCAGTGGCCAGTCCAACCGCCCCTACCAAGAGCAGCGCCGCTACCGCCCCCACGACGGTAGCCCCGGCTGCCCCACGCCCCGCCCCGGCCGATACGTCGCTATGGGTCACGTTTCTGGCGGGCCTAGCTGGTGGTTTCGCGGCCATTATCATGCCGTGCATCTTCCCGCTGCTGCCCATGACGGTGAGCTTCTTCACCAAGCGCTCGGGCACCCGGGCGCGCGGCATCCGCAATGCGTTCATCTATGGTCTCAGCATCATCGTCATTTACGTGGCGCTGGGGCTGCTCATTACAGTCATTTTTGGGGCCGATGCCCTGAACGACCTATCTACCAACGGGATATTCAACTTCTTTTTCTTCCTGCTACTGATTGTGTTCGGAGCCTCATTTTTGGGGGCTTTCGAGATAATGCTGCCGACCTCGTGGGCCAACAAGATGGATGAAAAAGCCGATGAAGGCGGCTTGCTAGGCATCTTCTTCATGGCGGCCACGCTCTCGCTAGTGTCGTTTTCGTGCACCGGTCCCATCATTGGCACCTTGCTGGTGCAGGCTGCCAGCATGGGCCAGCTGCTCGGGCCGGCTGTGGGCATGTTCGGGTTTGCGCTGGCGCTGGCGTTGCCCTTTACCCTGTTTTCGCTTTTCCCGGGCTGGCTGTCCTCGCTGCCCAAGTCGGGCGGCTGGCTAAACTCGGTGAAAGTGACTCTAGGCTTCTTAGAGTTGGCGCTGGCGCTCAAGTTCCTATCCAACGTAGACCTGGCTTACCACTGGGAATGGTTTGACCGGGAGGTATTCCTGGTGCTGTGGGTGGTCATTTTTGGCATGATGGGCTTGTACCTACTCGGCAAGCTGCGCTTTTCGCACGATAGCGACATGCCCTTTATCACGCTGCCGCGGCTGTTTTTAGCTATCATCACGCTGGCGTTCACGCTCTACCTAGTACCTGGCTTATGGGGCGCTCCGCTAAAGGCCGTTTCGGCCTTCTTGCCCCCGCAGGACACGCAAGATTTCGACCTTTATACCCCTAGTCTGCTAGGGGGCGGCACGGCTGCCACAAGGCCCGAAGCCGACGCTACGCCGCATAAATATGCCGAGCTGTTTCACGCGCCTCTAGGTCTCAACGCGTTCTTCGACTACGACGAAGGCATGGCCTACGCGCAGAAGATGAACAAGCCAGTGCTCATCGACTTCACGGGCCATGCCTGTGTGAACTGCCGCAAGATGGAAGCCAACGTGTGGCCCGATAAGCAGGTGCTGCCCCTGATTCGGGATAAGTACGTGCTCATTCAGCTTTACGTAGATGATAAGACCGAGCTACCCGCTGCCGAACAGTACGTGTCGAAGTACAGCGGCAAGAAAATCAAGACCATTGGCAATAAATGGAGCGACATGCAAGCCAGCCGCTTTAATGCTAACTCACAGCCCTACTACGTGCTGCTAGGGCACGAAGGCAAGCAACTAGCGCCGGCCGAAGGCGCCAACTACGAGCCCGATAATTTTGTGCGTTTCCTCAGCGGCGGCTTACAGGCTTATTAGAGCCTCGGTGCTACCCTAGGTACTCAATATCTAGTGTCTAAAGGCCCAACCTCCCGATGGTGTTCTGGGAGGTTGGGCCTTAATCTTTTTAGCCCGCCCGCATTTAGTTGAGAGGCGTTTCATCTAGCACACTACATACAGGCTGAGGCTATTTACGCACATGCTAGCAATGTCACTCTGCCTGAAATAATCTGTAGATTGCTCACACAATCGTTAATGCTATTAATGCAACAGGGCATGCTATAGTCTATTAATTGAACAAGTAGCAAGACTTTACCTTTTTTATGAAGTATGAACCTAATTTTTTCAGCTAATAATATTTTTCTTGCTGATTATTATTTATTAATATTGTCACGATGTTACCTCGCGCGACTTACAGCGTGGCGCCTTTTTAAGAGCTAACCCTTTACATTTCAATACTACCGCAGTAGCGGTTTTTTATTAAGAGCATGCACAATCGATTGTGCATGTCTAAGGATTATCTTTCCCTAGCTGGTTGCTGCGCCGCCTCAGGTATGCAGCAGCCACAAGTGCACTTACCTCCTCCTTTTTCCCACCCTCTATGGTAAAACCGCTACTACTGCTGCTGCGCGCCCGGTGCTGGGCCCTATTAGCATTCCTGTTGGTGGCCTGGCTGGCTTCGGCCCCGGCCTACGCGCTGCAAGGCGCCCTAGGTATGCACGACCCCTCTACTATCCTGAAGAGCGGCAACACCTACTGGGTATTTGGCACCGGCGACGGCATCGCCTGCAAGTACTCGACGGACCTAATCAACTGGACGGACGCCAAGTCGGTGTACACCAAAACACTGTACCCGAGCTGGATTAACAGCAAGGTACCGGGCTTTGCGGGCACGTTTTGGGCGCCTGAGTGCAAGTTCATGAACGGCAAGTACTACCTGTACTACTCGTGCTCGACGTTTGGCTCGCAGGTGTCGGCTATAGGCCTGACCACTAACCCTACCCTCGACCCCACCAGCCCCGACTACAAGTGGACCGACCAAGGCGAGGTTATATCGAGCAACACAACCAGCGTGGCCAACGCCATCGACCCCGCGCTGTATACCGATGCCAGCAGCAATCTGTGGCTTATTTATGGCTCGTATTTTGGCGGCATCCGCATTACGCAACTCGATGCCACTACGGGCAAGCCGCTCAATGTAAATACACAATACACCGTGGCAAACGGAGGCGTGGAAGCCGCTTATGTAGCCTATAATAATGGCTACTACTACCTATTTGTGAATCGCGGCACGTGCTGCAATGGGGCCGCCAGCACCTATTTCATCCAGGTAGGGCGCTCGGCTAATCCCACTGGTCCTTTCCTCGACCAAAATGGCCAAGACCTGAATGCTAACGGCGGCACCACGCTGCTGAGCCGCGCCGGGCGCTACATCGGGCCGGGCCACGCTGGGCTTTTCACCGAAAACGGCGTCACGTATTTCAGCCACCACTACTACGACGGCTTCGACAACGGCGCGCCCAAGCTCGGCCTGGCCCGCCTGACCTGGGGCGCCACCGGCTGGCCCACCGTGAGCCGCGACTGGCTGGCCGCGGGGCGCTACACCATCACCAGCCAACAAAGCAAGCTGGTGTGGGACGCGTGGGGCTGCACCGGCGCCGCGGGCCAAATGATAGCCCAGGGCACCCCCAGCGGGCTTGCCTGCCAGCAGTGGGATATGGCCCCCCTAGGCGCGGGTGCTTATAAGATTACCAATGCCCTGGGGGGGCTGGCCGCGGACGTGACCGGCTGCCTACCTGACGCGGGCACCAAGCTGCAGCTGTGGCCTACCAATGGCCTGGTGTGCCAGCAGTACATAATAGAGCGGGCCAGCAATGGCGATTATATCTTCACCTCGGCCACCGGCAACAACGTGGTGGAAGTGCCCAACTGCTCGACCACGCCGGGCCAACAGCTGGGCCTGTGGTACTACAATGGCTTTGACTGCCAGCGCTGGACGGCCGCGCTGGTAACGGCTCCGCTCGCCACGGCCGCCGCCCAGCGCTTAGCGGGCGTCAGCATTTATCCGGCCCCAGCCCCGGCTGGCAGCTTTAGGGTAGACCTAGAGAACCGGTCCGGCATAGGAGCAACAGAGGTGCAAGTGTATAACTTGCGGGGCCAATCAGTGTATCGGCAGCAGTTTGGGCCGCAGCAAGCCAAGTTGACCATTGAGGCCCAGCTTGGGGCAGGCATCTACCTGGTGCAGGTGAGCCGGGAGGCTGGCACGTTCACCCAAAAGCTGAGTGTACTGTAACCCTTATTCTTTCATTTTTCATGCCCACCTCCCCCCGCTACGCGCTTTTGGCTACCGGCCTGAGCACCGCCTTGCTGCTGGCCAGCTGCGATTCTAAACCCACCACCAGCCAAGACTCGGCGGCAACTACCACGACGGCCCCGGCCGACTCGGCCGCCACTGGCACCAACGCATCCGCCATGCCTACCTCTGCTTCGTTCGGCAAAACTGCCGACGGCCAAGAAATTCAGCTTTTCACCCTCACCAACGCCAAGGGGATGAAGGCCACCATCAGCACCTACGGCGGCACGCTCACCAGCCTGCTCGTGCCTGACAAGGACGGCAAAATCTCCGACGTGGTGCTGGGCTTCGACAAGGCAGAAGGCTACCTCAGCCCCGAGTTCCGCAAGTCGAACCCCTACTTCGGCGCGCTCATCGGCCGCTACGGCAACCGCATCGCCAAAGGCAAATTCACGGTTGATGGCAAAGAGTACCAAGTGGGCGTGAACAACAACGGCAACTCGCTACACGGCGGCAAGCTAGGCTTCGACCAGAAAATATGGACTGCCAAGCCCGGCTCCGACAGCGATGGCCAGACGCTGACGCTTACTTACCTGAGCAAGGACGGCGAGGAAGGCTACCCCGGCAACCTCAACGTGACGGTGACTTACACCCTCACCAACGACAACGCCCTCAAAATTGACTACGCGGCCACGACCGACAAGGCCACGCCCGTCAACCTCACCAACCACGCCTACTTCAACCTGGCCCTAGGGCAGAGCAAGGACGTGCTAGCCCACCAGGTCACCATTCCGGCCGACCGCTACACGGTGGTTGATGCCAACCTCATCCCGACCGGCGAGCTGAAACCGGTGAAGGGCACGCCCTTCGACTTCACCACGCCCCACGCCATTGGCGAGCGCATTGCGCAGGTGCCCGGTGGCTACGACCACAACTGGGTATTGAACCAGGCCACCGGCCAGCACAGCGCCGCCACCGTGTACGAGCCTACTACCGGCCGCACCATGGAAGTGACCACCGACGAGCCCGGCGTACAGTTTTACACCGGTAACTTTCTGGATGGCACGCTGAAAGGCAAGGACGGCGTGGTGTACGGCAAGCACGGCGGTTTCTGCCTCGAAACCCAGCACTTCCCCGACTCGCCCAACCAAAAGGAGTTTCCGAGCACCGTGCTGAAGCCGGGCGAAACCTACCACACCACCACCAGCTACACGTTTGGGGTGCGGAAATAGCATTTCTGTCATGCTGACGAAGGAAGTATCCTATCACGCTAGGTAAACTACCTGTGTTAACCGGATGAGATGCTTCCTTCGTCAGCATGACAAACGCTCTTACTATAACTATTCATAATTAATCAACCCGTGCCAGAACAAACCGCCTCCCCGGCCTACGTTATCGGCCTCGACTACGGCACCGACTCGGCCCGCGCCTTACTCGTGGATGCCCGCACTGGGGCCGAAATCGCGCAGGCCGTGCACTACTACCCGCGCTGGAAGCAGGGCCAGTACTGCAACCCCGCCAAAAACCGCTTTCGCCAGCACCCGCTCGACCACCTCGAAAGCCTGGAGGCTACGGTGAAAGAAGTGGCCGCCAAAGTGCCCGCCGAGCAAATCCTAGGTCTCGCCATCGACACCACCGGCAGCACGCCCGGCCCGGTGAACGAGCAGGGCCAGCTGCTGGGTATGCTGCCCGAGTTCGCCGAGAATCCCAACGCGTTGTTCGTGCTTTGGAAAGACCACACGGCGCTGACTGAGGCCGCCGAAATCAACCACAAGGCCCGCACCTGGGGCGGCGAGGACTATACCAAGTACGAAGGCGGCATCTACTCGTCGGAGTGGTTTTGGGCTAAAATCATGCACATTGTGCGCGAGGATGAGGCTGTAGCCAACGCCGCTTACTCTTGGATGGAGCACTGCGACTGGCTCACGCTGACGCTCACCGGCCAGCCACTGGCCGAGTTCAAGCGCAGCCGCTGCGCCGCTGGGCACAAGGCCCTGTGGCACGCTAGCTGGGGTGGCCTGCCCCCCGAGGAGTTTCTCACGCACCTCGAACCTAAGTTGGCCGGTTTACGCAATCGATTATTCACGGAAACGTACACAGCTGACGAAGTAGCCGGGCACCTTTCGGAAGAGTGGGCCCAGCGCCTAGGCTTGACTACCAACACGGTAATTGCCGTAGGTTCGTTCGATGCGCACGCCGGCGCTGTGGCAGGTGAGATAGAATCCTATTCGATGGTAAAGGTGATGGGTACCAGCACCTGCGACATCGTAGTGGCCCCGACCGCCGAGGTGGGTGACCACCTAGTCGCCGGCATTTGCGGGCAGGTCGATGGCTCGGTTATTCCCGGCATGTTGGGTCTAGAGGCTGGGCAATCGGCTTTTGGCGACCTGCTGGCCTGGTTCCGCCAGATGCTGGAGTGGCCCTTGCAGGCAGTGCAGTCGAAGGTATTGACGGCTGAGCAACAAGCTGCTTTCCGCCAGGAAGTGAGCGACAACCTCATCGTGCAGCTCACCAAAGCTGCCGCGGAGGTTGACCCTGCCGAAAGCCACGTGTTGGCCCTCGACTGGGTAAACGGCCGCCGCACGCCCGACGCCAACCAGGCCCTGAAAGGCGCCCTTACGGGCCTCACGATGGGTACTTCGGCCCCGCAGGTGTTCCGTGCGCTGGTTGAAGCCATTTGCTATGGCTCCAAGCAGATTGTGGAGCGCTTTGAGAGCGAAGGCATTCCGATTAAGCAGGTGATTGGCATCGGCGGCGTGGCTAAGAAGTCGGCTTTCGTGATGCAGACGCTAGCCGACGTGCTCGACCGCCCCATCAAGATTGCCGTGTCGGAGCAGGCGCCGGCCCTCGGGGCCGCCATGTACGCGGCCGTGGCCGCGGGCATCTACCCTGATGTGCTGGCTTCGCAGAAGGCCCTAGGTAGCGGTTTTGCTGAAACCTACACCCCAAACCCCGAGAGCGTGGCCCAGTACGCCACCCGCTACGCGCAGTACCAGGCGCTGGGCAAGTTCGTGGAAAGCGTGACGACCAGCCACTCGGAAGACGCGGTAATGGAACCCGAAACCCCCGCCATCACCACCGCCTAAATGAGCCAGTTCCAAGACCTAAAGCAGGCCTGCTACGAGGCCAATATGCAGTTGCCGGCCCTCGGGCTGGTGCTCTTTACCTTCGGCAACGCCAGCGTGGTAGACCGCGAAAAGAGCGTGTTCGCCATCAAGCCTAGCGGTGTGCCCTACGCCACACTGAAGCCGGAGGACATCGTAATTGTGGACTTTGACAACAACATCGTGGAAGGTACTAAGCGGCCTTCTTCCGATACCAAAACCCACGCGCTGCTCTTCAAGGAGTGGACGAACATCGGCGGTATTGTGCACACGCACAGCACCTACGCTACGGCCTGGGCCCAGGCGCAGCTTGATATTCCCATCCTAGGCACCACCCACGCCGACCACCTTACGGCCGACGTGCCCTGCGCGCCGCCCATGAGCGACGAGCTCATCGCGGGCGACTACGAGCACCAGACCGGCTGGCAAATCATCAACGAGTTTGAGAAGCGTGGCCTTTCGCACGCCGAAGTCGAGATGATACTTGTGGGCAACCACGCGCCATTCACCTGGGGCAAAACGGTGGAGAAAGCCGTGTACCACAGCGCCGTGCTCGAAGAAGTGGCGCGCCTAGCCTACCTCAGCTGCACGCTCAAGCCGGGCGTGGCGCGGCTGAAAGATGCCTTGATTAAAAAACACTACGAGCGCAAGCACGGCGCTAATTCTTACTACGGGCAATAGGCTGTACCGTGGACCCTGCGGGTCCGCGCGTGGCAGCACCTAAATCCTTAACTCGCGGACTCACAGAGTCCACGGTACTACCCACCACCATGATTGACATTTCAAACTACGAAGCCTGGTTTATCACGGGCAGCCAGCACCTCTACGGCCCCGAAACCCTGGAGGAAGTAGCCCGCCACTCGCAGGAAATCGCAAAAGAGCTGGGCACCAAGCTGCCCATTAACATCGTGTACAAGCCGGTGCTGACGGGCCCGCAGGAGATTTACAAGCTTATGCAAGAGGCCAACAACACGCCGAACTGCGTGGGCCTGATTGCCTGGATGCACACCTTCTCGCCAGCCAAAATGTGGATTAACGGCTTGAAAATCCTGCAAAAGCCGCTGGCTCACTTGCACACGCAGTACAACCGCGACATTCCGTGGGATGCTATTGACATGGACTTCATGAACACCAACCAGTCGGCGCACGGCGACCGCGAGTTTGGGTTTATTGGCTCGCGCATGCGCCTGAGCCGCAAGGTTATCGTGGGACACTGGCAGAGCGAGGATGTGCGCGAGCGTCTCAGCATCTGGAGCCGCGTGGCTAGCGCCTGGGCCGACTGGCAGGGCGCCAAGTTCGTGCGCTTTGGCGACAACATGCGCTACGTAGCTGTGACCGAAGGCGACAAAGTAGAAGCTGAAATCAAGTTTGGCTACGAGGTGAACACCTACGGCATTGGCGACCTAGTAGCCGAGGTAAACGCCGTGACCGACGAGCAGATTGCCGGTCTGGTAGCCACCTACGAGCAGGAATACGAGCTGGGCGACAACCTGAAGGAAGGCGGCGAGAAGCGTGAAAGCCTGCGCGACGCAGCCCGCATCGAGCTGGGCATGCGCAAGTTCCTGACCGACCGCAATGCCAAGGGCTTCACCGATACCTTCGAAGACCTGCACGGCATGAAGCAGCTGCCCGGCATCGCCACGCAGCGCTTGATGGCCGACGGCTACGGCTTCGGCGGCGAGGGCGACTGGAAGACCTCGGCCCTGGTGCGCGCCATGAAAGTGATGGGCGCCGGCCTGCCCGGCGGCAACTCCTTCATGGAGGATTACACCTACCACTTCGCCCCCGGCAACGAGCAAGTCCTAGGTTCGCACATGCTCGAAATCTGCCCCACCATCGCCGAAGGCAAGGTGCGCGCTGAAATCCATCCCCTTGGTATCGGCGGCAAGGAAGACCCGGTTCGCTTGGTGTTCAACTGCCCCGCTGGCCCGGCCCTCAACGCGACCATCGTGGACATGGGCAACCGCTTCCGCATGATTGTGAACACCGTGGAGGCCGTGGCACCTGAGCAAGACCTGCCCAACCTGCCCGTAGCCCGCGTGCTCTGGAAAGTGCACCCCGACATGAAAACCGGCCTCGCTGCCTGGATTTTGGCCGGCGGCGCCCACCACACGGGCTACAGCCAGAACCTGACCAGCGAGTACCTAGAGGACTTCGCCGAGATGGCTGGGATTGAGTTCTTGGTTATCGACGAGGACACCAAGCTGCGCACGTTCAAAAACGAACTGCGCTATAACGAAGTAGCCTTCAAAGGCTAAGCCACAGGCACGTTACGCTGCGCTGGCGCGAGTTTAGCGCAGCGTAACTCGTGCCTTATCATGAGGTGGAGTTTTCAACTCCACTGCCGCGCCAGCGGCAAAATCCGCGCCCGGGCAGTGGCGCTATAGCCACTCTACCTAGGCGCCCTGCAAGCGTAGCATTGCCGCTAGTGCGGCCGCGGAGGCAGAGCCTCCACCTCACAGCCGGCACGAGTTACGGCTTCACCTAAACTCGCGCCAGTACGGCCTGTTCCCACCCATCCCCACTTTATTATGATTAGTACTACTCGCTTTCCTGCCCTGGCTACCGGCCTGGCGCTGCTGGGCACCCTAGGGGCCAGCGCGCAGTCGGCGGCCCCGGCTAGCCTCACCGTGCAGGTCAACAAGCCCGGCGCAGCCGTCAATAAGAACATGTACGGCCTGTTTTTCGAGGACATCAATTTCGCCGCCGACGGTGGGCTGTACCCCGAGTTGGTAAAGAATAAGTCGTTCGAAACTGACGCTCGCCTGATGGGCTGGCGCGCCCTAGGTGGCGGCGCTAACCTCGATACCTACGCTGTGCGCAACGAGCAGGGCATCAACAACCAGAACAACTCGCACTACCTACGCCTCACCACCCGCAACGGCGCTGGCGGTGAGGCCGGCATCGAAAACGAAGGCTTCCGGGGCATGGGCGTGAAGCAGGGCAGCGAGTACAAGCTTTCATTCTACGCGCGGCGTGGGGCGGGCGACGTTGGCGGCCTCACGGCTACGATAGTAGGCCAGCGGGGCGAAACCCTGGGTCAGGTAGCCGTGAGCGGCTTCACCAATGAGTGGAAGCAGTACACGGCCGTGCTCAAGTCTACCGGCACCCAAAACAAGGCGCACCTCAAGCTGGTGCTCAGCGGCACCGGTACGGTAGACCTAGACGTGGTATCGCTGTTTCCGAAAGACACCTGGAACCAGCGGCCCAACGGCCTGCGCACCGACCTGGTGCAGCTGCTCAAGGACATGAAACCGGGCTTTTTGCGCTTTCCGGGGGGCTGCATTGTGGAGGGGCGCACCCTCTCGGAGCGCTACCAGTGGAAGGAAACCATTGGCGACGTAACCGCCCGTCTGCCCATGATAAACCGCTGGAACATGGAGTTCCGGCACCGCTCGACGCCTGACTATTACCAGTCGTTTGGCCTCGGGTTCTTCGAATACTTCCAGCTCTCGGAAGACATTGGGGCTGAGCCGCTACCGATTCTGAACGTGGGCATGGCTTGCCAGTACAACTCGGGCGAGCTGGCCCCGATGGGTACTGCCAGCACCAAAGGCGGCCCCAATGCTGGGGAAACTGCCCCGCATAACCACGCCACCGACGACCCGTCGCTGGACATGTTTATTCAGGATGCGCTCGACCTCATTGAGTTTGCCAATGGGCCGGTTAGCTCTACCTGGGGCGCCAAGCGCGCCGCCATGGGCCACCCGGCGCCCTTCAACCTCAAGATGATAGGGGTGGGCAACGAGCAGTGGGGACCGCAGTACCTCGAGCGCTACGTACCGTTTGCGAAGGCAGTAAAGGCCAAGTATCCGAACATCGACCTAGTGAGCAGCGCCGGCCCCAGCCCCGACGGCGAGCTGTTTGACACGGCCAGCAAGCGCCTAGGTGAGCTCAAGGCCGACTACATCGACGAGCACTACTACGCCAAGGCCGACTGGTTTCGGGCGCACGCCGACCGCTACGATAAGTACGCCCGCGGCGGCCCCAAAATCTTCGCTGGCGAGTACGCCGCGCAGAGTGTGAACACCGGCAGCCCCGAAAACAAAAACACCTGGGACTGCGCCATTTCGGAAGCCGCCTTCATGACCGGCCTCGAGCGCAATGCCGATGTGGTGGGCATGGCCAGCTACGCTCCGCTGTTTGCCAACGTAGATGCCTGGCAGTGGACGCCCGACCTCATCTGGTTTGATAACCTGAACTCCTATGGCTCGCCGAGCTACTACGTGCAGAAGCTCTATGCCCTCAATAAAGGCACCAAAGTGCTGCCCGTGACCATGCCCGGCGGGGCTAAAAACGGCACGGATAACCTCTTTGCCAGCGCCGTAACCGACGAGCCCACTGGCGAGGTGGTGGTGAAGCTGGTGAATTACTCTACCAGCCCGCGCCCCGTCAGCATCAACCTGGCTGGCGCCAAAGGCCTCGGCAAAACTGGCCGTGCTCAAACCATGGCCAGCGACGACCTGCAAACGCAAAACAGCTTGAAGGAACCCAAAAAGCTGGCGCCGCAAGAATCAACCTTCGCCATGAAGGGCTCGACCCTGAGCTACACGCTAGCGCCTAACTCATTCACGGTGCTGCGCGTGCCGGCTAAGAAGTAGCCTTTTTTGCCCCTAAAAGGCCAGCTTCGGCTGGCCTTTTTATTGCCCCTGTATTTGCCTATGTCATTGACTCAAAAATGGCTAAGTATTGCCCTAGGCAGCTTAGCGCTCGCTAGCCCGGCCCTGGCCCAAAAAGCTACTTCCAAAACCGACTTTCACCAGTGGGCCCCTACCCCACCCATGGGTTGGAACAGCTGGGACTGCTATGGCCCCACCGTGACAGAAGCCGAAACTAAGGCTAACGCCGACTACATGGCCAGAAACCTGAAAGACAGCGGCTGGGAATATGTAGTGGTCGATATCCGCTGGTATGTGGGCAACGACACGGCCCACGGCTACAACGAGAAAAACCCCGATTGGAACATCGACCAGTACGGCCGCTTTGTGCCCGCGCCCAACCGGTTTCCATCGGCGGCGGGCGGCAAGGGCTTTAAGCCGCTGGCCGATTACATGCACGCCAAGGGGCTGAAATTTGGCATTCACCTCATGCGCGGCGTGCCCGTGATAGCGGTGCAGCGCAAGCTGCCCATCAAGGGCACCAAGCTTACGGCCGATGCCATCCACAGCAAGGAAGGCCAGGCAGCGTGGCTGCACGACATGTACACGGTGGTGCCCGGCAAACCCGGCGCCCAGGAGTACTACAACTCGCTGTTTGAACTGTACGCGAGCTGGGGCGTTGATTTTGTGAAGATTGACGACCTGTCGGAGCCCTACCACACCGGCGAGATAGAGATGATACGGAAGGCCATCGACCGCACGGGCCGCCAAATCGTCTTCAGCATGTCGCCGGGCGAGACGCCGATTGCCGATGCCAAGCACGCGCAGCAGCACGCCAACATGTGGCGTACCGTAGGCGACTTCTGGGACTCGTGGGAGCAGCTCAAGGAGCACTTTGAGGTGTGCAACCGCTGGGCGCCTTACATCATGACTGGGGCATGGCCCGATGCCGACATGCTGCCCCTAGGTCGCCTAGGTATCCGGGCCGAGCGCGGCGACGACCGGCAGACGCGCTTCACCCCCGACGAGCAGCGCACGCTCATGACCTTGTGGAGCATTTTCCGCTCGCCGCTCATGTTTGGCGGCGACCTGCCGAGCAACACGCCCGCCACATTGGCCCTGCTCACCAACCCTAGGGTGCTAGCCGTGAACAAAACTAGCATGAACAACCGCCAACTGTTCCGGCGCGGCGACCTCGTGGCCTGGACCGCCGACGACCCCAAAACGGGCGACAAATACCTGGCTGTGTTCAATGCCCAGGACCAGGAGTTGGCGCCCACCAGCGCGGCCGCGGCAAAGAGCCCGCTTATCAATCGCCAAACGCCGCAAGCCACGCTTGACGTGGACATCACTGGTGCCCAAAAGCTATACCTGAGCGTGCGCGGCGGCGACGACGGCACTGCCTGGGACCATGCCGACTGGCTGGCACCCGTGCTCAGTAACGGCACCAAAACCATGCCCCTCACCGAGCTACCTTGGCAGAAAGCCAGCGCCGGCTGGGGCCAAACTACCCTCAACAAAAGCGTGAGCGGCGGCCCGCTCGTGGTAGCCGGCAAAACCTACCCAGCTGGCATCGGCACGCACGCAAACTCTGTTATTGAGTACACGTTGCCGGCGGGCTACACGCGCTTCCAGGCTACCGTGGGCCTCGACCAGGCCGCGGCTGGGCAGAATACGGGCGGCTCTTTTCAGGCTTTAGTATTCACCAAAAGCCCTTACCAACCCGCCCCCGCCGACTCGGTGCGCGTGCCCGTGGCGCTGGCCGACCTAGGGCTGGCGCCCGGCTGCATTGTGCAAGACCTGTGGAGCGGCCGCCAAGTGGGCAAGTTCACCACCGAGTTTGTGCCTTTCATACGGCGGCACGGGGCGGGCTTCTACCGCATCTCGGGGCCGAAGCTGGCAAAATAAGGGCTTACTCAAAGTAGCTCGGCTTACTCTCTGGTAATCAGTCATAGTAAAACGTCTGTCAGGCTGAGCTTGCCAAAGCACCTCTACCGCACCATACGGGTTATGCAGTGGAGATGCTTGGGCAAGCTCAGCCTGACAGACGTTTTTTTTATCATTTCTTTGACTCTTAGGACTACGCTGTCTTTTTCCCACCCCTAGGTTTCTTCCCTTGCGACTACTTCGTCTACGCGCTCTTAGCGGGCTTTCTTTCCTACTTATTGGGTTTTCTGCCGCCGCTCAATCTGTTGCGCCCATTGTTATCGAAACGGAGCACATGAGCCTGGTCTTGGCTGTGGGCCAGCGCCAAAAGCTCTACCAGACCTACCTAGGACCCAAGCTAGCTACGGCGGCCGAGTACCAGCAGCTACCGCAGCGCCACGAGGCCTACCCGCCGGCTGGCACCGACAACCTATTTGAGCCCGCCCTGCGTGTGGTGCACGCCGATGGCAACCCCGCACTGGCCTTGCAGTACGCCGACGTACAAACTGCCAAAGCCGGCGAAGGCATCACCAACACGACCATCCGCCTGCGCGACCCGCTGTACCCGGTGGAGGTGCAGCTGCACTTCGTGGCTTACCAGCGCGAAGACGTCATTAAGACCTGGACCGAGATAGTGCACCGCGAAAAGAAGCCGGTGGTGCTCACCAACTACGCCTCGGCCATGCTGCACCTCGATGCGCACCAGTACTACCTGACCCAGCTGCACGGCGACTGGGCCGAGGAAGCCCAGCAGCAGGAAAGCCCGCTTACGAGCGGCGTAAAAGTTATCGATACCAAGCTCGGCACCCGCGCGGGCATGTACCAGACCCCGTCGTTCTTCCTGGCGCCCGACCACCCAGCCACCGAAACTACCGGCGACGTGCTGGCCGGCTCCCTGGCTTGGACCGGCAATTTCCGGCTGGCCTTCGAGCTGGATAACGAGAACATGCTGCGCCTGTCGGCGGGCATTAACCCATACGCCTCGGAATACACCCTGCCGGCCGGACAGCCCTTCATCACGCCCGAGTTCATCTTCACCTATAGCACGCAGGGCAAGGGCCAGGCCTCGCGCAACCTGCACCGCTGGGCCCGCCAGCAGGGCGGCACTCTCGACGGGACCCAGCCCCGCCTCACGCTGCTGAACAACTGGGAGGCCACGTTTTTCGACTTTGATGAGCCTAAGCTTGATGCTCTCATGGGCGACGCGGCCAAGCTCGGCGTCGATTTGTTCTTGCTCGACGATGGCTGGTTTGGCAACAAGTACCCGCGCAAAGACGACACCCAGGGCCTCGGCGACTGGCAGCCCACCAAAACCAAGCTGCCCAACGGCGTGGGCCACCTCGTGCAAACCGCCACCAAGGAGGGCATCAAATTTGGCATCTGGATAGAGCCCGAAATGGTGAACCCCAAGAGCGAGCTCTACGAAAAGCATTCTGACTGGGTACTGAAACTACCCAGCCGCCCCGAAGACTACTACCGCAACCAACTGGCGCTAGACCTCACCAACCCCAAGGTGCAGGACTTCGTGTACGGCATCGTGGATGCGCAGCTCAGCCAGGGTGCGGCCTACCTCAAATGGGACTGCAACCGCATGCTGACCAATGCCTATTCGCAGCACCTAGGCAAAGACCAGTCGCATCTGTACGTGGACTACGTGCGCGGCCTCTACCGCGTGCTCGACCGGGTGCGCCAGAAGTACCCGCACACGCCCATGATGCTGTGCTCGGGCGGCGGGGCGCGGGCCGACTACGGCGGGCTGAAGTACTTCACCGAGTTCTGGCCCTCAGACGACACCGACGCGCTAGAGCGGGTCTACATTCAGTGGGGCTTTCTCAACTTCTTCCCGTCTAATACCTTGGCGAGCCACGTCACGAACTGGAACCAGAGTCAGAGCTTGAAATTTCGCACCGACGTGGCCATGATGGGTAAACTTGGCTACGACATCGAGGTGAGCAAGATGACGCCCGACGAGCTGAAATTCAGCCAGCAGGCGGTGAAGGACTACAAGCGCTTGAGCCCCGTTATCTGGCAGGGCGACCTGTTCAAGCTGCGCTCGCCCTACGAGAGCAACCAGGCGGCCCTGATGTATGTGGCACCCCAGCAAGACAAGGCCGTGCTCTTTGGCTACGACCTGCGCCCGCGCTACCACGAAACGGTGCTGCCCGTGCGGCTACAGGGCCTCGACCCAGCGCGCCGCTACCGCCTCACCGAAATCAACCTGCTGCCCGGCCGCAAGCCCGAAGTGCGCGCCAGCGGCCAAACGTACTCCGGCGACTACCTCATGAAAGTGGGCATCCTGCTGAACAACGGAGAGGCCAAGGCACTAACCAGCCACGTGCTAGAACTAACCGCGGAGTAAGCCCTAGGTCAGCTTTTTTGCCCCGACGACTCGCGCACGACCAGCTGCGTGGCCAGCACCATCTGGCGCGGGGGCACCTGGCCCTGCGCTTGCTCCAAAAACAGCAGCGCCGCCGTGCGGCCCATCTCAAACGTGGGATGCATCACGGACGTGAGCATTGGCTCGACTACGGTGGCGTGGTATTCGTCGGTGAAGCCTACCAGCGCCACATCGGCCGGAATGCGCAGGCCCTGGCGCTTGATTTCCTTCATGGCGGCGAAGGCGGTAGTATCATTCACACCGAAAATGGCATCGGGTGGCTGCGGCAGGGCCAGCAGCTGCTGGGTGGCGGCCGTGGCACTTTCGGCGCTTAGGTCGGAGGGCACGAGCAGCTGCGCATCGAAGGCCAGGCCCTCGGCGGCGAGGCCTTCGCGGTAGCCCGCCACCCGTTCTTGGCTGATATTGAGCGCCGGTGGCCCCGCAATGTGCGCAATGCGCCGCCGGCCCTGGGCTACAAAATGCCGCGTGATGCGGCAAGCCGCCGCTTGATTGTCAACCACCACAGTGGGCACTTCGGTGGAGCGGCATACCCGGTCGAAAAACACGAGCGGCGTGCCGGCCGCCAGCAGCGCATCGAAGTGCGCGTAGGTTTTTGTTTCCTGCGACAAGCACATGATGATGCCTTCCACGCGCAGCTGTAGCAGGTTGGCCAGGCACTCCTGCTCTTTCTCGAAGCTTTCGTAGCTGCACCGAATCACGATGTAGTAGCCGTGCTCGATGGCTACGCTTTCGATGCCGCTGATGATAGACGCGAAGAAATGCGTGACCAGCGCGGGCACAATGACGCCGATGATGCGCGTAGCATTCTTGAGCAGGCCCATGGCCAGGGGGTTGGGGCTGTAGCGCAGCTCCTGGGCTAGCTGCTGCACCCGCTGCGTCAGTTCGGGCCCAATGTCGGGGTGATTGCGCAGGGCGCGCGACACGGTGGATATCGACACGTTGAGCGCCTGGGCCAGCGTCTTCAGCGAAACGGGGCGTTTGCTCATGGCGATTGCTTTTGGAGTAATAATAAGGTAATGATACAGGCCACCCGCCACATATAAGCTGAACTAGCCGCCAGCTGGACTGGTGCCAACGGCCCTGTCTACTAAATGAGAGCTGCCAGCTATGCGCAGGCAGCCGAAAACTATTTTTTCTCCGCAAAGCTTTGCGCAAAGCTTTGCGGAGAAAAAATTACAATAACTTGATAAACAGTTGTTTTTAGTATACTAGCTTTGGCCACTACTGCCTCTCAGGAGGCAATTCTCTTCTGGCCAATCTAGCTATTCCCACCCATGCACTACCGCCAGCTCGGCCGTACCGACATGCACGTATCGCTCTTAAGCTTAGGGGCTTCGGCCCTAGGTGGCGTGTTTGCCGACATTGACCCGGCACAGGGCATCCGCACGGTGCACGAGGCTGTGGACCAGGGCGTCAATTTTATTGACGTAGCGCCATACTACGGCTTCACTAAGGCCGAAACCGTGCTTGGCCAAGCCTTGCGCACCCTGCCTAGGCCGCAATACATGCTCTCGACCAAAGTAGGCCGCTACGGCCAAAATGGCGTAAAAACCTGGGACTACAGTGCCGCCCGCGTAGCGCAGAGCGTAGAGGAAAGCCTGGCGCGCCTGCACACCGACTACCTCGACCTGCTGAGCGTGCACGACGTAGAATTTGCCGACCTAGAGCAGGTAATTCACGAAACCATTCCGGCGCTGCAGGCCCTAAAGGCGGCTGGCAAAGTGCGCTACATCGGCATCACGGGTCTACCGTTGGCCAAGCTGCGCTACATCCTCGACCGGGTGCCCGCTGGTACCCTCGACACCGTACTTTCCTTTTGCCACTACTGCCTCAACGACGACGCCCTAGGTGAGCACGTGGCCTATTTTCAAGAGCAGGAGGTAGGCGTCATCAATGCTGCGCCGCTGGCCATGGGTTTGCTTTCGGCCCAGGGGCCGCCGGCCTGGCACCCGGCCTCGACCACGCTCAAAAACCACGCCCAGCGTGCGGCGGCCCACTGCGCCGAGCGCGGCTATCCTATTGAGAAGCTGGCCATTCAGTTTGCAGTGAGCCACCCGGGCGTGGCGACTACGCTGGTGAGTGCCGCCTGCCCACGCCTGATGCGGCAAAATATCGAGTGGGCCGCTACGCCGCCCGACCCCGACCTGCTGCGCGAAGTGCGCGCCCTTCTGCACCCCGTGCTGGGCGAAACCTGGGACAACTCCTAAAACATACCCCCTCTTCCGCTCATGGCCTACCTCGAAGACGCCCGCCCTACCCCATTCAAGCGCTATTGCAAAGGGCTGAGCCTGCAAGCCGACGCCGAGTTGCTGGCCACTTACCGCCGCCTGCACGCGCCCGGGGCCGCCTGGCCCGAAATCACGCAGGGCATGCGCGAGGTGGGCATCCTGGATATGGAAATCTACCTAACTGGCAGCCAAGCCTTCATGATAATGGACACGGTGCCCGACTTCGACCACGACCAAGCTATGCAGGCGCTGGCTACCAAGCCCCGCCAGGCCGAGTGGGAAGCCCTAATGGCCTCTTACCAACAAACTAGCCCTGATGCAACTGCCGCCGAAAAGTGGCAATTGCTAGAGCGCATCTATAAGCTGGGCACCTAGGTTGCCTCCGCGTAGCTTCAGCGCCCTACTACCTCGAGGCACCGCGCCTTGTGCTGCTTCAACTTCTCTTCTACCTATTTCTGCCTCCATCCCACCCGTGACCGCTGCCCGCTCTACTACGTTTGCCGTTGGCCTGATAACCTGCCTATTCTTTCTCTGGGGCTTTGCCTTGAATCTAAACCCGATTCTGATTCCGCACCTCAAGAAAGCCTGCCAGCTTACCGATGGCCAGTCGGCGCTCATCGACTCGGCCTCCTACCTGGCGTATTTTCTGCTGGCGCTGCCGGCCGGGCAGTTTATGAAGCGCTTTGGCTACAAGGGCGGCATGCTGCTGGGCCTAGGGCTATTTGCGCTGGGGGCGCTGCTATTCTACCCCGCGGCGGCGCTGCGCTCCTACGCTTTTTTCTTAGGGGCGCTGTTCGTTATTGCTTCCGGCCTCACCTTTCTTGAAACGGCGGCCAACCCTTACATCACTGGCCTGGGCAGCCCCGAGGGCGCTACCCAGCGGCTAAATTTTGCGCAGTCATTCAACGGCCTGGCGGCTACGCTGGCCCCGCTACTGGGCGGCATCTTTATCTTATCGGGCAATAGCCCAAGTCGCGCGCAGCTGGCCGCGTTGTCGCCGGCCGCCCTAGGGGCCTACCTCGACCACGAGGCTACGGCCGTGCAGGTGCCCTATTTGCTTATTGGCGGTGGGGTGCTGCTGGTGGCCTTGCTGCTGTGGCGCACGCCCCTGCCCGCCCTGGCCGAAGAGGAAGCCGCCACTGCCGACGAGGGCGGCCTGTGGCAGCAGAAAAACCTACTATTCGGCGTGCTAGCGCAGTTTTTTTACGTGGGGGCGCAAGTGTGCGTGAGCAGCTTCTTTATCCGCTTTGCGGGTAGCGTGGCGGATATGGATGAGAAGCTGGCGGCGCAGTACTTAGCGGTGGCACTGTTTGGGTTCATGGCGGGGCGCTTCCTAGGTACCGTGCTCATGCGATTTGTGCCGGCGGCCCGGCTGCTGGCGCTCTACAGCGTGCTCAACGTGGGGCTGCTGGTGCTGGCCACCACCCTGCACGGCACGGGCGCAGTATATGCGCTGTTGGGGGTCGAGTTTTTCATGTCCATCATGTTCCCGACCATTTTCTCACTTGGCATTCGGGGCCTAGGGGCGCGCACCAAGGATGGCTCCGCGCTGCTCATTATGGCCATTGTGGGTGGGGCGGTGGTGCCGGTTATCATGGGCCACGTGTCCGACGCCAGTACCATCCAAACCGCCTACTTGGTGCCCGCGTTGTGTTTCTTGGTGGTGCTGGGCTTCGCGCTGCGCAACAGTTCGGTAAAGCAGCTTACGCTCTCCACGGCCCACTAACCTGCCTACTTTTTCTTGTCAACTACTTTCTGAGCTATGAATACTTTAGTGTGCACTGAACCCGGCCACTTTGCCTACGATACCCGGCCGGCCCCCGTGCCGCAGCCGGGCCAGGCGCTGCTGCGCATTCGGCGGGTGGGCATATGCGGCACCGATTTGCACGCCTTTGAGGGCACGCAGCCTTTCTTCGCCTACCCTAGGGTGCTGGGCCACGAGCTGGCTGGCGAGCTTGTGGATACGGGCGGCGCCGAAGGCTTTGCCGTGGGCGATGCCGTGACCTTCATCCCCTACTTCAATTGCGGGCACTGCGTGGCCTGCCGCGCTGGCAAGCCCAACTGCTGCATGCACATGCAGGTATGCGGCGTGCACGTAGATGGCGGCATGGCCGAGCTGCTGGCCGTGCCCGCCACCGCCCTGGTGGTGGGCCAGGGCCTGGGCTATGACGAGCTGGCGCTGGTGGAGCCACTGGCCATTGGGGCGCACGGCGTGCGCCGGGCAGGCGTGCAGCCCGGCGAGTGGGTGCTGGTGGTGGGTGCCGGCCCCATCGGACTGGGCATCATGGAGTTTGCGCGCATCGCGGGTGCCCAGGTCATTGCCCTCGATGTGAATGAGCAGCGCTTGGCCTTCTGCCGTGAGCACCTCGGCGTGGCCCACACTATTAATGGGCGGAACACGGACGTGGCCGACGCGCTACGCACCATCACCGATGGCGACATGCCTACGGTGGTTATCGACGCCACGGGTAGCCTAGGAGCTATCAACCAAGGATTTGCCTACCTGGCCCACGGCGGGCGCTACGTGCTGGTGGGCTTGCAAAAGGGCGAACTCAGCTTCTCGCACCCCGAGTTTCACAAGCGCGAGGCCACGCTTATGAGCAGCCGCAATGCCACGCGCCAAGACTTCGAGCATGTCATCAGCGCGCTGAAGCAGGGCTTGGTAAGGCCCACTACTTACATCACGCACCGCACGGGCTTTGGCGAGGTAAAGGCTGAATTTGCCTCCTGGCTCAACCCCGCCACTGGGGTTATCAAGGCCATGATTGAGCTAGCCTAGGCCCCAGCGGCCTGCTCTTTCACGCCCCTACACAATCGATTGCTAACCCAGCGACTTTAGGCCGCCGGCTAGCGCACGCCCAATCTGTACTTCATTTTTCCCACTCAACTACTTGCAAACCATGAAAGTACCATTTTACTTGCTTTTGTTTGCCACGCGCCGGCCATTAGGCTTGGCGGTAGCCGGCCTAGGGCTAGCCCTGGCTCCGCTGGCAGCCCAGGCGCAAGCCGCCCGCACCGTAGCGGGCACCGTGACAGACAACACCGGCGCCCCGCTGCCCGGCGTAACCGTGCTCCAGAAAGGCACTACTAACGGCCAGAGCACCGGCGCCGATGGCAAGTTCAGCATTCCGCTGCCGGCGGGGCCGGCCACGCTGCAATTTTCCTTTGTAGGCTACGCCAGCCAGGAGGTGCCCGTCACCGACCAGGCCACGCTGGCCGTGACTCTAGGGGCCTCGGCCAAAGGCCTCGACGAAGTAGTGGTGGTAGGCTACGGCACCCAGAAAAAAGCCAACCTAACCGGCGCGGTGGCTACCATCTCGTCGGGCGATATCGACAACCGGCCCATTACGCAGGCGTCGCAGGCGCTGGCGGGCTTGGCGCCCGGCGTGCAGGTGCAGCAGCCCAGTGGCCGGCCGGGGGCCAACGGGGCCAACATCACGGTGCGGGGCATTGGTACCTTCAACTCGGGCAGCGCGCCGCTGGTGCTGATTGACGGCATTGCGGGCTCGATTGACGACGTGGCGCCCGACAACATCGGTACCATCACGGTACTCAAGGACGCGGCTTCGGCGGCCATTTACGGCAACCGGGCGGCCAACGGCGTTATTCTGATAACGACCAAGCGCGGACAGCCGGGCAAAATCGACATCAGCTACAGCAATTACGTGGGCTGGGAAAAGGTGGCCAAGCTGCCGCAGTTCGTGAATTCGGCTACCTACGCCCGCCTTACCGGTGCCTCGGCCCAAACTGTGGCCAACTACGAGGCCGGTACCGACCCCGACAATTTCCCCAATACCTACCACCTACGCGACTTACTCAACTCGGGCTCGGGCTTTCAGCAGTACCACAACCTGAGCTTCGCGGGCGGCGAAAACAAGACGACTTACCTGTTATCGGCCAGCTACCGCGGCCAGGATGGCATCACGGCCGAAACCAACAACAAGCGCTTTGATATCCAGGCCAACATCGACAGCAAGCTGCGCGACAACTTAACGCTGAAAACCAGCCTGCTGGGTTTCTCGCAAGTTCGCAACCAGCCCGTGTCTAACTCGGGCAGCATCGACGACATTATTGTGTACGCGGTGCGCGAGCCCAACACCTACGCCGGGCGCAAGTCGGACGGCACCTACGGGCACCAAGACTACTATGCCCCCGAGGCCTGGCTCGACAGCGAGAGCTTCGATAAGTTTCGGGCCAAGAACTTCTACGGCAACACGGCCCTCACCTATGAGCCCATCAAGGGTCTGAGTTTGAGCGGCACGGCGGGCTACCACTACTACACCGGCACCACCACCACGTTTCGGCCCGACATCAACCTCGACAAGAATACCTATGTGGGGCCAAATAACCTCTACAACAGCACCTACGACGGCCAGGAGGTAACGCTGATTGGCCTGGCGACCTACGCCAAGTCTATTGGCGAGCACAACTTTAAGTTGCTGTTGGGCTACCAGCAAGAAGACCACCGCGACAACTCGTTCTACGCCTCGCGCGACCGGTTTCCCAATAACCTGCTCTACCAGCTCGACGCGGGCGCTACCACCAACCAGCAAAACGGCGGCTCGGCCGGCGAGTACGCCTTCCGCTCCTACTTCGGCCGCCTGAACTACAATTTCAACGAGCGCTACTTGCTGGAGTTTGATGCCCGCTACGATGGGTCGTCGCGCTTCGCGCCGGGCAACAAATACGGCTTCTTCCCGGCCGTGTCGGCGGGCTGGCGCCTGTCGGAGGAGCGCTTTATCAAAGACCAGGTTTCCTGGCTCGATGAGTTAAAAATCAGGGGTTCGTATGGCACGCTTGGCAACGCTAATATTGCCAACTACCCCTATCAGTACACCTTCAGCACCAGCCCGAAGTACACGTTTGGCGGCGTTATCGCGCCGGGCGCGGCGGTGACGTCGGCAGCCAACCCCGATATTCAGTGGGAAACCACCACCTCGGGCGATATCGGCCTGGATTTCAGCTTCTGGAAAGGCAAGCTCAGCGGCTCGTTCGACGTGTACGAGCGCACGGCCAAGGACATTCTCTACCGCGTACCGGTATCGGGTGCCCTAGGGCTCGATGCACCCATCGTGAACGCCGGCTCGATTCGTAACCGGGGCTTTGAGGCCATTCTGACCTACAACGTCAGCGCCGGCGGCTTCCGCCTAGCGGTGTCGCCCAACTTCACCTACAACCAGCAGCAAGTCACCAAGATAGCCGGCGACTTGCAGTCGGTGATTCCCAACTTCTTCCTAGGTCAGCAGTTGAACCCCATTTACGGCTACGTGGCCGACGGGCTGTTTAAGGATGCGGCCGACGTGGCTAGCTACCCCACCCAGCCCAGCGGCGGCCAGCCGGGCGCCATTCGCTTCAAGGACATCAGCGGCCCCGATGGGGTGCCCGACGGCAAGGTGGACGCTACTTACGACCGCACCATCATCGGCAACAAGAGCCCTAAGACCTCCTACGGCCTCAACATTACGGCCAGCTACAAGGGCTTCGATTTGGCCATGCTGTTTCAGGGCCTAGGGGGCTATACCGTGCAAATGGGTTCGTATCAAGCTTTTGCCTACTACAACGGCGGCAACATTCAGCAGTGGCAGGCCGACAACGCCTGGACCGTAGACAACCCTGACCCCAATGCCAAGTACCCGCGCATCACCAGCCTAGGGCAGGGCAGCGCCAACGTGCAAACCAACTCCTTCTGGAACCGCTCGGGCACGTTCCTGCGCTTCAAAAACCTGCAAATCGGCTACACGCTACCTGCGGGCGTGCTGCAAAAGCTGCACATCAGCCGACTGCGGGTATTTGCCGGGGGCCAAAATCTATTCAGCCTCAACAGCTTCTACCCCGGTTGGGACCCCGAAAACAGCCAGGGCTCGGGTGGCGGCGCCAGCTTCTACCCCCTCACCAAGGTGTACACCTTTGGCCTGAACGTCAAGCTCTAAGGCGGGCCTATTCTCTGGACTATTCAACTGGCTATTATCATGAAATTCCCTTTCCTGCGCCGGCCCGCCGGGGCTATTCTTACCCTAGGGCTGCTGCTTGGCACGGCTACCAGCTGCAAAGACCTGCTCGACAAGCAGCCGCTTTCCTCGATTTCGGACGCCACCTTCTGGCGCACCGCCAACGACGCTACCCTGGCCCTGAACGGGGTGTATGACACGGGGTACGGCTACACGCACTACACGTTTTGGGCCGGCCAGTCGCTGCTGGGCCTCGACCTAATGGCCGGCGACGGGTCGGAGAAGGAGTACATTCCCGACCAGTTCACCGACGGCACGCTCAACTCGGCCTATGGCTTTGTGCGCGACTACTACACCCAGACCTACCGGCAGATTACGCGCTGCAATAACTTCCTCGACAACATCGACAAGGTGACGATGGACGCTGGGCAGAAAGCCATTATGGTGAACGAGGTGCGCACCATCCGGGCCTACGACTATTTCAACCTGGCCTTGTACTTTGGCGACGTGCCGCTCATCGAGCACGTGCTGTCGGTGGAAGAAGCCAACAGCGTGTTTCGCACGCCCAAGGCCGATGTGTGGGCCTTCTGCGAAAAGGAGCTGAGGGCTGCCGCTGCCGTGCTGCCGCCCTCGGTGCCCGATGCCAGCCAGGGCCACATGACGGCCGCCAGCGCCCTAGGCATCCTAGGGCGCCTACAGCTGGCCCAGAAGAAGTGGGCCGACGCCGCCACCAGCTACAAGACCATCATGGACTTTGGCTACTACAGCATCGACCCGCGCTACCGCGAGCTGTTTCTGAACGCCGGGGAGCTGAGCCACGAGGTCATCATGTCGCAGCAGTACATCCGCAACAGCTACGACCATACCCTGCTGCAATACCTGACGCCCGAAACCTGGGGCGGCTGGCACCAGTATTCGCCCTTCAACGAGCTGGTAAAGGACTTTGAGTGCATTGATGGCCTGCCGATTACGCAGTCGCCGCTCTACGACAAAAACAACCCCTACGCCAACCGCGACCCGCGCCTCGACCTCACGGTCTTGATTTCGGACCGTAGCACGTTCCGGGGCCGCACCTACTCGGCGCTGCCTAATACCACCCTGCCCGACCGCCTCAACCAGTATCCCGGCATTTGGAGCGGCTACGCCATCTACAAGTTTTTGGAGGATGACCCCAACGTGGCCACCACCACCAACGACGGCAACAACTTTACCATCATCCGCTACGCCGAAGTGCTCCTAGGGTACCTAGAGGCCAAGCTGGAGGGCGGTGCCCCCGTAGACCAGGCCCTGCTCGATGCTACCATCAATAAGGTGCGGGGCCGGGCGGCCATCAAAATGCCCGCCGTCACGACCACCGACCCGGCCACGCTGCGCACCGTGCTGCGCCGCGAGCGCCGCGTAGAGTTTGCCTTCGAGGGCCTGCGCTACTTCGACTGCCTGCGCTGGGGCATCATCGCCTCCGAAAACCAGAAGCAGTTTACGGGCATGAAGCTCACCAATAACCCGAGCACCTACACCGCCTTCCCCGTCGATGCTGAAGGCTATTATCTCTACAAAAAGCGCAACTTCATCGTGGGCAAAAATGAGCTATGGCCCATCCCGCAGTCGGAGCGCGACTTGAACAAGAACCTGACGCAGAACCCGGGCTACTAGGTTTGTATACTGAGTTGCTCGAAGCATTTGTCATTGCGAGCGTAGCGAAGCAATCGCATCGGCACGGAGCCTGGCGAGCAAATTCAACAGGTGCGCTTGCTTCGCTACGCTCGCAATGACAAACGCTTTAAAAGGCTTTTTACTTGAATTAATCCCGCACCAAGCTGCTTCGCACCCCACTCTCTCCACCCCTTCTTTACTTCCCCATGAATCGTAGAACCCTCCTCAAAAACCTGGCCCTAGCGGCCCCCGCCGCGTGGCTGCCCGGCGTAGTGGCGGGCCTCAACTGGAGCCCGCTGGCGCTCACGGCGCCTAGCCCTTTCAAGCCCACCTGGGATTCGCTGGCCCAGTACCAAACACCCGAGTGGTTTCGCGATGCCAAGTTTGGGCTGTGGGCGCACTGGGGGCCGCAGTGCCAGCCCGAGCGCGGCGACTGGTACGCCCGCGGCATGTACGAGGAGGGCTCCGACCAGTACAAGTTTCACTGTGAGAAGTACGGCCACCCGTCCAAATTCGGCTTCAAGGACGTGATAAACGAGTGGAAGGCCGAGGAGTGGAACCCCGACGAGTTGCTGGCGCTGTACAAGAAAGCTGGGGCCAAGTACTTCGTGTGCCTAGCCAATCACCATGACAACTTCGATCTCTACGACAGCAGCCACCAAACCTGGAACTCAACCCGCCTAGGTCCGAAAAAAGACCTGGTGGGCGGCTGGGCCAAGGCGGCCAAAAAGCAGGGCCTACGCTTCGGCGTGAGCGTGCATGCCGCCCACACCTGGAGTTGGCTGGAAGTATCCCAACGCGCTGACAAGAATGGCCCGCTGGCCGGCGTTCCCTACGATGGCAAAGTGACGACCGCCGAGGGCCAAGGCAAGTGGTGGCAGGGCTACGACCCGCAGGCCCTCTACGCCCAAAACCACCCCCTGAGCGAAAACAGCCAAGACAACGGCGTGATACACCGGCAGTGGAACTGGGGCAACGGCGTGACGCCGCCCAGCAAGGAGTACTGCGAGAAATTCTACAACCGCACCATCGAACTGCTCGACAAATACCAGCCCGACGTAGTGTACTTCGACGACACGGCCCTGCCGCTGTGGCCCGTGAACGACGCCGGCCTGCGCATCGCATCGCACATGTACAACACTAGTACGCAGCGACACGGCGGTCGCAACGAGGCCGTGGTTTTGGGCAAAATTCTGACGCCCGAGCAGCGCAAGTGCATGGTGTGGGACATCGAGCGCGGCCAAAGCAACGAAATTGAGCCCCTGCCCTGGCAAACCGATACCTGCCTAGGCCAGTGGCACTACGACCGCCGCATCTACGACCAGCACGGCTACAAAAGCGCCAAGACGGTCATCCACACCCTAGTGGATGTGGTGAGCAAAAACGGCAACCTGCTAGTGAGCGTGCCCGTGCGCGGCAATGGCACCATCGACGACCAGGAGCGCGCCATCGTGGAGGGCATCGGCGCCTGGATGCAGGTAAACGGCGAGAGCATCTACGGCACCCGCCCCTGGAAAATATTCGGCGAAGGCCCGGCCCAACAGGCTGCTGCCGCCCTCAGCGCCCAGGGCTTTAACGAGGGCAAGGGCAAGCCCTTCGGCCCCGAGGACATTCGCTACGTCACCAAGGGCAAGATGCTCTTCGCCACCGCCCTAGGGTGGCCCACCAGCGGCAAGCTGCTACTGAAGTCGCTGGCCGTAGGCGGACCGCACTATTCGGGTAAAGTGAAGCAAGTAGAGCTGCTGGGCGTGCCGGGCAAGCTCAAGTTTGAGCACACCAAGGACGGGCTGGCCGTGACGCTGCCCGCTCAACAGCCAAACGCCATTGCCTACGCGCTGAAGATTACGCCGGCCTAAGTGCCCACTAACTTAGCGACTATGCAAAAAGCGGTTGCCGTTGCTGTCCTGGACAGCAACGGCAACCGCTTTTATCGTTAGGCTTCTTGGGGTGCGTTTACTTGGCGGCCTGCACGCCCTCGGTGGTCATTTGTACGCGCTTCAGGGTGCCGTCTTTGTTGTAGTAGAGGTAGTCGATGCACACCGAGCGGCGGTAGCTGCTGCCCTTCACGTCCATGCCGCCGTTGTGATAGATGAAGTACGATTTGCCTTTGAAGTCGATAATGGACTGGTGATTGGTGTTTGAATTGCCAGCTATTTCGTTGAGTAGCCCTTTGTACTCCCACGGCCCGTCGAGGCTGCGGCTCATGGCGTAGGCTATTTTCTCTGGGAATTCAGTGGCGAAGCTTAGGTAGTACCAGCCGTTGTGCTCGTGCACCCAGGGCGCCTCCGTAAAGCGCGGCAACCCACTCACGGTCTGGATGGGGCCATCTAGCTCGGTCATATTGGGCTTGATCTTGGCGTAGTAGCAAGCCGTATTGCCCCAGAAAAGATAGCCTTGCCCCTTCTTGTCGATAATTACGGTAGGGTCAATGTCGTCCCAGCTGATAGTCGCCGACTTGGTCATATCGTTGGTAATCAAAGCCGAGCCGCGGGCGTCTTTAAACGGGCCGGTGGGGTTGTCGGCCACCGCCACCCCAATGGCCTTGCCGGGAATGGTGCCGTGCTCCACGGCCGCGTACCAATAAAACTTGCCGTTGCGCGCAATCACCTGCGAAGCCCAAGCATCATCCTTGGCCCAAGCAAAATCGCTCACCTTCAGTGGCGACGGGTGCTCGGTCCAGTTCACCATGTCCTTCGACGAAAAGCACAGCCACTCGTGCATCACGTAGCGCTCCTGCGGGGCGGGCGCTTCGTCGTGGCCGGTGTAGAGGTACACCGTGCCGTCCTGCACCATCGCGGCTGGGTCGGCGGTGTATTTGGTGCGGATAATGGGGTTGCCACCCGGGCTGGCTGGGGCCTGCGCCGAGGCAGGGCCAGCCGCCAGCAGCAGACCTAGGGCAACGTTAGGAAGTAAAAGCGACAGGGTTTTACGCAACATGGGAGATATGGGAGTGGGATGGGAAAGCAAAGTTGTTTTAGTTGACAACAACCGCTTGTCATTGCTTCGTCGTGCCTCCTCGTAATGACAAGCGAGTTAAGGTTTAAAGCTATTTGGCGGCCACGGTGGGCCAGCCAGCGGCGCTCCAGACAAGGGGCTCGATGCGCAGCTTGGGGCGGCCGCGGTCGTGGCCGTCGTAGCCGTGAAATATGAGATAGTCAACCTTATCGAAGGTTGCCACGGCGTTGTGGCCCACGCCAAACCAGTCGGCGTTGCCCTGCAAAACCAGCGTGCCGCCGCCCTGCTCCATAGGCGTGCCGGCCTGGTCGAGGTAGGGGCCAGTCACGGCCTTAGAGCGGCCCACCATCATCTTGTAGGTGCTTTGGGGACCGCGGCAGCAGTAGTCAAACGACACAAACAGGTAGTAATAGTCGCCGTGCCGGAAAATGAACGGCCCCTCAATGGCGCCATCGCCGGGCAGCGAGTCGGTGAGGGTGGCCGTGCGCGGGCGGCGGGCCAGTGTGCGCCACTGCGCGAGTTCGGCCGGGCCGGTGAGGTCAGGCTTCAACTGCACCAGCTTGATGCCGTTCCAAAATGAGCCAAACGTGAGCCATGGCGTGCCGCGCTCGTCGCGCACCAGGTTGGGGTCGATAGCGTTCCACATATCGCGGCCGGGCGCCGACTCGATAACTGGGCCGTGGTCGGTCCACTTGAAGTCGGGCGACTTAGGGTCCAGCGTTTTATTGGTAGCCAGCCCAATGGCCGAGCGATTCTTACCAAACGTGGAGATGGAATAGAACAAGCTGTACTGGCCGTTGTGATACGAAATATCGGGCGCCCAAATGTGCTCCTTAAATCCCGGCACATCGCGCTGCGCCCAGGCCGGCGGCGTGGCAAAAACCGGCTTTTCGGCAATCCAGTTCTTGCGGTCTTTCGACGACCACACCGTGACGCCGTTGCCCGTGCCGAAGAGATAGTACGTGCCGTTTTGCTGTGTCAGCACCGGGTCGTGGATGGGAATGGCCGGTGAGGGGGCCTGCGCTTGGCTGCACAGGCCACGGAGCAGAAGCCCCAGCAGTAAGAGTTTTTTCATAAGCGCGGCTTTACATAAACGATTGTGTAAAGAACTACGAAGTACGCGTTTTTTCCGGAATATATAGATAGGCAAGACACACTTCCTGCAACAAACCGAGAAGGTGCCACCCTAGCTCAACCAGATTATAACCTATCTATCGCTTACGCACAAACGTTTGTGCTTACGGATGGGTTTGCACAAGTAATAACTACAATAAACGTCTAGGTTAACTAAGGAGTCACTTGCTAAGCAGGAGCTTAAAAACCGGCACCTAGGGCCAAAAAAGCCATTTTTTTTCTTCTCCCCTTAGCTTTGTGGTTGCATCTGACCGGCCTTTTTGCTGCCGGCTCGCCGTGCAGTTATGACTCCCCGCAAAAAGCAACCGACTACCACCCCGCACACTGTTTCGATGGCCGACCTCGCCCGGGAGCTAGGTGTGTCGATGACGACCATCTCGCGGGCCCTGAGCGACCACCACAGCATCGGGGCGGCTACCAAGCAGCGGGTGCTCAAGCTGGCCAAGAAGCTCAACTACCAGCCCAATCACCTCGCCGCCGCTTTACGCAAGGGCCAAAGCCGCTTGCTGGGCGTGGTGGTGCCCTACATTGAGGGCAAGTTTTTCCCGTCGGTTATCCAGGGTATCGAGCAGGCCGCCAGCAAGGCCGGCTTCAGCGTCATCGTGTGTCAGTCGCACGAAGACGTGCAGATAGAGCGCCGCAACGTGGAAACGCTGCTGCACGCCCAAGTAGCGGGGGTGCTGGTATCGCTGGCTCGCAACACGCAGGAGTTTCACCACTTTGACAAGGTGCGGGCGCGCGGCATTCCACTGGTTTTCTTCGACCGCATCCCAACCAGCGAGTATGTCAATTCGGTGGTGCTCAATGACCAGGCGGGCGGCTTTGCGGCTACCAACCACCTATTGGAGCAGGGCTGCCGCCGCATTGCGCACTTAGCGGGGCCGCAGCACCTCAACATCTACCGCGAGCGGCAGCAAGGCTACCTCAACGCGCTGGCTGCCCACGGCATCGCACCTGAGGAAGAGCTCATTATCTACTCCGACATGACGCAGGAAGACGGCGCGCAAGCCACGCGCCAGCTACTCATGCTGCCTACCCCCGTCGATGGCATCTTCGGGGCTGGCGACTCGGTTATCCTAGGTGCCCTGCAAACGCTCAAGAGCCAAGGCATCCGCGTGCCGCAAGACATTGCCCTGGCAGGCTTCAGCAATGAGGGCTTCACGGCCATTACGGAACCTAGGCTCACTTCTGTTGACCAGCGCTGCGAGGAGATGGGCGAAGCTGTAGTACGCTTGTTTTTGGAGCTATCCACCGCGCCCGAGGCTCAGTTTGTGCAGCGCCAAGTAGTGCTGCAGCCCGAGCTATTCATTCGTGAGTCGTCGCTGCAAGTCCCGGCTTAGCTCTGTCAGCCCAGCCAGCGGCGAAGCATATAGTCTAAAAGCGTGTTCGAATAGTAAAGAACTACGGTAAGGTATTTTAACTTGAATTGCCAGTGGGCAGAGAGGCCTTTTCGGTAAGCTAGCAGCCGGCGAAGCGCAGGATTTTATAGCGCGTGCGGCAGGAACTGGTGCAATCTCAACGCCTCATTCAACCTTGACCGCGGCCACGCTACCTTAGGCTACCACTTATCTCCCCAAGTTGAAGCCGGCCTGCTGAATTACATACTTTAGCTCGCTGTTCATTGCAACTAGACCACCCAACCAGTAGCAGAGCCACTTCTGTGCTTCTATCGCATGAGCCCTAGCCCCTCCCCCCTCCTCAATTTAGAGTTGAAGGGCTTCAAGGTGTACGAGAAAAACTTTACGCTGCAGGAGACGGAGCAGACACGACTTGCTGCACAGCTATTTAGCCGGCGCGACTATTACAAAGTGCTGTTGATGGAAAGCAAGTGCCTGATTCACTACGCGCACCAAAGCCTGGAGCTGGACGGGCAGTACTTGTTCTTTACCAATCCGCATATTCCCTATTCGCTGGAGCTGCGCACAGACCGGCTGCGCGCCCACGCCTGCTTGTTTACTGAGGAGTTTGTGAAAGCCGCCGACCGTTCGGAAAGCCTGCACCAGTCGCCGCTGTTTCGCATTGGCAGCCCCCCGCTATTTAAACTCCCTGCGCAGCAAGCCGAATATGTCAGAAGTATCTTTCACAAGATGTTGGCCGAGCAGCAAGGGGACTATCCGTTCAAGGGCGACCTGATTCGCACGTATGTGCAGTTGCTCATTCACGAGGCGCTGCACCTACAGCCAGTGGATACGTTTTTTCAACCTAAGAACGCCGCGACCCGCCTCACGTCGCTCTTTCTGGAACTGCTGGAGCGCCTGTTTCCGATTGAGCTTCCAACGCAGCAGTTGCCCCTCAAAACGCCGCAGGAATTTGCCGACCGGCTGGCTGTGCAAGTCAATCACCTCAACAAAGCCGTGAAGCAGGTAACGGGCAAGCCGACCAGTGCTCACATTGCCGGCCGCATCCTAGACGAGGCCAAGGCACTTCTACAGCACACCGACTGGAGCGTCGCCAGCATTGCCGCTTGCCTCGGCTTTGAATACCCTACTTACTTCAACAACTTCTTCAAGAAGCACACCGGCCACACGCCCCTCTCCCTCCGCCGCAAGGCCTAAGCGGACTTGGTGGGCCCCGCTGCCCCGTCGGCGCACCCTAGGTAGCTGCCGCGCCTGGGTAAGCATGGCATGTTTTGTATACTTTTTAGATTGATTTCAGTTACCTGCCCGTTTGAGCAGGCCTGGAACTTTGCATCTGTCTTTTATCAAGAAAATGAGTCAGATGGAAAGCAACCAAAATCAATATCAAGACCTCGCTGGTAAAACGGCGTTGGTAACGGGTGGCACCAAAGGCATTGGCAAAGCCATTGCGGACAAGTTGAGCCAAGCAGGCGCCCAGGTTATTATTACCGCCCGCCAGCATCCTGAAGAAACCAAACTGGCCCATCATTTTATCGCGGCCGATTTGACCCAGCCGCAACAGGTAGACCAGCTCGCCCAGGCCATCAACGAAAGGTTTGGAGGCCTAGATATTCTAATTGATAATATCGGCGGCGTGACGGCGCCAGGTGGAGGATTTAGTAGCTTAACGGACCAGCACTGGGAGCAGGAGTTGCAATTCAACTTACTGGCTGCTATTCGACTAGACCGCGCGCTGCTACCCAGCATGATAGCGAGAAAAAGCGGGGTGATTATTCACGTCTCGTCAGTGGCTGGTGTAAAGCCCGTGTGGTATCAGAATATGGCGTATGCCGTGTCTAAAGCAGGGTTAAATGCTTACAGCAAAGCGCTTTCTACTGAACTTGCCCCCCAGGGCATACGCGTGTTGACCGTTTCGCCAGGGGCAACCAACACGCCCCTGATGCAACAACTCATTCAGAAGGCGGCGGCCACTTCCGGCCTCAGTGCAGAGGAAACCTTTCAACAAATGGCGGCTCGCGTGGGCGGTATTCCCATGGGGCGCATGGCGGAACCGAAGGAAGTTGCTTCGCTGGTGTATTTTCTGGCTTCACCTGCCGCATCCTACTTAACCGGCGCCAACTACTTAGTTGATGGAGGTATTGTGCCAGTAGTATAAGCTTGGCGAAGGACTGGACTTAATTTAGCAGCCGAACGGTTGGGCGATAACGGCACTATTCCTGCCAGCTACCAGCCGACGTGCGCGGCAATGGCCTGCGTTCCCTAGGTCCCTTACCATACTCTTTGTCAGTTACTAACGCAAGCCCAAGGGCAGCGCGCCTAAATTCTATACAACTACCTTAAAAGCTGTCATACTGAATCTGCGAAGCATCTTTTCACGCTAGGGTTAATAACCGTGAAAAGATGCTTCGCAAGCTCAGCATGACAGTTTTTGTGCTTTAGGGCCAAAAGCTCGCTAGGCGCTTCGGTCGCTTTACGCAGAGGCCTACTCGTCCTCGGTTGGGTTGGGTGTATTCAGCCCTAGGTGCTGGCTTTGAGAAGCCGCGGGCTGGTCGGGTGCCTGGCCGCCGTAGCCCCCGGTATAGGGGTTTTGGTCGGTATCTGTTTGGCGGTCGCTCAGGTCTTCGCGGCCGCCGCTACTGCCTACCCCACCCCGTTGGCTGCTCTGGTCGTAGCCACGGTCTTCGTCGCCGGTATCGGCAGTCTGGCCCATGCCCATGCTGCGGCCCACGTCGCCGTAATGGCCGCCGGGAGCGGCGCCTTGCTGCCGTTGCTGGTCGAAGTCGGAGCCCTGAGCTGTTTTGGCCTCGGAGCTTGCATCTTGCTGGGCCGATGCACTATCTGTATCAGCTAGCACCGGCGACATGTCGTGGGCATCGTCGCGCGAGGTGGTGGCGGGGCCTTGGTCGGCGCCCAATTGGGTGGGGTCTGGCGGGCGCTGTTGCTCGCCTGCGGGTTGGTCGGAGGTAGCCATAAGTGGGTAGGAAAAGAATGGTGTGAAGCACGCAACAAGAGCACTGAAAAGCAACTCCCGGCGGCGTATCCTTTCTATAGCCTACTGCGCTCACGGCAGAAAGTTGCGGGTGGCTGGTGGTGCTATCACCCGTTGGGCGTGCTGCCTAGCCGGCCAGCGCCCATATTTCTGCTACCTTAAGGCTCATACCGATGCCGCAAGCGTCGCTAATAAGTCTCATTCCTCTGTAATCCTCACTTTATGCCTGCCTCCTCTGCTACCTTACTAGTACTTGGCGCTTGCCTGCTAGCACCTTGCTCCTACGGCCAGGCTGGCCCGGCTGCCAAAGCCAGAACGACACCTGACACTAGCACTACGCGCGGCACTGCCTACTCTATTCCGCTGGGGCCCTTGGCCAGCCAGCGCTTAGTCAAGCCCGAACGTGTCTTCCAGGGGCCAGCTCATTACGCGGCAACACTACCCGTGCGGCGCAATAAAGAAGGCCGCATTGGCATCACGGTGGCAGTCAACCCCCAAGCGCACAGCGTGCAGAAACTAGACGCGCTCCTCCTTCCACTCGACGCTGCGGTGACCTACCGCCAGCTTGGCCAGGGCATTGGCCGTTACGATGCACCCACGGGCCGTTATTATTTCAGCGCGGTTTACCAAACCATTCGCAAGCTGCCTAATGGCTACATCAATTATGACCCCGGCCGGGTGATTACGGGCTGGGTCAAGCCTGGCACCTCGCAGGCGGCAGTAGCCGACGAAGCTATTCCTAATTAAGGGAGCCGGTAAAAGCACCTGGCTTAGGGTCAGCCGAATAAGTCTGGACCAGCTACCGTGAGCACTCCGGCGCGGCGCTATCACCAGCAACTTTGCAGAAATAAATCGGGTGCCGGCCGGCAACCTGCGGAGGCAAACCGTAGACTATGGCCTAGCTCCGAAATCGATTTCTGAAAGAATGCACAAGTCTTTGTTTGTACTGCTACTAGCCGCTGGCTTGCGGGCGGCCGCGCAGTCCCCTACCCCACTCACCGCCCGCCTCGACAAGGTGAGCCTCAGCTTCGCCCTAGGTGCCAATGGGCAGCCTTCTTATAGCATAGCCTACGGCCAGAAGCCGGTGGTGCAGCCCTCGCGCTTGGGGCTGGTATTCCAAGATAACCAAGGCTTTGATGGCGCGCTGACCCTGACGGGCAGCGAGGTGAAGGACGTAGATGAAACCTGGCAGCCGGTGTGGGGCGAGGTTAAGAACATCCGCAACCACTACCAGCAACTGACGGTGCACCTGCGCCAAAAAGCCGCTCCCGGCCGCCGCCTGGACGTGGTATTTCGGGTCTTTGCCGATGGTGTGGGCTTTCGCTACGAGTTTCCGCGGCAGCAGGCGCTCGGCAACTTCGTGGTACTGGACGAGCTTACTGAGTTTGCCCTGCCCGCCGACCACCAGGCCTTCTGGATACCCGGCGACTATGACACCAACGAGTACCTCTACACCAAGTCGCGGCTGAGCGCGGTTGATAATTCGGCGCAGGTGAAGTCCTCGACCGAGATTGCGGTGCGCGTAGCACCCGATGCGCAGGCCGTAGCCACGCCGCTCATGCTCAAGGCCGATAACGGCCTGTACATCAACATTCACGAAGCAGCGCAGGTCAACTACCCGGCCATGCAGCTGCATGTGGACCGGGCCAGCCACCGCCTCACGGCCCGGCTGGTGCCCGATGCGGTGGGTAGCAAGGCCTTCTTGCACGCGCCTGCTAATACGCCCTGGCGCACAGTCATTGTCAGCGATAAGGCTACTGATATCCTAGCCTCGAAGCTAATTCTTAACCTCAACGAACCTAGCAAGCTCGCCAACACCGATTGGATTAAGCCCATGAAATTTGTGGGCGTGTGGTGGGAAATGCAGATTGGCAAGTCGGACTGGAAGTACGCTAACAGCCTCGACACGCTCGATGCCAAGGGCCAGCTCATCCCGACCGGCCGCCACGGCGCCAACACCCAAAACGTGAAGCGCTACATCGACTTTGCCGCGCAGCACCACCTAGGCGGCGTACTAGTAGAGGGTTGGAACACCGGCTGGGAAGACTGGTTTGGCAACTGGAAGGAGAACGTATTCGACTTCGTGACGCCCTACCCCGATTTCAACGTGCAAGAAATCAGCGACTACGCCAAGAGCAAAGGCGTGCAGATGATAATGCACAACGAAACCTCGGGCGCCGCCACCAACTACGAGCAGCACCTCGATACAGCCTATCAGTTCATGAACAAGTACGGCTACCCGGCCGTGAAAACGGGCTACGTGGGCCGCATCATCCCGAGGGGCGAGCACCACGACGGGCAGTGGATGAGCAACCACTTTGTACGGGTGGCCGAAATGGCCGCCAAGCACCACGTCGCGGTCGATATGCACGAGTCGGTGCGCCCCACCGGCCTCTCTCGCACCTACCCCAACTGGATGGCCAGCGAGGCCGGCCGCGGCAACGAGTACAACGCCTTCAGCATCGGCAGCCCGCCTGAGCACGAGACCATTATGCCTTTCACCCGCTTCATGGGCGGGCCGATGGACTACACGCCCGGCATCTTCAAGCTGCAGAATTACGAACCCACCGGCAAGCGCCAGGTGCAAACCACGCTAGCCAAGCAATTGGCCCTGTACGTGGTGCTGTACTCGCCCCTGCAAATGGCTGCCGACCTGCCCGAAAACTACAACGAGCACCTCGACGCCTTTCAGTTTATCGAAGACGTGCCAGTGGATTGGGACGATACGCGCATCGTGGCCGCCGAGCCCGGCGACTACCTCACCACCGCCCGCAAGGCCAAAGGCAAGGATGAGTGGTACCTAGGCAGCATCACCGACGAAAATGCCCGCCAGCAGCCCGTGAAGCTGGATTTTCTGACGCCCGGCCGCCGCTACCAAGCCACCATCTACGCCGATGGGAAGGGCGCCGATTGGCAAAAAAACCCTGCAGCCTATCAGATTACGAAGCAGGTCGTGACCAGTAAATCGACCCTCACGCTGCGGCTGGCACCGGGCGGCGGGGCCGCCGTCAGCTTCAAGCCGCTGTAAGTTTGGCTTCCCCACCACGCTTTTTACCCCTCATGGAATATCCAGAAGCCGCCCGCCCTACCCCTTTCAAACGCTATTGCAAAACCCTGAACCTGCAAGCCGATGCGGAGCTGATAGCCGCTTACCGCAAGCTGCATACGCCCGAAGGCGTATGGCCCGAGATAGCGCAGGGCATGCGGGAAATAGGCATCCTGGACATGGAGATATACCTGCTTGGCAACCAAGCGTTCATGATAATGGACACGGTGCCCGACTTTGACCACGACCAAGCCATGCAGGTGCTGGCCACCAAGCCCCGCCAAGCCGAATGGGAGCAAGTAGTAGCCGCCTGCCAGCAAACTACCGCCAACGCTACTGCGGCCGAAAAATGGCAACTGATGGAGCGCATCTACAAGATGGAAGTATAGTCCTGTTTTTTGTGTAGCAGAAGCTACGATTTGTGTAGGCGGCCCCAGCCGATTTACGTGGACCTTTGAAGAACCTAAGCGCGGACTTACTCGCGCTTAGGTTCTTTGCTTATGAATCTTACTGATTTTCGCACCCTAGGGCGCTCGGGCCTGGTAGTGAGCCCGCTGGCGCTGGGCACCATGACGTTTGGCACCCCGCGCTGGGGCTCGGCCGACGACGTTTCCGAAAGCATTTTCCAGGCCTACGTGGAGGCTGGTGGCAATTTTATTGACACCGCCGATGTGTACGCCAAAGGCCGCAGTGAGGAGCTAGTGGGCGGCTACATCGCCAGCCGCGGCCTGCGCGACCAGCTGGTACTAGCCACCAAGTTTGGCTTCAATACCCAGCCCGGCAACCCCCACGCGGGCGGCAATGGGCGCAAGCACATCCACCAAGCCCTCGAAGGCTCGCTACGCCGCCTAGGTACCGATTACATCGACCTGTACTGGCTGCACGTGTGGGACATGGTGACGCCCGTAGAAGAGGTCTTACAGACCCTAGGCGACCTAGTGCGCGCCGGCAAAATCCGCTACTTTGGCTTTTCCGACATGCCGGCTTGGTACGCTACCAAGGCCGCCACGTTGGCCCAGGCCCACGGCGTGCCCGGCCCCATCGCCATGCAGATGGAGTACTCGCTGGTAGCGCGCACCCTCGAAACCGAGCACGTGCCCGCCGCCCGCGAGTGCGGCCTGGGCATCGTGCCGTGGAGCCCACTCGCGGCAGGCTTCTTAGCCGGCAAGTACGAGCGCGCCGAAGCAGGTGCCACCGGCGAAGGCCGGCTCAGCGGTCCTAATCCATTCGGCAATACGAAGTTTAACGACCGCAACTGGCAGGTGCTCGACGTGCTGCGCCAAGTAGCTACCGAGGCCGGCCAGCCGCTGGCCCAAGTAGCTTTGGCCTGGGCGCTAACCCGACCGGGCGTTAGCTCGCTCATCGTGGGAGCCAGCAAACTGGAGCAGCTGCGAGATAACATGGCGGCGTTGGAAATCCAGCTTACGCCCGAGCAGCTGCGCGCGCTGAATGCCGGCAGCGTGCCCGACCCAGCTTTCCCGGAGGGGTTCTTCTCGGCGGGACTTCAGCGCGGCATTTTCGGGGGGCACGCAGTGCAGGGTTGGCAGTAGCGGCCCTAGGGTAGCCGTGTTTTGTGTTGCAAAAGCACGATTTTGTATAAGCCCCGCCCTAGGTAGCTGCCGGACCTTTGTTAGGTAAAACAACCAGTTTACCAACTCCTTATGAATACCCTCAAACGAGTAGCCTTGGGCACCCAGGGCCTAGAAGTACCCATCGAAGGCCTAGGCTGCATGGGCATGACGGGCGGCATCAACGGCATGAGCGTGTACGGCGAAGCCGACGAAGCCGAGAGCCTGGCCACCCTGCACCGCGCCCTAGAGCTAGGCGTGGACATGCTCGACACCGCCGACCTCTACGGCCCGATGCTCAACGAGCGCCTGGTGGGCAAGGCCATTGCCGGCCAGCGCGACAAGTTCACAATCGCCACCAAGTTCGGCTTTGAGGTGGACGATAACGAGCAGTGGACCGGCGGCTACAATGGCCGGCCCGAGTACGTGCGCAAGTCCATCGAGCGCTCCTTGCGCAACCTAGGCACCGACTACGTGGACCTCTACTACCTACACCGCATCGACCCCAACACGCCCATTATGGAAACCGTGGGCGCCATGAGCCGCCTCGTGGAAGAAGGTAAAGTGCGCTACTTAGGCCTGAGCGAAGTGTCGGCCGACGTGCTGCGCCAGGTGCACGCCGTGCACCCCATCACGGCCCTGCAAACCGAGTACTCGCTCTTCGACCGCCACGTGGAGGAAGAAGGCATTTTGGAAGCCGCCCGCGAGCTGGGTATCGGCTTCGTGGCGTACTCGCCCCTAGGTCGAGGGTTTTTGTCGGGCGACATCAAGACGCCCGACGACTTCGAGCCCTCCGATTCGCGCCGGTTTTTCCCGCGCTACCAGGGCGAGAACTTCTATAAGAACCTGGAGCTGGTGCAGAAGCTGCAAATCCTGGCCGCGGCCAAGGGCGTCACCGCGTCGCAGTTGGCGCTGGCCTGGGTGCTGGCGCAGGGCGTGGTGGCCATCCCGGGTACCAAGCGCCGCAAGTACTTGGAGCAGAACGTAGCCGCCGCCAGCATCACGCTGACTCCGCAGGAACTAGCCGACCTCGACGCCATCATGCCGGTAGGCAGCGCGGTGGGCGCGGCCTACCCGGCAGGACTGTAACTTGCTAACTACAACCTAAAATAACGTTTGTCATGCTGAGTCTGTCGAAGCATCTCTACTGCACCGTTGGATGAAGCAGTAGAGATGCTTCGACAAGCTCAGCATGACAAACGTTATTTGACTATCCCATTCTAAAAGAAGACAATATTCTTAGCTATGAAACCAGCCGCCAACGACTTGCAGGTGCTTCACACCGTTACGGAATATGCCCGGTTTTGCGGGTTGGAGGCACCGCGGCACCCGCTGCTTACTATCATTGACCTGGCCACGACGCGGGGCCAGCCGCGCCCCACGGGCATGACCCCGATAGTGCAGCAGTTTTACACTATTTGGCTCAAAAAGGGCATCAAAGGCACTATCTATTACGGGCGGCAGTCCTACGACTTCGGCGAAGGCGTACTAGGCTTTCAGGCGCCGGGCCAGGTCTTCGCCATCGACGAAACGCTGGACCTCTCCGAAATCAGCGGCTGGGGACTGGTAATTCATCCCGACTTTCTGCACAAGCACCCCCTAGGTAAGAAAATAGCGAGTTACAGCTTTTTCTCTTACCAGGTGCACGAAGCACTACACCTGTCGGCGCAGGAAGAACGGGTGCTCGACGGCATCCTCACCGGCATCCGGCACGAGTACGAGCAGCCCATCGATTCCTTTAGCCAAGACGTGCTCGTGTCGCAGCTAGAGGTGCTGCTCAACTACGCCAACCGCTTCTACCACCGCCAGTTCTTGACGCGGCGGCCGGCCGAGCACGACCTGCTCAGCCGCTTCGAAGGGCTGCTGACGGATTATTTTGCCCAGAGCGGCGAGCAGCCATTGCCCACCGTGCAGCACTTTGCCGACGCGCTGCACGTATCGCCGGCCTACCTCAGCGACATGCTGCGCACCCTCACCGGCCAAACCACCCAGCAGCACATTCACTACGGCCTCATTGAGAAAGCCAAGCAACTGCTGCTCAGCACGTCGCTTTCTATCAACGAGACGGCTTTTCAGCTGGGCTTTGAATACCCGCAGTACTTTACGCGGTTATTCAAAAGCAAAACTGGCCTGACGCCGGCCGCCTTCCGCCTCTCGGCGCAGTAGCGCCTAGGCCGGTATTGGAAATGTACCGTGGACTCTGCGAGTCCGCGCGTGAGAAGCTGCCCTGAGGCGAACAACTCGCGGACCCGCAGGGTCCACGGTACAACAAGGTCATTACTCGGTCAGCAAATCGGCTTGGTCTTTCAGGGCCACGCCCGAAAGTTGGCGCCGCAATGCCTCGCGCAGGAGCCAGCTTAGCTTGGCCGCGGCAGCCGCATAGGGTAGCCCGGCCGAGCGGATATTCGACACGCAATTGCGCGCCTCGTCGGTGAGGCCGGGCCGCGGGCCGTAGGTGAAATAGGCACCTAGGCTGTCGGGTGCGCTCAGCCCCGGCCGCTCGCCGATGAGCACCAGCACCAGCCGCGCCCTCAGCAGGTGGCCGATTTCGTCGCCTAGGGCCACGCGCGCCTGTTCGGCCAGCACGAGCGGCCCCAGGTGCAGGCCCGTAGCGCGCAACTCTGGCAGCAATAGGCCCAGCAGCGGCACGGCGTGCGCGTTGATGGCGGTGGCCGACAAGCCATCGGCCAGCACAATGGCCACGTCGCATTCAGCGTCAGCGACTAGGTGAGCTTTTGACTCTTCGGCTAATTGGCGGCCGTGGTCGGGGCGCTGAAGGTACTCTTGGCGGTTTTGAGCTCGGCTGCTTACCTGGTGCAAAGGCAGACCTAGGGTGGCTAATTCAGCTAACAGTCGCTCCGTATCTAGCACCGAGTACACGGCATCGCGGGCGTGGGCGTGGGCCAGCTTGAAGGCCAGCGCCTCGTGCAGGGGCACGCTGGCACCCGTGCGCCCTAGGGCGATGCGGGCGGCGGTGAAGGCGCGCAGGCTGGCCCACGGGTCGGGCTCCGGGGCAGCGGGCGGTAGGTCGGGCAGGTTGCTCATGGCAAAGATTTCAGAATACCGACTTGGACTATATGCCTGTCATTGCGAGGAGGCCCGACGAAGCAATCGCACCTGAGCGGCACCTAGGCGAGCTCGTTCTGATGCGATTGCCTCGCTTTGCTCGCAATGACAAATGATTTTATTCGCACTAGCGCAGCGCGGGCGGCAGCTGGCCCAATAAACGCGCCGATGCAGCGGGCAGCAATTGCCCTTGCGCACTGAAAATACCTTGTTGCGCCAGCCACGCTTCAAACTCGGGCGCGGGGCGCAAACCTAGCACCTGCCGCACGTATAGCGCATCGTGGAAGGACGTGGACTGGTAGCCGAGCATAATATCATCGGCCCCCGGAATGCCCATGATGTAGTTGCAGCCGGCCACGCCGAGCAGCGTCAGCAGCGTGTCCATGTCGTCTTGGTCAGCCTCGGCGTGGTTGGTGTAGCACACGTCTACGCCCATCGGCAGGCCCAGGAGCTTGCCGCAAAAGTGGTCTTCGAGGGCCGCCCTGATGATTTGCTTGCCATCGTAGAGGTACTCGGGGCCGATGAAGCCGACCACCGTATTGACGAGCAGCGGCCGAAAGCGCCGGGCCACGGCGTAGGCGCGGGCCTCGCAGGTTTGCTGGTCGAGGCCGTGGTGGGCATTGGCCGATAGCGAGCTGCCCTGTCCGGTTTCGAAGTACATCACATCCTGGCCCAGCGTGCCGCGGCCCAGGCTGAGCGTGGCTTCGTGCGCCTCTTGCAGCAGCCCTAGGTTGATGCCAAAGCTCGTGTTGGTGGCCTCGGTACCGCCGATGGATTGAAAGGTCAAATCGACGGGCACGCCCTGCTCGATGAGCTGCAAGGAAGTCGTGACGTGGCACAGCACGCACGACTGCGTCGGGATGGCGTACTGCTCGCGCACGGCGTCGAGCATGTACAGTAAGTCGCTCACCGCCTTAGGATTGTCGGTGGCCGGGTTGATACCTAGCACGGCATCGCCGCTACCGTAGAGCAGGCCATCGACGAGGCTGGCGGCGATGCCGCGCAGGTCGTCGGTGGGGTGGTTGGGCTGCAGGCGGGTGGCCAAGTGCCCGCGCAGCCCCAGGGTATTGCGAAAGCGCGTGATGACCTCGACGCGCCGGGCCACGGCAATCAGCTCCTGGTTGCGCAGCAGCTTGCTCACGGCGGCCACCATCTCGGGCGTGAGGCCGGGCGCCAGCGCATGCAGCGCAGTGGCATCGGCCGCGTCCGACACGAGGTAATCGCGCAGCTGCCCCACCGTGAAGTGTGCGATGGGGGCAAACGCTGCCGCGTCGTGCGTGTCTAGTATCAGGCGCGTAACCTCATCTTGCTCGTAGGGCACCAGCGGCTCGTGCAGAAAGGTGCGCAGCGGCACATCGGCTAGGGCGTACTGGGCAGCCACGCGCTCTTCGTAGGTGGCGGCGGCCACGCCGGCCAGCACGTCGCCCGAGCGCAGCGGCGTGGCGCGGGCGAGCAGCGTTTTCAGGTCGTTGAAGACGTAGGCGCGCTGGCCGATGGTGTGGCGATACATGGGTTCAATGAGCAATTACCAATGAGCAAGTAGCATAGCTTCACCATTCAGGGTAGAGACGCAATACCTTGCGTCTTGCGCTAGAGTACGTTGCTGAACAACGCAAGACGCAAGGTATTGCGTCTCTACCCTGAATGGCGATGCCCGGCGGGGACCTACGCCTTACCACGCCCCAGCAGCCGATACAGCATCATAGACACCAACAGCCCCGCTAGGAAGATACCACTAAGCAGTAAATTACTATAAACCAAGGCCCCTAGGCTCACCAATGCCAGTACCAGCGCCACTAGCGGCACCAACGGGTAACCCGGCACGGCAAAGGGCCGCGCCAGCGCCGGCTCGCGGCGGCGCAGGACAAACAGGCTCACCAAGCTCACGATGTACATTACCAGCGCGCCCAGCACCGAGAGGATAATGACTTGCGCGGTGGTGCCCGTGAGTAGTGCCAGCAGCCCTACCCCACCGCCCGCCACCAGCGCCCAGTGCGGGGCGCCCCGGCCATTGAGCCGCGCCAAAAAACCCGGCAGATAGCCGCCGCGCGCCAGCGCGAACACCTGCCGCGAGTAGCCAATGATAGTGCCGTGAAACGACGCCACCAGCCCAAACAACCCGATGCTGGCGAAGAACTTGGTGAGTGGGCTGTCTTTGCCCAGCACCAGTGCCAGGGCCTCGGGCAGGGGGTAGTCGAGGTGACTGAGGCGGCGCCAATCGGTAGCGCCCCCCGTGAGCACCATCACGCCCAGGGCCAGCAGCACCAGCGTGCTCAGGCCGTAGCCGTAGCCCAGGGGCAGCGTGCGGCGGGGGTCTTTCACTTCCTCGGCTACCATCGCCACGCCCTCGATGGCCAGGTAAAACCAGATGGCAAACGGCAGCGCCGCCAGCACGCCTGTCAGTTGCAGCGGCACTGGGTGCGCCAGAAAATTGGCCATCCGAAAGTGGGGCGCCAGCACCCCCATGAAGACCAGCAGCTCGGCCACCGCCAGCACCGTGACCACCAGCGAGAACCGAGCCGACTCTTTGATGCCGAGCAAATTGATAATCGTGAACACCACGTAGCAGCCCACCGCCGTGCCCAGCACCGGCACCCTAGGGTGCAAAAAGTGCCCGTAGCTACCCAGCGCCAGCGCAATAGCTGGCGGCGCTAGCAGAAACTCGACTAAGGTGGCGTAGCCAGCCACCAGCCCACCTAGGGGCCCCAGCGCCCGGTGCGCGTAGGCAAACGGCCCTCCCGCCTGCGGGATGGCCGTGGTAAGTTCCGTGAAGCTAAGAATGAAGGTGATGTAGAGCACCGTCACGACCAGCGTGGCCACCAGCAGTCCTACCGGGCCAGCTTCTGCCCAGCCCAGGTTCCAGCCAAAGTATTCGCCCGAAATAACCAGGCCTACCGCGATGGCCCACAAACCCAGTGGCGTCAGCGTTTTCTGGAGGCTGGGGACGACGGACTGAGACATAGGCTAGTGCTAGGTGACGAAGCGCTAAGGTCAGCCGTATTAAGCTAATAATCACTATGAGTAGCCGATTCCGGCGCCTTTTCGTCGCACAGGGCGCAGCGGCTAGCGCACGGGGGCGCGGAGGCTGCGTGGCTGGCTACTCACACCAACGCCTACCCTACTGCCCCGTTTAAGAAGCAGAAGAGTAGGCGTTTGAATAATATTACGCAGTGGGTTTACTACCGCAGGTCGGCTAGGGCCACCGCGTCCATGTCGGTGTACTCCAGGTTTTCGCCGGCCATGCCCCAAATGAAGGCGTAGGCGGCCGAGCCGCAGCCGGTGTGAATAGACCACGGCGGCGACAAGATGGCCTGCTCATTGCTGACCCACAGCGGACGGGTTTCCTGCGGCTCGCCCAGCAAGTGCAGTACGCGCTGGCCGTCGTTCATGTTGAAATACAGGTAAGCCTCCATGCGGCGGTCGTGCACGTGCGAGGGCATGGTGTTCCACACCGAGCCGGTCTTGAGTTGGGTGAGGCCCATCACGAGCTGGCAGCTCGCGATGCCTTCGTTGTAGATATACTTGTAGATGGTGCGCTCGTTGGCGGTTTCTTGGGCGCCCATTTGCACGGGCGTAGCCTCGGTCTGGGTGCGGCGGGTGGTGGGGTACTCTTTGTGCGCGGGCGCCGAAAGCAGGTAAAACTTGGCTGGCTCGGCGGCATTCACGCTCTTAAACTCTACTTGCTGGCTGCCTTTGCCCACGTACAGGCAATCTTGGTTGCCTAGGTCGTAGGTGGTACCATCGACCACGATTTGGCCCGCGCCACCCACGTTGAGGGCGCCCAGCTCGCGGCGCTCTAGGAAGTAGTTGGCCTTGAGGTTGCCGGGATTCGGCAGCGGCAGGCCGGCCTCAGTGGGCATGGCGCCACCCACTATCATGCGGTCGTAGTGGGTGTAGGTCAGCTCGATGGCGCCGGGCGTGAAGATGTTTTCAATCAGGAAGTGCTCGCGCAAACCGGCCGTGTTCAGGCCGGCCGTTTCGCGGGCACTAATGGCAAAGCGTTGTGTCATAAATCGCAGATTCAAACGGAGTAAACGGATTTCGCAGGTACGCTTGGCTGTGCCAAGCTGATTGCTTTTGATGTCGGTTATTGCTTTCTAGGTGACGATGTTGCGTGCTCGCCACGCATGGTGGCGCGTGCAACTGCCTGAACTTACCTGCCCATCCAGCCGCCGTCTACGGTGAGGATGGTACCGTGCACGTAGGCGCCGGCTTCGGAAGCGAGAAATACGACCGGACCTTTGAAGTCAGCGGCTTCGCCCCAGCGGCCGGCCGGAATGCGACCTAGAATGCTGGCCGAGCGGTCGGGGTCGTTGCGCAGGGCCTCAGTGTTGTCGGTGGCGATGTAGCCCGGCGCGATGCCGTTCACGTTCACGCCTTTGCCGGCCCACTCGTTGGCCAGCGCTTTCACTACCGAGCCAATGGCACCTTTGCTAGCAGCGTAGCCCGGCACGTTGATACCACCTTGGAAGGTGAGTAGCGAGGCCGTAAAAATGATTTTACCCGAGCCCTGCTTCATCATGCGGCCGCCGATGGCGCGGGCCAGGCGGAAGGGCGAGTCGAGGTTGATGGCCAGCACGTCGTCCCAGTCTTGGTCGGAGTGCTCGGCGGCGGGCGCGCGACGGATGGTACCGGCGTTATTCACCAGAATATCAATCTGCTCGAAGTCGGCCAGCACCTGGGTGGTGAAGGCATCGGCGCTGGCGCGCTGGCTGAAATCGGCCTGGTAGGCGAAGAACTGCCGACCTAGGGCCCGCACTTGCTTGCCGGTCTCGCCACCGTCGGCAGCCATCGTGGCTGATACGCCAATGATGTCGGCGCCGGCCTCAGCGAGACCTAAGGCCATGCCCTGGCCGATGCCGCGGTTGCTGCCCGTGACTAAGGCGATTTTGCCGTCGAGGCGAAAGAGAGAATCTACACTCATAAGGTGGCGGGAAGTAAATCGATTGTGCCAAAAGTAAGAACGCCGCCCGCAGTACGGGCGGCGTTCTTTTATTTAAATCCGGGCTTATTTCTTGCCCGCCACAATCTCCTCTACTACCAGCGGGTCGAGCAGCGTGGTGGTGTCGCCTAGGTTCGAGGTTTCGCCCTCGGCCACCTTGCGCAGGATGCGGCGCATGATTTTGCCCGAGCGGGTTTTGGGCAAGCCACTCACCAGCTGAATCTTATCGGGCTTAGCGATGCGGCCGATGTGGGCCACCACCGCCTCGATGATGCTACCCTCCACGCGCTGACGGTCGAGGTCATTGTCGGGCAGGCCGTTGCGGCAAATGACGTAGGCGTAGATGCCCTGGCCCTTCACGTCGTGGGGGTAGCCCACCACGGCGCTTTCCACCACATCGGGGCTTTCGTTGATGGCGCTCTCAATTTCGGCGGTGCCGAAGCGGTGGCCACTGACGTTTATCACGTCATCGACGCGGCCAATGATGCGGTACAGGCCCTGCTCGTCGCGGCGGGCGCCGTCGCCGGTGAAGTAGTAGCCGGGATAGGGCTGAAAGTACACCTGGCGGGCGCGCTCGTGGTCGCCCCAAGTGGTGCGAATAACGCCCGGCCAGCTGGCCTTAATGGCCAGGTAGCCTTCCTGGTCATTGCCTTCCAACTCGGTGCCTTCCTGGCTCAGCAGCACGGGCTGCACGCCGGGCAGCGGCAGGCCGGCGCGGGCGGGCACGCTGGGCGTGATGCCGGCCAGGGCCGAAATCATAATGCCGCCGGTTTCCGTCTGCCACCAGGTATCCACGATGGGGCAGCGGCCCTTGCCCACGTGCTGGTGGTACCAGTGCCACGCTTCCTCGTTAATGGGCTCGCCCACCGACCCTAGGACGCGCAAGCTGCTGAGCGAATAGGCCAGCACATGGTCGAGGGGCGCAGCCATGAGCGAGCGGATGGCCGTGGGCGCGGTGTAAAAAATCGAGACGTGGTGCTTGTCAATGACCTCCCAAAAGCGGCCCGGCGACGGGTACGTAGGCACCCCCTCAAACAGCAGCGAGGTGCTGCCGCTCAATAGCGGGCCGTAGAGCAAATAGGTGTGGCCCGTGACCCAACCGATGTCGGCGGTGCACCAGTAAATGTCGTTTTCCTCAACCTGAAATACGTTTTGGAACGTGTACTGGGCCCACACCATGTAGCCGGCCTGGGTGTGCACCACGCCCTTGGGCTTGCCGGTGCTTCCGCTAGTGTAGAGGATAAACAGCGGGTCCTCGGCCGCCATTTCCACGGCTGGGCAGGCTTTGGCCACGTTCCGCACTTCGTCGTGAAACCAGATGTCGCGGTCTTCTTTCATTTGCACGGGCCAGCCGGTGTGCTCCACCACCAGCACGCCGCGCACGCTGGGGCAGGTGAGTAGCGCATCATCGACCACGCTCTTCACGGGGATTTGCTTGGCGCCGCGGTTCAGGCCGTCGGCCGTGACCACGAAGGAGGCTTCAGCGTCGTTCACACGGTCGGCGATGGCCGAAGCCGAGAAGCCCGCGAACACTACTGAGTGCACCGCCCCGATGCGGGCGCAGGCCAACGTGGTCACAGCCAGCTCGGGTATCATGGGCATGTAGATAACCACGCGGTCGCCCTTCTTAACGCCGTTGTTGAGCAGCACGTTAGCCATTTGGCATACCTGCTCGTGCAATTCGCGGTAGGTCAGGCGGGTGTGGCGGTCTTTGGGGTCGTTGGGCTCGAAGATGATGGCCAGCTTGTTGGCGCGGGTGGCGAGATGGCGGTCGAGGCAGTTTTCGGTGATGTTGAGCGTGGCGCCCTCAAACCAAGTGCTGGTGCCCGCGGGCGAAAACTCGCCGCCACGCACCGTGTCCCACTTTTTGCGCCAGGTAAATTCTTCGGCCACGTTGCCCCAGTACATATCGGGGTGCTCGGCGGCCTGCTGGTAGGCGGCGTGGTATTCTTCGAGGGTGCGAATGCGAGAAGCCATTTTTAAGAGTTGGTTGGGAATTTAAGAATATGATGTTAGAAGTAATAGCCGCCTAGGTGGCGTTTGTCATGCAGCGCGCAAGCTAGGCAACGTGTGGACTCGCAGAGTCTGCGGTACTGAGCAGCTCGCGGACTTTTTCCATGAGCTGGCGGGTGCTGAAAGGCTTGGGAATATACAGGTCGGCGCCGGCCGCATAGCCCAACTGTACGTCGGCAGGTTGGCTTTTGGCCGAGAGGAAAATGACCTTGGTGGCGGCGCGGGCGGCATTATCCCGAATGGCGCGGCACACTTGGTAGCCATCCACATCGGGCATCATCACGTCGAGCAGCACTAGGTCGTAGGGCGTCTGGTCGATGGCGGCGAGGGCCTCGGTGCCATTGCGCGCAATGCCGACCTGGTAGCCATTTTTGCGCATCAGAAATTCGAGCGACATCACTATATTCGGCTCATCGTCAACGATTAATATTGCAGGCATAGCTAGGCAGAATAAGAAGAACTGAACGGTATTGTAGCGCGCACTGGCGGCGCCAGCGGTAGCTCCACGAAGAAGCGGGCGCCCTGCTCGGGCGCACTCTCTACCCAAATGCGGCCCTGGTGCAGCTCCACTAGCTTTTTGGTGATAGCCAGCCCTAGGCCCGAGCCCTCAGGCTTGCGCATGTTCTGGTGCTGGGCTTGGAAAAACTTATCAAAAATCTGGTGGTGCTCGGCCGAGGCGATGCCTTTGCCATTGTCTTCCACGCACAGCAGCAGGGCGTCGGCAGCGGGCCAGGCCAGCACTCCAATGCGGCCGGTGCCGCCCGGCGGGCAGGCCTTCACGGCATTGCTGAGCAGGTTGATGAGCACCTGCATGAGGCGGTCGCGGTCGGCGGGCAGGGCCGGCAGGGCGGCGGGCACGTCGAGGTGCAGCGCAATGCCTTTGGCGCGGGCGAGCTGGCCCACGGCCTCGGCGGCTTCGGCGGCCACCTCGGCTAGCGCCACGGGGGCGCGCACCAGCGTGGCTTGGCCGCTCTCCAGCTTCTCTAGGTCGAGAATTAGCGAAATGAGGCGCGTGAGGCGCTCGGCCTCGCGGCCAATGGTGTTGTGGAATCGCTCGCGCTCTTCTTCTTCTAGGTCGGGATTGTCGGCTAATATCTCGGCCAAGGCTCGGATGCTGGTGAGCGGCGTGCGCAGCTCGTGCGTCACGGTGTATAAGAATTCGTCTTTCTGCTGGTCCAGGGCTTGCAGCTGCTGGTAGGCCTGGCGCAACTCGTCGGTGAGGCGCTGGAGCTGGCGGCTTTGCTTTTGCAGCTGGCGGTTGGCTTCGAGTAATTGCTGGCTTTCCTTGAGAATGCCTACCACGTTGTCGTAGCTAATTTGCTCTTCGCCCGCCACCGAGGCCAGTAGCAGCCGCGCCGAGGCCGGCCCTAGGGTGCCCGCCAGCAGCTTTTCGGCGTACAGCAGCAGGCGTGGGTCGGCCGGATTCGGGGCTTGGTACGTAGCGTCTAGTAGCTGGGCTTGAGGGTCAGTCGCGGCTGATTGATAGCTGGCGCCTGCTACTTGGTCATTGTTAATTGCCAAGGCGTCGGGGAAGCGCTTGGCGAAGGTTTGCAAGGCTTGGTTGGTCCGCTTCTTACCTAGGAAGCCAAGGAGCAGGGCGCGCACATCGGGCAGCAGTGGGTGGCCCTGCCAGCCGGCCACCTCCTCGGCTAGGCTGCGGCGCCGAAACACATCGACAAACACGTCAGCCTGGCGCAATTCGAGCGCGCTCGGTGGCCAGGCCAGCGACGCGCCCACGTAGAGGCCGATGTTGAAAAACCAGCTCCAGAACAAGCCGTGCGACAAGTAATCGAGCCCCTCCAGTCCCAGCAGCGCGCCGGGCCGCAGGGCGCTGATGCCCTCTACCCCGGCCGTTAAAATGGACTCGGGCAGCCGGCCCGGCCCCACCACTGTGGGCACCACCAACGTGAAAAACCACACCGCAAACCCCGCCAGCAGCCCCAGCGTAGCCCCGCGCCGCGTGCCGCCCTTCCAGTATAGCCCGCCCAGCACGGCGGGCACAAACTGCGCCACTGCCGCGAAGGAAACCAAACCAGTGTTCACCAGCGGCAGCTGCCGGCCCACGGCCACGTAGTAGCCGTAGGCTAAAGCCAGCACTAGCACCACGGCACCACGCCGGCTTTGCAACGCCACCCGCCCTAGGTAGGCAAACCGGCGCTGCTGCCCGCCCGCCCGGCCCGATACCTCACGCACCAGCAGCGGCATCAGCAAGTGATTGCTAATCATCACGCTGAGTGCCACCGTCTCCACGATAATCATGCTGCTGGCCGCCGATAGCCCCCCTAGGTAGGTGAGCAGCGCTAGCCACGAGTGCCCCGTGGCCAGCGGCAAAGCCAGCACAAACGTGTCGGCGTCGAAGTTGCTGTCACCCAACCGCAGCATTCCCCCAAAAGCAATGGGCAACACGAAAATATTGATAATGAGCAAGTACAGTGGAAACAGCCACATGGCCTTACGCAGGTGGTCCTCAGCTACATTTTCGACCACCGCCACCTGAAACTGGCGCGGCAGCAGCAGCACCGCCGACATACTCAGCACTAGCAGCGTGAACCACTCGGCACTGCTAGTGCCGGCGCCATGCAGGGTAAAGAGCCGGGCCAGCGCCGGCCGGGCCGCCGCCTGGTCAAACACATCGTCAAAGCCGTGAAATAGCCCAAACGTGACGAAGCCGCCCAACACTAGAAAGGCCAACAGCTTTACCAAACTTTCTAGGGCCACGGCCAACACAATGCCTTCATGGCGCTCGGTAGCCTCGACCGAGCGCACCCCGAAGAGAATAGTGAATACCGCCAGCACGCCGGCCGTAAACAGCGCCGCCACGCTAGCCTCGACCCGCCCGCCGCTGCCCACCAACACTACAAAAGAGCCAGATATAGCTTTGATTTGGAGTGCAATGTAGGGCACCACACCTAGCACGCACACCGCTGTCACGAGGGCACCTAGGGCCGCGCTCTTACTGTAGCGCGCCGAGATGAAGTCGGCAATGGACGTAAGCCGCTGCTGCCGGCACACCCGCACTATTTTGCGCAGCACCAGCCACCAAGCCGGGGCCAGCAGCGCCGGCCCTAGGTAGATACCCACGAAGCTGAGCCCCTGGTGCGCCGCCCGCCCCACCGAGCCATAATAGGCCCAGGCGGTGCAATAGACGGCCATGCTCAGGGCGTACACGTAGGGGTTGGCGACCAGGCTTTGGCGAGTAGCCGACCGGCGCTCGGCGGCGTAGGCCACGCCGAAAAGCAGGGCCAGGTAGCCGAAGGAAAAGCCGATAACCAACAGTTTATTCACCGCAATAGCCGGTTTGCCGGGGCGCGCCCCGCGTTCAGGAAGTCTTGCTGACCAGCCAGCCGGTCAGGCTAATAAGCAGGGCCCAGATGAGCAAAATGTACCAATACAGCACGGGCACACCCGCCACGCGCCCCCCGTAGTCGAACGCGGCCAACAAAGGAAAATTGAGCAGCACTCCAAACAGCCCCGCCACGAACAGCAGCCGCTGCCCCCGGGGGCGCTCGGTATCGGGTGGGGTTGGGTCAGGTTTCATAAGGGTAGGCCTTCACTTTAAGCAAAAAACCCGCCTGGCGCTTTGCCAGGCGGGTTTTAGCGCGGACTTTTGGTCCACTAGCGCATGTGCAACGGGTACTCGCGGACTAGCTGTCCATCAGCTTTACGTTGCGGGTGTCTTTCATCATGGCCATGCCCACTAAGAAGCAGATTAAGGCAATGACCACTGGATAAACCAGACCCACTAGGCTGCTGTGCTCCTTGGCAAAGGTGCCAGCTGGCTGAGCTGCGGCCCACACGCCGATGGATGTAGCGATGAGCGGCACGAAGCCACCAAACACACCATTACCAATGTGATAAGGTACCGATAGCGAGGTGTAGCGCACGCTGGTCGGGAACAGCTCAACGAGGTAGGCGGCGATGGGGCCGTATACCATCGTCACGAACAGCACGAGGCAGAACACGAGCGCAATCATGGCCGGAATGTTGGGCGTGAGGGCCTTCATAACGGCGGGCACGGCCTTACCGGCGGCGTCCACGGTGGCGGGGGTAATCTCGGTGAGCGGCCCAGCAAACGCCTTGATGCCGTAGAAGAGCGGAATGGTGAACAGCGCCCCACAAATCATGCCCGTCATGATGATTTTCTTCCGCCCGATGCGGTCGGAAAGTGAGCCAAAATACACGAACAGCGGCGTGGCCAGCAGCATGGCCACCACCATGATAATGCTCGAATGCACGATGTCAAGTTTCAGCGTGGCATTCATGAAGGTGAAAGCCTGAAACTGACTGGTGTAGAAGATAACACCTTGGCCCATAGTCACCCCGAAAAGAGCGATAAGCACCAGGCGACGGTTAATCGGGTTCACGAAGGAGTCGCGCAGCGGGCTCTTGCTGGTGGTACCAGTAGCCTTGGCTTTTGCAAAAAGCGGCGATTCGTGCAGCTTCTTGCGGATGTAGTACGAAGCGATAACCAGGGCGCCCGAGAGCAGGAACGGAATGCGCCAACCCCACTCTTTAAAGGCCTCCTCGCCCATGAGCTTGCGGGTAATCAGGATAACCGAAATGCTGAGGATAAGGCCACCCGTGGCCGTAATCTGGATGAAGCTGGTGTAGTAGCCGCGCTTGGCATCAGGGGCGTACTCGGCCACGTAGGTAGCCGCCCCGCCGTACTCGCCACCTAGGGCCAGGCCCTGCAACAAGCGTAGAATCACAACGATAACCGGGGCCGCGTAGCCAATAGAATCGTAGCTCGGAATAAGGCCCGTGATAAATGTGGCCCCGCCCATAATCAGCAGCGTGACCAGAAAGGTGTATTTGCGCCCTATCATGTCGCCGAGCCGGCCAAAGAACATGGCCCCGAATGGCCGCACCACAAAGCCCGCCCCAAACACGGCCAGCGCCCCAAGCAACGTATCCTCAATCTTGCCGGCGTGCCCAAATAGCACCGGCCCGATAATGGCCGCGAGCGAGCCAAAAATGTAGAAGTCGTACCACTCGATGACCGTGCCCACCGACGAGGCCGTGATAACCTGCCGGATGGTTTTGGTATCGACGTGGTTGTTGTCGTGCGCCGCTGGCGCGTCCAGCGCCGCGCCGTAGGCGGCGGGGTTTAGGCTTTGTTCCATGAGATTTTTGGGTGGGGAAATAGAGTTTTTAATTGTTAATGGTTAGTTATTAATTGTTAATGGCAACTTATCAACGCTGGGCATTAACAACTAACAACTAACCACTTATAGAAACACCTGCGTTTGCAGCGTGATTTCGGGGCGGTGGCGCACCTCGCCGGCCACACCCACGCCACCTACCGTGGTCATGTTGAAGTCGGGACGCTCGCGGTAGTTGAGGGTCACTTTGGCGTTGTGGCCATCGATGAGGAAGTTGAGGCCCGCATCGTACACATTCACGCCTTGCACTTCGCCGGCGGCGTTGCGCAGGCCCTCGTAGTTGCTGTGCAGGTAGGCCACGTAGGGCTGCAAGCGCACCTTAGTACCTAGGGTTTTCTTGCCTAGCAAAAAGCCTAGCTGCCCATATACCGAGCCGCCGGTGCCCGACTGTGGCACAGCATTGCCGCGGTAGGCGCTGGCGCCGTAGCCGGGGTTTTCGGCCCCCACAAAGCGCACGTAGTTAGGCCCAAAGTTGTAGTTGTAATACACCCCGTAGAAGGTGACGGCCGTGCGCCGGGCCGTGTCGAGCGGCGTATCGAAGAACGCATCAACGCCGAAGAGCTTGATGTCATGCTTGGTAGTGGGCACAGTGGCAAACAAGTCTGGCGTCGCAGTGGAGTTCGACAATGTCACAACGTTATTGGTAGGCCGCGAGTACATGCCGTTTTGGTTGTACATGAAGCCTGCGCCAATGCTCAGCACCTTCTTAGTGCCTAGGTAGGTTCCCTGCGTGTAGGGCAGCAGATTGGACTCGGGCTCAAAGAAGTTGTAGCTGAAATAACCCTGATAGACATGGCCATCATTCTGGGGGTTATAGTTGGCTACGTTGGTACCCGTGCTGGTGATGCCAATGGCAGTCCCTTGCGTATTAAAATTAGTTACGCTGTTTCCTAAGGCCAGCGGGTTGCCGGTTTGCACGCCCCCCACCACGTAAGCCGTGTTAGTGGGCAGGTTGGTCAGGAAGGGGTCGCTCATCGAAACTCGGTAGTCAAACTTGCCCACCCGGCCCTTGGCAAACACCCCAATCCAACGCGCAAACTGGTCGAGCGCGTCGATGGTCGGGAAGTTGGTGAGCGGCAAATCCATCGACAAGATGCTCGTGGTGCTGGCGTTGCTCAGGCGCGAGATACCGTTGTAGTAGTGCAGGCCCGCCCCCAGGTTGAGGTACTTGTTGACCTTGTACTCCGTCACAGCCTCGTGAATGAAGAACTGCGGCTTTTTACCATCGACCGTAGGCGATACGCCGCCGCTCACGTTGTTTTGGTTGTTTATACCTAGGTGAGTATAAATGAGGAAGCGAGGGCTAAGCTGGGCCAGCAGCACCATGCGCGAGCGCCGGATACCGAAGTCGAGCTGGCTGCTTTTGGGCTCGCTGGGTCCGCGCAGCGTGCCCGTGTTGTTCTCGTTGTAGCGCACATACACCTGGGTCCAGGCCATCAGGCGCACATACTTCTGGCCATCAGGCGAGAGGTTGAACTTCATACCTGAGCCATAGGGCACCGGCTTGGTGGGGGCCGGCGGCGTAGGCGGCGGCGCAGGGGCAGCGGGCGCAGGCGCAGGCGCCGAAGGAGCCGGCGGTGCTACTTGTGCGGTGGCAACCCCAGCCAGCAGCAGGCCGCTCAGCGTGAGCGAATAACGAGTAACTTTCATGAAGAGTGGGTGGAAGTAGAACGGGTGAGCCAACAGCCGCAGCCTTGACACTACCAAATAGCAACCTCCCTACCCCTGTCGCTACCACCCAGCTATACTTTTGCTAATCATATAGCCAAAGTATTTATTTTGCTCAAATACAGCGTTATCCATCTTCTGACTCGAATACCTAACTGTTTCTTTCAGTATCAATATTGCTTTTCAAGCTAATTATTACAATTTTCGAAGCTATACCTAGCAAGCAAACCTATAGTAGTTTAGCGATAAAGAGTATAACTTTGGGGCTTACACTATACGTTTTACCTTAAAAGCCAAACGGCAGCCCCTGCGCGGAAGCTGCCGTTTACCAACCACTTAGGGCGGTCAGTTGCTGCGAAGGCTCTTACTCCACATAGTTCAAGTCCTTAGAATAGGTATCGGGGAGCGTGCTGGCGCTGAAAAACGCTAGGGCCAGTAGCACGGCCCCAATGACGCCCGCACTGCCAACCATGCCTAGGGCGGGCACCGTGCGCAGGTATTGAAAGCAGGGCACTACTACCACCGTGGCGCCCCGGGCAAAGTTGGGAATGGTAGTGGCTACCGTCGAGCGCAGATTGGTACCAAACTGCTCGGCGGCCACCGTCACAAACAGGGCCCAGAAGCCCCCCGCGTAGCCAATGGCGAAGCAAGCCGCATAAAATACTGTGCTGCTAGCCCCGCGCAGCCCAAGTAGGTATACCGCCACCATGATGCTAGTGGCCACGATAAAGAGCTGCAGCGTGCGGGTGCGGCTGCGCAGCAGCTGGCTCAGCGCGCCGCTGGTGAAGTCGCCCAGGGTGAGGCCGAAGTAGCACCAGAAGATGCTGAGGCCGCCCGTCACGGGTGCTTGCAGGCCAAACTGCTTGCCAAACTCCGGGGCTAGGGTAATAAGAATGCCCACTAAAAACCAGAACGGGGTGCCGATGAACAGGCAGCGCAAGTACTTATAAAAGCGTGGTCCGTTGGTAAATAAGCTTAGAAAATTACCCCGCGCCACGTCGGTAGTCTTAGCCTGCTCAAACATGCCCGACTCGAACACGCCCGCCCGCAGCGCCAGCAGCCCTAGGCCCAGCCCGCCCCCAATAAAGTAGGCGTTGCGCCAGCCAAACTGCTGCCCTATCCAGTACGCCACCATGGCGCCCGACACGCCCACCGAGGCCACAATCATGGTGCCGTAGCCGCGCTTTTCTTTGGGCAGGCTCTCGGCCACTAGCGTGATGCCCGCGCCCAGCTCGCCGGCCAACCCGACGCCCGCAATCAGGCGGAGCCACGCGTACTGCTCTACACTGGTTACAAAGCCGTTGGCAATGTTGGCCAGCGAATACAGCAGGATGGAGCCGAACAATACCGAGAGCCGCCCGCGCTTATCGCCGAGCACACCCCACAAGATGCCGCCCAGCAGCATCCCCCACATTTGCATGCTCAGCAGGTGCAGGCCCTCGTCGGTGAGGGTGGCCTCGGGCACCCCAATGCCCTTCAGGCTTTCGACCCGAATGATACTGAATAGCACCAGGTCATATATGTCTACAAAATACCCTAGGGCGGCTACCACAACTACGGCGCTGAACAAGCCAACGGGAGGCCGCTCGGCCGCCGGAGAGGAAGATTGAACTGCTTTCATCAAGAAGTAAAAGAAGGAAAAAGTATGCTGCTCTACGCCAGCCGCGGCCCCTACCCTGCCCGAAACCGCTCCCAGCGTATCATCATGTATTTGTCGCCCAGCTCCGTCACGACCAAACCCGCGCTTTTCAGGTTTTCTGGCTTCTGAAAGAATTCTGACAACTCCTTTTGATTCAGAATCTTGTAGGTTGGGTGATAATCAGTCTGGCGGGGCACTTTAATGCCATATTTCTTTACCCAATTCATCACGCTCACGTGGCTCACGCCGAGCAGTCGCTCTATCTCGCGGTAGCTCACGCCCTCAATGTAGAGCTGCAAGGCCTTTACTACGTAGTAGGGGTTTACCTCGCGCCCTACCTTATCCACGGTGTAGTGGTAGCTGCAGGCTTTGCACTTAAAGCGCTGGCGCTCATTTATCACGCCACTTTTGGTCGCTTCTTTCGAGTCGCATTTGGGGCAGGTAGGTACCGACATGGGTGGGAAAGGTAGGAGCACCTAAAGCTATAGGTAGTAAGCAAATGTATAGCCTTTTAGCAAGTATCCTAACGCGATTTTACAGGTAAGCCCAGCAGCTACGGGCCGAGCGCCTGGCGTGGGGCCGTGCCGACCCGCCGTAGCTTTGGCCTCTCAACTGCTAGCTACTTATGTCTATCCCTGCCACCCGCCCCGTTGACCCTGCCGAGCTGCCGACCAACGACTTTTACCAGTTCATGATTAGCTCGGTAGCGCCGCGCCCCATCGCGTTTGTCAGCACCGTATCGGCAGCGGGCGCCGTGAATTTAAGCCCTTACAGCTTCTTTACCGTGGTGAGCTCCAACCCGCCTATTTTGGTATTTTCGCCCACCAGCCGGGGCACCGATAACTCGGAGAAGGACACGCTGCGCAACGTGCGTGAGGTACCCGAAGTGGTGGTTAATATCTGCGATTATTCGCTGGTCGAGCAGCTGTCATTGGCCAGCGCCGAGTACCCGGCCAGCGTCAATGAGTTTACCAAGGCCGGCCTCACCGAAGTAGCTTCGACCAAAGTGCGCCCGCCCCGCGTGGCCGAGTGCCCAGCGGCTTTCGAGTGCGTAGTCGAGCAGCTGATTGGCCTAGGTGATGGTCCCGGCCACGGCACGCTGGTGGTGTGCCGCGTGGTGCAAGGGCACTTTCGCGAGGCGCTTCTGCTAGATGGTCGACCCGGCCTCGACCCGCGCAAGTTTGAGGCGGTGTCGCGCCTCAACGGCGATTGGTACAGCCGCCTCTCGCCGGCCAGCCTCTTCTCAGTGGCGCGGCCCAACCGCCGCCTAGGCATCGGCTTCGACGAGTTGCCCGAGCCCATCCGGCACAGTAGCTTGCTTACCGGCAACCACCTGGCACGCCTCGCCAACACCGAGCGCGACGCCCTGCCCACCCCCGCCCAGGTCGAAGAAATCAAAACAGAGCCGATGGTGGCCTACCTCCTTAATAAGCACCGCGCCGATGCCACTGAGCAGGCCACCCAGTTCACGCTGCTGGGCCGGCAGTGGCTGGAAGAAGGCAAAGTAGCCGAAGCCTGGCGCGTGCTGTTGCTGGCACTAGCCCCGGCTACCTAGGGCTCTTTTGCAGCTAAAAAAAGGCCAAGCTACCTACCTCAGCGAAGGTGCGTAGCTTGGCCTTTTCGAGTAGTTAGATGACTGCCGACGCTTACTTTACCGTGAAAGAAGCAGCGGTTTTAGCCCACTCCATCGTCACTTTGCCCGACTTATCGGCCATGATGGTGAATTGCTCAACGGGCGTGGCGATAGCCTTTGGCTTCACCTTCACCCGCAGCACGTCGTCAGCGGCTTTGTAGTCGTAGGCCCCCCACTGCTTGGCAGTTTTGTTGAAGATGATAGTCCACTCGCTGGGGCCGGGGATGGTGAACAGACTGTAGGTACCTGCGGGCAGCGCCTGGCCTTCAATCTTCACGTCCTTGCTCACTGTGAAGGTGGTGGCTTCGTTAGCGCCCGTGCGCCACACCTCACCATTGGGGGCCAGGGGACTTTTCTCGCCAAAGGCCGCGCGGCCTTTCAGCGACGGGCGGCTGTAGTCGATGGTGACGTCGGTGCCGCGCACCGTGGTTTTGACCACGGCCGGCGGGCTCGGACGCTTAGATTTATCTTCGGGCATCTTGGCCGGCGCGGTGGCGGGCGCCGGAGTTTGGTCTTGCGCCTGGACTGAATGAGCACTGAAAGCAAGCGCAGTAGCCGTGATAGCAGCTACCAAAAGCTGAGAAGAATAGAAACGCATATGGGGAAAAAGTAAGGTGTAGGCAGGAAAGTAGAAAGCCCAGCAATTAGTTTACGCAAGCATGTTATCCCAACTAAAAACCTATTGGACAGCAGTAGCTAATGTAGTGGCTAACCGGCCTTATGGCCCAAACGGCGCCGAAACGCGCCCCGCTAGCAAACACTTTGCACCAGGCGCTAAAGTCTACATTATCGACTACTTTCCTGGCACATGCAGCCGCGTAGTAGTGATAGGCTTGCATCGCAAGACAAAGCGCATGATAAAATTGATATTGGCGGTAGATTTTCTAGAAAATTTCAAATCAAAAGTCTGCTATACTCCAGCTGTCATTGCCTTAATCGAAGCGCACTTTGCCAGCGGTGATATTACGCGCTTGACTAAAGAATTCTCAGAATCACTGTGTGCCACCTTACCTATTTGGAAAGCCGAAGAAGTGAAGTACAAGACTCAGGAAAGACCGGCTTCTTAGGATACATCCATATGTCCGCGTGTGCGGGTTTCGCCCATGCGCCAGTATACTAGCAGCGAAAGCAGGGCACAGCCCGTCACGTACCAATAAAACCACTCTTCGCGGCCTTGCTCCTTGGCAAAGAGCGCGATGTACTCGGCAGTACCACCAAAGATGGCTACCGTGAGGGCGTAAGGCAGCCCTACGCCGAGAGCCCGCACCTGGGTTGGAAACAGCTCGGCCTTCACAATGGCCGAAATACTAGTGTAGGCACTCACCACAAACAAGGCTGCCACCAGCAGCCCGAAAGCCGCCCATGCACTGCTGGTGTGCGCTAGCAGCCGCAGCAGTGGCACCGTACCTAGGGTGGCCGCCACCCCAAAAAATAGCAGTACCGGCCGCCGCCCCACCCTATCCGAAATGGCACCCAGCAGCGGCTGAAACACCAGCGCCACCGCCATCGCCCCGAAGGAAATAAGCGTAGCCTGCTCTTTGCTGAAGCCGCTGGTGTTCACCAAAAACTTCTGCGCGTAGGTCGTAAACGTATAGAATGCTAGTGTGCCCCCTAGAGTAAGGCCCACCACCGTGAGGCTGGCCCTAGGATAAGCCAGTAGCTGCTTGAAAGCCGAAGGCTTGGCCGCGCGCGTGGCGGGAGCATCCTTATGCTCTTGCTCAAAAGCGTCTGTTTCGCGCATGTGCTGGCGCAAATAAAGTGCCCCTAGGGCCGCCCCGGCGCCAATTACGAAAGGTACCCGCCAACCCCAGTCCGTCATTTCGGTGGGCGACAAAAATTGCTGTAGGGTCAATTGCACGCTCAAAGCCAGCAGTTGCCCACCCATAAGCGTGAGGTACTGAAAGCTCGACCAAAAGCCCCGGTGCCGCGCCCCCGCCATTTCGGAGAGATAGGTGGCCGAGGTGCCGTACTCGCCACCCACGCTGATGCCTTGCAGCAGCCGTGCCAACAGTAGCAAGGCCGGCGCCCCCAGCCCTAGGGTGGCGTAGCCAGGGCTACAGGCTATGAGCAGCGAGCCGCCCGCCATCAATTGCACCGAGAGCAGCAGCGCCGCCCGCCGGCCCCGCTTATCGGCATACGCCCCGAGCAACGCGGCACCTAGGGGCCGCATCAAAAAGCCCACTGCAAAGATGGCCGCCGTATTCAGCAGCTGCGCCGTAGCGCTAGCCTTCGGGAAAAAGACCGGCGCGAAATACAAGGCAAACGCCGAGTACACGTACCAGTCGTACCACTCGACTAGGTTGCCGATGGAGCCAGAAATAATGGAGCGAAGTGGGGAAGCAGCCATAGCCGCGAAGGTAGCCGCGAGCGGCTTCGGACTGTTGAAGCCTGACGCCATTTTAGCACAGTGTACATCGCACCTGCTTATGGCATGGCAACTGTGCCTCCACTACCACAACACGGCAAACAGCACTAGCAATCATTGCAACGGATAACCACCGCCGCTTACCACGTTGCGGCAGATGAGGTGTAACCTCGTCATCAAGAGTTGGCACGAGTCATAGATTCGCCTAACCTCGCGCCAATCTCCGAAATTTATTTATCTGCCAACATAGCAGCAAAAAGTATAATGTGCATTCAGGCTTTAGCTAATATTTTATTTCGAAAGAATTTCCATTGAATCGATACACACCACTTGGATTTGCTCCTCCAAACCACAATTCACCTTGTTTACTTTTATATATAGTCCAAATATGCTTGCTTTCAATTCCGTTTTCTTTAGTAAAATTTTTCACGGAACTACCATTATATCTCCACACGCCGGACCCTACAGTCCCAAACCAGATATTACCTGCAGTATCCTCTGCAACTGAAAAAATCTTTTCAAGAGAGTTACCTTTCGTATATACCTTCTTTAACTTCTGCTGCGCAGTGAAATTGATTACCTTTTCTCCATCATATTTCAGAACGCCTATTCCATTATTACCAATCCAAATATTTCCTTTTCTATCTTCAATTATACTTCGAATATGCAAAAAACCGGTTTCTGCGTTTAACCCAAAATACTTATTATCCAATATATTAAAAGCTGAACCATTATACCTTATTATCGCACCGTAGGCCCCAAACCAAACGACTCCATTTTTACCTTTGACAAAAGGTGTTGAAATATAATACTTAAACCCATCCTCTGGCCTAGGTGTAACAGGAAACAGGCGGTAGGAAAGACTTTGGCCGTCGTACTGATATACCCCAGGATACTTCTCAAATTTATTGTAGCCCTCAATTTCATCGCCTTTAAACCAAAGGTCATCTTCAGCTAGCTTCCAATCGTTCTTTAAAGTATAGTTTCGTTCTTTATACGAAGCCATTTTCTTGCCATCATAGGTACTTAATCCTCTCCCGCATTCAAACCAAATTACACCATTTTTATCCTCATAAATATTCCTTACTTGGTTATCACTTAGCCCTTCCTTTGTTGTGAAATAGCGCAGCTTTCCGTCATGCAGTAAACACACTCCTTCGCTGTTGCTACCAAACCAACTATTTCCCTTGCTATCTTCTAAAATTGAGCGAACTCCAGTTGTATATTTTAGCCTTATGGGGCTTTGCTTATTACAAGAGCTTATTACAACACTCAGAAATACACCGTAAAGAATAAAGTTATTTCTGCATTTTAATTTCTCTCTCATACTGCCTTTTTCCTCAACTGGCGCGAGTTTAGCGCAAGGTAACCCGTACCAGCTGCGTGTAAAATTCAGAATTTAAGCACCCTAGGCGGCTTCAATCGTCTTAATTATCCTAGCCGGAATGCCGCCCACGATAGTATTGGCCGCCACGTCTTTGTGCACCACGGCACCTGCGGCCACCACGGCATTTTCACCCACCGTGACGCCGGGCAGAATGGTGGCGGCGGCCCCAATCCAGGCGTTGCGCTTTAGGTGCACGCCTCCTAGCAGCAAGGTCTTGCGCTGGGCCGGGTCGGTGGGATGGTTTTCGGTGATGAGGTTGACCTTGGGGCCAATCTGCACGTCGTCCTCAATCGTGATGCCGCCTAGGTCCAACATGGTGCAGGCGTGGTTGATAAACACGTTCTTACCGATGACGATGTGCCGCCCAAAATTGGTATGAAACGGAGCAAATACCCTTGTGCTGGCGTCGATGGGCCGGCCCGTGAGCTCGCTCAGCAGCGCGCGCACCTGGCTGGTGTCGGTGGCGGCGTTGAGAGCGGGCGATAGGCGCAACGCTCTGCTCACCACCGCCCACATCGCCGGTATTTCTGGGTCGTCCATGCGAATGGTGCCCCCAGCCAGCATTCGTGCGAAAATATCCATGCGCGCTTCGTTTTAATAGGGTGGATGGTTGGGCAGGTGGGCGGCGGGCTAACACTGGCCGCTCGCAACACTAGAATGCCCGTAGCGGCTAGGTCGCTAGGTGGTTGAGGGGCACGGGATATAGTATATCTCTATAGTGTCCCTAGGTCATTTCACTTTTAAACTATACCGTTATCGAATCAGTGAAAACTACTTCCTTACTTCATAAACCCCTTTTTCATCATTCCAAACGAGTTTACTATGATTCATGTCCCAGAAATTTTGCCACCACTTTGCATCCTTACTGCTATCAAATTTTGTATCTCCTAGCAGCATTCCTAAATAGGCAAATGTGTATGTATCAGGATTACAATACGACGCAGAAGAACCTTTGTCTTTTGGCATCTCATCCAAGTTATAGACTTTCTTTAGGCAGTTTTTTACTAGCTGTTGCTTTTGGGGATTGTCTTGTAAAGAAGTAATCAACGCTTGCATTGCAACTAAACTACTTATTTCCGGAATTTTTGCATTCTTATATTCAATAGGCTGATATTGCTCGACAGGCTTATTCGACAAATAGGCTAACCACTTACCTTTTAGCTCTTCAAGTTCTTTATCAGTTGAATTGGCAGTTACGAAACCAAAATTCTTATTAGTCAAGTTTTGCAGTAGCTGATTAGCTCTACCGCCAACCCTGAACAAGTCATTATCTACGACTAGACCTTTCCCTTCAAATAAAATATCCTTATTAAGAATTCTATCCCAAATAATCAACCTGCTTGTCCCTTGCAATTTAGTTTCTTGGTTATTCGCTAGCTGCTTAGCAAGACCCTCTAAATAAACTGCGTCTTTCGAGTAATTATTAACAGAAGCGTTTAAAGTTAGAAAGACAGCGCTCCAAGTTTTATCATTTATATTTTTCAGAAGAAGTTCTGATGACGTAAGGCCTTGGGCTGCATCATACATCTCCTTTGTATAATTCTCGATATTTTGCTGACTCCAAGAGGTCAATATCTTTTGAGAGAAGGATTCATAAGAGCAAAATACTAGCGATACGAGGAAGAATATTTTTTTCATGCCTGTCTTATATGGTCTGTAATAGCAAGACCAAGTGCGCCACAAGTATAAGTATTACTTGATACTCACGCCATTTGAATGGCTCACTTAGTCATCGTAAATTTGCGCTTGCTTAACGGCTAACTCCCGTTCGCCTACTTCATGAAACAAGAACTAGACCTGGCCCTCGCCCCCGAGGTAGCCTACAACGAGCTGGCCCGCTACGAGGCCATTCTGGCCGCCGCTGGCCTGCGCCCCGGCGAAGCCGATTTTGTCCACATCCGCAAGCGCTCACTCGATGCGCGGGGCCGCCGGCCACTCATCCGCCTGCGGGCCGACGTGTACGACCGCGCCACGCCTGCCCCCACCCGCGAGCTACTGGGACCATGGTTTGAGTACCCCGATGTACGCCAGGCGCGGCGGCAAGTCATTATCGTGGGGGCCGGGCCGGCGGGGTTGTTTGCGGCGCTGCGCTGCATCGAGTTGGGCATTCGGCCCATCGTGCTGGAGCGCGGCAAGGATGTGCGCACCCGCCGCCGCGACCTAGCCGCTCTTAATAAGGAGCACCTCGTGCATCCCGACTCGAACTACTGCTTTGGCGAGGGCGGTGCGGGCACCTACTCCGATGGAAAGCTCTACACCCGCGCTACCAAGCGCGGTGATGTGGGCCGCATCCTCAAGCGACTGGTGCAGCACGGCGCCACCCCCGATATCCTAGTGGACGCCCACCCCCACATCGGCACCAACAAGCTGCCCGCCGTGGTGCAAAGCCTGCGCGATGCCGTAATCGAGGCCAGCGGCGAGGTGCGCTTCGAGACGCGGGTCACGGATTTTATTCTTGAAAACAACCACTTGCGCGGTGTGGTCACGCACCGCGGCGAGGCCATCGAGGCCGAGGCTACCGTGCTGGCCACCGGCCACTCGGCCCGCGACATCTACGAACTGCTGCATCGGCGCGGCGTGCTTATCGAGGCCAAGCCGTTTGCCCTAGGGGTGCGCGTCGAGCACCCGCAGGCACTTATCGATCGGGCGCAGTATGGGCGGCCCGAGCGCGGCATTTTGCCGGCGGCCAGCTACGCGCTGGTCGAGCAAACCAAGGTGCGCGACGCGCAGCGCGGCGTGTTTTCGTTTTGCATGTGCCCCGGCGGCTTTATTGTGCCGGCAGCCACCGCGCCTGGCGAGGTGGTCGTCAATGGCATGAGCCCCAGCCGCCGCGACTCGCGCTTTGCCAACTCGGGCATCGTGGCGGCCGTGGAGCTGGCTGACATGGACGTAGCCCAACACGGTGTGCTGGCGGGCCTGCGCTTGCAGCAAGAAATAGAGCAGCGCGCCTGCCGCCTGGCCGGCAATACCCAGCTGGCCCCCGCCCAGCGCCTAGGTGACTTTTTGCAGAAGAAACTCTCCCCCACCCTACTCGAAACCAGCTACCAGCCTGGCTTGGTGAGTGTAGAGATGGACGCTGTACTCGGCCCTGCTCTCAGCGAGCGGCTGCGGCAGGGATTTCGCGCTTTCGGCCGCAAGATTCCTGACTTCGCCACCAACGCGGCCCAGATTGTGGGCGTCGAAAGCCGGACTTCCTCTCCGGTGCGCATTCCGCGCGATAACCACCACCTAGGGCACCCCGTGGTGGCCGGCCTGTACCCCTGCGGCGAGGGCGCGGGCTATGCGGGCGGCATCGTGAGCGCCGCGATGGACGGCGAGCGAGTGGCCGAAGCGCTGGCCGTATCCGTGGGGCGCTAAAACCCGTTTACCATTCCGGCTGTCATGCTGACGAAGGAAGCATCTTGTCAGGTTAGCTAATGACTGTCTCAACCTGACAAGATGCTTCCTTCGTCAGCATGACAACCAATTTTTAGCTTAATAAACCATGAAAACTCTCGTCCTAGGTGCCACCGACAACCCCGACCGCTACGCTTACCGCGCCGTGCATTCCCTCAAGCGCTACGGCCACGAAGTAGTGCCTGTGGGCATCCGCAAGGGCCAGGTGGCGGGCCTCGACATTCGCCTCGACCGTCCGCAGGAAACTGATATTGACACCGTAACGCTTTATGTGGGTCCGCAAAACCAACCCGGTTGGTACGACTACATTTTGAGCTTGAAGCCCCGCCGTATCATCTTCAACCCCGGCACTGAAAACCCTGAGTTGGAGCAGAAAGCGCAGGCCGCCGGCATCCAGACGGAAGAAGCGTGCACGCTAGTAATGCTGAGCGTGGGCCAGTACGAGAAGTAGGCCCGTCGGCCGCCTTCCACACTTGCCCTAGGTGCGGCGTGTCAGCCAAAAACTAAGAGGCCCCGGCTGCGGATTGGTAGTAGTACCAACCCGCGGCCGGGGCCTCTTACTGTGCTGCGCTCAGCCTTAGTTAGGCTGAGATACAGCGCGGAGTGCGTTTACGCGGCCATAGCCGTAGTACGGGTCGCGGCCCGGCTTGCCTAGGTCGTCGACTGAAGCACGCAAGGCAGCTTCTACGCGGGCGGGGTCCATGTCGCCCCCGTTTTTACCGATGAGGAGTGCGGCTACGCCGGTGGCGTGCGGTGCGGCCATGCTCGTGCCGGCCATCCAGGTATAGCCGCCTTGGCCAGCTGAGGAGACGCGGCCGGTGCTCAGCACCATATCCAGGGCCCACACGTACTGGCGCTGGCCGCGGAAGGTCACAATCTCATTCGTAGGGTAAGCGAAATCGCCACCAGGCGCGGCAAACGTGATGGCCGGCGTGCCATAGTTGGAGTAAGAGGCAAAGCGGTCCAGATTGGCGGTGAGGGGCGCCAGGGCCCAGCCAATGGGCGCCGTGGCCGAGATGGAGATAACGCCCGTGGCATCGGCCGGAATGTGCGCTACCGACTTATCCTGGTTGCCGTTGTTGGCATCGTTGCCGGCCGAGGCAATCAGCGTAACGCCGTTTTTGGTGGCGTAGCTGGTGGCTTTGCTCAGGGCCACCAACAGTTCTTGGGTGGCTTTAGTGTCGTTTATAACATTGCCAGCGTCGTCGAGGTACTTGCCATTGCGCGGCACGGCGGCCCCTAGGCTCATGTTTACCACGTCGGCGTGCTGCTGCGTGGCGTAGAGGATGCCCTGGATGAGCCAAGAGAAAGAGCCCGAGCCCCCATCACCTAGTACCTTCACCAGCAATAGCTTGGCTTTGGGAGCAATACCGATAACTCCAATGCTATTATCGGCGGCGGCGATGGTGCCGGCCGTGTGCGTGCCGTGGCTAGAGCTCGTGGCCGGGCCCGAAAACTGCGCCGACTCGCCGGGCACAAAGGATATGCTGCCCACGATGTTATCTACTAGGTCGGGGTGCTTTAGCTCAAAGCCACCATCGAGGTCGGCCACCAACACGCCCTGGCCCTGGTTGCCCGTATTCCAAGCGGCTGGGGCCTGAATAGCAGTTGCGCCCCACTGCAAGGGAAAAAGCGGGTTGCTATCGCCGGTGCTGGGAGGGTTCACGTTGATGGAAGTTTCCTCCATCACGCGGTTAGGCTGCGGCTCAAAGCCTTGGTACGTAAAGTCGTGTACCACCGAGCGCACGCCGGCAATCTTGGCAGCTTTGGCCGCAAAGTTGGGGTCGTCGGATGTAGCAACGGCCAGGCCCACTTCGCGCAGCTGGCTGGTTACTTTGCCATTAGCAGCGGTGGCTTGGGCTTCGATATTGGCCGGAAGCTGGTCGCCAGTAGCAATAATGATGTATTGCTTAGAGCGCAGTACAAAACCGGGCGAGGCCTGGGCATCGCGCAGTAGGGCGTTGCTGCTGAGGCTAGCATCAACTCCGTTGTTAAGACCGGCCGTGGGCGATGGGTTCTCTTTGGTGCACCCAAAGGCGCTGAGCAGGCCTAGGCCCAGTAAGGGTAAAAACTTCCGGGAGGAAAACATTTGACTCATACTAACAGGAAAAGGATGGAGATAAGGGGACTGATAGCCAAAGCGCTTAGCAGCATTGGCAACCAAATCTAATCTTCCTATTCTTATTATTTTACATTTTATTCACACAAAATGCATCTTTTAAGGGGTTTACCATAATAATATTAATATTACTATGTATTTTTTAGCAGCTCCTTAAATCGTACTAGCTTAATTCTTGTCAGCCAGTTAGTAGCCGGTTGATTCGGTCACTGCTCACCCTAGTCCACCTAGCAATTATTTTTTGCTAGGCCTATTAGTCGCCTCTAAGATTTAGCAGGCTGCTTGGTGCCAGCCCGCCGCCAATGGCTTGGCCTGGGGCCTTAGTGCCTTTGCTCAGTGGTGATATTCCAGTAAAATGTTGCTTATTGCCTGCTGAGTGCGATTAGAATACTTCTGTTCGAGACCACTGCCTATCTTCTCAACCAACCTAGATGACAAAACTTTACTTATTAGGGCTACTTGGCACCGGGCTGCTGGCCTTGCGGCCTGCTACCCCTACCCCTCCGGTGGAACCGCTAAAAGCACAGGCCATTCAAGACCTACAGGCACACTATGCCGACTACCGGCAGTTGGCCCAGCGCATCTGGGGGTTTGCCGAAGTAGGCTATAAGGAAACGCAGAGTTCGGCGCTCTTGCAAAAGACGCTGCGCGACCACGGCTTTGTGGTGCAGGCGGGCGTGGCGGGCATCCCCACTGCCTTTGTGGCTACATATGGCAGCGGGCAGCCAGTTATTGGGGTGCTAGCCGAGTACGATGCACTGCCGGGCCTAGCCCAGCAGGCAGTGGCGACTAAAACGCCCATTGCCGGCCAAGATGCGGGCCACGGCTGCGGTCACAACCTATTTGGTACGGCGAGCGTGGCCACGGGGCTCGAACTACAAAAGCTGCTGAAGGAAGGCAAGCTGCACGGCACCGTGAAGGTGTATGGCTGCCCGGCCGAAGAAGGCGGCAGCGGCAAAGTGTATATGGTGCGCGAGGGCCTCTTCAACGGCGTAGACGCAGTAGTGCACTGGCACCCAAGCAACAACAACGCCGCCATGACGGGCCAGTACATTGCCAATAAGTCGGCCAAATTTCGGTTTCACGGTGTGGCCGCGCACGCCGCTGCCTCGCCTGAGCGCGGCCGCAGTGCCCTAGATGGCGTGGAGGCGATGGATAATATGGTGAATATGATGCGCGAGCACGTGCCGCAAGAAACGCGCATTCACTACGTTATCACGAGCGGCGGCAAAGCGCCCAACGTGGTGCCCGACTACGCCGAGGTGTATTACTACGTGCGCCACCCCGACCGGGCCGTGGTGCAGTCTGTATTTGAGCGTGTGGCCAAAGCCGCCGAAGGCGCCGCCCTAGGCACCGGCACCACCATGGACTATGAGATAATCGGGGGCACGCACGAGTTGCTGCTCAACGAAACCCTGGCCCACGCCCTGCAAACCAACCTAGAGCAAGTAGGCGGCGTGAGCTACACGCCAGAAGAAATAGCCTTCGGCAAGCAGCTGCAAGAAACCCTAGGTGCAGCTGCGCCGCCCGTAACCCAAGCAGCGGAAATAGGGCCTTACAAACCGCGCGATGGCGGCGGCAGCAGCGACGTAGGCGACGTGAGCTACGTAGTGCCGACTGTGGGCCTCACAGCCGCCACCTGGATACCCGGTACGGCTGCCCACAGCTGGCAGGCTGTGGCGTGCAGTGGCAAGGAGATTGGTGCGAAAGGCATGATGGTGGCCGCCAAAACCATGACACTCAGCGCCATTGACTTGTTTACCAATCCTGAGCTGCTAAATAAAGCCAAGGCCGAACTCAAGCAGAAAGTGGGCAGCTACGTGTACAAGCCTTTGCTCGGCGACCGCAAGCCGGCGCTCAATTACCGCGATTAACAAGCGTTCTTCTGCATGAAAACCCTGGCCGACTTGGTCCTGCTCGGCGACCCGCGCCTCTATGAAGTTTGCGAGCCTGTGACCGAGGCCGACCTGCCGCTAGTGGCTGGCTGGGTGGCCGACCTGCACCAGGTCATGCAGGAAGTGCGCGCCCGCTACGGCTTTGGGCGCGGCATTGCGGCCCCGCAGCTCGGCCTCATGAAGCGCCTAGTGTACTTGCACCTCGACGGCCGCTCTCACGTGCTGCTCAACCCCGAGCTGAGCGAGTGCAGCCCAGCCATGTTTGAGCTGTGGGATGATTGCATGTGCTTTCCTAATCTCTTGGTGCGGGTGCAGCGGCACGAAGCCGTGACCGTCACCTACCGCGACGCGCAGTGGCAGCCGCAACGCTGGCCCGTGCAAGGTGCCGTGGCCGAACTGCTACAGCACGAGTGCGACCACCTAGATGGTATTCTGTGTACCATGCGAGCGCTGGATGCCCAGTCGTTTCGATGGCGGCCCTAGGTTGTTCACCCTACCCCGACCCCTTCCCTCCGGGAGAGGAGAGCCTGACGTTTGCTATCGTCTGTCTGGCTCCCTCTCCCAGAGGGTAGAGGCTGGGGTACCACAAGCGGCGAGTAATAAAATTTCTTTTTCCGCAGGCAACTCCTACCGCCTTTCTTGCATCTAGCGCCCCAAACCCTGTTGCCTCTGCCCTACCCTTACTTGAAAACGTGACTGAGCCCGACCTCATTGCCGCCTGCCTGCAGGGCGACCCGCGCGCCCAGCGCCAGCTCTACAACCAGTTTGCGGGGCTGATGCTGACGGTGTGTCGCCGCTACCTCAAGCGCCAAGAAGATGCCGAAGAGGCGCTGCTGTTAGGCTTTGCCAAAGTATTCCGGGCGCTGCCCACGTTTCGGCAAGAGGGCAGCTTTGAGGGCTGGGTGCGGCGCATCATGGTAAACGAAGCGCTGATGGAACTGCGCCGTCGCGAGCCCATGCATTTGTCGTTTGAAGACTTTGCGCAGCCCGAAAACCTGGCCAGCACTCCCGCCACCGCCGACACCCAGCTGCAAGCCGAAGAGCTGCTAGCGCTGCTGCAAGAGCTCCCTACCGGCTACCGCACCGTGTTTAACCTCTACGCCTTAGAGGGCTACTCGCACCCCGAAATTGCGGAAGCCCTAGGTATCACGGAGGGCACTAGCAAGTCGCAGCTCAGCAAGGCGCGGGCGCTGCTGCAGCGCCGCCTGAGTGGCGGCCGCGCGGCAGCGCAGACCAATCAGCCTGTTTATAGTTTATAACTTATTAGCCGCTCTATCCCGATGAATCCCGAAGATATAGACGACCTATTTCGACAGAAACTCGACGGCCACGACTCGCCGCCTGGCGATGACCTGTGGGCACGCCTGCAACTGCCTAGCCCTGCCCCTACAGAGCCGGCAGAAGTAGAGCCGCTCGACACGCTGTTTCGGGCGGGCCTGCACGGGCACACTACCCCGCCGCGGCGCGAGCTGTGGGAGCGCCTCGAAGACGAGCACCTGCGCCCGCAGCCCCGCCGGCGGCGAGTGGCAGCCTGGTGGCAGTACTCGGCCGCGGCTGTGCTTTTGCTACTAGTGCTGGCGGGTGGCGCAGGCTTGTGGCGTGGCTCCTTCGGCGTCAAAGACGGTGGGCTAGCTACAATCCAGTCGCAAAACGGGTCGCTGTCGGAGCGCTCGGCACCTGCTAAAGAAAGTCTTTCAGCTCTTGCCGCCCAAGAGCAAATGACTGCTACCCCAGGTGGCCCGGCAGCCGACCAAGCAGTAGCACAGGCAGCTACCGCAGCTCCGAAAAAAAACCAACAAATTTTTTCCGGCCAGGCAACCGCCCCCCGCACTTCTACATCTAGCACCTCGATAGCCACCACTACCCGGCCGCGCCGCGCCGCTGCAGCCGACCGGGCAGTTGGTAGCCATCACCAGCAGCCGGACGCGGCCGCCGGGCAATTGGCCACCACCGGGAAGCGGCACCCGGCTAGCCAGTTCTTGACTACCCAACCAGTACCCGATAACCAAGCCACACTACCCACCACCCACGCACCCGCCGCTACCCTAGCAGTGGCTTCTGCTACCACAGCTGAGCCCGAAATTATTGAAGTGGAGGTGCGGCGCGGCCCAGCGCCGGTTGCTGCAGCGCCACCGGTGGTGCTAGCAGTGGTCGAGTCTCAGCCCGCCCCCACCCGGCGGCGCCTGCGGCTCGGAGGCCTGCTGCGCCAAGCCGACCACCTCGTGCACGGCGAGTCGGTGAACCTGGCGGAGGTTACCAGCCCAACCGAAACCGTGACCCTGCAAGCCCGCCTAGGTGGCCGAATGCTTTCGAAAACCATCCGGCTCTAGGCCCCGCGCCTACGGGCCTTCCCTTTTCCAAAACTACTTTTCTACTTAAGCCCAGCATTGCTTGCGGGGCTGTACCTCACCCTCTTGCCTTTTTTTCACCATGAAACCTACTATTTTTTCTGCTGCTTTGCTGGCGCTATTTGCCGCCGCTGCCACTGGTGCTCAGGCCCGTATGCTGGCCGCACCGCCCACCGACACCATTGTGGTGCGCCTGCCCAACAAAGCCACCATGACGCTGGTGGTACGCGATGCCCAGCAGCTGCGCCAGTTGCCACAGTACCACCTCGACTCGCTGGTGGCGCGGCTGGGCACCTACATCAAGCGGGCCGATGAGGCGGCCAAGGGAGCCAAAACCGACCGCGTCACGATGGAATTCTTCCCCAACCAAGACGCCCCCGGCCAAAACCTGCCCGAGCAAATTCGCATCACCACCCACAAGTCGGCCAACCGTGCCTACGGCCCTAGCAACAAGGTAGAGGTGCTGCTGGAGAAGAAGTTCGGCATGGTGGTGAACATCGACCGCAAGAACAACGACCAGCCCCGCGCTGCCGCCAGCCGCGCCGACCGCCAGGCGCACCGCGACTCGCTGCGCCTAGCGCACATCGAGAACAAGTCGTTTTCGTCGGACTTCGTTTTTGACCTAGGCCTAAACGCCTTGACTAATAAGTCGAACTCTGCGCCTGCTTCGCAGCGGCCCGAACTGCGGACCCTAGGCTCGCGCTACGTCAACCTTGGCATCAGCTACAAGCAGCGGCTGGGTGGCAAGCGTAGCCCACTCTATCTGGCCGCGGGCCCCGAGTTTGCCTTCAACAACTACATGCTGGAAGGCAATAATAAATGGATTAACCAGAATGGCCTTACCTCGGTGGTGCCCGAAACCAACGGCCGCCAGTACCAGAAAACCAAGCTGGCTACCTCCACTTTCACCATCCCGCTCATGCTAGAGCTCAAGCTGCGCGATGACCACCACCGCCGCACGCTCACGCTGGGCGCGGGGGGCTTTGTGGGCTACCGCCTTGCCAGCTGGACCAAGCTTAAGTACTTTGAGGAAGGCAGCATGTACAAAGACAAAGACCACGGCTCCTTCAATCTCAACGATTGGCAGTATGGCTTACAAGGCGTGATTGGCTTTAAGTCGCTGACTTTCTTTGCCAAATACAATCTCAACGACCTTTTTAAAGAAAACCAGGGCCCGCAGGCCCAAACCCTGAGCTTCGGCCTGCGGCTGTCAGGCAAATAAAGCCATTTTATCGCGTGTCCTTGCGCGGAGACAAGACGAAATAATCGTATCAGAAAGGAACCTAGGCAGGCCCTTACTGGTGCAATTGCTTTGTCTTGCCTCCGTGCAAGGACACGTATTTTAGGAAGAGCAGCGCGCTTGCGCTTTACAAATTCCGAAAAAAGTTATCGAGCAAAATGGCGGCTGATACGGCTACGTTGAGGCTTTCGGCACGGCCGCCGGGGCCGTGCGGAATGTGCAGCCGCCGCGTGAGCTGCGCCGCTACGTCGGGGCTGAGGCCGTGGCTTTCGCTGCCCATCACGAGCACGCCGGTGGGCTGCAGAGTGAGGTGGTGCACGTTGTCGCCTTCGAGGTCGGCGCCGTAGATGCCGACTTCTGGGGGCAGCGTGCCTAGCCAGGCCCCCAGGTCGCGGTCGGCCCACACGGGCACCCGGCCGAAGGCGCCCATGCTGGCGGCCACGGCTTTGGGGTTGTAGGGGTCGGCGCAGTTTTCGCTCAGCACCAGGCCGGGCAGGCCGTACCAGTCGGCCAGGCGCCACAGGGTGCCTAGGTTGCCGGGGTCGGCCACGTTGTCGAGGGCCAGCACGAGGCGGCTAGCGGGCAGGGCGGCGGGCAGCGGTGGCTGGGACGGCTGCGATACTACGGCCAGCGCGGCAGCGTTGGTTTGCAGGGTGCCGAGCTGGGTTAGCTCGTCTTCGGAGGCCAGGTGCAGGGGCACGCCGGGCGGCAGCGCACGGCTGGCGGCCAGCTGCTCGGCAAAGGCGGTAGTAGCCACTACGTGCTCGATGCCAAGGCTGGAGCTTAGCAGTTCTAGCACGCTTTTAGCACCTTCAACCAGGAAGGCGGCGTGGCGTTGCCGATATTTGCGCTGATGCAGCGCCCGGATGTATTTGGCGAGGGCTTTAGATACCATTGGAGAAAGTACGCAAACTTACGCTGGCCCCCGGCCTTGGGCTGCTAACCGCACTGCTGTGGCTGGCGGCGGGCTGCTCGCCGCTGCGCCTGCTACAGCCTAATCAGCGCCTGCTCACGCAAGTAGAGGTAGAAAGCCACGACCTGAGCCCAGCCCAACAAGAGCGCCTGCTGACGCTGGTGCAGCAGAAACCCAACCGCAACCTGCCTATTCCTAGACTAGCGGTGTACCAATTTGGGCACTCTTTTTACGACTCGGCCAAGATTCGCAAAAAAATTGAGCGCATCCAAACTAAGTACGCCAAGAAGCTGGCGGCGGCCAGTACCGATTCGGCCAAGGTAGGCAAGCTGACAACCCGGCGCGACCGCCTGCTGCAACGCAAAGAGCAGGCACTGGCCAAGGGCAATGCCATTATGCGCCTCGGTGAGCCGCCCGTTATCTACGACCCTGATTTGAGCCGGCGCACCGTCGACCAGCTCACGACCTACCTGCGCTCGCAGGGCTTTTTTCGGGCGCAAGTCACCTACACCGATTCGGCCCGCTCGAAGCGCAGCCTAGTCGATGGCATCTTGCGGGTATTGCAGCTGCGCAACAAGCCCGTGCATGCCGTGCCGCTGCGCGACTCGGCGGGTCAGCGCCTGCACCGGCGCGTTACGGTTACGTACCAGGTGCAGGAAGGCCCCGGCTTCACGCTCAGCCAGTACACTCGCAGCATTCCAGACTCGGGGGTGGCGCAGGTGGTGGCGCGAGGCCAGGGTAGCGCACTGCTGCACGTAGGCGATGCCTACAATGAAGACCTCATTGGTCAGGAACGGCAGCGGCTTGAAACGCTACTCAAGAATGCCGGCTATTACGATTTTAGAACTCAATTTATTACCCTAGAGGCTGATACCAGCTTCGAGAAAACGCAGGTGCGGCTGCGGCTGCTCATTGCTAGCCCCGCTGGTGGGCACCGCCGCTACCGCCTGCGCGAGGTCACGATGCTGGCCGATGCGGGCCAGGGCCAGGTGCTGCGCAGCCTAGCCGGCGATACAGCCCGCCTAGTCCGCCGCCGGCGCCTAGGTCGCCGAAACGCCGCCACCGCCCCCGAAGCTGAAGGCTCTATAGGCAGCATCTCGACCGCCAACATGCCGGCCGGTGTGACGCCCGCTGCCGTGGCCGACTCGCTGGCCGCGCGGCGCCGGGGCCGCGCCCGCCTCGCCCCGCGCGACACGGTGCGCTACGACTCCGTGGCCTTTGCTAGCCGCGGGCCGCTGCCCATCAAGCCCAGCATCCTCACCCGCCAAATAACCCTGCGTCCCGGCCAACTCTACAACCTAAACCGCACCCAGCGCACCACTCGCCAACTGTCGGCGCTGGACATGTACCGGTTTAGTAATGTGTCGTTTAGCAAAGTACCCGATGCTAAGCCACTTGCTTCTGACACTATTGCGGCGCCGGCTACCGACCACTACCTCGATGCCTTGGTAACGGCCTCACCCAGCCCGCGCTTTGCCGAGACTACTGAATTTGGAGGCACCTACGTAGCCGATAGGCTAGGGCCTTTTGCTAATCTGCGCCTTAAGTGGCGCAATCCCTTTCACGGGGCTGAGGTGCTAGAATTGAGCGGTCGCATTGGCTTTGAGGGACAGTACACCCGCCTAGGCACATCGGATGGCGGCAATGCCGTTCAGAATAGTGTGTACACGGTGCAGTATGGCGCGACAGCCGCTCTATTAATACCAAAGTTTCTGGTGCCTTTTGGCATAGGCCATTCGCTACGTGGCTACCAGCCCCGCACTCGCTTCTCAGTTTCTCAGACCTACACTCGCACCCCTTTCTATACCCGTACCAACGCCGAGTTTACCTTTGATTACCTCTGGCAAACGTCGCCTTACCACCAGTATATTTTTACGCCGATTGATGCGGCGCTCGTCAAAACGCCCTTTATCCGAGATGACTACCGCGATAGCCTGCAAGCCTACCGTCGCCGGGGCAGTCCACTCTATCAATCGTTCCGGTCTATTTACGAGCCCAGCTTCAGCTTCACCTCGATTTATAATTCCAACGACATCAACCAGACGCACAGCGCTCGCTACCTGCGTCTGTTTGTGGAAGTCGGGGGGTTGACGCGTAATCTGTACCGCACCAAAACGTGGTTTAGGGGTGACCGTGAGCCTGAAAACCAGACGGAGGCTTATGATTTTGCCAAGCTATCAGTAGACTACCGCCGCTACTACAAGCTGTCGCCCCTCACCTACCTGGCCTGGCGCCTCAACGGAGGCGTGGCGCACGCCCTTACACCTACGCCGACAGCTAGTGACCCGAACGTGAGCACTTACACGATTCCTTACGATAAGTATTTCTTCGTGGGGGGCTCTAACAGCGTGCGGGCTTGGCAGCCGCGCCGCCTAGGTACTGGCTCTTATGCTACGCAGTTTGCCAGTGGGCAGCGGGACTATATCACGGAGCAGCCAGGCGAGTTGCTGCTAGAGGGCTCGGTAGAGTACCGTTTCCCGGTCTACTCTTTTATCAAAGGTGCTTTATTCACAGATTTTGGCAACGTCTGGACGCTGCAACCCGACCCAGCCCGGCCAGGCGCAGAGTTTCGTTTTAATTCCTTTGCCCAGCAATTTGCCGTAGGCTCAGGCATTGGTATTCGCCTTGACTTTACGTTCCTGATTCTGCGCTTCGACATTGCCACTAAGGTCTACGACCCCACCGCGCCCGAGCGCTGGACCATCCGCAATGTCTTGAGCCAGACTCGTAACCAGACCGCGCTCAATATTGGTATTGGCTATCCATTCTAAGTTAGGATAGCTCGGCTTCTTGTAGCCTGGGCTATGCTACAGCGCTACCACGGTGCCACCTTTCATCACCAGCTTTACCTGGCGCAGGGCCTGTACTTGCTGGGTAGGGTCGCCGGCTACGGCCACCAGGTCGGCGAGCAGGCCGGGTGCGAGGCGGCCGCGGTCGGCGAGGTGAAAGATGCGGGCGTTGCCGCTAGTGGCGGCGCGTAGCACTTCCAGTGGACCTAGGCCGTATTCCTGCACTAGCAATTCCATCTCGCGGACGTTGTCGCCGTGGGCAAACACCCCCACGTCGCCGCCCACGGCCAGCGTTACGCCGGCCTGGCGGGCGGCTTGCATGGCGCGGCGCTTGTCGAGGATGCGCTGCGGTTCGGGCTGCTGGCCTTTCTTCCAGCCGCGGTATTGCGAGGTGGCATCGGTGGCGGCTACCGTGGGGCAAAAAGCCACGCCGCGTTGCTTCATCAGGCGAAACACCTCCAGCGTGCCGCCATCGCCGTGCTCGATGGTTTCGACGCCGGCCAGCGTGGCGCGGCGCATACCTTCGGCAGTGCTGGCATGGGCCACCACACCCCGGCCCGCCGAGCGCGCCGTTTGCACAATGAGTGCCAGCTCGTCTTGCGAGAACGTGGGCTGCGCGGTGCCACCTAGGCCCCAGCGGTAGTCAGCGTACACCTTTATCACATCGGCGCCGTGCCCAATTTGCTCGCGCACCGCCCGGATAATGCCATCTACCCCATCGGCCTCTTGGGCGCCCTGGGGCAGGTCTTCCACGGCGGCTAGGTGCGGGCCGTAGCTGCCCGTGGCTACCAGTGCCCGGGTGGCTACTAGCAATCTAGGGCCAGGAATAATGCCTTGGTCAATGGCCTGCTTGAGGCCCACATCGGCGTAGCCAGCGCCTTCGGTGCCTAGGTCGCGGGCGGTAGTGAAGCCCGCCTGCAAGGTGCGTTGGGCATGCACTGTGGCCCGCGCCACGCGCAAGGCCAGCGGCTCAGTTAGCACCTGGTCGTTCCAGCTGGTTTCGTTGTAGGGATGCAGCAGCAGGTGCGAGTGCCCCTCGATGAGGCCCGGCAGCAGCGTGAGGCCGGGCAGCTCCAGCGTAGTAGTGCCAGCCGGAGCCGTGAGCTGCGCGGCGGGACCTAGGGCCTTTATTTTATCGCCCTTCACCAGCACAGCCCAGCCGGGGTGCAGGTCTTGGCCATCGAAGACGGCGGCGGGGCGTAGCAGCGTGGAGGTCGCCTGGCCGCTGCCTAGGAGCGGCACCAGCAGCAATAGGCAGCTTAGTAGTTTGTGCATAAAGAAGCGTCCTTATTCGCCAGGCCGATACGCGCGCTCTACATGCTGGGCCACGTCTTCGGGGTAAAACCACACGTCTTTGAACTGGCCTTCGCAGTACAGCGGGGCTTGGTCGGTGAAGTGCTTGGTACCCGGCTGGCTGCTGGCACCACCCGTCACCACCGAGCGGGCCACTACCCTAGGGCCAAACTCCACCACCGCCACGAAGCTATTGCCCACGTAGCCATAGCGCTTGGTAGTGCCGGGGTAAGTTTTGGCTCCAAACGCGGCTAGCGAGCCCCAGGCCGACGACGTAAACGCCACTGGCTGACTGGGCTGCTTGTCGTCGTAGGTTTCTTGGATGCGGCCGGTCAGGCGCTGGTAGCGGTTGACATCCCCCCAAGGTGTTTGCCACTTGCCAAAATCCCGCTTGAGCTCGGCCAGGGTCTCGGTGAGAGCGGCCACTTTTTCCTCGGGCGTCGTTTGCGCGATGGTGAACGCAGTCAGGCTGAGGTAGTCGAGCGGTTTGCCGGCAGGCACGCGGCTGCGGCCAAGCTTCAGAATGCGCTCGCCCCAGTAGATGGCCAGCGTCTGAGCCACCGAAGTTTTGGCGTAGCGCAAGTCCCAGCCGCGCAGCACTTCTATCGCTTGCTGCAAGTTTTGCGGGAAGGGGTCGCGCGGCATGTCGGCCAGCAACTGATAATCATTTAGCAAGGCCGGCACTAACTGCTCGAAGCCTGCTAGGTAGGGGTCATTGGCGGCCGCGATGAGCGTATCGAGCGTGAAGCTTTGCTTGCGGCTCAGTACTCGCACGGCGTTGATGCCGCGGTAATTTTCGGCATCGGGCGCCATATAGGCGGGGTACTTGGCTTTGTCGGGGCTGCCGGTTGGGCCCGATACGGTGTAGGGCGTCGCGTTGCAATTCTGAATAAAGCCACTGGCCGGGTTTTTCACCTGCACCAGGTCGCCTAGGGGGTGTAGGCCCTGCCACTCGGTGCTATCCGAGCGGCCTTCCACGGGCTGGTTCCAGTCGTAGCCGGCCGGGCGGCGCGGCATGAAGTTGCCGTGCCAGTACGCGATGGTCCCGTTTTTATCGGCAAAGACCGTGTTATTGGTCGCGTTACCATTTAGGGCCATTACCTTCTGAAAACTAGCGTAGTCGGTGGCTTTGGTGCGCAGATACGACTGCTCGAGGGCGGCCAGCGGCGTATCCATCATTTTCACCGTCACCCACTTGCCATTCAGCTCGCCCACCACCGGGCCGTGGCCGGTGCGGTAAATCGTGAATTTGCGGCGCAGCAGCTGCCCGTCTTTTCGGTAAGCCAGCGACACTTCTTCGGTCTGCATGGGGCGCGGCTGACCGTTGTACTGATAGGTGTACTTGCCATCTTGCTGGGTCACCGTTTCGAGGTATTCATCCATCGAGTCGGCTTGGCTGCTGGTGTGCATCCAGCCGCAGTGCTCGTTAAAGCCTTGGTAGATAAAAAACTGCCCCCATGTTACGGCGCCGTAGGCGTTGAGGCCCGCCTGGCTGGTCATCTGCACCTCCGAGCGGAAGTAGAACGAGGTGTGCGGGTTAATCAGCAGCAGCGCGTGCCCGCTAGCGCTCTTGCTGGGCGCAATGGCGAAGCCGTTGGAGCCCGTGGGCTCGCGGTCATATTTATCGAAGTCGGGCCGCTGCCACGAAGTCGTTTTTTGCTGGCTGTAGAAGGCCTTGATGCGCTCAACGGGCACCACGCTCACGTTGCCACCGATGCTACCCTCGCTGAAAAGCAGCGGCATCCAGGGCTGAAACCGGCGTAGCAGCCGAGGCCGCACGGTGGGGTGCGTAGCCAGGTAGTAGTTGGTACCCGCCGCAAAGCCGTCGAGCAGCTGCTTCATCCAGACCGGGCTTTGCTTGTACACGGCAATGGCCCGCGTGGTGTCCATAAAGAGGCGCGCCCGCAAGTCGGTGTAGAGCGCCGCCTCGCCTTCCACCTCAGCCCGCCGACCTAAGGCCTCGATGTAGTTGTCTTCGACCCGTGCAAAGTCGTCTTCGCACTGCGCATAGAGCAAGCCGAACACGGCATCGGCGTCGGTTTTGCCACTCACGTGAGGCACGCCCCAGGTGTCGCGCGTGATGCGCACTTGCTGCGCTTGCTGCCGCCAGCGTGCTACCTCGGTGGGGGTGAAGGCCTGGGCGTGGCTGCTAAAGGCACCTAGGGCGCACGCCGTACTAAGAAGAAATACCCGCATAGACGCGCAAAATACACCAACTGCCGGGCTAGGCTGCATGAAGCTGACCTCTGGCCACGCGGGCAGCGCGCATAAAAAACCGGCCAGGCAGCTTACTAAGCTACCTGGCCGGCTCTACGTAGGCTAGGTGCGTGGCACTAACCTTAGTTCTTGCCTAGGATTTGCTCGGCTAGTGCGGTGTGCTGCTCGTCGGCTTGCTTGGCTTCGGTCAGGCATTTGTGCAGGTCTTCGGCTACCTGGGTCAGGCCGGTCTGCTTGGCGTAGTTGGTTAGCGTGCCGAAAGAGGCAATCCAGTAGTGCAGGGCCAGTTGGCCCGAGGCAATAATACCTAGGTCACGCGAGTAGTCGTCCTTGGCTTCGCCGCGGATTTTCTTGCTAACCTCATAGTGAGCTTCCAGAATGGGATTTTCTTCGTCGCCCTTGCCGCCAGCGGCCTCATACGACCGCTCGATGCGGTCGGCCCACTGCTTCGACTGCTGATTGCCCTGCTCTAGTGCGGCTTTCAGCTGCGAGTCGGTGGCGTCGTCTTGGATATCGTCGGTTGCTTTAGCGGCTATTTTGCTGCCTTCTTTCAAGGCGGCTAGGCCTTGCTGGATAAGGATGTTCAATGATTCGTTTGCCATGGCTGAAACGTAGGAATTGGAGAGTGTGCCTAGCCTTACGGCCGGTAGCTGCCCAGGACCACAGGCAGGCTCGCTTTTACGTACTTACCCCAGCTTTTCTACGTATATCATCCCCCTTGGCGGGTGGTCGGGCGGGCGCCTAGGTCCCCCACCCGACCACCCGCTAGGCTAGGCCTACCTTAGCCAGCTCGCGCCAGTAGCTGGGGTACGACTTGCGTACCACCTGTGGCTCGTGTATCGTGAGCGGGCCGCGCAGTGCCAGCGGCGCAAAGGCCATCGCCATGCGGTGGTCTTCGTAGGTTTCGATTTCTTGGCCATTCACGGCAAAGCCATTCGACTGAATCTCGAACACGCCCGACGCTACTTCCACCATATCGCCGCCGAATTTGCGCAGCTCGGTTTGCACGGCCGCCACGCGGTCAGTTTCCTTGATGTACAAGCTATCGAGGCCAGTGAGGCGCAGCGGCACCCCTAGGGCCGCTGCCACCACGGCCACCGTCTGGGCTAGGTCGGGGCAATCGGTGAAGTCGAGCGGCTGGGCCAGCAGGCTCTCCGTGGCCAGCGGCACCTGAGTCAGGCGCACGCCCCCCGCCTCGGGCAGAAACTCGGTGGCTACCCCCAACGACGTCATAATATGCTGAATGACGTGGTCGCCCTGCCACGACTGCGCCCGCAGGCCGGGCAAGGTTATCGACGAGCCGGCCGGGGCCAGCGCCACCAGCGCATACCAGTAGCTGGCCGCTGACCAGTCGCTTTCTACCTCGTAGTCGGCTGGGCGGTAGCCGCCGGGCTGCGCGGCCACTAGGTCGGGCGCTGCCTCCTCGGCTGCGGCGCCAAAGTGCCGCATTAGGTTTAGCGTAAGATGGATATAGGGCCGCGAGCCTACCGGCCCAGTCAGCCGCAGCTGCAAACCACTGGGCAGCACCGGCCCTAGCATCAGCAGCGCCGAAATATACTGGCTGCTGATGTCGCCGCGCACGGCCAGTTCGGCGGCGGGCGTCGTTAGCTGCCCTCCACCAAAGCGCAGCGGCGGGTAGCCTTCGCGCTCCACGTAGTCGATGGTGGCACCTAGGGCACGCAGCCCGTCCACGAGCACCGCTATGGGGCGCTGCTTCATGCGGGCCGCGCCGGTAAGCACGCCCCGCCAGCCGCTCGCGGCCAGGTAGGCGGTCATAAAGCGCATCACGGTGCCCGCGTCCTGGGCGTCGAGGAGGTCGGCGGTGGCGGCCTCGTCGAGTAGGCGCGTCATCAGCACAGTGTCGTTGGCCTCCGAAAGATTGGTGAGAGTGCCGTCGCCAGCCAGCTTTTGAAGCAGCAACGCGCGGTTGCTTTCGCTTTTAGAAGCCGGTAAGTGGGCCGTGCCTTGGAGCGGGCCACCGGCCCAGGTTAGATTTTGGTGCATGTCGTTATTAATCACTAGTCATGCAGAGCGCAGCGAAGCATCTCGCGTGGTGCAGTAAAATCTTACGCATTGATTACTGCGCCACGCGAGATGCTTCGCTGCGCTCTGCATGACGGATGAGGTTAATTAAATGGAATTGTAATACTGCAATGAGGCCACTATCTCGGCCAGCGTGATGGGCTGGTCGAATACGCCGTGCCCTAGGCCATGCAGCAGAGTGCAATTGATGGTAGCCCCGCGGTTTTTCTTGTCCTGCACGGCATAGGCCGCAATGGCCTCCGTCTCGGCATTAATAAAGGAGATTTTGCCGAACGCTGCGGCTACTATCGCTTCTACCTCGGCTAGCTCGGCAGTCGTCAGCAGCCCGCGCTGCACCGAGAGCCAGCTTTCGCAAACCAGGCCCGCCGCTACGGCTTCGCCGTGGCGCACCTCGCGGCCGGGCTGCGTAAGCAGGTAGCTTTCGAGGGCGTGGCCCACGGTGTGCCCAAAGTTGAGCAGCTTGCGCGGCCCAGCCTCTTGGGGGTCTAGGGCCACGATTCGCTCCTTCAGCGCCACCGAGTGCCGGATAATGGGCGTCCAGTCGGCCACCGCCGCCACGTCGAGCGCGCGCAACTCCTGAAAAGCGGCCGCGTCGGCAATGAGCGCGTGCTTAATAATTTCGGCGTAGCCCGAGCGCAGCTCGGCCGGTGGCAGTGTGGGTAAGAAGCCGGGGTCGATGAACACGCCCGCTGGCTCTTGAAACACGCCAATGTGGTTTTTAAAGCCATCAAAATCGACGCCCGTTTTGCCGCCTACGCCAGCATCGACCTGCGCCAGCAGCGTGGTCGGCAGCACCGCGCACGCAATGCCGCGCTTGTAGGTAGCCGCGCAAAAGCCTCCTAGGTCCGTCACGACGCCGCCGCCCAGGCAAACCAGCAGCGCGTGGCGGTCGGCCTGATGCTGGGTAAGCCAGGCCCATACTTGGCCACAGGTAGCCAGGGTTTTGTATTCCTCGCCAGCCTCGATGGTAAGCTGCTCGTGGGCGGGCAGGTGCGGCGCCAGCAAGGGGTAGCAGTCGCGGGCAGTATTCGTGTCAACCAACACAAAAAGGCGGCTCGGCGCGTATTGCCGAATAAAATCGGCTAGCGCGGGCAGCGCTTCAGAGCCAATGACGAGGGGGTTATTCACTACCAAACTACTAGGCTAACGTCAACAATCAGCCGCAAATAAACGGCGCCCGGCCCAGCATTTCTTTACTAATGCCTGCAACCAAATTGCAAATCACCGCCTCTCTTGCGTACCTTACAACTCTTCCCACTCTCCCAAGCTCCTTTTTTCGCTCTATGACCAAGCCTCTCCTCATCGCGCTGCTCGGGCTGTTTTCACTTACCGGCTGCGAGCGTAGCGCCGACGAAATACGGCCCGCCAACTACGATATTTTGGCTATGGAGACCGGCCACTGGGAGTGGGATAAAACTGCTTTTTTTGGGCCGCAGTACACCCCAGCTACCGAAGGCTACGCCCGCCAACTGATTTTCACGGCCAACAACCAGCTGCTGCTACGTCGCTCTAACCAATCGGACGAATCATTTAGCTACCAGCTGGCAGTGGGCCAAGGAGGCGTACCCACGGTTACATTTAACACTAAAGAGGATAAGCTGACCAATAACGAGGTAAAATACTACCGTGTGACGCAGCAAAATGGCCAGCAGCTTCTGCAGCTAACCGGCGAAGAGGCCTACCGCGATGGGGGCGGCTACGAGACCTACCACTGGGTAAAAGAATAAAAGGAATAGGGCGCTAGGTTGATTTACTTAGCGCCCTATTCCTTTTAGCTCATCTACCTACAATCCGGGACCTAGAGGACCGGGCCCGTCGATGGGGCGGCCGTTAAGTATTTCGGTTTGCAGGCGGATACTTTCGATGTGAATAAGCTTGTACAGCTCGCCCACAAACTTATCGTTGATGTTCAACTTATTGCCCCACTCCGGGCGGGTCTTAAAGATTTCTTGCCAGCGCTCTAGCTGCAAGATTTTCACGTTGTTCTCCTTTTTGTACTCGGCCAGCTCCTGAATGAGAGCCATGCGGCGGGCCAGCATCTCTAGAATTTCGTGGTCAGCGGTGTCCATTTTCTGGCGCAGCTCCTCGGCCTTATTGCGGTAGTCGACGTTGTCGGAGCTGCGGTAGCGGTATTTCAGTTCGCTCAGTAGCTCTTGCAGGCGGGCGGGCGTCACTTGCTGGGCCGCGTCGGAGAGGGCGTGGTCAGGGTCGGGGTGCGTCTCGATGATGAGGCCATCATAGTCGAGGTCCAGCGCTTTTTGCGCAATGGGCAGCAGCAAGTCGCGCTTGCCACCAATGTGGCTCGGGTCGTTGATGAGCGGGAGCTCGGGGTAGCGCGTTTTTAGCTCAATCGGAATGGCCCAAGTTGGCGCATTGCGGTAGCGCGAGGGCGCAAACGTGCTGAAACCCCGGTGGATGGCCGCCAAGTCGCGGATGCCCGCCCGCTCGAGGCGCTCGATGGCCCCGGCCCACAGCGCTAGGTCAGGGTTGACGGGGTTTTTCACCATCACCGGCGTGTTGGTGCCGGCCAATGCATCGGCCAGCTCCTGCACCGCAAAGGGATTCACGGTAGTGCGAGCGCCTATCCAAAGCACATCAATGCCGTGCTTCAGGGCGTCTTCGACGTGCTTGGGCGTGGCCACCTCAATGGCCATTGGCAAGCCGGTTTCGGCGCGAGCCGCTTGCAACCACGGCAGGGCAGCCGTGCCACGGCCTTCAAAGCCGCCGGGCTTGGTACGCGGCTTCCAAATGCCGGCGCGGTACATGTCGGCCTGGCCGGCCGCTTTGAGGGCGCGGGCCACGGTTAGCACTTGTTCTTCCGACTCGGCCGAGCACGGGCCAGCGATGATGAGGGGTTGGCCCTTTTGGGCCAGCCGACGGGTGAAGAAGGTGTCGGCAGTAGAGGTATTTTCCATTCGTAGAGAGCAGCGCGGAGTGGCACTCCGTGCCCACCCTGCCGGGCGGCAGGCGAGGTAGGTACGCGGTAACAACGCAAAACGGAGTGCCACTCCGTATTACAACCCTAAAAGTACTTCGGCCGTGCCGAACCGGGTTCTAAAGGCCAATGTTACCTTCGTGGCGCCAAGCGCTTCCTCCCCCCTCCCACTCACCGTTAGTATCTATAGTTTATGGCTGCCCCTGTTTCTGCCGTGCCCGTAGCGCCCCTCTCTTTCGACGATACGCGCATTGCGTTCGAAGCCAAATCCGATACCGAGCTGCGCAAAATGTACGCCCTGTTTGCGGCCATGAATAATGGCAGCTTGGTCAAAACGGGCGGCGGGCTCATGAAAACCGCCTTGAAATTCAGCCTGCCCGGCACGAAGTTTTTAATTAAGCATTCAATTTTCAAGCAGTTCTGCGGCGGCGAAACCATTCAGGAATGCAAGCCGGTAATTGCCGAGCTAGGTCGCTACCACATTGGCACTATCCTCGACTACTCGGTGGAGGGCACCGGCAATGACCAAAGCTTTGACCGCACTCGCGACGAGATTCTGGCTACCATTGCGCTAGCTGCTACCACGCCCAATATTCCGTTCTCGGTTTTTAAGGTCACGGGCTTGATGCCGACTGCATTGCTCGAAAAGGTGCAAGCCAGCACCGCACTCACCGAGGCCGAGCAAGCTACCTTCGAGCGCGGCCGCCAGCGCCTCGATGCCCTGTGCGCCAGCGCCCACCAGCACGGCGTGCGCCTATTTGTGGATGCTGAGGAAAGCTGGTTTCAGCAAACCATCGACGACCTAGCCGAAGACATGATGCGCCGCTACAACCAGGAGCGCGCCATTGTGTGGAACACGTACCAGCTCTACCGCCACGACCGCCTCGACGCGCTGCAAGCTGCCCACGACCGCGCTGAGCAAGGTAACTACTACCTAGGCGTGAAGCTGGTGCGCGGTGCCTACATGGAAAAAGAAGCCCGCACCGCCAAGCAGCGCGGCTACCAAAACCCTATCAACCCCAGTAAGCAGCATACCGACGACCTCTACAACGAGAGCCTACGCTACTGCATCGCCCACGTCGACCGCATCAGCCTGTGCGCAGGCACCCACAACGAGGCCAGCTCGCTACTACTTACGCAGCTGATGCAGGAAGCTGGCCTAGCCCCAGAAGATGACCGCGTGTGGTTTGCCCAGCTCTATGGCATGAGCGACAACCTAAGCTACAACCTTGCCCACGCCGGCTACCACACCGCCAAGTATGTGCCTTACGGCCCCGTAGAGGCCGTGATGCCCTACCTGCTGCGCCGCGCCGATGAGAACACCGCCATTGCGGGCCAAAGCAGCCGCGAATTTTTGTTAATTCAGCGCGAATTGCGTCGCCGCCAAGGCCGCTAGGTGGCCCTTCAGAAAAGTTTGGCAAGATTGCTGTGGGGCAATGCAATAGGGCGCTTCTGAGCGCCTACGCGAGGACTGCTCTGGCCGGCTTGTAGCAATCCGGGGAATAGTTAGTCCGCGTATATACTCAACTATTTCGTTACTTTAGCAGCCTGCGCAGCACCCCTCCCACCCTACGGCTGCACGGCCTTCTGAGGCTGTTTTTCCCTACTTTTTGTATGATTACCCGCCTTCGCCATTACCTTATTCGCTACGCGCGGCAGCAGGCCGGCACTGTTAGCTACCTTACGCTATTGCAAGAGACTGAATTAGGGCTTAACCTGGACATTTCGCACGAAAAATCGCGGCTCAACGAAATGCTTGCCGAGATTTCGACTGAGGAGCATGCCGCTGGCCGGCCACTATTAAGCTCCTTGGTGCGCGTGCAGGGCTCTAAAGGTCAAGGCGATAACTTCTACAAGCTATGCGAGCGCCTAGGATATGGTGAGTGGCGCAGCCTGAAGCAAAACGAAGATTTTCTTAAAAGTTTGATAAAAGAGTGCCGCGAGTTTTGGCAGAAAGAAGCTAACTACACGCAGCATGTCCTCAACGAAGCCTAGCCTTCGGCTGCTCGCTGGGTAGTACCTAGCAGTCTGCAAGAAAGCCCCGACCTAGTGTCGGGGCTTTTTTTGTGCGCGATGCCTTGAGTTAGCCAAGCTAGTAGTTGCCTACAAAGCCCGGCGGCGCAACCCCCGTTCGACTTGCCTCGTTAACTCAGCAAATGCCAGCCATATCGTGCTGGCTACATTCCACCCAATCCACCTTCGCCATGAATACTAACGATGCAAACAACCCGATGAACACCGGCACCGGTGCTGGCTCTAACTACGGCACCAGCAACACCGGCACCGGCCTCGGCAACAGCGGCTTGACCAGCAACGAAAGCACCAGCTACAACGCAGGTACCGACTACAGCAGCGCTACGGGCGGCTCGACCTCGTCGTCGGCTACCGAACTTGATTCTACTACGGGCTCGCCCCTCTCTACCACTTCGCCTACTACCCCCACCAACGCCGCTGACTCGGACAGCCGTCCCGGCGACGACTACAGCGCTACCGCTAAAGGTGCCGCAGTAGCTGGCACTGCTGGTGCCGCAGTAGGCCGCGGCGTTGATGCCGTACAGAATACCACTGACCGCGCCGCTCACGCCGTGAAGGATGCCTTCACCGGCGAGAATGACAGCTACGATAACGACTACCGCGAAGGCAGCACTACGAGCGGTATCTTCCGCGACCGTAGCAGTGCCGAGCGTGCTTACCAGTCGCTGCATGAGCGCGGCTACAGCAAAGACGACGTGCATTTGATGATGTCGGACGAAACCCGTGACCGTCATTTTGCTGACAATAGCGAGCACACCGAGCTAGGTGACAAAGCAATGGAAGGTGCAGGCGTAGGCTCGGCCATCGGTGGTACGGCTGGTGCTATCATTGGCGCTATCGCAGCCATTGGCACGTCGGTAGCTCTGCCAGGCCTAGGTCTCATTATTGCTGGCCCGCTGGCCGCAGCACTTGCTGGCGCTGGTGCCGGTGGCCTCACGGGCGGCCTAGTAGGCGCGCTAGTAGGCTCGGGCATTCCTGAAGAGCATGCTACCGAATACGAAGAAGGTATCAAGAACGGTGGTATCGTGATGGGCGTGAAGCCCCGCAACGCTGAAGACTCGAAGTATTTCGAGGAGCAGTTCCGCAACAACGACGCCGACAAAGTGTACCGCTACTAAGTAGCTCCGCTTCAAAAGTCAAAAGCCTCTCCCAATTGGGAGAGGCTTTTTTTGATGCTAGGCCATTAGCTGGTGATTTGCATTTTTTCTGGCTGTCAGTCAGCCGCTAGCTCGTTGCTTCAAGAATGGCCTGCAACGTACAGGTCGGCCGGGCGTCCCTTGCGTAAGGGCTTGTCAGGTACTTCGGCAACTTACCAAACCTATGTGCTTAGTGCATGAACTAAGCAAATGAATTATTAATGAAATACTTGGCACTTACTCCTCCACCCAATTGATGGAGCAGACTAATTTGAACTTGCTGGCAACCATTCATAGCGTAGTCAGTTTTAGTACAGAATTTGGGTGCTGGCGGCGAAGGTTTATAACTAAGATACCCACCTAGGGTATGGACTATTGTAATAACGTATGTGGATAGTAAGACTAGCGCTGGCGCGGCCCTACACCTTCGTGGTGATGGCGCTGCTCATTCTAATCGGGGGCGTGCTAACGATTCAGCGCATGGCGGTGGACATTTTTCCGGACATTCCGATTCCGGTAGTGGGCATCGTGTGGACCTACAACGGCATCGCACCGGAGGAGATGAACCAGCGCATCGTGGTGCCGGTGCAGCGCTCCATTACCACGACCGTTAACAACGTAGAACACTTAGAAAGCCAGAGCCTTAAGGGCATCGGTCTCATTAAGGTATTTTTCCAGCCGGGCACCAACCCCGATGCGGGCGTTGCCCAAATTACGGCCATCACCCAAACGCTCCTGCGGGTACTGCCGCCCGGCATCACGCCGCCGCTTATTATCCGCTATTCGGCTTCCAACGTGCCGATTGCGCAAACTTCGCTGAGTTCGGAAACCCTAGGTGAGTCGGACCTCTTCGATGCGGCCAACGCCTTTATCCGGCCCGGCCTGGCGGTAGTGCAGGGCGCCTCGGTGCTGCTGCCAAATGGCGGCAAGCCCAAGCAAATAATGGTGGACCTCGACCCCGTGAAGCTTGCTGGCAAAAACCTAAGCGGCAACGACGTGGTGAATACGCTGCTGGCGCAAAACGTGATTATCCCAGCCGGCTCAGCCAAAATCGGCTCGCGCGAGTACGATGTGCGGCTTAACTCCAGCCCCGAGGCGGTTGCTACGCTTAATGATTTGCCCATTAAGACGGTAGACGGTACTACGGTGTATATCCGCGATGTAGCCTTTGTGCACGAGGGCGCGGCGGTGCAGCAAAACGTAGTGCGCCAGAACGGGCGCCGCACGGCTATTATTCCAATTCTGAAAAGTGGCTCGGCTTCCACGCTAGCTATTATTGATAAGATTAAGCAAGTGCTGCCGAACATTCAGGCCAATGCTCCTCCGGGTCTGAATATCAAACTCTTGTTTGACCAATCGTTTTTCGTGCGGGCCAGCATCAAGGGCGTAATCATTGAAGCTAGCATCGCGGCGGGCCTCACGGCGCTCATGATTCTGCTGTTTTTGGGCTCGTGGCGCTCGACCCTCATTATCGCCATCAGCATTCCGCTTTCGATTCTGGTCAGCATCATCGTGATGAATATTCTGGGCCAGACCCTGAATATTATGACCCTAGGTGGCCTTTCGCTGGCCGTGGGCATCTTGGTCGATGACGCGACGGTGGAAATAGAAAATATCCACCGCAACATGGGCCAGAAAAAGGGCCTCAAGCGCAGTATTCTGGATGGGGCGCAACAGATTGCGACGCCCGCGCTGGTAGCCACGCTGGCTATTTGCATCGTGTTCGTGCCGGTGTTTTTCTTAGGTGGGGTGGCCTCGGCCATTTTCGCCCCGCTCGCCACGGCGGTTATTTTCGCCATGCTGGCTTCGTACATTCTTAGCCGGACACTGGTGCCAACGTTAGTGATGTATTTGCTCCGCAAGGAGTTGCCCATCTATCACGCCCAGGAAGAAGAGGAGGTGCCAAGCGCCCACTTCCGCAACGGCCGCGAAGTGCCGCAGCACGAGCGCGACCTGGCGCGCCTGCGCCGCCAGCAGTTTGAGAAAGAGCACCCCAGCGGCACACCCGAAGAGGAAGCCGAGGAGCCTATCACCGATGCCGAGCGCAAGGCCGCCGATGGCATCACTAAAAGCTGGGTGTGGCGCTTGCACACGGCGTTTGAGCACCAGTTTGAGAAGTTTCGGGCCGTTTATACCAGCGCGCTCGACTGGGCATTGGATAACCGTAAGAAGGTAGTGACAGCCTTCGCGGTACTGTTTATCGGCTCGCTAGGGCTGTACCCGTTCATTGGCCAAAACTTCTTCCCAACCGTGGATGCCGGCCAGCTGCGCTTGCACATTCGGGTACCCACCGGCACGCGGGTAGAGGAAACCGAGCGCCGCTTCCGGCAGGTGGAAGAGGTTATTAAGCAAGTGATTCCGAAAGATGAGTTGGATTTGGTACTAGATAATATTGGCTTGCCAGCCATTCCGATTAATCTCATTCTCAGCGACAATCCTACCATCGGGGCGGGTGACGGCGAGATATTGGTGAGCATGCACGAGGAGCACGGCCCCACCGGTGAGTACATCGAGGAAATCCGCCGCCGCATTCACAAACAGTACCCCGACCTGGTTATCTTCTTCCAGCCTGCCGACATCGTAAACCAGACGCTGAACTTCGGTCTGCCCGCCCCCATTGATATTCAGGTATCGGGCCGCGACAAGGCTGCCAACAAGCGCATTGCCGAGGAGCTGAGCAAAAAGGTGGGCGCCGTATCAGGCGTTGTTGATGCATTTGTATACCAAGCATTTGACCAGCCACAGATTCGCCTCGACATCGACCGGGTGCGGGCGCAGCAGGCCGGCCTCACGCAGCGCGATATTGCCAACAACGTGCTCGTCAACCTGTCATCGAGTACCCAAACTAACCCCAACCAGTGGCTGAATCCGCAAAACGGCGTGAGCTACACCGTGGCTGTGCAAACGCCTCCGCGTGACCTCTCGACCACCGACGCGCTAGGCAACATCACCGTAACCGGCGCCACGCAGCCTAGCCCGCAGTTGCTTACCAGCTTTGCCCAATTGCGCCGCACCGAAACTACAGCCGTGGCTTCGGACTACAACATTCAGCGCACCGTGGATGTGTACGCCAGCGTGAGCCAGCGCGACCTAGGCGGCGTGAGCGGCGACATCCGTAAAATCATCGCGGCGGCGCAGAAGGAAGCGCCTAAGGGCACGACCATTACCCTACGCGGGCAGTCGGAGTCGATGCGGACCTCCTTTATCGGCCTAGGGCTGGGTGTAGCGGGTGCTATTCTGCTGGTTTACTTGCTGATGGCGGTGAACTTCCAGAGCTGGCTCGACCCGCTCATCATTATTACAGCGCTACCGGGTGCATTGGCGGGCATCCTCTGGATGCTCTTTATTACCCAAACCACGCTCAGCGTGCCGGCCCTCATGGGTGCCATCATGTGCATTGGGGTAGCCACAGCCAACTCGATTCTGCTCGTCACGTTCGCCAATGAACGCCGCGAAGAAGAACCAGACCTCGACCCGCGGGATGCAGCTCTAGACGCTGGCTTCACCCGCCTACGCCCGGTACTAATGACGGCCCTGGCCATGATTATTGGCCTATTACCCATGTCTTTAGGCATGGGCGAGGGCGGCGAGCAAAACGCTCCCCTGGGTCGCGCCGTGATTGGCGGCCTAACACTAGCTACGATAACAACCTTGTTTTTTGTGCCGATTATGTTTTCTTATCTGAAGAAGAAAGAAGAGCAACCGGCCGAGGCGGAAGCACAAGCACAAGCGGCGTAACCCACTTTCCCGCGCCCTCCCCCAAAAGAGGATACGGGGAAATGATGCTCACCACGCCTGCTCACGCTACTATAGTTTATAAGTAATCCATCTGAATGTCAACCGAAGAACGAAATAGCGGCAGTGGTCGCTTCTGGCTGCTTATCATTATTGCCTTAGTTGTATTTGCAGGGCTGTTCGTGCTGGGCTGGCTGCCGCGCCACCGCCGCGACACCGCCCGCGACGAAGAAAAGCAGGAGCAGCAGACGGCCAAGCCCGTCGTGACCGTGCAGCCCGCCAAAGCCGCCCCCGATACCACCAGCGTGACCCTCCCCGCCGACCTACGCTCGCAGCACGAAACCGAGCTGTTTGCCCGCGTCAATGGCTTTGTGCAGAGTTGGAAGGCCGACATTGGACAGCGTGTGCGGCGGGGCCAGGTGCTGGCTACTATCACCACGCCCGAGCTCGACCAGCAGATAGCACAGGCCCAGGCCAACTTGGCACTAGCCCGCACCTCGTTTGGCCGTTTGCAGAGCGTGACGCTGCCCGGTGCTATTTCGAAGCAAGAACTAGATGCCGGCCAGGCGCAGTATCTAGCTCAGCAGGCCGTGGTGAAACAGCTACAAGCCCAGCGCTCGTTTCGGCAGGTAATCGCACCTTTCAATGGCACCGTGACCCAGCGTAATGTGGATGTGGGCACGCTCGTGACGGGGGGCAACGCTACTGGCTCGCAGCTCTTTAAGGTAGAGCAAACTGACACGCTCCGCGCCTTTGTGGACGTGCCGCAGAACTTCGTGCCTAGCATCAAGCGTGGCTTGTCGGCCAGCATCATCGTGCCCGAATTTCCAAACAAGCCTTTCAAAGGCATTGTGGCTCGCGATGCCGAAGCCCTCGACCCGCAAACCCGCACCCTACGCACCGAAGTGCGCCTGCCCAACCGCCAGGGCCAGCTGCGCCCCGGCACCTACGGCCAGGTACGCTTCAAGCTACCGCAAACTGCGCCCACTGTCCTTATCTCAGCCAACGCATTGGTACCCAGCGGTACCGAGCAGAAAGTAGCGGTGGTGCAAGATGGTAAAGTTCACTACCAAAACATCGTGGTAAGCCGCGATTTTGGCGCAAATCTCGAAGTCAGCCAGGGACTGAAGGGTGGCGAAATGCTGGTTATCAACCCCGGCGAAAACCTCACCGAAGGCCTCGAAGTGGGCACCAAGCTAGCCGAGGCACCTAAGAAACCCGCCGGCCCAGCACCCGCCGCACCGCGTCCTAACGACCCCGACGCGCCGCGCGTATCGTCGCCGCTAGGCAAGTAGTTATTCAGTTGGTTGCTAATACTTTGCTGAGTCATGCAGCGCGCAGCGAAGCATCTCGCGTGTTCACATCTGCGAACGTTGGAATTTGCTGCGCCGCACGAGATGCTTCGCTGCGCGCTGCATGACAGACGCGCTAAGCGACCAAGAACTAGACATTAATTTATCCGAATGCGTAGTACCCCTCTTATCTTATTAGGCTTAACCCTAGGTGGCTGCGCAGCCACGCGCTATCACTACGACCCGCCCACCCAGGCCATCCCTACAGCCTGGAAAAATGCGCATCCGGCCGACTCTCTAGGTCGCATTCAGCCCGAGCGTCCCGTAGCTGCGCCCACCGAAGCCCCGCCGCAGCTGAGCCAAACCCCAGCCGCCGGGCCGTGGTGGGCGGTGTTTAATGACACGACCCTAACTCGGCTCGAAACCCAGGCTAACGCGCTCAACTTCAGCACGCGAGCGGCGGTGGCCCGGGTTGAGCAGGCGCGGGCGCAACTGCGCATTGCCGATGCCCAGCGGGCGCCGGTGGTGGCTATTGCGCCCTCCACGTATTACTCGCAGTTGTCGGCGCTGCGGCCCCGGCAGGCGTCGGCCATTCCGGCCGTAGCGGTCAATCAAAACCAGTTTTACGTACCCGTCAATGTAAATTATGAGGTAGACCTATGGGGCCGCCTTCGGCGTAATGCCCAGGCTGCCACCGCCAACCTACAAGCCACCGAAGACGACGAGCAGGCCGTGCGCCTGACCGTAGCCGCCGATGCCGCTAACGCCTACTTTAGTTTGCGCGGCCTCGATGCTGAGTTACTAGTACTCGATAGTGCCCGCCAGGCGCGCCGCTACAACGTGCAGCTCACTAGTGCCCGCTTTAAGGCTGGTGTGGACAACGAAATCGGCGTGCGCCGCTCCGAAACCGAGCTGGCCAATGTAGAAGCCAGCGCTGTGGAGCTACGTCGCCAGCGCGCCGGCCTAGTGGCTTCGCTCTCGACCCTTACGGGCCGTCCGGCAAGCAGCTTTGTGCTGCCCTCGGTGCAGCCCGATTCGGTGGGCCCAGTTATTCCGATACCCGACCAACGCCAGGTGCCGGCCACGCCACCCGGCCCGCTGCTGCCCGCGGCGCCCGTTATTCCGGCCAACGTGCCGGCCCAGCTGCTCGCCCGCCGCCCCGACCTGCGCCGCGCCGAGCGCCTCACCGCCGCCGCCGACCTGCGCGCCAAAGCCGCCCGCCTGGCCCGCCTGCCCACGCTACAACTCAATGGCTATATCGGCCCCCAAACCACCAACGTAGGCGACCTTCCCAAGCTAGCCAATGCCTATACCTACTACGTGGGCGGCGGCTTCAACATCCCCATCTTCGACGGGGGCCGCCTGCGCGGCAACCAGCAGCTAGCTGAGGCCCAGACCAACGAGGTAGTTGCCAATTTCCGCAACCTCACCCTTACGGCCTACGAGGAAGTGGAAACTGCCCTAGCCGACGTAGCTAGCAGCCAGGCCCAGCTAGCCGCCCAGCAGCGCGCCCTGCGCGCCGCTCGCCTCGCCGGCCGCCTTACACTAGAGCGCTATCGTCGCGGCCTCACCGACTACTTCGCCGTGGTCGATGCCGACCGCCAAACTCTCGATGCCGCCCGCCTTGTGGTGCAAACCCAAACCACACAGCTTCGTGCTGCCGTGCAGCTAGTGCGCACCCTAGGCGGCGGTTGGCAATAGGCTTTAACCGTCTGTCATGCTGACGAAGGAAGCATCCTGCGTGGTGCAGTAATGTTACTCAACTAGTAAGCAGGCGGACAAGATGCTTCCTTCGTCAGTATGACAAACGGTTAGTTATCGCTTCCTAACGGTTCACAAAATCGCTACTTCTCTGTTGTCTCCGCGCCGGGCCACCCGCCCGGCGCTTTTGTGTTTATGAAACTACTCTACTCCTACCTGCGCCACTACTGGGGCCTACTGGCGCTGGCGCTGCTGCTGGCAGCTACCAACCAGATTTTCTCGCTGCTCGACCCGTACATTTTCCGCAAGCTGGTCGACCATTTTACGCCGAAAGAGGGCGGCGCGGGCTTTCATATCGTGCCGTTCTGGCCCTTTTTCAAAGAGGCGATACCTTATATCGGGCTTATGCTAGGTGTCGCCATGGTGTCGCGTGTGGCTAAGAACTTCCAGGATTACTACGTCAACGTGATTACCCAACGGCTGGGGGCGCAGCTGTACTCCGATGGGCTGCGGCACTCGCTCGATTTGCCTTATCAGGTATTTGAGGACCAACGCTCGGGCGAGACCCTAGGCAAGCTTCAGAAGGTGCGTATCGATGTAGAGAAGCTAATTCAAGGCTTTGTCAACGTGCTATTTACGGCGTTGGTGGGCATCATCTTCGTGATGTGGTACGCCATCAGCGTGTACTGGCCTATTGCGCTGGGGTACTTCCTCACTATTCCGCTGCTGGGCATCTTGAGCTTTGCGCTGAGCAAAAAAATCAAGGTTATCCAGAAGACCATCGTGGGTGAGACTACGGCCCTGGCCGGCGCCACCACCGAAAGCCTGCGCAACATCGAGCTGATTAAAAGCCTAGGTTTGGCCCAGCAGGAAACTAAGCGCCTCAACGGCATCACCGACCGCATCCTGAAGCTGGAGCTGCGCAAGGTGCGCTACCTGCGCTCGCTAAGCTTTGTGCAGGGCACGTTCGTGAACTTGCTACGCAACGTTATCATCTTGCTGCTTTTGTATTTGCTGGTGCAGCGACACATCAGCCTAGGTCAGTTTTTCTCGTTCTTTATTTACTCGTTTTCCATTTTTGGGCCGCTGCAAGAGCTGGGTACTATCATTGGGTCGTACCGCGAAGCCGAGGCCTCGCTGGGCAATTTCCAGCAGATTCTGGACACGCCCCGCGACGTGAAGCCCGCCCACCCGCAGCCCATCGCCAAAATCGAAACACTGGCCTTCGACCACGTAGTATTTAAACACCTCACCGCCCCCGCTCCAGCACTGGCCAGTATTTCGTTTGGGGCCAAGCTCGGCGAAACCATCGCGTTCGTCGGCCCCAGCGGCTCGGGCAAAACCACGCTCGTGAAGCTACTCGTGGGCCTCTACCCCGCCCAGAGCGGTCAGATTCGCTACAATAATATTCCGAGCACGGAGGTGGACCTAGACCAGTTGCGCGAGCAAATTGGCTTCGTGACCCAGGACACGCAGTTGTTTGCTGGTACCATTCGCGAAAACCTGCGCTTCGTGGCCCCCCACGCCACCGATGCCGAGTGCCTCGCCGCCCTGCACCAGGCGGCGGCCGATTCGCTACTGGCCCGCGCTCCGCAGGGCCTCGACACCGTGCTTGGCGAGGGCGGCGTGAAGGTGAGCGGCGGCGAAAAGCAGCGCCTCAGCATCGCCCGCGCCCTGCTGCGCCACCCTACCTTACTGGTATTCGACGAGGCTACGTCGGCCCTCGACTCGCTTACAGAAGAGGAAATCGGCCGCACGGTGCGCGAGCTGTCGGGCTCGCGCCAGCACATCACGGTGCTCATTGCGCACCGCCTCAGCACCATCTTGCACGCCGACCGCATTTTCGTGCTGGAGCGCGGGCAGGTAGCCGAGCAGGGCCGCCACGAGGAGCTGCTGGCCCAAAAAGGCCTGTACTACGCCATGTGGCGCCAGCAGATTGGCGAGCGCAAAGAAGTGGCGGTGGGGTAACGATTAGTAACCAAGAAATCAGCTGGCTGGCCCTAAGTAACGACTTCAACGCTGCGCTTGCTAAAGGCAGTCGGAGCGCCTTACCTTGCACCTGCTCACCTCATTCTCTCACCATGTCCTCTACCCGCAATATCATCGCCTGGATTCTTCAAATTCTGCTGGCCGTTGCCTTTATCGCGTCGGGCGGCAACAAGCTGTTGCATCTCGCCGACACGGTGAAAGGCTTTGGTGGCATGGGCTTTCCGAGCTGGTTTGCCTATTTCATTGCGGCGGCCGAGGTGCTGGGCGGCATCGGCCTACTGGTGCCGCGCTTTACGCGCCCAGCGGCCTTAGGCCTTCTACTTATTATGATTGGCGCGGCCTACGTGCACACCACCAAAATTCCGGGCGGCCTGCTGCCTAATGGGCTACCGGCGCTGGTGCTACTAGTGCTGCTCATAGTGGTGTATCTGCTGCGTCGCCCCGCGGCTGCCCGCGCTTAAAATTGCTTTCATAGAAGAATGATGGCGCAGCCAATGCGCCGCTATTCTTAGTTCAAATGGAATCTCCCGCCGAAACCGAAGAAGTATACGCCATTCCGGCCTCCTACCGGAAGATGGAAAACCTGCACATCCTGTTCTGGCTCGTCAAGGACATTAGCTGGTGCATGATTTGGAAAACGCTGGGCATCATCATGGTTTTTCCAACCTTGAGTATCGCCCTGCTTATCACCTGGCGCACGCGCGGCATCAAAGCCGAGCTGGCGCATAACCTAGCCATTGTCTTCTGGATTTCGGCCAACTCGTACTGGATGATGAGCGAGTTTTTTGGCTTCGACACGGTGCCCATCGGCACCATTACCGATGGCAAGCATCTGGCGATTATTCCATTTAGCATTGGGCTGTTCATTCTGCTGTACTACTACATCGTGCAGAAACCCCGCGAAACCCGCGAGGACCAAGTGGCGACGTTGTAACTATATCCGTCCTGCAGAGTGCAGCGGAGCGTCTCGCGTGGTGCAGTAAAATCAACCGTATTAATTACTGCGCCACGCGAGATGCTTCGCTGCGCTCTGCAGGACGATTTTTACCTTCCTGGCACGCCCTGGGCCAGGGTCTTGATGCGGCACACGAAGGTGGTGGCCATCAGGTATAAGGAGTGGCCATCGTCGCCCCAGGCACAGTTGGCCACTACCTCGCCGGGGTCGATAGTGCCTAGGTGCTGACCTTGGGGCGAGAGGATGAGCAGGCCACCCACCCCGGCCGCGTACACGTTGCCGGCTTGGTCTACTTTGAGGCCGTCGGGCACTTCTTTGAAGCGGATTTTGGGTAGGCTAGCCATGTCGAAGAAGGTGCGGCGTTTGCCTAGTTTACCGTTCTTACCTACCTCATAGGCCAGGATAACGGGCCGCAGCGAGTCGGCATTAGACACATAGAGCGTGCGGCCATCAGGACTGAAGGCGAGGCCGTTGGCGCGAGCTACGTCGGTTATTTCGGCCGTTACCTGTCCATCGGGGGCGCGGCGAAATACGCCCGTGAAAGCTAGCTCGCGGGCGGGTTCGGGACTCTTTTTGCTGAGCAAGCCGAAGGGCGGGTCGGTGAAATATAGGGTGCCATCGGGCGCGGCCACTACATCGTTGGGGCTGTTGTAACGCTTGCCTTGGTAGTTGTCGGTGAGGGTGCGCTTGCCGCTTTTCTGCCCTAGGGGCAGGCTGGCGATGCGGCGGTCGCCGTGCTCGGCGAGCAATAGATTGCCGCGGCCATCCAAGGCCAGGCCGTTGCTGGAGGGCTCGTCACTGTAGGGCAGGCGGCCGGTGTAGCCGGTGTGCTCCAAGAACTTCGAGTGGCCACCCTGCGCTTTCCAGCGGTAGATGGTTTGGGTTTTGGTATCTGAAAAGAGCAACATGCTGCTATCGGGCACCCACACCGGGCCCTCGACATGGGTATGGCCCGAGGAGATAATTTCGAGCGGCGCGCCGGGCGCAATTAGCTGGTCGAGGGCGGGCTGCTGGCGCACTACGCGGCCAGTGGTGAGATAAGGTGCTTGGGCCACCACCGGCCCGGCCGCCAGCCCTAGGGCCACCCAGGCACTACAAACAATCGAAAAACGCATAGCTAACGCAAGGAAAAAGGGCGGATACGCTCGCGCCTGCCAAAGGCTTACCCAGCTCTGCGCCCGAATGTTGCACCGCTGAGCTTTTCTCAACCCTATCCGCACGCGGCCGTAGGAACAGCTTGCGCGCCTCGCCGCGAAACCTTCCGCGCCGTTCGCGGTGAAAAATTCTACCGTATGCGCTTCCCTCTGCTTTTTGCCTGCCTGCTGTCCATGCTTTCCGCCGCCGCGCAAGACTTAAAAATCCCGCTCGAAGAAGTGGCTCAAACCGGCCGCCACCAGCCCATCGGCGTGGGTATTTCGCACAAGGGACGCATTTTCATGACGTTCCCCAAAAAGAAGAACGATAAAAACTACGAATACGATTATGGCCTGGCCGAAATCGTGAACGGCCAGCGCCGCCCCTACCCCAACGCTCTCTGGAACCAGTGGGACTCGACGCAGGCCGCTACCCGCTTCGTAAATGTGCAGGCCGCCGTAGTCGATGCCGACGATAATCTCTGGGTGCTCGACCCCTCGAATCCAGATGACCAAGCACCCGTCATTGCCGGCATCAAGCTCTTAAAAATCAACCTAGGGATGAACAAAGTCGAACGCATCTACCGCTTCGAGGACTTGCCCCGCGAGCGCACCGGCCTCAACGATGTCCGCATCGACACGCGCCGGCAGCTGGCTTACATTTCCGACCCTGTGCTGGCTGGCATCGTGGTGCTCGATTTGAAAACCGGCAAGAGCCGTATCGTGCTGCAAGGCCATAAATCGACGGCCACCGAGCCGGGCTTCGTGCTGCGCCTCGATGGCAAGGAAGTAAAAGACAAATCGGGTAAGCCCTTCAGCAGCAACGTCAACGGCATCGCGCTGCCGCCCAATGGCAAGTATTTCTATTACCGCGCCATCAACCAAACCAAGCTCTACCGCATTGCCACCGAGTACCTCGCCAACCCTGCCCTAGGTAGTGCCGAACTGGCCACCCACGTCGAAACAGTGGGCGAAACCGGTGTGAGCCACGGCATGCTCTCCGACGAAGCAGGCAACATCTACCTCTCCGATTCGCCCAATTACGCCATCCGCCGCGTGACGCCCGCTGGCCGCCTCGAAACCTTGGTGCACGACCCACGCCTGAGTTGGCCCGATACCTTCGCCCTAGGCTATGACGGCTACTTGTACCTGACCGCCACGCAAATAAATCGCGCCCCGAAGTGGAACGGCGGCGAAAGCAAGGTCGATTACCCGTTCCGTTTGTATCGGATTAAACTGCCGTAAAACCCCACCCCCGGCCCCCTGGCCCCTACCCCCTCCGGGAGAGGGGAGCCGGACGATTATTATTGTAAGCAAAAGAGCCTTTAGCGTACTGCTAAAGGCTCTTTCCTTAATTAACGTTTGTTTGCGGTCGGCTCTCCTCTCCCGGAGGGGGTAGGGGCCAGGGGGCCGGGGGTGGGGTTAATGCGCTACCAAAGCTGGTGCACCTGTGGCCTAATCATGCGGTCGTACACGCCGCGTACGGCGGCCAACTGCTCAGACGTCAAGGCTGGGATTTCTTCTGTTTTCAGGTTTGATAGCAGCTGCTCTGGCTTCGACGCGCCGGGGATAATGCAGCTAACCTCCGGGAACATCAATATCCAGCGCAGGGCCACTGGGGCCAGATTAGGCTGGTCGGGGAAAATCTTTTTCAGCTCTTCCACTGCCGCTAGGCCGGTGTTGTAATCTACTCCCGAGAATGTTTCGCCTTTATCAAACGCCTCACCATTGCGGTTGAAGTTGCGGTGGTCGTCTTTGTCGAAAGTAGTCTGGGCTGAGAACTTGCCCGTGAGCAGGCCGCTGGCCAGTGGCACCCGCACAATTACGCCCACGTCGCGGCGCTGGGCCTCTTTGAAGAGCAATTCGGCCGGGCGCTGCCGGAACATATTGAAAATCACTTGCAGCGTGGTCACGTTGGGGTACTCGATGGCTTTCAGGCCTTCCTCTACCTTTTCCACGCTCACGCCTAGGTTCTGGATTTTACCTTCTTCCTTGAGGCGGTCGAATACCTCAAAAATTTCGGGGCGGTAGTACACTTCCGTGGGCGGGCAGTGCAGCTGCACGAGGTCGAGGGTGTCGAGGCCCATGTTGCGCAGGCTGTCCTCCACGAAGCCGCGCAGGGCGGCGGGCTGATAGGCCTCGGCGGTGTGGGGCTGAAGGCGACGGCCACACTTGGTAGCCACGTAGATGCGCTCGCCGGCGCGGCTGCGCACGAGGCGGCCCACGGCCTTTTCACTTTCGCCGTCGCCGTACACGTCGGCCGTGTCGATGAAGTTGATGCCCGCGTCTACGGCGGCGTTTAGGATATGGTCGGCGTTGTCGTGGCTGAAGGGCTCGCCCCATTTGCCACCTACCTGCCAGGTGCCGAGGCTGATTTCAGAAATGGAGAAGCCGGTTTTGCCGAGGGTGCGGTGCTGCATGAAGGGTGGGTTTTGAAACAAGAAAAGCGGACCTAGGCCCGCTTTTGTAACTCGTAAACGGCCCTAGGGTTGCCAGTTGCGCGGGCTTTAGCTTCGCTGACTTTCAGTTGTAGTCTGCGTTTGGTTTGATGTTCGCCAGTAAACGCGGGCAACCAAGTCCGCATAACGGCTAAATCTTGCCTTCGCCCACGCACGTCACACCGAATAACTTATTCGCCGATGCGATTTTCATCTCTACCGACGTCAAGCCCAGCAAGATATTATTGACCACAGGGCTGAATGGCCGCATATTGGAAGCCGCATCTTTACCCTTCAGATTATCGAGTTGGCGCACGGTCCATATCATTGGAAACAGGCCGCCGTAGAGGTAGTAATTGCTGATTTTGCGGAAACCCGCCGTTTGCAGCACTTTGCGTAGCATCGGAATTTTGTAGCGCCGGTAGTGCCCTAGGTACACGTCGTGCCCACTCCAAAGCGACTGAAACGCCGGCACTGTGATAAAGAAGTAGTTATTGTCGCCCACACAAGCTGCCTTCACGCTTTGCAGCATGGCTAGGTCATCTTCGATGTGCTCGAGCACGTCCATCATCACCACCAGCCCATTCTCGATGGTGGCCGGAATGCTATGGACTTTCTCAATTTTCTGGCCCTGCGTCAAGGACATTTCTTCTAGCGAGTAGCCCGTATCGACGAGGTATACCTTGCTGATGGCGTCGCCATACAGCTTTTCGAGCTCGATGGCGAAGAAGCCCGACCCCGACCCAATATCCACAATGGTTAGTGGCTTGCCCCCGGCCAGCGCTTTTTTGGCGTAGTTGAGCAGCGGCAGCTTTTTGCTTTGGTAATACCAATGCACGTGCGGGTCAACGCCAGCTTCGAGTTCCTTTAAATCCATGCGGCTACGAAAATTCTTGCTTTAATACAGTGCGTAAATATAGCCCGGCACTGAGTTGTCGCCGTTGTGCGCCGCTGCGCACCCAGGCTACGCGCTAGCCTCGGCTACTCCGTTGCGGCTTTGGGTGCGTAGTGCCGAAACAGCCCGCCCGCAATGGGCGTCCAAAGCGCGGCGCGCTGGCCACTGACTTTCAGTCCGTTATTTGCCCACGTATTGCAGGTGTGCCAAAAGCTGTAGGCCCACTGGCCTTCGTAAAAGGCATCGTGCCCAGCATAGGTGTGGCCCGGCAGGTACTGCACGCGGCCATCGTCCCCCGGCCGAAAGCTGCCCTGCACGTAGGCAACTAGCCGAGCGTACTGGTCGGGGGTGAGCTCCAGGCGCACGCAGGTGGTGCTGGGTGCCAGCTCGCTCTGCTTGTAAAAAGTAGTGTGCATGGCCGACGTACCTAGGTGAAACGCCGCCCGAAAGGCAATTGGAAACGTAAGGTCGCCCCAGCCCGGAATGTAGAAAAAGCCTTTGTCGCCCCAGCCGAAGGCGAGGTAGTCGTAGCCCGCGCTATCGCGGCTGGTGGTGTGGGCGTATTTTATCTGCCGGCTCCAATCTACTTGGGCGGTGCGCACGGGCAGCACCAGGTCGGTGTGCACGCCATTGGGCGTGTAGACATACACCGGGATGCGAGGCCCGCCCGGCGGCACCGGCTCGGCCGCCACCGGAATAAGTGCCAGGCCAAACGCGGCGGCCACATACAGCAGCAATACGGCCACGAGCCCACCTAGAGCATAGCCAATCGCTTTTAGAGTTTTACGGAAGAAGTTGCTCATGCCCAGCAAACATAACGCGGCTGTCCCATTGCGCAGGTTTGCGGCTTGCATTCATCGGGCGGCACGCTAATTCAGGCAGACTATAACGCCCGCGCAACTACTCCGCTAGCCGCACCAAGCTCGCTGAGTTTATGCAGTAGCGCAAGCCACTTGGCTCTGGCCCATCGGGGAAAACGTGCCCTAGGTGCCCGCCACACACGTTGCAAACGGCCTCCATGCGCTGCATGTGGTGGCTGTCATCGAAAGCATACCGAATGGCGTTTTTGGCCACCGGCTGCGTAAAGCTCGGCCAGCCCGACATGGCGTGGTACTTCGTGCCCGCGTCAAACAACACGCTGCCGCAACCCGCGCACGCGTACACGCCCGGCTCGTAGCTGCGGCAGTACGCGTTGCGATACGGCGGCTCGGTGCCTCGCTGCCGCAATACTTGGTACTGCGCCGGGGGTAGCTGTGCCTGCCACTCGGCCTCGGTTTTCTCGACGCGGCGAGGCGGCTCGGGGTTACTGTATTTGGCGTAGTAAAGGATGTCTTTCCAGCGTAGCACGGCAGCATAATAAAAAGCCTAGCTGCTTGGCAGCAGCTAGGCCCACTATGAAAATGTAGGAGTATAAGCCAGCAAGCTCCCTACGGAATTTATGTACTGGCCGGTTGCGCTACACTAGTACGCTGTCCAAGCCTTTTTGCATGGCATTCTCTTGAAATTCAGGCAACTTCAAGCCTTCAGCCCGCGCTATGGTTACATCAGTCATACCTAGGAAGCTTAGCATCCAACGCAAGTAGGGCGCGACGAAGTCATAAGCCTGCATCGGCCCCTCGGAGTAGATGCCGCCGCTGGCAATGGCTACGTATACCTTCTTCCCAGTAATCAAACCCTCTGGGCCAGTAGGCGTGTAGCGGAACGTGATGCCTGCCCGCGTCAGGTGGTCGAGCCACGATTTGAGCGAAGCTGGCACCGAAAAATTGTAGAAGGGCACACCGATGACAAGCACGTCGGCTGCCATTATCTGGGCAATGGCTTCATCGGAATGGCGCACGGCCGCCTGCTGCTCGGGCGAGCGGCCTTCGGCCGGTGTAAAATAGGCTTGCAGGTGCGCCTCTTCGAGGTAAGGCAGCGGGTCAGCAGCTAGGTCTCGCACCACTACCTGGCCGCCTGGGTGCGCAGCCAAAAGCTTATCAATAATGCCTTGACTCAATTGGGTGCTTTGCGAAGCAGCACCCCGGGAGCTGGAAATAATTTGCAGAATATGCATGGTAAATTGGTTGGGAAGAAGATGTTTAAACAGCGGCTTTCCGAGCTAACCCTTAGCCCGCGCGAAGCCGATTTGATTACAGAAAGTAATCAGATGTCTGTTTGTTGTTATCTTGAGCCAATTACAGATTACCTGCTAGTTGCATGATTACGCCTAGGTAATCACCTAGCCCCATCTTCCTCAGTCTATACTTATGCTCCGCCACGACATCGCGCAGTGCTCCGCCACTCTTTCTCCTTTACGCAGCGCCTTGGCCGTTGTCAGCGGCAAGTGGAAGCTTCAAATCTTAGTGGCGCTGATGTCGGGCGCCCGACACTTCCGCGGCCTAGAGCGCAGCGTACCCGGCATTTCGACCAAGGTGCTGGCCAAAGAACTAAAAGACCTGGAAGCGCACCAACTCATCGCTCGCACGGTGCACCCCGGCCCGCCGGTAGTAGTGGAGTACGAGGCGCTGCCCTACGCCCACACCCTGGCCCCCGTCATCAGCACCTTGCGGGAGTGGGGCCAGCAGCACCAGCAGCGCCTAGGTACCCTACTTGACACCTTAGAGCAATAAAGCTATTGGGGAGAAGTCCTCCTACCGGCCGACCGGCTTTCTCGTGCGTCGCCGCTCAATAGTAAAGCCCACTCTAGTAGTTACCTCCGTGTACAGACCTAGTTTATTGAAGCTCAAGCCGACCGAGTACCTTTTGAATTGTGTCTCTAGGCCGCTTTGAAACTGCCAGTAATCTTGCCACCAGGCTAATCGTCCGGTTGCTACGAGTGAAAGATTAACAGTCCGGGAATCGTTAAGATGAATAAAGAAGGGATAGTCAACACCTGCTTCTAGGCCAGTTCTAGCTGCAGAAATTTCCTCAACTGCATAGGTAAGCCTGCCAACGGCCAAATACACAGGTACCGCCCTACTTATCAGCTTGCCGGTATACGTTGCGCTAGCGGTGTAGCGGGTATAGACAAACCCCCGCTCGCCCAATCGCACGCGCTGGTAGCTGGCAGCTACGTCTACATTATGGTCGCAGTCTACAAATAGATTGTCGAGGGCCAGCGTGGCATTGCGCTGGTAGTTAGCAGCCCCACCCTGGTAACCAAACTCTGCTCGCAAAGAGCCCATGCTATGCCGCCCATGAATGAGGTATGGATAGAAGACTTTTACCTTGCCACCCAGCGGGGTATAGTGCAACCCACTTAAAAGTGAAAGCTCTAAGTGTTTATGATAGAAGAAATCTAAATGGCAAGCTGCTTTCAAGCGCACGGGAGCTAGTACCGTCGTATCCCTCGTAAGGATAATCTTTCTTTCCAGCGGCTCAAACCCAACAAACGAAAACACAAGAGTCACCGTGTCGCGCGAAATGGCTAGCTGAAAGTTGCCCTGCGTATCAGTCGTTGTGCCTACTTCCGAGTTTTTCAGTGCTACGGTCACGCCAGGCAGTGCCTCCTTGCTTGAATTATCCTGTACCGTGCCACGCACTATTTTTTGCGCTTGCACAGCCGGCACCATACCTAGCAGCAATAACCAGATTAGTCCGTAGATTTTTTTCATACCTAGTTCGCCTAGCTGTTATAGCCTAGATGCCACAGACCTGAGTTTTACACATAGCACTAAACAAAACGGCCGCCTCGGTTTCCCGAGGCGGCCGTAATCATACTTAGCAGAGCAGTACTTACGCTGCTACGCCGCTTTCCTGCAACTTAATGAGGTTCAGAGCCGAGCCGGCCTTAAACCAGCCAATTTGGCCTTCGTTGTAGGTGTGGTTTACCGTGATGAGGTCGGTATCGCCGTCGGCGTGGCGCAGGCGCACTTGCAGCGGCTGGCCGGGAGCAAACGTGCCGAGGCCGAGGATGTCAATTTGGTCGTCTTCTTCGATGAGGTCGTAGTCGGCCTTATTGTCGAAGGTGAGGGCCAGCATCCCTTGCTTCTTGAGGTTGGTTTCGTGAATACGAGCGAAGCTTTTCACCAGCACAGCGCGCACGCCTAGGTGGCGGGGCTCCATGGCGGCGTGCTCACGCGAGCTGCCTTCACCGTAGTTCTCATCACCTACCACGATGCTACCGATACCTAGGCTCTTAAGCGTGCGGGCAGCCTGCGGCACTGGCACGTAAGGCTCGCCCTGGATGCCGCTCGACTTCACGGAGTTGGTTTCCCCGTTGAAGGCGTTGGTAGCACCGATGAGCATGTTGTTCGAGATGTTGTCTAGGTGGCCGCGGAAGCGCAACCACGGGCCGGCCATCGAGATGTGGTCGGTGGTGCACTTGCCCTGAGCCTTGATGAGCAGGCGCAGACCTACGAGGTCAGTGCCTTCCCATGGCTTGAAGGGCTCTAGGAGTTGCAGGCGGTCCGAGGTGGGCGCTACCAGCACCTGCACACCCGAGCCATCGGCGGCAGGAGCCTGGAAGCCAGCATCTTCTACGTCGAAGCCACGGGGGGGCATTTCTACACCCTGGGGCTCGTCGAGCTTCACGTTGCCGCCGTTGCCGGGCAGCGTGTCGGTGAGGGGGTTGAAGGTCAGGTCGCCAGCGATAGCGAAGGCAGTCACGATTTCGGGCGAAGCCACGAAGGCGTGCGTGTTGGGGTTGCCGTCGTTACGCTTGGCGAAGTTGCGGTTGAAGCTCGTGATAATCGAGTTCTTGCGCTTGGGGTCGTCGGTGTGGCGAGCCCACTGGCCGATGCACGGGCCGCAAGCATTAGCCAGCACAACACCGCCCATTTCGGCGAAGGTGTCGAGCAGACCGTCGCGAGCTACCGTGTAGCGCACTAGCTCCGAGCCGGGCGTGATGGTGAACTCAGCAGCTACGTGCAGGCCTTTATCTACGGCTTGCTTCGCTACGCTGGCAGCGCGGGTGATGTCTTCGTACGACGAGTTAGTGCACGAGCCAATCAGACCCACTTCTAGCTTCTCGGGCCAGCCGTGCTCTTTTACAGCGGCAGCAAACTGCGAAATCGGCCACGCAGCGTCTGGGGTGAAGGGGCCGTTTACGTAAGGCTCTAGCGTGTTGAGGTCGATTTCGATGAGCTGGTCGTAGAACTGAGCGGGGTCAGCGTACACCTCGTCGTCGGCGCGCAGGTGCGCAGCTTGGGCACGAGCTAGGTCAGCGATTTCGGCGCGGCCGGTGCCACGCAGGTAGTCACCCATTTTCTCATCGTAGGCAAATACCGAGGTCGTAGCCCCGATTTCGGCGCCCATGTTGCAGATGGTGCCTTTGCCAGTAGCCGAGAGGCTCTCAGCGCCTTCGCCGAAGTACTCTACGATAGCGCCGGTGCCGCCTTTTACGGTCAGGATGCCAGCTACTTTCAGGATTACGTCTTTAGCCGAAGTCCAACCGCTCATTTTGCCGGTCAGCTTCACGCCAATCACTTTCGGGAATTTCAGCTCCCAGGGCATGCCCGCCATTACGTCTACGGCGTCGGCGCCGCCTACACCGATGGCAATCATACCTAGGCCACCCGCATTGGGAGTGTGCGAGTCGGTGCCAATCATCATGCCGCCGGGGAAGGCGTAGTTTTCCAGCACTACCTGGTGGATGATGCCCGCGCCCGGCTTCCAGAAGCCAATGCCGTATTTATTAGATACCGAGGCCAAGAAGTCGTACACTTCTTTGTTCTCGTCGTTGGCGATGGCGAGGTCTTCGGTAGCGCCGTCTTTAGCTTGGATAAGGTGGTCGCAGTGCACCGTAGAGGGCACGGCGGTTTTGTCTTTGCCAGCTTGCATAAACTGCAAGAGGGCCATTTGGGCAGTGGCGTCCTGCATGGCCACCCGGTCGGGGGCAAAATCCACGTAGCTTACACCGCGCTGGTAGGCCGTACCTACTTTGCCACCGTAGAGGTGAGCGTAAAGGATTTTTTCGGTGAGCGTGAGCGGGCGGCCAACGGCCGTGCGGGCGGCTTCGATGCGCGCGCCGAGGCCCGCGTACACGGCCCGAATCATATCAAGGTCAAACGCCATAAGGAGTGAGAGTGGGTTTTTAGCTTAGGCGCAAAAGTAACTCGTAGTCTAAGCAAGTTGGTAGTAATCGGCGGATTTAGGGCTATACTTAGAAGTTGTCCAAATAATACCCCATTATTACCTTAAGTAGGTATACGTTTTTTAATCAGCCACAGTCATCTATTGTAACTAAGGACTGCACTTGCTGGTTTTAACGCTTCTACCTTTCCTTCTATGAAAGTTATTCCTCTTGTACTCCTAGGTGCCGGGCTGCTGGCGGGCTGCCACTCAGGCACTAGCACTAGCTCGGCCGAAACGGGCACTACCTCGGCAGCCACGCTGCTCACGCCCGGCCCCTGGCGCGGCGAGCTGGCCATTCAGGGGCAACAGCTGCCCTTCCTGTTCGAAGTCAAAACTGAGGGCGGCAAGCCCGTGGTGTACCTCATCAACAAAGGCCTGAACGGCGAGGAGCGCCTGCGCTGCGATGAGATTTCGGCAGCCGGCGATTCAGCCACCATCCGGCTACACGTCTTCGACGCAGCGCTGGTAGTGCGCGCCGACGGCAAAGACAAGCTGAAAGGCACTTGGGTGAAGTATGACGCTAAGACGCCGTACCGAGTGCCGCTGACAGCCGAGGCAGGGGAACCGCTCGTGCCCATTCCAATAAAGGATACGCCTTACCTGAATGGAACTTGGAACGTTACGTTTCGAGATGGGGAGAACACGTATCCAGCGGTCGGAATTTTTCAGCAGCAGGATAACCAAGTGACGGGCACTTTCCTTACGAGCACTGGTGACTACCGCTACCTGAGTGGCAAGCTAATAGGGCAACACCTACGCCTTAGCACCTTCGACGGAAGCCATGCCTTCCTGTTTGAAGCCAATGACAACTCTGCCAAGCGAGAGATTCAGCTTAAGTCACTTACCGGCGACTTCTACTCCGGTAAATCGGGCCATGAAACCTGGACCGCTACTCTCGACCCCAAGGCCAAGCTGCCCGACGCCGACACGCTTACCTATCTCAAAAAAGGTGAGTCGCGGCTAAACTTCAAGTTTCCAAGCGTGGTGCAGGGCGGCAGCATCTCCCCCACCGACCCCAAGTACCGGGGCAAGGTGGTTGTCATTCAGGTGCTAGGCTCGTGGTGCCCCAACTGCATGGACGAGACCAAGTTCTTGGCGCCTTGGTATGAGAAGAACAAAGCGCGCGGCGTTGAAATCATTGGCCTAGGGTACGAGCGCATGCCCGAATATGACCAAGCCGCGGCCCGCCTGCGCCAAATGAAAGAGCGCCTCAATGTGGGCTATGACCTCGCCGTGGCGGGCGTGTCAAACAAAGACTCGGTAGCCAAGTCGATGCCGCAGTTAGCTAAGTTTCTGGCCTTCCCCACTACCATCTTCTTGGATAAGAAAGGCGTGGTGCGCACCATCCATACGGGCTTTAGTGGGCCGGGCACCGGCAAGTACTACGAGGAGGAAACCGCCCGCTTCAACCGCACCGTGGACAAGCTGCTGAAAGAGTAACCTAGGTATTTAAACAAGGAACGGGCGGCGCAAGAAAGATTATCTTCCTTGCACCGCCCGTTCCTTGTTTAAATACCTAGGGCCTACTGCCCAGCTAGCTGGGCGCTGGTGCGCAGGCTAAGCGGCGAGTACGAATACTGGGGGCCACCGCCCCGCATGCCGCGCATGCCACCCATACCGCCCATGCCCCCGTAGCCACCCATACCACCGCCATTCATGGCGCTATATGGGTCGTTGGAGCTGTCAGACTTGGGCATTTTGGGCTTCATGCCGGCCAGCGTAACGCCCACCGTAGCGGCTTGGCCCGTGGCTAGGGTCGGCACCCGGCGGTAGATAAGCCGTAGCGGCACGGCCAGCTCATAAATGAGGTTGCCCTGGGCATCGAGGTCGAGGGCGGCTTTGATACCTAGCTGCGACTGGGCATCGGTGAGCACCGGCTCTTTACTGCCGCGGAAATTGAGCAGCTCCATTTCCTTGGCGCCTAGCAGCACCTGACGCAGGCGGGCTTGGTGCTCGGCCAGGCGCTCGGCGGCCGAGGGGCCCATGGCGCCGGCCGGCCGCTGCTCGCCCCTAGGTAAGGACTCGAGGTCGATGGGCAGCGGAAAGCGGATACCGAGTTGCTGCTGGTTGCGGCCCGTAGTATCGAGCCACACTACCATACCTATATACACAAACCTGGCCTGCGTGCTGGCATCGTTCGCCTTCAGGCGCAGGTACATGGTGCGGGTATCGTTGAGGACTTGGTACTGCAGCTTGCTGTTGTTGTCGTACTGCAGCGAGTCGGTCCACTCGGTGGCCTTGCCGTCGATGGTAGGCGGCGTAGCTACAAAGACACTTTTGATTTTGGCAGGTGGCAGCTTGGGGCCGCCTAGGTGGGCAGCGGGCTGGTGGGTAGCCATGCCAAGCAGGGCAACGGCCGGCAGCAGCGCCAGCCAGGAAAATAAGAAGCGCATAAGATTCAAGCAGCGGTGGACTACAAAACTACGTCACCCCAGTACGTCGGCCGTGACGCAGGCCGTGCACCTACGTAAACGCCGGGTTGGCCGCATTCTTGCCTAGGTGCCAGCAAGTAGCCGGCAGCAAGACAACCTTAGCCGTTGTTTTGCGTGTTGCAGCTACCCAATAACCTCTACCTTACTCTTCCCATGCCCTTCCCTTTTTTCCGCGCTGGGGCGATTGCGCTACTCTTTCTGCCACTTGCCGGGCTAACACCACGCCCGGCCGCCCACCCTACTGCCGTGGCAATGCCGCTGCAAGGCGCCAAGCCCGACCCACAGGTCATTGCCCAGTTTGGGATGTTCGAAAACCCTAAGCTGCAACAGTACATTGCGACCCAGGGCAAAAAAATGACGGCCATTTCGGACCGTCCCGGCGACTATGGCTTCACCATTGTCGATTCGCCCATTATCAACGCCTTTGCCACGCCCGACGGCCACGTGTACTTCACGCGGGGCATTATGGCCTATTTCAACAACGAAGCGCAGTTTACTGGCGTGCTCGGGCACGAGCTGGGGCACATTACGGCCCGCCACGGCCAGAAGCAGCAAACCAAATCGACGATTGCCAGCATAGGACTACTGCTAGGGCAAGTAGTGGCGCCGCGCGTGATGCAGTCGGTAGGCGGGCTCGCGCAGCAGGGCATTCAGCTGGGCCTGCTGAAGTACAGCCGCGATGCCGAGAACGAGGCCGACGTCCTAGGGGTGAAATATTCGTCTAAAGTTGGGTACGACGCCTCGCAGATGGCCGACTTCTTCCTGACCCTAGAGCGCACCGAGAAAGCTAGTGGTGGCGGTAGCACGCCGGGCTTCCTCTCGACTCACCCCAACTCGGCCGACCGCTACCAGCGCGTGAAGGCCCTGGCTGCCCAAACCAAGCAAACGCTCGGCAACCGCACCCTCACGGTTAACCGTGACAGCTACCTGCGCTCTATCGACGGCCTACCCTATGGCGAAGACCCGCGCCAAGGCTTTGTGGAGAGCGGCGTATTTTTCTTGCCCGAGCAAAAGCTGCGCCTGCCCGTGCCCTCAAGCTGGAAAACCCAGAACTCGACCGACCAATTTCAAATGGCTGAGCCCAACGGCAAGGCAGCGCTCATCCTCACCTCAGCCGGCACGGGCACGCTCGATGCCGCCGCTCAGGCCCTGGTTAAGCAAGTCGGCCTAAGCTCGCCTAGCTCGCAGCAAACCACCATCAATAGCTTCCCAGCCTTGGTGGTAGAAGGCGACCAAGCTGCCCAAGACCAGCAGAGCGCCCCTACCCACGTACGCGCCTACCTCATCCAGGATGGCAAAAGTGTGTATGCCCTCATTGGCCTGGCGCCCAACTCATCGTTCGCCACCTACGCCCCACAGTTTGCCAACGTGGCCCAGGGCTTTCAGCGCCTCACCGATGCCAGCAAGCTCAACCGCCAGCCCGAGCACGTCCGCGTAAAGACGGCCACCGCAGCCACTACCCTCGCCTCGGCGTTGGCCGCCAACGGCGTGCCAAGCAGCCGCTACGAAGAAGTAGCCATCCTCAACGGCATGCAAACCAACTCGAAGCTCACCAAGGGCATGTTGTACAAGGTGATAGCTAAATAAGCCACGGCCTCAGGTCTAGGTTCCAGCCAAGGCTTATCAATAAGAAAAGTAGCCTTGTGTCAAGCTCGCAGTTGAGTTTGGCACAAGGCTACTGGCTTTTTAATTCCACATTTTACTTACGGTCTCATTCAAAAGCTGTCATGCTGAGCCCCGCGAATCATCTCCTCGTGTCCTTACTAATGGTGCGACAGAGATGCTTCGCGGGGCTCAGCATGACAGCTTTTAGGTTTTCGTATATGCCCTAGGTCGTCGAGAGCGCTTCGGCTTGACCGGCAAAGCGCTCGGCGGCCGGCGCGAGGCCAGCGGCCTGGGCTTCTTCATTCGCCAGTTGCGTGAGCTTGACGCGCACTTGCTCAGCGTTGCCAAATTGAAACCCTAGCTGTGAGGCGTAAGCTTGCGAAGCGGCTATTTTGGCCGCCAGCGCCGCTTTGCTCAGGGGCAGTGCAGTTTCAGGGAGGCCGGCCGGTAGCTCGGGTGCGGGCAGCGCGTTGGGCTGCCGGATAATGTAGGGCGTGTCGCGGTACCAGAGCACTGGCACGGTGGGCGGCACCACGGCTTGCACAGCCCGCATTACCTGGCGGTGGTCGACGTGCAGCCCCAGGCCCTGCGGGGCAAAAACTAGTTGTGGCGAGGTTTCTGTTACCGCGGTGGCAAGTAGCGTTGTTAGCTCCGGGCCGATATTGTCGGTAGGTAGCAGGTCGGTAAACAGGGCGGCGGGGCTGTGGTAGCCGCGGTGCGGAGCTTCGGGCAGGTCGAGCCAGCGCACTTCGGAGGCACCTAGGTACTGGGCGGCGGCGGTGTCTTCGGCCCGGCGGAGAGCTAGGTAGTCTACCTCCGGGCCGAAGCCCTTGTCAGTTTGGCAAGCCAAAGCGAAGCCGGTAGGATTGGGTACCGAGCGCGTGAATACTGTGAGCAGCACGCACTGCCAACTGGCCTGAGCCAGCGTAGCAAACGTGCCACCGCAGGAGAAAGCCACATCATCGAGGTGTGGCGAAATGAAAAGAGCAACGGGCATAAAGCGAGGACTTTGGACGAAGCCGCGAGCTTGGCACGGCAGGACTTTGCTACAGCAGATGCGGGGCTTCGCGGTAGCGGCAGGGCTCCGGCGCGGCTAGGTCTTCGGCCCAGTTTAAGTCTGGGGCGGTGTTGGCTAGTTGCTGGTAGATGCCCGCAATCTGGCGGCCGATGACGGGCCAGGCGTAGGTGGTGCGTACCTCTTGCAGGGCCGTAGCGGCGAGGCGGGCGCGCAGGGCCTCATCGTCGAGGATTCGGGCCAGGGCAGCGGTAAGGGCGGGCACGTCGCCGGGCGGCATCAGCAAGCCGTTGTCGTCGTGGCGCAGGCAATCGACCACACCCACGGCCTCGGCGGCTACGCAGGGTAGGCCGCTGGCCATGGCTTCGAGGATGGTGTTGGAAAAGCCCTCAGCGTAGGTAGGCGATACGAAGATGTCGGCCCGGTGGTACACCTGCGGCACGTCGTCGTACTCGACGTAGCCAGCCAGCTCGACTTGCGCGCGCCAGGGCGATTCGGCCACGCGGCGGCGCACTTCTTCTAGGTCGGGGCCGATGCCTGAGATGAGCAGGCGCAGAGCCGGGCGGGCGGGGGCAAGCTGGGCGAAGGCATCGAGCAAATCGAGCACGCCCTTGCGCCGGTCTACGCGGCCGTGGTACAGCAGCGTCGGGTGGGCGGGGTTGGCCCACTGGCCGGGCTGCCAGTTTTCCCGGGGCCGGAAGCGGTCTACTTCTACTGCGCCGGGTACGAGGGTAAAGCGTGCCGGGTCGGTGCCGTGGTGGCCAACAACCTCATCGGCAAAGCTTTGGCAGCCAATGAGCACGGCCCCGGCGTGGTCGAGCACGGTGCGAATGGCCCGCTGGTGCGTGCCGCAACACTCGACGCCCACCCAGTGCCCATCGCCCCCCTGAATACTGACCACGTTGGGCAGACCTAGGCGGCGACTTAGGTGCAGCGCGGCCAGGCCGGGCGGGTAGCCGTACTGGGCGTGTACTAGGTCGAAGGGTTGCTCGGCGTGCAGTTGTTCAACAGTCTCGATAATGGTTTGAATATCGTCCTCAAACCGGCCGCCGTTTTGCTCGCCTAGGGCCTCTAGGCCCACCACGCGCACGCCCGGCACCGGCGGGGGCGGGCCGCCGCCGTACACGCCGCGGCCTAGAGCATCGCCCCGGTACTGCGATACCATCGTGACGTCGTGACCTAGGGCAACCAACTCGCGCAGTAGATTTTGCGCGTACACGCTCATGCCCGAAATGGCCGGGAAGTAGCGGCGGGAAATAAAGCAGACTCTCATGCGGTGGGCAGTTGGCGCTCGGCCTGGCGCAGGTAGGCCAGGGATTGCGGAATCATGAGGTGGGCGCGGGGCGACTCGCGCGACATTTCAACGCAGACCAGCCCAGCAAAACGAATGTCGCGCAGCGCCTGCAACACGGCCGGTACGTCCATATCGCCCTCGCCAAACGGTAGGTGCTCGTGCACGCCGCGGCGCATATCCTCGAGGGCAACCGTGCCGATTTGGGCTGCAAACTCGCGCACGGCCGCGGCCGGCTCCCGCTCTTCCGTCACAAGCAGGTGGCCGGTATCTAGGGCCAGGCGCAGGCTGGGCACGGCAGCTTGCAGGCGGAGGTAGTCGTCCACGGTTTCGACAAGCATGCCCGGCTCGGGTTCTAGCGAGGCTACCACGCCCCGCTCGTGGGCGGCGGCGGCTACTTGGTGCGCGCCTTCGAGCAGCCAGTCCCAAGCCTGGTTTTTCTCGACGCCCGGCTGGGGTACGCCGGCCCAAAACGACACCGTTTCGCCCTCGCAGGCGGCGCACACGTCGAGGCAGCGGATGAGAAACTCGACCCGCCGCGCCCGGCCGGTGGCGCTGGGCGCGAGTAGCGTGGGCTCGTGCTTCTGGCGTGGGTCGAGCAGGTAGCGAGCACCGGTTTCAATAACCAGCCCTAGGTTCAGCTCCCGCAGTTGGCTAGCTAACTGCGCATTGCGACCCGCAAAATCAGGGGCAAACGGGTCGTGGTGGTGGTGGTCGAGAGTGAGGGCCACCCCGTCGTAACCGGCCTCGGCAATGAGCGTGAGCGCATCACCTAGGCGGTGGTTGCTGGCGCCGTTGGTGTTGTAGGCGTAGCGCAACTGGTGCGGAGCGGTGGGGCAGTCGGGCAGCGAATTAGGCATGGGTTGGAGTAGCTTCGGAATCGCTGAAATAATACACGTGGCGCTCGGGCTCGCGGTAGAGGGCGTAGAGCGCGCCTACCTGCTCGCGGGCCAGTTGGGTGTTGAACCAGGCCGGCCCACCTAGGGCGGCTTCGTCGGCGGCGGGCAGGGGCACAGGCTGGGCACCGGGCGGCGGCGTGCCGAGGCCCACCAATGGGCTCTGGCGGGCCAGCAGCTTGGTAAGGTTGCGGCGGCCGATGCGGTCGTAGGTCATAGTTTCTACTTCCAGCTCAGGCACAATGGCTTTGAGAGTGCGCACCGGGCTATCGGGGTTGGTAAACTCCACGTAGTAAATGCTTAGGCCTGCCGCGGCTAGGCGCTCGTGCACCACGCGCAGCAAGTCGGCGGGGGTGGCCAGGGAGTTGAACGGCACGGTGGGCAGTTCCGAAAACTTGACGGTGCGCTGCACGCTGAATACCGAGTTTTCGAGCTGCGTAAATAACTCGGCTGGGCTTAGCGCCAGCCACTCGCGCATGGACTCGGCGGCGCGGGGCTCCTGGTTGGCCAGCACGGGCGGGTCGCGCCGCACCTGGGCTAGGTAGCCGGGCGCCACGGTTTCGAGCCAGGCCATGTCGCCGTGCTCGAAGCGTTTGCGCACGCGGCTAGAGGCGTACTCGCGCAGGGCTTTGGCCAGGGCTACTTCGCGGTCGGGGTGGGCCGCTTCGCCGCAGCCGGTAAGCATCAGCGCATGCGGCACCTTGGTTATATCGCGCTCGTAGCCAACCACGTATAAGCTAGTGATGCCGAAATCAGTCGAAGCTAGCTTCACTTGAATTTCCAGGCCGGCCTCGTCGTATTGGCGCAGTAATTCGCGAGTGGCGGGGTCCTGCACGTCGTCGAGCTCGATGCGCACGCCCTGGTCGAGGGCGCGGTAATTGATGGCGTTGCCATCGCGCTGCAACAGCTCTAGCAGCCCGTGCGAGAGGGCGCGCTCCAGCGACTCGCCCGCGCCCATGCCGTTGGTAATGGGGGTGTAAAGCCAGTCGTGCTGCTCCTGGCCGTGCCAGTCGCCGGGCCAGGTAGCGGCCGTTTCGATGGGCACCCAGATGAGGTCATTGGCCGGGTAGGTGTGCGCCTGCGTCCACACCAGTTCGGTGTCGGGCGTGTAAGCGGTGCCGGCCGGCAGCCGGTCGCGCAGCGGGTCGAGGCAGGCTACTCCTTCAGCTTGCAGCTGCCGGTATGAAGCCCGACGGCGCGGCATTTGGGTCAGGTACAAGTTGACGAACGTCTCCTCCGTGATTTCGCCGTAGGCCCCCACGCGCGCCTGCCCATCGGTGGCGCCGTAGCCGGTGCCGGTGCTCATGCCGCCGGGTAGCCACTGGGCCAGGCTCCACACGGGCACGCCTAGATAGTCAAGGCTGGTGAGCGGAATTTCGTACACCGGCTCGGGCGGCAGGGCACTTTTGTAGAGGGCTACGGGGGCGGGGTCGGGTAGCGATTGAGGAGACATGTCAGAAAAAGTTAAAAGCAGGAAATCGGCAAACGGCCGGCCAGCTAGCTGCGCTTCAAATAGCTGGGCAGCCGCCGCTTTGCCACCGCTGGCCACGGGTTCCCAAGGGGTGAGCACGCCGTCGAAATCCAGGGGCAGCAGCACGCGCTGGTAGTGGCGCACGTCGCCGTGCGAGAGAGGAATGTGGGCGTCGTAGGCGCGGTGGGTACTGATGTGGGTAGGCTGACCTAGGGCGTCGAGCTTGAACTTGAGCGCATCGCCGCAGCATAGCAGCTGGCGGGCGGGCAAGTGCAGCACGGCGTGGCCCGGCGTGTGGCGGCCGGTGTGGTACAGCACAGCCCCCGGGTGCAGTTCGGCGCGGTCTTCGTAGGGCCAACTCACCCGGAACGCTTGGCAAAAAGGCAACTCGTCTTGCTGCATCACTACCTCAGGCTCGAACGCCTCGACGAGCTGCCACAGGGCCCCGAACACGTGGCAATGCGAGCCAGATAGGTAACGAACACCACCTAGGGTACCGATAAAATCCAGCGCGGCCGCGTCGTAGTAGCCAGCGCCTTCAAAGGCTACGTTGCCATGCTCGGCATCGATAAGCAGGTAGCCGCGCGGCCCGATGCCTACCGTTGGCTCGTTCCAAAACTGCCAGATGCCGGGCAGCACCTCGGCCCATTGCGTCGTGAGCCGCGCGCCTACTTCGGCCGGCGTGCTAAACTGCCAGCCGGCGGGCGGCAGCGGGTGGCGATAGTCGCGGCACACCGGGCAGTCGGGTGGACCCGGCGCAAAGTAGCGCTGCCAGAAGCCGCAGTTTTCGCAAACGTAATGAGGCATTTAGGAAGTGTTTTAGTAGATATTGCCACCTAGGCGCGGTGAACTAGCTATAAGCTGGCCAGCTCCTGACTTTTGGTGGCCGCTAGGTCGAGCAGGCGCATCGTGTGCAAGTCGCGGGCGGGCGGAAAAGGGAACGGCTGCCCGCTGTGCACAGCTTCGGCAAATGCTTCGACTTGGCGCTGAAAGGGTGAAGCCTCTTTGTCGAACGCAACGTCCTCCACGGTGCCATCGGGGCGGGTGAGGGTCAGCGAGCCACCGGGCGTTTGGCCCATCGTGTTCACGGCCAGCGCTCGGCCTAGGTCGCCAATCACTTCGAGGGAGCGGCGCGGAAAGTTGTCGGGACAGTTGTACGCCACCGCGTGCGAGAGCAGGACCCCGCTGGCCGTCTGCCCGATAATTACCGCCCCGTCGTCCACGGGGTAGTCGTGGATGCGTTGCTGCGTGAGGGCTACCACGGTTGTCAGTGGCTCATCGAGCAGGGTTTGCACCAGGTCGAGGCCGTGGGGCGCGAGGTCAATCATGGCCCCGCCGCCCGCTTGCTCGGCCGAGATGCGCCAGTTTTGGTAAGTGCCCTGGTCGGTGTCGGGGGCCCAATCGGCGGGCGTCCAGCAGGCGTAATGGATGCGCACGCAGGTCACGCGCCCTAGGTCCCCGTTTTGAATCAGTTCGCGCAAGCGCACGTGGGCCGGGTGGAAGCGCTGGTCAAAAGCCGTAGCCAAAGGAGTGCCGGCCGCTTCGGCGGCGGCTACCATGCCGGCCGCTTCGGTGGCGGTGCGGGCCAGGGGCTTTTCGCACAGCACGGGCAGCCCCGCGGCAGCCAGCGCCTGCGCCACGTAGGCGTGGTGGGCATTGGGCGTAGCCACGTACACGGCTTGCAAACCGGGCGTTTGCAGAAACTCTTCTAGGTTCGTGGTACGCAGCAGGGTAGTGTCGTTGGGTTGCACGGCGGCCAACGCGGGCTCGCTCAAATCGCAAAGCGCGATTAGTCGGCCGTTGCCGGAGGCCGCGATGGCCGGGGCCACGTAGTCGCGCGCCACCCAGCCGCAGCCCACAATGCCCCACAAGACATCGGGTTGATTTTCGGGCATAAAAGCTAGTAAGAGATTAGCGCGCAACCGGGAGCAATCCGGCCGCGGTAAGCACCTGCTGGTGAAACTGCTGCGTGAAGCCCGCGTGCACGATGTTCAAATCGTCGAGGGCCTGGTGCAGGCGGAAGCGGGCGCTTTGGTCGTGCCAAGCCATTTCCAGCACCCGGTCGAATACGTCGGCGGCGTGGAAGGCGCGGGCGGCTGGCACATCTACCACGCGGGTGCGGTCGAGGGCCGCCGTCACCACGGGCTGGAGGGCCGTTGGCAGCTGCTGCATAGCCTGCTGCGTCGCCTGGGCCATCAGGCCTGGCAAATGGCTACCTAGGAGCTCGTCGCCTGCGTAGCCGGGGTCAGGTAGCGCCGCATTGTGCAGGTGGTGGGCTAGGCCCGTCAGAAACGCCTCGCCGGGGTCAGCTCCAAAATAAGGGCTGAGCAGCACCGCGTAAATAGCCACCATCGCGCAGTGGTCAGCGTGGCTCTCGGGCGGCCAAAGCATAATGCGCGGCCGACCCGGATGGGTAGCCCCCGCCCGCGGTTGCTGCGCTAGCTGCTCCACAAAAGCTGGCTGCCGGCCAGCTACCACATCAACTGGCGCACTCGTTGCCTGTGCTAGCTGCGTTACTAAGTCGGCATCTAATGGCTGCCCGGCATCATGCAACGCTTGTTGCAACACCTGGTTCGCTTCAGTTTCTGCCAAGCCCAGCGAGCCGAGCAAGGCCACGTCGTAGCCAGGCAGGCGTACCCCGATGAGGGCGCGGGCAGTCTCGCGCAGAGCGACCGTAGCTGGCGCTTCGCCCGCTACCAACGCACCCCAAGCACGGCCAAATAGCTGCTCGGCCAGCGAGCCTTCGCGGCCCGCTACCCGCACGCGCTTTAGGTCGTTGAGTTCGCGCAGCAGCGGCAGCACCTTGGCCAACTCAACCAGCGCCTCCGGCCTAGCCGGGGCGCTGGTGTTTACAGAAGCCTGCACTAGTTAGGCAGCCGGAATGTCGGGGCTGAACGAAGCCAACGCGGGGGCCAGAGCGCCTTTGGCAGCTTCTACCACGGGCTGCGGCTGAGGGCCTTCTACGCCCGCGGCCAGCCAGTTGAGTAGTACCGCCTGCTGCTGCTCGAAACCGTGGATAGGCACTTCGTTAGGGTGGGCTACCATCGGCGATTTAAAGAATACCCCTAGGGCCGGCGTCACGCCGCCTTCATTGCGGCGCTTGGCTAGGTCGGCCAGGCGAGCCAACTCCAGCGCGAGTGGAGCCGCCAGGATAGAATCGCGGCAGAGGAAGTTAATCTTAATCTGCATTTTCTGCCCTAGGAAGCCTTCTACGTCGATGTTGTCCCAGGCCTCTTTATTGTCGCCGCGGGGCTTGTAGTAGTGGATGTGCACCACGTGGTTGTCTACCTTGTAGCCCGTTATCTGGTCGAGCACTGAGCCTTTGGTCGTGATTTTCGACGCCAGCGACTCCGCATTGTCCAGCGCCAGGCCGTCGCGGTTACCTAGGATGTTGGTCGAAAACCAGCCGTCGATGTGCAGGTTGCGGGCGTGCAGGGCCGGGGCCAGCACGGTCTTCATAAAGGTCTGGCCGGTCTTGCCATCCTTGCCCGAAACGGGCACCCCGCGCTGCTCGGCCAGGCGCAACAGCGCCGGCGCATCAGCGGCGCACGAGGGCGTGAAGTTGACGTAGGGCACGTCTTCTAGAATGGCGGCATAAGCATAAAGCATAGCCGGCGGAATCTGGGCGTCGTCGGCCTGCACGGCGGCCTCAAAGGCCTCGGGCGTGGCAAACTGCGGCAGCGACAAATCGGGCATGGCCTCGGTCGAAGCCAGGTTGATAACTACTACGCGCTCTAGGTCCTGCTCTTCGCGGAAGCGCTGGAGGTTAGCCCGAATAGCTTCGACGGCGGCGGCGTGCGATTCCACTTTCAGCAGGTGCTGGCCGGTTACGTTGCGGCAAAAGCGCACGTTGCCCACGGCGGGCCAGGGCTGAATGGCTTTCAGCTCGTCTTCCACATCGGCCATTTGGTGGCGCTCCAGCACGCCGTGCTGGCGGGCGGCGGTTGCTAGGTCGTCGGGGCTCAGGTCCCAGCCGCCAAACACAAGGTTCTCATAACGCACGAGCTGGTCGGTAAGCTGCGCGGGCAGGGTAGCCAGCGGCAAGCCAGTAGTACCCATAGCACCAGCGCGTAGCAACGCTACGCCGGCCACTGCCGTAGTAGCTACAGCCCCGCCCAGCCCTACAATGGCTACGCCCAGGCGAGTAGTTTGCTGCGACGCTGCTCCTAGCGTAGCCGCAGAGAAATCTGAGGTTGAAAAATTTTCTGACATAGAAAAGGAGAAAAGGATAGGGTAGGTCGGCCTTGGGCCGCTTATCCAACGAACAGATTTTCAGGCGAAGTGTTTTAGTAATGGTGGACCTATTATTTTCATAATGTTGCCATTGCACTACTCCTTTGAACACGGTAAACTCCGCTATTTAAATTAGTAATTTGCTGGAAGCCTATCGAATTAAGGTCGTCCGTGCAAAGCCGAATGGGCAGTTTAAAAAATTAAATAATAAAGCATTTTTTTTGTACTGAGCCCGACTGAAAGGGCTAGAACGCCCTGCATTCGTCGCTGCTTGCGGGCCCCTACCCCATTCGAAGCGACCCGCTTTTCGGCGCCTAGGTGGCAGACATTCAACTAATAGTGGGCATAGCAAGTACAGTAGGCTACCGCCTTCCTGCGGGCCTCTCGTCCTCGCTATGTTTGCCAATTCTCGCCTGCTACTCATCTATACTATTGTCTTATTAGATGTTATCCTAGGCTCGGCCTTGGGGCCCGTAATGCCGCAGTTTGTGCAGGGCTTATCCCAGCCGCAGTTGTGGCTTACGCTGGGCACGGCCCTCTTTCTGGGCATTCAGCTGGTGGCGGCCCCACTCCTAGGCGTGCTATCCGACCAAGTTGGCCGGCGGCCGGTGGTGCTTGTATCAGCCGTAGGCACGCTGGTGGCCAACCTGTTTTTGCTGCCGGTGCGCACGATACTCTTTTTCGTCAATCGCCTCAGCGATGGATTTACCAATGGGCTTTACTCGCTGATGCGCTCGGCCGTAGCCGATGTATCGAAGCCGGAGGAGGTGGTAAAGACCACGGGCCTCGTAAGTACGTTTCAGTCATTGGGCGGCGTGCTGGGGCCGCTAGTAGCTAGTGTGGTGCTGTGGCTGGGGCCACCCAAAGACCAGCAAACGCGGTGGGTGGTGGTAGCCGTGCTGGGGCTATCGGTGCTCAACCTCGCACTCTCGTTTTTCTTTAAAGAAACGGCCAAGGAAACCAAGCAGTTTGATGCCAGCCAGCTGCGGCAAGAACTGGTGCGCAGCCTCAACGTCCGCCAGCTGTGGCAGCGCCTAAAGGAGTTTGACCAAGACCGCCCCGGCCTGGCCCCTATTACGTTGCTTACCCTGCTGCTTACGCTCAACCAAGGCTACCTGAACTACTTTATTCCCTACGTGGGCCTAGGGAAACTCAAGCTCGATGCGACCCAGATATCCTACTTTTTTGCGTTTTTTGGCGGCTTATGCGCCATTAGCAATTTCCTGTATTTCAAGTACCTAGTCGACCGGCTTAATAAGCGCTGGGTACTCATAGGGGCCGCCTGGATAGGCGTAGCGCTGCACATTCTTTACGCCAATGTGCAGAGTTCGCTAACCCTGCTCTACGTGGCCGCCGCGGCCGATGCGCTGTCGGCTTCCCTCATAGCGGGCTTGCTCAATGGCTTGCTGGCGCAGCTCTCCGATGAGGAGAACCGGGGCGAGCTGTTTGGGCTCACGCAGGCGCTGTCGGGGCTCGCTAGCCTAGTTACCACCCTGGCCTACGGGGGCCTGTCTTTGCTGGCGCTCAATGCCCCGTTCTACTGGTTTGCAGCCTGCATGGCCGTGCTAGCTGTGCTGGCCATGCGCCTAAAAATTCCTACCGAAAAACCCGACGAGGCCCCCGCTTCGGCTGCTTAGTTAAACTGATACTCTGTATCCATAATAGCAAAGTGCCACTGCCTTGCTGCTGCACCCTAGGTAGTGCTGCGGCAAGGCAGTGGCACTTTGCTTAACCACTCCTTTGCAAGTCAATCCACCGCAAGTGGATGTATCTGCCTAATCAGTTAAATCCGCTATAACGTGCGATTTAGACGTTGAAGCGGAAGTGCATGATGTCGCCATCTTGCACCACGTAGTCTTTGCCTTCCACGGCCATTTTACCGGCTTCTTTGATTTTTACTTCGGTCTTGTACTCTTGGTAATCCGCCAGCTTAATTACCTCAGCACGGATAAAGCCTTTCTCAAAATCGGAGTGAATAACGCCGGCAGCCTGCGGCGCTTTATCGCCGCGGTGGATGGTCCAGGCGCGTACTTCTTGCACGCCAGCCGTGAAGTACGTAATGAGATTGAGCAGCTCGTAGCTGGCGCGAATGAGCTTGTTGAGGCCCGACTCGGTGAGGCCGTATTCGCCCAGGAACATGGCTTTTTCCTCGGGGTCTTCCATCTCGGCAATCTGCGACTCGATGGCGGCCGACACCAGCACTACTTGCGCGCCTTCGGCAGCTACGTGCTGGCGCAGGGCCTCCACGTGCTTGTTGCCGTTGGTGGCAATGCTAGCCTCGTCTACGTTGGCCACGTAGATAACGGGCTTGATGGTGAGCAGCTGTAAGTCGGCCACGGCTTCCTTCTCGTCTTCGGTGGCCTGCACGGCGCGGGCGTTTTCACCGGCTTCAAGGGCGGCCTTGAATTTTTGCAGGGCGGCTACCTCTTTCTTGGCGGCAGCATCGCCCGCCTTGGCGCTACGCTCCGACTTGACAAGCTTTTTATCAACGCTCTCCAAGTCTTTGAGCTGTAGCTCGGTGTCGATAACGTCCTTGTCAAACACGGGGTCTACCCCACCGGCTACGTGTACGATGTTGGGGTCGTCGAAGCAGCGCACCACGTGAATGATGGCATCGACCTCGCGGATGTTAGCCAAGAATTTATTACCTAGGCCCTCGCCTTTGCTGGCGCCTTTTACTAGGCCCGCAATGTCCACAAACTCGATGATGGTGGGCAGCACGCGCTTAGGATTCACGAGGCCTTCCAAGATTTGGAGGCGCTCGTCGGGCACCGTAATCACGCCCACATTGGGCTCGATGGTGCAGAAAGGATAGTTGGCCGACTCGGCCTTGGCGTTAGATAAAGCGTTGAAAAGCGTGGATTTGCCGACATTCGGCAGGCCGACAATACCGCAGCGGAGGCCCATTTTTAGTGAATTAGGAGTTGTGAGTTATGAATCATGAGATGCCCACAATTCGGGAGCAAAGGTACGGCCGATGCAGTGGCGGCGGGCTTACCCTAGGTCCTTACAAAAACGCGCCGCCCCTGATGAAGGGAGCGGCGCGCCGTAATAGGTTCGTTTGTGTGTCGTGTTTTTGTAAGTAGGCAGTCAGTGCGTTAGTAGGTAGTCTCGCCGAGGTCGGTGGCGGGCTGCGGAGGCTGCTGGCCCTCGCGGGGCGGCTGCTCGCCATCGTAGGCCGGGCGTGGGCGGTCGAGCTCGGCCACCTCTTCTTCGGTCAGCAGCTCGTCGCGCACGTAGTCCACTGCATCGTGCAGGGCATCAATAAACTTGTTGAAATCTTCTTTATATAGAAAAATTTTGTGTTTCTCGTAGCTAGCCGGTCCGTCGGGGTCACTGCCGGGGCGGCGTTTGCTTTCGGTGATGGTGAGGTAGTAGTCTTGGCCGCGCGTAGCTTTTACGTCGAAGAAATAAGTGCGCTTGCCCGCCTTCATGCGGTGGGAATAAATTTCTTCCTGGTCTCTGGGGTAACGGTCGTCCACAATTAAAGTGTTGAAAAGAGAAAAAACTTATTTGGAGTGATTAAGTCGCAATAATGGTTTACAAATATAAAGCCAAATTAGCTAGCCTTCCACTCGCCTTAAAAGCACGCGGTGGGGCCGTAACCAAGGGTTTATACCTAAGGTTTCATCTTCAGAAAGTACTCAGAAGTCGGCACGGCCAGGAATGCAATAGCTTTGTATTACTCTCTGGTCAGTAATTATTTCTTTTCTCCGTTTATGCCCGCCCCTGCCCTTGACCTAGCGGCCATCCGCTCGTTTGAAAACCTAGAGCTACTGGCCCGGCAATTGGTCGATGGCTTTATTACGGGGCTGCACCAGTCGCCCTATCATGGCTTCTCGGTTGAGTTTTCGGAGCACCGCCTCTACAACCCCGGCGAGAGCACCCGGCACATGGACTGGAAGGTGTTTGCGCGCACCGATAAGCTCTTTGTGAAGCGCTACGAAGAAGAAACCAACCTACGCGCGCACTTGCTACTCGATGTGAGCCCTAGCATGTACTACCCCGCGCCAGGCTACGACAAGCTTAAATTCAGCGTGTTGGCCGCCGCGGCCCTCACTACGCTCTTGCAACGCCAGCGCGATGCAGTGGGCCTCGTCACCTTTGGCGAGCAGATAGAGCTGCAAACCCCCGTGCGCTCGACCACTGCGCACCGCCACACCCTGCTGCTCACGCTGCAGCAGTTGCTGGAGCGGCCCGCGCCAGCCCCCGGCACCCGCCGCCCGGCTGCCACTACCGACGTGGCGGGCGTGCTGCACGCCATTGCGCAGCAGATTCCGAAGCGCTCGCTCGTTATCGTGTTTAGCGACATGCTGGGGCGCGGCGCGCAAGAGCAGGAGGCGGCCCTGGCCGCACTACAGCACCTGCGCCATCAGCACCACGAAGTGCTGCTGTTTCACATCCTAGACCGCGCCACCGAGTCCAGCTTTGACTTTCAGGACCGGCCCTACATCTTCGAAGACGTCGAAACGGGCGAGGAAGTGCGCCTGCAGCCCTCACAGGTGCGTGAGCAGTATCGCGTGGCCATGCAGCGGTTTGAGCAAGACCTAGCCCTGCGCTGCGGGCAACTAAAAATAGATTTTGTGCCGGTCGATGTGCGCGAGCCCTTCGCTAAGGTCCTGCACGCCTACCTCGTCAAGCGCGGTAAAGCGCAGTAATTCAATCGCATGTTTGCTACTTATTTTTTCGGAGCCATCTTTCTGATTTTCCTAGATGTCCTGCTGGCCCTGGTTACCATGTACATCGCCTACTCGCACGGCCACTCGCGCAGCAAGTGGTTTTTGCTAGGGCTGGTGCTACCGTTTTTCTCTATTTTCATCGCCCTAGGTGTCGCCATCCGCGATGAGCAACGGGCTAAGGCGGCCCGCGGTGGCGCGCCCGCGCCCATCCCCGAGCCCGGCGAGTTCTAAGCGTTTTTTGAGGTTGTTAGAGATTGGCTGTGAGCGCTTAGCTCGCAACAGCGGGAGGCTGCGTGCTAGCCGCCAACTCAAAAACTGCTAGTTTCGCGGCAGTTTTCAACCGGTCGGGCCGCCCGGCACTTTCGCTTTTTGTATGTACCAAGTATTGTTGTTTCTGCACTCGTGGGGGCGCTGGTTTGTGTTGGGCACGGGCCTGCTGGCCGTATTTCGGGCCTACGGCGGCTGGACGGGCCGCCGGCCCTTTACGAAAGGCGACAATGGTATCACCGCTGCCTTTTCGGGCTTTATGTGGCTGCAAGTCCTTATTGGCCTGGGCCTTTATTTTGGCCTGAGCCCTTGGGGCCTGAACGCCATGAAGCAGCCCGGCGCTATGAAAGACCCCACGGCCCGCTTCTTCGGCATGGAGCACATTGCGGTGATGATACTCGCGGCTGTGCTGGCCCAGGTAGGTCGCATTGCCCTCAAAAAGGCGCCTAGCGATACCATTAAGCATAAGAAGGCCTTTATCTACCTAGGTATTGCGCTGCTGCTCGTGCTGCTCATGATTCCATGGGGCATTTGGAACCCGCAACGCCCGCTATTCCGCTTTTAACCGCAGCTGAAGCGGATATAATAGATAGCGCAGAAGCGCAGGCCGACCGGCGTAATGTGTTCAATAAAAAAGGCTACCCTTACTGGGCAGCCTTTTTATTTTCAGCTAGTTAGGTTGCCGGAGACAAGCCCATTTGCACTATTTATTACATCCAGCTTCAGTTGCGGTTTAGATGGACTGCCCGCCCGATGCTTCTAAGCGCTGCGCCGTAATCCAGCGGGCCTCATCGGTGCAGAGGAAGGCCACTACCGGGCCGATGTCATCGGCCAGGCCCACGCGACCTAGGGCTGTGAGCGCCACAATGTGGTCTTGTAGTTCCTGGTTGTCGCGCACACGGCCGCCGCCAAAGTCGGTGGCAATGGCGCCTGGCGCTACGATATTGACGGTAATGCCGCGGGCACCTAGCTCCTTGGCTTGGTACTTCGTCAGCGTTTCCATGGCCGTTTTCATACTGGCGTAGGTCGAGGAGCCGGGATAGATAATGCGCGTCAAGCCCGACGAGATGTTGACGATGCGGCCACCGTCGTTGAGCAGCGGCAGTGCCTGCTGCGTCAAGAAGAATGGCCCTTTGAAGTGAATGTTCATCACTTGGTCAAACTGTTCCTCCGTCGTTTCGGCAAAGGGCGCATAGTGCCCCGTGCCGGCATTATTGATGAGAAAGTCAAACCGGTCGGCATCAAACGTGGCGCGCAGTGCAGTTCGCACCTGCTCGAAGAAAGCGCCGAAGGTGCTGACGTTGGAGGCATCAAGCTGCAAGGCTACGGCAGTTTGCCCTAGGGCACCAATTTCGGCTACTACGCCTTCGGCCTCAGCCTGCTGGGTATGGTAGGTCAAGATAACATCAATGCCTTTTTTGGCTAGGTTCAGGGCCATGCTCTTGCCTAGGCCACGGCTACCACCGGTCACTAAGGCTATTTTGGAAGTGCTCATTTTCAGAGTTGATTAAGGTGAAATGACGCTGCAAAGGTCCAGGCGCCAGTTGGCTAGCGTATGGTGAGTAGTACAGTTTCTTAGGGTAGGCTTTCTACTTCTGCTACCTCGAGTTGCTCGGCGCGCACCTGCTCGCGGTACTGCTTGGGTGTGCAGCCGCCAAAGCGCTTGAAGAATTTGGTAAAATTGGCCGGGTCGTAGGTGAGCGTGGCCGCCACGGCTGCCACGGGCTGGTCGGTATCGCGGAGTAGCTGCTGCGCCACGGCCAGAATACGCAGCTGATAATCGTGGCAGGGCGAATGACCAGTTGCGAGCTTAATCGTGTTGCTCAAGTGCGTAGGATGAATGCACAGTACACCGGCAAAATCACGAATTTCAAACATCTCGGTGGCGCGGCCCGACACCAGGTCAGCTAGGTGCCGGTCAATCTCGCGCAGATAGTCGGCGTATATCTCGTGCTGGCGGGCCAGTAGCTTCTTAGGAATGGGCGTTGTGGGCATACAAAGGCGATAAGTGGGCCGCAGAATATTGTTTGGCAGGCGAGGATAAAGTAGACGCAGCACGAGCTGGTTTATTTTTAGCTACTCAAGCCACCAAACGCCACGTAGCGCCCTGCCCTATGCCGACCGACTTCCTTTCCAGCGCCCACAAGCAATTTGCCTACTACCAGTTGCTCGGCGAGCAGGCGATGGCGCAAATCCCCGACGATAAGTTATTCTGGCAGCCCAACGCGGCCAGCAATAGCATCGCGACCATTGTGAAGCACTTGTGGGGCAATATGCTATCGCGCTGGACCGATTTTCTCACCACCGACGGCGAGAAGCCTTGGCGCGCCCGCGAAGCCGAGTTCGACAACGACCTCGCTACCCGCGCCGAAGTACTCGCCAAGTGGCAAGAAGGCTGGCAATGCCTCTTTGCCGCCCTAGGGGCCCTTACCCCCGCCGACCTCGACCGCACCATCTACATCCGCAACCAAGGCCACTCTGTGCTGGAGGCTATCAATCGTCAGTTGGCGCACTATCCTTACCACGTCGGCCAAATCGTATTCATAGCCCGGCTTGTGGCCGACGGGGCGTGGCAGTCGCTGTCCATTCCGCGGGGCAATTCGGCGGCTTATAACGCGGAGAAGTTTGCGCAGCCACCGCATCAGGCACACTTCACGGATGAACGGCTGAAGAAGTAAGTTGCGCTACCCTATCATACGATTGATTAGTGTCATACCTGCCTTCTGTAAGCAGCCAGTACTGCTTCTTTGGTAGCCAAGGTGAAGCTGCCTGTGAGGCGTAGTACGTCCGCGGCTTGCGGCCCCACCTAGGGAGGTGCACTCATGCCTTTTCCACTCAAAACATTGTGGAAAGAGAGCACAGTGAGGTAGGTGTGCAGACGACAGCCAGTAGCCGGTGATGGCCTGAGTAGTGGCTCTTTCCTAGCAGTACGCAGCAGTATTCTGGTCCACTTCAACGAGCAAATGACCTGCGCTACTAAGCAGAACGGCTAGCATCTACTCATTACCCTTTACTATTTTTCTTACAGACAGTTACCCTTTAAATAAATTAGCTTAAATTATTTAATTTTAATATTAAATTACATTTATATTTAAGGGCAATTTCGCACACTTACTCTCACCAACCCCACCCCATGAAACGCCTGCTTACTCTTTGCCAACCCGTTCTGCTCTTGGCCACACTATTGCTTGGCTGCTCCAAACAAAATAGCGTCACACCTACCTCCAATACCACTGAGAAAGCAGGTGAAAATGTAAGCATGGGAGCCAATTTTAAAATAGGCACATTGGCTGCCCCTACTATCACCTGCGGCGAGGCCACGCAAGCCTCCATCAATATAGTGGTGACGGCGGGCGCCAGTGGCGCCCCAGCTGGTTTTTCGGTACAGTGGATGACTGCCGCAGACTTCGCGGCAAATAATAACACATGGTACGCTTCCGAAGACACCCGTTTATGCAAAGCCTCTTTTTCGGGCAATGCCAATTTATCGCGCTACAATTTGCTAGCCAATGAATCCGTAACGGTTAACATAGGCGAATTTCAATTTGATAATGGGGCATCGACTACTTGCCCCGACGCCTTACCCTGCGGCACGGCCTACGTGTTTCGGGCCTTTGCGCACGCTAACAGCAGCTTTCAGCGCAGTGCTTTCACACCTGACCTGGCCTGCTCGACACTAGCCTGCACAAGTGCCAGCGGCTGCACCTACACGCAGGGCTACTGGAAAACTCACGGCCCTCTGCCAACCGGCAATAACGCCTACGTGTGGCCGCAAAGCGTAAAAGACAATGGCTTGACCCTTGGCTCGGTCACCTACACCGCCGACCAGTTGCTAATCATTCTGACCAATCCATCCAGCGGCGGCAACGGCCTAGTTGCCATGGCGCACCAGCTTATCGCGGCTAAGTTGAACATCGCCAACGGCTCCGATGCTACCGCAATAGCTGCTAGCCTGACTGCAGCCGACGAGTTGATAGGAACCCTAGTCATTCCACCAGTGGGCAGCGGCGCCCTCAAGTCTAGCGCTACCAGCGACCTGACTACCAGCCTAGCGAACTACAATGAAGGCAAAACCGGCCCTGGCCACTGTGAATAGCCATCTTTTTCCGACCCATTAGTGAGCCACTTGTGCTCGCCCTGTACCCCACAAAGCCCTATTGCTAGTAGCGATAGGGCTTTGTTATATGTGCTACCCAAATCAATTCACTAAGCTCAACTCAGTTTGATTCTCGTAACTTCGCAGCATGTCGAAAACGCAAACTCTAGAGGATTTCTACCGCACCAAGATTGACTATCTGCCCGAGAACCTGCGGCAGGATATTGGGCACTTCAATGTGTTTCGGCTCGATGACTATGTAGGCCCGAAGGCACATACGATGCCATACAGCCGCAAGGATTTTTATAAAATCACGCTGGTATCGGGTAACAGCAATTACAATTTTGCTGACAAGACGATAGAGCTGCGTGGCAACGCACTATTTTTTGCCAACCCCTTGGTTCCCTACAACTGGGAGCCGCTGGATGACGACCAGTCGGGCATTTTCTGCATTTTCACGGAGGCCTTTTTGCAGCGGCAGTTGGGCTTGGTAGCGCAGGATTTGCCGATGTTCAAGCCGGGCGGGCAGCCCGTATATATGCTGAGCGACGAGCAACTGGCGGCGATGCGCCTTCTGTTCGATAAGATGATAGTAGAGCTCAATTCAGACTACGCATATAAGTACGACCTACTACGCAACTATGTCTTTGAGCTAATACACAGCGCCCTAAAGCTACAGCCAGCCACCACACTCTACCACGACAGCAGCGCGGCCACGCGCATTGCGTCGCTGTTCACGGAGCTGCTCGAGCGCCAATTTCCGATAGAGTCGCCGGGACAGCGGGTGCGGCTGCGCAGCGCCGAATCGTTTGCGGGGCAACTGGCGGTGCATGTTAACCACCTCAACCGGGCGCTGAAGGAAGTAACCGGCAAAACCACAACCCAACTCATTGCCAGCCGCCTCACGCAAGAGGCCCATGCCTTGCTCAAGCACACGCCCTGGAACGTGGCCGAAATCAGCTACTGCTTGGGTTTCGAGGAGCCAGCACACTTCAGCAATTTTTTTCGCAAGCAAACCGGCGTTGCACCCTCCACAATGCGAGTTGTTTGATTTTTGCAAGTAATGGTTTGAACCGGGTAAGCTACTAGGCTAGGCGCTCCGCTTGTTTTGCAATGTCAAAAACGCAAAACGTATGAGCACTCCCAAAACCTGGTTCGTGACCGGTGCCTCACAGGGCCTGGGCCTAGCCTTAGTAAAACGGCTGCTGCGCGAAGGCCATCAAGTGGCTGCTACTTCGCGCAATGCCGAAACCCTTGCCCAAGCTGTAGGCATTACCTCGAACGCCTTTTTACCACTGCAAGTAGACCTAGGCAGCGATGTCAGCGTTCAGGCCGCTATCGCGCAAGCCATCAGCGCTTTCGGCCGCCTCGATGTAGTAATAAATAACGCTGGCTACGGCATCGGCGGCAGCATCGAGGAGTTGACCGACGCCGAAACGCGCCAAGCCTTCGACGTCAATGTCTTCGGCACCCTGAATGTAGTGCGGCACGCGCTGCCACAGCTGCGCCAGCAAGGCGCGGGGCACATTATTAATATCTCATCTATCGCGGCGCTGGCCGGCGCTACCGGCTGGGCCGTGTACTCGGCTACGAAGGCTGCCGTGAGCGCCTTCACCGAGATACTAGCGCAGGATGTGGCCAGCTTCGGCATCAAGGCGACGGTGGTAGAGCCCGGTGGGTTTCGCACCAACTTCCTCACCGCCGAATCGCTGGCCCTACCGCAGCAGCCCATCGCAGCCTACGAAGACATCCGCGCCTCGCACGCCCGCTACCTCCAGCTCAACGGCAACCAGGGCGGCGACCCCGAAAAAGCGGCCGCCGCCATCATCCAGATTACTACCGAAGCCAACCCGCCCCTGCACCTGTTGCTGGGCCGCGATGCCTACAACCGCGCCACCAACAAGCTCGAAGCGCTTGAGCAAAATTTCCAAGCTTGGCAGGACCTAACTCTCTCAACCGGGTTCACTGAATAGCAGAAATCCGGGGCGGAGAGCGTTGATATACCAATTGATGTTACCAGAATATAATTTTTGGCGTGCAACTACGGTATAGCAACTGTCATCTCGTCTATAAGAGCAGTAGTCATTCATGCTTTCATCCCCGCCCCCATGCTGTACCTATTTGGCCGCCTCGCTTTAAGCGACTCCCTTTCTTACCACGAAGATTTCAACTACGATGACTACCAAGAAAATATGGTTCGTGACCGGAGCCTCGAAGGGCCTGGGTCTGACGCTCGTGCAGCAGCTATTAGCCGCCGGCTACGCCGTAGCCGCTACCTCCCGCAATCTGGCCGAGCTAACGCAGGCTGTGTCAGCTGCCCCTGACCAGTTTCTGCCCCTGCACATGGACCTCAGCAACGAGGCCAGCGTGCAACAAGCTATCCAAGCCACCATCAGCGCCCTAGGCGGGCTCGATGTGGTGGTAAATAATGCGGGCTATGGCCAGCTCGGCGGCCTCGAAGAGCTAACCGACCAGGAAGCTCGCCAGAATTTTGAAGTCAATGTTTTTGGCTTGCTCAATGTGCTGCGCCACGCCACGCCACACCTACGGCAGCAGGGTTCGGGCCGAGTGTTCAATATTTCCTCCGTTGGGGGCTACTCCGGCAATTTTCCCGGCTGGGGCATTTACTGCGGCACCAAGTTCGCGGTGGCCGGCCTCACCGAGTCGTATGCCGCTGAAATGAAGGAATTTGGCGTGCACGCCACGGTGGTGTACCCCGGCTACTTCCGCACCGATTTTCTGACGAGCGGCTCGCTCGGCACCCCCAAAAACCCCATTGCTGCCTACCAAGCCGTCCGCGACTCGCAGGCCGCCCACGAGCAGCAAATCAACGGCAACCAGCCCGGCGACCCAGTGAAAGCAGCCGGAGTGCTCATCCAGGTCAGCGAAGCCGAAAACCCGCCCGTCCACCTGTTCTTGGGTGAAGATGCCAACCAAATGGCCGCCCAAAAAATAGCCACCGTGCAGCATGATGTGCAGCAGTGGCAGGCCGTGACAAGCGCGACGAATTTCGCGGTTGAGGCCTAGCTAAAGCACCTAGGGCGTAAAATCCCGCTCTTAAAAAACCACAGTCAAACAACGTTTGTCATGCTGACGAAGGAAGCATGTTATCAGGTTTGCATGACCTACGCTAGCGTGGTAAGATGCTTCCTTCGTCAGCATGACAGATGATTTCGGAGCCCTAGGTAATGAAAAGGCCCTTGCTGAAGCTTCAGCAAGGGCCTTTTCATTACCTAGGGCTCCTGACAATTATTGCCCGAGCACGATAGCAAAAATCAGCGGAGCAACGATAGTGGCGTCGCTTTCAATGATAAATTTCGGGGTTTTCTCGCCCAGTTTGCCCCAGGTGATTTTCTCGTTGGGCACGGCACCTGAGTAGCTGCCATAGCTGGTGGTCGAGTCCGAAATCTGGGCGAAATAGCCCCACAGCGGCACGTCGTGGCGCTGCAAGTCTTGGTGCAGCATAGGCACTACGCAGATGGGGAAGTCGCCGGCAATGCCACCGCCAATCTGGAAGAAGCCGATTTTGCTTTCTTCCGTGGCAGTTTTAGTGTACCAATCAGCCAGGTACATCATGTACTGGATGCCGGTTTTCATGGTGTGCACATTCTTGATGTCACCCGAAATTACGTGGCCAGCATAGATGTTACCGAGCGTCGAGTCTTCCCAGCCGGGGCAAATGATGGGCAGGTTTTTCTCAGCAGCTGCCAGCATCCATGAGTCTTTGGGGTCAATCTGGTAGTACTGCTCTAGGTCGCCCGACTTTAGAATCTGGTAGAAGAACTCGTGCGGGAAGTACGACTCGCCAGCCTGGTCGGCCTTTTCCCAGTGCTTGAGCACGGTGTGCTCGATGCGGCGCATGGCCTCCTCTTCGGGGATGCAAGTATCGGTCACGCGGTTCATGTGGCGCTTCAGCAGCTCGTGCTCGTCGGCGGCGGTGAGGTCGCGGTAGTGCGGCACGCGCTCGTAGAAATCGTGGGCCACGAGGTTGAAGATATCTTCTTCCAAGTTGGCACCGGTGCAGCTGATAATCTGCACTTTGTCCTGGCGAATGAGCTCGGCCAGTTGAATACCCATTTCGGCGGTGCTCATGGCGCCGGCCAGGGTAATCATCATTTTGCCGCCATCGGCGAGGTGCTTGTTGTAACCATCGGCCGCGTCGATGAGGGCAGCGGCGTTGAAGTGGCGGAAATGATGCTTGAGGAAATTGGTGATTTGCATGGTCAAAGTTTCAAATGCTACTAAGAGAGTAGCCAAAATTTGAGAAAGTAAAGCTTACAGAGGCAAGGCTATTGAGGCGCGTTCTCCCTAGCTTGACTAATTAGTGATTGAATAATGGCCAGTACTTCATTCGAGTCAGCTTTCACACCAGTGAAGTCTAATGCAAATGCTTTACTACATTTTTTTAAGCGGCGTTGCATTGGTAAAAAACCCAGCAGGTCTAGTTTTTTCCCTACACTGGTCATTCCCCGCCGGCGTTGTAAAGGAGAAAGTTGGCTCAGATATTTTTCAGCGTTGATTATCTCTAGGAAGATGTAAGTACCGTCCCGGTTGTCCCACAGGCTGGCTTCTTTAACATCAATCCAAAAAATCTCGCGCGCACGTCGCGCGTGGTCAATCACACTTGAGATAGTGATTGTAAACTGTGGCGTGCGGTCAAATATTCTCCAGATAACCGGCAGTACTTGATTACCTAGGCCAATTATCCATAGCCATACTATCCAGCGCGCCCTTGGGTCGCCACCATGAAGAATAGCAAAACAACCCAGCAGTATAAGTAAGCCAAATAACCCGTATAAGCTATTGGCCACAATGGAGTTATAATATACCAATGGCAGCCGAATAGCTTTCATTACCCTACGCTGGTTCGGCGATAATCAGGTTATGGTTGGTGTAGATACAGATGTCAGCCGCGATGTGCAGCGCCTCTTCCACCATCTGGCGGGCCGTGAGGTGCGGGGCGTGCTTTTTGAGCGCAAGGGCGGCCGACTGCGCATACATGGCACCCGAGCCAATGGCAGCTACGTCCATGTCGGGTTCCAGCACGTCGCCGGTGCCGCTCACAATGAGTAGCTCGTCTTTGTCGGCCACCACCATCATGGCCTCAAGCTTGCGCAGGTACTGGTCTTTGCGCCAGTCTTTGGCTAGCTCGATAGCGGCGCGCTTGAGATTATTGCCGTAGGCCGACAGCTTTTCTTCGAAGCGGTCGAGCAGCATGAAGGCATCGGCGGTAGAGCCCGCGAAGCCGGTTACAACTTTGCCGTCGTTGAGCTGGCGCACTTTGCGCACGTTGTTTTTGGCTACGTGCTTGTCCATAGTGGCCTGGCCGTCGGCCCCTAGGGCAATCTGGCCGTTGTGGCGCACGCCAAGCACGGTCGTGGAGCGAATTTTTGGAAGCATGGTGCAAAAATACATCCCCTACCCCACCGAGTAGCGCTAAACCAAAAACGGCCGAGCTTCATAGCTCGGCCGTTTTGGTTCTTAATACTAAATACTCGTCGCCCGTGGGGCCGGGGGTGGGGTTATCGCGTTAGGAATGCAACAGCCTAAAACTTCACTTGCAGCTTGGCAAACAAGAACCGCCCATTCGAGCCCATTTGCACGGGGTCCCAGGCGCCGCCGGTTTCGGTCACGAGGGGATTGAAGAAGCTGGGGTATACGTTGAAGAGGTTGGAGCTGCCCAGCGACAGGCGCAATTGATTGGTGAGGGCATAGCTCAGGGCCACGTCGGTGGTCAGGCGCTGGCCGTAGTTTTCGGGCTTGCCGTCGTAGTCAATCAGCTTCACGCCACCAAACTGCACAAAGCGCACCAGCGCCCCGAAGCGGCTTAGGCTGTAGTCAAAAGTCAAATTGATTTTGAAGGGCGGCGCGGAGGCTTTCACGAAGGCCTGCTCGCGGGGGCCGAAGAAGGTTTCTTCCTTGCCCGCTAGTCCCGGTGTTGTTTTTACATTGGTCACCAGCAGGCGGTTGAGGTTGGCCGCCAGCGTGGTGCTGAGGCGGCCGTTGCCTACACCTATCGTGTTGGCTATCACAGCGTCGAGGCCCCACGTAGTGGTAGAGGCAGCATTGGCAAAGAATTGCGCCTGCCCTACCCCTAGGCTGGTGAGCGTCGGCCCAATGGTGCTATCAGTCGAGGCAAAGGTGCCCGTGAGCACAATGCGGTCTTTGATGTGAATGTAGTAGCCATCCACGGTAAAAGTCAGAATGGAACCCGCCCGGCCAGTAAAGCCCACGCTGGCCGACTGCGAACGCTCCTGCGTGAGGGCCGGGATACCCAAGGCCCGCGACACCGGTCCGTCGTTGCGGTCAAGCAGAATATCCACTGGCCTGCCGCCTACTACGTTGGTAAACACCGTATTGAAATTAATCTGCGCCAACGAGGGCGCCCGGAAGCCGGTGCTGAGCGTGCCGCGCAGCGAAAGAGCGTCGTTCAGCTTGAGGCGCGTGGCAATTTTGCCGGTGAGGTTGCTGCCAAAATCGGTGTAGTGCTCGTAGCGAGCAGCTCCCTCTACTAGCCACGCCTTGGTCACGTTGAGCTCGGCATCGAGGTACACCCCTACGTTATCGCGGCTGGCGTTCACCTCGTTGCGCGGCTGAAAACCGGGGAAGCCCTGTACCCCGGCCGCCAGCCCCGAGCCGGGCGCATAGTTGGTGTAGGAGCCGGCATCACCCGCAAACAGCGAGTACCACTCGGTGCGAAACTCGCTGCCAAAAGCTAGGTTCAGGCCCTGCGCTACGGTCTTAAAGTTGCGGCTTACGTTGAGGTTCACCACATCTTGCTGCAGCTGAAAACCACCCGCGTCGAAGCTCGTGGGAGAGGCGGCTCCTAGGGTTGCGTTCAGCGAATTGCGCACGCCATAGTGAAAGCGGTTTGAGCCGAAGCTATTGCTCAGGTCCACATCCCAAGCGCCAAAGTTGCCACGCAGCCCCGCCACTCCCTGCGCATCAAAAATATTGCTGCTGATGATGGGGTCGAAGCCGTTGGGATAGAGCGTGGCGTTGCTACGCGGGTTTGGAATGGTATTGCCATCGTCGTCCGTACTGGTCGGGAAGCGGGTGTAGGCGTAGGCGTCGCCTCGGCGCACGTTGAAACCGCCGAACACGTAGGCGTAGATATTTTCGTTCAGCGGCAGCTTGCTGTTGAGATAAGCCGAGGTGTTGTACACCTTGGGGTCGCCGTACTCACGGCGCTGAATGCCGTCGGGGGCCGGCACATTGGCCCGCTGGGTATGCTCGCGCTGGTTGAAGTCGGCCGTGAGGTTTATGTAGCCGCCTTCGCCCACACCCACGCCGTAGTTGAGATTGGCGTTCAAATTGCCCCCATCAAAGGTCTTATCATCAAAACGATATTTGGCGGTGTAGGCGCCATAGTTCACGTTGGCGGTCAGCTCCTTCGTACTGGTTTTGAGCACGATGTTGATGACGCCCGCAATGGCATCGGAGCCGTACTGCGCCGATGCGCCATCGCGCAGAATCTCGATGCGTTCGATGCTGGCGGCCGGAATCGTGTTGAGGTCGGTGCCCGTATTGCCCCGGCCGCGCGAGCCAAATAGATTTACGAGCGACGACTGGTGCCAGCGCTTGCCATTCACCAGCACCAACGTCTGGTCGGGACCTAGGCCGCGCAGGGTGGCGGGGTCGGTGTGGTCGGCACCATCGGCGCCGGTCTGGCGGTTCGAGTTAAAGGAAGGCGCCACAAATTGCAGCAGTTGGTTTACGTCGAGTTGGCCGGTTTTGGCCGTCACCTGCTGCACGTCGATAATATCGACCGGCGAGGGCGAGTCGGTCACAGTGCGGTTGAGGCTGCGCGACCCTACCACCTGCACGCCTTCGAGGGTGGTACTTGCCTCAGCCAGCTGCACCGCGATAGTGCCGCCTGTGGGGCTTATTTCCTGCGTGGTATAGCCTAGGGCACTTATTTGAAGCCGAGGCTGAGCCGTGCGGGCCCGAAGCAGAAAGCGCCCGTTGGCGTCGGTGCCAATACCATTATTGGTGCCCTTCTCTACTACCGTAGCCCCAATAACTGGCCTCCCAGCGGTGTCCAGCACCTGGCCCGACAGCGTTTGGCTCTGCGCAAATGCGGCACTGCTGGCTAGTACTAATGGAAATAACAGTAGATTATGCTTCATTATCTTGAAATTATGATGATGCGCAAATATAGACTGTTTCCGAAAGCACCCTCTATCAAAAGGTACAATTAGCCAGAAAAGCAAAAAACCAGCCCGTAAAGGCTGGTTTTTTGATAGGCTACTTTGAGAAACTAAGTAGCTTCAAGCTAATCTAGGGCTTAAATCAGCATCCGCAGTGGGTCTTCGAGCAGGCCTTTCACGGTTTGCAGGAAGGCAGCACCGGTGGCACCGTCTACTACGCGGTGGTCGCAGCTCAGCGTCACTTTCATAATGTTGCCAATGGCCAGTTCGCCATTCTTCACCACGGCCGTTTGCTTGATGCCACCTACGGCCAAGATGCACGCATCGGGCGGGTTGATAATGGCGGTGAATTCGTCGATACCGAACATACCTAGGTTCGAGATGGTGAAGGTGCTACCCTCCCACTCGGCAGGCTGCAGCTTCTTGCTCTTGGCTTTGCCAGCCAGCTCTTTCACCTCGGTGGCAATCTGCGACATGCCTTTGCCATCCGCGTTGCGGATAACGGGCACCAGCAGTCCCTCGTCCACGGCTACGGCCACGCCGATATTCACCACTTTGTTCTGGCGAATCTTGTCGCCGAGCCACGACGAGTTAATGGCAGGGTGCTGCTTCAGGGCCACTGCGCAAGCCTTGATAACCATGTCGTTGAAGCTGAGCTTCACTGGCGACAGCTCGTTGAGCTTCACGCGAGTTTCCATAGCCTTGTCCATCAGGATTTCCATCGTGAGATAGAAATGCGGGGCCGTGAACAAGCTTTCCGACAAGCGACGGGCAATAACCTTGCGCATCGACGACACAGGCGTGTCGGTGTAGGTGCCTTCGGCAGCGGCCGGGGCAGCCACGGGAGCGGGCTTAGCGGCGGGCTGCTCGGGCAGGGCGGCTGAGATGTACTCGCTCTGCACCTGGGCCGGGGCGGCAGGCTGCGACGGAGCGGCAGCAGCGGGCGCAGCGGCCTGCGGCTGGGCATTCTGGAGGTCACGGGCCACAATGCGGCCGTTTTCGCCCGAGCCTTTTACTTGGCGCAGGTCAACACCCTTGTCTTTGGCGATGCTTTTGGCAAGCGGCGAAGCGAGCAGGCGGCCATTGCTTTCGGCCTGGGGAGCAGCGGTGGGCGCAGCAGCAGGAGCAGTAGTTTCAGCGGGCGTAGCAGCGGCCGGGGCAGCAGTGCTAGAACCACCACCTAGGAGCGCTTGAATGTCAGCACCTTCTTCACCGATAATAGCAAGTACGCCATCTACAGCTACGGCTTCACCTTCTTTAGGGCCGGTGTAGAGCAGGGTACCATCTTCGTAGTTTTCCAGCTCCATCGTGGCTTTGTCGGTTTCGACTTCAGCCAGCACGTCGCCCGATTTCACCTTGTCACCTACCTTTTTCAGCCAGGCGGCAATGGTGCCTTCGGTCATGGTGTCGCTCATTTTGGGCATGCGCACTACTGTGGCCTTCTTACCATTGGCGGGCGCAGCGGGGGCTGCCGGAGCAGCAGGCGCAGGGGACGGGGCGGCAGCCACCGGAGCGGGTGCAGGGGCCGGCGCAGCGGCGGGAGCAGGAGCGGCGGCCGGAGCCGGGGCGCTACCACCATTCTGGCCGTTGAGCAGGCCCGAAATGTCTTCGCCTTCCTTGCCTACAATCGCCAACACGCCATCAACGGGCACCGAGTCTTTCTCTTTGGGGCCGATATAAAGCAGGGTACCGTCTTCGTAGTTTTCTAGCTCCATCGTGGCTTTGTCGGTTTCGACTTCGGCCAGGATGTCCCCGGATTTTACTTTGTCGCCTACTTTTTTGAGCCAGGCCGCGATGGTCCCTTCGGTCATCGTGTCGCTCATTTTGGGCATTTTTATAATTTCGGCCATCGGAATTGCGGGTTGGGATTGGGGGCCAAAATTAGCCGGGAAAAGTCGGGTAAACAATCCGGGCCAACCTAGGCGGGTAGGAAGAAGAACAGCTACTCAGCCAAATGGCTTACGTCTAAGAAATTGCGAATGGTAAACCGGCTACCCGTATAATGCAATTTATACAAGCAAAGGTTCTGGTGCTCAAACTCATCCATGCAGCTCAGCGTATAACCTAGGAGCTGGCACAGCAGCACGCGCATGGCCCGGCCGTGCATACACACAAGTATCAATTCGTCGTCGGGCCGAGTTTTAAGCAGCTCGATAAAGGGACGCTGGCGGGCGGCCACGTCGGCTGGGCTTTCGCCGCCGGGCAGGTGGGCAAGGTCGTTGCCGGCCAGCCACTCGTCTAATACATACTTATACTCGGCGTCTTCTTGGGGCGTGATGCGGGTGCCCTCACGGGTGCCCCAGCTGATTTCGTTGAGCGCCACGTGCGACTCGTGCGGAATCCCTTTCTCAATAAACTTGTGCACCGACTGCTGGGTGCGCTTGAGCTTGGAGGTGTACACGCGGGCAAACGGCAACTCCTTATAAGCCTGCCAGAAGCGCTCAGCCTGCCAGCGGCCACGCTCGTTGAGGTCCGAGTCGACCCCACTGCCCTGCACGATGCCTTGCACGTTGAAATCGGTTTGGCCGTGGCGAAGGAGGTAAATCTGCTGAACAGGCACGGGCGTAGGCGAGTAGTTTTGTTGTAAAGTTGCTAGTCAGTTTGCAGTTGTTTGCACTTGTCCGATAATTTTTATTTCTGACACTTCGCCCGTTCACCGGTTATACCTGCCTGCCTCCTCCCCCAACGCCTCCTGCCCAACACCTTTCTTATGACCCTCGACGACGTAAAAATTTGGGCCTCGCACCGCCCCACCCTGGCCGATTCGCTGGGCATTGAGCTCACGGATATTACGGAGCATTATCTCGAAGGGCGCATGCCCGTCGATGGCCGCACGCATCAGCCTATGGGTTTGCTGCACGGCGGTGCGTCGGTGGCGCTGGCCGAAACCCTAGGTAGCATCGGCGCGGCCACCCGCATCGACGTGACGCGCCAGGCCTGTGTAGGTCTTGAAATCAACGCCAACCACATCAAGGGCGTGCGCGATGGCTGGGTGCGCGGCCGGGCCACGGCGCTGCACGTGGGCCGCAGCACGCAGGTGTGGGAAATCCGCATCACGCACGAAGAAACTGGCGCGCTGGTGTGCATCAGCCGCATCACGATGGCCGTGATTGACCTGCCCGCGGCTGGTAGCAAAACCCAAGCTTAATGCCCGGCGCAGAACCTCGGCTCCTCCCCTGGCCCGCCGCTACGGCCAGCCTCGACGCGCCGGCCCGGCTGCGCCACCTAGCAGCGGGTGCCCTGCGCACGGGCCGGCCGCTGGCCATTTGGCGCGAGCCAGGTGCCACCACGCCGCGCCTGCTAGTAGCGCGTTCGCTCGAAGCTGCCTATACCGGCCTGCCGCCGGCACTCGATGACCGAGCGCCGGCGGGCTTCGCCTTTTTCCCTTTCCGCGATTCCGACCACAACCCCGCTCTGTTTCTGCCCGCCGATGTACAGTTCGAGGAAGCCCAGCCCGACGCGGTGCGCCTTTCGCCCGCTGCCCGCGATATGGCTCCTAACATCACGGCTTGGTTGGCGCTGCCCACCCCGCCCGAGTTGGCTTGGCATTACAGTCCGCAACCCCCGCCCCACACCGCTACCGAAGCAGAATACACGGCGCTGGTGGAGCTAGGCGTAGCGGCCATTGAGGCGCGCACAGTGGGCAAGGTGGTGAGCTCGCGGGCCGCCCGCCGCCCACTGCCGCCGGGGTTCGACCCGCTAGCGGCCTTCCAAGAGCTGTGCCGGCAGTACGAGCGCGCGTTTGTATCCTTGGTAAGCGTGCCGGGCGTGGGCACTTGGCTGGGGGCCTCGCCCGAGGTGCTGGCCGAGGTCACGGCCGATGGGCTGTTTCATACCATGGCCTTGGCGGGTACGCAGCCACTGCTGCACGGCTTGCGGCCGCAAGATGCCATTTGGCGGCAGAAGGAGATTGAAGAGCAGGCGCTGGTATCGCGCTACATTGTTAATTGCTTCAAGCAGTTGCGCCTGCGCGAATACCAGGAAACCGGCCCGCGCACCACCGTAGCCGGCGAGCTGCTGCACCTGCGCACCGACTTTGAGGTGGACCTCAAAAACGTGCCAGCGCCCGCCTCGTTGGGTACCGATATGCTGCGGCTGCTGCACCCAACTTCGGCCGTAGGTGGCATGCCGCGCACAGCGGCGCTGGAGTTTTTGGCGCGCCACGAGGGCTACGACCGAGCGTACTATAGCGGCTTCTTAGGTCCGGTAAACGTGGCCGCGCCTGGCGTATCGCGGCTCTTTGTTAATCTGCGCTGCCTGCAGCTGCGCACCAACGAGGCCATTCTTTACGCCGGCACGGGCCTTACCGTAGACTCGGACCCGGCGCGGGAGTGGCAAGAAACGGAGTATAAAATGCGCACGGCGGCGGCCGTGCTGTACTAAAGAACCGTACCCGTACTGGCTGCCATGCTCCCTTTGGAATACCAGATGAGCATGACAGGCACTTTTGAATTTGTTGCAATGAATCCTCTCCAGGCCGTTTTTAACATCGCCGAAATCTGTGCCCGGCACGGTATTACCGACGTTATTCTGTCGCCGGGCTCGCGCTCGGCGCCGCTCACGCTGGCCTTTGCGCGGCACCCAGCCTACCGGGGCAAGCTGCGCGTGGTGCCCGATGAGCGGGCAGCGGCGTTTATCGGCCTAGGTATCGCGCAGGCCACGCGGCGGCCGGTGGTGCTGGTGTGCACCAGCGGCACGGCAGGCCTCAACTACGCCCCAGCCGTGGCCGAGGCGTTTTTTCAGCAACTGCCGCTGCTGGTGCTCACCGCCGACCGGCCGCCCGAGTGGATAGACCAGCTCGATGGCCAAACCATCCGGCAGCGCGACCTATACGGTGCGCACGCCAAAGGCACCTTCGACTTTCCGGCCGATACCTCGCACGCCGACGCTAAGTGGCACGGCGAGCGGCTACTCAACGAAGCTATCAACCTAACCCAGACTTTCCCGGCCGGGCCAGTGCAGGTAAACGTGCCCCTGCGCGAGCCCTTCTACCCCAAGGCGGGTGAAGAAATGAGCTACGAGCAGCACGTCAAAATCATCCGCGACGACCACTCGAACACCATCTTGCCCCCGGCCGAAATCTTGGACTTGCGGCGGCAGCTGCGCGAGGCGGGCCGTGTGCTGGTAGTGGCTGGCCAGCAGCCCGAAAACCCGACCCTCACGGCTGCGCTCTACGAGTTTGCCGAGGCGCGGCAGGTGCCGGTGGTAGCCGATACTATTGCGAACCTAGGCGACGTGCCGGCCGTGCGGCGGCAGGATATTTTCCTGGCGGGCTTGTCAAAGGAAGATAAAGCGGCGCTGCGTCCCGATTTGCTCATCACCTTCGGGCAATCGCTTATTTCGAAAGCGCTGAAGCTGTTTTTGCGCGACGCGGCGCCCGCCCAGCACTGGCACTTGCAGCCAGCCGGCGAGGTAGCTGATACCTTTCGGCGGCTCACACGCATTATTCGGGTGCAGCCCGCAGTGTTTTTTCAGCAGCTAGCGGTGTTCGATACAAAGGACTATCACCGCGATACGGTGCCCACGGCCGCGGTCTTGAAAACCACTGACGGTAATGGGTCCAGAGGTTCGAATCCCCCCTTCTCCGCAAATGCGCGCGTAGACCAACAGGTCATCGCGGCTTCGAATCCCATCCTCTCTGCGAAAGATGAGGCCAGTTTGACTCCTAATGCGACCACTACTAAGGAGCCTGGCTTTGGTGCGATGCCTACTGTTGCCACAGAGCCAACCCTCACCTGGCAGCAAGCCGACGCTGCCGCGGCCCAGTTCCTAGGTAGCTTCTTCGCCGCCGAAGGCCAACCGTTCAACGAGTTCTCGGCCATGCGCCAGGCGCTGGCAATGCTGCCCGATGGCACGGCGCTGCACCTAGCCAATAGCATGGCCGTGCGCTACGCCAACATTCTAGGGCTACCAGCGGGGCGACAAATCGACGTATTTGCTAACAGGGGTACCAGCGGTATTGATGGCTGCAACTCAACGGCGGTGGGCGCGGCGCTGGCGCAGCCCGCGCGGCCGGTGGTGCTGCTGACCGGCGACGTAGCGTTTTTCTACGACCGCAACGCCTTCTGGCACAACTACCCCACGCCTAACCTGCGGGTAGTACTCTTCAACAACCACGGCGGCGGCATCTTCCGCCTAATCGACGGGCCGCGGCAGCAGCCGGAGCTAGACGAGTTTTTTGAGACGCACCAAGCGCTCACGGCCGAGAACCTGTGCCGCGATTTTAAACTGCGGTATCTACCCGTGGCATCGTTCGAAGAACTTGCTACGGCGCTGCCGGTTTTCTTTGCAGCCGAAAGTGGCGCGGCAGTGCTCGAAATCTTCACCGACTCGAAAACCAACGCGTCGTTTTTTGAGGACTACCGTAAGGCGGTAAAGCAAGCTTTTTCTTAGTGTTTTGTCATGCTGACGAAGGAAGCATCTTATCACGGCTGCTTTCATCAGCATTCATCTTGTACCCGAGCGTTGCGAACGTGATAAGCTGCTTCGCAAGCTCAGCATGACAGTTATATATGGCTGAATCCATCGAGTGGACCCCGATTAAGGAGTTCCAAGAAATTCTCTTCTCCCAGCACGGAGGTATTGCCAAAATCAGCATCAACCGGCCGCAGGTGCACAACGCCTTCACGCCGCTTACGGTGCAGGAAATGATTGAGGCCATGGACATTTGCCGCAATCGCACCGATATCGGGGTCATCATCCTTACCGGTGAGGGTGGGCGTGCCTTCTGCTCGGGCGGCGACCAGAGCGTGCGCGGCCACGGCGGCTACGTGGGCGAAGACACCGTGCCTCGCCTCAACGTGCTCGACCTGCAAAAGATGATTCGCAGCATCCCCAAGCCCGTGATTGCGATGGTGGCCGGCTGGGCCATCGGCGGCGGCCACGTGCTGCACGTGGTGTGCGACCTAACCGTAGCGGCCGAAAACGCCCGCTTCGGCCAAACTGGCCCCAACGTGGGGTCGTTTGACGGCGGCTTTGGCGCGAGCTACCTAGCGCGCATCGTAGGCCAGAAGAAAGCCCGCGAAATTTGGTTTCTCTGCGACCAGTACGACGCCCAGGAAGCCCTCGACATGGGCCTAATAAACAAAGTAGTGCCGCTCGACAAGCTCGAAGAAACAACCGTAGCCTGGTGCAATAAGATATTGCAAAAGAGCCCACTGGCTTTGCGCATGCTAAAATCGTCGTTCAACGCCGAGCTCGACGGCCAGGCTGGCATTCAGGAGCTGGCCGGCAATGCTACGCTGCTGTATTACCTCAGCGAAGAAGCCAAAGAAGGCAAAAACGCTTTCCTAGAAAAGCGCCAGCCCGACTTCTCGAAATTTCCGAAGTTTCCGTAAAGCTTAGCGCCCTTATTGGGTGCCTACCTAGGCCACTAAAACGCCCATCACAGCTGCCACAAAAGGTAAGTGTGGTGGGCGTTTTTGCTGGTAGCACCTAGAGGGCCTTCATCTTACCCTCAGGTCGTTATTTTTTATTGCGGTATCTGCGCCGCCCTGTACCCCATTCAGGGCAGCATCACCATATACCGAAGGAATGACGAAATTAAAAATAGCTTTATTACTCGTAATCTGTATTTTAAGCAAAGTATCTTCCGCTCAGATTAGCCCGCCAGGTTTAGGAGCAGCCCACACCGCCGATTGGCTGGCGCTGGGTGTAAGGCAAGACCTAGACTCGCTGAAAAAGTGGCAATCGATGAGTTATATCGGCTTGGGGAGAAAGAGTAGTCTCGCTAATTATAACCCTTTAGCGAAGTCCTCCATCCTGGTTCTGAACCAAGAGTTTTACTACAAATTTCATCCCCACTGGCAAACCTCTTTTGCCCTCAGCTACCGCCACCAAAACGAATATTCTGATAGTTATCCTTACGAGCCCGAAAATCCGGCTTTTGAGCAGGAGTTCCGGTTATACAGCAGAATATCTTACGTGCTGGAAACGCCTCGCTTCAAGCTGGTCCCGACTTTCCGGCAAGAATTCCGAAAATTCTACACGCCTACCTTCACGAGGGGAGCCGAAACCTTTCAATTTCGCTCTAGACTACGCCTGCAATTGACGGTAAACCTAGACGCGGCAAAAGTTCATCGACTCATTGTCAGCTCCGAGCAGCTATTTTCGGCGAGCGACCTGTCTTTTCCCAATCACTGGACGAGGCTGGGCTACCGCGAGAGCCGATTTGTTGGCTACTATTCGGTAGCGCCCAAAGCATTTCCCCTAATTTTTGACTTTGGCTACATGGCCAATTGGCTTGGGGGTCCCTCGCCTGCTGTTGTGCATTACGCTGCTCTCGATATCATCTGGAAAAACCCTTTTGGACACCATCGACCCAACCGGCGTGCTTCCTTCAAGCAGTAAAAGTAAGAGTAAGCTACCCAGCAACGCGAACGTTACTCACGGCTGCATTTCTAAAGCAGCTCGTTGGCTATCCGCGGCCTACCTAGGCAGCAAAAAGCCCAGCCACTGATGGCCAGGCTTTCATGCATTATGAATAATCGCTGCTAATTAAAAACTAAACCCTAGGGCGTGCAAACTGGCGCAAACGCCTGAGAAAAACCGCAGGCGCTCTTGCTTGCGCCATTTTTTTAGGGCTTTGGCGCGGGCTTTGGCGGCGGCCAAAATAGGGCACGGCGCGGCGGTAGCAGCAGGGGCACTAGTTCCGGTAGCCAGTACCAATTCGGGGGTGGAATGCGGGTGGGATTGCATGGCGGGTGAGAGGTTAGTGTATCTTAAATATAGCCCTTTCTTTTGTGAAAAGCAAATGAAGTTGCCAATTGCCCGACAACTACGCTGCCCTTGCGAGCAGCTTATTTCGTGGTGCTTTTCGTTGCAGCTTTGATGGCTTACCCGCGCTACTGACCTCCTCACTAGGTAGCCTGGGTAGCGACACTCTCTGTTCAAGCCCTAGCCCTATATTGACCGAGAAACCTCGAAGCTTTGGCACTAGGCCTAGGTGCCAATGCTAGGCTGCGCCTGCATGTCCTTATTCGCGATGTCTGATTTTTTACGCGCTTTATCTGAACGTGAGCAGCTGCTTTATCAGCGCACGGTCGCCTTCACTGGCACCATGGAAAGCAAGGAAGCGCAATTGCGCAGCAGCGGCATTATAGAAGAATATCGGCAGTTGCACGCAGCGTACTGGGCCCTATTGCAAGCGAGTTCAGATAAGCAGGAGCAGGTGGAATTACTAAAGCGCGTGGTTTTTCTTAATTGGTACCAATGGGCTGAGCCTACTATTTACTCTGGCATTGACGAGTTGGACGAGGAAGTAGTGCAGGCTGCCTACTCTTTACTAGACAGCTGGTTAGAGCACGACACATTAGACCAAGAGTTTCGGTGGATGCTGTCGTATTACGCCACGTGGGACTATGCCATTCTGCCTTATTCCGAAAACCACTTGCCTTTTCTAACTGCTTTTGTGAGGGAGGCTAGCCAGTCGGTGGTGTACCCGCCCCAGGGGCAACTTCCTCGGCACAGCATGGATAACCGTGGCCAGATGGGGCGCTATTGGCAGTCAGTAGGTCTTGAAATTTCGTAAAGCAGGTGGCCTTAGCCGTTAGTATAGGTAGCGCGGGCAGTACTTTACGGCTGCTTACTTCAGCCTGATACCTTAGGCCTGTTTTTTTTAATGACGAACGCCGAGTACAACCGTAACATCCAGCGCTTTCGGCGGGCGCACTGGCTGCACTATGGCGCCCAGGCCCTGCTGATGGGTTGCGCCGGGCTAGCCACCCGCCACGGAGTAGCTGGGCCCGCCGCCGTAAACCCGCAATTGGCTACGTGGCCGGCGCTGCTGGCCCTAGCCGTGGCAGTGCCGCTGCTAAGTGTGGTGCTCTACGGCGTGTGCCAAAGTATCAGGCCTAACCTGCGGCGGCCCTACGCCGAGAATATGCGCATCTACCTCAGCCGGCTGGTGGTGCGCAATAGCCTACTAGGGCTATTGGGCCTGCCACTGCTGGCGGCCTACCTGCTCACACACCAGTTAGCGATACTAGCCATTTATGCGGGCTTGCTGCTCTTTTTGGGGCAGCGCACGGCGCCTTCGGCCAAGACCTACCAGCGCTGGCTGCTAACCTAGGGGGCTAACAAAACCTGCGGCGGCGCGTTTCCTACCCATGCCCTCCCCCAACCTCCCCACCTCCCTGCTGCTCAACGGCCGCGAATTCAGCTACGACGCCCTGCGCCAAACGCCCGACCCGCACGCTAGCCTCAATGGCTATGAGGCCCGCGTGTTAGAGTTGCTGCGTCAATGGCTTTTGGGGGCTCAGGAGTTTGGGCAGCGCACCTCGGGCAGCACCGGCGACCCGCAACTCATTGTGCTGACGCGGCGGCAGCTCGCAGCGTCGGCCGCCCGCACCGGCGACTATTTCGACCTAGGGCCCGGCGACCGGGCCTTGGTATGCCTCAACTGCGAGTACATCGGGGGCAAGATGATGCTAGTTCGTGGCCTCGAACGCAACATGCACCTGACCGTGGTGGAGCCACACGCCGACCCCTTTGCAGAGGTAGCAACTGAGGCAGAGTTCGACTTCGCGGCCTTTGTGCCCATGCAGCTTAGCGCCATGCTGGCGGCCGGCCGCGCCCCACGGCTCAATAAAATGCGCGCCATCTTGGTGGGCGGCGCGGGCGTGGCGCCCAGCTTGCTGCACCAGATTGAGCAGCTCAGCGTGCCGGTGTACCTCACCTACGGCATGACCGAAACGGCCTCGCACATAGCGCTGCGCCGCCTCAATGGCCCCGATGCCTCGCCACACTACCGCGGGCTGCCCGGCCTGCACCTAGGGCAAGATGAGCGCGGCTGCCTCACGGTGCGCGGCGACGTGACCGACGACCAGCTTATCGTGACCAACGACCGCATTGAGTTGCTCGACAAGCATACCTTCGACTGGCTGGGCCGGGTCGATTTTGTAGTAAACTCGGGCGGCGTGAAAGTGCAGGCTGAAAAAGTGGAGCAGGTGCTCGACGTAGCCCTGGCCGAGGTAGGCGAGTCGCGCCGGGCCTTTGTGGCAGGCCGTCCCGACGAGCGCCTGGGCCAAGCCGTAACGGCTTATATAGAAGGCACTTCCTTGCCTGATGAAGTAGCAGCACAGGTGCTCGCTTTGCTGCGCACGCGCCTGGGCCAGTACGAGGTACCTAGGGCCCTGGTGTACGTGCCAGCGTTCGAAACTACGGCATCGGGCAAGCTTGATAGGGCGGCTACGCTACGCGCCGCCGAGGCTGGCGCACTGCCGCCGGGGTAATTTTGCCCGGAATGAAGCATCCGTTAGCCACTACTCGTTATCCTCACAAGTGTTCACTGCTGGCTGGGCTGGCACTACTGCTCGGCACCTGGGGCGCCGGCCAAGCGCAGGCCCAAACCACCGAAACCGCTACTGCTAAGGCCGACTCTACGGCCGCGCCCGCCGTGACCCCCACCGCTAGCGCGGCGAGCGGCATACCCTCTTCGGAGTTCGAAACCTACACCGTGAAAAGCGGGGTGCGCTACACGGCCACGGTCACGGGCATTTACACCACGGGCACAGTCGAGCGGGTGTACTTTACTACCAGCCAAACCGGCAACTTTAAGCTGAGCGAGCACTGGCTGCTGCCCACGGCCCTTACCTTTAGCTACGGCCGGCAAGATGGCCTGCTGCGCGAGCGCGAACTAGTGGGCCTGCTCACTCCCACCTACCAGCGCGGCCGCGTGAAGTACTACCTGCTCGGCAACGCCGAGCAGAGCAACCTGCGCGCCATTGCGCGGCGCTTTGTGACGGGCGCGGGCGTGGGCTACCAGCTCTACACCGATACGCTGCGCAACGAGATAGGCATCAGCCAATTTTTCTTGTACGAGAACACGCAATACCTCCTAGGGCTGCGGCGCGAAGTACCGCGTAGCTCTACCCGCCTCAAGCTGCGCGGCACCAAGGGGCCAGTGGTGCTCACGGCTATGGTGTACTACCAGCCCTCGCTGCAAAACTACCTCAACGACTACCGTGTGAACCTGACCAGCGGGCTCACCTTCACGCTCACCAAAAACCTGGGCCTCATGGCCGCCTACTCGTACTCCTACGAGAGCATAGCGGTAGAGGGCCGCGCCCCCGGCAACGGCAACCTCACTATCGGCTTTACCTACGCGGCGGGCAAGTAGCCTGCCCTAGGTAGCCTCTAGGGGTGCCACGCAAGCCTGCACTCGGCTGTAGTAAGCTCCTCTTTTCTCAACGTTTGGGTGGCCTTAGCAAGCACTTACCTACCGTAAGCTGGCACCTCTATGCCCTGTTTTTTGCGATTTGCTGAAGCTGGAGACCATTTATTATTCATGAAAACAAAAAAATAATACAAATATTTTACGCTATATAACCGGCTTGCTATTAGCCTATTATATTCATCAAATGTTCATTTAAAAAAATCTAATCCCTCCCCAGCACGGTTGCACTATAACCTTAATTAAGAGAACTATACATATTTTTGACTCTATGGCACTAGCACTAGAGTTAGATTGGACTAAGGTTAAAGCGGTAATTTTTGATGTTGATGGCACCCTCTATGCACAGAGCAAACTGCGTCGGCGCATGCTCTACGACTTGCTGGGATACTACGCCCTGCGGCCGTGGCGCCTGCAAGAAATGCTGCTGCTTCGCCGCTTCCGGGCCGAGCGCGAAAAGCGCCCGGGACACCAAGGCCCTAACTTAGAAAGCGCCCAGTACGCCTGGTGCGCCGACAACAGCCAATTTTCGGTGGCGCAGGTGCGGGCCGTAGTGGGCCGCTGGATGTTTAGCCACCCCAACCAGTACCTAGGCCGCTGCGCCTACCCCGGCACCCGGGCGTTTTTCGACGCGCTGCGGCAGCAGGACATCAAGATTGGCATCTACTCCGACTACCCGGCCCACGACAAGCTGGTGGTCCTAGGTCTGCCCGCCGACGTGGTGGTGAGCTCTACCGACCCCGACATCGACCAGCTCAAGCCCAACCCCAAGGGCTTGCTGCACATAGCGGCTGCTCTGGGCTTGGCTACTACCGATTGCCTATTTATCGGCGACCGCCCCGAGCTAGATGGCGAGTGCGCCGAGCGGGCGGGCATGCCCTACCTCATTGTGCCGCGCCAAGCCTTCGACCAGTTCACGTTTTACCATGACCTGGTCCGTGCCCTCACCGCTGCGCCGGCGCCCGCCACGCTTTCGTCTTTATAACCATTTCCTTTTTTCATGAATCAAGCTTCTACGCCCTCTGCGGAGGCTTTAGCAGCCCCCGTGGCTACCGTGCCGGCCGGGCTCAAAGACTACATTGCCATCGCGCGGCCCGACAACTGGGCCAAAAACGTGTTCATGCTGCCAGGCGTGCTATTCGCCTTCATCGTGTACCGCGCCCCGGTCGATGCCGCCTTTTTTCTTAAGCTCGTGATGGGCCTTACCAGCACCTGCTTGGTAGCCTCGGCTAACTACGTCATCAACGAGTACCTCGACGCTGAGTTTGATAAGTTTCACCCGCTCAAAAGCAAGCGCACGTCGGTGGTGCGCGTCGTCAATCCGGTAGTGGTATACGCCGAGTGGCTAGGGCTGGCGTTGGTAGGCTTTGCCTTGGCTTACCAAATCAGCGTGCAGTTTCTGGCCGTGTCCATGTTCTTGCTGTTCATGGGCGTGATGTACAACGTGCGGCCCTTCCGCACCAAGGAGCGCGTGTACCTCGATGTGCTGTCCGAGTCGGTCAACAACCCTATTCGGTTTGCCCTGGGCTGGTTTATTGTGGCGCCGGCGCTATCGGTCAGCGCCTTCGATGGCGTGGCGCTGTTTAACAGCCTGCCCCCGTCGAGCATCATCGTGGCTTACTGGATGGGGGGCGCCTTCCTGATGGCGACTAAGCGCTTTGCCGAATACCGCCTCATCAACAACCCCGAGCTGGCGGGGCTCTACCGCAAGTCGTTCCGGTTTTATACCGAGCACAGCCTGCTGATTTCGATGTTTTTCTACGCCCTTACCTCGGCGTTCTTCCTAGGTATCTTCTTGGTCAAAAACCGGGTGGAACTGCTGCTAAGCTTCCCGTTTTTTGCCTTGCTATTTGCGTGGTATCTGCGCATTGGGCTGCTCGACAACTCGCCGGTGCAGGGCTCCGAGAAGCTTTATACCCGCAAGTGGTTTATGCTCTACGTGGGGCTTTTCTGCACACTACTGGTTGTGCTGATGTTCGTGAAGATTCCATTCCTGGGCCAGCTGCTCGAAGACCACTATAACCTTAACCACCACTAAGGCACCTAGCGTCCGCGCCTGGTTGTGCGGGCTGCTCACGCTAGAGCAGCCCGCACAACCAGGCGCGGCTTTGTGTGTTTGCGGCCACTTCTACTACCTTTTATGCTGCTTCGCTACCCCTTTTCCTCGGCAACCCTGCTCGGCACGCCCGCCCCGGTGGCAGCCCAGGCCCCCACTAGCAGCCACGTGCTGCAGCAGCGGCTACTGCTGATGCTGCTGGGCCTAGGGTTTTTCTTTCGGCTGTTTCACTTCTTCCACAACCGCTCTTTTTTTATTGACGAGCTATTTCTGAACGTCAACGTTATCAAGTTCAATTTTTGGCAGCTCGCCACAGAGCCGTTTGCCTACGAGCAAAAGGCTCCCCTAGGCTACCTGTGGGCCTCGCGGCTGTGCGTGGTGCTGCTGGGCAAAAAAGAGCAGGCGCTGCGCTTGGTTTCGCTGCTCAGCGGCCTCGGCAGCCTGGTGGTCTTTGTGCCGGTGGCGCGCTATTTTTTGCGCGGTTGGGGCGTGGTGCTGGCGGTGGGGGCATTGGCGCTGGCCTGGCCGGTAGTGTACCACTCGGTCGAGGCCAAGCAGTACAGCACCGAGCTGTTTGCCACCGTGTTGGCCCTGCGGCTTTACATCAAGTACCACCGCCAGCCCACGCTCGGGGCGCAGCTGGCCTGGGGCCTGGGCGGCGCGCTGCTGCTGTGGTTTTCGTTTTCTGCCATCTTCGTGCTAGCGGGCATGGGCATGGCCATTTGCCTGCCTGCCCTCGTGCAGCGCGATTGGAAAAAGCTGGCGAGCTACGTGGTGCCCTGCGGCCTGTGGGTGCTCAGCTTTGGGGCGCTATATGTGCTGTTTGTGAGCAAGTACCACAAGTCGGAGTGGCTGACTTTCTTCTTCAATGTCAAGTACAACGCTTACCCGCCCATCACGCAGCCGGTGGTGGCGCTGCGCTGGCTGGCGGGCAAGATATACGACCTACTGGACCACCCCCTGGGGCTGCGCCTAGATGTGGACCTAGTAAACCAGTCGCCGCTCATCAAGTTCGGCCTGAAGCTGGGGTGGGTGGCGCTGCCAGTGCTGGCCCTAGGGGTCTATCGCCTGGCCCGGCAGCAGGGGCAATGGCTACTGCTCTTCTTGCTGCCGCTGGTGCTAGCGCTGGCCGCTTCTGCGGTGTCGCAGTACCCTTTTTACGAGCGGTTTACCTTGTTTCTGGCACCTTTGATTTTTCTGGTACTTGCCTACGGCGTGCAGCAGCTGGGCCACTGGTCGCTGGCCGGGGTGCAGCTGCGGCCGCTGGTAGTGGGCCTACTACTCGCGGTTTCGCTGGCCAATGTGACGCGGCAGGCTGTAGAAGTCAATCGGTTTTACAACCAGTCGTACTTCCGCGAAGTCATGCTCTACCTCAATGACCACGTGCGCCCCGGCGATGGCGTGTATGTATACTGGAACATGCGGCCCGCCTACGACTACTACCACGATGCCTATGACCTGAAATACAACGCAGTAGAGGGCAGTTACGTCAAAAACAAGTCGCTTAGTCAAGCCGACTACCTGCGCAATCTACAGCCCGATTTTGCGACGTTACGGGGCAAGCGCCGCTTGTGGCACGTGTACGATGCCAATATGTTTGATGGCATCGGTGATATAGTAGGGCAGCCCACCTGGTACTTTGCCCCCGGCCGCAAACCGGGCGGGATGCTGAACAATTACTTTGGCACGCTTGGCAAGCGCGTAGAACATTACCATCCTAGCTTAAAAAGCACGCTAGAGGCTACGCTTTACGAACTGCCTAAGTAGCCTAGCTACCGATAATCCTCGCGGTCTTTTTTGCTGCCATAAAACTTGTCGCGGGTGTAGTGGTCGAGGCCGCGCACCCGCAAGCCCTCCTGGGTGAACAAGCGAGCTTTGCCTTTAGCTACCTTGAGCAGGGGACCTAGCAAAAGGTTGGCACGCAGGTAAAAGATGGGACCGCCCAACTCGCGGCGAATGGTGGGCGCCAGCAGCACCGGTAGCCGCCAGCCCGCGCCCGCACCCAGCGCGGCCCAGCGAAACAGCCGCATTTGGGCGGCGGCTGAGGGCTCAATCATGGCTACAAAATCATTAGGGGTGCGGTCGAAGCGATTGGTCGAATCGTTGAGGTAGCGCACGTGCACCGAGCCCATGCCCACTTGCAGGTTGCCGCTCAGCGACCAGCGCGAGTTTTGCAGGGCCACGAACTCGGTATAAAGCGCCAGGTAGCGAAAGCGCAGCTCGGCGTCGGCGTCAGCGGCCGCGTTGTCGGGCAGGGGCTGGCGCGTCGGAATGCCCGAACTCAAAAAGTACACGGCCGCGCCCGTGCGCACCCGGCCGCGCCACTCCATGCCTAGCTTGAGGCCGTTGATGGTGCAGAAGTGGCTATTGATGATGGAGTAGCGCGAGTCGTACTGCACCACCAGGCGGCGGTGCGAAAAATAGGGCGCGGGCTTTTCGGGAAGGGTATCGAGGGGCTCTTCGGTGGGCATCGGCGCTTTCACCGTGGCCGAAACCTCTTGCGCGCGCAGCATACCCGGCAGACTAACTGCCAGTATCACCACCCACCATCTTACCCAGTAACAACTTGACACCGAATACAAAAGTACTTAAAAACTGCTAATTAGCTCAGCCCGCGGCCCGGCTTTTGTGTTGTGCTTACAGCCTGCCTAAACCGAACCAGCGCGCTATTGTTGGAGGGCGGCTTCGAGAGCAGCCTCAGCTTTGGCCCCCGCGGAGGGGCGCGGAGCGTCTTTCTGAATCAGGCGCCCGTCGCGGCCAATGAGCCAGTACGACGGAATACTTTGCACCCCATAGGTCTGGGCTACCGGACTAGCAAACTCCTGGTCGGCGCGCAGGTGCACGCTGTTGGGGCTGGCTAGCTGGCGGGCGGCCACCGCCTGCTGCCAGGCGGCAGGCTGGCGGTCGAGGGAGACGTACACAAACACCACATCGCGGCTCGCAAACTGCTGGCGCAGCGCGTTGCTGGCGGGCATTTCGGCCAGGCAAGGGCTGCACCAGCTAGCCCAAAAATCGAGGTACACCACCTTGCCTCGCAGGTCACCTAGGGCCACCAGGCGCCCTTCCGCATCGGGCAGCGTAAAGGCTGGGGCAGGCTGGCCGCTGCTAAAGCGCTGATGGGCCCGCACGGCCGCGCGCAGGTCGCGCGCAATAGTAGAGTCACGATTGTGGGCCCGAAAGGTGGGCAGCCAGGGCCCTAGGTCAGCGTGGTAGTACTGCACCTGCTCGAGCAAAAACTGCGCTACTACGAGGTCGCGCAGGGGCGTGGTGCCGAAGGCCCGCGCAGCGCGGGTATACAGCCGCTCGGCCGCAGCGGGGTCGTAGCCACCGGTAGGGCTAGGCGGCAGGCTATCGGCCAGGGGCCGCAGCACGCCCGCCAGGTAGGCCGCACGCAGCCCTTGCAAGGCTGGCTCTCCTAGGTCGGCGGCGTACTGCCCTAGGTGCATGGTGGGCAGGAAATCGAAATAGCCTGTTGGCAGAGCCGCCGCGCCACTCTGCTGGCGCGCCTTGGGCTGAGCGGCTGGGTAGGACAGCAGCGCAGTGGCCCACTCGTAGTCGAGCGCCCGGCGCTGGCGCGCCACAAAGGCGGCGGGCAGCGGGTGCGTGCGCGCAAAGCGGGTTAGCGCAGCTCGCCGCCGCTGGCGATAGGCGTCGGCAAGATGGTGCAACTGCGTGGCGCTCAGGCGTGCGGCGTGGGCGGCTGGGGTGCGGCCAGCTTCGTCGTCGCGGTTACTTTGCTGGTAGGCTTGGATGAGGTAGGTATTGGCCGCTGCGCCGCGTCCACTAAAGCGCAGCGGCTGCTCGGAGCGAGCGGCGTCGAAACTAAGCTGCACGGCATCGCCGGGCTGGAGCGCTAGTGGGGTGTAGCCTTCGGCATAATGCAGCACACCCGTAGCCGGGGCAGGCACCACCAGCCGAAAATCGCCGGCCTTAGTAAGCGTTGCCGTGGTGGTGTGCGCAAAGCCGCCCTGCCAGGTGGCCCCATACAGCACGCTGATGGTCCGGGCCGTGGCGTGCTGCACATGACCCCGGAGCACAGCCGTGCCCGGGCGCGGGGCTTGGTCCGTGGCCCCACTAGCCAAGTGAGCCATTAAGAGCACCACAACCAGCCCTAGGTGGCCCCGGCGCCGCAAGTAGCAGCTAAGCCAGAAGAACATATTTTTTGCGCGCATCGGAAACGGCAAAATTACGACCCGCTGCCCTCCCCTATTTGCCCAGCGTCTGCTCTAGCAGCGCCACGGTTTCGGCCCCGCTCGAGGGGCGTGGGGCGCGGGTGCTTACAATGCGCCCATCGCGACCAATAACCCAGTACGTGGGGAAGCTCTGCACATTGTAAGCATTTGGCACCGCATTGTCGGGGCTGCGCAGGTGCACACTGCCCGGGCCGAGCTGGTATTTAGCCGCTAGCGTTTGCTGCCACTGCTCTTCTTTGTCATCGACGTCGATGTATACAAAAACGACGTCGCGGCCTTCAAATTTCTTTGCTAATTCATGGCTAGCCGGAATTTCATTGAGGCACGGGTGGCACCACGTACCCCAAAAATCGAGATACACCACCTTGCCTTTGAACTCGCTCAAGGATACCTTTTTGCCCGTATTGTCGAGCAGGGTGAAGGTAGGTGCCGGCTGGCCAGGCGATACAGCCAAGGCCCGACGGTAGCGGGCCCGCACCGCGCGAGCCATAGAGGAGTCGCGGTTTAGGTGCTGAAAAATGGCAATTTTTGGTGCTACCTGCTCGGGCGACTGGAAGTTGAACAGCCGGTACACGTAGTGCGCCAGGGCTAGGTCGCGGCTGCGGCCATTGCCAAACGTGGCCTGCGCACTAGCCAGCAAGCTCGCCTGGGTGGGCTGCGCCTCGGGGCCAGGCAGGCGAGCATCGGCCAGCGGTTGCAGCAAGCCTAGGTAAGTTCTGCTGCCTAAGGCCAGCGCCGAGTCTTGCGCGGGGCGCAACGGAGCCAGAAAGTCGTAAAAATCAGCCGGAATAGCACCCGTATTTAATTCGGGGCGGCTCGCATGAAAGCCCCCATAGTAGAGCAAGGTGCTGGCGCGCTCAAAATCAGCATTTTGGCGCACGTAGGCCCGAAAAATAGGCGGCACGGGGTGGTTGGCCACGTGCTCTGCAAAGAAAGCACGCTGCTCTTGGCGGTAGGCATCGGCGGCCGCTACTATTTGGGCGGGGGTAGCGGTGCCGATTTTGCGCTGCGGGTGGTCGGGCCGAGCTGTCGTGAAGCGTAGGGTGGCTTGCGCCAGATAGTTATTAGCCGCTGAGCCGGTGCCGGTGTAGTGCAGCGTTTCGTCAAACTTAGCCGCGTCGAGGCTGAGACGCAGGTCGTCGCCGGGCGAAAGAAAGAGCCTCGTAGACTGGTCCCCATTGCGAAAAGTAACTTCCATGGGGCCAGGTAGATTCGGCAGCACCAGCCGAAAATTACCCTGGGCGTCCAGCTTTGCAGTAAGCAAAGTAGCTGGCTCCTGGGTTAGGAGATTCTCGTTGTACTGCACCTGCACTTGCGGCGCCAGTGGGTGGTCGAGGTGCCCGCTCACCACTACCGGCCGAGGGTCCACAAATGCCGTGGCCGCCAGCAGCCCAGCCACCCACGTGTGCTTTGCCGCCGCCCGCCCGGCTACTGCCCATTGCATGATACGCATACGTTTATCGCTTAAGCACGACCTAGGTTATGATAAGGCACAAACATAGCACTGTGCATCCCCTTGCTACCTGCGGCGCTACTCCTTACTCTACCGCGCCAGCGCCTGTTCGATGGCGGCCACCGTCTTATCGCCTTCGGACGGGCGCGAGGTGTACACTTGTATAAAGCGGCCCTCGCGGTCGATGAGGTAGTAGCTAGGGTAGCCATCGACCTGATAGGCAGAGGCTACGTCATACGTGGTGGTGCGCAAGTGCACGCTGTTGGGGCTAGTGAACTGCTTTTCGGTCAGCGTCTGCTGCCATTTATCCTCGGGGTCGCCCACCGAGATGTAGAGAAACACCACGTCGCGGCCCTCGAATTTCTTTTTGAGGGCGGGGGCCGATTCGGTCATTTCCTTCATGCAGGGCCCGCACCACGTGCCCCAAAAGTCGAGGTACACCACCTTGCCCCGCAGGTCGCTCAGCGACACTTTTTTGCCCGTGTTATCGGTGAGCGTGAAGGCGGGCGCCGGCTTGCCTGCACTCATGCTTAGCCGGAGGGCGAAGGCCTTGCGCACCTCGCGGGCCATGGCCGAATCGCGGTTGTACTGCCTAAACGTGGGGTAGAAGGCCTGCGCCCCGGCCGTATTGCGGCGGATGTTGTCAAACATCAGATTTTGCAGCACCCAGCTCCGCGCCTTGGTGTCGCCCAGTTCGGCGGTAGCAGTTTGGTAGATGCGGCGCCCTTCGGTGGGGTCGGTGCTGAACTTACCGCCCGGCACCAGGCGGTATTGGTAGCCCATTATGAAACGAGCCATCATGGAGTTATCAAGGAAGCTACGGCCAAAGTGCTGGTTTAGCTCGCGCACGGGCGTAGAAGCCAAGAAGTCAAAATAGTCCTCGGGTAAGTTCTCCTCACTGTGCTGCGCGGCGTAGGCCAGCTGCATGGCCGCCCACGTGATGTCGATGGCCAGCTGCTCGTCGCGCCGGAAGCTGGCGGGCAGCGGGTGAGCTTTAGCGTAGCTGGCCAAAAACTCGCGCCGGGCCTGGCGCAGCGCCCCGGCGGCCTGCACAGCCTCGGCGGGCGTGCCCTTCGGAGAATTCTGGATGCGGGGCAGCCCGTTATCGGGCCCGTAGGAGTACTTGTAGAGCGCCTGCGCCAGGTAGTTGTTGACCTCGCTGCCGCGCCCGCTGTAGGTCAGCGTCTTGTCAAAGTCCTTAAAGTCTAGGTGCATCACTAGCTGGTCGCCCGGCATGAGGTACAGCTCGGTGCGCTGGCGCGCGTAGGAAAAGCTCGTGGGCGTGTTCTGCTTCAAGTCTTTGAACTCGAAGCGAAAATCGCCGCTGGCGCTGAGGGGCGCTTTCACCTCTCCTTTATCCATGAGCAGCCGCACGGTGTCGCCGGCCGGGGCGTGGTCGAGGTGGCCGCTAAAGACCGTGACCGATGGCTTGGGTGGGCCGGCCAGGGCCGTGCCGAGAGCGAGTAACCAAAGCGAAGGCAGCATAAACAAACAGGAAAGGAGGGTAAGAAAGCTGGGAAAGACGAAGGCTAGTGTGCTAGGGCATGCTCGATGGCGGCCACGGTTTTTTCGCCTTCCATGGGGCGAGGAGCACTGGCATTGATAATGCGGCCGTCGCGGCCGATGAGCCAGTAGGTCGGAAATACATTTACTTGGTAATCAATAGACGCCGTCCTCTCCTTGGGCTCGCGCAGGTGCACGCTATTCGCGCTAGTGAAGTGGCTTTCGGTCAGCGTCTTTTTCCACTTGTCTTCGGGGTCGCCCACCGAAATGTAGAGAAATACGACGTCGCGGCCCTCGAATTTCTTTTTCAGGTCGTGGCTAAACTCGGTCATTTCCTTCATGCAGGGGCCGCACCAGGTGCCCCAAAAATCGAGGTATATCACTTTGCCCTTAAACTCGCTTAAGGACACCTGCTTACCAGCATTATCTAGCAGCGCGAAGGCCGGGGCCGGCTTGCCTGCCTGCAGCAACTGGCGCTTGGCAATACTCATGCGCACGTTGCGGGCCAGGGTAGAATCTCGGTTGTGCAGCCGAAACGTGGGGTAGAACGCCAGCGCACCGGGCAAGTCCTTGTCCATTTTCCAAGTCATCAGCATTTGTATGGCCATGTCGCGGTCCTCGCCTTCGCCCAGCTCGGTGGTGGCCAGGCGGTAGAGCCTAGGGCCGTCGGCAGGGTCGGTGCTGAGGGTGCCCGACGGGGCCAGCCGGTCTTGGTAGGCGTACAAGAACTGCGCGACGGCGGTATTTTCATCAAGGCCCCGGCCAAAACGCTGATTAAGCTCTTTCAGCGGCACTTGCTGCAAAAAGCTGAAGTAGCTCGCGGGCACTATCTCCGCGGGTGCGGCCTCGCTAGGCGGCAGGTTGGCGCGGCGGAAGCCGACGTAGTCGAGCAGCTGCGTGGCCCACTGCAGATTGATACCAAACTCCGCATCGCGCCGAAAGCTGGCGGGCAGCGGGTGGGCTTTGGCATACTTGGCTAGGTAATCAAAGCGCTGCTGCCGAAAGGCATCGGCGTAGCGGCGCATCTCGGCGGGCGTGGTAGTAGGCTTGCGCTGCTCTTGCGGCCGGGACACATCGCCGGCCGGGCCGTACTCAAACTTCCACTGCGACTGCGCCATGTAGTTGTTGACGTCGGCGCCCCGCCCGCTGTACACCAAGCTTTGGTCGAAATTCTTAAAATCGAGCACCAGGTGCACTTGGTCGCCGGGCATGAGGTAGAGGCGCGTATTCTGACCGGCGTAGGTGAAGTGCACGGGGGCCGTGGCGGCTAGGTCATCAAACTCAAATCGGAAGTCACCACTAGGGCTGAGCGGCGCTTTCACCTGCTTCTCCCCTACAAACAGCCGCACGGTGTCGCCGGCCGGGGCATTGTCGAGGTGGCCACTGAAGACCGTGCGCGGTGGCGTGGGCGAGCCCCCTAGGGCCGAATTAAGGGTGAGTAACCAGAGCGTTGGCAGCATACACAAACTGAAAAAGGAAGTGGGAAAGCTGGTGAAAGGAGACCAAGCTGCCCGGCGGGCAACGCTTCGCCCCGGCCCAAAGGCGGCTTGGCCCGCTCCCTAGGGCGGTTCGCCCCGATTGGGCTAGCAAGCGGCAGGCAAGGTACGTAGGTTTGCCTATATAAATATATCAACTAACGGTATGACTATCACCCCAGACCTTCTGTTTTCTCTGGCCAATCTGCTGGCCCTGCTGGGCTGGGCGCTGCTGGTGCTGGCCCCGCGCTGGCGCGGCACCCAAGCGCTGGTTTTGAATGGGGCTTGGCCGCTGGGCTTGGCGGCGTTTTACGCGGTGTTCATAGCGAGTCACTACCTAGGGGCGCATGGCGGTGAGGGCGGCTTCGGGTCATTGGCGCAGGTGGCAGCGCTCTTCCGCGACCCGTGGGCGCTGCTGGCGGGCTGGGTGCACTACCTGTGCTTTGACCTATTCGTGGGCGCTTGGGAAGTGCGCGATGCCCAGCAACGCGGCGTGCCGCATTGGGCGGTGGTGCCCGCATTGGCGCTCACCTTCATGCTGGGGCCGGTGGGGCTGCTGGTGTATACCGGCGTACGGGCCGCTCTAGGGCAAGAAACTTCTACCTCTTTAACCTAACCCTGAAGCTCTATGAAAACGCTGCTATTTGCGGAGGATACCCCTCTCCTCCTAGGTACTGGTACTACGCCTGGCGTGCTTGCCCACCTCACCACCGCGCTGCACACCTTGCACCGCGCCAATGCGCCGCTCGCCTGGGCAGGCTGGGCCAATGTGGGCCTGGCCGTGCTGGCGCTGGTGCTGCTGCCCCTCGACCACCGCCACGTGATGGGCGCGCTGGTGTGGCTGAAGCCGCTCAAATTCTCGCTTTCCATCGTGGCCTATGCCTGGACACTGGCTTGGCTACTGGCTAGCCTGCCGGCCGCAGCCCAGGGCGCGGTGCGCACCATAGGGTGGGGCGTGGCGGCGTGCATGCTGGTCGAGCAGGCGGTCATTTTTGTGCAAGCGGCGCGGGGCACCACCTCGCACTACAATGTATCGTCGGCGCTCGACGGGGCGCTGTTTGGGCTGATGGGCGTGTTTATTCTGATAAATACCGTGCTCACGGCCTGGGCCTTATACTTGGTGTGGCACCACCAGCCGCAGGGGTCAGCGGGCTACGTGTGGGGCGTGCGGCTGGGGCTGCTGGTGTTCTTGGTAGGCTCGGTGCTGGGCGGCATCATGATTCAGCACCTAGGGCACACCGTGGGCGCGCCCGATGGCGGCCCCGGCCTACCGGGCCTGGGCTGGAGCACCCGCGCTGGCGATGTGCGTATTGCGCACTTTCTGGGTATGCACGCCTTGCAGGCGCTGCCGCTGCTGGGCTGGGCGCTGGGCCAGTGGGCACCGCGCCAGGCCGTGCCCCTCACGTGGCTGGGGGCGGCGCTGTACGCGGCGGCCGTAGCGGGGCTGCTAGCGCAGGCACTCGCCGGGCAGCCGCTGTGGGCTGTGCGCTAAGGTCGACTTTTCTGGCTTTTTCCTCTTTTACATCCTGCTTTTTTGCTGTTCACGATGTCACGCACCGGTTTATTACCACGCGCCTTTGGGCCGTTGCTCGCTGCCCTAGCTTTGCTTCTAAATATGCTGGCGATGGCGGCGCCTGCTACACTTCCCCTAGGTGGAGCGCGGGCCCAATGGGCGCCTACACTCCCTACCGGCCCGTTGGCGTTTCGCACCTCCGATTCAGTGCAGCTATTCGTAAAAATAGCTGGCCGCGGCGTGCCGTGCCTGGTAGTGCACGGCGGGCCCGGTGCGGGCAGCTACGGCCTGGAGCACCTAGGGCTGCGGCCACTCGAAAGCAGCCTGCAGCTCATTTACCTCGACCAGCGGGGCAGCGGGCGCTCGGCCTCGTCGCCGCGCCACAACTACGCGCTGGCTCGCCAGGTGCAGGATTTGGAGGAGCTGCGCCAGCGCCTGGGGCTGCGGCGGTGGGTACTGCTGGCGCATTCGTTTGGCGGCGTCATTGCCACGGCCTATGCCCAGCGCTACCCCGAGCATGTGCAGGCGCTGGTGCTGGTGAATGCAGTGCTCAACCCTACGGCTTCGCTCGAAAGCATGGTGCACTACGGTGATAGCCTGCTGCCCGCCGCGACCCGGCCCCAACTGCCGCCTACGGCGCCCCTGCCCCAGCGCCTGGGCGCCGTGATGCAGGCCCTAGATCAGCAAAAGTTGCTCTACCAGCTGCAATACGCCACCGATACCGCAGCCGCTCGCGCCAGCCGTGTGGTGCAGCAGCAACCCGGCAACCGTGATTTTGCCGCCCACGTCTTCGACTTTGCCGACTATGGCCGCGACTACGCGCCGGCCACGGCGGCCCTAGGGTTGCCGGTGCTGGTGCTGGCCGGGCACGACGACTACACGGCCGGGCCGCGTGCTTATCAGGCTTGGCACTTTCCGCAGCAGCGCGTGGTGGTGCTGCCGGGCCGGCACAACCTGTTGCAAGAGCAAGCCGCGCGCACGCAACAGGCCGTGCGCACCTTTGTGGCGGCGCTGCCCCGGCGCCGCTAGCTTATGCCCGCTGCTTCGCCTCTTTTGCCGCTCCGCGACCGCCGCTTGGCGCTAGGCGGGCTGGTGCTCATCAGCCTGGTAATGCCGCTGGCTAATGGCGGCAAGTGGGCCTTTCAATCGCCCGCGCACTTTGGCATTGCCTGGGTCTGCTCGCTGGTGTACACGCTCATTATAGGCCTGGGCAACCGCGAGCTGTGGCGGCGGCTGCAGCACCGCTACCCACAGGTATCTCAAACGCGGCGGCGGCTCTGGTGGCTGGGCATCAGCAGCGTGGTGTACACGAGCTTGGCTACGGTGGCCGTTACCCTAGGGCTGGGCCTAGTGCCGGGCGGGGCCCATGCTTCGCCGCGGGCGCTGCTACTCATCGTGGCCATTAACCTGGTGCCGACGCTGGTGGGGCTACTCGTGTACGAAAGCCGCCACTCGTACCAGCAATGGGAAGAAAACCAGCACCGCGCCGACCAGCTCGCCCGCGCCCAAACCCAGGCCCAGCTCGACGCCTTGGCCCAGCAGCTCGACCCGCACTTTCTATTTAATTCGCTCAATACCCTGGCCGCCCTCATCGAGCCCGCTAACGAGCCCGCCCAGCACTACGTGGAGGGCCTGGCCGATGTGTACCGCTACGTGCTGCTGAGCCGCGAGCGCTCCACCGTGCCGCTGGCCGAAGAGCTGGCCTTCGTGCAAACCTATGTGGCCCTGCAAAAGGTGCGCTTCCGCGATAACATCCACGTCAGCTACGACTTGCCGTCCGCCGCCCTAGGTCGGCACGTGGCCCCGCTGAGCGTGCAAGTATTGGTCGAGAATGCGCTGAAGCACAACGAGGCCTCGCAGGCCCGGCCGCTGCACCTGCGCCTCGCGGCCGACGCCGCAGGCACCGCGCTGCGCGTCGAAAATACCTTCCAGCCGCGGCCCGCCGGCTTGGCTCCTGGCACCGGCACGGGCCTGGCCAATGTGCGCCAGCGCTACACTTTACTAGGGGCGCCCGCGCCGGTAGCCGTGGAGCAGGCGGCCGGCATCTTTGCTGTCACGCTGCCCTTGCTGCCTGCCTAGTCCGCCTATGTCCGCCCTTCGCATTCTTATTCTCGAAGACGAGTACCCCGCCGCCGAGCGCCTGCAGCGACTGCTAACCCAGGCTGCACCCACGGCCCAAGTGCTGGCCGTGCTCGATACCGTGGCCGGCGCGCTGGCGTGGCTCGATGCGCACCCCGCACCCGACCTCATTCTGAGCGACATTCAGCTGGCCGATGGCCTCAGCCTCGACGTCTTTGCCCAAACGCTGGTGCGCAGTCCGGTCATCTTCACCACTGCCTACGACCAGTACGCCCTGCAAGCCTTCCGGGCCAATGGCATCGACTACTTGCTCAAGCCCCTTAAGCTACCCGAGCTGCAAACGGCCCTAGCCAAGCTCACGGACCTGGGCGCTAAAAATCACTACCTAGGAACTAGCCCAGCCGAGGCAGCAAACCCACCCAGCACCGCCCCACCGCTCCCGCTCAACGCTTCCATCGAGCGCCTGCTCGACGCCCTGCCCCGCCCCCAACGGCCCTACAAAACGCGCTTCTTGGTGCGGCAGGGTGAAACGCTGCTGCCCTTGCCTACCGCCGAGGCGGCTTGGTTTCAGAGCCGCCACGACACCGTGACGCTGGCCACCCACGACGGCCGCCGCTTTGTGGTGGACTACACCCTAGAGCAGCTCGACAGCCTACTCGACCCCGCGCAGTTTTTTCGGCTCAACCGCCAGTTGATTGCGCAGCTGCCTGCCGTGCGCCGGCTCGTGCCACACCTAGGCGGCAAGCTGCTGGTCGAACTCAGCCCTGCCCCCGGCGGGGGCGACGACGTGCTGGTGAGCAAGGAGAAAGCCAGCGCCGTGAAGAGTTGGCTGGAGGGGTAAGTATGGACGCCGCTTAGACCGAAAGTTATTCCCACCTAGGCTGAAAGAGTATTTAGAGTACCGACATTCTAAAAACCCAACCTAAACCGCCTGTCATGCTGAGCCTGCGAAGCATCTTATCACAGTCGGAGTAGCCTAACGTGAGAAGATGCTTCGCAGGCTCAGCATGACAGGCGGTTTAGGTTGGGTTTCTACATTACCTATCGAGCCAGCTTTTGAAGACGCTCACCTTTTCGCGGCTTACGAGGATGGGCCCTTCACTCTCAGGCGGGGCGGGCTTGAGAATGGTTTGCAGGCGCGAGTTGGTGTAGTGGATGATATCATGGATGGCGGCCTGCCGGGCTAGGTAAGCGCGGTTGAGCCGGAAAAACTGCGTCGGGTCGAGCAAGCTTTCGAGATGTTCCATGGTGTAGTCTACCACATATTTGCGGCCGTCGGTGCTTTGCAGCAGGGTCGTTTTTTCGAGACTGAAGAAGTACGCCACCTGCTCGACGGGCACCACCTTGAGGTGCTCGCCCACGCGCACCACAAACTGCGCTTTGTAGCTAGCCACCGGTGCCGGCTGGCGCAACTGCTGAATGAGCGCTGTCAGCGTAGCCGCATCTAGGGTCGGCACCGCGACATTTTCGGCCTCAGCTTTTGTACTGGAAACCGAACCTTTTGTACTAAAATCCTGGTCATTCGCAGCGGGCAGCCGCTGCCGCAATCTAGCTAAGGCCGTGCAAAGCTCCTCTTCATCAATGGGTTTGAGCAGATAGTCTACGCTATTTACCTTAAAGGCCCGCAGCGCATACTGGTCATAGGCGGTAGTAAAAATGACTGGACATTTTATTTCTACCTGCTCAAACAGCTCAAAGCTGAGGCCATCGGCCAAGTGAATATCCAGAAACAGCACGTCGGGCGCGGGTCCGGCTTGCAGCAGCGCTACGGCCTGCGCCACCGACTCGGCCGGCCCTAGGAGGGTGAGCGGCGCGGCGTGCTTTTGGAGTAGGCTGGTGAGGCGGCGGGCCGCCAGGGGCTCATCTTCAACGACTAAAGCTAGCATGACAAAACTTGAAGAAACAGAAAGCTACGCGGCCGCCTAGGTAGCCTTTAAGGGCGGGCCAGGCTATCGCGCAGCTGCCACAGCCCCCGGCTAAGAGCAGTGGCGTGGTAGAAATAATTGGTTTGGGCCAGCTGCGCCACCTCGCCCTGACCAGAGGTCGCCAGCCGAAAAACGAGCGTGCGGCTATGCAGCTGCCACGCCTCGGCAGGCGCGGCGGCCAGGCGCACCACCAGCGTAGCCTCGAGCAGCGGCTGAAAAGCGGCACTGTCGGCCGCTGCCACTGGGCGCAGCTGCCGCAGGGCTGGCACCAAGCGCCGCAGTCGGGCCGCCTCCCGTACCTGATACGGCCGGGTGGGCCCGGCCCCGGCCACGAGCGGGTACACGGTCAGGCTTTCTACATCGGCTGGCTGCACCTCGCGCAGGGCTTTTTCGACGGCTGCCCGGTCGTTGGGAGTGGCGCCGCGGCGCACCAGCAGCCACCCGATGCCGGCGGCCACTAGGGCGCACAGCACCCACAACAGCTCGGGGTAAAAAGCCTTTTTCACACGCGCTCCAGCATAAGCCTAGGTCCTTGGCTGCCCCTGCTACAGGGCCAGCAGCGGCAAAGTAACCACAAACTCGCCTGCTACGGGGCCCGCCGCCACGGGCCGCTTGGTGAGGAAGCCGTAGCGGGCGCGCAGGTTAGCCAGGCCGCGGCCCGAGGTTTCGTCGGCGGCCAGGCGGCGTGGGCGCAGGGTGTTGCGCACGGTGAGGGTGGCAGCCGCGGCATCTACGGCCACGTGCAGGCGCAGCGGGTCGGCCTGGTAGGCGGTATTGTGCTTGAGGGCGTTTTCGAGCAGCAGCTGCAGGGCCAGTGGCGGTAGGTAAAAGGCCCCTAGGTCAGCGGCGGGTGGCAAACTCAGCACGACTTGCAGGGCTTCGTCGAGGCGGGTTTTTTGCAGAAAAATATAGGATTCGGCAAACTGCAATTCCTCGCTTAGGGGCACCAGCTCTTGGCTTTGACTGTCGAGCACGTAGCGGTACACTTGGCTAAGCTGCCGGATAAAGCGCACGGCACGGGCGGGGTCCTGCTCCTCGACTAGCGAGGTCAGGGCGCTGAGCGAATTGAACAGAAAATGCGGGTCTACTTGCCGGCGCAACGAGTCGAGGCGCGCCACGGCCGACTCCTTTTCGAGGCGCTCGGCGCGCACGGTGGCTTCGCGCCAGGCCATAAGGAAGGAGCGCGAGTGCAGAAACAGCGAAACCACCACCGTCATCAGCAGCGGAAAAGCCGACTGGGCCAGGAAATTGTGCTGAAACGTGTAGCCCGGCGCCCGGTGCCACAGCAAGATGGAAAAGCCCTCGCCCACCCCCACTATCACCAGCAGCGACGCCAGCGTGGAGGCGCCCACCGTGAACAGCAACCGCCGCAGGGGCCGCTCTTCCCAGCCCACTTTGATATTGAGCCAATCGACGGTGTAGCCATTGGCCAGCCACAGCCCCACGCAGTAGGCCAGCGAGTAAGCCAGCGAGATGGCGTAGCCCTTAGGTTCGCGCCAGGGCGGCGGCGCGTATAAGAGGGCTATCAGCGCGTTGGCCACTGTTATCCACCCTAGGCGACGCCAAAACTTGCCCACTTCCGAGTCCTTGCCGGGCAAGTCGGTGCGGGGCGCCACGCTGGCAAAAGGCGACGGCAAAGTGGGCGGCGAAGGAGCAGACACGGCGGGCGGTGGAGCGAGTAAAGCAGTCATAAAAGTAGGTCATCAATGAGTAGTGTGCACCCTCAATTCCTGCTTCTAAATGGGTCTGTCATGCTGACGAAGGAAGCATCTTGCTCGCTTCGTTGCTAATGAAAAAAGTTACTGCGCCACGCGAGATACTTCCTTCGGCAGCATGACAGACCCATTTAGAAGCAGAAATAAGCTTATACCTTGCTCTCTATTTCGCGGCTTGTGCCGATGCTACTTCATACTTCTTGAGGCGGCCTAGCACTTGGTTTTGGCCCCAGCTAGGTGCCAGCGGACTGGTCGGCCGGAAGGCGGTGTATTTGGCTTTGGCTTCTTCGTAGAGAGGCTTAGCAGCTTCGGCCCCGCCGCCAAACATGCTGGGCGTGTAGTACACGTTGTTGGCACCCACCAAGTAGGGACGCGGGTTAGCGGGGTTTAGCGCCTTGGCTTGCGTCACAGTTTCGGTCACCATGCGCGAGTACTTCATGCTGCGCAGCATGGGCGAGATACCTAGGCGCGCTTGGTAGATATAGGCCTGCAAGGTCAGCAGCTCCGACTCATCCCCTTTTAGCTTGCGCGCCTGGGCCAGGGCGGCTTCGGCCTGGTCGAGGGTAGCGTCTTTGGCATCGCCGTCTTCCTGGCTCTGGAACACATTGATGAGCAGCGCGTAGGCTTGGTAGTAGCGGGGCAACCAGTCGGCGGGAGCCACGGCGGCGGCGCGCTCTAGCTTGGTGGCCAAGGCTTTCAACTCGGCCGCATCGCCGGTGTTCATTACTTGCGCGATGGTGGCGCCCAGCAGCTCGGCATAGCCGGCGGGGGCAGCGGTAGTAGTGGCAGGAGCAGACTTAGTAGCAGTAGTTTGAGCAGCGGCGCTGAAGCTAGCGGCAGCAAGGGCGAGGGCGATAAGCGACTTTTTCATGGCTGAAACGGGGAAGGTGGCCAAGTGGCCGGGTTGATGATTCAAAGGTGCCGCTGCCCTCCCCTACCCAAAATTTCCCGTTGCTGAACCGTCCCTAGGTGCACCCGAACCGGCTGAAAAGCCGGAAGAAGCGTGTGGGCAGAACGTATCGTGGACCCTGCGGGTCCGCGAGTGGTGCACGCTAGCTGACGCACACTACTCGCGGACTCACAGAGTCCACGGTACATTCTGCCAAGGCCTACTTTCCGCCCGACTCGACTAGATTGGCCAGGATGCGGTAGGCGCCGGGCACGCCGGCCGGCAGCTCCCGAAACAGCGACAAGCCGGTGTAGATGTAGCGGCCCTTGCCGTAGGGCGCCACCAAGATGGCGCTTTGCTTCTCCGTTTCGCCGGGGTCGTGGCTGGCGATAACGGGCTGATAGTGCGCATCCCACTGTGACGGATAATACAGCCCTTGCTCCTGTACCCAGCCAGTGCTAAAGTCGGCGGGCGTAAGCTTATTGGGCGTAGCCAGCAGGCCTTGCGCGAGGCTAGGAGCGGCTGATTTAGGATTGGCTTTAGGAGCTTGGCGCACCACTACGGCCCCGCCTGGGGTCGGCAGGAAGGTCACGGGCGTATTTTCTACCGTCACGCGGTCGGCGCTGAGCGTGAGGGGGTATGGCCCGATTTCGGACATCACGGTGCCGCGGTTCACCACGTATTGCACCAGCATGGTGCCGCCGTTTTCGACGTACTTGAGCAGTTGGGCTTGCTGGGTTTTGAGACGGTCGAGCACGTTGTAGGCGCGCACGCCCAGCACCACGGCGTCGTACTTCCCTAGGCGGTCGGCGGTGAGGTCGGTGGCGGGGTCGAGCAAGCTCACGGTGTAGCCGAGCTGGCGCAGGGCCTCGGGCACCTCGTCGCCGGCACCCATGAGGTAGCCGATATTTTTGGTGTGGCCACGCGCCACGTTCAGGCGCACCAGCGGGGCCGTGGCCTCGGGAAAGAGCGTCTGGGTCGGAATGTGCGGGTAGATTATCTGCTGGATGCCGCGGCTGTACTGCTCGGTGCCCACGGTGGCCACGGCGCGCAGCTCGGCTTTGCCCTCGGCTGCGCTGGCCAGCGGGCGCAACGTGAAGTTGACGGTTTGCTCGTCGTCCTTGTTTTTGAGGGTGAAGGCCACGGTGGCGGGCTCAGCCTGCCAGCCGCTGGGCACCTGCAAGGCCAGCGACCCAGCTACCCCGGCCTGGCCGGCGCGCAGCGTCACGGGCACTTGCTTGGGCTGCTGGTCGGCAAAGACGTAGGCGCGGGCGGCGGGGATATTCACCATCACCGGCGGCACCACGGCTAGCGGCTGGTACAGCTCGCCGAGGACCGGGTCGGTATGCTTGTATTGGACGGGAACGGTAATGGAGTTTAGTAGGTCCTCTTTGAAAAAGATAGCCAACTCAGCTACAGAAGGATTCTCAGGAAAACCCACTAACTCCCGTTCAGATATCATTTCACTACCCACAATGTGCTTTGTTGTATTCCCTTTTTTTACAAATAGCTCAGGAGTGGGAAGTACAGAGAAAGGCGGGTATAGCGTATAGCCTTGTCTACCCAGCGGAAACTGCTTTGGAAGTGTATACATCCCTTTGCTGGGCGGCAAGCGCAGCCAGTAAGGTTGTGTCTCTGGAATAAATGGGTAAATTCTACCTTTAAGCGCCAGCCGCAATGTTTTTCCAGCTTCTATTTGGGTTTGAACTGCGCTATCTGCGTCTAGTCCATGCATGGAAAGAATAGTTGCAACAGTTACCGGCGTTGAAGAACGGTTGGTAATTTCAACATTAATACTATTGCGCTGCCCGGCTAGGGTTGTTGCCTCTGCTACAGTAGCCTCCACATACAGTCCCCTAGCTGCTTGTAGCAATTTGCTTATCTCTACTATTTTTTGGGCTTCTAAATCAACGGTTCGAGGCTTGTCCTGATTAGAAATTGCAGCATAAATAGCTTTCTGCACGTCTAATAACCCCGCCACACTCGCGCTAGGGTTGCTCGCGTCATACTTCCGAATCACCTCATCTACCATCTTCCCGATGGCCGCGCCGCCCGGCACGCGGTTCCAGGTTTGGTCGATGCCCTCGAATAAATCGGTTTTGGCGGGCGTGCCTTTCACGAACTGGAAGTACTCGATGGCCTCGCCGCGCTGGGCGGCCGAGCCGAAGCCCTGGCTACGGTGCTGCGAGCGCGAGTGGGCCGCGATTTCGCCGTAGCTCTGGCCTAGGAGGGGGTTGTAGCCGCCTGCATCGAGCTTGAGGTAGCCGTCCATATTCTCGCCGGGCTTCACGAAGAAGCTGCCGGTGTTCCAGTATAGGCGCTTAGGCTGCCAGGCTTGCACGTATTTGAGCTGCTCGGGGAAGCGCTTGGGGTCGCCGGCAGCGTCGAAGGCTTCGGCGGCCAGGATGGCGCTGGCCTGGTGGTGGCCGTGGCCGGCGCGGGCATCGGGCGGGAAGCGCGTGATGAGCACATCGGGCCGCCGCTGGCGGATAACCCACACCATATCGGCGAGCACCTGCTCCTTGTCCCAAATAGTGAAGGTCTCGGCCGAGGTCTTGCTAAAGCCGAAGTCGTTGGCGCGCGAGAAGTACTGGTGTGCCCCGTCGATGCGGCGCGCCGCCAGCAGCTCCTGGGTGCGGATGACGCCAAGCTGCTCGCGCAGCTCAGGGCCGATGAGGTCCTGACCGCCATCGCCGCGAGTGCAGCTGAAGTAGCTAGTTTCGAGCTGGCGGCCGTTGGCGAGGTAGGCCAGCAGGCGGGTGTTTTCGTCGTCGGGGTGGGCGGCGATGTACATCACCGAGCCCACCACGTTGAGCTTTTTGAGACCTAGAAGAATTTCAGACGACGTATAAGTCTTGGGTGCCTGGGCCTGGGCAGTTGCCAGGGAGCACGTAACAAGCAGCAAAGCCCACAGGCGAGTGGCGCGGAGAAGTCGAAGCATAAAGCGTAAACCGGTTCGAGCCGTGAAGTTACCGGCAGGCGGTAATCCGGTCGCGGTTTAGTGCTATGCTATAGGGGATATTTTGACTAGTGCTGGCGCGAGTTACGCTGCACTAAACTCGCGCCAGCACCAGCCAGCAACCTAAGTAATATGTTAATTGGGAGCTACCGACATGCCGCTGGTCCGATGGCACGGGGCATAGCCCCGCGCCATCGGTGGAACTATGCACCTAGGGCCGACCGCGCAGCTGAAAAGCACGCGACACATTGAAGCCGAAGAAGATGTCGCCTTTGAGAAAATTACCCGTCGTTTGGGGAATGACGAATTTCTCAATCATACCCTGCGAGTTGGTGACGTGCAGTTGAAAGACGTGGCCCCCGGTTTCGATATCGAAGCCCAGGGCCAGGGAGTTGCGGAAGTTATCGGCCGTGGCGCCGGGCAGCAGGTAGTAGTATTCGCCGGTGAGGGCCAGGCGCTTGGTGAGCTTTTGGCGGGCGGCTAGGCCTAGGGCCCACACATTGTTTTGGTCGCGGCGCAGGTCCACGTAGTTGCGGTGCACGAGTGTGGGCATGAGCTGCACCGACAGCGCCGAACTGAACTTGCGGGCCAGCAGCGCCTGGTAGGTGTAGGTGAGGCGCGAGGTAGTCGTGCGCTCGGGCTGCGGCTCAAACCGCAGCGACGACAGGGCCGCGCTGGCAAAGAGCGTAACCGATACCGGCAGCGCGCCCGGCCCCGAGCCCTGGCGCAGCAGCCGGTACTTGCCAAAGCCGTCAAACGTTTTTTCGAGCGAACTGCGGCCTATGCCCACCGCCAGCCGGTCGGTGAGGCCGTACTCTAGCCCCAGCCGGATGGTGGCCTGGTCGAGGCCAAAGAAATTGTAGGCGCCGCTATTGAGGGTGCCGAACCGGTGCGAAATCAAGAACAGCAAGCTGCCCGCGCCCGGCGTCTCGATAGACTGTCCGTTGATGACGCGCGTGCCCTTGAAGGTGGCCACTGTCAGCTCGCGGCGCAAGCTGTCGCCGGTGAGGTGGTCGAGCTGCTGCATTAGGTCTTGCTGGGCGTGGGCGGGGGCCGCGCCCAGCAGCAGGGCGGCACCTAGGGCCAGCGGCCCCCAGGGTAGGGTTAGGTTCATAGGGGCGAGGAGCTAAGGGAGGGGGTCGCAGGCGAGGGCCACGGTCACGTCCACGGTTTTGGCAATGTGGCCGCGCACGAGCAGCGGAATCTCGATGCGGTAGTCGGCCGGAGCTATCACAAACTTGGCGTTCACCAGCAAGTGGTTGCTCTGAAGCTGCAGAGTGCCCGGCACCCGCACCCGCTGCGTGACGCCATGAATAGTGAGGTCGCCCTCGACCTGCACAGGCTGCGGGCTAGCAGCAGCGAGCGCGGCCGCCTGAAAGTCAACCAAGCGCCCACTGAACAGGGCCTTAGGGTACTTCTCCGACTCCACGTAGTTCTCATTGAAGTGGTCCTGCATCAGGGGCTTCGGAAACTTGAATTCCTTCATCAGCACCGTGAAAGCCACCTGGCCCGTTTGCGTATCCACCACGGCCGCCACCTGCTGGTTGCGGGCGCTGATGTCTTCAATGGGCGTGGCCGAAAAGAAGCTGATGGTGCCCGTACGCGTGAAGTACTTGGCGGGCGCCGGGGCGGGGCGGTGGGCTAGCCAGCCCAGCAGCCCCACCAAAAGCAGTAAGTGTTGCATAGCGTCTGCAAAAAGGAGGGTTAGTTGTTAGGAGCGCCCGCCGCCACCCACTTGCGCAGCTTGGCCCGGTCGCAGGCCGAGAGCTGGGCGCCGCCCTTGGGCATGGGCGAGTAACCGGGCGCGTGGTCCACGGAGCCCAGCAGGCGGCCGCTGGTGGCAGCGGCTTTCGTTTGGGTGTAGGCGCCGAGGCCCACGCCACCAGCGGCCGCACCGTTGGCGTGGCAGCTGCCGCAGTTTTGCAGCAGTAGCGGCGCCACGGTGGCGGCGTAGGTCACGCGGGTAGTGTCGCAGCTTGGGGTGGGCAGGGGGCCACTGCCGAGCAGGTCTTCCCCGTTTTGCGAGGCGCAGCCCCCGAGAAGGAGCGCCACGCCGGCGAGCAATAGTAGTTTGGCAGGCATAAGCTGGGAGGGCAACGAGTAAGCAAAGCAGCTGAAGTCAACTAATGGACACCTAGGGTGCCGCTACCATCCACACGTTGCCCACGCCGTCGCCCTCTACCGTGTTGCGGGCGCTATTGTCGGGGGTGTAGTAGTACAGGGGCAGACCCTTGTAGGTGGTTTGCTGGCGCGAGGCACCACCTGGCCCATCGGCGCGGGTGATGCTACCGAAATCACTGGCTTTCAGACCAGATGGCATTACTGTGGGCACTTCGCCATACACCGGCCACACGCTGGCGCAGCCGCCCGTGCAATTAGTGGGCTGGGTGCTGGGGCTGGTTTGGTCTTTGGCGAAGGTGTAGAGCGTGCGACCCTGGCCATCAATCAAGAAGCTCTTGAGGCCTGTGGCATTAGTCGTCTTGTTGGTGACGTTGGTGCGGGCCAGCAGCATGCTGTAGTCGGGCCGCATCGTAAACCACACGCTGCCCACTTTATCGCCGGTTACCTGGCCAGGTTTTTCGCGCACAAACTGCCCGCTGGCGTCGGCCGGAGCGTAGTAGTACATCGGCCAGCCCTTGTAGGTGGTCTGCTGCTGCCCGGTACTGGTCGTAATGGTGCCAAAGTCGCTGGCTTTCAAATCGCCGCTCACCACAATGTTGGGCGCGTAGAAGATGGGCCACACGCTGGCGCAGCCCCCCGTGCAGTTGTTGGTGCCCGATAGGTCGCGGGCGAAGTAATACAGCGTGTTGCCCGCCGCATCCACCATGTGGGGGCCAGCCACGGCATCGGGGGCCATCGCAATGGTAGGCGTGGGGGCCGGGTCGGGGCTATCCGAGTTATGGCAGCCGCCGAAGCTCAGGGCAAGGGCCAACAGGGGGCCGGCTACCCAGCCAAGCGGCCGGGCATAGGAGTGGTATCCAAACATGACAATGAGTGGTAAAGGGTTAAGCAATAAGCCAGTTAGAGTAGCCGCTAAGCGGCACCAAGTACCTGCCGGGCCCGGCAGGCGTGGGCAGGCCCTAGGGCCTGCCAGCAGCCCCGCCGCGAACGGGGCCACTAACACATCGAATTAACGCCCGCTGCCAGCGGGCCGGCTCCTGCGCAGCTACCGCAGCAGCCCGTACTTAAGCGAGAAAGAAGCTCCGGCACTGGTGAGGCGCACCTTGCCCGCTCCTACCCCACCCAGCGGCACCTGCCAAAACGGCTCGGCCTGCACCGACCAGCGCGTACCCAACGGCTTCTCAAAGCCGACGGCTAGATTGAGCACACTCAGGAAATGGTTGGACCCTTTAAGCACCTGCGCCGACTTGGTGGACGTTTGGCCGTTCATGGTCCAGTCGTAGCTGTAGCGCTCATCACGCATTAGCAACGAATTGAGCCCTAGACTAGTAAATACGGTGAAAGTTTTCCGGTCTACCACATCGTAGCGTAGGTCGAGCGGAATTTCGGTTACGCGGCAGCTCGCCACCAAGTCATACGTACCCGGATACCACTGCCAGGCGGCAGGCGCCTGATAGTCGGTACTGGCGGCCAGGTAGTGCTTTTGGCTGCTGAGCAGGCCGCCGCGCAGCCGCAGCCGCGTCGTGAAGCGGTACTCCAGCGTGAGGCCGTAATCGAGGCCCAGCCGGGCCGACTGGGCGGTGCGCACGCCGCTGGCGCTCGGCCCGGCCAGCAGGCCTACTACCACTCGGTACGGGGGGCGCGGCGCTGGGCGCCGGGGCGGGGTCGAGTCGGCGACTGCGCGCTGCTGCATTGCTAAGGGGCGTACCGAATCGGGTAGGGCGCGCAGCGAATTAGCTACCGAGTAAGACGGAACTTTTAGCAGAGCTACTCGGCCGTCTAAGGATTCTACTGTTTCAGCTTCTTTATTATAAGCCAAGTACTTACGAGCACGCGAATGGGCTGCCGCTCGACGCTCCACTAAAGTATTGCTTAGGCCAGCTGAGCCAGCCATTGACCTAGCGCCCGGCTGCGCCGCCCTACTTCTTTTGCTAGCTGCACTGGTGGCCAGCAGCTTGCTGCCAGTAGCTATTGGCATTTTAGTCAGTGCTTTTTCTGCATTCACACGCTGCGTTTCAAGTATAGAAGCAGGTGCTGAAACTTTACCTAGGGTCACACTCTGCGGAGCTGCCACCGCTTCGCCTAGGTGGCCTAGGGCGGCGGGCTGGGCTGAAGTGACGGGCTGGGTTGAGCGGATAGAAGCGACTGGTGAAGAATTTAAAATTCGGCCGGTGTGGGCGCTGGCAGTAGCCGCCGAGGGTGCAGCGGCTTGTGATAGATTCTGCTGGCTAGCAGCACTCCTTTCCGTAGTTGCCGCTGGGTTAGCCAAGCGGGCTACTTGCCAGAGCAGCAGTGCAATTAGCACTAGCTCGCCGGCAAAAAAACGACCGATTTTGCGCCGCAACTGCTGGGTGTGCGCGGCGGTATCGAGCTTGGTTTCCATACGCGCCCATGCCTCCGGAGGCATCTCATCCGGATATGCTTCCGCGCCGCGCCGAAAGAGCGCGTCCAGCTCTTCATCTGACATAGGGGGCGTAGGCATGGTGGTGGGTGCGTTTAAGCAATTGTTTGAGGCCGGCGCGGGCTTTAGATAAATTGGTTTTGGAAGCCCCCACCGTCATGTGCAGCTGCGCCGCGATTTCTTCGTGCGAGTAGCCGTCGATGACGTAGAGGTTGAAGACGGCCTGGCAGGCCGGCGACAGCTGCCCGATGAGGTGCAGCAGTTCCTCGAAGGCCAGGGCATCGAGCGGTGTGTGGCCGCCGTCGGAGTAGTCGGGCCCGCCTTCCTCCATGCTAGTGAGCAGCGCATGGCGGTGCTCGGCCCGAAACCGGTCGATGGCCGTGCGGACCATGATACGATGCAGCCAGCCCGTGAGCGAGCCGCCTAGGTCGGGGTAGCGGGCAGCATCGAAGCGGGGCAGCTCCTGAAATACCTTCAGAAACCCATCGTTCACCGCCTCTAGCGCCACCTCGGGGTCGGGGAGGTAGCGCCGGCAAATGCTAGCGGCAAACCCGTAGTAGTGCTTGTATAGCAGGCCCTGGCCGTGCCGGTCCAGGGGCCGGCCCGCCACGAGTAGTTCCGCAAGCTGAATGGGTAAGGGTCTGGACATGCCCGGTCGCTAATTACTTCCTACTACCTGACTCGGAGCGAATCTTCAAAAGGTTACCGGCATATCCCAAAAAAATAAGAGAAATTTTAAATTTATTATATAGCCAGCACGGTAATTAATTACAAGGTCTTGTTTACTAGTAGTGTGTGCATAATGCACAAAATCAAGTCATGCAGAGCGTAGCGAAGCATCTCGCGTGGTGCAGTAACTAATGCGTTAGAGATTACTGCGCCACGCGAGATGCTTCGCTACGCTCTGCATGACCTAGTATTTGATTGACAAAAAGTAATTAATGTAGTCCTTTATACAGACCTTGAAATTGCTCTACCATGAAGAAAGCCCCGAACTAAGCAGTCGGGGCTTCCTATTATTAGACGCAACGCGTCAGCTTTCCTTCTTCCTAGGTTCTAGCTGGGTGCTAATCAGGCGCTACCGACGTGTCGCCGGGCGACTTCTTGTTAATCGAGATGAGCAGCGCGGCCACTACAAACTGCGGGGCCAGTTGGCGCACGGGGGCGGCGGCGTAGCGGCCGGCGGCATCGGGAGTGGTAGCGTAGCGGTAGCCGTAGATATTGTCGCGGCCGAGCAGGTTGGTGACGCCTAGGTGCACGATGGTATACTGCCCGGCCAGGTGCGTGAGGTAGCTCAAGCTGAGGTCGAGGCTTTGGTAGCTGGGCGTGCGGCCTTGGTTGAAGCCGGGCAGGTTGGGATTATAATAGGTGCGGGCGCTGCCGTAGCTGTAGGTGCCGCTCACTTGCAGGTGCAGCTTCTCAAACCAGTATTTGCCCACCAGGCTCAGGTTGTGGGTGGCGGCGAAAGTGGGCGTGGCCAAGGCAAAATCGGCCCGCGCCTGGCGGCGGGTGTCGAGTAAGCCGTAGCTCACCCAAAAGTCGATTTTCTTAAAGGTCTGGTAGCGGTCACGGAAGAAGATATCTACGCCCTGGGCGTAGCCAGCGCCCGAGTTGGCATAGGCATTCCGGTTCAAGAAATCGGCGCCATTGAAGCGCACTAGGCCGTGGTAGTCTTTGCGATAGAGCTCGGCGCGCAGGGTGCGACTGCTAGTCTGGTACTGGTAGCTGAAGATGTAGTGCGCCGCCCGCTCGAACCCTAGGTTTGGCTGCACGCGCAACAGGTCGTTGGTGGGGTTTTGGTAGAATAAGCCCCCGGCCAGCGCCACTTGCTGGCAGCTGCCCAGCTGCCAAGCCAGGGCTAGGCGCGGCGCTAGGTTGGCCTGCCGCAGCAGCCCCGAATACTCGCCCCGCAGCCCTAGGCGACCCGTGAGGTGTGGCGCCAGGCTCAGGTCGCTTTCGACAAATACGGCCGGGCGCTTTTCAAAAAAGCTGGGGGTGAGCGCGGTCGCCTCGGCGGTGGCCTGGTAGCGCAGGTCGTAGCGCTGCACGGTGGTTTCGGTGCCCACTTTCAGGTTAAACCACGTGCTGGCCGAGTCGTTGGTGAGCACCAGGCGGGCGGTAGCGGTGCGTTCCAGCTCCTCCACGCGCAGGGGCTCGGGCTGCACGGCGTTGCGCTCGCTACCTAGGGCCAGGCCGGCGTTCAGGCTCCAGCCGTGACGCAGGGCGGTGCGGTAGGTGGTGTTGAGGTAATAATTCTGGTTTTGCAGCGCCGTGAGGCGGCCGGTGGCGGCGTAGGCGGCCTCGGGGTCGGCTTGGCGAGTGGCCAGTTGCTGGCTGCTGTAGGTGCCGTAGATTTTAAACAACCCGCCGCTCGCTGTGCGGTGGGCCAGCCGCACCGAGCCACCTAGGCGCTGCGGCGCCTGCTCCCAGCCCTGGCCGGGGGCGGTGAGGCCGAAGTAGGGCGCTAGGTTGGTGTATTCGAGCGTGGCCGAGGCCGAGGTGCGGTCCCAGCGCTGGGTGCGCGAAAGGCTGCCGCCCACGCTCAGCAGCGAGATGCCGGTTTGGGTTTCGGGGTCGAGGTCAATAGAGTTCAAGCCCACCACTGCGCTCAGCGCCTGCCCGTACTCGGCCGAGTAGCCGCCCGTGCTGAAAAGCGTACCCTTAAACAAGGTGGGCGCAAACCGGCCCCGCGCCGGCACGCCGGCCGTGCTGCCGCCGTAGAAGCTTTGCACGGGCAATCCGTCGAGGTAGTAGCGGATTTCGGAGGCCGCGCCACCGCGCACAAACAGCTTGCCCTCCTCCCCCACCCGCGTAGTGCCAGGCAGGGTATTGAGAGCGCTGGCAATATCGGCGTTGGCCCCGGCTGTGGTCAGGATATCAAGTGGCTTGAGGGCCGCGGCGCGCTTCTCATCGCTGGCCTCGAAGGCCCCGGCCACAATGCTGACGGTACCTAGGGAGGCGCGGCTTTCGCGCAGGCGGCGGGGTGGCAGGGCCAATGGGCCACCAGGTAGCGCCAGCGGCGTTTCTTGCATTTCGTAGCCGATGAGGGTGCACACCAGCGGCAGTGTGCCCGTGGCGGTGGTGCTGAAAACGAAGCGCCCGAGCGAATCAGTAGTAGCGCCGTCGAAAGTGCTTTTCAGAAATACGTTCACGCCGGGCAGCGGGCGGCCGGCCCCATCGAGCACCGTGCCGCTGAGCTGAGTGGGCCCTAGGTGCGTGCCGGCCGACGCTGGGGCACCAAGCGGTGCGGCGGGTGCCTGGGCAGCGGCAGTACCTAGGGTGGCAAAAACGAGAAGCAGGGGCAGTAGCGGTGCGTTCATGGGGCCGGATAGCTTGGGGTGGCTTGGTGGCCCAAAGGTGTCCGGCCTAGGTAGCCACCTTCAATAAAAGCTACTGAACCCGCAAAACCCTGGGTTGAACCGTCGCGGCAGCCCGTTTGGGCGTAGCCAGGCAACGCCAGCGGGGCGGCTGCGTTGTAGGCGGTGGAAATGCGTATTTTCGCCCCCGCTCTAGCTATTTCGTGATGCCTGACTCTGCCCTTCCCGTCGATTACCAACACCTTTTTCGGTCGCTGCCGGAGAGTTTTCTGCTGATGGCGCCCGACTCTACCGTGCTCGATAACACCGACAGCCACGTGGCTGTGTCGCTCAAGAGCCGGGAAGAAGCCGTAGGCAAAACCATTTTTGAGGCTTACCCCACCTCCGGCACCAGCGGCGTCAATGCCATTCAGGAGTCGCACGACTACGTGCGGCAGCACCTCGAGCCGCACACCATGCCGCTCATTCGCTATGACCTGGCTGGGCCCGATGGCCAGCTCGAAGAGTTTTACTGGCAGGCTACCCACTACCCCATCCTCGACGCCCAGGGCCAGCTGCAATACATTTTGCAGCGCACCCAAAACGTGACCGAGCAACTACGCATGGCCAAGGCCGCCGCCGAGGCCCAGGCTAAGCTAGCCGAGGAGCAGTCGCGCACGCTCTTCATTCTGGAAAGCCTGCCGGTATTTATCTGGACCACCTTGCCCACCGGTGAGGCGGATTACTTTAACCCACGCTGGCTGGCTTTCACCGGCCGGAACCTGGCCGAAGAACTAGGCGAGCAGTGGACCGCCGACCTGCACCCCGACGACCAAGCACGCGTGCAAACCACCTGGCAGCAGTGCGTGGCCACCGGCGAGTCGTTTCAGGCCGAGTATCGCCTGCGCCGCGCCGATGGCGAATACCGCTGGCTACTAAGCCGCGCTGAGCCCCGCCGCGCCGACGATGGTACCATTACGATGTGGGTAGGCGGCGCCACCGACATCCACGACCAGAAGCTGATGGTGCAGGAGCTCCTCGACACCAACGAGCAGCAGGCCAGCCTCTCGGAGCAGGCCTACCAAAACTACCAGCTAGCGCAGCAGCAGCGCCAGACTTTATATAGCCTACTAATGCAGGCCCCGGCTTGCATCGGCATCGTGCGCGGTCCGCAGCACCGCTTCGAGTTTGTGAATGAAGGCCTGGCTGAGCTGGTAAACCACACCGAGCTAGTGGGCCGCACCACCGAAGAAGCTTTTCCAGAACTGCGCGGCCAGGGCATACTCGAAGCGCTCGACCAGGTGTACGCCACCGGCGAAAGCTACCACGGCCGCGAACTGCTCATCCGACTCGATACCGGTGCCGGTCAGCTGCGCGATGCGTATTTCAACTGCCTCTACCAGCGCTTCGATGAGAGTGGGCAGGCCGCCGGTATTACCATCTACGCCTACGAAGTCACCGAGCTAGTCGACACTCGCCGCAAGCTTAAGGAGCTGCTGAGCCAATAAACGCTTTTGCCAGCACTGCTTCTAAAGTCTACTTGCGGGTGGCAATGGGTATTGCTGGCCACCCGCGAGCAGGTGAGTTATTCGGCAAGCGCGCATCATATTTTGCACTTACTATCAGATACTTGACTAAAAATAAGTTATCTACCAATAGCAAGCTTTGGCTTTTGCTATTGGGGGACTTTACTAGTTTGTAAAGTCAGGTTACGGTCGAAATTAGGTAGCGCGGGCAGGTGCCCGGCCAGCACTTTTGGGCATGCTTCTCGCCCCTGCATTGCCCCTTGCCTGCCCGCCCTTACCGCCGCCCGCGGCGCCGGCCCTGCACCCCAATTTTGCCGAGCGTCTGTATAAAACGCTTGGCCACCACTCGGCCCAAGAAGTCCTGCGCTGGCCCGCAACCCAGCCCGGCGCCACCCCGCACAGTGTAAGCGGGGCCGCCCTGCTGGCGCGGGTGCAGGCCTGGCAGCAGGCGCTCGAAGCCACCGGGCCACTGCCCCTAGAGGCACCCGTGTTGCTGGCCCACCACGGCAGCCCCGAGCTAGTAGCGGCACTGCTGGCCGTGCTGGGCCTAGGCGGGGTACCCGTGCTGCCTCCAGCGGGCGCGGGGGTCCGCATGCTCTACCACTTGCTCAAGGCCGAGCGCATCGCGCTGGCCTTAGTCGCGCCTAGCATGCAGCGCCGCCTAGGGTGGCTGGGGCGCCTGATAGGCTGCCGCTGCGTGGCAGCGCCCGCCGTGCCCAACTATGATGAGTGGGCAGCCCCTAAACCGGACGCCGTGGCCGCACCCGTGCTACGCGCGGTGCGCCCCGAGCAGCCGGCGCTCATTTCGCATAGCTCGGGCTCGACATCGGGGCGGCCGGCGGCAGTGCGGCGCAGCCACCGCGTGCTCCAAGCCCAGCACGACGCGCTGCGCACGCAGTTTCCGCCTTGGCCGGGGCAGCGCGACTTTCCGCTGTTTCCCAACGTCATCTTGCACAACCTGGCCGTGGGGGCGCTCAGCATCGTGCCCGACCTGCCCGGCGGCAAGCTGGCGCAGCTTGACCCCGCTCGCGTAGTAACCCAGCTAGTGGCCGAGCGCATCGAAACCCTGACAGGCAACGTGTTTTACTTCGAGCAACTGTTGGCCTACCTAGGGCAGCAGCCGGCCACATTTCCTGGGGTACGAGCGCTGGGCGTCGGCGGCTCGCCGGTGCCTGAATTGCTGCTGGTAGCGCTGCGTCGCTGCTTTCCGCGGGCTGTGTGCCACGTCATCTACGGCGCCTCCGAGGCCGAGCCTATTGCCGTGCGCACCGTGGCCGGCCCCGCGCTCGACCCACGCCTGGGATACTGCGTGGGCCAGCCGCATGCGGGCCTCGCTATTCGGCTGCATGAGCCGCAGCCCGTTTGGCAACCCGACGCTGATGCAACCCGCACCGCCCTAGGTGCCCTCACCGGCCCGCCGCGCTACCAAGCCGGCGAGGTGCTAGTGCGGGGGCCACACGTGGCGGCGGCTCCCGGCGCCTGGCTGCCCACCGGCGATTTCGGCTACTTCGACGCGGCTGGGCAGCTCTGGCTCACGGGCCGGCGCGGGGCGGCTGCGCTGGTGCGCGGCGTGGGCCACTACCAGCTCGAGCACTATCTGCGCCAGCTGCCCGGCGTGACGCAAGTGGCGGCGCTACCCCGCCCCGACGGCGCGGCCTTCGACGTGCTAGTGGCCGGCAGCATCACGGCTGCGGCCGTGCAGGCGGCCAGCGCGACCGCGTTTGGGCCAGGCCTAGTGGGGCAGGTAACATTCCGCGCCCGGCTGCCCGTCGATGGCCGGCACTTCTCCAAAATTCGCTACGACCTCCTTTGCTAACCCTCGCTCTACCCTCACTCGCTATGAAATCCGAATTTGCCAGCATTCCCCTCGACCGCCTACGCTATGGCTTGGTTTGGGAAGACCACGCTACCCTATACCAGGCGCTCGACCTAGGGCCCGAAGACCATGCACTCATCATCACCTCGGCGGGCTGCAACGCGCTGAATGCGCTGCTCGCCGGCCCGCGCCAGGTCACGGCCATCGACCTGAACCCACTGCAAAACCGGTTGCTGGCCCTCAAGGCGCACGCCATAGCCCACCACCCGCCGGCGGTGCTGCGCGGGCTGCTGGGCCTCGATGGCCCGGCCGCAGTGGCCGCTGCCAATGCTGCGCTGCAAGCCACGCTGCCCCCGGCCGACTACGCGGCGTGGGCCGCTTACCTGGCCCGGCACCCTAGGGGCCTGCTGCTGGCCGGGCAGCTCGAAAGCTACGTCACGGGCTTTGTGCCGAGCCTGCCGGCCGTGTGGCAGGCTCGGCTGCGGGGCTTGCTCGCCTGCGGCAGCGTGGCCGAGCAGTGGGCCTACTTTCGGCAGGAGCTAGACCAGCCTGCTTTTCAGACGCTGTTTGTGGCCTATTTCGACGCAGCCAACCTCAGCCAAGGGCGCGACCCGCGCCTATTTCGCTACGCGGCCGCGTCGGGTGGAGCCCTCTTTTACGAGCGGCTGCGGCGGCAATTGAGCCAGCGACTGGCGCGGGATAATTTCTTTTTTCACTTCCTGTTTTTTGGGCCCGAAAACCTGCCCGAAGCCCTGCTGCCGCCCTGCTACCAAGCCGCCCACCAGCCGCAACTGCGCCGCAGCTTGGCCCGGTTGCGGCTGGTGACGGGCGAGGCCAGCGAGTTTTTGCTCTCGGCCGCCGGGCACGACGTGACAAAAGCCAGCTTGTCCAACATTTTTGAGTACGTCAGCCCTGCTGAGTTTGGGCGCGTGAGCCGGGCGCTGGCAGCCCGGCCCGCTCCGCTGCGCCTGGTCTTCTGGAATTTGCTGCAAGCTCAGGCGCCCCGGCGCACGGCGGCGGTGCCGCTGCTACCCGCTGCCTCGGCTGCCCTAGGGGCGCAAGATGCCTGCTTCTACTTCGGCGGCGTGCGGGTGCTGGCGTATGCCGGCTGCTCAGCGCCTGTCGCCTCACCGGCGCCGCTGCTGCAAGCTGTATAGGGCAGTATAGCGAGGCACAACCAGCTTATTGTGCGGATTTTATAGTCCGCAATTACGCACGCCTAAACGCGAACTACAAAGTCCGCGCAACGGTGCACTATATACCAGTATTAAAGCTGCTTTCGGCAACCTAGGGCGCCTAGGTGCTAATCACCCTCCTCTTCTATTTCCTATGAATTCGGACTTTCTGCAAGCGCTGCTGCGCCAGCATTCTCCTACCCAGGCGGCCGAAGTGCGGGCGGTGCGCCCCCGGCCACTCGATAGCTCCACCAGCATTTTGTCCAGCCTCACGGCCGGGCGCACAGCGCAGCCCATCGGCCTGTTTGGGCTGGAGGCCGAGCTACGCGAGGCCGGCCAGCCTTGGCGCACCGAGCGCCTGGTGCTCAAGGCCAAGCCCCACGCCCGCGCCATTTGCCAGATGATTACGGGCCTGGCCCAGGCTTGCGGCGGGGCGGTGGCCGAGGTGTACCCGGCCTTCGAGTACCTCACCGGCTTCGGTGCCACGCACTGGCGCGAGCTGGCCGTGTATGCCACCCCGGCCGCCGCCCTGCTGCCCCGCGTGTGGGCCACCCACGCCGACCCTGCCACCGATACCTACCTCGTGGTGCTGGAAGACCTCAGCGAGCGCGAGCTGCTGAACTCAGTGCTCGCCCCCGCCCACTGGACCGATGCCCACCTGCGGGCGGCCCTGCGCCAGCTCGCCGCCTGGCACGCGCACCACCTCGTGCCCAATGGCGCCGCAGCGCCCGAGGCCGCGCCGGCCACCTGGCCTCAGCTTGCCCCGCTCTGGGAAGCGCTGCTAGACCACGCCGGGCGGCACTTTCCAGACCAGTATTCGGCGGCGCGGCGGCAGCAGCTAAGCCAGGCCATTCGGGCAGTACCGAGCAACTGGGCCACCCTAGGCACCCTGCCCAAAACACTTATTCACAACGACCTGAATCCGCGCAATACCTGCTTCAGGCCCGGCGCCGATGGCCAGCCCCAACTGGTGGCCTACGACTGGGAACTGGCCACCTACCACCTGCCGCAGTACGATGCAGTGGAGCTACTGTGCTTTGTGCTCGGGCCCGACCGCTACCACCTCCGCGCCGAGTACCTAGACTACTACCGCCAACAGCTGCACGCCTGTACCGGCTGCTTCGCCGACGCGGCTGCCTTTGCGGAAGGTACCCGCCTGGCTACCCTAGAGTTTGGCTTGCACCGCCTAGGGCTCTATCTACTACCGCATGCGCTCAGCCCCTACCCATTTTTGCCGCGGGTGATAGAAAGCTTTTTCGCGGCAATGGCGGGTGATTGTTAATTGTTAGTGCTTAGCAGTTAGTCGCCTGTCATTGCGAGCGTAGCGAAGCAATCGCACCTGGATGAGACCACCTAGGTTCCGTCTTGATGCGATTGCTTCGCTACGCTCGCAATGACAAATATGGTTAAACGATACTAACTAAGCGCTATACCAATTCCTGCTCAAACAGTGCATAGTAAGTCACCTCAGTAGGTAAGTTTTTGATAAATCGTAGCGCGCGGTTGCCGGTGCGCATGAGGCAGAAAATTACGTCGTCGTAGTGGGCGCGAAACTCTTGCATGGCGTAGGCGGCCAGTAGCGCTTGCAGGCCCTGGCCCTGGTAGTCGGGGTGCACGCCTACTGTTTTGGCCAGTAGGGTGCGGGTAGTGAGGCGCGGGTAGTCGCGGGTATATACGGGGTGCTCGCTAGTAGCCCGGCCCAGCGAGTGGTAGTTGGGCTGGCACAGGCTGAGGGCCGCCAGCCGCCCGCTCGGCCGGTGCCGAAATAGCACCGAGGCGTGCGGGCACAGCCCCTCGGCATACGCGTGGTTGTAGAGCACTCGAAACTGCGCCTTGCTCACGGCCCGGTAGGCCGGGTTTTGGCTGAAAATCTGCTGAATAAGCTCAAAAATCTCATCTTCCAGCTCATCCCAAACTGGCGGCGTGAGGGGAATAAACTCGAACGGCAGCTGGTGCAATTGCTCTTGCACCGAGCGCTGCTGCTCGTACACCAGCGGCACGTCTTGGGCCAGCAAGTGGTGGCTTTCAAAAGTTAGTGCCTTCCGAAATCCTAGCTCTTCGAGCAGGCCGGGGTAGTAGGGTGGGTTTACGGGCTCGCGGTTGAACTGCCGCCACGAGGGCACCGCCCCCAGCCGGAGCCGGTAGCGAAAGTAGGTGCTAAAGTGCAGCGGACCCTGCACTACCTTAAACCCTCGCTCGGCGGCATCGCTATAGAGCTGCTCGAAAGCTACTTGGTTGAGGAGCAGCGCCCCCGACGTTTCCCAAAACCCGAAATAAGCGACCTCGCCCCCGGCTTTCGGAAACAGGCCTGCGAGGCGCATATTCCAGTGGTCGGTGTAAAAAATGATGTCGTAGGTGGCAGCCAGCTGGGCACAAAGCTCGGCGGCAGACTCATCGTCGGGCGCGTAGCCCAAACCGGCATAAGGCTGCCGGCCCACGGCATCGAAGCTCGCGGGCAGCTCACCGGCGTAGGGCAAGCGGTCTAAAAAAACGGACATAGGAAGGCTAGGAGCGTAGTTTTCAAAAGCGGAAGGAAGGCAGAGCAGCAATAGCCGCCGGCTGGGGTCTCCAATCGGCGGCTACATAGTAATTATAATTATCAGGGGCAAGGCACCCCCAGCGCCAGCCAGTGGCGCCGGAGTTGCCCTAAAAGTAGTAGCGATATACGCATATTAGGTTTCAAAGATTGTTAGTTGGTTATTTCGACCTCGCCGCTGCGCCCGTCGAGGCGCACGTGCTGCCCGCTGCGCAGGCGCTGCGTGAGCCCAGGCACGTTGATAATGGTAGGAATACCAAGCTCCCGTAGAAGAATGACAGAGTGCGACAGCGCCGAACCGCGCTCAATGAGCACCGCCCGGCACCCCGGAAACAGCGCCGCCCAGCCGGGGTCGGTGCGCAGGGCAGCCACCACGCGCCCGCGCACAGCCCCTAGGTCGGCCTGCGCGGGGTCGGTGATAACGACAACCTCGCCACTCACCTGGCCCGGGTAGCAGCCGGTACCGCGCAAAGCGCCATCGGCAGGTGCGACAGTAGGCGCGGCCGGGCGGCTGGGCACCACCAGCCGGCCCGCTGGCGCCGGGGCCGCCCGATAACCCGCAAACTCGGCCTGGCGCGCCGCCGCTAGTGCAGCCCACTGCGCCCCTCCGGCCTGGGCGGCGGTGGCCAACTCAGTTTCGGTGAGCCAAAAGACATCGAGCGGCGCAGCTAGGGTGCCCGCGGAGGCCAGGAGCTGCCCTAGGGCCCGGTAAGCAGCCCGGTACATGCCAAAGAGGCGGGTGCGCTCGAGGCGCAAGGCTTCGCGGCGAGCCACGGCCTGGCGTAGCGTGGTTAGGCTGGCGCGCACCTGCCGGGCTTGCCACCAGCCCCGGCCCTTGAGTCGCGCCGTGAGCTCAGCGGCCGCCTGGGCGGGCAGCGTTCCTGCAGCAGCAGGCGCGGCCGGCGGCGCCAGATACGCCACTAGGTACTGGTAGAAAAGCGCCTCGCTGGTGCGCATGGTTTCGGTTTCGAGCTTGAGCTCGCCCATGGTGCGGTCGCCGTAGCGGGCCACGTAGTGCTGCACCCGTTGGTGAAAAGCCGGGGCCAGCTGCGCTACTTGAGCGGGCAATTCGGGGCCGGGCTGCTCGAGCAGTGGCAGCAGCGCCGGAAATTCTTGCCAGGCCAGCGCGCCCAGCTCGCGTAGGGCAAGGGCGGGCAAGAGGCTAGCCAGGGGCTCGGCCTCCGCGCCGGGTTCGGCTGGGCTACCGGCTAGGTAACGGCTCAAAAACTCTTCGGGGTCAGCCACGCCCAGCCGCGACAGGTGGCGGGTGGCCGCGCCGTGGGCCATCATCACCCGAAAGTCGTTGATGATGGGCGTGGTCCAGCGCGTGAGTAAAGCTTGGTTGAGGTGCTCGATTTCGCCCAGCAGCTCGGCCGCGCCCAGGGCTGCCAGCGGCAGCTGATAGAAGCGTTGGTACTCGGCCTCGAAGCGCGTTTGGAATGCTCGCGCCCGTTGTGGCAAGCGCGCAAACTTGCCCAGCAGGCGCCCTAGGGTCAATGCCAAGCGGGGCAGCAGGGCTAGGCGCTGGCGTAGCGTTTTGCGCTGGCCGTGCACAAAATCGACGGGTTCGAGCACACCCATCATGCGCTCCATATCGGCCTTGCTCTGGCGAAAATTGGGCAGCAGCAACAGGCCCCGGTACCAGTTATTTAAGTTGTAGTAGATGCGCCCTTGCTGCAAGGCCAGGAGGTTGGTGATAACCGGCTCGTGGGCCGCCACGGTGGCGGCGGGCAAGCCCAGCGCGTGCATGGTTTGGCGGTACACGGTGGCGTAGGCGCGTTGCGCAAAGCTGAAAGTGAGCGGCGTCGTCACGCCGCAGTAGCTTTCCTGAATATTGGCGTTGTCGTACACCACTACCTCAGGCACGGGCTGGGTGATTGGGCGGGCTTGCACCAGCCAGAGTCGGCCCGCTTGGTCCTGGGCAAACTCTATGTCCTGCGGGCCACCTAGGGCCGCTTCAAGGCGCTGGCCGAGGTGATAGAGTTCGGCCAGGGTTATGGGGGTGAGTAGCGCGGCTGGCGTAGACCCCACCTCCACCCCCTCCCCTCCGGAAGAGAGGAGCTTTTCGCAAGAGGACGGTTGAGTAGTCTGGCTCCTCGCCACCGGAGGGGAGGGGTCGGGGGTGAGGTCGGCGTGCACCTGGGCTACCAGTTGCCCGTCGGCTTTGCCTAAGTAATACTCTTCTGGCACCAGCTGCCCATTTACCAGCCCTTCGCCTAGGCCCGCTACGGCGTGAATGGCCATTTCCTGTGGGTATTCGGGGAAGGTGGTGAAGAGCACGCCCGCCGCCCGCGCCGCCACTTGGCGCTGCACCACCACGGCCGGGCGAGCAGCTAAGGATAACCCGCGCTGGCGGCGGTAGTCTAAGGCCCGGTCGGAATAGGCACTGGCAGCCACCTGCGCCACAGCCGCAAGCAGTGCTGGCCAGCTGCTCACGTGCAGCACGCTGTCCATCAGCCCCGGAAAGGCGGCTGCGGCGCCATCCTCATCGGCCACTGAGGAGCGCACGGCTACTGGCTGTCCATCGCCAAAGCCCCAATCGGCTAACAAGGCCTTCAGTGCGGCTTGGGTAGCGGCCGGCACTTCAAAGCTACCTAGGCGTGCCCGGCGCTCGGCCAAGCCGGCCACAGTGGTGGGCAGACCTGCCAGCACCGGCTCGAATAAGGCAGTGGGTAACACCGCAAACCCAGGCACGGGCGCACCCAATGCCTGTAGCCGCAGCAAGCCGGCACCCTTGCCTCCTAGGTGCGCGGCAGGCGCAGCTAGGAGCCGCGCACCGGGCACAAACAATTGATTATCTACCAAAGCCATACGCTTCGGCCAGCACGGCCAGGTAAGAGGTGAGCATAACGAGCGATACTACTTTTTCGGCCTGGCGCAGGCGCGCCTCGTGGGGGTGGCGGGCCGCCGTGCTGTACAGGGCCAGCCCCGAGGCCAGCAGCAGCCAAAGCACAGCGTAGCCCCCCCAGCGGGCGTGCAGCCCGCGCAGCAGCAGGGCCTGCACGGCACCACCAGCCAGCACTACCACTACCGTGAGCGACAAGGCCGGCCCATAGCCCAAGGTCCGCGAATACGAATCGACGCCCGCCCGCTCGGCGGCCGGGGCGTGCAGCTTGCGCGCCAGTTCGAAGCTGAAGCCACCCAGCAGGCTCAGCAGCAAGAGCAGCGGCAAGTATTCGCCACCTAGGGCTTGCCGCGGCGCATAGGCCGAGAACAGCCACAGCACTACCAGCGGCATGATAAACATGTGCGACAAGGCGTAGGCCACCAGCCGCTTGCGCAGCCACTCGCCCACCCCAAACTCTGCCCGCATCAGCAAGCTATAGCCAAGGGCTACGGTCCACAGCAGCAGGGTAGCCTTCCCTTGCGCGGCCGACCAGCCTAGCTCTAGCAGGGCGCCGGCCCAGGCCAGGCGGCGCAGCTGCGGCAGCGTCACGCGGCCGGTTTGCAGCACGCGGTGCGGGTGGGTAAGGGCATCCTGGGCAAAGTCTTTTTCCTCATCAAACACCCGCAGGCGGAAGAAAAACGACACAGTAGCCAACGCGCCCAGGGCTGCCCAGGCTAGCCCGGCAGTGGGCACGAGGGAGTTCTGGTAGACGGCGCTGGCCCAGGTTGCCACGCCCCGCACGGTGCAAAATAGCACGACAAATAGCCCTATGTTGACGGGGGCGAACCGCTCTTGCAGATAGGCCCCTAGGTTGCGAAACTTCATGGGCCGAAGTAACAGCGCTGGTACCCGGCAAAAACGGCAATTTGCGCGCTAAGGGGATTTTACTTCTTCCTTTGCTTCGATTGCTACCAGCTCACTTACAAGCAGCTACCTAGGGCGCTATTAGACTTTAGCGCTACCATCTAAGCGGGCACTACCCTACCCTAAACCACGCTGCCCCTTACTTAAAATCTGGCAGGCGCACCAGGGCTAGGTAGTCGCTGAGGCCGCTGGGCTGCTCAAACACGTGGATGAAGAGAATGGCTTCTTCGCCCGCGCTACGCCACACCTCGGCGTAGAAGTTTTCGACCGCATACAGGCTCAGGCGGAAGCTGTCTTCGGTGCGTTCGGCTAGGGCGTGGCCGTGCTGAGCCAGGTGCTCGGCTTGGCGGCGTTGATGTAATGTTTTGAAAGTGGCGCAGGTCATGGCTTGGTATCCCGAAGTTACGACAGGGCGCCAAAACCGCGGGGCTACCTTCGCGGCCATGAATTCAATGCGCTTTCCGCACCCGCTGGTGCTACTTACTGCTTTTATTTTGCTCGCCGCGGCGCTCAGCTACGTGCTGCCCGCCGGCGAGTTTGTGCGCCGCCTCGACCCCGCCACCCAGCGCCAGGTAGTGGTGCCGGGCTCTTACCACCGGGTACCTCCCACCCCCGTTTCGCCCCTCAACATGCTGGTGAGCCTACCTAGGGGCTTGGTCGATGCGGGCTCAGTAGTGTTTCTGATTTTTTTGGCCGGTGGGGCCTTCACGGTAGTCGACCAAACGGGAGCCTTGCGTTATGGTGTCGATAGCCTGCTGCACCGCGCTCAGGGACGCGAGGCGGTGCTCATTCCGCTAGTATCGCTGCTCTTTGCCATTATGGGCGCACTAGAGAATATGGGCGAGGAAATAATCGCCCTAGTGCCCGTGCTGCTTGTGCTGATGCGGCGGCTTGGCTACCCGAGCATTGTGGCGGTGGCGGCCAGCCTGGGGGCGGCCGTGGTGGGCGCGGCCTTCAGCCCGCTCAATCCCTTTCAGGTAGTTATTGCCCAAAAGCTGGCGCAGTTGCCGCCATTTTCGGGCTGGGCCTACCGGGTGGTGTTCCTAGTTATTGCCCTAGGTATCTGGATAGTGGGCACCATGCGCTACGCCCGCCGCCACCGCGTGGCGCCCGATACTACCTCCCCCACCGCCACCGAGGAGGCCACCACGCACCGCGGCCAGCCAGGATTAGTGCTGTTGCTTCTGCTAGTGGCGTTCAGCGTATTTGGCTACGGCGTGGTAAGCCTAGGCTGGGACTTTGACCAGATGTCGGCGTTGTTTTTTGTGCTGGGCGTGGGCGCGGGGCTGGTGGGTGGCCTAGGCCTCACGGGCACTGCTGAGGGCTTTGTGGCGGGCTTCCGCGACGTGGCTTTTTCGGGTATTCTTATCGGGTTTGCGCGGGCCATTTTTGTGGTGCTCGAGCAGGGCCATGTGGTCGATACCATTGTGCAGGGGCTGGCTGCACCGCTGGCCCACCTGCCGGTGGCACTGGCGGCCCTAGGTATGCTGGTAGTGCACACGGCGCTGCACCTGCCGGTGCCCAGCGTGAGCGGCCAAGCCGTGCTCACCATGCCACTATTGGTGCCACTCTCCGACCTCATCGGGCTCTCGCGCCAGGTCACGGTGCTAGCCTACCAATACGCTGCCGGCCTCGGCGACCTCGTAACGCCCACCAACGGCGGCCTCATGGCCATGCTCGCCGCCTGCGGCGTGCGCTACGACCAGTGGCTGCGCTTTGCAGGCAAGCTATATGGGCTGCTGCTGGCCCTAGGCGCCGTGGCCGTAGTGCTAGGCATAGCGTTCCATATTTAATTATCAGTGGTCAATGGTTAGTTGTTAATGGCTGAACATTAACAACTAACCATTGACCATCAATCATCTACCCTACGCAGTGCTTCGCCGTCGAACACTTGTGGCAGCTTGCGCTTGCGCTCCACAATTTGGAAGGTAGCGCGGTCCAGGCTTTCGCTCCAGAAAATATCTGACACCAAACCACGGTGTGCGGGCTGACCGGCGGCAGGCTTTACTTCTTCCACGAGGTCGCCAAAGCCGAAGGGTGGCTTGTTATAGATTTCCTTGAACAACTCGCCGCGCACCAAGAATTGCTGCTCGTCGTAGCGCAGCGTTATCCACTCGCTGTCGTCGTCGAGGTCGCTCACTTTCTCAAATACCTTGCCCACTGGCTGCAGCCACTCAAAGGAGCGCCGGTTGGCGGGGTGCAAGTAACTATAGCCGTAGTCGGGTGACCAGGCATACAAACCAAAAACAATGGGACGCGGACGGGGCATAACTCGCAACTAAAAAAATCGGGAACCTAGGGAGTAGGTCAAACCCCAAAACTGCTGTTCCGGTTGCCTGCGGCCCCAAAAACGCACCGCTGGCCCTGCCCAAAGCAGCGTGTGGGCTTACGGCTGTGGCTATTGTTTTAGCATACCTAGGCCTCAACCGCCACCGTGCTTTGGCTCACCGCACACGCTAGTAGCGGCCAAGCCAGCTACTGCCGAGGCTTCCGGATTATATCCTAACAAGATTAGTTTGCGTATAAGGTGGACTTTAACTGGCCGCGCCAGGTGGCTCCATAGGGGGGCCAGCGGTGCGGCTTTTTTTTATGTCTACTCCTACCTTGTCTGAGCCCGCTCCTTCCCGGGCGTCTATTGCTTCGAAAACAACGAAAGCTGCTCCATCCAAAGCTAAAAATACCCCCGCCCCTACCAGCCAAGCGCCCGTGCGCGATGGCTTCGGGGCCCTCCCACACGCCCAAGGCACCACGTTTCGGGTGTGGGCGCCGGCCGCCACTGCCGTATCGGTAGTAGGCACCTTCAATGACTGGGACAAAGACGCCAACCCACTACAAGCCGAAGCCGATGGCAACTGGGCTGTCGACCTGCTCGGCGTAAAAGCCGGCGACGGCTACAAGTTTGTGCTACAAACCCCGGCCGGCGAGCTGACCCGCAACGACCCCTACGCCCGCGCCGTCACCAACTCGGCTGGCTACTCGCTGGTATTCGACCCCAACGATTTTGACTGGGAAGGCGACAATTTCCAAATGCCCGCCTGGAACGACCTCGTTATCTACGAGCTGCACGTGGGCACTTTCAATGTGAAAGAGCAGGGCCATCCTGGCACGTTCCTCGACATTATCGAGCGCCTAGAGTACCTGCAAGGCCTCGGCATCAACTGCATCGAGATTATGCCGGCCACCGAATTTCCGGGGGCTTATTCGTGGGGCTACAACCCTTCGAACCCTTTCGCCTTAGAAAGCGACTACGGTGGAGCCGAAGCTTTCCGCAAGCTCGTGAAAGCTGCCCACCAGCACGGCATTGCGGTGGTGCTCGACGTGGTGTACAACCACTTTGGGCCTGGCGACCTTGACCTGTGGCAGTTTGACGGCTGGCAGGAAAACGACGGCGGCGGCATCTATTTCTACAACGACTGGCGCGCCGAAACGCCCTGGGGCCACAACCGCCCCGACTATGGCCGCCCTGAGGTGCGCCGCTACATCCTGGACAATGCCCTGATGTGGCTCGAAGACTATCACTGCGACGGCCTGCGCATGGATGCTATTGCCTTCATCCGCAACGTGCACGGCGAGGAAGACCCCGGCGCCGACCTGCCCGACGGCTGGAGCCTGATGCGCTGGGTAAATGAGGAAATCAAGAACCGCCAGCCCTGGAAAATCACCATCGCCGAAGACCTGCGCTCGAACCCCGCCATCACAGCCGGCACCGAGCAGGGCGGCGAGGGCTTCTCGGCCCAGTGGTCGGCCTCATTTATCTACCCCGTGCACCAAGCGCTGACCACGATGGAGGACCGCGACCGTGACATGCACGCCATCAGCCGGGCCATTTGCACGCACTACAATGGCGATGCTTTCCAGCGCGTTATCTACACCGAAAGCCACGACGAGGTAGCCAACGGTAAAAGCCGCCTACCCGAAGAAATTGGGGGTGGCGACGTCGAAAACTTCTTTGCCAAGAAGCGCATGGTGCTCGGCGCAGCCCTCACGCTCACGGCGCCCGGCATTCCGATGCTGTTCCAAGGCCAGGAATTCCTCGCCCCCGGCTCGTTCAACGACACCGAACCGCTCGACTGGGCTTGGGCCGAGGCGCACGGCGGCCTCACGCAGCTCTACCGCGACCTCATCGCGCTGCGGCGCGACCTGCGCGGCGTGACGCCCGGCCTGCGCGGCCAGGGCTGTAATGTATTCCACGTCAACAACGACGCCAAAGTCGTGGCCTTCGCCCGCTGGACTGATAGCCCCGAGAATGCGACCGTGGTCATCGCCAACTTTGCCAACCAGCCCTACCAGGGCTATACCATCGGCCTGCCTGCGGACGGCAACTGGACGGTGCGCTTCAACTCCGACTGGCACGGCTACGACCAGGATTTCCAAGACTTCCCGTGCTACGGCACCAACGCCGAAGGTGGCGAGTACGATGGCTTTGCACAGCACGGCAGCCTCGACCTAGGACCCTACGGCGTGGTTATACTATCGCGCAGCTAGCCCAAGGCTAGGTTTTAATAAAAGCTCTTTACCGGGTATCAGTTCGCTGGTGCCCGGTAAAGAGCTTTTTTGCTATCAGCCATTTTCGGCCCCTAGCAAAACGCAAGCAAGCCTAGCGAAATGCTACCGAGCTACTCGCCCAAGCAAGTATCGGCAGCTCACCTTGTCAATTCATAGAACCTTATCAAACAATTATTTATAAGCAAATCAAAGAATAGTTAAGGTGGTGCGGCACTGGCTTTGTACCACTTGGCCCGAGCCTTTATTGTAAGCAGTCTGGCACCCAGCCTTACTGCGGCTGGCCTCTCCCTAGGTGATAGCAAGCCAGGCGAGAGGCCTTAGCCGGGCCACACATTTTTTAGTATATGAATCTGCTAACCAAACGCTTGCTAAGTGTGGCGGCAGGGCTACTGCTGCTACTCGGTATTTATATCTTAAACACGCTCGCGCACTCCGACTACGCACTCGCCGAGGGCATGCCGCCGGCGCTCCGGCTAGCGGCGGGGCTCCTTATCGCGAGCGCGCTGGTGCTGCTAGACTGCGTGCTCTACGTGCCAGCCACCGAAAGCCACCAACTTCATTTTCAACCTACTGGCTCTATGACCAATTTCTTAGCTACTAGTGCTGTAGCGGGGCCGCGAGCTACCAACTCCAAGCCGACTAACCTAGTTGACCTCCTTGACGAAGGCTTGCTGCTATTAGATGAAAACCGGGTTGTTACGGTGGCCAACCTCACCATCAGTCAGCTGCTGGGCCTACCGGCTGCCCAGCTAGTGGGCCGCAGGGCCGACGAGCTAGCCGCCGAAAGCCCGCTATTTAGCCAGTTGCTAGGCTATCTCAATGCCCCGTCCTCAGAGCCTAACCCAGTATTTACGCTCACGCAAGGTGCCAATACGGGGCCTTATGAATTGCTAGTTCGCACTCTGCCCAGCGGCTGGCTGCTGACGCTACGCAACGTAGCCGAGCACCAACAACTCGACCAAGCCAAGTGGCACTTCCTGGCCAGCGTATCGCAGGAGCTGCAAAACTCCTTAAGCATTATGCAACTTAGCCTCAACCGTTTGCACGACGGGGCGGCGGGCGCACTCACCCCCGAGCAGCATAATATTACTTATACCCTAGGGCGCGAAAACAGGCACCTGCGCAAGCTAGTGGGCGAACTGCTAGACGTGTCGCAGCTAGAGCTAGGCACGATTCAGCTCAATTTTAAGGCGGTGCGCCTACCCAGCCTGGTGCAGTTCGTGACGGACACCATCGGGCCGCAGCTACAGCCCAAGCGGCTGGTATTGGAGGTGCAAGTGCCCGATACGCTCCCCGCCGTGCGCGCCGACCTCGAAAAAACAACCTGGGTACTGCTCAGCTTGCTGGCCAATGCTATTCGCTACTCCCATCTGCTAGACCACTTGCGCATCGTGGCCAGCTTGGCCCCCGATGGGCGACATGTGCGGGTGAGCGTGCAAGACCAAGGCCCCGGCATTGCGCCCGCCGACCAAGACAAGATATTCCGCCGCTTTGCCCAACTGCCTACCCAAGGCGGCGCAGGCCTGGGCCTAAGTATTGCTCGCGAGTTTATAGCTAGCCAAGGTGGTGAATTGGGCGTAGAGAGCACCCTAGGTGCGGGCAGTACGTTCTGGTTTACCCTGCCGCTGGCCGATGCGGCGTAAACCAGAACGACGCTAGCTACACGGGCTCTTGGTCGTGGTGGCGAGGGCAATGCCTTTGCTCAGCACACCAGCCTAACCTTAGGGCTATAGGACTTGGCAGCGCAATAGGGCATTAAGCAAAAAGAGGCTGGCAGTAGCATTTCTACTGTCAGCCTCTTTTTGCTTAATGCCCTATTGTTTTAACTACGCCCGCCGAACTTATCGTCATGGTTACCACACCATCTGACGAAAGCGGAGGTGCTTGATAGCTATACATTGTGTCGCCCGTAGCGGTCAGCAGTTGCCGCCCTAGCGGCGGACCCATTAGCCGGTGGGCTTGCCCAGCAGGCATACCTAGCCGTACCAAATGAGCTTGCTGTTGGTTGTGATTACCTAGCCGAGCTTTAGGGCTTAGCCACAGTACATAGCCAAGCATTAAGCCAATGCTCGCTACAACAGCCAGCAGACCAAGAATAGCTTTTTGTAGCCAAGCGTGCACCATGGTAGTCAAGTAGTTTGCTGTCCGACAGCAAATTTAGCTAAAACTCCCACGATGTTCGCCTAGGTTACACTGGGGCTTGGTCGTAGCGCTCGGTGGTGGGCAGCGGCCAGCCACCTTCAAATACAAACTCGGTGAGGGGCTTGCGGGTGCGGGGCGCCAGCTCGCGCTCGCGCAGGCTGTCGGGCACAGCGTCGGCCGGGGCGGGGTAGCCCACCGTGAACACGGCTACGAGGTCGTAGTCGGCCGGAATGTTGAAAGCCGTGCGCAGGGCATCTTGCGAGAAGCCCGCCATTTGGTGAATTTGCAAGCCCAGTTCGACGGCCTGAATGGCCAACGTGGCTGTGGCTTGGCCTACATCGTGCTTGGCCCAGGCATTGGGGTTGCTGTCGTGCGAAAACGTCTTTTTAGCGATGCTGGCTACCAATACGGGTGCTTCTTTGGCCCACACTTGGTTGAACTCGCCCATCGAATGCAGGATTTTATCAAACGCTTCGGGGTGCTTCTCCTTATTGCCAACCAAGTAGCGCCAGGGCTGCTCGCCAAAGCACGAGGCGGCCGAGCCAGCGGCAGTAAATAGCTGCTCCAGCGCCTCGGCGGGCACAGGCTGGTTGGTGTAGGCGCGGGGGCTGCGGCGCTGCGTGAGCTGCGGCAGAATGGGATGCTCGGGCGTGAGAACGTTGGTAGTATCGGACATGACAGACGAAAAAAGTGAGGTCGGGGGCATAACAGGCAAGCGCGGGGTAGATGTTTTGGTAACCTCTGGGGGGCAGCCTAGGTAAAGAAATTTATTGCTTACTTGCCCGCGCGCTTCGCCGGGCGGCTTACCTTTCGCCCGGCTTTTTTCGCCCATCCCACCCGCTTATGCAGCCCCAGCCCCACGCCCCTGACGCACTATTCCCCAACTCCCTCCTGATTGAAGTCGCCTGGGAGGTCTGCAACCAGGTGGGCGGCATCTACACCGTTATTCGCTCGAAGGTGCCCGCTACAGTGCCTGCCTGGGGCGACCGCTACTGCCTGCTGGGGCCCTACTTTCCGCAGCAGGCACAGGGCGAGTTTGAGAGCTACAGCGACGAGCAGCTCGCTAACATGAACGACCCCTACGCCCGGGCTGTGCGCGAGCTGCACCACCAGGGCTACGATATCTGCCTGGGCGTGTGGCTCATCACGGGGCGCCCTAGGGCAGTGCTCATCAACCCCTTTCAGAATTATCACCGGCTGGGCGAGCTAAAGGCTGACCTCTGGCGCGACCACCAAGTGCCCACGCCCGACAATGACGACCTGCTGCACCAAGTAGTGGCCTTCGGTGACCTAGCACGACTATTTGTGGAAGAAGTGGCCCGGCAAACCGTGGGCCAGTACCAGGTTATCGGCCACTTCCACGAGTGGATGACGGGTGTGGCCATCCCCGAGTTGCGCCGCCGCCAAGTGCCGGTGCACCTTGTGTTTACGACACACGCCACGCTGCTGGGCCGCTACTTGGCCATGAACGACCCCAATTTCTACGACCACCTCATGCTTGTGGATTGGCGCTCGCAGGCGCGGCACTTCAACATCGAGCCGGCCGTGAGCATGGAGCGCGCCGCCGCCCACGGTAGCCACGTCTTTACCACGGTGAGCGAGCTGACGGTGCGCGAATGCATCTACTTGCTGGATAGAATACCCGACGCAGTGCTGCCTAATGGCTTGAACATCGAGCGCTTTGTGGCCTTGCACGAGTTTCAAAACCTGCACAAGCTCTACAAAGACAAGATTCACGAGTTTGTGATGGCGCACTTCTTCCAGAGCTACGCCTTCGACCTCGACCAAACGATTTACCTTTTCACCTCAGGCCGCTACGAGTACCACAACAAAGGCTTCGACCTCACGCTCGAAGCGCTGGCCCGTCTCAACCACCGCCTCCAGCAGAGCGGCCTAGAGGGGCAAGTCGTGATGTTTTTCATCACCAAGCGTCCCTACACCAGCATCAACCCACTGGTGCTACAAAGCCGCGCCCAGCTCGACGAGGTGCGCGAAACCTGCCGCGCCATTGAGGAGCAAGTAGGCGAGCGTCTTTTCTACGCCGCCGCCGCCAGCCAAGACCACCGCCTGCCCGACCTCGACGGTATGGTAGACGACTACTGGAAGCTGCGCTACCGCCGCGGCCTACAAAGCTGGAAAACCTCGCAGCTGCCCTCGGTCATCACCCACAACCTAGTGAATGACCAAGACGACGACATCCTAAACTTTGTGCGGCGCGCCAACCTCGTGAACCACAAGCATGACCGGGTAAAAATTGTGTACCACCCCGACTTCGTGAGCACGACCTCGCCCCTCTTCGGCATGGACTACGGCCAGTTTGTGCGGGGCTGCCACATGGGCGTGTTTCCGAGCTACTACGAGCCCTGGGGCTACACCCCGCTCGAGTGCGTGGCCCGCGGCGTACCGGCCATCACCTCCGACCTCTCGGGTTTCGGCGACTATGTGCAAAAGAACGTGCCCGAGCATGAAGACAAAGGCATCTTCGTGGTGCGCCGCCAAGAGCGCAGCTTCGACCAAGCCGCCGAAGAGCTCACCGAAATGCTCTGGAATTTCGTACTGCTTACCCGCCGCGAGCGCATCAGCCAGCGCAACCGCGTCGAAAGCTCAGCCGATATTTTTGACTGGAAAAACCTGCGCGTGTACTATGACCGGGCCTACGCCCTAGCGCTAGAGCGGCAGTAACCTAGGCGCGGTAACGTCTTAGGTACCTACGGCATCCTATTCTCTGTCATTGCGAGGAGGAACGACGAAGCAATCGCACCTACTCAACTTACAGTTGCTTTTTTAATGCGATTGCTTCGTCGTTCCTCCTCGCAATGACAAGAGGCAGCAGGCCAATTAAACTACTTTCTCTGAGCCTGCTATTTGCTAGTAGCGTTGCTTTAGCCAATGAGTTCTGGCTGCAACCCGCTAGTTTTCGGGTAGCTGTTGGCACCCCAGTGCCACTACGGTTGCTGCTGGGCGAAAACCTAACGGGCCGACCGTGGCCCCGGCCAGCGCGACGCACGCAGCGCTTTGTGCACCTAGGGCCCACCGGCAGCGCCGACTCAACTAACCTGCGCCCAGCCCTGCTAGCTGATTCAGTGGCGCCGTCCCTCACGCTAAGAACGCCGGGCACACATGTGGCAGCGCTCACTAGCACGCTGGCTTTTAGCGAGCTGCCCGCCGATAAGTTTACGGCCTATTTGCGAGCCGAGGGTTTTGATAAGGCGCTGTTGTATCGCCAGCAGCAAGGGCAAACTACTACCAAGCCTGGCCGCGAGGCTTATCGCCGCTGTGCCAAGGCGCTCATGCTGGCTACGGCTAGCGCCCGGGCACCCCGCAGCCCCGCCGACACCGCTTACCGCCACTCCCTGAACCTGCCTCTAGAGCTAGTGCCCGAGCAAAACCCCTATTACTTAAGGCTAGGTGCATCGCTTACGCTACGCGTGCTGCGCCAGGGCCAGCCGGTGCCCGGCGCACTGGTGCGAGTTTGGGACGCAAGCCCGCCTGCTCCCGACAAAAGCAGGGCCAACACTGCTATCGAAACGCGTTATTTTTCGACGCGTGCAAACAATAACGGTCGAGTTTTGTTACGCCTACCCGGGGGCGGGCCTTACTTGGTAGTAGCCAAGTACCTAGAGCCTGCACCGGCCGCTTTAAAGGGCCAAACCGACTGGCTGAGCACTTGGGCCACGCTCACATTTGGCGGTCCCGGCGCTCCTACGGACGGGCCTACCACCCTCTTTCGTAAATAGCTACTGCTGAATATCTTAAAATTGACCGTTCGGCAATTTCCAATTTCTTCCTACCTTCGTCTTTCGCATCGCACTTTTTGCTCCCCCCGCCGTTTCTCTATGAAGTACTCCATTGATAAAAAAGAGAGCTACACCGTCATCACCATTGATGAAAAGAAGCTTGATACGACTGTAGCTCCCGACCTCAAGTCGGAGTTTGTGAAGCTGAACGCTGAAGGAACCAACAACCTGATTCTGGACCTACAAAACGTAAAGTACACTGATTCGTCGGGACTTAGCAGCATTCTAATCGCCAATCGTCTTTGCAATTCTACGGGCGGCCTGCTGGTGCTCACCGGCCTGCAAGACCACGTGCTGAAGCTCATTACCATCAGCAAACTCGAATCGGTACTGCACATCCTGCCTACCGTAGAAGAAGGCATCGACCGTATTTTTCTGCACTCTATCGAGCGCGACCTCACGGATAAAGAATAGCTTTTTTAAGCTGTTAGCTATTGGCTGTTAGCTGTTGGCCCTCACCTAGAGGGCTGGCGCCTGGCAGTCAGTAGCTTTTTTTATTTTACTTACTTTGGCTGTTGGTACTCCTGAAAAAGCTAATAGCCAACAGCTAACAGCCTGAGGATGCAGTTTGAGCTTCAAATTCTGGGGAGTGCCTCCGCCACCCCCATGACCGGGCGCCACCCCACGGCCCAACTGCTGGCCGTGGGCGAGGGTCGCTACCTCATTGACTGCGGCGAGGGCACCCAGTGGCGGCTGCTAGAGCACCGGCGGCGCTTGAGCTCGCTGCGCGTCATTTTTATCTCGCACCTGCACGGCGACCACTACTTTGGGCTGTTTGGCCTGCTGGGCACGCTTCACCTACAAGGCCGCCAAGAGCCGCTGCTGATAGTGGGCCCGCCCGGCCTCGATTTGGTGCTGACCACGCAGGCCATGCATTCAGGCGTTCAGTACGGGTTCAATCTCACGTTTGTGCCCGTCGATACCGAGGCACATGCCTTGGTGTATGAAGATGCGCTAGTGCGCGTATCGACGCTGCCCATGCGCCACCGCGTGCCATGCTGCGGCTACTTGTTTGAAGAGCAGCCGCGCCGCGACCGGCTAGTGAAGGAGAGCCTGCCGCCGGGCCTTAGCCCCGCCGAACTGGCCCAACTGGCCCAGGGCCACGACCTACCCGCCAACCCTGCCACAGGCCGCCCGGCGCTGGCCCATGCGGCCGTGTCGACGCCCGCCGCGCCACCTAGGCGCTATGCCTTCTGCTCCGACACGCTCTACACCCCCGCGTTGGCCGAGCTGGTGCGTGGTGCTGACTTACTCTACCACGAGGCCACCTTCTTGGAAGAGCTGCGCGAGCGCGCCGCCCAAACGCACCACAGCACTGCGGCCCAGGCCGCCGAGCTGGCTTGCGCCGCCGGGGTAGGCTTACTGCTCATCGGCCATTTTTCGTCGCGATACAAGCAGTTGACGGCGCATTTGGCCGAGGCGCAGGCCATTTTCCCAAATACAGAACTGGCTACCGAGGGCTTGGTAGTAGCTGTTTAAGAGTCCTAGGGTGCTTCGCCCCGCTGGAAAAGTATCAATGCCTACCTCCACCTACGCCCACAAAAAACAGCAACTCTACCTGGTGCTCAGCGGCATCTTCTTAGTGAATGCGTTGCTGGCCGAGATTATCGGCGTCAAAATCTTCTCGGTCGAGAAAACTTTTGGCCTCACGGGCAGCCTGTCGGCAGGCGTGCTGGTGTGGCCAGTGGTGTTCATTGGCACCGATGTTATCAACGAGTACTTTGGGCGCAAGGGCGTGCTGCGCATTACCTTCCTCACGGTAGGCCTCATTCTATACGCCTTCCTGGTTATCCTGGGTACTACTAAGCTGGTGCCCGCCGACTTTTGGCTCGACCTCAACAAGACCGACGGCCAGGGCCGGCCCTTCAATATCGAGTTTGCCTATCAGAGCATCTTTCGGCAGGGTCTAGGTATCATCGTGGGGTCGCTCACGGCTTTTGTCATTGGGCAGGTGCTCGATGCCAGTGTATTTCAGGCGTTTCGGCGCATCACGGGTAGCCGCTTTATCTGGCTGCGGGCTACGGGCTCTACGCTCATTTCGCAGCTAGTCGACAGCTTTGTGGTGCTGTACGTGGCGTTTTATCTGTTCGGCAACTGGCCGCTGGCCCAAGTGCTCAGCGTGGCCACCTTCAACTACTGGTACAAAGTGGCTGCTGCCGTGCTGCTGACGCCACTGCTGTACCTAGCACATTACCTCATTGACCGCTACCTAGGCCCCGCCGAAACAACCGAGCTGCAAGAAGAGGCACTGGTCGATAAGAGCGTGTAATTACTACTTTCTATTAAGCAAGAAGCTTGTGCGTTTATTTTTACTTACAGGGTTATTATGCTGCGCATTATCAGCTCAGGCACAGTATAATACTGGGCTATTTGGCTCTACTGCAGAGGAAGGCTCTTATATTTTAGTCGATAATATAAGGGTGCGCTACACGGGTAAATTAAAAATTTTCACGAAGGAGCTAGTAGTTAAAGAGAAAGGGAAAACTATCCATTGGCATCCTGATGAAGTGCATAGTATTCGCATTGGCGAGCGTCGCTATACTACAGCGCGAGGCTTTCGAACCAAAAGCGGTTTCGGGAGCCGAGTAGAGGAGAACAATGTATTTGTTGAACTGCTTGATAGCGGCAAGATTTCACTGATGCGCTATGACTACAGCGTTGGGGCGCCTGGGTCATCTAGTCAGCTTACTGCCTACTTGCTAAAGGAAGCTGACCAGGATACCGCTGTCACTATTCCAGTGAGCGTGTATACCGGGAAAGGCAAGCGTTTCCGAGACGCACTTGCTCCCTATGTTATGAAGCGTCCCGATTTGGTTAAGCTACTCGAAGACGGCAGCATTAGCATCGAGTCATTGCCCGCTCTCATTCATGCCCTGAATACTAATTCTCCTTTTATCCGACCAACGAGACCTGGCTCTACGCTTTCGGAGTAGACCATTGCAAGGATTGCTACAAGTAGGCTGGCAGCCCCTTGCGTATCTACAACCAAGGCACGCGCCTCAAGCTTTATGCGCGCTTCTCTTTTTTTCGCTTTTTTCTTCAGTGCTAGGTTAGCTGCCCAGGCGCAGGTGAGCCTGAACCTGCGTGGCCCCGAAGGCGCAGAGGGCAGCTATGTGCTGTTTAACGACCCGCAGGTGCGCCACCCAGGTCTGCTCAAAGTATCGGCTAGGCAACTATTGGTGAAAGACCCCAACGGGCAGAAATTCACGTTGCGCCCTGGCGAGGTAACCAGCCTGCGCATAGGGCAGCAGCGCTACACCACGGCCCAGGGCTTTGAGGTGCGCAATGGCTTATTTAACCACCTAGAGGAGGACAAAGTATTTGTGGAGCTGCTCGACAGTGGGCGGGTATCGCTGCTGCGCTACACCTCACGCATCCGTACCGGGCAGCTTGGCACGGCCAGCGACTTCACCGCCTACCTAGTGCGCGAGGGCGCCCAGCCTACCGCCACTACGCTTTACACCGACAAAGGCAGCTACCTCAAAAACTACCAGGAGCTCAATGCAGCGCTGCGCCCCTACGCCGCCGACCGGCCCGATTTATTGAAGCTGCTCGATGCCAACCGCGTGGGCCCAACCCAGCTCACCCGCTTTTTTCACGCACTCAATACCCACGCTGCTTTCTAACTTCGTGGCTTACTCGCAGCGGCCGGAGCGCGCGAGCCGGGGCTAGGCCCGCGGCGCAGCCACCCGGCCGGTTGCCCATACCAGGTTCCATGTCCCGCATTCTTACCGGCATCCAGAGCACCGGCCGCCCCCACCTAGGCAACTTGCTCGGTGCGATTTTGCCCGCTATCGAGCTGTCGAAAAACTCGGCCAACGACTCGCTGTACTTCATCGCTGACCTGCACTCGCTCACCACGGTGCGCGACCCTGCGCTGCTGCGCCAAAACACTTACGCCGTGGCAGCCGCCTGGCTGGCCTGCGGCTTCGACACGGAAAACAACTTGTTTTACCGGCAGTCCGACGTGCCGCAGGTAACGGAGCTGACGTGGTATCTGTCGTGCTTCACGCCCTACCCCATGCTGGCCAATGCACACAGCTTCAAGGATAAGTCGGACCGGCTGTCGGACGTAAATGCGGGCCTCTTCACTTACCCCGTGCTGATGGCGGCCGACATCCTGCTCTACGATGCCGAAGTGGTGCCCGTAGGCAAAGACCAGGTGCAACACATCGAAATAGCCCGCGACATTGCCGCCGCCTTCAACAACCGCTACGGCGAAACGCTGGTGCTACCACAGGCGAAGGTCGATGAGCAGATAATGACCATTCCGGGCATCGACGGGCAGAAGATGAGCAAGAGCTACGGCAACATCATCGACATTTTTGCCCCCGAGAAGGAGCTGCTCAAGACCGTTAAAAGCATCATTTCGGACAGCACGCCTCTAGAAGAACCTAAGGACCACACCAAGGACATCACCTTCAAGCTGTACGCGCTGCTAGCCTCGCCCGAGCAAACGGCCGCTATGCGCGCCAACTACGAGGCTGGCGGCTACGGCTACGGCCACGCCAAAAAAGAACTGTACGAGCTTATTCTGAACCGCTTCGGCGAGGAACGGCGGCTATTTAATTACTATATGGAAAACCTGCCCGAGCTTGATGCCCGCCTAGCCGAAGGTGCTCGCAAGGCCCAGGCCTACGGCGCTGGCGTGCTAGCCAAGGTGCGCGAGAAAGTTGGGTACGGTGCATAGCTAATAGTGCTTAGTGCATAGTTATTAGTACTTAGGTAAATGGAAGACCTAGGAACTAACAACTATGCACTAACAACTAAGCACTACCCTAATACCGCTGCTCGTGCGAGAAGCTGAAGCCGACTTTGCTAGCGCGACTCACTTGCTGGTTTTCGAGCTTTTGCTTGACGGTAATCTTCTGAATATCATCCATGGGCGGCGCGATGAGGTCGTTGTTGACGGCCGCAATCATGGCGCTCTCCACGAAGAGGCGCATGGCATCGGCCGTCACGGGGTTCGAGCTCATGTCGTGGTCAGGCAGTTCGAGCTCCTGCACACCCTCCAGAAAATAATGGCTGTCGATGTTGACCAGCAGGCGGCCCACCAGGTAGCCGGGGTCGTTCATGCGCTGGTATTTGATACTATCGGCCATGAAGTTGTAGGCCATAATGTGTCCAAAAAAGCGCCGCCGAAAATCGGCCTCCACGTAGGGCGTAGTCATGGGCCCGAAGTTGTCGGGAAAAGTGACAATGTTGGAGTGCATCACGAACACCAGTAAATCGCCGGAAAAGCGGATGTGAAACTCCATGCCATTGACCGGATAGTACTCGATGCGAACGCTAGGGTCGAGAGTGGTCGTGATTTTGTGAGTCAGCTCCAGACACAGCTCTTGTGAGGCTTGACGCAGCACATCAAAGGCTGCCTGCGTGGCCCGGAAAATGGCCTGCTTGGCGCTGGATTTGCCGCTTAGGCCCTGGGCGATGAGGTCGAGGCGGTCGGCGGGCGGCGTGTCGTCTTCGGTAGGAGCCGGCGCGGGAGCGGCTTTTTTGCGCGGCTTGCGGCTGGCCTTAGCGGCAGCCGGCGAGGCAGGGGTAGCGGATGAGGCGGTAGTAGCCATAAGCAAACGGTATAAAGAATAACTGGATAGTAATGGTAGCGCAACTTACGCACCAGAACGGTTTTATCCTATTTCTCTTTATCGCATTTTCACTCCTAGGCAAGCCACCTAGGGCACCTACCCCCTTCCGCTAGCGCGGGAAATACACAAAAAACGTAGAACCACGACCCAGCTGGCTCTCTACTTCGATGCGGCCGCCGGCGTTCTCAACTATCTTCTTTACCATATAGAGGCCGATGCCCGAGCCCTCGACGTGGGTGTGGTAGCGCTGAAACATGGTGAACAACTCGTGGTCGCGCGCGAGGTCGAGACCTAGGCCATTGTCCTGCACCTCTAGCACCAGGTGGTGCCCCTGGGTTCGACTGAGTAGGCGCACCTGCGGCACGCGGTCGGGGTGGCGGTACTTAAGGGCGTTGCTGAGCAGGTTGTACACCACCGAGCGCAGATTTTTTTCGGAGAATGTGAGCGTTATAAAGGCAGGTACCTCAATCATCAGCTGCGCATTCGTTTCCTTGATGAGGGGCGCTAAGTCAAGCCGCACGTTTTGAATAACCTCGGCCAAGCGCACCGAGGCAGCACCTTGGCCATGTTCCTTTTGCAGCTTCGACACCTCGGTAAGGTGCTCGATGGTACGCTTAAAGCGGTCTACCGAATCTTGCATCAACCCCAGGATGTAGGCTACTTCGCTGGTTTGGCCGGCTGGCAACTCACTTTGCAGGGCTTGCAGCAGCCCCTCAATATTCGTAATAGGCGCTTTAAGGTCGTGCGAAGCTGTATAGATAAAATTGTCTAGGTCGACGTTGGTGCGCGTGAGTTGGAGGTTGGTAGCGCCCAGCTCTTCATTGGCCGATTGCAGCTCCTCGTTCATTACGGCTAGCTCCTCGTTGAACTCCTGCTCGCGCTGGCGCGCACGCAGCTGGGCGCTGACATTGGTCAACACCAGAATGAGTCCCGCTACTTCACTCTGCTCGTTGCGCAGGGGGTAGATGCTAAGGTTGACGTAGCTGGTTTCGAGTTGGCCAAAGCGCCAAAGACGAGTTTCTACTTCTTGGGCTACGTAGGGCTGCCCACTGCGGCGCACTTCGGCCAGCAAGCCCTCGAAGCCTTGTTGGCGCAGCTCGGGCAGAACTTCAAAGAAAGGCTTATGAAGCAAGTCTTCGGCGGACCGCCCCCACATGTCGATAATGAACGGGTTGGCAACTTGTATCTGGTAATCTGGCCCTTGCAAAATACTAATCGCTACGGGCGCCTGCTCAAACACGGCGCGCAGCTGCTGGTAGGCCACGCGCTGCCGCCGCGTGAGCACCCGCTCGGTTACCTCAAACGCAAACAGAAAAACACCCTCGGGCACAGTGGTGCCGTAGGCCTCGTAAGTAAAATCGAGATACGCCAGCCGCTCGCCGCCCTCCTCGGTGGACAAGAGTAGCGGCCGCTCGCTACCCACGGAGGTTTTGCCGGTGGTGTACACCTGATGCAGCAAGCTACCTAGGCCCTGGTCATAGGCATTTGGCAGGGCCGCTGCAAAGGCGCGGCCGAGCAGCGGCACGCCACCAAAAAACTGCTGGAACGCCGGGTTGGCGTAAGTAATAATGTGCTGCGGACCGTGCAGCAACGCGATAAGGGCGGGAGTCTTGGCAAACACTTGGGCCAAGCGCTCGCGCTCGGTAGCCAGCTGCCGCTCGGCTTCGGTCAGCTCGGTGTTGGTTTGCAGCAGTTCTTCATTGGCCGCGTGCAGCTCTTCGTTGGTGGCACTGAGTTCTTCGTTGAGTGCCTGCACCCGCTCGCGGTCTAGCACCTGCGCCGTTACGTCGGTAGCAATATCGAGTACCCCGAGCAGGTTGCCCGCCGCGTCGTAAAGGGGCTGATATACGAAGTTGAAGAAGCGCGTGGTGAGTTGCCCGTGCCGGCGCAGCTGCGCTGGTACTGTATCGCCCACAAACGGCTCGCCCGTGCGGGCCACATCGGCAATGAGCTCGACAAAACCCTGGCCCCGCAGCTCGGGCACGGCTTCTAGCAAGGGGCGCTGCAGCATCTGCTCGGCCGGGTACCCCCACATGGCGCACAGCTGCTCGTTGGCCATAGCCACTATCTGGTCGGGTCCCTGAAACAAGCCAATGGCCACCGGCGCCTGAGCCAGTAGAGCTTGCAGCAGATTGCGCTCGCGCTCGGCGGCTAGGCGGGCCTGCTGCTCGCGGGCCTGGCTTAGGCGCAGGGCATCTTCTACTGCGGGGCGTGCTTCGTCGGTGGCCGTCGCAGTGAAGTTGACCAGTAGTTCCTCACCTACCCGCTGGGCCGCCACCTGGCACTGGCGGTCGTAGCCGCCCGTGTGGTAGACTACTTCAAAATGTGTTATCTGCCCGGTGCTAAATGCAGCTTGGTGAAACGCTAACCCACCGTTTTCGAGGCTGCGTGGAAAGTGCTGCCGATAGGTGGTGCCCGCCGGACGGGCCGGTAGCTGCAACAGCAACTGCGCCGCCGGATTGAGATATATAAACTCAAAGTCTACCAACTCCCCATTAGCTGCCTGCACCGGTTTATAAAGCACTACGCTTACCGGTGATAGCTCCAATACGGCTTGGAGTAAATCGGCAGGAGCGGCAAAATCAACAGCTGGTGGGGCCGGAGTGGCAGACATAGCAGAAGTGGGTAGAGCGTTGCTAAGTTAGGGCTTTAGCCTGACCGCACTAGTAACATTTCATTAAGGCCTGTAGCCTATGGCTTACTACGCAAGTATTTACAGCATTCGAGCCAGCCTACCATACTCGGCTATCCTCGCCTTCTAGCGCCTGCTTGAGGCCATTGACAGCGCAGATAAAAGAGGAGTGCACGAAAGTCTGCGGGAAGTTGCCCAGCATCTGCTCACCGTCGTCGAGGCCAGCTTCTTCTGCAAAGAACCCTAGGTCGTTTTGGTAGCGCAATACGGCCTCGATAATGCTGCGCGCCCGGCCCAGGTCGCCAGCCACGGTGTAGTAATGGGCCATCCAGCAGGTGCCGGCCAAAAAGGCGCCCTCCTTGTGCGAGTCAAACTCTTCGAGCCGGCGCCAGTACAGGTTTTCGCGGCACCAGTGCTGCTCCAACTCCCTGATGGTAGCCAGCATCTCGGGGCTATCGGGCGCGCAGTAGGTCCAGAGCGAGAATTGCGCGGCCGTAATGTCCACCTCCTGCGAACCTGCATATACTGCAAATGCCCCAGTGCGCGTGAGGCAGTGCTCGGCCACAAACTGCCGGATGGCAGCCCCAGCCGCTTGCCAGCGCTGCGCCTGCTCGGGCGTGTCGGCGTAGGCCGCCATAAACTCGAGGCCGCGGGCGGCGAGCACTTTCGATGAAGTATAAGCCTTGGTAGTGCCTTCCTCCCAGATGCCGTTATCGTCGTGCTGCCAGTTTTCGGCTAGGAAGTCGGCCACCTTTACCACGGTTTCCCACTGCTCTTTGCGGCCAAAGCGGTCGTAAAGCAGCTTGGCCGTTAGCAGCACGTTGGCGTCGGCATCGAGCTGGAGCTGGTCGTAGGCAGTGTTGCCAATCTGCACCGGCTGGCTGCCCTGGTAGCCGGCCAGGGCCAGTTTGCGAGCGCCGGTAATCAGCGTTTTATCGACGGCATAAAATGGCGATAGGCACGTTTGGTGATTTTCGCGCAAAGCGCTAGCCACGAAGCCTAGGAAGCTCTCTTCTGGCTTGCCGACCTCATCGAGCTGCAGTAAGGCGCTGACGATGAGCCCCACGTCGCGCATCCACACGTAGCGGTAGTCGTAGTTGCGAGCGCCGCCCAGCACCTCGGGCAGCGAGGTAGTAGCAGCCGCCACAATGCCGCCCGTGGCTGCATAGGTGAGTTGCTGCACGGCTCGCATCGAATCCTGCACCTGCCGCTCGTAGGGGCCTTCGTAGTGCAGCAGGCTGGCCACCTTGCGCCAGGCTGCTAGCGTGTGGTCGAGCGCCTGGTCTAGGCGCTCGGCGCTGAGGTTGGGCACGGCGTCTGCCGTATCGGTAAGTACGGCCCAGCCTGCTTCCCCGGCCGGCACGGTTATTTGCCAGGTATCGGCTACGGCGCGGGCGGGGTGCGAGGTACGTAGCCACAGCCCTAGGTCAGGAAAATGCACCGTGGTGCCCTCGGCCGACACCTCGCCTAGAGTAGCTTGCAGCCCATAGTCGGGCCGCAGGCGCAACGTGTGCGTGAGGGCCTCGCTGGCGGGCGAAAAGGTGCGGCACAGGCCCGTGAAGTCATCTTCTAGCGGTAGCCAGTCGGTGAGGGTAAAGGGCTGGCCGGCCACCGTGTACTCGCTCACCAGCACGCTGCTGCGCTCTAGGTAGGCGCGGCGCACAAACTGCTTGCTGGGTGCCTCTACGGCCCAGTAGCCGCCCTGCTCGGCATCGAGCAGCAGCGCCAACACAGCCGCGCTGTCAAAACGCTCGGGGCAATACCAGCACAGCGTGCCCTGCTGGTCGAGCAAAGCACACGTGCGGCGGTCGCTGACCACGGCCAACTCCTGGATGCGGGGCTGGCGCGGCATTAGGCTCCCTGCGCTACCATGCGCATAAAGCCGCCATCCATGACATAGGTCGAGCCCGTGACGTAGTCCGAGTCGGCCGAGGCCAAGAACAGGGCCAGCTTGGCAATTTCGGCGGGCTGGCCAGCGCGCTTCATCGGGATTTTCTCTTCGCCCTGCTTGCGGTATGCCGGGTCGTCGAGGGCTTTTTGGTTCATAGGTGTGAGTATCATGCCCGGCGCCAAGTTATTGACGTTAATGCCGTCTTCGGCCAGTTCCAGGGCCAGCGTGCGCGTGAGGTTGCGCAGGCCACCCTTAGCGGCGCAATAGTCGGCAGTGCCCGGCGACACTACCTCTTCGTGAATCGAGGTCACGTTGATAATCTTGCCTTTGCCACCCTGCTGCTTGCGATGCTGGGCAAACAGCCGCGCCAGATAAAACGGCCCAAACAAGTCGGTGCGGATGGTGTGCTCAAACTCGGCGGGCGTCATCTCGACTACGGGCTTGTGGGCACCACTCACGCCGGCATTATTAACCAAGATATCGACTGTCCCAAATTCAAGCACTGCCCGCTTGAAAAGCTGTTCGGCTTGCTGGGCATCGCTCACGTCGGCCTGCACTACTAGGGCACGCTGGCCAGCGGCCTCTACGGCCTGCCGAGTGGTTTCGGCCCCCTGCTGGTCGGTGTGATACACGATAACCACATTAGCCCCTTCTTGGGCAAACTGGATGGCGGTGGCTTGCCCGATACCCGAATCGGACCCCGTTACGAGGGCTGTTTTAGCTGTCAGCTTCGACATAGGATGTTGCATGAATACCATAGCTGCGCCCACCTAGGCGCAACCCACTGGGGGCTGGCCAGGCTAGGCGACTTGCTGGGTGCTCCAGCAGCTAGGTGTTGGCAAACGCTACGGCGCGCAGAAAGTTGGCCCTAGGGCCCGGCACTCGGCCTTAGTCGGCCACGGGCGGCGACACTGCTCGGGCCTGCTGAATGGCCGCCTCTAGCGTATCGTGCCGCGTGAGGCCGAGCGCCGAATCGGTGGCCAGCTGCACTAGGGCCGCTAGCAGTTGCCCGGCAATAGATTCTTCATTGGCATCGGCCTCGACGAAGCGCAGGTGGCGTAGCCCAGCCGCGTGCGCCCGCGGGTGCCAGTCGTGGGCCATCCAGTGATGGGCGCCGGGGTGCAGGGTGCTCAGCTGGCGCAAGTCTACTATCCAGTGGGCCACGGCCTCGGGGTGGCGGTGGCCAGTGTACATCTGCAGGCCATGGTTGAGCAGCAGTTGGTATTGGTCGAGGCTAACATTGCCTTGTAGGCGCATCATGAGGCCAGGAATTTCGGGCGCCCACAGCGCCGAACCAGCAGTAGTCGTGAAAAGACGAGATTGCAGCATAACAAAAAGTAATGAATGAATTGCGCGCGCTTGGCAGCTACTGCCTAGGTCTTGCCTGGTGAGGCCAGGGCAGCCAAGCGCCTACGCAGAGCACCTAGGGCTGGCCAGCCGCTCGCAAAAGCCAGCAAAGAGTGCTCCAAAGGCCACTTCACGCCTCGGCCACTCGCCAAGTACGCGGTGCGCATCTTCATAACACGTGCTGTTACAAGTTGTTCGAGGGCGGCCGGGCGCCCCACTGGGCGCGGAAGCTGGCTACCGGTACCAGGGCAGCCGCTAGCCAGCGGCACTTAGGGCCCGCCTCACCAACCCTTTCACTCGCAACGCGCCCAAGCCTGCTAGGGCTGGGCTTTTGTGAGTATACCGTTGGCTAAATGCCCAGCTTTACCTAGTTCTCAGCCGTTCTGCTTACTTTCGTTATTTACTCATGTAATTATTGGCTTACTAGCAAGATAACTCTACTTATTGCCTAGTTTATTCTTGTTATTATTTTATTATTTACCCTTTACTTGCTAGATGCCACTGCCAGCTGCCGCTGCCTGCGCTAAGCCAGCCGACACTTTTTGTTTTGTAATCATCAGTACGTGTCCGCACGCCTGGGGCGGCAGCGAAGAGCTGTGGCGCGGCGCAGCCTTGCACCTGGTGCAAGCAGGCCATGCAGTGCATCTTTTTAAAACCCACGTGCAAGCGGAGCACCCGCGCATAGCGGAGCTGCGAGCAGCTGGCTGCACCATCACTGACCTGCTAGCCCCACCGCCTGTGCGCCTGCGGCTTCACCATCGGGCCCTGCCGGCCCGGTGGCGGCCCCAACCCCTAGAGGCCGAGCAGCTGCTGGGCCAGGCCCTGTACCAATTGCAGCCGCACCTCACTCTTATTTCGCAGGGCAGCAACCTCGATGGCATTGCCCTGGCGCAGCTGTGTGCGCGGCTACACCACCCCTACGCGCTGGTGGCGCAAAAGGCGGCCGAGATATTCTTGGTATATGACGAAGGGCGGCAAGCGGCGCAGCAGGCCTATCAGGCAGCCCAGCACTGCTTTTTTGTGTCGCGCCACAACCTCGCGCTTACGCAGTGCCAGCTTGCGCTAGCGCTACCTAGGGCCAGTGTGGTGTTCAACCCGGTCAACGTACCCTATGGGGGCGAGTTGCCCGCGCCGCCTGTAGCAGGCGTGTGGCAGCTGGCCTGTGTGGCCCGGCTCGATGTGCTAGACAAGGGCCAAGACCTACTCTTGCACGTGTTGGCGCGGCCACACTGGCGGGAGCAGCCGCTACACCTCACTTTTTTTGGGGCGGGGCCTCAGCGGCAGGCCTTGGTAGAGCTGGCCGACTTCCTAGGCATCGGTGCCCAAGTAAGCTTTGCCGGGCAGGTGGCCGACGTGCCTGGCATCTGGCGCACGCACCACGCGCTAGTGCTACCCTCACGCTACGAAGGGCTGCCACTGGCCCTAGTCGAGGCCATGCTGTGCGGCCGCCCGGCTATTGCCACGCCAGCTGGCGGCATAGCCGAGCTATTAGTCGATAATGTGACTGGCTTTTTGGCCACCGCACCTACCATCGACGCGCTCGACGAAGCCCTGACGCGCGCCTGGGCCCGCCGCGCCGACTGGCCGCAGTTGGGCGCGCAAGCGGCCCGCCATGCCTGGGCCACCGTGCCGCCCGACCCCGCCGCCGACTTCAGCCAGCAACTACTACAGCTGGCTTACTCACTTGCTACGCCTTCCCAGAACCACGCTCTATGAATCAAGAAGTTGTATCTATCATCATGCCCACCTACAACCGGGCGCACTTGCTGGTGAAGGCCATTAGCAGCGTGCTGGCCCAAACCTACGAGCAGTGGCAGCTGATTATTATTGATGATGGCTCGGCCGATGACACGCGGGCGCAGGTGCGGCCTTTTTGCGAAGCCTACCCCACCAAGATAGAGTACTACTACCAGCCCAACCGGGGGCAGGCCGCGGCCCGCAATGCTGGCCTGCGCCATTGCCGCGGCACCTACATTGCCTCGCTCGACTCGGATGATGAGTGGCACGCCGACTTCTTGGCAGCCAGCGTGGGGCAGCTCGCCGCTCGCAACCTCGACCTGGTTTTTCTCAACTGGGTGGGCACTTATGACACCCAAGGCTTTGCTCATTTCTACGACCGACCCGCGCAGCGCCGGGCCTACTGCACCACCCTAGCCGACGACTGGTGGCTGCTGACGCCCGCCCAGGTGCGCCAGCTAGCCATCGAAACGTGCCCCTCCCCCTCGTCGGCGCTCGTGATACGGCGCTCGGCCCTGGCCGGAACCTGGAACGAGCAAATGCGCATTGCCGACGACTGGTGTCTGCTGCTCGATACAGTGCTAAGTCGGCCGTGCCAAGCTGCCTTTACCCTCAAGCCGCACTGGCTCAAGCACGTGCACGACACCAATATCTACGACGGCCGGTTTGACACCGCCCTCATCCGGGATATTGGGCTGCACGACGAGCCCCTCATGCTAGAGCGCTTTCAGCATCAGCTGCGACCCGCCGAAAAGCGCGTGTTTCGGGCGCGCATCGCCGAGCATCATTTCAACTTTCTCTGCCTCAACTGGGCCAACCGGCCGGGCTTGGTGAACACGCTGCAGCATGCTGCCACAGCTATGCGCCTGGCGCCCTGGAACACCACGAAGGCAATCGTTGAACGAGGCATGCTGCAGCTGCAGAAATATCTGCACAAGCCTAGCCCTGGCTTGCCAGCGACCTCATAACCGACCAGCCGACAGCTTACGCCCCAGCACCAGCAGATATACCCGGCCTTCTTGCGCAAACTGCCAAGCGTAGCTGCTAAACAAAAGCAGGTGCAGCCCCAGCACTACCCCATCGGTGGGGTAGCGCCCGCACTGGGAAGCCAGCAAGGCCAGTGGATAGAAGAACTGATAATAATCGCTCAGCACAATGCGGCGGTGCGAGTGCAGTACGGTGGGCCGGTGCCCATACACGTGCAGCCGGCACCACTCGAGCCCCGCATACACGAGCAGCAGCCCAAGCGCCCACGCATTGTAATTGATTGCCAACACCAACCCGAATGCTATTACCTCTACCGGAAACACTACCAGATGGCCTAGGCGCTGGGCAAAGCGCACCCCGCGCCGGCACACAAACGTGTCGAGCTGCGCCTGCGCATCGGCCTCCGCATCGCTCAATTGGTGCCACAAAATGTTGTGTATGCCGCACGCCAGCGCCCAAGCACCTATGGCTAGCCACCAAAGCGTCGGCACGGCTTGCCCCGTCCATTGGCCCACTGCCGCCACGGTAAGCAACTGCGGAAAGACGTGCGCCCCGCTGGCATCGGCCAGCACGCCCGCAAAGCCGCGCTCCTTGAGCCGCGCGGGGGGCAGCGAGTAGAGCGAGTACACCACCCAGGCCCCTAGGTACAGCAGCCCACTCGTGGGGCTGAGCTGCCAGAAATAACGCCCAAATCCTATGCCCCCCAGCACGCAGCTCCCCAGCACCAAGCCAATAAACCCAGGCGACCGCCCCGCCAGCCGGTTGGCTTTGCCTGCTGCCGCATCGGCGCGCAGGTCCGTCCAGTCATTGAGTACACTTACGTAAATGGCGCCCACCAACAGCGCCAGCAGCAACAGCCCTAGGTGCCCCAGCAACGGCAGCAGCGGGCGCTGCCCCAGGCTAGCAGTAGCATAAAACGTGGCTAGCACGGGCGCAAATTTTCCAACCCACCACTCATTTGTGCGGGCCACGGCCAGCAGCCCAGGCGGACGCTCGGGCTCTACCGCTGCCCTTTCCACAATTAATTGACTCATACCTTTTGGTGCAAACTAGTGTACTGCTTACCTAAAGGTATTGGCTACTTTCCAAATGAAAGAAACTATTTACACGCCGTACTCACCGCTGCAGGCGCCTCGCGCCTTTGGCCGAGAGATTTTGCACGACCTGCGGCTGGTGCACCATATTGGCTGGCAGCTGTTTCGGCGCAACCTGCGGGTGCAGATACGCCAAAACCTACTGGGCTATTTCTGGATGCTCTTGCCGCCTATCCTCACGGGCCTCACCTGGACATACCTAGGCAAGAATCACATCATTCAGGGCTACGACGCTACGGCGGGCCCCTACCCGGCCTACGTACTGGCCGGCTTATTTATCTGGCAGGGCTTTGTGGAAGCCCTCAACTGCCCGCTGCAGCAGTTGCAGAGTGCCCGCGGCACTATTGCCAAGGTCAAAGTACCGCACGAGGCATTCATCGTGGCGGGTATGGGCATGGTGCTGTTCAACCAAGCCATTCGCATGCTCATTTTGGCGGCGGTGCTGGTATGGTTTCATATTCCGTGGCACGCCAGCCTGCTGCTGGTGCCGGTGGGCTTGGGCCTACTGCTAGTGCTGGGCTTGGCCCTAGGGTGGCTGCTGACGCCCGTGAGTTTGCTATACGCCGATATTTCTAGCGCGGTGTCGATGGCGTTAGGCTTTTGGTTTTTGATTACGCCCATCGTGTACACACCTCCTAAGGCGGCGGCTTGGCTTACGGTGCTCAACCCCGTGACGCCGTTGCTCACCACTACCCGCAACTGGGTGCTGACCGGAGAAATGGCCCCCGCGGCGGGCTTTGGGCTGGTGGCCGTGATGGCCGTGGGGCTGCTGGGCGCTAGCTGGCTGGTGTACCGCCTGGCGCGGCCGCACCTCATTGCTCGCCTCTAGTCGGCCCCGTCTGCCTTTTTGATTTAAGCTTTCTTATTGCCTTATGCCCGCTACCGCTACGTCCGAACCAGTAGTTCAAGTTCGCAACCTATCCAAGAAGTTTTGCGGCCACCTGCGCACCTCACTGTGGTATGGCTTGCGCGACATTGCGGCCGAAACTTGGCCCCGCCGCCATCGGCCTGCTGCGGGCCTGCGCCGGGCCGAGTTTTGGAGCTTGCAAGACGTGTCGTTTGAGCTGCACCGCGGCGAGGCGCTGGCCATCATCGGCGCCAACGGGGCCGGCAAAAGCACCTTGCTCAAGCTGCTCAACGGCCTCATCAAACCCGATACAGGCTCTATCCGCCTGCTGGGGCAAGTGGGGGCGCTCATCGAGCTAGGCGTGGGGCTCGACCCAGTGCTCACGGGCCGCGAAAATGTGTTTGTGCGGGCCGCGCTCATGGGCTTTTCGCGGGCGGGCATCGCGCCGCTGCTACCCGCCATCATCGAGTTTACGGGCCTAGGTGAGGCCATCGACATGCCGGTGCAGTTCTACAGCTCGGGCATGGTGTCGCGCCTAGCCTACGCGGTAGCGGCGCACCTGCACCCCGATATTTTGCTCGTGGATGAGGTGCTGGCGGTGGGCGACTTTGACTTTCAGCGAAAGTGCATCAACCACATGATGAGCTACCTAGCTGCGGGTGGCTCGCTCATTCTGGTGTCGCACCAGCCGCACCACATCCAGTCGATATGCCGGCGGGGCGTGGTGCTCGACAAAGGCCGCATCACGTTTTCGGGTACCGCTACGGAAGCACTCGACTACTATTTTTCGCAGCAGCTGGCGGCCCTGGCAGCAGCCGACTCGGCCACGGGCGCCGGAGCGACGCTGAGCGAGGCCCGGCCAGTGGCCATTGAGGGCGTGGCGCTAGCTGGCCAAGTTGCGGGCACCGCAGTGCAGGTTGGCGATGAGGTAGAGCTCACGCTCACTTACCAGTCGTTTCGGGCGCGCGAAAATGCAGGCTGGGCCTTCTTTATCCATACCAGTGATGGGCACGTGTGCATTACGGGAGCCTACTCCCCGCAGCCTACGATGCTGCTTGCGGGCCAGCATACCCTCAGCTGCCGCCTACCAAACCTACCCCTCACGGCGGGCGACTACTTGGTTAAAACCGTAATTTTTGAGTTTGAGTCCTTGCAGCCGCTGGCGTTGTGGGGCTGGGAAAACTCGCCTACTCGGCTGCAAATAGTTGATACCGCCAGCCTAGCCACCAATGCGCAAAAGATGGTGCAGCAACTTATCACGGTACCCGTAACATGGCCTTAGTAAGCCCAGCTGCCCTCGACGACGCCCTAGAGCGGGGCGTAGCCTACCTGCACCAGCACCAGTATCCCAACGGTGAGTTTTGCGCATACTGCGCCCCCGATGCGCCCATGCAGGAGTGGTGCCTGCCCGATAGCTCTATTTTTCCGACGGCACTGATTGGGCATTGCCTGCTCTTCTTAGCTGAGCATCCGGCTATAGACGAGGCCTTAGGCAAGGCCGCCGCTTTCTTGCAGTACCAAGTGAGCCGAGGTGGTCTCTGGAGCCACTTTACCGTACTGCACCGCCTACGCTACTTGTGCCTACCCGACGCTGATGACACGGCCTGCGTATCGGATTTTTTGCGCGCGCGCGGCTTCGACTGGCCCTACCCTGCCAACGTGCCACTGCTGCTGGCTAACCGTGACCGGCGCGGCCTGTTTTACAGCTGGTTTTCGCTGCGGCTGCGCTGGCAAACCAATCGCACGTATTGGCGCATTACCCTCTCCGAGCTACGCCGACCTGTGCAGAGTATCGCGTTCTGGCGAGGGGTCGAGGCCAGTCGCAACGATGTGGATGGAGTAGTAAATGCTAACGTCTTATACTACCTAGGCGACATTCCCGAAACGCAGCCTATCATCGCTTGGCTGCTGCGCATTATTGCCGAAGGCCGCGAGGCCGACTGCGACCTGTGGTACCGCGACGCGCATTTTGTATACTATTTCATTTCGCGCAATTACTTCCGCGGCATCACCCAGTTAGCGCCAGCTCGCCAGCCCGTTATCGACCGCATTGTGGCCACGGCCAAGCCCGATGGCCGCTTAGGCGAGACTATAGTTGACACTGCCTGGGCCGTGTGCACGCTCCTAAACTGGCGCGCCACGCCGCCCGAGCTAGGGCCAGCCGTCGATTTTTTATTGCGCGCGCAGGAGGCCCCCGGCCACTGGCCGCGCTGGCTGGTGTACTACGGCGGCCCCAAGCGAGTACTGGGCTGGGGCTCGGAAGAAATTACTACTGCTTTTTGCCTAGAGGCGCTGGCGCGCTACCGGGCCCTACAAGCCTAGCTGGCGCCAGTGCCACAGCACCTTGGCGTAAAACTTCAGCACGTGGTAATAGGTAGCGGGGTGCTGGCTGAGGCGTAGCGCTTGCGCCAGCACCCCGTGGGCCGCAGGCCAGCTTTTGGTGTGGGCGAGTGCCTGGTAGGCCTCGCCTATGCCTAGCTGCGCGCTACGCCTGCGGGCGCGCTGCCCTATTTTTTGGCGCTGGCCTGCGGGCAAATGCTGCTCGATGCGGGCAATGACGTGTGCCCAGTCGGACAGTAGCTGGCCCTGTTGGGCTTTTTTCCAGGACACGGAGCCCGAGTGGCCCCGGTATTCAGCCAGCATTTCGGGGCTGTAGGCCACGGGATAGTGGCGGGCTATGCGCACCCACATTTCCCAGTCTTCGCCGCACGTGGTACCATAGAAACTTCCTAGGTGCTCGTAGACCTCGCGCCGCACGGCCATCCCTGCATACTGAATGTACTGGGCCTCGGCAATACGTGGCAGCCAATCGGGCAAAATACCGGCTACTGGCTGCACGGGCCCAAACTCCTGCACCTTGCGGCCATGCTCATCAATGGAAGCATAATGCGTGAATGCGGCACCAGCTGCCGGGTGCTGCGCAAAGAGCTGGCCTAGGTGCTCGTAAAAGCCCGGCCGCACGCGGTCGTCGCCATGCAACAGGTGCACCAGACGGCCGCGGGCCCGATTGAGGCAGGTTTCAAAATTGCGCAGGCTGCCCACATTGGTAGGCTGCCGGTAGTACTGCACCCGGCCTGCACCAAGGGAGGCCACTACGGCGGCTACGTCTTCATCGGTGCTGGCATCGTCAACCACTTCAATTTGCATGTGGGCGGCGCCTAGGTCCTGCGCCAGCACGCTCCGCAACGTCTCCCGCAGAAAAGGGGTGCAGTTGTAGGTTGGTATCATCACCGACCATTGCGGGCGCTCGGCCGCGGGGGGCAGGGCCGCAATGACGGGGGCAGTTTGCGGAATGCGAAGAGTGGCGGACGAAGAAAGCGCCATAAGGCTTTTACCGGAGCAAGCCAGCTTAGTCAGCAAGCCTTAACCGCCAGTGTTTGGGGGGTAAACTTACGAATAATAAGGCCACTGCTAGCTAGAGGCAAATGCCGCCGCAGCCCTAGGCAGGGCATAATCACGCGGGGCACTCATGAACGATATAACTTTTAAATAACGCGACTTCTCGCAACGCAGGGAGTCTTGGAGTTTATGCGCTACCATGCACCAGCCGCTCGCCCGTGTATGCTAGTCACTACTCAGAACGTGTTTACACCTTGCAAGAAGGCGTTTAATTCTTTTTACCAAGTACTGCCGACTGTGGCATGGCCGGGCCGCGTACTTTGTTGCTCTGTCTTTTCGTTTTCATTTGTTCATGGCATCCACCCGGCTGCGGCACGCCTTCCTAGTACTTCTCTTAGCCTTATTCGGAGGTGGAGTGGCCCCGCGCCCTGCCGCTGCCCAGTGCAAGCTTCGGCTCGATTTTTCGAACCCAAGCTCGGGGTGGACAATAGTGGCGCGCGATGAGTTTGACGACTCGGCGGGCACGGGGCGGCCCAACCCTAAGTTCTGGCAGGTGCGCCCTGGCGGCACGGACCAGTACGCCGGCTGGGGCAGTGAGTGGTACGATACCAGCGACTCGTCGCTGGTGACGGTGTCGGGCGGGGCGGCCCACCTGCGGGCCACTCGCTGGCGCGATGCGCAGGGCAACCCACTGAGTGTACAGAAAGGCACCTACAGCAACGGCGCACCACGCTACGTGCGCTACCGCTCGGGGATGCTGCGCTCAGTAGGACCTTTTGTGCTGCCCTCCTACGGCGCCTACGAAGCCCGCCTCAAGCTACCCGCCAATGGGGAAGATGCCTGGCCCACGTTCTGGCTCTGGGCCCACCAGGGCACCGAAATAGACATGCTCGACGGCGCCCGCATCGATAACTGGCCCTACGCCTACCCTAGCAACCCTGGCCTACTCACCAATGTGATTGACTGGCACCACCCCAGCAGCACGCAGCAGTATCCTAACTGCGGGCGCCTTTCCAAGCTATGGTCGGACCCCTGGTGGAGCCAAGCCACCCTACTCAGCCGGCAGTACAATACCTACACCATGGTGTGGACGCCCGCCAAAATCACGTTTTTCTTCAACGGCCGCGAAATCCAAACCGTGCCGCGCTCAGCTATCCAAAGCGTGCAGCAATGGAGCGAGCTATTCATCAACCTGCAAACCACTTCGTGGACTAACGCTACGGCTGATTTTCAGCTGGATGTAGACTACGTGCGCCTACTGCGCCCGACCTGCATGGTCAACGGCACCTGCCCCGACGACTATGTCATGGACGCGAGCAGCTACAAGTCTTCGTACGAAGCCTTGAACCACGACATCTCGCAGCCGGTACCCAATTGGGAACCTAGCTCGGACCGCGACCCAGAAGCCACCACTACCTGGGCTAAAGTGAGCGCCGAGCCCGGTTCTATTGCCGTAGGCAAGACCCTACCCGGACAAGCCAGCACCCAAGTTTTTTACCGCGGCACTAACGACCGGCTTTATTTGGCCCACAATGCCCGCGGCAATGACTGGACCGTGACGGCGCTACCTTATACCAGCGGCTACGACGTGGCGGGCGACGTAGCCTATATCCCCTGCCTTCAGCTGGCCATGTACAAGGGGGCCGATGGGCGCCTACAAGGCTACTACCTCGATGCCCTAGGTGGCTGGCAGCACACGTGGCTCACGGGGGCGGCCGGGCAGGGCAATGAGCTAGTCGATGGCCAGGCGGGGGCAGTCACCATCTTAGCCGATGAGGGCATTGTCGCATACCGCAGCCAGCACGCAACAATTCTAGTTTTTACAATAGACCCAAGCTGCTACTCTAGCAGCGCGACCGCTGCATACGCCCCCACCACCCCCCTCCGCATTCCCAATGGTAGCGCTACCGACGTAGCCGGCGACCTTGTATACGACCAGCGCACGCGCAGCATTTTTTACCGCGGCCAAGACAACCAGCTACAAGCGTACTGGTGGGACGGCCAGGCCTATACTCATGCCCGAGTCGACAGTGCCCAGCCGATGGCTGCCAAGCCCACCGCGCTCGTTGCTACGGCAACCGGTATTTTTTATGTAAGCCAGGATGATAACATCTGCTGCGTAACTCGCAACAAGCGCACGGGGCACTTTGCCACTGCGGTGCTACCGATGGCCCCTTACACCTATGGCGACACGGGCTACCCCATGGCTTACAAGGTAAAAGGCTCGCTGGCCAGCACCCCCGACGGCACTCACCTTCTGTACCAGGGCTACGATGGCCGCCTGCAAATGCTGTACCTCGACGGTATCCAATGGCAACACGCCTGGCTAGACGACTACTGGAACACAAACGAGTTTTGCTCGTTCAGCACCAAACAGGGCAGCGGACTTGCTTCGGTGACAACTGATAGCCGCCGCACCTTCTACTGCGACGCCTACAACCACTTGCGCTACTTTGGCTGGGAGCCTTGCGAAGTAACCGAGTGCGGCAACATGCACGCCAATCTACACTAGCCCAGCATACTAGCCACAACCGTCTAGGTCAGCGGCCACCGCCACAAAAGCGAGGGCCTAGCTTAACACTGCCATTTTAGTACCAGCGAAGCTGGCGCTCCAAGACAGCTGGGCAAACACCTTGTGAGGTAGCAGCAAAGCTCCATAAAGCAGGCTAGGAGACTGAGACACGTTTGCGCGCCAATACGCTTTGATTTCTTCTATCTCTTCCGGCGTGAAATCAGGCATGGATAAGTGTGCCGTCAAGAGCTTGTCCCAGCCCCATCGTGATAGCATATAGCCCGCCTGCAGCAGAAAAGCCTGCAGCTCTGTAGGCATTCGGGGGCCGGTATAGTACTCAATGGCAAGGTAAAGCCCCGATGGGTGCACAAGAACCCGCCCAACAGCGTTTTCGAAATGCAAGTGTGAGCCAGGTGCAGAAGTATAATTATTCACAGAAGCAGCTAAAATCAAATATATAGTTAAGAGCAAGACAACAAATATATTTAACTACTGCCTATAGTTGTGCTAACTGCATAGCGATTAATTTATTTATTGCATTCTACTTATTCTACTGGTTGGCAAACTGTGCATTGTTATACCTCTCCATTGCCTGCGGCTGCCGAGCCTACCTAGGGTTATCATCCATACAACACTCGCCGCTGGTCACCTAGCCTTTCCGATAATTTATCTAGACAAGCCATCACGTACTCTGAGTATTTGGCAGCGCACCAATGTGGAATAATAGATAGATGAAGGGCCACAAAAAAGGCCCCGTGCTGAGCGGGGCCTTTTACCTATACTGCTTGCCAGTGGTATTACACTTGCTCGATATCCATTTGCTTGATTAAGCCGGCATCGATGGTGTAGAGGTGTTTCACCGGGCCGTCAAACACTACTTTTCCCTGCAAGTCTTTGACTACTTGCTGCACGGCTACCTCTAGTTGGCCGTTTTCGCGTTGTGCAAAGCCAGTGGGCTCTACGTGGGGGTCTAGCTCCTGCCACTGCCGCAGCCAGTAGTCTCGCACTTGCTCGTGGCCTACGGCATAATCGCCCTCCCACGCGCGCGACCACCGCACCTGCGGGTCAAACGTAGCGAGGATGGTAGGAATATCGCGGGCATTGAAAGCGGCGTATATTTTCCGAATCAGGTCTTGCTGTTGGTCCATAAGAAAGGAAAGACTGCGTGAACGTACTGTAGCCTACTAGGCTTGTGCGGTGAAGTTATGCGGCGCCTACCTATTCGCTCATGAGGCAGGCCTGCCCCTAGAGCACCTAGGGGACTTACCGCCAACCGATTGCTTAGGCGCATAGGCGCGCAGCAAAAACAAAGAGCCGCAACAGCGCACGAAGCGCTTGCTTCCTTAACCGCGCTTGTAGGTTATTGGCCCTTCACGAAGACCAGCGTAGTCCGCACATCACTTGCTGCTGCCTCTGCGCTGAAGGTACTCTGCAGGCGATAGCCTTGCTGGTACAACGTCGCAAAGATTTTTTGATAGCCTTGCCCCGACTTGTCTAAGCGCTCGCCAAATGCTCCGTTTTCGAAACCGAGCTGCTCGCTTTTCCCATCAGGCCGGGTAATACTCACATTAACACGCCGAACCCCTTCCGTAATTCGCACTACTAGCACCTCTGGCCCTCCTGTCTGCGCCTCAGCTGGCCTAGAAGCCAATGCCAGCAGGCACGCCCCTAGAAATAAGAGTTTTTTCATGACCGAAGATAACCTTACCTTTTCCGACCAAGTGGCCCTAGGTCATTCAGCGGCTTCTTCACTACTTACGAGGTATTCGAGGCTTGCGCAGGTAATAAAAAGTACTGCGGAGAATAGAACTTCGCTTCTGCTAGTGAGCCATTGAGCCTTGCTTTTCTAATAGTTAGCAAAGGCATACAGTTTCTTCGCGCGCCAGAGGTAAATGCTGACTTGATAAGCAAGGGCTACTCTAATCTATAACAAGCTCTGCTGTTTTCCACACATAGCTTGCATCAGGCAAGCGTTTACAATTTTTCTGAAATGCCTGAATGACAGGCCCCCTCGTTTTATCTTCCTTAGAGCAGCCAATGATGCCACGACCTAGGAGAGCAATGACGACGGTATTAGGCTCCTTGTATTCTAAATACCGCCCGATGACTTGCAGTTCAGCAATGCTGGTCGTGATACGCGCACCATCACTATCGATATTTAGAGGCTTAATAAAGCGAATGACTTTGTCTTGATAGGTGATGTCGTGAAACAGGTAGCGCATCCTTGGTAAAATTTGTATGCAGCCACAAATTACAACAGAATCCCCACAGATTTATACTAGAAAATCTACTATGCACTATTTTGCCACGACTAACACGCTCTATTTGTCTCACTTACCGCTAAGTTTCGCATGCCGTCTTCTGGCAGCAGCATTCACCTAGTTCAATGTTAAGAACTGTATATGATGGCGCTCTACTATCTTCCTAATGACCGTGAGCTTACCATAGAACTGGCCACTTAGCACCCCACATCAGCTATAAAAACCTCATCTAAAGCAGATGAGCCGTTCCAAACTATAAAAACAACCTTAGCCCGAAGACTACACAAGCATAGGGATAAACTCAACAGCAAGCCCCGACCTCACCAGCCGGGGCTCTTTACTTATTAGGCTACCTGCAACTCTTCTTCGCGGTAGCAGTCCCAGTAGCCATCAGCTAGCCGATATACAGGCACGCGGCGCAGTAGTCCCGTCACTGGGTGAGGTTCTTTTAAATACCCACGCCAAACCACAGTGTGCGGCAGCGCCTGCGTGAGGGGCAGCACGGCCCGACCTACTTCAAAGGCAAATAAGGTTGAGGCAGCCTGCATTACCACTGGCTCGGGCTCAATTAGCGCGGGCACCTGAGGCACTTCTTCATAGTCAGGGTCGGCCAGCTCCGCCTCGTCGCTTCCTTGCGCGATGTCATCGTAGTCAGGGTCGGCTGGTGTCTCGTATTCTATATCAGCTACTTCATGGTAGTAAGTCGGCAATGCATCGTCATATTCTACATCGGCCGTGTCGTAGTCCGGCTCAAAGTCGGGGTCAGGTTTTCGGTCGGGCTTTGGCATAAGCTTACAGGCTAAATCTTCTACTAAGCTAACTAGTACTAGCGCCACTGGCAAAATCTGGTGTCGCATTACGCCCGCTACGCAACGTCGTCATCCACTACTTTTTGCGCTCTATGCCTTTTAATACAATGCCGCTAACTCGTTAGTACCTGCTGGCCCTTCCTTTTACTCCTGCTGCATTATTTCTCGTCCAAGCCCTCAGCCAACCATTCACCAACTTCTCTACTCTTGGTAGTTCTGCACCTAGTATTACTACTCTATTACAGCTTGTTAGAACTATACCGCTACCTACTCAGAACCTGGCGCACCCAATAGCAAGAAGCGTCCGTTGGCAAGTTATTTCGGCAGCAGGTGGCTTAATGCAACCCTTCTAAGGAGTACTGCCTCATCAGACTACTTATTCCTTTTCTCTCTGATGAAACGACTATTCTTCTTACTCAGCAGTTACTGGCTGCTGGCCAGCACTGCGCAGGCGCAGGTAGGCCTACGTACTGGGGGTGGACTAACTAGCATCGCCAAGAGTTCTGACGACGGTAGAAACGTCACTACTACACAGCGAAAGCTAGGCTACCAAGCAGGCATCTTCTACCAAATATCCCTTAGCCAGTATTTGTCGCTCGTGCCCGAAATAGCGTTTAGCCGCGAGCACTTTGCTGTGGATAACAACTACTATTTCGGAGAAGGCGACGTTTTCAGTTCTTACATCCAATCGCTGTCTTACCTAAATCTACCCATCTTGCTCCGGGCGAGTCTCGGGGCATTCTATCTCGAAGTCGGGCCACAAGCCAGTTTATTGGTTGGGGGACGTGCTACTGGCACTCAAACCATCAGCGGAGGCTTTGTAGCGGGTTCCTATTCGACGCCTATTGATGCTGCGGCAACTACCAGTTACCATCGCTTCGATGCAGGTCCCTGCGTAGGTGTGGGGATAAAACTACCCGCCGGCCTGGGCCTAGGAGTACGGGCTTATTGGGGGCTTACGAAGCTAACAAAGGAGCAAACGTCCGTACCGTTTGGTCAGTCATACATTGCATTTCAACATCGACAAACGCTGCAAGCCTCGCTGACTTATCAATTGCCGACCCGCCAGTAGTGTCGGACGTGCGGTCAGCGCCGCAGGGGCGTATTCGGGGCAGCGCGGCGACGCCTATCGACTATAACCAATTAGCTCGCTTGTTTACTGAGGTCAGCATTTATACCAAGATACAAGAAACTATGGCCTCCATTGACCGCCCAAAATACACTCAGCAGCTAGGTAACAGCTAGATAGCTCTTTATCCGCTATCATATTACCACCGTCAGTATAGGGGGTTAGTACAGTAGGTGGTCAACTGATATTCTGGATTAATGCTTTTTCTAAAGGAAACTCGCTTTTCGACGACTGGCAAACTAGGGAGGTTTACTTAGAAGATGGCGGCGAAGCCTACTTCAATATGTATATCAATCTTGATGCACAGCAGTGCTTTGACTTCTTCCACAATTTAATTGGTGGCTAAAAGTTGAAGCGAATTATCTCTTAGGAACTGTGCAACGTCTTTTAGTAGCTTGGTGATATGAAACACTTGCTACTGCTAAGCGGGCTATTACTGACAAGATTTACTAGCTGCTCCTCTACTGAGACCGCTTCACATACAGCGGACCCGAGCCAGTCAGTAGCCGGACATACATCAATACCGCCAGCGTCAGTTGTCCCTCATCTCCCAGCTACTAAGCAAGACACGGCCGCATTGCTAAGTCAAGCGCTGTGGCCAGATTCGCGTGGATACCAATTAGAGTCCTTCAAAAAGGGCGATATCAATCAAGACCAGCGCCCTGATTTTATTGCAGTATTTCGAACGCTGACCCCAACCGACACCCTAGACGGAGAGGCGAGTTATTCCCGCCGGGTCGCGCTGATTCTAAATCGGGGGTGGCCGTCCGTGGCCTTAGCGGCTTACAATGATACTGTTGTAGAATGCACCGCCTGTGGGGGCGCTGGTGTAGGAGACCCGCATCAAGGAATTACTATCAAGGGTGGATACTTTTCGCTGGAGGGCCTGTATGGTGCCTGCCGAAAGACCTATGTTGTCACCACCTTTCGCTACTCGAAAGCGGAGCACAACTGGTTTTTGCACAAGATTGGCCAGGACGATGATGACTGCAATAATACGGAGGCTCCCCCGCGCCATCAAGAGCAGACGACACGCGATTTTGGACATGTCAGTTTTGAGGCATTTGAGGGTGGTGCACCTCCTCAAACACTATAGACAACAACAAGCAAGCCCCGACTAACCTAGGCCGAGGGCTTTTCGAGGACTGATTTTTTGTGCACTTAGTCTCAAAATGGGTCGCATTGCACCCATCACAGTCCAACTCACTTAGTCACGACTCGCCTCTACTACTTATTTTAGTAGTATGGCAACCCAAAAACTCCGCTACTCGCGCACCGATGCCGAGCAAACGCAAGCCTGGGACGCAGGCGAAGAATATCCCGACCTACCAGCTGAGCTGAATTATGCTGATGAAGCTGCCGACGTGTGCCAGCACTGCGGCGAGCCGCTAGGCTGGCATGAGCAAGCGTGCGAAGAGCCGATTGCTAAGCCTACGTCAGAGCCTACAATACCCTCCCCGCAAGCCTCAGGTGGCTTCACCTTTGCCCTAGGTAGTTTAGCCCTGCCTATTACGCAGGAAAGCCCGCATCCAGTAGTATGGCGTGGCCACCTGAAAGAGCGCCATCCCGCTACGGGCCTAGTTCAGCGAGTGCCGGTGTACCGGCTCGATGATGGGTATTGGGACTGCTACCGCGAAGAGGAACTACGGGTGGCGTAGAAAAGCAAAAGAGCCCCGACCGGTTGGTCGGGGCTCTTTTGCAGTACTTGTTGGTTGGTCCGCTACTCAACCAGCAGGCGTAAGGCTTGGCCGCTGGTGCGCACGACATATACGCCTGGCACCAGTGCGCTCAAGTCGAGCCGTACCGGTTGCGTCGGCAACGCGGTCGTTGTGAGCGTACGGCCGGGTGCGTCTATCACCCGTACAGTTTTGGGGGCTGACCGGCAAAATCTCTTCGTCACCGTATACATAGGCAGCGTTAACGCTTTTACCCTTTGCTTTCTATTTCTATGCAGCGCTCCATTTCCCTTTTACCCCTAGCGACTCTGCTGCTAGGTGGCCTAGTACTCAGCAGCTGCGGCGGCAGTGAATCTAGCACGAGCAACGTGCAAGGCAGCGAATCGGCTACTAGCCAGACCAGCAGCATGGATGACTCATCTAGCGCAGGTGGCGCGGGCGCGACAAGCACGCCCGCCGGGGGTACGAGTAGTCCTAATTCGAGCGGCACTGAGACTGGCACTAGCATGAACGGCGGCGGTAGCGGCAGTAGTGGCACATCTAACACTGGCGCCACGATTGGCAACAGTCACTAGGGCATTGCGGAGCCGCCCGTACTGAGTGGCTCCAAGCCATCGTACTACGATAGCAATCCCAATAGCCGAGCGTGTGATAATGGCACTAACCCGCACCCTGGCGGAGCGCCACCTATTCTGTAGGTGTATACGTACTGCGCCTGCGAGCGGGCGATAAGACCCTAACGAAGCGCGTAGTACAGTAACTCACCTTCATTTCTTGCTCATCTGACAAAAAGCCCCGACCTAGTCGGGGCTTTTGTGTAAGCTATATCCAATTCAAGCCACTCACAGGCGCACACCATCGGCCTGGCTGAGGCGGGAGTCGTGCAATCTTCGTTGCTCCCCGGCGGAAGTAGAATCACTTTCGGGGGATGGTAGTAGGTTCAGCTGGTGAAAAAGCAGCATTAACAGGGTCACTAATAAGACTGTCTGTAATATGCGCGCCCACTTGATAAGCCAGCCATGAGAGATTGTAGTATCAGTTGAAGGCTCTTTCATATCTCAACTTGTCCACTGTTGCAGCCAGTACCACTGCTACAAAAAAGTAAGCTAACCAATAATGGTAATGCTCTTTCATCTACGAACCACGCGCTATCTTCAGATTGCTGACTACAGAAAAAACCCAGAATCTCAGCAGAAAAATGTTTTCTATTTATCAGACTGTACTGCTCAGCGCTGCTGTGCAGTACTAAGTAGTGGAACCTTATCAGGCCCGCTTCTTATAAAGCAGAAATGCTGCCTAATTCGGGCGGGGTTTCTGCTTTACAGCCCTGACCTCTTGTAGCCACTAGTGAGGCCAACGTAGGTGCGGGTTTCGGTAGCGGTTGCAGGGGTATGATTGGATGGGCAAGTACAAAACTGGATAGTCAATTTTTTAACCGTCCCCCAAGGAATCCCCAAAAAAGCAAAAAGCTCGTCTCCGGCCTGGAAACGAGCTTTTTGCTTTGCAGAGAAGGAGGGATTCGAACCCCCGGACCTGTTACAGTCTTCGGTTTTCAAGACCGACGCAATCGACCACTCTGCCACTTCTCTAGACATGAAATGATAAAACGGTAAATCGGCGAAGCGTGGAAGCTACTTCACCAACTCACTACTTTACCATTTCGCAGAGAGGGGGGGATTCGAACCCCCGATACCGTTGCCGGTATAACGGATTTCGAATCCGTCGCATTCGACCACTCTGCCACCTCTCTAGGGTCCCAAACGAGTGGTTGGGGTTGCAAAAGTAGAAAACAACGCATTAGGAACAAGGAGCCAACACTGCCTAAATCTAAAAATTAGCACCTAGCAGCTTGTTCAACGCTCATTGTCAAGGACTAATTTTTTTCAAGCGGCCAGTGGTCGCGTCCATACTCACATTGACTTCGAAGCCAATGATGAGCGTCATGCACACAAACTCGAGCCACACCATGAAGCCTACCAGCGCCCCGATAGAGCCGTAGAACGTGTTGTAGGAGTTGAAAATGCGCACGTAGAGCGTGAACAGAAACGACACCAGGAAGATGAGCAGCGTGGCCACCAATGCCCCCACCGACACAAACGGCCACTTATCGTGCACCGGCGGCACGAAGTAATAAATGACGCAGGTGGTGGTGAGAAACAACCCAATGAGCGAGCCATAGCGCAGTGCTAGAGTCATAAATTCGGACGAGCGCTCGGGCACAATTTCGTAGAACACTAGCGCATCGATGATGAAGGTGCCGAAGAAAATGCCCGCAATGGCCACTACCAGCAGCAAGGCCAGCACAAAGGTGAGGCCGGTGGCAATGAAGCGCTTGTGCAGATAACCCCGGTGCTTGAACCACGGATACTTTTTCTCAAACGCATCGAGTAGAGCCATAATGCCGTTGCTGCTCAGCACCAGGGCCGACACAAACCCGAACGACAGTAAGCCGCCGTGCGGAATGCGCACAATGTCCTCGATGGTGGTAGCCGTGGCGGCGTACAGCTCGTGGGGCATGATGTCGGCCAAGAACTGAAGAATGTCCACATCGAGGCTCGGCACCGGGATGTAAGGGATGAGCGTAAACAGGAAGATGATGGTCGGAAACAGGGCCAGCGTCAGGTTGAAGGCCATGTAGGCGGCGCGCTTTTCTAAGGAGTCGAGCCGCAACTCGTGCAGTACGCGCTCGCCTACATCGTAGACCGAGATGCGGCCGCCGCGCAGGTGCTTGCGCTTGCCCCAGGCCATGAGGTTGCGGTAAGCGCGGTGGCGGCGCACATCGGGCACGAAGGCGCGGCGGCGAGTGGGAGGAGCGAGCAAACCGAGATGGAGTTAGAATTAGTTAAGAAACGAGCAAGCGGATTTTCCATGCAGTGCTAGCTGCCGAAGGCGGCCGGTGCGGGTGCCTCGCCGGGAGTAGCCCGGCCGGGCCCTAGGGGGCCTAACACCTCGGCTTCAGAAAAATAGGGCGTCAGCTTTTCACGCACGCTGTCCGGAATGGGCACGGGGCGACCGTTGGTGGTGCTCACAAACACCATGAGCGTGTAGCCTTCGGTGAGCAGGTCGTTGGCTTCGTTGCGGATTTCATATTCAAATTTCACCCGTGAGCCTTCGGCCAGTTCTTTTAGCATGACCCGAATGGTAAGCAGGTCGTCGTAGCGCGCGGGGCGGCGAAAACGCGTGTGCAGCTCGCCCACCGGCATACCCACGCCCTGGGCTTCTAGGTCTTTGTAACGAATGCCGAGCTGGCGAAACGACTCGGTGCGGGCTACTTCGAAGTAGGCGGCATAATTGCCGTGGTAGACATAGCCCATTTGGTCGGTTTCGGCGTAGCGAACGCGAAGTTGAATGTCGGCAGCGTACATAGCGGAGGTAAAAAGTAAGCAAAAGCCAAGGGAATTGGCTCGGCAAGAATAACACGGCTAGCGCCAAATAGTGCAGCCTGGCACCACCCGCGCCTACCTAGAACACAAAGAAACCCCTCCGCCCGGTCAGGCGAAGGGGTTTCGTGGTAGCCAGTTACGCTGCCGCTTACTCGCGTACCAGCCGGCGCACTAGGCTGCCGCTAGCCCCCGAAATCCGCAGGGTATATACTCCCACCGCCAACGCACCGAGCCGTAGCTCGCCGCCCGCAGCACCTAGGGGCTGGCGGGCCACCTCCTGCCCCAGCGCATTGAGCACCTGGGCAGTGGCGGCACCAAAGCCAGCTGGCAACACCACTTGCACTAGGCCAGTGCTTGGGTTGGGATATGCCTGCCAGGCAGCAGCAGTAGCCGGCGAGGTGGCCAGTGGCCGCGGCGGCACGTAGGCAGCTACGGCCGCATCGGCGGCAGCTTGCAGCTCGGCAAGCGTGGGGGCGGCCAGCACGGCAAAAGCTACCGTGACCGAATCGCCGGGCGCCAAGCGAGGTACTTGCGTGCTCATCACCTGCGACACATCGGCCCCAACCGAGTCGATACCGGCTGACCGGTGGGCGCGGCCAAAACCGTCGCTAAGGGCAAGGTATTTTTCGGCGGGGCTGAAGCCATCGCCTAGATACACCGGGGTGCCTGCGGCGGCACCGTTATTGATGGCGTACACACCCTTAGGCTCACGGCCTAGCACCTGCACTCCCGCATAGAGGCGGGTGGCTCGTGGGTCGTAGGTATACCCTAGGTGCCGCACCGAGTCGTAGCGGGCCAGGTTGCGGCCGCCATCGCCTGGCAGGTCCCAGTCGGTAAATAAGCCCGCGTAGAGTGGCTTGAGGGTATCGGCCGTTATATTTTTGAGTGAATACTCCAGCACGATAAAATTGCGGCGGGCGGCGGGCACCCCCCAAGCTAAGCCACGCTGGCGCACCTGCACGCCTACTGAGCGCGGCGCCGCAGCCGTGGGCAGCGAGTCGCGGAAGGTGCTATAGGCTTCTTGGTCGGCGCGAGGGCCGGCCAGCACCCGACGAATGGGTACCTCGGTGTAAAAAGATTCGCGCATGGTGCTAGGCGCGGCACGCAGGCGGTCGGACACCCGAGTTGGTGAAGTGGCCAATAGCAGGCCGCCCTCGCTGAGCAGCGGGCCCACAGTGCGATAGCTCACACCAAGGCCATTTTGGTCGTAGCCGCCATCGTAGGCCAAGCTGCCGCGGCTGCTGAGGCTGGCTACGAGGTCACCAGCATCGAGCTGCACAAAGTCAGGGTTGAGGCGCACGTCCAGGTATTGGTCGGTTTGGTAGCCGCCCGCAGCCGTGAGGCGGTAACGCAGCGTGGCGGTAGTGTTCAGCGGCACGTCGGTAGCTACGGTCAGCTGAAACGGCTGGTCGGCATTGGTGCGCTGGGCCAGAGGCGTGAGGTTGCCTACTGCAAAGCTTGCTTGCTGCACCGTGAGGTAGGGCGACAGCGAGGTTACCGTAACCGTGAGACCCGTCATGGGTTGCAGCAGGTTACGGACTAATACAGTCAGCTGCACCTTTTCGCCGGGGGCGTAGCCGGCGGGCTGGGCAGGAGCCAAGGTGCTAGTTACCACCCGTGCCTCCTGGTACCCTAGGGTCGCTACGGCCCGCGCCATGTTGAGGCGACCGGTACCGAGCTTGCCGCGGTAGGGCGCGTTGGCTGGCAGGCTGTATATGGCCGTATCGGCCGATTGGCGCAGCTGCGCGCCTACCTGCTCGGCCCGCAACTGCGGAAAGCGCGAGCGCACCAGCGCTGCTGCCCCCGCCACTTGCGGCGACGATAGCGAAGTGCCCGATTCGTAGCCGTAATCGATATCGGCATAGTAGCCCTTCGACGTCCAAATGTTGTTGCCCGGCGCACTCAAGTCGATGCGATAGCCGTAGGTGGCAAAGCCGGCCCTGCCATCGCCTTCGTCAGTAGCCGACACGGCCAGCACGTGCTCGTAAGAGGCTGGGTAAAAGCGCAAGTCGCCGTTGGTATTACCAGATGCAGCTACCAGTACCGCATCCTTGTTGACGGCGGCGTAGGTGCACACATCTTGTTCGAAGCGCGAGTAGCCCCCTTGGCCGCCCCACGACATGTTAATGACCTTGCAGCCGTGGTCGGCCGCGTACACAATGGCCTCATAACCCGCAAACGAGCCGGTTTTGGTACCCGGAAATACCTGCACCGGTAAAAACTTGCAGTTGAAGGCCACGCCCGCCATCCCGATGGTGTTGTCGGTTTGGCCCGCCATGATACCGGCTACCAGCGAGCCGTGGTTGGCGCCGTCTTCGTTCGAGCTAGGGTCGTTGTTGCCATTGGCCATATCCCACCCCCGAAAATTATCTACGTAGCCATCGAGGTCATCATCTACGCCATTGATGGGGTCGGCGTAGTTGAGCTTGATTTTATTCTTCAAGTCGGTGTGGCTCGGGCGGATGCCCGTGTCGGTGAGGCCGATAACCACGGTGGTATCACCTTTGGTAAAGTCCCAGGCCTGGTAGGCACTGATGCGCTTCAGGTAATACTGCCGGCCATTCACCGAGTCGGCGTACAGGTCATTGGGCTGGTAGAGCGGCTCGCGGATATAAAGCGGCTCGACGTACTCGACGGCCCCGGTGCCTATCAGCATGGCCCGTGCCTTGGCAAGCGTAGCCGTAGCTGGCACCTCCAGCTGGTAGATGCGGCGCAGGTCTACACTACCTGGCAGCTCGGAGTTGGGGGCCGTGGCCCGCGGAAATTTCTGACTCAGGCCCGTGGCGCCTAGGGTGCGAAGCGCTGCTGCTACAGCCGTCGGGCTAGCGGTAGGCTTTAGCTTTAATACCAGACGACCCGGAATAGTAGGGGGCCCCGCCAAAACGGCCAACCGAGTTACTGCTAATAGGATGATAGTAAGAATATATTTCATAAGCCTTTCATAGTTAGACACAGCTGCTGTAAAGATATGGATAATGCTACTGCTTACCGGATGCGCTAGGCACACCTAGGCAGCTTACTATCTCGCTCCTACCCGGTGCTCGATTGGCTTACTGATACTTACTAATACTTGGCTGGTACAGCCTCCCTCCTACTCGGCCGGCCACTGCCTAGGTAGGCCGGCCTCGCGGGCCAGCGGCGCGGCACCCGAAGCATAGAGGCCGCCTAGCACTGCATTGGCTGCTTCGGCCAGCTCTAGGTGGTAGTCGGCGTGCAGCTTGTTGGCTTGTTTGAGGGCTTCTTGCGTGCGGCGCACGAGGTGCTGGAGCAGCGGCTGCGTGGGGCCGTGCAGCCGCGCTACCACCTCGGGCTGGTGCTGAAACACATTGGCCAACAGCCGCAAGCTCAGTTCGACCTCCCCAAAAGCATCGTCGGTGATACGGGCGTGATAAGCTAAGCGCGCTTGCAACTGCCGCAGAATAACCAGCAGGTCATTAGGGGTTTGGTGATAGCCGCGCACGGGGTCATCTACCTGCTGGCGCAGGGCGGCGCGGCGGTTGTCTACGCCGTCGGGGCCCTCGAGCAGGCGGTGGGCCAGTTGCTCGGTCAGCACGGCATCTTGGGCCACGAGGCGGGCTAGTAGTTGGTCTTTTTCTTTCTGAGGTAGGTCGAAGAGGGCGCGGCGCAGGTCGGGAGGTAAGGCGGGCATGGTAAGAGTGGGCTACTATCTTCTATCAGGCTCATCTGGCAGCCAATTGTTAACATTAATTCTAGCCTTTGCCTTCCAAAAACTGCTTCAAATACGGGGCAGTCTTGCTCTTTTTTACCTCGGCTACCTTCACTGGCGAGCCGGCGGCTACCACTTGGCCGCCCTCGTCGCCCGCGCCGGGGCCGATGTCAATAACCCAATCGCTGGTCGCTACCACGTGCATGTCGTGCTCTACTACTACAATGGTATTCCCAGCCTCTACCAGGCTGTGGAGCTGCCGCAGTAGCTTCTCTACATCGGAAGGGTGCAGGCCGGTGGTGGGCTCATCGAGCACGTAGAGCGAGTGGCCCCTAGGGGGGCGCTGAAGCTCGGCTGCGAGCTTGATACGCTGGGCTTCGCCGCCGCTGAGCTCGGTGGCGGGCTGCCCTAGGCGCAGGTAGCCCAGGCCTACTTCGCGCAGCACCGTGAGGGCGCGTTGCACAGTGGGTTCCTCGGAGAAGAACTCCCAGGCGGCGTCCACGGTCAATCCCAGTACGTCGGCGATATTTTTATTGTGATAGGTAATCTCTAGAGTCTTGGCGTTGTAGCGGGTGCCGTGGCACACGGGGCAGGGCGTGTACACGCTGGGTAAGAACAGTAGCTCAACCATCACGGAGCCTTCGCCCTGGCAGTTTTCGCAGCGGCCTTTGGCCACATTGAAGGAGAAGCGGCCCGCGTCGTAGCGGCGCTTGCGCGCTTCGGGCGTGGCCGCGAACAGCTTGCGCACATGGTCAAACAGGCCTGTGTACGTGGCCATATTGGAGCGCGGCGTGCGGCCGATAGGCTGCTGGTCAACGCGTACCAGGCGGGTTATTTTATCGATGCCCTCGGTAATGCGGCCTTCGGTGGCGGCTTCGTCAGCACGCTCCAAGGCGTCGCCTTCGGGCTCTTCGGGCGCGATTTCCTGCCCTAGGTGCTTCGCTACTAGCTCCACCAGCACTTGGCTGACCAGAGTCGACTTGCCCGAGCCCGATACTCCCGTGACGCTCGTGAAGACACCTAGGGGAAAATCAGCGTCGAGCTGCTGTAGGTTGTGCCGCGTGATGCCGCGCAGCCGCAGCCAGCCACTGGGCTCGCGGGGCGGGCGCGGCACCACAGGCGCTTGGTCAAACAGATACCGGCGCGTCTGCGAGTCGGCTACGTCGGCCAAGCCAGCCAGCGGGCCGCTGTAGAGTATCCGGCCGCCCTGCTCGCCCGCGCCCGGCCCCACGTCCACGACCCAGTCGGCCTGCTTGATTACTTCTAGCTCGTGCTCGACTACGAATAGCGAATTACCAGCACGCTGCAAGCCACCTAGGGCCTTCAGCAGCGCCGCCGTATCGACGGGGTGCAGGCCTGCCGAGGGCTCATCGAGCACGTACACCACCCCGAATAAATTGGAGCGTACCTGCGTGGCCAGCCGCAGCCGTTGCAGTTCGCCGGGCGAGAGCGTGGGCGTGCTGCGCTCCAGGGTGAGGTAGCCGAGCCCTAGGTCGAGCAGCACGCTCAGGCGGCCGCACAGGTCATCGGCAATGCGCTGCGTCACAATGACTTTTTCGGGAAACTGCGCGTCGTACTCGGCGCCGCGGTCTACCTTGCTATCGGCGTAGGGCCGCAGCAAGGCCGCCAACGCCTTCAGCGGCAGCCGCGACAAATCGGCAATGTCGAGCCCCGCAAACGTGACACTCAGCGACTCGGGCCGCAGCCGCTTGCCGTGGCAGAGCGGGCACTCGGTGCTGAGCATAAATTGCAGAGCGCGCTTCTTCATTTGGGCGCTCTGGGTATTGGCGAACGAGTGAAACACGTGCCGCCGGGCGCTGGTGAAGGTGCCCATGTAGTTGGGCTCTTCCTTGCGCTGTAGGGCGCGGCGCGTTTCCTCGGGCGAGTAGCCAGGGTACACGGGCACCACCGGCTGCTCCTCGGTAAAGAGTATCCAGTCGCGCTCTTTTTGGGGCAGGTCACGCCAGGGTTTGTCCACGTCATAGCCCATACTCACCAAGATGTCGCGCTGGTTTTGGCCGCCCCAGGCGGTGGGCCACGCCGCAATGGCCCGCTCCCGGATGGTGAGCGAATCGTCGGGCACCATTGAGCGCTCGGTCACCTCGTACACGCGCCCTAGGCCGTGGCAAGTGGGGCAAGCGCCCTCGGGCGTGTTGGGCGAAAAGCCTTCGGCGTAAATAATACCTTGCCCCTTCGGATAATCGCCGGCCCGCGAGTACAGCATTCGCAAAAGGTTGGAAAGCGTGGTGACGCTGCCCACCGACGAGCGCGTGGTGCCCCCACCGCGCTGCTGCTGCAAGGCCACGGCCGGCGGCAGGCCATCGATTACATCAACTTCGGGCACTTCTAACTGGTGAAACAGCCGCCGCGCATACGGCGACACCGACTCTAGGTAGCGCCGCTGGGCCTCGGCGTAGAGCGTGCCAAACGCCAACGACGACTTGCCCGACCCCGATACCCCCGTAAACACCACCAGCGCATCGCGCGGAATGTCCACGTCTACATTCTGTAAATTGTGCTCGCGGGCACCGCGCACTTGTACAAAGCCGGGGCGGTTAGTTGATGATTCTGCCATTCTAAAGAAGCGTAAGGCTTGTCAGAACGGGGCGAGCGGGCAGCGGGTTAGCAGATTAGGTGGCACGAGCAGATTAAGCTATAATGACTAGCATCTTACATACATAAAAAAGCGCCTGTAGCCAAAGTGGCCGCAGGCGCTTTTTTAGTAAGTTATTGCTTCTTTATGCTACTCTTCCGGGTCGCTCTCAGCAGTCAGGTTTTTGCCTTGGTGCTGCATTTCGGGCAGCGTAAAATTGGCGTCGCGCGGGTGGATGAGCTGGTCGGGCAGATTGAGGTCACTGTCGGGAGCCGAGCCCACGGGAGGCTGCTCGTCCGAGCGTAGTGAGTCGTCCATCATATCAGCCATGCGCTGGCCGCTGGCATTGTTGTCGTCGGTGACTTGGCCGTAGGTCTCGCGGTCGAGAAAGCTATCCGATTCCTTTTCGGTTTCGGTTTGCGGCGTCACGTTTTGGGTTTCGGCGCTGGCCGCACCAGAAGCGGTGGCGGCGGCGCGGTCGTTGTTATCGGGCTCGTTAGGCTGAGGCGAAGTCATGAGAGAAGTTACTTAGTCGTTAGAATGTTCTTTGTCGTTGCTTTCTTCCCAGCTGGCCTCGCGGTGGCCGCCGGCGTAGCGCTCATCATCGCTCGACCAGGCAGCGCGCTGCTCGTCAGTTTCTTTATTCTGAGCAGCTTTTACCTCGCCAGGAGCTTGATTTTGCTCGATATGGCCCTGCTGGTGGTCGGGGCTAGCAGCGTCGGCGCTGGTGCCATAGTCCTCAGTAACGGGCTGGCCGGGCTTGCGAAATTCACTGAACTCGTCAGGGTTATCGTTGCTGCCGTCATTTTTATGTTGGGTAGGCACAGCTGGCTCGGTTTCGTTGGCTTTGCCAAAATTGCCGTAGCGTGGCGTGCCAGCTTCGGCTTGGTCAGCGGTGGTGTCTACTTGTAGGTGGGCCTGCTCGGCGCGACGCTGCTGGTCTTCGGGCAGGTCGTTTTTATCGTTGGTGGTCGGGCCGTCGGGGCTAGGGAAGGTGCTCATGATGGGAGGGAAAGAAAAGCTAGCAGAAAACTATATCGGGCCAGGCCCGTCTTGTGCTTACTCCGGTTTGCCGTTTGTGGTTTCGGCCCTCACTGGTGCCGGTAGCCCACCTAGGGCCTCGGTCCACTTTCTTTTTCCCTTATGTCTATTCAGCACCACCCCGACGAGCAAGCCTTCACCGCTGGCTCGGCTAGCGAACCCGCCGAGCTAGCTTACTCGCTGCCCGCCCCTGGCGTCATCGACTTCACCCACACATTCGTGCCCGAAGAAGCGCGTGGCCAAGGCCAAGCCGATGAGTTGGCTCGCGCTGGCCTTGCCTACGCCCGCCAGCAGCACCTCAAAGTGCGCACTAGCTGCGAGTTTATGCAAGCCTTCGTGCAGCGTCATCAGCAAGAATACCAAGATATTCTAGCGTAAACATGCTTTGTCCTTGCAGAGAGGCCCGGCGAAATAATTGCACTAGAACAGATTTTCTAAATGCGATTGCTTCGTCGGGCCTTCTTGCAAAAGCAACCTTTCTCTTATCTAATCACTCAATTATCGCTGCTCGAAACGTAGCCGCAGCTCGCCAGCAGGCCGTAGCGTCACGAGCGGGTTCATGCCGGGCGGGGTCTCGGCCGTGGGCAGCACCCGGTAGCGGCGCAGCGTTTGAATAAGCACAAGCTGAAGCTCAGTGAGGGCAAAATGGCTACCCACGCACAACCTAGGGCCGCCGCCGAAAGGCAAGTAGCCGTAGGTGGGGAGTGCCGGCTGAGCATCGGCCGCAAAGCGCTCGGGGCGAAAGGCTTCGGCATCGGGCCACAGGCCCGCGTGGTGGTGCACGCCGTACACATAGAGCGAGAAAACACTACCCTTAGGAATGGCCACGCCCTGAAACTCGTCGTCTTCGGTGGCTACGCGGTCGATTATCCAGGCAGGCGGGTAGAGGCGCATGGCCTCCTGCACCACTTGCAGTGCATAGGACAGGCGCGGCAAGCCAGCAAACTCTACTTCTTGGCCATTGGGCAGCTCGCGGTTTATTTCTTCTGCTAATCGGTCCTGCACCTCGGGATGGCGGGCCAGTAGGAAGAAGGCCCAAGCCAGGGCATTGGCCGAGGTTTCGTGGCCCGCTACCAGCAAGATGTTGAGCTCATCAATCAGCTGATGCTCGGTCATGGGCTCGCCGGTGTCTTCGTAGCGGGCGTCGAGCAGCATTTGCAACAGGTCGTCAGGCGGGGCAGCATCGGCCGGAGCGGCGGCCTGGGCGGTGCGGTGCCGCGCTATGGCCGCGCGCACCAGCTCGCGCAGGCGCCGGGCCAGGTCGTCGTGCTGTCGGTAGCGCCCGCGCAGGTGCTGCACGGGCCGCAAGTAGGGCTGCCGAATGGTAGTGACGTAAAACAGCTGAATGGCCGTGAGCCAGTCGCTGAGTTGCATTAGCTCCTCATCGCTTAGGCTATCACCAAACACCGACCGCGCCACGATGCGAAACGCCACCCGCGTCATGGCGGCGTGGGCTTCGACCTCCACAGGGCCCTGGGCGGCACCTAGGGCCGCGAGCTCGGCCACCCACTCATCGGCCGCAGCCCGCATAAGGCGCGTGAGGCCCGCCAACCGCTGCCGATGAAAGCCCGGCTGAATAAGCCGGCGCTGGCGCAGCCAGTCGGCACCCTCGTTGGTGAGCAAGCCCTTGCCTAGGTAGCGCAGCAGGCCGTGCGTAAGGTCCGACTTGTGGTAGCGGCGGTGGTTCTTCTGCAAAATATGTTGCACCAAGGCCGGGTCGCGCGTCACGATGGAGGGCTTAACGCCGCCTAGGTACAAGTGCACAGTGTCGCCGTAGGCCGCCAGCACCTTATTAAGGTTGCCCACTGGGTCGCGGGCCATGCGTAAAGACTGGCGCAGCGTAAGCCAGCGCGGCACCTGCGGCCAGGTGGAGGAAGTGGTGACGGGAGTAGGCATAGTAGTAAGAGCTGATGTTAGGTAGTCATAAGAACCAGTAGATACAACTGTTGTCATTGCGAGCACAGCAAAGCAATCTTTGCTGGCGCCGCCTCACTTACGTCAGCTAACGCGAAGGAAAGATTGCTTCGCTGTGCTCGCAATGACAAGCGTTCTCTGGGGCTTGCGTGGTCAACCTGAACACTAACATTAGACTCATTTACTCCGGTAGCACCAGTTCCCTAGGTAGCTCAAACTTCAATTCGCGGCTCTTGCTGCGGCCGTGCAGCTGGGTCAGAAACTCGTCTAGCTCGGGCTTGTATTCTAGCCACAAGTCTTCGTGCAGGCTCTTCAGAATGAGCTGGGTGAGGCGGGCGGCCAGTCGGGCCGTGCCCACAAAAAACCCTTGGTACACGCTGTCGAACTGCCCGGTGTAGTTCTCAAAAATCAGCCGCAGTGTGTACATACTGAGGTCGATTTCGAGCTGCTTATTTTTGGTGATGCGCCGAGCACGGGCCGCTTCCTGCAACGACAGGCGCAGGGCTTTTACGAGGCTGCGGTTGAGCAAGCGCCCGGTCACGGCCACATTAAAGAGTTCGTGGATGCGGTCGGCGCTGGTTTCGTGCACGCTTTCGAGCGTCACGTCGGGCAAGAGCTCAAAGCTGAAGGTGTCGTAGAGCTCGGCATCGCGGCGCACGGCGCGCAGCACCAGCGCCTCCTTCTCCTTGTCGGAAAGGCGACCTAGGGCTTTTTTAAAGTCGGACGAGGGAACTGGCATAAGCCGCGAAGCTAAGCCCGGCGCTGAACACCACGCGCGCGGGCCGGTTTAATAGAGCAACACCCAGGCAGTACTACTGCTTGTTCCACACTTCATTAAACCCACATTTTCCTTTCCATGAGCACCCCCACGTCCACCTACGCCAAAACCTTCACCATTGGCGGCGACCTCACCGTCAACCGCCTCGGCTACGGCGCCATGCGCATCACCGGCCCCGGCATCTGGGGCCCACCCCAAGACCACGACGAAAGCATCCGCGTGCTCAAGCGCGCCGTGGAGCTAGGTATCGACTTCATCGACACTGCCGATAGCTACGGCCCCAATGTATCGGAAGAGCTGATTGCCGAAGCGCTGCACCCCTACCCTGCCGGCTTAGTGGTAGCCACTAAAGGCGGCCTGCTGCGCACCGGTCCCAATCAGTGGCCCGTCGATGCCAGCCCCAAGCATCTCGAAGAAGCGCTACACGGCAGCCTCAAGCGCCTAAAAGTCGAGCAGATTGACCTCTACCAGCTGCACCGCATCGACGACAAGGTGCCCGCCGAAGACACCTTCCGCTTTCTGCAAAAAGCGCAGCAAGAGGGCCTCGTGAAGCACATCGGGCTATCAGAAGTAGATGTCGACCAGATTAAAAAAGCGCAAGAATTCTTCCCAGTGGTATCGGTGCAGAACATGTACTCGGTCGATAACCGCAAGTGGGAGCCCGTGCTCGACTACACTCGCGAGCAAAACATGGCATTCATTCCGTGGTACCCCTTAGCTGGCGGCAATGCCGAGGCCCTGAAAGCGCTCGACCAAATCTCCCAAAAGCACGGCGCCACCCCGCAGCAAATTGCCTTGAGCTGGCTGCTGCACCACTCGCCCAACATCCTGCTCATTCCCGGCACGTCGAAGGTCAACCACCTAGAAGAAAACGTAAAAACGGCCGACATCGCCCTGTCAGAAGAAGATATGGCCACGCTGGACAAGGTAGGCAAGTAGCCTTTTTTGAGTAACCCCACCCCCGTCCCCTCCCCTCCGGGAGAGGGGAGCCGACTGCAAGCAGACGTGAGCGAACGTCATTTAGTCGTCAGGCTCCCCTCTCCCGGAGGGGAGGGGACGGGGGTGGGGTCTTACGAGCACTACGCGAACAATTAAAATCAACCTACTATGAAATACAACCTCTTAGGCAACACGGGTCTGAAAGTATCGGAGCTCTGCCTGGGCACCATGACCTTCGGCACCACGGGCGGCCGCTTCGGTGCCATCAGTGGCGTAGACCAGGCTGGGGCCGACGCCCTCACCAAGCGCGCCCTCGATGCGGGCATTAACTTCATCGACACAGCCAATGTGTACAGCGAAGGCCACTCAGAAGAAATAACCGGCCAGGCCCTGCACAACCTCGGCATCAATCGCTACGACGTGGTGCTGGCGACCAAGGTGCGCGGCAAAATGGGCGACGGCCCCAACGATGCCGGCCTCACGCGCAAGCACATTATCGCCCAGGCCGAAGCCAGCCTCAAGCGCCTAGGTACCGACTACATCGACCTGTACCAGACGCACAGCTTCGACCCTCTCACGCCGTGGGAGGAAACCCTGCGCGCCCTCGACGACCTCGTGCGCAGCGGCAAGGTGCGCTATATCGGGGCCAGCAACGTGGCCGCCTGGCAGCTGATGAAGGCCCTAGGTGTGTCGCACTATCAGCACCTCGAAAAGTACGTGTCGCTGCAAGCCTACTACACCATTGCGGGCCGCGAGCTAGAGCGCGAGCTGGTGCCCCTGCTGCTCGACCAAAAGGTGGGCCTCATGGTGTGGAGCCCGCTGGCTGGCGGCTTCCTCAGCGGCAAATACACCCGCGAAAACCAGCAGGCCGAAGGCCGCCGCGGGGGCAACAACTTCGACTTTCCGCCCGTCAACAAAGACTTGGCTTTTGATATCATCGACAAGCTACGGCCAATGGCCGAAGCCAAGGGCAGCACCGTGGCCGCCTTGTCGCTGGCGTGGCTGCTGCACCAGAAAGTGGTGAGCACCGTCATTATTGGAGCCAAGAAAATGGAGCAGCTCCAAGACAATTTAAAAGCCGTTGACGTGCAGTTCACTCCCGAAGAATTGCAGCAGCTCGACGAGGTCAGCAAGCTCGCCCCCGAATACCCGGGCTGGATGCTGGAGTTTACGAAAGGCGACCGCCAAGCGTAGTAGCCGGACCTAGCGCCTCCCGACCCACGGGCTTATTCTCGCATGGGAATAAGCCCGTAGGTCGGGAGGCTTTTTGGTGGGGTATCTAGGAACCGAAACCACGGGTTTTGGGGTTATAATCTGATGCCAATCCTCTATCGGCGGCCCTGGCTGTCGTATTTTTGCCTTATGGCTTTTCCCGCTACTCGCCCGCAGATTGATTATGACGAAGATGTACTCACGCTCGAAGAAGAGCAGGAGCTACGCACGCTCATTGTGTACAACGACGACGTGAACACCTTCGAGCACGTCATCCAGACGCTTATCGACGTGTGCGAGCACGAGCCCGAGCAAGCCGAGCAGTGCACACTGCTCATCCACTACAAAGGCAAGTGCGCGGTTAAGAACGGCACTTTTGAGGAGCTGGCGCCCCGCTGCTCGGCCATTCACGACCGGGGTATATCGGCGGACATTGTTTGATTTTATGATATTTATTGCATGGTACGTGAGTCCTGACCAGCTCTAATCACGCACTACATATAAAGTACTATTCATAAACCTGATTGCGTTGACTAATGGTCAACTATTTGCTATCTAACCGCGGCTGGTACTACCGCCCGGTGGATTGCTTGCGAATGCGGCTTAGGACTTCACGCGATATGCTTGGGTAGCAATCAGGCACAGCAGAATGCGCTGATGAAAAATCAGGACAAAATTTCACAAACGCCTAGCAGTTGCCTCGGTGGAGCCGCTACTGGCTACGCACAGCCGATTAATTTGTGCCTCCAGATGGTTGTCGAGCACATAAAAGGTGGGGGTGTCGCGCTTCAACTGCTCCCAGTCGTCGCGGGTCCGGGCCTAGAGCAGCACCTAAGAGTCTTTTAACGTATCAATGATATCCTGCACCAGCAGACTAGTGCGAAAGCTCTCGGCGTTAATAATTCGACAGTAAAGGGCAACACGTGCTCCTGGCCGGTACCATCGGTACAGTAGAGACGCAGGCAGTCCTATATAACAAACGTAATGGCGTGGCTCACCTCCCCGGCGCGCAGTAGCACTTGCCGCCGCTTCAGGTGCTTATGGATGGCCGCGGCTTCGAAGTACGCTATTTCCGCGTCGGTAAAAGTACCTTTAGCAGTCAGGTAATTTCGGAATACGTCAACTATGGCGAGGCCCGTTGTGGAATAAGGCGTAAGGCACCGACCGAGTGCGACACCTTTCGTTAGAGAGAATAGAGAAACGCCTGACTGAGTATAGGTTTGGTGAGCAGACTGGTAGCAGCTAGCAGGCGGCGACACTTGTTACACCTCTTTAATGACAAATGTCTCCATTTTGCCCTCACTGCCAGCCACGCACCGGGACACCGCTTGACAACTAATGAGTCAAACATCATCCTAAAAATCTACAAAGAGCACGCCTTGCAGAAACTTGACTAGTCGGAGGCCATTATCCATCCCAACGTAAAGGCAAATAGCCCGGTAAGCCGGGACGTAGTCAGGCTCACAGTCCTTCAGCAATTCGATAATGTTTTTGATACGGCTTTCCAGCCCCGCGCTGACCTCCTTGACCACTACGTTGTGGGCGAACAGGGCCTAGTCATGATTAAACGACCCTGGACGCACGAAGACAAGCGCTTCCACGGCATTCCTAACCGGTAAATACGGTACATCCGTAGAGAGCTTTCTGTTTCGGATTGAGAACAACTTGGTTAGGCATTGGAATGTAGCCGACCACTCGCTTGACCTCGCCAACTACCTGTATGACCAGGGTATGAAGCTACCGTGGGTCGTTATGCCGCTGGTCCTAATTGTGGGTTAAGTTACAGCCTCCAAGTGGGCGCAAGCCGGCTATAAGCGGTACAAAAGGCCAGTACAACAGCTATAGCGGCCGTCACTTTAGCGGGGCGTTCCTGTTGCCGCCAGCTGGGTATTTATGCTATTGGCCTAGGTGCCGCAACTAAGGCAGGGAAATTAGTCCTACTTTTCTAATACCCCCTGCGGTAAAAACGATGATAGCTACTTGTTCATCTCTGCTCTCAAAATGAGGTTATGTACTATGATAACAAGCAATCATAGTACATAACCTGGAAAAAGAAGGACTTTTTCAGAAGCTTAAGAAGAAATAGGTTGTTGATTCTCCAAGCCGCTCAGTGGCTATTAGCAGAAATGCTCGTCTATTACAACTATTGCGCAACCCCACAAATTTCTGCGCGCGATGGTAGGCTGGGCTATTTTATATAGTAATATCGACGTGCTATCAGCTCGCAGTCGTTACCTACCCCCGTGTATGCCCGCTTATCTTACTGCTTCTGCTACCCGCTCCGCCCGGTTTTGGGCGGCTCGCCGTCATGTGCTCCAAACGATTGCTAGCATTGGAGGAGCGTTCGTCGTGGTACTGGTGGCACTCATGCTTTTACTGTGGGTACCTACGCGGGCCCTACTTCCACTAGTTTTCATTGGTTTGCCTATTGGCTGGGCACTGGGTATTCTAGAGGTTGTCGTGTTTCCGGCGCTAGTGCAGCGGCTGCCGCTGCGCGGGGCTATCTTTTTACAGGGTATTGGCCACTTGCTGCTGCTACTAGTACTACACGGTAGCCTCAGGCTACTGGCACACCGCCTAGGCCAACGCCAGCTCTGGCCAGAGCCGGCGTTGGCCGCTACGGAGCCCGTTCGACAGTGGCTGCTAGTTCCTATCATCTACGTCTTAGCTGTAGTGGTGACCTCGCTGCTGCGGCAACTGCTCCAGGGTATGAGCCGCGAGCGTTTGCGGGAACTGCTGAACGGCCGTTACCAGCAGCCGGAAGCGGAAAACCGGATTTTCCTTTTTGTCGATTTGAAAGACTCGACGCACCTAGCGGAGACCCTAGGCAATGACCAGTACAGCCGCCTGGTACGCGACTTTTTTCGCGACGTAAGCCCGGCCATTGCGGCGGCCCACGGGGAGGTGTATCAGTACGTGGGCGATGAAGTAGTCGTCACCTGGCCTTCCGCTAGGGGGTTGAAGTTCGCCAACTGCCTGCATTGCTTTTTTGACATGCAGCGCGCCATTGCCGAGCGGCACGAGGCTTACCAGCGGGCCTACGGCGTGGTGCCCTCCTTTAAGGCGGGGGCCCACGGCGGCTTGGTTACTACGGTGCTAGTGGGAACGCAGCACCGGGAGCTAGTCTACCACGGCGATGTACTCAATACCACCGCACGCATTCAGGCCCAGTGCAATGCGTTAGGTAGTCGATTTTTAATTTCCGCCGAGTTGCGCCGGCAGCTGGGCGAGCAGCCCGAATTTCAGTTTACTGCCCTTGGCGGGCAGACGCTGCGTGGAAAAGCGGGCGCCACGGAGCTGCTCGACGTGCAACTCTACCTGCCTATTTTAACTTAACGAAGTGGCCAGACCTGGGCCGCTCTGCCCTGGTAGGTGTTTCGCCCTGGCGAGGATTTGCAAGGCGGTGAGGGTCTGTCCAAACTGCTTTTTGAACGCGTACGAAAAGTGCGACAAGGTTTCAAACCCTAATTCCAGATAAATGTCCGACGGACGTTTATTCTTTTGGGTAACCAGAAAGTGCGCTTGTTCTAAGCGTTGTTTTTGCAACCACTTTTCGGGCGTGGTGCTGAAAATTCTGGCAAAATCACGCTTAAATGTCGACAAGCTCCGGCCCGTTAGCTTCGCAAATTGGGTCAACGGCACATTGTAGGAAAAATGCCGGTGCATGTACGCTTCCAAGTCTAGTTTGTGAGGCTCACTGAAGTCAAACAAAAAGTTTTTCAAGGCCGGGTTGCGCAGTAATAACGCAATGACTTCGGTGGTTTTTGCTTGGGCTAAAATTGGAGTTAGCTTTTCGGGCTGTTCGAAATACGGCAGCAGCGAATTAAAATAGCCGCTCAAGAATGCGTCATTTTCTACGAGCGAAACTGGTTCGCCAGTATAGACGCCGTCGGCTTTTACTTGATGTTGTGCGCTGTATTCTTTCAGCGTTTCTTGCTCTAAGAATACCGTAATCGTGGCAAACGGTTTTTGCCCGTCGGGCTTCTTGACCACTTTCAGCAATTGGTTTCGCTTCACCAAACACAACGAACCGGTCGGATAGGTAATGACGCCATCAGCCATATAATGGTCGGCGCTGCCCGACATGATGATGCCAATGTAGCTTTCATACACGAAGGGGTCGTGGCCAAAAGGGGTTTCGTCGTGGCACGTATACAAGAGAACGTTGCGGGTTTTGTGCGCTTGATACATAGGGGTAGGAAAGCCGCCGAGTTACAGCAGGATAGGATTACCGGGCTGGGTGGGCACTGGCAAATTAGTGTCGCCTAGGGGATGTGGGGTGAGCAAGTGAAAACGGGCTAGCCCTTTCAGCTGCCCTAGTCTCCTACCGATAAAGGGCCCCTATTTCATCTGGCTCATCAGCATTCGGTCGAACAACTTATCCGACAAAATCTTGCGTAGAAACAACATCGGCTTGGCCATGTAGCCGCCGCTGTAGCGGGTTTTCGGGTTTTTAGCCTCCATACTGGTTTTAATCAGCTTGGCTATCACAATCGGCTCGGGCACATTGCCGGCTACTTTTTCAAAGGATTTTTTGAAACCCGTTACCAGCCCGGCGTAGGCGGTCTTGCCCGATACGCGCATCAGGCTATCTACCGCAATGTTGCCCCATTCTGATTTAGTGCCGCCCGGTTGAATCACGACGACATTCACCCCGAAGGGCTGCACTTCCAAGCGCATGGCATCGCTCAGGGCTTCGAGGGCAAATTTGCTGGCGTGGTACCACCCACCTAGGGGCGAGGCGATTTTGCCGCCGACCGACGACACATTGATGATTTTGCCGTAGTGGTTTTCGCGCATTTTCGGCAGTACTAACTGCGCCAAGCGCATGGCTCCAAACACGTTTACTTCCAGCTGGTATTTGGCATCCGACAGCGCCACATCTTCAATGGCCCCGTAGGAACCGAAGCCGGCGTTGTTCACCAAAATGTCAATGCTGCCGGCTTCCTGGAAAATCTGTTCCACGCAGGCCGTAATGCTGTCATCTTGGGTGACGTCCAGCGCCACGGGTTTGATGCCGTAGCTTTTCAGCTCTTGCATCTTTTCTACCCGGCGGGCGGCGCCGTAAACCGTGTAGCCGTTTTGGGCTAAGTAAATAGCGGTGGCCTTCCCAATGCCTGCCGAAGCCCCCGTAACCAGAACTGTCTTTTGCATGATTTCCTGCGATTAGTGTGATGCAAAATTAGATTCGGTCTAAAAGCGTGGGTTTTGTGAAACGTCCAAAGAATTGTCGTGAAACGTCCATCTTGTAAAGGGCCATTGCTTACTGCGGAATGTCATGACCCACCTAGGAAAAGCTTCGCTACTAGGCGTGGGGCGCTGGGCCCTGCTACTTTGGCTACTTGGTGAAGATGCGATAGCTCAAAGCGAGGCGGAAAGTCAGGCCCTTCTCAATTTCCGGACTGATGGGCCTAGGTTCCGTTCCTAGGACAAAGAAGTCCACGTTGTCGGCTTTGTCGTTTTCCTGGAAAACCTCCAGGTTGCGGATAAGCGAGTAGCCTACTTTGGCGCGCAAGGCCAGGCCGGGTTTGAGATTGTACTCGGCAAACACCCCTGGAATGGCGAAGGAATACCGCAGGTACTGATTATCCTGCGCCAGGCGGTAGCTGCTGTTCCCGGCCTGGAGGTCAAACCCAGTATTGAACTTGGCATTGTGCGCATAGTTGATGGTCAGAGTGGTGGGGGCATCGCCGAAGATGCGCACCTTCTTCGACACCTGCCAGTCGAGGCCCACTTGCACGATATACAACGCCCCGTAGTACTGCTGGCGGTACCCTAGGGAGCCCCGCAGCGACAGCGTAGGGTTTACTTTGTAGACGCCTCGCACCAGGCCGCCGAACAGAAAGTCTTCCCCCTTTATGCCTTTGAAGTCGGAACTCAAGGTGGGTAGAAAGAGGACGTCCAGCCGCAGCTTGTCCGACAGGCGGCGGTTATAGCCTATCGTAGGGGTCACCGAATAAAGGTTATTCACTTCAAATCCGGGCCGCGTGCCGTAAAACGAAAACGCTTCGGTTTGCACTCCCAAAATCAGGTACTGCGACTTGTCCTCCTTCAAGAAGTAGGGGATTCCCATATTAAACCGGGTGATGCTAGCGCGGAAATCGTGTTTTTGCCTTTCGTGATTATTGAGGCTAAGCGGCAGCAATTCGGAACTGACATTAACGCCTTCCTGGTAACCTTGGGCGTAGGTGGTGTGGGGGAGGGCTAGGGCCGCCGCAGCTAGGGTGCCGAGCAAATACGAACGCAGGGAAGTGGACATGGGCTTGGTCAAGTAAGAAGGTGACTAAAAATTGAATCCTGCGAGCCAGCGCTTACTGGCCCAGCAATGCCCTAGGCGGGGTAGGCGAGCTGCCTGGCCGCGTTGGTGATTCAAAGGAAGAGTCCCCCTTTTGACCTTTTCTGAAAACTCAGGTGAAGCCGGGCTTGACCGCAGTAAAGCCGGGAAAAAGGCGTAGATACTGCACTTACCAGCGCGCATAGGCGCTCGCCAGCAGGAGGCTAGCTTCCTTTGCACACTAGTTGCCCCAGTGGCTGCGGGGCACCCTCAAAGGCCACGCAGGCCGTTGGCCAGGCGGGGTCTTCGGGGTAGAGGGCGCTTCGTAGGTACGCCCACGTCAGTTGCTGGACCGCCGCGACGCGCGCCGGATTCTCATCCGTCGTCTCTGTTACCAGGTAGCCAGATATGCCGCCCAGCATGTGTTTCCCCTCAAATAAGGTAACCAGGCAGGTCGCGCCGGGGCTCAGCGTGTAGGCATCCGTAAACCAATCGGGTCCGCGCAGGGTCAGCGGCGAGCGGTCGGCGTCGCCCGCCACGACCAGCGTGGGGGTTCTCAACTCGGCATAGCTTTGGTTGAGATGCGGAAAATGCTCGGCCGCGAACGAGCTCAGGTCTGCCCCACCCCGGCCCGCGGCGCTCAGCAGCACTCCCGCCTTGACGCGCGGGTCAAACCAGTCTTCGCGCAAACTGCTGCCATCGGCCCCCAGCACGCGCGCCCCCAGTAGCAGGCCCGCCGTTTGGGCGCCAAACGAGTGACCTGCCACCGCAATGCGGCTCTGGTCAAGCCGGCCGAGCAGGCCCGGCACCGCCTCCTCCAACACGGGCAGCTGGTCGAGGATGCGCTGTACATCTCGCACGCGCGTGCGCCACATCAGCAGCTTGCGAGGGTCGTTCAAATAAGCTTGGATGGCCTCGCCGTGGCTGGCTTTCGCCGCCGGAAGCAGCGTGCGGGAATCCAGGAAAGTGGGTTGAATCACGACGAAGCCGTGCGCCGCCCAAAACTGCGCGAGGGGAGCATAGCCGTCCAGCGAAGAGCCGAAGCCGTGCGCTAGTACAATGATGGGGAGTTGGCTCCCGGAAACCGGCGCGGAAACGCGCACCTGCAGGTCGGTCTCTCGGTCTGGGGCAGCCAGCGTAACTGGACTAACGGAAATAACCGGCACTGGCGCGCTGCTGGCGCCACCTAGGTCGGTGGCAATCGACTTGCTCATCTACTTGTTGCTTAGATACTTTTGGAGTGAAGTAATGGCTGCTTTCGTTTGCGGACCCGCGGTAGCAAGCGGTGGCAGCAGGAGGTGCACAAAGGTGCGCGCGCCCTGTGCTAGCTTTGATACCAGTTACTTAAAGCATACCAGTTACCAGTAGGATACCGTCCCTTATGCACCCTTTAGCGCCTGCTCTCCCCGCCTGCAAAACCACGCATCGCGCCGTTTATGACACGCTCGAAGTAGTGAGCGGCAAATGGAAGCTCGTTATTCTGGCCGTACTGCTGGAGCGCTCATACCGCTTCAAAGAACTGAGCCGCGAAATCGGCATTTCGCCCCGGGTTTTATCGAAGGAATTGCAGGAGCTGGAGCAGCACCAGCTCGTAACGCGCACCGTCTGCGATACCCGGCCCATCACGGTCGAATACGCTGCGACCCCCTACAGCCGGACGCTCCACAGCGTAGTGGCAGCCCTGCGCGATTGGGGCCTGGCCCACCACCAAACCATTGTGGGGCAGCCCCGTCCAGCTACTGGGCCGTTAACTCAGCCAGCTACTAAGCAGTAGACCAACCTGTTGCAGGTTGGAGAAGGAATTGGGCCACGGGTAAACGCCATCCATCGCCCAGGCCACTACCCGGTATTAACCGGGGCAGTACGATAAAGCTCGTTTTAGCTGTGCGCTCATCACCTAGAAAGTAGCTACCTAGGGGCCCTTACTCTAGCCAGCGCTTAAACAGGTGCGCCCGGTCGCGGCTAACCAGCACTTCTTCTGGGCGCGGCGGCAATAGGTCAAGTTTGAGCTTGCCGGCAAAGTAGCTGTAAATCTTGCCAATGGCTTTGAGCGAAGACAAGTACTGGCGATTTAGGCGGAAGAACAAGGCCGGGTCAAGCTGCTTTTCGAGCTGCTCCAGCTTGTTGTCTAAGGTGAATTTGCGCCCGTCGTGGCGCACAAGGTACACGATTTCGTGGAGCGTGTAGAAGTAGGCAATCTCGTCCACGGCTACCGGCAGCAGCTCCTCGCCCACCGTCACCAGCAGCCGGTGCCGGTAGCGCGGCCGGCTCGGGGCCAGCTGCTCCAGCAGCTGTTGCATCTTCAGCAGCTGCGCGTCGGTGTCCTGCACCTTCTCCTGGGGCGTGGCCTGCGTGAGCCAGTACGCGTGTTTTTCCAGTGCCCGCTTGATATCGGCGGCCTGGATGGGCTTCAGCAAATAATCTAGGCTGAGCAGGGCGAAGGATTGCAGCGCATACTCGTCGAAGCTGGTCGTGAAAATGATGGGGCTGCGCACTGCCACCGTATCGAACACCTCAAAGCTCAGGCCATCGTCTAGCTGAATGTCGGCGAAAATGAGCTCAGGAGCGGGGTTGTGCTGCAACCAGTGCACGGCCTCGGCCACGCTCGGCAGCACCGCCGCCACTTCCACGGCCGGGTGCTTGCGCAGCAGGCTTTGCAGGTGCCGAACGGCTAATTCTTCGTCTTCAATGATAATGGTTTTCATTCCGCAGTGGTCAGCAAAGGGAGCAAGACTTCAAACTCGGTGCCCCGGTTTTCAATAAGGAGTGGGCGGTCGGTCAGCAGTTGAAACCGGCTAACGATATTTTGCAGGCCTTGCCGGGTGCTTTTCTCCAGGACCGTTTTCGGGTGCAGGGTGTTCGTCACGCGCAGCTCCTGCCCGGCAGCCCGAATGGTGATGCGCAGCGGCGAGCGACTACTAAGGGCATTGTGCTTGATGGCGTTTTCGACCAGCATCTGCACGGCGACGGGGGGCACGCGCAAGCGCAGCGCTTCCGGCGCTATTTCTTTGATGACTAGTATTTTCTTGCCAAAGCGGATGGCGTTCAAATGCACGTACGCGTCCACGAACGCCATTTCCTCCCCTAGGGCCACCGTCGTGCTTTTCTTGCTCAGCAAGATGTAACGGTACACTTCCGCTAACGCCCCCAGAAACTCCTGGGCCGGCTCGTTGTCGCCGATGAGCCCGGCCATGGTATTGAGGCTGTTAAATAAGAAGTGGGGGTCTACTTGCTGCTTCAGGGCTTCGAGGCGGCTGAGGGCATTCTCGCGCTCCAGCGCCGCCGCCCGCATGAAGTAGTTGCGCCATTCGTGAAAGAAGTACACACTTTCGTACACGTTGGTGATAAGCAAGGTCGTGAACAGGCTGAAGCGCAGGTCGTGCCAATAGGTGGGCACAAAAGCGGCCGCCGGCAACTCGAAGCGGACTTCCAGCCAAGCGTTGAACACCGTTGCCACGACCACAAAAGCAGTGCTCAGCAGCTGGTGTAGCGCTACCCGCCGCACCGTCCGTTTGTAGCCGGGCAACCGCCGCCGCAAAAAGAAGAAGATGGCCGCATTGCCCTGCCAGTACACCACGGTCACTAAGAAGTGGCTCAGCCAATCTTGCCAAAAGGTAAGCGCGGGAGCCTTGCGCATCGTCACGGTCAGCAGTAGGCTCACGGCCACAATGCCTAGCCAGCGCAGCCGGGCTTCCCAGGTTAACCACGAAGAAGCTGAGCTCGTGGCTAGAAGGCTAGCAGCAGAAGACGGAAGGGCAGAGCTCATGGAGATGGAAAGTGGCTAGAGAGGCTATGGAGGATGGCGCGTCAGTAATCGCACCCACAAGCCGGGCACGAAGAACGGACCTACTACTGCTGCCCGGCTCTATACCTCAAAGCAACTGTCTTTCACTAATTCAATAATTAAAAACAAAGGGAAGCCGGGCTAGGGCGCTTTAAAGCCGAGGCAGCCGCAGGTGAAAGGTTGTTTAGGACAAAGGGGGTAGGCAGCGATTCAGTGACAGTAAAGGGGGGTAGGAACAGCGGTTCTCGGTCTAGCTAAGTTTAATCTTCCTTCTTCACGTGCTGTATCCCTCGGGCCGCCCAAGCCGGCTTTGAAGTAGCCTAGGTGTTATGGGCGACGTCAACGCACCAGGTAGAAAAATTCGGCGGCCTTTCGACGAGCCGTTTGCTACGCTTCACGTCGGCTTTGCCCGGCTTGACCTGCTTATTCCGGCACCAGGTTGAGCAGGCGCCGTGCTTTGGGTCACCAACCTGCCGCTGACAGTTGCGCAGACCTCACACGCAGCACTAGGTGCCGGCAGGGAGGTATTACCTACCCAACCCCACTTTTTACCAATTCCCTCTTTATGAAAACCCTTTGGACACTACTTGGGCTACTCGGCGGCTTAGTTTTTCAAGCCGCCGCTGCCGACCTGGCTCCCCTGCACGAGGCTATTACGCTGGCCCGCTACGCTAGCTCCGATGGGCGCGTGCATACGCTGGCCGTGCTGCAAGACGACGGCCAGGCCGTGCGTGGCGTAGACCTAAGCCAGCTGCTAAATCGCTACGACACCTATTCGCTGGACGTGTTACAAGGCTACTCGCACGACGAGTTAGCTCACCGCATTGAAGCGGAAAACACGCGGGTGCAGCGCGCTTACGCCGACCTGCTGCCCGCCGTGTCGGGCAACCACCACCCCGCGCTCGGCATTAATTACGCCGAGCACGGCCGCGAAGCCGGCATGACGGAGCCGTTTCTATTCCCGAAAATGGTGGCGACCAGCGCCGCCGTGCACCAGTTGACTTACCAGCCCGAATGGCTGCTGGACTACGAGGTGGAGCTAGGCGTGGTCTTCGACCGCACCATCACAGCCAGCACTTCGCTGGAGGAGGCCCGCCTGGGATTTCTAGTAATCAACGACTTCACGGACCGCGCCGACCTTATGCGCCACATCGATACGAAGAACCTAGGAAGCGGCGCGGGCTTTTCTGACGCCAAGAGCTTGCCCAACTTTTTCCCGACTGGTCCCTACGTAGTGGTGCCCCGCCAGTGGCGCACCTTCTGGCCCGCCTTGCAGCTGAGCTTGACCGTAAACGGCCAGACGCGTCAGCAGGAAAAGGCCGACAATATGGTGTGGAAGCTCGATAAAATTATTGCGGAAATAGTAGCCACCAACGGTGAAAAGCGTTGGGTGAGCCACCAGCAGTCCGCAGCACTTTTCGACGGCTCGGGCATCCCGAAAGGCGCCGTGCTGCTGACCGGCACTCCCAGCGGCGTGGCCTTCCGGGCGCCAAGCGGCGGCTTTATCGCCTGGGCTATTATTAAGTCTATTGTCACTTTCAGCTGGCTCCGGGGGCAGTCGCCTATCGCCTACATGAAGGAAAGCTTTATCAAGGAGCAACGCCGCCAGCCGACGTACCTCAAGCCGGGGGACGTGGTAGTGACCTCGGTGTCGAAACTCGGTCACATTAAGACTATCATCCAACTAGCACCAGTCACAGCTGCGGCCAGCCAAGTTAAGCGCCACTAGGTCGCGCTGCGCTACCTATTGTCCAAGTATCTGCTTGCGATGATTCACCCCCTAGGCGTGCAATTTCAGTATCAATTCCGCAACTTGGTTGTCAGCTCCCTTAGGTGGTAATTTCGACCAAATTGCCGTCCGGGTCAGCCACCACACTTTCGTAGTAGCCATCGCCAGTGGTACGCGGCTCCCCCAGTACTGGATAGCCAGCAGCACGCAAGTGCTCCGTCAGGCTATCGACGGCAGCGCGGCTGCCTGTAGCAAAGGCTAGGTGCGCGTAGCCCACGGTTGGGACGGCGTCGGCAGCGGAAACCAGTAGATCCGGCCGGTGCATGAGTTCGAGGCGGGCGCCCGAGGCAAAGCACAGAAAATAGGAGGTAAAAGCCTTGGCCGGGTTATAGTAGCGTGCGCCGGCCGTCGCGCCGAAGTAAGCTTCGTAAAAGTGGCGAGCCCGCTCCAAGTCGGCAGTCCACAAGGCAATGTGTTCGATGGTCATAGTTAGTAGTGAAAGCCGTAAATACAGTCAATATCCGCGTCTAGGGCAAGCAGCGGTTTAAAGTCAATTGGGGAGATAGTCTGGGTGTTAGCCACTAACAGAGCAGCTAGAAGCAGAAAAGCCGCCGTAAAAAGCAGCTACTTGCTGCCAAGCCGGCATCCAAAAACCTAGGTCGCTAAATGACCAGCTAAATCGGCGTAAGGACTTGACGCGTTAGCTGGTGATTTTAATGTAATTGCCGTCCGGGTCCGCGATTACGCTTTGGTAGCTGCCTTCGGCGGTGGGGCCCGGCTTGCTGATGATTGGGTAGCCGGCCCGGCGCAGCTGCTCGGTTAAGGCTTGTACAGTGGCTACACTGTCGCTTGCGAAGGCCAGGTGGGCGTACCCAACAACGGGAATGGGGCCTCGGCTTGCTGCCAGCAGCTTCGTCGGCTGTATCAACTCCAGTTGGGCGCCGCTGGCGAAGGAAAGAAAATAGGCGGAAAACTGCTGGTCCGGGTCGCGGTACCACCCAGTTGCTACGGCTCCAAAATAGTCGCCATAAAATTGACGTGCCCGTTCTATGTTCGGGGTCCAAAGGGCAACGTGTTCAAGAGTCATACTAAGTGAGCATGAGGCAAATGGATTGGCCTATAAGATGCTAATTACTTTTTTTTAAACCACTGAATGTATTCCAGGATGTTATGGTCAGGGTCGGCAAAATAGACCCATGTTTCTTCCTGTTCAATGCGCAAAGGACCTTTTACAATCGGAATTTCCTGTACCCGCAACTCGGCAACGGCCTGCTCCAAGTCTCCCACTTCCAGACAATAGTGTGGGCAAAACGGCTTGCGAATGGGAGGCAACACGAACTCGTTAACTAAATCCTGAATCAACTCTAAACGGGCGGTACCTCGCGACAAGAAGGCGTAAGCTTCTTGTTCGGCTTCGTTTATTGCCTGCGTATCCAATGTAAAACCGAGCTTTTCGGTGTAAAAGCGGATGGCCGCCTCCAGGGAACGGACTTGAAAACCACAGTGGTCAGCACTCATAGGATAGTAGAAAAAAAGGCGGAGTTGCCTAGGGGTGAATTGTTGGGCAAAGGTCCCAATACACTCAGCAGGCCACTACGCATAGATTGCCCACTTTCCGTACGTTATTGACTAAGTAGTGTGTTTACGAGGTTCAATTGTGGCAATACCCTACGTTTACTTATGCAGTTAGCCCGTCAATCATTTGCTCAGCCGCTAGATAGCTCAGTGTTCGTCTTTCACCATGATGCGGCCAATCCGTGCCCGGTACTGTGGCATTATCATCCTGAAATTGGGCTCGTATACCTGCCCCAGGGCTCGGGGCGCCGTCACATCGGGAACACCGTTTCGCGCTACGAGGAGGGCGAGTTACTACTGCTCGGCCCCAATGTGCCACACCTGAGCTACGGGTACGGCCAGGACGACACATTTGAGGAAGTAGGGGTCCTGTTCTCGCCTCAGCTCATCGATTGGGCGCCGGGCGCCTGGCCCGAGCTGGACCCGGTCCGCGCCCTGCTGGCCCGCGCCGCCACGGGGCTCGTCTTTGCAGCCACGGTGCGGCACACCGTGGGGCGACAGGTACAGCGTCTACGGTCCCTGCCGCCCTGGGAGCGGCTGCTGTCGCTGCTTGATATTCTGCAGCAGCTAGCTCTGTGCCCGGAACCCGCATATACTGCCTTGGCCGCTGGCCCGCCCGTTACGGCTTCTCCGGTCGCGCAGGAGCGGCTCAACAGGGTGCTCGCGCTATTGCACCAGCGCCTGAGCGGCCCGGTTAGCGTCCCCGAATTAGCGGCGGAGGCCGCCTTGTCGGTGCCGGCGTTCTGCCGGTTTTTCAAGAAGATGACCCAGCGCACGGTCACTGAGTTCGTAAATGAATGCCGGGTGCAGCAGGCTTGCCGACTGCTACGAGGTACCGATTCCATTACAGAAATCGCGCACGCCAGTGGCTTCCAGAACCTATCCTATTTCAACCGCATGTTTCGACAACTAATGAGTATGAGCCCTTCTGCTTATCGCCGAACCATAGCTGGACCGGGTTGTCTTACGCCCTAGTTATCAAAACGCGGTGGCCCACGATTTTGAGCATTCCCACCCCACCGGAGTCAGCTCTAGCACCTACGTCTTTTCATTGAACGAGGGCTCCCGCTCTAAGAAAGGACATAACTTGGCTTTAGGTAGTTCTTCGAGCGCAATCAGGTCGCCTTTGTGGATGCGCTGGGTAAGAGGTATTTCCTTATCGGTTGACGCCAAACTCGATATAATAGCCTCCTAGAGATGCACGCATTCAAGTAATAGAAAATAGGTAATGCTCCGAAAGGTGCACCTCTACACCAACGGGAGTGCGCAGTGGAAATGGGCCTGGGCTACCACGAAGGGCGCTACACCCAGCAGGGCGATACCCTATGTCTAATCTATCAGGAGGGCCAGCTTCCGAAACTGCCCGCTTGCTGCTCACGCCTCGTTATCTAGTGACCCTGCCTTCCCCAGAATATCTCTGGTCTACCAGTCTAGGCCGGCAATAGGTGACAGTGGTACCAAAAACGACCCTTTTCGTGTATTGGTCGAGCCAGCGCGTTTATTGCTGTACGAACCGGTCAGTCCTTACTTTGCTTGTTGTCCTAGGGTGTATCCACTGTACCCCTGCGAACCGTCCCACGTCGGAAGCGCCTACCACTGGCCCCGCGTCCCCACCTGCGTTACGTCGCACGTACTGGGCGCTAGACCACGAGGTAACCCAACGTGATACTCTGTTGCCTGGGCCTGACCCCTACCACGTGCGCATAGTAACGAGCTGTTTAAACGACAGTGCCGTTATCAACCCCTCACGGAGGATGCCGGCCCTATACTGGACACCTCGCACAAGCTGTTACCTAACGATGGATGTAGCTTCTCCTTGGGAGGTGGAATCCGGGCTACGCATTAAGGAAAAATCCCCATACTGCAAGAAACTCCTCTGGCGAGGGCTATCAAAAGTTGCGTAAAGTGGCGTAAGAGACGTCCCATAGCTTGAGCAGTTGAAGGTAGAACCAGGTAAGCGCAATATTAACATATGGCCGGTATATAGCGAGGACACTGCGGCAGCATAACTCCGCGAAGGAGTTAGGTCTTTAGTGTGGAGTTAGCATCAATAAGCCAGTTAATTATCAATATCTTTCTCCGGATGGCACGTCAGTACTAGCACTCAGACAGGGCATGTGGATGATGAGTAAAGACTCCACCAAACGTGCCGACGAGTTGGTGGCCCTGCAGATAGATCTTAAACTCGGTCTTACGCTCCCCGACACAGTGGAAATGTATGCCGATGGGAAGCGAGTGTCTAGTCGGCGGAGCCATCCGAGGCCGGCACGCGCAGGTATTTTGGTCAGCAAAGTCTACCCCCAAAACGCTTCTCGCCAATGCGTGGCTAAGACATACTTCGCCTATCTTCAGGGTATGAAGCCCTTCTTCGTAATTGCCTTGACCTTAGTTACTACTGCATTGGCTACGAGTTGCAGCCAGTCAGGTGCCGCTGCTCCTGCGAAGGCAGTGGCCCCGGCGAAGGTTGCCGCATTCACCAAAGATTTTGATACCTGGTATCACTACACCTACTACCACCTGCTCCTCTCGCGCGATTTTCAGGCCCGGGATACACTTGGGCAGCCACTAGCTAAACGCGCGTTTCTCGACCAACTTGCCACGGGTAAAGTGTTGGCATTAGTCAACGGCACGGACCAGCAACTGCCGATTTATCAGCTGTGCGCTTTTCCCGCCGGTCATGACCCGGCTATTCGCGCCACGAGCCAGCAGCTGGCCGCAGAGGCGCTCAGTAGCTACAAGCGGGAAGGCCAAGTACTACCTGATTTCAATTTTGTTGACTTAAACGGCGTCACCTACACGAAGGCTAGTACCAAAGGCAAGCTAGTGGTGCTCAAGTTCTGGTACATTGGCTGCGTGGCCTGCGTGGAAGAGTTTCCAGCAATCAATGCCCAGGTGGCCAAGTACCAACGGTCAGACGTGCTGTTTGTAAGTTTAGCCATGAACAAGCCGCAGGACTTACGTAAATTTTTGCAGGACCGAGAGGTGAAGTTCGCGGTCGTGCCCACCAGCAAAGCTTACCTAGTTGATACGTTGCAGGTCCTGCAATACCCCACGCATTTTATCCTAGGGCGGGACGGCAAGATTGTCAAAGCTACTACGCGGGCGAGTGACCTAGCTGTGGCATTGCAAAAGGCGGTGCAGGGCCCCTGACAAGACCGGTCTAGTCGGCCTTAACGTCTGGAGTACCTTGGCTCCGAAAGATGCACCTTACGGGTCCGACATCTACCACCAACTAACGCAAGAAAGTGAGAAGTATACATCTGTAGGCCCGTTTTGAGTATCGGCTGCGATAATGTTAGCGCTTCCGCAACTCGGCTACGCAACCGCTCTACCTAGTTCTACCTAGCTGCCCACCTCCGAAAGCCAGCCGACGGGTGGACACTGAACTCAGTTCCTCACCAGTAGGCGCCCCGCCAGAGCGTAGATGTAGCACTGCCCATCCGGGTAGAAGCCATAGCAGCCGAAAGTATAATCAATGGGCAGCGCCTCTTCTTGCCACGACCAGCGCCCGTCGACCAGTCGTCCATGAAAAAATTTATAGGCATTCAGGTACGCCTTGGCAGAGCTCAGCACCACGTAGGCATTGGCCCGCGAGACGTATACGGCTTCGGCCATCAAGGGCTCCGACTGCTTAAAAACTCCCACTTCTTGGTAGCGGCCGCTGACCCCGTCGCGCGCCACTAGCCGGACCCTGCCCGCTTCTGGAGCAGTTAGAAACCACAGATTACCTGCTGTATCGGCAAAAGAGGTGCTAGCGTGAAAGGTACGCAACGGCTCTATAGTTGTGTCAAAGCTAGTCGCGTCCACCAAAGCCAAGCGGTCCGCGTCAGTGGGCTGCTCGGCCGACGCTAGCAGGAACGCTAGGCTATTGCCGCCAGCGGGGGCGGCTGCCACAAAGCGCGGCAGCGCGTGCTGAAATGCGCGCCAAGTTTTGCCCCCATCCCGCGTTTTGAATAGCACGTTGCTGCCGTTGGCATTTTCGCGGTAGCCTACGGCATAGCCAATATCGCCCACTAGGAGCAGGCTTTTGAGGCCCTCGGCTACTTGCCCTAGTTCCTGCCAGTTAGCGCCCGCATCGTCGGAGCGGTAGATAACTGACCGCTCTTGGCCGGAAGCCCCTACCAATTTAAGCGCATAGGTGCGCGGGCCGACCTGCTGGGCCCAGACAAAACGGCCCCGGCCAAACTGTTGCGCCTGCCAGGAGTTGCCGTGGTCTACCGAGCGTTGAATGAGGGCTTGCTCCTGGGCTGCTACTTTTTGGGCAGTGAGGGGCCCGGCCGGCCATTGGCTGCCCAGTAGCAGACCCGTAGTGCTGGTGGGTAGGAGCAAGGCGCTGAAGTCGTCTTGGCTATCGACTAGCCCGCTGCCTTGCACCACGCGCCAGGCCGGATTGGACATTGTGCAGCTCAGCAGCAGCGACATAACCCCAGCAAGGGAGGTAGCCCTGATGCACCAAGGTCGCGAACACATAGGGGTAGCGGTTGTAAGAAAGAGGATAAATGTATCGGAAAACAACCGGTTGCCGCAGTGGTGGTTACGCCTGCTATGGTCAACTAATTTAGGGGTAGCCCTAGGCCTACCAGTTATACGCTCAATTACGCCCTGGCTCTTCGCGCAAGCATAGTCGGAACGCGCACCATGCTTTCTAAAGAAGGAGCTGATGCAACCCATTGCCGAACCGTTTACGCTTATCTAACTTGACCACCTTATCTTCCGCAGCTTTTCCCCAATCTGCTTCTTCTTGTGGTTACTCGCTACCTTTTACTAGCCGCTTTGCTGACGGGCGGAGGGCTCAATGATTCCGCTCAAGCAGCCCTTACCCAACTCGGCAGCATCGCTGTGCCTACCTATGGCACCACCCTGGCTGTTAGTAATACCACCGCCTACGTACTTACCGCCGCTGCCGGCGTGCAGCACCTGCTAACCTATGATGTGAGCAATGCAGCAGCGCCGCAACTGCTTAGCTCCCTAGTGCTTGATACCGGCGGCGTACCTGCTCGCCATGCAGTGGTTAATGGCACAATGCTCTATGTTAGCACCTTTCCAAGGTTAAATACCTATCCGAGCTCTCCTGCTATACTCACCATCGATGTGAGTAACCCCTCCCGACCAGTCGTGCGCAGCACCACTTATCTAGTGGGGGGCACCGACTTGTTTCTCGCCGCTAGAGGCAATTATCTCTATGCTGTGCTTGACCAAGTACCCACACTTTACATCTACGAAGGCATTCCAGACGGGATAACGCTCTCTTCCATGAATCTACCTTATTCACTCAGTGGCTTGGTCGGGCTGAGTATTAATGGTACCACGGGCTACGTGCAATATGCGAATCCCGCTTTCTCGACACTCGACTTAACCGTACCAAAGCGGCCCGTCAGTTCGCCGGGCACGACGCCAGGCACGATAATGGCCGCCAATGGCACGCGGGCATATGGCCTGCAACAGCCCACTTATGCCGCCAGCGTTCCCAGTAATACCTTATACATTTACGACACCAGCAGCCCGCTAGCCCCCACGCTGGTGCGCTCGCTGCCGGGTACGTTTGGTACGCGCGTAGCGGCGGGCGAGCAATGTGTCTTCACTATCGGGGCGACTAGTCCCTTCGTAGCAGCAGTTGCCAGCAGCAGTGTGCCGCTGCGTGGTTATTACTTACCAGCTGGCGCCGCGTCAGCGGCCCTAGAAGCGGTGGCTGTAACGACACAAGGAGCCAATGACCTAGCCGTCGTCGGCACGAAGGCATATGTGCTCACCGACACCAACTTGGCCATCTATACCTTCCCCTCAACCGTTACCGCAACCCGCGGGCCGGCTGCCCTTGCCCCACTGCCACTTTACCCGAATCCCGCCCATGGCTTGCTCACCTTGCCGAAGCTAGCGGCGGGTACGCTCGTTTCGCTTTACGATGTAACGGGACGCTGCTGTCTTCAGGCTCCACTTTCCGCCAGCCGTTCTCTCGACATTAGCGCGCTCCCCGCCGGGCTCTACCAAGTGCGCGCCGCCGACGCTAGTAGCAAGCTGCTTGTGGAGTAAATATCCTGCTACGAGTAGCCTGACGCCAAGACCAGCTCAAGAAGGTGCACCTTTCTGAGGCATCAGTTTTGAAGTATGTAGTTGTAGCAGGCGGGTTTCCAAATAAACTATGCCTGCATAAGCTAGCAAAGAAGGGCAGGCTTTCTGAGGCGTTAGTCGGAATCACTAAACGATGTCCTTGCCTGCTTTGCTTGATTGCGTAGACCATTTCCTAAGAGACGACCTGTCAGAAGGCAGTTTGCGTGCTACTGCAGTCCCCAGGTTTTGTTGGGAGTACTTCCCATTTCCAACTCAAGCGTGCCCCCGGCGAGGAGCTGCTGGTGGGTGAGCCAACATTTACCATAAGGAACACCATTCAATTTGGCCGATTGAATATACTTATTTGCGCGTGAGTTGTGGCGAGCGCGAATGGTGAATGGGCGACTCGACGTCTGCAGGATTACGTTGCTGAATAGTGGACTACTGATTTCGTAACGCGGCTCGCCGGGACATACCGGGTGCAGGCCGCTGGCGGCGAGTACATACCAAGCCGATAGCTGCCCTACATCATCATTGCCCACCAGGCCTTCCACCGAATTGTGGTAAGCATTTTCACAAATGGTGCGGGACCACTGCTGGGTGAGCCACGGTGTGCCCAGCCGATTGAAGAGAAAAGGCACATGATGGACCGGCTCATTGGCGTGGTTGTAATAGCTGTTCCACATAAAGCTGGCCGGCGTTTGCTCGAAGAACGCTGTTAAATCGGCGAGAACTTTCGCCCGCCCGCCCATGAGCCGGACCATACCCGGTACGTCGTGCGGCACAAACCACCCTTGTTGGTAGGGGTTGCTTTCCACCGTGCCATAGCCATCGGCGAGCCGCCCTTTCGCCGGCCAGGCCCGCCACGTTCCATCGGCCTGGCGAGGCCGAAACCAGCCGTGTTGCGGGTCGAAGATGGTGCGATAGGTCAAGGCGCGCCGCGCATATTTCTGCTGGTCTTGGGGCTGGTGCAAGCTATCGGCCAGCTGGGCCAGGCACCACTCGCCATAGGCCAGTTCTAGAGTCTGGGAAATATCGAGGGCGTGTAGCGTGTCGAGGTTGCCGGTGCGCTCACAGGTAGCTCTGGCCAGCTGGTAAGCTTTGGGTACATCAAAGCTGCGGATACCTTTGTTATAGGCATCGGCGATGACCGACACGGCGGGGTTGCCAATCATGCAGCCGCTATAGGCGTTTAGCAGCTCCCACCGTTCTAAGTACCCCTGCTTGCTTTCCTCGGCCAACGAAACTAGCGAATTAATCATGTCGCTTACCACCGAGGGGTTGATGATAGTTTGCAGTGGAAACTCACTGCGGTACACGTCCCAGCCGCTGAACACCGACCGCTTGGTAAACTGCTCGGCTTGGTGGGCCTGGCCGTCGCCGCCGGGGTAGTGGCCATCCACGTCGGTGATGGTGCGAGGGTCGAGCAGGCTGTGGTACAAGGCCGTGTAGAAGATGGTGCGCTGCTCGGGACTGCCGCCCGCCACCGTGATTTTGGCCAGCGCCTGGTCCCAGCGCGCCGTGGCTTGCCGCCGCAGGCCGGCAAAGTCCCAGTTGGGCATCTCCTGCTGCCGGTTGTTGCGCGCTCCTTCCACGCTCACGAATGAAATACCCGACTTGAGCAGCACCACTTCGTTGGGGGTAGTGGCAAACTCCGTGTAAAAGCCTACGTGGGGGCCCTGCACCTCCTGCGCTTGCGGTAGGAGCTGCGCTTTAGCAATTAGAGCATCATAGCCCGCGCTTTCGATAGCTTCTCTTTTGCGGGATTGGGTGGCCGGGATGTCGGCTCGCCAGGCCCCGTAGCGGCGTAAGGGCTTACTGAACTGGGCCGAGAAATATACGGTGTATGCTGCGTGGCCGTCGCCATTGCCCCAGCCGCCGCCCTCGGGGGTGCATTTCATCCAGCCTTCAATGGTGTAGGGGTCTACGACCTTGACGTACTGCCAGGTGGAGGTGCCGCCAACGCGCCGGGCTAAATCGAACTGAATGCGCGCCTGCTGATGGGCAGGAAAGGTGAATTTGAGCATACCGCTGTGCGGCGCCGCCGTCGCCTCGGCTCGGATGCCATAGTCGGTGAGGGTAGCCGCATAGTAGCCGGCCTGGGCCTGCTCTGTTTTCTTATCGTAGCGCGAGCGGTAGCCCTTGCCCACCGCAGGATGCCGGCCCGAGGTGACTTGGAGCGGGCCCGTGGTGGGCGTCACGAGCAAGTTGCCTAGGTCGCCGTACCAGCCTACCCCACTCATCTGGGTGAAGGCAAAGCCTTCGATATAGGCATCTTCGTCGCTATACCCACTGCCGTTATCACCCCCCGTGATGGTGTTGGGGCTTACCTGCACCATGCCGAAGGGGGTAGTGGCGCCAGGAAACGTCTTGCCCAGCCCATGGTAGACGCCGGCCCTGGCCTCGCTGGTACTAGCCCCGATAAAAGGATTTACGTAGTGAGCCAGGGACTGAGCGTGTGCTAAGAGGCCGTTACCTAGCAGCCAGATACTAAAGATTTGGAACGCAGCAATTACTTTTTTTCTCATAAAGAACTTGCTAGGCAATACAATAAACTGGGTAGGCTGGGCCCGCACTTCATCTATATGCAGGCAGGCCAGCAGTGTTAATGGCTAGCCGGACCCTGGCCACCGCTAAGCCTGACACGAAGTGAAGGTAGGGCCAACGCAACTCAAAGATTAAGGTATCCAGCAAATGCCTTGTGTGGTTGGCGCTGGATGAGCGGCACGATGAACACCCATTCATTAACCAGTTGAGTAGAAAAGGAGGCTTTATCGGATTCCTTACCGTTGGTAAGCGTTTGTTTACATTGCCTAGTAGCTACCTGCGATGAGTCTAGGCTACGACACGCAGGTCGAGGCTTGTTGCGCCTCTACTCGCACAATCGTGCATAATAAACTTTGCTGAGTGGCTATTCGCGAGCTCTATTTTTCAGACTGAGTTCCGAAAAATAGAGCTCACCCTAGGTATGATTTGTGGCATATCACTGACAATAAGAGCAATACAATTTTGTGGATAGCTGGCACCGCTTTGGCCTTTACCGGGCCAAACGTACTGCCATGTTAGACAAACCATTCAAAGTATTTCTGGTCGACGACGACCCCTTCTGTCGCCAACTGATGGAGCAGGCCATTCGTGGCCTTGACTTCCAAGACGTTCATTCTTTCGACAATGGTGCGGCGTGCCTAGATGCGCTCATTGACGAGCCCGATATCATTTTTCTGGACCAGATGATGGGCAGCGTGTCGGGCACCGATGCGCTTAAGGCTATCAAGCGCTTCAATCCCGACATCTACGTGGTACTCGTGAGTGGGCAGCAGCAGGTGCAGGTAGCTGTAGACTCGCTCAAGTATGGCGCTTTCGACTACGTGGTGAAAGACGAGCAACTCCTCGACCGCATTACCGCCGTGCTTACCAAGATAGGGCAGGTACAGGAGCTATTAGCTAGTCGCCAGAAGACAAAATCGAAGTTTTTATCCCTGTTCTCTTTATAATACAGATAGTTACTGCGTGCTGTTGCGTGTGCTGCTGTTATCCGTTATCTAATGAAAAAAATGTTATTCCCGTCGTGGTCGCTGCGCTTGATGACCCTACTGGTGCTGGGTTTACTGAGTAGTTGCACCCAAAATCTGTTCATGACGAAGAAACCCCTGGCTACACCCGCTACGCTGGCCGTGGGGCCCGATTACCAGTACCGCCTACGAAAAGACGATAAACTAAGTATAAGTGTCTTCGACCACGAAGAGCTAAGCGTAGGCTCTATTTATGGCCACTACAGCGTGAATGAAACTGAAGGCAAGTGGGAGCTGGTAGATGCTACCGGCGGCTTGAATGTACCTAGGGTAGGCAATTTTCATGTGGAAGGCCTCACGGTGCCCGAGGCGGAAGACCAGCTTGAAAAGCTGATGGCCAAGTGGATTGTGAATCCACAGATTACGCTGAAAGTACTGAACCTGCAAACCACGGTGCTCGGCGAGGTGAACCTACCCGGCAACCAGCGCCTCGAAAAGGAGCGCAACACGCTGATTGAAGTGCTCGGCAAAGCCGGTGACTTTGGGGTGTATGCCGACAAGCGCCACGTGAAAGTGATGCGTCAGAATGCTGCCGGCACTTACGCAACAGAAATCAACCTCATGAAAATGAGTGGCTTCGAACGCGACAACCTCGTTATTCTGCCCGGCGATGTGGTGTACGTGCCCAGCAAAAACGGCAAGCAGTTCGACCGCAAGTCGCCCTCCATACTAGGGGTGGCTTCCATTATCAGCACCTTCTTTATCGCTATTCGCTTCCTTCAGCAATAAGTTACCAATGAACGAATTAAAGCAAAACCTGCGCGCCTTGCGGCCGCTGTGGACGGGCCTACCTATCGTAGCAGTGTGCACGGGCCTAGGCCTAACTGCCGCCTGGCAATACCTACGGTATGCTACGCCGATGTACGAGAGCACGGCTAAAATCAAGCTAGCTGACGTGAACGAGGGCGTACTCAATACAACGCTGCTTAAGAACCTAGACGCGTTTTCGGGCGACAACCGCACCAGCGCCGAAGTAGAGCTGGTGCGCTCGCCGCTGCTGCTGGGCCGGGCACTCGACCACCTCAACTTCGACCTGAGCACTTACCGGGTCGGCAAGGTGCGCACCACTGAGCTCTACCGCGCTAGCCCTTTTACGGCCGATGTGAAGCTGACCAACCCGAAGTGGACCGAAGAGCCATTTGATTTGCGCATCGACGTGGCGGGCGGTGTACAGTTGATGGCACCCTCGGGCGAAGTAGCCGAGGGGCGTCTTGGCCAGGTGCTACGCTTGAACGGGGCGGAGGTCCGCATCGGCCGCAACGACTCGTTGCTGAAAGCGCGCCCTGACATAGCGTTGGCCGACCATTACCGCCTCGTGCGGCACGACCGCGGCCGGCTGATTGAGGACATCGCCAACCGCCTCGACGTAACCAGCACCGACCGCAATGTACCCGTGCTCCGCATCAGCTTTCAGAGCACGGTGCCGCAGAAGTCGGCTGACCTAGTGAACGCACTATCGGCAGTTTACTTAGATGACTACTTGGCTACCAAGTATAAAGTGGTGAACACGGCAGCCGAGACAATTGGCGAGCGCATCAAGGATGTGAAGCGGACGCTGGCTCACTCGGAAGACACTGTAGAGCAGTACCGCGACCTCAAGCGCATCGTCAACATCAAGCAGGAAACCGATACTGACCTGCACAAAGTAGCGGAGCTGAAGACGCAGCGCTCGAACCTCGATATGAGTCTGGCAGCTGCCAACGACCTCTACCGCTACATGAGCGATGGCAAGCGCAATGCCTTGGAGATGGCCCCGAACTTCGAGGCGTTCAACGACATGCTCTCCACGGATATTATCAAGAAAATCAAGGACCTGCAAGCTGAAAAGCACGATTTGCTGCTACGCTTCACGCCCGAAGATGAAAAGGTAAAAACCGTGGACCTAAAGCTAGCCGACCTCAACAGCTACTTGCTCGAAAGCATCAAAAACACGCGTAATAACCTAACCATCAAGCGCCGCGAGCTGGACCGAGCCATTGCACAGGCCCAGGGGGCTTTTGTAGGCTTGCCCACCCGCGAGAAGAACTTGACCATCTTGCAGCGCGACTTCCAACTCAACGAGAAGCTCTACACCTTCCTGCGCGAGAAGGAGACGGAGGCCGAGATTGCAAAGTCCTCCCCTACCTCCTACCACCGCGTTATCGCCGCAGGCCTGGTGCCCGTGGAGCCCACGTCACCGCACCGCACGTTTGTACTAGTGCTATCAGGCTTTTTAGGAATGCTGTTGGGGGTGCTGCTCGTGTACCTACTCTCCATTATCCGCTCGACGCCCGGCGACGCCGATGGTGTACAGAAGGAAACGCGTACGCCGCTGGCAGCCATCATTCCGCACCTAGGGCGCGGGTTGGCGGGCCGATTGGCCTTCTTCACGCAGCTGGCTACCCGTCTAGCGCTTAAGGGCATGCTAGCGCCGGGCACCAAGCTGGTAGTGAGTGCTTTCACTGACCAGGAAGGCCAAACCTTCTTCTTCGAACACCTGCGCCAGGCGCTGGCCGCCAAGGGCTTGAAGCTGCGTGCGCTTACCCTGCGCGACGCCCAGTCGCCTAACCCCGACGCGCAACCCGACGAGATTTTGCTGGTGCAAAACCTGCCCCTTGACCAGGACAGCCATGCCCTAGCCGTGATGAGCGGGGCCGCCGTGAACCTCGTCGTGATTGACAGCCGCACCACACCGACTAGCCGCCTGCCCGAGCTCGATTTGCTCATTAACGAATTTGGCCTGCCTAATGTGCAGCTGTGCCTGAATCGGGCGGGCTACGCGCCTGGTCCGTTGCAGCTACTGGGCCTACGCCTGCGCCGCCTCTTCACGGTGCGCCGGGCCGCCCGCCCGGTGGCCGAGCCGCTGGCCTTACCCCTAGGGGGCCTAGACCTCCAGTCGTGAACCACGCCCTGACCTTGCCGCCCTGGACCCAGCGTCTGGGGCGGCTTGCGGTGGCCCCGCGCTACTGGGTGGTAGCTGGCCAGGCCACCGTGAGTGCCACCAATTTTTTGACTAATATCTTCATTGCCAAGCTATGCGGCTTGGCTACGTTTGGCGAGTACAGCGCGTGGCAGCTGGTGCTGCTGCTGGCACTGGCTGTGCAGGGTGCCGCCATCACCCAGCCCATGCAAGTGGTGCTGGGTACGCTGTCGGCCCGGCAGCGGGTAGCTTATGGGCAATTGGTGCTGGGCTTGCAGGTGGCCTTTGGCGGGCTAGCTGTAGCAGCCACGGCCCTAGGGGCCAACCTATTGCCGCAAGCGGCTACCGTGCTACCAGCCTTTGTGGTGCTGCTGGCCGCCGCGGGCGGGCAAGACACGCTACGCAAGCTGCTGCTAGCTGAAGGCAAAGTGCAGGCCGCGCTGGCGAGCGACGTACTGTCGGCGGGCGGCCAAGTGCTGGTGCTGCTGGTGCTGGCTTTGCGCCCGGCGCCGACCACGCTGACCGAAGTGATGTGGGCCATCGGCCTGACTACCGTGCCGGCGCTACTGGTAGGCGTCAAAGCCTTAGGAACATGGCCTGCACTGAGCCTGAATGCCTGGCGGCGCTATGGGCGGCGGCACTGGCGGCAGGCCCGCTGGCTGCTGCCCACTGCCCTGCTGCAATGGGGCTCGGCCAACGTGCTGCTGGTATTTGCTGGCTGGGTAGGCTCGCCGGCTATGCTGGGCGTGTTGCGCCTAGCTCAAACGGCGATGGGTATCTTCAACCTAGGTCTGCAAGCAGTCGAAAACTACGCCCTGCCGCGCCTGAGCCAGAGCTTCCATCATGCGCCGGCCGAGTTTGCCGCGCAGCGGGCAGCGTTGACCAAAAAGATGCTGCTGGCCGCTGGCCCATTGCTGGCCTTGTTGGCCGCAGCCGCTGGTCCTTTGATTGCCCAGTTTGGGCCGGCAGGCGGGGCGCAGTACACCGCCTTACTGCGCTGGTGCTGCGTGCTCTACGTGGTTATTCTGCTGGTTTATCCGCTTCGCCTGACGGTGCGGCTGCTGGCCGATTCGCGGCATTATTTCGGTGGCTACGTGCTCAGCATCGGGGCCTCGCTGCTGAGTGTGCGCTGGCTCACGGCGCACTACCAAGCCAGCGGCGTGGTGCTGGGTTGGCTACTGGCCCAGCTGGTACTCGGCGCTTACTGGGTGGTGGCCGTGCAGTGGCGCCGTCGCGTGCACCCTGGCCTTCCGCTCACAATGTAGCGGGCGCCAAACGGAGTATTGCTCCGTATTTATATTAGTTATCTATATGAAAATCATTCATTTAATACTAGGCAAAGCCAACCCCGAGCGCATGAACGGCGTGAATAAAGTCGTGCATGCGCTGGCTACCCAGCAGCAACGCGCCGGGGCCGACGTGGCGGTGTGGGGCATCACGGCTGACCTCAGCGACAACTACCCGGCGCGCGAGTTTGCCACTAGGCTCTTTTTGGCGCAGCGCAATCCGTTTAGCTTGGCTACGGAGCTGCGCGCGGCGCTACGCCAGCAGGCTAGCTCACCCACGGTAGTGCACTTGCACGGAGCGTTTATCCCGGTGTATTTCTCGGCGGCGCGGCTGCTCACTAGCCTAGGCATTCCGTATGTGCTCACGCCCCACGGCAGCTACAGCCCAGCCGCCATGCGCAAGAGCGGCTTCACCAAGCAAGTGTACGGGCGGGTGTTTGAAAGCTACTTGCTGCGCCGCGCCGCCCGGGTGCACTGCCTAGGCCAGAGTGAGATAACGGGGGTGCAGCGCCTCAATGCCAAGCTACCCACCGCGCTGCTGCCCTACGGCTTTGAGCCGCCGCAGCCGGTAGCTGTGGCCACGCCGGCCGCACCGGGCCGCTTCCGGGTCGGCTTCTGCGGGCGGCTCGATGACCACCACAAAGGCCTCGAATGTCTGCTGGCGGGCTTTACTGAGTTCGCCCGCCAAGTGCCCGAAGCCGAGCTCTGGGTAATCGGCGATGGCCCCGACCGCGACCAGGTAACCCAGTGGGCCGCTGCGGCACCAGCCGGCTCAGTACAGCTACTGGGCAGCCGCTACGGCGACGAGAAAATTGGTCTACTTGGTCAACTCGACGTGTTTGCCCACACCTCGCACTACGAAGGCTTGCCCACTGCCGTGCTCGAAGCCGTGGCCCTAGGGGTACCCTGCGTCGTAACCGAGGCCACAAACCTGGGTAGCTACGTGCGCGAGTACGGCTGCGGCGAGGTGCTAGCTACGGCTACCCCTGGCCTGTTGGTGGAAGCCCTGCACCGGCTGCACGCCCGCTGGCAAGCTACGGCCGGTGGGCGCGAGCTAGCCCCGCAATGCCGCCAGATGGTGGGCACGGCCTTCCACTGGCCGGCGCTGCTACCGGCCTATGAGCAGATGTACCGGCAGGCCCTGGCAGCCTAGCAAGCAAGATACTGCGACCGCCTAGCGACCTAGACAACAACTTTATTAGGTAGATATTTATGCAGCAATCCATTATACCCAAACCCCACCAAGCTTTCCTGCGCCTGATGAGCGTGCTACTCACGCTTATTGTGCTCATCAAGCTGGCCGGATTTTTCACCTGGAACGAGGACGTGGGCGTGACGCGCATCCTGAAGCTGGTGAGCCGGCTGGCTATGACGGCGGCGGCCTACGGGGCCTACCGGCTGGTGCTCAAGCGCGGCGCCGTGGACTCGTTTCGCTGGCACAATAGCTGGTCGCCGCTGCTTTACGGAGCCTACCTAGGGCTAGGGCTGGTGTCGCTGCTATGGTCCACTAACCCTGGGTACTCGCTGTTGCAGTGGCTCATGGACCTGGAAACGTTGGTGTTTGCCTTCTACTTCGTCAAGTGTTTCTTATTGCTCGATGAGTTTTTCCCCGACAGCCCACTGCGCTTCTACCATGTACTGGGCAACGCTACTTTCTTGATATTGAGCGTTTTTCTGGTGGGCATGTTTATCTCACCCGAAACGTTTTACCGCCTCACCCACGATGGTGAAGAAGCCCGCCTAGGAGGTTTCATTATGAATCCCAACGAGCTAGGTATGCTCTGCGTGGTGGGCATTGCTTGCCTGATGTTCAATTTCTACCGTCGCCACCGGCTAGCTTGGACGGTCGTGAAGATTGGCTCGCTATTACTGGCGCTCATTCTTACCGGTTCGCGCTCCTCGCTGGTGGGCTTTCTGCTGATTGTATTTTTTCACATTCAGCAGGCGGGTAATAAGCGGTTGAAAATTGCCGCCAACTTGGCCGCCTTATTAGCAGTGCCGGCGCTCGTGCCGCTCGTGTTTATCAAGCAGGGGGGCCTCGATGAGGTATTGAGTATGACGGGCCGCTTGCCTTTCTGGCACGCGCTACTCACCGAAGGCTTGCCCCGCGAGCCGCTGCTGGGCTACGGCTTCATGCGCATCAGCTACGGCGAATACTTTCAAAGCGTGCACACCTACGCCGCCCAGATGGCGCATAATACGTTTATTCAAGTACTTATGAACCTAGGGCTAGTGGGCTTTACCATCGTAATAGTGCAGCTGGTGGCAACCATCCGCGGCTTCGTGCACACGCCTAGCCCTCAGCTGCGATTGCTGGGCGCGGGGTTGCTCATCCCTATTCTCATCAACTCGTTCACCGAATTTGGCATTTTTGGGATGACAAATTATGGCATCCTCTTTTACCAGTTCCTCATCTGCTTCGTGAGCCTGCGTTTCCACGCCCTGCTCACCGACCGCGAGCGGCTGTGGCTGCTGCGCCGTCGCCCCGAGCTAGCCGTTGCTGTGGCTTAAGCTGCCAATCGTGGCTTAATCGGGCCACCTAGTAGCAATTCAAGAAAACATGATGCGAAAAAGCCAGTCCGCTAGGATTGGCTTTTTTCATATGCCTAGCTGCCACGCGGCCTGTTGTAACCGATTAGCCGTGTTTGATAGAGTACCTAGGCATGCGGCACAACTTCCCCTTAGTTCAACAGAGATGGGATAGTAGGCTGGCAGCATGAAAGGAGCAAGCCGAAAAACAAGTGACGTTTCGGGCTTGGGGCTGCCCCAGCATGAATGACAACGCCTTAAAAAGCCAATAAACCGCCTGCATAAGGGGGCTTCCGGCAATCTCTCTATCAGCAGAATGCATTCCAGATGCTGGAAACCTGTTCCAGCGGCTGGAACCACGAGGCCAAGAGCAATATTTTGGTTGCTGATTAACAATTAGTTAAGCTTAGTATTGTCTTTGGCATCCGGTTGGCCTTGGGGCTGGCATGACTGAACAGCTACTATCCGCTACTACTACTGCTATTGACGTACCCACGCTACTGGCCCGCCTAGGGTACGCGCCCGCTACCGAGGGGGGCATTCGCCTGCGCGGTTGCCACAACCCCGATGGCAGCCTGCGCTGGGTGTGGCCTACCACCCTGCGCCAGCCACTGTTTCTAGAATTCTACAACGCGGCTTCGCCCAAGGCGCAGCTCTTTAGTGCGCTGGTGCGGCTAGTGTTTGCGTGCCGGCTCCAAGGGTTGTTTTTCAAAAAGCTGCCGGGGCAGTTTGCCGCCACCGGGCAGCAGGCGTGGCCGGTCGGCGACTTTGCCCTCTTCACCGGCACGCCGGGCCCCAACCGCAAGGCCGTGTGCTGCTACGACGCGGCCCCCGGCCAGCGCGTGTTTGCGAAGCTACCCCTAGGTGCGGCCGCCGCCCAAAAGGTAGCCGCCGAGGCCCATAACCTCGACCACCTAGCCGAATGTGGCTTTACGTCGTTTGGGCTGCCGCGCATCTTGGGCTACGAAGCCAGCCACTTGCTCCAAAGCAGTGTGAAGCCAGTAGGTGCGCAGCGCGCTACGCACTTTGGCGAGGCTCACGCCCGCTGCCTCACCGAGCTGCTGCACGCAACCGAAGTGCGCCAACCGTTGATTGCTAGTACCTGCTGGCAAACCATCGGTGAGCAGATTACGGCCCTCGAAGAACTGCCCGAAACCCGCATTCCTTTCGGCTTGCGTAGCAAGCTGCGCCACCTGCGCCAAGCCATTGACCCGCTGCATCAGCTCTCGTTTGCCTTTGCGCACGGCGATTTCACACCCTGGAACTGCTGGCTTGGGGCCGATGGCCTCGCCATTTATGACCTAGAGATGGCTCAGCCCGAGGCATCGTTGCTCTACGACCTGTTTCACTTCGAAACCCAACAGGCGCTGCTCGTAACGCGCTTGCCGGCCGCCAGCATCCGCGAACGAGTGCTGGCCGTGGCCGCTACGTATTTTTCAGAGGTGCCCGCTACCGACGTAGCGGTGGCCTGGCAGTTGTACTTGCTGCATCAGGTTTCGACCGGGGCGCTGCTCTACCATGCCCAGCCCGACTGGCATCTCCAAATCAGCTGGTTGCTCAATGGCTGGAATGCTTTGCTCACCCAGGAGTTAGCCGCCAGCGTCGAGCACCGCCAGCTGGCCATCTACGACCTGCTTGACTACGTGCAGCTGCTGCCGCAGCCCGGCGTGGTCCTCAAGCCCCGGGCTACCAATGCGTACTATCCAGCTCCTACCTCAGACCTCGACCTGCTGCTGACCCGGCCCGATACCCTAGCCGGGGTAGAGTTTATGCAGCGCTTTTCGCTGGTGCAGTTGGCCACGGTGCGCAAGGCCGCCCACATGGTATCCGTCGATTGCTTATTTCAGGATGGCTCGCTGCTGTCGGTGGACTTGCTGCACCAGCTGCACCGCAAAACGTTGCGCCTACTGGACGCCCCGGCCGTACTGGCGCAGGCCGAGCTGGCGGTAGCTGGCGTGCCGGTACCGTCGCTGCTGCACGACTTTACTTACACCTGGCTGTTTTACTGGCTCAATCAGAGCGACTTGCCCCTCACGCACCTGCGGCATTTTCAGCAGCAGCGCCCGGAAGCCCAAGAAGCCATGTTGGCCCACCTCAACGAAGCCTACGGAATCAGCTTCAACAACATAGCTTGTGCCAGCGTGTATCAGCCCGCCAAGGCAGCACTATTGCACTACGCGCTGCGCCAGCAGCCCGCCAACCATCGCCTAGCCCGCAAGCGCCGCGGCCTGCGCTACCTACTCAGCACAGCAGCCGACTTTGTGCGGCCCGGTGGCTTAGTTATCACGTTCAGCGGTGTCGATGGTGCGGGTAAGTCTACGGTGATTGAACACGTGAAAGAGCGCCTTGAAAAGAAATGGCGCAAGCGCGTGGTTGTCATTCGCCACCGGCCATCGGTGCTCCCCATCCTCAGCGCCTGGAAGTATGGTAAGGAGGGCGCCGAGGCGCGTAGCGTACAAAATCTACCACGCCAGGGCCAGAACTTCAGCCTCAGCTCCTCGCTAGTCCGCTTCGGTTATTACTATCTAGATTATGTAGTAGGCCAGGTTGTTATCTGGCTCAAGCACACCCGCCGCGGCCACGTAGTGCTCTACGACCGCTACTACTTCGACTTCATCAACGACGGGCGCCGCAGCAATATCAACCTGCCCGCTCGCTTCACGCAGGCGCTCTACGCCTTCGTGAGCAAGCCCAAGCTCAACTTCTTCCTCTACGCCGACCCACAGGAGATTTTGCGCCGCAAGCAAGAGCTCTCCGCCAGCACCATCACCCAGCTCACGCAGCAGTACAAGTCGCTGTTTGGAGAACTCGGGGCGCGCTACCGCCGCTCGCGCTATGTGCCCATCGAAAACCAGGATTTGGATACGACCCTGAATCTTATCGGGCGCTACATCCAACAGGAAATATAGGGGTGGTGCGGGCACCTGCTTAGCTTAAAAAAATTACTTAAAATCGATTCGGTACTAATTATTTATGAAATCTATCCTTGAGGGCTGGGTGCGCCGTCGCAATCCGCAGTTTGCGCTGCACCCGGCCATGAGCACCAGCATCTTGCTCAGCTTCGGCGCCCAAACGGCTCAGAGCCTACTGCGCGGCAGCCGCCTGTGGCTGCGGGGCCGGGCCGCGAGCGGGGCCATGCTGGGGCGGGGTGTGCGGTTTCAGCACCTAGGGCGCATCCGCTTCGGCAAGTGGCTGAAGGTGGGCGATTACGCACGCTTTAGTGGCCTTGGCACTGGGGGGCTTACGCTGGGCGACAGCGTGAGTATCGGCGCCTTCAGCCAAGTCATCGTGTCTACCTCGCTGGCCGAGCCCGGCCAGTACATCAAGCTGGGGCACCGCGTGGGCATCGGCGAGTTTGCGTATCTAGGGGGGGGCGGCGGCCTCAGCATCGGCGACGACTGCATTATTGGCCAGTACTTCAGCTGCCATCCCGAAAATCACTTACACGCTGACCACAAGGAGCTTATTCGCCTGCAAGGCGTTTCGCGCAAGGGCATCAGCATTGGCCCTAATTGCTGGATTGGCAGCAAAGTCACCGTGCTCGACGGCGTCATGATTGGGGCGGGCTGCGTGGTGGCAGCAGGCGCGGTGGTTACGCGCTCAGTGCCGGCTGGCAGCGTGGTGGCGGGCGTGCCCGCTCGCATTATTTCGAGCCGCGTGCCTCAGCCGGTAACACCAGAAGCGCTCAACAAAATTCTCGCGGTAGCCTGATTATGAATACAGTACTTATTACTGCCTACGCCGTCAACCCCTACAAAGGCTCGGAAGATGGCATGGGGTGGAATTTTATCTTGCAAGCCGCCCGCTTCCAAAAAGTTGTGGCGGTGACGCGCGAAAACAACGGCCCGCACATCGAGCGCTACCTCGCCGAAAACCCGGCCGCCGCGGTGCTAGCTGCCAACGTGGATTTTCGCTACTTCGACCTGCCGGCCTGGACGCGCTGGTGGAAAAAAGGCCCGCTGCTCTCGCTTATCTACTTCTACATGTGGCAAGTAGGCCTGGCCGTATGGCTGCTCCGCCAAAAGCTAGCGGTGGATTTGGTGCATAACCTCAACTTCCACAACGACTGGACGCCTTCGTTTCTGTGGCTACTAGGTCGCCCACTGGTGTGGGGGCCCATTGGGCACCACCCGCCCATTCCGGCCAGCCACCTAGCGCAATACGGCACCGCCGCCTTCGTGAAAGACCGGCTGATTGGCAGCTTAAAGCACATTTTTTGGGCCCTCGACCCTTTTCTACGGGTGACGCGCCGGGCTTCCGAGCGAGTGCTGTGCATGAATTCGGCCGTGGCCCCCCGCCTAGGGTTACCCGCGAGCCGCTACGAAATTGTGCCTTCCGTAGCCGTCGATTTGCCCGCCGAGTTCCTAGAGGCCGTGCCGGTCCCCAAGGCCCACTTCACGGTGATGATTGCCGCCCGCATGGTGCCGCTCAAGGGCTTCGACATGGTGATTCTGGCCTTTGCCAAGTTCTACCACGCGCTGCCGGCTGATGAGCAAGCAAAAGCCCGTCTGCTGCTCATTGGCAGTGGCCCCGAAGAAGGCCGTTTGCAGCAACTGCTACACGAACACAAGCTGACTGATTGTGCCATGCACCGCCCCTGGCTCGACCGCCAAGAGCTACTCGCTATCTACCACGAAGCCTCGGTTTTCTTCTTCCCTTCGCATGAGGGGGCCGGCATGGTGGTGGCCGAAGCCATGAGCTACGGCGTACCCGTGCTGTGCTACGAAAATGAAGGCCCCGGCGAACTGACGCCCGCCGCCTCCAGCCTGAAAGTGCCCTATAAGTCCTTCAATCACAATATCAAGGATTTTGCCGAACGCTTGCGCTACCTCCACGATTCCCCGCGCCTGCTGGCAGCCGAGGCCGCCCTCAGCCGCCGCCACGTGGCTCAGCACCACACCTGGGAGCGCCGAGGCCAACAGCTCCAGCGCATCTATCAGGAAGCCCTAGCTGCTTAATAAGCCAAAGATTAGAAGTTAACTACATTACTCATAATACCTTGTAATACCTTGATTTACAATTCCTAATTTTTGATTTCTACTTCTATACATGTCCCACATTATCGCCGTTCATCTACTTAACGACCGTAGTGGCAGCCCACTGGTGTTGCGGCAGTCGCTGACGGTACTGGCCGAGGCCGGCTACCGCATCGACCTGCTCACTGCCACGCCCGGCGAACCAGGTTTTCTGAGCGACCTGCCTGGCGTGACCACGCATGCGCTGGCTTACCGCTGGTCGGCAAGCCAGTGGCGCACGCTGCTCCACTTTGCGCTAGTGCAGTGGGTGGTTTTTTGGAAGGTATTGCGCTTAGCTGGCTCTAGTAGTGTGGTCTACGTTAACTCCTTGCTGCCGGCCGGCGCCGCACTGGCCGCTCGCTGCCGGGGTGCCCAGGTAGTATATCATCTGCACGAAGTATCGCTGCGGCCGGCCCTACTGCGGCAAGCACTATGTGCAGTGGCGCAGCGCACGGCGCACCACCTACTATGCGTGTCGGAGCATGTCCGCACTACGCTGGCTCTGCCCGTAGTCCAGCAGCAAGTTGTGTACAATGCCTTGCCTTCTAGCTTTATTGCAGAAGCCAACCGTGCTTCCTTGCCCTACGAAAGCCCCCGGCCCTTTGTAGTGCTAATGGCCTGCTCACTGCGCGATTACAAGGGTGTACCCGAGTTTTTCACCCTAGCGCGCAGTCTGCCCGAAATGAAATTCGAGTTGGTGCTAAACGCCTCGCTTGCTGCCGTAGCTGAGTATACGTCCCAGCATTCCGTGCCTAATAACCTAGCGCTCTTCCCGGCCACGGCCAACATGCACCCACACTACCACCGCGCTGCGGTGGTTATCAATCTCTCGCGGCCTGACGAATGGGTAGAAACCTTTGGCATGACCATTTTGGAGGGCTTAGCTTATGGGCGGCCTGTCATTGTGCCGCCGGTAGGCGGCGTAACCGAGGTTAATGTGCACGCACACACCGGCTTTGCCATCGATGGCCGCAGCCTAGAAGCTCTGCGGCACGCCTTGCGCCTACTGCATCGCAATGGCTCGGTGTACGCTCGCATGGCCGCCGCCGCCCGCAAGCGCGCCGACACCTTCGCTCCCGAGCGCTTCGCCGAACAGGTGCTACACACATTTGGCAAGCTGCTGCCACTGGCTCCCGAGTTCGTCTCGCCAACTGTACATGAGGCGACCCAACCGGCCTGCACTCCGCACCGCGAGCTAACCCAGGCCTAGGGAGAAAATCCACTTAAATACATTGCTAACAAGCTATTTGCAATAACTTACCTACTATGTCCACCTCTAAAAAAGTCGCTGTTATTGGGACTGTTGGCCTACCTGCGTGCTACGGCGGCTTCGAAACCCTGACGGCCTACCTCGTCAAACACCTGCACCACGAGCACGAACTTACTGTGTATTGCAGCGGCAAAAAGTACCCTAAGGCTGAGCGACGCTCGCACTACGAAAGTGCCAAGCTCGTGTACCTGCCCTTTGAGGCCAACGGCGCACAAAGTATTATCTACGACTGCCTTTCTATTCTGCACGCGTTATTTTTTGCCGATGTGCTGCTGATTTTGGGCGTACCCGGGGGTATTCTTTTACCCTTCGTGAAATGGTTTACCAACAAGAAAATCATCATCTCTATTGATGGTATCGAGTGGCGGCGTGATAAGTGGAACCGCTACGCCAAATGGTTTCTGCGTTGGTCGGAAAACTTGGCAGTGAAGTACTCGCACGCTGATATTTCTGATAACGACGCTATTCAGAACTACACGGCCCGCGCCTACAGTACCCGCAGCCGTGTGATTGAGTACGGTGGCGACCATGCGCGCAAGCAGCCCATCACCGAAGCTGCCCGCGAGAAATATCCTTTCTTGGCGCAGCCCTATGCCTTTAAGGTATGCCGCATCGAACCCGAAAACAACGTGCACCTCGTGCTTGGCGCGTTTGCTGAGTTGCCTAGCTACCCGTTCGTGCTAGTGGGCAACTGGAACAATAGCACCTACGGTCGCCAGTTGCGGCAAGAATACGGCAACTGCCCCAATCTACACCTGCTCGACCCCATCTACGACCAAACCCAGCTTGATGTACTGCGCAGCAACTGCTACGTGTATGTGCACGGCCACAGCGCGGGCGGGACTAACCCTTCGCTAGTAGAGGCTATGAGCCTAGGGCTGCCCGTGCTGGCTTTCGATGTGTCGTTCAACAAAGCCACTACTGAGCACAAAGCTATGTACTTTACCGATAAATCGGAGTTAAAAAAGCACATCAATGCTACCCGCATTGGTACCTGGAAAGTCTTAGGTCAGGAGATGCAGGCTATCGCCGACCGCCGTTATAACTGGGCAGTTATTGCGCGTAAGTATAACTACTTGATAAATAAGGTATCCATAATCGAGCGTTCGGGCGCAAAAGCAGGTTTGCATCCTCAGCTCAGCAGCCTTTCTTCCAGAGAGCTGTTGCAGAATCAATTAGGCCAATATGGGGCACTGCGTATGTTTTATGAAGAAGAACGATAGGCGCTACTATAAGCAGACACTTAATCGCAGACAGGACCTAATTTACGTAGATAAAATAAGAAGAATCTAAGTAGTTAGACTAGCTGCAAAATCACTTCACTTTATAAAGTACAAATTTAACTTTCGCATTACTAGTACACACCAAGTGGAGGAGACATGCCTTTCGATACGCTAAGAGAAAAGTTAAAATTGTAATTTAACGATAGCAAATTCTTTTTTACGACTTTTTAAGCGCTTTTTCGTTAAATTAAACCAGAGCGGACTGCCTCGAGGCTGTTCGCTCTGATTATTTAATACTCAGTCCTTTTGTTTATGTATTACTCTTTGTCTTGTAATAACAGTTTCACCCTAGGTGCCGGTGATTCTCTTTGGTGGTCAGGTGCTGTTGAGCAATCTAAGACCATGTCTTTTTGCAGCTTTTTTCCTATTTCAAATACGAACACACTTTAGCGCTGCTCTTGCATCGAATAGCTAGTAGGCAGCAGTTTGACTATTAGCTCTCATGGCCAGCCTATTAGTTGGCTGCTCAGCTTGTTGTTTCGTTTATCAAGGAATTAGGTTAAAAATGGATGCTCCCTTTACAATATTCATTGTAGAAGATGACCCCTGGTATGGTCAGCTTCTACATTATCACTTGTCGCTCAATCCGGAGGACACGGTGCAGCTATGGTCTTCGGGCCAAGAGTGCTTAGATAATATGCACTTGCGACCAGATGTGGTCACAATCGACTTTTCGCTGCCTGACATCAGCGGCGATAAGCTGCTAGCCCGCTTACGCCAGCGGTGGCCCGAAATTCCCGTTATCATCATCAGCGCCCAAAATAAGATTACGACGGCTGTGCAGTTGCTTAAGGCCGGTGCAACTGACTATTTGGTAAAGGATGACAACACCAAAGACTTGCTTTGGAATGCCATTCAGCGGCTACGCGAAACCAGTGCCTTGCGCGAACAGGTAAAGCGCCTCGAAGACCAACTGGTGAGTAAGTACGACTTCAGCAAGATTCTTAAAGGCCACAGCCCCGCAATTGAAGGGCTATTCGGCCTAATGGAAAGGGCTGCGCTAACGCCCGTAAACGTTTCCATAACTGGTGAAACGGGTACGGGCAAGGAGCTAGTGGCTAAGGCCATTCATATGAAGTCGGGGCGGCACAAAAAGCCGTTTGTGGCGGTGAATATGGCCGCCATTCCGGCGGAGCTACTCGAAAGCGAGCTGTTTGGGCACGAAAAAGGCGCCTTCACTAGCGCCGTAGTCCGCAAAATTGGCAAGTTTGAAGAAGCCCACGGCGGCACGCTATTTCTGGATGAAATAGGAGATTTGAACCTCGCCATTCAGTCTAAGTTGCTGCGGGTGCTGCAAGAACGCGAACTGCAGCGTGTAGGCGGCAACGAGCGCATCAAACTCGATGTGCGCCTTATTACAGCTACTCACAAGAGTCTGTCAGAAGAGGTGCGCAACAATAATTTCCGCGAAGACCTCTACTACCGCATTATTGGCTTGCCCCTGGTGCTGCCCCCCTTGCGCGAGCGTGGGAGCGATGTGCTCTTCTTGGCCAAGCACTTCGTAGATGAATTTTGCCGCGAGTATCAAAAGCCCCCTATCAGCCTGACGATTGGTGCGCAGGATAAGCTGCAAGCCTACAACTACCCTGGCAATGTGCGCGAGCTAAAAACTATCATAGAACTAGCAGCGGTGCTTAGTAATGGCCACGAGATAGAGCCTGCCGATATCCTATTTGCGCCAGCTGGCCGTGAGGCAGGATTCCTTGATTCGGAGCGCACACTACGCGAGTACACTCGCACCATCGTGCGGCACTACCTCAGTAAGTACCAAGATAATGTACCGCTGGTAGCGCAGAAGCTAGATGTTGGGAAGTCTACCATCTATAAGATGATACAGGATGGCGAAATATAACGTCAGTCAATAGAACGGTTCACTGTTATCTCTTCCCACGACATGCTTTCCGAAGCTTCCGACGAGGATTTGCGTCACGCGCTACGCGAGCGTGATGCTGAAATTGCGACCCTGCGCCGCCAGTTAGCCGTTGCGCACCTAACGGCTACCAGCTCGCACCTAGGCGACTTACCCAACTTTGTTGCCCAAATGCAGGACCTGTTTGTGGGGGTTATTACAACCGACACGCAAGGTCATCTTACCTGGGCCAACTCACTTTTTCAAGCGCGGTACAAGCTTCCATTGGCCTCTTTGCTAGGGCAGCCGTTGGAAACTATACTGGGCACTACCCCGCTCAACGAAGCTACCCAATTAGTGATAAAGATGGGGTTGGCGGGCAGCCTAGCCTTTCAGTTTGACATACCCGACCCGAGCCCGACCCACACAGGCGGCTGGCTACGCGTGCGCATGCAGCCGTTGCGCCTGCCCGCGCCAGCCCCCCTACTGTTTGTAGGTATGCTGGAGGATATTTCGGAGGAGAAGCGCGCGCAGCTTGCCTTGGCCGAAAGCTTGCAGCGCTACCGCGAACTGGCCGAGCAGGTGCCGGGTGTACTCTTCCGCTGGCGCAAAAATCCGGACGGCAGCTTTACCTCGCTCTACGCCAGCCCCAAGATGCACGAGCTGTTTGGGGTAACGCCTGGCGAAACGACCAGCCTACTTCCACTTATCCACCCCGAAGACCGCTCTCGCTACATCGCGTCAATAGCCGCTGCTACTGCTGACGATAGCACGGAGCCCTGGAACTTTGAGGGGCGCCTGCTAGTGCCTGGGCGGCCTATTATTTGGTGGCGTGGCAACGCAGCGCTGTCGTATCGCGATGCACAGGGGGCCGTATACAGCGGCTTTATTGAAGACATCACGCTGCTCAAGCAAGCCGAAGAAACTGACCGCCGCCGCGAGTTGCGCAAGCAATTGGCAATGGATGGCCTAGGTGACGGTACCTGGGAATACAACTGTGAAAAGCACGCCACCCGCTTGTCGCCCGAGCTACTGGCTATGCTGGGCTACCCGCCCGCCGAGCAAGTAGACAAGTACCAGGGCCTGAGCGACGGTACGCACCCAGATGATATGCCGCAGCTGATTTGGCGCTTGGATAGCTACCAGGCGGGCAGAACATCTATTTTCAGCAGCGAACACCGGATGCGCTGCTACGATGGTTCGTACCTGTGGGTGCTTAGCCGTGGCCTCATCACCAAGCGTGACGCCGATGGCGAACCTCTACTGATAACGGGTATTTCAATCAATATTTCGGCTAATAAGAAAGCAAGCAATGCGCTTTTGGCGGCGGCTCTGCGTCTGTCGGCCACTATTGATAGCCTGAAACGGGGTATTCTATTAGTAGATGAGCAGCAGCGCATTGTACAAACCAACGCGGCCTTCGGTCGCATTTTTGGCCTAGATGTGTCCCCCGAGCGGTTGGTTGGCCTTCACGAATGTGAAGTGGCCCAACGGGTGAAGCATCTGTTTGCGGGCGAGCAAGACTTAGTTGAGCATATGGCCTCTACTATCGCGCGCCAAAAACCCTTTTTCGACGAGCTAGTGACACTGCGCGATGGGCGCGTTCTGCAGTGCTCTTTCGTGCCCGTATGGCAAGAAGAAAATAGCATTGGGCACCTTTGGAAGCTTGAAGATATTACCGAGCGCTATCAGGCCGAGCAAACCCTAAAGAGGCAGGAAGAAAAGTATCGTAACATCATCGATAACATGCAGTTGGGACTGGTGGAAATGGACCTCGACTACCGGGTGCTATACGCCAACCGAAGCTACTGCCAGATGATAGGCTACTCGCCCGAGGAATTGTTGGGCCAGCAGTTGCACCCCCTCATTTTGTCGTTGCCCGAAGTCGATGCCCTGCGCGATAAGTTCGCCGACCGGCGGCGGGGCATTTCGGGGTCCTACGAACTCGAGGTCACTACCAAGCAAGGCGAGCGCAGATGGGTGTTTGTGGGCGCTGCCCCGATGCTCAATGAAAATAAGGAGCCGATGGGCACCATTGGCATCAATCTCGACATCACGCATCAAAAACACCTAGAGCGCAATTTGCGCGAAGCCAAACTGCAAGCTGAGAATTCTGCGCGCGCCAAAGAGCTATTTCTGGCTAACATGAGCCACGAGATTCGCACGCCCATGAATGCTATTCTGGGTATGAGCCAGCTACTAGCTCAAACTATGCTGGCCCCGCGCCAAAGCAACTACTTGCATGCCATCAGCACTTCAGCCCAGAACCTACTAGTCATTATCAACGACATTCTGGACATTTCGAAGCTTGATGCGGGCAAGATGACCATTGAGCGCGTGGGTTTCAACGTGCAGCGCCTCTGCGAACAGGTCGAGAAAACGATGCTTTACAAGGCTGAGGAAAAAGGCCTGCGCTTTGTGACCAAGGTGAGCCCCCTTGTGCCTAATGTGGTACTTGGCGACCCGCACCGCATTACTCAGATTTTGCTGAACCTAGCCAGCAACTCGGTGAAGTTTACCGAAAAAGGGGAAATAACAGTAGAGAGCGAGGTAGCTGGCTACTTCAACGGCCAGGTTATTATTTCCTTTTCTGTGTGCGATACGGGGGTGGGCATCGACTCTGCTTATTTGACTTCTATATTTCAAGAGTTTAGCCAAGAAGACACTTCCATCACGCGCAAGTTTGGTGGCACGGGCCTAGGTCTAAGCATCAGCCGCAGCCTGGCGCGGCTCATGGGCGGCGAAATCTACATTGAAAGCGAAAAAGGTAAAGGGACTAGCAGCCACTTTTGCCTCTTCCTGCCCATTGGCACAGTGCAAGACTTGCCGCAGCCCAAGTCAGTAGCCATCACCAATCACCAAGAGCTACGCGGCAAGCGGGTGCTGTTAGTGGAAGACAATGAATATAACCGCCTGCTAGCCCGCACTTTTCTCACCAATGCGAACCTAGAGGTGACGGAAGCTGAAAATGGCGAATTGGCCGTGGCCTGCGTGCGCGAGCAGGAATTCGACCTTATTCTGATGGATGTGCAAATGCCGGTCATGGACGGATTTGAGGCGACTCGGCACTTGCGCCAAGAGCTAGAGTTGAAGACCCCTATTATCGCTCTTACGGCTTCAGCCATCAACGGCGAAAAACAAAAGTGCCTAGCCGCTGGCATGAACGACTACCTCACCAAGCCTTTCTTCGAAGATGAGCTCTTGCAATTGGTGCATGCTTGGGTGCTGCGGCCACTAACTACGCCAGATGCCCCTGTAGAGGCCGTGGCTCCACCGCCCAGCCCCGAGCCTAACCAGGCCCTCTATAAGCTGGATATACTGATGAACACCGCCCGGGGTAATCAGAAATTTGTGGAGTCGATGCTCAAGACCTTCATCGACAGTACTTACAATGCCTTGCGCGATTTGAATCGCGCTCTTGAAGTAGGCAACCTGGCGGGCCTGCAGGCCACGGCGCACAAGCTGCGACCTAGCTTGGTTCACTTGCAGATTCAACCCGTGGTAGGTCTCATTGACCAGCTCGAAAACTGGGAAGGTGCGTTTAAATACGATGATTTACAGCCACTCGTAGAGCAAAGCAACCACCTACTGCGACAGGTACTAGCTAATATGACAACCGAGCTGGAGCTGCGCCGCCAATCGGCAACCGAATAACTACCTACTAGCTTCCAAATTTCAGACTGTCACTCTGAAATACAGAGCGTAGCAAGTAAGTGTGCAAGTGTAATATTCTTATTACGAGCCTTTTAAAACAGAGCGGTCGAGTTGGTACGCCGCTGGCATAAGGAAGCAAAAATCTTCATTATGCCAGCAAGTATACCTACTTCTCCTGCTTACGCGTCACAAGGACCTTCTACTAAAGCTTGGCTGCTCCTGCTGAGCCTATTAGCTGTGCTCTTAACGCTGGGCCACCAACTCCAGTCAAACGCCGCAAAGCTACCGATTCAGGCGGTAGCTCCGGTACCCCGCACCGCAGCCTCTGCGCACCGCCTAGCACTAGAGCGGTCTGCCAGTACCCATGGGTCAGCCGCGCATGGCAAGCTCGCCTCGGCGACCGCGCTCTAGAGTCAGCTACCAGCTAAATAGCTACCTCTACCTCCGCTGCCTTAGTCAATCTGCTTGTCGCGAGCGCGTTAGCGCCACTTCGGATTATGCCCAGCATCGAGCCAGACGCCAGCGGGCGCAGCCTTGACGCTAGGCAATCCCTGCGGCCACCTAGGATGCACCAACCTATTCTTTTACATATATTCTTACCGTATTAGTGGTTACTCTTTACGCGTTTTGCCAAAAACTTCGTCGGTACCGTTGGGGGCTAGTACTAGTGCTAGCTGCGGCTACCCACACTGCATCTGCCGCCGACTACTACTGGGTGGGAGGAAGTGGGCAATGGGACGACCTCAGCCACTGGGCTACAAGCAGTGGGGGTACTAGCACCTTCGACCAAGTGCCTCAAAGCACCGACAACGTGCATTTTGATGCTAAATCATTCACGGCGGCCGGGCAAACGGTGACTATCGGCGCCATAGTTACCTGCCAAGACCTAGACTGGACGGGGGCGGTGCACAAGGCTGGCACTGCTACCATTAGTGGGATGCGATTGGTAGGAGCTGGCACGGTAGAAGTAAACGGCAACCTACGGCTAGCCGCCGGCCTAGGTCGACAAGATGCCAACTTTCGGCTATTAGCGGCGGGCGCGGGTTATGAACTCGATTTGCAGGCCGTACCCCTCAACGGTTGGCTAAGCTTTGATAGTGAGGCTGGGGGCTGGACGTTTACCAGCGATGTGAATATGGTGCAATACGGTGCCACGCCGAGCTTGCTCCTTGGCGCGGGTAGCGTAGACTTTGGCACCGTCACGGTCAATTGCTATGGCGTGCGCAGTGCGGGGGCGCTAGTGCGCGACATCTACCTAAATGCCAGTACCATCAACCTGCTAGGGGCGGTGAATGCGTGGGAAGTATCAGGCTCGAACCTGACGCTGGAAGCCGGAATCAGCACCCTGCGCTTGGGCGCTACCCCACGTAGCACGGCTAACAGCTACTCATTTCTGAGTTCGGCTCAGGTGTACAACGCGGTCGAAGTAGCAGCCGGCGCTAGCGCTACGCTCGGCGTAGCAGGCTCCACCTTTAACACGCTTTCGGTCAAGGGCAATGCTACGCTTACGAGCGGCGCCACTATCACGGGCACGCTGAGCATCGGACCGGAGGCTGTGCTGCGGGCGGCAGGTGGCCAAACGCTGATGCTCGGCGCCCGGGCTACACTAGCGGCCAGCGGCACCTGCGCGGGTCTGGCGCACCTGCAGTCGAGCGTGCCGGGGCAGGCTGCCGTGTTGCAGCGGGCGGGCAGCTGGAGCAGCACGGTGCTGACCTACGCGGCGGTGCAGGATATTACGTTCAGCAACGGGTCGGCTACCAGTACTGGCGGTGTGCAGGCTAACGCTTCACTAGACCGGGGCAATAATCAGAATATCAAATTTTTGACGCTGCCCGTGAGTGACTTGTACTGGATAGGCGGCACTGGCAACTGGCACGACGCCAGCCACTGGGCAACCAGCAGCGGCGGCGCAGCCGGTAGTGGCTGCATTCCCTCGCTGGCCACCAATGTGCATTTCGACGCCAGCTCATTTTCAGCCAGCGGCCAAGTAGTAACGCTCGACGGTCCTAATGCTTTCTGCCGCGACCTAGACTGGACGGGGGCCAACGCGCCAACCTTTAGCACGGCGGCCACTGACCTAGGGCAGAAGCAGCTGGGTATCGGCGGCTCGCTCACGCTGACGGCTAGTTTGAATCTGGCCCTTAAGGCCGACCTAGTATTTTATGGTCACGAGGCCGGTAGCCCTAGCGCCACAGTAGCCTCGGCAGGCCGGGTGCTGGCTGGCAATGTGTATTTCCGGGCGCCGGGCAGCACCTACACACTGCTCGACGCCCTTACGCTAGCCCCCGACGCAACCTCGCCCAATGGCCGGCTTTACGTGGAGGCGGGTACTTTTAATACGAACAACCAAGCCGTTGCTTGCCAAGGCTTCACCAGTGGCTACGTCGCTACGGGGTCGGTTTTTACCACGGGCAGTGGGGCAAACGGGCCCGTAAGCGTAGCGCCCGTACGGGTGCAGCTAGGCAGCAGTGTGCTTACGCTCATCCCGGCCTCGGGGGCGAGCGATGTAGGTGTGCGCCCGACTTATACCTGGGACGTAGCGGCGGGCGTGACGCTTGACGCGGGTACCAGCACCATCAACATTGGCTCTAACTCGACCCGCAACCAGCCGGCTGTGTTTCGGGCGGGGCTTGGCATGCAGTACTACCGTGTCGCGTTTACCGACGCGGCTGCGGGGTCGCTGCCGACGGTCATTTCGGGGGGCGGAGTAGCCGCCACGTTTACGCGGCTCACCTTTGCTGGCTCGGCCAATGTGAGCGCCAACAACACCTTCACCGAGCAGCTAGGGTTGACGGCGGGCCACGTTTATAATTTCTACAACTCGGTTCAGACCTTCACGGCCGAGGCGCAGCTAGTAGCGGGGGGCGACTGCTCGGGCTACGTCACTATTAATGGAGGCACGGGCACGGCACGGGTAAAGTTTACGAAGCCCGCCGGCGGCACCCTGCCCAACCAACTAGTGCGCTACGCTACGCTGCGCAACGTCACGTTTGGGGGCGGCAGCCAGTGGACGGCTACGCAGAGCTTTGACAACGGCGGGAACACGGGCGTTGAGTTCACAAATTCACCACTACCCCGCACGCTGTACTGGGTGGGCGGCACGGGGCGCTGGAGCGACCCCGCCCACTGGGCCCTAAGCAGTGGGGGAGCTACTGGCTTCTGCGTACCCAATCTGTTGGATGACGTGCTATTTGATGCTAACTCCTTCACAGAAGCGGGCCAGGTAGTAACGCAGGATGCCGTACTGGCCACCTGCCATAGCCTCAGCTGGGCCGCTGTCACCAATGCGCCTACTTTCAGCGGCAGCACGGCCAATGGCCTGCTCGTGGGCGGCTCCCTCACCTGGAGCCCCGCTATGAGCCAGCAGCTGCTCGGCGAAATTCAGTTAGTAGGTGGTGGCCAGCTCACTAGCGCGGGCCAGCTCTTCGGTGGTGCTCTCACCATCAACGCCCCCAACGCTACTATTACCTTGGCAGATGCCTTGCGCCAGCCCCGTACTGGTGGCAGTGGCCTAGCCCTGACGGCTGGCACGCTGCTTACTAATAACCAGCCAGTGCAGGTGCGCAGCCTTACGAGCGCCCCCCTCGACGGGGCCGATATTCCGCCCAGCCGCACGCTGCGCCTAGGTGCGTCAACGGTAGAAATTACGGCCGGAGCGTGGTCGCTCAGCCAGCCTGCTTCACTCACGTTTGAGGCCGGCACGTCTACGATTAACCTAAGCACTGGCTCCGCTTTCAATGGCAACGGCTTCGTCTACAACGCAGTGCAAACAGGTGCCGGCGCTACCCACACCATAGGTGGTAGCAGTACTATCGCCGTACTATCCTTGGCGGGCGTTAATTCTATAACAGGCAGCAACACTATCGGCCAGCAGCTGACCCTCGACCCAGGCTCGACATATCAGTTTGGGGCGGGTACCACCACCACCTTTGCGGCGACGGCGGCCGTGCAGGCCAATGGTACGGGTGCCAGGGTCATTACCCTACAAAGCACCATCAATGGCCAGTACTTCACCTGGACCAAGCCAGCTGGCACCGTGTGCGCCAGCTACATCTACCTGCGCGACAGCCATGCCCAGGGTGGGGCGTACTTTGAGGCCGGCCAAAACGCCAACAACCAAGGCAATACCACCGGCTGGAGCTTTGCCTCGCTTCCGCAGGCCAGCTACGCCAGCCAGCAGGTGTGCCCGCAGCTAGGCGCGCATGCGCTACGCTTCACGTTTAAGGGCCTCGATCGGCTCACGCACCAGGCTACTACCCTAGCGGCGGCGCAGTTTCCGCTCACAGTAGTTCTTAAAAACCTGACTGCTGGTACCACCGAGACACTTACCGTCCCCGGCCCTACCTACGACTACCAAGTACCTACCAGCACCAGCACCACGCAGTACCAAGTACTGAGCGTAGCTACCAACAGCGCTAGCTGCACCCCGCTCACCAACACTGGTACATTCCCCGTGGCTACCGACGCGCCCTTGAGCGGCACGCCTGGCCAGTGGACCGGTGGGGGCGCTACAGCCAGCTGGCTTGACTGCCAGAACTGGGCCAGCGGCACCGTGCCTACTGCCACTACCGATGTTACGGTGGGGGCCGCTCCCGTGGCTCCCGTTATTACGGCGTCTGGGGCGGCCGTGGGCACGCTGCGCATCGCAGCAGGTGGCCAGCTGACCCTAGACAACGCCGCCGAGCTAGCCGTGAGCGGCGATTGGCTTAATAATGGTACGGCCAGCGTGGCGGCCGGCAGTCTAGTGTCGTTTGTAGGCACGGCGCCGCAGTCGGTCAGCCGCGGGGCATTTGGCCGAGTAGTAGTAAATGGCGCCGGCCTCACGTTGCTGAACGATGCCAGCTCTGCTACTAGCCTCACTCTCACGGCGGGCGTGGTAAACACGAGCAGCTACAAGTGGGTGCACACCAGCGTTAGTGGCAACAGCCTCAGCAGCAGTAGCGCTGGCTACGTGGCTGGTACTCTGCGCCGCTACTTAGCGATGGGCAGCACCGAGGCTTACTCCTTCCCGGTTGGCACGGTCACCCAATATGCCCGCCTCGACGTGCGCAGCAGTCAGCTGGCCGGCACGCAGTACTTAGACGCCAGCTTTGGCCCGAAAACCGATACCGACGAAGGCCTGAACTGCAGCGATACCAGCCCGAGCGCTCTGCGCTACGTATCGCTACACGCAGCTGGCCGCTGGGTACTGACTCCCGACGCCCAGCCTACTAGCGGCACCTACGCCGTGCGGGCGTACCTAGCTCCTTTTGCTGACCTAGAGGACAACTTGTTCGGTATTCTCAAGCGCCCCGATGCGAGTACGAGCGCCACTGACTGGACCACCGGGGGCGGCAGCCTTAGCGCTGCCGATGGCGAAGGCCGACGCGTGGCCGACGGCTACGCCTTGCGTACTGGGCTCAGCAGCTTCAGCCAATTTGCTATTGGTCAGGCGGTAGCGGTAGCGCCACTGCCCGTTACACTAGTTTCGTTTAAGGCGGCGGCTCAGGGGCAGCTTGCTCTCCTGAGCTGGGCAGTAGCCCAAGAGCAGGGCTTGCGTAGCTACGCAGTAGAGCGCAGCACCGATGGCCGCAGCTTTCAGCAAATAGGGCAAGTGGCCGCCAGTGGCAGCGCTAGCCATTATTACACGTTCACCGATGCCCAGGTAGGGCAGTTTGCTGGTACTCAGCTTTACTACCGCCTACAGCTGCTGGAGCCTGGCAAAGCTGCCACCTACAGTGGCGTGGCTACGCTACAGCTGGTGGCCAGCGGACCGGCGCTCGCCGTGTGGCCTACTATCTTCTCAGCCGAGCTGCACCTCGATGGCCACAACTTGCCTGAAGACCTGCTGCGAGTAGAGCTGCTGGATGCCCAAGGGCGGGTAGTGCGCACCCAGGCATTGCCCCTAGGTAGCCGCACGGCTACCCTAAGTGGCCAAGGGCTGGCCGCCGGCCTGTACCTACTGCGCACCATCACGGCTACGCAGCGCTACCAGCAGCGAGTGGTGCGTGAGTAGGACGGCAGTTTCTGAACCATCATTCCGACTGTAACTATCTATCTAACGAAAACTTATTTCTATTGCAAGCATGAATACAACGTTGAGTATTGGGCTAGTACTGGCCACCCTATGGGCCTTGCTGATAGCCTTGTTCGCAGTACCATCCATCGTCTACATAGCGCACCTCAAAAACCTGCTCGATGCGCCCAACAATCGCTCCGTGCACGTGTCACTAACACCCCGCCTGGGGGGCGTGGCCGTGCTAGCGGGCTTTTTCTCAGCTCTCACCATCTTCGCCCCTTTAGCCAATGGTGTGCAACAGTTGCTGGCCGGGTGCATCTTGCTCTTCTTTGTGGGCCTGAAAGATGACCTAGTGACTATTTCAGTGGCTAAAAAATTCTTAGGTCAGTTGCTAGCCACTGGTGTCGTGATGTTGATGGCCGACGTGCGCATCACCAGCTTGCAGGGCATCTTTGGTATTGGCACCCTGCCCATTGGCCTCAGCTATGGTTTCACCTTCGTGGTTATCGTAGGTATTACAAACGCTATCAACCTCATCGATGGCCTCGATGGCCTGGCGGGCACCATTGTGCTCATCATCAGCGGCACCCTAGGGTACTATTTCTACCAGTACGGTGGCAGCACCTACAGCAACTACGCCTTTGTAGCAGCTTGCTTAATGGGGGGCACCCTAGGCTTCCTGCGCTACAACTTTCACAAGGCCAGCATCTTCATGGGCGACACGGGCTCATTGGTATGTGGCTTTATTTTGTCGATACTTGCCATTCAGTTTATTGAAATGGGCAATGCTGCTGGCCTGCCCTCACTGAGTGCGTCACCGGCTATTGCGTTGGGCATTCTATTCGTACCGCTTTTCGATACCTCGCGCGTATTTCTCTTGCGCATGCTGGCCGGTAAATCTCCATTTGCCCCCGATAAAAACCACGTTCATCACCGCGTGCTCGCGCTGGGTTTATCTCAGATAAACACCGTGCTACTGCTGGGATTGCTCAACGTGCTAGTTATTGTGTTCGTTATCAAGTTTAGCTACCTAGGTAACCTGGCGCTTATTGGAGGGCTACTAGCGCTTGGCCTGGCGCTTAGCACGCTGTTAGGAATCTCACAGGAATGGAAAGAACGACAGCAAATCGTGGCGGCGTAAGTAGGGCAGTAAGTGTGGCGCTAATATCCTCTTTCGGAGTTACGAGGTCAGCGTATGTCTCAGTCTAGCAGTAAGCAGCGAGCAGTTATCCCCTACCAGCGGACTGACGGCGATGACTACTCGCCTTTAGTCGCTACTTGCTTACTCGCCTCCAAGACGGCCTGGTTAACCGCCCGCAGGCGCGCCAACTCTAGCTTCTCTACCGCGCGGTCATAAGTGAGCAGGCCGTTGACCTCGTGCTCGACGTCCGTGGTTTGGGTATAGATAGCCACGCTCAAGCCCCGATAGCGCAGCAGCTGTTCCACTTGAGTGAGTAGCAGCACGTAGCGGTCAGTCAGCGTCGCCGACGTGGGTTCGTAGGCATAGGCGTTGTTTTCTACTGGCCACATGTGGCCAGGCACAAATAGACCCACGCCCCCAAACTCGCCCAGCGACGCTGCCCGCTTGCCGTCCGGTTCCGATGCCTTGTAGGGTCCCACGTAGATGTGCGTATCCACAAAATCGCCGTTTTTTGGGTCGCCGTACGCCTGCTGGTAGGGCGGGTTATTGTTGAAGCCCGAGTTGCCATTTACCAGTCTAGACGGGTCATAAGCTTTGACCCAGGCAGTGATGGCCTGCACGTCGAACGCGCCCCAATTCTCATTGAACGGCACCCAGGCGATGATAGATGGCGAGTTGTAATGCGCGTCAATCAGGGCTTTGAGCTCGCGGCGAAACGCAGGGCGGGTGGTGAGCGTGTCCTCGTCGGGATACCAGATGGCGGGCATATCCTGCCACACTAGCAAGCCCATCTTATCAGCCCAATAATAGAATTGCTGAGGCTCCGTTTTCATGTGCTTGCGAATCAGGTTGAAGCCCGCCTTCTTCGTAAACTACAGGTCCGACTTGAGCGCTGTCTCGGTGGGCGCCGTCAAGACGCCATCGGGCCAGTAGCCCTGGTCGAGTAAGCCCAGCTGCATCACAAACTGGCCATTGAGCAGTGGCCGAACCACACCGTTGACTTTGCCTAGGGCCACGTCGCGCAGTCCAAAATAACTCTGCACTTCATCCGTACCCTTCCCAGTGGGCGAGTGGAGGGTTAGCTGCACATCATAGAGGAAGGGCGAGTCGGGCGACCAAGCTCTAGGATGAGCCAGCGGTAGGTAAAAGGCTGTGCCGGCCGTGCCCACCGCCTGGGCCACCACTTTCTTGCCCTCTAGCACGCGCGCAGTAACCTGAGTGCCGGCGCTGGCCATCACCTCCAGGCGCACGCGCTTACCGGCCAAATCAGGCAGCACGCGTAGGGCCTGGATGTGGTCTTTCGGAACGGGCTCCAGCCACACAGTCTGCCAAATACCAGAGCTGAAGGTATAATCACCGCGCAGGCCGTTCTTGCCCGACGGCGTACGGCCATCATTGGCATCGTAAGCAGCCACCACGAGACTATTCTCGCCCGGTTTGAGGAGGGAGGTGATGTCAAAGCAGAAGGCATCGTAGCCGCCCGAGTGGCTCCCCGCTCGTTGGCCATTAACGAAAACGGTGGCCTGGTAATCGACCGCCTCAAAATGCAGGATAATCTGCTGGCCCTGCCAGGCCGCGGGCAGCGTGAAGCCACGCCGATACCACATGTTCGTTTCCTGCTTGCGCATAATGCCCGAGAGCACCGATTCTGGGCAATAGGGCACTCGAATTTGCGCTGGGTTCGCCGGGAAAGTAGCGATTGCGGTCGGGTTGCGGGCCGCCGCCACGGTGGAGCCACCTTGATACTGCCAACTGCCATTCAAACACAGCCACTGCGCGCGCCGCAATTGAGGCCGGGGGTAGCTGCTCCAAGGCACGGGCTCGGCCAAGGCTGCTTTGGTCCACCGCGTGGGCAGGGGCCCTAGTTGCGCTTGGGCAGCAGAAATAGGGACTAGCCAGCAAGTGCCCAGCATGAGCAACGCTACTAGGTAGTGTAAGACAATGTTCATGAGATAACAGGCTAACAGGCAATAAGGAAGGCGGCTCCGCCGGCGCACAAACCTACGCTGAGTACCGGCTTGTACCTGAAGGAGTTCATCAGCCAGCTGCCTGGTCGGTGCTGTAGCGCCTAGGTGCTAGCGCTGCTCAGAGGCTTCCTTGTCTCGCCAGATTGAGACCCTATAGTGACACTGCTACCTACTGCAAGCGGGCTGCTGCCAGCTCCGCTTTCACGTTGCAGTTCACTGTTTATAATGCGTGAATAATTCGGCCTATTCAGTCACGCAAAGGTTCTTTTACTGGCTGCAACTTCACCTTTTTATAAATGCCAATGTCAGATAGGGAGACCGCTCTAACCGTTTTTCGCGGATAGAACCGGAATGTCGTCATACCCACAATAGGTTGGTTGGAAACTAATTGAAAGGGCTTCGGCGATTGGTATACACTGCCCCTACCAATGAAGGCCCGGTTAATTTCCAGGTATGCCACGGTGTCCCCGGCGAACTCCACTGCCTGAATATTGCCTTTTACAAAGGCCATGGCCGGGGCTGGCGCGCCACCGTACCTGTTAGTCACGCTGTAAAATATCAGACTGTCCGGCGTCTCTTGGAAGCGCTCGAATCGGTACTGCTTCAACCCGGTATCTAGTGTAGCGCTGCCGTAGGTATGCTTGTATTCTGTCACGGCAACCTCTACCCCATTGTACTTCTTGGTGTATTCTCGAACAGGCGTTAAGGACGTATCCTTGGGGGACTCCCGGCCTTGCCCGTAGTTCAACAACAGTAGGTGGAAGCGCTCAGCTACAGGTTTGCCTACGAAATACGAGCTAGGCAACTTATCAATTTTATCTCTTGAAAAGACGGCACTAGAATCCAAGAAAGTTAATCCTCCATAATCTAAGGAAGTCGCAAAGTCCCCCGCATAATTGAAATCATAGATGACGTACTTGCTGTTGGAAATCCGCTGGCGATAGAGGCTATCCAAGTGGTCTTCCGGCGAATCTCCTAGGCCACAGCTAGAGAGGAAAAGCGGGACAAGCAGCAGTAGGCGTTTCATGTCATACAGTCGAATAAAGCACCGCAAACGTAGCGCTGATTTACTCACCCCTGAGTTGAAGCTGACGCTTCTACGCTCCCTATTAGCTGACCACTGCAGTTGCTTGGCACTAAGGTCACTGCAGCACGCATAAGTTTACAGAACTCGTCAAGCAGAGGAGCTTCGTAAAATTCAAACAAGAATCTAGTCCTTCGCTAAAGTAGTATGCCAAGCGCAACCTTGTTCGAGAAACTGTCTTATAGTATTAAGTAAAAAGCAGCAGTGGTACTGTCTCCGGGAGAATAGCTATTCTGTCTTTTATTCAATCGCGTTACGTCTTGCTGGTTATCTTCTGATAAATCAGATTCTTACTTAGCGGCTCGCAACGTGTGCGCTATATTGGGCAAGAACATTAATGTTAGCGTCGTATCAAGAGGGCTCTTTAGTAGCTGCGCGTAAGCGGCGCGCGTCCAGAGCTTGAGATGAAACATCGGCTGGTCGGGGTGCTGCGTATGGGCGCGGTTGTAGTTCTTCATAAACGCCGCAATGTCTGTTCGCTGGTAGCTGTCCAAGGGGTGTTGCAAGGGTCGCTCATCTACCCAGACAGCGTATTTGGACTGCGCTTGCCACTGGGCCCACTGAGTAGGCGTCGGAGTCCGGCGCGCAGGGTGAGCCTGGCGCACGACCAGCACCCATTGTTTATCGGCCGCTGATAAGGAGGAATACGGCTTCTTTAGCCCTTTTCCTACTAGTACGGGCTTATCGCCCTCGCGCCGAATGATGGCTTCGGCCTCTCCACCGGAGATGGAATAGGGGTGCGTAGGGGCGGCTTGGACCGCCGTAGGTGGGGGAACTACCTGCAGGGCCGTCGTGCCAAACAAGAGGATTAGCAGGCCAAATAAGGCTGTAGTGCTACTGCCGAGCAGCCAGCGCGTGGCGTCCGAAGTGTGCTTGGTCATCATGAGTAACCGTTGCTTAGTGGCGTGAAAAGTTAGCGTACTGGTCAGTGCCGGGGAGGTAGCAACCGCCAGCTTGCGCAGCAAGAGCTGCTGGTACTTGGGCACGTTGTGGTAGCACTGATTGACAGCCTCGTCAGCTAGAAACTCATGGTTGAGCTGCATCGCCCGCTTAAGCCAGTACAGTAGGGGATTAAACCAGCCCACGCACAGGATTACTTCCAGCAATAGAATATCCAGTGAATGATACTGCCGCACATGGGCTAATTCGTGCGTCAGCACTTCCGCCTCTACTTCCCCCTTGCGATAAGCTGTCTCCGATACAAAGAGGTAGTGCAAAAAGGCATAGGGCAGGCCTTGTCCGGGAAGCAGGACAAGGGTCGCGCTGTGAAACGCGTGCTGAGGATACGTGGCAATTTGACGGCGCAAGCGCAGCAGGTTGCTACTGAATCGGCCGATGAAGAGCAGCGTCATGACGCCATACAGCAAGGCGATACCTTGGCCAGCGTCTGGTAAAGTCTGTGGGGAACTGGAGGTAGGAACCGTTGGCGCAGCAGTACTAGCGGTTATAACCGGCAGCGAGCGGGGAGGTGAAACCGGAACAACGGCGGCATAGTCCACTTCGATTGAGAGTAAGGGAAGCAGCGCGGAGCCTAGTAAGCTAGCCAGTAAATAAAACCGCTTGAACTGCGGCACCCGCTCGGTTTCGAGCACGAGCTTATAAAAACCTAGGGCCAGCAGCAGGCACCCACTCGCTTCGACCAGATACACCATCATGGTTTTTTGTCGGCTAGCTGCTGCTCTATAATTTTTTTTAAGGCCTCCAGCTCGTCAGCGGATAAGTCGGTTTGCGTCGTAAAAAAAGAGGCAAACTGGGCGGCTGAGTTGTTGAAGAACTTCGTGATTAAGTTCTTGACATGGGTGCCAAAGTAGGTCTGCTGACTAACGAGCGGGTAATACTGCCGCGAGTTGCCGTACTCCTGATAGCCGACCAGGCCCTTATCCGTCATGCGCTTGAGGAGTGTCGCTACAGTGGTGGCAGCGGGCTTAGGGGCAGGGTAAGCCTCCAATAGCTCCTTCATGAACGCGCGCTCTCGCGTCCAGAGGTAATGCATGAGGGTTTCTTCTGCCGACGAGAGCTTCATTCTATGTATGTAGATTTTCTTCTACAAACATAGAACATAAAATCCTAACAAGCAAGCCTCTTCTGGCATTAGTTGTTGCAAGTGCCGAAATTCCAGCGTTACAAACCGAGCTTATACCTTTTTCTAAAAGAAGCTTAATCAACGCTCTCTACTCGGCCGCCGGTGTTTTACAAACGAAGGACTACCTATGCCTTTTAGAAATGGGCACGTTTATTCAAGTAAAAGCATCACCAATGCAACTGCTATAAGGGGTGTTGAAGCACAATAGTGTTGCGTCGTGCTTGCTTTTAGTGTCAAACCAAGCTAGGTGTAGTACACAAGTTGGCTACCCATTACTTACGCGTTAGCCCCCGCTGCTTTGGCCCCCGCCGCCCTTGATGTCGTCATTGCGGATACTCTTGCGCTGGCGCGTGGCCTGCTGCTGCCCGAAGCGGTAGGTGAAGCCCACCCGAAACTGACGCTGTTGGTTGGTGAAGCGGCTGTTCTGCGAAAAGGCGGGAGTAGTAGTCGCGTATGCAAACGTGCGACGCGCCGTGAAGGGGTACTGGGCATTAAACGACAAGTCGGCGCGGCCCTTAAGCAGTGTTTGGCGCAAACCTAGTCCGTAGTAGATAAAGCCACTGCTGCGCCCTTGCAGCACTGGCCGCGCTAGGCTGTGGTAGAGGTTACCTTGCAGCGTTAGTGTCTTGGTCGCCTTGTAGGAGGTGTTGACGTTGTAGTTGCCTGCGAAGCCGCGCCGCGTCAAATCCAGGGCGGTACTGCGCAACATTAGATACTCTAGGTTGCCGCCTAGGCTGAGGCTCCATTTCTCGGTCGGCTTGGCTGACATGTAGCCGTTGAGCTGGAAGGCGGTATTGCTGGCCACGTTGGCGCTGGTTTCCAGCACTAGGTTAGGGGCAGGCACAATTTCGTCGGGCACGGGTAGCAGCGGCTGAGTGCTGGCAAAGCTTACCCGCTCAATGGAGTTGCCGGTGCGCAGCACCGACAGGGCTATGTTGAAGGACGTCGTTTTGATGAAGTTGTTGTAGCTCAGCTCGACCGAGTGCGTCAGTTCGGGGTCCAAGTCAGGGTTGCCGTAAGAGTAGTTGATAGGATTGCTGCGGTCGACGTAGGGGTTCAGGTAGTAGATGTAGGGTCGGCTGATGCGGCGGCTGTAGGCTAGGCGTAGGCTACTGGTTTTGCTCAGCGTGTAGCTCAGGTTGGCGTTGGGCAGTGGTGTCACGTAGCTGCGGTAGGGAATACCAGTGTTGGTATTGGCAAACTCGGCCCAGAGGCCTGTGCGCTCCACGCGTCCGCCCAGGCCTAGGTGCAGCTTTTCCGTTGCGTTGAAGTTGTAGGTGGCATATACCCCCTCTACATCCTGGCGGTAGTCAAAGGAAGTGCCGCGGTAGCGGGAGGGGACAAAATCGGCGGTCTGGGCCGGAAACAGCGTGTCGACCTGCGCCTGTGAGCCCGTTAGGCGCACGATGCCCTTAACGCCAAACTCCAACGTTTTCTTCTCACCTAGGGGCAAGGTGTAGTCGCTTTGCAGGGTATACTCGTGGCCCGGTAGGCGCGTGAGGCTGCGTTCGCGGTAGCTGGCTAGGCCCACGTCGAGCGGCTGCTCGGAATTATTAAACTGGTTGAATTCGTATCCATTGCGATTGCCGTTGTAGGCATACTGCAATATTGTGCTCCACTCGCGCCGCTCCTGCTTGTAGGTGCGGGTGTAGGTGCCCGTCACTTCGGCGTTGCCCCCATTATAGGTTGAGCGCGTGTCGCGCAAAAACAGGGGGCCGAAGCCCGGTAGCGGCGTGGTGTAGCGGTTCACGTTGCCGGACTGGCCGGTGCCGCCGTAGCTAAAAAACGAGCCGTTGAGCGACAAGCTATGGTGCTCGGCGGGGTCGTAGTCGAGCCCCAGCGAACCCGAGCCGTAGTAGCCGGTGCTGCGACCAGAACCGTCTTGGCGCAATGTATCGTTGCGGGTGCTGCGGTAGGTCACTTGTTCGCTGCTCGACGAGCTACGGTTGTTGTAGTTCAATCCGCCATTGAGCGAGGAGGTGAAATTAAACTTGCCCTGGCGGAAGTTGAGCGAGCCGTTGCCGTTGCTACCACGGGTGCCCGCACTGGCTCCTACCGTGCCGTTGAGCCCCTGTTTAGCCCCCTTCTTGAGCACGATGTTAATAATGCCGGCCGTACCCTCTCCATCGTACTTGGCCGGCGGGGTAGTAATGACCTCCACTGATTTAATCTGGTCGGCTGGAATACTCTTGAGGGCTTCTTTCAGGTTGGCAGCCAGAGTGGGCGAAGGCTTATTATTAATCAACACCTTGAAGTTGCTGTTGCCGCGCATCGTCACGTTGTCGTCGCCATCGATAGCCAGCAAGGGAGCTTTACGCAGTACGTCCTGGGCCGTGCCGCCAGCGTTTGTTACGTCCTGCTCGGCGTTGTAGACGAGGCGGTCGGGCTTCACCTCCATGAGCGGCTTTTGAGCCACCACTACCGCTTCGCCCAGTTTTTGGGCTGTGGTAGGCAGCCGGATAGGCCCAAGCACCAGCCGGCCATCAGTTATCGTGACGGCCTGCGTCCGTACGCCGTAGCCGACGAAGCTGACGCGCAGGCGATACGTGCCGGCCTTTAGCTTAGTGAGCTCGAAGCGCCCCTGCTCGTCCGCCGACTGTCCTGCGGCGGCTTTCTCGGCAGGAGCCGGCAGTAGGAGCACGACCGAGGCGAACGGGACCGGCTGCTGGGTGAGTGAATCGAGCACTAGGCCCGTGAGCGAGCCGCTCCCCGAACTAAGCCCTGGCGCTTGGGCGGCTGCCCGCTGGCCAAGCAGCAGCAAAAACAACAAGGACCACAGCCCACAAACACCAACGTGCTTCATGAAAAGAGAAAGGAAATAGAATTAAATTATTTATAGTCAATATGTTAATTCTATATCCCGTTACTTATTGGCAAAGCTAGCTACTGGCGCAGCAATAACTAAGTGTTTAGATAAATATTGTATTATTTACATGGCATATAGCAGTGTAGCGCCGCTCAGAAATTGATAGTCCTAGTTTGCGTAAGTTGCTGCTAGCTTCCCTCACTGAAAGACTATCCTCGCGGGTGTGTCCTGGAAGGCTTGGTGCAGCGTGCGTTGTGCGTCCGGCTTGATAGTTGACGCTAACGCGTTGCAGGGCAATAGCAAAGGCATCTCACATCGGTACTTGCTTCACCTGTACCTAATTCGGTAGCAATAGTCTCCTCCCCCACACCACCTAAAGCTTCTGAGCGCGCAACCTATTTCCACTAAAAGCGCTCCTACCTATATGGCTCGATATAGATGGTACATAGGGTGGCTCGTACTATTGCTGCCCATCGGGGCGCTTGCGCAGGTGCCCGTGGGCAATGGGCTACAAGGCACCTATTATGCGGGTCATGACTTTGAGTACCAGTTGCTGACGCGCCGGGACGCGACGCTCAACTTTGACTGGCACGAACACCGGCCGGTGGCTGGGGTTGAAGCCGAACAGTTTTCTGTGCGCTGGACGGGCTGGCTAGTACCACCCATCACGGGCCGTTATGTGCTGCATCTCAGTATTGATGATGGCATTCGCTTGTGGGTCAACGGGCGCTTGCTGCTCGATGATTGGCGCGACCAGGGACTCAATTATTATCAAGTAGCCGTTGACTTGCACGCCGGGCAGGCCTACCCTGTGCGCCTGGACTATTGCCAGGCAACTGCCGCCACTCGCGTGCGCCTGGCGTGGGAACTGCCCCCTGTGCCAACTGCCCGAAGCAAGGGATACATCCCGCGTAAGGCGGCAGCGGACAACGTAGAAGCGGTTGTCATTCCCACCCGCTATTTATTTAGCTATGCCCCCACCCTGCCACCGGTTCCGCTGCTAGCTGAGGCGGTAGCTCCTAGTTCTTCACCAGTTGCCCAGCCGGCCGCCCCCACTAGCGTCCTGCTGGGCCGCTCAAGTGCTGGCCCCCTGGCAAAACCCCGGCCGCGCAGCTACTTACCTTTGCTGGAACGGGCCCCGCTCGCGTCCCCTAGGCCTACGCCGGTTGATTCGACGCGGACTTTGGCGATAGCCGCGCGCTTAGCAGCGGGTCATAAGGTGACGCTACCGGCACTCTACTTTGCGCAGGGCCAAGCTGATTTACTGCCAACCGTGCAGGCGAGTCTGGACACCCTGGCGCAGGTGCTAGGGAGCCATCCGACTTTGCGCTTGGAAGTGCAAGGCCACACCGATAACCAGGGCGACCCAGCCATCAATCAGCGACTTTCCCGGCAGCGCGCCGCGGCGGTGTGCACCTACTTAACGGCTCACGGTGTCGCCGCGAGCCGCTTGCGTGCGGTCGGGTATGGGGGCTCGCGCCCGGTGGCGGATAACACCCAGCCGAACCAGCGGCCCCGTAATCGACGCGTCGTCTTGCAGCCACTCGAGCGGTAGTAGCCTATGTTGAGCCATCTTTTTAGCACAGACATGACCCCTGCTAAGTGCTAGAAATACATTCTCTGTGAATTCTCCCCAGTCCCGCGAGATAATTTCTGAACCCGTAGCTTACAAAAGAGCGGTAGCAATCCATTTATCGTCTGTCCGCTGGCAATTGCCGTCAGAAACATTTCTGGTAAGGAGTCCGATAACGCACGTTATGAGGAGTAGCACGATGATTGACAACCACCTGATTTCATGATGTTTATTAAAAAACCATTTAATAAACGTTATAAGTTCGACTATCTCTCTTTGGGTCGGCTACCATTACAACCCTTATGAAGCAGCCGGACCAGGAAACCACAATTGAAATGCACTACCCGCCCCCTCCACAGAATGAACCTGAATGCTGCCCTGGTGCAACTGCATAATCTGCTTGGCTAGGCTCAATCCAATACCGGAGCCGTTGAGGCGGGTGGTGAAAAAAGGAATAAAGATGCTGTCTAACATATCAGCGGCAATACCAGTCCCGTTGTCTTTCACCTCAATAACCACTCGTTCCTGTTCATCGAGCCAGGCCAGCAGGTTAATGCGAGGATTGGGGTTTTGGGTGACTGCTTGCGACGCATTGAGCACCAGATTGATGAGCACTTGCTCCAGCAGGTGGCCGTCGGCGTGTAAGGTGAGGTGGGCGGGCCGGACGCTGAGGGTGACCTCAACGCCTTGCGCAGCCAGTTGTTCCGCTAGGAGTTGCCGGGTGGTCTGCAGTAATTCCTGCACGTAGAGGGTAGTGCGCTGTGGCGAGGCCAGGGTGCTAAAGTCTCGGTATACCTGAGCGAAGCGCAGCAGCCCTTCGCTACGCTGCTGGATGATGCGAATGCCGGTGCCCACGTCGTCCAGCAACTCGCTGGGAACCTCCTGCTGCCAGGCACTCTGTACGTGGCGGCCCAACGAATCCGCCAGTGAAGCAATAGGGGCGACTGAGTTCATGATTTCGTGCGTCATCACCCGTAGCAGTTGCTGCCAGGCAGCCGTTTCGGTATCCGCCAGGGCCTGACTCACGTTCTTGAAGGCCAAGAGGGTAAACGCTTCGCCTCGTAGCTTAAACTGGGTAGCCGACACGAGCAACTGCACCGTATGGGGACCCACTGTCAGCTTTACTACCGTGGGGTGGCCGGGTACCGCTCGGCAGATGGCTTCGTACAGGACTGGCTGCCGGGATTGCAGCGCCTGGATGTTTTTCAGGTACGGCAGATGCAGCGTCTGTTTAAATGCCTCGTTCACCCAGGCCACGGTGCCCGCCGCGTCGTAGGACACGATGCCGGTATCGAGCAGCGCTAGGATGGTTTGCAGATACTGAAACTGCCCTTCCTGCTCGGCCCGCAGCTCTCGAAATGTGGCGTTGACCTGGTTGAAGGCCTCGTGCAAAGGCCGCAGCGCCACCGGAACGGACTGGGCCGGGTAGTGCCGCGAGAAGTCGCGGTACTTAAGGGCCAGGGTGAAGTCGGCCAAGGCCTGTTGGTCGCGCGTCAGGTAACGGGCCAGTTCTAAGACTAGGATTAGCAACAGTACTAGTGCCGCTATGGCTAGCCCGTAGGCGTGGTGCAGCGCAGCGTATCCACCCCCGCCTAACACGGCCACCAACAGTACCAAACGCCCCAGCAGGCGCACATCCAGGCTATTAAATATCATGCTTGTCGAGCCGACGGTAGAGAGCGGTGCGAGTGAGGCCTAGCTCCTTGGCCGCTTTGGTGAGGTTACCCTGGTGGCGCTCAATGGCCTGCTGGATGGTGTTTTTTTCTACTTCCAGCAGTGGCAGCGGCTGCTCAGCTACTGTCGCAGCTGGCGCTGTCGCTATGGAAGCAGTGACTGATTCGAGGTTCCGAAACGAAAAATCGGCCGGCAGTAGCACGGGGCCAGTTCCTAGGATAACGGCCCGCTCCACAGCGTGTTGCAACTCTCGCACATTCCCGGGCCAGGTGTGTTCGCGGAGCTTACGCAGGGCAGCGGCACTGAATTCTGGCACGGATTGCCGGTTGCGAACAGCATATACTTGCGCGAAATGCTGGGCCAGTAGCTGCACGTCGTCGCCCCGTTCGCGCAGGGGCGGCAGCGTGATTTCGACTGTGTTGAGGCGGTACATCAAGTCCTGGCGGAAAGCACCGCGGGCTACTAGGGCGTGCAACGGGGCATTAGTAGCCGACAACAGGCGGATATCTACTGGTATGGGGGTATTGCTCCCTACGGGCACCACTTGGCGGTTTTGCAGGGCCGTGAGCAGCTTGGCTTGCTGCAGCAGGCCAATGTTACCAATCTCATCCAGAAACAAGGTTCCGCCGGTGGCCCCCTCAAACCGGCCCACGCGGCTGGCCTGTGCATCCGTGAACGCGCCCTTGGTGTGGCCGAACAACTCACTTTCAAACAACCCCTCGCTAAGCGCGGCTACGTCGGCGGCCACAAAGGGCCGGGCAGCGCGACGCGACTGCTCGTGCAGGGACTTGGCGACTAATTCTTTGCCGGTACCATTCTCACCGAGCAGCAGCACGTTGGCTTCAGTCGGGGCAACCTTTTCAATGATAGCGCGCACTTCCTGCATGGCAGCCGACTCGCCCAGTAAAGCAGTAGTTACGGCTGGCTCAGGTGGCTTTTTCGGGCTACCCCCACTTTTGCTGCCGGGTTTAGGTTGGAGGGCGGCCAGCGTTTGCAGCAGCTGCTCATTGTGCCAGGGCTTGAGCAGGAAATCGGTGGCGCCGGCTTTGAGGGCACGCACCGCCGTGCGTACGTCGCCGTAGGCCGTCATCAGAATAACGGCGGTGGTGGGGTCGTACTCCCGGATGCGGCCCAGCCAGTAGAACCCTTCGTTGCCCGTCGCCTGGCCGCTGCGGTAATTCATGTCGAGCAGCACGGCGTCGAAGTGCTGCTGGCGAAGCAGGGAGAGCAGCAGCTCCGGGTTTTTCTCCGTTACCACTTCCCGCACCTCGGTTTTGAGCAGCAACTTGAGGGCGAACAGCACATCGGGCTCATCGTCCACCACCAGGATGCGGGCATGCTTAAGAATCATGAAAAAAGAATGGGTAGAACGTAAAAGTCGGGGTTCTCTGGTCCCCGTACCAACCCAGGCCACATAAACCGTGCAGGCTTCTGAAAATACTGGATTTGACCCGGCTAAGCCGTTTGCTGCTCGCCAAACGCTTTGAACTGTATCAGAACCGAACGGTCAAGTGTATCAAAACCGGACGCTTGGTGGCAGCTGGCAAACAAGGTTTAAATACACACTTTTGATTGTCAATTATTTATGAGTAAGGCATTGTTCTTGGCATTTCCGGTCAATAGCTTTTGCGACTAGTGCCTGCGCCGAATCGAATGGATGTCCTGATACCTAAGAATAAGTGGTCGTTTGTTACCCGCTGGTGGTGGCTAGGGGCCCTGCTGCTGGCGGGCATGGCCGCGGCCAGGCTCTACTGGCCGCGGCCGGGCCAGCGGCTGCACGTCGCGGCCAGCCGGCTGACCATCAGTTCTGTCACCCGGGGCAACTTCCAAGAATTCACGGCCATCGACGGGGTCGTGCAGCCGCTGCACACCGTGTACCTGGACGCGGCCGAGGCAGGCACGGTGCAGCAAGTACTAGTGGAAGAAGGCACGACCTTAACGGCGGGCCAGCCCCTGCTCCGGCTGGCTAACCCCGACTTGCAGCTGGAAATGGTGAACCGCGAAACGGCCGTGTACGACCTGATGAACAACCTGCGCAACACCCGCAACCAACTGCTGCAAAACCGCATTCTGCGCCAAAACCAGCTGGCCGACATCGACTTCCAATTGGCCGAGGCCCGTCGGGTGTTTGACACCAACCAAGTGCTCTACGACCAGAAGGTGATTGCGCGGCAGGATTACCTGCAAAGCCAGAACGCCTACCGCTACCAGCGACGCCGGCGGCAACTCACGCAGCAGACCCTGCGCCAGGATTCGGTGGCCATGCAACAGCAGCTGGGCACCATGCAGGAGTCGGTGCAGCGCATGACCAGTAACCTGGCCCTGATGCGGCGCAAGATGGACGACCTGCTGCTGCGGGCCCCGGTGGGCGGGCGGCTCAGCTCGCTGGCCGCGGAAGTGGGCGAGGCCAAAACGCGGGGCCAGCGCCTGGGGCAGATTGATGCGCTGGCGGGCGTGAAACTGCACGCCGCGGTGGACGAGTTTTACATTGCCCGCATCGCGACTGGTCAGGTGGGCGAAGTAGTTGTGGATGGCCAGGCGTATGCTTTGCGCGTGACCAAAATCTTCGCGCAAGTGGCCAAAGGCGTACAAATCGACTTGGCCTTTACCGGTGCCCTACCACCGGGCCTACGGCGGGGCCAGACCCTACCCATTCGGCTGGCGCTGAGCGCAAAGGCCCCAGCGGTGCTGCTGCCCAAAGGGGGCTTTTACCAGCAAACTGTGGGCAACTGGGCGTTCAAGCTAGCGGCCGACGGCACCCGGGCCGAGCGGGTAGCCATCCGGCTGGGCCGGCAGAACCCCGACTACTACGAGGTGCTGGCCGGCCTGCAACCCGGCGACCAGGTCGTGACCTCCAGCTACGAAGGCTACGCCGACCAGCAGGAGCTGGTACTGGACAATGACCGCCCCTAGGTAACTAAAATTGACCATCAAAGCATGAACCTCATGATTAAGACCGACAACCTGGAGAAGGTGTACCGCACCGAGGAGGTGCAAACCAAGGCGCTCAACCACGTCTCGCTGACGGTGGAGCAGGGGGAGTTTGTGGCCATCATGGGTCCCTCAGGTTGCGGCAAATCAACGCTGCTCAACCTGCTGGGCCTGCTCGATGAGCCCGACGGCGGCAGCCTGCAACTGCTGGGCACCGAAACCAGCCGCTACTCCGAGCGGCAGCGGGCCGAGCTGCGCAAACGCAGCCTGGGCTTCGTGTTCCAGAGCTTCAACCTGATTGACGAGCTGACGGTGTTCGAGAACGTGGAATTGCCCCTGCGCTACCTCGGCGTGGGGGCAGCTGAGCGGCGGCAGCGAGTGGAACAAGTGTTGGAGAAAATGCAGCTGCTGCACCGGCGCAACCACTTTCCGCTGCAACTCTCGGGTGGGCAGCAGCAGCGCGTGGCTGTGGCCCGCGCCGTGGTGAACGCCCCGCCGCTGCTGCTGGCCGACGAGCCCACCGGCAACCTCGACTCGGCCAGCGGCCACGACGTGCTGGGCCTGCTGACGGAATTGAACGAGGCGGGCACCACCGTGCTCATGGTCACGCACTCTGAGCACGACGCCCGGTACGCCCGGCGCGTCATCCGCTTGCTCGACGGGCAGGTAGTGCTGGAAAACAGCCGCAGCCAATTCTAACCGATTCCTCCTCCTTCGGCCATGCTTCCCTACCCCCTGCTGCTCCTCTACCGCAACTTTAAGCGGTTCAAAAGCACGTTCTTCATCAACCTGATTGGCCTCTCGACTGGCCTGGCCTGCGCGCTGCTCATTTACCTCTGGATAAGCGACGAGCGCAGCTTCGACCGCTACCACGCCCTGGACGGCCGGCTCTACCAAGTGATGGAAAACCGCCGCACCGCCGCCGGCATCGAGACCCAAGGCGGTACCATGCCGCTGTTGGCCGAGGCCCTGCGGCGGGAAATGCCGGAGATTGAATTAGTGGCCACCACCACGCCGGTCCCGTTTTTCCCCCCTTTCACGCTGGCGGCGGGCGGCCGGCAGCTCACCGCCGTCCCCAAATACGCGGACCCAGCCTTCTTCCAGCTGTTTTCCTACCCCCTGCTGGTGGGCACCCCCGCCACGGTGCTGCAAGATAAACATGCTATGGTGCTTTCCGAAGCTCTGGCTACCAAGCTCTTTGGGTCGGCGCAGCGCAGTCTGGGCAAAGCTGTGAAATGGCAAATGGCCGCCGATAGCATGCAGACCAGCCTGGTGGCCGGGGTGTTTGCCGGGGTGCCGCGCAACTCGTCCGAGCAGTTTGACTTTGTGCTGCCGTTTGCCTCTTTCAAGGACCGGATGCAGATGAGCGAGACCATCAAGTGGGACGACGACGGCCCCTTTACCACCTACTTAGCCTTGAAGGAGGGGGCCGACCCCGCGCAGTTTCAAGCCAAGTTGGCGGGGTTGTTGAAAACCAAAAGCGCGCAGGCCCAGGCTCAGGGGCGCACGCTGTTCATGCGGCCGTTCGCGGCGGGGTACCTGCACGGCACCTACGAAAACGGCGTCGCCACCGGAGGGCGCATTGTCTACGTGCGGCTGTTTGCCCTGATTGCCGGGCTCATTCTGGTGATTGCCAGCATCAATTTCATGAACCTGTTCACCGCCAAGGCCTCGCGGCGGGTAAAGGAAGTGGGCATTCGCAAGGCCCTGGGGGCAAGCCGCGCCGCGCTGGTGGGGCAGTACCTGACCGAGTCCGTGGTGATGGCCTTACTGGCCTTGGTCGTGGCCGTGGGGCTGGTGCAGCTCGTGCTCCCGCAGTTCAGCGAGCTGACGGGCAAGCCGCTAGCCTTGCGGTGGGAGCCGCAAGTAGTGGCAGCCGGCCTGGCCTTGGCGCTGGGTACGGGGCTGCTGGCGGGCAGCTACCCCGCATTCTACCTGTCGGGTTTCCAGCCGGCGGCCGTGCTGAAAGGCAAGCTGCCAACCAAAGCCGGCGACGTGTGGACGCGCCAGGGCTTGGTAGTGCTGCAATTCACGCTTTCGGTGCTGTTCATCGTAGCCGTGGTAGTGGTCAACGCGCAGCTAGCGTTCGTGCAGCGCCAACCGCTGGGCTACGACAAGGCGCACGTGCTCCGCTTTGATACGGGCGGCAAGGCGGCGCGCCAGCAGACGGCGTTTCTGGCCGAGGTGAAGAAATTGGCCGGCGTCGTGCAGGCGTCTACCGTCTTGGGCGGCTTCCTGGGGGGGCGCCACGTGGAGGAGATGAGCTGGCGGGGGAAGCGCTTGCCAGTGGGGACGATGCTGGTCAACTACGACCTGTTGGAAACGATGGGCATGCACCTGGTAGCCGGCCGCAGCTTTGCGCCGCAGTTCCGCGCCGATAGCGCCGCCATTATCGTCAACCAGTCCCTGGTGGCTGGCCTGGGCATGCCGGACCCCGTGGGCCAGCAATTCGACGGGCGCCGCATCGTGGGCGTGGTCCGCGACTTCCATTACGAGTCACTGCACGAAAAAATCAAACCCCTGCTCCTCCAACTCGACCCCTCGATAAATACGGTGCTAGTGAAGCTCCAGCCGGGCGCGGAGCAGGCCACGATTGCGCGGCTTCAGCAACTGTACGCCGCCTACAACCCCGGCTTTACGCTCGACTACACATTTCTGGACGCCGACTACCAGGCCCAGTACGTGGCCGAGCGGCGGGTGGCGGTGCTCGCCCGCTACTTTGCTGGGCTAGCCATTCTCATTTCCGCCCTAGGCCTGCTGGGGCTGGCGGCCTTCACCGCCGAGCGGCGGCGCAAGGAAATCGGTATCCGCAAGACCCTAGGCGCGAGTGAGCTGGGCATCGTGTGGCTGTTGACCGGCAGCCTGACCTGGCTGGTTGTTGTGGCTATCGTCTTGGCGCTGCCCCTGAGCTACCTGCTGATGCAGCGGTGGCTGGAAGGCTTTGCCTACCGCGTGGCGTGGCAGTGGTGGTACTTCGCCGCAGCCGGCCTAGGGGCCCTGCTCATTGCCTGGCTCACCGTGAGCGTGCAGGCCTGGCGAGCCGCCCGCCGCAACCCCGTGCTGAGCCTGCGGGCAGAGTGATAGGGAACAAATAGGCTGTCTGCTCTGAACTATTTAACGCCAATGTGTTACTCTCGTAAATTAGGAAATATTGTTCAACAATGCTGCCTATCAGTATTCTCTATTTATACTACTCGCTGCCTCAAAAGCACCACACTAGACCCAGTGGTTATATAACCTACTTAAACCATAATTTTCTAAATCATACTCTAAATCACTGATTATATAATTGAACAAAAGAGAGAACAGCTGCTAGCTCAGCATTGACAGCCATCCTCCTTTTGTTCAAATTTTAATTTTTTTGCATTTTAATAACAATTATTTATACTGTTTGAGGCCGATTAGAATAAACTCTTGTAAGGATAGATGTCGCAAATTAATTTTAACTACTTCCCATCAATGCCTCGCATATAGTTTGGGTACCTTAGTTACGCCGCTTAGATGCAATTTCGGGATGGCTACATGCCAATGAACTCGCAACTTTTCATTGGCATGTCCCTGTCATAGCTAGCCGTGTCCAAATATGACCCTTCCATACAGCAAATCGCTATTTTCTATAGTATTATACAATCCCGGTACTCGGCAGCGCTAGGGCCGCTGAGGCCTGTAGTCAGGAAGTGCTCATAGGAAGTAAGGAGAACGGGTGGAGTAGTCACCAGCCGCGCCAGCGTAAAGGGCGAAATTGTCAGCCCCACGAGCAACCCAATGGCCACCTGATGCGGAGTGGCTAGCGCAGCCCGGTTGCTCATCAACTCGCCGTCCCTGATAGCCTCCTACCTCTACTCTGTCAGTAAACACCTGCTCGACTGTCTAAGTTTGCTGTGGGTGTTGGTTACGAAGCACCTACCAGTGCTAGCTTGACAGCTCCGCTTCTTTGGTTGGGGCTGTTGCTCATTGCCGATTTCGTTTGCGCAGGACTATTAAGGCCAGGAGCACGACACGCAGCAAGGCAATACCCGAATAACATTGTGAATTGTAAGCACCTTGATTTTCTGCTTGAGAAGCAAGTGGCACTCTTAGTTCAACAGTAGCTCGGCTTCCAGCTTTTGGAATTGAACTGGGAGATTATCTCTTGACTGCTACTTCCAATAGGTGATGGCGACCGGTGCTGTGAGAAATTTCTGCGCAAAGACTTGGCGCATTTTGCTGTCCTTGTCCTAGTCGAAAAATGTTCTAGCGAAGAATTCTACTTTGAAGGCTTTGGCATATTTCTCCTGACCCTACTTTGGACAGCCTACTTAGGCCCACTGTACGCAGGTAACTGATGTAGGCCTTAGTGTGGGGCATAGAGCGAAAAGATACTGATACAGAGATTTTTCTTTAGCTCTTCTTCACATAATGATTGCCACTTGCAGATGTTAGCAAGGACGCCAACTATGCTTTGGGCATCGTTATAGTCCCACACGAATTTGGTAATAAAGAAGGGACTAGGCGCAGTTTACGTCAGACTCGACTATCGGCTCCTTGTTGAAGAGCAGAAAGGGATGCAGAAGGCTGAGCAACGCCGTTACCGAGCTGAAGTCCTAGCCCGTGACTTCGCGGTGCTTGAAGCAAAACCCTAAGCTATGATGCGGTCGATAAGGTAGAACCAGAGTAGATAAACCTTTTTGTTGACGATTCAATTGCGAAACTTGGCCTATCTTTTCTGGTTACCAGCTCCTTCTGGCCAATGGATTTATCCTTCAGCTTCACGACGTCCCTTTCGAGTTGGCCTATCAACTCCTCATAATTGAACCTGAAATTAGCACAGTGAGCTCCAACTTATGGGTTTCAAGTCGTTTAATAGTATCCTAGAACTGGGAACGTACTAAGTCGATTTTCTTGTTTTCAACGGCTGAGCCTTTTATCCTAATTTTGACGAGCCCGGCGTCTTTCAGAGTGGTACGTGAACCGGACCATAACAGCCATCTTCGCCTTATCAAAACCTCGCAATACGTAGTTGAGCTTTGTTATATAGTTGCATTAAATGCAGATTACAAGAGCCGCTGCTACTAATGTAACACGTCACAACTTCTTCTCAAAAGGTGCCTCATTATACCAAAAAGGCACTTTTATTCACCATATGGATTTTCCTTCCAAATTGATTGAAAACGCGGTAGTGGAGCTGTCGCGCCTGCCCGGTATTGGCAAAAAAACGGCCCTACGCCTGGCTTTGCATTTGCTCAAGGCCGAAACCGACACCACGGCCAACCTAGCCGAGGCGCTGGCCAAGATGCGCTTCGACATCACGTACTGCGGCACCTGCCACTCCATTTCCGACAGTGCCGAGTGCAGCATTTGCGCCAACCAGCTGCGCGACCACAGCACCGTGTGCGTAGTGGCCGACGTGCGCGACGTGATTGCCATTGAAAACACTGGCCAGTACCAGGGCGTGTACCACGTGCTAGGGGGCGTTATTTCGCCCATCGAGGGCGTGGGACCGTCCGACCTGCACATCGATTCGCTAGTGACCCGCACCACCGCCGAGGGCTCCGAAGTCCGCGAGATTATCCTGGCTATTTCGCCCACCATGGAGGGCGACACCACGGCCTTCTACCTGTCGCGCCGCCTGCGCGAAGTCGAGCACTTGAACATCAGCACCATCGCCCGCGGCATTCCGATGGGTGGCGAGCTAGAGTACGCCGACGAGATTACCCTAGGTCGCAGCATCGTGGAGCGCCAGCGCCAAGCGCGCTAGATGCACCTACGAGGCCAGCATCTGAAGCCACCAAGCAGGCCCGCCCAGTCGGCGGGTTTTGCTCGGTGGCTTCTTCGCGTTTGTCCCTTGCGCAGGCAAGTCTGGGCCTAACTTCGCCGCCCCGTGGTGAAGCTCTCCATTATTATTGTTAATTACAATGTTTGCTACTTTCTGGAGCAGGCGTTGCTGTCGGTGCGCAAAGCGGCGGAGCGCCTAGGGCAACCTGTTGAGGTCTTTGTAGTTGACAATAACTCGGCCGACAACTCGGTGGCAATGGTGCGCACCCGTTTCCCAGAAGTCATTCTGCTGGAGAACCACGATAACCCGGGCTTTTCGAAGGCTAACAACCAAGCTCTGCGTCAGGCCACAGGCCAATATCAGCTACTGCTTAATCCTGACACGCTGGTAGAAGAAGATGTCTTCCGGCGGTGCTGCGCATTCATGGACGAGCACCCGCACTGTGGGGGCCTAGGCGTGCAGATGCTTGATGGCCAAGGTAAGTTTTTGCCCGAAAGCAAGCGCGGGCTGCCCACCCCTAGGGTGGCGTTTTACAAGATTTTTGGGCTAGCCTGGCTGTTTCCGCGCTCGCGCACGTTTGGGCGCTATCACCTTGGCTTTCTCGACCCCAGCCAGCCACATAAAGTAGCAGTGCTCAGTGGGGCTTACATGCTGCTGCGCAAGGTCGCTCTCGACCAGGTAGGCCTGCTCGATGAGGACTATTTCATGTACGGCGAGGACATTGACCTCTCGTATCGCCTTACGCAGGGCGGCTGGCAAAACTGGTATTTTCCCGCCGCTCGCATCATTCATTATAAGGGCGAAAGCACTAAGCGCACGAGCGTCAACTACGTGTTCGTGTTTTACCGGGCCATGGCCATCTTTGCCCAAAAGCATTTCGCGCCGGGCCGGGCTGGGCTGTTTACCAAGCTGATAAACCTAGCCATTTGGCTGCGAGCCAGTGCGGCCGTGAGCCAGCGCCTCGCCACGCGCGCCGCCCCCGTGCTGCTCGATGCAGCCCTGCTCTACGCAGGTATGGCGGCCCTGAAAGTGTATTGGGAAGCTACTTTCAAATACGAGCCCACTCCTTTCCCGCCGCAGTACATGTTAGTGGCCGTGCCAGCTTACTTAGTGGTGTGGCTGGCGGCGACTTGGCTCAGCGGGGGCTACGACCGCAGCATGCGGGCCAGCCGCGTAGTGCGCGGCATTTTGGTGGGCACAGTGCTCATTTCGGCAGCGTCTAATTTTCTAGATAGCTGGCGCTTTTCGAAGGCGCTAATTCTCCTAGGTGGTGCCTGGGCGGTGGTGGCGCTGGTGGGCCGGCGGCTGCTCTGGCACTGGCTGCGCCACGGCCACCTGCGCCTCAGCGAGCCGCGCACCAAGATGCTCGCCACTGTGGGGTCGGCCACGGAAAGCCAGCGCGTGCGGTTGCTGTTAACTGCTGCCCGGGTACCTGCTAGCGTAGTAGGCTACATTGCCCCAGTAGGCGCTGGCCCGGCTGTACCCACCCGCGACTACCTGGGCGAGCTGAGTCAACTGCCTGCATTAGTGCGCCTGTATGACCTCGACGAGTTAGTTTTTTGTGGCAAAGACCTTTCTACGAGCCAGATTATCGACCTGATGCTGGGCCTGCCCACTCGCCCTGAGGTAGCCTACAAGATTTTGCCCGCCGACAGCCAGTACATCATCGGCAGCAGCCGCAAAAACGCACCTGGCGACTACTACACCTCGGCCCCAGCGCTGCGGCTCTACCAGCCGGCACAGCGCCGCAGCAAGCGACGGCTCGACCTTGTAGCCAGCCTTGTACTGCTAGTGGCAGCCCCCTTACTACTGTGCGTGCAGCGGCGCCCCGCGGGACTGCTGCCCCACATTTGGCAGGTGCTGGTGGGGCAGCGCAGTTGGGTGGGGTTGCGCTACACTCCTGGCGCAATGGGGCAGGCCATTCTTTCGCCTGCCGACACTGCCTATGCCCCAGCCACGCTATCGGCAGCAGCGCGCCAGCGCCTCGAGTTTCTTTATGCCAAGAACTATGAGCCCGAAACTGACCTGCGAGTGCTCTGGCGCGGTTGGCGCCAGTTGGGCGGAGTATAGCCAGTTTGCTAAGTGCTGCAAAACAGCATGAAATCCATCTCCTGTTTTACCTTCAATCATACTAGCCCTAGGCTAGCTTTACAATGAGATATTACCCTATTAGATAAGCACTTAAACAATATTTTATTTATAGCCTCTAAGGCTATTCTTAGCCAATCGACCGCTTTTTACTTTGTTGTTGAGCCTCCCGCAGCCACTCTTGAGCGGCCTCCACATTATCAAACATGTGCATCTGAAGTTGCCCATGCAGGCCAATGGCCATCGACTGGGCTGAGCTAGCGGCCAGTGCCTCAGGGCTTACTACGTTGGCGAAGTGCGTTAGGCCTTGCGCTATGGCGCGGGGCGCCCAGTTGCTCACTACCCACTCCACGGCGTGGTCCCAGGGTCCAATTACACGGCGATTATCGTTGAGTAGGTAGGCACAGTGATTTTCTTGCAAAGGCTGTAGGCAAGCGTCGGCGCCGGCCAAGATGCCGATGTATGTTTGGTACCCTATCCACTCATTGCAGACCCAGCGGTTGGCTGCATCATAAGTAATACGGAGGTATACGTTGCCGAAGCCATTAATAAGGTCAGTGGACATGCGTTAGAATACGAGGCGGAATAACAAGAAGGTAGTCATAGCTACTTGTCGTTTACGGTAGGGAGTGGTATGCGGATGTAGCCCCCCGACCTAGAGAACAAGTTTCCATAAGTAAAGAATGCCCCTATGACCTTCTTTTTAGAAGGCACTCTGACTGCTTACCGAGCACTTTGGCACCAGCCACCTCAAAAAATACAGTTAAAATGCACGAACTGGGTGGAGTAGTGCAAAGAGGACTATACTTTTGCGATTCGCCCGTTTCATAGTTATCCTCCTCAACCTATGTCACCTAGTTCCTCACCAGCTTCGGTTACGGCCGACCCTACTGCGTATCTCTCCGACCGCATCCTGAATATGCAGGAGTCGGCCACTATTGCAATGGCTAAGAAAAGCCGCGAGCTGGCCGCTAAGGGTATTGATGTTATTAACCTGAGCTTTGGCGAGCCTGATTTTCAGACGCCGCAGTACATCAAGGACGCTGCCAAGCAGGCGCTCGACGAAGGCTATACCTTTTATACGCCCGTGCCCGGCTACCTCGACCTGCGCCAGGCCATCTGCGATAAATTTCAACGCGATAACAACTTAACCTATAAGCCCACCGAGATTGTGGTGAGCACCGGCGCCAAGCAATCGCTCACCAACGCGGTGCTGGCCCTCATCAACCCCGGCGACGAGGTTATCATCTTTTCGCCCTACTGGGTAAGCTACGCGGCCATCGTGGAGCTGGCCGAGGGCGTGGCCGTGCCCATCATGGGCAGCCTCGAAAACGACTACAAAGTGACGGCGGCCGAATTTGCCGCGGCCATCACGCCCCGCACCAAAATGGTGATGTATTCGTCTCCCTGCAATCCTACGGGCGCCGTATTCAGCCGCGAAGAGCTTGGGGCCATTGCCGACGTACTGGCGCAGCACCCGGGCATTTTTGCGCTGGCCGACGAGATTTACGAGTATATCAACTTCACCGGTGAGCACGTAAGCCTGGCGCAGTTTGACAAGGTTAAAGACCAGGTTATCACCGTCAATGGCTTCTCGAAAGGCTACGCCATGACGGGCTGGCGCCTAGGCTACATGGCAGCCCGCCAAGAGATTGCAGCCGCTTGCGACAAGCTCCAGGGGCAGGTTACGTCGGGCACTTGCTCTATTGCGCAGCGCGCCGGCCTGGCTGCCCTACAAGGCGGCCGCGCTTCGGCCGACGAGATGGTGACTGCCTACCACCGCCGCCGCGACCTCGTGCTAAGCCTTGCTAAGGATATTCCAGGCATGGTGACACCCACGCCTGAGGGCGCTTTTTACGTGTTCCCCAACGTATCGGCTTTCTTCGGCCGCACTACGCCCGAGGGCACCGTCATCAACGACTCGGGCGACCTAGCGCTGTACCTGCTCAACGACGCGCACGTGTCGTCGGTGGGTGGCGACTCGTTTGGCGCGCCCGACTGCATGCGCTTCAGCACCGCCGCTGCCGATGAGAAACTGGCCGAGGCCTTCAAGCGCATCAAGGCGAGCTTGGCGAAGTTGAAGTAGTCGATAATCAGGCAGATAGCCAAAACGTTCGGGCTTACCATTAAAATATCTCCAGAGACATTTTAATGGTAAGCCCGAACGTTTTGGCTATCTGCCCTATAGCTATTTTTAAGCTCATGAAAAAACCTTCTATGATAGGTTGGCTAATAGCAGTATTCTTTTGCTTTAGTGTATACGCCTTCCAGCTTCCTTCCTGGGTTCGTGTTCCTCTTAAACTTCCCGGAGCCAGTGATGATAATGCGTCGATACTTATACCTTCTCACATAATAAAAGCAGATAGTTCTTCGGCTAGCACGCAACTCATTGCTAGAGATTCTACTGGTATCTACTGGGTCATGAATTGGAATATAATGACTGGTGATGGCTTACACGACAGCCACCGGAAGCGCATGTATGAGGACGCTATAAAGAACTTGACTAATGGCACTACTAGAACGCTATACAGCCGTGCAGAAATATTGATAGCCGCGTATCGGGGTATTGAATTCGTACTCAAAGAAGATGCTAGTGGCGGCCAAACTTCTTTTATCTATGGTCGCTGCGTAATAAGTGAGCACACAGGCTATCTACTCTATTTTGCTCCGGCAGATAAGGGCGGACACAAGGGCCTAGGAGGCAAAACGTTTTTTGACTCTTTTACCTTACGACATTGATAGCTTAACCTAAGTAACACGCTTGAGAGCAAAAGCCTAATTAGACTACACCTCAAAATACGCGCCGCTGTCGGCCGTACCTTTGCGGTACTTATGAATTTGCTATCCGCCGAGAACGTCTCGAAGAATTACGCCGACCGCTGGCTATTTAAAGACCTCAATTTTGGCCTGCAACAGGGGCAGCGCATTGCGTTTGTGGGCATCAATGGCACCGGCAAAACGACCCTGATGAAGGTGCTCGCCGGCCTCGAAGCGCCTGATACTGGCCTGGTGACGCGTCGCCAGGGCATTCGGGTCACCTACCTAGGGCAGCAGCCGGTATTTGATGAAAGCCTGACGGTGGAGGAAACCATCTTCGCCAGCCAGAACGACACGCTGCGCGCCGTGAAGGACTACGAACACGTCGTCAATGACCCCAACCACGACCCCGAAGATTTGCAGCGCGTGATGGAGCGCATGGACGCTCTCAATGCCTGGGACTATGAGTCGCAGGTGCAGCAGATTTTGGGCAAGCTCGGCATCCTAGGAGAGCTGCTGTCGCGCAATGTGAGCAAGCTCTCGGGCGGGCAGCGCAAGCGCGTGGCCCTGGCTCGGGTGCTCATCGAAGAGCCTGATGTACTGCTGCTTGACGAGCCTACCAACCACTTGGACTTGGCTACCATTGAGTGGCTCGAAAACCGCCTGAACTCGCCCAGCCTCACACTGCTGATGGTGACCCACGACCGGTACTTCCTGGACAAAGTGGCCAACGAAATCGTGGAGCTCGACAAAGGCCAGATGTATCGCTACCAGGGCAACTACGCCTACTTTGTAGAGAAGAAAGCTGACCGCGAAATGCGCGAAGCCACTGAAGTCGAGAAGGCGCGCCAGCTTTTCAAAAAAGAGCTCGAATGGATGCGCCGTATGCCCCAGGCCCGCGGCACCAAGCAGAAGGCCCGCATAGATGCCTTCTACGTGACCAAAGAAAAAGCCAGCACCAACCTCAACAAACAGCAACTGGAATTGAGCGTGAAAACCACCCGCCAGGGTGGCAAAATCATCGAAGCCGAGCACTTGAACAAGCGCTTTGGGGACAAGGTGGTGCTCGACAATTTCAGCTACGTCTTCAAGAAAAAGGACCGCATCGGGCTGGTAGGCCCCAATGGCGCGGGCAAGTCTACCTTGCTCAATATGCTGACTGGCAAGCTAAAGCCCGACAGCGGCAATGTAGATGTGGGCCAGACTACGGTGTTTGGCTACTACACCCAGACCGAGCTAGAGTTTGACCCCAGCCAGCGCGTGATTGACATCGTGAAAGAGGTGGCCGAAGTGGTAGAGCTCGCCAACGGCGACGTGCTGACGGCTAGCCAGTTCTTGACCTTGTTCCTGTTCCCGCCGGCCCAGCAGTATACGCTGGTGAGCAAGCTCAGCGGCGGCGAAAAGCGGCGCCTACAGCTACTACGCGTGCTGGTGAAGAACCCCAACTTCCTCATCCTTGACGAGCCGACTAACGACTTAGACCTTGGCACGCTCAACATTTTGGAGGACTTTCTGCTGCACTTCTCGGGCTGCCTACTCATCGTGAGCCACGACCGGTACTTCCTCGACAACCTAGCCGAGCACCTGTTTGTGCTAGAGCCGGGTGGGGCCGTACTCAACTTCCCCGGCAACTACACCGACTACCGCGACTACCTCGCCGAGCGCGAAACCGAGGCTGCCCTAGAAGCTGAGGAAAAAGCTGCCAAAGCCGCTCGCGCCGCCGCCAAGGTGGCTCCCGCCGCTCCTACCCCGGCGCCCGCCGCCCCGGCCAAGCGCCGCGCCTCGTTTGCGGAGAAAAAGGAGTTTGAGCAATTGGAGAAGGACATTGCGGCGCTCGAAGCCGAGAAAGAGCAACTAGTAGCCAACCTCGCCACCGGCCAAGGCTCGCGCCAGGACCTCATAGCCTGGCCTGCTCGCCTGCAAGCTGTAGACAAGGACCTAGACGCTAAGGGCGAACGCTGGCTAGAACTCAGCGACTACATGTAGAAAGCTACGTCTTGGCACGAATAATGTCGTGATAATCAAACAGAAACAAGCTACCAATAGGCTTGTTTCTGTTCGATTATTAGTTTAGTAATTATGCTTACTTCTACTGTTGCCACTGTTTTCACTAATGCAGTTGGCACTATTGAGGCCCATCCGCAGGGCTATGCCATTGTGCGCTATCATCCTGGTATGGTCGAGATTCCCGCCCTGCAAGAGCTCTTAATGCACCTAGGCCAGTTGCTGCTACAGCGCGGCTGGCGCAAGGTGCTGGTGGACAGCCGGGAGCTCACCGTGTTTAGGCAGGAAGTGAAAGACTGGACGCGGGCCAACTGGATAGCACCCGTTATTCCGCGTCCCCACGAGTTGGTGCTGGCTACCCTGCTGCCCAACAATGTCTTTGGCCGCTTAGCCATGGCCGAGCTCCAGCTGAGCGCAGCCAGCGGCAACCTCAATCTCAATTTTGACGACGAAGCTGCGGCGCACGCGTACTTAGGGAGCTAGTTTTCCCTTATCCCGTGCCATACGCGACGTATCTCTTTGCGATGCCCGACCAAATTATCTTTTCTGAGCCCTACGGCAGTGTGCTTGTCGACATCAGCGTGCCGTGCGTTATTACCCAGTGGCACGCCTTTGCCAACGCTACAGCATTTATTGCTTTGCAGCAATTTGCATTAGAATATTTTGAGGCGCATTCCTCGCCCGCTCGGCCCTGGGGCTGGGTAGGCGATGTGCGCCAGATGGGCGCCATTCCGGCCAAAGCCCAGGCTTGGCTGCTAGCTGATTTCAATCCGCGGGCCACGGCGGCGGGCCTGCGCGAGGTAAGCGTGGTGCTGGCCGAAACCGTTTTTGGCCAAATTGCTACCCAGACTTACGCTCAAAATACTGCACAGGCCCGCCCGTCTTACGAGTTAAATACCCAGTTCTATAACTCGCTGGAAGCTGCCAAAGCAGGTGCCCGCCTGGCGTTAAGTCACTAGCCTGCCTTTTAGCCAGCCCTAGGTAGGCTGAGGCAGCACCCCGAACATAAAGCCAGCGGCCTTTACGTTACTGCTAGCGCCGCTGGTGCGACTGCACAAAGCTGAGCGCTACCTGCCGCCGGCCCACGGGCGCCAGCACCTGCAAGCCATCGGCGTGGTCGAAGCGGGGCAAATACACGTAGCCGCGCACTTGCTGGCCTGGCTGCAAGACAACGCGCCGCAGGGCATACTCGCTCAGTTGCCCGGCACGTTGCGCTAGGGCCTCGGCGGTGGCGGCGTGGCGCACCCGGTTGGCGGTCGAAACGGCCTGGTAGGCCCAGGCCACATTGTGAATAGTGGCCCGCGCCTGAGCCTGGTCGAAGGTTTCGGGCCGGCGGCGGGTAGTGCTGGCAATATCGGTACCTAGGGCCACGGCAAAAAGCGCAATGCTCACCCAGTCGGTGCGGCTGGCTTTGCGGGCCTCGTGGTTGGCCCCATCTTGAAGCTGTACTATTTGAGGCTCGGGGTCGAGGGCTGGAAGCGGAGCGGGCGGCAGCGCCGGCCAGGGCAGCTGCTGGGTAGCGGCAGCCACGGCGGCAGGCACACGCTCGCCGTGGCGAATACGCTGGGTGGGCGGCACCACGCCCACCTCTCGTACGGGCGCGTAGGCAAAGGCCGTGGGCTCAATCACGATGGGCCGACCCGAGTCGTTGCGGTACTCGGCATTGAAAACCAAGTATTCCGGCTCATACCCTAGGAAATTTAGGCGCAGGGCGACGCTATCGGCGGCGGCCTCGGCCATAGGCTCACCGCTGGCAAAGAGCGTGTGAGGCTGGGCAGGCTGCACACCCAGCAGGTAGCTAGGGGCACAGCCCAGGGTGGCCACGGCCAGCAACGGAGCCAGCAGGCGGCAAGCGTAGCGAAGGAACATAGGCGCGAGCAAAAAGCAGGTGGTATTTCCTGCAAGATGCACCAGCCAGCGTAAAGGTTGCCTATGGTGCTAGCCTAAGTAAAGATGAGGTAGTTAGCTACCCACGCACGGCGGCACCTATCAACTGCAAACGCGCAAGTCGCACGGGCGCCCTGCCGCTACTGGCAAGGGCTTTTATAGCGCTATATACGCTGGTTTGAGGGAACGACAACGCCGCAGCTTAGTCTTATTCGGCGCTACTTTCCAGCTTCTCACCCACAAAAAAATAATGCCGGTGCAGCAGCGACTTGAAACCAAACAGCTGCTCGCGCAACTCGCGACCAGTGCTACTACGCAGGCGGCGCAGTTGCCACCACTGCCAGGGCCACAGCAGCAGCGCCAGTGGCAAGTACAGCAGGTCTTCGGTATAGCGGGCAGTGTATACCACCTGCGTCAGCCGAATGCCGTTGATGTCAAACAGCCGCTTTAGCTCCTGGTGCTGCACCAGCTGGAAGTTGCCTTCGTCGGGCTCGAACAGCAGCCGAAAGCGCCGCACCCGGCCCGAGAATAAATACGACAGCCGGTCGCGCACGCTCAGGCAATTATCGTTGCTCACCAGCAGCAGGCCGCCCGGCCGCAGTCGGCGGGCACAATTGCCCACAAACTGCGCCGTATTGGCAAAGCACATGATGCCGCTGATGGACGTAATCACGTCGAACGCGGGGCCGGACTCAAACGGAAACTGGCGGCTGAGGTCAGCGGTCTCGTAGCCCGCCAAGTCCTTTGGCGTAGTGGGCGGCGTAGTGCGCACATCGGCACCCCACAACTGCGGCTGGGTGAAAAACCGCCGCACCTGCCCCAAAAACTCGCCCTGCCCGCAAGGCAGGTCGAGCCAGCGCACGGGCTGGCTAAGACGTGCGCCTTGGTGGCGCAGCAAATACGCCAGCACGTCGCGGTTAACGTGCTTTTGCGTATTGCCGCGCGGCACCGTGGCAAGCTGCGCGGTGGTTTCCGGCCCTAGGCCTTCCATAGCTCGTGCTCCTGGCCTTTGCTGGTAGTAAGCACGAAGCGGGCGGGGTTAGGACGCAGCACGAGGCGCACGCGGCCGGGGTATTTTTCCGAGTCTATCCACACGCCGTCTTCCTTTTGCGGGGTGAGGGTGGCGGGCAGGTAGGCCGTGGGCAGCAGCACATCGGTGTCCGACTTGAGGTCGGCGTGCACGGTTTCCAGTGCGGCTTCGAGGTCGGCGCCATAGTCGTCGTTGAAGTCGTCTTCGAGGTCGTGCAGGGCTTCTTCCACGTCGTCGTAGCGAGCGTCGTCGTAGGTCAGGGTTTGCAGCTCGGCTTTTTTCTCAATCAGGGCCACGAGGGCTTTGTTCAGGTCGGTGGCGTTCATGGGGGAAGGCGGCAGAGAATATGAGCGAGGTAAAGCACAAAAATGCACCCGAAACGGCAATTGGCCCAGCGCTGGCCCTAAACCGTGCGGCCCGCCTGCCCGTTTAGCCGGGCCTATGCTTCTTTCTTATCTGCTGGCCGCAGCCACGCTGCTGGCCTTAGTGTTCGGCTTTTACCGCTACCTCACCGCCGATGCTCGCCGGCAGCGGGCGGCACTGGCCGCGCCTTTTCCTGGCCATTGGCGCGAGCTACTTCTCACGCATGTAGCGTTTTATGCTGGCCTAGAGGAAGCTGAGAAAACGCGCTTTGAGCAGGCCATGCAGCTATTCTTGGCCCGCACGCGGCTCACCGGCATCCAAACCGAGGTAGATGACCTCACGCGAGTGCTCACGGCGGCCGCCGCCGTTATTCCAGTATTTGGTTTTCCAGGCTGGGAATATCCGACACTGCACGAAGTGCTGATAGTACCCGACGCCTGGCAGCTCGAAACCAGCCCCGACCAAGAGGTGCAGCCGCTGCAAGGCACGCTCCTAGGGTCGGTACAGGGCTTTCAAACCTCGCAGTACATGCGCCTCTCGCGAGCGGCGCTGGTGCAGGGCTTTGCCGATGCTGAAGACCGACACAACGTGGGCGTGCACGAGTTTGCGCACCTCGTAGACGAGGCCGATGGCCAGATAGACGGCGTGCCCGCCGCCGTGCTACCGCCCGCCCTGCGCCAGCCCTGGGCCGAGGTCATGCACCGCGAGCTGGCCGCCATCCGGGCCGGGCACTCCGACATCGACTCCTACGCGGGAACCAACGAAGCGGAGTTTTTTGCGGTGGTAAACGAGTACTTCTTTGAGCGCCCTGAAAAGCTGCAAGAGCATCACCCTGAGCTGTTCGAGTTGTTGAGCCAGGCCATGCACCAGCACCCCGAGCAGACCCTAGGCGCCCGCCCCGGCCACCTCGACCCGCGCCAGTGGCTGCGCCAGCTGCGCGCCAACAAGAAGGTCCTAGGTCGCAATTCGCCCTGCCCCTGCGGCTCAGGTAAGAAGTATAAGGATTGCCACCTAGCAGTGAACCAAGATGCCTAGGCCACCTAGGGCGAGCCCACAAGATTTGGGCAGCAGGCTGGCCATTACAAATACACAAGGCGAGAGGGCTCCAAAAAAGAAGGTGAGTAGTTTAGCGCCCGGCTTTTACCTCCTGCCCTAAAAATGGTCCTGGCCGCGACCCTAGGGCAGCTACTCACTTTATGAAGCAGCTTTTACTTAGCTTGTTGCTAGCAACGGCCAGCCTGGGGGCACGGGCCCAGGACTATTACCTTGACCTCAGCCGCCAGCGGCTGGAGGTACCGGGCCGCACTATAGCCGTGGAGCAGGTACTCGACGGGCGCCGCGGCGCCCCGTCGCTGGGCTTCGTGTATCGCGGGTTGAGCAACGGCCGCGCCCGCGCCGTAGCCTTTCGCCAAGGCTTGGGCCCCGAGCTCACCGCCTTTACTCAGTATCAATTGCCGGCCCAGCCTACCGACCACCCGCTGGTGCTGTGCGTGCGGCAATTGCGCCTCAACGAGGAGCATACCATCGGGATAGAAACCGCCAAGGCCTACCTCAGCCTCGATGCCTACCTGCACCAGCCCGACGGCTACCACTTTGTGCAAAGCATTGCCTCGCAAACTACCGCCCAGGGTACGGAAGTAACTAAGCTGCACGCGGGCCACTTGGCCCTGCTGCTGAGCTACTGCCTGGGGCAGCTATCGCGGGCCGACTGGGCGGCGGCATCGGCCCAGCCGGCCCGCACGCTGGCCCAGTTGCCAACCGATGTGCCGGTGGCGCTGGCTAGTCGCACGCCCGTGGCTAGGCAGCCGGCCATTTTGCGCGAGCTGCCGCGGCGGGGCATTTACCACAGCTTCGCGCAGTTTTTGGCCAATCGGCCCGACAATCGCCACGCCCTGCGCCTCGATACCGTGCAGCCGCGTTTGCGTAGCTTACTGGCCTGGCAGCAGTGGCAGCGCGTGCCATGGGTGCGCCCACTGGTGGCCGACAGCCTAGGGGGCTGGGCCGAGCCTACCAGCATCTGGGGCTTTTCGGATGGGCAGGGCGTATTTGTGCAGCACGACCAGCATTTTTTTCCGCTGCAGCGGCAGGCTTCCTTCTTTACCACGGTGGGTACTGCCTTGCTCGATGAGGAAGTGCGGCGCCAGCAGGCGGCGGCCCGCGCTCAGGCTGGCTACAGCAGTGGGGTATTTAAGGTACCGGCCGTTGTTACCGATGTGCCAGTGTGCTATGCCGTCGATATGCAGTCGGGCCGGCTCTACCCCTACCCCGGCCTGCGGGCGCCCACCCGCCCCGACACGGCCTACGTGTACGTGTACCGGCCCGCCCAGGCCGCGGGGCCGGACCAGGTGCAAGTGTGGCTCAATGGCAAGCAGGCCGGCACCCTGCGCCCCGGCCAGTACCTAGAGCTGCCTTGGCCCCATTACGATACTTTGTTTAGCTTGTGCCTCACCGATGGCACCAGCGGCAGCGCCTGCCAGCACCTGATGCCCGACGTAGCCCAGCCCAACTTTCTGCGGGTCAGCTTTAGCCCCGAGGCCCCGCTGTGGCAATGGGTGCCCGTGAGCCAGGGCCTAGCCGACTTGGATGAGTTGGATAGGCTGCGGAAATAAGTACGCAGCCACAGATATACTGCACAACTCTTGCTGCTTTCTTCGCATCGGATTCTAAGTTCGATACGAATGAGCTACCACGTACACATCACCCGCAAAGCCACTAATTGGGCCGATAAAAACGACCCCGCCACCATTACCCAGGCCGAGTGGGAAGCTTACGTGGTAAGCGACGCCGAAATGCGGCTGAATAATCAATCAGAAGAGCCTGAACTCATAGCCGACCCTACCGAGATGCTCCACCCGGATGGGCTAAGCATCTGGTTACCTTACACCGAGAGGAGCAAAGCCGGCCACTACGCCTGGTTTTACCACGACCAGGACCACGTAACGGTAGAAGGCCCCGATGAAGAGATACTGGGCAAGATGCTGGCTATCGCCCACGCTCTACAAGCCCGCGTGCAAGGCGACGATGGCGAGTATTTTGACGACCCAGGCCAGCCCTACGGGTTGCAGCCCGAAGACGACGGCCTAGCCTGGGCGGTATCAGATTTTCGGGAGTTTCAGACGACAGCCTCGGCCGAAGCCGCGCAGCCGCTGCTGCAAGCGCTGGCGCGGCAGGGCCTCGACTACCGCACCAGCCAAGACAACGGGCAGGTGGCCTTCGACCCTTCCTTTGCCAATAATCAGCTCATCAGCAAGTTTATTATCAAGCTGCGGCTCGCCGATTTTGAGCGGGGCAGCCAAGCACTGGCCGACCTGAATCAGCACGCCCTCAGCCAAGTAGACCCCAGCCATTATTTGTTCAGCTTTTCCGATGAAGAGCTGTTTGACCTGCTAGTGAAGCCCGACGAGTGGAGCGCCTTCGATGTGACGCTGGCGGGCCAGCAGCTGCGGCAGCGCGGGCGCGACATCTCGCCCGATACCTTACAGCTGCTGCGGCAGCGCCGCGTGGCCGAGCTAGCCCAACCCGACCAAGAGCATAGCGCCTGGGTGAAAGGCGGCTATGTGTCGGCCCTCCTAGGCGGCTTTTTAGGTATAGTGGTGGGGTACCAGCTGTACTTCAGCCGCAAGCAGCTGCCCGATGGGCGGCGCATGTACGTGTACTCTGCCCGCGACCGCGTACACGGCATTCGCATCCTGGTGCTGGGCATCATCATGTTCTTGCTGCTACTAACTGCCCGGCTTATTCGGCTGATGAACTAGCTGACAACGAGCGTTGAGGCTGCGCCAAGTGGTAGGCAGGCACCTTGTGCCCTAGGTCACAATTCGCTCTATTCCTGCGGCTCAATTAAGAAGTATAAGGGCTGCCATCCGGGGGCATAAACACCTAATTTTGTGAGTGTATGGAGAATCACTGCCGGAATTAGTATTGGTGCCAAGTACTGCCCCTATGCCTCGTGAGCAATGATGTATTTACCAGGTAATAACCCGCTTGCTTTATGACTAAAAAATTACTTTTTCTCGGCTTGCTACTGAGCTGCCTGACCTTGGCTCGGCCAGGCGCGGCGCAGGTAGTCCAATACCTGCCCCCACTGGTAGCGGCGCACGCGATGCCGCCCGGCCTAGTGGGCGTGAGCCGGGTAGTAGATGCCCGGCCGAGTAGCCCACCGACACTCGGCTACTCACTCTCGGGCGGGGCTGGCCCGCAGCCAGTGACATTTGCGCAACCCCTTGCCCCTACTTTATTGGCGTTTTTGCAGCAGCAAGTACCGCCAAGCGAGATTCCCGGCCGGGAACTGGTGATGAGGCTAACCCGACTTGAACTAGAAGAGCTGAAGCTACAGGCGGTGGCGCGCCTGGAAGCTGAGTTTTACCTGATGGCGCCCGACAGCAGCTACCAGTTGGTGGCCCGTTGCACGGAGGCAGCCCAGCGCCCTATAACTGGCAGGCGCGAGGTGTCCTTAATTGTTCATAGCCAAAATTTGAGCGACGTACTGCAGAGGGCATTGAATACAGGTGGCAATCTGACGCAATGGCTGCCCAATGGGCCGCGCCGCTCGAATAGCCAATTGCAGGCCCCCAAGTCAGTCGGGCCCGCTGGCCCGCGCTGGCCTATTCTGGCTGAGGGCGCCACGCGCCGGCCGGGCTTTTACCGCACCTTCGATGATTTTAGAAACAACAGGCCAACCGAAGCCGACCGCCTAGAAGTGGAGCGCCACCCAAATAGCAACGCCGAGCGCGCCGATGATTATGGGGTAGCGCCCTACTACCGCGAGGCCAATGGCCGGCGCAAGCCCGCCACCATTTACTGGGGATTTTCCGATGGGCAGCATGCTTACATTCGGTTCGATTTCACCTATTATCGGCTCCTGCCGCAGCCTGGCGGCTTTATGTTCGACACCCAGGCGAAACTTCGCAGCACCGGCGCGCTTTACGTCATGGGCGGGATTTACCCTACGGCTTCTATAAAGCCGCGCGAACGCTACGAGATAGATTTGGACGCAGGCACCGGCGTGCCTTTCCTACCCGCGCATCATGCACTCAACCCGCAGAGCCAGTTACTTAACCCGCAGAGCCGGCCAACGCAGCTACTGATTTACCGTCCCCGGTCGGCCAAAGGGCCGGCCGCGCAAATACGCCTGGCTCCTGACCAGCCGGCACAAAGCCTAGCCGCAGGCGAATACCTGCAGTTTTCGCCCCCTGCCGACCAGCCGCTAACCGTGCGCGTACAGCTGGCCGGCGGTGGTGAAGCCACCTTGCCCATACTTCCCACCGCCGAAACCGCCGTTTATTTGCAGTGCCGCCCAGGCCAGGCCGTCCCGCTTCAACAAGTGAAAGTTGAAGTAGGCGCCGCCGCCGTCTCGCGCCTAGTAGACTGAGGCCTACTCTAACTCCTTATTCGGGTCCCAGTAAAGCTTTTCAAAATCGACCACTGTGTCGTCTTCCACGCGCACGCCCTCGGCTTCTAGGCGCTCCTGCATGGCGGTGGGCGTGGGAAAGTGGTGCAGTCCCGTGAGCTGCCCGAGGCGATTGACGACCCGGTGAGCGGGCACGGGTTCTTCGTTCTGGAGGGTGAGGGCGTCGAGGTTGGCGGCCATGAGGGCGTAGCCCACGGTACGGGCGCCGCGCCCGCTTCCTAGGTACCTCGCAATGGCGCCGTAGCTCGTCACGCGGCCCGGCGGCACGAGGCGCGTAACCTGGTGTACATCTTGGAAAAAATTACGCTCTTCGGAGGGGGCGGCGGGGGCAGTGGGCTTCTTCATAAGTAGGGCGTAAATGGGGGCGCAGAAGTGCAACTTAGCCCTATCTGGTGCGTCCTTTGGCTCTAGCTGAACCCAAAGGAAGCGCGCTCGGTTGTCGGAGCCCGCCCCGCCGGTTCGCTTGTTCTTGTTTATCTGCTGGTTAAGCAGCGCCGCGCCGCCTCCTACTTTTCTGATTTGCACTTTCTAGTCCGCCTGCCCGCTCCTATCCGCGCCCTGCGCCTATCGCCTACAGCCTGCTTGCTCGTGGCCAGCGGCGCCCTGCTCGCCGCCTGCCACGCCAAGCCCGACGAGGCCAAAGGCGGTGGTGGCAAGGGCGATAAAAAAAATAGCGGCCCCGCCCTGGTCGATGTGCTTGTGGCCCGCCCGTCGTCGGTGAGCGACTCGGTAGAAGCCAACGGCACCGTGGTGGCCAACGACTTTGTGGAGCTGCACCCAGAGGTGAGCGGTCGCATTATCAGCCTCAACGTGCAGGAAGGCCGCCGCGTGAGCAAGGGCACAATCATCGCCCGCATCAACGACGCCGACCTGCGCGCCCAGCTTCAAAAAACCAATGCTGTGCTGCGCGTGGCTCAGCTTTCGGTCAATCGCCTCGAAAAGCTGTTGAAGGTGCAGGGCGTAAACCAAGCCGACTACGACCTAGCTGTGAGCCAGGTGCAGAGCGGCCAGGCCGACGCCGCCTACACGCAGGCACTCATCGCCAAAACCGTAGTGCGGGCGCCCTTTACCGGTGTCCTAGGTCTGCGCCAGGTGAGCCCCGGCGCCTACGTGACGCCCGCTACCATCATCGCCACCTTGCAGGCCGACAATAAGTTGAAGGTCGATTTCACCTTGCCCGAGGCTTATAATGCCTTGGTGCAGCCCGGCGCAAAAGTGACGGTGAATTTCGGTGGCAACCCGCCGCGCCGCTACTCGGCAACGGTGCAAGCCCTGGAAAGCCAGATAAACCAAACCACTCGCAACCTGACCGTGCGTGCCCTGCTGCCGGCTGGCGCACAGGTGAGCCCTGGCGCGTTTGCCCGCGTGCAGGTGCCCACCGGCGCGGCGCGGCAGCGCGTGGTAGTGCCCACCAATGCCATCATGCCGGGCGACAAGTCGGACCAGGTAGTGCTAGTAAAGCACGGCAAGGCCCAGATGCAAAACGTGAAAACCGGTGACCGCCAAAACGATAAAATTGCCATTGTGAGTGGCCTAGCTACCGGCGACTCGGTAGTGACCAACGGCGTGCTGTTTACGCAGCCCGGCAAGCCGGTGAAGGTGCGCGGTGTGAAGTAAACAAGTTTGCTTGATAGAAACCGTCTGTCATACTTATCTGGCGTCCGCGCAGCAAAGCGGCGCCGAAGCATAACAGACGTCTTTTACAACTATACAAAATGAATATATCCGAGCTATCCCTCAAGCGCCCGGTGCTGGCGACGGTTTTCAACCTGCTGCTCATCCTGTTTGGGGCGGTGGGCTTTTCGTTTTTGGCCTTGCGCGACTACCCGGCCATTGACCCGCCGATTATTAGCGTGAGCACTTCCTACACCGGTGCCAACGCAGATGTTATTGAAAACCAAATAACGGAGCCGCTAGAAAAGCAGATTAACGGCATTCCGGGCATCAAGTCTATTACTTCCAGCTCGTCGCTGGGTAGCAGTAATATCACCGTCGAATTTAACCTTGATGTGGACCTAGAGGCCGCTGCCTCCGATGTGCGCGACAAGGTGGGCCAAGGTGTGCGCTCACTGCCACAAGACATCGACGCGCCGCCGGTGGTGGCCAAGTCAGACGCCAACTCGGACAACATCTTGATTCTGGCCGTGCAGAGCCGCACCAAGAACCTGATGGACCTGAGCGACTTTGCGGAAAACAACTTACAGCAGCGCTTCCAAACGATTGACGGCGTATCGGCCATCAACATCTTTGGGCAGCAGCGCTACGCCATGCGCCTGTGGCTCGACCCGGCCAAGATGGACGCTTTTCAGGTGTCGTTTACGAACGTGCAACAGGCCCTGAACGCGGAGAACGTGGAAGTGCCAGCCGGTAAAATCTACGGCGGCCAAACCGAGCTGACCATCCGCACGATGGCGCGCTTCACGACTGAGGCGCAGTTCCGCAACCTCATTTTGCGCGAAGACAAAAACGGCATCGTGCGCCTCGGCGACGTGGCCCGGGTGGTCCTAGGTCCCGAAAGCTACGAGCAGGCTTGGAAAGTGAACGGCGCCTACGCCATTGGCTTGGCCGTGGTGCCGCAGCCGGGCTCCAACTACGTGGCCATCGCCGACGAATTTAACAAACGCCTGGCCGAGGTACAGAAGGAAAATAAGTCGGATATCCAGATGCGGATTTTGACCGACAACACCAAAATCGTGCGTAGCTCGATTGAGGAAGTAGAGGAAACGCTGATTATTTCCTTCGGCTTGGTGGTGGTCGTGATTTTCTTCTTCTTCCGCAACTGGCTCACGGCCTTGCGCCCACTCATCGACATTCCGATTTCGCTGGTGGCCACGTTCTTTATCATGTACCTAGCGGGCTTCACCATCAATATCCTCACGCTCCTAGGTATCGTGCTGGCCACGGGCCTGGTAGTAGACGATGGTATTGTGGTGACGGAGAACATATTCCGCAAGCTCGAAGAGGGCATGGATATCAAAACGGCGGCACTGGAGGGCAGTAAGGAAATCTTCTTCGCCGTTATCTCGACCTCGCTCACGCTGGCGGTAGTGTTCTTGCCAGTAATATTTCTGGAAGGCTTCACGGGGCGCTTGTTCCGCGAGTTTGGGGTAGTAGTAGCGGGGGCGGTGCTGATTTCGGCCTTCGTGTCGCTCACCATCACGCCGGTGCTCAACGTGGTGCTGCACCGCGAAAACACCAACAAGGAAGGCAGTGGCCACGGCAAGTTTTACGACATGACCGAGCCCTTCTTCCAAGGCATGGAAAACTGGTACGGGCGCATTGTGGGCGGCTTTTTGAAAGTGCGTGCCCTAGCTTGGGTAGTAGTGGCCGCCTGCGCTGGCCTCATCTATTTCATCGGCAAGGGCATTCCCAATGAACTAGCGCCGCTCGAAGACCGCAGTAGCGTGCGCCTGACCCTGACTGGGCCGGAGGGCACGAGCTTCGACGCGATGGAGAAAATTAGTAGCCAGGTGGCGGCTTTCGTGAGTGACTCGGTACCCGAAAACGACTTCGTATTCGCTCGCACGCCTGCCGGCGGCAGTGCCAATACGGCGCAGGTGCGCGCTGGCCTAGTGCCGCCCGACCAGCGCAAGCGCACCCAGGACCAGATAGCCAAGTACCTTACCAAGAGCACCAAGCGCTTCAACGACGCCCGCATTTTCGTAGTGCAGGAGCAAACCATCGCGGTGGGCTCGGGTGCCAAAAGCAGCGTGCCGGTGCAGTTTGTGCTTCAAAACACCGACCTAGAGAAGATAAAGGACGCGCTGCCCAAGTTCCTGGCCGCCGCTCGCCAAGACCCCACGTTCCAGAACGTAGACGCCAACCTCAAATTCAACAAGCCTGAGGTGCAGCTGACCTTCGACCGTCTTAAAATTAGGGACCTAGGGCTGACTACGCAAGACGTGGTGGCGGCTGTGCAGGGCGCCTTCGGTGGCCGGCGCATGGCTTACTTCCTGCTCAATGGCCGGCAGTACCAAGTAATCGGGCAGGTAGACCGCAACTCGCGCAGCGCTCCCAACGACATCAGCCGCCTCTACGTCACCAACAGCCGCGGCGAGAGCATCCCACTATCGTCGGTGGTGCACCAGACCGAAAACTCCAACCCCAGCACGCTTTACCACTTCAACCGCCTAAAAGCGGCCACCTTATCGGCACAGCTGGCCGAGGGCAAAACAGTGGGCGACGGCGTGCGGGCCATGCAGGCCATTGCCGACAAGACGCTAGATGCCAGCTTCTCGACGGCGCTTACCGGCTCGTCGCGCGACTTTGCCGAGAGCTCGGGCAACACGGCCTTCGCCTTTATGCTGGCGCTAGTGCTCATTTATTTGCTGCTGGCAGCGCAGTTTGAGAGCTTCCGCGACCCACTCACCATCCTGCTCACTGTACCGCTGGCTTTGGCGGGCGCGCTGCTGAGCTTGTGGCTCATGGGCCAGACGCTCAATATCTTTTCGCAAATCGGGATGATTATGCTCATCGGCCTGGTGACCAAAAATGGTATCCTCATTGTGGAGTTTGCCAACCACCAGCGCGACGCCGGCCTACCCCTACGCGAGGCCGTGCGCCTAGCGGCGCAGCAGCGCTTGCGCCCCATCCTGATGACCTCGCTGGCTACTGCCCTAGGTGCCTTGCCCATTGCCCTCAGCCTCGGGGCGGCTAGCACAAGCCGCAAGCCGCTGGGCACTGTTATTGTGGGTGGCATTTTGTTCTCCTTGATTTTGACACTGTTGGTTATTCCGGCCGTGTACACCTTCATCGGGAAGGAGCACAAGCCAGATATTACCGATGCCGAACCAATGCCCGTTCACGAGCCCGCCGAAGTAGCCGCGTAAAAAGTCGCTTGTCATGCAGCGCGCAGCGAAGCATCTCGCGTGGCGCAGCAATTCTGAACGTTTTTGAAGTTAGTTCACCGTGCAAGATGCTTCGCTGCGCGCTGCATAACGGACGTATTTGTTGCCATCTTTTCATGAAACCGCTCCTCATTGGCCTAGGGCTATTTAGCCTCCCGCTTGCGGCCCTGGCCCAAACGCCTACCCCCGCTGTGCCCCCGCCCACCGTGGCGGCGGCCGACAACCAGGCGCCTGTACTTACGCTGCGCGACGCACTACAAACGGCCCTTAAAAACAGCCTCGACATTCAAATTGGCCGAAACAATGTCGAGGTTCAGAGCCTACAAAATACCTTAGGCTTTGCGGGCGGGCTGCCCACGGTGGGTTTGACTGCTAGCAACAACGTGGTGATTAACAACACCCGGCAGCAGTTTAATACCGGCGACCCGCGCCAAGCCACTGGCGCCCGCTCGACGCAGTACGCGGTGGGCCTGGCCGGCACCTACTTGCTTTATAATGGGGGCTACGTGGTGGCCAACCGCAAGCGCCTAGGTGAGCTGCAGCAAATCAGCGAGTTTCAACTCAACTCGACGGTGCAGAACGTGCTGGCCGACGCCAGCCTCAAGTACTACGCCGTGGTGCAGCAGCAGCGCTATATCCGCACCCTAGAGGCCTCGGTAGAGGTGTCGCGCCAAAAGCTGCGCCTCATCGACGCCCGGCAAGCGGTGGGCCTGGCCAATAATGCCGACCGCTTTCAGGCCCAGCTCGACCTCAATGCCCAGCTGCAAACCCAGCAGCAGCAAGCGCTGGCTGCCCAGCAAGCCAAGGCCGACTTGCTACGCGCCCTCACGCTCGACCTAGCCACACCCGTGGCCGTAGAAGATACCATTCCGGTAGACCGCTCGCTGCGCTGGACCGACCTCGAAACGTCGCTGCAGCGCAACCCCGACCTGCTAGCCGCCGACCGCCAAGTGCGCGTGAACGAGCTCTTGGTGCGCCTGGCCCAGGCCAATCGCTACCCCGCTCTAAGCCTGAACGCGGGCACTAACTATAACCGCTCGCAGAATGCGGTTGGCAATACGCTCTTCAACCAGAGCTACGGCCCCTATGGGGGCCTAGGGCTTACACTTCCTATTTACGCCGGTGGCGTGAACAAGCGCCTAGTCGACGTGGCCCGCGTGAACACCCGCACGGCCGAGGCCCAGCGCACCATTGTGCAGCAAAACAACCTCGTGAATGCCCGCAAAGCGTGGCTGGCTTACGAGCAGACCCTGACCCTGGTCGATACCGCCGAACAGAACTACACCACCGCCCGCCGGCTGCTCAAGCTTATCCAGATGCGCCTCGATGCTGGCATTGCCACACTGGTCGATGTGCGCATTGCCCAGCAGAGCTTTGAAGATGCGGGCTACCGCTTGGTCACCTATCGCTACAATGCCAAGTCGGCTGAGATAACGCTGCGCCAATTAGCGGCGCTGCTCGCGCCCTAGGTCTCTTTTTTTGACTTTACCAGCTTTCAAGCAGGCGGCCGCGGCGGCGTCAATACTAGTCATTTTAGTAAAAACTCACTAGTATTGACGCCACCGCGGCCGCTGTCTGTTGGCGGCAGATGGTTAGCAACTAATACGCCGCTAAAAACGGCTTCTAGATTGCGTAAACGCACATTTACGATAATCACAAGTTAACATTAAAACATTTCAGGACAGCGAGTTGTTAAAAGCTTTGTCTCATCGAAAAATGAGTCTAAAAGCTATTACTGCCGAGCTAAAATGGCAGCCAACAAACCCGCTAACTGATGAATAAAATTGGATTATTGAGCTGTGCATACCTAGCCATTATAGGCTGGGGCTTCTCTTATACGGCTCCTACTCCTGCACGCCGGCCAGTAGCTTTTGCTACTTTTTTTAACTTACGTTCTACGCCACCTACTCCGGCACCAGTGAGCGTGAAAGCGCCCGCTGCACTTCCTAAAACCTACACGGTGACGGCCACTGCCTACGAAGCCGTACCAGGCCAAACCGATGCCGACCCCTTCGTAACGGCCGACAACTCGCGCATTCCGAAAGGCTACGGCAGCCACACCCGCTGGCTGGCCCTCTCGCGCGACCTACTGCGCCCTTGGGGCGGCCCCTTCACCTATGGCGATACGGTACGCGTGCACGGCATCTCGCCTACCCTCGATGGGGTGTACGTAGTGCACGACACCATGAACCGCCGCCATCACCGTTGCCTCGATGTATTGGTGCATCCGCGCGAGCATGTCGATTTATTTAAGGCGGGCGCCAAGCTGCAACTGGCCACCCTGTAGCCGCAACGGCGACTTTTCAACTGAACTTATAGGGGGCGCCTCTTCGTTAGGGCTGCTACGCTGGTCGCCTGCCGATGGCAGCGAGCCTAGTCTACCGCGCCTACGCAGCGGTTCACTTAACAGGAGCACTTGACTACACCTACTTCACTAAGCAGCAGCCAGGCCTCTTCTCGTCAGTCTGGTACTACTACTTTAGGCTGGCTAGCATTAGGAATTTTGCTACTCGTGCTACTTGGCACCGCGGCGGCCCGCACCACTGCTGCGCGCCGCGCTTCTGCTACCAGCGCAGTATATATGGTGAAGGCTACTGCCTACGAGGCGGTACCGGGCCAAACTGATAACAAGCCTTTTGTAACGGCTGACAATTCGCGCATCCCGAAAGGCTACGGCAGCCACACCCGCTGGCTGGCCCTCTCGCGCGACCTACTGCGCCCTTGGGGCGGCCCCTTCGCCTACGGTGACAAAGTGCGTGTGCAGGGCATCTCTCCTGCGTTCGATGGGGTGTATACGGTGCATGACACTATGAACCGGCGCTATCGCCACTGCCTCGATGTACTGGTGCACCCGCGCGAGCACGTCAGCATTTCGCAGGCCGGCGTAAAGCTTCAGCGGGTGTCACCGGCACTATCCAGAAATAGTCGCCGCTCGCTAGCATCGCACCGGCCTTCTCCTAAGAAGCTGACCGCTCACCGGGGCAGCCACTCTCGCCAGGAGGTGGCCCAGCATGCGCCACGGTCCCGCCGCCGGGCTCACTCGGCAGCAGTGGCTGTAGCTCCTCGCCCAGCCAAGCTAGCACTTAGTAAGAAGCGGTCCCCATTGCGAGCTCACTCAAAGCCCAGCCGAGCCCGCCAGCAACTGGCTGCGCTGCCCAAACGTGCTGCCAAGAAGCGTACGGGCGCCTAGCCTTCTGTGCTCGTAGCATATGGCCTATGTCCTTTAGGCAAATGCCCCGCACGCCATGCGTACTTATAACCTAAAGTGCGCAAACTAAGCTAGCGAACTGGTGCAGAGCAACCAGATTTCAATTAGTATCCTACTAATACTCCACAGCGCACTTCAAGTAGAATTTCGCGATGGAGAAGTAGATAGAATAATGGTTACTGAGGTTCAGCGCCTGTTTAATCTGCGTGTGCGCCAGCCTAGCGTCCTTCAGTTCTTTAAAGACTCTATAGGTATTGTAAACCATCATATGGGCACAATACTTTTTTGAAGAATCTATTATCTTCTTTCTGTCTTTGTTTGGCAGATGCGATTGAATGCGGCCCAGCACATTCAGCAAATCGGGCACTATCTGGCTGTTGCGGCTTTTTTCCCACGTGATGGAGTGCGTTCTGATGCGGTAGTTAGCCAGCACTTCGGGTGTGTAAGCCACGGGGTAGTAGCGCGCGATGCGCACCCACATCTCCCAGTCTTCGCCGTAGCTAGTGCCATAAAAGCTCCCTAGGCGCTCATACACCTCACGGCGCACCGTCATGCACGCATATTGGATGGGCTGGTGCTGCGCGATGCGCTCCAGCCAGTTGCTAAGCACTCCTTCCTCATCCACCGCTGCCGGGAGCCCTATCTTGTTTCCCTCCTCACTGATAGAAACATAGCGGCTGAATGCAGCCCCAATTTCTGGATAGCGCTGGTACAGAGCCTCCATTTTGGTATAAAAGCCGGGTACAATACGGTCGTCGCCGTGCAGTAGGTGCACGATGTGGCCGCGCGCTCGGTTGATGCACGTCTCAAAGTTGCGCAGGCTGCCCACGTTCTCAGGCTGCCGGAAATACTCTACCCGGCCCCCACCTATTCTCTCTACCAAGGCTTGCACATCTAGGTCGGTGCTAGCGTCATCCACCACCTGAATCTGCATAGCTTCTTCGCCTAGGTCTTGCTGCAGCACACTTTGCAAGGCATCTTCTAGGTAGACGGCACAGTTATAAACTGGTATCATCACGGACCACACAGGTCGTGTCACCGAATCCGGAAGAGCAGCAATGATAGGAGCTGTGGTTGGGAATCGTGAGGCGAGGGTTGACATAAAGGGGATAAGCGTTGAAGCTTAAGAGGGAAGGCACCTGATGGGAGGACATATTCGAGTCCTCTTCGTCAAGTGTTAGCAGTGCAAACACTAGATAACCCAGTGCAAAAGCAGGCTACTCAATTTCTTTTGAATCAGCCTTTAACAATAATATTTTACTATTCTTTTTATTGAGAATTCAGCCTGTGACGATGGTTTGGCAGTGCGAAACTGCAGCACTACTAGACCGTCATAGTATGAATCAAAGATTAAAGGTATTCACCATATCTTAACAAGTAAAATAACAGTCAGTTTAATCCTATTTTTATGAATTAATTCATACTACGCATCCTGCTAATAGACAGTTGCTAACGCTGCTAATAGAATAGCCTGGCTAAGTAGCCTAGGTCATCGCTCTAAGCTGAGCAATGACCTAGGCTACTTAGCCAGGCTATTTTGATTTTCCAGCCCGAACTGGGCTAGCCTACACGCGGCTACTGACCCACCAAAAACACAGCATTGCCAAAGAGTAGCTTACCGCTCTGCCAAAACGCGCGAAACAGTGGGTTGTCGCCCAAGTACACCACCTGGCCGCGGCCTAGGTCCTGCGCACCGAGCACAAACGTGTCGACCAGCTGCGGCTGCGCCTGCTTGCCGGTGAAGCCCGCCGCATAGCTGTTCTTCTTAATCACACCCACGTTCCAGCCACCTTGAGGTAGAAATCTGTATCCTAGAGGATTGCGCACTAGCGCGTAGTACGTATCGCCGTAGCCGAAGGCCAGCGGGTGCGAGTTATCGAGGGCTACGCGGTAGATGCTGCCTTGGGCTTGCTCCTCTAGGCCGCGGCGCTGGGCGTCGCCGTAGCGGCGCAGGGCCTTATAAGGGTTGGCGCGAGCAGTTTTGCCGGTGGTGGCGCTATCGCCGGCGGGGCGAGTTTTGAGTAGGAAATCGCGCTTGTCGGCCAGGAAGCGGGCAGCGCCTTCCATCGCAATGAGCTTGCCGCCGCCGCGCACCCAGGCTTTAAGGGCGTCGAGGGCGCGCTCGGGATACACGTCGGCATAATTGCCATCGGGCAAGATGAGCACATCTATCTTGCTGAGCGGCACTGAACTGAGGTAGTCGGTACCCAGTACCGTGATGGGGTAGCCGAGTTGCTGTTCAAAGAAGTGCCACACCTCGCCAAAGGCTGTGGCATCGGTGCCCGTGCCGGCCACTACAGCCACTGTAGGCGCCTTCACAAAGTGCACCGACCCCGAACCTAGGTCGCCGCCAGAGGCCGAGAAGCCCGACTTCACGGCATGCACCACGGTGCCTGCCGAGTCGGCCTGCGCCCGCACCAATTGGTCGAACTTAGGCCCTAGGTTCTCATTGCCGGTGCGCGTGATGACGAGCGTCCCCGGCTGGTATTTCTGCCCTTCGGCTTCAAATGCCTTTTCGGCGTAGCGCACCTTCACTTTCTGTTGCAATAGGCGGCTCAAGAAGCGTACATCTTGCAGGCTGTTCCAGCGCGCCAGGTAGGCGTAGGGCTTCTCGGCCGTAGCGGCACTGCCTTTTACCATAGTGGGCGCGGGCGTGGTGGTGCTGGCGGCTAGCTGGCCGGGCAGCGCGTACGCCTTCACCCCAAAGGAGTAGGGCAAGGCCCAGGCCGTGATGTCGTAGGTGAGCGAGTCTTCGAGCTTAGGGCGCGGCTCGAACAGCACTTTTACCAGTGTCGACTTGGGCTGGTACATGCTCACCACGAGGTCGCGCGGCTCGATTTGCACCGTCTCCGTTTTATTCGACAAGTAGCTGAAACCTTTCGTCTTGACTTGCTTGGGTGCGAAGCCGTACTTGATTTCTTGCCGGTCGAGGTACTGCGTAAAGTTGCGCAGCTGCCCAGGGTCGTTGCCGGCCGCGATTACGAAAGTCTTATACTCGCCGCCGGGCTTGGTCTTAGCTGTGGTGAAGTAGGTTTGAAACTCGCGCAGCAGCTCGTCGTGGTGCTCGGCAGTGGCTTGGATGGTAGCCCGGCTGGCAGCGTGGTGGTGCGCAATGCGCTGGGTGAGCGTGAGCGTGTCGCCATCGGTGCGGCCGTAGCGCAGGCCGGCCACCCCGCCCCCACCCTGCTCGTAGGTCATGCCGATGGCGCCGTTGAAGCTGGGCCAAGTGTCGCCGTAGGTCGGGGCAAACAGGTCGTAGACTTCGCGGGTGAAATACAGCCAGTTGTTCTTATCAAATACCTTCTCGTTGTAGTCGCCAATAACGCCCTGAAACTTGCGCTGAAACGGCGTAATGTCGGCGTGAAACGGCTTGGCGGCCGGCGAAAAGTAGTACGAGTTGTTGGGGCCCATCTCGTGGAAGTCGGCGTGCACAGCCGGCATCCACTGGGTGTAGAGGGCAATGCGCTGGCGGCTTTCCTGCTGGGTTTGCCAGGCCCAGTCGCGGTTCAGGTCGAAGTAGTAGTGGTTGTAGCGGCCGCCGGGCCAGGGCTCGCGGTGCTCCCAAGAGTAAGGCGAGGCATTGGGCGTCTGGTTGTGCACGCGGTTGTACCAGTTCACGTAGCGGTCGTGGCCGTCGGGGTTCACACAGGGGTCGATGAGCACCACCGTGTTTTGCAGATACTTCTGCATTTCGGCGTCGTTGGCGTTGCCTAGGTCGTAGAGCACGGCCATCACAGCCTCCGAACTCACGGCTTCGTTGCCGTGCACGTTGTAGCTGAGCCAGGCTACAGCGGGCAGCTGGCGGCTGGCGGTGCCGCTTTCGAGGCTGGCCAGGCGGCGGTTGTTGTGGGCTATCTCATCGAGCTTGCTAAAGTTTTCTTTGCTAGCTACTTCTACTACTTGCAGCGGGCGGTGCTCGTAGGTTTGGCCATAGCGCACCAGCTTCATCTGCCCGGGCGAGTGGGCCACCACGTGGGCGGCGTAGCGGTTCACGTCGGCCTGCGGCGTAAAGCGTGTACCTAGCTCATAGCCCAGAAACTGCGCCGGCGTGAGCAGCGGCCCAGCGGCATCGGCGGCCGTAGTTTGGGCGTGGCCGCCTAGGCTGGCAAGCACGCCAGCTGCCGCGAAAAGCCGCGATAAAACCCGTTGTGTGTTCGTAGTAGTGCGTCGTATCATGTAGGAGCAACAGCCTTTTGAGCCAAGGTTAAGGGCGCAATAACGCACGCGCCCCTGGCTATTCCTACATGGCGGCCCCTGGTATAAGCAAGACTATTCCTTGATAAAGCCAACCTAGGCAGCAGCTTTTACTATTGTTGCTACTGCTTGTTAACCCTTCTTATTGAATGCCCTAGGTCGGCGGCAGCTTACATTTTGTGGCCCTGCAGCTCGGCGAGCGCTTCTTGCGCTTCGCGGCGACGGCGGCGGTTTTTCTTCGAGTCTTTTTGCTCGTCTTCAGTGGCCTTGGTGTAGCGAGCGGGCGGCGCGCCGGGAGGCGGGCCAGCGGCGAAATACGCCACAATATTTTGCTGGAGCGCGGGCGTGAGGTGCTCAAACTTGCGCTTGTGCAGCTCGCGCAGCAACTCGTCGTAGGTCACATCAGCCAGGATATAATCGGTGGGGCGCGTGGGCTTGCCGGTGTCTAGGTTGGTGTTGGGCACCTTAGGGGCAATGGCGGCCGTGTCGGTGGGCTGCGCCACCGTGAGAGCCCGGAAGCTGGCCAGCGAAGCACCGTAGCTTTTGTGAAACCGGGCTCCGTCTTCGGTAGATGGCACCCGGAACGTGTAGGCCCGCAATGGCCCCACCTTAGGCAAGATGTTGAGGATGCCCGATAGCAGCCGGGCGCCGAAGCCGGGCCATTCGTATTCCCTACCGTACTCGCGCCGAAACTTGCGGCGGTTGGTATGATACACGTAGTCGCGGCGGCGGGCAGTGGGGCTGGCCTTGCGTATTGCGTCGCGCTGGTTGTGCCAGGCGGCGCGCGCTGCGGCGGGCAGCAGTTGGTTGACAGCCAGCCGAAACGCGCCGATGCTGGCATCTACGTTGAACAGCACTTGCCCCAGCTCTAGGCCGTAGGTTTGGCGAAAGGCCCGCTCCAGCAGCACTTTCTCGACCCGAAACCCAATATACTTGTGGTATTCCTGCGAGCGGTAGCGCCCAGCGGCTATCTGCACCACATCAAACGAAAACTCGACCTCGGTGTGGTTGATGGGCGCCTGCTCATACGTCACCACAGGGCCAAACTCGGCTTTCTTCTCGGGGTAGGTATTAGGCAGTACGAGGTTGGTGGCTTCGGGGTGGCCTTCGTTGTCGGAGGCGTAGTGCGCCAGGGCACCTAGGGCAAAGGCATACTCATTGCGGTTGCGGGCCCCAAGCAGCAGGTTGCGCACAAAGTCGCCCGAACGCACGTAGTGCGTCAGGTTGGTAAACAGGCTGGCACCCAATGGGTAATAGCCCATGTCCTGGATGATGGCCCCGCCGTAGGCGTAGCTTTTGGCCTCGGTTTGCTGGTCGGGCGTGGCGCCCGGGTAGCGCCGCTGCAGCAGCGGCAGCAGGCTCTTATCCCAAGTCGAGTCGATGATGGACTGGTGCGTGAGCACCGAATACGCCGCTGCTGGGGCCGCCGGGGCCAGCAGCATAAGCAGGAGCAAGAGGCGGAGCGGGCGCATAGCAAGGTGAAGAAAAGCGAGTGAGAGAGGACCTAGGTGGCAGCTAGGCGCCTTATAGCTTTAGCGCCCGCAGCTTAGCCACCGCATCCAGGGTTTCGCGGCGCTTATCTCTCTCCTTCTCGTCTGCATCAACGGGCTCTTTTGAGATGGCCGCGCTGTTGAAAAAAGCCAGAATGTCTTGCTGCATGGTCGCCGTCACCTGCTTAAAATCATCCTTGGCCAGCTCGCGCACCCATTCACCATAGGTGCGGTCGGCGAGCGGGTACTCGCCAATTTTGGTGGGGTGGCCGGTATCAAAGTCCACATTGGGCATTTGCGGGGCCTGACCCACGGTCGCCGTTTGCCGGCTCAGCATGTGGGCATAGTTCACCACCGTTTCGTGGAAGCTTTGGCTGAAGATGCGCTGGGCTTCGGGCGTAGGAGCAATGAATTTCAAGGACTTGAGCTTGCCTACTTTCGGCAAAATCTGAATGACGCCGGCCAGCACCCGCGCCCCAAAGCCCGGCCGCTCATAATGAGTACCGTACTGCGCCTCAAACTTGCTTTTGCTTTCCTTGTAGATATAGTCGCGGCGTCGAATACGGCGGTTCACTTTGCGCAGCTCGTGCCGGTTGGCACGCCAAGCGGCCCGGCTAGCCAATGGGATAAGGTTGCGCACCGCAAAGCGATACGAGCCAATGGCCAGGTCTTTATTCAGCACTATCTGCTTCATATGCAGCCCGTAGGTTTGCACAAAGGCCCGCTCTAGCAAGTCTTCGCTCACCTTGAAGCCAATAAAATCGTGGTAGGCGCTGGTGCGGTAGCGGCCTGCCGCTAGTTGTGTCACATCAAAGGCAAACTCGGTGCGACCGTGGGCCGTGGGGTTCTGCTCGTAGGTGACGACGGGACCATACTTCTTTTTCAGGTCTGGAAACAACAGCGGCACCGATTTATTAATACCCACCTCGTGGCCGTAGATGTCGGCCGCATAGTGCGCCAGGGCACCTAGAGCAAAGGCGTACTCGTTGCGGTCCTTAGCATCCTTTAGCAAGTTCTCGACAAAGTCGCCCGAGCGCACGTAGTGGGCCAGGTCGGTAAACAAGTGCGAGCCAAAGGGATAGTAGCCCATGTCTTGCATAATGGAGCCACCGTAGGCGTAGGCCTTGGCATCGCGCAGTTCGTCGGGCGTGCCGCCGGGAAAGCGCCGCTCCAGCGTTGGCTTGATGTAAGGAACCCAGCATGAGTCGATACTGGCCTGGTGGCTGAGCACCGAGTAGGCCTGTGCGGGCCGGGCAGCCAGCACCAGCCAGCCTAGCAGCACGCTAGCGAAAAAGCGTAGTAAATACACGGAAAGAATAGCGAAAGAAGAGGTGTAAGCAACCTCAACGGTGGAGTTAGGTTTCGCGTTACTTTTCTATATTCTTGCGCCTTTTATCCAACATCAGGGCTGCTCGGGCGGCGCGCTCAGGGCGGCCGCTACTGGCCACGCCGAGCTGCGAAAAGCTACTGTGCGCAGCCCTAGGGTCGGAAAGTGCGACGCGGGTGGTAGCAGCATCGGTTGGGCTAGGTCAGTGGTGAGGGCTTCGCCTACGGTGCGCACTGCCCCGGCCGGCACCCCTAGCCGTGCCAGCTCGTGCAGTAGGGCCCAGCCATTGAGCTCGGCTATGCGCACCAGCAGTAGCTCTTCGAGGGCGGCGCGGTGGCGCACTCGCGCCGGGTTGGTACTGAAGCGGGGCTCATCGGCCCAGCGCGGGCGTTGCAGCACTTGGCATAAGGTGCGAAACTGCGCGTCGGTGCCCACCGCCAGCACCAGCCGCTGGCCATCGGCGGCGCGGTATACGGTGCCGTAGGGCACGATGCCAGGGTGGCCCGAGCCCAGCGGTACGGGGTCATTGCCAGTCGTGAGCCAGGTAGCCCCCTGGTTGGCCAACGAAGCCAGAGCGCTATCGAATAGGCTGACTTCGATCAAACACCCTAGGCCGGTGCGCTCGCGCTGGTACAGCGCCGTGAGGATGCCTTCCTTGAGCTGGTGCGCGGCAAACAAGTCGATAAAAGCCACCGGCATTTTCTGCGGTGGGTCGTGCGGACTAGCCGCATTGAGGTGCATAAAGCCGGTTTCGGCTTGCAGCACGGCATCGTAGCCCACCCGGTTGTAGCCTGGCCCGTAGCCCGTGAGCTGCGCATAAATAAGCCGCGGGTTGGCGGCGGCCAGCGTGGCGTAGTCTACGCCCAGCTTGGCGGCATCGCCGGGCTTGTAGCTGGCGAGTAGCACATCGGCTACGGCCGCCAGCTGGTGCAGTTCGGCCTGGGCAGCAGGCTGCGTGAGGTCGAGCGCCTTGGCCTGCTTGCCCCAGTTAGACGAGGCAAAATAAGCCGACACGGAGGTGTCGGGGTTATCGCCGGGCACGCGCCAAGTGCGCGTCACATCGCCACCTAGGGGCTCTATCTTAAGTACATCGGCCCCAAGCTCGGCAAAAAACTGACCCACCTGGGGGCCGGCTAGCACGGCGGCCAGCTCTAGTACGCGTAGGCCAGCGAAGGGAAGCGGAAGTGCCATAGGGATAGGTGTAGCTAGAAAATGCGTACGCAAGTTGGCAGTGCGCGGCCGGGCGCGGGCCCTAGGTCCCTCGCCGCTCCTAAGCCAGCAAGTAGCCGTACTCCACCAGCTCGTCCCGAAAGTTGGGTCCAAGTCGCAGCAGGCGGCCTTGCTGTAGCAGGTATACCACGTCGCATAGCGGCAGCAGCTCGGCATAGCGGTGGTCGGTCAGCAACAGGCCTTTGCGCTGGCGGGCCTGCTGAAAGGCAGCCCCCAGGGTTTCTACGTGCACCGGCATAATGCCCGTGAATGGCTCATCGAATAGCGAGAAGGCCGTATTGGCATGTAGCAACAACAGCACTTGCCACAGCCGCGCCGAACCGCCCGACAGCTCACCTAGGTGGCAGTCGAGCTGAGCTGGCAGCTCCGGGAAGCCCGCGCTGGCCGCCAGCGGGTCCACGCCTAGCAGCCGGGCGGCCCGGCGCAGCGTAAGGCCTGCCGGCAGCAACGGCGCCTGCGGTAAGTAGTTAACCAAGCCCGGCGTTTGGAAGGCGGGCACCACGCGGCGGCCATCTACGCGCACCGAAGCATCGGGCACCGCGCGAGCACCAAATACCGCCTGCAGCAGCGTCGATTTGCCGCTGCCGTTGCGCCCCAATAGTCCCACCACTTGGCCGGTTTGCACACGCAGGTAGATGTCGCTTAAGATTGGCCGGCCATCGAAGGCAACACGGATGCCATCAGCCTCTAGCACGCGCAAGCCGCTGCCGACGTACTCATTTTTCATGCCCATAACCGCGCTATTATCTGGGCCGCTACTATAAACAAACTACCATCAAGGGCGGCCACGCCGCCCCACAGCCAGGCGCGCGACAGCCCAAGGTTGTAGTAAAACCAGTAGCGCTGGGGTCGCAACTCATTGACTAAGTACCACACCGCCAGTCCGCTTAGTAGCTTGGCCAGCAACAGGCCGGCTGACATGCCGCTTGCCTTTTCCTCGTGCAAACCCGGCACCTGCATCATTGCTGGCAATTGCATTACTAGTAGCAACGCCGCACTTATAAACAGCAGCACCGGCGCTACCTCGCGGTAAAACAGCCATATTCCCCGAAACCGCGTGACCCACACTGCCATATGATTTAGCTAGTTAACATGGGGCCAACGCAGCTAGCGAAGCTCTATTATTCAGCGCACTATTCCGGCCCGCGCAAAAACCGGAAATACTACTTCCCGCTCGCCCTCGCCCCACAGCTGCGTCAGCTCCTCGGCCACCAGTAGCACCGCATCGGCACCGTCGTGCTGCCGGGCGTAGTTGGCTACCGCCGACCACGTGCGCAGGTAGTCCAAAAACCACTCGGCCGACCACTGCTTGCGTACCGGAAAATGCGCCCGGCGCACCCTAGCAAACGGGAATTGCAGCCGTGCGTACTCATCTAGCACGTGCCAGCGGTTGGCATCCCAATACGGCCCCACCGTTTCGTTATGAAAATGCAGAATCAGGGCATCTAGGTCAGCCTCGCCAGTCTGGACCAGGCTATAGCCCCACTCGGCGAGCACCGTGCCGGGGCCAGCCACGCGCCGCACCTCGGCATGGTACGCCGGCAGGTCGAACCAGTGTACAGCCTGCGCCACCGTTATCAGGTCAAAGCGCTCGTCCGGGAAGGGCGTGTGCTCGGCCGTAGCTACTTGGTAGCGCACATTGGGTAGCGCTGGCGCCTGCGCCAGCTGACTGGCACTAAGGTCAGTAGCTTCTACTTCTTGAAAGTGCTGCGCCAGCACAGCGGCCACCTGGCCATTGCCAGTGGCGCAGTCCCAGGCACGGGTGCGGCCCGGCACCTGCGGTAAGAGCCAGGCATAGAGTTCGGGCGGGTAATCAATACGATAGCGGGCGTACTGGGCAGCCTGGGCGGAAAAACGGTCGAGCGACATGCCAGCGAAGGTAGCCGGTAGCTGGGCACTTATTCCGTGTACCTTTGTTGATAGTTATCAGGGAGTAGTTGGTTATTGTCAGTTTAAAACGGCTTGACTAGCAGCTATCCGCTAACAACTACCTAACCGCGGTTCGCTGACCGGGACTTATAAAGGTCAGCCCCTCTTCTTTCACTTTATTAGCTGAACCTTTGACGTTCCACGAATTTAATCTCCACGACGACCTGCTGGCCGGCGTGGATGCCATGAACTACCTCAACGCCACGCCCATTCAGGAGCAGGCGATTCCGAAAATCCTGGCGGGCAAAGACCTCATCGCCTGCGCCCAGACCGGTACCGGCAAAACGGCTGCTTACCTCGTGCCGCTGCTCGACAAGATTTCGCACGCCGGGCACGGCACCACTTCCACGCTCATTCTAGTGCCTACCCGCGAGCTAGCCACCCAGATTGACGAGCAAGTCACTGGCTTTGGCTACTTCGTAGAAGCTTCATCCATCGCCATTTACGGCGGCGGCAAGTCCGAAAACTGGGAGCAGCAGAAGCGCGCGCTCACTAGCGGCGCTGACATTATTATTGCCACGCCCGGCCGCCTCATCGCCCACATGCAGCTCGGCTACGTCAAGTTTGAGGACCTGAAGTACTTAGTGCTCGACGAGGCCGACAAGATGATGGACATGGGCTTCTCCGACGATATCCTCAACATCGTGCGGCAGCTACCTAAAGAGCGGCAGACGCTGCTGTTCTCGGCCACCATGCCCAGCAAAATCCGCGACTTTTCGCAGCAGATTTTGCATGAGCCCGACGAGGTGCGCCTCGCCGTGAGCAAGCCCGCGGCTGGCATTAACCAGCAATTCTACATGACTTTCGACCACCAGAAACTACCCGTACTGGAGCACCTCATCAAGGCCCAGGACGTGCAGAGCATGGTGCTGTTTACGTCGAAGAAATCGGCCGTAGCGGGCATCGTACGCTCGCTCAATAAGCTGGGCTACCCTGCCCAAGGCATTAGCAGCGACCGCACCCAGGAAGAGCGCGAGCAAACCATGCGCGCCTTTAAAAACAAGCAATTTCCTATCCTAGTAGCCACCGACGTGGTGAGCCGCGGCATTGACATCGACTCGCTGAGCCACGTCGTAAACTTCGACGTGCCCCGCGCCGCCGAAGACTACGTGCACCGCATCGGCCGTACGGCTCGAGCGGCCACTACGGGCACGGCCATTACTTTCATTGCCGACCAGGACCAGGACCGCATTGTTAAAATCGAGAAGCTCATTGAGCGCGAAATCGAGAAGCAAGCCATCACCGAAGGCCTAGGCTACGGCCCAGCGCCCGAGTTTGACCCCAAGCGCTTTAGCGGCCTGCACGGCAAAAGCGGCCCCCGCGAAGGTGGTCGCAATGGCGGCCGTGACCGTGGCCCCCGCCGCGAAGGCGAAGGTGGCGACCGTGGCCCGCGCCCACCCCGTGCCGAAGGCGACCGCCGTGGAGGCGGTGGCGGCCGCGACCGTGGCCCCCGCCGCGAAGGCGATGCCAAAAATGACCCACAACGCGCTGAGCGCCTAGCCCAAGCCGCCGCCCGCCTAGCCGCTATCGACGCGGGCCAGGCCCCAGTAGCGCCCTACGTAGCACCACCCCGCGAAGGCCGCCCGCCTCGCCCCGAAGGTGAGGCTAAGGAAGGCACTGCCCGCCCGCCGCGGGCCCCGCGCCCTCCCCGCGAGCCGCGCCCCGAAGGCACCGCCGATACTCCCCGCGAACCCCGCGCCGAAGGCGAAAAGCCGGAAGGCCAACGCCGCCGCAAGCGGGGCGGCCGCAACCGCAGCGGCCGTGGCCCTCGCCCCGCCGAGGGTAGCGCACCAGCCGCCGAGACGGCAGCACCGGCGCCTACTGAATAGCCCTTTTGAGGGTAGTACCCTAGTCAAACGCCCACCCGCAAGAGTATTGCGGGCGGGCGTTTTGGCGTTTGGCTTATTTCTAATCAGTTGCGCTACCCTAGGCGAGCGCTAGTGCGGCTTCCAGGCTAGGCCGCTCAGCAAGGCTAGCTAAAAAAGGGGGAAAATACGGGCTTTTTTGCACATACGCGGCTTGAGGCTATTTAGGCGCCTGAAACCTCCATTATGCAACACACTGTCTATTAACATCATATTTTGACATTAGCCACTTATGGCCAGGGTAATATAAGACAAACTTTTGTTTTTTATTCCCCGCATGACTTTCTACCTTTGTGCCCCTATCGAAAGCTGCCTGCGCTCTGCCCAGAAAAATTGTGAATAAACCGTCGCTGTTGCTCCTGCCGGCCCTAGCCGCCCTGGGCCTCACTACCCAATGCCAGTCGAGCAAACCCGCCGCGACGGCCGCCGCCACCTCCCCCACTACGGCCGCAGTAGCTACCCCCAAAGAATACGCTTACACCACTGCCCCCAACGACCCACTGGGCGTGCGCGTGTACAAGCTGGCCAACGGCCTAACGGTGTATCTCTCTGATTACAAGAATGCTCCACGCATTCAAACTTATATCGCGGTGCGGGCGGGCTCCAAGAATGACCCGGCTACGGCTACTGGCTTGGCGCACTACCTTGAGCACATGGTATTCAAAGGCACCTCGCGCCTAGGTACCAAAGATTGGGCGCAGGAAAAGCCGCAGCTCGACAAGATAGAGGCACTGTACGAAACGTACCGCAGCCAGCGCAACGACCCAGCCGCCCGCAAGCGCACCTACCACCAGATTGACTCGATTTCGGGCGTAGCCGCGCGCTATGCGGTGCCTAACGAGTACGATAAGCTCATGGGCAGCATTGGCTCGAAGGGCTCTAATGCGCACACCTCCAACGAGGAAACTGTTTACCAGGAGGATATTCCGAGCAACCAGCTCGAAAAGTGGTCGGCGGTGCAAGCCGAGCGCTTTAAGGAAATGGTACCGCGTCTGTTTCACACCGAGCTAGAAGCGGTGTATGAAGAAAAAAACCGCGGGCTGGATTCGGATTTTAGCAAGGAGTTTGAGACGCTCAACGCCAGCCTCTACCCTACCCACCCCTACGGTACCCAAACGACCATCGGCACGATTGAGCACTTGCAAAATCCGTCGATTACGGAGATTAAAAAGTACTTCAATCAGTACTACGTGCCGGGCAACGTGGCTCTGTGCCTCAGCGGCGACCTAGACTACGACCAAACCATTCGGCTGATTGATAAGTATTTCGGCGATTGGCAGGCCAAGCCGGTACCCGCGTTCAACGCGCCGGTCGAGAAGCCGCTCGCAGCCCCCATTATTAAAGAAGTAGTAGGCCCCGCGGCAGAAAACGTGATGGTGGGTTACCGCTTTGCGGGCAAGGCCACCCGCGACGCGCTGCGCCTACGAATGCTGGAAAAAATCCTGACCAACGGTCAGGCGGGCTTGTTTGACCTGGACCTAAACCAGCAGCAAAAGGTACTGCAAGCCAGCAGCTTCACGGACCTAAATGACGACTACTCAACGCACATTTTGTACGGCAGCCCGCGCCAGGGCCAAAAGCTGGAAGAGGTACGCAACCTGATGCTGGCCGAGGTAGACAAGGTGAAGAAAGGCGACTTCCCCGAGTGGCTGATTCCGGCTATCGTGAATAACGAGAAGCTGAACCTCACCAAGAGCTACGAAAGCAACGAGGCCCGCGCTGGCGCCATGTACGAGGCCTTTATTGAGCGCGTGAGCTGGGCCGACTATGTGAAGCAGCAGGAGGATTTTGGCACCATCACGAAGGCCGAAATTGTCAAGTTTGCCAACGACAACTACGGCCCCAATTCGGTGACGGTCTATAAGCGCACCGGCACCGACCCTAACACAGTGAAGGTGGTGAAGCCCGCAATCACGCCAGTGCCCGCTAACCGCGACGCAGCCTCAGCCTACTACACTGAGGTGAGCAAGCTGCCCGCCACCGACCTCGCGCCGGTGTTTGTAGATTACAAAAAGGACATTCAAACGGCCGACCTCAAGCCCGGCCTGCCGCTGTACTACACGCACAATACGGAGAACGGCTTGTTCAGCCTGTTCTACGCCATCGACCTGGGCAGCAACAATGACCCGCGTCTTGACCTGGCTACCGACTATTTGCAGTACCTAGGGACAGGCAACTACACGGCGGCACAGCTTCAGCAAGAGTTTTACAAGCTAGGGTGCTCGTTTGCGGTGAGCAGCGGCCAAGACCGCATCTTGATGAGCCTCAGCGGCCTCGACACCAACCTAGAGGCGGCCGTGAAGCTATTTGAGCAGCTGCTCAACGCACCCCGCCCCGATGCCATGGCCCTGCAAAACATGGTGGCTGGCATTTTGAAACAGCGCCAGGACGCCAAGCTTAACAAGGGCGTCATCTTGAATGCGGCCATGCTGAATTACGCCAAGTATGGCGCTAAGAATCCGTTTACGAACATACTAAGCGAGCAGCAACTCAAGGCCCTAAAGCCTGAACAATTGACGGCGCTGCTGAAAAACCTGCCGACTTACCAGCACCGCGTGCTGTACTACGGCCCGCGTGAAATAGCTGACCTAGGAAATGTGTTGCGCGCTAACCACCGCACGCCCGCTACCCTCAAGCCAGTACCGGCCGCTAAGGATTTTGTGGAGCAACCTTTGAAAGACAAGAAGGTCTATTGGGTTGACTACAAGATGGTGCAGGCTGAAATCCTGTTCTTGACCAAGGGTGACCTGTACAGTAAGGCATTGGCTCCCACGGTGGCTTTGTACAACGAGTACTTCGGCGGTGGCATGGGCAGCATCGTGTTTCAGGACTTGCGTGAGAGCAAAGCGCTGGCCTATTCGGCCTCGTCGCGCTACGCAAATGCCGACAAAACTGGGCGCTCAAACTACATCGTGAGCTACATCGGCACCCAGAGCGACAAACTACCCGAGGCCATGAGCGGCATGGAAAACCTGCTCACCGACCTGCCAATGGCCGAAGCCAACTTGCAGATTGCCAAGCAGTCCATCCGCAATAGCATTTCTACTGACCGTATTACCCACGAAAACATCTTGCTCAGCTACGAGCGCGCTCGCCGCCTAGGTCTCGACTACGACCTGCGCCGCGACGTGTATGAGCAGACGCAGAACATGACCTTCGGCGAGCTTCAGAAATTTCAGCAAGCCAAGGTGAAAGGCCAAAACCAGGTAATCCTAGTTATCGGCTCCAAGGACCGGCTCAACTTCAAGGAGCTGGCCAAGTATGGCACTGTGGAGCAGCTGAGCCTGAAAGAAATATTTGGCTACTAGCTTCCTAGTTGTCCATTGGTAGTTAGCAGTTGTTGGTGCTCAGCTAGAGCCTGGCAGCCGTTACCTACCAATGACGATTAAAGACTTTTCCCTTCCCACCCCCCAACCTGACTAAACAGAACAATTTTTTTCCTCATGGCAGAGCAGAAAATAACCATTAAGAATGGCAAGCTCAACGTTCCCGACCAACCTACTATCCCCTTCATCGAGGGCGACGGCACCGGGCCGGACATTTGGCGCGCCTCACAGCTCGTATTTGACGCAGCAGTAGAAAAAGCCTACGGCGGCAAGAAGAAGCTGGTATGGAAAGAAGTGCTAGCCGGTGAGAAAGCGTATAAGCAACTCAATAACTGGCTCCCCAATGATACCCTCGACGCATTCCGTGACTACCTAGTAGGCATTAAAGGCCCGCTGACTACGCCCGTAGGCGGCGGTATCCGCTCGCTCAACGTGGCCCTGCGCCAGGAGCTAGACCTGTACGCCTGCGTGCGCCCCGTGCGCTACTACGAAGGCGTACCTTCGCCCGTGCGTCACCCCGAGCTGACTAACATGGTCATCTTCCGCGAGAACACGGAGGACATCTATGCCGGCATCGAGTACATGAACGGCACGCCGCAGGCCCAGAAGATGCTGGAATTCTTGCAAGACGAGATGGGCGTGAAGAAAATTCGTTTCCCCGATTCGTCGTCGTTTGGCATCAAGCCGGTGTCGAAAGAAGGCACCGAGCGCTTGGTGCGCGCCGCTATCAAGTACGCCCTCGAGCACAAGCTGCCGTCGGTGACCTTGGTGCACAAAGGCAACATCATGAAGTTCACGGAAGGCGCCTTCAAAACCTGGGGTTACGAGCTGGCCGAGAAGGAGTTCGGTGCTAAAGTGTTCACCTGGGCGCAGTACGATAAAATCGCGGCTAAGCAGGGCCAGCAAGTAGCCGACGCCCTGCAAAAGCAAGCGCAGGAACAAGGCAAGCTTATCATCAAGGACAGCATCGCTGATGCTTTCTTGCAGCAAATCCTGTTCCGTCCCGCCGAGTACTCGGTAGTAGCGACCCTGAACCTGAACGGCGACTACATCTCCGATGCGCTAGCTGCCATCGTAGGTGGCATCGGTATCGCGCCGGGCGCCAACATCAACTACGTAACCGGCCACGCCATCTTCGAAGCGACCCACGGCACTGCGCCCAAGTACGCCAACCAAGACAAGGTGAACCCCGGCTCGGTTATCCTCTCGGGCGTAATGATGCTGGAGCACCTAGGCTGGAAAGAAGCCGCTGCTCTCATTAACAAAGGCCTCGAAGCCGCCATCGCCAGCAAGCGCGTGACCTATGACTTTGAGCGCCAGATGGAAGGTGCTACACTGCTCAAAACGAGCGAGTTTGCTGAGGAAATTGTGAAGAACATGTAGTAGCTTGGCAATTGCCAATTAACAAAAACCCCCGCGTTGGCTGTAAGGCTGGCGCGGGGGTTTTGCGTGTAATGCGGCTTCTAACTGATTCTGGTAAAGCTCGCCTACATGTGCGACTAGCGCGATGCAACCAACAAGAGCGAACCAATCATCATTTTGGAAATCAAATCGTTTGCCAGCCATATATCATGACGCTATCTACTACCCTACTAGGTCTATTCCTCTGCGTAAGCCTCGGTAGTTGCTGTTTTGACCCATGTCTTGGGTCAAGCACTATTGCATCCACTGGCTTTGTATTTGACTCCGACACCTTAGCTGGCAGGGGCTTTCGACAAACCGAGATTCGCTCGCTTTATGTGGTGCAGTACAGCGATAACCGCTTGACACGCCCCATTGACACCTTACGCTCAGCTCCGGCTGCTCAGCCGCAACTAGTGCTATTTGATAAGCGCCGGATTCAATTGCTATTTACCGGCGATTCGAGCAGTCGCTTGCCTTCCTATTTCCGCATTGTATTACCCAACGCTAACCTGCATTTTGATATACAGCAAGTAACAATTACCTTGAAAACTTCTGAGCAATGCCGCACAACTTGTCAAGATGTGACAGGCGTAAGCTTTACGCTGAACGGCCGACCAACAACTGTTTTGGGTGCCTATACCGGTGCCGAAGGGGCCGTTAAGCTGAGCAAATAAGTACTCAATACTGGTGTGAGTTAAGCTGCGTTAAACTCGCGCCAGTATCACGTAGGTAGAGCGGCTACATTTGCGGGCTAACGCCTCCGCTTATGCCTACTCCTGCCGACGACCACCTGCGCTACCCTATCGGCCCACCGCAGCTACCTACCGCGCCGCTTTCACCCGCCGAGCGCACTGCCTACTTGCAACAGCTAGCCGACTTACCCAGCGACCTAGGCGCGATGGCCGCCCGAGTTGGGGTTGAGCGGCTGCAGTTACCCTACCGTCCCGGCGGCTGGACGGGCCAGCAAGTCATTCATCACGTGGCCGACTCGCATATTAATAGCTACTGCCGCTTTCGGCTGGCTTTGACAGAGGATAACCCAACCATTCGGCCTTACGACGAAGGCACCTGGGCCGAGTTGCCTGATGTAGCAATCACGCCCGCCGCCGTGTCGCTGGCGCTGCTAGAGAGCCTGCATAGCCGCTGGGTGACGCTGCTGCACCACCTCACCGAGGCGCAGTGGCAACGCACGTTTTACCATCCTGAAAGCAAGCGTGCTTCTACCCTAGACCAAGCCCTGGCACTGTATGCTTGGCACGGGCGGCACCACCTAGGGCATTTAGCTTTGCTGGTGTCTTAACCTTGCTTTCTTCTATGCTTACGCCTGTTTCCGACGAACACTTGCGCTACCCTGTGGGGCGGCCGCAGCTGCCTACGGCCCCACTCACGGCGGCCGAGCGCGCTCCTTACATTCAGCAACTGGCCGACCTACCTGCCCGATTGACTGACGCTGCCCGCCGGGCAGGCGGTGAGCGCCTACAGCTCCCCTACCGCCCCGGTGGTTGGACGGGTCGCCAAGTTATTCACCACGTGGCCGATACCCACCTCAATCTGTATGGCCGCTTCCGATTGGCGCTCACGGAGGACAATCCCACCGTGCGGCCCTTCGACGAAGCCGCCTGGGCTGAGCTGCCCGACGTGGCCGCTACTCCCATTACCGTGTCGCTGGCCTTGCTCGAAAGCTTGCACAGCCGCTGGGTTATCTTGCTTCAACACCTCACCGAGGCTCAGTGGCAGCGCACTTTCTACCACCCGCGCTACCACACCACCCTTACCCTCGACCAAGCGCTGGTGCAGTACACCTGGCACGGCCAGCATCACCTAGGGCATGTGGAGCTGCTGGCGGCCTAGCGCTACCAAATTAGCATTTACTTGACACGCTTAAAGCGACAAAGCCATGTGGAGCTAGTCCACGTGGCTTTGTCGCTTTAAGAGAACCTAGGGCGGCTACTTATTGCCGCCTCGCACTAGGCTGTTGCCTTTGCCATAGCGGCGCAGGCTTTTTTCGGCTTCAGGATTGAGTTGGGCGGCCTTGGTGAGGTCACGGCGGGCCTCCTTCAGGCGGTCGAAGCTGGCGTAACTGATGCCGCGGTACTCAATAGCATCGGCGTAGAGTGAATCGATAGCAATGGCCCGGGTGAAGTCCGATACGGCGGCCTTGTACTGGTACATCTGCATCTTGGCCACGCCCCGTCCAAAGAAAGCTTCCTTGTCATCGGGCCGGTACTTTACGGCCCCGCTAAAGTCGTTGGAAGCGGCTTTGTACTGCTTTAGCATCAATTCATTAACGCCTTTATTATAGTATAAGTCGGGGTTGTTGCGCTGCAAACGCAGGGCGGCCGCGTAGTCGGGGGCCGCGTCTTTGTAGTTCTTGAGGTTGGAATTGGCTTTGGCGCGCTCTAGCAGCGCCCTAGGGTTGCGAGGATTAGTACGCAGCGACACGTTGGCGCGGGCCAATTGGTACTTATAGTCAGCGGCCGTCATCTTCTTTTCAGCAGCGCGGGCAGCCGAGGCTTCTGCGGCCGAGGGAGCGGTGGGGTCAGCCGTGGCATCGGTAGCCTCGGCAGCGGGGGCATCTAGTGCGGCTACCGATACGCTGCCCTCCGTAGAGGCTGTGGTGGCCGTGGCCGTTTCAGGGGTGACTGGGGCGGGGGCAGCTACGGGGGTAGCTACCGTGGTACTAGTGGGGCGCTCTTTTTCGGTAGTGGTAGTGGCGCAGCTGGTTATTAGGGCCAGCCCGGCAAAAGCAACGGGTACTAGGTGCGGAAAAACTGATTTCATCAACGTGGATAAGGGGCGCGGTATGCCTATTGGTAAAATAAAAGCCAGCGTCTTTTACGGCAAAAGCCCGAACGGTGGTTGCCCACTTACTGTTATTAATCAACTAGCCACTCACCCTACCTAGGGCTGGGGTACTAGCCTAGGTAGCACGCGCGCCCCTGGCTAGCCTATCTTTGCAGGGCTGGCCTGGCTGGCATTTCTTTTTCTGTTTATTTCCCGCACGTTTTTCTCATGGCATTGCAATTTGACCTGGTAGTAATTGGTTCAGGGCCCGGTGGTTACGTGGCCGCTATCCGCGCCGCGCAGCTCGGGCTGAAAGTGGGCGTGGTTGAGCGCGAGTCGCTGGGGGGCATCTGCCTCAACTGGGGCTGTATCCCGACCAAAGCCCTGCTCAAAACCGCCCAGGTATACGAGTATCTCCAGCACGCCCAAGACTACGGCCTGACGGTGCAAGGCGCTGGCTTCGACTTCAACGCGGTTATCAAGCGTAGCCGGGGTGTGGCCGATGGCATGAGCAAGGGCATCAACTTCTTGTTCAAAAAGAATAAAATCGAGGTAGTAAACGGTACGGGTAAGCTCCTAGCCCCCGGCAAGGTAGAAGTAACCAAAGCCGATGGCACGAAGGAGACCGTAGAAGCCAAGAGCATCATCTTGGCTACTGGCGCCCGCGCTCGCCAGCTGCCCAACCTGCCCATCGACGACAAGAAAATCATTGGCTACCGCAAGGCCATGACCCCCGACAGCATGCCCAAGCGCATGGTGGTGGTGGGCTCGGGCGCCATCGGCGTCGAGTTTGCGTACTTCTACCGCTCCCTAGGTGCCGAAGTCACCATCGTGGAGTACTTGCCCCGCATCGTGCCGGTAGAAGACGAGGAGGTGTCGCGCCAGATGGAGAAGTCCTACAAAAAGATGGGCATCAACATTCTCACCAATGCCGAAGTGACCAAAGTGGACACTAGCGGCGCTGGCTGCAACGTGTTCATCAAAACCCAGAAGGGCGAGGAGCAAATTGCCTGCGACGTCGTGCTGAGCGCGGTAGGTGTGCAGACGAACATCGAGAACATCGGCCTCGAAGAACTCGGCATTAAAACCGAGCGCGGCCGCGTGCTGGTCGATGACTTCTACCAGACCAACGTACCCGGCATCTACGCCATTGGCGACATCATTCCGGGTCCGGCGCTGGCGCACGTAGCCTCGGCCGAAGGGATTATTTGCGTAGAGAAAATCACGGGCCACAACCCCGAGCCGCTCAACTACACCAACATTCCTGGTTGCACCTACGCCCAGCCCGAAATTGCTAGCGTGGGTTACACCGAAGCCGAAGCCAAAGCCAAAGGCTACGAGGTGAAAGTAGGCAAATTCCCTTTCTCAGCCTCGGGCAAAGCCTCGGCAGGCGGCGTGAAGGACGGCTTCGTGAAGGTAATTTTCGACGCTAAATATGGCGAGTGGCTCGGTGCCCACATGATTGGGGCCAACGTGACCGAAATGATTGCCGAAGTAGTGGTAGCGCGCAAGCTCGAAACCACTGGCCACGAAATCATCAAGTCGGTTCACCCCCACCCCACCATGAGCGAAGCCATCATGGAAGCCGCCGCCGCGGCCTACGATGAGGTAATTCACTTGTAGTTAGTAGTTGCATTTAGTAACTTTCGCTTATGTGACAAAACCCTGGCAGCTAAGCTGCCAGGGTTTTTTAATACCTTTTACTTATTCCTCATTTTTATGAAAATACTTCTTACTATAATTTCATTTATAATCTTAGGCTTCTTAGCTGGCTGCTCTACCGTTACCGAAGAAGCTGGCTTTAAGGAAATAGCGGACTTTTATGGTGGTAGTGTATTCCTTAAAAAGGGTGTTAACATCTCCACTACCACGACTGAACCGCAGGGCAGCTATTTGGAAGTAGCTCTCAGTACACCTGGAATTAGCAAGTACTATAACGACTTACAAATACCAGCATCCAATTGTGCTTTTCTAGTATACAAGCATCTTAGACCTAGACAGCGTACCGATTATAGCTACTTCAAAGTGAGTATCCAAGATTCTACTACGTCTCACACATATACTTTTTCGCCCGCCGATTTAGAATTCGCCACCCAGTCTATTGGAAATCTAAACGAACTGATGTTCAGCTTACAAGGAGAAGATTTTCCTGCTATTACTAATAAGCTTGACCCAGCTGCCATAGGTGCGATGAGCCACGACAGTGTAACAGCCAACTTGCACAGAGTGAGTCAAAAGCTTGCTCCGTTCAGTAGCTATCTGGTGCAGGGCTTTGAGGTTAAGAAAGCACCTTTAGCAGGAAAATTAGTACCTATTGTGCGCTTTGCACTTTCTGTATCGCGGGAGCAAAAAGGTATGATACCGCTACTTGTTTTTCTCAATCCCACGCCTCACACCCAACGTTTTCTGTGTGGCCTGCGAATACCATAGTTTTGCTTAACCTAGGTCAATAAAAAAGGCCCCGCATACGCGGGGCCTTTTTTATTGACCTAGGTTAAGCAAAATTACTGCTTAGCAATTACGTTGAAAGTCAGCGTAAATTCGTCGTTGATGGCTTTGTCGCCGATGCTGTCGAAGAAAGTCTTCGAGCCGTACTTCAGGCCGAACTTGGTGCGGTCAACGGTCACTTTGCCAGTGGCAGCAGCTACACCGTTCTTCACGCCCACTTTGGCGGGGAAGCTGATTTGCTGCGTCACACCTTTGATGGTCATGTCGCCGGTGATGGTGGCGTTGTCGGCATCAGCCTTGGCACCTGCGATAGGAGCTACGCTCGTGATTTTGAAGGTCGAGGTAGGATAGGTAGGAGCGTCGAAGAAGTCGCCGCTGCTCATGTGGCCCACAAATTTGGCGTGGTTGGCTGCATCAGTGATGTCAGTGGCCTTCATGGTTTTCATGTCCACGGTTACCGTGCCGCCAGTTACCATGTTATTGCGCACTTGCAGGTCGCCGCCGGTGAACTGCATGGTACCATTGTGGCCGTGGGTTACGGCCTTGCCTTCCCAGCCTAGGGTGCTCAGTTGCGGCTGCACCTTATAGGTAGCCACAGCGGCAGTAGCCGACTTAGAAACCGATTTTTGAGCAAAAGCAGCCGGCGCAGCCAGCAAAGCAGCCCCTAGCAGGGCGGGCAACAAGATTTTTTTCATGGTTGAAAAAAGGTAAGAAAGATTAGAGTGGTGGGCCGGATAAACAACTATCAGGCCCGAATTTTATCAAGTAATGTGTTGAGCTGGCGCTGCTCGGCTGCCGTGAGCCTATCGAGGCTGCCACGCGCAGGGTTGGCGTGCTCATCTTCATCTATTTGTCGCAGCAAGCGCAGGCCCGCTTCGGTAATGCGAATATCGACGGCGCGGCGGTTGGCAGGGCATACCGTGCGGGTTACCAACTTTTTCTCTTCCAGCTTGTCTACAATCCGCGAGGCGTTGCTGGTTTTGTCGAGCATACGCTCGATAAGCAACGCCACCGTGGCAGGCAATGGGTGCTGCCCGCGCAAGATGCGCAAGACATTGAACTGGGGCGACGTCAGGCCATAGGGTTTAAATGCCGCCATCTGGCGTTGTCCTAGCCAGCCAGCCGTGTACACCACATTGAGGTAAGCCTTGTGAGCTTCACTCTGAAAAGTGGGCTGTTTGATTTCGTCTTCCAGGCGCATTGAGTAACTGATTACGACTGCAAATTTAGTGTACCTACATTTAATGTTGCAACATCGTTCATGATTTTTTCAAATTTTTTTTAGCTCAGCAATCTGCACCGATTTTTGCGTACACCACCCTCAACCTTCCTTTCTTTTACACTATGCGCCTTACTCACTTATTAGCCAGCGTGCTCCTTGGAGCGGGCCTGGCCGCCACCCCACGCCTCGGTGCGGCCCAGCCTTCTGGGGGCCAGCCAGTGCGTCCCGGCCGCACCACCCAGTTTCTATTCACTCGCGGGGCCGTGGTGCAGCGCACTGGCAACCAGACTACACCTCTCAGCCAGAATATCCGGCTCCCCAACGGCACTAAAATAAATGTGCGCAGTGGCATTGTAGAGCTGCCAACCGGCAAAATCACCACGCTACGGGAAGGCGACTATGTAAATGCCGAGGGCGGCATTGTATTCGGGACGCCCGCCAGTGCTGCCGCTGCCCGCGGCGATACTACCGTGGCCACCAACGCCAAGTTTGACCCTTACGTGCACGTAGGCACTGCCCCTGCCCGCGTGCTTACCGACGCCCCTACCGACCGCGAGCAGCTCTTAATGCGCAAGATTGAACTGCTTAACCGCAAAATGGCGCTGTACAACCAAACCATCACCAACCCGCCCAACACCGATGCCGTGGACAAGCAGCTGCAGGAAATCGACGCGCAGCTAAAAACGGCCAAGCGCGAGTAACCTAGGGCCTCTAGAAGCCTGCACAAGGCCTCACGATGCTACTGCTGCCAACTGCCCTTCGGCTTCATACACGAGGCCGAAGGGCTCATCGCGGACAATGAGCATGCCATCAAGGTCGTGCACTTCGGCTAAAGCACTGATTTGCAAAGCTGACCAGATACCTAAGGAAGTTTCGACCATGCAACCCAGCATGGGCAGTAGCCCTTGAGCGCGGGTGCGACGCAAAAGGTCGATGCCACGCTGGTAGCTTCCAGCCTTCATCAGCTTGACATTGACGCCGTGAAACTGCTGGGCGATTTCGCCGAAGTCAGCCTCATCAGTCACCGACTCGTCGGCTAGCAGCGGCACAGTCGTGCGGGGGCGCAGGTAGCGGTAGTCGTCGCCTAGGGCGGCGGGCAGGGGCTGCTCGAGCAGGTGCAGCACTAGGCCTGGTACTGCCGCGGCCTGCTCTAGAAAGCGCAGCAGGCTATCGGCGTCGGGCCAAGCCTCATTGCCATCTACTAGTAGCGGCTGGCCAGGGCAAGCGGCTGCCACAGCGCGCAGGAGGTCCAACCCTTCGCCTTGATTCACCTTAATTTTCAACAAGCCAAAGCGCCGGGCATGCTGCTGCTCTATAAAAGCGGCTACCTCACCCGGCGCCATGATGGGTAGCGAGAAAGCCGTGGGCACCCGCGCCGCTGGCTGCGGCACTCCCAAAAACTGCCACACCGGCTGCCCAGCGCGTGCAGCCAAGCAGTGCGTCAGAGCTGCCTCAAGGGCAAAGGCCAGAGCGTGGGCTACGGGCTGTGCAGCAAGTAATGCAGCCAGCTCAGGCAGTGTAGCTACCTGGGGCAGCCCGGCTGCGAGCAGGCTCGCAAATTGTTGCTGGAGCAACTCCTGTGATTCGCCGTAGCGCACGTTAGGTGCTGCCTCGCCCTGCCCCACGCTACCAGCCTGCGCAGCCCGCACCACAAGGTTGGTTTTAGTGGTAGATGCATTGCGTGAGATTTTCCAGGTATAGCGCAGTGGAAGCTCGTGCGCCGTTAGGGTCCAGGCCGTAAGCATTGAAGAACAGAAGAAGAGTGTCAAAGCTAGCTACGCTTGCCCGCGCAGCCGCCAAGCCAGCCTCTAGCAAAGTGCTCTAATAATTACACCAAGCTCGAACTGCTACGAGCTAGCTGCATAGCCGTAGTTCTTGCTTACTAACCTTTTACTACTGCCAGGGTTGAAGTTGTGTTAGCAGTTAGCTGTTGGCACCGCCCGTGGGTGGTGGTTTGCTCTCAAATGCCTTCAATGCAGCTAGCAGGCGGGAGTGTTTTGAGGCTAAGCGGAAGCCGTCGGCCGCGGTTTCGACCTGCAATCCCGTTCTTTATAGCCTCATTTTGCTTCTTATAGTATTTACGCATGAAGTTCTCGCGTCTTTCTGGGCTGGCTATTACTTTGATTTTAGTAGCGTTAGCCCTCACGGTGCTGGTTGCCTACGGTGTTGTCAGCTTGCCTAGCGCCGTGCCCGCCTCTGCCCGCTGGCTGGCGCTAGCGGCCCTAGGGGCAGCGCTAGCCCCGCGGCGCTCGCTTACGCTCTGGATAGTGTTGAGTATGCTGGTTGGTATTGAGCTGGGGCACGATGCACCTGGCGTGGCAGTGCCACTCAAAGTTCTGAGCGATGCCTTTCTACGCCTAGTCAAAACCATTATTGCGCCGCTCGTCTTTGCAACGCTCGTCGTAGGTATTGCGGGGCACGCCAACCTCAAGCAAGTGGGCCGCATGGGTATCAAGGCCTTGGTATACTTCGAAGTTGTTACCACGTTTGCCCTGTTTATTGGTTTAGCAGCCATTAACTTAACTAAAGCAGGGGCTGGCGTAGCAAAAGTATTGCCCGCCGCTGGCGAAGCGGATTCCTTGCAACCTGCCGCGCACCAGACGGCGGCTGACATTATCCTGCATATCTTCCCCGAAAACATCGCCAAGTCGGTGGCTGAGGGGCAGGTGCTGCAAGTGGTTATTTTCGCCATCATCTTCGCTATCGGCCTGGCCCTCAGCCCAGAAAAGCCGCGTCGTGTGATGCTTGACTTCTGCGAGAGCCTTTCCGAGGTGATGTTCAAGTTCACCAACGTAGTCATGTATTTTGCTCCCCTAGGGGTGGGTGGCGCCCTTGCCTACACTGTAGGTAAAATGGGCCTGGCTCCGCTCAAAAATGCTGCCTACCTGCTCTTTACGCTTTACGGTGCCCTCGTGGCGTTTGTCGTACTGATACTTCTACCAGTACTGCTGTTGGCGCGCCTGCCGCTACGGCGCTTTGTGGCCGCAGTAGCCGAGCCAGTGAGCATTGCATTTGCCACTACTAGCAGCGAGGCCGCCCTGCCCCGCGCTATGGAGGCTATGGAAGGCATTGGGGTGCCGCGCCGCATTGTGGCTTTTGTGATGCCCACGGGCTATTCCTTCAACCTCGATGGCACTACACTTTACTTATCGCTGGCCGCCGTGTTTGTGGCGCAGGCAGCGGGCGTGCCGCTCACCTTTGGGCAGCAATTGCTGATGGTATTCACACTCATGCTCACCAGCAAAGGGGTGGCGGGCGTACCGCGTGCCTCACTAGTAATACTGTTAGCTACGGTAGCTTCGTTTAATCTACCATCGTGGCCCGTATTTATTATCCTAGGTATCGATGCGCTCATGGATATGGCCCGCACGGCCGTGAACGTATTAGGCAACTGTTTGGCCTCCGCAGTGGTTGCACGTTGGGAAGGCGAATTTATTGACGACTACGTAGCACCGCCCGACCTACTCACGGTAGAGCCAGCCGCCGCGTCTCACCATTCGTAATCACTGTTTGTCTAATCCTAGCACAATTTTCTATTTGAATTAGGCAACTGTTCAAAAACTTGATTTAAGACTATTTTTTGGTAGATGACCAAGCCTGTAGTACTTTAGAGCATGAATAAAATTTATTCAATAAAAAGGCGTTAATTCTCTAAAATAACATCTCAAAGTACAACTTTAGCTTTTATCATTCCACTATGAAATTGTACTCTTTCATTGCACGGCCAGCTTTAGCAGCAGCCGCAGTTTTACTAGGCCTGAGCAGCTGCATGTCGGTGAAGGGCAGCTTTTCGCACATCCCAACGGCAGTTATCACAAAGCGTCTTCCGCCCATGGAAATAACGGCCGACCCCGGCCCGCTGGCCATGAACGACGGCGCTCTACCCGATGACCCGTTGCGCCTGTTTAAGTCGGAGCTGCAACACAACGTAGTGGAAGCTACCGATACGGCTACGTATGGCTATATCCGCTTGGTAGTGACGAAGGTGCACACCATCCGCAAGGGCCGCAGCCTACAGGCCGCACAAGTTATTACGATGCTCGTGCCTAGCATCTTTGGTGCCCCCCTCGAGTGGTATAATACTGACTTAGAAGCCGAAGTGCAGGTAATGGATGCCAGCGGTCAGCTCCTAGGTACCTACACGGGCAAGGGTACTTCCAACGTAAAAGTGGCCATGTACCACGGCTATTCGCAAACCGACGCCCCGCGTCTGGCCGACGTGATAGCCCTGCGCGAAGCCCTAAACCAAGTGCGTCCCCAACTCGATACGGCTTCAACTCGCCTCAACCCCCTGCTGATGGCTGGCGGCCCAGTCAATAACCCCACGCTGCCCTCGTCGGCTAGCAACAAGTAGCCTAGGCGCATTTACTTATTTTTCGAAGCCGCTCACAATAATCCGCGGCTTTCGGACCTTTGTAGCCCGGCCCGGTGGTTTGCATTTTGCAAGCTCCGGCGCCGGGCTCTCTTTTAGCTGTGCTGATGAAAAAGATTCTGTGCTCCATTCCGGGGCTACTGATAATGCTGGCTCTAGCTGGCTGCTGCGCCAATGACATATGCGTATGCCAGGATGAGCTTGCCGATGCCCTCTTTTTCACCTTTAGGATAGGCGGAACTAATGGATTTCGGGCCGACCAAATAGATACGCTATTTATCGTCCGTATTCCTCATCCTACTGCTCTTGTTCCTAAACCCACCCGCGATTCTATATTGCGGATACTGCCGCTGGCCAACGGTGGCGCTACACTGACACAAGACTCACTTATCGCTATCAATAACGCGGCACCTTTTGCAGCAAGCGGCGGGCTAAAGCTTGATGCTTACGACTACCAGATTACAGCGTATCAATACAGCAAAGCCGCACCAGTTGGCGGTAGGTATCGTTATACGTTTAAAATTTCTAATATCAAGCTGGACGGCCAGTACCAAGCTAATGGCTGTTGCACCTGCTACTCCAACACCGGCAAGCAGTTCGACTTAAGCAGTAATCTTAGCGCGGCGCCAGCTCAACCCAAGGTGGTTACGGCGCCCGTAAATAAGCCCATCATTACGCCACTTACGACTCGCTAGCAATACCCCTAGACTGGGCTTGCGTATACCTTTCTTCTGCTAATTCTGCCTGCTCATGCCTGCCCCCGACCTGCTCACGCTTGCTGCCGACGAAGGCCAGCTACCAGTTGACCTCCCCGAGGCGGTGGCTGTAGAGCCTGCCCCGGACGTGCCTCCCGGTTTTCCCTTCTCTACGCAGCTGAGTCTAGAGCCTCTTATAGACTACTGGCACGAGCGCGAGCGTGACCCGAACCCAGGTGTAGCACGCTTGGCCCGCACGGTGTGCGAAGAAGTAAGACAGCACGCTACTTGCCGGGACCACCTGCATACTATAGAGCAGCTCGATGACATTCAGGACCTAATAGATATGCTCATGCTGGCGGTATTTCCACCGGCAGCCACCACTACGGCCATCACAGGGGCTATTCCACCGTTTCAGCGGCGCAGCTTCTACTACACCAGCCGCTTTGCGGAGGTGATGATGGGCCGCGACCGCACTATCAAGCAGCCGCTCAATATCGACTACGCCACCTTAGAGCGGCACATGACACAGATGGCGTATCTGCTCATCCTAGGTCGGGAATATGGCGCTGAAATACCAGAAGCGCAGAGCGGGCTCATCTTCACGGTGCCCGACTACAGCATTGGGCTCTACCGGCACTATGGCGTCAATTTCGATTCGTCGTTTGTGCGCGTGCGGGTGGTGGGCGATAAGCCCGAACTAAGCCCCGAACAGGTGCAACACCTACTGCACAATCGCCATCGCTTGGAGCTATGGTATCGCCTGCTGCCGCCTGAGCGCTTCGCGCTAGAGGGCTTCAACCTGCTGCAACTGGTAGATGTCACAACCCAAGAAATTCTGTCGGAGCTGAAGTACGACTTGCTGGAGCGCGACGTGCTTCAGGCCTCCGACCGCTTAGAGCAGATTCAAGAAAAGCTGCGGGTGCTGTTTGCCCGGCCAGCGCTGCAGCTTGGCATCGCGGCGTATGATGAGCGCAAGAAGGCCTTTGTAGACTTTGGGCGCAAAATCAACCACAGCTTTCTTACCAAGCAGATGCAGAGCCAAGGCGCGGTAGGCGGCTTCCGGCAGCTCTACGCCCGCTTGCTGGCCGACCGCCAACCGCTGGTGCTCGAAGACGTAACCACGGCACCCGAGCTGCCCGAAGACATGCGCCAGCAGATTTTGCAGCTCGGCATTCGCTCGGCCATCTTAGCGCTGCTGCCTTATGGCCCCGATACCGTGGGGCTGCTCGAGCTAGGCTCGCCCGAGGTCGGCGCGCTCGACGAATTTGACATGGAATTGGTGAAGCAGTTCGTGCCCTTGTTTGCGGTGGCTGTGAAGCGCAACGCTGAGGACCTCGAAACGCGGATTCAATCAGTTATTAAAGAGAAGTTTACGGCCATTCACCCTACCATGGAGTGGCGCTTCAACGACGCTGCTCGGCGCCTGCTGGCCCAGCACGAAGATGGCAATCGCTCGGCCGAGATGGAGCCCATCGTGTTTGAAGATGTGTACCCACTGCACGGTTCCTGCGACATTCGGGGCTCGAGCGTGGCCCGCAACGAAGCCGTGCAGGCCGACCTCATTGAGCACCTCACGCTGGCCGGCCGAGTGCTGCGCAAAGCCTCAGAATACCAAGCGCTGCCTATTCTGGATGAGCTTAAATTTTACGTTACTAAGAATTTGCGGCGGCTGCGGCAGGGCATTATCAGCGGCGACGAGGTCAGCATCTACGATTCCTTACGCACGCAGGTCGAGCCGCTGTTTGAATACCTGGCCCAAAATATTGTTGACCTGCGGCCTACCATTGCCCACTACTGGCAGCACATCGACCCGCGCCTAGGTATTCTCTACAACCGCCGCCGGGCCTTTGAGGAAAGCGTGACACGCATCAACGATGTGGTCAGCGAATTTCTTGACCAAGAAGAAGCCAAGGCCCAGCAGATGTTTCCGCATTACTTCCAGCGGTTCAAGACCGATGGCGTTGAGTTTAACATCTACGTGGGCGGCAGCCTAGTGCAAGATAAGCCGTTCGACCTCATCTTCTTGAAGAACCTGCGCCTGTGGCAACTACTGGTGATGGTCGAAATTACGCGCCGCACTCACGCCCTCAAAGCTGAATTGGCCGTACCCCTCGATACGACGCAGCTCATTCTGATTCACTCGCAGTCTTTAAGCATCCGCTTCCGGCAAGACGAGCGCCAGTTTGACGTAGACGGTGCGTATAATATTCGCTACGAGATTATTAAGAAGCGCATCGACAAGGCTACAGTTTTGGGCACTGGCGAGCGCCTCACGCAGCCCGGCTACTTGGCGCTGGTGTATGCGCAGCCCCGCGAGGCGACCGAGTACGTCGAGTACATAGATTATTTGCAGGACCGAAACTTACTGGAGTCCGACGTGGAGGAGCTAGAGCTGGAAGAACTGCAAGGGGTTAAAGGCTTGCTGGCGCTCCGCGTCAAGGTAAAGCTCTAGGTAGCACCTAGAGCTTGCGTAAGTTGCTCACTCGCTAACGGTGGCGTCTTCGCCGGGTATCTTCTTTTCTTTCCAGAAAAGCCGGATACCCGTGCGCAGCAGCACCAGCCAGGCCGCACCACCTGCAAAACCTGCCACTACATCGGTGGGGTAATGCACGTGCAAATACACACGGGTGAGCCCGATACTCAGCGAGAAGCAGACCAACGCCACTGCCAGGCTCCAGTGGCGGCCATGCTGCACCGCTAGCCATGCCAAGCAGCCGTAGAGGCACATTCCCATCATGGCGTGGCCGCTAGGGAAGCTTAGGCCATACTGGTAGATGAGCGCCGTAGTAGGTCGGTCGCGGTGAAAGTAAGCCTTGAGCAACTCGTTAAGGGCCACCCCACCCCCCATCGACAAAAGCAGTTCGATAGCGTAGCGCTTCAGGCCCCGCCGATACATCACATAGGGAATGACTAGGCTAGCCGGCACCAGAAACTTGACTGACCCAAAGAAAGTCAAGACATCGACAAAGGTGCGCGTCCAGGGTCGAGCGGCCCGCAAACGGTCCATTTGGGCAAAGCCCCAATCATCGAATACCTGCGAATGCTCGCGAAATACCACCCGGGTCAGGTAGAAAAACAGCCCGAATGCGCCCACAAACAACAACACCCCGAAGATGACTTCGGCCGTGAGCAGCCCCGCCAAGCCAGCCGCCCGCGCAGGCGTAGAAGTAGACGAGCCAGGGGGCGCAACGGGGGTAGGCATGGTGCTGAGAAAGGTGGGAGAAAGCTAGGTTGAACGGAACTACGTCAGAATTGGCTACGTGCTCCAACGAATAAGCAACCAGACTTGGTCTTAAACAAAAAAGCCAGCCCCGAGGAGGGCTGGCTTTTTTTGTTGGGTAACTCGTGCGCTCGGAGAGACTCGAACTCTCACACCTTGCGGAACTGCCGCCTGAAGACAGCGCGTCTACCAATTTCGCCACAAGCGCAGGTAAGCGTCAAATGCTGGCCACCCGGTTGGTGGGGCGTTTGATGGTGCAAAGATACGGAATCGTTAACTCTCGGCGCAACCTTAGGTTTACTTTTTTCGCTTTACCCTACTCATAGGCGAGGCCCAAAAATTGTTGCTCAGCCACTTGTCCCCGCATTTTTTTTGTGAATCACGACTCCAAAAGTGGGTTAGCGGGCTGCAAGGCTACTTTGCAGGCGTTATTTTCTGGCTTTTATGGCTTCTTCTACCATTCCTTCTCCCTCCCCTAGCGCTGACTTCAGCCGCGTGGCTCGCGTGTATGATGCGCTGGCGGGGGCTGTGTTTGGGCGGGCACAGCGAGCGGCGCAGCAAGCAGCGCTAGCCGCCGGGATGCCATTAGCCGGCTCGGCCCCGCGCGTGCTAGTGCTGGGGGGTGGCAGTGGCTGGGTGCTTCTCGAGTTGCTGCGCCAGTGTCCCGCTGCACAGGTGCTTTACCTCGAAACATCGACCACCATGCTAGCCCAAGCCCAAGCTCGGCTGCAACAGGCGGCCCCTGGCACCATAGCACAAGTTGAATTTCGCCAAGGCAGCGAGCAGGCGCTAGCTCCCACCGAGCAGTTTGATGCGGTAGTGACGTTCTTCGTTTTGGACTGCTTTACGCTGGCAGAATTTCCGGCCGCTTTGGCTTGCTTACAGGCAGCGCGCCGACCTAGGGCGCCGTGGCTGATAGCTGACTTTCGGCCGCCTCGCACGTGGTGGCAGCGGGTATTGCTGCGAGCCATGTATTTATTTTTTAAACTAACAGTAGGGCTGCGGGCGCAGCAGCTTCCGCCCTGGCCGGCCGCTCTAGCTGCCTTAGGGCTTCAAAATCGCTATCAGGAGAGCTTCTATGGCGATTTTATCTGGTGCCGAGTAATGCAATAATGGTGAGTAGTCAGCCAGCAACAAAGCTGAACCTGTGGCAAGGTCGAATTTTTGCTTTTAATTTGCACCATTCAAATCAATTCCGGGCTATAACCGGGCATTTTAGCTATTAAGTAGGATTTTTATTATGAAAAGAATTCTTCCCGCTTTTTACTTGGGAGTATTAGGTAGCGTGAGCCTAGCCACCACAACGGCGGCCCAAAGTACACAACCAGCTGCCCCAGCCAAGCCGGCCGCTGCTAAGCCTGCACCCGCTGCTGCCAAGCCTGTGGCTGCTCCAGATGCTAAGCCGGCTGCGGCAGCACCCACTGCCGCCCCAGCGCCTAAGCCTGCCCCCGCTCCAGCACCAGTCGCTGCTGAGCCCGCTCCAATAGCACCGGCGCGGCAGGCGGCAACTGGCCCAGCCGTGCGCTACACCCTAGCGTTTCCCAATGCAGTGCATCACGAGGCACGCGTCACGGCCACTTTTGCAGGCTTGACTCCGGGCAAGGCCCTGGTGATACGAATGGCACGCTCGTCGCCAGGGCGTTACGCACTGCACGAGTTTATTAAGAACACGTACTATCCCGTGGCTACTGATGGCAGCGGCAAGCTCCTCAGCATCAAGCGTCCCGACCCTTACTCCTGGGAAGTAAAGCCAGCCGCCGATGGCACCATCCAGTTTAGCTATACGCTGTATGGCGACCGCACCGATGGCACCTACGCTGGTATCGACCAGCAGCACGCGCACCTCAACCTGCCTGCTACCCTGTGCTACGCGCAAGGCCTAGAGGGCCGGGCCGCCGAAGTAAAATTTGAAATGCCTACGGGCTGGAAGGCTGCAACCCAACTGCGGCCCACCGGCGAAGACCGCACCACCTTCACGGCGCCCAATTTGCAGTACCTCATGGACAGCCCCGTGGTCCTAGGTACTCAGCAAACCCTGCACACTTGGCAAGACGGTGGGCGCACCTTCGAGATAGCCACTTACTATGGTGGGTCGGCCAGCGAAGTAGAGGCCTTGGTAAAGAAGACGCAGCAAATAGTGCGCGAGGCTGCCGGCGTATTTGGGGGCGAAGTACCTGCCTTTGACTACGGCCGTTACACCTTCCTAGCCGATTACCTGCCTCAGGCCAGCGGCGATGGCATGGAACACCGCAACTCGACTTCGCTCACGAGCCCCTTGCCGCTGCATGATGAAGGCGCTCTGCGCAACCTAGCCACTGTATCGCACGAGTATTTCCACGCCTATAACACCGAGCGCTTGCGCAGCAAAGGCTTGGAGCCTTTCGATTTTCAGCGCGTGAACATGAGCGATGCGTTGTGGTTTGGCGAGGGTTTTACGCAATACTATGGTGAGCTAATGCTGCGCCGGGCCGGCTACTACGACGACGAGCAATTCTTCGAGAAAGTGAGCCAGTGGGTAAATGTGCGCCTCAATTCGCCGGGCGCTCGCTATGCCTCGGCGGTGGAAATGAGCCAGCAAGCAGGCTTTGTGGATGCCGCTACGAGCATCGACCCCAACAACCGTAGCAACACGTACCTTTCGTACTACTACCAGGGCGCGGGCCTAGCCCTTTCGCTCGACATGCAATTGCGCCAGCGCTATCGCACCTCGCTCGATAAGTACATGCAGGCGCTGTGGCAGGAGTTTGGCAAGCCTCAAACGCCCAGCCTAGCCCCCGCCAAGCCCTACACCCTACCCGACTTGCAGCGTGTGCTCGGCACCGTAGCTAAGGACACCGCCTTTGCGGGCACCTTCTTCCGGCGCTACATCTACGGCCACGAAACGCCACGCTTTGCCGAGAACCTGGCCCTAGCTGGCCTGGCCGTAGTGCCGACCAAGGTACTGGCTGCTGCCCTGCCTCGGCAGGTAGAGTTTACGGAGGACGGCCGCTGCATCTTGTCGCGCAATACCACTATGGGCTCGGGTCTCTATAAGGCAGGCATCGACCGCGGCGACGAGATTATGACCCTCGATGGCGTGAAAATCACCGATATGGCTACCCTCGAGGGAGTAATGCGCCGCCACACGCCCGCTGACCTTGTGCCGGTGCGCGTACGCAACCGCGCTGGCATTGAGCGCACCACGCAGGTCGTGCTCACCGAAGATTCTAATGTGCAGGTGCAGCCTATGGAAAGCGTAGAGAAAATGACTGCTACCCAAGCGCAGAAGGATATGCGTGCGGCATGGTTAGCTAGCGCTGCTGCTATCAAGCCCTAGGTCAATATTTAATCACCGCATTAAAAAAGCCCCACCGATAGTTCGGCGGGGCTTTTTTAATGTTATTAACTACTTAAGCACCCTAGCGACGCTGGCCAAAGAAGCGCAGCAAGAAGAGGAAGAGGTTAACAAAGTCTAAGTAAAGCGTAAGGGCACCTAGGATGGAAGCTTTATTGCTAGTTTCCTCTCCTTCTGTTACGCCGATGAAGGCCATCTGCTTCAGCTTTTGAGTATCGTAGGCAGCCAAGGCTGTAAATAAGATGACCCCGATACCCGACACAATCAGATTTAGCGTTGAGTTGCCCCAGAACATATTGACCACTAGTGCAATAACCATGCCTATAAGCGCCATGCTCAGCAGCTTACCCCAGCCTGACAAATCGGACTTAGTGAAATAGCCAAAGATGCTCATCACCCCGAACATCAGCGCCGTGGTGAAGAATGTAGAAGCAATGGAGCTAGCTGTATAGGCTAAAAATATAGCGCTCAGCGTAAGCCCGTTAAGTAAGGCATAACCCACAAAAGCGGCTTTAGCCTGCGATAAGCTCCACTGGAAGATGCGCGCCGAAAGAAACCCTACGACGACTAGCTCGGCAATGATGAGTCCGAAAAACACGAACCGATTACCAAATATAAAATGCTGCAGGGCCGGCGAGGACGCGGCAAACAAGGCCATGCCACCAGTAAGCGCCAAGCCAGCGGCCATCCAACCGTAGACTTGAGCAAAAAAGTTAGCCTGAATGCGGGCGGCGTCTTCTTCCGTCAGTTGGTGGGCCCTAACGCGACCCGACGGATTTTGATTGTCACTCATGTGAATAAGAAGCGAATAGAAACAAAGAAGAAAGTTGTGCTGCCTGCTATACGAACTTTGGCTGGCAACGACGGTACTATAACAACTTTGTGGCCAATTAGTGGCCCGCCGCTTCGACTATATTCTATGGCTGCCCCTGCCCACTACCGCCGCAACGAAGACCTGCGTACCATTCGCCCTAGCTACCCCGGCAACAAGCTCATTGGCAAGGAGTACTGCAATGGCGAAGCCTTGTATGAACCCACCTTCGGCACGGCTCTACGCTGGCAGTTGACGGCTAACCCACAGAAGGAGGAGAAGAAGCACGATACCTGGGTGCCCAACGTAGTGCCTTGCGCCGAAGCCTTCTTCTCGACCCAAGACATGCTGGTGTGGTTGGGGCACGCTAGCTTTTTGCTGCGAGTGCAGGGAGTGAGCCTACTGTTCGACCCCGTGCTTTTCTCTTCGGTAGGCTTGCGCCACCGCCACCCCCTGCCCTGCCGGCCCGAAGATGTGCGCAACATCGACTTCATATTGCTTTCGCACGGCCACCGCGACCACCTCGACGAGCGCAGCATCAAGCTACTAGCCCAGCAAAACCCTAAAATGCGAGTGCTCTCATCATTGAGCATGGGCAAGCTGCTGCGCGGCATGGCCCCAAGCCTACCAGTGCAAGAAGCCGGTTGGTGGCAGCAGTATGACCTAGGGCCCGCCGCGCCCTTCGAAATATATTACCTGCCGGCCAGCCACTGGCACCGGCGCGGGCTCTTTGACCTGAACGAGGTGCTATGGGGCAGCTTTCTGATAAAGACTGAAGACCGGCTCATCTATTTTGGCGGCGATACTAGCTACAGCGACCACTTCGACTTAATCGAGCAGACGTTTGGCCCGCTTGACATTGTGCTCTTGCCCATCGGCGCCTACAAGCCGCCCTTTATGATGCACATGAGCCACGTGAACCCGCACGAAGCGGCCAAGGCGGCTAACGTGCTGCGCGCGGGCCACTTGGTGCCCATGCATTACGGTACCTTCGACCTCTCCGACGAACCTGCCTCCGAACCTCTGCGGCTGCTGACCGAGGTGGCGGCTGGCGGCCTGCTACGCGGCCAATTGCACGCCCCTGCCGTGGGCGAGGTGCTCGACTGGACCACCTGGGAGTAGTTTTTTGAGCTGTTAGCTTGTGGCTATTAGCTACTAGCTGCTTTGCTTCGCTAGGCCACCGGGCAACAACGCGTATTAGCTTTTAGCTTTGTCGGTTCTTACGCTGCTAAAAAGCTAATCGCTAACAGCCACAAGCTAACAGCTCAAAAAATGTCGCCTACTCTTGTTCTGAGCCTCATTGCGGGCTACTTCATCGTTCTCATCATCATTGCGCTGCTCACTTCGCGCAAGGCTACTAGCGAGAGCTTTTTTGTGGCCAACCGCAACGCACCATGGTACATGGTAGCGTTTGCCATGATTGGCACCTCGCTCTCAGGCGTCACCTTCATCTCGGTGCCAGGCAATGTGTACGGCAAAGGCTGGAGCTACCTAGCCGTGGTGGCGGGCTACGTGGCGGGCTATGTAGTTATCGGCACAGTGCTGATGCCACTCTACTACCGGCTCCAACTAGTGTCCATTTACACTTACCTCGAGCAGCGATTTGGCTACTGGAGCTATAAGACAGGCGCGCTATTTTTTCTGATTTCCAGGGCCCTAGGGTCGGGGTTGCGGCTATATCTGGTGGCGGGCGTGTTGCAGCTAGCGGTATTCGACGCCATGGGGGTGCCGTTTGCCGCCACGGTGGTCGTCAGCATCTTGTTTATCTACCTCTACACCTTTAAGGGCGGCCTCAAAACCATTCTGTGGACGGATACCTTCCAGACGCTAGCCATGCTGAGCTGCGTGGCGCTGAGCATCTACTTCATTTCGTCGGAGCTTAATCTTGGTTTCAAGCAACTCGTGAGTACTGTGCGCGAGAGCAGCATGTCCCAGGTATACTTTTCCGATTTTAGCGACGACAAGTTTTTTTGGAAGCAGTTTGCTTCGGGTATGTTCATCACCATCGTGATGACGGGCCTCGACCAGGACCTGATGCAGAAAAACCTGAGCTGCCGCAGCCTCGCCGACGCCCAGAAGAACATGTTCTGGTTTACGCCCGTCATCGTGGGCGTAAACGTGCTATTTCTCACCCTAGGTGTGCTTCTTTACCAATACGCCGCGGCAAAGGGCTTGCAGTTGAACGAGCTACCCCAGCTGCTCAAGGCTAATAAAACGCTCGATACCGACCTAGTATTTCCATATTTGGCCACTACGCAGTTCACACTTTTTGCGGGCGTGGTATTTATCCTAGGCCTCATCGCCATTACGTACGCCTCGGCCGACTCGGCGCTGACGGCACTTACTACGTCGTTCTGCGTCGATTTTCTCGATATCAAGCAGTATCCCGAAGCCCGCCAAACGCGTATTCGCCAGCTTACCCACCTAGGTTGGTCGGTGGCACTCATTGGCATCATTCTCGTCTTCCGCCTCATCAACGAGCAGAGTCTGATTGATGCCGTTTTCAAAACTGCGGGCTACACCTACGGGCCCCTGCTGGCGCTCTACAGCTTCGGCATTTTTACGCGGCGGCGGCTGCGCGAGGGCTTGGTGCTACCAGTGTGCGTGGCGGGGCCGCTGCTGACGCTGCTCATTGTGTCGCACTCGGTCGAGTGGCTGGGCGGCTACAAGTTTGGCTTCGAGATTTTGCTGCTTAATGGAGCCCTCACCTTTTTGGGCTTACTCTTGATATCGCGCCCCGCCAACCGAACCGAAGCCACCGCTATTTTGTCCTAATCTGTGGCGATTGCCAGTTAGCTATTCCATTTTATCTTCCTCTATGCGCCTTACTTACCTCGCGTTAGTACTCGCCGCTCCCTTCGCAGCTCTGGCCCAAACCCGGCCCGCACCGGCCAAAGCGCCCGTGGTGCTTTCGCCCGGCAACATGCAATTGCAACCCGGCGGCGGAGCCGAAAACCGCCCCGATAAAGCGCCTAGCTTCCCCGGCGGCGAAGAAGCCATGGGCGACTTCTTCACCCAGCATGTGCAGGTGCCCAACAAAGCCAAGCAAGCCCGCGTGACCGGCGATGTTATCGTAACCGCTACCGTGGGCACCGATGGCAAACTCACCAACCCCAAAGTAGCCAAGGGCCTCTCGCCCGAGTGCAACGCCGAGGCCCTGCGTGTGGTGCAGGCCATGCCGGCCTGGCAGCCCGCCACCCGGCGCGGCGTGCCGGTGCCCATTATGGTGCAGGTGCCAGTACCGTTCGACAATGCCAACGTTACCAAATTTGAAATCGACCGCAAAGTGCCCCGCTCGGCTAAGGACGCCCCGGGGTTAAATTAATTCTACTTAATCTATAGCCGTTGTGGCTGCTACTAGTCAGCACGACAACCTATTTTACCGTTACGCTAGTAGCTATTTCGGCAAGCGGCGCAAAGTACTAGCGCGTTGTTTGCGTCTCTTGCATAAGTGGGCTGGTTTCTTGCCAGCCGTGTCAAATTATGGCCCGAAGTGGATTGAATACCAGCGGCAGCGACGCCACCGCTGACCTGCCCAAACCAAAAGTCAATAAGGAGTCGCTGCAACGCGGTCTACGAATTTTCAGGTTTGTGCTACCTTACCGCGCCAAGTTTGCGGTAGGTATGGTGCTGCTAGTACTTAGCAGCCTTAGCACCATGACGTTTCCTTGGATTGGCGGCAAGCTCGTAGATGCTGCTAATGACAAGCCCTTTACGCTGCCCGGCGGGTTGGTGCTCGACATCAATCGCATTGCACTTGGCCTTTTTCTGGTCACGGTACTACAGGGCTTGTTTTCGTTTGGGCGTATCTGGTTTTTTACGCAGGTAAGTGAGTTCACCGTGCGTGACATCCGGCAGGCGCTCTATGCTAAGTTTATGCAGCTGCCGATTCCTTTTTTCGAGCAAAATCGGGTAGGAGCAGTTACGTCACGCATCACCAGCGACGTAGCCCAAATTCAGGATTCGTTTTCGCTGACGCTGGCCGAGCTGTTTCGGCAGGTGTTCACTTTACTGGCTGGCCTAGCCTTCATTATGGTAGTGTCGTGGAAGCTATCCGTATTTATGCTGGTCACATTTCCACCTATCGTGCTAGCAGCGGGGCTATTTGGACGTAAAATCCGCACTTTATCGCGCACTGTGCAGCAGGAGCTAGCCCACACCAATACTATCGTAGAGGAAACGCTGCAAGCTATCAACTCAGTCAAAGCCTTTACCAATGAGCGCTTTGAAATCAAGCGCTACAATACTGCGCTGCGCAAAGTGGTGCAATCGGCTTTGCAAAGCAACCTCTACCGCGGTGGCTTCGTGTCCTTCGTCATCATCGGCCTGTTTGGTGGCATCATTCTAGTGCTGTGGCGCGGTGCTACGCTGGTGCATACGCCCAAAACTGACCCCAATCACTTGGATATCGGCCAGCTCGTGTCCTTTATACTATATACTGTATACATCGGGGCTTCGGTGGCAGGCTTAGGTGAACTCTATGGCAAAGTGCAAAGCACCCTAGGGGCTAGCGAGCGCATTCTTGAAATCTTGGACGAAACACCCGAGCCTACCTTACTAGAGCCCGCCCTAGGTTTGGTACCAGTCCAGGTGCGTGGCGAAATTCGCTACGAGCACGTGGCCTTCCGCTATCCTACCCGGCCCGATGTAGCAGTGCTACAAGATATTGACTTCTACATAGCAGCTGGCGAAAAAATTGCGCTCGTCGGCCCCAGCGGCGCGGGCAAAAGCACTATTGCGGGCCTGCTCATGCAGTTTTACCCGCTCAGCGGCGGGCGCATTGTGGTCGATGGGCACGACGTGGCCGACTACGACCTCACCGCCCTGCGCTCACACATCGGCATCGTGCCGCAAGAGACACTGCTGTTTGGTGGCACCATCCGCGACAACATTGCTTATGGCAAGCCCGGCGCCACTGACCAGGAAATTATCGAGGCCGCTCGCCGCGCCAACGCTTGGCAGTTCATTTCGGCCTTTCCCGAAAGCCTCGATACGGTGGTCGGCGACCGCGGCATCAAGCTCTCGGGTGGGCAGCGGCAGCGCGTGGCCATCGCCCGCGCCATCCTGAAAAATCCTGCCATCCTCATTCTCGACGAAGCCACCTCATCGCTTGACAGCGAAAGCGAAAAGCTGGTGCAAGGCGCTCTCGACGAACTGATGCAAAACCGCACGAGCCTTATCATTGCCCACCGCCTTAGCACCATCCGCAAGGTCGATAAGATTCTGGTTATCGATGGTGGCCGCATCGTGGAAGCCGGCTCGCACGACGAGCTAAGCGAGCGAGAGGGCGGACTATATGCCAATTTATTGCGGCTGCAGTTTGAGCTAGCTTAGAAGCTTCAGCGCAAGCCCATCGTTGTGGTCCTTTATTCGCTAGCTTTAGCGAGTAAAGGACCACAACTTATTTAACACCATGCGACTTCCAAGCCCAAAATCTGTTTCGCGCCGAAGCCGTGGCTGTCCGCTACCCGATATGACTCCAGTAGCTGGGGTCACCTTATCTATCGCTTATTGGCTGCCTTCTGCTCGCAGGCAACATTCGAGAGCCTAAAAAAGGAACTGTTTCACTAGAGGAATTATCATCAACCTCTTCCATTATATGCCTGCATGATGCACCGCAGATTTATATCAGCTTAAACAAGAGCGGGCATCTTTCCTTCGCAGCCTCTGAGCCCCGCCTGCAAGCTACAGTACTAGAGCAGGTGAGTAGAGAGCACCACATAAATTTTTCAGAGCTGCAGCTGGCCAACTTGCAAAAGCTTCCCTTCTTAGCCACTACTGTTGAGCAACTTTCGGGCAGCTTATCATTAGCTAACCCCACTGCAACCACTACTCAAGCCACGTACTCGCTAACGGAAATACAATTGGCTGAATGCGCAAAGACCGCTCGGCTTATTGCACCTACTGTATTGGGTAGGCCGGTTTCTTTTTCATTACTGATTAGTGCCGAAACAGGTTCGCCAAAGGTTATGAAGCTAGTTGCCTTGCTACAAGCACAGGGTATTAACCGGTTCACTTTGCAGACCAGAAGCTGAGTATACTTCGGCCTTATTGTATTCGTCGTTATAGCTACTACCTAGCTTGCCGAAAAAGGAGACACTAGCTGCATCTGCTCTACAACTAGGTGCACTGCCTGTTTGGACCAGCAACACCGGCCTATTGCGCTATGAGCTTGCCAACGGTGAGATATTTGACCTACCCGCGTAGTTTCCTATCCAACCATATGAAGATTTAATGAGTATGCACGAATAAGCACGATGCGCCTCGCGCCGCTTATCACATACTCATTTGCTTCTATGTCCGTCACCAACGACCTGCTGAACACCGTATTGCGCCACGCGGGCCAAGAAGTATCGCGTAAGGAATTCTTGAACCTAGCCGGGCGCGGGCTCGCGGCTAGCGTAGCAGCGGGCACCCTCGCTGCTTGCCAGGAAAAACCAACGGCAGCAGGCGCAGCGGCTACCACGCCCACCACCGGTACGCCGGCCGCGCAGGTCGATGCTAGCACTACCTACACAGCGGCCGGAGGCCAGCAGGTGCCATCGTCGGAGGCCGTATCGCCGCCTGCTAAGGTGCCAGCAGCAGCCGACAAGCCTATTGAGTTAGAGGCCTGGAAATCGGACGTAGACCCGAAGTCGCCGCCCACCCCTACCCCGCTGCCGCCCGACCAACGCGTGGGGTACGCGCTGGTGGGCCTAGGTCACCTCACGCTGGAAGAACTGCTGCCAGCGTTTGGCGAATGCAAAAAATCGAAGCCCGTGGCGCTAGTGAGTGGCTCGCCCGAAAAGCTAGCTAAGGTGGCGAAGCAGTATGGCATTAAGCCGACAAGTTGCTACAGCTACGCCGACTATGACAAGCTAAAGGATAACCCTGAGGTGCAGGCCATCTACATCGTGCTGCCCAACTCGATGCACGCCGAATACGTGATTCGGGGCGCGAAAACTGGTAAGCACATTCTCTGCGAAAAGCCGATGGCCAACTCGGCCCGCGAGTGTGAGCTAATGATAGCGGCCTGCAAAGAAGCCAAGGTGAAGCTGATGATAGCCTACCGCATTCAGTACGAGCCCTACAACCGCCTAGTACGGGACATGGTGCGCAGCCAGAAGTTCGGCAAAGTCAAATACATCCAAGGGCAGAACAGCCAAAGCTCGGCCAATGCCGACCACTGGCGGCACAAAAAGGCGCTGGCCGGCGGCGGCGCGCTGCCCGACATCGGCCTGTACTGTCTCAATACCAGCCGCTTTCTCCTAGGTACCGAGCCCACCGAGGTATTTGGCTACATGCACAGCACGCCCGGCAACCCACTCTTTAAGGAGGTAGAGGAAATGATGTCATGGCAAATGCGCTTTCCGGGTGGCATTGTGGTCGATAGCATCACGCACTACGATACCCACGATTCGCGCTTTTACCGCGTAAACGCCGAGCGCGGCTGGTTGCACCTCGACAATGGCTATGCCTACCGCGGGCAGCAATTGAAGACCTCGCACGCCGAAGGCCCGGCCAAGATGCAGAACCAGATTACTATCGGGGCCAAAAATCAATTTGCGGCCGAAATGGACCACTTCTCGGAGTGCATTCTGGAAAACAAGCCTCCACACACGCCCGGCGAAGAAGGCTTGCAAGACCAGCGTATAATGGAAGCCATTTATCAGTCGGCCCGCGAAGGGCGACCCGTGAAGCTACCCCCGGTAAGCGGTACCGACGTATTCCGCGGTCCCGAGCCCAGGCTAAGCTAGACGCTAGCCACAACTGGTACATAGAGTGCTTCCACTTCTATTTCGAGAGACGCTTCAAGGGCTGCTTCCTAGGCTTACGATTGCTTGCTCGAGAACAGATACCTAGGCGGCCACCTCAAGCAGTTTGATAGCTTGTCGTGACTGACCCGGCTACACGCCGCACCTCATGCGCGCCGCGCTAAAACCATCACCCGGCGATACTGGCCGCAATTGTGGCGCCAATTATTAAACTGGCCTGAAGACACTTATGATACCGCTGGGTATTTTGTGTAAGCCCACTACCTAGTGCTTAACCAAGCTGAGCTTATATCTCCCTATACTACCACCACGTGGCCTAGGTATACCTAGGCTACGCTGGCTGTCGTGAGCCGCTGACCTGGCGCACGAGCCAGTAGCCCAACGGCAGCACAGCAATGAGCGCCAGGCCGATGGCCGCGCCGGCAGCCCCCCAAGCCACATCGGCTAGGTCGAACCGGCGATACGCCCGGAAATGCTGGCCCGCCTCGGCTACTACTACAAGCGCGAAAAGCAGCACCCACGCGGCCAACCACTGCCACCACGGCCGGCGCTGCCACGCCAGCTGCCCGCCTACTATAAGCCCTAGAGCTACTAGGGGCACAGCCGTGCGAATGGTATCGTTTTCTTGCTTATCAGCCCAGCGGGCTACCGACCGCGGAATAAACCAGACGTGCCCCATGGAGGGGTGCGAGCGCCAGCTCAGATATAGCACCAAGCCTGCCCCTACTGTTACGAGAAAATAATAGAGCCGCCGGGTCATATACCTGATTTACTGGTGGAAATTGTGGGAGCGCTAACGCTCACCTAAACACAAATTTACCTGTAAACGACGACTAGCGACCGTACTAGCTGTAAAACTCGGCCGGTTTCAGGCGCAGCCTTGCTACTGGGGCAGATAGGCTTATTGAGCTTTTTCTATTTCAGCGTAGCCCGCTATATAAGTGCGCTAGCTGAGGCAATCCTATAGAAAGCAGAATGATACTGCACCCGCGCAGGAGCCACCTAAGACGCTAGCCAATAGCACCCAAGCCAGTTTGCGCAACTCGGTATATTGGGTAATTCTTTTCTTGGCTAGCACGCCGATAAATGCTCACCATAGCCCCGCACCTACCAGCCCTAGACTACTGGCAAATAAAAACCGCAGTATCAGTGTCGACCACAGATGATACGTCAACAACTCCTCGTGCTGCTCTTGCGCCCCGATAAAGAATAGCCCTACGCCAGCTGTCACCAGCGCTAGCAGTAGCGCAATGATGTAGCTTACCCACTTCATTTTAAAGCGCCTAGTGCTTCGGCCAGCGCTCGGTCATTGCCCAACCTAGGTACTTTGTTTTGCCCACCTAGCTTGCCCACGCTTTTCATATAGCGCTGGAAGGCGCCGGGCAGCAGGGGCGTCAGTAGCAGTGGCACCAAGATATTGCCCTGGCGTAGGTCGTCATAGTAGGTATTACGCTGGCGCAGGGCCGTGTCAAGCGCAGCAGCGAAGGCAGCGCCGTTGTGCGGTGGCTGCGCAAACTCGATGAGCCATTCATGGCGCGAGGGCTGGCTGCGGTCTTCGCTCACAAGTGGAGCCACTGTAAACTCGGTGACCTCCGTTTCGGGATGCTGACGCACGGCTTCGCGTAGGGCGGCCTCCACTTCTTCGCCAATAACGTGCTCGCCGAAGGCCGACAGGAAATGCTTGATGCGCCCCGTCACGACCACGCGGGGCGGGTGCAGGCTTACAAAGCGCACCGTGTCGCCGAGCGAGTAGGCCCACAGGCCAGCGTTGGAAGTGAGCACCAGGGCGTACTGCTTACCTAGCTCAACCTCGCCAATGGTGAGGCGTGGCGGGTTGGGCTCGAAAAACCGCTCGGCGGGCACAAACTCAAAGAAGATACCGCTATCGAGCCGCAGCAGAAGGCCCGGGTTGCCGGGCTGGTCTTGGAAGGCCAGAAAGCCTTCGGAGGCCGGAAACAGCTCGATGCTATCGACGGGCCGACCAATGCTCTCGAGCAGGCGTGCGCGGTAGGGCTCCATGCTCACGCCACCCGACACGAAAAGGTCGAATTTAGGAAACACCTCGCCCACCAGCCGGCCGGTGTGGACCGTGAGGCGGTCGAAATACATTTGGACCCAGGGCGGAATGCCCGAGATGAGCGTCATGAGCTGCCCTAGGGTTTCGCCCACAATGGCATCGAGCTTGGTTTCCCAGTCCTCGATGCAGTTAGTGGCATAGCTTGGGAGCTGGTTGCGCCGCAGGTAAGCCGGCACGTGGTGATTGACGATACCCGAGAGCCGGCCCGTGGGGATGCCGCCTACTTGCTCCAACTCGGGCGAGCCCGACAGGAAAATCAGCTTACCGTCTAGGAACCTAGGGCGGCCGGTGGCGGCCACGTAGTGCAGTAGCGCATCCCTGGCCCCGTTGATGTGGTTGGAGATGCTGGCCTGGGTAATCGGGATGTACTTGGCGCCGCTAGTAGTGCCGCTGGTTTTGGCCAGGTACAGTGGGCGGCCGGGCCACAGCACATCGGGCGCGCCGGTTTTTACCTGGTCGAAATACGGCTTCAGGCCTTCGTAATCGCGCACTGGCACGCGGGCGGCCAGGTCGGCGGGCGTATGCACGGCTTCTAGGTCGTGGGCCTGGCCAAAAGCGGTGCGGGCCGCCGTGCGCGCCAACGTGCGCAGCAGGCGCAGCTGGGCAGCGGCGGGGTCGCGCTGCCACTGCTGGTAGCGGTGCACAGTGTAGGCCGCCAGCGGCCGGCTCAGGGCGGCTTTGATTCCCATGGGCCACAAAACTAAGCCTGCGGCACTAGGTAACCCAGGCCGGGCATCGCCAAGCTATACCTTACCATTTACTCTTGGTCTGAAAATCAAACGCAACTAGCACCTAGGCGTTAGCCGTATCAGGGGCCGCTGGCAGCGTTGCCAGTGGCATCTCCCCTACTCTTTTTCTATTTCTCTCATGATTAACCAATTTGGCAAGGCCGAATGGCAAGGCGACATCAAAGGCCACGGTACTCTCACGACCAAAAGCGGTGTCGTATCGGCGCCCTACTCGGCTGGCTCGCGCTTTGAAGGTGAAAAAGGCACCAACCCCGAAGAGCTGATTGGCGCGGCCCACGCCGGCTGCTACACCATGTTCTTGAGCAATGTACTTGGGCAGCATGGCCACACGGTAGAGAGCCTGACCACGACCTCGACCGTGACGCTCGACCCTAGCCAGAACCCGCCCAAAATCACCAAAATCCATGTTAGCACCGAAGGCAAAGTGACGGGTGGCAACATCACGCCCGAAGACTTCCAGAAGCATGCCGAGTTTGCCAAGGCCAACTGCCCCGTGTCGCAGGTGCTGAGCGCCGTGCCCGAAATGACGCTGGAAGCTAAGCTTTCGTAGAATAAGGAATTAAAAATTAGAAATTATGAATTGATGCTCAAGCCTCTATTGGGACTGGCTTTTCAATTCATAATTTCTAATTTTTAATTCATAAGTAGCTTTGCCCCATGCCCACTGGTACTACTCGCATTCGCCTACGCCCCGCCAACTCTTCGCGCCTCTCGTTTGGCGTGCAGGTTTCATTGGCGCTTTTTGCCATTGCCTACGCATCGCTGATGCTGCGCACCGCGCCTGAGGGCCAGGAGTTTTACTGGCTGCACTATGTGTTCCTGACGGGTTGCGCGGTGTACCTAGGGTTCATCTTGGTGCACAATGCGCCAGTGTTTGGCACCCAGAGCTATTTCGAGTTTGCGCCTGGCTACCTGGTGCACAAGGCTGGACTGTTTCGGGCCAAGCAAGTGTTTGCCGCCGAAAACATGAGCCAACTCGAGCTAATGGCTCGCCAGCTGCGCGTGCGCCTCAAGGATGGCGACATCCATGTGCTAAACATGCGCGAGGTGCGCGGCACCCGCCGCCGGGCCCTGCTGCGCGGCCAGCTCGAAAGCTTTGCCCAGCGCTACGGCGTGGCGCTGCGCGAAGAGGCCCCAGCCACCCCTGCTAAGCGCAAGTAGCGCTCACCCAGCTTGGCCTAACCCTAACAAGGTAAGTAACTTGCCGACCCAAACGCCAGTACCGGCGAGGGTACCTTGCTTTATTCTCGCTCGGATGCTGGCCAGATTTCTTTCCTCCTTGCTGTTGCTCGTCGTGGTAATGGCACCTAGGGCCCGCGCCCAAGGCGGCTGCCCCGACCCCCAGGCCACCAACTACACTCCCGGAGCTACCACCAACGACGGCTCGTGCCAATACGCGCCTACCACCAGCGCCCTGCCCCTCAAAACCCAGCTGGCCGACGAGGTCGCCGAGACCTCGGGCTTGCTCTACACGGGTGGCAAGCTCTGGACCCTCAACGACAGCGGCAATACGCCCGTGCTGTTTCGGCTCGACTCGGCCAGCGGGCGCGTGGTGCAGCAGGTGCGGCTCAGCAACTTCAACAACGTAGATTGGGAAGACCTGACCGCCGATGCCCAGTACGTGTACGTGGGCGACTTTGGTAATAACAACGGCGACCGGCGCGACCTCCGCATCTTACGGGTGGCCCAGGCCGACCTAGGGCCCGCCGCCACTACTGCCACGGCAGAAGCCATTAACTTCAGCTACCCCGACCAAACCGATTTTACGCCCCGCACCAATCAGCACAACTACGATTGCGAGGCCTTTTTCTTCGCCAACGACTCGCTACACCTGTTCACCAAGAACTGGGCTGACCTGCAAACGCGCTACTACACCGTGCCTGCCCGGCCCGGCACCCACGTGGCGCGCCTCAAAGGCACTTTTAATGTAAACGGGCTGATAACTGCCGCTGCCCGCAACGCGGCCGGCACCGTGGCAGGCCTACTCGGCTACAGCGCCCGCGACGGCGCCACCTTTGTGTGGCTGCTGTCGGGCTACCGGGGCACGGGCTTTTTGCAAGCCAACAAGCGCCGCATCGAGCTACCCAATGCGCTGCTGATTGGGCAGGCCGAAGGGCTGTGCTTTGTGAGCAATACCCGCGCCTTTGTGTCTAATGAGCGCTTTAGCAACATCCTGGTCAATGTGCCGCAGCAGCTCTACTCCCTGCGGCTCGGCAACTGGCTGCCCGCCAGCGTACTTGCCACTAAAAACGCAGTGGCCAGCAAGGTAGTCTTTAGCGCCGTGCCCAACCCGACCTCGCACACCCTGCGCGTGACGCGCACCAGCAACGAGGCGGCGCGGCTGGTACTATACGACCTGCTGGGCCGGGTGCTGCTCACCGCCGCGCTGCCTGCCGGGCACCTTACCCAAACCTTGGACCTAGGCACCATTGCCGAGGGGCAGTACTCGCTGCAGCTCGAGTCGAGCCGGGGCGTGTATGCGCAAAAAGTTGTGGTGCAGTAGCACCTAGGCGGCCGCCAGGCCGCCTTGCCCGCTTTCGCCCAAACCTGTTTTCTTTACGGCCGTTTGTAGCCCTACTCATTCCACCTTCTTTCTTCATGTCCCTCTCCCCCGACGTTCAGCAGCGCATTAGCACCTGGCTCTCGCCCGCCTACGACGCTGACACCCAAGCCGAAATCAAGCAGCTTCAGGCCAGCGGCCAAGACGATACCCTCAACGATGCCTTCTACCGCTCGCTGGAGTTTGGTACCGGTGGCCTACGCGGCGTAATGGGCGCCGGCTCGAACCGGATGAACCGCTACACGCTGGGCATGGCCACCCAAGGCCTGTGCAACTACCTCAAACAAAGCTTTGCCGACCAAGAAATTAAGGTGGCCATCGCCCACGACTCGCGCAACAATTCGCGCAAATTTGCCGAAATTGTAGCCGGCGTTTTTTCGGGCAATGGCATCACCGTCTATCTATTTGAGGACCTACGCCCCACGCCCGAGCTGTCGTTTGCCATTCGGCACCTCGGCTGCCAGAGCGGCTGCGTCATCACGGCCTCGCACAACCCCAAAGAATACAACGGCTTTAAGGTGTACTGGAACGACGGCGCGCAAATCGTAGCGCCGCACGACAAAAACATCATCGGGGAAGTCAATAAAATCACCGATGTTAACGACGTGGTTTTCAACGCTGACCCCAGCCGCATTCATATTATCGGCCAAGAGGTTGACGACGCCTACATTGCTCAGGTAAAGCAGCTGAGCATCAACCCCGCTGCCATTCAGCAGCAGCACGACCTAGGTATCGTGTACACGCCGATTCACGGCTCGGGCATCAAGCTGGTGCCGCCGGCGCTGGCCGCCTTCGGCTTCACCAACGTGAGCGTAGTGCAGGCCCAGGCCACGCCCGATGGCAACTTCCCCACCGTGCAGTCGCCCAACCCCGAGGAGAAGTCGGCCATGCAGCTGGCTCTCGACCAAGCCAAGGAGCGGAACGCTGATATCGTGCTGGCTACCGACCCCGACGCCGACCGTGTAGGTGTGGGTGTGAAAAACAGCAAAGGCGAATGGGTGCTACTCAATGGCAACCAAACCGCTGCGCTACTGACGCACTACATCCTGTCGGCCCGCGAAAAGGCCGGTAAGCGCCAGCCTAACGACTTCATTGTGTACACCATCGTAACCAGTGAAATCCTAGGTGATATCGCGCAGCGCTACGGCGTAACATACTACCGCACGCTCACGGGCTTTAAATATATCGCGGGCCTCATCCGCGAGCTGGGCGCCGAGCAGAACTACATCTGCGGTGGCGAAGAAAGCTACGGCTTCCTCATCGGCGACTTCGTACGCGACAAAGATGCCGTATCGGCTTGCGCGCTGGTAGCCGAAATGGCTGCCGTGGCCAAAAGCCAAGGCCGCACCCTCTACGAGGAAATGGAGAAGATGTACGCCGAGTACGGTCTCTACGTCGAAGACCTTATCTCCTTGACCAAGAAGGGCCAGCGTGGTGCCGAAGAAATCCAGGAAATGATGGTGGAGCTGCGCAAAAACCCTCCTGCTACCCTCGCCGGCTCGCCCGTAGTAGAGGTGCGCGACTACCAGACCGGCCAAATCAAAAACCTGCGCACCGGTGTAGAGGAAAGCACTGGCGTCGAAAGCTCCAACGTGCTTCAGTTCATCACCGAGGCCGGCGATAAAATTTCGGCCCGCCCCAGCGGCACCGAGCCCAAGATTAAGTTCTACTTCAGCGTGAAGGAGCCCTTGGCTTCGGTAGCTGATTTCGAGCCCACTCAAAAGCGCGCCCACGAGAAAATTCAGCGCATCATCGACGAGATGCAGCTGAAATAAGGCTGTCTGTGTGAATAATGGGCCAGCAGTTATTAGCAGCTAGTTGCTACTAATAACTGCTGGCCCATTATTTTGGGCTAAAACTTCTTGATGATTCTTTTTACACGCCCCCGGTCAGCCATTTTCTTGTCGGCACTGCTGTCCATAGTCAGTCTATTAGACGTAACTCCTGCTCAAGCACAGCAGCCAGTCGCCAACTACGTAGTAACAACGACTGGCGATACCCTGCGAGGACGCATTCAGCTAACAGGACGCGCGGCGACTGTTGTACATCTGCACCAGCGTCATCACCCAACTATTACGTATACAGCCAGCTTAGCAGCTATGGTACTGGCCACACTCCTCTGCGGGTGAGCAAACCCGTTGGCCGGCCGGCTGGCAAACCGCAACTACTAGTGCCATTGGTACGCGGCTACATGAGCCTATATTCGGGCAAAGACCTAGTGGCGTCCCAAGTACGCTATTACCTACAGCCCGCTGATTCGGCATACGTGGTAGAAGTACCGCCCACTACGGCCCTGCTTACGTATGCCCGTTTGCTTTCTTCTTGTTCTAGCCTAAATATTGGCTCCAATGGCTTTACGGCCCGCTACCGCTACACGCAGAGCGGCCTAATTGCGCTGACCACCGACTACAACCAGTGCTTGCAAAAACCTAGCGAGCTGGTGAAAACCCCGTCCGGCGTGCACGCGCAATTTGGTATAAAGGGTGGGGTAGGTTTTCCGAACTTCTCGCCAATACTAACAGATTTTTACGCCCAGACTGTTTTCGGGCCTGGCGCTCAGAATACTTCTAGCTATCAAGCAGGTGCAGTAGCGCTATTCACTACCCGTTCCAATTGGGGACTGCAACTCGAAGCTAATTACCTACACCTGGCGGGCACTTATCCACTTCCCACACTACCTGCCTCTAATCAAGGCACTTATGTTGGTTTATACGGAGTAAAGCTACGCTATTCGCAGTTGCAGGTACCGCTACTGGTACATTATACTTTTAGCCACGAGGCCGTAGCTCCCTACCTCAATATAGGCCCAAGCTTAGCGGTTAATGTCAGCAACAGCTCTACCAAGCAGCTAGTGGACAGTAACGGCAGGCCCACCGGCGAGCAGGCGTACGACACCGGTGGCTCATCCGCTATCCTAGGTGGGGCCGCTGGAGCAGGCTGCTTGCTACGCATAAAAGGCGGGCCAGTCCTGCTACTTGAAGGGCGTTACGACTTGCCGTTGGACTGGTTCGGCAATAATACCCTCGCCAAGTCGCTCCGTTTAGAAGCAGGTATTTTATTCTAAAAACGTCAGACACAGATTGACTCTGCATACCCCTATGGACTAGGACTATATGCCAAAAAAAGCCTCCCGCAGCGTGCGGGAGGCTTTTTTGTTATGATAACGGCTTTAGGAACCTAGGCGCGCTGCAATTGCATTGTCTTCACCTGCTGCGTCAGGTCCATCACAAGGCCCGCCAAGTGCTCCAGTGATACGCCACCAATGGGGAACGTGCTGCTGATATAGCTCTTGGCTTCCCAAATTTCGAGCACATCCTCGGCTTTCAGGTCGTAGGGCGTGTAGCTGGGGTTATCAGAGTGCAGACCGAATAAGGCGTTTTGCTTCAGCTTATTATAAATACGCTTGAACACGATGCCATCTTTTTGGCTCACCACGATGCAAGGCGTACCATCCTTGATGGTGGCCCAGTCGTCGACATAGCGGCCCACGATGGTAGTGCCACTGGTGAGCGGCAACATCGAGTCGCCAGCTATTTCGAAGGCGCGGTAAGTGCCCGTGCTTGGGAGCATCGGCAACCGGAAGCGGGGCAGCTCTTCAATAAACTCGCGGTCGGCGTAGCCATTGAGGTAGCCCGCGGCAGCCTTCAATGGCACCAGTTCGATATTTTCTTTCTCATCGGACCCTACCGTGAAGGCCAGCACCCGTAGGGGCTTCTCTTCAGGTAGCGTTTCGGTGAGCGGACCAGCCTCGCGCAAGGCAGCGGCGGTTTTAGCGTTCTTCTTTTTGGTAAAGTCGGTAGTAGCCAGCGAGTCGAGCGGAATATTGAACAGGCGCGCCATGTTCACGAGCGTGGCCAAGCGCGGCTCGGCGCGGCCCTCTTCGTAGGCACCCACCAGCGAGCGCTTAATATTCAGCTTGTCAGCCAACTGCGCCTGCGTCAAGCCCAGCTCACGGCGCCAAAATTTTAGATTGGTATTAATCATAAGTAGATGGAAGGCAAAGGAGGGAAATGCCCAACGCGACGGGCTGACGACGCACACTTTTCAGCAACACAAGGCGCAAGTTACTAATTCCATTAGACTTGCCAACGAACTTGGTTCAAATTTGTTGGGCTACTAAAAAAAATGTGCCTTTTTGCCCAAAAAATGCCTATGCACGTAGGAAATAGTAGTTTTTAAACTTTTAAAAATTCCTACTACCAATGGCTAAAACCGGAGCTGACCTATTGGTCGAACGACTGCTGGACTGGGGCGTAGATACTATCTTCAGCCTGCCCGGCGATGGCATCAACGGCATTTACGAATCGCTGCGCACGCACCAGGATAAGATAAAGCTGGTGCTGGTGCGCCACGAAGAATCTGCCGCTTTTATGGCGGCGGGCTACGCCAAGTTTACGGGTAAGCTGGGCGTGTGCCTGGCCACCGGGGGGCCGGGCGGCATCCATCTGCTCAACGGTCTCTACGACGCCAAGTACGACGGGCAGCCGGTGCTGGCCATTACGGGCAGCGCGGCGCACGACCTCAGTGGTACCTACTGGCAACAAGACGTAGACCTAGTAAAGCTGTACGGGGATGTGGCGGCTTGCAACGAGCGCGTAATGGGCCCCGAGCACGTGCCCATCATTTTGGACCAAGCCATTCGCACGGCCTTGGGGCAGCGCACGGTGGCGCATATTTCTTTCCCGAAAGACTTTCAGGACTGGACCACGAGCGACGACAAGATATCGGCCCAAAACGTAGAAGGCCACACCAAGCCCGTGCTCGTAAGCTCCGAAGTGGCTCCTACGCAAGCCCAATTGCAAAAAGCTGCCGACGTGCTGAACGCGGGCAAGAAAGTCGCTATTCTGGCCGGACGCGGCGCCCTAGGTGCCCGCGCCGAGCTAGAGCAAGTAGCCGAGCTGCTGGGCGCCCCGGTAGCTAAAGCGCTGCTAGGCAAGGCAGTGCTGCCCGATAACTCACCCTATACCACCGGCGGCCTAGGGCTACTAGGCACCGCGCCTTCGCAGGACGTGATGGAAGAGTGCGACACGCTGCTGTTGGTAGGCACGCATTTTCCCTACCTAGAGTATTACCCGAAGCCCGGCCAGGCCCGCACCGTACAGATAGACCTCGATGCCACGCACATCGGCTTGCGCACGCCGGTAGAAGTGGGCCTGCTTGGCGACTCCAAAACTGTGCTGCAAGGATTACTGCCGCTGCTACAACCAAAAGACGACCACTCTTTTCTTGAGAAAGCGCAGGACAATGTAAAATCCTGGCAAGAGCTGCTGACCGAGCGCGGCACGCAGGAGGCTACGCCCATGAAGCCGCAGGTAATTCCGCATACACTCAGCCCCTTGCTGGATAGCGACGCTATTGTAACCTGCGACTGCGGCAACAATACAACCTGGGCAGCGCGCTATATCCAGATGCAGGAAGCGATGCAGTTCTCGACCTCAGGCCTGCTGGCTACGATGGGAGCCGGACTACCCTACGCCATTGCAGCGTCGGTGGCGCACCCCGGCCGGCAGGTAGTAGCGCTAGTGGGCGACGGTGGCTTCACCATGCTGATGGGTGAGCTGGCCACGGCTGTGCGTTATAAGCTGCCTATCAAGGTGTTTATCTTCAACAACCAAGCCCTAGGTCAGATAAAGTGGGAGCAAATCGTGATGGAAGGCAATCCCGAGTTTGGCGTTGACCTGGAAAATATCGACTTCGCTCGGTTTGCCGAAGCTTGCGGCGCTACTGGCTTCACCATCCGCGAAACCAAGGATGCCGAGCGAACCATCCGCGAGGCGCTGGCCCACGATGGGCCGGTGGTAGTCAACTGCTACGTCGATAAAAACGAGCCTGCCATGCCCGGCAAGGTGAGCACCAGCCAAGCCATTGAGTTTGTGAAAGCGCTAGCCAGCGGCGAGCGCGACACCAGTGAAATCGTGAAGAACGTGGTGAAGAACCAGTTTCGCGAGGCAATAGCAACGAAGGGCAAGAGCCTACTAGATGTGATTCCGGGGCTGTAATGCAGTCTGCACTTAGCAAAACAGCCGCTCCATTGGGGCGGCTGTTTTACTGTTACCATTTTGCTTAATACAATTTTATAGTTGGTAGTTAAGCAGTTGCTATATGCCTGCAATCAACACCCCGTACTATGCCTGAAGTACAGGCATTTGCCATTGGATACAAAAGCTCAGGCGTGCAGCATCTCTGGATGGTTTCTACCGCCCCCGCCGTTGCTCGTATACACCTGCCAGCCGTAGCTGAAAGTAATCGTATTTTTCGCGCAGGTGGTCAAAGAGGTCACGCAGAGCGGGGGTGCCACCGAGTTGCTTCCGGGCGGTGGCAATTTCGGCTAGGTCATAATCAGACAGAAAATCCTGCAGGCGCAGGTCGAGGCCCTTGGCGTAAGCTTTTTCGAGGTGGCTACGCACCGTGCCCACTACCAAGTTGCGCTGCTCAGCTATCTGCTCGGGCGTAAGGCCCTGGCGGTGCAGCTGAAACGTAACATCTTCGGAAGGGTCGCGGTCGGCCGCCTTGGTTGCCGCGCGGGGCGCGGGCGCGAAGTCGTCGTTGAACGGCGGCACATTGGGCTCATCAGCCTCATACTCGGTGGGCACGGCGCGGGGAGTGCCGTGCTGCAAAATGGCTTCGATAAATACCTCGCCGTAGGTCTCAAATTTCTTCATACCCACCCCCGATACCGAGAGCATGGCCACGCGGCTAGTGGGCTGCTCGCGAGCCATTTCCTGTAAGGTGGTGTCGGTAAATACCACGTATGGCGGCACGCCCTGCTCGTCGGCAATCTGCTTGCGGAGCTGGCGCAGGCGCTCGAAGAGGCGTGCTTCGGGCGAACCGGCGCTGGCAGCAGCGGCTTCTGCGGCGGCTTTTTTGCTGGCGCGGGTGCCTTTTTCGGCTTTCTCGGCGGGCTGAAATTTCTTGAGCGACACTGGCAGTTGCCCCTTCAGGACTTGCTGGCCGCGCTCGGTTATTTTGAGAGCGTAACCTTCCTCGTAGGCGATATAAAACAGACCATCATTGAGCATCTGGTGGACGTAGCTGTACCAATCGAGGTAAGGCAAGTCATGGCCCGCACCGTAAGTTTTAAGCTGGTCGTAGCCGTGTTGCAGCACCGCTTGGTTGCGCATGCCACGCAAGATGTCAATCAGCAAATTGATAGCCACGCGTTGCTGCGTGCGGACGCTGGCCGAAAGGGCTTTTTGGGCCAGCAGCGTGCCATCAAAGGTGATGGGTGGGTTGCGGCAGATGTCGCAGTTGTTGCAATCGTGCCCTAGGTCCTCGGAGAAGTAGTGCAGCAGGATACGGCGGCGGCAGCTGGCAGCTTCAGCAAACTGCTGCATGCGCTCGAGCTTGGCCTGGTTGAGCTGGGCTTGGCGCGGGGGCACATCTTTGGTCACCATGTCGCGCATCGACATCACGTCAGCAAAGCTGTAGAAAAGCAGCGCGGTGGCAGGGCCACCATCGCGGCCAGCGCGGCCGATTTCCTGGTAGTAGCCCTCAATGTTTTTGGGCAGATTGTAGTGCATTACCCAGCGCACGTTGCTCTTGTCGATGCCCATGCCAAAAGCGATGGTCGCCACGATTACCTGCAGGTCGTCTTGCAAAAAGGCTTCCTGCACCGCCCCACGCTGGTTGGGCGTCATGCCGGCATGGTAATGGCCAGCCTTAATGCCTTTCTGCTGGAGCTTCTGGGCTACGGTTTCGCAGGTCTTGCGCGAGAGGCAGTAGATGATGCCCGCGTCGTTGGGGTGGCGGCCGATGAAGTCCAGAATCTGCCCTAGGCGGTCTTGGCCGGGGCGCACCACGAGATTGATGTTGGGCCGGTCGAAGCTCGACAAGAATACTCTAGGCTCGTGCAGGTTGAGCTGGGTTTTGATGTCGCGCTGCGTGAGCCGGTCGGCCGTGGCTGTGAGCGCGATGATGGGCGTACTCGGGAAATGCTGCCGCAACGCGCCGAGTTGCGTGTACTCGGGCCGGAAATCGTGACCCCAGCTCGAAATACAGTGCGCCTCGTCGATAGCAAACATGCTCACGTTGAGCCGCTTTAAGAACTGCAAAAAGCCTTCGCCGAGCAGCTTCTCGGGGCTGACATAGAGCAGCTTGAGGTGCCCACTCAGCGCGGCGCGCGTGATGTCGGTAGACTCGCTCTGGCTGACGCTGCTGTTGATGTAGGCCGCCACGATGCCGTTGGCTTTCAGAGCCTCCACCTGGTCTTTCATAAGCGCGATGAGCGGCGATACCACCACGCACACGCCCTCGCTCACCACAGCCGGAATCTGAAAACACACCGATTTGCCGCCGCCGGTAGGCATGAGCACCACTGTATCTTGGCCGCTCAGAATGCTCTCGATAATGTCGCCCTGCATGGGGCGAAAATTATCGTAGCCGTAGTAGCGCTTGAGCGCTTGGCGAGCGGCGGTGAGAGCGGGGGCAGAGGCGGTAGCAGCAGACATAAGGCACTTCGGTCGAAAGAATAAAATAACAATCGGCCCCACGAAGTTCCAAAGAATTTAGCCAACCTAAGCCCAGCCGCCTGCTGACGCGGCCCTAGGTAGCCGACGGACCCTTAGGAGCGGCCTTCTACTCAGCGAAAAAGCTTTCGACAAATATTTTTGGCGGCGGCTCGACAAGGTTTATATCATACCCACCGCTTACCTTCGCAACGCGCGGCTTTACTCGACAACTCGCAGTTAGTAAGGCTTTTCTCGCTTCTATACTTATGCAGCCGGTTCATCGCTCCTCCGCCCTATTGCACCTGGCCGTTGTGGCGGCCTGCCTGCTGCTGGCCGCCTACCTCCCTACTTGGCGCAAACTCTGGTTTGTAGCCGAAAGCGGGCATTTTGGAGGCGGAAACCTCTGCTTGTGGCTGCTGCTACTCGGCTTATACCGACGCTGGCGCTGGGCGCTGGGGCTCACTTACGCGTATGTGCTGCTCCAATTGGGAGTGGCAGGCTACATTCTTCTTCTCAATAGTACCACGGGCGGCCCCACGCTTGGTTTTGCACTCATCAGTGGCCTTAATGTAGTCGGGCTGCTCGTCCTTTATCAGTCTGGCGCTCTCCACCGCTACCTAGGTAGCTCGCCGATTAGCGCGTTTGAGTAGCAGGCGCAATTAATTTAAGCTTACCAGCAAAAACAAAAGAGCGGCACCTTGGCAGGTACCACTCTTTTAGTAGCTGTTTAACAGCAGGTTTCCTTACTTCAGCGCGCTCTTCAACCCTTCTACTGCGAAGGCTTGCGCCTGCTTGGCCTCAGGCACTACGGCGGCCATGCCAAAAAACTCGTGGGTCACGCCCTCGTAATTCTTGTACTGCACGGGCACGCCAGCTTTTTGTAGGTTGTCGGCGAGCATTTTGCCCTCGCTCATCAGCGGGTCGTACTGGGCCGTGACGATGGTAGCGGCGGGCAAACCTTTTAGGTTGGCGTGCACGAGGTCAATCATCGGGCTCTTGCCATCGGCGGGGGTACGCAGGTAGTACTTGAAGAACCAGGCCATCAGGTCTTTATTGAGCGGCTTGGTCTGGGTATTAGCCAGGTACGAAGGTGTATTCAGGTCGTAGCCCGCGATGGGGTACACGATGAGCTGATACTTGGGCAGGGCCACTTTTTTGTCGCGGGCCATCATGCTCACGGCGCAGGCTAGGTTGCCGCCGGCGCTCTCGCCAGCTACGGCAATGCGCTTGGGGTCGCCTTTAATGTCGGCGGTGTGCGCCAGCGTCCACTGGTAGGCGGCGAAGCTATCGTTGTGGGCAGTTGGAAACTTAAACTCCGGACCCTGGCGATACGCTACCGATACTACCACGGCGCCCGTCTGCTCGCTGAGGGCGCGCACCGAAGCGTCGTAGGTATCGAGGTTAGCGATAACCCAGCCGCCGCCGTGGTAATACACGATAACCGGGTAGGGTGCCGTGCCCGCTTTGGGCGTGTACACGCGCACCTTCACGCCGGGCGCTACCGTGCGGCTCATGGTATCGGCCGTGGCGGGCGGGGTCGGGATGTTGAACTTCTTCATGGTCGCCATCGCAGCATCGGCGGCGCTAGGGGCTTTGCGGGCCTCCTGGGGCGTCATTTTGGCCATGGGCTTGGCGGTGGGGCCGCCACTCAGCGAGTCGAGCGCCTCGATAACGGCCTGCATCTCGGGGTGGATGCCGGGCGCCCAGGTGGGCTTAGGCTTGCTGGGTGTTACGGGCTTGGGGGCGGTGCTGGCCGTGGCCGCCGAGTCGGGGCGAGCGGCTCCGGCAGCTACGGTAGAGTCAGCGGTAGCCGTGGTGGCGGTGTCGGTGGTAGTTTGGCTGCTGCTGCAAGCGGCTAGCAAGCCTAGGGCTGCTACCGGCGCGGCCCAGCGAGCGGTGCCCTGAAAGAAAGAAAGCATTGGTTACGGAGGTAATTATAGTTGTAGCCGCTGCTTACGAATAGCCGAGCTCTAGGTTGTCGACCCACCTAATAGCAAGTGGATTAACAACAGAGTTTCCGCACAGCTTTTTTCCAAGGCACCTAGTGCTTACGTTGTAGCTGGCTGCACCCGCCGCGAGCCGCGATACAGCTCATACTTCAGCAGCCGGCAATCTATCGGGCCGTTGAAGAGCGGGATGCGCCGCGACACTTTCAGACCGATAGCCTTGGCGGCCTCTAGGTTGCCTGTAAAAATGAACGCCTCGTAGCCCTGAAAATTCGTTTTAAGCGCGTCGCCGATGGTCTTGTAAAGGGCGTCCATCTGCGCCTCCTCCCCTATCCGCTCGCCATAAGGCGGGTTCGTAATGACAAGGCCAGGCCCTAGGTCCTTGGGCGGCTGCGCGTCGCGCACATCGCGCACCGAGATGCGGATGCACTCGTCGAGGCCGGCAGCCTCAATGTTAGCGGCGGCTTGGTCAATCACGCGCGGGTCAAGGTCGGAGCCGGCTAGGTAGGCCTGCGGCTCCTCAATACGCTGGGCTTCGGCTGCTTTGCGCACTTGCTGCCACAGCTGGGCATCAAAGTCGGGCCAGTTCTCAAACCCGAACTTGCCCTGGTGAAACAGGCCGGGCGCGATGCGCTGGGCCAGCAGCCCCGCCTCGGTGAGGATAGTGGCCGAACCACACATGGGGTCGATGAGCGGGCTTTTCTTATCCCAGCCGCTTAGCAGTATTAGGCCGGCGGCCAGCACCTCGTTGAGGGGTGCTTCATTGGTGCCCTGGCGGTAGCCGCGGCGGTGCAGCGAGTCGCCAGCCGCATCGAGGCTCAGGATAACCTCGTTTTCGAGCATCCGCAGGTGAATGCGGATATCGGGGTTCTTAGTATCGATGCTGGGGCGCTCGCCGGTGCGCTCCCGGAACTGGTCCACGATGGCGTCTTTGGTGAGCTGGGCCACATAGAGCGAGTGCTCGAAGCTGGATTTATTGACCACGGCCGTGATGGCAAACGTCTGGCCCGGGGCAATGTAGCGGCTCCAATCAATATGGAAAACTTCGTCATAGAGGGCGCGCTCATCGGGGGCGTAGAAGTCAGCGAAGGGGCGCAGCAAGCGCATGGCCGTGCGGCTCCATAAGATGGTGTTGTAGAGCAGCTTTTTGTCGCCGCTAAATTCGACAGCGCGGCTGCCGACGTAGTCGATGGTGGCGCCGAGCTGGCTCAATTCCTCAGCCAAGACTTCTTCGAGGCCAAACTGGGTGGTGGCGGTAAGGTACATGGGTGCAAAGGTCGGGATGAACTACTTTCGCAACGGCTGCTCCTCACGGTTATCTCTAACTTTTCGTGTCATGCTTACTCCGCGCCCCGTCAGCTTTACTACCTTCTGGTCGCTACTCCGGGAGCGTGGACCTTTTGGGATGTTAGGACTGATTTTCACCCTGTCTTCGGTGCTAATCCTGCTGCCAATGCTGCTATTCATGATGGCCACGCTACGGCAGCCCTACGAGCGGTACGACTATGCAGCCATCGTGCGCGACGGCACGGCTGCTACGGCCCACGTCACGGATATGCAGCTGCTTACCAACGTACAAATCAACGGCAAATCGCCCGAGCTCATTACTTATAAGTATAGCGCGGGCGGGCAGACCTACACCGACCAATTTGCAACCTTTGATGCTACCGAGCTGGCCGTGGGCAGTGCCGTAGGCATTCGGGCGCGGAACGGAGAGAGCGTTATTCCCGAATTGAAGCAGTTCGTGTTTCCATTTGGCTGGTTTTTCCTCTTGCCAGGCGTCTTTCTACTGCTTGGCGCCATTTTTCTGCTAATAGGGCTACTGCCGGCTTTACGCAAGTACCGGCTCTACCGCCACGGCCGCATGCAGGAGGCTACTGTACAAGGCATTACTAGCCGGCCGGTGCGGCTATCCCGGTCCAGCATCATGCAGAGTTTTGCCGTTAGCTACGAGTACACTGGCCTAAACCAAGCGCGGTTATTGGGCGAAGACCGCACCAACGATATACTGTTGGTCAATGAAAAGAAACTGGGTGACAAGGTGCAAATTCTAGTTTCTGAAACCGATGATACCCAATCCTGCTTGTTTCCGCGCCTAGGAGCCGTGAAAAACAACTGGCAAGCTTAGCTAACCACTCATGCCAGAATGCTATGCCTGTCTCTCTGTGGGCAGTAGCGAAGCTGGTGGTACCACAGCCCGTTCAATGCATGAGCATTCCTAGCCCTAGGCTCGCTAATTTTCAGCTCGTTTCTATTTAACGGCTTTCTTCTCCTCGTTAAGCAGCGTCAGTAGCACACCGTTAGTCCAGCCGAAGCCATCTTGCAGCGGGTACTCGCCGCCGCCGGCTAGTAGACCGGTGTTTTCGACGTTGTATTTCTCCAGTAGCTTGCCGGTCTGGTTGAAAACACGCACATTGAGGCGCGTCCAGCGGTGAGCCACGGTATCGGCGAGAGCGGTTTGCTGGTAGCGGCGCAGGCCCACAATGGAGAGGTATTCGAGCGGGGCCCAGGCATTGGGAGCGTCCCACTGCTGGCCGCTGGGGTTGGTGGTAGTGAGTAGGCCGCCGGGGCGCAAAAACTCATTTTGAAGGTGCGACGCTACTTTTTTAGCTTGGTCGGGCGTAGCGACGCCGAAGGCCAGCGGAAACGCTCCAGCCAGCGTATGCACCGGCGAGGGGCGGCGTTGCGGCAAGTCATAGTCAACGTAGAACCCCGCCTTGGCATCCCAGCAATACTTCCGAATGGCGGCAGCTCGCGCCTGCCCCGCCTGGCGAAATTGCTTGGCCTCGGTCGAGTCGCCCGCTTGGCGGGCGGCGGTACCTAGGGTTTGCTCCAGGGTCAGTAGCAGGCAGTTGAGGTCAACAGGCACGAGGCTGGTGGTGCGGATGGTTTCGAGGCCTTTGCCGGGCACAAACCAGCGCGAGCTAAAATCCCAGCCCGAAGCGGCGGCGGCGCGCACATTGCGGTTGAATACTGGTGCGGGCTGCTTGCTCTTCTTAGCCGCTTCCACATCTTCTCGGTACGACTCTTCGCGGGGCTGGTCGCTATCGTCCCAGTAGCGGCTGAGGGGTTCGCCGCCGGGCATGCGCACGGTGCGCCCAGCGGCGGTGCCAGGCTGCAGCTTATCGCCGCCACTAGTCCAGTAGGCGTATTCGAGCTTGAGCTGAGGGCGAAACTGCTGCACTGCTTGGCTGCCAGGGCCTTCGGCCTGGGCCAAAAGCTGCACCATAAGAGCAAAAAACGGTGGTTGCGAACGCGTGAGGTAGTACGTGCGGCTGCCATTGGGCACGTGCCCATAGCGGTCGATGAGGTAAGCAAAATTGGCCACCATGTCGCGCAGCAGCGCTGTGCGGCCAGCTTGGCGCAAGCCCAGCATCGTGAAGTACGAATCCCAGTAGTAAATCTCGCGGAAGCGCCCACCCGGCACTAGGTACGGGCGCGGCAAGGGTAGCAGCGACGAATACTGCGCGGCTTCAGCCTGGCCAGGGCGGCGCAGCACCGTCCAGAGGGTATCTAGGTGGGCACGGATGCCGGCCTGCACGTTGCTACGATACACATCGGTAGCCGCCACGGGTGGCTTGAAATATTGCCCCACAAAAGTCTTCAGGTCGAAGCCCGGCTGGCTGCGCTGGCGCTCGTAGGCGGCCACTATCTCGGCAGGTGGGGCGGTGGGCAGGACATCCACAAAGGTCTTGTTATCGGCATACACCCGGTTAAGCTGCACGGCCTCAAACAAGCCGGGATAGAGTTGGCGCGGCGTGGGCAGCGTAGGCATGCTCAGGCTGCCGGGCAGCTTGACGGTAGCCGCGTTTTGGGCGGGTGAGGCGGGGCGTTGGGCAGCTGCGGTGCTAGCCAGGGCGAGCACGCCACCTAGGAGAAAGTACTTCATGAAAAAGCTGGGTGGGACGAGCGCATCAGTACGTAGCTAGCGGCCTTGAGGGCGGTAGGCTACGCTTACCTGTGCAAAGTAGCAGTTTGTCTGCTAGGCCGACAATTTGCCCGAAAAAGCTGAGCATTAGCTACCCTAGGCGCTTATATTTGTGCTTATCAGTAAAGTACTCATTTTATCATCCATAAACAATTTATGCGCAATATCATCTTCAAAAAACACTACTTGCCGCTGCTAGCTTTTTTGCTTCTAGGTGCCGTAAGCTGCAAAAAAATCTTGAACCTTCTCAGCTTTCAGGTTAGCGATTCTAGCAGTTTTACTGTGCCGGGCACTCCCTTCGTGCCACCCGGAATATCGCTGAGCATCCCGGGCGTGTCGGTGCCTACTACTGCCCAGAGCACCTATAAAAGCAATAACACGTCGGCCGACTATGTGCAGGATGTTACCCTCGACCGCCTAACGCTGACAGTGACCAACCCAAGCACTCAAAATTTCGATTTTCTGAAAAGCATCAGCATTTACATCTCGACCGATGCGGCGGGCTCTAATAAGGTGCTCTTGGCATCGTTGGCTACCGTGCCCACGGGCCAAACGAGCATCAACCTCACCCCGGCCGGCAACAAGCTTGACTTGTATTTGAAAAGCAATTCTTACACCCTCACTACCACCGCCGAGCTAGCCCAAACGCTACGCCAGAATACCGACGTGCGCGCCGATTCGCGCTTCACCGTGCACGCCAACTTGCCCTAGGTGCGGCGGTAAAGCACTAGCAGCAAGAGGCAGCGAACCTTGTTCGCTGCCTCTTGCTGTTTTACATCCTTCTAAGTGCGTTGAAGTTAAACGACACCATAAGCTGCTTCTATCCCCGAGCTATTTTTCGCAAAGGCCCCAGCAAACAGAAAGAGCAACGGCGCTAGCTTTTTACTGAAAATGCTACCTAGCTGGGCAACTCGCGTAGGTACTGTGGGGGCACACTATCGACCAGCCACACACCATTGCCCGAGCGGTAAAACACGCCGCCTGCCGCGTGTAGGGCGGCGGCATCTACGGCAAGCAGCGTGGGCCGGCCCCGGCGCTGGCCCACGCGCCGAGCAGTAGCTTCATCGGGCGAGAGATGCACATGGTGGCGGCTCATCTTTTGCAAGCCCGACGCCCAGATGGCCGGCAGCGCGGCGGGCACCGTGCCATGGTAGAGCACAGCGGGCGGCGTGGCGGGAGTCAATTGCAAATCGACTTCCACGCTATGTCCCTGCTGGGCCCGAATGCGCTGGCCAGCTTCGTCGAAGGCAAAGCGTTGCTTATCGTTATCCTCGACTAAGTCCTCTAGTTCGTCGCGGGTGAGAGGGTGGCCGTGGGCGGCACAGGCGGCCAGCAGGTCGGCTACGTTGACCCAGCCGCCTTCTTGCAGCGTGAGGCCAATGGCCTGGGGCTGGTGGCGCAGATGCTGACTGAGAAACTTGCTGAGGCGAGTGGTGGCTTTCGAGTCCATGCGGCGAATGTAGCGGGTTATATCGGGACCCCTGCGGGTCGGCGAAGGCATTGGCTGGCCCGACTACCCGCGCGCAGACTCGCAGAGTCCACGGTACTTTCCGACCTTTGCGCCATGCCGCACCTAGAAGAACACGTTTCTCTCCGCCCCTACAACACTTTTGGCCTCGATGTAGAGGCTCGCTACTTTGCCCGCTTTGCTTCGGCCGATGAGCTGCGCCACTTGCTGGCGCTGCCCGAGGTGCAGGCGGGGCCATTGCTTATCCTAGGTGGCGGCTCCAACTTGCTGCTGACACAAGGCTTTGGCGGCGTAGTGTTGAAAAACGAAATTAAAGGCCTAGAAGTCATCGGGGAAGATGCCGACACCCACACGGCTCTGCTGCGCGCTGGGGCCGGCGAAAGCTGGCACGGCCTAGTGGAGTATGCCCTCGATGAAGACCTGCACGGCGTGGAAAACCTCTCGCTTATTCCGGGTACCGTGGGTGCGGCGCCGCTTCAAAATATTGGGGCCTACGGCGCCGAGTTGCAAGACACTTTCGAGCGGCTCGAAGCGCTGGAAATAAAGACCGGGGAGCTACGGATTTTCGGTAAGGAAGAGTGCGGTTTTGGCTATCGTGAAAGCGTGTTTAAGGGGCCGCTCAAAAACCAATTTGTCGTCACGGCCGTGGTACTGCGCCTGCACCGGCCCGCCGCTCAGCGCCCCACCAACGTGCGCTACGGCGACATCCAAACCACGCTTACCGACCTAGGTATCGAATCTGAGCCCACGCCCCGCGATGTGAGCCGCGCCGTGGTGCACATCCGCCGCTCCAAGCTGCCCGACCCGGCCGAGATTGGCAACGCGGGCTCATTTTTTAAAAATCCTGAAGTCTCGCAGCACAAGTTCGACGAGCTCAAGAACCGCTACCCCGCTCTGCCCGGCTACCCAGTGCCAGGGGGGGTGAAGGTGCCCGCTGGCTGGCTTATCGAACAGGCCGGCTTCAAGGGCTTGCGGCGTGGCGAGGGCCTAGGCACCCACGGCGTGCACGACCGCCAAGCGCTAGTGCTCGTGAATCATGGCGGGGCCACCGGCCAGGAATTGCGCGAGCTCGCCGAGGAAATTATTCGCTCCGTACGCGATTTATTTGGCATAGAATTGCACCCGGAAGTGAATATTTTGTAGCCTTCTACGAGCTCCGTGCAGGCATGCTTTTGGGGTGTTATTACGAGCAAATTTGTCGGTTTACTTTGTAGCTAGCTCTTACTAGCCAGCTCTCTTTCGCCTTCATTTTATGCTTATTTCTATCCTTTTAGCAGCTGCTAGCTTCTTGACCAGGCCCGCAGCAAGTGCTGGCCCCGGCGCACCGCCTATACCGGGCGTGCTCTCATTGAAAGCGGCCCGTATTAAGGGAGCCGGGGCTACTGTCACGGTGCGGGGCTTGGTGCTGAATGGGGCCGAGCTAGGGGGCTTGCGCTTTGTGCAAGATGGCGAAAGCGGCTTAGCGCTCTACGCCCTGCCCACCCGCGTGCCGGGCTTTGACGAGCTGCACGCCGGCGACAGCGTGCAAGCGACCGGCCAGCTCAAAAACTATAATGGCCTGCTCGAAATGGACCCCGTTTTGTCGGTGCACAAGGTCACCGGCAACCGGCCGCTGCGCGCCCTTAGGGTGCCAGCTACGGCTATCACCAGCGCTTTTGTAGAAGCCAATGAAGGCCGCTTAGTGGAGATAACCGGCGTGACTCGCCTCACCAACCCCACAGGCGCACCCGTCGCTACCCTCGCTGCCAATTCCAACTACCTGCTCAATGGCCAAAGCGGCGCATTGCTTCGCGTCACCAACTCCAGCACCGGCACCGGGGGCCTAGTAGATGCCACCATTCCGCAGGGCGAGCTATTTGATGTGCGCGGCCTACTGAGCCAGTACTCGCCCACCGGCAGCGGCGGCTACCAGCTACTGCCCCGCCTGGCGGCCGACCTTGTGCGTGGCGGTGGCCTGCCGCGCATTACCAGCGAGCCGGTGCCGGTGGGCGTCACCTCCCAAAGCGTGACGATTGAGTTCACAACCCTTTACCCCGGCGATACACGCATTAAGTATGGCCCCTCGGCTACAGAGCTACGCGATACGCGCACCGATGAGGCCATCACCACCCAGCACCGCCTTGTTCTAGATGGCCTGGCGCCCGGCACTACCTACTACGTGCAGGCGGGCTCGCACAATGCCGCCGGCACAGCCACTGCGCCCCCGGTACCCGTCATCGCGGGTGGGCGCAAGAAGAAATAAGGCTCGAGGCGTAAACTTGCGGTAAGCAAAACCTAGGGGTTCGCGGTTACTCTTGTCGCCCGGCGAGGTGGCTGGCGTAGGAGCTAGCTGCCCACCGGGCGCTGGCTTGCCGGGCCGGTGCCCTAGCTGCTTATTTCACCTTATGCTTTCCGAACCTACTTACCTAGCGGCCCGCATGGTCGCGCCCGCCTTGGCGGTGCATTTTGCCCAGCACTGGGCCGATGCCGCGCGGCTGGGTGGGCCGCTGCTGGCCGCCCCTCCCGACGCGCCTCTTATCGAAGCGGTTATTGACGTGGCCTTTTGGGCCAGCCTGCGCCGCGAGGAGGGCCGGCCGCCGCGCATTTCGCTGGCCCTACTGGCGCCCGCCGATGCCGAGCGGCCGTTGCGATTTGCCCACCGGCTGCGCCTCACGCCCCAGGCGCTCAACAAGCTGGCGCCGGCCGTAGAGCAGCCCGGCGTGCACCTAGGGATTGGTCAGGATGAGCACGGCCTTTACGTGTGGGGCACGATTACGCACGTGCCGCCGGTGTGCTTTGTACTCGAAGTAGTAGAGCCTGGCCTGCTAGTAGCCAAGCACCGCCGGGCCGACGGCTTTGGCAAGTTTGTGAACGTGGCCGTACTGCGCGGCGACCAGGTGCGAGTGGTAGATGAAGAAAACCGCGGCCTGGCCGACTACCCCGCCCTGCGCGAGTCGCTGCCGGCTATCTCGCTTTCGTCTAGTGCGGTGCGCGGGGCTAGCCCGGCGGTGGAGGTGCTGCTAGAGCTGGCCCGCGCCATGCGCGCCCACGGCCGCGGGGGCTTGGTGCTGCTAGTGCCCGCCGGCTCCGAGGCTTGGCAAGAGTCCATCGTGCAGCCTCTGAATTATCCCGTGGCTCCAGCTTACGACAACATTGCTACGCTCCTCAGCGAGCCCGACCACACGCAGCGCGACTGGCAAGATAACTTGCTCGATACCATTGCGGTAGTGGGCGGCTTCACAGCGGTCGATGGGGCCACAGTCATCACGCAGCAATATGACCTGCTGGCGTTCGGGGCCAAGGTCACGCGCCGCGCCACGGGCTCGCCCGTCGAGCAGCTCATCGTGACCGAGCCTGTGGTGGGCACCAGCGCTACTACCCTGCACCCAGCCAAAAACGGTGGCACCCGCCACCTAGCCGCCGCGCAGTTTGTGCACGACCAGCACGATGCCGTGGCCCTGGTAGCATCGCAAGACGGCAATTTTACGGTCTTCACCTGGTCGGAGCAACTCGCCATGGTGCACGCCCACCGCATCGACGTGCTGCTACTCTGAGCCTACCTAGGTTCACTTTTCTCTCTACCAGCCCGTCCTTTGCGGCTTCCGCATCGCTTTTTTATGCCCGCTCCTACCCTCGCCCTGCGCACCGTACAAGTCACGCGCTACATCACGCCGCTGCGCGAAGGCGGCTCGCTGCCCGCCTTGGTGGAGGCCGACGACGGGTTTATGTACGTCGTAAAATTCAGGGGGGCCGGCCAGGGCATCAAGGTGCTAGTGGCCGAGCTGATAGTGGGCGAGCTTGCCCGGACCCTAGGGCTACGAGTGCCCGAGCTCGTGTTTTGCGAGCTCGATGAGGCCTTTGGCCGGGCCGAGCCCGATGAGGAAATTCAGGATTTGCTCAAAGCCAGCGTGGGCCGAAACCTGGCCCTGCACTACCTGGCGGGCGCCAGCACCTTCGACCCCCTCGTGACCAAGGTCGAGTCCGCGCTAGCTTCTCTCATTGTGTGGCTCGACTGCCTGACGCTCAACGTAGACCGCACCGCCCGCAATACCAATATGCTTATCTGGCATAAGGAGCTGTGGCTCATTGACCATGGCGCTGCACTCTACGTGCACCACACCGGTCCCGACTGGGCGCAGCCCCGCCCCCAGCCGCGCTCCTTTTCACAAGTGAAAGACCACGTGCTCCTGCCCCAGGCCAGCGAGCTAGCCACCGCCGATGCCGAAGGCCACGCCCGCCTCACGCCCGAGGTGCTGCGCGCCATCGTAGCCCTGGTGCCCGACGAGTGGCTCACCGATGAGTCGTCTGACCTGGCACCCACCGAGCAGCGCGCCGAATACGTGCAGTTTTTGGAGGCCCGCCTAGCGGCTTCCGCCTTTTTTGTTCAAGAAGCCCAAACTGCCCGCCATGCACTTGTTTGAGTACGCCGTGCTGCGCGTGGTGCCGCGCGTCGAGCGCGAAGAGTTTTTAAACGTGGGCGTCATCTTGTTTTGCCCCGCCCAAGGCTTTCTGCAAGTCAAATTCGAAGTAAACGAAGCCCGCCTGCAGGCTTTTGCTGGCCACCAGCTCGACCTAGGCGAGCTGTACGAGCGCCTGCGCTCGTTCGAGCGCATTTGCCGGGGCTGGGCCGAGGGCGGCCCCATCGGGCAGCTCGCCGTAGCCTCGCGGTTTCGCTGGCTCACAGCCCAGCGCAGCACGGTAGTACAAACCTCGCCCGTGCACCCCGGCCTGAGCGCAGATGCCAGCGCCACCCTAGGTAGGCTATTTACTGAGTTGGTGGAATAAAGCACTAACCCAGCGGCCTCTAACATACCTGTTTGGAACACACTCCTTGTACTTGAGTAGAGGGCCGATTCTTCGCGCCTAGGTTGTTCTGCAAAGCAGTTTAGCTGCCGCTTATCGCTGGCACAACACAGCTGCCCCCGGCCTAAATAGGCAGGGTGCTACGCCGCGTTCTATATACAGCAATTTGGGATGATTTACCAGGCAGCGCACGCTTAAAGGTATTCGCTAGTATTTCGCAGCGCAGGTACTTTAAATAATGATTTCATAATACTAAGAATTCTTGCTATTAGCACACTAATGCTATTGAGAGCTATACTTGTGAGTTATACATGCCTCTATTTATATAATAATAAAATTGTGCAAAATTTTAATTACTTAATCCTACATAGCTCTCACTTCACCAATGAAACGAACTCCCCAACTTGACTTTTTTCGCGGCTTATTGCTTTTACTTATTACCGTTGACCACGCATTATTGCTCAATAATATAGTCCGACGATTTACTTACGAATTTGTAGGTTGGGTTTCGGCTGCTGAAGGCTTTGTGTTTTTATCGGGCCTAACGGCTGGCATTGTATATACACATAAAGCAAATGAAAAAGGCACCCAAGTTCTTCCAGGACTAGCGCTTAAAAGAGCGCGCACTATTTATAGAAATCACATAGTGCTACTTCTTTTTGTCTGCGCCTCCATACTGGGTAGTTCGCTGCTACGGGAATATTGGCTGACTTCCTATGCACCTTTGGCAAAGCAGCCGATATTGGCATTTATCATGGGCAGCTTGCTAGTGTACCAGCCGCCTTTCCTCGATATTTTGCCTATGTACGCTATTCTTATCCTCCTCGTGCCCTTTGTTATCACGTGGTTCCAGCGGGGGTATATCTGGCAAGTGCTTCTTGGTTCGCTGGCGCTGTATTTGGTGAGCAGCCTAAACGAACTTTTCAATCTATTCACACTACCCTTTCATGGCCACCAGCTAAACACCAAATACTTCAGCCTGCCATCTTGGCAAATACTATTTATCCTAGGTCTTTTTATTGGCTTTCTCTTTTATAAAGGAAAAACTCAAAAATGGCAAGTAAACAAAAGCTTATTCTACACAGCATTAACTATCAGCACAGCAATCTTTATTCTTAAAAACATACACGCAGAATTACCTTTTATTAATATAGAATATGCTACTGACAAAAGTAATCTTGGCCCCCTGCGGCTATTCAATTTTATTACAATATGCTACGTAGTCATTTATATTTCTTTTAAAAGGGCTCATTGGTTTACATACAAGCCTATCTGCTACTTAGGCAAATACTCATTAGAAGTATTCTCCTTTCATGTATTCTTACTAATTCTGCTACTACCTATTAAAATGCAGTTTAATACGCTTTACAGTGTTCAGCTAAACCAGCATTTTTTCTTTTATCCCCTTGGTACCCTCTTCGTTTTTCTGGGTATACTCCCCTTGCTATTTCTAGCGCCTACTTTGCTGGGCAAAACCAGAAGGCCTGCCCCACCCATCTTGCATGAGCCACCTGTGGTACAGTAGTGGTTTGGATTTAGCAGGAACCTAGGCACTATGCATACCACCTAGGTTCCTGCTCTATGCACCTCAATAAAAAAAGACCGGACAACACCCCAAAGTGTTGTCCGGTCTTTTTTATTAGCTCTTGCTCCAGTAGTAGGTTACCGCAGCAAGCTTATTTCAGCACCGCTAGAGTCACGCCGTCGCCACCGCGGTCGGCGTGCTCGTCGCCTACGCTGGCTACGGCGCGGGTTTGGCGGAGGTAGTCGCGCACCACTTGGCGCAGCACGCCGTTGCCGCGCCCGTGCAGGATTTTCATTTCGGGCACGCCAAACATGACAGCATCATCGACATAGGCCATCAGCTTGGTGAGAGCGTCTTCGGCGCGCTCGCCGCGCAGGTCGAGGGTCGGGTTGAAGCCCGCCATGCGGCCAGTGAGGTCTAGACTCTGGCCACTGTGGTTGGCAGCGGCGGTTTTGCGGGCGGCAGCTTCGCGCTCGCGCACCTCAGCGCGGCTCAGCTTTTCAAGCTGATTAACTTTTACCAGTGTCTTCATGCCGCCGAAAAGCACTTCAGCAGTTTTGCCTTTCACGCTCACTACTTCACCGTGGCCATCTTGGCCCAGAATGGCCACGCGGTCGCCGGCGCCTAGGGTGTTGGCATCGGCCAGCTCGCGGGTGGGGCGAGCTTTGGGTGGCTCTATCTGGAGCTCTTTGCGCACGAAGGTTTCGAGATTCTCGCGGGCCTGCTTGGTAGTTTCCTTATCGGCCTGCGAGCGGCGAATCTCACCAATGGTAGATTCGATTTGCTGGTTGGTGTCCTTTAGCAGCTTTTTAGCCTGCTGCTTGGCTTCGCGCAGTGTCTCAAGCTTGGTGTCCTCTAAGTGCTGCTTGAGCTCCTGGTACTCTTGAGCCGAGCGTTTGAGGCGAGTGGTTTGCTTCTCGACGTCGCGCAGCCGGGTTTCGAGCTCGGTCTTATCCTTTTCGAGGCCTTCGAGCAGGCGGTCGTAGCGGATTTTGTCCTTACCCACGAGCTGCGAAGCGCGCTCCACGAGTTGCTTAGGCAGGCCAATCTTGCGCGCAATCTCGATGGCGAACGACGAGCCCGGCTTGCCCATTTCGAGGCGATACAGGGGTTGCAGGCGCTCGGGGTCGTAGCGCATGGCGCCGTTCACGAGGCCCGGCGTTTTCTCGGCGAAGTTCTTAAGGTTAGTGTAGTGCGTTGTAATCACGCCAAAGGCGCGCTCGCGGTTGAGCTGCTCCAGCACGGCTTCGGCAATGGCGCCGCCTAGGCTGGGCTCGGTGCCAGTACCAAATTCGTCAATCAGCACCAGGCTCTTCTTATTAGCCACGGTCACGAATTGCTTCATGGCCAGTAGGTGCGAGGAGTAGGTCGAGAGGTCGTTTTCGAGGCTCTGCTCGTCGCCGATATCGAGCAGAATGTCCTCAAACATGCCGGCTTCGGAGTAGTCGTCGCACGGAATGAGCAGGCCACATTGCAGCATGTACTGCACTAGGCCCACCGTCTTCAAGGACACTGACTTACCACCCGCGTTGGGGCCCGAAATAACGAGGATGCGCTGCTCGGGCGTCAGCTCGATGTCGAGCGGCACTACTTCGCGCTTCTCGGCGTCGGGGCCGGCGGCCTTGTTTTGGTCGCGGAAGGTGAGCGCCAGTACAGGGTGGCGCACGCCGCGCCAACGCAGCAGCGGGCGGCTGCTGAGCTCGGGCAGCTGAGCGTCGAGCTCACGGGCCAGGCGTGCCTTGGCCCGAATAAAATCAATCAGCCCTAGGTAGTTGTAGGCCTTGCGCAGGTCGGGCAGGTGCGGGCGCAGCTGGTCGGTGAGGGCCGTGAGAATGCGAATCAGCTCGCGCTGGTAGGCGTTCTCGAGGTCCTTGATGTCGTTATTGAGTTCGAACACCTCCGACGGCTCGATGTACACGGTCTGGCCCGAGGCGCTTTCGTCGTGGATGAGGCCGCGTAGGCGGCGCTTGTGCTCGGCAATGACTGGCAGCACCAAGCGCCCGCCCCGAATGGTGGGCTCGGCATCGCCGGGTATCCAGCCCTCGCTTTTGGCGTGGCGCAAGATGGTGGCAATTTGCTTGCGCAGCTGGCCTTGGCGCTGGATGAGTTCTTGCCGAATCTGGCGCAGCAGCGGCGAAGCATCGTCGCGCACTTTGCCTTCGTCATCAACGACCCGGTCCATGGCGGCTAGCAAGTTGCGGTCGGCCTGAATGCCGATGCCCAACAAGCGCAGCGTGGGGTAGAGCCCTTCGGCGGCGTGCGTGAAGAAAGTGAGCGCCTCGCGAATAGTGCGCAGGCTCATCTTAATCTCGTAGAACGCGGCCACGTCGAGGTAGGCGCCTGGCAGCGAGGCGCGCTTGAGGTGCACCGTCACATCGTGATAGTGCGCGCCCGGAAACTCGGCGCCGCTGTTCAGCAGCTGGGCAAACTCGTCGGTTTGGGCCAGTAGCTTGCTGAGCTGCTCGTGCTGGGTCGTGAACTGCATCTTGGCCACGTACTGCCGCCCTAGGGCCGACAGACAAAGCTGCTCTAACAGGTCGCGGAGGGTAGAAAAGCCAATTTTGGCTTCAAAGTTTTGGGGTACTAACAAATCGAATACGAGCGGGGAATTTCACTGTAGAACCGCAAAAGTAAAACACTTGAGCGGGGTAGAAGATTCGCGGAATCAGCTAAGTATTAGTAGGCGCTCACCAGATGGGCGGTCCTCCTTTTAGCAGCAAACCGAAAACCAGATGGGAAGTACGTACCTAATCGTCAAGTTACCGGTAATCCGATACGCCTGTATGGAATATTCATATAAAAGCCCTTTTTATTGCCTTGACTATAGCCTTATCTATATTCTAGTTTTGAGCAGCTTTATAACGCAACAAAATATAATTAAAAAAATTTAACATATAACATTGATTATCAATCAATAATATTGAAAACAAACTAATTTTCCGAGTGCTTATTCGCTATAAAATCTGCTATAGCCAATCAACTAGCCTTGATTTTACCATTGCCTAGCTAAGCGTATAGCCCTTCTTCAACCTAGCAAACCGCCTACATTATATACTATTTTTTTACTGATTAGTTCATGAGTATACTTTACTATTCGCTCCTTGGCTTCTCTCTGCTGTCTAGCGGTGCAGCGGCACAGGGGCCGGCTGAGGTACTACATTCTGCTCAGACTATTGCCCTAGGTCCGCATGCAACGGTGGGTGGCACGGTGGTGCTGCCTAACCACAATACGGTCTTATTTCTTACAAATTCGGAATCGCGAGAGCTAGTAGCGCAGTGCCTGGCCCCCGATGGGCACACGCTTTGGCAAACGTCTCTCACGCGCTTCGGGCGTGCCGAAAAAGGAGCGCGTCCCTTGCTCGACAACCTTGGCCTGGGCCGAAAGACGCGGACTGACCAGCAAATGCAGCAGGAGAAAGCCGCGGCCGAGCTGTACCCGTTGCGCATCTTCACGGCTGGCAATGACGTACTGCTGGCCGAGCACATTTCGGAAGAAGCAGCCAAACAACTGGTAAAATCCGGAGTAGCGGGCCCTCAAGAATGCCAGACATACGTGCAGCGCCTCAATGAGCAGGGCTCGCTTACCCAGCATTTGTTTGGGCCCCGGCCCGCGCCAACCTCCGGCAAGCTAGAGTCGCTGCGGCTGTCGGACTACGCCGACGCGGATGGTTACGTCGAAGTAGTGCGTGAGACGGACGAGCGGGCGGGAAGCGTGGCCTTCTGGACGATGCATTATGACTTAAAAACCAATACCATCCGTCGCGAATCGTTGGAACTGCCCGCTACTCCCGCGCACACGGGCAACCTAAGCCAGTTTAGGCACTGGTACCAGGAGTGGGCCTACCTAGGTCACCGTCCCAATCAAACCTACTTCTGCCGCCGCACGCTGGTCAGCGATGCTACGCAGCAGCCCGGCAAGCAGCCCGTTACGTATCAGGTTTACATTACCGACGACCAGGGCAAGGCTGCTCCTGGCGGCTTCAGCACGACGCTGGACCTAAGCAAGGGCACCGTGCCGCTGTACTCGGGTACTATTCCTAGCTACGGCGAGCTGACGCACATTCCGCGCTACTATTCGCAACAGGGGGCGAGTAGCGCTTCGACCTACGACGAATGGGACACGTCGGCAGGGGGCCTAGGGTCGTTTTACCTCGACCGCAGCACCGGCGACGTACTTATTTTTGGTGAGTATGGCACTGGCGAATTGCCTGAAATCAACTATCGGCCCATGCTACAAGGCTTTTTTGAGCGGCGCTACGCTGCCGACGGGCGGCTCGTGGCGCAGCTTCAGGCGCCGTACAGCGAGGCAATGCGAGCCAAGCAGAAAAACCTCAGCTTCAAGGGGCACCCCGACCGCCAGCTACGCTTTCACTTTGACCCGCTTACGGGCCAAAGCCGGTATGGCTTTTCGCCAAAAGCCTATTCTCCCGAGAGTTTTAACTTGGTTATTGACCGCGACTTGAAGGTGCAGCGCTCCGAATACTTGGCTGACAAGGACCAAAACGGGCTCACGCACACTAGCGTCCAATTTATCGAGTCTTTCTGCGGGTACAACATGGATGGTAGCACGGCCAATCTTCGTACCTACGGGCCCACCGCGCAAGAGGAACTACCCGTGTACGCAGCCCTCGCCAACTTGCGCCAGCAAGCCGGGGCCGGCTCGCCCGACCATAAGTTTTACATCAATGCCAGTAGCCCCAGCGCAGGGCTAGTAATAGAGCAGCCCCTAGGTATCGGCGGCACGCTCAAGGTATACACGTTCCAAACCGAGTTTCTATCGAAAAACTGATAGCAACGCAAAGCATAGACTATTAGCGAAAAGCCCTGGCTCACGAGTCAGGGCTTTTTTGGGTTATAAGTCAAACGCTGCAGCTACTATACTAGCCAAGCTAGTTGGATTTGGCCTAGCGATTACCTAGGTAAGTTTTATGAGTTCTTAGCCTGTACACTTAGCGATAAGCACTGCCACCACTGCTACGGCCACCAGCGACCCTAGGCGCAATGCCAGGAATACCCAGGCGGGCAGTTCGGGACCTTTCGAGTTTTTGAGCATAATAGGCTGTACGCTCTGCACGCAGCCTCGGATGCGGGCCGGTGTGGTTTTCAACGCCCCGGCTCAGTTAGTTCACCATCGGGCTGCCTAGGGTTCCAGCTGCATGGCCTCTTGAGTTGAGGCCGCATACTATTAGCTGTTATCTAACTGCAGGCAAGCACCTAGCTTTAGTTGATTCAACAAGCCGTTTTTCAATAGCATACAACGTCGCATTCACGCGACTACCATATACCTTAAGGAAAATTAATTCGATTTTCAGACCACCTTCAGCCGGGGCCGAGTGCTTTGGGGCACAATAAGTTTTTGCCTTAGCTACTCCATACTATGCCTGATACTAAATCGAAAAATACCGTTGCTGCCGCGCAGCCCAAGGCCAATACCACACCCAAAGCTACCGGCCCTGCCAAGCCGAAACCCAAACCCAAGAAGGATGAGGTCCGGCCGCTCCAGCCCTTGCACAGCTACAGTGGCCGGGTCGGAGCCTTTGGCGCGAACCCCGACGGCGTGCTTGACCGCTTCCAGCTCGAAACCGCTGACCGGACGCATACCGTAAAGTTTCCGCCGCACTTTGGCCAAGAATTGCGGACCCTGGCGCAGCCGGGCCACGAGGTGGCCGTGCTTGGCTTTCTCGAAACCACTCCTAAGGGCGACGAGCACCTGCACTTAGTCCGCCTCGACGCCGCAGAGGCCACCGCCCGCCCTCTGCCACCTACGCCGCCCGCTGCCCCCAGCGCAGCCGATGCGCCCACCATCAGCGGCCCTGTGGCGGAACTGAAGCTTGACCCTAAGGGCCGCCTACGAGCCCTGCTCCTGGAAGGCGATGGCACCGAACTGCGCCTGCCTCCCCACATAGGCGAGCAGCTAGCGGCCCGCCTGGCCGTAGGTGCCGCTGTGGTAGCCAGCGGCCAGCGGCGTACCCTGCGCCCCGGTGAGGTGCTGGCTCACCCCGAGGTGCCCGCCCCCCTCACGGTTGAGCTGCTAACGGTGGGCGCCGAGTCCTTTTTGCTGCGCTAGCCGCGCGGCCGCCCTACCAGCGCCAAGCCCGCCGGCCGCCCCCACCCTATGGCGCGGCTTAGCGGCTTGGCTTATGCGTACCTAAGCAGGTAATTAAGCTCAACCTTTCGCCTTTGTGGGCGTACCGTTGTCAATTCGTTTCTGTATGGCTGCTTCTCAAGACTCCTCGGCCCAGCCGGCCGCCCCCGACACTAAAATCGGCAGCCTACGAGCGCTCAAGGCGGTCAATTTCTTTATTGCCGATGTGCAAAACGGCATGGGCCCCTACATGGCGCTGTTTCTGCAAAGCAGTGTGCACTGGGGGCCGGCCCAGATAGGCTCGGCGCTGGCGGCGGGCAACATTGCCCAGGTGCTAGCCCAAACGCCTGCCGGCGCGCTCATCGACAACCTGCGCCAAAAGCGGGCGCTGCTCATCGTGGGCATTGCCTTAATAATGACCGGTATGCTGGGCACCGCCTTCTTTACGGTACGGCCAGTGGTAATGGGCGGGCAAGCGCTGGTGGGTATTGCGGGGGCTATTTTTCCGCCTTGCTTGGCCGCCATTGCCCTAGGGCTGGTGCAGCGCCAGCGCTTCGACCAGGTGCAGGGCACCAACCAAGCCTTCAACGCGGGCGGCAATATGTTTGCGGCGCTGGCGCTGGGGGCTATTGGCTACTACTTCAGTTTGCGTTGGATGTTCTTTTTGGTGGCGCTGCTGGGTGCGGGGGCCATTATCAGCATCCTGCGCATCAAGGCCGATGATATTGATTTTAACGCGGCCCGGGGTGGCGAAGCAGATACCGCCGCTGAAGGCGAGCAGTGCAACGACGCGCCGCCCGCCCCCGCTGGCGGCGTGTGGCACAACATCAAAGATGTATTCGCTTGCCTCGGCGACCTGCTGAAGCAGCCGCCGGTGCGGGTGTTTTTGGTAGCGGCCGTTATTTTTCACTTCGCCAATGCCGCGATGGTACCACTCGTGACACAACTGCTGGCCCGCGGCGTGGGGGCCAAGCAGGCGGTGCTGTTCACCTCAGGCTACATGCTGGCCTCGCAGTTGGTGTTTATGGTAGTGGCGGCCGCGAGTGGCAAGCTGGCCAGCAAGCTCGGGCGCAAGCCGCTGTTTTTGTTTGCCTTTGCGGCGCTGGCGGCGCGGGGCGTGTTGTACACGGTCAGCCACCACCCCGCCGCGCTCATTGCGGTGCAGTGCATGGATGGGCTGGGCGCGGGCATTTTTGGCGTGGTGGGCGTACTCATCATTGCCGACCTCACCAAGGGTACTGGCCGCTTCAATGCCGCCCAAGGGGCTATTGCCACGGCCCAGGGTATTGGCGCGTTTCTCAGCAATTCGGTGGCTGGCTACCTGGCCAAAACCCACGGCGACAACTTCACTTTCTACGTTTTGGCTAGCATTGCGGTGGTTGGCTTCGTAGTGTTCCTGCTGCTCATGCCCGAAACCCGCGACCGGGAGGTGGCGGCCCAGCCGCAAGTAGCAGTTTCCTAAATCATGGCTGAGTTAGTACCTCCTCGCGCCGACAAGCCCTTGGTGTATGCGCACCTAGGCGACCTGCACATCACTGATGCCAAGGCGCGTAACTACCTCGATTTCTTATCCATTCTGGTGCAGCTAGAAGTGGAGTGCAGCGGGCGGCTCAACTTTATCTACCTGCCCGGCGATGTGGCCGATAATGGGTTGGCCGAACAGTACCACCTGGTGGCCGCGGCACTACGCCTAGCTAGTGTACCAGTCTACACCATTTCGGGCGACCACGACATGGAATCGGGCAGTTTAGCACCCTTTTATGCAGGGCTGCCCGCCCACTCGCTCCCGCTGGCACTGACGGTGCAGGGCGTGCGCTGCTTGTTTTTGGATGTGTGCGGTCCCGGCCAGGGCGGCCCTGATTTCCGCCTAGGTGCCTCCCAACTCACTTGGCTGCGCGAGCAACTGGGCCAAGTGCCCGCTGGCACCGAGGTAGCGCTCTTCATGCACACCTACCCCGCCGACCTGCGCGATGCCACCGAGCGGCAGCAGCTAACTGCGCTGCTAGCTCAGCACCGCGTAGCCCTGGTAGATATGGGCCACACGCACTACAACGAGCTGGCCAACGATGGCACCACCATTTACGCGGCCACCCGCTCGACCGGCCAAATCGAGGAAGGGCCCGTGGGTTACTCCCTCATCAGCCTCGATGGAGGCATTGTCAGCTGGCGCTTCAAGCCGCTCGATAATAGCTTTCCCTTCGTCCTCATCACTGCGCCCGCCGACTACCGGCTGCTGCGCCACGCGGAGCAAGTCGTAGCAGCCAGCTTCACCATCCAGGCGCTGGTCTTTGGCGCGCACGCTGTTACCGAAGTAGTGTACTGGCTGGATGAGGGCCCTAGGCTCCCTATGCAGCCCGACGCACACGGGGTATGGCAGGCCGAGGCCACATGGACCACGCCCTTCCACACGCTCACCGTAGCGGCCCGTGACGCCACTGGCCGCCTAGGTCGCCATCAGCTTGTGCCGGCTTTGTCGCCTTCCCAGCTTCTAGGCCAGCCTGGCCTGGGGAGCGATGCGGTCAGCATTGGCGCATGGGAAGAAAATGGCATCCTAGGTACGCAGCTCGGCCCCAATCGCAACGCCAAACCACTTAACCACCGCCCCTCCCCTTCGTCATAATGACCACGAGTACCATTTTAATCTGGGTTATTTCTGCCCTATCCATCGCCCTGGTTATCGTCCGGCCGTTTCGCGTGCCCGAGTTTGTGTGGGCGGCGAGCGGGGCGCTGCTGCTGCTAGTACTGCGACTACTCACTTTGCCAGAGGGCCTGGCGGGCGTGGCCAAGGGGCTGGATGTCTACCTCTTCTTGACCGGTATGATGCTGCTGGCCGAAACTGCTCGCGAAGAGAAACTCTTCGACTGGCTGGCCGCCCACGCTACTCGGCTCTCGCACGGCTCAGCCCAACGGCTGTTCTTGCTGATTTACTTGGTTGGCGTCGTAGTCACCACCTTCCTTTCCAACGATGCCACGGCGGTAGTGCTGACCCCGGCCGTGGCGAGCGCCGTGCGCGCCGCTAAGGTCAAGAACCCCCTGCCCTACCTCTTCATTTGCGCCTTCATTGCCAACGCGGCCTCCTTCGTGCTGCCCATTTCTAACCCAGCCAACCTGGTTATTTATGGCACGCACATGCCGCCACTACTCACCTGGCTGCCGCGCTACTTGCTACCCTCGGCAGTGGCTATTGGGGCCACGTACTTTTTGCTATTCTTCACCCAGAAAAAGGACTTAGGCAGCCAGATTGCCGAACATGTAGAACTACCGACCCTAGAGCGCGGCGGCCAGGTAGCCCTAGGTGGCATTGGGGTCACAGCAGGGGCGTTACTGTTCGCCTCGGCGCGGGGCCTCGAGTTGGGGCTGCCTACGGCCATTACCGGGGGGCTCACGGCGCTCATCGTGCTGGTGAGCGCGCGCAAAAGCCCAGTTGACTTGCTGAAAGGCATTTCATGGTCAGTGCTGCCGCTGGTAGCGGGCCTATTTGTGCTGGTGGAAGCGCTCAACAAAACAGGCGTTACGCGCTACCTCACTACGCTGCTCACGCACGGCGCCGAGCAGTCGGCTACCTCTACGGCCTGGGCCAGCGGCGTGGGCGTGGCGATGCTCTGCAACGTGATGAACAACCTGCCCGCCGGCCTGATTGTGGGCAACGTGCTGCAAAATGCGCACGTCTCCGAAACCATCAAGAGCGCCATGCTCATTGGCATCGACCTAGGGCCCAACCTATCCGTGACCGGCTCGCTAGCCACCATTCTGTGGCTAACGGCTCTCAAACGCGAGAAGATAAAAGTCACCGCCTGGCAGTTTCTGAAGCTTGGCGCTCTGGTCATGACCGTGCCGCTGCTACTGGCTATTGGGTCGCTGTTCTTGCTGCCGCACTAGCTAGCTGCACTTCGCCAACTACTCTCTTTCATGAGCTAACATTCTCTCTACTTTTCCTACTCCTTATGGCAACCAGTGGCCTCAACGCGTCTTTCATCTACCCGCTCATCATTGCCGCCGGCGTGTTGCAGGCCTGGGGGCCACCCATGAATGGGGCTTTGCAAAAATCGCTGGTCAACCCCTGGCTAGCTAGCTTGGTGTCGTTCCTGCCAATAATTGCCCTGCTCTTCTGCTTGTTTATCTGTATTCCTAAGCCGCTGCCTACGCTCGAAGGACTGCAAAATATGCCCTGGTGGGCGCCCCTAGGTGGGCTGGCAGGCGCGGGCGCCGTGGTGGCCGGGTTGATGTTTGTGAATAAGATAGGTGCGGGCGCATTCGCTGGCCTCACCATCTCAGCCAACCTATTGATGTCGGTAGTTATCGACAAGTTTGGCTGGTTTGGCGCAGAAGTGCACGCACTAACTCCTGGCCGCATGCTAGGCTGCGCCTTGCTAGTTATCGGCATCGTGCTCATTTCTAAATTTTAACGACCACCCAGCCCTACTAAGCTACTTTTTGGCATTTACAGAATGGACCGCAGCGACGTAACATGTTACGTCACTGCGGCCCATTCTGTGAGTACTACCCAACTGTTGCTTACCCCACGCCCTCGCCAAACAGCGCGAAGTCGTACTTCACTGGGTCTAGGGGGTCGAGCAGGCGCAGGTTGGCGGTGAGCTCTTCGGCGGCTTGCCAGTCTACTTTTTCGCGTTTGAGCAGACCTAGGAGGCGGGCCTGGCGCTCGACATGCACATCGATGGGGCAGATGAGCTCGGCGGGCGAAATGCGCTGCCATAGGCCGAAGTCTACGCCGCGGTCGTCGCGGCGCACCAGCCAGCGCAGGTACATGTTGAGGCGCTTGCAAGCCGAGCCGCGGGCAGGCGTGGCCACGTGCTTGCGGGTGCGGGCCGGCGCATCGGGCAGGCTAAAGAACAAGTCGTGAAAACTCACCAGCCGCTCGCGCATAGTGGCGCCGTGCAAAAAGGCATCTTCCAGCGAAGTATGGTTTTCATAAAACCAGCGCAACCAGTGCACGAAGTACAGGAGGTCGGTATCGCAGAAGGTGCGGTGGCAAAACTTGAGCAGTCGCTTCAGGTCCTCATCCTCGTGCTGGGTCACGAACTGGTAGGGCGCATTATCCATGCGCTGCATCAGCTCGGCCGTTTTCTTCAGTATAGTGGGCCGCTGGCCCCAGGCTAGCAGCGCGGCGAATAGCGCGCTTATCTCCACATCTTGCAGCTGGCTAAACTGGTGCGGAATGCTGATGGGGTCCTTGGCAATAAAACTGGGCTGATTGTATTGGTCGGCCCGCTCGTTGAGCAGGGCGCGTACTTCTTGTAGCTTGATGGCGTCCATAAAATGCGTTTGTCATGGCGGGGAGGCACCACGCAGCAATCGCACCTAAACGGCTTATGTAAGGGGCCGCCTAGGTGCGATTGCTGCGTGGTGCCTCCTCGCCATGACAACGGGTAGAAGGCGTGAAATAAGTCCCTAGGGCACGTAGCTAGTTTCGACCCGGAACTTCGAGTCGCCGGTGCCTAGCTTCTGCACGGCGCGGGGCGAGAGGCGCACCAGCATATTGTTGTTTTCGCCGGTGTCAGGCAGCGGGCCGATTACGCGCACGTACACCGACTGGCCGTTCATCTGGTTTTTCACCTGCATGATGGTGCCCACGGGCGCCGTTTTGTGCAGAGCCAGGTACTTATCGGTGCCACTATTAGCGATGGCGGCGGCCATGCCGCTTTCAGTCACACGGGTCACTACTTCGCTAGCGCGGGTAGGCGTGCGGGTTTCGGGCGCTTCGGCATCGGGCTCCTTAGCCGTGGTGATGGTGGCAATTTGGGCCGGCGCGTTGGGGTTTACGCGGGGGGCGGGGGCCGCCGTGGGCGTGTCGGCCGGGGTGCGGGCGGGCGGCGGAGTGGCGGCTATCGGGGCAGCGCCGGCTTCGGCGGCACGCAGTAGCAGCTCTTGGCCCACACGCACCGAGCCACCAGCGGGCAGGTGGTTGAGCTGCATCAGCTCGGCGGGCGAAAGGTTGTAGCGGCGGGCAATACCAAACAGCGTTTCGCCCTTAGCCACGGTATAGCGAGCGGGGGCACTGCTAGGCGCGGCGGCCGTAGCAGGGGCAACGACCGCTGCTTTGGTGGGGGCAGCCGCGGTAGCTTTGGCAGCACCGCCACCACCGGGGCGCGGCACTAGCACTACCTCGCCGATAGCGAGGCCATTCTTGAGCTGTGGGTTAGCCCCGGTAATCTGGTCGACGCTAACGTGGTAGCGGCGAGACAGGGCAAATAAGGTTTCGCCCTGCGCCACGCGGTGGCGCACAAAGCGCTGGCCACCCCGAAATTCTTGCCCTATCGAATCGGAAGGCGCTGGGTGGCCTGCGGGCGCCAAGGGGCCATGCAGCGAACTAATAATCAACAAAGAAGCAAACAGACTCATGCGCGGAAGCGAGGTAAATAAGAGCTACCCCCGTCTGAAACGGGCCCTGGCTAGGTGCCAGCAACTGGCAAAGTAAATAGCTAACGGCTGGGCGGCCGTAGTTTCGGCGCCGAAAGCAACAGTTGGGCTTGATTTTAAACGCTGCCTTGCGCCCTTAATTGTTTGCCTTCCTCTTCTACCCTCTTTCTTTCTACCGCATGTCCCTGGCTATCGGCATCATTCCGGCCCGCTACGCATCGACCCGCCTGCCCGGCAAACCCCTGGTTGACCTAGGGGGCCAAACCATGATTCAGCGTGTGGTGGGCCAAGCGCACCAGGCTGGCCTGGCCCGCGTAGTGGTGGCCACCGACGACGAGCGCATCCTGCGCCACGTGCACGAGTTTGGCGGCGAGGCCGTGCTCACGCGGCCCGACCACCCCAGTGGCACCGACCGCGTGTGGGAGGCCTATGAGCACCTAGGCAGCCCCGCCGAGGTCAGTTGCATCGTGAACATCCAAGGCGACGAGCCTTTCATTCACCCCGCCCAGATTCAGGCGCTCGTGACATTGTTCGACCAGCCCATGCCGCCCGACATTGCCACGCTCATCAAGCCTGTTATCACCGACGAGGAGCTATTCAGCCCCCACCTGCCCAAGGTGGTGACCGACCGGCGCGGGCGGGCGCTGTACTTCAGCCGCCACCCCCTGCCCTACCAGCGCCAGCAGCCCGAGGGCGAGTGGCTGCTGCACCACCCCTACCACCGCCACCTAGGCCTCTATGCCTACCGCCCCGACGTGCTGCGCCAGCTCACGCAGCTACCACCCTCGCCCCTCGAAGTGGCCGAGAGCCTAGAGCAGCTGCGCTGGCTCGAAAACGGCTTCGTGATTCAGACTGCCGTGACCGAGCTCGATGCCTTTGGCATTGATACGCCCGAGGACGTGCGACGTGCCCTCTTGCGGCTGGGCATGAGCGCTTAGGGCTACCTAGGGCTACTGTTTCGTACCCCGCCCTACCACTTCTTGCTCGTCGCCGCTCTGCCGCCGCTCTTCCTGCATCTCCTTGGATAGAAAGAAGTTGAGCGCGGTGCGAATGACGGCGATGGCCCCAAGCTTGCCAATTTGCTCCCAGCTCGGCGCGATGGCCGTGGACAGAATATCGGCCCCAAGCTGAAACTCTAGGGCCAACGCTAGGTAGCGCGCCAGTGTGAGGCGAATGGCCGTGAAGTCGGCCGTGCGCCGGTTTACCAAGGCCTTCACCAGCAGCGTACCCGCCGTGATGATGCCTAGGGCAATGATGGTGGCGCCCACCAACTCGACGCCGAGCTTGAGCCACTGCACGGCGGCTACTACGCCTTCTTCGGTGCGCCCAAATAGCGTAACGGGGTTTTCGGGAGGTGCCTGCATAATCTAGCTGATAGGTGTAAAGCGCCGCACCAAATAGGCCGACCCGCGCTGCACGGCCAGCAGCACGAGCACCAGCCCCACAGCCAACCCAAACAGCAGCAGATTGCCTTCGCCGGTGCCGGCCCGAAAGGCAAAATTCAGCGCCGTGGCCACGGCCGGCGGGTGCATGGTATTGGTCAATATCATTACCGCAATGACGCCCAGCAGCGCCAGCGCCGCCCCTAGGTAGCCCGGCCCCAGCCAAGCATGAAAGCCGAAACCCAGTAATGCCCCTGCCAGCTGGCTGACGACCAGTGTGCGGGCGCTGTTGGCTGGGTGGCCAGGGTCGAGGTATATCAAGAAGCAGCTCGATGCCAGCGAGGCGAAAAGCAGCTGCTGGTTGCTCAGCAGCCGGAGCAGCCACAGCAATCCCAGCACCGTGACGGTAGGAAGCAGCGCCAGTAAGATTTCGCGGCGCCAGCCCAGGCGGGGGCGACCTAGGGGGGCAGCAGGGGTGGCCGGGGTAGTAGCAGGCATAGGCAAGCGCACCCTTCGGCACGTTGCCTCCATACGGCCAAACGCTGTTCCTAGGTAAACTTCTTAGCTAAAAACTACCACTACCGAGCGCTATGGTGGGCCTACATACCCTAGCCAACCTGCCACAAAAAGGCCCAAGCGCAGATGCGCTCGGGCCTTTTTGTGGCGAGATAATGCCGAGATTACTTGCGCAAGAGCGGCAAGGTCTGGTGCACCCCGGCGCCGCTCAGCACTACCATGTAGGCGCCAGCGGGCAGGCTACGCACGTCAAACTCGTGGGTGAGGCCACCAACCAGCGTACGGGTCAGCAGCACTCGGCCCGCTAGGTCAAATACCTGCGCTTGGCAAGGCTGCGCGGCTAGGCTGGTCAGGTCGAGGGTGGCGGCGTCGCCGGCTGTGGGCGTAGGATAGAGCGCCACAGCCCGCGCGGCGAAGGTCACGGCCCGCACGGGGCTGTAGGAGGTCTTGCCGTCAATATCTACTTGCTGCAGGCGATAATACAGCGTGGCGCCTTGGCGGCCTGCCTCAGCATCGGTAAAGCTGTAGGTATGCGCGGTAGCACTGGTGCCCTGGCCTTTTATGGTACCTAGGGCGGCGAAAGTGACGCCATCGAGCGAGCGCTCCACCACAAAATGGTCGTTGTTGGTTTCGGAAGCGGTAGTCCAGGTGCAGCGGGCAGTGGTGCCAGTAGCCTGCGTCTCGAAAGCTGTCAACTTGACGGGCAACGGCGCGGCATTCGAGACCACTCCAAAGGGCGAGAAGGACTTAATGCCCGAGCGGGTGATGGTGTACGTGCTAGCCGCCGCGCCCGCGCCCCACTCGCTAGTGCTGGCGTTCTCGTCCCAGGCGCCGCCAGTATAGTGCTTGAGGCGCGCCGTGGCTGGCACGAAGTCCGGCGTGGCATCGGCCGCGTTCCACTGCAGAGTCATGGTCAGGTCGGAGCCACCGGGCACCTCTTCGCTCACCAGCCAAGTTTTATTTACGTTCGACTGGCTCAGGTTCAACCCAATGCCCACCTCGGCCAGCGTGTAAGTGAGAAAGAGGTTGGTGACAACCCGCACGCTGAAAATGTCTTCCGAATTGGCTGCCGTTTGGCGCAGCGTGGCTGGGGTGTAGGTGCTGCCCAGCAGGCCGCCCACCAGCGAAGGGGCTATGGTGCCCACCGGAAAGACAATGCCCACCCCATTGTTAGGCACCGAAATGCGCAGCCGGCCCTTGCCATTAGTAGCTACGTAGCTCGTGGGCGAGCCCCCGCGCACGATGTTGGCATTTAGCCGCTGGCCATTGGCCCCCACGCTGTCGCGGCGCACCAGGGTCAGGTCGTAGTCGCCTAGGTTCAGGCTGCACTGGTTTTTGAGGCGCAGACTGCCACTAATGAGCACATTGCCGGTCAGCGACTTAGAGCTTGGGGTAACAGAACCCGGCGAGCCCGCTATCACTAGGTTGCCGTAGCTCTGCGTGATGATAGAGGTGGTGGTTGTGCTGTTATACTCTACGGTGCTACTGGTGCTCAGCGAGCCGAGCGAGAAGGTGCGGAGCGGGTTGGTGTTCCGAATAACGAACGTCGAGCCATCCGACACGTCGATGGTACCCGCGATATTTTTGTTGTACTCTAGGTATAGCGATGCGGGCAGGGCCGCCGTGCCGGTAGTGGCCGTAGCCGGCGCCCCTACCACTATCTTGGAGTTGGTACCGCTTACCGTCCAGGTACCCAAAATACCCGTTAGCGAGCCATCGCTTGCGATGCGGTCAGTAGCCGCACCCAGCACGTAAAACGTTTGGTTATTAGCCGAAAAGCTGGTAGGCGCCGCGCCCGAACCATTGCGGTTCTGGCCCCAGCTTGCCAGGTCGTTCAGGCTGCCGGTAGCCTTCGAGTAGTACACATTGGTTTCGGGCGTCACCACCACGTCGTCAATGCTCAGACCGTTGCCATTGGTAGCGTCGCTGAGGGCGTAGGCCCAGCGAATCATAATTTCCTGGCCGGGTAGCAGGTTTATGCCCGCTAGGGTAGTTTGGCGCACCCGGCGGTTGGCAGCCGCATTGCCATCGCGGCTGGCAATCACGGTAGAGGTAGAAGGCGCATCTACTTGCAGCGGCGCAATAGTCTGCCAGGTGCCTGTTGCTTCTTGTAGATTTTCGATAGCGGTACCCACCGGGGCCGTGAGGTACGACACCGTCACGTTGGCCGCATCTTTCCGCCCCGAGTTATACCATTGCTCCATGGCATACTGCACCTCCAGGTTTTTGATGGTGACGCTAGAGCCGTTCTTAAAGCGAATGCCTACGTAGCCGATGCCTGCGTTGTAGGCCAAGGAAGCAACGCCACCTAGCGAGCGGTCGGCGCTGTTGCCGTCAGCAGAGCCGAAATGATAGTAGTTGGCCGCCGTGTTTAGCCCGTCGTTGGAGCCGATAGTTAAGGGCGTATAAAAATTTGCCTGCGCGTATACTTCGGGCAGGGTATTGAGGTGCCCGCTAGTGAGTGCAAGCGTACCCGTTAACGTGTTAAAATCTTGCTTATACGGCGCTAGGTTGGCATCGGTAAAGGTGTATTGAGCCCGAGCCGAACCAGCTAGCAAACTACCACCCGCCAACAAAAGCAAAGTAAAAATTGATTTCATAGAAAAGGATAAAGTAATTTGTATTATTTAAATTAATAACCAACACTACATAACAACAGCAAATTTACTAAGTGCAACATCACGAGAACTCAAAAATGCTTTAGAAAGCATTAAGAATGATATTAATCATTCTCGCTCATTAGTTAAATTATAAATCATGTAATTCCATGTTTTTAGACTTTAAATTAGAACTCCGAGACTTTTTAACACACAAAAGCCCGCTAGTACCTAAGTAATAGCGGGCTTAGCTGACTGTACAGCTGACCTAGGTAGCTCCAGGGCAACCACTATGCAGCCAACTACCTAAGGCCAGGCAGCGGCGTTAGGCAGCTAAAATCTGCAGACGAGGCAGGCTACCCCTCGGCTCGCAGCACCGCCAGCGGCGGCTGGCTCAGCACCGAGCGGCTATTGAGCCCACCAATGAGCGCCGTGAGACCCGCCACCAGCGCTACGAGAGCCGGCAGCCACAGTAGGCTGCTGCTCACAAAAGGCGTTTCGAAGACCCAGAAGGCTAGCGCCCACGCGGCCAGCGCGGCTAGCAGCACCCCCGCCAGCGCGGCCAGCGTGCCGAGCAAGGCGTATTCGAGCACCGTAATGCGCAAAATCTGGCTGCGGCTGGCACCTAGGGTGCGCAGCAGCACGCTTTCGCGAGTGCGCTGGTAGCGGCTGATGAGCACCGAGCTAGCCAATACTAACAGCCCGGTGAGGATGCTGAAGCCGGCCATGAAGCGAATAACGAACGAGATTTTACTCAAAATCTCGTCTACGGTTTGCAGCACCAACCCTAGGTCGATGGCCGACACGTTGGGAAAGTCGCGCACCAGCGCGCGCTGGGCAGCGGCGAGCTGTTGGTTGTCCTTCACGCGGGTCAGAATGACGTGGAACTGCGGGGCGGGCTCCAGCACGCCGGTCGGGAAAACGACTAGAAAGTTGGTTTGCACGCGGGCCCAATCGACCTCGCGGGTGCCGCCCACCACCGCGCTGAGCGGCGCGCCCTGCACATTGAAGGTCAACGTGTCGCCGAGCTTAAGCTTGACACGCTTGAAGTAATCGCCATCGACCGACACGCGGGGCAAGCCGCCAGCCACCGCGGGCCTAGGTGGCGTGCCGGCCGTCAGCTTCTCGCTGGCGCTCAAGGTGTCGCGGTACGTGACGCGGTACTCCCGCGTGAGTGCAAAGCGTGGGATGCCGTTGGCGGTGTCTTTGCGCAGTTCGCCCACCGTGCGGCGGTTAATGGAGGCCAGCCGCATCGTGACGATGGGCACACGCTGCATAATCGGGATGCCTTGCTGGAGAAGGAGTTGCTCGACGCCTTTCTGCTGCTCAGTCTGGATATCAAACAGCACCAGATTGGGCTGCTGCCCGCTGGCCGATAGCTGCACCCGGCTCAGTAGCAGGGCCTGGGTAAGGAAAAGCGTAGCCAGCAAAAACGTACCCAGCCCGAGCGAGATAATGAGCGTAACCGTTTGGTTTTGCGGCCGGAACAAATTGGCCAGGCCCTGGCGCGCTACGTAGCTCCAGCCCACCGGAAAGTAGCGCCGCAACAGATAGCGCAAGCCCAAGCCTAGGCCCGCTAGCGCCCCTAGGGCCACCAGCAGCCCCGCCGCAAAGCCTAGGGCTTGCTTCCACTCGCGGGTTTGGGCGTAGGCAAACGCTACAATAAAAATGAGCACAATGCCCAGCACCAGCCCTCGTAGCGGGTCGGGGGCCGTAGTGTCTTCATCAAACGAGGCGCGCAGCACCCGCAACGGCGACACCCGCCGGATGCTCAGCAGCGGCAGCAACGCAAACAGCACCGCCATGGCTAGCCCCGTTACGAGCCCGATAGCCACAGCACTCGGCGACACCGCCACGCTCACAGCCACTGGCAAGAAACTGCCCAGCACCTTGGGCAGCACCAGCTGCACCACGGCACCTAGGGCCGCCCCGATGATGGCCCCCAGCAGCCCGAGCCCCGAGGTTTGAATGAGGTAGATAAGCAGCGCCTGCCGGCCGCTCGCGCCCAGGCAGCGCAGCACAGCCACCGAGGCCAGCTTTTCCTGCACGTAGAGGTTTACGGCGCTGGCCACGCCCACGCAGCCCAGCAGCAGCGCCACAAAGGCCACCAGGCTCAGAAAGCGTGTGAGGTCACGGAAGGCGCGGCCAGTCTGCTGCTGGCGGCTAGCCACGGTATCGGAGTCGATGTTACTGGCTTCCAGCTTGGCTTCGAGCGGCTTGATGGTGGCCGCCACATCGGTAGCAGGCGCAAACTGGTAGTAGGTGCGGTACTGCACCCGGCTGCCAGGCTTGATGAGGTTGGTGCGCGCCAGCAGGCTCTTGGGGATAAATACCTTGGGCGCTACCGCCGAGCTAAAGCCCGTTTGGCCCGGCGTATTCAGCACCCGCCCCACAATGGGCAAGGTCAGCGTACCAACCTTAACAGAGTCGCCCACCCGGACGTCGAACTGTGCCAGCAGCACGTCATCGACCAGCGCACCAACGCTTTGGCCGGCTTTGAACTGCGCAGCCGCAGCGGCGGGCTGCGTTTCCCAGTCGCCATAGTAAGGAAAGCCCGGCCCTAGGGCCCGCACCTGTGCCAGCCGCACGCCCTGCGTGCGCGGAAACGACACCAGCGACGCAAACGAGGCTTCGTCGCTGCGCCGCTGCCCGAGCTTTTGCAGGGTTGGCGCCAGCTTGGCATCGAAGGGTTGGCTGGAGGAAAGCACCAAATCGGCACCTAGGAGCTCGCGCGCCTGCTCGCCAATGCTGCGCGCCAAATTGTCGCCAAACGAATTGATGCCCACCAACGCCGCGATGCCTAGCACAATGCTCGACATAAACAGCGCCAGCCGCGAGCGGCTGCGGCGCGAGTCGCGCCACGCCATTGCTAATAACCACTTAAAATTCATAACCTAGGATGCGGTGCCAACAGATTCTTCTACCACCTTGCCGCCGCGCATGCGCATGGTGCGCTGGGTTTTGGCGGCCAGTTCCAGGTCGTGGGTCACTAGCACCAGCGTAGTGCCGGCCTCCTTATTCAAGTCGAACAAAAGCTTCTGCACCGTTTCGCCAGTGTCGGGGTCGAGGTTGCCGGTAGGCTCGTCGGCAAACAGGATGGCTGGGCGGTTGGCGAAGGCGCGGGCTAGGCTCACGCGCTGCTGCTCGCCGCCCGACAACTGGGCTGGGTAGTGGTGCCCGCGCTCGCCCAGGCCCACGCGCTCGAGCAGCGCCTGGGCGGTGCGAGCTACGTTGCGCTCGCCGCGCAGCTCTAGGGGCACCTGCACATTTTCGAGGGCCGTGAGAGTGGGAAGCAGCTGAAAATTCTGAAAAATGAAGCCCACGTGCTGGTTGCGCACCGCCGCCCGCTGGTCTTCGCTCAGCTTATCGAGCTGGATGCCTTGCAGCCACACGCTGCCACTGCTGGCGCGGTCGAGGCCGGCGCACAGGCCTAGCAGCGTGGTTTTGCCGCTGCCCGACGGCCCCACGATGGCAAACGTATCGGCGGGCTGCAAGCTAAAGCTGACTTCGTGCAGTACCGTCAGCTGGCGGCCAGCACTGGTATAGGTTTTGGTGAGGTTTTCGACTTGAAGGCTAGTCATTCAATTTTTTGGTAAGGGGGGACCACCAACATGGCTGTCATGCTGACGAAGGAAGCATCTTGGCAGGCCCGTTTAACTAAGTCAACGAAGCAAGCAAGATGCTTCCTTCGTCAGCATGACATTATTTAACAGGATAGAAAAAGCTTGTTGGGAAGAAAATCTTCTCCCTAAAGGTTATAGGCTACGTAGGACGCGCAACGGCGGCCTATACTTTCGATTGTTTTTGCTTTTGTCTCTATGAAGTACTTGCCTGGAAGCGCTCTGCTGCTAGCCCTGCTGGCTGCTGGCTGCCACTCCGACACCCCCGCCACCACCGCGGCCGCGCCCGCCGCTACTACGACGGCCGAAGCCCCGGCCGCCAAGTCGCAGCAAACCATCTTGTTTTTTGGCGACAGCATTACGGCGGGCCTAGGGGTAGACCCCGACGAGGCCTACCCAGCGCTCATTGGCAACAAGGTCGATTCGCTGCACCTGCCCTACACAGTCGTCAACGCTGGCCTCAGCGGCGAAACCACCGCCGGCGGCCGCTCGCGCCTGCACTGGGTGCTAAGCCGACAGCCCGTGCACGTGTTCGTGCTGGAGCTAGGTGGCAACGATGGCCTGCGCGGCCTACCCCTCACTGACACGCGCAAGAACCTGCAAGCCATTATCGACACGGTGCGCCAAGAGTCGCCGCAGACCAAAATCGTGCTTGCGGGCATGCAGATTCCGCCCAACATGGGCCCGGCCTACGCCGCCGAGTTCAAACAGCTCTACGCCGACATTGCCACTAAGAATAAGCTCACGCTCATTCCGTTTCTGCTCGAAAATGTAGGCGGCATCGCCAAGCTCAACCAGGCCGACGGCATCCACCCTACTCCCGAAGGCCACCGCCTAGTGGCGCGCACTGTATGGCGCACCGTGCAACCGCTGCTCTAATGGAAGCTCCTGTTATCGAAACCGAGCGCTTGCGGCTGCGCGGCTACCGCGCCAGTGACTTTGCGCCCCTGCTGGCTATGTGGCAGCAACCCGCGTTTTACCAGTACCTAGGGGGCCAGCCGCTACCGGCGCCCGAGGTGTGGTCTCGGCTGCTGCGTAGTGCCGGCCTGTGGCCAGTGTGCGGCTTTGGCTATTGGGCCGTCGAAGAGAAAGCCACCGGTCAATTTATCGGTGCCGTTGGATTCGCTAATTTTCAGCGCGATATCACTCCCGCCCTAGGTGAGTGGCCAGAGGCCGGCTGGATACTAGCCCCACATACCCATGGCAAAGGCTACGCCACCGAAGCCGTGCGCGCGACGCTCGTGTGGGGCGATGCGCACTTTGCGCAGCCTCGCACGGTGTGCCTCATCGACGTGGCCAACGAGCCTTCCCTACGCGTAGCGGCCCGGCTGGGCTACCACGAGTACGCCCGCACCGAGTACAATGGCAGTCCAGTCGTTCTGCTAGAGCGATTTGCCAAGTAGTAAGCGCCCGCAGTAAGAGCCATTAAATCACGCGCACACCGTCTACGTTTACTTCATCGCGCAGCAAATCTAGGTTGCGGTACGCCAGCGGGCGGCCTTCCGCAGTGCTAAGCGCTGGCAGCTCGCCCAGCAAGGCGATATCCAGGATGAGTTGCGTGAGCTTACGCTCGCCTAGGTACACGGCCACGGGGCGGGCCCGGTGCTGGGTCGCGTAGCCTGCCAGGGCTTGGTCTATCTCGCGCAAAACTGCACTCATAACGAAGTGAGCCTAAGGTGGGAAGCGCCTTAAAACTAAACAAAGCGCCGCATTATTCCAACTATCGGCCGTGCGCGGCCCGGCCTATCCGCTGGCCGGCCCCGACCTTTGCGCCTACTTATGACTACTGCTGCTACTGCCGGCACTGCCCGGCCCATCGGTATTTTCGACTCCGGCATTGGGGGGCTCACCGTGGCTCGCGCCGTGGCTCAGCGCCTGCCCCACGAGCGGCTGGTGTACTTCGGCGACACGGCACACCTACCCTACGGCGAGAAAAGCACCGCCGCCATCCAGGCTTACTCCATCAAAATTTGCGATGTACTGCTGCGCCAGCATTGCAAGCTCATCCTCATTGCTTGCAACTCGGCCAGCGCCGCTGCCTACGAGTTGGTGCGCGAGTACGTGGGCTCTAAAGCCCAGGTAGTGGGCATGATAGACCCCGTGGTGCAGCACGTAGGCCGGCACTACGCGGGCCGGCCAGTGGGCCTCATCGGCACCAAGCAAACGGTGGGCTCCAACATTTACCGCAAAAAAATCGACCAGCTCGACCTAGGCGTAGACCTGCACGCGCTAGCTACCCCGCTGCTCGTGCCCATGATTGAGGAAGGCTTCTTCAATGGCCGAGTGTCGGAGGAGATTATCCGCGCTTACCTCGACCACCCTACCCTGCACGGCATTGATGCGTTGCTGCTGGCCTGCACTCACTTCCCGCTCATCAAGCCTCAAATGGAAGCCCACTACCAAGGTAGCGTGGCCGTGCTCGACCCCTCAGATGTGGTGGCTACCACCGTAGCCGAAGCACTGGCGGCCCGCCAACTGCTCGCCGCACCCGCCGAAACCGCGCCTGCGCACCACTTCTACGTGAGCGATTTCACACGCTCATTCGAAGAAAGCACGCGCATCTTCTTTGGCCAGGAAGTGCAGCTAGAGCATTATCCGCTCTGGGAGTAGGCAGCTAATTCACGTGGCCTTGCAAAGCCGCCCTAGGTGCTACCTAGGGCGGCTTTTTTGTGCTTGTGCTGCAAATGCTATTTTAAGAATCAAAATAAATAGAATGTCTTATATGTTTTATGCAATTGGCAGACCCACTTAAGCATAGCATCGAATCAAGAATAACTTGCAAATGATACTCAAACATTTGCACTATGTATATCATTCGAAATCCATGACTTAGCTTTGGAGGAATGTGCACCTTATTACAAGTTATTTCAAGCACTTAATCGTTTTCTTCCTCTCGCTATCGTTCTATTCTTACTTCATTCTATGCACCAAACTTTTACAGCTACTTATTTCAACGCCTCTGCTACTAAACTATTTTTCACACTATCGCTGCTGGTGCTGCCACTGCTTGGGTTAGGGCAAACATTCTCTGGCACTTACCCATTTACCAATGTCACTTCGAGCACTGGCACCACCGACCCCACGCTGGCACCATCAGCTACGGGCGTTACGTTTGGGTCATTCGCCGCGGTCGGCACGTCGGCTAACCCTAGTGCAGGCAGCCGCTTCACTTTCACCGGCTGGCCTACGGGTGCCACAGATGGCAGCGATACCTTCACGGGAGCAGTTGATGCTGGCAAGTATTACACCGTCGCGCTTACCCCGCAGGCGGGCTTTGTCCTTTCAATCAGCAACATCACTTTTACCCTACAACGAACTAGCACGGGTGTTCGCCAATATGCGGTGCGGTCGAGCGCCGATAACTACACTACGAATCTACCCGCGTCGATTTCGTCCGCAAATACAACTCTCAGTGTAGTAGCGAGCAACGTCTTTCAGGTGACCGACGCTGCCACTACGGCCCAAACAGGTAGTACCATAACCCTAGGTGGCACGGGCTACACCAACGTGAGCAGCCCCATCACATTCCGCTTCTACGGATTCAATGCCGAAGCCGCAAGCTCTGGCTCGTTTAGTATTGATGATGTCAAGATATCGGGCGTAGCCACCGCTACCAACGCCCCGACTGTCAGCAATTTCACGCCCACTTCGGGGCCAGCAGGTACCAACGTAACCATCACGGGCGCTTACTTCACCGCTAGCACTAGCGTGGCTTTCAATGGCGTAGCTGCTTCTAGCGTAGTCATTACTAATACGACGACGCTCACAGCCACCGTGCCAAGCGGCGCTAGCACCGGGCCTATCGCGGTCACCACATCGGGTGGCACAGCTACTTCGGCTGCGCCTTTTACTGTTACCGTGCCTACCGTTACCGTCAGTCCAGCTTCTTTATCTGGCTTTGCCGCGGCGGCCGGCACTGCTTCGGCGGCCCAGACGTACCAGGTCAGTGGCAATGCCCTAGATGGCAATACACTCGCTATCAATGTATCCACTACCAATTTCGAGGTGTCGCTGGATGGTCGTAGCTACGGCTCCTCGGCCAGTATTGCCCTAGGTGGCAGCACTACCTTAGCCGCCTCTACCGTCTATGTGCGACTGGCCAGCGGGGCTCCCCTAGGGTCGGCGAGCGCTACTATAGCTAATACCAATGGAGCAGTCACGACCAACCTGGCGGCGAGTGGCGTAGTTGTGACGCCATTGGTGGCCAAGCGCTGGACGGGCGCGGCGGGTACTACTTCCTGGTTCGACGCTGCCAACTGGGAAAATGGCTCAGTGCCCGCCAGCACCGACGATGTAGTACTCGACCACCGCTACGTAACCGGCAAGTACACTGTAAACCTAGGCAATAGTGCGACGGTGCCCCCTTCGGCAGTTACGGTTAGTTCCTTGCGCATTCGGCCCGCGGCGGGCGATTCTATCCTGTGCGTTATTCCGCTAACCAACACTATCTCTACCAGCGCTAATAACGCGCCGGCGCTGGCCTTATCGCGCACCGTGGCTGGCGACACGGCCCTTTACATTGCCACTAAGGGTGCGTTCATCAATGTGTCGGGCGCGGCCGCCGGCGATGTTTTCGACCCTGCCGGAACCAGCCCCACAGTCTTTTTGCTAAACGGCGGCAGCTTTTACCACCGCACCGTACGTAGCAATACCACACTGGTCGAAAACCTGTCTGGCGCGGCCGGCACCGAAACAGGCAATTTTTTCTTTCGGATACCGGGCTTCAGCACTACCATCAGTGGCTCGGCGCGCACCTACGGCAACCTGATTTTTCAGCGAGGCGGCGCCAGTTCTTATGGAACGAGTGGCGGCAACACATTCACCATCAATGGTAACCTGACCATTGAGAGCGGTGTTACTTTTTTGGTTACTATCAATGGCACTACGGTGCTAAAGGGTAACCTAGCCAACGCTGGCAACTTTCAGCTTAAGGCGGCTACTGCAACCGCGACCGGCCGCCGACTGGTGTTGCAGGGCACCGCACCTCAAGTACTAGCCGGCACTTCGCTTGGCGACCCTGCAAGTGCCACGTCATACCTAGGGCCCGATGCGCAGTTGGAAATCAACAACGCCGCGGGGGTGACCTTGCAAACACCCGTCACGCTCAGCAGTGGGCTAGCCCTTACCAGTGGCTTGCTCAGCACCACAACTAGCAATATGCTGACCATGCTGCCAACTGCTACCGTGACTGGCGGCTCGGCGAGCAGCTTTGTGAACGGGACAGTAGCACGCCTAGTACCAAGTGTAGCTAATGGTACTGGCATTTACACTTCGTATACCTTTCCCGTCGGCAAGGGCTCGTCGTACCATCCTATCGTTCTAAACGTCAATACGCAAACCAGCACGACCACTTACCGCGCCGAGCAGTTTGAGGGCGACCCCGGCCAGAACGTAACGGGCAGCGACCTTGCTCGCGTCAGCAAAGCAAATTGGTTTACTATCACTCCATTCAGCGGTGCTACTCCGACGCAACCTAGCGGCTTCAGCGGCACTATCAGTATTCCTTTTGCTTCTAGCGACGGCGTAACCGACCCAACCGCCACCACGCTGGTAGTAGCTAAACGCGCAGATGCTACCCAACCCTGGACTAATATCGGTCGCAGTGGTGCTTCGGCTAGCACACTCACCTCAGCCACTTTTACTAGCTTCTCCGAGTTTGCCCTGGCTAGCACCAGCGCCGATGCCAGCGCCAACCCGCTGCCCGTTACGCTCACTAGCTTCAATGCCACTCGCCAAGCTAACGGCACTGTGAAGATAGATTGGGCGACAGCTTCTGAACAGCGCAGTGCCTATTTTGAGATTCAGCGCAGCCTAGACGGCCGCTTGTTCACCAGTGGTGCCACTGTTCCTGCCAATGGTACTACTACGCAAGCGCACTACTATAGCCGCCTTGACAACGCGGCTCCGGCCTGTCAGCTTTACTACCGCCTGCGCCAGGTTGATACCAATAATACCGCTACCTACTCCCCTGTCGTAACGCTAGCTGGCTCGGCCTCTACACTGGACCTTTACCCTAATCCAGCTCATGACCAACTGGTAATAGCCTTAGCCGCTGGCCGCACTGTACAGCTATTTGACCTAGCTGGCTACTTAGTGCAAACTGCCACCCTACCTGCTTCGGGCCAACTCAGCGTGAGTTCGCTACCAGCTGGCACCTACTTGCTACGCATAGTATTACCGGAGCAAACGCGTACGCTACGCTTTACGAAGCAGTAAGGTCTTTAGTAATTGTCTATTAAGCAAAGAAGCCCTAGGTACAGTGTACCTAGGGCTTCTTTGCTTAATAGACAATTGTATCAATTACACCGAGAAGCTCTCGCCGCAACCACACGAACGCGAAGCATTCGGGTTATGGAACTGAAAGCCTTTGCCATTTAGGCCGTCCGAAAAGTCTAGTTCGGTGCCGGCTAGGTACAGGAAGCTTTTCATATCTACCACTACCCGCACGCCTTTGTCTTCAAATTCCTGGTCCATAGGACGGGTTTCGTTGTCAAAATCTAGCTTGTAGCTTAGACCCGAGCAGCCGCCACCGGCCACCGACGCTCGCAGGCGGTAGCTAGCATCGAGCTGTGAATCATGCATCAGATGCTCAATTTTATCTTTGGCTTTATCCGAAACGGTTATCATATAGCTAGTTGGCAGGTGCTCGTAGAAGAATAGTCGCCGAACGCTGTAGGTGTAGCGAGCGGCATTGTTATAACAAAGATACTGCTAAGAAGGATTCTAAATAAATGAAAAAAGTAAGCTCCCACGGCCAATGTGACCGTGAGAGCTTACTAAAATTCTGGGTGACCTAGCGCATAGCGCTACAAGCAACCTAGTGGTGCGACTTCTCTAGCTCGAGAGCCGGTAGGCCGTTCTTTACGCGGTAGTCGTTGATGGCCATTTTGATGGCATCTTCGGCCAGTACCGAGCAGTGGATTTTTACGGGCGGCAGGGCCAGTTCTTCCACAATCTCCATGTTGTCGATGGCCAGGGCCTCGTCAACCGTCTTGCCTTTCAGCCACTCCGTAGCTAGCGACGACGACGCGATGGCCGAGCCGCAGCCGAAGGTCTTGAACTTGGCATCGGTGATGGTGTTCGTGGTCTCATCCACCTCGATTTGCAGGCGCATTACGTCGCCGCACTCGGGGGCACCAACCAGGCCGGTGCCTACCGTCTTCTTGCTTTTGTCCAGCGTGCCCACGTTGCGCGGGTTGCTGTAATGGTCGATTACCTTATCGGAGTAAGCCATGGTATGTTGGAAATTTAAAAATTAAAAAGCATGAATTAAAAATTGAGTGGTTGAGGATGGATATAGCAGCCATCCTCAACTTTTTTAGTTCTCAATTTTTAATCGAAGGCCTAGTGCTCGGCCCACTCGATGGTGCTAAGGTCAACGCCTTCTTTGTGCATTTCCCACAGCGGCGACATCTCGCGGAGCTTGGTCACAGCCTCTTTTACGTGGTTGATGGCGTATGCGATTTGCTCGTCGGTAGTAAAGCGACTCAAGCCGAAGCGCAGGCTGCTGTGAGCCAAGTCGTCGCTCAGGCCCAGGGCCTTGAGTACGTAGCTAGGCTCAAGCGAAGCCGAGGTGCAGGCCGAGCCCGACGATACAGCCAGGTCTTTCACGCCCATCATCAGGCCTTCGCCTTCCACGTACTTGAAGCTGATGTTCGTCACGTGGGGCAAGCGGTACTCGCGCGAGCCGTTTACGTAGCTCTCTTCGAGGGTCAGCAGCTCAGCTTCGAGCTGGTCGCGCAGCTTGCTAAGGCGCTCGGCATCGGCGGCCATTTCAAGGCGAGCCAATTCACAAGCTTTGCCGAAACCTACGATACCGGGCACGTTGAGAGTACCCGAACGCATGCCGCGCTCGTGTCCACCACCATCCATTTGGGCGGTAACTTTCACCCGCGGGTTTTTGCGACGCACATAAAGTGCACCTACGCCCTTAGGACCATACATTTTGTGAGCTGTGAAGGCCATCAGGTCGATGCCATCGGCCAGTACATCCACCGGAATCTTACCCACAGCTTGGGTGCCATCGGTCATAAATAGCGCGCCGTGCTTGTGAGCGATGGCGGCAATTTCACGGATGGGCTGCACCGTGCCGGTTTCGTTGTTGCCGTACATGATGGTCACCAGAATGGTCTGGGGCGTCATGGCAGCTTCCAGTTCGTCGAGGCTAATGAGACCTTGCTCGTTTACGGGCAGATAGGTCACCTTGCCACCAAGCTTCTCGATGTGCTTACAAGTATCAAGCACTGCTTTGTGCTCGGTAGTAGCGGTGATGATATGGTTGCCGCGCTGGCTATACATTTCAAACACCCCTTTGATACCCAAGTTATCACCTTCGGTAGCACCGCTAGTGAAGATAATCTCCTTGGGGTCACAGTTGATGAGCTGACTGATTTGCGTGCGAGCGTAGTCCACGCCTTCTTCGGCGGCCCAGCCGAAGGGGTGGTTACGCGAAGCAGCATTACCGAACACGTCGGTGAGGTAGGGCATCATGGCCTCCAGCACGCGCGGGTCGAGCGGCGTGGTGGCGTTGTTGTCCAGATAGATAGGTAGCTTAAGCATGGCGCTGGGCTGGATTTATCGAGTAAAAGCTAAAGTTAGGTGTAGGCTGCTTCTGAAACAGAATTTTGGCCTAAACAGTTTTTTTAGCTCACAAAAATAGCTGAATAATACTCAACTGCGGTCGGGCTTGGCGCTGCTCTATAGCGCATCGCCCTACATTCGCGTTTTGCTCGTTTGCCTGCCATGCTCACCAATCTTGAACACCTAGGCCTCGCCGTGCGCGACCTTGCCGCCGCTACTGACCTCTACACCCGCCTACTAGGCCAGCCGCCTTACAAAACTGAGCACGTAGCTAGCGAGGCCGTTGACACGGTATTCTTCCAAGTGGGCGGCTCCAAAATCGAGCTATTGGCGGGTACCAGCCCCGATAGCGCCATCACCAAGTTCTTGGAGAAGAAGCCCGAGGGCATTCACCACGTCGCGTTCGAGGTCGATGATATTGTGGCCGAAATGGCTCGGCTGCGCACTGAAGGCTTTACACTACTCAATGAACAGCCTAAGCGCGGTGCCGACAATAAGCTCGTGTGTTTTGTGCACCCCAAAAGCGCGGGCGGCGTACTGGTCGAGCTGTGCCAGAGCATATCATAAGTTGCTCAGCACCGCATCGACTACGGCGCTAGGTGCCTCGCGGGGCACGTAGTGGCCCACGCCTGCCAGCACGCGCCGTTCATACGGGCCGCTGAAATACTGCTCCTTATTTTCAGAAGAAGTTACCAAGCTGGCCCCATCCAACTCGCCATGCAGGAGTATAGTAGGCACATTGATTTTGGGCTGCGGCTCCAGCTGCTTTTCTAGCGCCTCATAGCGTGGGTCGGGTGGCGCGGCTCCCCAGCGAAAGCAGTAGGAATGCAGCACGATGTCGACCCAGTCGGGATTGTCCCAAGAGGCAGCCGTGCGCTCGAACGTGGCGTCGTCGAACTGCATGGTCGGCGACCACGCGTGCCAGATGTAGCGGCAAAACTCACGACGATTGTTCTTCAACGCCTCGTGCCCGCGCTCTGAGTGGAAAAACCACTGGTACCAATAGGCATGAATCTGCTCAACCGGAATCTTTTCGCCGGGCTTGATGCCAGTTTCGTAGCCCACCGACGCAACTACCAGCTTCTCGACACGCTCGGGCCAGAGGGCAGCCACAAGGTAGCCAGCGCGGGCGCCCCAGTCGTGGCCCACCACCGTCACTTTTTCGATACCTAGGTGGTCGAGCAGGTCGATAGCATCCTGGGCAAGCGCGGTCGTCTGGCCACTACGTGGCGTATCAGCATCAAGAAAGACTGAGTTGCCGCAGCCCCGCATAGAGGGCGCAATAGTTTGGTAGCCAGCCGCCACTAGCTGAGTCGATACGTCATTCCAAGTATGGAAATCGTCTGGGAAGCCGTGCAGCAACAACGCTACTGGGGCTTGGGCAGGGCCACGCTGCTCATAGGCGAGGCGCAATACGTCGGTTTCAATGAGGTGAGAGGGCATGAGGCGGCGCAATATTTGTAGCTGCACCGTGAACGATGCGCGGGCGGCGTGGTTGCCGCTTATAGCTGGCCTTGTGCCGCCGCACCGTTTTTGTGCTCATCCTGCTCTTTACTATGTCCACTAGTTTTTTCCGCCAAGAAGTCGATTCTGCCGTTGACATTTTGCTCGCGCAGCAGATTATTCTATACCCTACCGATACCGTGTGGGGCCTGGGCTGCGATGCCGAAGTGCCGCGCGCCGTCGAGAAGCTATACCAGCTAAAAGGCCGACCCGAGGGTAAGCCCAGCATTGTGCTGGTGGCCGACCTAGAAATGCTGACCCGCTATGCCAGCAAAGTGCCCGCCGAGCTAGAAGCCGCCATCAATGCCCAAACTCGCCCTACCACCTACCTACTGCCCGCTAGCCGAGCTGTAGCGCCGGGCCTTGTAGCACCCGATGGCACTGTGGGCCTGCGCATTGCACAAGATGAATTTTGCCACAAAGTGGTGCGCCGCCTGGGCCATGGCCTAGTTTCGACTTCGGCCAACAAAAGCGGCGAGCCCACGCCGGCCATTTTTGCCGAGGTTTCGCCAGCCATCGTACGCGGGGTCGACTACGTGGTGAATTGGCGCCAAGACGATACCACCCGCGTGGCCCCCTCGCGGGTGGTGCGCCTAGGGGCCGGCGGCACCCTCGAAGTGGTGCGCGAGTGAGTAGCGCGGGCTTTCAGTCCGCGAGTTCGATGCGTAATAACGCGCGGACTGAAAGCTCGCACTACAACCGGGCGTAATTTTGCGCCCATGACCACGCCCACGCTGCCCGACCTCCCCATTTTTCGCACTATTGCCGACGCGGCCCACGAGCTTGGCCAGCCGGCCTACGTCATCGGCGGCTATGTGCGCGACTTGGTCTTAAAACGAGGCAGCAAAGACATTGATGTCGTGACAGTAGGCGATGGCATTAAGCTGGCGCAGGCCGTAGGCAAAAGGTTGCCGGGCCGCGGCCGCGTCTCAGTATTTAAAAACTTCGGCACGGCTATGCTGCCTACCGAGGAAGCGGGCGAAATTGAGTTTGTGGGCGCCCGCAAGGAGAGCTACCGCTCCGATAGCCGCAAGCCCGAGGTCGAAGCCGGCACGCTCGAAGACGACTTGGCCCGCCGCGACTTCACTATCAACGCCCTAGGTCTCAGCCTCAATGCCGAGGACTTCGGCGCGCTCGTGGACCGCTACGATGGCATGAAGGACCTGGCCGCCAAGACCATCCGCACGCCCCTAGGTCCCGATATCACGTTCTCCGACGACCCGCTGCGCATGATGCGGGCCATCCGCTTTGCCTCGCAACTCAACTTTGACATCGAGCCCGATACCTACGATGCCATTGCCCGCAATAAAGAGCGTATTAAAATTGTGTCGCAGGAGCGCATCACGATAGAGCTCAATAAAATTGTGGAGTCGCCAGTGCCCAGCTACGGCTTCAAGCTGCTGTTTCAAACAGGCTTGTTGCAGCTTATTTTTCCAAAAATGGCGCAGCTGTATGGCGTGGAAAAAGTTGGCCAGCATGCCCATAAGGATAACTTCTACCACACCCTGCAGGTACTCGACAACGTGGCGGCGGCTGGCGGCGACCTGTGGCTGCGTTGGGCGGCCATCTTGCACGACATTGCTAAGCCGGCCAGCAAGCGCCTCGACCCCAAAATCGGCTGGACCTTCCATGGCCACGAAGACAAAGGTGCCCGCTGGGTGCCGGGCATCTTCACCGACCTCAAACTGCCCCTAGGGGAGGAAATGCGTATGGTGCAGAAGCTGGTGCGCCTACACTTGCGCCCTATTGCGCTGAGCAAGGAAATCGTGACTGACTCGGCCGTGCGCCGTTTGCTCTTCGAAGCCGGCGACGACATCGACCACCTCATGCTGCTCTGCCGAGCCGACATCACCAGCAAAGACCACCAGCGCAAAGCGCGCTACCTGCGAAACTTCGACATTGTGGAGGAGAAGCTACGCGAAATCGAAGCTAAGGACCACCTCCGCAACTTTAAGCCCGTTATCACTGGCGAGGTCATCATGGAAACCTTTGGTCTTAAGCCCTCGCGCCAAGTGGGTGAGCTAAAAGAAGCGGTGCTTGAAGCTATTCTGGAGGGCGAGGTGCCCAACGAGTGGGAGCCCGCCTACCAACTGCTGCTGGCGCGAGGTGAATCCTTAGGGCTAACAGCAGTAGCGAGGCTACCCCAACACTAGGGCGTAAGCAACAATTTAGCGCTCTGCGCTCCGTTCCGCACCAGATACAAGCCTGGCGCTAGGCCAGCCGTTAGTATCTCGGCCGTACCATCCTCTTTGGTGGGCACTATAGCCAGCAACTGACCACGGGTATTCAGCAACTGAACGGTCTTGTCTGTGGCACCAGCTACCAGTACGATGGTGGCAGCTGCGGCTGGGCTAGGATAAACCTGTAGCTGTGCTGTAGCCGGGCCATCATTGCGCAGTGTGCATACTGGTGAATACGTGCCTTGGTTATTCGTATCCACTTGGTGCAGACGGTAATACACTAATTGCGCTGGGTAGAGATTCAGCTTAGCATCTGTGTATTGATAAGCATGAGCCTGCGCGCTAGTGCCCTGGCCTGATACCTGGGCAAGCGGAGTGAAGACGCGCCCATCGAGACTGAACTCGATAGTAAAATAAGCGTTGTTTTGCTCCGAGGCCGTACCCCAGCGTAGCAACGCCCCAGCCTGGGTCCGCTGCGCTGTGAAGCCTGTAAGCACCACTGGCAAAGGCCCCTCACTTATCTCAAAAGCGCCGACGCTGCTAGCCGTAGGGGCAGTTGGAAGCGGAGTATTAGCAAAGTCATGCGTGCCAGGGTCAACCTTAAATTCTGCCCACAGATTGATACCCGCCTGACGAAGCGGAGAACTGTACAAGGGGGCTTGGGCAAGGTTAGCGTTGGGCAGTTGGGGGTCATTGCTGATGCCCGTCAAGCGGCCATCAGACATCCGCTCTTGGCCGGTAGCGGCGCGAAAGGCAGCTAGGTCGTAATAGGCAGCACCGTTCCAGTTGATATAGAACGCTTGGTCGCTATTCCAGTAGCTATTTCCTTGTAAACTAAGGTTAACAGAGCAAATAGTACTAAATGCGGGCACACCGCCACTAGTTTTAAACACGTTATTACGAAAGCTCAGGTTAGTATAGTCGCAGCTCATCACTTTCACTGCCTTGGCTTGCGAGTTATCAGTAGCCGTGCCTAGCCGCACAGTATTGTTGTAGAAAGCTGCATTCACAATGCCACCGCTAGCACCCGATGACCACACCTCTAGGGCACCCTGGCTATTGCGGCGGGCATCGTTGTCACTCACATTGTAGCGCACTATCAGGTCATGCATTGCATAAGCTCCATAGTACTGCGAAAGCAAAAAACCGGGGCCACTATTATCGTGTGAGTAGTTGTACTGCATCACCGAGTTAGTGCAGCCCCCATCTAAGTCGAAACCCCCACCGTCGAACTGCGAGCCCGACTCATTGTGGTGCGCCTCAGAATATTGAATCACAAGGTTATTGCAGCTGTAGCCCCAGATACCCGCCGGTCCGCCTGAGTAATTGCCATTAAGTGCACCATTGTGGTGCGCCAGGCAATGTTCAATCAGAGCACCATCAACGCCCGCTAGCACAATGCCGCTGCCAGTACTATGATTTCCCACCTCCGAACGGCCCGTAATATTATATGCTTGGCAGTTAGTCAAGTACCAATTATGGTGCGCCTTTAAAGCCTGCGAGCTAGAGGAAATACCACCTTCTCCAATGTCATGCGTCTTGCAGTAATTGAGACGCACATCAGAGTAGCCACTAGCGTTATTGTAGCTAAATATATTTATGCCCGAGTAAAGGTAGCCACTGACATCTAGACTGTCAAGGCGCAGATAGTTCAGGTTAGTATTAGGCGCATCCAGGTAAAATGTAACGCCTGATTCAACATTGGTAAGCTGCCCAGCACCCATAAATGTTAATCGTCGTAGCTCGATGCCAGCGCTATTGTAGCTGTAAAAGCCCGCTGAAGTGCCGCTGCTGATAGTAGCCTGCCCCACTCCGTATGAGCTTACTATTATGGGCTGGGCGGTAGTACCGGCACCTTGCAGCCAAATACTACCGCTGAACGTCTGGCCAGCCTCAAACAGAACACGGTCGCCAGGTTGAAAAGTCTGACTGTTCACCTTCCCAATAGTGCGCCAAGCTGTAGCCGCACTTGTACCCGGTTGCGTATCATCGCCAGTGGCACTGATAAAATATTTTGTTGCATTAGCCGAGCTATAGCAACTCATCAACGACATTAAAACAAAAAGTATTTTTTTAAACATATTTGCACAAAAGAAAGGTGGGAAGGGAAGGATAAAGGCAAATATACCAATTACTTATAATAATTATCTTATCAATTTAAAGGCATTGTCCAAACGGGTTAGGCCGGAAAGGATATAACCTATTTTTGCAATAAATGGCAAACCTGGAAGCTTCTTTGAAACAGCCAAAAGGCTACTTTGCTTCTATATAGTAGGTATCCAACTTATCGTGGTAGCCCACTTACCGGATAGCTCTCAAAAGAGTAATAGTTGCCCCTTTTCTCAGGCGTCTTAGGGCCAGCGTTCACCGCAATACTTAGGTGCGCTACGCCACTATATTCACCTTATTTGATGCCTGGTGAATGACTTAGAAATTTATTCTGAGTTCGTTAGCCGCCTTGTCTTAGACATTAAGCGTCACAGTATTCCATGAGAAACCCGTTATAGGCAATTACCTATAAATCAATTAATTATTCATTAAGAAACATGCTTCAGCTAAGAGCCAGCGTATGTTGCTTACTGCCCTGCAAACGCAGTTCTTACGCTGACTACGCTAAGGCTTAACACTGTTTTTTCCCACTTACAAAGAGAACTAGGAGCTTGGCGTGCGCTGTGAAACCGGCGCTCTTTCTTATAATATTCACTTAATAACTTATTGCCTACTAGAATCTTTAATGTCTATTTATATTTAGCGTATAAACACAAAATTTTTACAAAGAATAATAAACATATTTATATTATTTAACATTGATTTATAAAAACCTATGACAGAGCAGTATTTTTATTTATTACTGTTCATCATAATCAAATCAATATAAATCACTGTATTTTTTATATTCGATATGTGAGCTTATGTTCAATCGCAAGCTTATCGTTTCCAAATAGCTCGTTAGAAGCTAAGGCACCTATGCTAATCGAAAGGCTAGAAAAGCCGTTCTCGATGCTATTTTAGATGGCGATTGCCTGCCGAATGGGTACCAGCCTGAATATATTACTCCCGCGCGGCACAACTCAGTAGCAGGGGACTTTCACTGCGCAAGTGCATTGACTTATTCGCTTGCAGTATAAAAGCCTAAACTTTACCATTCTGACTATAAACTCACTATCCTCGCGCTGGCTTACTTAGGTGGCCAGCACAGCTAGCTGGCTTCGCGAACCTCGCCAGCTACGCCTAATTTTGCCCCATGCCTGCCCCTACCCCACTCGCCACGCTCTTTCAACAATTCGACAAGCTGCACGTCCTCATCGTAGGCGATGTCATGGTCGATGCCTACGTGTGGGGCCGCGCCAGTCGTCTCTCCCCCGAGGCGCCAGTGCCTGTAGTGAATGTGGAGCGCAACGAGCAGCGCCTTGGAGGGGCGGCCAACGTAGCCCTCAACGTGCAAGCCCTAGGGGCCACGCCGCTGCTATGCTCGGTGGTAGGCGACGACCAGGGCGGCGACCAGCTGCTGGGCCTACTACACACCCATCACCTACCCGCTGATGGCATCGTCCGTAGCGCGCACCGCCCTACTACCTTCAAGCAACGCATTCTGGCTCACGGCCAGCAGTTGGTGCGCATCGACTCGGAGGTTGAAACCAACCTCAATACCGAGGAAGCCACCCAGCTACTAAGCGCCTTCGATGACCTGCTGCCCCGCGCCGACGTGGTTATTTTTGAAGACTACGACAAAGGAGTACTCAGCGAAGCTGTTATCAACCAATGCATTGCCCGCGCCCGCGAGCGCGGCGTGCCCACGGTGGTAGACCCCAAGAAAAAGAATTTTCTGGCCTATCAGCACTGCACGCTGTTCAAGCCAAATCTGAAAGAATTACGCGAGGGCTTGAAGCTTGAGTTTGGTACGCCCGACGCGGACCGCTCTGGCTTCGAAGCGGCTGTAGCCCGCTTGCGCGAGGTGCTATCACCCGAAATTGTGCTGGTAACACTGTCCGAGTACGGTGTATTTGCCCAGCAACGCAACGAAAAAACATACATACCGGCTCACTTACGCACTATTTCCGACGTGTCGGGTGCGGGCGATACGGTTATCAGCATCGCGGCGTGCTGCGTGGCACTAGGCCAGCCGGCCGCCTTCACTGCCGCACTAGCTAACCTAGGCGGCGGCCTAGTGTGCGAGCAAGTAGGCGTGGTGCCCATTGAGAAGCAGCGGCTGCTACAAGAGGCGACTAATCTGCTGTAGCCTGTACTCTCACAGTTTAAGCTACACTAAGCTTTTGACTACCCGCGCCGGGTTGCCTACCGCCAGCGAATAGGCTGGTATATCCCTGGTTACCACCGACCCAGCGCCAATCACACAGCCATCGCCGATGGTTACGCCGGGGCAGACGATAGCACCGCCCCCAAACCAGCAGTCGCTGCCAATGGTAATGGGCCGGGCAAGCTCTAGAGTGCGGCGCACCACGGCATCGAGCGGGTGCGTGGCAGCGTAGAGCTGCACACCGGGCCCAAACAATACGTTGGAGCCGATGGTGATGAGCGCCGCGTCGAGCACTACACAGTTGACATTAAAATACACGTTGTCGCCGCAGCGAATATGGCGGCCGTAGTCGCAATGAAAAGGCGGTTCTACCCACAGGTTTTTGCCGGCGTGCGGTAGTAACTCGGCCAGGATGCCTCGGGCCGCGTCGCCTACCACGTACTCCGTCACGTTGAGACGGTGCAGCAGGCGTTTGGTGCGGGTGCGGGCGGCTACTAGGGCGGGGTCGAAAGCGGCGTAGAGCTCGCCGGCCAGCATTTTTTCTTCTTCGCTGCGCATAAGCAAAATGACCGGACTTAGGGCCGCTGAAACTGCGCCACCAGCCACAGCACGGCCAGCAGCACGATGGGCGTGGTGATGATAGACGTCATGGCGGTGGCAATAACTACGACGGTCTCCGCCGCGAAGAGCCGCCGAAACAACCGCCGCCACAGCAGAAAGAGGCCGCCCGAAATCACTAGCGACAGCACGTAGAAGCCAATGCCGCCCGGTTGTATTGCTTCCATCCTAGGTTATACTTTTTTCAAAAACTCGGCTTTAAGTACCATGGTGCTACCTCCGGCGCGCCCCTCAATCTCGGCTGGCGAGTTGGTAAGGCGAATATTTTTCACCAATGTGCCGCGCTTCAATGTCTGCGACGAGCCTTTGACCTTAAGGTCTTTGATGAGGGTGACTGAATCGCCTTCGGCGAGCAGGTTGCCGTTGCTGTCTTTTACGTCCATACTAATGGAAAGCCTTTAAACTGGTTCTACCGTTGCACTGAGCTTGCCAGCGCACTTCGCCTGCTCGCTGCTAGCACTCTCACTGCTCCACGCGCGGTGCTTCGACAAGCTCAGCACAACATAGCTAGAATAACGCAACTAACTATGCGCAGACTACCCCTGCCACGCCTTCACCGTTTCCACGAATACCTTCACGTTGTCGGGATTGGTATCGGGGTACACGCCGTGGCCTAGGTTGGCGATGTGGGGGCCGCCGGCAAACTCGGCCAGCATAGCCTGGGTAGCGGCGCGCACCTGGTCGGGCGTGCCGTAGAGGGCGCAGGGGTCTAGGTTGCCTTGCAGAGTTTTGCCGGGGGCTTGCTGCCGGGCCTGAGCCGGCGACTGGTTCCAGTCGAGGCCGATGGTACGGGCGGGCGACTTAGCAAAATCCTCCACGGCCCACCACGCACCTTTGGCAAACACTGTGACCGGTACTAGCGGTGCCAGCGCCGCGCTGATGCGGTTGATGTAGGCCGTCGAAAACTCGGCGTAGTGCGCGGGCGGCAGGATGCCGGCCCACGAGTCGAAAATCTGCACGATATCGGCGCCGGCCGCTACCTGCGCTTGCAGATAGGCGATGGTCGTAACGGTAATTTTCTCTAACAGCTGGTGCGCCAGTGCAGGCTCCTGATAGAGCATGCGGCGGGCTTTGCTGAAGGTTTTGGAGCCGTGGCCCTCTACCATATACGCCAGGATGGTCCAGGGCGCACCCGCAAAACCGATGAGCGGCACACGGCCATTCAGTTCGCGCTTGGTGATGCGCAGGGCTTCGAGCACGTACCCTAAGTGCTCTTCGGGGTTGGCTACGCGCAGCTTTTCAACATCGGCAGCGCTCTTTACCACCTCCGGGAAGAGCGGGCCGCGAGCTTCTACCATCTCGTAGGTGAGGCCCATAGCCTCGGGCACCACCAGAATGTCGGAGAAAATGATGGCTGCATCCACATCGAGCGCATCGACGGGCTGAATCGTGACTTCGGCAGCCAGCGCGGGCGTTTCAACCAGCTCTTTGAAGCCTGAGAGGCGGCCGCGCAGTTCGCGATACTGGGGCAGGATGCGACCGGCTTGGCGCATAAGCCACACGGGCGTGCGCTCGGTAGTTTCGCCTTTGGCGGCGCGGAGGAGTATATCGTTTTTCAGCATAAAGTGGCCGCAAAAGTACGGCCGCCCCGCCGCCTACCTCGTCAAACCCGGAAATAATGCCCCAATAGCCGACGCGAAGAAATTCACGCCAATAGCCAGCGTGATAAAGCCCATGATGCGGGCCAGCGCTGCCATGCCCGGCCGACCCAGCAGCCGCGTAAGCCGCAATGACGAGAGCAGCACCACGAAGCTGGCCAGCGCCACCAAGCCAAAGCCTAGAATGGTCATGGCCTTGTCGTAGTATGTAGGCCGAATGAGACCAATGCAAATGGCCATCGAGCCCGGCCCCGAGAGCATGGGCATGGCCAGGGGCGTAAAGCTGATGTCGTCTTTATGCGCGCTTTCCTCTAGCGTGGCGGGCCCTACCCGGTCACGGTTGGCACCCGGCGTGAGCAGGTCGAAGGCCGAACGCATCAGCAAAATCCCCCCCGCTATGCGCAGGTGCTGAATACTGATGCCAAAGAAGTTCAGAATGTATTGCCCGCCTAGGTACGCTACGCTCAGAATAGCCACCATATAGAGACACGCCCGCAAAGCCGTCTGCATACGGTCGGTGCCGCTATCGTTGCTCGTCAGGGTCAGAAACACGGGCATCGCCCCGAAGGGGTTGACTACCGAGAATATAGTAGTGAAGGTGGCAATCAGAACTTCCATGCGGCAAAGGTATGCGGGAGCCAACGGGTTGGAGCGTGGTAATTAAGGGCGTAACAATAGAATACAAAACGAAATAACTTTCCTTATTTCGGCGCTTTAAACCCCACAGTAGCGCTGCTTGCTGCTTACTATTTTCCCGCTACTGCTTCTGCTACCTTTGCTTCTGTGACTGACTTTTACTTAGTTCTTCGAGGCCTAGGGCTAGGCATAGGCGGAGTGGGCGTGCTCGTGACGCTGCTACCCCTGTTGCGCAAAACTGCGTGGTGGGTACGCGTTTTTGACTTTCCACGCCTACAAATTGTAGCGGGCCTCGTGCTAAGCCTGGCGCTACTGCAAGCACCGGGTACTGCCCTGGCCTGGCTGCCCACGCACCTGCCTACCGCGCTAGTGCTGGCGGCCATTGCCTACCAGGGCACCCGTATATGGCCCTACACGCCACTGCACCGCAAGCAAGTGCGCGACGCCCAGCGCCCGGCCGATGACACTGCCAATCACCTCAGCCTGTTGGTAACTAATATCTTGATGTACAATCGCGATGCTTCGCGCTGCCTAGGGGTTATTCATCAATACAACCCCGATATTGTGTTGGCCGTCGAAACCGACGACTGGTGGCTGAGCCAGCTCGCTTTTCTGGGCAAAGAATACCCGCATACTTGCCACGCCCCGCTGCCTAATACTTACGGGATGCTAGTTTTTTCGCGGCTACCGCTGCGCGAAAAAGAAATTCAGTACATTCTTGACCCTGGCATCCCATCTTTCCACGGCCGGGTAGAACTGCCGAGCGGCGTATCGGTGGCACTGCATTTTGTGCACCCTAAACCGCCAGCACCTAAGGAGTCCAAGACTAGTACCCGCCGCGACGCCGAACTGCTACTGGTAGGCCGCGCCATTCAGCACCACGATGGGCCTACTATCGTGGCTGGCGACCTCAACGATGTGGCGTGGTCGCACACCTCCGAGCTATTTCGGCGCCTGGCTCGACTACTCGACCCTAGGGTAGGCCGGGGCATGCTGCCTACCTTCCACGCCGATTACAAACTACTGCGCTGGCCCCTCGACCACGTGTTTCATTCGGCGCACTTTCGCTTGCAGCAGCTCGAGCGCCTGCCGCATATTGGCTCCGACCACTACCCTATCTACATTCGCCTTAGCTATGAGCCCCAAGGCTGGCAAACGCAGGAGCTAGAGCTAGAAGCCCCCGATGCCGAAGACCGACTTGAAGCCCGCGAAAAAATTCAGGAAGCAGCTACCGAGCCACTTGACTAACGCAAGTAGGCCATGCGCCAGATATAATTAACCAAAGCTCGCCCCAGCCGCCGAAGGTAACCTTCTTAGGCCGGAGCGAGCTGCTAACGGGGGATAATTGTTAGCAGGTTAATTATTTGCTTGTAGCCGCGCCATCGTAGGCCAAGGCTGCGTGCGCAATGGGCGCGCTCATATGGCCTTTAGGCGTGCGCCCCAACGGCCGCACTTGTAGCGTCACGCGCTGGCGGCGTAAGTCACCAAAACCTAGGGCAAAATTGCGTAACGCGGGCAGCGCATCATCACCTAGGAATTTATACGTATTGAATTCGAACGTAAGCGGTACCCGTACTGAGTCGCCGGCAGGCACGTTCAAGGTCGCCGCTTGTTTACCCGTGCCAAGAGCCCGGCCATCAACCAGCACAGTGTATACAACGCCCGTGATAGTAGTCGGCGCCGGATTTGGATTATAAGCATTGAGCTGCAGGCGCACACGCAGGGGCAGCTGCTTATTCACATAGCCCGCAATAATCTGATTACGGCGGGGTAAGTCTAGGTCAGCCGGCACGTGCAGCGGTAGCACATTCAGGCCATTGAGCGACGCCTCCTCTACAGCACGCACCCGGAACTCGGGCTCGCGCCGCGCCAAACCACCCGGAGTGGCCTCGTGTAGCGCACAGCTGGCCATCGTGAGCAATACCCCCCCTAAGAGCAGAGAAGGCGCAAACCGAATGGACAACTGAGTAGCACTAGTCATAGAAATAAGCTGGCGAGCATCCATGCTCAGCACTAAGCTTATGCAAACTAACTAAGCACCTACCGCCGTAGCTCAGCTATTTAGCTAAACCGTAGGCCGAGCCCGCCGAACGACATTTCTGAACACCCGAAAGCAAAACACCCGCTGCGTGCCGCTATTTCAGTGGCGTAGCCGGAACCATTACTACAGACTCCGAATAGCGATTGGCCTGGCTAATGTGGCTGCGAGGCGAGCGCAGCAGTGGCCGCACTCGCACAGCTAGGCGCTGGCGACGGGGGTCACCAAAGCCTAGAGCGAAGTTGCGGAGCGCGGGCATCGCATCATCACCTAAGAACTTATAGGTATTAAACTCGAACGTGAGCGGCACCCGTACCGAGTCGCCAGCGGGCAGCGACAGGGTCGATACGAGGCGACTAGTTCCGAGTGGCCGGCCATCGAGTAGCACTGCGTAATCGAGGCCAGTCAGGACTACATTCTCCAGTCCTGGATTGTATGCATTGAGCTGCAGGCGCACGCGCAAGGGCAGCTGCTTATTCACATAGCCCGCAATAATCTGATTGCGCCGGGGCAAGTCTAGGTCGGCAGGTACGCGCAAGGGCAGCACATTGAGGCCGTTGAGCGACGCTTCTTCTATAGTACGCACCCGAAACTCGGGCTCGCGGCTAGGCCCCTTTTCCTGGCGGGTCTCACGTCGGGTGCAGCTAGCACACAGCAAGAGACCTAGGCAGGATAGTGTAGCAACACGGGGTAGCAGAAGCGCAAATTTCATTGAGGGTAGGTACGTAGCTAGTTCACTGCTCGGTTGGCAGCTTAGCAAAAAGAATGGCCTAAGGCAAAGCTGATAGAAGCTGTTTGCCTCCAATAGCAAGCTACCAAGTCTTGCACAAATCGTACCGCGACCAGCTAATAGCCCACAAAAATATTATTTATTCTCCGAATATATAAACTGTAAGCTGTAGTACAACGCAAAAAGGCCGGAAGCTTACGCCTCCGGCCTTTTGTTGCTCCGCTCAAGTTAACCTGCGCAGCAGGTGTACCAGCGGTGGCTGATTAATCAGCCACTATTTGCCGTCTACTTCCTCGTAGTCTACATCGGTCACGTGGTCACCAGCGGGTTGCCCCTGCTGGCCACCACCCTGGCCGTCGGCACCGGGGAAGCCTTGGCCGCCGGGCTGGCCACCTTGGGCGCCAGCGGCAGCATACATCTCCTGCGAAGCAGCTTCCCAGGCCTTGTTCAGCGCGGCTACGCCAGCGTCGATGGCACCTAAGTCCTTGCTTTCGTGGGCTTTCTTGAGGTCGGCGAGAGCGCTTTCTACGGCCGTTTTATTGCCGCCGCTCAGCTTGTCGCCAAACTCCTTAAGCTGCTTCTCGGTCTGGAAAATGAGCGAGTCAGCGTCGTTCACTTTCTTGATGCGCTCGGCTTCGGCTTTGTCGGCTTCGGCGTTGGCGGTAGCTTCTTGGCGCATACGCTCGATGTCGGCGTCGCTGAGGCCGCTGCTGGCTTCGATGCGAATCTTCTGCTCTTTGCCAGTGCCTTTGTCGCGGGCCGTTACGTTGAGGATACCGTTGGCATCGATGTCAAACGTTACTTCGATTTGCGGTACACCGCGGGGTGCGGGCGGAATGCTATCGAGGTGGAATTTGCCGATGGTGCGGTTCTGGCTAGCCAGCGGACGCTCGCCTTGCAACACGTGGATTTCTACCGAAGGCTGCGAGTCCGAAGCCGTCGAGAAGGTTTCCGATTTTTTGGTCGGAATAGTAGTGTTAGACTCGATGAGCTTGGTCATCACGCCGCCCATGGTTTCGATACCTAGGCTCAGCGGAGTTACGTCGAGCAGCAGTACGTCTTTCACCTCGCCAGTGAGTACACCGCCCTGGATGGCAGCACCGATGGCTACTACTTCGTCAGGGTTTACACCTTTCGAAGGCTTCTTGCCGAAGAACTTCTCAACTTCTTCCTGAATGCGCGGAATGCGGGTCGAGCCACCTACCAGAATAACTTCATCAACTTGCGAAGCCGACAGGCCAGCGTCTTGCAACGCCTTTTTGCAGGGCTCCATCGAGCGGCGTACGAGCTCATCGCTCAACTGCTCAAACTTGGCGCGGCTCAGCTTCACTACCAAGTGCTTGGGGCCGCTGGCAGTAGCTGTGATGTAGGGCAGGTTGATTTCGGTTTCGTTCGAGCTCGACAGCTCAATCTTGGCCTTCTCGGCAGCTTCCTTGAGGCGCTGGAGGGCCAGCGGGTCTTTGCGGAGGTCGAGGTTTTCGTTGTCGCTGGCAAACTGGTCAGCCAGGAAGTTGATAATAACTTGGTCGAAGTCATCACCGCCAAGGTGGGTATCACCGTTGGTGCTCAATACTTCAAATACACCATCACCAAGCTCCAGAATCGAAATATCGAACGTACCACCGCCTAGGTCGTACACGGCAATCTTCTGGTCTTTGTGCTTCTTATCCAGGCCGTAAGCTAGTGCAGCAGCCGTAGGCTCGTTGATAATGCGCTTTACATCGAGGCCCGCGATGGCACCAGCTTCTTTAGTAGCTTGGCGCTGGGCATCGTTAAAGTATGCCGGCACCGTGATAACGGCTTCGGTAACAGTCGTACCTAGGTAGTCCTCAGCCGTCTGCTTCATCTTTTGCAGAATCATGGCCGAAATTTCCTGAGGCGTATAGTTGCGGTCACCGATTTTCACGGCTACCGTATTGTTGGGGCCCGACACAACGTCGTAGGCTACGTATTTGCTTTCATTGCCGACTTCGTTGAAGTGGCGGCCCATGAAGCGCTTGATGCTAGCAATAGTATTCGTGGGGTTGGTAACGGCCTGGCGCTTAGCCGGGTCACCTACTTTGCGTTCGCCCTTGCCATTGTCGAGAAACGCGACAATCGACGGCGTGGTGCGGCGGCCTTCCGAGTTGGGAATTACAACCGGCTCGTTGCCTTCCATTACGGCGACGCACGAGTTGGTGGTGCCCAAGTCAATACCGATGATTTTGCCCATGATTAAGGTGGGTGCTAAAGTTTAAGAGAGATGAGGTGTCTGGTTGGAATGGACAGCTACGCGGCCGTCGGGTGCCCTGTTACAAGGCGCGTACCAGCCTCATATTTCTGCCACAATGGCGGGGCTACCTGTTTTATTCTGCCAGGGCGGCAAGCCTATTCCAGTGTTAGTCGACGTAGCCTGCCTTCTTAGCAGGTTTGAGCTGTGCAAGGGCGCCTAAGGTTCTGCTTAATCTGTCGTATTACTGGTTTTCGTTCCAGCGCCATCAGTCTAAGTGGCTATGGCCAGCAGACAACTTCTTACTATTAAATCAGGACAACTCAGGAAAGCTTTCTTTCTATTTTTAATACAAAAAAATATCTAAACCTTATAGCATCTTAACAGACTATTGTTTAATAAATTTGCATCAATTTCACACTTAGCTCATTTTCATTTTTAACCTTATTTCTTCGTGAAAAAGATTCTACTTGCCGCTCTTGCTGGCCTAGTACTGGTTAGCGCCTGTAAAAAAGACAACGACTCCGTACCTACCCAGCAGGTTTCGGGCACTTTCAGCGGTAGCAACGAGGTACCAGCCATTACGGCCTCGGGCTCGGGCACCTTCACAGGCACTTACACTCCCAGCACTAAGTCGCTGAGCTATACGGCAACTTTCTCAGGCCTCACAGGTGCTGCTACTGCGTCGCATCTTCATTTTGGCGACGCTAAGCACTCCGGCCCCGTAACGGTATCGTTTACTGGTGTACCGGCTGCCAACAGCGGTACTATTACCGGCACAGCCACGCTGACGGCTCAGCAGGCCGACTCGCTGACCGCGGGCCGCATCTATGCCAACATTCACACCGCGGCTAATACCGGCGGCGAGCTGCGCGCTAACGTGCGAGTTAAGTAAAGCAATTTACCGTTTGTATTCTTCGAGCCCGACGCTGGTAGCAGCGGCGGGCTCGTTTTGTTTGGGGGTAGCGGGGCGGGCGGCAACTTTGCCGACCTAGGGCGCATCTTTGGCAGCACGAATTTTTTCTCGTCTGTTTTACTGCATGAAATACGCTTTTCTCGCCGGGCTGCCGGGCTGCCTCCTGGTTGCCTTTGTAGCGCAGGCGCAAGCACCCGCTGCCCCGGCTTCGGCCTCTGGCCCCTACCGCGCTTCGGCCACCAAAATCAACGACCTAGTGCACACCAAGTTGGCCGTGCGCTTCGACTACGCCAAGCGCTACCTCTACGGCCAGGAATGGGTGACACTGAAGCCTCACGGCTACGCCACCGATTCACTGCGCCTCGATGCCAAGGGCATGGATATCAAAACCGTAGCCCTGATGAATGGCAGCAGCCAGCAGCCCCTCAAGTACGACTATTCCGACCAGGAAAACCTGCGCATTAACCTAGGTAGACTTTTCAAGCCGGGCGAGCAGTACATGGTGTACATCGAGTACACGGCCAAGCCCGACGAGCTGAAAGTGAAAGGCTCGGCCGCTATTACCGATGCTAAAGGCCTTTATTTCATCAACCCCGATAGCACGGTAAAGGGCAAGCCAGTGCAAATCTGGACGCAGGGCGAGACGGAAGGCTCGTCGGCTTGGTTTCCGACCATCGACCGACCCAACCAAAAGACTACTGAGGAAATCGCCATGACCGTGCCGGCCAAGTACGTGACGCTCAGCAACGGCAGGCTGGTTAGCCAGACGCCCGCCGGCCCCGGTCTGCGCACCGACACTTGGAAGATGGATGAGCCGCACTCGCCTTACCTGTTCATGATGGCGGTGGGAGATTTTAAAATCTACAAGGACACCTGGCGCGGCAAGGAGGTCAACTACTACCTAGAGCCCAAGTACGCACCCTTCGCCAAGCAGATTTTCGGCAACACGCCCGACATGCTGGAGTTTTACTCCAAGCGCCTCGGGGTAGAGTTTCCGTGGAATAAATACGCCCAGATAGTGGCCCGCGACTATGTGAGCGGCGCTATGGAAAACACCACTGCCACGCTACACGGCGAGCAGGTACAAATGACCGACAAAGAGCTGGTAGACCGCGAGTACAGCGGCGAATCGGTGATTGCGCACGAACTGTTTCACCAGTGGTTTGGCGACTATGTAACGGCCGAATCATGGTCGAACCTGACCGTGAATGAGTCGATGGCCGACTTCGGGGAGGGGCTGTACGCTGAGTATAAGTACGGCCAGGACGCGGCCGACATGCACAATTTTCGCAACGCCGAGCGCTACCTCACCAGCAAGCGCGACGTGACCAAAAACCTGGTGCGCTTCTACTACAACGACAAGGAAGACATGTTCGACCTCGTCACGTACCAGAAAGGCGGGGCCATCGTGCAAATGCTGCGCACCTACCTAGGAGACGACGTATTTTTCGCGGGCTTGCAGAAGTACTTGCAGGATAACAAGTTCGGCAACGCCGAAGCGCACCAGATGCGCCTCGCGATGGAAGCCGTATCGGGTAAGGACCTGAACTGGTTTTACAACCAATGGTACTACGGCGCGGGCCACCCCGTCGTGACCATCGCCTACGCCTGGGACGCCGCTGCCAAGAAGCAGAGCGTGACCGTGAAGCAGACCCAGGAGGGCAAGCCCTTTCAACTGCCGTTTACCATTGACTACTACGTGAATGGTAAGCCCGTGCACCAGCAGGTGATGATGACCGAGGCCACCCAGACGTTTACGATGCCGCTGGCCGCCAAGCCCGACCTAGTGAACGTAGACGCCGACAAAAACCTGCTCTGGGATAAAACCGATAACAAACAGCTGGCCGAGTACGCGTACCAGTACAAGCACGCCCCGCGCCTCGTGGACCGCGCCGAAGCGCTGGAGGCCGCGCTAGCCCAGCAAACAACCAGCCCCGCCGCGCGGGCAGTAGTGCTGGCCGCCATGCAAGACAAGTACTACGAAATGCGCGTGGCCGCCATCAGCACCCTCAAAATGGATAATAAGGACGTGGCCAAAGCTGCTACGCCCGTGCTACGCAAGCTGGCTACTACTGAGAAGGAGCCCCACGTGCTGGCGGCTACGCTCCGTGCCCTAGGTGCCCTCAAAGACAGGAAAGACGAAAAGCTTGTCATGAAAGAGCTGGCTAACAATCCTTCGCTGGCCGTGCAAGGCGCGGCTCTGCGCGCCCTCGGCGACCTCAACCCTACCGAGGCCCTGAGCCGCGCCAAGGCCTATGAGGTAGATGCCCCAGCCGCGCTTACGGCAGCGATGATGAGTGTGTATGCCCAGCAGGGCGGCCCGGCGCAGTGGGCATTTATCCGCGACCGCTACGACGCAGCCAATGGTCAGGCTAAGTACCGCTACATCGCGCCAATGACGCAGATGCTCGGCCGCCTCGATGACCCTAAGGCGTTTTCGGAAGACGTAACGCGCATTCAGCAGCTGGCCATGATACCGCAACTCAAAGCTTATGGCATTGATAAAGCGATGGTTACTGCCTTACAAAAGGGTGCCGAAGCGCAGAAGGGTAAGCCTAACGCTGCCCAAAACCAAGCCACGGCCGATGCGGCGGTAAAAGCCATTCAAGCTGCTAAGTAAGCCGGAGCGTCAACGCTGCACACCAAGCTAAGAAGGGCGGGCTCTACTAGAGCCCGCCCTTTTCTTATGCCCTTGCCTAAAGCGAGTGGCGCGCTACGTTGAACTATCCCGCAAGGTTTCGCGTCGGAGTAAGTCTATGCGCAAGACCACTCCGCTGGTGCTGGCCGTTCTGCTCGCAGGCCGCCTCACCCCCGCCCTGGCCCAGAATACGCCCGACGAGAACAATCCCAACTTCGACGCGCCCTTTGTGCTGCACGTGCGTCCTGACCGCCCCGGCCAAACTATCACGGCGGGCGTGCTGCGGGCCGGCGAGTTTCAGCTCGAAACCGGCTTGCAGCGCTATTCTCCCACTGTTGGGACTGGCCTCACGAGCAGCACGGCTACGTTGCGCATTGGCTTCTTCAACAGCATGGAGTTTCGCGTGACGCAGCCTTATGTATACGGCACGCCAAGCAACCGGCTAATAAGCAGTGAAACTCCGGGCCTGCGCCCCGACTCGGTAGGCTGGGCCCCCGTGACGGTAGGCACCAAGCTAATGCTGACCCCCGACCGCGCCAGCCGCTTTCAGGCGTCGCTGCTCGTAGAGGTGGCGCTGCCCAATACTGGCTCGGCGGGAATGCGCCGCAGTTCGTGGGCGCCCAGCGGCCGCCTGTTGCTCAGCCAGCAGCTCGGTCGCCGCGCTGCGCTAGAAGGCAACATCGGCTTCACCCAGTATGGCCTTACGGCCGCCGACGTATCGCGCGGGCAGTACCTAGGGTCACTAGCGCTCACCGCGCCTATCACCGACAATGCCGGCTATTTTGTAGAGGGCTATGGCCGGGGCCGCGAACAGCTGACCTCTGGCGCCAATGCCGGCCTCTACTACCGCCCCTGGACTGGGCTGCGCTTTGATGCCACGGTGGGCCGCGTGTTGGGCGGCTTGGGTGCGGGCGCTACTACGGTGGGCATTGGCCTAGGTCTGCGGCTGGGCGGAAATACGCATTAACCTACACCACTTAGCTACCTAAGCTGCGAAGCAGCCTTGGCCGAACTGCCGTGCATACTTTCGGCACCTACTACCGTATGGGTAGCCGCTGGGCGGGGAAATTTCCGGCCAGCGTATCGTTATGCTTCGCTTTGCTGCCACATTGGTTACTGGGTTTGGGCTTTTTTGCTTGGGTTGCCAAACCTCTAACACCGTTACTACCAGCACACCTACAACAACTGCTCGCCCACCCGCGCCGGGCGCAGCGCTCTTCGAAACCCGCTGGGTATTACGCCAAGTTGGCAACCAGTCCGTTACGGTGCCAGAGGGCGGCCAAGAACCCTACTTGCTACTGCGCCGCGATGGCAAGGCCGAAGGCCAGGGCAGCTGCAACCGCTTTCGCAGCACAGCTGCTACCGATAGCGTCAGCCATCTGGTTTTCACGCCCCTATTAAGCACGCGCATGGCCTGCCCAGCCTTGCCCACCGAGCAAGCCTTTACGCAGGCGCTGGCCGCCGCGCACTCCTTCCGCATCAGCGGCGACACGCTGCGCCTGTACGCGCCCACCGAGCCCGATGCCACGCCGCTAGCGCGGCTAGAAGCGGTTTATTTACATTGATTTTTGCAGTAGTGCAGGGTTTTAGTCCGCGAGTAGTAAGCATACAGTAAGCTTATCTATTCGCGGACTAAAACGTCCGCGCTACTTCGCCCACGATAAACGTTGCCGCGTGCTTTGCAGTCGCTGCGTCAGCACATCCAGCCCAGGGTTGTGCACACTACCTAGGTGCGTTGTTGCAAACTCCTTGTGCGGCATGTAGCTACCGTTGTCCACGGCCTGCCCTACCTGCTTATAAGCATCGCGGAACGGTACGCCAGCCTGGATTAACTGATTGATATTCTCTACCGAAAATATCGCGTCGTATTTCGATTGATTAATTACTCCTGGCACCACCTGCAGGGCGGGCACCGCGAAGAGCAGAATATCGAGAATATCGGCAAACTGCACCATTGGCCGGAACAGGATTTCCTTTAAAATCTGGAAGTCGCGATGGTAGCCGCTGGGCAGGTTGTTTATCGTTAGGATAATATCAGTCGGCAGCGCTTGTAGGCGGTTGCAGTGCGCGCGCACCAGCTCAAACACATCAGGGTTTTTCTTGTGCGGCATAATGCTGGAGCCCGTTGTGAACTCCTTAGGCAGCAGTACGAACCCTAGGTCCTGGCTATTATATAGCACGAGGTCATACGCCAACTTGCTGAGTGTACCGGCCACACCCGCAATAGCGAAAGCCAGCGTCTTTTCGGTTTTACCGCGCAGCATTTGCGCACCCACCGCGCTCACCGCCACGTTGGTAAAATTCATTTCGCGGGTCGTCTGTTCGCGGTCAATGCCGAAGCTGCTGCCGAAGCCCGCACCCGACCCTAGGGGGTTGTGGTCGGCTACGGTATGTGCCGCTTCTAGCAGGCTCATATCGAGCAATAAATGCTCGGCGTACGCCCCAAACCAAAGTCCGAAGCTACTCGGCATCGCCGCCTGAAAATGCGTGTAGCCGGGTAATAAATCATTCTTGTATTTCTCGCCCTGCTGCAACAGCAGCTCCGCTAATTCGAGGATTTTAGCGCCAATTTTTTCGGTATAATCCTTAATAAATAATTGAATTGCCGTCAGCACTTGGTCGTTGCGCGAGCGCGCCACGTGGATTTTTTTACCTGCGTCGCCGAATTTATCGGTCAGATAATATTCAATTTTGGAGTGCACGTCTTCAAAATCCGATTCAATCTGAAACGTGCCGTTTTCGACCTGCGCCAACAGCTCATCTAGGCCCGTTAGTAGCTGCGTTTCTTCTTCCTGAGAAATTAGCCCAATGCTAGCTAGCATCTTGGCTTGCGCCTTAGAAGCAAGCATATCAAAGGGCGCCAGATACATATCTAGCTCCCGGTCTTGCCCCACCGTAAAGCGCTCAATTTTATCGTTGACGGAGAAGCCTTTTTCCCAGATTTTCATTAGTAGAAATACTTATTCCCTATCTGTCATGCTGAGCGTGCGAAGCATCTCTTATCGCGCGGGAATTACCATACCGGACGCGACAAGATGCTTCGCACGCTCAGCATGGTAGATAGGGAAAATTAGAAGTTGAAATCAGTTAGCAATTCAATATAATCCGCAATTCCAGCCCGGATTTCTGACAGCAAAATGTACTCATCCGGCGCATGTGAACGGGCGCTGTCGCCTGGCCCCATCTTCAACGTTGGGAAGCGCATTAAGGCTTGGTCAGATAGTGTAGGCGAGCCATACGTTCTCTTACCCATCGCCACTGCTTTTTGCACCAGCGGGTGCCCTAGAGGCAGGCCCGACGACTGCAAGTGTGTAGAGCGGGGCGTAATATCGGCCTGCACGTTGGCACGAATAATTTCTAGAATTTCCTCGTTAGTGTAACACTCCGTCGGGCGCACGTCCACCACGTAGCGACACTCGTCGGGCACTACGTTGTGCTGCGTGCCTGCACTTATTTGCGTCACCGTCATTTTCACCGGCCCGAGCATTTCCGATACGTTTGGAAACTGGTAAGCGCGCAGCCAATTAATGTCATCTAGCGCTTTATACAGCGCGTTATCGCCTTCATTACGAGCGGCGTGGCCCGTGCGGCCACGCGCTACCCCATCGAGCACCAGCAGGCCCTTTTCGGCCACAGCGGCATTCATTCCGGTAGGCTCACCTACGATACCTAGGTCGATTTTCCCTAGTTCGGGCAGAATGCTTTTTACCCCATTCGCGCCCGAAACTTCTTCTTCGGCTGTGATAGCGCAGACTAGATTAAACGCTGTGGGTTGGTTGTAGAAATACCGAAATACCGCCAGTAGGCTTACTGCCGACGCGCCAGCGTCATTGCTACCTAGGCCGGTCAATTTATCGCCTTCCAGCGTCGCGCCAAAAGGCGGGTACGTCCAGGCCACACCGGGCTTCACGGTGTCGTGATGCGAGTTGAGCAGTAGCGTCGGCTTGGTGGCGTCCCAGTTTTTACTTACCGCCCACACGTTGTTGCTGCGGCGCTGCACAGGTATGCCGTGCAATGTTAGAAACTGCTCCAGAATGTCCGCTGTGCCGGTTTCCTCTCGCGAAAACGAGGGCGTTTGAATGAGCTGCTGTAGCAGCGCGATGGCGTCGTCGCTGAGCCGGGCAATTATTTCAGACATAGCACGGTGCGCAACTCAGAATTGATATGCAAAGCGTGCCCGATAATAACCCGGCTTACGCCCTGGTGAAGCGCCGCAAACGCATTCTCCAACTTTGGCAACATGCCGTCGGCAATAACGCCTTGGGTTTTTAGCTCCTCGTAACGAGTTGCGTCGATATCGGGGATTACCGAATTATCATCATTTACGTCGCGCAGCACGCCATTTTTTTCGAAGCAATAATGCAGCGTTACTTCCGCGTCCGGGGCCAGCGCTACCGCTACGGCCGAGGCGATGGTGTCGGCGTTGGTGTTTAAGAGCTGCCCCTGTCCATCGTGAATGATGGGGCAAAGCACAGGTGTGATGCCTCCTTGCAGCAAACTGATGATTAAGTTTTTGTTAACGCTGGCTGGCGTGAGGTCACCCACAAATCCAAAATCAACCTCTTTCACCGGACGCTTCACGCCCTCAATCACGTTGCCATCGGCCCCGCTCAAGCCTAGCGCATTTACACCTAGGCGCTGCAAGTTGGCGACTACTTCTTTGTTGGTTTTGCCCGCGTAAAACATCACCACGATGTCGAGCGTAGCGGCGTCGGTTACGCGGCGGCCATTTACCATAGTGGGTGTCAGGCCCAGCTCGCGCATCATAGCGCTGGCGCCTTTGCCACCACCATGCACCAATATTTTGGGGCCGGTGGTTTGAGCCAGCAGCCCTAGGAATTTTGTCAGCTCGGCAGCATCGTCAATAATGCCACCGCCAATCTTATACACCGTTACCGCAAGATTACTCATACCTTATTTAGCCGTTACTGCTAGCTGCGGCTGCGAAAAAAATAGCTCAGTCTATTGCGAGCAAAAGTAGGAACTTTTACCTTTGCGACTCCATTATGGCCCCTGGTTTGCTAGTGCATCACTAGCCCACTTGGCTGCTACGCAAATGACGCTCTTGGCTCGCACCATTCTTCAGCTTTCTGCTTTGGCCCCCCAGCGGGCTACGGAAGGCGTGCGCTTGCTGACCTGCGCCATGCTGCGACGACCCTAGCCGGCTTCAATGGCCGGATGCTGACTTAGAAGTCAGCCTTTTCCGGGCAAATCCTCGTACTGAGAGGTTGCCCGACCGCTTATCCGATAGAGTTCGGGTTTTCTGCCGCTAACTCGCTTACCGCGGGGGCCGGTTAACTACGTTTCTTTCCGTAAGTATTTCCTCCCTTTTTTATATCATGACAATTCGGGTTGCAACGGCAGCAGACACGCACTACGCGGACCTGCTGTGCCAGTGGTACATCGAGTCGGCCAAGCAGCGGGGCACGGGCATCGCTAAGCGCGACCCGGAATATGTGCGCGAAAAAATGCGCCAGGGCAATTCAGTCATCGCCTTCGTGGATGGCGAGCTAGCTGGCTTTTGCTATATCGAAACCTTCGAGAGCGGCAAGTTTGTGGCCAATTCGGGCCTGGTCGTCAACACGGAACTGCGCAAGCACGGCCTAGGTCGCGCCATCAAGCGCGAAGTATTCCGGCTGTCGCGCACCAAGTACCCCGCGGCCAAGATTTTCGGCATCACGACCAGCTTGGCCGTGATGAAAATCAACTCTGACCTCGGCTACGAGCCGGTTACGTTCTCGGAGCTAACCACGAGTGAGGACTTTTGGAAGGGCTGCAAGAGCTGCAAAAACTACGGCATCTTGACGGAAAACGAGCGCAAGATGTGCCTCTGCACCGGTATGCTGTTCGATAAGCTCGACGCCCCGCTACCCGAAAACGAGATGCCGGAAGAAATGCGCCTGCCGGTAGTGCAGTAAGCTGAGTTGCGCGAACTTTGCCGTCCGCGACGAGTGCGAAGAGATACTCATCTAATTTTTTAGCGCGATTCACTGCGCTCACTCGCGGACTACAACGTCCGCGCAATACATTCAGAATGAAGAAAAAGGCGATTGTAGCATACAGCGGCGGCCTCGACACGTCGTACTGCGTGGTAAACCTCACGCGTGAGGAGAACTGGGAAGTCCACACCGTTATCGTGAACTCGGGTGGCTTCTCGCAAGAGGAATTGGTAGCCATTGAGAAGCGTGCCTACGAGCTGGGTTCGACCAAGCACGAGGTTATCGACATCACCGAGCGCTACTACCACGACTGCCTGCGCTATTTGCTGTTCGGCAATATTCTGAAGAACAACACCTACCCGCTAAGCGTGAGCGCCGAGCGCATGTTTCAGGCACTAGCCATTGCCGAATACGCCCGCCAGGAAAACGCCGACTACATCGTGCATGGCAGCACCGGCGCCGGCAACGACCAAGTGCGTTTCGACGTGGCCTTCGCCGTCATCGCGCCCAACGTCGAAATCATCACGCCCATCCGCGACCAAAAATTGTCGCGCCAAGCCGAGATTGAGTACCTGCAAAATCATGGCTTTGAGATGAGCTGGGAGAAGGCCAAGTATTCCATCAACCGGGGTATATGGGGCACCAGCGTGGGCGGCGTCGAAACGCTGACCTCGCGCCAAGCCCTGCCCGAGAGTGCCTACCCTACCCAACTGTCTAAAACCGAGCCTAGCCAGCTAGAAATTACCTTCGAGAAAGGCGAACCGGTAGCGCTGAACGGCGAAAAGATGGACGCAGTAGCCCTCATCCAAAAGCTCAACGAGCTAGGTGGTGCCTACGCCATCGGCCGCGACACGCACGTAGGCGATACCATTCTGGGCATCAAAGGCCGCGTAGGCTTCGAGGCCCCAGCAGCACTGCTGCTCATCAAGGCACACCACTTGCTGGAGAAGCACACTCTCTCGCGCTGGCAGCAGTTGCACAAGGAGCCTGTGGCTACTTGGTACGGCACCCTGCTGCATGAGGCCCAGTACCTCGACCCGGCTATGCGCGACTTCGAGGCTTTCCTCACATCGTCGCAGGCTCGCGTGTCGGGCACGGTGTTCGTGGAGCTACGCCCCTACCACTTCGAGCTGCTCGGCATCGAGTCGAAATACGACATGATGCAGTCGAAGGTGGCTACCTACGGCGAGGAGAACAACGCCTGGGATTCGCGCGATGCTCGCGGCTTTATCAAAATCTTCGGCAACCAGCTGAAAATTCACGCTAGCCTGCAAGATGAGCAAGCAGGTTAAGGCGGGCATAGTTGGGGGCGCGGGCTACACGGCCGGCGAGTTGGTGCGGCTACTGCTGCACCACCCCTATGCTGAAATTGGAACGGTGGTAAGCTCAACGCAGGCTGGGCAGCCCATCTATACTGTGCACGAGGATTTGCTCGGCGATACGGACCTCACATTCGCCAGCGAGCTAGCGGGCGATGAAGACGTTATTTTCCTCTGCCTAGGTCACGGCCACTCGCGCGAGTGGCTACTGAAAGCCAACCTGCCCACCAGTACCAAAGTCATCGACTTAAGCAATGACTTTCGCCTAGGTGCCGACCGCGACGTAGCCGGCCGACACTTCGTGTACGGCCTGCCAGAAGCCAACCGCGAGCAGATTCGCACGGCCGACAGCATTGCTAATCCAGGCTGTTTTGCTTCGGCCATTCAGCTAGCGCTACTGCCACTGGCTGCCGCCGGGCAACTGCGCGATGCCGTGCATGTGTCGGCCATCACGGGCAGCACGGGCGCGGGCCGCGGCTTAGTCGAAACGACGGGCTACACTTGGCGCACCGGCAACATCTCGACCTATAAAACCTTCACGCACCAGCACCTGGGCGAGATAGGCGAAACGCTGGTGGACCTGCAACCCGCGTTCAATCAGCCCATTCGATTTATCCCGTATCGAGGCAACTTCACACGAGGCATCTTCGCTTCGGTTTATACCACCTGCGAACTTTTAATACCAGAAGTACAAAAGCTGTACTCTGATTACTACAGCGAGGCACCTTTCACGATTGTATCAAATAAAGAGATTCATCTCAAGCAAGTAGTGAATACCAATAAGTGTCTGGTGCACGTGGCCAAGCACGACGACCAAGTGCTTATTACTACAGCGCTCGATAATCTGCTAAAAGGTGCTTCGGGCCAAGCTATTCAGAATATGAACTTGCTATTTGGCTTTGAGGAAACGGTAGGTCTAGGTATAAAGGCTTCGTTTTTCTAAACGAGAACCCTAGTAAAAACAACGTCATCTAGGCTCGCTTAGGCACGAAGCTCTGTCAAAAACATTCTTTAGAAGTTAACCGCTCACGACATATGAACCTCTTCAACGTTTATCCGCTGGTTGACATCACGCCAGTGCGGGCGCTGGGCGCGACGCTGTGGGACGACCAGGGCCAGCAGTACCTGGATTTTTACGGCGGCCACGCCGTCATTTCCATCGGCCACAGCCACCCGCATTACGTGCAACGCCTCAGCGAGCAGTTGCAAAACATCGGCTTCTACTCCAACTCGGTGCAGATTCCGATTCAGCGCGAACTGGCCGAGAAGCTGGGCGAGGTGTCGGGCTACCCCGAGTACGCGCTGTTTCTGTGCAACTCGGGCGCCGAGGCCAACGAGAACGCACTGAAGCTGGCTTCCTTCCACACCGGTAAGACCCGCGTGCTGGCCTTTAAGGGTGCTTTTCACGGTCGCACGAGTGGCGCGGTGGCTGCCACTGACAACCCCAAAATTGTGGCGCCTTTCAACGCTGGACACGCGGTTTCCTTTTTGGAGTATGACCTAGGAGCCGTGGAGCAGGCTCTGCAAGCTGGCGACGTGTGCGCCGCCATCATCGAGCCGATTCAGGGGGTAGGCGGCATCATCATGCCTTCCGATGACTTCTTGCGCGGGTTAGCAGCGCTGTGCCAGCAGTACAGCGCGCTGCTCATCGCCGACGAGGTGCAGTGCGGCTACGGCCGCAGCGGCAAGTTTTTTGCCCACCAATGGGCCGGCATCCAGCCCGACGTTATCTCGGTGGCCAAGGGCATGGGCAACGGCTTCCCCATCGGCGGCATCCTCATCGCGCCCCACCTGAAAGCTTCTTACGGGCTGCTGGGCACCACTTTCGGCGGCAACCACCTGGCCTGCGCCGCCGCCCTGGCCGTGCTCGAAGTCATTGAGCAAGAGCACCTCGTAGAGCATGCGCGCACCCTAGGCGACTACCTGCGCACCGAGTTGCTGGCCTACGCTGGGGCCGAAGAAATCCGCGGTCGCGGCCTGATGATTGGGGTCAAGTACGACTTCCCCGTGAAGGAAGTGCGCGACAAGCTGCTCACAGAGCACCACATTTTTGTGGGTAACGCCTCCGACCCCACCGTGCTGCGTTTGTTGCCGCCATTGAACATAACTAAGGCTGAGGTTGACGTATTTTTGCAGGCGCTGTATGCCCTCACCGAAAAAGCGGTGGCCGTTATTCAGGAGCCTAGCGCGCTGGACTAACGGGGCGGGCACTGGCCGAGTGGCTTTGATTTTTCTTACCCTTACATACCTGACAGGCATTTAGTTAGCACAGTGGAAAACTCAAAAACAGTAAAACTCATTCTCGAAGACGGCACCGAGATTCAGGGCCAATCGTTCGGCGCGTTTAGCTCGGTAGCGGGCGAAGTCGTGTTCAGCACAGCCATGACGGGCTACCCCGAAAACCTCACCGACCCCTCCTTTGCGGGGCAAATTCTGGTGCTCACCTACCCCATCGTGGGCAACTACGGCGTACCCGGCGAGGATTTGTACGAGTCGATTTCGAAGATTTTCGAGTCTGACAAAATTCACATTGCCGGACTGGTGGTGAACTACTATTCCGACGAGCACAGCCACTGGAACGCCGCCAAGAGCTTGGGCGACTGGCTGAAAGAGTACAACATCCCCGGCATTGCGGGCGTGGACACGCGCATGCTCACCAAGATTCTACGCGAGAAAGGCGCCATGCTGGGCAAAATCGTGGCCGAGGAAGACGTGCCCCTGCACGACCCCAACCAAGACAACCTGGTGGCCCAGGTAAGCCCGCCCGAAGTGAAGCACTACGGCAGCGGTCAGCACAAAATCGTGCTCGTAGACTGCGGCACTAAAACCAACATTATCCGCTGCTTCCTGGAGCGCGATGTGGAGCTGATTCGAGTGCCCTGGGACTACGACTACAGCCAAATCGACTACGACGGCCTCTTCCTGAGCAACGGCCCCGGCGACCCCAAAATGTGCGACGCCACCATCAAGCACCTGCAAAATGCCTTACAGCAGGACAAGCCGATTTTCGGCATCTGCCTCGGCTCGCAGCTCATGGGACTAGCGGCGGGCGGCGACACCTTCAAGCTGAAATACGGCCACCGCAGCCACAACCAGCCCGTGCGCCTGTCTGGCACGCAGCGCAGCTACATCACCAGCCAAAACCATGGCTTCGCCGTCGATACCGCTACGCTACCCGCCGAGTGGGAAATGCTCTTTGAGAACCTCAACGACGGCACTTGCGAAGGCATCAAGCACAAGACCAAGCCCTTCTTCTCCACGCAATTCCACCCGGAGGCCGCCGGCGGCCCGCAGGACACGGAGTTCATGTTCGATGATTTTATTGAAGCAGTTAAGAAGTATAAGGCAACTAGCAACTAAAGCTAGTTGCCTTTTTTTTAACATGCGAAGGCTTTGCACGGCTCTTACATAACTAATTAATTTCCCTACTAGCGAGAATAGCTGAAATCTTTTTTCAGCCCACACGATAGATGAACAAACCCACTAAAGTTCTTATCCTCGGTTCCGGCGCGTTGAAAATCGGGGAGGCCGGCGAATTTGACTATTCCGGCTCGCAGGCGCTGAAGGCACTGAAAGAGGAAGGCATCCGCACTATCCTCATCAACCCCAACATTGCCACCGTGCAAACCTCGGAGGGCATGGCCGACGACGTGTATTTCCTGCCCGTGACGCCCTACTTCGTGGAGGAAGTCATCAAGAAAGAGAAGCCCGATGGCATTCTAGTGGCGTTTGGCGGCCAAACGGCGCTCAACTGCGCGGTGGCATTGTACCGGGCTGGGGTGTTTGAGAAGTATAACCTGCCGGTGCTCGGCACGCCGGTGCAGTCGATTATCGACACCGAGGACCGCGATATTTTCAAGGAGAAGCTCGACCAGATTGGTGTGCTCACGGCTCGCAGCGTGGCCGTGACGACGATGGACGACGCCCTGGCAGCCGGTGAGCGCATCGGCTTCCCGATTATTGTGCGGGCGGCGTTTGCCCTAGGTGGCCTGGGTAGCGGCTTTGCCAACAACATGGACGAGCTGCGGGCGCTGGCCGAAAAAGCATTCACGACTTCGGACCAGATTTTGGTGGAAGAATCGCTGAAGGGCTGGAAGGAAGTGGAATACGAAGTGGTGCGCGATGCCTATGATAACTGCATCACGGTCTGCAACATGGAGAACTTCGACCCCATCGGCATCCACACCGGTGAGAGCATCGTGGTGGCCCCGTCGCAGACGCTCAGTAACCGCGAGTACCACAAGCTGCGCTCGATTGGTATCAAGACCATTCGGCACCTGGGCATCGTGGGCGAGTGCAACATTCAGTACGCGCTCGACCCAGTTTCGGAGGATTATCGCGTGATTGAGGTGAACGCCCGCTTGTCGCGCTCGTCGGCGCTAGCTTCCAAGGCTACGGGCTACCCGCTGGCCTTCGTGGCCGCCAAGCTGAGCCTAGGCTACTCGCTGGCCGAGTTGAAGAACAGCGTAACGCAGACGACCACAGCCTTTTTCGAGCCGGCGCTCGACTATGTGGTGGTAAAGCTGCCGCGCTGGGACCTAGGTAAGTTCTCGGGCGTGCAGCGGCAGATTGGCTCGGCCATGAAGAGCGTGGGCGAGGTAATGGCCATCGGCAAGTCGTTTGAGGAAGCCATTCAGAAGGGCTTGCGCATGCTGGACACCGGCAAGCGCGGCTTTGTGGGCAACACGCCTGATACGGCTGACAACGAAACCATAGACCGCCTGCTGAGCGAGCCCAACGAGGAGCGCATCTTCGCCATTACCCAGGCGTTTGAGGCCGGCTACACCATCGAGCGCGTGCACGACCTGACCAAGATTGACCTCTGGTTTTTGCAGCGCCTGTACACCATTTTCGAGCTGGGGCAGCGCTTGGCTACCGGGCGCGAGCAGGGCCTAGAGTCGCTGGACGCAGACTTGCTGCGCGAAGTTAAAAAGGCTGGTTTCTCGGACCAGCAGCTTGCCGTGCAAGTGCTGGGCTCTACTGATGTAAAGGCCGACGAACTGCGCGTACGCGCGCACCGCAAGGCCCTAGGGGTGCTGCCGGTGGTGAAGCAGATTGATACGCTAGCAGCCGAGTTTCCGGCCAAGACGAACTACCTGTACCTCACCTACCACGGCACCGAAAACGACCTGGCCCCCGAAACCGAGCAGTCGATTGCCGTGCTGGGCTCGGGCGTGTACCGCATCGGCTCGTCGGTAGAGTTTGACTGGTGCGGTGTGAACGCCGTGCAAACGGCCGCCGCCGAGGGCTACAAAACGCTCATCATCAACTACAACCCCGAAACCGTATCCACCGACTACGACGTGAGCGACCGCCTCTACTTCGAGGAGCTGAGCTACGAGCGGGTGATGGATATTCTGGACTTTGAGCACCCGACGGGCGTGATTCTGAGCACCGGCGGACAGATTCCGAACAACCTGGCCACCCGCCTCGAAGACGCCGGCGCGCCCATCCTGGGTACTTCGGCGGCGAGCATCGACATGGCCGAGAACCGCCATAAGTTCTCGAGCATCATGGACGAGCTGGGCATCGAGCAGCCCCGCTGGAACGAGCTGACCTCGCTGGAAGCCATGCACGCCTTCGTGGGCGAGGTGGGCTACCCGGTGCTCATCCGGCCGAGCTACGTGCTGTCGGGCGCGGCCATGAACGTGGTGTCGAACCGCCAGGAGCTGGAAGAATACCTGCAAACGGCTACCGAGGTGAGCGCCGAATATCCAGTGGTGGTGTCGGAATTCATTCAGGAAGCCAAGGAGATAGAGCTGGACGCGGTGGCCAACCATGGCGAAATCGTGAGCTACGCCATCTCGGAGCACGTCGAGTTTGCGGGCGTGCACTCGGGCGATGCTACCATGTACTACCCCCCCCAGCGGGTGTATGTGGGCACCATCCGCAAGCTCAAGAACATCGCCGAGAAGATTGCCCGCCGCTACGACATCAGCGGTCCGTTCAACATCCAGTTCCTGGAAAAGAACGGCGTGATTCGGGTAATCGAGTGCAACATCCGGGCTTCGCGCAGCTACCCCTTCGTATCGAAGATTTCGGGCAATAACCTGGTTACCAAAGCCACGCAGGTGCTACTGGGTAAGAAGGACATCGTGCGCGACGACAGCGAGCGCGTGTACGACCTGCCATTCGTGGGCGTGAAGGCGCCGCAGTTTTCGTTTACCCGCCTACCTGGCGCCGACCCGGTGCTGCGCGTGGACATGGTGAGCACCGGCGAAGTAGGCTGCCTAGGCGACACAGCCGAGGAGGCTCTGCTGAAGTCGATGCTGAGCGTGGGCTACAAAATTCCGCAGAAATCGGTGCTTATCTCGGGCGGCCCTATCAAGTCGAAAGTGGCGCTGCTCTCGGCCGCCGAGTTGCTGGTGAAAAAGGGCTACCAGGTGTACGCTACGCAAGGCACACACCGCTTCTTTGCCGAGAACAAAGTGCCGAGCAGCCTGCTCTTCTGGCCCGACGACCACCAGGAGCCTAACGTGCTGACTTATCTGCGCGAGAAGAAAATCGACTTGGTTATCAACGTTCCCAAAAACCTGTCGAAGGGCGAACTGGATAACGACTACAAAATCCGCCGCACCGCCATCGACTTTGGTATTCCGCTGCTGACCAATGCGCGTCTGGCCTCGAAGTTTATCCGGGCCTTCTGCTCGCTGGAGATGAAGGATTTGAAGATTAAGAGCTGGAACGAGTACAAGGCGATGTAGTATGCGCTACAACGACTTGCCGGAGCGCTGGAAAGCCAAGCTTCAGCAACACGTTGCTACTACCAGAGGCGGAGAGTTTCGAGGACTCTCCGCCTCTGATTTTTCAAGCAACTCGGTTGCTATCACTTTTGAAGACGGTTCACAAGTGGAGTTCAAATATGCGTTTGTAATTCAGGCACTGGAAATGCGCGAAGTCGGCGTGTTTACGGAGCATTGCGGCTACCATATTTTTCCGCTTTATGATGGTCTAGACCTACGCATCAATGAGTATTAGCACCCCAGCTGACTTAAGCTCAGCTATCGAAAACTAACACTCGTACCTATTGGTGGCTGATGCTAGAAGCGGTCAAAGTAGCGTTAGCTGCAGCGACTTGGCACTGGATAGGCTACTGGGTGACAAGGGGCTGGGCCAGTTGGCTTGGCCCCTTGTTTTTTTGCATTTCAATTACTGGCAGGCTAAAAGCCCGCAATACTGCTATCATGAAAAATTTCCTTTCTTTCGCCGACGCAGGCGACTACAAGGCGCTACTTAACCAAGCCCTCGAAATCAAGAAGAATCCTTACGGCTACCAGCACGTGGGTAAGAATAAAACGGTAGGCCTTATATTTTTCAACCCTAGCCTACGCACACGCCTAAGTAGCTTGAAGGCTGCCTACAACCTAGGCGCGCAAGCCTGGGTACTGAACGCAGGGGCCGACTCGTGGACGCTCGAAATGGCCGATGGGGCCGTAATGAACGGCTCGACGCAGGAGCACATCAAGGATGCTATCGCGGTGATGAGCCAATACTGCGACGTGCTGGGCGTGCGCACCTTCCCCACGCTAAAAGACAAGGAAGCCGACTACAGCGAGGAAGTGATGAGCAAGATTCTGCAGTATGCCACTGTGCCTGTTATTAGCCTCGAAAGCGCTACGCTGCACCCCTTGCAATCGTTTGCCGACCTCATTACAGTGGCAGAGACGAAGAAAAAGGAGCGCGTGAAAGTTGTGCTGACCTGGGCGCCCCACGTACGCGCGTTGCCGCAGTGCGTGCCCAACTCGTTTGCCGATTGGTTTTCGGAAATCGACTGGGTGGACTTCGTCATTACCCACCCGCACGGCTACGAGTTGGATCCTAAGTTCACAAAGGGTGCGACCATCGAGTACGACCAGCGCAAGGCACTAGAAGGCGCCGACTACGTGCAGGCCAAGAACTGGAGCAGCTACCGCGACTACGGCCAAATACTCAATAACGACCCTAGCTGGATGCTCACAAATGAGCACATGCGCGGTACCGACAACGCTAAATTCATCCACTGCCTGCCTGTGCGCCGCAACGTAGAAGTGTCCGATGAGGTGCTCGACGCGCCGGGCTCGCTTATTATTCAGGAAGCGGGCAACCGCACGTTTTCGATGCAGACGGTGCTGCACGAGCTATTGAAGCAGAAGTAACAGATGACCCCTGAGCTGACTATTCGCCCCATTGCGCCCGGCGATAACGCGGCCCTAGCCCGTGCCGTGCGCGATACCCTAGCCGAGTTTGGCGCCGCCAAGCCTGGTACTGCCTACTACGACGAGGCTACCGACCACCTGTACGAGTTGTTCAGCCAAACGCCGCGCAGTGCCTATTTTGTGGCTGAGCTGAACGGCGAGGTGCTGGGCGGCGGCGGCATCTTCCCCACCCAGGGCCTGCCTGCCGATACTGTGGAGCTGGTGAAGCTCTATCTGCTGCCTGCCGCCAGGGGCCGGGGTGTGGGCAAGGCCTTGATTACGCACTGTTTCGAAGCCGCCCGCGCCAACGGATATGACCGCGTGTACCTCGAAACCACCGATGAACTTACCCAGGCCATCCCGCTTTACGAGCGGCTAGGCTTCACGTATTTACCACAGGCGCTGGGCAACAGCGGCCACTTCGGCTGCCAAATTTGGATGATTAAGGCGGTATAGGCCGCTTGGCTCACCACCTTATATTTGCGGGGCATGGGGCGTTGACCTCCTGCCCCGCCTTTCGTTTAACTGCACGCGTACTGCTAGCTGATGCTCAGAAAACCTTCTAAAAACTATGGCTGCTGTTGTAGCCCCACGCTCGCTTGAGTTGGTGAAATAAGGCTTGTACAGCCGGTTTTAGGTGTTTTCTGTTTTTGCATGCTTTCTACCCGTGAGGTGGCGCCGCGGCCCGATTTAGTGCGCGGCATTCGGCGCTGGGACTTTGTCGCGCTTATTATCAACATCACGATTGGCGCTGGCATCCTAGGCCTGCCGGCCAAGCTTTATGCACTGGCGGGCACCTGGAGCCTGCTGGCCTACGTGGTGAGCGCTGCTATCGTCACTGGTATCATCCTGTGCTTTGCGGAGGTGAGCAGCCGCTTTAGCGGCGCGGGCGGCCCCTACCTCTATGCACGCGAAGCGTTCGGGCCGCTGGTGGGGTTTGAGGTGGGCTGGCTGCTGTGGGTTTCGCGGCTGGCTAGCTTCGCGGCGCTCTGCAATCTGTTTGTCGAATACGCGGCCTACTTCTGGCCGGCGGTGGGCATGGGCGCGGGGCGGGCAGCGCTCATTATCGGTCTCGTAGCTAGCCTCACCCTGCTAAACTTAGTCGGGGTGCGGATGGCTTCGCTGGTCAATAACCTCTTCACGGTGAGCAAACTGGCGCTACTCTTGCTGTTTACGGCAGTCGGGCTGTGCTTTGTTGATTGGGACGCTTTTTCGGTTGCAGTGCGTCCTAGCTACCCTAGCTTTTCGGGGGCGGTGCTGCTGCTCATCTTCACGTTTTCGGGGTTTGATGTGGCGGCCATTCCGGCTGGCGAAATCCAGCAGCCGCAGCGCAACGTGCCGTTTGCGCTTTTCACGGCCATTGCTACGGTGGCGGTGCTGTTTGTGCTGGTGCAGGTGGTATGCATTGGTACGCTGCCCGGCCTCGCCACCGCCGACCGCCCGCTGGCTGAGGCAACCGGGCGCTTCCTAGGTCCGGGCGGGGCAGCTTTTGTGGCCGCAGCCGCTATGCTCATCATCCTGGGCACGCTCAATGCGCTGATGCTGACAGGCCCGCGCCTGTTGTTTGCCCTAGCCGAGCGCGGGCAGATTCCGGCCGTTTTTGGGGCCACGCACCCGCGCTTTCGCACACCTTACGTGGCTTTGCTAGTGTCGGCGGGGCTGAAGCTGGTGCTGGCTATTTCGGGCACGTTTCTCTACGCACTGACTTTAAGCACCATTATCCGGCTCCTCTATTTTGGGCTGACGTGCGCCGCGCTACCCGTGCTGCGCCGCCGCTACCCTAGCCAGCCTGCGCCGTTTCGGGTGTGGGGCGGCGGAGCGGTGGCAGTAGCCTGCATACTCTTGTGCCTGTGGCTACTCGGCAGCAGCAAGGGCACCGAAGCTCGCGATGTAGCCGTAGCCGCCGTGGCTGGCCTAGGGCTGTACTTCTTGTTTAATCGCCGCAAACCGCGACCTACTTCATAAGGACTTTGTGGCCAAAAGCCGCTTAGTCTACTCCGTTTTTAGTTTATCAGCTGATGTCTCTACCCTCTCCTATCGCTTCCGTAGCCATTCGCACGCCGCAGCGCGTGGCCGAAATATCCTGGTTTGACGACCTCTGCGGGGGCGACACGCAGTACTTGAGCGTGCTCGACGGCGCCTACCGCAGCTCGTGGGCGCACTGCCGCGACATTACGCTGGCGGCCGAGCGGCTGGGGTATTCTAACATTCTGCTGCCTACCTCCTACACAGTGGGGCAGGATGTGATGACCTTCGCGGCCGGTATGGCGCCGCAAACGTCACGCATCAACCTGCTCACGGCTATTCGCACCGGTGAGATTCACCCGCCCATGCTAGCCCGCGCCCTCGCCTCGCTCGACCACATGCTCGAAGGCCGGCTCACCATCAATATCATCAACTCCGACTTGCCCGGCCTGCGTGAGGTGCCGGAGCTGCGTTACCAGCGCTGCGCCGAAACCATCGAGATTCTACGCCAAGCCTGGACGCAAGAACGCATCGTGTACAAGGGCGAACTCTACCAGTTCGACATGCCGTCGGACCCCGCCAAACCGTACCAGCAAAACGGTGGCCCACTGCTGTACTTCGGCGGCACCTCAGAGGGGGCTAGGGCAGTATGTGCGCAGTATTGCGACATGTTTTTGATGTGGCCCGAAACCGAGGAAATGCTCTACGAAACCATGCAGGACCTCAGCGCCCGCGCCGCCCGCCACGGCCGCCAGATTGATTTTGGCCTGCGCATCCACGTCATCGTGCGCGAAACCGAGGACGAGGCCCGCGCCTACGCCCGCAAACTCATGTCGAAGTTTGACCCCGTGAAAGGCGCCGAAATCAAGAGCCGGGCGCAGGATTCGTGGTCGCTGGGCGTGCACCGCCAAAACGAATTGCGCGAGCACGCTGACAACGAAGGTTTCGTGGAGCCGCTGCTCTGGACCGACATCGGCAAGGCCCGCTCGGGCGCGGGCGGTGCCCTAGTGGGCACGCCCGACCAGATTGTGGAGAAGCTGAACCGCTACATGGACATGGGCTTCCGGGCGTTCATTTTCTCGGGCTACCCGCTGCTCGACGAGGCCGACTATTTCGCTCGCTACGTGCTGCCGCGCCTGCCCAATGTCTCGATGCCCGAGGTGCAGGGGCGGCGGCCGCTGCATACGCCGATTACGCCGCTCACGACCGCCCCGCTGCGGTAGGCACATTGAGCATTATGGAACGTCAGGCTGAGCTGACCGAAGCATCGCTATTGCCCTTTCTAGGGTACTGTTCAGTAGCGATGCTTCGGCTAACTCAGTTTGACGTTCTTATATGTTTGTAACGACTTCCTAAACAGCTTCGGAATAGCTTATACTTCCAGCTTTCGCATACCCATGCAGCCAATCATACCCATTCTATTTGCGGCCGTGGTGGGCATGGGTCACGCCTTCGAGCCCGACCACCTGCTGGCGGTGAGCACCCTCGTGACGCGCCACGACCGACTAGGGCCAGCCTTGAAAGATGGCCTATTTTGGGGCCTAGGGCATACCACCATGCTGGTGCTGTTCGGGTCGATTATCATCTTCAGCCGGGCTACCTGGCTGTACTCGGGCTACTTCGAGGCAGCGGTGGGCGTCATGCTCATCGGATTGGGTATCGGCCGGCTGCTGGATAAGAATTCGTACCAATCATTTCAAAAACCTAAGCAGCAAGCCGGCTTTGCTTACACGGTGGGGCTAGTGCACGGGCTGGCGGGCAGTGGGGCGCTAGTGCTAGCAGTGCTGGGGGCCATTCCAGAGCCAGTATGGGCGGTGGCTTACATCCTAGTATTCGGGCTAGGGTCGGTGCTGGGCATGCTGGCTGCCGTAGGCCTCATGCACCTCCCGTTTACGCAGCGCATGCGCTTAGGCAAGCGATTACGGGCGAGTGCGGTGGTGCTATCGTCGGCGCTGAGCGTGGGCTACGGTGGGTGGCTGGTGTGGGCGAACGTGTAGCTGCTGAATGACAGTTGCGCGGACTACAGAGTCCGCGGCTAATACTCATATCGCGGACTCCGAAAGCGGCGTAACTGTAGCGCTAGGCTACCTCGGGCTGGATAACAGTGTAGCGGAAAGGGCCACCGTGAGTGGCCGCATGCGCTACCGCCTCATTGGCTTGGTCAAGCGAGAAGCTACTGACCTCCAACCCATCGAGCGGCAGCAGACCGGCACGGATGAGGGCCATGAGCTTGGCAGGGGCATCGCGGGGGCACATGTACTGGCCCTTCACGGTGATGCTGTTGCGCATGAGATGCGCGTAGTTCAGCGTCAGGCCTACCCGCAGCCCACCCATGAGTATCACTGTGCCGTTGGCGCGCACGGTGCGGGCCGCCGCTTCTACCGGGGCGGCGCTTGGCAAGGGTGGCAGAATGTCAAGCACCAAGTCGATGGGGCCGGGAGCAGCCTGGCGCATACGCTGCTCGTCGGCGTCCTGGTCGCCGGTGAGCGTGACGGGCACCACGCGGGGGCCGAAGCGGCGCACTAGGTCGGCCAGCACGGCCTCGTTGCGGCCGGGCGCTACTACGCAGGCGGCGCCCATAGCCAGGGCCACCGCCACGCCCGAGCTGCCAAAGTGTCCCGTAGCCCCGCTGATGAGTACGGTTTGGCCGGCTTGCAGATTGCCTGCCAAGAGGCCACCGTAGGGCACCAGCATCGTGAACATGGACGCTAGGTGGCCGGCTTCGGCGGCATCGAGAGGGCCTAGGGGCACGACGCTTTCGAGGGGCACCAGCACCTGCTCAGCGAAGGCGCCGTGGCGGAAGTGCGCTTGTAGGCGCTGGGCGCCGGGCGAGGGCGCAATCCAGCCTTGCAGCATAATGTCGGGGGTAGTGGCTTCGTCGCGGGCGCGCACGGCGGGGTCGCAGAGGACCCAGTCGCCGGGCTTGAGTCGGGTAGCGTCGGGACCTACGGCGCGCACCCGGCCAATGGCCCCTACCCCAATGGCCAGCGGCAGCAGCAGCGGATACTGCCGGGCCCCGCTCAGCACCTCGTTGGTGTAGGAAAGCACCGGCGCGGCCACTACGTCCACGACGGCCTCGCCCGCGCCGGGCTGCGGGTCAGGTAGTTCTTCGATAACCAGCGGCGTATTAAACACCCGTAAAACAGCAGCTTTCATAAGACAGCTTCTCTTATTTGATGGGCTGCAAAAGTGCCGGGCGGGTGCGTTACCAAATGGTAAGAAATTGTTCTGGCGGGGCGCCTCACACCTCCGCTCGGCGCAGGCGGCTCAGCGACTGCGGCGTGATGCCCAGGTACGAGGCAATCATGCGTTGGGGCACGCGCCGAGCCACTTCGGGCTGCCGCGCCAGCAGGGTGTGGTAGCGGGCGGTAGCATCCTGGCCTAGGTAGGCGCGCTGCATGGTCAGCTTCTCAAGCAGCTCGTACCGGATGAGCTGCTGCAACACCTCGGGCAGGTAGGGCAGCTGCTGATTGAGCGCTGCCAGCTGGGCGTGGCTAATGGCCAGCACCTGCGCCGGACACGCCGCCTGGATGCGCACGCGGCTAGGCACCCGCTGCTCGAAGCTGGTAAGCAGCGTGCACAGCTGGCCTTCGCTGCGAAACGCGTGCGTCACCTCCGGCCCTAGCCCCGACTGGTCGACCAGCCGCAGCACGCCCTGCTCCACAAAAAATAGCTCTTCGCACACGGCATTGGGCGCCGTCAGATATTCGCCCTCGGCTACCTCGCGGCGATGCCAAGCCGCTAGCAGCGTAGCGTGGTCGGCGGGCGGGATGGCGCCGTAGGGTTGCAGGCAGGCGAGCAGCGAAGCAGGCATAGGAGTGAACTACACAAAGGCAGCTAACATACGCAAGCTGCCCCCTAGAGGCCGCGCCAGCCGCCGCGCTGGCATTGGTGGTATCTGGCTCGCCGCCTACATTAGCACTTTCTAGCCCCTTGCTATGCATTTAAGCCCCAAAGACCTCGACAAGCTCGTGCTGCACCAAGCCGGCGTAGTGGCCCAGAAGCGCTACGCCCGCGGCCTGCGCCTCAACTACCCCGAGGCCGCCGCTCTGCTCGCCACCCAGCTGCTGGAGTTTATCCGCGACGGCGAATCGGTGGCCACGCTCATGGATAAGGGCAAACAGCTCCTAGGGTTCGCCGACGTGCTTGATGGAGTGGCCGAGCTGCTGCACGAGGTGCAGGTCGAAGGCACCTTCCCCGACGGCACCAAGCTCGTGACCGTGCACCAGCCCATTTGCCGCGAGCACGGCGCGCCCGAACTGGCCCTCTACGGCAGCGGCCTCGTGCGGCAGCCGGCAACTTCGGCGCCCGCCCCGCCCGCCGTCGTGCCCGGCGAGTACCTGCTGGCCGAGGGCGACATCATTCTCAACGATAACCGCGAAGTGATTGAGCTAGAAGTGCTCAACCGGGGCGACCGGCCGGTGCAGGTGGGCTCGCACTACCCCTTCTTCGAAACCAACCCCGGCCTGGACTTCGACCGGGCGGCGGCCTTTGGCTTCCGGCTCAACATCCCGGCCGGCACGGCGGTGCGTTTTGAGCCGGGTGAGCGCAAGCGCGTGCAGCTAGTAGCCCTAGCTGGCGAGCGCCGCGTGTACGGCGGCAACGGCTGGATTGATGGCCCGCTTGATGAAGCCGGCAAACAGCAGGCGCGGGGGAAGCTCTAAACTAAAGATTTATTCTATGGAAGCGAGCACCGCAGTTGCGTTTGTAATCACAATAATATGCCTTGTGCTTTACTACTTTAAGAATAAAGAATTAGCGGTCCAAAAGGCCAAAGAAGAGTCTTTCAGAAAAGAAATAGAAGCTATCCAAACTAAACTCAATGATGCATATCAAACCATACCAAAACTTGCAAATCAGCAATTTGAGGAGTTTAGAAGAAATGAGCTTGATATTCTACAAGTCACTTTAGCTGAATCAGCAAAAAAGTCTGCGCTCGCTGAACTAGAAACGTGGAAGATTCAGAATGAGGCATTTTACAGACAGGATGCAATCAACCGAAGTCAAGCTGTGATTTTAGGTAAAGTCACGGAACATCTTGTTCCTTTTCAAAACGGCTTCCCGTTCAATCCCAAAGAGGCTAGGTTTATTGGCAGCCCAATTGATATAATAGTATTTGACGGGATTGATAATGAAGACATCGTAGACATTTACATACTAGAAATAAAAACAGGCAATTCATCATTAAACAAACGTCAGCGATTAATACGTGATGCTGTCCTTAATAAAAGAGTGCACTGGCGTGAGCTAAACGTTTGAATTAGGTAAAGCAGGTTTTAGAAGAATTATGGATTCTTATTTTATACTCTGGCCTAACGACTGGTGCAAAAGCCTAGCCCAAGCAAACGACTACGGGCCGTTACAGGTGATTTATGGTGGCTCTCATACCTCTGTGCCATCCCTAGGTAAGATTAAAAGCGGGGATATTATTTATCCCGTTTCCATCAAAAACGGGCAGCTGTTTGTTATCGGCAGCATGCAGGTTGAGCGCATTATAGATGCAACTATTTACCTGACGAAGCAGGCTATTAATAGGATTGATAATGACTTGTGGGACACTACCGCACCAAGGCTGATTAAGGAGCGACCAGACCTAGGGCATAGAATTCCAAGAAGCTGCGTCGACACTGCTGCTACGGGCAGTGGCACAGGTCTCAGGTTTGATTTTCAAGTACCAACTGAGGCAATTGACGAACTACGATTTGGTCCAAAAGCAGAACAGGAAAAAGGGCTTTCGCGTGACAAAGCCGGTAGGCTTTCACATGTTTCCCTACAGGGTCATTTCCGCAGGTTAAGTACCGACTCTGCTGCTCTTATCGCTGAGTTAATGCAAACTTTCTAAGTTTTTACACCACACCTACCATGTCCCTACCCCTTTCCCGGCAAGCGTATGCTGCTATGTATGGCCCGACCGTGGGCGACCGGGTGCGCCTCGGTGATACTGAGTTGCTAATTGAGGTCGAGCGCGACTACTGCGTGTACGGCGAGGAATGCAAGTTTGGTGGGGGCAAAACCCTGCGCGATGGCATGGGGCAGGCGGCCGGCATCGGTCCGGCCGAGGCGCTCGACCTGCTGATTACCAACGCGCTGGTGCTCGACTACACGGGCATCTACAAGGCCGACGTGGGCATCAAGGGTGGGCGCATTGTGGGGCTGGGCAAGGCCGGCAATCCCCACATTATGCCGGGCGTGACGCCGGGCCTGGTGGTGGGCGTGACCACGGAGGTGGTGGCCGGCGAGGGGCACATCCTCACGGCGGGCGGCATCGACTGCCACATCCACTTCATTTGCCCCCAGCAGATAACGGAGGCGCTGGCCTCGGGCGTGACCACAATGGTGGGCGGTGGAACTGGGCCGGCGGCGGGCACCACGGCCACCACCTGCACGCCAGGCGCGTTCTACATCGAGATGATGCTCAAGGCTACTGATGCCTTTCCGATGAACTTCGGCTTCTTGGGCAAGGGCAACACCTCGCGGCCCGAGGGGCTAGCCGAGCAGCTAGAGGCCGGAGCGCTGGGCTTCAAGCTGCACGAGGACTGGGGCACCACGCCGGCCGCCATCGACCAGTGCCTAGGGGTAGCCGAGCAATACGACGTGCAGGTGTGCATCCACACCGATACGCTGAACGAGAGTGGCTTCGTCGAAAACTCGGTAGCAGCGTTCAAGGGGCGTACCATCCACTCGTACCACACGGAGGGCGCGGGCGGCGGGCACGCGCCCGACATCATCAAGATTTGCGGCGAGTCCAACGTCATTCCGTCGAGTACCAACCCCACGCGGCCCTACACGGTGAACACCATTGACGAGCACCTCGATATGCTGCTCGTGTGCCACCACCTCGACAAGAACATCCCCGAGGACGTGGCCTTTGCCGAGAGCCGCATTCGCCCCGAAACCATCGCCGCCGAAGATATTCTGCACGATATGGGCGCGCTGAGCATCATCAGCTCCGACTCGCAGGCCATGGGCCGGGTGGGCGAGGTCATCACCCGCACCTGGCAAACGGCCCATAAGATGCGCCAGCAACGCGGCCCCCTACCCGAAGATGCCGTCGCCCAACGCCCCAACGACAACTTTCGCGCCCGCCGCTACGTGGCCAAGTACACTATCAACCCTGCCCGCGCCCACGGTATGGCCCATGAAATCGGCTCGGTCGAAGTCGGCAAGCTAGCCGATTTGGTGCTCTGGAAACCGGCCCTGTTCGGCTCGCGGCCCGAAATGATACTCAAGGGCGGCGTTATCGCGCAGGCCCAAATGGGCGACCCGAACGCTTCCATTCCTACGCCGCAGCCGTCGTTTTCGCGGCCCATGTTCGGGGCATATGGCAAGGCTACGGGGCCATGCTCAGTGGCCTTTGTATCAAGTGCTTCGATGGAGACGGTGGCGGGGTACGGCCTGAGCAAGCGCGTGCTAGCCGTGCAAGGCTGCCGCACTGTGGGCAAGAAAGACATGGCGCTGAATGACTACCTACCTAACATCGAGGTGGACCCGGAAACGTACCGCGTGCTGGTCGATGGCGTACACCTGACGTGCGAGCCGGCGCAGACGCTGCCGCTGGCGCAGCTGTATAATCTGTTTTAGCGTTTGACCTCACCCTTGGTCTCCTCTCCCCAAGATGAAGGGGCCGGGGGTGATGTTACTCTTTCGGCAGGGTCGATGCCGCTAGTTCCTCCTTCAAATCCAGTTCGTTTTCAAGCTGGTGAATTACCTCTTCGTCGTACTCGCTATGCTGGCGCAGGTGCATCAACCGCTGGCGCTGGGCACCTAGCAGCTCTAGCAGCACGGCATTGTAGGCGGCTACTATTTCGTGGCTGGCGGGCGAGTTGTCGGGGTGGGCGGTTAGCTCATAGTGGTGCTGAAGCAGGTCGAGCAGCTTGTTAGGATGGGTTTGCGCGTCGTAGTGCTGGGTTAGTTCGGCGAGCGATTCGCGGGCCAGCAGCTGGCGAAGCACTTGGTGTTGCTCGTGTGCCGGGCGCAGTTGGTCGCGGTCTTCCACGCCGCCCAGCCAGCGAATGAGCAGCGGTAGCGTTAGGCCCTGGCCCACGAGGGTCACTAGAATGACTACGAACGTGATAAAAATGAGCAAATTGCGGAGCGGAAAAGGCTGACCGCCCGCCCCCAGCAACGGGATAGCCAGTGCTGCCGCCAGCGACACCACTCCGCGCATACCCGCGTAGCCGGCCACCAGCGGCCCACGCCAGCCCGGATGGTCGTCGGCCACCGTGATAAACCTCCCCATAAATGTGCTGAATGGCGAGCCTAACAGTGTTAGTATCAGCCGCACTACTATCACCACGGCGCTGATGAGCAGGCCATAGCCCACTGCCTGCAAGCGCGAAGTGCCATCGAGGCCAGCCACTACTTCGGGCAGCTCCAGGCCAATGAGCATGAACACGGCCCCATTGAAAACGAAGCCTAGGGTGCTCCAGGTGCTGTAGGCCTGCTGCCGGGCAGTGGCCGAGAAAACCGTATGGCTATGGTAGGATAGAAAGAGGCCGCCCGTCACCACTGCCAGCACGCCCGAGCCGTGGGCCGCCTCGGCCAGCAAGTAGAGGCTGTAAGGGGCAATGAGGGTGAGCACGGTGGTGAGGTTGGCCGTAGGGCAAATCCAGCGATGAATAACGTAGAAGCCCATTGCAACCAGCAGCCCCACGGCCACGCCTACTACCGTCATGAGCAGTAGCCCACCCGCCGCCTGGTGCCATACAAACCCACCCGACACTACTGCGGCAGCCGCAAACCGAATGACGATAAGCCCACTAGCGTCGTTTACCAGGCTCTCGCCTTCCAGAATGGCCAGGAGCCGCCGGGGTAGGCCCATTCCCTTCATGACGCTGGTAGCCGCTACTGCATCGGGCGGCGACACAATGCCCCCTAGCAAAAAGCCCAGCGCCAGGGTGCAGCCCGGAATGAATGCGTGCGCCACCCAGGCCACACTAGCCGCCGTGAGCAACACCATCCCAAACGCAAAGAATAGAATGATTCGCCGCCAGCGCCAAAAGTCCTTCCAAGAGGTAAACCAGGCTGCTTCGTAGAGCAAAGGAGGCAGAAAAATCAGGAAAATGATATCGGGGCTGATGCGAACGATAGGCAAGCCCGGCACTAAACTGAGCGCTAGGCCACCCAGCACCAGCAAAATAGGATAGGCTATTCGCAGGCGGCGGCTCAGCCCTACCAGCAGGCAGATAACCAGTGCCAGGCCCAAACAAAGTAGTATGTTGTCGTGCATAAAGTCAAGAGAATAGCTAGTCTGACGTGTCGAAAGTAGGCAGGAATAGCGTGTACCAGGAACACTCCGAGGCTGCACGCTGCTAGCAACCTAGGCGATGTAGCTTGCGGCTTCAAGCCCCTCCGCATGTCTCAGCTCGCCCGCCTGCTCCACCTCGCCGATTCGGCCTTGCCCACGGGCTCGTTTGCCTACTCCTACGGGCTAGAAAGCAGTCTCACCTTTGGCCTGCTGCGCACCGAAACCGAATTTCGAGCCTACCTCTATTCATTTATCCAACAAGCGGTTAGCTTTGAGCTACCTTTCCTAACCTCGGCGGCAGCCCCTGACGCTAACCTAGAGGTACTCTTGCTAGAGTACGATGCCCAACTGCTTACGCCCGCCTTACACCGCGCCAGCATCACGCAGGGCAAAAACTGGCTGAAGCTGCTGGCCACTTTTTACCCCGAAGCGGCCCTAGGTGAGCTGAGCAGCGAGTTGGCGCAGCAAGCGCTGCCCGCGCACTTTGTACCGCTATATGGCCTGAGCCTGGGGCATGTGGGCTTCGCAACCGCTGATATTCAGCACACCTACTTGCACCTGGCCCTGCGCGACCAACTGAGTGCCGCCATTCGCTTAGGCTTTATGGGACCGATGGCGGGGCACTTGTTACAACACGATTTTTACGGTGTTTTTGAAAATTTGCTAAGCACGGCCGATATTCGGCCCTACACCGAGGCCACGCGCTGCACCGTGCTGCTCGATGTAGCCCAAATGCTGCACGACGACATTTACTCGCGGCTATTTCAGAATTGAGTTACGGTCGTCATGCAGCGCGCAGCAAAGCATGACAGACGTTTTAACTACGCATTCAACTACTTATCAATGGCTTTCGTCGATAAACTTGCCTTGCTACTTCACGGCCACAGCCACGAGGCGCTGGAGTCGCCGGGCAGCTTTGCGGAGCGGGAGACGCGCCGGCTGCCGCCCCACCGCAACTTCCGGAAGCGGGCGTTCACGGTGGGCATTGGGGGGCCGGTAGGCACGGGCAAGACCGCGCTGCTCAAGGCCTTATGCGAGCGCCTGCGCGACGACTACCGCCTAGGGGTTGTTACGAACGACATTTTTACTCGCGAGGACGCCGAGTTTCTGATTCGCGAAAGTGCCCTCACCGCCGACCGCATCGTGGGCGTCGAAACCGGCGGCTGCCCGCACGCGGCCATTCGCGAGGATATCTCGCTGAACATGGATGCGCTGGAAGGTCTTATGCAAAAGTTTGATAATCAAATTGACTACTTGTTTGTGGAAAGCGGCGGCGATAACTTGGCCGCGCACTTCAGCCGCGAGCTGGTTGATTATTCCATTTATGTTATCGATGTATCGGGCGGCGACAAAATTCCACGCAAGGGTGGCCCAGGCATCACACAGGCCGATTTGCTGGTCATTAATAAGATTGACCTGGCCGAAATCATTAAGGCTGACCTAGGAATAATGGAGCAAGATTCGCGAAGAATGCGCGGCGAAGGACCATTTATTTTTGCTAGAGCCACAGATGGCTTTAACTTAGGCGCAATTATCGACCACATTCACATGGCTAAAGTACAAGCATTAGCGGCCGTGCGCGAAGACCGACGATAGGGGAAGACCGGCCTCCACCCGGCTTCCCCACGCCAGCCGGCTCGCCCACCCGCCTTCTCTAGCCCGCCTCCACTGCGGGCAATCGCCTCTGGCACGGTTACGGCCGCGCCTCCCCCACCCCTCCCCCACCCCCTTTCCCGAATGCCCGCTTTGGGCACTAGTCTGGCCCCACCCCTAGGGGCACGGACTAGCGCCGCGAAGCTGTGGCTACCCACCAGCCACCACGCTAGGGCGCCGGGGTTGGCGGAAAGATCTGCGCGGACATTAGCTGTTTTGTAACTATCCCCTTTTTAAATATGACCACGCCCACCCTTTACCGGCCCGAGTTTGAGCACGATTCGTGCGGCACGGGCTTCATCACGTACATCGACGGGCGCAAGAGCCACCAGATTGTGGCCGATGCCCTCACTATGCTCGCCAACATGGAGCACCGCGGCGCGTGCGGCTGCGATTCCGACTCAGGCGATGGCGCGGGCGTGCTCATTCAATTGCCGCACTGGTTTTTGCTGGAAGAGTGCGTGAAGCACGGCATTCGGCTGCCCGAGCCGGGCAACTACGGGGTGGGCATGGTTTTTCTGCCCAAGAAGGAAAAGCTGCGCGACGCCTGCCGCGAAATCATCGCGGCCTCGGCGGCACGCCTAGGTATTCCGGTGCTGGGATACCGGCCGGTGCCCGTGCGCACCGAGGGCATTGGGGTCACGGCCTTGTCGGCCGAGCCGGCCATCGAGCAGTTGTTCCTAGGTCGGCCGGTGGGGCTGGCCACCGAGGCCGACTTCGACCGCAAGCTCTACGTGCTGCGCCGGCTGATTATCAAGAATTTGAACGAGCAGCTGCCGGCTGCACTCGATGCGTTTTACTTCGCCTCGCTTTCGTGCCGCACCATCGTGTATAAGGGGCAGCTCACTACGTTTCAAGTGGGCATGTACTACCCCGACCTTAGTGATGAGCGCGTGACGTCGGCCTTCGGCTTGGTGCACTCGCGCTTCTCCACCAACACGATGCCGTCGTGGAAGCTGGCGCAGCCCTTCCGTTACATGGCTCACAATGGGGAGATTAACACGCTGCGCGGCAACCTAAACTGGTTCTACGCCGGCCTGCCTACCTACACGTCGCCCTACTTCTCGGCCGAGGAGATGGAGATGCTGCTGCCCGTGATTGACGCCGGCCAGTCGGACTCGGCGTGCCTCGACAACATCGTGGAAATGCTCCTGCACTGCGGCCGCTCGCTGCCGCACGTGATGATGATGCTGGTGCCCGAGGCCTGGGACGGCAACGAGCAGATGGACCCGCTCAAGAAGGCGTTCTACGAGTTCCACGCCACCTTTATGGCGCCTTGGGACGGCCCGGCCGCGCTCAATTTCACCGATGGCAACCTCGTGGGCGCCATGCTCGACCGCAACGGACTGCGCCCGCTGCGCTACGCCATCACCAACGATGGGCGCGTGCTGGTGGCCTCCGAGGCGGGCACCCTGCCGCTGGCTCCCGAGAGCATCATCAAGAAAGGCCGCTTGCAGCCGGGCAAGATGTTCGTGGTGGACATGGCCGCCGGTCGCATCCTCACCGACAACGAGATAAAGGCACAAGCCGCTGGGCAGCAGCCCTATGGCCAGTGGCTCGACAACTACCAGATTCGCCTCGAAGACCTGCCCGAGCCGCGCCTCACGTTTACCGACCTAGGGGCCGAGGCTGTGCTGAAGTACCAGCAGGCCTTCGGCTACACCCGCGAGGACCTCGAAACCATCATCGCCCCGATGGCCTTGGAGGCCAAGGAACCTATTGGCTCGATGGGCGTGGACGTGCCGCTGGCGGTGCTCTCCGACCAGCCGCAGCACCTGAGCAGCTACTTCAAGCAGTTCTTTGCCCAGGTTACCAACCCGCCCATCGACCCCATCCGCGAGCGGTTGGTGATGAGCTTGGCCACCTTCATCGGCAACAACGGCAACATCCTGGATGAAGACCCGCGCCATTGCCACTGCGTAGCCGCCAAGCAGCCTATTCTCGGCAACCGCGAGCTAGAGAAGCTGCGCAGCATCGACACGGGCTCGTTTCAGGCCAAGACCTTGCAGACGTACTTCAAGGCCGATGGCAAGCCGGGCGCGTTGCAGCGCGGTCTGGAGCGTTTGTGCCGCTACGCGCAAGATGCAGTAGATGACGGCTTTGAGGTACTGATTCTGTCTGACCGGGCGATGGACTCGGAGCACGCGCCCATTCCGTCGTTGCTGGCGGTGTCGGCGGTGCATCACCACCTCATCAAGCGCGGCTCACGTGGCTCGGTGGGCCTCGTGGTAGAAGCTGGCGACGTGTGGGAAGTGCATCATTTTGCCTGCCTGCTGTCATTTGGGGCCACGGCTATCAACCCTTACCTGGCGCTGGCTACCATCCAGACGCGCCACGCGGCGGGGCTGCTGGGCGCGAACTTGCCCGCCGAAAAGCTGGCCTACAACTACATCAAGGCGGTGTGCGACGGGCTACTGAAGATTTTCTCGAAGATGGGCATCTCGACCTTGCAGAGCTACCACGGCGCGCAAGTATTTGAGATTCTAGGCCTCAACCAAAACGTAGTAGACCAGTATTTTAACGGCGCCGTGACCCGGATTCAGGGCCTAGGGCTAGATGAGATTGCCAAGGAAACGCTCTACAAGCATTTCCACGGCTTCAAACAGGAAAGCACCGTGGGCCCCGAGCTGCTCGACACGGGCGGCGTGTACCAGTGGCGCCGCAAAGGCGAGGCCCACATGTTTGACCCCGAGACGGTTCATCTGCTGCAACACGCCACGCGCACCGGCAAGTACGACACCTATAAGAAGTACGCCAAGTTGCTGAATGAGCACCCCAATCAGCTCTTCACCATTCGGGGGCTCTTAGGCTTCGCTAAGCACCGGCCCAGCATTGCGCTCGAAGAAGTGGAGCCCATTGAAGGCATAATGAAGCGCTTCGCGACGGGTGCCATGTCATTTGGCTCGATTTCGCACGAGGCGCACAGCACGCTGGCCATCGCCATGAACCGCATTGGCGGCAAGAGCAACACCGGCGAGGGCGGCGAGGACCCGCTGCGCTACGAGCACATGGCCAACGGCGACTCGATGCGCTCGGCCATTAAGCAGATTGCCTCGGCCCGCTTCGGTGTGACGGCGCACTACCTCACCAATGCCGACGAGCTGCAAATCAAGATGGCCCAGGGTGCCAAGCCCGGCGAGGGCGGCCAACTCCCTGGCCACAAGGTCGATGAATGGATTGCCAAGGTGCGCCATGCCACCCCCGGCGTGGGCCTCATTTCGCCACCGCCGCACCACGACATCTACTCCATCGAAGACCTAGCGCAGCTGATTTTCGACCTTAAAAACGCCAACCGCGCCGCCCGCATCAACGTGAAGCTGGTGAGTAAGGCGGGTGTAGGCACCATCGCGGCCGGCGTAGCCAAGGCGCACGCCGACGTGATTCTTATCTCGGGCTACGACGGTGGCACGGGCGCCTCGCCACTCAGTAGCATCCGCCACGCCGGCCTGCCCTGGGAGCTGGGCCTGGCCGAAGCGCACCAAACGCTGCTGCGTAACCAGCTCCGCAGCCGCGTGGTGCTGCAAGCCGACGGCCAAATGAAGACCGGCCGCGACCTCGCCGTAGCCGCCCTCCTAGGTGCCGAAGAATTTGGTGTAGCCACGGCGGCGCTCATCGCGGGCGGCTGCATCATGATGCGCAAGTGCCACCTCAACACCTGCCCGGTGGGTGTGGCTACCCAAGACCCCGAGCTGCGTAAGTTATTCAGCGGCAAGCCTGAGCACATCGTTAACCTCTTCCGCTTCCTGGCCGAAGAGCTGCGCGAAATCATGGCCGAGCTGGGCTTCCGCACCCTCAACGAGATGGTGGGCCGCAGCGAATTCTTGAAAGTGAACCCCGAAGCGGGCCACTGGAAAGCCAAGCTCATCGACCTCGACGCGGTGCTATCGCCCGCGCCGAACATCTCGGGCGGCACCTTGTACAACAGCGAAAGCCAAGACCACGGCATTGCGGAGGTACTCGACTGGCAACTAGTAAAAAGCGCCCAAGCGGCCTTGGATAGCCAAGAGGCTGTCGCCGCCGACTTTGAGGTGCGCAATACCGACCGCACCATTGGCACGCTACTCTCAAACGAAATAACCAAGCGCTACCACGCCGTGGGCCTGCCTGCCGATACTATTCGGTATAAGTTCACCGGTTCGGCTGGGCAAAGCTTCGGCGCCTTTTCTACGAAGGGCCTTACTTTCAAACTCGAAGGCGAGGCTAATGACTACGTAGGCAAGGGCCTGAGCGGCGCCCGACTGGCGATTTTCCCGCCCACGGCCAGCACGTTCATCCCCGAGAATAACATTCTCATTGGCAATGTGGCGCTCTACGGCGCTACCTCGGGTGAGCTGTATGTGCGCGGTAAGGCCGGCGAGCGTTTTGCAGTGCGCAACTCGGGCGCCACGGCGGTAGTCGAAGGCGTGGGCGACCACGGCTGCGAGTACATGACCGGCGGCCGGGTGCTGGTCCTAGGTCGCACGGGCCGCAATTTCGCCGCCGGTATGAGCGGCGGCCTGGCTTGGGTTTACGACCCCGAGGGCCAGTTCCCCGTGAATTGCAACCCCGACATGGTGGCCCTCGAAGGCCTCACCGAAACGGATGAAACCGAAATTCAGACGCTGCTCAAGAACCACCACGAGCTGACGGGCAGCCACCTAGCTAACTTCTTGCTAGGCAACTGGGAAGAGGAAGCCGGGCGCTTTGTGAAGGTGTTCCCGCTGGAGTACAAGCGGGTACTGGAGAAGGCGCTGAAGGTAGGATAACATTCATTGACCGCCTCGCGGGCACCCTCATCCCTAGGTTCTATAACCGGAACTAGGGATGAGGAGCACGCCGCCTGAGCCAGGCCTTTTTGAGTTTTTAATTGGGAAACAACTACTTCATTTATAATGGGCAATATCACCGGCTTCAAAGAATACCCGCGCACTGCGCCGCCCAAAGCGGCCCCGACCGAGCGCGTGGCGCACTACCAGGAGTTTATCGGCCTCTACCCCGAGCCAGAACTGCACAAGCAGTCGGCCCGATGTATGAATTGCGGGGTGCCTTTTTGCCACTCGGGCTGCCCGCTGGGCAACATCATCCCGGAGTTTAACGAAGCTGTGTACCAGCAAGATTGGCGGGCGGCGTATGATATATTGTCGGCCACCAACAACTTCCCCGAGTTTACGGGTCGCATCTGCCCCGCGCCCTGCGAGTCGGCCTGCGTGCTGAGCATCCACAGCGCGCCGGTGGCCATTGAGGAAATCGAGAAGCACATCATCGAAATCGCCTTCCAAAAAGGCTACGTGCAGCCTATCGCGCCGGTGCTCAAGACCGGCAAGCAAGTGGCCGTAGTGGGCAGCGGCCCGGCGGGCATGGCCGTGGCGGCGCAACTCACCGAAGCCGGACACACGGTTACGGTATTCGAGCGCGACCCGCACCCGGGCGGCCTCATGCGCTACGGCGTGCCCGACTTCAAGCTCGAAAAATGGGTGATTGAGCGCCGTATCAAGCTGCTCGAAGACGCCGGCGTAACCTTCCGCTGCAACGTGGAAATCGGCCGCGACCTGTCGGCCGACGAGCTGCGCCAAGCCTTCGATGCGGTAGTGCTAGCCGGTGGCGCCTCGGCCCCGCGCGAGCTCGACTTGCCCGGCCGCGACCTCAAGGGAATCCACTACGCCATGGAATACCTCACGCAGCAAAACCGCCGCGTGAGCGACACGCCTGTTGATAACGAGCACATCTTGGCCGATGGCCTCGACGTGGTGGTAATCGGCAGCGGCGACACCGGCTCCGACTGCGTGGGTACCGCCAACCGCCAGCAGGCCAAGTCAGTAGCGCAATTTGCCATGATGCACCAGCCCGGCGAGGAGCGCCCGGCCCATACGCCCTGGCCGCTGTACCCTACCGTATTCCGCACCAGCAGCTCGCACGAAGAGGGCTGCCAGCGCTACTGGGGCGTGAACACCAAGGCCTACCTAGGCGACGAAAACGGCGACGTGCGCGCTCTGCTCGTGAGCGACGTAACCTGGGAAACCGATGACATGGGCCGCCGCATCCGCTTCGAGGAAGTGCCCGGCTCCGACCGCGAAATCCCGTGTCAGCTGGTGCTATTGGCTCTGGGCTTTACGGGCCCGGCCAACGCCAGTCTGCTCGACCAGTTCGGGGTAAGCCTCGACGCGCGCGGCAACGTGCACGCCCCCGAAACCACCTACCACACCAGCGTACCCGGCGTGTTTGCAGCCGGCGACATGCGCCGCGGGCAGTCGCTCATCGTGTGGGCCATCTCAGAAGGCCGCGAAGCCGCCCGGCAGATTGACATGTACCTGATGGGTAAGACAAGCCTACCGAGCAAGAATGCGGTGGGGATGTTTTAGTAAATTGGTATAAAATAGAAGCCCCGGAAGCAATTGCTTTCGGGGCTTCTTCTTTTATGCAGGTTACTTACATTCCATGCATATTACATTAACCAAGAATGTACTCAAATTTTTCAAAATCAAACTTCACTTTGTTTGTTCTTTCGAAAAGAGTTGCACTGCTTTCGTCAATTCCGTAGTTCCAATGATAGTAATAGTCATCCTCTATATACCGGATGACTTTTCTAAGCTGACTAATAGTTATTTGATTTGGAAGTGCTATTTCTTCTACCAAGGCCTCCGCACGGGATATCATAATACCATGGTTATGATAGCTTTCTCTTTCTATTGCCTCGTATCCTTTTTTGTAAACGTCTATTGACCTATAAAAAATACTAACCCCACCCCCATACATATTAACAATATATCCTTCTTGATACAACGTGTTTCTTGCTTTTTTTAATGACGCACGTGTTCTATTTAGTTTGGATGCAATATCCTCCCAACTAGCCCCATCATTAGCCTTTATAAGTTTTACAATCTTTTTCTCTAGCTTTTTCATTTTCAGCCTGTAGGGCTAGGGTAATTAGTGTTGCTAAAGTAGAGAATGGCATCTAATTACTCATGCAATACGTCTCCTCTAAACAGCCCCACCAAATACGCCAACCCACCCTGCGAGTGCAGCACTGCTGTTTGCTCCATCGTATCTTGAGCTACGGCGGAGGCACGCTGGCGCATGTGCTGCTCATAGTGCGTGATGGCGGCTTGCAAGTCAAGAAACTGTGGGCTGGTGAGGCAGTTACTTAGCTCCAGGGCGTCGAGCATGGCCATGTTCACACCTTCGCCGGCGTAGGGCGGCATGACGTGGGCGGCGTCACCTAGGAGGGTGAGGTTAGGCTGAGCGGGCCAGGTTTGAGTGAGCGGCATGCAGTACTGCGGGCGGGACACGCAGGCGGCGGGCTCGGTGGCAAACAACTCTTCCCAAAGGCTAGCCCACCCAGCAAATGCCTGCCGAAACCAGGCTTTCAGCTGGGCCGCGTCTTGGAAGCTGAGGCCACTGGTTTGCGCCCACGTTTCAGGGGCTTTAAACCCGAGGTAGAAGTTCAGGCTGCCGTCGCCTTTGGCGCTTACTACCAGCGTTTTTTCGTCACCTAGGGCAAATAGTTTGCCGCCTTGCAGCAGCTGGCTCACGCGGGGCGCTTGCTGGGCCGCGTTAGGCACAATGCCTTCTACTATCATTACACCCGAGTAGAACGGCCGAATGGGCGTCACGAAAGGCCGGATTTTTGAGTTGGCACCGTCGGCCCCAATCACTAGGTCGGCCGTGGCAGAGGTGCCGTTGCGAAAGGTAATTTCCCAGGCTGGCCCGGCCGGCTGCATGGCCGCAAACTGCCGGTCCCATACTACGGTGTCGGGCTGGAGCGAGTCGAGTAGCAGGTCGCGCAGGGGGCCGCGGTCAATTTCAGGCCGGAAGTGCACGTCGCCGAAGGTGGCCGTTTGGGATTCGGTGTGGTCGTCGTGCACGATGGTGGCGTGCTGGTCGGTCAGGCGCATGTGGTCGGCACCGGGGCGGTAGGCCGCCCGAAAGGCATCGAGCAGGCCCGCCTGGCGCAGGGCAGCCAGACCCGAGTCGTGGTGCAGGTCGAGGGTGCCGCCCTGCACCCGCTCGTGGCAGCTGGCGTCGCGCTCGTACACGTGCACCGTGGCACCGCTTTGCTGAAGCAGGCGGGCCAGCGTGAGGCCGCCGGGACCACCGCCAATAATGGCTACTTTCTTACCTAGGAGGAGCATGGCTGAATGCGAGTGAGATTCAGCACAAAACTATTTTTGGGGCAAGGTGGAGAATTGTATAAATCGGTCGTCTTGGTTGCGGGCCAACTCTTTGGGCACCACACCGGCATATTTCTTGACTTCCCGAATGAAATGGGCTTGGTCGGTGAAGTTTTGCTCGGGGAAAAGTTTGCCGGCTTTGAGGTGTGGGAAGGAGGCGCGGAATCGCAGAATATTGCAGTAGGCCTTGAGCGACAAGCCAACCATTTGCTGGAAATACCGATTGATTTGGCGACTGCTCCAGGCTGCCGCCTCGGCCAGCGCCTCTACCGTAATGGCCCCGTCGGCGGCGTAGAGCAGGCTGAACAACTTGCGCTTGCGCGCATCCACTGCGAGCGGCAACCGACCTAGAAGCGCCGCCAATACCTTGGCGCAAAAACCGTCGAAATCGGCCAAGTCGCCGACCGTTATGCCTAGGTAGTCGGTTGGCAGATACATACCCGTGTGCAGCAAAGCGGCAATCCGCACTGGCAATAAGTATTCGACCGCCAGCAACTTCCAGCTGATGGTTAGCATGCGGGCGCGGGGCGGAATCAGCGGCGCGCTCGGCCGGCTGTCCAGTCCAAGCAACACTACGTGGTAGGGCTCGGTGGCCGAATCGGCAAACACCAAGTCGGGCCGGCCATCGGGCACAAGCGCCACGACTTGGGCGGCATCCGAGTGGTTGGCTAGCATCCAGAAGCTTTCCACAAATTCGGCCAGCTCAGGAGCGGGTTGTACCGTGCGGTATTCAAGGTCTTGGAAGGCCATCTAGGGCAAATTTAAGCAGCTTGGCAACTCCGGCTTGCACCTAGTCAAAGTTGCCAGGCCGCGGCACGCCTAGCTAGCCAGCCTACTTCTTAGCACCAGCAACCTTCACCGAGCCATTGCACATATCGCCTTCCGGAATGCCCGTGAGCCACAACCGAAGCTGCTTGGTGCGGGCTTTGGTGAGTTCTTCCATGCCATTGGAATAGCACACGGGGAAAAAGCTACCGTATTCGACGAGCGAGTTGGTGGCGGGGTAGCGGGCTTTCATCTCGGCGTCGCGAAACTGAACCCAGAGCTTCTGGGCGGTCTTTAGGCTTTGCAGGAAGGCCGTTTGGGTGCAGTATTCTTTGAAAATCTGCTGGTAGACGCGGTTTAGCTCCTGGTCGGCCTTGCGATAGGCGGCATCGGCCTCTTGGTTCATCTGAGCCTGCGACTGGCCGAAGCTGCTAACACTAAAGAGGCTGCACGCCAGCAGTAGAAGAATGGTTTTCATGCGTTACGAAAGGATATTGGGCCGTTTGCTACTCGCGGGCATACGGTAGCCACGGGCATTTTGCTACCTGGCCAGCACGCCGGCCCTACAGCTGCTTGCTCAAGAGCAGTCCGCTGTACGAATAGCCGTTTATGTTCACGCCTTGCAGCGGCGAAAACGAGATACCCTGGCGCGCGGCCACTTTATGCAGCTGCGGCACTACTACGCCCATCGTGGCGCCCACGGCGTAGCCCACTATGTTATCGGAGAGGAAATGCTTGCCGGCCTGAATGCGGAAATACGCTACAGCCGCGGGCACGGCCGCGGCTGCGCCCCACACGTAGGGCTGGGCCGGCGAGTCAGGGTTATAATCGTGGAAGACTTTGGCCGCGAAGAAGGTAGCGGCAGCCGTGTGCGCCGTGTGGCCCGCAAAAAACGAGTTGGTTTCGATGCGGCTGGTGCGCTGGTCGCCGCCCTCGGTGCCATAGAGGAAAGGACGGTAGCGCGGGATATTGCCGATGGAGGTAGTGAAAAGCGCATCGGCCGCCAGCACAGTCTGTAGGTAAAGCACTGCCACCTGCCCATAATGGCTGCGGATGCTGGGACTCAGGGCCAGCAAACCGGGGGCGATGGCCAGCGTGGGATAGCAAAGCAAGTCGCTGGCCGTTTGGGCGCGGGCGCTGTAGTATCCCGCCGAAAAGCGGTCGAAGCTGGGCACGTCTTCTTTGCGCAGCGCGGCTAGCTCGGTAGTCGTGAGCCCAGTGCGCTGCATAGAGCGGTAAAGGCCGAAGCCGCTCACGGCCAGCTCGCCGGCAATGATAGGTGCATCCACGGCAAAGCGCGTGTGGTAGGGCGAGGGCACCTTCTGGGCAGAGGCAGGGACGCTGGCCAACCCTAGGGCACCAGCAATTAGTAAAGCGGAGAAGTTCTTCATACAATTAGAAATGAGACTAAACGCAGTCATTATGGCTAGGGTTATTTCTTAGGTGCCTGGTCTGCCTGCGGAAAGAATAAGGCGTGGTAGTACGCTACAAATTCGCGAAGCAGCGAGTAGATATCCCGCCACTCGAAATAAACGGGGCTCGCGCCGCTCACCGCCGTAAAGCCAGCCTGCCGAAACAGCAGCTTGGTGCGGCTGATGTGGTAGAACTACGACACAACCAGCACACTCCGAATGGGCTGCGTAGCCCGCAGGCGGGCCGTATTGCGCACGGTCTGCTGGGTAGTGTTGCCGGCATTGTCTACGATAATAACAGAATCGGGCACCCCGTGAGCGCGCAGGTAGTCGCGCATTTTGGTGCCCTCATAAAAGCCTTCCTTACCCAGCCCGCCGCTTACCAGCAATTGCCGCACGCGGCCGCTGCGGTAGAGCGCCAGCCCGCATGCCAAGCGTTGGGTCAGCCGCTGCGACAGTGTACCATCCTCATTGACCTTGTTGCCCAAAACCACCCCTATATCGGCTCGCCGCTGGTCATCGCGCAGGCCATCCCAGGTGATTACCAGCGTGTGCACCAATACCCAGGCCGCCAGTAGCCCTAGGCCATAGATTATTTTTCTGAGCCAAGAAGAACGGCGAGTCATACCCTAGCAGTAGCCTAATACTTGCGTTGCAGCGCATCAAATCCTAGCAACTCTTCTCCTGCCAGCGCTATTGCTACAGCCTGGTATACCGGCTCCAAATCGAGGCGCGACATACCTAGGGCGCGCACCAGCAGCACATTGTCGCGGGCCTGAGTCACGGCCACCACGTAGGGCCGGCCGGCCAGCGTAGCGTGCAAGTCCGTTTGGCCGGGTGGTGGCAGTTGGCGCAAGGCGGCAGCCAATCGCTGAAACTGCACGCCAGCGGGCGGCCCCACCAGGTAAAGCGACAGTGCCGAATGGTACGGCCCAAACGTGGCCTGCGAGGTAGCCAAGTGCTCGGCAGGCCGCAGAGCAAAGCGGTCGAGCAACGCAAGGCGGCCCGCCACGCTCACGCGCAATTCGGTGCCAAAGGTGGTGAAGGCAAATTTCTCGCCTAGGTCGGTGCGGCCGGCGTGGGTCCAATCGGCGAGCAGCAGGGTAGCCGTGGGGGACAAGTGCCAGTGCTGGACCTGGTGGTAGCGGCTGTCGGCCTGGGGCACCAGCGGGTCGGGCAGCACCACGGCCAGGGCATTTTCGGCTACGTGGCCTTCGGTGAGCTGCTCGGCGTGGCGGCCGTCTATCGACTTAAAGATGCGGGTATTGGCTTGGGTGCTGAGTAGCAGGCGGCTTTCGGCCTCGCAGCGCACGCGCAGCCGAATGCTGTCGCCGGCCAGCAGGCCACCGCCGTAGCTGGCCAATACGGCGTGGCAGGCGCGGCCAGCTGGGGCGGTGGGGTTGATAATCTTGAGAGGCTGGAGGCTGCGGCTGGCCACCAAGCGCGACTTGCCGCGCACCTGGGCCACAGTGAGCGCACTCCACAGGATAGCGTCGTCGGGCATTAGGGCGGCAAGGTAGCGCGGTGTAGCCTGGACTTTGTAGTCCGAGCGCTCGCAAAGTGAGCATCTGTGTAAGCAAACGTCTGCCAGCGCATCTACGAGCTGCGCTAGCGCCCGGACTACGACGTCCAGGCCACTCCAGCCAACCTAGGAGCTGAATTACGAGTTATACGGCCACCTCTTTTCAATTTCTTATGGAAAACCTAACCGGAAAAACTGCCCTCGTAACGGGCGCAGGCAAAGGCATCGGCAAAGCCGTAGCTGTAGCGCTCGCCAAAGAAGGCGTAAATGTGGGCCTGCTGGCCCGCTCTACCAGCCAGCTCGAAGAAGTTGCCGCCGAGCTGCGCGCCCTAGGCGTGAAAGCCGCCGTAGCCTCGGCCGACGTGGCCGACGAAGCCGCCGTGCTGGCCGCCGTGGCCCAGCTCAAAGCCGACCTAGGGCCGGCCGATATCCTTATCAACAACGCAGGCATTGGCACGTTTGCCAAGTTTTTGGACATGCCTTCGGCCGAGTGGGAGCGCATTATTCGTGTCAATTTGCTGGGCGTTTACTACGTGACCCGCGCCGTGCTGCCCGATATGCTAGACAAGCAGAGCGGCGACATCATCAACGTTTCCTCGACTTCGGGACAGCGGGCGGCGGCTGGCAGTAGCGCTTATAGCGCGTCCAAATTTGCCCTTATGGGCCTCACCGAGTCGCTGATGCAGGAGGTGCGCAAGAGCAACATCCGCGTGTCGGCCCTCACGCCAAGCACGGTGGCTACCGAATTAGCCATCAATAACAACCTCACCGACGGCAACCCCGAGAAGGTGATGCAGCCCGAAGACATCGCCGAGTTCATTGTCTCACAGCTCAAGCTGAACCGCCGCATTTTCATCAAGGAAGCGGGCATGTGGTCGACTAATCCGTAAGTGTTTACCCCCCCCGGCCCCCTCCCCTCCGGGAGAGGGGGAGCCTGACGACTTGGTAGTACCCTGTGGTTGATGACCAGTGTTTTTTTTGAAAAAAGCCCTTGGTCAACTGTCGGTAGCTAACGGCTAACGCTAGGCTCCCCCTCCTCCGGAGGGGAGGGGGTCGGGTAAACACGGCTGGGCAGCCACCTCGTGTGCAATCCGCCCCAATCTGGCATCAGAAGGGTTCTACCCTTCTTGCCACCTATGCCGCGACTGCTACTTCTCCTACTTTTCTGCGGGCTTCTCACCACAGCCCAGGCGCAACAGCGCCTCGCGGCGGCCCGGCAGCGCAGCTACCTTACCAAAGTTTTCCGCCTGACGGAGGCCCAGACGCGGCACCTCTACGAGCACGGCCTAGGTGCCACCCGGCCCGACTTTTTTGCGGTGCCCGTCGATTCGTTTCCTACCGACAGCCTACGGCCCCGGCCCTTGCCGCTGGGCTACTACCTAGTGGCCCATACCGAGGGCGCACAGCTGGTGTACTGGCTACGCACCGAAACCAACCGTACCATGGAGGTACTCAGCAACCAAGTAGACTTGGCGCTGATAGTGCGCGACTCGCTGGGCCGCCTGCTACCAGGGGCGCGGGTGCAGTTAGACCGCCGGCCGGTACCCTTCGATGCTGCCACCGGCACCTACCGCCGGGCACGGCGCGGCCACGCGGGCCTGCTGGCCGTGGCCTACGGCGGGCGCACCACGTTTCACGCGCTGGAGCAGCCCCGGCAGGGGCTGCGTTCGCTGGGCGGCCGGGTGTGGCGACGGGTAGTATTTGGCTGGCCGCTGGGCTATGCCACGAGGCCGCTATACCAGCTGGGGCGCGACCTAGGGCACGTCTCGCGCACCAATACGGGCATACTAGGGCTATTACGCTCACCCTTCAATGAAGATGTGCGCGACGCCCGCCAAGAAAGCCGGGATAACCGACGTGAACAACGCTGGGCTAGCTATTTGGTATTTAGCCAACCACGCTACCGGCCTGCCGGCGACACCCTGCGTCTGAAAGCGCGGGTACTGCGCCGCCGCACCGGCCGCCCCTACCGTGGGCCGCTCACCCTATATATGAGCGGTGCCACTAGCGGCTCTAAGCGCCTAGTAAAGCTACTGCCAATACGCCCAGGCTCCTACGAATATACTCTACCTCTGACCGATACGCTCGGCCTGCGCCCTGATACCGATATACAGATTTATCCAGAAGTCACCAACGGCGTTTGGCTGACTGGCAATAGCTTCCGGGTTGAAGACTACGAACTCGACAATGCCCATTACGCGCTGCGCGTTGCCGAAAAAACCCAGCGCCACGGCCAGCCGCAGGCCGTGTACCTACGCGGTACTGATGCCAACGAGCTACCCCTGCTCGATGCATGGGTGCGGCTAGCTGTGGTGCCACAGCGCGAGCCGGGAGCGCTACATAGGCGGCAAGTTTTCATTGCCGATACGCTCTGGACGCACACCCAGGCCCTCGACCCAGTGGGCGAAACCCGTATCAACCTACCGCCCGGCATCTTCCCCGACGTAGATTTTGGCTACGTAGTGCGGGCCACTTTTCTCACTGCCGACAACGAACGCCACCTCGAAACCGCCGACGTAGCCTACCAGCGCGACCCTGGCCGGCTGCTGCTCACGCTCAGCGCCGACTCGGTGCGTCTCAGCTACGACTCGCTGGGCATGGCGCGGCCCCACCGCGCCACGCTGCACCTAGGTGGCCACAATGAGTCCGGCCAAGCCAAAATGCTGCCCCGCACCGTGCAGTTGCCGCTGAGCCTACCACTCGATTTTTTAATCGAAACCTACCGCCTTACTGATGCAGCCGGCCGCTCGGCCAGCCTCGACCTGACTGCCGACAACGCCGGCCTGACCCTGCGCTCTGACCGCACCGCCGACTCGGTGATAATGGCCGTGAACAACCCGCACCGGGTACCCTTCTGGTACTTTGTGTACCGGGGCAATGCGCTGCGCTACCGCGGCTACGGCTCCACATATCAGTTGCATATCAAGGATAAAAGCCCAGTGGCTTGGCACGTGTCGCTGCACTACCGCTGGGGCGCGGCCCTGCGGGTGGCCGAGTACACGGTAGGCGCACCACCGCGCCAACTGCTGGTAGCTACCGACCAGCCCACCTTGGCTTATCCTGGCCAGAAAATCAAGCTAGGCTTTACCGTCACCGACGAGCGCGGGCGGCCTGTGCCCGATGCTGACCTCACGGCCTACGCGTACAACCACAAGTTTGAAGCGCCGAATTTGCCGGCCGTGCCAGCGTTTGCGCGGCCAGTAGTAGGACGGGCAGCGCGGCGGCGCTTCAAGCTGGATGCAGGTTTCGACCAGCGTGAGGCAGCCCGCCGGCCACTGCCGTGGGCGCGGTGGCACACGCAGCTAGGGCTCGATTCGCTACAATTCTACCACTTTCTGTATCCTGAAACTGGCCTTTTTCAGGAGTACCGGCTCGCGCCTGGTGGGCTTACACAAGTAGCCCCATTCGTGGTTGATTCGGGGCGAGTGTTGGCGCCTATCGCGGTGTATATCGATGGGCAGCCAGCTTACATTCACGATGTTAACCAACACGACCCCTACGCGCTGGTGGCTGATAGTGGCCGCCACACGCTGAGCCTGCGCCTGCCCGACCAGCTCATTACTCTGCGCAACGTATACCTGCGACCGCAACACAAGCTCACGCTGAGTGTGGACCTGCACCACCCGAGTCCCGAACTGACGGTGGAAAAGCGCCCGCACCAGCTCACACCCACTGAGCAACTGGCATTGAGCCGTACTATTTTGCTGGTCGATGAACCCCGAAACTCGACTTTTACCGCACTGCGGCAGGGCCAGCAGCTGCGGGTACTACGCGGCTATGGCTATGGCCTAGGTCGCCGCCAAACCGGCCCATTTCGGCCCGACTCCGTGCTGCTGCGCCGCGCCGATGGGCTGCGCCTCAAGTTTTTGTTTGAGCCACTGTTTGCCTACACGCCACAGCCTAAGTTGTTAAAAATGGTGGATGTACCGGCAGCGCGCTTCGGCCGGCTCGATGGGGCAGGGCTGCCCGACGCGCTGCCGCTGGCCGATTTTGCCCTTACCGAGGCCACTATTCGGCCTCAGCTCTACCCTACTCCTTTCGAGCCTGAGGCCGAGCTCTACGAGCCTACCCAAACGTCGCCCGGCCAGGGGCGCTTGGTACTACACCTACCGCCACGCCCTGACACGGCTCGCTATCCGTTGCCCACGTTGCGCTACGTGCTGCTCACGCGGCCCGACCAGCCCAAATACTTGCGCCTGAGCCGGCAGTGGCGGCTGCTTGCCCTAGCCCCCGGCCGTTACCGGGTAGCCGTGCTGCTCAGCGACAGCACCTGCCTAGCACCTAGGGAACTGGCCAATGTACAGGCTAATGGCCAGCTACATTTTCAGTTGCGTTGGGCCGACCGGCAGGCGGCCGGGACACTTAGCCGCCGCATTGGGCGGCTGGTGCGAGCGCGCTACTTCCGCGTGACGCGGGCGCCAGCCGCCCGGCCGGCGCCCGCGCCGCAGCTGCTTCCCATGCGGTCGGGGCCACCACGGCCCAACTGGCGCACGTTGCGCGGGCAGGTGCTGGACGCCGAAACCGAAGAGGGACTGCCAGGGGTGACGGTTTTAGTAAAGGGAACCGATATCGGTACCGTTACTGATGTAGACGGGAGCTTTATACTGCAAGTGCCGCCTAGCACTTCTGCTTTGCTAACTTCCTACGTGGGATATGTCACCGCTGAACAGGAAATCAATTATGCAAACAACGTCGTTTTCAAGCTGCGCGCCGACACGAAGCAATTGAATGAAGTAGTAGTAGTGGGCTACGGCAGCGTGCAGCGGCGGGAATTAACCGGCGCAGTTGCGTCCATAGCATACGGTTTGCAGGGTAAAGTTGCGGGTGTGTCCATTACTTCCAATAGTGGCTATATCAATAGCAGCGTAATGATTCGTGGCAGTAGCTCCCTGTCCGGCGAACAAGCGCTACTCGTGGTAGACGGCATCGTATATAGCGGTAATCTGGCCGATATTTCACCCGGTAATATCGCCAGTACCACGGTGCTGAAGGGCACTGAGGCCACAGCCATCTACGGCGCACGGGCCGCTAATGGCGTATTGATAATCACCACCAAAGGCAGCCCCAACCTAGGCAAGCTCAAGCCACTGCCTGCCCTTGCCGCGCCCACCCTGCCCGACGTACCCACCGGCGACCCACGCTTGGCCCTGCGCCGTCGCTTCCGCGACTATGCTTGGTGGCGGCCCACCCTTATCACCGACGCGCAGGGCCGCGCCACTACCGACGTAGTGCTGCCCGACGACGTAACCAGCTGGGACACCTTCGTCATTGGCTCGGATGGGCACCGGCGCACGGGTGCGGCCACCGGGCGGGTGCGCTCTTTTAAAGGCCTGCTGGCCGAGCTAGCAGGGCCACGCTTTCTGGTGGCCGGCGACCGGGCGCAGCTACTAGGCAAAGTCCTGAATTATCGCCCCGACACGGCACAAGTCACGACTACCTTTAAAGTAGGCGCGCAAACCATACGTAGCCAGACGCGGCGCGTCGGCACGTCAGTTATTGATACGCTGACGGTGGCTGCCCCGGCCACGGGCGCCGATTCGGTGCAGGTCACGTTTGGCCTCGCGCAGCCCTCGGGCTACGCCGATGGCGAGCAGCGCAGCCTGCCTGTGCTGCTCGCCGGCACTCGCGAGCAGCTAGGCACTTTTGCGGCCATCATGGCCGCCGACACCACCCTGACGCTACCCCTAAACCCCGCCCTAGGTGAGGCTACGGTACACCTCGAAAGCGACGCCCTGCCCACGCTACTAGCCGAGATACGGCACGTGCAAGCCTATGCTTATCTCTGCCACGAGCAACTGGCTTCTAAGCTACTAACGCTGCTGCTGGAGCAGCGCATTCGGGCGGCGCGGGGTGAGGAGTTTCACGGACAGCGGTCGGTGAATGCACTCATTCGCAAGCTGCAGCAGGGCCGACCGCAGCCCGATGCGCTGTGGGGCACTTGGCCGGGGGCCGCGCCCAGCCTCTGGGTGTCGGCCCACGCGCTCGAAGCCCTACTGGCCGCTGAGAAGGCCGGTTTCAAAATCAACCTTGACAAGCCGCGGTTGCAAGCCCGCCTGCTGCGCGAACTGGATGAGCGCCTAGGTGCCCCCGCTCTGCTAGCAGCGCTGCCTGCCCCGCGGCGTGAAGCGGCCCTGTCCACCCCACCCAGCCCCGATGCCGATGAAGCCTTGCGGCTACTGCGCGTACTGCACCAGCTCGGCGCTCCTGCCGACTACCGCACCTACCTCGACCGCCTCGACCGTGCCCAACCCGGCCGCCGCGCCCTCGACCGTTACCTGGCCAGCGTGGAATTGCGCCAGCAGCTAGGTTTGCCTTACCAGCTTGACAGCCTACGGCGCTACCGCCTGCGCACCGAGCTAGGCGGCGCATTATACGCCGACACGGCAGGCCGCAACACCTATTATCGCTACCTGCTGCCCGACCGAGTAGGCACTACCCTACTGGCCTACCGCGTGCTGCGCACCCAAGGCGGCCACACCGCCGAGCTAGCGCGGCTGCGTACGTTTTTGCTAGGTCTGCGAGGCGGCAGCTATTGGGGCAGCACCTACGAGGCGGCTCAGATACTGGCCACCATCGGTCCCGACTTACTAGGTCCTGGTAGGCAAGCGGCCACGGCCCAAGTGCGCCTAGCAGGTGCGCCGGCCGCCGAGGCGGCGGGCACCATCAGCAAGTTTCCTTTCACCTTGAAGGTACCCGCTACCGGCTCGCTCACGCTGCGCAAAACCGGCACCCTACCCGTGTACGCCACTGCCTACCAGACCCGCTGGAACCCCGCACCCACGCCCGCTGCCAAGCCCTTCACCGTAACTACTACCCTAGGTGGCCAAACAGGAAGCCGCGTGCAACTGCGCGCCGGCCAGCCCGCCGAGCTCGTCGTGACAGTAGACGTGAAAGCGGAGGCGCGCTACGTGCTGCTCGAAGTACCCATTCCGGCCGGCTGCTCCTATGGCCCTGCGCCGATGCGCAATTCACTCGAAACACACCGCGAAAACCTGCGCCATCAGGCCGGCATTTTTATTGACCGGCTGCCTGTGGGGCGGCATACCTTCCGGGTGGCGCTGCAGCCACGCTACCGCGGGCAGTACACCCTCAACCCCGCTCGTGCCGAGCTAGTGTACTTCCCAACCAAATTCGGGCGTACGGGCGGCAAGCAAGTCCGAATTCGATAAGAAATAAGCTTAGTTACACGCTTAAATAGCCTGAACAGTAGATAAAGTTGCTAAATACCATTAAACGGGTAAATGCCCCCTTTAACGGCCCATTTTGGACTATCCACCTAAAAAACCAACTAGCCAAAAAGCGCCCCGATAGTTTTGCGTCAGCTAAATGCAATTCGCCATCGGTTGGCGAGTTCAAACCCAGCTCTGCTATGCTGTCTGCCATGCGTTATTCGTCTGTTGCTGCGCCTACCCCCATTACCTCTTTGCGCTGCCTCGTCGTTGATAATGACCCCACCGCAGCGGCGGCCCTAGCGGCTTGCGTGCAGCAAGCGCCCTTTCTTTCATTAGTAGCCAGCTGCACCAGTCCCGCGCAGGCATTGGCCTATTTGCGCACGCACCCGGTCGACGTACTGTTTCTGCCTATCGAGCTGCCTCTACTGGCTGGCCTGCAACTGCTGCGCCCAGCGGGCCAGGGGCCGGCAGTGGTGCTCACTTCCTCCTACCCCGACTACAACCTGCAGAGCCACGGCACCTACGGAGTAGTCGATTACTTGCTCAAGCCTTTTTGCTCCGCGCGTTTTCGGCAGGTGGCAGGCCGCCTGCACGCGCAGCGCCCGGCAGCCACCCCAGTCTGCAAGAGCGGCATGTTTGCTCCGCTCTACACCAGTGGCCTCCACCTGTGGGTGAATAAGCAATTGACGCAGCTGCGCCTAGCCGATGTACTGTATATAGAAGACCTAGGTGACCGTACGCGCATCAAAATGCTGCAGCAGGAGCTCATTATCGAAGAGTCGTTTGCTACACTTGCTAATCAGCTGCCCGAGCCGCAGTTTCTACGCATCAATCCTACTTGCATCGTAGCCCTAAGCCACACCACCGCTGTAGTCGGCAACGCGCTGGCCGTGGCGGGCCGGCGCCTGCCCCTAGGTGCAGCCTTGCAAGACGAAGTACTGGCCCGCGTGTTTCAAACTAGCTTCTAGGCCTCTGAAGCACCTAGCACCACCTAGGGTTGAGGCAACTTTTAGTCTCTCTAAAGGCTGCGCTGGCGGTATTATTCAGATTTAAAACTGTACGCTACCCAGATAGCCCCTCATAGATAATTTTTGGCTAAAACCAGCCCGTTTTTCTTACGTTTGAGGCGTACCTACCCCTATTGGTTCACCTTATTCTGTTATGAAAAAGTCTTTACTTGGCCTGGCAGTGCTCGCCGCGTTGGTTTCCTGCCGCGAGTCAAATACTAGCGTTAAGAGCGCTCCTTCAGCCGAGCCCATTGCAGCCACCAAAACGCTGTGCTTCGACACTACTTACGCCACTGTGGCGCAGCAGCCCCGCACCTATTCTTACACCACCGACATTGTGGTGGGCACTACTAAAACCGTGACTGTGCCGGTGCAAATTGACTGGACTACCGTAGCCGACGGTGGCTGCCCACAAGTGGCTTCCGTGCGCGTGTACCAGCTCGGCGCAGCCGACCTGCGCACCAATGTGGTAGTTAAGACGCTGCGCGACGCCGCCTGCAAGCCCGGCCCGCTTCCCAACAGCGCGCAGCGTGCCACTACCGGCGCTGTCTACGTCAACCTGACCTGCCAAGCCAAAGCGGTACGGTCGTTTAGCAGCTTCCGCTTTATGCTCAACGGCCTAGGCTACCACGACACCCTCGAGCCAACACTGACGCCGACTACCACTTCGGCGCGCTAGCTACTGCGTTCCTTTTTACTTACACAAAGTCCCGGCCATTAGCCGGGACTTTTTTTTGCGACTATACGCTAGCTTAGGTGTTATCTCTAGCTTCGACCTGGCCGTAGGCATAGTTGGCGCCTAGGCCACTCGGCCGGCTCGACGCCTTTTGCTAGCTTTCTTTTTATGTCCAGCTTTTCCCGCTTCTTTTATCAAAATGGTTTGCTCTTAGTCACCTTCGTGTTGATTATGAGCGCCCTGCTTGGGCAAGTGCTCACAGGCTGGCACGATAACAACGATGACTTGCAGCAAATGGGACTCGCTGCCCTCACCCTAGGCCAGTACCTGCACTCGGGCCACCTGCTCGAAGCCACATTTGAGAACTGGGAAAGCGAGTTTTTGCAAATGGGCGTGTACGTGGTGCTTACCATCTGGCTGCGCCAAAAAGGCTCGCCCGAGTCTAAAAAGCTCGACGAGCTCGAAGACGTAGACCAACGCCCTGACCCCACTAAGCCCGGGGCGCCCTGGCCGGTGCGCCGGGGCGGCCTATGGCTGCACCTTTACCAGCATTCGTTGAGTTTGGCGCTGTTTGGGCTATTTTTTGGGGCCTTCTACCTGCACGCCCGCGGCGGGGCAATGGTTTATAATATCGAGCAGGGTCACGAAGGCAAACCTCTCGTGACGGTATGGGGATACATGCACACCGCGCGCTTCTGGTTCGAGTCGTTTCAAAACTGGCAGAGCGAATTTGTATCTATCTTTTCGCTGGTAGGCTTGTCCATTTTTCTGCGCCAGCAATCCTCGCCCCAGTCCAAGCCCGTAGACGCGCCAACCACCGAAACGGGCAAGTAACCCCTACCTAGGGGCACTACTTTTGGTCTTTAAGCAGGTAGCGCGGGCAGTTCCAAGTAAAATGTAGTGCCTTGCCCTTCAGTGCTTTCAAACCAAATGCGCCCTTGGTGTAGGTTCACAATCGTTTTTATTACCGACATGCCCAGTCCTGTGCTGCGCTCACCACGCAGCCCTGGCCGCCGCGCTTTCGTAAACTTATCAAACAGTACCCCTTGTAAGTCTGCGGGGATACCAATACCGTTATCTGCCACCAGCAGCAAGGCCTGGTCGCCACGGCGCTCGAGGCTTACCGCAATCTGCCCGCCATCGGGCGTAAACTTGATAGCGTTAGAGATTAAGTTATTAACAACCTGCTGTAATTTATTGATATCAAAGCTAACGTAAATAGGCTGCTCGGTGGCCGCAAAGTGAAAGTGCAAGTGCGTATGCTGCTCCGAGCGCTCATACTCTTCCATCAGAGTCTGTAGCCAAGACACTAGGTCAGCCCGGTCGAACCGCATCTCTACGTTAGACGACTCCAGAAACTCGTTGTCCACAAAGTCCCGAATCAAACTCACTCCCTGGGTACACGTGCGCTGCATTAGGTGCAGCACCTCCTGCACTTTGCTGGTAGGAGTGTTTAGCTCCCAGGCGAGGTGCTCGGTTAGCTGCTGCAGCAAGACCAAGGGAGCGGCCAAGTCATGCGACAAAATTTCAAGCGTCGCATTCTTCTTCGAGTTAAACTTCTCTCCGTTTATAAGCACCTCCTTCTCGCGGGTGATGTCGCGTGCTGACCCCACTAGGTAGTGAGCGCCGGTGGGTAGCTGCCGCCGGCACACGCTCACTTGCATCCACTGTGTGTCCTTTACGCTCTGGCTCAAGCGCACTTCTACATCTTGAACCAACTCTTCGGGTGCGGCCTGCGCCACCCGCTGCTGCAAAAACTGCCAGTCGTCTGGATGTATGCGAGTCAGCAGATAAGGCAAATCGTCGTTGATATGCTCGCTTGGGTCACCGATAATCTGCTCATAAGCAGCGCTCACGTATACCACCCGCCGCTCGCCTAGGTCATAGGCAAAGTATATTTCATTACGATGCTCAAGCAGCGGTCGGAGTAGGTCTAGGTAGTCAGACATGCACGAAGGTACCTAGCAGGCAGCTTTTAACAGTGAGTTTATCGTTCCAGCTTACTTGCTTGCGACAAAGTGTGTTTAGCCACACGAAAGCTTTCCGACCAGTTACTCCTGCTGCATACTTATAGTAGAAAGCCACTGCCAGTCTTACTCATGCTCTTGCAAAATGGCACGTAGGTCATGCAGGCGCCGCGCTACTGGCAACACTATTTCTTCTGGCACTGGTGTCGATGTACCGTAGCGAGCCGATAGGTAGCGCACCAATGCTCCGAGCGCATAAACTTCGTCTCGAGCATGCGTCCGGATTTTTGACCAGCGAATCCCGTGCTCATCACCACAATAGCTGCTACGCACCGCAATGGCGCAGCTTACCACTTCCGCCATTGCTTCTAGCAGCTGCTGTTCGGCAGGACTAAACGCCCTAGGCTGCTGGCCCGCCACGCACAGTGTACCAATCACTTGGTTGTCAGGCATACGTAGTGGCGCTCCAGCGTAAAAGCACACTTCACTTGCTAAGCTATTTTGAATGGCGAACGCATCAAGTGAAGTCGGATTGGTAGCTGCTAAATCATAATACACAACTACTTGATTTTGCTTAATAACTAATGCGCAAAGTGTGCTAGCTCGTGGCTGCGCTAGTTGGCGCGAGAAACCATAGGTAGCCTTATAGCTCAACTGGTCAGCTTCCATTAGACCTATGTAAGCTATAGGTAGCCGAAATAAGTCAGCTAGCAATACCACTAGCTCATCAAAAAAGTCTTCTTGCAATGAGCGTACAATAGCATAACTCTGCAACGACTGTAGCCGTGCAGCCTCATTAGCGGGCAGTAAGGTGGAAGGAGTTGCCATCATACTTGTCAACACAAAACAAACAAGCTATAATACAATTTGAGGAATATGCTTATCAGCAAATTCCTCAAATATAACTGCAACACTTTTAGCTCCTAATATTATTCACCCTACACTTAACAAATTTTGCATTCTTTATTATATACAGTTTAATCCGTAGCTACCATTGCTTCCTGCCCCCAATAAAGGAATCAGACCAAATTTTAAGAGAAAAATTAGTCCTTCGCAGCGACTTTCTTACTGCTTCGCCTTCTTAACATACATTAGAAAGGTCTACTACAGTTAATTAAGAGATACAGCAGCTTGGTCGAATAGCTTCGTGAGATACTGCGGCTCACCTACTAAAGCTGGCACCATAGGCAATTGGTTTTTATTTGGCTCAACAATCGAGTGAATCACCCTAGCTTCTCTAGCTTCTATAAGAGCATAAGCTACTATCTCTGCCACAGTGAGTGGCTCAGATAAATTGGACGGCCTAGAGTATATTATAAAGTCAAATACTTCATATAAATCAGGTAACACCCCGTCATTGTCCTTTACTACAGCATCAAATGCCTCTTTGTAACAAGAATATTCCATATATAACACAATAATTAGCCTTATACTTATATCACAAATTTATACGAATGGACAATTAAAATGCAAAGTGTTTTTGCATTTTTTTATTTATCGCCCTTAAATTATAGTGTGCATTGCTTGTGTGCTAAGCCTTGCTTGCTGCTTCTTTCTAACTAGCCACTTAAAACCGTTCTATACTTTGTATTAGGACGTTTAGCTCTCGCCTATACTAGTTTGAATAATTGTATATCACCCAGCAAATAACTATCTGCAAATCAACATAGTTACCACACCTAACACTGTATATAATATTTTACTAAACGGTATTTTAGCTATACGCTAAGCACGTATGAAGTGCCATAATTGCCCTAACAGCCAAAATACTAGTCGGTATACCCATAAGCTAATGACCGCCAGCGTAATGAGCATGAGCAGATACAGGGCGTTATCGCTAATGTGGCGGTTAAACATAAATAGTTGTATAGAATTTACAATGCAGTCAGTTGCACGCAACTATACCAAGGCGCTATAAATTTGCACAAATCTAATACCTATAGCGCGCTCATGCAAAACCATATTTGGCTAATGCATACATCACTCAACGTAATCGCTTGTTAAGCCTACCTAGTGTACACATAGCTGTACTTTCCGTACGATATCGAATTACAAAGAACTCATACAGACACTTTAGCAACTACTTGTTGCTATCTTTTAGCAAAGGATGTATGTTCTCTTACTGCTAGCTACTGCTTAAAACTTTATGAAAGCACCTAGCACACGAAAATAAATCTCAGCGGGCAACAATGACATGAGTAAAGTCAGTGCCTAACCACATGCGGCCTCTCATCGAAGCGGCTGTCGCGGTAGAGATTGGGAGCCTAGCTTTAGGTAATAATCCAGCTTGATACTCAAGTTGATAATTTACTGATGGTAAATAATCGGGGATAGTGGGCTTCGTAGTCATTTTGTCCTCTACGCATGCTACCAGCCCTTAGGTTACTTAAGTAGGGTTATTGCACTGTATAAGAAGATACTTAACTCTTACAGACTCTAATATGGATAAAAGTATTTAGATGTATTATTATATACTCAATAGTTATCACTAATGTACTTCAAACTTGGTATTATCACACTATCAGTTGTTAATATTATATCTTTATCAAAGCAGCACACAGTACTATGTAATAATGGAGTACAATTATACTATGCTTTTAATTGCTGTTAATTCTCGTTACTAGCTATACCACAGATAGAACTATTTTCTACTTATAATCAATGCCTTACGACTGATATTTACATTAAAAAATGCAATAAATATTATTCACATTTCCACGGTTAATTATTGTTTCTTATTTATCAAATCACAATAATTCATAGACTTACATAACACTTGCCTCTTGCCTTAATGCTACTCAGATTTTCCTCAGATAGTGAACCGCTGTTTAAAATCCACCGTTAGCAGAGTATGTAATCCCACCCCGCTCTCTTATGAAACGCTCGGCTCCTACCTCCGTTCATCACCCTACCGCCCCACTTGAGGCTCCTGGCCTATCTTTTGGCGTCATCCGGACTGCATTTATTGGAGTTTCTTTTGTTGTGCTCTTGTTGATAGGGTTATTCTGTTTCCTAAGAGCTCGCACGCATCGCGCAGCAACCCTAATTACTCCTAAGGCTGTGCACTCTCCAATACTGCGAATAGCATCGCTATCGACCGTAGTAGACGGTTAGTTGCCCTGTCTATATATGGGTAAGCCAATGCTTTGTAGACAGTCATATCTAGATAGGCTATTACGGTTATATAAACAATCGCAATAATAATTCTTATTGGTCTAGCTCTGTTTTAGCAAGACTAGCAATTTTGCTAGTTAACTCTCTCGGCAAATAGCTCGTAACTCAGTAATACTTACCAAAAGCCCTTTTTGCCTAGTACAAAAAGGGCTTTTGTTTTACCGCGCAGCGATTCTAGCATTTTTCTAACTATGCTGTTTTGCTAGGCCTATGGTGTCCACTTCACTAGTACCTGCCTGACTAGCTTATGGGCGCAATAGCAAATGATGTAATTGTATACAAAACATCTGCTACCCAAACATAAATCTTATAATCTCTTCACTAATTACCTCTATACTACTTCAAGATAAGGCATTATCAAATAAATTTTTAGACAGAAGAGTACGCTATAGTATATTCCACAGAGCTAACGCTGCGAAGCCAATATAGCTGATGTTTAATTTTCCTAGAAAACTTGTTGGTTATTTTTTGACAAATTGCTTGGAATTATGCAATCTCCTGTTAACTTTCTGCTTATATAATACGCAGCTAATAGCTCCGTACCCGACTCTCTCATCTATTCCCACCATGCATCGGAGTATGTTTACCAATTTCCTGATTACCCTACTCTGGGTGAGCACTGGCTTGGCTATTTACTGCTATCTAGCTATTTGGGCCTTTGTCCTCTTCTGTCTTATATCGGTTGTTAGCTTCTGTGCCTTTGCGCTTGTGCAACATGGGTCTCTCTCTCAAGAGCCTTTGGAATAACAAAGCCGCTGCTACAGCGAGCTATAGACTTGCTCATTGTGCAGTAAAAGATTCAAACTCTTATTTGTTCAATGCACGTCCACATTGCGGCTATTGAGTTGGCCGCTTAATATTGCAGGCGCGAAGTATCATTGCCTAACTTATCTATCAGAAGCTAGGTACTATCTGCATTGCGCTATGAAAGACATCAACGCCTTTCTGTATGGCAAAGTAGTTGCCCGTAAAATGCGGGCAATTGAGAACACTCTGCGCGTGCTGGCAGATAAGCATCAAGACTATTTTGCCAGTCAGAAATCTAGGTATGCAGCAGAGGGCGAACACCGCCCCGCTACAATAACTGAGTACGTGCAGCCACAGTGGGTCAATTTACAGCCCACTCTTTGGGTAGACCCAGCTTTACCCGCCGATATTGCAGCTGAGTGCAATGCTTACTTTCAGGCAGCTATCAGCTAGCAACTGCCTTTTTACGCGGCCCTAGAGTAGAAATATAGTCTGCATTGAGCACGACTTTAATAAGTGTCGTTATCGCTATCTACATCGTTGAAGCTGGTGCAGTAGCCGAGAGGCTACCACCTTTCCAGGAAAGACGCGCGAAGACATCATGAGGAAGCAATAACGCACCGTAAAGCATATCGGTACGCTGCTGGGCTTTAGTACGCCAGAACCCTGTTATCCATTCTATCTCTTCGGGAGTAAAGGGTGTCATCAAGCCTTGATGGCTGAGGAGTTTATCCCATCCTCTACGGGCTAGTAGCTGCCCAGCGTGTGAGAGGAAAGCTTGCAACTCACTGAGTTTACGTGGACCTGTGCGATATTCTACGCTGATATAATGCCCCGCAGGATGCTCAAGCAGGCGGCCAACCGAATTTTCGAAATAGGTGTGCGGCGTAACAGCTGTAGTATTAAACACAGATTTATCTTTCTATTATTTTGAAGAATAAACACTCTCATGCAAAGCTACTTACTCGGCTTTGCAGTTGGGTTAACTTATGTCAAAATCTAAGAAAAAAACCTGCTTATCGGATTTTTCAGCTTAACCTAAAAATAAGCGCAGTATTACCTATGATTACCTAGTACCGAGATACTACTGATGTGAATGCATACACAGGCCCTTATCCTCCCACTGACTGCATAGCTGTCTGCTGTACTTAGCGAATAACAGCTGCAAATCATTGCATTCTACCGCATAGCAACTACACAACAATTCTGAGCTTATGGCTTAGGCTCTTCAGGAAAAACCATATGCCACCCTGCCCCACGCCAGCCCATCAGTTTAAAGGTCTGCTCAGAGTTAGGGCTGCTGGCAGATTCATCCAAAGCAGGGCTTGGCTTTGGTAACGGCAAGTTTTTGGGCAATATCTCTGGCCATAGTAAATCGACCAAGTATTCTTCCTCACTATTTATAGTCCACATCACTTCCTGTCTATCTAGGTTAGCTACCTATACTTACCTCGCTATCGCTAATACGAAGGCTAATACTGTACAGTTTTTCCTATAGCGCCTAGTGTAACTTACTCTCTTATCAAGCTAAGCCTTAAATGCGCTAATTAATATGCGCGAGGAGTAAAACAGCATTAATCTCATTTTGCGAGGCTTTTATAACATGACCCTTTGAATTGCCTTGCGATTGTCCTCTGCTAAATAGTGCTCTAACACATTACCCATTCCAATAGCGACATGCACACGCGTGTCTGGCTAGGCTGGCATGTGCATTATAATCGAGTTATTGGCTCACCAAACCACTAGCAACTACAAAATAATTAGAGGCCATACACAGAAGCAAATACTATTCCATATATATGCGAACAAGTAGTTACACTCACATAGATTATCAGCGCGTCAGCTTGTGCTTCCGGCACTTGTTAATTAGTCAGTTGCACTGAATTATGGCTCTGCTCAGTCTCTTCTTAGCAGCCTAGAAAGTACTTTGGCAACAAGGATTGTTGATACTACACTATAGTAGTAAGGAAAAGCAACACTACATTCTTTCTCAACTGCTCTCGTACTGGATAGCTGGGGCGAATAAGGCTGCTTGTTTATGAAGGGATATAAATGAGCTTGTAGATGACAGCCGCGCAAGACTGTTTACTACCTAGGCCCTAGGTTCCTGGATTCAATACAAAGGTCTTCATCATCTGAAGTAACATGCCATCGGTCGCGCTCAGCCCAGGAGCACGCAGGTCTAGCTGCTCAGGCGTAACATAACCCGCTAATTCGGCGAACTCAGCAGCTGAAACCGGCCGAAAGGCCATAGACCAATCGGCAAAGCTACGCTGCGCAATAGGCTTATCAGCAAATTTAAATACCTGCTCATGGCGCCCATCTTGGAGCAAGCGGGCATAGAGCATAGCCAAAGTTGCCTCTTCACCTTCTATAATCTGCATAAATTGCCCATCGCCATATACGAGGGCTCCAGTAACGTTTTGCTGGGCATTCGCGACTCGCGCTTGCGCAAGTAGCGCAGTTAGTTCGTCATCTGTTGGACGCTTTGTGGCCCGGCTCAAGTAAATAATATGGTGCATAACTGCGAAAGTACAGTGCGAACCTCAAGGGATGGCACATGAGGAGCAATAAGGTTAAGCGCTTACGCTAGGCTATCAAGACATTATTATAAGGGCCAAGATGTTGTACTAGAGTATAGCAAATGGTTTGACTACCGACAACTATACAGAATTTACCCTAGACCACATCAATGTCGAATATTGCCAATACTGCTTCTGTAAGCGCATCCGCTAGCAGCTGAGCTACAAAATCATTCAGTACTACAGAAAATTTGCTAGCGTGCGATATAGCCGCATCAATGTATTGAACCTTAAGGCAGGAATTAGAATAACACTTGTAAAGTGTACCTGCTTATCCTTCTAACATAATTCTATTCACACGCAGTGAGCGGCAACAAATTGTCCACTGCCTAGTACCACTATCACAATTACTTGTGAATACTCACACAACCAGCTTTCTTATGAGGAAGTATGCTACGATAATGACAATAAAAAACCCCCTTGGCGTTAGCAAGGGGGTTTCAGTGGCTCCGCTGGGATTCGAACCCAGGACCCGTACATTAAAAGTGTACTGCTCTACCAGCTGAGCTACAGAACCGATACTTTTGTGTTTACAATAGCGACGTATTGCCGTTTTTGTGGGTGCAAAAGTACAGCCTCATTTTGAATCTGACAACCTTGTTACTAAAAAAAAATCCTTTACTCCGGGCTCTAGCCTTGCTGAGTAGTATTATCAACTTGCCACTCTGCATTTTGGCTTCACCACTAGAAACAAAAAAAGATTCTATTGCTACCACACAGTTATCAGCCGCTAAGGTTCAAGTAGCTGATTCTTTATTTGAACAAGGCCAATTTGGTACGGTACTTCCCCTATATAAGGCCCAAATTTGGCAGCGACGGCAAGTTTCAGCGCGTCTCTTATTGCGATTAGCGTATGCCGAGCATCAACAAACTCATTATGCTGCCGAGATACTCTATCTAAATATGGCCCTAGCTCGGCAACCTCGCTTAAGCACCTGGCGGCAGCTAGCAAACCTTGCTCAACGGCAACGCTTAGTAGGCTATCCTACTACTTGGCAGCAGGAAATAAGAGTGCAAATACAACGCTACTACTATCCTGTGCTCCAAGGTTTACTGAGCGTAGCAGTAGTGATAGCTGTAGGGCTGATATTAAGACGGAGTCGTACCAAACGAATAATATGGATAACCTACGGCAGCTACTTACTTGGTACTAGCGCTTACCTATATTGGCTACGGCCAATAGCTACCAGTATCGTAGCACGCCCAGGCGTAGCCTTGATGGCTGGCCCGAGCGCTGGAGCAACTTGGCTCAGTATTGCAGCTCCTGGTGACCGTTTACCGATGTTAGGGCGCCAAGATATTTGGCTACGCGTGCGCTGGCAAGAGCGTGTCGCCTATGTGCGTGCAGACGACACTTTCGTGATAGAATAACTTATAGCTTCCTACACTCTCACAATAAGTATTACCTCGTTAAATAGTATAAATAAATCATTATACCCCTATTTATTCCTCATTCACACAGCCATAATTACAAATACTTAGCAAGTAAAATAGTTAAACTTCTTAAATAACGCGTTACTTAAATTAATAGCAGCATGCAATAAAGCATTTTATGGTAATGTCAGATAGACAGTTACAAGATATTTATAGCATAGATTAATTATGCTATTTTCTACAAATCACCTTCTTCCTTTCTGAATTTATTCAATACCATCTTATCCATTAGACCTGGTAACCATTTATTTAAAAAAACAACTAACTTACCTTCACCTGTAAGGACGATATTACGGCGACGCTTCTCTACTGCTTGGCGCAAATAAATAGCGACTTGTTCACTTGTCATCATTTTATCTTCATCACGTGGAGTATCGTTTTGAGTTTGCCCGTTAGCAAGTAGTGCAGTATGACGAATATTAGATGCAGTGAAACCAGGTGCAGCAATAAGTACATTTACATCCTCAGGTAATAATTCAGTACGTAACGCTTCTAAAAACCCATTCATAGCAAATTTAGACGCCGAATACCCTGTGCGCCCTGGTAAGCCGCGATAGCCAGCAATACTGCTGATACCTACAATTGTGCCCTTAGTAGCAAGTAAATGTGGTAAAGCAGCTTTAGTGGTATATACCGTACCAAAAAAATTTGTTTGCATAAGTTGTTCGATGACTTTAACATCGGCATCAATAAATTTGGCTCGCATACTCAGCCCTGCATTGTTTATAAGGACATCAAGACGGCCAAAGGCAGCTATAGACTCGGTCACTGCGCGCATAGCATCAGTTAATATACCTACGTCACCTTGCACCGCATGATGCGTAATGCCTGCAGCCATTAATTCAGTAGAAACCGCTTCTAGCTTTACGGTATCGCGACCTGTGATGACAATACGCGCACCTGCTCGGCCAAATTCTAACGCACAAGCTCGGCCAATACCAGAAGTACCGCCAGTGATAAGAACTACGTTATCTTTCATCTCTGAAATAAAGAGAGGCGTTTTAAAAATCTAATTTCTTATTAGCCAGAAATAAGCTGGCTTTTCATAAGGCCTATCACATACAACTGCTAAAGTACAATCTAATAAAACCTCTTTAAAGAGATATACTTGAGTAATACTGTCTCCCGTCATAAGGTAAAACGACAAGAGCCCTCTGCCGAGCGCTGGTCAAAGCGCAGGGGCAGGGGGCTCGTTGTTGTAAAGTTGGCGGCGACCGACTCTCCCACCGGTGAAGGCAGTACCATAGGCGCACCGGGGCTTAACGACTCTGTTCGGAATGGGAAGAGGTGAAC
>NZ_VMRJ01000010.1:0-1566 GCF_007713685.1 Hymenobacter setariae
CTCGACATCAGCCCATGTTCGCATGGGTGTAGGAATATTTTACAATGGAGAGTTTGATCCTGGCTCAGGATGAACGCTAGCGGCAGGCCTAATACATGCAAGTCGAACGGTGGGTAGCAATACTCATAGTGGCGCACGGGTGCGTAACACGTAACTAACCTACCTATAACTGGGGGATAGCCCGCCGAAAGGCGGATTAATACCGCATAAGCTCTTTGGCTGGCATCAGCTAATTAGTAAAGATTTATTGGTTATAGATGGGGTTGCGGGTCATTAGCTAGTTGGTTGGGTAACGGCTGACCAAGGCGACGATGACTAGGGGAGCTGAGAGGCTGGTCCCCCACACGGGCACTGAGATACGGGCCCGACTCCTACGGGAGGCAGCAGTAGGGAATATTGGGCAATGGGCGAGAGCCTGACCCAGCCATGCCGCGTGCAGGAAGAAGGCTTTCTGAGTCGTAAACTGCTTTTGACAGGGAAGAATAAGCACTACGTGTAGTGTGATGACGGTACCTGCAGAATAAGCACCGGCTAACTCCGTGCCAGCAGCCGCGGTAATACGGAGGGTGCGAGCGTTGTCCGGATTTATTGGGTTTAAAGGGTGCGTAGGCGGCCCGTTAAGTCCGGGGTGAAAGCCCGTTGCTCAACAACGGAACTGCCCTGGATACTGACGGGCTTGAGTACAGACGAGGTTGGCGGAATGGACCGAGTAGCGGTGAAATGCATAGATACGGTCCAGAACCCCGATTGCGAAGGCAGCTGACTAGGCTGTTACTGACGCTGAGGCACGACAGCGTGGGGAGCGAACAGGATTAGATACCCTGGTAGTCCACGCCGTAAACGATGGATACTCGCTGCGAGCTAAAGATTGTTCGTGGCTTAGGGAAACCGATAAGTATCCCACCTGGGGAGTACGCCGGCAACGGTGAAACTCAAAGGAATTGACGGGGGCCCGCACAAGTGGTGGAGCATGTGGTTTAATTCGATGATACGCGAGGAACCTTACCTAGGCTAGAATGCGCGTGACCGGCTCAGAGATGAGCCTTTCCTTCGGGACACAAAGCAAGGTGCTGCATGGCCGTCGTCAGCTCGTGCCGTGAGGTGTTGGGTTAAGTCCCGCAACGAGCGCAACCCCTATGGTTAGTTGCCAGCACGTAATGGTGGGGACTCTAGCCAGACTGCCTGCGCAAGCAGTGAGGAAGGCGGGGACGACGTCAGGTCATCATGGCCCTTACGCCTAGGGCGACACACGTGCTACAATGGACGGTACAGCGGGTAGCTACACAGCGATGTGATGCCAATCTCGAAAAGCCGTTCTCAGTTCGGATCGGAGTCTGCAACTCGACTCCGTGAAGCTGGAATCACTAGTAATCGCGCATCAGCCATGGCGCGGTGAATACGTTCCCGGGCCTTGTACACACCGCCCGTCAAGCCATGAAAGTCTGGTAGACCTGAAGCTGGTGCTCGTCACAGAAGCCAGTTAGGGTAGAACAGGTAATTAGGGCTAAGTCGTAACAAGGTAGCCGTACCGGAAGGTGCGGCTGGATCACCTCCTTTCTGGAGCAA
>NZ_VMRJ01000010.1:2241-4938 GCF_007713685.1 Hymenobacter setariae
CGAGCGGCACCATCCGCTAAGGCTACATACTCCTGAGACACCGATAGTGAACCAGTACCGTGAGGGAAAGGTGAAAAGAACCGCGGATAGCGGAGTGAAAAGAACCTGAAACCGTGTGCTTACAAGCAGTTAGAGCCCCTTGTAGGGTGATAGCGTGCCTTTTGCATAATGAGCCTACGAGTTACTCCTCACTGGCAAGGTTAAGTGTATAGATACACGCAGCCGCAGCGAAAGCGAGTCTGAATAGGGCGCGTAGTCAGTGGGGGTAGACGCGAAACCTAGTGAGCTACCCTTGAGCAGGATGAAGGAGCGGTAACACGCTGTGGAGGTCCGAACCAGTTTCCGTTGAAAAGGATTTGGATGACTTGAGGGTAGGGGTGAAAGGCCAATCAAACTAGGAAATAGCTCGTACTCCCCGAAATGTATTGAGGTACAGCGTCGTGGTTAGGTTTGCTGGAGGTAGAGCTACCAATAGGACTAGGGGGTGTCAGAGCCTACCGAATCCTGATGAACTCCGAATGCCAGCAAATTCATACACGGCAGTGAGGCCTGGGGTGCTAAGGTCCCCGGCCGAGAGGGAAAGAACCCAGACCCGCCGCTAAGGTCCCTAATTCTAGTCTAAGTTGAACAAAGGAGGTCCAGTTGCTTTGACAGCCAGGAGGTTGGCTTGGAAGCAGCCATTCCTTTAAAGAGTGCGTAACAGCTCACTGGTCGAGCGACCGGGCATCGATAATACGCGGGCATCAAGACTAGTACCGAAGCTTTGGATTCATATTATATATGAGTGGTAGGGGAGCATTCTGGTTGCGGAGAAGCCGAGTTGTCAGACTTGGTGGAGCGTCCAGAAAAGCACATGTAGGCATGAGTAACGATAAAATGGGTGCGAAACCCATTCGCCGATAGACTAAGGTTTCCAATTCAACGCTAATCGGAATTGGGTTAGGCGGGACCTAAGGGAGAGCCGACAGGTGTACCCGATGGCAAGCCAGTTGATATTCTGGCCCCCGGACTAGGAAGTGATGCAGGGACGCAGGAATGAAAGTACCGCGAGCGGACGGAAGTGCTCGTTAAAGCCCGTACCTATTGACAGAGTAGTTAAGTACGCTCAGTTAGGGGAAAGGTGATAGTACCACACGGCCTTCGGGCCACGTGGATAGTGTACCTAAGGACTGCCAAGAAAAGCTGCTAAACGTTGTATCCTAGCTCGGCCCGTACCGCAAACCGACACAGGTAGTCAAGGAGAGTATCCTGAGGCGCTCGAGTGAATCACGGCCAAGGAACTCGGCAAAATGGTCCTGTAACTTCGGGAGAAGGGACGCTTCCTCTTGGCAACAAGAGAAGCCGCAGTGAAAAGACCCAAGCGACTGTTTAACAAAAACACATGGCTTTGCTAACGCGTAAGCGGACGTATAAGGCCTGACACCTGCCCGGTGCTGGAAGGTTAAGAGGGGAGCTTAGTCGCAAGGCGAAGGCTTGAATCGAAGCCCCAGTAAACGGCGGCCGTAACTATAACGGTCCTAAGGTAGCGAAATTCCTTGTCGGGTAAGTTCCGACCTGCACGAATGGTGTAACGATTTGGGTGCTGTCTCAGCCGTGAGCTCGGTGAAATTGTAGTCTCGGTGAAGATGCCGAGTACCCGCCACGGGACGGAAAGACCCCGTGCACCTTTACTATAGGTTGCCATTGGTGGTGGGTTCAGTATGTGTAGCATAGGCGGGAGGCGTCGAAGCAGGGCCGCTAGGTCTTGTGGAGCCAACGTTGAAATACCGCCCTTACTGTGCCTGCTGCCTAACTCTAGCTTTGCTAGAGAACAGTGGCTGCTGGGTAGTTTGACTGGGGTGGTCGCCTCCAAAAGAGTATCGGAGGCTTTCAAAGGTCCACTCAATCCGCTTGGTAACCGGATGTAGAGCGCAATAGTAGAAGTGGGCTTGACTGTGAGACTGACTAGTCGAGCAGGGTCGAAAGACGGATATAGTGATCCGGTGGTTCCGCATGGAAGGGCCATCGCTCAAAGGATAAAAGGTACGCCGGGGATAACAGGCTGATCTCCCCCAAGAGCTCATATCGACGGGGAGGTTTGGCACCTCGATGTCGGCTCGTCACGTCCTGGGGCTGGAGAAGGTCCCAAGGGTTCGGCTGTTCGCCGATTAAAGTGGCACGCGAGCTGGGTTCAGAACGTCGTGAGACAGTTCGGTCCCTATCTGTGGTGGGCGTTGGAAGTTTGAGAGGACCTGACTTTAGTACGAGAGGACCGAGTTGGACCAGCCGCTGGTGCGCCGGTTGTCCCGCCAGGGGCAGCGCCGGGTAGCTACGCTGGGAGCAGATAAGCGCTGAAAGCATCTAAGTGCGAAACTCACCTCAAGATGAGACTTCCCAATGAAAGGTTCGTGGTAGACGACCACGTAAATAGGCCGCAGGTGTAAAGCTAGAAATAGCATAGCTGAGCGGTACTAAGGAACCGAGGACTTACGCTTGTCCCCACCTTTCTACTTCTTTTTCTTTCCCTTATGTCAACGGTTTTGTCGCTAGCACGAACACGCTAGCAACGCCAGCAATGGTGGCTTTAGCCCGGGTGTTCACCTCTTCCCATTCCGAACAGAGTCGTTAAGCCCCGGTGCGCCTATGGTACTGCCTTCACCGGTGGGAGAGTCGGTCGCCGCCAACTTTACAACAACGAGCCCCCTGCCCCTGCGCTTT
>NZ_VMRJ01000011.1 GCF_007713685.1 Hymenobacter setariae
CGGTCCGTGCTGACTGCACGCTTCCAAACACGTCACTTCTTCCGAACTCAACTCGGTGGCAGGTCGTCGCATGCCGCAAGCTACCAATTGCGCACTATACGCTTACTTCTGTATGGCTACTTAACCAATGCGATAAGTAATGAATACAGAGCCTTGGCCCTGTTTTGATTAGGACCTGATAACTGAATCTTATCAGGTCTTTACTGGTCAAAGTAGCGACGTTGTTTACTCATTGCAACCTATTTGGGGTGAGTTAATACAGAATCTCATTGACTGTTTGAGTTCGATTTTTAATAATTATTTATGAATATATAATATCTTAAAATACCATACCTACTCCGACTCGTTTGCAACGCCCAAGCTTTAGCTTTTTGCACCTTCATTGACACGGCGGTAGTTCTGTGGTGCATGGCTTATAGTGTGGCAAACTCATGGCTTTCACTACCTCCAGCGCCTGGATTCTCCGGCTGATTATCACTTTCTGCGGGCACACTTGCAGGCTCACATGCCGCTTACCGATGAGTGCTTTGCGAATTTCCAGCCTTACCAGCACTTTTTGCGCAAGTACCTCGGTATCGCGCAGCAAGTGCCGCAGCATTTTATTGCCTCTTACCTGGGTAGCACGCCCGAATGGCTGAGCCGTGTGGGGCGGCAGCTATAAGCATTGCCAAGCGGCTGAGCTTCGCCCTGGCAGCGCCGCCTGCTCGGCTGCCCTTACGCGTGGCCCTGGCTAATTGCCCGGTATTCAGTGGGCGTCATGTGCTCCAACCGTCGAAACATGCGGGTGAAGTAGGCCAGGTTGCTAAAGCCTGCCTTGAAGCAAATCTCGGTAATGCTGATGGCAAGGTTTTGCAGGCAGCGCTTGGCCAGCCGCATCCGGGCCTTGATGATGTAGTCGATGGGCGAGAGGCCGAACTCCTGCTTGAAGGCGCGGAAGAAATTGGCTTGGCTCATGCAGGCCTGCGTGCTCAGCTCCTCGACACTGATTTTCTGGGCCAGGTTCTCCTTGATGTACTGCAGGGTGTGGGCAAAGCGGTTGGAGGAGGCCAGCACGGCCGTGTTGTGCTCGGTCAGGTGCAGGCGCTGCAGCTGCATGAGGCGCAGCAGCAGCTCCTTCACCGCAAAGTCAGCCAGCATGTCCTTGTTCTGGGAACCATCGAAGCCAATGCGTACTAGCTTGATGATGAGGGCTGTAATCTCTTCGTTGTTATAAAAAGCGTGCTGGCTGAGGCTGAGGTGCCACGGCTCGCCGTCGGTGCGCGGGTAAAACGCGTTGAGGTAATTGACCGTGTCGATGACTTGCAGCCGGTCGATGGCCAGGGCTACGCACTGAGTTGGCGTTTCGTCAGAGGCCTCGGGGAAGTCAATCAGCATTTTTAGGTTTGGGGGCACGACCATGGTATGGCCGGGCAGGTAGGCAAAGGCCTGCTGGTCGCGCAGGTGCATTACTTTTTTGCCGCGCAGCATGTTGGTCAGCACCAGGTCGCTGTACGACTGCGCTACCTGGTCACCGGGGGCCAGCGTTTCGAGGATGCTCAGCTCGTACTTCTCCAGCGTCTGCACCCGGCGGTGGTCGATGAGCGTGGTGAACTCGTGGGGGGCAGTGAGCGGGATGGAAGGCAGCAAGGGACCAGGGGCGAAAAGCAGGTGGAAAAGAAGGCGGATGGCAGCGACCAATGCGAAGCTTACGCAACGGCGGGCGCCCTAATAACCTGTCGGCAGGCCAAAAATGTTCTTGGCGAGGAGACTGCCACCGATTACGCGCCTTGTGCAAGCCCCTGCTTTTTGGGCCGGCCGGGGGCGGCCATTGGCAAACGCCTCCCCCATCCGCGCCAGCCAAAAAACGTCCTTTGCCTTACCAAAACAGCCGGACCACCCCTAGAGACAGTCCGGCTGAGAGCTGAGCAGGTGAGCTACCTAGGCAGCGGCCGTTTCGGTTTTGACTTTTGGTTTGGTGCTCGGAATCAGGTTGTGGGGGTTAATCACAAACTTGCGCGCCACGCCTTTATCAAATTCCGCGTAGCCTTTCGGCGCGTCGTCAAGGCTGATAATTTCCACATTCACGGCCTTGGCAATCTGGATTTTATCGTAGAGAATGGCCTGCATGAGCTGGCGGTTATAGCTCATCACGGGCGTTTGGCCAGTGTGGAAGGAGTGGCTCTTGGCCCAGCCTAGGCCGAAGCGAATGCTCAGGTTGCCGGTTTTGGCAGCGGCTTCCTTGGCGCCGGGGTCGTCAGTGACGTACAGGCCGGGGATGCCGATGGCACCGCCCGCGCGGGTGATTTCCATGAGCGAGTTGAGCACGGCAGCCGGCACCTCTACCTTGGCCTGCGCGCCGTGGCCGCTGGCCTCAAAGCCCACGCAGTCGATAGAGCAGTCGATTTCGGGCACGCCCAAAATCTGGGTGATTTGCTCGGCCAGACTGGCGTCTTCGTTCAGGTCTACCGTTTCGCAGCCAAACGAGCGGGCGTGCGCTAGGCGCGCTTTGTTCATGTCGCCTACTATCACCACTGCGGCCCCTAGCAGCTGCGCCGACGCGGCGGCAGCCAGGCCCACCGGGCCCGCGCCGGCCACGTACACCGTGCGGCCAGGGCCCACGCCCGCCTTTACGGCGCCGTGGAAGCCGGTGGGAAAAATGTCGCTTAGCATGGTCAGGTCGCGGATTTTTTCCATCGCCTGGTCCTTATTGGGAAACTTGAGCAGGTTGAAATCGGCGTAAGGCACCATGACGTATTCGGCCTGGCCGCCTACCCAGCCGCCCATGTCCACGTAGCCGTAGGCACCACCAGCGCGGCCCTCGTTCACGGTCAGGCAGATACCGGTTTGCTGCTCTTTGCAGGTGCGGCAACGGCCGCAAGCCACGTTGAAGGGTACCGATACGAGGTCGCCCACCTGGAGGAATTCCACGTCGGCCCCTACCTCAATGACTTCGCCCGTGATTTCGTGACCCAGCACCAGGCCGGCGGGGGCCGTGGTCCGCCCGCGCACCATGTGCTGGTCGGAGCCGCAGATGTTGGTGGATACGACCTTCAGAATCACGCCGTGGACTATCTTCTTGCCCTTGGGGTTTTTCAGCTCAGGAAAATCAATGCTTTGCACCTCGACTTTGCCGGGGCCCAGGTAAACAACGCCTCTGTTGCTAGCCATATTGAGTTGGGTGGTTTTAGAGAATAAAAGGAAAAAGCGGCGGGCCCAGCCAGCCAGGCCCGCCGCTTTTTCCTGAACATGGAGAACGCTGCCTTACTGGCCGGCCACGGCGTTTGAGCCCGCTTCGGCTACGGTATGGTCGTTCTCGACCGTGTCGCCCGAGACGCCAATGGCGCCGATGATTTTGCCGCTGCCGTCCTTGATGGGCAGGCCACCGGGGAAGGTGATGAGGCCGCCGTTCGAGACCTCAATATTGAAGAGCGGGCCGCCGGGCTGGCTGGCCTGGCCAAGGTCACCGGTGGGCATATCGAAGAAGCGGGCCGTCTTAGCCTTCTTAATCGAAATGTCGAGTGAGCCGAGCCAGGCGTCGTCCATGCGGGCAAACGCCACGAGGTTGGCGCCGGCATCGACGATGGCAATGTTCATCTTGACGCCTATTTCGAGCGATTTTTGGTAGGCTGCCTGCACGGCAGCCTGCGCCTGTTCGAGGGAAATACCCATGGGTGTGGAGGGGAATAAGGTGGGAATGTAGCAAGGCCAGCCGGGGTAGCAGGCTGCCGTATGAACCAGGCTCCCTACTGGACGGTTGCGCCAAATCATAAGATTGCTAGGATTATGCAGTACTTTGCGAGGATAGTGCTAGTCCCCTCCGCCTAGTCTGGGGCTGGTTGTTACCGGGCGCTGAGGCCGACGGGTGCGGCGGCAGCCGTGGCGTACCCTGGCCCGGCATTCGCAGGCACCTCGCCGAGTTGTTTAGGGGCGGCCTCCTCATTTCATTTGGCTGGCTATAAAGCGCTAGCCCCTGGGGCAACACCTTGTTTTCAGGCCTCACCGCCCGCACTTCTTCCCCTATGATAATGCACGGGGGTAGGCCGCCGAGGGACCTTTGTCATGTTCTCTCGCTAGTAGAGAATCCTGAGGATATGGTCTTTTTGTCCAGCCACTAGTTGCGTCCGTCCATGTTAATCCTTTCGGAGAGGCAGCACCTTTGTTATGTCAATTCACCCAACCCCCACTTCCATGAAGAATGTAGGATTGCTGGTCCGGCTCGAAGCGAAGCCCGGTAAAGAGCAGGCAGTACTCGATTTTTTGACGGGCGCTCTGCCCCTGGCTCAGCAAGAGCCGGCTACCATAACCTGGTATGCTATTCAACTGGCGCCGGCCACCTTCGGTATCTTTGATACCTTTCCGGATGAAGCAGGCCGGCAGGCGCATCTTAACGGCCCTATTGCCGCTGCGTTGATGGCCCATGCGGCCGACTTGCTGGCCGTGCCGCCTGTTATTGAACAAGTAGCTATCTTGGCTGCCAAATAATTGCCAGCCCCTAAAGCGACCTATGCCCAGGCATGGGTCGCTTTAGGGGCCGGTGGGCAGGCAGTCCAGTTGGCTAGCTAGTATTCTCCTCACGCGATGGCGATTGACTGTCTCCTGCTAACGCATCCGCACACGGGTGAATTAGCGTTTCGAAGCTACTCCTTTAGCGACGATACCCCGTTTAATTACTTGCAACGCAATAATTATGGGGTGGTCTAGTTACGCTGGACAGTTTAGGGCGTTAAGTTGAAGGAGCTGTTGGTGAGTATGATAGGGTGTCTGATAGCCGATACTGGAGTGTAGGCGCTCGTGATTATAATAATCAAAAT
>NZ_VMRJ01000012.1 GCF_007713685.1 Hymenobacter setariae
TGGGGTGGTCTAGTTACGCTGGACAGTTTAGGGCGTTAAGTTGAAGGAGCTGTTGGTGAGTATGATAGGGTGTCTGATAGCCGATACTGGAGTGTAGGCGCTCGTGATTATAATAATCAAAATAGTCGGCCACGCTGGTCTGCGCGTCGGCTAGGTCGGCAAAAACGGGCCGTTCGCGTAGTTCGAGCACCTCCGTTTTGAGGCGCGACCAGAGGCTTTCAGCTTGGGCGTTGTCGTAGCAGTCGCCGCGGCGGCTCTGCGAGCGCAGGGCCTCGTGGTCGTGCAGTAGTTTGCGATATACCTTGCCGCAGTACTGCCCGCCGCGGTCGGAGTGGACGAGTAGGCCGGGTGTGGGCGGCTGGGCCCAAAAAGCGCGCTGCAAGGCCGTGGTAATCAGCTCCTCGGGCATGGTGGCCAGGACGTGCCAGCCCACTACCTGCTTGCTGACCATATCCTGATAGGCACACAGGTAAGCCCAGTCGCCATTGGCCAGCGGTAGATACGTGATATCACTGACCCAGACCTGGTTAGCCTGGGTAGGCTTGGGTTGGTTGAGCAGGCGGTTTGGGGCGCAGCGCAGCCCGTGCGTCGAGTCAGTGGTGCGTGGGGTGAAGGCCTTGGGTTGCAGCGCGTGCAAGCCTCGTCGACGCATGGCGGTGCGCAGACGCTGCCGACCGACGCGGTAGCCTTTGCGGCGCAAGGCGACCTGTAGCCGACGCGTGCCGTAGCGGCGTTTGTGGCGGCCAAACACCTTCACCAGCGCCTCTTCCCAAGCAGGCGCCGGTTTGTCAGCTGTTTGTTCTTGACCTTGTTGCCACGCATAGTAGCCGCTAACTGGCACCGCGACTACCTGGCAAAGCAAGCGCACCGGGTACTGCTTCCGCTGCGCTTCGATAAAGCGATAGCGGCTCATTGGTTGTCGGTCACCGAGAAGATGGCAATGGCTTTTTTTAAAATCTCGAGCTCCTGGGCCTGGCGTCGATTGGTGGCCCGCAGTTGGCGCAGTTCAGCGGCTGTGGCCGGGTCCAGCTCCGCACCCCGCGCGGCAGCCACCGGCGTAAGGGCTTCTTTTTGCCACTTGTAGAGTAGCTTGACATTGATATTTAAGGCCCGAGCGGCGGCTTGGGTCGAGCGGCTTTCACCGGCTAGCCGCAGCGCCTCCGCTCGAAAGGCGGCGTCATAACGCCGGCGTTTAGTAAGTTGAGGGCTGTCTTTCATGACAATCGAAAGATAAGACCCTATTCTGTCCAGAATTACCCGACCACCTCA
>NZ_VMRJ01000013.1 GCF_007713685.1 Hymenobacter setariae
CTGGTAGACCTGAAGCTGGTGCTCGTCACAGAAGCCAGTTAGGGTAGAACAGGTAATTAGGGCTAAGTCGTAACAAGGTAGCCGTACCGGAAGGTGCGGCTGGATCACCTCCTTTCTGGAGCATCTCTTGTTCGTGACTTAATATACTTCAGGTCGTTTGGCCCACACATTTTGTCTATTTCCTTCATTCAACGATTTATCGGATTCTGCATTGGCCTCATAAGAGGGCAGGCCGAACCCGGGCTTGTAGCTCAGGTGGTTAGAGCGCTACACTGATAATGTAGAGGTCCCTGGTTCGAGTCCAGGCAGGCCCACTGGCAGCAGCGGGTTACTGCTTGCAGCCAATTTCCGGGGGATTAGCTCAGCTGGCTAGAGCACCTGCCTTGCACGCAGGGGGTCAACGGTTCGAATCCGTTATCCTCCACTGATTACGCTTTCTGATTGAGAAAGCGATTTGAGATACTGGTTTAGTTCGAAGCGATTCAACTATTCCACATTTGCTACCAATTGGGTAGTAAACGTTCTTTGACGTAAGGGAAATAAGAAAGAGAAGTAAAAAGCGGGCTGTTAGTCACAGACTAGCAGCAATTCTACTCTACTTAGGTAGAGAGAATCGCAAGCGAGAAGTAAGTAAGAGCACACGGGGGATGCCTAGGGTCTCAGAGGCGATGAAGGACGCGATAAGCTGCGATAAGCCGGGGGGAGGAGCACATATCCGCTAATCCCCGGATTTCCGAATGGGGCAACCCCACTGGTTGAAGACCAGTGACCACTCCTTTTAGGACTGGAGCAAACGCCGGGAACTGAAACATCTCAGTACCGGCAGGAAAAGAAAATAACAATGATTCCCCAAGTAGTGGCGAGCGAACGGGGAGGAGCCCAAACCACGGCGGTTACGGCCGCTGTGGGGTTGTAGGACCACGACATCTGATTAAACCGAGTTAACTGAACTGCATGGGAAGGCAGGCCATAGACGGTGAGAGCCCGGTAAGTGACAATTCTGGTTTACGGTAGTGGGATCCTGAGTAGGGCGGGGCCGGAGAAACCCCGTCTGAAGCAAGCGGCACCATCCGCTAAGGCTACATACTCCTGAGACACCGATAGTGAACCAGTACCGTGAGGGAAAGGTGAAAAGAACCGCGGATAGCGGAGTGAAAAGAACCTGAAACCGTGTGCTTACAA
>NZ_VMRJ01000014.1 GCF_007713685.1 Hymenobacter setariae
TAAGTGGTCAGCTAAAAGTAACCGTATACTCAGTTCCGACTCTGGGCATGAGGTAGTCGAGCTTGTCGCGTAGGGTTTGCTCGGTGCGATAGTCGTCCGGGGTGAGCCAGTAGTGCTTGCAGCGGTGCCAGAGGATTTCGATCAGGTTCAGCTCGGGGCAGTAGGCAGGCAGGAATTGTAAGCGCAAGCCGCGCGCGGCCCACACCCCGTGGCGGGCCTGCACGCAGGCGGCGCGGTGCACCGAGGCGTTGTCGAGCACGAGCACGGTCGGACCGGACAGCGCTTGGCTGTACTCGTCCAGCGCGGCCACGAATAGGTCGGCCGTCAGCGCGCCGGGCAGCACGTAGCTGGTCAGCGGCTGGCCCGGGGCCTTGGCCTGCCACAAGCCCAGCACGGTGTGGCCCCCGCCGCCGCGCTCGGCCGGCAGCGCGACCGGCGCCTGCCCGCGCACCTGCCAGGCATAGGGCACCGGCGCCAGGCGTGAGAAGCGGCACTCGTCTACGTACACGACCCGCAGCGCGCCGGCCGCTTCCAGCGCGTGCAGGGCCTGGACCTCCTGCTGAAAAAAACCGAACAGCACCGCGTCGCGCCGCGCCTTGAGACTACGCCGGGTGCGCTTCCAGCTATAGCCCGCCCGCCGCGCCAGCCGGCGCAGCGTGCCCACGCTTACGCGCACCTGCAGGTCGGCTGCCACGCGGGGCACGAGCCGGCGTAGCTGCTGGGTGGCCGACCCGAGCCAGGCGACTATTTTTTTTGCGCCGCCGGGGCCAGTTTGGGCGGCCGTCCGGCGCGCCGGCCCTCGGCTAGCCCCGCCAGGCCGGCCCGGTGCCAGGCCTGCACCCACCCGTGTACCGTCGCGTAACGCACGGCAAACAGCGCGGCCAGTTGCGGCAACGTCTGGCCCCGGTGGTGGCCCAGCACGGCCAGCGCCCGCCGCCGCATGCGCGGGTGCGGTCCGTGCTGACTGCACGCTTCCAAACACGTCACTTCTTCCGAACTCAACTCGGTGGCAGGTCGTCGCATGCCGCAAGCTACCAATTGCGCACTATACGCTTACTTCTGTATGGCTACTTA
>NZ_VMRJ01000002.1 GCF_007713685.1 Hymenobacter setariae
GTATTGCTACCCACCGTTCGACTTGCATGTATTAGGCCTGCCGCTAGCGTTCATCCTGAGCCAGGATCAAACTCTCCATTGTAAAATATTCCTACACCCATGCGAACATGGGCTGATGTCGAGTGCTATCCTTGCTCGTATTTGACGTTTGTTTGTCTAATTCGATTTTGCTTGTTTCCTGCTAGCCGAAGCTAGCAAGACACTTACTATTTTGTCTATTTCCGTCATTCAAAGAACGTGTGCTACACTCCATTAGTGTAACCGTGTGAGCCGTGTCTCAAGCTCCTTTCTTGCCGTTTGCAAGCCCCGTTTGTGATTGGGAGTGCAAAGGTAAGAAAACTTTTTTAATTTTCAAATTTTATTTTCGATTAAAATAAAATTCTTTGTCGGTGTAAAGGATGATTTGCTGTGAGCAAGTAACCCTTTTCGCTTTGGGAGTGCAAAAGTACGAAGACTTTTTGACTTTCCAAGACTTTCTTCAAAAATCTTCGGTGGCGTTTTCGAGTGAATCAGCTACCGAGCCAGTCCCTTTCGGATTGGGAGTGCAAAAGTACGGTTTTTTCCTCACAAAGCAAATCTAGCCCGCAAAAAGTCGCTTCAAATTGGTGGAGCAAAGCATTAATAGATTGACTTACTGGCAATTTGTTTTTAATTGGCAGTATGGATTGCATTCCATGATAGAAAAAGCCCACCTAGCGATAATGCTAGGTGGGCTTCCTATACTGTATATACTGTTACGGCTAGCTTAGCTTCTTGTATCGAACGCGCTTAGGCTCTACGTCACCCAGGCGCTTGCGCTTAGCTTCTTCGTAGTCGGAAAAATTACCTTCAAACCATACTACCTCGGAATCGCCTTCGAAAGCGAGGATATGGGTAGCCAGGCGGTCGAGAAACCAACGGTCGTGGCTGATGATGACGGCGCAACCGGCGAAGTTTTCTAGGGCATCTTCTAATGCTCGAATAGCATTTACGTCGAGGTCGTTGGTGGGCTCATCTAATAGAAGCAGGTTGGCACCTTGCTTTAAAGTCATGGCGAGGTGCACCCTATTCTTCTCCCCGCCACTCAGCGTACCTACTTTCTTCTCTTGGTCGCCACCACCGAAGTTGAACTTGCTGACGTAAGCGCGCGAATTGACAGGGCGGCCGGCAAGCAGCATAGTTTCAGTGCCACCCGTGATGGTATCAAAAACCGATTTGGCGGGGTCGAGCGAATCGTGCTGCTGGTCGATATAAGCTGTCTGCACCGTGGGGCCAACTTCGAAGGTGCCTGCATCGGGCTGCATCTGGTCGGTTATCATACGGAAGAGCGTAGTCTTACCCGCGCCGTTGGGCCCGATAATGCCGACGATACCGCCCTGTGGCAGTGCAAAGCTTAGGTTTTCAAACAGCAGTTTGTCGCCAAAGGCTTTGCGTAGGCCTTCGGCCTCGATAACTTGAGCACCTAGGCGCGGGCCGTCGGGAATGAAGAGCTCGAGCTTCTGCTCTTTGTCCTTGGCTTCTTCGCTGGCCAGCTTGTCATAGTTAGCGAGGCGGGCCTTGCCCTTGCTCTGGCGGGCTTTGGGCGACATGCGCACCCAGTCGAGCTCGCGCTGCAGGGTTTTGGCACGCTTGCTCTCGGCGTTTTCTTCTTTGGCTAGGCGGTCGGTTTTCTGCTCGAGCCAGCTGCTGTAGTTGCCTTTCCACGGAATACCGGTGCCGCGGTCAAGCTCCAGAATCCAGCCGGCTACATTGTCGAGGAAGTAGCGGTCGTGGGTTACGGCGATAACTGTTCCTTTATACTGTTGTAGGTGCTGCTCGAGCCAGAGCACGCTTTCGGCGTCTAGGTGATTGGTAGGCTCGTCGAGAAGCAACACGTCGGGCTCTTGCAGCAGCAGGCGGCATAAGGCCACGCGACGTTTCTCACCTCCCGAGAGATTACCAATAATGGCTTCTTGCGGCGGGGTACGCAGGGCATCCATGGCACGCTCCAGCTTGCTGTCGAGGTTCCAGGCGTCGAGCTGGTCGAGGCGCTCTTGCACGGTGCCTTGGCGCTCGAGCAGCTTGTCGAAGTCGGCATCTTCGGCGCCGAAGGCTTCGTTGATTTCGTCAAACTCCTTTAATAAGGCTACCGTCTCGGCTACGCCCTCCTCTACTACTTCACGTACAGTTTTAGTAGGGTCAAGTTGGGGCTCCTGCTCTAGATAGCCCACTGAGTAGCCGGGCGAGAACACTACTTCGCCTTGAAACTGCTTATCGACCCCGGCAATAATTTTAAGTAGGCTCGACTTACCCGAACCGTTGAGGCCAAGCACGCCGATTTTAGCACCGTAAAAAAACGACAGGTAGATATTTTTAAGAACTTGCTTTTGAGGCGGGTAAATCTTGCTTACCCCGGCCATGCTGAAAATAATGGTGGGCTGGTCGGACATAGAAGTGCGTAAGAGAGTAAAAGCCAAAAATAAAGTGCACCTAGGAGCCGTTGCAGCTAGGCTAGGGCGTCGCGCGCGCACCTTACTGCAAAGAACGGCAACTGCCAGCTACGACCCGGCTCAGGCCAGTACAAAATATTAGGCGAATACGCCTTTTCCACGTAAACTTGTATTTCATTCTCTCCCTTTAGTTCGCTACTAAACCATCAGTAGCGGACTCCTTCCCGATTACACCGACTTTCAATGGAACACCCCGACCACCCGCTCACGGAAGCCCGCCGCTATGGCTACGTGGAAGATGGGGGCGTGTGGCTGCGCCCAACTTTAGGCCAGCCTGCCCGCCGTATTGGCCAGGTGAAGGATACCGACGATGATGCACTGCGTTACTTTGCTCAGCGCTACGAGGCCTTCCGCACCAAAGTCGATGAGCTGCTTCAGCGCTTAGAAACCGCTGATAACCAAGGCTCTTATTTGATGAAGATTCTTCATCTGCAGGAGCAATGCAAGCAGCACGACGGCCTAGGCGACTACGAAACCCTACACCGCCGCCTCCGCGAAGCTGAAGACCAGCTAAAGGTTTCGGTGGCCCGCAACCGCGAAAAGAACCTAGCTACGAAAATTAGCCTCATTCAGCAGGCCGAAGAGCTGAGCGATAGCATCGAATGGATTTCGGCTAGCGAAAAGGTAAAGGAACTGCGCCAGGCTTGGCTCAAAACTGGCCCAGTCGACAAGGAACTGACCGAAGAACTGGAAAACCGCTTTCACGGGGCGGTACAACTATTCTTTGACCGGCGCAAAGCTTTCCAGACCGACCGCAAGGCCCTCGCTCGCCGCACTGTAGACCGCTACCGCGACTTGGTAAACCAAGCCGAGTCGCTGAAAAACTCCGACCAGTTCGAAGCTACTTCGCGCCAGCTCAAGCAATTGCAAACGGCGTGGCGCGACGTAAATGGTAACTTGCCCAAAAAGCAGGCTGCTGAGCTTTGGACTAAGTTTCGGGCCGCTAACAACCATTTTTTCGAGCGGCTCAAGCACCATATCGAAAGCCAGCGCGTGGCAGCAGTTACTGAAGGCCGCTCGGGCGTACCCTCTTCGGCAGAAGAAAGCTTAGTGCGCAAGCGTGAGCTGGCTAATCGTGCCGAGGCACTGCTCAGCGTACCGTCCAACCAAGCCGTTAACCAAGCCAAGGCCCTGCAGGCTGAATGGAAGCAGAGCGGCGCCGTACGCGGCCCCGAATCAGACCGTCTCTGGCAGCGCTTTATGCTAGCTTGCGACAAGGTGTTTGAAATGAGCGCCTTGGATTACTACTTGCGTAAGCGCCAAGCGGAGGGCACTACTGCCACTCCTACCGAGCGCGCTCAGGCAGCCACCGCAGCTCTGCGCAAGTTTATTGAAAACGACCGTCAAGAGCTGGACTTGCTGCGTGACAACCTAGACAAGCTCAGCTCAGCCCCAGCCAATGACCAGTTCCGACAGTTGCTACAAGGAAAAATTCGCACCTTTGAGCGCAAGATTCAAACTAAGACTGAACTGATTGCGATTTTTAGCGCCGCAGTTTCTTCCCCTGGCCGTTAACCTCTGCTAGCTCGGTGCCGTTGTCACCTTGAAGGCTTACATTTACAAACCTTTTTTCACGCCACATCTTCCTTCTTCTTACTATGTACTGGACTCTCGAACTTGCTTCCTACTTGGAAGATGCCCCTTGGCCCGCCACCAAAGACGAACTCATCGACTTTTCTATCCGCTCGGGCGCCCCGATGGAGGTAGTAGAAAACCTCCAAGGCTTGGAAGACGATGGCCAGCCCTACGAGAACATTGAAGAAGTGTGGCCTGACTACCCCACCAAAGAAGATTTCATGTTTAACGAAGACGAGTACTAGGCTAGTATTTGTACTTCGTAACTGGCCAAGAACCAGTGAAAAGGCGCGTACCCTACTAGGGCACGCGCCTTTTTATTTTACTTCCCTCCTACGTCCACAGGGCACACTACTCACGCTGGCTAGCGCGCTTCCGTAGCACCTGCCCAATAGAACGCAGAAACGGCCCAGCCGATACTGAGTTCATTATCCGCAAGTTGTCGGCCCAGGTAGTTTTCTCGTCTAGAAACTGGAAAATACGCTCGACTGGATTGCGCTGAAACAGCTGCGTAAAAATATCCCGGGTTTGCTCGCCGCGGCGCTGCATAATGTCGAGTAGCAGCGTGTCGAAGAGGTGAAACTGCCACTTGTCGCCAGTAGGGTCGGTGGGCGGCTGGCCGGTAGTAGCCAACGCTTTTACTAAGCGTGCCGACTGAGCCTGGATACGTTGGAAAGCGTAGCCTGTGCTAGGCTTGGCCCGGCCGGCTCGGGTGCCTAGGTTGATAATATGCGCGCCTGCACGAGCCGGCAGTGGGTGGTCGGTCATAGGGATAGCACCAACTTCTTCGGCTACTACCTGGTACTGGCTCGCTGATAGCCCTAGGGTATGCTGCAAGTACTCAGTAATATGAAACTCATAGGTTGCTTTCGCTAGTGGAGTGGCCGAGAAAAGTGTGTACTCGACCAATGCTCGCCGCGGGCTGTAAGGCAACACGTAAATAAAGCGAGCCTCGTGGTGCTGTGCGCCACGAAAATCCATGAACTCCATTACCTGGGGATTGAAAACATCGCAGGTGGTTTCGACCTCCCAACCCACGAAGTGCTGAAGCAAGTAACGGTGCATAGCGGACTGCGGCTCGATGGCGGGCGGGCGACTGTCAAATGCGTAGCGGGCCGTGAAAACCTGCCCGGTGGCAGTGCGGGCCTCTACGCCTGTCGCGGTGTTTACTAGGTCTACTACTTCGTCGCGCACAAGTGTAAACTGTGCCGGGCGGACACCTAGGGCACGGTGCACAAACTGGTAAAAGTCCAGCCCACGCAGGGTGCGGTAGGTATACTTTTCTAGGGTAAACGTTCGTTCAAAACCTGGACTACGAAACGCAATGGCACGCCACTCATGCGTAGCAATCTCATCGAACAGCCCGGGCTCATCGGCCCAGAACGACCAGGTGCGGTCATTCTGGTCTTTGGCAGCAGGTTCGATAAGTAACACACGCTTATCGGCCAAGCGCGGCTCGTGGGTCAAGTGATAGGCTAGGCTGAGGCCCGCCGCACCGCCCCCCACCAGTAGGTAGTCGTAGGCCGATGTGGGGGGGAGGGCAGGTGAGTTCATGAGGCAAAGATGCAGTAGCGGTGCTCGGTATTTGCACGCGCCGTAGTTTAGTAGTAGGTTCGTAACTACATCGCTGCATAGGACCTAATTATAGTATTATATTATCTTGCAGCATTGTTTTAACAATTACTAGCCATTTATTCAGCATTATGAAATTGTATTCTGTTCCTTTTTCTAAATTAGCTTTAGCGGCGGGCCTAAGCTTGGTAGGCTCCGCAGCGCAGGCTCAAACAGTGCTATGGGCAGCCAAGGTGGTAGATGTTTCTTCGCAGAAAGGCACGGGTAAAGCGCCTTTTTCGGCCGACAAAGTACTGGGTGCGCCCAATGCCCTTCCCCTAGGTGAAAGCAATAACGAGGCTTGGGCACCTGGCAAGGATGGCTCTAGCGAATCTATCGAAGTGCGCTTTGCGCGGTCGGTAAAAGCCCAGCAGGTGACGGTGATAGAGAACTTCAATCCTGGCGCTATTACCAAGATTGAGCTTCTGGACACCAAGGGCGGGCGCCACGAAGTATATAAGAATGCAACCCCTGGCCCGATTCCGGTGGCGTTCCGCACGCTCCAGGTAAAGTTCAAACCCGAGAACTACCTCACCATTGGGGCAGTGGTAACAATGAACGCGGCCAAGGTGCCCGGCGACAACCAGATTGACGCTATTGGGGTAGCCAACGTGGACGTGCAGATTGTGAAGCAGGACTTCAAGAATACTGCTTCGGAGGTAGAGACCGTGCAAATGGACTCTACTCTTAAAACCTTAGGTACCAACGTAAACAGCAAGTATACAGATACGCACCCAGTCATTTCACCCGATGGTCGCACGCTGTTCTTTGCTCGCCAAGGCCACCCTGGTAACCGCGGCGGCACCCGTGACCCGCAAGACGTTTGGTATTCGCGTCTAGAAAGTGGCCAGCGTAAAACATGGGGATTGGCCAAGAACCTAGGTACCCCACCCAATAGCCCCGAGGACCCAAACGGCCTAGCATCGGTGTCGGCCAACGGGCAGGTGGCACTACTTATCGGTGTGTACGTGGATGGCCTGATGGAGCCGAAAGGCTTCAGCACCAGCCGCCACACACCAGGTGGGTGGAGCAAGCCACTGAAGGTGGAAATTGACAACTATTATAACAAAGACCCCGAGCACATCGACGCGTACCTCGCCACTTCTGGCAAGGCACTGCTCATGGCTGTGGAGCGCACCGATGGCCAAGGTGGCCAAGACCTATATGTGAGCTTTCCGAAGCCCGATGACATCGGTGTGCAGCCCGACCCCAACCGCCCCGTGACCTGGACCAAGCCGCTTAACCTAGGGCGCAAAATCAACACGCCAGGGTCAGATTTTGCGCCCTTCCTGGCCGCCGATGACAAGACCTTATACTTTGCTTCGGACGGGCACGGTGGATACGGTAAAAGCGATATTTTCTATTCTAAGCGCCTTGATGATACCTGGACCAATTGGAGCCCGCCACGCAACCTAGGTCCGGTTGTGAACTCGCCTGACTTCGACGCTTACTACACCCTGTCGGCAGCTGGCGAAGATGCCTATCTCGTGTCCTCACGCAATGGCATCGATGGGTCTAAAGACATTTTCCGCATTGCCCTGACGCCAGCTTTCAAGCCCGACGTGGTGACGCTAGTGCAAGGCAAGGTGCTAGATGCTGTAACTAAAAAGCCTATTCGGGCTATCATTCACTACGAAAACCTAATTACGGGTGAGGAAATCGGGGTGGCGGAGAGCTCGCCCGTAGACGGCTCTTATACTATTGTGCTGCCGGCCGGCGTGCAGTACGGCTACCGCGCCGAAGCCCCGGAGTACATTGCTGAGAACGCCAACCTCGACGTTTCGGCAGCTGACAAGTACTCGGAAAAGACCCAAGACTTATTTCTGGTACCCTTCAAAGTGGGTCAGAAAGTGCGCCTCAATAACATCTTCTTCCCGCAGAGCAAGTTTTACTTGCAGCCTAGCTCCTTCCCCGAGCTATTGCGCCTCGTGAAGATTTTGAAACAGTACCCAACCGTAGAAATCCTCATCGGTGGGCACACCGACAACCAAGGCGACCCCGCCCTGAACGTGAAGCTGAGCGAAGACCGCGTGAACGAGGTGAAGAAGTACCTAGTAGGCAAAGGCATTGCGGCAGAGCGCCTCAAGACACAGGGCTTTGGTGGCACGCAGCCCATTTCGAGCAACGAGCAAGAAGAAACCCGCCGCTTCAACCGCCGGGTAGAGTTTACCATTACGAAGAAATAATTTTCGAACTATAGCGTTTGCCGGGCGGGCTGCTGTTAAAAGCGGTCCGCCCGGTTGTTTTTTGCCCCTACCCCTTGTTCTCGGATGCCCTGGTATCTTCACCGCTTTCTACTACCAGCGGCAAGGTCAGCTTGCTAGCCAGAGTTGAAAGCCGCTACTTTTTAACCTTTTGCTTTAGTGCCAGATACGTCTATTTACTGTATTCGTAATACGCCTTGTGTGCTGCTGGTACTGGCGCTGCTACTAGTGGCAAGGCCAGCGGCGTGGGCACAGGATGTGTATTTCTCGCAACCACTGGCCAATCGGCAGGCTCTGAACCCGGCATTTGTAGGGTTGCTAGACGACTATAGTGGCACGCTTAGCTTTCGCAACCAGCACCCCACGTTGGCGGGCACCTTTCAAACAACACAGCTGGCTGGGGAATGGCGCTTGCCTAGCGCGGGTCTGCACCATGCCCTAGGTTTGCTCGTGAACCAAGACCGCACCGGCGAGGTTGGCTACACGCGCTTCGAAGTGGCAGGCCAATATGCTTACCACACACGCCTCACACGCGAGCTAGCCCTAAGCGGGGGCGCCAACGTGGGCTACGGGCGTCAGCGAGTAGGGTATGACAACTTCGTATTCGGCGACCAACTCGCAGCAGATGGAAGTATTAGTGGGCCTTCTGCCGAGATTTTGTCGGCCTATCCCCCCAGTAATTACTTCACCTTAGGAGTAGGTGCCGTGCTATATGCCGAGCAGGCGTGGCTTAGCGTATCGGGGCAGCACCTCAACCGGCCGAGCCTTGGCTTTGGCACCCAAACCGAACTACCGCTGCGTTTGAACGTAAGCGGCGGTTATAAATTCTTTGTGCAACACCCCACTATAGGCCGAGGAACGAACGATGTTCGCGAAATAAGTTTTAGTCCTGTTGCTTCTTACACGCGCCAAGGTGGCTCGCAGCGCACGGAGGCCGGATTGTACTTTAACGCGCAGCCAGTAACACTTGGCGCGACCTATCGTAACCTAATTTTTGCAAATAAAGAAGGTACGCAGCATGTGTTAGCCGCAATAATTGGCCTCGAATTTGGGGACTTTCGCCTAGGGTATAGCTACGATGTTGGATTAAGTCAACTAGCTCAGGATTTGGGCGGTGCGCATGAAATAACTTTCACCATTCGCGCGTTTGATAAGGCCGAAAGCGCGTACCGGCGACTGCGAAGAAGAAATTATCCGCTTGCCGCTTGCCCGTTTTTCTGATTTTTTGTAATATTGCAACCAAATAGCTAGTAATAAACTTTAGCGTCTAGACCAGAATCCTTTTTATCATATGAAATTTTCTCCAACTATTAGTCTACTGGCTATGGGGGCGCTGGCCCTCGCCAGCTGCAGCAGCAGCAAGAAAGGCACGGCCACAAACCCCGGCAAAAACTCTTCGACTACTGGCATCGAGTACAATACCGATGAGGGTATGAAAGTGTCAAGCTTCAAGAAAATCCCGACTGGTCCGGGCTTGGTGTACATCGAGGGGGGCCGCACTGTGCTGGGCACGATGGAGGAAGACGTGACCAACACGCACGACAACATGGAGCGCACGGTTACTATTGCCTCGTTCTACATGGACGAAGCAGAAGTGGCCAACATCCACTGGCTCGAATACCTGCACTACCTGCGCAAGGACTCGACCGAGGAGCAGTATAAAGCCGCCCTGCCCGACACTACCGTTTGGGCTCGCGACCTGTCGTTCAACGACCCTTATGTAACTTATTACCTGCGCTATCCTGGCTTCCGCTACTTCCCAGTAGTGGGTGTAAACTGGCTGCAAGCTGACCGCTACTGCACGTGGCGTACCGCCAAGGTGAATGAAAACCTTGCTAAAGGCGGAAGCTCGTCGAAAGGTGGTGGCCTATTTGGCAAAAAGAAGAAGAAAGGTGATGACGCCGGCGCTGCGGCCGCCGGCTCGGCCGAAGGCGCTGGTGCACTTGCCAATGGCAAAGGTGGCCCGTCTATCGAGCAGGGCACTTCGCTGCCCAACTATCGCCTCCCCACCGAAGCTGAATGGGAGTACGCTGCCCAAGCACTCGTAGGCACCCAGGAGGTGGGCAACGAGAACCAAGAAGTAAAGCGTATCTATCCTTGGGATGGTCGCTCGACTCGCAACGCTTATGGCCGCAAGCAGGGTCAGTTCTTGGCTAACTTCAAGCGTGGCCGTGGTGACTATGCCGGTATTGCAGGCAGCCTAAACGACGGCGCCATGATTACGGACTACGTGTACGCCTACCCGCCCAACGACTACGGCCTGTATAACATGGCTGGCAACGTAAACGAGTGGGTACAAGACGTGTATCGTCCGCTCTCGTTCCAGGACGTAGAAGACTTGAACCCCTTCCGCCGCAATGGCGTGAGTGACCCAGAGGGTAAGTACGACAAGAAAGGCTATCAGTCGCTCATTGACGACCACGTGCGTGTGTACAAAGGCGGTTCGTGGCGCGATGTGGCGTACTACCTCTCGCCTGGTACGCGTCGCTTCATGGCTGAAGATTCGGCTACGGCTACTATTGGTTTCCGCTGCGCGATGATTAACGCCGGTTCTAATAAATAAACGTAGAGTTATCTGCCAGTGGCAGGCTAACTGTGTAAGAATAAAAAAAGGATGCTCGAGAGCATCCTTTTTTGCTTTTAGCCTCTTTGCCTAGGCTAACTAACGGAACCAGCCTAGTGCCTCATCCTACTACCGTATGCAGCCTGCCCTTCAGCACGTGCACACAGCTTACTCGGCACAAGCAATAGTGGCAATACTCAATTGGCGGGCGCCAGCAGCTAAGAGCGCTGCGCCGCAGGCCTCCAGTGTAGCACCGGTAGTTAGCACATCATCTACTAATAAGATGTGACGGCCTACTACTTCTTGCGGCTGTGCCACCTCAAAGACCGTGGCTACATTTTGCCAGCGCTCGGTGCGGCTTTTGCGGGTTTGCGAGGCAGTGTGCTCGGTGCGGCGTAGGGCAGTGGCACTCCAGGAGCAGGGTAGTGCGGTAGCTAAGCCAGCCGCAAATGCGTCTGCTTGGTTATAGCCACGGCGAGCTAGCTTGCGGCGGTGCAATGGCACGGGCACGATGAGGTCAAACTCAGGACTTAAGCCGGCCGTAGCCAATTCGGCTCCGTAGAGCTGACCTAAGGCTTTGCCTACATCTTGCTGGCCTTGATACTTCAATTGATGCAGCAAATGCTGCACTTGACCATGACGCAAGAACCGTAAGTAACTGAGCGTATGAGTTACCGGTAGCTTGCCCCAAAAGCGACGGCTCAGTGGGTTGTGAGCAGCGGGTAGCTGGTGATAATTGGTATACGGGAGCTCGGCGCGGCACATCGTACACAGGTGCTGCTCGCCCGCTACTAGCGCGGCCTGGCAGGCCAAGCATGCTTGCGGGAAGAATAAGGCCAGAAAATCGGTGAGGCAGGCGCGCAGCATGGGCGAGGTAGTGCCGAGTGGGGCGGTAACTTTGAAGCTTAAGCCGCTTGCCAATTGTAGCGGCTCCTTATTAGCGCTACAATAGTAGCTCATATCCTACTGATTATGTCTCTTACCACTGATTTTAACGACTACCGCCAGCGCATGAACGAGCGGGTACTGTCGTATGACAACAAGGTTATCAAACGCTTTTTCAACCTTGATACCAATGCCTATGCCGAAGGTGCCCTGCCGGTGAAGGTAAAGGAAATGTTAGGCCTGGCATGCTCGCTGGTGCTGCGTTGCGACGATTGCGTGAAATACCACCTAGGCAAGTGCCATGAGGAGGGCTTGACCGACGACGAAATATTCGAGGTTTTCTCTATTGCCAACCTCATCGGTGGCAGCATCGTCATTCCGCACTTCCGTCGCGCCGTAGAGTACTGGGAAACACTGCGTGCTGAGGCCGCCCTAGGTGCTGCGCACCACTCTGCCACCCACCCACCGCATGAGCACTAGCAGCAACTTCCAGGACGCGGCCGCGCACGAAACCGAGGCCGCATTCAATGCGCGCTGGGAAGCATTGCTGGCCACCATGCAGGAGCGGTTTGGCCGGCGGCCCGACCTCAATGCCCTGCTCCTGCTCATCGGAGTGCAGGAGCTAGGGCAAGGAGTAGCTGATTTTACCAAAGAGCAAAAGCAGGACCTCATGCACATTGCCACGTGCAAGCTCTTTAGCATCAGCGGCTACTACGAGCTAGAGCAGGTAGACGCCGAGGGCTGGCCGCACTATAAGCTACTGCATCCGGTGCCGTTTGCCAACCTCAAGGAACAGGAGCGCATGCTGAAATGGCACATCCTGGAGTATTTCGATGCACTGGAAAACGAAGACTGAGTACGTCTTGGGTACTAGCTCGGTCCTAGGTTCCTCTTTTTCTTTCTTCGCTTGAAAATCGTTTCTTACAACGTCAATGGCCTGCGCTCGGCCCTAAGCAAAGGCTTGCTCGACTGGGTGACTGATACGCGGCCCGACGTGCTGTGCCTACAGGAAATAAAAGCTGGCACTACGGCCCTCGACGTGAGCGGCCTCACCGACCTAGGGTACCATGCCTACCTGCACCCGGCCCAGAAGCCTGGCTACAGTGGCGTGGCCACCTTTAGCCGCGTGCAGCCCAAGGCCGTAGTGACGGGCTGCGGCGAGCCGCTATATGACAACGAAGGCCGGGTGCTGCGGCTCGACTTTGACGGGGTGTCGGTGCTGAACACCTACATGCCATCGGGCACGAGTGGGCCAGAACGCCAAGCATTCAAGGTGGCATGGCTGCACTACTTTCGAGCCTATGTGGCCCGGCTGCGGCAAGATGCGGCGATGGGCCCGCTGATAATTGGGGGCGACTACAACTGCTGCCAAACGCCCATTGACCTGCACAACCCCAAGGCTAATCAGAATAGCCCCGGCTATACTCCCGAGGAGCGGCAGTGGTTCCGCGACTTTCTAGCCGATGGCTTTATCGACTCCTTCCGGCACTTGCATCCCGAGGCTACGGGCCATTATTCGTGGTGGAGCTACCGGGCAGGCTCGCGCAAGCGCAATGTTGGCTGGCGCCTTGACCACCTGTTGCTCGACCAAACCCTGCTGCCTCACCTGCGCGCCTCGGGTCTTTGGCCCGACGCTGTGCATTCCGACCACTGCCCTGCTTGGGTAGAGCTAGCCATTTAAGCCAAAAGAGCCGCCCAATAAGGACGGCTCTTTTGGCTTAGTGCAAATAAAAGGACAACAATTAAGGACTATGAATGAAGGACTAACATAAGTGGACTTACTAATGATTGAGCACTAAGCGCTTGGCGGCTAGCCGCTGGCCCGCCGCGTTGTGCAGTACTACTTGGTAAATACCCACTGGCAAGCCGGCCGTAGTCAGCGTTGCGGGTTGCGCCTCGCTGCTGACGAGTTGCTGCCGGAGTAACTGGCCAATGGAAGAATAAATAGCGATGGTGCCGCCCGCCGCTACGGAGGCCGGCAAGCGCAGCGACACAGGGCTGTCGCCGGCCGGGTTAGGGTACAGCGCAAAACTGTCGGCTAGGTCAGTGGCAGCCAGCGTAGCCACGGGTGATAGTTGCTCACGGCCATCGAGGTCTACTTGGCGCAAGCGGTAGTAAAGCACCGTGCCCGTGGGGGCAGCGGCATCGTGCAGCGTATACTGGTGCGCCGCCGTGCTAGTGCCAGCTGCCGCTACCTGGCCCACCGCCCGGAAGTCCGCCTGCGGGTCGGTGGTCCGCTCGACTACGAAGTATGCACTGCGTTGCTCACTGGCCGTATTCCACGCTACCTCCACCGCCGCAGCACCGGCCGGGCGGCTCGCCCCGAAGCTAGTGAGCACCACTGGCAACGGCCCAACCGGCGAAACGGCTTGCAAGGCCCCTAGGTCGTCGGCGAAGGCCGAATATACCCGCGCGTTGTTGAGCAGCGTCGCGGCCGATTTCAGCGTAATGCCTACCCGGGCAAAGTTGCGTGTCGTGCGAAAGCTTATTTCTTGCTTACCGCCGGGCAGTAGGCTGGCGGCCAGCAAAGAGCTACCAGTAGCGGTTTCGAGCACATTGCCCGCCGCATCGTGCGTCGAAACGATAATATTTGCTAGGACACTTGCATCGAGCACCGTGTTCTGGCCGAGTACAACTCCTGCCCGGTTGCCCACTACTCCTGTGCCAGTGAGCGGAAACTGCACTTGTATAGAGGAGAGCAGGCCTACCCCTTGGTCAAAGCGCAGGTAAGGCGAGCCCGTACTTGGCGTCGCAACACTGCTACCGCACAACGTGCAAACACCGCTCGTCTTCACCGTATAGTTACCCTGGCTGAGCGGATAAGAGGTGGCAATGGGGCTAGTGGTGAAACCCGCATTTTCGAGACCAAAGCCGTAGTAGATGTTCAGGTTGTTAAGCAAATCAAGTACGGCCGTACGCTCGATGCTTACTTCATCAAAAGGAGCAGTGGCTGGGAAGCTGATAAATGCTTTGTCGTCGGAAAGCAGCGTTAGCTGCAGCAAGCTGGCACCGGTGGCTGTCTCCTGTAGCAGCCCATTACGGTAGGTGCGTAGGCGCAGGGCATTGAGCACACCTAGGTCGAGTAGGCCAGCATTGCCAATCACAAACCCGGCACGGTAGCCGGGGGCAGGCACAGTGCCCGCTAGCTGAACCCGCAGCGTACCCCCGCAGCCTGTGCCAACCGATGTGAGGCTGCTAAAGGAAGCGTAGTTGGTGAGGTCGGCATCGACTGTGCGCTCAGGGTTAGTGATACCACTGTTGACACAAACCCCGCCCCCATCGGCGCTAGCCGTGCTGTAGCGGTCGGTCGAAGCCTGCGTAAACTGTGATAAAAAGCCTTTCACCTGCTTGGGGGTGTCGGGCCCAATGGCGTAGGCATAGTGAATCTTGGTTGCCACACCCAGCTGCAACGCTTGACCAAAAGTCACTTCCACTTGGTCGAAAGCGGCCCGACTGACAAACTCTAATTGTGTGGGCTGGCCGGGAGCCGCCAGCAACGCTAGCTGTGCTACCGAGGCATCCACTACTTGCTCTTGCTGCAGCGCACCCCCTAGGTAAGTGCGTAGGGTAATAGTGCCCAATGCTTGCAGCTGAAGCAATTGCGATAGCCCTAGCAGCGACGGAGCATTATCTGTAGAAACCAGTATCCCTGCCCGAAAGCCCACTTGGCCGGTGCCGGTGAGTGGTAGCCGCACCGTGACGGCGCTGCTTGTAGATACTGTTACGGTAGCTGTCAACTGTTGCTGGGCCGCTTCGCTCGCGAGTGCTAGGCTCACGTTGGGCCCGCCAGCCGGCACCGATACATTCTGCCCATTGGAGTAGTAAGCTAGGTCGGCAGCTTGCCCTTGCCCAGCCACAAGCAGCATGAGCAGTAGCAATAGACTGAGCTGTCTATGGCACTCAGCTACGCTATATGATAATGGTATTATTTTCATAGTAGATGGCATTATGAGAAACAGAGAGCGAGGGTATCGCTGTTTTGCCCAAGTATATTGCCATCCAAATTATATCACTTATAATCAAATATTTAAAATAATATACAATATACTATATTATCCCAAAATGAAACCCCATTCTAATAAGTGGACAATTCCGAAACCTTTTTAGTAGATAAAGCCGTATTTTTGCCCAGATACTCTTGAGTTACATTACATTGCCTTATTATAAACTTTCCAATAATTTATTTCCTTCTTAATTATCAGCAGCTAATCCTTTGGATTAGTTGTCGCATTACTCCTTTATGATAGCAGCAGCTACTTTCGAAATATGGCTACTAGGAAACAATGAAGCATACAGTAATTTGCTTAGCCATCAATTGGGCCGCAATCCAGATTACCGTATCCGGCGTTTTCCAACTATTGCGCTAGCCTTAGGTAGTGCTCAGGAGGGTGAGCAACCCGAAGCCATCATCTATGACTGCGGCCCTACTCCTGATGCTGCCGTGCACCGGGCCGTGCGCCAGCTGCGCGAACAGCTTCCGCAAACTGGCCTTTTTCTTATTTCGAGTCAATCGGATATCAGCACGGCTGTAGAACTGATGCGCCACGGCGCTTCGGACTACCTCGTGAAGGATGCCAGCACGCCCGACCGCCTATGGCAGTTGCTGGCCCAAACTTGCCAGCCCCGGGCTACGCCGCCCAGCCCCAAAGGCACTTGCCCCGAGGCCGCCAGCCTACTCCTAGGTGAGCACGCCAGCATGCAGCGCGTGCGCGAGCTTATTGCAAAAGCTGCACGCACCGTTATCACTGTGTCGATAACTGGCGAAACGGGCACGGGCAAAGAACTAGTAGCGCAGGCTATACATGCGCAGTCGAGCCGAGCCAGCCAGCCCTTCGTAGCCGTGAACATGGCAGCCATTCCGCGCGAGCTGCTTGAGAGCGAGCTGTTTGGCCACGAGAAAGGTGCTTTTACAGGTGCTACGGCCCGTCGCGTGGGCCATTTTGAGGCAGCCAATGGCGGCACCTTGTTTCTGGATGAGATAGGCGACCTAGAGCTGCCGCTGCAAGCCAAGCTGCTGCGCGTGCTGCAAGAGCGCGTAGTAACCCGCGTAGGTGGCTCCAAGCCCGTGCCTTTCGATGTGCGGCTGGTGGTAGCTACACACCGCGACCTAGCCGCCGAGGCGCGTGCCGGGCGCTTTCGCGAAGACCTTTACTATCGCTTGCTAGGGCTGCCCATCGAGTTGCCGCCCTTGCGCGCCCGCGGCAACGACCGGCTACTGCTGGCCGACCACTTTGTGCAAAACTTCAGCCACGCCAACCGGCTACCCATCCGCAGCTTCGATGCCGAAGCCAAGCGGCGCTTGCTAGCCTACCCCTTCCCGGGCAATGTGCGCGAGCTAAAGGCGGTGGTGGAGCTGGCGGCTGTGCTAGCCGATGGTGCCCATATTGTTGCCGCCGACCTGCCACCTCTGCAGGCGCCAGCTACTGGGCGCGATGCTAGCGCCATGCCCACTACCACTGGCACCATGCCCTCCCTCCGCGAGCAGACGCTGGCTATTATGCAAAATGCGCTGCTTCAAACGCAGGGCGACGTGGTGGCGGCCGCTAGCCGCCTGCGCATCGGGCGCTCTACCATGTACCGGCTCTTGCAAAGTGGCCACCTGCGGTTACCGCAAGATTAACCAGCTTTGGTAGCGCTCAGCTTTATTTTGAGTGTTGTACTAGATAGCAGTAGTGCTTCTTTTTGGTAGACAGCTCCTTTTAAGAAGCCTTACTGCTTAAATGCCTTAATTTTACACTAACCTTGACTGGCATTCTTGAGTTAAGTTTGTAGATGCTGCCTCGCTGCGGTGAAGCGCATATATTTCTTATCCTTTACCAGACTTTAGTATGTGGTTTTTGCTTTTCGGCCTTATTGCGGCCACTGCCATTCTTGCTCTCGAAACGGCCCGCCGAGTACGTAACTTAGTAACTCCGGCTCCGGTAGCAGCGCGCTAGCTTGTTGCCGAAGTCCTAAAACAAGAAAAGCAGCCTATTCTAGGCTGCTTTTCTTGTTTTAGGACTTCGGGGCTGCCGCCTGGCAACCATTAGCGAATAATGAGTTTGCAAAGCTGGCTAGAATTATCAGCCTCTAGCTTGACATAATATAACCCGTTAGCAAACTTGCTTAGGTCTAATGTTTTAGTGGCGTGTTCATTCAACTCGCTTAGCGTTTCGCGGTACATCACGGTACCAATCACGTTGAGCACGCTAACTTCGGCACGCCGACCTTCGAGGCCGCTAATGGTAAGGTGAATGATACCAGTGCTAGGGTTCGGATAAACTACCAGGGTGCGCTCCTCCGTTACACGGCCCGTAACGGCTTGGTGATGCACAGCGGGCATCGGAGCTGCCTCGGCGGGCAGCGCGAGGCTACCGCGCAGCAGCCCTAGGCTCGCTAACAGCATACCACAAAATAGTACTCGTTTTTTCATAGCGATATCAACCAGAATAGCTTAGCTGGGTGGGATTAAAGTTACGGCTAGCTATGAATTTGGTTTTACAAAAGTACAGCAACTTGCCTATATAAACTACCCTAAAATGCAATATAACGCTAGCAAGCAAGTTTAACCCAGTTTATCCAGTGCCATCATCCCAAAATTTTATTTCTGACACGGCCGATGTGGTACTAATTGGTGGCGGGCTAGCGGGATTGGCCGCGGCCCTCGACCTGGCTGGGCGTGGGCATCGGGTGCTGGTAGTAGAGCGCAAGCAGTATCCCTTTCACCGGGTGTGCGGCGAGTACGTGAGCCATGAAGTGGGCCCCTACCTGCGCCGGCTCGGAGCCGACCCGGCACCGCTAGAGCCGGCCAGCCTCACAAAGTTCCGATTATCGTCACCGGCTGGGTGCGTGCTAGATAGCCCGCTCGACCTAGGCGGCTTTGGGGTGAGCCGCTACCGGCTCGACGACTACTTGTACCGGCTGGCGCTGGCGCGCGGTGTGGAGTTTGTGCTGCCCGCTACGGTGGCCGATGTCACCTTTGACGCCCCCCTAGGCCGCCACACCCTGACGTTGGCCGATGGCCGCCAGCTTACGGCCCGGCTGGTGCTAGGCGCCTATGGCAAGCGCAGTGCGCTCGACCGGCAGCTGGGCCGGCCGTTTTTTGCGCAGCGCTCGCCCTACCTCGGTGTCAAGCACCATTTGCGCTTGCCGGGCTTTGCACGAGACGTCATTGAACTGCACAATTTTCGGGACGGCTACGCCGGCATTTCGGCCATCGAAGAAGACAAGCTGTGCTTTTGCTACCTCACCACCCGCGATAACCTCAAGCGCAGCGGGGGCACCATTGCGGCCCTAGAGGCGGGCGTGCTAGCCCAAAACCCGCACTTGGCCGACATCTTGCAGCATGCCGAGCGGCTGTATGCCCAGCCCGAGGTTATCAATGAAATCTCATTTGCCCCTAAGCAGCCCGTAGAGCAGCACCTGCTGCTGCTCGGCGATGCGGCCGGGCTCATTACGCCGCTGTGTGGCAATGGCATGGCGATGGCGCTGCACGGGGCCGCGCTAGCCGCGCCGCTAGCCGACCAGTTTTTGCGGGGGGAGCTACCTAGGCCGGCCTTAGAGGCGATGTATGCCCAGACTTGGCACCGCACCTTCGGGGCACGGCTGCGGGTGGGGCGAGCCGTGCAGCGCCTATTTGGCGGGCCCATGCTGAGCGAGCTAGTAGTGGGGGGCCTGCGCTACTGGCCGGCCGCCGTACGCGCCCTCATGCGCCAAACCCACGGCAAACCTTTCTGAAGGTACATTATTTGGAGATTAGCTTCCCGAAATCCCCTAGGTTGCGTAAGTAAAGCTTCTGCGAATGGTTACTTGTTAGCGGTTACTGGTTAATTCCTTATCCACAGCCGATTACTCCCTAACCCCTACCGATTAACTGTTATTCTGAATGCCCAGCTACCTGGGTGCCATCGGCACCGCCCTCCCCACCTACCGCCTGGCCCAGCCCGTCATTGCCGATTTTATGGCGCGGGCGCTGGAGCTAGATGACTCAGGAGCGCGCAAGCTGCGGGCGCTGTACCGGGTGTCGGGCATCGAGCATCGGTACTCGGTGCTCCCCGACTACGGGCGCACCCTAGGCGACTACGAGTTTTTCCCAAACACGCCGGGGCTTGAGCCCTTTCCGAGCGTGAGCCCTCGCATGGCGGCCTATCGGCGCGAGGCGCTGCCGCTGGCCCTAGCCGCGGCGCAAGACTCCTTGCGCCAAGCGCCGGGCGTGGCGGCCGATAGCCTCACGCACCTCATTACGGTGAGCTGCACGGGTATGTACGCGCCAGGGCTCGATATTGAGCTGGTGCAGGCCCTAGGGCTGCGCCCCAGCGTGCGCCGCACCTGCGTCAATTTTATGGGCTGCTACGCGGCCGTGAATGCCTTGCGGCTAGCCGACGGCATTGTGCGGGCCGACCCCGCCGCGCGCGTGCTGGTAGTGAGCGTGGAGCTGTGCACGCTGCACTTCCAGAAAAGCCACGCCGAAGACCATATCGTGAGCAACGCGTTGTTTAGCGACGGGGCAGCGGCCACCCTGGTGCTGGGGCAGCCGCTGCCCGGCCCGGCCCCCTATCTAGCTATGCAGGCCTTTCACTGCGGCCTCGAGCCCAAGGGCACCCGAGATATGGCCTGGCACATCGGCGACACGGGCTTCGAAATGACGCTGTCGGGCTATGTGCCAGCGCTCATTGAGCGGGGCATCGGGCAATTGATTGCCGGGCTATTGCACGAGCTACCGGTACAATTGGCCGACATTCGGCAGTTTGCGCTGCACCCTGGTGGCCGTAAGATACTGGAAGCCATTGAGCAGGCCCTAGGGCTCAGCAAGGCCGACAACCGCTTTGCCTACCAAGTGCTACGCGACTACGGCAATATGTCTTCGGCCACGGTGCTGTTTGTGCTGCGCGAACTGCTAGCCGCCGCCACACCCGCCGATAACGGGGCGCCCGTGCTTAGCTGCGCCTTCGGGCCAGGGCTCACCCTAGAAGCCATGCTGCTAGAAGTGTGCGCATAATTGCTTGAAAGATTTTCTGACGCTTCTCCTAAGCCGCTCTACCCTTTTCTGCAAGCTGCTAGCGGTGCCGCTTATGTTGGCGCAAGTAGGCGAGCAGCTCGGCGGGGCGGTCGGTTTGGATGAGCGTGGCACCATGGGCTAGCAGCCAGCCCCAGCCGTCGGCAGGTTGGTTTTCTTCGAGGCTGCGCTCGTCGTCGTGGCCAGCGTCTAGGCTCGCCCACAGGCTATTGTACCAAATTTTAGAACCGGTGGTGGGAATGGTCTGGTAGGCCGAGTGCAGTAGCACGCTATCGGTGGGGAAGTTCAGCTCGTAGGCTACGGGCCTGAGCTTGGTTTCGTACTCGCGAAGCAAGGCGGCGGCCTCGGGCTTGTGCAAATCCACAATGGGCATATACAGCAGCTGGCTGGTGAGCAAAGCGCCGTGCTCGGCCTTCACTTTTTCGTAGGGGTAGGCCGATTTGATAACCGCGTGGTCTACGGTGCCGGTTTTCACTAGCACGTCGTAGGCTTCTTGGAAGTAGTCGTAGCCTTTGTCGATGTTTACCATCACGCGGCCCTTGGCCGCCAGCATGCATTGCTCGAAGCTCGCGATACGCTGCCGGGTGGGACCACCATGCTGGTTTTTGAGGGTGAATTGCTGCAACTCGGCCCAGGTATAGTCGGCTGGGCGGCCTTTACCAGTGGTGGTGCGGTCGAGCAGGTTGTCGTGCATCAGGATGAGCACACCATCCTTCGACTTCTTGAGGTCGATTTCGACCATATCCACTCCCATCTTGATGGCCGATTCGATGCCACGAATAGAATTTTCGGGCTCATTCCGCCAGTCGGCGCGGTGCGCCACCACCAACACTTGGTTGCTCTTAGGGTCTTTGAGCGTGCGAATGATGGCCTGCACCGGCCGCTGCGCTAGTGCTGGGCCACCTAGGAGCAGGCTAATGATGAAGGGCAGAACAAACTGTTTCATAAGGGGTACTACTAAAATTAAGTCTGTCATACTGAGCTCTGCGAAGCATCTTCTCTGGTTAGAATTAGTAACTCTAGCGTGAGAAAATGCTTCGCAGAGCTCAGCATGGCAGACGTGATGCGCGCGCATGGCGCTCAGGTGCCGATTAGCTTATTAGTACCCTGGGTTCTGGTACATGCCCGTGGGGTTCAGCTTGGCCTCGTTGAACGGGATGGGGTAGTAATAGTCCTTCAGGCCGAAGTTGGTGAGCTGGGCGATGCCGAAGTTGGCTTGGCTTTTGGCCCGGAAGTAGTCGGTCAGCTGCTGCGGCGTGAAGGCGCGCTGCAAGTCAAACCAGCGCTGGTTTTCGAAAGCCAGTTCTACCCGGCGCTCGTGCAGGATGGCGAGCTTGAGGGTGGGATACTTGGCGCTGTAGCTGGCCGTGGCGCTAGCCACGGCGTAGCGCGGCAGGCCGGCACGCTCGCGCACTTGGTCGAGTTGGCTGATGGCGGTGGCCTCGTCGCCTAGGTAGAGGTTGGTTTCGGCCAGTAGCAGCAGCACGTCGGCGTAGCGCAGCAGCAGCCAGTCGTTGCCACCGTAGCCGGTGGTGCCGGCGGTGGCGCTGGCATCGCGGTACTTGGTAATGAAGTAGTCTTTCACCACGGCCGCGTTGGCGTACTTGATGGAGAAATCTTTGCGCACGTCGCCGGTTTCGTAGTCGAGCACGAGGTCGGGCGTCACGTTGCCGCCTACCCCGGTGTTGGGGCGCAGCGAGTTGATGATTTCGCCCTGGGCCTGGTAGTTAGCAGCGATGCGCGACGAGTAGTTGATGTCGCCCTGCCGGTACACGATGCGGAAGATGGCCTCGGGATTGTTCGTTTTCTTGGCCACTTCGAACACGTCGGCGTACGAGATTTCCTTCAGCAGCCCGAAGGTGCGCTTGCTGTAAGCCGTCGTGAGGTAGGTCTTGGCTTGGGTCAGGTTGGCACTGCGATTGGCTTGGTCGAGGGTGGTGGCCATGGTCAGGTACACCTTCCCCAAGAGAGCATTGGCCGCGATTTTGGAAGCGCGCCCGGTGTTGGCTGCCGACTGCGCATCGGGCAGCGGACTGGCGATAACATCCGTGAGGTCAGTCACTATTTGGGCGTATACCTTCTCCTTCTTCTCGCGGAAGGTGTTGGCCGCCACGGCATCGGGGGTAGTGAGCGGTTGGGTCACGAGCGGCACATCGCCCCATTCGCGCACCAGGTTGAAGTACGTGAGCGCCCGCAGGAACTTGGCTTCGGCCTGGTACTGCGCCTTGGTGCTGGCTTGGGCGAAATTCACTTTTTCGGAGCCCGCCAGCATGTAGTTGGCCCGCGTGATAATCTGGTACAGCGCCGTCCAGTGGTTTTGGAGGTAGGAGTTGCTGGGCAGCAGCGAAAATGCGTTGAATTGGAACGGTTCGCCGGCGTTCGACTGGTTGTCGTTGGTGCCAGTATTGTCCGAGCGCTGCTCACCGTAGAGGTCACTGCCCTCGGCCAGGCCACTGTTGTCGCGCAGGGCCGTGTACACGCCGTTGAGGGCCAGCAGCACGTCGTTTTCCGACCGATAGTAGTTGTCGGCGGCTACGGCGTTGGGGTTGTTTTCGACCAGAAAATCCTTCTTGCACGAAGCCAGCAGTAAGCTGCCGACCAAGCCCAGGCTCAGCAGCGCGGCCGGCCGACCTAGGGCCCCTAGGTGGGGTAAACGATTAGTTAAGAAACGCATATATAATGGCTATCTATGATGACGAACGACTAGAAGGAAAGGCGCACGCCCACGTTGTAGCCCCGCGCCAGCGGGTACTTGCCGTAGTCCACGCCGGGGGCTAGGTTGGCGCCGTTGTTGTAGTCTACCTCAGGGTTGTAGCCCTTGTATTTGGTGATGGTGAAGACGTTGTTGGCGTTGACATACACCCGCAGGCCGCTCACGTGCACCTTGCTGAGGAGAGTGGCGGGCAGGTTGTAGCCCAGCGTGAGGTTGGTGCAGCGCAGAAACGAGCCGCTCTGCAAGTAGAAGGTCGAGAGGCGGGTGCTGTTGCTCTGGGTGCCGCCGCGTGAGGCCCGGAATACCGTGCCGTCGCCGGGTTCGGCTTCCGAGCGGTAGCGGTTGGCTACGTTGGCATACTGATTGCCCGAGCCCTCCATGTTGTACACGTAGTAGTCTTGCCCGTCGAGCACCTGGTTGCCGTACACGCCGTTGAAGCCAGCGTTGAAATCCAGGGCCTTGTAGTTGGCCGTCAGCGAGAAACCGTAGTTAAACTTGGGGTAGGGCGAGCCGATGACTTGCTTGTCGGCGTCGTTCACCACGCCGTCGTTATTCACGTCCTCAAAGTATAGGTCGCCGGGGCGCAGGGGGTTGGTGGAGGCTGTAGAGCGGGCGGGGCCCTTACGCACGTAGCCGGCCGGAAACGACTGAGTAGCGGCGTTGTACACGGCATTGTCGGCGGCAATGTTATCTACGTCGGACTGCCGCACCATGCCCGCCACCCGGTAGCCGTAGAACATGCCCACCGGCTGCCCTTCCTGCGTGATGTGGGTGATGTACGAACGCTCGGCGCCGGCCGTCGTGATGGTATTAGCGCCACCCATATCCTGCACCAGGTTGCGGTTGAAGGATATGTTGCCGCTCAGACTCAGGTTAAAATCAGCTGTTTGAATGGCCTTGCCATCGAGTTGAAACTCTAGGCCCTGGTTGCGAATACGCGAGTCGCGTAGGTTAGTGAGGATGCTGGTGGTGCCCGAAATAGCCGAAATCGGCTGGTTGAACAGCAGGTTGTAAGAGTGGCTGAGGTAGACGTTGGAAATCAGCAGCAGGCGATTGTTGAACAAGCCTACGTCGAGTCCTAGGTTGAACTGCGAGGTCGATTCCCAACCTAGGCGCTGGTCTTTGAGCGCGCCGGCGTAGAAGGCCGTTTGGATGGTGCCCGGCCCGAATACGGCGCCGGTGGGGCTGGCCATGGTCTGCTGGTAGCCGTAGAGCGGAATGTTGTAATTGCCGGTGAGGCCCCAGCTGCCGCGCAGGCGCAACGTGGATGATTCGCCCACCATATCGCGGTAGAACGACTCATTCGAGATGGTCCAGCCCGCCGACAGCGAGGGGAAGCTGCCGTAGCGGTTCTCGGGCCCGAAGCGCGAAGAGCCATCGGTACGGAACGCGGCGGTCAGGTAGTAGCGCTCGTCGTAGCTGTACTGCACCCGCGCCAGGTACGAGAGCAGGGTTTCGGCCTGCTTGCCGGTGCCCGTAAAGCCCACGCTGCTGGTGGCCGAGCTTTGGTAGAAGTTGGTTGGGTCGGCGCCTTTGGCCGTGATTTCCTGCACCGCATCATTCTGAAAACCCTGAGCCGACACGCTAATCTGGTCGAGGGTCGTGCGCTGGGCCGTGTAGCCGGCCAGGGCGTTCAGGTTATGCTTGCCAAACTGCTTGGTGTAGGTCGCCGTGAACTCCCCTAGGATATTCTGCGTGTTGACGTTCAGGGCAGTAGCTGTAGCCGCCGCGATGGCCTGCGGCGAATAGGGCGCGTTGTTGCCGCTGCTCAGGCTGGTGGGCAGGTAGTACTCGTACTTCTCGTTGTAGGTCTGCAAGCCCACGTTGGCTTTGGCGATGAGACCGGGTAAGATTTCGTAGCTGGCGGTGCCGTTATAGGTGCCGCGTAGACCCTTGCGGGTGATGTTAGTTTCCTCGGCCAGCGCCACCGGGTTTTCGACGGTCTGATAGCCATAGGCCGACTGCTGGGCCGCCACCTCATTCTTGGCCAGGTTGCCGTTGTCGTCGTAGGCTCGGAAAGTCGGTGGGTAAATTAGCGCCCCTAGGATGGGGCCCTGGTTGAAGCGGCCTTCCTGCACCTCGCGGTTGCTGTTCGAAGTCACGAACAAGCTGCCACTGACGCGGAATTTCTTGCTCAGCTCAGCATCGAGGTTGGCCCGAAAGTTTATGCGCTCCTGCTTAGTCGCTACGATAATGCCTTGCTGCTGCTGGTAATCGCCGCTAATGAGGTAGCGCAGCCCGGCATTGCCGCCCGAGAAGGTCAGGTTGTGGCGGTTGAAGGGCGCGTTACGGTATAGTTCGTTTTGCCAGTCGGTGTTGTACTTGGGCGTGATGAGCTTCTGGTTAGCAAAGTCATATATGTCGGTCGGGATGCTGACCGAGCTGGCGTTGCCCACCCGCGCGATGCGCGTGGCGTTATCATCCGAAAACATGGCGTCGGTCCAGGGCTTGCCGCTATTCTGCACCAAGTCGCGGTAGGTGTTGTTGCGCCCATCAATGAGCAGCTGCGCAAAGCCGTTGGCGTCGAGCAGTTTTACCTTCTTGGCCAGTTGATTGATGCCGAATTGGTACTCGTAATCGACGCGGCCCTTGCCTTCCTTGCCGCGCTTGGTGGTGATAATCACTACCCCTCCCGATGCCCGCGAACCGTAGATGGCAGCCGAGGCGGCATCTTTCAGCACGTCGATACTCTCAATGTCATTGGGATTAATAAACACGTCGTTAGCGGCCGGGAAACCGTCAATCACGTAGAGCGGGTCCGAGCTGGCGTTGATGGAGCCCACGCCCCGCACCCGAATTTTGGTGCTCACGTAGGGCGCGCCGCTCACCTGGGTGGCTTGCACGCCGGCCAGCTTGCCCACTAGGGCCTGCCCTAGGGTGGGCGCCGCGAGGTTCAGTTCCTTGGCCTTCACATCGGCTACGGCACCGGTCAGGTCGCTTTTGCGGGCGGTTTGGTAGCCTACGGCCACCACTTCGTTGAGCTCGTTGGCGCTGCCTTTTAGTTGGATGTTGATGGTGGTTTGGGTACTCACGACCACCTCCTGGCTTACGAAGCCAATGGCCGAAAACACCAACGTCGCGCCGGGATTCACCTCGATGCTGAACCGGCCTGTGCCATCGGCAGCGGTACCGTTCGAGGTTTGTTTTTCAATCACGTTGGCGCCCGGCACCGGCTGGTTTTGCTCGTCGGTGATGGTGCCCGTGATACGCACGGCCTGCGGCGCCACCCGCGTCGGCAGCGGCCGGCCGGCTTGGGCCACGTGCGCCGCCGGCAAGCTACCGGCCAGCAGCAGGCCCGCCAACCACCGGCGTAGCGTTGTAGAGTATTGCGTCATAGTTGTAACCCTCAAGTTGTTGGAGGTGAAAAAAGTAGTCGGTAGGTGTGCCCTAGGTGGCTACCAGGCCAGGCGCACGGCGTGCACGTTGTCGCGGCGCGAGGAGGTGACGGCCAGCCCTTTGGCCACATCGCCGAGCAGCGTAAAACCTTCCAGCTCGTCGGCCTTGTCCACGTCGATGACTCGGCGCACGACTTCGTGGCCAGCGGCCAGCGACTGATTTAAATCGAGCAGCGTGAAGCGCCAGCGGCGACCTTGCTCCTGGTTTTGGATGAGCACCAGCGTGCCCTTACTGGACACCCACAGCAGGTTTTGCACCCAGGGCGAGCAGGTAAATTTTTTGACCAGCACGCCCGGCTCGCTGGTCTTGTGGGCCTTGGCTAGCTTAGCTGGGTCATAGAGCCGCACTTCGTTGCCCTGAGGGCCGTAGTCGGCTGTGGCCACGTACCACTTGCCTTGGGACTGCACGTACTCGGGGCGGGTGCCCTGCACGCAAGCATCGTCCTCGATAGTGTTGAGCAGGTGCCCGTCGAGGGTGCCGCCCTGCAGCAAGCCCGCCCAATCAACGGCGTAGATGACGGCCCGCCACTTGGTGCCTTCGGCGTTCAGCCGGATGCTGTTGCCGATGAAGGTGGGGCCGGTGCCGTTCCAAGCCACGCCGGTGGGGTGGTTGATGACGTCCTGGCCTTTTTCAGTCAGCTTCACTTCCTGTCCTAGGTAGGTCAGCGAGTCGGCTCCGGGCCGATACGCCCGAATGACGCCCACCTCGCGGTCGCCGTAGAGGTACAGCCGCCCTTGCTGGTAGCTGGCGCCCTGGCAGGCACCTAGGGCGCTGGCCGTGGAGGTGGCCGTGATGGCTAGCTCTACCGAGGTCGGCTGGGCAAGGGCGCTGGTCAAGCCAATACCTAGTAGCAGTAATTTATTCATAATCAACCCCTACACTTGAGTAACCACTTGCACAGCCTGCTTGTGCTAGGTGCCGTTGCTACTCGCTACTTCATCTGCGCGTTTAGGCGGTTTTTGCGACTGCAAAGGACGTTTTCTAGAATTACTAGCACTTTACAGCAGTGTTGCCGGGATATTATGTTTGCGTTGGAGGGGTCAAAAAGCCAGGATTGGTGCAGCCTGGACCCGTAGAAAGCGGTTAGCTCATCGCAAGCTGGAAGACCAGTTCGCTTCACCGCACCTTTTTTTGCATGACCCAGCGCTTACTCCTACTGCTGTGCCGCTCGCTGTTGAGCTTTGCCAGCATAGGGCAGCCCGCAGCCGCCCGGCCTACTGCCGCCCGCACCGATTCCATTATTCTGGCCAAAACATTCCCGCTGCTAGCGCTTTTCGAGGCCAAACCCGCCCTGCGGCAAGCGTTGCGGGCATCGCCCGAGCTGCAACGCCTGGCACAGCGGCAGGCCCGGCGCAGTGCACCGCTCCTCGCCCAGGCAGTAGTACCGTTGCGGCGCTACGCAGATTCACTAGCGTGGCAGCCGCGCGAAATCCAGCAGGTAGGTCAGCTTTTGCAGCAGGCTTATGTCAGCAATGCGGCCTTTCGGGCGGGAGCAAGGCCACTATTTGCCAAGTCCGGACCCTACCCTCGCTACGCTGGCCAACCCGACACCGCAGCCCTGCGCCTAGCTTGGCAAGATGCCGCGGCGGGCATCAACCGCATCTTGCGGGTGTACCTGGCCAGTGCCAAGCCGCGTTACCCGGCCATCGACTCCATCAGCTTTCGACGCGGCGATGCTGGGCTGGCGCCGCAGCTACGCCAGCAGCTGCCCACCAAGGCCAGCAAGACCGCCGCTTTCTACACCTTGCCCCTGCAAGCAGCCCTAGGTGCCCTGCGCCTTAACGGCCGCGACGAAGCCGCCCGCTACGAGCCGCTGACCGGCGGCCTCAATGCTGCCCCTACCGCTGCTGTAGCCCGCACCGACTGGGCGCGCTACCCTTATACTGTGATACTAGTGCCCGGCAGCGGCCCCGAGCAGCCCGGCGTGGCGCTTGACTCGGCCGGGGCCCAGCGTTGCCGGTTGGCAGCGGCTCGCTACCGAGCAGGGCAGGCGCCGTTTGTGGTAGTATCAGGCGGGCACGTGCACCCGTTTCGCACGCCGGTTTGTGAGGCGGTCGAGATGAAAAAGTACCTGGTCGAACACCTAGGCGTGCCCGCGGCGGCAGTGTTTATTGAGCCCCACGCCCGCCACACCACCACCAACCTACGCAACACGGCCCGGCTACTAGAATTTGCTAAGTTTCCGGCGGGCCGGCCTCTGCTCATCGTGACCGACGCGGCCCAGAGTCGCTACATCCTAGGCATGGCCGAGCGCTGCCGCCGCGAGCTAGGCTATGTGCCCTATCGCGACTTGGAGCGTATTTCGGAAACGGAAAATAGCTGCTACCCTGTACCCGAAGCCAGGCAGCCCGACCCATTTGACCCACTCGACCCCTAGGGGCCGGGGTTTAGGAGTCGTTCACAAGTATTACTTCTCACCTGTCATGCTAAGCTTGCGAAGCATCTTTTCCTGTTGAAGCAGGTCATTCGGCAGTGATAAGACGCTTCGCTAGCCTAGCATGACGGGTGATATTTTATCAGCTAAATCGTTTTTTCAAGCACCTTCTTGAGCAGCCACGTGATTAGTAGCATAAAGAGATATCTAGGTTATTTCCTCGTAGCCGGGCTTACCCTCCCGGCCTTGGCCCAAAGCCCAGCCGAGCAAGTCAATGTATTCCTAGGTTCTTCCGGCGACCATGGGCAGCTGTCGCCGGCCGCGTCCTATCCGTTTAGTATGCTGAGTTTGGGGCCGCAGACCTACCCCAATCTACACACTGGCTACGAGCACCTAGCACGCACATTTCTAGGGTTCACGCACACGCGCTTTGAGGGGGTAGGCTGCCAGGGCGCGGGCGGCAACCTGCTCGTGAAACCCCTCCTGGGTACTGACCCTGCGCAAACTACACTACTCAAGAAGACTGAGCGCGCTACGCCGGGCTACTACGGCGTCACGTTTGAGAATGGCATTGGGGCCGAGCTAACGGCGGCGCAGCGCTTCGGGCTGCACCGCTACCACTTTCCGGCCAGCGGGGCGCGGGGGCTGTTTATGGACATCAGCTATTCTTTCGCCAACGGCTTCAAGCACGAGGAGCACGCCACGACTGACAACACGCTGAGCGGCTGGCTAGAAGCAGGCACCACCTGCGGCGCGGGCACTTACCGGCTTTATTACTACCTCGAAACCAGCCAGCCAGTGCAGTGGGAGCCCGCGGGCGCGCACAAACTGGTAGCCCGCCTACCCACCACCGGCGCGCCCGATGTGGAAGTGCGCGTGGCCTTTTCGTCAGTGAGCCTGGCCGATGCGCAGGCCACGCTGAAGCAGCAGGCGGCCGCCGATTTTGCGGCGGTGCGGCAGGCGAGCGCGCAGGCCTGGAATGCGCTGCTCGGCCGTGTGCAAGTGCAGGGCGCGCCCGACCGCGAGCGCCTGTTTTACTCGCTGCTGTACCGCACCTTGCAATCGCCCTACGTGGTGTCGGAGCCCGATGGGCGCTACCAGGCTACCAATGGCTCGTTGCAACATTCCACCCGCCCCGTCTACAATGGCTGGGCAATATGGGACAATTACCACACGCAGCTACCGCTGCTGTCGCTGGCCTACCCTACCGAGTTTCAGGACATCGCCACCTCGCTCGCCAACTTGTATCGCTTCGGCAAAAAAGACTACGCGACCCAGCACGAGCCCTCGCCCACAGTGCGCACCGAGCACGCCAGCGTAGTGCTGCTCGATGCCGCCCGCAAAGGCTACACCGTAGACCTGCGCGGCATCCGCGACTCACTCGTAAGCCAGGCCCGGCGCCTCGACTACTCGCACCCCGACAAAGCCCTCGAATCGTCGTACGATGCCTGGGCACTGGGCGAAATCCTAGGTAGGCTAAAAGAGTCTAAAGAAGCAGCAGTCTGGCACACCAAAGCGCTGGACTATAAACGCTATTGGCAGAAGGACTTCCAGGACATGACTAAGCCCGATGTGGACCGCCTCCCGGCCCGTGGCCTCTACCAAGGCACCATCTGGCAGTACCGCTGGAATGTGCCCTATGACATTCGCGGCTTGCAGGAATTGATGGGCGGCGAGGCGGCCTTCCGGCAGCAACTCGATGCCTTTTTTGGCGGCGACTACTACAACCACGCCAACGAAACCGACTTGCAGGCCCCTACCCTCTACAACGCCACCCGGCAGCCCTGGCTTTCGCAGGCGCTGGTGCACCACCTAGCCGTCGATACGGTGGTGCAGCACTACTTCAACGACAATAGCCGCGGCATCGACCCCTACGTGGGCCGCATCTACCAAAACCAGCCCCAGGCCTACCTCCGCACCATGGACGACGACGCGGGCGCCATGTCGGCCTGGTTTGTGCTCGCGGGCTGCGGGCTGCTTCCCGCCTGCGTGGGCGAGCCGGTGTACTACCTCAACCTACCCCTCTTTCAGCAGCTTACGCTGCAAACGGGGGGGCGCAAGCCGCTCACGATTAAGGTGGAAAACTATGGACCAAACCGCATGTACATTCAAGCGGCGCGGCTGAATGGCAAGCCGCTGAATCGCAACTGGCTCACGCACCAAGAGCTAGCTGCTGGTGGCACGCTAGAGTTTGTGGCCGCCGATGTGCCCAATAAGGCCTGGGGCACGCAGCAGCTTTGGGTAGCAGGCGAGCCAACTAGCAACGCTCCAGCTAAAGCAAAGTAGTGCCCGTACCTGCCGGCCATAACCATCTGCTTAGTGCGTGTTAATAGCGCGGGGCGCAGTTGCGTGCCATCAACAATAACTTAACCGTTTTTCAAGAACTTAACGCTCGCCAAGTCAACGAATTACCCTGCTCATCTACCTGAGCGGTGGTACCAGCATATGTTTTATTATTTAACGTAGAAATGCAAACTGTAATATTAAAATGACATTCTGATAATAGGCGCGGCGGTGCTTTGTGGTGCTCAAAAACAGCCCTTTCCACATTGCCCTAGGCGCTTATGAAAAAGAAGTACTTTGCCCACCGTATAGAGCCGCCAGCCGGCGGGCTTCGCACCAGCAGCCTAGGGCTGGCGCTGCTCCTGTGCCCCATGCTAGCCGCTGCGCAGCAAACCATTAAGGGCACGGTAACGGATGAGAAAAACGCGCCCCTGCCCGGCGTGACGGTGCGCCTCAAGGATGGCAGCACGGCCGTAGGCACTGCCCCCGATGGTACCTACAGCATCAAAACCAACGGCCCGACCGATATTCTGGTGTTTTCCTTCCTAGGTACCGAGCCCAAGGAAGTAATTGCGGGCACCCAAACCAGCCTCAATGTGACGCTGCTGCCCGATGCGCAAAAGCTGAAGGACGTGGTAGTTATCGGCTACGGCACGGCTACCCGCGAGGATATTATCGGGTCGGTGACTTCTGTAAAAGCCGGCGAGTTTAACCAGGGTGTGCTGACCACGCCCGCTGAGCTGCTGCAAGGCAAAGTAGCCGGCCTCAACATCACTAAGAGCGGCGACCCCAACCAGCGGCCCTCGGTGGTGCTGCGCGGCCCCAGCACCATCCGCACTCTCAATGGCGGCGTGACGGAGCCATTTTATGTGATTGACGGCGTGCCCGGCGCCAGCATCGACCTGTTGGCCCCCGACGATATTGCCACCATCGACGTGCTCAAGGATGCATCGTCCACGGCCATTTACGGTACGCGAGCGGCTAATGGTGTTATTATCATCACGACCAAGCGAGCCAAGTCGGGCCAAACGCGCCTGACTTACAGCGCCTACGGCGCGGTGGCCAACGTGTCGAAGAAAGTAGACATGCTGAGCGGTGACGAGCTGCGCCAATACCTAGTAGCTAATAAGACCCGACCGCTGGCCCAGCCCACCGACGACGATGGCTCGAACACCGACTGGCAAAAGCTAGTGGAACGCACCAGCTACTCTACCAACCACAACCTCTCGTTCAACGGCTCGGCTAATGCTACGGACTACGGCGCCAGCGTCAACTACCTGAAGAATAACGGCATCCTGAACCGCACCTCGCTGGAGCGCATCATCTACCGAGGCTTCATCAACCAGCGCTTTTTCAATAATCGCCTGAAGCTGGGCGTGAACATCATCAACAGCTCGACCACCCAGAACGACCTGCCGCAGACCCAGGTACTGCAAAACATGCTGTTCTATCTGCCCACGGTGAGCCCCTACAACGCCGATGGCAGCTACAAGGAAAACTACACGCGTACTGGCAGCGGCCCACTGAACCCGCTCTCGCTGGTGAATAACAACACCTACGTGACCAAGGACAGCAAAACGCTGGTCAATGGCTTGGTGCAGCTCGACATCATTACGGGCCTGAAACTCACGCTTAGCGGCTCGAACCAGCGCACCCAAACCAACTTTAACAGCTACCTCAACAGCCAGTCGGGCCTGGCCGTGAACCTAGGCGGCGTGGCCCGCCGCAACGAGTACGAAACCACTAACGATGTGGTGGAGCTGTACGCCAACTACGACCGCACCTTTGGCCAGCACAACTTGCAGCTCCTAGGTGGCTACTCGTACCAGCAAGACCGCACCAACGACGGCTTCGGCATCACGACCCAGGGCTTTGCCAACGACGCCCTAGGGTACAATAACTTATATCTGTCTAACCCGTCGTCGCTGGCGCAGATTGCCTTCGACAACAACCCCATTTCGACGCTGCGCCTCATCTCGCAGTATGCCCGGGCGCAGTACCAATACGGCGACCGCTACCTGGCGCAGGTGTCGGTGCGGCGCGATGGCTCGTCGGCCTTCGGCGTGAACAACCGCTACGGCTACTTCCCCACGGCGGCCCTCGGGTGGCGCCTTATCAATGAGGAGTTTATGCGCGGGTTGCCCGCTTTCAGCGACCTCAAGCTGCGCGCTGGCTACGGCGTATCGGGCAATAGCCAGGGCTTCGACGCCTTCTCGTCCATCCTCATCTACGGCACGCCGCCCGGCAGCAGCAAGTATCTGAACAACGGTGTTATCTCGAACGTGGTGAACGCCGTGCGTAATGAAAACCCCGACCTGAAGTGGGAAAGCACCGCCACCACTAACGTGGGCTTGGACATTGGCTTCTTCAAAAACCGCCTCACGGCCTCGGTCGATTTTTACATTAAAAAGACCCGCGACCTCATCGACGACGTGCTGCCGGTGTCGAGCACCGAGTTTCAGTACACCACCTACACCGCCAACGTGGGCAGCATGACCAACCGCGGCATCGAGGTGGTGCTGAGCGCGGTGCCCGTGCAAACGGCCGCTTTCACCTGGCGCTCGTCGCTCAACTTCTCGCACAATACTAACCGCATCGACAACCTGAGCACCGACCGGTTCACGATTCCTTACATCCAGACCGCGCAGCTCGGCGGCAAGGGCCAGAGCGGCAACTACAGCCAGATTATCCAGCCCGGCTCGGCGGTGGGCACCTTCACGCTGTGGCACTACCTCGGCAAAAATGAGCGGGGCGTGAGCACCTTCCAGAAGGCCGACGGCAGCACCACCGCCACCCAGCCCCTCACCACCGACCAGCAAGTGGTGGGCAATGCCCAGCCCAAGCTTATCTACGGCTGGGTCAACAACTTTACCTACAAAGCCTTCGACCTCAACTTCTTGGTGCGCGGCGTGTACGGCAATAAAATTCTGAACGCCACCCTAGCCGGCCTCAACAACCCGGCCGATGCGCGCCTGCAAAACATCCCGCGCTTCACCCTAGGCGAGTCGTTCAACGACATCAACGCCTACCTCATCTCCGACCGCTTCCTAGAAAGCGGCTCCTACCTGCGCCTCGACAACGCCACCCTAGGTTACACCCTGCGCCCCAATACGCCCTACGTGAAGGCCTTGCGCTTCTACGTGAACACCAATAACCTGTTCATCATCACCAAGTACCGCGGCATCGACCCCGAAATCAACATCGGCGGCCTCACGCCGGGCATCGACAACAACAACTATTACCCCAAAACCCGGACGTTCACGCTGGGGCTAACGGCTTCGTTTTAAGGGCTTTTATTCGATAATATCATTTGTCATGCTGAGCACAGCGCAGCGGAGTCGAAGCATCTCTACCAGTGAACTAACTCCTGACGCCAACAACGGTGCGATAGAGATGCTTCGGCTCCGCTGCGCTGCGCTCAGCATGACAAGGACAACCTAGGAATTACTTATGAAAAGCAAAGCTATTCTCCTTGCTCTGAGCGCGCTAGCTACCGTCACGTACTCCTGCAAAAAGCTGGACGTGCCGGTCGAGTCGCAGTTTGTAGAGTCCAACTTTCCCAAGACCATCAGCGACTACAACGCTTCGGTGGGGGCTATGTATTCTAACCTGTCGTCGCAGTTTGCGGTGCCCTACTGGCGCATGCAAACCATGAGCACCGACGAGGCCATCATCCCGGCCCGCGACGGCAACTTCGACGACGGTGGGCAGTATCGCCAGCTGCACTACCACACCTGGACGCCCGACCACCCCAACGTGCTCACCATCTGGCAGTGGGCGTATAGCGGCATCCAAACCTGTAACCGCCTGCTCAACGTTACGAGCGCCTTCAACTTCTCGGACCAGGAAAAGGCTAACCGGCTGGCTGAAATCCGGGCCATGCGGGCGCTGTACTACTACTTTTTGATGGACCTGTACGGCAACGTGCCCCTCATCACGGACTATCCGGCGCCCGCCTCGCCCGCCACCAAGCCGCGCGCCGAGGTATATAAGTTTATTGAAAGCGAACTGACCGGCATCACCGGCAAGCTACCGGCCAAGACCAATAACGCTGCCACCAATACCCAGCAGTATGGCCGCCCCACCAAGGGCATGGTGTATGCGCTGCTGGCTAAGCTCTACCTCAACTCGGAGGTGTACGTGGGCACCACCCGCTACCCCGACGTGGTGCGCATGGCCGACAGCGTGCAGGCCAATACCAACTACGCCCTCGATACCCGCTACCGCGATATTTTCCTGCCCAACAACGGCCCGCAGATTCGCGAGACCATCTTCGCCGTGCCCTACGACCAGCAGATTCCGGGCAACCAGTTTACGCGCTTTGGCTTTTTCTACTACCTCACGCAGGCCTACGGCTTCAACGTGAACCTAAGCATCGCCATGAGCACCACGCCCGAGTTCTACGCGCGCTTCAACCTGCCCGGCGACTTCCGCACCACCACCTGGCTGGCCGGCCCACAGTACGCGCCCGATGGCAACGGCGGCTTCACCACCACGCCAGTCTACTACCCCAATTCGACCACCCAAATTAACATCAACCCGGTGCTGACGCTGGTGCCGCCCAAGCCCATGGACCTAGGCAACACTCAAGCCAGCCAGGCCTCGGGCGCGCGCTCCATCAAATACTACCCCGACCCCACCATCATCCAGGGCACCCGCCTCAACGGCAACGACGTGCCCCTGCTGCGCCTCGCCGACGTGCTACTGATGAAGGCCGAAGCCATCTTGCGGGGCGCCACCGCCACGAGTGTCAACGGCGAACTGCAAACCCCGCTAGTGCTTGTCAATAAAATCCGCGCCCGCGCCGGAGCTCAGCAGGCCATCAGCATCACCCTCAGCGGCATGCTCGATGAGCGCGCCCGCGAGCTGAGTTGGGAAGCCTGGCGCCGCAACGACCTCATCCGCTTCGGCCAGTTTGAAACCGAATACCCCCTGCCCAACGACGTGCTAAAGATGGATAAGAGCGAGTTTCGCCGCCTCTATCCCGTGCCGACTATTGAGCTGCGGCTGAATAGCAATTTGGTGCAGAACAAGGGGTATTAAGAGGCCCTATCGTAGAACCCCACCCCCGGCCCCTCCCCTCCGGGAGAGGGGTGCCGACCGCAAGCAGGTATAAGCGAGCGCTAGTAGTCGTTTGGCACCCCTCTCCCGGAGGGGAGGGGCCGGGGGTGGGGTCCTACGCAAGCACCAGACTACCAATACAACTGTCCTATGAAACTACTCCTTATCCCCATTAGCATCCTCACCCTAGGTTCGCTTGCCTTCACTAAGCCTGCTGAGCCACTAATGAATCAAATCCAGGTCATTGGCTCGCACAACAGCTACAAGCAAGCTATTGACCCCAAGCTGTTTGCTATACTGCACAAAGCCGATTCGGCTACTTTTAATAAGATTGACTACGAGCACGCCACTCTTACCGAGCAGCTCGACCTAGGGCTGCTGGCATTGGAAATCGACGTGTATGCCGACACCCAGGGCGGCAAGTACGCCCACCCTAAGGGCCTCGACTTGGCCCCTGGCCAGCCGCCCTACGACCCGGCTGGACTGATGAAAGAGCCGGGGTTTAAGGTGTTTCACATTCAGGACCTCGACTACCGCAGCAATGCACCCACCTTCAAGCTGGCCTTGCAGGAGCTAAAAAAATGGTCGCTGGCCCACCCCACGCACAACCCGGTGTTCATTACCATGAACGCTAAGAGCGAGGCGCTACCCCGGCCGGGCCTCACGGTGCCCGAGCCCTTCACGCCGGCCGTGTTCGATGCCTTAGATAAGGAAATCCGTGACTACCTAGGGGCTGACCAGCTCATCACCCCAGACCAGGTTCGTGGCCAGTACGCCACCCTCGAAAGCGCCGTGCTGCATCGCAATTGGCCCACCTTGCGCGCCGCGCAGGGCAAGTTCGTATTCGTGCTCGATGAGGTGGGCGAGAAGCGCGCCACCTATATCCAGGGGCATCCCTCGCTGAAAGGCCGGGTGCTATTTGCCGATGCCGAACCGGGCACGCCTGAGGCGGCCATCCACATCCTAAATAATGCCAAGAAGGACCTAGGGGCTATTAAAGGCTTGGTGCAGAAGGGCTACATCATTCGCACCCGCGCCGACAGCGACACCCAGGAGGCCCGCCGCAACGACAAGAGCAGCTTTGAAGCCGCCATGCAGTCGGGCGCCCAAATCATCAGCACCGACTATTACCGCCCGAGCACGCACTTCAAGTCGGACTACGCCATCAGCTTCCCCGGCGGCAGGTATTTCCGGCCCGACCCAGTGCTGTAGAAACCGTTTCTAACCTCTGTTCCACCATCTGTCATGCTGAGCTTGCGAAGCATCTTATTACGCTAGGTCGTTTCTACCGTGATAAGATGCTTCGCAAGCTCAGCATGACAGGTGGATGGTGCAGCCACTTAGAATAACCATTGGCGTTGAGAGCGTTGTGAAAGGCACTTAGGCACGCGACGCCTCCAATTTATTATTCGCAACTTCTTCAAACACGGCACTTAGTACGGAGCCAATCCATGGCTCTGCTTCCATGCGCAAACCAGAATATGGAGATGAAACAGTGCCTTCACACAAATATAATTTTTTAAAGCTTCGGGAGCATGCTACCTATCGGAACTTTGCGGCATGAAAAACGAACAGGCGCAACGCAGAATTATCGCGGCAGCCCTCTTTCCTGCCAATAGCTACAGCACGGTGCCCAGCGCGTACGAACAGCTTCTGACTGATAAGTACATCGACGGCAGCCTCACCATCTATCAGTCAATTGAACTACTAGAAGAATATCACCGCACCAACGCGGCTCCTACCCAACGGCCGCACCGCTAAGCAGCGCTGTGGCGCGGGGCTAGCCTAGCCGCTCGAGCCGATTAAGTTGCTTAGGCTGTCACTCGCCACAGACCAACTATTAGGCTCCGGCCAAAATCACTACCTGCCACCGGAAGGCCCAGCACCAGCGCAGTGAATAGCGCGTGATGCCCGCCGCGGCTAGCAGCCGCTGCCAGTCGGCGCGCGAAAAGGCGCGGGCCACCGAGAGCGGCGCATCGTGCTGCACCAGGCGCGAGCCACCTAGGAGCTTGGTTAGGTACTTGATGCTGTAGTAAGCCAGCGGGTGGCGATGCAGGTCATTAATAATGACCCCTAGACTGGCCTGCTGGTGCCAGCGGCGTAGCAGGTCCACCAGCTCGGCATCGGTGAAGTGGTGGCAAAACAGGCTGGCCGTGAGCACATCGTAGGGCTGGGCGGCAAACTCGGCCGCGAAAATATCCAGCTGCCGGTAGCTGATTTCGGGATAAGCCTGACTTTTGGCGGCGGCGTAGTCGAGCATGAACGCATTGGCATCGACGCCGGTGAGGGCCACCGGCACCCGCTGCCGCCGGGCCCAGGCGGCCACGTGGCGCAGGGTATCGCCGCCACCGCTGCCTAAGTCGGCCAGGCGCAGGGGGCGGCCGGCTGGGAAGCGCGGCCGCAGCCGAGCCAGCGCCGCCAACACCGGCCGATAGCCCCCGAGCCAGGTATTGATGGTTTCGAGCTCATCGAGGTTCTGGCGCAGTTCCTCGGTGGCGAGGTGCAGGTCGTCCATCAGCTCGGGCGTGGTGGCGCGGGTGGCAAAATTCATAGGCACAAAGGTGCACTAGGGTACGGGGGCGGCCCTAGGGTGGCTGGGCGGCACGACTGCGCTGCAAGCGTTACGCAACAAAGCAGTATGCATTCCAGTATCTTTCAAACTTCTCCCACCCTCATCTCTTATAATGAGAGCAGCTTTACTTGCACTTACGCTGCCCCTACTGCTGAGCCTATCTTATTGGCTTAGCTTGCCCGCAAGCTGGGCTGGCCGGCACTCCGCAGTGACCCAGCCAGTAGTGGTGGCACCTATGCTCAGCTATCCCGACGGGGTGGCAGTGGGCCCGCACAGCACGGTGTATGTAATTGATACCGACAACGCCACGGTGCTGAAAGTAAACGCAGCGGGTACTATTTCGAGCCTAGCTAGCACTGGTCTCACCTACCCCACGGGCATTGCGGTAGACAGTAGCGGCACCGTATACGTAGCCGATGCTGGCGCGCACAGCCTCAAGAAAATCAGCACTCAAGGCGAAGTTTCTGTATTAGTAGCTGATGCCTTTACGTATCCGGCGGGTGTGGCCGTGGCTACCGATGGCACGGTGTACGTAGCCGATGCCGGCAGCGACGCGGCGGCAGGCGTCGTCAAAAAAATCAGTCCCTCGGGCCGCGTATCGACCTTGGCCCGAGGCTTTAATAAGCCTAGCGGCGTAGCTGTGGCCGCCGACGGCACCGTGTACGTAGCCGATACCGACAACAACAGCATTAAGAAAATCAGCCCCGACGGCAGCGTGGCATTGGTAGCTACTGAGGGCCTAAACAAGCCCCACGGCGTAGCCGTAGATGCTGCTGGCACGCTTTACCTCACTGATACCTACAACAATAGCGTACGCAAGATTTTGCCGGCGGGCACGGCAGTGCCCTTGGCCCAGCACCTGGCTTACCCGTCGGGCATAGCTGTAGACGGGGCTGGGATAGTATACGTGACCGATACAGGGCACGCCGCCCTCAAGAAAATCAGTCCAGAAGGCGCTATTTCGACGCTGGCCGATAGCACCACTGCCACGGTAGCCAGCATGAACCTAGGCAAAAACTAGCTACCTTAGCTATAATTCACTCGCGACCAGTTACCTAGGCCAGCTTGAAACCTGCTCTAGGTAACTCACGCCACGTAGTCGGAGAGGTAAGCGTAGCGGGGCATTAGCTGCCCATTTTGAGCAATGGTGGCCCGGGCTACTACGCCAGCCGCATCGCCGCCCAGCAGGTGTGGGAACACTTGGTCGAGCAGCTGCCGGCCAAAGTCACGGCTGGCGTTGCGCGGCAGCTCGCAGGGCAGGTTGTCCACGGCCATGAGGGTGATATTGGCCGGCCGGGCGTAAGGTGTTTCCAGCTCCCCGGTAGCAGGGTTGTAATCGAAGGCCGGGTCAGCGATAGTGCTGCTGCGCTTGGTGAGCGGAATAGAGCCATCGACGTCACACGTCACGTCAGCGATGGTATTTATTTTAAAGTCAGGCTCCTGCGTATCAGCTTCCGTGAACAGGCGCGGCGCCGCCGGGTGCCAATAGGCGCAGGCAATGAGCAACTCGGTGAGCGGCAGGAAGCGCGCAAAATTAGAATCATACGCCTCGGGGTGCTCGTGGAAGTGGGCTGTATCCCAGGCTAGGCCGTCGCGGCGGCGGTGGTAGTCTCTGGAGCGCAGCTGTACATACACGGGCGTGCGAAAATCGCGGTGCAGATAGTCGTGCACGCTCACTTGGCGCAGGCCCATCTTATCGAGCACTTCGAGCGCACCGCCAGCCACTCGGCCCGAGCCCGTCACGGCTATCTTAATGGCCGGCAGGCGCTTTATCTTGAAAAACTCTTCCTGCATGTCGTCCATGTCCAGGCACTGGTGGGCGGGCTTAAGGTCGTAGAGGCCGTGCTTGTGGCCGTAGGTGAGCAGGCCGTTGTAGGCGCCCACAATGCCCGCGTAGCGCCCAAAGGCCACGATGCGCTCACCGGCTGCATTGGTCAGCAGCTCGTAGTCGATGAGCGTGATACCTAGGCGCAGCACGGTGCGCAGCAACTCACGGTTGCGGGGCTGCTGCTTCACGGTGTGCGAAAAAAACAGGTAGGTTTTGCCAGGCAGCAGTTGGTCTACGGGCACTTCCTTCACGCCCATTAGCAGGTCGCAGGTTTGCATATCCTCGGCCACCTCAATACCTAGGTCGCGGTACTCCTGGTCGGTGTAGGCACGGTGGGCGCTGGGCTGCACGCGCACCCGCACGCCGGGGTAGGTAGTTTGCAGCTCCACGCATTTTTTGGGGGTGAGAGCCACGCGGCGGTCGGGCGTCGGGCGGCCTTCGCGTAGCAGGCCAATGAGGTAGGGGGTGGGCATGGGCAGATATAAATAACCGGCAGGGGCACAACAAGCTGCTCGCTATATAGAGGCAAGCTACGCACCTAGCAGTTGGCGCGGGCCAAACCAGTGTTGCGGTTACTCATGTCTATAACACCCCGCTGCCCCTACCTTGGCACCGTGAATGCTCCTGTTCTTTCGTGGCCACTGTTGCGCTCGGTGGCCCGTATGCCCTCGGCGCTGCGCCTGCTTGTTGGCTTGGCGGCTGGCGCGGCGGCGTGGCTGCTTTGCCCAGCCAGCCTTACCACCATCAGCCGCGCTGTGGCGGCCTGGGACGCTTTCGGCGTAGTCACGCTGCTGCTACTGTGGGCGGCCATTGCCACAGCCGATGCCGAGCGCATTCGCGTGGTGGCCGCTAGCGAAGACCTTAGCCGGGCGGTCAGCTTTATTTTCGTGCTGGTAGCCGCCTCGGCAAGCCTGCTAGCAGTGGTGGCGTTGCTGCGCACCTTTCATAACTTGAACGCCCCAACCTTAGCCTGGCACATTGGGCTTAGCGCGGTAGCCGTGGGGGCAGCTTGGCTGCTGGTGCACACGGTGTTCACGCTGCGCTATGCGCACGCCTATTACGATGCCGACGACGAGGGTGCCGATAGGGGCGGACTAGACTTCCCGGGCAATGACCCCGAGCCCGACTACCTCGACATTGCCTACTTCGCCTTCGTTGTAGGCATGACGGCCCAAACCGCTGACGTTAGTATTAGCAGCCGCACTCAACGTCGGCTGGCCCTACTGCACGGTCTTATTTCCTTTATATTCAATACTACGCTGGTCGCGCTGGTTATCAGCGGCATAGCCGGCGTACTTTGAGTGACAGCCTTAAGGCCCTGTATGCCTAGCGCGCGGGCCCTTAGAACCTGGGGCCGCCGTGCGTCTTTTTGCCAAATACGCTACGCGTACTTTTGGCCTCCTTCCGTGGCCAGCACCTTTGGCTACCCCTCTTACATGCACAACCCCCTAGGTCCATGGCTCGATACGGCGGCCATTCTACGCTACCACCGGCAGCGCATCCGCGAGTATGGGCCGGGCGGCGCTGAAGCATTGGGCTGGGCTCGCTCGGAAGGCCAGCAAGTGCGCTTTCAGACCTTGACCCAAATCGGAGACCTTGCCTACCACTCGGTGCTCGACGCAGGCTGCGGCTATGCCGACCTCTACCCCTATTTGCGGGCGCGCTTTGCGGGCGTGCAGTACCACGGCATCGAGCACATGCCCGAACTGCTAGCAGTGGCCCAAGCTCGCTACCACGGCGCCGCTGACATTACCCTGAGTGAGGGGGATTTTTTGCGCACCCCGCCGCCCCCTGCCGACTACGTGCTAGCAAGTGGCGCTCTCAATTACCGTCCGCGCAATCCGCAGTTTATCTACCGTTCTATTGAGAAGCTGTTTGGCAGCTGCCGCTTAGGGTTTGGGTTTAACCTGCTGAGTTGGGAACCGGCCGGTGGGGGCCCGCTAGCTTCCTACGAGCCGGCAGTAATACTGGCTTTTTGCGAGCAGCTAGCGCCGCGCGTCGAGTTACTGGAAGGCTACTGGGAGGGCGACTTCACGATATTCATGTACCGCCAGTAGCTGGCTCGCCCATCAGCGGGTAGCCCAAGCTGCAACGCCCAGGCTACCCGCTACCACTTTTTAAAACAAGCCAGCGGCCACGCGGCGAATGGCTTCCGACTTGCCCATGCTGTAGTAGTGCAGGCAGGGCACGCCGTGGGCCATTAGCTCGCGGCTTTGGTTGAGGCACCACTCGATGCCCACCTCGCGGGCGGCGGCGTTGTCTTTGGCGCCGTGAATGGCCTCGGCCAAGGTCTCGGGAATGTTGAGGAAGAAGGCCCTAGGTAAGGCGGTGAGCTGACTCTTTGTAGTAAGCGGCTTGAGGCCGGGGATGATAGGCACCGTGATGCCCGCGTCGCGGCAACGGCGCTCAAACTTGAAAAACTCTTCGTTGTCGAAGAACATCTGGGTCACGATGTAATCGGCGCCGCGGTCTACTTTTTCCTTGAGAAAGCGGATGTCCGAGCCGAAGTTGGGTGCCTCAAAGTGCTTTTCGGGGTAGCCAGCCGTACCGATGCAGAAGTCAGTGCTGAGGATGGGCTCGGCGCCGGCGGGCTGGTACTGCTCGTCGTGGTCGTGGTAGCGGCCGTGGTTGAGTTCACTTATCTGCCCGATGAGGTCGCAGGCGTAGCGGTGGCCATCGGGGTGGGGCTGGAAGTGACCCTCGCTCTTAATGGGGTCACCGCGCAGTGCCAGCACGTTATCAATACCTAGGAAGTGCAAGTCAATCAGCGCGTTCTCGGTTTCTTCTTTGGCAAAGCCGCCGCAGATGAGGTGCGGCACGGTGTCCACGTCGAAGCGGTTTTTGATGGCCGCGCAGATGCCTACCGTACCCGGCCGCTTGCGCACGGCCTTGCGCTGCAAGAGGCCGCCCGGCCGCTCGCGCAGCACGAACTCCTCGCGGTGGTAGGTCACGTCGATAAACGGCGGCTTGAACTCCATCAACGGCTCGATATTCGAGAACAGCGTGTGGATGTTTTCGCCTTTGCGGGGCGGCAGCACTTCGAAGGAAAACAGCGTTTTGCCTTCGGCACGACGCAGGTGTTCAGTTACTTTCATGGATTGTACCGTGGACCCTGCGGGTCCGCGAGTTTTAGCAGCTTCTTAAACGATAACACGCGCGGACCCATAGGGTCCACGGTACACTATTGCGGGTCGTAATTCAGGTTAGGCATTAGCCAGCGCTCTAGCTCGGCCAGCGGCATGCCCTTGCGCTCGGCAAGGTCTACCACTTGGTCGCGCCCAATCTTACCTAGGCCGAAATAATTGGAAGCTGGGTGGGCGTAGTACATGCCGCTCACGGCGGCGGTGGGGTACATGGCCAGGTTTTCGGTGAGAATGATACCCGTTTGCTTCTCCGCATCCAACAGCTTGAAAAGCGTGATTTTCTCGGTGTGGTCGGGGCAGCCGGGGTAGCCCGGCGCGGGCCGGATGCCGCGGTACGTTTCCTTAATCAGCTCCTCGCCCGTCAGGTGCTCCTCCGGGTCGTAGCCCCAGAACTCGCGGCGCACGCGCTCGTGTAGGCGCTCGGCAAAGGCCTCGGCTAGGCGGTCGGCGATGGCCTTAATCATGATGCTGGAGTAGTCGTCGTGGTCGGCTTCGTACTGCTCAATCAGCTTTTCGATACCTAAGCCGGCCGTCACGGCGAAGCCCCCTAGGTAGTCCTGGCGGCCAGTTTCTTTGGGCGCGAGGTAGTCGGAGAAGGCGATGTTGTGCACGCTGGGCGCCTTTTCGCTCTGCTGGCGCAGCGTAAAAAACTCGTCGCGCACCTGCTGGCGGGTGTCGTCTTCGTAGATTTCGATGGTGTCGAAGTCCTTGGTATTGGCCGGCCAGAAGCCCACCACGGCGCGGGCCGTGAGGCTCTTATTGGCAATGACTTCGGCCAGCATCTTCTGAGCATCTTCGAACAGCTTGCGCGCCGCCTCGCCTAGGTTGGCATCTTCCAGGATGCGCGGGTAGCGCCCCTTCAGCTCCCAGGTGTGGAAGAAGGGCGTCCAGTCAATGTATTGGGCCAGCTCGTCAAGCGGATAGTTGTCGAGCACCTTGGTACCTAGGAAGCTCGGCTTGGTGATTGGCGTGGTTTCCCAATCGGCCTTGAAGCCATTGGCGCGGGCCGCCTCGATGGTCAGGTAGCTCTTGTCGCGTTGGCGGCCAGCGTGGTCTTCACGCAGCGCCGCATACTCGTCCTTAATCGTCTGCGTGTAGGCGTCTTTGGCCGAACCTAGGAGGCTCGCCGCCACGCCCACCGAGCGCGACGCGTCATTGACATACACCGCCGAACCGCTGTAGGCGGGCGCAATTTTCACGGCTGTGTGCAAGCGCGAGGTCGTGGCGCCGCCAATGAGAAGCGGCACTTGCAGCTTACGTTTTTCCATCTCGCGGGCCACGTACACCATCTCGTCGAGCGAGGGCGTGATGAGGCCGCTGAGGCCGATGATGTCGGCGCCTTGCAGCTGCGCCTCGTCTAGGATGCGCTCTAGGGGTACCATCACTCCTAGGTCTACTATTTCGAAGTTGTTACAGGCTAGCACCACGCCCACGATGTTTTTGCCAATGTCGTGCACGTCGCCTTTCACCGTGGCCAGCAATATCTTACCGGCCGTCTGGCGCGCGTTGCCCTGCTTTTCAGCCTCTAGGAAAGGCTGCAAGTAGGCCACGGCCTTTTTCATCACGCGGGCCGACTTTACTACTTGGGGCAGGAACATCTTGCCAGCGCCAAAGAGGTCGCCTACTACGTTCATGCCCGACATCAGCGGGCCTTCAATCACGTCGAGCGGGCGGGCTACCTGCTGGCGTACCTCCTCGGTGTCTTGGTCAATAAAATCGGTAATGCCGCGCACCAGCGCGTGTTGCAGGCGCTCGGCCACGGGCAGGCTGCGCCAGGCGTCGGCCACTACTTCGACCTTGCCTTTTTGCTTCACCGTTTCGGCAAAGTCCACGAGGCGCTCGGTGGCGTCGGGGCGGCGATTGAGCAGCACGTCTTCGCAAAGCTCGAGCAGGTCCTTGGGCACGTCGTCGTACACGGCGAGCTGGCCGGCATTCACGATGCCCATGTCGAGCCCGGCCCGGATGGCGTGGTACAGGAAGGCCGCGTGCATGGCCTCGCGCACTACGTCGTTGCCGCGGTACGAGAAGCTGATATTGCTCACGCCGCCGCTGGTGCGGCAGCCGGGCAGGTTCTCCTTTATCCACTTCACAGCCCGGATAAAGTCGAGCGCGTAGTTGCGGTGCTCCTCAATGCCGGTGCCCACGGTGAGGATGTTGGGGTCGAAGATGATGTCCTCGGCCGGGAAGCCAACTTCTTTGGTTAGAATATCATACGAACGCTGGCAGATTTCAATGCGGCGCTCGTAGCTATCAGCCTGGCCGTCTTCGTCAAAGGCCATAATGACCACCGCCGCGCCGTACTGGCGCACCAGCCGGGCGTAGTGCTTGAAGCGCTCTGGGCCTTCCTTCAGTGAAATCGAGTTGACAATGCTCTTACCCTGCACGCACTTCAAGCCGGCTTCGATGACCGTCCACTTCGACGAGTCTATCATCAGGGGTAGGCGGGCGATGTCGGGCTCCGAGGCGATGAGGTGCAGGAAGGTGGTCATGGCCGCCTCCGAGTCGAGCATGCCCTCGTCCATGTTAACGTCGAGCACCTGCGCGCCATTTTCGGCTTGGGCGCGCGCCACGGCCAGGGCCGCCTCATAGTCGCCCGAGCGAATGAGGCGCGCAAAAGCTCGCGAGCCCGTCACGTTGCAGCGCTCGCCGATGTTGACGAACAAGCTGTCGGGCTTGATATTGAAAGGCTCCAGGCCCGCTAGGGTCAAGGACGCATTCGCCGCTTTTTCCTCGTCTTCGAGCGCCTCTTCTGTATTTGCTTCCTGTGTAATTCCGCGCGTGGGGTACGCATCGGCCAGTCGGCGCAACTCGGCAATGTGCTGGGGCGTGGTGCCGCAGCAGCCGCCTACCACGTTGAGCAGGCCTTCTTTGAGGTAGTCTTCGACTAGCGCGGCAAATTCCTGGGCGCTCTCGTCGTAGCCGCCGAAGGCGTTGGGCAAACCAGCATTGGGGTAGGCCGAAACGGACACATCGGCCAGGCGCGCTAGCTCACGCACGTACACCTTGAGCTGGTCGGCACCTAGGGCGCAGTTGAGGCCCACGCTCAGCAGCGGCAGGTGCCGAATGCTGTTCCAAAAGGCTTCTACCGTCTGCCCACTTAGGGTGCGGCCCGAGGCGTCGGTAATGGTGCCCGAAATCATGATGGGCACCTGCCGGCCGCCTTCGTCAAAGAACTGCTGCACCGCGAAGAGTGCGGCCTTGGCGTTGAGGGTATCGAAGATGGTTTCGATGAGTAGCGTGTCCACGCCGCCATCCACGAGGCCGCGCACCTGCTCTAGGTAGGCGGTAGCCAGCTCGTCGAAGGTCACGGCGCGGAAACCGGGGCGATTGACATCGGGTGAGAGCGAGGCCGTGCGGTTGGTAGGGCCGATGGCGCCGGCCACGAAGCGCGGCTGCTCGGGCGTGCTGTACTCGTCGGCGACCTCGCGGGCTAGGCGGGCCGACTCGTAATTTAGCTCATACACAATGTGTTCGAGCGCGTAGTCAGCCTGCGCAATGGTAGTGCCCGAAAACGTATTGGTTTCGACCATATCGGCCCCGGCCGCGAAGTACTCGGCGTGAATAGCCCGGATGATGTCGGGCCGCGTGAGGCTCAGCAGGTCGTTGTTGCCGCGCAGCGGGCGCGGGTGGTCGGCAAAGCGCTCACCCCGAAAATCCTCTTCCTCCAGCGGGTAGCGCTGAATCATGGTGCCCATGGCGCCATCGAGCACCAGCAGGCGCTGGCGCAGCAGGCCGGGCAGCGGTGAAATACGAGCGGGGTCGGGAACGACAGGAGCAGCAACGGGGGACATAGTCTTTCGGGAAAGCAAAAGCGACGGCAAAAACCGCTATCCAGAAAGAAAGCCGCGCCGAGCGGTGCGGGTTCCGGCTGATATCTTCTTTGGTCGTAAGCACTTGACCAAACAGGAGTTGGCACCAGCCCTAGGGCGGTTGCCAAGACGTCATCGGGCCTGGTCCCTCAGTCTTTCTGGATAGCAGCATCACGAAGATACAACTGCCAGCCGCACTTTAACTAAAACCTGAACTAGTTGAACCTAGGCCGCTTGCCAGACGCAAAAAGCGCCTTCCCGGGGGGGAAAGGCGCTTTTTCAAAAAACCAAGGGCCGGAGCTACCTAGGGGAAGAGCACGCCGCGGTAGCTAGTGGGGTTCACCTGTGGTACCGACGAGCCGTATTTGGCATTAATAGCCTTAATCATCTCATTGGCTACCAAGGCGTAGCCGCGTGGCGTGGGGTGCACGCCGTCGAGGCTGAAGAGGTTACCGGTGATGAAGCCGGCCGAGTTATTCACCCCATTGATTACCGAGGGACCGGCTGCGACCGAGCGGAAGTAAGTGTAGGCATCGAAGAAAGCCAGGCCTTTGGCCGAAGCGGCCGCTTGCAGCGAATTGTTGAAGGCCGTAGTGGCCGCCGACACGTTGGCTTGCTCCGTGGCATCGAGCACCAGCGTGCTCGGGAAGGGGTTGCCGCTACTGGCGCCGAAAGCCTGGGTAGTATCTACCTGCAGGGTAGCCAGGAAAACCGACAAGTTTGGAATGGCAGCGGGCAGGCCGGGCCGGGCCTGGGCGTAGAAATCGCGCCAGTACTTGCCGGTACGCTGGCCATATAGGCTCACGTAGGGCGCGGCGGTGAGCGTGAGTAGCAGTGGCTCGCTACCCCCAGCGCTGCGCACGCTGGCCAGCGTCGTATTCACGCGGGTATTGGGCTGCAAGGGGGCCAGGATGCCCGTAGTATACACAAAGGGCGCCGCCGTCGGGACGTTAGCCGCCGCTAACAAAGCGCGGGCTGAGGGGCCCACCGTGTTGAAAAACGGAATACCTGCTACATCCGGGATATTGCTCACAATGCCCTTGGCGCCGTTGGCTGTGAGGGCATTGATAATGCGTACTGCCTTGAGGTTGAAGGTATCGGTGCGGGTAATAGCTCGGGTAGCCACCGCGCCACCACCCGTGGCGTAGGCTAGCACGTCGTTGTTGCCTAGCCAGCACGAAAAGAAAGTAGCGGCGGGCGTGTTGGTGGTGCCAGCTACTTCTGCTTTCACACGCTGAAAATAGGTTTGGCTACTGCCGTCTGGCGTAATGCGCTCGAAATAAGCGTTGAAGTTGGCGTCGCTGTAGGCCCTAGCCGGACTTACATTACCAAAGTTAGCCGTTTGAATATCAGCCAATTTGATACCATCCATACCTAGGTTATCAACCCGGTCTAGGTACTTGGTATACACTACTGTGGGCGTAACGGCCCGAATAGCCAAATTGGTAGTGACTGCAGACGTAATGGGGGTACCCGTAGCCGTGAAGCCGGCCAAACGCAAGTAGCCCGAGCCGTTAGCCTGCGCTTCTGTAAAGAGCGGCTGGTTGAATGCACCGCCACCAGCCAGTGCAAACTGCTGCGCCAGCATGCTGGGGTAGGAATTGAGCTGACCTTCGCGATAAACGCCGCCATCTTCCGTGCCGCCAGTGAGCGAATTGCCAATGGCGATGTAACGGCTAAAATTGGCTGAACCCGCCGAAGCGCTGGGGGCGTCGATGTCGGCTTGGCAGCCGGCCAGGCCTAGCAGCGCCAGCGCAGGAAAGGCCTTCACTGCAAAAGAAGAAATAGTAGTCATGAGAATATGCAGGTGGGAAAAAGGTCGGCCTTAGAATTTGACGTACACCCCGATGCCGGGCACGCTGATGGTCGTCTTGTAGGTACCAGCCACGCGGTCGGTGGTGCCGTTGGCCACTAGGTCGGCCTGGCTCTGGCTGCGTTGGCGGAAGTCTTCGAACAGGAACGAACCGTCGATGCCGAAGCGCTGGCTAAACTCGTAGGTGAAGCCCGCTGTGAGGCCCACGCGGTCGGCGTCGGGGGTTTCGGGAGTCAGGTAGCCATCGCGCACGCAGGCAAAATCATAGAAGCCGCCCGCCCGCACACTTAGGCCGCTCGTGACCTTGTACTGGCCACCTAGGCGCAAGGCCACGGCGTCTTTGTAGTTGCGCACCGAGCTGGAGGAGGTCACGCCCGCCCCACCCAGCACCCCGCCGGTGTAGGTGAAGTTGAGCGCCTGGTATTTGCTCCAGCGCACGAGGTTGGCGTCGAAGGCCAGGGTCAGCTTATCGTTGGGGCGCACGCCCACCCCGAAGCTGTACACGTCGGGCAGCGGCAGCGTGGCGCTGAAGTTGGTAGCCGTGAAGCTGCTGGCCGCAGCGGCTGGAATACCCGATACCCGCACATCGCCACCCGACACGTGCGCGTCGATGGCCGAGCGGTAGCTGGCCCCGAAGCTCAGCTTATCGCTAGGCTTGTACATGATGCCCACGTTGTAGCCAAACTTGTGGTCGGCCTTGCCCGAAAGCGTAGCGTGGGCCGTGGTGCCGTTCTGCGATTGCAGCGGAATGTCGCGCTGCAGGTCTACATCGCCGTAGGCCAGCATGACGAGGCCGGCTCCGATGCCCAGCTGCGGCGTGATGGCGTAGGCCGCCGTGGCTTGCACGTACACCGAAGTCAGCTTGATGTCGGTGAGGGTGTAGCGGCCCGTCCAGCCGTGGCCGTAGTGTAGCTCGCTGCCGAAGGGCACGTAGGCCCCTAGGCCCACCTGAAACTTGTCGTTGACCTTAAAGCCCGCGTAGCCATTGAAGGGGAAGACGTTCTTGTTCTGCAGGGTTTCCTGGCCGGTGCCCCCACCTTCGGGGCGGAACGTGATGCGCGGCACGGCCATGTTGATGCCGGCCTGAAAGCTGCTGTAGCCTACAAAAGCAAACGCGCCGGGATTGTAGAACTGCGCGGCCTGGTCAAGATATAGGCCGGTGCCCGTGCCACCCATGCCGATGTTCTTCTGGCCGGAGAGGCCTATTTGAAAGCCGCTGGCGAGCGCGCCCGAGGTGGCGGCCAGCAGCGCTCCTCCCGTGAGGAGTAAAGATTTTGCCTGCATACGTAGAATGAGGGTGGGTGAGAAAGATGGGAATAAAGGTATTGTGCTTTTTGCAAAAAAAGTAGGCACGCCTACTATATCCCAGCCATTATTTTCTGCAAAGCTATTGCCTACCCGCGGTGAATGAATTTGAGCCTAGGTGCGTGCGGACGCGGAGCCATACCACCCACGCGCTACCTCATTTCAAAACATTAACTTAACAGCATTAGCTTTACCTGTATGGTAGTTTTGTACTACTATTTCCCCACAGCTTCCACTATATGACAAAACCATTCCTCAAACTGGGTTGGACTAGCTTGCTGGCGCTAGCCACGCTGGGCGCGCACGCCCAAGCGACGGCGCCGCTTACTGGTACTTCCTACGCGCAAGACTTTAACGAGCTAGCCGCTACCGGCACGGCTAATACAAAGACCACGCTGCCCCTAGGGTGGGATTTTGTAGAAACCGGTACCAATGGCGACCAAACCTACGCCACCAGCACTGGCTCAAGCACGGCCGGCAATACCTACAGCTTCGGCGCCAGCGGCAGCACCAACCGCGCCTTTGGCTCGCTGCAAAGCGGCTCGGTTGTGCCCACCATCGGGGGCGGATTTGTGAACAACACGGGGGCTACGCTCACTAGCATCACCGTTGCTTACACAGGTCAGACTTGGCGCGTCGGCACCATCAACCGTACCGACCGGCTCGACTTTCAATACAGCACCGACGCTACGTCCATCAGCACAGGCACGTGGACGAGCGTAGCCGCGCTCAGCTACACCAACACGGCCGCCACCACCGTGGGGGTAGCTACTCCTACTCAAACGGCCGCTATCTCGAATACTATTACGGGGCTTAACCTAGCGGCCGGCGACACGTTTTGGGTGCGCTGGAACGACTTCAACGCTAGCGGAGCCGACGATGGCATGGCTGTCGACGACTTCTCGCTGAGCTGGAGCGCGCCCACGGCTGCCCAGCTCATAGCGGCTCCTAGCCCGCTCGCCTTCGGCAGCACGGCCGTTGGCAGCACCTCGGCCGCCAAAACCTACACCTTAACGGGTGCCAACCTCAGCAACCCGACTACGCTCACGGCCACGGGTCCGTTTGTGCTTTCGAAGGATGGCAGCAGTGGCTCGTATGGCACCTCGCTTACCTACACGGTGGCCGAGTTGGCCGCCCCCGCCACGGTGTACGTGCTGTTTGTGCCCACCGCTGGTGGTGCGGCTACGGGCCGCATCAGCCACAGCAGCGGCACGGCATCGGCCACGGTGGTGCTGAGTGGTGCGGGCTACGACCCCAACCAAACCAGCTTTAGCTTCGATGCCTGCACCGGCACTACCGACCTCTCGGATGGCTGGCTGCAATACAGCGTGGCCGGTGCCCAAACCTGGGCCTGCACCACCTTTGGCCGCAACAAGGCCACGAACTCGCCCACGGCCTCGGCGCCTTATGGCGTGCAAATCAACGGCTTTGCTAATGGCAGCAACGTTGAAAACCAAGATTGGCTCATTTCGCCTAGCCTGAACCTAAGCGCTACCAACTTCCCCGCCCTCACGTTCTGGGCGCGCTCGGCATTCACGGGCCCGAGCCTGGCCGTGCGTGTTTCGACCAACTACACGGGCAGCGGCGACCCTAGCCTCGCTACCTGGACTACGATTAGCGCGATTCTGCCCACGGCCGGCTCCGACGTTTGGACGCAGGTGGGTGGCCTCGACCTGAGCGCTTTCAAAGCGCCCAAGGTATATGTGGCCCTGGTGTACACCTCGGGCCCCAGCACCGGCGCCTCGCGCTGGACGGTCGATGATATTGCCATCACCAACGGCAATGCCGCCCCAGCCCCGGTGCTGGCCGCAACCCCAGCTACGTTGTTCCTAGGCAACCAGTCGGTAGGCAATAGCACCATTCAGACCTTCAACCTCAGCGTAGCCAACCTCACGGGCAACGTAACGCTGACGACCTCGGCTGCCGACTACCAAGTGGCAAAAGCTGGCGGCGCATTCGCCCGCACCATCAGCCTAACTCCTGCCGAACTAGCTGGCCCGACTACCATTCAAGTAAAGTTTGCGCCCCTCACGGCTGGCTTGGCCTACGCTGGCAATGTCAGCATCGCTACGGCTGGCGCCTCTACGGCTACAGTGCAGCTGGTTGGCAATTCGTACGACCTGAACAGCTCGCTGGAAGTGGTGGACTGGAACATGGAGTGGTTTGGGTCGGCTCCCTCGGCCAACGTAGGCCCGACCAACAAAGACCTGCAGCAAGCCAATGCCTTGAAGGTGATGGCCAGCCTGCGGGCCGACGTTTTCATTTTGCAAGAAGTGGTGAGTGTTGACCGCCTCAAGCAAGTAGTGGCCGACCTGTCGGCCGCCACGGGCATCACCTACGGCTACCAGGCCTCGGATTTTGGCTCTTATGCCGACGACCCCACCACCGACGCCGCCGACTACGCCAGCGCCCAGAAGTTGGCCTTCGTGTACAACACGGCCGTGGTGACCAACCCTACATTCCAGGGCCTGCTGCGGTGCAGCGAAGCCGACAACTGCCCCGCGTATAACGCCTGGGCCGGTGGTCGCTTCCCGTACATGATGACCGCCACGGTGACCCTGAATGGGGTGGCCAAGCAGGTACGGTTTATCGACATCCACGCCAAGGCTAACAGCACTGCCACGTCGGCCAACGACTACCAGCGCCGCAAAGTAGGTGCCGACCTGCTGAAAGCCTACCTAGACGCCAACTACCCGAACGACAATATCCTCATTGCGGGCGACTACAACGACGTACTCAATGGTACCATTGCCACGGGCGTATCGCCGGCCGTGAGCTCGTACAGCTCCTTCCTGAACGATGCGGCTGGCTACGTACCCCTGACGCTGGCCCTGGCCAACGCGGGCGCCCAGTCGACAGCTGGCTACCCCACCGTAATCGACAACAGCATCGCTTCTAATGAGCTAGCGGCCTACTACCTGCCGGGCTCGGCTGCCGTGCGCACCGATATCGCCAGCCAGATTGAGAGCTACGCCACCACTACCACCGACCACTACCCAGTGTTCACGCGCTACTCGTTCTCAACGCCTGACCTGGTCATCAGCACTCCCAACCAGCTGGTGCTCAATGGCATTTACAACAGCATCACCGTTACGGGTACTGGCTCGGCTCGGGTACAGGCGCCGGTGGCAGTCAATACGTCGCTGACCGTGCAAGGCGGCGGCCGCCTCGACACCGACTGCCAGCCCCTGACGGGCCCCGGCACCTTCACAGTGGCCGATGGCGGTACGCTGGGCATCTGCGATGCGGCGGGTATTACCACCACCGGTAGCACGGGCGCTATTCAGGTTACGGGCACGCGCTCGTTCTCGATAGCTGCCAACTACGTCTACAATGGCACGGCTGCCCAGGTAACGGGCCTAGGTCTGCCTAGCCAAGTGCGCGAGCTGACGACCACCAACGCCAGCAACCTGACCCTGAGCCAGCCCCTGACCGTGGCCCAGACTCTGACTGTGGCCAGCAGCGGCAACGTGCTGCTAAACAACCAAGCCCTGACGCTGCGCTCTGACGCCGCGGGCACGGCCCTCGTCGTGAACAGCGGCACCGGCACCGTGCAAGGCGCCACGGCTGCCGTGCAGCGCTACTTCGATGGCAGCCTCAATGGCGGCTTAGGCTATCGCCAGCTGTCGGCGCCGGTGAGCGGCTCGACCGTGGCCGACCTGGCCACGGCTAGCTTCACGCCCGTTGTGAACTCAACGTATAACGGTAGCGCCATGCCCGGCTCGGTGCAGCCCTACCCCACGGTGTACGGCTACGACGAAAGTCGCCTCACGACTACGACCAATAACTTATCGGCCTTCGACAAAGGCTGGTACTCACCGGCTGACCTGCGCAGCGCGCTGGTAGTAGGCAAAGGCTACACCGTGAACCTAGGTGCTAGGCAGGCAGTAGACTTCGTGGGTGCCCTCAACAATGGCGACTACACCCAGAATCTGACGCGCCAAGACCAAACTGCCGATGGCGGCTGGCAGCTGCTGGGCAACCCCTACCCCGCCCCCCTTGACTGGAGCCAGGTGATGCCCGCCGACCGCCCCGGCCTCGAAGCGGCCGTGTACGTGAGCCAGAGCACCGGCCAGTATGCCAACACTTACCGTAGCTACGTTAACAAAATCGGTGTTCCCGTGCTGCCAGTTGGCCAAGGCTTCTTTGTGCGGGTAGCCGAAAACCAGATCAGCGCCACCCTATCACTGCACAACAGCCAGCGCGTGACCAGCTACGCCACCCAAGTGAGCGTGCAGCGCACCACCGGCGAAACCCGCCCCCTGCTGAACCTAACCCTTGGTACCGCCAGCGGCAGCGCCGACGCACTGTATGTATATGCTGAAAGCGGCGCTACCGCCGGCTTCGACGTGCAGCAAGACGCCGCCAAGCTCCCCAATGCCACTGGCCTGAACCTAGCTGCTCTCACCAGCACGGGCCAGCCCCTGAGCATCCAAGGCCTGGCTACCCTGACTGGCCGCGTGGCTTTGCGCGTGCAAGTGCCGGTCGCTGGCACCTACTCGCTCACCGCTGCCGAATTGCTGAACCTGCCTGTTGGCACTCAAGTCGTGCTAGAAGATACTAAAACCGGCCAGCGCACTCCGCTCACGGCTGCGGGCAATGCCTACACCTTCTCGGTAGCCGCTGGCGAGCCCGTAGACGGCCGCTTCTGGCTGCGCCTCAATGGCGTGGATAGCCCGCTGGCCACTACTAGCCCGCTGCAAACTGAGCTAGCTCTGTACCCCAACCCCACGCAGAATGGCCAGGCTACGCTGCTCGTGCCCACTGGCACGGGTGCTGGCCAAGTGCGGGTACTCGACGCCCTAGGTCGTCTGGTGCGCGAGCAAGCGCTCGTGGTAGGTGGTGCTACTACGCTGAAGCTGGCTGGTCTGCCAGCCGGCGTGTATATGGTGCGCGTGCAAGCTGGTAGCGAGCAGGCTACCCGTCGCCTCACTATTAACTAACGTAGCGCGCCGCTTAGCCTTTTGGCTGGCGCGCCGCTGCACATAGGGACTAGCCCTTCGCTGGTTTCTTCTTTAAAAACGCTCGTTGGCTCGGCCAGCGAGCGTTTTTTAGTTTAGAACGCTACCTAGGAAATCTTGCACATTGCTGCGCAACTTGCCACGGCTTACGTTCTCCCTCTTGCTCATGCGCCCAGCCGACACGCGCCACCGTGGCCCGCACCCCGCCGATGACCAGCTATTTGCGCCCAAGTGGGTGCCGGTGCTGCGCCGCGCCACCGCCGAGCTGTCGTGGCTGCTCACGCGCGGGTACCCGCCCAGCGCCACCCTAAAGCTAGTGGGCGACCGCTACGCCCTCACCGAGCGCCAGCGCTGGGCCGTGGGCCGCGCTGCCTGCCCCGATGAGCTACGCACCGGCCGGGCATCTAAGCAACTACTGCCCAGCGACCTAGGTGGCCGGCCTATATCCATCGACGGCTTCAACCTACTTATTACCCTCGAAACCGCTTTGAGCGGCGGTGTGGTGCTACGGGGCCGCGACGGAGCCCTGCGCGACTTGTCGAGCATTCATGGCACCTACCGGGCGGTGCAGGAAACCGACCGGGCCATTCAGCTGGCCGCCACCGCGCTGCTTGCGCTCAGGCCCGGCCCCGTGCGGTGGCTGCTCGACCAGCCCGTGTCAAATAGTGGCCGACTGGCGGCGCGCCTACGCGAGTTGGGGCCCGCCCTAGGTCTGCCCTGGACGGCCGAAGTAGTCATGAACCCCGACCGCGAGCTAGCCGAAACCACCGACGTGGTCGTTACCTCTGACTCGGTTGTGCTTGACCGCGCCGGCGCCTGGCTCAACCTCGCCGCGCTAGCCTTGGAAGCCGCCCCGCCGCGCTGGCTGCTCGACCTAGGCGAGGACTACGCAGAGGCTGACGCAGGCTAGGAACGACTGCGTTTTACAGTCTAAACTGGCTTTACTGATTCCAGCCTAGTTTCCTAGGTTCCTGATGCAGCGCGGCGACTTAGTTACCGACCTTTCTCCTTAGTCTTTTATGAAAACCTATGCGTCTTAACCCTTTACTGAAGCCCGTCCTAGCCCTACCACTACTGGCAGCCCTGCCAGTGGTGGCCGCGCCGCCCGTAGCTACGCCCTACTTTTCGGAGCCCGCCGTGTCGCCCGACCGCCAGGAAATCGCCTTCGTATCGGGCGGCGATGTGTGGACGGTGCCGGTGGCGGGCGGCGAGGCCCGGCTGCTGGTGGCCCACCCCGCCACTGAGAGCCGCCCACTGTACTCGCCCGATGGCAAAACGCTGGCTTTCACCTCCACGCGCAGCGGCAACGGCGATATTTATCTCCTGAATTTTGAGAGCGGTGAGTTGAAGCGCCTGACTTTCGACGACGGGCTCGACCAGCTCGACGCGTGGTCGGCCGATGGCAAGTACCTCTACTTTTCCTCGACCAGCCGCGACATCGCGGGCATGAACGACATCTACCGCGTGCCGGTGGGTGGCGGCACGCCCACCGCCGTATCGGCCGACCGCTACGCCAACGAGTTTTTCGCCGCGCCCAGCCCCGATGGCAAAACGCTAGCCCTGGTCGCCCGCGGCATCGCCTCCAACCAGTGGTGGCGCCACGGCCACAGCCACTTAGACGAATCTGAAATCTTGCTGCGGCAGGACGACAAAAGCGGCCCTAGGTATACCAGCCTCACCAGCGGCGGGGCCAAGGCCCTGTGGCCCATGTGGGGGCCGGGCGGCCAAAAGCTGTTTTACACCAGCGACCAGGGCGGCCCCGAAAACATCTGGACCACCGGCCTCACCAAGGGCACGCCCCAGCAAGTCACCAACTTCAAGGATGGCCGGGTACTGTGGCCCAGCGCCTCCTACGATGGCAAGCTCATTGTATTTGAGCGCGACTTCAGCATCTGGACCTTGGACACCCAGAACGGCCAAGCCAAGCAGATAGCCATTCGGCGGCGCGGGGCGCCGGCCAGCCCCACCGTGGAGCGCCAGCGCTTCACCGACCGCTTGCAGGAAATGGCGCTCTCGCCCGATGGCAAGAAGGTGGCCTTCATCGTGCACGGCGAGGTGTTTGCTGCCTCGGCTGCCGATGGCGGCGACGCTACCCGCCTCTCGGTGACCACCGCCGCCGAAAGCGACCTAGCCTGGGCGCCCGACAGCCGCCGGCTGGTATACGTGTCGGCCCGCGACGGCGCCAAGCACCTCTACAGCTACACCTTCGCCACCGGCAAGGAGACGCGCCTGACCAACGCGGCCACCAACGACGCTGCCCCGCGCTTCTCGCCCGATGGAAAGCTGCTGGCGTTTCAGCGCGATGCTAAAGAGCTGCGTGTGCTCGACCTAGGCAGCAACCAAGAGCGCATAGTGGGCACCGGCCGCCTCGACCGGCCGCCGCTGGCTGCCGAGCGCTCGGCCGTGTGGAGCCCCGATGGCAAGTGGCTGGCCTTTGCCCCGGCCGGCGCCCGCGGCTTTACCAACGTGCAGGTGGTGCCCGCCGCGGGTGGCGCGGCCCGGCCAGTGAGCTTCCTGGCCAACTCCAACAGCAACACCCTGTCGTGGAGCCCCGATGGCAAATACCTGCTCTTCGACACCGGCCAACGCACCGAAGACGCCGAAGTAGCCCGCGTCGATTTGCAGCTGCGCACGCCGCGCTTCCGCGAGGACCAGTTCCGCGACTTGTTTAAGGAAACGACACCCGGCCCGGTGTCGCCCGACAAAAACCAGAACCCGCCACAAAAGCCCGCCTCCCCGGCCACGCCAGCACCACTGCCCGTAGCCGCCGCCGACTCGGTCCGCACTAAAACGCGCACGACGGCCAAAACCAAGAAGTCGGGCAAAGGCAAAAAGGGGACTGACACTGCTGCCACCGCTACAGCGGCCAAGCCGCCGGTCAACATCAACTTCGAGGATATTCGGCGGCGCCTGAGCTTGGTGCCGGTGGGCATCGACGTGCGCGCCCAAACCATCAGCCCCGATGGCAAGTGGCTGCTGCTCACTGGCAGCGTCTTGAATCAGACTAACTTGTACATCTACCCGCTCGATGAGCTGAGCAAGGACCCCGCTACCGCCCGGCAGATTACCTCCACGTCGGGTGCCAAGCGCGAAGCCCAGTTTTCGCCCGATAGCAAGGAAGTGTATTTCCTCGACCAAGGCCGCATTCAGGTGATGCCGGTAGAGGCGGGCAAGGGTGCCTCGCGTAGCGTACCCGTGGCCGCCGAGCTCGACGTAGACTTCGAGCAGGAGAAGATGGTAGTCTTCGACGAAGCCTGGGCCTACCTGCGCGACTTCTTCAACGACCCTACCTTCAATGGTGCCGACTGGCCGGCCCAGCACGACAAATTTGCGCCCTACATCGCCGGCGCCCGCACCCCCGACGAAGCCCGCCGCCTCACTAACCTCATGATTGGCGAGCTCAACGCCTCGCACTCGGGCATGGGCCCGGCGCCCACCACCAATGGCACGGTGGCACCCTCCACGGGCCGCCTAGGTGTGCGCTTCGACCCCATCGAATACGAGCAAAAGGGCCGCCTGCGCGTGACCTCGGTGCTGCCCCTAGGCGCCGGCGCGCTGGCCGGCCTCAAGCCCGGCGATGTGCTGCTGGCCGTAGATGGCCGCCCCATCAACGGCAGCACCAACCTCGACGAGGTGCTGCAATACAAGGTGGGCCGCCGCACCACGCTCCGCGTTTCTTCTGATACCAGGGAGCGCGAGGTAGTGGTGCGTCCCCTCAGCCGCGACACCGAAAAGGCCCTCGACTACCGCCAGTGGGTAGAGGAGCGCCGTGCCTACGTGGCCAAGGCCAGCGGTGGCAAGCTCGGCTACGTGCATATGTTCGACATGTCGGCCGCCTCGCTCTCACAGCTTTACCTCGACCTTGACGCCGAAAACATGAGCCGCGACGGCGTGGTAGTAGACGTGCGCAACAACAACGGCGGCTTCGTAAACGTGTACGCCATCGACGTGCTGGCCCGCCGCAGCTACCTCACTATGGCCGACCGCGGCACGCCCACTCCGGTACCCGCCCGCAGCGCCCTAGGTCAGCGCAGCCTCGAAATCCCGACGGTGCTCGTCACCAACCAGCATTCGCTCTCCGATGCCGAAGACTTTAGCGAAGGCTATCGCGCCTCCAAGCTCGGCAAAATAGTGGGTGAGCCCACCGGCGGCTGGATTATCTTCACCTCAGGCACCACCCTGCTCGACGGCTCCAGCCTGCGCCTGCCCACCAGCACCATCCGCTCGACCCGCGACGGCAAGGTGATGGAGATGAACCCCCGCCCCGTGGACGTACCCGTGACGCGCCCCATCGGCGAGAGCTACACCGACCGCGACATCCAGCTCGACACCGCCGTGAAGGAGCTACTGGGGCAGCTAGGCAAGTAGCCTGTAGTACCGTTATAAAACGGTTATAAAAAGGCCCATCTAAACCGGCTGTCATGCTGACGAAGGAAGCATCTTATCCGGTCAGAACAACCTTGATAAGATGCTTCCTCCGTCAGCATGACAGCCGGTTTTTTTATATGTTCTTTATTTAGACTCTAGCAGCGGCAGCACCTCGGCTACTTCAAACAATGAGTTGTAGCGCAGGATAGATTTTAGCAAGGATAAGTGCCCTTGCCCGATGATGAGCACGATGGATTTGTCATGCTGCACATCCACGGCACGCAGCAAGTTGGTGTAGATGCGCACGTTGCGTTTGAAATAATCGCCACCTAGGTCAGCGCCGGCGTAGTCGGTGCCACTACCTACGCGGTTCAGGTAGAGCAGGTAAGAGTCCATGTTGCCACGGTCGGAGGCTTCGGTATTCATTCGCTTAAAATGAGTTAATAAGCTCTCGCCGCTATACTTGGGTGCTGGGGCTTGGCGGGCGCTGATGGCTTTGGTGCGCGCCTTGATGAGCAGGCCCATGCTGTCGCTAACCGGCGCTTCGAAGCCGCCCTTCAGAATGGCTTCCTGGCCGTGCTGCTTGGCCGAGGCCTGCGCGGCCTCGTAGTCGAATACGCCGTCGGCATCGGCGCAGTACACTTTGGGGCGGTTCAGCTTTTTGGACAAGCGGTAGCCTACTTGCACTACCTCGTTGTTGTTGTCGCGCTGGTTGCCCACCTCGCGCTGCCCCTTGCGGTAGAGCGCATACGTGCTATCCACGAAGCGCTGGCGGTACTCCTGCTTCCACTCCACAAATACCTTGTCGGCCTGGGTTTTCTGGAGCTTGCTCACCAGCTCGTCGAGCTCGCGCTGTTTGTCGGGCGTGCTCATGTCCACCTTAGTACCTTTTATAACGTCGCTGTCCGAGGCATTGAAGTGGAACGTGCCCACCAGATACACCTTGATTTTAGTGTTGAGCGGAGCAGCCGTTTGGGCCACGGCGGGGCGGGCGGCGGCAAGGAGCCCTAGGGCGAGCAGGGAGCGGAAGTAGGTGGCGAGCGACATGGCGGTGCGGTGGTTGAGAAGTGATGTTGCAAAGGTGCCCGACCCACTTAGGGCCCGAAATTTTATTATCCCAACCCTTCAGGCTTTTATCCCAACCCGCGGACTGCGCCACCGGCCGGGTCGTCCGGGCCTGGGCGGCGTTGGCCCCGCCTAGGTGGGGGTTGGGATAATAGGTTAGCACTGGCGCAGACCCCGCGCCTACTTTTAGCGCATGAACCGCAACCGCATTCACTTGTACCAGGGCTTGGCCTGGGGACTGATTATTGGCTACCAGCTGCTTTTTATCAGCCTCAACTACAGCCCTTCCGACAAGGTCAGCCTCGACAAGCAGCTCTTATTACAGCTTACGTTTATGCTGGCCAATATGAGCCTGTTTTACTACTGCTTCCTAGGGGTGTTTCCGCTGAGCCTACGGCGCAAAAGCTGGCCGCTGCTCGTGCTGGGGCTGCTGGGCACGCCACTGGTATTTGCGGGCAGCCGCTATGTGCTGCAAGAAATGCTGCTGCCGCTACTGTTCGGGTTTCGCAATTATTATCCCGGCACCACGCTGCTCTATTATTTACAGGACAACGCCTACTTTCTGCCGCCCACTATTGTGCTGGCGGGCGCGGCTGTGCTAGTGCGCGACGCCTTTGTGCGCGAAAAGGAGCGCGAAAACCAATTGCTCGTGCAGGTGCTAGAACAGCAAAAAACCCAGGCCGAGCTGGCCTTTCTGCGCACCCAGATAAACCCGCACTTTCTTTATAACACCCTCAACTACCTCTACGCCCAGGCCTACCCCGTGTCGGAGCCGCTGGCCGAGGCCGTGCTGCGCCTCTCCGACCTCATGCGCTACCTGCTGCACGACAGCCACGATGGCCAGATAGACCTAGGCCGCGAGGCGGAGTACGTGGAGAACTACCTTGCCATTCACCGGCTGCGCTTCGAAGAGAATTTCTGCGTCGAATTTGCCCAGACCGGCCAGCCGGTGGGCGGGCAGCGCGTGGCCACGCTGCTACTCATCCCGTTTGTGGAGAATGCGCTGAAGCACGGCGTCGTGAACCAAGCCGCGCACCCCGTGCGTATTCGACTGCACCTGCCGGCACCTAATCAACTAGAGTTCAGCGTCGAAAACCGCATCAGCCAGCATCACAAGGATGCTACTACCGGCGTGGGCCTACCCAATATCAGGCGGCGGCTGGCGCTGCTCTACCCCGACCGCCACACCCTGCACGTGCACGACGATGGACACACCTATCGCACCCAGCTTACGCTATTGCTCGGTGCTTAGGCTGAGCGCTTTGCTATCGAGGGCCGGCAGCTGCACCTCAAAATCGACCTTGGCTGTGGGCAAGATTTTGGGCACCACCACGTAGTACACCACACTGGCGGCTTTGTGGCCGCTGGCTGCCTCCAGCTTCACAGTGTAGGTATAGCCAGTGCAGGTTTGCAATACCTCCTGGGCTAGCACGCGGGTAGCGGTAGCAGTTTTAGTTTTGCCAGCCAGCAGCGTGTGGGTCATGAAGTTAACCATGGTTGGCGGCGCACAGTCAAACAGCTCGCGGTACTCGCTGATGGAGTTGACGATATAGTGGTTGGACTGCCCCACGTTGGGGATGGGCTCGGTGATGTGCGCTTGCAAGCCGGGTACTTGGGCCGTTTCTACCGGACTAGGGCCTGGGCAGGGCACCGTATCATCCTCTTTTTTGCAGCTATTGTTCATCGCCAGCAAGCCGCCGGCCACGATAGTGAGTAAACGAGTAAAACGCATTCAGAGAGCAGGTTGGGTGGGAAAGGAGGAGTGGCCGAACAGACTGGCAAAGAGTTGCTCAGCCAGCACCGACCTAGGGTAAGTAGCGCAGCGCAGCCCGAAAACCGCTGCTTCATTGAGCGCCCGCATTAGGTCGTGGCAACGACCTAGGAGCGCCCTTAGCAAACTTAGCTGTAATTCTTTGAAAATCATAGGGCCGCGCCTCGCTTTTGAGCGCCCGCCGGCCGTTTCGCCTAGTAGCCCGCGCTTTTGAGGCTACATTTCCACTTTCTCTACTTCCTTTTCTATGCTCCGCTGCATTGCCGTTGATGACGAGGCGTTTGCTACTCGGCTGCTTGCCAGCTACATCCAGAAGATTCCGACCCTAGAGCTAGTTGGCACCACTACCAACCCGCTCGAAGCCTTACAATGGGTGCAGGAGGGCCGCGCCGACCTAGTATTTCTTGACATCCAGATGCCCGAGCTCACGGGCCTACAGTTCCTCAAGATTTGTGGTACCCGCTGCAAGGTGGTGCTCACCACCGCCTACCCCGAGTACGCCCTCGACGGCTACGAGCACGACGTGGTAGACTACCTGCTCAAGCCCATTGCGTTCGACCGGTTTTTGCGCGCCGTGCAGAAAGCGCAGGCGCTTTTTCCAAGTCCCGCGCCCGCGGCGCTGTCCCCGCCGCCTGCCCCAGTAGCAAGTGCGCCGCTGGTCGCGGCCAGCGCGGACTACCTCTTTGTAAAGGGTGAGAGCAAGAATAAGTATCTCAAGCTCAACTACGCTGATATTCTGTACATTCAGGGTCTCAAGAACTACGTTTCTATCTACGTACCTGGCCAGCGCGTGGTCACGTACCAGACCCTACGCGACCTAGAAGCGCAGCTGCCACAGCCGCCCTTCGTGCGGGTGCACAAGTCGTTTATTATCTCGCTCGACCACCTGCGCATGGTGGAGGGCAATACGCTGCTCGTGGGCACTGAAAGCATCACGGTAGGCGAAACGTACCGCGAGGACTTCTTCAAGCTAATTCGGGAGAAAGGATAGGCGTGCTGCAACGCTGGCGCTGTTATTGCCACCTTCTTGCACCATCCTTCATTCTTGTTGCTTTTGATGAAACTGACTACCTCCCCTCTTCCTTACCTGGGCCTGGCCCTAGGTCTATTAACCGGCTGCGGCCGCGATGAAACGCCGGCCCCTGCTGCCGAAGCCACCTATAGCCGCACCGTCACTTATTCAGATACGGCCAGCCCAAGCCGGCTCGATTCTACTTTTAAGTCGCCTGTTATCAAGACTTTCGTGCTGCAAAATCCTACTTATTTTACGGTGTTCTTGCAGCGCCAGCCCGACCGCGAAGCTGTTACCTTCAGTTTTTTACGGGCCAAGCTACCGGCTAATCCAGTTGGCACTTACAGCTTTAAGACTAGGCAGGATGACACCCCTGACGTAAGCTTCGCGTACCAAATCGAGATACTAGACTACCGGAGCTCCAGTACTTGGGGCTATCATCTCTACGACAAGACTATCTATAGTCCAACGGGCTCCTTGACTATTACCGCGTATGATGCGGAGCGCCGCCTAGTAAGCGGACGTTTTGAGGTCACTGTCCCTAATGCGGCGGACCCCTTCGCGTTATACAGCACCAGTGTGCCACGCCGCAGCAACCTGAGCTTGCAAGGCACCTTTACGAACGCGCCCGTGCAGGACAGAGAGTAGCGACGCTGGCTGCTTCCGGGTCTACTTAGCGAGACCTAGGACAGTGCTAGCAAGCAGGCCAGGAGGATGCGGCAACTAATACCGCGCCCTCTTAGCCACTTACTTTCAAACCATTGCTGGCTTCATCGCTGCAACTTGGTGCTAGGCAGTATGTCTTTTTTGTGAAAAAGCTGCCATCTTACCGGCTGCATTTCACCTTGACATAATTTAATCCGCTGCTTTGAAACGACGCGACTTCGTCGGCCTCACTGGTTTAGCCACCGGGGCCCTGTTTTTACCCAGCTTTCCTAGCTTGGCTGGCAATCCGGTTGATGCCGCCCGCCTGCTAGAGCCCGGCCTTGATGTGCTGCAGAAAAAGCGCTTCGCCGACGCGGCCCTTAACACGGCCAAAGGGGCCGGCGCCAGCTACGCCGACGTGCGCATCGGGCGCTACCTCAATCAGAGCATTTTCACCCGCGAAAAGCAGGTGCAGAATATTGCCAACGGCGAGAGCTTCGGGGCCGGCGTGCGCGTGATAGCCAACGGCAGTTGGGGCTTTGCCTCTACCAACGATGTATCGGACAAGGGCTTAGCCAAGGCCGCTCAACTGGCAGTAGCCATGGCCAAGGCCAATGCCAAAACCCAGAAGGAGCCTGTGAAGCTAGCCGCCCAGCGCGGCTACGGCGACGTGAGTTGGAAGACCCCCATCAAAACCAATGCCTTTGAAGTACCAGTGGCCCAAAAGGTAGAGCTACTGCTGGCGGCTAATGCCAAAGCCACTGAAAACGGCGCCAACTTCGTTAATTCATCGCTCTTTCAAATCAATGAGCAGAAGTACTTTGCCAGCACTGACGGCTCGTACATCGACCAAGACGTGCACCGCATCTGGCCCACGTTTTCGGTCACTGCCATCGACCGGGCCAGTGGTAAGTTTAAGACTCGCGACGCGCTGAGCGCGCCCATGGGCCTAGGGTATGAATACCTCTCGCCCCAGGCCGCCGATAAAATTGTGGGCCCGCAAGGCACCGGCCTTATTGGCTACCGCAACAGCTACGACATTTTGGAAGACGCCGCCCTGGCCGCCCGCCAGGCCAAGGCCAAGCTCACGGCGCAGTCGGTTATCCCGGGCAAGTATGACCTCGTGCTGGAGCCCAACCACCTAGGGCTCACCATTCACGAGAGCATCGGCCACGCACTAGAGCTCGACCGCGTGCTGGGCTACGAATCCAATTACGCTGGTACTAGCTTCGCCACGCTGGAATGGAAGGCGAAGAACATTCCGTACGGCTCAAAGCAAGTCAACATTGTGGCTGACAAGCTACAACCCGGCTCCCTAGGTGCCGTGGGCTACGACGATGAGGGTGTGAAGTGTAAGGAGTGGACGCTCATCGACCAAGGCAAGCTCGTGAACTATGAGAAAATCCGCGACCAGGCGCATATTGTGGGCCAGACCGAATCGGACGGCTGCTGCTACGCCGACTCCTGGAGCTCGGTACAGTTTCAGCGCATGCCCAACGTGAGCTTGCGCCCCGGCACCGCCAAGCTTAGTGCCGACCAGCTCATCAGTCAGGTAGACAAGGGTATCTACATTGCGGGTCGCGGCTCCTACTCCATTGACCAGCAGCGCTATAACTTCCAGTTTGGTGGCCAGGTATTCTATGCCATCGAGAAAGGCAAAATCACAGGCATGCTCGATGATGTAGCTTATCAAGCCAACACGCAAGAGTTTTGGAACTCGTGCGCGGCGGTGTGCGATGCCTCCGAATACCGGCTGTTCGGCACCTTCAACGATGGCAAAGGCCAGCCCTCACAGAGCTCGGCTGTAAGCCACGGCTCGGCCACTACGCGGTTTAACGGTGTGAATGTGATTAATACGGCGCGGAAGCTGGGGTAAAACCTACTTAGCCGTTTAACCCCACCCCCGGCCCCTCCCCTCCGGGAGAGGGGAGTCAACCGCTCGCTCACGTTAAATGACGTCAGGCTCCCCTCTCTCGGAGGGGAGGGGCAGGGGGTGGGGTCATGCGTTGGCGGAATAGCCATTTCGAAAAAAGAACCCTGCGCTACGCAACTTCTCCCTGGAAGGTTAGTCCTTTTTCAAGAAAAAATCCCCATCTTGCCCCACCTCTTCACTCCTATTTCACTAAATCTACCCACATTTTGAACAGACGCGACTTCGTAGGACTAGCTGGCCTAGGGGCCGGGGCCCTGCTGCTCCCCAATTTTCCGAGCCTCGCCGGCGAGCTGGTAGACCCGGCGCGCCTGCTAGAGCCCGGCCTTGACATAGCCCAGAAAAAACGCTTGGCCGACGTAGCCCTCAACGCCGCCAAAAGCGCGGGCGCCAGCTACGCCGACGTGCGCATTCAGCGGACCCTCAACCAAGGTATTTTCACTCGCGAAAAGCAGGTGCAGAACATTGGCAGCACCGAGACCATGGGCGTGGGCATCCGGGTGATTGCCAACGGTACCTGGGGCTTTGCCGCCACCAACCAAATGACCGATGCGGGCATTGCCAAGGCCGCCCAGCAAGCGGTGGCCATCGCCAAAGCCAACTCGAAGGTGCAGAAAGAGCCCGTGCAGCTGGCCCCGCAGCGCGGCTACGGCGATGTAAGCTGGAAGACCCCCATTCAGCAGAATGCGCTGGAAGTGCCCATCAAGCAGAAGGTAGACCTGCTGCTGAACGCTAATGCGGTAGCCCTCGATAACGGCGCCTCGTTCGTGAACTCGGCGCTGTTTCAAATCAATGAGCAGAAGTACTTTGCCAGCACCGATGGCTCGTACATCGACCAAGACGTGCACCGCATTTATCCCAACTTTGGCGTAACGGTGGTAGACCGCGCCAGCGGCAAATTCCGCTCGCGGCAGTCGCTGAGCCAGCCCATGGGCCTAGGCTACGAATACCTCACGCCCAAGGCCGCCGACAAAATCGCGGGTCCGGCTGGCTCTGATGTGATTGGCTACAAGAACAGCTACGACATCTTGGAAGACGCCGCACGCGCCGCCAAGCAAACCAAGCAAAAGCTTACCTGCAAGTCGGTTATCCCAGGCAAATATGACCTAGTGCTCGACCCTGGCCACCTAGGGCTCACCATCCACGAGAGCGTGGGCCACCCGCTGGAGCTCGACCGCGTGCTGGGCTACGAGGCCAACTACGCCGGCACCAGCTTCGCCACCCTAGAGTGGAAAGCAAAGAACCTACCCTACGGCTCGAAGCAGGTTAATATCGTGGCTGACAAGCTACAACCCGGCTCCCTAGGTGCCGTGGGCTACGACGACGAGGGCGTGAAGTGCAAGGAGTGGGACCTCATCAAAGAAGGCAAGCTCGTGAACTATGAGAAGATTCGCGACCAGGCGCACATCGTGGGCCAGAAGGAATCGGATGGCTGCTGCTACTCGCAGTCGTGGCAGGATGTGCAGTTCCAGCGCATGCCCAACGTGAGCCTGCGCCCCGGCACCGCCAAAATGAGCGTGGACGACCTTGTGAAAGGAGTAGATAAAGGCATTTACATTGCTGGCAATGGTTCGTTTTCTATTGACCAGCAGCGCTATAACTTTCAGTTTGGCGGCCAGGTGTTTTACGCTATCGAGAAAGGCAAAATCACGGAGATGCTGGAAGATGTGGCGTATCAGGCCAACACCCAAGAATTCTGGGGTGCCTGCGCTGGCTCGTGCGATGCCTCGGACTACCGCCTGTTCGGCGCCTTCAACGACGGCAAGGGCCAGCCCTCGCAGAGCTCGGCCGTGAGCCACGGCTCGGCCACGACCCGCTTCAACGGCGTGAACGTGATTAATACGGCGCGCAAAATCGGGTAGCGCGCACTTTAGTATCTACGAAATAATCTCAGCTATAATGGCAATTCTTTCTCAAACCGAAGCGCAAGACATTCTTAAGAAGGTTATTAGCTTCAGCACCGCCGACGAGTGCGAGGCCAACATGCAGGGCAGCTTGCAGGGCAACGTGCGCTCGGCGCGCAACTCCATCAGCACCGCCGGCGCTACCGACAACGTGTCGCTGGCCGTGACCTCGTACTTTGGCAAGCGCTCGGGCACGGCTACGTGCAACCAGTTTGACGAGGCCACGCTGCGCCGCTGCGTGCAGCGCGCCGAAGAAATCGCGCGCCTGGCCCCCGAGAGCCCCGAATACATGCCCCTCCTAGGTCCGCAGACCTACCCGGCGTCGCCGCAGTCGTACGCGGCCAGCACGGCAGGCATCACGCCCGACTACCGTGCCACCCAAATGGCGACCAGCATGCAGTATTGCGACAGCAAGAAGCTGACCTCGGCGGGCTTCCTGAACGACTCGACCAGCTTCGTAGCCAAGCGTAATTCGAAAGGCTTGGAGGCCTACCAGCGCCTGACGAACCTCGATTTCAGCATCACGGTGCGCACGCCCGACGGGCAGGGCTCGGGCTACGCCTCGACCGACTTTACCGACATCAGCAAGTTTGACGCGGCCCGCCTCACGCGCACGGCTGCCGACAAAGCAGCTTCGTCGGTGGGTGCCCGGGCCATCGAGCCAGGCAAGTACACCGTTATTCTGGAGCCTAACGCGCTGCTATCGAACTCCGACGCCTCGCTCCTAGGTGCCCTGATGCGGTCGTTCGACGCCCGTTCGGCCGACGAGGGCCGCAGCTTTTTGAGCAAGAAAGGCGGCGGCAATCGCAAGGGCGAGAAGATGTTTGACGAGCGCGTTACCATCTACTCGGACCCCACCAACCCCGAGATACCCGACCTTACGTTCTCGGGCGATGGCCGCCCGCAGCAGCGCACGACCTGGATTGAAAAGGGTGTGGTGAAGAATTTGTACTCGTCGCGCTACTGGGCGCAGAAGACGGGCATTCCGTCTTTACCCGGCCCCGGCGGCTTCATTATGGAAGGCGGTACCCAAAGCACCGCCGACCTCATCAAGAGCACCAAAAAAGGCATCTTGGTGACGCGCCTGTGGTACATCCGCCCCGTTGACCCCCAGACGCTGCTGTACACGGGCCTTACTCGCGACGGAACGTTCTACATCGAGAACGGCGCTATCAAGTTCCCGGTTAAGAACTTCCGCTTCAACGAGAGCCCGATTATCATGCTCAATAACCTGGAAGCCATCGGCCGCCCCGTGCGTCTGTCCGGCAACCTAGTGCCGCCGCTGAAGATTCGTGACTTCACGTTCACGAGCTTGTCCGACGCAGTGTAGCGCGTGGACCCCACCCCCGGCCCCTCCCCTCCAGGAGAGGGGAGCCTGACGACCTGAATGACGTAAGCTCACGCCTGCTGACGGTCGGCTCCCCTCTCCCAGAGGGGAGGGGCCGGGGGTGGGGTCCCACACCTGACGAGCAACATACAAAAGCCTAAAAACCGTCCTGCTTAGCGTGCCTTCGCAGGGCGGTTTTTGCTTTTCATTTATTCCTGATTAAATAGCGCTTTATACATAAAACTCTACCCATGAACCGACGTGACTTTGTGGGCCTCACCGGCCTAGGTGCCACGGCCCTGCTGCTGCCCACGCTACCCGGCTTTGGGGCTAAGCGCGTGGACCCCGCCCGCCTGCTGGAGCCCGGCGCCGACACCGTGCTGAAGAAGCGCCTGGCCGACGCCGCCCTCAACGCCGCCAAAAGCGCGGGCGCCAGCTACGCCGACGTGCGCATCGGACGCTCGCTCAACCAGTACGTGTTTGCTCGCGAGAAGCAGATTCAGAATATCGTGAGCACCGAGAGCTACGGCGTGGGCATCCGGGTGCTGGTGAACGGCTGCTGGGGCTTTGCCTCCACGAGCGTGGTCACCGAAGCCAGCTTGGCTGCCACTGCCCGCCTTGCTGCCGACATTGCCAAAGCCAACAAGCTGGTGCTGAAAGAGCCCGTGCAGCTAGCGCCGCAGCAAGGCTTCGGGGAAGTGAGCTGGAAGACGCCCCTCGTGCAAAGCGCCTTTGAGGTACCGGTGAAGCAAAAGGCCGACCTATTGCTGGCCGCCAACGCCGCAGCCATGGCCAACGGCGCCAATTACATCAATTCGGCGCTATTCCAAGTAAATGAGCAGAAGTACTTTGCCAGTACCGACGGCTCGTATATCGACCAGGACGTGCACCGCCTCTGGCCCACCTTCAATGCCACAGCAGTGGATACTAAGTCGGGCAAGTTTCGCTCGCGGGAGGCGCTGAGCGCGCCCGTGGGCATGGGCTACGAGTACCTCACGCCGAGCGCCGCCGAGCAGGTGCGTGGCCCCCAGGGCACCGATACCATCGGCTACAAGTTGCGCTACGACCTGCTGGCCGACGCCGCCCTAGCCGGCAAGCAAGCTAAGGCCAAGCTGACCATGAAGTCGGTTATTCCGGGTAAATACGACCTAGTGCTCGACCCCGGCCACCTAGGACTGACCATCCACGAGAGCGTGGGCCACCCCACTGAGCTCGACCGCGTGCTGGGCTACGAGGCCAACTTTGCGGGCACCAGCTTCGCTACGCTGGAGTGGAAAGCTAAGAACCTGCCCTATGGCTCGAAGCAGGTTAACATCGTGGCCGACAAGCTGCAGCCGGGCGCGGTGGGCACCGTGGGCTACGACGATGAGGGCGTGAAAACTAAGCAGTGGGACATTATTAAGGAGGGCAAGCTGGTAGACTACCAGAAAATTCGAGACCAAGCGCACATCGTGGGCCAGAAGGAATCGGATGGCTGCTGCTACGCGCAGTCTTGGGACGACGTGCAGTTTCAGCGCATGGCCAATATTAGCCTCAAGCCCAGCCCCACCAAGATGAGCGTGGACGAGATGGTAAGCAAGGTTGATAAGGGTATTTACATTGCCGGCGCGGGCTCGTTTAGCATTGACCAGCAGCGTTATAACTTCCAGTTTGGTGGGCAGCTGTTTTTCGCCATCGAGAAGGGCAAAATCACGGAGCCGATTGAGGACGTGGCGTACCAGTCGAACACCCAAGAGTTTTGGGGCGCTTGCGCCGGCTCGTGCGACCAGTCGGACTACCGCCTGTTCGGCACTTTCTTCGACGGCAAGGGCCAGCCCACGCAAAGCTCGTCGGTGAGCCACGGCTCGGCTACGACGCGCTTTAATGGGGTGAACGTGATTAACACGGCCCGGAAAGTTTAGCGCCCGCATCTCTTACTATCAGCAACTTATCCAATGGCTATTCTCTCTAAAGACGAAGCCCAGGCTTTACTAAAAAAGGTGCTGTCCTACAGCACCGCCGACGAGTGCGCCGTCGGACTTGACGGGCGCACCACTGGCAACATTCGCTACGCCCGCAACAGCGTGAGCACGGCCGGCGCCTCCGATACGGTGTCGCTCTCCGTCGAGTCGCGCTTCGGCAAGCGCTCGGGCATTGCCACCTGCAACGAGTTTGACGAGGCTACGCTGCGCCGCTGCGTGCAGCGCGCCGAAGAAATCGCGCGCCTCGCCCCCGAGAGCCCCGAGTACATGCCGCTCCTAGGTCCCCAAACCTACCTCAACCCGCCCTCGACGGCGGCTACGCTGCTCACGCCGGCCACTCGCGCCCAGGCTGCGGCCGACAGCATTGGGCTGTGCTCGGCGAAGAACCTCACGGCGGCGGGCTTTCTGGATGGCGGCGCCCGCTTCACGGCGCTGCGCAACTCGAAGGGCCTGGAAAGCTACCAGCAATCAACCAGCACCGACTTTTCGGTGACGGTGCGCACCGCCGATGGGCGTGGCTCGGGCTACGCCATTGCTGATGCCACGGACCCTAGCAAGCTCAATTTTAAATCGTTGACCCAGCGGGCCGCTGACAAGGCAGCTTCGTCGGTAACAGCCAAGGCCATCGAGCCGGGCAAGTACACCGTTATTCTGGAGCCGGCCGCGCTGATGGCGGGCGATGACCTCTCGCTCCTAGGTGGCTTGGTGTACAACATGGGTGCCCGCGAGGCCGACGAGGGCCGCAGCTTCCTGACCAAGAAAGGCGGCGGCAACCGCAAGGGCGAAAAGCTTTTCGATGAGCGGGTCAACATCTACTCCGACCCGCTGAATGCCGAGGTACCGGGTAATGCCTTCGATGGCGAGGGCCTGCCCACCAAGCGCATGAGTTGGGTGGAAAAAGGCGTGGTAAAAAACATGTTTTACTCGCGCTTTTGGGCTCAGAAGAACAACGTGGCGCCTACGGCTTTCCCGAGCAGCTTTATCATGACGGGCGGCACCCAAAGCACCGCCGAGCTCATCAAGAGCACCGCCAAGGGCATTCTGGTCACGCGCCTGTGGTACATCCGCGAGGTAGACCCGCAAACGCTGTTGTATACGGGCCTGACGCGTGATGGCACGTTCTACATCGAAAACGGCGCCATCAAGTTCCCTATCAAGAACATGCGCTTCAACGAAAGCCCTATCATCATGCTCAACAACGTGGAGGCCATCGGCCGGCCCCAACGCTTGGCCAACTGCCTAGTGCCGCCGCTGAAAATCCGCGATTTCACCTTCACGAGTCTGTCCGACGCCGTGTAGCAACCACAAAAAACCCGCCTGTCATGCTGAGCTTGCGAAGCATCTTCTCACGTTGGAGTTACCAATCCTAGCGTGAGAAGATGCTTCGCAAGCTCAGCATGACAGGCGGTTGAGGAGCCTGATTTAGCTGTTTTTTAGCTCTTACTTGCCGAATTGGATGGCGGCGTAGAGCTGAAACACGCGGTTTTGCAACCTAGGGTCGTTCACGCCGCTGAGGTTCTTCACGTCGTTGATGTCGTTGAGGCCGGCTACGTAGCGGGCACCGATGGAGAGGGCGCTGAATTTCAGGCCCGCGCCAGCGGCTAGGCTGAAATCGCCACGCTTGTAGTTGCCGGTCGAGGACTGGTCGACCTGGCCGTAGCTAGCCGAGCCGTTGGTGTTGCTAACCTGCACTTGACCCTTCTCATTGGCGCTCACGAGGTAGCCAAACTGTGGGCCAGCCTCTACGAAAATGGGGCCTAGGGTTACTTTAGCCAGCACGGGCACCGTGAAGTAATGTAGCTTGGTTTCGTAATCGGTAAAGGCGCCTTTGAGGTCGCTGCCCTGCACCGAGTATTGCAGCTCGGGCTGAATGGACAACGGCCCTAGGATGTTGGCCTGGTACAAGATACCCACGTGGTAGAAGGTCTTGTAGCTGGCATCTTCACCCGAGCGGCCTTGCAGCTGGGCGAAGTTGACGCCACCTTTCACCCCGAACTGGGCGTGAGCTTTGGGGGCAAGGGCTAAAGTGAGCAGCGCGGCTACCGGAAGGACGAGAGCTTTCATGAGGATAATTTTTTAGTGGTAGAATACCAAAAGGGCTAACGGGATACCAGCCGAAATAGTACGGCCGCTTGCACTAACGGGCCCTCAACCAATGGAGTTATGGTGAGCTTCGGCCAGAATAACTAGAGAAAAAATGCGCTACCGCGCAACCAACCGCGTCGCTTTGTTTCATTTAGGTGCCCCGGCTGCCTTTATTTGCTAGCTTAACTTTTACGTATGCCCGCTGCTCCTTTCACGTTTGTGCGCCTCAGCTACCACTCCGGCGACTGGGACGCGGTAGACGAGCGCATGCCGGCCAACCTGCTGCACTCGCTGGTGCAATACACTACTGTGCCCGTCGAGCCCAAGGAGAAGGTGGTGGCCCTCGACAGCCCCGAGCTGTTCAACTACCCTTTTTGCTACCTCAGCGGCCACCGGCTGGTGCAGTTTTCGGCCCAGGAAAAGAAGAATTTCACGCAGTACGTGCGCAACGGCGGCTTCGTATTCGTGGACGACTGCAACCACGACATCGACGGCCTATTTGCCCGCTCCTTCGAGGAGCAGATGCGCGCCTGCTTCGGCGCCACGGCGCTAAAGAAAATCCCGAAGACCCACCCCATCTACAGCCAGTTCTTCAAATTCAAGGACGGCCCACCCAATACGGGCTTCGAGCTCAATGGCTGGGGCGACGACCTGGTGCACGATTACCTGAAAGGCGTGGAGATAAACGGCCGCCTAGGTGTCCTTTATTCCAACAAAGACTACGGCTGCGAGTGGGACTACGACTTTAGAAACAAACGCTTCTTGGCCGAGGACAACACCAAGTTCGGGGTCAACATCCTGCTATACGCACTGAGCTAGGAGCTTTTATCAAACACATTACGAAGCATTTGCATTAGAAATCTCTACGAATGACCGAACAAGACGTTAAAACGCTCCTCGCTAAGCTGCCCGTCCTCAAGGCGGAGATTGGCAAAATCATCGTAGGCCAGGAATCGGTGCTCGACGAAGTACTAGTGGCGCTGCTGGCTGGCGGCCACGCCCTGCTAGAGGGCGTGCCAGGCCTAGCCAAAACGCTGCTGGTCCGCACGCTGGCTTCGGCCACCGACTTGCCGTTTCGCCGCATCCAGTTCACGCCCGACCTGATGCCGACCGACATCCTAGGTACCGAAGTGCTGGAGGAAGACCATGGCACGGGGCACCGCTCGTTCAAGTTCAACCAGGGGCCCATTTTCGCTAGCCTCGTCCTGGCTGATGAGATAAACCGCACGCCACCCAAAACCCAAGCAGCGCTGCTGGAGGCCATGCAGGAAGGCCATGTCACCTACGCTGGCCAGGAGCACGCACTGCCCAAGCCGTTCTTCTTGCTGGCTACGCAAAACCCTATCGAGCAGAGCGGTACCTACCCACTGCCCGAGGCGCAGCTCGACCGTTTTTTGCTGTACGTGCGCATTGGCTACCCCACCGAGCAGGAAGAAATGGCGGTGCTAAGCGGCACCACTGGCGGCGCCCGCGCCGAGGTAAAGCCTATTCTGGGCGGGGCAGATATTCGGCAACTGCAACAGTTGGTACGCCAAGTCAGCCTGAGCCCCGAGCTGCTGAGCTTCGTGAACCGACTGGTACGGGCCACGCGCCCAGCCACATCCACCGTCAAGTTCATTCAGGACTACGGGCGCTGGGGAGCGGGACCTAGGGCCGGCCAGGCGCTCATTTTGTGCGCCAAAGCACGCGCACTGCTGCAAGGCCGCTTCGCTGCCACGCTCGATGATATCAAGGCGCTGGCGCCACCAGTATTGCGCCACCGGGTGCTGCTGAATTTCAACGCCGAAGCCGAAAACCTGACGCCGGACGACGCGGTGCGCGAGTTGCTGAAGGCTGTAGCGGTATAGTCAAACTGGTTGTCATTGCGAGGAGGAACGACGAAGCAATCTTTCCTTTTCGCTTAGGTCCAGTTGCTAACCTCTGAGTACTCCGAAGGAACGATTGCTTCGTCGTTCCTCCTCGCAATGACAACGGTATTATGCTCACCCCCGAACTTCTCTTTGCCCTGCGCAACCTGCCCCTCGCCGCCAAGCGAGCGGCCGAAGGCTTTTTGGCCGGTGCCCACGCCAGCCGGCGGCATGGGGTGGGCATGGAGTTCAGCCAATACCGCCCCTACCTGCCCGGCGACGACCTGCGCCGCCTCGATTGGCGCCTAGCCGCGCGCTCGGACCGCTACTACATCCGGGAATCGGAGGTAGATACTAGCCTCACGGTAAACCTCCTGCTCGACGCCAGCGCCAGCATGAACCACCGCGACGACAACGGCCTCCGCAAGCTCGACTACGCCCGGCTGCTGCTGGCCGCGCTGGCTTACTTGGCTCAAAAGCAGGGCGACGCGGTGGGCCTGAGCATCCTGAGTCCGGCCGGTTTGCAGCACCTAGGTGCCCTTTCGGATACGCGCCAGCTGCCGCGCATTTACCACGCCCTCGAAACTACCGAGGCCACCGGCGCCTTCCCGAGCACAACTACGCTAGCGCCCCTCACGGCCCGCCGCCAGCGGGCGCTCACGGTATGCGTGAGCGACTTGTACGAGGAAGACGGGGAAATAACCCGCCTCCTAGGTCGGCTGCGGGCCACCAGTGGCGACGTGTTACTGCTGCACCTGGTGGCTGGCAACGAACTAAATTTTAGCTATAAAGGCCCCGTCACGTTTCGCGACCTGGAAACTGGCCAAACCGTTCAGCTCGACGCTGACCAGCAGCGTGGGACCTACCAGCAGCAGCTACAAGCGTGGCTGCGCGACACGGCCCAACAGGCGCGGCGGCAGGGGCTCGATTACCATTTGCTGAATACCGCCGAGCCGCTGGATGGAGCACTGCGCGAGTTTCTGAAACGCCGACAACAAATGGGATAGCAGCATACAGCTGCCTGTCCTGGCGAGGAGGAACGACGAAGCAATTTTTCCTTCACGTATACCTGACGTTTACTCACGATAAGGAAAGATTGCTTCGTCGTCCTCCTTGCCATGACAGTTTTTAATTGATTTAACTTGTTCACCCTCACCTCTCCTTCTGCGCTGTTTGCCTTGCTTGGCCTGCTGGTGCCGCTGGCCATCCACCTCTGGAACCGCCGGCCGGGGCAGGAGGTAGCAGTGGGCAGCCTGCGCTGGCTAACGGCCGGCGCCAACCGCCGCCTGCGCAACCTGCGCCTCGAGCAAGTGCTGCTGCTCTTGCTGCGAGCCGCGCTGCTGGCTGTGCTGGCCGTGGCGGTGGCGGGCCCGGTGTGGCGGCAGGTGCTGCCAGGTGGCCGGGGGCAGGTGCTGGTGAGCCCCGAACTAGCGGGCACTCGCTCGCTGGCCGCCGTGCGGCCAAGCATCGACTCGCTGCGGCGGCGCGGCTACGCCCTGCGCTGGCTGGGCCAGGGGCTGCCCAAAATTTCGGGTGCCGCTTGGCGGGCCGATTCCCTAGGTCGGCTACCGGATAGTGTAGTGGCCCTACGGCGGGCTGCTACAGCGGGCTTTTATTGGGAGCGCATCAGGCAGGCAGCTGACACCTTTGCCGGCCAGCCGCTATATGTGCTGACGCCGGCCACGCTGCGTGGCGCGCAGGGCACCCACAGCAAGCTCCCCGCTAATCTGACCTGGCAGACGTTGCCACTAACCACCGAAACCACTTGGCTGCAAGCCACCAACAGTAGCCGCGACAGCTTACGCCTACTCTTAGGTAGCAGCACCGAGCGGCAAACCACTTTCCGCACGGTAGCTGTGGCGCGGCCCGCGGCGGGGCAACAGCTCGCCGGCGCCAACCTACCACCCCTGCGCTACGAAACGCCTGGCAACGGCCAGCCGCAGGTGCAACCGCTACCCGCCACGGCCGCCGATTCGGGCCGCGCGCTAGCCGCCGTGCCGGTGCAGCCCGCCGCCCTGCGCGTGTGGGTGTACACCACACCCGCTTATGTCCAGGATGCACGCTACCTGCGGGCCGCGCTGCGGGCGGCCAGCGCCGGCTTGCCCGGCCCGCTGGCCCTGACGATAGCTTCTACCTTACCCGACCCGGCGAGCGCGCCCGACTGGCTATTCTGGCTATCGGCGGCGCCGATGCCCGCGGCTTGGCGCGGGCGCGTGGGCCAAGGGCTGCACCTCTGGCAAAGTGCGGCCGGGCCGGGCGTGGCCGATACGAGCGCGCTCGCCGCACTCAGCCCCGAGGTAGCGGCCCCGGTCAGCCTTTGGCGGCGGGCTAGTCAGCAGGCTAGCGCTACCGCCGAGCCGCTGTGGACCGACGGCCTAGGTCGCCCCGTGCTCACCCGCCAGGCCCAAGGCCAGGGGGCGTCTTATTACTTTGCTACCCGCCTCCACCCCACCTGGAGCGAGCTACCCGACAGCCCAGCGCTACCCGCGCTGCTGCTCGGCGTGCTGCGGCCCGAGCCAACGGGCGCCGCCCTAGCGCGCCTGACCGTCCACGACCAGCGCCGCCTCGACCCCGCCCAGCTACCCGCCCCCGCCACCAGAGTAGCCGGGCCGCCCGCTCCCACGGCCTTCCGGCTGCTCGATTTACGGCCGTGGCTGGTGCTGGCGGCGGGCTTGCTTTTGGCCCTAGAGCGTTGGTTGGCCAGCCGTCGGGCGGCCCTTACTTTATCATCTCCGGTATAATGCAGACCGTCGATTTCGCAGCAACGACTGACCTAGGGCAGGCCCGGCAGCACATTCAGGAAGTGGGCCGGCATTATGCTTGGCGCTACGCGGCGGCAGTGTTGCTGCCTACGCTGGCGGCCGGTGTGCTACTCGGTGTACTGGCACAAGCGTGGCCAACTGGGCGGCCCTGGCTAGTTGCGGCCGGCGTGGGCGTGGTCCTTATCGCGGTGTGGCAACTGTGGCCGCTGCGGCACCTAGGGCCAGCGGCAGTGGCACGGCGGCTCGACCGGCAGTTTGCTGAGCTCGAAGACAGCACCGGTCTGCTATTGGCACCCGCCGAGCCTAATCTGCTGGGCCAGTTGCAGCAGGCGCACGTAGCGCAGCAGCTAAGTCAGCTCCTGGCGAACGGTGCGGGACTGCTGCCCTTTTCGTTTAAGAAATCACTACTCATAACCGGGTTGCTACTCGCCAGCGCGGGACTACTCACATTGGTGCACCCCGCCCAGCAAGCGGTTGCGCCCGCCAGCGTAGCCGTGCACTTCACCCCTGACCCCACCCAGAAGCCAACTGCGGCGGGCCCAGCGCGCATCACAAACGTGCGATTGCTCGTGACGCCGCCGGCCTACACGCGGCGGGCGGCGTTTGTGCCCGCGCAGGCGTCGTTTCAGTGCCCGCAGGGGTCGCGGGTACGCTGGGTAGTGGAGGTAAATCGCGCTGTGCAGTCCGCTCCCATACTAGAAATAGGGAAGCAGCGCCAGCCGCTACAGCCGGTGGCGGGACAACCCAGGGCCTATTTTACGGAGCAAACCTTGGCCGCCCCGGCTCTGTATCGGCTGCGCTACGCCGGCCAGGTGTCTGACGACTATGCCATTGATGTGCGGCCCGACCAAGTGCCGGTGGTGCGCATCCAAACCCCGAAGCCGTACACGCTTATCGCGGCTATTGGCACCAAGCCCGAGGTGCCAGTGCGCGCCACCCTGCGCGACGACTACGGCCTGAGCCACGCTGAACTAGTCATTACGGTGGCGCAGGGGCAGGGCGAGGCGGTGAAATTCAAGGAAGTGCGCCGCGACCTGAGCGCGGCCCTAGGTGGCCAGCCCACGCAGGGTACGCTCAGCAACCTGCTTAGCCTGCCCAAACTGGGCATGACCTACGGCGATGAGCTATACTTCTACATCCAAGCTCGCGATACTCACGGCCAAAGCGCCCGCTCCGACACTTACTTGGTGCAGTGGCAAGACACGGCCGCCGCTACTAGTGCCCTCGACATGGGCATGGGCGTGAATACCGCCCCCGCTTACTTCCGCAGTGAGCGCCAGATAATTATCGATACCGAAAAGCTGATTGCCGAGCGCAAAAAGCTCACGCATGCCGAGTTTACGAACCGGGCCAATGCCCTAGGCTTCGACCAGCAATCGCTACGGCTGCGCTACGGCAAGTTTTTAGGGGAAGAATCGGAAAAAGGTCTGGGCGTAACGGCTGGCCCCTCGCACTCGCCCATTGCCGAAGACGACGATGCACCAACGGCCGAGCCTGCCACCCACGCCCCCATTGCGGAGGATGACCACGACGACCATGACCACGACCACAGCCACACGGCGGCCCCGCCCCGCCCCGGCACCCTAGGCTCACAAACCGCTGAAACCGACGCGCTGATGGACCCCTACATCCATAAGCACGACGACGCCGAAACCGCCGACTTCCTGGAACCCGCCGTGAAGGCCAAGCTGCACGCCGTGCTCGACGAGATGTGGGCCGCCGAGCTGCGCCTGCGCACCGGTCAGCCCGAGGCCGCGCGCCCCTACGAGTACCGCGCCCTGCGCCTGCTAAAAGAAGTGCAGCAGCAAACTCGCGCCTACGTTAAGAAAGCCGGCGTTACGCCCCAGCCTTTCCCGGAGGCTACCCTGCGCCTCACTGGCGAGTTGAAAGGTGCCGCCGCGCCGCACCTCACCGGCACCGTGCTGGCCCCCGCCGCCCAGCCCGCCGTGCGCGGGGCCTTGCGCTGGCTGGCGACTGCCCAAGCCGGCCAGCCCGGCCGCGCCGCCGATGCCACCACCCTCGACCAGGCTAGCCAAGTGCTGGCGCAAGCCGCTCTTCAAAAGCCCGGCGCCTATCTACCCGCCTTACGTGCCCTACGCACGCTAGCCACCGATGCACGCGCTGGCCGCATGCCCTGTGCCAGCTGCCTATCGGTAGCCGAGCGCGCCCTTGCCGACCTGCTCCCCTCTCCTACCCCCACCGCCGCCCCAGCCGTGGCACCCAACCGCCTGGCGCGTCGCTACTTCCAAGAGCTAGGCCAATAAGTGTACTACTGTGGACTCGTAAAGTCCACCGCTACGCTATTAACTATAAGAAGCACGGCCTTACTGCTTATTTGACACATCATTTTCTTATCGCGTATTGATTTCTCTTTTAGCTCATTATTTGCTACTGAGTGGCTGTATACTGCTCGGCGTGTGGCTAGTAGTAGCCGCTTGGCGGCGCCCCAACCCGCGGCGGCGCCTGCTACGCGTATTAGCTAGTGCGCTGGTGCCTCTAGGGCTTTGGTTCAGCGCCTATCCACCTACGCGGGCGGTGCCGACCACACAGTCGGCCGCCATCTTGCTTACCGAAGGCTACCAGCCCGACAGTCTGCGCCAGTTGCAGCGGCGGCTCGGGATGGGCACGCCGGTGTGGAGCTACGGCGTGCCCGCGCCCGCTGGCACCCGGCCCCTAGGTAGCCTGCTAAGCCTGGCTGAGCAGCGCCCAGCTCTGCGCCAACTGCACGTGCTAGGCTATGGCCTGCCTGCCGCTGACCTAGGCGCCTTGGGTAATGTACCCTTGCAAGCGCACGGGGCACCGGCCATCGAGGGCTTTCGGCAGGCGCACTGGAACCCTCAGCTGCGCCTAGGTCAGACACTAGTAGTAGAAGGTGCAGTAGCCCCATCTAAGGCGGTGGCTTGGGTGAGCCTGCGCGCCGTTGGCACCGGGCGCGACTCGGTACGGCTGACTAAGAGCGGCACCTTTCGGCTACGCTACTTGCCCAAAGTCGCAGGGCGGCAATTGCCTAAGCTAGTGCTGCGCCAAGCTGGCCGCGTGGTAGCCACCGAGCCCGTGCCGATTGAAGTAACGACCACTGAGCAGCCGCCCGTGCTACTGCTGGCCGCTGTGCCTTCGTTCGAATTTAAATTTCTAAAAAATAACCTCGCGGCACAGGGCCGGGCCGTAGGTTTGCGCAGCACCGTGAGCAAAGGCTTGGTTCAAACTGAGTTTCTTAACCAGCCCGCCCAAGCGCTCGACCATCTTACGCCGGCCCTGCTCAATCGGTACGCCGTGGTAGTGGCCGATGCCGCCACGCTGGCCGCCCTACCTCCCACCGAAAGCCAAGCGCTGCGCGCCGCCACCCAGGCTGGCCGCCTAGGTCTGGTAGTACTGGCCGATGTGGCGCCGCTACCCACTGCCGCGCCCGCTCGCGCCGACTTCAGCATCGTGGCCCAGCCCACTACCGGCCCCAGCGCCAACCCGCAGCCGGTAACCTGGCCCGGCGGCCCGGCTGGTCTGCGCACTACCTTACCTGCCCACTTGCGGCCCATGGCCACGCTGAAGCCGCTGGTGAGTGGCCCCAACGCGGCTCTGGTAGCTGCCAGCCGGCGCTATGGCCTAGGTACCATGGTAGTCTCGGTAGTTCCTAACACGTTTCGGTGGGCGCTACAAGGCCAAGAAACGGCCTACGGCGCCTTCTGGAGCCAACTGCTTGGTGCGGCCACGCCACCACCCGCGCTGGCTGCTACCTGGCAGCTGAGTAACCGCTGGCCCCGGCCGCACCAGCCGCTGACCCTACGCCTGAGTGGGGCCATGCCCGCTCCCACTGCGCTGCCTACCGTGCACCCGTTAGCGGGCGGAGCGGCCGTGCAATTAGCCCTGGGGCAGGACACCCGCCTACCTGAGTGGAGCGCGGCGCAGTTTTGGCCAAGCGCGGCGGGCTGGCACCAAGTGCAAGGGCCCGGCCGTACGGCTTACAACTTCTTCGTTTATGACTCGGCTGCTTGGCGTGGGCCCGAATTGGCTGAGCGCCAGCAGGCACTGGCGCGGCACCTAGGGGATTTCAAGGCTGGCAGTAACGCACCTGGTGCCGTGCAGGAGCCGTGGCCCACCGGCTGGTTTTTCGGGCTGCTCCTGCTAGCTGCTGGCTTTTTGTGGCTAGAGGAGAAGCTATAATGCTGTAAAAATAGGCTTTAAGCTGCTGACTCTTGAAGAGGCGCTGTGTTTTGCACGGCGCCTCTTTAGTTATGAGCTTTCTTAAAAGGTCTTAGTCGCTGCTACTGCCTAAGGCGCGCTTTAGTCGCGGTTAGCAGACTAACTCAGAATTTTTTCTTAGCCTACGCAACCGTTAGCGCAGCCTGACGGTCAAGCCCCCGATGCCGCTGCTATCAGGTCAGGCGTCCGCTTCTATTTCTGCTTATGCCAGTTGCTACTGCTATCTCCGACTCCCTGCTCGCGGCCTGTCGCCGGGGCGAGGAGGCCGCGCAGTTTCAGCTATATAATCAGCTTTCCTACAGTCTCATGGGCGTTTGCCTACGCTACTGTTCGAGTCGAGCCGAGGCCGAAGACGCCTTGCAAAACACCTTCGTCAAACTATTTACGCGCCTCGACCAATACCGGGGCGATGGCCCTTTCGAAGCATGGGCGCGGCGGGTGGCGGTGCACACCGCGCTGCACGCCGTGGCGCAGCACCGCCTGCGCCACCCCACCAGCACCGGCGCCGACGAGCTCGACGACTACGCGGCCGACCTGCCCAGCCTAGAGCCCTCCGCTCTGGACACCCTGGCGGCCGATGACCTACTGCGCCACCTAGCGGCGCTGCCTACCGGCTACCGCACGGTACTCAATCTCTACGCCATTGAAGGCTATTCTCACTCCGAAATCGCGCAGTTGCTGGGTATTTCTGAGGGCACCAGCAAGTCGCAGCTCGCCCGTGCGCGCCAACTCCTAGCTCAGCGCCTACGCTTAGCCAACTACAAAAATCTTTATCAAGCATGAACGCAGGCCCGACCCCGCCCCGCCCCGATGACGACGCCAGCGACCCGCTGCTGGCGGCGCTGCGGCAGCGCCTGGGCGACTACGGCCAGGCCCCGCCCCCTAGCGCCTGGGCCGCTATTAGAGAGCAGCTACCACCGCCGCGCCCTTGGTGGCAACGCACACGGCCGCTGCTGCTACTCTTGCTGCTGGGAGTAGTGGCCGTTACCACCACTGCTGTTCTGCGTGGGCAGATGGGTCAGCGAGGCCATGCAACTACTGCTGAGCGGCAGCTGGCGGGCAAGATGTTAAAGCATGATTTCATCGCCCCTAACCCACCTAGGAACGCAGGTCCAAAAATAGCTCCTGCTAAATCGGGGGCCGTAGCAACTGCTAGCTCTTCTACTTCTTCACCAGTAGCTGCCTCTCCTTTTTCTGCTACCACTGCCACGGCGACAACACTTGCTGCGACCAACACCCTAGCCCAGCCAACTGTCTCTCCTAATGCTTCAGCTCACTCACCAACCGGGCGCCCTTCGCGCATCGGCAAAACAGCTTCCGCAGATGCGAGCGGACTGCCTCTCACGGCAGATATAACTGGCGACCGTGCCTATAGTGAGCGGATACTGAAGCAGCCATCATTAACACCCACTAGCACACGCCGACGTAAAACTTCCATTACTTCGACTGGGCTTTCGGCCGCGCCGGAGTCGCGGGTTAAGAAGTCAGTAAAAGCAGTAAGCCCTGATGCAGCTTTCTCGATAGAAGCCGGCCGGTCGGTCACGGCTCGCGGCAAAAGGCACCGTACTCGGGCTGAAGGTTTTCTCACTCCGCAAAGCCCCTCCAAGCAGCACCGTTCGGTACCGTACGAAACTGCTCTTAACCGAGCTAGCCGCCAAGCCAAAACCTACTCAGCTACTCAGCGGGCTAGTGCTGGTACCCGGTTGCAGCCGCAGCCAGGTAGTACTGAGCTAGCTGCTGGGCCGCGTACCTCAGTGGGCCGGGCCAGCCAACTCGATTCCCTGGCACTACACACGGTAGCGCTAGAATTGCCACTGGCCTTGCCTCAGCCAGCACTTACCGCTCGGCCCGACTCCGTGCAGCCGGCCCTACCTAGGGTGGGGCGTTGGTCGGTGCTGGTGCTGGCCGGGCCTACCCTGAGCTATCGCACCCTAGGCCCGGCGCCCACGCTGGCGGCCCGGCATCCCGATTTTGCCCGCCTCGAGCGGCCGGCGCTAGGCCTCGGCACGCAGGTGCAAGTGCGGCGAGTGCTGTCGGGCCGCTGGGCGTTGGCCGCTGGCCTAGGATACCACGAGTACGCTACCCGGCTGGCCCTTGGTATTGTTGACACCAGCGGCCGTAGCCCTAGGTCGGTGCGGCAGCGCGATGTGTACCGCGTGCTTACTCTGCCGGTGCAGGTGAGCTACGCGCTGGGCGTGCCCCGCCAGCGGCTGGCCTGGGGTCTGCTGTTTGGCGTGGAGCCCAGCTGGTACCTAGGCGGCCGCAGCACCGAGGGTAGCGACTGTGGCTGCCAGCAGCGGGTATATCCAGCTGATTCAGCCAAGACCGGACCTTATCGCCCCTTGACGCTGGCGCTCAGCTTGGGGCTCGACTTACGCTACCGGCTCGGGGGGCCAGCTTCTCGCTGGCAATGGGTAGTGCAGCCCACCGCGCGCTACATCATTACCCCTTTTGTGCGCAGCGATGCCACTGGCTTCACGCGCCGTCAGCCCTTCAGCCTGGGGCTACTCACTGGTTTTTCCTGGGATTTGCACTAAGTACCGAAGTAGGCCGGCCGGCTGCTTCTACCTAGTGCTATTGTCCTCTTCCACCTTTTTTCCTGGCTTTTATGAATCGTTTGTTTCTCTTGCTCGGCTTGGCCGGGTTGCTGCTGGCGGCCGGCTGCCGCAAAGATGACCTAGTGGAGTGCGCCCCTACGCCTACCTCCAACCTATCGCTCTCCGAATTTACGCAGCGTAACGGGGCGCCCGTCCAATCTTTCAATATTACACTTAGCCCGGGTGGGGCGCCGCAGGTCATTACTACCACGGGCAGGGCTACGCTCACCTTCCCTGCCGATGGCTTTCTGCTGCCCACTGGCGCGGCAGCCACTGGCAGCGCGCAAGTGCGGGTACGTGAAATTTACTCAGTACCTGATATGATACTGAGCAATATGCCCACCCAAACCACCGGCGACCGGCGGGTGCTGATTTCGGGTGGTGAGTTTAGCATTCAGGTCTGGCAGAATGGCACTCGGTTGCGGCTGGCCAGCGGTTTCCGCGTGGTGGTAGCTTCACCACTGCCCGCAGGCGCGAGCGCCGGCCAGCAACTGCTCTGGCAGCAGCTAGCTACTCCAGTACCCGACTCGGCGGGCTGGGCACTGCCCGCGCAAGCTGGTAATGATAGCATCCGCCTCGGTGGCATTCAGCCTACTTTCTACACGCCCATCCCGCTAGACTCAGTTAGCTGGTGGAATATTGACCGCTTGTGGTCGCTCTATCAATCGGCTCCCATAAGAACCATTGCGGTGCAGGTACCTGCTATCCCAGCAGCTAGCACTGGTTCGACCCAGGTTTTTATACGAGTTACTAGCCTCAACGGCTTAGCTCGTTTATACCCTAGCAGAACAGTCAAAACCAACTGGATAGCCCAGTTGCCGACTGGCGCCAACATGGTGGCCGCGGTACTACAATCTGTCAATGGCCAACTCTACTTTGGCTCGCAACCACTTACCACTCAGAATGGCTTGGTCGTGACGCCCACCTTAACCGCCGTAAGCGAAGCCGATGCCGTGCGGCTAATCAGGCAGTTATGATAGTAACTTAAGCAGAATAGGATACACCTAACTTGCTTTTAATCAAGCATTCTTCTTTCGTAGCTTAGCAATTCTGACATTTACAGCGAGCTCGCCCTACTCTGACCTACAACAAGCTTATCCACTTCCTAACCTCTATTTGCCATGCGCGCTTCGTTACGCTACGTACTCTTTCTACTGGTAGGGTTAGTGGGGCTGCCGCACCTCGTGCCCGCCCAAACACTGGACCCCGCTTTTCATATTCCGGAAATCTACCAGCGAGCACCCGTAGCTGATGCCGCCCAGCAGCCCGATGGTCAGTACATAGTGGCTGGCTCCTTCACGCGTACTAATGGCCAAGCCAGCAATGTATTGGTTCGCCTAACTGCTGCGGGCGCAGTAGACCAAACCTTTCGCCAAAACTTGAGTGGTGCTGTCGTGCAGGCCCGGCAAGTATATCCCATGGCCAACGGCCAACTACTGGTGATAGGCAACTATCAGGCGGGGGCTGTGCAGCGCCGCTACCTGTTTCGGCTCAATGCCGATGGCACACTCGACCCTACGCTCACGCTCACCTTTCCGGGGTCCTACGCCTACCCGAGTGTCGTGCAAGCCTTAGTGCAGCCCGATGGACGCATCCTGCTCCTAGGCTACTTCAGCAGCAGCAATGCTGAGGTCTACCGCTTATTAAGCGACGGTTCGCGCGACCCCAGCTTTGCGGTGACGGTACGAACGGGCTCCCAAGACACGAAGATGCTATTACAACCCGATGGCAAAATAGTGTTGGGGGGCGATGTGCTACAGGTCAATGGTAATTCCACCCCCTTTATTGCGCGCCTCAATAGCGATGGCAGCACCGATGCGAGCTATCAGCCCGCGGCTTATACCAATGCGCGACTATACATCAATACCATTGCCCTCGATGCCAATGGAGCGCTGCTAGTGGGCGGCGAAGCGCTCAACGTAATAGGTGGCCGCAAGCAGGCCGTTTTTCGACTGCTTCCAAGCGGCGCCCTTGACCCGACTTTTACGCTCGATGCTAGCTTGCTGCCCCGCAGCTGCTCGCGCTTGGTGGTGCAGCCTGGCGGCCAAATCGTGGCGCTGTTCGCTACTTACGCATTCAGCGCTAATGGCACAACAACCAACTACCCCCTACGCGACCAGCTCGTGCGCCTGCTGCCCAGCGGGGCTTTAGACCCTGCTTTTCAACTGGGTAGCGGGCCCGACATGACGATAACCGATATTCGCAGCCAGGCCAATGGTTCTCTATTGACGTGGGGCGGCTTTCACAATTTTTCGGGTCAGCGCCGCACACTAGCGCTGCTTCAGCCCTCAGGCGCAGTCGACACTGGTTTTGCGCCCCTACTGCAAATGCCAGGCTCCGTGCAGAAAATACTACGCCAAGCCAATGGTAATATTCTACTCACTGGCAGCTTCAATACCATTGATGGTCACTTCACTGACTGCATAGCACGCCTGCTACCCACCGGGCAGCCGGATATAACCTTTTCGTGGCGGCAGCCCGCCAGCGCCACGCTCTCGCTTAAGGCTGCCGCTGTGCAGGCTAACGGGCAAGTACTATTGGCAGGTTCTACGCTCACTAGCAATAGCGCAGTTAGTACTCAACCCTTCTTTGTGCGGCTCGCCCTCGATGGCACGCCCGATGCCAGCTTTGCACCGACCCTAGCTATACCCGCCAACTTTTTGAGCGGCATTCGACTACTCGCTGAGCAAAGCAATGGGCTCATCCTGGTGGGAGGCAGCTTTGTGGATGCCACGGGCAAGGCCAATCTAACCCGCCTCACAGCCACGGGCAGCGTCGACAACTCTTTCTCACCGCCCCGTAATCAGCCAGTTGTTTACAGCGGGTTCGTGCAAGCCGACGGAGCTATTATGAGTGTGGGACCAGCTGCGCAGACTCCAAGCTATCAGTATCAGCAAACCGTTCAGCGATTGCTCGCCAGCGGGTCACCTGACGCCGCATTTACTTATTCGCCGCTTCCACCTTCATACGAAATTGGCCTAGCTGGCATTTTTGATGCGCCTGCGCTGCGTGGCTACGTCACCAGCGGTGTGTACGAGATAAACCGGACTACTCAGGTACTATCGCGCATATCGGCAACCGGCGCTCCCGTAGCTGATTTTGCCGCGCCATTTCAAGCTATTCCGGGCCCTGCGGAGTCTACACCAGGGGTAAGTAGCGTAGCAGTGCAGGCCGATGGCCGGCTGCTGGTAGGCGGCCGTATGCGCAGCCAGTCTGCGCCCGCTACCATCGCACTAGCACGATTAGAAAGCAATGGCCAGCTCGATACTTCCTTTTCTACTACATTTATTTCAAGCTCTGCCGCTTCAGTAAGTAGTGTAGTTATTCAGCCCGACGGTGCTACCCTTGTTGGCGGCGACTTTACGGAGGCCGGTGGCCAGGCTGCCACAGGGTTAGTTCGGTTACTAGCACCTACTCTGCTGGTTACCGTTCCTGCGGGCCAGCGCAGCAGTGCCCAGTTGGAGGCGTGGCCAGTACCGGCCCATGATGTATTGCATCTGTCTTTAGCAAGCGCCTCTTCCCCACAGCGCGTGGTACTACTCAATTTACTAGGCAAAACGATGCTTACCCAAGCAGCTTTGCAAACCGAGCTAACGCTGCCTGTTGCGACACTGCCGCGCGGCGTCTATGTGCTGCGTATAGAATACGCCGATGGCTCAGCTACCCGTTCGGTAGTGCTAGACTAAATTACAGCGTTTGCTAAGCCCAAAATAGAAAGGCCCTCTGTAATCATACAGGGGGCCTTTTTAATGGGTAACTTATCAACCTAGGAGCCTAGTACGCCCGCGCAAACCAGGCGCGGCGGGTGCTCGGCTTGCCGGTCACGATGCAAACGCCGTCCTCGTCGGGTTCGTTGAGGGGGAGGCAGCGCACGGTGGCTTTGGTTTGCTCCTTGATGAGCTCCTCGGTTTCGGAAGTGCCGTCGTAGTGGGCCACTACGAAGCCACCTTCGCCGTCGAGCACCGCCTTAAACTCGTCGTAGGTGTCGACGCGGGTGGTATGGGCATCGCGGTAGCTTTTGGCTTTGGTGTAGATATTGAGCTGAATGTCATTCAGCAGCTTATCTACGCTATCTACTACGTCGGCCAGGGGCAGTTGCAGCTTCTGCTTGGTGTCACGGCGGGCCGCTTCCACGGTGCCGGCATCGAGGTCGCGGGCGCCAATGGCCAGGCGTACAGGCACGCCTTTCATCTCCCACTCGGCGAACTTGAAGCCCGGGCGCTCAGTGTCGCGAGCATCCAGCTTTACCGAAATGCCGCGCTGCGCCAGGCCCTGCTGAATGGGCCGGATGCGCTCGATGAGCGCGTCGAGCTCACCGGTTTTGTAAATCGGGATAATGACGACTTGAATTGGCGCCAGCTTGGGCGGCAGCACCAGGCCCTCATCGTCGGAGTGGGCCATAATGAGCGCGCCCATTAGGCGGGTGCTCACGCCCCAGCTGGTGCCCCACACGTGCTCCAAGCCACCTTCTTTGTTGGCAAACTGTACGTCGAAAGCTTTGGCAAAATTCTGACCTAGGAAGTGGCTGGTGCCAGCTTGCAGGGCTTTGCCATCTTGCATTAGGGCCTCGATGCAATAGGTGTCTTCGGCGCCGGCAAAGCGCTCGTTGGGCGTCTTCACGCCCTTCACCACGGGCAGGGCAATGTGCTCTTCGGCAAACTCGGCGTACACGTCGAGCATCTGGCGGGTTTCGGCTACGGCCTCGGTCGCAGTGGCGTGGGCAGTGTGCCCCTCCTGCCACAAAAACTCGGCGGTGCGCAGGAACAAGCGCGTGCGCATTTCCCAGCGCACTACGTTGGCCCACTGGTTGATGAGCAGCGGCAGGTCACGGTAGCTCTGAATCCAGTTTTTGTAAGTGCTCCAGATGATGGCCTCCGAAGTGGGGCGCACAATCAGCTCTTCTTCGAGCTTGGCGTTGGGGTCTACGCGCAGCTTGCCCGGCTTATCAGGGTCGTTTTGGAGGCGGTAATGCGTTACCACGGCGCACTCTTTGGCGAAACCTTCGGCGTTCTTTTCCTCAGCCTCAAACAGGCTCTTGGGCACAAACAGCGGGAAGTAGGCATTTTCGTGGCCGGTGCGCTTGAACATGTCGTCCAGGGTGCGCTGCATTTTTTCCCAGATGGCGTAGCCGTAGGGCTTGATGACCATGCAGCCGCGCACGGCAGAGTTTTCGGCTAGGCCGGCGCGCTTCACCAGTTCGTTGTACCAGGCCGAATAATCTTCCTGGCGGGTAGGCAACTTCTTGCTCATATCGGGCATCTAGCGACCAGCTGGTCGACCTAGGCAACTGCTAGATCGAAACTGGTACAGGTTTTGTGTCAGTAACTTCGAAATAAAGGCACCGTTTTGGGGCGAAATTACGTTATAGTAACGTGCGCTGGGGCGGAATCTTCGTTGGTACTGTATCTTGTTCGGCCGGGCTCCGTTAGCAAGGCTTCACGTAGCTTCCATACGCGCGACATTTTTTTACTATCCCACTCAGCTGCAAGCTGATTTCGCCTTTTTTCAGCCATGAAAAAAATACTCACCGCTACGCTGCCGGCCCTGGCTGCGCTCGCACTTGGTGGCTGCGCCACCACAGGGGCTATCTCCTCCACGGAGGACGACGGGGTGTATTACTCCTCGGCCGACCGCACAACCGTGACGCCGTATGCCACTAACCAGTCGAATGGCTATGGCTACGAGACGGCTCGTGCGCAAACCCAGACCACCCAAACCACTGAAGATGCTAACCCCGACTACCAGGGTGGCACGCAGGGTACGGATGCTGGTACTGATTACTACGACGATAGCTACACTTCGGCATCGCCTAGTGGCTTTGGTCAGCCCTACACTGGGCCTGGCGTAAGCAGCTACAACTACACGCCCAATTGGTCGGTGTCGCCGTCGTTCTACGGCTCGCCCTTTGGCTACGGCACTGGCTTGAGCTTCGGCTATGGCCTAGGTGGCTTTGGCGGCTACAGCCCCTTCGGTTATGGCTTAGGCTATCCGGGTTACGCTGGGTTTTATGACCCCTTCTTCTCGCCCTTCGGCTATGGCTATGGTTCGGGCTTCAGCCTCGGGTTTGGCTACGGCTTCGGTGGGTTTGGCTATCCCTATGGTTTTGGCTCGCCGTTCGGCTACGGCTACTCGCCCTACTATGCTTATGGCCGGTACCCCTACGGGGGCGGTGGCTACTATGGTGGCAACTACTATGAGGGTGGTTACGGCGGAGCCCGTCGCTACGTTTACAAAAATGCCATCGTGAATGGTGGCTATCCCAATGGCTACGACCGCGATGCTATTCGAGTAGGTCGGCGCGATGGCCGGGCCGTTAATGCGGTAGGCGCATCAAGAGGCATGAACCCTGGCAACGCAGGTTATCCTGGTAACCCTGGTGGGGCGCCTGGCTCGTCGGGTGTGATTGGAGGCCGCCGCGTGGTAGGCGGCGCTGCTTCGGGCTTTGGCAATGCCGCCGCTCCGGCCCCTGGCCAGCTTACTGGCAACGACCCCACGGCCATTACGGGGGCCCAGCCCACCACGGGTGGCCGTCGTTTCGACCAGCCTACCGTGAACCCCAACTCGCCGAACGCTGGCAACCGCGGCGGCTGGCGCTCGATGGATGCAGGCACCAACGGTGGCTACAACCAGCCGCGCACCGATGCAGCTGCTAATAACCCTGGTGCTCCGCAGCCGCGCCGCGGTGGTTTCTTCCGCGATGTATTTGGTGCCCAGCCCAATGGAGGCGGCAACAACGGTGCTCAAAACGGCTTCTCGCAGCCACAGCAACGCGCCTTCTCACAACCACAGCAGCAGCAGCGTGCTTACTCGCAGCCCGACCGCGGCTTCCAGCAGCAGCGCATGGAGCAGCGTAGCTTCCAGCCTGCTCCTTCGCCAGCCCCGTCGTTTGGCGGAGGCGGTGGGGGCGGGGGTGCTGCCGGCGGCTTTGGCGGGGGTGGCGGTGGCCGCCGCGGCCGCTAGGCCGCTTGCATCTGGCTTTTCTTTTTGCTGAAACGTGTTTCGCAGGGAGCCGGCCCCACGGCCGGCTCCTTTTTTTCTCTCCTTTTTCCTATGAAAAAACGGATTCTCTGGCTTAGCCTGCCTCTGGCGCTTGGGCAGGCCAGCTACAGCTATGGCCAGAACGCTGACGACGCGTTGCGCTACTCTCGGCTCCAATTTGGGGGCTCAGCCCGCACCCTAGGTATCGGTGGGGCCAACGTGGCCCTTGGGGCTGATTACGGCAGCGTGAGCTCGAACCCCGCCGGCCTAGGTTTATACCAAAAGTCTGAGATTCAGATTACGCCCGGCTTCAGCATTGGGCAGGGCGAAGGAACGCTGCTCAACAGCACCAAGCCTGCCGGGCCACTTAGCCAAAATGCTAACAACTTCAACTTCAGCGGGGGTGCCGTGTTTTCGTCGCGTCGCAGCCGCCTAGGCTACGGCAATGACGATAGCGCTTGGAAGGGCGGGGCGTTTGCCATTGGCTTCACGCGCATCGCTGATTTCAACGGGGGCTCTAATTACTCAGGTACCGTCAACGACAATACATCGCTGCTACAGCGCCTGCGTGAGTACCGCGTGCCCCTCACGGGTACTAACAACGGCAGCATTGAAGACCAGTACAAAAATGGGTATACTACCCTCGATGGCCTAGGTTACGGCGCATTTCTCACGGAGGTAGATACAGGGAAACGCGGCCAGGATACGCTGCTGACGCAGACACGGCGGGGTGACATTGTGCAGGGCGAGCGTATCCAGACTACAGGCTCAATGTCACAGTTTGACTTGGCCTACGGCGGCTCGTATCGCGACAAGCTTTACATCGGTTTGGGGCTGGGCATCGTAACGTCGAATTTTCACTCGCGGCGCACCCTGACGGAGTCGGAAAGTGACCAGAGTACGCCGTTTGTCAACCTCGCTCTCTACGATGATGTGCAAACTAGCGGCACCGGCTTCAATGCGCGCCTAGGGCTGATTTATCGCGTTGTGGACGCCGTGCGCATTGGGGCTTCGGTACAAACGCCCACCTGGATGCGCATGACCGACACATACAGCCAGTCGCTCACCACCAATTTTAACTCTCCTAGCAACCCATCTGAGAACTATTCCCCCAGCACTGGTACCAATCAGTACGCCTACAACATTACCACGCCCTTCCGGGCCAATGGTGGGGTGGCCGTCACGATTGGTAAGTATGGCTTTTTGACCGGCGATATAGAATATGTGGGCTACCAGCAGGCACGCCTCGATAGTAATCCCAGCAGCACCCTAGGCGACAACGCCGACTTCTCGGACACGAATGCTTACATCCAGCAGAACTATGCCAAGGCTGTGAACCTGCGCTTTGGCGGTGAGGCACGGCTTGACATCTTCCGAGTGCGCCTAGGCTATGCCCGCTACGGCTCGCCCTACACGGCTACTACGGTGCTGAATCAGAGCGCCACTAACCTTGCTCAGAACAATTATACCGCGGGCCTTGGATTACGCACTGGCAACTTCTTCCTAGACGCAGCCGGCGTGTATAGTCGCTACAATACCTACTACTCACCCTACGAGCTCAGCAATAGCGCTAGCCAGCCTACGGTGCAGGTTAAAAACGACCGCTTCACCACTACCCTCACGGCAGGATTCACGTTCTAGCCTTAGGCAGCATCGCTACAGAAAGAAGGCCCGCCGAGCATTTTGCTCGGCGGGCCTTCTTTCTGTAGCGATGCCAAACAGATATAAGCTGAAGCTCTAGCCACGTGGGAAACCTAGGGCGAACCACGTGCTGGCCGCAGTAATAGGCGCTGGCTACTTAGCCATGCGCACTTGCAGTCGCAAGCCCGTGGTGGTGGTAGTAGAGGTAGAAACGGGCACACTCACAACTAGCAGTACACCGTAGCGCGGCGTAGTATCGGCGGTGCGAAAGGCATACACCTGGCCTGCTCGCACCGGGCCGATGACTCGGCCGTCGGTGGCAGCGCCTGAAGAAGCGGCAGTGAAGGCTGCTTGGATAGCCTGATTGGTGAACAGGGCACCAAACGTGGTGTCCGTTTGGGTGGTGAGGTAGATGCGCGTGGCGCGGCGGTTGACCGCCGGCCAGCGCTGGGCGTCAAGCTTAAAAATACCAGATGCCGGCGCGTCGGGCGTTACCAGCGTCAGGCCATCGGGCAGCAAGATGAGGTCGGTCAGCTTTTGTAAAGCAGCTTGGCTGGCGGGGCGGCTGGTAGTTGTGTTTAGCACTGTATAAGCGGGCAGGGCTAGGCCGGCTCGCAAGTGCAAAAAGCGCCGGGCCCCGGGCCGGTTGGCTGGCGATACTAGCTTCAGAACGTAGTCGTGGTAAGTGTTGAGCGAGTCGGGGCGGCGCATGCTCACTAAGAAAGCACGGCTGGCTAGCACCACCGTATCGGGCGAAAGCAGCTCGTATTCCCAGCGTTCGGAGCCGGTAGTGGTGCGCACCCCAAACACCGACGTAAACAACAAGCTTTTAGAAGTGGCCGGATTGGCACTCAGCAGCGTATCGAGGTAGATGAAGCCTCCATCGGGATTTTTGTTGATAGAATCGCGGTTGAGGGAGCTCACCGGCGTAGGGTACAGAAACGGATTGCGGCGCGGCGTGTACCGCACAGTAATACGCAGGCGGGTTAGGAGCTGGCTGGGGTCGTCGGGGTTGGCCTCTGCATAGATGCGGCTGGCCAGCGTATCGCCGGGCACCGTAGTCGTTTTATTGCTCGCCGTGAAGCGGGTGCTACCAATAAAATCGAGTCGCTGGGCATTTTTTTCGGACACATCGGTGCAGGCCGCCAGCAGGGCCAGACCAAAAAACAGCAACAGAAGGCGCATCATACTAACAAAGGTCGGCAACCGGGCGCGGATGCCTCGGCGTTCACCCTTGCCCAACGCCCAGCACCGCCTACTTATTTCCACCACCTAGGTAGTAGCGGCTGGCCTCGGCAAGCCGCCCGCGCATCTTCAGCCGGCTCTCACGCCCCTAGGTTACTTTTGTGCTTCAATGACAGCTGCCTTGCCCGCTTTATTTAAGAACACCGCCGGCCAGCTCACGGCCGACCCTGCCGGATTTTTACGCATGGACTGGTCCGGGGCTGCCCGCACCCTGGCCGATACCCAGGGCCTGCTCACCACCATGGCTCAGACTTTACAGCAGCGTGGCTGGGCCAAAGTACTGGCCAACCAGACGTTGATGCAGTCGTTCTCGCCCGCCGAGCAAGCCTGGATACAGGAGTGGCTACCGCGCGCCGTGCACGAGGGTGGCTACCGCTTCGGAGCTATTGTGGTGTCTACCGATACCTACGCGCGCCTGGCCACGGCCTACATCACGACCAATGTAGGCGGCCTGCCATTGCGCTACCGCTCCTTCGACGACACGGCGCAGGCCATCGCTTGGCTCCAGCGAGTGGGCTAGCCGGCACCTAGGAGATTAGGGTACCCTGCGGCGAGCCACTATCTTTGGCCTTCATGCCGGCCGAGTCAACCCTTCTTTTTGCAAATACTGCCGGCCAGCTAGCCGCCGACCCTGCTCGGTTTTTGCGGGCGCACTGGACCGCTCAGCCGCGTACCTTGGCCGATACGCAAGCCTTATTTACCAATATGGCGCTGCTGCTACAAAAGCGTGGCTGGAGTCGCATCTTGGTAAACCAGGTGGCGATGAAGCCCTTTTCGCCGGCCGAGCAGCAGTGGATAACGCAAATATGGCTGCCCCAGGCCGTGCGCGAAGCAGGCTACCGGGCGGGAGCCGTTGTGTTATCGACCGATACCTATACGCGCCTAGCCACGGCCTACATTACTACCAATGTGAGTGGCCTGCCGCTGCGCTACCGCTCCTTCGATACCGAGGCTGATGCCGTAGCGTGGCTACTACAACAACCGACTTAGGCGCCTCGGCGTTGTAGGAAGGCATTTCATTTATTGGTTCGCTTTGCGCCTGCTGATTTACTGCTGACTTTTACTTCATGCACGAGCTTTTTGCCGAAAACCAATCGTTCCGCGCCAATGGCCGCCTCTGGATAGAAGGCCCGGCCGACCGCTTTCTAGGCATTGGGCGGCTCGAACTACTCGAGCGTATCGCGGCCACGGGCTCTATCTCGCGGGCGGCCAAGGAGATGGGCATGTCGTATAAAAAAGCCTGGGACCTAGTAAGCTCTATGAATGCTCAAGCCCGGCAGCCGCTGGTGGGCACCCAGGCCGGCGGTGCTCATGGCGGCGGGGCGGCCCTTACCGAAGCCGGCGCTCAGGCGGTGGCCGAGTTTCAGGCCATGCAAGCTCGGTTTGCGCAGTTTCTGGCCGACGAAACGGCTCGGCTGTACCAGTAGCGCCTGGAAACTATACCTGTCTCCTGAAGAAACAGAAACTTAAAAACGGGTCATGCAGAGCGTAGCGAAGCATCTCGCGTGGCGCAGTAATCTTCAACGCTTGCAGACGTAACCACGCGAGATGCTTCGTTACGCTCTGCATGACCCGTTTTTAATAAAAATTAGTTGACCAAGTCTCTTATTTTAAGAGTTCCTCTGGCCAACGAAGTAGTCGGCACGGGCGCAGCCTCGCGCCATCAGTAGATAAGGAGTACCTAGGGGCATCTTTTGCTACCGACGAAATGGCTTGGGCCTGAGTTGCTGGGCAGCTGACTCCACTATCTCGGCTATGCGCTGCTGGCGCGTAGCGGGCCGCTTGGCAAGAGCTACCCATTGCAGCACGTTTTGCCGCACTGATTTGCTCAGGCTCAGAAAGTAGCGATGGGCGGCCGGTACGCTTTCTAGAGCTAGCGCTAAGTCGGCAGGCAGCACTAGGGCAGTGGCCTCATCGAGCAGCGACCACGAGCCGTTTTGCTGAGCGACTTCGATGCTAGCGAGGCCATATGGAGTCATGCGGCCTTCGGCAAGTAGGCGCGCTACTTTGTCTTTATTGACCCTCGACCACCCGCTGGTAGGCTTGCGGCGGCTGAAATACTGCTGGTACCGCTCGCCATCTAGCGGCTTAGCCTGGCTATCTATCCACCCAAAGCACAGTGCTTCGTCCACGGCCTGGCTCCAGGTTAGGCTGGGCTGGTTGGCAGCCTTCTTATAGTAAATCAGCCACACGGCCTGCTCCGTGGCATGGTGCGCTTGCAGCCACTCGCGCCAGTGCTGCGGGCTACTAGGGCAAAAGGTTGTAGGTTGCCTGGTGAGCTTCATGGCCGGCTACAGTCGGTTTATTTCATAGCCACCAAAATCAGATTGACGAACACCATGCCCGCCAGGTGGTAGCTGCCGGTGATGAGGCCATAGAAGAACGGCCGCGGCATATTGGGGTTGATGGCAATGTTGACTGTATTGCTCACCAGGTACCCTACCCCCACCAGCAGCGCAAAGCCTAGGGCGGGACCATAGGTATTGATATGGAGCGCGTAGAGCAGTACGGCGCAGGTAATGGTGATGAGGAGCGCGCACACGGCCGGCCCCACTATGTAGAGCGGGTCTTGGCTTTGACCAGCGGCCGGCTCGTGCTCTTTACCTAGTGAGGCCCGGTAGGGCTTGGGAAACAGCACCATGTACCACAGGGCACCCAGCATAAAATACGCCGCAAAAGCGACCAGCACACTTAGCCAATTGATGGAAGTTAGCACGTTAAACATGGCATCAAGAAAAATGAAGGGTTGAACAAAAGCGTTGTTGCTTGACCCTACAAAAGTCCTGGCCTCTACTGACAGCCCTGTGTCAGCAGCCTAGTCTGAGGTGCAAAAAAAATCGTGCGCCCGTTGCGCCAGCTCGCCTAGGTGGGTGCGCAGCGCGGGCGGCTCCACTACGGCCACGGCCCCCGCGTAGGGCAGCAGCCAGGCGGCTAGGTAAGGCAGCGAACCCAGAAACAAGGTCATTTCCAGGCTGCCATCGGGCAGCGGCTGCTCATGAGCCCAGCCATACTGGCGCTTGGTATCGTGAAGGCGCCGCGCGGCCTCGGGCATCATAGCGGCGGGCTGGAAGCGCAGCACGACTTTTTCCTTGGCTCGCCCGCGCTCGGCCTGGGCGGCCCAGTAGTGCTGCAAGGTTTCGGGGCGGGCCGCAAACACTTCTGCACCTAGGGCCAGGTGCTCGATGCGGTCGAGGCGAAACTCCCGAAAGGCCTGTCGCAGCCGGCAGTAGGCCACCACGTGCCACTGCTGGCTCAGGTACAGGCCGATAGGCTCGATGTCGCGCTGGCTGGGCGCCTCGGCGGCCGCGGCCTGGTAGCGCAGGTGCACTACTCGCTGCGTGGCTACGGCCGTAAGCAGCAGTTGGTGGGCATCGGCGGGGTGGCCGGCCCGGCTGGTGGGGCCGAGCACCTGGATGTGGGGCGCAAGGGTTTCGAGGTGGTCGCGGTCGGGGCGGCGCAGCACGGCGCGCAGCTTGTCCATGGCCGCGCCGGTGAGCTGCGCCGTGGGCGCATCGGTGAGGCGGGCAGCCAGCTTTTCGGCCGTGAGCAAGGCGGTAGCCTCTTCGCGGGTAAATAGCACGGGCGGCAGCCGGTAGCCCTCGGCCAGCGAGTAGCCTACGCCCGCCTCGCCGAAGAGTGGCACACCGGCCAGTTCTAGCGTGCGCAAGTCGCGGTATATCGTGCGCAAACTCACGCCAAACCGCTCGGCTAGGGCCGGGCCACTCACCACGCGTTTGGCTTGCAGCTGAATAAGAATGGCCGTGATGCGGTCGAATCGATTCATAAGGAAAAGGCACCTAGGCGGCAGCGCGATGCTAAGTCATTGCTTAGCATACTACTGATAGGTTAGCTCCCCCTACCGACGCCAACCTAGGGCAAAACAAAAAACGGCATGCCCCGTTATATCTTTCAAAATATAACGAAGAAGCCTATTTTGAAATTGGTACTTTCTACAGTTCGCTATCGGCTTTTAGCGCTCGGTGCAGTTGCCACTTCGCTGGTGTTTGTAGCCGTTAGTGCGCCAGCGGCTTACGCTCAGAGCCCTAGGGTGCCCCGCCCGCCCGTGCCCAAAGACACCCTGCACACCGACCTCAACGAGGTGGTGGTGTCGGCCTCGCGGGTGGAGGAGAGCTTTTTGCAATCGCCGGTGACGGTGGAGAAACTCAACCCGCGGGCCATTCGGCTGTCGGCGGCGCCGTCGTTTTTCGATGCCATCGAGAACCTGAAGGGCGTGCAGGTTATCACGCCCAGCCTGGGGTTTAAGGTGATAAACGCCCGGGGCTTCACGAATACGACCAATGTGCGCTTTGCTCAGCTCGTGGATGGCGTGGACAACCAGGCGCCCCACATTGGCGGGCCCATCGGCAACGTGCTGGGGCCGAGCGACCTCGACATTCTGAATGTAGAAGTGGTGCCCGGCACGGCCGCCGCGCTCTACGGCCTCAATGCCATTAATGGCCTGGCCAATTTCACGACCAAGAACCCGTTCACTTACGAGGGCCTGAGCGTGCGCCAGCAAACGGGCGTGAATCACCTCAACGACCCCAACGTGAAGACGTTTGGGGAGAAGGGCGGCTCTTCGACTAGCTACTCCGAAACCAGTGTGCGCTACGCCAAGGTGCTGCTGGCCGACAAGCTGGCTTTCAAGGTGAATGCTACTTATCTGCGGGCCTTCGACTGGATAGCCAACGACCAGACCGACATCAACGGCCAGGGCAACGCCACCACGGGCCTCTTCGGGGCCGACAACCCGGCTCGCGACCCGGTGAGCAGCTACGGCAACGAGTCGTCGGACCGCTCGACGCTGACCCTAGGCGGCAAGCAGTATTCGGTGGCCCGCACCGGCTACAACGAGCGCGACTTGGTGGACTATAACATTCGGACGCTCAAGGCCGATGCGGCGCTGCACTACCGCTTTCGGCCGGGCGTGGAGCTGGCGTATACCTACCGCGTGGCGGGCTTCGACAATGTGTACCAGCGCTCAAACCGCTTCCGGCTGCAAGACTACCACTTGCAGCAGCACGCCCTGACCCTGACGACGCCCGTGGTGCAGGCCCGCGCCTACCTCACCCAGGAGAACACCGGCCACAGCTACAACCTGCGCTCGATGGGCGAGAACATCGACCGCAGCTACAAGCCCGATGCTACCTGGAACGCCGACTACACTAGCGCCTGGAACGCCACCGCTGGCGGAGCCAGCGTAGCAGCCGCCCATGCCACCGCCCGCCAAGCCGCCGATGCCGGCCGCCTCCAGCCCGGCACCGAGGCCTTCAATCAGCGCCTGAGTCAGCTACAAAACATCAACAACTGGGACCAGGGCGCTGCCCTGCGCGTGCAAGCCAAACTGCTGCACGGCGAAACCCAGGTAAATATTGCGGAAGCCCTACGCCGCAGCGGCAAATCCTTGACGGACAAGCTAGACCTGCTGGCAGGCGCCGACCACCGCACCTACCTCGTGGTGCCCGATGGCAACTACTTCGTGAACCCAGAGCCGGGTAAAGACGCCCTAGGTGATAACCTGACGTACTCTAAAACCGGGGGCTTTGTGCAGGCGGGAGGACGGCTTTTTCAGGAGAAAATACGCTTGACGGCCACGCTGCGCGTTGATAAAAATGACTACTTCAACGTGAAGTTTAACCCGCGCTTCACAGCTGTGTATTCGCCTACGCAGCGCCAAAACTTTCGCCTTAGCTACCAGAGCGGCTACCGCTTCCCGAGCTTGTTTGAGGGCTTCTCAAACGTGAACAGCGGCCAGGTAAAGCGCATTGGCGGGCTGCGCGTGATGAGCGATGGAGTATTTGAGAACAGCTACACCCGCGCTAGCATCGACGCGTTTAATAATCAAGTAACGGCTGCTGTTAACGCCAACACTTCTTCGCAAACCACTGCCCAAAAGCGGGCCGCCGCCATCCTGGCCAATCAGGGCACCTTGCAGAAAAACCCTTACACCTACATGAAGCCCGAGTACATTAAGTCGCTCGAAGTGGGCTACAAAGCGGCGTTTGGGGAAGGTGGCCGGCTGCTGGTCGATGTCGATTTCTACTACAACTCGTACCGCGACTTTATCGCCCAGGTCGAGGCCTACGTGCCAATCGGCACGGCCAACGCCGCCAATTCACCCCTGCGCGACCCGCAGCAAGCCAACTACTTACCCATTACGGCCGACAACAGCCTGAACGCCGTGGCTACCGCTCTCAACACCCGCGCCACCCAAGCTCGCTACCGCCTCTGGACCAATTCGCGCAGCCAGGTGTACAACTACGGCGGCTCGGCGGGCCTTCGCTACAACCTGGCCGGCGGCTACTTGCTGGGCACCAACGCCACCTACACCCGCCTCGACCGCACCGAAAACGGCGACGGCCTCGAAGACGGCTTCAACACCCCACGCTGGATATACAACGTCAGCCTGGCCAACGAAAACGCCTACCGCAACTTCGGCTTCGGCTTGAATTTTCGCCACCAAGTCAGCTACTACTCGCAGACCTTTCTGGTCAATGGCGACGTGCCGGCCTACAGCACGCTCGATGCTCAGTTGAGCTACCAGCTGCCGGCCGCGCCCCAGGTACGCCTCAAGCTCGGTGCCAGCAATGTACTCAACCAATACTATGTGAGCTACCTAGGAGGCCCCAGCGTGGGCGGCCTCTACTACCTCACCGTGACCTATGGGCTGTAAACTGAATGCTTAAGCAGACAGTTTAGCAATAACAGCCGTTTGTCATTGCGAGCGTAGCGAAGCAATCGCACCTGTTCAGCCGCGCCATTCTGGTGCGATTGCTTCGCTGCGCTCGCAATGACAAACGATTTTAAATTGCTTACTATGTCTACTTTCTCTCCTGCTGAGCGCCAGCGCTACCGCCGCCACCTCCAACTCGCTGAAATTGGCGAGGCTGGCCAAGAACGCCTGCGCCAGGCGCGGGTGCTAGTAGTGGGTGCCGGTGGCCTAGGCTGCCCCATCCTGCAATACCTAGCCGCGGCCGGCGTGGGTACCCTAGGGCTGGCCGACGCCGACCAAGTAGAGCTGACCAACCTGCCGCGCCAAATTTTGTACGGCCCCGCCGACGTGGGCCAGCCCAAAGTAGAAGCCGCTGCCCGTGCCCTAGGTCGCCTCAACGACCTCGTAGCGTATGAAGTGCACCGCGTGCGCGTGAGCCCCGACAACGTGCGCGAGCTAGTAGGTGCCTACGACGTAGTGGTCGATGGCTCCGACAATTTTCCGACCCGCTACCTGCTCAACGATGCCTGCGTGAGTTTGGGCAAGCCGCTGGTGTCGGGCGCTATCTACAAGTTTGAGGGGCAAGTTTCGGTGTTCAATTACCAAGGCGGCCCTACCTATCGCTGCCTCTTCCCCGAGCCGCCGAGCGCCGCCGAAGCGCCCGATTGTAATACCACCGGCGTGCTCAATGTGCTGCCCGGCCTCATCGGCACGGTGCAGGCTACCGAGGCACTGAAAGTAGTCCTAGGGCTCGGCGACGTGCTCAGCGGCCGCCTCTGGATACTCGATACGCTGAGCTTTCAGAGCCGCACGCTACGCTTCAAGCGCGACGCGGTACAGAGCCTCATCAACCTCGACACGGCTAACCCCGCCGATTATATCGACGCCAGTTGTGCACCTACCCCGGCTAATAGCTTGCTCACTAGTAGCGAACTACGAGCGCTGCTAGCCGCGCCAGAGCCACCGCTACTGCTGGATGTGCGCAACCCGCTGGAGTACCAGCGCCGCCACCTGCCGGGCGCCGTGCTACTGCCGCTGCCTCAGCTCGCCGACCGCGCCACCGAGGTGCCGCGCCAGGGCCCGGTAGTGGTGTACTGCCAGAGCGGCGTGCGTAGCGCCCAAGCCGTGGCCCTGCTCCAAAGCCTAGGCTACGACAACGTGCGCACCCTCAGCGGTGGAATAGAAGAGTATTGAGTTAGCTGTCAGTAAACTCTCTAGCATGGCCTTCATCAGGTCATGCAGAGCGTAGCGATGCATCTCGCTCGCTGCAGTAATTCCTAACGTTTTTGAAGTTAGTGCAGCACGCGAGATGCTTCGCTGCGCTCTGCATGACAAACGCATTTTTTTGCGATTTCATAAGGCAGCTTTGATACCTAGGTACTCGCAACTGACAACTATCCACCCCCGTTATTCCCAACCTTATATAACGGTATTGGGTTGAAATGAATGAAAACCCCCACTTAGCGTTTAGGGTAGTACATAGCCTGGCAATCCCAGGCTTCTTTAGGTTTCCGCATGAGTAGTTTTTCCACGCCCACCCCGTTACTAGACGCCCACGGCCGGCCCCTGGAATACCTGCGCCTAGCTGTAACCGACCGCTGCAACTTGCGGTGCTTCTACTGCATGCCCGAAGAGGGCATTAAGTACATGCCTAAGCACGAGCTGCTTAGCTATGAGGAAATGCTACGCCTGGTCAGCATCATGACCAGCCTGGGCGTGCGCAAGGTGCGCCTCACCGGTGGCGAGCCCTTTGTGCGCCGCGACCTAGTGCCTTTCATGGAGCGCCTGGCCGCAATCCCTGGCATCAACGACCTCAGCCTGACGACCAATGGTGTACTCACCGCGCCGCACGTGCCCACCATGGCCCGCATTGGTGTGAAGGCCGTCAACCTCAGCCTCGATACCCTAGACCGGCAGCGCTTCTTCGACATCACGCGGCGCGACGAGCTGCCGCAGGTCATGCGCACGTTTCATGCACTGCTCGATGCCGGTATTCAGCTCAAAATCAACGCCGTGGTGATGAGCGACCGCAACATCCAGGACCTAGTGCCGCTAGCCGAGCTCACCCGCGAGCTACCGGTGGAGGTGCGCTTCATCGAGGAAATGCCCTTCAATGGCGGCAGCCACGTAGCCACGCCCGAGTCGCTGCCCTGGAACCACCGCCGCATTCGGCAGCACCTGGAGGCCCACCTAGGGCCGCTAGTGCCCGCCTATGCTGGGGCCGGCGCCACCGCCGACGAGTACACCGTGGCCGGCCACGTAGGCCGCATTGGCATCATTGCGGCGTACTCGCGCACCTTCTGCGGCACCTGCAATCGCCTGCGCCTCACGGCCGAGGGTGGCATCAAAACCTGCCTCTACGACCAAGGCGTGCTCGACCTGCGCGCCCTGCTGCGCGGCGGCTCCTCCGACCAAGAGATTGCCGAGGCCCTAGGTCAGGCGTTTTACCACCGCGCGGCCAATGGCTTCGAGGCCGAGCGCCAGCGTCCCGTGCACCAGCTCAACTTTGAGAGCATGGCCACGATAGGCGGCTAGTATTATCGCTTCAATCAACCTGTTATCGTGAATATTAACATTGCCCTTTTTGGCATTGCCCGCGAGATAGTAGGGCAGTCCTCCCTGACCCTCGACGCACCCGCTGGCCAATCGGCTGCTGGGCTGCTCGCCGACTTGCGCCGCACCTACCCCGAGCTGGCGGGCTTGCGCAGCCTCGCCGTAGCGGTCAATAATGAGTACGCTGCCGACGATGTCGTGCTGCATGAGCGCGACGAAATCGCGCTGATTCCGCCCGTAAGCGGGGGTTAAGAACTAAAAACGTCTGTCATTGCGAGGAGGCATGACGAAGCAATCGCACCTGGTGGGCTCGTCCTGGTGCGATTGCTTCGTCGTGCCTCCTCGCAATGACAAGCGCTATTGCTTATCAACTAACACTTTATTTCATGCAAATCGACCTCACCGACCAGCCCATTGATGTAGCGGCCGTGCTGCAAGCCGCCGAGTCGGAAGAAGCCGGGGCCGTTAATGCTTTTATCGGCACAGTGCGCAATCGCAGTGAGGGCCGCCGCGTGGTGCGCCTGCACTACGAAGCCTACCCGCCCATGGCCCTGCACCAGTTGCGCCGCGTGGCCGAGATGGCCCAGGAAAAGTGGCCCATGCTACGCAAAATAGCCGTCTCGCACCGCCACGGCACCCTAGAAATTGGTGATGTAGCGGTAGTAGTAGCCGTGTCCACGCCCCACCGGGCCGACTCCTTCGCTGCTTGCGAGTACATCATCGACACCTTGAAGGAAGTCGTACCCATCTGGAAGAAAGAGGAGTACGAAGACGGTACCGTGTGGGTCGCCGCGCATCCCTAGGTAGCTCAGGCATCGGCCTTGACCGACAGGGCTAGGTCTTGCTGCGCATCAAGGGCGGCCAAGCGCGCTACCAGCGCGGCGCGCACATCGGCGTAGGTATCAGGGCCGAGCGCTAGGCGCAGCGGGGCCGGGTGTTGGCTAGCCGAGTCGAGCATGGCTTGCGCTATTTTATCGGCATCGTTGGGAATGGGGAAGTCGCCATTGAAGAGGCCCCGGCGAACGTCGCCGGCCGGCGTCTGGTCGTATTCGGGCATAGCAGGAGCGCTCACTAGGCCCGTGCCGAAGCCGGTGGGCGTGGCACCAGGCTCCACAATGGTTATCTCGATGTTGAAAGGCGCTACTTCCTTGGCCACCGTTTCAACAAAGCCTTCAATGCCCCACTTGGTGGCGTGGTAGAGGCTAAAATTGGGATAAGTCGTTTGGCCGCCGGCCGACGATACCTGCATGAGCCGGCCGCCACCCTGCGCCCGCAGGTGCGGCAGGGCCGCCCGAATGAGTTGCATCGAGCCGATGAGATTGGTATCAATCTGGTGGCGAATTTGCTCGTCGGTTACTTCTTCGGCGGCGCCAAATAGGCCGTAGGCGGCGTTGCTCACAACCACGTCGATGCGGCCTAGGTCGGCAAAGGCCGCATCAACTACTTGGCGAATGGCGGCGGTATCGGTAAGGTCGAGCACGGCTACCCAGAGGCGGTCGCCGTACTCCGCTTGTAGCGCATCGAGCGCGCTGGGCTGACGCACAGTGGCGGCCACCCGGTCGCCACGCTGCAAGAGTTTTTCGGTGAGCAGGCGCCCGAAGCCGGTCGAAGTGCCTGTGATGAACCACGTTTTCATGAAAGAGAAAGTAGGGGTGAAGCCCTTCGGGAAAACTCTTCCCCGAAGGCACTACAAAGGTCCCCTAGGTGGCCAGGGGCCGGCTAATACGATTCAAACGGATGCTGACCCCAATCAAACCGAGCGCAGCGACGACGGCGAGCAGTGCGCATACTTGCGAAACAAACGGGTAAAATGCGTCGGCTCCTCAAAGCCCAGGCAGTGGCTGATGTGGCTGATAGGCCAGTCGGTATGCCGCAGCAACGTGCGTGCCTCTTGCACCAGGCGCTCGGCCAGCAGCTGCGTAGTGGTCTTGCCAGTGGCAGCTTTCAGGGCCCGGTTGAGGTGGTTGACGTGCACGGCCAGGGCGTCGGCAAAGGCCTGGGGCGTGCGCAGCGCCAGCTGCCGCGCGGGCGTGATGATGGGGTACTGGCTCGCCAGCAATGAGCCGAAGGCCGCCGCCAGCCGGGTAGCAGCCGTGGCCCCGTGTGGCTCGGCCACGGGCTCCAGCTTCAGTGCCCCATGAATGCACTCCATGAGGTAGTGGTACAGCAGCTCGTACTTGTAAGGATAGTCTGAGGCCTGCTCGGTCAGCATCTTTTCGAACAGCTCGCCAAACGCCCTGGCCTGGGCAGCCGTGAGGCGAAAAAATGCGGGCTTGTCGGGCGCAAACACGGCCCAGTCGGCTGGCCGCAGGTGCGTGTGAGCGGGCAAAAATGCCTCGGTGAACACGCAGCAGTAGCCGCGGCACGCGCCATCTGCGGGCACGTCCCAGGTGTAGGGCACCTGCGTATTGGTGCACACCAGGGCTTGCTCGCCGGGGGCCAGTGTCAGGCGCTGGTCGGCGCAGAGGTAGGTGGCTGGCCCAGTAGTCAGGGTTATTTTGTAAAAATCCTTGCGGCTATACACGCCCACCAGTGCCATATCGGCGAGAAAATCTTCTAGCCGCCACGCGCTGAAAGCCCCGCCCCGCAGCCCATCGGGCTGAAGCAGGGGCAGCCGGTCGGCGTAAAACGCTGCTAAGGTTTGAAGCCCAATCATGGCGCAAAAGAACTAGCTGGCAGCACCTAGGGCACGCTAGTCGGCGTGATGGAAATCAGACTTGCCACCGGTTTTATCCAGCAGTCTAATTTCTTCAATCACAATATCGTGCGACATGGCTTTGCACATGTCGTACACGGTGAGGGCAGCCACGGAGGCGCCAGTCAGGGCCTCCATCTCGATGCCGGTTTTGCCGGTGACGCGGGCGGTGCACTCGATTACCAAGCTGTCGGGCTGCACAGTCTCGATGGTGATTTGGCAATCGTCCATCCCTAGGGGGTGGCAGAGCGGAATGAGGTCGGCCGTTTTCTTAGCGGCCATCACCCCCGCAATAATGGCTGTCTGAAACACCGGGCCTTTGCGGGTGGGCAAGTCGCCGGCCTGCACCAAGGCCAGGATATCGGCCCCGAGGCGCACGCGGGCGCGGGCGCGGGCCAGGCGGGCCGTCATGGCTTTCGGGCCAACATTGACCATGGCGGGCTGGCCAGCTTCGTTGAGGTGGGTGAGCTTGGGAGCTAAATCGGACATGAGAGCAGCGTAAGATTGCTGCAAGGTACGTAGCCCACCTAGGGGCAGTTAGGCTGCTGCGGGCCGAAACGCTACCCGCAGCGTATGGCGCTGCCCCGCCGCCGCGTAGCAATAGGTAACCGCGAACCCATAGTAAGCGCCTATCTGCTGCACGATGCTCAGGCCCAGGCCCGGCGACTCAGTAGCGGCGTGGTGCTTGCGAAAGCGCTCAAAGAATCGGCTAGGGTCGCCCTCAATGGCCGGGCCGGGGTTGCTGATTTCCAAGGCCTCGGCACTGAGGCGCACCGTAATGTCGCCGCCCGGCTGGTTGTGCTTGATGGCATTATACAGCAGGTTGTGCAGCAGCGAATCGGCTAGGCCTGGGTGCATGGCTAGCACAAGGGCCTGTTCCAGGTGCCGGTGCAGCTGCAGCCCGCGAGCTTCTAGCAGGGGCGCTAGTTGGTCTACTTTCTCGTCGAGCACGGCGGCCAGGTCGAGCGGCTGCGCCTTGGCAAACTGCCGGTTTTCAATCTTACTGAGCAACCCGAGGGCCTGGTGCAGGCGCGACAGACGGCGCGTGGCGCCGTACAGGTCGGCCAGCAGCGGCGCTGCAGTGGGATTCTCGCTCAGGGCAGATACTTGCAGCAGCTGCTCGAGCTGGGCCTGCATGATGGCCAGGGGTGTCTGCGTTTCGTGGGCTGCGTTGGCTGTGAATTCGCGCAGGTTTTCGTAGTCGGCCACCAAGCGCTCGCTTAGGTGGGTCACGGCCAGGTTTAGCTCGGCAAACTCCTCAATGCGTGGCCTAGGCAGGGCCAGTGGTCGGTGCTGCTGCAAATCGTAGCGGCGCAGGGCGTCCAGGGTGTGATAAAACTGCCGCCACAGCCGCACGCTCAGCCAGCGATTAAGCAGCAATACACTCAGCATCAGCACTACCAGTACCGCCAGCATGATGCCCAGCACCACAGCCAGCAGGTCGTTGGTTTCGACCAGCGACTTGCGCAGTGTCACCCACCTAGGTTGGCCCTGGGCCTGCAGCCGAAACGTAAGCTGCCGGTGGGGCACCCACGTGTGCTCGTTGTTGTCGCGCAAGATGGTATCGGTCAGGCCCAGGCGCCGCGGCCGGGCGCTCACCACAAACTGGTCGGCAAAGGGGGTAGACACGAGTGGCTGCCCAGCTTGTACCAGCGCCGCTATCTGCCGCTTGTGCAAACCGAGCTGCTCATCTACTTCATGGCGCAGCGCTGCATTCACGCCGTAGTACAGCGCCCCGCTCGCCAGCGCAAACAGCACCGCCACCAAGCCTAGGTAATAGCGATTGGTGGCGGCGAGGAGCTTCATTCAAGAAAACAGTAAATGGCAGGCGCACGAGCAAGGTAGGGCAAAAGCCGTTGACTGGCCTTCTGCCTCACTCCCCACTTAGCTTGTAGCCAACGCCGTACATCGTCCGGATATAGTTATCAGCACCTTTTTCCTGTAGCTTCTTGCGCAGGTTTTTGAGGTGAGTATAGATAAAATCAAACGTGTCGGCCGTGTCTACGGCATCGCCGCAGAGGTGCTCGGCAATGGCCTCTTTGGTGAGCACCCGGCCAGGATTGGCCAGCAGATACAGCAACAGGTCGTATTCTTTGCGGGTGAGGGCTACTGACTCGCCGTGCACCAGCACCTCGGCCCGCTCGGGCCACACCAGCAAGTCGCGAAACACAATGTGATGCTGCCCCTGAAACTGCCGCCGCCGAATGATGGCTCGCAGCCGGGCATTGAGCTCCGACAGGTGAAAGGGCTTGACCAAGTAATCGTCGGCCCCTAGGTCGAGGCCCGCCACCCGGTCTTCGAGTGTATCGCGGGCTGTGAGAATGAGCACACCCGCCGCTGGGTTTTCGGCCTTGAGGGCACGTAGCAAATCGAGGCCATTGCCGCCAGGCAAGGTGAGGTCGAGCAATACACAGTCGTAGCGATACAACCGGATTTTTTCGTAGGCCTGGACAAAATCGGGGGCGACTTCAACGACGTAGCCACTCTGTCGCAGCGACTCGATGAGCGTGCTGCGCAGCGCCGGCTCATCTTCAACAAGAAGTAGTTTCATGTGAGTAGGTGGGTGGGAAGGGAAGGGGTGAATGCGTGAAAAACGGCAGGAAATCTAAAGGATTCTTGTAGCTCCCTCTGTTATCCGTCCCAGTTCATCCCCTAGGTCTCCACCTTGCCTACTTAGGCCGCCAAGTGAGCGTGAGGCCGGGAGTGCTGCCAAAAAAGGTGGGCATCACGCCCACATCGCGCCCGATGGCCTTGCGTCCCCAGCGGTTACGGTGCGTGAGGTAGGCCAAGTGCGCCGACAAAATGCCGAAGCCCGCGCCCGCCACTACATCGCTCTGCCAGTGCTTATCGACCACCATGCGCAGCACGCCTACGCCAGTAGCCAGCGTATACGCCCCAATGCCGTACCACTGGCTTTTGTCGCGTAGCTCGGTATGCACAATGCTGGCCGCCAAAAAAGCCTGCGCCGTGTGCCCCGATGGAAAAGATAAATTGTCGGAGCCATCGGGCCGCTCTTCGTGGCTCAAGGCCTTCACAATGAAGGTACTACTGAGCATAATGGCCTCGCTTTTGGCGATGATAAGCAAGACGTTGATGCGGTCGTTGCGCGACTGTACCCCGGCCAGCGCCACGGCTCCTAGCTCGACGTAGGGCGCAAAAATGAGGTAGTCGGCAATACGGCTATCGTTTTTAGGAAACAGCCGGTGGATGTCGCGCCGGGCCTCCTGGTTGGTGTAGAAGCCCCCCCCATTGAAGGTGTAGGCGCCATAGCCAATAAGCACCGCTGGCACGATGGCCGCCTTAAAGACTTTGCTCTTAAAAAACGGCTTCTTAACGGGTGACGATACCCCCGCGGGGTTTTCGTATTTGTGCGTAGTATCGGCCGCGGCCGGCGCCGCCGGGTTGAGCGGCACCTGGGCCTGGGCAACCGGGGCCAGCCCTAGCCAGGCACTTAGTACCAGCATGCACGACAGCCCCCACGAACGACGCGCACGGGCAGCTATAGAAGTAGTAAAAGAGGACATGCTGCCCTCTACGGTAAAACGGTGCTCGCCTTTGCCTCTCTGCCTACAAAAGAATCGCTATTCAAGCAATATCTTTTGATTATTAATTAGTTAAAATCTTCCAGCAGCCTCTGTTGAGTAGCTATACTGGCAGTGCGCCGGTATCCTACGCTCGCGCCAATAACCGCTGCAACCGCTGCCCTAGGGGCCTGCTGTAGCGCCGCTCCACTAAGGTGTGCAGCCCGTAGGCTAGCCCCCCTAGGGCCAACAGCATTCCTGCCAGTAGCACGTGCTTGTTTACACTACTACCTAGTCGCTGCAACACGATGTAGCCCATATTGTGGTGCAGCAAGTAGATAGGATACGTGAGGGCGCCCGCCCACGCCAGCCACGCCCTATGAGGCAGCTGAAACTTGTGGTGCGTGAGCAACAGAAAGAGCCCGAAGAATAAGGCGATGACGCCACAAACGAGAGGTACCGAAAATGCATCCTGGAATAGAGTAGCATACTCCATTGCTACAGTTTTGCCGCTGCGCATGCTCAAGGCAAAGGCCCCGGCGAGCAGCGCATACAGCTGCCAGCGCCGTCCTTGATTAGTTTGGAGTAGATAAAATACCATGCCCGCGCTGAAGAACGGAGCAAAACGCGGAAACAGAACAATCATAAAGATGCCCTTGCCATAGCCCGTGCCAGCCAGCGCCGCGTAGCCCAGCCACACAGCCAGCACCAGCGGCAAATGTCGAAGCCAGCCGAACGCAATGGCTACTGCTATCCAGAAGTAGAACAGCAACTCGATGGTCAACGTCCAGTACACACCATCTACGTGCGGATAGCCCATGAAGTCATTTAGCATCAACATATTGGGCAAGTAGGCCTGAACTGACGCGGCGAGTATGGGCGACCAGCCCGCCGCTTGCGGCCGCGGCCCTAGCAGCCACACCACCAAAAACGTGAGCGTACACGCCACCCAATAGGCTGGGTAAAGCCGCGTGACGCGGGAAATAAAAAACTGGTTGACCGTCTTGCCCTGCGCCGACATCAATACCACGTACCCCGAGATGATGAAAAACAGTTCGACGCCTAGGTACCCGTATTTGAAAAAGGACCCTAGCCGTGGATATTCTACCGGGCTGAGGTGGTCGGCATGGAAGCCACGGTAGGTGAAGTGGTAAAGCACAACCGCCAATGCGGCCAGAAAGCGTAGCAGGTCTATTCCGTAGTATCGGATTGGTTTTTGGCGTACTTCCGGCTCCATGTGCAAACGTAGGTGAGCCAGTTGTTTCGTGGACTCAGACCTCAACAATGCCGCAAGGCAGTAGTTTTCCTACGAAGAATCAAATTTTAATTAAAATATATCCTATTCATAAAAAGCGAACGTACTATTCAGTCTAGGTTCTGAAATATTACCCTATAATCGTAAGCATCACCCAGCTAACTGAATAAAATATATAAGCAGCCCTAGTGACACTACCCAGTGTGACTCAGATGCCATTGTTTTATGGATAGTACCGCTCTTTTGAAGCCGTAGATTTATGAAAAAGAAAAGGCCGTCTTCGGTAAGAAGACGGCCTTTTGCTTAGTAGCGGGGACTGGACTCGAACCAGTGACCTTTGGGTTATGAGCCCAACGAGCTACCAACTGCTCCACCCCGCATTGTTTGGGAGTGCAAAGGTAGGATGAATTTCTGGAATGGCAAGGGGTTGGATGAAAAAAGCGCTTCTATTAGCATTTCTACCTGATTAGCAAGGGCTTTATTTTTTACTACATCCCATCCAACCTATTTTTAGGCGCGGTCGCTGGTAGTCTTTACCAGGTTGATACCAGAGAAAAAGAAGATGAGACCCACAACAAAGGGCACAATAGAGTTCATTTTGCCTAGGTGCAGGCCGCCGATACCCAAAAAGCCCAAAGCCCCGATAATGATGCCAATGATGCCGAGTATGGTAAGAATGCTGCCGAAAGTGCGTTTCTGGTTCATGTAATGAAGAAATGAAAGGTGTTGAAGGGGAAGAGTGGACAAGCCGAAAGCGGCAATAAGCTTGATACGGATGTCCGGGCTAAAGGTGCTGCGTTAGCGCTACTACTGTGCGGCTAAGCACCCTGACACTTACCTAGGCCTTACGCGATTAAGCTACACTGACCTAGGTCCGCGCACCCTAAGCAGTGGCAGGCAACCAGGCTAGCAGCCAGGTTTATTAGCAATATTTGCTAAGGTTTTTTTACTTTATCTGGTATGTCGCCCAAACGCCCGGCCGCACTGGCTTTCATCTTCGTCACGATTCTCATCGATGTTATCGGGCTGGGGGTTATCATTCCGGTGCTGCCCACGCTCATCGAGCAGCTCACGGGCGAGGGCGTGAGCCGGGCCTCGCAGTATGCGGGGTGGCTGTCGTTTGCTTACGCGGCGGCGCAATTCTTCTTTGCGCCGGTGGTGGGCGGCTTGTCCGACCGCTACGGACGGCGACCAGTGCTGCTGGCTTCGCTGCTGGGGCTGGGGTGCGACTACATTTTTCTGGCTTTGGCGCCGAGCATTGCCTGGCTCTTTGTGGGGCGCGTTATAGCGGGCATAACGGGGGCCAGCTTCACCACCGCCACGGCCTACATCGCCGACGTGAGCACTCCTGAGAAGCGGGCCCAAAACTTTGGGCTGGTAGGGGCAGCCTTTGGGTTGGGCTTCATCATTGGGCCGGTCCTAGGTGGGTTATTTGCGCACTTTGGGCCGCGGGTGCCCTTTATGGTAGCGGCCGTTCTTAGCTTATGCAACTTTCTCTACGGCTTCTTTCTGGTGCCCGAGTCGCTGCCTACCAGCCAGCGGCGGCCCTTCGAGTGGGCGCGAGCCAATGCCGTGTCCTCACTACTGCGCCTAGGTAAGTACCCCGCCATTATCAGCTTGGTAGTCGCTTTGGTGCTGCTGTACCTGGCTGGCTCGGCCACGCAGTCGGTGTGGACTTTCTACTCTATTCTGAAATTCAATTGGGATGAGAAGCTCATTGGCTACTCGCTGGGCGCGGTGGGCCTGGGGGCGCTTATTGTGCAGGGCGGCTTGGTGCGCGTGCTCATCCCCAAGCTTGGCACGGCCCGCGCTATTACCCTAGGGCTGCTGTTTTATGTGGTAGGCTTCGTGCTGTACGCGTTTGCTTCGCAGGGCTGGATGATGTTTGCCATCACGGGTATCTATTGCCTAGGTGGGCTGGCGGGGCCGGCGCTACAGGGCTGCATTTCGGGGCAGGTGCCAGCTTCTGAGCAGGGCGAGCTGCAAGGTGCGCTCACGTCGCTCATCAGCGCTACGGGCGTGGTAGGGCCGCTATTCATGACTAATTTGTTTGCGGCGTTCACGAGCTCGACGGCACCGGTTTACTTCCCAGGGGCGCCCTTCTTGACTGGGGCCGTTCTGACCCTACTAGCACTGCTAGTAGCCGCGGGCACACTACGCCGGCTGCCCGCCGATGCGGCCGTGGTAGTGCCAAGCCCAGCCGAAGCACACGGCTAAGCGAAAATATTTTCAGGACATAAAAAGAGCCTTTGCCCTGCATGGTAAAGGCTCTTTTTATGCCTTGTGCTTTCAGGCGTCGGCAACCTTTTATTGATTATTTACGAAAAAATCGTAGTATTACGAAAAAATCGTAAATATTCTTATGGAACGCCTCACCCAACCCGAAGAAGATGCCCTGCGGGCGCTCTGGCGCACTGGCCCCGGCTTTGTGAAAGATGTGCTCGAGCACCTGCCCGAGCCGCGCCCTCCCTACACTACCCTGGCCTCAACGCTGCGCAACCTAGAGCGCAAAGCCTACGCCAGCGCCGAGAAGCTAGGCAACTCGTTCTGCTACACGCCGCTGGTAAGCGCCGAGGACTACCAGCGCCGCTCGCTGGGTGCGCTAGTACGCGAGCACTTCCGCGATTCTTATAAGGAGCTCGTTTCCTTTTTTGCGAAAGAAGAAAAAGTTAGTGCTGCTGACTTGCAAGAGATTATCAAGCTCATCGAGAACCAAAAGCCCGAGTAGCTATGGAAGCCGCTTTGCTCTATCTGCTGAAGGCCAACGTGGTGCTGGCACTCTTTGCAGCAGCGTACTACGGGCTGCTGCGCCGGCTCACGTTCTTTGGGCTGAATCGGGTGTACTTATTAGTGGCCTTGGTTTTTGCGGCGGTGTATCCGGCCTTGCCCGTACCTGCGCTGCTGCCCGCTGTGGCGTTGCCGGCACTGCCAATTACAGTCCTAGGTGCTACAGGTGCGGGCAGCGAGACTGCGCACCTAGAAGCCAGCCCATTTCTCAATTGGCAACTACTAGTGTTGGGCACCTATGCCCTAGGTGCGGGCCTGCTGCTACTGAGGCTACTAGGGCAGCTGCTCAGCCTAGCCTGGGTGCGGCGCCACACGCAGCCCGTGGTAGTGCTGGGCCAGCCGGTGCGCCGGCTGGCGGGCGAAGGCGGTCCATTTTCCTTCGGTAGCGACATTTACTTGAGTGACAGTACCCTGGCTGATACGCAGCACTTAGCTGCTGCGCTACGCCATGAGCAGGCCCATGTGCGCCAAGGGCACACCTTAGATGTGCTAGTGGCGCAGATAGCCACAGCCCTGGCTTGGCTAAATCCTGCCGCTTGGCTACTGCGCCGCGCCGTGCTCGACAACCTCGAATACCTGGCAGACCACGCTGCGTTGCAGACCGGTCTCGACCGCCGCGCCTACCAATACAGCCTGTTGCACCAGCAGCCCGGTGGCGTGCCTGCGCCAGCCTTGGCTTTCCATTTCTCCTTTCTTACCCTCAAGAATCGCATCACGATGCTCAACCAACCGGCCTCTACCCCCGGTCAGCTCGGCCGCTATTTGCTGGCTGCGCCGCTTGTGATAGCGCTGGCCTTAGGGTATACAGGGACTTATGCACAGGCGCCAGCTACTATCGTCCTCGACGGACCTCCCGCCAAGGGCCCAATTCCAATTTACTACATTGATGGCAAGCGCATCGAGCCGCTTACGACCGCGCCACTGGCAGGCTTAAACCCCGATGATATCCGCAGTATCAATGTATTGAAGGGCGAGCAGGCCCAGCAGTTTGACCCAGTGGCTAGCAAGCGAGGATTGATTTTTATCACCACTAGAGCAGGGGCAGCAACTCCGGAGGTGATAGCCTTCAACAATAGGGTAGACTCCATTGCTCCAATCTATACCTCGGAGCCGGCTGAGGTAAATGCTATCGCGCCCAAGGGCCTAGCCTACATCACTAAGAACTACCCTAGCGCCCGAGTGATTGCTGTGACTAAGTACACACGCGTGAGCAATAGTGGCGTGCAATACCGGGTACAGCTAGCCGAAGGGAAGCGACCATTTTATGTCTTTCTTACGCCACAGGGAGATTTTTTAACCGAAGAGCGCCATTAATATTCCATCCGTTTTTGAATTCTCACATCCTTAGCTTTTCTATAAACCCGACTACTTACGAGCGCTCTAGCTGCATTACTGCACTTGCATTGTGCCTAGGTAACTGCGAGCAACAGTAGGCCAAGCCGGTTTCGACGGCGCCTCTCCCCCAAATGCAAGCGGCCCGCTATTATTTAAACGCGAAGCCTTCGACCAAGAAAGTCATTGAGCAGCTTGACCCTCCGTCTATGACGCACCTAGAGGTACTGGACAACTAGCAAGCCGCCACCTACGCCCAGGACCCTGACGTGAGGCGCGTGATACTAGCCCAAGCCAAGTAGCCTCGCACGCCAACAGCGGCCCGCATAATTCTCTTTTCTCATTCTCAAAAATCGCTTTGTCATGCTAAACAAACCAGCTTCCCGTGCTTCCCAACTTGGCCGCTACCTACTGGCCGCCCCCTTCATGCTGGCCCTGACCCTAGGGCACTCGGCCGCCCATGCCCAGGTGGCGCCCACGCCCGCCCAGGTGGCGCCCACGCCCGCCCCGGCCGCTCCGCCTATCCCACAAAATGTAACTTACTATATTGATGGTCAGAAAGCTGACAAGGATGCCTTGGGGAAGATTGTGCCTGATAACATCAGCTCTATCAATGTGTTGAAGGGCACTCAGCAACAACAGATTTTTGGCACTAGCTCGGCCGATGGTACGCTTGTTGTCACGACCAAAGCCAATGTCAACTCGCCGGCTGTACTAGCTCTGCGCAAGCGCATCGAAGCTGTAGCACCAACGGTAGGGCCTACGCCCGAGCAGTCGGCGGCCATCGCCGCCGTGCAGGCCTACATGACCAAGAACTATCCTACTGCCAAGGTGCAAATGGTAGGCCCAGCCAAGAATCAACCCGGCCGTTACCATACCATTTTTGAGCAGGATGGCAAGCGCCTACAACTCTTTTTTGATGGCCAGGGCAACCCCGTAAAAGAGTAACTGCGCTGCTAATAGGCACCTAGGGCAGTCGACCAGAAAAGATAGCTGAGTTTTGGGCGTTACGTTCGCTCAGGATTCGGCTATCTTTTTCTTTGCCTTGCTTTTACCCTTTCCTATGTCTAGTTCTTACCTACTAAGTTGGCGTGGTGGGCTGCTGGCCTGGCTACTGTTAGCAAGTCTCATTACCCGCGCCCAGGCCTACATCAACCTAGGGCTAGAGCCCCGCGCCAACCACGGCCAGCCGCTGGCACTGTGGGCCCAAACGGTACCACCAGGTGGGCGAGTGGTGTTTGATAGCACGGTATTTCGTCAGGGGAGAGGCAGCCTGCGACTGGAGCTACCTACCGCGGCTGAGCCTCGCGCGGCGTATATATCTACCAGTCTGGTGCCCCTTGACTCGACACGTGGGCAACTCGTGACAGTAAGCGTGTGGGTGCGCACGCAGGGCTGGCGGGGTACCATCCGGCTCAATGCTAGCAACACGGCCACTACCATTGCGGGCCTCACGAGCCAGTCGGCTTTCGCCATCGACTCGCTGCCCAATGCCGACTGGCACCGCCTCGCGCTACAGCTGCCTGTGCGTGCTGTGGCCTATAGCTTTGATATAACTATGCAGCTGCGCGGTAGTGGCCGGGTGTGGCTCGACGATATGCAACTAAGCGTGCGGGGCCGGCCGCTACCCGAGCTGCCGGTGCCAGCCACCGCCGCCCTGCTGCTGCCAGCAGCGGAAGTGCTTACCACTAACTGGGATTTTGAGCGGCGCTTGCCCCGCCTAGGGGGAGCCTACTCGCCCGGCGCAACGGTTACCCTTGATAGTGCTAGTCCGCAGCATGGCCGCCGCTACCTGCGCCTGGTGCCAGCCAGTGCGCCTGGCCAGAGAGCCCCCGCTGCCTACCTAGGAGCCCTGCGACTTATTCCTAATCAAGGCGGCCAGCGGCTTCGGGTGATGGGTTACTGGCGGCGACTTATTAGCGGCCCTAATATGGGGCCTGCCCCTAGCTTTAGCTATCGACTGCTCTCCTTTATACCACGCCCCGACGGCGGCACCTGGAAGGCAGACACCCTAGGCACTACCAGCAACCTGCCCACGCCCGGCGCGCAATGGACGAGCTTTGCCTTTGAAGTGCCGCTGCAAGGGCTTTTCAGCCGCAGCACCGACCCGGCCCACCTAGGAGCCCTCGCCCTGAGCGTGGTGCTGCCCACGCCGGGCGCGCTGGAGCTTGATAATTTGACGTTTGCGCTAGATGGCAAGCCCTACGTGCCCACCGGCCCACCCACGCCACCCCCGCCCACAGCTGCCGAGCAAGCTTGGCTGCGCACCGTGCTCAAGCCCTTGCGCTTGGCCACGCCCGCCACGGCAGGGTCTGACCTGGCCGCACTCGGCACTCTCCTAGGTCCGGCGCGGCTGGTAGGTCTGGGCGAAGTCACCCACGGCTCGAAAGAAGTTTTTAGCCTGAATGCTCGTATCAGTCAGTACCTGATTGAGCAAAAAGGCTTTAGCGGCTTGCTGCTCGAAGCCAGCCCAGCCGGCTGCGCAGCCCTGAATAACTACCTACGCACTGGCCAGGGCGACCCAGCCCGCCTACTGGCTGCGCTAGATGGCTGGCACACGCCCGCCGTGCTCGCCCTCGTGCGCAGCTTGCGCACCTACCAGCAGGCCCACCCGAGCACGCCGCTGCTAGTAGCGGGCATTGAGGTGCGGCAGCCCGAGCAGGCGCTGGCCTACCTAGGGCAGCTAGTAGAGGCCAAAGACGACTTTGCACAGCCGCGCCTGCGGCAGCTAGCCCAGCTGCTTATTGATTATCGTCACCCCGCGGCTGAAGAACTGGATGTGCGCCAGCGCCCCGACCAGCCGCGCGACTCGCTGCTGGCACCCCTGCGCCGCCTGCTGGGCGAACTGGCCTCGGGCTTCGACACCCGGGCCAAGCTGGGTCAGCCCACGAGCTTGCAGCTACTGGCTCGCCAGCGCTACTATCTGCGCTTAGTAGAGCAGGGCGCCACTTGGCGGCGGCTCGACCTAGGGTCAGCTGAGAATTATCGCCAAGCCTGCCTGGCCGAAAACGCACACTACCTCAGCCAACAGTATGGCGGCAAGCTGCTACTGTGGGCAAATAATCGCAGCGTGGCCAAGTTTATCGCCCCCGAGGAACGCCCGATGGGCGAATGGCTGCGTGCCACCCTAGGGCCAGCCTACCTGGCGCTGGGCATGTTGCTGGGGCAGGGCAGCTTTGCAGCGCAAGAGCTTACCGGCCGCTGGGCGCCGGCCTCGCTGGCGGCGGTGCGGCCCGGCTCGTATGAGGCATGGCTACGCACGGGGCCCGCTATGTCTTGGCTGGGCCTGAGCAAATTGGAGCTGACCGAAGACAACGCCTGGCTGTTTCAAAGCCAGCTGCTGCACGATATTGGGTACGCCGATGCGCATAACCAGTACATGCTGCACAGCCTGCGCGGCGAGTTCGACGCCGTGCTGTTTATTCGCGATTCGACGCCCGTGCCGCAGCTGGCCCGGCCCTAGGTGGATGGGCGGCGAACCAGTAGCCGCCCCGGCGGCGTTGGCGGACTGGGCGTAACTTGTTGCGGCGGACCTAGGGCGGCCCGCGCCCGGCCTATTTTGCTTTGCTTATGACGATGGTAGCGTCTTCTCCGGCTGCGGCAGCCGGGGCTTCTTCGGCTAATTACCCAGCTTTTGCCCAAGTGCGGGCCGAGCTGGAAGCGTATAAACGTAAGTTTTACCTCAGCCTGCTGGTGCGCGGCGGGCTCGTGGCTGCGGCGCTGCTGCTGAGCTTGTTCGTAGTTTTTAATACCCTCGAATACTTCCTGTATTTGCCCACGGCCGTGCGTGCCGGGCTGCTGTTCAGCTTCTTAGCCTTAGCCGTGTATGCAGTAGGGCGCTGGCTGTGGCAGCCCCTGGCTGCCCTCACCAACTTACGCCGCTTGCTGAGCGATGAGCAAGCCGCCCGGCAGGTAGGTGAGCTGTTTCCGCAGGTGCAAGACCGTCTGCTCAATGCTTTGCAGCTGCAAGGCCAAGCCCGCGACAATGAGCTGCTGCTAGCCAGCCTCGAGCAGCGCGCCGCCCAGCTACAGGGCGTGTCGTTTGCCCAGGGCATCGACCTAGGGCAGCAGAGCCGCCCGCTGTGGAAGTACGTGCTGCCGCCGCTGGCCGTGCTACTGCTGGCGTCGGTATTCTACCCGGCATTTATTACGCAGGGCACCAGCCGCATCTGGCACTACCAGCGCCAGTATTCGCGGCCCGCGCCATTCGATTTTGTCTTGAAAAATAAAGAGCTGCGCGTATTCAAGGGCGAGAATTTCACCCTCGACGTAGCCGTGACGGGCCAAGCCCTGCCCGCCAGTGTGAGCCTGCTCACCGATGGCACCGAGCGCCCACTAGCTAAGGTCAACGGCCGGACCGACGCGTTTCGCTACACCTTTGAGCAGCCAGCGCAGGATGTCACGTTTCAGCTCAATGGGGCGGGTTTCGTATCGCCCGAATACCATCTGACGGTAGTAGAGCGGCCCGATTTGCGCGACTTCGCGGTGCAGGTAACGTACCCCGCTTACACCGGCCGGGCAGCCGAAACTATCCGCAATGGCGGCAACCTTACCGTGCCCGAGGGCAGCCAGTTGCGCTGGCAGTTCAGCACGGCGGCCACCGAGGCGCTAAGCTTGGTATTTAACCAGCCAGCCGAGACCGTGCCGGCCACCCGCTCGGGTGAAAGCTTTGTGGCCGAGCGCCGGGTGCTGCGCTCGCAGCCCTACCAGGTGCGCCTGCAAAATGCCGCCAGCCTCAACCGCGACCCCATCAGCTACCAACTTACAGTGGTGCCCGACGCACCGCCCACGCTTACGGTCGAGGCCTTTTCGGACACGACTTCGCTCCGTTACCTGGCCCTAGGTGGCAGTGCGCAAGATGATTATGGTCTTACGGCTTTGCGGCTGCACTACCAGGTGCAGCGGGGCGGTAATAAAGGCGGTGGATATGTGAGCCGCTCCCTAGGTCTGCCTAGCGGTGCGGGCGGCACCTACTCTTACACCTGGAACCTAGCGCCGCTGAATCTGCGGCCCGGCGACCGGCTTCAGTACTTCGTAGAGGCTGTGGACAATGACGGCATCCATGGGCCCAAGAGCACGCGCTCGCGGCCGCTGGAATTCCGCCTGCCTAGCACTCGCGAGCTCGACAAGCAGCTGGCCTCGCAGGCCAATTCGGTGGCGAGTCAGCTAAGCTCGGCGGCCAAGCAGAGCAAGCAGCTCGAGCGCGAGCTGGCCCAGAGCCAGGACAAGCTCAAGACCAAGCGCGAGATGAGCTACCAGGACCGCAAGCAGCTCGAAAACATGCTCGACCAGAAGGCTCAGCTCGACCAGCAGGTGCAGGCCATGCAGCAAAAGTTTGAGCAGTTGCAGCAGCAGCAAAACCAGCTCAGCCCCAAAAGCGAGGAGCTGGCCAAGAAAGCCGAGGAGCTCAAAAAGCTGATGAACGACCTGCTCGACCCCGAAACCAAGAAGCTCTACGAGAAGCTGCAGAAGCTATTGGAGCAGCAAAAGCAGCCTGATGCCGAGATGCAAAAGCTGCTTCAGCAGCTCGAAAACAAAGAAAACACTTTACAGAAAGAGCTAGACCGCGCCCTCGAAATGTTCAAGCAAATGCAGTTTGAGCAGAAGGCCGAACAGACTGCCGACCGCCTGGAGCAGCTAGCCAAGGAAGAGGAAAAACTAGCCGATAAAACGGCTCAGAACGACAAGAACAACCCCGACAACAAGCTCAGCAACGAGCAGCAAAAGGCCGAAAACCAGAAGCTAGCCCAGGAGCAGGCCGAGAAACGCCAGGAGTTTGAGGACCTCAAAAAGGACTTGCAAGACCTGAAACAGCAAGACAAGGAGATGGGCGACCAAAACGGCATGGACGAGCAAAAGCCCGAGCAGCAGCAAACCGACCAGGACATGCAGGAAGGTGAACAGCAGCTGAATAAAAATCAGAATCAGAAAGCTAGCCAGAGCCAAAAAGCCGCCGCCCAGCGGATGAAGAAAATGGCCCAGAAGATGAAGGACCAGATGAGCGACGACGAGGAGCAAAAGGCCCAGCAGAATATCGACGACCTACGCGACATCCTAGATAACCTCGTCACGCTCAGCTTCGACCAGGAGAAGCTGATGAAGGACTTCCGGGCCGTGGACCAGAGCGACCCGCGCTTTGTGCAGCTCGGCCAAACCCAGCGCAAGCTTGGTGACGACTCGCGCATCGTGCGCGACTCGCTCCAGATGCTGGCCATTCGTGAGCCTCGCATCAAGAGCTTCGTGACCCGCGAGGTGGGCGAGATGAATAGCCGCATGAATGAGGCCCTAGGGCACATTCAGCAGCGCGACGTGCCTAGGGCCACCGCCACGCAGCAGCAGGCCATGACTAGCATGAACAACCTAGCCCTAATGCTTTCGGATGCCTTGCAGCAGATGCAACAAGACATGCAGCAGATGCAAGGCAAAGGCCAGCCGCAAAGCGGCAGCGGCAAGCCTGGCAAGAAAAAAGGCAAGGGCGGTGCGCCCGGCCCCGGCAGCCTCAGCAAGATGCAGCAGCAGCTCAACCAGCAAATTCAGCAGCTTTCGCAGAGTGGCAAAACCGGCCGTGCCCTCTCGCAGGAGCTAGCCAAGCTGGCCGGCCAGCAGCAGATGCTGCGCCAAGCCATGCAGCAGCTCGACCGTGGGCAGCCCGGCAAAGACGGCAAGCCCGGCGGTGGCAAGGAAGGAAAAGACGGGAAAGAAGGCCCCGGCGAAAAAGATGGCAAGGAGGGCAAAGACGGCCAGGGCGGCAACGCCGGCGAGATGAAAAAGCTGATGGAGCAAACCGAGACCGACCTCGTAAATAAGCGCCTCACCGAGCAAACCATTCAGCGTCAGCAACAGATTCTTACGCGCATGCTTGAAGCCGAAAAGTCGGCCCGCGAGCGCGACCAGGATACCAAGCGCGAAGCCCAGACTGCCCAAAATCACCCCCCGGTTTTCCCACCCGCTTTCGATAAGTACAAAGGCGCCGCTAAAACCCAGCAAACCGACTTGTTGCGCCGGGCGCAGCCTACCTTTACTCCGTACTACCAGCAGAAGGTGACTGAGTACTTCCAAAAAAATAAGTAGCCGCCGCGTAACCCTGCACCTAGGGCTTCGTAAGGAGCGAATCGTACTCATAAAATTCAGGCAAGGCTGCACGTAAGTGGTTGTGAAACCCCGTAGTACGCCCTGCCTGAATTTTGCACGTATTACCCTATTTTTGCCGTTCTTATTTCCGCGCTGCCTTTACTATCCTTTCGCTACCGCTTATGAAGCAGGTTAAAATTCAGATTCCGTCGCTTGTGGAAAACATCCGCGTCGTGGAGAGCTTCATTGACAACTCCAAAGACACGTTCCACATTGAGGACGACATCTACGGCAATATTATGGTAGCTGTCACGGAGGCCGTCAACAACGCCATCCGCCACGGCAACAAGTTCGACAAGGACAAAAATGTGTACTTGTCGCTGTACGTGAGCGCCAACCAATTGAAGTTTGAGATTGAGGACGAGGGCACAGGCTTCGATTTTAATAACCTCGACGACCCAACGGCCCCCGAGAACCTAGAGAACCCCGGTGGCCGCGGCATCTTCCTCATTCGCCACTTGGCCGATGAGGTAGAGTTCAGCAACGATGGCCGCCGCGTCGAGCTCACCTTCGCTCTCACGCCCGGCTCCGAGTCGCCCGAAGCCAGCACCACCTCATCCGAAGCTGCGGCCGCATGAGCAACGCCCTCGCTACCGGTGTCCGCTACTTTGAGGCGCCCGGCATAGAGTTCGTGGTAGAAGACGTGCCAGAATTTGGCTTGCACGACGCCGAGGACCTCGTAGCGTGGATTGAGCGCATTGCGGCGGTGCACGAGTACCGCATTGCACAGCTGACGTTTATTTTTTGCTCCGACGACTACCTACACAAGCTGAACGTAGAGTATCTCAACCACGACACGCTCACCGACATTATCACCTTCGATAATGCCGATGATGCCGACGTGCTCGAAGGTGACATCTTCATCAGTGTAGAGCGGGTAGCCGACAATGCTCGGGACTTAGACATCAGTTTCCGCGACGAGCTGCACCGCGTCATGATTCATGGCGTGCTGCACCTCCTAGGTTACCACGACAAGGACTTGTTGAGCCAAACGGCTATGCGCCGCAAGGAAGACTACTGCTTGTCACTGCGCGGATTCTAGGTGCTTTAGCAGGTTAGCTCTGGCTTTTCTGGTCTTATGAGTTCGGCACCTTCGCTCTCCAGCATTCCCGGCGACGTGCTGGACTACTACTTGGGCCTGGGCTACTACCGGATGAACCAGGACCTGTTTACCTGTCGGTTTTTGCCGGTAGGGCCGCGCATCTACACCGTGCACTGGCTGCGCCTAGTGGTGGCGCAGGTGCACTATGGCAGCAAGCAGCGCCGGCTGCTGCGGCACAATGCGCAGTTTACGGTAGCGATAAAGCCTTTTCGCCTTACGGCGGAATATGAGGCGCTGTATGCTCGCTACCACGCCTATATCGACTTCGACGCGTCGCCCTCGCTGGCCGACTTGCTATTGGCTGGGGCTACGCATTCGGTATTCGACACCTACATCATTGAGGTGCGCCACGGCGAGCAGCTTATTGCGGCGGGTATTTTCGACCGAGGCACTACTACCATTGCGGGCATCGTCAACTTCTACGACCCCGACTACCGCAAGCATAGCCTAGGGAAATATTTGATGCTCCTCAAGACGGAGTACGCCCGCGAGCAGCAGCTGGCTTATTACTATCCTGGCTATTTGGTGCACGGCTACCCTAAGTTCGATTACAAGCTGTTTGCCAGCCCCGAAGCCACCGAGGTGTTTGACTTTCAGAATAGCGAATGGCTACCTTTTTCTTGGGAATTAGTAGCTCGGCAGTCAGCCATCTTGCTGCCTAGCTGGCTACCGAATAACTGGCTGGGGGAGGCGGAGTAATTTTCAAATGAAATCCGTGCTTTGGTGACTAGCATCTATCATTGCTGACAGACGCTTTTGCATAATCCTACTGCATCGCATTTCTGCCAACATGCTCCAGCTCGTCCGCACGACTTCTGAAAACCCTGACTTTCGCGCGCTCGTGCAGCTGCTCGACCAAGACCTAGCGGCCCGCGATGGGGCTGAGCATAGTTTCTACGCGCAGTACAACACTATTGCTCAGCTCAACCATGTGGTAGTGGCCTATCTAGGGAGTGAGCCTGTAGGGTGCGGCGCCTTCAAGCCTTACGCTGCCGATGCGGTCGAAGTTAAGCGCATGTTTGTACAGCCGGCGCACCGTGGGCAGGGTGTGGCGCAAGCCGTGCTAGCCGAGCTAGAAAAGTGGGCCGGCGAGCTAGGCTACACTAGCTGCGTACTCGAAACCGGCAAGCGGCAGCCCGAAGCCATCGGGCTCTATGAGCGTGTCGGCTATGGGCGCATTCCTAATTATGGGCAGTACGTGGGCATCGAGAACAGCGTGTGCATGCAAAAGACCATAGGCGAGCGCAGAAAGTAAAAGGACCGGCGCTAATCGTTTTGTGGCGAACTTTGTAGCTAGTTTTTGTTGTCGTGCTGGTTACTAGTTTGAGCACGACCACCATTTAGCGCTATTTCTTATGTTCTCCGATACTGAATATGACCTCATTGTAGTAGGGGCTGGCCACGCGGGCTGCGAGGCGGCTGCCGCCGCGGCCAACCTAGGCTCGAAGGTGCTGCTCGTTACGATGAACATGAACACCATCGCCCAGATGTCATGCAACCCGGCCATGGGCGGCGTGGCTAAGGGCCAGATAGTGCGCGAAATAGACGCCCTAGGTGGCCAGTCGGGCCTCATCACCGACCGCACCATGATTCAGTTTCGGATGCTGAACCGCTCGAAGGGCCCCGCCATGTGGAGCCCACGCGCGCAAAGCGACCGTATGCGCTTTGCCGAAGAGTGGCGCCTCACGCTAGAGCAGATTCCGAACGTGGACTTCTGGCAGGAAGGTGTGACCGGCTTGCTCATCGAAAACGACGCCTGCGTAGGTGTGCGTACCGCCCTAGGTATCGAGTTTCGCAGCAAAACGGTGGTGCTCACCAACGGCACGTTCCTGAACGGCCTCATCCACATCGGCGAGAAAAACTTTGGCGGTGGCCGGGCGGCCGAGAAAAACAGCCACGGCATCACCGAGCAATTGGTAGAGCTGGGCTTCGAGGCCGGGCGCATGAAAACCGGCACGCCGCCCCGCGTGGATGGCCGCTCGCTCGACTACTCCAAAATGGAAGTGCAGGATGGTGACGCTAACCCAAGCCGCTTCTCGTACCTCGACACGCCCGCTTTGACCCGGCAGCGCCCGTGCTACATCACGTACACCAACGAGCAGGTGCACGAGATTTTGAAAGAAGGCTTTGAGAAGTCGCCTATGTTTCAGGGCCGCATCAAGGGCCTAGGGCCGCGCTACTGCCCGAGCGTAGAAGACAAAATCAATCGCTTCGCGGACAAAGACCGGCACCAGATTTTTGTGGAGCCCGAAGGCTGGAATACGGTGGAGTGCTACATCAACGGCTTCAGCAGCTCGCTGCCCGAGGATGTGCAGTACCGCGCCCTGCGCGAAATTGCGGGTTTTGAGAACGCTAAGATGTTCCGCCCCGGCTACGCGATTGAATACGACTTCTTCCCGCCTACGCAGCTGACTAATACGCTGGAGACGAAGCCTGTGCGCAACCTCTGGCTGGCGGGCCAAATCAACGGCACCACCGGCTACGAAGAAGCCGCCTGCCAGGGCCTGATGGCCGGCATCAACGCCCACCAGCGCGCCCACGACAAGCCAGCTTTCACGCTCAAGCGCGACGAGGCGTACATCGGTGTGCTCATCGACGACCTTATCAACAAAGGTACTGAGGAGCCCTACCGCATGTTTACGAGCCGCGCCGAGCACCGCATTTTGCTGCGCCAAGACAATGCTGACCTGCGCCTTACGCCCATGGCCCACGCCCTAGGTCTGGCCTCGGACGAGCGCCTAGCCCGCGTGCGCCAGAAGGAAGCTGACACGGCCGCCGTGCTCACGGTACTGGAGAAATTTGGCATCGAGCCCGCGATTATCAATGGCTTCTTGGCAGAGCGCGGCTCGGCCGAGATTCATGAGAAAACCCGTGCCCTCAACCTGCTGCGCCGCCCCAACATCGAGCTGAATGACCTAGCCGCTGCGCTGCCCGAGTTGGCCGAAAAGCTAGCTGCTTTCAGCATCGAAGCCCAGGAGCAAGCCATCATCCAGACCAAGTACGAGACGTATTTGCAGAAGGAGCAGCAGCAGGCCCAGCGTATGCGCGAGCTCGAAGACTTCCATATTCAAGGCCGCCTCAACTATGGCGCCATGCCGGCACTCAGCCACGAGGCCCGCGAAAAGCTGCTCAAGATTCAGCCCGAAACTTTGGGGCAGGCTTCGCGCATCAGCGGCGTGAGCCCAGCCGACGTATCGGTGCTGATGGTGTACCTAGGTAGGTAATTGGATAAGTTAGGCGGTCAGAAGGTAGGAGCCAGCAGTGGTGCAGCTCTTACCTTCTGACCGCCTAGCTCTTAACTTGATTTTAGGAGTGACTGAATTACTAGAACGCTGCCCGGTGTGCGGGAAGACCGACCTGCGCGAAAAGCTACAAGTACAAGACAGGTCGGTAAGCCAGGAAACGTTTACCATTGTGCAGTGCCAGGCCTGCGAGTTTCAGTTCACTAACCCCCGGCCCGACGCGGCCAGCATTGGGCGGTACTACGAGTCGGCGGCCTATGTGTCGCACAACAGCGGGGCGCAGGGGCTGATAAACCAAGTGTATAAAGTGGCGCGCTTCTTCACAGTGCGCCGCAAAGTATCCCTGATAACGAAGCTCAATGGCGGCAAGCAGGGCCGGCTGCTCGACTACGGCTGCGGCACGGGCCACTTCTTGGCCGGCGCCAAAAAAGCGGGCTGGCAGGTAACAGGGCTAGAGCCTAATGACCTAGCACGCGCCGATGCCACTACGCGGGTGGGCCAACCTATTGAGGAGCCCAGTGCCTTAGGTACACTGGCACCGGGTAGCTTCGACATCATCACGCTGTGGCACGTGCTGGAGCACGTGCATACGCTCAACGAAACGCTTGACCAGTTGATTAGAGCCCTGAAGCCAGGCGGCAAGCTGCTCATTGCGGTGCCCAATGTAGAGAGCCTCGACGCCCAGCACTACCGCCAGGACTGGGCCGCTTATGATGTACCGCGCCACCTCTACCACTTCAGCCCAGCTTCGATGCGCCAGTTGCTCAGTCGCCACGGCCTGGCCGTGCGCCAAAAGCTACCGCTGGCGCTAGATGCCTACTACGTGAGTATGCTCTCCGAAAAGCACCGCTCGCCTGAGCGGGCCGGCGGCCCACTCACCGTGCTGCGCGCCGGCTACAGCTCTAATCGCTACGCAGCTCAGCACGATGGGCAATATTCTAGCGTGCTGTACGTAGCTGAGCGCGGAGCCTAGCCGCGGCGCGTAGCACCTAGGGCGGCCATCTTTGTCTTGCTTTTTTTATTTGCTGCCCCGCATGCCTGCCGCTCGTTTTTCGCTTTTCACACATTTTCGGTTTTCATTTTTTCGTCGCTGCCTCGGTAGTCATGCTACGCGGCGCGGCTGGGCGAGCCTAGTGGCCACGGCCGGGCTGGCGGCCCTAGGTAGCTGCGCGGCAGTGAGCTCGCCCCAAGGCGGCCCGCGCGATAGAACTCCGCCCCGCCTCATAGCCACCTCGCCCGATAGCGCGGCCCGCAATGTGAAGCAGCAGTTTATCCGGCTCACGTTTTCGGAGGCGGTGCAGGTGAAAGACTTGCCTAAGAATCTGCTCATCACTCCGCAGCTCGGGCCCGATAATCAGTACCAGCTGCGCGAGGACCGCAACAGCGTGACCCTGCAGTTTCCGAAGCCGCTGGAGCCCAATACCACGTACTCGTTCAACTTCCGCAAGGCCATTGTGGATATTACGGAGAGTTTGCCGGCCAAGTACCAGGCCCTGAGCTTTAGCACGGGCCCGACCCTTGACTCGGCCAAGGTGCAGGGCACCGTGACGGACCTGCTCACGTCCCGCCCCGTGGCCGACGCCAGCGTGGGCCTGTACCGAGTGGCCGACACGGCTGGCGTGCGCCGCGGCTCGCCTTACTACCTAACCCGCGCCGATAGCAAGGGCAATTATGAATTAAATTTTATCAAAAGCGGGCAGTACAACCTGTATGCCTGGGTTGATAAAAACAACAACGGCCGCTACGACGATGGCGAAAAGCTGGCCTATCTGCCGGCGCCCCTCACCCTTAGCGACACCACCCGACCTAGGGCGCTGCTGCTCACGCAGCCCGACCGCCTGGCCCCGCGCCGCACCAACCTAGAGCGCTCGGCCACGCAAGTGCGCCTGCGCTTCAATGAAGGCTTGCGCACCCTGAGCCTGGCGCCCGCCACAGGCGCTACTCCCGCCAATACGGCGGCCTTGCAAGAATCGGTACTTGTGACCGAGAATGGTCGTGCGGCCATTCTCTACCGCACGCCCACCCTAGGCGATGGCCGCTACTTGCTGGCCGTAACCGACAGCACCGGCAACACTGCCCGCGACACGCTCAATATTACGTTTCCGGTACCTACGGCGTCTAGCCGCAAGGCCGCACCTCCTGCTGGCACCACCGTCGAGGGTAATCCGCGCTCAGTATTTAGGCAGGGCCAGGTGCAGTTCAAGTTTCCGGTGCCCGTGCGGCTAACGCCGGGCCAGCCCGTAGGTACCCTAGTCGAAGACTCGGTGAAGCGCCGCCCATTGCGCCTGCCCGCCGATGGCACCCTCAGCCCCGACCGTACCGAGCTCACTATTATCCTAGATACAAAAGCGCAGAAAAACGTCGAAATCAGCCTTGATACTACCACTATCACGGCCATTAACGGGCAGTCGCTGGGCCTGCGGCGGGCGCTGCGCCTAGCCGTGACTGACATCGACCCAAACGGTGTTATTAAGGGTACCATCCAAACTCAGGAAAAGCAATTCGACTTGCAACTGCTCGACGACAAGTACCAGGTGGTGCGGCAGCTGCGCTCGCCCAAGGGCCGCTACCGCTTCGACCGCTTGCCGCCGGGCAGCTATCGCTTACGCGTACTTGTGGATAAGGACGGCGATGGCCGCTGGCGCGGCCCCGATCCCAACCTGCGTGTGCCGCCCGAGCCGATACTAGTGTCGCCCACGCTCATTAAGTTGCGCGCCAACTTTGAATTAGACGACCCAGTGAAGCTAGCGTTTTAGCTTTCTTTTCAAGTTATCCACAGCCAGTAGCCCGGCCCGCTGTTTTTTGCGGGTCGGGCTACTTTTTTTCCACAATCCTCCCGGGCAGATTCTCAGTCAAGGCACCGCTAGCTACTGCATGAGCTAGATGCTTTGTAGCAACCTCCAGTAACTGCAGGCTGCTACGAAGCACCTAGGGTGCCATTACCCTCAAAAAGTGGATAAACCCAGTCGTTTTCCACTTCAGCATCTGCGAAAGTGGAAAACTTATCCACGTTTCCAGTTACTGAGGGCCTTTTTTGTGGCTTATCCACGGGTTTTCCACATAGTTTCCCACTACTAGCAGCCATTGTGCACAGAAAAGTGGATAACCCGACTGATAACCGTGCACAACCCGTGGATAAGTTGGGGGTAACTTTTTTTGCCGGGGCAGCTACCAGCACAGGGCCACGGCGCTGTGGATAGCGGTGGATAACTATCCACCGCCAGCAGCCCTATCCACACTGGTGGTAAGCTGTGAATAGTGGATAAGTGGATAACCCTTGTGAATAGTGGAAAACTACGCTAAGTTTTTAGCCGCCAGCCAAATGATATGCACAATGGCTGTTGATAGCCCGTGGATAAGCCTGTAGTTGTGCACCTCTTATCCACGCTGTGGATAACGTTTTAGAGTTATGAACTTATCCACTGCCCTGATGGATGAGAATAAAAAAGATTTTTAAAAAAAGATTTTAATTAAACTTATTAGCTTGTGGAAAACTTCGGGCAGTCAAAAGCTTTCCACACCCTAGAAGGGTTGGCCCGTGAAAAAACTACCTCAGGACACGCAAAGCAGTGGAAAACTCGGTCTAGCCAGAAAACGAAGCAAGCCAAGCTGCGTACCCGCTTTATGCCGTTCGATTACACCTTAGATTTCCACACGGTCGATTTTCGCCAGCACCCCGAATTGTATCGCGTAGGAAAAGGCGAGCAGGGGGTACTGCTGGTGCAGCCCTACAAGGGCGAAATCCTGCCCCACTGGCGCTTCAAGGATGCGGCGGCGGCCCGGGAGTCATCGGCAGCTATTTGGAAGCTCTTCGAGGCTTATTTGCAGGCGGGCGATTTTGTGGGCGCCGATATGGCCCGTAAGTTTTTGCAAATGGGCTTCACGCGTGCTCGGCGCTACGCCAACCACCGTGGCGGCAAAAAATACGATGGCCCGGTACCCGCCGATAAAAAGGGCCAAAGCGGCGCTCACGGCCGCGCCGAGTTACCCCGCACCGCTGCGCCTGATGTGGATAAAGTAGAAGCCGCCGCCATTTTCAAGCAGAAATGGGGCGAAGCCAAAGCGTTGCCCGAATACCAGCGCCAGAAAGCCGCCTTTGAGGCAACCTATGGGAAGTAGATGCCTAGGTGAGAGAATAAGGAGCTAAGAGTAGGAGAGGAGTCTCAACCGAAGGGAGGCAGACCTAGGGTATTTGCCACTGGTGCTGCAAGTATTCCGCTAGTTTTCAACAGGCAGTTATCCACTTATTCACATCCTCGCCTTATCCTCCAATCACTTCCCCCGTACTCACACCGCTACCTTTGTCTGACTTATAACCCCCCTGCTGATATGAATCCGCAAACCACCCCCAACAGCATCGAAGAAAACGAAATCATTCTGGGTACCGGCATGGGCCCGCTGCGCTTCGGGGCGACCATGGACGAGGTGCGCACCCTAGTGGGCGAGCCCGAGGAAATCGAAGAGTCGGAAGACGAGGACGACTTCGAGCACCAAGCGTGGAATTACTACGAAGACGACCACCTACTGTCGCTCTACTTCGACCGCGAAGATGACTTCCGCCTAAGCTGCATCGAAACCGATAACCCCGGCCTGCGCCTCTTCGGCGAGCCCATTCACGGCCGCAGCCTCGACCAGGTGCGTGACCTGATGCAGCGCCACAACCAGGGCTCGCCCGAGCTCGAAACGATGGAAGGCGGCGAAGTACGCTTGAGCTACGAGAAGTCCATGATAGACATGTATTTCGAGGAAGGCCAGCTGCAATTTGTCAATTTCGGCGTGTTTATCAACGACGATTTGGAAGTACAGTGGCCTAGCAAGTAAAGCGTGTGGAAAACTGGAAATAGGTAAAAGTTTCCTTGAATTAGCACATTTAGCTAAAAGTTATCCACAAAAAGGCCGTTTTTGGGTGTGGATAAGTGGATAACTCTGTGACCTTGGGATTATTCCTAGGTTATCGTTAGTTAACTTACCTAACCTGTCTAGCAAAAAAGCCAACCCTAATCAGGTTGGCTTTTTTCATATGGTATAGGCTACCTTAATAAGAGCAGCCTAGGTGCTGCACGAGGGTAATGAACACGTATTCGACCGCTTGTGGATAAGTCAGTGGACAAGTGTGCACAAGTTGATAGTGCATGTGATGAATAACTCACCAGTTGCTACTAAGCAAGAACCGCTAGGCTGTAAACAAAAACGCCCGGCTCTTATGAAAAGAGCCGGGCGTTGCTAGAATTGGTAAGGTATGGCAAGGCTAGCCGCTGATAGCGCGGAATAGCAGGAACAAGCCACCCGACAGCACCATTGTCACAGGCAGGGTCAGAACCCAAGCCAGGGCAATGCTGCGCACCATTTGAGGGTTTAGGTTCTTGATGCCGCGATTGGCCACCATGCTGCCCGCAATGGCCGATGACAGCACGTGCGTGGTAGAGGAAGGCAGACCGAGCTGAGTGCTAGCCCCAATCATCATAGCGGCTACTAGCTCCGAGCTGGCACCCTGGGCGTAGGTGAGGTGCTCTTTGCCGATGCGCTCGCCGATAGTTTTTACGATGCGCTGCCAGCCTATCATAGTGCCGCAGGCCAAGGACAGCGATACCATCAGGAGTACCTGCCAGGGTGCATAGTCGGTGAAGCTGCTCATCTGGCCCACGGCCGCTTTGTAGGTGTCGCGGTCGGCAGAGCTGAGGCTAACGCTCTCGCTGGCCAATAGCTTTTTGCCGCGGTTGGCAAGCAGCAGGATGGCCCGGCGAATCTCGAAGCGCGCCTGCTTGGGCAGGTCTTCTACCTTGGTTTTACCGGCAAACACGCGGTCTAGGTCGGTCGTTTGGGCCCGTACTTCGGCAAGCAGCTTTTGGTCGGCCGCGCCCAGCTCGGTGGCATTGATGCGACCAATAACGTACTCGACCTTAGTAAGTGAGTCGCGCAAATCGAGCGGATTCTTGGAATTATCGAGCGCAAAGTGCACTGGTACAATGCCAATTAGAATCAGCATAATCAGGCCTACGCCCTTTTGGCCGTCGTTGGAGCCGTGGAAAAAGCTCACCAGCGTGCAGGTTGCAATGAGGGTGAGGCGAATGAACAAGGGTGGCGGCTTGCGCTTGTGCGGCTCTTTAAAGATGGCCTTGCTGGGCGAGAAGCGCTTGAGCAAGAACATCATGCCAATGGTGAAAGTGAAGCCCAGCAATGGACCTAGGAGCAGGGCCAAGCCGCTTTCGCTAGCCTTGCTCCAGTTGATGGCCGCGCCCCGGCCGCCGGGCAGCAGCGAAAACGCGATGCCAACCCCAAGGATGGAGCCAATGAGCGCGTGCGACGACGATGAGGGGATGCCGTAGTACCAGGTGCCGATGTTCCAGATGATGGCGCCTACCAGTAGGGCACCCACCATCGCAATGCCGTGGTATACGTTCTGGTCAATCAGGCTTTCGACGGGCAGCAGGTACACGATGCCCATGGCCACCGCAATACCCCCCGAAAACACGCCGATGAAGTTCCAGAAGGCCGACCAAACCACGGCCACCCAGGGTCGCAGGGTATTGGTATAGATAACGGTTGCCACGGCATTGGCCGTGTCATGAAAACCGTTAACGAATTCAAAAGCGCAAGCTGCAAATAGACAAATGCCTAGGAGCAGCAAGACATGGGGTTCAAGTCCGAACATAAATTAAATGCCGAGTGGGGAAATCGGCCCCCAAAATTAACAGGGCCTTCACCAACGAGCATGTTACCTAATCATTACCGCCGGGCCGTCGCTTTTCACCAGCCAGAGCTAAGTACCTGACCTAAGGCCAGTGGAGCCGACAAAAATCGTACGCTGCAAGCCTAAATTGGAAAGCGTAGCGTGGCATCAGTAGCTCCGCCAAAGAGGCCATAGCCGCCTTGTATGTTGGAGCGCACTGGAGCAGGCTCGGCAAAAGGATTGCCCTCGGTGTCGTAGAAGCGCTGAATAGATTGATAAAACTCGTAGGTTTCGGCCGGGATGCTGCTCACGATAACCTCAATAAAGGCAGGCGTCGTGCTAGCAGAATTGCCGCGAAAATTGCCCGATAGATACACATCACTGCTATAGCTCAGGCGCTGGCCCTGGCGACCGGCATCGCTAATCGGTAACATCTGATACAGGTAGCCTGGCCACGACAGGTCTAGGCGAGCGAGCTTGATAGCGAGTTCCGCATTATTACGGTCTCCGTATTCTTGCTGCACGGTGCCTATGGGCTGGCCAGTGGCGTCTAGTACTCTTGCATAGGCCAGGTAGTAGTCGGTAGTGGCTGCGTTATCTCGGATGTTAAAAGTCAGGCGCCCACGATATTGATAGTTGGGCTGCGCCGGGTCGAGGGCATAGCTCCCCGATTCAATAGTGGGCGCAGCCGGTAAAGTGAGCGCCGCTGACACAGCCTCGACGCTAGGCGCGCTGGCGCGCAGCGTGTAGCGCTGGCCGGGCTGCCCCACGTAGCCGCGCACCGGCACGTAGTAGCCTTTGGTACTGTCGGTGCTGCCGTAGCCCCCGCGGCCACGGGGCCGAAACTGCTCGACCACCTGGCCACTGGCATCGCACAGTTCCACGGTGGCGTCGGCACGGCCCGCCAGGCGGTTGATACTGCCGACGTTCTGGCTGGTGCTCACGTAGAGCGAGCGGCCGTCAAAAAAATCCTGCATGCCGGTCGGGGGCGCTTGATTGCTAAGCGTGTAGGACACGGATAGCTGCGGCGTGTGGGTGGGCAGGTCCACGGGCACTACGCTTTCGCAGCCGGCCAGCCCTAGGGTAGTCGCCAGGGCCCCGCGTAGCAAAGAGGTTCTCATAAGAATAAGATAATGCTAGTGCTCAAAACTTGAAGGCCTTGCTAACCGACGGGATAATGGGAAACAGCGACACTTGGCGGTATTGGGCAGACTCGCGCACTACGCCGTCATACACGTCGGCCGGGGCGAAGTACATGTAGTAGGGATTGCGGCGGTTATACACATTGTAAAGGGAGATGCTGTTGACAACTTCGCCCCAGCGCTTCTTCTTGGTTTTGCTCAGGTCGAGGTCGAAGCGGTGGTAGGCCGCCATCCGGTACGAGTTGCGGTCACCGTAATCGTTGTAGTCTTGGTACGGACCAAGCTGGAAGCGGCTAGAAGCCAGCGTCGTAGCATTGCCAGTGCCGTAGACCCAGGTGCCCGACAACGTGAGGGTGGAGCTGAACTTGTGGATAACCACCAGTGAGATGTCGTGCCGCCGGTCGTATTTGTAGGGGAAAAGCCGCCCTTGGTTCAGCTCCGGAAAGCGGCGGTTGCTCCAGGCCAGCGTGTAGCCCAGCCAGCCAGTGGTGCGGCCGGTTTTCTTCTGCAAAAAGAACTCGCCGCCATAAGCCCAGCCCTGGCCGCTCGTGACCTTGCTCTGCCAGTCGTTATTGGTAGTGTTGAGAAAGCTGGCGCCCTCGCGGTACTCCACGAGGTTTTGCATAGGCTTATAATAGGTCTCGAAGCTGAACTCAAACTCCTCCCCGCGGTAACGCAGCGTGCGCGCCACCCCTAGTCCCACTTGGTGCGCCACTTGGGGCCGCACCTGCGCCGTGGCGGGTACCCACAGGTCAGTGGGCAAGCCGATGCCGCTGTTGGTAAGCAAGTGCACATACTGCGTGGTGCGGGCGTAGGAGGCCTTCAGCGCCCACTCGTCGGTGAGCATGTAGCGGGCGGCCAGGCGCGGCTCTAGCGAAGGGTAGAGCTTGCTATCCACGTAGAAGCTGCTTAGGCGCAAGCCCGCATTCACCTTAAAGCGGTTGCTGAGTTGGTAGTCGTCCTCCACGTACAGCCCACTTTCGCTACCTAGGTGCCCGAGGCGGCTTCGCTGGTCACGCCGGCCATGTTGTCTTGCTGCGACGAGATGCCCGGCCGAAACGTGTGCCGAATGAACTGGCCCCCAAACCGGACATAGTGCTGGGGCGAAGGCACGTAGTCGAAGTCCATTTTCAAGGTCCAGTCGCGGATGTCGGAGCGATAGCTCAGCGCATTGGTCGAAGCCACAGGCTCGCCGTTTTGTAGGAAGCGCCGCTCCTGCGCCTGGCCCACGTCAAACTGATACTGACTGTAAGTGAGGTGCGTATTGAGAAATAGCTTGTCATTGACCACGTGGTTCCAGCGCAGGGCACCGGTGAGGTTGCCCCAGCCTAGGCCATTGTCAGAACGGTTATAGTCGTCGGGGCGCTCTTGGGCATTGCGCTCATTGTAGTAAAAGTTATCGTAGCCCCGGTAAGCGCTCAGATACAAGCGGTCGCGCGAGCTCACCTTCCAGTTGAGCTTGGCGTTGAGGTCGTAGAAATAGTACCCTAGGGAGCCCGCTTTCCCTTCCTTAGCTAGCTGCGACCTAATAAAGGGCCGGGCCAGCACATCGAGATAAGTGCGCCGGGCCGACACGATAAACGAGGCCACATCCTTCTTAATCGGCCCTTCTAGCGTAAGGCGCGAGGCAATGAGGCTGATAGCCCCCTCGCCGTGCAGCTCCTGCGCGTTGCCTTCCTTCATCGAAATATCGAGCACCGACGACAGCCGCCCGCCGTAGCGCGCCGGAAAGCCGCCCTTTATCAGCTCCACGTTGTTAAGCGCATCGGCATTGAACACCGAGAAGAAGCCGAACAAATGCGAGGCATTATAGACCGGCGTGCCATCGAGCAAAATCAGGTTTTGGTCGGGCGAGCCGCCGCGCACGTACAGGCCGCTGGTGCCTTCGCCGCCGCTTTGCACGCCGGGCAGCAATTGCAATACCTTCAGCACGTCGGTTTCGCCCATCAGCTTAGGCAAGCTCTTAATCTGGGCAATGGGCACGTTGATGGTGCCCATACGGGTGCTGCGCGGGCCGTGGTCATCGGCCTGGCGGTCGCCCACTACCTCCACGCTAGCCAGCTCGTTGGTGGCGGCGGGCAGCAGAAAGTCGTGTTTGGTGCTGCTCGTGACTGGGGCGGCCCAGCGCTGGCGCGCGTACCCTAGGTAGTTGGCCACCAGCCGCACCGAGTCGAGCCCCGCCGTGGGCACCGTAAGCGAATAGAAGCCATAAGTATTGGTAGCAGTGCCTTGGCCGGTGCCCGCCAGTACCACTGCCACCCCAATCAGGTTTTCGCCCGTGGCCCGGTCGCGCACGTAGCCGCTGATGGTAATGCGGGCCGGTATGTTAGGCGTTTGGCCCCACGCTACCGCCGGGCTTACCAGTAAACCCAGCACGCAGCAGCGAAGAAGTTGATTCATAAGCAAAAACAGGAAGAGCAGGCGCCGCACCTTTGAGAGTACCAAAGTAGGTCCTAGGTTGCAGCTTCTGTTTTTTAGATGAACGAGCTCGCCCAAACTTCTTCTAAGTCCCGCCCCGCGCCCCCAGCCAGCCCGGCATTGCTGGACGTATCTGTGAAATCCGTTTAATCCGTTATAATCTGCGGTCTAACTTTGCGGCTTATGAGCAAGCCCGCCACCACTTCGCCTTCTGCTGAAAACACGCAGCTAAAAGATATTGTCGCCCACGCCAAAGAATACGGCTTCGTATTCCAGTCGTCGGAAATCTACGACGGCCTCGCCGCCGTGTACGACTACGGCCCCAACGGCGTGGAATTGAAGAACAACCTCAAGCGCCTGTGGTGGGAAGCCATGACCCAACTGCACGGCAATGTAGTCGGCATCGACGCGGCCATCTTCATGGAGCCCCGCACCTGGGAGGCCAGCGGCCACGTGGCAGGCTTCAACGACCCGCTCATCGACAACCTTGACAGCAAAAAGCGCTACCGCGCCGACGTGCTCATCGAGGAGAAAGCTGCCGAGTACGAGAAGGCCGGCGACCCTGCTCGCGGCGCGGCCCTCACCGCCGAGCTAGGCCGCCTGCTAACTGAGAATGACCTAGCCGGTGTGAAGCAGCTCATCCTAGACGAGAAAATAACGGACCCGCTCTCCGGCTCTAGCAAGTGGACCGACGTGCGCCAGTTCAACCTGATGTTCTCGACCCAGGGCTCAGCCGTAGACTCGGATGCGCCACCCGTATACCTGCGCCCCGAAACGGCCCAGGGCATTTTCGTGAACTTCCTGAACGTGCAGAAGTCGGCTCGGATGAAAATTCCCTTCGGTATTGCGCAGATTGGTAAGGCGTTTCGCAACGAGATTGTGGCCCGCCAATTCATTTTCCGCATGCGTGAGTTTGAGCAGATGGAGATGCAATTCTTCGTGCGCCCTGGCACCGAAGGCGAGTGGTACGACAACTGGAAGGCGGCCCGCCGTCGCTTCCACGAAGCCATTGGCCTGCCGGCCGAGAAGCTGCGCTTCCACGACCACGACAAGCTGGCCCACTACGCCAAGGCGGCCGTGGATATCGAGTTTGAGTTTCCCTTCGGCTTCAAGGAAATCGAGGGCATTCACTCGCGCTCGGATTTCGACCTGACCCAGCACCAGAACCTGAGCCGCAAGAAGCAGCAATACTTCGACAACGACCTAGACCCCGCCACCGGCAAGCCCTACGGTAACTACGTGCCCTACGTGGTCGAAACCTCGGTAGGGGCCGACCGCCTGTTCTTGGCCACTATCTGCCAGGCCTTCCAGGAGGAAACCATTACGGAAGGGGAGGGCGAAGCCCAAACTACTAAGCAGCGCACCTTCCTAAAGCTTCACCCGGCGGTGGCACCCATCAAGGCGGCCATCTTCCCGCTAGTGCGCAAGGACGGTATGCCCGAAAAAGCACAAGAAATTTTCGACAGCCTGCGGTTTGATTTCCGCCTCGTAATTGAGGACAAAGACGCCATTGGCAAACGCTATACCCGCCAGGACCTTATCGGAACGCCTTTTTGTATAGTGGTGGATGGCCAAACGCTGGAGGACGACACCGTGACAGTGCGCGACCGCGACACTCGCGAGCAAACCCGCATGCCCATCAGCGCGTTGCGGGCATACATCGGCGAGGCTGTAAGCTTCCGCCGCGTGTTCGAAAAACTGTAGACCTGGTTCAAACACGACCCGAAGAGGGCGGTATGAACCAACAATTTGTAAGCTTATGTGGGGACATATCGCCCTCTTTATCATCAAGTACCGGCAGTGGCTGCTGGGCCTGATTGCCATTTTTACCGTCACCATGGCCTGGTTTGCCAAGGACGTGGAGATGACCTACGACTTTGCCCAGGTGGTGAGCCCGAAGGACCCCGACATGGTGTACTTCCAGCAGTTCAAAAAGACCTTCGGCGAGGATGGTAACATCCTCGTCCTAGGTATGCAGGACAGCTCGGTGTACCAGCTAGGCAAGTTCAACCAGCTGCACCAACTGACTGATACCTTGGCTAAGGTGGAGGGCGTGAGCGGCGTGCTTGGCATTCCGCGCCTCATCCAGATTGAGAAGGACACGGTGGACTCGAAGTTCGTGACGTCGCCCATTTTCAAGAAGGCTCCGCGCTCGCAGCGCGAGCTGGACTCGCTGATGCGGGTGGTCAACAACATCGAGTTTTACAAAGGCCAGATTATCGCCCCGCGCAGCGGCGCCACGCTACTGGCCGTAACCCTCGACCCGAAGTATCTCAACTCGAATCGCCGCCAGGCCGTGATGAACAACATCCTGGGTCACGCCGAGCGGTTTGAGAAGAATACGGGCATCAAGATGCACTACGCGGGCCTGCCCTACGTGCGCTCCACGATGACGAGCAAGGTGGCCGGCGAGATGAAGTTCTTCGCCATGCTAGTGGTGGTCGTGATGGGCTTTACGCTCTTCATGTTTTTCCGCACGTGGTCGGCGGTGGTATTTCCGCTGCTGGTAGTAGTATGCGTGATGATATGCTGCGTGGGTAGCATCGTACTCCTAGGGTATAAAATCAACCTGCTCACGGGCTTGATACCTAGCATTCTGGTAGTTATCGGTGTGCCAAACTGTACGTATCTGCTCTCGCGCTACCACTACGACTACCGCAAATCGGGTAACCAGATACTGGCCATGACGCGGGTAATCCGCAAAATCGGCCTCATCACGCTGATGAATAACCTCACTACAGCCATCGGCTTCGTGGTGTTCACGTTCACCGATATTGCCATTCTCTATCAGTTTGGCATGGTGGCGACGATTAATATTTTCATCGCCTTCGCCATCAGCTTCATCATGATTCCGGCGGTGTTTACCTACCTGCCGCCGCCTACCGAGAAGCAGCTTGAGCACCTCGATTCGAAGCCGCTGCTGGGCATTATCCACTTCCTCGACCACGTGGTGCTGCACCGCCGCGGCACGGTATACCTGGCGGCCCTAGGGCTGCTGGTGATAGCCGGCATCGGTATTCGCAAGATTGAGGCTGTGTCGTACATGGTCGACGACCTGCCTAAGTCGAGCACTGTTAATACCGACCTAGAGTTCTTCCAGTCGCACTTTAGCGGGGTGATGCCGCTCGAATTTGTGGTGGATACGGGCAAGCCCAAAGGCCTGCTCAAGCTGCCCAATTTGCAGAAAATCGACCAGTTCGAGAACTTCCTGCGGGCCCAACCCGAGTTGTCGCCACCCATCAGCATGGTCACGTTTATAAAGGCCGCGACCCAGGCGTTTTATAATGGTGAGCCGGACTTTTACCGCTTGCCCAACAACGACGACAAGAACTTTATTCTGAGCTACCTGGCCAATTCGCAGGGTGGTGCTACCACCAACGTCCCCGACTCGACCAAGACTACCATGGCCCAGGGCACGGCCGGGGCATCGATGAACAAGCTGCTCAACAGCTTCGTGGATAAGAACTCGCAGAAAGCCCGTATCAGTCTCAAAATAGCCGATATTGGTTCGCACAAGCTGGATACGCTGGTAGCCCGGCGCATCGAGCCAGCCATGGAGCGCATTTTCGCCAAGTCGGGAATGACGGTGCGCCGCACGGGTACCACGGTTATTTTCACGAAGGGCAACGAGTATGTGATTGGCACCCTACGCGAGAGCCTGATGTGGGCCTTTGGGCTGGTAGCGGTAGTGGTGCTGCTGCTGTTCCGCTCGGTGCGCACCATCTTCTATGCGCTCATTCCTAACATCTTCACGCTAGCGCTCACGGCCGGTATCATGGGGTATTTTGGTATTGCGCTCAAGCCGGCTACGGCGCTCATCTTCGTGATTGCGCTGGGTATCGACGGCGACAACTCCATTCACCTACTCGCCAAATTCCGGCAAGAGATGGCAATGGCCGGCCGCACTGTCACGGAGGCCATTACTAATACAATGGTGGAGGCTGGTACCAGCATGATTTACACCAGTATCGTACTGTTCTTGGGCTTTAGCATCTTCGCTTTCAGTGAGTTTGGTGGTACGAAGGCCCTAGGTGTGCTGATGGGTGCTTCACTGCTGATAACCAACTTCTCGAACCTCGTGCTGCTGCCGACGCTGCTCGTGACGTTCGAGCACGGCAAGGGGGAGAAAATTCCCGGCAACGCGCCCATTCGCCACTACGACGATAGCTACCACGAGGAAGACGACGACATAGACCAGAACTTGCAACGCCTGAGCGTGGAGCAGACTAAGGTGAAAACTGTTTGATTAATTGCGATTTAAATTAATCTATCATGCGGCGCCTGCGAAGCATCTTATCGCACCAGAACGAGTCGTTCAGTGGTGAGAAGATGCTTCGCAAGCATCGCATGACAGACTTTTGAGAAATGACTTACCCCGAATACAAGCAGCCGCTCGACTACGCTAAGCTCGCCACCGATGTGCGAGCCTATTGGGACGCCAACGGCATCTTTGAAAAGAGCGTGAGCAGCCGCGAGGGCCAGCCCACGTTCGTGTTTTATGAGGGCCCGCCCTCGGCCAACGGCCAGCCTGGTATCCACCACGTGATGGCGCGGGCAGTAAAGGATATCTTCTGCCGCTACCAGACGCTGCTCGGCAAGCAAGTACCCCGTAAGGGCGGCTGGGACACCCACGGCCTGCCTATCGAGCTGCAAGTAGAGAAGGAGCTGGGCATCACAAAGGAAGATATCGGCCACAAAATCAGCGTAGAGGACTACAACCAACGCTGCCGCGAAACTGTGATGCGCTTTAAGGCGCAGTGGGACGAGCTGACCCAGCAAATGGGCTACTGGGTGGACCTAGACGACCCTTACATCACCTTCGAGCCTGAGTATATTGAGAGCTGCTGGGCACTGCTCAAGAAGCTCTACGACAAGGGCTTCCTGTATAAAGGCTACACTATCCAGCCGTATTCGCCGGCCGCCGGCACTGGCCTTAGCTCGCACGAGCTAAACCAGCCGGGCACGTATAAGGACGTTAAGGATACGACCATCGTGGCGCAGTTTAAGGTAGTGCGCGATGCTGTTTCGGAGAAGCTGTTTGCCGGTGGGGGTGAGGGAAATACCTATATCCTGGCTTGGACGACTACGCCCTGGACGCTGCCCGCCAACACGGGCCTAGCGGTAGGGAAGAACATTCCTTACGTGCTGGTTTCGACCTTCAATCCGTACAATGCTGCACCCATCCGGGTGGTGCTGGCGAAGGCGTTGGTGAGCCGCTACTTCTCGGAAAAAGGGGGTAATGCTTCGTTCGAAGGCTATGCTGAGGGCGACAAAAAGGTGCTGCCGTGGCGTATCGAAGCTGAATTTACGGGCGCCGACCTAGTGGGCATCCACTACGAGCGCCTGTTTGGCACCGAAGCTGGTTTTCCGCATTTTGAAGGTGAGGAAAACGCCTTCCGCGTTATCCCCGGCGACTTCGTAACCACGGAAGACGGTACGGGCATCGTGCACATCTCGCCTACGTTTGGCGCCGATGACTTCCGGGTAGCGCAGCTCAATGGCATCCCTGCCTTGATGCTGCCTGACAAAGAGGGCACCCTAGGTCCCATCGTAGACCGCACTGGCCGCTACGTGGCCGAAATGGGTGAGTTTGGCGGCCGCTGGGTGAAGAACTACGACGGCCACGACCAAAGCGGCGCCGACTATAAAACGTTGGATGAGAGCATCGCCATCCGGATGCGCACCAATGGCACGGCCTTCAAAACCGAGAAGTACGAGCACACCTACCCGCACTGCTGGCGCACCGATAAGCCGGTTCTTTATTATCCACTCGACTCGTGGTTTATCAAGACTACGGCGGTGAAAGACCGGCTCATCGAGCTCAATAAAACCATCAACTGGAAGCCCGAAAGCACCGGTACTGGCCGCTTTGGCAACTGGCTCGAAAACCTGGTAGACTGGAACCTCAGCCGCTCGCGCTACTGGGGCACGCCGCTGCCCATCTGGCGCACCCAGGACCGCACGGAGGAAATCTGCATCGGTAGCATCGCTGAGCTAAAGGCGGAGATTGACAAGGCCGTAGCGGCCGAAGTCATGACCCACAACCCCTACGCCAACGGTGAGAAAGTCGACCTACACCGCCCGTATGTCGATGATATTTTTCTCGTCTCGCCCAGCGGCCAGCCCATGTACCGCGAGCCCGACCTTATCGACGTGTGGTTTGACTCGGGCGCGGTGCCGTATGCACAGTGGCACTATCCATTTGAAAATCAAGAGGTTTTTAAAAAGAACTTCCCCGCTGACTTTATCGCTGAAGGCGTAGACCAAACGCGCGGCTGGTTCTTCACGCTGCACGCGCTGGCCGTGATGCTAGAAGACTCGGTGGCTTTCAAAAACGTGATTGCCAACGGCTTGGTGCTGGATAAAAACGGCAACAAGATGAGCAAGCGCCTAGGTAACGCAGTGGACCCGTTTGCGACCATTGCGCAGTACGGCCCCGACGCTACGCGCTGGTACATGATTGCGAACTCGCCGCCGTGGGATAACCTCAAGTTTGACCAAGCGGGCGTCGTAGAGGTGCAGCGCAAGTTCTTCGGCACGCTGTTCAACACGTACTCGTTTTTCGCGCTCTACGCCAACCTCGACGGCTTTCAAACTAGCGAGTTTGACCGCGTGCCGCTAACCGATTTGAGTGAGCTGGACCGCTGGATTCTGAGCAAACTGCACACGCTGATAGGGGAAGTGCGTGGCCACCTCGACAACTACGACCCCACGAAGGCGGCCCGTGCCATCCAGGAGTTCGTGACCGACCAGCTGTCCAACTGGTACGTGCGTCTGTCGCGCCGCCGCTTCTGGAAGGGCGAACTGACTACCGACAAGCGCGCCGCCTACGAAACCTTGCAGCAGTGCCTGGTGGTAGTGTCGCAGCTGATGTCGCCCATCGCGCCGTTCTTCGGCGACTGGCTCTACAAAAACATGACCGACGGCATGCGCGCCGAGGCCGTAGCCAAAAACACGCCCCTAGCTCCGGAGTCGGTGCACTTGACCTTGTTTGTTGAGTCAGATACTGCGCTCATCGACAAGGCGTTGGAAGAGCGTATGGAGCTGGCCCAGCGTATCAGCTCGCTCACGCACTCGCTGCGCAAGAAGTCGGTGCTAAAGGTGCGCCAGCCCTTGCAGCGCATTCTGGTGCCAGTGCTGAATGACACGACTAAGGAGCAAGTTGGCAAGGTCGAAGACCTGATTTGCGCCGAGGTTAACGTGAAGCACGTGGAGTTTTTGGACGACACGAGCGGCGTACTGGTGAAGTCGGTAAAGCCCAATTTTAAGCGCCTAGGGCAGGTGTACGGCCCGCGTTTGAAGGCAGTGGGTGCTCGCATCCAAACCCTGACCAACGACGAGCTGAGCCAGCTTGAAAAGCAAGGCGAGCTAGCCGTGGAAGTGGAGGGCGAAACCCTCACACTGCACCTCGACGAGGTCGAAATCCGCACCCAAGACCTGCCCGGCTGGCTGGTGGCCACCGACGGCCCGCTCACCGTGGCCCTCGACGTGACCCTGACCGAAGAGCTACGCCAGGAAGGCTTAGCCCGCGAGCTGGTCAACCGCCTCCAGAACCTGCGCAAAGACTCGGGCCTTGAGGTGCAGGACCGCATCAGCGTGCACCTAGGGGCCAGCGCGCCCGCTGAGCTGCAAGCCGCCGTAGCCTCGTTTGGCGACTACATCCGCGAGGAAGTGCAGGCCCTACGTCTTGACTTTGTGCCCGAAGTAGCTGGCGGCGCGGTGCTGGAGTTTGATGACTTCTTGGTGCCCGCTAAAGTAGAAGTAGTAACTGCCTGAGTATGAACAACCCGGCTGCACTTGAAACTACGGCCGGGTTTTCTTCCGCACAACGCCCTTTTCGTACCGCTTTAGATTGGTTCTCAAACCTCATAATTCGGTATAAAACAGTACAAAGTAACTTGAGTTTCATCCGTGCAGACCGATTTGCCAGTTAATTCCGCTACTACCCGGCCGCCCTATCAGGCGCGGCGCGGCAGCGTCCTTCCTTATTTCCTGCTGGCCTTGTTGGTTATCGGCATTGACCAACTATCTAAGTATTTAGTACACAGTAACGCTACCCTTACATCGGGTGGTGAAATCATGCTGATTGGCCGCTGGCTCAAGCTGCACTACACGACTAACCCCGGCATGGCCTTCGGCGTGGAGCTACCGCCGCCCTATGGCAAGCTGCTACTCACGGCATTCCGGCTAGCGGCGGTGAGTGGGCTGAGCTACTACATCGTGTACTTGTGGCGGCATCGGGCCGCTGGAGGCTTCATTGCCTGCATGGCGCTCATCCTAGGTGGGGCCGTGGGCAATTTGATAGACTCTATCTTCTACGGCATCATTTATCACAATGCGCCGGCTGGCTCGCCCTCGCCGTGGTTCTTTGGGCAGGTGATAGACATGATTTACGCCGACATCTACGAGGGCTTTTTACCTGCTGCCTGGCCACTGGTGGGCGGCAAGTACGTGTCGCTGTGGCCAATTTTTAACATCGCCGACTCGTCTATCTTCATCGGCGTGGCGCTGATACTGCTATTCCAAGGACGCTTCTTTAAGCACGAAGGAGAAGTGAAGGAGGAAGCACCGCGACCAGCGGGTCCACCCGCTTCGGACCTTGCCTAGTAAACTTGCGGCGCGGAAATTTTCCGCGCCGCTTTTTTTTGCCCCATGCCGTTACTCACCGTTCAGGACCTGACTATAGACTTTCGCTCGCAGCGCGGGCACACGCGTGCCGTAGCGGGCGTGTCGCTGACCGTGAGTAGGGGAGAGGTCGTCGCCATCGTGGGCGAGTCGGGCTCGGGCAAGTCGGTGACTTCGTTGGCGCTCCTAGGGCTTCTAGCCAAGCCCGCCGCGCATGTCGAGAGCGGCACGGCTGTGTTTGAATCGGAGAAGCTGGGCGAGGTCGATTTGCTAAAGCTTTCCGAAAAAGAATTGCAGCAAGTGCGAGGCAATGACATCAGCATGATTTTTCAGGAGCCCATGACCTCCCTGAACCCAGTGCTGACCTGCGGCTACCAAGTAGTAGAGGCGCTGCGGCTGCACACCTCATTGAGCGAGCAGGCTGCCGCGGCGCGTACCATCGAACTATTTACCGAAGCGCAGCTACCCAGGCCCGAGCAAATATTCAAGTCATACCCCCACGAGATAAGCGGCGGCCAGAAGCAGCGTGTGATGATTGCGATGGCCATGGCCTGCCGCCCAGCACTGCTCATTGCCGATGAGCCGACGACCGCGCTCGACGTCACGGTGCAGGCGCGCATTCTGCAACTCATCCGCGACCTGCGCCGCGAGCATGGCACAGCTGTTCTATTCATCACCCACGACCTAGGAGTAGTGGCGGAGATAGCCGACCGTATTCTGGTAATGTACCGGGGTAGGGTAGTGGAGCAGGGGGCAGTGCTGGACATCTTTACCAATCCTCAGCATCCGTACACCAAAGGACTGTTGGCTTGTCGGCCTCGGCTCTCTATCGGTCAAGCACGGCTGCCTGTAGTCGCTGACTTTATGAGCGTGGATGCGGCCGGTAATTTGGTGGCTCGGTCGGAAGAAGAAAAGGCGGACCTATCAAAAAAGGCTCTCGCGAGCTTACAAACCATTTCTGATACTTCCAAAACGTTCCCCGTGGAACAATTTTCACGTTCCACGGTCGCGCAGCCTCTTCTACAAGTCGAAAATCTGCAGGTGCACTTCCCAATTCGCAAGGGATTTTTTACTCGGTCCACTAGCTATATGCGGGCCGTGGATGAGGTCAGCTTCACTATCTACCCCGGCGAGACAGTGGGCTTGGTTGGTGAGTCGGGCTGCGGGAAAACTACCCTAGGACGGGCCTTGCTGCGCCTCACGGAACCAACGTCCGGACGCATCCTGTTTGAAGGCACGGACCTCGCCGCGCTACCTGCCGGGGAGTTGCGCCAGCGACGGCGCGAATTTCAATTAGTGTTTCAAGACCCTTACGCGGCCTTGAACCCGATGCTTACTGTGGGCGAGGCTATCCTGGAGCCACTGCGGGTGCACGGGGTGGGCGGCAGCCGTGCCGAGCAAAAAGCTAGGGTGCGTGAGCTACTGCGCACCGTGGGCTTAAGCGAAGACGCGGAGCAGCGTTACCCGCACGAGTTTAGTGGGGGGCAGCGGCAGCGGATTTGTATTGCGCGGGCGCTGGCCCTGCGGCCGAAGCTTATCGTGTGCGACGAGTCAGTGTCGGCGCTTGACGTAAGTGTGCAAGCGCAAGTGCTCAACCTGCTCAACGACCTCAAGCGCGACCTAGGCATTACTTACCTCTTCATCACGCACGACCTGTCGGTGGCCCGCTTTATGAGCGACCGCCTGCTCGTAATGAGCCAGGGTAAGATTGTGGAGAGCGGCCCGGCCGCCGAGCTGTACGCGCACCCGCAGCACCCCTACACCCAGCAGTTGCTAGCTGCTATCCCGAGTGACGACCCAGCCCGTATCGCAGCGCGAGTTCAAGCCTAAGCCGATGCAGTTCATTTATCCCTGCCTACCGTACCAGCCGCGCACCGTTGACCCTATGTGGGCGCCGGAGTACGAATGGGCGCGGGCGCAGGGGCTAGCCACTAGGCTAGTCGATATGGATAACGACCGAGTATGGATACCCACGCTGGCTAGCAACACTGCACAGCCCGCGCCGGTGCTGTACCGAGGCTGGATGCTGACGGCCGCCGAGTATGACCAGCTCGCCCGGTTGCTGCCGCTGGCCGTGCCGCCGGCCGAGTACCTTTCTTCGCACCAAGCAACCGGCTGGTACGAGGCAGTGGCCACTCACACCTTTCCGAGCTGCTTCCTTACGGAGCCAGTCGCCCTGGATTGCGCAGTTGGTCGGCGCTATTTTGTGAAGGGCTTGGTGAAGTCGTTCGGTGCCGACTCGGTGCTGACCAGCCAGCAGCAGTTGGCAGACTTCTGGCAGCTGCAAGAGTTGCCAGTCAGCACGACCCTTTTTGTGCGCGACTTTGTTGACTTGAAGCCCGGCTCAGAGCGCCGCTTCTTTGTAGTGCGCGGGCAGGCGCTGGGTTCTGCTGGAGCGGTACTACCCGAGGCACTGCAAGCAGCCGTGGCCGCGTTGCAGCCGCGGCTTTTCTACTCCCTAGATGTGGCCGAAACCCTGACCGGCCAGCCCGTGCTGGTAGAGGTAGGCGACGGTCAGGTATCGGACCTCAAGGAGTGGTCAGTGGCCGAATTCGGTAGCCGCGTGCTACGGACCTTGGCAGAGGGTGGGGCAGGCAAGATGCCCCATACTGTTGTTTAATTTTTGAGTGGTTCTTTGCACCACCTAGCGCGCTCGGCAAGTGAAGGCCATCCTTCCACCCAGCGCCTCGTATTACATCTCAGCCAAGCTTGTGCTTGGCGTTATCGGCCGCCTCCGTCAATCTTAATCTTAGCTGTCTGGCGGCCCGTCTTCTTTATTATGAAAAACCCTAAAGACCCCGCAGCCCCCCGCGCATCCCGCGCGAAGGCTGCCGCCACCAGCCTAAGCCAAGACATCGTGTACCGCGAGTTTGCCGATAACCCCGGCAAGGTGCTGGGCTACCGCCAGCTCTCACGTCGCCTCGGCATCACAACCAAAGCGCAGCGCGACGAGCTATTCGACCACCTGAAAGTATTGCGCCGCCTAGGCAGCATCGAGCTGCTCCAAAACGACGAGTACCGCCTAGGCAACCCTACCGACCTGCAAGTAGCCGCGAGCGCTACCAAGGGTCGCAAAACAACCAAGAAGGCCGCGCCCGCCGTCGCGCCTGAGCCGACCTTAGAAGATGAGTTTGGCCAAGACCCCATCGTGCACCGCCGCCGCTCTGCTGGCTTCGACCACGTGGGCGACGGCCCCGACCGGCCCCGCCGCGATAGCAATACCGTTATCGGGACGGTAGCCTTGGCCACGCCGCGCTTCGCCTTTGTTGTGCGTGAAGATGGCGAGGGCGATGACATCCGCGTCTTTACTGACCAGTTGCGCTACGCCCTCGATGGCGACCTAGTGCGGGTGCGCCTGCGTGGTGTCCGTGATGGACGCCTCACTGGCGACGTTGTAGAGGTGCTCAAGCGCCAGCGCTCGGAAGTGGTGGGCCGCCTGCAAGTGCAAGGCTCCATCGGCTTCGTAAAGCCGGACAACCGTAAGTCATATTTTGAGGTGATGGTACCGCCCCAAGAGCTAGGCGAGTCGCGCAACGGCGACAAGGTGCTGGTGCGCATCACTGACTTTCCGGAGCACGAAGGGCAGGGCAAAAGCCCGGTCGGTACCATCATTCGCAACTTCGGCGCGGCCGGCCAAAACGAGGCTGAGATAAATGCCATCATGGCGGAGTTCGGTTTGCCTTTCGAGTTTCCGAGCGCGGTGGAGGAGGAGGCCGATGCCATTCCGACCACCATCTCGAAAGAGGAAATTGCCAAGCGCCGCGACTTCCGCGACATCCTCACCTTTACCATTGACCCGGCCGACGCCAAGGACTTTGACGATGCGCTCAGTCTGCGTACCCTCGAAAATGGCAACTACGAAGTGGGCGTGCACATCGCCGACGTGACCCACTACGTGCGCCTAGGTACCGAGCTCGAGCGCGAAGGCAAGAGCCGCGCCACCTCGGTGTACCTAGTCGACCGCGTGATTCCAATGCTGCCTGAGAACCTCTCCAATGGTCTCTGCTCGCTGCGGCCTAATGAGGACAAGCTGACTTTCTCAGCCGTGTTTGAGCTCGACGAAAAGGGCAAGCTGCAAGACTCGTGGTTTGGCAAAACCGTCATTCACTCCGACCGTCGCTTCAGCTACGAGGAGGCGCAGGAGCGCATCGAAACCGGCGAGGGCGACCTAGCCGAAGAAATCAACCTGTTGAACCGGCTCGCCAAAAAGCTATCGGCTGAGCGCTTCCGCAAGGGCGCTATCAGCTTCGAAACGCAGGAGGTGAAGTTCAAGCTAGGGGAGGATGGCAAGCCGCTCGGCGTGTATGTGAAGGAGCGCAAGGACGCGCACAAACTCATTGAGGAGTTCATGCTGCTTGCCAATAAGCGGGTGGCCGAGTTCGTATTTGGCCTCAAGAAAACCAAGCCGCGCTTCACGATGGTGTACCGTACCCACGACGCACCCGACCCCGACCGCCTCGAAAACTTCGCGCTGTTCGCTCAGAAGTTCGGCCACAAGCTGAACCTAGCTAATCCTAAAAAAGTCAGCACTGAGCTCAACAAGCTCAGCGAAGATGTAGTGGGCAAGCCCGAGCAAAACGTGATTCAAGGCTTGGCCATCCGGTCGATGTCGAAGGCCATTTATACTACCGAGCCCCTAGGTCACTTCGGGCTGGCCTTTGCCCACTACTCGCACTTCACCTCGCCCATCCGCCGCTACCCCGACATGATGGCCCACCGCCTGCTCGAGCACTACCTAGAGGGCGGCAAGAACGTGCCCGTCGAGCCAGTGGAAGAAGAGTGCAAGCACTCGTCAGCTCGCGAAAAACTGGCCGCCAATGCTGAGCGCGCCAGCATCAAATACAAGCAGGTCGAGTACATCGGCGCGCACATTGGTGAGCAGTTTAAGGGCGTGGTATCGGGCCTTACCGAGCGCGGCATCTACGTCGAGATTGAAGAAAACAAGTGCGAAGGCATGGTGCGCATCTCCGACATTCCGGGCGATACGTTCGAGCTAGATAAGGACAACTACCGCCTAGTGGGCCGCGGCTCGAAGCGCATTATCCAGTTCGGCGACGAGCTACAAGTCGTCATCACGTCGGCCAATCTGCTAGACCGCACCATTGACATGGAGCTGGTCGATAACCGCCCCGAGCACGTGAAGCAGCGTGAGCGGGCCGAGCGCGAAGCTGGCCGCGCCAGCCGTGGCGGTGGCTACCGCGGCGACAAGGGCGGCAGCTCACGCGGTGGTTCTGGCAAGGGTGGCCGCGGCGACCGCGAAGGCGGCAAGCGCCGCCGCTAAGCTCCGGCTATCGCCCTAGGTACATATGAAGGACCTTCTCGTAGCAGGAGGCAACTGGGACCAACGGCCCAGGTGCACTCTGACTAGGGAAGGTCCTTTGGCGTTATAAGCGCAGCAACAAAACACCGGCCGCCCAGCCATCCTAAACCTACCTTTGCCCCCGTGCAAACCGACCTTCCCAACCTCCTTCAGCAAGCTTTAAAAGAGCTTGACTACGGCCAGCAGCCGGCCGCCCTCTACGACCCCATCCGTTACATCATGAGCCTTGGGGGGAAGCGCCTGCGCCCGCTCCTGACGCTGCTCAGCGGCCAGCTCTTTACCGATGACCTAGGGCCGCTGGTGAAGCCCGCCCTGGCTACCGAGGTCTTCCACAACTTTACCCTGGTGCACGACGACCTCATGGACCAGGCGCCCCTACGCCGCGGCCAGCCCACCGTGCACGAGAAGTGGAACCCCAGCACGGCCATTCTCTCGGGCGATGTAATGCTGGTACGGGCCTATGAGCTGCTCTTCGAAAATGTACCCGTGACGGTGCTGCCCCAGGTACTGCGTCGCTTCTCGCAGACCGCTGCTGAGGTGTGTGAGGGCCAGCAGTGGGATATGAATTTCGAGACAGAAACTGGTGTCACCATTGCGCAGTATCTCGATATGATTCGGTTGAAAACGGCCGTGCTCCTTGGCTTCGCCCTAGAGCTAGGGGCTGTGTTGGGCGGCGCTTCGGCCGACGATGCCGAGCACCTGCGGCAGTTCGGTACCGACATTGGCTTGGCCTTTCAGCTCCGCGACGACCTGCTCGACGTGTACGGCGATGCTGCCACGTTTGGTAAGCGGGTAGGGGGCGACATCATTTCCGACAAAAAAACCTATCTGCTCTTGACGGCCCAGGCGCAGGCCAACGCTACCCAGCAGGCGGCCCTAGCGCAGCACATCGGCCAGCCCGTTGCAGATGCTGAAGCCAAAGTGCAAGCCGTGCGCAACGTCTACGACGAGCTTAATATTCGCCCCCAGACGGAGGCCCTTATCAACCAATACTTCGAGGACGCGCTGCAACACCTAGGTCGCATCAGCGCGCCTGCCACTCGCAAAGAGCCCTTACGCCAGTTGGCATTGCAGCTGCTCGAGCGCGAGTCGTAGCGTTGTAGAGCGGGCTACTAGCCCGCTCTTTTTGCTCATACTAATTGCCTACCTGCGGACCAAAACCCCGCGTCATCCCACCTTACTTATGCCGCTCAATCCGCTCCTTATTCTGCTTGGTCTTACTGTAGCCGTGTCGGCCTACGCGTGGTCGAACCAAGAGCTAATGAATAACTGGATACTCGACCCCTACCAGATGAACCGCCGCGGAGGGCAGTGGTACCGCTTCATCACCTCCGGTTTTCTACACGCCGACTGGGGGCACCTGCTCTTCAACATGATTACCTTCTACTCGTTTGGTGGGCTGGCCCTGTCGGCCTTCACCTATCACCTAGGTGACACGCCCGGCATCCTCGCCTTTCTGGCGCTGTACCTAGGTGGTATTGTAGTATCCGACTTACCCACGTATTTCCGCCATCGCCACGACCCTGGCTACCGCAGTCTAGGGGCTTCGGGCGGGGTGGCCTCAGTGCTATTTGCGGGCATCTTGTTTCAGCCCATTAGTGGGATAGGAATGGTCTTTTTGCCAGGCCTCGAAATTCCAGCCTTTATCTGGGGCGTGCTTTACCTGATGTATTCCTACTACATGGGCCGTCGCCGGGGCGATAATATCAACCACGATGCCCACTTCTATGGGGCACTATATGGAGTAGTGCTCACTGTGGCCTTATTACCTAATGTACTGCTCAGCTTTATTCAACAAGTAGCAGCTTTTAGATTTTAACTATCTGATTATTAAATATTTGAGGCTGAGTAGGTATCTAAGTGATAGTGAGCCGCGTACAGTACGCACATTCTTTCACCAAAATACCTTCTCCTCACATGAAATCTCTCCGCTCTTTCTCCGAACGCCTCCCCTTACTAGCCACCTTACTGTTACCCTTGCTGCTGCTTACTGCAAGCTGCTCCCGCTTTAATGCAGACGGTAGCTTAGCTCCTTGGGGTATCCTGCTTCTTATCCTGGATGTGCTGGCTATCATCAACGTATTTAATAAGCCTTGGGAAATTGGCAAAAAACTAATTTGGGCCGCCATTATCTTCTTCTTTCCCTTCGGTGGTCTCATTCTGTATTACCTATTCGGCCGCAATAGCTAATAGTGCTAATCAATAAAAAGGGCCCCTTGCTATGCAGCAAGGGGCCCTTTTTTGTGCAAGGAAGATTAATGGCTACCTACCAAACGGTTCTTCTCTAGATGAGCTACCCCACGCAGTAGGTTGGCAGTGTTTGTGATTTCTTTTACCTGCCAGTGGTCATCAGCCTGCTTCAGCAACTTCACTTCAAGTACCATCGTCGTGTCGTATTTAGGTTGTGTAAACTCTAAGCCGACCAGCGCTTCATCACCTTTCTCCGTCGTGTACTTGATGCCTTTGAATTGGCTATCGGCACCAACTACCCGTCCTGCCAAGCTCGTGAGCGAAAGGTTGACTAGTCGCTTAGGAGCCGCAGATGTTGCAGCTGCCAGCGAGCCAGTCTCAATGTATCGCTGCACTTCTTTGTGGGCAGCCTTTGCTAATTGTGGCTTCAAGAAGCGTAGCGCGCCATTCACTGCCAAGCTACCACCTGGTACTAGCGAAGTCAATATCGAGCCTTGGTTTGCTACATCATCGACTAAGTGGCTGGTAAGCGCATCAACGTCTACGTAACGTTCAAAAGCAGCTAAATCGTGGGTTCTAGTAGCTGCTGCTGCTTGTAGTAGCGCATAGTTCGGACCCGATTTAAAGGAGTTATAATAGTAGTAGCCACCTGCCGCTAGGGCTAATAGAACCACAAAGAATATTAGTTTTTTCATATTAAATGGAAAGTAGCACCACGTGGTGCCTCACAAATTTACCAATCTAGCTGCTTAGGTAGTGTAGAGCAGATGGAATGACCTGAGTAGCTTATTAGCGCGTACAGCGGACATGAGCAACAATAAATCAAGCCTTGGGCAGCATTACCGGCCCGAAGTGCATGGGCACCGCGGATGCCGTGGCCTACGCCCCGAAAACACGTTACCAGCCTTTCTGCACGCTGTGACACTAGGTGTGGATGTCATAGAACTGGACGTTGTCATTTCTCAAGACCACCAGGTAGTCGTTTCGCACGAGCCTTGGCTTGCGGCTAACCTAGGGCGCAGCCCAATAGGAGAGATAATAGACCCTAAGCAAGAGCAGCAATTTAATTTATATCAGTTACCCTACAGCCTTATCAAAAGCTGCCCAGTAGGAGAGTGGCCGCACCCCAATTTTCCTGAGCAGCAACCAGTGCCTAGCTGCCGGCCCTTGCTGCGCGAAGTGCTGCACCAAGTTTCTACTTTAAGTCAGCAGCTAGGTCATACAGTAGGCTTCTCCGTGGAGATAAAATCATCACCAGTTGGTGATGATATTTTTCACCCAAGGCCAATGCAATTCGTCGACCTAGTAGTTTCTGAATTGCAAACCGCTGGCGCTATCGGCAGCACTACACTACTAAGCTTTGACGCGCGGATTCTACAGGCTGCTCGGCAATCCTATCCCGATTTGGCACTGTGCTTACTCATCGAAGACCACCTGCCTGCTGTCACCATGCTGTTCCTTGACCTAGGGTTTGAACCCGAAGTTCTCGGTCCAGATTTCCAATTGCTCTCAGCTAGCCTGGTACAGAGCATTCGCAATAGCTATCCTAACCTCCGGTTGGTACCATGGACAGTTAATACGCAAGCTGAACTGATGACGGTCCTGAAATGGCAACCCAATGGCATTACTACCGATTATCCAGACCGCCTGTTGGCTTTGCTCGACGTGTATAATTAGTAGAGATGGAATAGTTACACGTATACTGTTCGTAAAGCCAATTTGTGTAACATAATGTGATAATGATACACTGTATCTGTTTGTAAAGATAAAGATTCAGGTGTTACACATGATAGTTGTAATCTGTTTGGTGATACAGAATTTTATATCTATAAATTAGGTTTACACTTTGATGTATTACATATTTGTTTGTAATAAATAATTTCATCCATGCTCCACCAAGGCGAAATAGTGCAGGAAGCTATCAAGAATAGCGGTATTTCCATCACGCGTATAGTGGAGGAGCTAGGAATAACACGACCTACCATCTATCGTAAATTCAAAGATGATACACTTGATGCTAAATTTGTAAGGCGAATAGGCGAAATAATAGGACACGATTTCGCACAAGACTTTACAATGCCCGAACAATCATCTTTGCCTTTTGTATCATCAGTATCCAAAAGCTATGTTACACAATCTGTTGTATCGCCTGTAACACCCCGTGTAACAACCTCACAAGTATCTGATTTAGATGCTTCTCATCAGCTTTTAGCCTTGCAAGGCAAGTATATTGCCCTACTAGAGGCCTATAATGAACTACTACTAAAAGTGTACGGACCAAAATGAACGAAAATGTTTCACGTGGAACATTTTCGTTCATTTGTGCGATACAGCCTTACCGTTGTATGTGAAGAATGATTACAGGTCGTCTATTAACCAATGCTGGTCAGGATGTATGCCCAATGCAGATGGTATTCAAACAGCACCCATAACGAGATAGACGCTCAAGTTGCGACTCACTATAGCCAGCGTGCTATGAAGCCAAAGATGTGCTGTTCCTTCTTTCCTAAAGGAATACACCTCTTGACTGTCTAAAGAAAAATAACCTCCGTTACAGCTTGTTCTCCCACCTCAGCATTGAGTAGTTCAAGCACCCTAGTCTTCGCCATCACAAGCTCGTGCTTGAGAGGAGCCGAAGTGAGACGCACAAAGAGCTTGCCCTTGCTTACATAGACCTCTTTAGTTTTCTGCGCAACTGCTTTGCCCATGACGCGTTCCCAACTGGCTACAACGGTTACTTCATTTAGTTTGCCACCTAGGCGATAGGCTCGAACTAGGGCTTCTAATCCCTCCTTGAGCGGAATAATATCGGCCCGACGTGAGGAGGCAGAAGGAAAAGGCTTTTTCATAGGACAAAAGGCGAGTAACGAAAGCAAAAGACGTACTAGCCATTCGTAGCAGCACTAGCAAACTGGAAGGCAAAATTACATTGCCTATGGCCTGCAACTTTCTGCTAAGATTAAATAGGAGTAACAGAACCAGCTTGCACTCGAAAGCGACGAATGTCACTGCTTATGCCAGCTAGGGCTTGGTCGGTTCGGCTAAGGCTCGTATCCGTGATAAAGACCTGCCCGAAGGTGTGTTCGGCCACAAGCTGTAGCAGCCGCGCGATGCGCTTGTCGTCGAGCCGGTCGAAGATGTCATCGAGCAATAGTAGGGGTTTACTAGCTGCCAGGCTATCCATAGAGGCGGTTGCCGGATGCGTACGATTAGCGAGCATTTCAAACTGGGCTAGCTTCAAAGCAATAACAAATGATTTTTGCTGTCCTTGCGAGGCATAAGTCTTGACGGGTAGCTCATCCATCAAAAAGATGAAATCATCACGATGTGGTCCCACATTACTGCGCTGCATGGCTAAGTCACGGCGCTCATTAGCTAGCAGAAGATGTCGGAAGTTTTGTCCCGGCAGCTGGCTTTTGTAAACTAGTGAAACGACTTCACGTCCCTCTGCCAGCTGTTGATAATGGTTTTGGAATACAGGAGTAAACTCAAGTAAAAAGCTAGCCCGCATAGCCGACAGTTGTTCTCCGATAGGCGCCAACTGGTCGTCGAGCGCTTGCAGATATAGTACATCAAAGCCATGACTGCCACTAGGCTGCTTCAGTGTAGCATTGCGTTGACGTAGTAAGCCATTATACTGAATGAGCAGTTGCAGAAAGTCAGCGTCCAACTGTGATTGTAGGCTGTCAAAGTAGCGCCGTCGCTCTTCACTGCCTTGCCTTATTAAATCAGTATCATAAGGTGAAATGAGCACAGCTGGATAGCGGCCAATGTGGTCGGCCATGCGCTCATAGGGTTGCTTATCGTGCGTGAGCGTTTTTTTTTGACCTAGGCGCAGGCTGACTTGAATAGTTTCGGGGCGGTCGAGTAGGGGTGAGGTAAACTTGCCCTTCACTACAAAGAAGTCAGCCCCTTGCTTAATGCTTTGAGCATCGAGCGTAGTAAAAGCACTCTTAGTGAGTGCTAAGTAATGAATAGCGTCAAGTAAATTGGTTTTGCCGCTGCCGTTGTCCCCAATGAAACAATTAATACCAGGACTCAGACTTAAAGAAGCTTCGTCGTAGTTTTTGAAAAACAGCAAGTGGAGCTGGTCGAGGGTCATTAAGGGCGGTTGGGGAGAGTGCAAAATGATATTACGTAACTACGGAGAGAATTACGTAATTTCGCCCTCCCAACGCGAAATTATAACCCCAGATTATGGCGGAGTCGAAAGTAAAGGATGCGTCTAAGGTTGGCGCCAATGGCAGCAATGGTGGTGCGTCTGCATCAACACCCAAAGCCGTCGATGCAACTACGGGCGTAGAAACCGTGCAGCAGCCCGCAGTAGAAGTACTGCCTGACGCGCACGCTGGCGATAATCCCGCCAACGAGCCCAAGGCTACTTCGCCCGCTGAGCCGAAGTTCTCTAAGGAGACCTACATGACTTGGTACGAGCAAATGCAGCTCATTCGCAAGTTTGAGGAAAAAACTGGTCAGCTTTATGGCCAGCAAAAAATCAAAGGCTTTTGCCACCTCTATATTGGCCAAGAGGCTTGTATAGCTGGGGCAGTGTCGGCACTAGAAAAAGGCGATAAGTACATCACCGCATACCGCGACCACGCTCACCCTTTAGCACTGGGTACATCACCCAATGCTGTAATGGCAGAGATGTTCGCTAAAGTTACCGGCTGCTCGAAAGGCAAAGGTGGCTCGATGCACATGTTCGATAAAGAGGTTGGCTTCATGGGCGGCCACGGTATCGTGGGTGCACAAGTGCCGATGGGTGCAGGTATTGCTTTTGCTGAGAAGTACAATAAAACCGGCAAGCTCTGCATCTGCTACATGGGTGACGGGGCCGTGCGCCAGGGTGCCTTGCACGAGGCCTTCAACATGGCCATGTTGTGGAAGCTGCCCGTGATTTTTGTAGTCGAAAACAACGGCTACGCAATGGGTACGTCGGTAAAGCGTACTTCTAACGTAACTGAGCTTTATCACATCGGCCGGGGCTATGATATGCCTTCGGAGCCCGTGAACGCTATGAACGTAGAGGATGTGCACGATGCTGTAGCTCGTGCTGCCGAGCGCGCCCGTGCTGGTGAAGGCCCCACTTTCCTAGAGTTCAAAACCTACCGCTACAAAGGTCACTCCATGAGCGACCCCATGAAATATCGCACTAAGGAGGAACTTGAAGAGTACCGCCAGCGTGATACCATCGAGGCGGTGCGTCACACCATCTTGACCAACAATATGGCTACGGAAGATGACCTAGCAGCCATTGATGAAAAGATAAAGGCGCGGGTGCTAGAGGCAGTAGAGTTTGCCGAAAACTCTCCTTACCCCGAGGCAGCCGAACTGTACGAGGACGTATACGTGCAGAACGATTACCCTTACATTCACGATTAAGTAGATTAATTGACACCCGGCTGGCGCACCTTCGCACTAGCCTTATCTGCGGCGCGGCTCCCCTACGAGCCGCGCCGTTGAGCTATCCTAGCTGATGTCTAAAATTCCTTATACCGGCAAAACGCCGGGAGCTCGCCAGCCCGTCCGCCCAGTGTCGACCGACCCGCTAGCTCCGGCCGAAGAAAACTACGTAACCGAGAACCCGCTGCTCGAAGACCCCGATGCGTTAGCTGCTCGCTTAGCCGACTCGGAGGACTTTATACGTCGCAATCGTACGGTACTGCTCGCCGTGTTGGCCGCAGTGGTGCTAGCTGTAGGAGGTTTTTTTGGCTACAACTATTGGAAGGGCCAGCAGAACACACAGGCGCAAGCTGCTATGTTTCGAGCCGTCGACAATTGGGAAGCTGACTCACTGAAGCCAGCGTTGCAAGGAGATGGCAAGCTGCCGGGTCTAAACCGCGTAGCTAGCGAGTATGGTAGCACCAAAGCTGGTAATCTCGCTAACTTCTACGCTGGGGTAGCACTACTCAAGCAGGGCAAGTTTCAGGATGCCTACAACGCGCTCGATAAGTTTAGCTCCGATGACTATTTAGTGCAGTCGCGGGCTTACTCACTGATGGGTGATGCACAGCTAGAGCTTAATAAGCCTAAGGAAGCAGCTGACCTATACGGCAAGGCAGCCGACCACAAGGCCAACGAGTATTTCACGCCTGGCTACTTGCTAAAGCAAGGCGTAGCTCTGGAAGCTGCAAAGGATAATGGCGCGGCTATTAAGGCTTATGACCGCATTCTGGATGACTATGCTACTTCACAAGAAGCAGCAGAAGCGCGGCAAGCCAAAGCGCGCCTACAGCAGTAGCAATCGTTAAATTGCGTAGTTCATAACGGCACTCTTCTGCAAAGGAGGGTGCCGTTAAACTTTTACAGCGTGCTGCTTATTTAAGCCCTAGGTTGCTATCGGCAATCAAAAATTTCAACTGCTTTCTATGTCGTTTTAAGCAGCACATTGTTTTACCCTACAGTTCAACCTTATGGCAACTGCCCTACAAAACCTTAGTACTTACGACAGCTCCGGATTTATCGACATCAGTGAAAAGCGCTTTGGGCTAGTGGTAGCTGAGTGGAACCGTGAGCTCACCGATACGCTCAGCGCTGGGGCATATGAAACGCTGCTCAAGCATGGTGCAAAACCAGAGAACGTATTTCGCAATACGGTACCTGGCAGCTTTGAGCTGACCCTGGGGGCCCAACTGCTAGCTCAACACGAGGAAGTAGACGCCGTTATCTGCCTAGGCGTCGTGATTAAGGGCGACACAAAGCATGACGACTATATCTGCCACGCAGTAGCACAGGGTCTAACCACCGTGGGCCTGAAGTATAACAAGCCAGTGATTTTTGGATTAGTGACTACGAACACCCTGGAGCAAGCCTGGGACCGGGCCGGTGGCCAACACGGTAACAAAGGGGTAGAGGCTGCCGTTGCGGCCATTCAAATGCTAGGCTTCTAGCAGTAACGCTTTAAAACCACCTAGGAGGCATTATATTTGTGGTGGCATGGGTAGCTACTCCGTAACTTATCCTCCGAATTGCCAACTAGACAGGCTAACGGGCACTAAACTTTTTAGCTAGGTCTTGTGTTTGGCTGCCAAGCTGGCGCGAGCTAGTAATTGACTTACCTTTAATGCCTTTACCTTCCAATGACTGAGGAAAACCTGCGCTACTCGCGCGAAGATTTGGCGGAGTTCGATAAGATTATCCAGGAGAAGCTTACTGCTGCCCGCAAAGAGCTGTCTTTTATTAAGGAAACGCTTACCCGCAACAACGAGTCGGGCACCGACACCACAGCGGCTTCGCTGAAAGTGCTGGAGGATGGCGCAGAAACTGCTGAGAAAGAGAGCCTTAATCAGCTAGCTTCGCGGCAGATGAAGTTTATCCAGCAGCTAGAGAATGCGCAGCTCCGCATCAAGAATGGCACCTATGGGGTGTGCATTGGCACGGGCAAGCTTATTCCGAAGGAGCGCCTGCGGGCAGTACCCCACACCCAGCATTCGATTGAGGCCAAAATGGCCCGTCGCGACTAGAGATTACATTATTTTCCGGCCCGGACCCGTGGCTGGCGCTTTGGCAGCCAGCTACCGGGTCCGGGCCTTTTTTTACGAGGTTGCTGGTTGCCGGATAGTTAGAAGTAGATAACACCGCGGCTCCGACAACTAAAGGCTAGCCTGCCAGTACACCCTTTAACCCGCTCCTAGCAACCAGCCATCTATATTATGGGTAAGCAACATTCTTCAGACTATAAGCCCGGCCGGCGTGGCCCGGCAGGGAGCGGTAGCCGCCCCGACCGCTCTAATCGGCCCGAAGGCCGAGGGGGCTACGAGCCTCGCGGCAACAGCGGTAGCTACGGCGCCCCCCGTGGTGGCGCTGGGCGTGATAACGACCGCTCTGCTGGACGTAGCGAATACACAGGGTCGCGGCCAAGCTTTGGGCAAAGCAACAAATTTGGGGGACGCCCCGGCGCTGGTGATAACCGGCGCAACGATACCGGTGGCCGCAGCTTTGGTGACCGTGACCGTCGCAATTCATTTGGCGACGATGCCCGCCCACCCCGACGTTTTGAGGCTGGTGACGGCGGCGAGCGCCGTAGCCGCGACGAGCGCGGTGAGCGGCCTGCTTACCCACCTAAGCCCATTTGGCAGGGGCAGCCGGTGCGCTACGAAGGCAAACCCACGGTGCCCCGTGGTGTAGCCGGCGAGCGCAACCGGAAATTTGTAAAGCGTAATCCTGACGGCAGCGAAGCTACCCCCTCTACCGAACGCCCCCGCCTAGACCGCGGCAAGCGCTCGGAGCGCCCAGCCTACACGGGCCAGAATGAGCGCCGCTCATTCGAAGAGCGCGACGCTCCTCGGCAGCGTCCTAGCGGCGACAGCTACGAGCGGCGCGATGACCGCCGTGGTAACGACCGTGGCAGCTTTGGTGGCGACCGCCCCAACCGGCGCGAAAGCGAAGGCCGCGATGAGCGCCGCAGCTATGGCAACCGCGATGGTGCCGACAACCGCGACCGCAAACCCTACGGCGACCGTGACGCTAGCCGGCCTACCAGCTATGGTAATGACCGCGACCGCAAACCCTATGGTGACCGCGACGCTGGTCGCCCCAGCAGCTATGGCAACGACCGCGACCGTAAGCCCTACGGGGAGCGCGCTGCTGGTAGCTTCGACAAGCCGCGTAGCACTGGCGAGCGTCCTAGCACGGGCGGCACGTTCCGCGAGCGCCGCGAAGCCATGCGGGCTGCTACGAGCGGCCCGCGCTCGAGCACGAGCTACGGCCGGGCCGACAAGCCTAAATACGGCGAAAAGCCCGGTGAGGCGCCAGAATACAAGAACCTCAAGCACTACGAAAACGACAAAACGCGAGGCAATAAGCGCCGCGCCAGCGAAGAGGATTTCGGCAATGAAGAGCTACGCCTAAACCGCTACATCGCCAATGCAGGCATTTGCTCGCGCCGTGAGGCCGATGCGCTGATTGCGGCCGGCGAAATTCGGGTAAACGGCGAAGTGATAACTGAGATGGGCTACAAAGTGCAGCCAACGGACACGGTGCAGTACGGCAAAACCAATCTGAACCGCGAGAAGCTGGTGTACGTGCTACTCAACAAGCCTAAAGACTTCATCACCACTACCGACGACCCTGAGGGCCGCAAGACTGTGATGGACCTCGTAGCAACGGCTTCGAAGGAGCGCATCTTCCCGGTGGGCCGCCTCGACCGTAACACCACGGGCCTACTGCTCTTCACAAATGATGGTGAAGTGGCGCAGAAGCTGACGCACCCCTCCCACAAAAACAAAAAAATCTACCAAGTAGAGCTCGATAAGCCCCTCACGGCTGAGCACCTAGGGCAGATAACGGCGGGCTTGGAGCTAGAAGATGGCAAAGCTGAGGTAGACGATGTGGCTGTAGTAGCCGGCAACCCGCATTTTGTGGGCATTGAGCTGCACAGTGGCCGCAACCGCATTGTGCGCCGCATTTTTGAGCACCTAGGCTACGATGTAGTTACCCTTGACCGGGTGCAATACGCGGGGCTCACCAAGAAGGACCTGCCCCGTGGCAAGTGGCGCTACTTGAACGAGCAGGAAGTTATTCGCTTGAAGTACTTTATGTAAGCGTCTAACTAAGAAGGGGCAAGTAGTAATGCGCTAGACATTACTACTTGCCCCTTCTTAGTTAGCCTTCACTAGCAATAAGTTATGACTACGCTAGCGCTTGACCTAGGTAATACTGCGCTGAAATACGGGGTATTTACGGCAGTTGGCTTGCAAGAAAGCGGTGTCCTAGCTGCCCCAAGTCAACTGCGTGACCTTTGGGAACACCATCAGCCGCAGCACGCCATCTTGGCATCGGTGGCTACAGAGGCCGAGGCCCAGCCCTGGCTAGGTGAGTTGAGTAGCGTATTGCGCCACATACTGCCATTGCGGCCAGGCTTTACGCCGGTACCCTTAAGCAACGCTTATGCAACGCCTCACACCCTAGGAGCCGACCGACTGGCGGGTGCCGTGGGCGCAGCGCACTTACGGCCCGGCCAGCCCACGCTGATACTTGATGCCGGCACGGCGCTGAAATTTGACCTCGTCACGGCCGACGGTACGTACCACGGTGGTAGTATCGGGCCGGGCCTGCGCATGCGGCTGCGGGCGCTACACACGTTTACGGGGCGGCTGCCGTTAGTGGAATTGCCCGAGCCGGGTGCAGCGGTGCAACTAATTGGCGACTCCACGGCCTCTTCGCTGCTGAGCGGCGTGCTCAATGGGGTGGTGGCGGAAGTAAACGGCCTAGTAGCCGAATACCGCCACCGCTACCCCGGCCTGGGCCTCGTGCTCACGGGCGGCGACGCTCCTTATCTGCAGCCGCATCTAGCCCCGGTCGTGGGCCTTATCTTTGTAGTCCCCGAACTTGTGCTACTAGGCCTGGACCGGATTTTACGCCATAATGTTGACCGATAAAAAACTACTTCTGGCCGCGCTGACCGCTGCCCCGTTGCTGCTGGCCGGCTCGGCCCGCGGGCAAGGTCTTGGTAACTCGCCCTACTCGCGCATCGGGCTGGGCGACAATGTCGGCAACCTAGGTGGCGTGCGCCAGCTCGGCATGGGCGGCGTAGGCCAGGCTGCCCCTAACACGGGCAACGTGAACGAGCTCAATCCAGCGCTGCTCTACTACACGCCCCGCACCACTTTTGAGGTGGGGGTCAATGGCCAGTACAAAAGCGTGCGCAACGCCAGCGAATCGTACCGCACGGGTAGTGCAACGTTGGCTTATCTGGCCCTAGCTGTGCCGATAAACAAGCGCTGGGGCGCCGCCGTAGGGCTAAAGCCTTACAGCGTGGTAGACTACCAAGTAAACACAACCGGCACTGTTAACGGCGACCCCTATGCCATAGCCTATAAGCAGTACGGTGGCACTGGTGGCTTGTCGGAGGCTTATTTTGCCCACGGCTTCCACATCCTGCGCGACCTCAATATTGGGGGTAGCGCATCGTACTTGTTTGGCACGCTCGACCAAACCAACGGCACCGCGATTGCCACAAGCACCGTGGCGGCCAACCAACTTGTGGTAGAGCGCGAGCAACTGCGCTACGCCGACTTTTTGCTGCGGGGAGCCATCCATTACCGGCACAAGCTCGGCAAGGAGCTAAATATGAACCTAGGGGGTACCTACACTTTCGCTACTAATACGAAAGTGACCCGCCAACGCACCCAGGAGCAGCGCGATGCCAATGGCGCACTTCTCGGTACGGCCGTAAGCCTGACCGATGACTCGGGCCACACCTTTGTTCCAGCGCTCACGCAGGTAGGGTTCTCGCTCGATAACAGCCGCAATTTCTCCGTTAACGTGGATGGAGCGTACCAGCAATGGTCGCAGTTCCAGGCGTTTGGTGGGGCGCCCATATCACAGCTCAGCGACACGTGGCGTGTGGGTGTGGGTGGCGAATTCACGCCTGACCCTGGCTCGGTACAGCACTACTTCCAGCGCGTTACGTACCGCTTCGGCCTGAGTGTGGCCCAAATGCCGTATCGGCCCCAAAGCCAAACGCTCTATGACCGCGCCATTCACTGGGGCTTTGCTTTCCCGCTGCCCACAGCCACGGCGCTCGAATCGACGATTATCAGCCTAGCCTTCATGTATGGCGTTCGGGGCAACACCGACTACCTGTACGGCACTGGTGGCAGCAGCGCCAGCAATGTGCGCGAAAACTACCTGCGCGCTCAGCTCGGTGTCACACTCAGCAACCGGTGGTTCATCAAGCGCCGCCTGCAATAAGTATGCGTGTGCTAAGTAGTTGGCGGCTGGCAGCAGCCGGCTTGGTACTGGCCATGCAGTCACTGGTAGGCTGCGGAGACAAGGAGGTCGAAGTTGCCCCAGTTGTCTACACCGGTCCCCTTGCCGAAACCACTAATGTAGAAACGTTGGTGAGCGACTCAGCACGCTTGCAGTTGCGCCTCACCGCGCCGCTCGAGCAGCAGTTCGAGAACGGCGATGTGGTGTATCCCAAGAGCGTTAAGGCAGTTTTCTATGACAAGCTCGGCAAGTCGGTAGCTAGCACCCTGGAAGCTAACTACGCCAAAGTCGAGAAAAGCACCCAGCTGTACACCATGCGTGGCAAGGTGCGCATGGTGAGCGTGCCCGAGCAGCAGACAGTGACATCGGAAGAAGTTTTCTACGATAAGCTAAAGCATCGAATTTATACCGACACCGCCATGTTTGTGCGGGTGCAGTCGCCCACCCAAGTGCTGCTTGGCTATGGGCTAGTAGCAAATGAGGATTTATCGCGGTACACGGTTAAGCGACCTACTGGCATTTTCACGCTTGAGGAAGCCAAAGCGCAAGGCAAATAGGAGTTATGAAGTTTGACAAGTCGCTGCTCAAAACCGTCCTGTTTTCCTTAGGTGTCGTCACGTTCGTTATTGCCACTTACCAAACAGTGCTGCAAAACGACCTAGTACGCAATTACTGGATATACATGATATCGCTGAGCTGCTGGCTGCCGCTACAATACTGGCGCCGCCAAGAAGCCCGCCGGGCCAAGGAAATAGAAGTAGCCAAGCAGGTAGCAGCGCTTAACAAGCCCACTGGCAAGAAAAAGGGGAAGAAGCGCTAGCGCGACCAAAGACCAAGCAGTGCGGCGGCCGGCTCGAAAGCCTAGATGAAATTTTCGAACCAGCCGCCGCACTACTCATTTTAGGACTTTCGGTGGCAATCAAGGCCTTCCGGCAAGCGGCTCAGCTTGGGAGTTCGCGCAAATTGTGGTTATTTTGCGCCTCATTTGACTAGTGCGCCTACATTTTTTAGACTGATAAATGGCTTTAATTAACACGATTCGGGAAAAATCGGGGGTGGCCGTCGGGGCCGTCGCCATCGGGATGCTGCTCTTTATCGTGGGCGGTGACTTGATTGGGGGGCGCAACCGGCTGTTTGGCCGCGACGAGCAGATGGTAGGGGAGGTAAACGGCGAGAAAATCGAGCTACCCGAATTCACGGCCGCCTTAGAGCAAGCCAAGCAAAACTTTACCCAGCAGCAGGGCCGCCCGCCCGACGACCAGGCCCTGAGCTACCTGCGCGAGCAAACCTGGAACCAGCTACTGGCCCGTCGTGCTTACCAGCCTGAGTTCGATAAGCTCGGTTTGCAAACGTCGGATGAGGAGATTATAGACCTTGTGCAGGGCGATAATATCAGCCCCAGCCTGAAGCAGGCCTTCACGGACCCCAAAACTGGTCAATTTGACAAGGCCCGCCTCATCGAGTACCTCAAAAACCTTGATAAGCTACCGCCCGAGTCACAGGCCGCGTTCCGCAACTTCGAAGCTAGCCTGCGCGAGTTTGACCGCCCGCTGACCAAATACACGGCGCTGCTTAAAAACTCGGTGTACGTAACCTCGGCCGAAGCCAAGCGCTTCGACGACGCTCAGAATGCCAAGGCTAGCTTCCGCTACCTGTTTGTGCCCTACACCAGCGTGTCGGATTCGGCTGTGAAGCCCACCGATGCCCAACTGCAAGACTACCTGGACCGCCACAAGGGCCGCTACAAGGTAGAAGATGGCCGCAGCATCGAGTACATCGTTATTCCGGAAGTAGCTAGCAAGGAAGACAGCGCCGCCATCCGTCAGAACATGGACGCGCTGGCGCAGCAGTTCCGCACCGCTCCCAATGACTCGCTGTTTGCCAAGCAAAACACCGACCCCGAGCGCCCCTACAACCACGCTTTCCTCTCGCCCGCCGACCTACCCGAGAAGCTGCGTCAGCAGCTACCGCTGAAAGTAGGCCAGGTGTATGGCCCCTACGCTGAGAATGGCACCTACTCGGTGTACAAAGTGCAAGCCGAAAAGGCCGGCGCCAAGCCCGCCGCTCGCGCTAGCCACATCCTCATCAAGCCCACGGCCGAAACGCCCGAAGCCAAAGCTGAGGCTAAAGCCAAAGCGCAGGATATTCTCAACAAAATCAAGGCTGGGGCTGACTTCGCCACGATGGCGCGGCAGTTTGGCTCGGATGGTACCAAGGAGCAAGGCGGTGACCTAGGCTGGTTCGACGAGAGCCGCATGGTGCCGGCGTTCAGCAAGGCAGTATTTGCCACCAACTCGGTGGGCCTGCTACCGAACTTGGTAGAAACCAACTTTGGCTACCACATCGTGAAGGTGACGGCGCCCAAGACCAACCAGACCTACCAGCTGGCAGCTATCGTGAAGGCCGTGCAGCCCAGCGAGGCGACCCAGAACGCTACCTACGACCGCGCGCAGCAGCTGAAAGCCGACGCACCCGACCTGGAGGCCTTCCGCCAGCTTGTAACCAAAGACAAGACCCTGCAAAAGCAGGAAGCCAAGTATGTAGACCGCGCGGCTCGTTCGCTAGGTACGCTCCCGAATGCCCGCGAAATCGTGCGCTGGGCCTACGGCTACGGTCCCGATGGCGGCAAAACCAACGTGGGCGACGTGCAGCTGTTTGACATCGGCGACCAGCACATCCTGGCTGCCCTCACCGACACTCGCGAAAAAGGCACAGCTACTGTGGCTAGCATCAAACCCGAGCTGACGGCCGCTGTTCGCAATGAGCTTAAGGCAAAGCAAATCATCGCCAAGCTGCAAGGCAAAAATGGCTCACTCGAAGACCTAGCCAAGCTGGCTGGCCCCGGCGCCCAAGTACAAACCGCCGAGGGCGTAGCCCAGAGTCAAGGCACCATCCCAGGTGTTGGCTACGAGCCTGAAGCCATCGGCCGTGCCTTCGCCCTGAAGCCGGGTCAGAAATCAGCCCCCATCCAGGGCGAGCAAGGAGTACTGGTAGTAGAAGGCACTAGCGTAACGCCGCCCGCCACGCCTGGCGACGTGAAAACCCTGCGCACGCAGCTAGCTCAGCAGCGCCAGCAGCGCCAAGATGGGCTGATTTACGAAGCCATCAAGGCCCACGCCGAAGTAAAGGACAACCGTTCGAAGTTCTTCTAAGCGCCGCAAGCCCCCTAGGGTAGCGCCTGACTGAGTGCTGAGGCCGTGCCTCCACTTGGTCAGGCGCTTTTCTTGTATCTTGCTAAGCGAGTTCTCTTAAGATTCAATCTAGGCTGCTATAGTTATGACGTCGAAGCCTCTTGTTTCTTTTACCAAGCGCGGGCTCCCAGGCTTGTTGTTGATAGCCCTAGGGCTCATGCTGGGCCTGAGCCTTGGCCGGCACAGCTCGTGGTCTGTTGAGGTAAAGCCCATAGTATACCCCCTGGCCCTGCTGCTGGCCGTAGGTGGGTGCAACATGATAGGCAGCTACATCCAGCAGCGGCCATTCCGTACTATGCGAACGGCACTGCTGGCCTCGACTGTGCTAGTGGTGTCACTGTGGCTAGGCTCCTTAACACACTAGTGTAGCAATTGGCGCAGCCTGCTAGTATTCGAGAAGCAATGGGCAACGGGTAGCGTTTGAACAAAGTACTTGGACAGCGGCGTTTAAGCTTATTATCGTAAGTTTTAGAGGTATGAAAACTATGCGTCGACTGTCGTTGCTGCTGTCGCTAAGCTGGTTGGCGCTAGCTGCGCCCCTGCGCGCCCAGCCTACCATAGGGGGCCCGCGCCCGGGCAGCTGGGCCCCCGTGAGCGGCGCTACACTAGCCAAAGACTACGCCCGCCGCGGCGAGTACGAGAAAGCTAGCTTTCTCTTTAGCCAACTCAAGGCCGACGAGCAAACTAGCCCGGCGGTGCTACCCGACTACCTAGCTGCTTTGCAAGCTCAGAAGCGCTATAAAGACGCCGAGAAGCTCGTGAAGCGCGCCATCAAGCAGCACCCCGAGGAAGGAACCTACGGCGTGGCCCTAGGTGGCCTATACGCGGCCAGCGGCGATGCTGCCGCGGCCGACAAGCAGTATCAGCGTGTGATAAGCCAGTTGACGCCCGCGCAAGTAGCGCCGGTGGCCTCCGAGTTTGGGCGCCGTGAGCAGCCAGCCTGGGCCGAGCGCACCTACCTGCGTGGGCGCGAACTGGCCAAGAGCAACTCGGAATATGCGCCGGAACTCATTCAGCTTTACACCCAAAGCCAGCAGCAAGACAAATTATTGGCCGAAACCCTGCGCCTAGTGCAGCAGGATGAGCAGCAGCTGCCCTTTGTGCGCAACATGCTTCAGAATGCGCTGCACGAAGAAAAAGACTTTGATGCACTCGAGAAGCTGCTGGTGATGGCCGTGCAGGACCACCCCGAGCAGGGCGCCTACAGCGAGCTGCTACTGTGGCTCCAGGTGCAGCGCCACGACTTTGCGGGGGCATTAATACAAGCCCGCGCTCTCGACCGGCGCAGTAATACCAAGGGCAGCCGCGTGCTACAACTTGGTAGCATTGCCGAGCGCAATAAAGACTACGAAAGCGCCATTGCGGCCTACGATTACGTGGTGCGCGAGTATCGCCAGGGTCCCTACTACCAAGTGGCTCGCCAGCGCCTGCTACAAGCCCGCGAGGCCCAGGTGCGAGACACCTACCCCGTAGACCAAGCCAAGGTGCGCGCCCTGGCCACCGAGTACGAAAGCCTGCTCACCGAGCTAGGCCGCACACCCGACACAGCCCCGGTGATTCGCAGCTTGGCCGACCTCTACGCCTTTTCGCTAGATGATAGGGCCAAGGCCATGAGCCTCTTGCAAGAAGTCATTGCCATGCCCCGGGCCAGTGCCGACGTAGTTGACGAGTCCAAAACCGCCCTAGGAGACCTGTATTTGCTAAAAGGCGAGCCTTGGGAGGCCACGCTACTCTATTCGCAGGTCGAGAAGGCGCATCCCGAAGCGCCTCTGGGCTACGAAGCCAAGCTTCGCAATGCCCGCCTGAGCTACTTCGCTGGCGACTTCAAGTTGGCCCAAAGCCACCTAGATATTCTCAAGGAGGCCACCACCCGCGAAATTGCCAACGATGCCATGCAGCTCTCGCTGCTCATTCAGGAAAACACGGCCGAAGACACCCTAGGTACCGGTCTCAAAGCCTACGCCGCCGTGGAGGAGTTGGTGTTCCAGAATAAGCTCGCCGAAGCCAAGACTGGCCTCGACAACCTGCTGCGTAGCTATCCTGGACACGCCCTCACCGACGACGCGCTGTACTTGAAAGCCCAGCTCCAGCGCCGCACCGGCGACTTGCCCGGTGCAGTAGCTACCCTCAAGCTACTCACCGAGAACCCTAAGTATGACGTGCTTAGCGACGACGCGCTATTCCTGCTAGCTCGCATTCAGGAAGAGGACGTGAAGGACAAAGCCCAGGCGCAGACGCTCTACCAGCAGCTACTCACCAAGTACCCCGGCAGCATCTACGTGGCAGAGGCACGCAAACGCTTCCGTCGCCTGCGCGGCGACGCGGTGCAGTAGTGCATTCGTAATCGCATAAGCAGGGTCCATTTGTAACCGATTGAGCATTGCTGCCTACCTAGGCGAGCTACCCTAGGCGGGAGAATGTCGTGGCATGAGGCTTACTCAAAACCATAGCTGTTTAGCTGGCCCGCAGCCTGCATAGGCCGTAGCAGGCTAGGAGGGACGGCGCTGCCCGGGCGTGTGCCGTTCTCCCGGCGTTACCTTCGCGTCGGTGCTGGCCACGAGTAACACTACCAGAGGTAGCTAGTCGCGGTTTTGTCGAGCGTAATTCCTACCCCTTCTACCATGAGTTTAATGTACCAAAAGCTTCGGGCGCGTGGCCTAACCTTCACCCACGTGTGTGAGGTAGGCGTTTATATTCCGGAGACTTCCAACATTCTCGACTTTATCAACAACGGGGTGCGGGCAACCCTAGTAGAGGCCGACCCCGACGTAGCGCAGAAAATAAAGGCCGCCTTCGCTACCAAAAACATCGACCTGCACCCAGTGGCTGTGTGGGATACCAACGGCACGCTAAAGCTATCTAAAGCTGCCTCTTCCACGTTTGCCACCGAGTTGCCCACAAGCCCCGCGCTCGAAAATGACCGCTACCATGTGAGCGAGGCTACGACCTTTGAGGTGCCTTGTGTGCAGTTCTCAACCATTGATGATGGGACCATTGACCTGCTCAGCATCGATATCGAAGGGGGCGAATGGTACGTGCTGAAGCACCTAGTAAGCTCTCCTAAAGTATTATCAATCGAAACGCACGGTAAATACTACACCAACCCTTTTCTAACAGAAATAACTGCTTGGCTAGCGCAGCATCAGTACACGCTTTGGTATAAAGATGGCAGTGATAGTGTTTTCATAAAGGAAGGTCTTTTCCCTATTAGCGTCTTCGACAAACTAGCTACAAAGCGAGTTGAGCTGCTTATTCGTTGGAAAAAGTTTAAGCGGATTTTTAAAAAGAAGTAAGCTAGCTGAGCTAACTAATTATCGCGCCACGGAAGAACGCTAACATTCTTTTTCTGGCTTCCAGTTTTAGTCGCGAGTAATAAATGTGGACTTTTTTTTCGGAAGCTAGGGTACGTCGATTAAGCGTTTTTTTTGGAATAGTAATAATAGCTGGAATATTCCTTTCTGCTTTTATAAGAATATTGCCTAGTATAGGCATCGCGGGCCTGTTTCTAACAGGGGTGGGCTACAGTTTGGCGCATAAACGTATCGCGCAGCGAGCTCAGTGGCCCGTGTTAGGGAGCTTCATACTCATCTACCTACTGCACGCGGCCACCGGAATTTGGGCTTGCTTTTTTAGAAACGGCTCGGGCGAATTACTCCTGCAAGACTTGGTGCTACAGTTGCCCTTGCTGTTGCTACCGCTCTCTTTCTTGCTGTTGCCTACCTGGCACGAGCAGCAGCGAATCACCCTGTGGGTTGTGCTGATTGGTTGCTGCCTGCTCTCTGCACTTGGCAGCACTGTTAATTATTTCATTCATTACGAGCAAATTGACCAGGGTTACGTGCGTTCGCAGGTAATGCCGACTGTTCCGGATTATATCCGGTTTAGCTTGCTAATCAGCATGTCCGTGCTCGCAGGAGCAATGCTCTTGTTTCAAAAGGCGCTGCCCGCCGGCTGGCGTTGGCCAGTGGCGGGGGCGATAGTATTGCTATTCATTTTCCAGCACCTGCTAGCAGTGCGCAGTGGCCTGCTGACCATGTACGCGGGTGGAGTACTACTACTCGGGTGGCTGGGCTGGCAGCCCAAGCACCGGAAAACACTACTGCTACTAATCACGTCGCTGGCGGTAGTAGCAGGAATATGCTTACAAGTATTTCCGACGCTGCAAAATAGAGTTGTGAATACACGCTATGATACAGAACTATTAAATTTTACGGACGCTGCTAATAATCATTCTATTACTGCTCGCTTTTACTCTTACAAAGTAGCGTGGATTATTATCAGTGAATACCCAATAGCAGGTGTGAGTAAAATCAAGCTAGACGAAGCAGTAGCCGAGCAGTACGGCTATATGTATCCCGAAATAGAAGTTGCGCATTACCTACTGCCACACAATCAGTTTTTATATAATTTAGCCGCATATGGTATAGTGGGATTGCTCTTCTTTTTGATTGCTTTCTATTATCCGCTATGGGTAGGGCTGCGCACCAAAAACGTATTGCTTATTCTGATTTACACGATAGTATCTATCTCTTTTTTAGTCGAATACACACTTGAAACACAGATTGGTGTGTTAACGGGTATTTTCTTTATTCTGCTAGCACTTATTCCAACCACCTCTAGCCGCCCTACAGCCACTCGATTGGCCCAGCGTTAAGGCCCGGCCCTAGGTTCAGCTTATGCTTAGCTCTTTTCTCACGCGCATTCGGTTGGCTTACCGCGCTCGCCGTGCCGAGCGTCTTGTTGTAGCGCTCAGCACTTCAGATGCCAAAGCGCTCAGTACCCAAGCCCCACCTCAGCAGGCGCGCGTGCTGGTAGTGCGCAACGACTCGATTGGCGATTACCTGCTGTACCGCCCTTGGTTGCGCCAGCTCAGCCTTGCGTTGCGCGCCCGTGGGCAGCAGCTCACGCTGCTCGCCAACCGGGTGTGGGCGCCACTGGCGCAAACCTGGGACGGCGAGTGGTGCGATGAAATAATAGCCGTGGACTTCGGCGCTTTTGCCAAAGACCTATCGTACCGAAGTCAGCTCGTACAAAAGCTGGGCGAAAAAGGCTTTGGCGAAGTCATTTATCCGCTACACGTACGCGAGCCTACTGTCGAAAATTTTATTCGGTTTCTACAGGCGCCCGTTCGCGTAGCCAGTGAAGGGGCGCATCAGGTCAGTGATTGGTTGTCGCTGCTCAATGCCAGCTATTCGCACCTACTGCCTAGCACCCGGGACGTACTGTTTGAATACGACCGCAACCGCGAATTTTTCGAGAATTGGCAGCAGTTGGCCGCAGACCCTAGCGCACTGCCTACTACCGAGGTGCCGCTGACCCTGCCGCTCTCGGTGCACGAAGCGGCTCGCCAAGTGGGGGCTACCACCGCGCCCTACGTGGTGCTGTTTCCCGGTGCCAGCGCCCGGCAAAAAAGATGGCCCCCGTCTGCTTTTGCGAAGCTGGCTCGGCAGCTGCACCAGTACTACGGTGCGCGCTATCGGCTAGTAGTAGCCGGCAGCGCCGCCGATGACAAGCTGGCCCAGCAGCTGATACAGGCGGCCGGCCCCGCCGTGCCCCTCGAAAACCAGTGTGGAAAAACGGACCTGCCGGGGCTGGCCGCGTTGCTGGCCGCCGCGCAGCTAGTCATCAGCAACGATACAGTGGCGGCCCACTTGGCTGTGCAAGCCGGTACGCCCTGCTTGGTATTGCTGATGGGTGAAAACTACGGCAAGTTTTTTCCCTACCCGCCCGCCTTGCTACGAGCGCCTTGCCAATGCCTGTTTCCGCCCAGCCAAGAAGCGCGATTCGCTCGCGGAGAATTCAGCCCGCCACCTCGCGACCCAATTATTGATAAAATTCCGGTGGAGCGGGTGCTACTGGCTGCGCAGCAAATGCTGCAATGAGCAACAGTAAGCTAAGCTAAAAGCGGCCCTAGATAGCTCCATAGTTGCTCGCAGCTACTGATGGGGATGAAAGAACTACCTAGGTAGCGTAAAAAATCAGCCGAAGAAAACGAACATCAGTGCTAATACCACAATGAACACCACGTACATCAGGCCATCGGATAAAATGTACTGGCGATAGCGTTGGTAAAACTCACGGAGGCGGCTCATAAGCACGGGCAAAGGGGCGGGCGAAGGTACGACGGCTAATTTTTGCGTACTTTTGAGGCTATTCTTGTTCTATTTATTAATGCCTGTTATTCCTCTCAAGCGCTGGATATTTGCCCCCGACCCCGACCCCGCAACGGTGGCCGGCCTAGGGGAAGCGCTGAGTATCAGCCCAGTGTTAGCGCGGCTGTTGGTGCAGCGCGGTATTGTGACGCCAGCGGCGGCGCAAGAGTTTTTTGAGCCTAAGCTGGCCGATTTGCCCTCGCCCTGGCTGATGTGCGACATGGACTTGGCCGTGGCGCGGGTAATGCGCGCCCTACAAAGTGGCGAAAAAATCTTGGTGCTGGGCGACTACGATGTGGACGGCATTACGTCGGTAGCCTTGGTAGTAAGCTATTTGCGGCCGCTAGCCGAAGCCCTCGACTTGCCCGAGGAACAAAGCCGGTTTCAGCCCTACATCCCCGACCGGCATCGTGAGGGCTATGGCATCTCGATGCAGGCCGTGGACTTCGCCAAAGCCCACGGTTTCACGCTGGTTATTGCCCTCGACTGCGGCGTGAAGGCTGTGGAGCAAGTGGCCCACGCCAATGACCTAGGACTCGATTTCATCATCTGTGACCACCATTTGCCTGGCGAGGAACTGCCGGCTGCCGTGGCTGTGCTCGACCCTAAGCGGGCCGATTGCAGCTACCCGTACCCCGACCTGTCGGGCTGTGGCGTGGGCTTTAAGCTCTTGCAAGGCCTCACCGAGCGCCTAGGGCTGCCCACCGCCCCACTCTATGCGCAGCTCGACCTCGTGACGGTGAGCATTGCGGCCGACGTAGTGCCCGTAACGGGCGAAAACCGCGTGCTGGCCGCCCACGGTCTCCGCCGCTTCAACGTGACGCAGGCTGCCGCAGCGGCCCAGGCTGCTACGCCTCAAGTAGCCCAAACCGCTGCCGACACGCTCGATGGCCCGGCACCGCGCCCAGCGCAGGCGCCCTCCTCGGCTCACCTACCAAGCGAAGGCTTGCGCCCCGGCTTAGCAGCCTTGCACGAGTTGGCTGCCCCCCGCCAGGGCCCGCTGAGCCTGAGCTCTCTAGTATTTGGGTTTGCGCCGCGCATCAACGCCGCCGGGCGCATGGGCGATGCCCACCGCGCCGTGAATATGCTGCTGGCTCCTACGCAGCAGGAGGCACGCTACACGGCCGAGGTAGTCGACCACATGAACCAGGAGCGGCGCCTCTCAGATGCGCGCACCACTCAGGAGGCGCTGGCCATGATTGCCGAAGACCCTGACGGCGCCACGGCGCCCGCTACAGTGCTTTTTCAGCCGCACTGGCCGCAGGGTGTGCTGGGCATTGTGGCTTCGCGCTGCCTCGACCAATACTACCGGCCCACCGTTATTCTCACCGAGAAGGATGGCATGGCAACCGGCTCGTCGCGCTCCATCGCGGGTTTTGATGTGCATGAGGTGCTCGAAGCTTGCGCACCGTTGCTGAGCCAGTTTGGCGGGCACCGGGCGGCGGCGGGCCTCACACTGCCCGTCGAAAATCTACCTGCTTTTAAGGCGCAGTTTATGCGCGAAGTAGCGGCCCGTGTGCCCGCCGGCCAGCAGCCTGTGCGGCCCGTGGATATCGATTCGTGGCTGGATTTTACGCAGCTTACAACCGAGTTTCTATCCGAACTGCAACGCCTAGAGCCTTACGGCCCCGGCAACCCCGCACCCGTTTTTGCCAGTGCCGACTTGCGAGCGGTGCCCGCTTCGGTGCGACCAGTGGGCCAGGCCGGTCACCTCAAAATGCGCCTAATGCAGCCCGACCAATCGCCCGGTGTGGTGCTTGAGGCCATTGGCTTTGGCCTAGGTCACTACCTGCCGCGCTTGCTCGAAACGCCTGATGCGCCCCTGAGTGCGTGCTACATCTTAGAGATGAACGAGTTTAGGGGGCAGCGCACCTTACAGCTGCGCTTGCTAGACCTGCGCTGGGAGTAGTTTTTTGCGCCACTAGCTTCTGGTTGCTAGCTATTCGCTGCCTCTCCTGCGTAGGTGAGGAAAGCTAGTAGCTAACAGCCAAAAGCTAGCAGCCAAAAAATGCGTTACGTTTCCATCGACCTCGAAATGAGCGGGCCCGACCCTCTGCGCCACCAGGTGCTGGAGCTAGCCGCTGTGGTAGAGGATACTAAGCGGGCCGCCGCTACACCACTAGCTGAGCTGCCGGCTTTCCGCCGCGCCGTGCGCCACCCCGAAATCTGTGGTACGGCCGGCGCCCTGGCTCTCAATGCGGGACTGCTGCACGAGCTAGCCGACAAAACCAAACTGGCTGCGCCCGACATTTGCCGGCCTGATGAGCTGCTGCCGCAACTGCGCGAGTTTTTACTAGCCAACGGTTTTCGGCCCAATAAAAAGGACTGCTTGAGCGTGGTGATGGCGGGCAAGAACTTCGCCACGTTTGACCTGCTTTTTTTGCGCCAGCTACCCGGTTGGGGTACCCTACTCAAAGCCGAGCCCGCCGTGCTTGACCCTGCTGCTTTCTACCTCAACTGGCACAAGGATTCGCGACTGCCCACCATGCTCATTTGCCAGGCGCGTGCCGGCGATGCCGAGCCCCACGTAGCCCACGAGGCCTTGGCCGATGCCCTAGAGGTGGTGCGCCTACTGCGGCCCTTCTACGAGCACCCCGCTTATAAATCAATTAATAAGGAGCAATAAGCAAAGTGCCTGCTAAGCTACTTCAAGCTTAGCAGGCACTTTGCTTATTGTTGGTGAACAAGCTACCAGCTACCGCTAGCGCCGCCGCCACCGCTGCTGCCGCCGCCAAAACCACCAAAGCCGCCGCCTCCACCGCCGCCTCCACCGCCGAAGACCCCGCGGCCGCCCGAGAAGTCGCCGAAAATAATGGGGGGCATGAAGCCGCCGCCAAAGCCTCCACGTCCGCCTCGGCCTCCACCGCCCCCACGCGAGCGCAGTAAAAAGACCAGAATCAGCACGCCAATAATTATCCAGAAGCCAGCCCCTGAGCCGGTCCGGTCGCGGCGCCCACGGCTACGCGGCGCCTGGGCTGGGTCGGCTTTGTATTCGCCCTTGGCTAGGGCTATCAGCTGGTCAGTGGCCCGGTCAAGGCCCGCGTAGTACTGGTTTTGGCGAAAAGCTGGCACCAGTGTATTGCTGATAATGCGTTTGGCCAGTGCATCGGGTACTGCGCCTTCGAGGCCATAGCCCGTTTGAATGCGAGCCTTGCGCTCCTGAATGGCCACGAGCACCAAGATGCCGTTGTTGTTATTCTTTGAGCCGATGCCCCAGCTTTCATAAAGCTTTTGAGCATAGTCGGCAATATCATTGCCCTCTAGAGTGGGCACCGTGACCACCGCTATCTGCGAAGTGGTACTATCGTTGTAACTAACCAGCTTCTGTTCCAAGGCAGCCACCTCCTGCGGCTGCAGCACCTGAGCTAAGTCGTTTACTAGGCGGGGTGGGCTAGGGGGGGGCGGTACTTGCTGGGCTCGCGCCACTAGCCCTAAGCTCAGCCATAGTAGCAGGCCTAGCAGGCCGCGCCAATAGCTAGTAGCTGCCCAACGTGAGGGAGAAGACAACCTAGGAGATGCTAAAAAAAATCGGTTCATCGGCGGGGCGGCGTAGGTGGGGCGTCGTCCCCGTAAGAAATAGTGTCGTCCAGCTCATTTATGTCGGTAGCAGCATCATAGGGGAAAAACTGCTGCAGCTGCTCGCCTACTAGCCGAATGCCGCGCTCTAGGCCTAGTACATATTGCTCTTGCCGAAAGTGACCCACCACCATTTCCTTCACATCCTCCCAAAACTCATCGGGCACCGTGGCATTGATGCCCGCATCGCCGACCACAGCAAACTGCCGGCTCTGCCAAGCCAAGTAAAATAGGACCCCATTGCGCAGCTTCGTCTGGTGCATTTTGAGTTCAGCAAATACCTGTGCCGCCCGGTCCAGCGGCTCGGGCGTGGGGCATTTTTCCTCTAGGTGCAGCCTGATTTCGCCCGACGTGCGCAGCTCGGCCTGCTTGATGGCGGCCACCAGCGTTTCTTCCTGAGCCGGGGTGAGGGGGTGGGTCATTGTGATTGAGCTAGAAGTTAGAAAGCAGAAAGTATGCGTTGCGAGCGGCTGACTAAGCCCGCTCGCAACGCATAGCTCAGCATCCGTAACTCAATTAGAACTGAACAGTGGGCGCTTTTTCAGACCCTTCGGCTGCCTTAAAGTAAGGCGCTTCCTTGAAGCCAAACATGCCCGCAAACAGATTATTGGGGAACGACTTGATAAAGCCGTTATAGTCGTTGGTAACAGTGTTGAACTTGTTGCGCTCCACATTGATACGGTTTTCCGTACCCTCAATCTGCGCTTGTAGTTCCTGGAAGTTGGCGTTGGTTTTCAGCTCAGGATAGTTCTCGCTCACGGCCAGCAAGCGACCTAGGCCGGCCGAAAGCTGTCCCTGCGCTGCTTGAAACTTCTCGATATTTTCAGGGGTGAGGTCGTTGGCATTGAGTTGCACGCTGGTGGCTTTGGCGCGGGCTTCCATTACGCTGGTAAGGGTAGCTTGCTCCTGCTTAGCGGCACCTTTCACTGTGTTCACTAGGTTCGGAATGAGGTCGGCCCGGCGCTGATAGGCGCTTTGCACGTTACCGGTTTGGGCTTTCACTGCCTGGTCGCGTTGCACCATGCCATTGTAGCCGCACGACGACTGCGAAAGGAGCGTAACCATCGCGGCGAAATAGAGAAGAAGGCGTTTCATAAGGGGTTAGGGTTTCTGAAAGCCGGCCATTAGTTTTGAGGTCCAGCGGTGAGAAATAAGAAGCGTATTGCCGCAACCACTACCGCTAGTTAGCGGTTAGTGGCCCGACCGGGGCAAAATACGCACGCGCCCCGCCACAGTTGTATAGCTGCTTCATTTCCTGCCGCCGCCACCGCCGTCAGCCCTACCTTTAGCCGTATGAAAGCCATTATTCCTGTTGCCGGCATCGGCTCGCGCCTGCGCCCCCACACCCACACTCAGCCCAAAAGCCTGGTGCCGGTGGCTGGCAATACCATTCTGGGCCACATCATTGACCGGCTGAAGGCGGCGGGCCTCACCGAGTACGTATTCATCATCGGCTACCTAGGCGAAAAAATTGAGCAATATGTGCGCGAGCACTACCCCGACCTCAATGCCACCTTCGTAGTGCAGTCGCCGCGCGAGGGCCTAGGCCATGCGCTGTACATGGCCCGCGAGACCTTCCGGCACGATACTGACGGGGTGCTCATTCTGCTCGGCGATACCATCGTTGATGTTGACCTGCCTGCTCTGTTGGCCCAGCCCGGCACCATTCTGGCCGTGAAAGAGGTAAAAACACCTAGCCTCTTCGGCATTGTCGAAACTGGCGCCGATGGCCAGGTAAACCGCGTGGTCGAAAAGCCGCGCATTCCTAAGTCGAATTACGCGCTAGTGGGCCTCTACAAGATTGCCAACGCCGAGAAGCTGGCCGAGGCGCTAGAGTGGCTCATCGCCACCGACCAGCGCACCCACGAAGAGTTTCAGCTCACCGATGCCCTCATGCACCTCATCGAGGAAGGCGAAGTGATGCGCCCCGCAGCCGTAGACAATTGGTTTGACTGCGGCCGCAAGGAAACGCTGCTCGAAGCCAACGCCCGTCTGCTCGACCAACCCGAGTTTTATACCGCCCGCGAATACCCCGACTTCACCGATACTGTCGTGATTCCGCCCGTCAGCATTGGCGCAGGTTGCCGCATTGCCCACTCCATCATCGGTCCCAATGTGGCCATAGGTGAAGGTACCATTATCCGGCACACCATCGTCAGCGATTCCATTATTGGCTCCTATAGCGAGCTGAGCTCGGCCGTAATGCACGACTGTATCGTGGGCTCCGACGCTTCTTTCCGCGGCCTCAACCACAGCCTCAACCTAGGCGATAATACTGAGATTGATTACAGCCAAGCCCGAAGCTAACTACTAGCTGCTGAGCGCAAAAGGGAACGGGCGTCGTATCATTTGATACGACGCCCGTTCCCTTTTGCGCTCAGCAGCTATGCTACTACTACATTATCAATCAGTCGCACGCCCCCTAGGTGAGCCGCCACGCATAGCACCACAGGTCGGCCAGCGTCGTAGCTAGTTATCGGCTGCAAGGATTGCGCGTCGGCTACTTCTAAGTATTCAGGGGTGAACTCAGGCACCTGCGCCAGTATAGCTAGCGCTTGCTGCTGCACCTCGGCTGGTAGCACACCTAGGCGTACTTGCGCCGCCGCTTGCTGCAGTACCTGATAGAGCAACGGGGCTACTGCTCGCGCCGCAGGCGACAGTCGAGCATTGCGCGATGACATTGCCAAGCCATCAGCCTCCCGTACTGTTGGGAAAACAACTAATTCTAGGTCAAACGAAAGGTCGGTAATTAGTTGCCGCACAATGGCGACTTGCTGAAAATCCTTTTGGCCGAAGTAGGCTGCGTGGGGCCGAGCTAGATGAAAGAGCTTACTTACCACGGTGGCCACCCCATTGAAGTGGCCAGGCCGGTGCGCGCCTTCCATTACCCGCTCCAGTGGGCCAAAGTCGAAACGCAAGATTGCAGGCTGCGGATAGACTTCAGCGACAGAGGGCATAAACAGCGCTGTACAGCCTGCGGGGACCAATGCAGCAGCATCTTGCTCGGGCAAGCGCGGGTAGAGGCGTAGATCGTCGGGGTTATTAAACTGCGTGGGGTTAACGAATACCGAAGCAATGACTTCGTCGCAGTATTGAGCGGCAGCGCGTACCAATTGTAAGTGGCCCTCGTGTAGGGCGCCCATCGTGGGCACTAGCCCTAGGCGCCGGCCAGCAGCGCGCGCCTGCTCGGCGTAGGTGCGCAACTCGGCGGCGGTAGTAAAAATTAACATTCCTAAGTATAGCCTAGAAAGGAGGTTTGAATGAATTTTATTGATTTTTCGCTAAAAAATGCGTAATTTTGTGTAGCCAAGCCTTGGCCTTTTCCTAAATCCTTTCCCAATTATCATGTCGAAGTTGCGAATCCTGTACGCGGCCACCGAAATTGACCCTTTCCTGCAAACCACGAAAGTGGCTGAGCTACTGCGCCGTTTACCGGCTGCGATGCAGGAGACCGGGGCTGAAATCCGGATTTTTGTGCCTCGCTTCGGCATTATCAACGAACGTAAAAACCGGCTGCACGAAGTAGTACGCCTCTCAGGCATCAACATTGCCGTGGGGGACGACGAAAAGCCGCTGGTGATTAAAGTAGCCTCGATTCCGACCGCGAAGCTACAGGTTTATTTTATTGATAATGAAGATTACTTCCACCGCAAATCGGCGCTGGTGGACAAAAATGACAAGTTTCACGCTGACAATGACGAGCGCGCCATCTTTTTCTGCAAAGGTGTACTCGAAACAGTGAAGAAGCTAGGTTGGTCGCCCGACATCGTGCACTGCAACGACTGGATGACCTCGCTCATTCCACTGTACTTGAAAACTACATACAAGAAAGACCCGGTTTTCAAGGATGCTAAATCGGTGTTTACGGTCTACAACAACGAGTTTCTAGACAAGTTTGAAGGCAACTTGGTTGAAAAAGCCAAGATGCTCGACATCGACGATGACATGCTGAAGGAGTTGAAGTCAAACGACTTCTCGGGCTTCGTGAAGCTGGGCATGGAGTATGCCGATACGGTAGTACGCTCGGATGAAGACTTCTCTGACAACCTCAACGGATTATTTAAGGAGTACAGCTCGCGCAAGCACCTGAGCCAGGTAGCCGCTGACGAAAACCTGCTTTCGTCCTACCAAGCTCTCTATAACGACTTGGCCAACTAACGTACAGCCTGGGATATTCCCAACTGTAGTAACTTTGCCTTTACCAACCGGCCGTTGGCATCGCTATTAAGCGGTCCAACGGCCGGTTAGTTGTTTAGTCCAATCAGCAAATTGCTGCTGGCCAGAATCACGCTGTATATTTAAGCCGATACTGGCTAAGCTAAGACGCTTACTATAAAAAATTCACTTTCACTTTCTTTTATTTTTATAAGCCATGTGTGGCATTGTTGCGTATCTAGGTCATCGTGAGGCCTGTCCTATTATTCTAAAGGGGCTGCATCGCCTCGAATACCGCGGCTACGACTCGGCTGGCGTAGCACTTCTCAATGGTAGCCTGAACGTCTACAAGAAGAAAGGCAAGGTAGCTGACCTCGAAAAGTATCTAGGTGATAAGGATACTCATGCTACCGTGGGGATGGGACATACCCGCTGGGCCACCCACGGCGAGCCCAATGACGTTAATGCTCACCCGCACTACTCGACTTCGGAGCGCATTGCCATCATTCACAACGGCATTATTGAAAACTACGCGGCGCTGAAAACCCACTTGGAGCAGCAGGGCCACGTGTTTCACTCTGATACCGATACGGAGGTGTTCGTCAATCTCATTGAGGAGATTCAGAAGCAGAATGAGTGCAGCCTCGAAGAGGCCGTGCGTCTAGCTTTGCACGAAGTGGTAGGCGCCTATGCCATTGTGGTGCTGAGCAAGGATGCACCCGACCAGCTGATTGCAGCTCGCAAAGGGTCGCCGTTGGTAATTGGTATTGGTGAAGGCGAGTTCTTTGTGGCTTCCGACGCCACGCCCATCATCGAATACACCAATGAGGTGGTGTATGTGAATGACTATGAGCTGGCAGTTATTAAAGACGGGCAACTCGCCATCCGTTCACGTGAAGATGTAGTGCAGACGCCCTACATTCAGCGCCTTGAGCTAGAATTGGATAGCATTGAGAAGGGCGGCTATGAGCATTTTATGCTCAAAGAAATTTTTGAGCAGCCGCGCTCCATTCTTGATTCGATGCGCGGGCGGCTTGAGCTTGAAAGTGGCCACTTAAATATGGCCGGCTTTCGAGCCTACGAGCAGAAGTTTGTCAATGCTCACCGCATCATCATTGTGGCATGCGGCACGAGCTGGCACGCCGGCCTAGTAGCTGAGTATCTAATTGAGGACTTGGCTCGCATTCCGGTCGAGGTAGAATACGCCTCGGAGTTCCGCTACCGTAACCCAGTTATCTCAGAGCGTGATATTGTGATTGCTATCTCCCAGAGCGGAGAAACAGCCGATACGCTTGCCGCTCTGGAGCTGGCTAAGAGCAAGGGTGCTACCATCTTTGGCATCTGCAACGTAGTGGGCAGCAGCATCGCTCGTGCTACCGACGCTGGCGCATATACCCACGCTGGTCCTGAAATTGGGGTAGCCTCGACTAAGGCTTTCACGGCGCAGGTGACGGTGCTAGCGCTACTGGCTATGTGCATTGGCCAGCGCCGCGGTACGCTCTCTGACACTAAGTTGCGGGAGCTCATGGTCGAGCTGCACAGCATTCCGACCAAAGTTGAAAAGGCTCTAAAGCTAGATGCCGAGATTCAGCGTATTTCTGAAACTTTCAAGGATGTACCTAACTTCCTGTACCTAGGCCGGGGCTATAACTTTCCCGTGGCCTTGGAAGGAGCTCTTAAGCTTAAGGAGATTAGCTACATTCACGCTGAAGGCTACCCAGCAGCTGAGATGAAGCACGGCCCCATTGCCCTCATCGACGAAAATATGCCGGTGGTGGTTATTGCCACTCGCGACAGCTCGTATGAGAAGGTAGTAAGTAACATTCAGGAAGTTAAAGCCCGTAAAGGCCGCATTATTGCGGTAGTCACGGAGGGTGATACTACTATTCCAGCCATGGCTGAGTTTGTGGTAGAAGTACCATACACCTCAGAAGTGTTAGTGCCACTGGTGTCAGTAATACCACTGCAACTGCTGAGCTACCACATTGCTGTGATGCGCGGCTGCAACGTAGACCAGCCTCGCAACCTAGCCAAATCGGTGACGGTGGAATAACTTTCTTAAGTAGGCATGCTATACTCACCCCGCCGGCAAGCGCCGGCGGGGTTTTTAGTGCCAGCTTACTTCCTTCTCATGCGTGTTTTAGCGTCTTTGTTATCTCGCCAGCTGCTATTTATACTGGCAGCGGCTAGCTGCGTGCTGCCTCTGGGAGTTTTAGCATTTTATAGTCATCCCGCGCTCGATGATTTTGCCATTGGGCACTATTTGCGCAGCCGTACGATGGGGCAGTATGTACTAAGTACATATATCCATAACTCGGGCCGTTACTCGTCTTCGCTATTCAGCGCAGTGCTAAAATTTTTTGGGACGCATCCACAAGCGTATCAATTATTAATCTTTGGGGGCTTGCTGAGCTTTGTACTAAGCCTATATGCAGTGGCATCGAGCGTGACTAGTCGTGGGCAAGAAGCGCGTATCCTAGGAAGCCTACTGACTATAGCCGCTTTGGTAAACTTTCCGTGGCCAGCCGAGGGTATTTTTTGGCTGACAGGTTTGATAGCTTACCTCTACCCAGTGATTTTAACAGCTTTGCTGGCAGCTCTGCTTAGCTGGCTGTATGCCCACCCACAACGGCCGCATCGCGTGCTGTGGGTAATAGCACTGCTGTTAGGATTTATTATTCCCGGCTTTAGCGAAATAACAGCGCTGCTATTACCGCTGGTGTACCTAGGGGTGGCAGTAGCATTGCGGATATCGGTGCGGCGTTGGTCATGGGGTGGGGTAGGGGCAGCCATCTTACTAGGCAGCTTGCTAACCCTGGGGTCACCGGCCCATTTTGCGCGGTGGCAGGCCCTAGGGCCCGGGCACGGGGTGGCAGGCTTGGTAAAAGGCTTATTACTAGCCACTGGAGGCGCCACCTACTGTGTGGTTAACTGGCTAGGCAATGGCATGCTATTAATACTGGTGCTGCTCGGGCTACCACTGACCTCAAAGCTGGCGCCGGGACCAACACAACCTTCGCTGCTGCATCGCCTCACGCGGCAGCCATGGCTATGGCCGCTGCTTACCTTGGTTGGCGTGTGGCTGGCCTTCTTGTTTTGCCATGTAGCATCGGGTATTGCGCCGGCCCTGCGAGTAAAGAATTTGCTGTATCTCTATTTTGTAGCGGGTGGGCTATTGAGTGCCTATAGTTGGGCTAGTCGCCTCAATGCCCGCTATATGGCGCTACTCGTGGCCCGGCCAGTACAGGCGTTATTAGTTGGCTGGTTCGCCGTCGCTTTCTTATCGGACCATAATGTGCACCTTACGCACGATGACATCGGGAGAGAAAGCAATACGGTAGTGCAAGCCTACCGCGACTGGCTCAGTGGTAGTGCCGCCCGCTACGACCAGCAGCAGCGGACCCGCGTAGCGCTCTTACGCACAGCTTCGCCTGGGTCTGCTCCTTTGCGCCTCGACCCGTTACTTGAGCAGCCGCGGACTATTTTTTACTATGATATCTCGGCCGACGAACGCCTGTGGGGTAATGTCGCCTATTCGCAGTTTTACGGCGGCCCGGCGGTGTATGTGCTAAAGGCTGGAGAGCCTCGCTAGGTGGGGGCTAGGCTGGCCTGCCGTGCCATGCGTTACTTTGGCGAGCCAACCTAATGTGCTCATAACCCCCATGCATCACCAGATTATTTTCTCCGACCAAGCGCCGGCGCCCATCGGGCCTTACTCGCAAGCTATTAAAGCTGGTAACACTGTGTACGTATCGGGCCAAATACCCCTTGATGCTGCTGGGCAGCTCGTGGGGGAGGGCGATGTGAGTGCTCAGACGCACCAAGTACTCAAGAACCTGACTGCTGTGCTAGCTGCTGCTGGCTTAGCTCTCACCGACGTAGTAAAGTGTTCCATCTTCGTGAAGGACCTAGGCAATTTTGCTACCATCAATCAGATTTATGGGACTTACTTCGATGAAGCCACTGCCCCGGCCCGCGAGACCGTGGAGGTAAGCCGCCTGCCCCGCGATGTCGAAGTTGAAATCTCTTGTATCGCAGTAGGGTAGCGCTCAGTAAGGGACGTAATGAGCCCGCGCGAGCAGCTAGCCAGTCAGCGTTGCTTAGGGTGCTCATTACTCCCATTACGCTATCCCGTACCTTTGTAGTATTATGAGTGAAAGACCTGTTCGGGTGCGTTTTGCCCCCTCGCCTACTGGCCCGCTGCACATTGGCGGCGTGCGGACGGCCTTGTACAATTACCTGCTAGCCCGCAAGCTGGGCGGCACCATGATTTTGCGCATTGAGGACACTGACCAAAACCGGTTTGTGCCCGGCGCCGAAGACTACATCCGGGAAAGCCTAGAATGGGTGGGCATCAAGCTTGATGAAAGCCCTTGGGTAGGTGGTCCCCATGCTCCCTACCGCCAAAGCGAGCGCAAGCCCATGTACCGCGCATACGCCGACCAGCTCATCCGCGATGGCTATGCCTACTATGCCTTTGATACGCCCGAAGAACTCGACGCCATGCGCGAGCGCTTGCAGGCCGCCAAGGTGCCCAACCCGCAGTACAATAGCATTACGCGCACCCAGATGCGCAACTCACTGACCCTGCCTGAAGACGAGGTAAAGCAGCTACTTGACAGCGGTGCGCCCTACGTTATTCGCCTTAAGGTGCCGCGCAAAGAGGAAATTCGTTTTCAAGACCTCATCCGCGGGTGGGTAGTAGTGCACTCTAGCGCCGTCGACGACAAGGTGCTGATGAAGTCGGATGGTATGCCAACCTACCACTTGGCCAACATCGTGGACGACCACCTCATGGAAATCTCCCACGTCATTCGGGGTGAGGAGTGGCTGCCTTCGGCGCCGCTTCACGTGCTGCTGTATCGCTACCTAGGTTGGGAAAAGACCATGCCGCATTTCGCTCACTTGCCGCTGCTGCTCAAGCCTGATGGCACGGGCAAGCTCAGCAAGCGCGACGGCGACCGCCTAGGCTTTCCAGTATTTGCCTTAGAATGGCACGGCACCGACGCCGAAACCGGCGAGCCCACCGTTAGCCGCGGCTACCGCGAGGAGGGCTACCTGCCCGAGGCATTAGTCAATTTCTTGGCCTTCTTGGGTTGGAACCCTGGTACTAGCCAAGAGATTTTCTCCATGCAGGAGCTGATAGAAGCCTTCTCTATCGAACGCGTGAGCAAGTCGCCCGCCAAGTTTGACCAGGCCAAAATTAAGTGGTTCAATGAACACTACCTGCGCGCTAAGCCCAATGCGGAGCTAGCGCCCTACCTGCTCACTGCCCTAGCCGAGCACGGCATTAATTGCTCGCCCGAGAAAGCCGAGCAGGTGGTGGGTGTAATGAAGGAGCGGGTAAGCTTCCCGCAGGATTTCTGGCAGGAGGCTAAGTATTTCTTCGAAGCCCCAATCGAGTACGACCAAACGGTCATCAGCAAGAAATGGAACCCGCAGGTGTCAGCTGCCCTAGCTGCCTACGCCGATGGTCTGCCCGCCGACTCGGAGCCCAGCGCCAATGCGGAAGTGCTCAAAAATATCTTCAACGATACCACCGCGGCCCAGGGTCTCAAGCCTGGCCAAGTGCTGCAAGCCTTGCGCGTGGCCGTGACTGGCGCTGGCGCCGGCCCCGACCTATTTGAAACCCTAGCCATTTTGGGTACGGGCGAGGTAGGCCAGCGCCTACGTGCCGCGGTAGAGCGCCTAGGTTAGCGCTAATAGGATTAAACAGCAAAAGCCCCCTGGCCAGCCGGCCGGGGGGCTTTTGCTGTTTAATCGGCTTCTTATTGAAATAAAAATTTCGTAGTTAATATATTTTATTTAGATTTGAGTTCTAATTACTAGTAAGTTATAGTTGGTTAACCTGAGTTTGTATAATTTTTAGTTGCTAATAAAAATTCTCTTTCCTTCATTTTTTACGTCAATTATATGAAGTCAAAACTTCTACTCATAAGTGGATTAATTGTATTATTGGCGCCGCGCATTGGACTAGGCCAATCGGGCGCAGGTTGCTCTGGACACTTCGATATTGTTTACCCAGCGGGCAGTGGCACGGCTACCACCTCAACAAACAACGGTTCGGGCAGCGTCACCAACAGCTATTGTCCCCCCACAGCGGGCACAAGCCAGCAAATTCAAGTCACACCAACTTCTAATAGTACTGTCTTGCTGACTCGTACGCTAGCCGACAACACAGTGACGACCTACGATGCCGGAACGGTAACTGGCGGCGCCACCTATACCTTCGTTTTCCCAGTGGCTACGCAGTCGGCTGTTTACAAGCTCACGGGTACTACGGTCAACTGCAATAATGCGAAGGCGCTGAATTTTAGCTTATTGCTGGACCCTACGCTTGCGCTGACGGCTAGCGCCACTACCGTGTGTGCGGGCGGCAGCACCGTACTCACAGCCACGGGCTCGACTGGTAGTTACACGCTCACGGCACCCAATACACCTACCCAAACCAATACAACGGGAATATTTGCCGTGTCGCCCACGGTTTCTACCACGTATACTGTCACGGCGCCTACTTCGTGCGGCACGGCCACCCAGCAGCAGCTAACGGTGATAGTGCCCGAGCTAACCGTAAGCCCTGCCGCCGCTACCATTACCCTAGGTGGCTCGGTGAAGCTAACAGCTACCACCAACGTGAATGGTGCCGTATATAGCTGGAAAGATATGGGCACCAGTGCCTTGTTAGGAACCATTGATGCGCCCACGTTGGCACCACTGCTCACGACTACCTACCGCGTGACAAGCACTGTAGCTGGCTGCTCGCTTTCTAGAGATGTACCCGTGACCGTGCAGTTGACCCAGCCCTTGCCCGTTACGCTGAGCCGCTTCGACGCCACCTGGACGCCAGCCGGCCCCATGCTCAACTGGTCCACTGCCTCAGAGACTAATAATGACTACTTCGCCATCGAGCGTAGTCTTGATGGCGTAGCCTTCGGTACCATCGGTCGGCAGGCTGGGGCGGGCACAGCTACCACTGCCCGCGCCTATCAATATGCTGATACCGAAGGGGCCGCTCTCACGGCCTCTACCCTCTATTATCGCTTGCGCCAGGTAGACAGCAATGGTAAAACCACTTACTCGCCCGTGCGCATGGTAGCTATCAAGCGCACCAGCTTGACCTTGTTTCCTAACCCAGCTTCTGATAAAGCTACACTGACCGGCGCGACACCCAGCGCCCCGGTGCGCGTGCTCGATGCCCTAGGTCGGGTGCTGCTCACCACTACTACCGATGCGGCCGGCAGCGCTCAGCTAGCACTGCCGGCTGGCTTGCCCGGTGGCGTGTATATAGTGCGGGCCGGCCAGCAGGCCACCCGCCTCACCGTAGAATAGGCCCTGGCCGTTGCTAGGCTCTGCTGCCAGGCCGCGTCGTATAGCCTACGGCGCGGCCTTTTGCGTAGTAATGGGCAATTGTTCATTGCTCATTGTTAATCGCTCCTTGTAGAAATGGCTAAGAAACCCACCAAACCCAAGCAAAAAGCGCCCGAGCCCGAAAAGAAAGCTCGTGTGCACAAAGAGCTGGAAGGCTTCGAAATCGGGGTGAACCCCCTAGGAGAAATTACTTCCAACTATTCTATCGAGCAGATAAACCAGTTCCTGGGTCGCCACGTGCGCGATAAAAAAATTGTGAACCGCGAGGGCCAGTACGGTGAAGAAGCGCAGGCTAAAAGCGCCGCCGAAGCTGCCCGCATAGCCAGCGAGGAAGATGAATTTCCTTTGGCCGAAGGTGCTGGCGACGAGCCCGAAGAAACCGACGAAGACTTCATGAAGCGCACCAGCCGCGAGGCTAAACGCAAAAAAGACCTTGGTAACGAAGCCGACGAGGCCGCTGAAACCCGGCGCGAGCTACCCGAGTAGGCGCACGTAGCTACCAGCGCGTCTGCAGCCACCTAAGCGGTGCAGGCGCCCTAGGTAGCCGCAGGCCAGCTTACATGTCCTGAATAGGTTGGCTGGCTACTTGCTGGCCCTTCTCATAGGTGTCTATCTCTACTAGCCGGCCGGTCTCCGAAAACTTGCGCCACTCGCCAAACCAGAAGTAGTGCAGCACCGTGCCCTCGTCGGCCACGCGGGCGCGGCCTTTCTGCGACACTTGGCCGTTGGGGTGGTAAAAGGTAATATCGCTGTAGTCGCGGCGGTAGCGCTCGGCGTGGTCGAGCGTGCCCAGCTGCGTGTAGTAGCGCCAGTGGCCCACGGGCCGGCCGTGCCGGTAGCGACCTCTAGTGAGGCGCGTTTGCTTGTTTTTATCGTCGTAATACGTGCGCCAGCGGCCCTGCTGCTCACCCTGGCGGTCATAGCCATTGGTGCGCCAGAAGGCGGCGTGTTGACGGCCCGGCACCGCCGTAGTGCAAGCCGAGGCCGCGAGGCCAAGTAGAGCAAAGAAATAGCAGCGCATGGCAGTAGGGTAAGGGGTGGGGTTAGTGCTTCACCTTCAACGATAAAAGTTGCCTGTAAGTATAACACTGCGCGTGCGATATAGCCTGTGGCCTACATTTGCCGCTCACCTAACCCCTAGCTGAATCATGCGCTCGCACGAGGTGGATTACCGTATTCTCGGCTCCGATATTCAAGTGCTCGAAATAGAGCTCGACCCACAGGAAACCGTCATCGCCGAAGCCGGCGCGATGGTGTACATGGATGAAGCCATCGCCTTCGAAACCAAGATGGGCGATGGTTCGGAGCCCGACCAAGGCTTTATGGGCAAGCTATTTTCGGCAGGCACCCGACTCATTACCGGTGAAAGCCTATTTCTGACGCACTTCACACACCGTGGCAGCTATGGCAAGAGCCGGGTTGCCTTCTCGGCGCCTTACCCTGGCACCATCATTCCGCTTGACCTAGGGACCCTGCCCGGCGGCCTTATTGTGCAGAAGGATGGCTTCTTGGCCGCCGCCAAGGGCACCAAAATCAGCTTGCATTTCAACCAAAAATTTGGGGCAGGCTTTTTTGGAGGTGAAGGATTTATTCTGCAAAAACTTACCGGCGATGGCAAAGCTTTTGTGCACGCCGGCGGGACCATCATCGAGAAGCGCCTCAATAATGAGCTGCTGCGCGTCGATACGGGCTGCGTGGTAGCGTTCGAACCGGGCATCGACTTCAGCGTGGCCCGGGCCGGGGGGCTAAAGTCGATGATATTTGGGGGAGAAGGACTGCTGCTGGCTACTCTGCGCGGTACAGGGCGCGTTTGGATTCAGTCGATGCCAGTTAAGAAACTTATTCAAGCCCTGGCACCTAGGGGTGGCAACGCCCAGAAAGAAAGCGGCAGTGTGCTCGGCGGGCTCGTTAACGGCTGGCTGGATGAATAACAGCCGCTGGATAGCCAGCCGACTGTTCGTTGTCGCTTTGCAAGTGCACTCCTACGATGACGCCTACCGATGCAAGGAGGGCGAAAGCGAGCACTGCTAAAAGTACCAAAATGCGGCGGTTAGGGGCCTGTGCGGCACTGAGCTGTTTAGCGCCATTAAAAGCGGAGCGGCGATAGCGCCGTTCGGGAGAAGCCAGCGACCTGGCAGAAATAGACCGAGGAGATGCCATGTATAAAATAAGATAAGCGGGTGGGAAGGAGTAGCGTAGCCATAATGTGGTCGAAGAAAAGTACGAAGTTGCAAGCGCAGCGGATTACCAGTTATCGACTTGACAGCTAAATAAATCGACTAATTTTAAATAAATAGACTTTTCTAAGAAAATCACTATTTATTCCCTGCTCAACCACGTCCCACCACCCAATTGTTCCCTAGGTAGTTAGTGACTATTGCCTTCGCGCCCAACTACATCCTGCCCCTGCCACCGGGCCATCGCTTCCCGATGCTGAAGTATGAGCTACTGCCCGAGCAGCTACTGCACGAGGGCACTGCTACGGCCAGCGATTTCTTCGTGCCCACGCCTCCGCCACTGGCCGATGTGCTGCTCACGCACGAGGCCGACTACGTGCATCGCCTGTTGCACGGCCAGCTTACGCGGCCCGAGGAGCGGGCTAGTGGCTTCCCGTGGAGTGCGGCCCTGGCCGAGCGCGAAATCACGCTACTGGGGGGCACCATTGGGTGTGCACAGCGGGTGCTGGCGGGTGCAGGGGTGGCCCTCAATATTGCGGGGGGCACGCACCACGCCTTCGCGGGGCGGCCCGAGGGCTTTTGCTTGCTCAATGACCAGGCAGTAGCGGCCAATTGGCTGCTGGCCAACGAGCCAGCCCGGGTGCGACAGATTTTAATTATCGACCTCGATGTGCACCAGGGTAATGGTACGGCGGCCATCTTTCGGCACGAGCCGCGGGTGTTCACGTTTTCGATGCACGGAGCGCGCAACTTTCCGGGGCGCAAAGAGGTGTCAGACCTTGACCTGCCTCTGCCCGACGGCACCGGCGACGACGACTACCTAGGGCTGCTGGCCGATACCCTGCCGCGCCTCCTCGATGAGCAAGTGCGTCCCGACTTCGTGTTTTACCTCAGCGGCGTCGATGTGCTGGCCACTGATAAGCTGGGGCACCTGGCTCTTAGCCGGGCTGGCTGCCGTCAGCGCGATGAGCTGGTGCTAAGTGCCTTGCACCAGCGCGGCTTGCCCACAGTGGTGTGTATGGGCGGCGGCTACTCCGAGCGCATCGCCGACATTGTAGAGGCCCACGCCAACACATACCGAGTGGCTGCCAGCTTGTGGTAGCGAAGCACCTAGGTAGCCTTAAAAAGCCAGTGCGGGCAAGTGCCAAAAAAGCCCCGCTCCAGAGTAGGAGCGGGGCTTTTTTTAAGGAAAAGGAAAAGCTTAGTAAGCTAGTTGTAGCGCTGGTTCGAGGGGCGGTTGGAGTCGTTGTCCGTGCCGCTGAAGGTCTTCGAGAACCAGTCTTTAATTTCGTCGATAGCGTGGCCAGTTTTCTCTTGCAGGCGGCCAAACCACTCATCTTGCTTGCCTTCGTCGTAGGTCAGGTCATCGTCGGTGAGCTGGCCCCACTTCTGCTTAGCAGCGCCTTTGATTTCGTTCCAGTTGCCGCGCGCACGCAGCTCGGTGTTGTCGCCGATGCTATTGTTGTTAACGTCCATGAGTGAAAAAGTTGAAAGGGCGGGTTGTTGGGCTTATACGCGGCCCTCAGCCGATAGGTTAGGGCCCAATAGGTAATGTGGCCGGCGAGGTAGCTCGCGAGCGTGCCTTGCCACGGGTAAGGTGCATGATAAGCTTTACGAGCAATAGCACGGCTCCGGTTATTAATAACGAGAGTAGCAAGGCATAAAGGGCTAAAAGCGCGAGAATAGCACCAAAATCCGACCCGAAAAATAGGGTCCTGAACCGGCCGTGTTGCGCGACGAGGCGTGCGCTGCTATCAAGGACTTTTTGGTGGCAAATAGCTGACTTTTAAGACGTGGATGACTAAGCTGAGTGTGCGATGATACCAGGCCGTTAGGCTTGTGTATCGGCGGGGTCGCCCATGTGCTGCGCACCACTTTAGAGCCATCGGGCTCGGTATGGGTAGCTGTAATTAGGGTGTTGTGGGTGCTGCACACTGCCCTAGGTACTTCGACTAGGGCAGCAGCGGGCGGTAGCGCCACCGTCGTCGAGGCTGGCAGGTAAGCGGCAGACTCCGCGAACTGATAGCTAGCCCGGCTGCACGCAGCCAAGCTAACCAGTGCGCAAAGGCAGCCGAATGAGCGGTAAAAGATTGTGGCCATAGCGTGTGTGAGAGATAGGGTGTTGCCAGGCAGGTGTGCTGGCTGTCTTGCTCCCAGGCTGTTGGCCTAGGTGAGCGAGGATGAAAGTAGCGGCCGGCCTCCGCGCGCTAATCTTCATTTGCACTAAATTCTGACATCTACATCAGCTTCTATTTGAAATTAAGGTGTTGTTGAATAGCATTTTATGCTGAAAAAATCTGATGTTATAAAGTGGTAGTTAGTCTTGGCTTCATCCGGCGCTTACTTTGGGGCGACCTAGCTATTTTTCATGGACGACCTGCGCCTGACGCTGCAAACCTTGGCTCCCGACGACCGCCGCGACCTCGAGCGGTTTATTCAGTGGCAGCGCCGCAAAGCCACCGGCCGGCAAGACCTGCGCCTGCTCGAGCTGCTGCTTAGCCCCAAGGAATACAAGACCGAAACGCTCATTCAGAAGCTCTACCCCGACGAGCCCAACGCGGTGGCCTACTACGCCCTGCGCAAGCGCCTGCTGCGGTACCTCACCGATTTTTTGCTGCTCCGGCAAAGGCAGCACGACGCCACGGCAGCTACGTCGGTACGCGGGCAGCTCACGCTGGCCCAGTATCTCTTTGGGGCCGGCGTGCCGCGCCTGGCCTGGAATCTGCTGCGCAAAGCCGAGAAGCTAGCTCAGGACAACGAGCAGTACGAATCGCTGAATGCCGTCTATAACCTTCAAATTCAATACGCCAGCTCGCCCCACGCCGAGCCGCTTGACGCTATTATCGAGCGCCGCCACCGTAACAAGAAGGCTGCCGATGAGGAAGAGCGCGCCGCTATTGCCGACAGCTTGCTGCGCCAGCGCCTGCGCCAAGCCAGACAGCACGGCCGGGGCGCCGTGCCAGCCGACGAAATTTTGCGCAATATTTTGGTCGAATACGACTTGCAGGAGGCCTTTGCCCGCTCGCCGTCGCTGCTGTGCCGGCTCATGAGCATCACACGGCACGCCATGCTGGTGCGGGGCGACTTTGCCACGTTCGCGCCCTTTATCGAGCGCTGCTACCGGCTCATGGAGCGCCGCCACGGTTTTGCGCCCGCCCACCGTGGCTACCAGCTGCGGTTGCTGTATATGCTGGCGCACGCGCTGTACCGCTCGCGACGCTTTCCCGAGTCGGTGGCCTATTTAGAGCAGGGCCTAGCCGTGCTGGCCACCGCGCCGGGCCGGCAGTTTGCCGAGCTGGGACCCCGCTTTACATTTTTGCTAGCGGCTAATTATTCCTTTCTGCATCGCAACCGCGACAGCATCAGGATATTAGACGAAGCGCTGAAAGCAAAACCACCGCTGCTGCCTGCCGACCAGCTCACGGCGCGGTTGCAACTCAGCTTTCACTACTTTGCGGAAGGTAATTTTCAGAAAGCCAACCAAACGCTCATTAGCCTCGACCGCACCGACCATTGGCTCGAGCAGAACCTAGGGCTGGAATGGCTGCTTAACCACAACCTAGGCGAGATGCTGATACAGCTAGAGCTCGGCAATCCCGACCAGGCGCTAGCCCGCCTGCGCGCCGTAGAGCGCCGGCTGCACGAGCAGTTTCCGGGCACCGAGGCCACGGCCGAGGCGGCCGCCTCGCCCCTAGGTGGCCCCTACCATGCAGTCGTGAGCTTTATGGGGTTTGTGCGCGAAATTATTGCCGACCCGGCCGTGGCTCGCAGCCCCGATTTTGCGGCGCGGGTGGCCCGCATTCCAGCCTTTTTATCTCAAGAGCGCGAAGACTTGCAGGTAATTAGCTTTTATGCCTGGCTAAAAGCGCGGGTGCTGGGCCGGCCGTACTACGAGGTGCTGCTACAACTGGCCGAGCAGTAGCGCAGGCGTTCAATGCTCGGCCAGTAGGTACACCAAATGCCCGTGCTACTGCTTAGCTAGCTGGTTAATATCCTTCACCTCCAATACTTTTTTGGGAGTACCGTGTTCGGCAGTATGCAGGAGTGCCAGGGCCAGTTCGCGCAGCGTGCTGCTGTAATTAAACAGCCGCGCTAGCGGAATCAGCCAGCTAAACCAGCGGTATACTGCTGGCACGTGCCGCTGGCCCTTCACAGGCTTCAGCCCGCCCGGCCGAAACATATAGGCCGCCCGAAAAGGCAGCGCTAGTAGGTCGTTTTCGGTGCGGCGCTTCACTTGCGCCCACATCAGCTTCCCCCCGGTGCCCGCTCCCGAAATGTAGCAGAACGTAGCCTCGGGCGAGTGGCGCAGCAGCGTGCGCGCCAAGTGCAACGTCAAGTCGTGCGTAACGCGGGTGTACGCGTCTTCTTTCATGCCCACCGATGAAACGCCCGCGCAGAAGAAGCACGCCGTGTAGCCGCGCAATTCTTCTTCGACGCCCCCTAGGTCAAAAAAATCGGGCACTAGCAGCTCGTGCAGCTTGGGGTGCGCGTGCCCGCTAGGGCGGCGGCTGATGGATAGCACCGTTTCTACCTCGGGCTGGTCGAGCAGCGTCAGCAGCACACCCTCGCCCACCATGCCGGTGGCGCCGGTAAGAATAATCCGTTGGGACATAGAAATAAAACAAAACCCGCACCTCAAAGACGTAGGAGTGCGGGTTTTGTTTTAAGCGCTCAGCGTTACTCGAACAGCGCCGGCTTACGCTCAACCAGTGGTTGGGGGTCGCTCGTCATAGCTGCTTGCCCAAATCCACAGGCGGCACAAAATTTAGCTTTCACAGTGCGTAAGGGTTTGTGGCACTTCGGACAAGGTGGCCCATAAAGCTCCACGCTATGATGAAATATTGCGTTGGGATTTTCTTCATCAAAACCCGTTAGCAGCCGGTACATTTCTAGCATGGGGCGCAGGCGGCGGGCTACCGGACTGGCCAAGTCTAGGGGTGGCGGCAGCGACCTGCCAAGTCGCCGAGCCTCTGCCTCCACTGCCGACATGCCTTCCTGCCTCGCCTTATCTAGCAAATAGTTTTCCTCACCTTCCAGCATGGGAACTTCCTGCTGGCAGCGCCAGCACCACAAATTCCTCATGTTAAGATGATTAGGACTGGTTACAATTCCTTGCGAAGGCGGGCCACCGGAATGTTTAGCTGCTCGCGGTACTTGGCCACCGTGCGGCGGGCAATGTTGTAGCCGCGGGCATTAAGCATTTTTTCGAGCTTATCATCGCTCAGCGGGTGGTCCTTTTTCTCATTGCCAATGAGGTCTTTCAGAATGCTTTTCACCTCGCGGCTGCTAGCGTCCTCGCCCGAGTCAGTAGCGATACCCTCGGAGAAGAAGAACTTGAGCGGATAAATACCGTGCTCGGTCTGGATAGACTTAGAATTGGCCACCCGGCTGATGGTGGAGATATCCATGCCAATAGCCTGGGCTATGTCCTTGAGAATCATGGGCCGCAGCTTCGAGTCGTCGCCCGTTAGGAAGAACTCACGCTGGCGCTCCACAATGGCTGACATCGTGCGCAGCAGTGTATTCTGCCGCTGCCGGATGGCATCGATAAACCACTTGGCCGAGTCGAGCTTTTGCTTCACAAAACTGACGGCCTCCTTCATCTTAGCGTCTTTCTTGGCGGCCTTGTCGTAGGTCTGCAGCATCTCGCGGTAGTCGCGGCTCACGCGCAGCTCGGGGGCATTGCGGGCGTTCAGGGTCAAATTCAGCTCGCCGTTATCATTGGTCAGGATGAAGTCGGGCATCAGGTACTGCGCCCCGCCGGCACTGCCGCGCCCGCCACTCACGGGGCCGCTGCCGCCCGGCTTGGGGTTCAGCTTTAGAATCACGGCCACGGCTTCTTTCAGCTCGTCGTCCTCTAAGTCCAGCTTTTGCTGAATGCGCTGGTAATGCTTCTTAGTAAATTCCTCGAAGGTTTCGGTCAAGATGCGCTCGGCGTTTTGCGTGGCCTCGTCTTGGGGGCGGCGCTCTAGCTGCAGCAGCAGGCACTCGGGCAGGTCGCGGGCAGCGATGCCGGGCGGGTCAAACGTCTGAATGACGCGCAGCACACTCTCAATCTCGGCTTCGGTAGCCTCAATGTTCTGGCTGAAGGCTAGGTCATTGGCAATGGCCGCTAGGTCGCGCCGAATGTACCCATCGCCATCAATCGAACCAATGAGCTGCTCGCCAATGCTTTGCTCTAGCTCATCGAGCTGGGCGTAGTGCAGCTGGTCGAGCAGCGAGTCTTGCAGCGAGCCGCTAGTGTCGGCCAGCGGCATTTCGCGTTCTTCTTCGTCGCCGGGGCCGTCACCCTGCATCTTGTAGCCCGCTATCTCATCATCATTGACGTAGTCGCTGATGTCGATTTCGTGGTTGTCGTTGTCGATACCTAGGGCTTCGGGCTCTGCGGCCGGCTCGGGGCGCTCGTCGGCGTAGTCGTCGAGGCCGCTGGCGCTGTCGTCGGGCGCCTCATTGCCACCGAAGTCTTCATCTAGTGTGTTGTCGTCGCTGTCGAGCGAGTCGTTGGGGTCGTTATCATCGGCCGAGTCGTCGGGGCTATCGTCGCGCTCGGCGTCGTCGCTGTCACCTTCTTCCAGGGCTGGGTTCACTTCCATTTCCTCCTTAATGCGCGTTTCGAGCTCTGCCGTAGGGATTTGCAGTAGCTTGATAAACTGTATTTGTTGAGGCGAAAGGCGCTGAGAAAGCAGCTGTTTAAGGTCGAGGCGTTGCATAGGAAGGGCTACTAGCGGGAATGGGCCGGTGGGCCAGAGCGGACGGTAGAAATACGGAAGAACAAACTAACTGGTCGTAGGCTAATACTAGCAAATTCCGGTTGGGGTTAGCGCCCCGCGCGGTAATGGCCCAAGCGCTGGCTTTACCTTTGCTGGCTCAACTGCCTTTTGATTACCGCTTATGCCTGCCGACCAACTCCGCCGCACCCGCATTCAAGACCTGCTCACGAGTACCGACCTCAACCGCGAAGTGCTGGTGAAGGGCTGGGTACGCACCCGCCGGGGCAACAAATATGTGCAGTTTATTGCCCTCAACGACGGCTCGGGCCTTGCCACCTTGCAAGTAGTGGCTGATGCTGAGAAGTTTCCTGAAGAAAGCCTAAAAGAAGTAACCACTGGCTCGTGCGTGGCCGTGCGTGGCTTGCTGGTACCTAGCCAAGGCAAAGGCCAAGCAGTGGAGGTGCAGGCTAGCTCGATAGAAGTGCTCGGCACCGCCGACCCCGAAGCCTACCCGCTGCAAAAGAAAGCCACCTCGCTGGAGCACCTGCGCGAGATTGCCCACCTGCGCCCCCGCACCAACACCTTTGGGGCGGTGCTGCGCATCCGGCACGCGCTGGCATTTGCCGTGCACGATTATTTCAACCGGCACGGGTTCTATTACGTGCACACGCCCATCATTACGGGCTCCGATGCTGAGGGGGCGGGCCAGATGTTCCGGGTGACTACCCTGCCGCCCGAGCACCCCCCACGCACCGAAGACGGCTCGGTTGACTTCTCCGAAGACTTCTTTGGCAAGCAAACCAACCTCACCGTATCGGGGCAGCTCGAAGGCGAGCTGGCGGCTATGGCCCTAGGGCAGGTGTACACCTTCGGACCCACCTTCCGGGCCGAAAACTCGAACACCGCTCGCCACCTGGCCGAGTTCTGGATGATAGAGCCCGAAATGGCGTTCTACGACCTGCAAGACAACATGGACCTGGCCGAGGACTTCCTCCAAAGCCTAGTGCGCTATGCCTTAGAGCACTGCGCCGCCGACCTGCAATTCCTGAACGACACCTACGACAAGGAGCTGCTCGAGCGCTTGCGGTCAATAACCGACAACGCCTTCCAGCGCCTCACCTATACCGAGGCGGTCGAGATTCTGAAGTCGGCCAAGAAGAAATTTGAGTTCCCGGTAGATTGGGGCACCGACTTGCAGAGCGAGCACGAGCGCTACCTGGTAGAGAAACACTTCAAGAAACCGGTTATCCTCACCAACTACCCTAAGGAAATCAAAGCTTTCTACATGAAGCTTGATGAGGACGGCCGCACCGTGCGCGCCATGGACGTGCTCTTCCCCGGCATCGGCGAAATCATCGGCGGCTCGCAGCGTGAGGAGGACCTAGGTAAGCTCGAAGGCCGCATGGCCGAGATGCACGTGCCCACCGACGAGCTGTGGTGGTACCTCGATACCCGCCGCTTTGGCACGGCCCCGCACTCGGGCTTTGGCCTAGGCTTCGAGCGCCTGGTGCTGTTCGTGACGGGCATGACCAACATCCGCGACGTAATTCCCTTCCCACGTTTCCCCAAGAACGCAGAGTTTTAAACAGGTTGAAGAAGCTATTCAATACAAAAGGCGGCCCCATCGGGGTCGCCTTTTGTATAGTGGTGTAGAGGTGCAGAGGCGTGCGGCCAAGCTGCTACTGGCTTGGTGCATCGGCGTGGTAGAGGTTGTATAGCTGGTCGATGAGGCCAAAGCTGCGCTTGTTCAAGTTCTGCTCAGTAGATAAGATGATGAGCAAATTGCGGCCGGCGAGTTGCTGGCGCAGGTTTAGTTCGCGCACGTAGTGGCTTTCGCCCGGCGTGTTTTCGGGCCAGAACACGCTTTCGTTATAGTACCAGAAGCGCGAGCTGTCGCTGAACAGATTAGAGAAATAAGGGTAAAAAATATAAAAGCTTTGTGTAAAGCTATCGCCCACTAGCAGCGTGTTTGGCCGTTGTTGGTGGGGGGTGGGCGGCGCAAACGTGACGATGGGGTACGCCATAGGGTAGGGGCGAGGCCTGATTACTAGGTTTAGACCTCTAGCGATGTCCTCATCGGTGCCACGCAAGTGCTTGGTAGTTATTTCACCGGGGCTGGTGGTAAAGTTGGGCAGGTCGAGGCGCGTAAGCGCCTCAATGGCGCGGGCCAATGTGTCGGCCACTAGGGTGGTGCTATAGCCACTCCAGTGCGTGCCACCGCGTGGAAACAGCGGGTGCGGCGCCGTAGGCTTCCAGCGCTGAAACAGCGCTGCCGCATCGAGCACGTGCACCCCCGCCTTGGGCAGCGCCTCGGCAAAGCCAGTGTAGTTGGTGGGGCCGCGGTCGGCAGCTTGCACGCCGGCGGGCAGGTCTTCGGGCAGGTAGCCGGGCTTGCCGGGGGCCAGCACATAGAGCAGCTGGGTGCCACGCTGAGCTAGCATGTCTTGTACCCCGCGCACGCGCTGGGCGTGGGCCGTAATAGCCTCGGCGCCTAAGTAATCGCGCCCTAGGTACGATTCGGTGGGGCCGCCTTGATACAGCACACCGTGCTGGCCTACCAGCACATCGCCCGTGTGCACTTGGCCGAAGAAAGAAAAATCGACTTGGTTGCGCAGCCGAATGAACCATGCCCGAAAGCCCAAGCGATTATCCAGGTAAGCTTCGAGCCGGGGCTGGTAGTTGCCAGCCAGCAGGTCGTCGACTTGTAGGTCAGGCTTCTCGGCGTTCGTATTAGGATTGTAGCCATCGAGTGCGCCCACGGGAAGCAGGGGCCACTTGGCTTGTAGAGCCGGCAGAAGAAACAGGGAAGTTAATGTTGCCAGAGCCAACCGTTTAATCCATAAATAGTTGTCTTGCTGCATGGTGAGCTAGAAGCGGAAATATATAAACGGATTGAACGTACTGCCTAAGATTGCGCCCGCGCTCAGTAGCAATAATATCGCCGCCACTGTGCTTAAACCCAGCGCGCGACGTAGCGAAAGCGGGTGAACAAAGTAGAGGCTCAAGTTGAACCGCTCTAGGGCGGGTATAGCATTCATGAAGGCGAAAACAGCGCTTACAACCAGTATCGACCAGAACTTGGTGGTGAAAGAGAGGTGCACCAGCTGGGGCACTTCCCAGGCCCGGCTGATATCGGGCATAATACCTACTAGGCGGCCCCCAAAAGCGGCTGCCTGGTCTAGAGTTTCGGCCCGAAATAGTACCCACCCTGCCACAGTGATGAGAAAAGTAGGCACAATGCTAAGGGCGCCGAGGCGGCGATAAATACGCAGCAGAAACAAACGGTCGAGCACTAGCCAGAGCCCATGGTAGGCACCCCAGGCAATGAATGTCCAGGCGGCGCCGTGCCAGAAGCCAGACAGGATAAAGACCGTCCACAGATTGACATAAAGCCGACTAGGGCGCACGCGATTACCACCTAGCGGAATGTAGAGGTAGTCGCGCATCCAGCGACCTAGCGTGATGTGCCAACGCTGCCAAAACTCCGTGATGGAGCGTGCTGCATAAGGCGAATTGAAGTTTTCGGGAAACTGAAAGCCCATGAGTTTGCCTAGCCCCACCGCCATGTCGGAATAACCCGAAAAATCGAAGTAAATCTGGAAAGTGTAGGCTACCGCTCCTAGCCAGGCCTGTGCTACCGGCAAGGTGGCCGGGTCAAGGGTAAAAATGTGGTCGGCCTGTTCGCCCAGCGCGTTCGCGAGCAGCACTTTCTTGGCTAGGCCCACAATAAAGCGGAAAAAACCGGCCAGCTTTTCATCGACCGTGTCAAAAGCGCGGCGGTCAGTAAGCTGCCCGGCTATTTCGTGAAAGCGCACAATCGGCCCCGCTATCATTTTGGGAAATAACATGATGTAAAGCATGAAATCCCAAAAGTTTTTGAGCGGCTTGTTCACGCCGCGGTACACGTCAATAGTATAGGTGAGCTTTTCGAAGGTGAAAAACGAAATGCCGATGGGGAGCACTATCTTCTCCCACGTCAGAGCTGGACCACCGAAGTAGCTACGCACGGCGCTGGCATTGTCGAGAAAGAAGTTAGCGTATTTGAAGTAAAACAGCATGCCAACGTTAATCAGGATGCTGATAATTAGAAAAATGCGTTGTTTCCAGCGTTCGCTGGCGGCATCCATGAAGCGGATGAGTAGAAAGTTGACGACTACTGACCCTACAAACAGCGCTAGAAAATTCAGCCCTCCCCAAGCGTAAAACAGCAAGCTGCATAGCAAGGCTACCACATTTTTGAAACGATAAGGCGCCAGCCAGTACAGCAGCAAAAAAGCGGGTAGGAAATAGAAAAGAAAGAGCGTACTACTGAAGACCATCCGTAAGAAAATGAAGCTGGTTTAAGTGCTACTTCAAAATCAGCTGGAGCGAAGGTATTTCAGAAAGCTACCATGGCCTTGCCTAGAGCTTAGCATTACTACAGCGAAGTACAACCTAGGTAGCGCGTTTGGAAAGATGAGGGCCTAGCAACTTCAAAGAGCGTAACTCGTTCAGTAGCGACGTATTTCTTTCGCTCATGCTTCCCGAAATTGACCTCACAGACGCCGCCAGTCTGCCCGAAGGCGCACTGAAAACCTTTCCCACTCCCCACGACGGCCCCAAGGTGCTGCTGACGCGCCAGCAGGGCCAAGTGCGTGCGTTCGCGCCTAATTGCCCGCACTACGGCGCCCCATTGGAGAAGGGTAAAGTAGTGGATGGCCGACTCATCTGCCCCTGGCACCACGCCTGCTTTAAGGTCGAAAATGGCCACCTGTGCGAGCCACCCGCCCTCGACGACCTACCCACCTACGCCGTGCGCGAGGCCGAAGGGCGCATCTTGGTGCAAGTGCCGGCTAGTCCGCCCGCCAGCACCGACAAGCCTGAGACCACGCCGACCGCCGAGCTAGGTGGCACTCCGCCGCCTGCACCTGCCACAGGCCCCGCCGATAGCCGCACCTTTGTTATTGTAGGGGGCGGGGCGGCCGGCGAGTTTGCAGCTCAAACGCTGCGGCGCGAGGGCTTCGCGGGCCGCGTGGTGCTGGTGTCGGCTGATGAAAAGCTGCCTTACGACCGTACCAAACTCAGCAAAGCCTACCTGGCGGGCAAAGCCAAAGCCGAGACCCTGCCACTGCGCGAAGCTGAGTTTTATGTACAGCAAAAAATTGAGCTCTTGCAGCATACGCGCGTAATCGGCTTGAGCCTAGCTAAGCAGGAAGTGCAACTGGAAGGCCAGCCGCCGCTACACTACGACCAGCTACTGCTAGCCCCCGGCAGCACGCCCAACCTGCTACCCAAATTGCCCGGCCACGACTTGCCTGGCGTGCTGCCTTTGCGTACCCAGGCTGACGCCGACGTCCTACTGGAAGCTACCAAGGATGCTAAGCAGGTGGTGATTATCGGCGCGAGCTTTATCGGGATGGAGGTGGCTAGCAGCCTCATGGCCGAGGGCCGAACCGTGACGGTTATAGCCCAAGAAAAAGAGCCCTTCGCCCGCGTCCTAGGTCCCGAAATTGGTCAAATGTTCCGGAAGCTGCACGAAGAGAAAGGCGTTCACTTTGAAGCGGAAGCGGAAGTAAGCGCCCTATTAGGAGAGCAAGGCCACGTAGTGGGCGTGCAACTCAAATCGGGCAAAACCCTGCCTGCCGACACTGTGGTGCTTGGGGTAGGCGTGCGGCCTGCTACCGACTTTTTGAAGGATGCCTTTAGCTTAGAAGAGGACGGAGGTGTGGCTGTGAATGCCAACTTGCAGGCCGCGCCGGCTGTGTATGCGGCCGGCGACATTGCTCGTTTTCCGCTGGCGGCCACCGGCCAGCCTACACGCATAGAGCACTGGCGCGTGGCGCAGCAGCACGGCCAAGTAGCGGCCCGCAATATGCTGGGCCAGCAAGCGGAGTTTACCGCTGCTCCTTTCTTTTGGACGCAGCAGTATGGCAAAAGCCTGCGCTATGCCGGCCACGCCGAGCGGTGGGATGAGATTGTTTACCACGGCAACGTAGCCAAGCAGGATTTCCTAGCCTTTTTTGTGCAGGCCGGCCGCATCGTGGCCGTAGCTAGCATGGGCCGCGACACTGATATGATTTATATCACAGAGCTACTAGGGCAGAATAAGATGCCAACCCCCACGGCCCTGCGGCCCGACTTGGACTGGGCCTCTGTAGGGGCTGCTACCTAGGGTTTGGGTTTTAAGGTGGAACTGAGAAGGGCGCTGCCTCCAAATTAGGAGACAGCGCCCTTCTTAGTACAAGTCTAGCTACTGAGCTGATGCTAGCGCCGCCCACGGCCACCGCCCTCGCCTCCTCGCTGCCCACCACCGGGGTTGCCTGGCTGGCCCCCAAAGCCACCCCGAGCGCCGCCAGAGTTGCCTGGCTGATTGCCAAACCCACCGCGGGCACCACCTAGGTTGCCGGGTTGGCCGCCGCCACGGTTGCCTCCATCAAACCCACCAGGGGTAGAAGGGCTCCCGCCAGGCCGGCCTCCGCCCGGGAAACCCCCGTTGAAGCCGCCAGGGCGCCCATCGCCAAGATTGCCGCTGGGGCGCCCACCATCGGGCCGGCCGCCCCCAGGGTTGTTATGTACATTACCAAAGCCACCGGGCCGGCCGTTGTTGCTGTAGCCTCCGCGGCGGTCAAAGTTGCGGTTGAGGTCACGGTCGTAGCCCCGACCATTGTAGCCACCGCGGTCGTAGCCATATACCCGGCCGGCTCCGTAGTCGCGGTTATTGTGGTAGGGGCCGTAGTTGCCCCAGCCGCCACGCCGGAAGCCGGCTACGTACTGCGGGTAGCGGTTGCGGTAGGTGCCGATGTATAGCCATGGCTGCGGCCCTACGTAGCTAACCGGGTAAGGGTGAAAGTAATAAGGGTCGTAGCCATCGAGGTACGGCATCTGCACCCACTGGTAGCCATCAAACACTAGGTAGATACCATTGTAGATGTCGTAGTAGCCGTCAATCTCCGGAATGTAGTAGTACTGCGTGCCCTGCGGCACGGCTGGCCCCCAGGGCGGCAGGCCAATATTTACCCCCACGCTCACCTGTGCCTGGGCGGCCCTAGGTGCAGCAAAAGCCAGGCCCATGCCCAGCGCGAAAGCAAGAAAACGAAGGCGAGACTTCATGATAAAAGCAGAAAGGAATCAGTGAATTGCTGCTTGTTCTTACGCAAGTTCGGTGCCGGATTTTAGCTTAGTCGACAGAAGCGCCTAGCTTGCTGGCTAGCCCGCCAAATGTGCCGACGAACCGGTTCGCCTTTTACCCAAAGCCAAAAAGCCCCGCTGGGTAGCGAGGCTTTCTGTGGCTCTCTAGCACTATTAGTGGCGGCCTTTGCCATGGCCCTTCCCATGGCCAGGGCCGGGGCCGTACAGCTTCTTGGCTTGGCCGGGGGGCATGCCGTGGGGGTGGCCCTTCCCCTTCCAGAGCCAGGGCGAGTCTCCACGGTAGGCGATGTACTGCGGGTGGAAGCTGCGCGGGTCGTAGCCATCGAGGCGCTCGAAGCGGGCCCACTGGCCATTGCGCTGCACGATGTAGCGGCGGGCCGGCACGTCGTAGTAGGCATTAGCCTCCGGAATGTAGTAATACTGGGCATCGGCTGGCGCACCAACTACTACCGGCGGGGCCGTATTGATGTTAATATTGACCTGGGCGTGGGCCGGGGCAGCGGCCAAGGCTAGCAAGCTAAGCGTGGCTAGCGCCGCGGTTTTTTGAATAAAATTCATAGGTGTAAAAGAATAGGTTACCCGGCCTGCTTGGCAAGGACAATGCCAACACAGGCGTAGGGGGTGCCGACTCTATACGGACCTGCTTAGTTTTTGGCTTTACGTAGCAGGTACCGCGTAAGCGTGGCCGTAGGTTGTAATCCAGCTGGCTCGGCCCCGACCTCGGTCGAGTGCACATCGACCAGGTCCCAGCCTGCCGCAGATAGCTCACCTAGGGTGTTGTTAAGCAATGTAATATTGCGCTGAAGGTTAGCGCGGTAGCGGTCAGAGGCCAAGTTGTATTCTTCCTCCAGCTTGATTTCGGACTTGCCTTGGAAGGTGGGCGTCAGCAGAAGGTAGCAGTCATTTCGATATGGCGACTTGATAACCGAAATCGTCATGAAGTCATAGGTCGGGCGGCCGGTTTGGGCCAAGGCGCTCAGCGATACTAGGAGTAGCAGCGCACCTAGGCACCAGTTGCGAATAGGGAAAGCCATGCGTCGAGGAGTTTGGTTGAGGAGAAGAATAGGTGGCAATGCTGGCCCGCCGCGCATGCCAAGTTAGCTCATTGCCAAAAGCACTGGCACTAATCGGGCCACACGCCTGTTGTGCACTATCGGCCCAGCTGGCAGCGAAAAAAACCGCGTTTTTACCACTCTCGCCCAGCCATTTCCGTACCTTTGCTTGTTCCTCTGATTTGCCCGCATGGCTAAAAAAACGGCTACCGCTCCTGTTGCTCCTGCTCCAAAAACACCCAAGGCTGCCTCAAAAAAGGCAGCTAACTCTACTGTCAAAGCGGCCGAGCTTTTGACCACAGCTACCGAAGCCGAGCTAGTGGAAGTAGCTGAAAAGCAGGCATCCGATGTGCAGCACGACCTGCCCGTGGGCCGCCAGCCCGCGCCCGCTGGCCGGGCCGTGGCCGAGCAGCACCAAACGCCCGAAACCCTGGCCCCGCCTGCCGATGGCCAGCTCCTAGGTGCCGCTGCCGAGGCGCCTTACATCGAGGTGTACGGTGCCCGCGAGCACAACCTCAAGAATGTGAGCGTGCAGATTCCGCGCGGCAAGCTGGTGGTATTCACGGGCATTTCGGGCTCGGGTAAGTCTTCGCTGGCTTTCGATACCATTTATGCCGAAGGGCAGCGGCGGTATATGGAGACCTTCTCGGCCTACGCGCGCTCGTTTATGGGTGGGCTAGAGCGGCCGAATGTCGATAAAATCGAAGGGCTGTCGCCGGTAATATCGATTGAGCAGAAAACCACCTCGCGCAACCCGCGCTCGACGGTGGGCACCATCACCGAGATATACGACTTCCTGCGCCTACTCTATGCTCGCACGGCCGAAGCTTTCAGCTACGCCACGGGCAAGAAGATGATTCGGCAGAGCGATGACCAGATTATCAACTACATCCTGAAGCACTACGACGGCAAAAAGCTGATAGTGCTGGCGCCGGTGGTGAAGGGGCGCAAGGGTCACTACCGCGAAGACTTCCAAAAGATTGCCAAGCTGGGCTTTACCAAAGTGCGCGTTGATGGCGAGCTGCTCGACATCACGCCCAAGATGCAGGTAGACCGCTACAAGATTCACGATATCGAAATCGTGATTGACCGGCTCGTGGTGAAGGAAGAAGACCGGTTCCGCCTGTCGGGCTCGGTGCAAAACGCCATGACCCACGGCAAAGGCACCCTGCTAGTGCTTGACCCAGACGCCAAAAAGGCCGCGCCGCAGTTTTTCTCGCGTTTCCTGATGGACCCCGAAACGGGCATCGCCTACGACGACCCGGCGCCTAACACGTTCAGCTTCAACTCGCCCTACGGGGCCTGCCCACACTGCGCCGGCCTAGGCGAGGTGCAGCAAATAACCGAAGAAACTGTAGTGCCCGACCCCAAGCTGAGCATCAGCCGCGGCGGCATTGCGCCCCTAGGGGAGTACCGCGACATTTGGATTTTCCAGCAGCTTCAGCTCATCCTCAAGAAGCATAAGGTCAGCCTGAATACGCCCATCGAGAAGCTGCCGGCCGAGCTACTGCAGCGCCTCATGCACGGCATCACGCAAGACGAGGCCGACGATGCGAAGGGTGCTTACACCGAGCCTTTCGAGGGTATCATTCCCTTCTTGCGCCGCCAGATGGAGTCCGACTCGGACAGCATTCGCGAGTGGATACAGCAGTACACTCAGGCCCAGACCTGCCCGGTGTGCGATGGCTACCGCCTGAAAAAAGAAAGCTTGCACTTCAAGCTGGCCGACAAGCACATCGGCGAGCTGTCAGTGCTGGATATTAATGAGCTGGCCGCTTGGTTCGTAGGACTAGAAGACCGCCTCAGCGACCGCCAGAACCTCATTGCGCGCGAGCTACTCAAGGAGATTCGTAAGCGCATTGGCTTCTTGCTCGAAGTAGGGCTCGACTACCTCAGCCTGCACCGCTCGGTGCGCACGCTCAGCGGCGGCGAGAGCCAGCGCATTCGCCTCGCTACCCAGATTGGTACCCAGCTCGTGGGCGTGCTTTACATCATGGACGAGCCGAGCATCGGCCTGCACCAGCGCGACAACGAACGCCTTATCAAGGCCTTGCAGCACCTACGCGACATCGGCAACTCGGTGATTGTGGTGGAGCACGACAAGGACATGATTCTCAATGCCGACCACGTGCTTGACATTGGGCCGGGCGCGGGTATCCACGGCGGCCACATTGTGGCCGAAGGCACGCCCAGCGCCATCTTCAACTCGGGCTCACTCACGTCGCAGTATCTCAGTGGCCAGCGCCACGTGGAGGTGCGCAAGAAGAAGCGCGAGGGCGAAGGCAGCTACTTGGTGCTGAAAGGCGCCAAAGGCCACAACCTCAAAAACGTAACCGCCAAGTTTCCCCTAGGTAAGCTCATCGCCGTTACGGGGGTGTCGGGTTCGGGTAAGTCGTCGCTCATTCACGACACGCTGTACCCAATTCTCAATCAGCACTTTTTCAATGCCCACCGCGAGCCGCTGGCTTACGGCAGCATCGAAGGCCTGGAGCTGATTGACAAGGTGATTGAGGTAGACCAGTCGCCCATCGGCCGCACGCCGCGCTCGAATCCGGCGACGTACACGGGCGTGTTTACCGAAATCCGGCAGCTGTTTGCCGAGATGGCGGAGGCTAAAATCCGTGGCTATGGCCCTGGGCGCTTCTCATTCAACGTGAAGGGCGGGCGCTGTGAGACGTGTGAGGGCGCTGGCATCCGCACCATCGAGATGAACTTCCTACCCGACGTGCACGTGCCCTGCGAAACCTGCAAAGGCCGCCGCTACAACCGCGAAACGCTGGAAGTGCGCTTCAAGGGCAAGTCCATCACCGATGTGCTTGATATGACGGTAGAGAAGGCCGTAGACTTCTTCGAGTTTCAGCCGCGCATCCTACGTAAAATTAAGACCTTAGCTGACGTTGGATTAGGCTACCTGACCCTAGGGCAGCAAGCCACTACGCTTTCGGGTGGTGAGGCCCAACGTGTGAAGCTCGCCACCGAGCTCAGCAAAAAGGACACCGGCAAGACCTTTTACATCCTCGACGAGCCGACCACTGGCCTGCACTTTGAGGACATTCGCCACCTAGCCGACGTGCTGCACAAGCTCGCCGACAAGGGTAATACTGTGCTCATCATCGAGCACAACTTGGACCTCATCAAGGTGGCCGACCATGTCATCGACATCGGCCCGGAGGGCGGCGCTGGTGGCGGTACCATTGTGGCGCAGGGCACGCCCGAGCAGGTGGCCAAGGCAGGCAAAGGCCACACTGGGCGTTTCTTGGCCGAGGAGCTGAAGACCAGCAAATACGCGTAGCGGCGCCGAAAGGCACCTAGGTAGCCGCGGGCCTTTGCAGGTCTATCGGCTACCTGAGCGTGCCCTTGATGCTGGAGTGGTCGAACGAAGCGGTAAACGTATTGCCGCTGGCTGAAAGGGTGCCCGAATTAGAGCTGCCTCCTCCCGTCTTCACGTTGCCATTGAAATAGCTAGTGCTTTCGGTAGCAAGGTTCGTCCAAGGGCCCGAGCCAGTGCGATTCTTATCGACCAGAAAGCGAATGCTATACGTTTCGTGGACGCTAAAACGCCCTTGGAACTCATAGACATCTTGCACGCCGCACGTGCTGATGCGCAGCTTTAGGTCGGAAAGCGTGGCCGTCGTATCGCGCTTGTTGTAGCGCAAAAACCCGTCGTCGTGAATGGTAAATCGTCCGTTGATGGGCGTGAAGTCGTTGTAACTGGGTGCCGCATCCTCTTTAGAGCAGGCGCTGAGCACAAGCAAGCCTAGGAGAAGTTTTTTCATAGAAGGAAAAGGAACTGTAAGCAGCTAGTCAGTTGCTTACAGGATAGAAAGATAGTTTGCGTTGGTGTTTTGCTACTCGAAAATGCTAGCGCCCTTATTAGGAAAGCGGCTATTGGGCTTCGAGTTGGCTCAGCCGCTCGTAGCGAAGGCTAAGCTGACGGTGGCGGCGGCTGTGCACTAGCCCAAGCAGCGGAAACGCCACGGCGGGTACCAGCCGTAGCAGCCACGGCTGCACAAAAAACGACAGGAGGATACTGAAGGCAAATACCAACGGCGACGAGAGCGGCCGAAACAAGTCGAGGTCGGGATGAGCGTGCTCGTGGGCGAGCGTGAGGCCGTGGGCGCGGTTGCGCAAGTAAGCTTGCAGCCGCACCTGCATGCAGCCTACCACAATGATATTGAGGCTATAGAGAATCCAGGGCGTACGCAGCAGGCTGTACTCGCTCTGGTAGGCCGTGGTGAACGGCATAAGCACGATGCCGAGCAAAAAGAACAGGTTGGTCCAGATGAGCCGATTGTCGAGATTGCGCACAAACCGAAAAATGCGGTGGTGCGCCACCCAATAAATAGCAATGACGAAGAAGCTGATAAAGAAGCCAATAAACTTCGGTATCAGCCGCAGTAGGCCCTGCGCCGCCTCGGCCTCGGTGGCGTGGTGCAGCTCGGGTACCTTGATTTCGATGACGAGCAGCGTGATGGCTATGGCAAACACCGCGTCGGTAAACAGTATCAGCCGCTCCAACTGAAACTCGGTGCGGTCGTGGGAGTCGCGGGCGGTATCGGAAGGAGTTGCCATGGGGAGCCGGGCTAGATGCGCGGCTAAAATAACGCCCTAGGCGCCCGTCGGCCCAAACCGTTCGGTCAGAATCATTTCCGGTGCCAATCCGGCGGCTTGCAAGCCATTGGCTACGCTTTCGACCATGCCCGTGGGGCCGCACACAAATGCCTGCGGCTGGCTTTCGCCAAAGCGCGATACTACCTCGGCCAGCATAGCCGCATCGATGCGGCGCTGGTAGCCGGTCCAGCCGGGCGGCGCCTGGCGGGTGTAGTCGAGCAACAGCGTGAAGCTGTCGTCGGCCTTCGCCATTGCTTCTAGCTCAGTTTTATAAATAACTTCCTCGGGCGTGCGCACGCTGAGCAGCAGCGTGGCCGGTGTGCGCAGGCCTAGGTGCTGGCGGTGGCGCAGCATAGCCATAAGCGGCACCACGCCCGAGCCGCCACCCACGAGCAGCAGTGGCGGCGAGCTAGGCTCGCCGCGCCACACAAAGTACCCGCCAATGGGACCGCGTACTTCTAGCTCGTCGCCCACAGCCACGCCCTCGAAGAGGTAGCCCGATACTTCGCCCTCGTCGACCAGCTCCACGGTAAGGGCGATTTCGCCGGTTTGCTCGGGCGGCGAGGCGATGGAGTAGCTGCGTTCGGCCTGGTAGCCGCCCTCGGCGGTGAGGCGCAGGTCGTAGTGCTGGCCGGCGCGGTGGGGCGTCCAGTTAGGCAGGCGCAGGGTAAAGGTTTTGACGTGCGGGGTTTCGGGCACGATGCTGACCACCGTGCCCAACTGCCAGGTTACCTTGCTCATAGCCGGATGCTGCCGGCGCTAGCCTGGTCGTCATCGTCGTCGCGGTAGCGTTGCTCCTTCCACGGGTCGCCGTACATGCTGTAGCCGCCGCGCTCCCAAAAGCCGGGCTCGTCTTGGGCCGTGAAGCGTAGGCCCTGCACCCACTTGGCGCTTTTCCAGAAGTAGAGGTGCGGCACCACTAGCCGGGCCGGGCCGCCGTGCTCGGGCGCCAGCGGCTGGCCTTCATACTGCAAGCCCACGAAGGCTTTGCCGCCGAGCAGGTCGGCCAGCGGCAGGTTGGTGGTGTAGCCGCCGTAGCTGAATTCGGTCACGTACTGCGCCTCGGGCTTGAGCTTGACGTGCTCCAGGAGCGTGTCCACGCTCACGCCGCGCCAATGGGTGTCAAATTTCGACCACTTCGTGACGCAGTGAATGTCAGGGTTGAAGTCCTGCATCGGCAGCTTATTGAATTCTTCCCAGCTCCACTTCATGGGCGCTTCTACCAGGCCTTCGAGGCGGAACTCCCAGTTGGTAAGGGCAATGCGCGGCGTAGGGCCGGCCGTGAGCACCGGAAAATCGGTAGTTTCGTACTGGCCGGGCGGCAGCTTGGGGTTGCTCGGGCGCTTGGGCTGAAAGCCGCGGTTGGTGAAGATTCCCATAAAATATAAGTGAGATGCAACGCAAAGAAACGGGTGAAGCAAGCGACCTTAGGAGGCTACCAGGCAAGCCATAAGAAAGCCCTTGGCTACCAGCGCCAAGGGCTTTCTACCCAAAGAAATAACCTAGGCCTCTGCTGTTACCAACAAGCCGTGGCAGATGTTTGGGCTACTCGATTTCTGGTGTCAAGTCCTGCGACGTCAGGTCGTCTTCGCCTAAGTCGGGCTGGCGGTCAGCTTCAGACTCAAACCGGCTTTTGAAGCGGGCGTAGAGCGCATTCATGCCTAGTAGCAGCAAGCCCATGAGGATGAAAACAATAGCCCGCGTGACGGTGCCGCTCTGCCGCAGGTCGAAGAACAGGAGCCGCGCCATGCAGCCTAGCATACCGGCTAGCGCCACGTAGCGTAGGTCTTGCCGCCGCAGCGCCAGGCTACCGCTGAACACAGCTACTACTTGCAGCATGAGCAGCACCGTCAGCACCGAGCGGTCGAACGACTGAATGAGTAGTACGGCCAGCGCCACAAAGGCAGGGTAGAGCAACCAGGTTTCGAGCTGGTAGCGGGCGGGTAGGGCCAGGATATTCCAAGCCGGCGAAAGCTGGGCGAAAGGGGCATTGCCGTGACGCAACGCCACCGCCACGTAGCCAAACAGCAAGACTACAGCCGCCGCGAGCGCCCACCAGTCGGCACTGAGCAGTTGAATAGGGGTGATGTACAGTAAGCAGCAGAAGCTAGCCGTGCTCGCTGCCAGCCAGTAGTATAGCCGCCCGTACAAGCCTAGCCGCCGGAAGCGCAGGGCTAGCTTAGGTGCTGCGCCACCCAGCAGCAAGGCCACGGCTACCCACACCAGCGGTAGCCATTGCGAGCGGACATCGTGTGCCAGCGTGGCCGAACCAACCAGCAGTGCCATTTCGGGTAGCCAGGGGTGCAGCTGCCGCCAGGAGGCATACACCGGCTCGGTAGCTGGCGGCCGGGCCAAGGCCAGGGTTGCCACCACCACCACGAGCAAACCGGCTGTGAAATAATCGGCTCGTAGGCCGAATAATAGCTCGTGGTGAGCCACCAACCAGCCTTGCAGCAGCAGGCTACCAAGCAGCCCGCTATAGCTGAGGTGCAGCAAGTAGCGGTCGGGTAGGCCGGCGCGCACTACGGCCGCGGCATCGGGCAGGGTACGCCGCCAAGCCAGGGCTGCGCCGAAGGCAGCGCTACTCAGCGCGAGCAGGTCCAGCATGAAGTAGGCAACGTGGCCCGCCGGCACAGCCGCCAGCAGAGCTACTACCAGGTGAGTACCCAGCAGGTATAGCCACGGCCAGCGCACGTAGCGCCCGCCCGCTGGCCACCACGAGGTGAGCAGGCCCGCTACTGGCACGGCTAGCGTAGGTGCCAAGTAAAGCGCTATATAACCAGCACTATGGCCGGCGCCGTGCCTAGCGAGTGGGGCCAGCACGTGGTGCCATTGTAGCCCCACGTAGCCCACACCGGCCAGTACCAACCCGGCCCAAAGGCCCGGTAGCGCCACCCGCTGCCGCAAGTAGAGTAGCGCCCCCAGCAGTGCCATCGCGGGCCAGGCTGCCCATGCCTGCCCATACACCAGCGCACCGGCACCGAGCAGTAGCCAGCCTACCGCTAGGCCTAGGGCCGGCAGCGGCGTAGTGGCCCCTAGGGCCAGGCGGGTAAAATCTTCCTGCGCCCGCCGCCAGTAGAATCGCCGCAGTTGGTAGCCCAGCGTGAGCAGCGCAGCGCCTATCAGCAGTGCGGCCCGTCCCCACGGCCCTAGGGCACCCATCGAGGTGTAGCGCACCAGCACGGGCAGCAGTAGCGCCTGCACCACCAGCAGGTAGGTTTGCACGTGCAGCAAGTCGTCTTCGTCGCGGCCGCTCAGGAGCAGGGCCACCACTAGGCTTTCAGCGTATAGCACGCTCAAAACGCCTGGCCAGCTCAAGCCTAGCTTGTGCAAGCCAAATACAGCCATTAAGGCAAATGCCTGGGCTAACACCACTTGCTGGCGCCGCATCCACTTAGGCAATGCTGGCGTAGCCCGCAGCCATAGTCCGAGCCCCAGTGCACTACCCGCGAGCAGCCCCAGTGCTCCTAGTAGCCAGGCTACCGGTGCGCCCGCCCAGCCGAACACTATGCGGGCTAGCACAAGCCCGGCTCCGGCCTGAAGCACCCCGGCCAGGCCCGCAAAACTGTGCAGCAAGTCGAGGTGGGCTTCTGGGTTAGAAATCAATTGAGTTAAGGAAGAAGCCTCTAGCTCGGCGGCTTCGTGGGCAGGCAGGTAAGGCCGCACGCCCCGGAATAAGGGCCACCTCACGGCTGCTTGTACAAAGCCTAGGGCGGCCCAGCCAGCCAGTGCTAGTATCAGCGTCTCGCGGTATAGCACTACCAGCCTCGCGCTGGCTAGGTGGCTGCCAACCACCAACAGTAGGCTCGCTCCTGTGCCTAGGGCCTGGAACAGCGCGGCGCGGTACACGAGCGTGTGCAGCTGGTCGAAGGCAGCGCGCCCGGCAAGCAAGAGCACTACCAGCAGGTTTTCTACGAAAAGCAGTAGCAGCACCGCCGCCCAGCTCAGGCCTACCTCGTGCAAGCCAGTTAGCGCCAGCGCCACAATGCCCTGCGCCAGCACGAGCTGCTGCCACCGCACCCAGCCCGGTAAGCGGCTCGCCGTGCGCACCCAGGTAGCCAAGCCTAGGCAGCTAGCCACCAAGCCCACAAGCAGCCCCAGCACAAGCCAAGTAGGCGTAGTAGTTGAGTTAAAAAGTAAGCAGCCAAGACCAATGCCTGCCACCGCTTGCAACACGCCACCTAGGCCCGCAAAGCCACTGACAAGGTTCCGGTGCTCTTCGGGATTAGATACCAGGCCGGTAATTGCCGTTGGCTCACTCCATTCAAGACGAGGGATATATGGCTTGATAGCCGCCAGCCGTGGCCACCTGAAAGCTGCTTGTGCAAAAGCTAGGCTAGCCCAGCCAGCCAGCGCTACTATCAGCACTTCGCGGTATAGCACAGCAGGCGCGCTATGGGGTAAAAAGCTCGCCGCCCGCAGTAGTACGGCAAGCCCGGCGAGTGCGGCTTCGGCCAGCGCGGCCCGGTACAGCTGCCGATGCAGCGCGTCGCTGGCCGCGCGCCCAGCCAGTAGCAGGGTCACCGCTAGAGCTTCGGCGTAGGTCAGTAGCAGCACTGCCGACCAGTTCAATCCTAGTTTGTGCAGGCCCATCAGGGCTAATAGGATGTAGAACTGCGCCAGCGCTAGCTGCTGCCACCGCACCCAGCCAGGTGCCCGGCCCGCCGAGCGCACCCACCAAGCCAGCCCTAGCGCGCTAGCAGCCAGTGCCAGCAGCCCACCCAGCGGCCAGGCTACCGCCGCTACCAGCCCGCCCATAGCCAAGCGGCTCAGTGCCAGGCCGGCCATTGCTTGTAGCACGCCGCCTAGGCCCGCAAAACCAGCCAGGAAGCCTGCGTGCTCCTCGTGGTTCGATACCAGTTGTTCCGGGGTTCGGTCGGCAGTAGGGTAGGGCTTGGCACCCGCCAGCCGCGGCCATTTGAAGGCTAGCTGCACAAAGGCAAGTGTGGCCCAGCCGGCCAGGGCCAGCACCAGCGCCTCGCGGTAGAGTACCGCCGGGCTACCTAGGTGAGTAATCGTTCGCAGTAGCAAGCTCAAGCCCGCCACCGCTGCCTCTACTAGCGCTGCCCGGTACACGAGCTGGTGTAGCCCGTCACGCTCGACGCGCCCAGCCAGCATGAGGCTAACTCCTAAGGACTCGACATAAAGCAGCAGTAGTACTATCGACCAATCAACACCCGCCTCGTGCAGCCCCACAATGGCCAGCCCCACAAATAGTTGCGCCAGTGCCAATTGCTGCCACCTCACCCAGCTTGGTGCGCGGCCCGCCCGGCGCACCCAAGTGGCTAAGCCTAGCGCGGCCGCCGCCAAGCCCAAAAGCAGCAGCCCCACGGGTGCACTCGACCAGCCAAATAAGATACGTGCTAGCGCCAAGCCTGCGCCCAACTGCAGCAGGCCCGTGAGCCCCGCAAAAAAGCTGAGCAAGCGGCGCGGCGAGCCTACTGGCGCCGAGTCGGTAGCTAGCCGCAACAGCGGCTGCCGAAGAATAAACTGCACAAACGCCAGCCCCGCCCAGCCCGCCAGGGCTAGCACCAGCGCTTCGCGGTACAGCGCCGCGGGCAGACTGCGGCCTAGGTGGCTGCCCGCTAGCACCAGCAGGCCAGTGCTGGCCAGCGAGGCTACCACTAGGGCTACGCGGTACACCAATATTTCGCCTTGCCGGGCCATTACCAGCGTTATCAGCAAGGCTTCGAGCAACATAAAGAGTCCAATTACCGTGGGCGTGGCATGCCAGCCTTGCAGTGAGAGGGCCGTGGCAAGGGCCAGTATGAGCGAGATAATAGTATCGGTCTGAAATAGCCAGCCGATACCCAATTGCTTGGCCTTGCGCCCGGCCCAGAAGGTGAGCACTGCCCCCAAGGCCAGCGGTATAGTCTTCCAAACCGAACCTGTACTGTAGAGATATAAATTGATACCTAGGCAGGTCCAGTTCAGCAAATGAGCTGTGAAGAGCAGCGGCTCAAACTTGCGCTGCGCGTACACGCGGCGGTACTGCACCACCGCTGCCGCACCGCCTACTAGCAGCACCAGCGCCATCGCAATGAGGCGCAGCGAGTTCGAGATGGCCGGCAGCTCTTGATGCCAGTAGAGGTGGAAGGCGAAGAAGCTGACAATGCTTAGTAGCAACTGGTATTTCCAGAGCTGCCGGTAGGTGATAGCAATGCTGAAAGCCGTGACGCCCGCCGCTGCCCCTAGGGTAAGGGCCGTGGGCGGTAGCACCGCCAGCGCCACTAGGCTCAGTACGCCGTGCAGGGTGGCTACCTCTTGGCGGCTAGTGCGCCAAGCCAAGTAAAGGTTAGCGCTCACGCCCACCAAGAGCAGTAGGTAATCAAACGGGGGCACGACCCAGCGTAGCCCATCTATACTCACTGCCCCCACACAAGCAAATAGGAAAATGGCCGCCGCACTACTTGTTAGCCAAGCGTTCAGCTTCTTCGCAAAAGCCTTATCGCGCAGGGCCACACGTGCCCCCAACAAACCCGCCGCAAAGGCGCAAATCATCAGAAACCGGAGCTGGGGCGACACTCGCAGCGCCGCGTAGATACCTAGGAAGCCTACGCCTGTCACGAGCACGACTGCCCCCAGGATACCCGTCCAGTTTTCGAGCAGCACCGTCGAGGCACGTTCCCACCATGTTGGGCCAGTGGGCACTGGCTTAGGCGCGGGCCGCCGCGGTAGCACCGGCTTGCGCGGCGGTGGCGGCGTGGGGCGGCCTACCGGGCGCGGTTGCGGCACCCAGGTTGGGGCCGGTTCGTCGGCTGGCGCTGGGGTAGGCTCGGGCTCTACCGCAATTTCAGGCGCTGCTAGTGGCTCGGGTTCGTTGCTCGGGCTCGGCTCGGCTATTGTTTCAGATTCAGTGGGGAGGGTTTCCGCTACCTCTTCTGATTCCGCTACCGAGGGGGTGCCAGCTTCTAGGTTTGACTCCACATCGGGCGCAGGTGCTAGTACTGGCTCATCTAAGAGCGTCAATTCAGGTGTTGCCGTTTTCTCCCATTCAGGCGCAGGCTCGATAATGAGTGTCGGCTCTGCAATGGGAATAACCTCCTCGGGAAATGCTACCTCAGTTAGGGAGGCAGATATGGTTTCTTCCGTCGGCAGTGCTGCCTCTGTTAATTCACTAGCTGAAGCAGCTAACTCAGGCTCTTCCTGCGCTGCTGCCATTGGTGGCACTAGGGCCGGGGTGCTCGGCTCGGGTGCCGCTACCGGCGGCGCTGGCTCTGGTGCTATGGTGGCAGCGGCCGGTTCCCAGCTCCAGTTAGTTGCTGCTACCGGCGGTTTGGTAGCAGGTTCTGCTGTAGCCTGAGGGCTTGCTACGGCGATAAGGCTAGCTTCCCTAAACTGCGCAAACTGGTCGCGCAGCTGAAGCAGCTCGGTGCGGAGCTTCGTGTGCTCGGCATTGCGCCGGGCTAGCTCGTCTTGAAGGTCATCTAGCCGGTCTGGGAGGTTCCAGACGCGAATGGCTAGAAATAGGGCGCCAAGTAGTAGCGCAAAAAGAAGAATGCCCATAGGCCAGACAGCTTAATGACCGCCTAGCTGTCGCTAGGCTAATCAGTTGGTGAAGAGGGTCTGGCGCTGGTTAAGAGCAGCACTGAAGCCGCCGCGTTAACCGCATGGACTTTGGGTATTACAAATACGAGGCCGATGTCAAAACGCACTTTTTCGGTTTCTTAAGAAAGTTCCATTGGCAGGTAACTAAATAGTATAATACCCGAATTATGTACGTTGCATTTTTGTCTCTATTTTACTTTATTTTAACATAAGTATAAGAATTGTAAGTAGTTGTATAATATTATAAAAATTAGTTAGTGTTAAATAAAAAAGCCGCTCCGGAATATTCCGGAGCGGCTTTCAAGCATATGATGCTAGGCAATTTCTTATTTCTTAGCTTCTATCACCGGCTGCATTTTCTGCAGCATGCCTAGATGCATTTGAAGAACTGGTAAGTTCTTCTGAGCAAATGTCTTGATATCGGTATCGCTCGACTGAGTAACGGCCTCCTGGTATTCTTTGATGTCTTCCTGGTGGTCGGTAAGCATGGCGCTTACGTACTTTTTATCTAGCTCAGGGCCTTTTTCGGCCAGTACATCGTCGTACACCTTCTGCTGGTCTTTGCCGAGCGTGGTGGGTAGCGTGATGTTTTTCTGAGCCGCCAGTGCCTTCAGTTCTTCGTTGGCTTTGGTGTGGTCAGTTACCATTTGCTGCGCAAACTGCTTGGCTTCGGGTGTGGTAGCTTTTTGGGCTACCTGCTGGCCTAGCTGCACTTCGAGCATACCGCCGCTGGCGGCCTTGGTCATAAACTCCGAATCGAAAGCCGGGCGCTGCTCGCCACCTACCCCCTTGGCGGTAGTTACAGTGGTGTCGGCATCGGTAATGCCCTTTTTGGCATTGTTAGTCTCTTGTGCTTGTTCTACCGAGTCGGGCTTTGAGGAGCAGCTCGCTGCACCAAGCAGCGAGGCAGCCCCGCAAAGCATTACAAAAATACGTTTCATAGCGAAGCTAAAAAGCTTATAGTCAATTGTGAGTGCGAAAGAAGCTGCCCTAGGGCAAGCTTACATTTTCATGTCCGAATCTTTGTGGGACATGCTTAGGTGTTCCTCTACTACGGGCAGGGTAGTGGTAATCCAGCCGCTGAGCGCCGTGTTTTTGGTCATGGTTTTATGAGCGGCCAGCGTGTTAGCCGTTTTCTGGTGGTCGGTCACCATTTGGGCTAGGTACTTGGTTTCAAATTCTTTGCCCGTCAGCTTAGCCATGGTAGGGGCCAGCGCCTTGTGTTCGGCATCCATATCCGTAGGCAGCGTCACACCAGCCTTGGCCGCGATGGGCTTCAGGTTAGCCGTGCTCTTGGTATGGTCGGCTATCATCTTATTGGCCAGCGTTTTTGCGTTTTCCGATACCCCTTTCGTCAGGGCCATCTTGCTAAGCTGAATTTCGTTTTGGTCGCTGTGCGCGGCCGACATCATAAATTCCTTGTCATCGGCGTGGGGAGCCGTGGGGCCGCTGGGGTCAGCCTTGGCCATGCCGCCACCGCTCTGCATAGCCGAACTGCTATCGCTCGAGGCCGTGGAGGTAGCCGCCGCGTTGGTTGTGTCAGTAGTAGCTGAGGCACTTGCGCCCGCCTCAGTGTTAGCGCCAGCAGCCGCCGTGTCGTTGGTCGATGAGTCGGTGGTGCTACATGCGTTCAAGGCAAGGAGGCCAGCACCAAGCAGGGGAAGAATCAGGCGTTTCATATCGGAAAGTCAAAAAGTAGGTTGGAGGCATGGTTTACGTGGGATTGTCTGGAAGGGTTTGATAATGAAGGTATTGCAAGTGTTATATCTTGATAGTCAAAGCTGCCTGATGACAAAATGCTGAGGCTATTCTTTGCATTTTTCAACTGTCGAGTTAAACCACCTAGGCCGCCCGCCATCTTACAGGCCTCACCTTTCTCACCTTTCTTTTATGCGTTTCACTACTTCTCTGCGCGCCGTTGCAGGCGTCGCGCTGGCGGGCGGGCTGCTCCTCACTGCCAGCTGCAAAAAGAATAACGAAGTCACCACCTCAACCGAAGACGTGGTTTCGGCCCAGGATGCGGGCCTCGGCGACGAAGAAAACGCCACCACCGCCGACCTAGTAGAGGCCGCTGCCCCGCAAGATGCCACGGCTTCGGCCAGCGCTACTGTGGTCGATGCCCCCGAATTGGCCCGCCTGCTACCGCCCTGCGCTACCCGCACCTATGATGCGGCCACCCGCACGCTCACACTCAATTTTGGCACTACCAATTGCCTCTGCCCCGATGGGCGCTACCGCCGCGGCGTCATCACGGCCGTATTTAGTGGGCCTTATCGCCAGGCGGGCGCCGTAGTTACCATCAACCGCACCAACTACTTTGTGAATGATAATCAGCACCTAGGCACCCGCATTATCACTAACTTAGGTAGCGGTTCTTTCGACCTGGTGGTGCAAAACGCCAGCATCATCTTTGCCAATGGCGGGGGTACCACGTCGTGGTCGTCGCAGCGCCGTTACACTCGCACGGCCGGTTTTGGTACCCCCAGCATCCTAGACGATGTTTACAGCATCACAGGCTCGCTCACAGGCACCAATCGCCGGGGCATCAGCTACACGGCTGCTATTCAGCAGCCTCTAATCAAAAAGTTTGCGGTGGGCTGCGCCCGGCACTTCGTAGTCGGCACTATCGAGCTCACCAATACCAACGCTAAGGCCATGCTGCTCAACTACGACCCTACCGGTACCCAAGCCTGCGACAATGTTGCCTCCGTAACCCAGAACGGCCGCACCTATACCATCTACCTGAAGTAGGGTCTGGGCCATAAATTCGACAGCTTTTCGGATAGGTCGGATTTTGTAGATGAATAATTAGAAAAGGCGGCCCTAGGGCCGCCTTTCTTAGTTCAGAGTAACAAAGCTAGGAGAGTCGGCTACAAAATCCGATTCATCCAAAAATTCCGTGAAGCCACGGTTTACGCAAGGAGCGCTTCAGCCAGCAGTAGGTCTTCGGGCGTGGTAATCTTGAGGTTGCGATAGTCACCTTCTATCAGCTGCACGGGGTGCAGGTCATCGACCACGCTGGCGTCGTCAGTGAAAGTGGCTAGCTCGGGCAGGCGGTAAGCGCGGCGTAGTAAGTCGAGGTCAAAGGTTTGGGGCGTTTGCATCAGGCGCAGGCGGCGGCGGTCGAGCGGCGACGAGCCCGCGGCGCCCAGCATGCGCACCGAGTCTTTGGGTGGCACGGCCGCTGCCGCGGCTTGGTGTACCGCAGCGGCTTGGTAGGTGGCCTCTACCACGCCCGTAGGCACCAGCGGGCGCACGCCATCGTGCACGGCCACCAATGCGCCGGTGGGCGGCGCGGCGGGCAGTGCGGCCAGCCCAGCCTTCACCGAGGCCCAGCGCGTGGCGCCGCCAGCCACCACAGTGTGCGGTGGCGCCTCAGCATATTCAGCGGCCAAGGCCTGCCAGTAGGCTAGTTGGTCGGCGGGTAGTACCACCACGGTTTGCACCACCTCTAGGGCCGGCTCGGCAAAGCGCCGCAGAGTGTGCAGCAGCACCGGCTCGCCGCGCAATAGCAAAAACTGCTTGGGGCGGTCGGCGCCCATGCGCAGCCCACTACCCCCAGCTACCAGAATGGCGTAGCGCGGCAGCGGAGAGGATGTAGGAGAGCTAGCAGAAGACGGCGGGAACGTAGGGGGCATAAGGTTAGCAGAACTTGTGCGGCGAAGGTAGCGACGCGCGCCAAGCCAAAACGGCCCGGCTGCCTCCTAGGTAGCCGGGCCGTTTGGTGAGCCTAGTTATACGCGCTCTTAGAGAATCAGCATCGCGTCGCCGTAGGCGAAGAAGCGGTACTTCTCTTTGATGGCTTCCTCGTAGGCCGCCATCAGCAGCTTGTAGCCAGCGAAGGCCGAAGCCATCATTACGAGCGTGCTTTCAGGCAAGTGGAAGTTGGTAAGCAGCGAGTTAGCGATTTTGAAATCGTAGGGCGGGTAGATGAACTTGTCGTTCCAACCCTGGGTCACCTTCACGCGGCTGCTAGCCGATACCGACGCATCGAGGGCCCGCATGGTGGTGGTGCCAATGGCGCACACCTGCTTTTTGGCGTCTATCGATTTGTTGATAATCTGGGCCGCCTCGGCGTTCACGAAGAACTGCTCCGAGTCCATCTTGTGCTTGGTCAGGTCTTCTACGTCTACGTGGCGGTAGGTACCTAGGCCCACGTGCATCGTGATGAACGCCTTTTCTACACCCTTGATTTCCATGCGCTTCATCACCTCGCGCGAGAAGTGCAGGCCGGCCGCCGGGGCCGCCACTGCGCCAATATTCTCGGCGAAGATGGTCTGGTAGCGCTCCTTGTCGCCCTCCTCGGTTTCGCGCTTCAGCACGTCCTTAGGTACGGGCGTTTCGCCGAGCTCGTAGAGGGCCTTGCGGAACTCCTCGTCGGTGCCGTCGAACAAGAACTTGATAGTGCGACCGCGCGACGTGGTGTTGTCGATTACTTCGGCTACGATGTCGGAATCGCCGAAGTACAGCTTGTTGCCAACCCGGATTTTGCGGGCCGGGTCCACCAGCACGTCCCACAGGCGCAGCTCTTTATTTAGCTCGCGCAGCAAGAACACTTCTATTTGAGCGCCAGTGCGCTCTTTCTGGCCGTACATGCGGGCCGGAAATACTTTGGTATCATTAAAAACGAATACATCGCCTTCGGAGAAGTATTCGAGAATATCTTTGAACATCCGGTGCTCGAACTGGCCGGTGGCGCGGTTTACGACCATCAGGCGCGACTCGTCGCGGTGCCGGGCCGGATGCGTAGCAATCAGCTCTTCGGGGAGTTCAAATTTGAACTCGTGCAGTTTCATCGCCATGTAGTGGGACGTACTAGGGGGAAGTTACCAAAAATTTGGGCGGGCAAAGGTACGAGTTTGTTTTGGGATTCCGAATACCTTTGCGCTGCTTATCTGCTACTTGCCTTTTCTGCTCCGCTTATGTTGCTCACCCTGCGCCTCACGTTCGAGAGTTTTGTCTTTGCCTGGCAAGCACTGCGGTCTAATTTGCTGCGCACGATTTTGTCGCTCCTAGGGGTCACGGTGGGCATTTTTGCCATCATTGCCGTCTTTATGATTGTCGATTCGCTCGAAGCTAACGTGCGCCAAAGCATGAGCTTCATGGGCGACAAGGTAGTGTACGTGGGCAAGTGGCCTTGGGTGTTTGAGCCCAATCAGCCTTGGTGGAAGTACTTCAACCGCCCCGTGCCCACGGCCCGTGAGTTTCGGCAGCTTGAGCGGATGCTGACGCCAGGTGGCAATAAGGGCGTGGCCATCTTTGTGAACAAAGGCGGCAACACTTTCAAAGCGGGCTCTAACTCCGTGACCGACTGTTCTCTACAGGGCGTGAGCTACGACTACCGCAACGTGTCGAATGTGCCCGTAGAGCAGGGCCGCTACTTCACCTTGCAAGAAGTGGACGGCGCGCGGCCGGTAGCCATCATCGGAGCCACCATCGCTGAGAACCTCTACCCTGGCATCGACCCTGTGGGGCAGGATTTCAAGACCCACGGCCGGCATTTTACCGTGATTGGGGTACTCAAAAAAGAGGGCAAAAACCTCCTAGGTGCCCCCAGCAACGATGCTAATTGCCTTATTCCGTACAATACCTTCGCTGGCATTTTTGCCCTCAGCAGCACCGGAATGAGCGGCCCCTCGCCCAGCATTGGTGTGAAGGGCGCCGACACCGACCCCGGCCTGCTCAACCTAGAGGCCGAGATGCAGGGCGCCATGCGCACCATTCGCGGCCTCAAGCCCCGTGAGGAAGACAACTTCGCCCTGAACCGGCCCGAAATGATAGCCTCGCTCATCACCAAGCTCTTCAGCGTGATTGGGCTGGCGGGGGCCGTCATTGGCTCGTTTGCCATGCTGGTAGGCGGCTTTGGCATTGCCAATATCATGTTTGTGTCGGTGCGCGAGCGCACTAACATTATCGGTATTCAGAAATCCCTGGGCGCTAAAAACTATTTTATTCTGTTTCAATTTCTATTCGAGGCGGTGTTTCTATGCCTCCTAGGTGGCGCAGCAGGCATCTTTCTGGTGTGGCTCGTCACGTTCATTCCGCTCGGTGACCTCACGCTGTACCTCAGCCCCGGCAACATCACCCTCGGGCTGCTTGTATCCGTTGGTATTGGCGTAGTGGCGGGCATCGTGCCCGCCGTGCTGGCTGCCAACCTCGACCCCGTTATCGCCATCCGAGCCAAGTAGATTGGTGCCTAGTGCTAGTGCCTAGGTTATGCGGTTGAGGTATTTCACAACTCAGGCACTGGGCACTCGCACCAAGCACTATTCCCCACCTATATTCGCCCCCTTGTGGCCGCCCCGCTTGCCAAGCTGGGGCGGTTTCGTTTTTTCCCCACCCTGGCAGTATGTCCAAACTTAAGAAAACCAGCAAAACCAAGCTGTCCGATGATAACCTAAACGCCGGCTCCGGCAAAACCATCGTACAGCCCAACGTCAACGATAACAAGCTGACAAGCATCACTGAACTGCGCCAGCAAACCGGCGCTGTGGCCAAGACTACCCCCGACCCCGACGAGCAGCGCATCCGCAAAGCCTTTGTTGATAAAGACTGGAACGAGATTAAAATCGCCGATAGCTGGCAGATTTTCAAGGTAATGGCCGAGTTTGTGGAGGGCTTTGAAAAGCTGTCCAAAATCGGCCCTTGCGTGAGTATCTTCGGCTCGGCCCGCACCAAGCCCGACAATCAGTACTACCAGCTGGCCGAGGAAATTGCCTCTAAGCTAGTGCGCCACGGCTATGGCGTTATCACGGGCGGCGGCCCCGGCATTATGGAAGCCGGCAACAAAGGCGCTCGCGCCGAGGGCGGCAAGTCGGTAGGCCTCAACATCGAGTTGCCCTTCGAGCAGACCCACAACATCTACATCGACCAAGACAAGTGCATCGACTTCGATTACTTTTTTGTGCGCAAGGTTATGTTTGTGAAGTACGCGCAGGCCTTTGTGGGCATGCCCGGCGGCTTCGGCACCATCGACGAGCTGTTTGAAGCACTAACCTTAATTCAAACCAAGAAAATTGGGCGCTTCCCCATCGTGCTCGTGGGCTCGGCCTACTGGGGCGGCCTCTTCGAGTGGATTAAGAACGTAATGCTGGGCGAAGAGCACAATATCTCGCCCGAAGACATGGACCTCGTGCACATCGTAGACGATGCCAGCGAGGCCGTCAAAATCATTGACGATTTCTACCACAAGTACTCGCTGTCGCCAAACTTCTAAGCGACCGCTTTATTTGCCCAAAAGCCGGACGGAAACGCCCGGCTTTTTTGTTGAATAGCCGTAAAGCCCTTTACTCGCGCTCTGCTCGCCTCGCCCGTACTTTGCCCCACCATGTCTGATACCGCTGCTACCCCCGCCAAAAAGCTGTTCCTGCTCGATGCTTTTGCCCTCATCTATCGCTCGCACTTTGCCTTTGCCAAGAACCCTAGGGTCAACTCTAAGGGCATGAACACCGGGGCCATCCTGGGCTTCACAAACACGCTGGTGGAGGTGCTGCTCAAAGAGAAGCCGACCCACCTAGGCGTGTGCTTCGACTCGGGCAAGACCTTCCGGCATGACAAGGACGAAAACTACAAGGCCAACCGCCAGGCTATGCCCGAGGACATTGGCATCGCCATCCCGTACATCAAGCAGATTATCGAGGGGTTTCATATCCCGATTTTGCTGATGCCCGGCTATGAGGCCGACGACGTGATTGGCACCCTGGCCCAAAAGGCCGAAAAAGAAGGCTTTGAGGTGTTTATGATGACGCCTGACAAAGACTACTGCCAGCTCGTGACCGAGCACATCAAGATTTACCGCCCCGCCTTCATGGGCAACGCGGCCGAAGTGCTCGACGTGCAGCACGTGCTAGAGCGCTTCGAGATTGAGCGCACCGAGCAAGTAATCGATATTCTAGGCTTGCAAGGCGATGCGAGCGATAATATCCCCGGTATTCCCGGCATCGGCGAGAAGACGGCTAAGGCGCTCATCAAGCAGTTTGGCTCGGTCGAAAACCTGATTGCCAACTCCGATAAGCTCAAGGGCAAGCAGCAGGAAAACGTGCGCAACTTTGCCGAGCAGGGCCTGCTAAGCAAGGAGTTAGCTACGATACACGTGAACGTGCCCATTGAGTTTGAAGCCGATAAACTCATCATGGATGCGCCCGATGCTACGCGGCTGCGGGCGCTGTTCGAGGAATTGGAGTTTCGCCAGCTTGCCGCCCGCGTGCTGGGCGAAGGCGGAGCAGGCAGCACTAGCCGCACCCCGGCCGCGCCCGTGGGCCGCGGTGCCCGCCGGCCCAAAGTGGCCGCGCCCGCCGGCCAGGGCTCGCTCTTCGGCGAGGGCAGCGCGGCTGTCATCAACGCGGCCGAAAACGGTGACCTAGGGCCCGACGCGCCCGGCGAATACTACGACGGCCCCACCAAGACGCTGGAAGACGTGCCGCACCATTACCACTTGGTCGATACGCCTGAGCTGCGCAAGTCGCTCTTAGGCTTCTTGTTGCAGCAAAAAGAAGTGAGTTTCGACACTGAAACCACGGGCCTGAATACGATGACGGCGCGGCTAGTGGGCCTGTCGTTCAGTTACGTAGCGGGCGAGGCGTACTATGTGCCCGTGCCCAGCGACGATGCGGAGGCCAGCCAGGCTATTGTAGACGAGTTTTGCCCCTTCTTTGAGAATACAAACATTCTGAAAATCGGACAAAACATCAAGTATGACTTGCTGATACTGAAGAATTACAACGTGCGGATAGCCGGGCCGTTCTTCGACACCATGCTGGCGCACTACCTCATCGAGCCCGACATGCGCCACAACATGGACGTGCTGGCCGAGACCTATCTGCATTACTCGCCGGTGCCCATCACGGACCTCATCGGGCCCAAGGGTAAGAACCAAAAGACGATGGCTGACTTGGAGCCGGCCCGCGTAAAAGACTACGCTTGCGAAGACGCCGACGTGACCTTGCAGCTGCGCCACGTGTTCGAGCCCATGCTGAAGGACCTAGGGCTGCTGGGCCTGCTCAACGACGTCGAAAACCCGCTGGTGCCGGTGCTCGCCGATGTCGAACACGCGGGCGTGCGTATCGACTCAAACGCCATGAATGAGTACTCGGCCGAGCTGCAAGGCTACGTGCAGGAGCTTGAAACCCAGATTTTCAAGGAAGCTGGGCAGGAGTTCAACATTGGCTCGCCCAAGCAGCTCGGCGAAGTCTTATTTGACAAGATGCAGGTTGGCGCCGGCAAAATCAAGAAAACCAAGACCGGCCAATACGCTACTGGCGAAGAAATTCTGAGCCAGCTGGCCGGCGATTACCCCATTGCGGGCCTCATCCTGGAGTATCGCCAGCTCACCAAGCTGCGCAGCACTTATGTCGAGGCCTTGCCCCAGTTGGTGTGCACCGATGGCCGCGTGCATACCACGTTCAACCAGGCTGTGACGGCCACCGGGCGTTTGTCTTCGACCAATCCCAACCTACAGAATATTCCGATTCGCACCGAGAAGGGCCGCGAAATTCGCAAGGCCTTTGTGTCTCGCGATGAAAACCACATTTTGCTGGCGGCCGACTACTCGCAGGTGGAGCTGCGTATCATGGCCGACTTCTCGGGCGATGCTACGATGATAGAAGCCTTCCGCCTAGGTCAAGATGTGCACCGTAGCACCGCTAGCAAGGTGTTTCACGTGCCCTTGGAAGAGGTTGATGGTGAGATGCGGCGCAAGGCCAAGACGGTGAACTTTGGTATCATCTACGGCATCTCGGCCTTTGGCCTGGCCCAGCGCATTGGCATCAGCCGCAAGGAAGCAACCGATATCATCGACACGTATTTCCAGGAGTTCCCGTCGGTAAAGCAGTTCATGGATGACAGCATCAACCGCGCCCGCGAACTCGAATACGCCGAAACGCTGCTCAAGCGCCGCCGCTACCTGCGCGACATCAACTCGCGCAACGCCACACTACGCGGCTACACCGAGCGTAACGCCATCAACGCCCCCATCCAGGGCACGGCCGCTGATATCATCAAGAAGGCGATGATTAATATCCACGACTGGCTTGAAAAAGAGCGCCTAGGTACCAAAATGATACTGCAAGTGCACGACGAACTCGTGTTCGATGCCGTGAAAGAAGAAGTAGACTACGTGACGCCCAAAATCCGCGAGTTGATGACTACTGCCCTGCTATTGCCCCACGGCGTGCCGCTAGAGGTAGAAGTCGGCACTGGGGACAACTGGCTGAAGGCGCACTAGTCGAGCAAGCCATAAAAAAATAACGCTTTAGTAGCAGTAGAGACCGGTCAAATAGTATTGCGCTGTTTGGCCGGTTTTTGTTGCTATTCATCGAAAAAAGGAGTGCAACACCGCATAAGCAGGGTAGCCACTCCTGCGGTATCGCTTGCCCACCTTCATTGATACGAAGTGGGTCTTACCATATTTGCGTACTGCTATGAAAACTATTCTACTTCTGATAAGTGCGGTGGCCACGTTGGCTACTGCGCAGGCCCAACAGCTGCACCTAGCTCCCGATTCGCTACGCCAGGTACAGGCCCAAGCTCGGCAACAACAAAGGCCTTTACTAGTAGTAGTGGCCCCGCCGCCACCGCCCGCCAATTTGCCGAAGGTGATGCAAAAATCGCGGAGTCAATCGGGCCTGCATGAGCCAGAAGTAGTGACGGCTCTTAACCAAGACTTCTTGGTAAAGGAAGTAGGGTTTAACTCGCGCGAAGGAACTCCTTTGGTGAGGCAGTATACTATTACTTCGTATCCTACTTACCTCTACTTTGCGCCCGATGGCACGCTGCTATACCGGCGCTTTGGCAATGCCTCTAGTGCGGAGCCTTATTTGAAAGACATTGCCGCGGCTCGCCAAGCGCTGGCCGACCCGCACAACTTGAGCTACTACCAGGCCGAGTACGAGCGGGGCAACCGCGACGCTGGTTTTTTGCGGCAGTACCTAGCCAAGCGCCAGCAACTAGGGCAGGTAGTAGAGCCAGCTCTGCTTGATAGCTATGCTGACCAATTGCCCGCCAAGGCGTTCGACCGGGCAGCCGATGTGCAGTTTATTCTAGAGCTGGGCCCCGTGGTGGGTAGCCGGGCCTTTCGCTTATCTCACCTCAACAGTAAGCTGATTGACAGCTTATACCGTGTGCTACCGCTAGCGCAGCGCCAAGCTATGAACAACCGCATGATTGCGCGTACCATGAGCCAGGCCATTGCCACCCGCAACCAAAATATGGCGCAGGAAGGGGCAAATTTTGCGCGTAGTACTTGGACGAACAACCCTCAGCGTGGCATGCGAGCTTATGAAAATAATATGCTTGACTTCTACCGGCTTACCAAGGACACAACCAATTACTTAAGGCAGTCTTCCTGGTATTATGAGCGGTATTACATGAATATCTCTACCGATTCGGCTCGGAAAGCCCTTACCGCCTACGAAGCGCAACAGCAAGCGCAAGCGGCCAGCCGGCAGCGCCTGTTGGCTAATGGGGGGCGCCCGCCCGGCCTACCGGCCGGCAGCCCCACTATGATAGCTACCACTATAAGACGTGGCGGCCCTGCTCCCGATTTTGTGAATGAGCTAAATACGGGCGCTTGGAACGTATACCTGACGGGCACGCGCAACCGTGATTACTTATCGCGGGCAGTGCAGTGGAGCAAGCGCACGGTAGACCTAACCCCGCGTGCCGCTTACTACGACACACTAGCCCACCTGCTCTATCGGCTCCGATTCTTTGCCGAGGCGGAGGCTATGCAGCAGCAAGCTGTAGCCCACGCCGCGCCCGAAGGCATGAGCTCTCAGCAGTACGAGCAAGAGCTAACCAAGATGAAAAAGCATCAGCCATTGTAGTAAGGTAATGTGCTTAGCTATCCCAGCCACCCAAAAAGACCAGCTGCCAGCGCCGCTCCCAGCAGTGGCCCCACCACCGGAATCCAGGCGTAGGACCACTCGCTGCCGCCCTTGCCTCGGATGGGTAGCAGTGCATGCATCAGGCGTGGCATGAAGTCGCGGGCGGGATTAATGGCATAGCCAGTGGTGCCGCCCAGCCCTAGGCCGATAATCCAAACCAGTAGTGCCACCGGCAGCGCGCCCACCGAACCCAGCCCGATAGCTGCGTGCGTAGCGGTGAGTTCGGCACCGGCCTGGCCATTATAGAGTACTACCAGCACCAAGACGAGAGTGCCTATTAGCTCGCTAAGAAGGTTCAGCTTGTGGTTGCGGATGGCCGGGCCGGTGCAAAACACGGCCAACTTGAGCAGCGGCGTGGGGGTGCGGTCGAAGTGGTCTTTGAACAGCAGCCACGCCAGCGACGACCCTAGGGCGGCGCCCAGCAGCTGGGCCAGAACATATGGCAATACCTTGGCCCAGGCAAACTTGCCGGCCAGCGCCAAACCTAGCGTTACGGCTGGGTTGAGGTGAGCGCCGCTGTAGGGGTTGGCTACCACCACGCTTACATACACAGCCAAGGCCCAGCCGGTAGCGATGACCAGCCAGCCGCTGTTGTGGCCTTTGGTATCGACTAGCACTACGTTGGCATTGGTAGCAGTGCCCGTGAGCATGAGCAGGGCGGTGCCCACTAGCTCGGCGGTGAAAGGAGTCATCTAAAAAGGGTAGAAAGTAGGGTGGGACCCAGCCGGGTGGCTTAGCGGCGCGTGTGTGCGGCGCCGCCGGTTCTTTGTTTCGGCGCTCTAACTTAGCCCCCGATGTTTGCGAAATCTTCTTTCTACGCCGCTTGCCAGGCTTTCTTGGCCCAGCGCATGGCCGTAGCCCGCGCCGAAATGCAGGCCGCCCAAGAGTCATCGAACTCCGACACCAAAAGCAGCGCTGGCGACAAATACGAAACCGGCCGCGAGATGGCTCAGCAAGAGCGCGACCGCCACGCCGCCCAGTTGCACGAAGCCCAGCAGCAGCTCGCCGAGCTACAAAAAATCAATCCCGAGCTGGCCACCGATACGGTGCGCCTAGGGGCGCTGGCGGCCACTAGCCTAGGGCTATTCTACGTCAGTGTGGGGGCTGGGCGGCTGCGCACGGCCGAGGGGCGAGAGTTTCTGGCGGTGTCGGCTAGCGCGCCGATAATGGCGGCCTTGAGCGGTAAGCGCGCCGGCGAAACAGTCGTGTTTAATGGCAAGCCCGTGCAAGTGCAAGCCGTGAGCTAGTGCCCAGCTGCCACCCTGGCCAGCAGCAGGCCGTATGCAAGGCTATGCAACGTAATCTTCACCAACTCGCGCAGCTGCCCGCCACCAAAAATACCCCGCTGCAAGATGTAGCTCGCTGCCTGCTCGGCAGCTTTATGGTAGCCGCTGGTACCGGCCACCTCACGTTTGTGCGCCAAGATTTTCAGGCACAGGTGCCCGACTTTGTGCCTATGGATAAAGACACGGTAGTGCTGCTCTCGGGCGTGGTCGAAATCGGCCTAGGGCTAGCCCTTTTGTTTCTGAAAGGTAAAAACCGGGTGCGCATGGGCCTCGGGCTGGCCGCTTTCTATGTGGCTATTTTTCCGGGCAATATCCACCAGTACACGCATCATATTTCTGCGTTTAACCTCGATACCGATGGCAAGCGCTTAGCTCGGCTATTTGGGCAGCCTGTGCTGGTAGGCGTGGCCTTATGGTCAACTGGAGCGTGGAAGTCCTGGCGCAAATTGGCGAATAAGTAACTGGCTGCATAGCCATTATCTCAAGCAAACTGCTAGCGAGGCGCAACTACTAAGCTGGTCGCCACTGCTAGCCTATGCCGGATATTGTTAAATAATTGCTTTATGGCAATGGAAAAGCAATTTGAATTTCCGCTCACTGCCATCGGTGAGCCGGCTTGGGAGATGAAGCTGCGCCAGTATTTAGAGGGCTACGACATTGCTAGCACGAGCGTAGCGCAGCAGCAGCTGGCCGCCTGCGAAGCCAACCTAGGCGCCGAACTGCCCTCGAGCATGCGCGCCTACTACTTGGCTTTTGGCGGTAGCCAAAGCGCAGATTTCATGTATGGCCTCTCGCCAGTGGCAGCGCTAGCGCCACTCGCCTCGGCTGGCTTCGAGCTCGTTAGCCTCTATTTCACGCCGGCAGAGGTAGCCAACATGGTTTGGTTCGCCGAAAGCCCTGGCAACGACCCGTTGTGCTTCGACCAAACTACGGGTGAGCTTTATCTTTTCTCCCACGACCCGGTGCAGAAGGCTAAGGTATTTACTGATTTCAATCAGTACCTGCTATTCGAAATAATGCAGCTCGAAGCGCTGCTTGGCGATGGCATAGAGGAAGCGCACGCGCACCAACTAGCTACTCAGTACCTGCGTGGCAAAGGGATAGATTACGCGCTCAGAACGCAGAAGCTCTGAGCGCTTACGCACGGGTGCTACGCTGCCTTCTCATTTTTGGCTACCACAAACATGCGGTCGCCAAACTGCCCGGTTAGCTTATTGAGCCAATACGTGGGGTACTGCGTGCCAAGCTTAGTGGCCTGCTCCACCAAGTTGCCACCTAGGCGGATGTTGGCCGGCGCCTTCACCGGGTTCAGCAAATCGACCACCGAAAAGCCGTTCTTGGCTAGCATCTTGCGGATGGTATTGGGCGTAAACTCGTAAAGGTGATAAGGCGGAATATCCATGCGGCGCTGGCGCCCTAGGGCCTTGTAGGCCGCAAAACCCAAGCGCATACTGGGCAGGTTGGTCACGCTGGGCAGTGCCAGCACCAGCAACCCGCCGGGACTCAGGATGTGGCCAAACTTGCGAATCGCCGCTGCTGGCGACAGTAGGTGCTCTAGCACATCGCCTAGGTAGGCCAGGTCAAATTGATTTTCGTGAAAGTCCTCGGTGGTTTCGATGTTGCCGGTCACCACGGGCAGGCCTAGCTCGCGGCGGGCGTAGTCGGCAGCGTGGGCCGATATTTCAAGGCCCGACGTTTCCCACCCCAGGCTTTGCAGGCTTTTGAGGGTGTAGCCAGGGCCGCAGCCCACCTCTAAGTACCGAAACTTGCGGCCGGGATAGTGCCGCTGCATGTAGGTCGTGAACTTGTCTTCTTTTACCTTGCTCAGGTCTAGGTTCTTGCCTTCTTCAATGAACGTCTTGTCCTTCTCGGTGCGGTCGTAGTTGGGGCGGTCCGTAAAATATTCCTTGCCATACAGCTTTTCGAGCTGGGCAGGCGTGGGCTGCGGGTCCAGAAAAGCGAGGTCGCAAGCAGTACAGCGGGTGCCTTGCAGGCGCTGGCCGTCAAAGAGATAGTAGAAGGGGAGGGGCTCGAAGCTCGTGGCTCCGCACAAATCGCAATGACGCATTTTATTCAGGTATCAGTCAGCAAGCAGCAGTTAGCAAATAGGCACCTAGGCGATAATTGCGACTGATTTTACTTGTAAAGTTCAGCAGCAGAACCCAACTCCGCGGCAAGCCGTTGGTTGAGTAGCTAACTGCTAACTGAATAATTGTTCGATGATAACTGAAAAGCTAGATGCCGTTGTAATTGGGGCCGGCCCCGTGGGCCTGGCCTGCGCGCTCGAAATTCAGCGCCAGGGCTTCAGCGTGACGGTAGTGGACAAGGGTGCGCTTGTCAATTCTATTGTGGGCTACCCCACCAACATGGAGTTTTTCTCCACGCCCGAGCTGCTCGAAATCGGCGGCTACCCTTTCCCAATGGCTTCCTACAAGCCCCACCGCGAAGACGCCCTCGATTATTACCAGCGCGTAGCGGCTTCCGAAAAGCTGAGCCTGCGCCTCTACGAGCGTGTGACGGGCCTGCGTGGCCAAGCCGGCGACTTTGTAGTCGAAACGACGAAGGGCGAAATAGCAACCCGCACCGTAGTAGTAGCCACCGGCTTCTTCGACGTGCCCAATCCCATGGGTATTCCGGGCGAGGACTTGCCGCACGTAAACCATTATTATAAAGAGCCCTATGCCCACGCCGGCCAAGACGTGGTAGTAGTGGGCGCCAAGAATTCGTCGGCCAAAGCTGCTCTATCGCTAGTGCGCTCGGGTGCCCGCGTGACGCTGGTAGTGCGCGGCGCCGAGGTGTCGGAAAGCGTGAAATATTGGATTCGGCCCGACTTAATCAACCGCATCAAGGAAGGCCGCATCACAGCGTACTTCAACACTACTATCACGGCCATCACACCGCACACGGTAGAAATTGTCACTCCCGAGGGCCCGCGCTCGGTACCGGCCGACTACGTGTACGCCCTCACCGGCTACCGCCCCGACTACTCGCTGCTGGTGGATATGCTGGCCCTGCCCCTAGATGAAAACGACCCCGCGCGGCCCATTCTTTTCGACCCCGCCACGCACGAAACGGCGCGCCCCGGCGTGTACGCGGCCGGTACAGTATGTGGCGGCCTAGCTACTAGCCGCTGGTTTATCGAGAATGGGCGCCACCACGCGCAGCTTATTGCGGCGGCACTGGCAAACGCGCCAGTAAATGCCTAGCCACAACAACTAGCAGCGCCTTATCAAGCAAAAAAACCGGTCGATGCACACGCATCGGCCGGTTTTTTTGCTTGATAAGGCGCTGCTACAAAGCGGTGTAGGTATAGTCTTCTGTGCCTGTGTAATCGCGATTGTTCATGCGGTACGTATAAACGTGGCGGATTTGCAGGGTTTGCTCCGTTAGCACGAGCACTTGGTAGGCCTCGTCGGCATCGCGCAGTTGGTGTTGGTTGATGTAAAGCGTAGTCTGGTCGTCGTTGAAATACCAGGAGCCGGGTTCCACAGGGGCCATCTCGCCATACTTAGGGCACGCCGTGGCACCCTCGCCGTAGGCAATGGTCTTATCGGCGTTGAATTTTGTCACGTCGTCCTGCGAGCAAGGTTGGATGGAGCTGTATACCTCCTGTACTACTGCGTTGCTGCCTTCGCGGTGGTAAGTAACGCTTTGTGCAGCAAGTTTCCAGTCGTGAGCTAGCAACAGGCTCGTGCGTACATCGGTAGTAGGCAGCGGCTCACTGTCTTTTTTGCATGCGCTCAGCGACAGCGCGGTAATGCTTAGCAGAAAGAAGATTTTTTTCATGTAGAAAGAATGAGTGTCAGGTGAAGCGAAACGCTAGGCAAGCATTGGGCCAACTCCGGAATCTCGAAGTTTTGCAGATAGATAGGGCCTGCCCCACCACAACCCCGCGCTGAAAAGTGTGCACCCACTCGCCGCACGCTGCTTTTGCTGCGCCAGCCCAGCAAAAGCAGCGTGCGGCCATCTTTGGGCTTCCTCTCTGGCGCTTGGAAATAGGTTGCACGGGCGGTAGGGTAGCACCCTAAGCGGGATGAGGCTGTGCCTTCTAGTTAGGAGCGAAGGTAGCGTCAACACTAATAGGAAAGCCACTGATAGTTGGCGTGGCACTAATGCGTAGAGTGCTTGAGGTCAACTCCTTTACATCAGCTTCGCCGTTGAGTAGGCTCCCTTGTACAGAAATGGTAAGCTTGCTTTGGTCGGTGTTGAAGGACCAAGTGCCGCTTTGGGTCTGCGGGTCAGTGCTGTTGCACTTATTAGCCCCGGCATCCTGCACTACCGTTTTGTCGGCGTTGAACTTAAATAAATCGTCGTTATAGCAAGCTGGTATCAAGCTACTCGGAAGAGGACTGCCATTGAGCGTAGCATTGATAGTGGTGAGGCGCCAGCTTTTAGCCGTGAGCAAGTCGGTACGCGAAGGAGCAGGAGTGCTTTCTCCGTCTTTTTTACAAGCGCCTAGGGCAGCTATCCCAAGGAAAAGGAGGCAAGCTTTTTTCATAACAAGAGAGAATGAGTAGAATGAGCACGCAAGCTACACCCATACCACACATTCATGCTCACCTACAGAAGCATACCGACTACTGGCAAGCGCTAGCTGCCTGCACCGCATACCCATACCCTGCCACGGCGCCACGCTGAAAAAACGCACACCCACTCGCCGAGTCTCCCATCTGCTGCGCCAGCCGGCCTAGCAAAAACAGCGTGCGGCCATCTTCGGGTTTGCTCTCTAGCGCCTGAAAATAGGTGGTGCGGGCATCGGCGTAGCGCCCTAGGTGGGCTAGAGCCGCGCCTTCGGCCTGCAGGTAGGATAGCGGCACGGCGCGGCCTAGGCGCTGGTATTGGCGGTGGCCCTGGCGAAGGTCGGCCAGAGCAGGGCGGGGGCGGCGCAGGTCGAGCAGGCGGTTTTCACCGCGGGCCAAGTACGCCTCGGCCAGCGTGGTATCGAGGCGCAGGGCCTGCGAATAGCTGCGCTCGGCTTCGGTGGGCTGGTGCAGCACCACTTGGCAGCGACCTAGGCGGTAAAGCACCCGAGCGGTTTCGGGAGTAGGCAGCGGGTCGGTGCCGTCGGCGCTGGCTAGCAGCGCCGCTTGGTAGTCGGCCCGGGCTGTGGCGTAGTCGTGGTTGATATCTTCGGCGAGCTGGCCTCGTAGGCGCAGGGCCGAAGTATAGTCCTCGCGAAAGGCAATGGCTTGGTCGAGGTAGCTGTAGGCAGTGCTCCACTGGCCTTGGGCAAAGGCTTTGCGGGCATCGTCGTAGTTGACGCCCGCCGCCACGCGGTCCATCACCACTTTGGCCGAAATACCAAACAAAAAAATGAGCCCCGTAATGGCCGCTACCAACCAGAAATCCTGGCGGTTGAAGCGCACTTGCTGGCGGGGCGTGCGCTGCTGGTAGTGGCGCTCGCGGCTGCCCGCCGGGGGGCGGGTGCGTAGCGGGCGCGTGGCCATAGGCGGGGGCATATGGTACACCGAGGGGCCGCTAGCGGCAGCTTCAGCCGCGGCGCGGCGCTGGTTGTCGGCGTACTGGGCAGCTTGCTGGAGTTGAAGGTCGTACTGAGCGCGGCGGCCGGGGTCAGACAGTACCCGGTAGGCAGCGGCTACGGCCTTGAATTGCTCTTCGTGGCGTGGGTCGCCGCCGTGCTTGTCGGGGTGCAGCTGGTTGGCTAAGCGCCGGTAGGCCTGCTTGATAACTTCGGCCGAAGCCGTTGCGGGCACCCCTAGCACTTGGTAATGATTTTGACTCACGTCCCGAAAAAATTAAAGAAAAGCCGGGGACAAAAGTTAGCCCCGGCCGCAAGTTTTGCGTAAAGAACGCCCTAGGTGAGCGGGCTGTTGCCCACGGCGCCTGCTTCTTAACCGCAACTTCTAGCTAAACAATTCCTCTTTATGGCGACCCTGACCGACGACAAAACGCCGCGTAACGATAGCCTCATCAGCAACCTCACCGGCTACCTCGACACGCGCATCGACATCGTGCGCCTCGAAACTCAGGAGAAGGTTAAGGGTGTGTTTGTGAGCACCGTACACGGCGTAGCCCTAGCCTTCCTAGGTATACTATTTATCGTGTTTGGCTCCATTTACCTGGGCCTAGCTCTAAACCAAGCACTTGATAGCCCGTCGGCCGGCTTTGGGCTGGTAGCGGCGCTGTACCTAGTATTGGCAGTCCTTTTCTTTGTGGGCGTCGATAAAAAAGTATTTCAGGGTGTAGCAGATAAGCTGCTCAATAACACCATTTATAAATCGGATAAGCGCGACGCAGCGAAGTAATTTGCTCAGCTGGCGGTGCCGCGGCACCCTGCTACGCCCAGCCCACCTAGGGCACCTGCCCCCACGTTTCTCTCCTCTACTTAGCAACCAACACCTATTATGGCTGAGCCGAACAACCCGCTGTTTGAAGACGAAAAGGAATTTCTGGAGCGCAAAAAGCTCGAGTATGAACGGGCTTTGCGCGGTGATGTCGAAGAAATAAAAGAGCAAACCATTCACGCTGGCAAAGTAGCGCTCGTAGGCGCTGGCATTGCGGGCGGCGTGTGGCTGCTAGTGAAAGCCTTCAGTGGCAGCAAAGCCAAGAAAAAGCACAAGAAGCATAAGCGTGATTCTTCTTTTGAAGATTATGCCGGCTTTGATGGCTACGAAGGCTACGACGATGATGACCATGACCAAGAGCTAGACTCCTTGGCCACGGCCTACCACTCGCCTGAGTATGCCTACGACCATGCCAACCGCTATGCCGAGGAAGACGGCTTTTACCAAGAAGGTAGCCGAGCTGACTACTTCCAAGACGAAGACGAGGACAGCGAGGCCGATGACAACGGCCTGAGCGACTACCCTGACTTCCCGGCCCACTCTAGCCCGCAGCACGGCGCTGATGCATACAGCGAAGACTTGACGGACACGGACACCACGTATGGTAGCCACGCCGACACGGGCATGTATAACTCTGATAGTGGGGTATACCACACCGACGAGGACCACGGCGACTACGACCAAGAAGACACTGAGCCGGCCCACTCGTTTGCTTCTGCCAACTCCTACCAAGCACGCCCATACGATGATAGCCGCCGCCTGCCCGAGTCGAACAGCTTTGCCGAGCCAGGAGACGAAGAAAAGCCTGCGCAACCCACTGTAGATAAGGCTGCTGAACCGAAGAAGCCGTGGCTGATACCGGCCGTAATGGCCTTCGCCCAAAGCGAAACCGGTAAAGTACTAGTAGCGCAGGCAGCGGCCATGGCCCTAGCCTTCGTGAGTAGCAAGGTGAAGGATATTCTGCCGCGTAATGAAGACAAAGCCGGCAAAAATGCCGACCTTGCACATTCATCGGCCTTGGCAGGCGCTTCGCCCGCTGTTTGGCCTGCTACTACTGCCGCTCAGGATGCCTCTGCTGCCGCCCATCACGACGCCAACACCAACACTCCCCGCGAGCCGCTTGCTTGACACGCTGGCCGGGCTGCGGCTACGTAGGCGCAAAGCCTTAGCCGTACTGCTCGACCCCGATGATTTTGCCGCCGATAGCCTGCGCCATCTGCTGCACCTGACCCGGCAACATCCGGTTGATTTTTTCCTCGTTGGGGGCAGCCTAGTGCTTACTGAGCACCAGGCTGCCCTCATTGCGTTATTGAAAGCGGAAGCGCCACAGGTGCCCGTTATCTTGTTTCCGAGCCACGCGCTGCACGTAGACTCCGCTGCCGACGGTATTTTGCTGCTCTCGCTCATTTCGGGGCGCAATCCTGATTTTCTTATTGGGCAACACGTGGTAGCTGCGCCGCGCTTGCGCCAGAGCGGCTTGCAGTTGCTACCTACCGGCTACATGTTGGTTGACAGCGGCCGGCCTACTACGGCATCGTACATCAGTGGTACCATGCCCTTGCCACACGATAAGCCGAGCATTGCAGCGGCCACTGCCATGGCTGGCGAGCAGCTAGGCCTCCGCCTAATGTACCTCGATGGGGGCAGCGGAGCCCAGCACCCCGTATCGGCCGCCATGATACGCGCCGTGCGCGAAGCCGTGGAGGTGCCCCTCATCGTGGGCGGTGGGCTAAACACCGGCGAGAAGATTTACACCGCCCTAGGTGCCGGCGCCGACCTAGTAGTAGTCGGCAACCACATCGAGCGGGCTCCCGACTTCTTGGCCGAAGCTGTTGCCGCAACCCGCGAGGCTGGGCGCGGCCTAGTAGAGGTTAGTTGAGTTATAGCTTCAGCTTAGGTTCTTATAACAACAAAGGCTGCCCTAGGGCAGCCTTTGTTGTTATAAGAACCTATAAAATCTGATTCATCCGGGAAAACCTGATAAATCCGTAGTTCAGGCAATTAGATGTTCATGGCCGACTCACGGCGGCGCATCTTACCAGCCGGGATGCCGAACATCATCTTGAAGCGGCGGCAGAAATAAGCCGTGTCTTTGTAGCCCACCTCGCGGCCGATATCACGAATACTTTTCTTGGTGGTACGCAGCAGCGACACCGCGCGCTCCATGCGCTGGTACTCAATGTAGTCCTGCGGGTTGATATTGGTCAGCATCTTAAAGTACTGGCCTACATAGTCCTCGCTTACACCAGCTACGCCGGCAAGCACCTTGTTAGAAAGGTCGCCGCTCAGGTTCTCCTTAATGAAGTTGAACAGGTCGATGAGGCGCGGGTCTTTGAAGTAGGTGCTGTTGGTGGCAAGCTGCTCCACAAACAGGTTGTTGCGCAGAATGTAGCGCACCACTTCTACCACGATGTTTTCGGTGTAGATGCTTACTAGCCGTTCGCGACCCGGCAAATCTTGTAGCGTTTCTTCAACAACTTTGATGATGAGGTTAGCCAGCTTAGAATTGCCTTTGATAACAAAGGCCGGCACGTCGAGAGACGAGAAAAAGTTAACCGAATCGAACACCTTGGCCTCGAAGGCTACGAAGCTGTGGCTTTCTTCCGCATCGCCAATCAGGTCAAGATTGTCATTCGATGAGAAGAACCGGTCCTTGTTTGTAATCAGGTCATCGTTAGAAATAACGCGGCTGCTAGCTCCGGCGCCGTAGCCGATACGGGTGGCGCGGCCGCCCGGCACAAATAGCAGTTCGCCTTCTTCTACAACTTGCTCATCCTCACCGAAGCGAATTTGGCCCCGGTGCAGTAAAATAATATTATTACCCACGTCATATACGTTGCGGGCCGTAAAGCCTTGCCGTAGTACCAAATTCTTGGCCTTTATGTAGCGGACCCCTAGTGATTCGATGACTTTATTGTAATCTTCCATAAGTTAATGAGTAGCTCTTGGGTATAATGGGTGTTAAAAGTGCCGAAAGTTACGACTTAATAATCCAATAAAGCATGGAAAAATTCAGTAAAAATAAAAACCCAGGCCAAAAAGCCTGGGTTTTGTGCAAAATGCTTGAAAACGAGGCCTGCAAAGGCCCTATTTGAGGATTTCCCGCGATATCACAATTTTCTGAATCTCAGAAGTGCCCTCGTAAATCTGCGTGATTTTGGCGTCGCGCATGAAGCGTTCTACGTGGTACTCCTTCACAAAGCCGTAGCCGCCGTGAATTTGGACAGCCTCAACCGAAGCGTCCATGGCCGTCTTGGAAGCGAAGAGTTTAGCCATAGCGCCGCTCTTGGCGTAGTCGGCGCCATTGTCTTTATCAGCAGCAGCTTTCAAGCATAGCAGGCGAGCCGCCTCCACATTGGTAGCCATGTCGGCCAGCTTGAACTGAATGGCTTGGTGCTTGGCAATTTCTACCCCAAATGCCTTGCGCTCCTTAGCATACTTGATGCTGAGCTCCAGCGAGCCTGAAGCAATGCCTAGGGCCTGCGCCGCAATGCCGATGCGCCCGCCTGCCAGCACCTGCATGGCAAACTTGAAGCCGAAGCCGTCCTCACCGATGCGGTTCTCTTTAGGCACCTTCACGTCGGTGAAGAGCAGCGAGCAGGTATCGGAGCCCCGAATACCGAGCTTGTTTTCCTTAGGCCCTTGCTGAAAGCCGGGCATGTCCTTGTCTACAATCAGCACGTTGATGCCGCGTGACTTTAGCTCGGGGTTGGTTTGGGCAATAACGAGGTATACCGAGGCGGTAGTACCGTTAGTAATCCAGTTCTTGGTACCGTTCAGGAGGTAGTAGTCGCCCATGTCCTCAGCGGTGGTGCGCTGGCTGGTAGCGTCGGAGCCCGCCTCTGGCTCAGAAAGGGCAAAGGCACCAATGATTTCGCCCGAGCACAGGCGCGGCAGGTACTTCTGCTTCTGCTCCTCGGTGCCATACTTCTCGAGGCCCCAGCACACTAGCGAGTTGTTGACTGACATGATAACCGAGCACGAGGCATCGACTTTGGAGATTTCCTCCATGGCCAGCACGTAGCTCACGGTGTCGAGGCCCGAGCCGCCGTACTCAGGGCTCACCATCATGCCCATGAAGCCGAGCTCGCCCATCTTCTTGATTTGCTCGGTCGGAAATTTCTGGTGCTCGTCGCGCTCAATGACGCCAGCCCATAGCTCGCTCTGGGCAAAGTCGCGGGCCGCGTCGCGTACCGCTAGCTGCTCTTCGGTGAGCTGAAAGGGTGAGGTGGGGGCAGTGGTGGTTATCATACGGGGTGGGGGCCGAAGCCAGGGGGTAGAATAGAGTGAAAAAGAGACACGAAAATACGGCCTAGGGTGCATGTGGGCCGAAAAAAAGTCGTCATGCCGAATACTGGCATGACGACTTTTTAGTTCATTGCTAAGCAGATAAGGCTGCTTTAGTTGCGGCGGCTACCGCCCAGGAAAATGCTGACGTAGTAGAGCAGCGTAGCCAGCGAGCTGAGCGCGGCTACCACATAGGTCATAGCAGCCCACCGGAGCGCGTCTTTGGCTCCGGCGTGCTCCTGGGTCGTTACCACCCCGCTACGGTCCATCCAGGCTAGTGCACGGCTCGACGCGTCGAACTCGACAGGCAGCGTGACGAACGAGAACAGCGTAGTGAGCGCAAACAGCGCAATGCCGATACCTAGGGGAATAACACTGGTGCGTATCATGAAGATACCCGCCAGCAAAATGAAGGGCATAAACTTCGACACAGCCGACAGCGCCGGTACCATAGCCGAGCGGAACTTCAAGAAGCTATACGCCTGGGCGTGCTGCACGGCGTGGCCGCACTCGTGGGCAGCCACGGCAGCGGCCGCTACCGAGCGCTCGTTGTACACGTCGGCGCTAAGGTTCACGGTTTTATTGGTAGGGTCGTAGTGGTCGGTAAGGCTACCGTCGGTGCTGGTAATCTGCACATCGTAGATGCCGTGGTCGGCGAGCATTTTAGCAGCCACTTCGCGGCCACTCAGGTTGGCACGCAAGCCCACCTGGCCATACTCTTTGAACTTGCTGCGCAGTCGCCACTGCACCGCAGCGCTGGCAACCATTATTAAAATCAGAAGCAGGTACATAATGAAGAAAAGATGAAGTAGCTAGTTAAACGGCTAGCCTCCGGCAGCGGTTGCCCCTAGGTAGACGCACAACCTAGCCGCGTGCTTTAGCCACAATACTCGAGGTACTATAGCCGGCTACCAGCGGCACGGTCAGAACTTGCCCGCCTCTATTTAACACCAATTCGTGCCCCACAATTCCGTCAATCGCGTAGTCGTCGCCCTTCACTAGGATGTCGGGCTGCACCAGCTCGATGAGCTGAAGCGGCGTGGGCTCACCAAACAGCACCACGGCATCGACGAAGGCCAGTGCGGCCATAATGCGGGCCCGCGAGGTCTGGTCTTGCAGCGGCCGGCCGGGCTTGAGAGCGCTTACCGAGGCATCGGTATTCAGGCCCACCACCAGGCGGTCGCCAAGGGCGCGGGCCTTTTCTAAGTAATCAACGTGCCCTAGGTGCAGCAAATCGAAGCAGCCATTGGTGAACACAATGCGCTCGCCAGCGGCGCGCCAAGTGGCGAGGGCGGCAGGCAGCTGCTCGGGGGTGAGGATTTTATCGGCAGTCATGAAAGCAGACTAAAGAAGGCCGCTGCTAGCGGCGAAAGGTAGAAGCTAGGTAGTCGGTAAGCGCTAGCGCATCGGCATGCTCGGCGGGCACCCGCGACTGGAAAAATACGGTCGTGAAGGGGGCGAAGAAAATGTAGTCGCGCGTAAGCATGGCCGTGCCATTATGGAAGCGGCCGCTGGTGCGGGCGGCTACATGGCCGGCTATTTGGCCAAGCTGCTCGGGGCCGCGCTCCCAGTTGGGGGCGTCGCGTAGGTTGACCTCATTATAGCTGTCGAGGTAGGCCTGCTCGCGGCCGCTAAACCCGTTAATCTGGTTTTGAATAATAATGGACATACCCAGCGCCGGGTTATAAAACTCATTGCCTTCACGCTCCCACTCTGGACCGCTGGGCACCTCAATTGTGCCAATGCCTTCTAGGTTCCGGCGACTAAGCGCTACGTTGGGCTGCGGGGGCGGCGTGTCAAACAGGCTAGGGAAGGAGGCGCCCCTTTTTCGGCCTTGGTACGTGCGCACGTAAAACAGTATCCCTACAAAGGCTACCAGCAAAACGACGAAGAAGGCCGGGTGACTAAAAAACTGCATAGTGGCAGGTGGGTTAAGCAGTGAGTACGATTGACTCCAAACCTAACGCAGCGCCGGTCAATAGGATGCAGCTAGCTAATCGTACTACTCCGTAGTAAGCGGCTCGTGGGCTAGGGCCTCGGCTTCGTCCACCACATTGCCTTTGTCGGCCGCAGCCACGGCTACGAAGCTGATGCCACCCATTAGCACCACCAGCAAGGTTTGGGCGCCGTGTACCACCAGCGCGTAGGCAATGCCGGCCTCTTTGCTGATGCCGTACACCAGCAAGATGCCCTGTACTAGCACGTGAAAGGGCCCGATGCCACCCGCTACCGGTGCGGCCATGCCAAACGCGCCGAAAGTGAGTACTGCCAGCCCAGCGCGCATGTCGAGGCCGTAGGTTTCGGGAAAGCAGAAGAAAGCTAGGTAGTCGAGTAGGTAGTATACCAGCCAGGTAAAGAACGTGTGGAGTAAGAAAAGCCCCTTCTTCTTGAGCTTAAGCACACTGAAAACGCCCGCCAACAGGCCCTTCACAAACACGATACCTTTGTTAAAGAGCGCGTTCTGCCGCAGCTTCTCCAGATTGCGGAAGAGGGCGTAGCCCACGCTGGCCAATAGCCCTAGCCCCACAATGGCTGCCACCACCAGCGGCGTGGGGTTGCGGGCGATGGTGTCGGCCTTGCCACCTAGCAACTCATCATTGAAGAAGCCCCAGAACGTTTTAAAGTCGAGCAGCAGCGTGCTGCTTAGCAAAAGCAGCAGCATTATCACGTCGATTACGCGCTCGGTCACGACGGTACCTAGGGCTACTTGCACCGGTACGCCGCTGGTGCGCCGCAGCACCGAGCACCGGATGACCTCGCCCGCACGCGGCAGCACTAGGTTGGCGAGGTAGCCCACCATCATAGCGTGGTACACTTTCCAGTAGGGGGCAGGGTTCTGCGAAGCGTCGAGCTGCATTTGCCAGCGGTAGGCGCGGCTGAAGTACCCTAGGGCCGAAAGTATGAGCGAAAGGCTCAGCCAGAAGTAATTGGCTGTGCGGATGTAGTGCCCGATGCGCGATAAGTCTTGGCCGCGCACCGCGTACCACATCAGCGCCCCCGAGATGCTGAGCAGCAACGCGTACTTAAGGACAGTAAGAAGGTGCTTCATGAGGTTTTCTAGCGGTTAACTATTGGCTGTTAGCTACTAGCCTCTCCGTATAGAAAAAGCTAGTAGCTAACAGCTAGGAGCTAGCAGCTCAAGAAAGGCGATTGTGCTGGTCGGGAAAAATGACGGTCGGCTTGTGGTCGCGGGCCTCTTTAAAATCAACCAGCGCGTAAGAAAACACGATAATCACATCGCCCACGGCCACGCGGCGGGCGGCGGGACCATTGAGGCAGATGGTACCCGTGCCACGCTCGCCCCGGATGGTGTAGGTTTCGAGGCGCTCGCCGTTGTTGACATTCACCACCGTTACCTTCTCGTTTTCAACCATATTGGCGGCGTCAAGCAGGTCTTCGTCGATGGTGATGCTGCCTACATAGTGCAGCTCGGCCTGGGTAACCTTAACGCGGTGAATCTTGGATTTAAGAACTTCGATGTGCATAAAAGCAGGATAAAATAGCCCTCAAAGATACCAGTCTCAGGCGTCTATCCTCTGTAGCGGCTGCCGAGGCCGGGCGCAGGATGTGTAGGACGGACAGGGGGGTACTGCGTAGCTTAGCCGCCCAACCTGCTGCCTAGCTCTCTTTCAGTCGTATGAAAATCACCAAGCTGCTCGTCGCCAATCGGGGAGAAATTGCCATTCGCGTGTTTCGCGCCGCTTCCGAACTCGGCATTCCCACGGTAGCCCTCTACACCTACGAAGACCGGTATTCGCTGCACCGCTACAAGGCCGACGAGGCCTACCAGATTGGGCGCGACGACGAGCCGCTGCGGCCCTACCTCGATATTGAGGGCGTAATTAAAGTAGCCAAGGAAAACGGCGCCAACGCCATTCACCCCGGCTACGGCTTCCTGAGCGAAAACGCTACGCTGGCCCGGCGCTGCCGCGAGGAAGGCATCATCTTCGTGGGCCCGCGCCCCGAGGTGATGGAAGCCCTAGGTGACAAAGTAGCCGCCAAAGAGGTAGCCTTGAAGTGCGGCGTGCCGCTCATCGAAAGCTCGGAGCAAGACCTGACCGACATCGACGTGGCCCTAGCCGAGGCCCACCGCATCGGCTACCCCGTGATGTTGAAAGCCGCCAGCGGCGGCGGTGGCCGCGGCATGCGCGTCATTCGCGACGACGAGCAGCTGGCTAAGGGCTTCTTCGAAGCTCGCAACGAGGCGCAGAACGCCTTTGGCGACGATACGGTATTCCTGGAAAAGTTTGTGGAGCGGCCCAAGCACATCGAGGTGCAGCTGGTGGGCGACCAGCACGGCCACCTCACGCACCTCTACGAGCGCGACTGCTCGGTGCAGCGCCGCTTCCAGAAGGTGGTAGAGGTGGCCCCGGCCGTAGACCTAACCGAGTCGCTACGCAGCAAGCTCTACGAATACGCCTTGCAGATTGGCCGTGCCGTGGGCTACGATAACGTAGGCACGGTCGAGTTCTTGGTCAACCCCGAACTCGACCGCATTTATTTCATCGAAGTGAACCCCCGCATCCAGGTCGAGCACACCGTGACCGAGATGATAACGGGCGTGGACTTGATTAAAACCCAGCTCTTCATTGCCTCGGGCTTCCCGCTCGAAGCACCCGAAATCGGCCTAGGTCCCGATGTGGTGGTGCCACGCATGGGGGTGGCCGTGCAGTGCCGCATCACGACCGAAGACGCCACCAACGACTTTAAGCCTGACTACGGCACGGTGGTGGCCTACCGCTCGGCGGGCGGCTTCGGTATTCGGCTCGACCAGGGTTCGGTGTACCAGGGTGCGGTTATTTCGCCGTTCTTCGATTCTTTACTAGTGAAGGTGTCAACCCAGGCGCCCACGCTGGCCAGCGCGGCTCAGAAGATGCTGCGCACCTTGGATGAGTTTCGGGTACGCGGGGTGAAAACCAACATGCAGTTCTTGCAGAATATCGTCCGCAATGCCGACTTCCAAGCCGGCCACGCCACGGTAGACTTTATTAAGGACCACCCCGAACTACTGCAGTTTAAGACCCGGCTCGACCGCGCCACGCGCACCCTCAATTTCATCGGGGAGATAACCGTGAACGGCAACCCCGACGTAGCCGGCCGCGTGGACGAGCGCCGCCAGATTCGCAAGCCTCCGCTGCCCGCCGCCGACCTCAGCGTGGCCCCCGCCGATGGTACCCGCCAGAAGCTGCTGGCCCTAGGCCCCGATGAGTTTGCCAAGTGGCTGCGCGCCGAGCCCGCCATCCACTACACCGACACCACGCTGCGCGACGCCCACCAGAGCCTGCTGGCTACCCGCATGCGCACCATCGACATGCTGAAGGTGGCCGACCGCTACGCCCGCCAGCACCCGCAGACGTTCTCGATGGAGGTGTGGGGCGGTGCGACCTTCGACGTGGCCCTGCGCTTTTTGCACGAAGACCCCTGGGCTCGCCTCACGCGGCTGCGCACAGCGGTGCCTAACATCATGTTGCAAATGCTGATACGCGGGGCTAATGGGGTGGGCTACAAAGCGTATCCGGATAATCTGACGGAAAAATTTGTAGCTACGGCCAGCGAAAAAGGCATCGACCTGTTCCGCATCTTCGACTCCTTGAACTGGATGAAGGGCATGGAAGGCTGCATCAACTACGTGCGCAAGCAAACGCCCGGCCTGGCCGAAGGCAGCATCTGCTACACCGGCGACATCCTGGATACCAGCCGGCCCAAGTACAACCTCGACTACTACCTCACGCTGGCGCGCCAACTAGAGGAAGCGGGTGCGCACATTCTCTGCATCAAGGATATGGCCGGCTTGCTCAAGCCCTACGCCGCCGCCGAGCTGATACCCGCGCTGCGCGAAACGGTGAAAATTCCGATTCATCTGCACACCCACGATACCAGCAGCCTGCAGCCCGCCACCTACCTCAAGGCCGTGGAAGCGGGCGTAAACGTTATTGATGTGGCCCTAGGTGGTCTCTCAGGCCTTACCTCGCAGCCCAACTTCAACTCGGTGGTGGAGATGCTGCGCCACTCGCCCCGCCACCGCGAGTTCGACCAAACCAGCCTCAACCAATTCAGCGACTACTTCGAGGCGTTGCGCGAGCAGTATTATCCCTTCGAGAGCGGCCTGCTGGCCGGTACGGCCGAGGTCTACGAGCACGAAATACCGGGCGGGCAGTACTCCAACCTGCGGCCCCAGGCGGCGGCCCTAGGGCTGCTTGACAAGTTTGGAGAAGTGAAGCAGCGCTTCCACGATGCCAATGAACTGCTCGGCGACATTCCGAAGGTGACGCCTTCCTCGAAGGTGGTCGGCGACTTGTCCCTATTTATGGTGTCTAATAACTTGACGCCGCAAGACGTGCTGGAGAAAGGCCCGACGCTGAATTTCCCCGAGTCGGTGCGCGAGCTGCTGCGCGGCGACATTGGCCAGCCCGAGGGCGGGTGGCCCACGGACATTCAACACGCCGTGCTGCGCGACGAGAAGCCCTTTACTGAGCGGCCGGGCGAGCATTTGGCGCCCATCGACTTCGAGAAGGAGTGGGCCGAATTTGAGAAAACGCACCCCTACGCGCAGTTTACCGACCTGCTTTCTAGCCTGCTCTATCCCAAGGTGTTTGCCGATTACTGGGAATTTCGCAAGAGCTACGGCGACGTGAGCCGCGTGCCCACGCCCGTGTTCTTTTTTGGCCTGAAGGAAGGCGAGGAAACTATTATCGAAATAGCGCGGGGCAAGTCGATTATTATCCGCTTGCAAAGCATCGGCCCAGTCAACGCTGAGGGTATGCGCACCATGTTCTTCACCCTCAACGGCCAGACGCGTAACCTGGAGATACGCGACCAGGGCGTGGAAGTGAAAACCGTGCACAACGCCAAGGCCGACCGCGCCAATTCAAAGCAGATTGCCGCTCCGCTGCAAGGCCTGCTCAGTAAAATGCTGGTAGAAGCCGGCCAGCAGGTCACGAAAAACACGCCACTCTTCGTTATCGAAGCCATGAAGATGGAAACCACCATCACTGCCCCCGACGACCTTACGGTAGGTACCATCACCCTAGGCGAAGGCACCCGCGTGCTGGCCGATGACCTGGTGCTGACGGTGGCCTAGCAGCTTGTCGCCATTATTCCCTAGTTTGTAGCAGATTACCTAAACCCAGTAAGAAGCCAGCTCATGCGCACCTCGCTTTTAGTTCTTGCCTGCCTTGCACTGCCACTAGTAGGAATGGCGCAGATTAGTGATTTGCACACCGACCCGCGCGGCGGCACCCTCAACGACCGGTTTGCCCTAGGTTACTTCATGGCCCCCCGAGCCAATGAATCCGTGCAAGGCAGTGTATTCCTAATGCCGGCCTGGGCCCCTGGCCAACTGCTGCTCAATGGTAATAGCAAGCCGATAGAGGCCCCGCTCAAATACGACGTGCACAACCAAGAGGTGCGGGCCAAGCGGCCCAATGGCGACTCAGTAGCGGTGTCCGTGACGAAGGTAAAAGAATTTACGCTCGCCACGCGGCGCTTTGTGTGCTACCCGGCCCCCACACTGCCCACCGAAGTAGGCGGTGGCTGCGGCGAAGTACTGGCTGATGGCACCCACGCACAACTACTAAAGTTTGTGCGCAAAACTATTGTGAAGCAGGCTACTCAAGGCAGTGCCTATGCGTCAAGCTCAAGCGTTGATGCCCTGGAGGCCCAAACTGCTTACTACCTGCGCTGGGCCGATGGCCGCTTTGTGCCTATGCGCCTCAAGCGCGGTAGTCTCGAGCAGGCCCTTGCCGGCCAGCCGGCCGCCTTGGCTGCCCTTAAGGCCCGCAAGGGCAACCTAGGCAGCGAAGCCGATATGGCTGCCGCCGTGGTAGCCATCGACCCATTGCTTACCGCGCCCACGCGCTAGTTTTTAATTACTCTTAATGCGTATTTCCTTGCTTCTGGGCTGCTTAGCGGTAGCCAGTACTTTGTCGGCCACCGCCCAAACCAAAACGGCCGTGTCGGCCGCGACGGTGAAGCGCGTGCTCACCACCCTAGCTGCCGACGATATGCAGGGCCGCGCCACTGGCCAGCCCGGCCAGCTGAAAGCGGCCGAGTTCTTGGCCGGCGAGTTCAAGCGTATCGGCTTGCAGCCGCTGCCGGGCCAGAATAGCTTCATGCAGGAGTTTCCGGCCTATCAGTCGGGCGTGACCAGCCTGCAAGTGACGCTCAATGGCGCGCCGGTAGCCGCTAGCCGGGCTTTTGCCCTCACTACACAGTCTCAGCTAAGCTGGACAGAGCGCGACAGTGTGCAGGTGTTGGTGCTAGGGCCAGAAGAAAAAGTGCAGGCGCACTACCGGGAGATTCTGCGGCCTAGCAAAAACACGCTCGTCGTATTTGACCCCGCGCAAGCGGCTACTTTTCAGTCCATGCTGAGCCAATTTGGCAAGCCTAGGCTGCGCGGCGAAGCTACTAGCAGCACCTACTCGAGCGTGCTAGTGTTGGCTGAAGCAGCTACGCCCAAAGTCACTACCTTCCGAGTGGCCGCCAGCGCCGCTACCAACGCCGTGACTTTGCGCAACGTGGTGGGCTATCTGCCCGGTCGCGACGCCAAGCTGGCCCCGGAGAAAGTCATTTTTTCGGGCCACTACGACCACCTAGGAATTATCAAGCCTGTGGCCGGTGACTCCATCGCCAACGGCGCCGACGACGATGCCAGCGGCACCACGGCGGTGGTGGCTTTGGCCGAATACTTTAAAAAGCGCAACGACAACGCTAGGTCATTGATTTTTGTGGCCTTCACGGCCGAGGAAATAGGCGGCTTTGGCGCGCGCTACTTCACCAAGCAGCTCGACCCGAAGGAGATAGTAGCCATGTTCAATATCGAGATGATAGGCAAGGAAGCCAAGTTCGGTCCCAAAACGGCTTTCATCACGGGCTACGACAAGTCAGATTTTGGCAAGCTACTGCAAGCCAATCTGCAAGGCACTGAGTTCAAGTTTGAGCCCGACCCATACCCCGAGCAAAACCTGTTCTATCGCTCCGACAACGCCACGCTGGCCCAGCTAGGCGTGCCCGCCCACACCATCAGCACCGACCAGATTCCGACCGACAAGCTCTACCACAGCGTCGACGACGAAGTCAGTAGCCTCGATGTGAAGAATATGACCAACGTTATTTCAGCTATTGCGCGCAGCGCCACTGGCATTGTAGCTGGGCAGCAAACGCCCACGCGCGTGGCACCTGAGCCGGCTGGCAAGTAGCAGCGGCACCTAGCACTAAAGCAAGGTGCCTGTGAAGTTTGTAGATTGTAACCGGGGCCGGATGGGGTTGTACCTTCCGGCCCCCATCCATTTTTAGGCGTTTACTCGGTATGCTACACTCCCGTTTTCAGCTGCGCCGCTGGGCCTTTGGGGCTGGCCTCCTGGGCTACCTGCTCCTGCTTGGCAGCCCCTCGGCCCGCGCCCAAACGCCCCTCGGCCAGCCCTCGCTCGACGAAGCCAAGGTGCAGGTGTGGTGCGCCACGGCGCGCTTCGTGTACGAAGATGCCGGCCGCCCCAACCTTAAGCGCACGCTGCGCTGCGACGGCAACCTAAGCACCCTGGCCACTAGCCTGCGCCCCGACAGCCTGCGAGTGTATTCGCTGCTGTATGCCCCCATCGAGGGGCAGGGGCGCATCTATAAAGGGTTGAAGGACAACCCGGCTCGCATAGCGGCACTTACTAAGGCTATTATTGCCCGCCTGCGGTCGTCGCCCGCCCGTCAGCGCGACCCCGCTCGCCTAGCCCGCCTGCAAGGGCTCGAAAAAAAGCTGACTGACTACGTGACAACCGGCCTGCCCCCCGGCCGCGAAGAGGAAGCCCCTACGGCCGATACCTCAGTGCGTGCTGCCCCTGGCGTGGCCGAGGCTGCCGAAGCTGGTGCTGCCAGTGGGCCGGCTGCCCGCGCCAGTGCCCCCGCCACCGAGCCCGTGCTCAACCGCTTTTTTGCGCCACTAGCCCTCATTCTGAGCATTGTAAGCTTGGTGTTGTTTGCCTTGCTGCGCGTAAGCATGAGCCGCGAGATTCGCCAAATGCGGCGTATGACCAGCCTAGCCTCTGAGCTGAGCCCCGCCCAGCAGCGGCAGGTAGAAGAAATGGTGGCCCGCCGCGTGGCCGAGGCCCTGCGCGAGCGCGAAAGCGAATCCCCGAGCCCGCCCGCGGGTTCAGCGGCTACCTAGGGCGGGGCCCGGTGGGCCGCCAATGACCTTCGACTCTCTCCTCCCAGCTCTATGAAAGCAACCTCTATTTCGGCCGCGGCGGCGAGTTTATTGCTGCTGGCGGCTTGCCGCACGTCGCCGCCCCGCCACGCCGGTATTTCTCCTTCCAAAACCAACGGCGGCCACGATGCCCTCACCGAGTCGGCAATTGCCGAGCGCTCGCAACCCACCGCTACTTCTACTGCCTTGACCTACCCCCAAACGCGCCGCGATGCGCACACCGACAACTACTTCGGCACCACCGTGGCCGACCCCTACCGCTGGCTCGAAGAGCTAGACTCGCCCGAAACCAAAGCCTGGGTGACGGCCGAAAACCAGGTGACCTTCGACTATCTTAGCCGCATCCCGTTTCGCGACAAGGTGCGCGAGCGCCTCACTACCCTCTGGAACTACGAGCGCTACGGCGTACCCAGCGTAGAGGGCGACTTGCTAATTTTCAGCAAGAATGATGGCCTGCAAAACCAAGCGGTGGTGTACGCCGTGAAGAAAGGCGAGCCGCTTGAGAACGCTGTGGTGCTGCTCGACCCCAACAAGTTTTCGGCCGATGGCACTACTGCCCTGGCCGGCATGCACTTCAGCAACGACCACCGCTACCTGGCTTATGCTACCAGTGGTGGCGGCTCCGACTGGCAGAAGGTGCACCTGCTCGACATGCAAACCCGCCAGCCCCTGCCCGACGAGCTAAACTGGGTAAAGGTATCGGACATTTCGTGGGCCGGTAAAGGCTTCTACTACAGCGGCTACGACGCGCCTAAGGCTGGCGAAAACAGCCTAGCCGGTAAAAATGAGTACCACAAGGTGTACTACCACCAACTCGGCACCCCGCAGAGCCAAGACAAGCTGGTGTACGAAGACAAAACCAAAGCCCTAGGTTTCCGCATTGCGGGCGTAACGGAGGATGAGCGCTTTCTTTTTCTCTCGCTTACCGACAGCAAGGCCGATGGCAACCAGCTACTGGTGCGCGACCTCAAAGACCCCAAACAAGCTACTACCTGGGCCACGCTGCAACCCAGCTACGAGTACGATACCAGTGTAATCGGCAACGTGGGCGGCGAGCTGCTGGTGTACACCAACGACCACGCGCCCAACTACAAAGTGGTGCGCATCGACCCCAAGCACCCACAGCCGGCCAGTTGGAAAACCGTAATTCCGGAAGCCAAGGAAAAGCTCGAAGGCATCAGCCAGGCGGCGGGCATGCTGCTGGCTACCTACCTGCACGACGCTAGCTCGCAGGTGAAGGTGTACACCGAAGACGGTAAGTATAAGCACGATGTAGAGCTGCCAGCCATCGGCACGGCGGGCGGCTTTGGCGGGCGGCGCACTGATAAGGACCTGTATTACGCGTTTACGTCGTTTACCTACCCCACCACCATCTACAAGTACGACCCAGCCACCAACCAAAGCACCGTATTTAAGGCACCGAAGGTGGACGTGAAACCAGAGGACTACCTCACCACGCAGGTGTTCTACGCCAGCAAGGACGGTACTAAGATTCCGATGTTCATCACCCACAAAAAGGGGGTGAAGCTCAACGGCAAAAACCCGACGTACCTCTACGCTTACGGCGGCTTTAACGTGTCACTGACGCCAGGCTTCTCGGCCGCGCGCATGCTGTGGTTGGAGAATGGCGGCGTGCTGGCCATTCCTAACCTGCGCGGCGGCGGCGAATACGGCGAGGCCTGGCACAAGGCCGGCATGACGCCCAATAAGCAAAATGTCTTTGACGACTTTATCGCGGCGGCCGAGTACCTGAAGGTCCTAGGGTATGCCGACGCCGACCACCTTGCTATTGCGGGCGGCTCGAACGGTGGACTACTAGTAGGCGCTACCATGACCCAGCGGCCCGACCTCTGCAAGGTGGCCTTCCCGGCCGTGGGCGTGATGGATATGCTACGCTACCAGAAGTTTACTATTGGCTGGAACTGGGCGCCCGAGTACGGCACTTCCGACGACAAGGCGCAGTTTGAGAACCTCTACAAGTTCTCGCCGCTGCACACCCTTAAGCCCGGCACCAGCTACCCCGCCACGCTCATCACCACCGCCGACCACGACGACCGTGTGGTGCCGGCGCACTCCTTCAAGTTTGCCGCTCAGCTGCAAGCCGACCAAGCTGGCAATAACCCCACACTCATCCGCATCGACGTAAACGCGGGCCACGGCGCTGGCAAAAGCACTAAACTGCAAATCGACGAGTGGGCCGACATCTGGAGCTTTGCCTTCTACAACATGGGCGTGACCCCGATGGGCAAGTAGGAGCCGCTACTAACCGAAAAAAACACGTTTGTCATGCTGAGCTTGCGAAGCATCTTATCACGTCAGGGTTATCAGCTCTAACGTGTTAAGATGCTTCGCAAGCTCAGCATGACAAACGTGTTTTAAAGGACGTGGTGGGCACCCTAGGGCATGCCTTTGCCACCTGCCGAGCCATAAATCTGGCCGGTGGCATAACTGGCATCACTGGCAGCAAGCTGCACATAAATGCTGGCCAGCTCGACAGGCTGTCCGGGGCGCTTCATCGGCGTGTTACCGCCAAATTCCTTCAGCTTTTCCTGAGTGGCGCCGCCGCTCACTTGCAAGGGCGTCCAGATAGGGCCAGGTGCTACGCCATTTACACGGATACCCTTAGGTGCTAGCTGCTTGGCCAGCGAGCGCACGTAATTAGTGGTGGCTGCCTTGGTTTGGGCGTAGTCGTAGAGGTCCTCCGAAGGGTCAGTGGCCTGCTCCGAGGTGCTGCCAATGATGGCCGAGCCGGGCGGCAGGTGCGGCAGCGCGGCTTTGATAATCCAGAACGGCGCGTAGATGTTGGTCTTCATCGTCCAGTCAAACTGCTCGGTCGAGATGTCCAATATAGAAGCGTGCGCTTGCTGCCGGCCGGCGTTGCTGACCACGATGTCGAGCCCGCCTAGCTGTCGCACAGCCTCATCGACTAGCTTCTTGCAAAAAGCCTCGTCGCGCAGGTCGCCCGGAATGGCAATGCCCTTGCGGCCTTCCTTCTTGATAAGAGCAATAACTTCTTTAGCATCCGCCTCTTCGGCAGGTAAGTAGTTGATGGCTACATCGGCGCCCTCGCGGGCGTATGCAATAGCCGCGGCGCGGCCCATGCCCGAGTCGCCACCCGTGATGAGGGCCTTGCGGCCTTGCAAGCGGCCCGAACCTTTATAGCTGGTTTCGCCGTGGTCAGGCTTGGGGTCCATCTGGCTGGCTAGGCCGGGCCAGGGCTGCGACTGACCTTTGAAGGGAGGCCTAGGGTACTTGGTGGTGGGGTCTTGCAACGGAGCTGCGGTAGGCCCAGGGGCCGCCTCGGCCGATAAGATGGGCGATACGGCCGCAGCAGCTAGGCTGGCACCTAGGCCACCGAGCAGCTTGCGCCGGCTAATGTTGTTTTCTTCTTCCATGAGATAGCACGTTGGTTAGCTAAGTGAGTATCGGCTTAGCTAAACGAAACAGCTGCTAGGAAGTTGTTATGGTTAAGCTTACTAAGATAGTTGAGAATAGTAGTATAGAAGTAGTTGGGCAGGCTGATAAGTAGTTTGGCGCGCAGTGCGGACCTAGGCGGCCGCTTCTAAAAAATAATGTCCGACTGAATCACTACAGTCGGACATTGAGGCGCAGTAGCAATAAGCGCTTGACTACTCTACCACTTCCAGCACCGTGCGGAAGGAAACGTAGTTACCCTTAAACTTTTTGTCCATTTCCTCGCGTAGGGCGGGGGCAAAATGCTCCTGGTAGGCTTCCAATTGCTCGAGGCTAATGGCAAAATATTGAGCGGCATACGTGATGCCGTCGTCTTCCTCATTGAGTAGGCGCAGCAAGCTGCTTTTGATGAAGCAGCCGGTGCCCACTACTTCGGCCATATGGTGGCCAAGCATATAAGCTACCCACTCATCGGCAATGCGGGGCTCGAGGCTGGTCGTAACGTTGTATAGAATCATGAGAGTGAAAATAGGGCGCGTAGCACGAGTTCTGTGCTACCGCAGCTTTGTGGCCGCTCAGCAACAAGCTGAAGGCAGGCCGGTCATTAATACGAAGATTTAGTTTGGTACGGGCATCGCCGCTCGCAGTTCATTGGCCAGTACCTGCACTAGCTCGGCGGCGGGCAGGGCGCGTGCCAGCCCCACTCCGGTGCCGGCCCACTGCACGGCAAAGCCGGGCTCTCCGGCTTGCTGAGCGGCGGCCACCAAAGCCTTGCCAGCCAGGTAAGCCCGCGAGTAGGCGGCAGTGGTCGGCCGGCCCGGCTGGTCAATATCCAGCATAAAGCGGTTAATCAAGCCCCGCGCCGGCCGCCCCGAAATAACATCGGTGAGCGCCGTGGGCAGAGGCGGCTGCTGAAGCAGCGCCGCTCGGTACGCCGCACTAGCCCCCGACTCTGGGCAGGCGATAAAGGCAGTGCCCAGCTGCGCAGCCGCCGCGCCCGCGCTTAGCGCTGCTGCTATGTCGGCCCCAGTCATAAGCCCGCCGGCTGTCACTATGGGCAAGGGTAGGGCCTGCGCCAGTTGTCGCGTTAGGGTGAGTGCTGGCAAAAAGGTGTCAGTTGCAACATCGAACACGCCGCGGTGCCCGCCGGCCTCAATGCCCTGGGCCACTAGCGCATCGGCACCTAGGGCCGCGGCGGCTTGGCCCTCGGCCACCGACGTAACGCACGCGAGCAGCAATACGCCGGCTTGGCGCAGGGCACTGGCTTGCGCCGCTGTGGGCAAGCCAAAGTGAAAGCTCACCACCCGCGGCCGAGCGGCTATTAACACTTGCAGTAAGGCATCGTGCACCCGGAAGCTGGGGTATACTTCCGTCAGGCTGGTGGGCGGCTCACTGCCTAGCTCTTGGAAGTAAGGCCGTAGATAGGTCAGCCAGTTCGCATCGTGAGCAGGGTCGGGCGTGGCTGGCTCGTGGCAAAAAACATTGACGTTAAACGGCCGGTCCGTGGCCGTTTGCAGCTCAGTTAATTGCTGAGCCACTACCACCGCATCTGGGGGGGCGCCTGTCGCCAAGGAGCCTAGTGCGCCGGCCCGCGACACGGCCAGGGCCAGTGCCAAAGTAGACACCCCAGCCATCGGAGCCTGAATAATGGGATGCGTAAGGGCAACGCGGTCACAAAATGCGTTCATAAGCTAGCGGCTTTGCCTCTGGTTAACCAAGCGGCAAAGCACAGGGTTTGGCCCCTATTCCTCACACCCGCATGGGGTCAAACTGAAAATCGTTGATGCGGGCCTGAATGTCTTGGGGCGAAAGCTTCTCGCGGGCGGCGGCTTGGGCAAGGGCAGGTAGCTCCTGGTCACCCGCTAGGCGCAGGGTCAGAATTTGCTTAAGGGTGAGATTCTTCTCTAGCTCTGCAAAGCGCTGCCCACTCACTTCAAAGTAGCGCTGACGCACTTCGACCCGCGCTATGCGGTCTTGTAAGATGAGGGCATAGTGCTGCCGCAACATCACAAGCGCCACAAAGAAAAAGAGCGTAACGGCCGCTAGCGAAAACCAAAGTCGCGAAATCTCAGAATCATCGCCGGCCACGCCCACATAGCGGCGTATGGTATAAATGACCATTACCAGCGTGAGCGGCAGCAACACAAAATGGTGCAGCGGATAATAGCGAACGGGATTTTTGGCAGCCATGCGAGAGGGCGAAAAAAGCGAAGGAAAGAGTAGGAATAAGCGCAAACGAAAAAACTCCGGCCAGGGCCGGAGTTTTCCAACTTAATTCTAACTGAATGTGCTTGTGGTTAGTCGCGAGCGGCTTTCTCAGCTTTGCGCTGGGCTTTCAATTGCTCTTTGGCAGCCTTTTCTTGCATACGAGCCGATTTCTCAGCGTTTTGCTGCATCTTAAGCTGCTCTTTCTGCTGCTTGGCAGCGGCGCGCTGGGCGCGCATCTGGTGCTTGAGGTCGTCGGCTTGCTGCTGCTGCGCTTGCAGCTCGCGCTTGCTTTCTTTCACCGATTCGTTGGCAGCCCGGCGCTGTTCGCGCTGCTGCTCGTAGGTAGCTTTTGCATCCTGCGAGGTAGGGGCGGGCGTAAGCGTCGGGTCAGTTGGGGTCGTTTGGGCGTGGGCCGATGTAGCGGCCAGGCTAGCTACAGCAAAGGCGGCTAGCAAAAATACTTTTTTCATGAGAATAGGATGAGCAGCTAACTAGCTGAGCTACTTTAACGTGAAAAGCCTAGGTGAAGGTTAGGGTAAGTTTTTGATGCGGCCAGTGCAAAGCACGCCGAGCTTCTACTTAGCCAAGCACCTTTTATGCCAGCTCCACTACTAGGCGTGGGCCGCGGCAGGCACCGCGCAGCCACTTTGGCAGCCGTCGGGCAGCTCGGTATCCTCGACCTGCACCGTGCTGTGGTGAATGTGAAATTCGCGCAGTAGCCCAGCCGATAGGTTGGCTAGCCAAGCTGCGTCGGCCCCGCCGGGACGCACTAGGTGGGCCATAAGAGCCGTGTCGTGGCCATCGCTACTCATGCTCCAAATGTGTAGGTCGTGCAGGCTCTGCACGCCCGGCTGGCCGAGCATAAACTGCCGAACTTTTTCGAGGTCGATACCATCGGGCACGGCTTGCAGCCCGAGGCGAATAGTATCGCGCAGCAGCCCCCACGAGCTTACCGCAATCACCACCAGCAGCCCGAGGCTAATAACAGGGTCGAGCCACGTCACCTTGGTGAAGTACGTGATGGCGCCGCCTATCACCACACCTAGGCTCACAAGCGCATCAGTGAGCATGTGCAGGTAGGCACCGCGCACGTTCACGTCGCCCTTTTGGCCAGCGCTAAACAGCCAGGCCGTGAAACCATTAATCAAAATGCCGGTGCCGGCCAGTAGCATCACGGCGCCGCCCTTCACAGGCTCTGGATGGCGCAGGTGGTCGATGGTTTCCCACAAAATGAACCCTAGGGCCCCGTAGAGCAAAGCGGCATTCACCAAGGCTGCCTGAATGGTGGCGCCGCGGTAGCCGAAGGTGTAGCGCGGCGTGGCCGGGCGGCCCGCCAACCAGGCGGCTCCCCAGGCTAGGGCCAGGCTCAGTACATCGCTCAGGTTGTGGCCCGCATCGGAGAGTACGGCGGCCGAGTTGGCCCACAGCCCGCCCACGGCCTCGATGATGACAAAGGCTAGGTTCAGCCCAATGCCCCAGGCAAAGGCAGCACTAAACTTGCCCCCGGCCGGCGGGGCGGCGTGTACGTGGCCAGCGTGGCCGTGGTCGTGCGAATGGCCCATAACTAAAGTAGCGTGCGCGTGTAGTGGCCTAAACGCAAAGGCCGGGGTTTGGGTGCGAAAGTAACCCTAGCCCCGGCCTAGGTGCTATTTAAATGCCAGAGGCACTACTACTTTCACGCTCACTGTGCGGCCCATATTAAACACGCCTTGGCGGCCATTGGTGTAGTTGATGGCCGCATACTTGAGCCGGCTCAGGTGCGATTGATAGGCCACGTCGAACAAGTTATTAGCCGTCACGAAGACCGAAAACAGCGTCCGGCCCTTACTGTCGGCCACGTCGGTGCCCGCGCCAGCGTTAAATAAAGTATAGGCGGGCGTCGCCGTTTCGGTGTCGAAGGCCCCGAAAAAGCGGTTTTGGGCAAACGTCTGCTCTAGCTGAAAGCGGGCGTACACGTTGGTGAGGCGCTTGCCTTGGCGGCGGAAGTTGCCGCGCAGCTCCGATTGCAGTCGGTCGGCCGGGATGAAGGGCAAATACTTTTGCTCGTCGGGCACGTCGAGCTGGCGGGCGCGCACCATCGAAAACGAGTTCTCGAAGTGCAGCCAGTCGAGCGGGTGCGGGTGAAAGTCGAGCGTAACCTCGCCGCCCAGCAGCCGCGCCTGGCCCTGCACGTAGTTGAACAGCCCGATGTTGGGCCCCGTCGATACCAGCGAGTCGGTGCCAGCCTGGTTGAGCACGCGCCGCGCAAAAATGTAGTTCGAGATGCTGTTCTCAAACGCATCGACGCTAAAGCGCACATGGTCGCTCACGTAGCTCACGCCCGCATCGACCTGCAAACTGGTTTCAGCCTGCAGGCCCGGCTGGCCCACTTCATAGCGAATAGTGCCCTCGTGCACGCCATTCGAGCCCAGTTCGGCAATGTTGGGCGCGCGGAAGCCGCGCGACAGGTTGGCCTTCACCGTGAGGCGGTCGCTAAAGCTGTAGGCGGCACCTAGGCTGCCACTGTAGTTATTAAAGGTGCTTTCGAAGCCCGAAAACTTGGTTTCGGCGCCGGCCGTGCCGGCGGGCACGGGCTGCTCGTCGGCATCGAGGTACAGGCTTTGGGCCCGGATGCGGCGCACGTCGTAGCGCAGGCCGCCGCTGAGGTCGAGCCCGCCTAGCGATTTCTTGATGACCCCAAATACGCCGCCCTCATTCAGCTTGTAAGCCGGAATGAGAAATTCCTGCCCTAGGTTCCGGTTTTGCTGGTGCAGGCCGCTGGTGCCCACGGCCAGGTTCCAGCCATTTAACTCGGGCAAGAAGTAGCGCAGCGCGTAGTCCACGGTGCGCAGCTGGAAGTACAGGTCGGGCGTATCGGGCGCCAGTACGTTGCCAAACTCGCGGCGCAGGTTCTGCTGGTAGTTGACCTGCAAGGCCAAGCGCCCGCCGCGCTGCCCGATGATAAAGTTGTTGTCGGTGCCAATCCGAAGGTGGTTGATGCGCTGGCGCGGCACCTGCAAGGTGTAGCCCGATTGGTTGTCGGTCACTACCTGCGGCTCGGCTTGGCCGTTCACGGCCACCTCGCGCAAAAAGCGCCCGGTTAAGCTGTCGCGCTCGCCTTCTATCAAGCCCACATTTTGGTTAAACGAGCTGAAGGTGAGGTGTGAGTAGCCCCAGCTTTTATTCAGGCCCACGTAGCCGTTGGCGTCCCACTCATTAAAGCCTGAGTTGAAAACCCGTCCGTCGTAGCGGTTGCGGTAGTCGCCGGCCACCTTACGGGTGCCCCGCACCAGCCAGTTGAAGCCGTTGAGGTTACCCGCATTTTCGAGCGAGTAGCCCTGCTGGCGGTTATTAGTCTGGTAGTTGGCCACGGCCTGGCCCGTGATGCGGCCCTCCGCGATGGGGTCAGGCGCCAGGAAGTTGATAACCCCCGCCATGGCATCGGAGCCATACAGCAGCGAGCCCGGCCCTTTGATAATCTCAGCCCGGTCGATGCTAAACTCATCTAGCTCAATGCCGTGCTCATCGCCCCACTGCTGGCCCTCCTGCTTTGCGCCGTTATTCAGGGTCACTACGCGGTTGTAGCCCAGCCCACGCACCACCGGCTTGCTAATGGCCGCACCCGTGGTAATCTGGCTGATGCCCGGCGTGTGCGCGATGGCGTCAATCACGTTGGTGGCCGAGGTCTGGTTGAGGCGCGTGCGGTCTACCACCGTGGTGGGCACTGGCGAGCGGCGCAGTTCCGTAGCCTGGCTCACGCCCGTCACCACCACCTGCCCAATCTCAGTGGCCGTGGGGCTCAGCTTGAAGTCGAGCGGCTGGCCACTGCCAGTGTCTACTAGCTGGCTTATCGTATTGTACCCTAGGGAAGTAATCTGAACCGTAAACCGGCCCCTAGGTAGGTTGGCGAAGCTGAAGCGGCCCTCGGCGTCGGTGGCCGTGCCTTGCTTGAGGTCGGGAAAAATAACGTTGACGCCGGGCAGGCCCTCACCCGTGGTGGCATCTGTAAGGCGGCCGCTGACTGGCCCCGCTGCCCGCGGGCGTGCTACCGGCGTAGGCGTTGTAGATTGACCTACTGCCGCAAAAGACAAGGTGCTGGCTAGCACCAGCATAGAAGAGGTACGAAGCATAAAGCCCACTAATTAGAAAAGAGGCGCCGAAGCAGCCGGGTCCGAGCTTGGCTTGCAAGTCCCCGCGCACAGACGGGGCCCATTGGCCTTAAAAGCAAGGAAAAACGAGGCTGCTGCCCGGTAGGTGCACTGGCGCTTAGCACTAGCCCGCGGCTGCACACGCAGCCCGCAGAGCCAAAGCCAATAAATTAAAAACCAAAAAGGAAAGGATAGGCCAGGCCTAGGTACCCAGCAGCTACCTAGGTGCTAGGCCTGCGGAGGGCCACGCAGGGCCGAGCGCCGCAGCGCGGCGGCCGAGCAGGCCAGCGTAGCGGGCACAGCCAGCGGCCGATAGTGCAGCTCGCGTGGGGGGAGGGGAATGGCTACCAGCGGCGCAGACTGGTAAGACACATTGTAGAACTGCTCGGTTTGGCAGTGGGTGTGCTTGGCCGTGAGTCGCGCTTTACCTGGCTGATGCTTTGCGGCTGGCGCAAAGGCCGGCTCCTCGGTAGTGTGCTCGTGGGAGTGCAACGCCAATATCCACGCCTCCGGCAGCAGCGTCCGCATGAGGCAGAGCAGTAGCAGCAAAGCAAGGTAGGGGCGAAGAACAGGCCGCAACACGGTAACGCTAAATCAACCGATATACTGACAAGGCAGGCAACTATGAGGTTGCACTAGTTAGGCAAAGATACACCTAGACAAGAGGTGCTACTGTCCGCACGTGCAACGACGTTTCGTGTACGAGTAAGGCTATGTAAGCTAAGGCTGCCTTAGGTACAAGGAGCACGCACCCACTGCGCGAGGTGGGAATGAGCACTTGGCTAGCCTGCCTCGACTTACTAAGTGCAAATCATTTTACACTTCGATTACTACTTCTAGCGTTACTACCAAACCACTACCGATGCAATGCGATAGGTGCCGTTGATTTACTCGTTGTAGCAGCAAGTCAGTAGGTGAAATACTACGGTAAAATGTCCTCAGTGGCAAGTAGCTGGTGTCACCTGTCTTGTATCACCTAGGCTTGCCAGAAGTACATTTGTTGGCTAGTTGTAGGTGCCAATACATCAAATACATATGGCTTTAATAGCCGAGTTTGTTGTATTTATCTTATATTTAATATATTTTGAGTCTTTTGAGCGCTTTTCACGACCAGAAATAAGGTTTCTGCGTATGTCCGCCGCTTTCTTGCATAAAATTATGTTGCCTACTGTGCGTTCAGTCGTACCGCTAGGATAGATCTTCTTTCTTCCGCGTCGCTTTTATGATTATTACGGACATCAAAGAACTTAAAATCCAGCATGACGAACCGTTGCATCTTTTACGAGTAGAGTGGGCTGCCGGGCGCGATATGCGCCGCCTGCGGCCCGCGTTGGAGCAGCTCTCGCAAGTAGCTATTCGCCTGCAAATCACGCATGGCTTGCTGGCGATTGATACACTGCCCGACATTTCGGCATACGACCAGATATGGTTGGGCTCGCAGTGGCTACCCAAAACAGAGCGGCTGGCACTAAAGCAGGCCGTTATTGTGCTCTCATCGGGCAAGATTTACAATCAGCAAGCCATTGAGACCTTGCTGACTTTGAATCGGAACCACGTAAGATTTGATTTTCAATTCTTTAGCCAATCGGTATCGGCCATGCACTGGCTCACCAACGAGTCGCGGCGCCTACCGGCCCTGCTGGCCGAGTGGGACGAGGCATTTGGACCGATGGCCCCCGAAGCCTACCAGGCATCGGAGCCGCGGGCCCCGTACCGCCGGCCGTAGCGCTCCACGGCTCCTGCCAACCTGGCAGCGGCTACCACCTTGGAACAGCCTTTGAAAAGGAGGGCTGACTGACAGGCGCTGCTTGTTAGTCAGCCTTTTATTGTTTCCACTTAGCTCATTCCCCGATGTCCGAAACCGGCTCCATCTCCATCCATACCGAGAACATCTTCCCGATTATCAAGAAGTTCTTGTATTCTGACCACGAGATTTTCCTGCGCGAATTGGTCAGCAACGCCGTCGATGCTACCCAGAAGCTCAAGAGCCTGGCCGCGCTAGGCGAGTATAAAGGCGAGCTAGGCGAGCTAAAAGTGCGCGTGACGGTAGATAAAGACCAGCGCAAAATTACGATTTCGGACCACGGCCTCGGCATGACGGCCGACGAAATTAAGAAGTACATCAATCAGATTGCCTTCTCTGGTGCCACCGAGTTTGTGGAGAAGTACAAGGAGAAGGATGCCCAGGCGAAAGACCAGATTATCGGGCAGTTTGGCCTAGGTTTCTACTCGGCCTTTATGGTGGCCAAAGAGGTAGAAATCTGGTCGCAGTCGTACAAAGAAGGCGCCCTGACCGCCCACTGGACCTGCGATGGCTCGACCCAGTACACCATTGACGAGCCCACCGGCGAGCACGCCAAGGCTGAGCGCGGCACCGACGTAGTGCTGCACGTGGCCGAAGACTCGGACGAATTCTTGGAAGAGGCCCGGCTGCGGACCATCCTCACCAAGTACTGCAAGTTCCTGCCAATTCCGATTGAATTTGAGGGTGAGCTGATTAACGACACCACGCCCATCTGGACCAAGCAGCCTTCGGACCTCACCGACGAGGACTACAAGAAGTTCTACCAGGAGCTGTACCCCATGTCGATGGACGAGCCCCTGTTCTGGATTCACCTGAATGTGGACTATCCGTTTAACCTGACGGGTATTCTGTACTTCCCGAAGGTGAAGGACGAGCTGCAATTCCAGCGCAATAAGATTCAGCTGTACTCGCGCCAGGTATTCATCACCGACGAGGTGAAGGACGTAGTGCCCGAGTTCCTGATGCTGCTGCACGGCGTCATCGACTCGCCCGATATTCCGCTGAACGTGTCGCGTAGCTTCCTGCAAGCTGATGCTAACGTGCGCAAAATCAACACCTATATTACCCGTAAGGTGGCCGATAAGCTGGCTGAGCTATTCCGCAAGGACCGCGCTGGCTACGAGGAGAAGTGGGCTGACATTGGGCTGTTTGTGAAGTACGGCATGCTCTCGGACGACAAGTTCTACGAGCGCGCCAAGGACTTCGTGCTGCTGAAAAGCGTGAGCGGCAAGCTGTACACGCTCACTGAGTACACCGAGCACATCCAGGCCAACCAGCAGGACAAAGACGGCAATACCGTGGTGCTTTACACCACCGATGCTGAGCAGCAGCATGGCTTCGTGGCAGCCGCCCAGGAGCGCGACTACGACGTGCTGAACATGGACCAAGTGCTCGACGCGCACTTCATTGGCCAGCTCGAGCAGAAGCTAGAGAAGACTTCATTTAAGCGCGTGGATGCGGCCACGGTGGGCCAGCTCATCGAGAAGGAAGAAGCCCCCGCCAGCGTGCTGAGCGAGGATGACCAGAAGAAGCTCGAAGAAGTATTCACGGGCGCTATCAGCAACCCGGCTATGCACGTCAAAGTGGCGGCTTTGTCGCCGCAGGATGCGCCGGTAGTTATCACCCAAAACGAATTTATGCGCCGCATGAAAGACATGCAGCGCACCGGTGGCGGAGGCGGCATGCAGATGTTTGGCTCAATGCCCGACTCGTTTGACGTGACCGTGAACGCCAACAGCCCCCTCGTAAGCAAGGTGCTGGCCGACGGTGGTGAGACTATCGCCAAGCAAGCCTTCGACCTGGCGCTGCTAGCCCAGGGCATGCTGAAAGGTGAAGCCCTCACGGCCTTCGTAAAGCGCAGCACCGAGCTGCTGTAAGCGTAAGTGCCCTAGGGTAAAAAAAGCCCCGCTGCCGAGAGGTAGCGGGGCTTTTGCGCTTTTAGGAAAGGGAGGAATAACCCGTGTCAGGCTGATGAATAAGCAAAACTTCCACTAGAACTTCTTACTATTGTGCGGCTCGTGCGGCAAAAAGTACAAGCTTGTGTTCCCTTCCTTTTCCCACCTACCTATGAAAAGTCTGCTTGCGCTTGCGCTGCCGTGTATAGTAGTAACGATAGCCGCTGCTCAGCCGAATAAAAAAATAGCGGATGGCCTCGCCAACAACCAGGCAGTAGTTGCCAACGGCCGGCTAGCCGGTGCGGCACTGCCGAGCGGCATCCACGCCTTTAAGGGCGTGCCCTATGCCGCGCCGCCCGTGGGTAGCCTACGCTGGCGCGAGCCGCAGCCCGCCGCCAAGTGGACCAACGTGCGCCCGGCTACGCAGTTCGGACCTAGAGCCATGCAACTGCCGCTATTTGGCGACATGAACTTTCGCTCGAACGGCGTGAGCGAGGACTGCTTGTATCTGAATGTGTGGACGGGTGCGAAAGCGGCCAGCGAGCGGCGGCCGGTGCTAGTGTATTTCTACGGCGGTGGGCTGGTGGCGGGCGATGGTTCGGAGCCGCGCTACGACGGCGAAAGCATGGCCCAGAAAGGCATTGTAGCCGTGACGGTTAACTACCGGCTAGGTGCATTCGGCTTTCTAGCCCATCCTGAGCTGACCAAGGAATCGCCGAACCACGCTTCGGGCAACTATGGCCTGCTCGACCAAGCCGCGGCCATTAAGTGGGTGAAGGACAACATCGCGGCCTTTGGCGGCGACCCCCAGCACATTACCATCGCCGGGGAGTCGGCCGGCTCATTCTCGGTAAGCGCCCAAATGGCGTCGCCGCTCTCTAAAAATCTGATAGCCGGCGCGATAGGCGAAAGCGGTTCGCTGCTGGGCTTGCAGCCGCTGCCCGCACTGGCGCAGGCCGAGCAGGCAGGTGCGGCCTGGGGTACTAGCCTAGGTGCGGGCTCACTGGCCGCACTGCGGGCGCTGCCGGCCCAGCAAGTGCTAGAAGCCAGTGGCAAGCAGGGTGCCCCACGCTTTTCGGCCATTGTAGATGGCTACTTGTTTCCGCAGTCACCTAAGGAGATTTTTCTGGCTGGGCAGCAGGCTAAGGTGCCGCTGCTGGTGGGCTGGAACTCGCAGGAAAGTGGCTACCAAGGCATCTTGGGCCAAGCTGCCCCGACCGCGGAAAACTACCGCGCCGCCGTGCAGAAAAACTTTGGCGACCGCGCCGCTGAGGTGCTGCGCCTGTATCCTGCTGCCTCCGATGCCGAGGTAGAGCAAGTCGCTACTGACTTGGCCGGCGACCGCTTTCTGGGCTATAGCACCTGGAAGTGGGCCGACGCGCACGCCAACACTAGCGGTCGGCCCGTGTACCGCTACTACTACGCCCGTCCCCGCCCGGTCATGACGCCCGAAATGGGCAATGCCACCGCCAATCTAGCTGGTGGCGTGACCAAGGGCGACCCCAACGCCAAGCCGGCTCCGCCTGCTAAGGGCGCTGTGCACTCGGCCGAGATAGAATACGCGCTGGGCAACCTAGGCAGCAATAAAGTATTTGCCTGGACCCCCGACGACTACCAGGTGTCGAAAACCATGCAGGCGTACTTCGCTAACTTCATCAAGACCGGCAACCCCAACGGCGCCGGCCTGCTCACTTGGCCTGCTCTCAAGCCCGGCGCGGGCGGCCAGCTGCTGCGCCTCGATGTAAAAACTGAGGTAGTGCCCGACCAAACCCGCGACCGCTACCTACTGCTAGAGCACATGGCGGCCAAATAGCGCGGCGCGGGCGGAGGATACTCGGCGGCTGGCCAGGCCACAGTAATGGCTGCCACCGAGTTAGTGCAGAGGAAGCTGTATATCAAACTCACGTCTGCTTGCGTACTAGGCTCCATGGAATCTGCATCATCGACCGACGCGATAGTCCCCGACGAGCTGGCTCAGGTGCTGCTGGATATAGCCCCCACGGGGATGATGCTAATGCGCCCCGTGTATGCGGCTGGCGATGAAGCTATTATTGACATAGCTTTCGAGTACCTCAACCCGGTGGCGCAGCGAAAAATACTGCTGCCGGCGCGGCCTACCGAATCGCTACGCACCCTGTATCCCGGCGATGAGGGGTTGTTTGCCTTTTACCGAGCCGCCTACTTATCAGGCGAGCGGGCCGAGTATGAGAGTACCCGCGAGGTTGCTGGTCTGGTATTTAGCTACTACCTAGTGGTGCAGCGCCAGGGGCCTAGGTTGGTAGTCAGCTTCACAGCTGCTACCGATAACCCTATCGAGGCAGTGGCCGAGGAGCTGCACGCCAGCCTAACCCGCGAGCAGGCCGCCCGGCAGCGGGCCGAGCGCCAGCAGCAAGACATGCACCGGCTTTTTGAGCAGGCGCCCGTGGCTATATCGGTGTTGCGCGGTCCGCAGCACGTGGTAGAGCTCATGAACGAGGCCAACGCAATGCTCCTAGGTAGCACACGGGAGAACCTGCTTGGTCAACCCATCATGGAAGTATTGCCCAGGCTGCAAGGGCAAGGTTTCGATTTAGTGTTGCAGCGGGTATTGCAAGGCGAAGCTATGGTGTTTCGGGAGGTGCGGGTTAAGCTCAGCCGCGCGCACCTAGGGCAGTCCGACTGTGGGTACTACCATGTCACCTACCAGCCCTGGCGGGCCGAAGACGGCGAAATAGTGGGGGCAATAGCTGTGGCAACGGAGGTAACTGAACAGGTGCAAACTCGCCAAGAACTCGAACGCCTCAACCAAGAGCTGGAGGCCCGAGTGCAGGAGCGCACGCAGCAGGCCCATGCCTCGCGGGCCGAGGCCGAGCGCCAGCGCGGCCGCTTGGCGCAGCTCATTGCCGAGGCCCCAGCTGCTATTTGCGTGCTGTCGGGGCCCGACTTTGTGTACGAGCTCGTGAATCCGCGCTACCAGGCACTGTTTGATAACCGCACTCTGGTTGGGCAGCCTCTCTTGACTGCCGTGCCCGAGTTTGCGGACCAGCCCGTGTGGAGTGACCTGCGCCAAGTGTACGAAACGGGCTGCACCCACACGGCAGAAAACAAGCTAGTGGCCGTGGCCCGGCCCGATGGCGTGCTGGAAAAGCGCTACTTCAACTACATCGAGCAAGCTCGCCACAACGAGCACGGCGAGATAGATGGCGTGTTCGTGTTTGGGTTTGAAGTGACCGAGCAAGTGCGAGCTCGTGAGCAGGTGCAACGCCTCAACGAAAAGCTGACTGCCGCCAATCAGGAGTTGTGCGACGCCAACAAGCAGCTTGTGCGCACGAACATCGACTTGGATAACTTCATTTACACGGCCTCGCACGACCTTAAAGCGCCCATCACTAACATCGAAGGCTTGCTGTACTTGCTGAAGAAAGCCTTGCCCGCGGCGGGGCGCTCCGACGAGCTAGTGGCTTCTGTGCTAGACCGCATGCACGGCTCAGTCGAGCGCTTCACGCGCACCATCGCGCACCTCACCGATGTGACCAAGCTGCAATCAGAATTTGCGCAACCTGCCGTAACGATGCTGCTAGCCAATATCGTCGAAGACGTGCGCCAGGACCTGCTGCCCCAGCTTACCGAAGCCGGCGCCGAGCTCGAAGTAGACGTGGACAACTGCCAGCCGCGCGTGTTTTCCGAAAAAAATCTCCGCAGCATTCTCTATAACCTGCTCAGCAACGCGCTCAAGTACCGCCACCCCAGCCGGCCACCCCAGATACGCGTGACCTGCGCTGCCGAGGGCGACCAGCTAGTGCTCAAGGTGCAGGATAATGGGCTGGGTGTGAACGAGTGGCAGCAAGCTCGGTTGTTCCAGTTGTTTCAGCGCCTGCACACCCACGTCGAAGGCTCGGGCCTGGGGCTGTACATGGTGAAGAAAATAGTGGAAAATGCGGGCGGTACCATCGAGGTGCAAAGCCAGGTGAACGAGGGCACCACCTTCACCATCCGCTTCCCGGCGTAGCGTTGGCCCTAGGTGCGCCTATCGCCGAGCGGTGTCAGTTAGGGTTATTAAGAAAGCTTTGAGGTCGGCCACATCCTTGGGGGTGAGGTGCAGCTTATCGGGCGGCAGGGTCTGGTTTTCGACCGCAATGCCCTGGCCTACGCCCCCGCCCTCGTTGTAAAAATCAATAACTTCCTCAAGGGTGCGAAATTGCCCATTGTGCATGTAGGGCGCTGTGAGGGCCACGTTGCGTAAGGTGGGCGTCTTAAAGGAGTGGCGCAACGGAGCCAGCTTGGTGAGGGCGTAGCGGCCTAGGTCGGGGTCGAGCTGCCGGCTGCCGGGGCACGTGGGCACGCCTAATACCTCCGCTTCCGAGTCCTGAAAAGTAGGCGGCGCAGTGCCATTGGTAAGAGGCAAGAAGTGGCAAGTGGCACACCGCGCCCGGCCCGCATACAAGTTGAAGCCCCGCGCTGCAGCTGGGCTCATGGTGGCCCCGGCCTCGCCGCGCACGTAGCGGTCGAAGGGCGCGTTGAGGCGCACCAGGCTGCGCTCGTAGGCAGCCAGCGCGTTTTGGATGCGCACTGGGCTCACGAGCGGCGCGCCAGCTTCGGTCCTAGGAAAGGCTGCACGAAACTGGGCAGCGTAGCGTGGCTGCCGGGCCAAGCGGCCAGCGGCAGCGTCCAGCGAGCCGTGCATTTCGTCGCGGCTGCCGACTACGTCAATGGCTTGGTTTTCAAGGTTGGGGGCGCGCAGGTCGTAGAACTGCCCGGCCTGGAGCGCGGCGTTGAGGATGGTGGGCGTATTGCGCCGCAGGGTGCCGCCGTTGAGCGTGGCACTCAAAGCTAGTCCGTCGGTAAAAGCGCGGCCCGGCTGGTGGCATGAGGCGCAGGAGCGGCCCCCGCCGCCGCTCAGCACGGGGTCGTGGAAGAGCGCGCGACCTAGGGCCACCTTAGCCGGGTTACTAAACCACTGCTGATTGCCAGTATAAAAATCTGGGTTGAACGCACCCGTATCGAATAGCGTGGCCGCGTCGGGCCGCAATGCCCGCAGCTCGCCCGGAAATGGCGCGATATGCAATTGCTTCTGCAAAGCCGATAGGCTTCGCCCCAGCGGGTTGGCATGGTTGCGAATAAACCCTATGCGGTCGAACAACGCAAAATCTTGTTGCTGTAGTAGGGCCGTGCGAGCCGCCGCCAACCGGGCTTGCGCGGTGGGCTTGGCTGGCTTGCCAGCGGTAGCGCCAGCCAGGGTGTACAGCCGCAAAGGCGCTTCTAAAGCACCTAGGGCAGCCTCGGCTTCGGGCAGGGTGGCGGTGGGGCACAGCGGCGTATCGAAGCCTGTGATACCCAGAGCCACTACCCGAAACACCTGCTGCCGTAGGGCGTCGAAGACGTGGGCATCGGTAAACTCTTGGTCGGCCCACGAGAGTTGGAGCGAGCGCACCTGCCGCCGCAGGCGCACCACTTGGCGACGCAACTCTGTGCGGCTAGCCGTGTCTTGGGCGGCCGGAGCGGGGCTGGTGTACAGCAGCGGCTCAATGACTTGCAGGCCCGCCGGCTCAAACATCTTGGTCTCTTCCACCTCTACTTCGGCCACAGGCGCACCATTGACTAGCCGGCTGGTGGCGGGCAAAAAGTATTCGGTAAACGGCTCGACGCGCTTGTACGCCAGCCGGCAGCGCCGGAAGGCTTGCCGTAGCGAATCAATAGGCAGCGCCTGCGCTATGGGCCGTTGGCTCAGGGGTAGCAGTTCCTCATCAATGAGTGCCAGCAGGTGCCCTAGGTCGTGGGCTACGGCGGCTTTCACCTGGGCAGGGCGCGAGTTGGCTTGCTGGGTGGTTTGGCCGGTAGGGGCGGGTGGGGGAGTGGCCTGCTCGTCGGCGGCGGGCGTGCAGTAGGTCAGCACGCTTGCTAGTAGCAGGGTTAGGCCTGTTAATCGAAAAATAGGGTATTTCATAGAAATGCTAAGCTGTGGCCCCTGATGTCTAATGCAGTGCCCAGGCTACTCCCGCAAGTAAGAATCGTTGGTCATGCAGAGCGTAACGAAGCATCTCGCGTGGCACAGTAGACTTCTAACGTTTACAACGAAGCGAGCGAGATGCTTCGCTGCGCGCTGCATGACAGTTAGGTTTTAACAACAGCACCCCCCGCCGAGGCCGGCGGAGGGTGCTGCAAAGGCCCTAGGTCCTGAAAACTACTTGGCTACGCCGCGCACGATGACGACTTGGCCGCCCTCGTTGTTGGTGTTGGCGGTAGCTCCCGAACCGTCGGCGTTGCGGAACTTAGCATCCTGCCAGGTGTGGGGGTGGATGTTGACCAGGAAGGTGTTGGGCGTGTTTACGAGGTCGCTGATGTCGTACATGGCACCGTATTCCCAGGAGCTTTTCTGCTGGTTGTTGCTGGGGTTATACTTAGCGTTGAAAGTCGCATCGGTGCGGCGGTGGTCCATTTCGAGCATGGCCTTGGCGCGCTGGGTGGGGGCGTTGATGGCCCACTGCCAGATGCGGCCGTCGTGGTTATTGTCGCGGTAGTACGAATCGCCGTCTTCCTGAATGTAGACGTAGTTGTCGGTCACGCAGATGTTGTCCGGGTTCACGATGTAGTTGCCGGGGTCGGTGGCGCCATCCACCACTACTTCGAGCTTGGCCGCGCCCACGGGGTCGGTGGCGTTCAGGTTCAGCTTATATACGCGGCCCCACATGGTCTTGCCGGCCACGGGCGTCACTTTATCCGACGCGCTCACGCCAGTAGCCGTGAAGTACAGCTCGCGATTGTTGGCGGCGCTGCCTTTGCGGTAGTCTAAGTCCTCCACGCGGGCTAGCTGCAAGGCATTGTTAGCTACCGAGAAGGCGGCGATTTGGGCGCCGGTCATGGTGTTCACGTTGGGCACTTCTATCCACTGCACGTCGTAGCTGGTGCCGGCGCTCATGCTGGTTTCTACGGGGTCGCCGTTCTGGCGCTTCAGCATGTAGAGCTTGCCATTGTCGAGGTCGCCGGGGGTATTGCTCACGTACAGCAGCACTTGGCCGTTGGTGTCGTCTTCACCAATTACAATAACCGTTTTGCCGGGGTAGGCCTGCTTGTTGAGCGGCACGGCGTTTTCCATGCTGGCCTTACCTAGGGCGGGCTTGCGGCGGCTCGAGTTAGACTTGTTGGCCGTGCCCAGCGGGTCGAGGGCGTGCACCATGCTCTCCGAGCCGCTTTCGCCGGCCGTCAGGAAGGTGGGCATCGGGAAGCCGTGTTCTTCGGGGGTGGCCAGCGTGGCCGAGCACAGGCGGGTGGTGCCGCCGTTGTAGTCCAGAATGTACTCGCCGCGCACCGGCTTGAAGGTGCGGTCGAGGTACACGCGCGATACCGACTGCGAAATCTCGTGGTTGTTAATCAGCACGTAGCCACCCTCGGCGGCGGGGTTTTTCAGCAAGCCAGCGCCATCGGGCTGCGGGCCAAATATGAAGTTGGGCGACCCGGCCAGCACATCGTCCGACGAAATCAGGGGCATGATTTGCAGGCTCTCGAAGCCCGGCATGGTCTTCACCAATGATGGCGTCACCGATTGCGCTTTCAGCTCGACGGGGTTACTAGGGTCGTTGTTATCGTCGTTGGTGCAAGCTGCTAACAGGGGCAGCAGACCTAGGGCCGCTAGGCGAGCCGAACGAAGAAGAGTAGCGTTGGTCATAAAATAAAAATGAGAAAAAACTGGGTTCTAACAGGTCCCCAAAATTCCTCGTCTAGTATTACGCCAACGTCAAGTGCTAATTATGAAAGTTTGATTAAGAAAAACGGGTAGGTTTTACTTCTTGAAAAACGCCAGTAAATCAGATTTGTATGAATTGCCAATTGGTATCTCGTCGCCCGTGGTCAGCACCAACTGCTCGGGCTGGAGCAACTTGATATGGGCCGCCGCCACAATGAACGAGCGTTGCACCCGCACGAAGCGCTCGCCTAGGGTATCTACCATTTCTTTCATGGTGGCGTGGTGCAGATAGGTTTTGGCGGCCGTCACGATTTTGACATAGTCCTTGCAGCCCTCCACAAATAGAATGTCGCGGTACGGCACTTTCAGCAGGCTGCCTTGCTCCTTGAGTAGCAGGTGGGTGTCGTCGGCGGCGCTGGGGGCAGTGGCTGGGGTAGGGGGCTGGTAGCGCGCCACAGCCTTCTGGAAGCGCTCGTAGCTGAAAGGCTTGAGTAGGTAGTCGAGCACGTTGAGCTCGAAGCCTTCATAAGCGTACTCGCGGTAGGCGGTGGTGAGAATAGTTTGGGGCGGCGTGGGCAGCGTTTTGAGGAAATTCAATCCTGTAACAAGCGGCATTTCAATGTCTAAGAACATTAAATCGACGGGGTGCTGGCGCAGGTGCTCGTGGGCTTCTAGGGCGTGGCGACACTGGCCACTAAGCACGAGGCCGGGCGTTTGGGCAATGAACTGCTTGAGCACCTGGTGGGCCAGGGGCTCGTCGTCGACTATCAGGCAGCGGGTAGGGGCGGTGCTCATAGGTGCAAAATAAGCTCGGCGCGGTAGCGGCCGTTGTGCTCGCCTAGGTGCAGCTCGTGGGTGCCGGGGTAATAAAGCTGCAAGCGCCGCTTAATATTCTCTAAGCCAATGCCTCCGCTGCGACGCGGCGACGCGGGCGGCGGGCTGGGCAGCATGTCATTCTCGATTACGAAGCGCAATTGACCCGGCGCGGTCGTAAGGGTGGCCTCCACGCTGGCATTGTCGCTGAAGTGGTGGCGGCCGTGCTTAAAGCTGTTTTCGACCAGCGGCAGCCACAGCAGCGGCGGCACCTGCCGCCCGCCTAGGTCGGCCCCGGCCGTGCTAAACTGGATGCGCGCGCCCTCGTACTTGCGCTGCTCTAGCTCGAAGTAGTTTTCTAGAAACGCCACCTCATCGGTTAGGTTGATACGCTCCTTGCCGCTGTCGTACAGTACGTAGCGCATCAGCTCCGACAGCAGCAGGATGAAGCGCGGCGTTTCGGGCGAGCCGGCCAAGCTGAGGCCGTAGATGCTATTGAGGGTGTTGAACAGAAAGTGCGGCTGCAGCTGCGCCTTCAATTGCTCAAGCTGCAAAGCGGCGTGCTCTTTTTCGATGTGGCGGCGGCGTGCTTCCTGCTCAAACGCCACCCGCACGAAGCCCACGCAGCTGAAGGCCAGAAAATCGGTCAGCAGCAATAGCAAATACGGCATTCCAATATTGAATAGCAGGCGGACCCCGTCGCGGTAGTAATGCTGGTAAAACGCGCTCAACGCCGGCGGTATGGCCAGCGGCCGAAAAGCCAGCGCGGCCAGCGTGGTATTGAACTTGATGCCCCACCACAGGTACACGATGCCCCCTAGCACCAGCAGGGCCGCGTAGCGCCGCCGACGCAGCAGCTTAGGCAGCAGCCAGCGGTAGTAGGGCACCACGTAGAGCGTGGCCGCCAGCGCAAACAGTATCAGCTGCGGAAACGGGAAGTTGGCCCGTTCAGTCGGGTGCAGCCTGCTGTCCTCCATAAAGTAATTGTACTTGTACATCCCCACGTAGAGCGCCCACACCAGCACTTCAAAAAACAGGGGGAAGCGGCTGGGCCGCGCGGCATCGTCTTGTTGCATGCAGCGAAGGTGGCAGCCGAATGCCTGCCTAGAGTAAGAAAGCACCCCAGATTTCGACTAAACGGGGGATTTTTTCGACTAAAAATCGGACAAGCGCGCTTGGTCGAAATCGGCCCTGGCGTGGTCGAAAAAAGCGAAAAGAAGGGATTGGGCGGCCGTTGCTTTGTCCCATTCCCAGCCGGTTGGCGGCGGGAGTCACGCACCCAGCAACCTTTTCTGCCCCCCGATATGAAAAACGTTTTCGCCTCCCTGCTCCTCACCGGCACCCTGGCTTCGGCCGCGCAGCAAGCCGCCGCCCAAGTGGCCGCTAACCCCGCCGCCACCGCCCTAGGTACCCTCACTGGCACTGTAGCCGATAGCACCTCGCGCCAGCCGCTGGCCTTCGCTACAGTAGTCGTGCGCTCCGCTACCGATGCCAAAAACCTGCTGAGCATGGTGACCACTGATAGGGGCGCATTCAGCTTTGCGGGCCTAGCGGCCGGTGCCTACACTTTGGAGGTCCGCTACCTCGGCTACCGCTCGGGCCGACCCACGGCCGTAGCGGTGGGCACGGGTAGCAACCCCGCCGTGGCCGTGGCGCTGGCCCCCGAGCACCACGCGCTGGCCGAAGTGAAAGTAACGGCCGCCAAGCCCTTCATCGAGCAGCAGGCCGATAAGCTGGTGCTGAACGTGGCCGCCAGCCCCATCGCCGCGGGCGGTACCGCTGCCGACCTGATAGGCCGCGCCCCCGGCGTGCTAGAGCAAGGCGGCGGCTACCAGCTGCGCGGCAAAAGCGTGACCGTGATGCTCGATGGCAAGCTCACCAACCTGAGCGGCGACGAGCTGAAAAACATGCTCAGCGCCATGCCCGCCAATAGCCTGGATAAGGTGGAGCTCATCGCCAACCCCTCGGCCAAGTACGACGCCAGCGCCAGCGCCATCGTGAACCTAGTAACGACCAAGAGCCTGAAGCTGGGCACCAATGGCACGGCTACCCTAGGCGTAGGCGCCGGCCGCTACGGCCGCTACAACGCGGGCTTTAACCTCAACCACCGCACCGAAAAGCTAAACGTGTACGGCGGCCTCGACCGCCTCGACAACCAAACCTACAGCACCACCAGCGCCGTGCGCGCCCTCAGCTCCGAAGGCCAGCTCGCCGAAAACAGCCTCGAAACCCGCCGCCTCCAAACCAACAACGCCAAGCTGGGCTTCGACTACGACCTGAGCAAAACCACCTCAGTGGGCGTGCTGGTGAAAGGCATGCTCACCGACCGCACCCGCGACGCCGAAAGCCAGGCACTCCTCAGCGCGACGCAGCAGGCCACCCTGGTGCGCCTCGAAGGCGCATCGCAGGTAATAAGCCCCGCCATGAATGCTTACTACAAAACGGCTTTCGCGAAGGGTAAAACGCTGCGTGTGAACGCCGACTACTTCAGCTACGCTAAAGATTCCTACAACGACTACGCCACCAGCACCCGCGACGCAAGCGGCCCGGCCGACTTGCTGCGGGACAACTCGCCGGCCCGCAACTCGGTGAAATCGGTGATGGCTGACTACTCGCAGCCGCTTTATAAGGGTACGTTTGAGGCTGGTCTGAAAGCCATCTCCACCGTCACCGACAACGATATCCGTTGGGAGCAGGCCTCCGCCGGTCAACCTTGGACTACCGACCTAGGCAAAACCAACCACTTCGTGTACCGTGAAAATGTGCGCGCCGCCTACGCCACCTTCAGCCGCGACATCAAGAAGGTGTCGCTGCAAGTGGGCCTGCGCGCCGAGCAAACCAACACCACCGGCACCTCGCTTACCACGGGCCAAAGTACGGAGCGTCAGTACCTCAACTTCTTCCCCAGCGTGTCGGCGCAGTACAGCCGGTCGGAGAAAACGCAGTTCGGCTTCTCGTATCGCCGCAAGATTGAGCGGGCCCAGTTTGGGATTGTCAATCCATTCCTGACCTACATCAGCCCCTACCGTTACGTGCAGGGCAACGCTAACATTCTGCCCTCGCTCTCGCACAACCTGGAGCTGAGCTACTCCTACGGCAGCCTCCTCTCGGCGGCCGTGAGCTATAGCCGCTTCAGCGACGTCATCACCGAGAGCTACCAGAGAAACGACGTCACGCAGGTAGTCATCAACTCCTTCGCCAACTACCGCAGCGCCGACCAGCTCAGCGCCACCCTGACCCTGATGAAGCCGCTGTTGAACAACAAGTGGCAGACCGTGACGACCCTAAGCGTGCTGGCTGCCCAAGTGCAGGGCGGCCCCGGCACCATCGGTCTGGCCAAGTCTAGCCCTGGCGCCTACTTATCCAGCAACCACACTATCACGCTGCGCCCCGGTCTCAAAGCCGAAGTAGCCGCCTCTTATGCGTCACCTATGACCTTCGGCGGGCTGGCGATGCGGTCGAGCTACAGCGGCAACGTGGGCATCTCGCAGACCGTGCTCAAGGGCGCTGGCACGCTCACGCTCAATGTCACGGACATCTTCAACACCCAGCGCACCCGCTATGAAGTGCTCGCCGCCGGCCTCAATTCGCAAAACGTCAACAAGTTCGAGAGCCGCTTTGTGAAGTTGAACTTCAGCTACAAGTTTGGCAACCAGAAAGTAAAGGCCAGCCAGCGCCGCGAAACGGGCGTGGAAGCCGAGCGCTCGCGCATGGAATAAGTACTACGGGGGCCTTTCTGACTATGAAAACAGCGACGGCGGCTGGTACGGATAGCTCCGCACCGGCCGCCGTCTTCGCGTTATTCTCTCCACCGGGTGGGCACGGCTCGGTAGGCGAAGTAGGCAAGTTGGTAGAAAAAATGCGGCGGCTCGGTGCAGTTGGCCGCATTTTCGCGTTTAACCGTAATTGGCGGGGCGGTTACTTTTGCCCACGACCACCTATTACCTCTTCCTGATGCGTAAGATTCTCTTTGGTTTTCTGCTCTTTCTGGTGGTGCTAGTTGCAGCAGCGGCGCTAGCGCCCTTTCTCTTCAAGGACAAGCTGCGCGCGCTGGCCGACAAGCAGATAGCGCAGCGCGTGCGCGCCAAGGTGCAGTACAATCCCGCCGATATAGACGTGACGCTGCTGAGCACGTTTCCCGACCTAGGGCTCGATATTAAGAATCTGCGCGTCATTGGCGTCGACTCGTTTAGCCGCGATACGCTGGCCTACCTGCCCCGCCTGCGCGTGGGCCTCGACCTGATGAGCGTTATCAAGGGCCAGCAGATTGATATCAAGAGTGTCAACCTCGACCAGCCCGACATTGCGGTGAAGGTGCTGAAAAGCGGCCGGGCCAACTGGGATATCATGATTTCGGACTCGGCCGCGGCGGCCAAGGGCCAGGATACCAGCGCCGTGAACCTCGCCATCCAAGGCTGGAAAATTGACAACGGCCGCCTGCGCTACGACGACCGCAGCATCCCGTTTAGCATGGATGCACGCGGCATCAACCATACCGGCAAAGGCGACTTTGCGAAGAATATCTTCGACCTGACCTCGAATACCAAGATTGCCAAGCTCACGGCCAACTATGCTGGGGTAGACTACTTGACCGACAAGCAAGTAGACGCCGACATCGCAATGGCGATGGATCTGACCAAGAGCCTCTATACCTTCAAGGAAAACCAGGTAAAGCTGAATGACTTTCCATTTAGCTTCGCGGGTGCTATCGGGCTGCCCAATGCCACAGATATCACTTACGACATCACCTTCAAGGCGCTGCAAACTGACTTTAAGAACATTCTAAGCCTAGTGCCAGGCGTATTCAACGAGCAGTTTAAAGACGTGCAGGCCGCTGGCCAAGTTGCCTTTAATGGCTACTACAAGGGCGTGCAAAACAAGCTGCGCATGCCCGGCTACGGCGTAAACTTGACCGTGACCAACGCCCGCTTTAAGTACCCGCAGCTACCTAGGGAGGCCAAAAACATCAACGTGGCGATGGTAGTCGACAACCCCTCGGGCTTCACTAATAACGTGAAAGTCAATGTATCGAAGTTTCACCTCGACCTAGGGAACGACCCGGTAGATGGCAGCGTGGCCATCGACGGCTTGGAGCCGATGAAGGTGGACGGCCGCGTGAAAGCTAACGTGAACCTAGCCGAAGCGCTGAAAGTGTATCCGGTGGCGGGCATCAACATGCGCGGCCAATTTTTCGTGGATGCCACGGCCAAGGGCACCTACTCAAAAACCCAGATGCCAGTGGTAAACGCCGCTATCAAGATGAGCAATGGCTACGTGAAATCGAACCAGTTTCCGGCCCCGATTGAGGATATCAACTTGAGCGGCACGGTAGTGAACAGGACCGGCCAGGTGAACGATACCTACGTGAACTTGCCGCAGTTTCACATGGTGCTGGAGGGCGAGCCGCTCGACGGCCGCCTCACGGCGCACAACATCAACTCGCCCATCTTCGACGCCAACGTGAAGGGCACGGTGGACCTCACGAAGATGACCAAAATCTTCCCGCTCGAAGGCATGACCGTAACCGGCCGCGTGAGCGGTGACATCGCCGCCGCCGGCAACATGGCCGACGTGGAAGCTGGCCGCTACCAGAACGTAAAAGCGAGCGGCGCCGTGAAGGCCAGCAACATCACCTACAAGAGCAAGGACCTGCCGCAGGGCGTGAAAATCAGCAGCGCAGCTGGCACGTTCAATAACAATCAGATTAATATTCAGAGCCTAAACGGCACGGCTGGCTCGTCCGACTTTGCGGCCAATGGCACTGTGAGCAACTACCTAGGGTACCTCTTCACGCCCGGCCAGCCGCTACGCGGCACCATGAACGTGACCTCGCACAACTTCAACGTCAACGAGTTTATGGTGGACCCGGTGAGCGAAAAGCCCACTGCTGGCGCCGTGAAAGCCGCCCCCACGAAGGCCGATGGCGTGGTGCCGATTCCGAAGTTCTTTGACCTCGTGCTGAACAGCAAGGTTGACAACGTGACCTACGACAACCTGAAGCTGCAAAACGCTACCGGCACAGTGACTGTGAAGAACGAGGTGGCGTCGCTGAAAAACCTCACGTTTAATACCCTAGGGGCTACCTTTGGTACCACCGGCAGCTACAACACGCAGGACTTGGCGCACCCCAAGTTTGACCTAGGGCTGAACATTAAAAACCTGGATTTCCAGAATGCTTTCAAGGCCTTTAACACCGTGAAGGCGCTGGTGCCGCTGGCCTCGGCGGTGCAGGGCGTATTCGGTACCAACTTCAGCGTGAGCGGCGAGATGGGCCAAGACATGCTGCCCAAGCTGAGCACGCTGAGCGGCAAGGGCCTGTTTGATATTGTGAAAGCCAGCGTGTTGCAGTCACCGGTACTGAGCCAGATTTCAAACCTAACCACCCTGCCCGAACTCAAAAATCTGCAAGTGCTGAATAAGGTCGTGAACGCTCAAATCGTGAACGGCAACCTTGTGGTGCAGCCCTTCGACCTGACGGTGGGCGACGTGAAAATGACTCTCGGTGGCACCAATAGCCTGCAAGGCATCCTGTCGTACGTGGCCGCCATCAACGCGCCCACCGGCAAGCTCGGCAGCACCGTGAGCAACAAGCTGACGCAGCTAACGGGCGTGCAGAACATCCAGGGCACCGACCGCGTGACACTGGGCCTCAACATCGGCGGCAACATCACGAGCCCAGTGGTGAAGCTGACCAGCGGCAGCCTCAAAGACCAGGGCAAAGCCATCGTGACCAACGTGGTGAAAACCAAGCTCACCAGCACGCTGCTCGACCTTGCCAACAAGAACCGCGCGAAAAACGATAGCACCCAAAAGGCCACTGCCATCACGCAGCAAAACGCGCAGGAGCAGTTGAACCTGGAGGTGCAGAAGCGTAAACTGGAAGCCCAGGAGAAGGCCAAGCAAGCCATCGGTAAGGGCTTGAATAGCCTTTTCGGCGGGCGCAAGACCACGCCGGCCGCTACACCTGCTACCTCGGCCCCGGCCGATACGACAAAGAAAGCCACGCCTTAGTGCGGAGGTTATTGGCAAAATTTTTGCCGTAGAAAGCCCAGCTGCCAATCCGGTAGCTGGGCTTTTTAGTACATTCTTACTCTTATCTACAGTACAGCTTTTATGCAAAAATATCGTCTCCTAGGGTTGGCCAGTGCCGCTTTGCTAGGCTTAGCTAGTTGTTCCAAAAATTCTTCAGAAAGCGCTGGTTCGGCCAAGCTGGAAGTTCGGCTCACCGATACGCCTGGCAACTTCAGCGCCGTAGTACTCGATGTGCAGCAGGTAGAAGTGCACCTCAAAGACGAAAACGACCCGAGCGGTTGGCAAACACTGGCTTTCACGCCCCAGGCCGTAAATGTGCTCGACTATGTCAATGGCAAGTCGGCGCTACTGGTAAATACTGACTTTGCCCCCGGCGACCTCAAGGAAATCCGCCTGATACTAGGGCCAAATAGCTACGTAGTGGGCACCGACAACCAGCGCTACGACCTGAAAACGCCCAGTGGGCAGACCTCAGGCGTGAAGCTGAAGCTCGACAAGGTGACGCTGCAAGCCAACGCCACTTACCAACTGCTACTCGATTTTGACGTCGCTAAGTCCATCGTGGAGCGCGGCAACTGGCGGGCCGGCAACGACAAGAAGGAACGCTACTTGCTCAAGCCCGTTATTCGGCTGGTGGCCCAAAACCTGCAGGGCGGCCTCAGCGGCACCGCAAACCCGGCCGCCGCTCGGCCGCAAGTATTGGCCATTCGCTCGACCATACTCGGCCCCGACACCGTGAGCACGTTTGCTGATGCTTCGGGGGCTTTTCAGCTTAGGGGCTTGGCGGCCGGTACGTACCAGGTGCAGTTCTTCCCGACCACTACGGCGCCTGCTGGGCAGTCCGCTTATAAAAATGTGGGAGTACCAAACATTACCGTAACCACAAACCAAGTAACTAGCCTAGGGGTGACGCAGTTGCAGTAACCTGAAATATGTCGATGATTAGGTAATTCATTGATTGACAACGCAAAGCATTAGGTGTTAGCGGCCACTGTTGCCAATTAGCACAGCTGCTGTTGCACGAAATGGATTGATAATGTGCCGGGTTGCGGGAAATGTTCGTATAAGGACATAGCCGTGGTCCGGCATTTTTTCAGGTCATTTTCAAGGCGTAAGCTTAAAGGCAAACGTAAAAAATGCGTAGGTTTGTAACAAATTTCATCTTTTCTTCATTATTGGTTTCGACTTGAGCGAATTGCTTTGAGCAAGTCGCCATGAACACACTTTAAGGAAAAACAGGATACCGTATGGCATCACACGCTACGGCTGGCTTGCCGCCGCCCACCCCCTGGCAACGCCTCACTCGCATGCTCGACACCGAGCGCACTACCATCCGCTACATCATTTTCTACGCCGTTCTCACGGGGCTTATCAGCCTGTCGCTGCCCCTAGGTACGCAGGCGGTATTTAACCTCGTTTCGACCGGGGCCGTGTTTAGCTCGACCTACATCTTAGTAGCCGTGGTAGTGGGTGGAGTGCTGCTGGGTGGCATCTTGCTGGTAGGCCAGATTACGCTGGTTGAGGCCATCGAGCAGCGCATTTTTGCCAAGGCCGCCATTGAGTACGCCTACCGGTTGCCACGCATCAAGCCCGAGGCGCTAAAAGGGCTGGACGCCAAGGAATTGGTCAATCGCTTTTTTGATATTCTGACCGTGCAGAAGGGCCTCACCAAGCTGTTGGTAGACGTCATGTTCGCGGTGCTTCAGATTTTGATGGGCGTGATTGTGCTGTCGTTCTACCATCCCATTTTCATTGGGTTTGGCTTATTTACCATTCTGTCACTGGGGTTTGTGTATATGCTCAACTACCGGCGGGCCCTGCGCACCAGCATCGAAGAATCGGCTTATAAGTACGAGCTGGTGGCCTGGCTCGAAGAAGTGGCCGGCCGCCTCGACGAGGTGCGCAACGACGATGCCCAAGAGCACAAAACCTTGGCCCGCGCCGACGAGCTGACCTCCGAGTACCTACACGCCCGCAACGAGCACTTTCGCGTGCTCAAGTCTTACTATAACTATGGCATTGCCCTGCGCACCATCCTCACGGCGGGCCTGCTGATATCGGGCACGCTCTTCGTGGTATCGCGCCAAATGACCCTAGGGCAGTTTGTGGCCGCTGAAGTACTTATCGTGATGATTAGCGGCTCGATAGAAAAGTTGATGACTAGCATCAACACCATTTTTGACGTGCTGACGGCGGTGGAAAAAGTAGCTGCCGTGACCGACCTACCCATGGACGAGCATAAGAATTCTATTGCCTTCGAGAATGCTTAATATTTCTAACCAGCACGTTATCGATGAAGTGTGGGAGCACGTGCCCCGGCAGTCGCGCCCCGAGTTGCTGCGCACCTACGCCAGCCGCAAGCTGGGCCGCCTCCTGATGGTCATCGGTATCGTATTCATTATCATTTTGTTCTTGCCCTGGCGCCAGACCATCGAGGGTTTTGGTACGCTCACGGCTCTCTCGCCCGAGGACCGGCCTCAAAATATTCAGAACCAGATAGCTGGCCGTATCGAGCACTGGAACGTGCGCGAAGGTCAGTTTGTGCGTAGAGGCGACACGCTGCTGATGCTGTCGGAGGTGAAAGATGAGTACTTCGACCCCAACCTCCCCCAGCGCTTGCGCGAGCAGCTGGCTGCCAAGCGGGGCAATGTAGCGGCCTACCAGGCCAAAATAAACGCTACCGACCAGCAGATTGCTGCCCTGCGCGCTACGCTGGAAGTGCAGCTCGAATCGGCTCGCAACAAAGTAGAGCAGGCGGAGAACTACCTCAACAGCGACCGTGCCGACCTAGTAGCCATTACCAATTTCTACGAAACGTCGCGCGCCCGGCTGCTACGTTACGAGGAAGGCTACAAAAACGGCTTGTTCTCGCTTACCGACATCGAAACGCGCCGCCTCAAGCTGCAAGAAGACCTAGCCAAGGTGACCTCGCAGCGCAACAAGGTGAATAGCAGCATCCAGAACCTAGCCAACGCCCGCATCGAGCTAGCCAACCTGCGCGCCAAGTACGGCCAAGACCTAGCCAAAGCGAACTCCGACCGCAGCACGGCCGTGGCCAGCCGCGAGACCTATGAAGGCGAGGTAGCCGCCACCCGCAACAAAATTGCCAATGTGGCTGTGCGCCGCGACCTCTACGTGGTGCGTGCCCCCCAGACGGGCTACATCGTGCGGGCCCTCAAGGCCGGTATCGGCGAGACCATTAAAGAGGGCGAAAGCATTGCCACCTTGCAGCCCGAGGCCCCGGCCCTGGCCGCCGAAATCTACGTGCGGGCTATGGACGTACCTCTCATTCAGCGTGGGCGCACGGTGCGCTTGCAGTTTGAGGGCTTCCCGGCCATCCAGTTTTCGGGTTGGCCCTCGGCCGCGGTCGGTACGTTTGGCGGCGAAGTCACGGTGATAGACGTGGTGAATAGCCCCGGCGGCAAATACCGCTTGCTGGTGCGCCCCACCCAGCCCCAGCGCGGCGACAAACCCTGGCCCAAACAACTGCGCCTAGGCTCGGGTGTGCAAGGCTGGGTTATCCTTGACTCGGTGCCCGTGTGGTACGAAATCTGGCGGCAGCTCAACGGCTTCCCGCCCACCCTGAGCAAAGAACCCGAGGTAACTCCAACCAAATCTGATTCTGGCAAAGCCACCAAGTAGCCGCTTATGCCCTTGTTTTTCATTTTAGTAACTATTCTTCATCGGCTGGCCCGCGGTTGCGCGGACTTTGTAGTCCGCGTACGTTCGGTATGCTCGCTGGCGAACGCGGACTACAAAGTCCGCGCAACGGCCTTGCTGGTGCTCCTCGCTGGCCCTGCTTTGGCCCAAGACCCACAGCTGCCAGCTCGCCGCTCGGGCCTAGAGCGCGCGCCGCTCCAGACAATGCAGCTCGATGAAATTCGCCCGGCCGATACGGCCAAGGTTTTCTCGCTGCAAGACCTGGCCGAGCTAGTGTTTGCTAACCACCCCATTGTGAAGCAGGCGGCCCTGCTCAGCGAGGAGGGCCGCAGCCAAGTACTGCAAGCTCGCGGTGGCTTCGACCCTAAGCTAGAAGCCGACTTTCACCGCAAGCTGTTCGGTGGCACCGAGTACTACAATAACTGGGGCAACCAACTCAAAATCCCTATTCTGCCTGGTGGCATCGATATTAAGGCGGGCTACGACCGCTATGTGGGCGTGTACACAAACCCCGAAACCCGCACACCCGTCAATGGGCTGGCTGGTATTGGCTTGTCGGTGCCCATCGGGGCGGGGCTGTTTATTGACGCTCGACGCAGTACGCTGCGCCAGGCCAAGGCCCTGCTGACCGCTGCCGAGGCCGACCGTGTAAAGCAGATAAACGAGGTATGGCTGCAAGCCGCCAAAGACTACTGGAACTGGTACTACTCGTACCAGCAAATCCAGCTTATCCGCGAAGGCATTGCGCTGGCCAACCGCCGCTTTCAGGCCACGGCCCGCCGCGCCCAGATTGGCGACCAAGCTCCCATCGACTCGGTGGAGGCCCAAATCACAGTACAGGACCGCTTGGTGCAGTCGACCCAGTTGCAAGTAGAGCTGCAGAATGCCCGCCAAGTGCTTTCCAACCACCTCTGGAACAAGGACGGCCAACCCGTGGAACTGCCCGACTACGCTGCGCCCCAAATTCCGGTGCTCGACACGGTGAGCCGCGCTCAGTTTCAGCAGCTAGCTGAGCAGGCCGCGGCCAACCACCCCACGCTGCTGAAGCTAGGTGCCAAAATAGCCCAGTACCGCATCGAGGAGCGCTACCGCCGCGAAATGCTCAAGCCCAAGCTGAATGTGAGCGGTACGCTCATTAGCCAGGGTAATTTTTACCGAAGCGAAGTGCCTAGCTACTACAACTTTGGTATGGATAACTACAAGCTGGGCGTTGATTTCTCATTTCCGCTTTTCCTACGTGCCGAGCGCGGCAAGCTACAGTACGCCCGTATTCAGCTCAAGGAATTTGCCCTAGAGCAGCAGCAGAGCCGGCGTACCATCGCTACGCAGGTCAACAACGTGTACAACACGCTTAAGGCCTACGAGCAGCAGTTGGCTTTGCAGGCCCAAACTATCAAAAACCAGCGTACCCTTCTGCTTGCGGAACTGCAAAAATTTGAGCTAGGCGAGAGTACCATCTTCCTCATCAACGCTCGCGAAACCAAACTCATCGACCTGCGCATCAAGCAAGAAAGCCTGCGCGCCGGCTACGAAAAGTCGCGGGCCGAGCTGTATTACTACGCCGGTACTAGGTCGGTAGATAAGTAGGTAAATAGTAAAAAGACCTGTCACGCTGAGCTCCGCGGGGCATCTTGGTTGGATGTACGAGGTTAGTATTCCTCACACAATCCGCCAGGATGCTCTGCGGAGCTCAGCGTGACAGGTCTTTTAGGTAAGCTAGTAGCCTAGTTCTGCTGCTGTACTTGACCGCTCATTTCGCGGCAGTAGGTGATGAAGTCGGTATTGACGGGCTCTAGGCCGCCTTCGCGCATCTTGGTAGCCACTTGACCACGGTGGTAGCTGGCGTGCACCACGCAGTGCGTCAAGATGTCGCTCACTTGGCTGTCGAAGGCATCGCCCTGTGAGTTGCTGTATTGGATGTGGCGGTGCAGCTCGGGGTCGTCGGCGTTGGCGCACAGCTCGGCAAAGCGCTGCGAGGTCTGCTCGTGCCAGTGGTGCAAGCCAGCTAGGTCGTGCTCCTGCCACACTTTCAGGGGGCTGGCCGCGCCCGATAGACGCGCAATCCAGATGGCCTGGGCATTGATAACGTGGCTGAAAATGCGCAGGGCAGCCGTTGGCAGCTCTTTGCCCGCGGCGGCCGATGAATCGAGGCGACGCAGCAGCGTTTCGTTTGCCCATACGTTGAATACGCCGAGCTTTTCGATGGTATTAACCATGAGAGTTCTAAGTTAGGGGGTTTGGAGTTTTGAGTGGGCAAAGCCGGCTCTCGCGCCAAAGCTAGTTTACCCACGGCAGCCCATAGGTATAAGGCAAGTCAAAACGCTTGACGTGAAACCCAAAACTTGTTATCAGCGTGGGTCTTGCCACACTAGCAGCTCATTGGTTTTGCGCTTGTCGAAGTTGGCGCACTGGCCATCGCCCTTGCCCGTGATGCCGCCTTCGGGGTGGCACAGCACTTTGCCTTTGGTGTCGTACACGGTCGATTGCTGGTCGCAGCACGGGGCCGATTCGTAGTACACAGTTTGGTCCTCGTACTGGTAGCGCACAATGCGAATAACAGGATTACGCTTGCGCGTGGCCAAAATATTCTGAATGCGCTGCCGCAGCCACAGCGGCCGGGCCGAACTATCGACGCGCATGTCGCGGGCGGGCACGGCATCGACCGTATTGGTGCTAGTGGGGGCGGGGGTTTCCACATTGCGCACAAAGCCTTCGGATGGTGGTGTAGTGGGGGTATTCACCACGACATCTTGCTGGCAGGCACCTAGGAGCAGCGCCAGCGCGGTAAACGAGAGGAGCGAACGACGCATAGCGGAAAAGGGTAGAAAAGCACGCATAAAAGTGCTTCACCTTACGCCAACCAGCCCGGAAAGTTAGCGCGGCAGCAGCGCCCACACCTTGGGTCCAAATACTAGCCCGCCCACTACCACGGCGCCTAGGGCTGCCAGCAGCACCGCCCCGGCGGCTACATCCTTGGCCTTGCCCGCCAGCGGGTGGTAGCCCGGCGACACGAGGTTGGTCAGTGTTTCGATGGCCGTGTTAAAAAGCTCAGCGGCCCACACGCTGGCTACCGACAGTCCTACCAGCGCCCATTCAGTCGGGCTTAGCTGGAAATAAGCCCCTAGACCTAGTACCAGCACCGTAGCAGCCGCGTGAAACTGTAAGTGCAGCTCAGAGCGCAGCGCCACCCACACGCCCCGCAAGGCGTGCCCAAAGCTGGCCGCCCGGCGCCTGAGCAGACTGCGCTGCTGGGCCGCGGGCGGTACATAGGTTTCGGGTTCTTCCTCCTCAAGCATAGTACTCCCGAAAAACACTTTGGCGCAGCCCTTCCCACTCGGGGCGGATGATGCTGAAAATAACCGTGTCGCGCCGGATGCCGCCCTGCGTGAGGCGGTGCCGCCGGAGCGTGCCTTCTTCAGTGGCACCCATGCGACGCATGGCCTGCTGCGACTGCTGGTTGCGGGCGTCGGTTTCGAGCTCGACTCGCTCGTAGCCTAGGTGGTCGAAGGCGTAGCTGAGCAGTAAGTGCTTAGCGGCCCGGTTGAGGCCACTGCCCTGAAACTCGCGCCCCAGCCAAGTGTAGCCAATACTGAGACGTTGGTCGGCGGGCACAATGTTGTAATAGCTGGTGCTGCCTACTAGCTGCCCCGTAGCCCGGTCAATGATAGCAAACGCGTAGCGCCGGCCTGCTTCGCGGTCGAGCACCGCCGTGGCCAAGTAGTCGGCCAGGCTCACGGCATCATCGGCACGGCTAAGTGTGAACTGCCACACGGCCGGGTCGAAAGCCGCTGGTTTCAACGCTTCAAAATCGGCGGTGTCGAGCGGCCGCAGCCGCACACGGTTGTTTTCGAGCACAATAGACTGCGAGAAGTTCATAGGCTTAAGAGCAACTGGTTTATGCAAATATGCCAGCCGCAGCGGAGTAAACCGGGGTAAGCGGCTCACGCACTTCGCTGCGGCTGGCATATAGAGCAATAAAACCGGCTGGTGGCCGCCTAGGTAGCACCTTCGGCTTATGGGCCACACTACCAGTCACCTAGGGCATTACCTCTACCCAGCCTTTGAGGGAGGGCTGGCAATAGCGCTCGTTCTCTAGCAAATAGTAATACAGGCCTGGGGCCTGGCCCTGGCCCCAGTCATTATGGTAGTCGGTGGTGCTGTACACCAGTCGGCCCCAGCGATTAAATACTTGTAAACGAGTGCCAGGCTCGGCTGGCCGCAGCTCCAGCATGTCGTTGAGGCCATCGCCATTAGGCGTGATAACGTTGGGCGGCAGGATGGTTCGCCGCAGCTCTACGCGCACTTGCCGCGTGAAAGTGCAGCCATTGGTGGTGACGGTCACGCCATACACGCCCGAGGTACTTACGGGTAGGGTACTGGTAGTTTGGCCGCCATCCCAGCGGATGGTGCTGCCTGCCGCTGCGCGCACTTGCAGGTTTAGGTTGCCGTTGGTGCAGAGCGTCGTGTCGGCCGGGAAATGCGGCACTGCTACGGCGCGCACCAGTATGCTGTCGCGGGTGCTGCAGGCGCCGTTGCTCACCACCACGCGGTAAGTACCGGGCTGGCTGACAGCCAGGGTGCGGGTGGTGGCGCCAGTGCTCCAGCGGTAGCTGTAGCCCGCGCCGACCACGGCCTGCAGCGTCACAGTGCTGTTGGGGCATAGTACGGCCGTGGTGGGCAGCGCCCGGCCCGGGATGCTTAGCACACGCACCAGCACGCTCGTCGAGTCAAGGGTGTTGCCGCCGCAGCCGCCCACCGCGGCGCGGCGGACGCGCAGCCACACGCGGTAGGTGCCGGGTGCTGCGTACAAGTGGCTAGGGGCAAACGTGGTATCGGCGGGGCTGCCATCGCCAAATGTCCAGCGGTAGCGCTGGGCATTGCGGCTGCCGTTGCCAAACTGCAGCCGGGCCGGCGCACAGGCCGAGTCGGGCCGAGTAATGCTGGCTAGCAGCGTAGGGGCATTGCCTCCTGCCGCTTCTTGGTTGATGCTGATGGTTAGGACATCGTACCCATTGGTGCGGTTGGTGGGGCTGTAGGCGTTGGAGGGCGCGGCGTAAGAGCGCGTGTTGTCGCAAATACTTTGGTAAAGTGTTCCGTTTCGGGTGAAGCGATGCGAGCCCGAGTGCGTGTGGTTGACGCCATTGGTGCCAAAGGGCGAGTAAAACAAGAGCCGCGACGCGCCTACATCCAGCGTCAAGGTATGGAAACCCGCATTTGTAGTAGAGCCGGCTAGCAGGCCACCAGTTACTGGCAAGCTAAGGAAATTGAAGCCCGCTAGATATAGATGACCACAGTCATCTACTTGGAAGGCCGAGATATCGATAACGGGCAGCCGCCCTACATAGCGCAGCTGGCTGAAGTCGGCCGTGAGCCCCGCCACAAAAGTGGATGGTAGTGTGGCAGTGCCCAGCTGCACGGCGCCGGCAGTAGCACTCGGAAAAGTGCCTATTGATGCCCCCGCAATTATGGGAAGGCCGCTGGCATCTAGCGTTATTTTAGAAATGCTGCTTGAGCCGAATAGCACGCTGGCCTCAAGGGTGGTGCCCGTGGCCGACAAGCGCGTTATAAAGCCCGTGTAGCCTGCTGTGAGGGATACTGGAAACGCCCGGGTTGTAACCGGAAAATCAGCGGAAACGGTAATGCCGGCCAGCACGGGTTCGCCCGCGGCTGTTAGGGTTAGGTCACGCGGATAGTCTATGTTATTGCCACCTAGCAGCGTGCTCCAACGCATACCTAGGGTGTTGCCAGTCAGGCAAGTCACGAAGGCATCCTGCCCACCCCGGAGCGTTTGCGAAAGAGTACCTCCCGTGGTTGGAAAATTAGCAGACAAGGTGCTGCCCGTCACGAGCACATCGCCGTTAGGATGCAGTACCAACTCGCCGATACTCATAGTGCGCTGGCTACCGACGATGAAGCTAGTATACGGTGCATCGTTGCTCGAGCCGCCTAGGTAGGTACTAGCCAGTACGGCCGACCCAGCCGCATTGAAGCGAGTGACGGCCAAGTCGCCCTGGCCACCAGGCGTAGTAGATAGGCTGCCGCCCGTGACCGGAAAATTAGTAGAGTATATGCCACTCAGCGCGTACAGCTCGCCCGCTGCATTTACACGCATCGCGATAACGCGGTCATCACCATTGCCACCTAGGAAGGTGGCGTAGAAAAGGTTAGTGCACTGCGGGTTGAATTTCTGGATAACCCCTTCATTACTACCCTTCGAAACTGTTTGGTAGGCCCCCGGCGAAGCCGGAAAGCCTGAGCCAAAAGAGTAACCCGAGCTATAGGCATTGCCAGCCGCGTCGTAGGTGGCTGCCATGGCAAGTTGGTCAGAAGTCGACCGGCTATAGGTGGCCACTACCACGGGGTCTATAACGAGCGGGCGAGTGGTATCGTAGCCGGCAGGCAGCACAAAGCCCACGGTAGTGCCACGCAGAGTGTAGCGGCAGGGTACCGCCTGCCGGCCACCAGCCGCCGTGAGTTGGTAGGCTACCGGCCGCTGCTCGCGCACGCTGCCCACGCTGGTACGCACTAGCAAGCTGCCATCCTCAAGTAGCTGCAGGCCGCTCGCGCCGCGGTAACGCAGGCCGATGGCAGCCGGCGAGGCACCGGGCGCCAGCTCAAAATCGTACTCTAGCTGGCCGCTGGCTGTGCTGTGGCAGCGCAGGCTGGTGCCTGGGTAGAGGCCAGCATAGCGAACTTCATTGTACAGTGGCACGTGGCCGGCCCAGTGGTGCGGGTCATTGCCTATAAAGTAGTTGTGGTAAGCTGTTTGCAGCTGCTCGCCAGCTGGCTCAACGGCCTGGGCGCCCACAAAATCCACGAATACGGCGTGGTGATGCAGCGTCAGGCTGGCGCCGGTGGCTGGGTCGCGCTCAAGTACCTCATGCAAACGCTGTTGGTCGGCGGCCAGCAGCCAGTCATACACCAGCCCGGTAGAAGTCAGAAATGCCGTACCGCCCGGCAGGTTGGCACGGTAGCGAACGGCCGCCGGCCACTGCCCCCGATTAGCCACAAATGACAGGACTGGTGTTTTGGACGGCGCCGAGCTTGCTGGCAAGCAGCCTAATAAGCAACCTAGTAATGTAATGCTATGTAGTAAAAACCGTAAATATTTAACCATATAGTTGGTAAAGAATGGAAATAAACGTGTGAAAATAGCTGGTAAACTGCACCGTTTTCTGCCTGTTGGCGCGCAGCTTGGCATAGTACTGCTGAACAGGCACTACACAGCACCAAAAAAAGCGGGAGCCCTGACACTATGCGCCAAAGCTCCCGCTCGTAATTGCTGCGAATTAATGTTTATTTAATCTCGCCTACCATGTCCTCGGGCTTCAGCCACTGGTCAAACTCCTCGGGGGTGAGGTAGCCGAGCTGCACGGCGGTTTCCTTCAGGGTCGAGCCGTTTTTGTGAGCCGTTTGCGCAATTTCGGCGGCTTTGTAGTAGCCGATGTGCGGGTTGAGGGCCGTTACCAGCATTAGGCTGCTATCGACGTGCTTCTTAATGTTGGGCAGAATGGGCTCGATGCCCACGGCGCACTTATCGTTGAAGGCCACGCACACATCGCCGATGAGGCGGGCCGAGTGCAGGAAGTTGTAAATCATGACGGGCTTGAACACGTTCAGCTCGAAATGACCTAGGCTGCCGCCCACCGTGATGGCCACGTCGTTGCCCATTACTTGTGCCGATACCATGGTCATGGCCTCGCACTGGGTGGGGTTTACCTTGCCCGGCATGATGCTGCTACCCGGCTCGTTGTCGGGGATGTGCAACTCGCCAATGCCCGCGCGCGGGCCGCTGCTCAGCATGCGGATGTCGTTGGCGATTTTCATCAGGCTTACGGCCACAGTTTTGAGGGCGCCGTGGGCTTCCACGATGGCGTCGTGGGCGGCCAGGGCCTCAAACTTGTTTTCGGCCGTGATGAAGGGTAGGCCGGTGAGCTCGGCAATGTATTTGGCTACGTTCTCCGAGTAGCCGGGGGGCGTGTTGATGCCCGTGCCCACGGCGGTGCCACCTAGGGCCAGCTCGCTCAGGTGCGGCAGCGTGTTCTTGATGGCGCGCAGGCCGTGGTCGAGCTGCGACACATAGCCCGAAAACTCCTGGCCCAGCGTCAGCGGCGTGGCATCCATGAAGTGGGTGCGGCCGATTTTGACGATGTTTTTAAACTCTTCCGACTTCTTTTTCAGCGTGTCGCGCAGCTTCTCGATGCCCGGCACGGTAGTCTCTACCAAGATTTTGTAGGCCGCGATGTGCATGGCCGTCGGGAAGGTGTCGTTCGAGCTCTGCGACTTGTTTACGTCGTCGTTGGGAGCCAAAAACTTCTTCTCGTCCGAGAGCTGGCCGCCGTGCAGCACGTGGCCGCGGTAGGCGATTACCTCGTTCACGTTCATGTTGCTCTGCGTGCCCGAGCCAGTTTGCCACACCACCAGCGGGAAGGCATCGGCGAGCTTGCCTTCCAGAATCTCGTCGGCTACGCGGCCAATTAGCTCGGCCTTTTCGGCGTCGAGCACGCCCGCGTCGCGGTTGGTGAGGGCAGCAGCTTTTTTCAAATACGCGAAGGCTTTGATAATCTCCTTCGGCATCTTGTTGATGTCCTGCGCAATGGGGAAGTTCTCGATGCTGCGCTGGGTTTGGGCGCCCCAATAGGCGTCGGCGGGCACTTGCACCTGGCCCATGGTGTCTTTTTCGGTGCGGAACTGGCTCATTTAGGTGAGGTAGTGAGAGGGTGAACTAGGAGAGGACCGGACGGTAACGCCCGTTGGCATGCGCGCAAAAGTACAGTGTCGGCCCTGCCCCCGGCAGCCATTCCAACCCCAGCTGCGTAAGAACCCGCACTAGGTCACTAATTCACCCCCCACTAGTTATGAACCAGCCCACGCCCACCCCCGACCCGCATACCCAGCCGCCTGTACCCGTGCAAGGCGATGGCGTACCAGATTACAGCGACGTCGAAATCAAAACCGAGTCTGACCTGCCCACTCCCGACAAAGCCGGCGGCAGCGCCACCGAGCCCGAAAGCGGCGGCGGCTACAGCGGCTAGCCTAGGGCTGAGTATGGCCGTCAAAAACCGGTTGTCATGCTGAGCTTGCGAAGCATCTTATCATGTTAAAGTCAGTAACCCGAACGTGATAAGATGCTTCGCAAGCTCAGCATGACAACCGGTTTTTGAGGTGCTATTGAAATTCTAGTTAGCTTGGTAGGCCAGTATGAATACGTGCATCGCTTAGCCCAGCTTTATGACCTTTTCTACCCTAGTTCGCGCTACCAGCCTGCTGCTGGCTACCGTGTTGGCCGGCTGCCAGCCCAGCGCCCCCACCACCGTCGGCGCCCCAGCTACTGCTAGCCTTACCACCTATTTCCCCGCGCCCGAAGCAGGCGTGAAAACAGGCGGCGTGCAGGTTATCCCGATAACGACGCCCAAGGGCACCTTTAAGGTCTGGACCAAGCGCTTCGGCAATAACCCGAAAACCAAAATTCTGCTCCTTAATGGCGGGCCGGGCGCCACGCACGAGTACTTCGAATGCATGGAGAGCTTCTTGCCCCAGGAAGGCGTCGAGTTTATCTACTACGACCAGCTAGGGTGCGGCAATTCTGATAACCCCCGTGACACAGCCATGTGGAGCTTGCCGCGCTACGTAGAGGAGGTAGAGCAGGTACGCAAGGCCCTTAACCTAAATAAGGACAATTTTTACCTCCTAGGTCACTCGTGGGGCGGTATTCTGGCCGCTGAGTATGCGCTGAAATACCAGCAAAACATGAAGGGGCTTATCATCTCCAACATGATGATGAGCTGCCCCGCCTACGGCCGCTACGCCGATGAAGTGCTGGCCAAGCAGCTGAAGCCCGAAGTGTTAGCCGAAATTCGGCAAATTGAGGCCCGCAAAGACTTTGATAACCCGCGCTACATGGGGCTGCTAGAGCCCAATTTTTATGCACAGCACCTGTGCCGCATCGTGCCCAACCCCGAGCCGGTGACACGGGCCATGAGCAAAATCAACCAGTCGCTCTACGTGACGATGCAAGGGCCTAGCGAGTTTGGTATTTCGGGCAAGCTCACCACCTGGGACCGCACCAAAGACCTGCCTAAGCTCACTATTCCAGTGCTCAGCATCGGCGGCAAGTACGACACCATGGACCCGGCACACATGCAATGGATTGCAACCCAAGTAAAATTAGGCAACTCGCTCATCTGCCCCCAGGGCAGCCACATGAGCATGTACGACGACCAGCAAACTTATATGACGGGCCTAGTAAAATTCCTGAAGTTGGTAGAAGACGGCTCCATCAAGCCCGGCACGCAGCTGTGAGCCACCTAGGCTGGCCGCCTAAAACGGCACTGTCACATCTACCACCTGGGCGGCGCGGCGGCCGCCACTAATGCCGGGTATCCAGCTAGGGCCCTCGCACACGAGGCGCTGAGCTTCTTCGTCGTAGTCGGCGCGCAGGCCGTGCAATACTTTGATTTGTTGAATCTTGCCGTCGGCCCCGATGGTGAGCCGCAGCTGTACGCTACCTGACAACGGGCGCTCGCCAGCTTCAGGCTGAAATTCGGCAGCAGCACGGCGTAGCTTCTCCCGCAGAGCCGAGTAGCCACCGGCGGGGGCCGGCGCAATGGGCGGAGCAGCTGGCATCAAGGCTTGCCGGCTAGGTGCGCTTTCCGTGGGGCGCATGAGCTGGGTGTCGGCAGCCTTTATAGTAAAACGCGGCTGGTTTGTATCGGCCGCAGCAGCAGGCGCGCTGCTAGCAAGGGGCGGCGCGGCAGGTAGTGCATTCGCGGGTTCGGCGCTGCCTGTGGCTAGCGGTGGAGCGGGTGGCGTGGCCGGAGTAGCTGGCTGCGCGGGCTGGTGGTGCGAACGGCGTGCGCTACTGCTCGCAACCTGAGCGCGCCGGTGCCGGGCTGGGGCACTAGCATACGCCGGCTTGCGTGCCGCAAGGGGTGGCGCGCTGGCCACTTCATTTTCGGGCGAGGCCACTGGGGTAGGAGCAACCGGTGGTGCTGGTGCTATTATGGGGGCCACGGCCACTGCCGGAGTAGTGTGTGCGGCATGGCGCTGCTGCCAGGCCCACCAGCCCCCAGCCACCAGTCCTAGTAGCAGGGCAGCGGCAGCGGCCAGCTGCGGTAGCAGCCAGCGGTTGCGGCGCTCTTCGCGGTCGTAGCGAGCGGGAGCGACTTGCTGCTGCACCCGCTGGCGCAGGCGCTGCTGAAGCTGGGTTAGTGCTTGGTCGGTAGTAGCAGGCGAGGTTTGCTGCAAGCCAGCCAAGATATCGGCGCAGCGCGGGCAGGCCAGCGTGTGGGCCTCTACGCGGTGCTGGCTAGCTGAGGCCAGTGTGCCCGCCGCATACTGGCGCAACAAGCCCATGGGCAGGTGCGGGCCGGCCGGGGTAGTGGCGTTCAATAGCGGATTGGTGGGCAGCATTCTTTTGAGGTAAGAGGTAGGAGTTAAAGATTATGAGATGACTAAGCTTCAGTCAAAGAGAAATTATTTCAAATATGATTACTCCTCGCTGTTCATTCTCAATTCCTTCTGTAGGCAGCGCTTGAGCATGCGGCGGCCGTTCTGAAGGTGGCTTTTTACTAGGTTCAGCGCCAGCCCGGTAGTGGCCACGATTTCTTGATACGATTTTTCTTCTAAATAAAACAGCTCTAGGCAGCGGCGCTGGTCGGGTGGAAGTTGACCTAAGGCTAGCTCCAATGCTTGCAAGTCGGCCTCGTGCTGAGCTGTTTCTTCGGCCTCCTCGGCGGCATTGGGCAGATGCCGGGCGGCGGCCGTTTCCACATCGGCGGCGTCGGGCAGTAGTAGGAGGGGGCCACCGCTAGCCGTGCCGCGCTGCCGGGCGCGCAGCTCCATGAGGCAGTGGTTGCGGGCGGTGGTGTAGAGCCAGGCCCCAAAGTTATCGGGCACATGGGTGCGCAGCTTCACTACCAAGTGCTCGAATAGCTGCATGGTCGCGTCCTGGGCGTCTTCGTCGGGCGGGGCCAGGTAGCGGCGGCACACCGCAAACACCTCGGGCAGGTGCCGCTCGTAGAGCAGCCCTAGGTCGGCCACGTCGCCGCCTTGGCGATAGCGAGCCAGCACCTCCTGGTCGGAGAGGGCGACGGACGGAACGACGGTAGTGCGGCGACGAAACAACACGGCGGCAAGGTACGAGTGGGCGCAAACACCCGCGCCCTGCCACTGGCAGGATGCTGCTTTGCCTCAAAATGCACACTATCGGCCACAAAAAAAGGGCACCAGCCAGCAATTGGCCTGGTGCCCCTTCTTATACTACTGCCAAATACTTGGTCAGTAGCCTATAACTACTGCTTGGCGGCAGCTTTCATGTTCTCTTTGGTTTCGCGGGCCGACTTAGCAGCAGCGTCGCCCATGGCGTCCATTTTGTTGCCAGCGGCGTCCATTTTAGCGTCCATCTTGGCGCCAGCTTCTTGGGCATTGGCTTTGGCCTTGTCGGCAGCGGCGTCCATTTTATCGCCAGCTTTGTCAGCAGCGGCTTCCATTTTGTCGCCAGCGGCTTCCATTTTAGCTTCGGCTTTGTCGCCGGCAGCTTCCATTTTGTCGCCTACTTGCTCGCTGCTGGGGGTAGTTACTTCGGTGGTCGTGGTGGTGCTACCGTCAGCGTTTTTAGTGGTGTCGGTTTCGGTCGAGCAGGCGCCGAGGCTCAGGCTGAGGGTGGCGGCGGCGAGTAGGGTCTTGAAAGAAGTGGTCATGGGAATAGGGGTTGGGAAAAAGATGAAATTGTGCAGCTTAATGAACGCTCCATGCAAAAGGTAACCTTCCCGCATTTCCACTTACCAACTTTTTTGTCCGGCATAAGTATAGACGAGTTGCACTTCGATTTGCCTTTCCTTCATCCTATGGATTCTACTGCCTCCACCCCGCACACCACCCCCGCCCGTACCGAGCCGCTGCACATCAGCGATGAGCAAAGCACGGCCTTGCTCACCGATACCCTAGGCCTGCTTGGCGAGGGCCTGCCCAATGCCGATGGGGCTAGCGGCCTGCACGAGCTAGAGCGTTGGGAGATGGTTCTCGATGCCAGCGACCGCCCCGGCCTAGCCAAGGTGTGCCAGGAAGTAAAGCTGCTACGCGAGCGCCTTAGCGCCTCTGATACCCAAGCGCACGAAATAGCCGAAATCCTAGCCAGCCTAGGGGCCGAAACCCAGAAAGTGAGCGAGGAGGCAGCCAATGGCTACTCCGATTCGCTGCACAAGCTGAGCCGCTTGCTCATTAAAGCCAGCAACCTGCTTTCGCGCTAACCGACTCGCCTAGTACTCAAAACCTGCCAGTTAGGCTTAGCCCAGCACCCTAGCGCGGACTCCTATGAGTCCGCGCTATTTTTTTGCCCCGACCTTTGCGCTGCAATTCGCGTCGCCCATGATTACCCTCTACGACCCTTTCGAGGGCATGCAGTTCGGCCTAGGTCGCTGCTTTCTCACCGGCCAGCCCGTTGGCCCCAATGACACCATTCCGGTTTTTGCCGAGTGGGTGCAGTCTGCCTACGCTCTAGCCGAGCGCCCCATCTACCTACTCGACCAGAGCCAGACTACCTACGCTACCCTACGCCTGCCGCTTGCGCCTGCCTTGCGCTCGCGCCTGCAAGCCCTCGAAGATGAGGTGCAGCAGGCAGCCCTAGGTGGTCCTGCGGCCTTGCGCGCTATGCCACCCGCCCGCTTATGGCAATGGGCAGGCAAAATGTTCTACGGCATCTTCGCCGCCGAGCTGGTGCAGCAGCAGCAGCCGCTCATTAAGCCGCAGTACCCGCTGGCCGAAAATGTGCAACTGCTGCGCAAGTTTCGGCCGTTTTACCAGCTGCTGCAAGGCCTGCGCGTGCCCACCGACTATGCCGACTTTGTGCCCGGTTCGGTGTTTGTGCTTGAGGTAGATGACCACTATGAGGCGCCAGTCTTTGAATACGATGATGACCTCAACACCTTAGTATTCAGTATTAAGCTGGGTAATGCCGTGGTAGTGGCTTCGCTCATCGACATTGGCTTTATCGGTCAGGCCATGCGCCAGGTGTATGCCGATGCCCAACGTCCGCTACACCCCGCGCAGGTGGCCGAGTTCAAGGCCCGCGTTTATTATGGGGCCTACCTACTGTCAGCTATCCCCGACATCTACCCACGCCGGCCCGGCCCACTCGACCCGCCCGGTACCGAGCTAGTGCTCGATGCGCTGGTGGATGACGTGACAGCGACCATCTTCAATCCTTGGGAAAACTTGTCTTACGGCCACGTCCTTACCGGGCTTTGGGTACGTTGGGGCCTCACCGAGGAAGTTATTCTACGCAATCCGTTCCAGCCCTTGAGCTTGCTCTACGATGCTACTAGCCAGCCACAGTCGGCCGAGGATGCCGCCGAGCAGCTAGCGGTGTTAGCCTATGGATGAGCTAGCGTAAGCTAAATTATCTGCTGCACTAACCTTAACCGAACGGACGCCCCGCGCCGCCCGTATGCAAAGCCCCAGCCCACCCTTGGCTGGGGCTTTCCTTTTCCTCCTCACCTACTTCTATGTCTTCTTTCTTCGCCAAAGCGGCGGCTACACCCGCTGCTGCCGTGGCCGCTGGCCTGCTCCTAGGTGCCTGCAACGGCAATAATGCTGCCGATAACCAGGCCCGTGGCACCATGCCCGCCGACTCGACCGCTGCCCACGTGCCAGCCCCCGCGCCCGCCAACTCGCCGCTCACCATCGTGGCCGAAATCAACGCCCCCCAAATTACTGGTGTGGCCGTAGCGCCGGGCGGCAAAATATTCGCTTTCTCGCCTCGCTGGGATTACAACCCTACCAATCCGGTAGCGCTGGTAACGGGCAAAAACACTCTAGCGCCCTATCCGGATGCTAAATGGTGCATGTGGAACGACTCACTACATAACGAGCCCCAAAAGCATTGGATTTGCCCGCAGGCCGGCTACGTCGATACCAAAGGCCACCTCTGGATAGTAGACCCCGCCTCGCCTGGCCTCAAGTATACTGTGCCCGGCGGCCCTAAGCTCGTTGAAACTGACCCAGCTACTAGTACGGTGGTTCGCACCATTGCCATCCCCGAAAGCGTAGCCCCACGCAAGTCGTACCTCAACGACGTGCGTATTGACCTGCAAAACAATTACGCATATATGACTGAGTCGGGCACCGGCTCGCTGGTAGTTGTCGACCTAAAAACTGGCACTTCACGTGCCCTACTCAAGCAGCAACCCTCGACACTGCCCACTCCCGGCTTTGTGACCAAGGCGCAGGGCCATGCTCTCATCGACCCTATGGGCAAGCCAGGTTCTTTTAAAGCTGATGGCATTGCCTTGAGCACTGACAATCAATACCTCTACTATCGCGCTTTGTCCGGCCACGAGCTTTATCGCATTAAGACTGACATATTGCGTAACCCAGCGCTCAGTGCTGCTCAAGTAAACGCTGCCCCAGAAAAACTGCCTGATGCACCTGCATGCGATGGCATGGAAATAGACAGCAAAGGCAATCTCTACCTCACAGCTTTTGAAACGGGTGCCATTCTACGCCGCACGCCCGATGGTAAGACCGAGACGCTAGTGCAAGAAGAGCGCCTACAGTGGCCCGATACATTTGCATGGGACCCTGATGGCAAGAGCCTCTATTTCACTGTGTCAGAGCTTGACCTTACGCCAAATTGGAACAAAGGAGTAGCACCAGCACACGAGCCATTCCGCATTTATAAAATGGCTGCTACCAAGTAAACGGCAGCTTTGCAAAAAGCCCACTGTTGCCACTTAGGTGCCACGCAGTGGGCTTTTTAGCAGGAAAAGCTACGGGAAAATCCAGTTTTTTACGTTAGCTTGGTAAACTTTTAAGATTATAAATCAGCAGTCACTGAAGCTAACGAGTTGACCACAGGCCTTATTTGCGTAACCGCATATAGGTTTTTAGGTTATTCTCAGATAGTTTACTTTTGCACTGCTTGTCGTAGCCTTTTCAATTCCCACTCCATATGGATACTTACTCCTATATCGCCAATGCTGATGTGGCGGCCATCGAAACGCTGTACGAGGCGTATCAGCAAAACCCCGAATCGGTCGATTTTGGCTGGCGTAAGTTTTTTGAAGGCTACGATTTCTCGCAGCAATTCCCTGAAGGGGCACCTGTAGTACCAAGTGCCGAAGGCGCTAAAAACGGTAACAATGCCCCTGCCACTAAGCCCGGTACTGCCCCTGGCCCTGTGCCGCAGCCCGATGGTTATGGTGTGCTCAACACCGCCGCCTCGACCAACGATGCTGGCCCCCTAGCTAAAGGCGAAGTGGCTAGTGACAAGGAAACGGCCGTGCGCAACCTCATCCACGCCTACCGTAGCCGCGGCCACTTGCGCGCTAAAACCAACCCGGTGCGCGAGCGCAAAGACCGTAAAGAGCGTCTGAGCCTTGCCGACTTTGGCTTGAGCGATAGCGACCTAGATACTAAGTTTCGCCAGGGCGAGTCGCTAGGTCTAGGCCAAAGCGCCACGCTTCGCGAAATCGTAGCGGCGCTTACAAGCATCTACGCTGGCACAGTAGGTTTCGAGTTTACTTACATCCGTGACCCTCAGATTCTGGACTGGTTTCAGCAGAAAGCTGAGCACGGCGCGCTGGCTTTCAATCCCGATGTAGAGTACAAGAAGCGCATTTTAAAGAAGCTGAACGAGGCAGTAGTTTTCGAAAACTTTCTGCACACTAAGTTTCTAGGCCAGAAGCGCTTTTCGCTGGAAGGTGGCGAAACTGCCATTCCGGCCCTAGATGCCATTATCAACCGTGGCGCCGAGCTAGGCGTGAAGGAAGTGATGATAGGCATGGCCCACCGCGGCCGCCTCAACGTGCTGGCCAACATCATGGGCAAGACCTATGAGCAGATTTTCAGCGAGTTTGAAGGAACTGCCACACCCGACCTCACCATGGGCGACGGCGACGTGAAGTACCACATGGGCTACTCGTCGGAGGTTGATACTACGAGCGGCAACAAAGTCAACCTGAAGCTGGCCCCCAACCCCTCGCACCTAGAGGCGGTGAACCCAGTAGTGGAGGGCTTCGTGCGAGCTAAAATCGAGCACCAATACGGCGGCGATTACCATCAGATTCTGCCTATTCTTATCCACGGTGATGCGGCGCTGGCCGGCCAGGGTATTGGCTACGAAGTGACGCAAATGTCGCAGCTTGAAGGCTACAAGACGGGCGGCACGATTCACTTCGTGATTAACAACCAGGTAGGTTTTACTACTGATTTTGAAGACGCTCGCTCGTCTATCTATAGCACCGACCTAGCTAAGATTATCGACGCGCCGGTAATTCACGTGAATGGCGACGACCCTGAAGCGGTGGTGTTTGCCGTGCGCCTGGCTACCGAGTACCGCCAGCAGTTCCACGCCGATATCTTCATTGATATGGTGTGCTACCGCCGCCACGGCCACAACGAGTCAGACGAACCCAAGTTCACGCAGCCGACGCTCTATAACGTTATCTCGAAGCACCCCAACCCGCGCGAGGTGTACAACAACACGCTGGTGAAGCGCGGCGACGTAGATGCCGAGCTAGCCAACCAGATGGACAAGGAGTTCCGCGACATGCTGCAAGCCCGCCTCGACCAGGTGAAGCAGCAGCCGCTGCCCTACAAGTACCAGGCCCTGGAAAACGAGTGGCGCACCCTGCGCCGCAGCACCAACGAAGACTTCGACCAGTCGCCGGAAACCGGCATTAGTGAGGAAGTAGTGGAGCGCGTGGCCAAGGCCCTGACAACCATCCCCGAGAATTTCCGGCCTATTAAGCAGATTGATAACCTGCTGAAAGAGCGCCGCAAGATGTTCTACGAAACCCGTACCCTCAACTGGGCTGCCGGCGAACTACTCGCCTATGGCTCGTTGATGAGCGAAAACCACACAGTGCGCGTAAGCGGCCAGGACGTACAACGCGGCACGTTCTCGCACCGCCACGCGGTGCTGCACGATGCCGAAACGTCGGCCCCGTACAACTCGCTTAACCACTTAGAAGGCGAGCACCAGCCGTTGAATATTTTCAATTCTCTGCTGAGCGAGTACGCTGTCCTAGGCTTCGAATTTGGCTATGCCATGGCTAACCCCACGGCGCTAGTAATCTGGGAAGCACAGTTTGGCGACTTCGCCAATGGTGCTCAGACGATGATTGACCAGTTCGTGGTGAGCTCCGAAAGCAAATGGCAGCGCATGACGGGCCTCGTGATGCAGTTGCCCCACGGCTACGAAGGCCAGGGCCCTGAGCACTCCAATGCTCGCCCCGAGCGCTTTTTGCAGCTCGCTGCTGAGAATAACATCATCGTGGCCAACATCACGACACCGGCCAACTTCTTCCACGCATTGCGCCGCCAGCTCACTTGGAGCTTCCGCAAGCCACTAGTGGTGATGTCGCCCAAGTCGATGCTGCGCAACCCGCTGTGCGTATCGCCGGTGGAGGACTTCACTAGCGGACGCTTCCAGGAGGTTCTAGGTGATGGGTTTGCCGATGCTGGCCAAGTAGAGAAGGTGCTGCTGTGCTCAGGCAAGGTGTACTACGACCTGCTTGATGAGCAGCAGAAATCTGACCGCAAGGATGTGGCCATCGTGCGCTTGGAACAGCTGCACCCCTTCCCCAAAAAGCAGCTCGACGTGGAGCTAGCCAAGTACCCCAACGCCAAAATCTACTGGGTACAGGAAGAGCCTGAGAACATGGGCTACTGGAACTATCTGTTGCGCTTCATGCGCCGCGAACTCGAAGATGTAGTAGCCCGCAAGCCCTCGGCTTCGCCCGCTACTGGCTACAACAAAGTGCACGTAAAAGAGCAGAAGGAAATTGTAGCCCGCGCCTTCGGTGAGCGCCGCGAAAATGTGGCCGACGAGCAAATCAAGGAAACCAACGAAGTCGCCAAGACACTCGACTAGTCTTTCAATTTGAGCTGCTAGCGCTGCGATAATTACTCGCAGTCTATCTTTTCTGTCAATTTTTAGCAGTCGGCCATCTATTGCGTAGTGCCGTTTCCCTGCCCATTCTATTCTTTGCCATTCTCAGATGCCCACCGAAATTAAAATTCCCGCCGTTGGCGAATCCATCACCGAAGTAACCATTGCCAAATGGCTCAAAGCTGATGGCGAAGCCGTGAAGCGCGACGAAGTAATTGCCGAGCTCGAATCGGACAAAGCCACATTTGAGTTGCCCGCTGAGGCTGATGGTACCCTCAAAATCCGTGTGGCCGAAGGCGAAACGATTGGCATTGGTACGGTTATCGCCGAGCTAGATGGTGCTGGCGCACCGGCTAGCAATGGCCAAGCTGCGGCACCCGCTGCTGGCGGCGACGCCCTAGCCCAAGGTGAGCAAAACCCCCAAGCTAGCGACCAAGCCGGCTATGGTGGCCAGCCCGCCGACCGCCCCGCAGCTGACCCTGCTACGCCTGGTGCACCTGCCGCTGCCCCAGCAGCTAGCAGCAGCTCGGTTGAAATGAAAATTCCTGCCGTAGGTGAGTCTATCACCGAAGTGACGGTGGCCAAATGGCTGAAGCCCGACGGCGCGCAAGTAAGCCGCGACGAGGTGATTGCCGAGTTAGAATCGGACAAAGCCACGTTTGAGCTGCCTGCTGAGGGTAGTGGTACCCTGCGCCACGCCGTGAAAGAAGGCGACACTATTAGCATCGGCGCTACCATTGCGCACATTGAAGGTGGTAGCGGAGCAGCTGCGGCTCCGGCCGCCAGCGCACCTGCCGCTGCTGCGTCGGCCCCTGCTGCCCCAGCTCAGGCTGCTACTAGCGGCGCGGCCACCTACGCTACTGGCGTGCCTTCGCCGGCCGCTGGCAAAATCCTAGGTGAGAAAGGCATCAACGCCGCCGACGTAAACGGCACCGGTCGTGATGGCCGCATCACTAAGGAGGATGCTCAGAATGCTCAAGCCAAGCCGGCAGCTGCTCCGGCACCAGCAGCTGCTCCTGTTGCTTCGGCGCCTGCTGCGCAGGCTGCCCCAGCTGGCGAGCGCGGTCAGCGCCGCGAGCGCATGAGCAATCTGCGCAAGACGGTAGCCCGTCGCCTCGTATCGGTAAAAAACGAGACGGCCATGCTCACTACTTTCAATGAGGTGAACATGCAGCCCATCATGGACCTGCGCAACAAGTTTAAAGACAAGTTCAAGGAGAAAAATGGCGTGGGCCTAGGCTTCATGTCATTCTTCACTAAGGCCGTGTGCGTAGCCTTGAAAGAGTGGCCCGCCGTGAATGCTTATATCGACGGCGACAGCATCGTGTACTCTGACTTCTGCGACATCAGCATCGCTGTATCGGCCCCGAAAGGCTTGGTTGTGCCCGTGATTCGCAATGCTGAGAAGCTGAGCTTCGATGGCGTGGAAAAGGAAGTAGTGCGCCTAGCTGGCCTAGCCCGCGACAATAAGCTCACCATCGAACAGATGACGGGTGGTACGTTCACCATCACCAATGGTGGCATCTTTGGCTCGATGATGAGCACGCCTATTATCAATGCGCCGCAGTCGGCCATCCTAGGTATGCATAATATTATCCAGCGCCCAGTAGCCGAAAATGGACAAGTGGTTATCCGCCCCATGATGTACCTAGCGTTGAGCTACGACCACCGCATTATCGATGGCCGCGAGTCGGTGTCATTCTTGGTTCGTGTCAAAGAATTGCTAGAAGACCCTACGCGTTTGTTGTTAGGCGTTTAATAGAATTAATATAACTTTAAAAAGGCCTACTCTTTTTTTAAGAGTGGGCCTTTTCTTTTGCAACTATTGCTAAATACTGATAATCAGTAAGGAAAACTTATTTATATTCACGAGGTAAATATATTTGTTTTTGTGTTTTTTTATTTATAATGCTAATTTTGGTATGTCCGCTATATACTTACTATTATCACATGCAACGCTTTACCAAACCTGAGTGCCAGACGTGCCCTCACCGCAAAAACCCATTGATGAGTTGCTGCTCACCAGAAGAATTGGAATTTACTAGCAGTAACAAGACAACTCATTACTATCAAAAGGGGCAATACATCTACCAGGAGGGCAACCACGCCATGGGCCTATTCTGCATCAGCCAAGGAAAAATAAAGTTGTCGAAGGCAGCAGGAGACAATAAAGAGCAGATTGTGCACCTGCTCCGGGAAGGTGGGGTAATGGGCTACCGCGCTCTACTAGCTGGCTCACGATACACGCATTCAGCGGTAGCGCTCGAAGACTGTGTGGTATGCTTTATGCCACGCCCAGACTTCTTGCGTCTAGTGCAAGCAAACCAGCAGTTTTCGATGAGTTTGATGCAACTTCTAGCACAGACGCTTGGGCTGGCGGAAGAGCGGATGATGCACCTCGCTTATAAGCCAGTACGCGAACGCTTAGCAGGAGCTTTGTTACTCGTGCAGCAAACCTTTCAGCGAGATGATGATGCACTGCCCTTCCGTATTGCACTAGGCCGCGAAGATTTAGCGGCCCTCGTAGGTACTGCTAAGGAAACAGTTAGCCGACTGCTTTCCGAATTCAAGGATGCGGGAATGATTGCTACGCGTGGTAGTCAAATTACGATTTTGAAGCCAATGCGGCTGCAAGAGCTCGCTACCATGTACGATTAAAAATCCTAGGTCACAGATTCTAGCTAGACAGGCGAGCTAAGTTATTTACAGGCTAGTAATCTGGCTTATTGGCTTATATCTGCAGCCAATTGCATAAAAGCTAAACGAGGATGTTATTATTTTAATTATAATTACCTCAAAAGCTAAAAATTGCATATTTTGATTACAATCATCACTGAAAGTGATATTAGTCATTTTTCAAAACCAGACCTGCTCCGAGCTTTGTCATAGTCAAAAGGAAAGAGTCACTAAACTATATGTAGTTAAATTATATTTGATAAACAGACAGTTATAAAATTAGCTATTTTGTATTATGCCAATATTAGATATTTATAAAATTTAAATTGTCATCAACTCCACCTAATTAAACAGAATATTGAACAGGCCGGCAGTAGATTAGCCCGGATGCTATGAATCTTCCTTTTCTTCGCAACCTGCCAGGTTTAGGACGTCGTCCTTTATTCAAGGTAGTAGCTACTTCCGAAGCAACAGCTACTGGCGCTGAAGCAGCATTACAATACCTGCTAGCCGAACTACCAGAATTACTGATGGCGGCTGTAGTAGCAGTGGATTCAGGACAGGTGCTGGCAAGCTATGCTACCCAGCCTCAGCTATGGCCTAGCACCGCAGCCCCCTTTTGGATAGCAGCAGTGCAACAGCTACAGGCTAGCCAAGTTGCTCAGGACTCAGAACTCGAGCAGCTAGAAGAAATATTAATCACGTTGCCATCGCAGCTGCACTTGCTTCACCTAACACCAACCCGGCAGTATCTACTCTGCCTAGCAATAGCAGAAACGGATACCAACCTAGCCCTAGCCCGCGAAATCATGCGGCAGGCTTCTGACCTGACCACCAAAACGCTTATTTAACTACACAATCGTTTCCCATTTATCAACGTCCAATTAATCAGTTCCCTTCTCACCCTTTACACCCTTCTTACCCATGAAACTAACTGCTACTCCTTTCGATGCTCAAACCGGCGAATTGCTACCTGTTTACCGGGATGCGTACCTGCGCGGTGACCTTGCCCGGTCGTCGGCACAAGCTGTAGAAGACTACCTGCGCCGCGATGCCAACGAGGCTTACTCGGTAGTGACGCGCTGGCACCACCTGCAAGCCGACGAAAACCAAGCTGCTGCCCCTAGCTGGGTTGGGCGCCAGCTGCAATTCATGCGTGAGCAACCCCAGCGCTTCCGTCGCCGGGCCATGAGCTTTGTAATGATGGGTGCTCTAGTCGCCGGAGCTTCTATGGCCGCTAACCTGCCCGCCAGCAAGCTGCCTACCACTAACCTATCGGCCTCGGCCGCTAGCCTATCGGCCGCCTCCGAAGCTGCCATTGCTCCGGAAGCTGCGTTGGCCCGCACTGTAGTGCTACACGGCCGCATTCTAAACGAAAAAGGCTTGCCGCTGGCCGGTGCTACCGTGCTCCAAAAAGGCACTGCCTATGGCACTAGCACCGACGCAAACGGCAACTACAGCCTGCGTGTGGCAGCTGGTAGCCAGGCTACGCTTCAGTACGGCTACGGTGGCTATACCGAGCAAGAAGTAAAAGCTGCTAATGCCACCGCCACCACTGCGGTAGTACTACAGCCTAAGCAAAGCAAGCGCAAGCACTTCCTATTCTTTTAATTGAGTTGCGAAGAAGAGGTGAGGCTAGTGCAAAGGACCTGAAGGCAGTATCCGAAGCACTAGCTTACCCTTTGCTCGCTTACCCCTTATTACGCCTGCGTGAAAGCAAGGACTTATCGCAAGCTCGTTGCCAAAAAGAGGCAAGAAGACGAGCTCCTATCACTAGTTGCTAATTCGCCTTCCGTCGATTCAACGTCCACTGATTCAGTTTCCAACGATTATATACCTTACACTACCCTAGCCCAAATGGCATACTCTAAAAACAACCCGGCTGGCCAAACGGTCGAAGCTATCATTTCCGATTTGCCCGGCCTCGTAGCCATTGCAATAGTTGATGTGACATCGGGCATGGCCCTTGCTTCGCACTCCAATTCGCCCACTATCAACCCTGAAACGGCGGCTGCCTATAACACGGAGGTAGTAAAGCAGAAGCAGAAGGCTATGAGCGCCCTCAAGCTAACGGAGGAGAATATTGAAGATATCCTTATCACGCTGACCAATCAGCTACACCTTATTAAGCTGAACGCGGCGGGTAATAAGTTTATTTACCTAGTAGTAAACTCGCGCGAAACGAACCTGGCTATTGCCCGGGAAGTGTTGCGCTCACACGCATCAGCGATGAACTAGTCGGTAGCGACCCGGCTTTTTTGTTCAAAAGCCCGCCCGGTTTCGGGTGGGCTTTTGTGTGTACTAGGGGTATATTTTATCGGTGAGCGTGGCTTTTGCGTACTGCAGTTAAATCTTAATTCAATCGATTTTCCTCATGGCATCTGTTTCTTCTGCTTCTCGAAGCGCTAGGTTTTGGCCTACTCTAGGTTTTGCAGCCATCACGGGCTCGCGAGCAACCAGCGGCCCAGTTTTCCTTAGCCAGTACTTGGCCGGCCAAGCGCTAGCGCCGGGCTTTGCAAGCTCGCCACTACGCTTCTTGGCCAAGCCGGGCGTAGCTAAAACACTGAAATTTCTTATCGCCGGCGAGTTTGTAGGCGACAAGCTGCCGAATACTCCCAATCGCATTGTGCCGCAGCAGCTTTCGACGCGAGCTGCCTCAGGGGCGCTGGTGGGCGCGGCGCTCTATAAAGCCAAGGGTGGCAGTGCCGTAAGTGGCGCACTCATTGGTGCCCTAGGTACTGTAGCAGCTACTTACCTTACCTATTACCTGCGCAAGGGTATTAGCGACAAGACAGGTACGCCCACAGGGCTGGTTGGGGCCGGCGAAGATGCCTTGGTGCTGGCTAGTGGCTCGGCATTAGCCAAGGGCTTAGCGAAGAAATAGGTGCCTAGGGCAGAACAGCACGTTCTTAGTACCTAAGGTGTTGAAGACACGGGTGTGGTTGGCGAGTATTCGCCCGCCGCACCCGTGTATCTTTGTAGGGCTGGCCTCGGGCTGGGTTGAACCTGTTTTTTACGATTATGAATCAGTACGACGTCACCGTCATTGGCTCAGGCCCCGGCGGCTATGTGGCCGCCATTCGCTGCGCTCAGTTGGGCTTGAAAACCGCCCTCATCGAAAAGTACCCGACCCTAGGTGGCACTTGCCTCAACGTGGGCTGCATTCCGAGCAAGGCGCTGCTCGATTCGAGCGAGCACTATCACAATGCCCACACGGCTTTTGCTGACCACGGTATCGGGCTCGACAACCTGACGGTGGACATGAACCGCATGATAGACCGCAAGGCTGGCGTGGTGAAAGCCAATGTGGACGGCATCGCTTACCTGATGAAGAAAAATAAAATCGACGTGCTCACCGGCGTCGGTTCGTTTGTCGATAAAAACCATATCAGCATCGCGCCCACGCAGGGTGGCGAGGCACAGCAGATTGAGACTAAAAACGTCATTATCGCTACTGGCTCCAAGCCTACGGTGCTGCCGTTTATCAAGCAGGACAAGCAGCGTATCATCACTAGCACCGAGGCGCTGAACATCCGCGAAGTGCCCAAGCACATGATTGTGATTGGCGGTGGTGTGATTGGCCTCGAAATGGCGTCGGTGTACGCTCGCCTAGGTGCCAAAGTATCGGTGGTGGAGTTCATGGACAGTATCATCCCGACCATGGACCGTGGCCTAGGTAAGGAATTGCGCCGTGTGCTGGGTAAAATCGGCATCGAGTTTTTCTTCTCGCACAAAGTGACCGGCGCTACCCGCGACGGCGACAACGTGACCGTCACTGCGACCAACGCTAAGGGCGAGGAAGTGAAGTTTGAGGGCGACTACTGCCTAGTGGCTGTAGGCCGCGTGCCTTACACCGCTGGCCTCAACCTCGAAGCCGCCGGTGTAGAGATGGAAGAGCGCGGCCGCATCAAAGTCGATGAGCACCTACAAACCAACGTGCCCGGTATCTATGCCATTGGCGACGTCATTCGCGGCGCCATGCTGGCCCACAAGGCCGAGGAAGAAGGCGTGTTCGTGGCCGAAACTATCGTGGGCCAGAAGCCGCACATCAACTACCTGCTCATCCCCGGCGTGGTATACACGTGGCCCGAAGTGGCTGGCGTGGGCTATACCGAAGAGCAGCTTAAGGAGCAGGGCAAGGCCTACAAAGTGGGTTCGTTCCCCTTCAAAGCCAGTGGCCGCGCTCGCGCCAGCGGTGATACCGACGGCTTCGTGAAGGTGCTAGCCGATAAAACCACCGACGAAATCCTAGGTGTGCACATGATAGGCCCGCGCATTGCCGACCTTATCGCCGAAGCCGTGACCGCTATGGAATTCCGTGCTTCTGCCGAGGACGTGGCCCGCATGAGCCACTCGCACCCCACCTACGCCGAGGCCATGAAAGAAGCCTGCTTGGCTGCTACCGAGAACCGGGCGATTCATATGTAAGTATTGTCTCGGAAGACAACAACTAGAAATGGGCCTAGAGACAGCTATCTCTAGGCCCATTTCTAGTTGTTGGTGAGAACGTTAGCAAATAGGTGTTCAAGGCCTCAACGCGTCCGCTGGCCTGTTGGTGGGCTGGCTTGGTAGGCTTGTAGTCGGCTTGTAAATAAGGTCAATAACTCAGGGTAAGAACACTCCAACGCATTGGCTGATATATTGATAGGTGAGCCGTACGAGTCAAGGTTTGTCTTCATCAACCGCCGCTTGAAGGAGTTTGGCTGCTGGTCGATGTACGTGCCGGGGTCGCGCAACATAACCATCACCATCTTTTGGCCCATTAACTCAAGCTCCTTGATACCGGTCACATCGGCCCAATCGACTGGTCCATTGACTAAGCCGCTTGAATTATCCTGAAAGCCCTCCGCCGTGACAACCAGGTCGGGAGCAGGGTCACGCAGTTTCTTGAGCAGAAAGAACCCTAGGATACTAAAGAAAGCCACCACTAAGGCTCCAAATGCTTGCAGCCATTGCGGGTCTTTGATGAAGGGGTTGTCGCGTAAATCATCGGGCCGCAGGATAAACCAAATACCAGCGCCGGTCAGCAGTAGCGACCCGGCCAGCATATACGTGAGTTTACGCTTGCTAAGCGCGATGGTGATGGTAGTGGGAGGTGCCATGCGGATGCCCTAGGGTAAAGGAGAACTCTTGAGGTGGTTAAATAAAATGGCGTAATTAAGCTAGAGCTGCATTGGGTCGGTTCAGGTCCAGCACGTCGCCAATATTGTAGTCCTCGAAGTGGTCGATGAGGGCATTAACGCCTTGCTCCATCTTAAGCTCCATTTCCTCGCGGTAAATGGGGTAGAGGGTATAAAACTGAACCGTTTTGTTAGGACTGATTTCCAGTGTTTGAAATTCCTCGGGCAGGCTAAGCGCTGTGAGCAGTAGCATGCAGCCCAACTCCGTATTATCGGCGAAAGGCTCGGCGTCTTCGCCGTTGGGAATGGTGTGGCCAAATCCTAACCAGGTGCCGTATTCGTGCGGCAGGCGGGCCAGCATTTTCAGCCAGCGAATAGGCCAGTATACATTTTCATCCTCAAAGGCTTCGGTTATTTCGGCCGGGTCAGCGGGAATATTCCAGGTACTGGGGAGTAAGATGCACAGTTCAGCAAAGGGCGGGGCCTCATCGGAGTTGGCTTCGGGCGGCACGGCCATAGGTCGGTCGCTCATGCCCGAGGTGACGAGGGTATAGAAAGGGAAGTCGGCGCTGGGTGGCACCACATGCACATCGAGGTGCACCTTGTCTGATATGATTTCGTGGTACACACCGCTTACCGGCCCTAGGTGGCGCTCGATGTGGTCGGCAATGGCCGTGATGGTCGCATCGTCCCCGTTGGCCAACTCAAATGGGGCGGGCTCGATGTTTTCGTAGCGATAGATGGGCGCGCCCGAAGGCGTCCGCTCTGGCTCGTCTTGGCCGAGAGGAGTAGAAGAGATGGGCGAATCAGACATAAGCGGCTATACGGCTTCAATTTGCGCTAGGATTCCGATTACCTTGGCCCTTGTTCACTGGTAGTGCCTCTCTGCGGCAGAAACTCAGAAGGGACAAAAGCTTTGAATGCTTCTTGCTTTTTGGAGAGAAGTATTTGCTACCACTCTAAGCTTACTTGCCTTCTATGCTGCGCAAATACCTCTACTCACTCCTTGCTAGTGCGCTGGCCTTCCCGCTCGCTTCCCAGGCGCAAGCTCCGGCCGATAGCGCTACGTTCCTGCTGCACAAGTTTGCGCAGCGCATTGGCAAGGAAACTTACCACCTCACGCGTACCACGCAGGCCCACACGTACGACGTCGATTTCAAGTTTGTGGACAGGGGGGCGCCGGTAGCGCTGCGGGCTCAAATTGCTGTTACGCCCACTGGCGCGCCGCTGCGGCTAGCAGTAAAAGGCCAGACTTCGCGCTTCAGCAGCATCAACGATACGGTGCAGCTCGCGGCTGGACAGGCCCGCATCCGCGTCGATGAAGCTGTGCACACAGAACCGCTAGCAGGGCTAAGCTTTCCTGTGGCGGGCTACTCGCCGGGCATCGGGCAGTGGCTGCTGCTGCGCTATTGGCAGCAGTTTGGGCGGCCTGCTAGCTTAGCTACATTGCCCAGCGGCACGGTGCGCATCCGCGAAGATGGGCAGGATACGCTGCGCTACCAGAACCGGCCGCTGCGGCTGCGGCGCTACGTACTTAAAGGACTGGTCTGGGGCAATGAGTTGCTTTGGACCGATGAGCAGGACAACCTCATCTGCATCATCACCAACGACGCCGAGGGCGACAAGTTAGAGCTGTTAGCCCAGCCCTACGAGGCGTTGCTGCCTGCGCTCACCGAGCGGGCGGCGCAGCACGGCATGCGCCTGTTTCGGGCTGAAATGAGTACGTCATCGGCCGTTGCTAAAAAAGCTGCCCCAGCTTTGCTACTAGCCGTGGTTGGTGGCACAGTGGTAGATGTGGTGCGGGGCCGCAGCATTCCCAATGCCGTGGTGCTGCTGCAAGGTGGCAAGGTGTTAAGAGTGGGTCCGGCGGTCGCTGTGCCTATTCCAAAAGGCGCCCGTGTGATTCAAGCCGAGGGCAAAACGGTACTGCCCGGCCTCTGGGACATGCACGCGCACTTTCAGCAGGCCGAATGGGGGCCGGCCTACCTAGCAGCCGGCGTGACCACGGTACGCGACTGCGGTAACGAATTTGCCTATATTAATGCCGTGCAGCGGGCCATCGACAGGGGGCAAGGTGTGGGGCCGCGTATCCTCAAAGCGGGGATTATTGATGGCACTGGGCCGCGCACCCTAGGTATCGAAGTAGCTAACACCCCGGCTGAAGCGGTGCAACTGGTACGACGCTATAAAGCCAATGGCTTTGCCCAAATCAAGCTCTACAGCTCGGTAAAGCCGGAAATCGTGCGTGCCGTGTGTGCGGAGGCGCACCGACTGGGGCTTACTGTCACGGGTCATATTCCCGACGATATGACCATCACACAAGGCGTAGTGGCGGGCATGGACCAAGTAAACCACATCAACTATGTGGTGCGGCTGCTCCGGCGCAATCCTGACGGCTCGGTTATTCTTAGCGATACCACGGCCAACCGGGTTTTTGCTTTCTTGAAAGCTCACCATACCGTTATCGACCCCACGGTGGGGGTGTTTGAGCTAGCCTATCGCTCTACCAAAGATGATATTATGGCCATCGAGCCAGGCTACCTCCGGCTGCCGCAGCCCTTGCAGGCGCTATTTGTGAACATGGGCCAAGAGCCAGCCGACGCGGCAAAGTCGGCTCCTTACGTAAGCAGCTACCCGCGCTTGGTAAAAGCCCTGCACGACCACGGCATTCCCGTGGTAGCGGGCACCGATATGGGGTTCCCGGGCACTAGTCTCGCCCGCGAACTAGAGCTCTATGTACAAGGCGGCCTCACGCCTATGCAAGCCTTGCAAACCGCCACCATCGACGCCGCCCGCGCCATGCAAGTAGCAGCGCGCGTAGGCTCGCTCGAGGCCGGTAAGCAGGCCGACTTGGTCATCATCGACGGCAACCCACTAGTCAATATCCGCGATATTCGGCAGGTGCGGCTAGTTGTGAAAGAAGGGCAGGTGTACGAGCCAGCTCAAATGCGACGACTAGCCGACTATTCAGAACTGGCCGGCCCTAGGTAGGTTTTTGTTAAATAACTTACTGATTAAGCATTTGCGGAGCCACTCCCACGATACGGTTTGTCGTGCGCGGGCTGAATGGCGATTGGCTTATCGGCAAAGGCCAGTAGCTTGCTAAGTCGCAGCTGCTCTAGCTCGTGGATGATAGTAGCATCTAGCTTATCAGGTGTCTTGCCGCTGTAGCGGTGCGCCATGTACGCTACATAGCCAGCTACAGTGAGCTTTCCCATTGCATCCAGAAACACTAGCTGGGGCCAAGGGTCCATAGTAATGAGCCGCGGCGCGTTAGGGTCCTTCACCACAATGTGATGCTTATCAAACCAGTGCCAGGTAGCAATGCGGCAGAAGTATTGGTCTTTGTGTGCGTAGGCAGCTAGGGCCGGAAAAGCCGGTAGGGAAGGTTTGTGAAAAAGCTTAAACATAGAAGTAGAGAGCAGTTTACACTTTAATAATGGGTGTTAGCAAACCTAGAAAGCGTAGTCCTTCGTCAAAGTAACGCCGGTGCCGGTGAGTATCAATAGTGACAAATCGAACTCTGTAGAAGCACTTTTTTGCTATACTCCTCGTTGAAAGCTCGGCAGGCACACTGGCGCCCGCTAAAAACTTGGCTTGTGCAAGGTGCAGAAGTCCGCTGTAAATGCCCGTTGGCAGAGTATGGCACCGCACCAGCGGGCCATTACGCTGGGCACCCACAGTTGATTTAACCTATGTCATTGCCCAAGTTTGCGCCCCCGCGCTCGTTCCACGCCGAACTAAAGCGTCGCACCGCACAATACTTTCAAACCGAGGCCAAGCCCCAGACCGGTACTGCCGGGCTATTGGCAAAGGCTGCCCTGCTGGTAGGTAGCCTGGTGGCGCTCTATGTGCACCTCGTCTTTTTCACGCCCGCGCTGGGCTGGGCCCTGCTCGAATGCGTAACCCTAGGTGGCGTTATTGCCCTCGTGGGCTTTAATGTGATGCACGATGGGGCCCACGGTAGCTTTAGCCGCTACCCATGGCTGAACCGCGTGGCCGCCTTCACGCTCAATGTGATGGGAGGCAGCAGCTACATGTGGGATGCCAAGCACAACACTGTGCATCACATGTATACCAACATCGACGGCGTTGATGATGACCTAGACATTCAGCCTTGGATGCGCATGACCCTCGACCAGAAGCGGCACCGTGCCCACCGCTTTCAGCACCTGTACTTCTGGTTTTTATACTGCATGCTCTATATCTCCTGGGTGTTCGTGATGGACTACCAGAAGTATTTTACCCGCCGCATTGGCTCGGTAGCGCTCAAACCCATGAGCCGCAATGACCACTTCATCTTCTGGGGGTTTAAAGCGTTGAGCTTAGCCATCTTTATTGGATTGCCGCTGTACACCGTAGGCTGGGCTGGCTGGCTACTGGGTTTCCTAGTTACTATGTGCGTAGCAGGCTTCACCTTGAGCATTGTCTTTCAGCTAGCGCATACGGTAGAGCAAACCGCCTTTCCAGTACCCCACGAAACGACGCGCAAAATGGAGGACGAGTGGGCTATTCACCAACTGCGCACCACTGCCAATTTTGCCACTAACAACCGCTTGATAAGCTGGCTGGTGGGTGGGCTCAATTTCCAGGTCGAGCATCATCTATTTCCGAAGGTATCGCACGTGCATTATCCTCAGCTCAGCAAGATTATTAAGCAAACGTGCGCCGAGTTTGAGGTGCCTTACCAAGAATACCCTAAGATGTGGCAGGCCGTGGTGTCACACATCCTCTTCCTTCGCCAGATGGGCCGTGCTTCCTAAGCAAGCCCTAGGTGTTGTCACAGAGCCTCTGCCTTACCTAGGGCAGGGGCTCTGTCCTTAGTGATAGATAACGTAATAAAGCGAAGGGCTGCTGTCTAATCAGATTGTGGGTTGGCAGAAGTCAGCCTCTCGGTCGAATGTAATCAAACGATTACCCTGGAAATACAAAAAGGCAGCCGCTTACTCAGCGGCTGCCTTTTTGTATAAAATAATGCGAGCGCTGTAGGCTCGGATAAGGACTTTAGGCGCTTGGCGCCATCTTCACGCGCACAGCCGTAGGGCCTTTTTGGCCGGGCTCTACTTCAAAGGTCACTTTGTTACCTTCTTTCAGCACGAGGCCACCTAGGGCGTTAGCGTGCACAAAAATGCTTTCTTGCGAAACCTGGTCTTTGATAAAACCATAGCCCTTCGAGTCGTTGAAGAACGACACCGTGCCGGTGCGCAACGTGTCTTCGGGCTCGCGGTCCTCCTGCTTCGGAACAGCTACCTGGATGCTTTCTAGGCTGATTTCCTTGCGCTTACGATTGGGGTCGGGCGGCGTCGTAGTAATGTTGCCATCCTCGTCTACGTAAGCGAGCATGTCCTCCAGGCTCTGGCCTGAGGTGGCATTGGCTTGGCGCTCTTTGCGCTTTTCCTCCTTGTCGTTTTTCTTCTTTAGGCGCTTCTTCTCGTTTTCCTTTTTGCTAAAGGTTTCCTGTGCTCTTGCCATAGGTGCTTTGGTAGCGGTATCGTTAGGTTAGTGTCTTATACTGAAAAGGATAAAACAGCCAATTAGATTCCGCCGAAGATACGAAAAATAACTTAGTTGTCCACTTTTTTAGAAAAGGCCACGTCAAGGTCGGTCAGCTCGCGCACTTGGCCAGGAGGGAGGTCGCCTAGGTGCCACGGCCCAATGCGCACGCGCACCAGCCGTAGGGTGGGGAGGCCTACCACCGCCGTCATTTTCCTGACCTGCCGAAACTTGCCCTCCGTAAGAGTGAGCGACAGCCAACTGGTGGGGCCATGTCGGTCGTCGCGCACGGGGCGGGCCCGTGGGGCTAGGGTAGGGGCCACAGGCAAGGCGTGGGCCAAGCAGGGGCTGGTGCGGAAAGATTTGCCGTGAATGCTAATATCGACGCCCTGCTGCAGCTGGAGCAGCGCGTCATCGGTGGGTAGGCCATCTACTTGAGCATAGTACTCCTTTTCCATATGGCGGCTGCGCACAGTCTCACTCAGTCGGCCATCGGTGGTGAGGAGTAGCAGGCCCTCACTGTCTTCATCGAGCCGACCCACAGCCATAATGCCGGGCGGAAAATCGTATAGTTCACCTAGAAAGCGCTTGAGGCGTGCCTCGCGCGGAAACGCACTTATGAACTGACTGAGGTAGCCAGCGGGTTTATGCAGTAAAAAGTGGCGGTGTGGCCCAGTGGCTTCTGCCGAAGGAAGGTCGATTGTCAAAGTATCTCAATAAAAAGCATCTTCAAAAAGCTCTACCCGAAACCCCTGGCTGAGTTGGGTAAGGCCTAGGATGTCGAAACGAATATCGCCGGTCCAGTTTAGCTCTTCTTGCAAATGCGTGGCAGCCAAGCGAAAGAGCTCTTTTTTACGGCTTGAAACAAAGGTTTCGGGTGTGCCATACTGACTGCTCGACCGTGTTTTGACTTCTACAAACACGAGCAGTGCTTGGCCATACTGCACTACTAGGTCTACCTCGGCCCGGCCGTGGCGGTAGCTACGCAGCAGCACCGTGTAGCCAGCTTGCTGATAAAAAGCCGCCGCCGCGTCTTCGCCAGCTCGGCCTAGCTCGTGGGCAGAAGTAGTCATGAAAATTAGAAAAGCCCCGCAAGCAGCTTGGTAGGCGCTACCGGCCCAGCCCCAAGCCAAAGCCTGCAGCGCGAAGTACCTTTGTATAACTGTTCACTGCGTCTCAACCACGCGCCTTGTCTCCGAAAGCTATGGATTTTTACTCGGCCTGTACCGCCCCAGTTGCGCTTAGCCCAGGCGAAAATACTCAGCCCGAGCCAGTGTCGGGCTCTAAGCGCCTGCATGTGCAGCGCCTAGGCCTCGTGCCTTACGTACCTACCTGGGACTTGCAAGAGCAACTACTCGCTGACACATTAGCCATTAAGGCCGCCAACCGCCAGGCCGAAGTTGATGGCCAAGCCGTACAGCCCACGCCCAACCATGTGCTTTGTTGCCAGCATCCGCCCACTTATACCCTAGGCAAGAGTGGTAAGCCCGAGCATCTGCTGCTCGACGAAGCGGCCTTGGCAGCGCATGGTGCTACTTTCCACCACATCAACCGCGGGGGCGACATCACTTTTCACGGGCCGGGCCAGCTAGTGGTGTATCCCTTGCTCGACCTCGAAAACTTCCGCGCCGATATCCACTGGTACCTGCGGGCACTGGAAGAGGCCGTCATTCAAACGCTCATGCTATATGGGCTGCGGCCTGGCCGCATTGCTGGGCTCACTGGCGTGTGGCTCGACTGGGAGGAAGGTGCGCCCAACCCACGCAAAATCTGCGCGATGGGCGTGCGCTGTAGCCGTTGGGTAACTCTGCACGGCCTAGCACTTAATGTCAATACGGACCTCAGCTACTTTGGTCACATTGTGCCTTGCGGTATTGCCGACAAAGCCGTAACCTCGCTGCAAGCAGAGCTAGGGCACGCCGTAGCCATCGAAGAGGTGCAAGAGCAACTGCTTGAGCGGTTACGCGAGCAGTTAGGTGCTAGCTTTGATTAAGGCGGTTGGGGTGGCGGCACCTAGGGCAGAAAGAGTTGTGATTTATAAAGTTTTTACTTGCTAGACAGGCAGCTGTGCAGCTGCTGTTGAGTATAAATTGAACAGGCCGCCGGTTCTTTTTAAACCAGCTGCCGCTTCTTATTGATTAAGGTTAGCGCCCCCTGGTACGCGGCCATACTGCCTCATGAAACAAGATATTCCTTTTGAGCCCGTGGTGGGCGTTTCTATTGCGATTGTACCCGATGCCGAGTCCACAGATGCCCCACTTGGCGAAACGGGCGTAGCTACTTGGCAGGTGTTTTTGTTAAATAACAACGAGTTCTCGCTTGAGACTGTCATCATTTCCTCGGAAGGGTACGGTACGCAGCCCGATGGCCAAGCTGTTCGCACGTCAACCCTACGCTATCATTTTCCCGAAATAGCACCGTACTCGGCCACGCCCATCGAGCTTATCGACCCAGCTGTGTTTCATCTCACCAACCAGTATTGGGTGAGCTACTACCGCGATGGCCAGATTTTCGACAAGAAGTTTGTGTTTGTTCCCGACTCCATCGTGCCCGCCAACTTTAGCCGCCTCGACCTGCTCGACGGCCAGGCTGGCGTGTTGCACGGCTAGAATGGGAGGCGCCTCCGCTGTGGAGTGCTAGTTAGTTCGCCGTTTCTGTTTTTGCTTGTTGTTGTCCTTGCTGCCTTTGCGCTATGAACCACACTCTTAGTATTTATTTAGCCTTGGCCGCGTTGTGGGCGTTGCTCGTAGCCATGTTCGCGGTGCCCTCCATCGTGTTCATTGCGCACCTCAAAAACCTGCTCGACACACCCAATGGCCGCACGGTGCACCAGTCCTTAACACCGCGGCTGGGTGGGGTAGCCATCTTCGCGGGCTTCATGTCAGCGCTCACCATTTTTGCGCCTCTTGGCAACGGAGTGCAGCAATTGCTGGCAGGCTGCATCATCCTTTTTTTCGTGGGGCTTAAGGATGATATGGTGACCATCTCGGTGATGAAAAAATTTATCGGCCAGCTGCTGGCAACCGGCGTGGTAATGATAATGGCCGATGTGCGCATCACCAGCTTTCAAGGCATTCTAGGTATTGAGACCTTACCCATGGGCTTCAGCTACGGTTTCACGTTTGTGGTCATCGTGGGGGTTACCAACGCCATTAACCTCATCGATGGTCTAGATGGTCTGGCAGGCACAATGGTCTTAATAATTAGCAGCACTTTTGGATATTATTTCTATCGCTACGGCGGGCCCACGTACAGCAACTATGCTTTTGTAGCAGTGTGCCTTATTGGGGGTATGCTTGGCTTTTTGCGCTATAACTTTCATAAAGCCAGTATCTTCATGGGTGATACCGGGTCGCTAGTATGCGGCTTTATCGTTTCCATATTGGCTATCCAATTTATTGAGATGGGCAATGGAATAGGGCAGCCTTTCGGCAATGTGGCGCCTGCCGTGACCCTAGGTATCTTGTTCGTGCCTCTATTTGATACACTGCGGGTCTTCACTCTACGGGCACTAGCGGGCAAGTCGCCTTTTGCTCCTGACAAAAACCACGTTCACCACCGCATCATGGCCTTAGGCTTTTCCCAGATTAGCACAGTGCTTTTGCTAGGCTTGCTCAGCGTGGTAGTTACCTTATTTGTAATCAGCTTTACGCAACTAGGCAACCTAGCGCTTATCGGGATATTAGTAGTCTTTGGAATACTATTAAGTGTGTTTCTGGGAGTCTATCAAAGTCGGGTTGCTCGGCGGCAGGTGGCATCTTCATAGCGTGCGTACGGTAGCAATAACATGGTGGAAAGGATACCTGTGGCGGCTAGCCCTACTAGTAGTCTGCCTAGGTATGGCTGTAGCCAGCCGGGCGGCTGAGTATCGCCCGTTACCCCCAGCACCTACCCCTGGTCTTTCTGCTGATAATTGGCTGCTGCATGATGCGCTACATAATCGGCTTATTCTTTACTTGCCCGGCTATCATGCGCCTGCGCATGCCTATTACCAATGGGTGCGCCTGCAAGCGGGGCAACCGTTGCCCCTTTCCTTCGCGGCGCAGCCAGGGCTGAGCGTATTCATCGATAATCGACTAGTTTTTAGGGCTAGCAAAGCTGGCGCGTACACCATCGACCTAGGGCGTAGCCTACCACGCCAAGCAACTGCTGCGCATCTATTGGCCGTATGGCAGCCTGATGGCTTCCCAGCTATTGGGTCCTTCACCGCCGCGCCGGCCCTAGAGTCAACTCCTAAAGGAGCTATGGCTGTTACCAGTGCACCAGTACGCACTACTAACCTAGCACGCCCTCAGCAGGCAACACTTCAAAGTCAGTCCTTGCTATTGGGGCTCTTAGTAGTAGGGCTGCTCTATGGTATTGTGCGTAGTGCCTACCCTGCTGGCCTAGCGCGGGTACTACAAATAGCGGACTTTATGGGGACATCTGCCGATGCACCAAGTTTTTTAGTGCGCCCAGCATTCACGCTACTAAATCTAGTGCTGACCCTCCTGTTTGCACTCTCGCTGTCGCTTTTATTGACCGCTTTACATACAGATTTCAGTAGCCTTCCGCTAGTTAATCAGTTGCTCAAAGTACCTGAGTCGGCCACATTAGCCCGCGTAGGGTTATACGCTGGACTTATTGTCGCCTTCATGCTAGGTAAGTTTCTGATAGTTGAGGCTTTAAGTTACATCTTCGACCTAAGGCCTTTAGCCACTATCCATTACCGCGAATTTTTGCGCACTACACTGCTCCTAGGGTTGTTGATTCCGGTAGTGTTGCTGCTACTGCTGAGCTTGAACGCTTACTGGCCATACGTTGTTAAAATCGCTAATGGCTTTGTCCTAGTTTTGCTCACTGTGACAGTATTACGGGTAGCTCGTACGCTTCACCAGCATACATCGCTGCTTAATCTTCATTTGTTCGCGTACCTTTGTGCTACCGAAATACTGCCCCTAGCAGTACTACTTAAGCTCATCGTGTTCACATACCCTGACTAAAGTAGGCTGCTGTAGCCTCTGCATTCAGTCTATTGCTTTAGCGTTACCCTTATTTATTCTTATGGCCGAGAGCGCAGCACAGCCGGGTCTGAACCGGCACGCCAAGCCCATCCGCAGCATTCTGGTTACCCAACCGAAGCCCGCCACTGATGTTTCGCCTTACTCGCCGTTGGCCGAAAAATATGGTATCCGGGTTGATTTCCGCGAATTCATCGATGTACAGGCCGTGCCGTACAAAGAGTTTCGGAAGGAGAAGATTAACATCTTGGAGTACTCAGCGGTAATTTTTACCAGTCGTAACGCTGTTGACCACTTCTTCCGCATTTGCCAAGAAGCTAAGTTGGAAATGCCGGCCGAGATGAAGTACTTCTGTATTTCGGACCAGACTGCCAATTACCTGCAGAAATATATTGTGCTGCGCAAGCGCAAACTTTTTGTAGGTCTACGTACTGCCGCCGACCTATTTGACGTTATTAAGAAGCACAAAAGCGAGAAGTTTTTGTATCCTTGCTCTGATATCCGTAAAGATGACTTGCCTGAGTTTATGCGGGCTAATAATCTTAAGTTTACGGAGGCCGTCATTTACCGCACAGTAGCTAGCGACCTGTCCGATTTGTCAGATGTGAAGTACGATTGCTTAGCGTTTTTTAGCCCTTCTGGCATAAGCTCGCTATTCGTAAACTTCCCCGATTTTGTGCAAGATGGTACCCGCATTGCGGCCTTTGGACCTACCACAGCCAAAGCCGTCCGTGACGCCGGGCTTATTCTTGACATAGAAGCTCCTATGCCTAATGCGCCCTCAATGACGGGTGCTATCGAAGCCTATATCCGTCAGCATGCCTTGGTACCAGGTACCAGCGCCGATAAGGCTAAGGGGGCTAGTTGATAGGATAGAGGCCGCATAGATAGAAACCGAGACCCGAGCTACTTACCTAAGTCGGCTGCGTATAGCAGCCATTTAGTAGTTACATTTGAAAGCGAGGCGTCTTTTCGTTTTCGCTATGCTTGCCCTATTTTCTCTGCCTCCTCTCCTAATCCGTATGAAGGGAATTATACTTGCCCCTCTGCTGCTCTTGGCAGCAGCAGGTACCTCTATGGCCCAGCAGCAGCCGCAGTTCACGCATTACGGCTTCAACGGCATGTACCTGAATCCAGCTTATGCTGGTATAAAGGGCCAAACGGAAGTTACTATAATTGGTCGCTACCAATATTTTAACCTCAGCAATACTCAAGGGGATGACAATGGCTCGCCCCGCACCGGTATGGCTTCGTTTTCGGTACCCATCTTACCCCTTAGTGGGGGAGTAGGCCTAGTAGTTTATTACGACCAGACCGGGCCCGTAAAAACGACTAACGGAGCGCTATCCTATTCACAGCATATTAAGCTTGGCCGCGGTCAGTTGGGTATTGGCATCCAGGGCACGTATACCTACCTAGGTAATGGCACTTACCGAGCTATCGACCCCAACGATATTAACGTGCCTGCTCAAGGAGCATCGGACCACAAATTTGACGCGGGGGCTGGGGTTTGGTACGAAAGTCCAAAATTTTACGCGGGACTTAGTGCCAACAATTTATTCCGTTCACAGTATACGTTCCGCAGTAACGGTATCACAGGTATCGCTAGCCAATATTTAGGTGAGAACCATGCCTACTTCACGGCGGGCTACAATATTGAAGCATCCTCCTCCGTTGTCGTGACACCGACAATACTTGCCAAAGCGGTATTGCCGGGTAGCTACAGCACTAAAAGTAAATATGATAACCAGCACAATTATTCGTTTGAAACAGGAGTGCGTGCCACTCTCGACGACCGATTCTGGGCTGGGTTGAACTATCGGTACGATGAATCCATTGCCGGACTGGTGGGAGCCAGCTTCGGCCCTGACAATCGGTTCCGCATTGGTTATGCATTTGACTTTGTCGCTTTTCACCAGGATGCTCTAGCCTTGAGTTCGCACGAAATCATGCTTTCGTTACGTATGCCTAAGGTTGGTTTAATTACTCGTCCTGCGATTCGAACCCCTCGCTACAGCTTTTAGTCCTATTTTGAACTAAGGGTTGGAAAAAGATAAAATCTTTGTAAAGAAATATTTTTCTCTCAAAAAAAGCCTTTTTTAGCCTTCTGAGGCGTTTTTTCTATTTTCAGGAACAAATAACTACACTCGTATGTCCGGCCAATATTGCAGGTCGACTTGAAATAGTGTAGATTTGCCAGACGATAAGATACGCCCTGCTAACACCTGGATATACAATTAGTCTTTTCTTTATTATGAAAAAAATTCTGGCACTACCCCTCCTGGCCCTTTCCGGGTTACTCATGGGTGGGTGTTTTACAAAAAACTATCAGGGTGACTTGGTAGGCGCGGAGGACCGGCCGATTTTTAATCCACAAGATGTTCCTTTTGGCATGGTTCCTTGCCCAGGGGGGACATTCCATATGGGACAAACCGACCAGGACATTTCGGCCTCCATGGTAAACATGAATAAGCAAGTAACTATCGCTGGCTTTTACATGGACGAGACTGAAATCACGAACAATGAATATCGTCAGTTCGTGAGTGCTATCATGCAGGACTCGGTAGAGGCCCTAGGGGAAGACTATATTAAGACTGAGCTGTATCCGGATACTACTGTATGGGTGCGTGACTTTACTTATCATATGGGTGACCCGCTGCTAGAATACTATTACTCGCATCCAGCCTTTGATGACTACCCAGTGGTAGGTGTAGACTGGTTCGCTGCCAAGTACTTCTGCAACTGGCGTACTAAGTATAAGAACACTACTAACGAGGAGCGTGGAGAGGCTCCACTTCCTAACTTCCGCTTGCCTTCGGAAGCAGAATGGGAGTACGCGGCCCGTGGTGGCCGCGAAGGTGCTACATTCCCTTGGGGTGGCCCTTATGTGCGCAATACACGTGGGTGCATGCTAGCGAACTTTAAGCCTGGCCGTGGTGATTATGCGTCGGATGGCTTCGCTTATACTTCGGAAGTAGGCTCTTACTTCCCCAACGACTTCGGCCTATATGATATGGCTGGCAATGTGTCAGAGTGGTGCGACGATGCTTACATGGAAGCCTCAGTACCCGTGGTTTGGGATTTGAACCCCACTAACCCTGACGATAACGAGCCCCGCAAAGTAGTGCGCGGTGGTTCCTGGAAAGATATCCAGTATTTCCTTGAGACTGGCACTCGCAATTTCGAATATCAAGATTCTTCGCGTTCATACATCGGCTTCCGTTGCTCCATGATTCAAATTGGTATGGGCACTAACCGTAGCTTGAACCGATAATCCATCCCAATAGCATCACCACACCATTTCACTTATTTTTTAAAGTTTTCTACAATCACAATGGCAGCTAAAGGTAATTTTTTCTTCGATAAAGTAATGCCGATGGTCTACGGCATCGGGGCAGCGGTAGTAATCGTTGGGGCACTATTCAAAATTCGTCACTTGCCAGGTGCCGACCTCATGCTTACGGTTGGTCTGCTAACTGAAGCCGCTATATTCTTCCTAAGCTCCTTCCAGCCTCACGCCAAAGAAACTGATTGGTCGCTGGTATATCCTGAGTTGAGCGAAGGCTATGACCCCTCTAGCAACGACAACCGTTTCCGCGACGCTAAAACGCCTGCTCCGAACGGCCTGACTGGCAAACTAGACGACATGCTAAAAAACGCTAACGTGACGCCCGAAGCCCTCACCAACCTAGGTCAAGGTCTGAATCGTCTTAGCGCTACTACGGCTCAGCTGGGCCAGCTAGGCGAAGCCACCAACGTAACCGAAGAATACACTCAGAAAGTACGCACTGCTGCTCAGTCATTGGAGCGTATTAACGAAGCGTACTCTAATACTGTAGAAGCTGTATCGGCTATGTCTAACGCTACGGGTGATGCCAAGGAATATCATCTGCAAGTGCAAAACGTAACTAAGAATCTAGGCGCACTGAATGCAGTGTATGAAATGGAACTACAGGATGCCAACACGCATTTGAAGTCCATGAACCAGTTCTACGGTACCCTAGGCAAAGCCATGGAGAACATGGTACAAGCTGGCAAAGATACTGAGAGCCTGCAACACCAAGTAGCCGACCTAACTGGCAATCTGTCGTCGCTCAACCGCGTGTACGGTAATATGCTAAACGCCATGCGCGCTGGTGCAATCAGCTAGTTATATAAGAGTACCTATCTCAATTAATTATCACTATAGCGAGACTATCTGATGGCATCAGCTAATGAAACGCCGCGGCAGAAGATGATTGGCATGATGTATCTCGTGCTAACAGCTCTTCTGGCGCTCAACGTTAACTCCGCAATTCTACAAAAATTTAAGCTCATTGACGACAGCTTAGTTGACGTTAATGCTAAGACTGATAAAGCTGCCGACGGCACGGTAAAAGGCATTCAGGAAGCGGTAGCTAAAAACCGTAACCAAGCAGCCGACCAGCAGGTGCTGAAGCAGAGCGAAGAAATTCGTGAGAAAACCAAGGAGATGGTCGCTTATATCGACCAGGTGCGCGACAAGCTGATTGCTGCCACCGAAAACTCTAAGGCTGGTGACTTTCACAACATGGAAGCTACCGACAAAGTAGCTATCACCATGCTTGGCGGTGCTAAGAATGGCCTAGCCTACCCCCTCAAGGATAAGCTGAATGGCTACGCTGATTTCATTAAACAGTACGTGCCTGATGCTGCTCCACTAGCTCTCGATGCCAAGGTTGACCCAAAGGTGACGGATAAAGAGCAGAAAGGAAAAAACTTTGCTGAGTTCAACTTTGAGAATACGCCTGTAGTTGCTGCGCTGGCCGTGCTAAGCCAGAAAGAGACAGAGGTATTGAAGTACCAAGCTGATGCTTTGCAAAAGCAAGCCGAGAAAGTCGGTGCTAAAACCATCGTGTTCGACAAACTGGGTGCTTTTGCTTCGGCTGAATCGAATACGGTAGCTGCTGGTACCAAATACAAAGCTGAGCTGTTCTTGACTGCTGCCGCTAGTGGCCTCAAGCAGAACATGACTTACAACGGCAGCCCGCTGTCCGTTGACCCTAAGAGCAACCACGGTAAGATTGAATTTACGGCCCGCCCTGGCAACTTTGACGCTGCTGGCAATGCTAAAGCTAGCTGGACGGGTACCATCAAAATCAATCAGAATGGCCGTGATACCACATTCCGCGTGACGGTACCTTACACCGTAACTAAGCCGGTAATGCAGATTCAATCGGCTTCGGTACAGGCACTGTACTACCGTTGCGGTAACAAACTGAGCGTGCAAGTGCCAGCCCTAGGTGCTCAATATCAGCCTAGCTTCTCGGCTTCGGGTGCTTCGGTAATCACGGGTCAGAAGGGTGAAGTAACGCTTGTGCCTAATGCTCGTGAGGTAACGTTGAACGTGAGCAGTGGTGGCAACGCCATTGGTTCGCAAAACTTCAAAGTTCGCCCAATTCCGAACCCTACCATTGACTGCTATGTTGGCGGCCAAAAGGCTAACGAAAAGCAGGGCACGCCTGGCACTGCTATCCGTACCATCACTTTGAAAGCAGTACCTGACCCCGGTTTCGCCACCTTCTTGCCTGAAGATGCTCGCTACCGCGTATCACGTTTTACTGCTGTGCTCGCTCGTGGTAAGCGTCCTGTTATCGGTCCGAAAACCATTAACGGTGCACAAGGTGACATGAGCGACATGGTGAATGCCTATAAAGAAGGTGACCGCCTTTACATTGAAGTGCTAGGTGTGCAGCGTAACAACTTCCAAGGACAAGTGGAAGATGTGAATATGACCCGCACGTTCAACATTCCGTTGCAATAAGCTTTTAATTATCTTCTCTATTATGACCCGCTATTTCAAAATACTTCCCTTTACGCTAGCAGCGCTAACGGCGTCGGTAGCGGCCCATGCCCAGGAGCAGGCTGCTGCTACGGCTACTACTGGTGCCGTTCGGGCCATCCCAGTTTCCGACCAGATGTTCCGCAAGACTATTTGGCGGGCTATTGACCTGCGCGAAAAGCAAAACCTACCGATGTATTCGGATGGAAGGGAAATTGGCCGAGTCATTATAGATGCCGTAAAGCGAGGCGAACTGCAGGCGTACAAGAACGACTCTGTTACCTCGACGCTTACTGCCAAGGAGATGTCGGCTAACATGTCCTACGCTATTGAAGCACCCATCAGTGCTGATGGTGATGACTGGGGCGCTGGCGCTCCTCCTGCTAAGAGCACTAAGAGCGCAGCCGCTGCTAACGATGGCTGGGGTGCGCCAGTAGCTTCGCCTAAAAAGCCAGCTACCAAGCGAGTTGCAGTGCTAGATAGCAAAGGCAAGCCGGTTAAGAAAAATGGTAAGCAAGTATACCGCACGGTGCCAGTTTCGTCGGTAGCAGTAGCTCCGCCGCCGCCCAAAACGTCGGAAGAGTATCGTCCGAAAGACCTCTACCAGATGGAGCTGTCGGAAGAAATGATATTCGACAAGAAGCGGTCGCGGATGTACCATCAGATTAAGACCATTTCGCTGAAGCTGCCCTCGACGTTAGCCACGAATACTTCGGGCCTAGAGAAGAATGTGGCCACCTTTAAGTATTCTGACTTGGTGAAAGTGTTCCGCAACAATCCGCAGACGGCCATTTGGTTTAATGCGCAGAACGATGCCCAGCACAAGAACCTAGCCGATGCGTTTGAGCTGTGGTTGTTCAACTCGTACATCACGAAGGTATCAAACCCTGCTGGTGACGACCTAGCTAGTCAGTATGGAGGTGAGCGCCAAGGCCTGCTAGCTTCGCAGCAAATTGCGGCTGACCTTGTAGAGTATGAGTACAATCTGTGGTCGTTTTAGACTATAGGTATGAACAGCTAAATAGGCTAAGAATCACATTCCTGCCTAGGTAATCTGTCAAGAATAAAAAGAGCCCCGACCAAGCAGGTCGGGGCTCTTTTTATTCTTGGCTTTATGTTCGCTGGTTATGAAGTTGGCGTTTCTTGTTGGTCGAAGTAATTGAGAAGCACCTTAGCTTTCGCTTTGCCTACCTCAGCTACCAACTGAGCTTCAGTCAGTTCCTTTATCTTCTTGACTGATTTAAACTTACTAAGTAGCTTATCAGCTGTGACAGGCCCTAGGCCTTTCACATCGGTTAGCTCAGTCTTGAGCGTAGCATCGTCGCGCGTCTTGCGGTGGAAAGTAATACCAAAGCGGTGAACCTCGTCGCGCATACGCTGAAAGAGACGTAGGCTCTCGCTCTTCTTATCAATATAGAGCGGCAACGGGTCGTTAGGAACGTAGATTTCTTCGAGCCGCTTCGCAATGCCTATGACTGGGATTTGTCCCCATAGGTTAAGGTCTTTTAGCGCTTTAACCGCCATGCTGAGCTGGCCTTTGCCGCCGTCCACGATAACGAGTTGTGGTAGGCTAGCACCTTCATCGACTAAGCGGCGGTAGCGGCGTGTAATAACCTCGTACATCGTATCGAAGTCATTGGGTCCTACTACCGTTTTGACGTGGTAGTGGCGGTAGTCCTTTTTGCTGGGGCGGGCGTTGCGAAAGCATACCATTGCCGACACCGGATTGTCGCCTTGAAAGTTGGAGTTGTCGAAGCATTCGATGTGCTTTGGTAGCTCTTTTAGGCGCAGGTCTTTTTTTATCTGCTCCATGATGCGTACCTCGTTGACGTCCTTGCCTTTCTCGTTCATGCTCTCCTTCTCTTTGCGGAGGTAAAGCACGTTCTTAATACTCAATTCTAGGAGCTTGCGCTTGTCCCCGATTTGGGGCTGTGTTACAGTGACGCCGGGTAGGGGCAAGTCGCCCACGGGCACGTTAGTCAGAATCTCTTTTGCTTCGCTCTCATACTCCTGGCGAAGCTGCATGATGAGGGGAGCCAAGATTTCGCCATCCGACTCGTCGAGCTTTTTGGTCAACTCTAGGTTCTGAGTGAGAATGATGCTGCCATTCATCACTTTGAAATAATTGACGAAGGCGGCCTTTTCGTTAGAGGCAATGCTGAACACGTCGATGTTAGTGAGCGACGCATTAACGATGGTGCTTTTGGCCTGAAACTCGTCAAGCTTATCGAGCTTTTGCTTGAACTGGTGCGCCAACTCGTACTGCATTTCCTGAGCAGCGGCGGTCATCCGCTCGCGGAAATACTGCTTAGGTAAGCGCAAGTCGCCGTTCAAAATTTGCCGGATTTGCTGGATATATTGGTTATAGGTAGCCTCATCTTCTTTATTCTCACACGGGCCTTTGCAATTGCCGATGTGGTACTCTAGGCAAACCTTAAACTTACCCGCTTCGACATTCTCGGGGCTTAGGTTGTACGTGCAAGTACGCAGTGGATACAGTGCCCTAATAAGCTCTAGCAGCACGTTTAGGCCGCTCTGGTTGGCATAGGGACCAAAATACTGGCCATCGCCGGGTTGCTTGTTACGCGTAGGAATGAGACGCGGAAATCGCTCCTTGGTCAACAGCAAATACGGGTACGTCTTGCCATCCTTGAGGAGGATGTTGTATTTCGGCTGATGTTGCTTGATGAGGTTATTCTCCAGCAAAAAAGCGTCCGACTCCGAATTCACGATAGTAAACTCGATGCGCTTGATGTTCTTGACCAGCTGTTGAGTTTTCTTGTTATGGTCTTGCTTGGTGAAGTAGCTGCTAACACGCTTGCGCAAGTCCACAGCCTTACCCACATAGATAATGCCTTCGTCGTCGAAGTATCGGTACACGCCAGGCTGATGAGGTAGGCGGTTTATTTGTTCTTGTAGCTCGGGTTTTGCTGCCATAGACCGCAGATTTAGCGGATTAAACGGATTGCGTAGGTACGCCCACCTGCGGCGAGCTGCATCTGGTACGAATGAAACGGATATGCCGCTAATGCGGCTGCTTCGGGGGCGGTAATAGACACCTAGGATGCTCACTTATGTCTTGCAATCACCTAGGTTGTCTTAGGAATTACCTAGCTATTAGAACGCAAAACGGCCGGCAAAAGTAGCCGGCCGTTGCTTAATAATACCTATGTGATAAGGCAAACCCTACTTATAGACCCCAGCCCCAATAGCCAATTGACTGCAGAAGGCGGGCGTACCATACAAGCTGCTAAATCTGCGGTCTAAATTTCTTCCTTATTCAGGTCGCTAGTAGTAGGCTGAGCCATCTTCTGGTCGGCCGGAATGGTATCGCGCTGGGCACCATAGTACTTCGAGCAGTCGAGCTCGGTATTGAGGTGGCTAGGTACCGGGAAGGGGCCAGTGTTGATGTCAATACTCTTATCGGCGTACACCTTCTTCATGAAGATGCCGTAGAGCGGCAGCGCTAAGCGAGCACCCTGCCCATAATAGCCCGAGCGGAAGTGAATGCTACGGTCTTCGCCGCCCACCCACATGCCGCACACAAGGTCGGGCGTAATACCCATAAACCAAGCATCAGAGTAGTTAGACGTGGTTCCAGTCTTGGCGCCGATGGTGGTGTTGAATTTGAAGCCTGTGTGAAGGATAGTGCTAGTGCCACCTCGCTCGGTGGTGCTGGCTTCTAGCATGTTGGTCATTACATAGGCAGTTTCTTCGGTCAATACATTCCGGGTGCGCGGAATAAACTCGCGGAGCATGTTGCCATTCTTATCCTCAATGCGCGTCACCATGATGGGCGAGGTCCAGACGCCCTTGTTCACGAACGTGCCGTAGACACCGCACAGCTCGAAGATGCTGCAATCGGAAGCGCCAAAGCCTACGGCTGGCACCGGGTCGACGGGTGAGGTGATACCTAGGAGCTTGGCATAATCGGCTACGCGTTGAGGCGTGAGCTCATACACCAACCAAGCCGTAATAGAGTTCATGGAGCGGGCCAGCGCCTGCCGTAGGGTGAAAGTGCGCCCCGAGAAGCCGCCTTCAAAATTTTTGGGAGTGTAAGGAGGCCGGCCCGCTACGCCGGGGAAAGTAGTGGCCACATCGGCCCGTGGAAAGCATGGCGAGAACCCTTCAGCAATAGCCGCTGTGTACACGATAGGCTTGAAAGTAGAACCTGGCTGGCGCTTGCCCTGGCGCACGTGGTCAAACTTGAAAAACTTGTAGTTGGGGCCGCCGACCCAGGCCTTCACTTGGCCATTGAGTGGGTTCACGGCCATGAAGCCAGCTCGCAGGTAGCGCTTGTAGTAATCGAGCGAGTCCATGGGCGACATCAGCATTTCCTTCTCGCCCTGCCACGTAAACACCGGCATGCGGTACTTGCGGCGCAGGTAGTAGTTTACCGAGTCTTTATTGCCCTCGTAGCGCTCCATCAGTGACTTATAGCGCTGAGTGCGGCGCATTGAAGTGGCTAGGAAATTTGGAATAATCCGGCCGTTCTCATCGCGCCAAGGCTGCTGGCCTTTCCACTGTGCCGAAAACCACTTTTGCTGTAGGGCTAGGTGTTCAGCCACAGCCTGCTCGGCGTAGGCCTGCATGCGCGAGTCGAGAGTCGTATAAATCTTGAGGCCGTCGGCGTATAAGTCGTGGTCAGTTTCCTTCGCCCAGGTTTGCAGATACTTGGCCACCTCGGTACGGAAGTAGGGCGCCAGACCTTGGGTTGGGCTCTCTACACTATAGTGCAGCACAATGGCCTTAGCGGTGTCTTTAGCCAACTCGGCCGATGATAGGTAGCCATATTGGTTCATCTGATGCAGCACCCAGTTGCGGCGGCGCTTCGAGCGGGCCGGGTGCAGCGCGGGGCTGAAGCGCGAGGGCGCGTTCACGATGCCTACCAGCGTGGCCGCTTCGGGCGTGGTCAGGTCTTTCGGCTTTTTGTTGAAGAACGTCTTAGCAGCTGTATTGATACCGAACGCATTAGAGCCGTAGTCTACGGTGTTGAGGTACATCCGCAGGATTTCGCGCTTCGTGTAGTTGCGCTCTAGTCGAATGGCCAGCAGCCATTCCTTGGTTTTCGTGATGAGCAGGCCAAGCTTGCCTTCTCCATTGAGAGCGCCATCGTTGAGATTGCTCGCTTCGCCGGGGCGAGTTTTGAACAGCACTTTGGCCACTTGCTGCGACAGCGTAGAGCCGCCGCCGCTACGACCTAGGCCGGCCACCGCGCGCATAATGCTCTTAAAATCGATGCCCGAATGCTGCTCGAAACGCACATCCTCGGTTGCCACCAAGGCATCTATGAGGTTCTGAGGCAAGTCCTTATAATCGGCAGGCGTGCGGTTTTCGCGGAAATACTTACCTAGGAGCACGCCGTCGGCCGAGTAAACCTCGGAGGCCAGTTCGCTCTTGGGGTTTTCGAGGGTGCGTAGGTTGGGCATGCGCCCAAACCAGCCCATGAAGTTGTAGTTCACAGCCCCCACATACAATATCAGCCCCACTAAGCCACCCACAAATAGCACCCACATGGTGCGAGTGAAGGCGTGAAAGCGGCCGGGCCGGACCGGTGCGGGCTGGCGGGGCCTAGGGCGCGCAGTTGGGCGAGCCGGTGAGGAAGGAGAAGTAGGCATTTTGAAAAGATAGAAACGAAGAACAGCGAAGAGGCAAAAAGAAGGGCCACCACCTAAGGGCTATTTCTTCGCTGAGGCTTTATTCCTGATTTGGCTATTGGTAAACCTTCTGATAAAACTGCTGGTAGCCGGCCACGTCGCCCGCCTCCTGCAGTAAGGTCAGGTTAGCTAGGCTGATGACGATGGCTTGGTAGCCTTGGCCGCGCAGGCGTGCCAGCGGCGACTGTGGCCCGCGCAGCTTAGTAGCGTAGCTCTGGGCTACTTTGGCACCCGGCAAAGTCCGTACCACCACCACTTCTTGGTCAGCACCTAGGGGCTGCGCTGCTGACACCACGAGGTTGCTGGCTCGAAAGAATTTGCTGTTATACGCCGTGAGTTGCGCTACTAGGTCGGCCGTCGGGGCTGTGCCCTTGGGGTAAACCAGCGCTACGGCGTGGGCAGCGCTTAGCTGCGTAGTGTAAGCTACGGCTGGTGCCGGCGCTGGTGTTACTGGCGCTGGAGTAGGGGCTGGCGCCACCGCAACTGGTGAATTAACAGATGGGGTAGCAACAGGTGCTGGCGCCACAGGCGTACCAGAGGCCGGCGGGACAACGTTTGGTAAGGCGTTGCTAACCGTATCCTTGGCAGCAGGAGCTGGCGTACGCTTGCCTGGCGCTACGCGCGGGCGACGAGCGGCGGCTCGCTTGATGGGAGAAGTGGCCGCGGCAGTCGTCGTCGGCAGTGAAGTTGGCACTGGGGTAGTGCTAGGTACAGGCGCAGGGGAAGTAGGTAGGGTGGCGGGTGCCGGGGTATCCATAGCAGGCGGTAAGTCGTCCTCTTCGATGCGCAGACGGTTATTTACCTCGCCCGGCCGGAAAATGGAGACTACTGGCTTGTCGGTCGAAGCTAGCGCACCAGCCAGCTGCCCCTCTGCTGCTTTCTTATAGGAGTCGGCGAGGGCCTTGGCCAGCGGCACAAGCGGGCTGCTAGGGTAGTCAATATAAAACTGCTCGACGGCAGCGCGGGCCGTGAGCGGCGGCTGCGTGCGAATGGCCAGCAGGGTGCGCAGGTAGGCCATGCGGTCGTTTAAGTCGCTCTTGGGGTACTTGCGCTCGGTGCGCATTAGCACAGCTTTAGCCTTAGTAAAATTTTGCTCTTTATAGAGCGTGAAGGCTGAATCGAGCTGGGCGGCCACGGCATTGTGCAGGGCCAACTCGTGCTCGCGGTAGCGCGGGTCAGCAATGAGCTTGGCGTAGGTCGAGCTAGGGAACTCGCGCTGGAGCGCACTGGCATACAAGGAGGTTTTCTCGGCGTCGGGTAGGCCTTTGTAGTAGAGGTAAAGCAAGTAGTAGGCCTCGGGCGCGTTAGCGCCACGCGGGTAGCGGGTTACTTGCTTAGTATAAGTTTCGTAGCCGCGGGCAGGCTCTTTTAGCAGTTCCTTGTAAATGCCACCTAGCTCGTACATAGCCGCCTCGGTCTGGATATTCGAGGCTTCTAGCTTGTCGGGAGTGCTAGGCAGCGCAGCGCGGTACTGCGCCACGAGGCTTTGCTGCGCGGCAGCGGGGTCTGGGGCGGCAGGGGCGTTAGTGCCAGCGGGCCCTAGGTCGCCATTCACGCGGGTTTGGGTATTGCCCGTGATGCTGGGCGGGACGCCGCCGTTCTGCTGAGTATTGGGCGAGTTGCTAGGCTGGTTCACGGTGCGCCAGTTGTCGCGCAGGCCACGGTCGCCCCAACGTCGGATGAAGTCGGCCCGTGCCGTGCTTAGCGAAGTGGGGTTGTCGAAATACCAGAGAGCGCCCGCTGCCACGGCATTGTTAGGGTCGTAGGCATTAGGATTACTGATATCGCGCTGGTTGCCGCTGAGGGCGCTCGGTACACCGGGTGCACCTTGGGCCTGCGCTTGCTGGGCCCGTTGCTGTGCTTTCTGGAGCGCCAAGGCTTTCTCGGCAGCCACACGTTTGGCTTCTAGCTCCTCGGCGGCATACTTGGCCAAGCGTTGCTCTAGCTCGGCGGCGGGCAGGCGCACCAAGGCTTGCAGGCTATCCTGCGTTTCAATAATGGTGTACTGCTTGGCAAATTCCTTTAGAATACCCGCTCGCTCCTGAATGGCGGCGTAAGTCGGGTTGTCTTTCGGCATGGCCTGCGTGGTGCTGTCGTAGTAAGCAGCTGCCAAGCGGTATTTCTGCAGGTTTTCGTAGTAGATGCGGCCCGCCAGCAGATACGTGTAGCCCTGCTGCGACTTGTTGGTGGTAGTGGCCTTGGCCGAGGTGCGTAGCAGCCCTAGGGCATCGGTGTAGCGTTGCTGGCGATAGGCCAGCCGGGCCATCTCGTAGTAGATTTTGTCGTGGTACTCTTTATTCTTGGGGTCCTTCAGCAGGCCCGCAAAGTACTTGTCGAGCCGCGCTGTGTTTTGGCTGTTGAGCTCCGACACTTGGCCTAGCATCAGCTTGGCGAAAAAATCGAGCTCGTAGGGTGGGTTACGCTTGAGTATTTCGTTAAGCTGTGCGGTGGCTTCTTTATCCTGACCCTGCCCTTGGTAAAGCTGCGCCAAGATGTAGCGGGTGCGAGAGCGCTCGTTTTTAACTGGTATAAGTGGCACGGCGCGCTCAAGCTGCTCAATGGCGGCCTTAGGCTCTTGCTGCTGCAAAAAATATTCGGCGCGGGTCAGAAACAGCTCGCGGGCATCTTTGCGCAGGCCCATCTCGCGGTCGAGCAGGTCCGATACGGCCTTGGCGTTGTCTAGCTGCTTGGTCACCAAAAAGCTACGCATCAGGCCAATAAGCGCCTCTTGCTTGGCAAACGGGTCCTTGCTGGTACTGTTCACGTACTTAAACGTCAGTACCGCGTCGTCGAACTCCATCTTGTAGAAACGTGCCCAGCCTACTAGCAGGTAGGCATCGTCGGTCCAGTCAGAGCCCGGCCGGTGCTGAATGGGCAACGAGGCTTTTTTAATAATGTCGTTGAGGTCGGCACGCGTGGCGCGCACCGTGCCACTATCCAGCGTCGGGAAGAGCGGCAGCACGCGGTTGTAGTCGTTGCCCCGGCCTTTGTAGAGTGTAGCTTCGGTGGCCCATAGCTTTTCGCGGGCCAAGAAAAAGCCGTTGTCGCGGGCGGCCACGTTGTTGAGGGTGTGGCTCACCAGCGACTTGTCGGAGGCGCAGCCACCTAGGGCCAGGCCCACCAGCACCACCAGCCAGCACCACGAAAGTCGGGAAAGGGAAACGAGTCGAGTCAAAGCCACAGAAAAGCCAGGGAAGGATACGGAGGGCACAACGCCGCACCGGGGCTAGCCGGTTCGGCTGCCACCAGGCACAACGCCCGCCAACTCGTAAAATTACGCCTTGCCCCGCCGAAACTCGCTGTCGGCGCCCGCGTAGCTTACCTACCCACTCTTCTGCTTACTCCCATGGCTACCAACCCGCTGCCACCCCGCGATACCGACCCTACGCCTTCTACCGACCGCCTGCGCTCGTTTACCAAGTACTCGGGCATTGCGTTTCAAATGCTGGCTACCATTGGCCTGAGCGCCTGGGCGGGCACTTGGCTCGACCGCCACTTTCAAACTAAAAACCCCTGGTGGACTATCGGCCTGATGCTATTTGGCGTATTGGCGGCACTCTATCAGGTTATTCGCGGGCTAACCAAAGGCGACTAATAGGCCATCTAACATTGGTTGATAAGCAGAGTGCAGCCAGGCGCCTCACATAGCGCGGTAGCCTTAGAGGTTGAGGCAAATGCGTTATGCATAGTGCTTTGCCGTGTTTTACTCAGCCGAACTCATTTTTAACCAATGACCTAGTAAGCTTTAAGCAGCTACATAGGCTAACGAAAACCTTTTTGCCTTGATTGATGTATGTACATTAAATGTTGATACATTGGTGTATATTTGTGCACCGAATCAGTAGTAGCAGCTTATCCTCGTCTCCAACCTCACCATTATGAACACGCACTTTTTCCCCGCTGGCGACCGCGGCCTTAAGGATATCGGCTGGCTGCAAAGCCATCTCACATTCAGCTTTGGTCCCTACGCCAACCCCGAGCGCAATGGGTTTGGTCTGCTCAAAGTCTTCAACGACGACTTTGTGGCGCCCGGCAAGGGCTTTGGCCTGCACGCGCACGCCAACATGGAAATCATTTCGGTGCTACTGGCCGGCACGATGAACCACAAGGATTCCCTAGGGTATTCGGAGGTGATTCCGGCCGGAGGCGTGCAGATAATGAGCGCCGGCTCGGGCCTGCGGCACGAAGAATACAACGTAGGCGATGATGAGGTAAACTTTTTGCAAATCTGGATTGAGCCCAAGCTCCAAAACGTGACGCCGCGCTACCAGCGCCGCCAGTTTCCGGAAGAGCAGCGCGCCAATCAACTTACTACCATCGTGAGCAATGAGGAGGGCACGGCACACTGCTGGATAAACCAGAATGCCAAGCTGTCCCTAGGTTATTACACGGAGGCACACAGCCTCGACTACAGCTTCGCGCCTGCCAATAAGATGCTCTACGTGTTTGTCATCAGCGGCACGGTGCGCATAAACGACGAAGTACTGGGCCGCCGCGATGCCCTAGGTATCTGGAATACGCATGGCCCCGTGCACCTCGACTGCGCTGCCGATACGCGTTTCCTGCTCATCGAGGCACCTATCAATCACTAGGTTCTAGGCAGGTTGCCACGAGCAACAAGCCGTCTAGTTAGCATAATAAGTTTTTGATTGTCATGGAAAATAATATCCTAGGCCTGCATCATATCACGGCCATTGCCAGCAACGCTCAGCGCAATTTTAACTTCTATACCAAGGTGTTGGGCCTGCGCTTCCTGAAGCGGACGGTTAATTTTGATGCGCCCGATACTTATCACTTCTACTTTGGCGATGAAGTAGGGTCGGCAGGCACTATCCTCACGTTTTTCCCGTGGGAAAATATGACGCCCGGTCGCCGCGGCCCCGGCCAAGCCACCGAAATTGGCTATGCTGTGCCCAAAGGCAGCCTCGACTTCTGGCAAAAGCGCTTCGAGGCCAATGGCGTGACCTACAATAAGCCCGCCGAGAAGTTTGGCGAGCGCTACCTCACCTTCCTCGACCCCGACGGCCTCAAGCTAGAGCTGACCGAAGTAGCCGACGACTCGCGCACGCCCTGGGCCACGGCCGACGTGAGCGCTGACGTAGCCACCCGCGGCTTCCACCACATTACGCTCACCCTGAGCGATGTGAAAGCCACTGCTGCGGTACTCACCGACGTATTTGGCTACCGGCTGGTGGCCCAGCATGTCAACCGCTTCCGCTACGCCACCGATGCCCTAGGTACCGCTAACATCGTGGAACTGGTGGCTGCCCCCGGCGAGGCTCGTGGCCACGTAGCGGCCGGCTCGGTGCACCACGTAGCCTTCCGGGTGAAGGACGACGCCACCCAGCTGTACTTCCGCGACCTCTTGATTAAGAAGGGCTTCCAGGTAACGCCTCAGATTGACCGACAGTACTTCCACGCCATGTACTTCCGCGAGCCGGGCGGCGTGCTGTTTGAAGTAGCCACCGACAACCCCGGCTTTATGGTCGATGAGCCGCTGGCCGAACTAGGTACCCACCTCATGCTGCCGCCACAGTACGAAAGCCAGCGCGCTGCCATTGAGGCGCACCTGCCGGTACTGGGCTAGCAATTGAATTTTAGTATCCAACACTAGACTGTCCTTACGAGCGCAGCAACCGCACCTGCTAAGCTCGTAAGGACAGTCTAGTGTTGCACAAAGTATTAAGTATGAATTATTCTGCTTTTCAGCCGCTCACTTATATCTACCAGCCCACGCCCGGGGCAATGCGCACTTTGCTACTACTGCACGGCACGGGTGGCGACGAGCGCGACTTGCTGCCGCTGGCCGCTCATTTCGGCTCCGACTTTAATGTGCTAAGTGTGCGTGGCAATGTGCAGGAAGGTGGCATGCCGCGGTTTTTTCGCCGCCTAGGTATGGGTGTGTTCGATGAGGCCGATGTAGTGTTTCGCACCCACGAGCTGGCCGATTTTATAGGCAAGGTGGCCGCGCAAGAAGGGTTCGACCCCGCACAAATTATTGCCGTGGGATATTCCAACGGGGCCAATATTGCAGGCGGCTTACTGATGCTTTACCCCGGCCTGCTGGCGGGCGCAGTGCTGTGGCGGCCTATGCAACCCCTGGTGCAAGAGGTGCCCGCGTTTGAGACGCCACGCCCAGTGCCAGTGTACTTCGCGGCCGGCCAGCACGACCCTACCGTGCGCCCCGCTGCTACTGAAGCTTACGCTGCTTTGCTGGCGCAAGGCGGCTACCAGCTCACGCGGCGCGATGCACCTACTGGCCACAACCTCACGCAGGCTGACCTCACCGGTGCCGTAGCGTGGATGGCTGCGAACTTTCCGGCGGCCTAGGCAGCTCGCCGCCGTAGGCTGAGAGGCAATATATTGCGCGTCTATGCGCTACTCTTTACGGCCTCGCTCACTTGCTACATGGTTGCTTTGCTGGCTCACCGCCAGCTACCTAGGTGCCTTCACGTGCCAAGGGCAGCCCCAAGCTGCCCGCCCGCCCGCGCTGACTACCACCCGCGTGGCAGTGCTGCGCAATGAAGGAGAGCTGCTTCCGCTGCAGCGCCTCGACACGTTGCGGCTGGCTACAATACAGGCACGAGTCCGGCCCGAGCGCAAAGCATTTGACTTCAGCTGGTACCTCGCGCAGGATGTGCGCGACTACGCGCCTACCATCTCGGTAGTAGGGCCTAGGTCGGCCGATGCAACTCAGCTTCGTCGATGCAACCTCTTGCTGCTGGCCTTGCCCGAAGGCGGCGCTCACGACCGGGCGGTGGTGCGCCAACTGCTGGCACTGCGCAAAAAGCTAGTAGTGCTTGTATTTGATAGCACAGCACTGGCTACACTGCCCGAACTGCGCCAAGCTGCGGCCGTGGTGTTGGTGAAAGAGCGTAGCATGAAAGCTTGCAACCAGGCCGTACAAGTAATTTTTGGGGGGATGGGCGCAGCGGGGCAAGTATCGCTTGCAGTAGCCCAGGCGGGCCTAGGGCCGGCGCAACCCACACGTGGCGGGCTGCGCCTAGCCTATGCTTCGCCGCGGGCAGCGGGCCTGCGCACTGATTTGCCCGAACTGGTCGATTCGCTCATGAAGCAAGCGCTAGAGGCAGGTGCTTTTCCGGGCGGGCAAGTGATTGTGGCGCGGCACGGCGTAGTTGCCCTTAACCGCAGCTATGGGGTGCAGCAATTACCGCCCACCCCTCAACCGGTGCCAGTACTCAATAGTACGCTTTACGATTTTGCGTCGCTCACCAAGATAATGGCCGCGCTGCCGGCTCTTATGCGCCTGCAAGACCTAGGGCTGTTTGGACCCGACTACACAATGGGCGCGCTGTTTGACTTCTTGAAAGGAACGGACAAGCAAGACCTGCGCCTGCGCGACGTGCTGGCGCACCAGGCGCGGCTCAAGCCCTTCATTCCCTTCTGGCAGAGTTATGTGCAGCCCGATGGCCGCTTACAGCCGCAGTTTTTTCGGCCCGACTCGTCGGCGCAGTTTCCGCTGCCAGTAGGCCAGAGGCTGTGGGGCAGCCGGGCACTGCCGAGCCGCATTTACCAGGGCGTAGCCACGTCGCCGCTCAATGCCCAGCCGGGCTACGTGTACTCCGACTTTTCCTTTATGCTGTACCCGTACTACGTGCAGCAAGCCACTGGCCTGCCGCTCGACCGGTTTCTGGAAAAGGAAATTTACGGGCCCCTAGGTGCCGGTACGCTGGGTTTTAACCCGCTACGGCGCTTCCCTTTGAGCCGCATTGCCCCCACCGAGTACGACTCGCTGTTTCGCAAAAAGCTGGTGCACGGCACTGTGCACGATGAAAACGCCGCTATGCTGGGCGGTGTAAGCGGCCACGCGGGGCTCTTTGGCACCGCCAATGACTTAGCCAAGCTGGTACAGCTTTTCTTGTGGCAGGGGCGTTACGGTGGGCAGCAGCTTATCAAGACCGAAACGCTAACTGAGTATACAAGCTGCCAGTTTTGCCCTACCAACCGCCGGGCCCTAGGCTTCGATAAGCCCGACCCGAAGAACCCCGCCCTCAACGCAGCGCGCAGCGCCAGCCCGCGCAGCTACGGCCACACGGGCTTTACGGGCACGTATTTCTGGGTCGAGCCCGACCAAGATTTATTCGTGATTCTGCTCACCAACCGCGTCAACCCTACGCGCCGCAACGGCAAACTCGGCGAGCTTGGGGTGCGCTCGGCGCTGTTGCAGCTAGCCATTGAGAGTGCCCTACCGGGGCAGTAGCCCTAGGGTAGATACTTACTTACAAAGCGGGTGAGGGGCTCTGGCGCCCGCGTGGAAGGACATTACGGCTGCGTTATCAAAAATTATGTGCACATTTATGCTGCTTACCAAGCTGGTGATGTGGCCTAATGTGTAGGAGATAAATGTTTGCTGATTAAGTGTTTGTTTTAGTTTAGTGGGTGCATCTGAACGGTATTTATGCCGCGCTTCTTTTCCTTATTTCCTTCTTTTTTCCTGTTTCCATGAAGAAATTTTACTGGCTACCATTTGCATTGCTGCCAGGTGCGCTAGTGGCGCCTCCCGGCCACGCGCAAACTGCCCCCGGTGCGGCGGCCCCAGCCCCGGCTGGCACCATCACCGGGGTGGTGCGGCAATCGACCGACCGCACCCCACTGCCCGGTGTGAACGTGATAGTGAAGGGCACCAATAATGGCACTGCCACCGATGCTAATGGGCGCTACACACTCAGCGGCGTGCCCGCCGAGGCTACGCTGGTGTTCAGCTTTGTGAGCTACGTGTCGGTAGAGCGCCGCGCCGATGGCAGCGCCCTCGACGTGACGCTAGCCGCCGACGCTCGCGACCTCGACGAGGTTGTAGTACTGGGCTACGGCATCAAGCAAGAGCGGCGCGACCTCGTGACGGCCGTGCAGGAAGTAACCAGTAAAGACATCATCGACTCGCGCCAGCCCAACATCGTCAATGCGTTGCAGGGTAAAGTGGCGGGCGTCAACATCACCTCGTCGGGCGGCGGGGCGGGTGAAGGGGCTAGCATCGTCATTCGGGGCGGCACCTCGCTCGATGGCGACAACCAGCCGCTGTTTGTCATCGACGGGATGATAATGGACAACTCGTCTTTTCAGGAAAGCACGGCGCCGGGAGGCGGCTCGGCCTTCAACGGCCTCCTAGGTCGCTCGGTGGGAGCCTCTAACCGCGCTGGTGACCTCAACCCCGAAGACATCGCCTCCATGACGGTGCTAAAGGGGCCGGCCGCTGCCGCGCTCTACGGCCTGCGGGCGGCTAATGGTGCTGTGGTTATCACGACCAAGAAGGGCCAGGCTGGCCGCACACAGCTCAACTTCCGCAGCCAGGTGTCGGTAGATGAGGTGAACCGACTGCCCAAGATGCAGGACCAATACGCACAGGGGTCCGATGGTATTGCCAGCGGTAATGCCCGCACCTCGTTTGGGCCACGCTTCCAACCCGGCCAGCCCATCTACGACAACCTAGGGGATTTCTTTCGCAAGGGGTATTCCTACCAGAATTTCGTGAACATGTCGGGCGGCTCCGACAAGGTTAGCTTCTTCGCCTCGGCCTCCAACTTGCAGCAAACCGGCGTCACGCCCCAAAGCAAGTACGACAAGACCACCGTGCGCTTGTCGGGCTCGGCCCAGATTTCGCCCAAGTTCAGTGTCACTGGTTCGGCACAGTACCTCAACTCGGGTGCCACGCGCCCGCTGCAAGGGCCGGGCCTGCTCACTACGGCGGGCACCAGCTCGGGGGGCTTCATGCTGAGCCTACTAAATTGGCCGCGCAATGACGATGCTCGCAATTACCTCAACCCCGATGGGAGCCGCCGCCGCCTGCTGCCCATAGGCAGCGGCCTCGATGCCGACGCCGACAACCCATATTGGAGCGCCGAGCGCAATCCGCAAACCGACCGCACCAACCGTTTTGTAGGCAACGTGCAACTGAGCTTCTCGCCTGTGAAATGGCTGACGCTAAGCCATAACCTTGGCACCGACTGGTACACCTCGCGTAGTACATCGGTGCGGGCCGTGGGCACCTCGCAGGCTAGCAACCAGAATGGCGGCATTGCCGAAACCGTAGACCAGAACCGCGTGACGACGGCCACTACACTGGCTACATTCTCGCACGAGTTTGGCGAGAAGCTGCGTGGCTCATTCATCCTAGGTAATACTATCGAGGAAAACCGCGATGAAGCGGTTGATTACCAAGGCCTGATTTTTCAAAACCCGAACTTTATCGGTCTCAACAATACGGTGACGCGTAGCGCCTTGCAGCGCGACTCGAAGCGCCACCTCATCGGCAATTTTGCCCGCTTATCGGCCAGCCTCTTCGACCAGGTGACGGTGGAGCTGCAAGCCCGCTACGACCAATCGTCGACCCTGCCGCGGCCCGACGAGGGCAAGGTATTCGGCAAGGGCTTTCTGTATGGCTCGGCGGCGGCCGGCTACGAGTTTACCAAGGTCCTAGGTCTCGACCAGAACCCTATCCTGAACTATGGAAAGATTCGCGCCAGTGTGGCCGAGGTGGGCCGCGACACTGGCCCCTACCGCGTGCTTTCGCCGCTCACTACCAACACGTACATCGGCGGTGGCTTCCGCAACGATTTCTATGGCTCTAACCCTCTGTTGAAGCCCGAGCGCACTCGCACCTACGAAGCTGGCATCAACTTGCAGTTCTTCAAAAATCGGCTCAGCTTCGATTTCAACTACTACCGCTCGCGCACTGTTGACCAGCTTATTGCGCCCCGCGTAAGCCAAGCTACGGGCTTTATTTTGCAGTATATCAATGGCGGCGTAGTGACCAATGAAGGCCAGGAAATCAGTCTCAGCGGCACACCAGTACGCACCAGCTCGGGCTTCAACTGGGACATCCTGCTCAACTTCTACCACAACACTAACAGAGTCGAGAGCCTGCCCTCGCCGCTGACAGTGGTGTACCAGTCCGATACCTTTATCACGAACGTGCACGAGGGTGGCGCCTTCCCCGGTAAGCCCATTTCGGGTATTGCTGCTACCGATTTTGTGCGCGTTAATGACCCTAGCAGCCCCTACAATGGGCAAGTAGTCATCAACGCTAACACGGGCTTCCCCACCGTCAATTCCAACTTTGTGTACGCCGGCAACCGGGCGCCTCGCTTCACTACGCAGCTTACCAACACGTTTGCTTACAAAGGATTATCGCTAAGTACGCTGTTTGACTTCCGCGTGGGCGGTGTAGTGGTCAATGGCAACGACTACTACCAGACTACAGTGGGCACTTCCAATCGCACCCTCGACCGCTATAAAACGGTGGTATTCGATGGCGTAGTCGCCACGCGCGATGCTAGTGGCAATACCACCTACGCGCCGAACACTCGCCCTACCGAACTGACTCAGAACTACTATACGTCGGTGCTCGGCACGGTAGGCACGCCTTTTATCGAAGATGGCTCGTGGGCACGCCTGCGTTACGTCACGCTAAGCTATGCCTTGCCTACCCGTTGGCTAGGGGGCAGCAGCTCCTTCTTGAAAGGTATCGAGCTAAGCGTGACTGGCCGCAATCTCGTGCTTCTCACCAAGTACACCGGTGCCGACCCCGAAACGGCGTCGGCCGGGGCGGGCGTGCGCGGCGGCGGCTCGGGTGGCATCGACTACGGCAACATCCCCGCCACCCGCGGCGTGGACATGGGCCTACGGGTTAATTTCTAACTGCCTAGGGTCTGAAGCACGAGGCTTGCCGCGAGGCAAGACCGGGCAGACCCACTGCAATAGCTTCTTCTTAAATGAAAAAATATCTTCTCCTCCTCGGGCTGTGTAGCGCTGGTCTGGCGCTGACGTCGTGCGAGAAATACCTCGACGTTAACAATAACCCAAACAACCCCGTCGTCTCGACGCCCAACTTCCTGCTGCCGGGTATCATTTCTAATGGCATTCAAACGCAGATGTTCACGGCGCTGCGCACGCCCTACATCACGCAGTATGTGGTGAGCCGCACCGCCAATAGCGGCGGTAATGAGCAATACTACTTTACCAATGCTCAGAGTACTAACACGTTCAATTATTCTTACTTCCAGTCGGGCGGTAACATTCCGCCCATGATAGCGGCCGCGCAGGCCGAAGGCTCGGTGTACTACGTGGGTGCGGGTAAGATTATGCAGGCGCTCATCCTGGCCCACGCCACCGATATGCTCGGCGACGTGCCCTACTCCGAAGCCTACCAAGGCGGTAATAACTACACGCCCAAATACGATTCGCAGCAGCAGATTTACGCCACCATCAACCAGCTCTGCGACGAAGGCATCGTAGAAATGCAAAAGCCTGCTTCGGCCAACGTGCGGCCGTTGTACAGCACAGCTCCCAGCGAAAGCGGCGATATTCTATATAAAGGCGACGTTAGCAAGTGGGTCCGTTTGGCTTATTCACTGAAAGCACGCCAAGCCCAGCACCTTACTAAAAAGCAGAACTATGACCCTGCTGCGGTGCTGGCCCTTTGTGATAAAGGCTTCACCTCTAGCGCCGACGATGCCCAACTAAACTATCAGGTGCCGGTGTTGCCCCTCGCTAACACGACCAATATCTTTGGTCCTACGCGGGCGAACTTTGGCGGGGCTACTTTCACGACCAACGTGGTGAAGTACCTGAATGGGACGACGTATCCTGGCGTAGTAGACCCACGCTGGGGCATCTTAGTGCCTACTACCAGTACTGGCGTTGACCCTGGCATTGGCACTGCAGCCGTTAATACGGGCATCAATGTCACGCCTGGCGTCACGCCGGCCGTCACCGACTTCTACGGTAGTTGGTATGCCCGCGACCTAGGGTACTTCGAAGTCATCACCTACCACGAGTTGAAGTTCATTGAGGCCGAAGCTGCCTTCCGAGCGGGCAATTTGCAGCGGGCCTACGACGCCCTGCGAGCAGGAGTGCGGGCGCACATGGCTAAAGTTGGGGTAGGGGGTACTTACTCACCGCCACCAGTGACGTTCCCCACCATCACCGCCGCCCAAATAAATACCTACCTAGCCTCGGCGGCCATGCCCCAATCGCCTTCGGCGGTTACACTGCCTCAGATAATGCAGCAGAAATACCTAGCGATGTTCCTCAATCCTGACGTGTGGTCGGACCTGCGGCGCCTAGATTTTCGGTCGGATATCTACGTCAACTTCGTGTATCCCTCCCGCGCCAATCCGGTGCTAGCAGCTGGTACTACAGCTACCACGCGCTTCCCACGGCGCCTGCTACCCGGTGCCACTGAGGTCACTTACAATCCGTCCGCCATTGCCAAGCTCTTCAGCGATGCTGGTGCAACTGCCAACGATGACTATGTCACTAAACCACTGTGGTTTGACATGCCCTAGGTCCCCACTTTTTAATTGAGCTATTTATGAATGCGTTACCTAAGCGTCTCCTGCTGTTGCTGGCAGGGCTAGGCCTGCTAGCCGGCTGTAAAAAGGACCTAGATACCTACTACACACCACAGAATGCTCCGGGCTTCTTCAATATCGGTATTCTGGGCACCACTTTCAACACCACATTTGCCACCAAATACGGGCCTGGCAAAAGTATACCCATTACGGTAGCTTATAACCAAACCGATAACCCAGCTACCGTCACAGTTTTTCAGGCTACCAAGACGGATTCGATGCAGGTAGGCAGCTACCCGGTTAGTGGGTCGTTTAACCAGACGTTCCAAACGACTACGCAGACTATTCCCTACGTAGTTCCTACCACCTACGCTCTTAACACAGCCGTGCGGCTCGATATCACGATGACTTTCGCAGACGGTGCTCAGCGCCGGCGGCGCATCAATTACACCATCGCTAACTAGGTAGTAGCTGCCCGTTTTGGTGCCTAATTGGCCCCGCTGGCTCCGGTCAGTGGGGCCTTTTGGTGTAGAAAAGGTGAGTTGTGCCGACCTTTGCGCCCCGTTTGCTTGCAACTAGCTGATTTTACTTACTATGACGCGCTCGTTTTGGACGCAGTTTGCTGCGCTTGTACTAGCCAGCTATGCCGTGCTTTTCGGGTTGCGAGCGTGGCTCGGGCCCGCTGTAGTGCACCCATTAGCGCCCTATGTCCTAGGTGGGTTATTGGCGGTCACGTTGCTCACTTATTGGCTTACGGCGCGCTTCGTGTCGCGCTCTGCCGATAACTTTTTAGGAGCCTATTTTGGTGGGGTAGTATTGCGGCTAATGCTGTCGCTGGTTATCGTGCTGGTGTATTTCTACAGGGGTGGTGCGCACGAGGGCCGTGGCACTTGGGCTTTCCTTGGAGTGTTCTTTGTGAGCTACTTTCTGGGTGCTGGCTTTGAAATTTGGGCTATTTTTAGTAACTTGCGCCCGTTTTCCAAGAAGCAAGTCCCGGAAGAATAGCAATTTATCAACGGACTCGCATTTTAATTAGTTTTTAATGAAGCGGTTACTAACCCTACTTTTCTGCCTTTGCACGTTTGCCGGCTTCGCAGCCGAACCCACCGAAGGGGGCGAAAAAGAGGAGGCGTTCAACCCCGGTGAGATGATTTTGCACCACATCGGCGATTCGCACGAGTGGCACTGGTTCTCGACCGACAACAACGAATTCACTTCCTATCTGCCCATCATTGCCTATCGTCCCGGCAAAGGCCTCTCGGTGTTCTCCTCAAAGCACTTGATAAAAGGCGCGGAAGAGACTGAAAACCCCGCCGCCACGGCTAAGACGACCGAGGAATCTGAAGGCCCGGTGTATGAAGGTCTTCGGCTACACCACGAAGAGTTAGTAGCTACCGATGGAAGCCCGGTGTATGATTTCTCCATCACCAAGAATATAGCGGCGCTTCTAGGTAGCAGCTTGCTGATGCTGGTGCTGTTCCGCTACATAGCTAGCAACTACGCTAAAAACCAGGGCCGTGCGCCAAAAGGTATTCAGTCTTTCTTCGAGCCCATCATCGTTTTTATCCGCGATGAGATAGCCAAGAAGTCTATTGGGCCGAAGTATGAGCGGTATATGCCTTACCTGCTCACCCTGTTCTTTTTCGTGTGGTTTAATAACCTGCTAGGTCTCACGCCTGGGGCAGCTAACCTTACGGGCAATGTGAACATCACTTTCACACTGGCTATCATCACGCTGGCTGTGACCCTGTTCAGCAGCAATAAAAACTATTGGGGGCACATTTTTAATACCCCTGGTGTACCCAAGCTGCTGCTGCCTATCATGATTCCCGTGGAGGTAATTGGCATTTTCGTGAAGCCATTTTCCTTGATGGTTCGTCTTTTTGCGAATATCACGGCCGGTCACATCGTAATTTTGAGCTTCATTAGCCTCATTTTCATCTTCCGTTCGCCGGCAGTTGCTCCAGTATCCCTAGCGTTTGGTTTGTTTATCAATGTGCTAGAGCTGCTAGTAGCCATCTTGCAGGCTTACATCTTCACGCTGCTGACTGCCATGTACATTGGCGGAGCAGTGGAGGAGCATCACCACGATGAGGAACACTCACTTGACCTGCGCACTGGCCACGCTGATAGTGTTATTCCTAGCCCCACTGCTCACTAATCCCTAGGTTGCTTTTCATTGGGTAGTCGAGTTGATTGCCCTCCTTTTGTTTTTTCATTTCCCCACACTTTCCCTCTTTTTTATGTTGCTCTCTCTGTTACTGCAGATTGCTAATGCCACTGGTCTGGCTGTATTTGGTGCTGCTATTGGTGCTGGTCTGGTAGCCCTCGGCGCTGGCCTCGGCATTGGCCGCATCGGTGGTCAGGCAATGGAAGCCATTGGCCGTCAGCCGGAAGCTTCGGGCAAAATCCAAACTGCCATGCTAATTGTGGCCGCTCTTATTGAAGGTCTGGCCCTGTTCGCAGTAGTAGTCTGCCTGCTGATTTCGTTCAAGCTCTAAGAATAGAGATGGCACCGGGCAGCCCGCTGCGCGTCGCTTCGGCGTAGGGCGCGGCGGGCTGTTTGCGTGAAGGTAGCCAGCTGATAATGTGCTGGATGTGAAAGCTTGGAAGGTAGCCTGCTAAGGCGTATTAATTTCCAATCCTATTCCATTTACCACGTGCTCTGCATTTACCCCCGATAGTTAATCTCTATTCATCATGGAAATTGTAACCCCCAAGTTAGGCCTCATTTTTTGGCAGCTGGTCATCTTCCTGCTGGTTCTTTTCCTGCTAGCTAAGTTTGCTTGGAAGCCGATTCTGGTAGCTCTGCGCGACCGTGAAGACAGCATCGACAATGCGTTGCGCATGGCCGAGCAGGCTAAGCTAGAAATGCAGAATCTGAAAGCCGGCAACGAAAAACTGCTGGCCGATGCTCGTCACGAGCGTGACCAGATGCTGAAGGAAGGTCAAAATATCGCCAATCAGCTTGTTGAGAAGGCTAAGACGGATGCCACTGAAGAAGCTAACCGCATTGCCCAGCAGGCGCGCGAGTCTATTCAGCAAGAAAAAAACCAAGCTTTAGCCGAGGTGCGCAATACTGCAGCGCAACTCAGCGTCGACATCGCTGAGCGCTTGCTGCGCCGCGAGCTGGCTGACCCCGCTGCTCAGCAAAAGCTAGTTGACGAGTACCTCAAGGACGTAAAATTGAATTAAGCTGTTAGCTGTTGGCTGCTAGCTAGTAGTTTCTTAGCGAGACATAACAATTAGCAGCCAACAGCTAAAAGCTAACAGCTAAATCAAAATATGGCCGACCAACAAGTAGCCGCCCGCTACGCGAAGTCCTTGCTGGACCTAGCTCAGGAGCAGGGCACTTTGGCAACGATTAAGCAGGACATGGACTTGCTGGCCACTACCATGGCTGGTAGCCGCGACCTGCGCTTGTTGCTACGCAATCCAATTGTGAAGCACGACAAGAAACTAAGCATCCTCAATGCTGTGTTTAATGGTAAGGTATCGGATATGCTATTGCGATTCTTCCAAATCGTGACAAGCAAAAACCGTGAGGATACGCTTGAATTTATTGGTAGCGAGTTTTTAAAGCAGTACAATGCACTAATGGGTGTGCAAGTAGCCGAAGTAACGTCGGCCGTACCCCTGACGCCTGCGACCCGCGCCGAGATTGAAAAAATGGTGACCCAGCAAACCGGACTCACTCAGATTTCGCTCACCGAGAAGGTGGATGCTTCGCTGATAGGTGGCTTTGTGCTGCGTGTTGGCGACCGGCAAATTGATGATTCGGTACGTGGGGGCCTGCGCCGCTTGCGCACCTCGCTCACCGACAAGACTTATACTCCCAGCTTAAACTAATATTCTCATGGCAGAAGTACGCCCGGACGAAGTTTCCGCCATCCTGCGGCAGCAGCTGTCCAATTTTAAATCGGCCGCCGAGCTGGAAGAAGTCGGCACTGTGCTGCAGGTTGGTGACGGCGTGGCCCGTATCTACGGCCTGTCGCACGCCCAGTCGGGTGAGCTAATCGAGTTTGAGAACGGCCTGCAAGGCCTAGTGCTTAACCTCGAAGAAGACAACGTAGGTGCTGTATTGCTCGGCGACTACGCCGAAATCCGGGAAGGCGACACGGTTCGCCGTACCAATAAAATTGCCGCTATCCAAGTAGGCGAGGGCATCGTAGGCCGCGTAGTGAATACCCTAGGGCAGCCTATCGACGGCCGTGGTCCTATTCAGGGTGCTACTTACGAAATGCCGCTAGAGCGCAAGGCTCCTGGTGTAATCTTCCGCCAGCCCGTAACTGAGCCACTGCAAACTGGTATCAAGGCTATCGACGCCATGATTCCGATTGGTCGGGGCCAGCGCGAGCTGATTATCGGTGACCGCCAGACTGGTAAGTCTACCGTAGCACTTGACGCTATCCTCAACCAGCGTGAGTTCTACGACCGCGGTGAGCCTGTTTTCTGCATCTACGTAGCCGTAGGACAGAAAGCTTCGACGGTTGCTCAGGTAGTGAACGCCCTTACCAAAGGCGGCGCTATGGACTACACGGTTGTGGTGTCGGCTTCGGCTTCGGACCCCGCTCCAATGCAGTTCTACGCTCCCTTCACGGGTGCTGCAATTGGCGAATATTTCCGCGATACGGGTCGCCCGGCGCTGGTAGTTTATGACGACTTGTCGAAGCAGGCTGTGGCATACCGCGAGGTGTCGCTATTGCTACGTCGTCCTCCCGGACGTGAGGCATACCCCGGCGACGTTTTCTATCTGCACAGCCGCCTATTGGAGCGCGCCGCTAAAATCAACGCTTCGGACGAGATTGCGCGCAACATGAACGACCTGCCCGAAAGCCTGAAGCCACTGGTAAAAGGTGGTGGGTCGCTGACGGCGCTACCGCTCATCGAAACGCAGGCTGGTGACGTATCGGCTTATATCCCGACCAACGTAATCTCGATTACGGATGGCCAGATATTCCTCGAAACCAACCTCTTCAACTCTGGTGTACGCCCTGCCATCAACGTGGGTATCTCGGTAAGCCGCGTAGGTGGCAATGCCCAGATTAAGTCGATGAAAAAGGTATCGGGTACGCTGAAGCTTGACCAAGCGCAGTTCCGCGAGCTAGAAGCTTTCGCTAAGTTCGGCTCAGACCTTGATGCTTCGACCAAACTCACCATTGAGCGTGGTCGTCGCAACCTGGAGATTTTGAAGCAGCCCCAGTTTTCGCCGGTGAAGGTGGAAGACCAGGTAGCTATCATTTATGCTGCTACCAACGGCCTGCTCGACACCGTACCTGTTAACCGTGTACGTGAGTTTGAGAAGGAGTTTACGCAAGTGCTCAATGCCCGCCACCCCGACGCGCTGAAAGCCCTAAAGGCTGGCAAGCTCGATGACGCGGTAACTGGTGCCCTGCGCCAAACTGCCAAAGACGTAGCAGCTAGCTACGCCGCGTAAGTAAGCTAGTAGTTGCTGGCTATTAGCTGTTCGCTTTCGAAAGGAAAGCGCGGCTAATAGCCAGCAATTTTTGCTCCTAACGCCCCTGATTACTTCAGTTACTCTATTCAATAAGCTAACAGCTAACCGCTAGTAGCTAACCGCTCCATCAAATGGCTAGCTTAAAAGAAGTTCGCTCGCGCATCCAGTCGGTTTCGAGCACGCAGCAGATTACCAAAGCCATGAAAATGGTGGCGGCAGCTAAGCTGCGCCGGGCTCAGGACAATATTATTCGGATGCGCCCCTATGCCCAGCGCCTCACCAGCATTCTGGCTAACCTGACGCGCACCACTACCGACGAGATGGTGAGCGAATACGGCGAAGTGCGCGATGTGCGCCGGGTGCTGGTTATCGCTATTACCTCGGACCGCGGCTTGGCTGGTGCCTTTAATGCCAACGTATTTAAAGGAGTAAACGCGCTGATTGCCGCGCGCTATGCCAGCCTACCGGTGGGTAATATTTCGGTGATGGCTATCGGCAAGAAAGCCCACGATTATTATGGCCGGCGCAATATGCTAGTGGGTAACTACACCCACGTATTTACTAAGCTCTCGTTCGATACAGTGCGCGTAGCTGCTGAGGAAGCTATGCGTGGCTTCACCGAAGGCACCTACGATGAGGTGGTGATGGTTTACAATGAGTTCAAGAACGTAGCTACGCAAGTAGTACAAGCTGAACAATTGTTGCCCCTAGTACCTACGGAAGTGCCCGCTGGGACACCTAGTGCCAATGAGCCGGCTAATAGCATCGACTATATTTTTGAGCCGAGCAAAGAGGAGATTATTAAGACACTCATTCCGCAAAGCTTAAAGATTCAGCTTTACAAAGCTGTGTTGGAAAGCAACGCCTCGGAGCACGGTGCTCGCATGACGGCGATGGATAAAGCTACCGATAATGCCGGTGAACTGCTGAAGTCTTTAAAATTGACGTATAACCGCACGCGTCAAGCTGCTATTACGACCGAAATTCTTGAAATCGTAGGCGGGGCTGAGGCCCTGGCAGCTGGGCGATAAGCTTTAGTTTAACAAGTTTTGCAGCGCTATTAAAAAAGGCGCCCTAGCTCATGAGCTAGGGCGCCTTTTTTAATAGCGCTGCTGAGCAAGACGAACTTAACGCTGAGTTAAATCAACTTAGAAATAATAGGTACCGAATACCTTTAGCAAAGCTTGACATACTCCTTACTGGCTTAAGAGCTAGCCCTAGGTATGGTCTTTTAATAGCTTGTACTGTGTGCGGCTAACGGGGCATTTGGCGCTTATAACGCTTTTGCTGTGCTACCTAGTACAGGTGATAGCCTTATATGTAACCTTTTCAGGCATAGCTATCGTAAGGGGGTAACGGTGCCTAATAAAGAATAGCGGTACTAAAATGTATAAGTGAGGTTAGGACTCTTGGTGGAAAGCAATGCTGCCATTACTTTTGTCCAACCTGCTCTTCTTACTATGAAATCAAAGCTTTCCAAACGTCCAGCTGCTACAACTAACACCCTGGCTGCGCGGCGGCGCGAAGTAGAAAATGCATTGTTAGTACAGGCATTATGCGGGCGCAAGCCTAGCCCCGCAGTGCAAGCCCAGCTTCGGCGCTATGAGGCGGGCGAATTGCCTCGAGAATTGGCTTTTGCGGGCCTTTACGCGGGGCATCAATAGTATTATCGTTGCCTAGGCTAATCATAGGGTCGGTACAAACCTGCTACAGCCCTGTATGCTACGTTAAGCGGTACTTTTGCGAGTATGCGCTACTTTATCCATTTTGCTTACGATGGCACGGCATACTGCGGCTGGCAAGTGCAGCCGGGTGTGCCTACTGTGCAAGCGGCCCTCGACAAAGCGCTGAGCCAAGTATTGCGCCAGCTTGTGCACACCATAGGAAGCGGCCGCACGGATACAGGTGTGCATGCTAGCCACCAAGTCGCTCACTTCGAGGCTACTTTGCCAGAGGGAATGACATTTGAGCTGCTGCGCTATCGCGTTAATCGTGCTTTGCCGCCCGATGTGCAGGTATTTGATATACACGAGGTAGGGCCACAAGACCATGCGCGGTTTTCGGCCGAAGCGCGGACTTATGAGTATTTTGTAAGCCTGCGCCCCAATCCCTTTCGGCGCGACCAAGCGCTGTATCTCGACTGCGCTCCCGATGTGGCCGCTATGAATGAAGCAGCTGGCTACCTAATAGGCCAATTTGACTTTACTGCCTTTTCTAAGGTGAAAGGTGGTGAAAACCATTATATCTGCTACCTCTACGAGGCTGGTTGGCACCCCGACCCTCATCATGCCGATGGGCTAGTGTTTCGCATCCGGGCCAATCGCTTTGTGCGGGGGATGGTGCGGCTAGTGGTAGGCACGCTGCTCGATGTAGGTAGAGGCAAGCTGACCCCAGCGGAGTTCCAACAAGTGCTGCACCGGCAGCAGCGCGTGGCAGCTAGTGGCGCAGCTCCTGCTAAAGGCTTGTACTTGAGCAAGGTAGAGTACGCACCTAGCATCTTGCCGAGTAGGCTCACCTAGGAAGAAAAAGGCTAATTGGTATAAAAAGGCTTGTTAGTTCCAACATGCTTGATTTACTGGGTACATAATAGTTTAATCTGCTGGCTTCTTGTTGTTCGTTAGCAAGGTCAATTTGTGGCTGCCGAACGAACCGTGCCGACCTTTGTTAGTAGAGCTACTGACTATGGACCCAACTTCTGCTACCAAAACCGGCCAGGTATTCGACTGGCAGGTGCTGCGCCGCCTGCTCGCCTATGTGCAGCCTTACCGGAGCGTATTTATTGGCCTCATCTTTTTGACCGTGGCGGCGGCGGTGCTAGGCACGGTGCGCCCAGCGCTCATTCAGCGCATGGTCGATGTGGACATCAATAACAACGACTGGGCGGGCCTCAACCGCTCGACGCTGTGGCTGCTGGCTTTGCTAGTGGTGAACACGCTAGTGAGCTACCTCCAGACTTACTACGGTGGCTGGCTAGGCCAGTACATCGTGCGCGACATTCGCACTGACCTCTACCGGCACTTACTCAGCCTCAAGCTCAGCTTCTTCGACCGCACGCCCCTAGGGGTGCTCGTGACGCGCAATATCTCCGACGTAGAAACCCTGGCCGATGTGTTTAGCGAAGGCCTAGCTGCGATGGTGGGGGACTTGCTCCAAATCGTGTTCCTGATGATTTTCATGTTCTGGACTAACTGGCAGTTGGCGCTCATTAGCCTCTCCGTTATCCCGCCATTGCTCTTCAGCACCTACGTGTTTAAGGAGAAGGTAAAGGGCAGCTTTCAGGAAGTGCGTAATGCCGTCGCCAAGCTCAACAGCTTTGTGCAGGAGCACTTGACGGGTATGAACGTGGTGCAGATTTTCAACAATGAGGACCGCGAGTTTCGCAAGTTTGAGGCTATCAACCAGGAGCACACGAAGGCCAATATTAAGTCGGTGCTGTACTACAGCATCTATTTTCCAGTAGCTGAGGTCCTAGGTGCCATTGGGGTGGGCCTACTGGTGTGGTACGCCGCGCAGGGGCAGATTGAGGGTACTATCTCGAAAGGGGCGCTTATTGCCTTCATCATGTACAACTCGCTGTTTTTCCGGCCCATTCGGCAGATTGCTGACCGTTTTAATACGCTTCAGTTGGGATTAGTGAGTACCGAGCGACTACTCAAATTGCTCGATAACAAAGACCTAGTAGCTACTTCGGGCACCGCGCCCGTGCCGCAGCTACAGGGCGATGTGGAGTTCGACCACGTGTGGTTTGCCTACAACGAGCCTGAGTGGGTGCTCAAGGATATTAGCTTCCATGTGAAGCCTGGCCAAACCATCGCCTTTGTGGGAGCCACTGGGGCGGGCAAAACCAGCATTATCAACCTGCTGTCGCGCTTCTACGACATCCAGCAGGGGCACATCCGGGTCGATGGCCAAGACCTGCGCGAATACGACCTCAGCCAGCTGCGCCGGCAGATTGGGGTGGTGCTGCAGGACGTCTTCCTATTTGCTGGCTCTATCCGCGATAACATCACCCTAGGCAACCGTGCCATTGGCGATGCCCAAATAATGGAGGCTGCTGCGCTAGTGGGCGCTCAGCGCTTCATCGAGCGCCTGCCGGGCGGCCTCGACTACCTTGTAATGGAGCGCGGTGCTACGCTTTCGGTGGGCCAGCGCCAGCTTATCAGCTTTGTGCGGGCGCTAGTGTACGAGCCGCGCGTTATCGTGCTTGATGAGGCTACCTCGTCGGTCGATTCGGAAACGGAAGAGCTCATTCAGGAAGCCATCGATAAGCTCATGGAAGGTCGCACGGCGCTGGTTATCGCTCACCGTCTCAGTACCATTCAGAAAGCTGACCGCATTATTGTGCTCGACCGTGGCGAAATCAAAGAAACCGGCACCCATGAGGAGCTACTGCGCCAAAACGGCTACTACGCTCAGCTCTACCGCATGCAGTATGCTAGCAGCGAGCAAGTAGCAGTGGGCAATGAGCGATTGCCGGACAACGATAAAGCCAGTAAGCAAGCTTAAAGCAGCTCCTCCAATCACCGTAACCTGCTCATTACTCTTCGTGCGTTACTTATTTCCTATTGTTCTTGTCGTCACGGCCGTTGCGCTCAGCTTTTATGCCTACCTAGGTGGCCTACGCACGCCTACCGTAGCCCTCGAAACTACCACCGCACCCACGCTATTGGCGGGCCAAGTCTATGCCGGCAAAGTGCAGGGCCAGCGCTTTGGCGAGCTATTTAGGGAAGCCAAAACCACCCAGGAGAACGGCCGCCTAGGTACCGGTGTGGCACTGGCCAATATCTACTACAACAACCCCGAAACCGCTCACGATACCATTCAGGCCTTCATCGGCCTAGCGGTGGCCGATACGGCACGCCCGCTGCCCGCTGGCTGGCGCTACCGCATGGTGCCAGCCGGTCAGCGCATTATGCGCGCTCAGATTAAGGGCGTAAGCTTCCTGCTGGCGCCCGATAAGCTGTATCCCGCTGCTACCGAAGCCATCAAGGCGCAGAAGCTCACGCAACGCGGAAATTTCTACCTAGAGCGCTTCGGTGCCGACGAAATTTCAGAAATGTGGATAGGCGTCAAGTAGGCTGGGCTGCTCGAGCGTGAGGGTGCCAGAGCGTGAGTGCGATACTGGCGAGGGAAAGCGCGGGCGAAGCTGCGCCGTATACTTCCTAAGATAATGCTATTGCTTTACTGATTAGCTAGTTAGCCAACCTTTGTAGGCCCGAGCAAGTACAAAACGAAGGCATTGCGTGCTGCCTTGGGTCTTAGACCTAGGACTCAAAGCACTGCGCAGCGCTACTGTATTGCTCTAACCTATAAAGGAACATTCGCATGCTAGCAATGGAATATCGCGGCCCAAAACGCATCCGGGCCACTCAAAAACCGATGCCCGAAATCTTGCATCCCGAAGATGCGATTGTGCGGGTAACGCGCTCGTGTATCTGCGGCTCCGACCTGCACCTGTATAATGGTAACGTGCCCGATACGCGCGTAGGCCAGACCTTTGGACACGAGTTTACGGGGGTGGTCGAAGAAATTGGCTCCGAGGTAACTAAGCTCAAAGTGGGTGATAATATACTGGTGCCGTTTAACATTGCGTGCGGCAAGTGTATTTTCTGCAAGCAAGGCTTATTTGGCAATTGCCATGAAGGCAGCCCCCAGGCTACGGCAGCGGGCGGCTTCTTTGGCTACTCGCACATCACGGGCGGCTACGATGGCGGGCAGGCCGAGTATGTACGCGTGCCCTACGCCAACGTGAGCCCCACTGTCATCCCGCCCGGCATGGACATTGAAGATGCCGTGCTGCTAACTGATGTGGTGCCCACGGGCTACCAAGCTGCCGAAATGGGAGGTATCCAAACCGGCGACACAGTCGTGGTGTTTGGCGCCGGTCCCGTAGGCATTATGGCCGCACGCTGCGCTTGGCTATTTGGCGCGGGCCGCGTCATCATCATTGATAAAGAGGATTACCGCCTAGAGTTTGCCCGCAACTACTCGAAGTGCGAGGCCTACAACTTCCAGGAAATTGGCGACCCAGTCCTGTTCATTAAAAAGCAAACCGACTGGATAGGCGCTGATGTTTGCATCGATGCCGTAGGGGCTGAGGCCGCTGGCAACGCGCTACAAACCATCACTGGCCGCAAAACGCTGTTGCAAGCTGGCTCGGCCACGGCCGTACACTGGGCCATTAACTCGGTGCGCAAGGGAGGCGTGGTATCCATTGTGGGCGTGTATGGCCCCACCGATAACCTAGTACCCATCGGCAACGTGCTGAACAAAGGCATTACCATCCGAGCCAACCAAACGGCCGTGAAGCGCCACCTGCCGCGCCTCATCGAGCACGTGCAGAATGGTGTGCTTAACCCCAAGGGCCTCATCACCCATCGCCTGGCACTGGAAGACGTGGCCGATGGCTACCGCATGTTCTCAGCCAAGCTCGACAACTGCATCAAAACAGTCTTGATTCCTTCCACTGCCGGAATGTAACGCATTGCTATCATGGAACCTATCACCCAAAATCCGTCGCAGCTTCCTGGCTGGAACATCGACAACGACCCCGAAAACGACCCCACGTACCCGATGCGCACGCGCACCCCGGACGACCATAAGGGGTATAGCTGGGAGCGCCCCACGCAGCAGCCTATCAACATTGAAGTGCTGCACTCCATCGAGCGCCCTAATGTCACGGCTGTATTTGGCACCTCGGTGCCTCCTAGCGGGCTGAGCGGCGTTATTCGGCGCTTTGCCTTCAAGTACAGTGAAAACAGCTACTTACACTGGTTGCCGCTCTTGCTGGCCGACCGCGTAAACGTAGTAGAAGGTGTCATTGATGACCTAGCTCACGGCCACGTACCCAATATTTTTGCTGAAAAGGGCTACAAAACCGAATGGAAACACGACCGTGCCGGTCTGATAATCAAGCTGACTACTGTGGCCGCTATCGCAGGCGGCATAGTAGTGTTACTCTCCAGCAAAGGCAAAGGTGGCAAGAAAGCCAAAATTCGCACCGCTAGCAGGTAATTAGCCCGCGCATAAAAGACCTAGGGCCGTTGAGTAGCTACTCAACGGCCCTAGGTCTTTTATGCGCTAATGTTGAGCGATAGGCTATTTGCCAAAGTAATAAGCGGCCTTATGCTAGATATTCTGCAGGCTGAAGCTGAAATTGAAGCTATGGGTGTTAGTGAAATTGCTACTGTTAAGATAAGTAATATAGCGAAGCTTCGAGCCCAAAGCGAGGGATGGGGAAAGAGGGCTACCCTAGGTGTAGTGCTTACGTAGCCAATGTTGGTGCCACCACTATAATGGGTATAGCCTAATCCACCGAAGAGGAAAATTTTTAATCCCTCTTATTTCAAGCTCGACTGTGTAGTAGGACTACACTGCTTAAGATTAAAATAAAAAGGCCCTTTGCTTCATCAAAAGCAAAAGGCCTTTTACATAAAGTCGGGGTGGCAGGATTCGAACCTACGGCCTCGTCGTCCCGAACGACGCGCGCTACCGGGCTGCGCTACACCCCGAGAAGTAGCGGCATCGATGGGGCGACGCCGCGTCGGGAAGTCCAATTCTTTCACAAGTTGACCTAAAAAAACCCCCGACCCGAAGGTCGGGGGCTCTTTCGTGGGGCAACTTGTCCCTTGGTCGGAGTGGCAGGATTCGAACCTACGACCTCCAGCACCCCATGCTGGCGCGATACCAGGCTACGCTACACCCCGAGGGAATTGGAGGCACAAAGGTAGAAGAAAAATTGAGAACTACGCAAGTCAAGCAAGTTTTTTTTCAAATAAAGCTAGCCTAGGTGCTGCGGCTGGCAAGGTTTTAGTAGGTTAAATCGGTCAAGGCCAGTCCGAAAAAAAGCGAGCTGTTGTACCTTTAACCTACTGAAAAAACCTTTATCCCTGAGTGTCATGAAAGTATTCTTTACCTGCGCCGGGGCGCTGCTGTTGGTGTCGCTCGCGAGCCACGCCCAAACGACGCCGGCCCCAGCCGCTACGACCGCGCCGGCTACTACGGCCGCTGACCCTGCGGCTCCTACCACGCCAGTTCCTATTGCTTTAGCGCCCGTGACGCCCGCGGCCGACCCTAACGCACTTAAAATCAAAGCTGATATTAACCCCATCACGCACAAGCTGACCGTGCGCTGCGATGCGGTAGGGCCCACCCGCGTCGAAATCAACGACAAGGAAGGTCGCCCGGTCCTCACCAAAACGATGATGGCTGGCACCACGCCCGTAACCCTCGACACGGGCAAGCTGCCCGCCGGCCCCTACGTGGTGCGCTGTACCGCTGGCGAAAAAACCGGTATGCGCCGTGTAATGCTAGGCGAATAAAGCACGAGTCTAGATAAAAAAGCCGGCGAGAAGTGAGAATCAATTTTCTCACTTCTCGCCGGCTTTTTAGGTGGTCGCTTACTACTCGTTTACCGCTTCGGTCTGTAGCTGGCGCTCATAAAGCGCTCGGTAGAGCCCATCGGCCTCGGCCATAAGGGCGGCGTGGGTGCCGTGCTGTACAATTTGGCCATCATCGAGCACTAGAATCTGGTCGGCCAGCTTCACCGACGATACGCGGTGCGAGATGATGAGGCTAGTGCGGTTCTTCATCACGCGCTGGAGGCTGTCTAGGATGGCATTCTCGGTCTTGGTATCGACCGCCGACAGCGAGTCGTCTAGAATCAAAATTTTGGGCTCTTTTACTAGGGCACGGGCAATGCTAACGCGCTGCTTTTGGCCGCCCGAGAGCGTGATGCCGCGCTCGCCTACCTTGGTATCGAAGCCTTCGGGAAAGCGGATGATGTTCTCGTACACGTCGGCATCGCGGGCAGCTTGGGCCATGCGCTCCTCGTTAGGCTCATTGAGCCCGAAGTTGATGTTGTTGCGGATGTTGTCGGAGAAAAGAAACACGTCCTGCGGTACGTATCCAATTTGCTCGCGCAGCGACGTGAGCGAGTAATCGCGCACATCTACGCCATCAACCTGAATGTCACCGCTCGTCACGTCGTAGAGGCGGCAGAGCAGGGCGGCCACCGTGCTTTTACCCGAGCCCGTATTGCCAATGATGGCCAGCGTGTGGCCTGGCTTGATGCGGAAGCTGACATCGCGCAGGGCCTTGATGCCAGTGTCGGGGTAGGTGAACGATACGTGGTCGAAGACGATATCGCCCTGAATTTCCTGGCTCACGTCGCGGCGCGACACGATGTCGGTTTTCTCGTCTAAAAACTCATTGATGCGGGCTTGCGAAGCCTCGGCCCGCTGCACCAAGGATGAGGTCCACCCTAGGGCCGTTACGGGCCAGGTTAGCAGGTTGACGTAGATGATAAACTCGGCAATGGTGCCCGTAGTGATAGTGCCGTTGATTACCTCTTGGCCGCCAATCCAGACGGTAACGACTGTGCTAATGCCCACCAAAAACATGATGAGCGGAAAAAATAACGAATTGACAAAGTTGAGGCTGAGCGACTTGTCTTTATACTCGTTGGTAGCCACCGTAAACTGCTCCAGAGAGTCTTGCTGCCGCACAAACGACTTGAGTACCCGAATACCCGAAAAAGCCTCCTGCGTAAACGTGGTCATGCTGGCCAGGGCCCGCTGAATATCATCCGACTTCTTCTCAATCAAGTTGTTGATATAGAAGATAGTGACCGACAAAATAGGTAGCGGCAAAATCGTGAGCAGCGTGAGCCGCACGTTGACCATTAGCATCAGCGGCACCACGAGGATAAACAGCACCACCAGCTGCAAAAAATACATGATGCCCGGCCCTAGGTACATGCGCACGCGTCCTACATCTTCGGAGATGCGCGACATGAGGTCGCCGGTGCTGTGGCGGCGATAAAAGCTGAGCGGCAGCGACTGGTAATGCTGAAATATCTGATTTTTCTGGTCATTCTCGATGAGGCGCGACATCACGATGAGCGTCTGGCGCATAAAGAACAGAAAAATGCCTCGCAGCAGGGCTAAACCAATAATCAACATGCCGTAAAACAGCACGTTGCGCCCGAAGAGCTGGTACACGCCGGCCTGCGCCTGGGTACCCGCGAAGAGGTGATAGAGGTCGATGCCCTCGTTTACTAAATCGAAAGAGTAGCGCACCAGTTGGGCCGGAAAAATAGTCAGCAAGGTGCTGAGTATCACAAATAGTACACCACCTAGGAAGTGCCACTTATAGCGGAAGATGTGGACGTTGACGGCGGCGAGCGAGCGGGTTGGCATAGAAGCAGGGTAGGAGCGGGAAGCGGGGCCAGAACCGGAAAAAAACGGGTACTTTTGCAGTCCCAAACGGCCGGCTGGCCGGCCTGGGGAGCCGGCCACGTAGCTACTTAACAAAGTTACGGCCTACTCTTCCCGGCAACTGCCGTGCGGAATAAGCAAAACCGGCCGAATTAATTGTGCCTCATTAACTGTTAGCGGTCAGTTCCTTTCTAACCGCCTCGCCGCTCGCTGCGGCGCCATCCTAACCGATACATACTCGAAATGCTAAACCGCCGCTTACTCAGAATCAAGGTCATGCAAGCCCTCTACGCCTACCAGCAGGCAGTAGCCGCCGACTTGCAACTGGCCCAAGACCGCATCGCGGCGGCGTTTGAGCCCGACCTCACCGCCGACGTAGCCCCCGACCGCCGCCTGCTCGAAGGCCAGCGCAAGCTGGGCGAGGCGCAACTGCGCGAGTGGCACCGCACCGGCGAACTGCCCGAAACCGGCTCTGACGATAAGGAAGTAGCTGCGGCCCTAAACGCGGCCATCGACTACTACCAGAAGCTGGTGCAAAAAGAAAGCTCGTTTTACGGCGGGCAACTGCTGCACGGCGCCGAAAGCATTCACGACCAATACCTGCACCTGCTGAACTTGCCGCAGGCGCTGCTCGAAATCATTACTGAAGACAACGAGCGGGAGGCACGCCGCTTCACCGGCCCTAGGTTCGAGGCTGAGGCCACCGCGCGGCTGTTTGGCAACGCGGCTTTTGCTAAGCTCAAGGAAAATGAGCAGCTGCTGCAAACTACCATTCGGCGCAAGCTGCAGTGGACCGACTCGGAAGAAATCGAGGCCCTGCGTGAGGCGTGGCAAAAAGAAATGAAGCCCGACGAGGCCGTGCAGGCCTACCTAGGGGGCAAAAACACGGGCCTAGCCGAAACGGACTACGAAACCGACATGGAGCTGGTACGCCACCTCTACAAGGATTTTGTATTCAAAGGTGAAGCGCTGCCGCGCTGGCTCGAAGCCAACGACCTGAACTGGGAGGAAAACCGCCCCATCGTGCGCAACCTGGTGCTGAAGACCCTGAAGATGCTGCCCTACCAGGCCGACGAAAAGCAGGAGCTGATGAACTTGAGCGCCAACTGGCAGGACGACCGCGACTTTGCCGAAACGCTCTACAACCAAACGCTGCAAGACGATGCCAAGTCCGAGAAGCTCATTGCCGAGTCGGTGCAGAACTGGGACGTGGAGCGCGTAGCCCTGCTCGACAAGATTATCCTCAAGATGGCACTCTGCGAGATGCAGCTTTTCCGGGGCATTCCGGTGAAGGTGACCATTAACGAATACATCGAAATCAGTAAGCTCTACAGTACCCCGAAGAGCAAGCAATTCGTAAACGGTATTTTGGATAAGCTGGCGCAAGACTTGGCTGCAAGCGGCGAGATTCGCAAATCGGGCCGCGGGCTGCTGGACAATCAATAGCCACCTAGGGCGTTTGGCTGGCCAGTAGCTCGGTTGAGCTGCGCCACCTTCTCCCTTGTATTCTTTCTCTTCACCCCTATTCTGACCCCACTCACATGGCTAGTAAAACAACCACCGGCCTGCTTTGCTTCACGGGCGGCGCCCTTGCCGGGGCTGCCATTGGCTTGCTCTACGCGCCCGAGACCGGCCGCGAAACTCGTTCGTTTCTCAGCTACCAGCTCGAGAAATACCGCTCGGTGTTGGCTGACCTCACCGAAAGCCTCGTGACCAGCCGCGACAACACGCCGTCCTCGGCCAAGAGCGAAGGGCAGCGCGTGATTCAGGATGCCAAGACCAAGGCTGAGCAACTGCTCGGCGATGTTGACCAGCTCATTAGCCAGATTAATTCGCGCCGCGCTACCAACTAAGTGTTGGGTGAGGTAGGGACTTGGCGATTCAGTGGCGTAGTTTGTACTGGCGTATCTGGCTGGCTAAGCCCTTGCTTCGCCCCTTACTTGTGCCACCCACTTACCCTACCTCACCACCACTTTTATGCATCTCGTAACGCTTATTCCCGGCGACGGCATTGGGCCCGAAATCACCCAGTCCGTAGTCGATATCTTTGCCGCCGCCCAAGTTCCTGTGCAGTGGGAAACCCACAATGCTGGTGAAACGGCCCTGGCTGAGAGCGGCAGCCTGCTGCCCCAGCCGCTGTACGACTCGCTGGAGCGCACCAAAGTAGGCCTCAAAGGCCCCGTTACGACGCCCGTAGGCAAAGGCTTTAAGAGCGTAAACATCACGCTGCGCCAGAAGTACGACCTGTACCAGAACGTGCGCCCGGCCAAGACGACGCCCGGCATCAACACCCGCTTCGAAGGCATTGACCTGGTGCTGTTTCGCGAAAATACCGAAGGCCTGTATGCCGGCCTCGAGGTGTACGACGAGCGCCTAGGTATCGCCGACTCCATCAGCCGCGTGACGGTGGAGGGCTGCCGCAAAATCTGCCAGGCTGCCTTCGCCTTCGCCTCCAAGCACGGCCGCAAGCACGTGACGATGGCCCACAAGGGCAACATCCTCAAGAACGCTGGCAAGCTGATGCTGGAAGCCGCTCGCGAGGCTGCTGCCCAGTACCCCGAGGTAACGTTCTACGACGACCGCATCATTGATAACATGTGCATGCAGCTGGTAGGAAAGCCCGAGCAGTTCGACGTGATTGTGACCACCAACCTGTTTGGTGATATCCTGTCGGACCTCTGCGCTGGCCTAGTAGGCGGCCTAGGGGTGGTGAGCGGTGCCAATATCGGCGACAACATGGCCATCTTCGAAGCCGTGCACGGCTCGGCCCCCGACATTGCGGGCCAAGGCAAAGCCAACCCCACCGCCCTGCTGCGCTCGGCGCTGATGATGCTAGAGCACCTAGGCGAGAAAGAGCACGCTACTCGCATCGAGAAGGCCCTCAATGAGACCTTTCTGCACAAAGAGCAGTGCACTGGCGACCTAGGCGGCAAAGCCTCGACCAAAGAATTTACGCAGTTTATTATTGACAAGCTGTAGGAACGCTCTGCTGGGCGCTCCGCGTTTGAGGGGTATAACCTCTATGAGCAACTTTCTAGTTGTCAAGTAGTAATTGTTAGCCATTAGCCTTTCGTAAGGCTTGAATTGCTATTTCACGATTACTACTTGACAACTCGATTATTTAAACGCATGAAGAAGATTAGCATACTCTTAGCCGTTGGCCTGCTAGCTGCTAGCTGCAACCGTGATAAGTCGGCTGAGGCCGGCACGCAGGGCATGAATGCCGCCGCTGCTGCTGCTGACGACAACTCGAAAGCCAACCCAACCATCGACAACCCCAACGTGGCTAGCGACACCGAAGCCCCGAACCCCGACGCCCCGGTGATGACCTTTGCCGAGTCGCAGTTTGACTTTGGCGACATCAAGCCCGACAGCAAGGTGGCGCACACGTTCACCTTCACCAATACTGGCAAAACGCCACTGCTCATTGCTGATGCCACTGCCTCGTGCGGCTGCACCACCCCCAACTGGACCAAGGAGCCCGTGGCACCCGGCGCTAAAGGCACGCTCGACGTGCAGTTTGACAGCCGCGGCAAGCAGGGCCTCATCAGCAAGCAGGTGAGTGTGCGGGCCAATACGCAGCCCAGTACTACTGTTATTTACATTAAAGGCAACGTACTTACGAAGTAATTTGCCTGCTCTTAGGGAGGAGGTAAAGCAGTTGCTTACAAGCTGTTGTTTTACCTCCTCCTTTTACTTTCTTCTTTAGAGTCATGACTTTTCTTACCCTTCTTCTCCAAACTGCGCCCGGCGGCGGCATCATGCAGCTGGTATTCCCGGTGGCCATTGGCCTAGTGCTGTACTTCTTCATGATTCGGCCGCAACAGCGCAAAACGGCCGACGCTAAATCCTTCCGCGAGTCGCTGGTGAAAGGCACGCGCGTGGTCACGATTGGCGGTCTGCACGGCCTATTGGTAGAAGTAGGGCCTGAGACTGTATTGCTCGAAGTAGAGCGCGGGCAGCGCCTGCGCTTCGACCGCTCGGCCATTGCCCGCCTAGCCGGTAGCACCACCGCTGCCGAAACCGTAGCTACCACCGCCTAGGATGGCAGCCCTGGCGCCCCGCCTCCTTGCGCGCCTGCTGCGCCCGTTGGCTGGGCACCAATCCAGCTTTTACCAGGCCGTGCTGGCGTGCTTCGTCATTGCCAGCACGCTCTGGATGCTGCGGGCGCTCAACAGTAGCCACGTGGCCGCTCTCGATTACCCCGTGGCTTGGCACTACAATGCCCAGCGCTATCACCCGGCCCGGCCGTTGCCCGCTACCGTGCGGGTAGAGGTGCGCGGCAATGGTTGGCGCTTGCTCAGCCGGGCGCTGCACTTTCACTCGCCGCCCGCCGAGGTGCGCCTGCGCTTAGCGGGTACCCCACCACCGCGCTCGCCACTACGCCCGCCCTTGCGCCGGGCCCTAGGTACCGTGCGGTTGGTGTCCCTGCCTACCGACTCAGCCACGTTCTACCTAGTGCCGGGGGCAGATTCTACAAGCAAACCGCTTGGTAGTGGCCGTCGCCCTCTCTAATTCTATTTAATAACATGCTGCGCATTGGCATCACTGGTGGTATTGGCTCGGGTAAGAGCATTGTAGCGCGCCTGTTTGCCGCCCTTGGGGTGCCCGTGTACGATTCCGACAGCCGGGCCAAGGGCATTATGGCCACCGACCTAGGGCTGCGTGAGCAGCTGCTTGCGGCCTTTGGCGCCGAAACATATACCCCCGAGGGCCTACTCAACCGCACACATTTAGCCCAGCGCGTTTTTGGAGAGGCTGCGCAGGTGGCCCTGCTCAACTCGCTGGTGCACCCGCGCGTGGGTGCCGATTTTGAGGCGTGGGTGGCGGCACAGGCAGCGGCTGGCCAGCCCTATATCCTCAAGGAAGCCGCGTTGCTCTACGAATCGGGCGCTTATCGGCAGCTCGACCGCATCATCACCGTGTTTGCGCCGCCGGCCGTGCGCCACACTCGCGTGCTGCGCCGCGATGCCCACCGCTCGGCCGCCGATGTGGAGGCCATTATGCGCCAGCAGCTTAGCGATGAGGAAAAGCTGGAACGGGCCGATTACGTGGTGTACAACGATGATTCGCAGCTAGTACTTCCCCAAGTGCTGGCCTTAGACGAAGCTTTCAGAATGGGTTAAGTAGAAACGACAAGAGCTAGGAACCCGCCTAGCTCTTGTCGTTTCAGTCCACTAGTTACCTCACCGGATAATGGGGTAGCGCTCGAAGGGGCGGTCTACGAACAGCTTGCGGTAGGTGGCGTGGGTCTTGATGATTTTGGACCCAATGCTGCGCGTGACCACGAGCATCCTGGGGTTAAAATCACCAATCCAGTTCATTTCGATGTCGGTGTAGCCCGCCTTTAGGAAAGAATGCTGCGTTGACATGATAAGCGCGTTCTCAACTCCTTTACCTTGGTGCTCAGGTACTACGCCGTAGATGATACCTAGGATTTTCTTGTTGGTACGCTGGGTATAGCGCCACTGCTCCCACACAAAGCGGAGCTTACCGAGCAGGTCGAGCCGCTTGCCCACGTGCTTGAAAATCTGGTTGAGCTCGGGGATGTTAATAAAAAAGGCCACCGGTTCATCTTGGTAGTAGGCAAAGGCCAATACGCGCTCGTCGAGCACGGGCTTCATCTCCTGCACAATGTTGCGGGCCTGGTCTAGGGTCATGGGCTGCACGCCGGCGTGCTTGCCCCAGGCTAGGTTGTAGACGTGGTGAAAGTCTTGAGCTAGCTTTTCGGGTTCGGCTTTTCGAGCGTGGGTAAATAGGTAGCCGGCCGCAGTAAGCTCGGTGAGCTTCTTTTCAAAGCTGGGGTGTAGCTTCTGCGCCACCGGGCGGTAGCAGGTGTACTGCTTGAAGTAGAGCTGAAAGCCATAGCCCTCCAGCAGGCGCTGGTAGTAGGCCGGGTGCCAAAACATACCGTAATTGGGCTCGTGCTCGAAGCCATCGATGAGCACGCCCCAAAACCGGTCGCGGTCGCCGAAGTTGATGGGCCCATCCACGGCTAGCATGCCGCGCGCTTGCAGCCACTGGCAGGCCACATCGAAGAGCTGGTTAGCCGCCGCCTGGTCGTCGATGCACTCGAAGAACCCTATGCCGCCGGCGGGCAGGGTAGGGTCGGTGGCAGTGGCCGTGAGCGCATTGACGAACGCCGCGATGCGCCCAACGACCAAGCCGCTGGCATCGGTGAGCAGCCAGCGGCAGGCCGTGCCGCCCGCCGCAAACAGCTTGTTCTTGGCCGGGTCAAACACGGCCTCTAGCTCGTTGTCGAGCGGGTTGATAAAGGCGGGCGCGGCCCGGTGCAGGCGGCGCGGCAGGTCGCAAAACTGCTGCTGCTGGGCGGCGGAGATAACTTCGAGAAGAGGCATTTCCACAAAGATAGGTTGGCCCCGGCCGGGCGGGCGGGCCCTAGGTACTGCCTAAGCGGGTAAGCTCGGCCGCAGTCAACTAGTGCTAAGGGATTGTCTGCGAGTGGCTTTATTCGTCTTCTTCGGGGGGCAGCTGGCGCTGGAAGTACTGCTGCAAAATGGCATCGACTTTGGCCCGGGTGAGGGGCTTGCTCACCCAATCGGCCACGGGTAGCTTGGCCATGCGGGCTTGGTCGCGCGCGTGCACCGAGGTCGTGAGCACAATGACAACGGGTGGCGGGCTAGGCGGCTGGATGTAGGCTTCCAAAAACTCGATACCATCCATGACGGGCATGTGCACATCGAGCAGCACCAGAGCTGGGCACCGGTCGTTGGGGGGTGGGTTTTCGGCCAGCAGCGCCAGGGCGTCGGCGCCATTTTCGGCCACTAGGCAGTGGTCGGTCACGCCCAGGCTCAGCAGCAGCTGCTCGTGCAGGAAGTTCGTCGTCGGGTCGTCGTCAACCAACAAAACGCTAGATAGCTTTTGCATAGTCTTACGGAGCGGAGAGCTGGAAAGGTCTTAGGTGGGAAAGGTGACTGTGAATGTAGAGCCTACATCGGGTTCGCTCTGCACAGTAATGCTGCCGCCGGCATTTTCAATCATGCGTTTGACCATGTAGAGACCTACGCCCGAGCCGGCTACGTGGTCGTGCAAGCGCCGAAACATTGCAAAAAGCTTGCGCTGCTGCTCGGGCGTGAGGCCAAGGCCATTGTCTTGCACTTCGAGCACCGCGGCCGGGCCCTGGTGGTGGCAGCGCAGCTGCACCACGGGCGTGCGGTCGGGGTGGCGGTACTTGAGGGCATTGCTGAGGAGGTTATACACGATACTGCGCAGGTGCTGCGGCGCAAACGAGACCGTGGCGCAACCATCGAGGTTTACAAGTAACTCAGCATGAGTTTCTTCGAGTAGTGGGGCTAGGTCGAGGCGCACGGCCTCGACCACGGCGGGCAGGTCTACCTCTTCGGCGGGCTGGGTATAGGCGTGCTGTAGCTTGGCTAGGTCGGTGAGCTGCGCAATGGTGAGCTGAAAGCGCTCGATGGCACCCTGCATCATGGTTAGCACGCGGGGCACGAGGCCCGCCTGCCGGGCCTCGGTGGGTAGCTGCTTGCGCAGCAGCAGCAGCAGCCCCTCAATGTTGGCAATGGGCGCCTTGAGGTCGTGCGACGCGGTATAAATAAAATTGTCTAGGTCGGTATTAGTGCGCGTAAGCTGCTCATTGGCCACTAGCAAGCTGTGGGCTAGGTCCTGGGCCTGCTGCGCGCTCGCTACCACCGCCTGCCGGGCGCTTACTTGTTCGGTTACGTCATAGGCAAAAACCGCAATCCCACGTGGCTGGCCTTCCTCTAGGTAAGCTTGGTAGGTGAAATTGAAGTACACCGTCTTGCGCGAGTGGCCATCGGGCTCGATGATGCTGAATGGCAACTCGGTGCCGTGGTACGGCTCGCCGGTGCTATACACGCGGTCGAGCAGGTTTGGGACGCCCTGGGCCACCAGTTCGGGCAGAGCCTCGGCGAGGGGCCGGTGGTGCAGGTGCCGCCCGGCAAAGAGCTGCTGAAACGAGTGGTTGACGTACTCAAACCGATGCTCGGGCCCCCACATCAGGGCCACCAGGGCCGAGGTTTGCTCGAATACCTGGTAGAAGGTTTCACGTTCCTGCGCCCGGCGCTGAATGGTGGCAAGTATTTCGGCTTGCAGCTTTTCGGCACGCCGGTGGGCTTCTATCTGCTCCGTGATGTTGAGCATGAACATGAGCACGCCGTCAATCTGACCGTGCTCATCGTAGCGCGCTTGCTGCACGTAGTGCAAGTAGAAGTCTTCGAGCGGTCCACCTTCGTGGCGCGCCAGGGGCACGCGCACGCCTATCTCCTCGTGGGGCTCCCCGGTTTGGTACACCTGCTGCAAGGTTTGCCAAATGAGGCTGTTTGCCAGCTCGGGCAGCGCCTCGAGCAGGGGCCGGCCGAGCATGGTGCGGCCGGGTAGCAGCCGCTGGTAATCGGTGTTTACGAGCTCATACACCATCGTAGGCCCATCGAGCACGCAGATAGCGGCCGGCACCTGCTGAAAGAAATTGGCCAACCGGCGGCGCTGGCGCTCTGCCTCATCGCGGGCCGCGCGGGCCGCCCGCACGCCTTCCAGCACGCGGGTTTCTAGGTTGCGGTTGAGCTGCCACAACTCCATCTGTGCCTGCTCTAGCTCGGTATTGTTAGCGTGCAGCTCTTCGTTGGCCGTTAGCAGTTCCTCATTCAAGGTGCTAAGCTCCGCATTCAGCTCTTGCACCTGGTGGCGGTCGCGGAGCTGCGCGCTAATATCGAGGGCTACCACGGCAATGCCTGTGACCTGGCCTTCGGACTCTTGCAGCGGGTAATACCCAAAGCTCCAATAGCCTTTGTCGGCGGGTGTAGCCTTTGCCGGACCTAGGCGCTCGTGCGTGGTGCGCGCTTTGCCGGTAGCCAGCACGTCGGTAAGAATGGCTTTGGTAAGCGGCTCGTTGGTTTCGGGCAAGGCCTCAAACAAAGGCAGCTCCAGCACTTGCTCGGCCGAGCGGTCCCAGAGGGCACACATGGCGGGGTTAACCAGCTCGATGAGATGCTCTGGCCCCCGCAGCACGGCCATTGCCACTGGGGCCTGCTCAAACAGGCGCTGCCACTCGGCTCGCTGCTGCTCGCGCTGCTGGCGGGCCAGCACCTGCCGCGTCACATCGTGGGCCGAGATGGAGATGTAGCTTGGTTGCCCGCTGGCTTGGTAGGCTTGGTATCGAAAGTTGAAATAGCCCCACTGGGTAGGCCGCCCATCTACGGGCGGCAGATTTAGGCGCACGTCAGGGCCGAAAAAAGAGCCTCCCGTTTGCCCTAGGTGCCGAAGCAGTAGCTCTAAGTTGGGTTGCGGCACCTCGGGCAGTGCCTCGGCCACCGTGCTGCCAACGAGCTGGCGCCCCGGAAATAGCTTTTCAAACGCCAGGTTCGCATAGCTGAGGCGGTATTCGGGGCTTTGCACTACGCACACAGCCGTCACGGTTTGCCCTAGTATCTGCTGGGCTAGGGTGGGGGGCAGCACCAGCGCGGGGTCAGCAGCTGGCGCTGGCACTGCGGTGAGGCTAGCCACCAGCAGCTCGCCATCGCGCTGGGCGGCCACATACAGCCGCTCGCCCAATGGCGTCGGCTGGTAGTCGTAGTACTCGGCCTGCTCAGAGGCGAAAGCCGCGCTGTAGAAGGCCACGAGCGCAGCGTCTTGCGGGGCTAGTGTCAACAGCGTGCCCACCGGAAACTCGGGCAGCCCAAGCAGGCGCTGCGCGGCCGGATTGAGGCGCACGTAAGCCAAGTCGATTACCTCGGCCGGGCGCTCGGCGGCGTATAGGGGCCGCAGGTGCACAATGCCAGTCTGCGAGGCATCCAATAGCGTTTGTAAGAGCGCATTGGGAACAAGTTGTTCGGTCAATGGCTGGGTGGGAGCACGCATAGTGAAGACGCGGATACTCATCCACATACGTAGAGAACGCGGGGGCAGATGGAGCTGTTCACTATAGCTTTACTAATAGCTCCCCCGCCACCGCAAGCAATGTAATGCTCAATACGTTACCGTTCCCCCACGCCTAGCAGCCGGGCACCTAAGGCTACTTCACCGTTACTTCGAGCGGCGAGGCCAGGCGCTGGGCAAAGGCGGCTAAGTAGGCGTCCCAGTCGGCGGCCGTGGCAAACTGCCCGCTTTTCTGCCACCCAAAGCCAGCATAAAACACGACAGTGCCCTGTGTGGGCTTCGTTACCATATACAGCTGGCTCTGGTCTTTCTCGGCGCTGCGGTGGTCTTGGTAGTCAAGCAGGTACCTAGGGGCCACCACTACACCAGTTCCTAAGCACGAGTCGTCGATTTTTTCCCAGTAGCGGCACCAGCCAGCTTGGCGGTCGGCCTTCACTTCGCCCTTGGCCTCGTGCAGCGTCAGGCCGATGGTGCAGTTCGGCAAGGGCTTGTCGGCAGTCAGCTTCTCCTCGTAGCGCGTCAGGTTCGAGCCTAGGTCGAGGCTGATAATTTTCTTCTCCGTCACCGACCGGCCGTTGGCATCCCAGGGCGCGTAGGTCAGCTCAAATACCGTGCGGATGGGCCCCGTAGCCAGCACCTTATACGAAGTAAAATTCTTGGAAATGTAGAGCTTGCCACCGTCGAGTACGCCGGTGCCGCCCACGCCGCGGCTAGTGCCCACGTGGTAGGGGTCGTAGCCCTCGCCGATGTCGGTGTGGTAGGCAAAGGGCTTTTCGTGCACGTGCCGCCCATACCATTTATCAATGATGGGGTAGGGCACTCGCTTCAGCCAGCAGTCCATACCGCTGCTGAGCGTGCCGTTGGGGTCTTTTTTGTCAAAAAGCTGCTCGGCATTAGGGCCGTAGGTGCGGAACGCCACCCGCTCATTTTCCCAAGCAAAGTCGTCGGTGCGCTCGGGCACGAAGCGCGCAAACGTAGTGGGCCCATCGGCCGGCACCGGCGCCGGCGCGCCAGCCGCCAGCACAAACTGCCGGGTGCCCTTAGCCGGCAGCGCCGCCTGAAATAGCAGCTCGTCGGGCTGCCCATCGGCGTTGCTGTCCAGCAATTGGCTCGTGAGCACGGCCTGGGTTTGGGCGTCCTCCACTACCACGCCGCGTAGGCTGGTGGCAGGCCCTAGGGCCTTCAACTGACTAAGCGGCAGGCTGATGGTTTCGGCGGGGCGGGCCACGCTCAGGCGGTTGCGCACCGTCACGAACAGAGCGGCAGGGGCGGGCTTGTGAGCAGCTAGCCCACCCGCCAGGGGGAGGGCCGCCGCAAGGAACAGCATTTTCTTCATAAGTGTAGAGAACCGAGGGCCGCCGCTACCTAGGTAGTTGGGCCAGCTCTTTTTTGGTGATGCGTAGCACGGTGCCGTGGCGCGTGCCAGCCGGAAATTGCACCCGGTCCGACTCATCGGTCCAGTGCGTAAGGTCGGTCGAGGAGACCATGCCGTACTTGTGCTCGGTGTATTTGTCGAAGTACACCAGCCACTTGTCGCCCAGCCGAATAGCCGTAGGTCCCTCGGCCCAGTACTTGCCCGTGATGGGCGCCGAGGGCGGGCCGTAGGGCCCCGTTGCCTGGTCGGCAAAAGCGACGCGCAGGTTTTTCTGCACCGGCTCTTTGGTTTCGTCTTTCAAAAACATCACGAACCGCTTGCCGTCGGGCTGTATTGTGGCGTCGATGACATTGAAGCCCTGGTCGTAGAGCACCTTGGCGGGCGTGTAAGTCTTAAAGTCCTTGGTTGTGACGTAGTAAATACGGTGATTATTACCGCCTTCCAGGGTCGTTTCGCCCGCCGCAAAGCGGCCCGGAATCGTGGTGGCCCAGTAGATGAGGTATTGGTCGTGGGGCGCGTCGTAGGTGATTTCGGGCGCCCAGCAGTTTTTGGCCGTCGGCTCGTGCGCCATCACGGGCACTTCCTGCTGCGGGCTCCAGTGCACAAGGTCTTTAGAAGAAGCGTAGCCAATGCTGCGGTCGTGCCAACTGGTGGTCCAGACCATATGAAACAGCCCATCCTTTCCGCGAATGATACAGGGGTCGCGCATGAGCTTATCGGCGCTCACGGTAGGCGCCAGCAGCGACTTGCCTTGGTTGAGAGCCGTCCACTGCAAGCCATCGGGGCTGGTGGCCAGGTGCAGGCCATCCTCGCCATTGCCTTTGAAGTAGGCAAACAGCAGCACTTCGTCTTTTTTGAGCGGCTTCTGTGCGTAGCTAGCGAAGGCAGAGACAACAAAGGCACTGGCGCAGAATAAGCGGAAGAAATTCATTACGAATAGATTAAGGTGCGTTTGTCAGCGCGAGGAGGCACGACGAAGCAATGACAGGTAGGGTTTACAGCGCATGGTCCAGCTTTACATCTTGGCCCGACCAGATGCGGCGAGCGGTCCAGTCTTGCGCTGGGCTGCTCCAAAAGGCATGGCTCGGGACCAGCCCTAGGGGCAAAAACGTCGTGGTGCAGAGGTACAGGCTACCCGTCGAGATGTACCCTTCGCCAATGCCCGGCTGGTGGCCGCACAGCCCAATCTGAAGCCAGCCCTGGGCATCGAAAGTGCCCTTGGGCTCCATGGTGCGCCGGATAACGGCCGTGAGGGCGCTGCGCACCTGGCCGGGACCTAGGCCCTCGGGCAGCAGCCCCTGCAAGCTGCACTGCGCCAAATGCTGAAAGGCCCCGCACCGGTACGCCAGTGAGCGCCCAAACGCTGCAAATGAGCCATCGGGCCCAATGAGGCGCTCTTGCACCGCGGCGTAGCGGCGGGCGCGGGTGCGCAGGGTTTCGAGCAGCTCGGGGCGCTCTTTGCCCGCAGCGACCAGCGTGCCCACCACATCGAGCAGCATGGGCTGAATGACGTAGCTGTTGTAGTAGTCCCAGTGGAAGTCAGGCCCGTCGCCGTAGGTGCCGTCGCCCTTGTACCAGGTTTGGTGCTCCTTGATGGCGTAGTCCATCCGCATCAGGTCGCCGCTGCCCGTAAACTTGAGCAGCGCCGCCTCAATAATGCCACTGAACAGCAGCCAGTTGCTATACACCGGCTTGATGATGCGGGTGCTTTGCAGCGCCTGCACTAGCTGCGCCTGGGTGGCGGCTGGCAGCTTGCCCCACAGCTGAGTCGGCGCTCGTAGCAGCGCATGGGCTAGAAATGCAGCATCTACTACTGGCTGCCCACCTTGGTTAAAGTTTAGAAAATCGGGCGATTGGGGATTTACACCGTGGGCGATGGCTTGGCGAGCCAACTCAGCGTAGCGCGTTTGCCGAGCTAGCTCGGCGGGAGGCGCATCGGGCAGCTCTAGCCACGGCGCCAGCCCAGCCAGGGTGCGGCCTAGGGCCTCTAGGTGCGTTACTTGGCGGCGGCCGTCTTGTTGGCCAGAGGCCGCTTCGACCGGCATAGTAGCTTTGAGTCTGCCCTGCGCCGCGGCGGCCAGCACTGGCTCCGCAATGCGCACCAACGTGGCCAGCCAATAGTCGCGGTCAGTACCCCGTGGGGCAGCTGATGCGGTCCCTAGGTCGTACCCAGCCACAGGAAGAGCACCTAGGGCAGCCAAGCCCGACAAGCCAGTAGCCGCCTGGCTTACAAATGAACGCCGTTTCATAAGCCCTTACTTGAGTTTCAGTACTTCGGAGCCGGCCAGCAAAAAGGCGCCGGTGCCGTACACCTCCCAGCTATCGGCCGAAAAATCGCGCCGAGGGTCGGCCCCGATGGGCTGCACCCAGCCCACGCGGCCCTCCGGCGACACCACGGTGGTAAGAGCCGCCCAAGCCTTCTGCACAGGACCTAGGTAAGTGGCCCGGTCCAGAATGCCTTGGTTGATGCCCCAGGCCATGGCGTAGCAGTCGAAGCCCGAGCCCGACGTTTCGCCGCCGGGGTAGGCGGCCGGGTCGAGCAGGCTAGAGCGCCATAGCCCATCGGCCTGCTGCAATTGCACTAGCCGGGCGCTCATTTCCTTAAATAAGTTGATGTAAAACGGCCGGCTGGGGTGGCCGGCGGGTAGCTCTTGCAGAAGCTGCACCAGGCCGCCCATCACCCAGCCATTGCCCCGGCTCCAAAAAATGCGCTGGCCATTGCTTTCCTTTTTACCCTGGCCGGTAGCATCGAGCAGGTACGAGGCATCGCGCGAAAAGAGATGCTCCTGGTGGTTAAAAAGCCGCTTATACGTTTGCTGATACAGCGTGTCGTTGAAGGCCAGGTACTGGGGCTTGTTGTCGATAACGGCCACCTTCGCCAGCACCGGCGGGCCCATAAACAGCGCATCGCACCACCACCACGTAATACCGTGGCCTTGCACTTCGGGGCCCGGCGTGGTGCGCACTTTCTCCACCACAGCCAAGGTGGGCTCTATCATGCGCCGGTCCTTTTTGAGTCGGTACAGGTTGAGGTAGGTTTGGCAAATGGCAATGTCGTCGGCGTGGTCGTAGCGCGGGCCGGGCTGCCAGTGTGTGCGCTCGCCAAGGGCCATAAGCGAGTCCAGAATCAGCTTCGACTTGGTGGCTTGGTAAGCAGCAAACACGCCCGAATAGAAAGCGCCGTTGGTCCAGTCAGTGGGCGCGTGCTTGGGGTGCGCGAGCTGCCATTTGGTGGCCTTCAGCAGTTGTTCCTTGATGTAGTTGGGCTTGAACAGCGCCGCATTGGGGGCGCTAGTTTGGGCGTGCGTAGGAAGCCCTAGGCCGGCCGCTAGCAGCAGGCCGCCGAGTAGCCAGGTGGTCCGAAGAGAACGGAGCATAGCAAAAGCTGGGTGGGAGAAAGCGAGTTTTGTGGCTAGCAGGCGAGGCCTGAAGTAGCTACAAAACCTCACTGCAATACTAGCCCCCAGCGTGCGAGCCGGCCGGGCTATTCTCGGAGAATAGAGGGGCTGTTTTCGGTGAGTGCTACACCTAGGGTTTCAGGATTGCAGGTAAGATGCTGAAATTATGATAATTGCGCCTCGGTCTGCTTCCTAGGTAGTCATTGCTATTCCACATCAGCCGCCGCGGCTGCTCGGCCTATACGGTGCTGCTTGGCATATTCCGATGGGGTAAGACTATAGATTTTCTGGAAAGCCTTGCGGAAGTACTTGGCATCTTCGATACCTACTTCAAAGGCTATTTCCGACACGCGCATGGAGGTTTGGGCCAGTAGCTGGGCCGCGCGCTTGAGGCGCACGTCGCGGATAAACTCCACCGCCGTTTGGCCCGTGATGCTCTTGATGCGACGGTAGAACACCGACTGGCTCATGGCCATGGCGCGGGCCAGCACCTGCACACTAAACTCGGCGTCGCCTAGGTGCTGCTCTACCGTATGCATGGCTTGCTCCAAGAACTCGCGGTCGGCGTCGGCTACCACTATCTCGGTGGGTTGCAGTAAGATATGGCGCTGATAGAATTCGTGCAGCTTGCGGCGGTTGCGCAGCAGCGCATCGGCCTTGGCGTGCAGTAGGGTGGGGTTGAAGGGCTTGCTTACGTAGTCGTCGGCGCCCATCCCTAGGCCCTCTAGCTCGTGGGTTTCGGCAGTGCGGGCCGTGAGCAGCAGCACCGGAATGTGGCTGGTTTTGGGGTGTTGCTTGAGGCGCTGACACAGCTCTAGGCCATCGGAGCGCGGCATCATCACATCCGAAATAATGAGGTCGGGTAGTTGGGCCAAGGCTTTTTCCCAGCCTACCAAGCCATCCTCAGCGGTTAGCACGGTGTAGTCGGCCTCAAAAAGCTGCGTGAGGTACTGGCGCACTTCGTCGTTGTCTTCTACCACTAGCAAGCGCGGCGGGCCAGTCGGTGCAGTCGTTAGGGGCAAGGCCGCAAACTCATCCTCAAGAGGTGGCTCGCTTTCGCTGGCACTCATGCCGGGGCTAGGTTCTTCTGCCTGAATGTCTTCGGGCTGCAGGTGCTGCTGGCCAAAGGGCAGGCGCAGCTCGAAGGTGGTGCCGACGCCTTGCAGGCTGGCCACCGTGAGCTGCCCGCCGTGGCGCTGGGCAAACTGCCGGGCCAGCGACAGCCCGATGCCCGTGCCGCCCATGCGCAGCGTGTCGGTATGCGAAGCCTGATAGTAAGGGTCAAAAATGCGGTCTAGCTCGTGCGGGCTAATGCCTACGCCCGTATCCGAAACCGTGATTTTAAGGTAATTAGTAGTTAGCTGCTCGTTGGAGTATACTGCTGGGCTGCTGGCGCAGCCCACGGCCGTGGCCGTCAGCTCGACGCGGCCTCTGTCGCGGGTGTACTTAAAGGCGTTGGCGAGCAGGTTGGTCAGCACGATTTCCAGCTTGCCGCGGTCGAAGTACAGGCGCACTGGCTCGGCCGGCACGTCGAGCAGGTACGTGATGCCCCGCTCCTGAGCCTTGTGCTGAAAACTACCGTATTGCTCACCTAGGAAGCTGACGGCGTCGCCGTAGGTGGCACGCAGGGGCACGTTGCCAGTTTCGACCTTGCGGAAATCGAGCAGCTGGTTTACTAGCTCCAGCAGCTTGCGAGCCTGCCGGTGCATCAGCTCTACTTTGCTGGCTAGGTTGGCCACGGGGCCAGGGCTGCGCATTATTTCGTCCATCGGCCCCAGAATGAGGGTGAGTGGCGTGCGCAGCTCGTGGCTGATATTAGTGAAAAAGCCCAGCTTGAGATTCGTCAGCTCTTTCTCCTTCTCGGTCTGAAACTGCTCCAGAACAAGCTTGCTTTTCAGCTCTTGCTGCGACATTTCGAAGCGCCGATAGAGCATGATGCTGCCGCCTAGGGCCAGGGCGTAGAGGAGATAGGCCCAGCCTGTTTTGTACCACGGCGCCAGCACCTCAAACTGCATAGTAGCGGGCTGGGCGCTCCAGCCGCCTTCGCCGTTACTGGCTTTCACGCGCAGGGTGTAGTGGCCGGGCGGCAGGTTGGCAAAGCTGGCGGTGCGCTGGCCGGGCGCCGGGTGCACCCAGTTTTGATTGTAGCCGTCGAGCTGATACGCGTAGCGGTTTTTCTGCGGGTTGGCGTAGTTGAGGCCCACGAACTCTACCGAAAAGTCGTTTTCGCTAGGCTTTATCGTCACGGTTTGGGGCACCGATAGTGGCTGGGCCAGCAGCACGCGGCCGCCAAAGGGCTGCCCCACAGCCACCGGCTGGTTGGCAATGCGCAGGCCCGTGAGCTGCACCACCGGCGCGTAGGGGTTAGGCTGAATGGCCGACGGCTGGAAGTAGCTGATACCATTGATGCCACCGAAGTACAGGGTGCCATCGGCACCGCGCGCAGCGGCCCCTATCTTAAAGGCATTGCTTTGCAGGCCATCGGCCACGTCGTAGCGCACGTACTGGCGGGTGCGCGGCGTGAAGCGATAGAGGCCCGTGCCGCCCACCCACAGGTTGCCCGCATCGTCGGTGAGCAGGCTCTCCACGTCGCTTTCGGGCAGCCAGCGCTGGTAGCTGCGTACCGTGTCGTGGCCTTGGGCATCGGTGGCCAGCTGGTGCAGCCCACCCCCGATGGTGCCTATCCAGAGCGTGCCCTGGCGGTCGAGCACCAGCGGCCACACGTAGTTGACGCGCAAGCCGCCCGCCGCGCCGGGCACGTAGCTGAATTGCCGGAGCAGGCGCACCGAGTCAGGCGTGACTTGCAGCTTAAGCAGGCCCGCATCGGTAGTGCTGGCCCAGAGCACGTTGCGGCGCGGGTCTAGCAGCAAGAAGGTGAAATTGCTGCTCGGCAGCCCTGCGCCGGCTTGGTAGCGGCGCAGCAACTGCCCGTCAGCACTGAAGCGCAGCAGGCCCTGGTTGAAGGTAGCCACCCACAGTGTGCCGTAGGCGTCCTCTACAATGCGCTCGATGCTGGCATTGCGCAAGCGCTGCCCGCCCGGTAGCTCGTCGATGGTCGTAAGCTCCTCGCGACCCTGGTGGCGGGTGAGGCGCACCAGCCCGCGGCCCCGGGTGCCAAACCACAGCGTGCCAGTGCGCGCCTGGCAAATGGCCGATACATCGATGCCGCGCGTCACGCCGGCTTCGTTCTGGTTTAGGTAGTTGCGATAGGTTTGGCGAGCTAGGTCATAGGCGGCCACGCCATTGCGCGAGCCTAGCCAGAGCGTGTTGGCGGCTTCCTCCTTATAAACAGCGTTGATGTAGTTGTTAGGCAGCGTGGCTTGGCCCATCAGCTGGCGCCGCAGCCGCCCAAAAGGCTTTTGGCGCAGGTCTACCCGATTGAGACCACCTGCCGAAGCGCACAGCCACATCACCTGGGTGCGGTCTTCAAAAAGCTGGTGCACCCGCTCCGAGTTGATGCTCTGCGACTCGCCATCGGTGGGTAGCAGCAAGGTAGGCGCCCCGGCGCGCAGGGGTGGCGCGGTGCCCGTGGCAGTGCCGGCCTCCCATACATAAAGCCCGTAGATGGTGCCCACCCACAGCCGGCCAAACGAGTCGAGCAGCAGCGACTGCAAGGTGGGGTAGCTGAGCGGCTGCGGGTGCGCCGTGAGTTGGCGCACAGCCCGGCGGTTAGCCGCGCTCACCCACAGCACCTGCTGGTCGAGGCCTATCCAGAGGTCGCCGCGGCGGTCGAGGTGCAGCGCCCGCACCAGCCCGGTCACGTCAGTGGGTTCGGCCACTAGGGTAGCGGCATCCGTCTGCACTAGGCACAGCCCCCGGTTGTAGGTGCCCATCCATAGGTTGCCTTCCGCATCAGCGGCTAGGCTACTCACCGAGTAAGGCGCGGTGGGCTGGCCGGCCGCGGGCTGCACCTGGCGCAAACTTGCCAGCTGGCCCTGGGTGGTGAATGTCAATTTTAACAAGCCATCGCGCAGGGTACCAATCCACAAATGGCCCTGCGGGTCAGACGCTAGCGCGGTAATGCTGCTAGTAGCCAACTGCTGTAAAAGGGGCTGGCCCGCCGGCGCAATGGCCAGGCTGGCCAGCGGCATAAGCTGGTCGGTGGCAGTGTCGTAGAAGTTGAGCCCAGCCCGCTCGGTACCCACCCACAGGCGGCCACCACTATCGGTATGAAGCACCGCGATGCGATTGCCCGCAATGCCTTTGCGGGTGATGGGCAGGGTGTACTGCTTGAGAGTGTAGCCATCGTAGCGGTCGAGGCCACGATTAGTGCCCACCCAGATAAAGCCCGCTTTGTCTTGTGCCACGGCCATGGCATCGCTGTGCGACAGCCCCTGGTCAACGGTGAGGTGCTCGAAGCGAAACTCGCGCGGGGCCGTGTCCTGCGCCCAGGCAGGGCAGACCAGCAGCGCCAGCAGGGTTGCTAGGCAGCAAAGCAGCCGGGAAGGAATAACTAGCATCGGCAAGGGTGGGAGAAGAAGGACAGATAGCCGCGCCGCTACCCAGCTGAATAGGTGCACACTAGACTAATCTGGGGCGATGCGCCAACGGTGGCTCTGCAAGGTAGCAAGCCGGCTTGGGTTGGCGAAATGCGGCCCGCGCCCACCTAGGGCCGCTGGCCGGTCATTTTCCCCCAGCTGTTCGGCGAAAACCTCCCCCTAGGTGGGGTAGGGGCGCCGCTACTTTTGTTGCCCTAGGCTGTCCTCCACGCAGTCATCGCTTGTCGCTCGCTTTCCCACCCCATCATGAAAAAGAATAGCTTGCTTGTTGTGCTGCTGGCGCTAGCCAGCACGGCCCAAGCCCAGCGCACGGCCTTTCTGCCCGGCCAGCCCTGGCCCGACAACAAAGGCACCCACCTCAACGCCCACGGTGCTGGTGCGCTCTATGACCAGGGCCGCTACTACCTGTTTGGCGAGCACAAAATAGCCGGCCCGAAGGGCAACAGTGCCCAAGTGGGCGTGCATTGCTACTCCTCCAAAGACCTGTACAACTGGCAGGATGAGGGTATTGCCTTCGCGGTGGCGCCCGAGGGCTCAGGCTCAGAAGTGGAGAAAGGCTGCGTGCTAGAGCGCCCCAAGGTGGTGTTCAATAAGAAGACCCGGCAGTACGTAATGTGGTTTCACCTCGAGCTGAAGGGCCAAGGCTACGCCGCAGCCCGCACCGCCGTGGCCGTGAGCAACAAGCCCACCGGGCCCTACAAGTATGTGCGCTCGTACCGGCCCGGCGCCGGCCAGTGGCCCCTAGGGTACAAGGAAGAGTGGAAGCAGCCCGCCCCCGGTGAGGCCAGCCTGAAATGGTGGACGCCCGAGTGGCGCACGGCCGTAACGCAAGGCTTGTTTGTGCGGCGTGACTTCACGCCCGGCCAAATGGCTCGCGACATGACCATTTTCGTCGACGACGATGGCAAGGCCTATAATATTCACTCGTCGGAGGAAAACCTGACCTTGCACGTGGCCGAGCTCACCGACGACTATCAGGGCTTTACGGGCAAGTGGAACACAATTGCGCCGGCTGGGCACAACGAGGCGCCCGCCATCTGCAAGCGCGGCGGCAAGTACTACCTCCTCACGTCGGGCTGCACAGGCTGGGCCCCCAATGCGGCACGCTCGTTCGTGGCCTCGTCTATCTGGGGCCCGTGGCAGCAGCTCGATAACCCCGCCACCGGCCCCGACGCCGACTCGACCTACCACTCCCAGAGCACTTACCTGCTGCCGGTGGCAGGTAAGAAAGACGCCTTCATCTTTATGGCCGACCGCTGGACCCCCAAGAACCCCATCGACGGCGGCTACATCTGGCTGCCGCTCCGCTTCGAAGGCGACCAGCCCCGCCTGCGCTGGGCCGACCGCTGGGCTCTCAGCGCCTTTGACCAGCCCCAGCCCAAAGCTGTGGTTGCTCCCTAGGGCAAGGCTACTCTATGAGCACATACTCCTCCGATTCAGAATAGTATTGCCATAAGTGGCGCTGGTAAGTGCGGCGCAGGAAAGCTCGTGCGTGAATTAGTCCCGCTTCTTTACTGAAAATACCCCTCTTTCTGGCCGGCGATTACCAATACTTTTGGACAGTCGAACTACTGCTTAGGCTAGCCTTTTAGGCGCGCTAGGCATGTTGGCCCTTTGAGCGCGGCGGCTCCTACCTAGGCGAGCCGTTCGCACTGGTGCACTGCAATTTCTATCTCCCACCCTGGCCGCCTTCGCGACCATTTATTTCACTCTATGCAGGCAAAGTCTATTCTCCTGTGCGGAGCCTTGCTACCTCTGACGGTGGCTGCCGCTCCGCTTTCAAGGGCAGCCGGCTCCGATTGGGGGCTGCGCTCCGCGACCCAGCCGCTGGCTGATATCACCATCACGGGCACGGTGCTCGACGAAAAAGGCGATGGTATGCCCGGGGCCACCGTGGTGCTAAAGGGCACCACCGTCGGGGCAAACACCGATGCCAATGGCAAGTTTTCGCTTCGCATTCCCGACGGCACGGTCTCGCCTACGCTCGTTATCTCGTCGGTGGGCTACGTCAAGCAAGAGCTGGCTGTGGGCGACCGCACCACGTTTTCCATCAAGCTGGCTCCCAATACTCAGGACCTTAATGAGGTGGTAGTGGTGGGCTACGGCGCGCAGAAGCGCTCCGACATCACGGGCTCGGTAGTGTCGGTGCCCCAGGACCGCTTAGAAAAAATTCCGGTGTCGAACGTGGCCCAGGCGCTGCAAGGCGCGGTAGCGGGCGTCAACATCACTAATACGTCAAGCGTGCCGGGCAGCCAGCCCAATATTCAAATCCGGGGCGTGCGCTCGATTACGGCCAGCACCAACCCCTACCTGATTGTGGACGGGGTACCATTTCCGGGCAACCTCAACGACATCAATCCCAACGACATCGGCTCGATTGAGATTCTGAAGGATGCCAGCTCGACGGCCATCTATGGCACGCGCGGCTCCAACGGGGTAATCTTGGTGACGACCAAGCGCGGCAAAACCGGCAAGCCGCAGATTCGCTACAACGGCTATGCCGGGCCCGAGTACATGGTGCAAAAGCTGCACCCGCTCGACGGGCCAGCGTTCTCGGCCAAATGGCAGGAGTTTACTCGGCAGCGCGGCATCAACCTCACGCCCGTACCTAACACCGGCGAGCTGGACAACTACAACAACGGCCGCACGGTGGACTGGATGGACTTGATTAAGCAGCAAGGCTTTATTCAAGACCACAACGCCTCTATTTCGGGTGGCACCGACAATGTGAAGTACTTTGTGTCGGGCGATTACTTCAAGCAAAAGGGCATTATCAAGGGCTACCAGTTTCAGCGCATCAGCCTGCGTTCGAACATCGACGCGACCCTTACGCCCTGGCTGCGGGTGGGCACGTCGGCGTTCTATTCCACTTCCAACGACGACGGTGGGCGCGCCGACCTTAGCCTAGCCCAGGTACTGAGCCCCTACGGCTCGGTGTACAACGCCGACGGCACCTACACCATTTACCCGCAGCCCCCCGAGCAGCTGGTGAAAAATGCCCTGTTGGGCCTGACCACCCAGCGCCTCGACCGCATCAACCAGCTCACTGGCACCGGCTACGCCGAGGTGGAGCCAACCTTCTTGAGCGGCCTCAAGTACCGCCTGAACGCGACCTACTCGAACCGGCCCGGCCGGTACGCTAGCTACACTGGCCGCGCGTTTGGTGACTTGCGCGGCACGGCCCAGCTCATCAACGATGAGCGCCAGAACTACACGATAGAAAACCTGCTGTTCTACAACAAGGATATCGACAAGCATCACTTCGATATCACGGCCCTGTACAGCGCTCAGCAAAACAGCTACTTCACGACCACGGAGAATGCGTTTGGGTTTATCAACGACCAGATTGCTTTTAATAGCCTAGGGGCGGGCAGCATCACGCCCACGCTCAGCTCGTATAGCGAGCGCCGGGCGCTGGTGTCGCAAATGGCACGGGTCAACTACAACTACGATAGCCGCTACCTGTTCACGGCCACGGCCCGGCGCGACGGCTCGTCGGTGTTCGGCGTCAATGCCAGCAAGTACGCTACGTTCCCCTCCGTAGCCGTGGGCTGGAACGTCGGCAACGAGGCATTCTTGAAAAATAATGCAGCGGTGAGCGTGCTCAAGCTACGCTTTTCGTATGGCACCACCGGCAACGAGGGCATCAACCCCTACGGCACTATCACGGGCAGCGCCCTGCTGCAATATGCCTACGGCGGCGTGACGGCCGTGGGCCTGCGGGCCAACAATATCGGCAACAGCAACCTGAAGTGGGAGCAAACCACGAGCGCCAACTACGCCGTTGATTTTGGCTTCCTCAAAAACCGCATCACGGGTACGGTAGAGTACTACGATGCTAAAACCAGCGACTTGCTGCTGAATCGCCAGATTCCGATTGTGAGCGGCTACGGTACGATTCTGGACAATATTGGCTCGGTGAGCAATAAGGGTCTCGAGGTAAGCCTGACCACCGCCAACGTGCAGCTGCCGAATTTCACTTGGGAGACTACCCTCAACTTTTCGGGCAATCGCAACCGGCTGCTGGAGCTAGGCTACACCTCAACCGATGACATTGGCAACCGCCTCTTCTTGAACCGGCCGCTGGGCGCTGTATACGACTACGTGAAAACCGGCGTGTGGCAGGTAGGCGAAGACGCCAGCAGCCTCGACCCCGGCGCCAAGCCCGGCGACCTGAAGTTTGCCGACCTCAACGGCGACGGCAAAATCACGACCCTCGACCGCCAGTACCTAGGCTCGTCGCTGCCCAGTTGGCAGGGCGGCATCACCAACACCTTTACGTATAAGGGGTTGAGCTTGCGCGTGTTCATCCAAACGGCGCAGGGCGTGCTCAAGAGCAACAACAACCTGAATTTCGTGGACCTAGGTGGCCGCTTCAATACCCCGGAGGAAGTAGGCTACTGGACCGCCGCCAACCAAAGCCAGGACCGCCCTAGCCTGAGCTACATCAACCCGCGCGGCTACGGCTACCCCAGCAATGCCAGCTACACCCGCCTCAAGGACGTAACGCTCAACTACACCTTCCCGGCCGCCCTCCTCGACAGGCTCAAGCTCGGCACGCTGTCGGTGTACGTGAGTGCGCGTAACCTCTACACCTGGACCAAGTGGGTAGGCTGGGACCCCGAGCAGAACTATACTCTCGGCAACGGCTCGGGCAACATCGACAACCCGATTAGCCTGCTCAGCTCCTCCACAAGCTTCAGCCCGACTACTAGCGTCAACAGCTCGACGGCCGGCTCCAACCCCAACTTCCCGCAGGTGCGCACCTTCGTGTTTGGCCTCAACCTAGGCTTGCGCTAATCCTTCTCCCACCCGATTTATCTCTTTGCTATATGAAACGCTACGCGTTAGGATTGATAACGCTGCTGGGCACTGCCCAGCTCGTTAGCTCTTGCAAGAAAGATTACTTGGCCGAAACGCCCCCGTCGCTCTACACGCCCCAAACCGTGCTGGTAGACTCGCTGGGCTTTGAGGCCGCGATGGCTGGCTTGCAGAGTGTGGTGCGCGAGCAGTACACCCGCTCCGACGAGCAGGGCCTGCTCGGCATGATGCAGGAAGGCACCGATGTGGCCATTCCGGGCCAAGTGCAGGGCGCCGAAATACCTTATTACAACTATAGCCTGCTCAATGCGCAAGACCAGGCGGCTAGCGTGATGTGGAGCTGGGCCTACCGCACCATCAACAACTGCAACCAGATTATTGCGGGGGCGGCGACGGCCCCGGCCACATTGCGGCAGGGCTACAAAAACCGCATTAGCGCCGAGGCTCGCTTCTACCGCGCCTACGCCTACGATTTTTTGGCTACGCTCTGGGGCGATGTGCCGCTGGTAGATTCCCCCGTAACTACGCCGCGCAACGACTTTACGCGGGCCCCAATAGCAACAGTCAACGATTTTATCGTTAATGACTTGAATACGGCTATCCCAAGCTTATTCTTAGCCACTAAAGCCGCTTCTGGGCGCATTACGCAGGGCGCGGCTCAGCAATTGCTTGGGCAGGTGTACTTGCGCATGAACAAGCCTGACTTGGCCCAGGTGCCGCTGCAAGCCCTCATCAACAGTGGGCAATACAAGCTGATTTCGGCGCGCTACGGGGTGCGGTCGACCCAGCCGGGCGACTATTTCGCCGATATGTTTGTGGTCGGCAACCAGCGCCGCAACCAGGGCAACACCGAAGTTATTTGGGGGGTAGAGCAGCAACTGCTCGTGCCCGGTGCTACTACCAGCGCCCAGCAGCGCCGCATGTGGGTACCAGCCTACTACAATATCAAAGGCATGACGCTAGCCGACTCGCTCGGGGGGCGGGGCCTAGGTCGCCTGCGCCTCAGCAACTGGGTAGACTACCGTCTTTATTCGGCGCAGGACATGCGCAACTCGAAATACAACCTCAAGCGTCGTTTTTATTACAACGATGCCTCCATGCCGGCCACGTTTGGCAAGCGCGTGACAGGCCTGGCTGGGTCAGATACCATCTATAATATCACGCCCTACACCACGAAGTGGAACCAGTTTGACCCCACTGATACCTTTGGCTTTGGCACCATCAAGGATATTACCATGATGCGCTTAGGCGAAACCTACCTGCTGCTGGCTGAGGCCCAAGTGCAGCAAGGCAACACAGCCGGGGCCGCCGCCAGCATCAACGTGCTGCGCACCCGGGCGCAGGCGCCGCAGGTAACGGCTGGTGAAATGACGCTCAACTTCATCCTTGACGAGCGCGCTCGCGAGTTGATAGGTGAGGAGCAGCGTCGCATTACGCTGGTACGCACCGGCACGCTTCTAGAGCGCACCCTGCGCCTCAACGGCGCCTCGGTGACTGGCCTGACTAAGGAGAAAGCGCTGCTGCCCATTCCGCAATCAACAATTGACCTAAACGTAGGGGCTACCCTAACGCAAAACCCCGGATACTAGCTGGTGGGCTAGTATCCGGTCGAGCCGGGGCTGCCTTGTGGAGAGGGCGGGCTCCGGCTCATTTTGTGTATGCCTTGTTACCGAACCGCTTATGAAAGTATTGTTGCTAGGGAGTGCCCTAGCTGTTCTGCCCGCGAGCCTCGCCCTAGGGCAAGCCGCCCCGCCGCCCGCCTACTTCGACACGCACGTGTCGCCGCCCGCCACCAAGCTGCCGCCTTTCGAGGTCAAAAACCCCGATAAGCAACTGAGCCCCTACACCGGCCTCACGCGCCGGCACTGGCAAGATGCCGCCCGCTACCTGCTGAGCGGGGCCTTCAGCTACGTGCGGACCCTAGACGACCCCATGCAGTTTGTGAAGCAGCCGGGCAAGAGCTACCCGCGCTCGGCCAGCCAGGTACCCACCGAAAAGCTGGAAGGCCTGTGCCGCACGCTGTTTATGGCCGCGCCGCTGCTCAAAGAAGACCCCAGCCTGACGCTAAACGGCGTGAAGGTGGGCGACTACTACCGCCACCAGCTGGCGCTGCTCGTAGACCCGGCCAGCCCCAGCTACATCGCGCCACGCGCTAAGGATGGCGGCCCCAGCCAAAACCTGGTCGAGTTTGGTGGGCTGAGCGTGGCCTTGTTTGCCGCCCCCGAAATCTTGTGGGACCCGCTTCCCGCGGCCACCAAAAAGGCCCTGGCCGCCACCATGCTTAGCTATGGCGACGGGCCTACGGTGCCCCAAAACTGGCGCTACTTCAACATCTTCATCCTTAGCTTTTATAAGAGTCGGGGCTACCAGGTGAATGAGAGGCTGCTGGAAGAATACCTGCAAAAGCAGCTGACCCACTACAAAGGCGAGGGCTGGTACAACGACGACCCGAGCTTCGACTACTACAGCATGTGGGCCTTCCAGATGTATGGCCGGCTCTGGAGCGAGTACTACGGGCGCCAGCACTACCCGCAGGTGGCCGCGCAGCTCACCGAGAATTTTGCGCCGCTCAAGAACACCTACCCTTACCAATTTGGGCGCGATGGCTCGATGATAATGTGGGGCCGCAGCATCACGTACCGCTTTGCGGCAGTGGTGCCGTTTCCGCTCATGGGTTTGCAGCCCGAGGCGGGCACCAACTTCGGCTGGATGCGGCGCATTGCTTCGGGGGCCATGCTCCAGTTCTTGCAACACCCCGATTTCTTGCAGGATAATATTCCGACCCTAGGGTACTATGGAGCCTTTGAGCCGGCCGTGCAGCCCTATAGCTGCCGGGGCAGCGTATTCTGGATGGCAAAGGCTTTTCTGGGGCTGCTGGTGCCGGCCGATAGTCCGTTCTGGACCGCTACCGAAAACGAAGGACCGTGGGCCAGCGAGTTCAAGCCCGGAACAGTAGTCAACAAATTTGAGGCGGGGCCTAATATCCTCGTGACCGACTACCCCGACCTAGGCGCGGCCGAAATTCGCACCGCCCCTCACCAGCCGGCCAGCGACCCCTACCGCGGCGACGAAAACTACAACCGCCTGAGCTACAACAGCGCCTTTCCGTGGCAGGCCGACGGGTCCCGCGGCGAAGTAGCTATGAACTACGTCTTCAAAAACAAGCAAGACAAGTGGGAGTCGCTGCGCCTCTACACCTTCCGGCGGTACGCCGACGGCGTGTACTACCGCGACGCCGAGCTCGAAACCAACAAGAACATCAAGCTGCACCTAGCCGAAATGCCCCTGCCCAACGGCATCTTGCGGGTAGACCAAAACACTAGCACCGAGGCCACTGCCCTGCGCCTAGGTCACTACGCGCTGCCCAACCTCACAGGCACCATCCGGCGCACTACGCGCAAGGTAAAAGGCCATGAGGTACAGATTATTGACAATGGCACTTACCAGTTGGCCCTGGTGCCCCTAGGTGGCTGGGACCATGTCGAAGCCGTGGAAGCCACTGGCCTGCACCCCACCGCCCCCACCAGCACCGTGCTTAATGCCTTAGGCAATACCGCGCCCGCCGCCCGACCTAAGCTCTACGCTACGCTGCTGCTCTGGAAAAAATCGGGCACTACCTTCGCCGATGCCGAGCTGCTGCCCGTGCGGCAGGTGCGGCCCGCCGCAAACGGCACTGGCGCGACCATAACGATGGCTGATGGCAGCCGCAAAGAATTGAAATACACTGAATAACCAAGTACATGCGCGTAACCTCTGTTTTAATGACGGCCCTGCTGGTTGGCGGGGCAGCCCTCGCTAGCCAGGCCCAGACGACCCTAGGTGACGATACCCTGCACGCCCCGGCACCCGCCCTGCCTGGCCCCAATGCCGACCCGCACATTGCAGCTTTTGGCGACACGTACTACCTGTATCCCACCACCGACGGCATCGAGGGCTGGGGCGCTAAGTCGTTCAGTGCCTGGTCATCGAAGGACCTGAAAACCTGGAAGAACGAGGGCGTCATTCTGGACTTGCCGCGCGACCTTACCTGGGCCAACCGCAATGCCTGGGCCCCGGCAATGGCTACCAAAAACGGCAAGTACTACTTCTACTACACGGCGGCCCAGTGTGTGGGCGTGGCCGTGGCCGATAGCCCCACTGGCCCCTTCAAAGACCCTATAGGCAAGCCGTTGGTGGCTAAGGATGTGTACCGCGGCCAGGCCATCGACCCCATGGTATTCGTCGATGACGATGGCAGCGCCTACCTCTACTGGGGCCAGGGCCAGTGCCACGTGGTGAAGCTGAACGCCGACATGACCAGCTACGACCCCGCCACGGTAGTCGAGTTTAAGCCCGAGGGCTACAATGAGGGTCCGTTTGTGCTCAAGCGCCAGGGCAAGTACTACCTCATGTGGAGCGAGTATGACACCCGCGACCCGCGCTACTCGGTGGCCTACGCCATCTCTAGCTCGCCAATGGGGCCTTGGGTGAAAGCCGGCGGCCCGCCCGTGCTGCACGGCCGCGGCCCGGTGAAGGGCGCCGGCCACCACTCGGTGGTGCAGGTGCCGGGCACCGACCAATGGTTTATTGCCTACCACCGCTTTATTATTCCCGGCGGCGATGGCTTTAATCGCGAAACCTGCGTGTCGCCCATGCGCTTCGACGCGGCTGGCAACATCTTGCCGGTCAATGTATTTGAGAAGGTTAAGGCCACTAAGATTCGCAAGACGGCGGCCAAGCGGCGGTCCTAGGTGCTCTTAGCTAGACGTTGCAGTCCGTAAAGGCCGCGCATCCCAACGCGAACTGCAACGTCTATGCGCCACGCTACTGCCTATCAATACAGCCATCCCAATGAGTATTACCAACAAGCTGGCAAAAGAGGCTATAAAAAGAACAATTATTTCTTTTTTACTCGCAATGCACAAACGATTGTGTAAATTGCTGCCCTTGTCGGGTTAGTAGCTTCCTCAACGGGGCCGCTCTTTCTTCTATATCCCACCCACTTCTTCTATGCATTACGCTTCTCTAAGTCAGCAGGTAAAGCATTTTCTCACTGCGTCTTGCCTCCTAGGTGCCGCGGGCGTGGCCCAAGCCCAGGCCGTGGCCGACTATCCTATCCGGCCGGTGTCGTTTACGCAAGTCAAGCTGACCGACAACTTCTGGTTGCCGCGCCTCAAGACCAATACCGACGTCACTATTCCGGCGTCGTTTCAGCGCTGCGAGGCTACCAATAGGGTCAAGAACTTCGAGATGGCGGCGGCGAAGTCGGGCAAGTTTGCGACGACCTATCCCTTCGACGACACCGATATTTATAAGACCATTGAGGGCGCGTCGTACTCGCTGAGCCTCTACCCCGACGAGCACCTGAAAGAGTACGTCGATGCGCTTATCAAGAAGGTGGCCGCGGCGCAGGAGCCTGATGGCTACCTCTACACGGCCCGCACCATCGACCCCGCCCACCCGCACAGCTGGGCTGGTAAGGAGCGTTGGGAAAAAGAGCGCGAGCTAAGCCACGAGCTCTACAACTCGGGCCACCTCTACGAGGCCGCTGTAGCACACTACCAAGCCACTGGCCAGAAAAACCTGCTCAACATCGCCCTCAAAAATGCCGACCTCGTGTGCTCGGTATTTGGCCCCGGCCGCCGCGCCGTAGCGCCTGGCCACGAAATTGTGGAGATGGGGCTAGTGAAGCTCTACCGCGTGACGGGCCAAGCTAAATACTTGAATACGGCCAAGTTCTTCCTCGACCAGCGTGGGCAGTACAAGGGCTATGACTTCAAGAGCACCGACGAGTGGAAGAACGGCCAGTACTGGCAAGATGACAAGCCCGTAGTGGCCCAGACCGAGGCCGAAGGCCACGCCGTCCGCGCCGAATACCTGTACTCGGCCATGGCCGACGTAGCCGCCCTAACGGGCGACAAGCCACTGCTGGCGGCCGTGGATACCATCTGGAAGAACATGGTAACCAAAAAGATGTACGTGCAGGGCGGCACTGGCGCAGTGGGTGGCGGCGAGCGCTTCGGTGCCAACTACGAGCTGCCCAATGCCACGGCCTACAACGAAACCTGCGCCTCGGTAGCCGACGTGTACTGGCAGCAGCGCATGTTCCAGCTGCACGGCGACGCCAAGTACGCCGACATCATGGAGAAGGTGCTGTATAACGGCCTAATTTCGGGCGTTGGGCTCGATGGCAAGTCGTTCTTCTATACCAATGCGATGCAGATAAAGGGCGGCCTAGGCACGAAGGACACCGAGCCGGCGCGCTCGGGCTGGTTCGACTGCTCGTGCTGCCCCACCAACCTGGCCCGGCTTTTCCCGAGCCTGCCCGGCTACGTGTACGGCCAGCACGACAAAGACTTGTACGTGAACCTCTTCGTGAGCAGTACCGCCAACCTCACGGTGAACAAGAAGCCAGTGCAGCTGGTGCAGCAAAACAACTACCCCTGGGATGGCGGTCTCAAATTCGTAGTTAACCCGGCCGCCAGCACCGACTTCAACCTGCTAGTGCGCGTGCCCGGCTGGGCACGGGGCGAGGCTATGCCTTCTGACCTCTACACCTTCGCCACGCCCACTAAGAGCGAGGTAGTTATCAAGGTAAACGGTAAGCCCACCGCCTACACCTTGCGCAACGGCTATGCCGTGCTGCCGCGCAAGTGGCGCAAGGGCGACGTGGTCGAAATGACCCTGCCCATGGATGTGCGCCGCGTGGTGGCCAACCCCAACGTAAAGGACGACCTAGGGAAAGTGGCTTTGCAGCGCGGCCCGATTATGTATTGCGCCGAGTGGACCGATAACAAGGGCAAAGCCAGCAACCTAGTGGTGCCGCCCACGGCCACTTTCACCGCCGCCTACCGCCCCGAGCTGCTCAATGGCGTGACAACCCTTACGGCCACTGTGCCCGCCGTGCAAGTCGATGCCGCAGCCAGCACCATTCAAACTGTGCCGCAGACCCTCACGGCCATTCCGTACTACGCCTGGGCCAACCGCGGCAAGGGCGAAATGACGGTGTGGTTTCCAGCTCAGATAGTAGATGTGGACCTCGTGACGCGCCCCGCCGAGCTACCCGGCACCGGCAAATAACAGCCACTGCCCGCCGCATTTGCCCAAGCCAAGTGCGGCGGGCAGTATCATTCAGTATCACTCCATTCCCACCCGTTTTGACGTCTATCTTTCCTCGTTTCCTGCCCTTGGCCGCCCTAGGTCTGCTGCTCGCGCCCGCCGCCGCTCACGCCCAACAGTACCAGCCCACCGCTACCGGCCTGCGGGTCAGTACCGATTCGCTCATGGTGGAGGTGCAGTTCTACTCGCCCGAGATAGTGCGCGTGCTCAAGCAGCCCAAGAATGTGGAGGCAGCGAAAAAGAGCCTGGTAGTGACGCAAGCGCCCGCGCCGGGCAAGCTGAAGTACAGCCAGAAAAACGGCCAGGTGACCATCAGCAGCCCCACTACTCAGGTGGTGGTGAATGAGAAAACCGGGCAGGTGAGCTTTCGCACTGCGAAGGGCCAGCCGCTGCTAAGCGAGCAGACCCTAGGGTCGCGTTTTACGCCCAAGAAGGACCTAGGTGCTGCCACCTACCGCGTGCGGCAGGTGTTTCAACTGGCGCCGGGCGAGGCCGTGTACGGCCTGGGCCAGCACCAGGATGGCCACCTCAACTACCGGGGCCAAAAGGTGCTGATGAAGCAAAAGAGCCTCGACATTGCCTTGCCCGTGCTGCACTCGGGCAAGGGCTACGGCGTGCTCTGGGATAACTACTCCACCACTAATTTCAGCGACGCGGCCGCCGGCACGGTCTTCGATTCGGAGATTGGCGACTGTGTCGATTACTACCTGCTCAACGGCCAGGGCACTGCCGATGGCGTGGTGGCCCGCTACCGCCAGCTGACGGGGCAGGCGCCCATGTTTCCGCGCTGGACCCTAGGCTTTTGGCAAAGCAAGGAGCGCTACAAAAGCCAGGATGAAACCGTGGGCGTGGTCGAAAAATACCGCGCCCTGGGCGTGCCACTCGATGGCATTGTGCAGGACTGGCAGTACTGGGGCGAGGACAACGACCTCTGGAACGATATGGCCTTCAACAACCCCAAGTTCCCCAACCCGCAGGCCATGGTAGACCGCGTGCACGCCCTGCACGCCCACCAAATGATTTCCGTTTGGCCTTCGTTTGGCAAGAAAAGCAAGCCCTACCAGGAGCTGGCCAGCAAGGACATGCTCTTCGACTTTATCACGTGGCCGCGCACGCCGCACGTGAAGGTGTACGATGCCTTCGACCCCGCCGCCCGCGACATCTACTGGAAGTACCTGAACCAGGGCATCTTCAAGTTCGGTATGGATGCCTGGTGGATGGACGCCACCGAGCCCGACCAGCTGCAGCCCTTCGACACCGACGACGACAACGAGACCGCCCTAGGTAGCTTCCGCCGCGTGCGCAACGCCTACCCGCTTGTGGCCACCAGCGGCGTGTACGAGCATCAGCGCCAGGCTACTGCCGATAAGCGCGTGTTCATCCTCACGCGCTCGGCCTTTGCCGGGCAGCAGCGCTACGGCACCATGGTTTGGTCGAGCGACGTGGACTCGCGCTGGGACGTGCTGGCCAAGCAAATCCCGGCCGCCCTCAACCTTAGCCTGACTGGCTTTCCGTACTGGAACAGCGACATCGGCGGCTTCTTTCCCAGCGGGCAGTACCCCAAGGGCGTGAAAGACCCGGCCTTCCAGGAGTTGTACACGCGCTGGCAGCAGTTTGCGGCTCTCACGCCCATGATGCGCAGCCACGGCGAGTACACGCCCCGCGAAATCTACCAGTTTGGCGAGCGCGGCACCTGGGCCTTCGACTCGCAAGCCAAGTTTATCGACCTGCGCTACCGCCTCCAGCCCTACCTCTACTCGCTCATGTGGCAGGTGACTAGCCGCGCCGGTACGCCCATGCGCGCCCTGGCAATGGATTTTGCCAACGACCCGAAGGTGAGCGATATGGGCACCGAGTACATGTTCGGCCCGGCCTTTCTGGTGCGCCCCGTTACGGAAGCGCAGTACGTGAACCGGCCCGACAGAAACGTGCCCGTGCCGCCCGACTTCTCCAAAACGAAAGGCGTGGAGGTGTATCTGCCGGCCGGTGCCAGTTGGTTCGATTTCTGGACCGGCAAGCGCCAGCCAGGCGGCCAAACTGTGCAGCGCGAAACGCCCATCGACGTCATGCCGCTCTACGTGCGCGCCGGCTCGGTGCTGCCCCTAGGGCCGCACCAGCAATACACCGGCGAGAAGGCGGATGCCCCGCTCGAAATCCGCGTGTACCCCGGTGCCAACGGCGAGTTCACGCTCTACGAGGATGAAAACGACAACTATAACTACGAAAAAGGCGCCTTTGCCACGATAAAAATGCGCTGGGACGACAAGGCGCGGCAGCTCACCTTCGACAACCGCACCGGCAACTTTCCGGGCATGCAGGCCGCGCGCACCTTCCGCGTGGTGCTGGCCGACGAGCAGCACGGCACCGGCATAGGCGCCGATGATGCGCCCGCCAAAGAAGTAAAATACGCCGGCCAGAAAACGACGGTAAAGCTTTAAGTAAAAGGTGTTACTGAAAGCTGTCTGTCATGCAGAGCGCAGCGAAGCATCTCGCATAGCGCAGTAATCAATAACGTTCGCAAACGTCAGCACGCGAGATGCTTCGCTGCGCTCTGCATGACGACTGTAAGGTGTTGCGCACTTTTTCAATAAGCTTCTATATATCCGCACAAAAAAGTAGAGCTGTCCACTCCCTATCCACTTAATGAAACGTCCCCTTCGCCTACTATTCCTGCTCCTTAGCGCCCTAGGTGCCGTGGCCGCGCCGGCGGTCGCCAAACCCCTAAAAGCCGAGCCGTACAGCGCCTACCTCTTTGCCTACTTCACCGGCAACGACATCAAGGAAGAGGCTATCCGCTTTGCGCTCAGCACCGATGGCTACCACTACCGTGCTCTAAATGGCAACCAGCCGGTCGTTAGCTCGGCCACCATCAGCGAGACGGGCGGCGTGCGCGACCCGCACATCGTGCGCGGGGCCGATGGCAAAACCTTCTACATGGTGGCCACCGACATGGTATCAGCCAAGGGCTGGAGTTCGAACCGCGGCATGGTGCTGCTCAAGTCGAAGGACCTAGTAAACTGGACGCACAGCGCCATCAATTTTCAGAAGCGCTACGCTGGCCAGGAAAACCTCAAGCGCGTGTGGGCGCCGCAAACCATCTACGACCCCCAAGCCAAGAAGTACCTGGTGTACTTCTCGTTGCAACACGGCTCAGAGCCTGATAAAATCTACTACGCCTACGCCAACAAGGACTTTACCGACCTAGAGGGCGAGCCCAAGCAGCTGTTTTTCTCGCCCACCAACGGCTCGTGCATCGACGGCGACATCGTGGCCAAAGACGGCATGTACTACCTGTTTTTCAAGACGGAAGGTAACGGCAACGGCATCAAAATCGCCGTGTCGGATAAGCTGACCAGTGGCTACGTGCTGCGCGACCCCTACGTGCAGCAAACCAAAGACCCCGTGGAGGGCGCCGGCACTTTCAAGCTCAATAACTCGAACGACTACATCCTGATGTACGACCTCTACACCAAGGGCAAGTACCAGTTTACCCGCACCAGCGACCTACAGCATTTCGCGGTAGTAGACAAGGATATCAGCATGGACTTTCACCCGCGGCACGGCACCGTAATGCCGATCACAGCTGCTGAGGCGGCGCGCCTCACCAAGCGCTGGGGCAGTGGCGGCAACCTCGGGCTTGCTCCAACTAAGAAGGCTGATGTGCTGGCGCTCCTCACCAAAGTAAACGACCACTGGCAGGCCACGCACACGCCCCAGGTGCGCTCGTTTTGGGATGAGGCCGCCTACCAGACTGGCAACATGGCGGCCTTTGCCGTGACCAAAAACAAGAAGTACCGCCATTATGCCGAGGACTGGGCCGTGCACAACAAGTGGCAGGGCGCCACCTCGACCGATCGCGACGATTGGAAATACAATTACGGCGAAACGCCTGACCACGTGTTGTTTGGCGACTGGCAGATTTGCTTCCAGACGTACGCCGACCTCTACAAGCTCAAGCGCGAGCCCATCCGCATCGCCCGGGCCCGCGAGGTGATGGAATATGAAATGAGCACTCAGCGCAACGACTACTGGTGGTGGGCCGACGGCCTCTACATGGTGATGCCTGTGATGACCAAGCTCTACAACATCACCAAAAACCCGCAGTACCTCGACAAGCTGCACCAATATTTCGGCTACGCCAACAGCATCATGTACGACGCCGAAACCGGCCTCTACTACCGCGACGCCAAGTACGTGTACCCGCAGCACAAGTCGGCCAACGGCCAGAAGGACTTTTGGGCGCGCGGCGACGGCTGGGTATTCGCTGGCCTGGCCAAAGTGCTGGCCGACCTGCCCGCCACCGACCCGCACCGCGCCGAGTACCTCACCAAATACCTAGGGCTGGCCACCGCCCTTAAAAAGGCCCAGCAGCCCGAGGGCTACTGGACGCGCAGCTTGCTCGACCCCGCCCACGCTCCCGGCCCCGAAACCAGCGGCACCGCTTTTAACACCTACGCCTACTTGTGGGGCATCAACAACGGCGTGCTCGACCGCAACGAGTACCTGCCCACTGCCCAGCGCGGCTGGCAGTACCTCACGGCTACCGCCGTGCAGCCCGATGGCACCGTGGGCTACGTGCAGCCCATTGGCGAGAAGGCCATTCCGGGCCAGGTAGTTGACAAGAACTCGACCTCCAACTTCGGGGTCGGGGCGTTCCTGCTGGCTGCCAGTGAAATGTATCACTTCACCGCTAAAAAATAACGCGTTGACCTCTCTTCTTCCCTCCCTGCGGTCGCTGCTGTGCGCGGCCGTACTGGCTGCGCCGCTGCTGGCGGCAGGCCAGGCCAAACCCACCGCCAAGGCCATCAGCCCCGATTTGTTCGGCATTTTTTTCGAAGATATCAACTACGCCGCTGATGGGGGGCTGTATGGCGAGCTGGTGCAAAACCGCTCCTTCGAGTACTCGCCCAGCGACCACGGCGGCTGGCACCCGCTCACCAGCTGGGACTACCTGCACGATGGCTACGCCATGGGCAGCGTATCGGTAGAAAGCGCCGCCCCGCTGCACGCCAACAACCCGCACTACGTGCAGCTGCGCGTCGAAAATCCCTTCCAGAAGGGCCTAGGGCTGAAAAACAACGGCTTCGATGGCATGGCGCTGAAAGCCGGCGAGAAGTACGATTTTTCGCTGTGGGCGCGGGTGAAGTCGGGCGCGGCCGTGCCGCTGCTGGTGCAGCTGCGCGATAAGAAAGATAAAGTGCTGGCCGAAATCACGCTGTCGGCCCAGGCTGCTGGCTGGCAGCAGTACCGCGCCACCTTCACAGCCCCGGCCGCCGAGCCCGAGGCCAGCCTGGTAGTGCTAGCGACCGGCAAGGGCGTGGTAGACCTCGACATGGTGTCGCTGTTCCCGCAAAAGACTTTTCACAACCGCCCCAATGGTCTGCGCCCGGATTTGGCCCAGGTTATTGCCGACCTCAAGCCCAAGTTCGTGCGCTTTCCGGGGGGCTGCCTGGCCCATGGCGACGGGCTGGATAACATGTACGACTGGAAAAAAACCGTAGGGCCGGTGGAGCAGCGCGTGGCCCAGCGCAACATCTGGAACTACCACCAAACGGCCGGCCTAGGGTACTTCGAGTACTTCCAGTTTTGCGAGGACATCGGGGCTAAGGCCCTGCCCGTGGTGCCGGCCGGCGTGAGCTGCCAGAACTCGGGCGGCTCGTGGCGCATCGGTGGGGTGGGGCAGCAGTGCATTCCGCTAGCAGATATGGCCGCCTACACCCAAGACGTGCTCGACCTGATAGAGTACGCCAACGGCCCGGCTACCTCGACCTGGGGCGCCAAGCGGGCCGCGGCCGGCCACCCCGCGCCCTTCAACCTGGAGTATGTGGGCATCGGCAACGAGGACAAAATCACGGAGGGTTTTGAGGAGCGGTTCAAGATGATTTATGCCGCCGTGCACGCCAAATACCCCAAGATGCAGGTAATTGGCACCGTGGGCCCCTCGCCCAAGGGCGAAGACTATGACAAGGGCTGGACACTGGCTGGCCAGCTCAACGTGCCGCTCGTGGACGAGCACTACTACGAAAAGCCCAAGTGGTTTTTGACCAACAACCGCCGCTACGACACCTACGACCGCAAAAAGCCTAAAGTGTACCTAGGCGAGTACGCTTCGTGGGGCAACACCCTATTTAACGCTGTAGCCGAAGCCGCCTACATGACCTCTTTGGAGCGCAATGGCGATGTGGTGCGCCTGGCCAGCTACGCACCGCTGCTGGCCAAGGAAGGCCACACGCAGTGGAATCCCGACCTCATTTACTTCAATAACAGCACGGTAGTGCCCACCGTGAATTACTACGTGCAGCAGCTCTTCGGCCAAAACCAGGGCACCGACTATGTGGCTGGCGTAGTTGCGCCGCCCGCCGGCGCCGTGGCCGATACCACCGTGGCCGCCTCCTGTGTGCGCGACGCCAAAACCGGCGACGTTATCCTGAAGCTGGTAAACGCGAGCGCCACCGCCCAGCCATTTCAGGTCGATTTATCGGGCCTCAAGGGCCTAAATATGGCGGCCACGCGCACCGTGTTTACTGGCGATAAGGATGCCAAAAACACGTTCGCCAGCCCTAACACAGTAATGCCAAAAACTGCCGCCTACAAAGCAAAGTCGCGCTTCTCCTACGAGGCACAACCCTACTCGCTGACGGTAATCAGGCTGCGCGGCAAGCGCTAATTAAAAATTCTATCTGTCATGCAGGGCGCAGCGAAGCATCTCGCGTGGCGCACTAACCTAGGCGCTAACAACGAAGCGAGCGAGATGCTTCGCTGCGCTCTGCATGACCCTTCTTTTGGCTTTTTAATCTCCACAATCACCCCCACCTATGCCCACTTCTTCTTTTCGTCGCCTCACTCTCGCTGCGCTTGGGCTGGCCGCGCCCTTGGCCGCTGTCCAGGCCCAAACCGTGCAAATGACCGTGCAGCCCGGCGACCCCAAGCTCATTGTGAGCAAGCACATTCAAGGACAGTTTGCCGAGCACCTAGGGCGCTGTATTTACGACGGCTTCTGGGTTGAGCCCGGCATGAACGTGCCCAAGCAGGGCCGCATCCGCATGGATATTGTAGACGCGCTCAAGAAAATCCACGTGCCCAACCTGCGCTGGCCCGGCGGCTGCTTTGCCGATACTTACCACTGGCACGATGGGGTAGGGCCTACCGCCCAGCGCCCCAAGATGCTGAACTTGTGGTGGGGCAATACCCTAGAAGACAATAGCTTCGGCACGCACGAATTTTTGGAGCTGTGCGGCCTGCTCGGCACCGAGCCCTACCTGGCGGCCAACGTGGGCAGCGGCACGGTGCAGGAAATGAGCAACTGGATGGAGTACCTCAACTCGAACGAGGACACCCCCATGGTGCAGGAACGCAAGAAAAACGGCCACGCCGAGCCTTACCAGGTATCGTGGTGGGGCATTGGCAACGAGAGCTGGGGCTGCGGCGGCAACATGACGGCCCAGTACTACACCGACGTGTACAAGCGCTACGCCACCTTCGCCCACGACTACCCCGGCACTCGCCTCAAGAAAATCGTGAGCGGCGCCAACGGCGACGACGCCAACTGGACCGAGACCTGCATGAAAAACATCCCGCTCAACCAGATGTGGGGCCTCACCTTGCACCAGTACACGCTGCCCACCGGCAGCTGGACCGGCAGCAAGGGTAAGGCTACCGGCTTTGGTGAGCAGGAGTATTTCAACACCATGCGCAACGGCCTGCGCATGGACGCCATCGTGGCCAAGCACGCCGCCATCATGGATAAGTACGACAAGAACAAGCGCGTAGCACTGCTCGTGGATGAGTGGGGCATCTGGACCGACGTGGAGCCCGGCACCAACCCCGGCCACCTCTACCAGCAAAACACGCTGCGCGACGCCCTGCTGGCCGGCACCACCCTCAATATCTTCAACAACCACTGTGACCGCGTGAAGGGCGCTAACCTGGCCCAGGCTGTGAACGTGCTGCAAGCCCTGGTGCTGACCGATAAGGAGAAGATGCTGCTCACGCCCACCTACCACGTGTTCGACCTTTACCAGGTGCACCAGGATGCGCAGTACCTGCCTCTGCAATTCACGAGCCCCGACTACACCCTAGGTGGCGAGAAAATCCCGGCCCTGAACGCCTCGGCTTCGAAAGACAAAAACGGCGCGGTGCACATTTCGCTGGTCAACCTCGACCCCAAAAACGCGCTGACTCTCGAAACCGCTCTGCCCGGCGTGAGCTTCAAAACCGTGACCGGCCGCATGCTGACCTCGGCCAGCGTGAGCGACTACAACACCTTCGACAAGCCCAACAACATCAAGCTGGCCGACTTTAAAGGCGCCAAGAAGAAAGGCGACAAGCTGGCCGTGACCCTGCCGCCCAAGTCGGTAGTGGTGGTAGAGTTGAAGTAAGCAATGGCTGGTCTGCTCGCCCTAGGGTGAGCAGACCAGCCATTGCTACGTTAAGCGGGCGCATGGTAGTAGCAGCGCCGCTGCAACGCTAGGCAGTGGAAGTGGCTCAGTAGATGGCAATGGTGGTCGGTGTTGCGCCGCAGAGCGTGCACGGCCAAGTATGAACCAGTAAAAAGCAATCGCTTATGCCGAGTCCTAGGAAGTTATTTTGGGTTATGTGGCTGGTGCTCGTGGTGGGCCAAGCCAGCTCGCTGGCTGCGCAAGGCCTCGACAAAGCTGTGCTGCTGCAAGGCGTGGGCAAGGTACCGCTACCAGCTGTGCTCGGTACCACCATTACCATTAATGAGCAGCCCGAGATTATTCTGACGGCCGGAGCCGCTCCGGACGACCCAGACCAGTCGTTTCAACTCATTGCGTTGGCTAGTAGCCGCCTAGGTAAGGGAAAAATACTGGCGTTCAGTACAAACGAGTATTTTCGCAAGCCACTGGTGCAGCAGGCCGAAGTGCAGAAGCTGCTGCTGAACTGCCTTGGCTGGGGCAGCAGCGCCCGCCGCAAGCGCGTGCAGGTGTGGGGCGGCGACGATGCCCTGTCCGCCTTTCTCACGCAGCAGGCGCGGGCCAAGCTGGTTGGTACAGCCACTGCTCTTGACCCCTCGGCCGAAATTTTACTGCTAAGCCAAGAGGTGGCCGACACGGCGCAGGTAAGCCGCATCGAAAGGTTTGTACGCCAAGGCGGCACGCTGCTCTATGGCTACCCGCTGCCTAGTACGCCACCGACGCCGGCCCAAAAGCTGTCCAAAACGCGATGGAACAAGCTGCTAACCCAAGCAGGCCTGCTTCAAAGCACTTACCTCACTTTAAAATACCCAAAGCCAGCTTTTCTGAGCGCGGAGCCTGCGCCTAGGTACCTAGGTATCCGCAATATGCTCGAAAGCGTAAGCGCCCAGATTTATCAAATGCCGCCGGCGCCTATGCAGGGCGGCTACATTTTTAACTACACCCTGGAGCAGGCTCTAGGGCTAAATCCGGCTGACGCGCCCATCCAGAAGCAGATACGGGAGGCCGCGCATTATTGGCCCGATTCGGTCATTATTCCGACGCCCGAAAAACCGGTGAAGCTGGGCCGCAACTACTCGGCCTACTTCATGCAGCATCTCTTGCAGGAAAACCAACTGCGCGAGCACCCTAACCCGGCCTACGTGGCGCCCGCCGCGGCCACGTTTCCGGGCGCGGTGCCGGCCGCAGCACCTCGCCTTACTACTGAGTTAGTGCTGCCTGTGCGCGTGGGCACCAATGGGGTAGTGGAGCCGAGGCCAGGCTACCGCTTGGCGCATGGCACGGGCCTGTACGTGGCACCCGGCGAAAAGGTAGTCATTTACTTGGCCGCCAAGGACTCGATGCACCGGCTGGCGGCTCAGATTGGTGTGCATAGCGTCGATTTAACAAACAACCAACGCTTTACCCGCGAACCCTTTGACCTGACGCGCCGCTTCGAGCTGAAACCGGGACGCACCGAAATCTACTCGCCTTACGGCGGCGCGCTGCTAGTAAATATCCCCGATACGACTTCGCTGAAGGAATTGCGCATTAGGGTGGAAGGGGCCGTGCGGGCCCCACGCTTCGAGCTTGGTAAAACCAGCCTTGCTGAGTGGCAAAAGACCATCCGGCAGTACCCCGCGCCTTGGGCCGAGTTGGTGAGCAACAACATCAGCCTGACGGTGCCCTCGGCGCGCATCCGTGCCCTCGACGACCCGGCCAAGGTATTAATGTTCTGGGATGCTGTGCTGGCTACTGATGCCAAGTTGGCCGCCCTCCCCGCGCCCCGCGGCCATCCCGAGCGCGTTGTTGTAGACCAGCAGTTGCCGGACGGAGCCTATATGGTTACAGGTCTTGACCGCACTATTGTGCCCGACGACGAGAGCTGTGCGCACATGCTGGACGCGGATTTTATGTGGAAAACCGGCTCCTGGGGCCACTTCCACGAGCTAGGGCACCGGCATCAGTTTCGGGGTATCGACTTTGACGGGCTAAGCGAGGTCAGCGTTAACCTGTACACGATGTATGTGTTTGACAAGCTGCTGCACAGGGGTTTGTATGCGAACAACCACGAGCGGCTACGAAGCAAACAGCAAGTGACGGAGGAAGTAAAGAGATACCTAGCCAACTCGCCTTCCTTCGAGAAGTGGAAGGCGGACCCCTTCCTAGCCTTAGTCATGTACGTGCAGCTCATCGACGCCTTTGGCTGGGAGCCCATCGAGCAGGTGTACCGACAATACCGGCAGCTACCGCGCAGCCAGTACCCGGCCACCGAGGCTGCCAAGCGCGACTATTGGTTTTCGGCCATCAGCACGGCCACGCGGCGCAACCTAGGTCCCTTCTTTGCCCAGTGGCGGGTGCTGGTGGGGGAGGAGGCCGCCCAACGGGTAGCCAACTATCCCACCTGGCTGCCTGCCGAGATGCAGAAAAAATAGGAAATGGCGGCCCTAGGTGGGGTTAGTGGATGAATAGTTTGCCAAGCGCCTAGCACAACAGGCCGCGACGCAAGCCGCGAAACAGTAGCTGGTTGCGGGCCGGTATGCCCAAAGTTGGTATGGTGGCTTGTCAAATATGGCCCCCTCATTCAGCGAAAACCGACCCGCCCGCCCCCGCGAATGGGCGGTAGTATTGTAGCTGCTAGCGCATAGCCCGTCCGCGGGCAATGGCGCTACGGCACGTCTGCCTTTTCCCACCTTCACTATGTCCGATTTTCGTTTGCCGCTCGCGGCGCTGCTTCTCACCAGCGGCCTAGCTGCCGCCCAGGCCCCCGACCCCGCCGAGTGGCAAAACCCGCAGCTAACCCAGCAGGGCCAGGAGGCGCCCCGCGCCAGCTTCCAGCTGTATGAGCAGCCGGCCGACGTGGCCGCCGACGACTACGCCCGCTCGCCCTGGTACCAGAGCCTAAACGGTACCTGGAAATTCAATTACGTGGCCCGGCCCGCCGAGCGGCCCATGGATTTCTTTCAGCCCGGCTTCAACGATGCCAGCTGGAAACCCATTGCGGTGCCCGGCAACTGGGAAATACAGGGGTTCGGTATTCCGATTTATACCAACGTCACGTACCCCTTCCCGCGCAACCAGCCTTTCATCGACCCGAGCAACAACCCGGTAGGTACCTACCGGCGCAGCTTCACGGTGCCGGCCGGCTGGCAGGGTAAAGAGGTGCTGCTGCACTTCGGCGCCATTTCGGGCTGTGCGTTTGTGTATGTGAATGGGCAGCGCGTGGGCATCAGCAAGGCGGCCAAGTCGCCAGCCGAGTTCGACATTACCAAGTACCTCAAGCCCGGCGACAACCAACTGGCGGTGCAGGTGATGCGCTGGCACGATGGCTCGTACCTCGAAGACCAGGACTTCTGGCGTCTTTCGGGCCTCGACCGCGACGTGTACCTCACGGCACTACCCAAGCACACGATTTGGGATTTCTTCGCCCACGCCGACCTCGACCCGAGCTATAAAAACGGCCAGTTCAGCACTGAGGTGATGGTGCGCAGCTTCGGCAGCGCGCCCGCCGCCCGCCTCACGGCCGAGGTCCTCGACCCCAGCGGTAAAGTGGTGCTGCGCCAGCAGCAGGCCGTGGCCGCGCCTACCAGCGCCGCTACGCAGGAGGTGAAGCTCAGTGGCGCTATTAAAAACGTGCGCCCCTGGAGCGCCGAGGTGCCCACGCTCTACCAGCTACGCCTCACGCTGGCCGATGCCCAAGGTAAAACGCTGGCCACGACGGGCAGCAAAATTGGCTTCCGCAAGGTCGAAATCAAGAAGGCCCAGCTGATGGTGAATGGTGTGCCTGTAGAAGTACACGGCGTGAACCGCCACGAGCTAGAGCCCACCACCGGCCGCGTGGTCACGGAGGCTGGCATGCGCCGCGACCTAGAGCTGATGAAGCAGCACAACATCAACGCCATCCGCAGCTGCCACTACCCCGACGATGAGCGCTGGCTGCGCCTGTGCGACGAGCTGGGCTTTTACCTCGTGGACGAGGCCAACATCGAAACCCACGGCTACGGTGCCGAATTTCAAGGCTACCTCGACAAAAGCAAGCACCCCGCCTACCTACCCGAGTGGAAGGCCGCTCACCGCGACCGCATCAGTCGGCTGGTCGAGCGCGACAAAAACCACGCTTCGGTCATCATTTGGAGCATGGGCAACGAGTGCGGTAACGGGCCGGTGTTCCACGAAGCCTACACCTGGCTCAAGCAGCGCGACCCCAGCCGGCCCGTGTCGTTTGAGCAGGCCGGCGAAGATGTCGATACCGACATCGTGGCGCCCATGTACCCCCGCATGAGCCACATGCGCAAGTACGCTGAGGCCACCGACAAAACTCGCCCCTTCATCATGTGCGAGTATTCGCACGCCATGGGCAACAGCAGCGGCAACTTTCAGGAGTACTGGGACCTGATACGTGCCCACCCGCATATGCAGGGCGGCTTTATCTGGGACTGGGTTGACCAGGGCCTGGCCACCAAAACCCCCGATGGGCGTCCCTTCTTTGCCTATGGCGGCGACCTAGGCGGCTATCACCTCCAAAACGACGAAAACTTCTGCGCCAATGGCCTCGTGGCCGCCGACCGCACGCCGCACCCCGGCCTGCTCGAAGTCAAGAAGGTGTACCAGGATATCCGCTTCACGGCCGCCCAGCCCGCCAGCGGGCGCGTGACGGTTATCAACTGGTTTTCCTTTAAAAACCTCGACGACTACACCTTCCGCTGGGAGCTGCTGCGCAACGGCGCCGTGGCCAGAACCGGCACCTTCGCAGTGGGCAAGCTCGGCCCGCGCCAGCAGAAGGAAGTGAAGTTGGCCCTGCCTGCGCTAAAGCAGGAAGCAGGCACCGAATACGTGCTCAATGTATTTGCCACTACCAAAGCCGCCGCGCCACTACTGCCGGCCGGCCACGAGGTGGCTCGCGAGCAATTTGTGCTCACGCCAGCCACGGCCTATTTCGCGGCGGCCCCGGCGCCAGCGGGCACCCTCGACGTGAAGCGCGACGGCGACAAGCTAACCTTCACGGTGGGCGACGTGCGCGGCGAGTTTAATACCCGCAGCGGTCGCCTCACCGACTACCGCCTGAAAAACCAGTGGGTAATGAACAACTACCCCGAGCCCTACTTCTGGCGCGCCCCCACCGACAATGACTTTGGCAACGGCATGCCCGAGCGCCTAGGCGTGTGGCGCGGCGCCCACGCCAACCGCCCGGTGCAGCGCGTGACGGTGGGCGAGCAGTCGGCCGCCGGCCTGCCCATCACGGTCGAGTACCGGCTCGCCGACCTAGGCGTGCCCTACACCGTGGCCTACCTGGTGCAGCCTGATGGCGCGGTGCGCGTGACCGCTAGCCTCGATATGCAGGATAAGACCCTGCCCGAACTGCCGCGCTTCGGCATGCGCCTGGAGGTACCTAGGCGCTTTGACCAGCTGCGCTACTACGGCCGCGGCCCCCACGAAAACTACAGCGACCGCAACTCCGCCGCTTTGCTCGGCACTTACCAAGATTCGGTGCGGCGTTCGTTTCCGGGTACCTACATCCGGCCCCAGGAGTACGGCTACCACACCGATACGCGCTGGCTTACCCTCACCGATGCCGCCGGCCAGGGCCTGCGCGTGGAGGGCGCCGGCCAGCCTATCTGCTTTAGCGCCTTGCCCTTCCGCAGCGAGGACCTCGACCCCGGCCTCAGCAAAAAGCAGCAGCACCCCACCGACCTCAAGGCGCACGGCCAAACTTGGCTGCACCTCGACCTAGCCCAGCGCGGCGTGGGCGGCGACGACAGCTGGGGCGCCCTACCCCACGACCCCTACCGCCTGCTGGCCAAGCAGTACAGCTACAGCTACACCCTGCGCCTGGTTGATGACAAAAAGCCGCAGCCCTAGGTAGCGTTTAAAAAGGCCTGTCATGCTGAGCGCAGCCGAAGCATCTCTATCGTACCGTTGAACGGATTGGATGAAGCGATAGAGATGCTTCGGCTGCGCTCAGCATGACAAGCGACTTTTGCGTAAGTCTTAGATACCAAACTAGCGCCTGCTTATCATGAGGACTTCTCTTATTGCCAGCATATTACTTGCTGCTGGCTGCTTGGCTGGGCACCCTAGCCAGGCGCAGCAAGCGCCCATTGCGCCCCTGGCGCCGGCAACTCCAGTAGTAGCCCCACCTAGGTCAGGCTTAGAAGTTGGGTCTCAAGCGAAGCAGCCGGCTACTTCGGCGCCCATGGCCACCACGCCGCCCATGGCCACCACGCCGCCCCAGCGCCGGCCCACTACTTCAGAGCCAGTAATCATTCTGAACGGACGCTACCTCATGGGAATGAATGCCCTAGGTGCTATAAATCCGCAGCAAATAGATAGAATCGAAATTTATAGGCTAGACAGTGGCCCCATGCAATGGCGCACTTTAGCTGAGCCCGGTATTATGAGCATAACGATGAAAGCCAAGCCCAGGCTTAAGTTGAAAGCGAGGTCGCTGACGGCCATCAAGCGCGCGCTAGGATTGCGTGGCCCAGTCAGGTTTGATTTTAATGGTGCTCCTATTCAAGATGAGTCGCTGCAGATAGCTACTAGTGAAATCGCGGGCCTTGATGTAACTCAGGCTACCCCAGGTACCGCCGATAAGGCCGTCGTTAATATCCGCTCGGTGCCCTACAAGCCGGCGCCGAATCACTACCCGCCCGGCACCATCATGATTCGCGGCCTAGCGCAACAGTAATTCTTAGCCTTAATAATGTCTATAAAGCTCCTTTCACAGTTTTTGCTGCTCACGCTGCTCATTACCACCATAGGCGCCTACGCCCAAACGCCTGTGGGCCTAGGTTGGGCCAAAAACAACGTGAATGGCGCAATTTTTCGCAAGAACTCGGTGGTGAGCCAGGGCCAAAATCAGTATGTGGCCTACTACGACTCGGCAGGCTACGTGACCCTAGGTAAGCGCCGCCTTCCCAATGGCCCGTGGCAGGTGCAGCGTACGCCCTACCAGGGCAATGTGAAGGACGCGCACAACGTCATCAGCCTCATGGCCGATGGCGCGGGCTACCTGCACCTGAGCTTTGACCACCACAACAATCCGCTGCACTACTGCCGCAGCATCGCGCCCGGCGTGCTCACGATGGGCGCGCTGGAGCCCATGACCGGCCAGCAAGAGCAGAAAGTGAGCTACCCCGAGTTTCACCGCTATCCCAATGGCGACTTGCTCTTTATGTACCGCGACGGCGGCTCGGGCAACGGCAACCTCGTGCTGAATCGCTACGACCAAAAAACTCGAAGATGGACGCGCCTGCACGACGTGCTCATCGACGGCGAGGGCCAGCGCAATGCCTACTGGCAGGCCTGCATCGACCCTAGGGGCACCATCCACGTATCGTGGGTGTGGCGCGAAAGCCCCAACGTGGCCTCCAACCACGACATGGCCTACGCCCGCTCCGTGGATGGCGGCCGCACCTGGCAGAAGAGTACCGGCGAAGCCTACGCGCTACCCATCACGGCGGGCTCGGCCGAGTACGCCGCCCGCATCCCGCAAAACTCAGAGCTCATCAACCAAACCACTATTACGACCGATGCGGCGGGCGCGCCCTACATCGCCAGCTACTGGCGGCCCCAGGGCACACAGGTGCCGCAGTATCAGCTTATCTATCTCAAAGACAAGCAGTGGCGGACTGCTCAAATTAGCCAGCGCACCACGCCCTTTAGCCTGAGCGGGGTGGGCACGAAGAAAATCCCGATTTCGCGCCCGCAACTGCTGGTAGCTACCCAAAAGGGTCGCACGGCCGCCTACTTACTCTTCCGTGACGCCGAGCGCCAAGACCGGGCCTCGGTGTTGCACTGCGCCGACCTAGGCAAAGGCGCTTGGGCTGCCGCCGACCTCACTGCCACCACCGTCGGCAACTGGGAGCCCAGCTATGACACCGAGCGCTGGAAAAAGGAGCAGGTACTGAGCCTCTTCGTGCAGCGCACCGGCCAGGGCGATGGCGAAACCCTCGAAAACCTGCCCGCCCAGCCCGTGTATGTGTTGGAATGGCAGCCCGGCCAACCCGCACGGCCGGCCACCCTAGGTGCCCTTACAGTGCCAGCAGGTACGCAAGGTCAGTCAGTGCCAGCTTCTTACCAGGGCTGGAAATTGGTATGGGCCGACGAGTTCAACCAAAAAGGCCGGCCCGACCCAGCGAATTGGCAGTTTGAAACCGGCTTTGTGCGCAACCACGAGCTGCAGTGGTACCAGCCCGAAAACGCCCGCTGCGAAAAGGGCCTGCTCGTTATCGAAGCCAAAAAAGATAGTCGCCCTAATCCCACTTACCAGCCCGGCAGCACCGATTGGAAAGATAGTCGCCCATCTATCGGCTATACCTCGGCTAGCCTCCATACTAGCGGCCGGCACCAGTGGCAATACGGCCGCTTCGAGATGCGCGGCCGCATCGATGCGCGCGCTGGTCTGTGGCCCGCTTTCTGGACCCTAGGCGTGGCCAAGCCCTGGCCCAGCAATGGCGAAATCGACATCATGGAGTACTACCAAGGCAAGATATTAGCCAACGTGGCCAGCGGCACCGATAAGCCCTACACCGCCAAGTGGCACTCCGAAACTAAGCCCGTGGCCAGTTTCGCCGACCCCGATTGGGCCAAGAAGTTTCATGTGTGGCGCATGGACTGGGATGCCACGGCCATCCGCCTCTATGTCGATGACCTGCTGCTAAACGAGACGCTCCTCACCCAAACCGTGAACCAAGACGGTACCAGCTTTAACCCCATGATGCAGCCGCACTACCTACTGCTCAACCTGGCCCTAGGGGGCGATAATGGCGGCGAACTTGCTGATGCTACCCTGCCCAGCCGCTACGAAATCGACTACGTGCGCGTGTACCAGCAGTAGCATGGCGCGAGCTCTCAGTCTGCAAGTTTAGGCAAGCAGCATCGCAGTGGGGTACTCGCAGACTGAAAGCTCGCGCTACCCCGTCTGCCGGGCCGGCGTAACTTGGCTCCCCGCCGCCGTGCAGCCATAAGGTCGGCGTTGCGTCTTCTTCTCATGCCCACCCGTCGTCATTTTCTTACTGGTTCGCTCACCGGCTTAGCCTTGCTTGCTATGCGTCAGCCACTTGCCGCGGCTGCGGCCCGCACCTATACTAACCCTGTGCTGGCCGGCAATTTTCCGGACCCCTTCGTGTTGAAGCACGGCAAGCGCTACTACGCCTTCGGTACCACTGGGCGTGGGCGCACCGCCGATGGACGCATTTTCACGCTCTTGCAGTCGGAAAATCTAGTAGATTGGCGGCCCCTAGGTGGGGCGCTTACGCCCCCGGCTGGTAGCGAGGAATTTGATTTTTGGGCGCCTGAGGTGGTCGAGCACGAGGGCACTTTCTACATGTATTACTCGCGGGGCGGCGGTGCCATTGGGGCTACCGTAGGCCACCAGCTGCACGTGGCTACCAGCTCTAAGCCCGAAGGCCCCTACACCGAGATAGCCGCGCTGCCGGTGCCCGACAGCCAGTTTACCATCGACGCCCACGCCTTTAAGGACACCGACGGGCAGTGGTATCTGTTCTACGCCCGCGATTTTACGGATACGAACGACGGCTATTACCCCGGCACCGGCCTAGTGGTAGACCGCCTCACCAGCATGACCCAGCTCGCCAACGCGCCCCGCACCGTGCTGCGCGCCCGCCACAGCTGGACCATCTTTGAGGCCAACCGCCTAATGCCGCTCTACGACAACCGCACCTTTGCACAGTGGCACACGATGGAAGGCCCCTTCGTGCGCCGCCACGATGGCAAGTACTACTGCTTTTTCAGCGGCGCCAATTTCCTTACCGACCGCTACGGGGTCGATTACTGCGTGGCCGAGCACATCATGGGCCCCTACGTCGACTCGGGCTCCGATGCCGGGGCGCGGGTGCTGCACTCGGTGCCCGGCCACGTGCGCGGCCCCGGCCACCACAGCCATACTATGAGCCCCGACGGCCGCACCGAGTACCTCGTGTACCACGCTTGGAACGCCGCCATGACCGCCCGCGAGCTCTGCATCGACCCACTGGCCTGGACTGCTGATGGCCCTAGGTGCCTTGGGCCTACCTACACCCCGCAGCCCCGGCCACGGTAGGGTAGGGGCTGTGGGGTGTAGGTAGGCCCTGTTTTTTAGTTTATGGTCAGCTTGGCGCGCTGCTGGCCGCACTGCACTATGTATAGGCCGGGTGCTAAGCCTGCCACTGGTAAAGTAGCGTGGCCACTGGCAGCTACTACGGTGCTGGTTACCAATTGTCCGCGCACATTGAGCACGCGTACGGAGGTGCCAGCTGCCCCTTCTACCATCACTAGCTCTTGGGGCTGGGCCGGGTTGGGGTACAGCTGCAAGGTGGGCAAAGCTACCCCGCCCCTAGTGGCAAGAGCGGTAGCAGTGTTGAGGACGCGTAAAGGCGAGTAGGTCACCTTGTTATTAGTATCTACTTGCTGCAAACGATAGTACACTGTGCCACTGGCTGTGGCAACTAAAGTAGTGTCGCTGTATTGGTAAGTATGCGCCAGGATAGTAGTGCCGTGGCCCACCAGGAGACCTAGGCGCTTGAACGTTACACCGTCAGTACTGCCTTCGATAATAAAGTGAGCGTTATTTTGCTCTGAAGCGGTGCGCCAGCTTAGTAGGGCAGCGCGGCCCGCACGCACAGCCGTAAACTCGGTAAGTACAACGGGCAAAGGGGCGGTTTTCGATTCAATTGCGCCGATGTTGCTGGGGTCGGTCATATCCGGCGTGGGGTTGCCTACAAAATCACGCGGGCCGGGGCTGATGTTAAATACCGCCTTCAAATTGAGACCTGCTCCCTGCACAGGTGAGTCGGGTAGGGGGGCCAGTGTGGGGTCGGCTCGGGGTAGCTGCGGGTCGGCGCTTACGCCGGTGGCGCGGCCATCGGCTAGCTGTTCCTGGCCCGTGGCGGCGCGCCAGCTACCTAGGTCAGTGTAGGTGGTGCCTGCCCAGTCAAGGCGTAGCTGGCGGGCATTCCAGTAGCAGTTGCCCTCAAGGCGCAGGCTAGTGGGGCAGACGGCACCGACGACTTGCAGCGAACCAGTCGTAACCAAGACGTTATTGCGAATCAACAAGTCGCTGAAGCCGTAGCTCATAATATGCAGCGCCTTAGGCTGTGAGCCATCGGCTGGCGGCGTCATCATAACAGTGTTATTGTGGATGAGGGCGCGCTCAATACCACCGCTTGCTCCCGACGACCACACAGTAATGGCGCCTTGGTTGTACTGGCGGGCATCGTTCTCGCTCACGTTGTAGCGTACTGTCAGGTCGTGCATGGGCGGGGCGTTGTAGTACTGCGCCAGCAAGTAGCCGGGCCCCCCGTTGTCGTGCGAGTAGTTGTACTGGAGTATCGAATTGGTGCAGCCGCCGTCGAGGTCAAAGCCACCGCCATCGTGGGCAGTGCCCGAGCTATTGTGGTGCGACTCGCAGTGCTGAATTACTAGATTGTTGCAGCAATAGCCCCAGATACCTACCGGGCCGCCCCCTGGGTTGGCATTGAGCCAGCCATTGTGGTAGGCCTCGCAGTTCTCGACCAGTGCGCCATCGATACCTGCCAGCACAATGCCATTACCCGTGTTTGTGTACGTTACTTCGGGCACACCAGCGTTGTCATATACCTGGCAGTTACCCACGTACCAATTGTGGTGAGCCGCCAGGTCTTCCGAGAAAGACGATATACCAGATTCACCGTTTGCGTGTGCTTGGCAGTTTGTGATGCGCACATCGGAGTAGCCGCTGGTACCATTCCAGCTAGCTACGAGAATCCCGCCGTGCAGGTAGCCGCTTACATCTAAGCTATCTAAGCGCAGGTAGTTAAGGTTGGTGGCTGGGCTGTCTACATAAAAGCTCACTCCTTGTTCGGTATTCGTGCGGGCGCCACTGCCCTTAAAAGTCAAGCGGCGTACCTCGATGCCGGCTACGTTGTAGCCATACAAACCAGAAGAGGAGCCACTAGCGATGATAGCCGGTTGGCTGCCGTAGGAGCTAATTACTAAAGGCTTAGCGGGGGTGCCCGCGTTGCTGCCTAGGTTGATGCTGCCTACAAAGGTTTGGCCGCCTTCAAATAGTACCCGGTCGCCGGGTAGGAAGGTAGCGGCATTTACCCGGTCGATAGTACGCCAAGCGGTGCCTGCTGTGGTGCCCGCCTGTGCATCGTCGCCCAGAGGGCTGACAAAGTAGGTGGCAGCCATTGTGGGAACACTATAACAAAAAAATATAAATTGGAAAAGTATAATTATATTGCGCATAGCTCTCTGTTAATGTAGCGGTGGCTACAAAGTTATATAGAGGCTATATAATAAAAATAGTACTAAAAATTCGAATAATTTATAATTATTTTAGAAAATAAAGGCTGTGAATAGCAGTTTTGAGTGATTGCCGCAAATTATATAATTATTCCAGTTGTCCTGATAAATGCAATTTTGTGTTCTTTCTGAGTTTGTGGTTATAATTCGCCTTACAATTATGCATAGAGGCGTCGCCAGCCAGCGTAGTTTTGAAAGCCGGTTTATGCTCTATATCTGGCGTCTTAGCTGTTGTGCATTTGAACGTAAATTGGAAAGACCCTCGCTACCTGGCAACGGGAACCTGCCGCCAGCGGCGCACCTACGCGCTGCTGCAAGAGCTAGGTATTCTAACAACCCTAGGTGTCTTCGACCCAGTAATAGCGGGTACTATTCCACTAGGTATTGACTTGCCCACCAGTGATATAGATATTATCTGTGAATTGTCACCGGCGACTGGCCCAGCCTTTGAGCACTTGCTATGCTCGCACTACGGGCACTTGCCAGCCTTTCGGATAGGTACTTCAAGCAGCAGTAAGATTCCGGCGATGATAAGCAGCTTTCGCTACTTAGAAACCGAAATTGAAGTGTTTGGCCAAGCATTGCCCACAGGGCAGCAATACGCGTTTCGGCACTTAGTAGTAGAGCACGCGGTGCTGCATGCCGGCGGCCCAGCCTGGCACACAGCTGTGCGCCGCCTCAAAGCACAGGGCCTGAAAACGGAGCCGGCCTTTGCCGGGCTGCTACAACTGCCGGGCGACCCTTATGAAGCGCTGCTGACGTTGGAAAACCTATCGGCAACTGAGCTAGCCGCTCGGCTGGCCCAGATTACGCTGCCTAGCAGCCAGCACTAACATCGGGACCTAGAAAGCCGTCGAAAATACTAGATAACCCGCAGTAGCCGCTAGTAGCTAGGCTTGGTACACAAGTGCAGTGGTGGACAAAAGCTTAACATAGCAGCGTAACATTTGGACAAGAATAAGCCGTACTATTGTGTTTCCAATGCGCTACACTAAGTAGTGCCTGGTAAATTATTTGTAAAGAGAGGGTTAACCGGTGATTAACGACGGGCTTACCCTATTTAGTAGCTCCGCCAACCACCCCAAAACTCTCACCCACGATTATGAGCAAAGCTAAAAAAGCCCTAACCGACCACCTGGCCGCCGCCGTGGTTCCCCACCTAGGGACGGAAGCCAGCACCAATGAGCCTCCCAAGGCCGTCAGTAAAACCCTACGTAAGCTTGCTAAGCAACTGCTAAAGCAGCAGACTAAGACCGAAAAAACGCCCCCGGCCCCCGTGGCACCCAAAGCCAAGCGTGTGCGCCAAGCCCTAACTAGTGAGCTAACCGGCGCCCTGCAACCCTACTTGAGCCCCGAAGGCGAAGAAGCCGCACCGCCATCCAAAGCGGTCACCAAGCTCATTCAGCGCCTATCGAAGAAGCTGGTGAAGCAGCGCCACAAGCAAGCCAAGCAGTCGGCCAAAGCAGCCAAGAGTAAAGACGCACCCACAGCGGCTAGCGAGGGCAGCGCCGCCTCGGCCCCGCGCCCCGGCCGGCCGCAGCCCCCACGCCCGGCATCGGTAGCGTCGGCGCCCCGCCCGGTAGCCCCCAAGCGGCGCCCCGCCCCAGCCAAGCCCGCCCCAGCGCCTGCCACCCCGGCCCCGCAGGAGTAGGCGCTCGGCCTTAGGCTGAAGCTAAGCGGGGCCAACCGCTGGCTAGCGCCTAGTATGATGCAAGCTGCCCGCACCTTAGCCTACCTAGGCTGAGTGCGGGCAGCTTTTTTTAGTTTGGGAAATAAGGCAAGGGATAGCACCCTAGCAGTAATTTATTTCATAATATCGCCATCATACTGCCGCAACAGGCTGTCGATAGCTTTGACGCTTCAACCTCATTGTGGCGTCTATGCACCTAAACTTTTCCCCACTCCTTTCGGCTACTTTGTTGCTGGGCCTAGCGGCCGGGGCGGCCCGCGCCCAAACCACACCCACCATTGCCCGGCCTAGTGCTACACTCACCGTAGCTGAGGACGCGGGTTCAGTCAGTATTCCGCTCAGTATCACCAACCCGGGCACGGTGGCTAGCACGGTGCAGGTGGCGGTGCAGGCCCTAGGTACGGCCACGGCGGGGCAAGACTACACCTACGCCATTACCCAAACCGTGACGTTTCCGGCTGGGGCAACGGGCACCCAGACGCTCACCATTCCTATCCTCGATGATGCGCTGGCCGAGGAAACCGAGTACTTCGTAGTGCGCCTGCTCAACCCGACCAATGCCACCGTATCGGCCACGGCCAACGACATTCTGGTTTATATAAAAGACAACGACACGCCCGCCCCGGCGCGAGCCAATAATTTGACCCTAGGGCTGGTGCAGAGCTACCAAACGGCCACGCCCTTCAGCGGCAACACGCAGATTAATTCGGCCGAAATAGCGGCCTTCGACCCTACCACCAAGCGCCTGTATGTGGCCAACTCTATTGGCGGCAAGCTAGAGATTTTGAACCTAGCCAACCCGGCGGCCATTGCGGCCGTGGCTTCTATTGACATCAAAAGCTACGGCGGCCTCAACTCGGTGGCCGTGCGCAACGGGCTGGTAGCCTGCGCCATCGAGAATAGCAACCCGCAGCAAAATGGCAGTGTGGTGTTCTTCGACCAGAACGGCGCGTTTCAGAAGCAGGTGACCGTGGGCGCCATGCCCGACATGATAACCTTCTCGCCCGATGGTCGCTACGTGCTCACGGCCAACGAAGGCGAGCCCAATGCCGCCTACACCACCGACCCCGAAGGCAGCGTGTCGGTTATCGACATTTCGGGCGGCATCGCAGGTCTTGCGCAGGCCAATGTGAGCACGGCCACCTTTACGGCCTTCAACAGCCAGGCCGCCGCGCTGCGGGCACAGGGCATTCGCATCTACGGTGGTCTGGCGGCCTCGCCCAGCACCGTGGCCCAAGACCTAGAGCCCGAATACATTGCGGTGAGCGCCAACTCGCAAACGGCCTACATCACGTTGCAGGAAAACAACGCCATCGCGGTGCTCGACCTGGCCACCAAGCAGATAACGGCCCTCCGCCCAGTGGGCTACACCGACCACACGCAGCCCGGCCGCAGCCTCGACGCCTCCGACCGGACCACCGAAGTGCTGATGGCCAACTGGCCCATCAAGGGCATGCGCCAGCCCGATGCCATCAACTTGGTTGAGGTCAATGGCACTAGCTACCTACTCACAGCCAACGAGGGCGACTCGCGCGACTACTCCGGCTTTAGCGAGGTGGTGCGCCTAGGTGCCAATGGCTACGCGCTCGACGCCACGGCCTTCCCCAATGCCAGCCTGCTCAAGCAAGAAACCGTGCTGGGTCGCCTCAACGTGACCAACAAGCTAGGTGACACCGACGGTGACGGCGACTTCGACGAAATCTATGCCTACGGCGGACGCTCGTTCAGCATCTACAACGCCGCCACCGGCGCCGAGGTGTACGACAGTGGCAACCTGCTGGAACGCGTAACCGCCGCCGATGCCACCTACGGCGCCATCTTCAATGCCAGCAACGGCTTTGAGGCGCCCGTGCGCAAAAATCGCTCGGACGACAAAGGCCCTGAGCCTGAGGGCGTGACTACCGGCCGCATCGGCAACAACCTCTACGCCTTCGTGTCGATGGAGCGCGTGGGTGGCGTCATGGTGTTCAATATCAACAACCCCGCCGCCCCGGTACTCGAAACCTACGCCAACAACCGTAGCCTCACCACTACTACCGGCGACCTAGGGCCCGAAGGCATCGTGTTTATCAGCGCCGCCGACAGCCCTACCGGGCAACCTTTGCTACTGCTCGCCAACGAGGTCAGCAGCACCATCGCCGTGTATAGCCTCCAGGCCAACACGCCCACAGCCGCCCGGCCAGGGCAAGGTGCCGAGCCACTGGCCGCTTACCCTAACCCCAGCCAGGGTGCGCCCGTGCGCCTGAGCCGGGCCGTGTCGGGTACCTTGCACGACCTGGCTGGCCGCCCCGTGCGCCACCTGCGCGCCACCGACCGCCTCGATACCAGTGGCCTCGCCGCCGGGGTGTACTTGCTGCGCGCCGACGATGGTGCTGCTACCAAGCTGATAGTAAACTAGGTGCCGGGGCGCAGGCACTGGATGCGTGCGCCCCGATTTTTTCTGCGAATGTTCTCTCCCTACCTCCTTGCCACCAGCCTGCTCCTAAGTAGCTCCGCGCTGCTGGCCCAAACCCGCCCCACGCCCAAGCTGCTGGTGGGCATCATGGTCGACCAGATGCGGCCCGACTACCTCACCCGCTTCAGCCCCGAGTTTGGGCCCGATGGCTTCAAACGGCTGCTGCGTGAGGGCTTTCAGTGCCGCAACACGCACTACAACTATATTCCCACCGTGACGGGGCCCGGCCACTCTAGCGTGTACACCGGCACCACGCCGCGCTACCACGGCATAGTGGGCAACTCGTGGTACGACCGCCGCCTGCGCCACGACGTGTATTGCACCGACGACACCACCGTTCAGCTCGTGGGCACCACTACCAAGGGCACAGGCGTATCGGCCCGCAACCAGCTCAGCACCACCCTAGGCGACGAGCTCAAGATGACCTACGGCGGCCGCAGCAAGGTGCTGGCCTTGTCGCTCAAAGACCGGGCTTCGGCTCTGCCCGCCGGCCATATGGCCGACGGTGCCTTCTGGCTCGATGTGAACACCGGCGACTTCATTTCGAGCACCTTCTACATGACGAAGCTGCCGGCCTGGGTCACCGAGTTTAATGCCCAGAAAAAGGCCGATGCCTACCGCCAGCAAACCTGGTCGCCGCTGAAGCCCGCCTCAGCCTACCTCAATAGCCTGCCCGACTCGAACCGCTACGAGCGCATTTTTAAGGGTAAAACGGCCGCCACCTTCCCCTACGACCTCTCGAAGCTGGCCCCGCAAAACCCACCCGCCTACGAGAGCATGTACACTTCGCCCTTCGGCGATAACCTGCTGACCGACCTCGCCCTTGCTGCTCTCAAAAACACCGACCTAGGGCGCGACGACGTGCCCGATTTGCTGGCCATTAGCTACTCGAGCCCTGACGCGGTAGGCCACACCTTCGGGCCACTTTCGAAGGAAGAAAACGACCTCTACCTGCGCCTCGACCTCGAGCTAGCGCGCCTGCTGAAAACCCTCGACCAAACCGTCGGTAAGGGCAACTACACCGTCTTCCTAACTGCCGACCACGGCGCTAGCGAGGTGACGCGCTATCTCGCCGACCATCAACTGCCCGTCGGCACCTTCGACCGCCGAGGGGCCTACCAGGCGGCCAATGCCTACCTAGTAAGCCAGTTTGGCCCTGGCCAGTGGCTCGAAAAAGAAATCAATAACACGTACTTTTTCAATCGCTCGCTGCTGGCCCAGCGTAAAATAGAGCTACCCCACGCCCAGCAGGTGTTGGCTGAGTTTATGCGCGAGCAGCCCGGTATTGCGCAAGTCAATACGACCACGCAACTGCTCAATGGTGGATACACTACCGGCCTCGAAGCCAAGCTAGTAGCCAGCCTCTACTACCCGCGCTATGGCGATGTGCACTATGAGCTGCTGCCCGGCTGGACCGGTGATATTGGTGTGGGTGCCAGCCACGGCACCGGCTATGCTTACGATAGCCACGTGCCGCTGCTGTGGTGGGGCATGGGCATCCCGGCAGGCGTCAGCTACGCGCCCCACACCATCACCGACATCGCACCCACGGCGGCCATGATTCTCAATAGCAAGCTGCCCAGCGCCTGCACGGGCCAGCCCATTGTGGAAGTGCTAGGTGCTAGCCCCAAGCCCAGCGGCCCGGCCCGCCGCAAATAGGCCCCCTGGGCCGGACTAAAACGGCCTCTGTATTGAAACAGCCCCAGCCTTCACCCGAAGTCTGGGGCTGTTTCAATACAGAGGCCTTGAGGCTTTAAGTATAATATGTATTTAAATTAAACTCATTGTCTAACAGGTAATTGAATCAATAATATTAAAATATATTGTGCACAATTTAAAATTGTAAAATTGATTGTGCTAATTTTGCAGCACGCTAGAAGAAATTTCTGCTTCTCACGCATCGCTTGCGATGGTAGATGGGCTCAACATCTTCTGATGGTTGCTTTCCCTAGCAGCCTTTGCCAAGCTTGTTTCTAATTCACTTTCATAAATAACTACCATGAAAATCAACAAAGTATTTACCGCGCAGGCTAAGGCCATCGGCGGCCGCGACGGTCACGTTACGTCCGACAACCAAGTGCTCGACCTCAACCTGAGCACGCCTAAGGAGATGGGTGGCCCCGGCAAAGCTGGCGCTACGAACCCCGAGCAGCTTTTCGCCGCTGGCTACGCCGCTTGCTTTGAGGGTGCCCTAGGTGTGGCTGCTCGCCAGGCTAAAGTGAAGCTCGAAAACGTATCGGTAGAGGCCTTCATTGGCTTCGGCCAGGCTGAAGATGGTGGCTACGGCATCTCGGCTGACTTGCACGTGAACCTACCCGGCTTCGAGCAGGCTCAAGCAGAGTCGCTGGTAGAAGCTGCCCACGGCATCTGCCCCTACTCGCGCGCTACCAAAGGCAATATCGAGGTGAGCCTCACCACGACTACCAACGCTGCCTAGGTCTTAGTAAAAGTTGAAAAAAGGAAGGGTCAGGCCGTGCGGCCTGACCCTTCCTTTTTTATTGGTAATTGCTGCTCAATCGTCGTCATCGTCGTGCTTGGGGGCAGCGCGCAGGAAGGCTCCGCGCCTAGGGGCGGGCACCACGGCATCTTCGCCCCTGATGGCTTTCCAAACCACCTCCGTGAGGTCAAGGTCAGGAGTAGCGTCTTCTTTGGCGAGGTTGAAGTGCGACGAGCGCTCAGCGCTACGGTTCCAAGCCGTGTTGCGGGTGTCGAGGCCCACTTGGGCGGCCTTGGCCTGGTAGGGCGTGAGGGTAGGTGTGGCCTGGAAGCAGCCGAAGAGCGGCTTGGCCGCCGCGTCGTACTGGCTCATGGGCGGTAGGCCCAGCACTAGCTCGAGGGTGCGCAACACGCCAGCCGTGGTGTACAGCGTGTGGTTGACGGACCCACGCCGAGTGTAGGGGCTAATGACGAAGGCCGGCGAGCGGTGGGCATCCACGTGGTCGGGGCCGTTTTGGGCGTCGTCTTCTACCACGAAAATCACTGATTCCTTCCAGATGGCGCTGTGCGAAATATGCTCTACCAGCTGACCTAGGGCCAGGTCGTTGTCGGCCACCGCAGCCGTGGGCGAGATTTTACCCAGTTTCTGGCCGCTGGTGTGGTCGTTGCTGATGCGGATGGTGCTGAGCTGCGGCACCGCCCCGCGGGTCAGCAGCGAGTCGAAGTCCTGCGCCCAAATACGGATGCGGTCCACGTCTTTCACGTCCATATCGAAGCCCGGCGACTTGGGGCACACGTGCCCACGCAAGGACTTAAGGTCGGTTTTGCCGTCGGCCGCAAACTCGCCGTAGGTGCGGTAGCGCAGGCCGGCGCGCTGGCAGTAGTCCCACAAAAAGCCATCGCGTGGGTAAGCCACCAGGCGGCTGCCCTCGTAGTCGTAGGTACCGCCGCGCCCGCCGTAGCTGATGGGCCAGGTTTTCTCGACGTAGTCGGTGGCGTAGGCGGCGGTGCTCCAGTTGTGGCCGTCGGCGCTCACCTCGGCATTCACATAAAAGTTGTCGAGCAGCACAAACTCACTGGCCAGCGCATGGTGATTGGGCGTCACCTTGCGCGGAAAAATACAGAGCACCGAGTCGCCGTTGCCCTGGGGCATGTCGCCGAGGACTTGGTCGTAGGTGCGGTTTTCCTTGATGACGTAGAAGACGTACTTGATGGGCGAAACCTCACCCTTGCGGCGCGGAATGGGGTTGCCGGCTTCGCCTAGGGCTTCTTTCTCCGAGGTTTTGGTGAAAGGCGTGTTGGCGTACACCTGCCGCGAGTAGGCGGCTAGCTGGGCCACACTGGGCGTGGTGATAAACGAGAGCGTGCCCTTAAATAGCCCGCCGATGTACTCTACCGGCCCATCGGCCAGCGTGTTGCCGGTGTGGTGGCCGCTGTGGTCGTTTTTGGCCAGCGGCTGCGGCCCGCGCGGGTTGGGCAAGGAGGAGAAGCCCTTGCCGTTGGCCACCAGTATTTTCTTACCTAGGGTGCGCACGCAGGTCGGGTACCAGCCCGTCGGGATGAAGCCCTTGGCGGCGCTCTTGCCCGGCGTGGCCACGTCGAACACGGCCAAGCAGTTGTTGTCGGCGTTGGCGATGTAGAGCGTTTTTTCGTCGGCGCTCAGGGCCAAGCCGTTGGTGGTCGAGCCGGTGAGCTTGGTAGGGTAGAGGGCAGTCGAGATGGTTTCGAGCACCCGCCAGCTCTTCGTATCCACCAACGATACTGAGTTGTCGTTGGCATTAGCCACGAATACGTAACGCCCGTTTTTGCTTTGAATCAGCTCGTTGGGATGGCTCTCAGTAGGTAGGCGCTTGGCGATGCGGCCCGTGGCGATGTCATACGCCAGCAGCTCTTGCCCGCCCCACAACGTGATGTAGAGCGTGCGGCCATCGGCTGCGAGCAGGCAGCCGTAGGCCTCGTGCCCAAGGTCGAGCCGGCTCAGCGTGCGCTTGGTTTTGAGGTCGAGCACGTACAGTGCGTTGTCCTCCTTGGTCACGGTGTAGAGGCGCTGCCGGGCCGCATCTACGGCAATGCCCACTGGGCTGATTTTGGTGGGCCAGCGCTTACCTAGGCGTAACGTGTCGGGCTGGCCGAACTTCTGCTTTGCCACCGGGTAACCCAGGATGATGTTGTCATTGCCGCCCGACACATAGAGGCGGTCGGCCGCCGGGCTCCAGGCCAGCCCGTACCACGACTTGGCAATGGGTTTCTCATCGAGCAGCTTTTCGGTAGCGGGGTCGATGAGCTGTACCTTCTGGGTGCTTTGGCCATTGTTGGTGACGGCCAGTAGCCGGCCGCCGGGGGCGAGCTGCATGTTCAGCGGCAAGTCGCCTAAGGGCAGCGAGGTGCCGGCCGGTGTCAGGCTCCAGCCGTTGGGCAGTAGGATGGAGGAGGCTTTGGGGTCGTTGGTCGGCACCTGGGCGGCGGCCGACCCAATGGTCAGCATTCCTAGGGCAACTGCCACGCGGGCAACTAGATACTTCATAAAGAGGGCGTGCCGCAACTCTCTGCCCGTACCGCATGCACAGGCAAAGAGTTGCACTTACCCACAAATATCTGGTACTCCTGGCAGCTCCCTAGGTTAAGGTTTTGCTACCAACGTTCTCGCTACGCCTTCGCGCCCGCCGCTGCCTTAAACTTAGCAATGGCCTGCCGAGTAAAATCGGACAGCACCAGCCGCCCGCTGATAGCTGCGCGCTCGCGCAATAGGCTGTCCCAGTGCTCAGTGCCTTCCCAAATTACTTGCTTCATAGCACCTAGGGCTTCTGGGTTGTAGCTAGCCAGCTTCTCGGCAAACGCCTGCACAGCCGCGTCTAGGTTCGCCGTAGTCTCCACTACTTCGGCATATAGCCCACGCGCTTGCGCCCAAGCCGCCGAGCGAAACTCACCCGCGTCCAGCGCCAATTGTGCATAGGCAGCCCGGCCGATTTTCAGTTCTACCACCGGCCCCACTACGAAGGGGCCAATGCCCACCACCAACTCGCTGAGTTTCACGGACGCCTGCGCCGTGGCAAAGCAATAATCGGTAGCCGCCGCCACGCCCGCGCCGCCGCCGATGGCCTTGCCCTGCACTCGGCCGATAATGACCTTGGGGCAGGTGCGGCAGGCGTTTATCACCTGCGCAAAGCCCGAGAAAAACGCTTGACCCTGTGCCTCATCTTCGATGGCTACCAGCTCATCAAAGCTCGCGCCGGCGCAAAACGTGCGCTCGCCCTCGCTCTTGAGGATGATGACTTTAGTCGTATTGGCCTGGCCGATAGCTGTAATGGTGGCCGCTAGCTCACGCAGTAGCTGGCCGGGCAGCGAGTTATGCGCTGGGTGATAGAACGAGATGGTAGCAATGCCCAGGGCATCGGTAGTGGCCGAGACATGGCCGGCGGTGAGGGTGCTCATGTAATAAAGTGCGCAGTAAAATGCTTATTCAAAACCATCTGTCATGCTGAGCTTGCGAAGCATCTTTTCACGGTTGATTTATTAACCCTGACGTGAAAAGATGCTTCGCAAGCTCAGCATGACAGCTATAGAGGAAGTATTACGCCTGATTTTTCTTCTTCACCATCGTCAGAATCGTAGCTACGGCCACCGTGTCGCTGGTTTGGTCGGTTACTTCTACCAGCCAGCGCACGATGCCTTTAGCTACGTCTTCCGAGTCGCGCTTTTCCTGACCGATTTTCTCTTTCACCGTCAGCGTCACGCCGATGGTAGTTCCGGGGTACACGGGCTTGGTGAAGCGGCACTCATCGAGGCCATAGTTGAGCAGCACTGGGCCTTTGCGCGGGTCTACGAACATGCCAGCCGCCTTGCTTAGGATATAGTAGCCGTGGGCTACGCGGCCCGTGAAGAGCGTGCCTTCCAGCGAGGTAGCATCGACGTGGGCATAGAAATTATCGCCCGACACCTGCGCAAAATTTGTGATGTCGGCCTCCGTCACAGTGTGCTTGTGCGTGATGTATGTCTGCCCGATTTCCAGCTCCTCGAAGTAGTGCTGAAAGGGATGCTTATCCTTTTCAATCTGCTTGGCCTTAGGCTGATATACCTCCGTAATGGCCGTAATCATGCTCGGCGAGCCTTGCAACGCCACGCGCTGCATAAAATGCTCAACGCCTCGGATGCCGCCCATTTCCTGCCCGCCGCCGGCACGACCTGGTCCGCCGTGCACTAGCTGCGGCATCGGCGAGCCGTGGCCGGTGCTTTCCTTAGCCATGTCATTATTGATGACCAGGATGCGGCCGTGGTGGGTAGCCGCGCCCAACACAAAATCCTGCGCCGTACGCGGGTCGTTGGTAGCCAGCGAGCACACCAGCGAGCCCTTACCAAGGTTGGCCAGTTGCACGGCCTCGGCCACGTCGTGGTAGGGCATCAGCGTCACCACCGGGCCGAAGGCTTCCAGTTCGTGCGAATCGAGGTGTTTGAACGGGTGGTCGTTGCGCAGCACAATGGGCGAAATAAATGCGCCTTTAGCTGCATCGGCACCGCGCTCCTTACCTAGAATTTCTACGTTCTCCAGGTCGCCGTACACGATGGGTGTGGTTTTGGCGAGCTGTCGCACTTGCTCACGCAAGCGCTCGGCCTGCTGGCGGCCGGCCAGCGCGCCCATGCGCACGCCCTCGGCCTGCGGGTGGCCGATGGTAGTTTGGGCCAGGGCCTTACCGAGTGCGATTTGGACATCTTCGAGCAGATTATCGGGCACGATGGCGCGGCGAATAGCCGTGCATTTTTGCCCGCACTTGGCCGTCATTTCCTTACGCACTTCCTTGATAAACAAGTCAAACTCGGTCGTGCCAGGCACAGCATCGGGCCCCAGCACGGCAGCATTAAGCGAGTCGGCTTCGAGTGTAAACGGCACCGCCTCGCTGATAATGCGCGGGTGCGCGCGCAGCTTCGCGCCAGTTGCGGCCGAGCCGGTGAAAGTCACCACATCCTGATACGTCACGTGGTCCAGAATGCCCTGGCCCGAGCCTACTACCAGTTGCAAGGCGCCTTCTGGCAAGATGCCAGAGGCAATAATCTCGCGTACCACCGCCTCGGTGAGGTAGGCGCTGGGCACCGCGGGCTTCACCACGGCGGGCATGCCGGCCAGCAGATTTACCGCAATTTTCTCGAGCATGCCCCAGATGGGGAAGTTGTAGGCATTGATGTGCACGGCCACGCCTTCCCTAGGTACCAGCAGGTGCTGCGCCACAAAGGTGCCGCCCTTCGACAAGCCCACCGGCTCGCCCTCCACGTAAAACGGCTTGTCGGGAAATTTGCGCCGCAGCGAGGCATTGGCAAACAGATTGCCAATACCGCCCTCAATATCAATCCACGAGTCGGCCCGCGTGGCGCCCGAGCGGTAACTCAATTCGTAGAAAATTTCCTTCTTTTCCTGCAAGTGGAAGGCCAGCGCCTTGAGCATCCGCCCGCGCTCATGGAAGGTCATACGGCGCAAGGCGGGGTTGCCCACGCGGCGGCCATAAGCTAGGATTTCGGCAAAGTCGAAGCCTTCGGTATTGGCCAGCGCGATGACCTCGCCAGTGCTGGCGTCTAGCAGCTCGTGTGGGTCGGCAGCGCCGGCTGCCCAGCGACCTAGGGTGTAATTTTCGAGGGTGGGAGTCATAGGGATAGGTTTACTAGAAAAGCAGCAGAAAATACACCTGTCATGCTGAGCTTGCGAAGCATCTTCTTACGGCTGGAGTAACCTAGTGTGAGCAGATGCTTCGCAAGCTCAGCATGACAGAATAGGAGGTTTTGCTTTATAATATCTCGTTACTCGTGCGGTAAGCCGTGCCTTTGAACAAGGCCAGCACTACCCCGTTCTGGTTGACGACCCGCACCTGGTACACGCCGACTTTGTGCTTAAGGCTCTCTTCGCGGGCTTCCACCGTGATGATGTCGCCGAGCTTGCCCGCTTCTAGGTAATCGACGGTCACGGTGAGGCCCACGCTCTGGCGGCCGTGGCTGTTGCAGGCGAAAGCAAAGGCCGTATCGGCCGCTGAAAAAGTGGCGCCGCCGTGCAGGGAGCCGAAGCCATTGAGCATATCGGGCCGCACCACGAAGTGCAGGCGACAGTAGCCAGGACCAACTTCCTCGACCTCCAACCCTAGCAATTGGCTAAAGGTGTCTTGCCGCAGCATCAACTTTTTCACGGCTTCGGCCAGATGATTATTGGCGGACGGCAGCGGATTCATTTGACAAGAAGAATTGGTGGTTGCGGGCCAATCGGCGGAGCAGCGGGCTAGCGCGGTAACGGTCGTCGCGGTACTCGGCGTAAAGCTCATCGAGCGTCGCCAGCACTTGCAACGGTCCTAGCTCGTCGGCCCAGGCCAGCAGGCCTTTGGGATAGTTGACGCCGGTAGTCATGGCTAGCTCTAGGTCTTCGGCTGAAGCCACGCGCAGGTACAGTGAGTCGGCGGCCTCGTTGATGAGCATGGCCAGCACCCGATGCAATATGGTGTAACCCAAGCGCTCGTCTTTGGTGGGGGTAGGCGGCACGGCGCCCGGCGCGTAGTTGTAAAAGCCGCGCCCCGTTTTGCGCCCTAGGTAGCCAGCTTCAAAAAGCCGCTTTTGGGTGAACGAAGGCCGGTAGCGCGGGTCGTAGAAGAAGGCTGTGAACACCGATTCGGTGACGCGGTAATTCACGTCGTGGCCGATAAAATCCATTAGTGCAAACGGCCCCATACGGAAGCCGCCTAGGTCGGTCAGGGCCCAGTCGATGGTAGCGATGTCGGCGATGCCTTCTTCCAAAATGCGGATGGCCTCGCCGTAGAACGGCCGTGCCACGCGGTTCACGATAAAGCCGGGCGTATCCTGGGCCAGCACCGGGCGCTTGCCCCAGCTGGCTACCAGCGCCTTGACCTCCTCGGCCAGCCCGGCGCGGGTTTGCACCGCTGGAACAACTTCGACCAGCTGCATCAGCGGGGCCGGGTTGAAGAAGTGGATGCCCACAAACCGCTCGGGCCGCTGGCAGGCCGCCGCGATAGCCGTAATCGAGAGTGAGGACGTATTGCTCGCCAGCCAGCATTCGGCCGATACGATGGCCTCTACTCCCCTAAAAACTTGCTGCTTCACCCCTAGGTCCTCTACTATGGCCTCGATAACCAAGCCACAATCGGCGAAGTCGGCCATCGTCTCGGTGGGATGCAGGCGGGCTACGGCTGCTTCGGCTGCCTCAGGGGTCAGTTTGCCTTTCTCGGCTAACCGGCGCAAGCTGGTGGCAATGCTAGAAGTAGCTTTTTCGAGAGCGGCCGCGTTTTGGTCGAGCAGGCGCACGGGGTGGCCGGCGGTGGCTACCACTTGCGCAATGCCTGCGCCCATTGCGCCACTGCCGATGATGCCGATGGTTATCTGTTGCATAGTTGAAGAGTGTAGCTTGGACCTTGTAGTCCGAGCGCGAGCGTAGCTCGCATCCACATTAGGCCGAATTATCCTGACGTTCTCAAGCGCAGATGCGAGCTACGCTCGCGTTCGGACTACAAAGTCCAAGCTACTTGCTGTTTTACTGGCCGGTGAAGGTAGGTTGGCGTTTTTCCATGAAGGCGGCTACACCCTCGCGGTAGTCAGCAGTATTACCGGCGCGCAACTGGTAGTCACCTTCGGCGCTTAGCTGCTGGGCCACATCGTTGCCGAAGGTGCTATTAAGCAGGTGCTTGGTGTAGGCCAAGCCTTTGGTGGGCATGGCGGCCAGCTTGCGGGCCAGTGCGGCTACTTCTTGGTCGAAGGCTTCGTCGGTAAAGCTCTTGTAAATCATGCCCATTTGCACAGCGTCAGCGGCACTCACTTTGTCGCCGAGCATCATAAGGGCGCTGGCGCGCTGCATGCCCACGAGGCGGGGTAGGAAGTACGTGCCGCCGCTATCGGGCACCAAGCCTATCTTACTGAATGCCTGAATAAACGACGCTGATTCCTTCGCCACCACAATGTCGCAGGCCAGGGCTAGGTTGGCCCCTGCGCCGGCAGCTACACCATTCACGGCGGCTATCACAGGCTTGTCGAGCTCGCGGATGAGCAGCACGATGGGGTTGTAGAGCTTCTCCACGATTTCGGCCACGTCGGGGGCGTTGGGGCCGGTTATTTCGGCTAGGTCTTGTCCGGCGCAAAAGGCTTTGCCCGTGCCCGTTAGCACCACGGCCCGCACGCTGGCATCGGCCTGGCACTCGCGCAAGTGCTGCTGGAGGCCTAGGGCCACTTCGCGGTTGACGCTATTGAAAACGGCGGGCCGGTTGAAGGTCAGCGTAGCGACGCCGTCGGCGAGGGAGAAAAGCAGAGACTGGGAATCGGACATGGAGAAGAATAGTGGGGAGCTACTGGGCTAGTGGCACTTGAAGTAATCGAAGGGCTCGTGGCAGTCGTTGCACTGGTAAGACGCCTTGCAGGCCGTAGAACCGAACTGACTGACCAAGCGCGTGTTATCGGACTTGCAATTGGGGCAGCGCACGGCCGTGTCCTGCCCAAAAAGATTGAGCATATGGCCCGTGGCCGTGCCATCCACGGGCGGCGCGATGCCGTAGGCTTCTAGCTTTTCGCGGCCGGCAGGGGTCATCCAGTCGGTGGTCCAGGCCGGGCTGAGCTGGTTGTGAATCGTGACTTGCGTAATGCCTTCGGCCAGCAGCCGCAGACGGATGTCGGTGGCGATGGTGTTCATGGCCGGGCAGCCCGAGTAGGTGGGCGTGATGTGCACCGTCACCAGCTCGCCGGCTACTTGCACGCCGCGCACGATGCCCAGGTCCAGAATGCTGAGCACCGGCACCTCGGGGTCGAGCACCTCGTCGAGCAGCTCCCAGATGCGGGCTTCGGTGAGGGCGGTGGCTACCATGTGAGGCCGGGGTAGGCGCGCTGCACGTATTGCAGCTCGGTGAGAATGTACCCGAGGTGCTCGCTGTGCCGCCCTTCCTTGCCGCCCGCCAGCCCAAAGCTGCTCGCCGGGGGGGTAGGCAGGGTGGCTTCTTCCAGCACGCGCGCCACGTGGGCCGCCATGGTGGGTTGCAACGCGGCGTAATCGGGGATGATGCCGGCTTCTTGCAACGCCTTTTCGGTGGCGGTGGGCGTGGTCAGTTCGGCGGCATAGCGCCAGAGGCTGGCAATGGCTTTTTCGACGCGCTGCCGGCTTTCGGGCGTGCCGTCGCCGAGGCGAATTATCCACTCCGAGCTCCACTTGAGGTGGTAGGCGGCTTCCTTCACGGCTTTTTCGGCAATGCCGGCTAGGCGCTCGTCGGGGCTGCTTTTGAGCTGTTTCAGGAAGGGATAGTGGAAGTTGTCAAACAAAAACTGCCGCACGATGGTGTGCGCAAAGTCGCCGTTGGGCTGTTCAACTAGCAGCGGGTTACGGTACTCCACGGCCGAGCGTAGGTAGGCCAGGTCGTCTTCGGTGCGGCCTTTTCCTTCGAGCTCGGTGGCGTATTGGTAGAGGCTGCGGGTTTCGCCCAGCAGGTCGAGGGCGATGTTGGCCATCGCGAGGTCCTGTTCCAGGATGGGACCGTGGCCGCACCACTCGCTCAGGCGGTGGCCTAGGATGAGGCTGGTGTCAGCCAGTTGCAACACGTATTGAAACAGCAGCTGCCGCACCTCCGCGGAGTAGGTAGCCAGGGCAGCAGATTCGGAAGGGGCAGCTTGCATAGTGAGCAGCATTACATGTGTTTAATGGAATCCGGCACATCGTAGAATGTGGGGTGCCGGTACACTTTATCGGCCGCCGGGTCGAAGAAAGCTTCGGCATCGTCGGGGTTGGAGGCGTGGATGTGCGTCGACTCGACCACCCAAATGCTCACGCCTTCAAGGCGGCGCGTGTACACGTCACGCGCATTTTGGATGGCCATCGTAGCATCGGCGGCGTGCAGGCTACCCACGTGCTTGTGGTCGAGGCCCTGCTTGCTGCGGATAAAGACCTCCCAAAGAGGCCATTCGGACTGGTTCATATAGGTAGTTTGTATAACTTTTTTGCCTTAACAACCATGAGGCCCTACCCCCGACCCCTCCCCTCCGGGAGAGGGGAGCCTGGCGACTGAATGACGTTAGCTTACGGTTGGCTCCCCTCTCCCGGAGGGGAGGGTCCGGGGGTGGGGTTAGACGTTAAGCCCCTACCCCCTCCCGCGCCTTGCGCTTCGCGGCGTGCGCGTTGGCCGCCTCGCGTACCCAGGCGCCCTCTTCGTGCGCTTGCACGCGGGCTTGCAGGCGGTCGGCATTGCAGAGACCGTTACCTTTTACCACTTGCCAAAACTCTTCCCAGTTCACCTCGCCGAAGTCGTATGCTTTGCGCTCCTCGTTCCACTTGAGGGCTGGGTCGGGCACGGTGAGACCTAGGAACTCGGCCTGAGGCACCATCATGTCCACGAATTTCTGGCGCAACTCATCGTTGGTGAAGCGCTTGATGCGCCACTTCATCGACTGCTCGGTGTTGGGCGATTCCGAGTCTTTAGGGCCAAACATCATTAGGGTAGGCCACCACCAGCGGTTGAGGGCTTCCTGGGCCATCTCCTTCTGGGCGGGCGCACCTTCGCAGAGCGTCTGCATTACCTCGAAGCCCTGGCGCTGGTGGAAGCTTTCTTCCTTGCACACCCGCACCATAGCTCGCGCATACGGCCCGTAGCTAGTGCGGCACAGCGGCACCTGGTTGAGGATGGCGGCGCCATCGACCAGCCAACCCACGCAGCCCATATCGGCCCAGCTCAGGGTGGGGTAGTTGAAGATGCTGCTGTACTTGGCTTTGCCCGAGTGCAGGTCGGCCAGCATTTGGTCGCGACTGGCACCTAGGGTTTCGGCGGCGCTGTAGAGGTAGAGGCCGTGGCCGGCTTCATCCTGCACCTTCGAAAGCAGAATGGACTTGCGCTTGAGCGAGGGGGCGCGGGTTATCCAGTTGCCTTCGGGCAGCATCCCCACCAGCTCGGAGTGCGCGTGCTGCGAAATCTGCCGAATCAGCGTTTTGCGATAGGCGTCGGGCATCCAGTCCTTGGGCTCGATGCGCACGTCGGCGTCGATGCGGGCCTGGAACTGTTCTTCCTGCGTGAGGGCGGGCTTCTCTAGCGTTTCCATACAGCTGATAATTAAAAGGTAACGATTTTATTTAAAGCAAAAAACAAAGCGCCTAGGTTATACTTTTACCTCCTCGTCACCCAGGGCATCCTGCACATACAACATCTTAACTAGCACCACAATAATGGCGATGATGGGCGTGGCCAGCGTGAGGCCCAGCAGCCCCGTAAACGAGCCGATAATCAACTGCCCGGCGAGAATGAGCGCCGGTGGCATCGAGATGAGCCGCTGCTGCACCACCGGCGACACGGCCGAACTTTCCAAGGTTTGCACCGCTAAGTACAGCCCCACCACGTAGAGCGCCTCCTGCGGCCCACCGTGCACGAAGGCTAGCAGCACGGCCGGTACCATCGACACGATGGGGCCGATATTGGGAATGAATGTTACCAGCCCAGCAAACAGCCCTAGCACCGCGCCCATGGGCATACCCATTAGCGTGAGGCCCAGCCACGTGAGCACACCCACAAACAGCATCGACACCAGCCGGCCCAACACCCAATTTACCAGCGTGCTGCTAATGCAGTCGAGCACCTCATTAGCACGGGCGCGGCCAGCTTTGGGCACCAGCATCACCAGCCCGGCGCGGTATACCTTGGGCTGCAAGGCCAAGAACAGCGCCAGAAAAATAATGACGTAGCCATCGGCCACTACACTGAGTGTAGTTGAAAAAATACCCGTGGCTCGGCCCAGCCACTCCGACGTGCCACCGACTACCTTGGTGTAGTCGACGTTTTCGCGGGCCAGCCACTGCCCCCATTCGGTACCCTGTACGCGCTGCTGCACATCGGCCACGGCCTGGGGTAGTTGCTGCTGGAGCCCTCGAACCTGGTCGCCGATGCGGGCCGAAAACAGCCACCCCATGCCGCCCAGCACCGCTACCACCAGCAACGTGGTTAGCAGTAGCCCTAGGCCAGCCGGCATGCCAGTACGGCGGTGTAGCCAGTCGCCCCCCGCGCGCAACGGCAGCGCAATGAGCAGCGCCGCCAGTAGCCGCAGCCACACGCTGAATGCCAGGCCCAACAAGCCCGTCAGCATAAGAACTAGTAAGGTGATGCCCACCGTAGTGAGTACCCGGTACACGTACGCAGTCTGGGACGAGCTACCGCTGGAGGTAGATTGTAAGTTCATAGGCCAAAGAGGCCGGGGTAATGCGGCCCGGCTGCCAGCCCATACGGGCAAATGGCCGAACTCGGCGGCCTGCATTACCGCGAAAGTGCTCATTGGTCAAAGTCTACAGTTACTTGCTCCGTCACGGGCCGTGCCTGGCAGGTGAGCACGTAGCCCTTGGCCACTTCTGCTTCGGAAAGCGAGTAGTTTACATCCATTTCTACGCGGCCTTCCGTGACGCGGGCTAGACAGGTGCTGCACATGCCGTTTTTGCAGGAATAGGGAGCGTCAATGCCGCTTTCTAGCGCCGCGTCGAGGATGGTATTGCCGTAGTACGACATTTCTAGCAGGCGCGCACCTCCATCCAGCTTCAGCGTTACTAGGCTCTTTTTATCGTCCTCGCCCACGGGCGGCAACTTGGCTTTGGCCGCGCCGGCTTTGCCCGCATTAGCCGAGCCAAACAGCTCGAAGTGAATTTTCTCGGGCGCTACGCCGGCGCTGGTAAGGGCCGTGCGCACGCCGTTTACCATGTCCTCAGGGCCGCACAGGAAGCACTCGTCAATCTGGCTGGCAGGCACCACCTTTTCGAGAAACTGCTTAGCCTTCTGCTCATTAATGCGGCCGAATAGCAAATCGGCGTCGCCCTGCTCGCGGCTTAGGATGTGGTACACGCTTAGGCGGTGCAAAAACTTGTTTTTGAGCGCTTCCAGGGCTTCTTTGAAGATGATAGAATTGCGGCCCCGGTTGCCGTACACCAGCGTGACGCGGCTGTTTGGCTCCGTCAGCAGCACCGTTTTCACGATGCTGAAAATGGGCGTGATGCCGCTACCCGCCGCAAACGCCACGTAGTGCTTGGCCTGCGTGGGGTGCAGCGCGGTGTGGAAGTGCCCGGCCGGCGGCATCACCTCCAACTCTTCGCCGGCGCGCAGGCCATCTACGGCCAGTGACGAAAAGCGGCCTTCCGGCACTTTCTTGATGGCTACCTGCCACTCATTATCAAGCGGGCTGCTGCAAATGGAGTACGAGCGGCGCAGTTCCTCGCCATTATGGATGCGCCGAAACGTGAGGTACTGGCCCTGTGTGAAGCGGAACGCCTCGCGCAGGTCGGCGGGCACGTCGAGCGTCACGCGCACGCAGTCGGGCGTTTCGCGGGCAATGTGCTTGATTTTGAGTTTGTGAAAGCGGCTCATGCGGTAGGTTTTTTCAGCCCGTCGAGGAGCATCGTAAGGAGGTCGTTTTCCAGCTCAGCGGCCGACAAGTTGCGCCCCGGCCGATACCACAGCTCGACCCAGCGCACCGCCGAGAGCAGCGTAAACAAGGCCACTGATACATTCACGGCCTGCAACTCGCCTGCCGCAATGCCTTGCTCAATAAGCGCCGCAAAGCCTTTCTCATAACGCTTGCGGGCCTGTTTAAATTCGGTCAGGCGTGGCTCGGTTAGGGCCTTCCATTCGTTGTTGGCCACCGATACGGCAGCGCCGTCCTTGGTCATCAGGCGCACGTGGCGGCGCAGCAGCTCGGTTATCTTTTCGAGGTAATTCGCCTCCATCTGCTCCACCTCAGTCAGTTGCGCGATGTAGGTATCCGACACCTGGAAGCAAATGATTTCTAAAATCTCGTCTTTCGACTTGATGTGGTTGTACATGCTGGCCGCGTCGAGTCCCACCCGCGCCCCTAGGTCGCGCATCGACGAGCTGCCGAAGCCGCGCTCCTTGAACAGGTGCGCCGCCTCGTCCAGAATAAGCTGCCGTTGTTCGGGGCGGCGCTTTTTTACCACCCGCGCTGCGCCCGTGGCGGGCGGCGTGGCCGTCGGGGCGGGGTTAGGAGCGGTTTTGGGAGGCATATGCTTCTGTTTCTAATTTCAGTGTTATCCGTTAGGTAAGGCCCCTTATGCTAGCGACCGCAAGTCGCGCACGCGGTTGAGCTTGCCGCCCTCGCTGCGCGGCAGCGTGCCGAAACCGAGCAGCGTCACCTTCATGCTCAGCCCGATGTTGTCCTTGATTTTTTTGGCAAACGAGCCTTGCAGCGCCTGCAAGCAGTCGTGCTGCTGCACGGTATCGGCGGTCACCGTTTCCAGGCCTAGGTCGCGCATCAGTTCTTCAGCGATTTCTACGCTTACTTCTACCTCATCCATGCTGCCACGGCGCGAGGCCACCACTTGGTAGTAAGGGCTCACCTGGGGTAGGCTGCTGAGAATATCCTCCACCTGGGTGTGAAAGAAATTGACTCCGCGAATGATGAGCATGTCGTCGGCTCGGCCGCGGATAGGTCCCATCTTCACGTGCGTACGGCTTTCGGAGTAGTCGTAGGTAAGATTGGTGATGTCATTGGTCCAGTACCGCAAAATAGGCATGGCCTTTTTGGTCAAGGTCGTGAATACTAGCACGCCCAGTTCACCTTCGGCCACTGGCTCGCCGGTGTGCTTGTCTACTATTTCGGGGTAGAAATGGTCTTCCCAGACGTAGCTGCCAGTGCCGCGCTCGTTCACGTCTTCCTGCGACACGCCAGGGCCCATGATTTCGCTGAGGCCGTAGATATTGGTGGCTTTCACGCGCAAACCCATTTCCACTTGCTGGCGGATAGTGTCAGTCCAGGGCTCGGCCCCGAGCACGGCGTACTGTAGATTGATGTCTTCGGGGCTAATGCCGCGCCGCTTGATTTCCTCGGCCAGCACCTGCGCGTAAGAGGGGGTAGCGCAAATGATTTCAGGCCGAAAATCCTGGAGTAATTGTAGCTGTCGGTCGGTGCTGCCGCCCGATACAGGAATGACCGTCAGCCCCAGCATCTCGGCGCCGTAATGGATACCCAGGCCGCCGGTGAAGAGGCCGTATCCATATGCATTCTGGAGCTTCATGCCAGGCCGGCAACCAGCGGCGGCCAGCGAACGGGCTACCACTTCGGCAAAGATGTCGAGGTCACCGGCCGTATAGCCGACCACTGTGGCCTTGCCCGTGGTGCCGCTGGAGCAGTGCAGTCGCGCCACCTCGTTTTCGGGCACCGCGAACAGGCCGAAGGGATAGTTATCCCGAAAATCCGTCTTTTTAGTAAAGCCTAGCTTCCCTAGGTCCTCCAATCCTCGAAACGTAGTCGGGTGCACACCTAGCGCGTCAAACTTCTGCTTATAGAACGGCACCCGGTCGTAGACATACGCCACCTGCTCCTTGAGCAGGGCGTTTTGGAGGGCGCGCAGTTGAGGCAGCGGCAAGCGCTCGATGGCAGGGTTGAACAGCATGGGAAGCGCTGTTGGTGGGTGGGAGAGGGGTAGGGCAAGAAGCGGCTGTGGAGGCAGCGCGCTCTTTTCAAGTACAAATAAACACAAACAAATGTTTGTTTAGATTGATGGCGCTGGTTTACCACTACTGCCTAGGTGGCAAAAGGTCCATGCTCGTAGTTGAAGGTTCTTATGTTAAAGTGATAGGGGAACACTAAGGTGCATTGCGTTGCCACCAGTGCTACCCATGTGCTAGCACTGGTGTAATAATGATTTTTCTGCTATATAATTCATTATCATAGTGTATTATGCTGTTCTCTACTTTTGCTTAGATTGAAGGAAACAAAAAATTAATTGCAATTCTGCTTTTCGTTCTTTTACCTTTGGTCCATTCAATCCTTCCTCAGAAGGAACGTTTTTATACCGAGGCGCGGAGAGACAGACTCGATGAACCGCCGGCAACCTCTAGCCACCCGCTGGAACGGTGCCAACTGAAAGCCAACGCAAGGTGCCTGGCTATTATAAAAACAAACACCGTGTTCCACTTCCGCTGCCTCCTTACCTTCTCCGCCACCGGTACTGCTGCGCAGTGCTGTTGTTGCGGCGCATTGGCTGCAGCCACGGACACGAAGTAGCGCTGATATACTCCATTACGGGCGTTTCTGCTAGGTAGAGCTTGCTGCTCACCAGGTGTAGCTTCTGCTGCAATGTTGTGTCCGGTGGGTCCAATTCTTTTTCGTGGGTTTACAGCACGTGTGGCTAGGTGCTGCTCGCTACATTTTGTACGCAGCAGCCCGTAGGCAGATAGTTGAGTATGACCTGCGGCGCGCTTATGCGCTAGTCGAAGTAGCTGTGGCGTGCTTGCGAAATAGGATTGTTGCCGACCTAGGCTATAGCTCGCCTAGTGGCGTGTCTAGTAAGGATTTCTTGGTATAAGCTTTTTGCCCATCGTGCTGCCACGGTTTGCAAAAACATTTTAGCGACCACTGTAGCCCAACTACAGGCTACCTGCTGCCCCCGACGGCTTTGCGCATAGCCCCGTCGCCTCTCTTGCTGCCGCAGCCCAGCATCCCCCAGCTTTTGCTATCAGGTTAAGTAAATTTTATGAAATTTCCATTACCCATGCTCCTGCTCACGCTGGGGCTGCCGGCCGCAACGCAAGCGGCCCACGGGGCGAGTGTGCTGCCGCTGCTGGTGGCCGATGAGCCCTTTAGCGGCAAAGTGCTTGATGAAAATGGGGCCGGCCTGCCCGGCGTAACGGTGCGCCTAAAGGGCACCGCTGCCGGCACCGCTACCGACGAGCAGGGCAACTTCACCCTAGCCGGCGTGCCTGAAGACGCGACCCTGCTGATTTCTTATGTGGGCTATAAAACGCAGGAAGTCAGGGCCAGGCGCGCGAGTGGCCTGACGGTGCGGCTAGTACCCACGCAAGGCCAACTCAACGAAGTGGTGGTAGTAGGCTATGGCACCCAGCAGCGCAAAAACCTGATTGGCGCCATCGCCAAGGTAGACCCCAGCGACACCAAGGCGCTCCCCGTGGGCAGCTTCGACGCGCAACTGCAAGGCAAGGTGCCAGGCGTGCAGATATCGTCAAATTCTGGCGTGCCCGGCCAGGCGGTGAACGTGCGGGTGCGCGGCGCCACCACCATCAACGGGTCGAATACCCCGCTGTACGTGGTAGATGGCGTATTTATCAACAATAACAGCCTGCAAACCATTAGCACTGGGGGCAAGGCGACATCGCCTATTGCCGACCTGAATCCGTCTGACATTGAGAGCATTGAAGTGCTCAAAGATGCTGATGCGACGGCGCTGTACGGCGCCCGCGGGGCCAACGGCGTGATTCTGGTGACGACCAAGCGCGGTAACTTCAACCAGAAGCCGAAGGTGAATGTAGATGTGTCGCAGGGCTGGGCCAAAGCGGCCAAGCTGTGGGACTTAGCCACTGGCCCCGAGCACGCCACGCTGGTAAACGAGTACTGGCTGAATACCAACGGCAACTATGCCACCCGGCCCTTCCGGCCCGCGTCGGAAGGGGGGCGCGGGCTGCCCGAGGAGCAGCCGACTTTCGACCGCCTAGGGCAAGTGTTCCGCACAGCGCGCTTGCAGAACTACGATGTGTCGGTATCGGGTGGCAATGCGGCGAGCCGCTACTACCTAGGCGGCGGCTATACCAAGCAGGAATCCATCTTGCGGCCGATTGATTTTCAGCGAGCTAACTTTAAGCTAAACCTCGACCAGAAGCTGTCGGATAAGGTGCAGATTGGGGTAAGCAACACCTTCACGCGCACCTACCGCAACGAGGGGCGCGCCGGCGATGGCCCGGCCGGCGGCCTCTTGCAGGCTGCCTTGCACACCCCCACGCTGCTCTCGCCCTACGATGAAAGTGGGCGGCTGGTGAGCCGCGCCAGTTTCGACAATGTGCAGCTGCTCATTGATAACTACGATGTTAACTCGACCAGTTTGCGCTATATCGGCAACCTGTATGGCGATGTGCAGCTTTTGCCGAATCTGAAGTTTCGGACCAGCCTAGGGGTCGATTTTAACAACTACGACGAGAAAGAGTACTGGAATACGCTGCTCATTGCGGGGGCGGGTGTGGGTGGGCTGGCCACGTCGAGCAATGCGCAGTACACCTCCTTGCTCAATGAGAACACGCTGACCTACCGGCAGCAGTGGGGCAAGCATCGCGTGGGTGTAGTGGTGGGCCAGGGCTTGCAAAGTGACACCTACCACCGCACGTTTGCGCAGGGCACAGGCTTTCCCAACAACTCCTTCCGGGAAATTTCGGCGGCTTCCGTCACAAGCAGCACCGAGAACTGGACAGGCTACCGGCTGGCCTCGTTTTTTGGGCGCGTTGACTACAATTTTGACGACCGGTACTTGCTGAATGTCAGCTTTCGGGCCGATGGTTCCTCGCGCTTTGGGGCGGCCAATCAGTGGGGGTATTTCCCGAGCGTGGGGGCTGCCTGGCGGGTAAAGCAGGAGAAGTTCCTGCAGGAGGCGCGTTGGCTGAGCGACCTGAAGCTGCGCGCTAGCTATGGCCTGACGGGCAACCAGAACGGCATCGGTAACTTCGCGGCGCGTGGGCTGTGGAGCGGCGGCGCCAACTACCTAGGCGGCCCCGGCATCGCGCCGCAGCAACTGGGCAATGAGAACCTGAAGTGGGAGCAAACCAGCCAGGCTAACGTGGGCCTTGACCTAGGCTTTCTCGATAACCGCATTACGCTGGAATTCAACGCCTACTACAAATACACGAAGAACGGGCTGATTCAGCTGACCGAGCCGGCCACCACGGGCTTTAGCTCCTATTGGAGCAACGCGGTTGAAATCAGTAACAAAGGGCTGGAATTTGCCCTGAACACGGTGAACCTGCGCAGTGCGGGCGGGCTGAACTGGACAACTAATTTCAACATTGCCAGCAACGTCAATAACATTGAGCAGCTGGCCACGCCCATTCAGTTTGGCAGCCGCAACTTGATTTTGCAGCAGCAGGGCACCCCGCTCTACTCATTTTGGGTGTACAAGCAGCTTTACGTAGACCCGCAGACTGGCAACGCGGTGTACGACGACGTGAACAAGGACGGCAAAATCACGGCCGCTGACCGGCAGATTGTGGGAAGTATCTGGCCTAAATTCTTCGGCGGCTTTACCAATACACTTACCTATAAAGGCTTTGATGCCAGCGTGCTAGTCTCATTTCAATCTGGCAACAAGGTATACAACCACAATCGCTTCTTTGGCGAGGGTGGCGGCGCGCGCGACGACGCCCGGGTGATTTTCGCCAGCAACCTGGCCCGCTGGCAAAAGCCCGGCGATGTGACCGACGTACCCAAAGCCGACGGCATCAACGTGAACAACTACCTCGATGGCGGCAGCCGCTGGCTCGAAGACGGCTCGTTTATCCGGCTGCGTAACGTGAGCCTTGGCTATACGCTGCCCGAAAGCGTGACCCGGCACCTGCTCGGCGGCACAGTGCGCCTCTACGCGCAGGGCACCAACCTAGTGCTGCTCACCAAATACACTGGCCTCGACCCCGAATCGGCATCTAGCAGCGACGCCAACCAGCAGGGTATCGACCTAGGTACGCCGCCCCAGCCGCGCAGCTGGCAAGTGGGCGTGAACGCAACTTTTTAACGGTCAATTTTATATGTCAGCTACTACTTTTCGCCAGCGGGCAGCCATTCGGCGCCAGGCAGCGCAGCTGCGCCAGACCGTGCAGCTTTCGGTTTTCTCCATCGCGTACCTAAAAAGCATCGCGCCCTTTCTGGGCATGGCGCTGGTGCTGGCCCTGGGGGCATGCAGCAGCTATCTAGACGTGCAGCCCCGCGAGGCTATTGCCGACAACGCCACCATCGTGGACCAGCAATCTTCCTTGACGGCGCTCAATGGCGTGTACAGCGCCCTAGGTAGCAGCGGCTACTACGGCACTAGCTTCCAGTCGATTGGCTACCTAGGCGGGGGCGACATTCAGTGGACCGGCACGCAGTCGCAGGTGCAAGAGTTTGTGAGCCACAACGTGCGCTCTGACAACTCGACCGTCAGCACGGTGTGGTCGAGCATCTACGTGACCATCAACCGCGCCAATCACGTGCTAGCCAACGTGCCCACCGTGTCGGACCCGCTGCTGACCAACGCCCTGCGCAATCAGTACCTAGGCGAGGCGTATTTCCTTCGGGGACTGGCGTATTTCGATTTGGCCCGCACGTTTGGCGGGGTGCCGCTCATCTTGCAGCCCACCCGCACGGCTACTGACAACCAAGGTATTGCCCGCGCCAGCCAGGCCGATACCTACGCCCAGGCTCTGCGCGACCTCGACGCGGCCGAGCCGCTGCTGCCTAACCCCACTACCCTAGGTGCCAATGACCGCTACCGCGCTACCCGCAAGGCAGCGTGGGCGCTCAAGGCTCGGCTGCACCTGTACCAGGGCAACTGGGCACTGGCCGAAGACTACGCCACCCGCGTTATCAGCGACCAATCTAACTACCAGCTGGTCGCTCCATTCAACGCTTGGTTTGCTAACAACGCCCGAGGCACGCGCGAGTCGATTTTTGAGATTTTCTACAACGGTACTACCGAGGTCAACGGCCACCGTAGCAACTGGCAGCCCACCGCCAACGGCGGCACCCGGCAGTGGGCCCCCAATGCCGGCCTGGTAGCGCTGCTCACCACCGCGCCCAACAACACGCCGGGCGGCCGCAGCACCTTGCTTGCCAACCTAGGCACCACCTGGTACGGCAACCTCTACTACCGCAACCCCGGCTCGGACCCCAGCTACGTGCTGCGCCTAGCCGAGCAATACCTCATTCGGGCCGAGGCCCGCGCCCGCCAAAACAAGCTGACCGATGCTCTGGCCGACCTCAACGCCGTGCGCACCCGCGCTGGGCTGACCGCCAGCCCGGCCACTACCCAAGCCGCTATCCTGCAAGTTATTGAGGAAGAGCGCCGGCTCGAATTTGCCTTAGAGCCACACCGCTGGTTTGACCTGGTGCGCACCGGGCGGGCCGCCACGGTCTTTGCCGACCCGCTGAGCAGCGGGGCGCCACTGCCGGCCTTCCGGTTGCTGCTACCGCTGCCCATCAGTCAGTTGCAAGTCGATGCGGCCTTGGTTCAAAATGCTGGCTATTAATTGATTTAAGGAGCTTTCTGCCATGCCTCATCAAGTTGATAACCAGTCGGCGGCCGCAGCACGGGCGCAGCGCGACGAATCGGGATTTCCCTCGGCCTACTTCTTCGCGCCAATGAGCAATACGCCCAACCTAGGGACTGCGCCGGTAGCTTCCGCACCGCTTGCGGCGGCCCTAGGCCCCACGCCAGAACTCAACACGTGGTCGGGGGCCGAAAAGGTAGTGTTTCGCTTCGCCTTCCTATACTACTTCCTGCAAGTGGTGCCGCTGGATTGGAAGTTTTACCGCGACCTAGTGCAGCACTGGGCGGGGTTGTCGCTCGGCGACTTGTTTCGGCTGACGCACTACACGCCGCGCTTTTTCGCTGGCCCTGACACCTTCGCTAATTGGGGCGTAGTGGTGGCCATTGCAGCAGTAGGGGCCCTAGGGTGGAGTGCGCTAGACCGTAACCGCACCGAATACAACACCTTGTATTACTGGCTGCGGGTGCTGGTGCGCTACCGGCTGGCAGCTGCGCTGCTGGGCTATGGCTTCCTCAAGCTCTTTCCGATGCAGGCCCCAATGCCTTCGCTGAGCCATCTCAACACGCACTACGGCGACCTAAGCGATTGGAAAATCTTCGCCCTGAGCTTAGGTATCGTGCCCTCGTACCAATCATTCCTGGGGTTAGTCGAAATCCTAGGCGCTGTGCTGCTGCTGAGCCGCCGCACGGCCAGCACGGGGGCCTTCTTGCTGCTCACGTTTCTAGGCAACGTGTTTCTCTCGAACCTGGCTTACGAGGGCGGCGAGTATGTGTATAGCTTCTACCTCATTGTGCTCGGCTTGCTAGTGCTCTGGTACGATTTGGCTCGCCTCAATCGGCTGCTGACATTGGAGCTGCCCACCCGGCCCAACCGCTTTCGCCTGGTATTGCCGGCCGGCTGGCCACGCGAAACCAAGCGTGTAGCCAAAGCCGCCTTTATCCTACTGTTTGTGGGACTGTATGGGGTAAAGGCCTATGCGGCCTATCAACAAGGGACTTACCACTATCCCACGGCGCCAGGCCTAGCAGGAGCCGCCGGGCTCTATAACGTGCGCGAGTTTCGGCTGGCGGGGCAGGTGCACCCGTACTCGGCCACCGACCCCGACCGCTGGCAAGATGTCGTGTTTGAGAAATGGGCCACGCTCAGCGTGCGCTCAAACCAGCCAGTGGCCCTAGACCCTAGCAATGAAGAGATAATTCCTTCCCAGGACATCGAGCGCAACTTCGAGTTTGCGGGCGCGGCGGGCCGCCACTACTACGGCTACACCCTCGGCCCCGATGGCCAGACCCTGACGCTGCGCAACCGCAACCCCAGAGAAGGCAGCCAGCCGCTGACGCTGCACCTAGCCCGCCCCGATGCTACCACCATCACCCTAACTGGCCGCGATGAGCAGGGCCGCGCCCTCTACGTGGTGCTCGAAAAACGCAAGAAGAAATACCTGCTGGAAGAAGCCGGTAAAACTGGCCGGCGCGGCGGGTTGCGGCTGTAACTATTAGTCATGCAGCGCGCAGCGAAGCATCTCGCGCGGCGCAATATCATCCAACGCCAGCATGCAAGATGCTTCGCTGCGCTCTGCATGACAGCCATTTCTTAATCGTAATCTCTCTTTCCTCATGGCAACTACCACGCTTGAGACGCCCGTAGCTACCGCGCCGCCCGCCACTGCTGCTCGCCGGCCTTGGCAACCTTGGCAGCGCGTGCTGTTTCGCATTGCCTTTCCATTTTTCGTGCTGTTGTCGCTGCCTAGCGATGGGGGGTGGTACAAAAATCTCGTCACCATCGACTGGCTACACGGGCACTACCGCGATGTGTACGACATCGCGCGCTTCTCCCCGTCGTTCTTCCTGAGTGGGGGCGGGGAGGGAGGCACGCCTGTGCTGCTAGGCTACGGCAACTGGTTTATCGCCCTAGGTGTCTCCTTCGTCATCGGCTTGGTCTGGACCCTGCTCGACCGCCAGCGCGAGGAATACGAGGTGCTCTACTACTGGCTGCGTGTCGTGGTGCGGTTTCGGGCAGGCATCGGCATCATTGGGTTTGGCTTCACCAAGCTCTTCCCAACCCAAATGCCGTACCCATCCATTGGCCTGCTCAACAGCAACTTTGGCGACATGACGGCCCAGAAGATATTCTGGCTGCAAATTGGTATTGTACCTTGGTACCAAGTGTTTGCGGGCGTGGTCGAGACGCTGGCCGGCGTACTACTGTTCTTTCGGCGCACTACTTTCCTGGGGGCCGCGCTGCTGCTCGGAGCGCTGGGCGATATCGTATTTGTCAACTTCGCTTACGACGGTGGGGTGCACGTGTACAGCTCGTACTTCGTACTGCTGGCGGCCTTCCTGATGGTGCAGGATATTCCTAACCTTTACAACCTGCTAATTCGAGAGCGCTACACAGTGCCGCAGCATTACTATCCGCACTTTCGGGTGGCGTGGCAGCGCCTGGGTCGCCTAGGGCTGAAGGTGACGACTATAGCCATTTTTCTGGTGTATTTGACTTATCTCGAATACCTGAATTTCCGCTTCGACCCCTACAAGCAGCCCGCGCAAAAGGGCGTGGCCGCGCTACGCGGGCTCTATAACGTCACCGAGTTTCGCCGCAACGGCCAGGTCATTCCCTACTCGCCGCTCGATAGCATACGCTGGCAGCAGGCCACGTTTGAAAAGTGGAGCAGCTTTACCTATAAGGTCAACCGGCCGCTCAAGCTGGATTTGTCAAACGGCGGCGGCTCGCCCATGCGCGACATTAATCGCACCTTCGAAACAACGGGCTTGGCCGGGGGGCAGCGCGTATTCTACTACGACGCCGACACCACCGGCCACACGCTGTATTTGCAAAGCAAAATCCGTACTGGCACCGACCGCAAAGACCGGGGTAACCGCCCAGCCGCCCCGGCCGGCGCCCCGCAGGGTAGCAGCATCGCGGCCAGCCACTCCAATGGCTACGGCGGCGATGCTGGCGGCAGCTACCTAGGTGGCCAGGTAGCCGCGCAGCAGGCCAAGTACCAGGCCTCGCTGGCCAAGTGGATTCCGGCCACGGCCCTAGCCCGCATCGGCGACGAGACCAAGAAAATAAATCCGCTGGCGTACAGCACTCGCCGCGACCGCGGCATTAAAGCTGAGCAGCGCCCCGAGCAGCGCGACCACCTGATATTAGCGTACCGTACCACCGATGGCGGCCGCCGCGTCGTACTGCGTGGGACTGACGAACATAGGGACTCGTTGTACGTGGTGCTCGACCGGGTAGACCGTCGCTACACCTTGTCCGAGTCCACGCTTTCGGCTGGCCAATACTAAGCCCCCTGTTTTTCTGGCTGGCAATTAGTGCCAGCCCCTTCCGCATGAGTGATTCCACGTATGATGCCGTCGTAGTTGGCTCGGGCCCTAATGGGCTGGCGGCCGCCATCACCTTGCAGCAGGCTGGCTTATCGGTGCTGCTGCTCGAAGGCAAAAAAGAGCTTGGCGGCGGCCTACGCACGGCCGAGCTCACGCTGCCCGGCTTTCGCCACGACATCTGCTCGGCCATTCACCCACTGGCGGCAGCCTCGCCGTTTTTTCAAACCCTGCCGCTGGCGCAGTATGGGCTAGAATACCTCACGCCGCCCGTGGCCGCCGCCCACCCGTTCGACGATGGCACGGCGGCCACTGTGGTAAACTCTTTAACTGACACCGCCCAGGGCCTAGGGCCCGATGCCAAAGCTTACCAACGTCTGCTCGCACCGCTAGTGGCTAGTTGGCCCGGCCTGGCTAATGATGTGCTGGCCCCGCTACACTTCCCCAAGCACCCGCTCGACATGGCGCAGTTTGGCTTGTCGGCGCTGCTGCCGGCCACGGTGCTCACGCGGCGCTTTCAGGGCGAAAAAGCCAAGGGCCTATTTGCTGGCATGGCGGCCCACGCCATTCAGCCGCTGAGCAACCTGACTACTTCGGCCATCGGGCTGGTGCTGCTCATTGCGGCGCACCGCGGCGGCTGGCCCCTACCTAGGGGCGGCTCGCAGGCCATCGCCGATGCGCTGGTGGCGCACTTCCGGGCGCTGGGCGGGCACGTCGAAACGGGCACCTATGTGCGCTCGCTCGCCCAACTGCCTCCTGCCAAAGCTGTGCTTTTCGACGTGACGCCTGCGCAGCTTTTGCAGATTGCGGGGCATAGCTTGTCGAGTACTTACCAGTGGCAGCTGCGGCGCTACCGCTACGGCATGGGCGTGTTTAAAGTCGATTGGGCACTGGCCGAGCCTATTCCCTTCACGGCACCTGAGTGCGCCCAGGCCGGCACCGTACACCTAGGCGGCACTCTAGCCGAAATCGCCGCCGGCGAGCAAGCCGCTGCCCGAGGCCAGCACCCCGAGCGTCCCTTCGTGCTACTGGCCCAGCAAAGCCTGTTCGATGCTACCCGCGCCCCGGCCGGCCAACACACCGCCTGGGCCTACTGCCACGTGCCCAACGGCTCGCGGGTGGATAGCACCGCGGCCATCGAGCGTCAGGTCGAGCGCTTCGCGCCGGGCTTTCGCGAGCGCATTCTCGCCCGTCACACCTTCGACACGGCCCAGATGGAAAGCTACAATCCCAATTACGTGGGGGGCGACATCAATGGCGGGTTGTTAGATATCAGACAGTTATATACGCGGCCGGCCCTGCGGGCCTCGCCCTACCGCACCTCGCAGGCGGGGTTGTATCTGTGCTCGTCGGCCACACCGCCCGGCGGCGGGGTGCATGGTATGTGCGGCTATCACGCCGCTAAGCGCGCCCTGCGCGACGTGTTCCACCTGCCCGCCTCGCCTTTGTACCAAGCCTAAATTTTCCTCATTTCTCCTTATGTCAACTGTTTCTCCCATTCTGGTCAAGCGCGCATTTACCCTCCACGAAGATTGGGTAGTTGTGGTGCTAGGGGCGCTGCTCATCGCCTTATCGCTGCTCGGTGTGCCGTTCGTGGCCCCAGTATTCAACTGGCTCAATACGGCCGAGCTAACTGGTAAAGTTCTTAGCGTCAGCAACCTGCGGCTTATTCTGACCCAGTTTGTGTACCTAGCGGCGGTGGCAGGCATCGGGGCCTGGCTCACGGGCAAGTCGGTGCGCAATTTTGCCCTAGGCTTTCCGCTCGTGTATGGGCTCACGCTAGTAGCGCTGGTGGTGGCAGGCAGTGCGCAGGCGCGGGGCTTCGGGCTAGAGGCGGTGATTTTTAGTCTACTCATTGGTTTGCTGGTTAGCAATGTGTTTGGGCTGCCCGACTGGCTGCGGGCCACACTCACCACCGAGCTATTCGTAAAAATTGGGTTGGTGCTGCTGGGCACCAGCGTCATTTTCACCGATATCCTCAAGGCGGGTTCCCTAGGTCTAGTGCAGGCGTTAGTAGTGGTGCTATCGGTGTGGTACTTCGCCTTCTGGCTTTGCCGCAAGCTGAAGGTCGACGATGAGCTGACGATGATGATAGCCAGCGGCGTATCCATCTGCGGCGTGTCGGCGGCCATTGCCACGTCGGGCGCCATCAAAGGCGACGCTAAGAAGCTGTCCTACGTCATTTCGCTGGTGCTCATCACGGCCATCCCCATGATGATTGTGATGCCCTACGCTGCTCGCTGGCTGGGCCTCTCGCAAGAAGTAACTGGCGCTTGGCTCGGCGGCAGCATCGACACTACCGGCGCAGTAGTAGCCTCGGGCACGCTGGTAGGCGAAACTGCTTTGAAAATCAGCACCATCGTTAAATTTTCACAAAACGTGCTCCTAGGTGTGGCCGCTTTCGCCATTTCGCTCTACTGGACCTACACTAATCACCCCGCTGCCCAAGACGCCGAGCAAAAGCCCACGCTGGCCATCATCTGGGAGCGGTTTCCCAAGTTCGTACTCGGTTTTGTGGCAGCCTCACTGCTGTTTTCGTTTGTGCTCGCGCCCGCGACTACAGAAGCCGTGAAAGGTGGTCTGAAAAGCGCCCAAGGGCTGTGGTTTGCGCTGGCCTTTACCAGCATCGGGCTCGAAACCAATTTCAGTGACTTGTTTAAGCAAGAGAATAAGCGACCACTCTACGCCTTCCTGGCAGCCCAGACCTTTAACATATTCGTCACCCTAGGCATTGCCTCGTTGCTATTCCGCTAAGCTTACTGGTCGGCCATTCGCCTACGGGTGAATGGCCGACCACCTCAGCTCGTAGCGAAGGTCTCGTCTCACCGCATTCGGCGACTTAGCAAGGGGTTAAAAGCAAAACACCCACTCGGATTAAAATCTGAGTGGGTGTTTTTGGTGTGGGAGATACTGGGTTCGAACCAGTGACCCTCTGCTTGTAAGGCAGATGCTCTGAACCAGCTGAGCTAATCTCCCTTTTCCCCGAGTGGCTGTGGCCGTTTGGGAGTACAAAGATGGGAGGATTTTTTGGAATGGCAAAACTCGCCGCTAAAAAAATGCCTAAAAGGGGGGCTGGCAGAGGCCTAAAAGGGATAAGCTTTTCAGGCTCAAGGACAAAAATTTTCAGCTAGAAATAAGCTTTAGCGACTCTTTGTAACGCAAACTAGGCGCCGCCGTTAGGGAAGTGCCGAATGCCTCAGTGCTAAGGCTGTTTTTTCACACACTTTTCTTCTTTCTCATGGAAACCCAACTGCTCCAGAATTATTCAGAGGCCGAAAAAACGGCTTATCTCAGTGCCATTGCGGCCCTTGCCACTGCCGACCGCCAAGCCTCGGCTCCCGAAGCGGAGTTTTTGCAGCGCCTCACGCAGCAAGCTGGCTTGTCGCAAGGCGCGGCTCAGCAAGTGCTGCAGGCTGCTCAAAGCTCAAGTAACGAAACTATCCAGCAGAACCTCGACGCCCTCAAAGGCAGCGACCTTCGCTTTTCGCTCATCACCGACCTCATCAGTTTTGCCCGCGCCGATGGTGCCTACTCCAACGAGGAAGAGGCCATGGTAAGCAAAATGGCCAGCTACCTAGGTGTGAATGCCGAGCAGAAGGCCACGCTCGAAAATGTAGTTGACCAAGCCGCCAACGTGCCGCACAGCGCTGAGGACCCCAACAAGCAAGGCTTCTTGAGCGGCCTAGGCGACAAGCTCAGCAACGTAGGCATTCCGAAGGGTGCGCTAATGGCTGGCCTGCTAGGCGTGGTAGCGCCGATGGTTATTTCGAAAGTGATGGGCGGCGGCCAAAGCCAGGGCCAGCCCAGCGGCAACATGGGCGGTATGCTAGGTGGCCTGTTGGGCGGTGGGCAAGGTGGCGGCAGCTCTATGGGCGGCTTGCTCGGTGGCCTACTAGGCGGCGGCTTGCTTAGCGGGGTGCTTGGCGGCGGCAGCAATGCTGCTTCGGCTTATCCGCAGCAGGGCTCTATGGGCAGCGGCGGCTTGGGCTCTATTATGTCGGTGCTAGGTGGCCTAGGTGGCCAGCCCAACTCGCAGCCGCGCAGCGCAGGCGGCGGGGGCATCTTGGGCAGTGGCATGGGCAGCCTGCTCGGCGGCCTGTTCGGTCGATAGTTCCTCAACGCTCTATACCTAAAAAGCGCGGCTGCTTTCCAAGGGGAAGGCAGCCGCGCTTTTTAGGTATAGAGCGTTGAGCCTAGCTACTCTTTACACTGGTAGTAGTGCTGGTAGTGGCAAAAATGCCACCTTCTTTCTCCACTACTTCCACAATGCGATAGTTGAGGTCTTCCTTGGTATCGAGGTACTCGTCGTAGTTGGTAGTTTCTACGAAGTACTGCACCGTAACTTCCTTGCCACTGGGGGTAAGGGCATTAAACTTCATTTGCACATCGGGCAAAATCAGGGGGTGCTGCTGGATAGCCGCTACGGCTCCTTCGATGATAGCGTGCAGCTGCGTGCTGGTCGTTTTTTGGTCGAAGACAAGCGTAAAGCCGACCCGGCGCGAGGTGCGCAGGCTAAGATTGTCTAGGGGCTTGTCAATCATGCTCTTGTTAGGCACGGTCAGGAAGCTTTTTTCGGCTGTGCGCAAGCGAGTGCTACGAAAGCCAATTTTCTCGACCGTACCGCTCACATCGCCGGCCGATACTAGGTCGCCCACCCCAAACGGCTGGTCGAGGAAGATGGTAAATGAGGCTAGCAGGTTTTCGATACTTTCCTTAGCTGCAAATGCCACGGCCAGCCCCCCAATACCCAGCGTACCCACAAAACCTACTACATTGACCCCAAACACGCGGCCCAGTATCACCATGAGCCCGATAAGCAGCACAAAAACCTTAAGCAAGTCCTTTGCAAACGGCAGAAATTGATTGTCGAGCCGTTGCGAGCTCGGCGTAGCCGTAAGTTCGGCACGCCGCTGCAACATCAGCAGGGCAAAATCGACCACACGTAGCACTACCCACACAATGGTCACAATAACTCCTAGGTGAAATAAGTTAAGGAGAGCAACCTTAGGCCAAGGCTCTACCCCCTTCACGGCCGTAGGCGGCAGGGGATAGCGCAAAACACTGAAAGATAGATAAATAGTGCAGAGGAAGAGTAGGGTGCTAAGTGGTTGGATAAATAAGTCGTGTAGCTCTTGTTCGGTGATGCCGGCGGTATAGCGCTTGGTAAGCCGAAATAAAATGCGGCTTAGCAGCCGCGTTAGCAATCGATTTAGGCCAGCTCCTAAACCAAATATTAAGAGGGCAAAAACATAATCTAATAACTCATTACCCAGCACCTCACGGTGCAAGAAAGGTGGTATTTCCATCTACTGCGTGGTTCAAGTGAAAAGAAGCAATACCGCCGATACGCGCTTGGCACCTTGCCAGTTGGCTCTGGCCGAGCCAGCTCCTGGTAGCCGGCCTAGGGCCTGTTAACCTAGCGCTACTCATCAAGCTTGCACTGCATAAATGCTTGCCGGCGATGAAGAGAACACGGTATTATTGCCAGAAAAAATTGCTAAATATTTTATTTGAAAACCTATCTGTATTAAAATTGTTAAGTCTACTTTACTGGAATATAGCTGATTGATTAACAATGTATAAATTAAAGCATTAAGTATTTAAGAACTAATTTTCTTACCCAAGCGTAGTACAGATACGCAATTTCCCCATCTCTATATTCTTCAATGAAACCACTGCATTCGCGTGTCGAAACGCAACAACTGGACCGCGCTGCCGCTATGCTGAAAGTTCTGTCTCACCCCAAGCGTCTGGCAATTGTCGACCTCCTGGGTAAGCTCAAGGGCAGCAAAGACCAGCAGATGTCCGTTACCGAAATCTATCAGGCGTTGGACTTACCTCAAGCCATTGCCTCGCAGCACCTCATTACCCTCAAAGACCGTGGTGTGCTGAAATCGAACAAAATAGGTACCAAAATTTACTACGCACTAGCGGTACCTCAGTTAATGAAAGTGATTGATACCCTGGAGGATTACTCCGCGCGCATCTAGCGCAATCTATCCAGTGAGCAGTTTGCTCACTACTCGCTATGAAAACGCTTCTGGCTAGATAGCTGCAATAGCTACCCCAGAAACCTGAAAAAAAGGGCCGCTTGTGCAAGCGGCCCTTTTCAATTTTAGGGTAGTAGCGGCGCAGCTTCTAAGCTGGTACTGACTGGCCTTCTAAGTCGAAAATGCTAGTGAGCAACGGCAGCAGTTGTTCAACTTCGTCGCGTCGGCAAGCGGCTTTCAATTGAAGCACGTGCTGCTTCAGCACTTTCTGCATAAAGGCGCGCGTGGCTTCGTCGAGCAGCTTTACTTCGGCAGGCGTAGCTTTTTTCTGGAAGCGGTCTAGCTCTTGCTGGCGCAGTTGCTCTAAGCCAGCTTTCATGCGCTGGATGAGAGGCGACACCAACATCTCGCGGCTCCAATCGGCAAAGTCAACTAGGCTGCTATCTATGAGGCTGCGCACTTGCGGCACAGCGGCTAGGCGCTGCTCTAGCGCAGCCGAGGCTTTGCTTTCGATGGCATCGACATTGTATACGAGTACACCCGGCACCTGCTCTACATCGGCAGCTACCGAGCGCGGTACCGAGAGGTCGATGAAAAACTTATAGCTCAGGACATCAAGATGCGCCACCAACTCGCGGGTAAAGAAGGGCTCGGCACGGTTGATGGAAGAAATGATAACGTCGGCTTCGCGCAGGGCAGAAGTCAACTCTTCGAAGTCAACAACTTGCAGGCGGCCGGGCGCAAACTCGGCGGCAAGCTCTTCGGCGCGGGCGCGGGTGCGGTTGCACAGCGTTACGCTGGCAAACGACTTGCTGTCGGCCAAGTGACGACATACGTCCGAGCCAATCTCGCCCAAGCCTACTACCAGCACCCTAGGGCTAGCTACGTCGGCCGTGAGCTCTTCTACTAGCTCTAGCGCAGCGTAGCTCATGCTAGCGGCTCCGTCGCGGAAGCTGGTTTCTTGCTGTACACGCTTGTTGGTGAAGAAGATAGTGTGCAGCAGGCGGTGTAAGAAGGGGCCAGCTACATCAGCGTCGGCGGCCCATTGGTAGGCCAGCTTCACCTGGTTGATAATCTGCAAGTCACCTACCACCTGCGCATCGAGCCCGATAGCTACCTCGAATAGGTGACGCGTGGCCGTTTCGGCTTCGTTATAGCGGTCGAAATAAGGCGCAAAATTGCCAATATCGGCCCGGTGCTTGAGCTGGCCGAGGGCTTGAATGATAGCGGCCGATTGGTCGTCGTCGTGGGCATAATAGACCTCGGTGCGATTGCAAGTGCTTAGTACTAGCAAGTCGCTGAGGTGCAGGTCGGTGTGTAGCTGCTGTAGGAAGCGGCGACACGCGGGCTCGTCCAGGGCTAACAGCTCGCGGATAGCGAGCGGCGCTTTCTTAAAAGATAGACTAACCGCTTTAAAAGAATGAGACATAGCACGGGACGGCCCAAGGCCGGCCTGCAAAATTACAGTATAAATAATAGCTTTAGAAACAGCGATACGAACTACCTGGTTCGAGCGGATTGATATAAAAGCTGCGATAGCAGCTTAATTATTGTAACTTGGAATAGTTCTAAATAGTAGATTAGGCGCTTAGCTATCGAAACTTTGCCCTGCCCCCGACCTTTGTGGCTGTATGCTGATTCCTCTTTACGACCAGAAATCTCGAATTAAGCTACTGGTGCTCGTGCTGGCGCTGCTCATTGGGGTAGCTACTATGCTGTACACAAACGCGTTAGTGCGCAGGCTGTCTGAGCAGGAGCAGCGCCAGATAGACCTTTATGCCAAAACGCTGCGCTATATGATTAGCACAGAGGAAACATATAGCCTGCCTTTTCTGCAAGACCAAATAATTGATGCCAACACAACCATTCCCGTAATTCTGACCGACGGAGAAAATATTATTGATACGCGCAACTTAGGGTTAGGGAAAAACATCACGATGCCCGATTCGCTGCGGCAGGTAAAGCAGATATTGCAGAAAATGCAGCAACGGCATCCGCCAATTCCGATAGAGCTGCCAGGCAACACCCACAATTATATCTTCTACCAAGACTCGGCCTCGCTGAGCCAGCTGCGCACCTACCCTAGGGTGCAGTTGGCGGTTATTGCCTCGCTGGCTATGCTGGCTTACCTCAGCTTTAGCTACTCGCGCCGGGCCGAGCAAAACCGCGTGTGGGTAGGCTTAGCTAAGGAAACTGCGCACCAACTCGGCACGCCGCTGAGCAGCCTGGTGGGTTGGCAGAGTTATTTGCGCGAGTCGGAGCGCTTCCGAGACGAGCCCATCGTGGAGGAGCTGGGTAAGGATATTAAGCGGCTGGAAATCATTACGGAGCGCTTTAGCAATATCGGCTCGGTGCCGGTGCTCAAGGCCGAAAACCTGTACTTAACCACGCGCAATGCTATTGCCTACCTAGAAGCCCGGGTGTCGCGCAAAGTCAAGTTCAGCATCGAAACTGACTTGCCGCTCGATACACCCGCTTGCCTCAACGTACCGCTATTCGACTGGGTCGTCGAAAATATCTGTAAGAATGCGGTAGATGCCATGGATGGCCGGGGTAGTATCACGCTGCGCCTGCGCCGCGTGCGCCCCCGACGCCGCTGGTGGACGCGGCGGCCATCGCCCCCGCAAGTAGCTATCGACATTACCGATACCGGCAAGGGCATTCCTAAGAATAAGCTAGAAAGCGTATTTCTGCCCGGCTACACCACCAAAAAGCGTGGCTGGGGCCTAGGGCTGGCACTGGCTCGCCGCATCATTGAGAACTATCATCAAGGCCGTCTTTTCGTGAAGTGGAGCGAAGTGGGCAAGGGAACAACCTTTAGGCTGGTGCTAAACCAATAGTGCACTTTATACAAAAGGCCACCCAATTGGGTGGCCTTTTGTAGCTGCAAAATCCAGTGAATCTACAGCCTAGGTAGTGCTAGTTATTCTCCAATAACCAACTGCTCGGGCAAGTGCAATAGGTAGTCGCCATAGCCGCTCTTGCGCAGCGGCTCGGCGATTTTGCGCAGTTGGTCGGCGTCGATAAAGCCTTGGCGATAAGCAGCTTCTTCAATAGAACCGACTTTCAGTCCCTGGCGCTGCTCGAGCACGCGCACAAACTCGCCGGCCTGCATCAGGCTCTCGAAGGTACCAGTGTCAAGCCACGCCGTGCCCCGGCCTAGGATGCCCACTTTAAGCTTGCCCCGGCGCAGGTACTCGCGGTTTACGTCTGTGATTTCGTACTCGCCACGGGGGCTAGGCTCCAGGTTTTTCGCAATCTCTACCACATCGTTGTCGTAGAAATACAAGCCTGGCACAGCATAGTTGCTCTTGGGGTGCGTGGGCTTTTCCTCAATACTGAGCGCCACTTTATTATCATCAAACTCGACTACGCCGTAGCGCTCGGGGTCGTGCACGTGGTAGGCATAGACCACTCCACCTTCGGGGTCATTATTAGCCTTTAGGAGGGCTTCTAGGCCTTCGCCATGAAAGATATTATCGCCCAGCACCAGGGCTACCTTATCCTGACCAATAAAATCGGCCCCGAGCACAAACGCTTGAGCAAGTCCATTGGGCAACTCCTGCACTACGTACTGAAAGTTGCAGCCTAGGTTCTGGCCGTCGCCTAAGAGTTTTTTAAACTGCGTCTGGTCGTGGGGTGTGGTGATAATAAGAATATCCCGAATGCCGGCCATCATGAGTAGCGATAGCGGGTAGTACACCATCGGCTTGTCATACACAGGCATGAGCTGTTTCGACACGGCCAGCGTGAGGGGGTGCAAGCGAGTGCCGGAGCCGCCGGCTAGAATGATACCTTTCATACAATTATGATAGCAGATTAACCTCTGAGTACTTGTGGTTGTAGTAAGAAGTAATAGCTTGAGATTTAGTGCTAAAAGTCAAACTATTACTGCATTAATTACGCTCCTTAATGAATTCTTGATTGGCGCCAAACCAGCTCAGCGTTTGCTTCAGGCCTTCGCGGATGCGTACCTGTGGGGCATATCCTAGGCGAGTTTCAGCTTTGCTAATGTCAGCCAGCGAGTCGCGAATATCCCCGGCGCGGTTAGGACCAAACTTAGGCTCTAGGGTCGAGCCGGCTTCTTCGCGCAGGATGTCGTACATCTGCACCAGGGAGGTGCGGTCGCCCACGGCAATATTATACACCTGGTTTACCGCTTCGGGGTTGTCGGTGAGAGCCGCTCGAATATTGGCCTGCACGCAATTCTCGACGAACGTAAAGTCGCGAGTTTGACCTCCATCACCGTTGAGCGTCGGCGGATTTTCCTGCAAGATGGCGTCGATGAAGAGCGGAATTACTGCCGCGTAGGCCCCACCGGGGTCTTGGCGCGGGCCGAAAATGTTGAAGTAGCGCAGGCCAATAATCTCCATACCGTAGGTACGGGCAAATACGTCGGCGTAGAGTTCATTAGCGTACTTAGTCACCGCATAGGGTGAGAGCGGCTTGCCAATACGGTCTTCTACTTTGGGCAAGCCGGGGTGGTCGCCATAGGTAGAAGAAGAGGCTGCGTACACAAAACGCTTGATGCCAGCTTCTTTAGCGGCGTACAGCATTTTCACAAAGCCACCCACATTTACTTCGTCTGTCGTGACCGGGTCGTTGATAGAGCGTGGCACCGACCCTAGGGCTGCTTGGTGCAGTACCACGTCGATGCCTTCACAAGCGCGGGCGCAAGCGTCGCGGTCGCGAATGTCACCCTCCTGTACTTCTAGGGCTGGGTTGCCTTTAAATAGACGCAGGTTCTTGCGGAAGCCGTTGGAAAAGTTGTCGAGTACCCGCACCTTCTTGGCGCCGAACTTGAGCAGGTATTCAACGAGGTTAGAGCCAATAAAGCCTGCTCCGCCCGTTACAAGAAACGACGTGTCGTCGAGCGGCTGATTATGGAAGGGAAAATCGTACACGAAAAAATCAATTTAACAATGAGCAATGAGCAATTAATAATGGTCGAGAGACTCTCTTCAACTAGTCTTGTTCATTATTAATTACTCATTGTTAACCACTAACGGTCAGCGTATTGCTTTTGGTTGTAGTCTTGGTAAGCGCCACTGGTCACGTGGTCGAGCCATTCCTGATTGGCTAGGTACCAATCCACGGTCTGGCTTAGACCTTGTTCGAAAGTGACACTGGGTTTCCAGCCGAGCTCGTTCATGATTTTTGAGGAGTCGATGGCATAGCGCATGTCGTGACCAGCGCGGTCAGTCACAAATTTGATAAGCTTGCGCGATGTACCTACTTCCTGACCCGTTTTCTCGTCCACCACATCGCACAGCAGCTGAATTAATTTCAGGTTCTGCCACTCGTTCACACCCCCAATATTGTAAGTATCACCGAGTTTGCCGCGGTGAAAAACTGCGTCGATGGCCGTGGCGTGGTCTTTTACAAATAGCCAGTCGCGCACGTTTTCGCCCTTGCCGTACACAGGTACCGGCTGGCCGGTGCGTAGGCGGTGGATGGCCAGCGGAATGAGTTTCTCGGGAAAATGGTTTGGCCCGTAATTATTTGAGCAGTTGCTCAGCTTAATAGGCAAGCCGTAGGTGTGGTGCCAAGCCCGCACAAAGTGGTCACTAGATGCCTTAGAGGCCGAATAGGGCGAGCGCGGGTCGTAGCTGGTTTCCTCGGTAAACATCTCGGGGCCAAAGTCTAGCGAGCCATACACCTCATCGGTGCTAACATGATAGAACGTGTGCCCGTCATAGCCGCCGGGCTGCCACAGGTTTTTGGCCGCGCTCAGCAAATACACAGTACCTAGAACGTTAGTGCGCACGAAGGCCAGTGGGTCGGTGATGCTGCGGTCGACATGGCTCTCAGCTGCGAGGTGAATCACTGCATCGGGCTCCTCTTTGGCAAATAGCTCATTGACAAAAGCCTGGTCAGCAATGTCGCCCTTAATAAAACGGTAGTTGGGCGCCTGCTCAATATCACGCAGATTCTCTAGGTTGCCCGCGTAGGTAAGGGCATCGAGGTTAAGAATCTGATATTCGGGGTATTTTGTGACAAACAGTCGCACCACGTGCGAGCCAATGAAGCCGGCCCCGCCGGTAATGAGAATTTTCATTTTGTGGAGCTGCTAGCTGATAAAGAGCTAGCTATTAGCCAGTAGAAAATAAGTAATAACAAAAAATAAGCTAGTAGCTGCTAGCTATCTTACTTAAGCGTCTGCTGCCATTTCCAGGCGCTAGCTAGGGCATCGAAGAGCGACGTCTCAGTTTTAAAACCTAGGACCTCAGCCGCCTTGGTAGCATCGGCGTAAATGGCGGGCACATCGCCAGTGCGGCGCGGGCCGATAGCATAGTTGAGCTTCTGGCCGCTGGCTTTTTCGAAAGTCTGTACCACTTCTAGCACCGTATTGCCATGGCCGGTGCCTACGTTGAAGGTCTCAACCGCCTCGCTGGCTTTGTGGTCGAGCAGGCGCTGCACTGCTACAATGTGGGCCTTGGCCAAATCCACGACGTAGATGTAATCGCGGATATTGGTGCCATCGGGCGTGTCATAATCGTTGCCGAAAATAGTCAGCTTCTCACGCAAGCCAGCCGCCGTTTGCGTAATAAACGGTACCAGATTGTTAGGCACCCCTAGGGGCAACTCGCCAATTTTGGCTGAAGGATGTGCGCCGATGGGATTAAAGTAGCGTAGGAGAATGGTGCGTAGCTTGTTGCCGGGGGCCGCCGATACATCGTGCACAATGTCTTCGCACATCTGCTTGGTGCGGCCGTAGGGCGAGGAAGCCGGCTTGGTCGGCGTGGCTTCGGTTACAGGCAGCTGGTCGGGTATACCATACACCGTGCACGATGACGAGAATACTAGACTCTCGACGCCGACCTCATTCATCACTTCTATCAATGTCAGCAGCGAGCCGACGTTGTTTTGGAAGTAAGCCAGCGGCTTTTGCACCGATTCGCCCACCGCCTTGAAGGCGGCGAAGTGAATGACACCCTCTATGTTGCCTTCCTTGCGAAATACTTCGCGCAAGGCGTCAGCATTACCGCAGTCGATGTGGTGGCACGGTACATCGCGGCCCAGAATGTCGCGCAGCCCGGCCAGCACCGACTCTTTCGAGTTGCTGAAGTCGTCGACAATAATGGGCTCATAGCCAGCCTGCGCTAGCTCTACCACAGCGTGCGAGCCAATGTAGCCGGCCCCGCCGGTAACTAGAATCTTTGTCATAGTTGGTGCTTAGTTGTTAGTGCCTAGTACTTCGTCTTAGCTATCGGTGCCTAGCGGTTATGCGCTAAGTGCCAATTACTAAGCACTGCTTAGAGGCTCCAGTAATGTAGCTCCTGCATTGGCCGGGCGCGATACAAGCCTTTGATATCGACTAGCACGGCGTTGTCGGCCGTGATTGACTGGAAGTAGGCTTCATCCTTTTCCAAGTAAGGCTTGTGGCTTACGGCCACAATGACGGCATCGTAGTCGGTGCGCACCTTCTCGGGAGCCGTGAGGCGGAAGCCATACTCGTGGTGCAGTTCGTCGGAGCTAGCGTGCGGGTCCACGATATCGACATTGACGGAGAAGTTTTTCAGTTCCTGAATCACATCGGCTACCTTCGAGTTGCGAATGTCTTCTACATTCTCCTTAAAGGTGGCACCCATCACTAGCACGCGGCTTTTGGCCACGTCCTTGCCGCGCTTAATCATCATTTGCACCGTTTTGCGGGCGATGTATGCACCCATATTGTCGTTAGTGGTGCGTCCACTCAAGATAACCTTCGCGTCGTAGCCTAGCTCCTTAGCCTTGTAAGTCAAGTAGTAAGGGTCAACGCCGATGCAGTGGCCACCAACTAGGCCAGGGCTAAATTTGAGGAAGTTCCACTTGGTGCCGGCCGCTTCGAGTACCTCGTAGGTATTGATGCTCATGCGGTCAAAAATCATCGAGAGCTCGTTCATCAGGGCGATGTTCACGTCGCGCTGGGTGTTCTCGATAATCTTGGCCGCCTCGGCCACCCGAATGCTGCTAGCGCGATGCACGCCGGCATCTACTACTAGCTCGTAGACTTTGGCAATGGTATCAAGGCTCTCCTCGTCGCAGCCACTCACCACCTTCACAATGCGGCGCAGGGTGTGCTCTTTATCGCCGGGGTTGATGCGCTCGGGCGAGTAGCCCACTTTGAAATCGCCGTTGGCGAAGTTCAGGCCCGAAAGCCGCTCCATCACCGGAATGCAGTCTTCCTCTGTGCAGCCCGGGTACACCGTGCTTTCAAATACTACATAGTCACCCTTTTTTAGCACTTTACCTACCGAGCTGGAGGCACCGAGTAGCGGCTTAAGGTCGGGCTGGGCGTGCTCGTCGATGGGCGTGGGCACGGCCACAATAAAAAAGCGAGCCTCGCGCAGCACGTCGAGCGAGTCGGTAAACGCGATGTCGCAGCCCTCAAAGGCTGCACTATCCAGCTCACCGCTTGGGTCTTGGTGGTTGCGCATCATCTCCACGCGGCCAGCATTGATGTCGAAGCCAATAACTGAGAGTTGCTTAGCAAATTCGAGGGCAATGGGTAGGCCCACGTAGCCGAGGCCAATAACGGCCAGCTTGGCTTCTTTGCGGAGGAGTTCGTCGTACACGTCTATTGAATTAGGAGTTATAGATGTTGAATCAAGAATTGGTACTGCTGGCGATGGGCACTTCATTGCGTAGCAGCACAGCCGTTTGGTCGGGGCTGAGTTCGTACTGCTCACCGCTTTCGGGGCAGGTGGCGTGGCCAGCCGCGTCAAACGCCAAGCGGTGGCCGTAGGTGCTTACCCAACCGTGCTGCCGGGCGGGGTTGCCGTAGACCAGCGCAAAGGCGGGCACATCCTGGGTGACCACACTGCCGGCTCCTACAAAGGCGTAGCGACCTAGGTGCACGCCGCACACCAGCGTGGCATTGGCTCCGACGCTGGCCCCGCGCTCGAGGTAAGTGGGTAGGTAGTGCTCAGCGCCCCGGCGCGGCACAGCGCTGCGCGGGTTTTTTACATTAGTAAATACCACTGAGGGACCTAGGAACACGTCGTCTTCGCATACCACGCCGCTGTAGAGGCTCACGTTGTTTTGCACCTTCACATTGCGGCCTAGGGTCACGCCGTCAGCCACGAACACGTTTTGGCCCAATGAACAATTTTCGCCTAGCACAGCACCCGCTGCCAGGTGGCAAAAGTGCCAGATACGGCTGCCCGCCCCCACGTGGCAGCCGGCATCGAGCACGGCGCTGGGATGGGCATAGAACTCAGCAGCAGATTCGGCCACGGGTCGAAAACAAGGGTTGGCGCTCGCAAAGGTAACAGCCCGAGTGGGGTTGCAGGGCAAGGTAACGTTGTGTAGCACCTAGGAGCTACTCTACGCCCGCGGTGGCTCTAGGTGCCGCTAGGGCCGCTGGTAGCTTGGTAGCACTGGCTTCTATCTTTGCCAATGCTGGAATTTCACTCCATACTACCACATGAAAAATATTACCCTGCTATTTTGCTTGGCGTTGCTAGGGGCTTGCTCATCCAATAATAAGGAGGTCAAAACCACGGATGGAGCTACGGTTGTGACCTTTAACGATTTTGAAGCCGGAGGCGGGTGGCTCTCAGACCCTACGCTCATTGTCAAGGGGCAGGCGCACTCGGGGCAGTACGCAATGGTAGTAAACAAGGACCACGAGTATAGCCTTACGTTCAACAGTACGCTCGGTATGCTCAGTCCACGTAAGTTTAAGAAGCTGCGCCTGGAGGCGTGGGCGTACATGCCAGATGCAAACGCTACAGGCAACCTAGGAATCCAGGTAATGGACGCCAGCGACCAAAAGCAGGTTTATGGCGATGGCATCAGTTTTCGCACGGCTGTCAAAAAATACGGCGAGTGGGTGCCGATTAGTAAGGAATTTGTAATGCCCGACAACATCACGGCCAACCAACATCTACGCATGTTTTTGTGGCGTGCCGATGCGCAAAGCGAAGTGCTGGTCGACGATATCAAGCTGAGCATCGTCGAGTAGTCGTTTTGGCAATTGGTGCCCGGGCGCCCGCCTAGGTAGCCGCTCAGGCCAGTCTAAGCGCTATACCAGCTTGGGCTACATTCACCCTCCTTGCTTCCTCGATGAACAAGCGGTATCTCACCGGCGTGCTGCTGGTATTCGTGCTGGCTGATTTGGTTTTTACCTATTGGCAAAACTACCTGCTGCCGCTCGATGGCGACATGGTAGCGGTCACCTTCCCCTCGCCATTTTACAGCCAAGTACTAAAAGACCCTTTTGGCTGGTCGGTGCTCACGCAAAATGCCGTTTACGCGGCTCCTAACCGCTTTTTTGCTCATGCCTCGGTATACTACTACTGGCGGCATGTGCCGCTGCTATTGCACGCCGTGCTCGACCCAATTAGCAGTCTTTACGCCGCCAATGCGCTATTTACGGCGGCCGTGCAGGCCGCTTTAGTGGGCCTGCTGGCGTTTTACATCCGGCGGGCCAGCGGTGAGCCGCAGGGCTGGCTGGGGCTGGCGGCGGCGGCGGCGCTGCTGGTGCCATTGTTTCAGCGGCATGGCTACTACCAGCAATTGGGACTGCTTGATTTATCTAGTACCTATACTTTCTTTTACGCGCTCCCGCTGGTGCTGGTATTAGTGCTATTGTGGCCTTTCTTCCGGGCGGCGTGCCAGCGGCAGCCATTGCGGCTGTCGTGGGCGTCGCAGTTGGCCTTGGTAGGGCTTATGGTAGTTATCGGCTTTCACGGGGTCATCGCCACGGCCGCTTTGGCCGTGGTGCTGGGCTGCATCGGCTTGTATTGGGCTTGGGGAAAAGTGCGAACTTGGCGCTATCCGCATCCACAGGAGTCGGCCAGCCAGTGGCTATCGGGCCAAGCCATTGGGCTGCTGGCAGTGCTAGCACTCATTTGCCTGTATTCCATTTATATCGGGCGCAACAACATTGAAAATTCGCACGACCATACCCTAGGTGAGCTGTTTCGGCTGTTGCCTACAGGGGTGTATGAATACTTCATCGCGCAGCCAGCATTACCAATATTAACCGGGCTGCTGCTGCTGAATGCCCAACTGTTGCGCCGCCTGCCCGAGGGTACGCCCGGTCGACAGCGCGTGCTACAGCTTCTGCGCTGGATAGGGGTGTACACTGTCTTTTATTTGCTGCTACTGCCTTTTGGGGGCTACCGGCCCTACCGGCCCTACCTGCTGCGCAACGATTCTATTTCGCCCATCTTGGTAGGGCTGTTTTTTGCCTATGGAGTGTCAAGCTACCTGCTGCTATTCCGGCTGCGGGGCCGCGGGCACACGCTATACCTTGTAGTTATCTGCCTATTCAGCGCCCTGCTGATGAGCGCTGACGCCCGGCCCAAGCTAGCCGATAATAACAATGATTGCCAGCGCTGGGCGCTCGACCAGCTAGCGCGAGCCACCGAGCCAGTGGTGGAGTTGTCGACTTACTGTAATGTGCTGACCTGGTTGCCATTCAACGAATACCACCAATCAGAGATACACGCGCAGATGTTGAAATACTGGGGTGTGACGAAGAAGGAGCAGCTGTTTTACCAAAAGCCGGCTAAGTAGCTGTGTCGTTAGCTAGCTACTAGGTATGAAAGTGTGTAGTCAGCTAACTACATAGCTGCAATTTGCAGTAACCTAATTATACAGCGGGGGATTAACTTTTGAAAAGGCCGTATTTGAATATGCAGAAAATGGCCCGAAAGCCGTCGCGCCAACCGATTTTTTTGCCTTCAGCATAGGTGCGGCCGTAGTAGCTAATGCCAACCTCGTAGATGCGTACGCCGGGTATCCGCGCCACCTTTACCGTCACTTCGGGCTCGAAGCCAAAGCGCTTTTCTTCGAGTTGCAAGCCCTGCACGAGGTCGCGCCGAAACAGCTTGTAGCAGGTTTCCATGTCGGTCAAGTTAAGGTCGGTGACCATGTTCGACAGAAAGGTGAGCAGTTGGTTGCCGATGCTGTGCCAAAAAAACAGGATGCGATGCGGGTTGCCACCCATAAAACGCGAGCCGTACACCACATCAGCAAAGCCTCGCAGGATGGGCTTGAACAGTAGATTGTACTCCTCGGGGTCGTATTCGAGGTCGGCATCTTGCACGATGACGTAGTCGCCAGTGGCCTCGCGGATGCCGGTGTGCAGGGCGGCGCCCTTGCCTTGGTTTACGGTGTGGTGCAGCAGACGCAGGCGCAACTCGGGGTAGCGGATAGCATATGCCTGAATGACATCGGCCGAGTTATCGGTCGAACAGTCATCGACCAGAATAATCTCTTTGCTGATGTTATTCACCAACTGCAGCCCGCGCAGCAAGTCCAGAATCTGGTGAATTGTGCGCGCCTCGTTATAGACGGGGATGACGATGGAGAGCGTGTCGAATTTTACCAAGGATACGGCCGGCTGGCTAGCTGCCACCCCCTGCGGGTAGGCTGCGCACAGTGCAGAAGAAAGCCAAAACTAGAAACTAAATGCCAGAAGCTCGCGCGGTAAGGCGCTCGCCAACGCGGCCAGCCCCGGACCTAGGCCGCCCAGCCACCATTACATTTGGCCCCGATTGCCGGCGGTAGCGAAACCGGCCGCGACGTTTTTGCTGCTCGATGAAGTCACGTACCGTTTTCTGGCTGGTAGCGGCCTTGATGCTGCTAGCCGTGTATCAAAAAAGCCGGTGGAACTCGCTGGAGGTATTTGACTGGGATGCCGGTGGGTATTTCTCCTACCTGCCGACTGTATTTATCTACCACGACCCGGGCCGGGCCGATTCGCTGGCGCGAGTGGTGCAGCAGCGCCTAGCCGAAAAAGACCACGATATCGGGCGCCTAGGTATCCGCCGGCTCGATAATGGCCAATTTCTAACCAAGTATGCCCCCGGCGTAGCGCTCAGCCAGCTGCCTTGGTTTGCGGGGGCGCATGCCTACTCGTACTGGCAAGGCTTGCCCACCAACGGATTCTTCTGGCCCTACCAAGAAGCGGCCTTGCTGGCTGGTATGGCCTATGCCATACTGGGGCTGTGGGTGCTGCGCAAGCTGCTGCTGCGCTATTTTTCTGACCGGGTAGTGGCGTGGACGCTAGCGGGCATCGGCCTAGGTACCAATTATTTTGTGTATGCCACTCACGAGGCAGCTAATGCCCACGCCGTCTTGTTCTTGTGGCAGGCCTCGCTGCTGTACTGCACTGCCCGCTGGTACGAGCGGCCAGCGTCGCGCTGGGCGCTGGGTATGGGCTTGTTTCTAGGGCTGGTGACGCTCACGCGTCTTAGCGAAGCTATTTACGTGCTCATCCCGCTTACCTGGGGGCTTACTAGCTGGGCCGCTCTGCGGCAGCGGCCTAGGCTGCTGCTGCGCTACGCGGGGCAACTAACCCTAGCAGCTGCGCTGGGCTTGGCAGTAATAAGTCTGCAGTTCATTTGGTGGCATATGGTGAGCGGGCACTGGATGGTTGAAAACTACCCCGGCGAGCATTTCGATTTTGTGCACCCGCATATTATCGATGGGCTTACCAGCATTCGGCGGGGCTGGCTGGTGTATACCCCCCTGGTAGTGCTCATCTTGGGATGGGGTGTGCCGCAGCTACCGCGCTACGTGCCAGCAGCCATGCCCACGGTACTAGTAGTGGTGCTGACCGTCGTTTATATCACATTTAGCTGGGAGCAGTGGTGGTACGGCTGGGGCTTTAGCACGCGTCCGCTGGTGAGCTTGTACCCCTTGCTGGCGCTGCCACTGGGGGCAGCTATGGCGAGTGTGCGCCCACTGGCTACCGCCCGTAAGCTGGTGCGAGGGTTCGTGCTCTTTTGTATTGTGCTTAACACGTGGCAGGGGTGGCAGTACGTCAACAACGTATTGCCCGGCGATGAAATGACTGCTGAGCTCTACCGCGAGCGGTTTTTTCAGGTCCCGCCTTTCTTCCCGGCTGGCCCTCGGCCCAATGTGCCGCCGCCCCCGCCGGTGGTCTGGTAGCAGGAGCGGGCGCTAGGTGGTTACTAGTTAGTTAGTTATTTGTGTTACAGGCTGCTCGTGCGCCCGCCATCTACGGGCAGGTTGGTGCCGGTGATGTAGCCTGCCGCCGGCGAAGCCAAAAATGCCACAGCCGCCGCCAGCTCGCTGGCTTGCCCAAAGCGGTGCGCCGGAATCTGCCGGAGCATAGCGGCCTCTACTTGCTCTCTAGGTTGGCCGGTTTCAGCTATTTTTTTCTCGATAAGCGACTCGTGGCGCTGCGTGACGGTGGCCCCCGGTAACACATTGTTTACCGTAATGCCTTGGCTGGCTACTTCATTAGCCAGAGTTTTGGCCCAGTTCGCTACGGCGCCACGGATAGTATTGCTCACGCCCAGGCCGGGTAGGGGAGCTTTAACGGAAGTACTAATAATGTTGATGATGCGCCCGTAGCCCGCCGCGGCCATGCCCGGTACTAGTGCCTGCGCTAGCAGTTGGTTGCAGATAACGTGTTGGGCAAAAGCGCGCTCAAAATCGGCGGGCGTGGCGTCTAGCAGCGGCCCGGCGGGTGGCCCACCCGTGTTATTGACTAAGATGTGAAAGCCCGCGGAGTGGGCACCTAGGTAGCCTGACACGGCTGCTGCTACTTGAGACGGCTGGGTAAAGTCGGCTACTAAGAAGTCATGCACTTGGCCAGCGGGCGTGGGCAGGGCGGCGGCCACTGCGCGCAGGGCCGCCTCATTGCGGGCGATAAGCGTGACTACGGCGCCTGCTTCGGCCAGGGCCTCGGCTATGGCCCGGCCGATGCCTTGGGTGCTGCCGCCCACTAAGGCGCGGTAAGAAGAAAGAGTCATGGAGCTTGAGGAAGTAGGTGATGAAGTAAGAAGGCGAATAGCCGTTCTTACGAAGAGAAGCGATAAAAGAGCCTTTCCTTTACGCTCTGCAAACGTATGATTGCGTATGGTGCCGCCAAGGAAAGCGGCTTGAGTCTGCCTCGTAAGGCCAGCCGCCCGCGTCGCCATCCTATCATTCCTTTACCTTCTCACCTCTCTCATGATTTCTCGCCCTTTCAATTTTCAGAAGTGGGTAGCCGAGCACCGGCACCTGCTTAAGCCGCCGGTTGGCAACCAACAGGTTTTTAAAGACAACAAAGACTTTATTGTAATGGTAGTGGGCGGCCCCAATGCCCGCAAAGACTACCATGTAGACGAAGGCGAAGAGCTGTTTTGGCAGCTCGAAGGCGAGATGACCGTCAAAATCATCGAGGACGGAAAGCCGGTGGATATTGTGATTGGGCCCGGCGACATGTTTTTGCTGCCGCCTGGTGTGCCGCACTCGCCACGCCGCCCGGCCGGCACCGTGGGCCTAGTGCTAGAGCGTTATCGCACGGCCGGCGAGCTCGATGGCTTTCAGTGGTACTGCGAAAACTGCGGCAACAAGCTCTACGAAGAGTATGCCGAGATAACGGATATCGTGGCCCAACTGCCGCCCATCATGGACCGCTTTTGGGCCAACGATGACCTGCGTACCTGCAAAGTGTGCGGCACCTATATGGAGGCGCCCGCTAAGCCAGCTGCCGAGCCCGCCCGATAGTACTAGGGTAGTAGGGTTAGGATAGAAACTGGTCCTAGGTGCTAGTTGCTAAGCCGTAAGAACTTAGTGCTTGGTAAAAGGCCAAACGCTCTTCCTGCTAGCCTCTTGCATTCGGGGCAGAGTGGCCCTAGAGGGTAGCGGTTGTGCTAGGGTAGCGTTCTCCGAGGTCGAAGGGCCTTGTGCTACTAGCTGCCCCTGTGGGCGAGGTCCTTTAGAAAACAAGCTGGCGAGAGCACTACCTAGGTGCCACTTGTTGCGAGTGGGCTTGGTATCGAGCGCAAGCATTTGCTGCGCGTTGCTAATGGGGCCTAGCACCACGGGCGGGCTACCTTCGAGGGTGTACACAGGGTGGTGGCCAGTTGTGGCATCTTGGCGGTACTCTACTACGCGGGCGTAGTAGGTGTGCTGGGGGTCTAGGGGCGGTAGCCAGGCGCTGGTGCCCCGCTCGATAGCCACGATGCGCGTGCCATCGGCAAGGGTGCTGGCCACGCGGTAGGTGGTTCCGTCTACAGGAAAGGCAGTGCTGGGACTATCGGCTTTGAGCAGCACCAGCCGGTGCGTGCCCGAGCCCGCCGCCCAAGTAAGGTGCGTAGGGCTCGCCGACCGCACGCTGGCTTGCACAGTATGAGCAGCCTGCTCGGGCGCAAATAGGTCGTGCGTTGGCCAGCTCTTAATGGCAGTCCGCCACTTTCCGCCTAGCGCAGTCAGCTCTTGCCAAAACTGTGTCGAGCTGTTGTTGGTATTGAGCAGGATGGCCCAAGTGTAGCCATCGGCCGTGCGCATTAGGAGGCTGGCCGAGCCATCGAGGCAGCCAGTGTGCCACCACGTGCCACCACTCACCATCCAGCCTTTGGCGTAGTAGGTATTCATGGCCGAAGGCTCGGTCATGCTGCGCAGCGTGGCGGTGGCGAGTAAGGGCGCCCGCGATGCCAAGCTATCGGTGGCTACTACCAGCCGCACTAGGTCGCGGGCCGAAAACAGCCAGCCGCCGTGCGCATTCATGGCCTCTACTTGGTAGCCCCCGTTGGCGGCGGGCACCTGCTGCGCGGGGTCGTAGCACGAGGGCAAGCAGTAGGCGCTCTGGTAGGCGCTTTCGCGTTCGTGGCGGGCGGCGGGTAAGTTGCGCCCTAGGTGCGCCTCGAGCACGCCGCTGGGCTGCAGCACGTGCTGGCGCACCCAGGCTTCGTAGGGCTGGTGCGTCACCGCTTCCAATACCTTGCCCAATACGAGGTAGCCGGTATTAGAGTAGGCGAACCGGGTGCCAGGCTCAAAATTCAGCCCTTGCCGCAGCATATAGCGAATGAGGGTCGAATCGCCGACAGGGTTAGCAACACCCATCACAGCCGCTACGTGGGTTGGAAACTCGACGGGGTCGCAGGCACCGTAACCGTCGCAGCCAACGCTGCGGTCCCAGCCAGCAGTGTGCTCCAGCAGCTGCTGCACCGTGATGCGGTAGAGGCGCGCATCCCGAATTTCTTGGGTGTACGCGGTGGCCCCTAGGTAGCCTTGAGGGCCGAATACGGGGTGCGAGAGGTTGATTTTGCCTTCCTCCACCAGCTTCATAATGGCCAGTGCGGTGACTGTTTTGGAGAGGCTGGCCACCCGTAGCAAGTGGTAGGGCTGCATGGGCGTGGTGCGGGCCACATCGGCGTAGCCAAAGGCTCGCTCATACACCAGCTTGTCATCCTTGGCTAGCGCTACGGATGCACCGAGCACTTTCCAGCGCTGCATAAACTGCTGCATCGTGGCATCGCAGGGCGCGAGAGCAGGTACTGCCACGCCGGTTTGAGCGAGGCTGCGCAGGCCTAGCAATCCCAGCAAGAAGGTAAAGAGTAGTTTCAAACGACAATCTGCTAGCCCAATCCCTGATTTCGTTGATGTAACGGCACAGTTTGGTATTAGCAAATTTATTGTATTTAATTAAGCAATAAAATGCAGGTTTAATGAATAATATTTAATTTTTCTAAGAGTCATACTTGGGTGGTAATTAGGTGGCGGCACCTTAAGCTTGCTATTGGGTTGATAGGGTAGTTTTATTCGCCTTCGAATGATAGACCCCAATAATCAATGAATGTAATTTGTTGATGCTTGATAAGCAGGTTTAATTTATATGAATTGTATTATTTAACTGTTTTTGTTCAGGCGATATTCATCTGTTGGCGTAGCTACAGCAATCCTCGGCAATGCTTAGTGAGCTTACCTTGCCGGCTCTAGGCTACCGTTGCGCGCTACTTGCTAGGCAAGGGGGTGGCAACGGGTTAATAGTAATTTGTAAAGCAATGAGCCGCTGCATACTTCTCAGAAAACTTAACCTAATGTTGTGGTGCGTGGGTGGGCTGCTTGGGCAGCCGGCAGCGGCGCAAGTAGCACGCTCTAAAACCGAAACCACGTCCTTCCAAATCGACCAGCCGTGGAGCGCCGCCGTCGATGTGCGGTCCGACATCGTGATGCTCTATGGCATTGGCGATGATTTCCCAACTCGGGCGGCTTCTTGGCAGGGCAAGGGCTACAATGTGCAGTTTATGACGGGTATTGCCTGGGGCAATTACCAGCCTTACTTCGAGGGTAAGTTTGATGGCCGGCCGCACCCAGAAGATGTTCAGCTAGAGCGCGATGGCACGCGCATCATGCACGGCCCTACGGTGCCCTACGTGGTGCCTTCGCAGCATTACCTCGACTACATGAAAACCCAGGTCAAGCGGGCCATCGACTTCGGGGTGACGGCCATATACTTAGAGGAACCTGAGTTTTGGGCTCGCGGCGGCTACAGCGAAACCTTTAAGAAAGAGTGGCAGGACTACTACCACTTTGCCTGGATGCCGCAGCACGAGTCGCCGGAGGCTACGTACTTGTCTTCAAAGCTCAAGTACCAGCTGTATTTCAGAGCTTTGAAGGAGATATTTTCTTATATCAAGACATACAGCGAAAGCAAGGGCCAGCGGGTGAAATGCTTTGTGCCCACGCACTCGCTGCTCAATTACTCGGCCTGGGAAATTGTGAGCCCCGAAGCCAGCCTAGCCGCGCTGCCAGGCATGGACGGCTACATTGCCCAGGTGTGGACTGGTACTGCCCGGGTGCCCAATTACTTCAATGGTGTGAAGAAAGAGCGGGTCTTTGAAAATGCCTTTCTGGAGTACAGCTCGGTGCTGTCGATGACCGCGCCCACTAAGAAAACGGTCTACTTCCTGACCGACCCCATCGAGGATGGCGTGCGCAGCTGGGATGACTACAAGAAAAACTACGAGGCCACCTTCACAGCCGAGCTGATGTTTCCGAGTGTCAATCACTTCGAAGTGATGCCGTGGCCCAATAGAATCTACCAAGGTAAGTTTCCGGTGCGCGATAAGACTGAGCTGCAACCTATTGCGCCTGCCTACGCCACTCAGATGCAAGTGATGATAAACGCCCTCAATACCATGCCGCAGGCCGCCACCCAGGTCAGCGGCAGCAAGGGCGTGGCGGTGCTGCTCGGCAACTCGATGATGTTTCAGCGGTTTCCGGTGCACAAGGGCTACGAAGACCCACAGCTGTCTAATTTCTACGGCTTGGCGCTGCCGCTCTTCAAGCGCGGCGTGCCAGTAGACCTAGTGCATATGGAGAACCTAGGGTACCCCGAAGCCCTGACGCAAACCAAAGTGCTGCTCGTGTCTTACGCCAACATGAAGCCGACTTCTGCGCTGGTGCACGAGAAGCTAGCCGCTTGGGTGAAAGCCGGTGGGGTGCTGGTATACTATGGCAAGGACGCGGACCCGTTTCAGCAGGTGAAAGAGTGGTGGAACACTGGCAGCTTCCACTACGATACGCCATTGGCGCATCTGCTACAGCTTATGCAGCTGCCTGCTAGCCAGCAGGATGGGGTCTATGCCTACGGCAAGGGAAAGGTGTATGTCACCAAAACGGACCCCAAGGAGCTAGTTATGCAGCCGCAGGCCGACCAGTCATTTATCAAGCAGCTGCAGCAAGCATATGAGCGCGATGCTCGTGCGGGCCAGTTGCAATTCAAAAACTCTTACCGGCTCGACCGCGGCCCCTACACACTGGCCGCGGTGTTGGATGAAAACGAAAACCAAGAGCCCCTAGTTATTCAGGGCCCCCTGCTAGACCTATACGACCCCGAACTGCCTGTGCTGCCATCCAAGTCGGTGGCGCCTACCAAGCAGGCTTTTCTATACCGGCTGCCGTCGCCCAAAGAACGCAAGCTACCTAGGGTACTGGCTGCGGCTGCGCGGGTCTATGACTTTAAAGCGCAGCCTACCAGCGTGTCGTTTTCTACTAAAAGCCCCGCTAATACGAACAATGTCATGCGCATCTTGCTGCCTAGCAAGCCAGGCAAAGTAGCCGTGACACGCGGCGGCACGTCTGAATCCGCCACGTACGCCTGGGATGCCCAAAGCAGCACGCTGCTGCTGAAATTTCGCAATTATTCGGAGGCAGTAGACGTCAAAATCAGTTTGTAAATGTCTTGCTGAGCTAGCATGCTCATCGCTCGTGTTGCCCCACCCCCGGCCCCTCCCCTCCGGGAGAGGGGAGCCTAATGTAAAAAGTGCCGTTGACACTATGCAACGAGCAGCCTATCGATTGCCCATCGTTAATTGACGATAGGCTCCCCTCTCCCGGAGGGGAGGGGCCGGGGGTGGGGTAGTACGCCAATTAACCTTCTAGGTCATTGTGCATCGTTAAACCTACCGTAATGCAGTGCCGTGCAGCCAAAATGGGTGGTCCGGTATCTTTGCCCACCGGTTCACACGGTTTACTGCATGAAAAAAATACTGTTGTTGTCGTTGCTCGCGCTGCCGGCGCTGGCCCAGAAGAAGGGCGCGGCCCTCGAGCGCCCCAAGTTGGTAGTGGGCATCGTGGTCGACCAAATGCGCTACGACTACCTCTACCGCTACTGGAGTAAGTTCGGCAGCGACGGCTTTCGGCGCCTCCTAGGTGAGGGCTTTAGCTACGAAAGCTGCCACTACAACTACGTGCCCACCTACACCGGGCCGGGCCACGCCAGCGTGTACACGGGCACCACGCCCGCCAACCACGGCATTGTGGGCAATAACTGGTATGAGCGCGAAGTCGGCAAAGGCACCTACGTCACCGACGACAAAACTGTGCAGGCCGTAGGCGGCTCGGCGGCAGCCGGCCAGATGTCGCCGGCCCACATGCTCACCACCACCATCACCGACGAGCTGCGCCTGGCCACCAACTTCCAAAGCAAGGTAATCGGGCTGAGTATGAAGGACCGGGGCAGCATTTTGCCCGCCGGCCACGCCGCCAACGCTGCCTACTGGTACGACGGCGTTAGTGGCGCCTTCATGAGCAGCACCTTCTACACCAAGGAGCTGCCGGCTTGGGTGCAGAAGTTTAACGCCGCTGGCCATGCCGCCGAGTACCTCAGCAAGCCCTGGACCACGCTGCTGCCCATTGCCGACTACACCGAGAGCTCGCCCGACGATGTAGCCTGGGAATCGGCTTACAAGGGCGAGGCCAAGCCCGTGTTTCCGCATGACCTGCCGGTGCTGAGCGGCGCAACGCCAACAACTGTAGCTGCCACCATGCGCGCCGCCGGCGAAAAGCCCGCTAAGGCCACTTCTCAAAATCTTGACCTTATCCGCTCTACGCCGTTTGGCAACTCGCTCACGGCCGACTTTGCCCTCGAAACCCTGCGCGCCGAGCAAATGGGCCTAGGTAGCCAAACTGACTTCTTGGCCGTTAGCTTCAGCAGCACCGACTACGTGGGCCACCAGTTTGGCACCACTGCCATCGAAACCGAGGACACGTACCTGCGCCTCGACCGCGACCTAGCCCGCCTGCTGGCCGGCATCGACAAGCAAGTAGGGAAGGGCAATGCCCTGGTGTTCCTCACCGCCGACCACGCCGCCAACCAAGCGCCCGGCTTCCTCGAAGCCCACAAGCTGCCCGGCGGCGGCGTAGGCCCGGCCATTGTGCGCGATACGGTGCAGCGCGTGCTGGCCCGCCAGCACGGCCCCGGCCAGTGGGTGCTGAGTTACGAAAACCAGCAGGTTTATCTCAATCGCCCGCTCATCGCTCAGAAAAAGCTGAACTTGAGCCAAATACAGGAGGAAGTGGCTGACATTCTCCGCGCCCAGCCGCACATTACGGAGGCCATCACGGCCCACGACCTGCTGCACGGTAGCTGGAACGAAGGCCTAGGGCATTATCAGCAAAATGGCTTCCACGCCTCGCGCTCGGGCGATGTGCTGGCCGTGCTGGCCCCCGGCTGGCTCGAAGCCTATGGCTACCCCGTGGTGAAAGGCACAACCCACGGCGCCTCCTGGGCCTACGATACCCACGTGCCGCTCTTGTTTTGGGGCTGGCACGTGCGCCACGGCGAATCGGCAGCGCCAGTCAAAATCGTGGACATTGCGCCCACCGTGGCTCGCTACCTGCACATTCAGGAACCTAGCGGCTGCACGGGCACGCCACTTACCGAAGTAATGAAATAAAGTAACCGAATTTAATTGGGGAAGAAAAAGTCGATTGCTGCTGAAGTAGATAGCAGTAGCGTCAGCTTTTTCTTTTTCAGGGCCGCATCTGTCGCATCTTTGTCACGTAATTGCCAGCCCGATTTCCCCTTCCCCTCACCTCTTCACTCCATTTAACGTGGCCCATTTTAACCCTTGGCACGACGTATCGCGCGGCGATAACCTTCCCGAAACTGTAACTGGCATTATTGAAATCCCGAAGGGTAGCAAAGGCAAGTACGAACTCGACAAAGACAGCGGCCTGCTCAAACTCGACCGCGTGCTGTTCTCGGCTGTGCATTACCCCGCCGCCTACGGCTTTATTCCGCGCACGTACTGCGACGACAAAGACCCGCTCGATATCTTGGTGCTGTGCTCGGTTGACATTCCGCACATGTGCGTAGTCGAGGCCAAAGTAATCGGCGTAATGCAGATGCTTGACCAAGACGAGGAAGACGATAAAATCATCGCCGTAGCCGCCCACGACGTGAGCGTGAATCACTACAACGAGCTCGCCGACCTGCCGCCCTACATGATGCTCGAAATGCAGCGCTTCTTCGAAGACTACAAAGCTCTCGAAAAGAAGCACGTAGAAGTAAAGCAGTTCCTAGGTCGCGAAGATGCCTACCGCATCATCAACGAGAGCGTGAAGCTCTACGAAGAAACTTTCGGCGCCGAGCACCAGCAAGCGTAAGTGTTGCAGTGTGTTGCCTGAACGTCAGGCCGCCCGGTTTCGTCCGGGCGGCCTGACGTTCTTTCGTTAGGCTAGTTTCTTTGCTACTATGTCGCCCCGTCGCGCCCTTCCGTTGCGCCTGCTCGATGCGCTGCTCTACAGCAGCGTGTGGCTGGCGGCTGCCGCTGCTGCCCAAACGGCGGGGGTGCTGCACGAGCTGCCCGGGGGCTTTGTGGCGGCTGGGTGGCAGGCGGTGGCTTTGGTATTTGCTGTCACGCTGCTTACCTATAACCTCGACGCGGCCCTGCCCTTCAAGCACCGGCAGCCGGTGGGTACCTCGGGCCGCAAGGCCTGGCAGCACCGCCACCGCTGGGGCCTGGCCACGCTGGCGGGTTTGGCGGCCCTAGGTGGGGCCTGGCTGCTGCTAGTGGGCGGCTGGCTGCACTACCTACCGCTGCTGCTGCCGCTGGCCGCCCTGGCCCTAGGCTACTCGCTGCCGCTGCTGCCCTGGCAGGGGCGCTGGCGGGCCGTGCGCGAGGTGCCCCTGCTCAAAGTATTTTTGATTGGAGGCGTGTGGGCGGCCGTGACAGTGGGGTTGCCTGCGCTGGCACTGCACCGGCCGCTGGCCCCGCTGGCGCCCCTGCTGGCGCAACGGTTTTGCCTAGTGTCAGCGCTGGCCATTGTGTTTGATATCCGCGACTTTAGACGCGACCGACTTACTAACCTGCGCACCATGCCCGTAGTGCTGGGCCTAGGTGGCGCCAAGACCATGGCGCTGGTGCTGCTCAGCATCTCAGTGGCTATTGGCCTGTGGCGGGGCTCGCCACCACTAGTAGTGCTGCTGCCGGCCGCGCTGGCTGCTTGGATTATTGCTGTCTCGCGCGACACGCGTAGCGACTACTTCTTCGCCCTTGTGGCCGATGGCGCGCTACTGGTGCAGGCAGCAGCCGTGTTCTTGCTGTGAGGGCATAGCGCCCCACAGGCTAAGGGCTGTTCATTAGTTAGTTATTGCGGTAGGATTACTGCAACACGACGCCCAGCTTGAAGCCCGCCGGAAAGTATACGCCCTGGTGAGCGTAGTCAGAAGGCCCGCTTTGGAACTGGCTTTCGCCAAAAGTTGACCACGAATGGCTTTTGCGCACGCCTACCCCGGCGTACACGTCGAGCAAGGCCCAACTGGCCAGCGCCAGCTGGTAGCCTGCTTGCGCCGCCACGCCGTAGCGCAGCACGGTTTCGCGGTAGCGCAGGGGGCCATACACGAGGTAGGGCAAGTCGCCGGGACCTATTTCCTCGTGCCACTGGTCGTTGCGCCCAAAGTGCAGTCGAAAATATTGAACCTGTGGGCTGTAGCCGACATACAGGCCTGTGGCAAACGCCTGGCCGGCCCTAGGTGCCGATAAATAGAAGCGGTGCTGTGCCTGAAGGCCCGCACCGCGCACTAGCTCGTTGTAGCGGCGGCGATTGGGGTCGTCGGCCACATCGGGGCGGCCGGTGGGGCCCCAGTATACTTGGGCGCCCAGCGTGAGCGTCTGGGTGGGGTGGCGAGGGCAAGCGTGTTCGGCTTCTATCCAAAACCCACTCAGCACCAAGTGTTGGGGTGTGACCTTGAAGGCCCAGCCACTGGGTGTTTGGCCCTGCACCTGCCCACCGAGCAGCCCTAGGGCCAAGCTACCTACCCAGCGAGCGCCAGCTTGTCGGCTACCTATGCGGCGTCTTCCCATTCTACAGGTTGGGGGTAATGGGTAGCAGGCTTACTTGCTGCAAGCTCGGGCCTCCCACACGGTACTGGTAGAGGCCGCCCGGCCCGATGGCCAGCAGGTAGTCGCCATTCGGAATGACGTCGGTGATGGTGGTTTTGAAATGCTGGAGCGGAGTCAGGGCCGGGGTATTGCTGGTATCAAATACCTTGAGGCCGTCGTCGCACACGTAAAGCCGTTTGTTTTCGATACCTAGGCCACCGGGGCTGGTCATGGGGTAGGAGTGGGCCAGGGTGGGGCGGCTGAGTGTCGTCAAATCAATGACTTCGAGCACGTTGGCGACGCCGCCGCCGCAGGTGCGGCCCGTGCGCAGGGTCACGTAGGCATACTGGCCATCAACCACCACGGGGTCGCAGCTAACCGTATGCTGGTAGAAGGCCACGCGCTGCGGCGTGGCGGGCGTGGCCACGTCGTAGATATACATGCCCGACTGCGTACCTAGGAACAGATAATGGTCTTGCGGAAAAATCGTTTCAATGCCAAACCCGAGCGATACTACCTTGCCCGCTACCGGTAGGGCCGGGTTTTGCAGGTCAAACACGCGCAGGCTGTTCTCATCTACACTGTAAAGAGTTTGGCCCAAGATGGCAAACCGGGCCAGCGAGCCGCCTTTGCCCGTGCTAGCATTAGCGCCGGCGCTCGGGGCCGCGTTGGCCAGGGTAGTGCCCCCAAAGTAAACGATACCGGTTTGGTACGTAACTCGGTAGGGAATAGCCTCATTGGGTGCTAGCTTGCGCCAGCCTAGCACTACGGCATCGGCCGGGCGCTTGCCAAGCTGGTAGGCTTCTTCTAGGGGGCCATACTCGGGCATGGGCAGTTCGCGGAAGGCGTTGCGCACACGGCCGGTAGGCTTCGGCTGGGCTGGGTTGCTGATGTCAAGCACTACTAGGTCGGGGCCGTTGTCGGCGTATAGCAGGTTGCCACGCACGGCGAGGTCTACATTGCCCGGGATGCGTAAAAAGCTTACTGGCCGTGGGTTGGCCGGGTCGCGATTGTCGATGATGTGAATGCCTTCCGATTTCTCATTCACAAAGACATAGTCGCCGCGCACGTAAATCTTGCCGGTGTTGTGCATGGCCTGGGGCGCCACGGCGGCCACCGAACTTTCGAGCGTGGCCCGCGCCATCAGGAGCGGCCTGTAGCTGGCATACACCAGGTACGAATTAGTAGCGGGCTGCGGGTCCGCTTCTTGGCGGGTGCAGGCTAGTAAGGTAAGCAGCCCCAGCAGCAGGGCCCAGCTCGACGAGCGAAGTAGAAGTCTGTTCATGCGGCAATCGGATAAAGGGAAAGAGCAATGCTGGCCCGCCTAGTAACGGGCTACTAGAAAGAGCCCCCTTGGCTGCCAAGTGGTTGCACTCGCTCGCTTTTTATTTCCTATATTCTAGTATTGCCGAATAAGCTATTGATGCAGGCCATACTACCCTAGCGAGCCAGCTTCTAATTCTCGCAACGCGGGCCCAATATGCTGCACCAAGTCGCCGGCTAACAGGCCCGCCTCGCCGGTGTGGGCAGCGGCGAGGTCGCCGGCGCGGCCGTGGGCCAGCACAGCTAGGCGCGTGGCCAGCAGCGGGTCGAGGCGCTGGTCGGCGCGCAAGGCCAGCAGCAGGCCCGTGAGCACGTCGCCGCTACCGCCGGTGCCCATGCCGGGGTTGCCGGTACCATTGAAGTACACCTGCCCATCGGGCGCCGCCGTGGCGGTGTAGGCGCCCTTCAGCACTACAATACAGCGGTGCCGCTGGGCAAAGTCACGCAGCAGGTCGAGGCGATGATAATCATCTTTGGTTTTCTCGGTGAGGCGCGCAAACTCGCCTAGGTGGGGCGTGAGCACCGTGTTTTCGGGCAGCAGGTCAAGCAGCTCGCGGTGAGCACCTAGGAGGTTGAGCGCATCGGCGTCGATGACGAGTGGCACCTGGGCTTCGCGTAGCAGCTTTTCGAGCACAGCGCGGCTGGCTTCTTCCTGACCCAGGCCAGGGCCGATACCGATGGCCTGGTACGGTTTCAGGTCGGGTAGCTCACTGATAAAATCGGCCTGCGTGTCGGCCAGGCACATGGCTTCTGGCCGCGTGGTCTGGATGATGTCGTAGCCGCAGCCGGGCACGGCCACTGTGAGCAGCCCCACGCCGCCGCGCAGGCACGCCCCACTACTGAGCACGGCGGCGCCCACCTTGCCACGGCTGCCCGCCAGGAGCAGGGCGTGGCCGAAGGTGTTTTTATAAGCAAACTTGTTGCGCCTAGGTAGCTGGAGCTCGGGCTGCGGCACGGTGTGCGGGGCAGCCCAGCCATCGGGCTGCGGCTTGGTATACCGCGTAAAATGCCAAGGCGTGTCGGCGTGGTCAATAAACTGCTGGCTCAGGCGAATGTCTTGCAGGTGCCACTCGCCTACGTACTCGGCATTTTGCGGCAGCAGGAAAGCCAGCTTAGGTAAGCCAAAGCTGACGGTGTGCGCGGCGCGCACCACGGGCGCCTCGGGGTCGGGCTGGGGGGCATCGGCCAGCAAGCCGCTGGGCAGGTCGATGGCCACCACGCGGGCGTGGCTAGCGTTGAGGTGGCGCACCACATCGGCGGGCAGCCCGGCGAGCGGGCGCGTGAGGCCGGTACCAAATAGGGCGTCGATGACCAGCGTAGTGGGCTGAATGTCAGGCAGCGCATCGGTGGCCAACTCCTGCACCGGAATAATTTTGGGCAGCACGTGGTGGTTGTGCTGGTAGTCGTCGGAGTATTTCTCGGCGGGCAGCAGGGCCAAGCGCACCGCGTAGCCAGCGTAGTAAAGCAGGCGGGCCAGCGCCAGGCCATCGCCGCCATTGTTGCCAGGGCCGCACAGCAGCAGTACATCGGTGGCCGTGTGCGGGTCGTAGTGGCTGAGCAGCCACTCGGCCACGGCAGTGGCGGCGCGCTCCATTAGCTCGGTAGAGGTGGTGCGCTGCTCGCGAATGGTGGCTTGGTCGAGCTCGCGGATTTGGGCGGCGGAGAGGAGTTTCATGGGAAAGAGTGTACGCGGCGGCTAGCCAAAAGCTACCTTCGGCTATGCAAAGAACCACCCGATTTTTTATCGTGCCGGGCCTCGGCAACTCGGGCCCCGACCACTGGCAAACCTATTTTGAGCGGATACACCCTGAGTTTACGCGCATTGCGCAGCGCAGCTGGGATGCCCCCGACCGCGCCGAGTGGGTCGCAACGCTAGAGCAAGCCCTGGCCGGCGAAGACCTCAGCCAAGTGGTGCTCATTGCGCACAGCCTAGGCTGCGCGACAGTAGCGCACTGGGCCAACACCTATGGCCACCGCATCAAGGGCGCGCTGCTGGTGGCTCCGGTCGATGTAGAAACTGACGCCTTCGCTGCCCTTGCCCCTACCGGCTTTGCGCCTCTGCCGTTGCTGCAGCTGCCTTTTCCAAGCAAAGTGGTGACGAGCACCACCGACCCTTGGGTGAGCGCAGCCCGCGCCCGGCAGTTTGCCGAGGCCTGGGGCAGCGAATTGGTCGTAATTGGTGACGCTGGCCACATCAATGTGGCTAGCGGCCACGGCGACTGGCCCGATGGCCTAGCCCTGCTGCGCGACTGGGCCTAACGGCTCAGCTTGAACTCTGCGCAGCGTACTGCGTTTTACTACTAGTAAGACACCTGCTTCTTCGCTTCTAAAACCACCCCTGATATGCAAACCTGGAACGACGTTATCCGCCTGGCCAACCACGGCGCCCCCGAGCCACCCCGCCGCGTAGAAAAAACCAATGAGGAGTGGAAAAAAGAGCTCACTCCCCAGCAGTACCACGTCACGCGCGAGCACGGCACCGAGCGCGCCTTCACCGGCGAATACTGCGAAGCTCATGAGGCTGGCCTCTATGCTTGCGTGTGCTGCGGCACCCCGCTTTATGACTCGCGCACCAAGTTCGAAAGCGGCACCGGCTGGCCCAGCTTTACGCAGCCGGTAGAAGAAAACGCCATTCGCTACAAGAAAGACACCAGCTACGGCATGGTGCGCGTGGAGGTGCTTTGCAACGTGTGCGACGCCCACCAGGGCCACGTATTCCCCGATGGCCCGCCGCCGAGCGGCCTGCGACTGTGCATCAACTCGGCCAGCATCAAGCTGGTAACGGAAAAGGCACCCGCCTAGCGAACAGCTAGTTTAAGAAACGTCCGTCGGGCTGCGACCAGTGCAGCCCGGCGGACGTTTTATCTTTGTTTGTATTCTCTGTCGCTCCCTAATTCCCCACCCCCATGTCGCTTCTCTTCACCGATTTCGCCTCCTGGCAAGCGCACTGCGCCACCACGGGCGAGCCGCTCTTTCGGCCCGTGCTGGCCTACGAAATCGAGCAGAAGGGGGCTAGCGAAGCCGACATTTGGCCCGGCCTGCAACGCGCCTACGACGTGATGCGCGACGCCGTGCACACCGGCCTCACCGGCGACATGACCTCGCGCTCGGGCATGATAAATAATGGGGCTAAGAAAATTGCGGCTTCGCCGGTCACGGTGTTGTCACCCGAGTTCAAAAATCTGGTAGTAAGTGCCCTAGGAGCCAAAGAAGTGAATTCTTGTATGGGCCGCGTGGTAGCAGCGCCCACGGCTGGGGCGTCGGGCATTTTGCCGGGCGTGCTCACCACCATCCAGAATATCCACCACCTGCCCGACCAGAAAATTTTGGAAGGCCTGCTGGTGGCGGCGGGTATTGCGCTCATCATTGAGCAGAATGCCTCGCTGGCTGGTGCAGTAGGCGGCTGCCAGGCTGAAACCGGCTCGGCGGCGGCTATGGGCGCCGGGGCCATTGTGTACTGCCTAGGTGGCACCGTAGAGCAAGTATTTGCCGCCGTGGCCATTACCATTCAGTGCATGCTCGGGCTGGTGTGCGACCCAGTGGCGGGCCTCGTGGAGGTACCATGCGTGGTGCGCAATGCCTCGGCGGCGGCCATTGCCTTTTCATCGGCCCAGATTGCCATTGCGGGTGTCGACCCAGTTATCCCTGTCGACCAGTGTGTGGCGGCCCTTGGCGAGGTGGGCCAGAGTATGGAAACCCGCTACAAGGAAACGGCCTTAGGTGGCCTTGCCAACACCCGCCGCGGCCGCGAGATTGAGAAGATGGTACTGGTGCAGGATGTCAATATCCTGCCCGACGAATAGCCCACGCTAGTGCAGCGAGCCCATGGCCGGCGCAAATAGCAGTTGGCTCATAAAGCGAATGGCGTGGTCATAGAGCTGGCGTCGCTCTTGGTATTGCTGCCAGGCTTCCTCCTCATCGGGCCGCATAGGTAGGCCCGCTTCCTGCATTTCCTGCCAAGCTTTGGCAAACTTTTGGCGGTCAGGCGAAGCCTCCTTAATCTCTTCCTTGGTGCGCAATTCGGCGGGCTCAGTTTCGGCTTTGTGGTTGAAAAACCGATGAATACGGTTGAGCGCCAGCACCCCGGCCGTAAACGTTAGCTCAACTTGACGCGAGCGGGGCACGTCTAGCGCCGAAAACAGAAGATTGGCCGAATCGAGCACCAGCCCGGCCGCCGTGACCCAGGAGCGCCCCGCTTGAGGCGAGCGAAAAAACGCCAGCACCGGCAGTGAGGTGTGGCTTTCGTCTATTTCGACCAGCCATTCCTCCCAGGCCAACCACTGCTCGTCATCGTTGCTAAAGTTGCCATCGTGGCCCAGCCAGCGCAGCAGCCCGCTGGCCGTGGCCGGCACGCCTGCCCGCAGCTCTATCTGGGCCACTACGATTTCGCGCCGCGAAAAAGCCTGGTAGATAGTGGGCAAATAGGAGATGAGCAGCGTGAGCAGCAGTAGCCCGATGGTAGCCTCGGAGTAGCTAAAGACGTTGACCGCGAAGCCTGCCTCCGACGTGGTACCTAGGGTCAGCAACGAACTGCCACTCAGCTCATAGCTCTTGGTGAAGTCATCGACCCCCAGGGCTAGATAAATGCCAGTGTAGCCGATGCCCACCAGTGCTAGCCATCCGATGGGCAGCGCCACCAGCCCCACCGGCGCATAGTGCGCCAAAATGCGGTCGCGGTGCGCGTAGGTGCGGGTGCGACGCGCAGCAAAGTCGAACAAGGCCCGCACGCCCCCAAATACAAAGGCATTGAGCCGCACCGTCTCGTTGCGCGGTAGCACAAACGAGCGAATGGCGCCCGATACCGTGGTGATAACCAGCCAGCCGCCGGCTATTCCGGCCAGTATCCGCAAGGCGTGTTCAAGAGTTGAAGACATGGCCCGTTGTACGGGGCCGGCCACTTTCTAGCTGCTATGCCTAGCCTTCCACAACTCTCGGAACGACTTGTCGGCCACTTTCAGGCTTTCGCGGCGCTTGCGCCAGCCTGCTTGGTCGAGCAAGTACCCTAGGCTAAAATCCTTGAGGCGACCGGGCAAGATGTCGAGCGCCCAGCGGTGGCGCATGCTCCAGCGCCAAAGGCCGATAGCAAGTTTTTCTACCGGGGCGTTGTGGCCTTCGCTCACGCTCTCCTGGCGGTTGAGCAGCAGCAGGTTGTGCAGGTTGATGCGCACTGGGCACACACTGGTGCACGCCCCGCACAGGCTGCTGGCAAAGCTTAGGTGCTGGTGCTCTTTCAGCCCACTCAGATGCGGGCTGATAACTGAGCCAATGGGGCCCGAATAGGTGGTTTCGTAAGTGTGGCCGCCAATGTTCTTATACACCGGGCACACGTTGAGGCAAGCGCCGCACCGAATGCAGCGCAACGCCTCGCGGCGGTCGGGGCGGGCCAGCAGGTTGGTGCGGCCGTTGTCAAGCAAGATGACAACCATCTCCTCGGGGCCATCGGGCTCGCCGGGTTGCCTAGGGCCGAAATACACTGTGTTGTACACCGTGACCTGCTGACCGGTGCCGCTGGTGCTCAGCAGCGGCCAAAATAGGTCAAGGTCGGTGAGCTGCGGAATCAGCTTCTCGATACCCACTACCGCGATATGCAGCTTGGGGAAGGTGGCCGACAAGCGAGCGTTACCCTCATTTTCGGTAACAGCCACGCCGCCTTCCTTCGCAATCAAGAAGTTGCCGCCCGTGATGCCCACCTCGGCCGAGGTATACTTGTCGCGCAGCAGGTGGCGCGCCGTGAGCACGAGTTGCTGGGCATCGTCGGTGTGCTCGATGCCTAGGTGCTTCACAAAGATGTTAGCGATATCGGCTTTGCTCAGGTGCATGGCCGGCGTCACAATGTGGTAAGGCCGCTCGCCATTAAGCTGCACAATGTACTCGCCTAGGTCGGTCTCCACCGACTCCACGCCCCGACTCTGCAAGTACTTATTGACGTGGATTTCCTCGGTGGTCATGCTCTTGGCTTTCACTACCGTGCGGGCTTGGCGCGCCTCGGTGAGGCGGCCGATTTCGTCTAGCGCTTCCTGCGCATTCTGCGCCCATACTACGCGCCCGCCGCGGGCCGTGAAAGCCGCCTCAAACTGCAAGAGGTACTCGTCGAGCTTTTCCAGCACGCCGGCCTTGAGGTAGGCAGCGCGGGAGCGAGCCAGCTCGTGCTGCTGGTAGAGCTGCATGCCGGCGCTTACCGCCGCATCGTACTTGCCGATGTTGAAGCGGATTTTGCGGCGGTGCTCAAGGTCGAAGGCTTTACGCTCGGCGTCGGTTTGGAAGGCAGTAGCTTTTGTTAGCATAGGTTTCCCGCAGGAATTGCAAGGGTAGGGCGCAGGGTTTCGCAAAAAGCTGAGTAGAAGCCAGCGAAACCCTGCGGAAAATTACTCACGGCTTGTTCGAATCCACAACCGGGCGCTCATCGCGGTTGGCCAGCTCCCAGGCGGTGTAGAACACCAGGCGGGCGCGGGCCTCCATTTTGCCAAACTCAATCTTATCGATTTCGTCGCTGGCTTCGTGGTAGTCGGCGTGTACGCCGTTGAAGAAAAACGCCACTGGTACCTTGTGCACCGCAAAGTTGTAGTGGTCCGAGCGGTAGTAGAAGCGGTTGGGGTCGTTGGGGTCGTTGAAGCGGTAGTCGAGGTCGATTTTAGTGTACTTCTGGTTGGCGGCTTCCAGCACACTGTGCAGCTGCGACGAAAGTTTATCTGAGCCAATGACGTACACATAGTCGGGCTTGCCCTCGTGGGCCACGTCGGTGCGGCCTATCATGTCAATGTTGAGGTCCGTGATGGTGTTAGCCAGCGGAAAAACCGGGTGGTTGGCGTAATACTCCGAGCCGAGCAAGCCCTTCTCCTCGCCCGTGTTGGCCAAGAACAAGATGCTGCGGCGCGGCCCGTGTCCCGCATGGGCGGCCTTCGTAAACGCCTCAGCAATAGCCAGCATGCCCGTTGTGCCCGAGCCATCGTCGTCGGCGCCGTTGTAGACCTTGCCGCCAATGATACCTAGGTGGTCGTAGTGTGCGGACACTACCAAAATCTCGTCTTTCTTATCGGTGCCGGGCAAGAAGCCAAGCACGTTTTCGGTGCCCACCGCCGAGCGCTCCTGCGGCGCGCTGATGGTGAATTTGACCGGCTTAAACTTGCTAGCCACTGGCGCTTTGGCTGCTGCCGTGGCAGCGGCATAGCTGCGCAGCGCTGCGTCGGAAGCACCTAGGAGCTTGAGGCCCACGGCGGGCGACACAAAGAACGAGGGCGCCCGGCCACCGCCCTGCTCGGCCGCCGCAATGATGGGCTGCATCACCCGTGGGGCCAGCCGCTCCTCTAGCTTCTCAAACGCCAGCGCCGGCTCGGTGCTGATGAAAAACACGCTGCGGGCGCCTTTCTGCGCCGCCAGCGCGGCCTTAGCCCGAAAATCTACGCTCCACTTAGTGGCGCTGCCGTCGGCACTCAGCACCGACTTGCCCTCGGCCGTGCGGGGCTCGCCTAGCAGCACCACTAGGTCCTTGCCTTGCACGTCGCGCCCGGAGTAGTCGGAGTACGTGCCCTGCTCGATGCCGTAGCCCACAAATACTGGCTGCACCGCCGTAGCCTGCTGAAAGGGCGAGCGCCCAAAGGCGTAAAAATCTTTGAGCCACTCGTAGGCCTTGCCGCCCACCGTGAGCGTCCCGCCTTTTTGCCAAGCGCTGCGCTCTAGGTTGAAGGGTTGGAGGTAAGGGTTAGCCGTATTAGCTGTCACGGGCGCCGTAAGGCTGTCGGCCTTAAACTGCTGGCTGATGTATTCAGCAGCCATTTTCTGGCCCTTCGTACCAGTTTCGCGGCCTTCGTATTCGTCAGAAGCCAGCACTCCTAGGTCACGGCGCAGCTTCTCCTGCGTGATGTAGCGCTCGGCGTAAAGCGTGGCGTAGTCGGCTGCTGGCAGGGGCGCCACCTTCACCGGGCCGTGGGGCGCAATGCCGCTGTTAGCAGGCTTGGCGGTTGTGGCGCGCTTGATTTTAGTTTTAATCTTGGTCGCGCCCGGCGTTTGGGCGGCTAGCGCAGCGGGTAGGGCGAGGCTGGCGAGAAGCAGCGGGTATTTCACCGATTTAAAAATTGCCATAAGAATTAAGTTTATCATGCTTCGCTGAGCGCCGCATGACAAACATCTTTTGTTTGTTAAAGTCGATACCTAGGCCTTTGTAACTAGCACGGTAGCATAGGCAGCTACGCCCTCCTGCCGGCCCACAAAACCGAGTTTCTCAGTAGTGGTAGCCTTGATGGAAATGTCATCCTCATCTACGCCCATCACCTGGGCCAGCACTGTGCGCATGGCTGGGATGTGCGGATTCACCTTGGGCCGCTCGAGGCAGATGGTTGAGTCAATGTTGCCAACTTCGTAGCCCTTCTCGCGCAAGATGCGCATGACCTCGGCCAGCAGCTTCTTACTGTCGATGCCCTTGTATTGTGGGTCAGTGTCAGGGAAGTGAAAGCCGATATCGCGCAGGTTAGCAGCGCCCAGCAGCGCATCGCAAATGACGTGGATGAGTACGTCGGCGTCGGAGTGACCTAGGGCGCCGTGGGTGTGCGGCACCTCGATGCCGCCGAGCCAGAAAGGCAGACCTTCCTTGAGTTGGTGAACGTCATAGCCGAAGCCAACGCGGATTTTCATGGGAGCTGAAGCAGAGTAGCGAAACCGCAAAGGTATTGGCTTGCGCCCCGGCAGCTAGCAGCCAAGCTGTATGTAAAAAAATTAGTAGAAGAATACTAAAATAATAAGCTAATTATATTAGCTTTGCACGACTAATGAAGATAGCCAGTGCTCGCCGGCTAGCAGTCTAGTTGAAAAAATAATGAAGAAGGTTAAAGTAATCGGCGGGCAAGGGCGTCAGGTGTGCAAGTGAGCTAAAAAGGGAGGCTCGAAAAGAAACTTTGGAAACTTTGAACTCACCAATAGTTTCCGATGTATCTTTGCGATGCCAACCATGGAAACCAAGGACCGAATTCTGACCCGCGCTGCCGCCCTGTTTTTGCGCAACGGCATCAAGAGTGTGAGTATGGACGACATTGCCGCCGACCTGGGCATGTCGAAAAAGACATTGTACAAAACCTTCGCCAGCAAGGATGAAATAGTGCTCGCCGTGATGACGGACCACCTCTGCAAAGCTCAGGGCGAGTGCGCTCATTTTGCCGAGGTTTCGGCCGATGCCGTGCGCGAGATGCTAGATATTTCGGCCTGGGCCGATAAGGAATTCAGCAACGTGCACCCCAGCATTTTCTATGACCTGCGCAAGTATCATCCCGACGCTTGGGCGCTGTTTTCGACCCACAAAAGCACGTTTATCCTCGACCAGATAACTCGCAACCTGCGCCGTGGCATTGCAGAGGGCTTGTTTCGGAGTGACCTCGATGTCGAGGTGTTGGCCCGCCTCAACCTGGCTCAGATAGAATTGACGTTCAACCCCGACCTCTACCCACCCACCCAGTTTAGCCCCGTGCGGGTCAACAAAGTATTCGACGAACACTTTTTGCTAGGTGTGGCTACGCTGAAAGGCCACCGGTTATTTAATAAATACCAACACATTACGGAAGAGGAATAGCCACCTGGCTACCTAGTACACCCTTCTTCGGCCCTCACAATTTTCATGAAGAACGCATTAACCAAGGCGCTGCTGGCGGCCCTGGCCCTGGGCGCCTGGGCCCCAGCCACCGCCCAAAACTCGGCAACCTTGCCTACGCAGCCCGCCGCCGGCCCTATGGCCATGAGCCTAAGCCAGGCCGTGCGCTACGCCGTGGCCAACAAGCCCAGCCTGCTGGCCACTCGCCTGGCCGAGCAAACCGCCAAGGCCAAAGTAGGCGAAGTGAAGAGCCAGGGTTTGCCGCAGGTAAACGTGGCAGCCAACCTAGCCGACAATTTCAAGCTGCAAAAGTCTTTGCTGGATGCGGGCGCCTTTGCGGGCCCCACGCTGAGTGGTACTACCCTCACGCAGCGCGACATAGCGGCCGCGTCGGCTGGCCAGAGCGTGACACTATCGCCAGCTTATGGGGCAGCTGTGGCGGCGCCGCCACAGGCTATTGCCTTCGGCTTGCAGTATGCAGGCAATACCTCGGCTTCGTTTTCTCAAATGCTGTTTGATGGCTCGTATCTAGTAGGCCTACGGGCAGCGAAGGTGTACGAGGAGCTGGCTAAAAAGCAGACCCAACAGGCCGAAATTGACGTAGTTGAGCAAGTAAGCAAGGCCTACTACAGCACGCTGGTAGCCCGCGCCCGCCTGGCCCTACTGGCCCGCAACGTGCAGCGCCTCGATACGCTGCTCTACCAAACCGACAAGACATTTAAGGCCGGTTTTGCCGAAAAACTTGATGTAGACCGTCTGCGCGTGCAGCGCAATAACTTAGTAGTAGAGCAGCAAAAGGCCCAGCGCCTCACCGAAGTAAGCGTGGCACTGCTCAAGTTCCAGATGGGCTTGCCGCAGGCACAAAACGTGCAGCTTACCGACTCGCTCGGTGCGGCGGTGGTTGATGCTGGCGCACTGCGTCAGCGCCTAGGCGTAGCCAATTTTAACACTGGCGGCGGCGACCAAAGCCTCGGCCAGGTGCCCACCGTGGCTCCGCCTACTACTGGCCAGGCGCCCACTACGGCCCCCGTAGCCTATAATACCGGCCAGCCCACGCAGGCCAATGCAGCCTTCAACTACAACAACCGCATCGAGTTTTCGACCCTCGAAACCCAACAGGCACTGGCTGGCCTCGACCTGGCCAACCGCCAGCGTGGCGCCTATCCGCGCCTGAGCCTCACTGCTGCCTACGGCTTCACGGGCTCGGCTAAGTCGGCGAAGGATTTATTCGCCTTCCGTGGCCCTGAGTCGGTCAACGGGCTGGGCCAACTCAATCAAAACTGGTTTGGTTTCGGCAACGTGGGCCTGGCCTTGAATGTGCCGGTGTTCGACGGCTTCCGCCGCAAGTACCAAGTGCAGCAGGCGCGCTTGCAGCAAAAAACCATTGAGCACGGCTTCGAAACCCTGCGCCAAAGCATTGACCTGCAAGATGCCCAAAGCCGCGCTACGCTCGTGAACGCCCTCGACGTACTCGACAACCAAAAAGCCAACCTCACCCTGGCTGCCGATGTGGCTCGGGTATCGAAAATCAAATTTCAAGCTGGCGTAGGCTCCAACGTGGAGCTGATAACAGCCGAAACCGACCTGCGCCAAGCCCAAACCAACTACTACGGCGCTATCTACGATGTGCTGGTAGCTAAAGTAGACCGCGACAAAGCCACCGGCGAGCTGTACCAGCAGGCCAAGTAATTCTCTTTGAAAGCTAGTAACCTCATGAACCTGAATACCGCCCGTTACTCCCTGCTCGCCGCCACGCTTTTCCTCGCTTCGTGCGGCGGGGGCGACAAAGACCCCAACGCCGAACTGGCCAAGCTCAAGGCCGAGCAGGCCGCAACCCAGGCCAAAATAGCCGACCTAGAGGCTAAGACTGGCTCGGCTAAGAAGGCCGATGCCAACAGCGCCGTGCCCGTGTCGGTGATTAAAGTGGCTCCCCAAAACTTTGCGGGCTACCTCGAAGTGCAGGGCCGCGTTGACTTTGACCAGAATGCCACCGTGGGGGCCCGGGCAGCCGGCACGCTCACCAGCGTGCGCGTGCAGCGCGGCGACCAAGTGCGCAAAGGCCAAATACTAGCCACCGTAGATGCTAGCGTGCTCGACGCCAACATTGCGGAGCTGCGCACGCGCCTAGATCTGGCTAAAACGGTTTACGAAAAGCAAGCCGGCCTCTGGAAGCAACAGATTGGCACCGAGGTGCAGTATCTGCAAGCCAAGAACAACTACGAAGCCTTGCAGCGCAACCTAGGTAGCCTCAACCAGCAGAAATCGCTCTACAACGTGGTGGCGCCCTACGCCGGCGTGGTCGACAACGTGCTGCCCAAGCTGGGCGAAACGGTAGCGCCCGGCGCGCCCGTGGTGCAGCTGAACAGCGGCCAGGGCGGCAAAGTCCTCGCCGATGTGTCGGAAGCCTACGCTGGCAGCATCAAGGCTGGCGACAAGGCCTTGGTAACGCTGCCTGACATGGGTGCCGAAGAAGTACCGAGCACCGTGCGCACCGTGAGCCGCACCATCTCGGCTACCAGCCGCACGTTCACCGTCGAGCTGCGTCTGCCTAGCAACGTAGCTAGCAAGCTGCGCCCCAACATGGTAGCTAGCGTGCGCATCAAAAACTACGGCAACGCCAGCGCTACTGTGCTACCAGTTGACCTGATTCAGCACGACGAAGAAAACGCCTACGTGCTGGTAGTAAACAACGACGGCGGCAAAGCCGTGGCTGCCAAGCGCGTGATTAAAACCGGCCAGACTTACAACGGCAAGCAAGAAGTGCTGAGCGGTTTGAAGTCGGGCGATGAAGTGATTTCGGCGGGCTACCAGAACCTCAACGAGGGGCAGACGGTGAAAGTCGGCTAAGTATACTCCTCAACCAGCAAACTACCTGTTATGCAAGATATTGAAAAGGAGTTTGGGCCTACCAGTTGGTCCATCAATAATAAAACAAGTATTTACATCATCACCTTGCTGCTGACGGTGATGGGCATTTTTGCCTACATCAAGCTCGGCAAGGAGAAGTTTCCCGACATCGTGATTCCGCGCATTATCGTGGCCACGGTGTACCCCGGCACGTCGCCTACTGACATCGAAAACCTAGTGACGCGCCAGATTGAGAAAGAAATCAAGGGCGTGAACGGGGTTAAGAAAATCAACTCGACCTCGAACCAGGACTACTGTATTGTAGACGTGGAGTTTAAGTCGGGCATCGACGTGCAGGTGGCCAAGCAGCTTATTAAGGATGCTGTGGACAAAGCCCGCACCGAGCTGCCTAACGACCTGCCCACCGAACCCACGGTGCAGGAAGTAAACATTTCGGAGCAGCCGATTATGTACGTCAACCTGAGCGGCAACCTGCCCGCCTCGCAGCTCAAAAAGCTGGCCGACGACTTCCAGGACAAGATTGAGGCGCTGCCCGAAATCACCCGCGTTGATATTGTGGGTGCCCTAGAGCAGCAGGTAAACGTGGACGTGGACTTGCAAAAATTGCAAGCTTCGCAGCTGAGCTTCACCGACATTGAGAACGCCATTGCCCGCGAGAACATCACGGTGTCGGGTGGCTCTATCGACGTGGGCGACCAGAAGCGCGCTGTGCGCGTGGCTGGCCAGTACGCCAACGCCGCTGACATTGCCGACATTCAGATTAAGAACCTGCGCGGCGCACCGGTGCGCCTAGGTGACATTGCCACCGTGCAAGACGCCTTTAAGGACCGCGAAAGCTATGCCCGCCTCGACGGCCAGCCCACCGTGACCCTGAACGTGGTGAAGCGTCAGGGCGAAAACCTACTCGACGCTTCGGACAAGATTCACAGCCTAGTAAAAGAAGCGGAAGCCAGCCTGCCCAAAGGCACCAAAATCACGATTACGGGCGATTCGTCGAACGAGACCCGTAATACGCTGAACGACCTGATTAACACCATCATCATCGGCTTCCTACTGGTAACCCTGATTCTGATGTTCTTTATGGGTACCACTAACGCCTTGTTCGTGGGCTTGTCGGTGCCGTTGTCGATGTTCTTGGCCTTCGTGATGCTACCCATGTTTGGCTTCTCACTGAACATGATTGTGCTCTTCGCCTTCTTGCTGGCCCTAGGTATTGTGGTAGACGACGCCATTGTGGTTATCGAAAACACGCACCGCCTGCTGCACGAGCACCCCAACCTGAGCACCGCCAAAGCCGCCAAGTTTGCGGCGGGCGAGGTATTCGTCCCTGTATTGGCTGGTACGCTCACCACAGTAGCGCCGTTCGTGCCGCTCATGTTCTGGCCCGGCATTGTGGGCTCGTTCATGTTCTTCCTGCCGGTGACCCTGATTCTGACCCTAGGTGCCTCACTGGTGGTGGCCTTTATCATGAACCCGGTGTTTGCCGTGAGCTTTATGGAGCGTGAAGAGCACCTCGACCGCGTCGAGACCCCCAAGCTGACCCGCAACTTCCTGCTCGGCATGGGCGGGCTGGCGCTGGTAGCGCTGGCGGGCTACGCAGCCGGCTCCAAGTTCCTGGGCAACCTGATGGTAACCATCATCGTGCTCTGTTTCCTCGACAAGTATGTGTTTGTGTACATGATAGCGGGCTTCCAGCGCAGCATCCTGCCGCGCTTGCAAAACGGCTACGCCCGCCTGGTAGAGATAGTAGTAGGTGGCTCGGTATGGCGCCAAGTAGGCATTATGGCCAGCCTAGTGCTGCTATTCGTGGGTAGCATCATGGCCGTAGGCGCTCGCAAGCCCAAGGTGGACTTCTTCCCCAAAGGCGACCCTAAATTCATCTACACCTACCTGCGCATGCCGGTGGGCACCAAGGTGGAAGTAACCGACTCGGTTACTAAAATCCTCGAACGGCGCGTGTACGGCGTGATTGGCCGCAACAACCCCGACGTAGAATCGGTGATTACCAACGTGGCCATCGGCGCCGGCGACCCCACTGAGGCTACTGCTTCGGGCGTGTCGCAGTCGCACCTAGGCAAGGTCGGCGTGGCCTTCAAGGAACTCGCCGAGCAAACCGGGCCGGCTACCCACACCTACATGGATAAAATTCGGGAGGTAGTGAAAGGCATTCCCGGCGCCGAGGTATCGGTAGACCAAGAAGCCAGCGGCCCGCCCCAGGGCAAGGAAGTGGCCATCGAAGTATCAGGCGACGACTACCCTAAGCTAGCCGCGCTGTCGAAGAAAGTAGAGCGCTACGTGGACTCGCTGAAAATTGGCGGTATCGAAGACCTGCGCTCCGACTTGCAGGACCGTAACCCCGAAATCGGCGTGCGCATCAACCGCGTGCGAGCCAACCGCGAAGGCATCTCAACCGCCCAAATCGGCTCAGAAGTCCGCACCGCCATCTACGGTTTCGAGGCCAGCAAATTCAAGACCCCCGACGATGAGTACCCCATCCAGGTGCGCTACGCCAAGCCTTACCGCGACAACGTAGATGCCATCGTGAACTCGCCGCTTACCTTCCGCGACGCCACGGGCGCCGTGCGCCAAGTGCCCATTTCGGCCGTGGCCGATGTCAACTACGGCACCACTTACGGCGGCATCAAGCGCAAAGACACGCACCGCCTCATCACGATTTCGTCGAACGTGCTCAACGGTTTCACCGGTCCCGACGTGGTGGCCAACGTGCAGCGGGCCCTCAAGAGCTTCCCCACGCCGCCCGGCTACACCGTGCGCATGGGCGGTGCTCAAGAAGACCAGAAGGAAACCAGCGACTTCCTCGGCGTAGCCGCCGTAGGCGCCATCGCCCTCATCTTCTTAGTGCTCGTAACGCAGTTCAACTCGGTAGCCAAGCCGCTCATCATCCTCACCGAGGTTATTTTCTCTGTCATTGGTGTAATGCTCGGCCTGGCTATCACGGGCATGAACATCTCCATCGTAATGACCGGGGTAGGTATCATCGCCCTAGCCGGTATCGTGGTGAAAAACGGTATTCTACTCGTAGAATTTACCGACATGCTCCGGGCCCAGGGTATGGGCTTGCACGATGCTCTAGTGCTAGCCGGCCGCACCCGTCTCAATCCGGTTATCCTCACGGCTACAGCGGCCATCCTAGGTCTAATTCCGCTGGCCATCGGCCTGAACATCGACTTCTATGAGCTCTTCAACTCGGGCCACCCGCACTTCTTCCTAGGTGGTGAATCGGTGGTGTTCTGGGGCCCGCTGGCTTGGACTATCATTTTCGGGTTGTCGTTTGCAACCCTCGTGACCCTACTGGTAGTCCCGGTGATGTATCTGCTCAATGAGAAGATACAAGCGGCCTTCACCGGGCGCGATGTAAACAGCCCACCGCCTTCGGTTCCAGCCGACCGCGAGGAGGTAGAAGCTGCTACGCCGCCCGTGCTGGCCTAGTTCTTGTGGTAGGTTGATTGTCGAGTATCGAGCAGCGTTTACCCCAGCGGTAAGCCCCGCCCGATGCTCGGCAATCAACTCCGCAAAAAGGACTTTCTCACCCTGCTTTTCTGCAATATCACCCTCTTATTTATGTTCGTTGCTACTACTTCTACCGCCCAGGCTGCCTCTAAGACTATTGAGCAGCAAGTACTTCGTATTATTAGCAAGCGCAAAGCCATTAAGACGGTGCGCCTGCGCCGCACGGCCAACCTAAGCCGTGATTTACGCTTCGATACAGTTGACCTAGTCGACATCATTTTGGAGCTCGAGCGTAACTTTCACATCACCGTGCCCGACGAAGTACCGTTCTACACAGTTGGCGACTTTGTACGCTACGTAACGGCGCACGCTGCCTAGGTAGCTGCACAACTGATAGACACAAAAAAAGGGAGCGCGAGTTAGCATAACTCGCGCTCCCTTTTTTTATTTAGCCGTCGGTGGCGGCTGGCTTAGCGGTCGTTGCCGCCAGTATCGTTGCGCTGGCCGGCGTTGCCATCGCGCGAGCCATCGCTCACGTTGGCGATATCATCGACCCCAGCTGATTTAGCCGACTCATTGGTGGGCTCGGGCAGTGGGCCATCGGGGCCCACGTCGCTGATGGGCTTGGTGGTAGAAGACGTAGGCGAGCCTAGGCCGGCATCGGTAGCCGACTGACCAGTGCCAGCAGGGGCAGTGGGATAGTCGGAAGTGCCGGCGTTTTTAGCCGAGTGGTTGGTGGTAGTTGACATAGCGAGGGCAGGGGTAGTAGAGCGGTTTTTCCGAAGTTCTTCGTCTGACACCACAGTGGCAGCTTTGGCGGCCTCCCAAGTGTGAAACTTGTCAAGCTCGTGCTTGATGGAAGTGGAAAACCACGCCACCAGTGCCATATCATCGAGCAAGCCCACTACCGGAATAAAATCCGGAATCAGGTCAATCGGTGATAAAAAGTAAATGAGTACTGCCACGGCAGCCACCACTGTCGAGGTCGGTAGCTCGGTGTACTCGCCCGAAATGCTGAGTTTGATGAGCCGGAACAGGCTTTGCAGCGTGTCCCAGGCCTCGTGGGCTAGGGTACCTAGCTCTTTCTTCTCGCTGGCCTTTTGGTAAGCATCGGTCAGGAGCTTTTTGAGGCGGGTGGGCTGCTGAATGTAGCTCTCGGCCGAAGCCAGAAACTTCTTAAAGAACTTGGAGCCGGCCACATCATTGCCGGAAGGAGGGGAGTTGTAAGTAGCCATGCGGAAAAAAGGGCGTAAAGTGGCATGCGGCGCTGCCGCCACCAGGGCTTAGTACTGCATTTGGGCCGGCAATGTTTTAAGCTACCAAAAACGGCCCTTCGCTAGGGTAGCGAAGGGCCGTTGAATAGATAAGCGCGACAGGTAACGTTAATTGACTACCTGTGCGGTAGCAGCTTCGAGCAGCTCTTCGGCCTGCGGTATTTCGGTGCCTTCTACTCGGCCAGCGGCGTAGAAATTGCGGCTGTAGTAAGCCTGGTTGAGCGAGCTTACCATTACGCCGCCGTTGGTGGCCGAGTGAGCAAACTTGCCGTCTTTCAGATAGATACCTACGTGGTAGATATTACCCTTGCCGTGGCTGAAGAAAACAAGGTCGCCGGCCTTCATCTCTTTCTTGGCCACGCGCTTGGCCGAGCCAAACATGGCCCGCGAGCTGTGCTTGAGGCTGATGCCATACACCTTCTTGTAGACCTGCGACACGAAGCCCGAGCAGTCGGTGCCGCGGCGCGAGCTAGCGCCGTAGCTGTAGGGCGTGCCAATCCAGTCAATCACGGTTTGGAGCAGGCTCTTGTTTTCGGTTTGAGCTAGCTTGAGGCCTAGGGTCTGGCCGTAGTAGCCGTAGGCCAGCGAGTCGCGGGTAGCCGTTACCAATGCCGACTCGGGCGCTACCGGGGTATCGCCATCTCCGTCGTTGCTGGGCACTAGGCCCGAAAGCAGCGATGCTTCGGCTACGGCGGGCACGGCGTGGGTAGCAGTACCGGCCGAGGCCGAAGCATCGGGTGCTTTATCAAAGCAGAAGGAGAGGGCCAGGGAGGCAGCGGCGAGGCAACACAGCAGGGTATTCTTCATAGTCCGTTGGTTGGGGTGAGCACCGGCCAGTGCTAGCAAGCTACTCGGCCGGGAAAAAGGGGATGACTGTTGCGCTAGGCGAAGCGGTAATTACCGCCAGAATAAGAGTGAGTAAAATGAAATCGAATAGCTCGTTTTTGGGTTGAGCTAAGAAATAGGCTCGGCCAAATCTAAGTCATAAAAACTTATACAACCGAGTGAAAAATAGGAAAAAGACAAATTTTATTAAAAAAGTGCATTAATAAGGCTGAAATAACTGTTTCACAGCCGCAACCAATATCAAATCCGCCTCGTAGTTTCGCCCGAATTTTGTACTTTATGGAGCCACGCACTTTTGTTAATTCCCCACTCGCCCGGGTGGCTAGGTTGGTACTAGGCCGTGCCCCGCGCGTGGCTATGGTACTAGGCAAAACGGTGCACCTAAGCGGCGCCACGCGCGCCGAGTTTTTGGCCGACCCCGAGTGGGTGGCGCACGAGGAGGTGCACCTGCGCCAAGTGCGCGACCTAGGGCTGCCGCGCTTCCTGTGGCAGTACTTAGTAGAATCGGCTCGCGTGGGCTACTACCAAAACAGGTTTGAGGTGGAGGCCCGCGAAGGTGCTCGGCTCTTTATGGAAAGCCTCGCCAAAAAGGCCACCTAGGGCAAAAAATAAAAGCCTAGGTTGCTCCGAGCAACCTAGGCTTTCAAAAGTGTTAGTGGTCAGTGCGCTAGAGTTGCGCTAGGCGCCCACCGTCGACCACTAGCGTAGTGCCGTTGATAAAGTTGGCTTCGTCGGAGGCCAGAAAGCAGATGGCAGCAGCTAGCTCATCGGGCGTGCCTATCTGGCCGGTTATCTTTTCGGTGCCGTTTTGCACGTTGGGGTTGCTGCGCAGCATGGGCGTTTCGACGGCGCCCGGCGCCACGCCCACAATGCGGGCTTGCGTATGAGGAATTTCGAGGCTGAGGCCACGGATGAAGGCATCGGTAGCACCTTTGCTAGTGGCATAGGGCACCACGTTGGGGGTGGTTTGGAAGGCGTGTACCGAGCTGATGGCTACCACAGCGCCGCCCTGCATGTGAGGCACACAGAGCTGGCAGAGCCGAAATAGTGCTCGCACATTGACGCTCTGCACGCGGTCCCAGTCGGCGGGGGCCATTTCAAGCAGGGGGGTGTAGGTCATCATGGCCGCGTCGTTTATTAGCACGTCGATGCGCCGGAAGCGAGCTAGGGTTTGCTCCACGGCGTGCACTAGGTCGGCATCGTGGCCCACATCGGCTTTAATAAACAGTGCCTCGCTGCCGCCAGCCTTTATCTCAGCTTCCACTTCGCGGCCTTCTTTGGTTTCGCGGCCTATGCAAACTACCGAGGCGCCTTCGCGCCCTAGGCGCACAGCCGTGGCCCGGCCGATGCCGGACGTGGCGCCCGTGACTAGGCAAACCTTATTCTGAAAACGGAACATAAAGTAATTGACAATCGCAGCGCTTATTTCTTGTTTACCTAACGGCCGCGAACTGGGGTTGTTTGGCTAAGGTGAGCTATTTGCTCAAAAAAGAAGCTGTAGGCCAGTTTATGACGGCTAGGACAGCCATTGGCCTGGTGCAGCCGTAAGGAGGAGCTATGCTTTTCTCTGCATTACTATTAGCGGCTGTTGAGCCGTTCTCCTGGAAGCGACTGCTGCTATCGGAAGAAGCGCCCGTGAGCTTCTTGCTCGAAATCGTGCTGCGCAGCGTGCTTATGTTTTTGCTCACCGTGGGGGCACTGCGTATTTCGGGCAAGCGTGGGGTGCGGCAGCTCTCGTTGTTCGAGTTTGCGCTGATACTGGTGCTCGGCTCGGCCGCGGGCGACGCTACCATCTACCACGACACGCCCCTGTTGCACGCCGTAGCCGTGTTCGCAGTAATTATCGCCTTGTATGTGCTTTTTAATTACTGGACCGATAAGTACCCCCGGGTAGAGCGCATGCTGGAGGGCGAGCCCGAGCTGATTGTGCAGGATGGCGAAATCGACTTGCCGGCATTTACCAAGGCCAGCCTTACGGGGCAAGAATTGAATGGCCAGCTGCGGCAGCTGCAAGTAGAGCACCTAGGGCAGGTGCGGCGCTTGTACATTGAGGCAACTGGCGAAATCAGCGTTTTTTTCTTTGAGCCCGAGCATGAGCGCCCCGGCTTGCCCATTTGGCCCGAGATATATAAGCACCCTTTATATGAACTGCCGAAGGCGGGTGCCTACGCCTGCCACGCCTGCGCCACCGTGCGCGAATTGCCCGCTGGGCCAGTACCCACCCCGTGCCCGCGCTGTGGCCGGGCCGATGGCTGGCTGCCCGTGTGCGCCACGCCCCGCATTACGTAAGCTTCTAGGCCACCGTGGCCGCAACCCGTTGGCCGCAACTTACGAATACTAACGCCTGCTGGGCCAGTCGGGCCCACAGCGCTTTACAGTTCTCTTCCTTATCATCTTTTCGCTCATGGAACCTACTTCCCACCAGCCGTCTTACGGCTCTACTGGCTCGGCCAACGTGCCCCACTCCGATAATACTTCGTCTGCCGAGTCGAGCTTCTCGACTACGGCCGCGCACGCCACTGGCAGCAGCCCTTATCCGACCGATAGCTCGGCGTCGTCGCAGCCTGCAGCTGGCGGCGTAAAAGCCAAGCTTGACAACGCCCTCGAAAGCGGTAAAAAATGGCTTAACGACTCGGGCGTAGCCGAGCAGGCCCAGCAGCTGCCCCAGAAAGCCAAAGACCTCGGCAACAAAGCTTGGACGGGTATCAGTGGCCTCACTACCACCCAAAAAGCAGTAGGTGTAGGCCTGCTGGCCGCTGGAGTAGCCTTCTTGGCTACGCGCGGCAAAAGCAAGAAGTCGGCCGGTGAGTACCGCGACCGCCCCCGCAAATCGCCCTTCGACCACCAGCCCCACACCAAAGACGGCGACCACGCCTACGACCGCAAAGGCCAGCGCCCCTGGGGTGCCAGCCGCTATAGTTCGGGCAGCGCCCCTGCCGGCAAGCCCCGCGTAAGCTCGGGTAGCGGTTACACGTCGTCGCCCTCTTCGTCGCACAGCAATGACCTAGGGCGCCAAGCCCCCACTAGCCGCCACCAAGATGCCCCGGCCTCGGGCCAGCGCCGCGACCAAGGCCCCGCCTCGGGTAGCCGCTACGATGCCAACACCTCGGGCAGTCAAAACCCGAATAACTTAGACCAGCTTACCAGCGCATATTAAGCTGTTAGCGGTCAGCGAGTAATAATTAACTTCCAAAAAAGAATAATTAATCGCTGACCACGATTCGCTAAAAAAGGCCGACTGCTCACGCAGCCGGCCTTTTTTAGTGTAAACTTGCCTGCCTATGCTCTTCTACACCGTTATGAAGCCCGTGGTGCGCCTCGGGCTGCGCGTGTTTTTTCGGCGCCTCGAAGTGCGCCACCGCCAGCGCCTGCGCCTACCGGGCCCGCTCATGCTGTGTAGCAACCACCCCAATACGCTCATGGACCCGCTCGTGACGGCCGTGCAGCGGCACCAGCCCATCGCGTTTTTGGCCAAGAGCACGTTCTTCAAAAACCCCGTGCTGGGCGCTATTATGCGCTCGGGCAACTGCATCCCCATCTACCGCCGCCAAGATGCGGAAGGCGAAGGTGCCAGCACGGCCAAGCAGCTGGCCGCCAGCAACGAAGCCAGCTTTGGTCGCTGCTACGACTACCTAGAGCGCGGCGGCACGGTCATGATATTTCCGGAGGGCACCAGCGTGAGCGAACGCCGCCTGCGCCCGCTCAAAACTGGGGCTGCCCGCATTGCCCTAGGCGCCGAGGCGCGGCACGATTTCAAGCTGGGTCTCAAGCTAGTGTGCGTGGGCACCAATTACTTCGACCCCACGCGCTTCCGCTCCGATGTACTGCTCAATGTGGCTCCACCCATCGTGGTGGCCGACTATGCGGCTCGCTACCACGAGAACCCCACCGCCGCAGCCGACGAGCTCACCGAAGAAATCCGGCAGCGCCTCACTAGGCGCCTTGTCATCAGCCGCGCCGCCGAAGACGACGAGCTGGCTCAGCAGGTAGAGCGCACTTTCGGCGACCACCTCAACCCCGACGACGACCCCGACACGCTCTACGACAACTTCGAATTGAGCCGCACGCTGCTCGATGCAGTGGCTTGGTTTGAGCAGCGCGACCCAAGCCGGCTGGCCGCATTGCGCACCGCCCTAGGTCAGTATTTAGCGAGTTTGCAGGCTCATAAGCTCGAAGACGATGACCTCGACCAAACTCAGCGTCCCGGCTCGCGCCTAGCCGACTTTCTTAACCTAGTGCTGGGCCTGCCGGTGTGGCTCTACGGGCTCATTACCAACTACGTGCCCTATAAGATTCCGGCGCAGGTAGCTCGCCGCGCCACCAAGGATACCGAGTTTATCGCCGCTATTCTGTTAGGCGTAGGCATCATCACATTCCCGCTAGCCTATGCTATCGAAGCGGCCGCCGTGCAGCACTGGCTCACGCATGACTGGCGCCTCACGAGCTTGTTTGTGTTGAGCCTGCCGCTGGCGGGTTTCTACGCCCTAGGCTATTGGCAAACGCTAAGCGCCCGCCTGCGTCGCTTACGGGTGCGTTGGCTACCGGCCGCTAAGCGGGCTGGCCTGCGGGCACAGCGTGCCGAAGTCCTGCGCCTGCTGGATGACGCACGAGCCGAATATTTAAAGCAGTGAGTAATTAACGAGGAGCAGCCTAAATGACGTGACTGCTCCTTATTAACTGTCTACTCGTCTAAGTACTGGTGCACAAACTTGATGGCCATGCTGCCCTCGCCTACGGCCGAGGCCACGCGGGCCATAGCGCCAGCACGGCCATCGCCGGCAGCAAACATGCCGGGTACGCAGGTTTCGAGCAGGTAGGGTTCGCGCTCCTTCTTCCAGGAAACACCGTAGCGCGGGTCGGCCACTAGGTCACGGCCGGTGAGCAGGTAGCCCTTGGCATCACAAATGGCGAGGTGGCATATCCACTCGGTGCTCGGCTTGGTGCCAATGAAGATGAACAAGGCGCGGGCGGGGTGCTTTTCGGGCTCTTGGCCATCACGCTGAATCACAACAGCCTCCAGCGAGGTGTCGCCACACGCCTCGCGCACCTGGGTGCGGGGCAGCAGTTCGATGTTCGGTGTTTGGCTAATCTGCTCGATGAGGTAGGCCGACATGCTGGCCGCCAGACTATCACCCCGAATCACGATAAAGACCTTCGACGCATACGTGGAGAGGTACATGGCCGCCTGCCCCGCCGAGTTACCTCCGCCAATGATGTAAACCGGCTGGTTGCTACAGCTGCGCGCCTCAGTGCGGGCCGCACCGTAGTACACGCCAGCCCCGCTCAGGCGGTCGAGGCCCGGCGCTTGCAGTGTGCGGTAGCTGACGCCGGTAGTAAGCACCACGGCGCGAGTTTTTATCTCTGTTTTGTCGCCTAGGGTCAGCACTTTATAGCCATCCTTCACGCACAGGTCTACTACCTCCTGCGGGGCCATAAACTCGGCACCTAGGCGGGTGGCCTGGCTCCAGGCGCGGTGAGCCAGCTCGGCGCCGCTCAGCCCGGTGGGGAAGCCTAGGTAATTTTCGATGCGCGACGATGAGCCCGCCTGTCCGCCGGGCGTTTGCCGCTCGATGATGAGGGTTTTCAAGCCTTCCGATGCGCCGTACACGGCCGCCGCCAGCCCGGCTGGGCCAGCCCCAATGACGACCACATCGTACAGCTCTTGCTTGGCCTCTACTAGCAGCCCTAGGTGTCGGGCCAGGTCAAGTTTATCGGGCCGCGACACCACTTTGCCATCAGGGCAAAAGACCACAGGTAGGTCGTCGGGGCCAAAGCCGCTGGCTTGCAGCAGGGTAGCGGCTTCGGCATCCTTCTCAAAGTCAAGCCACTGGTAGCCTACCATGTAGCCGCTCAAGAAGTCCTTGAGGTCGTGCGACAGCGGCGACCACTGAAACCCAACCAGCCGGATGCCCGCAAACGCCGGCCGGTAAGTGGCTTGCCAGCTAGCCAGCAGGTCGTGCAGGGTAGGGTAGAGGAGCTGCTCGGGCGGGTCCCAGGGCTTGAGCAGGTAGTAGTCGAGCTGCGCCGAGTTGATGGCTTGAATGGCAGCCGTGGTATCGGCATAGGCCGTTAGTAGCACGCGCTTGGCGCTCGGAAACAGGCTGCGGGCGTGGGTCAGCACCTCTACACCCTCCACGTCGGGCATGCGCTGGTCGGCCAGCACTAAGGCCAAGGGCTCGGCGCGGGCGCGCAGCTCGTCGAGCGTTTTCAAGGCTTCCGGCCCCGAGCCTACGCTTAAGATGCGGTAGTCTTTGTGAAACTCTTTGCGCAAGTCGCGGGTGATAGCGCCCAGCACCTGCGGGTCATCGTCAACGGTCAGGATAATGGGCTTTTTCATAAAAGGAAGCTAGCACACAACATCAGTAAGCAGTGTGCAAAATAATAATAGATGCGTACCACATTTGCTACTTAGCGCTTGGGTAATCATTCGTTAACCAATCGGCAGCCAGGCCGTGAACTCGGTGCGCCCAGATTGTGATGTGGCCTCTAGGCGCCCGCCATGCTCCTGCACAATGCGCCGGGCAATGTCGAGGCCCTGGCCCGAGCCCTCGCCAGCTGGCTTGGTAGTGTAAAAGGGCTCAAACATGTGCGCAAGCACCTCGGGCGTGATGCCTGCGCCATTGTCTTGAATGCTGACGCACACGAAGTCACTTTGCTTGGTCACGTGCACCGTGAGCTCGCCGCCTTTGTCAGGCAGTGCATCCAACGCATTATCAATCAAGTTAGTCCACACCTGGTTAAGGCTGCCAGCCTGGCCCATTATCAGCGGTAAGTCGGGAGCGTAGTCGCGGGTGAGGCGCACGTTTTTTTGGCGCAGCGCGTGGGCAAAGATGTTGAGCGTGCTATCGAGCCCGGTCGTGATGGCGAGCTTCTCGCGGCCCCCGGCGCGGTCCATGTGTGAGTAAGTTTTGACATCATTCACCAGCGTACTGATGCGCTGGCTAGCTTCTCGGATATCGCGGGCTAGGCGCAGCGTGGCTAGGTGGCCCGCCAGCCAAGTCAGCGCCGGAATGCGAGCATCGGTTGGTAGCTGGGCCGACACTGGCGCCAAGGCGTCTAGGCCCAGACCTGCATCGAGTAAGCTGGCGGCCAGGGTGTAGCCATCGGGACAGCCCTGTTCTTCGAGCCATTCGGCCAACTCTTCTTCACGGTCCGAAGCTTGCAGTGCCGAGAGTGCCGGTAGCGCCTCGGTCGGCAGCACGGCCAACGCTATGAGGGCGGCCATGGCGTCGGCAGGGGGGCAGGCTGCGAGCATGTCTTGCAGCAGTTGCGGCTTCACAAGAAGCGAGTCGGCCAGCGCGGCGGCAGCGCGGCTGATGGCCGCCGCCGGATTATTGAGTTCATGCGAGAGGCCAGCCGACAGCTTGCCTAGGGCCCGCAGCTTGTCGTCGCGCTCCTGGGCGCGCGCTTCTTCGCGGGCACGGTCGCTCATGATGCCTACCAAGCGCTGCACTAGCTCGGGGCTCACATGCTCGAGCGCCGCAAACTGGCTGCGCGGCAGTTGATACAAGATAGTCTCGCCGATAGTGACGCCTTGGCCCCGAAACACTTGCAGCCGCGAGTAAGGAAGTACCCCGGTCACGCGGCTTGCCTCTACGCTAAAGACGGGTGTGCGGCCGGTGGGAGTAGTGGCGTAATACTGTAGGGTACCCTTCACCACGGCCAGCATGCGGTCGGCGGGGGCACCAGCTTCTACCACGATTTCGCCGGGGGCATATTGCCACACTTCGCCTGCTTCGAGCAGCCAGGCCAGCACCTCGGGCGGCAGGTTGTCAAAGGCCGTAATGACACCTAGGAGAGCAGGGTCGGGGGGAAGGAGCTGAGACATGCTAAGGCAACCAGCTAGCCGCTGGCAGAGTTAAGCGAAGAAGACAGGCCAAAGAAAAGGCCTAGGGCCGCACCACTGGCGGCCAGTACGTGTTATTTGTGCTGTGACTGACGTTTCTGCTCCTGCCCCCCCGGCGCCTGCCGCCCCGCTGCTCACCCGCGAGCAGGTGCTGCGTGCCCTGCGCCTTGTGGAGCGCGAAGGCCGCCAACTGCCGCCCAGCACCGTGTACGAGCTGCTGTACCGCAGCCGCCGCTACCCGCCCCGCGCCGTGGCCGAACTGGCCTACCGCCTCGCGCACCGCGACCCCAAAATTCGCTGGCCCCACCCCGCCGGTCAGCCCACTAATGCGGTGCTCGAAGCGCTCGACTTTACTATTGTAGCCAAGCGCCCCATCCTGGCCGCGGGCTCGGCTCAAGACCAGGGCCAGGCCGCCGAGCAGCAGGCCGAAGACCTATATACTGGCCCAACCTCGGCCGAAAAGTTGGCCGCTAGCCCTACTGTAGCCGAGCCTGCCCCTACCTATGTGAGCTCGCCGCCCCCGGCTTATGACGATAAAACGGCCCTAGGTGAGTTGTTTATTTCAAAGGAAGAGCTGGCCGCGGCTCTGGCCGGCCTGCGCCGCCGCCGTGCCCTGTTGCTACAGGGCCCGCCCGGCACCGGCAAAACGTTTTTGGCGCGCCGGCTAGCCTGGCTGCTCCTAGGCGCCCAAGACGACAGCCGTATTGAGCTAGTGCAGTTTCACCCCAGCTACGGCTACGAAGACTTTGTGCTAGGTTTTCGGCCAGGCCCCGATGGGCAATTTGGCTTGGTGCCCGGCGTGCTGCCACTGCTGTGCCAGCGCGCCGCTGCTGACCCCGAGCGGCCTTACTTTCTGCTGATTGACGAGCTGAACCGTGGCAACGTGGCGCGCATTTTTGGCGAATTGCTGGTGCTACTAGAGCCTTCGCAGCGGGGCCCGGCCCACGCCCTGCGCTTGCCCTACGCCCCTCCCGAAGAGCCGCTGTTTTACGTGCCCGAAAACCTATACGTCATCGGTACGCTCAACCTCGCCGACCGCTCGTTGGCGCCTCTCGACTATGCCCTTCGGCGCCGCTTCGCGTTCGTGACCATGCAGCCGCAGTTTGGCGGCGCCCTGCAAGAGCTGCTGCACGCTGCCCGCGTGCCCGGCCCCTTGGCCGCCCACGTGGCCGAGCGCATGGCCGAGCTCAACCAAACTATTGCCGATGACCCCGACCTAGGGCCCGATTTTGCAGTGGGCCACAGCTATTTCTGTGCCCCGCCCGCCGCCCCGGCCGAGGCGGCCGCCTGGCTGCGCCTGGTTTTTGAGCAGGAAATAGGCCCGCTGCTAGCCGACTACTGGCGCGAGCAGCCCGCCACGGCCGCCGCCCACCAGCGCCGGCTATTGCAAGGGTTACAATAAGATGCTTGTCCTTGCGAGCGCAGCGAAGCAAGCGCATTTAGTAAGCATCGCTGCCTTAGTGCGCTTGCTTCGCTACGCTCACCAGGACAAGCGTATTCAACTATGATTTCCCTAACGTGATACCGCTAGCCACGCTCTATTACTTGTTGTGCTACGCCTGGCAGCGCTTGCCCGTGCCGGCTGTGCTGCAAGCCACCGAGGCTACGCCCTTCCACCGCCCGCTGGAGCTACTGACCCAAATGCTGCTGCACGCTACCCGTGAGCTGCTGCGCACCGGCCTGCCCCGCGGCTACCAAACCCAGGAGGCCGAACTGCGTGAGCTGCGGGGCCGCATTGAGCTGGCGCCCAGCCTAGGCCGCGGGCTGCTGCCCCAGGGCCGCGCCGTGTGCACCTACGATGAGCTGAGTGCCAACCAGCCACTATACCAATTAGTAGCCGGTACGCTGGCGGCCCTAGCCAACCACCGGGCCGTGCCCGTAGCCCTGCGCCGCGACCTAGGGCACCTGCGCCGCCGCTTGCCGGCCGAAGTAGTGCCGCTGGCGCCCACGGCTGGCATTTTTGCGCAACTGCGCCACCAGCGCCCGGCTAGCCGAGAGGCGTTTTTGCTGCACTTATGCGAACTCATCTACCAAACTGCTTTGCCTGAGCCGGCTGACGAGGGCCGGGGCCGCTTCGTCGATTTTCGGCGCGATGAGCGCCTGATGGCGCGCTTATTTGAGCAGGCCGTGCGCAATTTTTACCGCCGCGAACAGCGCCAGTATCGCGTGTTTGCCGAAACCATTGCCTGGCAGGCTGTGGCGCCGCAACCGCAAGACTTAGCCTTGCTGCCCACCATGCTCACCGATACGACCTTGGAGAGCCCGGCCCGCAAGATTATTCTCGATACCAAGTACTACGCGGCGGCCCTACGCCCGCGCTACGACCAGCAGCGGCTCATCTCGCCGCACCTCTACCAGCTCTACGCCTATCTCCAAAATGTGCGCTCCGCGGCTGGTCAGCACCTTGAGGGCATCTTGCTCTATCCCGCGGCTACTGCCGCCGTCGATGTGCACTATACCCTAGGTGGCCACCCGGTGCGTATCGTCACCCTCGATTTGCACCAGCCCTGGCCCGGTATCGCCGCCGACTTGCTGGCATTGGTTGCCTAGCCAAGCCATGTAAGCTAAGGGAGCACCTAGGGCACAAAAAATCGGCTCACACTAGGAAGTGTGAGCCGCTTTCAGAAAAATACTCCGGGCTAGGCCCGGGCGTAATTACATTTTCTTGGTGGTGTCGGTGCTCATAGCGCCAGTGCCGGTAGCAGCATCAGCAGGAGCAGTCGAGGTAGCGCTCGAATCAGTGGTCATGGTCGAAGACGACTCAGTGGTAGCGGGCGTAGCGGTGGTGGTTTCGCTAGTAGCGGTTTTCGACTCGCACGAGGTCAGGCCTACAGCTAGGAACAGAGCAGCAGCCGATACTTTCAGAAAGTTGGTCATCTTGAGGTAAATTTGAAAATGGGAGTAACTAAAATCTGCCCTTAATACTCCGACTGCCGCCAGGTAACCCAAGGGCTAGAAAAAAAATTTAAATAAATCATCTTGGGTTACTAATGCTCGTTAGCTGGCATTAACCCCCGAAGCGAATTGAACATGGATAGCACAACGGCGCTGGCGGCCGATGCCCAACTAATCAGAGCCATCCAAGGTGGCGACGAACGGGCGCTGAGCCAGCTCTACCGCCTGCACTGGCCAATGGTATCGCACTTCGTGCTGCAAAACAGCGGCACCGAAGACGATGCCCGCGACGTGTATCAGGAAGGCGTAATGGTGTTTTATGAAAAAGTACGCGAAGGCTCTCTCGAGCTGAGCTGCCAGATTAAAACCTACCTCTACGCCGTCTGCCGCCGCCTGTGGCTCAAGCGCCTCACCACCAAGAGCCGGCTGCACGGTGTGCGCCTGCTCGACGATGATGACTACGGCCCTTACCTCAACACGGGGGCCGAAGATGACCTCCACGAAGCCGAAGAGCGCGACCGGCGCTTTGCGACGATGAGCGAGGCGCTCACCCACCTAGGGGAGCCCTGCCGCTCGCTGCTCGAAGGCTTTTACCTGCTCGATAAGTCGATGCAGGACCTCACGGCGGAGCACGGCTACACCAACGCCGACACTGCCAAAACACAGAAGTACAAGTGCCTCACGCGCTTGAAGAAGTTGTTTTTTGCTAGTTATAAAGAAGCTTAATTCTTTAGCTGCTGGTCTCTAGCTAGTAGTTGTTAGCCCCTTATGAGGAGGTGCGGCAGCCACAAGCTAGTAGCTACAGCCAAAGGCTAACAGCTCGAAAAAGAAGATGCAAACCGAAGCTGACTACTACGCGCTCTTTGAAGCTTACCAGCGCGGTGAGCTTGCCGCCGGGGCGCGGGCCGACCTAGAGGCGCGCCTTAGCGCCGACCCGCGGCTGCACCAGCGCTATACCGAGTTTGAGGAGCTGACCGGTACGCTACGCGCCTACGGTGAGCGCCGCCGCACCCGCCAAACTATTAATGCCCTGCACACCGCCATGCTGGCCGCCGAAGAAGCGCCTGCAGATATGGAAGAAAAGCAGGCTGAAGGCTTGTCGTATTCGGTAAACCCGCGCCTGAGCATTTCGCGCACCGAGCGCCGCCTGCGCGAGTTTTGGAGTGGTCACCGCGCCACTATGGGCGTGGCCGCTTCGGTAGCCGTGCTAGCCGTGTTCTGCACGTTGCTAGGTCTCGATTTGTGGCGGGCTACCACTGCCGCGCCCGCTAGTGGCCTGCGAGAGCTGCGAGGTGAGGTAGCCCGCATTACACGCCGGACGGATGCGCTAACCCGGAAGGTGAATAATGTGACCGGCACAATTGAGTCAGTAGCGCCAGTGCGCGTAAACAAATACAGCGGTACTGGCTTCGCGCTCACTGCCGACGGCTACCTAGTTACCAGCGCGCACGTTATTAAAGGGGCTGACTCGCTGCTGGTAGAAAGCCGCGACCACCGGCGCTACCACGCCGAAACAGTGTATGCCGACCGCAAACACGACTTGGCTATCCTGCGCATTAAAGACCGCAATTTCAAGCCATTCACTAAGCTGCCCTATACCTTCAAGGCCGGTCAGGCTGACCTAGGCGAGCGGGTATATACCCTAGGCTACCCCCGTGAGGATGTAGTATATGGCGAAGGTGCTCTGAGCGCTCGCTCGGGCTACGACGGCGACACGGCGTTCTACCAAGTAAGCATTCCGCTGAACCCCGGCAACTCGGGGGGGCCACTGCTCGATGGGCAGGGTAACCTTATTGGGGTAGTGAGCAGCCGGCAAGACGATGTGCTGGGTGCGGCTTTCGCCACCAAGTCGTCGTACCTAGTGCGGCTCGTCGATTCGCTCAAAAACAAGCAACCTGTGCAGCCCTACCACTTGCCGCGCGCCAACCAGCTGGCTGGGGCCGGCCGCCCGCAGCAGCTCAAGCGCCTGCAAGACTTTGTGTTTGTAGTAAAGGTTTATGAATAGAACTTCATCCTGCTTTCTGCAAAATTTAAAAAAGCCTCGCCTACCAGCGGGGCTTTTTTGTGCGGGTGCACTTCCTAAAAGCACGCCGCACGCCACTGCCCTAGGGCGAGCATTGCTTGGGCCTGAGGCCAGAGAATAATTAGCTCGGCTAAAACGCCCGGCTGACTTTCGCGTACAACCGTTGCACAGGCCGCCAGCTACCGGCCGGCCGTGCTCCCTCACCAAAATACCCTCCCCTCCAATGGCTGACCAACTCCAACAAGTCGAAAAGGTTCTTCCCGAAGATATTGCGCGCACGTTTGAGGCCGCCGTTAATGTGTTTCAAGGCAAAACCGAGCACATGGATGACTTGCTCAAAAACGGCGGTACGCTGCTGCGTAAGGTTTCTAAAAACTTCAGCTCTACGCAAATGATTCTAGGCGTAGCAGCCCTGGCTGTGGTGTCGATTATCGTTATCAACCGCGCTAGCCAAGACGAATAGTAGCTACCTACCTAGGTAACGCAAAAAGGCGCCTCACTCCCTAATAAGAGTGAGGCGCCTTTTCGTGTATAAAAGCTGTAAAAGCCTGCGCTGGCTAGTTGAGGGGTGCGGCTACGGGGGTAGTAGCCGAAGCTACTACAGCTTGGCTAGGTAGCTGCCGCACTACGCCAGTCACGCCCCACGACTGGAGGCGGCGCTGCACGGTTTCAGCTGCCAGCCACGTGTCGAGCTGGCTAATGAGCACGCGGCTCACCTGCTGGCCAGCCAATACTTCCTCTTTGATTTCAATGGTCAAGCTTGGGTCGAGCGACAGCACGCGGGCCCGCATAGCCTCTGCGTTTTGAGCTTCTTGAAAAATGCCTACCTGCACCAGAAACTGTGAAGCCGAGCCTGTAGTAGTGCTAGCCGAAGCAGCTGCGCTAGGAGTCGTAGCAGAGGCCGTAGCCGCCAGCATAGTGCTATCGGGTAGGCTGCTTAGCTCGTAGGTGGTAAACGGAGCGGCAGGGTTGGGGTCAGCCGCTTGCAAGGCTACTAGGTTGCGCGGGGCGGCAGCAGGACCTAGGGGAGTGGTGGCAGGTACCACTTGCGCAATAACGGTGGCAGCGCCGAGCGAAATAATGCCGAGGGGCCGCGCTGCTACTTCAGACAGGTCGATGATGCGCTGGTGGCGAAACGGACCACGGTCAGAAACCCGTACAATCACAGATTTGCCGTTTTTTACATTCGTAACGCGCAGCCGGGTGCCGAAGGGCAGGCTTTTGTGAGCGCAGGTAAACTTGAAGCGGTTAAAACGCTCGCCGCTGCTGGTGCGCTTGCCCTGGTGCTCGCGGCCATACCACGAAGCCCGGCCACGCAGCACAGTAGAGTAGGAAAGAGAGGCTGCAGCCTTAGTACGAGTGGTAGCCGTGCGGGCCCGGTGCGTACCGGCAATCGCAGGCGAAGCTAACCCACAGACTAACAATAGATAAAAGCAACTAAAAAGAAAGCCGGAAGTAAAGAAAGAAATTCGCTTGAGCGTCATGCGCTTTATTGGGATGGTAACTGACCGAATTTAAGAGGACCTTCCACAAAAACCTAGTATTGCGCTTTGCTAAAGAAATTATCAAGCATTAAAAATTGTCCTTTTCTTATAAAACTTGCATTTAAGATATCTATTGCGTGGGTTGTTAATAGCCGATTGTGTTTACTAAAGCCACTTTTAGGCCTGTTATTGTATTTTTCCGCGGTGACCGCTAGAATTAGATTTTGCGGCGTGTGTAAAATTTTGGCATCTAGCTATGGAGCATAGCCAGAGCTAGGTTGCACAGTTGTCATTTTGTTTGTATATGCGCGCAAGCTTCCCGCAGGTAGGCCGTACCTTCGTAGCATGGATTTTGGCCGACTACCCGACCTGCGCCACGTCGATTTCAGATTACCCTCCGACCACCCCGAGACGGCGCACGTATTGGCCCGCGCTCAGCCGACGGCCCCCGATACCCCCGGCCTATATGTAGGCTGCCCCATCTGGACTAATAAAGAGTGGCTGGGCTCGTACTTCCCGCTGGGGGCGAAGGAGCCTGATTATCTGCATTATTACGCGAAGCAATTCAACTCCCTGGAGTTGAACACGACGCACTACCGCATTCCGGATGCGCCCACGGTGAGGCGCTGGCGCGAAGCAGTAGGGCCGGGCTTCAAGTTTTGCCCCAAGCTGCCGCGCAGCATCAGCCACGAGCGCGAGCTATACAATACCGACGCACTGACGCTGACGTTTACCCGTGCCATTCTGGAGCTGGAGGACCGCCTAGGGCCCTGCTTTCTGCAGTTGCCGCCCCACATAGGCCCCGAGAGCTTGCCGCGGTTAGAGCGCTTCTTACTCGACTGGCCGGCCGAGGTACCGCTAGCCGTAGAGCTGCGCCACCCGCGCTGGTTTGCCGACCGGGGCCTGGCTGATACGATATATGCCACGCTCGAAGCCCTGAATAAAACTCTGGTAATTACGGACGTAGCGGGCCGGCGCGACGTGCTGCCCCAGCGCCTCACCACACCCGTGGCGTTTATCCGCTTCAATGGCCACGGCTTGGTAAACAGCGACTTTCAGCGCGCCGACGAATGGGCCGAGCGCCTAGCTGGCTGGTACCAGCAGGGCCTGCACGCCGCCTACGTGTTCATTCACCAGAAAGACGTGCGGCACGCGCCCATCTGGGCACAGCACTTCCTAGGGCGCGTACATGCGCTCACGGGTTTCCCTATTCAGCCACCCCGACCTATTCCGCAGGTGGTGCAGGGCAGTTTATTTTAGCGTTTAGCTGTTAGTGGTTAGTTATGAGTGTCCAGTGGTTGGCTATCAGAGTTTAATCACTAGACACGCACAACTAATTACTAACAGCTAAGCGCTACCTAAACTTGCCTTGGGGGTCGGGTAGCTTGTCCTTTAGGTCGCTGATGAGAGTGAAATCCAAGCTAGATAGGTTGAGGCTCTGACCCTTATGGATGGCTTCCCAAGCGCCAGCATAATCCTCCTGGTAGTAGCGTACGCGAGCTTGGGCTTGCCAGGCGTTGGCGTTGTTGGCATCGGCTAGCACAGCGCGCTGCGCGTAGCTGGCGGCTTCGGCTAGGTCTTTCTTTTTCTTGGTCTGGAGGTAGCGCTCTATCGCAATGGTAGTGGCATCGGTGAGCAGCCCGGCATTGGTGGGAGCTACGGCCAAGCCTTGCAGCAGAATGGCTTGCACCTCAGCTGGCGGCACTTGGCGCTGGCTCATCAGAGCAGCGAAGCCGTGGTAGGGGTCGGGATTTTTTACATCGAGCACCCAGGCCAAGTTAAAGCGCACGGCGGCCGTGTCGGGCTGATTTTCGAGCATGTACTGAAAGCCCTTGGTGCTGAAAAACTTGCTTGCCTCGGCCCGTGAGGGAAAGCTGCGGTCGATATCGGCTAGTACGGTGGTGCCTACCAAGGCCTGCGCCTGGGCTGGGCTAGCGCCGCCATACAAAGGCGCTAGGCGTGCGGGGCCGGTAGCGGCCGCTGCGGGTGCGTTCTTTTTGTTGCGTTGGGCGTGGGCGGGCAGGCAAGCGGCCGCACTCAGCAGCGTGAAGAAGGCCGCGCTCAGTAGCGTGCGCGTGGAGAGTGAAAAGAAAGCCACGGAAAATGCAGATGAATGGGACAGTTAGCAAAAATAGGGCGTCGGTGCCGTTTGCCAGCTACCCCTGCTTGGCCAAGGCAAACCACCTACCTAGGGCCGGCGTAGGTAGGGCAGCGGCAGCGAAAACTTATCCGGCTGTGGCTACCCTTACTCATGCGTTATGTACGCCTGCTAGCGCTGCCCACCCTAGGGTTGTTGCTGGCTATCACGATAGTATTGCTAGCCACCGAATGGGCCGTAGCCCGCGCTAGCCATAGGGCCTCCGATATTGCCTACGTGTCGGCGTCGGCACCCGACTTCGATACCAACCGCCACCGGCTCGATGTGTACGAGCCTAAGCAAGAAACCACTGCACCGCGGCCAGTGGTACTGTTCATTCACGGCGGTAGCTGGAATAGTGGTAGCAAGGACGACTTTATCTACAAAGCCATCGGCCGGCGACTCGCCAAAAACGGCTTTGTGGGTGTGGTAATCAGCTACCGCCTCTCGCCCCAGGTGCAGGTGTCGCAGCAGGCCGACGACTGCGCCCGTGCCCTGGCCTGGACGGTAGCCAACATCAAAGACTATGGCGGCGATCCAGCGCGCATCGTGCTCATGGGCCATTCAGCGGGCGGTGGGCTAGCGGCCCTACTGGCCACTGGCTCTGATACGCTACTGGCCCGGCACGGCCTGCCCCGCACGGCCGCCCACGCTGTGCTGCTCGATGACCCGGCCGGCCTTGACATGCTTGATTACCTCACCAAGATGCAATACCCTGGCGATGCCCAATACCTAGGTGCCTTCAGCAAAGACCCGGCAGTGTGGCGCCAATCCTCGGCCCTCTACCACCTGCGGGCTGGGGCGCCGCCCTACAGTATCTATATCGGCGGCGAAACCTACCCTAGCATCAAGGAGAGCAGCGAGAAATTTCGGCAGCGGCTGACGCAGCTGGGCCAAGCGCCTAGGTATACCATTTTGCCTGGTAAGAAGCATGTGAGCATGGTAACGCAGCTGTTTTGGGCGGGCAACCAGCTGTATGACGAGCTGCGGCGGCTGGCGCAGTAAAAGTCAGCAGCCTAGCTCTGCCGCACGACCACACTGCCGTTGGTGGTCACGGCTTTAACTGGCTGGCCACCTTTGCCTAGCGCGGTATTGACCTCGTGCTTGCGGCTTTTGGGGTCGCTCTGCGGGAGGGTGGTCTTGAGGCTACCGTTGGTAGTGCTGGTCGAAAACTGGGCTGAGTAGTCGGCCGGTACCTCCCACCTGATGCTGCCGTTCACGGTTTCTACGTCGAGGCCACTGCCCTGCCACTGGTTGCCGCTGAGCTTGATGGAGAGACTGCCATTGACGGCCTTGCCCTGTACCTGGCCCCCTAGGTCAGCCAGTGACACGCTACCATTTTGGGCGCTGAATTTGATGGCCGACTGCACACCAGCGAGGTGAATGCTACCGTTTTGGGTGGTGAGGGCCAGCGCCATGCGGCGCGGCACAAACACCTCGTAGCTGACCGCGGCCCGCTCTACGCCATTTGGCACCTTGGCAACCAACTCGTTGCTTGCAGTGCTGATGCGAATAGCCGTGGCTTGCGCCTTAGCTTCGGCCTCAGTATCAGCCCACGCCGTTACTTTGGCTCGCACGCGCACATCGGGGCCATCCCATCCCTTCACGCTGATGCTGCCGTTGGTGCTGGCATCGATGGTGAGTGGCTGCCCAACTGCGGCAGGCAAAGTCAGGTCACGAGTTTCGCAAAAGAGCTTTTGGCGGCCGTCATTACGCTCCTGACAAGTAGAGGTAAAAGTGGGCGCCGGAACGGTTTGGGCAGTGGCGGCCAGCCCGCTTAGTAGCAGCAGGCTTAATACGAGCGGTTTCATGTGTAGCGAAATAAAAGTGAGTGGATGGCCTCAAGAGTGCCGACAAAAGGGGTACCGGCCATCGGCGCATTCGTTACAGGTACCTAGGGCTTTTTTGTAGCCTGCGCCTTCAGATGCCACGGCTATACCTAGGCAAGGATAAGCCAAAACTAACACGCCCCTACCTCCAGCAACAGAAGTAGGGGCGTGCCGATGACTATTGGTTGAGATTATTGGGCAGCTGAGTATTTCACGCCCATGTTCTCGAACATGAACGCCCACTTATCAGTCTGCTCGCTGATGACCTGGGCCGTGCTACGACCCGCGCCGTGGCCGGCTTTGGTTTCGATGCGAATAAGCACCGGGGCCGGGCCCTGCTGGCTTTCCTGCAAGCGCGAGGCAAATTTGAAGGAGTGCGCCGGTACCACGCGGTCGTCGTGGTCGGCGGTGGTGATGAGGGTGGCTGGGTAGCTGGCCGGCTTCAGAGCGTGGTAGGGCGAGTACTTATAGAGGTAGTTGAACATTTCAGGCGAGTCCTGGGCCGTGCCGTAGTCGTAGGCCCAGCCTGCGCCGGCCGTAAACTGATTGTAGCGCAGCATGTCCATCACGCCCACGGCTGGGAAAGCCACCTTGCAGAGGTCAGGCCGCTGCGTCATGGTGGCGCCCACCAGCAAGCCGCCATTCGAGCCGCCCGCGATGGCGAGGTGGTCGGTATCGGTGTACTTATTGGTTTTCAAGTACTCGGCCGCAGCAATGAAGTCGTCGAATACGTTCTGCTTCTTGAGCTTGGTGCCGGCCTCGTGCCACTTTTCGCCGTACTCGCCGCCGCCGCGCAGGTTGGCCACGGCATATACACCGCCTTGCTCCAGCAGAATGATGTTGGAGGTACTAAAGCTCGGCGTCACACTCGAGTTGAAGCCGCCGTAGGCATAGAGCAGGGTGGGGTTCTTGCCGTTCAGCGCTAACCCTTTCTTGTAGGTGATAATCATCGGCACGCGCGTGCCGTCCTTAGAGGTGTAAAACACCTGCTTCGACTCGTACTTGCTAGGGTCAAACTGCACGCCGGCCTTCTTATATACCGTGGAGGTGCCGGTGGCCAGGTTGTACTTGAAAATGGTGGGCGGATAGGTGTACGACGTAAACGTATAGTACGTGTCCTTGTCCGTTTTCTTGCCGCCAAAGCCGCTGGCCGAGCCCACGCCCGGTAGCGCAATGGTGCGCAGCTTCTTGCCGGTCATGTCATACTCTTCTACCAGTGAGGTAGCATCCTTAAGGTAGGTGGCGAAAATATGGCCGCCCACGGTATTGACATCCAGCACATTCTTGGTTTCTGGAATGAGGTCTTTCCAGTTGGCCTGCGTGGGAGCAGCGGCGTCTACGGTTACGAGGCGATGGTTGGGAGCCTGGTAATTGGTTTCGAGGTAGAGCTTGCTGCCCACATTATCGACCACGTGGCTGATGCTCTTTTCGTCGGGCACGATGGTTACGATGGGGCTGCCGGGCTTGCTTAGGTCCTGCAAGTACAACTTGTTGCCGGTAGTGGTATTGGCCGCCGAAATGATAAGAAAGCGCTCGTCCTCCGTCACACTTGCCCCGATATAGCGATTCGGGTCTTTCTCACCGCCGAAAATGAGCTTATCCTGGCTCTGCGGCGTACCCAACTGGTGATAGTAGAGCTTGTGAATCTGCGTTTTGCCAGCCAGTTGACTGCCCGCTGTGGGCTTGTCGTAGCTGCTGTAGTACAGCCCCTGGTTGCCCTTCCAGGCCAGGCCCGAAAACTTGACGTTTTTGAGCGTATCGCCCACGATAGACTTGTCGCTGGTTTTCAATACTATCACCTTGCGCCAGTCGGAGCCGCCCTCCGAAATCTGGTAGGCTGCTAGGCTGCCATCTTGGGTGAAGTTGATGCCTGCTAGCGAGGTCGTGCCGTCCTTCGAAAAGGTATTAGGGTCTAGAAACACCTCGGGGGCGCCGGTACCAAGCTGCCGGTACATGACGTACTGGCTTTGCAGGCCGGTATTTTTCGAGAAATAAGTGTACTTGCCCTCCTTGGTGGGCGCCGAGTATTTCTCGTAATTCCAGAGCTTAGTGAGGCGGTTGCGGATGGCCTCACGGTACGGAATCTTGCCTAGGTAGTCTTGGGTCACCTTATTCTCTTCCTGCACCCACGCCTTAGTGTCGGTCGCCTGGTCGTTTTCGAGCCAGCGGTAGGGGTCGGGTACTTTGGTCCCGAAGTAAGAGGTGACGGTATCTACTTTTCGGGTTTGGGGGTAAGGCAGAGTTTTGCTGGTGACTACGGCCTGGGCACTGGCCTGACCGGCCGCCAGTAGGGCAGCAGCTAGTAGCGGGTAGTTTCGCATAAGCAAGTGTGGATTACGGGACTAGGGAGCCCGCAAAGTACAACTTGCTCAGGAAAAAAGGCTGCCCTGCTGCTCGGGCTGCTCAAAAGCTAGCAGCCATTGCTTGCGCACCAAGCCACCCGCGTAGCCAGTGAGCGAGCCATTGGCACCCACAATGCGGTGGCAAGGCCACACTATCGGAAGAGGGTTTTGGCCATTGGCCGCGCCCACCGCTCGCACCGACTTGGGGTTGTTCAGCCGCTTGGCAATGTCGAGGTATGAGGCCGTGCGGCCGTGCCCTACTCCCGCGAGAGCAGCCCACACCTGGCGTTGGAAGTCGGTGCCCGTGAGGGGCGCACACACCAAATTAAACTCGCGCAGCTCGCCGGCAAAGTATGCCTTGAGTTGATAATAAGGCGCTTGCAAGCACACGGCTAGGTCGGCCGGGGCAGTAGGCGCCGGAGCCTCGCGGTCGAGGAAACGAACCGCGTGCAAGCCCGCATCGGAAGCGCTGAGCGCCAGCATGCCAAGGGGCGAATAGAGGTAGGCCAGCATTTCCATAGGATAAAAGCTAAGATGGCTACTACCTGCAAGGTACGCACGGATGCTACTATAGCACGGGAGTCACCTAGGGCTCATCGGCCGTGAGACCCCACCCCCAGCCCCCCCTCTGGGGGTAGGGAGCCGACCGCAAGCAGACGTCCGCATTCATCAAGTTCCCCTCACCCGGAGAGGAGGGCCGGGGGTGGGGTCTCACAGCTGACGAGCCCTAGGCAAACCTATTACCTCAAAAAAAAGAGATGCCCCGATGAGGCATCTCTTTTTAATACAATACATAAAATGGCTTTCCTTGAGACTAGCTCAGTGCTAAAGCGGGCTTGCGGTCGAGCACGGCTGACACGGTAGCTTGGGCTTCGTGCAGGGCCTCGGCGCTGGGCTGGTGTAGGATGCGGTGGGGTGGGCCGTCGGGGTGCAGAGCAGCATCCCACATGCCCGAGTGGTGCCAGTGGTCGAGGAAGTCCCAGTCGGGCCGGTCCACGATGGGGTAGAGGCACACGCCAAGCAACGGCACGCCTTGCTGAATTGCAGCGGCGCACTCGCGGCCTATCATCTTAAGCCACAGCGGCCGGTCGATGCCGGGGTGGCTGGTTTCGGTGAGGGCTACGGGGCGGCCATAGCGGCGGTGCCCTTCTTTGAGTAGCTCGCGCAGGTTGCGCCAGCGTGAGTCGGGGTGCGGGTCGTTCCAGCCTAGGCGGCGGCCCGAGCCTACTTCCCACTGGTTGTCGTAGTAGTAGTTAAAGCCAATGATGTCCATGAACTCGGGCCGGCCGCCCAACTCGGGGCTCACGCGGCCCGCCAGAATGTCGGTAGCCTGGTACTGCCACTCGTGGTGCTGCTTGGCTTCGCGCTTTTGCTGCGGGGTGGCATCATGCGGCGCCACCACATTCACCAGCGGCTCGGTGGTAAGGATACGGATGCTGGGGTCAGCCTCGCGCAGGGCTACCACGCCCTCGATGTAGGCGCGCATCAGGGCGTACTTCACTTCCCATCCTAGGCGCACGCCGTAGGGCGAAGTGGCCCGTACCTCGCCGCCGGCCCAACTCAAAAAGCTAACCTCGTTGATAGGCGTGACGATGAGGGTGCCTTCGGGCCGCTCGGAGCGGTAGAAATCGACAAAGGCCCGGCACAGCGCTGCAAAGCGCCGCGCAAACATGGGGTGCAGGGGCGTCAGGTCGTCGGGGAAGCCGAAGTGGCACATGTCCCACACCTGCTGGATGCCGTGGCGCTGCCCGGCGTCGAGCATCGTCTTCACGGTGCTCCAGTCGTAGTGGTAAGGTGTTTTCTCGATAAAGGCCCAGCGGATGCCTTCGCGCACAGTTTTGACCTGAAACTGCCCTAGGTCGGTGTAATCCTGGTCGAGCAGCTGCAAATGGCCGGTGAGGGGTAGAAAATCGACCCGGTTGCCAAACGCATTGAGCTGGTCGGTGCACTCGTAGCCGCCCCACCAGAAAGACTGAAAGGGGCTGTCGGTCATAGAAGACATCATAGGGTAAGTGGGTATAATGCTGTCATTGGCAAAAGCTTATTCGCGGTTAACCAATGACTTGGCTTCGATAAAAATGCGCTTAAACTCGGGGTGCGCGGCCCGGATGCGGTCTTGCACCGCCTCCACGGCTTCTTCAACCTGCGTGGCCGTCAGGTGGTCTTCAAAGTCCACATCGAGGGCCAGCATTACCTCATCGGGAGCGAGGTACATAGTAAGTGGCGGGCGCACCTGCGACACACCGGGCGTTTGGCGAGCTAGGTCCTGCACCTGCTGGGTGGTGGCCTCGTCCACGCCTTCACCCGTTAGCAGGTCTTTGGTGCGCGACACCAGCAGCACGGCCACGCCCATCAGCAGCAGGCCAATAATGATAGAAGCGCCCCCATCGAAAAGCGGGTTGTTTAGCAAATGTCCAAAATAAACGCCTAATAACGCAATCAAGAGGCCCGCCACGGCGGCTACGTTCTCTAGTACCGAGGCAAAAACGGCCGGGTCGCGGCTCGTGCGCAGCGTGTGCCAGAAGTTGCTACCGGCCGCTTGTTTTTCGAGCAGCGCTCGAATAGCTAGCCACGCCGCCGCGCCCTCAAACACCACCGACAAGCCTAGCACGATGTAGTTCCACTTGGGGTCAGTGAGTGGCTCGGGGTGCTCTAGGTGCTTGATGCCTTCGTAAAAAGACATGCCGCCCCCAATGGCGAAGATGAGTACTGCTACAATTAATGCCCAGAAATACAGCTCCTTGCCGTGGCCAAACGGGTGCTTGGCGTCGGCGGGGCGCTGGCTGCGGCTCATGCCGTAGAGTAGCAGTCCCCCGTTGCCGGTATCGACCAACGAGTGGATGCCCTCGGAGAGCATGGCTGAGGAGCCGGTGATATAGGCCGCCACAAATTTGCTGACGGCGATGGCTACGTTGGCTGCGATGCCGCCGTAGAGCGAAAGTTTAGAAGAAGAGGCTGCTGACATGCGAAGGTGGATTGTACGCGTTAAGACGGCCGAGGTTGGGATGCTTGCCGGCCGTTCGGCTTCGCAACCTCACTCAGGTGCCTATTCCTTAAGGTCTGTGCCAAGGATGAATAAGAAGATTCACTACCTGCCGCAGTAACCCTAGGTAGCCCGGCGCTCCATAAAATGGTACAGCACCGACCCGCGCAAAAATACCTGAAACCAGGTATAGCGTATAGTATTATTTTAAGGGAAATTTGTGGTTGAGTAATTAACTTCTCTTATGAAGGGTGCACAGCATGTAGTTGGCTATCAGTTTAAATCAACTTGTGTTGCAGTTTATTGTACTCGATAACACCTATCGAGCCTAGCGCTATACCTAATAGTAGGTAAGGTGAGGCCTACGTTCTTCTTGTCCCTACTATGCGTTGGCTTTGGATAGTTTGGTTGGGGTGCATAGTGCCTACGGTGGCGCACGCCAGCGCTAGCGCTGCGCCAAGTGATACCCTTTGGCTAGAAGCCAGCAATGCGGGACCTTGGAACCCCTACCTGAGCTACTGCCTCGACTCCCGCAGCCAGCCCAACACCGGGCAGCGGGCGGCCACCCTGTGGGCCGCAAAGCGCTTGCAGCCAGTGCCGCCCGGCCGCGTGTTGCAAGCAGGATTTACGCAAGACCGGCTGTGGCTGCGGGCCGTAGTAGTAAATACGCTGCCTCAGCGCACCCGCTTTGTGTGGAGTGTATACGAGTTTGTGGATAGTGCCACGCTATTTGTGCAGCCTAGGGGCCAGGGGCTACCCCGCCGCACCGTAAGTACCAGTAGCCACATCATCGCCGACCAGCGGCCGTTTCCGGCGCGGGCGGCGTGCCTACCCTTTTGGCTTGAAGCCAATGCTAGCGCGGTGCTGTACCTAAGCCTCGAAAATCAGTCCGGCTCGCTCTACATTCCTACCGACATCACTACGACTGAGGATTTTTTGGCTTACGAGCAAGGCTTTATCGTGGTGAAGAACTGGACGTGGCTGCTCGGGCTGTACTTCAGTAGCGCTTTGTTCAACTTGCTGTTGTTCGCCTTCTTACGCGACAAAATTCATTTGTGGTACGGCGCGTATGTGTTCTTCATTACGCTGTTTTTGATGATGGAAGACGGGCTCGATGGCCTGCTGCTGCCGCAGGCTACGTACGGCCTAGGGTGGCAGTTAGGGCAATACAGCCTTTTGCTACTAGCGCTGGGCTGCGGGGTGCGCATCATGGCTATTTTCTTGCGGCTACGCCAAGGCTGGCCACGCCTGTATCGCCTCAGCTGGGTGCTGAGCGGCTTGGCGGCGGGGTATGCCCTAGGGTATGCCTTGCTGGCCCAGCCGCTGTTGCGCGCCGATGCCGCCGGCCACCGCTTGGCTTGGCTCAATGCGGGGCGTGAGGCCTTGCTGTGGGGTATTCTGGGGGCCAGCGTTTTTATTTTGGCAGCAGTCTGGAGCCAAGGCCGAGCGCCGCACCGGCGCCTAGCAGCACTCTATGGGCTTACGTATCTGTTTTTCTTTGGAGGCAGCGTCAACTTTCTGCTTAATCGCACGGGGCTGGTCAACATCCACTTAGTAGACCCCAACGCCCTGGCCTGGGGCTTGGCCCTAGAGCTCTTTACCCTAAGCGCGCTGCTGACGGGGCGTTTTCGCCACACGCTGCGCCAGAATGCCGAGTTGCGGGTGCGCCAGCTGCGCGAGCGCGAACTGGCTGGCCGCCGCCTCATCATGGCGCAGGAAGAAGAGCGCGAAGCCCTGGCCCGCGAGCTGCACGATGCGCTAGCCCCTAGCCTAACGGCGCTCCACCTAGCTTGGCAGGGGCGCCAAGTGCGGCAAGCCCTGGCCGAAGCGCCCGCTGTGCTCGCCGATACCCACGAGCAAACCGAGGCCCTGCTGCGCCAGGTGCGCCACGATGTGCGCACCCTTAGCCAAGGCATGCTGCCCACCTTGCACGGCGAGCCGCCGCCCTTGCCCGAGGCCGTGGGCCTGCTCACCGAAACCCTAAGCCTGGCCGATACTGGCCCGCGCGTGCACTGCTACTGCGATGCGGCCACCGCTACGCTGCCCATGCCCGTGCAGCAGGCGGCCTACCGCATGGTGGCTGAGCTGCTGCACAATGCCCTGCGCCACGCCCAGGCAGCAGAGGTGTGGGTAGATGTGCGCCGCCTGCCTAACAGTCTGCGTCTGGTAGTGTCCGACAATGGCCGGGGCTTTGACCCCCAGGCTGAGCTTGCTCGGCGTGGGGGCCTAGGGCTGCGGGGCGTGCGGGCCCGGGCTGGCTACCTGCGTGGCCATGTGCAGGTGCAGTCTCAGCTTGGCCACGGGGCTAGCATTATCGTAGAAATACCTGTATAAAAATCAGCGTCTTATGCCTTGCCGCCTGCTACTTGTAGATGACCACCCGGTGCTGACGCGCGGGCTGGCCACGCTGCTCAGCCAAGAGCCCGACCTAGTAGTGAGTGGGCAATTTGCGAGTGGCGACGCCCTGCTAGCTTTTCTGAAAGCCGCGTCCACGCTGCCCGCCGATGTGCTGCTGCTCGACTTGCGCCTGCCACCGCCCCACGATGGTCTAAGCTTACTGCCGCGCCTGCGCCGCGAGTGGCCAGCGCTCAAGGTACTTATTTTTAGCAGTGCTACGTCGCCCGCCCTGGTGTCGCAAGTAGCAGCAGCAGGCGCGCACGGTTTTCTCGATAAGGCGGTAGAAGCCAGCGCTCTGCTAGCCGCCATCAGGGCGGTGCACACTGAGCAGCTGGTTTTCCCGGCGCGGGTGCAAGTGCGGCCGCTTGCCTTGGCCCAGCCGGTGGCTGCGCCCGACCAACAGGCAGCCGATACCTTGCTGCGCCTGCGCCAACTCTCGGCCCGCGAGCGCGAGGTAGCGGGGTTGGTGCGCGAGGGGCTATCAACGCGGGTCATTGCCGCGCGGCTGTCGCTATCGGAGCTAACCGTGAGTACCCACCGCCGCAATCTAATGCAGAAGCTAGGTGTGCATGGCTTGGCCGACTTGGTGCGCTTTGCCCACGAGCACGGGCTATGAGCGGAAGCTAGTAAAAAGCAAAAAGCCCTCAGCGCGAACGCTGAGGGCTTTTATAAGAGAGCCGATTATTGGACTCGAACCAACGACCTGCTCATTACGAATGAGCTGCTCTACCAGCTGAGCTAAATCGGCCTATACGCCAGCGGCCATCTGCTGCTGGGGCTGCAAAGATAACACGCCGCGCGGAAGCCGCACAAGCTTAGGTGAAATTTTACGCAACCTAGCGGCGTGGTACGCGTCTCACCACTGGTAGCCACGTAGCGGCTGCTTAGCCTTATGAAACTATTGCCTTCGCTGGCTGCCGGCTTTACCGGAGCCGTAGCCCTGACCATTCTGCACGAAACAGTGCGCCACCTGCGCCCCCACGATGCGCCCCGCATGGACGTGCTCGGCGAGCGCGGCTTGCGCAAGCTCCTAGGCTTGGCCGACGCCCCACAGCCCGATGAATCGACGGCTTACGTAGCGACGATGGCCGGCGATATACTCAGCAACGGGTTGTATTATACGCTAGTAGGCAGTGGCAAGCACAGTCTGCGCCGCGGTGTGCTGCTGGGCGCCGCCGCAGGTGTGGGCGGCGTGCTGCTGCCCGGCCCCCTAGGGCTAGGCGAAGCCCCCAGCAACCGAACGCCCCAAACCCAGGCCATGACCGTGGCTTGGTATACCCTAGGGGGGCTAGTAGCCGGTGCCGTGGCCCAAGCCCTGCGTCGCGGTAAATAGCGCTATTCGCAGAAAGTCAGTCGTTATTGATGGAGCTGGCTGCCGGTAGCGTCGACTACCAGCTTGGCCGGCCGGCCTACTACCAGTGCTTGGTTGTCAGCCTCATGCCCTACCGGAAAGCTGTATCCAACCGGAAAGGTATAGCGCTGCGCGTAGTAGTCGATAATCTGGTAGGCATCTTGGCCAAAGGGTACGGCATTGTCGCGCATTTGCGAAAAATGACCGACGACTAAGCCCGCTAGGCCAGCTAGCTGGCCGCTGCGGTGCAGATGCAGCAGCATGCGGTCGATATGATACAAGTACTCGTCTAGGTCTTCGAGAAACAGGATGCGCCCCGTGAAATCGGCCTGCGAGCTGGTGCCCGTAATGGTATGCAACAGGCTCAGGTTGCCGCCTACCAGCTCGCCGGTGGCCGTGCCGGGGCGGTTGAGGGCGTGCGCTGGAGCCGTATAAGTAGCCGGCTCGCCCACCAGCGCAGCGTGCAGGCTGGCCACAGCAGCGGCGCCACCCTCCTGGCCAAAGAGCACTGGCATCACGCCATGAATACTTTGGTAGCCTAGGCGCAGCAAGTGGCAGTTGAGCACGGTGATATCAGAAAACCCTGCCACCCACTTGGGCGCCTCGGCAAAGCGGCTGAAATCCAAGGTGTCGACTAATCGGGCCGTGCCGTAACCGCCGCGGGCGCAGAAAATAGCCCGGATGCTGGGGTCGTCGAGTTGGCGCTGAAAATCGCGGCGGCGTAGGTCGTCATCGCCGGCAAATTGGTGGCTGGCCGCCCCAATACTCTCGCCCACCACTACCTCCAGGCCCCAGTCGGCGAGGGTTTGCTGGGCAAACGCTACTTCGGCCGACGTGATTTTGCGTGCGGTGCTGACAAGCGCTACACGTTGGCCGGGCTGGAGAAAAGGAGGGGCGAGAGGTGGCATAATTACAAGCTGAATAAGCTCGCAAATAAAGCTCGCAGGTACTACTATTCGACTTCTGCGGACCCAACAGCCCCTAGGTGCCCGCTAGTCACCCGCCAGCTCGGCAGCATAAAAAGCCTCCAGCGCGTGCGTGATTTTCAGGGTTTCCAGCAGAAAGCCATCGTGCCCAAAGCTCGAATCAAGCTCTCCGTACACCGCTCCCGGAATGCCTTGAGCAATCGTGCGCTGCTCTACAAGCGGGAACAGTACATCGGAGGTGATGCCTAGCACCAGGGTGCGCGCCCGAATGCTGGCCAGCGCCGCGGCCACGCCGCCCCGGCCGCGGCCGAGGTGGTGCGAATCCATGGCCCGCGTGAGGGCTACGTAGCTATAGGCATCGAAGCGAGCCACGAGCTTGTTGCCCTGGTAGCGCTGGTAGCTGCTGGCCCGAAAGTCGCGAAGGCGACTGTCGTCGGGGTCGGTTTGGGTGGCAGCGTAGGCATCGTAGCCGCGGTAGCTGAGCAGCGCCACCGCCCGGGCGGCAGCCAGGCCCGCATCGCCGCTGCCGGGTTGGTTGTCATGGTAAGTAGCGTCGGCCTCGATGGCTAGGCGCTGTGCTTCGTTGAAGGCAATGCCCCAGGCCGAATGGCGGGCGCTGGTAGCGATAACTACCAAGTGATTAAAGACATCGGGCTGGCTCACGGCCCACTCCAGCGCTTGCTGGCCGCCCATCGAGCCGCCAATGAGCGTGTGTATATAGGTCAGACCCAGCTCTTGGCGCAAGGCTTCGTGTGCGGCCACCAGGTCGCGGATAGTGAGCAGTGGAAAGCGCTGGAAGCGACCTAGGCCAGTGGCGGGGTCGCTATCGAGCGGGCAGGTGCTGCCGTAGCACGAGCCCAAGATATTGGCGCACACGATAAACCAGTCGGCTGGGTCAAAGAAGTGGCCTTCCCCAAACAACCCCGGCCACCAGTCTACCACGTCGGCATTGGCCGTGAGGGCGTGGCACACCCACACCACGTTATCGCGCGTGGCGTTGAGCTGACCCCAGGTGCGGTAGGCTACGTGGGCGCCCGCCAGCACCTCGCCGCTTTCCAGCAAAAACTGGTCGGGAAGTTGAAAAAGGTACTCTTTCATAAAGGGGGTATACGAACTATTTAGCATTGCGAGGAGGAACGACAAAGCAATCGCACCCGAATGGCTCGTTAACAGCTCATTCGAATGCGATTGCTTCGTCGCTCCTCCTCGCAATGACAGTGTGCAGTGTTTAGTTGTCAGTTATTAGAGTACACACTAACAACTAAAAACTAACAACTAAACTTCTAGCGGCTGCACGTGCTCGGGCTGCGGGTCGGGAATGGTGGCATCGGCTTCGTCCTTGGGTGCGGCCTTGGTGGCAGCCTCCAGGGCTTGGCCTAGGTCGGCTAGGATGTCGTCGATGTGCTCGATGCCCACCGAGAGGCGCAGCAACGTAGGCGTTACGCCCGAGGCTAGCTGCTCTTGCTCGCTCAGCTGCTGGTGCGTGGTGGCCGAGGGCTGAATGATGAGCGTTTTGGCATCGCCTACATTAGCCAAGTGGCTGATGAGCTTGAGGTTGTCGATGACCGCCGTGGCCGTGTCCTTGCTGCCGTGCAGCGCAAACGACAGCACGCCACCGAAGCCGCGCTGCAAATACTTGGCCGCCGTGGCATGGTGCGGACTGCTGGGCAGGCCGGGGTAATTAACGCTGGCCACCTCAGGGCGCTGCTCCAGCCACTGGGCCACTTTAAGGGCGTTCTCAACAGTACGCTCTACACGCAAGCTGAGGGTTTCGAGTCCTTGCAGCAATAAGAAAGAGTTGAAGGGGCTGATGGCCGGACCAAAGTCGCGCAGGCCCTCCACGCGGGCCCGGATGGCGAAGGCAATGTTGCCAAACGGCCCACCAATACCGAATACGTCATTGAATACCAAGCCGTGATAGCCTTCGCTAGGCTCGGTAAATTGCGGGTATTTACCATTGCCGAAGTTATAAGTGCCGCCATCGACAATGACGCCGCCAATGCTAGTGCCGTGGCCGCCTATCCACTTCGTGGCCGACTCCACCACGATGTTGGCGCCGTGCTTGAGGGGCTGAAACAGGTAGCCGCCTGCGCCGAAAGTGTTATCTACCACCAGCGGCAAGTCGTGCTTCTTAGCTACGGCCGCTACACGCTCAAAATCGGGCACGCTAAAGCTCGGGTTGCCGATGGTTTCGAGGTAGATAGCCCGCGTTTTATCGTCAATCAGGCTCTCGATGCTGTCAGCATCATCACCCTCGGCGAAGCGCGCCTCGATACCTAGGCGCTTAAACGCCACCTTGAACTGGTTGTAGGTGCCGCCGTAGAGGTAAGAGCTCGATACGAGGTTGTCGCCGGGCTGCAAGATGTTGTTCAGGGCGATAAACTGCGCCGCTTGGCCCGAGCCCACGGCCACGGCCGCCACGCCGCCTTCGAGCGCCGCAATCCGCTGCTCAAATACGTCGGTAGTCGGGTTCATCAAGCGCGTGTAGATATTGCCAAACTCTTTGAGGGCAAATAAATTAGCGCCGTGCTCCGCGTTTTTGAATACGTAGCTGGTAGTTTGGTAAATGGGCACTGCCCGCGAACCAGTGGTAGGGTCGGGCTGCTGCCCGGCGTGTAGCTGAAGGGTTTCGAAGTGCAAGTTTTGGGTGGCCATGGGAATGGAAGCTTAAAGCTGAAAAATGCTAGAAATACAAAGGGAGGCAGGTGGTCCGGCGCGGCAGAAGCGCGCTAGCGAAGCCCGAGTTTAAGACGAGTCGGCGGGGTACCTGCGGGTTGCTTCACCCTGCTGGCGGCAACCTAGGCTATCTCACGCCCTAAATGAACCCGCAAAAAAGATGGAAGTGCTAGTACTGCTTAACAGCAACAGCTCGAGCCGCAACAACACATGCGGCAGGCGGCGCCTAGCACAACTGACGTAGCCATCCCGGTCTGGCTGCGGGCAGCAGTTGGAGTAGGGGAGGGCAAGAAAACGGCGAAAGGGGGATGTTGCATGGTACTCGATTTATAGCTCCCGTGCCAGGCAGCAACGCCGGGCAGGGTAGGAATTGGCACCTTTCCGAAAGTGAAGGTTGCCAGCGGGTCACGGAGCCTAATCTCTCGCCGCTTCTGTATAAAACTGAAAACAACTGCCCCGCCGGCTGCGGGGAGTACCAAGGGTTGGTGCGGGCAAAGATATACACGAAGTGCACTTGCGCAACAACGCGCTTTTGAAGCGCAAAATTGAACCTAGCGGGCAATAAAAAGGCCGCCCCAAATCTGGAGCGGCTTTTCTCACCTTTTTTCTGCAAAAAGTACCTAGAGACTAGGTAGGGTTAACACCTGACCGATTTCAATCTTGTCAGGGTTACTGCCGATGGTGGCCTTGTTGGCCTCGTATATCTGGTGCCACTTGGCGGCGTCGCCGTAGTGGTTTTTAGCAATCTTGGAGAGCGAATCGCCGCTAACTACAGTGTAAGAATCACCGGCCGTAGCGTTGGCGGGCTTGCTGTTACCGAAAAAATCGGTGTCGGCGCTAGTAGCGGCCGGCTTAGCAGGCTCAACGGGCTTTTTATCGCCCTCATTAGTCAGAAAATCTAGTAAGCCCATGGCTGCAAATGATTGGCTGTGAAAGGAATAGTAAAGACAACCTAGGGATAGCTGCCAAGCAGTGGCCAAGCGCTACCCGGTGGGTTTGCGGAGACTAATACGCGTTAGCAAACCAAAGGTTATAATTAATAACTAAAAAAATTGCACCGCGTAAGCAGCTCCGTTACTGGCAATACCAGTACCTCATTCGCTCTTCACTCCTCACAAAAAACTTTCTTCCCCATGGTTACTTCTTTTTTCTCCCTCCGGTCCTACGCAGCGTCGTTGTTGTGCGCCTTTGTGTTGCTGTTTGCGGCTGCGTCGTGCGGCAATGACAAAGGCAAAGTGGAAGGTGCAAATATGCTTTACGGCACCAGCGGCAAAGTATGGAAAACCGCTAAGGAAACCGACGCCGCTGGCGACAAGGTAAAGCAAACTGATGCCCAGGAGCAGGAAACACTGCACATGTTCTCGAACAACACCTACAGCATGACTGGCACTGCCGGTGCCGTGCAGGGTAAGTTTGCCTTCGACCAATCGGCTAAGACGTTGACGCTGACTCCCGATGCCGGTGGTACGTCTAACACCTTCACCGTGGAAACGCTGACCGACAAGAAGTTGACACTCGTGGGCACTAGCGGCGCTAAGCTGGCGCTGGAAGCCGAATAGAGCAACCCCAACATACTAAAAAAGCCCCGTGTCTAGTTTGGCACGGGGCTTTTTTTGCGCCCGATGCGACCTGCGCCCGCCGAGTTGCTTCTTTGCATCCGGATTGGCCGGTATGGCACCTAGGGTAGTTATTTTAGTACATAAAAAATGAGTTGGTTTCGTTGGGTAGTGCTGTGGGCACTGGGCGTGGGGCTAGGCATAGAAGCACAGGCGCAGGTAGCGCCGCCCGGCCAAGCAGTGCCGGCCCGGGCCCTGCGCAGCGTGAGCCCGGCCGATACCACGTTTGCCGACCTAGAGTTTTTGCGAACCGAAATAGGTGGGGCCCGGGTAATATTCTTGGGCGAGCCCACGCACGGCGAGGGCAACGTGCTGGCAGCCAAGGCTCGTCTAGCAGCCTTTTTACAACAGCGCCTAGGCTTTACAACGTTAGCCATGGAAAGTGGCTTCTACAGCCTGCACAAGGCGCAGCGCCAGATTGCGCTGGGGAAGTCAGTGGTTAAAAACTTGGAGAGCAGCATCTTTCCGATATGGATGCGCACACAGGAGTTTCAAGCCGTAGTGCCGCTGGTAGGTCAGGAAGGGCTGCGCGTGATGGGCTTCGACCCGCAGCTGAGCGGCGAGTACAGCACCGACCTAGTAGATGACCTAGACGACTTTCTGAGCGATGAGAAAGGTAGTGACGCCATCAACTATGACCTGCTCGACGATATTATCAGCTATCAGGCCGACCATTTTGCGTTTCCGCCCAGCCACCAGCCTGCCGAGCTAGAGGCCGAATTGAACAAGACCGATAAGCTGCTCGCCAAAGCGGCCACGGCATCGACGGCAGCGCGGCGCAACGAGGCACTATTCTGGCAGCAGTGCCTGCGTAGCTTGCGGGCCTTGGCCCGCGACTACGCCGAGCACGACCCTAGCGCCAAAAGCCAAGCCGAATGGGTAGCCGCCGACAGCAACCCGCGCGACGCCCAAATGGCCGAAAACCTGCTGTGGTATCTGCGCCAGCATCCCGCCGAAAAAGTGATTTGTTGGGGTGCATTGCCGCACTTTGCCAACCGCGTCGAGCTGCTCGGCAGCGAGGAGCTACGCGCCTACCGCCCCATGGGCCGGGCCGTGAAAGAAGCCCTAGGTGCCAGCCAGGTGTACATATTAGGCACCCTGACGGGCGGCGGCGCCCACGGCCTGCCAGGCACTGCGGGTATGACCGTGCCCGCGCCCGCGCCGGGTACCCTAGAAGCCAGCCTGTTGGCCCTAGGGTCGCCTTACGCCTTCGTAAGCTTGAAGCACGATGCGCCCGGCCGGCAGCTTACAACCTATGCCTTCGACTACCAGCCGTTGGCCGGCCCGTGGAGCGAGGTGGTAGACGGCTTTTTGTTTTTGCGCAATGTGACTCCGCCGCATTTGGTAGCCGCCGACAGCACCGCCGAGCGCGCCGATAGCACGGTGGTGCTGGCCACTACTCCGCCCCCGCCCGGCTCGCTAAACCCTGCCCCTAATCGCACTGGTACCACGCTGCGGCGCGGGGTAGCGGCGCCCGATGTATCGGGAGTACGCCTGGTGCGAGGTGTGGTGCTCGACCAGCGCAGCCGCGCCGTGGTGCCCTATGCCACCGTACTGCTGCCGGGGCAGGGCAAAGGCACGACCGCTGATGCCAATGGTCGCTTTGCGCTGCCGCTGCCCGGCCCTACCAAGCTGCAAGTGCGCAGCCTAGGGTACGAAATAGCCAGCGTACAGTCACCCGTCGGCAATGAGGAGCTGACCGTACTGCTAGCGCCCGCCGCCTACGCTCTCGACGAGGTGCGAGTGGCCACCGCGCCGCCCGACCCGGTAGCGATTCTCAAAAATGTCATCAAGAATATTCCTACTAACTACGAGCAGCAGGACTATGCCACAGAGGTGTATCGGCACGAGCGCGTTAGCAACTTCGATACTCTTAGTTATGAGGCCGAGAGCTTGACCCGGCTACGGGTGCCGGCCGGTTATCGACACTTTACCCGTGGTTTTCTGGGGCATGAGGACGGTGTGGATATTCAGATGCAGCAAAAGCACGTGCTGACGGAGCAAAAGAATGGTTCGCGCAGGGCGCAGATTGGAGGAGGTATGCAAGCATTTGCTTTTAGTGCGGCTGACCCCGTGCGGACTTCTCCTCTATTTGTGGCCCGCAATCTGCGCAAATTCAATGTGAAGCTTGACAGCGTACGCCAACAGAACGGCGAAACGCTCTACGTAGTAAGCTTTGCTGCCAAAAACGCTAACCACCGCAGCACGGGCACCTACCTAGCCGGCGTGTACCAGGGGCGGCTACTCGTGCAAAAGCGTAACTATGCCGTGATGCACTACGAAGCGCTGTGGCAGCTCGACACCGCCAACTACAATGGTGTAGCCCGCAAAAGCATAGGGAAGAATAACTTGGTGGAAAAGCTATATGCCCAAGTGTTTACCTCCGACCGCAGCACCCACGTAGTGGACTACACAAAGGGCGAAAACGGCCGCTACTACGCTCGCCGCAGTGTGGGCGTATCTCAAACGACGGGCCGTGTGTTGCGCATTAAACAGCCGTTCTACTACCAGAGCTTGGTCGAAATGTTCTTCCGCCCTCTACCCGAAGCTGGTCCAGCGCCTACGCCACCCGCCAAAGGAACCAAGCCACCAGTAGTAGAAGTACCCTACCGGTCCGAATTTTGGGAGCAGTACGAGCGGCCGGGCGGGGTGCTGGCTCCGGCCGTTACGAAGTAGGAGTGGGTCGGCCAAACACCCGCGCTGCCCAGCGCGGCAAGAATACGGTACCTAGAACCAGGTAGAAGTAATAAGTGACAATGCGGTAGAGCAGCACCATGAAGCTCGTCATGGTAGCAGTGCCAATGAAGCTGCCGAAGAACGTAGGAAAGGCACCTTCGGCAATGCCAGCACCGCCCGGTGTCACGGCTAGCAGCAGTACTACTTTGTAAGTGATGTTGCGCGCGAAGATGAACAAGAACTCGCCCGTAGTCATGGGCACAAAAGCCGCGATGAGGCAGCCGATAACAGCGTAGCGGGCCGTCCACACAAAAAATGTACTGAGGCTGGCGCGCCACCAATAGAGCCAGCCGGCCCCGCGCAGGTGCGCCGAGGCATTCACCATTTCCTGGCCGTGGCGGTAGGCCGTGCGCCGAAAGCGCCGCAGCCCTCGCACCGATGCCAGCCGCACCAGCAGCCGCCGCACCGAGACGGGGTTGACAAACAGCGCGTATAGCAGCAGCCCCGCGTAGGACGACACGGCCACATAGCTCACCACAAACAGCACCCGCAGGGTTTCGGTGAAAGTAGAATCGAGGTGGCGGGGGTAGAGTGCCGACCCGGCTAGCCCCACTACCAGCGGTACCATCAGAACGTAGTAGAGGTTATCTAAAAACGCCGTGACAATAGTATAGGCCAAGGACTTACCTAGGGGGATACCTTCCTTAGTAAGAATAATCGGTGCTGCCGCGGTGCCGCCCGCCGCCGAGGGCAGCACGCAAGAGGCAAGCTCCCAAATCACGATAACTTCAAAGGCCTGGCGCCAACTTAGCTCGCGCTCCGAAATGTAGCGAATGCGGTAGATATAGCCTAGGTCGCGGGCCCAGAGCACGAGCAGCGTCACGAGCAGCCACTCCCACTTGGCATTGGCCAGGGGGGCAAGGTCGCCGGGCTTGTAGCTGCGCCAAAATAAAAAGCCCACCACCGCCAGCCCAATGAGCACGGGCCACACCAGGCGAGAGGGGCGCAGCTGCCGTAGCAGATTGGCATCCTGGTCGTCGGCGGGAGGCGGCGGGGGAGGGCTGGCTAGGGGCATAAGAAAGGGGCGGCCGGGCAAAAGTACGCCCGGCCGCCCCCGCTATACGGTGCTAGCCCTCACCTAGGGGCGCCCGCCCGGGCTACCGGCCGGCGTGATGCCCCCCGGCGAGGTAGTACCCGGCGACGGCGCATTCACCGGCGTCGTGTTGTTGGAATTGGTAGCCGGCGTAGTGGGCTTCACCGCCGAGTTGTTGGCGGGTGTAGCCGTGGGTTGAGCTGCCGGGGTAGTACCCGGTTGGCTGGCTGGCGTGGTACCAGGTACCACCCGCGTCGGCTGCTGGCCCGAGGTGCTATCGGTTGGTGCAACAGTTGGGGCCGCTTTGGTCGTGTCGGTAGGCGCAGTGGTGCCAGGTGCACCGGGCAAGCCGCCGGGGCGCTGGCCCGCACCGGCTGGGCGCTGCCCAGCACCTGCCGGACGGCCGCCACCGCCGCCCTGCTGGCCACCCCCGCCACCGGTGTCGCCCCCGCCACCTAGGCCACCGCCATTGTCACCGCCTTCTTTCAAGTCATCGTTGCTCACGCCTTTGCGGTTGCGGGGGCGCTGGTCTACCGTCAGCTTGCCGATGCGGTAGCTGATATTAACCTTAAAATTTAGAATCCTGATGACGTTGGTGCTGCTTTGGCTCAGCAACGGCGAGTTGATTTCATTGCGGAAGTTACGGGTGCTGGTAAAGAAGTTCTCGGCTCCGAAACCAATACCACCCCGGTTATCGGCAAAGCTGCGCCGGATGTTGAGGCTATAGATGCCAAAGCCGCTTTGGTAGCCTTGTAGCTGCACCTGCTGCCCGCGGAAGAAGCTAAACCCTTGGATGGCCCACTGCTTATTGAATGCGTACGAAGCTTGCACGCGGCCATTTATGACGAAGCCTTTATTGCTGGCTGCATAATTTGGGTCTTCCAAGTTGTTGTTCAGCACGGCGTAGTAGGTGTCTACCCCGCCGTTCAAGGTTAGCTTGCCCGCATTGACGCTCGCAAAAACGCTGCCCCCGTAAGCGTCTTCCTTGCCTATGTTGGCAAAGCTGGTTACGATAGTGTCGCCATTGAGGCTAGGCGTGCGGAAAGCCTGAATGGAGCCAGTGGTATTGCGCACGAAGGCCGACATATTCAGGTTCACTTTCTGCTTCACCACTGTGCTGTAGCCAATCTCATAGTTATTGGTGTACTCGGGCCGCAACTGTGGATTGCCTTGCGTGGCCTGCAACGGGTTAGGTGCTTGGCGGTTCGGGTTTAGGAACTGTAGCGAAGGGCGCTGAATGCGGCGGTTATAAGCCAGTTTCAGCACGTTGCCATTGTCAAGCTTGCGCGATAAGTTTACGCTGGGCACCAGCACCCCGTAGTTCGGAATGTTGGGCCGCTTGTCGAGGCCTTGTGCAAATTCGGCGCTGATGGTTGTGTACTCGTATCGCACGCCGGGCTTTAAAGTAAAGCCTTTGGGCAAGCCAATCGTGTACGTCGCATAGCCCGACGCCACGTTTTGGTTGTAATTGAAATTGTTAGGCCGTTGTGTGGTATCGGGTACGAAATTATCAATGCTGCCCTCGGTATTGAAGTAGGCGTATTTACTATTCACCTTCCGGTAGATATCCTTGACACCCACTTCCAATAGTTGGTTTTTGGCGGTCGGCGATTGATAGTCAATCTGCGCCGTCATTTCTTGGTTATAGCTGTCGTTGTCGTTGCGCCGGCGGTTACTAATCGCGTTATCACTACCTAAGACGTCATTCAGGAAGTTATTAGTGCGGTTATTCCGGCTGAATAGCGTCAGAATGCTGAATTCCCGCTGCGGCGTTTCGTAGGTATGTGTGTAGTTGAGACTGGCATCAACGGTACCCGACTCATCTGTCGTCTTCACGTTTCGCGTAGGAAGCTGTGTCGCCCTGGGGCCCGTCGACACCGTTCTTAGCAGGTCTTGGTAGCTATTGCTATTTCGTATTCCGTAGGCTACCGAGGCCGACAGCGAGTTGTGCTTATCGATGTCGTAGTCCCAGCCCAGCGTATAGCGGCCAAACGCGTCGTTGCGCCGCGTATCGGCCGACTGTATATTGTTTGACAGGAAGTCGCCGCTCGTACTGCGAGTGGTTTGGTTGTTGATGAAGCTGCCCGGCTGGTTGTAGCTAGCCCGCCCAAAGCCTCCCAGCGAGAAGCCCATCTTACCGGTGCGGTAGCTGCCGTTCAGGCCTAGGTTACTAGCTCGCAGGCCGGCCCCTAGGTCCACGTTTAGCGAGCCGCCACGCAGGTTATTCGTTTTAGTTACAATATTGATGATACCACCCGAGCCCTCCGCATCGTACTTGGCCGACGGCGAGGTAATGACTTCCACCGTCTGAATCTGGTCGGCCGGAATCTGCTTAAGCGCATCAGCAATGCTGCTGGCTGCGATAGTTGAGGGCTTATTATTAATTAGCACCCGAATATTGGAGCTGCCTCGCAGGCTTACGTTGCCGTCCAGGTCCACGCTCAGCAGCGGCACGCGCTTGAGCACGTCGGTAGCGTCGCCGCCGGCCGTGGTTTTGTCCACGTCGGCATTATACACGGTGCGGTCCACGCGCTCTTCTATCAGCTGCTTGCGGCCAGTCACCACTACTTCTTTCAGGGCTTGAGCCGAAGCACCCAGCTGAATGGTACCTAGGGCCACGGCTCCACCTTCGGCGGGCACCACCACGCCCGGGCGCTCTTCGCCCTTGTAGCCCAAGAAGGAGACCTGCACCGTATAGGTTCCACTCGGAATGCCGGGCAGCACAAACTTGCCGTCGTCGCCGCACACGCCGCCGTTTATTACTTTGCCGGTGCCATCGAGCACAGCCACAGTAGCATACGAAATGGGTTTGCCCGTTGCCGCATCCGTAACGGTGCCGGTGAGGCGGCCGCTGGCAGTAGGCCGGGCAGCTGGAGTAGCTGCCGTAGGCGCCGTTGCTGGGCGGGTACCGCCCGCGGGCCTAGTGCCTTGGCTATGAGCCAAAAGCGGTGCCGTAAGTAAAGCCGCCGCAACTAAGGCAGGGGGTAGGGTAGTCTTCTTCATAAAAATCGATAACGGCCAAAGTGCGTAAACGGCTGGCAATAGTTGCATTAGTTGGCCCCGAATTGTCAAAATCGTCGTTTAAAGCGGCGATTGTATCGACTAAGGCGAGCAAAGAAGCAGTTGGTATTATCAGTGCCTCAATTCACTAAGCCAGGCAAAGGTCCGGCGAAAAGCGGGCGTTGATGGCATTTTTTTTGTAAGCGCTACTTTGGCATAGTCCCCACCAGAACCGCCCAGCCGGCGCTGTCGTACCTTTGTCTCAACCGCCCAATCTTTTAGCTGGCTCAGCGGTTACCCATTGCCTCTCCCTCTGTATACGCTTGCCCGATGATGATTGAACCCGGTCCGCTCTTGGCGGCGATAGCTTCGCCCGACGACCTTAAAAAGCTAGCCCCTGAGCAATTAGTGCAGGTTAGCGCTGAGTTGCGCGAGTTTATCATCGACACAGTAAGCATCTACGGCGGTCACTTCGGCGCCTCTCTAGGCGTAGTCGAGCTAACAGTAGCGCTGCACTACGTTTTCAATACTCCCTACGACCAATTGGTGTGGGATGTGGGCCACCAGGCCTATGGCCACAAGATATTGACCGGCCGGCGCGACCGCTTTCCTACCAACCGTCGCTACGGTGGCATGTCGGGCTTCCCCAAGCGCAGCGAGAGCGAGTATGATGCCTTTGGTGTAGGCCACAGCAGCACCAGCATTGGCGCCGCCCTAGGTATGTCGGTGGCCTCCGATTATAAAAAAGAGTTCGACCGCCAGCACATTGCCGTCATCGGTGATGGCTCTATGACGGCGGGCATGAGCTTCGAGGCGCTCAACCAAGCCGGCGCTCTCAACAATAACATGATTGTCGTGCTCAACGACAATTGCATGAGCATCGACCCCAATGTGGGTGCGCTCAAAGAATACCTCACCGACATTACCACTTCCCGTACCTACAATAAAGTGCGCGACGAGCTGTGGAATGTGCTCGGCAAGCTCTCCAAGTTCGGGCCCAACCCCCAGCAGATTGCTCGCAAGGTAGAGGCCGCTATGAAGGCGACGCTGCTCAAGCAGAGCAACCTGTTTGAGGCATTAAACTTCCGGTACTTCGGCCCCGTCGATGGCCACGATGTGCAGCATCTGGTAGCGGTGTTCAACGATTTAAAAGCAATTCCAGGACCTAAGCTGCTCCACTGCGTCACGGTAAAGGGTAAAGGCTATGCGCTGGCCGAAAAAGACCAGACCCTGTGGCACGCGCCAGGCTTGTTTGATAAAATCACGGGCGAGATTTTTACCAAAATTCCCGACAAGCCGCAGCCACCCAAGTACCAAGACGTATTCGGCCACACCTTGCTGGAGCTAGCTCAGGCCAATGATAAAATCATGGGCGTGACGCCGGCCATGCCCAGCGGCTCGTCGCTGAATATCATGATGGCGGCCATGCCCGACCGTGCCTTCGACGTGGGCATTGCCGAACAGCATGCTGTCACGTTCTCAGCCGGTATGGCTACCCAAGGCTTAGTGCCGTTCTGCAATATCTACTCCTCGTTTATGCAGCGCGGCTACGACCAAGTCGTGCACGACGTAGCCCTGCAAAACCTGCACGTCGTGTTCTGCCTCGACCGAGCTGGCTTTGCTGGTGCCGATGGACCCACCCACCACGGCTGCTACGACCTAGCCTACATGCGCTGCATCCCGAATATAGTGGTGGCAGCTCCCATGAACGAGCAGGAGTTGCGCAACCTCATGTACACGGCACAGCTACCCGAAAACGCTGGACCGTTCAGTATCCGATACCCTCGGGGCGAAGGAGTGATGCCCGAGTGGCGCACCCCACTGCAGCGCATTGCCATCGGCACTGGCCGTGTGGTGCGCGAAGGCGAAGCCGGTGGGGTAGCCATTCTTAGCATTGGCCACATCGGTAACTACGCTGTGCAAGCCACTGCTGCGCTAGCCGCCGAAGGCCTTGATGTAGGGCACTACGATATGCGCTTCTGCAAACCGCTAGATGAGGAAATGCTCTTAGCTATTGCCCGCAGCTACCGCGCCATCGTCACAGTCGAAGATGGCTGCCTACAAGGTGGTTTCGGCTCGGCCGTGCTGGAGTTCTTAGCCGACCAAGGCCAGCATCTTGCTGTACGCCGCCTAGGTATTCCCGACCGGGTAGTCGAGCATGGTACCCAAGACCAGCTTTATAAAGAGTGTGGCTTCGATGCATCAGGCATTGCAAACGCCGTGCGCGAGCTAAGCAACAAAATAGCCACGGCAGTCCGCAAAACAGTAGTAAGCTAGCGTAAAGCCACAATTACAAGGAATAATAGATTCTATGTGCGTCTAGCAAATCAAGGCAGTAAGCTCTCACTAGAGGCTAGTATTTAGTTAAAAAGCCCTACCAGCTATTGTTGGTGGGGCTTTTTTGTAATTAATAAAAGCGGTTCAGCTGATAAGCCATTGCATATGGAAGCACATTGCTATTACACCTTCATTATGGGTATAATCTGTAGGTTTCCTAAAAGGATTTAAAGTCAAGCAGAAGGTTGAAATTGATACGCCTACAAGAGGTGAAAAAAGTTTAACAAAGTGGAAAAAGTATCAACATGATATAATGTTAGTTACTGTCGCTGCTGTAGATCATTAATTACCACTAATTTTCAAAAAATTGATTTATACTTATAAAAGTGAACACTCACTCGCTAGTAATGTACAGCATATAGTTGGTTAAATACAACTAAATTTACTAATTTTATTGCATTTAATTAAGTGTAATTTTAACTATTCTTATAAATATTTTGCATTTTTATGATTTTAGGTTAAATATTTCAATATTTGTTTTGATATAAACATCTTAAACTTTAATATTGAATGTAGGGCCACACATGATGTTTTTTGTTGGTTTAGGACAATTCATAAAGCTATGTCACCCGCTTTCGCTAATCAACAGGTCAAAGTCACTTCTAACACGACGGTTAAACGCGTGTTCGATATCGTATTTGCCTCTTTAGTCACTTTGCTGCTGCTAAGCTGGTTGATTCCACTTATCGCAGCCATTATCAAGCTCGATAGTAAAGGACCCGTCTTCTTCAAGCAACTTCGTACCGGCAAAGATGGCGTTCCGTTCTATTGCTTCAAGTTTCGCAGCATGTACATCAACGCGGATGCCGACCATAAGCAGGCCAGCCGCAATGATAGCCGCATTACGAAAATCGGAGCGTTTATGCGCAAAACGAGCATTGATGAGCTTCCGCAGTTTATCAACGTGCTTAAAGGAGAGATGTCAGTAGTTGGGCCACGGCCGCATATGTTGCAGCATACCGAAGTCTACTCAAGCGCAATCAATAACTTCATGGTACGCCATACGGTAGCTCCGGGCATCACGGGGCTGGCCCAAATAACAGGCCACCGCGGCGAAACCAAAGAAACCGACGCGATGATTAAGCGCGTGAATGCAGATATCCACTATCTGCAAAATTGGTCGTTTGCCCTAGACATGAAAATAGTTTGGTTGACAGTATACCAAGCAGTAAAGGGCAGCGAGAACGCATTCTAGGCACTGGTACATCAGATAGAATAATAAAACGTATAAGCGCTGGTCGTTTCAACTAGGTTGGCTTGCCAATAGCAGTAAGCAGTGGCGTTAATACGCCCCATTGTAGCTTGGTGCCGATAGCTTGCATATGTTGCAGGATGCAAGCTTTTTGCCTAGCTCACTTCCCACCTAGGGCTAGGCAGTATCACGGATACTGAACCATTATTCAGGTCGGTAATGGCTAGGTTACAACTCGCACCAATTGCGGTTAAGTATTAGAAGACCCAAAAGTAGATTTATTTGGGACTGCTACATATTGTAGAGTAGGCGCTATTAACCTCTACTGTTAGACTCGCTAACTAGCTCTGGTAAAAATTTAAGCGTATAGTCGCTGGTATTGCCTGCTTTAGAACCTTTTGCTACAGTACTGCCGGAGCGATAATGGCAAATAAGTAGCTATATTGCGTTGAAAACCTAAGCACTACTGCTATTCCTTAATTCAATTTATCACGTAGCTAATAAATTCCAAATATATCCTGCGGTATTTAATAAAGATAGAGTATAATTAAATAAACTCAGTATCTTCTTTTACTTAGTCATCTGTTTCCTTAAAATAACTTGGTTTTGCTGATTGCCTAAGCCAAGTCTATTGTCAGTTTAAATCAAAAACGAACACACGAATGAGATTGTTTTTTACATATGTGGTAATAGTACTGCTGGCTTCGTCATGTGCCTCAAGCAGAAAACTTACTTACTTCAGTAATCTGGATTCTAAGTCAGATTATAAAACAGAGATTAAAAACGAGATAGAGCCCAAAATTCAAGTAGATGATTTACTTGGAATAACAGTTTCTAGTCTGAGTGCAGAATCAAATATGCTGTATAATAGTGGTACTGTTGCAACGCCAGCATCTACCATTTCTACTAGCATTGCTAGTAGCCCAACTGCAGCAAGAAGCGGAGAAGGATATCTGGTTGACAAATCCGGTGAAGTTAATCTGCCAGTATTAGGAAAAATAAAATTAGCAGGTTTGACAAAAGAGCAAGCAGCTGAAAAATTAACAGACGAAGTTAAAAAAACTGTTAAGAACCCAACGGTTAATGTGAGATTTTTAAATTTCAAAATTACCGTAATAGGTGAAGTAAATAGACCCGCCACATTTACTGTTCCGACAGAAAAAATAACAGTACTAGAGGCATTAGGCTTAGCAGGAGATATGACTGCGTATGGAAGGAGAGAAAATGTATTATTAATTCGTGAGAAGGACGGAATCCGTAGTGCCATACGGGTAGATTTCACAAATAAAGATTTGCTTAGCTCGCCCTATTTCTACTTGCAGCAAAACGATGTTGTATATGTAGAGCCAGTTAAATCAAAAGAGTTGCAAGGAAGCTCAAGCAGCTTTTACCTTCCTATCATATCAGTTGCGGCATCTGTAATAAGCGTTCTTGTTTTCGCATTAACCAGGTAGTAACAGTATTTAATTAGTATCACCATGGCCGCAGAACTGTTTCCATTAAAATCTGAACAGCCAAAAGGTAAGGACTTGAAGTTTATACTTCAGCGGTACCTGCGTTTTTGGTACTTGTTTGTCCTAGGCGCTGTCATTGCGCTTGCTGCTGCATATACCTACTTGCGGTACTATGCTGTAGCGGAGTACGAGGTTTCTAGTACACTGCTCATTAAAAATGAAAGTAGCAAGCCTGAGTTGTCGGGTCTCAACGGCATATCAGGAAGTGAGCTAGGTGAAGGTGGGAGTGACCTGAATAATGAGATACAGGTTCTGAAGTCGAAAAGCTTGATGGAGCGTGTAGTCACCGACTTGGCTTTTTTTTCTAGCTATTACATAAAGGGTAAGATAAGAGACGTTGAAGTATATGGTAAAACGTCGCCTATTACTATGGTGATAAGCAAGCTTACCCCTTCGGCATATGGCAAAGTAATCGTTATTCGCTTGAAACCTAATAACGAATTTTCCTTAACTGAGGAAGGCTCGCAGACTAGCACTAATCATAAGTTAGGACAATTGATTAATAAGCCTTATGGAGCTTTTACAATTGTTGCCACGCCTTATAATACTGGGGCTGATAAATTATTCTCTAAAGATATCTTGGTTCAATTCCATGATATCAAAAACGTAGCCGCTGGCTTAAACGGTGCGTTAAAGATTATGCCTATCAGCAAAGAGTCTACGATTCTTCAGGTTAGTTTAGTAGATGCGGTGCCCGAGCGTGGCAAGGATGTTATCAATAAATTGATAGAAATCTACAACCACGAGGCGCTAGAATATAAAAACCGTAATGCTACTAATACTATTAATTTCTTAGATGACCGTTTGAAGGGCATCACTTCTGAATTGTCAGGGGTAGAAAGAGGAGTTGAGAATTTTAAACGTCAGAACGAAGTTGCTGATGTTAGCTCGCAAGCTAGCAACTATATCAATCAGGCTAGTACTTATAATAAGCAATTGTCGGATTGGGCAATTCAGATTGATGTACTCGAGTCAATTGAGCGGTATCTGAATAAGACTACCGGTCAGTACAGCATGGTGCCTAGCAGCTTAGGTATCCAAGACCCCACGCTCGTTGGGCTTATTGAAAAGTTTAATGGGCTGCAGCTAGAGCGGGAACGCATGCTTCGGACGATGGAGGTTGACAACCCGCTGATTCAGAATATCAACGAGCAGTTAGCTAACCTGCGAACCAACATTCTGGAGAACTTGCAAAACATCAAGCGAGGCCTTGTTATAACTAGCCGCAACTTAAAAGCTAGTTCGGGGCAGTTTCAGAGCCAAATTAAAAAGGTGCCTTCGATTGAGCGGCAACTGCTTGAAATCAACCGCCAGCAAGATGTGAAGCGCTCTCTCTACTCCTTCTTGCTACAGAAGCGCGAGGAAGCTGCGCTCGAACTTGCCGCCACAGTATCTAACTCTCGCATCATTGACCCAGCACTCAGCGGAGACTATCCAATCGCGCCCAAGGTGCAGCTGGTTTACCTGATAGCACTGCTACTGGGTCTGAGCATTCCTTTCTTAGGCATCTATGTGAAGGAGTTAATGAATGACAAGATTCAGAATGTTCAGGATATAGAAGAGTTAACGAATACGCCTATTCTGGGTGAACTCTTGCTAAATAATAAGCGTGAAGCATTGGTGGTTACCAAAAGCAATCGGACTCCAATTGCTGAAATGTTCCGCCTAATTCGGGCTAACTTAAATTACTTGATGTTTAAAAAGGATAATAAAGTTATTCTTGTTACATCCAGTATGAGTGGCGAAGGGAAAACATTCTTCAGCTTAAATTTTGCGGCTAGTCTATTGCTAATAGATAAAAAGGTTGTATTGCTGGAACTTGACTTGCGCAATTCAGACTTGTCGCATATACTAGGATTAACTGATAACCTAGGTGTCACAGATTACTTGTCTTCTGACAAGGTGAACATTAATGATATCATTCAGCAATCAGATGCCATTCCAGGATTGCATGTTATTAGTTCGGGCCCGCGGCCTGTAAATCCAGCGGAGTTATTAATGTCGGCTAAACTTACGTATCTCATTGAAGAGTTGCGTGAGGCATACGACTATATTATATTGGATACAGCACCGGTAGGTAAGGTGTCCGATGTGTTTGGGTTAGCACCATTGGTTGACTCCGGTATCTATTTGGTGCGTTGCAACTATACTTATAAGCGAATGGTAAATATTGTTGATAAGATTTACAATAGTAATAAAATCAACAATATGATGATTGTAGTTAATGGCACCAAAGCCGGCGATAATGATAGCTATGGCTATGGGTACGGCGAGCAAACTAAGAAAAGTAGTTTGGTATTAAAATAAAATGCAGAAGCAATTCAGATTGTGTAATGCATTGCTTTGAGCATGAAAGTATTGGTTGAGCGGTTAAATAATAATTCTACATTTGAAAAGATAATTGGATGGACTAAGCTTGCTGGTGCGGTAGGGATATTTCAGTTGATGATTCAGGCAATAAGTTTTGCCTGTGGCATCTTTGTCATACGGCTACTACCCACCCAAGAGTATGCCTTATACACACTAGCCAACACTACCCTGGGCGCAATGACCATCTTGGCGGATGGTGGCATTGCGGCCGGGGTAATGGCGCAAGGTGGCCAAGTATGGCAGGACCGAGAGCAGTTTGGGAAGGTGCTGGCAACAGGCCTAAACCTTCGAAAAAAATTCGCGGCAATTAGCCTAGTAATTTTTTTGCCAGGCCTATTATACCTGCTGCATTACCACGGAGCTAGCTGGGCCACGGCAGCTTTAATTTCGGTTTCCATTGTGCCGGCTTTTTTCACGGCACTTTCTGGCACACTCTTCAGTATCGTGCCCAGGTTAGCGCAGCACATCGTGCCCCTGCAAAAAGTAGAGCTAGGAGCCAGTGTTGGTCGTCTGGTGCTGTTAGGCCTAAGCATCTTCGCTTTTCCGGTAGCTTTTATAGCGCTATTGGCTGCTGGCCTTCCTCAGTTTTGGTCAAATTTTCAGCTGAAGAATATCTCAAAGGCCTTTGTTGATGACAAGCAAAAGCCAGATGCTGAGATTCGTGTGCAAATATTCGCAATGGTTAAGCGCTTGCTTCCAGAGTCGATTTATTATTGCATATCGGGTCAATTAACTATTTGGATAATCTCGATACTTGGCTCTACTGCAGCGGTAGCGCAAGTAGGAGCGCTGGGACGCGTAAGTATTTTGTTCATTCTTATCAGTACTATTACTTCTTCTTTAGTAGTACCTCGTTTTGCTCGTTTGCCAAATGATGCAAATACTCTCCTTAAAAGATTTTTGCAAATACAGCTAGGATTGACAGGGGCTTATATACTAATAGTAGGAGCTTGTTGGCTTTTTTCATCGCAAATCCTTTTAGTATTAGGTGATAAGTATACTGGATTATCCAAGGAATTAGTTTTACTATTAATTGGTAGCACGATTAGTTCTATGGCAGGTAATTCTTTTTACCTGTCGAATAATCGGGGATGGGTGATAAATCCTGCTATTCCTATTATAGTAAGTATTGTTTCTATTTGCCTTGGGGTATACTTTTTAAAGGTCTCGTCTTTAGAAGGAGTGTTGATTTTTAACATCTTCATTGCGATTCCGCAGCTGATAGTGCATTTCACTTACGCGGTAATAAGAGCTAGAAGCGTAAAATAAAAGGTAGCGAACTAGTAGCATAGTCTTTACCCAGTTCAGTACCCTAGGCTAGCTTTTAGGTAAGTAATATGAGTGAAGCCTGCTCTGTTGACCTTAGTGTATATCTAGAATATGGCAAGTATCAATTACTTGTGGAAAAATAGAGCAATCTTTTCACTTGGTTCGGTAAGCTTTTACCGAGCATGGGCAAAGCGTATGCTTTCGTTGCCGGAGCTGTTAACGCGTAATTATAAGCGTTCGGCCTTGTTGGCAAAAGGAGCACGTATTCATGAGCAAGCCGAAATCGGGCAAGTCACAATAGATGGACCCCGTAATTTATTGCAAATAGGAGCGCAGTCTTTTTTAGGTCGAGTCTATTTGGCATTACATACTACGGTACAGATTGGGGACCGAGTCTGCATCAACGATGGGGTTTGCATACTGACTGCGTCGCACGATGTAATGGACCCCGCTTGGAGTCATACTAAGGCACCAATTGTAATCGATGACTACGTGTGGATTGGCACCAATGCCATGATACTGCCGGGGGTGCACCTAGGGCGCGGTGCCGTGGTGGGCGCCGGGGCAGTAGTTACCAAGTCGGTGCCGGCCGGAGGGATAGTGGTGGGCAACCCAGCTAAGCCACTGGCTAAAACCCGCACAGAGCACCTTACCTACAACCCTTGCGAGTTTCTGAGCGCAAACAGAGCTTGGCTGCTAGGCTAGAAGATAAACCAGCATGAAAATCATTTTTTCTCATCCGACTGGCAATGCGAATGTGCGAGCCGCCGCTAATGGCCTGATGAAGGCCGGGCTACTGGCGGAATTTCACACGTCGATAGCCTCGTTTGCGGGAAGCGCGCTGGACAAGCTCGGCGGCCTAGGGCCTCTAGCAGAAGTGCGCCGACGCAGCTTTGATAGCGCGCTACAGCCAGTTACGAAGATGTGGCCCTGGCGAGAAGTTGGCCGCCAAGTGGCGCTGAAAGCAGGATTAGCAAAGCTAGCGGAGCACGAAAAGGGAGTATTCAGTGTCGATGCGGTTTACCACGATATAGACAACCGGGTAGCGAAGCGCCTGAAGCAGCCAGCCGCAGCATCTGTAGCCGCTGTGTATGCCTATGAGGATGGCGCCGCTGCCGAGTTTAAGGCGGCCAAGAGCCTAGGGGTGCAATGCCTCTACGATTTGCCCATTGGCTACTGGCGCGAGTCCCAACGCTTGCTAGCTACCGAAGAAACGCAGTGGCCCGAATGGGCTCCCACGCTCACTAGCCTTATCGACTCGGAGGCCAAGTTGGCGCGTAAGGATGAAGAACTGCGCCTAGCCGACTGCATTTTTGTGGCGAGCAGCTTCACGGCCAAAACGTTAGCGGCTTTCCCGGGCCAGTTGGCGCCCATTAAAATCATTCCGTATGGCTTTCCGCCAGTGGCTGAGGCGCGCACCTACGATGTAGCTAAGCACCGGCCATTGAAAGTGCTGTTCGTGGGTGGACTATCGCAGCGCAAAGGCATTGCTAACCTATTCGCGGCGGCTGATGCCATTGGGCCGCGAATGGAATTGACAGTGGTAGGGCGCAAGGCAAGTGATAATTGCCCCGCACTGGACCGTGAGCTAGCTAAACATCGCTGGATACCCAGCTTGCCACACCAAGATATTCTGCGCCTAATGAGCGAGCAGGATGTGCTGGTGTTTCCCTCGCTCTTCGAGGGCTTTGGGCTAGTGATTACCGAGGCGATGTCGCAAGGCACACCCGTTATAACGACCGAGCGCACGGCCGGCCCCGACCTCATCGAGCATGGGCACAATGGGTGGCTAGTAGAGGCTGGGTCGGTGAGCGCACTGCAAGCCGCGATAGAAGCGCTTTTGGCGCGGCCCGAAGCCGTAGCAGAAGCGGGCCGCGCCGCTATGCAAACTGCTCGCCAGCGGCCTTGGCACGTGTATGGCCAAGAGCTAACGGAAGCTATCTCACAGCACCTAGTCAGCAAAGGAAAGTAGAAGAATACTAGTATATTACACCAAGCATTACTGTGTTTAGGGCACGAGCTTTAGCAGAAAACAGCCCTTATCGTTTTTCCTGCTTACCCTGTTATCCCGCATGAATTCTTATTCACCTACCAACAATACTAGCGGAAGTGGGGCCGCCGCGGCCCTGTATTCGTATGCCCTGCCCAAGCAGCAGGCAGCCGAGAACCAGTTGCTTAAGCGTGGTATCTGGCTGTACTTTTTGTTGCTAATTTTTGAAGGTGCGCTCCGCAAATGGGTGTTGCCCGGGCTGGCCTCGCCGCTGCTGGTAGTGCGCGACCCCCTCGCCATCTGGCTGATATACAAAACGTGGAAGTCGGGCCAACTGCCAGATAATTTTTATCTGACTAGTATTCTCCTGATTAATGGTATCAGTTTTATCGCGTCGCTGGCCCTAGGGCACGGCAACTTGGTGGTAGCGGCCTATGGCCTACGCATCATGTTGTTCCATTTTCCCCTCATGTTCGTCATAGGCCGAATTTTCGACCGCGATGATGTTATCAAAATGGGCCGCGCGACGCTCTGGATTGCCATTCCGATGACTGTGCTAGTAGCCATTCAGTTCTATAGTCCGCAGTCGGCTTGGGTCAACCGAGGAGTGGGGGGCGACCTAGAAGGCGCTGGCTTTAGCGGTGCTATGGGGTTCTACCGCCCGCCGGGCACATTCTCCTTTACCAATGGTAATACGCTGTTTTATGGCTTTGTAGCGTGCTTTCTATTCTACTTCTGGCTCGATAGTAAGCAGATAAACCGGGTGGTGCTGCTCATAGCTACTGCGGCGCTGTTCATGATGATTCCGATATCGCTCAGCCGCGGCCTGTTTTTTCAGATTGGCGTTTCCGTCATTTTTGCATTCTTGATTGTTGCGCAAAAGCCAGGATATATCGGCCATTTTTTCGTTGGGATAGTCATTTTTGCCGTCGTCTTGGCGGGCCTAAGCTTTATTCCCTTCGTCCAGACTGCTATTGAGGCCTTCCTATTTCGCTTCGATTCGGCCAGCGATATTGAAGGTGGCTTGAAGGGTACCCTAGGAGACCGCTTCCTCGGGGGCATGGTGAGCGCGCTCTCCGACTCGGCGCAGATGCCTTTCTTTGGTTATGGTATGGGCATGGGCACCAATGCTGGTAGCGTGCTGCTGCAAGGGGGAGAAGAGCGTACCTTCCTGATAGCAGAGCAGGAGTGGGCCCGAGTAATTGGCGAGATGGGACCTCTGCTAGGAGTATTGGTTATTGTGATTCGCCTAGCGTTCTGCACTAAGATTGCACTCGCTAGCTACCGCAAGCTTGCCGTGAATGACCTGCTTCCCTGGATGCTGTTGAGCTTCGGTGTGCTCAACGTGCTGCAGGGGCAGTGGGCGCAGCCTACGGCGCTAGGGTTTAGCACCCTGATAGGAGGGCTGATGATAGCCTCGCTCCACACTCCTGAGCGCCAGCAGCTAGCTCGCCCCTAGGGCCAGCTTTTGCCCGCCGCCCTGCTGGAAAAAGCAGTCGGCTCACGTTCTACTTAATTCTTCGCGCAGTGAATATTGTCTTTTTTGCTCATCCTAGCTTCCTAGGGCACCAGAGTATGCCGCGGTTTGCGCAAATGCTGGCCGATGGCATGCGCGCCCGGGGGCACGAAGTGGCTATATGGGCGCCTGAAGCCAAGTTTTCGCGGCTGCCGGCTCCTAGAAGCCTCAAAAAGTGGCTGGGCTACCTCGACCAATACCTTGTATTTCCAAGCGCGGTGCGCCGCCGCCTGCGGCAATATCCGGCTAGCACCCTATTCTCGTTTACCGACCAGGCCCTGGGGCCTTGGGTGCCGCTGCTGAGCGGCCGGCCGCGGGTGGTGCACTGCCACGATTTTTTGGCGCAGCGGTCTATGCTGGGCGAAATCCCTGAAAACCCGCCGGGCTGGACGGGGCAGCAGTACCAGGCCTACATTAGGCGGGGCTACGCCGAGGGGCAGCATTTCATTTCTGTATCGCAGCGCACGCAAGAAGACCTGCACCGATTTTTGCCAACCACACCGCGGCGTTCAGACGTGGTGTACAATGGCTTAAACCAAAGCTTTGCGCCGCAAGACGTGGCCACAGTGCGCGCGCAGCTAGGCCAACAAGTCGGCCTGGACCTAGGGACAGGTTATCTGCTGCACGTAGGGGGCAATCACTTTTACAAAAACCGGGTTGGCGTCATCGAGCTATACAATGCTTGGCGCGCTACCGGGGCCGCGGCGCTGCCATTGCTATTGGTAGGCGAAGCGCCAAATGAGAGCCTAGCTGCTGCTCACGCGCAGTCACCCTACCGCCAAGATATTCACCTGCTGAGCGGCCTAGCCGACCAGCACGTGCGGGCCGCCTATGCTGGGGCCTCAGTATTTTTGTTTCCGTCGCTGGCCGAAGGCTTTGGCTGGCCGATTGCCGAAGCGATGGCATCGGGATGCCCCGTTATTACGACCAACGAGGCACCCATGACGGAGGTCGCCGGCGAAGCGGGGTTTCTGATTCCGCGCCGCCCGTCGGCCTCGGCTGAGGTAGTGGCCTGGGCCAAAGCCGGCGCACAGGTAGTGGCGCAGGTGCTGCAGCTATCGGTGGCCGAGCGGCAAGCAGTGGTAGCAGCAGGCCTGCAAAATGCAAAACGCTTCAGCACTGACGAGGCACTGGATAAGATAGAAGAAATTTACAGCGAAATCATAGCGACAAGCTACTAGGTATGAGAGTACTGCACGTGGTACCCGAAATGGACCCCCGCATGGGTGGTGTGTGCCAGGCAGTGCGCACCATTATTGCGGGCCTCAGCGAACTGGCGGTGCACAACGAAGTCGTGAGCCTGGACCCGACCGACGCGGCATTTTTGAAAAACGACCCATTTACGGTGCACGCCCTAGGTGCCGGCAAAGGGCCGTGGGGTTACAATCCGCACCTGGTGCCGTGGCTGGTGTCACACCTGCCGCAGTTTGATGCGGTAGTAGTGCACGGACTGTGGCTATTTTATGGCCATGCCGTGCGCCGGGCTCAGCGGCAGCTGCAAGCCCAGCGCACGGCGGGGCAGACGCTGCCCAAAGTGTTTGTGATGCCACACGGTATGCTAGACCCCTATTTTCAGCGGGCTTCTGGGCGCCGGCTAAAGGCAATTCGCAATACGCTATACTGGAAGCTGCTAGAGCAGCAGCTTATCAATACGGCCGATGCGTTGCTCTTCACCTGCGAAGAAGAGCGCCGGCTGGCGACTCAGCCCTTCCGGCCCTACCGCCCCCAGCGCACGGTAGTGGTGGGGCTCGGCGTGGAGGAGCCGCCTCAGCAACGCGAGGCGATGCAGCAAGCCTTGCTGGCAAAATGCCCCGAACTGGCCGGCGAACCTTACCTCTTGTTTCTGAGCCGCATCCACGAAAAGAAAGGAGTAGAGCTGCTGCTGCAAGCCTATGCGGCGGTAAGCCAGCAGGCGCGGACAACTGCCTCTGCAGCCTTGGTAGCCAGCAGCGGGGAGGCCGCTGAGGAACTAGCGCCAGCTCCAAAGCTTCCTAGGTTGCTGGTGGCGGGCCCCGGCCTCGATACGCCCTATGGCCAGCGTATGCAGGCGTTAGTGGCGGGCTCACCGGTGCTTCGTAGCGCAGTTTCGTTTCCGGGCATGCTCACGGGCGATGCCAAGTGGGGCGCCTTTTATGGCTGCGAGGCCTTTGTGTTGCCCAGCCATCAAGAGAACTTCGGCATCGCGGTAGTAGAAGCCTTAGCTTGTGGCAAGCCAGTGCTCATTTCCGACCAAGTAAATATTTGGCGCGAAATAGAAGGCGCTGGGGGAGGGTCCGTCAGGCCCGATACTGCTGCCGGCACGCACGAGCTGCTAGCCCACTGGCAGCAGCTAACGGCCGCCGCAAAAACCAATTTTCAGCAGCAGGCCCGCCGCACCTTCGAGCAAGAGTTTGCTGTGCGGCCCGCCGCCGTCCGCTTTTTACAAGCTATTCAATAGCTCCGACCAACCTAGGGGCTGTGCCTGCGGGCGGCCCCGCTGAGTGATTTTACGCGTTATGCCGCATTACCAAGACTTAAGTATATTTACGGTACCTGCTTCATTTAGAGGTAAATCCAAAATCACAGTACAGCTGTGGTGGATAGTGCAGGCCACCATTTTTGCATGGTCGCCGCAGGTGCTTTACCAGTGGCGGGTGTTTTTGCTCCGGCTATTTGGGGCCAAAATCGGCAAGCATGTCAAAATCAGGTCGTCGGTGCAGGTAACTTATCCCTGGCTAGTGAGCGTGGGCGACTATTCCTGGATAGGCGACGAGTGCGTGCTGTATAGCCTAGGCCGCATTGACATTGGCCAGCACGTGGCCCTAGCCCACCAGGTGTATGTGAACACCGGCGGGCACGAATACCAAAAGAAGACGTTCGACATCTTCAGCAAGCCGGTAGTCATCGAAGATGAGTGCTGGATTACCAACGATGTATACGTGGCCCCTGGCGTCACCATCGGCAAAGGCACGATAGTGAGTGCGCGTAGCAGCGTGCTCAAAGACTTACCTGCTGGCAAAATATGCGTGGGAACGCCCGCTAAGCCTATCAAGGACCGTGAGATGCTCGCGTGAGCCTAGGTCGGTATCAGCAAGGTTTTTTAGGGCATTATAACTGCAATATGAAAAAGATTTTGGTAACGGGTGGCTCCGGCTTTATAGGCACTAATTTGATAGCCAACCTACTAGGCGAAGGCTATGAAGTTCTGAACCTAGATAAGGCAGCCCCACGCAATAAAGACCAAGCAACTGTTTGGCAGCAGGCCGACCTACTGGACTACGATAAGCTGCACCAGCTCATCACCGCTTTCTCGCCCGAAGCCATCGTGCATCTGGCCGCCGTGACGGACCTCGATGGCACCAACGATGAGTATTACAAAGCCAACACGGCGGGCGTTGCTAATCTACTGAAAATAGCGGCCGAGTTGCCGGCTCTAGCGCGGGTATTGCTGGCGTCTTCCATGTACGTGTGCAAGCCAGGTTATATCCCGAAGGGCTACGACGACTATAAACCGCACACGCTATATGGCAAAAGCAAGGTAGAAGGCGAGCTAGTAGTGAAAAACAGCCCGAAGCAAAGCTTCGAATGGGTGATTTTTCGGCCTACTTCCATCTGGGGGCCATGGTTCGGCATTCCCTACATCGACTTTTTTAACGTGGTGTACCAAGACCGGTACTTCGACTTTGGCAGCACGTGCACCAAGACGTATGGCTACGTAGAAAACACCGTTTACCAGCTGAAGAAGCTGCTAACGGCCCCGGGTATCCATGGCCGTACGTTCTACATTGGCGACCAGCCGCCCATTCATATTGCGGAATGGGCCAATGAGATAGCTGCCGAAATGGGCAAAGGCAAGATTAAGAAGGTGCCTTACTTGGCCATTCAGGCGGCCGCTACGGTGGGCGATGTGCTAGCCAAGTTTGGGATAAAGTTTCCTATGACCAGCTTCCGGCTCACCAACATGCAGACCGACAACGTGCTGCCTCTCGATGCGCTTTACGAAGTAACCGGCGGGAGCCCCGTGTCGCGGAAAATGGGCGTGCGCCACACGCTAGACTGGCTGCGCGACCACAAAGGCTACAAAATCTAAGCTACTATCCAGTTTATCTAGCTATTTCTTGACGCAGCTACCTAGGGATTATGAATAAACGAATTTTGCTGATAGGGTACAACTACTTTCCGGAACCCACTGGCATTGGCAAATACAGTGGCGAGATGATACAATGGCTCGCCGACCGGGGCTACACGTGCACGGTCGTCACCGCCTACCCGTATTACCCATTTTGGAAGGTTCAGGAGCCCTACTACCAAAATCGCAATCGCTACCAGGTAGAAGAGCGCACTGGCTCCTTAGGCGGCAGCATTACGGTGCACCGCTGCCCCATGTACATTCCGGCCGCGCCGTCGGGGCTCAAGCGCATGCTCCTCGACTTCTCCTTTTTAGTGAGTTCCTTCTTCAAGGTGGTGCAGCTGTCTTTTGGCCAGAAGCACGACTATGTGGTAGCCGTGGCGCCCTCCTTTCAGTTTGGCCTGCTTGGGGTGCTTTACAAGAAGCTCAAATCGGCGAAGTTCATCTATCACATCCATGACATGCAGATAGAAGCCGCCCGCGATTTGAACATGATTAAATCGGAGGGCGTAGTTAACTTTTTGCTGAAAGTCGAGAAGTATATCTTCAACCAAGCCACGGTCGTGAGCTCGGTGTCGGAACAAATGGTGGCCAAGATTGAAGCGAAGGCTAAAAAAGAAGTTGTCCTGTTTCCCAACTGGGTCGATGATGCTCGATTCTTCCCCATAACCGACCGGGGAGCGCTAAAGCAGGAGTTTGGCTTCGCTGCTACCGATACTATTGTGCTATACTCGGGGGCCATCGGCGAAAAGCAGGGCCTAGAGAGTATCGTGTATGCCGCGCAGGAGTTTCGCCAGGAGCCCGGCGTAAAGTTTTTGATTTGTGGCTCGGGCCCCTACAAGGAGAAGCTGATGAACCTAGTAGCCGAGCTGAAGTTGGATAACGTTATTTTCTTTCCGCTGCAGCCTGTTGAGAAGTTTAATAAATTTCTCAACGTGGCAGATATACACTTGGTCATTCAGAAAGCCAATGCCAGCGACCTGATGATGCCTTCCAAGCTCACAACCATACTGGCGGTAGGGGGCTTGGCCCTCATCACTGCCAACGAAGGCTCGGGACTGCACACGCTGGTGCAGAAGCACGGGGTAGGCTTACTGGCCGAAGCAGAAAACCAGCAGGCCCTGAATGCAGCGCTCCGCCAAGCCATAGCGGGCAGCCACGAGACCATTCGCCTAAACGCCCGCGAGTACGCCAAAAACTATCTGTTTATCGACAAGATTATGAGCAAGTTTGAGGGGCAGCTAGCTTAGAATAATCAGCACGCTAGCAATAGGCAACGCTTCGTAAGTTTACTCAGACTGACAACGGCCTCAGCATACCCTAGGTAGGTATACTGAGGCCGTTATCGATTAAACAGGCAATCAGCTAAGGAAAAAGCTAGTTGCTTTTCACCACCTTGACGGTAGTAGAGCCACTGGCCATTTGTACCTGCACTAGGTAAATGCCAGCGGGGTAAGTAGATAAGTCGAACGGAATGCGCTGGGTTTGCCCAGTAGTTGGCCGAAGCCGGCAAATGTGCTTGCCAAGCGTCGTATAGATGTTGGCTTCCAGCAAGGGGCTGTTAGGCGTAATCAGTTCGAAGAGGCTAGTACCCGGGTTCGGCGCTACGCTTGCCAGGGGAGCGCTGGTAGCGCTGGCAGCCTCAGTGACTACTGCCACCGGCGAGAAGCTTTCCGTTCCGTCTTTGTCCACCAAGCGCAGGCGGTAGTAAGCGGTGCCAGGCAGTGGCTTGGCATCTAGGTAGCTATAGTTGCGAACCTGGGTGGTGGTGCCACCACTAGCTACTTTGCCTAGGGCGCTGTAAGCTTGGCCGTCGGCACTGCGCTCGACTACGAAATAATTGCTGTTCTGCTCGCTGGCCGTTGTCCATTTGCAAACTACCGTGGCGGCATTGCGGGCGGCTTCAAACGTGGTGAGCACAACGGGTAAGGGGGCGGCTACCACTCCGGCTTGGGCAACGGCGATAGTCGAGCCTAGGGGACCGCTACCCGTGAGCTCGCGCAGGGTATTGGTGCCCTCTACGCGCCAGCGGTGGAGGCCGGCGTGGGCGGCTTCATCTACTGTGTACACGTGTAGGGTGTTAGCCGAGGGGCGTATCATGTACATGTCGATGTTGTTGCCGGCCAGTCCGGGGGGCGAGTAGTTGCTGTCGCTGAAAAAAGCAGCCGTAGCCGGTACTCCAAACTCGCTGATAAGCAGGCCATCTTGCGAGAAGTGGTAGAAAGTATTGCTTACCGAGTTGTTTTGGCCGTTGTACAGCGCCACGATGTCCTTTTTATCGGCATAGACAGTAGCACCGTCCCAGCCACCATAGGCATCTACCTCGGGGTAGGCGCCCCGGCCTTCGGGGCGGCTGATAACCTGGCCGGGGTGGAACCTGGCGTTCCAGTCTGCTGCATTCGGAGCCACTGTACCTAGGTGGTAGGCGCCGGGCTCTTTGCGAGAGGCCTGATAGGTTACATAGCTACCATTTTCGGTGCGCGGTATTCGGATGCGGGCACCCATAGGCTTACTGGGGAAGGGGTCTTTGCCCCGCCACCAGCTGCTGAGCACAGTCCACATCACCTTTACGGGGCCATACTGCGGGTTGAAGTTGCTATCGTAGCCCGTCAGCGCACGCTCTTCGCATACGAGCTGGGCTTTACCAGTGCTGCTAACCCCGTAGTCCGATTGCGGCATGTCCACGTTGGTGCGCGCGCAACGCAGGCTGCCATCGGGCATCTGGTCGTATGCAAAGCCACCATTGCCAAATTCTTCCAGCAAAACGCCGGTGAAGCGCAGCGGACCAGTAGCTGGTAGTTCAACTACTTGCGTTCTGGCAGCGCGCCAGCCCGCATTATCAGTGTTGCTGTCGTGCACCTGGGCATAGGTGCGGCCATTAGCGTGCGTCGTAACGTTGATGAGACTGCTGTAGCGCATATGGTCTACCCCTCCGGCAGCCCAGTTCTTCACTAGTTTCCAGGTAGGCGAGGACAACAGGCTTTGGTCGCCGGGCTTCAAGGGAGAAGTGCTCACCTTGAACTCGAGGTGCCCCGAAAACATGCGAGTAGGGTCTGCTTGGTCGCCAGCTATATGCAGGCGGTCGGGCAAAAACATAATCTGCTCGCGGTAGCTGCGGTCGGCCCCAAAGTGAAGCACGCGCACGTTGCCAGCGTCGAGCACCCAAAACGTACCATCGGGCTGCCATTTAACAAACGTAAATGGGGCACCATAAGGGTCGCGGTCAACAGCACCACGCGCCAGGGGGTCAGCTATTTCAAACCAGAACTTGTCGTTCACTACATCGGGGCCCTTCACCGGGTAGCCACCCGCTTGGCCATAGGTCCAGCGCGGCGTGCCTGCCGCTGAGTAGGCCTTTAGCTGCTGGCTGGTGCCGCCATCGGCTACCAAAACCAAGTCCTGCGAAGGATGCGCATCTAGCGCCAGCGGCGCAACGATGCCCGTCAAGGTATTTTGCTCAGCAAAGCTCTTGCCGCCCGTCACGGTAAAGCGCTTCACCTGCCCAGCCGTGATAACCCACAGGTCGCCAGTGCTTGCAAAGGCGACTTGCCCCGGCGAGGCTACTGCCAAGGTACCTAGGGGAGCGCCGGTAGCGGTAGCGTAAAACTGCACCGTGTTTTGAGCCTTGCGCGCCACAGCGATGTAGTTGCTGCTAACGGCGAAGCCCGTAATGCGATTAGCTAGCCAAGTGTCGAGTTGGGGTAGGTTGGCTACCGGCGCCTGCTTCAGGCTAAGTACGCCTACGCGCTTGTGCAGGTCATAAATGGCCGTTTGGCCGCTGCTCCAAGGGGCCTCTCCTTTGTCTGACTGCCGAAAGCGCATGATAAAGCTGCTGTGCAGATTATCCCAACCACTATTGTTAGTTGCAGCATATATATAGGTGTCATCAGCCCGCACAAAGCTGAAAGCGTCAAACAAGTCTGTGTTGAAGATGCGCCGGGGGGCCTGCGCCGTACCCGTCGGGCTGTATACCAGCCCGGAGGTTACTTCATTATATCCTAGGGCTGCGTATGATTCGCCGTTGGCTGCCCCGCAAAAGTCCTGCATTGTGGTGAGGCTGTGCCAGATGTTATCAGTCCAGCTAGCCGAAGTGTTGCCCACTACCCCTTCCCACACGTACTTCTCATTGTGGGCAATTACTTTAATCTTATACGTGCCAGCGCCCACAGGCTGGCCATCGTTGTCAAGCCCATCCCAGTTTACTTGGTATTCACCGGGGTTATAAACAGTCCGCTGCCACAAGGTGCGCACAAGTTTGCCATCAGCCCTGTAAGCACCCGCACTGGTGGTATAAGTGCTATCAAGCCGAAAACGCAACGTAGTTTGGGCTTGTGCAGCTTGAACAAAAAAACTTGATAGTAATGCAAATAGTACCCGTATTTTATAGCCCTTCAAAACGCTACTCATAAAGTGGTTATTAAAAATATTTTATTCTAATACAGTTCGAGTCTTGTTGCAAATATAAGTTATCTGATAGAGGATGATTGCGTCTCCTTTCTATTTTGTGCTTTTTATAAGAATAATCAAGCCATTTTATAAGATATGTTCAATAAAAAGGCTATTTGAGGCTTAAAAAAATTAAAATACTAAGCCATTTGACAAAATGAAGGTTTAATGATTATGAATTACAATTTGTATTTTTTAATGACGAGGCAATTCTATGATGAAAAAAAGTATAAATCTTAATTATAGATTTACATGGTAGCTAGGCTGTAGCCTAGAAGTGCCCCAGCAGGTCTCAGCTGCCTATAGTAATAAGCGGAGCTTATCTAAATAAAGCAAGAATGTTGCACGCCGCCCCTTTGCTGGTGCTGAAATCTATCTTGATTGAATAGGATATAAATCAGAAAAAAGCACAGGGCAATACAAGTTGCACAACCCGCTAAAGTGCTATCCACCGCGTTGTTGCAAGCCAAAATGGCCTTAGGCAATACATATATAGGCTTAGGAAGGGCATCTGTGAACACTGTCGTGCTGCGACAGATGCCACACGATATGCAACAGTGCTACCCATAAGGGTTACCCCACATTATATTGGGCTCAAAGGGCAGCGGTATTCACAGGCCGACTCCTATATTTAGCCGAACTTTGCAATCATGTATTGCTTAGGTAATAGTCTAGAATGCGCGCAAACTATATTCTGCAGCAAGGCGGCTTCGTCTTTCGCTTTCGATATGCTCCTAAGTTTTTCGGGTTTTTTCGCCGCCAGTGGCTGTCGCTACTAGGCATGAAAATCGGCAGCGGAACCCAAGTGCCGAAGCTCACGATAACTTGGCCACATCAGGTCGCTATCGGTAAAAATTGCATCTTAGAGCAGGGTATATATTTTAAGTACGATGGTACGTGGCAGCCAGGACCCGCCATCCGCATTCAGGATGACGTATTCATTGGCACGGGCTGTGAGTTCAACATTCGAGAAAGTATTGACATCGGCAAAGGCTCGCTCATTGCCTCGGGTAGCCGCTTTGTCGACCACGACCACGGCATTGTAGCCGGCCAGCCGATGCGCATGCAGGAAGGGCCCCAGCAAGCTATCGTGATTGGCGAAGATGTCTGGATTGGAGCGAATGTGGTAGTGCTAAAGGGAGTTACTATTGGCATGGGGGCCATCGTGGCCGCCAGTGCCGTTGTTACCAAGTCCATTTTGCCCAATGAAATATGGGCAGGAGTGCCGGCCAAGAAAATAGGCCAGCGCAAATAATCCTGCTAGCGGCTACGTGCTAGGGCATCGGCTAGCTGGCGGGCAACGAGGGGCAGCCTCCGCACCGGCTGCGAGTCTTGCTTGGTAAGGTAAGTGCCGAAATTACCCTCTTGGTATACCGCGATGCCCGGAGTGGTTTGGGTAAGGGTAATGCCGCGGGGCTGCCAAGCGTGCGCTACGCACAGCACGGGTAGGCCGTGCTCTTGCATAGCAGCCGCCGTGCCGCTTTTGCCGAGCAGCACAGCAGGCGTAGTTGCGATGCCTAGGGTAGCACCCAGTAGCACTTCCGAGATGCGGGCAGGCTCTTGCTCGCCTAGTATTTCTACCGGCAAGCCCGCTGCCTGCCAAGTAGCGGCCCAAAGTGCTTGCTCGCTGCCGCAGCGGCCGAGCAGCGTGAGCGTTACTGTGGTGTCGTGGGTGCGCGCATATTGCGCCGCGTCGCGGGCAAGCTGCTGGATGGGCGTGCCCACGTGGATATTGCCAAACACAACCAATTGCACGGCCTTGTCCGCAACGGCTGGGTCTGAGCTGCCAGTAGCGGTGGACGGGCGTTGGGGTGCATTATTAGAAATATTGGCGAAGAGCGGCAGGTGCTCGCTTGCAAAGCCAATCTTTTGTAACTGCGCTTGGTAAAGCAGGGTTTGGGTATGGATAACCCGTGGCTTTAGCTTATTAATGAGCTGTGTAATAAGGTACTGCTGCGCGCGGCCCCACCACTGGTGCTTGAGGGGCGCATGAGTGTCCATGCCCACCCACAGCTCATGAAACATGATATGCCAGGCGCGGCCCTTTCCTAGTGACGCTAGGTGCTTCGCCAAGCTAATATTCAATCCCTTAGGATGAAACGAGAATGGTACAAACTGCAAGCTTAGCCAGTCGGGCTGCCAGGTAGCTACCTGTTGCTGGGCGCGCTCAAAACGTTGGCCTTCTGGCCAGGCGGCGGGTAGCCGCAGCACTGTCAGGCTGGCCTCATCTACTGGCTGCGATTCGAGCGTTGCCTGCGTAACGTAAGTGTCGTTTAGGCTGATGCCATAAGCTTCGTGCCCTTGCTGAACTAGCTCAATGGCCAGCCGGCGGGCATAATCACCAACACCATCGCGGCCAGGCTCGAGGCAACCGCAGAGAAAAACTATTTTCATGAGGTATCAACTGTGGCAGTAGGCTGGCGCTAGCAGTTGCGCTGTTGCTAGCCCTTGCCTGAAAAACCGCACTAATGGCACACCTAGGTGAGCTAAAATACGGCAACCGAGTGCCCGCAGAACAAGTAGCTGCCTAGGCCAAGACTGCGAATATAAAAGAGTAAGTAGCTGCCAGCTCCTAAAAAACAGCGGCCAGCTTACTCCAGCGTATGCGAGAGTAAGCTGGCCGCTGTCCACGGCTAGCTAGCTTGCCAGCGCCGCTACTAGAGCGGGCTCTTGGCTAGCGCACCTTCCAGCACCAGGGCATCGGTGAGCGCCGGCTGCCCAAAGTAGGCTTCCTGCTCGCGGCGCAGCTGGTCGATGAGACGGCCTTCGGGCAAGATGATGTCATCGTAGGTGAGCACTTGGTCCTTAGGCACATCGTGGCGCAGCACGCAGCCCTCGGCCACCCCTATGGGGAGCAGGTTTTGCTGCCGGGCCAGCGGGTAGTTCTCCGCCAAGCCATACGTCATGTAATGGCCAATGCCGTCGAGCGTTTCGCCGGCTTTGAGGTCGATTTTAGCCGCCGTTACTACTTCTACCTTCGGAGCACCCTGCGGAGCCAGCGCCGCATCATTGAAGAGCACGGCCCGCGCTACCGAGTTGGGGGTTTCGAAATGGCAGAGGTGATAAGGGGTGTAGAAGCAGTAAAGCGGCCCTGGACCCAGCTTATACAGCTTGAGGTAGTGCTGTTGCACCGGGTCGTCGTGCGTACCGAGTACAAACACACCAGGGCCCGGCTCGGCGCCCACTACGTAGTCCACAATGCCGGGGCCGCCACTCAGCAGCAGGTCCTGCGGGTACCACTCAGCGGCTTTGCTGATGGGCGTGCCCGGGGCCACGGTGGGCCCTAGCATGCCGCGCTGGGCCACTTCCATCCCGAGGGCATTGGCGATAACAGCCTGCTCGAAGCTGATTTTGCTACCGTCGGCAAAGCTGGTGACCATGCTCGGGTTTTGGCCCCACTGGCGGGCAAAGCCCTCCTGGGTGGTTGGGTTGCGGTAGGGGTCGTGCAGGCCTTTGATGTTGCCGCACAGCACAGGCTTGACACCTAGGCCAATAACGAAGCGTGCTAGGTTAAGCGTCACGCCCGGCTGGTCGCCATCCGACACCGTGTATACCACACCAGCGCGGTCGGCATACACTTTCAGGATAGAGCCAGCCGTGCCATCGAGCTCGGCATTGAGCAGCACAATGTGCTTACCGTGCTTGATGGCCTCGAGCACCACGTGTGCACCGTGCTCCACGGCACCCGTCACTTCGATAATGGCATCGATGCCTCCTGCCCGGCTCAGCAGCAGGGCATCTTCAGTGATAGCCGGCTTGCCAAGCTCGATGCAGCGCTCTAGCGCGGCTACCGACGACACTTCTTGTGGGCCTAGCTCGCCTGCCTCTTCGTAGGCGCGGCGCGCCTGGGCTAGGGTGCGGTTAGCAATGGCGACCAGCTCCATGCCCGGCACGTAGCGGCAGATTTGCCGGGCCACGCCCCGGCCCATAAAGCCCGCGCCTACCATGGCTACCCGAATGGGCTTGCCAGCAGCTTGCCGCGCCTTTAGTGCGTTGTCAACTAATATCATGATGCAGAAAAAAGCGTGAGGCTAAAGCGTAATGGTAGCTGGAGTAGCCAGCGGCTGAAAGTCGGGGTGAACTTGGTCTTTGGCCGAGACTAACTGCGGCACGGCTGGCCACTCGATGCCAATGGCTGGGTCGTTCCAGCGCAGGCCACGCTCGGCGCCGGGCGTGTACTTGGCTGATACCTGATAGGCCACATCCGTATTAGGCTCTAGGGTCAAGAAGCCGTGGGCAAAGCGGCCAGGCACGAATAGCTGCCGAAAATTATCGGCCGTCAGCTCTACGCCTATCCACTGGCCGTAGGTCGGCGACTCTTCGCGCAGGTCTACTATCACATCGTAGAGGGCGCCGCGGGTGCAGCGTACCAGTTTGCTTTCCTCGTAGGGCGCCAGCTGGTAGTGCATGCCGCGCAGGGTACCCTGGGTGGGGTTCGACGACAAGTTGGCTTGCAGCGGGGGCAGGAAAATGCCATGGGCGGCAAACTCATCCTCGCACCACGAGCGGGCAAAAAAACCGCGTTCATCGGTACGGCGCTCTAGGTCAATGATGAAGGCGCCCGCCAGTTTGGTTTCAGTAAAAGTCATAGAAAGGGTATGCAGAAAAGGCTACGTCAAGTACTGGCCTAGGCCAGCGAAGCTTCAGCCGCAACTGGGCTGGTCCAGGTTAGCTGCTCGGTTAGTTCGCCTTGCTCGCGCAGGGCAGCTAGTACCCGCAGACGCATCAGCCGCGAGCCGCGGAATTCTGGGTCACGGAAGCCCATAGCCAACAGCTTTTCGTGCAGCTCGGCAATGGTAGCAGCCAGGCTGTGCTGGGGCTGGTGGTCGGGCGCGAGCTCTTGGAACAAGCTAAAATCGACGCGGTACGAGCGCAGGTCGGGGGCGGCGGCCGGGTTTACGCTTACGCGGGTGCCGGGCAGGGCTTCGGCCACAGCCTCGGCTAGCTCTTTCACGCGGTAGTTCCACGCATCGGAGCCGGCATTTACGGCCAGGAAGCGGCCGCCATTTGTGGCTTCGCGGGTCACAGCCCACTCAATGGCGCGCGCCATGTCGCGCACATGGATGAGCGGCCGCCAAGGCGTACCATCGCTCAGAATGCTGATTTCGCCCGTAGCTACGGCGCTGGCTACAAAGTCATTGAGCACTAGGTCGAGCCGCAGGCGGTCGCTCCAGCCGCAGGCAGTAGCAAAGCGCAGGCAGGTTACCACAAAGTCGTCGTCGGCCAGCGGAGCTAGGTCTTGCTCGCTAGCTACTTTCGAGCGGGCATACGCCGTAAGCGGGTTCACACTCGAGGTTTCGGTTTTAGCATCTTCGCCACCCATGCCGTAGATGCTGCACGAGCTAGCGAATACAAAAGCCCGCACCCCAGCCGCTTTGGCCTGCCGAGCCAGCTCAATGCCCGCTTGGTGGTTGATTTCCATCGTCACTTCCTCGTAGGCCTTGCCCATGGGGTCGTTGGAAATGGCAGCTAGGTGCACTACTGCATCTACACCGGCGAGTAGCTCGGCGGGTACTTGGCGCACGTCGCCAAACTCCTGGCGGTCGAGCCGCGACTCAGGCAGGCGCTCAGCGCCCGTGAGGCAGTGAGCGAAAAAGCCTAGGTCGTACCCAATCAGTTCGGCAGCAGGAAACGCTTGGCGAAGCTGTTGCACTACGCCGGGCCCTACGTAACCCATATTGCCCGTGAGCAGAATGCGCGACAAAGTCATAAAAACAGTAAGATTAATGCAATAAAAAGGTCAAAAAAACAGAGGTTAGAGCACACCGGCTAGTAGTTGCTCAGGCAATGCCCGGGCAGGTGCATCGACAGGAGCGGCCGCTTGTCGAGGGGCGGCGGGGGTCCAAACAGGCTCTGGGGACCATACTTTCCACGGGGCTTTGCCGGCCTGCCAGAGTTCTTCGAGCATGTTGCGGTCGCGCAGGGTGTCCATGGGCTGCCAGAACCCGCTGTGGCGGTAAGCGGCCAACTGGCCCTCGGCTGCCAAACGCTCCATCGGACCTTTTTCCCATACCGTGCTGTCGCTATCGATATAGTCGAATACGCTGGGCTCCAGCACAAAGAAGCCGCCGTTAATCCAGGGCGTTTCGCCGCCTTCGGGCTTCTCCGTAAAGTTGTTGACGTGGCTGTCGGCCTCGCTCAGGCTGAATACTCCAAAGCGGCCCGGCTGGCGCACGGCCGTTAGGGTAGCTTGGGCGCCCTGCTGGTGGTGGTAGGCAATGCTGGCTTGAATATCGATGTTGCTTACGCCGTCGCCGTAGGTGAGGCAAAACGTCTCGTCGCCCACATACTCGCGCACCCGGCGTAGGCGGCCACCCGTCATGGTTTCGAGGCCCGTGTCAATGAGCGTCACCGTCCAGGGCTCAGCATTGTTGCGGTGGATTTGCATTTCGTGGCGGTCCGTCCGAAAAGTCACATCCGAGGTAAGCAGGAAGTAATCGGCGAAATACTGCTTAATCATATGGCCTTTATAGCCGCAGCAAATCACAAAGTCGGTAATACCGTGGTGAGCATACGTTTTAAGAATATGCCATAGAATTGGCTTGCCACCAATTTCTACCATGGGTTTGGGCCGAATGCCACTTTCCTCGCTAATGCGCGTGCCGTAGCCGCCTGCCAAAATAACTGCCTTCATAGATGGGAATGGGTAATAAGTGAAAAATGACGTTCCGAGCGGAACAAGCGAAAGCGAAAGAAAAAGCTAGCTAAAGAGTAATTGAGCGTAATAGCTTAATGCTAAAGCGCATTTTTATTAATGCTGCGTAAAAGCAGAAGGCGCGCAACCGGAATAGCGATGCTGTAGAAAAGAGAGGGTAAGTATGGCCTATTGCATAGGGCTACTTAAGTAGCGCGATTGCTTGAAGAGCCTGAGACCCCACTTAGGCCAGAAGGCTGCATATTAAGCAAAAAATAATAGCGGCCTGTCTGCTATAGCGCTGAAAATTAGAAAGTAACAGCCGGCTGGTTATGCTGCGACGCAAAGAGCAAGATGCGTTATTGCAGCGGGTGCCAGCTTGCCAGACGAGCAGGATACCTGCCTAGTAGCATAAACTGTACCTAGGTAATAGCTAGCTGTTGAAGACCTACTACTGGGCGGCAGACTGACAAGAAAGGAAATAGTGCTAACATAGGAAGAGCGGGGAAGGAATAGTGTTGTAAAGGAAATTCTTATTTCGCTCCTAAGCAATATTTTCAAAATGCTAGCTTAGATGAAATTTTGGTGAATATCAGAAAAGTTATGCGCTTTTGCCTCCCCATTGCTGTTTTAGCAAGTATTCCTTATATTAAATAATTTCTCGTTTTAATAAAGAAAATTCATTTCTAGTTCACCATATAGATGACCATTTCAATAGAGTAGCTTATGTCGTCAGATAGTAATTAGGTAAAGTGCAAAATCGATATAAGATTAGTGAAATAGATATAGAATTTGCCTGCTAATCATATTGCACTGATACCTATAGAGACCCGTCTGAAAGATGGTATCGGAGTTATTTTGGTAAATCAGCTTTGTGATGCTGTAATACAGGCTAGCAGGAGATGCTAGGACTACCCTAGCTACGCTGTGCTCAGATTAAACCCAGGCGTAGAAACGGCTTACCAAGTTCTGTGAGAGCCACGCTATGTTGAGTGCTACGATAAGGTCACTCACACTTCGTCACCAACGCTAGGCGAAAGGCTAGGTGCGTTGGCAGGCGGCTTATAAACTAGCTTGAGGTTTACGCATGGCGTGGCGAGGAGCGCCTGCAAGAAAAGCTATTCGCCTCAAAAGCCCTATTAATACAGCAGCACTAGTGGTCCCTAGGTTGGGCAGCTCGGCTAGTAGCGTGTTGAGAAGTCATTCGTCAACTGCTTAGTCAGCGGGTAAGCTGCAAAACGTGGTTTTGCTTAGGATATGGTGCTCCAATATGCTGTTTAAGAAGGTATAGCGTAAGTAATAGTAAGGTGTATAAGTACGGAGCTAGCCATATAGGCGACCTAGGTACCTAGATAACACTACACTATATAGCATGTCAGGATAAGATAGCTCCAGACAGTTGTAAGGGTAAGCAGACCTAGCCTCTTTATAGAAAAAAAATAGCGCGATAGGACTTTGAAGAGTAATAGGTAAAATGGTGAATATCTGATTAAATTCAGTGTAAAGTTGAGTTAAGAAAGAAAATATGTCTTTTTAGTGGTTAATTGTTCAAGCAATATGCATTAAGATGCCGAAACGTAATTCTATAAGCCTTGTCAGCTCCTTTTTGCTAGACTTAGTGCAATAGGCCAGCACTATTACTATGTATACAGCTGCCAGTTAAGAAAGGATAATTCTAAGTTAGTGGCTTCTATTTCACTTAATATCCACTAATAATAACGATGAATTTAAGTAATCAAGGCAGCACTATTCGTCGTTGATACACACTGTAATTAATTAAAATGTAACTAATGCTAATGATAGCTGGTAATATACTTGTTAGTATGATAAAACTTGTGTTCTTTTGCATTATTAAACCATACACCAACAGTCAACCTTTCTTCAAATGGCAGTAGACCTTGCCCAATTACAACAGATACTAGACAACGCTCAAAAAGCTGACGCGTTCAAATCCGACGTTAAACGTGCGCTGCGTAAAGTGTCTTCCTTGGTAATCAACCTGCAAAGTGCCCTAGAGGAAGTAGACGCGCTGATGAGCGATGACTACACGCCAACAGTAAAGGAGCGTAAGGCACGGGCACCGCGCGAAGCCGGTGAGGTAGATGCAGAAGCTCCTTACGGCAGAAAGAAAGACGGTACTCCAAAAAGCAAGCCTGGCCGTTCTAAAGAGTAATCTTTACCAGTAATTAGGAAGCCCGCTTAACGGTCGTTAGGTGGGCTTTTTGTTTTTGCGCCTCCCGAGCTGAGTGCGTCGAAAAGAAGCGCTCCCTCTTGGCAAAGCAGCAGCGCGCTTAGCCAGCTTGGCAAGAGCACGGGCTCCACAGAGGCACCGGTAACAAAAAACAAATTAGTCGCTGGTAAGCTGAGCATTTTTATGCTCATATAGTTACTAACCTATCAGTTAAGCGGTGCTTTGCGATGAGGCGATAAAGCAATTTACCAACTAATTGGCTAGTATAATCACAAGCTTATCTGCGAGTTGTTCTATATTTGACCCGTATTTTTGTCAATGATTTTTTGCTGGTAGCTAATTAGTTAAATGTCTACTAATGCTAAAAGCGAGCAATTTTCTGCTGTATAAAATGCGCGATAAATCAACTGTTTTGCTGCGGGCGATTGTAATTTATCACTGCTTATAGTTCCTTTTATGAAGCTGAGTATACTTAAAACTAAATTGTCGAATGAGGTTTCGGCAGTTCCTACTGAGTTAGCTCAGCCATATCTTCCTTATCTAGATGGCCTTCGTGGAGTTGCTATTATTATAGTAATCCTTAGCCATTGCCTGAAAGAGAATCCCTATTTTGATGTATTGGGCGAGGTAGGAGTGGAAATATTCTTTGTACTGAGCGGCTTTCTTATTACTACGCTGCTGTTCAAGGAGAAAATAAAGAACGGCCATATTTCACTTAAGCTCTTCTATATAAGAAGAGCGTTACGAATTATGCCGGTGGCGTATTTATTTCTGCTGGTATTGCTCATTCTGAATGTGTGCTTTGCGCTGGGTGTCACGCCTGTTGGGTTTCTAGCTTCGGCCTTGTATATTAAAAATATACCAATTCCGAATAGCGCCGATTGGTACAGTGGGCACTTTTGGTCGCTGTCGATAGAAGAACAGTTCTATTTGTTCTTCCCCTTTCTATTAGTGCTTAACCTTAATAGGTACACGCTATTGATAAGCTTATTGGTAATCGTATTACCTATAATTGGGCTGTTGGCGGTAAACAAAGTTGGGATTTTCTATACCAATACAGCTATTCATGCACTAGTCTTTCTACTCAATTCTGTGTTCTTCGGCAGCGGAACGGTTTCTATCCTGGTAGGTTCTTTATGCGCTATACTCGTGTTTAAGGAAGTAGTCGTAATAGATAGATTATGGAATAATTATTTTTTAAGTTTTGCGCTATTTCTGCTTGCGGTTACTATTGGGTATAAGGAATCAGTATTGTTTATACCTCATATTTCGCGATTGTTTTTCTCGACACTAATCGCCTGGATTATTTTACTTAATTTGAAGCAAGAGAAAAATCTGTTTTCAACTATATTGGGTTGGTCAGCTTTTAAGCAAATTGGCATTCTGTCTTATAGTCTATATATCTGGCAGCAATTATTTACGCATAACCAGCCGTGGAAAAACGCGTTTCCGTATGCCGATTCTTTGGCGCTGAATCTGCTGGTTCTTTATGGAGTGGCGACAGCTTCTTATTATTTATATGAGCAGCGGTTCCTCGTGCTTAAAAATAAATTCAAGCAAGCACCTCCCAAGCGAAGCTTAGTGAACGCCGCCTAGGTAGTTCGGCCGTATACAGGTGCTCAACCACCTTGCTCGCTTGTCGCGGCTGACTACATTATGGAATTCACGCGTTTAGGGGCTACTGGCCTACACGTTTCTAAAATATGCCTGGGCACCATGACCTACGGCACGCCCACCGACCGCTGGCCCTGGGCTCTGAATGAGGAGCAGAGCCGGCCTTTCATTCAGAAAGCGCTAGAACTGGGCATCAATTTCTTTGATACCGCCGACGTGTACTCAAATGGCGCTAGCGAGGAGGTAGTGGGGCGAGCGCTTCGCGACTTTGCCAAGCGCGACGATGTGGTGCTGGCTACTAAGGTATTTAACCCTATGGGGCCCGGCCCCAACCAAAAAGGGCTGTCGCGCAAGCACATTATGAGCGCCATCGACGCCAGTTTGCAGCGCCTAGGTACCGATTACGTGGACTTGTACCAGATACACCGCTGGGACTACGACACGCCCATTGAAGAGACGCTGGAGGCGCTGCACGATGTAGTGAAGGCTGGTAAGGCGCGCTACATCGGGGCCTCGTCGATGTACGCGTGGCAATTTGCGCAGGCGCTGTACCTGGCCGATAAGCACGGCTGGACGCGCTTTGTGAGCATGCAGCCGCACTACAACTTGGTGTACCGTGAGGAAGAGCGTGAGATGCTGCCGCTGTGCCAAGACCAAGGTATTGGTGTTATTCCGTGGTCGCCGCTGGCGCGGGGGTTGCTTACGGGCGGGCGTAGCAAGGCGCGCAACGAGACGGAGCGAGCCAAAACTGATGCTTTTGGCAAGAGCCTCTACGGCCGCGATGACGATTTTGCGGTGGCCGACCGCGTGACCGAGATTGCCCAAGAGCGGGGCTTGCCTAATGCCCAAATTGCCCTGGCCTGGATGCTATCGAAGCCCGCAATTACGGCGCCCATTGTGGGGGCCAGCAAGCCCGGCCACCTCGAAGATGCCGTGGCTGCCATTGATGTGAAGCTGAGCGCTGATGAGATAAAACGCTTGGAGGAGCCGTATCAGCCGCACCCGGTGCTGGGCTTTTCGTAGACCTAGGGAATAGCGATTAACTGACCCACATGCCCAGCCAGCGCGAGTGAAATGACGCGCTGGCTGGGCATTGTGCTGTTAGGCATGGTAGACGACCTACCTAGGATAACCGTATAAGCTGTTGACCCGCACTACTCTTGTAACCTTCTTGCTTATGTATTTCCTGTCAAATTTTCTAAAATTGCCGCTGCTAGCCTTCGCACTTGGCTTGGTGGCTTGCTCTACCAATGAGCGGTTGGCGCAGGTTGACCAAAAGACGGGTATCAACTTCGCTACCTATAAAACCTATGGCTTTATGGACGCGGTGGCCCGCAACGACTCGGCATTTCAGAACTCGGGCACTGGCATCTTTGACCTCAAGCGGGCGGTGACAGCCGAGATGGCACGCCGCGGTTTTCAGCAAGCCGAGCAGCCTGACTTGTGGGTGAACATCGGCATCGTGACCCAGCAGAAAATTCAGACGCGGGAGGCCAACTTTCGGTTTGATGGCGCGCCGCAGTACATCGGCCAGCGGCGCTACCACTGGGATGCCCGCGACATACCGGTAGGCCAGTACCAGGAGGGTACCGCCACTATCGACATTGTAGATGCCGCCCGCAAAGAGCAGATATGGCAAGGCACTACCACCAGCATTCTATCCAATAAGCCTATCAAGTCGGCCAAGCAGATTGATAAGGCAGTCGCCACGATGTTTGAGCAGTTTCCGGTAGCGCCACGTAACTAAGCGGCCCTAGGTGGCTTAGCGCGCGTGAGTGCGGTCGATGAGCTTTTGCACGTCGGTAGTGGCTACTTTCTGGCCGGTTTCGGCAGCGCGGTAGATGGCCAGCAGCAACTGCACGTCGCGCAAACCCATCTCGCCAGGCACGCGGGTGGGCTTGTTGTGCAGCACGCAGTCGGCAAAGTCGTCCATCTGGGCGGCTTGCTGGTTGATGTTGGGCAGGTTGAGCTTGCCATCGTTTTTGCTGGTGCTGCCTGCCAGGCCGCCGTAGCCGAAGGCTGGCTGCAACTCAAACCAACCGTTAGCAGCCTCGGCGCGCAGGCGGCCGTCTAGGTTTTCGGCGTAGCTGGTGTGGCAGTCGGCCGTGGTGCCGTCGGCAAATTGCAACTGCCACTTGAGGCCCGCTTCCACATCCTTAAATAGCTGCGTGTCGGTCTTAGGGTCGAACTTGGCCGTGACCGCAATGGGCACCTGGCCTTTGGTATAAATGCAGCCTTGCAGGCTGTAAATACCCATATCCATGAGCGGACCGCCGCCCGCCAGCGCCTTGTCCACGCGCCACGGCGTGTCATTGCCGAACCGAAAACCGTTGTCGGACACCAGGTGCTTGAGCGGTCCGTAGGCTTGCGTCTGCCCTAGATGCATCATGGCTTGGTTGTGCGGCTCGAAGTGCAGCCGGTAGCCAATGCTCAGTTTTTTGCCCGCTTTCTGGCTGGCGGCTATCATACGGCGGGCGTCGGCCACGGTGGTAGCCATCGGCTTCTCGCAGATGACGTGCTTACCAGCCTGCGCGGCGCGCACCGCATACTCGGCGTGCAAGGCATTGGGTGTCACCACGTACACGATATCAATATCCGGGTTGTCCGCGATGCGGTCGAAGGTCTTGTAATCGTAGATATTTTTGTCGGCCAGCTGATACTGCTGCTTCCACTTAGCTGCCTTTTCGGGCGAACCCGTGACGATGCCCGCTAGGCGGCATAGCTTGGTTTGCTGCAAGGCGGGTGCCAGCTGGCCGCTGCTGTACTTGCCCAGGCCCAGTAGGGCCACGCCCAGCTTGCGTTCGGGCGGCGCTGCCAGGAGGCTGGGTGCCAGCAATGTAGCTCCGGCACCGAGCGACAGAGTACGGAGAAATTCGCGGCGCGAGGCGGCCGAAGTGGCAAAGTCAGTCATGGCGAAGAAGGGAAGTAAGCTATGCACTTACCCATTACTACCTCAGCGGGTTATGCCGAGCTTACTTAAAATAAACACCGAGGCCGTGGCAAGTGCTGTGCATAAGATAAGCAGATGAGCTGCCGCAGCAAGGCGTGCAAGAAGCAAGTGCTTCTCAAGCTATTTCCCCAATAACTCTTTATATACCGCTAGGTAGTCAGCGGCCGTTTGCTGCCAGCTAAACTGCCCAGCCTGGGCCTTTGCTGCTGCCGCTCGGGCGGGCGAATGCTGTGCCAAGCCTGCTGCCACTACTTGCTGCATGTGAGCCGGCGAAAAGTCGTCGAAGTAATAAGCGGCGCTTCCCCCTACCTCGGGCAAGGAGGTAAGACGACTCAAAAAGGCGGGCTTGCCCAGTTGCATAGCCTCTACTACAGGCAATCCGAACCCTTCGGCTAGCGACGGCTGCAAATAGCCCAAGCATCTGCTGATATACCAGGCTTTGTCGGCTTCGCTGATGCGAATGAGGATACGCACTCGGTCAGCTACGCCCGCCTGCTCGGCAGCTGCCTGAATAGCCGTGGCATAATTGCTTTCTGTAAAGCTGCCAGCAATAATTAATTCATAGTCATTGCCTTGTAGCAAAGGTGGCAAGACGTGAAAATTCTTTTTGGGGTTAACCGTGCCGAGGGCGAATAGAAAAGGCCGCTGAGGCTTGTAAGCTGGTACATGGTCGCTGGCTAGGGTAGGTAGGGCTTCTACGCCGCGCGGCACGTAGCGGAGCGGCTGGCGACCGGTATAGCCTAGCAGGTCGGCATGCCGCAGAATATCTTGCCGCACGAAGTCAGAAATAGTGACTAAGTAGTTGGCCCTTTTAATATTGCGGCGCACCATCGCTAGCTGCCGGGTGTAGGTGCGCTCATCGGGTTTTTGATGCAAAAAATTAAGGTCATGCACTGTCAGCACCACCTTAGTGAAGGGGCTGGTGGGCACATACCAACTAAGCTGCGAAGTGGCGTGCCACAGGCGGAAGCCGTAGCTCGGCGGGTTAATGTATTTGTGAAAACTACGTTGGGTGAGGTAGTGCACGCCCGTATGGCCTAAGCCACCTACTTCAGTAGGCGGCACATAGCAGTAGAGCTGATAATGCTGATTCTGACGAATCAATTCGTGGGCTAGGGGAACAGTGAAATGACTAAAGCCACTATCACGGTCTTTCAGCACCTCGCAATCTAAGATGATACGTGGAAGCGACATGAAGCAAAGGGCGGTGCTATTAGGCAGCTGCCGAACTATAGAGCAAGTGGCAGCTAACTAAGGTGCGGAAAGAGCTACCTAGGCACATTATGGCACGAAGAAAAAGGATTAGCCTGAACTTGCAGCACGAATTGGTAGCGTGCACCCGTGATAGGTGCAGTTAGGTGGCGTAGCTTTCACGTAGTAACACTGCAGCACGCTTTTATTATACTCGTCTTATGGCCTGCGCATCTTGTTCCCTTATTTACTTGGCTTACGGCTCAGCCGACTTACATGCGGAGGCAGTTTATAGTCTACTTTCTTACTATGAAGTGGCCCGGCAACCCGTACGGGTTCTAATCTATACCGACACGGCGGCAGCTTTCGAGCGGGTACTCGGAGCACGCCCCGATGTCTACTATCCCACGGTGAGCTTAGCCGAGTGGCAAGCCTGGCGCGGCAGTAGCAACAAAGTATACCTGCTAAAAATAGGAGTTCTGAGCCATGCCGCGCACCATTACCCTGGCAACTTGCTTTTTGTAGATACGGATACTATCTGGCGAGCAGACCCTGCCCCGCTTTTTGCCCAGCTGTCGCAAGGCCAAGCAGTAATGCACGTGAGTGAGGGGCTGCTTATCAGTGGTAATGTGCTGAGTCGTAAAGTGTACCAGCACCTAAAGGGCATAGTATTCACTGTTGAAAGCCGGCAATATGCTGTGAGTAGCAAAACAGTGCTTTACAACTCTGGCGTTATCGGGCTGACTTCGGCAATGGCTGTCCGCTTGCCCGAGGTGGTAGCGCTGGCCGACCAGCTCTACGCTGCTTACAACAAGCATATGATGGAGCAACTAGCTTTTAGCCTATGGTTTGAGGAAGATAGAAGCGTAGTGGAGGCGGCACCCTACGTACTGCACTACTGGAACCTAAAGGCGGCGCGACCACAGCTCACCCAGCTTTTTACCTCATATGCCAGTCAATCATTGGCGGCTTTTTACGAAAAGGCTACCAACTTAAACCTAGCAGACTTGCACGCCGAAGAAATGGCCTATCGCCAATTGCCTGCTTGGCGACGCACATTGCGCAAGCTAACCGGTCGGCGGTGGCGAATGCCCGACGCTGATAAGAGCTAACCTCAGCTAGCTAGTAGACTAGCTGCGAGTGTAGCATAACCAAAACGCGGCGGCCCCGTTGCCGGAACCGCCGCGCCTAGGTAGTGATTAACAGTTATTTGAGGGTAGCGCGCACGGCTTTCACCTCCGCTACCTGCACCGCGCTGGCCTTGTTGCCAAAGCTATTGCGAACGTAGGTGAGCACATCGGCTATTTGCTGGTCGGTGAGGTAGGCCTGGGCGGGCATGTGCTGTTTGTATTCCTCGCCGTCAATCTCGATGGGCTCGGCAAGACCTGCCAGTACGATGTGCGACAGGCGTGCTTTGTCGCCAAGCACATACTGGGTTTTGATGAGCGGCGGGTTGATGGGAGGCAAGCCGCCACCATCGGCTTGGTGGCAAGTGATGCACACGTTCTTGTACACCACGGCGCCCCGCGTGAGCGAAGCCGCCAAAGCGGGGTCGGCGGCGGTTTTAGCCGCGGCCTTGGCCGGCGCCTTAGGGATAGGGCGGTGCTGGGCTTGCAGCGTAAGGCCCGCGCCAGCCACAAGGGCGATACCTAGGAAAAATTGCTTGCTGAAAATCATTTTTTGGCGTTGTACACGATGCGGTAAATAGTGCCCTTCGAGTCATCGCTGACATAGAGCGAGCCATCGGGGCCTTGGGCTAGGCCGCAGGGACGGTGGTCGGCGCGGCCCGAAGCAGTTTTCTCAGCTGAGCCCGAGAAGTTATCGGCAAAAACCTCCCACTGGCCGCTGGGCTTGCCATCCTTAAAGGGCTGGAAGGCTACCATATAACCAGCTTGCGGCTCGGGAGCGCGGTTCCAGGAGCCGTGGAAGGCGATGAAGGCGCCGTTGCGGTACTTGGCCGGGAACATGTTGCCGGTGTAAAACAGCAAGCCGTTGGGTGCCATGTGGGCGGGGTAGGCAGCGGCGGGCTTCAGGTAGTCACCCTTTGCAGCGGTTTTGCCATCGCCGCCGTACTCGGGGCCTTGCATCACTTCCTTGCGCTGGGGGTCGTAGTAGATGTAGGGCCAGCCAGCATTGGAACCTTTGCTGAGGGCGTACATGCACTCGGCGGGCAAGGTGGCCGACTGCTGGTCGGTGTAGAGCGCGGGCCAGTTGTCGTGCAGCTGGTCGCGGCCGTGCTGCATCACAAAAAGCTGGTTGTCTTGCGGGTTCCAGTCGAGGCCCACCACGTTGCGCAGGCCGGTGGCGTAGCGCGTGCCCTGGGCGTAGCGCTGGTTGAGTTGGCTGGCCTTAAACTGCCAGATGCCACCCGCCGAATCCAGGATGGGGCAATTGGGAATGCCCTTCGAGCCGCGGGTGCGGTCCTGCTCCTGGCAGGCGTTGGCGTAGGCGCCCACGTTTACGTACAGGTTGTTGTCGTTATCGAGCACGATGGATTTTGACTCGTGCTGGCTGCCCACTTTGAGGCCACGCACTAGTAGCTCGGCTTTGGCGGGGTCTACTACCTCGCCTCGGTCATCGAGCTTGTAGCGGTACACATCGTGGTCGGAAGAGGCGTAGAGATAGCCACTCTTCACGTACATGCCCGTGCCGCCGTAGTCGCCAAAGCCACTCGTCACGGTGGCTTTGCCATTGGGCTGGCTGTGCAGTACCAAGATGCCTTTGCCGTCTTTCACCCGGTTGAGCTTCACGTAGATAGTGCCCTGCGGGGTGATGGCGATGTGGCGGGCTTTGCCGCCAGTTTCGGCTACTTTGAGCGCGCCAAAGCCTGCGGGTAATTTCAGGCCGGCATTGTCGGGGTCGGGTGCCACGCGCACGTTGGTTTGGCTGGCGTAGAGCAATGCGCTGCCCGCGAGGGCCGCAGTGCCGAGCAAGAGGCGGGAATAAGTGGAACGCATAGGAGCAAGAAAAGAAAAAACAGAAATTAAAAATGAGCGGCTCGCATTGCTGCCAACTGCGAAGAAGGACGTAAGGTTGCGGCCCCTGGCTGCGCCCACGCCTAGGTGGCTATTTTTGCCCCTATGCCCACTGCCCAGCCTACCCTTGTTTTCCTGCACGGCTTTGCCGAAAGCCGCGAAGTTTGGACCGAGTTTACCCGGCCCTTCCCGGCTGCCTACCGCCTGCTGGCGCCCAATCTGCTAGGCCACGGCACCAATTTAGCGCCCGTGCCCGACTTCTCGATGGAGGCCCAGGCGCGCTACGTTATCGACCACCTAGGGCGCCGCAACGCTACCGAGCCGGTGCTGCTGGTGGGCCACAGCATGGGCGGCTACGTGGCCTTAGCCGTGGCCCAGCGCTACCCCGAGCGCGTGGCCGGCCTGGCGCTTATCAATTCTACGGCCTACGCCGACACAGACGAGAAGCGCCAAAACCGCGAGAAAAACATTGGCTTTGTGGAGCGCCACGGCGTGGACAAATTCATGGACAGTTTTGTGCGTCCGCTTTTTGCCCCCGCCAACCGTGACCGCCTGCCCGAGGCCCGCGCCTTGCTCGAAGACATCGGCAAGGCCACGCCCGAAACCACGCTGGTGGGTGGCCTGCGCGGCATGGCCGCCCGGCCCGACCGCACGGCCGTGCTGCGCACCGCCCGCTTCCCGGTGCTGCTGGTAGCCGGCAAGCACGATGTAGCCGTGCCCCTGGCCGACTCGGTGGCCCAGGCTGCCCTAGCCCCGGTGGGCACCGGGCTATTTCTGGAAGGCAGCGGCCACCTTTCTTATGTAGAGCAGCCTGAGGCCACGCGCCGGGCGGTGTTGGCGCTAGCCAGCGCGGTGTTTGGGCAGTGAGAAAGGCCCTTACTGGATAGTGAAGTTTACTGGCAATACATAGGCCACTCGCACTGGCTTGCCCTGGTAGCGGGGCGGCGTTAGGGCATTAGGCAGAATTTGTAGTACGCGCAGGGCCTCCGCATCTAGGGTGGGGCTTACGCTGCCCGCAATGCGACGCTGCTCCACGGCGCCGGTTTCGCTTACTTCAAAGTACGCGTATACCTTGCCCTGCACCTTGTTGCGCAGGTCTTCGACTGGGTAGCGCACCTGCATCAGCACAAAGCTCATGGCGTTAGGGGTGTTGCGCTTCGTTCGGCCTGCGGGCAACGGAAAAGTTGGGTGCTCGTCGCAATAGAGCAGCGGCATAGGTCTCGGCGCCGAGCCTAGGGCTAGCGGGATGGTAAAGGAAGTCCCTTTGCCAGACTGATTGGGGCCAGTAGGAAGATACCAAGTGCCTAGGCGCTGCGCCAGCTGCTGCGCAAGCGCCTGGGCCTCCGCCGAGCGGGCCTGCTTCTGTGCTGCCTTAGAAGCAGGCGCCAGGTAGTAAAGCTCAGCCAATTGGCCAGTGGCAGTCAGTTCGAGGCGTACAAATTGCTGTTCAGTTAAGGTGGGGCTAGCTTGCCGGATAGTGCGCTCCACCACCGCGCGCAGCGAATCGGGTCCGCCTGCAAACTGTGGCCCGTCGTACTTGGTAGTGGTAGCCTCGGTGCCGAAGAGCGGCATGGTAGGCTGAGTTTGCGCTTGGGCATGCGCTAGTGGGCTGCCCAGTAATCCCCATGCCAGCACTAATGTGGGCGCTGCCAACTTGAAGCGAAGCAGTATAGGTAAGTGCATGATAGAAATTGGCAAGGTGCTGCTAATAGTTTTTGGACGTGGTGAAGATAAGGTGTTGGAATAGCTGCATAGGCCATTTGCTACGTACTTGCCGCCCATGAAGCATCTTGCTACCCTAATACTCGCGTTGCTGGTCGGCCTGCCTTTGGTTGGCTGGGCGCAGTCTACCGACGACAATCACCCCAAGTTTCCGAGCCCCTACGACTCGGCGCACTTTAGCTGGCGCAAGCCCGTGCCGCGCAATCGCCTGCGCCCGCTACGCCCCGACCGCCCCGGCACTACCGAAAGCCCCTTTACCGTCGATGCCGGTCATTTTCAGCTCGAAACCGACCTAGGGCGCCTCATCAACGAGCCCGGCTCGGAAGAAGACCCGCAGAAGCGTACCTGGCACGCTGCCTACGCCCTGGTGAAGCTTGGGCTAAGCCGCAAAACGGATTTGCAGGTCGAACTACCTTTTTATGCGGCCCAAAAGCAGCGGCCCGACGACGCTAGCGAGTGGGAAAACCAGCGCGGCTTTGGCGACGTGGCCGTGCGCCTAAAGCATAACTTCTTGGGCGACGACCAAAAGGGTCCGCTGGCTGCCAGTGTGATAGGCTTTGTGCGTCTGCCCACCGGTGCCACAGGCGTCAGCAATGCCCGGCCCGAGTATGGCATTGTGCTGCCCGTTGACATAGAGATAGGCAAGACCTACAACCTGGAAGCCCAGCTCGAAACCGACCTAGACTATGACCCCGAAGAAGCCCAGCGCTACGTGCGCCTGATGCCCTCGGTGGCCCTCGACCGGCAGTTTGGCGAAAAGCTAGGCTTGCTCGTGGAAGGTGCTTTCCCTTGGAATAGCGAACAGCACCGCTGGCACGCGCAACTCAACGTGGCGCCAACCTTCAACGTGACCGACAATTTTCAGCTCGATGCGGGCACCCACATCGCGCTCAATGGCCGCACCCAGCGCGAGTATTTCGTGGGCCTCACGGTGCGCTACTAAGCGGCTGGGCGGTGCGGGACCGGCCGTGAATTAAACCTTGCGGCGCGCCCGGCATCTTATCCGGCATGAACTCGCAGCAGCTTCAGCACCTATACTGGCGCGCCGGCTTTGGCCCCCGCCCCGCCGATATTGCCGCCGGCTTGAGCCCGGCCAAGGCTCTGCGACAGCTGTTGCGCGAGGCTGAGCCCTGCACGCCCATCGAGAGCCCGGCTTTTCACTACGCCGACCCCCTAGGTGCCGTGGTGGCCGTGCAGCCCGTGGCACCCGTTTCGGCTGGAGCTTCAATGGCCAGCGAGCTTTCTCCGCTCAGCCCGCGCACGGCAGCGCTGCCCGCAGGCCGGCCCGCCGCGCTCGTGTTGCGCCGCCGCGACCTCACGCCCGAGCAGCGCAAGCAGCAAAATGAAGGTATCCGCGACGCCTTCGCAGCCATGAGCACGGCTTGGATGGAGCGTATGGCCACCGGCCCCGGCCAGCTGCGCGAAAAAATGGCGCTGTTCTGGCACGGGCACTTTGCCTGCCGCACGCGCCGGCCCAACGATAGCTTGCAGCTGCTCAATACCATCCGGACGCACGCCCTAGGTAAGTTTTCGGACCTGCTGCTGGCCGTGAGCCGCGAGCCGGCCATGCTGCAGTTCTTAAATAACCAGCAGAATAAGAAGGAGCATCCCAACGAGAACTTCGCCCGCGAGGTGATGGAGCTCTTCACCTTGGGACGTGGCAACTACACCGAAACCGATGTGAAGGAAGCCGCCCGCGCCTTCACCGGCTGGAGCTACGATAACCAAAACAATTTCGTGTTTCGGGCGCGCCAGCACGATGCTGGGCCCAAGACTTTCTTGGGCCACACCGGCAACCTAGGCGGCGAAGACGTGCTGGCCATCATCATGCAGCAGCCAGCCACAGCCACGTTCTTGGTTACCAAGCTGTACCGCTTTTTCGTCAACGACGTGCCCAATTCGGCGCACATCGAGCTGCTGGCCACGGCTTTTCGGCGCAGCCACTACGACATTGCTGACTTGGCCGAGCGGCTATTTTCAGCCGATTGGTTTTACGACGCGGCCAACGTGGGCGTGCGCATCAAGTCGCCGGTCGAGCTAATTGCTGGCCTGCGCCGTACCCTAGGCGTGCAGCTCGATAACGCGCGGCTGCTGCTGGGCTACCAGAAAGCGCTAGGCCAAACGCTGTTTATGCCGCCCAACGTGGCTGGCTGGCCTGGCGGCCGCAATTGGATAGATTCGTCGTCGCTGCTGCTGCGCTTGCAGCTGCCGGCCATCTTGTTCAAGAACGCCGAGTTTGCGGTGCGCCTCAAGGACGACGAAAATGACATTACGCCCCAAACCACCGGCAAAGAGCGCACGCTACGCAACACTGTGGGCGCCCGCCTGCCGCTGGCTGCGCTGCAGCAGCTGCTAGGTGGCGCCAGTACCGCTGAGCAGTCTCAGCAATTGGTGCGCTGCCTGCTGCAAGTTCCTCTGCGCCCCGAAAACTTGGCGCTGGTGCAGCAGGCCGCCGCCAAAGCCACCACGCCCGAGGAGCAGCTGCGCACCACGCTCATCAGTTTGCTGAGCTTGCCCGAGTATCAGTTGAGTTAAAGAAATCGCCTGTCGTACAGCACGCCGTGCTGCACGACAGTTTAAAGCCATACCACTATGCAGCGCCGCCACTTCTTGCAATCGTCTGCCTTGGCCAGCACCTTACTGCTGGTGCCCAAGTTTTTGCACGCCCTCGACCGGCCCGAAGCGCGGCTGGCTACGCTGCTACGCGATGCCCCGGCCGAGAAGGCGCGCCGCCTCATCGTGGTGCAGCTCAGTGGCGGCAACGATGGGCTGAATACCATCATTCCGTACCGCAACGACTTGTATTACAAGGCGCGGCCCACGCTGGCGCTTCGCGAGGCCGAGGGCATCTTGCCCCTCAGCGACGACCTAGGGCTGCACCCCGCCATGCGCGGCCTCAAAGACCTGTACGACCAGGGCCAGCTGGCTGTGCTCAATGCCGTGGGCTACCCCAACCCCGACCGTTCGCACTTCCGCTCGATGGACATCTGGCAAACCGGCTCGGGCTCGGAGCAATTGCTGACCACCGGCTGGCTCGGCCGCTACCTCGACAGCAGCTGCGCGGGCTGCGCCCTGCCTTACCAGGCGTTGGAGGTAGATGATACACTGAGCTTAGCCTTGAAGGGCCAGCTGCGCAAAGGTCTGGCCGTGAAGACACCCGGCAAGTTTCACCAGCTCACCCAGAGCCGCTACCTCAGCCAGCTAAGCCAGGAAGCGGTGCCGCCCGCCGCTACTTCTGAACTCGATTATCTCTACAAAACGCTGGCTGAAACAGCGTCGTCGGCCGATTACCTCTACCAAAAATCGAAGGTGCACACTAGCACCGCTACCTACCCCAACACCGACCTAGGGCGCAACCTCAAAACCACCGCTGAGCTGATAACCTCGGGTGTCGAGTCGCGGGTGTACTACGTGGCCCTCAGTGGCTTCGATACCCACGTGCGACAGCACGCGCAGCAAGCCCGCCTGCTAGGCGAGCTCTCGGATGGCCTGGCCGCACTGGCCGCCGACTTGCAAAAAAGCGGCGAGTGGGCTAACACGATGGTAATGGTATTCAGCGAGTTTGGCCGGCGCGTGACCCAGAATGCCAGCAACGGTACCGACCACGGCACCGCCAACAACGTGTTTTTGCTCAGCGGCGCCCTGCGCAAACCTGGCTTGCTCAACGCCCCCGCCAGCCTCGCCGACCTCGACCAGGGCGACCTGCGCTACCAAGTCGATTTTCGCAGCCTCTACGCCAGCATTTTAGCTGACTGGCTCGGCGCCGATGATAAGCTAGTGCTCGGCCCTGGCATCGAGCGCCTTGCGGGCCTAGTGTGAGGAGGCAGGCGCCGGGTGCTACAAGTGAAATAAGGGCTTGAAAAGCAGCTTTGTGCGTTAAGCTGGGCTATATCCTGCCGGGGGGCGGAGCCGTACTGGTAGGCACCACCCATCTGCTCTTGCTATGAAACCCATTTCGCCCACTCTCCACGGTGTACTTGACTACCTTACCTGTGGCTTTTTCCTGGTGCTGCCCAGCGAGTTTGACCTGACCGGCACCTACGCCAACGTGTGCTACCTGCTGGCCGGAGGCTACCTCGTTATTTCGCTGCTGACCAACATGCCCTTTGGCTTACTCAAGGTGATTCCCTTCTGGCTGCACGGACGCCTAGAGCTAGTAAGTGGCCTCGTATTTATTGCCTCACCCTGGCTGTTTGGCTATGCCGGCAACACTACCATGCGCAACCTGTTTATTGGGGTTGGCATCGTCTTTTTAGTTGTGTTTGCGCTCACGCAATGGCAGCCCCAAGACAAGACTGTAGTTGAGCTACAAAAGGGTTAATCCTTATTAGCTAAGTGCCTATACATCAAGGTGCCCCATGTGTTCAACTCGAACGCATGGGGAACCTTGGTGTATAGGCACTTAGCCAGACTTAGATAGGCACATTGAAGCCGAGGGCGTAAGTAAGCTGGGCCGAGCCAAAGCGGTGCGTTACCAGCGTTTGGCGGTCGTAGCCGATGCGCGAGTTGGTGTAGTTGGCAAAGGCACCCTGCATATCGGACTGCAAGAAGAAATACCGGAAAATCTCGAAGCGCAGGCCCGCGCTGGCGCCCGCCACCCAGCCTTCGTAGCGAAATGGCCCTTCGGAGTGGCTCGTAAAAATCGACGCGATGGTGTAGGTAATCATCGGGCCGCCGCCCACCTTGCCGATGGCGCTCAGGGCCAAGTGTTTGCCCACGACTAGGCGCTGGCGCTTCACAAGGTTCACCATCAGATAGTTGTTGCCGTTGGTGTGCTGCAAGTGCACAAAGTCGGGCGTCACGAGCGTGTCACGGTCGAAGTGAAAGCCGCGAATTTGACCCGCCGCCCGCATCACTTGGTTGTCATCGACCACGTATTTGAGGTGATTCCAGGCCACCTCGATACCTAGGTCGTGCTTGTCGCCAAACATGTAGCCTATCGTGGCGTCGTACTGCGGCACGGTCAGGTTGCTGGGCTTCCAGAAGTCGCTCATGCTCATGTGGTCGTGCGCCTTCGCGTCGTGAAACGTGAAGTCGAAATCATCGCTCGTGCTGTTGCGAAACCGGATGTCGGAGCGCGTGTACCAGTCGCGGTTGTAGCCCCAGGTAAAATATAGCGAGCCGCGGTGGTGCCCTAGGGGTAGCGTTTGAATAGCGGGACCGGGCGCATTCAGCGGGGTAGTTGGCTGGGCAGCCAGTGGAGTTGCCAGGCTGAAAGCGGCACCGGCAAAAAGTATAAAGGACTTCACGTAAGAGTTGTAGAGGCGAAATAGTGGCTTGTCTGCCTAATAAGACAGAAAGGTGGAGCTTATATTTTAAGCTCCGCACTAATTAAATTTTAGCTGAGCTATAACCGGGCGCCAACCACTACTGTTTTCTTGTATTCGCGGCGCTCGGCGCCGCTGGGCCTAAACAGCTCGACGTGAACGATGTAGTAGCCCACGGCAGCTTTGTGGCCGTTGTCGTCGGTGCCATCCCACTGCACGGCGCCGGTGGTGGGTAGGCTCTCATTGCGCAGCAGGCGGCGCGTGAGGCGCCCTAGGGCATCGTACACCGTCACGGAGCCCACATAGCCGGGTTGGCCGAGTTCGTAGCTGAGGGTGGTGAAGTCCTGCTGGCCATCATTGTCGGGTGTAAAAAGCTCGGGCGCTAGTGCTAGCTCCTGGCCACCCCCAGCGGCGTCCTGGGCCTGCGAGTTGGGGCGGCCGGGCGTAGCGTAGCCCACCGTGCTGGCCGCCGAGTGAAAGTTGCTCGCCAAGCTTGGCCCCGCCGCCCTAATGCGCTCGAGGCTCACGCCAGCCGCTGTGCTCAGCAGCGATAGCTGCTGGCTTTTGTCGTAGACATAATGGTCAAGCTCTTGGCTGCCCGCATCATACACGTAAACGCTGCCGGTGCTAGTATCGAGGGCCGGAAACCCCGCCACAGCCAGCAGCGCCGCGGCGTCGTTGCTGGTAGGGTACTGCACCTGCAAAATGTCCGCATCGCTGGTGAGCGCCACTAGTTGGCCCGGCGCCAGCACATAGGCCGCCGTGGGGCTGATGGCGCAAGTGCCTAGGCCAGTGGCTTTCTGCGTAGCCAGCTGATAGCCCTGCAGGTTGAGGTAGCGCGCCGAGCGATTAAGCAATTCCACAAAATATACGCCTCCCGAGCGGTGGTTAAAGAGTACCTCGTTCACCACCAAGTCGCCCGGCTGCGCCGCTTCGGTCAAGGCAAAGCCAGCATAAGTAAGTGCCCCGCTGGCATTGCCAGCGCAGTCAGTGGCGCGGGCCACAGCCACGGTAATGGGCTGGCTGGGCTGCAGCGTGGTACCTAGGAGCAAGTCCACGGCCCGGAAGTCGGGCCCCATGGGCGCGGCCTGGCGCACACCTAGGGGCGTGCCCGCGTTGCTTTGCAGGGTGTACAGCGCTGGGCTGGCGGCTGCGGCGCTGTCTAGCTTTTCGCCAAAATACAAGCGCACCGTGCTGGCCGTCAGGGCCACGGCGCGCAGCAGGGTAGGGGGCGTGCGGTCGGGGCTAGCGGTGGCCACACTGTTGCGGCGGGCGGGGGTGCCACCATTAGTATCTTGGCTGGCCTGCCAGTTGTCGGCGCCGCTGCAGTAAGCGCTGGGGTCGCGCATTTCGAGCGTCCAGCCGCCGTTTTTCTTGCGCTGGTCGCGGTACCAATCGTCGGTGTAAGCTACTTCAAATAAGGTAGTGCCATCGCGACCGCGCAGCACCAATTGGTCGCCCGCATTGGTAAGCGTCGGGAAGTTGCTGACGCCGTATACTTTGCCATAGGTAGCAAACTGCGCCGCGCGGGTGGCGCCGCACACCACGGCGTATTGGCCGGGCAGCAGCCGGGCGGTATCGGGCAGCACGGCAGCAGTGGCGCTGCCGCTTTTGAGCAGTCGCACGCCGCGCAAACTCAGGATTTTAGCAGCCGTGTTATTGTAAATCTCTACAAACTCTGATGCCGGCAAGCCTACAGCGGGCGTTTCGCGAGCCATGATTTCCGTGATAAGCAGCTCGCCTATCCTAGGTGCCACCGCCACCCCGCCAAACGTGGCCGTGAGGGGGCCGGCAGCTACGTTGCCGTAGAGATCAGCTAGCTGGCGTACCTCTAGGGTGTTGGTGCTAGCAAAGTCTTGCCCAAAGGTGAGCCGCACTACGGCAGGGTTCAGGGCTGATACCTGAGCGCTGGTGGGCACCACGCCCGTAGCCAGCCGGTAAGTAGCTAGCTGGATGGCGGTGGTGGGGTCTACGGCTTCGTTAAACACCACCTCAACCGTGCGGGCGTCGAGCGGCGCGGCCCGCGTAAGCAGCGGCGCCGTGGCATCGGTCACGCTAAAATCGTCGAAGTAAAAGTTCTTGCTATTGGCCGCCGAGTACACTAGCGACACGCCTATCACGGCACTGCGTTGGTGCGTGTTGTCGATAGGCTGACTGGCCTCGGCCACGAAGCTGCGGCCGCCGCTTAGGTCACGCTCTAGTTTCCACTGGCCTTGCAGCGAGCGCGTCACGCGCACCCGCACTACATTATTGCTAGTTCCTAGGGTACCGTTTTGGCCATCAATGACCATGACAGCCGCCTTAGCCGAGTCCTTGCGAAAGAGGCTTACCTCATCGTCGGTGCCGCCTAGGCGCACGAAGTAGCCTTTAGTGGCGGCGCTTTTGAGGTCGGCTTGCGAGGCCAGTAGCCACACATCAGCAAGGTTGCCCGAGGAGGTGGCAAGCTTCAGATTAGCCCAAAACTCCCAAGTGGCGCCAGTGCTAGCCTGGCAGGGCGTCACAAGCTGCAATTGGGTGCCCGTGGTGGCTGGCCCGTTGCTTTGCAGCACTTGATTGGCCACGATGAAGCTGGCAGCGTCGCCGTTCCAAGCGGGGTTTTGGGTAAAGTTGCCGTCGGCAAACGTCTCGGCTAGCTGCGCAAAGGCGGCCAGCGGCAGCATAAAAAATAGCAGTAATATATATTTCATCAATAGGGTCACCTAGGATAGATACCCCTAAATAAATCCCTAAAAGCTGAACTGCAACGCCCGATTGGGAAAAGTCATTTTTTATAACCGTCAAAGAAAAGTGAGCGAGCAATCTAATTGTTAAACAACTAGATTGCTCGCTCGAATTCATCCAAATTACTAGGATTTAAACCATATAAAACTCCCAGGAAATGCGGTCAGGGTCTTTGAAAGCCACGTACTTCATGGGCCCCACGGTATCCTGCTTGATGCCGGTGTTTTCGACGCCCGCCGCCTCTAGGGCGTCGGCCACGCGCTTCAGCTCGGCCTCGTCTTCGCAGGCAATGGCAATGTGGTCGAGGCCCACGTTGAAAGGCGTGAAGGTGCCGCCACCGGGGTAGGTGGGCTCAGCCTTCTTGAAGCCAACGAACGTGGAGCCGACCAAAAACCCAAGTATTTCGGGTGTGTCGAGGGCTATCGGCAAGCCCAGCAAGTCGTGGTAAAAGGCCTTAGCGCGGGCAAAATCGGTGGTGCGCAGGGCCACGTGAGCGAGGCCCTTGGTTTTGGGGTTGATGGCCATAAGTGGCTGAGTGGTTTGGTGAAGAGAAGGTAGAAGCAGTGGCAAAAGCTAGCGGTGGCCCGGCTTCGACAAGCTCGGCAGGACCTGTGCCACTTTCTTTTTAACCTCAACGAGTAATCTATTGATTTGGCTAGCGTGCCTGCCGATTTTTCTTCAGTTCTCACCTAGGGTGCTCCTTCGGCCATTTCTGAACTAAGCCATTCGCTGGCTAACCAATTTTATCCCGACATTTGCCCCGCACCGGCCGGCGCGACGCCGCCCGTTTAACGTGCTGATTAACTGTTACCCTCATGAAAATTGCCGTTGTGGGTGCCACCGGGCTGGTGGGCACCGAAATGCTGAAGGTGCTCGCCGAGCGCCAGTTTCCGGTTACTGAATTGCTGCCCGTGGCTTCGGCCAAATCGGTGGGCCAGCTAGTTCATTTTCAAGGCAAAGACTACCCCGTGGTGAGCATGGAAGACGCCATTGCGGCGCGTCCGGCCATCGCCATTTTCTCGGCCGGCGGCGGCGTATCGCTGGAGTTCGCGCCCAAGTTTGCCGAGGTCGGCACCGTGGTAGTCGATAACTCGTCGGCCTGGCGCATGGACCCTAGCAAGAAGCTGGTCGTGCCCGAGGTAAATGCCCACGAGCTCACCAAGGACGATAAAATTATCGCCAACCCGAACTGCTCGACCATTCAGATGGTGGTGGCTTTGAATGACTTGCACAAGAAGTACAAGGCTGAGCGCATTGTGGTAAGCACCTACCAGAGTGTGACCGGCACCGGCAAAAAAGCCGTGGACCAGCTCATGGAGGAGCGCGCCGGCCAGCAGGCTAGCAACCCCGCCTACGCCCACCCCATCGACCTGAACGTGCTGCCCCACATCGACGTGTTTCAGCCCAACGGCTACACCAAGGAGGAGCTGAAAATGGTGAATGAGACCAAGAAAATCATGAGCGACGACAGCATCCGCGTCACCGCCACTTGCGTGCGCGTGCCCGTAATGGGCGGCCACTCCGAGTCGGTCAACGTGGAGTTTGCTCAGGATTTTGACCTAGACGACGTGCGCGATGTGCTGCGCCAAACGGATGGCGTGGAGCTGGTAGACGATGTACAAAACAACAACTACCCCATGCCTAAAGACAGCCACGGCCGCGACGCCGTACTGGTGGGCCGCCTCCGCCGCGACGACACCCAGCCCAACACCCTCAATATGTGGATTGTGGCTGACAACCTGCGTAAAGGCGCCGCCACCAACGCCGTGCAGATTGCCGAATATCTGGTAGCCAACGGGCTGGTATAATACAGAGCTTAAACTGTAAAAGCCCCTGCGTTTTCCGAAAGCGCAGGGGCTTTTTGTGAAATAGTAGGTGGTAGCTCAGCGTAGCCAAATGAAGCAAAAAAGACACTGGAGCAAACGAGTGCGTTGGGGTAGGCTACTCGTGTTGCTAGGGCTGCTTGTGGGCTTGTGCTACAGCTGGCCCACGTACCAGCCGCCCGGCCGCCCCGAGGTGCGGCTGCGGCTGAACTACTTGGAGCGCGTTATTCAGGAAGGGGCCACGCCGCCGACCACCCTAGGTAGGCTGACCCAGCTAAACGCAGAGTGGGGGCTGTTTACCTTGTCATTCAGCACCTATGCGCTGGCTAACTTGGCCCAGCGGCAGCCCGACTTGCGCGCGGAAGCTGCGGCTACCATCGGCCGGGCTATTGAGGTAGCGCTGACTGCCCCCATCCGGCAGCCATTTGAGTTTTCAGCACCAGCCGAACATGCTGAGCCTACGCTGCCCAGTTCGGTACTGTACCTAGGGCACCTCAACCTGATACTGGGTTGCCACCGGCAACTAGTGCCTAATTCGCCCTACCAACACCTGCACGACAGCTTGTCGGCAGCCCTGGCCGCCCGCTACCAGCAGGAGCCTAGCGGCAACCTGCCTTCGTACCCCGGGCGGCGCTGGCTGCCTGACAATACCGTGGCCCTGGCCTCGCTGGCGCTGCATAGTCGCCTCACCGGCAGCGCTTACGCCGCCGCGGGCCACCGCTGGGTAGCGCGGGCCCAGCGCAAGTGGCTTGACCCCACCACCGGCCTGCTGGCATCGATGGTAGATGCTGCTGGGCAACCCAGCGAGGAGCCTAGGGGCTCACACCTGGGCTGGAGCATTTGGTTTCTGACGCAAGTCGATTCGGCTTTCGCTCGACAGCAATACGCCTTGTATCAACACCACTATAGCACCAACCTCGGTGTGCTGCGGCTGTATAGCGAGTTTGCCCACAGCTACGAAACCGGCGCCGGCAACGTCGATAGCGGCCCGCTCATTCTGGGCTACGGCATTCCGGCCACGGCCTTCGCCTTTGCCGATGCGGTGGCCCTAGGTGACTGGCGCAATGCCCAGCGGCTGCGGCGCGTCATCAGCCTAGGTAGCCGCAAAATTCGGGGGGGTGACGAACTGCGCTACGGCGTGCGGCTGATAGACTTAGAGGTAAATCCGCTGTCGGAAGCGCTGCTGCTGTGGGCCGACGTGCCGGGCGGCGGTTAACTTAAAAGCAGCCCGAATAGTAGCTCTATGCTGGTTGGGGACTGAAATCGCAGTACCACGCGGCCCACTGTTTTATCCAGCCCACGCGCTCGCGCAGGTAGCGGGGCCCAAAAAAGGTATTCGACCAATCATCGAAATGGCGATAAGCAAACTCGAAATAAAACAGCCAGAAACCTACGCCTAGGTACGGAATGGCCGCTAACTCGACGTCGGCTAGCGGGCGCACTTCGCGGTAGCCAGCTACGAAAACGGCAAACTCCCGCGTGGCATCGGCCTCAGTTACGCCCTTAAGCAGTCGGTGCAGGAAGTAGTGCACGAAGAAGGTCATCACATCATTGACCAAGTAGCCGGGACCGGCAAAGTCAAAATCGAAGAACGTGAGCTGGTCTGCTGCGTCGAAATGGAAGTTTTTGGGTAGAAAATCGTAATGGCAATAGCCATAGCTGAAAGCCGACGTATCGAATTGCTCTAGCTTGGCAAGAGTCTGCGTTACAATGTCCTGCAACTCGGCATAACCCTCCGGATACTCTTGAAAGGCGGGCGCTAGCACTCGCAATGGCTGGCGCAGCGTGGTATCGAGGTCGTAGCCGGGGCGCGGGTGTTGCAGCGTCAGGCCGGCGGTCAGGTTGTGCAAACGGGCCATTTCGCGGCCCACTGTGCGTAGCTGCGCGTCGCTAAGGTCCATGACGACCCGGCCCGGCGCAAAGGCGAAAAGCACGCCAAAGCGCTCGCCTTCTGCCGCCGCCAGCGGAAGCAAAAAAGCGCCGTTTTGGGCGGGCAGCGGCGCGGCTACGTGGGCACCTTGCGCCTGTAAGTAGGTAAGTAGCTCTACTTCGCCGGCTATTTGAGTCTGGGTGCGGTGAGCGGCCCGGTAAACTTTGAGAATATACTTGGCTTGCTCGTTTTCAAGCAGGTAGGTGTCACTTACCCCACGCAATAGGTAGCGCCCGTGCAAGCCCGGTAAACCATATTCGGCACTGACATGAGCCGCCAGCGCACTAGCCGAAAGCGTGGAATATTGAGTTGGGAAAAGAGGCATGCGAAGGGCGGCGGAGCTAGTAATGAAAACCAGGTATGGTGCGGGCAGAAGCCTAGCCGTGAAGATGACACTTTCCTGCTTCTACTGCTACCTCACGTCCCAATTGCCTTCCACAGCTTGCGCCGTAGCTCCCCATCATTGCGCAGCACCTGGCGCAGCGGCCACGCCGCCGAGGCAGCTACCAACAGCGCCAGCGCGATGCGAGCCCACCACCAGGGCATAAAGTATAGCGCCGCGCCTAGGCCAAGGCTCACGCCGCTCATAAGGCCTGAGGTGTTGTTGCGCATGTTGGCAAAGTCGATGGCCTTAATAACGGGCTTGGCGTGGTACAGGCTGGCCCACAACCCCACGCTCAGCAGGGCCGCGCTCGCCAGCGGCAGCAGCCCCAGCACGTGCCACAGCGACACCGGAAATAGTACCAGCACCAGCGTAGCCGACAGCAGGCAGTCGAGCAGTAGCACCGGCAGTACCAGGCGTAGGTACAGCGCCAGCAGCCGGCGCGTGAGACCTAGGCGCATAAGCTCATTGGCAGTTAGACTCCCTAGATAGGCAAATAGGTTGTTGTTGACATAGGTGAAGCTGACGATGGGCAGCAGACCTAGGTAAAAAAAACCGGGGTTTGTCACCTTGCCATCTTTCACCATGGATAGGCCTGTGGCGCTCAGTAGCACAGCCTTGAACACCAAGCCTACCGTGAGCGGCAGCCAGACTTTGCGCAGGTACACCTTCCACTCCAGCGGCAGGCGAGCCAGCGTGGCGCTAGGTGCCGTAGTGGCCGTAGCCGCTGGCAGGTAGCGCGCGCTGAAATACTGCGCCAGCCAGTAGAGCTGCGCCACGCCTACCAGCCAGGGCAGCAGCGCCATGCCCACGCCTAGCGCCGTAGCATAGGGCGCCAGGGGCACGGCCAGCCACCAGCCCATCAGGGCTAGGCTGAGCAGGTTGGCGGCCAGCAGTGGGTGCCGCCAGCGCCCTAGGGTCACGAGTAGGCGCATGTTGAAGCTCAGCACCGTGGCGCCCAGTATCAGCAGCAGACTAAAGCCGGGCACTAGCGCATGGCGCGGCGCCACGAGCAGCGCCAGCAGTAGGCCCAGCACCAGCATGAGGCGGCGCAGCGTTATCAAATCGAGCAAGAAAGCCGTGACCACGTTTTGGCGCTCCGATACCGGGAAGTGCTCGGGCAGGGGGCGCGTCACGGGTCGAAGGCTGGGCAAGAAATCGACCAGTAGCGTCGAAACCAGCCAGGCGGCATTCAGGCCCACCAGCAGCTTAGGCAACACTTCAGCTAGGCCGCGTTGCGTTTGGTGGTTGAGCATAAAGCCGAAGCCCACGCCGTAGAGCGCCATGATGCTGAGCAGAAACAACGCCAGCGCCCGCTCGCCGCCATCGGGCGGCCACACCACGGCCCGCAGGCGGCGGCCCAGCAGGTAGGGCAGGTAGTGGCCTAGCGTTGCGTAGTCAGCCATGAGAGGTCTTGGGTAGTGGCCGAGGCCGTGGGCTGGATGAGTTGGCGCAGCGTGTCGCCAAGCACCTCGCGGTCGCCGTGCAGGAAGTCGGTCAGGGTGCCCCAGTACTTCACCTCGCTATCGTCTATCACTAGTAAGTGCGTGGCTACCTGCTCGATGTGCGCCAGGTTGTGCGATGACACAAACGTGAGCGCTTGCGGCCGGTAGCTGTTCAGCAGCGACAAGACACTGGTGGCCGAAAACACGTCGAGGCCATTGAAGGGCTCATCGAGTATCAGCAATTCGGGCCGGTGCAGCAGGCACGAGGCAATGGCCACTTTCTGCTTCATGCCCGTCGAAAACGACCCTAGGCGCTTGTGGCGCACGGTGGCGTAGTCTTCGAGCAGGTGCGCGAGCAGGCTCTCGATGTGTGGCTGCGCATCGGGTAGCTCGTAGATGCGGGCCACAAACTGCAAGTATTCCTCGGGCGTGAGCTGCTCGACCAAGTACGCTTGGTTGACGAGCGCACCCATGCGCCGCTTCACGGAAACCGGAAAGGTCTCGCCCAGCGGCTGCCCATCCAGCACAATCTGGCCGCTGTCGGGCAGCAGCACGTTGGTAAGCAGGTTGAAGAGCGTGCTTTTGCCAGCGCCATTGCGGCCCACTACGCCCACGCAGGTGCCGGTTTCGGCGGTCAGGCTCACATCATGCAGCACGGGGTTGCGGCTGAAGGACTTGGTGAGATGTTGTAATTCTAAAACCATGTTTAGTAGCAAATAAGGCAGGGGCTAGGGTAAAGCTGCAAGGTACTGGCCTGCTTTACTCCGGTCTGTATTTTATCGCCAGGAGGCCGGGCACATTACACGTTGTGACCGGTTTGGCGGCCTAGGCTCTTGTGGCGTAGAGCTACGAGGCAGGCGTGTGAGCTGGCTAGCTGACCGCCGCCCTGGTGAGTAAATAGTCAGCGCCAGCCGACAAATTCGGGGTGTGCGCAAGATTTTGGGTGGAAGCGGTATGACGCTAGTCGCGGCTAAGAGTAGGTTGACTGGTGGTGGAAGGCTAGCGCAGCACGCCAGGTAGCAGCGCGCCTCGCCCGCTGGCAGCTTTTCAAACCCTTCGGGCTGCTATAGGTGCCAACTAGTTGGCTATTATTGCGCTGCGGTAAGGAATTGCAAGCCATTTATCGAGCAGGAAATCCCTTCTTACCGCCTTGCCTTATGCTGCGTCTGGTTGCCCTTTTAGGCTGTTGGCTTCTAATTATCTGGGCGAGCCAGGCCCAAGTGCCCGCCGCGCTGCCACTGCGCTGCCTGACGGTGCCCGCGCCCGGCGCCTACGCCCCGCTGCGGCAGGCGCTGGCCGGCGTGCGGGTGGTGATGCTCGGCGAGCAGACCCATCAGGATGGGGCCACTTTTGAGGCCAAGATTCATCTGGTGCGCTATCTGCACGACTCGCTGGGCTTCACTACGCTGGCCTTCGAGGGTGATATGTACGCCCTCGACAAGGCCCGGCGCGAAATGGCCGCTGGCCGGCCCGTGCGGCCGGTGCTGCTGCGCTCGGTGTACGAGGGCATCTGGAGCGGCACGGCCGACTTCGACAGCCTAGCCGCCTACCTCGATACGCACCGCCGCCTCCAGCTGGCGGGCTTCGACTGCCAGCTGAGCGGCGAGTACACCCAGGAGCAGCTGCTGCCCGAGCTGCGGCGCTTCGTAGCCCAGGATACCCGCCGCCGTTGGACGGCCGCCGACTTTTACCCCGGCCAGGAGCTACTGGCCGAGCTCTCCAAGGGTGGCGGCGCGCCGCGCCACCCGGCCGATACCATGAGGCTGGCCCGCTGGCTGGCGCAGTGCCGCGCCTCGGTAGCCTACGTGGCCGCCCGGCAGCCGGCGCAGGCGGGCCGGGCGCGGTTTTGGCAGCAGTGGCTGCGCAGCAGCGGGGCGTATTGGCGAGGCGAAATGCGGGAGGCACGGGGCCAGCGCGAGCCGGTGCAGAACCTGCGCGACCGCCTTATGGCCGACAACCTGCTGTACCTAGGCCGCCAGCCCGAACACCCAAAAATCATCGTCTGGGCCGCCTCTTACCACCTGGCGAACCACCATTCGCGCATTGACCTCGACGATAGTGTAACGGCCCGCTATATCCGCCGGGAAGTATTAGCCGACTCAGAGGATGTGCAGAAAGTGAACGCCCATACCTTGATGGGCGGCGCGGTGCCTATGGGCGAGCTGGTGAAGCGCCAGCTAGGGTCGGCGAGCTACGCGCTCGGCTTCGTGGCGGGTGGTGGCACCTACGGGCGGCTGGAAGAGCCCAAGGGGCTGCGGCCGGTGCCCGCGCCCGTGGCGGGCAGCATCGAGCAGGCGTTTGGGCAGCTGGGCTGCGCGGCGGGCTTCGTGGATTTGCGTCAGGCGCCCGCGGGGGCCACGTTCTACGCCTCGCCGCTGGGTTACGTGCCGCTGCGCGCGCCTTGGGCCGAGGTATTCGATGGCTTTTATTACACCCAGGTGATGCGGCCCACCTCCAGCATGGCGCCGGTGGCGGTGGCGGCACCCGCCGCCCTAGGCCGCAAGCTGCTGGGGCAGGTGCGTGATGCCAAAACCGGTGAGGGCATTGGCTTTGCCAGCGTGGGCCTGCCCGGCACCAGCCTAGGTACCGTAAGCAGCGCCGACGGCAAGTTTGCTTTGTTTGTGCCGGCCGGGCAGCGGGCCGATTCGGTGCGGGTATCGTGCCTAGGCTATGCCTCGGCGCGCGTGCCGGTGCGGGGCGCGGCACTGGCGGTGCAGCTCGCACCGCAGCCGCACCTGCTGGCCACGGTGCTGGTCACGGCCCCGCCCCAGCCCGAGGTGATAGTGCAGCGCGCCCACGAGCGCATCCTCACCAACTACCCGCAGCAGGCCAACAGCATGCAGCTGTACACCCGCAGCCGCAATTGGCGCAACGACTCGCTGCGCACCACTCGGGAGACCGCCATGGACTTCTACGACCAAGAAGGCTACCGGCGCGGCAGCTGGGAGCACGCCGAAAAGCAGCGCTTTTTGCAGCTGCGCGAGCAGCGCCAAAGTGGCCCCGAACCCCCGGAGCCGCCCCTGTACTGGCTACTCTGGAGCCACGACCCGGTGCTCACCGAGCGCAACCCGCTGGAGCCTGGCCCCAGTCGCCAATACCGCTTCACCCTCAACGGCCAGACCGAATACGACGGCCATCTGGTGTACGAGGTCGGCTTTGTGTGCGAGCGGCCCAGCGTCTACACCACGCCCTACGGCTACCCGGCCTCTGAGTCGTACCAGGGTACTGTTTACATCACCACCGATACCTACGCCGTGGTGAAGTACGAGGCCTTTACCGGGCGGGCGCCCTACGCCATCGACAAGTCCAAGGCATTACGCCGCCTGGGGCTGGCGGCGCCAACCGTGCGGCGCGTCACCATCCACGACGTGTACCAGTACGAGCAGCTACGCGGCACCTACTACCTGCGCTACGCTCGCCACGACGCCACGCAGGTGTACACCGACGCGGCCACTAACGCCCGCCAGCAAACCCAGCGCGACTGCATAGAGCTGCTCGCCACCAGCTTTACCCAAGATAAGCCCCTGGTGCTGCAAACCACCGGCCTCCACGTGGACCCCCACGTGCCCTACCACCCCGAGTTCTGGGACTCGTACCAGGTGCTGGTGCCCGCTACCGTACAAGACAAGTAGCCGCGCCAGGGGGTAGGTGAGAGGTCCGTATATCTGAGAGTTACCTGTGTTCAAATAAGAAAATGGGTCATGCTGAGCTTGCCGAAGCATCTCTATCGCTTCCTCCAAACCGTCGACGGTACGGCAGAGATAATTCGGCAAGCTCAGCAAGACGACCTAATAATCTTTTTTGCAAAGCTCAAGCTCATTTCGCGGCTCGCGGATACCCTTCTTATCCTGCCTGTATTAGCTGCACGGCTTTTTCCAGTACCTCATCGCGGCCTTCGGCAATGCCTTTGATGGTGGGCTTCACTTCTACGTCGGGCACGATGCCGACGCGCTGGGTTTCGCGGCCGTCGGGGTAGTACACGCCCAGCCCGCTGATAGCAGTGCGCACGTTGCCGGGCAGCACGATGTACGACACGTTGCCATCGGCCCCGGCGGTGGTGCTGCCCACCACCGTGGCCCTAGGGGCAGTGCGCAGGGCCATAGCAGTGTATTCGGCTTGGCTTTGCGAAAGCTCATTTACCAGAATAATGACCTTGCCAGGGTAGGCGCGGCCAGGGCCGGGCGCAACCTCGGTGGGCGGGATGTTCGCAAAAAAACCAGGATACGTAACCTGGGGCTCGCTGAAAGTTACAAAGTCTGTGCGCTTGTCGAGCAAGTACTTAGAGAGCGAGAATACTACGAACTCCGACGGGTAGTTGCGGATGTCAATAACCAGCCCTTTCGTGTCTTTGGCATCGGCCATAATCTGCGGCAAGTCAGCGTTGTGAATGGTACCTAGGGCTAGGTAGCCGATGTTGCCGGGCAGCAGTTTCCAGGCAGGGGCCTTGGGGTCGGGGGTGCCGTAGTTCATCGCCAGGTTGAGCTTGCTGGGGGGCACGCGCTCGACCGTAACCGGAAACTCGCGGCCCGCGCGGCGCACCACCAGCGACACCTGCGGGGTGGCGCCGCGCAGCAGGTCGTTGGCGGTGTTGCGCAGCTGGGTGGGCTCGTTGGAAGCGGGCGTGATGGGCTGGCGCGCCTTCACGATTTCGGCCACTGGCTTGCCATCTACCTGCACAATCACATCGCCCGGCTTGAGGGTGGTGGCGGCCCCTAGGGCGGCATCGTAGTAGCCGGCCACCGTGGCCTGGCCTTCCACAAAGCGCAGCCATAAAGGCGCGTAGAGCGTGCCTTTATAAGCGCTCAAGGCCTTGGCATTGGAAATGTTAGCGTGGGTGTCGTGGATGCGGGCAATGAGTGCCAGTGCCGTGAGCTGGTACTGCTCGGCGGTGCGGGCGGCCACAAACTTGGGAATGAACTCAGGCAGCACGCGCTGCCAGTCTTCGCCGATGGCGTAGCGATACGGGAAGAAGTAGTCAATCATGTTCCAGTACCGAAACAACGCCAGCACCCGCAGGCCCGCGTCGGGCGCTTCCTGGCTGGCATAGGTTTCCTCGTGCTGAAAAAGTGGGTTGCCGATGTTAGGAGCCGCGCTGATGTAGTAGTGGGAACCCTGGTTACGGTTTTGGCGCAGGTAGGTCAGCTGTTGGCTCAGGGTGGGGCTGAGCTGGGTTTTGTCGGTGAGCCAACCTAGGTCGGGCTGCAGGCGCACGTCTTTAGCGGCGGGCTCTTGGCAGGTGCGGCAAGCTGGCACGGGCCCCAGGCTCGTAAGCCAGGTGCTTAGCACCTCACTGCGCGATTTGAGGCTGCGGGCGGCTAGCACCTTCGGCAGCACACGCAGCAGCTCGGCGTCGAAGTTGTAGTCGCCGCGTGCCACGGCGGGGTGGTAGTATTTTACAAAGCCCCAAACCAGGCCTAGCACGGCCAGATTTTCAAGTTGCTGCTTGCTCAGGTTGTCGAGCGTGAGGCCCGAGCCGCGGCGGAAGGCCGTATCCTGCTCGGCCTTGTAGGGCGCCTTGGGGTCGGGTGTGGGCGCCTGGCCCCAGCCCGGCAACGTGGTGGAGGAGAGAAGAGCGGCCAGAAACAGCCAGCGGGTTTTCATAAGCTACGCGGAGAAAGAGCGGGTGCCAAGATACTTCCCTAGAGTAGCTTACTGCCCCAAGGGTTGCCCACGCCGCGTAAAATAACCGGCGCCTACATGCGCCCCATCTGCATCCAGGGTGCCGTCAGGCGCACATACACCGAGGCCGAAAGCGGCAGCTTACCATAGCCCAGCTGCTGCCCAAAGCCGCGCCCGCGCTGGTCGTTTTGCAGCGTGCTAGGGATGACGTAGCCCGTGATTTGGCCACCCACGCTCAGCTCGGGGCCGCGCGCGCCGCCTAGGTTAGTGAGGCGGTAGCTGCTACCTAGGGTGAGAGCGTGTACATTGAAGACCATGTCCAACGGCGCGTCGGCGGGGCCAGGCACGTAGTAGCTCAGCTCTTCTGTATCCTTTTGTACCCACTCGTAGCGGCCGTAGAAGGTGGGCCGGCCCAGCGTGAGGTTGGTTTCGGCCAGCACGGCGTGCTCGGGGTGGGCGCCGTGGCCCTCGTTCATACCCCACACCAGCGAGGAAGCGATAAATTGATGGTCGCCCCAGGTGCGGCTGTGCAGCACCGAGGCCGTGGTGCGGTGCACATTTTCGTCGGGGTGCAGGTCCTCGGGGCTTTTGATGAAGGCGTGGCTCACCTGCAAAGCCAACTCCGAAGTGGGGTTCCAGTTGAGGCGGGCGGCCCAGGAGTCGGCCCTAGGTCGGTCAAAGTCGTAGCGGTACTGGTCGGGCTCGCGGCCCGTAAAGTTGCTGCCCTCCAGCTTAAACTGCTTGTAGCGCAGCCCCAGGCTGGCTACGCCGTAGGTGATGTGCGTGGCATCGGTCCAGTGGTGCGACAGTGGCGCGTCGGGGTTCGGCATGGCCGAAATGCGGTGCATAAACGCCGTGGGCCCGATGGTGGGCTCGCCGGGGTACCCTAGGTAGGCCGTTAGGTCGATATCCTTCGAAAAGGCGTAGGTATAAGCCACGCTCAGCCCCGAAAACAAGTCGTGCGGGTGCTGCTTGTCGATGAGTGGCTGGCCCTTGTACGACTCGCCGGTCTGAAACAGCAGCGGGTAGCCGCCCCGCGTTTCAGTCAGCGGGTCGAGGCTCATCATCAAGCTAAAATTCAGCAGGCCACGCTGGCCCACTTGGCGCTGGGCCATGGTCATAAACCAGTTGGGGCCATCCACGGCGCTACGGTAGCCGCGGGCGTCGCGGTGGTTGAAGTTTTGGCTGGTGTAGCGGCCGAAGGCGCTGCCGTGGTACATCAGCATCCAGGGGCCCTTGTGCTGCATCCACATGTACATGGGCGTCTGGTCGGGCTGCCAAGCCGTGCCCGAGCCATTGCGGTTCATGGGCAGGTTGCGCGAGTAGGCGTGGCTCATGTTCATGCCGCCCATGTCCATGCCAGCCATGTGGTGGCTGGCGTGGCTGCTGTCACCGGGCATGGCCATACCATTCATTTTATGGCCTTTGCCAGTGGCGCGGTGGGCGGTGTCGCTGGGCATCGTCATGCCGGGCATCTGGTGATTTTGGTGCTGGGCTAGGGCCGGGGTGGCCGCTAGGCCAGCAGCCAGCAGGACGTAAGCAGGTAGTTTCATAAACAAGCGCTAATCAAGAACTCATGTAACGTGCCTGCGCTGCTAATGGTCAACTGGCCAGCCTATAAGGTTGAGGCCACCAGCGTGCAGGATTCGGGCTAGCCAAGGTGCAGGCCCAAATCCTGCACGCTGGCGGCCACTACTTTGCACCGACCAGGTTAGCCTAGTTGCGTAGAAGGTAGGAGCCACGCTGTTGTGGCTAATACGCTTCTACTTTCTCGCTCCCATGAAAAACGCTCCCCAAGATTACCGCTCCCTTCTCGATGCCCTAGGTCGCTGCATCGCCGCCTGCGAATACTGCGCCGATGCCTGCCTCGGCGAAGACAATATTCAAATGATGGTGCCTTGTATTCGCACCGACCGCGACTGTGCTGATATCTGTCGGCTCACCTCCGCCTTCATCGCTCGCAACTCTCCCCACGCCCAGCACATCATTAAGGAGTGCATCGAAATCTGCCAGAAGTGCGCCGACGAGTGCGGCAAGCACCAGCACGACCACTGCCAGCAGTGCGCCCAAACCTGCCGCGAGTGCGTGGAGGCCTGCAAGGCTTATGCTGCCTAGGTAAGAAAGTAACAATGAAAAAGGCCCATGCTGCAAACAGCATGGGCCTTTTTGGTAACTAGCTAGTGTGTCTTAGCCTAGGGCGTCGAGCGACAAGCGGTCGGGCTGCAGCATGCGGCGAAACTCACTTACCGAGCGGCCCGTCACCTGGCGGAACTGATTGCTCAAGTGCTGGCCCGAGCTGTAGCGCAGTTGGTCGGCTATCTGCACCAGCGTCATTTCGCCGTAGCTGAGCATTTCCTTCACGCGCTCTATCTTCATGCGAATGAGGTACTTCTCAATGGTGAGGTTGGCCGTGCGCGAGAATACTTTGCTGAGGTGCGAATAAGTAGTGGCAAAGCGGTCGGCCAGAAAAGCCGACGTGGTGAGCGGGGCCGGGGCCGTGCGCAGGTGCTCCAGGTACTCTTGCAGCACAGTTTTAATCTGCTCGGTGAGCTGCTCGGCGCGGTCGAGCAGCACGTCGAAGCCCGCCTCGCGCAGCAGCGGGGCCACGGCCTTGGGGTCAACGGGCGTGCTCGGCGACAAGCGCGCTTGGCCTAGGGTCACGGCGGTGGGCTCGTAGCCAGCTTTCACCAGCAGATTCTGAACCGCCTCGACGCAGCGCGGGCAAACCATGTTTTTGATGTGCAGCAGATTGGTTTTCACGGGGTAGAATTACGTTGTAGAAGTAGAAGAACGACGAGTCGTGACTTTGGGAGCGGCCGGGCGGGCAGGGCGCCGCACCGGCGGCGCATCCTGGCCCTGCCAGCTAGGCCCAAACCAGTGCGTGGTGGCCCAGGTAATAAACGGCACTACCCCCAAAAAAGTCACGGCAAGCAGCCAGAACCATACGAAAAACGTGGAAAAAAGGCGGCCAAAGAAGTGGTCGCTGACGCCGAAAAGATACAGCACCAACGCCAAACTCAGCGCTAAGCTACTGCCCGCCAGCACCCCCACGCGCCGCCAGCGGTAGGCGGCCACGCGCTGGCGCAGGCGCAGAAACGGAGAAGCAGAGCGAGCCATCGGGGCAAATTTACCGCATCGGCGGCAACTATAGCCTAGGTGCGGGCCAGCACCCAAAACCCGGCGGGCCATTTTTCGGTACTGCCACATACCCACAGGGCTTAGGCCGCCGGCCCCGGCGCGCCGGGCTACTGCCGACACTGCTCACCTAGGCCGCGCTCGCGGGCGGCCACTTATTTCTTTTCTTTCCCCATGAACCGCACCCTACGCCTTCTGGCCCTGGCCGCTGCCCTTCCCCTCGCCCTGAGCGCCTGCAACAGCGGCGGCGATGTTGGCGACACCAACGTCGAAAAAGGCTCGGCCAAAAAAGGCCCTACTGCCCCGAAAGAGGGCACCAACAACGGCGACTCGCTGGCCGCTGGCATTCCGCGCGATACCACCAACCGCCCCACCGGCAAAGAGCTTTACAAAGCCGCCGACCGCGCCAAAGACCGCAACCACGACGGCATTGCCGACTAGCTGCTGCGCAACTAGCATACAAAAAGGCCTGCTCCATGTAGATGGGGCAGGCTTTTTGGCAGTAGGTAAGCGTTTGTTTTCAGCTCAGAAAGGGTAGTAGTAATTAATAGAAAGCGAAGCCGTTGGGACCCACGCGCACCGTTACCGAGTCGAGGGCCTTGCCGCCGCCGGCGGGGTAGTGCAGGAAGTAGCCATTAGTGGTGAAGCCCGTCGACACGGCTCCGTAGATGGAGTTATCGCGCGGGTCGATGGCAAAGCCATTGAAATTGCGGCGCATAAAAACGGTGGTGGGCAGCGCCGTATCGGTAGTGGCCATCTTGTACTCGGCGCCGTTGTAGCTGTAGTAGAGCTGCTTTTTGTCGGGGCTGATGCGTAGCTGGCGCGGGCCGCTGCTGGCGAAGGGCAGCGTGAGCTGGGCGGTAGTGCTGCCGGGCGCAAAGCGCACCAGCGCGGCGGGCGGCGTGCTGGTGGTGCCGTAGGGCTGCGAGCACAGCACCCACAGGTTGTTGGCCTGGTCGGTTACCACATTTTGCGGGCCAGCCGTTACCGTCACGGTCGAAGTCACCTTATTAGTGCTCGCATCGATTACCGATACTGTGTTGTCGTAGCTATTAGGCACGTAGACGTTGCCGTTGAGCACTGTTAGCTGCTCGGGGCAGCGGCCCACCGTGATGCTGTCGATAACGGTATTATTCGTGAGGTCGAGCACCATTACCTTGCCAGGGGCATAGTTGGTGTAGGGCCCGCGCCACGACGTGACATAGCCCCGTGTGGCCGACGCAGCCGCGAAGTAGCGCGGCTGCCGAATGTTGCGGATAGTGGCCACCGAGCCGAAGTCGGGCACGCTCACCACCTCTACTTTATTAGAAGCGTTGACGCAGATATAGCCGCGGTTGTTTACCACGCCCATGTCCTGCACCACGTCGCCGAGGCTGGCACTTTTATTCACACTGCCAAAGGCGTCGATAAGCGTGGTTTTGCTGGCCACGCCGTAGGCGCTCACCGTACCGCCACCCTGGCCAAACTGCCCTTCGCTGAGGATATATACACCAGGGGCGCTTGGCACCAGGGGGCCAAATTCGTTGTCGGGGTTGTTACAGCTTGCCAGCGCGGCAGCACCCACTAAGAGGGTAGCTAAATACTTGGTCATAAAAAAGATTTTGCCGACATAGCGGCGGATAAATAGAGTGGTATTGAAAATCAGTGATAAGCGAAACGCAGGCTAACGCTGTAGGCCCTAGGTGGTGCCGGCCGGGCCGGGTAGCTGTCGTAGCGATGGTTGAGCAGGTTGGTGCTTTGGAGCAGCAGCGTGAGGCTGGTGCGGCCGGGCAGCGGCACGGTGCGGCCAAGCGTGGCGCTCAGCACCCCCACGCTTGGCAAAAAGCCGCTGGCTGAGGCATCGGTGTACACATAGCTCGTGAAGGTGTAGGTGGCACTGCCCAGCCAGCCCCGCCACCCGTGGTCGGTGGTGAAGTTGGCGCGGTGCAGCGGCACGAAAGCCAGCTGCACACCCACGGGGTCGGCATCGGCGGCCACGCCCTGGGTTTTCTGAGTTTGGGTATAGCTGTAGGCTAGGCGTGCCGACGCCCGGTAGCGTCCTAGGTGCCCACGCAAGGCGGTGCTGGCCTCGAAGCCCTGGCTGCGCACCTGGCGCAAATTGCGCGGCGAGTAAGTGCCGCCTGCCCCTAGGGGCAACCATTGCACCCAGTTATCGACCAGCTGGTAAAAGGCCGTGAGCTCGGTTTCGAGCAGCAAGTGCGCGCCCGGCGCCACGCGGTGGCGCAGCCCAGCTTCGTAACCGTGGCCCGATTCGGCCAACAAATCGGGGTTGCCGCCCGGCTGCCAGTAGCGCTCATTGAGGGTAGGGGCGCGGTAGGTGCGCGCCACGCTGGCCTTGAGGGTGAGGCCCGGCCGGTCGGCGGCCGCCAGTGAATCGAGCGCCTGAGCCTGGTACAAGTCCCACTCGGCACCTAGGGTGGGGGTGAGGGGCGCCAGCCCGGCGGGCAGCGCGGCCTGCCGCACATTGGCCGAGAGGCGCAGGCCGGGGCGCGGGTCGTAGCGCAGCAGGCCGAAGGCCGCGGCGCGGTTTTCGGTGATGGCGTTGGGGCCGTAGCCGTCAACCACGGCTGCAAAGTGCTGGCCTTCGACCCCTAGGCGCAGGCTAGCGCGCTGGCTCAGCGGCGCCGTGTACTCGGCTTGGCTCTGGGTGGTGCGCACCCGCGAGTTACTGACGGCGCCCTGGTCGGAGTAATTGATAATGTCCTCAAACCACGCGCCGCGCACCTGCCATTGCCCGCCGCGCGGGGTCACTTGGCGGTAGCCCAGCACCAAGCGGCGGCTTTGGTCGATTTCGCGGGCGTTGGAGCCAGCCACGCCCGTGCCCTGCTGGATTTCGCGGTCGGCGTCGGTCAGCCATACCGAGGCCGTGAGTTCGCCAGCCGTGCCCACGCGCCAAGCCACATCGGGGCTGATGCTCCACTGGTGGCGCAGGGCGGCGTTGCGCATGGTGTAGCGCACTAGGCCGCTAGGCTCGCGCACCAGGTAGGGGTAGTCGTTTTGGGCCTGGCGGTAGCTGGCGGCCACCCGCACGGCCACGGCCGTGGTGGCGGCGCGGGCCTCTAGGCTGCCCCCGCGCAGCCCAAAGCTGCCTAGGTCGCCTTGCACGCTGCCGCGCAGGCCGGGCCGCCAGTCGGGCTCGGTGCGCAGCACTAGTGCGCCGCCCACGGCCCCGCTGCCGTAAAGCGCGGCGGCCGGCCCTAGCTGCACCGAGAGCTGCGTATTGCCGCTGATGGGCAGCAGTGCCAGGTCATTCTGCCCTAGGGTAGGCAGGGCGATATTAAGTCCGTTCCAGAGCACAGCGGTGTGCTGCGCCGAGGTGCCCCGCAGCGACAGCGTCGCCAGCTGTCCCGGCCCGTAGTTCTTGATGTACAGCCCCAAGCGCGCGCCAAGCACATCGGCCGCTGTGCCGCCCCGGTACTGCGCCAGCGCCGCCGAATCTACTTCGAGCCGCTGGCTACCCACCGCAAAGCGCTCGGGCCGCACGGCCCGCACCTGCGCCTCGGGCAGCTGGTGGCGCCGGCCCACCAGTGTGTCGGAGCGCGCTGCTGGCGCTTGGCTGTGCCCAGGCAAGCTGGCTAGCAGCCCTAGGGCCAGAGCGTAGCCAGCCGGCCCGCGGCGAGTGCAGGAGAGGGTACCTAGGAACGAATTGAAAACTAACACGAACTAAATTTTCAAGCGAAAATTCAGTTCAAAACCCCAGTGTAGGTTGGCCATAATTGCTGGCCAGCCACGCTGAAGCTGAGGCCGGCAGCGGCAGCATAGCCAAGCCTAGGGCCCGGCGCCGACGCACGCTGCCGTTCTCCGCCCGTCCGCCGCGAGCGCTGAACCTGGTAAGTGCCGTGGCAGGTCTCCTGGCTTGCGCTGCCGGATGGGCGGCCTTCCCGCGGCGCTGGCTACCTAGGGGGTAGCCGGCGCTGGCAGTGGCATGGGGTGCCCACCCCGATGTAGCGCGTACAGTTGCGGGGACAGCTTCGGACTTAAACCGAATTCCCTTTTCAACCTCGCTCCTAAAAAGAGTCTGGTCACCATAGCACTACAAATGTACAATAGGTGAACTGTCTGTTAGTACGCGCGTAACGAAGTAAGCGCGGCAATCTTTTCTTCCCGTCAGCCTTATTGCCGTTACCGGCCTAGCGGCCCAAAGAGAGTACCACGCTTCACTCCGTTGCGCTCGCAATGACAACCTTACACTTCCTTGCTACTTCCTAGGTCCTTCTTCGAGCGCCCCGACGTGCTCACCATCGCCCGCCAATTGCTAGGCAAGCGCGTCTTCACCCGCATCAATGGCGAGCTGACGGGCGGCCGCATCGTCGAAACCGAAGCCTATCGCCACGAGGGCGACCCCAGCATCACGCTGCACTTGCAGCGCAAGGCCAAGCAGGCGCGGGGGCTGTACCAGCCCGGCGGCACGGCCTACCTCTATACCGTGTACCGAGTGCACACGCTCTTCAACATCACGACCTACGATGCCGAGCACCCGGATACGGTGCTTATCCGGGCCATCGAGCCGCTCGAAGGTCTCGACGTGATGCTGCGCCGCCGCGGGCTGGCCGCCGTAGCCCGTAACCTCACCGCGGGCCCCGGCGTGCTCAGCCAAGCCCTAGGTCTCACGCCTGCCCTCACTGGCGAGCTGGTAACTGGGCCTCACATTTGGTTTGAAGACGCGGGCGAAATTGTTCAGGATGAACAAGTAATCGCTAGCTCCCGCGTGGGCCTAGAGTACGCTGGTGCCGAAGCTGTGGCGCTGCCCTGGCGCTTCCGCCTGAAAGACAGCAAGTGGACCAGCCCGGCGAAGTAAGCTGTAGCTAGCATTTGTTATTGCGAGCGCAGCGCGGCAATCCTTCATCGTCGTGGTACTGCCTCTAGCGTGAAGGAAAGATTGCCGCGCTGCGCTCGCAATGACAGTTTATTGCTCACTGTTGATTGCTCATTGTCAAATGATGGCGCTCATCTTTCACGGCGTTGTGAATGTCCCACACCACTTCGTGCTCAAAGGCATGGTGGCGCACGGGGCAGTCGGGCATGTGGCACAGCGAGCAGGCCGCGTACGAGCACGGGTCGGCGTGCACAAACATCTCGATTTCAACCGCCGCGAAGCGCGCCCGAATTAGCTCCTCTACTTCGTGAATTTCGGTGTGCACTTTTTCGAGCGAGAAGTAGTAGGGCATCTGCATGTGGCAGTCGATGTGCAGGTTAGCACCGTAGCGCTGCACACGTAGGTTGTGCACGTCTATCCAGCAGGGGCGGCGTAGGCGCTGTAGCTCGGCAATAACCTCGGCCACGGTGGCCAGGTCGCTCTCGTCCATGAGGCCGCCCACGGCGCTGCGCAGCATTTGGTAGCCGTTAAACAAGATGAAGGCACCTAGACCTAGCGCCGCGCCCGCATCGAAGCGCAGCACGCCCGTGAAGTGAACCAGCACCAGCGCCGCCGACGACACAATGCTCGTGAGTGCGTCGATGTAAAGGTGCTGCCCATCGCCCACCAGCGCCACCGACTGCACCTTGCGCCCGGCCCGCACCAGCCACAGCCCTAGGCCAAAATTGACCACCGACGTGCTCGCCAGCAGCGCTACGCCCCAATCGGGCCGCGCTACCTGGTGCGGGTGGATGAAGCTGAGCGTGGCGCTGTACAGGATGAATGCCCCCGCAATAAAAATCAGCGCGCCCTCGAAGCCCACCGATAGGTACTCGATTTTGCCGTGGCCGTAGGGATGGTTTTCGTCTTTGGGCAGGTCGGCCAGGTATAGGCTGTACAGCGCAAAACCGCTCGTGAATACGTTGATAATGCTCTCCAGCGCATCTGTCAGCACCACTTGTGAGTGGGTGAGGCGATAAGCGTAAAACTTGGTGAGCACCAAACCTATGCTAACGACGAGCGAAAGCAAACCTAGGCGGCGCTTGAGGCCAGGCGAAGCAGCCATGAAGAAAAAATTTGTGAAAAAGGCCCGCAAAGGTCGGCACGAAACGGAGCCAGCAGGTACGGCCGTACAAGCCCCAACCACAGATGCCCCGAGCGGGTGCCTAGGCAGAAACCTTTTACGGGTTTTTGCAGTATTTAGGTTAGTTTAAAATAATTTTTAGGCTAATCTAAAAATTCAGTTACTTTTGCTCTAATTACTTAAGTATTACGTGTTGTTACCTTCTACTACCACCGTTGACACTCCGGCCGCCTCGGTGCCCGAGCCGGGCTGGCGCCACGCTCGCCGCGGCACCTCGCTCAGCGAAGTACACGCCAGTATCCCGGTACCAGGAGCGGGCGCTACCTTTTGGCAGCGCTTTCGGGCCTACTGGGGGCCGGGGCTGCTGGTGGCCGTGGGCTACATGGACCCCGGCAACTGGGCCACCGACCTGGCCGGTGGCGCCCGCTTTGGCTACACGCTGCTGAGCGTAGTGCTCATCTCGAATCTGTTTGCCATGCTCTTGCAGCACCTGGCCGCCAAGCTCGGCATCGTGACCGGCCGCGACCTGGCCCAGGCCTGCCGCGATAACTATTCCAAGCCCGTGGCCATCGCCCTATGGCTGCTTTGCGAGGTGGCCATCGCAGCCTGTGACCTAGCTGAGGTCATTGGGTCGGCCATAGCGCTCAACTTGCTCTTTGGCCTGCCCCTTCCCTGGGGAGTTGCCATCACCACGCTCGACGTGCTGCTGGTGCTGCTGATGCAAAATAAAGGTTTCAAGCTTATTGAAAGCCTGGTGGCGGGACTTATCTTTTTGATATTCGCCTGCTTTCTCTACGAAATCATTGCCTCAAAGCCCGACTGGTTGGGCCTGGCCAAAGGCCTGGTGCCGCAGCCCGAAGTCGTGACCAACCCGGCTATGCTCTATGTAGCCATCGGCATCCTAGGGGCCACCGTGATGCCTCACAACCTGTATTTGCACAGCAGCATCGTGCAGGTGCGCCAGATAGTGCCCACGGAGGCTGGCAAGCGCTCGGCCATCAAGTTTGCTACCATCGACTCGACGGTGGCCTTATTCCTGGCCTTCTTCATTAACGCCGCCATCCTGGTCACGGCCGCGGCGGCATTCCATGGCAAGGGCTACGAAGACGTGGCCGACATTGCCGATGCGCACAAGCTCCTCACGCCAGTACTGGGGGCGGGGGCAGCTAGCGCCGTGTTCGCCATCGCACTATTGGCCTCGGGCCAAAGTTCGACGCTGACCGGCACCCTAGCCGGCCAGATTGTAATGGAAGGCTTCCTCAACCTGCGCCTTAAGCCCTGGCTGCGCCGCCTCATTACGCGGTTGGTGGCGGTGGTGCCGGCGCTGGTAGTCGCCATCTTGTATGGTGAAAAAGGCACTGGGCAGCTCTTGGTATTCAGCCAAGTAGTACTGTCGCTGCAATTGTCTTTCGCAGTAGTGCCATTGGTGCTCTTTACCAACGACAAGCTCAAAATGGGCGTGTTCGTGAACCGGCCTTGGGTGCGCGTGGTGTCCTGGGTGGTAGCGGGGCTCATCATTGCGCTCAACGTGTTTTTACTCTGGCAAACGGTGGCGGGCAACGAGTAGCGCGGGCAGCAACGCCCGCCTACTCACCCGGCCAATGAGGGGTTTTCAGTAGCCCCGTTTCTGACGACGATTTCTCTTTTTCAAGCGGCTGAAAAGCTGGCTCTGGGCCGCGCCTTGCCCCTAGGTGTGGGCTTTTATTACCGGGTATGTTATGAAGCAACTTCTCCTCTGCCTGCTACTTATGCCCTTTTTGGCCCAGGCCCAAGCGTTGCGCGGCCACGTGCAAGATGCTGCCGGGCAACCCGTGCCTTATGCCAGCGTGGCTGTGCCCGCCCTGCACCAAGGCACCACCGCCAATGCGGCGGGCGACTTCACGTTGCCGGACTTTCCCGCTGGGCCGCAGCAGCTGGAAGTCAGCGCTGTCGGCTACACCACAGTCCGCTCGGCCGTGACGCTGCCGCTCGCCCAACCTTTGCTAGTAAAGCTAGAAGCTAGCGAAAAAGCCCTAGGGGAAGTGGTAGTAACGGGGGTAGGGCGAGCTACCGAAATCCGCCGCTCGCCGGTACCCATTGCGGCGCTGAGCCAGAGGGAAATTCGCTTGAATGCCAGCACCAACGTCATCGACGCGGCTGTGCGGGGCGTGCCCGGGCTGAGCGCCGTCACGACCGGCCCCAACGTAAGCAAGCCGTTCATCCGGGGCCTAGGGTACAACCGCGTGCTGACGCTCTACAATGGCCTGCGCCAGGAGGGGCAGCAGTGGGGCGACGAGCACGGCATCGAGGTCGATGCCTACGGCGTGGATAGGGTGGAGGTGGTGAAAGGCCCAGCCAGCCTGCTCTATGGCTCCGACGCTGTGGCTGGCGTGGTAAACCTGCTGCCCGCGCTACCTAGTGGCCCGGCCGGCGAGCTACACGGCGAGGCCCTAACCGAGTACCAGTCAGTGAACGGCCTATTGGGCGCGTCCCTAGGGCTCAATTATCAGAAGAACGGCCTACAAACAAGCTTCCGCGCCAGCCAGCGCCTAGCCCGCGACTACCGCAATGCCGTGGATGGGCGCGTGTACAACACCGGCTTTAGAGAGCTGACGCTGACGGGCATGGTGGGCGTGCAAAAGCGCTGGGGCGGCGCCCACCTCTGGCTCACGACCTACGACAACCATCAGGAAATACCCGACGGCAGCCGCGACTCGCTGAGCCGCGCCTTCACCCGGCAGGTGTTCGAGTCGGATGCCGACGACATCCGCAACCGCCCAGTGGTGCCCGACTCCGAGCTGCGCAGCTACCGTATTGGTGACTTGCGCCAGCACATTCGGCACTACCGGGCCTTTGCCAGCGGCGAGGTGAAGCTGGGCGCCGGCGAGCTGCGCCTGCTGCTGGGCGTGCAGCAAAACCACCGCCAGGAATTCAACCACCCCACCGCGCCCGACCAGCCGGGCCTCGACCTGCGCCTGACCACCACCAGCTACGAGGCGCGCTACCTGCTGCCCACCTGGCATGGCCTAGAGCTGACTGTGGGCGGCAACGGCATGAGCCAGGTGAATACCCACTTGCAAGCCACCGACTTCCCCATTCCGGCGTACCGTTTGTTTGACATCGGTGGCTTTGGCGTGGCTAAAAAGACCCTAGGCAAGCTGGAGCTAACCGGCGGCCTACGCTACGACACCCGCGTGGTGCGCTGGGATGATTTCTACGTAGCGCCCAACCTAGGAACGGGTTTTGACGGTGCTGCGGGGGCCGGCACGCCGGGAGCAGCCCTACAATTCCCGACGTTTCGCAATGCCTATCGGGGGCTTTCGGCCAGCCTGGGCGGCAGCTACGCCCTGGGTAGCCACCTGGTGCTGCGCGCCAACATAGCGCGCGGCTACCGGGCGCCCAACATCCCCGAAATCGGCTCCAATGGCCTTGACCCTGGCGCGCACATCGTGTACTTGGGCAACCGTGGGTTTCAGCCGGAGTTCTCGTTGCAGGAGGACCTAGGTGTGCTGTGGCAGTCGAAAAACTGGGAAGCCAGCGCCGAAGTTTTCCACAACTACGTGGATAACTTCATTTACCAGGCGCGGCTTTTCGATGCTCAGGGCCAACCCGTGGAGGTGGTGCCCGGCAATGCTACCTACCAGTATCAGCAGGCCGCCGCTCGCCTCTACGGCGGCGAAATCAGCTTCAACCTGCACCCGGTCGCCCTGCCCTGGCTGAGCTGGCGCACCGGCGCCGCCCTCGTGGTAGGCCTCAACGACAACCCCGCCTTGCGCGAGCGAGTGGGTGATGCCGCCCGCTACCTACCCCTGATGCCACCCGCCCAGGCCCGCACCGAGTTGCGCCTCACGGCGCCCACGCGGCCCGGCGCCCGCCTTGCGGCCAGCTACCTGCGCCTGACCCTGGACGGCACCGCCCGCCAAAACCGCTACTACGCCGTGGATGGCGCCGAAACTGCCACCGCCGGCTACGTGCTGCTGGGCGTGGGCCTAGGTACCACCTGGCGTACCAAGGCCGGGCGCGAGGCCTTGCAGCTATTCGCGCAGGTTGATAATCTGTTTGATACGGCATATCAGTCGCACCTCAGCCGGCTCAAGTACTTCGAGTACTACGCCGCCTCGCCGAGCGGCCGGCTCGGCATCTTCAACCCCGGCCGCAATGTGGGAGTGAAGCTGGTAGTGCCGTTTTAAGCATATCGACGAGGTAGCTAGGGCTTGTCAGGCCGAGATGTTGATTCAGCAGCTTGGGACACGTACTGTTCCCTTTCTTCTGTCATGCTGAGCTTGCGAAGCATCTTCTCACGTTGAGATTACCTAGCGTGAGAAGATGCTTCGCAAGCTCAGCATGACAGACGTTGTTTTATTTATTGTTTAGGCTATACCTGGATTTACAGAGGTAGGGCATTCATCATAAGCCAAAGGGGCTGTGAGTAGCAGCAGATTAAGGAAAAATGAAAATATTTCTTATCATTGACGCGGTAGAATATTTTCCTCTTTTCCCTTCTTTCTATGCCCAAACTTTACTCTTCTGGCCGAGGCTGGCCGCAGGGGATGCTCCTGCTGCTTTGCTTGGTGTTGTTGCATACGGCTGCCTGGGCGCAGTCTGCTGCGGGGCAGCGCTTTACGCTGCAAGGCCGCATCACGGATGCCACGGGGCAGGGACTGCCCGGCGCCACGGTGCTACTAAAAGGCACTGGCCTAGGTGCCTCTTCGGGCAACGATGGCGCGTACTCGCTTACGGGTACCCGACCGGCCGGCGCCTACACCCTCACGGTATCGTTGGTGGGGTATAAGACAGAGGCGCGGCCCATTACCCTAGGGTCCGCCGAAACGGTGACCACCGACGTGACCCTGGCCGAAAGCCGCCAAGACCTCGACGAGGTAGTGGTAGTAGGCTCGACTGTAACCACCAGTCGCCGCGAACTCGGCAACGCTATCAGCACCATCAATGGCAACGACTTGACCCAAAGCGGCTCGGGTGGCGTGCTCAATTCCTTGCAGGGCAAAGTGCCGGGCGCCCAAATCACGCAGAACTCGGGTGACCCGGCTGGCTCCATCTCGGTGCGCCTGCGCGGGGTGCACTCGCTGACGGGCTCTTCCGACCCACTCTACGTCATCGACGGCGTAATTGTGAGCAACGCCAGCACCAACGTCTCGCAGCTGGCCTTGAGCAATGACATCGGCTCGGCTAATGCTGGTCAAAACCGCTTGGCTGACCTCAATCCCAATGATATTGCCAGCATCAATGTCATCAATGGTGCAGCGGCGGCGGCGCAGTATGGGTCGCGGGCGGCCAATGGCGTGGTGCTCATTACTACCAAGCGCGGGCAGGCGGGGGTCCCTAGGGTGTCATTTTCGGGTAGCTTTCAGCTAAATGAGTTGCGCCACATGGTGCCGGTGAACACCTACGGCCGGCAGTTTGGTTACGCCGGGCTGAGGCTCTACACCATTGGGGTGCCAGCGGTGGCCGCCAACCCCGGCGTAACGACCACCGGCATTACCCGCGCCAACGCTACGACCCAGCTCGCTACCAACCAGGTAGATGTGACGCGCTACAACTACTTCGACCAGGTTTTCCGCACCGGCTACGGCACCGACGATGCCGTGTCGGTGGCTGGTGGCTCGGAGCGCACGCAGTACTACTTTTCCCTAGGGTACCTCAAAAACCAGGGTATTGTGAAGGGTACCGACTTCACACGCTACAACCTGCGGGCGCGCATCGACCAACGCCTCACCGACTGGGCCAAGGTGTCGGCGGGCATCAGCTACATCAATAGCTTTTCGAATGAGAAGGCTAATGGCAATGTCTTCTACAGCCCCATTAACTCGGTCAATATCACCAACAACATCTACGACATTACGCAGCGCGACGCGGCTGGCAACCTGCTGGCTGTGGAGCCTACCCGCGTCAACCCGCTCTCGACCATCGAGGACATGAAGTTTACGCAGGGTGTGAACCGCACCGTGAGCGACGTGCAAGTAAACCTGACGCCAGTGAAGGGCCTGAGCGTGGACTATGTGCTGGGGGTAGATGCCTACTCGCAAGCCGGGCAGGGCTACATCCGGCCCTACCCATACCAGGCCACGGCGGGCCTGCCCGCCGCTCGCTACCCCCTAGGCTACGCTTCAAACGCTAACAACGTGGCGGTGCAGCTCAACTCTGACCTGAACGTGGGCTACGAGCGCTACCTAACCGAAAAGCTGAAATTGAACCTACTGGCGGGCTATAGCTACCAGTATAGCCGCCAAGAGCTTACCTCTACACAGGGCCAAAATTTGGCGCCCTTTATCACGACCGTGAGCGGGGCGGCCAGCACTACGGTTACGTCCAGCTACTACCTCGGCCAGTTTGACCTCAGCGGCCTCTACGCGCAGGCCACCCTTGGCTATCAAAATTTATTGTTCCTGACCGGGGCCATTCGCCGCGACCGCTCTACCATTTTCGCCGAGTCGCAAACCAACCAATATTACCCCAAGGTCAGTGCATCGCTGGTGGTGTCGGACCTCAGCTTTTGGAAGAACGCGGGCATTGCCAAGCCTTTCGGCACGTTTAAGCTCCGCGCCAGCTACGGCGAGGCGGGCAACCTGGCCGGCAATAATCCTTACACGCGCTTCTATCAGTTCCAGCCGGTTGGCTTTTTGGGGCGCAATACTATTGTGCCAAGCACGCTGCTGGGCAACCTAGGCCTGCGACCCGAGCGCAACAATGAGCTGGAAGGGGGTGCCGACCTAGGCTTCCTCAACGACCGGCTGGGGCTGGGAGTAACTGTGTATCGGCAAAAAATCACGGACCTACTGGTGCAGCGCAATACCGCACCATCTACGGGCGGCTCCAGCGTGACAGCCAACGTGGGCACAATGGAAAACCGCGGCCTCGAAGTGGTGCTGAGCGCCACGCCCGTGAAAACCACCGATTTTACCTGGGACCTGACGCTTATTTACAACCGCAACCGCAACAAGGTGCTCGACCTGCCGGGCTCGGGCGGTGCTACCCAAGCTATCTCGATTGACAACGCCGCCGGCGCGCCGGTGTACCTGCTCAGCGGCCAGCCGGCGGGTGTGTTCTACGGCTCGACCTACGCCCGCAACCCCGATGGCTCGCTGCTGCTCACGCCCCAGGGCTTCCCGCAAGATGAGCGCACCAGCGGCCAGGCCGTGGGCTCTACCACCTTCACGCCGGCCCGCGAAGCCAACGGTCAGCCCAGCTACGCCGCCGGCACCGCCGTGGCCAACGCCGTCATTGGCAACCCTAACCCTAACTGGACGGGCTCTGTCAACACCAATTTTGCCTACAAAAAGCTGTCCTTGCACCTGCTTCTCGACGCCGTGCGCGGCGTGAGCGTGTTCAATGCCGACAAGCGTACCCGGCAGGGCGTCGGCCTCGGCGACCTAGCCGAGCAGGAACTGCGCGGCGACCTGCCCCGTGGCTACATCTTCGCCATCTACAACACCCAGCAGTTTCGGGTCGATGACGGCTCCTACGTGAAGCTGCGCGAGGTGGCCCTGAGCTACGCGCTGCCCACGTTCACCAAGTTTATCAGCGGCTTGAATATCGCTTTGGTGGGCCGCAACCTGTATTCGTGGGACCACTACAACGGCTTCGACCCCGAAACCAGCGCCGGCGGTTCATCTGACTTGCTGCGCGCCATCGACTTCGGTAATGTGCCGATTCCGCGCACGTATCAGCTCAAGCTTTCGGCCACATTCTAGCGCATATAGCAGATAATCACTATGAAAAAGCTATTTTTTCTGGCCGCCCTGCTATCGCTCGGGGCCTGCAATAAGGAATATACCAACCCCAGCTCAGCCAATCAGACGCAGGTTGTCACGTCGTCCGATGGCCTCATCACGCTCTGCAATGGCTTGCAGTACCGCTACAGCACAGGCGGCCTGCTGAGTGTGCTCTACAACGCCACCGCCCTAGGTGGCCTCAGCACCCGCGAGCTGAACGTGCTCAACGTCGGCAACATCGAGGAGTATAACGTGAGCCTAGGGGCTGGCAACGTGAACAATAGCAACGGCGTGGTGCGCAACGTTTGGACCCAGTGCCAGCTGGTGCGCGCCAACGCCGACCTCGTGCTGGCCAATGCTGGCAACGCGCCCGAGGCGGGCACCCGCAGCGGTATCGTGGCCTACGCCAGCATCTTCCGGGCCTTGGCCCTAGGTACGCTGGCCGAGTTTTTTGAGCAAGCGCCCCTCGTAACCAGCGACAATGCCCCCTTCGTGCCCCGCGCTCAGCTGCTAGAGGCGGCCGTAACGCAGCTCGAAACGGCTGCCGCGCAGCTCGCTACTACGCCCGTGTCGGCCGACTTTACCAGCAAAATTGTGCCTGGCCTCGACCTGGCCAACACCTTACAAGCGCTCATTGCGCGCTACAGCTTGGAGGCCGGCAACTACGATAAAGCCATTGCGGCTGCGGCTAAGGTGGACTTAACGAAAGCGTCGCTATTCAATTTCGACGACAACACCCGCAACCCGATTTTTGAAGTCGCCTTTGGTAACCGCAACGTGTTTGAGCCTACCGACACTAACCTAGGGCTAAGCGGCGCGCTCACACCGGACCCCGCCGACCGGCGCCTGCCCTTCTTAGTGCGTGCCAATCCAACTTCTACCCAAAACCGAGGCTTGGCCTTCTATACCGCTAACAATGCACCTATTCCGGTGTACGTACCGCGCGAGATGCTACTTATTCAGGCCGAGGCGTATGCGCGCAAAAATGACTTGACGAATGCTGTGGCGTTCCTAAACCAAGTGCGCACGAGCACTGCGGCCGCGCCCGTCAACTCTAATGGCCTGCCCACAGCGCCTCCCGGTGCGGCCCTAGGTGCCTACACGGGCGCCGTGACCGCCGATGCCGTGCTACTCGAAATCTTGCGCAACCGCAACATCGAGCTAGCTTTCCAGGGCTTCCGCCTGCCCGACAGCCGCCGCTTCAGCCGGCCCGGCCCCGGAACTGCGGGCGCCGAGCGCAACCGCACCTTCTATCCTTATCCCCGTACCGAGCGCGAGAATAATTCTTCGACGCCGGCCGACCCTGCGATATAAGGCATTAGCTAGGGCCGCCATTGAGGGTGCTAAGGGCGGCTATTAAATAATAAAGAGCGAGCAGGTCTAAGCTCTGCTCGCTCTTTTGGCTTTGTAGGCATAGATGGCTAATTACTTACGCACTACTGTCAAGAGCTTGGTCTTGTTCATGGCCGCGACATTGGCGCGGGGCATGGGTATCAAGAAGTTATTAAGCTGACTCATTATGGAGTCTGGGTGCGCGCTCACGGCCTCTAGGCTGGTGGGCCGGTAGGTGCTGGTTTGCAGGTAGACCGTGTCGGGCGCGATGCGAGCCACGCGCATCAGGCTGTAGTGTTTGTCTGGGTTGCGCATGGCATAGATGTCGGCCACTTTTGGGGCCTCCAGCAGCGGCTCATTAGCGGCGGGGTCGGCGGCCACCAAGGCTTCTTCCATGGCCGAGGCGGTCGGGGCCGTCCCCACTACATTGGTCAGTTGCTTGGCGGTGGGGTGCTTTTGGCCACCTAGGGCGCCTACTATCATCAAGCCTACAAAAAGCACCCCAACTACGGCCAGGGCCAGGTAATTCGTGACTGGTATGCGGGCCTGCTGCTGTGCCTCCAGCGCTGGCTCGCGGTAGGCGGGCGGCATCTGCTTGGCTTCAAATACTTGCTGGCAATGGCCGCATTTGCTCACGCTGCTTTTGCCCATCGGCAACACCGGAATCCAGAACAAGTGCAGGTAGCGCGAATAAACGGTGACGAACACGGAGTTGCGCGTGCCGCAATTGACGCACGAAACGCCTACTAGTTCAAAGTTGCTGATGATGGAGGTGCCAGTGCCGAAAAAGAAAATCATGAGAATGAGGAAGTAAGAAGTGCCCCCAAAGAAACACGCAAATCGGAACTGCCTTGCGCATGAGCCCCCTTTCCTTCGCAAAACGGCTGAACCTCTGCGCCCGCCCGTAGGTTTGTAGTCCCGTGTCTACCGCTTCGCCCCGCCTTCTGCTGCTCACGCCGCCGCTCACGCAGCTCAATACCCCTTACCCGGCCACAGCCTACATCAAAGGCTTTCTGAAGGGGAGGGGCTACGAGGTGCGGCAGGCCGACCTTAGCATCGGCTTGGTGCTCAAGCTGTTTTCGAAAGAGGGCCTAGGGCGGATGTTCGACGAAATTGAGGCCGGGGGCTACGACCTCAGCGACAATGCCAAGCGCATGCTGCGCCTACGCCGCCGCTACGAAGCCACCATCGGCCCGGCCATTCGGTTTTTGCAAAACCGCGACCTCACGCTGGCACCGCGCATCTGCCACGGCCGCTTCTTGCCCGAAGCCAGCCGCTTCGACAACGTGGCCGACCTCGAAACGGCCTTCGGCACGATGGGCCTCACCGACCAGGCGCGCCACCTGGCCACGCTGTATCTGGAAGACCTAGCCGACTTGGTGAAGGAGACCGTGGGCCCACAGTTTGGCTTGTCGCGTTACGCCGAGAGCCTAGCCATGTCGGCCACGCACTTCGACCCCTTGCACGACGCCCTGCAAAGTGCGCCCAACCTGGTCGATACCATGCTGCTGGAGCTGCTCGACGAGCTGCTGGCCGAGGTGCAGCCCGACATTGTCGGCTTCACGGTGCCCTTTCCTGGCAATCTCTACGCGGCCCTTCGCCTGGCGCAGCGCATCAAGCAGGTGCGCCCCGCCACCGCCACCGTGATGGGCGGCGGCTACCCCAATACCGAGCTGCGCGGCTTGAAAGAGCCGCGTTTCTTCGACTATATCGATTACCTGACGCTAGACGACGGCGAAGGTCCTTGGCTGCGGCTCTTTGCCTATTTGCAGGGCCAACTGCCGCAAAGCGAGCTGCAGCGCACCTTCCTGCGCAATGAGGCCGGCGAGGTGGAGTACCTCAATTATCCGCACCCCGACATTCCGCACCCCGAGGTGGGCACGCCCGACTACTCCGACCTGCACCTAGGCGACTATCTCTCGGTAATCGAGGTGCTGAACCCCATGCACCGCCTCTGGAGCGATGGGCGTTGGAACAAGCTCACCGTGGCCCACGGCTGCTACTGGAAACGCTGCTCGTTCTGCGACGTCACTCTCGACTACATCGGCCGCTACGAAGCCGCGCCCGCTACGCTGCTAGTCGATAGAATCGAGCAGATAGTAGCCCAAACCGGCCAAACGGGCTTTCACTTTGTAGACGAAGCCGCGCCGCCGCTGGCCCTGCGCGACCTCGCCATCGAGCTGCTCAAGCGCCGCGTCAGCATCAGCTGGTGGGGTAATATTCGGTTTGAGAAAACCTTTACGCCCGACCTGTGCCGGCTGCTGGCCGCCTCGGGCTGCATCGCCATCTCGGGTGGGCTGGAAGTGGCGTCCGACCGCCTGCTGGCGCTTATGGAAAAGGGCGTGACCATTGCCCAAGTGGCGCGCGTCACGCAGGGCTTCACGGCAGCGGGGGTGTTAGTGCACGCCTACCTCATGTACGGCTTCCCGACCCAAACTGCTCAGGAAACCGTGGACGCGCTGGAAGTAGTGCGCCAGCTCTTCGATGCGGGCATAGTGCAGAGCGGCTACTGGCACCGCTTCTCGATGACGGCCCACTCGCCCGTCGGGAAAAACCCCGCTAAGTACCAGGTGGCCGCCGTGGGTCCCGAGCCTGGCCCGTTTGCCTGGAACGACCTCTGGCACGACGACCCCCTAGGTGCCAACCACGAGCAGTTTGGCCCTGGCCTCGCCAAGAGCCTCTACAACTACATGCACGGGGTGGCCCTGCGCGAGCCGCTCAGTTTCTGGTTCGATTTCAAAACGCCGCGCCCCACAGTGCCCCGTCAGCTCATTCAGCAAGCCCTGAATGAGCCCGATAAGCCCGACGCTGCCCAGCCCAACCGCCGCCTCTTCTGGCTCGGCAACGCACCTGAGTTCGAACTGCGTACCATCGGCAGCAATGGCCCCAAGGATAAAAAAACGACCCGCGCTGTACTCACGTGCTACGAGCAGGCCGAGGACTTTGAGGTAAAAACCACCGAACTCATCGGCCCCTGGCTGCACCAGCTGCTCACGCGCCTCAGCACCGATTACGACACCAAAGTGCTGCTCAAGGAAGCCGCTGCCAGCTTTCCGGCCGGGGCCGGCTCCTGGGAAAACTTCCTGCAAAGTCCCGCCTGGCAGCTGCTGCGCGAAAAGGGCCTGCTGCTTATTTAGCGGGGTGGTTGCTGCTCGCGCAGCCAGCCCACTACGGCTTCTACCAGCCCCGCGCCTTGGCCGCGCAGTACTCGGGTGCGTGGGTTGGCCAGGGCAGTGCGCAGGTCCGCCGCTGTGCGGACTGTCGATGCATCGGTAGCTTCATAAACGCCCAGCACGTGCCCGCTGCGGGCTAGCGTGCGCCACACCGGGCGCGTGGCAGCGGTAGGGGGCGGGGCACCCTGCACTACCACGAAAGCCGGCCGGGGTCCACCTAGGGTAGCCTCGGCAAGCATAGTTGCTAGCAGTGGCGCGCGCGTGCCGGCCGCCCAGGCACCCACCCGCGCTGTATCGACGCCCGGCGTGCGGCGCAAGTAGGCAAGAGCGGCCGTAAGGTGCGGCGGCACCAGAGTATCGGCGGCGGGCAGCAGCAGTACGGTGTAGCCTTCGCGGGCCAGGGCATCGGCCCAAGCGGGGGCACCAGGGGCTGTGTCGGAGGTAGGAAATACGGCCAGGGCCACGCCGGGCAGCGTTTCGTCGGCGGGACTGAAGAGTAGCGCTTGGCCGCTAGGCCCCGCTACTTCATCGCGCCGCACCCGGTATACGGCTGGCTCAGCTGGCCCTCGCCGCAGCAGTAGCACTGGGTAGGTAACCGAATCGACAGCCAGCGCCCCGCGCCAAAAATCTCCTTGCTGCGTCAGGGTCAGGGTTTCGTCCGCCCGCCCGGGCCGCGCGAGCCGTAGTGTATTTTGCGCAAAGTCTAGGGTGTCGGCCACAAAGCTGAGGCTTGGGGCAGTAGGCACTACTAATTCGGCATCATAATGGCCGGGACGCGGGTGGCGTACCTCTAGCGCGGCCCGCAGGGCTGGCTGGCCAGGCACATCTAGCGTGCCCGCAAAGTGGCCAGTGGGCGGGTGCGTCGCCCCCGCCTGCCCGCTGGCCGCCTCAGGCTGAGCTTGGCAGCCGGCCAGCCCGGCCAGCAGCACTAGCAGGGCGCCGAAGCGACAGCGTATGGTATAAGTAAAAACCCGCACGGCCAAATATACGCCTAGGTGCGTCCCGCGAGGCCCTTGCGCAAGATGAGGTCGCGCTGAATGTCCTCGCCTAGCTTGAAGGCCTGCTCGCCCACTTCCCGAAAACCAAAACGCTGGTAAAAGGCCTTGGCGCGCTCGTTTCGCTCCCATACCCCCAGCACAATAGCTGTGCAATGCTCCGCCTGCGCCAAGTCCAGCACCCGGCGCATTAGCGCGGCACCTAGGCCCGTGCCAATCCAGTCCTCAACCACGTACAGCTGTTTTACTTCAAGGCGGCCCTGCGCTGGCTCACCAGGCCCGAGGCCCAGCGTCGAGTCGCGCCAGAGCTTGGCAAAGCCCACCAGCTCGCCTTGCATCTCGGCCTGCAAAAATGTGCACTGAGGCTGTTGAAGCTCACTAAGCTGAATGTCGGGCCCGTAGGTTTCGGCCAGGAAGGCGGCCATGTCTTCGGGCGTATTATCAGCGGCGAAGGTTTCACTAAACGTTTGGCGACCTATGGCTGCCAAGCGGGTAGCCGTAGCCAGGTTGGCCTTGGCAATAGAGATGCGGAGAGGAGAGGACATACTACCAGCAAAGGTCGGGTACACTACCCAAACCAAAGCTTGCACCTAGCCCGCCCGGCCCACGCGCCAGCCCACGTAGCTAGTAAGCACCCCCGCCCCAATACCTAGAGCCACTCCCAACAGCGGCTGAAACTCTAGCAGCCCTAACGCCCGCCAATTAAATAGTAAGACGTATAGCTTAAGCAGCTGCCCTAGAACTAGTAAGATGCCTGCTGCAATAAGCAAGCCGGCCGCCATGCGGCGCGAGAAGGGCGTGAGAACAGTGCGAGACGATTGACGATGGGGCATACGTACTAAATAAACGCCCAGGGACGGTTCGATGTTCCACGCCCAGTGCACTACTTGCGATTTCCTCAAACCACTGTATCTTTACTCCACCAACCCCCGCGAGAGTAGCTCAGTTGGTAGAGCATCAGCTTCCCAAGCTGAGGGTCGCGAGTTCGAGCCTCGTTTCTCGCTCATTATAAGCCAGCCACTTAGCAGAAATGTTAAGTGGCTGATTTATTTTTTAATTATACGTAGCCTAGTCACTTCTACCACGTCAGCTATACAGACCAAAAAAGCGGCTGCCTAGTAGTGAAGTGCGTATTGCCTCGCCAAAAAGTGAGGAAATTTGCGAGTCAGGTTGGCACTACCCTTCGCTGTAGGGTTTATAGTTATGTCGTCATTTGCTTGGCCGCTGGGGATTTGTATCGAATAGGACCGCGCGTTCTCAGACAAATGAGAAGTCCGGCGACTGGCACAAAAGATACCTTGAGCTAGCTAGTCAGGCAGCTCGGCTAAACTTACCGCCAGAGCTTGTTCCAGCTCCGCGCGATGGGCGTTGCCCCATTGCTCCATTACCTCGATTACCGGTAACAGGCTCTGCCCTAGACTCGTGAGGCTGTACTCCACTTTGGGCGGTAACTCAGGGAAGATAGTTTTCTGAACCAAGCCGTGCTGTTCCAGCTCCGCTAGCTGCACGTTGAGCACGCGCCGCGTGGCGCTAGGAATCATGCGTTGCATGGCGCTGGGGCGCTGAATACCTTGTGCAATGCAGGAGAGCAGAGTGGATTTCCATTTGCCGTGCAGCACTTCTTTGGTGAGCACGGAGCCACAGTTCAGCGTGTTAGCAATTTTCTTCTGATACATTGGGAAACAGGTAAGGTCCGAGGGGTATAGGGATTAAAACCGCCCTAGGGGTTAAAAGTATCGGGTGCCGAATAACTTTTCCGTACTTGTCAGGGCTTCTCGACCACCGGAATTTTGCTTCGCGAACAGCGCATCAGCTGTAGCGCATTTGCTTCAATTTAGTAAAATACAATGGGAAAGCTCACTGGAAAAGTAGCGGTTATCACTGGCGCTACGTCGGGCATGGCATTGGCCACGGCCAACTTATTTGTGGAAGAAGGCGCCTACGTCTTTATTACCGGCCGCACCCAAGAGAAGCTCGACGCCGCCGTGCGCGCCATTGGGCGCAACGTGACAGGGGTGCTGGGCGACGCGGCTAGCCTGGCCGACCTAGACCGCCTCTACGAGACAGTCCGGCGGGAAAAGGGCAAGATAGACGTGTTGTTCGCCAGCGCGGGAGCGGCTGGCTTTGGCAAGCTAGGTGAGATTAGCGAAGAACTGTTCGACACCATTTTTGATTTAAACGTGCGTGGCACACTCTTCACGGTGCAGAAGGCGCTGCCACTGCTCTCTACAGGCAGCTCCATTTTGCTTAATGGCTCGGGGGCTTCTATCAAAGGCTACCCCGCTAACAGCGTGTACAGCGCCAGTAAAGCCACGCTTCGGGCCTTCGTTCGGGGTTGGTTGGTGGACTTGCAGGACCGCCACATCCGCGTCAACTTGCTAAGTCCCGGGGCGATAGATACGCCCATGATGGCCGCTACCGGCCCAGAATTTAAAGCTCAGATTGCCGCGCTCATCCCGCGCGGGGAAATGGGCCGCCCGGAGGAGATTGCCGCCGCCGCTCTATTCTTAGCTTCGGCAGATGCCAGCTTTGTAAATGGCATTGAGCTTTTTGTGGATGGGGGAATGGGGCAGATTTAAGGAAGAGAGCATAGGCAAGGCGTTTTGCCGATTCTTGCTTGTCCACCGACGTGTCCAGTATTCGCTAGAGCCGCGCGTTACAGCTGCATAGCGTTATTTCTGCTAAGAGCAAGTAACGCAACTAAACGCTGGCGCCAGAATAGGGCGAGAGCCTCGGCGATGGGATACAACTCCTTCGTGCTAAAATCATCGGTTTTGGCATTGTTGCACCAGTAGCAGCAGTGGGCTAGGTTGCCCTCAGTATAGCCGAGCTTGGGGGGGGGAGTAGCCGATTTCAAAGTAGGTGCCTCAGATGCGCAGCTAATTGGTGTAAAACCGACCAGTGTGGAGTACGGTCTGAGGCTGTGCTTAAGTGAGTTGATAGTAGACGCAGGCGGACTCTAGGGTGAAGAGGGCGTCGAAGGCGGAGGGGAGCCGAACGTATGCTGCATGGCTCAGGAAGTATAGGTAGTAAAGCTGATAACCAAAGATTTTATGGCTTACTTCTTGACGCACGAAAAAGCGCTAACCTAGGCCTAGGTTAGCGCTTTTTCGTGCGTCAAGAAGTAAGGAATCTTGTTCAGAAGTATAGGTAAGAGCCCGGCGACTGAATGGACTCTTCCACAAGTAAGCTAGGAGGCTGACTGTGGGATAATGCTAATCATATCATCCTCGCTGGGCTCCTTAGCAGGCTTCAGGTCCAGAGCTTGGTCGGGCTGCACCCGGCGGCGGCGCTGCACAGGAGGCAGCGCTACCGTTTCACCGGTCTCTAACGATTGCTCTACCGCGGCGAGCACGCGCATATCCATCAGCCCTTCTTCTCCATCGGCTTCTGGGTGACGGTCGTGGAGGATGCAGTCAGAAAAGTATTGGGTTTCGTTGCCAAACTGCTCGACCGGCTTGAAGTCATGTGTTTTGCTGCCGTCCTCGGTTTTTTCGATGTAGGAGATGCCTACCTTGGGCCCAAACATGAAGCACGGTGAGGCGTAAACCGTGGCTTTGGTACCAACCAAGGTGAAGCTCTCGGCCGACGCCGTCGCGTAGCTGACGGTAAACTGGGCGGTACGCTCACTGGCGAAGCGCAGCATCACGGCCACCGTATCGTGAAAATTGAAGCCGCGCTCCGGTGTTTTCGTACCCACGGCATGCACGCTAATCGGCTCCTCGTCGAAGAGATTACGAACCGCGTTTAGCGGGTAGGTGCCCATGTCGGGCACTGGCCCGCCCCAATAGCCATTATGACCGCGCGAATTGGCTTCCGCCACGTTTTGAGCAAAAATGGAGGTGAAAGCCCGCAGCTCGCCAAAGTCCCCGTTGTGGGCCCGCGTAAACAGCTCCACATTGCCGGGCTCATGGTGCAGCCGGTAGGCAATCATCAGCTTAGCCCCGCTTTTTTGCTGCGCGGCCAACATTTGCTCGGCTTCTGCTACGCTCGAAGCCATGGGCTTTTCCAGCAGCACGTGGATACCAGCCTCCAGCGCGGCCACCACGAACGGGGTATGTAGTGCATTAGGGGTAGCCACGTAAACGGCGTCGATTTCGCCGGAGACTAGCAGCGCGCCATATTCTTCATACGACCACGCCTTGATGTCGTATTGGTTGGCCAGCTCATCGGCCTTTACTGGGTCACCGGTCACCAGAGCTGCGAGTTCGGAGTTATTGGTGCGCGCAATGCCGGGCATAAACGCTTGCTGCGAAATCTGACCACCGGCCACGACGGCGTAGCGAATTTTCTTCGTGTGTTGGAACATAGCTAGTAGCTGCTGAGGAGGTAAGGCTTCGCCGAAGGAGCAAATCCGTAATAGTCTAGGGAACAGGTGCAGGCAAAATGCCAGTCACACCTGTTTTAGTTATACGTCACACTTGGGCGGGTGTTCATTAGCTTCCCTACAGTAGATAGACCAGCTAGGGGTATAAGTTCAGGGCAAAAAGGATAGTATCCTTCTGCTAGAGAGGAGGGAACTGGGGGAGTATGTACTAGGATGTTACTGCCTAAGACCCTACTGCGCAGCCGCTTCATACAGGCTCTCCAATAAGCCATGTTGGGGCTTGTCGCCCGTCAATTCCCAAAACATAATGCCTCCAAGATGCTTCGTTCGGACGTACTGCGTTTTCAAGCGGATAGAGCGCGGATTGTCGAATGTGGCAAATTCTTGGCGGCGAGCGTTGTAGGCATAAGGAGCTTGCGCAATCGAATCCCAGTAAGTTGCGAAGCCCTGCGTGGCTGATAAGCTGTCGGTAAATTCCTTATAATTAAAGGTCTTATAAAACTTGCCAGCTTGCCGCAGGCCCTGCTTAGCGGAAGGGACGTGATTAAAAACTCGTGCGTAAAAAGCGGCGCCGATGACAATCTTGCCCGGCGCCACGCCTACGGAGTCAAGGTAGCGCACCCCGTCATCCACCGAGACTTGCTGTGGCGGACTCGGGTAGAGGGGCGTATGGTGACCCGTCAAGGTGCTATAGCCGTTTACCAAGTCGTAGCTCATTAGGTTAACTCGGTTGACGAGCGGCATTACAGCAGGCCATTCAACGGACTTGCGCAGATACTCTGGGAAGCCACCAGCGGCAAAGCTTATCTCATAAGTGTTGCCTAGGGTAGCGCGCAGGGCCTGCACTAGCAGCGTGAAGTTGTGGCGGTCTTCGGGGGCAAAGCGGTGGCCCGGGGGGCCGGCAATAGCTGGATATTCCCAATCCAAATCGATACCGTCGGTGTGAGTAGCCCGCAATACCTGCTTGACGGAAGCGGCAAAGTCCGAGCGGCCTTTTGCCGTCGCAAATACCTGCGAGCAGGTCTGGCAGCCGCTCCAGCCCCCGAGCGATAGCATGACTTTGAGTTGCGGCTGTTGCGCTTTCAGGGCTACCAAGGCGGCCACAGTAGCTTTATCCTGCGGCTTATCAAAGGCCAAAGAATTGCCTTGCAAATGCAGAAAGCTGTAGATGATGTGCGTGAGCCCCTTGGTTGGATAGGACCGAAAGGCCGTGGCATCGCCGGCGTAATAAGCTATAACTGCTAGACTAGGCTTGGGGACCGCGGGGGGCGTAGAAAGGCGAAAAGCAGTAATGCCTCCCATCGTGGCTACCAGGAAAGCCGCACAAAGAACAAGTCGCATAAGCTAGGCACAGACAAGCAGGTTCGAATTGGTCTCTAAGGTAAGAGGCCGCACACGCACGACAGCAACTGCCAGCATACCACCTTGCCTAGCAAAAAAGTCTCGTCACCAGTACTAGCTAGGCTTTGCACAGCTTGGTAGACCCGTGGCTGCTTTGTTTTTGAAACTGGCTTCTAGACCTGCCTTGCGGCAAAAGGCTCGCCTAGGTGTTCCACTGCTGATTGCTTCGTAGGTATAAAAACTAGTCAAGGCATCTGGCTATTTATCAGCCATTATTATCTGCTGCCAGTTCTTGGCGCCTTACTTTGCAGGAAGCCGAGCTCGGTTGCTTGGCTCGTGTCAGTTTCATTTTGCTTTTGCTCTTCCTACTATGGCTGCGTCTACTTCGCCCGGTGTTTTCATGCATCACGTACTGTTTTACATGCCGGCCGCGGCTAGCGCCACCGACCGGGCTAGCCTGCTAGAGGGCTTGCAGCAATTGCAGCGCATCCCGGCCATTAAGCTGTCTCATGTCGGCACCCCGGCCGAAACTGACCGTGCGGTTATTGACCGCACTTATACTTATTCTTTGCTGTGCATTTTTGAGAGTGCGGCCGCAGAGCAAGATTATCAGCAGCATCCGATTCACGACACATTCAGGCAGGAATATGCCCGCTACTGGGAAAAGGTCGTGATTTATGACGCAGTAGGACCAATGCTACCCAGCCTACAAGGAGAGTAGGCACCAGGTGAGAAGCAACCTAAGCAGTTATGGTGGGCGAGAGCTGTACCTAGCACAACTGCTTAGGTCGCCTGTACACAGCCCAAGCCAATCACCCTTGGTCAGTGGCGAGCCATTTGCTTTGGTTGGTCAGTTAAAGCGAAGAACGATGGCTACTGCCGAGCCTAGCAGAAAGTGACATGTCGAGAGCTTGGTGCAGAAGTGATAAGGACCTAGGGTGCCACTGGTAGCGAAGCCGCGCCACCGTGCTACCTTGCTGGCCTACTGCGTATTTCACTAAGCTGGCCTCATGCACAAAAGACTCTGTTTCACGCTTTCGTTTTTGTTTATTGCGGCGCGTTTGCTAGGTGCGCCCATTACGTTGCTGTCGCCCGATAAGCGCCTCAGCGTGTCGGTTAATTTGCAGGGGCGCATAAGCTACGCGGTGTCGGTAAGCGGCACGCCGGTGCTGCAAGACTCGTATGTGCAACTCAATCTCGCGGGCCAGCACCTAGGCGAGCGCCCGCAGCTGCGCAAGAAGTCTATCAAGGCGGTGAATACGACATCGCAGCCAGTGGTGCCCCTCGCCAATAGCACCATTAGCAACGCCTACAATTTGCTGACGCTGGATTTCAAAAACGATTTCAGCGTGGAGTTTCGGGCTTATAATGATGGGGTAGCCTACCGCTTCGTTACCAACAAAAAGGACTCGGTGGAGGTGAGCAGCGAAGACGTGCACCTGCACTTCGCCAGCCCCGTCGAAACGTCTTACTTGGAAACAGGCAGCTTCAAAACTGCTTACGAAATCCTGTACAAGCGCCAACCGCTGGAGGCTGTGAACCGGGACAAAATGAGCGTGCTGCCGATGCTGTTCGCCACCCCCAAGTACAAGGCGCTGTTCTCAGAGGCCGACCTCTACGACTACCCGGGCCTGTTTGTAAAAGCCGTGGACGGGCAGACGGTCACGGCCACGTTTCCGAAGGCGCCGCTGAAGTTTGGGCCTGACGGCGACCGCAGCGTGAAAATTGTGACCGAGGCGCCCTACCTCGTCAAAACGGCTGGCAAGCGCACGTTTCCGTGGCGCTTTCTGGTCATCACCGAGCGCGATGCGCAGCTGGCGGCCAACCAAATGGTGTACAAGCTCAGCACGCCCAATCAGCTGAAGGACACGCAGTGGATTAAGCCCGGCCAAGTGACTTGGGAGTGGTGGCACAACGCCTACGTGTACGGGGTCGATTTTAAGTCGGGCTACAACCAAGACACCTACAAGTACTACATCGATTTTGCCTCAAAGTCCGGCATTCCCTACATCCTCATGGATGAGGGCTGGGCTAAGACGACGCTCAACCCGTTTGAGCCCAACCCGACCATCAATCTGCAAGAGCTGATTGCCTACGCTAAGACTAAGAATGTCAAGATTCTGCTGTGGTTCACTTGGCTAGCTATCGAGAACAACCCCACCGTGTATGAAACCCTAGAGAAGTGGGGGATAGCGGGCATGAAAATCGACTTTATGGACCGCAGCGACCAGTGGATGGTCAACTACTACACCCGTGTGGCTAAGCGGGCGGCCGAACACCACTTGCTGGTCGATTTTCACGGCGCCTTCAAGCCCGCCGGCCTAGAAGTGGCCTACCCCAACGTGCTGTCGTACGAAGGCGTGATAGGCATGGAGCAGAACATCGGGGGCGGCCTAGCCACGCCGAAGAACAACCTGTATCTGCCGTTTTTGCGCAATGCGGTGGGGCCCATGGACTACACGCCCGGCGCCATGCGCTCGGCCCACCCCAAAGACTACCGCGGCAACTGGGTAAATACGATGAGCATCGGTACCCGCGGCCACCAGCTGGCCATGTACATCGTGTTTACCAGCGGCTTGCAGATGCTCGCCGACAATCCCTTCAACTACCTGCGCGAGCCCGAAACTACTTCTTTCATTACTGCGGTGCCCGTGACCTGGGATGAAACACGCGTGCTGGAGGCGGCTGTGGGCGACTACATCGTCACAGCCCGGCGCAAGGGCACCACTTGGTACCTAGGCGGCATGACGGCCGAGAAAGCCCACGAACTAACGTTGCCGACCGACTTCCTAACTAAGGGCGCTCGCTACCAACTCACCCTAATTAAGGATGGCGTGAATGCCGACGTGCAGGCCATGGACTTCAAGCGCGTCGTTCAGCCGATGCAGCCCGGCCAACCTATTACCCTAACGATGGTGCCCGATGGCGGCTTCGCCGCCCGCATCGAGCTTATGCCCTAGTAGCTTGCTAACCTAGACGCATAGCAAGCTTATAAAAGAAGAGGACGACCTAGGTCGTCCTCTTTTGGTTTGGTAGCTACTTGGCCGGTGCTACGCCCTTGGTCGTCTGCACTATCGGCTGTATGGTGCCGTCGGGGTTGTAGTGCATTTCGTCGACGCAGATGGAGCGCCGGTAGCTGCCGCCGGTGGGCAAGGAGCCATTGTGGTAGAAGAAGTAGCTCTTGCTCTTGTAGTCGATGATGCCAGGATGGGTAGTAAAGCTGTTCGGCACGTTTTCCTGAATGATGCCACGGTAGGTCCAGGGGCCGGTGGCGCTGGGGGCCGTGCAGTACTCTATCATTTCGGGCTTGGTGCCGGCGCTAGCGTACACGAGGTAGTAGAGCTTTTTGCGCTTGTACACCCAGGGGCCCTCGATGTAGTTCTTGATATTCAGCACCGTGATGGGGCTAGCCAGCTCCGTCAGGTTGTCCTTGAGCTTCACCCAGCGGCAGCTTAAGTTGCCCCAGTACAGGTAGGCCTGCTTGTCATCGTCGATTAACACGGTGGGGTCGATGTCGTCCCAGGCGTGCGGCTTATCCTTGGTCATCTCATTCACGATAAGCGCCTTGCCAATGGCATCCTTGAACGGCCCGGTGGGGCGGTCCGACACGGCCACGCCGATGGCCGCGCCGCCTTGGCTGTTGTCGTCTTTCTTATGAAATGTGGATACAAACCAGTAGAACTTGCCCTTGTGGTACACGCACTGTGCTGCGTAGGCATCGCCAGTGGCCCAGGCGAAAGTCCTAGGTGACAAGCGCGTGCCGTAGTCTTTCCAGTGCACCATGTCGGTGGTGGAGTAGATGCGCCAATCGGGCATCTTGTAGTTAGTTTCCTGCACCGAGGCTGTGTCGTGGCCAGTGTACAGAAACAGCGTGTCGCGGTACACCAGCGGCGCCGGGTCGGCCGTGAACACGTCTTTGATAATTGGGTTTTGCGCCCGGAGCGAAGCACTAGCCATGCAGGCCAGCAGGAACGTGAGGAGAAGGCTTTTCATGATGGAAATAGCGGGAGTGGAAGAAGCGCCCGGCCCTAGGTCTGGCCAGGGCGTTTGAGTTGTCTAAAACAGCTTCTGGGCGAACATATACAAATCGTGGCGCCATACGGGCCAGGTGTGGCCGCCAGGGTACTCGCTATAGGCGTACTTGATACCTAGCTCATCCATCTTGGCGCGCATCACCTTGTTGTTGGCGTAGGCAATGTCTTCGGGCCCACCCATCGAGAGCCACAGCTGTTTAAGGTTGGTGTTGATGGTGCCCGCGTTGGCTTTCATGAAAGCATACTGCGGGTCAGACAGGGCCGCATTATTGGCGAAGAAACCCGAGCTGAACACCCCTAGGTAGGCAAATTGGTCAGTGTTTTTCATGCCCGCGTAGAGCGTTTGTAGGCCGCCCATTGAGAGGCCGGCCAGGGCGCGGTTTTGGGCGCCGGGCGCTACGCGGTAGTTGCTTTCTACCGCGGGCATTACGTTTTGCTTGAGCTCGTCCTCGAAGCGCTTCAGCGATTGTTCGCCGAAGCCGGCCAGGCCGCCCGGGCCACCCATGTTGCCGTCCATCATCACGATGAGCATGGGCTTGGCCTTTTTGTCGGCAATCAGGTTGTCGAGGATTACGTCGGTTTTGCCTTGCTTGGCCCAGCCAGTCTCATCTTCGCCGCCGCCGTGCAACAGGTACAGCACCGGGTACTTGGCGGACGTGTTAGCATCGTAGCCGGCCGGCGTGTACACGAAAAACCGGCGCCACGAATTGGTGACTTTGGAGAAGAACTTCCGCTCGCGTATTTCGCCGTGGGGCACGTCGCGCTGGGCGTAGAAACTGGTACCGCGGCCCGGAATCTCGATGCCGCTGGCCATGCGCCCCATGCCGTAGAAGGTGTCGCTGGCGGGGTCGGCGATGGGCAGGCCGTCGAGCAGCAGCGAGTAGTAATGCAGGCCCCGGCTCAGGGTGTCGGTGGTGGTGGTCCAGGTGCCGCTGCTGTCCTTCACCATATCGTATTTGCGGCCTAGGTCGAGCTGCGCTTTCTGCACGCCGGGGGCTTTGAGGCGAAACATGGCGCGGTTGTCGGGCAGTATCTGCGGGTATTTGGCGTTGCGCACGTTGGTGGTAGCTTGGGCGCCTAGCACCGTGTAGGTGGGTAGGGACGCCACATCAACGGGCTTGAACAAGAACTGCGAGAACATGTACAGCCCATTTTTCCAGACCTTAAAGTCGTGCCCACCGGCTTCGAGGTAGTACACGTGCGGTACGTTGTGCTCGTAGAGGTAGTCGTGCGTGCGCTGGCTGATGGGCAGCAGGCCGTCGGCGTCGCCGCACGAAATCCAGAGCAGCTTCAGGAGCTTTTTGGCTTTGGCGGGGTCGGGCACCAGCTGCTCGGGCATCTTGGTATTAGGGGCCGACGAAAAGCCCCCTACCCAGGCAAATTTATCCAGGTTGCCCAGCCCAAAATCCAGTGACTGCCCCCCGCCCATCGACAGCCCGGCAATGGCTCGGTTCTCGCGGGTGGTAAGGGCCGGGTAGTGCTTCTCGACGTAGGGAATGAGGTCGGTGAGCAGGTCTTTTTCGAAGTTGGCAAAGGCGGCCACTTTATCGGGCCCGTAGATATTGCCGATGGGCCGGTCGTCTTTCATGGCCCGGCCGTTGGGCATCACCACCAGCATGGGCTTGAGCTTGCCGGCCGCGTACAGATTATCCAGAATCACCTGCGGGTGCCCGCCCTTGAGCCACTCCTTTTCGTCGCCGCCGATGCCGTGCAGCAGGTACAGTACCGGGTACTTCTTCTTTTTGGAGTAGCCGGGCGGCGTGTACACCAGCGCCTTGCGCACCGTGCCCACCGTTTTGGAGGTATAGCTGATGCTGTCGATGCGGCCGGTGGCAATGCCCGTGGCGGGCTGGTCGAAGCCCCTAGGGGCCTCCATACTGGTTTTTTGGGCCAAGGCGCTACCGGCACTCAGCAAGGCAATACTCGCTAGTAGAGGAAAAAACAGTCTCATAGTGGTGGGAAAAAGTACGCCGCCCTACGGGCAGCAGCATGTAGAAAAACGAAAAGCTCCTAGATAGTCAGCTGCACGGTGGCGCCTGTTAGTTCGGGTTGGCTGTGGTATAAACTGCCAGGCCAAAGTCGTAGCCGGGCTTGTCGTTCAGGCGTAGCGGCAGCCGGTTGAAGTAGGCGCCGCCAGCCGGGTAGGCCTCCTGCCGACTCGCGCGCCAGAAAAGCGGCGCCGACTTTTCCAGGCCTTGCAGCTCGAAGGCGTAGGTATGGCCGGCCTGCAAGGGCACTTGGTTAGCTCCTGCAAAATCAAACTGCAACAGCCCAGCCGGCTGCGGCGTGTAGGCAATGGCTAGTCCTTTGCCACCCCCTAGGAGGTTGGTGCCGGGAGTATAGGCCGGGTTTTCCTGCGTACCTAGGTCGTAGAGCGCCAGGGTCACGGACTGCTTGGTATCGGTGCCCAACCCGTCGCCCCCAAATAGGTCGATGCGCGTGAGCTTGCCATCGGCCGGCACCCGGAAAGTTTGGCCCAGGCTAGTACCGCCCTTGTCATGGTTGAAGCTGATGTTGTCGAGGGCCGTGTTGGCCGGGTTGGACATAGTGCTCAGTAGGGGCGCGCCGGGCCACTGCGCGGGGCGCGGCAGCAGGTTTTGCACAACGCTGACGCCGGGGGCCGAAGTAGCCGGGGCACTGGCGGGCGGCGCGGGGCGGCTAGGGCTGGGCGGCCCGCTCACGCCGGCCACGGTTTGGGTGATGGGCTGAATGGTGCCGTCCGGGTTGTAGTACAGATATTCTACGCACACACTGCGGCGGCCTAGGGCCCCACTTTCGCCGGTGGGCAGGGTGAGCGTGGCGTTGTGGTAGAAGAAGTACGACTGCTTCTTGAACTCGACAATGCCGGGGTGAATCGTGTAGCTGTTCTTGGCCTGGTCGGTGAGGATGCCGCGGTAGGTCCACGGGCCGGTGACCTTGGGGGCCGTGGCGTAGCACATTTTCTCCGACATGCCCTGGTGGGCAAAGGCGGCGTAGGTGAGGTAGTACAGGTTGCCCCGCTTGTGCAGCCACGGGCCTTCGGTGTAGTTGGGCACCTCTTTGCGCTGGATGGGCCCGTCGAGCTCCGTCATGTTGGGCTTGAGCTTGGCCAGGTAGCAGTTGGGGTTGCCCCAGGCCAGCCACGCCGTGCCATCGTCATCCACAAACACGGTGGGGTCTATGTCGTCCCAGCCGTTGGGGCCGGGGGTGGTTTTGTCGGAGATGAGCGCCGAGCCGCGGGCATCCACGAAGGGGCCAGTGGGGCTATCCGACACGGCTACCCCGATGGCTTTGGCGTTGGCCGGGGCGCCCTCCTGCACCGCTGCGTAGAAGTAAAATTTGCCGTTGCGAGCCACTACCTGCGAGGCCCAAGCATCCTTGGTAGCCCACTTGAAGTCGCGCACGTTCATGATGGGACCGTGTGCGGTCCAGTGCTTCATGTCGGTGGTGGAGTAGCACAGCCAGTCATTCATGTTGAACATCTGGCCCTCCTTCGCCTCGTCGTGGCCCACGTAGAGGTACAGCTTGTCCTTGTACACCAACGGCGCCGGGTCGGCCGTAAATACGTCGCGGATAATCGGGTTTTCGCCCGGCTTAGCGGCCGCCTGGCCGTAGCTGCACGGGGCGAAGGCGGCTTGCCCAAGCGCAACAAATAGGGCAGCAGACAGGAATTGCTTAGGCACAGAAATAAAGTAAAAAGTGGGGTAGACGGCTCGCCGCTGGGCAACAGGCAGAGGCATTAGGGCCGCGGCTGCTGCCTAGGCCGCACTGCATCGTTGGCAATCACTCCCTCTAGGGTGTGCATTGGCGGCTCGACGATAGCCGGAATGGGCAGGTGGCTAAACTGCTGGAAGTAGAGCAGGCAAGCGTCTTTCCAGAGCACGGCGTTGCCGCTTTGGGCGCGCAGCTTGTTTTGCACCGCCGCAAAGCGCTCGGCATCCACGTAGGGCTGGGCTTTATCCCACACCTGCTGAAACTGGCGCACCTGCTGCACGCCGTGGTCGTAGTGCAGGGCTAGCTCGTCCCAGAGCGTGCGGCCGCTTTTCATCTTGAAATCCCAGGGCAAGTGGTGAAACCAGAGCAGGTACTCGTCGGGGCAGGTGGCGGGGTTGTTGAACTGGCCGGCCAGCGGCTCGTGGTACTGGCTCACGGCGTTGCTACCCCCGGTGGTGCGGTCGAAGCCTACCCCCTGCGCATCGGCCTGGTGGTAGTAGGGCGGCGTCCAGTCGGCGCGCATTTTGGGCGGTGCCCACCAGGGGCCGGGGCCGTAGTGGTCGTGGGTAGCCGACATGATATGGTGCAAACCTAGGGGCATAGAGTAGTTCACGATAGCCTCGCGGCTAGCCAGCATCAACTGAGTGACTGGCGCCAGAAAGTTGGTATTCCAGTCTGAAGCGCTAGCCGTCGAGCTGGTAGCTCCGGTAAAGGTTTGCTTGAGCCACTCGTCAGCAATCTGGGCGCTTTTCAGCTGGTTGTTCCAGGCTAGGCGGCCGAAGGCGTACCAATTGGCCTGGCCAAAGTCCTGGCCGGTCCAGTTCCGGTCTAGGCCTGTGTTGGCAACGCCGGCCATGGCCGTGTGCTTTTGTGGGTACACGCTGCCATCGGTGACGCGGGCCACGGTGCTGCTGGGGCCTGCTTGGTAGGTGTCACTACCTAGGCACTCCTCCCACATGGTCGAGAGAAAGGCCAAGTCAATGCTGTGCCCTAGGTACTCCTGCGTAATCTGAAACTCGGGCATCACGGAAGTCTTTTTCAGCGCCCCGAAAAGCGGGCTGAACGGCTCGCGGGGCTGAAAGTCAACCGGCCCGTTTTTCACTTGCACGATGATGTTGTCGCGGAATTTGCCATCCAGCGGTACAAACTCGTTGTAGGCTTGCTTGGCGCGGTCCTTATCGTTGGGGCTGTACACAAAGGCCCGCCACATCACCAGGCCGCCGTAGGGCTTTACCGCATCCGCCAGCATGTTGGCACCATCGGCGTGCGTGCGGCCGTAGTCCTGCGGGCCGGGCTGGCCCTCGCTGCTGGCTTTCACCAGGAAGCCGCCGAAATCGGGAATCTGCTGGTAAATCTCTTTCGCCTTCGCCTGCCACCATTTCTTGACGGCTGGGTCCAGCGGGTCGGCCGTTTTGAGGCCGCCCAGCAGCACCGGCGACGAAAACTTCACCGCCAAAAAGGTCTTCACGCCATACGGCCGCAGCACGTCGGCAATGGCTTTCGTGCGGCCTAGGTACTCGGCCGAGAGGATGAGCGGCGAGGCATTCACGTTGTTGATAACGGCCCCGTTGAGGCCCACCGACGCGTTGGCTCGGGCGTATTCCTGCCACAGCGCCTTGTCCTTGGCTGTGACCACAAACGAGCTGTCCTTGCGCCAAAAAATGGAGTGCCCGGCGTAGCCGCGCTCCACCGAGCCGTCGGGGTTATCCCAGTGGTTCAGCAGGCGGTACTCGTAGGAAGGATTGAACACCTTATCGGCCACCGGCTGGCCGGTTTGCTGGCGGCGCAGCAATTCAAAAACACCGTAAAGCAGGCCCGCTTCGGTCGTGGCTCGCACGCTGGTTGGACCTAGGCGAAAGCCGTCGTGCTTGATGGCGTTGTCCTTCTTCAGCGTGAGCGTCACGGTAGCCCCGGCCGCTCCCTGCCAGTTGCGCTCCAGCTCTTGCTTAGCCATAGCGAGCAGGGTCGAGTTTTTGGCCGCCACTACCACCGTGACCGGCGCCGCCTGGTGCGGACGCAGCCACAGTTGGTGGCCGTCCTCGGCGCGCAGCCCTAGGGTAGTGCTCAGCAGCCAAAGACTAAAAAGAAGCTTTTTCATGATACAGGACTTATTGCTTAATGGTGAGTGGCTTACCTAGGTAGGCCACTTGCTTGCTGGGCTTGCCAAAGGTCTCCCCCAGCCCGGTGATTTCGCTCACCCACACGATGTTGAAGACGCGCCGCTTTAGCGCGCCGGGGTAGGCGCCCTGCTGGGGGCCGATGGTCAGGGTGCGGCGCTTTTCATCTCACGCGAAGGGAATAGTTGTGTGCTGGCCCTGTTCATAGCGGTAGCTGTCGCCCTCGTCTTCGTAGAGCGTAAACCGGCCATCGGCGCCGGCGTACACCCTGATTTCTAGCGTGTCAGCCGATTTTTGCCCGGTGTATTGCAGGCGTTTGCCTAGGGGTACAATGGCGCCGGCTTTCACAAAAACTGGGGTGGTGGCCAGGGGCGCGGGGGCCGTAATGGTTTGGCCGCCCGCGTGGCGCCGGCCGGTCCAGAAGTTATACCACGCCCCACCCTGGGGCAGGTACACGGGCCACTCGGTGCGGCCCGGCGCCGTAACGGGCGCCACCAAAAACGCCGGCCCAAACAGGTACTCCCCGGCCTGCTGGCGGGCGGTGGTATCGGTCCGAAAATCCATGACCAAGGGCCGCATCAGCGTCGAGCCCTGCGCGTGCACTTGCCAGGCTGCCGAGTAGAGGTAGGGCAGCAGGCGGTAGCGCACGTCCAGCAGCTGCCGGATGTTGGCCTCCACCACGGGGCCATTTTTCCAGGGCTCGGTTTCGGTTTGGTAGCCGTGCACCCGGAAAATGGGCGTGAAGGCACCCCACTGGTACCAACGCATCAATAACTCGTTGTACTGCGGGTCGGTATACTGCCCGGCGCCCGGCCGGAAAAACCCGCCGATGTCGGTAGTCCAGTACGGCAGGCCGGTGATACTGAAATCCAGCCCCGCCGGAATCTGGCGGCGAAACGTGTCCCAGGTGCCCCCAATATCACCCGACCAGCTGATGGTGCCGTAGCGTTGCTGCCCCAGAAAAGCTGAACGCGTGAGGATGCACACGCGCTTATCCTGGGTGGCGGCGCGCTGCCCCTCATACACGGCTTGGTTGACGAAAAGCGGGTACGTGAGGCGGTAAAAATCACCCGGCCCTAGAGCGAGCTGCTTGCTGTGCAGGGCGTCGTTTTCGGGCTCCGTGGCATCTAGCCACCACGAGTCGACCCCGTAGCGGAACAGGTGCTGGTTGATGGCCGCCCAGTGCGCCTTGCGAGCAGCGGGGTTCGTGAGGTCGAGCCAGGGGCTATTCGGGATGTAGAAGTTATTGGCCACGTGGCTTTTGCCAATGTCCGATTCCTTGTTCAGGTTCTCCCACACCGAAATGTTGAAGCGGGCGTGCTGGGCGTGCAGGTTCTGCATCAGGGCAGCCGGGTCGGGGTAATGGGTTTCGTCGAATTGCATAACGCCCCACCCGTATTTGCCCCAGTACTGCCAATCCTGCACAATCACATCCATCGGGATATTGCGCCGCCGAAACTCTTGCACCGTCTCTTCTAGGTGCGCGCTGGAGGTGTACCGCTCGCGGCATTGCCAAAAGCCGTAGGCCCATTGCGGCAGCAGCGGCACCTGGCCCGATAAGTTGCGGTAGGTACGGATAACTTCGTCGGCCTGCGGCCCATAAAACACCACGTAATCGAGCAGCTTGGCATTGGGCGAGCGGAACGTGGTAAGCCCATCCACCCGCTTGTAGGTCACGCGCGGAGTGTTATTAGCCTTGCACACTACCTGTACGGTGTGCGCGCCCGCCTTCAGGGGCACTTGGGCGCTGGCCGTGGGCGGCAGCCAAAAATTACGCCGGTCGAGGCACGCTACCCCGTCGATGGCCACGTAGTGCCGGTTGCCCATCGCGCCTAGGTCGAGCATCAGCGAATAGGTGCCAGCCACGGGCAGCGTAAACGTGCCGGTATAGGTAGCCTGGTCTTGCGCTACTTTCTGGGTGCCATTGGCAGTGGTGGCATCCACTGCGGTGCCGGTGGCGGCCGTTTCAGGCTGCTTTTCGAGGGCAATGGGCGCATCAGCCGGGTTGAAATCGGTGAGCCCGTATTGGTGCCACAGCAGGCCGTAGCCCTTGCTAGAATACAGAAAAGGTAGCGCAATTTGGGTATTCACCTGCGTGAGCTGCCGGGTCACGCCGCGCAGGTTGAAGTGCCCGTCCTGAAACTGCCCTAGGCCCAGCAACAGCTCGTCGGGACTGGTTTGGAACTGCTGCTGCGCCACCACGTTGGCTTCGCCTAGCACGGGCTCGGCCGGTAGTAGGCGGGTAGTAGGCTGCTCGCGCAAAAACACCTGGCCGGCGTTGTTCAGGTAGGAAACTGAGCCGGTGGCCTTGTCCACGCGCACCCGCACTTGCTTGGTAGCTAGCTCCACCGCCGTGCCCGTGTCCGTGGTTTTGAAAGCGGGCGTTGGTAGCTGGCTCGTCAATACCAATTCTGGCGGCGCGGGCAACGCCCCTTGCGTGTACTGCACCCGAATGGCGTTTTCGGCCAGCGGCCGCAACACCAGCTGCCCTTTGGCCAAAGCAATGGTAACACGGTCGGCAGTCGGCTTGTAGCTCCGGACGCTTTGGCCAAACCCCACAATTGGCCAGCTCACGAGCACTAGCAAGCAAGCGGGCTTTAGTCGGAGCAGGGCGAAGCAGCGGAAAAGCATGTTAGCTGTTGAGAGAAAATGAGTGACCTAGGTCCGCTTTGGTGGGCAAGAAGACTACTTGATTACACGACGTGGAGCTGCCGAGCCTAGGAGCTTCGCAGCATAAGTAGAGGCTTCTAGGTCCGACTTACTTACTCGAACTTGACCCAGTCAATCTCCACGGGCGTGTTCGTTTTGGACGAAACGACCAGCGTATGCGTGCCGGGCTTGAAGGCCGACAAAGGCGCTTTTACCTCCTGCCACTGGCTACCCTTGGGCACGGTTACTTGGGCGAGCACCGGGCCGGTGGCCCCATCTGCCCGCAGCTGCACCGTGGCGCCGGCGGCAGCCATCGTGCGCAGCGTCACCGTCTTGAGCGCTTGTTTGCCGAAGGCTACCACATTGTATTGCACCCAGCCCTGGTTGTTGGCAAACACGGTTTTCCAGCCCTGAAATTTGTTGGCGGTATCGAGGAAGGCGATGTTCGCGCCGCTGCTACTCAGGCGGCTGTAGCGGTCCAGTTGAATTTTCTGCTTGGCATCAGTCAGGCCCACGCCGCGCAGGGTGGGTATCACTTTGCGGATGGCCCCGTCGGGCTCGAAAAACAGGCTATCGACACGGACCGAGCGGTTTTTGTCGAAGGCGGGCGACAGGTCGTTGTGATGGTAAAACAGGTACCACTGGTTCTTAAATTCTAGCAGGGAATGGTGGTTGGTCCAGCATCCCGTCGGCGACTCGTCCATAATCACGCCCTTCACCGTGAACGGCCCTAGAGGGCTGGTGCTGGTGGCGTATTCGAGGCGTTCGGTCTTGTTCTCGACGTGTGGGTAGGTCAGATAATAAATGCCTTTGCGCTCAAATAGATAAGGACCTTCCTTTAGTCCTTTAGTAGGCAGCTCGCCCAGCGTCTTGGGCTCGGAGGCTAGCTCCAGCATGTTCTCCTTGAGCTTAGCGCCGTAGATATTGCCCTGCGACCAGTATAGATAGGCCTGCCCATCCTTGTCGATAAACACGTTGGGGTCGATGCCGCGCACTCCCTTAATAGGCAGTGGCTGCGGCACAAACGGGCCGGTGGGCTTATCAGACACGGCTACCCCCACCGTAAAGCCCTTGCTGATGGTCGTATCGCGGGGGGTAGTCGGGAAGTAGAAGTAGTACTTGCCGTTGCGGAACATGCAGTCGGGCGCCCACATGCTGTAGCTGTCGGGCTTCACCCAGGGCACTTTGTTTTGGGTCACAATCACACCGTGGTCGGTCCACTCCGTGAGGTTGGCCGAGGAAAACACGTGGTAGTCCTCCATCACAAACCAGCCGGCCCGCCCGTGCCCGGGGGTGGCCCGAATATCGTGCGACGGGTACACGTACACCCGGCCATTAAACACCCGCGCCGTTGGGTCAGCTGTGAATTGGTTGGTAATAAACGGGTTCTGCGCCTGGGCAGCGTTGCCTAGCAGGCAGGCCAGACCGGCTAGGATGTAGGATAGTTTGTGCCTCAGCATGGGTGGGTAGAAATTGTGGATAGGTTTCGAAGTCAAAAAGGCTGTCATGCGCAGAATGCGCTGCATGACCTAGGGAGCAGGTTACTTGGCTCCAGTAGTCTTACCCGTAATGCGGAAGTAATCGAAATCAGCGTAGCCACCGGGAGACTTGGTGGCGTAGTTGAACAGCCCAAACCGGTAGCCCATAAAGTGGGGCAGCGTGTAGGCCATCTTGAGCGGCCCGCCGATGGCTTTCCACGTTTTGCCATCGAGGCTGTAGAAGAAAGTCGCCACGTCTTTACGCTCCGTGAAGTCACATTCGGCCTTGAAATACACCGTGGTCTGCGTTAGCGGCAGGCGCTGTAGCTCCACGGGCTTCTCCGATTCGGCGCTAATCATGACGATGGATTTGGCGCCGTTGCGGTAGTCTACCCCCACTAGGCCGTAGCGCTTTTGCAGGAGGGCTAGGCCCGCAAAATCACCGTCTTTCAGGTGCGATACATCCAGAGCCGTTGTGCCGGCGCTAGTCGGCCCGATGGTGCGTTGCGTGAGGGTATTGCGGGCCAGCAGAAAGGTAGTATCCACGCGGCCAGTTTTGAGGCGTAGATAGCCGGGGCGGTCGGTGAGCGACCAGAGAGTATTTTCAGGATTGTGGTTCCACTGCCACACCAGCGGCAGCGCAGGCTCGCCCTTGCGCCGGGCAAATTCATCCGAGGCTACGATTCCGGGAATCAGACCTTTACTGGCGGGTAGGGCTAGCGTGGTGGGCACCTTGCCAGCTGGACTACCCAACACCGGCCAGCCATCAGTCCACGTCACGGGCACCAGATACGGGATGCGGCCCACAGCGCCGTTGTCGCGGAAGAGGTAGGAAAACCAACGCCCATCGGGCGTGTCGATGAGGCCACCTTGCGCTACCCCTAGGTCTTGCAGCGCCACGCGGCCTTCGTAAGGCCCCGTGAGCTTATCGGCCCGGTGCACCACCACGGTGCGCATGCCGCCCTTCGGCCACGTGATATTGAAGAGGTAGTACTTGCCTTTGATTTTGAACAGTTGCGAGCCTTCGGCGGGCAGACCTAGGTTGGGACCGGCCGGGGTACTAGCGTTTTCTATCAGCACTTGCTCCGTGGCGCCGGGCTTTACGCCAGAGGCGTCGGCTGTCAGTTCAACCAGCCGCAGTTTGCCGGCGCCGTATATCAGATACACGCGGCCATCATCGTCGAAAAACAGGGAATGGTCGTGGTAGCTCGGCTTAAACGATACGGCTTTCCAAGGGCCTTTCTCGATGTTCTTGGTAGAATAGATATAGGTCTTGCCCGTCGTTTGGGCGAAGGTCGAAACGTAGTAGGTGCCGTTGTGAAACCTCAAACTGCTCGCCCACGAGCCGCGGCCGTAAGTGCTTTTGCCGTTGCGGAGCGCTAGCTCGTCCTGGCCACCTAGGGTATCGGAGGCGTAGCTCACGAGGTGCCAGTTCACGAGGTCCTTCGACTTCATGATGGGCACGCCCGGCGTCATGTGCATGGTCGTGCTGCTCATGTAGTACGTGTCCCCCACCCGTAGCATCGAGAGGTCGGGCACGTCGGCGTAGATGATGGGGTTTTGCGCCTGCTTCACCTGCGCCAGTAGCGGTGAAGCAACGGCTGATGCGAGGACTATTCCGAAGAATAAAGTGCTGCGCTTTAAGAAGTGTGACATGGGTGGGAGATTGCCGCGCTGAGGTGTTAGTGATGGGTCGTGGGTTTGATAGCCTGGTACTTGCCGCTTAGGTGCATCAAGCTGAATAGATACAATAGACCGTCGTAGTACGGGTCGAAGTAGCCGTCCTCGTAGGGGGCCAGCTTGGCGTTCCAGAGTGCGTGCACAAACCCTAGGTCCCGGTCTTGGTGCATGAGCGAAGCCGCCCCGCTGGTAGCCACCAGCCCCAGCGAATGCCGTAGTTTCTTGACGTCGCCGGCCTGCAAAATGAAGTCGGGCCGCGAGCCATCCACATTAAACTGGTCCTCGAACGTGTTCAGGCCCTTGCCGCGCAGAAACCCCTGAAACCGCCGCGCATACTGCTCCTGCCAGACTTTGTCCTTGCCGAACCACACGTAGTCCATGGCAATGTTCATGGGCACCCGCCACGAGTCGTAGCGGAAAGCTGGGGGCGCCCATTTGGTAGCGTGCGGCTTGCCGCTAAACTCAGTGTAGTCGTAGTTGAGGCCGGTGGGCGCGGCGCAGGCGCGGTGCAGAAACGCCCGCGACGTATCGGCGCAGGCCCGGTAAAATTGCTCGTGCCCATCCTTGGCGTAAGTAGCCCACACTTCCAGAAAAGCCGGCAGGTGGTACGATGGGTCGGTCCAGTTGTACATATCCCCCACCGGCACAAAGGTGATTTGCTTGTGCTCAGTGTTCATGAGGTTACGCACGCCGCCGGTGCCGTCTTTTTTCCACGAGGCATCCAGAATGCGGCGAGCCTCTTGGTAGTAGTTGATACCAGTAGCATTGCCCCAGCGGTTGGCCGCAAACAGCAGGCTCGTAACGAAATACAGCTCCCCATCCGAAGCCGGACCTTCCGAATTTAGCTTCATCGTGGTAGTGCTGAAGCTCCAGGCGAAGTAGCCTTCCAGCGGCCCGCTCTGGTGCTGCAAGTTCTTCTTCGACCAGCGCCAGAGGCGGTCAAACACCTCCTTTTTGTTGAGCTGCACGGCCACCATCATTCCGTACGACATGCCTTCGGTGCGGGCATCGTGGTTTTTCACATCCGACACGTAGGCCATCGAATCACCTACCTCGAAGTACACCTTGTTGGACCCTTCAAATACATCGTGGTAAGCTTGGGTTACCTTCTGGTCGATGGCCGCTTGGCTGTAGCCAGCCTCCCGCAGCAAGCTCGGGTATTTGCCCGTGTAAAAGGCCCCTGACGCTGGCTGTTTAGCCGGGCGTTGGGCCACTGCCGTGGTAGCCCCTATGCCTAGCAAGCTAATTAGGCCGAGCAGCCGGCCCGTCCGAAAAAGTGAAGTGAGGTGGGAATTCATGTGGGAGAAGGATAGCAAATAAGGAATAGAGGTTTAAGTGCAAGGCACCGGCCGCGGCCAGCTTGCCGCTCGTACTGGGCGCGGAAGCTGGCCTTATCTATTGATTAAACTGCCACCAGTCGAATAAGAGCTGGTTATTACCGGCTGCTTTGAAGACGAAGTACACGTCGTGGATGCCACTCTTCCGGCTGACTTTGCACGACTGCATCATCCAGCTTCCTAGGTTACCAGTGTCCTTCACTTTTAGTGTTCCCAGCAAAGCACCCGTGGGGCTGTCCAGATGTAGTTCAATGGCTGAATTGGAAGAAGTACTGGCTACCGAAGCCATGAACTCTTTCGCTCCCTTCTCAAAATCAACGCCTTTGACTTTGATGTAATCGCCGTTGTCTATATTCGTTACGTACACGCCATTAGGCCCTTTGCTAGTTTTTAGGCCCTGGCTCAAGGCAATAGTTTCCGCCTCGGTGCGCTTATAGGGGTTTAAGATGGCCACGCGGTCCACGCCCTCTTCCGACCAAAACGGCAGCTGCTGAATAGTGCCGTCCGGGTTGTACGTCAGCTTGGCCACGCACACGGAGCGCCGCTCGGTGTGCGTCGGCGACAGGGCCTTGGAAATGGCGTAGTTGAAGCCAAACAGGTAGGAGTTGCCCTTGTAGTCGATGATGCCCGGGTGGTTACCGTTCGACCGACGGTCGTGGTCCATGAGCGTGCCAGTGTAGTTCCAGGGGCCCGTGGGGCTGGTACTCATGCTGTAGCCGATGCCCTCGGGGCAGCAAGTCGAGGCATACGCCACGTAGTACTTGTCTTTGCGCTTATAAAACCACGGGCCTTCCTGGTAATCCTTCGGCTTGGTAGGCAATTTGACAATGCCGCCCGAATAGGAAATCATATCCTCGTTCAGCTTGACGTAATACAGGTTCGGATTGCCCCAGTACAAGTAGGCCTGCCCATCGTCGTCGATATAAACGGTGGGGTCGATATCGTCAGGACCATTCTGAATCAATGGCTTGCCTAGCGGGTCGGTGAAAGGGCCATAGGGACTATCCGAGACCAGCACCCCGATGCCCTTGACGTGGATGGGGCAATAGAGGTAAAACTTGCCGTTGCGCGCGATGCACTGCGCCGCCCACGCGCCGTTTTGCGGCGACCAGTTGAAGCTTTTGGTAGAAGCGACCGCGCCGTGGTCGGTCCAGTTTACCATGTCGGTGGAGGTGTACAGCAGCCAATTGTACATCTTAAACCCCTTGGCATCGTCCTCATCATGGCCGGTATAGAGAAACACAGTATCGCGGTACACCATCGGCGCTGGGTCGGCCGTGAACTTGGTTTGGATGATAGGGTTCTGTGCCCGTAGCGTGATGCAGGCGGCTAGGGTCAGAAGAGCGGTCAAAAACTGGTGCTTCATAAAAAGCAGGTTTTCAGATAGAAATGAAAAGGTCCACTAAGCAGGGGGCTAAGCCAAGCAGAGGACCTAGGGCTGCACCACAAAGCCGCCCCGAGCCGGCAGCGTTACGCTGACAGTGTTGCCCGCCACGGCTCGGGTGCTGAAGCTGCGGTTAGTGTCGCCGTCGGTGATGAGCGTACCGCTTTTTAAGCCCAGCTTGCCTAGGTCTAGCTGGATGGTTTTGGGCGCGTCGGTGGCGTTGATGCCGGCCACGTACCACCCGCCGCCGGGGGCCTGGCGGGCCAGCACCGCGTACTCGCCGGGGAAGCCGTCCATCAGCTTCACGTCGGCCCAGCGGGGGGGTAGCTTTTTCACGAAGTCTTGCACGTAGGCCGGCTGCGCAGCCATGCCCTCGGGCACCTCGGCATAGTGCTGGATGCCCGACTGAAACAGCACCGATAAGGCCAACTCGAAGGCATTGGAGGTGCGGCGCTGCTTGCCGCGTATCTCCGAAAAGGCCATAGGCGTGAAGTCCATCGGGCCCACGGCGTTGCGGGTGAAGGGCAGCGTGGCGCAGTGGGTCGGCTCCTGGTCGGTGTTGCGCTGGTCGAAGGTCAAGAACTCGAAGCCCTTCACGGCTTCCATGGTCATGAGGTTGGGGTAGGTGCGATTCCAGCCCCTAGGTAGGGTAGCGCCATGAAAATTCACCAACAGGCCAGCCTGGGCGGCATCTACCAGAATGTCCTGGTAGTAGTTCATAAACGATTGTCCATCGCCCCCGAAGAAGTCGATTTTCACGCCGGCCACGCCCATCTGCTTAATACGGGCAAACTCCTTGCGCCGGCTTTCGGCTTCAAAGAGCACGTTGGTAGGCGTTTGCGGGGCTTGGTTCCAGTGGCCGTTTGAATTGTACCACACTAGCAGGCCTACGTTTTTAGAACGCGCATACTGGGCTAGCTCCTGCGTTTTGTCGTAGCCTATCTGCTTATCCCATAAGGCATCGACCAGGCAGTAGCGCCAGCCCATATTGGCGGCGTAATCAATGAAGCGGCGCTGCACGTCATAGGTAGTGTTTTGGTCACCCATCAGTACCCATGACCACGACGACTTGCCGGGCGCCTCAGTGAGCACTGGCGTTTTAGCGGGTGCGCTTAGGTCGGTCGTCAAGGTCGATTCTACGATGGGCGCTAGTGAATTGCCAACCACTACCACGCGCCAGGGAGTGCTCCACGGTAGGCGGCTTTCGGGCAGCAAGGCCGCGTCGGGCGTGGTTTTTTCGGGCGGCTGTGGAAAGGCAATGCCGTACTCGGCATCGGGCGACTCGTGGGCTAGGTGGGTGCCGGCGTAGGTGCGTCCCATGCCAGCCTCAGTCAGCAGCACCCAGTGCCCGTTGGTTTGAAACAAGGCCGGGAACGACCACCCCTGTCCGATGGTAGACGGGGTGCCAGCCGCGATGCCGCGCTGGTAATTCTCCTCGTACGAGGGCTGCGTGTTGGCAAAGCCTGTCTGGGCTTTGGCGTGCGGGTGCAGCCAGCCCTTCGCCCCGGCCGGCAGGTGAAACGTGGTGCTCTCGGCCGTGATGCGCTGCACTTCCTGACTCGGGCCTTCCAGCACGTACTGAAACGCCACCCCATCGTTCGACACCTGAAACACCACGCTGAGCTGCGGCGCCCCGGCCTTGCCTGCGAAGTGCAGCACGCGCCGGTTGGCCCGGTAGCGACAGTTGGCGCGCTTGTCGGTGGCCAGTTGGTAGTCGTCGGCAACGGCGGTTTGCTTGTCGGCCTTAGTCAGCTTCAGACCTTGCGTGAGGTCAGCGCTGGCGAGGCGCAGACCTAGGTGCGAGGGTCGCAGCAGTTCGGCCTGGCGGTAACGCACGGCATAGGTGGGCTGCCCTTGGGCAGTTATGTCTACGGTCACCAGCACGGCCCCGTCGGGGCTGCTGATACGAATGGGCTGCTGGGCAGCCTGAGCGGCGGCCAGGGGAAGTGCCAGCAGGCAAAGGAGTGGGAATAAGCGCATATAGGAAGAATGGAAGTGTAGCAGACCGCAGGTTTATTTTTTATACATGGGGTCGTGCCCTTCGTACTTCAGCCATTTGAAGGAGGCAGTGTTGGTGGTGGGCTGCCTGGCCGAGGTGCCGTACATGCCGTAGAGGCAACCTATGAAGCCGCCGGCCACCTGCGTGCTCAGAAAGCGCGCATCTACCTTGTCTTTCAATAGCGTATAGTTCTTGCCGTCCTCCGAAAAGCGGAAGCTGTAGGTGTCGCCGTCGGCATTGATGCGCAGTTGCACCTTGCCAGCCGCCGCTTTCAGCGGTGCTTTCGCTAGCAGCTCGGTATTCTTAGTGTCGGCTGTGCTCTTGAGCAATTGCACAACGGGCTTGCCATTCTCTACCGATTTGCAGAGGAAGTAGAAGTGTTTCTCGTCCTGAAAGGCAACTAGGCCCGCCGTTTCGTTGGCCGCCTTGGCCGAGAAAGTTAGCTCGGTTTCGGCGCTGCCATACATGTGCTGCTGCCGCTTGCCGATGAAGGCCGGGTTGCCAGTTTCGGCTACCGTTTCTGGCTTTAGCTTTATAGTAAGTCCCTTGGCTTTGCTCAGCGAAAAATTGGTGCTGTCCACCGTGCGCATGAACAGGAGCGCCGGGTCGAGCTGCTTCTCAAAGGTGAGCGTGTAGGCAAAGTTGCCGCTCTGGGGCAGGGCGCCAGGCTGCTTTACCTCGGGGAAGTTGGCCTTGTAAGCATACTGCACGCCGTTGGGGCCAGGCACCGTTATGGGCCACTCATCTTTCCACTCTACTGGCACGATAAACGTTTCGCGGCCCGTGTTATAGAAATTGCCTTCGTAGGGCCGCACCGCCAGGAAAATGGCGTAGGTCTTGCCATCAGGACCCTCCACAAACTGCGCGTGTCCCGCCGAAGTAATGGGGTCTTTGCGGTCGCGGGGCAGCTCGCGCTGCGAGAGGATAGGGTTCTTCTCGTAGGGTACGAACGGGCCTAGGGCCGCCTTGCTGCGAAACACTACCTCGGTATGATTAACCGAGGTACCGCCTTCGGCCGCATAGAGATAGTACCAATCGCCGCGCTTCATCAGGTGCGGGCCCTCAATCCAAACGGGCTTTTTGCTCAGGTCAACGCCGCCATTTACCACAATCTTGGCTTCGCCCACGGTTTGCAGCGTCTGCGGATTCAGCTCAATAATCTTGATGGAGCGGTGCCCATCGTATAGGGGCGTGCCGGGCGGGTCGCTGTTGTAAATGACGTAGGCCTTGTCGCCCTCGAAGTACAGCGAAGGGTCGATGCCCCGCACCTCGGGTAAGAAAGTCGGGTTGCTCCAAGGCCCGGCGGGGTTCTTAGCCGTCACCACAAAGTTGCCTTTGTGGTCAATCAGTGTGCAGGTGACATAGTACGTGCCGTTGTGATACTCAATGGCCGGCGCAAACAACCCGCGGGTCATGCGGTCGCCCATGAAGGTCATTTGGGAGGGCCGGTCTATCACGTTCCCAATCTGCTTCCAGTTTTTCAGGTCGCGGCTGTGCATTACCGGAATGCCAGGGAAGTATGAAAACGTGGAGTTAACCAAGTAATAGTCCTTGCCGACTTTGGTAATGCTTGGGTCGGGGTAAAAACCCGTCAAAATGGGGTTGGCTAACTCAATCGATTGTGCAAGCAGTGCCGATGTTGGCAGCATACCTAGGAGTAAAGCGGCAAAAAACTGTTTTGTATTCATTGATGGTGATTAAATGCTTCTACTTCGGCGCAGAAAAGAGGCAGTTGTATAGGCACTGCTAGGTGCCAAACTAGGTGCCGCGGCTAAGCTACAGTTTCTTTTTCAGCGCAACTTTACCGATAGGTATTGCCCTAGTAGCAGTCGCCTAGGTTAAGCAGAGCGGCTCGTGTTCAGACAAGCTCATTTCCTAGTAACTAGCAGCTACTAATAGAGCGCCGCTCTGTAGGCTATACCCTTATTTTTTAATCCTAAGGCCACCCAGAAAGCGAGCTACAGACTGCTGGTAGAGGCTAGGGTAGGAGTAATTGAAAGACAAACCCCCGCTGCAAAACGACCCTAGTAATGCGTCCAGGGTCATTTTACAACGAGGGCTTGCGGCAAGGAGAGAAACGGAAAAGGTGGATTTTAGCGGCTGTCAAGTGGCGCAGGCCACTGCCGCCCAAGTTTGTTTTTCACGCCAGCCTATCAGCAGCCAGCGTGAAAGAGGGACTTATTAATAGCCAGGGTTTTGCGGAAGCTTCCAGCTCTGGGCGTCGTTCAGCGAAATGGGCAGCAGCGGCATCGGGTTCACCGAGGTTTCGGTGGCTACGTGCGACGCAGCCCGGGCCCGTACATCGGCCGGTAAAACGTTCAGATAGCGGCCCGTGCGCACGAGGTCCCAGAAGCGCAGCGATTCCTCGGCAAACTCAACCCGGCGCTCGTGCCAGATGGCGGTGAGCAGCGCGCTGCCCGACAAGCCGGGCGCCAAGTCGGGGAGGGTGCCGGCGGGGGTATTGGCGGGCTCATAGCTCAGGCTCCCTAAGGTGGTGCCGGGCGGGCGGGTCGATACCCGGGCACGGGCGCGCACCTGGTTCACCAAGGCGATGGCTTCGGTGGGCCGGCTGAGTTGGGCGGCGGCTTCAGCCTTCATCAGCAAGATGTCGGCGTAGCGCAGCTTGCGGATGTTCTGCGGGCCCGACTCCGGCGCGTTGGGGGCGATAATGGCCGCCTTGCGGTTGAAGTAGCCCGTAGCATTCTGCGTGATATCGACGGGGTTGAGGATGCCCAGCACGTAGTCGTTGTTCTTGATAATCGTGACTTCCTTGCGCGGGTCGTTGGCCTCAAACTCATTCACCAGGTTCTGCGTGGGGTTGTTGAACCCGTAGCCAAACGTCTTGCGGTTGTTTTGGAAGATGTTGTTGGTCGTACCGATTGAGATGGGACCGTAGCCATTGTTGTCCGACCCAAATTGAATCTCGAACAGCGACTCGCTGCTGTTCTCGCCAATGTCCTGGTGAATGGCCGCGTAGTTGGGGTATAGGCTGTACTGGGTCGAGCTGATAATAGTGCTCGTAATGTCATACACCTCCTGCCACGTGTGGTTGTTGCCATTCACGGTGCCCAACTGGTATAGAATGGCGCGGGCCAGGTAGCCGTTGGCGGCGCCCTTAGTAGCCCGGCCTAGGTCGGCCTGGGCGTAGGCGTTCTTCTCAGGCAGCAAGGCAGCGGCAGCCTTCAAATCTTTCTCAATGAAGGCGTAGGTCTGGGCGATGGTGGCGCGGCTCACGTTGGGCGCCTCGGCGGGCGTCACGGTTTTCTCAAACAGCGGCACGCCCCCAAAGGCCTTCACGAGATTGAAGTAGAAGTACGCCCGCAAAAACAAGGCTTCGCCCTTCAGGCGCGATTTCAGCGCCGCGTCGATGGTGCCCGCGTCGATGTTGTTAATTACCGTATTGGCCCGCGCGATACCCGTGAAGCTGTGTACCCACAGCGTGGTAATGGTTTGGTTGGAGGGCGGAATGTTCCAGGTTTTGAGCTCGATGAGGGGCCCGAAGTCGCTGGCCGAGCTGCCCCCTTTTTCAGAGTCATCGGTCATAAGGTCCCCAAACATCCATTCGTAGGTCTGGGCCACGTACTGTCCGTTGGGGTCGCCCCACTTGGGGCCCTGGTCCCAGGCAGCCACGTCATAAGTGGCGTTGATGGCCTGAACGGCGTTGGTGGGGTCTTTGAAGAGGTTGTCCTGGGTGGTGGTACCTAGGGGCTGCTTGTCCAGAAAGTCTTTGCAGCCCGGAGTAAGAGCCGTAGTAAATAGCAGGCCGAGCAAGGCGGCGGTGCGGGTGGATTTCATATAGAACAGGTGGGAAAGAGCGAATTAGAACTGCACGTTGAAGCCTAGGCGGTAGGTGCGGGCCTGCGGATAGTTGCCGTAGTCCACGCCGTACGACAGGGGATTGTTGTAATTAGCCACGGTCGAAATTTCGGGGTCGTAGCCTGTGTACTTCGTGATGGTGAACACGTTATCAACCGAGGCAAACACGCGAGCACCTTTCACCTGCACCTTGCCGAGCAAGGCCTGGGGCAGTGTGTAGCCGATTTCCATGTTGCGGGCGCGCAGGTAGCTGGCGTTCTCCACGTAGCGGCTGCTGAACTTGTCGTTGCCGTTGGTGTCGGTCGCGGTCACGCGGGGTTGGTTGCTGTTAGGGTTGCTGGGCGTCCAGCGGTCCAGGCGGTTCGCGTAGAAGTTGCTCCACACCCCCACAAAGTCAGCCGATTTCGACAGGTTGAAGGCCCCGCCGTTGATGGCTTCGGCGCCCTGCACCCCGTAGAGTAGCATGCGGAAATCGAAGCCTCCGTAGTTCAGGTTCAGCGAGGCGCCGTACGTGAAACTGGGCGTGCCGCTGCCTAGGTAGGTGTTGTCGGAAGCCGTAATCTGGCCGTCGCCATTGGTGTCCTGGTAGCGCACGTCGCCGGGCTTGGCACCGGGCTGCACCAGCGCACCGGCGGCGTTTTTATAAGAGTCGATTTCGGCTTGGTTATGAAACACACCCTGGGCCTGCAAGCCGTAGTAGAATGCAATTTCGCGGCCCACGTCGGTGAGGGTGGTGTTGCCGATTTGCGGCAGCACGTTGCCGGCCGCAATGGCGTTGCCGCCCCCTAGGCTGGTTACGACGTTATTGATTTTCGTGAAGTTGACGCCCACGTTGTACTGCAATTTGCCAACGGCATTGCGGTAGTTCAGGGCGAGTTCCAGGCCGCGGTTGCGCAGGGCGCCCACGTTGGCGCTGGCCGGAGCCTGGCCTACGTAGTCGGGCACCGGCAGCAGGGCAATCATGTCCTGGGTGCGGCGCTCGAAGTAGTCGGCCGTAAAGGTCAGCTTGTTGTTGAAAAACTCGGCATCCACGCCCACATCTGTCGTGACGGCCGTTTCCCACTTCAAATCCGGGTTGTTAATCTGGGTGATGGCCAGGCCGGGCGCGGGCGTACCATTGAAGACGTAAATCTGATTGTTGTTTGCCACCGAGGCGTAGCCGTAGTTCGGCGCGGCGTTTTGGTTGCCCACTTGCCCGTAGCTGGCCCGCAGCTTCAGCACCGATACGTAGCTGACGTCCTTGAGGAAGTTCTCGTTGGAGATGTTCCAGGCGGCGCCCACCGAGGGGAACGTGCCCGTGCGCACTGGCCCGAGAAACTTAGAAGTCTGGTCGAAGCGCAGCGTACCCGTGAGGAGGTAGCGGTCGCGGAAGTTGTAGTTGGCCCGGCCGAAGTACGAGAGCAAGCCGCCGTCGTACTGCGAACTGCGCACTACGTTGCCGGTGCTACGCGAGGCCGACGCGTATTGCAGCGAGGCATCGAGCGGCACGTTGTAGGCCGTGATGGAAATGCCGTTGCCGTAGCCGCGCTGCGCCTCCTGCCCTAGGGTAAAAGAAAGGTTGCTGTTATCCCCGAAGGTCTTGTTGTAGTTGAAGTAGTTCGACCACACCCAGCTTACATTTTCGCTGCGCGTCTCAATGAGCGCGCTCTGCGCCCGCTGGTCGAACGGCCCGATATAGTACTGCGGCTGGTAAGTTTTGGGGTGGTTGTTAAAGTAATTGATGCCGAACGTAGAGCGGAACGACAACCCTTTAAACAGCGACACGTCGAGGTAGCTGCTGCTGAACAGGTTGTTGTTCTGAATCTTGTTGTATTTCTGCTCGTCGACCAAGCGCGCCACGTTCAGCGTATTGCGCGTAATAACGTCCTCGGTATAAGTGCCGTTGGGGCCGAAGGGGTTGAGAATGGGATTGATTTGCAGAGCGTATTGCAGCACGGTGTACGGCTGCGAGCCGCCTTGGCCATCGCCGCTGCCCGTCTGGTTGTTGTTGGTAAATATGGCTGCTACGCCCGCCTTAATGTGCTTGGTGAGCACCACGTCGTCATTTACCCGAATCACGAACTTCCGAAAGCCCGAATTCTTAATAATGCCGTTTTGCTGGAAGTAGCTGCCGCTCACGAGGTAGCGGTTTTGCTCAGTACCACCCGAAGCCGACAAACTATAGTTGGTAATTAAGCCTTTCTGCGTCAGTAGCTTCTGGTAGTCGGTGCCTTCAGCGTTAGTGGCGATGGCGTTCTGCAGCTGCGGACCATAGTCGGGCAGCTGTTTGCCGTCGTTGGTGTAAGCCTCCGTCACGAGCGTCGCGTACTGGGCGGCGGTGGTGAGGGGCAGCTCGCGCCGAATTTGCTGGAAGCCCGTGTAGCCCGTCAGGTTAAACTGCGTGGCGCCCGCCTTGCCGTGCTTGGTGGTGATGAGCACCACGCCGTTGGCCCCGCGCGAACCGTAGATAGCCGTGGCCGAAGCGTCTTTCAGAATCTCGGTCGATTCAATATCAGCAGGTAGCAAAAAGCCGATGTCGCTGGTTTGCACGCCATCTACCACGTACAGCGGGTCGCTGTTGTTGATGGTGCCCACGCCCCGCACCCGGATGCGGGTACCCGAACCCGGCTGCCCGCTGTTGGATGTTACTTCTACGCCGGATACGCGGCCTTGCAAGGCCTGCACGGGGTCAGAGGTAGCTACCTGCGTGAGCTGCGCGCTGCTTACCGAAGCCACGGCGCCGGTCAGGTCGCTTTTGCGAGCTGTGCCGTAGCCGATTACGACTACGTCGTTGAGGTCTTGCGTATTCTCGGCCAGTGTCACGGTGAGGTTACTGGCCGCGCCGGTCACCGGCAACTCTTGCCGCGTGTAGCCCACAAAGCTGAACACCAGCACGCTGTTTTCGGGCGCTTGAATGCTGAAGCTGCCATCGGGGCCCGTGCTCGTGCCCGTGGTGGTGCCCTTCACGAGCACCGTCACGCCGGGCAGGCCCGCACCCTTGGCATCAACTACTTTACCGGTAACTGGTACCGCCTCTGGCGCCAGGCTAGAACTACCGGAATCGTTTGCGGAAGTAGTCTTTGCGGGAAGCCGGAGTACGATGCGGTCATGGTTTATCTCATACTCAATCTTAGATGGCGCAAAAATCTCATCGAGTACCGAGGCTAACGGCTGGTTTTGTGCCCGCACCGTCACTTTGCGGTCGGCCCCCACGAGCTGCTGGCTATACACGAAGCGGATGTTGGCTTGCTTCGCTAATTGACCCAAGATGGCCTTTATCGATTGACCTTCTACTTGCACCGTCACGGTGCGCTCTAGCACGGTTTGGGTAGTGGCATGTACATGTGCGAGGGCCGGGTTGGTTTGCAGGCAAGCCACGACGGCCGGCAGCAACAAGCCTCGAAGCAATGGCCGAAGAGGTGGGGAAAACTGTACCTGGTTTTTCATGGGTAAGGGTGGGGAAAATAAAGAAAAGGAGAAGCCGTTCAGCATTTTTGCAAATGCGGTTAGGTTGTTGATAAATAGAATATTGCGTATGGAAGAAGGCAGGTTCTTCGGCAAGGCCTAGCCGCTAGCTAGTCTTTGCAACGCGCCACTTAGCTGCGCGGCGGCACCGGGTCGGCTTGGCAACCCGTACTGTGGATAGTGATTTGAGTATCAGCAAGCGTGTAGTAGGCACCTAGGGACTTGCAGAGCAAGCCTAATTTTTCAAATAGCGGCTCGTCGTAGAACGTGATGCTGACTGTGCAGCCTGCCAGCTTCTGCTTATCATAGTAGATGGGTACACCGTAGGCCTTTTCTAGCGCCGCGAGCACTTCAGTCACGGGCCGTTCTTCAAACTCGAAAGCTTGTGGCACTAGCACGGCCGGTTTGTCAACCAACTCTTTTTTCAGTTGGTGGCTAGCCACTGCATATACTACTTGCTGGTTGGGCAGCAGCACCACGCCAGCCTTTGCGGGGTGCGCGGGGGTCGCATCGAGCTGAGCCGTTTGGCGGGGCTGCACGGCTACCTTGCCCTCGCGCACGGCCACCAAGGCCTGCGCACTACCGGGATAAGCTTTCACATCGAAGCTCGTGCCCAGTACCGTAGTCACTACCTGGCTAGTAAACACCAGGAAGGGCCGCGCTGGGTTCTTATGTACCTGAAAGTAAGCTTCTCCCTCTAGGTATACCTCGCGCCGAGCACCGGCCAGCGCGGTGATGTAGCGCAGCGTACTGCCCGGCTGCAGCGTAACGCGGCTGGCATCGGGCAGCTGCACTACCTGCGCCTGGGAGGTGGTATTGTGGTGGCGCGTCCAGCCGCGCGCCGATGTAGTGGCGGTGGTCGACTGGGCGCCCTGCCAGTGTTGAACTGCTGGCAGCAGCCCACCTAGCCCTAGCAAGAGAAGGCCTATACCGGCGGCCCAGCGCAGCTGGGGCGTGTGCCAAATGCTAGTGGGCAAGCGGCGCACGCGAGGAGCGAGCTTCGGTTGGGCTGGGTCGAGTTGTAGCCGCTGCCAGATGGCGGCTTCGACAGCTTGCTGCTGCTGGCTAGGTAGCGGACGGGCGTCCACGGCCTGGTCTTGCAGTTGGTCGTACCACTGGGCCACTCGCGCCTGCTCGGCGGGCGTGCAGCGGCCGTCGAGGTAGCGTTGGAGCAATAAGTAGAATTTGGCTTCCGTCACGAGCGGCGAGAGAGTAGGGGGCTTCAGTTAACAAGTCAGCTAACTCGCTTTAACCCCTAATGCTATCGCCAACTTTTTTTGCAGAAAGTTAGCGAGTTAATTTTTAATAACAGTAAATCAGTATTTTATGTAGGCGAAAGCTTAAAAATGCCAGAGCGTGACTACCACCAATACCAAGAAATCGCGCAGGTAGTTGCGAAGCAGCTTCAACGATTTTGTGAGGTGATACTCTACCGTTTTTTCCGACAAGTTTACTCGTCCCGAAATTTCGGCAACCGAATACTGCTCTAGCCGGCTGAGCTGAAAAATCTCGCGCGTTTTGTCGGGCAGCTTGCGAATGCTGGCAAGCAGCGCCGCGCTAAGCTCATTGTGGGCCAGGGCTTCTTCGGTAGCAGTGTCGGCCTCCGAAGAGGCAAGGCGGCAGTACAGCTCGTAGCCCGCCCGCACCTGCTGCCCCTTGATGTAATTAATGATACGGTAGCGCAGTGCCGAAAATAGGTACTGCTCCAGCTTATCTATCTGTTGGCTAGCGCGCCGGTTCCAGAGATTTTCGAATAGGTCTTGCACCAATTCTTCAGCGATTTCGCGGCTTTTTAGCTTGCGGTAGGCTAGCTCAAATAATCGGTAGCAGTAGCGCTGATAGATTTCGGCGAAGCTCCCTTCATCATCGGCGCACAGGGCGGCTAGTAGGTCTGCATCTGATAAGGAGGCATACCTACCGAAAGAAGAGGCTAACATGAATAGAGAATGTGGTGGGAATAAAAGCTAATGTACAAATCAACGTCAAATTATTGATGAATAAGTTGCCAACTAGCTGCTACCCTGTATGCATTGAATACCACCGAGCCGGCTACCTGGTCCCGCTGCCGTGCTATTGATATGAGAAACTACCCCGCTTATTGTAGTAGGTAGCATGTGTCAGAAGCCAGATAAGCCCTAGGCTACAAGGCCTGCTTTGTATGCTAATTGTGCTCACCTAGGTCAACTATTTAGCCCAACTATGCTCGCTGTGCCAAGCGAAGGCATTGAGATAATTGCTGATTACTCGTCTATGATTTCAACTAATTAACTTTCAGAATAGTACACCTAGGGAGCTTGACGAAGCGAAAAACAATTCGTAGGCTGGGTGGTCTTGAGCAATACCGCGGCGAGCAGTCGTTGCGCCGCAACTACTTATTAAATCCCTTAGCCATGAAGATTGGAATCATTGGGGCCGGCCACATCGGCAGCGCTCTCGCCGTGCGCCTCGTTAGCCTCGGCCACTCGGTGCGCATTGCCAACTCGCGCGGCCCCGAAACCCTAGGCGGCGTAGCCCAGAAAACCGGCGCCACCCCCGCCACGGCGCAGGAGGCGGCCCACTTCGGCGATATCATCGTCGTGACCATCCCGCTGATAAACATCCCCGACCTGCCCAAAGACTTGTTTGAGGGTGTTGCTGCCGATGTACCCGTCATCGACACCAGCAACTACTACCCCTTGCTGCGCGATGGCCACCTGCCCGAGCTAGAGCATGGCGACCTCACCGAAAGCGAGTGGGTGCAGCAGCACCTAGGCCGCCCGGTGGTGAAGGTGTTCAACAACATCTTTGCTGACCACCTCGAAAAGGCGGGTAAGCCAGCTGGTACGCCCGGCCGCATTGGGCTGCCCGTGGCCGGCGACGATGCCGCTGCCAAGCAAAAAGTGATGGCGCTGGTCGAAGAGCTAGGCTTTGACGCTGTGGACGGTGGCAGCCTGCACGAGTCGTGGCGCCAGCAGCCCGGCACGCCGGTGTACTGCAATGACTTGCCCGCCGCCGAAGTGCAGCAGCACCTGGCTAGCCTGGGCAGCACCCGCACCGAAGAGCAGCACGCGCAGTTCTTGGCCAACCACGCCGAGCAAGAAAAGCAAATGGAGGCTCAAGGCATTAAGCTGAAATAGCAGTCAGATTTCTAGCTTAATCAACACAAAAAAGCCGCGGCAATTGCCGCGGCTTTTTTGTGTTGATTAAGTGCCTAGCGTGTGTTTGAGAATTAAAAAATCGCCATGTTAGATGAGTGACTGCCAGATGAGCAGGACCCTAAAATTGAAATTGCAAACACATTCTTATGCTAGTTTACCTAGCCCACGCTAGCGGGCAATTGCACGCGTGCTAGCAGTCGCGCTAGTTCTCGCTGCTCCCCGGCCGCTAGGGGTTCGAGTGGGGCACGTAGCTCACCGGCTGCTTGCCCTTGCAGCTGCAAGCCGGCCTGGATGGCACGAGGCAATCCCTTAGCCACAATGAATTGCAGCAATTCAAACTGCTGGTAAAAAAGCTGCCGTGCTTCGGCTAGGTCCTGGCGTTGCACGGCTTCGTACAGACCTAGGTTCAGTTCTGGGATGAGGTTAGGGGCAGCGGTGCACCAGCCGGTAGCGCCGGCCGCAAAAGCGGCTAAGGCCAGTGGGTTGGAGCCATTGTAGAAAGCCACGTCCTCACCCAGCAGTTGGCGTAGGGCCTGCATGCGCTGCACGTCGCCGGTGCTTTCCTTTATCATGGTCACGTTCGGAATTTCGAGCAGACGCTTGAGCAGGGCGGGCGACATATCCAAGCCGCCCGTGGCTGGGTTGTTATAGGCCATAATAGGCACCGAAATGGCGCTGGCCACTCGGTCGTAATGCCGGAAAATCTCGTCGTCAGTTAGCTTCCAATAGCTCATTGGGATGACCATGACCGCGGCTGCGCCAGCCTGCTCGGCAAAGCGGGCGTGGCGTACCACGCCGGCCGTGGTGAGGTGCGATACGCCCGCTAGCACCGGTACGCGGCCGGCTACTTGCTGCAAGGTTGCCTCGGTTACGGCGTCGCGCTCGTCGTCGGTGAGGTAGGGGAGCACGCCGGTGCTACCGAGCGGGGCAATGCCGTGCGAGCTGCTGGCCACGAGGCGCTCCACGAGGTGGCGGTAGGTAGGCAGGTCTACCGCGTTGTCGGTGGTGAAGGGGGTGATGGGGTAGGCAATGATGCCACGAAAAGGGACGTTCGGATTCATCGAAAAAGTCGTTTTAAAGGCAGTGGTTTACAGGTCGCGGCCGCGCTCTTCGCGCAGGGCTACCCCTAGGTTTTGCAGCAGGGGCGCATTTTCGCAGGCGATGTAGCGGGCGCCAACTGTTTCGCTGCGGTTGCCGTGGTTGTGCCAGGCCCAGATGGGGATGTAGATAGCGTCGCCGGCTTTCCACTCCACGATACGGTCTTCAATCTGGGTGTAGCCCTCGCCTTCAATGACGTAAATTACCGTTTCATAGGTGTGGCGGTGTTGGTTGGTGACTTGGCCCGGCAGGAGCCCGCCGATGGTCATGCTCAGGGCCACGGTGGGCAGGTCCACGAAGAATACAGGGTGCTTGCGCTCGGTTGAGAACTGGTCGTGGGCACCGGCTTGCTCCACGTTGGGGTGGTGCAGCTTTTCGGGCATCCGGACTTCGGGCCGGGCGTAGGTGCGGTGAAAATCGGCGGACTGGAACTTGTCTTTAGTTGTGGCCTCAATTGGCTGGTCGAGGGCGGTGGTATTCATAAAAAGAGGTAGGAAAAAGTGAAACCATGGGGTGGCGCCGGCAACGGCCTGTTTTGCATCCCGGGTCAGGTGGGTGCCTGCATTTGACTCTGCAAAAGTGTGCGTAGCTTGGCCCCCTCTATTCATCCAGTTTCCACAAACAAACGGGTCCAGTATGCTACGCGCCTGGGATACCAACTTTCATCCAACCTTCGCGGCGGGCCGCGCTGTGTACCTGCAAATCAGCGAGCTGATTGCCACTGAAATCCGCCGCGGCCGGCTCCAACCCGGCACCGCTCTGCCTGGCACCCGGGAGCTAGCTAAGCAGCTGGGCGTGAATCGAAAAACAGCGGTGTTAGCCTATGAGGAACTATTGGCTCAGGGCTGGCTGGAGTCGCAAACTACCCGCGGCACCTTCGTATCGAGCCGGCTGCCCGAAAGCAGCCCGACGGCCTTTGCGCCCGCCGCGAGCAGCCTAGTTGAAGCGCCTGGGTTTCGGTGGCAAGACCCCTTCGAGCTAGAGCAACCGCCCACTGCCATACCCGGCGCGCTGGTGTTCAATGACGGCACGCCCGATGCCCGGCTCGCGCCCGTGGCCACATTGGCCAGCGCCTACCGCCGCGTGATGCAGGGCCGCGGCCGCCGCAACCAACTGGGCTACGACAGCCCTCTAGGTAGCCTGCCGCTGCGCGAAGCTCTATCGCGCATGCTCAACCAAGACCGCGGCCTGAGCACGACCCCGGCCAGCATCTGCCTGACGCGCGGCACCCAAATGGCCTTGTACCTCACGGCCAGTTTGCTTATCAAGCCCGGCGACGTGGTGGCCGTAGAAAACCCCGGCTATCCGCCCGCCTGGCAAACCTTCCGGCTCCTAGGGGCAGAGCTGGCCCCGGTAGCAGTCGATGCCGAAGGCCTGTGCGTGGATGAGTTAGAAGCCCTGTGCCAGCGCCAACAGGTGCGCGCCTTGTATCTGACGCCGCACCACCAATTCCCAACCACCGTGACGCTGAAAGCGGCGCGGCGCGTGCAGCTGCTGGCGCTGGCCGCCCGCCACGGCGTGGCCATCATTGAAGACGACTATGACCATGAATTTCACTTTCACTACCAGCCCATGCTGCCGCTAGCCTCGGCCGACCCGCACGGCGTGGTCATCTACATCAGCTCGCTCTCTAAGCTGATTGCGCCTGCCCTGCGCATCGGCTACGTCACCGGCCCCGCGGCCTTCATCACGGCCCTAGGTCGGCTGCGGGCGCTGATAGACCGTCAAGGTGATACCGTGCTGGAGCAGGCCGTAGCCGACCTCATTGACGAAGGCGAAATCAAGCGGCACACGCGCCGGGCCCACGCCGAGTACCACGCCCGCCGCGACGCGCTGGCCGAGGCGTTGCGCCAGATGCCGGGCAACTACGTGGATTTTGTGCTGCCCGCCGGTGGCATGGCCTTGTGGGTGAAGTTTCGCGAAGATGTGGACCTAGAGTACGTGACTGAAGAGTCGACGCGCCGCAAAGTGGTGATTACGCCCGGCAGCCGCTACTACCTTGCCGGGCCGGCTGCCAACGCCGTGCGCATGGGCTACGCCGCTCTCACGCCCGCCGAACTAGCCCAGGGCGTAGAGCAACTCGGTGCTGTGCTACGTCAGATGGAAGCTAGAGGCTAGGCCAGCAGCAAGAAAGCCACGGCGTAGAAAGCGTAAACGCAAACGCCGCGCTACCAAAGCGCGGCGTCATGCTCCGGGCAATCGATGCGGAGCTGAGGGCCTTCGAGCGGAATGTTGAGCAGGTGGCAGAAGTGCTGGCCGGGCCGGCGCCCATAGTGGCGGCAGCTAAAGCACATACGCTGCACCGGAATGGTACCCGCCTGCTGCAACTGGTGCAGCAGCGTCAGCAAGCTTAAATACAGACCTAGCTTTTGGCGGGCAGGCAGGCCAGCTACGGGCGGACTAAGCGGCGCGGCAAAGCGGCTACTCTGGTCGGCCAGCTGCTCACCGGCGGGCGTCAGCCGGAGCGAATGGCTCCGCAAATCGGTCGGGTCGGCGTGGCGGCTCACCAGCGCTTTTTGGGTGAGCGTTTTCACCGCGTCGCTGATGGTGGCGCGGCTCACTTGGTACTCGCGGGCTAGGTTGCTGACGGTACCCTGACCCGATGCGTGAAAGCGCAGAAACACGACCACTTGCAACTGCAACGGGCTCAGTCCACTTTGAGTAGCTTCTTGCCAAAGCAAGTGGCGAAACACGCCGCTCAGCCGTTCGAGCGAAGCCACAATCTTGTGGTCGAGGTCCGGCGGATGGTTTTGCCGGTGGGGGTCGAACGGGCTGTCGGCGGAATCAGCAGTCACAGGTGAAATCGTGGTAGTGGCGAAAAGGCGGCGCAAAGGTGCCGTTCACGTTCACCACCCGGTCGAGCCGAATACGCTCGCCGGTGTCGATAACCAGGTATTCGGCGAGGCCTTCCGCGTTACGCTCGCTAACCAAGTTTTTGAGCAGGCCGGTAACGGTGGTGAACTCCCAAAGGTCCGTGAAATATTGCAGGTGCGTGTATGTGCGCTGCGTAATAGTGGCTTCCAGCACATCGTGAAAGCCGCAATCGATGGGTTTATAAACAGATGGGGCCATGATAGGGGGTAGGAAAATAGGGGCGCCTACTGGCACCCCTGCATTTCAATGATGTAATACCCTTGGGCATTAATAGCGTCCACCACTTCCTGGGTGGGCTCCTCAATGTGGCAAAACCGGCACTCCTTGGCCGCTAGGGATTGGCCCTCCTGGCCTTTGGTGGCGAGGTACTGGCGGCCAAACTGGTAGACCTGCTCTTTGCTGGCTGCTTCATCCGACACCAGAATGTCAAAGTGCATAACCGAACCGTCTTTCTTGGAGACGTAGGTGTCATAAACGGCAACTTCCATAATTGTAAAGAATTAAAAGTGAGAGAATAACCAGGTCGAGAAGCTGGCTAAGGTTTGTTTGAAAAGAGGAGAGGCTAGCGGGTTTCGGGCTGGTCGCGCCAGTAGTTGTTGGCGGCGGCGATAGTCGCAAATTCGGCGGCTACCGTCTGGCCGATACTAATGAGCATCATCGGATTGTCGGCGTAGATGGCGCGTTGCTGGCGGCGCTTTTCGTCGTCGGGCTGCGTGAGCTTGATGATAAGGCGGGCGAGTTTGACGGCAAGCTGGCGGCCTTCTTCCGGGGTAGCCGTGAGCAGGCTATTACCGGGGATTAGTTGCAAATCGGACATGACGTGGAGGTTAGTTAGTGGCGGCCACCGAGTAGGGCAGCGAGAGATTACCGGACATCACCCCGTACACCTGGTACACGCCTAGCATGGGGCGCTTTTTGTCGGAGGCGTTGACTTCCATATAGCAGGTCACGAGGTCGAATTTGAAGTCCCGCCGGCGATTGATGCGGTTGAGCGGCACCACCACGCGGCCGGTGTTGCCCTGCATCGTGACGGTGAAGCCGGGCGAGTCCATGTACATGTGCATGCCGGGCGCACTGGTGGGCGGCAGCTTGGGTGCGGCGCCCATGTGGTCAAATTCCTTCACCGAGAAGCCGCCCGCCACGCGGCTGTCCTTAATGAGCACCACCCAGTGGGCGTGCCACACTAGGCCGTCGTTGGTGTAGTTGCCATCGCCGTTTTCGTCCCACAGCGGGGTGTCCTCGAAGTCGGGGTGCGAGGTTAGGGCCATGGCCACGATGCCGTCGGTGGCGCCCATGCCGATATCGGTGGATTTGAGCGTAGTGGGGAAGACGTAGCCGAGCACTGGCGCGCCGTCGGTTTTGCCGGCAGGCTTGGGCTGGGTTTTGCCGGCGTTGCCAGCCACCTGAAACTCGAAAACCAGCGTTTCTAGCTCGGGCAAATATTTAATGGCCGCTTTCTTCGGGGTGTAGTCAGTATTTTGGTAGGCCGCGCCTGAAGACTGCGCGAAACTGCTGCCAGCCAGGGCGCTAAGTAGCGCCAGGGTAAGCAAGGGCTTTTTCATGAGGGATATAAGTTGTGGTTGGAGAACGAGACAAAAGTAGTTGGCACTCCTAACCAGTTAACTGCATTTCAGCACTGGACCAGGTAGCATATAAATACTGGCCCAGTGCCTCGGTAAGCACCCAGGGACACCGAGAAAAATATACAGGATAAATTTGTCCGGTATTGATTCATGTTCTAGCTTTGCCATCAAAACCACTAGGTATGTTCTCCAAGGCGTGTGAGTATGGGATTCGGGCCGCGATATACATCGGGCAGCAATCTGCCAGCGGCCGCCGCGTGGGCCTGAAAGACATTGCCGCCGAAATCGATTCACCCGAAGCCTTTACAGCCAAGATATTGCAGCAGCTAGTGCGCGCGCAGCTGCTAACCTCCGTGAAGGGCCCCGCCGGTGGCTTCGAGCTGACGCCCGAGCAGTTGCGCACTGTCACCCTCCGCCAGCTAGTGGTGGCTATCGATGGTGGCGCCATGCTGCAAGGCTGCGCCCTAGGGCTGCCGCAGTGCTCGGCCCAGCAGCCCTGCCCCATGCACTACCAGTTTCTGCCCATCCGCGACCAACTTAATGAACTGCTGCGCACGCACACCATCGGCGAGCTGGCGAGTAAGGTGCAGGAGGGCTTGGGCTTTTTAAAGCAATTCGGTTAGCGCCCTTTTTTTGCCTACATACCGGACAATTTTATCCTTTAATTTCCCTTCTTATGACCACCGAACAAAAAGCCCTCGTTACGGCCACCGTCGGGACCCTCCGCGCGCACGGCGTGGCGCTCACCACCCACTTCTACCGCCGCATGTTCGAGCACAACCCCGAGCTGAAGAACGTCTTCAACATGGGCAACCAGCAAACCGGTAAGCAGCAAACGGCGCTGGCCATGGCCGTGCTGGCCTACGCCGAGAACATCGAAGACCCCTCGGTGCTGGTACATGCCGTCACCAAAATCGGCCATAAGCACGTCAGCCTCGACATTCGGCCCGAGCACTACGCCATTGTGGGCCGGCACCTGATTGCCTCCATCGGCGAAGTGCTGGGTGAGGCCGCCACTCCCGCGCTACTCGACGCCTGGACCGTGGCTTATGGCCAACTGGCCAAACTGATGAGTGGCCTGGAAAGCGGACTGTACCAAAAAGCAGTAAGCCAGGAAGGCGGCTGGACGGGCTGGCGCCCCTTCACCGTGAAGCAGAAAGTAGCTGAGTCCACGGAAATCACCTCCTTCTACCTGTACCCCGCTGATGGGGGTAGAGTAGCCGATTTTCTGCCCGGCCAGTACGTGAGCGTGCGCCTGTTTCTGCCCGCGCTGAACCTGTTTCAGCCCCGCCAGTACAGTCTTTCCAGCGCACCCAATGGCGAGTACTACCGCATCTCAGTGAAGAAAGAAGCCGGAAGTCAGCACCCCAACGGCATGATTAGCAACCGTCTCCACGACTTTGTGCACGAAGGCGACATTATCGAATTAGCTGCCCCGGCCGGAGATTTTACCCTGGAAACCACCAAGCAAACCCCTGTGGTGCTGGTGAGCGGCGGCGTGGGCCAAACTCCACTGTTGAGCATGCTCGACTACCTCACCCTGACCGGCAGCCCCCGCCAAGTAGTGTGGGTGCACGGCAGCCGCAATGCCCAAGTGCACGCCTTTCGGGAGCCAGTGGCCGACCTGGTGGCAGGCTACGACAATGTGCAGCAGCACATTTTCTACGATACTCTAGCCCCCGGCCTAGAAGCCAAGAACCATTACACCGGCATCGTTGACCTGCAGCAACTCAACGGCAACACGTTGCTGTCCGAAGCCGATTACTACGTATGCGGCCCGGCGCCCTTCATCCGCAAGCAGGTGCAGGATTTGACGGCCCTAGGTGTGCCACGCGAGGCCATTCACTTCGAAGAGTTTGGGCCGGCAACGTTGAGTGTGTAGATAAGCTAGGTGACTATGCAGGCGTGCTTTGCACGAGGCCAGCGCTGAGCAGGTAAGAAGATAAGCGGCCTCGTGCAGAGGTAAGGTTTAACGAAGCACGGCTTATAGCTATGCAGCAATCCGCAAAGCGTTTCTAGGGCAAGAAGGTCCTACTCCTGCCATGTAAAGTCTCGGTGAATACAGCTGTTATGGCGCAGCCAGTGTTATGGCGCAGCCAGCGAATATGCAATGCTGATTTTCTGCCTTAAGGCAAAAGGATTTTAGGCAATCGAGTAGCCTCCTAGGTGATACTGAAACGGAACTGACTCTTGATAGAGAAATCATAATCAGCAGTTGAAGCCTTACAGTGTACATAGGGACAGCTACGGTCGGCTGAGATTTGTAAATGAATGATATAGCATAAGAGTAGCAGCCTGTTCAGCTTTAAATAAAGCGCTAGGTTTTAGCTATTACTATTTCACTGCAAAACAGTATATTTACCGTGCTCTTCCTTGGTATTTTCACTTGTATTGCTTGCACTTGTGAGTTCTTCGTCTCCTCGGTTTTATACTTCCTGGACCGATGCTGCCCTCCTAGACGCAGTGGCGCTGGACAACTGGAGAGCCTTTGCCGAATTGTATGAGCGGTACTGGTACCGGGTATTTGCGCTGGCTTACCGCAAGCTAAAATCACGAGAGATAGCCGAAGAGCTAGTGCAGGAGCTGTTTGCTACGCTCTGGCACAAGCGCGACCAACAGGCTATTGCGCAGCTAGAAGAATACTTATTGGTGGCTATCAACCACCGGGTGCTTACCTATATCCGGGCGCACCGAGTGCGGGCACACTACGCCGACTACTGCCGCAACCTAGTAACTGAAGCGACGCACGAAACCGAAGATGCCTTAGCGGCGGCTGACTTATCAGCTGCTTTTTTGCGGGGGGTAGAATTGCTGCCCAAAAAATCGCGCGAGGTGTTTCGACTAAGTCGCCTAGAGCACCAATCTGTGGAAGAGATAGCAGCCCGCCTAGACGTCACACCCAAAGCCGTGGAGTACCACCTCACCAAGTCATTAAAGCGGCTGCGCACCTATTTGCGCGACTTCTTGGTGGTGCTAGCTCCTGTGCTGCTTTTCATTCGCTAAAACCAATGTGCCTCCGTGCCGAGTACGGACGACTGAAAAAAAAGTTTGACTAATTTTTTAGGGGTAAGCTAGAGGTAGGAGTCTTTCTTTTTAGACGCCCTTCAAGCCACTGCTATGACCGAATCTGACTTTGAGGCTATACACCAGCGCTACCTCGACGGCACTAGCCGGCCGGGCGAGCGCGAGCTGATAGAGCAGTGGAGCCGGCAGCTTGGGTCTCCCGAAAACGTAACTCTACCCAGGGACGAGCACGAGCAGGTACGGACTGCGATGTGGCGCCAAATTGAAGTTCTTGCCCGTGGCGCTAGCGCCGCCGATAACAGCCGCGTGCTACAACACCCAGCTTCCTTCTGGCGCATGCCCATGATGCGCTGGGCCGCCGCAGTGCTATTGCTGGTGGGGGCAACATTGGCCGTGCTACTGCCGCAGCGACGGCAAACACATACGGCCGCTCTGGCCTGGGTGCAGCAGCAGAATGCTGGCCAGCAGCCACAGGTCATTACCTTGGCCGACCATAGCCGCGTTACCTTGTACCCGGGTAGTAGCCTGCAGTACCGCACCGGCCTGCTGGGTGCACGCCGAGAGGTGCGGCTTAAGGGGGAGGCTTTCTTTCAAGTAGCCAAAAATCCGGCCCGGCCGTTTCTTGTTTATACCGAGCAACTTGTGACTACGGTACTGGGCACCAGCTTTCGAGTAAAAGCCTACCTAGGGCGCCCCAATGAGGTGGCCGTACAGGAAGGCCGAGTGTCGGTGCAGCTACGCCACAATGCAGACCTGAGTGCCACCCCGGTGCAGCCAGCGGCCGAGGGCGTGCTGCTACTGCCCAACCAGCAGGTTGCTTATTCGGCTCTAGCGCCGCGCTCACTGCAGAAGAAGCTAGTAGCTAACCCGATAGTGGTAGCTCCGCAAGTGTTCACTTTCGAAAAACAGCCCGTCATCAAAGTGCTGCAATCGCTAGAGAAAGCTTATGGGGTCACCATTCTCTACGATAAAAACAAGCTGGCAAGCTGCACTATCACGGTCACTTTCTACCAAGAGTCGCTTTATGAAAAGCTCGACATGCTCAGCCAAGCACTTGGGGCAAGCTACTCTAGTGTTGACAATGCCCAGATTCGATTTCGCAGCAATGGCTGCGCTCTTTAAGCCCTGCTGGTAGTGCACAGCGGTGTGCTACATTCTTTTCTCTTTCTTCTGTCAAGTTGCTTTTAACAATCATGACAAGTTGCCTAATCCTTTAAGCAACTACTAGTCAAAACAGCCCCCTTTCCTTATCTCCCACCACAATCGTTTGCAGTGCATGAAAATTAGCTTACATGTTTCAAGGCGCTTTGGCTACCCCCTGCGGGTGTTAGCGCTTCAGTCTGTTCTGGCCTTACCGCTGACTGCCGCAGCCATCACGCGTCCCGCCATGGCACAACAAGCTGTGCTGGAGCGGCGCGTCACGCTACAAGCAGAATCACAGACTATCGAGTCGGTGTTAAATCAGCTGGGCAAGCAGTTGAATGTGCACTTTGTGTACAGTCCGCAGCTCATTGATTCCGAGCGGCGCGTCACGCTGCACGTTACGAACGAGCCGCTGATGCAGGTGCTTAACGAACTGATAGCGCCGCGTAAAACTCTGTTTGAAGTTCGCAAAGACCGGGTGATTCTCAGCCAGCCGCAGCTCGATACCAAGGCCGCTGACATTCCCGTGTCAGGCCGCGTTACGCAAGGCAAGGGCGAGGGGCTGCCCGGGGTTACCATCATCGTGAAGGGCACCACGCAGGGCGCCACCACTGATGGCGACGGGCGGTTTTCGCTAAGCGTGCCCGAAGGCAGTGTGCTGCAATTCAGCTCCGTTGGCTTCAGCCCGCAGGAAGTAACAGTGCGCGAGGCAACTACTACGTTGGCCATTACCCTGCAGGAAAACAGCCAGTCGCTGGACAATGTGGTGGTAATAGGCTACGGTTCACTTGATAAGAGAGAAGTTACCAGTACCGTTACGCATATCAACAGCCGGGAACTTCTCACAGTTGGAGCTATCAACCCACTCACAGCATTGCAGGGTAAAGTGGCAGGCCTAACCATCGCTAACGGCTCGGCCGCCGACCCCAACTCGCAGCCCAGTGTTCAGTTACGAGGAGTATCGTCGCGTGATGCCGGCCTAGGGCCCCTCATTGTTATCAATGGTGTACCGGGCGGCAACCTAGAAAACATCAACCAGAACGACATTGAGTCGATTGATGTACTAAAGGGTGGGGCGGCTTCGGCCATTTATGGCACGCGCGGCAGCAACGGTGTGATTGTAGTGACCACGAAAAAGGGCACTCAAGACAATCGGGTGGACTACAACACGTATGCCTCATTTGATTATGCCACGCTGCAGCCCAAAGTGCTTTCGGCCGACGAATTTTTAACCCAGAAACGTGGTACAGATTTCGGTGCTAAAACGAATTGGCTAGACGAAATTTCGCGCAGCTACGCCTTTGCGCAAAAGCATACCCTCACTGCCTCGGGCGGGTCAGCAAACAGCAACTACCGGGCTACGTTTGACTACCGCGATGCTAAGGGTATTGACGTGCGCTCAGGCCGTCAAGAATACGGGGGACGCATTTCTCTGAACCATAATTCGGCCAACAAGCTCTACTCTATTGGCCTAAACTTCGCACCCCGCTACATCAACGCCAACAACGCGGATTACGCCAGTTTCGAGCAGGCGCTCACGCTGAACCCCACCATTCCGGTGCGGAATCCAACTAACCCAAATCTCTACTACGATATCAGGTCGGGCTTTGATGGGCCATTCAATCCGTCCGAGCGTTTGCGGACAGAGCTAAGCGGCACAGAAGGTAAAATTCTGAACTTCGATGCCACCTTTAAACTCAATATTCTGCCCACACTGAACACACAGGTTACCTACGGGCAGTTTACCAGCGACTACTTCGACTTCTTTTTTCGACCTTCTACTTCCACATTCGCTGCCAAAAACGAAGGCAGTATGAATTCGGCCCGGCGCAAGTATAGCCGCAACGACCAGCGCAGCCTAGAATGGATTGGCAACTATACACTTACGGTAAAAGACCATTCCTTACAGGCCCTAGGGGGGTACTCGTACCAATATTTTGTTTCGGAAGGCAGTGAAATCTACAACCGCAATTTCCCGTCCGATGCGCTTACTTATAACAACATTGGCACCGGGCTCTACGGACAAGTAGCGGGGCGCAATGATGGCAGCAGCTATAAGAATGACTCGAAACTGATTGCCTTTTTTGGACGCGTCAACTATTCCTTCAAAGACCGCTACCTTTTGTCGGCCAGCCTGCGTCACGAGGGCTCTACAAGATTCGGAACCGATAATAAGTGGGGTGACTTCCCAGCTGTATCCGTAGGCTGGCGTATTGGTCAGGAAGCCTTCTTGACTAATCAAAAATGGATAAACGAATTGAAGCTGCGAGCTGACTACGGCGTAACTGGTAACCAGGAGTTTGGCAACTACTTGTCTCTTCTAACCTATACAGGCTATGGCTATTACTTGCTCAATGGCACATATTACCAAGTATACGGACCTAATCAGAACCAAAACAGCGACCTCCGCTGGGAACAAGCTCAGAGCTTTAATATTGGGGTAGACTTCGCTTTATTTAATAATAAGCTTACTGGTAGCATAAATTACTATGCCCGGCGCAATAAAGACCTACTCGGTCTTTATAATGTGGCGCCGCCTAACATTCAGCTACAAACGTATGCTAACGTCGGCAGTCTAGATAACTCGGGGGTAGAAGTGCAATTAAATGCCCCCATTGTGAGTAAGCCTAACTTTCAATACGCCATCTCTTTTGCCGGGGCCACCAATGGAAACAAGTTCGTGTCCTTCTCCAATAATGCGTATCAAGGACAGAACTATATCGATGTAGTGGGTTTGCCCTCACCAGGTTCGCCGGGCAACGCGCAGCGGTTGCAAGAAGGTCAGCGTATCGGTACGTTCTATATGCTGAAGTCAGCCGGCGTCGACGACCAAGGCCGCCTGCTAGTGTATGCTCAGGATGGCAGCACTATTGTAGGCAACCAAGCCACCCTAGCTGACCGACAAGTAGTAGGTAATGGTTTACCTAAGTACACATTAAGCTTGGGTAATACATTCACTTACAAAAACTTTGACGCGGCCATTTTCATTCGAAGCGTGTTGGGGTTTGACGCATTTAACACCCGCGCCTTCTACCTAGGTACGCCGGCTACGCAGTCTAATGCTAACGTACTAACCTCGGCGTATGGCGACAGTAAATACGCCAAACTCACCAATCCCACGACTACTAACGTGCTCTCGGATTACTTCCTGGAAAAGGGTGACTTCGTGAAGCTCGACAACGTGAGCTTAGGGTACACCTTCCAGTTTACCTCGAAGTATGCCCGCTCGCTACGCCTGTACGCCGCCGCTAAGAACATTCTGACGGTGACGAGCTACACTGGCGGCGACCCCGACATTCTGCCTATCAATGGGCTATATCCGGGCATCAATAGCAACCGCCAATACTACCCTTCTACCACGCAAGTTCTATTTGGACTTCAATTGGGCCTGTAACTCTATCCCACCCTCGTAGTTATGACTTATTTTAAAACGTATGCCCGCCTTTCGGCGGCCCTCGTGCTGGCTGGGTTGAGCAGCTGCACCGACCTGAACGAAACGCTCTACGACCGGATTACAGCCGCTAATTTCTTGCAAACTAAGGATGATGTGTACAGGGACTTCCTGCGCACCTTCGAGCACGGCTACAATACTGTCCAAGGCTCCCCTTTTCAGTTGCAGGAGTTGAGCGCCGACCAGTTGATGACCCCCAACCGCGAGGGTGATTGGTTTGACGGGGGGCAGTACGCCCGGGCCCACTATCACACATGGACAGTCCAGGAGGGTTATATTAATGACACGTGGAATTTGCTATACCAAGGTGCTGACCTAGATACTAACTCCCTAGAGGATATTCAGGCCATTGACCCAGCCCGGTTTAACATGACCGTAGCCGAGCAAAACCAACTCATTGGCGAGTTGCGCGTGATGCGCGCCTGGTACTACCTACGCTTACTTGACCTCTTTCGCAATATTAATATTATTACGAAAGTAAAAGGTGAGTTGAGAGGCCCGGCCCAGTCGACGCCCCAGGAAACGTTTGCCTTCGTAGAGAAAGAGCTAAAAGAATCGCTGCCGGCGCTGCTAGCTAAAGGTGACCAGGGCACGGCGCAGTTTCAGGGGCGCTGGACTAAGGCGGGTGCCGCTGCGCTATTGGCTCGCCTCTACTTGAACGCCAACGTTTACATCGGACAGGACCGCTATGCCGACTGTGCTGCACTGTGTCAAGATATCATCAGCGGCAAGTACGGCTCCTATGCCATCGAGAGCCGCTGGGACGCGCCCTTCGATTGGAACAACGACCAATCGTCGGAAACCATTTTTGCCTTTCCCGGCTCGTTTGGCCGCTCGCACTGGCAATATGAGGGCGGTATGTATTTCTGGGGTCTGCCGTATAACGTACCTGTCAACTACTTCGGATTCACTGACTTTGGTGGAGGCAATCCACGCTATGCGTTGCAGCCAGGCCGCGACGTCGACAATAAAGAATACAGCTTCGTGCAAGGCAAGCCATTTATCAAGTTCCAGAAATATGCCGATGATGTGCGCCTGAAGAACTACAAGAACCTAGGCAACAGCACCCGCGAGGGCATGTTTTTGCAAGGCTACCTAAGGGACATCAACGGCCGCGATACCATTAAGAGCACTCGCGGTTACACGCTGTATCTGCGTGACCAGGTGGGCCTGTTTAAAAATACGAAGCCCACTCAGGTACTGGCCAACAAGACGTCGGATATGAATAATGCCGACCAGAACTCGGGTATTCCATTGGTAAAATACCCCTTCTATCCGTCATCTGACCCTAATAAGATTGAGGCAGACTATGCGGAGGTGCGCTTGGCCGAAGTGGTTTACATGCTAGCTGAGTGCAAATTTCGAGCCGGTGACCGTGCCACCGCCGCACAGTTGTTGAACACGGTGCGACGTCGCAACTACCCCACAGGCTCGGCTAGCTTGTACGACGCTAGCGGGGCCACCCTCACTGAACAAGAGCTTCTTGATGAATGGGGTCGCGAATTTGTTGGAGAGGGCCGTCGGCGCATTGACCTCATCCGCTTTGGCAAATTCAACAGCGCTACTTGGTGGGATAAAACGGCCGATGCCGACGACCACACAAAAATTTATCCTATTCCCTTAAACGCGCTGAACGTAGCGCCACAGCTTAAGCAAAATCCTGGTTATTAAAATACGATAGCTAGTACGCGGCTTAGAAAGCAAGCTTATAACAGTAGTGCCGGACGTGGCCCTCATTACCTGCATGGGTAATGGGAGGTACGTCCGGCACTACTGTTTAAGCCTAGTCAGCAGAAGCGTACTTGCTAGCACATAGGTGGCTATGAGTGCTACGCAAGCGTGTAGGTGGCACCTAGGGTATTGGGCGCAACTTACCGCTTTGTAAGTAAGCTGCTTAATAAGATAGGAAGTCTTCCAAGCCGTCGTGCTTAGCGTAGTGAAGTATCTTCATCGCTAGCGCATTGATTGCTGTACCAAGCGAGATGCTTCCTTCGTTAGCATGACACTGTAGAAGGCTCGATAATGCGGAACTGCGCCTCCTACCATCGGTATAGACTTTGATGGCAACTTAGGCGCTAAACAGACAAAACCGCAGCTCACCTAGGTGGGCTGCGGCTTTGTCTTGTTTGTTAGGTTGCTTATTTCGCTACAACTTCTACTTGACCGCCAGTATTGAATAGCTGGTGGGGTACGAAGTATCCAGTATTGGGGGCGCCGTTTACGCGGATGGTGCTCAGGTTGCGGCTAGCGCCGGATTTTTTCACGGTCAATACTTTGCCGTTGGGCATGGTCCAGCGCACCTCGTCGAAGAGGGGCAGCGTGACGATGTAGCGCGCATCGGCTGCTGAGAGGGGGTAGAGGCCGGTAGCGCCGAAGACGTACCAGGCCGACATTTCGCCTGCGTCGTCCATGCCCGAGAAGGCGAGGCCTTTTTCGCCGGTATTGTAGAACTTGGCCATGATTTCATCGAGGCGCTGCTGCGACTTTTCAGGCTTGCCCACGAAGTAGTAGGAAAACGGCGTTTCGTGGTCGGGCTGGTTGCCGTGGCAGTACTGGCCAATGAACCCTGACACGTTGCGAGCAATGTAGCTCGGGTTCCAAGGCACCGTGAACAGAGAATCGAGCTTGGCCTCGAAGGGCCTTGGGCCGCCGTAGAGGTCTACTAGGCCCGGCATGTCGTGGGGGGCGAAAAAGGAAACCTGCCAAGCGTTGGCTTCACGGTACATGTACTCGTAATAAGGGTACTGCGGGTTAAAGTTCTTTACCCACTGGCCATTGGCTTGCCGGCCGCGCATAAACTTGGTGCCGGGGTCAAATACATTGCGGTAGTTTTTGGAGCGCGCCATCATGGTCCGATACTGCGCGGTATCATTTAAGGCCTTAGCCAGCTGGGCCACGGCGTAGTCGTCGAAGGCATATTCCAGCGTTTTCGATACACCAGCGCTACCCTTGGTTTCGACGTTGGGGGCAGCGACCTCATCGGTGGCTATGTAGCCCTTTTGGATGTATTCCTTGATGTGGGGCCGCGTGCCGCCTTCCACGTTAGCATTGCGCAGCAGCAGGCGGTACACGTCTTTCACATCGAAGTTGGTGACGCCACGCTGGTAGGCCCCGGCCACGAACGACGCCGCGTGGTCGCCGTGGAAGAAGGTCGGGATGAAACCAGTCTTATTCCCGATGTCCTGCATCGACTTAATGATGTCGGCGGTCACGCCCGGCGCGAGCATGCTCATCAGCACGTCTTTGTTGCGGTAGGTGTCCCAGAGCGAGGGGGTGGTGTAGTACTGAAAGTCGGCCTTAACCACATTGCCCTTCACGTCGGTATACTCGCCGTTGGTGTCGCTGCGCAGGGCGGGCCACAAAAACGAGCGGTAGAGGCAGGTGTAAAACATGGTTTGCTGCTGGGCCGTGCCGCCCTTCACGCTTACGCGGGTCAGCAGCTGGTTCCAGGTGTTGGTAGCTGTCCGCCGCACTTCGTCAAACGAGCGGGTGCCTAGCTCCTGCGCCAGGTTTTGCTGCGCGTTTTGGATGCTCACAAACGAAACGCCAATGCGCAGCTCCACGGGCTTGCGGTCGCCGTTGGCTAGGCGCAGCACAGCCAGGCCTTCTTTGTTGCCTTTATTTTTGATGCTCACCTCCTGGATATCCGAGTTGAGCTGGGCGTAGAAGTAAGCAGTTTGCTCGCCGGTTTTCTGGAAGCCCTGCACGGCCCTAGGGCCTACTTTTTCGATGTTCCAGTCGTTTACGTTCTCGTTCGAGCGGCCCAGCTTGAACACCAAGCTGCGGTCTTGCGGCTGGTCGTAGTAGTACTGGTGCAGGCCGCAGCGCAGGGTAGAGGTCAGCTGCACCCGCACTTTGTAGTCTCGTAGCGTGACGCCGTAGTAGCCCGGTGCTGCCGTTTCGGTGGTGTGCGAGAAGTGCGAAGAATAGCGGCCGTTAGCATCGGGCGCGCCCACTACGGGTAGCACGGGCAAGTGGCACAGGTTCCAGTGGCCTTTGTTAGTGTGGGCAAAGGCCTGCATCACCGAGTCTTCGTACTGGTAGCCTGAGCCGGTGTTAAACTCCGTGATGGGGCTGAGCTGCACTAGGGCATTGGGCAAAGAGCTGCCTGGAAACGCCAGCCCGGCCCACACACCGTGCCAGTCGGGCGGGGCCACGTAGCCCACCAGCTTAGGGTCGGTGAAGGCCGCCGTGCCGATGAGCGGGTTCACGTATTGGGCGGGCCCCTTGCCCGCGGTGCCCCCGCCACCGCCCGACGATGGTACCGTTTTGGCGCAGGAGACGAGGCCTAGGGCGGCAGACAGGAACAGGTAGCGTAGGTTGGTAAACGTCATGTTACGCAGAGATAAGCGTGGAAAAGGAGCGCCGCGCGGCTTCACGGCGTTAGAGTCGGCTGCTGTCAGCGCTGGGTTGCAGGCGTATAGGAAGTGACTAGCACTTTTCCGCAGCAGGCCTATTCGGCTTGTTTTATAAATCGTTTCGTCAGGCGCTGCGCGCCCTCTTGCCAAGACACGGTATACACGCCGGGCGCTAGTGCCGATACATCGAGCGTCGTGGCTGGTGCGTGGCTGGTGAGCACCGTTTGCCCTAGGGCGTTTACAACTGTGACTTTACCGGTTATCGACTTGCGATTAGTCTGTAGAGTCAGGCGGTTGGTTACCGGGTTTGGAAAGAGGTCGGCAGCTTTGGATGCAGTAGCATTAGTAGTGGCGAGCGGGGTAGCGGTGACTTGCGCTACGCGCAGAATAGCCGCCGCTGCGCAGGCTTGGCCCATCATCTGCACTGAGGCAGGGAAGAGATAGCGGCGGTCGAGGTTCCAAGTGCCGTCGACGTCGCTGTACGAGCCGGGGTAGTAGCCTAGCTGGTCGCGGCTGTAGTCGATGAGGTAGTCCACGATGTTGCGCGCCGCGTCGAGCCATTTGGCATTGCGGTCCACTTCGTAGAAGTCAACGAGCATCTCCACCATATCGCTGCCGCCCCAGAAAGATATCTCGCTGACACCTTTGCCAGGCGTGTACCACTGCTTGAGGCAGGCATTCGCCATCAGGGTGGCATCGTCGAGGTAGCGGCTATCGCCGGTGCGCTGGTAGAGCCGCAGGGCTAGCTGAATGTCGGGCGTGGTTTGGTAGGCGCGGTAGCCAGCGCCGTTTTCGCCGCGGCCGGTCAGGCTCCATACGCCGTTGTTGTAGAAGGAGAATTGGTTGAGCAAGTTGGTGCCGCCATCGCGCAGCCGGTGGCTCGGGTCGTTGATGAGCTCGTAGTAGCGCTTGGCAATATCCAAGTACTTAGGGTCGGGGTTGTCTTTGGCGAGCAGCGCGCAGTGCAGCGCGGGCAAGATGGTGGCCTGCGAGTAGAACTTGCCCTGGCCCAGCTCCGACTCTTTTTGGGGCACGCCCCAGTTGGCGTCGCGCGCGTTGAGGCAATAGTTGAGGCCGATGAGCGAGCGGTCGTAGATGCCTGTTTCGGTGGGCAATACTTGCTGATACGCATCTATCAGGGCCAGGCCTACGATGGCGTTGTCGTCGTAGAGCGGGTCGGCGCCGCGCACGATGTCGGAGGCGTACTTGCCGTTTTGCAGGTATTGGTCGAGGGCATAGGCATACGACTTAAGCCGCGCCGTGTACTTGGTTGGGTTGGCCAAGGCGCCGTAGCGCAGCGCCCGCAGCATGTGCGAGGCTGGCCACACATAGCTCACGCCACCGCGCTCCACCACAACGTTCTCGTTGCCATCGAGCTGCTCCACGTATAGCTGCTTGTCAGCGTTGTAAAACTTCGTGTTGAGCTTGTCAAGAATAGCCTCGCCGGCTACTTGGTACTTGCTTTGGCCGAACGCAGCCGAGGCAGTCAGCAGGCAACCTGCCACTAGTAGGGCGAGCCGTGGCCCCCCGAAAATCAATGTAGAAAAGCGCATCGCAACTCGCGGGGTGAAGGGTGGGAAATGGAACGCAGCAACTGCTGTTAGGGCTTAGCCGGCGGCTAGGTGGTAGGACACTAGGTCGTCGATGGGCGCACTGATGATTTTGCCCACGGCCATGCCATGCGCCGCCGCTGCCTGGGTTAGAGCATCGCGGAAATTGTACCCCACCGACCCCACGCAATTGAAGGTGTGCGTCTGGTAAGCCGGATACTTCTTGATGATGTTTCGGAAAAACAAGTCAAACGCCTCGGCCACCAGTTGCTTGCAATACTCTGCTTGATGGTGGTCGTTGGCAAACCTGGCGAAGCTGGCAATGAAGCGGTTTGGAAAAGGCTGGTTGTAAAGCTGGTCCAGAATGGCATCTCGCTCTAGGCCGTAGGTAGCGCGAAATGCGGCCGCTAGGTCGGCTGGCATGTCGCCGCGCAGGTAGTCGCGCAGCAAGGCCTTGCCGATGAAGGCACCGCTGCCCTCGTCGCCCAGAAAGTACCCTAGGGAGTCTACATTGTGTGTGATGCGTTCGCCATCGTACACGCACGAGTTGGTGCCCGTGCCCAGGATGGCCGCAAAACCTGGCTGCCGGCCCAGCAGCGCCCGTGCTGCCGCTAGCAGGTCGTGACCCACAAACACGCGAGCTTGCGCAAATACTGCCTGCATGGCATCGGCCACCGTGGTTACCTGCTGCGCCGACACCACGCTGGCCCCATAGTAGTACACCTCTGTGATGGCCGCGGCGTCTAGCGTGGCTGGCAAGCTTTGTTGCAGCGAGGCGATGATACCCGCCGTGCTGATGAACTCTGGATTGTAGCCCTCCGTGTGAAAAAAGGAGCGGGCACCGTGGTCATCAACTAGGCACCAAGTGGTCTTGGTAGAGCCGCCGTCTGCTATCAGTATCATGGGTGGGGTAGGAAAGAGGCTAGTGCCGCACAGCGTGAAGTAGCTCTCAGCCGGTTTGAAACTTTGGCTAAAAGCTTTTGGCAAATTAAACAAAGAATTTTGCTACAATAAAAATTATTTTGCTCGTTTTGGTATCAAACGAACATTTTTATTGTCAATATTTGCAAAGCGAAGCGCGAAGCCGCTGTGTAACCGCCCTGGCTAACTCGCCCTGCCAGTATCTATTGCACGTTTTCTTGCTTGAGCATCATATTAAGATGCTAGCTAGGCTTATATCCTGAAGCAAGCAAAGAATACGGTGTTCGCGCCTTTTTACATTCCCCCAATTACCCATACCATGCGCTCCTCCAACTACGATAAGTTTCCCTTCGTGCCGGTAGCGGCGCAAGCCGATGCTTGCCAAGTGGGGTGGGCCGCCATTGCGGGCGTACTGCAAGCGGCACTGGCGGCACAGCCCGCCGCCTCCGGTCAGCCAGTGGTGCTAGCCGTGGAGTGCTACCCTGGCACCGGCTTAAGGCAGCTACGGCAAGCGCTGACGCAAGCTTTGCAGCCGGCTCGGTGCCTAGTTGCCGGCGACCTCTACCGCCCCACTGCCGACATCGACGCTATGGTAGCCGGCCCGCTCACCGATGACCCGGTATTTGGCCGACTGAACGGGCTGACAATTAGTGATTTTTTTGACGCAGAAAAGCTGCGGGCAGCGCAAGCCGAACTAGCTGCGGCGGCCGGCGAGCTGGTACTTGTACTAGGCACCGGAGCCACCCTGGTGTGCCCCGATGCCACAGTAGTAGTCTACGCCGACCTAGCCCGCTGGGAAATCCAGCTGCGGCAGCGGCGCGGCGAAATTGCCAACCTAGGCAGCGATAATATGGCCGAAAAGGCCAGCCTCAAGTACAAGCGTGCCTTCTTTGTAGACTGGCGAGCGGCCGACCGCCTGAAGAAGCAGGTGCTACCCCGCGCCGACTACCTGCTCGATACCAACGACCCCACCGCGCCCAAGCTCATTAGCGGGGCCGACTTGCGGGCTGGGCTGGCAGCGGCCGTGCGGCGGCCGTTCCGGGTGGTACCGTTTTTCGACCCTGGCGTGTGGGGCGGGCAGTGGATGCGCGAGAAGTTTGACCTGCCCGATGGCCCAGCCAACTACGCCTGGGGCTTCGACTGCGTGCCCGAAGAAAACTCGCTGCTGCTGGGTTTTGGCGAAGCGCGCGTAGAAATCCCAAGCATCAATCTCGTCTTTGCCCACCCGCGCGAGCTGCTGGGCGAGGCGGTGCACGGGCGCTTCGGCACCGAGTTTCCCATCCGCTTCGACTTTCTCGATACTGTGGGCGGCGGCAACCTTTCGCTGCAAGTGCACCCGCTCACGGAGTATGCCTTCGACAAGTTTGGCCTGGCCTATACCCAAGATGAAAGCTACTACATGCTTGATGCCGAGCCCGGCGCAAGCGTGTACCTAGGCCTGAAGGAAGACGTGGATTTCCCGGCGATGGTGGCCGACTTACAACTCGCCCAGGCCGACAGCACGGCGCCCTTCCCCGCAGCCAAGTATGTAAATGAGTTTCCGGCCCGCAAGCACGACCACTTTCTAATTCCGGCGGGCACCATTCACTGCTCGGGCGCCAACGCGATGGTGCTGGAAATCTCGGCTACCCCCTACATCTTCACCTTCAAGCTTTGGGATTGGGACCGCCTCGGCCTCGACGGCCGGCCTAGGCCCATTCACCTAGCCCACGGCGCGGCCAACATCCAGCCCGGCCGCACCACGGCCTGGGTAGAGCAGCAGTTAGTCAATCAAATACAGCCCGTAGCCAGCGGCGAGGGCTGGCGCGAAGAGCGCACTGGCCTACACGAGCGCGAATTCATCGAAACGCGTCGGCACTGGTTTACAGGGCTAGTGCCGCACCATACCAATGGCGGCGTGCAGGTGCTCAACCTAGTGCAGGGTGCCGAGGCTATCGTCGAGAGCCCCAGCGGGGATTTCGAGCCCTACGTGGTGCACTACGCCGAAACGTTTATCGTGCCAGCGGGGGTAGGGGCCTACACCATTCGACCCCACGGCCCGGCCCTAGGTACCGAGTGCGCCACCATGAAAGCCTACGTGCGAACCTAGGCACAGCGGAAGGCCACCACATAATGGCCAACTTTGCTTTTTCAATCACTTAGCAAAACGTTACTCCCTGTGTCTGACTTACTGATTCCTGACAACGCTGCAGCTGTCCGCGCCCAAACCATCGTTGAAAAGCTGCTGCACACCGGCACCGTGGCCGTAGATGAGCTGGCCGCGCAGTTTGGCGTGTCGGTAGCCACCGTGCGGCGCGACCTGATGGAGCTGGAACAGCGTGGCCGCCTGCGGCGCACGCACGGCGGCGCGGTGCCCCGCGAGCCCCTGCTCTACGAGCCCTTCCGCTACGACTCTAGCTTTCACGAGCAGATAGACCGCAACCTGGCCGAGAAGCGCCGTATCGGGTTGGCCGCGGCGGCGCTCATTCAGCCGGGCGAAATCATTTCGCTCACGGCGGGCACTACCACTACGCAAGTCACGCGCAGCCTGCGGCCGGGCGCCAACGTCACGGTGGTCACCAATACTGTGAACGTGGCCATGGAGCTGAGCCACCGCGACGACGTGCGCGTGTTCGTGACCGGCGGCTTCCTCACGGGCGGCTGGTTTTCGCTGGTAGGCCCCGCCACCACGCAGGCCCTGAGCCAATTCTTTGTTGATAAGGTCTTTTTGGGCGTCAATGGCATCGACGCCCAGAAGGGGCTCACCTCGCTGCACCCCGAAGAAGCCGCCGTGATACAAGTGATGGTGCGCCAAGCCAAGCAGCGCATCGTGGTGGCCGACCATACCAAGCTCGGTACGGTCGCTTCGTCGCTCATCTGCCCCATTGCCGAGGTGCACCAACTCATCACCGACACGGGCGCTACCGAAGCGCAAGTGGCCCCCTTCCGCGAGCTGGGTATCGAAGTGCTGCTGGTATGAGGCCTGCGGCCGTTTGGCCGAGCCACGCTCCAGTAGTGGCACCTAGGGCAGCTTTATAAAGCCCAGCAATGGCTTTAATCGCATTGCTTTTACGCTGATTTCTTACTTTTTCCCACCCTGCTATGCACATTCAAACTGCTCCTAACTCCTCTTCCCGCGAAGCGGCTACTGGGCCACCGGTCCCTGGCGGCAGTGCTGGCTATGTGTACCTGATTGCGGCTGTGGCAGCACTGGGTGGGCTGCTGTTCGGCTTCGACACGGCTATCATCAATGGCGCCCTGGTCTTTTTGAAAAAGGACTTCGGCCTTACCGATTCGCAAACCGAGCTGGCCGCCAGCAGCATCTTGTTTGGGGCGGTAGCCGGGGCGGCCATTGCCGGCTGGCTGACTGACCGCTACGGGCGGCGGCGCCTGTTGTTTGGGGCGGCGGCACTCTTTACGGTGTCGGCGCTGGCGGCGGCGGTGCCGCGCACACTCACCGAGTTTGTGCTGGCGCGGCTGGCGGGTGGCTTGGCCATTGGGGTGGCCTCGCTGCTGGTGCCGCTTTACATTGCCGAGATTGCTCCGGCCCGCATTCGGGGGCGCTTGGTGACGCTCAATCAGTTGGCCATTGTGTCGGGTATTTTACTGGCTTACGTGGCCAGCTACTACCTAGCCGACCTAGGGCTGGCGTCGTGGCGCTGGATGTTTGCAGCCGCTGCCGTGCCCTCGCTGCTGTTCATGGTCACGCTGCTGCTGGTACCCGAAAGTCCCCGCTGGCTGCTGGGCCAGGGTCGCGATGCCGAGGCCCTAGGTACCCTCACGCGCCTCAACGGCGCCGCGGCGGCTACCACCGAGGCCGAAGAAATTCAGGCGGCTCTGGCTGCCGAGCAGGGTGAGGAGGCTAGCCTCAGCCAGCCGCGCCTGCGCAAGCCGCTGCGTATTGCGGTGGTTTTGGCGGTGTTGCAGCAAGTCACGGGCATCAACACTATTCTTTACTACGGCTCCATCATCTTCACCGAGCACAGCGGGCAAAGCACTTCGTCAGCCATCGGGGCCAATGCCCTCATTGGGGGTATCAACTTTGCGGGCACCATCGTAGCGCTGTTCATTATCGACCGGGTAGGGCGCAAGCCGTTGCTACTTTTTGCATCGGGTGGCATGGCACTGGCGCTGGGCGCGCTGGTAGTGGGGCTGCAGCTGCATGCGCCGGCCACGTGGCTGCTGGGGCTCATCATGCTCTACGTGGCTTGCTTCGCGGTGGGGCTGGGGCCGGGCGTATGGGTTGTGATTACTGAGATTTTCCCTAATGCCGTACGCGGCCGGGCTGCTTCGCTGGCCACGGTGGCTTTGTGGGCCGCTTGCACCCTCATTTCGTTCACGTTCTTGTCGTTGGTAAAAGCGGCGGGCTTGGCGGGCGCTTTTGGGCTCTATGCGGTACTTTCGGCCCTCACCTTCGGCTTTGTATGGCGGGTTGTGCCCGAAACCAAGGGCCGAACGCTGGAAGAAATTGAACGGGGATGGCAGTAGGTAGGTTGGGGCCCAACAAGCGGCTTGGCTACTTGATTTGCTAATACGTTTAAGCATTAGCTAACTTTCCCACTCTTCGGCCACCGCCAGTCGCTCTAACCCACTCACTTATATGCTATTGCTTGATGCCTCGCTGTGGAATGAGTTTCTGGCGGGCAGCAAACAAGCGTTTGAGCGCATTTTTCTGGCCTATTACGACGAATTATTTCGCTACGGCGTGCGCCTGACCGGTGATGAAGAGGTAGTTAAAGACTGCATCCAAAACCTATTTCAGCGGCTGTGGCAGCGCCGTAAGTTGCTCGGGCCCGTGGAAGAAATCAAGCCCTATTTATTCACGGCGCTGCGCCACCACGTCACCGATGAGGCCCGGGCCCAAAAGCGCCGCACAGCATTGCAAAGCGGCTACCTAGGGGAGGCCCCCGTGCAGCACTCGCCCGAAGAGTTTTTGATAGCTCAGCAGCTAACCACCGAGCAGCAAGCCCAGTTGCTGGGGGCGTTGCAGCAGCTTAGCAACCGGCACCGCGAGGCGCTGTCGCTCAAGTTTTTTGAAGGCTTTAGCTACGACCGCATTGCCGAGATTATGGACCTCAACCAGCAGTCGGTGCGCAACCTGGTGCACCAGGCCATCAAGCGGATGCGCCAAGTGCTGCCGCACTCACTGCTCCTGCTACTGCACGGGTTCTTTGCTCATTTTCTGCTGTAGAGCAGGCTGGTTTTTCAGTACCGTGCGCAACGAAGTAGCTGGTGGGCTAACGCTTGCTGATGCTAGAATTAACGGCACCTCGCAAGGCGCATTGCCGCCCACTGCTTAAGAAAAAAAGGATTTTATGAAACTTTTTTACGTATATTAATTCATTGTAAAACAAGGTTTTGTAAAATATTTTCAAAAATTTTCGCGTTTAATAGAGTACAAAATTGGCCTTCGTTCGTGGTCAGGAAAAATCAGGTCACTTTTGCCCTGCTCGCCTATGGATTTTACGAATTACTCGGTTAATGATTTCGTAGTAGACGAGTCGTTTCAGGCATTTGTGGCTGATGCCGACTCGGAGGCCGGGCGCACGTGGCAAGCATGGCTAGCCGCGCACCCCGGCCGCCAAGCCGATGCCGACCAAGCCCGCGCCCTAGTGCAGGGCCTAGGTCCTGGCCCGCTATACCCAGTGCCGGCCGAGCTCAAGCACCAAGAGCTGCTGCGCCTGCGGCAGTCGCTCTACGCGCCTCGCACGCAGCCGTGGCTGAGCTGGCAGCGGCGCACCCGGCTGCTAGTTGGCACGTCGGCGACGGCTATTCTGCTAGCAGTAGCTGGCTGGTGGCAGTGGTCGGCTAGCACTGGCCCCACCATGCAGTACGTGGCGGGCGCCAATCAGCAGCGCACTCTTACCCTGCCCGATGGCTCGGTAGTGGTGTTAAATGGCAACGCGACGCTGACTACCGCCGCCCAGTGGACCGCCACCACGCCCCGCGAGGTGTGGCTGACAGGCGAGGCTTACTTCCAGGTAACGCACCTGGCCGCCCCGGCGGTGCGCGACATTGCCAGCGCCCCAGCCCCGGCCAAGTTTGTGGTGCACGCGGGCGGGCTGGACATCGCTGTCCTAGGTACGCAGTTCAACGTGAATAGCCAGCCAACCGGCACCAAGGTGGTGCTCAACTCGGGCAAAGTAGCCGTGGACCGCCACGCCTGGTTTACCCGCGAAAATCTGCTCATGCAGCCCGGCGACCTCGTCGAAACCTCGGCTGCTGCACCGACCCTGGCTAAGCGCCACGTGCAGCCCGCGCTGTACTCGGCCTGGACGCAGGGCCACCTCCGCCTGCAGCAAACGTCGGTGCGCGACATCGTGCAGCTGCTGCGCGACGACTACGGCTGGCAAGTGCAGGTATCGGACTCTGCCCTGCTCAACCAGACGCTGACGGGCCTGCTGCCCGCGAACAACCCCGACCTGCTCTTGCCGGCCCTGGCCAAGACTCTAGGCGTGCAAGTGACGCGCACCGGCAATGTGGTGCGCTTCCAGACTTCGGCCCAGTAGGGCCAGTTGCTACCCTCTTCTGCTTGCTTTATCTCCATTTTTCCCACCCATCACAATGGCAAATTTTACCCGCTACGTGCGTTTAGCACTGCTGCTGGGCGCCGTACCCGGCGCTAGCCGGGCGCAAGGGTCGTTGGCTTTCGCGAGCCAAAATCCGCGCCCACCTGTGGCTTCGGCTCGCGCAACGTCTCAAGTCTCGCTGGAAGCCTTCATCCAGGAGCTGCAAACCACTTACAAAGTCAATTTCTTGTACCGCAATCAGTTGATAACTGGTCGGTACCTAACCAAGACGCATCCTACCTTTAAGTCGCTGTCCGAAGCCCTGCGCTACGTGACCCAGCAAAGCGGCCTAGAGTTTGAGCGGCTCAAAGAGGGCTTGTACGTCATCGTACCCAAGCCCACGGCCTCAAACCTAGCACAGCCCGCCGGGCCAGAGGTGCCGCAGGAGGTGCCCCCGCTGCTGGCCTCGACTGGGTCGGCCATCACGGCAACCTTGGCCAACGTGACCATTGCTGGCCGCGTGACCGATGAGAAGGGCGTAGGGCTGCCCGGCGTGACTATCCTGGTGAAAGGCACGACGCAGGGCGCCAGCACCAACCCCGATGGTAGCTTTACCCTGCAAGCGCCTGAGAATAGCGTGCTGGTATTCAGCTTCGTGGGGTACACTCGCAAGGAGGTGCCCGTAACGGGTGCTACCAGCAGCCTGACGGTGGCCCTCGTTGAAGAAACTCAGTCGCTGAACGACGTGGTGGTAGTGGGCTATGGCACGCAGCAGCGCGCCAACGTGACCGGCGCCATCAATACCGTGAGCGGCGCTACCCTGGAAAACCGCCCAGTAACAACCGTGGCCCAGGCCTTGCAAGGCTCGTCGCCTAACCTGACCATTCAGCAAAACAGCGCCGAACCCGGTGCCGGCCTTAATATCAACATTCGGGGCGTAGGCACCCTAGGCAATGCGTCGCCGCTGATTATCGTGGACGGCATCGCGGGCTCGCTCAACGCCATCAACCCCAATGATATCGAGAGCGTGACGGTGCTGAAAGATGCGGCTTCGGCCGCCATCTACGGCTCGCGCGCGGCCAACGGTGTACTGCTGGTAACTACCAAGCAGGGCGCCCTCAACCAGAAGCCGGTTATCAGCTACAACACGGTGCTGGGCTACCAGGCGCCTAACTTTCAGCGCCGGCCTGTTACGGGCATCCAGTTTATGGAGCTGAAGAACGAGGCACTCGTCAACTCGGGGCAGGCGCCGCAGTTCACGCCTCAGCAAATGCGTGACTTCGCGGCCCACGGCGACTATGACTGGCAGCTCAACCAAGTACTTAAGAAGCAGGCATTTCAGCAAAACCACAACCTGAGCGTGAGCGGTAGCTCGGGCAAAACCCGCTACTTGGTTTCCCTAGGGTACGTGGACCAGAACAGCCTATTCTACGGCGACAACTACGGGTTTAAGCGCCTCAACGGCCGCCTCAACCTCACGACCCAGGTGACGGACCGGCTCAAGCTGGGCGCCATTGTGTCGTATGCCCACGTGGGCACCCGCGAGCACGCTTTCGATTCGCAGTGGATTATCAGCGACGCGGCCCGCATCCCGGTTATTTATCCAATTCAGGACGACCAGGGCAACTACGTGACCCCGGCCACGGCCAGCGACAACTCGGTGAACCGCCTGCTCAACGGCGGCTTGCGCACCAACTCCAACGACAACGTTTTTGGTAACCTCAACGCGGAGTTTGAGATTGTGAAAGGCCTGAAGCTGCGTGGCCTAGTAGGTGGCGACCTGTGGAGCTACCAGAACGACGAGTTCACGCGCAGCCTGATGTACGTGACGCTCGACGGCTCGCCCACGGCTGGCGGCGATGGCAACAACTCGGTGCAAAACCGCAACCAGCGCACGCTGCTCACCAACTACCAAGCTACCCTCAACTACGACCGCACCTTTGCTGAGAAGCACAGCGTGCAGGCGGTGGTGGGCTACTCGACAGAGCACTACACCGACGACCGCCGCGGCATCCACGTCATCAACATTCCTGGCAACCAGTTTGGCGTCATCAACAACGGCACCACCTACGCCGGCGTGTATGACCCCAGCGGCGGCTACCACGCCAACGGCACCTACGGCAACCAGGAGCAATGGGCTTTGAACTCGGTGTTCGGGCGCGTGAACTATGCCTTTGCCGGCAAGTACCTAGTAGAGGGCAGCTTCCGCTACGATGGCTCGTCGCGCTTTGCTAGCGACCGGCGCTGGGGCTTCTTCCCCTCGGGCTCGGTGGGCTGGCGCCCGCTGGAGGAGAACTTCATGGAGTTCCTGAAGTCTACGCTGAGCGACCTCAAGGTGCGCGGCTCCCTAGGTCAGCTGGGCAACCAGAACATTGGCCTGTACCGCTACCTGAGCACCGTGAGCTTGGCACCGGGCACGTACTCGTTCGGCGGCACGCCGGTGTCGGGTTCGTACTTCAGCACCTCCAACTCGGCCATTACCTGGGAAACGGCCACCATGGGCAACGTGGGGCTTGACGTAGGATTCTTCCAGAATGCGCTCTCGTTTAGTGTTGATTACTTCGATAAGCGCACCAGCAACATCCTCATCGACCTGCCGGTGGCAGGGGCCTTTGGTGCTGGCGCCCCCACCCAAAACGCCGCTAAAGTGCGTAACCGGGGCTGGGAAGTAACGGCTACATACCGCATGCGCACCGAGCGCGGCTTCAACCAGAGCCTGAGCTTGAACGCGGCGGATACCCGCAACACCGTAATTGACACCAGGGGGGTAGAAACCATCCGGGGCGGCGATGCTACCAACATCATCCGTGAGGGCTGGCCTATCAACTCCTACTTTGGCTACCGCACGGCTGGCCTCTACCAGACGCTGGAAGAAATAAACGCTGGGCCTAAGCCAGCCTTTGTGGCGCCCGGTACGGTGCGCCCTGGCGACATTCGCTACGTAGACCGCAACGGCGACGGGGTTATCAACCAAGACGACCGCTTCATCCTGGGCAACCCCTTCCCTAGGTACACCTTTGGGGCTACTTACACGGCCGACTATAAGGGCTTCGACCTGCTAGTATTTGTGCAAGGTGTGGGCAAGCGTAGCCTCTACATTCGGGGTGAGGGCGTGGAAGCCTTCCACAACAACTGGGAGAACGTGTACGAGCAGCACCTCGACCGCTGGACGCCGACTAATCCCAACGCCGACTATCCGCGCCTGACCATCGGCACGGCCTCGACTAACAACAACCAAGGCTCGGACTACTGGCTGCGCAACGGTGCCTACGCGCGCCTCAAAAACGTGCAGTTTGGCTATACCCTGCCTGCCTCGCTCACCAAGAAAGCCTACATCCAGCGGCTCCGCATTTTCGCCTCGGGCCAGGATTTGTTCACCATCAGTCACTTGAAGAAAATTGGGTTTGACCCTGAGCTCTCGGAATTCAGCGAGAGCGTGGGCTTGGGTGGGGGCTCGGGCAGCAGCGGCCGCGTGTACCCGGCCGTGCGGGTCGTGACCCTAGGCGTCGATATTTCTCTCTAATCTCTATCCCACCCATCATGCTACTACATCGTCATCTCCGCCAAACGCTACTGCTTGGGCTAGGGCTAGGTTTGGGGCTCGCGTCGTGCCAAAAGCTCGACCTGCCGCCTACCGACCGCCCCACCGACGCCACGTTTTGGCAGCAGCCTTCGGACGCGGACAACGTGCTAACGACGGCTTACGAAAACCTCTACAACTCCGAGTATTTCTTTTTCAACGAAACGCTCTCGGACAACGCTTATAACAAGAGCGATGTGAACGGCTCCAACGCCCGCAACATTGCCGAAGGCGCCTACGGCACCAACCAAGCGCGCGTGACCAACGAGTGGGGCTACCACTACAGCGGCATTCGCAAGTGCAACCAGCTGCTGGCCAACATCGATAAGATTTCGGGCCTCGATGCTGGCCTCAAGGCGCGCTACATCGCTGAGGCGCGCGCCTTGCGCGCCTACCAGTACTTCCAGCTGCTAACCTGGTACGGCGACGTGCCGCTGGTAACCACCGAAATCAGCGTGTCGGATGCAGCAGGCTTGACCCGCACGGGCCGCGCCGAGGTGCTCGACTTTGTGCTGAAGGAGCTAGACGCCGCCGCGGCCGACCTGCCTCTGAACACTGCCTACGCCGCTACCGACCGCGGGCGCTTTACCAAAGGTGGAGCGCTGGCCGTGAAGGCCCGCGTACTGCTCTACGAAGGCCGCTGGGCCGACGTAACGGCCGTGACCGAGCAACTGATAGGCGGCCAGGCCGGTAGCTACAGCTTGTTTTCAAGCTACGCAGGTGTGTTCTCGCCTAACAACGAGGGCAACAGCGAGGTAATGCTCGACTTGCAGTACCTGTTTCCGTCGCGCACCTACTCCGAGCAGCGCTTCTTTATTCCGCGCACCGAGGGCAAGCTTATCTGCGCCATTGCCCCCACGCAAGAATTGGTTGACAGCTACCTAATGGCCAACGGCAAGGCCATCGGCGATGCTGGCTCGGGCTACAGCGAGGCCACGCCCTACGTGGGCCGCGACCCGCGCCTGAGCGCCACGCTAGTATACGATGGCTACAAGTGGCAGCGCCCCGACGGGTCGAGCATTCTCATTCGCACGCTACCTGGCACCGGCGACAACTCCATTGACCGCGCCGACGCTAGCCCCACTGGCTACTACTCGGCCAAGTACTTCGACCCCACTGCCGACGCCAACCTCAACTCGGGCTTGAACCTGATATTGGTGCGCTACGCCGACGTGCTGCTCATGCATGCCGAGGCTAAGAACGAGCTAGGGCTGCTCACGGCTGCCGAGTGGGACCGCACCATCGGGGCACTGCGCCGCCGGGCTGGCTTCACTGACCCTGCCGCGCTCACCTTCCCCGGTGGCGACAAGGCCAGCCTGCAAGCCGTAGTGCGCCGCGAGCGCCGTACTGAGCTGGCCATGGAAGGCCTGCGCATCTTCGACCTGCGCCGCTGGAAAACCGCCCAAACGGCCCTCACAGGCTACGCGCACGGCATCAAAGCTGGCGACCCGAACGTGGACAATGGCTACCTGCGTGTAGACCAGCGCACCTTCGACCCCGCCAAACACTACCTCTGGCCGGTGCCTCAGCGCGAGCGTGACATCAACCCCAACCTCACGCAAAACCCTGGCTGGTAGTCTCATTCCTTCCCATTTTGAATTTCTCCTCGCTCTCTTACCAATGAAAAAGTTTTCCCACCCACTGCTACTGTTTGTAGCTCTCCTAGGTCTGCTTGCTGGTTGCAAGAAAGACGATAAGGCCCTCGACGACACCATTACGCCGGTGTCGAACTACATCTCACCCGCCGACAATAGCTTCTTCCGCCTCGACCCGCCCTCCAACGCGGCCGTGACGTTTGAGTGGAGCCAGGCCCGCGCTGCCGATGGCACGCTGGTGCTCTACGAAGTGCTGTTTGATAAAGACGGCGGCGACTTTTCTAAGCCGGTTTACAGCATAGTGTCGGGCACCAATGGCCTCGAAACCAAGCTGACGCTCAGCCACGGCGACCTGAACAAGATTGCTAACCTAGCCGGCATCGCCTCGCAGAGCCAGGGCAAAATGAAGTGGATGGTAAACGCCTCGAAGGGCCTAAACGTGCTGCCTGCCTCTGCCGCACGCACGTTCACGGTTGAGCGGCCGGCTGGTTTCTCGGTTATTCCGGGCAACTTGTACCTCACCGGCTCGGGCACCGAAGGCGGGGCTACCCTAGGGCAGGCGCTGCCGTTCAAGCGTGTGTCGTCGGGCGTATTTGAGCTATATACCAAGCTCGGCCCTGGCGATGTAAAAATGGTAGACCAGCTCACTGGCACGCCCACCGAATACTACATCAATGGCACCAAACTGCTGCAAGGCGCCAACGCCACCAGCCCCGCCACTACGGCAGGCGTGTACCGCGTGACCCTCGACTTCAACAACGGTTCGGCAGTGCTCACCGAGATTCAATCGGTTGGCCTCTGGATTTCGGCCCAAAACAAAGTGACCGTGACCTTGCCCTACAAAGGCAAAGGCCTGTGGGAAATCGACAACACGCCGATTGAATTCTTCCAGTTCAGCTGGGGCCGCGATGAGCGCTATAAGTTCATCTTCACCGAGAAGAACGCAGCCGGCACCGTGGCCATGCGCCAGTATGGCAGCACCAACACCGACAACCAGCCCCCCACGGCTACGACGGCGGCGGCTTACTTCAACCTAGTGCCGGTAGCCGACGACCAGTGGAACAACACCTATAAGTTTCCGGGCACGGCCGACCGCAAGAGCGTAGACATCCTGGTGATGATGCAGCCCGCCGCCTACACCCACCAAGTGAAAGTGCGCTAGGTAGCAAAGCTTTTGTATAACCAGGTTTAAACCACGCGCTTATGCTCTCCTTTCGGGTAAATGCCGGCGCTTTGCTAGGCTTAGTTTTTCTTGCCGCCTGCAACGAGCCGGTCGATGATATGATAACGCCACCGGCCCCCCAGCCGGTGGCCGTAGTGGCCAACTGGGCGGCCCGCGCCGACTCGGCGCAGGCTGCGCTCAACCAGTCGTTTTGGGCGCCTACCGACTACTACTACTTGCAAAACAGCTCGGGCAAGCCCGACTTCAACTACTGGTGGCAGGGGCATGGCCTCGATGTGCTGCTCGATGGCTACCAGCGCACTAAGGTGCTCGACTACATCACCAAGATGCAGCAGTTGCAGCAGGGCACCAAGAAGAAGAACGGCAACACCTACCTCAACAATTTCTACGACGACATGGCCTGGCAGGCTCTGGCCAACCTGCGGGCGTTTCAGATAACGCAGGACCAGTCATATAAGGCCACGGCCCAGTTGCTATGGACTGACCTTAAAAATGGCTGGAACACCGAGCAGGGTGGCGGTATAGCCTGGAAGAAAGACCAGCGCGACTACAAAAACACGCCAGCCAACGCGCCAGTGGCCATTCTAGGTGCTCGCCTCTACCAGCTCGACCGCAACCCCGATGACCTGGCCTGGGCCACCAAGATTTATGATTGGCAGAAAAAGACCCTTGTGGACCCCACTTCCGGGGCCGTGTGGGACGGTATCAACCGCCAGGGCAACGGCCAGATTGACAAGGACTGGCGCTTTACCTATAACCAAGGCGTGTATATAGGGGCTGGCTTGGAGCTGTACCGCGCTACCCAGCAGAGCACCTACCTCGACGACGCTAACCGCACAGCTGGCTACGTGCTCAACGACAGCCAGCTCGCACCCGGGGGCGTGCTCAAGGATGAAGGCGGCGGAGATGGCGGCTTGTTCAAGGGCATCTTGGTGCGCTACCTAGCGCAGCTCGCTACCGACCCCGGCGTAGCTGCAGCCACCCGCGCTCGCTACGTGTCTTTCCTCAAGTTCAACGGCGAGAGCCTCTACAACAAGGGCACGCGCCGGCCGCAGTATTTATTCAACACCAACTGGACTTCGCAGCCGGGCGGCACCGTCGATGGCTCGACGCAGCTAAGCGGCGTGATGATGTTTGAGGTAATGGCTGACTTGCAGGCACGCAAGCTTTTCTAGGTAGCCGCTAGCTCTTTTAACGACAAAAGACCGGGCTGCGCGGTGGGGTGCGGCCTTGTCTGCCCGCGTCTGGCTGGTGGGGCCGGGCGCGGGCATTTTTTTGCACCTGCTACTCTTAAAATTCCTGTATGAAATTGATTTTCAAGGCTGGCGCGGGGGCGCTGGCGCTGCTGCTGGCGGCAGGCGAGGCAAGCGCGCAAAGCGTGCTGAAGTATGTAAACCCTAACATCGGCACGGCGCACAGTCGGTGGTTTTTTTATACGCCCGCGGCCGTGCCCTACGGCATGGCCAAGCTGGCGCCCTCTACCAACGGGCACTACGGCAACCCCTCGGGCTGGGAGGCCGTGGGCTACGACACCCGCCAGAACTCTATCGAGGGCTTCGTGCACTTCCACGAGTGGCAAGTGGGCGGTGTGAGCTTTATGCCTACCACCGGCGAGCTGCGCGTGCAGCCCGGCGACCTTGATAAGCCAAACAGTGGCTACCGTTCAAAATTCGACCGCAAAAACCAGGTGGCCGAGCCTGGCTACTATAAGGTGCTGCTCGACGACTACGGCATCACGGCCGAGCTGACGGCTACCAAGCGGGTCGGCTTTCACCGCTACACCTTCCCCAAAAGCGACCAGGCGCGCATCATCCTCGACATCGGCAACAAGCAGGGCGAAAGCAGCGACGTGACCGACGCCAACATCCGGATGGTGGACGCTACGCACGTAGAGGGCTTTGTGAGCACTTACCCCAAATACGTGAAAACCTACGACCCTAGTGGCAAGGTGAACATGTATTTCTACGGCGAAATCAGCAAGGCACCGGCCAGCGTGGGCGCCTTCACGGCCGCCGGTATTCAGGAAAAGCAAAACTCGGCCACTGGCAAGGGCGCAGGCTTGTTCTTGAACTACCAAACCACGGCGCAGGAAAAGGTAGAGCTGAAAATCGGCCTCTCGTACACCTCCATCGCCAACGCCAAGGCCAACCTAGCTGCCGAGGCTAAGACGCTGACCTTTGACCAAGCCCGCACTGCCGCACAAGCTACCTGGCAGCGTGAGCTAAGCAAGATTGCGGTGGAAGGCTCCAATGAGCAGGACAAGACCAAGTTCTACACTGGCCTGTTTCACGCGCTCCTAGGTCGCGGCATTGCTAGCGACGTGAATGGGGCCTATCCTAAGCACGGCGGCCAAGTCGGTCAGCTGGTAGCCAGCGGCCCTGGCCCCAAGGCCGAGTTCATCAACACCGACGCCATTTGGGGCGGCTACTGGAACCTGACGCAGCTGTGGGCACTGAGCTACCCCGAGTGGTACGGTAGCTACGTGAATACTGAGCTGCAAGTGTACCGCGATAAGGGCTGGTTTGGCGACGGCCTGGCCAACAGCGAGTACGTGTCGGGGGTAGGCACCAACTTCGTGGGGCTGGCCGTGGCCGGTGCCTACCAGGTGGGTATCCGCAACTACGACGTAAACCTGGCCTACCAGGCCGTGAAGGCCAATGAGCTGAATTACCGCAATCGTGCCTTTGGCTCGGGTAAGATGGATGTGAAGGCCTTCACGCAGTACGGCTACGTGCCTTTCCGCGACGATTATAAAGAGTACAAAGGCGAGTGGTATAAGACCGACTCGACGGGCGCGTACTTCTCCAATTCGCACACTCTGGAGTACAGCTACAGCGCCTTTGCTGCTGCCCAAATGGCGAAGGCCCTAGGTAAGAAAGCCGACTACGAGCAGCTCCTTAAGCTGTCCAATAGCTGGCAGAAGATTCTGAATCCGCAGAGCAAGCTCATGCAGCCCAAGCTGGCCGATGGCACTTTCGCGAGCAACTTTAAGCCGTTTGAACCCTGGCGCGGCTTCCAAGAGGGTAATTCTATGCAGTACACCTTCTATGTGCCGCAGAACCCGGCCGGCCTCATCGCGGCGATGGGGCGCGACAAGTTCAACAACCGCCTCGATAGCATCTTCACGGCTTCGGCCAAAACGGGTTTTGGCGGAGGCAAAGAGATTGATGCCTTCGCCGGCGTTAATGCCATCTACAACCACGGCAACCAGCCCTGCCTGCACATCAGCTGGCTGTTCAACTTCTCGGGCCAGCCCTGGCTGACGCAGAAATGGACTCGCCAGATTTGTGATGAGTTCTACGGCACCGAGCCCATCCACGGCTACGGCTACGGCCAAGACGAGGACCAGGGCCAGCTCGGCTCGTGGTACGTCATCACCGCTCTAGGCCTGTTCGATGTGAAAGGCTTCACCGATGCCCGGCCCATCATCGAGCTAGGCAGCCCCATCTTCAGCAAGTCTACCATCCAACTGGGTAACCAAAAGAAGCTGGTTATTGAGGCAAAAAACACTTCTAAGACCAATATGTACGTGCAGTCGGCGGAGCTAAATGGCAAGCCGCTGGCCAATTGCTGGCTCTACCGCGATGAGCTCATGAAAGGTGGCAAGCTAGTGTTCACGATGGGCGCGCAGCCTAACAAGGCCTGGGGCAGCAAGACTCCGCCGCCCTCGGCGCAGTAGCCGCGCACAAGCTAGTAGCATGAGATTGGCCCCACCTAGGGCGGCACTACCATTGGCAGTGCCGCCCTAGGTGGGGCCAATCTCATGCTACTAGCCTTTAAGGCAGGGTAGGGGGCCTAGACGTGTTCCATGCCATACTGCTTCAGCACATCGGCGGGTACGCCCGTCCAGCGGTTGGGCGAGTTGCCAACGTAGCCGACGTCGGCCATGCCCATCTTGCTGCTGAAGAAGCCGCTGGCCGTAAGGTCGCGCATCCGGTTGAAGAAAGCCACGCCGGCCCGCATGTCAGGCGTAGCGCGCTTGGGATAGGCTATTTTGGTTACCATCTCTAGTTGCTGCGGCGAGCTGCACTTCACAAACGGCTGGCCATAGCGGTTGGCGCACTGCACGTCGAGCCAGCGCAGGCCACCGCGCAGCGGCAGCTGGTGTTCGGGCATGTCCTTGGCAATAAACTCGATAAACTCGGGCACCTTCGCATCCGATGCACTGCCCGAGTGTTCGTCTTTGGGAATGATGATATCTGCCAAGACGGTTATCGTGGCCATCTCGTGCGGCGTGAAGAAGGTTTCGGCGTGCAGCTTCTGGTCGCGCTCTACCTCGTAGGGCTGCCGGCCGGCCGCTTTGGCGGGCGCGTTGGCAGTCTTAGGGGCCTCAGCGGGTGCTTGAGCCGTGTCGGGGCGGCAGCCATCGAGCAGCAGCCCGGTGCTCAGGGCGCCCAGTCCGATGGCTTTTAATGAATCACGTCTTTTCATGGATACCTAGGGCTAATTAAGACAGGATTAGACGCTTGCGCTGGTCAAGGATGTACTCGCTAGTGCGCATCGACAGCGCCAAGATGGTCCAGGTAGCGTTTTTATCGCCTTGCTGCACAAACGGCGCCGCATCTACCACAAACAGGTTGCGGCAGTCGTGGGCTTGGCACCACTTGTTAAGCGCCGACTTTTTGGGGTCGTCGCCCATGCGCACCGTGCCCACCTCGTGGATGATACGACCGGGTGCTTCTAGGCCATAGTTGGTATCGGCACCCGGTATTTTGGAAGTGATAACAGCCCCCATGCCGTGCATGATTTCCTGGAAGGTTTCCTGCATGTGCTTGGCCTGCTTAACCTCGGCATCGGTCCACTTGTAGTGGAAGCGCAGCACCGGAATGCCGTATTTGTCCACCACATCGGGGTCGATTTCGCAGTAGTTGCTTTCGCGTGCAATGGCCGTGCCGCGGCCCGCCATGCCCACCTGCGTGCCATAGAAGCGCCGGTAGTCGTCTTTGAGCGAAGCCCCGAAGCCACCAGCTTCTTTCATCTTGCCATCGCGGCCAGGTACCAGACCGTTCAGGTTCTGGATGCCTTTGCCGAAGCCGTAGGCCGGCATGTGCATGCCGCCGCCGTACTCGATGTGGTAGCCGCGCGGGAAATCCAGCTTCTTGTTATCGAGCCACCAGGGGCTGTAGATGTGGACGCTGCCCACGCCATCCTCGTTGTAGCGCTTGCGGTCCATGAGCTGGGGCAGGAAGCCGCTCAGGCTGGCACCCGTCGAGTCGTGGATGTACTTGCCCACCACGCCGCTGCTGTTAGCTAGGCCATTGGGATGGCTCGGCGACTTAGAATTGAGCAGCAGGCGCGCCGACTCACCGGCGCTGGCTCCCAGAATTACGATTTTGGCCTTCACCTCGTACTCCTGCAAGTCGTTCTTGTCCACGTAAGACACGCCAGTAGCCAGGCCGTTGGCACCGGTCAGCACCTCGCGCACCATGGCGTTGGAAATGACTTTTAGATTGCCGGTTTTGAGCGCCGGAATCACGAGGCAGGAAGAAGCCGAGAAGTCGGCGTAGACCTTGCAGCTGCGCCCGCACTGCCCGCAGAAAAAGCAAGTGCCGCGGTCCTTATTGCCCGGCAGGGCCTCAGTAAGCACCGAGCCGCGGCCGGGTATCACGGTCACGCCGGCTTTGGTAGCCCCTTGCTTGATGAATAGCTCGTTGAGGCGAGGCTTGGGCGGCGGCAGGAAGATGCCATCGGGCTCGTTTTCCAAGCCTTCCACTGTGCCGTATACCCCGATGAGGCGGTCTACCTTGTCGTAGAAGGGCTTAACCTCGTCGTAGGTGATGGGCCAGTCGTCGGTGAGGCCATCGATGTGGTGGCTCTTAAAGTCGTTGGGTCCCATGCGCAGCGAGATGCGGCCCCAGTGGTTGGTGCGGCCGCCCAGCATGCGGGCCCGAAACCAGTTAAACTCAGTTTTGTCTTTGGTGGTGTAGGGCTCGCCTTCAATCTCCCAGCCGCCGTAGGCCGCGTCGAAGTCGCCAAAGGGCCGAGTGGTAGAAGCGCCGCGGCGCGGCGACTCGTACGAGAATTTCAATTGCTGGGCATCTTCCCTAGGGTCGAAAAATGCCCCGGCTTCCAGCATCAGCACTTTCAGGCCAGCGTGCGCCAGTACGTAGCCGGCCATGCCGCCCCCAGCCCCCGAGCCTACCACAATGGCGTCGTATACTGTCGCCGACTTCTTTATTTGAAAATTATCCATTCCTAGGTTGGAAGTTATAGCTGCTCGATGGTGATGGCGCGGAAGGCTACCTGATGGCCGTGGTCTTGCAGGGCAATGTGGCCTTTGGGGTACGCCGCGAAGTTTTTCCAGGTCTTGAACTTGCTGTTCTCCAGTAGGGCTTGCCACTCGGGGCTACCCATCTGCACGTCCACGATTTTAGTCTTATTCAGCCAGAAGGTGAGGTGCCCGTTTTGCTTGCGCAGCTTCACCAGGTTCCACTCGCCGGCGGGCTTGGCCACGTCTTGAGACGGAGCCTGCATGTCGTAGAGCGACCCGGCCAGGTGGTTGGCTTTCTTATTGTCATCTGCCTCTTTATTGTCGAGCACCTGCATCTCGATGCCGGTTTCGTAGGTGGCGTGCAGAGAGGGGTCTTCGTGCACCCCGAAGATGACGCCGCTGTTGCCACCGGGCGAAATTTTCCACTCCAGGTTCAGCTCGTAGTTTTCATACTCCCCGTCGGTTACTAGGTCGCCCCGGCCGGTTGCTTTAGGGTCGAGCTGCAGCGCCCCGTCTACTACCTGCCAGGCCGGCTCGGCCGTAGGCTTGAGGTAGGTATGCCAGCCTTTGGTGGTCTTGCCATCAAACAAGGCTTGTGGCTTGGCTTTGGCTGGCTGTTTGGCAGAAAAAACCGGCTGAGCCAGGCTTGCAACGACCACGAGGCTGCTTAGGAGAATGTTCATGCTTTACGGGTGGGATTTAATGACTGAATAAGCTATTCGCGTCTAAAGATATACCTTCCACCGTTGGCCCGGTAGTGCTAAAAAAACTACTTTTTTTTAGCTATTGCGCTTTTCAGTGAATGCTTTGCTATAGAGTGCTTTAACTGTCCTGCTTAATCGTTTAAATTTTCTTTTAAACGGTGCACAACTAAAGAAAGAGCATACTGCTGAGCTTTTATAGTAGACAGGCGCCAAGTGCTTGGTCTAAGCCCCTAGGGCGCAGCATTTAGGCCATGCAGGGCCACTAGACTAGATGGTGGCCAACTGCCACTTGCAATAAAAGAAAAAGGCGCTTTGCATCGGTTCGTGTCGATGCAAAGCGCCTATCTAAGGCCAATGGCTGGCTCTACCAGAAGCGGTTGTCGGGGCAAACTACCTGGGCTCTTTTCTTGAGGCGCAGCCCTAGGAGTATTTCGTGGCTGCCGCCGTTGTAGTTGGCCAGCTGCGAGGTGCCGGCATCGTAGGAATAACCCAGCGTGAACTGCTCGTAGCTGAGGCCCACCAGTGCTACTACCGAGTCGAAGGCCCGCCACGATACGCCGGCCCACAGTAGGTCTTGGTATTTAATCTTGGCATTGATATCGACTGAAAGCGGAGCCGGGTTCACGGCCTTAACCAGCACCGACGGCACCAGCGACCACTCGGGGCTGAGTGGCACCCGCACCCCAGCCGTGGCAAAGTAGTGGCGCCGCAGCGAGTTACCGGGTGCGCCCGCCCCAACCTGGCCAGGCCCGTAAGAAAAATTGAGTCTGTTGCCCAGCAGCTGCGCCCCCGACACCCCTACGTAGAAATTGGGGCTATACACCCACAGGCCGGCCGAGGTATCAAACACGCGCGAAGCCGCGCTGGCCCCGCGCGTAGTGGGGTCGTAGAACTGCAGCTGCTGCCCATCTACGGCAAACTGCTGCATGCCTACCGACACCCCTAAGGCAGCCCGAATGTCGTGCGTCAGCACCACATTGTAGGCATAAGAGCCATATGCGCCAAGCCGGCTAGTGGGCCCAGTTACGTCATTATACACAATGCCCCCGACGGCGTGAAACGGGCGCAGCCGGTCGCGCATGGTGCGCTTGTCGGTGGTGCGCCACTTGCCTAGCGAAGAGGTAATGCTAGCGTAGTAGGTTTTGGGTGCTCCTTCGAGGCCCGTCCACTGGGTGCGGTAGCTGAACTTGACATCGATATAGTCCTCCACGCCGGTGGCGCCGGGGTTCAGGATGTAGTTGTTGTTCATGTACTGGCTGTACTGCGCTTGTTGCTGGGCCAGCACGGGCACAGTCGTCAGCAGCAACACGAACAGAAGCAGCGATAGCGCTCTTTTCATAGTAGTAATGGCCTCAGTAGCTACCTAGGAAGAAAATGGCGGGGCTGCGCCTCGACGCAGCCCAACGCACTGTGTGACTAATAAAGAATGGTAATCGACCCCGCGTAAGATCTGCCCAGCGGGCCCTTCGTGACAACGACGTAGTAGTAGGTGCCCACTGGGGCGGGCTGGCCGTTGATGTCGCCGCGCCACTCGTTGGCACGGCTGTAGTTTTCGGCTGAGAAAATCTTGTTACCCCAGCGGTTAAATACGTTCACGGTATTGTCGGGGTACTGCTCGATAAACTCAATCTGCCAAGTGTCGTCGCGTCCGTCGCCGTTGGGCGTGAAGGCATTGGGAATGCGAATGGCTGGGCGCACGGTCACGGTTACTTGGTCGGAGCTGGCGCAGCCCCCGGTGCCAGCCGAGAGAGTGTAGGTAGTGGTGACTAGCGGCGCAGCAATGGGGCGTAGCGGGTTGCTAGGCGGAATGGTCAGCCCTAGGGCGGGTGTCCACGTCACGGGGTAGGTGCCATCGGCAGTACCCTCCAGCGTTACGGAAGTGCCCGCTAGAATCTCCTTGTCGGGGCCGGCATTCACAACCACTGGCGGCTGAATCTGAACCACTACGCCGTTAGAAACGGCCGTTACGGGCTGCCCGCACTCGTTGGTAGTGCGTAGGCGTAGCGTCACGGTCTGGCCGTTGCGCAGCGTGGTGCTGGTGAAAACGGGGTTAGTAGCTCCCGCTACATCGGTGCCATTCACCTGCCACTGGTAGCTAGGGGCAGTGCCGGCTCCCGTCACGCTCGTGATGCTGAAAGCTATTGGCTCACCGGGACAAACCGGCCCGCCTGGCTGTGCGCCAATGGCGAGCGTAGGCGTCGTGGTGGGCGTGCGCGTTACGGTAACGGTAGCCGTGGCGGGGCCTGTGCTGCATAGTCCCGCAGTAGGCGTTACTTCCACGCGCACTTGGTCGCCGGTGGCTAAGGTGCTGCTCGTGAAGGTGGGGCCGCTGGCCGCCGCCACGTTGTTGACAAACCAATTAACTGTGGGCGCGGAACCCGCATCGGCCACCACCGCCGTGAAGGTGAGAGCTGTGCCCGGGCATTGTACCGGTGGCGTTGCCAGGCTAATCCTAGGCGTAACCACGGGCTGCACCTGAATGGCTACCACATTGGAGAAGGCCGTCGAGCAAGTGCCGGTGCCCGAGGTAGTGCGGCGCCGGAAGTAGGTGGTAGCCGTAAGTGGGCCCGGTGCGAATGTCGGAGACGTGGCACCCGCGATAGCGGTCCAGTTAGCATTATCAGCCGACGACTCCCACTGGTAGGCAAATGTGCCTGTGCCACCGCTAGCCCCTAGGGTGCTGGTGAGCGGTGCCGGCGTGGCACCCGCACAAATGGTTTGGTCGGCGGCAATGGTACCCGCGTTTAGCGTGGGCAATACCGTCAGTGTAACTGAGGCAGAGAACACAGGGCCGCATGCCCCCGAAGTAATCCGAAGCCGGAAGTAAGTAGTAGCCGTGAGTGGGCCGGGAGTATAGCTAGCGCTAGTAGCACCAGTTATTGCAATCCAGTTATCATTGTTGTCCGACGATTCCCACTGGTAGCTATAGCTGCCCGTGCCGCCCGTGGGGGCAGTAACACTAGCAATAGCTGCCGGGGTAGCGCCAGCGCACAGCGTTTGGTCGGGGCCAATGGTGCCAGCCGCCAGCACCGGGGCTACAGTGATAGTAACAACATTAGACGCCACTGGCTCGCAAGTGCCCGCCGCTGCCCGGCGCCGGAAATAGGTCGTAGCTGTGAGGGCACCGGGGGCAAGCGTCGGAGACGTAGCACCCGCGATGGCAGTCCAAGTAGCGTTGTCAGCCGACGACTCCCACTGATAGGTAACAGTGCCTGTGCCGCCGCTAGCCCCTAGGGTGCTGGTAAGCGGCGCCGGCGTGGCACCCGCGCAGATGGTTTGGTCGGCGGCGATGGTGCCAGCCACGAGGGCCGGCAGCACCGTTATCGCAACGGCTGGTGAGTAGGCCGCGCCACAGTTACCCGAGCTTGCCCGGCGGCGGAAATATGTAGTGGCCGTAAGTGGGCCGGGCGCATAGTCTGGGTTATTAGCCCCACTGATAGCAGTCCAGTTAGCATTGTCACTTGACGATTCCCACTGGTAGGCAAACGTGCCTGTGCCGCCCCCAGGGCCAGCCGTGCTGGTGAGGGGGGCAGGGGTAGCGCCAGCGCACACCGTTTGGTCGGTGCCGATGGTGCCAGCCGTCAAGGCAGGTAGCACCGTCAGGGTAACAACGGGCGAGTAAACTGGCCCGCAAGGGCCCGAGGTAACCTGGCGGCGGAAGTACGTAGTAGCCGCGAGCGGGCCGGGTGCATAGCCAGGGCCGGTAGCGCCCGCAATGGCAGTCCAAGTGCTGTTATCAAGCGACGACTCCCACTGGAAGCTGTAGCTGCCCGTGCCGCCACTGGGAGGCGTGCCTTGGTTTAGGGCATCTGGCGTAGCGCCGGGGCACAGCGTTTGGTCGGTGCCGGCAGTGCCAGCCGTCAGCGCCGGGCCTAGGGTAATGGTAACGACATTGGACACCACCGGGCCGCAGGTGCCATCAGCGGTTGCCCGGCGGCGGAAGTAAGTGGTAGTCGTGAGCGCGCCGGGTGCAAAGGTTTCGGCCGTGGCCCCCGCGATGGCGGCCCAGGTAGCGTTATCCACCGACGACTCCCATTGGTAGGTGATGGGGCTTGTGCTGCCGCTGGCCCCTAGGGTGCTGGTGAGCGGTGCTGGCGTACCACCCGCGCACAGCGTTTGGTCGGCAGCGATGGTGCCAGCCACGAGGGCCGGCCGCACGGTTATCGCAACAGTATTAGACAGCGCCGTGCAGGTGCTGGAGCTCACCACGCGGCGGAAGTAAGTGGTGGCCGAGACCATGCCGGGCGCAAAGGTTTCGGCCGTGGCCCCCGCGATAGTGGTCCACGTCGTGTTGTCCGCCGATGCTTGCCACTGGTACGCAAAGGTGCCAGTGCCACCCGTAGCTGGGGCTCTGCTTGTGAGGGGCGCCGCATCGGCGCCGGCGCACACTGCTTGGTCGGCGGCAATGCTGCCACCTGCCAAGGCCGGCAGCACCGTGATGGCTACCGAAGCGGTAAAGCTAGGGGTGCAATAAGGGCCCGATTGGTTTGGTAGCAGTAGTTGAGCCCGCCGCTTGAAATAGGTCGTGCCAACTGGTAGGGTGCTAGGTGGCGTGTAGCCAGCACTCGTAGCGCCGCTAATATCCGTGAAAGTGACGTTGTCTGGTGACGATTGCCACTGGTAAATGAGCGGTAGCCCAGAGTCGCCTGAAGCATCGGTAGTACTGGTAAGAGCAGCAGGGGCCGTGCCAGCGCACAATGTCTGGGGGCCGGCAATACTGCCTGGTTCCGGGAGATTTGGCACCCGAATTCTACCCGAGCTTTCGCGGCAGAAGCAGTCGGTTGTGATGCGTAGCGTTATGTTGTAGTCGCCGGGGGTAGCATACACGTGCACGGGGTTCTCCTCCGTCGATTTGGTACCGTCGCCAAAATCCCACGCGTAGGTTTTATTGTCAAAATCAATGGATGGTGCAGTGAAAGAAATTTGCCGGCAGCCCGTTATTTCTGCACTAGGGCCCACTCGCAGCAGCGAGCTTTGGTTGAAGTTGACCAGACCTAGGCCACTGCGGCGGCCGCTTAATTGCAAGGTTAGGCTATCGTCGGCGTAGCGCACCTTGGCGCCCACCGAGTCGGGGTAGGTGATGAACCCTAGCGCCGGCTGGTTTTCGCGGGCTACGTAGATTTTGCCATCTGGCGCCGCCTGCAGCGAACCTAGGTTTACGGGGGTAGTCTGCTTGAGCGGAATGCTCTGCTTGTTGACCGGCCCATTACCGCTGATATCAAATTGCAGCAGCTTAGGCGGGTTCATTACCGTGGCGTAGAGCTTGCTGCCCGCCGAAAAATCAACCCCGTAGTATTTGCCCTCGCCACTGTCAACAATGTACGGGCGCTGGGGATTGGCAGTGACCTGGCCCGTGCTCGTATCAAAGTTAAATAGCTCGACGGTGCTGCTGCTGTCGCCGAGCACCTCGCTGTAGCGGGCCACGGCCAGGCGCTGGCCGTCGGGCGTCACTTTCATCTGCCCACGGTAGCCCATCGGCGACTCGCTCGCCGAGTGCAACGAGCCCACCACAGAAACAATAGGAGTAGGGTCTACACCAGTAGTGCGCACGCGGTAGGCCAAAAAGGCGTCGCCACGATTGGCAAAGCCGGTTTTGGCGTCGCCCCAGCCGTGCACGATAATCCAGATGTCGCAGCCGTTTTTGTGAAACACGCCCGTCATCTTCTCAGTGGTGCCTTGCGTAAGCGGCGTGTTCTTGGTGGCGGCCACTACCGTGCCTTGGCCTCCACCGTCCGGAATCACAATTTCTGAGTAGCTCAAGCCCTTGGGGCCGCCCGCCGCGTCTTGGGTAAAGATGTAGTAGCGCGTTTCTCCATTCGGTATGCCACTTGGCGGGCTGCCGGGCCTCCGGATGGGCAAGGGGCCGTCGGTACTCAGCCGGTTGCCGCCCATGCCCGTGCCATTGGTCATGATGGTGTGGTTACCATTCCAGATAGTGTCGCCGTTGCTGTAAAAGAGAATCTTGCCGTTACCATCCGACATGATGCCTGCCCCAGCGGGAGCCGTCATCTGACCATCAGTCAGCACCTTTGGCGGAATCGAATCAGAGGCTTGGTTAAAGTCCAGCCCTGCTTTGTAGCCGAAATACCAAGTGTTGGCAAATTTCTCGTCTTGGCTACAGGCGGGTGGGGTAGAACTCTGCCCTAAGGCCGTGGTAGCGGCGCCACTCAGCAGCAAAAGCAGCAGCAAAAGCAGCCATCGGGCTGGGCTGCGGCGCCCGCCGTCGGCGGGCGGGCCAGAGCTAGTAGTGAGGGGGGCAGAAAAGTGGGAAGCAGGTAGGGCAGGAAACGGTAGCGCTGCGGGCATAGGAGAGCGAATAAGCGGGCAGAGGAAGCGGCAGCTAGTCAGAAAGTAGGGTGCCATTTGCCGCCCTTAAAGAACGGAGCCTGATGACCGATTATTTTAGAAAAAGCGCAGCCAGCCAGTCTCAGTAAAGCTACGCACCGTTAGCCACGTTTGTGCAAGCCAATGCCCGAATAGTGCCGAAGGTAGTGGCTTGGCTTCCCACCAAGGGCGGCTTAGCTCGCTTAAGGGCCAGCAGGAGGCCCTAGGTACGTGCTCAGCAAGCAAAAACGGCCATGTTCCGCACCGCGAAACATGGCCGTTTTCAGCCAGCGAAAGCTGTTATTTACTTATTAATTGTTCGCGCCTTAGACCTCCATTGGGAGCAACTGCGGCGCATAATCATCTTGGGTACGCCGGTCTTTGAAATACTGCCGGATATCAGCTTCCTTCATATCCTTCCACGAGCGCGTGGAGTGAATAATTTTCTTGTTAGCCAGCGCCAAGGTTTCGGGCGAGGCGGGCAGCCCTATCCAAGCCACCCCAAAAGGCTGGTCGCCAATGGCTAGGTCACCTAGCTCAAGGCCGGCCGCCTTCACGAGCATACTGAAGAAATAGTCTTCTTCCAGCTGGGCCTTTTGCACGCCCGCCAGCGGTAAAAAGCCTTGGTCGCGTAGTGCCTCCAGGCCGGTGCGGCTGAAAACATAGGTGCCGCCAAAAACAAAGTCGCCAAACTCGTACCCTTTGTAGATAGCCTGGAACATCACCGGACGGATTCGCCAGTGAATCATGGGCTGCCGCAAAAAGTGCCGCGTAAACACCTTGCCAATGCTGGTGAACATTTCGCGCACCACTTTATTGTCCCACACATTGCCTAGGTCGTCGGGCGAGCTAATGCCGCGAATAAACCGCCCGGCCAACCCAATGGTAGGGTCGCGGCGAAACAGCTCTAGTGCGGGTAGCTCAGGGTCGTGGCCGATAATCAGCGCATCGGTATCTAGCCGCAGCAGGGCTTCAAAGTCATAGTTGTCGAGCGCGTACCGGTACGCGTTGCATAGCGATACATAAAGGCCGAGCCATTTGCCGTGGTTTTCACTGGTAGTTAGCACCACTACATCGGGGCGCTGGGCGGTCACGGCCTCGCAGATGGTAGGGTTCTGCGAGTCGTCGGAAAGAATAATCTGGTGCGAGCTATGAATATAATGCTCCACACTGGCTAGGGTATCCAGAATAAATTCTGGCTGGCATTTGGGGCCCACGGGTATCACTACAATAAGGGCAACTGACTGCTTCATACGCTAGGGGTTAATTGGAATAAGCCTGCAATATCATTAAAAAATACCACATCTTATTGTTAACTCTTTATTAAATAAGGGAATGCTTCAGGAATGCTTGAGCCAGATACTATTGGTACTCATTGCTTAAGGAACCTATATAGCTACTAACGGCTACAGACTGGCGCGAAAGCAAATAGACTAGTCACTCCGGCTGCTTACCCGTTGTTTAGCGGTGGGCGGCGCAAAATGTTACGTCTTGGCTTTGGCCGTTTGGGCTGGCTCATCATTGCCATGACATCCTGCTAGGCAGCGCAAGCAATTGCTAGGTTGCTAGTAGCCAAGGCTCTGTAGTAAGCGGGGCTTTATTAATTATAATTATCTGTCTAACAATGATAAAAATTATTTTTACTAAAAAAGTGCAATTATTTTTGCATTTTTACAATCAGTGCAATTAGTTTTGCAACGCATTCAGCACTGAAATTTTTAGGATTATTTATAAGTTATAGTCATGTGAAGCAGATGTGGGGACATCTAATAAGGACAAAGTCGAGATTTTCTTGATTCTGTTTGAAGGTTAAATAAGTTATTATTATCTAAAAAAGTTACAATTTATTTAAGGTGAGGTTGCCGGGACGTGCAACAATACAGGTGAGCAGGTGCTGAATAAACCGGCCGCTAGCATTGCTAGCGGCCTTTTTATTGAATAAGCGGTAGCGGTGAGCTTCCCTAGGTGGGGCATGGTGATGCTTATCGGCAGGCGCGGTTACAAGGTGAGCAGAGTAGCTATTTTTACCACTAGCTGCTCATATGCAGCTCCCGCTATGTCGCCTCGCCCCTACATCTTGGCCGAAACCACGTGGCAGCACGTGAAAGATGCTGCTTACGAAGTAGTCGTGCTGCCCTGGGGGGCCACGGAAGCCCACAACTACCACCTGCCCTACGCCACCGACAATATGCAGTGCGACTACGTAGCTGCCGAAGCGGCTCGGCTAGCCTGGGAAGCGGGCGCCAAGGTGGTCGTGCTGCCTACCATCCCGTTTGGGGTGAACACTGGGCAGCTTGATATTACGCTGGACATCAACCTGAACCCAAGCACGCAGCTGGCTATTCTGCGCGATATTGTGCAGGTGCTGGCGCGCCAAGGCATTCCGAAGCTGGTGCTGCTGAATGGGCACGGGGGCAACGACTTTCGCCAGCACTTGCGCCAGCTGCAAGCCGAGTTCCCGACGGTGTTTCTCTGCACGCTCAACTGGTTTAAGGCCGTTGACCGGAGCAAGTTTTTCACGGCGCCTGGCGACCATGCCGATGCCCTCGAAACTAGCGCCATGCTGCACATTGCCCCCGCGCTAGTACGCCCGCTGTCCGAAGCGGGCTCGGGCCATGCCAAGCAATTCCGTGTTGAGGCCTTGCGGCAGGGCTGGGCCTGGGCGCAGCGCGAATGGACCCAGGTAACCGCCGACACCGGCGTGGGCGACCCCGCCGAGGCCACCGCCGAAAAAGGCGCTGCCGTACTGGCCGCCGCCACCCAAGCCATCGGCACCTTCCTCACCGAGCTAGCCGCCGCCGACCCGCGCGACATGTACGAGTAATAGTAGCCCCGATTCTTTATGGCTCGAGCTACTAATCGCCATTAGTAAAAAAGGCCCCTCCGCTATGCAGAGGGGCCTTTTTGTTAAAAGCTAACCTAGGGCTTATTTGCCCAGTTTGGCTTTCAAGTTTTCGTCGAGTGCTTCCAAAAACTCCTCGGTGTAGAGGTAGTCGCGGCCGTGCTCCACTTTGTTGCCGTGGATGCAGACAGCGAGGTCTTTGGTCATTTTGCCGCTTTCTACGGTTTCTACGCACACAGCTTCTAGGGCCTTGCAGAAGTCAATCAGCTCCTGGTTGCCGTCGAGCACGCCGCGGAACTCCAGGCCGCGCGTCCAGGCGAAGATGCTGGCGATGGGGTTGGTGCTGGTGGGCTTGCCCTTCTGGTGGTCGCGGTAGTGGCGCGTCACGGTGCCGTGGGCGGCTTCAGCCTCCATGGTTTTGCCGTCGGGCGTCACGAGCGTCGAGGTCATCAGACCCAGCGAGCCGAAGCCCTGGGCTACGGTGTCACTCTGCACGTCGCCGTCGTAGTTTTTGCAGGCCCACACAAAGTTGCCGTTCCACTTCAGCGCCGAGGCCACCATGTCATCAATCAGGCGGTGCTCGTAGGTGATGCCAGCGGCCTTAAACTTCTCCGTGTAGTCGGCTTCGTAAATCTCCTGGAAGATGTCCTTGAAGCGGCCATCGTACTTCTTCAGGATGGTGTTCTTGGTGCTCAGGTACAGCGGCCAGCCCTTCATTAGGGCCTGGTTGAAGCAAGCGTGCGCAAAGCCACGAATCGACTCGTCGGTGTTGTACATGGCCAGGGCCACGCCGTCATTTTTGAAGTTGAATACCTCAAACGACTGCACCTCGCCGCCATCTTCGGGGGTGAAGGTGATGGTGAGCTTGCCTTTGCCTTTGGTTACGAAGTCGGTAGCGCGGTACTGGTCGCCGAAGGCGTGGCGGCCAATGCAGATGGGGGCCGTCCAGTTGGGCACCAAGCGGGGCACGTTGCTCGTCACGATGGGCTCGCGGAATACGGTGCCGTCCAATATGTTACGGATGGTGCCGTTGGGCGATTTCCACATTTGCTTCAGGCCAAACTCGGCCACACGCTCCTCGTCGGGGGTGATGGTGGCGCACTTGATGCCCACGCCGTACTGCTTGATAGCGTTGGCCGCGTCGATGGTCACCTGGTCGTTGGTTTCATCGCGATACTCAATCCCTAAGTCGTAGTATTTGATATCTACGTCGATGTAAGGGGTAATGAGCTTGTCTTTGATAAATTTCCAGATGATGCGGGTCATCTCATCGCCATCGAGCTCCACTACGGGGTTGGCTACTTTGATTTTGGTCATTTCCTCTCGGGTAATATAGGTGGGTAAGGGATGCAGAAACTGGCGCCCCTAGGCGGGGCCGCCGGCTCATTAGCCGCGTCAATATTAAGTAACTTTTGGTGCTTAGCAGCGAGAAGCGCCCCTGAGGCACCCTAGGTAGCAGTTGGCAGGCCCTACGCTGAGCGGCTCAGCGCCCCGCCGCCCGGCCCGCCAAAGCAGGGCGGCCGGCCAGTGGCGCTTTGGCTAGCCAGGCACGCATAGGGGAGGGCTGGGCTGACAAAGCGGAGCGTAGTAAAGAATCTATGCCAATGATGCTTCAGGCCCCGCGGGCAAAATAGTTTTAAGCCACTGCCTATCAGAAACGTTTGCGAAGACGATACCGATAGTTTTTATTAGGAATTTTGCGTATGGCTCAGCTTTTTAGCTACGCCAGGGCCTGTGGGCTGCCTGTACATTTGAGTCGTTTGCAACGCCTGCTAAGCCGGCCTTAGCGCAGCACAGCGCGGTTGGCAGCAGCTCTCAGTGCCCCTAGGGCTTGGCGGCGGCTCTCAGTAAGGCTATCTGTATCTATTCCCACCCCCACATGAAATTACCCAAACTCCTCCTGGGCTTGCTGGTATTCGCAGCTACCAGCGCCCAGCGCCCGGCTGCCAGTCCCGCGGCCACCTACCCTTTTCAAAACCCAGACTTGTCCATTGACCAGCGCGTAGACGACCTAGTGGGCCGCCTTACGCTGCCCGAAAAGGTGTCGCAAATGCTGAACGCCTCGCCGGCCATCGACCGCCTAGGCATCCCGGCCTACAACTGGTGGAACGAGGCGCTGCACGGCGTGGCGCGCACCAGCATGAAAACCACGGTATTTCCGCAGGCCATCGGGCTGGCGGCGACTTTCGATAAGGACGCCATGCTTCAGATGGCGACTATCACCTCAGACGAGGCCCGGGCGGTGCACCAGGAGTACGTGCGGCGCGGCGAGCGCGGTATTTACCAAGGGCTTACGTTCTGGACGCCTAACATCAACATCTTCCGTGACCCTAGGTGGGGCCGGGGGCAGGAAACCTACGGCGAAGACCCTTACCTGACTGGGCAATTGGGCTCAGCTTTAGTAAAAGGCTTTCAAGGCGACGACCCAAAGTATTTGAAAATAACCGCTTGCGCCAAGCACTTCGCCGTGCACAGCGGCCCCGAGCAGCTGCGCCACGAGTTCAACGCCAAAATCAGCGACTACGACTTGTGGGATACGTACCTGCCCGCTTTTCGCGACCTCATTGTAGATGCCAAGGTGGCCGGCGTGATGTGCGCCTACAACGCCTACGCCAGCCAGCCCTGCTGCGGTAGCGACATCTTGATGACTAACATCTTGTATAACAAGTGGAAATTCAAGGGCTACGTTACCTCGGACTGCGACGGGCTCAACGATTTCTGGCAACACCACAAAACGGACCCCGACGCCGCCACAGCGGCGGCCAATGCCGTGCTGCACGGCACCGACATCGAGTGCGCCACGGGCAAGCTCTTTACTTATAACTCGCTGCTGGAGTCGGTGCAGAAAAAGCTCATCACGGAGCAGCAACTCGATGTGTCGGTGAAGCGGCTCTACAAAATCCGGTTTCAGCTGGGCATGTTCGACCCGGTAGAGCGCGTAAAGTACGCCCAGATTCCGCTGAGCGTAGTGGAGAGCGCCCCGCACCAAGCCCACGCCCTGAAGATGGCCCGCGAGTCGGTGGTACTGCTCAAGAACGAGAAGAACACGCTGCCGCTGCGCAAGGACCTGAAGAAAATCGTGGTCCTAGGCCCCAACGCCAACAACGAAGCCGTGCAGCTCGGCAACTACAATGGCTTTCCTACCGACATCGTGACGCCGCTCGAAGGCATCCGGGCCAAGGTGGGCAAGGACACCGAAGTGACCTACGTGCAAGGCGTAGACTACGCTAGCAACACCGTGTATGAGCCGCTGGATGTCAACAAGCGCTTGGCTTTCAACGGCCAGCCGGGCTTTCAGGCGGAGTACTTCAAAGGCACCAACCTAGAGGGCGCCCCCGTAGCCACGCGCCAGGAGGCCGGGCTAGACCGCTACCTGGCCAATGTGAAAATGGAAGTGGCCCCCGGCCTGCCCGCCGAAAACTTCTCGGCGCGCTACCGCGCCACCTTTACCCCCGAGAAAACCGAGGAACTGGCCCTGCAAATCACCGGCGATGATGGCTACCGCCTATTCGTGGATGACAAGCTGGTGCTCGACAACTGGGCTGGCCGCGGCGTTTCGACTAAGCAATACGTGCTACCCGTAACGGCCGGCAAGCCCCTAGGTCTGCGCCTGGAGTATTTGCAAACCGACCGCCGCACCATTCTAAAATTTACGGGCGCGAAGGTGGTGCCCATGACCGCCGCTAACATTCTAGCCCAGGTAAAAGACGCTGACGCACTGGTGTTCGTGGGCGGCATCTCGCCCCGGCTCGAAGGCGAAGAAATGAAGGTGGATGTGCCTGGCTTCAGCGGCGGCGACCGCACCAGCATCGGCCTGCCCCAGGTGCAAACCGACCTGCTGAAAATATTGCACAGCACTGGCAAGCCCGTAGTGCTGGCCCTAATGACGGGCAGCGCCATCGCCACACCTTGGGAGGCCGCCAACCTGCCGGCCATCCTCAATACTTGGTATGGGGGGCAGGCCGCCGGCACCGCCCTAGCCGACGTGCTATTTGGCGACTACAACCCCGCTGGCCGCCTCCCAGTGACGTTTTATAAGTCAGAAACGCAGCTGCCGGCTTTCGACAACTATAGCATGGAAGGCCGCACCTACCGCTATTTCACTGGCGAGCCGCTCTTCCCCTTCGGCCACGGCCTAAGCTATACTACTTTTAAATACAGTAATTTGAAGGTGTTGTCGAAGCCCACTACCGGCCAGCCCATCCGCGTGAGCGTGGAGGTGCAGAACACCGGCCAGCGTGCCGGCGATGAGGTGGTGCAACTCTACGTGCGGCACCCCGGCGCTACCGGCCGCGTGGCGCGGCACGCGCTCGAAGGCTTCCGCCGCATCAACCTAGGGCCAGGCGCCAAGCAAACGGTGCAGTTTACGCTCACGCCGCGCCAGCTTGCGCGCCTCACGGCCCAGGCCCAGCGCGTAGAGCTGGCCGAAAAGGTGCAGGTCTTCGTGGGTGGCGGGCAGCCGCTGGCCGCCTCGGTATCGGCCGGCCGGGTGTTGAAGACCGATGTGAGCCTAACCGGCGCGAAGGTGGTCATTGACTGATAGGCAACGAAAAACGTACTTATTAGCTGGCTTCATTGCGCTTTTTGCGATAGACCTCTCTAGAAATCTTTAGTCCCTCCCAGCCTCATGCTACGCGTGGCATAAGGCTGGGAGGGACTTTTTTATGGTAGTTGAAGCAGCTTTAGTGCCTTGCTGAAAGCAGCTTACTAGGTGAGTGTATTTTAAATTAATGTTTTTGAATATTATAAAAATTATTTGTTTAAATTTAAATAAAAATGCCTGCTACTTACCTCCCTATCAAGGCCCCGGGCCTGCTAGCTGCCCAGGCGCAGCCGTGGGTGCGGCAGGCGCTGGGGCAGGCCTTGCTACTGCTGCTAGGGGTGTTTGTGGCGGCACTGGGGCTAAAGGGCTTTCTGCTGCCCAACGGATTCATTGATGGCGGAGTAACGGGCATTGCGCTGATAATAAGCCAGCTCACGGGGATATCACTATCGGCATTAATCCTGCTGATAAACATTCCCTTTATCGGGCTGGGCTACACGCAGTTCGGGTACAAGTTTGCGGGCAGAACGCTGCTGACCATTCTAGCCTTGGCAGGGGCGCTGCTGGTAGTGTCGCTGCCGCCGCTCACGCACGACAAGCTGTTAATAGCCGTGTTTGGGGGCTTTTGCCTAGGGGCAGGGGTAGGGCTAGCCATGCGCGGCGGGGGCGTGCTCGATGGCACCGAAATCTTGGCGGTGTACTTGAGCCGGCTGCTACCCGCCTCTGTCGGTGATATCGTGCTGCTTATAAACGTGGTAATTTTTGGCGTGGCCGCGTGGCTACTGTCAGTGGAAACGGCGCTGTACTCGGTGCTGACGTACTTGGCGGCGGCCAAAACGGTGGACTTTATCCTTGTCGGCATCGAAGAGTACACCGGTGTCACGATACTCTCGTTTCACAGTGCCGAAATCCGCGATGCGATTGTGAACAAGCTACACCGCGGCACCACGGTCTACGAATGCACGCAGGGCTTCGGCTCGCACGGCCCCCAGCACCTTAAGATGGAAGCCGTTTTCACGATTATCACCCGCCTCGAAGTAGTGGGCCTCACCGACGAGATTCGGCGAATCGACCCGCAGGCGTTTGTTTTCACCCAAAGTATCAGCGATATAAAAGGCGGACTCATTAAAAAGCGCGCGCTGCACTAGCTGCTTGCGGTGGGTAGGCGCGCTAGCTTAACTGGTTGCCGATTGGCAGGTGTTTATCTACCTAGCTCCGTATGAAAAAGTGGCGCTACGTGTTCGGTGCATTTCACTACCTGCGCACGCTGTGGCGGCGGGCGTGGGGGCGGCCTGCGCACGTGCCTCCACCCAGCGCAGTACCTACTGCACCGCCTAGCGCATGGCTAACACAATTGCTGGCTGGGCCGGGGCGCTCGGCTCGCGCTGGGTGGCCGGCCGCAGCCGATGCCCTAGTGCAGCATGATAATGCCTGCCTGCCACTAGTGCAGGCTGCCCTGGCTGAGGCAACCGACGAGCCAGCATTACAGCGGCTGGCGCAAGTGTGCGCCCGCTTGGCTAGCCCCGCTGCTCGGCAGCTACTGGTAGCGCTAGCGCAGGGCCCCGACCTGCCGCGCCGCGCGGTGGCGCTGCGTGCCCTAGGTAGCCTGCCCGCCCTGCCTGACCAAGCACACCTGTTTCACCAACTAGCGGAGGAAGAGCTGCGCTTGGCCCAACACTTACTGCACGGCATGCAAGCCGCCAAGGCCGACCTGCGGGCCGCCCTAGGCTACGAAGTGCGCCTAGGGCGGCAGCGCTTGCTGGCCACACTGCTGCAAGTGTATGCGCAGCCACCGCTACTGCTGGCTCAGCGGCGGCTGACGCACCTAGCCAGCGAGCGGCAGGCCGAAGCCCTCGACGCGCTGGCCGCCTTGCTGCCCCAGCCGCTATACCGGGGCGTGCAAGCGCTGCTGGACGAAGGGCAACTGGCCAGCAAAACCCAGGTGCTCGACGACTTGCTGGGGCCGCTGGCCACGGCCGAGCCCGTAGAGGCGCTGGTAGTGCGCCGGGGCGCGGCCGCTTTTTCGGCTTGGACTATTAGCGTGGCGCTGCGGCGGTGGCATCCGCAGCCGGCCACGGTGGCGCAGCTAGTGCCGCACTTGCACGCCACCAGCGCCTTGGTGCGCGAGAGTGCGCGCGCTGTATTGCAGCAGTTGCCTGTGCAGCGGCCCGCCGCCTACGACACCCTCCGCGCCCAGTATCCCACCACCGATTTTGCTGCCATGGCTGTTCCAGATTCCTCTTCGCTAACTGGTATTTCGGCGCGGGCCCGCGTGCAGATGCTGAAAGGCACTACCCTCTTTGCCAGTACGCCCGAGAATGTGCTTGCGGCCATTGTGCCCATCATGCAAGAAGTAGCCTATGCGGCCGGGCAGCAGATTTTTGCGAAAGGCACCCTAGGTACTTCTTTATTTATTGTAAGCCAGGGTGAGGTAGGCATCTATGACGGCAATCGGCACTTGGCAACATTCGGAGCCGGCGACTTCTTTGGCGAATTGGCGCTGCTTGATGCAGAGCCGCGCTCGGCCACGGCCGTGGCTCACGGCAGCGTGGTGGCTTTTCGGCTCGACCAAGATGATTTTTACGACGTGATGGAAGAGCGCTACGAGGTGCTGCGTAGCATTCTGCGCGTGCTCTGCCAGCGCCTGCGGCGGCAAAACGAGCAAACTCAGGTGGCAGCCTAGCACTTAGGTAGGCCGTAGCCCTGCTGCGCACTCATTAACCTAGGGCTGGTGGCTGCGTAGGGCTGATACTTCCTTTCTAAAGCGAATACTATGAAAACGCTCGTTCTTTTGGCTGCTTGCTTGGGCACCGCAGCACTAAGCCATGCCCAAACTACCCCCACCGCACCAGCCGCGGGCACTACACCTGCTGTTTCGGGCACCAAAAACGTGGGCAGCGACCGCGCCGATGCGCCGAAGGCGCCTGGCATGAGCACCCCTGGCCCTACGCCTTCGGCTCCGGCCCGCCCCCGCCGGGCAGCTAGCCGCCGGGGCCCCGCCACGCCGCCCAAGGCCCCCGCCGCGCCGGCTACAGCCCAGTAGCGCACTGTTGGTGCGCTGGCATAGCTTGCTAGGCAAGGTGTTTGCTACCTTAGCCATTGTACCCCTTAGCTTGGGCGCCGAATGAATGCTAGCTCTACTACCTTATTAGAAAATGCTGCGCCTGTGGCAGCGCCTGCTGCCACAGCCTTGCAGACCGATGCAGCACCGCTCGCGCAGCCGAGTGCCGTGGCCTTGCGCCGCCAGCGCTTAGGTGGGGCCGTGGCCGCCACCGCCACCAAGCTGCTGCCACTAGTGGCGCTGCTCGATGCCATTCAGCCGCAAGTGACTAACGAGTCGATATTTCGAACCAAGCGCAAGAAGATTCGGGCGCATTTCGATGTAGTGTATGCTGAGCTACAGGCCGAGCGGCCCCGGCACAAAGCACTGGCCCACACATTCCAGGCTCTAACCGACCTAGTGCGTGAGGAAACCCGCGACATTAGCAAGGATGAGCTGAAGCAAGCAGCCAAGGAAGTAGCCTTGGCTACGCTCAAAAACGCGCCTGCCCTCCTCAACGCGGCGCACCAGGCCCGGCTGCTGGCGTAGCGGCTTGCTAGCCCATTGCTGCGCTTGCGCATGGTCGAAGCGTAAACCCTAGGTGGGCTGCATCCGCTAGCGGATGCCGTATAGAACCCATGCTCGACCAACGCGACATTTTAGACGCAATGCAAGTAGCGGTGCCCCGCATGGCTAACCGCATTGCCTCCTTCACTAATAAGGCAGCCGCTTATTACTGCGCTGCCACTCACGCGGCTACCCATCCTGAGTATGCATGGTTTGAGGGGCTAAATGTGGCCAAAAACCGCGTGTTTGGCGGCTATGACCTGTACTTGGGCAACCAGCTGTTGGATAACCAGCTGGCCGCCGCTACGGTATATCCGCATAAGCTGGTGCGCCAGCACGGCCCCGCGCTGTGCGAAGAGCTGTGGCTGTTTGATGACCGCAACCTGCTTGAAATAGACCTAGACGGTGCCACCCAGCCCATCGGCTTGCAGCTGAAGGGTGTGCGCCTGCTGCGGCAGCAAGAGGATATTGCTTTTTTCGCGGCGCGCGAAGGAGAGTTTATGCTAGCAGTGGCCCCTAGGCAGCCGGTGGCCCTGCGCCGGCAGGGCGAACGGATTATTGCGACGAGTACCGGCTTTTTCATTGCCTGTGGCAAGGACGAGGCCGAAGCTACCGCGCTGCTGCATGAAGGCCAGCAGCACAGTGCTGCTCTAAAGTTGACCCGCCAGCAGCGCCTGCGCGAGTATTTGCAAACCAATGCCTACCTAGCCGCGAGCGACGAGCCGCTGACCCTAGCCCTGCGCTGGCTAGCCATCACCACCGACCAACTCGTGACCCGGCAGCAGGGCGATGGCATCTATGCGGGCCTGCCGTGGTTTAACGAGTACTGGGGGCGCGACGAGTTTATTGCCTTTTCCGGCGCAGTGCTCGTAACCGGGCAGTTTGCCACGGCGCGGCGCATGCTGGAGTCGTTCTCTAAGTTTCAGCAAACCGACCCCACCTCGAAGTACTACGGGCGGATGCCCAACATTGTCAACCCCAGCGGCATCGACTACCACACCACCGATGGCACGCCGCGCTTCGTGCTAGCCCTGCGCGACTACGTGCAGTACTCGGGCGATGGAGAGCTGGTGCAGCAGCTGTACCCGGTGGTGCAGGCCAGCATTGAGGGGGCGCTCCAAAATTGGGGTGACGACAAAGGCTACCTGCTGCACGAGGACAACGAAACCTGGATGGATGCCCGCGATGCCAACCACGTGGCCTATACCCCCAGGGGCAGCCGCGCCAACGACATTCAGGCGCTGTGGTACCAGCAACTGCAAGCCGGCGCCTACTTCGCTGCCTACGTGCACGATGCCGCCAGCCAAGCCAAGTGGACGCAGCTGGCCGAGCAGGTTCGGCACCACTTTGGGCAAGACTACCGCCAGCCCACCCACGACTACCTAGCCGACCGCCTTACCCAGCAAGGAAATCCTGATTTCACGCTGCGCCCCAACCAGCTGTTTGCACTCGACTTAGTAGCCGACCCCGCCTTTACGCGGCAAGTGCTGCGCCGCACCTGGCAAGAGTTGGTGTACCCCTGGGGCGTGGCTACGCTTGCCCAGCACGACCCGCAGTTTCATCCTTACCACCGTGCGCCCGAGCTGTATCACAAGGACGCGTCCTACCACCGCGGCACTATTTGGCCGTGGCTCAATGGCATAGCGATGCAGCGCATGCTAGAGGCCGGCCAGGTCGAAACGGCCTACCAGCTCTTTGCCAATGCCAACCACCAAGCGCTGACCCTAGGTGTAGTGGGCGGCCTCAGTGAAAACCTTGACGCCTACCCACACCCCGGCCAGACCTGGCCCCAGCTTACGGGCGCCTACCTTCAGGCCTGGTCTAATGCCGAGCAGCTGCGCGTGTGGTACCAATACTTTCTGGGTATCCGGCCCGATATGCCCAATCAGCAGCTGACTCTGGCGCCGCGTCTGCCGGCCGCTATTCGACAGCTCGACTATCGCTTTGCTCTAGGTGCCAGCTCGGTGCTGGCGCAGTACCTAAGGGGCACGCCGCACGTGCACAGCTATACTTTTCAAGGCATCGCAACCCAGGTGCTAGTCGATATTTTTCCATTCGACCCCATTACGGTAGCCGTACAGCCCGGCAACCTGCTGAAGCTAACGGCGACGGCGCAGCAGTTGACAGTAGAAGTATTCGCGGAGTCGCGGCTGCTAAGTATAGCTAGCGCCACCCCCTCGCCTGCTAGGCTAGCCCGCCAGGCACAAGACGACGAGGCGCTGGCGGGCGTGGCTTTTGCCCAGCCGCTGCCACTTAGCAGCCATACAATTATGAATGCTGCTAACTAGTTAAGCTTATTGCTTGAATACGAAGTGTAAAAGGCCACTGCGATGTATGCTTGTCGAAGCATAGCATCGCAGTGGCCTTTTACAAGCCTAGAGTTACCCTAGAGCTAAAACAAGTCGTTCTTAGCCGGCACCACGTAGGGCTGAGGCTTGCCGGTAGTTTTGGGCAAGCCGAAGAAAAAGTATAGGGTGCGCTTGGTAGAGCCGCCCAAGTGGTTGGCTTCGCTGAGGGGACCTAGGTTCTTGGTATTGTTGTCGAGGTTGAGGGCGAGCTTGGTGCCGATGGGCGGAATGACATCTAGAAACGAGAAGTTGCCGGGTGGCAGTGCGGGCGCAGGTACTGGGCCCGACAAGCCGTAGAAGTCAAACAGACGCACAAACAAGCCTTTGTCGGGGCTGGCGACCAAGAACTTGCCTTCTACGGTGTTCATCTCTAGCCACACCACGTCGGCGAAATAGCCTTTAAACTCGGGGTAAAGCCAGGGTGCTGCGCCGGTCTGGGTGTTGTTGTAGGGGTTTTCCCACACGTTGGTGGTGGGGCCAGCCATGCGGTTTTTCCACACGCGGTAGGGGCCTTTACCTAGCCACTTGGCGCCGAGCACATAGTTTTCGGGGTAAGTAAACGTGAGGCCCGCGGCGGGGTAGTCGCCGGTGGGCAGGTCGTAGGCGTAGTCGAGGCGTAGCCAGCCATCGGGGCGCAGGGTCCAGCGCACGGTGCTGAGGGCCCCTAGGTAGCGTACTTCTACCACTTCGGCGGCCGCCTCAGTGTGGTGAGTTAGGCTCTGGAAGGTGGCCGCGGCGCCCACCAGCACTGGTCCGTGGGCAAAGCTGAGCTTGTCGCCATTATTGCCCTTCACCTGCCCAATGTAGCCAGTGCGCTTACTAAAGCTAACGCTGATGCCACTGGCTTGCAGCGTCAGCAAGCTGTCGGTTTCGGTGAGGGCGACAGCAGCGGGCAGGGGTTGGGTGGCGCTAGCAGTGGGCTGTGGAGCGACGGCCACGGGAGCGGTGGCGGGTAGTATGTCGTGCAGTAGGTTGGCATTAGGGCCAGTCTTCCAGGTCCACTGGTACACTAAGTTTTTCTGCGGGTCGAAGGCTGAGAGTAGGATGGCATCATAGCTCTGCCAGTCCTTAGGTAGCTTCAGGTCGAGCTGGCCTGTGGCAAGCGGTGCTACGCTGGGGCTGGTAATACGGCTTTTTTTCAGCGAACTGTAACCGGCAAATACCTCGCCCGGCTGGCGGTACTTCACCAGCTCCCACTGAAAAAAGCACTGATTGAGGTTGGTGAAGTGGTAGCGGTTTTCAACTGCCACCCGGCCATTGAACTTGGCCGGCAGCTCTTTCAGCTCGATGCGCACGGGCGAGAAAATCTCTCGAATAGCGAAGAAGCTGCCTTCCTTTTCGCGGTGCGGGCCCAGCACGCCGTCGGGCGCGTTCACGCCGTTCACGTCGATAATGCCGCGCTGGTCGGTGCGAACTATGCCCTCATCAACTAAGGCCCACAGGAAGCCGCCGCCCGAGCGCGGAGCGTGCCAATGCAAATCCCAGAAGTCGGCCAGGGCCGCGCCGCCCCCGCCATCATCCTGCGAGTGCAAAAACTCGGTGGGCATGTAAATGAGCGAGTCGGCGAGTATCTGCTTGGTGCTGTAGTAGTTCTCGTAGTGGTTGCAGTCGATGCCGCTGTGGGCATTGCCCGGCCGGTGGTGCGGGTGGATGACGGGTCGGTTCGAGAGGTCGTACTTGCCAAACTCCGCGTCGAGCTCCTTATTGGTGCCGCCCTCGTTGCCATTGTCCCAGAAAATGATGCTAGGGTGGTTTACATCCTTGCGCACCATTTCGCGCACCAGCGGGCGGCCGGCCTTGGTGCTATACGCCTTTTGCCAGCCCGCCAGCTCGTCGAGTACATACAGCCCTAGCGAGTCGCAGAGGTGCAAAAACTCGGCATCGGGCGGGTAGTGCGACATCCGCACGGCATTCATATTCATCTCCTTGATGAGCTTCACGTCCAGCAGGTGTATCGAGTCGTTGAGCGTGCGGCCGGTTTCGGGCCACCAGCTGTGGCGGTTGGTACCCTTCATCTTTACCTGCGTGCCATTCACGAAAATGCCCTTGCCGCGCCGCACCTCAATGGTGCGAAAGCCAAAGGTTTCGGTGGTTTGGTACAGCGGCTGGCCAGCGGCTTGCAGTGTAAAGCGAGCGCGGTAGAGGCGGGGCGTCTCGGCAGTCCAGGTCAGCGGCTTGGCCACTTGCGTGCGTAGCAGTACTGCCGTATCGGTGGCCGCGGCGCTACCTAGGGCGGTGCCCACCACCCGGCCGCCGGCGTCCAGTATTTCGGCCTTTACCTGCGCAGCTTGAGTAAGGCCGTGCAGGCCCACGCTGGCTGTAAACGAGCCATCGGCGCGGGCATTGATGGCGGTGTGCGGAATGAATTGTTTAGGGGTGGCCTCTAGGTACACAGGCCGAAAAATGCCCCCGAACACCCAGTAGTCGGCTAGCCGCTCGGCGTTGTTCACCGAGGCATCGGCCGACATTTTGCTCACTGTAACCTCAAGCAAATTAGCCTGGCCAAACTTCAACAGTGGGCTGATATCGTATTTAAAGCGATAGAACGCGCCTTGGTGCACCGGCCCGGCCAATTGCCCGTTCACACGCACTTCGGCATCGGTCATGGCCCCTTCAAAAACGATGTAAACGGCTTGATTTTGCCAGGCGGCTGGCACCTGAAAGGAGTGTCGGTACTTGCCTTGCTCGTCGGCAAAGCGAAAGTTTTTGCCGTAGGTCTTGTAGTCGCGGCCGTAGTTATAAGCCCCAAAACCCTGCTGCTCCCAGCAGGAGGGCACCTGAATGGTAGTCCAGTAGCCGCTTTTGCGCCCGCCGGTGCAATAAAAGTCCCAGGTAGCAGTGCGCTTGTTATCGCGGCCCGACAAGTATTGCACCTGTTTTTGAGGCGGGCCGCTAGGCAAATGGGACTGGGCGCTACCAGGAGTAGCTAGCAATAAAAAGCCTACTAGGTAAGCAAATAGTGGCAAGAAGCGAAGCATAAGCGTGCGTGAGCGAGCAAGCGAGGGAGGCAGCAAGCTAAAGCGGGGCCACGAACAATAGTACCCTGTGCTCTCCTGCCCAGCGCCCTTGGGCTAGCCAGGAGCGTTAGCGGCGCCTCCTCTGCGAGCGGCTTGCAAAAAGTCTTGCTAAGCCTGTTGGAATATTGGGTGGGGTGCCGCACCTTTACATATTGTCTAGGTAGCTAAAATGGTCAGCTAGGCCCAACTAGTCTTCTTGTTGCATGTCCGTGCCCAGTTTGGCGGTCATTGCTATGCTCCACACGCTGAAACGATTTTCTCTTACCCCATCCCGAATGCACTCTGCGTTTTGCCTATGCCCTTTTCTACCCTCATTAATATAAATTCTACTTTTTGTCGAGTTGCGCGGTATTTGTTGATTGGTGGGGGAGTGGTGGCGCCGTTGGCTATGCGGGCACAAGAGCGAGCGGCCGTTACGGGGACGGTTGGTAGTGCGGCGGGCGCTGGCTTAGAGCTAGTTACTGTAGCCCTGCACCGGGCCACAGATTCAGTGGTGGTCAAGACCGAGTTTACTAATGCCACTGGTGCCTTTCGGCTAGAAGCTGCGGCGGGTGAGCGCTACCTGGTGTCGGCGCAGAAGGTGGGCTATAAGCGCTACTGGAGCCCTGCCCTGGTGCTACCAGCCACGGGGGCTGTACTGCCGGCTATCAGCCTACTGCCTAGCCAGGCGGTCGCGCTTAAAGAGGTGACTGTGGCTGGCCGCAAGCCGCTATATGAGCAGCTCGCCGACCGCACCGTGGTAAACGTGGCCGACAGCCCGCTGGCAGCTGGGGCAACAACGCTCGACATCCTAGGTCGCGCGCCCAATGTGACTGCCAACGGCACCGATGAATTGGCGCTGCGCGGCCGGCAAGGCCTGCTGGTGGTGCTTGACGGCAAGCGAGTGCCCCTTACCGGCAGCGACCTCGCCGAATACCTGCGGGCGCTACCCGCCGAGCAGGTGCAAAGCGTTGAGCTGATAACCAACCCACCCGCCAGCTATGATGCCCAGGGCGGCGCTGGCGTCATTATTATCAACCTCAAGAAAGACCAACGCCTAGGTGCCAATGCCAGCCTAAATGTCAGCTATGGCCGTGGCCGCTACGGCAAAGCCGTCGCCGGCGGCTCGCTCAACTATCGCCGCAAAAACCTGAACCTCTACGGCACCTACACCTTCAACGACCGCCAGTACTACACGCAATTCACGTTCGGCCGGCATTTTATGGCTACGCCTACGCTACCGGCCACCCGCAGCAACCAAGACACATATCAATATCTTAAGCAGCTGACGAACAGTGCTAAAGTTGGGCTCGACATAAACTTGTCGAAGCGCACGCTGCTAGGTGTGTCGGCGACGGGACTGACTAGCAAAACCACTAGCGAAACTACCAGCGACGCGTTTTTTTACGGCGATGGCGGCGCGCTGGCCGACCGCGTCTACTCCCAAACCGAGCAGGATGTGAGCCGGCCCAATGGGGCGGTGAACCTGAACCTGCGCCACACGTTTGCCGACTCGGCCACGGCGAGCGTTATCAGCGCCGATGCCGACTACGCGCGCTACCGCAACGCGCGCCAGCTCAAGCTAGATACCAACCACAGTTCGCCAGCCCTCGGCCCTACCGAGCTCACCGGCGACCAGCGCAGTACGCTCTCCATTGGCACGGCCAAAATAGACTACAGCCAACCGCTGCCGCACCGCGCCCGCCTCGACCTAGGTGCCAAGGTAACGCAGATAGCATCCGAAAACGGCACCGTGTTCTACAATCGCACGGGCATTACCCCCTCCGATTATAAGTACGTAGTACTGACCGATATCTCGCAGCCCTTCACCTACCACGAAAACGTGAATGCGGCCTATGTGAGCCTACGCAGCAACCTAGCCAAAACCACTTTGCAGGCAGGCCTACGTGGCGAACAAGCCAATATTCGGGCCGACCTAAGTGGGGCTAGCGTGCGCGAGCAGCACTACTTCCAGCTGTTTCCGAGCCTGCTCGTGCAGCACACCCTCAATAAGAATAATGCGCTGTCCCTGAGTGTGGCTCGCCGCATCGACCGCCCCAGCTACTTGCAGCTGAGCCCCTTGCGCGTGTACCTCGATGCTACCTCGTACAGCGCAGGCAACTACAGCCTGCTGCCCCAGACCAGCTACAACTTTGAGGTATCGCACACCTACAAAGGGAAGTTTACCACGGCCCTGGCCTATGCCCGCACCAATCAGCCGTTTGTAATTACGTCGCAGCCCTCGCCCGATGGCGACCGGGTAGTGGTAAACCAGTACGTGAACCTGAGCACGCAGAATTTTTATACCTTAAACCTGATTGCGCCGCTACAGCTAACCAAATCCTGGACTTTGTACGCCAACGTGCTGGCTTATTATAACCAGTACCAAGGCATGCTGAACACGACGGTGCTCGACCGGGGCCGCTTGGCGTGCAACCTGACCGCCAACAACAGCTTTGCGCTGCCCCACGGCTGGACGGCCGAGCTCAACGGCTTCTACGAGTCGCGTGAGGTGGGGGGCTTTCAAGTGCTGCAGCACCGGGGGCAGGTGGGCGCGGCCGTGCAAAAAGTGTTTTGGCACAAGCAGGCCACGTTTCGCCTGAATGCTACCGATATCTTTTACACGACGCCGCTACGCGTAACCTCAACTTACGATGATTTTATGGAGAGCTTCTACCGGCGCCAGGACCTGCGTGTGGTTACGGCGGCCTTCACGTATCGCTTTGGCAACAACAAAGTAACGGCCGCTCGCAAGCGCACTATCGGCGCCGACGACGAGTTGCGCCGTGCTGCCGACAGCCAGTAGAGCAGCTTTCTACTTCAAATCATTCCGGAGGTCCGCTGGTTACTACCGCCTATGGAATTGCTTAGGGTATCGGATATCAGCCTGGTAGAGCGCGAAGCTACCGTGGTGGCGCCCATCAGCTTTGGCCAGCCTGCCCACCACAAGCTAGCCCTGGCTGGCGAAAGTGGAGCTGGCAAAAGCACACTGCTACAGATAATAGCTGGCCTTGTGCAGCCTAGTACCGGCGAAATCCGCATTGCGGGCGAGCGGGTCCGGGGGCCGCACGAGGCGCTGGTGCCGGGCCACCCCGGCGTGGCCTACCTCTCACAGAAGTCTGACTTACCACACTCGCTACGCGTCGAGCAAGTGCTGCGCTACGCCAGCAAGCGTCCTGCTGCCGAGGCCCAGGCGCTGTATGAGCTTTGCCGCATCGACCACCTGCTGGCCCGCCGCACCGACCAGCTCTCGGGCGGCGAGCAGCAGCGTGTGGCCCTGGCTCGGCTGCTGCTGGGCTCGCCTAGGTTGCTGCTGCTCGACGAGCCGTACTCGAATCTTGACCGTGTGCACAAGCGTCAGCTTCAGGCTATTATTGAAGAAGTGGGCACGCGCCTGGGCATTACGTGCCTATTGGTTTCACACGATGCCACCGATGTGTTGCCTTGGGCCGATGAGGTATTGGTGCTGCGCCGCGGCCAGCTAGTGCAGCGCGGCACTCCGCAGCAGCTCTACTACCAGCCCGCCGACGAGTATGTGGCCGCCCTATTTGGCGACTACAACCTAGTGCGCGGGGCCGACCGCTTGGCCCTAGGTTCGGCTGAAGCCAGCTCTGCTGCCGAGGCCACGCTGCTCGTGCGCCCTGAGCAACTGGTGCTGGCAGGCAGCGGCCCCGGTGCGCCTGGTACCGTGCGGGCCGTGCGGTTTATGGGCAGCTATTACGAGGTCGAAATTCAGCTACCCGAAAATATTGTGCGGGCGCGAGCTGCAACGGCAGCCTGCGCGCCAGGCGATGCAGTAGTGATATCGGTAGCAGCAGCCCAATGAGTAGCAGCTAATGACCCCGCAGGCAGTCTGTGCTGAGGTGCAGGTAGGCCCAAACTAAAAAGACTCCGCATTTAGTGCGGAGCCTTTTTTCATCTAAGCCGGCTCAGCGCCGGTCTTGAAATACCTAGGGGGTGGTGGTACCAGTGGTAGTGCCCGTGGTGCTACCAGTAGTAGTGCCGGTGGTGGTACCAGTGGTAGTAGCGCCCGTAGTGGTAGTACCTGCAGTGGTGCCAGCGGTAGAGCCTGCCGTGGTGCCGGTAGTGCTAGTCCCCGTGGTGGTGGTGCTGGCCGTAGTGCCCGTAGTAGAGCCTGAGGTAGTGCCGTCAGTAGTAGTGGTGCCGGTAGTAGTGCCCGACGTGCCTTCGGTGGTAGCGCAAGCGCTCATGAAGGTTAGCGAGGCGCAAAGCGCAGCGCCCATTAGCAATGAAAACTGGTTGCGTTTCATAAGCTGACAAGGGAAAAATGTAAATGAAGTCCCCCTAACGAACACATCATCAGCGAAGTTGCACAAGGCCTGCTTTTTTTTGTCATAAACAAAGTTTTGACGCCGTTCTTCCGCTAACATGAAGCTTGCCTAAAGTGCTTGCAGCCGGTAGCATGAAAAAACCAGTGTTCAGGTTATTCCTGACAGTAAAAAAAACTTGTCAGCAAAGCCTAATTCACGGCCTAAGCCTCGCCCGTGCAGCCCTAGGTGAGAGCACCTAGGGCATTTAGTCACGCTTGTTTTTCAGCATCTGCTTGAGAGCACCTAGCTCATCGCGCAGCTTGGCTGCTTGCAAAAAGTCGAGCTCCTTAGCGGCGGCTTCCATTTGCTTTTCGGTGGTTTTGATGAGCTTTTCCAACTCGGTGCGGTTCATCATGGCCACTACGGGCTCGGCTGCCATAGCTAGGGCTGCGCCACCTTCGGCATAAGCCGTAGCGGGTGCCTGCGCCTCCACAATACGGTAGTCAGCAAGGTCGGTTTGGCCCATAATCTGGGCGTGGCTCTTGCGTACCGTTTTGGGCGTGATGCCATGCGCTTCGTTATAGGCCATTTGGGTGGCGCGGCGGCGATTGGTTTCGTCAATGGCACGCTGCATCGAGCCCGTCATGCGGTCAGCGTACAGGATTACCTTACCATTCTCGTTACGAGCCGCGCGACCCATGGTCTGGATAAGGGAGCGCTGGTCACGCAAGAAACCTTCCTTATCGGCATCCAAAATAGCCACCAGGCTTACTTCGGGTAGGTCAAGGCCTTCGCGCAGCAGGTTCACCCCGATGAGCACATCGACCTCGCCCAGGCGCAGGCGCCGCAAAATCTCAACCCGGTCCAGCGTCTTCACATCCGAGTGAATATACTCGACCTTAATACCTAGGCGCTCCATATACTTGCTCAGCTCCTCGGCCATGCGCTTGGTGAGGGTCGTCACGAGCACGCGGTCACCGGCTTTCACGCGGTTGTCGACCTCGTCGAGTAGGTCGTCAATCTGGTTAATGCTGGGGCGCAGGTCGATTTCTGGGTCGAGCAGGCCCGTGGGGCGAATAATCTGCTCTACTACCACGCCATTGGCCTGGGTCAGCTCGTAGTCGGCGGGGGTGGCGCTCACAAATACAGCCTGCCGATACATGCTCTCAAACTCGTTAAAGGTCAGCGGCCGGTTGTCAAACGCCGACGGCAGGCGGAAGCCATACTCAATAAGCGCCGTCTTGCGTGAGCGGTCACCGCCCCACATAGCCCGGATTTGCGGAATGGTGGCGTGGCTCTCGTCCACGACGAGCAGGTAGTCATCGGGGAAGTAGTCGAGCAAGCAGAACGGCCGCGAACCCGGCTCGCGCCGGTCGAAGTAGCGCGAGTAGTTCTCGATGCCCGAGCAGTAGCCTAGCTCGCGTATCATCTCCAGGTCAAACTCGGTGCGCTCCTGAATGCGCTTGGCTTCCACGTCGCGGCCTTCCTTCTCGAAGTATTTGTGCTGCTGCACCATATCATCCTGGATTTCGTGGATGGCGGTGTTCAGCGTTTCCTTGCCCGTCACGAACAGATTGGCGGGGTAAAGGGTCATGTTTTTCTCGTCGCTCAGCTTGCGGCCACTGGCGGGGTCGATTTTCTGAATGGCCTCTATCTCGTCGCCAAAAAAGAAAATGCGGTACGCGAAGTCGGCATAGGCCGGAAATACGTCTACCGTGTCGCCCTTTACCCGGAAGCTGCCGCGCGTGAACTCGACTTCAGTGCGCGAGTATAGAATCTGCACGAACTGGTAGAGCAGGTTATTGCGCGAGTAGCGGTGGCCAGGCGCCAAGAAAATGACGTTTTTGCTAAACTCCTCGGGGTTGCCGATGCCGTAGATGCACGACACCGAGGCTACCACTACCACGTCGCGCCGCCCGCTGAGCAGGGTGGAGGTGCAGTGTAGCCGCAGTTTCTCAATCTCTTCGTTGATGGCCAAGTCCTTCTCAATGAAGACGTCAGAGCTGGCGATATAGGCCTCGGGCTGATAGTAGTCGTAGTAGCTGATGTAGTACTCGACGGCATTTTGCGGAAAGAACGCCTTAAACTCGCCATAGAGCTGGGCGGCCAGCGTCTTGTTGTGGCACAGCACCAGGGCCGGCTTGCCGGTTTCGGCAATTACGTTAGCCATCGTGAAGGTTTTGCCCGTGCCCGTGGCACCTAGGAGCACCTGAGCCGGCTCACCGCCGTTCACGCCTTTCACAAGCTCGGCAATGGCGCGGGGCTGGTCGCCGGTGGGTTTGAATTCGGAAGTAAGCTGGTACGTGGACATACAGGGAGCGGAAGCGGCCGGGAAAAGGCCAGCTAACTTAACCCTAAATACTAGGCTTGGGTTTCTAGGTAGCCCTAAACTTGCTGGCTCACTTCTAGGCCGGCCGCAGCCGTAGCGTAACTGTGCGGAGCAGCCCCGCATTTTTAGTTGACGGATAAGGGGTTGCGTCTAGCAAGCGCACCCAATAGCTTTGGGCGTGTAAGGTGACGATGGCGGAGTCGAGCACGTAACTTTTTTGATACCCTAGGCGCACAGTTTGTGCTGGGCCATCGCCCACTACCGTTACCGTTGCCGCGAGGGTACCTGCCCACACACAGGTAACATCGCTAGGGCACCGTGAGTCGTTGAGGTCGATAAGGGTGGCCTCGGCGGTGCCAATGCCACCTAGGGCCAGTGTGGTGGGCTGCTTAGGCACAAGGGTAACTAGCTGGCCCATTTGCAAAGTGGTTTTGCTGCAGGCCAGTAGTCCGCAGGCCAGCAGCCCCAAAAAAGCGCGTCTCATAACGCAGAATAAAAGATGGTCGTCGGAAAAAGGAAGTGTTGCGTCCTAGGTCTCAGAATGGCTGGCTAGCGAGTGCACACCCGGGCAGCCGGCCACTGATGTGCCTAGCCATCGGTGCCGAAGCTGGGGCAGATGGCCGAGCGCTAGTAGCGCTTGCCTGCCGCTGGTGCCGGTGTAAGTGCCGGGCAGCCAGCAGCGAAAGCAGCGCCAGCAAGGCCACGAGCAAGCGCAGCTGGAAGGACATAAGTTTGTTTCTGGAGAGCGAGAAGAACGAAAAACCGCGCGGCCCAACTGGGCCGCGTGGCCTACTGCACCGGCACTACGCCGCTGTTAAACTCAAAGCCTGCCTCTAGGCCAAAGCTGTAGGGGCGATTTTGTTGCAAGAAACTTTTATCGGTATCAGAATTGAGCGACTGCACGCCTGCCTCGGCCGTGGGGCCTACGCTCACGCCCCAGCCCTTATTGGCGGGGCGGTAGCGTACGCCTGCTCCGCCGCGCAGCAGCGTAGTGAGGCGGCGGTAGGGAGTGCTCCCCGCAAACGGCGAATAGGAACGGGCAGTTTCGGGGTTGCTGGCTACTTCTGTGCGCACATTGAGCAGCGCACTCACAATGGCTCCTAGGCGCCCGTAAAACGAAACTCCCGTCTTGATAGGAGTATCGTAGCGGAGCTCGACCGGCACGCCCGCCGAGCGGTAGCGGTAGGAAGAAGCTTGCAGCGGGCGGGGCGCCGAGTTTGAGAGATTTGGGTTATATGAACTAGCGGCATCTAGGTGCACACCATCAAAGCCCATAGAGGTAGCCGAGGTGGCGTGCTGCTGCGCGGCCTCCAAGCCCGTGCTAAGCGACCAGTGCCCGCCCAGCCAGCGCGTGGCGCGCAGACTCAAGCGCTGCCCAAGGCCCCCGCGCTGGTTGGCCCGGTACTCGGCCGCGGCCGATTGGCTGCCCACCGAATAGCTAGGAAGGGTTATGGCACTGGCCAGCGGGTACCGCGAGCTGCTAGCGGCAAAATCAACGTTGGGGTTGAAAGCAGTAGCCGCATAAGCCGCCTCGAACCGCCACTGCCGAAGCTTGGTAGCTGGCAGCATCTTGGTTTCTACTGGCGTGAGGGTAGCGGGCAACCCGTCACTAGGACCTAGGGCCAGCTGGGCTAGCCTACTGTCAAGCAAAGTTTCGCCTTGGCGGCTTACGACTGGTGCCGATGCGGTGCTAGCCTCCGTGGCCACAGTTGAGGCCATAGGCATGCCCGCCGCTCTGTCTAGGGCAGCAGTAGCGTTTGGAAACCTGGTAAGTGATGATGTAGCAGTAAACTCAATAGGCTGGCTAGTAGAGGATGAGAAAGGAACTGCTGCTAGCGCATCAGCCGGCCCTGCCCCATGGCGCGAGGCCATGGTAGCACGGTAAGCGTAAGTGGCTAGGGTAGGAGCGGCCGAGTGGCCTAGGGTAGTGGGCTGGGCTGCAGTTGCTAGCAATACTTGCCCACGAGCGCTGCCCGCAGTGGTATAGTCAGCTTGGGTAGCATCTGCGCTCTCTGGTGTAGAGAGGGTGCCCACTTGCTGGGTAGCTGCTTTAGCTGCCTGCGGCGCAGTAGAAGCAACGGCTAGCGTAGTCTGGCTCGAGGTGGTATTCAAGCCCACGGTGGTCCGGGGCAAACGGGCAGCCGTGGCCATCTCTACACGCGCCATGTTGCCCGTGGCACTGACCAGATTGGGCGAAGCCGGCTGCTGGCTATGCCACCAGCCACCGCCAGCTAGCGCTGCTAGCAGCAGGCTAGCTGCCATACCCCAGCGATGCACCAGCAGGCGGCGGCGGTATTTCTCATTCTCGGCTAGCAGCAGGCTATTGTCAATTTGGTCCCACACCAGCGGGCGCGGTGGCACAGCGGCCGCCTCGCTCTCTAGCAAGTGGTGGCGAAATAACTCTTCTAGGCTGCCCTTGGGAGGCGATTGCGAATCCATACTACTAGGTAATTAAGATAGAGGTCGCGCTGGTGGAGACAGACGCGCTAATTTAGTTTGAAGAACAACGCGAGCCCGGGAATACTGCGACTTGCTGGTGCCCTCCGATATATTGAGCAGCTCCCCAATTTCCTTGTGCGTGTAGCCCTCTATGGCATAGAGGTTAAACACTAGCCGGTAGCGGGGGGCCAACTCCTGTACTACGGCCAGCAGCTCGCCGTAGGCATAGTTGCTAAACGTAAATTCTTCGCTGGCGAGCGTTTCGGGGTAGTCGCCATCGCTCACGGCCACCAGCGGGGCGTTGCGGCGGTGCTGGCGCAGGGCGGCGTTTATCATCACGCGCCGTATCCAGAACTCTAGCGGGCACTCGCGCCGAAAGCTACCTAGGGTGCGAAAGACCGTCAAAAAGCCTTCTTGCAGCACATCCTCAGCCTCAAAGGTGGTTTGTGCGTAGCGCAGGCACACGGCCATCATGCGAGCGGCGTACTTGTCGTACAGCTGCTTTTGGGCTAGCTGCCGGCCTTGTAGGCAGCCATCTATCAGCTCTTCCTCAGTGGGCACAGCGTGGGCCACTGGGCGGCTGGCCGTGAGCCCAGTGGGCCGGGCCGGCGGGTCTTGGCCAAACGTAGCGGGCCAGGCGGCACTACTCATGCCTGGGTCCGGGCAAGGCCGGCTGGTAATCCGTGCAACATAGACAACGCGAGGTATGAATACTTTTCTAAGTCGAGAGCCAGCTAGTCTCACCGCTTCACTACCTCAAGAGGCAGAGTGGCCATGTAGCGTTGCACCAGAAATACTAAAAATGGCAACTTAAAATTAAGCCGCAGTACATCAGATAGATAAAGTAAAATAAGTGATTTTCATAAAACGATGTGCGTACATAAAATGTATGTACATCAATTGGTGCTTACTTTTGAGCCTAAAGCAACGCTAGCAGCAGTTAGCCGTTGTATCGTCCCGGTTACTCACTGTTTTTTCAACCCCCTTTTCTTCTTTAGTATGAAGACGCTCGTGTTGTTTTATTCCACCTATGGCCACGTGTGGAAATTGGCTGAAGCCGTTGCTGAAGGTGCTCGCGAAATTGCTGGCAACGAGGTAGTAGTGAAGCGCGTTCCCGAAACGCTACCTAAGGAAGTGCTGGATAAGACTGGTGCTACTGGTGCGCAACAAGCCTTCGCACACGTGCCCGTCGTAACGCCCGACGAACTGAAAGACTACGATGCCATCATCTTTGGTACGCCCACTCGCTACGGCAACCTATGCGGCCAGATGCAGTCGTTCATGGATAGCACGGGCGGCCTGTGGGCTACCGGTGCCCTCGTAGGCAAAGTAGGTGGTGCTTTTGTGAGCACTGCTACCCAGCACGGTGGCCAGGAAGAAACCCTGCGCAACTTCCACACCGAGCTACTGCACCACGGCTTTATCATCGTGGGTCTACCCTACGCTTGGCAGGGCCAAATGGGCCATGATGTAGTAACTGGTGGCACGCCTTACGGCGCCAGCACCGTAGCTGGTGGCCAGGGCGAGCGCCAGCCGAGCGCTAACGAACTCGAAGGTGCGCGCTTCCAAGGCCGCCACACTGCCGAGATTGCCAAAAAGGTTTCGGGCAAGTAATACCTAAGTAGTAAGTAGCAAGTAGAGCTTAGCTAGTAGTAAGTGGTAGTTTATGCCACCCACTACTAGCTAAGCTCTACTTGTTATCTACTTATTCCAAATGTCCCAAGCGGCTTCGGCCTGGCGCTCCAGCATATCGAAGCCGTTTTTGGTTTGGGCGCCAGCCTCACGGCCTTTCTGCAAAAACAGAGTTTCGCGGGGATTATATACTAAGTCGTAGAGGTAGTGCTGCGGCGTGAGGGCTGCGTAGGGTAGGGGCGGGCAGGCTGCCACGTCGGGGTAAGTACCTAGTGGCGTTGTGTTGATAATAAGAGGATGGGCAGCCAATACAGCTGGCGTAAGCTCGGCATAGGTAAGGTGTGGCCCTAGAGCATCGCGTGATACCAGCCAGTAAGGAATGTCAAGCTCACGCAGCGCCACGCCTACCGCTTTGGCGGCGCCGCCTGTACCTAGCACGAGCGCCCGGGACTCGGGGCCCCGCGCAGTGTAGAAAGGTCGTAGCGATTCCCTAAACCCTACATAGTCGGTGTTGTGCCCAATCAGGGTGCCATCGGCTCGCAGCTCAATGACATTAACAGCCCCCACTAATGCGGCCGATGAGGCCACATCGGTGAGGTAAGGCCAAATCTGCTCCTTATACGGGATAGTGACGTTGAGCCCCGCTAAATCGGAATGCTGAGCCAGCAAGCTAGGTAATTCGTGGGGTGAGGCCAGCTCAAACAGCTCGTAGCGACAATCGTCCAAGCCCAGCCGATAAAACTTTTGGGTAAAGTAGGTCTGCGAAAAAGAGTGCGAAAGTGACCGGCCAATAAGTCCAAACGTGCGCATAGCTTCGACGAGTAAAGGTGCAAAATGCCGCGGCTGGCTAGCCTAGGCCTTAGCTAGTTTGCTGCGCAAAAACTGCCACAGCGGCGGCAGCACAGAAAAGAGCACAATGCCATAAATAACGAACGTAAAGTTGTTCTTGACCCACGGAATAGACCCTAGGAAGTAACCGGCTAGCGTAAGCGATACCACCCACAGTACGGCGCCCGCAATGCTATACGAAGCGAAGTGCCGGTACGTCATGGTGCCTACACCTGCCACAAAAGGCGCAAACGTGCGCACAATGGGCACGAAGCGCGCCATAATAATCGTCTGCCCGCCGTGCTTGGCATAGAAAGCTTGCGTCTGCTCTAAGTATTTGCGCTTCAGCAGCTTAAAATCTTCGCGGAACACGCGTGGCCCTAGGTAATCACCAATAAAGTAGTTGAGGTTATCGCCTAGGAAAGCAGCAGCCAGCAGCAGCGGAATCAGGTAGAAGATGTTGAGAAGTGGATGCCCAGTTTCAGGGTTGGGCTGGGCCGCTAGTGCTCCTGCCACGAATAGGAGAGAGTCGCCGGGTAGAAAAGGAAAAATGACTACCCCCGTCTCCGTGAAAATGATGAGAAATAGAATCAGATAAGTGAGGTTGCCATAGTCGTGCACTACGTTGACGAGCGTCTTATCGAGGTGCAGAATAAGGTCTAGGAAGTGCTTGATGAGCTCCATGCGAAGGGGATGTTGACCCTGCAAAGTAACGCTGCTGACGAAGCCGCACCAGCACCATCCCAGCTAGCTACTTCTAAGCCAATACCAGTAATGCTGTAGCAGCAGTAGCAATGTACCCTAGTGTACATACGCTGCTAAACAAGCAGCTCCATTGCCTTTTGCTAAGCGCCTAGGATGCCTAGCAGGGAATAGCTACTTGACTAAAGGCCGTCATAGCTATCGTTAGGAACTAATTTTTAAGGGTTTCTGAAAATTTATTTCTCTCTTTATCTATAGCATTATGCCAAGTAGGCTATAGTCACAAAGGCGGACGTGATATTACTTAAATACCAACGCTATTTTGAAGCATCCGGCTGGGTGCTAGTACTTACGCATTTCTCAGTAGGGAACTAAACTGCAATCGGTACATTCAACGCCTTCTTAAGGCTTTGGCATTTTAGCTAAGCCTCTGATTTGTTGAGCAACGCACCAGCCACTGAGCTTGTAACCAGGAGCGGAATAGAGAGAGTAAAAATGGCTTGTTTGGCTCTTTTTTTGTAAAAAATTTCACTTGTCGTTGCCTTCAGACTAAACTTTTTCAAGATGTTAAGCTGAACGGTAATATCCCCTAAAAAAAAGTTAAAAAAAGCGCCACCTTTCTTTTCTGACCCGTATAAGGCCACGATTCACCCATTTGGGAAACTTTCCTTGTATCAGGTAAACGAACTTACCCTTACTAATATGACAACTACTACTCTGCAAAAAAAGCGACAACCTAACCGAGGCTCTGGTCTGGTGCGACTGTTAGCATCGATATGGGCACTATTCCTTGTCCTAGGTACTGTCCACTCAGTTCAGGCCCAGCAAGTATCTTTCTCCAGCGATGCTATAAGCTTGGCAGTACAGAATACTAACGGCACTCTACGGACGCTGAACTACGCTGGTAAGGCTAATACCAATGCTAGCCCTTATAATTCGTATCCGAAAATGGGTGTAGGTAGCGCAAGCACAACTAATCTAGGTGCGTTTGACCTACTTAATACCAGCCAACTTACCCTAACGGGTGGCAGGCTCGTGCTACGCCCGTTGACAGATGATAATGATGACCCTTATACTGTAACGGGCGCAGGTATGCGCTATCGGGTATATCTCAAATCCACAGCATCTTCGTTGCCTGCTTACACCACGGTTATGTTCCCTACTTCGGGAGCTTATAGCCCTCCAACAGGCGGTACTCAATATAGCGGTAGCGCTAATGCAAATCTGCTGAGTGGCCTGACCGTAGGTGGTGACTACGTGCTCGAACTGCAATTCATTGCCAGCACGGCAAATGCTGACATTAACCCTAGCGATGCTGACCCTAACTCTAGTACATACCAGCTAAACTTTTCAGTAACTGCTCCACCACTTCCTACGCTTAAAGGCTCAGCCGTTTATGTGACGCCCTACTCAACAAGCGGCAATGCACAACCACGCATCACGTACACCGTGAATTCTGCGGCTACTCCTACGTTTCAAGGTGCTAACCTTGGGGATATGACGTACGACCTCAATACTGGTGTTCTGCTACTCAATGGTGGCGCAGCCGTAACGACGGAGGCTGGGGCTCGCACGGTTACCAGCGTAAGCATGTACTACCGAGTGCGCCAGCAAGGCCAGGGTGGGGGCTCCTATACTGCCATCAATTTGACGCAGAACGGCAATGTGGGTAATGATGGTACGCGTAATTTCTCGCTCACTAACCGGACAATCAACTTAATTAGCAGCGCTAGCATTTCAGGTAGCTACAGCGTAGATATCTACTTCGAAGCCGGGGTTACTGATAACACGAACCCTAATGCTCCAACAGCTACTACACTTTCCGACCGCAGTGGGTCGAATCCTTATACGGCGAGCTTTAACGTAACTGGTAACCCCATCCCTTCTACCGTATGGACTGGCGGCTTGAACGATAACTGGTTCGACGACGCTAACTGGACGAACGGCGTGCCAAATGCAAATACCAATGTGGTGATTGCTAACCTTGGTACCAACACTTCTAACCCTTACCCCCGTATTCTCTGCAATACGACTTATACTTTCACTAATCCTACTACCAACGCGTCTTCATCAGTAAATAACCTTGGAAAGAACGAAGCAGTAGCCCGTAACCTAACAATGTCTGGTAATAGCCAGGCTGACCGCTCTATCCTGAGCTTGGTTATTGGTACCTTAAATGTTAGTGGTGATTTTGATAACCGTTACGCTAGCTTCATAGCTAGTGCGGGCACTACGATTGCCTTCAACGGTACTAACCAAAGTATTTCTGGTGGCACGTTTGCGAACGTATTCATCAGTGGCGGCGGCGTGAAATCTTCGCAAGGCGTTATGAACGTATCTGGCGATATCAATTTCAATGATGGCCTGCTGGTAACAGACATCACGCAGCCCACTACCTCAGTTGTTAACCTGGATGACCGTGCAGCCATCAACAACAACGTAGGTGCACGCCTATTAAATGAGCGTGACGGCTCTTACCTGCAAGGTTTTGTAACCATTTCACACCGCACTGCTACTCCTGGCACCGAGGACCTGTTTGGTAACATCGGCCTAGGGTTAAATTTCTACAGCAACCCTGGCGAGATTCTAGTTACTCGCAATACGGCCCAAGCTTACAGCCCAGGTAATGGTGCTGCCAGTGGTGTACGCCGCATATTTGAAGTAACGCAATCGACAGCTAATGCCGCTGGTGCTGTTAAAGCCGACATGCGTTTCTTCTACCTCGACAGCGAAACCAAGAACCTAGGTCCAGCTGGCAATATCAATATTGATGAAAACAACCTGGTTTTATTTGCTTCGATTAACGAAGGCAACACGTTTGTTAACCTAGGCGGCACCCCTAATACGAACGATAATATTGTATCGCTCACCGGCACTACCAGCTTTGCTGTACCGACTACCCGCTTCACGCTCGGCGATAAAACGAACCCGCTACCAGTAGAGCTAGTAGCTTTTGACGCCAAGCGTTCGGGCGCCAATGCCTCGATTACGTGGCAAACTGCTACCGAGAAAAACAGCGCTGGTTTCGAAGTTGAAGTGGCTAATGATGGGGTGAAATTCCGCAAAATTGCCTTCGTAGCTAGTAAATCGGCAAACAGCACCACTGCTGCCACTTATAGCTATACTGATACCGAAGCAGGCAAGAGTGGTGTTCGCTACTACCGTTTGCGCCAGGTAGACCTCGATGGACAGTACTCGTACTCGCCCACGCGTGCCGTAAGCTTCGCTGGTGCTAATGATGCCGTTGTGACTGCACTCAGTAGCTATCCGAGCCCCTTCACCAGCAGCGACCAAGCTGCACTGGTGCTACAGTCTCCTGCCGCTGGCACTGCTCAGCTACAGCTGACCGACCTAGCTGGCCGCACTATTGTGAGCCGCACTGTCACGACCGTGGCAGGTATATCCGAAGTAGCTGTGCCTAATGCCAGCGAATTAGCAGTAGGCACGTACTTGGTGAAAGTGACTTTTGCAACGGGTGAAGTAAAGACGCTTCGCATACAGAAGCACTAATAGCTTCTCCTACTTAGAACAACAAAAAAGCCTGGCTCATATGAGCCAGGCTTTTTTGTTGTTCTAAGTAGGAGAACACTAGCCGCGAGGCATTGAAGTGCCCGGCTTACCAGTCTTAGCTTCGGGGCGGAACATAGGGTCTACTGCATCCATATCCAAGAAATGCGAGAAGGTGTCGCCTCGCAGTCCTAGACGAATGGTTTCGAGGCTCACCACCTCATTGGGCGCAATATTGCCAAGGTTTACGTTGGCACCTAGTAGCTTAATAAACCACACTTGCTGAGCCTTCTGAGGGGCTTCCCAGATGATGCGCTCCGAAGGAATCTTGGTGAGAATCTCCTCTACCAAGCCTGAGCGCACTTCACCGGTGCTCCGGAACAAGCCCACGTTGCCACCTTCCCGAGCCTCCCCAATAACCTTGAGGGCACCTGCTTCGAGTTCGGCTTGCATCTGCGAAATCCACTTATAGGGCGGAATGATTTTCTCAGCATCCTTCGAACCAACCTCGCTCAGTACCTTCACCGACTTACTCAGCTCGCTGATGAACTCACATTTGCGGTCGTGCGGCAGGTCTAGGCTGCCATCTGATACCTCAGCATACTCAAGTCCAAACGTATCGAGTAGGCGGCGGTAATCATCGAATTGATTGCGAATAATGAAGGCTTCGAACAGCGTGCCGCCTAGGTATACCGGCAGGCCCGCCGCCCGATAGGCATCGATTTTGCGCTGCAGGTTAGGTACGACGTAAGAGGTGGCCCAGCCTAGCTTTACGATATCGGTGTAGGGAGCCCCTACCTCTAGAAAATCTTCCACTTCCCGAATGCTTAGGCCTTTATCCATCATCATGGTAAAACCTTGCTCGCGGGGTTTCTGCGTGCGTTCGGGCAGTTGCGAAAGGGAATAGTTCATTAAGTAAGCGGGTGATGAGTAGGGTTATACAACGTATAAACCAAGCCACTGCATCAGTAGCTGGTTGATACTTCTTAAAAAGCAAAAAGCCGTCTGCTTGTTAAGCAGACGGCTACAAAAGTAAGTTATCTAGAAACTTTAGGACGCATTGACCAGCTTATCACTTGCGAAACTGGTCGATGAGTCGCCGCAAAGCCGGCTGCTGCTCTAGCTCTGGAAAGTAATCAAATAATAGGGTATGCTGCTCGTAGTTGAGCGAAAGTGCCGTTTCCAATTCTTGGTATGCCTCGCGCAGCCGGCCCGAAGCCAGTAGATACGCACAAAACATATAGTGAAAATGCGCCTCGTGCGGGTGCAGCTCTACGGCGTGGCTCAGTAGGTCGATAGCTTCATCGTAGTGGCCCTGTTCGTAAAGAATGGCGCTCCAGCTTACCCAGCCAGTGGCGTCGTCGGGTGCCACTTCAGTAGCCTTCTCATAAGCTTCTAAGGCGCTCACTACGTTGCCCACTTGGTTCTCAGCAGCACCTAGGGCCGACCAGTACTCGCCGCTTTCGCCATAAAGCTCTACTGCTTTGCGGAAAAAATGAATGGCTTCGAACGGCCTCTCTTGCTCTTGAAGCAATACTCCCTGCCCAAACCAAGCTTCATCCATATCTGGATTAATATCCAGCGCTTTGCGATAATACTGGCGAGCTAACTCCCATTCACGCAGCTTTTCGTAGCATTCGCCAATGTTGCACAACGCTTCATCCGTGGGTTCATTGGGCGGATAGCTAAGCTCAAACTCTGCAATAGCCCGCTGGTACTGCTGCTGGCATACGTAGGTATCAGCCAGCCAGTGATGCGCGTCATAAAAGTCGGCGTCGATAACAATAGCGTAGTCAAAGGCTGCAATGGCCTGCTCATACTTTTCGAGCCGGTAATAATACTGCCCTAGGTTATACCAAGCTATCGCCGAATAGGGGTCGTCGTCAGTGAAGCGCTGAAAGAAGTCTTCGTGCTCGGGTAGTCTATTGCTAGCTTCTAAGCAGTTAAGCAGCTCCTGAACCGTTGTTTCATTGTCTGGATGCAGCCGCAGGCTATGCTTATAGTGTCGGGCTGCACTCTTATACTTCTGCCAGCTCTGGTATGCCAGTCCTAGGTTGAAGTGAATATCTTCACGGTCGGGGTTTTGCGCCAACGCAGCTTGAAAGAAGCGAACAGCCTCTTCAAAATCACCGCGCTGTGTGGCAATAATGCCGCGGGTTACAGCTACATCTGCATTATCGGGGTCAAGACTAGCTACACTCGAAATTTGCCGTTCAGCCTCGGTATAGTCGCCTCGCATGGCCGAAATCTGAGCCCGGTCGATGAGCAACTCTGTTGAGAAAGGATATTGGCTAAGGGCTACCTCACACGCTTGCTGTGCCTTGTCAAAAGCCGCCGAGGTCACATAGTAATCAATAATAATTTCAAATTCTTCTAAGTCAAAAAAAGCGGCTTCATCATGAGCCACCATGCGCTCGTAGCGGCGCACAGTGCTCTGGGCTGCCCGGGGGTCTTCAAATGATTCGTTCATGCGCATAAAATCACGAATTAGTACAGTACGAACTGAACAGCTACTTACCTTCAGCTAACTAGCGGAAACGGGCAATAACTAGGCCGGACCGAATTAAGGACCTTTAGTCATGTTTCCCACTTATGAAAGCGTAGCGTTGTCGCGATTCGCTAAGATACAACCGTATAGGGGCTAGTCCGGTTCGTTTTGAGGCCTTGCGTAGCCCACGCTATAGTTTCGCCAAGTGGTCGGAAACTTAAGCCTGTGACTAGCTGCACTTTGCTAGCGTCGTAATAGATATGTTGACGCCCTGCTCGCGCTGTATCGCGGGTAATCAAGGGTCGGGCACCCGTCAACACCGCCCGTCCGTGCTCGAGGCGCCAGATAAGTTCGGCGGCCCAATTAGGTACTGCTACCGTGGGTGGACGGCGCCCAAAGGCAGTAGCAGCTTCTTGCAGAAAACTTCCCAATGGGTAAGTGCCCCCATTCAAGATATAGCGCTCGGTGGTGGGTAATGGCAGGTCCAGCATCAAGCGCGTCAACTGGGCCACTACATCGCGCACATCCACAAAGTTGAGCAAGCCTTTTGTGTAAAAGCGGTGCTCATCATAGGCATAGCGCAGCAGGCGCGTGCTGCTGCGTTGCCAATCGCCAGGCCCTACCACTACCGAAGGGTTGACTATAACGGCGGCTAGGCCCTCAGCCGCTCCACGCCATACTTCTAGCTCACCTAGGTACTTGCTAGTAGCATAAGCTGGGTGGCTGGCCCCTAGGTCCCACGTAGCTTTTTCTGTGACTACCTGTTGCGTGATTGCTGGTAGGTCAGTCGTTGGCTCGGCTGGTGAACCTAGGGCTGCCACTGAGGACACGTAGCCAAGGCGAATCCCTGGCCGGGCTAAGCACGCATCAACGATGGTTGCCGTACCCTCTACATTGGTTTCCAGCAGGGCATCTTCATCCTGTGGAGCATAAGAAACAAGCCCAGCACAATGGAATACGTGTGTTACTTCTGGTGAGATAACTGAGGCCAGAAGTGTGGCGTCTAAGATATTACCTTGCACCCACTCTACGCCAGCCGAAGTATCTGTCGGAGCCTCGCCTCGGTATAGTGCTCGCACAGCAAGGCCTCGCGCTCGCAGCTCGTGCAATAGAAAAGAACCAATAAGACCAGTTGCTCCGGTAACGAAAATCATCGACTGACTTACAAGGTGTCGTTAAGCAGCGGCAAGTGCAGCAGCTTTCGAAAGTGAGCCAAATTGACGGTTTTCTTAGCCAAGGCAGTAGTATGGCGGAGGTGATGCGTATCAGTGCCTACAAAGTCAACTAAGCCTTCATCTATCAATTGCTCAGCCACGTGCCGAGCAGTAGGCGAATAATAGCCCGCCAGCGAGTTTAGATTTAGCTGTAATAGTACTCCGTACTCCTGCCGCAATTTTCTTATTTCTGCAAAGCGCCCGTAATAATAAGTATAACGCTCAGGGTGAGCGAGTACAGGTTGATAGCCAGCTGCTTTTAGCTCAAAAATAGTGGCCTGTAAATTAAAAGGCTCATTCATGTACGATGTCTCGAAGAGCACATATCGCTTCTCACCACCAAAGCTCAATAGTTCAGAGCCCTCGGCCAGTCGCTGACCTAGCCATTCATCCAAGTAATATTCGGCCGCACATTCAAGCGCCATATCAGTGAGGCCCTCTGCAATAGCAGCCGCTTGGAGCTCTAATAATGCTGCCCGAATACCTTCAGGAGTATTCTTATAAAAATCCCCCATCACATGGGGAGTCATGATTAGCTTGCGAAACCCTAGGCTACGAAGCTCTCGCAGAAGATTTAAGCTATCTGCTACCGTTTCGGCGCCATCATCGAGGCCCGGTAGCAGATGAGAATGCATATCAACTCGTAAACTAGCTAAGGGACTGATTATAGTGGAAGTAGGGTCAGTAGCGGTGCCACCCCCGAATAAACGCTGCCAAAAATTGGCCATTAGATATTGCTCGTTAATACTTAGCTAAAGAAACTCTTAATTTTTTGGCTCAGCGTGGGAGGTTGAATAGACTCTTCGTAATACCCCATACCATACCCCGTCTGGTTATTGCCATAGCCATAGCCATAACCATAGCCGTAGCCATAACCGTAGCCATAAGCACCTTGTGCCTTCGCATCATTGAGAACAGTACACATTTTAGTGAACTGGTTATTGCTCATTAAACGGTTAAGGTTTTTCAAGAATGCCTTGCGTGAATAATTGGCACGCACGATGTAAATAGGCACGTCTGCTTTCCGCATAATCAAAATGCCATCCGTTACAAGTCCTACCGGTGGTGTATCTATGAGAATAACGTCGTAGCTACGGTGTAACTCAGCCAGCATCTGGTCGAAGCGGGGATTCAGAATAAGCTCGGATGGGTTGGGAGGAGTAGGGCCGGCCGAGATAAAGTCCAACGACTCGATAGCCGTATGCTGAATGCACTCCGCTAAGCTGTGACGTTCAATGAGAATAGTGCTGATACCACGCACATTATCTGCATCAAACGCTAGATTCACCTTTGGCTTACGCATATCTAGGTCCAGGATAATAACTCGCTGGCCGGATAAAGCAATAATACCGCCAAGATTGACCGCAACGAACGTTTTACCCTCACCAGAGATAGTTGAGGTAACCGAGATAATACGCTTTTTATTAGATGGACTAATAAAATCTAAGTTAGTCCGAATAGAGCGAATAGCTTCGGAAACAGACGCTTTCGGGTTTTTGTCAACTACTAAGCGTGATACTTCTAGCTTCTCTTTGTCATAAGTAGGTATTACACCAAGTACAGCCGCCCTAGTGCCACGTTCCAGTTCTCCAATACCTGTTACGGTATTGTGCATTAAATAGCGAGTTGCTATCAGACCTAGGCCGAGTACTAGACCACCTGCCAGTCCAATAGCATATACCAATAACCTTACGGGTGAAATAGGTTCGCCTGGGGGCGAGGCCGGCGACAAAATTTGGAATTCGGGAGTAGTGCCTGCTTGTTGGATATTAAAATCCATTTTCCGGTCTATCAGTCTTAGATAGGTGGATTCGTATAGGCTAAGGGGTCTTTGCAGACGCTCTTGCTCAGTCACCTTTTCAGGCATTGCCATCAACTGGCTGTTGAGCACGGCATCCTTCTGGTCAAGACGTGCGAGTTGTTTCTGAAACAATTGCAAGTCTTGTTGCAGTTGCCGCTGTAGTAACTCCCGGGTATCTCGAATGATGGCTTGGTTTCGCTGCACAGCAAACGTCTTATCAGTCTGCGATTTCAGCGTAAGCCGCAAGCTGCGTTGCTGAGCATCTAACAGGTCTAAAAGATTTGTCAATGCTGGGTCTTCTAGCTCAGCTAAACCCGGCAAGTTATCTGCTACTGTCTCATCGTCGGTGCGCGTAAGCTGTTCGCGACTCATTAGGCGACTAATGTCACTTAGAAGTCGAAGCTTTTCCTGAATTTTCTGGCGGTCTTCCTGCTGTTTCTCCAGGTTTTCCTTTATTGATGCCATATCACCTTTGACATCGTAGGTTTTATTACGGCGCACAAATTCCTTCTGCGCTTCTTCAGCTGCCCGCCACCTTTTATCGTTATCGGCGATTACTTGGTCGATGAATTCTAATGATAAAGCGCTACTCTGTTTTTTACGGTCTAGTTTTTCTTTTAGGTAAACCGTATCAATGCTATTGATAATGTGCGCCGCCTTTTCAGGATTATTATCGGTAAACGAAATTTGAATGGTATTAGCGCTGGGATTGATTACAGTTACATCAAGGTTTCTATCTAAGTAACTGCTTACCGCGCCATCATTAAGAATCACAAAATGATACTGTGGGTCATCTCCAATTGGAATATTTCTTCCAGGTGTTGCTTCTAAAAACAGTTGCATACCTGGAAAAGCGCCCCATTGACCAACATTATAGGTTCCGCTCAACGTTTGATTATGAACCTTAACGCTAACTTGGTATTTGCCAGATGATAAGAAAGTTATTAAAAACTTTTGGTTGTACAGCGACGGGTCAACTATTTTATATTTTACTCGGAACGGAGAATTACCATAAAGCTCTGATTCCAATACTGTTCCTTGCACATAATAATTAACATCTAGTGCGATTCTTTCTCGTAAGTTTTTATATGTCAGATTAGATTTAATAAGCTCGACTTCGCCAGCTAACTGATTGCTAGAGTTTTCCTCTCCTTTAGCAGCTCCAAAACCTAGCTTATCAGCCTCTGAACGCTCGTCTAGTTTTATTATAGAGGCTGCTTTATAGATTGGTTTTGTATAACGCAAAAACAGCCAAGAAGCCGTAAAGCCCAAGGCAAGCAACAATAATACCCATATTAAGCTTTTGCGAGCTACTAGCACCAGCGTGTTTAGGTCCAAGCCGCCCCCGGGGTCATCTTGGTCCGCACTCGACACCGCATTTGGTGTAGGCGGAAGCTGGCCTGCTGTTTCGCCAGTAGCTTTGCGAATTAGCTCTTCCAGCTCTGTATTTTCACTTGCTGCCATATAAATAGGTATTCAGAATTAATGCTAACGCCGTTGCGTCGGTAGTCTATTAGTTTTGACGCGCAATAGTAATAAGGCTAAATACTATGCTAACAGTGCCAAGTAACGTAGCAGCTGCGCTGAATACTGGTCCAGCATCTGTCAGTCCCTCTAAGAACGGTCGTCTGACAGGCTCAATATAGACAATATCATTAGGCTCCATTTGTAAGTTAGCACGTCGCATACCGGCAATAGTACTTAAGTCAATTTGTTCAATTTGAGGATTTTTTAAGTCGCCCCGAATTATTCGAACATTAGATGTCTTACCGCCATAGCGGTACAGACCACCAGCACCGCCGCCGCCATTACCATCAATCCCACCTGCTAACGCTAGAACTTCTAAAAGATTCATATTATCATTAGCCAAGGGCACTACAACGCCACCTGGTGAACCTAGGATAATAACTCGGTTATTAGTCACGCGAGTTTGAATAAATGTATCGCGGTAATAAGGCGTAAACAAAACCTGTAGGGTACTGTCGGCTTGATGCAAGGTGAGACCACTCAAATGAGTGAGACCAATAATTGGTACTGCCACCATTCCATTAGCCTGTACAAGTAATTCCAGGCCCGTACCACTGCCGTTAGTACCAGTGCGTGATATTTGTGGTACAGCACGGCCTTGAGGAGATGCAGTAATACGCGGCGTCAGGCTAGGTACTTGTCCACCTGATGAGCCCAATTGTAACTCACCATTAGGGTCGATGATACGCTCCCCCTTGTTGGTGTATACACGGATATCTAGAAAATCATTGGGCTGAATACGGTAATTACGGTCGGTGCGATTAACGGCAACCCGTAGCTTTGCCGTGTCTATACGGTTGCCTTTCTCATCTGTAAGGCGAAATAATACACGCTGATTATAGTAGCGATTGGATGCGCAGGAGGCAAATAATAAAAGCACCGGCAAGCTTAGTAGCAGGCGGCGCACTACAGTAGCGTAGGCAGAAGGAGAAGCCAAAGGATATAGCCTATAGAAAGTGAGGCCTAGCGACTCTACTTTGAGGATGAGCGCTGGCTAAAAGGTCTCAAAAGTAACCTATCCACTGTAGGGTTTCCAATTTTGGGCCCCTAAACCGGTGACCTAGAGCGTCGGTTCCGGTGCTAGGGTGGTAATTTTGGCGAATTGGCACTACTGGAAACCACTTTGGGTTTGGTAGCGTCCTGTTCTTATTCTCCCCTTTACCCACCCACACTTTTTTTTATGGAAGCTACTGTAGCGACCGAAAATCAGGCGATGATTGCGCAAATGGTGCGCGATTTTGGCCAGCAGCACATCAAGCCCCACTTCATGCGCTGGGATGAAACGCAAGAGTTTCCCCGTGATGTCTTTCGCCAACTCGGTGAACTAGGACTAATGGGAGTGCTCGTGCCACAGGAGTATGGTGGCACTGGCTTCGGCTATCAAGAATATGTGACGGCTATTGCAGAACTGGCTAAGATTGACGGTAGTATTGGCCTGAGTATGGCAGCGCACAATTCATTATGCACTGGGCATATTTTGCAGCATGCCTCAGAGGAGCAGAAGCACAAATACCTACCACGCCTAGCATCGGGTGAATGGATTGGGGCTTGGGGCCTTACGGAGCCTAACACAGGGTCTGATGCTGGTAATATGCGTACTACAGCCGTCCTCGACGATAGTGGCGAGTATTACATCCTGAATGGGGCTAAGAACTTCATCACCCATGGCCGGAGCGGCGACGTGGCAGTGGTAATTGCTCGTACTGGCGAAGTAGGCGATTCGCATGGAATAACAGCATTCATTATTGAGCGCGATACCCCTGGTTTTGCTAGTGGGCGCAAGGAGGACAAGCTTGGCATGCGGGCGTCTGAAACCACCGAGCTTATTTTCACTGATTGCCGTGTACCCGTCGCCAATGTTATTGGTAAAGTAGGGGAGGGGTTCGTACAGTCGTTGAAGGTGCTCGACGGTGGGCGCATCAGCATCGCGGCACTTAGCCTGGGCATTGCACAGGGGGCCTATGAAGCAGCCTTGCAATACTCAAAAGAAAGACAACAATTCAACCAGCCTATCAGCAATTTTCAAGGTATAGCCTTCAAGCTGGCTGACATGGCTACCGAAATCGAAGCGGCCAGCCTGCTCACCTATCAAGCGGCAGAGTTAAAAGACCGAGGTCAAAATGTGAACCGTGAATCAGCAATGGCTAAGCTGTATGCTTCTGAAGTGGCCGTGCGAGTGGCCAATGAAGGAGTCCAGATATTTGGTGGCTATGGCTACACTAAGGATTACCCAGCCGAGAAATACTACCGCGATGCTAAGCTCTGCACTATCGGCGAGGGCACTAGCGAAATTCAAAAGTTAGTTATTGCCCGCGCCCTACTTAAATAGCTACCTAGTGAGTATACTAGGGCAGTGCACAGGCGAGCGGGTAAACCGCTAAAATTCAAAAGAATCGCCATAAGCTGGATAATCTGAAAATCTGTGATTATCTTTGCGGCCCGTTTGCCCTGAAAAGACTCCTCATCCCTCGATATGATTATCGTTCAAATCAAAGACAACGAAACCGTTGACCGTGCGCTGAAGCGCTTCAAGAAGAAATTCGAACGCACTGGTGTGCTGAAAGAACTGCGTCGTCGCACTTTCTTCCAAAAGCCCAGCATTACCAAGCGTAAGCTGAAGCAAAAAGCTGTTTATAAGCTTGCTACCTACGGCACCGAAAACGAATAGCCAGTAGGCGCTCGTTTCGGTGGCTTTGAAAAGCCCCTGTTCTTGCCAAGTAGCAAGAGCAGGGGCTTTTCGCGTTGCGTTGTACCTTGCTGTTGGCACATAAGCAAAGCCTTGCAAATAGGAGTGTAATGGATGAATTTCTAAATTTCTTGCGCTACGAAAAGCGCTTTAGCCCACATACCGTCATATCTTATCAAACTGATTTAATGCAGTTTGCCAGCTATGTGCAGAAGGAATATGAGCTAGATGAGCCGGCCCATGCTACACACCCGCTTATTAGAGATTGGGTAGTGAACCTTATGGGGCAAGACCTAGACCCACGCACAGTGAATAGAAAAGTAGCTTGCTTGCGCTCCTACTATAAGTTTTTGCTGCGCATTCACCGGATTGAGGCCAACCCCATGCTGCGCATAAAGGCGCCTAAGATGGTGAAGAAATTGCCCGAGTTTGTGCCTGAGGAGTCATTAAATCGCTTACTTAATTCGTTTGAGTTTGAGGCTACCTATGCGGGGGCACGCGACCAGCTGGTACTGGAAATGCTATATGGAACGGGTATTCGCCTTTCTGAACTCCTAGGTATAACTGCAGCCGATGTAGACGCCGCAGCCCGCACGGTGCGCGTGACAGGCAAGGGCAACAAGCAGCGACTAGTGCCTTTAAATCCCTCCCTATGGTTGGTGCTAGATAAGTACAGTGCAGCTTCCGCAGCTGAATTCGGCCCTGTTCCTGCCAGTAGCCCACTGCTACGTACTGACAAGGGTGAGCCGCTGTATGAGAAGCTAGTGTATCGTACGGTCAAAAAATATCTGAGTCAGGTATCAACTTCAGCGGCACATCAGCATCCGCACGCGCTGAGGCACGCCTTTGCTACTCACCTACTTGGCAAGGGCGCAGACTTAAATGCTATTAAAGAACTGCTAGGGCATGCCAGCTTAGCAGCCACGCAAGTGTATACGCACTTGTCCGTCGACCGCATGAAATCCGTATTTGAACAGGCTCACCCCCGAGCATAAGGTTTCTGTTTCCCACTCAATTTCTTTTGCCCATGAAAGTGCAAGTGCAATCGGTGCATTTCGATGCCGACCAAAAACTGCTCGATTTTATTCAGCAACGTCTCAACAAGCTCGACCATTTCTACGACCGTATCACTGACGGAGAAGTTATCCTGCGCCTTAACAATAAAGACGGCGTAGCAAACAAAACTGTGGAAATTAAGCTGATGGTGCCGGGCAGCACCCTTTTCAGCCAAGAAGATGCGGCTTCTTTTGAAGCCGCCGCCGACGCAGCTGTAGAAGCGCTAAAACGGCAGATTTCAAAGTATAAGGAAAAGCACTTGAACCTGCACTAAGTAGAAATAGGCTACCTAGGTAGCACTTTTAGCTTATCAAAAAGCCCCAGCAACTACAATAGTTGCTGGGGCTTTTTGATAAGCTAAAAGGCGTCTTAAAGCGCAAATGCAGCTTTAATTTTATCTACATAATCCAACTTCTCCCACGTAAAGGTTTCAAATGTTTTCTCCTCGCCGTCCTTCATTTTTACCGTTACCGTACCTGGCTGGCGGCCCATGTGTCCGTAGGCAGCCGTTTGGCCAAAGATGGGGTTTCGCAACCCAAAGCGCTCAACGATAGCATAAGGGCGCAAATCGAAGAGCTCATTTACTTTCTCTGCAATCTCACCATCGGTAAGCGTCTGACCGGCGGCGTTCTTAGCTTTTGTCGTGTTATACGTTGTCACATAGAGACCTACTGGCTTGGCTACACCGATAGCATAGGCTACCTGCACCAGCACTTGGTCGGCTACACCAGCAGCTACTAGATTCTTCGCAATGTGGCGGGCAGCATAAGCGGCCGAGCGGTCTACTTTGCTTGAGTCTTTACCCGAGAAAGCGCCTCCACCGTGTGCACCCTTGCCTCCGTAGGTGTCCACAATAATCTTGCGGCCAGTGAGGCCCGAGTCGCCGTGCGGGCCACCGATAACGAACTTGCCAGTCGGGTTAATGTGGTGCGTAATGCTGTCGGTAAACAGCGCCTGAATGTCGGCACTCAAGCTAGCCTTCACCCGGGGGATGAGGATAGACTTGATATCTTCCGAAATCTTAACCAGCATAGCGGCCTCCGAATCGTCGAAGTCGTCGTGCTGGGTGCTTACCACGATAGTATCGATGGCTTCGGGACGATGGTCGTCTGAATAGCGAATGGTTACCTGGCTTTTGGCGTCTGGGCGCAGGTACGTCATTTCCTTGCCTTCCTTGCGGATTTCAGATAGCACTTGCAGCAGGCGGTGCGATACATCTAGGGCGAGCGGCATGTAGTTATCCGTCTCGTTAGTGGCATAGCCAAACATCATACCTTGGTCGCCGGCACCTTGCTCTTCGGGAGCTTGGCGCACTACACCTTGGTTGATATCGGGCGACTGCTCGTGCAGAGCCGATAGAATACCGCAGCTCTCGGCCTCGAACTTATACTCGGCCTTGGTATAGCCAATACGGCGGATAACGTCGCGGGCTACGGTTTGTACATCAACGTAAGCCGACGACTTTACTTCACCAGCTACTACTACTAGGCCGGTCGTTACTAGCGTTTCGCAAGCTACTTTGGCCGCTGGGTCCTGACGTAGAAAGTCGTCGAGGATGGCGTCAGAAATCTGGTCGGCAACTTTATCGGGGTGGCCTTCCGAAACCGATTCGGAAGTGAACAGATAGGGCATAGGAGAGGATTATTCAAACAAAAGACCGCCCGCCCAGCCAGACGTAGGCGCGGGCGGGCGGGCGACAAAGCTACTCAAGAATTGCAACCAAATACGGAACTACTTATAAAATGGCAAGGCGCTTGTGCCTGATTGGCTGCTTTATGAGACTGGCGGGACTACTTTTTCACACACTAGCACCACCAGCCGGCCTCGCAAATCGGTAGTAGCAAAAAGGTACAAGTCACCACCTTCTCGAATACCCGTGCGCCGCCGAAAATCAGCTACAGACTCTGGGAAATTACGCGTGGTAACGTGCGCCCGAGCTTCAGGCCCCAGGTGACTTTTTAGTGTGTTGCCGTCGGCTTTCTCAGTAGCCAACACTCGGAAAATACGGCCGGGAAAATCAGCGCGTAGCTCATAGCTAGTGTACAAGTGGCTATGCTGATGGAGCTTAATCAGCTCAAAAGCCGAGCCAATGCTCTTGAAGGCACCGGCTTTCAGAATAGCAGCATTGGGTTCGTAGAGGTACTGCTGAGCCTCAGCATAACGGGGCACAGCCCGCGCCTCGCGGGCGCGGTTGAGGCGAAACTCCTGCTGACTACCATCGCGGCGTAAGTTCACGGCCAAGCGCTCGGGGTCCACAGCGGGTTCTTCGCCTAGCTCATACAGCACTTCCTTTACTTCGTTGTCTATAGCCAGCACCCACAGGCGGCGCACGTGCCTCAACTCTTGAATAGCCAACTCAATGTCCAGCATCGGCGAAGTCTTAAGCAAGATGCGCGGCGCGTGGCGTAGTAACAGCGGCATCAGCTTAGGTACATCGGGCTCGCAATCGGCTAAACGAAAGGTTTTTCCGCCGCGCTGGTCGCGCCGGGCGGGGTCGAGGTAAAGCCAATCGAAAGTCTTACTGCCGCCCTTAAGGAAAGAAACCGCATCGGCCGCATGCACGGTGACATTCGAAATCTGAAGCTGGGCAAAGTTGTACGCTACTACTTGTGCTAGGCGAGGGTCACGCTCCACATAGTCTACTTGGTCGACTACTGCTGCGAAGTGAGCAGAGTCGGCCCCGAAGCCACCTGTGAGGTCGGCCAAGCGCGAAGCACCACCTACAATGGCGGCCTTAAAAACCGCCGTGCGCTCAGAAGAAGCTTGTTCGACTGACAAGGCAGGCGGAAATATCAGGTCTTGGTTGTCGGCCCATGCAGGCAGTTTTACGCGTGCCTTTTGGCGAGCCTGAATCTGGCGCACCAATTCGGGCACTGGCAAGTGAGGGTGACGGCGCGCCTGCAAAGCCAGGTGAGCGGGGTCGTCATGCAGGTGGGCGGCCACATAGCGCCGGGCCGCCTCAGGTAAAGGAAACTCCATTGTACTTGCCTTAACGCAAAAACTGGGAGACTGGTGCACTCCCTAGGGCTACAACTGCCACCGCAGCGCCAGCACAGGGGTGCCCTGCGCGGTGGGTGCCACACCTAGGCCAGTGGGCCGCAGACGAGGCCAGATGGCCCCACGCCGCCCGGCAGGTAGGTCACTATTGTAGTTATCTACTGCTTGCTTAAAGTACTCATTGGTGTGGCGGTTGATAAATAGCGTGGCTACTAGGCTCACCACGGCTGCGCCGGCTGCCACTTGCTGCGTAGTGGTAAAGTACTGGGCTTCATCTTCTCTAAAAACCTGCGAAGCGTATAAGATAACAGAACCTACTAACAATCCCTTATCAACGAGGTACAGCGTTTTCTGGCGGCGATAGTTATTCAGCTCTGCTACGGCTGTGGGGCTGCTGCTGATATAAGGGCGCAGCTTTTGCCCAAAAAAGCCTGCGCTTTGGTAATTGTCTTCACCAGTCTTGCCGGGCGGCAAAAAGAAAAAGCGTGATTGGGCGCCGTACCTACCTCGTTCTAGGTCTTCGGGGTCAAGCCGAATAGTGGCTGGAGCAGCCTGCTGCGCCTGTGCAACTCGAGCACCTAGGATATTGACAATAAGTGCCAGCACTACTAGTGTGAGCCAATGAGTTGCGCGCTTGCCTAAAAGAGTTCTTGCCTTCATAACGTACAAAGATAAGGCCGGCGTTCTGCCAACAAAGCGCTATCTTTGTGGTTAGAACGCTATAACTCTAAATTGCCTAGCATCATGGTGGAAACTAAGTCCACGACGTACGTCCCCTACAAAGTAAAAGACATGAGCCTAGCGGAGTGGGGCCGCAAGGAAATTCGTCTGGCCGAAGCTGAAATGCCCGGTCTGATGTCGCTGCGCACCGAGTTTGGCCCTAGCAAGCCGCTGAAAGGTGCTCGCATCGCCGGTTGCTTGCACATGACCATTCAAACGGCTGTACTCATTGAAACCCTCATTGAGCTGGGCGCCGATGTTACGTGGTCGTCGTGCAATATCTTCTCGACTCAAGACCACGCTGCTGCTGCCATTGCGGCGGCTGGCATTCCGGTATATGCCTGGAAGGGCATGAACGAGGAGGAGTTTAATTGGTGCATCGAGCAGACGCTTTTCTTCGGAGAGGAGCGCCAGCCGTTGAACATGATTCTGGACGACGGTGGTGACCTCACCAACATGGTGCTTGACCAGTTCCCTGAGCTGGCTGGCGGCATCAAAGGGGTGTCGGAAGAAACTACGACTGGTGTGCTGCGCCTCATCGAGCGCGTGAAAGTGGGCACTTTGCCCTTCCCGGCATTCAACATCAACGACTCGGTAACGAAGTCGAAGTTTGACAACAAGTATGGCTGCAAAGAGTCGGCAGTAGACGCTATTCGCCGCGCTACCGACGTGATGATGGCCGGCAAAGTAGCCGTAGTAGCTGGCTACGGTGACGTAGGAAAAGGCACTGCTGCTTCGCTGCGTGGCGCCGGTGCTCGCGTTATCGTAACCGAAATCGACCCCATCTGCGCGCTACAAGCTGCAATGGATAGCTACGAGGTGAAGAAGATGGAGAACGCCATCCCGCGCGCCGACATCGTTATCACCACTACTGGTAACTGCGACATCATCCGTGAGGAGCATTTCCGCGCCCTTAAGGACAAGGCTATCGTCTGCAATATCGGCCACTTCGACGATGAAATCGACATGGCTTGGCTCAACAAAAACTACGGTCACACTAAGGACACAGTGAAGCCGCAAGTTGACCTCTACAACATCGATGGCAAAGAGATTATCATCTTGGCTGAAGGCCGTTTGGTGAACCTAGGCTGCGCTACTGGCCACCCGTCGTTCGTAATGTCAAACTCGTTCACTAACCAAACGCTGGCGCAGCTGGAGCTGTGGGCACACGCCGACAAGTACGAAAATCAAGTGTACACGCTGCCCAAGCACCTCGATGAGAAAGTAGCTCGCTTGCACCTCGCTAAAATCGGCGTAGAGCTGGATGAGCTAACCCCCAAGCAAGCTGATTATATCAAGGTGCCAGTAGAGGGTCCGTTCAAGTCGGACTTGTACCGCTACTAAGTCTGAATGATAGATTCGTAGAAGTTTGTAGACGATTCTAAAAATGAAAAGGCCGCTCATTGAGCGGCCTTTTTTATTACTAAGTGTTCGTTCCTATCAAATTAATTAGCGTCTCAGACAGCTACGTGAGAGCTTGTGCTGGCCAGTGCGGCTCGTACAGCTGGTGCCACCTCGCGGCCAAATAACTCTACTGAGCGCATAACGCTGGCATGCGGAATACCCTCGACGACTAATTGGGCTAAAAAGCGCGTGTTGTTAAACAGCTCCTTTTGATAAAGTAGCTTGTCGATGAGTTGTGGTACGCTGCCTACAAAGAGCGGACCTTCGGGCCCGCACAAATAGTCGAACTGCTGGCGCGACATGGGACGCCAGCCGCGTTCGCGCCCAATACGGTTCATAAGCTGCGAGTAGGGCGGAAAGAACTCATCGGCGGCTTGCTTGGCCGTTTCGGCCACATGAAAGTGACAGTTGATGGCAATCTGTTGATTGGCTTCCTCATGTCCGGCCTCGCGGTAGGCCTGGCGGTAGAGGTCGGTAAAAGCTACGTACTGCGCCGGCGCGCCACCTAGGATGGCAATAGTGAGTGGCAAGCCAAGGTGCCCGGCCCGCGCTACTGAGGCTGGCGTGCCGCCTACCCCAATCCATACGGGCAGTTGGGGCTGCACTGGGCGCGGGTACACGCCCTTGGCTGCGATGGCGGCTCGGTGCTGGCCCTGCCAGCTTATAATTTCCTGTTTATTGATTTCCAACAGCAACTGTAGTTTCTCTATAAACAGAGAATCATAGTCTTTCAGGTCATAGCCAAATAGCGGAAACGATTCAACAAATGAACCACGCCCAGCTAGAATCTCAGCACGGCCACCCGAAATCAAGTCCACGGTGGCAAAATTTTGAAAGGTGCGCACCGGGTCAACAGAGCTAAGCACTGTGACTGCGCTCGACAGACGAATACGCTTGGTTTGGGCCGCCACGGCAGCCAGGATAACCTCGGGGGCTGAGATGATAAAGTCGGGCCGGTGGTGTTCCCCTAGGGCCAATACATCTAGGCCTACTTCATCGGCTAGGCGGCCCATCGCCAGTAGCTCTTGCATGCGTTGTGCCGCCACTTGGTCGCCCCCGGCTACGTGGGCGGGTGCTACCTCTCCGAAGGAGCTGATGCCAAATTCCATAGATAAAAACTAAGAGACTAAGATTAGGAAACAAGCTCGGCGCGCAGCGGAATGTTTGGTCGCGCGTGACATAGCTCACAAACTGCTTAAAAAAAGTCAGTGCCTAAATCCGCTGAAATAGCCTCAGCCGTAGATGTGACATTTAGTGAGATAAGCTGCGCTTTATGCAATGATAATTACTAGTACTATAAGACGTTTGGCGATGCGATTAGGCTTAGGTGGCCTAATGGCACTATTGCTGTGGGCCAACTGGCAAGAACCCAATTTGCACGACTACTCAGCTCCCATCAGTGTGGGCGCGTTGCGCGTGGCTGGTTCGCTGCCTGCTACTGAGGCCGCTAAGCTACATACCCAGCTAATACAAATGCCCGGCATCACGGCCTGTACCGTGCAGGCGGGCGCACACGCCGTCGCCTATACCTACCGCCCCGATGAAATAACGCCTGCGCAGGTGCAGCAGCAGTTAGCACCGGCTTTTCGGGTGCAGACATATGAGGCACCGGCCGCACCTGTAATGGGCCCACAGTGCCCAGTGCCACAGGGCTACATCATGGCGCTAGAGAAACTGCGCTTTGCACTCAACCTACGCCGACTATTTATAGCTGTCTAAATACCTAGTGTAACTGCCTAGGTAGCTCATTGCCCAATCTGCACTACCATTCTCATCACCTTTTTTCTTTCATATTTATGCTTACCTCTACTCGTAAGTTTTCGCTGGCACTACTGCTGGCTACGTCGTTGTTAGGCACCCTAGGGGCTTGTAAAAAAAATGCGGAGGCGCCAGTAGCTGCTACTTCGCTCTACGAGCGGCTTGGTGGCCTGCCTGCTGTTACGGCCGTGGTTGACCAGTTTATTGCCAACGTGGTGGCCGAAACAATGACGTCAAACTCGAAGCTCAAGCGCACATTTGACCCACTAGTGCAGTCGGGTAATTCGTACCGAGTGGCCTCGTTGCGCAATCATCTTATTGACCAGATAGGGCAGGCTACCGGTGGCCCGCTGGTTTACAAAGGTCTGTCGATGCCTGCGGCCCACAAAGGCATGAATATCAGTGAAGTAGAATTTAATGCGCTGGTGGCTGAGTTAGGTAAAGCCATGACGAGCAAAGGGGTGCCTGCCAACCAGCAGACGGAGGTTGTCAATATCCTAGCTCCGCTGAAATCAAGTATCGTAGCACAGTAAAGCAAAGAAGCTCCAGCCTACTTACAAAAAGCCCCGCTTCTGCTCACCTAAGCAGAAGCGAGGCTTTTTGTAAGTAGGCTGGAGCTTAGTCGAGAAACTGCGTCCTTGTTAATTGTTCACTTAGCTCCCAAAGTCTGCGGTTATTAGCCGGAGTGTTGAAGCTGCTTTTAACGGGTTCAGGTTTTTTCTTGCTAAAAAAACCGCCGCTGATTGTGCCCACCTTAGCATCAGTAGCTAGGAAAATGCTGGTTTGAGCGCCTTTTTCGGGGGAAATCATGAATGGGCGCGCTAGGCTAAGCGCCGCCCCAACAATGCCACCGGTTTGCTGCCCGTAGCCAGTTGCTACTGCTCCAGGATGTAGGCAGTTGGTTGTGATGTTGGTGATGCCGTGGGCACGCAAGCGCTGGGCTAGCTCCTGCGTGAACATAATATTCCAAAGCTTGGTATTACCGTATTCCCATACAGGGCTATAGTTTTGTTCCGATTGTAAATCGTCGAGCGTGGGCTTTGAGAAACGGTAAGCCATCGACGCCACATTGACGATACGAGCAGCGAGACTCTTCTGCAAAAGGTCTAAAAGTAAACTTGTGAGCAAAAAGGGCCCTAGGTGGTTAGTGGCCAGCGTCATCTCGTAGCCATCGGCCGAGAGCTCGCGTTCAGCTCCGAACATCAGGCCGGCGTTATTTATCAGTACATCGAGACGTGGATACTTGGCATGGATTTCTGCAGCTATATCCCGTACCTGTTGTAGCACCGAGAGGTCCGCCAGCACAGTATCGACTCGCTCATTGCCGGTAGCAGCTATAATAGCTTGCTGTGTGCGTTGCGCTTTTTGCGCATTGCGCGCTAAAATGATAATGTGGGCGCCTTGCTGGGCCAGCTCACGGGCTGTAACCTCGCCAATGCCAGAAGTGGCACCCGTCACGAGGATGATTTTGTCTTGTAAGTCAGGCATAAAACAGAGGAATTAAGCGTGGTTATACGTGCGCTCAATAGCACTCGACGGAAATGCGGCATGCTTATTTTACCGTGACTTGGTTGGTGACCGTTGTTGCTGGCGCTTGGGCTTAGGCAGTGCTGCTAAATATTGCTTAACATACCGGTTTTTGGGAAAGAAGTGTAGCGTGCGCTGCCCAAAGTAGCGGCATAACTTTGAGTTGTGTAGATTAGCAAAGCACTCAGTCTGGTATTGTAAAATCTGTTCGCGTAATAGAGCATTTTGGGCCGCCGCATTAGGCATTGTTTGTAAAGCTGCCGCAGCGCGCGATAGGTTATAAGATGCTGCTTCCCATTGCTGTGCATCGAGTTGCAGCGTAGCCAGCTTGAAATAAGCCTCTAGAAAAGGTAGATATACTGTGACCGTATACGCATTCTCGCGACCATACATATCGAGTAGCGCAATAAGCCGGTGATATACTGGGTAACTCTGTTCTCTAGTGTCATTATCCCGATACAAAGCGCGGGCGTAACAGTAAAGCACAGTGGGGTCAGCTGGCTCTAGTTTAGCTACTTCGGCCACAGCCGCTATGGCATCGGCCAGCCGCCCGTCACTATAGGCGCGTTCCGACTCCGCCACTTCGATGGGATGCGGTGTGGCCACTAATGAAGGCGGCTGCTGGCTGGGCGGTGGCACGCTTACAGGTCTTCCTGCTAAGTCTGTGCCGGCAAAATCAGTATCTTTTAGCGGCTTGTCGTCACCTACATAGTGAAAGTTGTGCTTGGCAGCTGGAAAAGCAGTGTCGTCTTTGGCTTGGTATGATTGCGCACTGCAAAGCATAGGTAGCGCCAGTGTTAGCAAGAGTAGCCTTGTTTTCATACCGGAATATATCGTGTGTAGCTCGCTCTAGCAGGAGCTGCCTAGCTTTGCGGCTGCTATGCTTGCGCTCTCCGTCGTCATCATCACCTTCAATGAGGAAGCTAATATTGCCCGCTGCCTAGCAGCGTTGGGCGACATAGCCGATGAAGTGCTGGTAGTTGATTCCTTCTCTACCGATGCCACCGTCGACATCTGCCGGCAGCACGGGGCCCGCGTAGTGCAAAACGCGTTTGCGGGCTACGTAGAGCAAAAAAACTTTGCCACTGACCAAGCACACTTCGACCATGTGCTTCAACTCGATGCAGATGAAGTACTCACCGACGAATTGCGCCAGAGCATTCGCGAAGCCAAGCAAAACTGGCAGCATGCCGCCTATTCGCTGGCTCGCCTCACCAACTACTGCGGCAACTGGGTGCGCAACGGCGGCTGGTACCCCGACCGCAAGCTGCGCCTCTACGACCGGCGCCTAGGTCGGTGGGAGGGCTTGCTACTGCACGAACACTATGAAGTGCGGCTTGGCCAGAGCACTGGCCAGCTACACGGCGATGCGCTACATTATTCCTATCACTCTATTGCGCAGCACGTCAGCCAACTTAATAAGTTCACCAGCATCACAGCGCAGGAATTGGCGCTGCGGGGTAAAACCCGCGTTACGTGGTTTCACTTGGTACTGAAGCCACTTTGGAAGTTTGTGCATGGCTATGTATTCCGGCTGGGCTTTCTAGATGGTTTTGCGGGGCTGAGCATTGCCGTTATCTCTGCCCTAGGTGTGTTTTTAAAGTTTGCGAAGCTAAAAACCCGTACCCAAGACGCGCCTACGCCATGAGCCAGACTTTTCTCGTCTCGCGTACCGATGCCATTGGCGATGTAGTGCTAACGCTCCCCGTATGTGGCATGCTTAAGCAGCTGCATCCTGGCTGCCGGGTCGTGCTCATTGGGCGCAGCTATACCGCGGCCGTAGCCGCCGCCTGCCCTTGGATTGATGATTTTGTAGAGTTACAAGCAGATGCATCAGTAGCAGCACTAGCGGCGCAGTTGCGCCCCTACGCCGCCGCGGCCATTATCCACGTTTTCCCAAATAAAATGGTGGCTAATGCTGCAAAGCAGGCACACATTCCTGTTCGCATTGGCACTCGCAATCGGCTGTTTCATTGGCTAACCTGCAACCGGCTGGTAGCCCTCAGCCGACGCCACTCGCCGCTGCACGAGGCCCAGCTCAATTTGCATTTGTTGCGGCCACTCGGCTACACACAGGTGCCGCCACTACCCACTGTGGCGGAGTTAGTGCGCTTGGTGCCTACCGCACCGTTGCCACCCCACGCCCAGCAACTGCTCGCTGCTCGGCGGCCAGAACAGCTAAATGTGGTCTTGCACCCACGTAGCCGAGGCAGCGCCCGCGAATGGGGCTTGCCTCACTTCGGTCAGTTAGCGCGCTTGCTTCATACAGCAGGGCATCGGGTTTTTGTTACCGGTACCAAAGAGGAGGGAGCTGAGTTAGCTGCTGCCGATTGGCTACAAGAGCATAAGCCCTACTTGGCCGCCGACCTCACCGGCGAATTTGCATTACCTGAATTTATTGCGTTCATTTCAGCGGCCGATGGACTGGTGGCCGGTAGCACCGGGCCGCTACACCTAGCTGCTGCGCTAGGCCGCCATGCGCTAGGGCTGTATCCACCTATTCGGCCCATGCACCCCGGGCGCTGGGGTCCCCTAGGGCCGTGGGCTGAGTACTTGGTATTTGACCGGCCCAACTGCCAAGACTGTCGCAATCAGCCTGCCCAATGTACATGTATTAAAGCCATCGAGGCTGGGGCTGTAGCTGCTCATGTAGCTAGTTGGCAGCCGCTGCCGGTAGCTCATTAGCAAACCCAGCTACAACCTTACCCTAGGGCCATAAGTTAATACTTCTATAAGCAACGGTGCAACCCGTATGGCGCTGAAATCCGTACCTACGGCAGTTTGTGCTTATTTCGGACATTACCCTACTCGTTGATTTGCCGCTGAAGCTACCGATTGGCCACAAGCTAACAAGGATTCGCGGAAAATGACGGGTAGTGGTGAGGTGCGTTAAGCCTAGCTAACTACCGATATGGCTTTATCCTCCTGCGTTACTTTTGCCCAGTACCAGGCGGCTTTTTTAGCCAATCGGCTTCCATCATTCTGCCCAAAACACCTATCATGAGCGACTCTCCCGAACGGGTAAAGCTGAGCAAAGAGGAAAAAGACCGGCGCTTTCAGGCCGAGCTGATGCCGGTGCTCGACCCGCTCTACAACTTCGCCTACCGCCTCACCCTCGACGAGGATGATGCCAACGACCTCGTACAGGAGACCTACCTCAAGGCCTACCGCTTCTTCGAGTACTTCGAGCCCGGCACCAATGCAAAGGCATGGCTCTTTCGCATTCTGAAGAACTCGTTTATCAACGATTTTCGGAAAAAAAGTAAGCAGCCTGCTAAGGTTGATTACAGCGAAGTAGAAGGCTATTATAATCCCGATGAAGTAGAAGGTGATGCTGAAACCGGAGCTTCTTCTTCCGATTTGCGTCAGCAGTCAACTCGCGACCTTATTGGCGATGAAGTAGCGAGCGCTTTGAATTCGCTACCTGTTGATTTTCGGACAGTTATAATTCTATGTGACCTCGAAGGGTTTACCTACGAGGAGATGGCTAAAGTGCTGGACATTCCTATCGGCACAGTGCGCTCGCGCCTGCACCGAGCACGTAATTTCCTAAAAGAGAAGCTCGAAAAATATGCATCCTCGATGGGCTACGGGAACGATGATGTTAATTCGGCCGTTGATGCCGCCGACAAGGACGAAGACGATGAATAAGTCTTCGGCCGTATTTTTCACCTTCTAACCCCCCTCTTTTGACCCTCATGGAAGCTACCGCTACTACAACCAATCTGTTGGCCCCCCTTGCCGCTACCCCCGACAACGGCGCCGACTGCGACCGCGTGAATATTGTATTGGACCAGCTTTTGGAGGGCCGGGTGCTCGCCGAAGAAGATGAGGATTACCTCATCGACCACGCCGAAGATTGCTCGCCTTGCTTCGAGGATATCAAGAAGCAACGGGTATTCGTCAGCTTTCTAAAGCAGAAAGTGAACAGCAAAGCTGCTCCTTCGACCCTGCCGCATGCCATCATGGCGCGCTTGCACGCCGAAATGGCCTAGCTTTGCAGCCCTATGCAGGGCAAAATCATTGTATTCTCGGCGCCATCAGGTGCTGGTAAAACGACTATCGTGCACCGACTCATGGAGTTGCTGCCGGAACTGAGCTTTTCTATCTCAGCTTGCACCCGCGACCGCCGGGGGCGCGCTGAGGTAAACGGCAAGGATTACCATTTTATTTCGGTAGCCGAGTTCCAAGAAAAAATCCGCCACGACGAATTTGTCGAATGGGAGGAGGTTTACGAAGGCGCGTTTTATGGTACGCTCAAGTCAGAAATTGAGCGTATTTGGTCCCTAGGTAAGCACGCTATCCTTGACGTTGACGTGAAGGGTGGGCTTAGCATTAAGGACTTCTACAAAGACCGGGCGTTAGCAATCTTCGTGCGGCCCCCGTCTATTGAAGCCTTGGCACAGCGTCTCACGGCTCGCGCTACCGACTCTACCTCTAGTATTTCTTCGCGGGTCTACAAGGCTACTTTCGAGCTAGCTTTCGAAGATAAATTTGACGAGGTAGTAGTAAACGATGACCTAGAGGAAGCAGTAGCACATGCCGAGCAGCTGGTACGCAGCTTTATTACGCCCGCTGCTACCGACGAAGCTTTATGAGCCAGCCCGATGCCTCGAAGCGAGTAGGCCTACTATTTGGCTCATTCAACCCGGTGCATAGTGGCCATCTTATTCTGGCTGAATACTTCGCAACTCGCACCGACTTGGCCGAGGTATGGCTGGTGGTGTCTCCCCAGAGCCCTTTCAAAGTAGGAGAGGAGCTTCTATCTGATACTGCGCGCCTGGCGCTGCTACAACTAGCAGTGGTAGATAACCCCCATCTGCGTGCGGAGTCTATTGAGCTTAGGTTGCCGCGCCCAAGCTACACGATTGCCACTCTCGATGCGTTGCGCACGCAGCATCCTACTTACGAGTTTGTGCTGTTGATGGGAGCCGATAACCTCGCGGGCTTACCACGATGGCAGGCTGCTGACCGCATAATGCGAGAGCTTGACCTGTACGTGTATCCACGGCCGGGAGCAACATTACCTGACTTAGCCGCCTTTCCACGCGCACGAGTCGTACAAGCTCCTTTGCTGGATATATCGGCCACTTTCATTCGAGCCAGCATTCAAACGGGTCAAAGTATTCGCTATCTAGTGCCCGCGGCAGTAGAGCAGGAAATACTAACTCAGCGCTATTATCAATAAAAAAGGGCGGCTTCACACGAAGCCGCCCTTTTTTATTGACCTAATAGTCAAATCAGATAGTCATAATTTCCGACTCTTTCTTCGTCAGAAGCTTCTCAACTTCTACAATGTGGGCGTCGGTATACTTCTGAACTTTAGCTTCGGCATCCTTCACGGCGTCTTCGGCAGCACCATCTTTCTGCAGTTTACGTAGCGCGTCATTCACATCCTTGCGGATGCCACGCACGCGCACTTTGCCAGCTTCGGCCTCGTTTTTGGCTTGCTTTACAAGGTCACGGCGGCGCTCTTCAGTCATGGGCGGAATGTTGAGTCGCACCCCGTCAGCATCCGACATCGGATTCAGCCCTAGGTCGCTGTTTTTGATAGCTTTCACAATCTCAGCCACCATATTCTTTTCCCAAGGCTTGATGTGCAGCGAGCGAGCATCAGGAGCCGATACGTTGGCTACCTGCGACACAGGCGTGGGCGTGCCATAATAGTCTACTTTCAGGCTGTCAAGCATGGCTGGTGAGGCTTTACCGGCCCGAATGCGGGCCATTTCTACCCCTACGTGGGCCACCGCCTTACCCATAGATTCTTCGGCGTCGCTCAAATAAAACTGAATTTCTTCGTCCATCTGCTGGAAAGTTAAATTTTATAAATCGGCTGATAAATGCCTATTACGTAAGAGAGGAAAGCAAAATTCGCTCCCAAACAAGTTGTGCTCGTTTAGCGCTCGTTCTGACCGCTTCTATTCACGAGCGTGCCCAACGGCTCGCCACCTAGGAGGCGCTTTAGGTTGCCTTCTGTGTTCATATCGAACACAATAATGGGTAGGTTATTCTCTTTGCAAAGCGTAAAGGCCGTCATATCCATGACATTCAAGTTCTTCTCAATTACCTCATCAAAGGAAATCTCATTGAACTTAACAGCATTGGGGTCTTTTTCAGGGTCAGCGGTGTAGATACCGTCTACGCGCGTACCCTTAAGCACCACATCGGCTTCAATCTCAATAGCACGTAGCGAAGCTGCCGAGTCAGTAGTGAAATAAGGTGAGCCAATGCCTGCACCAAAAATAACCACCCGGCCCTTCTCTAGGTGCCGCACCGCCCGCCGACGGATGTAGGGCTCGCACACCTGCTGAATCGTAAGGCCCGACAGCAAGCGGGTACTCACATCTATTTTCTCAAGCGCGCTTTGCAGGGCCATCGAATTGATAACCGTGGCCAGCATACCCATGTAATCGCCTTGCACCCGGTCGAGGCCGAAAGCAGCTGCCTGCACGCCACGGAAGATATTGCCTCCGCCAATCACGACAGCTACCTGCACTCCATTAGCGGCGACGGCTTTAATCTCGTTGGCATATTGCATGAGGCGCTCTGCGTCGATGCCGTACTGCTGCTGGCCCATCAGGGCCTCGCCGCTGAGCTTAAGTAGAATTCGTTGGTAAGTCAAAGCGAAAGAAGTTGTTATGTATTTGTAACTAATTATTCAAGAGAGTACCCCACTAAGCACTAGGTTGCTAGGGAGCTAAGTATTAGCGCTAGGTAAACTGAACCAGCACTTGCCCCTTCGTCACATTCGCGCGTAAGTCCACGAGAATACTACCCACAGTACCTTCAGCAGGAGCCTTCAAGATATTTTCCATCTTCATCGCCTCTAGTACTAGCAAAGGGTCACCCTTTTGCACCGTCTGGCCGGGTTGCACCCGTATGTCTACAATGAGGCCGGGCATGGGAGCTTTTAACTCATTCACCTTTGTGGCGGCGGCGTTGCTCAAGCCCATTCGTTCGAGCAATTGGTCAAAGCGGTCCTTTGCCTGCAACTCAACGCGCTGTCCATTAAGGCGCAATACGAAAGTTTTTGCTTCGTAGTCGGCAGCCAGTAATTCCGCGTTGTACGATTTGCCTTGGTACAATATGTGATAGCGACCATCACCTAGGGAGGCGATATCCCAGGCAAAAGGCTGGCCGTTAAGGGTAATGGAGTCGGTGGCACGGAAGTCCACCTCCCAGCCATGGGCCGGGCCAATGCTTATTTGGAGCATAAAGGAACCGGCCAAGTGAGCCGAAGCGGGGTTAAAGGTAAGTTAAATCGCTGTTTCATGCGGAACTTGCTGCTGCGTTTCCGCTCTAGGTATTTATATGAAACATACGTTTAGTGTTAATTTTCTGTGGCTTTGCCTAGTGAGTTTCACTGTAGTTGGCCAGGCAACTGGCAATAAAAGCAAAGCATCCGATAAGGCTGATAAAAAGAATGCAACCGCTAGCACGGAGAGTGCCCCTATGTCGGGGAGCATCACTGTTCCCTCATGGCTGCCGCCCGAGACCCCAGTGCATCTAGCGGCGCCGCTACTTAGTGATGTGGTAAACACAAAGCTTGATGTGCGCTTTGATTGGGCCAAGCAATACCTCCTAGGTACAGCTGTCCTAACGTTGCGCCCGCATTTCTACCCTCAGAGCAATGTGCTGCTCGACGCCCGAGGCTTCGATATCAAAACAGTGCAGCTGGTAGGGGAGAAGGGCGACAAAAACCTTACGTATAAGTACGATAAGGCGCAACTCAGCATCACGCTCGACCGTCCTTATACCCGCGACCAAACGTATCAGGTGCGCATTGCCTATGTGGCCAAGCCAAATGAGCTACCCCAAGGTGGTGGCAGCGCAGCTATTACCTCTGACAAGGGGTTGTACTTTATCAACCCCCTAGGGCAAGACCCTAAGAAGCCACGTCAAATCTGGACACAAGGCGAGACACAGGCCAATTCGTGCTGGTTTCCTACCATCGACCATCCCAATCAACGGATGACGCAGGAGATAGCAATGACGGTCGATAACCAATACAAGACCTTATCTAATGGATTGCTTGTCTCCTCGCGTAAAAACTCCGATGGCACCCGCACCGACACGTGGCGGCAGACTCTAGCCGCTGCGCCTTACCTCACGATGATGGCCGTGGGTGATTTTGCGGTAGTATCTGATACTTGGCGAGGCAAAGCGGTGGATTACTACGTTGAGCCCCGCTATAAGAACACTGCTAAAGCGGTATTTGGCCATACCCCCGAGATGATGGAGTTCTACTCTAAGCGCCTAGGTATCGATTTTCCGTGGGAGAAGTATGCTCAAATAGCAGTGCGTGACTATGTGAGCGGTGCAATGGAGAATACTACAGCTACCGTGCACGGCAATACCATCCAGGCCACTAGCCGCGAGCTCCTCGACGCGCAGTATGAGGGAGCGGAATCTACCATTACCCACGAACTCTTCCACCATTGGTTCGGCGACCTAGTAACCTGTGAGTCGTGGAGCAATTTGCCCCTAAACGAAAGCTTTGCCAACTACGCCCAATACCTGTGGGCCGAGCACAAGTATGGAGCCGACCAGGCAGCTCTAGTGCAGCAGCACGACCTAGCAGCCTACCTAGAAGAGGCCAATGACAAGCGCGAACCGCTTATTCGCTACCACTATGCCAGCCAAGAAGATATGTTCGACCGCCACTCCTATGAGAAAGGTGGCCGGGTACTGCATATGCTGCGCAAGTATATGGGAGACGATGCCTTTTTCACAGCTCTCAATCATTACCTGACGAAGAATAAGTTTACTGCTGTCGAAATCAGCAAGCTACGCACTGCCTTTGAAGAAACGACCGGCGAGGACCTGACTTGGTTTTTTGACCAATGGTTTATGCAGCGCGGGCATCCCGAGTTGAAGGTGACCCACTCGTACACAAATGGCCAGGTGCTGCTACGCGTGCAGCAAACACAAGACACCTTATTTCAGCCTATTTATCGCTTGCCTGTAACAGTTACCATTTGGCAAAAAGAAAAGGCTATTGACCACCGCATTACAATTACTAAAACTGACCAAACCTTTTCATTTCTGGCTGCCGACCGTCCTAGCTTAGTAAAATTTGACAGCGAGTCTCAGTTACTCGCTCAAATCGACGAGGACCGCACTTCTGACGAGCTAGTGTTTCAGTTCTATCATGCTCGCAACTATCTGCAACGCTACGAGCCCCTAGAGATGCTACACAATAAAGCCGCCGACGTAGGAGTGAGCGGTATGTACCGCAACGCCTTGCAGGATAATTTTTACGCCATTCGTCGCACCGCGCTCGACCACTTGCGTGCCTACCGCGGTTCGTCTCCGACTGCTGTACGCAGCGAAATCCAACATTTCGCCACCGCCGACCCTAACAGCTCAGTGCGCGCTCAAGCTATTACTACGTTGGCTTCATTCGCTGGCGAAAACTACACGAGCATCTACCAAGCAGGCCTGCGTGATAGCTCTTATTTAGTAGAAGCCGCTGCCGTAGCGGCCATTGCTAAATCACCTACACCAGCATCTTACCAACAAATTGCAGCTCTCGAAAACACAGGTAGTTCAGCGCTCTTAGTAGCTATTGCTGATTTTTACGCTAAGGGAGGGACTATCGAGCAATATGGTTGGTTTTTGCGTCGCCTTACTGACGTCAGCGATATCGACCTTTACACCTACTTGCAGTCTTTTGGTACCTTCATGGTGCGAATGCCCGTCATCGAACGCGAGAAAGGTGTGAAGACACTAGAGACGCTAGCTCGCACTCATTCTCAGTATTACGTGCGCCTTGGGGCCTATAAAGGGCTACTCACCTTGGTGCCTAGCACTCCAGCACTCAAAGAAATCTTGCGTGATATTCGTGATAAAGAAAAAGATGAGCGCCTTAAGGCTTACTACGGTTTGATTTAATTATCAAAATGTTACCGAAGAAGGTACTTGGGCAAGCTAGGAGTACTGAAAAAAAGTAGAAGACTTTTTATTTCGTACTCCTTGCATCTTTCAAAAAAAGCAGTACTTTTGCGTCTCAATTCCGGCAAGCGGCTGGAAAAGACCAAAAATGGGGGTATCGCATAGCGGCAATTGCGGGTGACTGTAACTCACCTCCTTCGGGTTCATAGGTTCGAGTCCTGTTACCCCCACATTTTTAAAATGAGTACCATCTGCGGGAGTAGCTCAGTTGGTAGAGCGGCAGCCTTCCAAGCTGCAGGTCGCGGGTTCGAACCTCGTCTCCCGCTCATTTTAAGGTAGAATAAGCCGTTTTAGCTCAGTGGTAGAGCACTTCCTTGGTAAGGAAGAGGTCATGGGTTCAAATCCCATAAATGGCTCAGCAAATACGGAACTGCTTATCTTTGCGATAGGTTAGAACCGGGTCAGCAAATCAAAAGCGATACGCAGCACTCAAGCCTGAATTGGCCCAAGCTGGGTTTCGCTTTTCTTGTGATAGGCCCTTTCTAGTTGCTTTTCAGTTTTTAATTCCCTCTTTTTTCTCAACTCTTTACAATGGCTAAAGAAAATTTCGACCGGTCGAAGCCGCACGTAAACATCGGCACCATCGGCCACGTTGACCACGGCAAGACTACCCTGACCGCGGCTATCACCACGGTTCTGGCTAACCAAGGTCTGGCCGAAAAGCGCGACTTCTCCTCGATTGACAACGCGCCCGAGGAAAAAGAGCGTGGTATCACCATCAACACCGCTCACGTAGAGTACGCTACCGCTAACCGTCACTACGCTCACGTTGATTGCCCCGGTCACGCTGACTATGTGAAGAACATGGTAACTGGTGCTGCTCAAATGGACGGCGCTATCCTCGTGGTAGCTGCTACCGACGGCCCGATGCCCCAGACTCGTGAGCACATCCTACTCGCTCGTCAGGTAGGTGTTCCTCAGCTGGTTGTGTTCATGAACAAAGTGGACATGGTGGATGACCCCGAGCTGCTCGAGCTCGTGGAAATGGAAATCCGCGAACTGCTGTCGTTCTATAACTTCGATGGTGACAACATCCCCGTTATCCAGGGTTCGGCTCTAGGTGGCCTGAATGGCGACGCTAACTGGGTTCCCAAAATCAACGAGCTGATGGACGCAGTTGACTCGTTCATTCCGATTCCTGCTCGTCTGACCGACCTGCCCTTCCTGATGCCGGTAGAGGACGTGTTCTCGATTACTGGCCGTGGCACCGTAGCCACCGGTCGTATCGAGCGCGGTATCATCAACTCGGGTGAGCAAGTTGATATCCTCGGTATGGGTGCTGAAGGCCTGAAGTCGACGGTAACGGGTGTGGAAATGTTCCGCAAAATCCTTGACCGTGGCGAAGCTGGTGACAACGTAGGTCTGCTGCTCCGTGGTATTGAAAAAGAAGCCATCCGTCGTGGTATGGTTATCTGCAAGCCCGGCTCGGTTAAGCCCCACCAGAAATTCAAGGCTGAGGTGTACGTTCTCTCGAAAGAGGAAGGCGGCCGCCACACCCCATTCTTCAACAACTACCGTCCGCAGTTCTACCTGCGTACCACCGACGTTACTGGTATCATCACCCTCCCAGAAGGCGTTGAGATGGTAATGCCTGGCGACAACATCACCATCACGGTTGAGCTCATCAACAAGGTGGCAATGGAGAAAGGCCTCCGCTTCGCTATCCGTGAGGGTGGCCGTACGGTAGGTGCCGGTCAGGTAACCGAAATCCTCGACTAATTTTAGCGGTAACGCTATATAAAAAACGCCCCCGAGCAATCGGGGGCGTTTTTTATGTTTTAAAGCCTTTGAAAAACTAAAACAAGGCTATCTGCTCGGTTTATCTTGTTAAAAAATAAAGAGTATTCATAACTGATTTTTTGAAGCAAGGTTTGCATTCTATAAAATATATTGTACCTTTGCACTCCCATTGACAAACAATGTCAAATAGGAACCACATACACGAGTGTAGTTCAAGGGTAGAATAGAGGTCTCCAAAACCTTTGATGGGAGTTCGAATCTCTCCACTCGTGCCACCTAGGGCCGCCGCTTGGCGGCTCTTTTTTACGCCGGTACCGGCTTGATTGCGACATGGCTAAGCTGAACAACTATTTCCGCGATACTATCGAGGAAATGCGTTACAACGTAACGTGGCCCTCGACCACCGAGCTGCAAAAGAGCGCAGGTCTGGTGCTTATTGGCTCCTTGGTATTTGCTGCCGTAGTGGGCTTGATGGATGTGAGTTTCAACTCTGCCCTCAATGCGTTCTATCAGTCTTTCGCTCGCTAGGTTTTGTAAATAATGGCAGAGCTAAAATGGTACGTGGTTCGCTCAGTGAGCGGCCAAGAAAAGAAGGCAAAGACCTACATGGAAACCGAGATTGGGCGGCACAACTTGCAAGAGTTGCTCCCGCAAGTGCTGATTCCGGTTGAGAAGGTTTTTGAGATGCGTAATGGTAAAAAGCGCGTTCGGGAGCGGAATTTGTACCCAGGCTATATTATTATTCACTCAGACGTTACGCACGGCGAAGTGCTGAATATTATCACTTCTACCCCAGGTGTAATTGGGTTCTTAGGTGATAAAGAAGGCAAGAATACAAATGCCAAGCCTGTACCGCTCTCGCTAAACGAAGTAAATCGCTTATTAGGTGTCGTAGATGAGGCAGAAGAAAAAACTGCCGAGCTAGAAACTCCTTTCACTGTTGGCGAACTGGTTAAAGTGATTGATGGTCCCTTTAATGGCTTTAGCGGCAATGTTAACGAAGTGTTTGAAGAGCGCAAAAAGCTGAACGTTATCGTGAAGATTTTTGGCCGTGCTCAACCAGTAGAATTAAGCTACACGCAAGTAGAGAAAGAATAGTTAAGTTATATACGTCGCCTGATATCCACTCCGATTAGGCGGGGCTTCCACTAGGAGTTTTTTTTACTGAGGTTGGCGCGAGTTACGTCACGGCAGCCGCAGCTTTACACACCAAATGGCCAAAGAAATTAGAGGTTACCTGAAACTTCAGGTAAAGGGAGGCGCGGCGAATCCTGCCCCGCCAATTGGACCTGCGCTTGGTAGTAAAGGCTTGAACATCATGGAGTTTTGCAAGCAGTTTAATGCGCGCACCCAAGATAAAGCCGGCCAAGTTTGCCCTGTCCTGATTACGATGTACACGGATAAGTCTTTTGATTTTGTCATCAAGACTCCTCCGGTACCTGTTCTCCTCATGGATGCCGCTAAGTTGCAGAACGGTTCGAAAGAGCCAAATCGTAACAAAGTTGGCTCGGTGACTTGGGACCAGGTTCGTACCATCGCCGAAACCAAAATGCCCGACCTAAACGCTTTCAAAGTGGAGTCGGCCATGAAGCAAGTAGCCGGTACGGCTCGCAGCATGGGTATCACCGTGAAAGGCGACTCGCCTTTTGCTGAATAACTAACCGGAGGACATACACAATGGCAGCAATCAGCAAAAAGCGCAAGGAAGCCCTTGCAAAACACGACCTGACGCAGGTGCGCAGCCTGCTCGAAGCCGCACAAGTAGTGAAGGACATCACCTTCACTAAATTTGATGCTTCGGTTGACATCGACGTACGCCTCGGCGTAGACCCCCGTAAAGCCGACCAAATGGTACGCGGTGTAGCCACTCTGCCCCACGGCACTGGCAAAACCGTTCGCGTTCTGGCCTTGGTAACTCCTGACAAGGAGGCCGAAGCTACCGCCGCTGGTGCTGACTTCGTGGGTTTGGACGACTACATCTCGAAAATCGAGAAAGGTTGGACTGATATCGATGTAATCATCACCATGCCTTCGGTAATGGCCAAAGTTGGTCGTCTAGGTCGTGTGTTGGGTCCCCGTGGCCTGATGCCGAACCCTAAGTCGGGCACCGTAACCACTGATGTAGCTAAGGCTGTACAAGAAGTGAAAGCTGGTAAAATCGACTTCAAAGTTGATAAGACTGGTATCATTCACTGCTCGGTAGGTAAAGTATCGTTCGAGCCCAGCAAACTTGCTGAGAACGCGCTAGAAGTAATCCAGACGCTTGGTCGCCTGAAACCTTCTTCGTCGAAAGGTACCTATATCCGCAGCATTACCTTGAGCAGCACTATGTCGCCTGGTGTTCCGGTTGACAGCACGGTTTCTTCCGCTAACTAAATTAATAGCAACCAACCATGATTCGGGAAGATAAACAAGCCCTCGTGGATGAGTTGAGCGAGAAGTTTCAGTCGCACAACGCATTCTATATCGCCGATGCCTCGGGCATGTCGGTAGCAAAAATCAATGAGTTCCGTCGCCTCTGCTTCAACCGTGGCATGGAATTCAAGGTTTACAAAAACTCGTTCATCCGCAAGGCTCTCGACACCCTAGGTGGTGATACCAGCGAAATGGACGCAGCGCTGAAAGGCCAGTCGGGCGTATTGTTCTCGAAAGAGAGCGGCAATGCTCCCGCCAAGCTGCTGAAAGACTTCTACAAGGCGCAGGCTTACCCCCGTGGTGTAGAGCCCAAGCCCGCGCTGAAAGGTGCCTACATCGACGCTAGCATCTTCATTGGTGCTAATCAGCTCGAAGGCCTCACCACAATCAAAGGCAAGCAGGAACTGCTCGGCGAGCTCGTCGGCCTGCTGCAATCGCCCGCCAAAAATGTTATCTCTGCTCTATCGAGCGGCGGAAACAAGCTGGCTGGTATCCTCAAAACGCTTTCCGAAAAAGAAGAAGCTGCAGGCTAACCGCTGCTCATCCTTTTCAACTTTCAATTTTCAATACAACCTTTTTTTAATAATCTACAGAAATGGCAGATTTGAAAGCCTTCGCTGAGCAGCTTGTTAGCCTCACCGTTAAAGAAGTAAACGAACTCGCAGGCATCCTGAAGGATGAGTACGGCATTGAGCCCGCTGCTGCTGCTCCTGTAATGGTAGCTGGTGGTGGTGCTGGCGCTGCTGCTGAGGCTCCCGAAGAGAAGACCTCGTTCGACGTAATCCTGAAAGCTGCTGGTGGCCAGAAGCTGGCAGTAGTTAAGCTGGTGAAAGACCTGACCGGCCTGGGCCTGAAAGAGGCCAAGGAGCTGGTTGACGGCGCTCCCAAGCCCCTGAAAGAAGGCATCGCTAAAGACGAAGCTGAAGCTCTGAAGAAGCAGCTTGAAGAAGCTGGTGCTGAAGTAGAAGTTAAGTAGGTTCGCCTACGGGCTTGCTCCCGCAACGGATTAGGCCTGGCACTTAGCCAGGTCTTTTCCTGTTTCTAGAGAATAAGTTACCTTTTGCAACTCAAAGCCGTTGGTTTTGGTTGTCTTACGCTAGCAGTTTTCTTCTGTCATCCTGCATTGGAGCAACGCAAAATGAAGGACCTTATCACGTTAGAAGTCGCCAGAGTTTCGAACTCAGTTGACAAACAAACGTGGTAAGGTCCTTTGCTGCGCTCATAATGTCTGAGTTTGTCTGAAGGCTTTTTACCGTAGGTGCAGGTGTAGAAAGCAAACTTCCAATCTCAGCTTAACAGTAAGTTAACTCGCGTAACTATAATAGCTTACGTGTACATTTTAAAATCTTTCCAATTGGCTACACCGCAAGCAACTGAGGCCGCCGAAGTCAAACACCTGACTGGGGCCAGTGAGCGAATCAATTTCGCCAAGATTAAGAAAGTTATCGAGTATCCGGACTTTCTGGACGTGCAAGTGCAGTCGTTCCAGGAGTTCTTTCAGCTCGAAACTGCCGCCGCGAGCCGCACCAATGAAGGTTTGTTCAAGGTATTTGCCGAGAACTTCCCGATTTCGGATTCGCGCGAAAACTTCGTGCTGAATTTTATCGACTACCACGTTGACCCACCGAAATACACGGTGGATGAGTGCATCGACCGCGGCCTGACTTATGCAGTGCCGCTGAAGGCCAAACTGCAGCTCATTTGCAACGACAAGGATAACGAGGACTTCCAGACGATTGAGCAGGAAGTTTTCTTGGGCAACATTCCGTACATGACGGAAAAAGGCTCTTTTGTTATCAACGGCGCCGAGCGTGTTATCGTATCGCAGCTGCACCGCTCGCCGGGCGTTTTCTTCGCCCAGAGCAAGCACACCAACGGTACGAAGTTGTATTCGGCTCGCATTATCCCGTTCAAAGGCTCGTGGATTGAGTTTGCCACGGACGTGAACAACGTGATGTACGCATACATCGACCGGAAGAAGAAGTTTCCGGTTACTACGCTGCTACGTGCCATCGGTTACGGTACGGATAAGGACATTCTGGACTTATTCGGCCTGAGCGAGGAGCTGAAAGCGGATAAAAAGACCCTCAAGAAGGCCGTTGGCCGTAAGCTAGCCGCCCGCGTGCTTCGCACTTGGACGGAAGACTTTGTGGACGAGGACACTGGTGAAGTAGTTTCTATCGACCGTAACGAAGTGTTGCTGGAGCGTGACTCGGTTATCGAGGAAGCTGACATCGACACTATCGTAGATGCCGGTGCAAAGTCAGTTATTCTACACAAGGAGAATGTAAACATTGCGGACTTCGCAATCATTTACAACACCTTGCAGAAGGATAACTCGAACTCGGAGAAAGAAGCCGTTGAGCAGATTTACCGTCAGCTCCGTAACACGGAGGCACCTGACGAAGAAACCGCTCGTGACATCATCCAGAAGCTGTTCTTCTCTGACAAGCGCTATGACCTCGGAGAGGTAGGCCGCTACCGGATTAACAAAAAGCTTCAAATTGGTATGGAGCAAGAGTCGCGGGTATTGACTAATCAGGATATTGTGCTGATTGTGAAATACCTGATTGGCTTGATTAACTCGAAGGCCATTGTCGATGACATTGACCACTTGAGCAATCGCCGCGTGCGCACGGTAGGGGAGCAGCTCTACGCTCAGTTTGGCGTAGGTCTGGCCCGTATGGCTCGTACCATCAAAGAGCGCATGAACGTGCGCGACAATGAGGACTTCAAGCCGGTTGACCTGATTAACGCCCGTACGCTTTCGAGCGTAATTAACTCGTTCTTCGGCACCAACCAGCTGTCGCAGTTCATGGACCAAACTAACCCGCTAGCCGAGGTGACGCACAAGCGTCGTGTATCGGCCCTAGGGCCAGGAGGTCTATCGCGTGAGCGCGCTGGCTTCGAGGTGCGTGACGTACACTACACGCACTATGGTCGTCTCTGCACCATCGAAACGCCGGAAGGCCCGAACATCGGACTGATTTCATCGCTGTGCGTACACGCTCGCGTTAACTCGATGGGCTTCATCGAGACGCCTTACCGCACGGTAAGCGCCGGCACGGTGGACATGACCGAGAACGTGAAGTTCTTGACTGCTGAAGAAGAGGATACGCACCACATTGCACAGGCCAACTCGCTGCTAAGCAATGAGGGTAAGCTGACGCAGGAGCTGGTGAAAGGCCGCTTCGAAGGCGACTTCCCAGTAGTAGGCCCGGAGGAATATTCCTACATGGACGTAGCTCCGAACCAGATTGTATCGGTAGCTGCTTCGTTGATTCCGTTCCTGGAGCACGACGACGCCAACCGTGCGCTCATGGGCTCGAACATGCAACGCCAGGCAGTACCGCTGCTCCGCCCGCAGGCCCCGATTGTGGGCACGGGTCTGGAAGGCCGCACGGCTATAGACTCGCGCGCGCTCATCATCGCTGAAGGCGATGGCGTGGTGGACTCGGTAGATGCTAACCGCATCATCATCAAGTACGACCTGAGCGACGACGAGCTATCGGTAAGCTTTGATGCCGACCGTAAGACGTACAGCCTCATCAAGTTCCGCCGCACCAACCAGGACACCTGCCTCAACCTCACGCCGCTGGTGAAAAACGGCGAGCGTGTGACCAAAGGCCAGGTGCTGTGCGAAGGCTACGGTACCAACCGCGGTGAGCTGGCCCTAGGTCGCAACATGCAGGTAGCGTTCATGCCGTGGCAGGGCTACAACTTCGAGGATGCTATCGTTATCTCGGAGCGCGTAGTTCGCGACGACATTTTCACGTCGATTCACATCGAGGAGTTTGAATTGGAAGTGCGCGAGACCAAGCGCGGCGAAGAAGAGCTGACGTCGGAGATTCCGAACGTGAGCGAAGAAGCCGTGCGCAACCTCGACGACAACGGCATCATCCGCCTAGGTGCTGAAGTTCGCGAAGGCGATATCCTCATCGGTAAGATTACGCCAAAGGGCGAAACCGACCCGACCCCGGAGGAGAAACTGCTCCGCGCCATCTTCGGCGACAAAGCTGGTGACGTGAAGGATGCCTCGCTCAAAGCGCCGCCCTCCCTGAACGGCGTAGTTATTGGCACCAAGCTATTCTCGCGTCCTAAGAAGGACAAGAACCTACGGGCTAAGTCTAAGAAAGAAGTTGAAGACTTGAAGGAAGGCTATGCCCGTGAGCTTCGCGGGGTAAAAGCTATCATGATTGATAAGCTGGTAGCCTTACTTGAGGGCAAAACTTCGCAAGGCATCAAGCACCGTTTTGGTGACGAAGTACTGGCGAAAGGCGTAAAGTTTGGCCGGAAGAACATAAGCGAAGCATTGTTCCCCGACAAGAACGCCTATCGTGACGAGAGTAATTATGCGGTACCAGAAGAGGTAAACCTCTTTAAGGACCTGCAGCTTGAGGGATGGACGGCCGACGCTCGCGTGAATGAGATGCTGCAGCAGCTTATCAAGAATTACGCAAAGCGTCGTAATACTATCACTGCTCGCTTCAAGCGCGACCGCTTTACGCTGGAGGTTGGTGATGAACTGCCCGCTGGCATTGTGCAGCTCGCCAAAGTGTATATCGCCAAAAAGCGCAAGCTGAAGGTAGGTGATAAAATGGCCGGTCGTCACGGTAACAAAGGGGTAGTAGCCCGCATCGTGCGCGATGAGGATATGCCCTTCCTGCCTGACGGCACCCCAATGGACATCGTCTTGAACCCCCTAGGTGTACCAAGCCGCATGAACATCGGTCAGATTTATGAGACTGTACTGGGCTGGGCTGGTCTCAAGCTAGGCCGTACCTACGCTACGCCCATTTTTGATGGTGCTACGGAGGACGAAGTATCACGTGAACTGACCGAGGCTGGCTTGCCCGACTGGGGCCGTGCTTACCTGCATGATGGTCTGACGGGTGACCGCTTTGACCAGCCGGTGACCGTGGGTGTGATTTACATGCTCAAGCTCGGTCACTTGGTTGACGACAAGATGCACGCTCGCTCCATCGGGCCATACTCGCTCATTACGCAGCAGCCGCTGGGTGGTAAAGCGCAGTTCGGTGGCCAGCGCTTCGGCGAGATGGAAGTGTGGGCGTTGGAGGCCTTCGGTGCTTCCAACGTACTGCAAGAAATCCTGACCATCAAATCGGACGACGTGGTAGGCCGCGCTAAGGCATACGAAGCCATTGTAAAAGGCGACATTCTGCCCAAGCCGAATATCCCCGAGTCGTTCAACGTACTTATCCACGAGCTCCGTGGTCTGGCGTTGGAGATTTCGCTTGACTAGGTTGATTGAATAGGTTGGTTGTCGGTGCGCGAGTGCCGATAACCAACTTTCAGTTACTTCGCCTACAATAGAAATAAACAATAGATAGCCCCGCTGCAAAGCGCCCCGCTCACGATACTACTGCCCCGAGACAGGTCAGGGTAGCACAAGGTGGGAAGCGCGGCTGCAGAGGGGCAAAAACAAGACCTAGCGAAAACCTACTGCGTGGCGTACCTGTCCGACCCGCAGAGCACTTTTCGTAGCGTCGCACTGTTATGGCTCGCTATAACAGCAGAAATCAACCGCTAAAACCATTAGAATGGCTTTCGCAAAAAATAAGAAGTTAGTACAAGACTTCTCAAAGGTGACTATCTCGCTGGCCTCTCCCGAAGGTATCCTGGAGCGGAGCACGGGCGAAGTAGTGAAACCAGAAACGATTAACTACCGCACCTACAAGCCCGAAATGGGCGGCTTGTTCTGCGAGCGCATTTTCGGTCCGGTGAAGGACTGGGAATGCCACTGCGGCAAATACAAGCGCATCCGCTATAAGGGCATCATCTGCGACCGTTGCGGCGTGGAGGTTACCGAGAAGAAGGTGCGTCGCGAGCGCATGGGCCACATCGAACTGGTGGTGCCCGTAGCGCACATCTGGTATTTCAAGAGCTTGCCGAATAAAATTGGCTATCTGCTGGGCCTGCCCACTAAGAAGCTCGACCAGATTATCTACTACGAGCGCTACGTAGTAGTGCAGCCCGGCGTGCAAGCCGAAGAAGGTGTACAGCAACTCGACTTCCTCACCGAGGACGAGTACCTGGACATCATCGACAAGCTGCCCCGCGAAAATCAGATGCTGCCCAACGATGACCCTCAGAAGTTCATCGCCAAAATGGGTGCCGACGCGCTGCAAATGCTGCTCGAGCGCATTAATCTTGATGAGCTAAGCTACTCGCTCCGCGACTCGGCTGCGCACGAAACCTCGCAGCAGCGTAAGGCTGAAGCGCTGAAGCGCCTACGTGTAGTAGAAGCTTTCCGCGACGCCGCTACCCGCGTAGAGAATAAGCCTGAGTGGATGGTTATCCGCATGGTGCCGGTTATCCCGCCCGAACTGCGTCCGCTGGTGCCGCTAGATGGTGGTCGCTTCGCGACTTCCGACTTGAATGACCTGTATCGTCGCGTTATCATCCGCAACAACCGCCTCAAGCGCCTGATTGAAATCAAAGCGCCCGAGGTGATTCTGCGTAACGAGAAGCGCATGCTGCAAGAAGCAGTGGACTCGCTGTTCGACAACTCGCGTAAGGTGAATGCCGTGCGCGCCGAAGGCAACCGCGCTCTGAAGTCGCTGTCTGATATGCTGAAAGGCAAACAGGGCCGCTTCCGTCAGAACCTGCTCGGTAAGCGTGTTGACTATTCAGGTCGTTCGGTAATCGTAGTTGGTCCTGAGTTGAAACTGCACGAGTGCGGCCTGCCCAAGAACATGGCTGCTGAGCTGTTCAAGCCGTTCATCATCCGTAAGCTCATTGAGCGTGGTATTGTGAAGACGGTTAAATCGGCTAAAAAGATTGTGGACCGTAAGGATGCCGTAGTATGGGATATCTTGGAGAATGTGCTGAAGGGTCACCCTGTGCTCCTCAACCGTGCTCCTACGCTGCACCGTCTAGGTATTCAGGCGTTCCAGCCGCGCCTCATTGAGGGCAAGGCTATTCAGCTGCATCCGCTCGTATGTACGGCCTTTAACGCTGACTTTGACGGTGACCAGATGGCTGTGCACGTGCCCCTAGGGCCGGCTGCTATCTTAGAAGCCTCCATGCTGATGCTGGCCTCGCACAACATCCTGAACCCGGCTAACGGCGCACCTATTGCCGTACCGAGCCAGGACATGGTATTGGGCCTGTACTACGTAACCAAGGGCAAGCGCTCAACTGAAGACGAGAAGATTCAAGGTGAAGGCCGCACGTTCTACTCGGATGAGGAAGTGGTAATTGCTCTCAACGAGAAGCAGCTCTCGAAACACGCTTACATCAAGGTGAAAACCATGGTGCGTGATGAGAACGATGACCTTGTGCCCCGCATTATCGAAACCGTAGCTGGCCGCGTGCTCTTCAACCAGCTCGTGCCGAAGGAAGTAGGTTTCGTAGATGAGCTGTTGACTAAGAAGAAGCTCCAGCAAATTATCTCGCTAGTGTTTAAGCGCACGGGTATGGCCCGCACCGCGCAATTCTTGGACGACATCAAGACCCTAGGGTTCCAGTCTGCCTACAAAGGTGGTCTGAGCATGGGTCTGGGTGACATCAACATCCCGGCCGAGAAAGATAAGCTCATTGCTCAAGCTCAAGCTGATGTAGCTGCCGTAACGCAGAACTACCAGATGGGTCTGATTACGAACAACGAGCGTTACAACCAGGTAATCGATATCTGGACGCGTATCAACTCGCAGATTACAGAGACGCTGATGGGTCGCCTTGAAAAGGAGAACCAAGGCTTCAATTCTATCTACATGATGATGCACTCGGGCGCACGTGGTTCGCGCGAGCAGATTCGTCAGCTAGGCGGTATGCGTGGTCTGATGGCCAAGCCGCAGAAGTCGCTACAAGGCTCGGTAGGCGAGATTATCGAGAACCCAATTCTGTCGAACTTCAAAGAAGGCCTCGACGTAATCGAGTACTTCATCTCGACGCACGGTGCTCGTAAAGGTCTGGCCGACACAGCTATGAAGACTGCTGACGCCGGCTATCTGACTCGTCGTCTAGTTGACGTATCGCAGGACGTTATCGTGAACGAACCCGATTGCGGTACGCTTCGCGGTACCGAAACCTTCGCTCTGAAGGACAACGAGGATATTGTAGAGCCGTTGGCCGAGCGTATCCTAGGTCGTACCGCGGTGCATGATATTATCGACCCGCTGACTGACGAGTTGATTTTGGCCGCTGGTGAGCAAATCACGGAGGAAACTACTCGCCGCATTGATGCTACTAGCATCGAGTCGGTTGAGATTCGTTCGGTGCTGACTTGCGAAAGCAAGCGTGGTATCTGCGCCAAGTGCTACGGCCGTAACCTGGCTACTGGCCGCATGGTGCAAAAGGGCGAGGCTGTAGGTGTTATTGCTGCCCAGTCAATTGGTGAGCCTGGTACGCAGTTGACGCTCCGCACATTCCACGTAGGTGGTACGGCTTCTAACATTGCAGTAGAGGCTAACATCCGCGCTAAGTTCAACGGTGTGATTGAGTTCGAAGACATCCGCACCGTAGCTGGTACCAACGCCGAAGGCGCTGAAACCAACGTGGTGATGGGTCGTTCAGGCGAAATCCGTATCGTGGAAAAAGGCACCGGTAAAGTGTTCATTTCTAACCACGTGCCTTACGGCTCGTTCCTGCTCGTTAAAGAAGGACAAGAGGTAGAGAAAGGTCAGGAGCTCGTAAACTGGGACCCTTACAACGCCGTTATTTTGGCTGAGTTCGATGGTACCATCCAGTACGATGCTATTACTGAGGGCATCACTTACCGTGAAGAAGCTGACGAACAAACTGGTTTCCGCGAGAAGGTAATCACTGAATCAAAGGATAAGGCGCAAAACCCGTCCATTATCCTGATTCCGGCCAAAGGTGCTGATGCCGATGCCAACAAGTCGTACTCGATGCCAGTGGGTGCTCACCTTAACGTCGAGAATGGCACGAAAGTGAAAGCCGGCCACATTCTAGCGAAGATTCCCCGCGCCGTGGGTAAAACCCGCGATATCACGGGTGGTCTGCCTCGTGTAGTAGAGTTGTTCGAAGCTCGTAACCCGTCGAATCCAGCAGTAGTGTCGGAAATCGATGGTGTTATCACCTACGGTTCAGTGAAGCGTGGTAACCGCGAAATTTTCGTAGAGTCGAAAGACGGTGTGAAGCGGAAGTACATGGTACCACTGTCGAAGTTCATCCTTGTACAGGATAACGACTTCGTGCGGGCTGGTGCGCCGCTTTCGGATGGTGCCATCACTCCGAATGATATCCTGAACATTCAGGGTCCGGGCGCAGTGCAGGAGTACCTCGTGAACGAGATTCAGGAAGTTTACCGCTTGCAGGGTGTAAAAATCAATGACAAGCACATTGAAGTTATCGTCCGTCAGATGATGCAGAAGGTGCTTGTGATGGACGCTGGCGACACGAGCTTCCTCGAAAATCAGCTCGTAGACAAGGTTTCGTTGATGGAAGAAAACGACATCATCATCGACATGAAAGTCGTGACTGATGCTGGTGATTCGACTGAACTGCGTCCTGGTCAAATAATTTCTTCTCGCAAGCTGCGTGACGAAAATTCGTCGCTCCGCCGCCGTGACCTGAAACTAGCTGAAGTACGCGACGCTCAACCCGCCGTGTCTAAGCCCACATTGCAGGGCATTACGCAAGCTTCGTTGGGTACGGCTTCATTCATCTCGGCTGCCTCCTTCCAGGAAACGACCAAGGTGCTGAGTGAGGCTGCCATTCGTGGTAAAGCGGATGAACTGCTCGGTCTGAAAGAGAACGTGATTGTCGGTCACCTCATTCCGGCTGGTACTGGTCTGCGCGAGTACCAAGGCATCGAGGTTTCGTCAAAAGAGGATTTGGCTGCGCGTCAAAACGCTGCTGCTGCCGAGCCGGCTGCTCCCACCAAGCGCGCTTCGCGTGCTAAGCGTGAGACGACCGTGCAAGACTAACGATTGATGTAGGTTTGTAGTAAAAGCCCCGGCTAGCTGATGCTAGTCGGGGCTTTTTGTTTCTTTGCTAATATGAAAGTTTAATAATACTTAAACTTTGCTATTAGGACCATGGTTAGCACGGCCGTAATATGAGGTTGTAGTTATCTATTGCTAGTATCAAGTCTATACTTATCTAGTGGAGTGTCATATTCTACGTAGTTAAAAGGCTTTACTTGGTTGTTATGATTAGTTTATTGGCTTATGATTGTGCTAATATCTATATCTGTTCTCTATATAATAATTCGCTCAATAAGTAATCATTGTAAATTCAGACCATTCTACTAAATGCAACCATCCCAACCCCAAAACCCGGACCCAAACGCGCTCAACATTGAGCTAAGCGAAGAAATTGCCGAAGGCGAATACGCTAATCTTGCCCTAATTGCTCATAGCACCAGCGAGTTTGTGGTTGACTTCATTCGCATGATGCCCGGTGTGCCTAAGGCCAAAGTGAAAGCTCGTATCGTGCTTACACCTGAACACGCGAAGCGGTTGCTATCGGCACTAGAAGAAAATATTCAACGTTTCGAGCAGAGTTATGGTCCTATCAAGCTGCACCAAGAAACACCGAGCTACCCGATGAACTTTGGTGGTGCGGTAGGGGAAGCATAGAGGAAGTACGCTAGCAACTGTGCGCACGGAAGATTAACTTTTTCAGCAAGTTTGCTATTGCCAAACTAATTTCTTACCTTTGCAGGCCTGAAAATTCTGGGGGCAAACGGCTCCCGTTCAACTAATCGCTAAATGCCAACCATTAACCAACTCGTACGGAAAGGCCGTGAGGCTTTGACTACCAAGTCGAAGTCACCCGCCCTTGATTCGTGCCCGCAGCGTCGGGGCGTGTGCACCCGTGTGTACACCACCACGCCTAAGAAGCCGAACTCGGCTATGCGCAAAGTGGCCCGTGTGCGCCTTACTAACGGTAAGGAAGTAAACGCATACATTCCCGGTGAAGGCCACAACCTCCAAGAGCACAGCATCGTGCTTATTCGTGGAGGCCGGGTAAAAGACCTGCCTGGCGTTCGTTACCACATCATTCGTGGTGCTCTCGACACGGCTGGTGTTAATGGTCGTCTCCAGCGCCGCTCAAAGTACGGTGCTAAGCGTCCGAAGCCGGGCCAAGCTGCCGCGGCTGGCAAAGGTGGTAAACCAGCACCTGGTAAGAAGAAGTAATTTATTAGTTGTCAGTTGTTAGTTGTCGGCTGCCTAGGTTGTGTAAACCTGCTAAAGCAGCTGACAACTAACAACTAACAACTGGCAACTATATAAACCATGCGCAAGTCAAAACCAAAAAAGCGTATCCTCCTGCCGGACCCCAAGTTCAAGGAGACGCTCGTAACCCGCTTCGTCAATTATATGATGTATGACGGGAAGAAGAACTTGGCCTACACTATCTTCTACGATGCCGTAGAGCAAGTGGAGACCCGTACCAAAGAGAACGGCCTCGAAATGTGGCGCAAAGCGTTGAACAACGTGATGCCGACCGTAGAGGTAAAGAGCCGCCGCGTAGGTGGTGCTACGTTCCAGGTGCCGATTGAAGTGCGTGCCGACCGCCGCATTGCTGTTGGTTCGAAGTGGCTGATTCAGTATGCTCGTCGCCGTGGTGAGAAAACCATGAAAGACAAGCTGGCTGGCGAAATCATCGCTGCTGCCAAAGGTGAAGGTGCTGCCGTTAAGAAGAAGGACGACACCCACCGTATGGCCGAAGCCAACAAGGCCTTCTCGCACTTCCGTTTCTAATATATCGGGCGTTTAGCGGGTTGTTGAGTTTAGAATGAATGTTTAGCCAGCTTTGGTTGTCTTCCTCTCTGAACTCAACAATCCGCTAACGCGCTATTTAACCTACCGTAATGGCAGTCAATAAAGACCTTCAGTACCTGCGCAACATTGGTATCATGGCCCACATCGATGCGGGCAAGACTACCACTTCGGAGCGCATTCTCTACTACACGGGTAAAACCCATAAAATCGGGGAGGTACACGATGGTGCCGCCACGATGGACTGGATGGAGCAGGAGCAGGAGCGTGGTATTACTATCACCTCGGCTGCTACCACTACCTTCTGGAACTATCCCACCGACGCAAAGGGCAACCAGACCGGCGAGACTAAGCAGTACAAGATTAACCTCATTGATACCCCCGGTCACGTTGACTTTACGGTAGAAGTAGAGCGTTCGTTGCGTGTACTTGATGGTGCCGTAGCCCTTTTCTGCGCCGTATCAGGCGTAGAGCCGCAGTCAGAAACTGTATGGCGTCAGGCTGACAAGTACAGCGTACCCCGCATATGCTTCGTCAACAAGATGGACCGTGCTGGTGCTGACTTCTTCAAAGCTGTTAATGAAATTAAGGACAAGCTGGGCGCTAACCCTGTGCCGCTGCAAATCCCGATTGGCGCTGAAGATACTTTTAAAGGTGTAGTTGACCTGCTGACTGGCAAAGCCATCGTATGGGACGACAAAACCGAAGGCAAATCGTACGATGAGATTCCCGTTCCCGAGGACCTCGTTGATACTGTAGCCGAGTGGCGCGAGAAGCTCATTGAGAGCGTAGCTGAGTACGACGATACCTTGATGGAGAAATTCTTCGAGGACCCAGAAAGCATTACCCGCGAAGAAATGATGGTCGTTATCCGCAAAGCGGTTATCGACATGAAGTTCTCGCCCGTACTGTGCGGCTCGGCCTTCAAAAATAAAGGTGTGCAAACGATGCTGGATGCTGTAATGGCGTACCTGCCTTCGCCACTTGACATGCCTGCCATCGAGGGTACCAACCCTGAGACTGGCGAGCCGGTAGAGCGTCACCCCGACAACTCGGAGCCTTTCACCGCCCTAGCGTTCAAAATTGCTACCGACCCCTATGTAGGTCGTCTGTGCTTCTTCCGTTGCTATAGCGGCCAGCTCGACGGTGGTTCGTATGTACTAAACAACCGCACCGGCAAGAAAGAGCGTATCTCGCGCCTCATGCAGATGCACTCCAACAAGCAAAACCCGATTGAAAAAATCCAGGCGGGTGATATTGCTGCTGGCGTTGGCTTCAAAGATATCAAAACAGGTGACACGCTGACCGACGAAAAGAACCCCGTTGTTCTAGAGTCGATGAGCTTCCCTGAGCCAGTAATCGGTTACGCCATCGAGCCTAAGACGCAAGCTGACGTGGACAAGATGGGTATGGCTATTGCCAAGCTCATCGAGGAAGACCCCACCTTGCGTGTTAACACCGATGAGGAAACCGGCCAGACCATTCTGCGTGGTATGGGTGAATTGCACCTTGAAATTATCATCGACCGTATGCGTCGGGAATTCAAAGTAGAAATCAATCAGGGTGCTCCCCAGGTTGCCTACAAAGAAATCCTTACTAAGAAGGTTGAGCACCGCGAAACCTACAAGAAGCAAACCGGTGGCCGTGGTAAATTCGGCGACATCGTGTTTGAACTTGGTCCGAAAGAGGCTGAGCCGGAGAAACCCGGTTTGGAGTTTGATAACGCTATCGTTGGTGGTGTTATCCCTCGCGAATTCATTCAGCCCATCCAGAAGGGTTTTGAAGAAGCTATGAAGCGTGGACCGCTGGCTGGCTTCCCCATCGAAACGATGAAGGTGCGCCTGTTCCACGGTTCGTACCACGACGTTGACTCGGACGCCCTGTCATTCGAACTCGCTGCTCGTGACGGCTTCCGCGAAGCTGCTCGCAAGGCTGGTCCGAAACTGCTTGAGCCCATCATGGCTGTTGAAGTAGTTTGCCCCGACGAATACACGGGTCCAGTAACCGGTGATTTGAACCGTCGTCGTGGTCTTATGAAAGGCATGGACACCAAAGGTGGTGCTCAGGTTATCAAAGCTGACGTTCCGCTGTCGGAACTGTTCGGCTACGTAACCGACCTGCGCACGCTGTCTTCGGGCCGTGCCTCGGCTTCGCTCACCTTCTCACACTACGAGCAGGTGCCCACCAACATGGCTGATGCCATCGTTGCTAAGACTAAAGGCACTCGCGCCTAATATTAATTCAGCTTGTCAACCCTAGGGCAATCGGCCCTAACCAACCATGAACCAAAAAATCAGAATCAAGCTGAAAAGCTACGACCACAACCTGGTCGACAAGTCTTCCGAAAAAATCGTGAAGGCAGTAAAAGCTACTGGTGCCATCGTAAGCGGCCCTATTCCGTTGCCCACGGAAAAAGAGAAGTACACGGTGCTGCGCTCGCCCCACGTGAACAAGAAGAGCCGGGAGCAATTCCAACTCTGCACCTATAAGCGTCTGGTTGACATTTTCTCGACCAGCAGCAAGACAGTAGATGCGTTGATGAAACTGGAACTGCCCAGCGGTGTAGACGTTGAAATCAAAGTCTGAGCTTAGCGCTTAATATGAAAGCCCCGTCGGTCTATAACCGGCGGGGCTTTTTGTATTAGCAGCTTGCTAGACCCATCTAGGAGCGGGAACGAGAGCTAAATGCCTCACTGCTAAATTTATTTACCAACTACTCTGGTTTTTCTCAGAAAAAACCCCTACCTTTGCACTCCCTTAGCGAAAAGGCCACTCGGGCCTTTTCTTTTTGTGTCATTTAATATCCACACAGAATGCCTGGCATCATCGGTAAAAAAATCGGTATGACAAGCCTCTTCACTCCGGACGGGAAGAACATTCCTTGCACGCTTATCGAAGCGGGTCCGTGCGTAGTGACGCAGGTTAAGACTGTCGAGAACGACGGTTACAACGCTGTTCAAATCGCCTATGGCGAGAAGAAAGCGAAGAATACCACTAAGGCACTGGCTGGCCACTTCGCCAAAGCCGGCACCACCCCCAAGAAGCGTTTGGTAGAGTTCCGTACGGAAGACATCGCCACCTTTACTCTCGGCAGCACGGTTGAAACCTCGCTGTTCGAAGAAGGTGAGTTTGTTGACGTAGTTGGCACCTCAAAAGGTAAAGGCTTTCAGGGTGTTGTAAAGCGCTACAACTTCCAAGGTGTGGGTGGTCAAACCCACGGTCAGCACAACCGTCTGCGTCACCCCGGTTCTATCGGTGCTTGCTCGTGGCCTTCGCGCGTATTCAAAGGAATGCGCATGGGTGGCCGCATGGGCACCGACCGCGTCAAGATTCAGAACCTGAAGGTGATGCGTATTGTAGCTGACAAGAACCTGATTCTGGTAAGTGGCTCAGTGCCCGGTGCCAAGAATGGCTACGTGGTTCTAGAGAAATAACCTGCTAAGCTTACTAGAGATGGAACTGTCCGTATTCAATAGCAAAGGCGAAGACACCGGCCGCAAGGTTACGCTGTCCGACGCCGTGTTCGGCCATGAGCCGAACGAGCACGTCATGTACCTCGACGTGAAGCAGTACCTGGCCAACCAGCGCCAGGGTACGCACAAATCGAAGCAGCGTGCCGAAGTGGCTCGCACCACTAAGAAATTGAAGAAGCAGAAAGGCACCGGTGGTGCCCGTGCTGGCTCAATGAAATCAGGTGTATTCGTAGGTGGTGGCCGTATGTTCGGCCCACAGCCCCGCGATTATAGCTTCAAACTGAATAAGAAAACCAAGCGTGTTGCTCGTCTGTCGGCTCTATCGGTGCTGGCTCGTGAAGGCAAAGTAGCCTTGGTTGAAAATCTCACGCTGAGTGCTCCTAAGACCAAAGAGTTTGTTGCTATCCTCGACGGTTTGAAGCTCAACAATGGCCGTAAGACCTTGTATGTAGCTGCTGAGGCTGACAAGAACTTGTTGCTGAGCGCTCGTAACGTGCAGAAGGTGAAAATCGCTACCCCTGTAGCCCTTAACACCCACGATTTGCTGAACACTGACACCCTGCTGCTAAGCGAGGATGGTCTGCGTTCGCTGGAGCAATTGTACACCGCTAATAACTCCGCCGAATAATGAGCACGCTGAAACGCCCCATTATCACCGAGAAGGCTACTAGCCTCACTGAAAAAGGCCGTTACGTGTTCGAAGTAGAACGCACGGCTAATAAGGTGCAGATTAAGAAGGACATCGAGCAACTTTACGGTGTGACCGTGCTAGGCATTAACACGATGCGCACGATTGGCAAAGTAAAGTCGAAGTTCACCAAAGGTGGCCAAGTTTCGGGTCGTCGCTCGCACGGTAAAAAAGCCGTTGTGACCCTGAAAGATGGTGACATCATTGATTTCTACGGCAATCTCTAATTGCCTTCGCCGCAAAAGCCCAACTAGCTAGTAATGGCACTTAAAAAACTCAGACCAACCACGCCAGGCCAACGCTTCCGCGTGGCCCCGGCCTTCGACGAGCTTACCTCGTCGACGCCGGAGAAGTCGTTGCTGACCTCGCTCAAAAAGAGCGGCGGTCGTAACTCTTCGGGTAAAATGTCGAACCGCTACATCGGCGGTGGACACAAGACCCAGTATCGTATCGTTGACTTCAAGCGTGACAAGAACGGTGTTCCTGCTACGGTGAAAACCATCGAGTACGACCCTAACCGTACCGCTCGTATTGCTTTGCTGCACTACGCCGATGGCGAGAAGCGCTACATCATCGCCCCCGCTGGCCTGAATGTAGATACTATTATCGTATCGGGCCCCGGTGTAGCTCCTGAAGTTGGCAATGCTTTGCCGCTCCGCGAAATGCCCCTAGGTACTATCGTTCACAACATCGAGTTGCAGCCCGGTCAGGGTGCCGCTATCGCTCGCTCGGCTGGCACTTATGCTCAGCTTGTAGCCCGTGAGGAGCGTTATGCTACTCTCAAGCTGCCTTCCGGCGAGATGCGCATGGTACTTGTTACCTGCACCGCCACGGTTGGTACAGTATCTAACGGTGACCACATGAATGTTGTGATGGGCAAAGCCGGTCGCAACCGTTGGGCTGGTCGTCGTCCCCGCGTTCGTGGTGTAGCTATGAACCCTGTTGACCACCCAATGGGTGGTGGTGAAGGTAAATCGTCGGGTGGTCACCCACGTAGCCGTAACGGCATCTTCGCTAAGGGCCAGAAGACCCGCAACAAGAATAAGTACTCAGAAAACCTGATTGTCAGCCGCAAAGGCAAGAAGTAATATATGGCACGTTCACTCAAAAAAGGGCCGTACATTGACTTCCGGCTCGAGAAAAAGGTAGAAGCGCTAGAAAGCGCTGGCAAGAAGTCAGTGGTAAAGACTTGGTCGCGCCGCTCGATGATTTCGCCCGACTTCGTAGGCCACACCTTCGCAGTCCACAACGGGAATAAGTTCATCCCGGTCTATGTAACTGAAAACATGGTCGGCCACAAGCTCGGCGAGTTTGCGCCCACGCGCAACTTCCGCGGCCACGTCGCCAAAAAAGATAAAGGCAAGCGTTAAGATGGAAGCAGTAGCCAAACTCCGTAACGTGCCTACCTCGCCGCGCAAAATGCGCCTGGTAGCCAATCTGGTACGCGGCAAGCGCGTAACCCAGGCCCTCGGCCTGCTCCGCTTTGAGGCTAACTCGGGTGCTGAGCGCGTTGAGAAACTGCTCTTGTCGGCTCTGGCCAACTGGCAGCAGAAGAACGCTGATGAGCGCATTGAAGACGCTAACCTTTACGTAACCGAAATCTCGGTAGATGAAGGACGTCAGTTAAAGCGCTTGCGCCCCGCCCCCCAGGGCCGTGGTCACCGCATCCGTAAGCGTTCGAACCATATTACGCTGACGGTTGGTCCGCAGCGTGAGTCGCAGATGTCGAAGAAAGAGCTGAATGCGCTGAACCGCGCTATCTCTACTATTGACGCGGCAACTTCAACCGAAACCCCCGCTAACGCCTAATCTACCATGGGACAAAAAGTAAATCCGGTTGGCTTTCGACTCGGCGTTATCAAAGGCTGGGACTCCAACTGGTACGGCGGCAAAGACTTCGCCGATAAACTAGTTGAGGACGAGAAAATCCGCAAGTATATCAATGCCCGTATCCAAAAGGGTGGTATCTCGCGCATTGTTATCGAGCGTACTCTGAAGCGCATTACCATCACTATCAATACGGCTCGTCCGGGTGTGGTAATTGGTAAGGGCGGTCAAGAGGTTGATAAGATTAAGGACGAACTCAAGGAAATTACCAAGAAGGACGTTCAAATCAACATCTTCGAGATTAAGCGTCCTGAACTGGATGCCCGCCTAGTAGGTGAGAGCATCGCTCAGCAACTGGCTGCTCGTATCTCTTTCCGTCGTGCGATGAAAATGTCGATTCAGGCCGCGCTTCGCGCTGGTGCTGAAGGCATCAAGATTCAGTGCGGTGGCCGCCTAGGTGGTGCTGAAATCGCTCGCTCGGAGCAATATAAAGAAGGTCGTACTCCGCTGCACACGTTGCGCGCTGACATCGACTATGCCCTGTCGGAAGCCCAAACGGTGTACGGCAAAATCGGCATCAAAGTGTGGGTAATGCGTGGTGAAGTGTTCGGCAAGCCTGACTTGTCGCCTAACCAAGCTCCTGCTGGTGGCCAAGGCGGCGACGAGCGCGGCGGTCGTAACGACCGTGGCCCACGCAACGACCGTGGTGGTGACCGTGGCCCGCGTCGCGATGGCGACCGTGGTGGTGACCGTGGCCCGCGTCGTGATGGCCAAGGTGGCGGTGCTAACCGTGGTGGTCAAGGCGGTGGCAACCGCGGTGGCCAAGGTGGCGGCGCTAACCGTGGCGGCCAAGGTGGCGGCCCCCGTCGCTAAACTTTAGTTGACAGTCTAGACCGTATCCTGAATTATTCTTTTCAGGGTACGGTTTAACGCTAATAATTTTTCAAGTTTTCTTTTTTTACTCAAGATGTTACAACCGAAAAGGACCAAGTATCGCAAGATGCAAAAGGGTCGCGTAACAGGCCTAGCCTATCGCGGCAGCTCCATAGACTTCGGTTCGTTCGCGCTTAAGTCACTGGAAATCTCTTGGATTACGGCTCGCCAGATTGAGGCTGCTCGTATTGCCATGACCCGTGCCATGAAACGCGAAGGGCAAGTATGGATTCGCATTTTCCCCGACAAGCCAATTACCAAGAAGCCTGCTGAAGTGCGGATGGGTAAGGGTAAAGGTTCTCCCGAATATTGGGTGGCCTGCGTGAAGCCCGGCCAAATCATGTTTGAATCGGATGGCGTGAGCCTCGAAGTTGCTAAAGAGTCGCTGCGTTTGGCTGCTCAGAAGCTGCCGGTTCGTACCTCATTTGTAGTTCGTCGCGACTACGTAGAAGCCGCTGCTTAATTCGATGAAAAACGAAGAAATCCGCGCCCTGTCCATCGAGGACCTGCGCAATCAGATTAAAACCGAGCAAACCAATGGCCAGCAGCTGCGCTTTGCGCACGCTATCAGCCCGCTCGAAAATCCTGGCCGTCTGAAGGTCAACCGCAAAACCGTTGCTCGCCTGCAAACGGAGCTTTCGCGTCGGAACAATGAGCAGGCTTCTACTAAAGCCTAATCATGGAACCGACTCAAGAAAACCTGCTGCCTGCGCACGAAGCTGGTTCTGACCGCAACATGCGGAAAGAAATCATTGGCAAGGTGACTAGCAATAAGATGGACAAATCCATCACGGTTGCAGTAGTTGCTAAGCACCAGCACCCGATTTACGGCAAGTTCGTGAGCAAAACCACCAAGTTCCACGCCCACGACGAGAAAAACGAGTGTGGTGAAGGTGACCTGGTGCGCATCATGAGCACCCGCCCCCTGAGCAAGACTAAGCGCTGGCGCTTGGTTGAAATTGTTGAACGTGCTAAGTAATCCTGAACGATGATACAGCAAGAATCCCGCCTCACGGTAGCCGACAACAGCGGCGCCAAGGAAGTGCTCTGCATCCGCGTACTGGGTGGCACGGGCAAGAAATATGCTACAGTTGGCGATAAAATCGTGGTAGCTATCAAATCGGCTATCCCCTCGGGTAACGCCAAGAAGGGTACGGTTAGCAAAGCCGTTATCGTACGTGTAAAGAAAGAAATCCGTCGTAAAGACGGTTCTTATATCCGCTTCGATGACAACGCTGCTGTACTGCTCAACAACAACGACGAGCCCCGCGGCACGCGCATTTTCGGGCCAGTGGCTCGTGAGCTGCGCGAGAAGCAGTTTATGAAAATCGTATCGCTAGCCCCCGAAGTAATCTAAGCTATGGCGACGAAACAGAAAGCAGCCCCCGTTCAGCTGCACGTGAAAACGGGCGACAACGTACTCGTAATTGCCGGCGACGAGAAGGGCAAGCGTGGCGTTATTAAGTCGGTGAACCGCTCTACCCAGCGCGTCATCGTGGAAGGCCTTAACCTGGTGACTAAGCACAACAAGCCTAGCGCGAAAAACCCCCAGGGCGGCATCACTAAAATCGAAGCCCCGATTCACGTTTCCAATGTGAAGAAGGTTGATTCGGCCAACGCTTAATCCGCTACGACAATGGCCCGACTGAAAGATAAATACGAGAAAGAAGTAGTACCAGCGCTTCAGGAGAAATTCCAGTATAAGAGCGTAATGCAGGTACCACGCATCACCAAAATCTGCATCAACCGTGGCATCGGTGCCGCTGTTGCTGACAAGAAACTGGTGGACAACGGGGTTGAAGAGCTAACGACCATCACTGGTCAGAAAGCCGTTCCCACCATCGCTAAGCGTTCGGTGTCGAACTTCAAGCTCCGTGAGGGTATGCCGATTGGCGCACGCGTAACGCTGCGTGGTGAGCGCATGTACGAGTTCATGGACCGTCTGCTGACGGTAGCCCTGCCCCGCGTACGTGACTTCAAAGGCATCAACGATAAAGGCTTCGACGGCCGGGGTAATTACACCCTAGGTGTGAAAGAGCAGATTATCTTCCCTGAGATTTCGATTGACAAAATCAAAGGCATCTCCGGTATGGATATCACTTTCGTGACTACCGCCGAAAACGACGAGCAGAGCTACGAGCTGCTCCGCGCCTTCGGGATGCCCTTCGCTAACGCTAAAAAGGACGCTCAATAATGGCTAAAGAATCCATCAAAGCCCGGGCTCGCAAGCGCGTTGCCCTGGTAGCCCGCTACGCTGAGAAGCGCAAGGCACTGAAAGCTGCCGGTGACTACGCTGGCCTTGACAAGCTGCCCCGCAACGCGTCGCCCGTGCGCCTGCACAACCGCGACATGATTGACGGCCGCCCCCGTGGCTATATGCGCAAGTTTGGCATCAGCCGCGTTCGTTTCCGCGAAATGGCACTGGCTGGTAAGATTCCCGGTGTGACGAAGTCGAGCTGGTAGCCTACCAACTGCTATAATTTAAAAGCCCAATGTAATCAAATTACATTGGGCTTTTTCGTGTGCAAATAGGCCTACTTAATCATCTAGGTTTTGTCTTGTCATTTGAATAAACTCAACTTAGTGTGGAATGTAGGATTAAAACTCTATTGCTGCTATTGATTATTTATTGTGTGTCTTGTAATCACAAAAAGCCAGCTAACCTTCAATGAAGGCTTGTCGGAGAATGGCAGATTAGGGTTTGAGTCAAAAGGCTCGAACCCTAATCTGATAATTTATCCGCTTAGTGATGGTGGCCTGTTTGCTTATGACGATTTATAAGGTCGCTGGCGCAGTTATTCTGCTTGTCTGTCTAAAGACCGTGATAAACTACTAGGAAGGCAGGGGTGTACAACGCAATACTCATTTCGCCTAGTGTATCTATCAGAGCAGGATAGATTGATAGTAAACGACACGCTAGTGCTAGAGCATAGTCGGCTTATTCCACGACAGACATAGTAATAAATACACTGGTAATTGGTGTGAAAAGCTCAAGCCTTTACTTCACTGCTACTTGTACTGCCTGTTGCTCGGCTACGTCTTCGGTGCCAGTATGCAGTACCACGTCTCCAGCCTTAAGCTTGCCAAACACTTGCACTTGGCCATTATTTTCATCACCTTGCTGGATGTCAACTAAGCTGGCATGGCCCTGCGCTATGCGAATGACGTAAGTGCGCTCGGCCGTAGTGACAATGGACGACTTAGGCACGAAGATGCTGCTTTGGGGGCGGGTGATAGGCAAGCTGGCTGAGGCGAACATACCAGGCTTCAAGTCTTCCTTAGCATTGGGAATATCAATCTCTATCTGCTCGGAGCGAGTGGCAGCCTGCACACTGCCCGCAATGCGCGTGATGCGGCCCACGAAAATGCGGCCAGGAAAAGGCTTTACCGAAAACTCGACTGGGCTACCTTGGTGCACCTCGGCTACGTAGGCTTCGGGCACGGCCACGCGTAGGCGCAGTCGGCTAAGCTGGCGCAGCTTGAATAGCGGTAGAGAGCCGGGGCCACCCGTGCCTACAGCCGCGCCTGGCGACAAATTACGCTCGGTGATGACACCGGCGAAGGGTGCGGTGAGGTGCAGGTAATTGGTCATTTGCTTGGCCGCATTGTAGTGCGACTGCGCGGCAGCCACGTTCAGGCTGTCGGTGATGACCTGCGTGCGGGCCTGAGCTAGTTGGAGTGGTGCAATAGCCCCGGCGGTGCGGGCAGTTTGGCGGAGGCGGTGATAGGTGCCGCGGCTGGACTGCAACACAGCCTCGGCCGCTTTCTGCTTAGAGGCGGCTTCGTTGAGGGCAGCGGTTAGCTCAGGGGCATCTAGGTCGGCTAGTACCTGCCCTTGGCGCACATGGTCGCCGATGTCAGCGTGCAGACGCAGCACATAAGCACTCACGCGGGGCGAGATATCGGTTTGAAAGTAGCTTTCTAACTCGCCCGGCAAGCTTAGCGACTGAGCAGGCTGGGTGGCTGTAACATACACAGCATCGAGCTGTGAGTTAGCGGGCACTTCGCTTTCGGGCTTATCAGAAGCAGTATCGGAAGAGCTGGCCGACGAACAGCCGGCTAGGAGCCCAGCCGCGCCGATAATTGGGTACAAAAAAGAACGAGCACGCATAAAGCAAATAGCAGAGAAGTGAATAAAAAAGATGGGAGCAGCGCCTAGGTTAGTGCGCCGTTACTAGCTCGGGCTCTTTGGCCAGAGCAGACTGGCCATCATACACGGGGCTGTGCTGGTCGTCGGGGTCGAGTGAAACCGAATCAAAGCCTGTTTTGCGCTGCACCGCGGCAAATGCGATGGGCAGGATGAAGAGCGCTGCCACCGTAGAGGCTAGAAGGCCGCCGATAACGGCGCGCCCTAGGGGGGCAGTTTGCTCGCCGCTTTCACCCAGGCCCGAGGCCATCGGGAGCATGCCGGCAATCATGGCAATGCTGGTCATGAGGATGGGGCGCAGGCGGGCCGCGCCGGCTGTGCGGGCGGCGGCTACGGCATCGCGGTAGCGCAGGCGTAGGGTTTCGGCATTGGTGACGACCAGTACCGCATTGGCCACCGACACGCCCACCGACATGATGAGGCCCATGTACGATTGTAGATTAAGTGTCTGGCCGGTGGCTAACAGTAGGGCCAGCGAACCTGCTAGCACGGCGGGTACCGTTACGAGTACTACGCCGGCTACTTTGAATGACTGATAGTTGGCCGCAAGCAGCAGGAAAATGACCACCACGGCCAACCCTAGGCCGGTTTGTAGGCTACCTAGGGTTTCTTGCAGCAGCTGGGCCAAGCCGCGCAGTTCAACTGACGAGCCTTTAGGCGGCGTGCCCGCTTCTTTGATAGCCTGCTGCACGGCTTGAGTAGCAGTACCTAGGTCTTGCCCCGCAATGTTGGCCGACACCGTGATGATGCGGCGCGGCCCGATGCGGTCGTACTCGCCAGGGATAGTAGTGGAGCGCAGCGTGGCTACGTCGCCGAGGGTAGGGCGCAACTGGCCCGGTATCATAGGCACGCTCAGCATGTCAGCCTTGGAGGTCATGTCGCGGGCTGAAAGCTGCACCTGCACTTGGTAGGAAAAGCCTTTGCTTTGGTCGAGCCACAGGTTTTTAGCTGTGAAACGGCTGCTCGATGTAGCTGCCACCAATGAGCGCGAAATCTGGTCGGGCGTGAGGCCAAACTGGGCGGCGCGCTCGCGGTCTACTTCCACTTGCACGGTGGGGTAGCGCAACGGCTGGTTAAGGCGCACGTCGCGCAAGTACGGAATCTTGCGCAGGCGGTCGGCTAGCCGGTCAGCGTAAGCCTGACCTTCGGTTAGGTCTTTGCCACCCACTAGTACTTCGATGGGAGTCTGAGCGCCCTGGCTCATTATTTTATCAGTAAGCTCAATTGGCTCAAAGCTGATTTGCACGTCGGGCACCCGCTTGGCTACGGTTTGGCGAATCTGGTCTTTGAGGGCGTCGAGGTTTTTGACTTCGTAGTCTTCGGCGAGATTGACTTGCAAATCGGCCTCGTGTGGGCCAGCGTTGAATACGTACAACGCACTGGTGCCGTAGCTGCTGGGCGTCATACCCACGAAGGCCGAGGTAATGGCTACATTTTTAGGTCCTACTAACTGCCCGATGATGTTGATGACCTGCTTGGTGCGAGCCTCAGTGCGCTCGATGCGTAGGCCCTGCGGCGCGATGATGCGCAATTGAAACTGCCGCCCGTGCGTGATTTTGGGCATCATATCCTGCCCAATGAGGTAGAAGCAGCCACCAATCAGGACCGCGCACACCACGCCGTAAGCCGCGAGCACGAGTGCACGGTGGGCTAACAAGTGGTCAAGCAGGCGGAGGTAACCCAATTTTACGCGCTCGAAGCCGGTGGCTTTTTCGTCGGGGGTAGGAGCGGGCTCAGTATCGTTGAGGTCGTCGGTTTCGGACCTAGGTGCGACGTGGTGCGGTTCGTCTTTCAGCCACCAATTGGCCAGCACCGGCACGAAGCTCTGTGAGAGTAAGTACGAGACGATAATCGAGAAGCCTACCGACAAGGACAGTGGTATAAACATGCCCCTAGGTACCCCCGTCATTAGAAATGAAGGCGCAAACACCGCCAGAATACTAAGCGTGATGAGCAGCAGCGGAAATGATACCTCCTGACTGGCATCCAAAATGGCGCGGGCCTTGGTTTTGCCCAGCTCCAGGTGTTGGTGAATGTTCTCAATTACTACTGTGGCCTGGTCCACCAGAATGCCGATGGCCAGCGACAGTCCCGACAGTGTCATCAAATTGATGGTCTGTCCGGTAAGCTGCAACAGCAGAATGGCCGCCAGAATGGACGCCGGAATAGTAAGAATAACGATGAGCGATGAGCGCAAATCGCGCAGGAAAAGCAGTACTACCAAGCCCGTGAGTAGTGCCCCTAGGCCACCCTCGAAGGCCAAGCTATGCACAGCCTGCGTCACGTACACCGATTGGTCAAACTCATAGCTCAGATGGATATTATCGGGCAATAGGGCTTGCATCTCAGGCAACTTGGCCCGTAGAGCCTTCACCACGCTCATGGTAGAGGCGTCGGCCGATTTTGTAACTGGGATGTATACCGAACGCTTGCCGTTGATAAGGGCATAGCCCACTGGTGTATCGGTGGCGTCTTCCACGCGGGCTACATCGCGCACAAATACTGTCGGCCCCACACCCTGGCGCAGCGGAATGTTCAAGAAATCGGGAATGCGGTTGATAGTGGCGTTGCTGGGCGTGAGTACCGTGTAGTCGCCCATACTCACCGCCCCGGCCGGCGATACTTGGTTATTGCGCACAATAGCTGCCACGATTTCATCGGGCGTAAGCTGGTAGCTTTTCATGCGCTCGGGGTCTACGCGCACTACCACTGTGCGCTCGTTACCGCCAAACGGTGATGGTGCTGATGCTCCTGGAATCTGCGAAAACAGAGGGCGCACTCGTGTCGAGGCTAGGTCCTGCATTTGCCCTAGGGTAGCCGTGGGGCTACTAAATACCAGTTGCCCCACTGGCAGCGACGAAGCATCGAAGCGCACCACAATGGGTGGCACCGTGCCAGGCGGGAAATAATTGAGCACCCGGCTTACCTGCGAGGCCACTTCCCCCGCCGCTTGGGCCATGTTGGTGTCTTCGTAAAACACGCATTTTACCAGGCAAAGCCCCTGGATGTTCTTCACCTCCACGTTCTTGATGCCCGAAACATAGAGCATCTGGTTTTGGTAGCGCGTGGCAATAAAGCCTTCCATCTGGGCTGGCGTCATGCCACCGTAAGGCTGCGCAATGTAGATGGTGGGTAGATTCAGCCGCGGGAAAATATCGACTGGAATGCGCCCTAGGGCCAGCCCCGCAAACACGAGGATGCCCACCAGGGCCACCAACACGGCAATGGGTTTGGCAAGAGCGGCTTTTAGCATGGTATATGGAATAGTTTCTAATAAAGAATTTGGCTTGTCGTTGCGAACACTAGCGAAGCAATGACAAAAGCGTGGCCCAGCGCCCTAGGGTAGCTGCCCAGTAAAATCTGAGAGGGTGCCGCTAGTAGCGGCGCGCAGCAGCAGTGCCCGCCACACGTTGTTGATGGCAATGGCCTGGTCAGTTTCGGCGCGGTTGAGTACCAGTGTGGCCTGGGTAAGCACTACTAGGTTATCAAGGCCAGCATTGTAGCGCGCCTGGGCCTGGGTATAGGCCCGTTGAGCAGCGTCGAGCTGGGCGGGCGCGGCTTGTGCGCTCTGGCGAGCTAGGTCGAGCTGGCTACGGGCGTTTTGCTGCTCGGTGCGGAGTAGCAGCTCTTGTTGGCTATACTCGGCGCGAGCCTGCTCGGAGCGGGCCAACTGAGCTGTGGCGGCGCGCCGGCTGTGCAGCAGCTCGGTCACACGCCAGGTGAGCGCCGCGCCTACCGCGTAGTTGTAAACCTTAAAAGGCAGGCCCGCGCCTAACGATGGGTTGATGTTAAATGACCCATCGGGGCTGGCTGCAGAGGCCGCGCCCGAGCCTCGGCCCCAAGTGGCACCTACTAGCGATAGGGTTGGCCGATTGTTAGAAGCCAAATACTTAGCTGCTGCATCGCTCGCCGCCACGCGCTGCCGATAAGCCAATAGGGTAGGGTGGCGCAGTAAGCTACCGCTATCGGGTGCGGCCGGCAAAGCTGGCAGGCGGGTAAAGAATAAAGACGAGTCGGCCGGCGCCAACTGCTGCGTAGGCACCCCTAATAACCCCGCCAACCGCACGCGTTGTTGCTCAGCCTGTTGGCGGCTTACTAGCAATTGGAGTTGTGCCCGCGCATTTTCGGCGTTGGCCGTCGAGCTATCAATGCCGGCCTGAATACCAGCCTGCGTGGCCGCCAGAATTACTCGCCGCAGGCTTTGCGTGCGGCGCAGGTTGGCTGTTTGCAGTGCCACAGCCTTTTGTGCTGCCAAAGCCAGTAAGTAGGCATCAGCCACTTGTACCTGGTGTTGAAATAACTCTTGTTCGTAGTCGGCCTGAGCTTGGCTCACGCCGGCCTCGGCGCGCTGCACATCAGCTCGGTAGCGGCCGAAGGTCACAGCTGGCCAATCGATGAACAGCATTCCCTGACTAGCCCAAGACGCCTGACTACTGGTATAATCGCGCACCCCCGACACATTGGGGCCAATGCCACCTAGTAGCGCCCCCCGCGCCTGGTTAGATGTGCCATTGAGGGCTTGCGCCTGCGCCGTGAGTTGCGGCAGATAAGTGGCGCGTAGTGTGCGCACATCGGCCGTAGCCGCGGCAATACCTGCTTGACGAGCGCGAAGTGACGGATAGTTGGTGCGGGCCAACTCTAGCGCCTGCGGTAGCGTGAGTGGCGCGGCCGCCTGGCCCCAGCCGGCCAGCGGCAGCCCAATGAATACTAGCCAAAGAATACGAAATGCGGACATGATGCCGCAAACCTCTCCCCGGCTTATTAGACTGGTATTAAGGTCAGATTAGAAGTTATTAGAGACCCGCCGGACCTGCTTCTCGCACCAATGGTAGCTCTACCTCAGCTACCGTGCCGCCACCCGACCTAGGCCGTAGCCACAGCTGCCCCTGATGCAGCTGCACTATTTGCCGGGCCAACGTGAGGCCAATGCCAAAGCCGCTGACCTGCTGGCTATTGCTACCTCGTGTCAGTGACTGAAAAATACGTTCAGCATCGGTTGACGCAATACCAATGCCTCGGTCCTCAATAGCAAGCCGAATGGCTAAGTCGGTATGCATCTCAAGACGAAGAGACACAGGCTGGCCGTCGGAATATTTACATGCGTTATCGACCAGATTAGTAATAGCAGTGCGCAGCAAGTGACTGTTGCCTAATACTACAGGCGCGCTAGGCTGCTGCTGCACGCCTTCGCCCACGGCCAGGGCCAAGCGCTGGGCTGGGCGTTGGTGCTGAACCGTGTCAATAACGTCAAGCAGTAAGTCTATTAGCTCCAGGGGTTGGCGCTCTAGGCGCGTACCTAGGCCTTCGAGGTGGGCTAGGTGTAGGAGGCCATTAGCCAAAGCAGTGAGCTTGTCGAGCTCCTGCGCGGCTTGCCGCATGCCCTCTCGCAGGCTACCAGCATCAGCATCATAGGTCAGTGAAGTTTCCAGCCATCCCTTGATAGTAGTAAGTGGCGTGCGTAGCTCGTGTGAAGCCTGCGCGATGAATGCTTGCTGGCTCTGGGCTAATGCCTCTTGCCGGGCAAGCAGGCCATTGAAGGCAGCAGCTAGCTCTCCGGCTTCATCGTGCTGGTGCAGTGGCTGCAAGCGAAAGGGCTGCATTAATCCCGGCCGTCGCAGCTGGCTAATAAGGCGATTAAATGGCAGTAGTGCCCACCGTGCAAACACCAGGCCCAGCCCCGCCACTAGCACCACCGCTCCTAGGTAGCCGTAAAGCAAGGTGCGCAGCAATGTGTGCTCACGGGTAAAGCCGGCGTTATCATAAGCCGTTACAATGGCTAAGTAGCGCCCTGGCTCAGGTGGCCGCCGAAAGGTAAGAGCCACGCCCTCCTTCGGATAAATATGGTTGGGGCTAGTAAAGTCGAATGCTACTCGGTCCTGTTGCCGTACCTCTGCTAAGAACTCTGCTGAGGGATGATAGTCACCCGCGTTAGGGCTAGCGTAAACCAACTGGTCGGTGGGGCTATAGATATAGCCTGCTTGCTCAGGGAGCGTCGCCAGTGCCTCATTTACTCGCGCATCGTCGAGCACTTGGTATAGCAGTTCAGCCTTGCGTACCAACCGCTGTTCGAAGCCCTGCGTCCGAAACTCGGCGTAGCTCCAGTACACATAAGCCGAAAATGCCAGGAGCAGCACGCTCACTAGCCCCGCAAACCAGAGAAGCAGCTTATGGCGAATTTGCATAGCAAGTCAGGGTAGAGGTTAGGCAATCGCCTATCCTTGTAGCATGTAGCCCCGCCCTACAATGGTATGCAGCAGCTTAGGCTCAAATTTCTTATCAATCTTATTACGCAAGTAATTGATATATACGTCTATGACATTGGTATTTGTATCAAAGTGTAAATCCCAAACCTTCTCGGCAATATCAATGCGGCTGACACTCTTGCCCTTATTTACCAGTAAGTATTCAAGGAGCGAATACTCGCGGGTCGTAAGCTCAATGCGTTGGCCGGCCCGGTGTACCAGCCGGGTATCAGTATCCATCTCTAGGTCAGCCACACGCAGTATAGTATGCTGGCCCGCATAGGCGATGCTACGCCGGGCCAGCGCCCGAATGCGCAGTAGCAATTCCCGAAACTCAAACGGCTTGACCAAGTAGTCGTCGGCTCCCGCCCCAAAGCCGCTTTCTTTATCCTGCAAGCCATCAAGTGCTGTTAGCAGTAATACCGCTTGGTGCGCCGAGTGCTGCTTGATATAGCGACACAACTCAAAGCCATTCATACCCGGCAAGTTCACGTCGAGCACCACCACGTCAAACGGCTGCTGGTCAAACAACCGTTGGCCCATCGTGCCATCATAGGCCACGCGTAGCTCGTAGCCCTCCGCCACCATGCCCTTTTGAATAAAAGAGGCTAGGCTAGCCTCATCCTCTACCAATAAAATCTTCATGCGAAAGGTAAAATAACGCTATACCAGCTGGTGGTGCTAGGTACGCGACTGACTAAGGAATACAAGCCGCTTACTTATGTTCATAAATTTTTACGCTTAGTCAGTTGCATAAGTCTCAGACCTCGACGTACCTTTGCAGCCCGAAACAGAATACCTGTGGGCTTGCCCACCCGATATTTGGCAGGTTGCCGAAAGAAACCATGGGCCGCGCCCCGAAAGCCGAGCCCAGTAGTCTTAACTGAAATTTCGCTGTAGGGCTGCTAGCTACTGCTGCGAAATTTTCTTATCTTTGCGGCCCCAAGTTGTGGGCCAATTACAACCAAATGAATACTGACCCGATTGCTGATTACCTGACCCGGTTGCGCAACGCCATCAAGGCGAACCACCGGGTAGTGGAAATCCCGGCCAGCAACATCAAAAAGGAAATCACGAAAGTGCTCTATCACAAGGGCTACATTCAGAGCTACCGTTTTGATGATACCTCGGCACAAGGCGTGATTAAAATCGCCCTCAAGTACAACCCCACCACCAAAGCCCCAGCTATCACCAAGCTGGAGCGGGTAAGCACTCCCGGCCTGCGCCAGTATCGGCATGTCGAGAACCTGCCCCGCGTGCTGAGCGGCCTAGGTGTTGCTATCCTGTCGACCTCGAAAGGGGTAATGACCGAAAAGGAGGCTAAAAACGAGAACGTGGGCGGCGAGGTGCTGTGCTACGTGTACTAACCTGCTAAGCACTAGTATTCTATATGTCCCGCATTGGTAAATTGCCGATTAGCCTGCCCAGCGGTGTGCAGGTTTCGGTTGACAACGACAACACCGTAACGGTGAAAGGCCCCAAGGGCACGCTAACCCAGCAAGTAGACCGTGACATCGCGGTATCTACCGAAGATGGCAGTGTGGTAGTAACCCGCCCCACCGACCAGAAGCGTCACAAGGCTATGCACGGCCTCTACCGCGCCCTCATCAACAACATGATTACTGGCGTAAGCGCTGGCTACGAGCACAAGCTCGAGCTGGTAGGTGTAGGTTACAAAGCTGCCCTCAACGGCAAAGCTTTGGAACTGTCGCTCGGCTACTCGCACAACGTGTACCTGGCTATGCCTCCCGAAGTATCGGCTACCGCCGTTACCGAAAAAGGTAAGAACCCCATCGTTACCCTGACCAGCATTGACAAACAGCTTGTTGGCCAAGTAGCCGCTAAAATCCGCTCACTGCGCAAAGTGGAGCCTTACAAAGGCAAAGGTGTTCGCTTCGTGGGTGAAATCGTTCGTCGTAAAGCCGGCAAGACTGCCGCTAAAAAGTAATCTAGTATCATGGCTTTCGATAAAGCATCTCGCCGGAAGCGCATTCAGCGCATCATCCGCACGAAAGTGTCCGGCACGCCGGAGCGCCCGCGCCTGTCGGTGTTCCGCTCCAACACGGGCATCTACGCCCAGATTATCGACGACACGGCTGGCCGCACGCTGGCTGCCGCTTCGTCGAAAAAGGTAACCGCCGAAGGCGGTAACGGCGTGGCCCTAGCCGCCGCCGTAGGCCGCGAAATCGCCGCTAAGGCGCAAGAAGCTGGCATTACCAAAGTAGTGTTCGACCGCTCGGGTTACCTCTATCACGGTCGCGTTAAATCATTGGCAGAAGGAGCCCGCGAAGGCGGCCTCAATTTCTAAGGCATCATGGCAGAGTATAACAACAACAACCGTGGTGGCGGTGCCGGTGGCAACGACCGTGGGGGTAACAACCGGGGCGGCAACGACCGTCGCGGTAACGACCGCGGTGGCCGCGGCAACAACGATAACGCCGTACAAGGCGATTCGGATTTCAAAGAGAAAGTAGTAGCTATCAATCGTGTAGCCAAGGTGGTGAAAGGTGGTCGTCGCTTCAGCTTCTCGGCTATCGTAGTGGTAGGCGACGGCAAAGGCAACGTAGGCTATGGCCTAGGCAAAGCCAACGAGGTAACCGACGCCATTGCTAAAGGCATTGACGACGCTCGTAAAAATGTGGTAAAAGTGCCGCTGTATAAGCACACTGTTCCCCACGTAATGGAAGGTCGCTACGGTGGAGGTTTCGTACTTGTGCAGCCCGCTGCAGCTGGTACGGGCGTAATCGCCGGTGGTGCTATGCGTGCCGTGTTCGAATCTGCCGGTATCAAAGACGTACTAGCTAAGTCGAAAGGCTCGTCGAACCCCCACAACGTAGTAAAGGCTACCTTTGCTGCTCTCGCTAAAATGCGCGACCCGATGCAAATCGCTCAGGCGCGCGGCATTTCTCTCGCTCGCGTTTTTAACGGTTAATTGACCATGCCACAGATTCAAGTAAAGCTCGTGCGCAGCGCCATCGACCGCCCCGAGCGTCAGAAGCGCACCGTACAGGCCCTAGGCCTGAATAAATTGAACAGCACCGCTACTCACGAAGCCAACCCCAGCGTATTGGGCATGGTGAACGCTGTGAAGCACCTGCTGGAAGTAACCGAACTGTAAGCGTTTATCCCAGTCATGAATCTATCTAATCTCAGACCCGCCGCCGGCTCCACGCGCAATAACAAGCGCCTAGGTCGTGGTGAAGGTTCAGGCGGTGGTGGTACCGCTACCCGTGGCCACAAGGGTGCCAAGTCGCGCTCGGGCTACTCGCGCAAGTCGGGTTTCGAAGGTGGTCAAATGCCACTTCAGCGCCGCGTGCCTAAATTCGGCTTCAAGAACATCAACCGTGTTGAGTACAAAGGCATCAACCTAGATGTGCTCCAAGGCCTGTTTGAAGCCAACAACTCGGCTACGATGGCTGCCGGCTACTTCACCGAAGCTGGCCTGGCGTCAAAGAATGCCAAAATCAAAGTACTTGGCCGTGGCGAAATTAACGCCGCTATCGAGGTACACGCCCACGCTTTTTCGAAATCAGCTATTGAAGCTATCGAAAAAGCTGGTGGCAAAGTAGTTACGCTGTAGCTTATATTGTTATCGATTAGCAATGAATAAGTTTATCAACACGATAAAAAATATTTTTGCGATTGAGGATTTGCGCACGCGAATCCTCAATACGCTATTTTTCATTGCTATCTACCGGCTAGGCTGCTACGTAGTCCTACCTGGTGTAGACCCCACGCAACTAAAGCAAGGCACTGGCGGCGTATTCGGTATTCTGGATACGCTGCTCGGTGGGGCATTTAGCCACGCATCTATTTTCGCGCTGGGTATCATGCCGTATATCTCGGCATCTATCGTGCTGCAATTGCTCACGATTGCCGTGCCATACTTCCAAAAACTGCAGAAAGAAGGCGAGTCGGGCCGGAAGAAAATTAACCAGTATACCCGTGTGCTCACCATTCCGATTGTGATGGCACAGTCGGTTGGCTTCCTAGCGACCATTAATGCTGAGGCTATTATTACGCCGGGTACTTTCTTCACTATCTCTACGATGCTCATCATCACGGCTGGAACGCTGTTTTGCATGTGGCTAGGGGAGAAAATTACTGACAAAGGCATCGGCAATGGTATCTCCATGATTATCATGATTGGTATCGTGTCGCGCCTCCCCGGCGCTCTCATCGGCGAAGCAGCCGCCAAGGGTGTAAACAAGTCGCTGATTTTCTTGCTAGAATTGGTAGTGCTGTTTCTAGTAGTAATGGCCGTTATCGTGCTCACGCAAGCTGTCCGTCGCATTCCGGTGCAGTATGCCAAGCAGGTAGGTGGTGCTACGCAACTCGACGCTCAGCGCCAGTTTATCCCCTTGAAGGTTAACGCTGCTGGCGTTATGCCTATCATCTTCGCTCAGTCGCTGATGTTTGTACCGAGCATCGCAGCTTCTGCCTGGGACAAGAATAGTGACTTAGCAGCTACTATTGCAGCGTATTTTTCACCTGAACATTGGGTATATAATACAGTATTCGCACTGCTGATTGTCATCTTCACATACTTCTACACTGCTATCAGCGTCAACCCAAATCAAATTGCGGACGACCTCAAGCGAAGTGGTGGTTTCGTACCAGGTGTAAAGCCGGGCCGGGACACGTCGGAATTCATTGATGAAATTCTGACTCGCGTAACGTTACCAGGTGCTGTTGCATTGGCGCTCATCGCCATCTTCCCAACTCTAGCATTGCTACTAGGTGTTACTCGTCCACTGTCTCTGTTCTACGGAGGTACTTCGCTTATCATCATGGTGGGTGTAGTACTAGATACGCTCAATCAAGTAGAAAGCTATTTATTGATGCGTCATTACGACGGCATGATGAAATCAGGCAAATTGCGCGGTCGGCCTTCACAGCCAATTGCTATTGCCTCTTAATCAGCGCTAATGGCTACTGGTGTTATTCAGTATAAGACTGAAGAAGAAATAGATTTAATGCGTGCTGCCGGGCAACTGTTGGCACGCGCCCACGGCGAGGTAGCTGCGCTGGTGCGAGAAGGGGCCACGACGCGGCAGTTAGACCGCCGCGCCGAGGAATTCATTCGCGACCACGGGGCTACCCCTTCGTTCAAAGGATTGTATGGTTTTCCCCACAGCTGCTGCTTGAGTCCTAACTCAGTAGTAGTACATGGGTTTGCTACAGATGAGCCGCTACAAAGCGGTGATATTCTGACTGTGGACTGCGGTGTGTTTCTTAATGGTTATCACGCTGATAGTGCTTATACCTACTCTATCGGAGAGGTGACGCCAGAAGTGCAACGTCTATTGGATGAAACCAAAGCATCGTTGTATAAAGGCATTGAGCAAGCCATAGCTGGCAACCGTGTTGGCGATATCAGTTACGCCATTCAAAACTACGTGTCGCCTAAGGGCTATGGCGTAGTGCGTGAGTTGGTTGGGCACGGGGTAGGGGCTAAGTTGCATGAAAAACCCGAGGTGCCTAACTACGGTAAGCGGGGCTCTGGGCCACTACTGCAAACAGGTATGACCCTTGCTATCGAGCCTATGATTACCCTAGGTAAGAAGGATGTGGTACAGGAAAAAGATGGTTGGACCATCCGAACCCGTGATAAGAAGCCAGCGGCGCACTTTGAGCACACCGTTGTTGTTAGAAAAGACAAGGCAGAGATTCTGACCTCCTTTGACTACATAGAAAAAGCACTGCAATAGCCCTTATGGCAAAACAAGCCTCCATCGAGCAGGACGGTACCATCCTCGAAGCCCTTTCCAACGCCATGTTTCGCGTGGAATTGGAAAATGGCCACCAGCTGATTGCCCATATCTCGGGCAAGATGCGGATGCACTACATTAAGATTCTGCCCGGCGACAAGGTAAAGCTCGAAATGTCGCCTTACGACCTATCGAAAGGCCGCATTAAGTATCGTTACAAATAAATTTTTTCGTTCTTTTCAAGGTCATGAAAGTAAAAACCTCGGTGAAGAAACGTAGCGTTGATTGCAAAATCATCCGCCGCAATGGCAAGCTCTACGTTATCAACAAGAAGAACCCCCGCTTCAAACAGCGTCAGGGCTAAATTAATTTTTCAGAAGCCCGGAGTCTTGGGTACTGACTAGTTTGAACTTTTATTCAGCTAGTCGCCTTCCAAGCCGCTGCCGGGCTTTCTGGTCCGCAAACATCTAACCAACCAATATGGCTCGTATCGCAGGGGTTGACATCCCGGACAACAAGCGCGGCGAAATCGCCCTGACTTACATTTTCGGCATTGGCCGGAGCAACTCGGTTAAAATTCTTACCAAAGCTGGCATCGATGTCAACAAAAAGGTTAAAGATTGGACCGAGGCTGAAGCTGGCGAAATCCGCGCCATTATCGCTGCTGAGCATAAGACCGAAGGCGTACTGCGCTCGGAAATTCAGCTCAACATCAAGCGTCTGATGGACATTGGCTGCTACCGCGGCCTCCGTCACCGCAAAGGTCTTCCCGTTCGTGGTCAGCGCACCAAGAATAACTCGCGTACCCGTAAGGGCAAGCGTAAGACCGTGGCCGGCAAGAAGAAAGCAACGAAATAACCCGTAGCGGCAATCGGCTCTGCTTAGTGCTCTTCATGAGTGTTAGGCGGAGCCAACACCTGCCGCGTTTATAGCGATAACCAAATGGCACAAAAAAGAAAAGACAAAGCCAAAAAGCGGCTTGTCGTGGTGGAGCAGGTGGGCCAGGTCCACATCCGCGCCTCCTTCAACAACATCATTATCTCGGTAACCAACTCGAACGGCCAAGTAATCTCTTGGGCTTCGGCAGGTAAGATGGGTTTCCGTGGTTCGAAGAAAAACACGCCTTATGCTGCCCAGATGGCAGCTAGCGACTGCGGCAAAGTAGCCCATGACCTGGGCATGCGCAAAGCCGAGGTGTTCGTGAAAGGCCCAGGCGCTGGCCGTGAGTCGGCTATCCGTGCCCTAGGTAACATTGGTATCGAAGTGACGACCATCCGCGACGTGACGCCGCTGCCGCACAATGGCTGCCGCCCGCCCAAGCGTCGCCGCGTTTGATTTTTCATTTCTGATATTTCCCTACTATGGCACGTTATACTGGCCCTACCGCCAAAATCGCCCGTCGCTTTTCGGAGCCGATTTTCGGCCCGAGCAAAGCGCTCAATAAAAAGAATTACCCCCCCGGCCAGCATGGCCGTGGCCGTCGCAAGAAGCAGTCGGAATATGCTGTCCAGCTAATGGAGAAGCAGAAGGTGAAATACCTGTACGGCGTGCTCGAGAAGCAGTTTGAAAACCTATTCCATAAGGCTGCTGTGTTGCCCGGTATTACCGGTGACAACCTGCTTGGTCTGCTGGAGTCGCGCCTCGACAACGTAGTTTACCGTCTTGGTATTGCTAGCACCCGTCGTGCTGCTCGCCAGCTGGTGTCGCATAAGCACATCACGGTAAACGGTGAGGTAGTAAACATTCCTTCGTACAAACTCCGCGCTGGCGACCAAGTTGGCGTACGTGAGAAGTCGAAGTCGCTCGAAGCCATCACGACTTCGCTGACCGTGCGTAACGCACGTCAGTTCTCGTGGCTGGAGTGGGATGGCAAAGAGATGGTGGGTAAGTTCACCAATATGCCGTCGCGTGACCTGATTCCGGAAAAGATTACGGAGCAGCTCATCGTCGAATTGTATTCGAAGTAATAGTGGCACTTGGTGCGGCCCGGACGCTGTTCGGGCCGCACTTATGCTGAGCCGGTGCTACTATCCTGCTGCTATTGAGCGCGGAAGGGCACAAAAACGACCGAATGGTGGTTTTGGTTGGCTACCCAAAATTGAGCAAGCCTAGGCTTGCTTTTCCTGTTACAATAAATTAACTGCCCCACATATGTCAATCTTAGCTTTTCAGATGCCGGAGAAGGTGGTAATGGAGAAATCCGACGACTTTACCGGGACGTTTGAATTCAAGCCTCTGGAGAAGGGCTACGGCGTTACGATTGGGAACGCGCTGCGGCGCATTCTGCTTTCGTCGCTAGAGGGCTTCGCCATCACGTCGGTGCGCACGACTTCGGTGCTGCACGAGTTTTCGACGATTGAGGGGGTGATTGAGGACATGTCCGAAATCATCCTAAACCTCAAGCAGGTGCGCTTCAAAAAAATCAGCGACGCCATTGAGGACAAGATTACGGTGCGCGTAAGCGGGCAGGATTCCTTCACCGCTGGCGACATTGGCAAGTTTGCTGTAGGCTTCCAGATTCTGAATCCGAAGCTGGTTATCTGCAACCTCGACCCCGCTAAAGAGCTGGAGTTTGAGTTGACGGTAGCTCGCGGCCGTGGCTATGTGCCCGCCGATGAGAACAAGCCCGCTGACCAGGTTTTCGGTCAGATTGCTATCGATGCTATTTACACGCCTATTAAAAACGTGAAATACAGCATCGAGAACACTCGTGTAGAGCAGAAGACTGACTACGAGCGTTTGCTGATTGAAATCTCTACTGACGGTTCGATTCACCCCGAAGAGGCACTGAAAGGGGCTGCCAACATCCTTATTCAGCACTTCATGTTGTTCTCGGACAGCACGATGCAGCTGAGCGGCAACCGCCCTGCGGCTGCTGAACCTATAGATGAAGAAACCCTCGCTATGCGTAAGGTGCTCAAAACCTCGCTTGGTGAAATGGACCTTTCGGTACGTGCTTATAACTGCTTGAAGGCGGCTGACATTAAGACCCTAGGCGAGCTAGTACAGCTCGACATGGCCGACATGATGAAGTTCCGCAACTTCGGTAAGAAGAGCCTCACCGAACTGGAAAACCTAGTGGAAGAGAAGGGCCTGCATTTTGGCATGGACCTGAGCAAGTACCGCTTGGACGAAGACTAAAAGTAGATTGCCTTGCTGGCTGCTAACTCCTTGTCGAGAGGAATTGGCAGCCAGCAATTTTTTGTCATTATTTATTCAACCCGCTACGCCCTAGGGATTAGGGTTCTAATGAGGTTCCTCGCGACCCGCCGTGGTCCTGGTCCGCAAGCGTAGCATTTACCCAAAACTGTCCGATGCGACACGGTAAAAAAATCAACCACTTGGGCCGCACTGCCGCCCACCGCAACGCGATGCTGTCGAACATGGCTTCGTCGCTCATTATCTCGAAGCGCGTAACTACTACTGTTGCTAAAGCCAAAGCTCTGCGTCAGTTTGTAGAGCCGCTGCTAACCAAGGCTAAGGATGACACCACGCACTCGCGCCGTACCGTATTTGCTACCCTGCAAAACAAGGAAAGCCTGAAAGAGCTATATGGTTCGGTAGCTGAGAAAATTGCTAACCGTCCCGGTGGCTATACCCGCATCCTGAAGCTGAGCGCTAACCGTGCCGGTGACAATGCTGATATGTGCATCATCGAGCTGGTTGACTTCAACGAAACGCTGCTCGAAGCCAAAAACGCTTCGGAGGCCAAAGCCACTACTACCCGTCGTTCGCGTCGCCGCGGTGGCAAGGGCGGTGCCGAGGCTACTAGCAACGAAGCCGGCACGTCGGCTGCTGTAGTAGCTGAAGAAGCTCCTGCAACTTCGGCTACCGAAGCTGAGGCTACTACGCTGGATGCTCCGGCTGACGAAAAGCAGACGCCTGAGGCTTAATTGTCCTAGGTATTTTGGAAAAGGGCTGCACCTATTGGTGCGGCCCTTTTTTTGTGTTTACAATATCTTGACCTAGATGTAAAGAAGCTTTCCCACAAGGGAGTGCAACCTAGGCAGCTTAAGTGTTGTCTGTTGGGTTGTAAGCGGAAAGCTATTGACCTTTGCGTCTTACCCCAGCTGAGTGAGCCTATGGAAGCCGTTGCTTATATCGACATTAATGCCCCACTAGTAGAGCGGTGCCGGGTAAACGACCGGCAAGCGCAAGCTGAACTGTATCGGCGCTACTCAAAGGCCATGTTCAATGCTGCTTTGCGTATTACGGGCGACTATGCCGAGGCGGAAGATGTGCTACAAGAATCGTTCTTGAGTGCATTCCGTGAGTTAAGCGGCTATAAAGGTGATTCATCCTTCGGCGCTTGGCTTAAGCGCATTGTAGTTAATAAAAGTATTAATTGCTTGCGGCAGCGACGCCTGCAATTGGTGTCACTGGAAGATTTTCACCACGAGGCGACCCCCGCAGAAACTTCTGCTTCTCATACAGGGGAGGAAGCAGAAGAACTTCAATACCGGGCCGACGTATTGCGGCGTTGTATTCAGGAGCTGCCTGACGGCTACCGGGTTGTATTGTCGCTGTATTTGCTAGAAGGCTATGACCATTTAGAAATCGCCGGCATCTTAGGTATCACCGAATCGACGTCTAAATCGCAATACAGCCGTGCACGGCAACGGCTACGTGAGCTGGCTATGCAGCGCGGCCTTAGCTAGCCGAACGCAAGGTATTGGCTACTACAACCTTCTGTTTTTATTCTTTCTTTCCCGCACATTTCTGCTGGCTTTCGCTATCCAGCACCGTATTAGCAACGGGTAGCGGCCTTATTGCCAACAGCTTTTTAGAGCTATTTACCATGAACTATAGTAAGCAAGACCAGCTTGAAGCGTGCGTAGAACGGCATCGGGCTGATTTCGACCTGCACGAACCCCGACCCGAACTGTGGGCGGCTTTGGAAAAGCAATTACATGACTCAAGCGGTGAGCATACGGCCTCGGTAATGAGTGTAGTCGGGGCATCGGCAGATGAGAGCCCACAGCTGCCAGCTGTGCCCCTAGAGCAACCAGCTCCTCGCAAACAATGGGCTTGGGCCGAGTACTATAGCATTGCGGCGGCACTAGCAGTATTGATACTAGCCGCAGGCTTGGGCGAGGCTTGGAAGTCAGGCCAAGTGACAAAAGAACGTGCAGTTGCTAATGCAGCCGCTGAGCTGCCAACGAACGCTGAAGCCGACGCGGCGCTCTACCTAGGGCAATCGGGCGAGCTAATGGCCAGCGAAGTGAGCCACAACACAAATGCCCGGCTTGATACGGCAGTGCGTGGTATGGAAACCTATTACGTTGGCCAGCTAGCCGACCGCAAAGCAGAGCTGGGTCAGCTATCGCCCGAAGCGGTTGCTGAATGCAGCCGTGAACTGGTGGACCTAGATTCACTTTACCAGCAGCTAAAGCGTGAGCTACCTAGCCATCCTCAGCCTGAAGTGGTGCTCACAGCCATGAATCGTAACCTGCAATACCGACTCGATATTCTAAATCGGCAATTAGAACTACGCAATCCTACCCAAGCGGGCCTGGTCAATGAAACGCGCGGCGAATATGCGCTGGCCGATAGTCGCCGCGCTTCTGCTAGCATTCTGCACCATGACCACTAATCGGGCTTTACTGAGCGGATTGCTGGTGCTATTGAGCTGGCTAGGACTATTTGGGTCGGTGCGAGCCACATCTATCGCTACGAAGCTACCTAGGGTAGCGCTCACAGTGATGAATGGGCAGGATGGTCCTGCACAGTCAGGAGCCACTCAACAAGGGCCTACCGAGCAAGTAGACAACGACCAGAGCCTGCCACCTATTGAGCAGCGCCGCCACCTGAGCCGTCGGTTTCCGGTGAGCAAAGCCGGACAGTCATTTGCGCTGGATACGCGCTACGGCCGGGTCCAAATCAGCGCTTGGAACAAGCAAGAGATAAAAGTAGAAACTGACCTAGTAGCGCGAGCCGAAACGCCGGTGGCGGCGGCTCAAATACTCGACGCACTCAGCGTACAATACCTCGCCTACGATGCCAACACTGGGGGCACTAGCGTAAGCTCACAGTTTGGGTCTACCCTGCGGGGCAAATGTGGGGGCGGGCGCCGCTACGAGGTAAACTATACCATTTGGCTGCCGCGCACTTTGGCGTTGCGCGTGGCTGCTTCGTTTGCCGACGTAACGATAGCCAGCGATTGGCAAGGCTCAACTCAGTTGAACGTTGATTATGGTAATCTGCACACGGCTCGGCTGACTGGCGTCCGCAATGTAGTGCGCATTGCCAACGGCGAAGCAACTATACCCTACGTAAAGCAAGCCAGCCTCGAAGCTAACTATGCGCGCCTGCGCCTCACAGAGGGCGAGCAAGTAGAACTGCGTACTAACTACGCCGATGTGGATATGGCTACTGTGCAAGACCTTACTGTGCACAGCAAATACGGCGACGTAGCTCTAGGAAAGGTGCGCAACCTGCGTGGTTCGTCGGGCTACTCCCGCTTTAGCGTCGATAAGCTGAGTGAGGGACTGGACATGGCCGTGCGCTACTGCCCCGACTTTGAGGTGCGTGATATGGGTGCCAGCTTTCGCCAAATAAACTTGGATGGCGGCTATAGCACTATTCGCCTAGGCTTTGCTGAAGAAACGCCTAGCTTCCAATTTGATGTCAGCACCGAGCAAGGACAATTGCTAGTTGATAAAAAGTTAGTGCGAGTGTTGTCGGCTGACGAGCATGGCCAAGGCATCGCCGACGTCCTAGGGGTATATGGTGGGCGAGTGCCGGCCCGCGGCGCGGGCAGTGTCAATATCAAGGTGCGGTACGGAACGGTGCGGTTCAGCAAATAAAAAATTGCAGGCTACCTGGAATTACTGAAAACCTGTTAGATAAAGCCTTATACTTGCGCGCTTATTTAGAATAGGCTGCGCGCAGCAGCTGGAATAAGCTTCTTTCCAGTATGCATTTGCGACACTATGGGGCAGCCGCTGCCCTGCTGGCACTGCCTGGCCTAGGCCGCGCCCAAACAACTCCAGCAACCACTTATACCGAGGCGGCAACCCTCATCAAAGAAGGCGTTGCCTTACACGACGCTGACAAATATGACGAGGCAGCTGCGCGCTACCAGCTGGTGACGCCCGGCGATAGCGCCTACGCACAGGCTCAGGCCGAGCTAGCTCTGAGCCTGCTAGCGGCCGAAAAGTATCAAGCCAGTATAGAGGCTGCCCGGCGCTCGATGGCAATCGAGCCATTTGAACCTGAGCTGTACAGCACGCTAGGTAGTGCCCATGAAGGCCTGAAGCAATTAGCTGAAGCTCGCCAGGCCTACGCGGCGGGGCTCAAGCTGTTTCCATACAATGAAAATCTGTGGGTTAACCAAGGGGTTTTTGAGTTGAACCAACAGCAGACCGCCGCGGCGATGGCGAGCCTGCAGCGCTCGATAGAGCTGCGGCCGGCCAAGGCAAGCGGGCACCGGCTCCTAGGTATCTTGGCGGCGCGGCAGGGCCAAACGACCCATGCCATGCTAAGCCTGCTGTTATTTCTGGCTATCGAGCCCGAAGGGCCGCGCAGCAACGCCGTATTGGTTGACCTAGAGCGCTTGTCGCAGGGCGTTGCTATTATTGGTAAAGAAGACCAAACCGCCCCTGTAGCGCCCAATGCGGCATTTGAGGAGCTCGACCAGTTGATAACGAGCAAAGTGGCGCTGAATGCAGGCTACACCACGAAGGTGAAGTTTAAAGCGGCCATCGTGAAGCAGCTGCAATTGCTAGTAGAGAAGTTTCCGCTGGATGCCGACCCAGCCAGTGACTTCTGGCTGCGGGCCTACGGGCCGGTCGTGAAAGCGCTACGGCAAGACGATAACTTAACGACTTTTACGTACCTCATCCTTAGCTCGGCCGATGATAAAATCGCGCAGCAGTGGCTGAAGAGCAATAAAAGTCGCCTCGAAAAGCTGACTACTGCCGTAAGCCAGCCGTTGCTAGCGCTACATAGCCAGCAGCCTCGGCCCACGGGCCCCGGCCAAGTAGCGGCGTGGTTTGATGGCCCCTACCTCGATGGCCTAGGTGCCGGCCAGCGCGATGCCAAAGGCGAAGTGCAGCCTACAGGCGATTGGCTGCTGATAGCTCAGAATGGAAATATCAGGCAGCGTGGTGCGTTTTCGGCAGCCAGCGAGCGAACGGGTAAGTGGCTGGTGCTGCGCCCCGATGGCAGCACTGAAACAGAGCAGTACTATGGCGCCAAGGGTGAGCGTGATGGTCCGAGTCGCTATTACTACCCCAGCGGCCAGCTGCAAAGCGAAGCCACTTACCGGCAGGGTAAGCTGGAAGGCGGCAGCAAAACCTTTACCGAAAGCGGGCAATTGAGTGAAACGCGGCAGTTTGTGGGCAACGACTACGAAGGCGACGCCGTGGACTATGCCCCGGGTGGCGCGGTTACTTTCCGAGCCAAGATGCACGCCGACAAACGCGATGGGCTACTCGAGCGATTTTATGCCGATGGCACGCCCGAAGTGCGCTCGTTTTATGCCCAGGGTAAGGCGCAGGGCGAGTTAGTAGTCTACTACCCCGACAAAACGGTAGAAAAGAAGGCTAATTTCGACCAAGACGAGTTACACGGCCCCTACATCACTTACTTCCCCAATGGCAAGGTGCGCGAAACCGGGCAGTACACCCACGGCAAGCGCACGGGCCCCTGGAAAGAGTACTTTGCCAATGGCAAGCTCAGCGTAGAAGAAACCTACGATGCGACCGGTGAGCTGCACGGGCCTTACGTTGACTACGACATCCAAGGCCGCCACTACGCCACTACGCTGTACGAGCATGGCCGCATGGTGCGCCTAACCAACCTCGACGCGCAGGGCAAGCAGCTTGCCGACACCCCTTTAAAAAAAGGACGCACGGCCGTGAAAACCTATACGGCTGAGGGACAGCTTAAGGGCAGCGGTGCAGTAGAAAACGGGCACTTGGTAGGAGAGTGGAAAACGTACTACCCCGACGGTACCCTGCACGAAGTGCAGCATTACGATGCCACTGGCACACGCACGGGTGTAGGTGAAGTGTACTACGCCAACGGCCAACTGCACCAGCGCCGCCACTATGGAGCGGGCGGCGTAGCCGACGGAGCTTTTGAGCAATACTATGCCAATGGCAAGCCCCTGCAAGTAGGATGGCAGCGCCAGGGCAAAGAGGAAGGCGTTTGGAAGTCATATTACCCTAGTGGCCAGCTAAGCCAGGAGCGAGAATACTTCCGGGGCGAGTCGAGTGGCCTGCTACGAATGTATGAGCCAGGGGGGAAGCTGGCTGAGGAGCGTCTCTTCGCCTTTGGTAAGCTACGCCAGCTCACTGCATATGACTCGACGGGCAAAGTAATCGACCACTATGAATTGACACCGGCGGTTAAAGAGCTAGTGCTACACTACACCGGCACTAGTAAAAAGGTATTGAACCGGGCTACTGTTACAGATGGCCGCTACGAAGGCCCGACCACTTGGCTGCGGCCTGATGGCCAGCCCGAGTCGGTGACTACGCTGCGCGGCGGCCAGCGCTACGGCGCCTACCGCAGTCAGTATGCCAACGGCCAGACTCAAACGGAAGGCCAGTACCTAGATGGCAAGCTCTATGGGCAGTTCAGCACCTATTACCCCGATGGCACGCTGCGTAGCCGCGGCCGCTACCTCGACGACGAGCCAGTAGGGGAGTGGGTGTACAACTTCTCTAATGGCAAGCCCCAGCGTGTGCAGGCCTACAACGACGAAGGCGAACTCGACGGCATCAGCCGCTACTATAACCCCGCAGGCGAGCTGCTGCTGGAGCGGCGCTACGAGCAAGACCGTCTGGTAGGCTTTGCCGGGCCGGGTGCGCAGAGCAGTGCCAGCAACAGTCAGGCGCTACCAGCCGCGGGCGGAGCCATCAAAACAATGTTCGCCAATGGAAAACCTGCCGCGGAGGAAGCCTACGCGCACAATTATCCGGGGAGCAATTTTACGTATTACTACTCCTCGGGGCAGGTATTCAGGCGGGTAGCCCACCAGCAAGGCTTGCGCCATGGGCTACAAGTAAGCTACTGGCCTAGCGGCAAGCTCATGGAAGAAGAGTCTTACCAAAACGGTGAGCTGCACGGCCGCTGCCGCTACTACCGCCCCGATGGCACCCTAGAGCGGGAAGAAACCTACCGAGCCGGCGAGCACTCGGGCCCAAGCATTGCTTACGATGCCCAGGGCCGCCCGCAGAGCACCGAGCAGTACTGGAATAACTCGGTCTATAACCCGCGCTAGTGCGCCCGGACCTGGGCTTGCTTAGGAGGCAGCAGACAAAATCTAGATTGCCTTTTTAGAGCGTATATTTTCGAGGTTAATCTACTTATTGCTATGAAATTACTCACTACTATTGCCTTGCTACTGGTTGGCTTGGCGGCAGCTACGGCGCAAGGCCAAGCGCTGCCGCCGCTAGCCGAGCTGCAGCGCCAGTATCCAGGCCAGCAGGCGGCGTACGTAACGCTACGTACCGACCTCACGGTCGAAATTCGCCACGACTCGGTGCAAGTACTGGCGCACCATTTGCACGATATGGCGCACCTAGGAGACCATTCGGCGCCTTATGCGCTCGACCAGGTGTATAGCTCGCATTTTAGCAAGCTACAGAAGCTGGAGGCGCGCACGCTGGTGCCCGTGCCCGGCGCGGCCGATAAGTATAAGCCCCTGCGGGTAACGGCCTTCAAGGATAAGTTTGACATGCAGGAGGGCGTATTTTTTGACGATACACGCGCTACTTCGTTCAGCTTTCCGGCCGTGGCCCCGGGCGCCCGCACCATCACCGACTACACCATTCGCCACCCCGATGGGCGGTTTCTGATGCCGTTTTACTTTGGCTCGTACGTGCCCGTGCGGCACGCCGAAGTCACCATTACGGCCCCTAAAAGCGTGCAGCTCAATTATAAGCTGTTTAATGCCGAGCAATTGGCCATTAAGTTTTCCAAGCAGGAGCAAGGTAGTAACGTAGTCTACCGCTGGACGGCCGACAACCTGCCCGCCGCCCCGCGCGATGCCGATGCTCCTAAAGCTGCTTACTACCTGCCGCACCTGGTGTACTACATCGAGCAGGCCACCGTGGCCGGGCGCCAGCAGCAGTTCCTAGGGGGCGTGCCGCAGCTTTATAACATGTACGCCGACTTTGTGCGGCGTATTCAGCCCCACGAAAGCCCAGCTTTGAAGCACCGCGTCGATTCGCTAGTGGCTGGCGCTGCCACACCCGAAGAAAAGGCCCGTCGCATCTACTACTGGGTGCAGGATAATGTGCGCTACATTGCTTTTGAGCAGGGTATGCGGGGCTTTGTGCCCCACGCCGCAGGGCTGGTATACGAGCGCCGCTATGGCGACTGCAAGGATATGGCCAACCTCACCACCGAAATGCTGCGCTTGGCAGGCCTCAAGTCCTACCTCACGTGGGTGGGTACTCGCGACCTGCCCTACAAGTATGGCGAACTGGCGACGCCTGGCGTGGATAACCACATGATTTCGACCTGCGAGCTTAGCCCTGGTCAATACACCTTCCTCGACGCTACTAGCAACCACACGCCGTTTGGCATGCCGTCGGCCTTTATCCAGGGTAAGGAAGGCTTGCTGGCCCTCGATGGGCAGCAGAGCAAGGTAGTGCCTATTCCGGTGGTGGCGCCGGCCCGCAACGGGGCCACCGACCGCTCGGTGGTGACTCTCGACGGCACTGGCTTGCGCGGTACTGGCGAGTTGGCCTTTATGGGATATGCCAAGGTAAACCAGAGCTACGCCCTAGGTGGCCTCGACCGGGTGCAGGAACCTAAGTACGTGAAAGCCCTGCTGGAGCGCGGCAGCAATAAGTTCTTCGTAGATAAATACGCCTTGCAAAACCTGGAGGCCCGCGACCAGCCCCTACGCCTCACCTACGACTACCGCCTGCAAGACTATGTGCAGAAGCTCGACGACGAGCTTTACATCAACCTGAACCTAGAGCGCCCACTGGCCCACGACCGGCTCGACTCACTGACGCGCCGCCTGCCTCGCGCCAATGAGTTTGCGCACACCGACCGCACTCGCACCGAACTGGTAGTGCCCGCTGGCTACGAGGTGAGCTACCTGCCGCCCGCCGCCCAGGCCGGCGATGCAGCTGGCCCGCTGGCCTTCCGCATCAGCTACGAGCGCCAGGACGACCGCATCATTCAAGACCGCGAGTTGACGGTAAACTATTTGCTGCTGCCTACCAAGCAATTTAAGCAGTGGAATGGTGTGGTGGATAAGCTAGGCGCCGCCTACCGCGAGATGGTGATTCTGAAAAAGAAGAAGACCTAGGGTATCGACTAAGCGATTGAGTAATAAGAGTAATAAGCGCTATAATTAGTATCTGCTTCGTGCCTACTTCTCCCTATTTCCGCAGCGTGTTGCTGCTCAGTGCCCTACTACCAGCGCGCTTTGCGTTGGCGCAAAAGAAAACCAGCCAAGCGCTGCCCAGCCAGCTGCACTACGCCGCCTACCACTGGGATGAAACGCGCCACCAGCGCCTACCCGTGTCGGCCGAGGAGGCCACGCTGCCTGCTGTGGTACTCAAAGACTTCACTGCCACCGAGTTCTACTTTGACCCGGTGCGCAAGGGCATGCGTGAGTTCACGACCGAGCACCGCATTGTGCGCGTGAACACGGCCGACGGCATCGAGCAGTACAACAAGCTAGCCGTGCCCGTGCTGCCAGGGGGCGCCACCGTAGCGGTACGAGCACGCACCATCAGCCCCAAGGGCGTGGTGGTGGAAGTGCAGCCCGAAAGCATGAAGGAACTCAAGAATGAGGCGGGCGCAGGCGATTACCGGATTTTTGCCCTCGAAGGCGTCGAGAACGGCAGCGAGGTAGAGTACTACTACACCCGCGAACGTGGCATGAGCCACTTTGGTCGCGAGGTTTTGCAGGGCGGCACGCCCGAGCACGATGTGGCGTTTGAGCTCATTGCGCCCACGACGCTCACCTTCGAGGCCAAGGTTTATAACTCGACGGCCAAGGTGCAAACCGATACTCTAACGGCGGGTAAGCGCATTTTGCGCGTGCAGGTGCCCGCGCTCGAGGCGCTGCACAACGAGGCCTTTGCCGAGCCCAAGGCGCACCGCGCCCGCGTCGAATACAAGCTGGCCTACGTGGCCAACAAGGGCGACGCTCGCCAGTTTACCTGGGCCGATGCCAGCCAGACCATGCACCAAGTAGTGTATACGCTGAGCAAGGACGAAGCCAAGGCCGTGAGCACCGTGCTGAAAGCTGCCAACGCGCCTGCCGGGGCCAGCCTGCCCGAGCGCATAGCAGCGGTAGAAAGCTATGTGAAGCTCAATTACAACCTAGACCCCAGCGCAGAGTCCGCTCTCACTCGCGTGGTGGCTACGCACAATGCGCCCGAGCTAGGGTTTGTGCGCCTGCTCGGGGCTTTGTACAAAGCCCTAGGGATAGAGCACGAGCTAGTGGTGAACACTGACCGAAGCGAAGTGCCCTTCGATGGCAGCTTCGACACCTGGGGCTACCTCGACAACTTTTTCTTCTATTTTCCGGCTACCAAGCAGTACTTAGCGCCGAGCCGACCCGATTTCCGCCTCGGTATGGTACCTCCCGGCTGGACGGGCACGCCTGCGTTATTCATCAAAACCATAACCCTAGGCAGCATAGAATCGGCAGTGGGTACGGTGCGCGAGGTGGCAGCCCTGCCCGCCACCGCCAGCCCGCACAATATGGCCGTGCAAGTGAGCTTTGCGCCCACGCTGGACAAGGCAACTGTGCACCTGCACCAGGAGTTTGGCGGCTACCACGGCGCCCAGCTGCAGGCCATCTACCCACTGGTGCCTGCCGACAAGCAAACCGAGCTACTGCTGGAGCTGCAAAAGCCAGTAGTGCCCGACGGTACTTTCCTCAAAACCACGGCCAAAAACGGCGAGCGTGGCCTCAACATTCTCACTAAACCGTTCACGGTCGATTCGGACCTCGAAAGCGCGAGTCTGCTCGACAAGGCGGGGCCGCGGTACTTATTCAAAATCGGCACGCTCATCGGGCCTCAGACCGAGCTCTACCAGCAGGAAGCCCGGCAGTTTGACGTAGAGAATGACTTCAACCGCGAGTATAGCCGCCAACTAGTGGTGGAGCTGCCCGCCGGCTACTCGGTGCGCAACCTACAAGACCTCAACATGGAAGTGAAAGCTGGGGCCGACCCGGCAGCGCCCGTTTATTTCTTTCGCTCGGCCTACACGCAGCAGGGCCAAAAGCTAACGGTAACTTCTACCGAGGCTTACCATCAAATTTATTGGCCTAAGAAAGATTTCGAGGCTTACCGCTCCGTCGTCAATGCCTCGGCCAATTTCAATAAGATAGTGTTGGTGCTAGAGAAGAAATGAGCGGAAACCTTGCTACCTATTGGCCGCTACTTTTGCTTTTAGTGCTACTAAATGGCCTCCCAACAATGGCCCAGTCTACCAAGCCTGCCCCAGCTCTCACCTCACCTATGCAAGCGCATGCGCTGCGGCTACGCCCCGGCGACGACTTGCGCGAGGCCTTGCTGGCCTATGTGACGCAGCACCACCTAGGCGCGGGGGCGGTGCTCACGTGCGTAGGCAGCCTCACCGTGGCCACGCTACGGCTAGCCAACCAAGAAGGCCCAACCGAGTACCGGGGTCACTTCGAGATAGTGTCGCTGGTAGGAACGGTTTCGGCCACGGGCGGCTCGCACCTGCACTTGTCGGTAGCTGATAGCACGGGGCGCACCCTAGGTGGGCACTTGCTGGCCGGCTGCCGCGTGTACACCACTGCCGAGATTGTACTGGCGGCGCTGCCCAACTTAGAATTTACCCGTGAAACCGACCCCACGTTTGGGTATAAGGAACTGGTAGTAAAGCCTAAGAAGTAGAGTTTTGCGACAGTAAAGCCGGAGGAAAAAAATTTCCTAAAAAGCTATGCCTACCGATACGCTCGCCATGCAGGCTTTCCGCCGCCAGGTGCTCAGTCCGCACAAGCTTCGGCTATTTATGCTGCGCAAGCTGCCACTGGCGTGGCTGGCTGGCCTGCGCCTCACAGCCCTCACATCTGAGGTAGCTACGGTTACGATTCGCTACAAGTATCTTACTCAGAACCCGTTTCGCAGTATCTACTTCGCGGCGCTGGCCATGGCAGCCGAGCTAGCCTCGGGTATTCAGGCAATGATGCACACGCAGGGCGGCGGGCCAGTGTCGATGTTGGTAGTGGGCTTGCAAGCCGAGTTCAGCAAAAAAGCCGTGGGCCTCATCGCTTTCACTTGCCCCGATGGCGATGCCATTGCGGCTGCCATAGCCGAAAGCCGCGCCACGGGCGAGGGGCGCACCGTGGTGTGCACCAGCACTGGGCGCGACGAAGCCGGCGATATAGTAGCCGTCTTTCGGATAACGTGGTCGTTTAAGGCGAAATGAGGTTGCGCACGCGCGTCCCTAGCCCCGGCTTTCGGCCAGGTTCTCTTTGGTAATCACGTCCACCATACCGTCTTCGCTCACCACGACTACCAGGGTAGGGAAGGCCGAGCTTTCGACATAGCGAATGGCCGAGTTGTAGCGCGCGCCGCGGGTGCTATTGCCCCGGCCGCTGGCCTTGCCATCCAGGATAACACCGATAGAGTAGCAGTAACCCTGCGGGTCGAGCATCACGGCTCCGTCGATGGCCGTGACGAGCTGCGTGATAGTGGGGGTGAGCACTACTGGCTCAATAAGCGTGCATTGCAGCTTGAGGCGGTCGGCTTCGGCCAATGCTTCGGTGGTGATAACCAGCAGAGTGCCCTTGGGCTGGTGGCTGGCTTCGAGTACTACCTGCCATAGCCGCTCTAGCTGCTCTGCCTTGGGCTGGCCAAAAGTGCGTTTGTACTCGCGCTTGAAGGCCATGCGGTTGAGGCGCGGGCGAGCTAGCCCTGGCAGGCCGTAGCGGCAGCGTAGCAGTGTGTCGCCGGCGTGGCTTAGCTCCCAGGTATAGTAGGTTACGAAGTGGAAGGCAAACAGGTCTTCGCGGCTGGCATCGTACTGGCCTATCTCGCGCCCTAGGGCATACACCTTGTCAGCATCGGCCAACAAGTGGATGTTAGGGTTGGTCATTTCCAGAAGCTTGCGCACGGCCCGGTAGTCGGTGAGGTCTACCGGGCAGGTCAGGGCAAATACTTCCTCTAGGTTGGGGTGGCCGCGGCGGGCTAGCAGCAGGCAGCCCACGCCTTCGGCACCCTCGTAGCGCAGGCTTGAAATGGTGTTAATAATGTAAAACAGCCGCTCGGCGCCGGGGCCGGTGCTGCTGCCGCGGTCGAGACGCTCGCCGCTGCTCCAGTCGGCCGAGCCCACGGCCAGGGCGGGCGCGTCGAGCAAGCTGCGGCCCGCGGCGCGCAGCAGCTCTTCGGTATCGCGGGGGCGGTAAAGCAGGCCCGCGCCTGGCTCAGGCTCGGTCAGGGTCTTCACCGTTTCTTCGTTGAAGCGTGCCATTGCCGCCACCAGTAGCGAGTTGGGTAGCGGGCGGCCATCGGTGTAGGCGCGGGCGGGCTGGAGGGCCGGGTAAGCCTGCATGGGCTTGCGCTGCATGCGCAGGATGGTGCAGATGTAGTAGTTGTTGAGCACAACCGGCCAAGTCGAGAAATAGGCGTAGTCGGTGCCTTCCGCTAGGTCGTCCAGTATCGGCTGTAGGGCCAGGCGCACCCCTTTCCGCTCTAGGCGGTCGCGCACATCGGCCGGGTCAAGTAGCGTATCAATGGGCGTGGTGCCCACGGGTACATGGCCTGCCAAGGCCATGGTTCGGCCCCGCTCAGCTACATCGGTCAGTAGTTCGTCTGGCAGCTCGGTGCTATCGGGGCCTAGCTCCTGCACAATGGGCTGGCTGGCATCTTGGGGTAGGCACAGCACCTGCACCTGCGGCAGCAGCTCATCGTCGAGCGCGTCGAACAACGCCTGTGCAATCGCCTGGGCAGCGTTGCGGTAGCGCCGCTCGTGCGGCCAGATGCGGAACGTAACGGGGACAGTAGCAACTTCGACGTAAGACATGGGGGCAGGAAAAAGGGCTCCAGATAAGTAGACGTATAAGCCCGCTGAATACTCAACGCACCAGCTTAAAGAAAGTGCGCCCGCCCAACGTGGCCTACAACTGAAATAAAACAGGCAAAGCCATCTTTTGCTTTATCGGCTTACCTTGATATAGGGCCGGCTCCCACTTGGGGGCCGCTTTGATGAGGCGCACAGCTTCTTCATCAAGCCCTGAGCCGTGCTTTTGCACCACGCGTACATCAGTGAGCGAGCCATCGGGCTGTACCGTAAACTCCACAGGCACTTTGCCTTGAATCTTACGCTTGCGAGCTAGGTCAGGATATTTCTGGTTGGCCGCAATCCAGGCAAAAAATGCGGCGTTGCCACCCACTGGCTGGGCCGATTTCTCGGGCCGGATGATGGCCGCACCGTTTGGCGCGGTGCCTACTACCGAGGTAGTGCCCGGCGTGGCTGCTACGGCGCCAGGGGGCAGTGGTTGGCCGGGCTTGGTGGCACCCGCGGCGGGCACTTCTACCACTTCGCCCGAGCCTTCTGCTAGTACAAAGCTTACGGGCACCGTCACGCGCTGGCGCACCACTTTGCCTTTTTGGTGGGCCGGCGTCCACTTGGGAGCGCTTTTAATTACCCGGATGGCTTCGGCATCGAGCAGCGGCGCTACGGGTTGTTTTACTTCTACTTCCCCAATGCTGCCGCTTTTCTCTACCACAAATGTCACCATTACGGTGCCCTCTTGTTTGGCCTGCATGGCGGCCGTAGGGTACTTCTGGTGGCTGGCTAGGTAGTCGGCGTAGCCTTGCGGGCCACCTTTAGGTACAGCAGGCTGCTCCACCGCATCGTACACGCGGCTGTTGTCGTCGGTCGGATACTTTAGCTTGGCTGGCTTTTGGGCTAGAGCTGGGGTAGTGGCGGCTAGCAAGAAGATAGCAAACAGCTTAGGGAACCTCATGAAGTAAAAATGAACGTAAGTTGATAGTGACTATGTGCGCATTAGCACCGTAAAGAACGAAAGGCCGCGGCAAAACCGTGCCACCTACCTCCCGAGTGGTCTTTATTTTGTAGGGCCGCCGGCTAATGGCGTCCTCGCGTTGGCTTTGGTTGGCTGAGGCTTAGCCCGTCAGAAGACTTGTAAAATTTCCTTTTCTATGCATATCGAACGAAACCTGCGGCCCAGCTTTATCTGGCAGAAATATGGCTGGCGCCCGCTGCTAGTCTTCATGGTTTATGACGCCCTGATTGGTTTCATGTATGGGCCGCTCGATTTTCACTGGCTCGATATTCCGTGGCAGCCGGTGGCTACCCTAGGTACGGCCGTGGCATTTTACATTGGCTTTAAGAGCAATGCCTCGTATTCGCGCTTTTGGGAAGCGCGCCAGCTGTGGGGTTCGGTCGTGAACTCGTCGCGCACCTGGACCGGGCGGGTACTTGATTTTGTGCGAACCCCCGACGACAACTTTGGCTACGACAGCGTCGAAGCTGAGGCTCACCGCCGGCTGGTGTACCGCCACATTGCCTGGGTCAATGCCCTGCGCCTGCACTTGCGCCGCCAAACGGCCGAACTGTGGCAAACGGAAGTAGTACCCTTCTTGCTCGACCCCGCCGACCATGCCCTAGGTCAGACCAACAACCCACCCGCTCAGCTAGTAGTGCGCCAAGGCAATGACTTGCGCCAGCTCAGCTTCGATGGCATGCTGACGGAATTTCGTGAAGTATCGATGGCCGAGACCCTGCGCGAGCTCAACAACCACCAGGGCGCCTGCGAGCGCATTAAGAATACGCCATTTCCGCGGCAATACGCGTTTTTTAGCTACGTTTTCGTCATTGTGTTTGCGGTGCTGCTGCCCCTAGGTCTGGTCGAGGAATTCGATAGCCGCGTGGCCCTAGGTCCCTACCACGTGTGGCTGATGGTGCCCTTCGCTACACTGGTGAGCTGGGTGTTTCATACCATCGAGAAGGTGGGGCACAACAGCGAAAACCCCTTCGAGAACGGTGAGAATGACGTGTCTATGTCCTCGATTTGCCGCAGTATCGAGATAGACTTGCGCCAAATGTTGGCCGAAACCAACGTGCCCGCACCGTTGAAGCCTATCAACGACGTGCTGTATTAAAGTTTAAAGTATTCTGCTGGCTTATCCGTCTACCTAATGCAGGCCGATTTGGTGTGCACCCGTGTGCGTGCCCGACTAGCCTAGGATGGCGCTCCCGCGGGGGAGGGTCGTACCTTTGTAGCGTAGTATATAGCTAGTGAGATGTATCGTTATCCCCGGCCGGTTTCGGCTTTTGGTCGCTTCGTGTTGTTGATGAGTGAGATGGTGGTGCGGCCCGAGCGCCTCGCCGTTATCTGGCGGCGTACACTAGAGGAGGCCGTGCTCATTGGCACTGACTCGGTGTTTATCGTGGGACTGGTGGCCACGTTTATTGGTGCTGTTACGTGCGTTCAGATTGCCTATAACCTGGTAAACCCGCTCATTCCGCAGTCGATGGTGGGGTACATGGTGCGCGAAATGACCATTTTGGAGCTCGCCCCCACCATTATTTCGATAGTGCTGGCGGGTAAGGTGGGCTCCTCCATTGCGGGGGTGCTGGGTACTATGCGTATTACCGAGCAAATTTCGGCGCTCGATGCCATGGGCATTAATTCGGCGTCCTACTTGGTGCTACCGCGTATTCTGGCGGCCATGTTCGTGTTTCCGATGCTAGTCATTCTGGCTATGAACTTGAGCATCCTAGGTGGCTTCGTGGCCTCGCAGGTGTCGGGTATCATGTCGGCTGCCGATTATATCGAGGGTATTCGCTTCGATTTTAAGCCTTATACCGTGCTATTTGCGCTGATAAAGTCGGTTGTGTTTGCCTTCTTAGTGACAGCTACTTCGGCTTATAAGGGTTACTCGGTGCACGGTGGCGCCCTTGAAGTAGGTGCTGCTGGCACTGCCGCCGTTACTAATTCCATCATCGCCATTCTGCTCGCCGACTACGCGCTGGCCGCCGTGCTGCTGTAGCCCTCGAAAATGACCATCTAGGAACCTGTAAAACAATAAAAAAGGCCAGCGCATTAGCGCCGGCCTTTTTTATATATAATCTGAGGGGTACACTAAGCTGTGACCTAGGCGTTGGCAAACACTTGCTCCTCATGCTGGCTGGCAGTCGGGGCTTGTGCGGCACGAGCCGACTGCTCAGCGGCAAATAGCTGCTCTTCGTGCTGGCTCATGTCGAGGCCCAACATTTCCTCCTCAGCCGATACGCGCAGCGGGATGATGAGGTCAGTCAGCTTCAGCAGGGCAAACGAGCCCACGAAAGCGAAAGCCGATACCAGCACCAGCGCCATCAAGTGGGTTACGAACAAATGTGTACCACCATAAGCCAGGCCATCTACCGCAGCCGAGTTCACGGCCTTGCTGGCGAAAATGCCCGTCATTATCATGCCAACCATGCCCCCGATGCCGTGGCACGGAAACACATCAAGCGTATCGTCGATGCGCGACTTCGAGCGCAGGTGGGCGAAGAAGTTGCTGGTAGCGCCAGCTACGATGCCGATGAAGATGCTTACGGGCACCGTAACGAAGCCCGATGCTGGCGTGATGGCTACCAGCCCTACCACTGCCCCGATGCAGAAGCCTAGTGCTGATAGCTTGCGGCCCCGCGCCACATCAAACAAAATCCAGGAAATGCCAGCGGCGGCAGCAGCGATGTTAGTAGTAGCAAAGGCGCTCACGGCAAGCGGATTGGCGCCTACTGCCGACCCAGCATTGAACCCAAACCAGCCAAACCACAGCAGGCCCGTACCTAGGAGCACAAATGGAATGTTAGCGGGTGGTAGCACCTCGGTGGTGCCGTAGGTTTTGCGCGGCTTCAGGTATAGGGCCGAGGCCAGGGCGGCCCAGCCGGCCGACATGTGCACTACCGTGCCGCCTGCAAAATCGAGCACACCTAGCTTAAACAAGAAGCCATCGGGGTGCCAGGTCCAGTGAGCCAGGGGCGTATACACGATGAGGCTAAAGAGCACAATAAAAAGCACATACGACTTGAAGTTGATGCGCTCAGCAAACGAGCCCGTAATAAGGGCCGGCGTGATAATGGCAAACTTCATCTGGAAGAAAGCGAACAGCGCCAGCGGAATAGTAGCAGCCAGCGACCAGGGCTTGCCATCAAGCACACCTTTGAATAGAAAGAACGTGCGCGGGTCGCCGATAAAGCCCCCGATAGAATCGCCAAAAGCCAAGCTAAAGCCTACTACTACCCACAGTAAGCTCACGACGCCCATCGCCACGAAGCTCTGCAACATGGTCGAAATCACGTTTTTAGAATTCACCATGCCGCCGTAGAAAAAGGCTAGCCCAGGCGTCATGAACAGCACGAGGGCCGTGGCGCACAGCATCCAGGCGGTATCGCCGGTGTTAATGCCTTCGGTCACTATTTTGGTAGGCAAGGCAGGCATGAAGACAGCCAGAAGCCCCAGTGCCAGCAGCAGGATGAGGGGAACAACGTTAGGTTTCTGCATGATTAGTAAAAAGTAAGGGTTTGATTATAAGAAAATTATAAAGTGAAGCAGCTAGGCCTACCAATTGGCCGAGCGAGTGGGCGAGGGGAGAGCAGTGGGCTTGGGCACTGTGAGCATGGCCGTTTTGAGTTCGGCTTGTAGAGCCGTAATGCCGACTAGCGTATCGTGGCGGTGGTGCTGCCAGAGCTTTTGCCAGCCCGCGGCCAGCGACTCTTCCAGCGGCTTGGCCTTGCCGGTGGGCACTAGGCGATAGGCGCGGTCTTCGTGGTAATAGTCAAATACGAAGTCGTCGCACTGCACCCGGTAGCGGCCGTCTTTTACTTCTAGCGTGAGCTGGTAGCGCACTTTGCCGTGCAGTTTCTTAGTGAGGTAGCCGCGGTCGTACATGGCGAGTGCCTGTGTTGCCACTAGCCGGCCAGCCACCGAGTCTGTTGTGCTCAGGGTATAGCCGTACTGGTGCAGCCAGTGCTTAGCATGCGTATAGAGCGTGCCTGCCCGCAGCGAGTCGGCGCGCACCACCTCGTAGAAGCTTACTTTGCCTTGGTTATCAAGGGGTAGCTCTTGGCTGCGGCCCGGAAGGGCGGCCAGCAGCACACACAAAAGGGCTAGGAGCAGACGCATAAAGCACAGGTAGGCTGCGGAAACCAGCCAGCTAGTATTTGTAGATAAAAGCGACGCCTAGGGTAGACTGCCGGTCGGTGCCCACGCCAAGCGAGTTTTCGTAGTAAGCGCCGGGCGCTACGTCGAGCCGAAACTCGGGCTTTACCTGGAGCTTACCTGCCGCCAGCGTGACAGGAGCCGTGATAGTCAGCGAGTTGTTGGACGTATGCAGGTAGCGTACCCCGTGTTTGTCGTTGAAATACTCGTAGCGCACCCCTAGGCCAAATACATCGGTGAAGGCGTAGTTGGAGTAGAGCGCCGCGCCTCCCCAACTGGGCGAAGTGCTATCAAACAGCGTCGAAATAGCTTGCTCGGCGCCAGCTTCTTTGAAATTGTACCACCCATAGGCCGCATTGAGCCCTAGGTAGAACTTAGGCGTGACCTGGTAGGTGGTAGTCAGGTCGAATAGGTTGCGCTGGTAGTTGTTGCACGCGGCAGGTAGCGTGCCCGCATCTACTAGGTTCGAGAGGTAGGCGTCGTCGCCGTAGCCGCCTATCCAGTTCACGTATACTGCCCAGGTATTGAGCGGCTTAAAGGAGAACTGGCCAATCAGCGACTTCTGCTTGTTGTTGTCCGTCAGGTTGTCCCAGTTATTTACCACGCCCAGCATCAGCGAGGTCTTGTCGTTGAACGCGTAGGCAGCCTTGAGGCCGATGTGATAGAAGGGCCCGTTATTAAATAGGTTGGAGAGCGAGTAATTGTAGTTGAGCGGCGCATCAATGACCTCGTAGCCGATGTGCGTACCAAACTGCCCAATCGTGACACTCAGCTTAGGCACAATGCGATACGTGAAGTACGCCTGCTTGATAGCCGCTGAAGTACCATAGAGGGCCGCTACGTAGGGCGAAGCTGGCCGGTAGAGGTTAAGGGCCCCGCTGGTATTACCAAAGTTGCCTAGGTCGGCATTGGGCCCGAAGGTGAGGTCAATGACTAAGTCAGACTTGCGGCTAGAGTACCCCAGCTTAGCCTGCACCAGCCCAAGGGCAAACTGGTCGGGTAGGCGGTCGAAGGCGCGCCCAGCAAGTTGGTCTGTGCCTAGCAGGTTGCCCGATTTGGGCCGATTGAAGGCTGTGAGATAATAGGAGTCGATATAACCTGAGACCGTGAGCTTGCCGGTGTCAGTAGAATCTGTCTGCGCGTGCGCAACTAAGCTTAAGGCTGCTAGCGCGAGCGTAGGTAAAAGTTTTGTCATTGGTATTTCGGTTAGTGAAAAGTCAGTAATAAGCGAGGTTACAAAAACAGAGAGATGACCCAAATCTGTAAAAACCTTGCCTTCTGTTTAGAAGGCATTATTGCTAAAGTGACTAATATTTATAGCGAAATGACCTATGATTTTATAGGGTTTTATCTTATAAAGGGTGTAATTATAGAAAACTGCCCTATGATATAGGGGTTGAATATTGATGATATTGAAGCCGTTCAAAAGTAGTAATAGTTAGCTCATTTGCAAATGGTATCTTCTTTTGAGGGGCTGTTTTGGGAGCGTCCCACGCCTTCATCGGCTGTATGACAAGCCTAGTGAGCTCACGGAAGTAGCTAAGCATGGATAGCAGAATGAGCGCCTCTATACAGGCGATACCACACCATATTAGACCATAAGTTGGGTGGCCCTAGGTTGCCCGCAAAGGAGAAAAACAAGGATTATGAGTTGAAAACGCCCTTAAGTAGGTGCCTTTCATTTGGAAGGGTAATAGCCCGAAAAATATAGTTTTTTAGCTAAGGGGAGGTATGGCAATAAGGGGGATGCTAGCTAAAAAAATATTTTTTATAAAAAGGGCTATATTTTTTTGTAGTCATCTAAAAAATATACTTTTGCTTCTACATTTACCCAGCCTAAAAAGTATAGCCTCACCTTTTTACCAGTATTATGGCAATTCTTCGCTTCAATGCTCTCGAGCTTGTAGACCACCGTCAGCCTCTGCCAGTAGCGCCCGCCAAACACCGCCGCTCCGATGCATTCGGGCAGAATGTGTTTAACCTAGAAGCGATGCGGACCAACATGTCCGGCGAATATTTCAAGAAGCTACAAGCCGCCATCAAGCACGGCACGTCGGTAGAGCGCTCGGTAGCGGACGCCGTTGCCTCGGCCATGAAAACGTGGGCCATGGCCAAGGGAGCCACGCACTACACGCACTGGTTCCAGCCCCTGACCGGGGCCACGGCCGAGAAGCATGACTCGTTCTTCGACCTCAACTCGGACGGCCGGCCAATTGAAAACTTCAAAGGCTCGGCGCTGGTGCAGCAGGAGCCCGATGCTTCGTCGTTCCCCAACGGCGGTATCCGCAACACGTTCGAGGCCCGCGGCTACACGGCCTGGGACCCGACTTCGCCCGCCTTCATCATCGAAACGGTAGGCGCCAAGACGCTGTGTATTCCTACCATCTTTGTGGCATACACTGGTGAGGCGCTCGACTACAAGGCCCCGCTGCTCAAGTCGCTGGCCGTGCTAGAAAAAGCTGCCGTGGATGTGTGTCAGTATTTCGACAAGGACGTGCAGCGTGTGCACACCACCCTGGGTATCGAGCAGGAATACTTCCTGGTGGACAAGGCCCTCTACGATGCGCGCCCCGACCTGGTGATGACCGGCCGCACCCTGTTTGGCCACGCCTCGGCCAAGGGCCAGCAGCTCGAAGACCACTACTTCGGCTCGATTCCGCCCCGCGTGCACGCGTTCATGCTCGAGTTTGAGGAAGAAGCCAACGCCCTCGGTATTCCGCTGCGCACCCGTCACAACGAAGTAGCGCCCAATCAGTTTGAGTGCGCCCCCACCTTCGAGGATGCTAACCTGGCCATCGACCACAACCAGCTCTTGATGGACGTGATGGACCGCGTGGGCCTCAAGCACAACTTCAAGGTGCTGCTGCACGAGAAGCCCTTTGCCGGCGTCAACGGCTCAGGCAAGCATAACAACTGGGCCATGAGCACCGACACGGGCGTGAACCTGCTCGCCCCCGGCCGCCGGCCGAAGGAGAACCTGCAGTTCCTGGCTTTCTTCATTACTACCGTCAAGGCCGTGCATCGCTACGGCGACTTGCTGCGCGCCAGCATTGCCTCGGCCAGCAACGACCACCGCCTCGGGGCCAACGAAGCCCCGCCGGCCATTATGTCCGTGTTCCTGGGCTCGATGCTCGATGGCGTGCTCGATGAACTCGAGCGCACGGCCAAGCTGCCGCTCGACAAGGGCGACAACATCTACCTCAAGCTGGGCATTGACAAGATTCCGGCCATCCTGCTCGACAACACCGACCGCAACCGCACCTCGCCCTTCGCCTTCACCGGCAACAAGTTTGAGCTGCGCGCCGTGGGGTCGAGCGCCAACTGCTCGTCGGCCATGACCACGCTCAACGCCATCGTGGCCGACCAGCTGATTGCCTTCAAGGAGCAAGTTGACGCGCTTATCAACCAAGGTAAGAAGAAAGAAGTGGCCATCGTTGACGTGCTGCGCGAGTACGTTATCTCGTCCAAGAACATTCGCTTCGAGGGCAACGGTTACTCGGACGAGTGGCGCGACGAGGCGGCCCGCCGCGGCCTGGCCAACGTGCCTACCACCCCCCAGGCTCTCGACGCGCTGGTGCGCGACGACGCGGCCGAGCTGTTTGCTCGCCACGGTATTCTTTCGGAGACGGAGTTGCACGCCCGCCACGAGATTCTGCTCGACGAGTACATCAAGAAAATTCAGATTGAAAGCCGCGTCCTAGGTGACCTCGCCGTCAATCAAGTCATTCCGACCGCATTGGCCTATCAGACCAAGCTAATCAGCAATGTGTGCGGCCTACGCGAGCTGGGCCTCGACGATGAGAATAGCCAGGTAACGGTAGAAATGATTAAGTCGATTTCGGGCTACGTATCAACTATTAAGAGCACGGTTGACGCCATGATTGAGGCCCGCAAGGTGGCCAACCGCCTCGAGGACGCCCGCGAGCGCGCAGTAGCCTATTGCGACACGGTCAAAGAGAAATTTGCGGTAATTCGCCGCGCCGCCGACAAGCTCGAACTGCTTGTGGCGGATGAGGACTGGCCCCTGGTGAAGTACCGCGAATTGTTGTTCCGGCACTAGTCGCACTGAGCGCCTGTAACTGCTACCTAGGGTAGTCAGCCCCAAACAAATGGCCAAGCGTGAGTAATATCACGCTTGGCCATTTGTTTGGGGCCTAAACTCAACCGGATGCAGACCGTATTTGCCGGTACCCATGTTGCCCTCGCTCCCGCACGTATCTCGCCGCGACTTATCGTATTTCTTCTTTAGCCAGCACTTCTCCGATGGGCTGCGCACCACGCTGGCCATTCTGCTGCCGGCGCTGGTAGGGGCGCAGTGGGGCAATTTTGAGGCGGGCATCACCATCTCAACAGGGGCGGTGTGCGTGAGCGCCACCGATACGCCAGGCCCCGCCAAGCATAAGCGCAATGGTATGCTGGCCGGCCTAGGACTGGTGTTTGTGGTATCTATTCTGACGGGGGTAGTGGCGCCCTACCGCTGGCTATTAGGCTTGGAAGTGGTAGGAATGGCCTTTGCCCTCACCATGCTGCTAGTGTGGGGCGCCCGGGCTGGCTCGGTAGGCTCGGCCACGCTGCTGGCCATGGTGCTTATGCTGGCCCACCCGCCCGCGCTGCCTCAGGTGCTGCCTCATGCGCTGCTACTGCTGCTAGGGGGTGGCTGGTACCTAGTACTGGCGCTGCTGCAACAGCAGTTGCAGCCCTATCGGCCCGCCCAGCAGGCCTTAGGCGAGTGCTTGCACGCCATGGCCGGCTTTCTGCAGTTGAAAGCCGATTTCTACCAAGAGTCAACCAATCTTGAAGAGGACTACCGCCGCCTTGTAGCCCAGCAAGTGACAGTCAATGATAAGCAAGAGGCTGTGCGCGAGGTGCTGTTTCGCTCGCGCCAGCTCGTGAATGAAAGCACCAGCACCAGCCGGCGCCTCGTGCTCACGTTTGTGGAAGCGGTGGACCTGTACGAGCACATCACAGCGGGCTACTACGACTATGCAGCCCTGCGGCGCGACTTTGGCCGCACTGGCCTGCTGGCCGACATCGCGGCCCTGATAAGCCGCCTGGCCACTGACCTCGACTACCTAGGTAGCGCCATTCAGGCCAACCGTGCCTACGGTAGTCCAGCTCCCGACCGCACCGCCGAGTGGAGCCGGCTGCAAGCTCGCATTGCGGCCACGCCCGCCGATGCTGCCGACAGCAGCCCTAGGGTGCTCCTGAAAATATTGGTGAACCTGCGTGACCTTATCCGGCGCATCACTAATCTGCGCCGCTATTTCGACGAAAGCCTGCTCGAAGAAGCCCCGCCTGAGCCTAGTCGCGCTGCTACGCACTTGCAGTTTGTGGCTCAGCAGGAGTTACACTTCTCTGCTTTCACCCAAAACCTAACGCTTAACTCGTCAGTGTTTCGGCACGCTATCCGCATGACGGTAGCCTGCGCCGTGGCCTTTGTGTTGGCTGAAAGCCTGTGGCACGGCCAGCACAACTACTGGGTGCTCATGACCGTGACCATCATGCTCAAGCCGGGCTTTAGTCTCACACGCCAGCGCAACATCGAGCGTATTATCGGCACATTGGTAGGCGGTGTGCTGGGAACGCTTATCCTCAAGACGGTAGCTAGCGGCGATGTGCGCTTCGCTTTTCTGGTAGTGTTTATGGTGGTGGCTTACAGTTTTCAGCGCACCAAGTACATTATAACAGTCATCTTTCTGACGGCCTACCTGCTCATTATGTTCACCTTCTTGGGGGCGGGATACCTAGGTATTATCGAAGAGCGGGTGACTGATACGCTGCTGGGGTGCGCCATCGCATTCAGTGCGGGCTACTTGCTGTTTCCGAGTTGGGAAAGCGACCAATTGCGCGACCTGATGGCTGCCACCCTGCGTGCCAACCTCGCCTATCTGCGCCAACTGGCCGACCGCCTGGCGGGCCGCGAAGTAACGGCCACGGCCTACCGGCTGCGGCGCAAAGATGTGTACGTAGCCTCGGCCAACCTAGCGGCCGCGTTTCAGCGCATGCTCTCCGAGCCCAAAAGCAAGCGCCGCCACCCCACTGAAATACACCAGTTTGTGGTGCTTAATCACATTCTGTCGTCCAATATCGCGGCGCTCACGGCCACGCTGCAAGACACGGCCACGCCCACCCCGCCGCCATCGCCCGAAAGCCGGCGCGCCCTTACCAGCGCCCAGGCGGCCCTTACGCGTAGCCTCACGCGTCTAGCCCCCGAAACACTGCTCGAAGAAAGCGCGCCCGCTCCTGAAGTGCGCTCCGAAGTGCCCGCCGCTCCTGCCGACCGGCCTCTATTGGAGCAACTGGGCTTTCTGCAAAAAGTAAGTACCGACCTCAGTAAAGTAACAGAAGTGCTAACTGCCTAGGGCGCTGCTGAGTACTGTGCCGTCGGCAAATAGACCTGGGCCAAAGCTCGGCAGTAATTGCCCAGCTGGTGGCGGCTACATTTGGTAGGGGCTCTTGCCAGCCCTTGTCGGCTCACGTCTCTTTCTTCCCCACCTGCTTTGAAAAGCCTTGTACTGCGCGATAGTGCCCGCCTGCGCTATTTTACGTTTTTCTACCTGTACGTGATGCAGGGTATCCCATCGGGGTTTGCGCTCACGGCGGTCTATAATTTTCTGATAGGGCAGGGGCTTTCGGCGCGAGCGGTGGGTTCGTTTGCCGCCACGGTGGGCCTGCCCTGGACGTTTCAGTTCGTGTGGGGGCCACTCATCGACAAGTATCAATACTCCATCATTGGGCACCGCAAGCAGTGGGTGGTGCTCACGCAGCTGGTAGCGGTGCTGGCCTCGCTATCGTTGCTGCTTGTGCACGACCCCGTGCACGAGTTAACCCTGCTGGGGGCAGTGTTTTTTGTGCATAGCGTGTTTGCCTCTATTCAGGATGCTAGTGTCGATGCCATTGCTATTTCGGTAGTGCCGGTGGCCGAGCGCGGGCGCGTCAACGCATTTATGCGGGCTGGCTCGCTGGCGGGCTGGGCGGTGGGTGGCGCGGCGCTTTCATACTTGCTGCACCACGGCGGCTTTGGGCGCGCGGCCTGGGTGCAGTCGTTGGTGCTGCTGGCATTCACGGTGCTCACGTTTTTCATCAAGCTCGAGCGCACCGACCGCTTGCTGCCGCAGTTTGGCGCTGCTCAGCGCACCGACCGCCCTGTGCTCACAGAAGAAGAAAACCCCTCCCTAGGTTGGCTTTTTCGTGAGCTAGGCCGCAGCATAGCTGAGAAGCACAGTCTGCGCGCATTTGCCATCATTATTTTGAGCTACCTAGCAGCTTCGCTATTTGGCAATGCCTACGTTTATCATCTCATCCACAGCTTGCGGTGGGCCGATACCCAAGTCTCCGTCTTGCAAGGCACGTGGGGCAGCTTGCTTTCCTTCGCCGTGCTCATGGGCGGCGGCGTGCTAGTCGACCGCCTAGGTGCGGGCCGCTTGCAGTGGTGGGTACTAGTTTTTATGGCTTCCTTTCTGCTATTATTCAACTGCATGGCTACCGAGTGGGACGCATATGCAGTTGGCTTTGCTGGCCTAGCGATGGTGAACCTCGCTGACCCGCTGCTAAGTGTATCGGCCATGCCCCTCCTGATGGCCTACTGCCGCCCTAAAATTGAGGGCTCGCAGTTTACTACCTACATGGCCCTAGTTAATCTATGCACCGTGACAGCTAGCTACCTCAACGGCTGGCTGCTAGAGGTCACCACCGCGCCTCGCATTGGGCTGGGCTGCGGCGTGCTGCTCATGGGGCTATTGCTGGCCCTCTACTACCTCAACCCCAATAGCAAGGCCGCGGCGCAGGCGCAGCTTACTGCACCGGCGGCCGCGGCCTAAAGGAGGGGGCGAGGAACACTAATGCTTGCGGCCCGAGCCGCCGGGCTTCTTGCCCCCGCCATCTTGCTTGTTAACGGTGGCCCAAGCACGGGCCTCAGCCTCATCTTCGGGCACACCTTTTTTCTCATAGCCTTCCTCGATATGCTCGGCCTGGCGTTTTTGCTTGTCCGTGTACTTGGACTTATCTCCTTGTGGCATAGTAGTAGAAGTTAAAGGGTGGGTAGCGGCCGTATCGCGGGCGACTGGCTTGGTTTTGGTACGGCAAGGGCCCAGCTGCGGTTAACGCGCAGCTTACCTAGGCCCACTCACGTAGCCTTATCTTCGCCCCACTATTGCTTGCCGCTATAGTGAGGTTTTTCCTTCGCAAGATGCTATGCGCCACGTCGCCGATATCCCGTATCCTCAGGTCAAAATCACGCTGCTTGCCTGGAACGGCAAGTATTTACTTAAGCTAGAGCAAGGTCCCATCGAGCAAACCTATAAGGTAGCCGAGCTAGACCTGAGTGGTATCGAGCCACCCGATATCGAGATTCGGCAGCTGCTCGATGACGAGTTTCTAGCGGCAGCCGTGGCCCGCTTCCAAGCCATGCAGCAGGATATGCGCGCCGCCTTTGCCCGCCATGACCTGCGCTAGGATTCTGCGTAAACCAACCTTCTGTTCTTCCCTTCGCCTTATGCTTAAATTTTGCTTCGCTTTAATCGTCAGTCTTTTCGTGCTGTCAGCGCCCGTGCGCGCCCAACTCTACCAAGTAAGTAGCGGTGTGACTACCCACGATAAGCGCGACCGCGACGCGCTGTTGCTGCAAGTTGATGGTTCCGTTGAGACCACCCGCGAGTTTTGGCAAGATTATATGAAAGATACCTATGGCATCCGCTTCAAGAGTGGCGCGTTGGCCACCCTAGGTATCAAGGGTAAGAAAGACGAGTTAGCGGCCCAAGAGGTATCAAACGTTGGCATTTCGAGCCGGCCCATAACGCTGTATGTTAATCTGAGTGCGGTGAATGATTCGACTACTGAAATTGCCTTCTTCGGCGGTTTTGGTGATAAAACGTATTTCGAGCCTACGCGCACCGTGTCTGAGTTTAAGGGCCTGCGGAAGATTATAGACAGGTTTGCTGTTGCAGCCCGCGCCAATGCTTACCAAGTACAAGTGAAAGAGGCCGAGCGCGATGTAACGGCCGCCGACAAAGAGCAAGACAAGCTAAATCGCAGCATCCAAGCTGCCCAAAGCAACACTGCCGCCAACCTGAAACGCATCGACGAGCTAACCAATAAAAACCGTTCTAACGCGCTGCAGATGCACCAGGATAGTCTACAACTCACCACCAATGCGCAGCTGCGCGAAACGACGCGTGCCCGCCTGCAACGTCGCCGCGAGCGCCTAGCCACCGTCGATAAAAAATAACCGGCTGCCCAGCCGCTAGCTTCTTCCGCATGAATCCGTCCGATGCCAATTCAGCGCTTGCTACCCTGCGCCAGCTCAAAGAAATGCTCGACGCTGGCACGCTTACGCCCCAAGAGTTTGAGGCGCTGAAGCAAAAGCTAGTGTTTGGCCAGGAGGCCGGGCCAGTTCCCGACTTGGCTCCCGCCCCCGCCCTAGGTTCGCCGCTGTCAAGCCCCGTGCCCGCTGCCGAACCTGTAGCGCCAACTCAGGTAGAGCTACCTCCAGCGTCTGCTACGCCCCAGGGCACCGATTGGCTTACGGCAGCAGCCCCCGTCCTTGTAGAAGACACGCCGGCCAACCCTTCTATTGAGGCACCCGAGGAGCGCCGTAATCCGCTCACGCTGGTCTTCATCATCGGTGGGGCGCTCGTGTTATTAGCCACAGTCCTCTACTTGACTTTGGGTAGCAGTGCTCCCGACGAGCACCTCACCAGTACCAGCCAAACCGCTGCCGACTCGGCGCGTGTAGCTCCCGAAGTTGGCCCCCAGGCCGAGCAACTCACGCTGCCGCCCGCCGTTCCCGAAACCATACGGGTAGCGCCCGTAGTAGCGCCCGCCCCAGTAGCCAAGCCTGCGGCCACCCAGTTTCAGGCAGATTCAGCCACCGCTCCTACTACTACCAGCCCAGCAGTGACACCTGCCAAGCCAGTTGCTAAGCCTGCCCCAGCCACGACTATAGCCGCAGACACCGCTATCTAGAGCATGGCTTAAGCAGAAAAAAGCGTCTTAAATGCTTTATAAAAAAAGCCCGCTGGCGTATTGCCAGCGGGCTTTTTTTATAAAGCAACCTAGGGGCGCTAATTAAGCACCGATTGCTACACGCTTGAAGTCCGATACCGTCATGCCTTTCGACTCTTTGTCGAGCAATTGAGCGATGGTCAGCGAGTTGTCTTTTACAAATTCCTGGTTCAGAAGAGTATTCTCCTTGTAGAATTTGTTGAGTTTGCCTTGAGCGATTTTCTCCAGCATCGCCTCGGGCTTGCCTTCGGCACGTGCCTGCTCTTTGCCGATTTCGATTTCGCGCTCTACCGTAGCCGAGTCCACACCGTCTTTGTCAACAGCAACGGGCTTCATGGCCACGATTTGCATAGCCACGTCGCGGCCAATGGCGGCTACGTCGGCGCTGCCCACGTTTTTCAGGCCCACGAGTACGCCCTTCTTGTTGTCTGAGTGGATGTACGAAGCTACTTTCTCAGCGCTTAGGGTGGTGTAGGTGAGGTCGAGTTTCTCGCCGATTTTGCCAGTCAGCTCAGTGATGTGCTCCTGCACGGTGCGGCCATCTTCTTCTTTAGCAGCCAGCAGGTCTTCCTTGGTGCCCACGTTCGTTTTCACGGCCGTGTCTAGGATTTGCTGCACCAGCGTGCGGAAGTCAGCTACTTTGGCTACCGATTCGGTTTCGCAAGCGAGAGCTACCAGTTTGCCCTGGGTACCGTCGGCGCTAACGTTCACGAGCACGAGGCCTTCCGAGGTGGCGTTGTCAGCGCGCTTGTCAGCAATTTTCTGGCCCTGCTTACGCAGGATGTCGCGGGCGGCTTCAAAGTCGCCATCGGCTTCGGTCAGAGCCTTTTTGCAATCCATCATGCCCGCGCCGGTCATGGTGCGGAGCTTGTTTACGTCTGCGGCGGTGATAGCGGCCATAGTTGTAGCGCGGACGTTCAGTCCGCGAGTTGGGGGTGAATGGAGTGTTATTCCTAGGTCGTGAGCTGCAAAGCCCACGCAACTGTAAAATGAAAAAGGGAACCGCCAAGCAATTGCCTCGACCGTTCCCTTTTTGTCAAGCTATAAAAGCGAGCGGCTTAGCCTTCGTTGTCAGCTTCGGTTTTCTCCGCAATGGCAGCCTCATCGGCTTCTTTGCGGTCGGCATCCTCTTTGTCAACTTTACGCTCCGACAGGCCGTCTTCGATAGCCTTACCCATTACGTTCATAATGAGTTGGATAGACTTCGAAGCGTCGTCGTTAGCCGGAATCGGGAACTGCACCAGCTCAGGGTTCGAGTTGGTATCTACGATAGCAAATACCGGAATGCCGAGCTTTTGGGCTTCTTTCACGGCAATGTGCTCGCGCTTCACGTCTACCACAAAGAGGGCAGCGGGTAGGCGGCTCAGGTCGGCGATGCCACCCATTACGCGCTCCAGCTTCTCACGCTCGCGGGTCAGCATCAGCTTCTCACGCTTAGCAAGGGCAGCGTAGGCAGTGTTTTCTTTCACCATCTTGTCGATGGTGCTCATTTTCTTCAAGCTCTTGCGGATGGTGGCGAAGTTCGTCAGCATCCCGCCCAGCCAGCGGTCCGTTACATAGGGCATCTTGAGGCGCTGAGCCTCCGTCTGCACAATCTCTTGGGCCTGCTTTTTGGTAGCTACGAACATGATTTTACGGCCGCTCTTCGCGATGTTGCGAATAGCATTGGCAGCGTAATCAAGCGAAGCCAGCGTCTTGTTGAGGTCGATAATATGGATGCCGTTCTTCTCCATGAAGATGTACGGCGCCATTTTCGGGTCCCACTTGCGCGTGAGGTGGCCAAAGTGGGCACCTGCGTCAAGCAGCTCTTTATAAGTGGTGGACTGAGCCATGATATTCCTACGGTTAAACGATTAGCGCTTAGAGAACTGGAACGAGCGACGAGCTTTGCGCTTGCCGAACTTTTTCCGCTCGACCATGCGGGGGTCGCGGGTCACGAAACCTTCCTTGCGGAGGGCCGACTTCACTTCCGCATTGTCGCTTACCAAGGCTTTCGCGATGGCGAGGCGGATAGCCTCAGCCTGGCCGGCGATGCCGCCGCCACTCACGTTCACCTTGATGTCGTACTGGCCCACCTGCTCGAGGGTAGCCAACGGCTGGTTCACGATGTTCTCCAACAGTTCGTTGGCGAAGTAGGACTTCATGTCCCGGTTGTTGATAGTGATATTCCCTTGCCCGGCTTGCATGTATACGCGAGCCACCGAGGTTTTTCTTCTACCAGAGGTGTTAGTAGCTGCCATTTAGTGGAAAAATAATGCGGCCAAAATCGGCCGTAAAAGCAATGATTTACAGGTTCTTCAGCTCGTATACTTTGGGCTGCTGCGCCTCGTGGGGGTGCTCGCTGCCAGCGTATACGTACAGGTTGCGGAACTGCTCGGCACCTAGGCGGTTGCCTTGCAGCATGCCTTTCACAGCGTGCTCGATAGCCTTACGCGAGTCGCGGTTCATCTGCTCGCGCAGGGTGCGCTGCTTCTGGCCACCGGGGTAGCCCGAGTGCGAGATGTATACCTTCTCGGTCATTTTCTTGCCCGTTACACGCAGCTTGTCAGCGTTGATAACAATCACGTTATCGCCGCAGTCCGAGTTGGGAGTGAACGAAGGCTTGTGCTTGCCACGCAGAACGTTAGCAATTTGGCTGCACACGCGGCCCAGCGGGGCCACGCTGGCGTCGATGATAACCCAGCTTTTCTGGGCGTTGGCCTTGTTGACGTGGGTCGTCTTGAAGCTCAGGTGGTCCATGAGGATTGGTAAAAATTACCGGCTAAACAATTGACAATAAACCCCAAGCCGAACGGGCTTGGGGAAAAACGGTCACAAAGGTACGGGTTTTAAGGGAGAATAACAAGGGTGTGTCAGCTAATTGGTTGAATTAGCGATACTGCCGCAGTGTCTCAACCAGCACACGAAAGTCCTTGGGATAGGGTGCATCAACTTTAATCACCTCACCAGCTAGCCCCGTAAAGCCTAGTTCCACGGCGTGGAGCGCAAAGCGCTTGATGAATGGCTGCTCGGTCTCGCCCTCCTTGAGGTTGAATTTCTTTTTGAGTGACGACAGATAAAAATCCTCACCGCCGTAAAGATGGTCGCCCACAATAGGCGTCTGCACATACGCTAGGTGCAGGCGAATCTGGTGCATTCGGCCGGTCACAGGCTCGCACTGCACTAGGGCGTGTTGGGCGTAGGTTTCGAGAGTAGTGAAGCGCGTTTCGGCGGGCTTTCCTTTAAAGGCTAGGCGTGCTTTACCGCTCTTAGTGGTCTCGATATTGCGCTCTACCACAAACTTCTCCAGCGGAGGAGCACCGTTAGTGACAGCGTGGTAGATTTTATTCACCTCGCGGTTTTCGAACTGCATAGCGAGGTTGCGATAAGCCTCAGGATGCTTAGCCAAGGCTAGTGCGCCGCTAGTATCGCGGTCGAGGCGGTGGCCTACCTGGGCGTCGTCGGCGTACTCGCGAGCCAAGCGCAGGAGGCTAGGGGCTACGCCAATGCGCTCGTCGAGCGTGGCCAAGAAGGGCGGTTTGTTGACGACGATATAATCGTCGTTCTCAAACAAGATAAGGTCTTTGAACTTAGGTGGCTTCATGCGAAGTACAAAGGTACGACCGCTTTGGCCGCCCGTTATTTTACTTCCTTGGGCCTAGGTAGCTTGAACTCCATGGCGGTGCCCTCACCTACGACGCTCTTGATGCGAATGCTAGACTTGTGGGCTTCGACAATATGCTTGCTAATGGCCAGCCCTAGGCCAGTGCCACCCGCAGCCCGGGTACGGCTTTTCTCAACGCGATAAAACCGCTCGAACACGCGCGCCTGGTGCTCGGGGGCAATGCCCGCGCCGTTGTCGCGCACCGTCACGCGCACGCTCTCGCGGCCCACCACAAGCGACACAACGACCTGACCACCCACTTCGCGGCCATATTTAATGGCATTGTCAATCAAGTTGATGAGTACTTGGCGTATGCGATTGCGGTCGGCTACTACAGGCAGTCCGGTTTCGGGCAACTGAGCGGGGTAGAGGGTGAGGGCGGCACCTCGCTGTTGTGCCTGCTGCTCCAATAGCTCAAATATTTCCTGCACGAGGGCCGCTAGGTCGAAGCGCTGGCGGCGCATGCGCACTACCCCTTTCTCGAGCTGTGAAATAGTGACTAGGTCCTGCACCAGCGTGTCGAGGGCATCGAGGCTGCTGGCGGCTTTCTGCAAGAACTTGCGCCGAGTGGCGGGGTCCATACCGTCCTCGTCGTCTACTTCTTCGTCGAGGATAGTATGCACAAAGCCTTGTGCTGCAAAGAGTGGCGTTTTTAACTCGTGCGAAACGTCGGCCAAAAATTCACGGCGTAGCACTTGCAGTCGCTTCAACTCTTCAAACTCCTGTTGGCGACGCTCGGCCGTTTCCAGAATCTCATCGCGCAGGCGCTTGAGGGGCTCGGGGCGAAATAAAAATCGGTTGCTGAGCTTCCTGAACTCTTTGCGCTTAATGTGCTCAAGTCCAGCGTATATGCCGTTTATTTCGCGAAAAATAAGCGCCTCAAAAGCTAGGTATACCAGTAGAAAGCAGGCAGCTATGGTAACACCACCCGCTAAAAAGGCCTGCCGTACCGGCAGGCCTGGTCCTAGGTAGGCAAACGTAGTAAGAACGCTTGCTACCAGTAGGGCAATAAGCAGGGCAATCGTGCGTGAGGAAATCTCCACCGTTTTATACCGGGCCGAATGAGTGAGATAGACGAGGCGAGACAGCCAGGAAGTACTCCGCCGCAGTCCTCGTACTATCCAGCGCCATTGGCTCATAGGGGCCGCTGCGAGCTGATAGGTAGCTCGCTAGTCGGCGTTAAATTTATAGCCTACACCCTTAATAGTTTGGATGTGGTGGTCGCCCACCTTTTCGCGCACTTTGCGCACGTGCACATCCACGGTGCGGGCCAGCACAAAGACATCATTACCCCAGATGTTTTGGAGCAGTTCGTCGCGGCTAAACACCTTATGTGGTGCGGCTGCTAGGAAAGCTAGCAGTTCAAACTCTTTCTTCGGCAGGGTAATTTTGCGGCCTTCTTGGTACACGGCAAACGCCGTGCGGTCGATGCGCAGACCATTTATATCGATGGCTTCTACACCAGCGTGGGGGTCTTGGTCGCGGCGCACCACGGCGGCTAGGCGGCTCAGCAGCGCCCTAGGCTTGATGGGCTTGGCAATAAAGTCATCAGCACCTGCCTCAAAGGCGGCTACTTCCGAAAACTCCTCGGACCGGGCCGTGAGCACCATAATGTAGGTATCCTTTAAGCGGGGCTGCTCGCGAAGCAGGCGGCACGTGGCAATGCCATCGAGCTGCGGCATCATTACATCGAGCAAAATGATGTCGGGCACAAAATCTTGGGCCACAGCCAGAGCGCGGCGGCCATCGGCGGCCGAGGCAGTGAGGTAGCCTTCCTTTTTGAGGTTGAATTCAAGTAGCTCGACAATATCAGGGTCGTCGTCAACTACTAGAATTTTGTAGGTCATCGTTTTTGCTGATGCAGCCCGTGGGGCAACGGAAGCAGCCATGGCAACTGGGCGAAAGGGGGAAGGACTTTCGCAGTGCAAAAATACCCGCTAGCCACCCAGTCGCATGTTACGGTTATGTGACGCATTGCCCGGTGGCTTGATGCTAGCTACTTATTGAGCTGTTACGAGGTTGAGCTTGCTTTTCAAACCGTCGTATTTATACATGTCAACCTTCACTGACCCCACAAATAGCTCAGCCTGAAATAGTACCGGAATCTTGTTGCGGTCGTCGGATAGGTAAACCTTAATGGCGTCTTCGCCCCGAAATATCTTGTTATTGGGCAGTTTGGGCACCAGTTTTAGCGCATGCACGGTACCTGCCTTGGTTTCAACTAGCTCGCGGCCTTTGAAGGCAACTTCCAGATTGAAGGACGATTCATCGAAAAAGCCGGGCATTTTAATGACATCGCCGGGCTTCATATGTTCGTAATGTAGCGTGCGCAAATAATAGAAGCCACTCACTAACTCCTGCGCATTGTTAGGGATTTTGTAAGCAGTGCGGGTAGGATTTTCCCGGTCGTGGATTTGCACATCAGCAATATCGCGCCGATGGTCGAAGTCAACAGTTTCTTTTTTGTGGTAGCCCTTCTCAGTGATGTCGCGCGTGGCCCGCAGCGGCAGAATACTGGTGGTGTCAATATAGGAGCGCCACTGGTCGCGAATGTGCAGGAAGAAATCGAAGGAGCCCGTAGTGTGGCCGCTCACGGTAGCACGGTAGCAGGGCCGCTCGGCCACACGGTCGAGTGCGCCCGAGGTCTCAACTACTGCCTCAGCAGCGTTGATTAACCCGTAGTGTACTTTATAACGAATAGTCTCGCCGGCCTGAAAGCTTGGATTGGGCCACACGCGCACCGGCTCGGCCGAGCCAGTGGGCTGCACCCAGGCCGTGCAGGCCAGCAAAAACGGAAGAGAGAGTAACCAGCGACGGGTCATAAAGCGGATAGATGTAACGCGATACCTAGAAAATAATTACAAACAGAGTGCCAAGACAAAAATAGGATAGAAGCAATAAGCTAGCTTGCCCTAGGTCATAAAAAAAGCCCGCTACCATTCGGTAGCGGGCCTTGCTCTTAAAGTGCCGTGACTTACAGCGTATCGTCGCCGTCTTCGGGGCCACTCATATCTACAGGGATGACATCGGCATCGCCCTTGGCAAGAGTACGAATCTTAGCTTCGATTTGCTCGGCTAGCTCGGGGTTGTCGAGCAGCAAGGTCTTCACAGCCTCGCGGCCCTGGCCAATCTTGCTGTCGCCGTAGCTGAACCACGAGCCTGACTTGGCAATGATGCCCATGTCAACACCTAGGTCCACAATCTCACCTACTTTCGAAATGCCTTGGCCGTAGATGATGTCAAACTCAACTACTTTGAAGGGCGGCGCAACCTTGTTTTTCACCACTTTTACTTTGGTGCGGTTGCCGGTCACGTTGTCTTTGTCCTCCTTAATCTGGCCGATGCGGCGGATGTCGAGGCGTACCGAGGCGTAGAATTTCAGGGCGTTACCACCAGTAGTAGTTTCGGGCGAGCCGAACATAACGCCGATTTTCTCACGCAGCTGGTTGATGAAGATGCAGAGGCAGTTCGTCTTGTTGATAGTGCCGGTGAGCTTACGTAGGGCTTGGCTCATGAGGCGGGCGTGCAGACCCACTTTCGAGTCACCCATGTCACCTTCGAGTTCGCCTTTGGGCACAAGGGCTGCTACCGAGTCAATAACGATAATGTCGATAGCGCCCGAGCTGATAAGCTGGTCGGCAATCTCGAGGGCTTGCTCGCCGTTGTCGGGCTGGGCAATGAGAAGATTATCTACGTCGATACCTAGCTTCCGAGCGTAGGTGGGGTCGAAGGCGTGCTCGGCGTCGATGAAAGCCGCAATGCCACCAGCCTTCTGAGCTTCGGCAATGGCGTGCATCGTCAGCGTCGTCTTACCGCTCGATTCAGGACCGTAGATTTCAATGACCCGGCCGCGGGGCAGGCCGCCAATGCCAAGGGCAATATCCAGCGAGAGTGAACCCGTGCTGATAGCCGGAATGTCGTTGACCTTCTGGTCCGACAGCTTCATCACGGTGCCTTTGCCAAAGGCTTTGTCGAGCTTGTCCATCGTCAGCTGAAGCGCTTTGGCTTTCTCAGCGGCGGGGTTGGCGGCGTTTTTCTCGGCTTTGTCAGTTGCAACTGCCATGTCGGGGAAATTGGGTAAAAAAGTAGTTAGTTTGGTGCTTTTATCGAATTGACCTTCTTGTGCAAGGCCCGAAGAAGCGGCTGGTAAACCGTGCTTCGGCCGTTCTCAGGCGGCTTTTTCTAACACAGCGACCCTAGGTTTTGTGCCGTTGAGAGCGGAAATATATGAGGAATTTTCTAAAATTTTTGGGATGGCTTGGGGCTGTGCTAATTACGGCCAGTCCGGTGCATGCGCAACTAGATAATTCGGCATTTACTTCGCCTGCACCCGGATACTATAGGAAGTTTTATCATCTTATAGATGGTCGCGAAGAAGAATTCAAGCGTAACCGCGCCCGAACAGATTCGATTCATGCGACCGATAGTCTGCTAACAAGTCATGAAAAAGGCGACCTGCGCCTTTCTCTCAACTCCTTTACCTTCTTCAAAGATAACGAGTATTTTAACGATATCGTGCAGGGTTACACACTGTTTGGCACACAGTTAAATCCTCAGCTAGTCTATTATCCCATCAAAGACCTACGCCTCGAAGCGGGAGTATTTCTATGGAAGGATTTCGGCAATTCGCAACTCCGGCAAGTGCGCCCCACCTTCCGGGCTACCTGGACGAAAGGTAACCAACAATTCATCTTTGGTAATATTCGTCCGCACCTCAACCATAACTATATCGAGCCATTACTTGATTTTGAGCAAGTAATACTAAAGCCATTAGAAGAGGGCCTCCAATATCGCCTAAATAGTAAGCGGGTTTTCCTAGACGTGTGGGTTGATTGGCTGCGGCAGGAGTACCCCGGCTCCAACTACCAGGAGCAGATAGCCGGTGGCCTCAGCAGCAGCTTCCAGCTGACGGGCGACAATAGCCCGGTGCAAGTTTCCATTCCGCTCCAATTCACGGCGCGGCACGCAGGTGGGCAGATTGATACGCTGCATGCGCCTATCCAGACGCTGTTTAACTACGCCGGTGGCGTGGTGGCGCGCCTGCCGCTACGGGGCCGCGTATTGCAAGCCGTGCGACTGAATGCGTATGGCTTGCTATTCGACGACCACTCGATGGGCAACTACCGGCTGCCGTTTCAGAATGGCAACGGCTTGTACCTCAATGGTACGCTCGAAATGCGCTATGCCGACCTCATGCTGAGCTACTGGCAGGGGCACCGCTTCTACGCGCCCCTAGGTGGCAATTATTACCAGTCGGTGGCCGCACGCGAGGGCACGCCAGGCTACACCGACCCCGAGCGCCGGCTGCTACTGGTGCGGCTGCTGCGCGACTTCCGCATCTCGGACGCGGCGGCCGTGACGGTGCGCGTGGAGCCGGTGTATGATTTCAACGCTAAACTGCTAGATTTCTCGTTCGGCGTGTACTTCAACTTTCGGCAAGAATGGCTGCTGGGTAACGTAGGGCGCCGCGTACGGGTAGGACAATAGCGGGCCCAATCAAAGCGGCCCTAGGTGCTTGACTAGCAGCGCGCCAGCGTAAAGTGTAGGATGGCTGGCAGGGGCGGGCTTGTATCCCACAGATTGAATCGAAACCACGAGCGGCTCTCAGAGGCTGGCTCCTCGCCTAGCAGTCGAAAGCCGTGCGCACGGGCTACTTGCTGGGCCCGCACATTGTCCACGAAGCACCGGATGAGCAAGTGCGTCGCGCCTATTTGCTCAAACCCGAACCGAATGATGGCACCTAGGGCTTCGCGGGCGTAGCCGTGGCCCTCGGCCTCGGCGGCCAAGTAGTAGCCTATTTCGGCTTGCCCGCCGCGCTGGGGCATTAGGCAAATGTCGCCGAGGTAAGCCTGGGTCTGCTGGTGCCAGATGCCAAATACATAGAAGCGGCCGGTGCGCCAGTCGTGGGCGAAAGTTGCAAGCTGGCCAGGTGCCTCAGCCAGCGTGGGCACCGACCGGAGGCGGTCGGGAAATGACAGGCGCAAACGGTCGCGGCTCTCATCGAGTACCCGAAAGAATGCCGCCGCATCGCTGGCTTCGTAGGGGCGCAGGCGTAGCCGCGCCGTGTCGAGCACGCATAGTTTGGAGCCTAGGGGAGGAGAAGCAGCGAACATGGAATAATGAATAACCCTCCGGCTAGGAAGCCAGTAAAGAAGCAAACTTCTCGTTTTTTTCTTTATTTCCTATGAACAGACTACAAGGTAAAGTAGCCATCGTGACCGGAGGCGGCGCGGGCATCGGCGAGGCTATCGCCAAAAAATTTGCTAAAGAAGGTGCATCTGTGGTTGTAGCCGGCTTTCCGGAAGACCCCGTGCAGGCGGTAGTGAAGGAGATAACGGCGGCTGGTGGCCGTGCGACGGCCTTCGAAGGTGATTTATCGAGCCAAGCGGTGGCGGAGGCCTGCGTGCAAACTGCTGTAGGGCAGTTTGGGCAGCTCGATATTTTGATAAACAACGCTGGCGCTTTCCCGGCGGCTACCGAGCTTGATGAGTATCCGGTAGAAGCTTTTGAATACATGGTAAAGAATAACATCTATACTACGTTTCATATGAGCCGGGCCGCGCTACCCGAACTAAAGAAAACTCGCGGCAACATCGTAACGGCGGGCTCGGAAGCCGGGCATATGGGCGAGCCCATGAACACGCCCTACGGCGGCACTAAAGGCTTTAACCATGCCTTCACCAAGGGCATTGCCACCGAGCAAGCAAAGTATGGCGTGCGGGCCAACTGCGTAGGGCCTGGCCCTATCGACACGGCCTGGACCCACAAGGAAACCGGCCCCATGACTTCTCAAATGGAGAAGCAAACAGTAGAAGGGGTACCTATGGGCCGCCGTGGTACTACCGAAGAGGTAGCTAACGTGTACCTATTCCTAGCTTCTGATGAGGCGAGCTACGTGACGGGGGCCATCTATTTTGTGGATGGGGGCGTTACCATTTCTAAGAGCAGCTCGGGTGCCCAAGTACCCGCTGACCTTAAAAAGGAGCCGGCTGGCGAACTCGATATTCAGCACAGCAAAGACGGCCACACCGAGATACGGCACGATGATGCAGGTAAAATGGTAGGTCATTAATCGACTAAGTTGCTGAGTTGATAAGATAGAAAAAGGCCACCCTGCTGGGTGGCCTTTTTTAGTTTGCAGTAGGAACGTAGCGTTTTCAACATGCGCTTAATCCAAACGCCCTTAGTTAGTTTAGACTGCGTATTGGCGGGGGCTACCTAGAGCCTGCTGTGTGCGCATAACATTGACTTGCCGGGCAGCTTCGTTGAAATACTCTAGTCGGCGAATTAGCATCTCCTTGGTGAGGACGCGGCCTTCGGGGGTGCGCATAATGGCGTGCTTGTCGGCCAAGATGCGCTGCATGGCAGCGAGCGTTTGGTCTTCGTGGCGCATAAACTGCTGCTGAAACTCGGCTAGGCGTGCCACGCCAGTTGCCGACAGCGTGAAGTGCTCGCCCGCGCCTTGGTTAAGCACCTCGCACAGCACGTACACTTCCAGCGGCAGGCTGGTTTCGAGGGTAGTGGTGCGCAGGTCGAGGCCCGCGGCCAAGGCATCGAGAATGATGCGCACATTGCGCTCAAATTGTTGGTAGTAGGCTTGGGCTTCCATGATGGGTGCTTGGTGTCAGCTACTTATGGCCTAGGTTGGTAAAATGATTTTCGCCAAGCACTAAAGCTCTAAGCATTGCGCACTTATAATAATTCTTTCACTATTTGCTCTATCGTCACACCTTCGGCTTCGGCCTTGAAGTTGCGTACGAGGCGGTGGCGGAGAATAGGCAAAGCTACGGCCCGCACGTCTTCGATATCGGGCGAGTATTTGCCAGTGAGCAGCGCGTTGCACTTGGCAGCCACAATAAGGTACTGGCTGGCCCTAGGTCCGGCGCCCCACTCCAGGAGTTGCTTGGCGCGCGGCGCAGCGCGCTCCCCGTTGGGGCGCGTTTTGTGCACAAGGCTTACTGCGTATTCCACTACGTTATCGGCCACGGGCACGCGGCGCACCAAGGCTTGGTAGGCCTGGATATCATCGGAATGCAACACCTTGCTCACTACTGGCTTGCGGTCCGAAGTGGTGTTCTTCACGATGTTCAACTCCTCCTGGTAGCTCGGGTAGCCTAGCTCAATGTTGAACATAAAGCGGTCGAGCTGCGCTTCGGGTAGCGGGTACGTACCTTCTTGCTCAATTGGGTTTTGGGTAGCCAGCACAAAGAATGGGCGTGCCAGTGGGTAGCGTTGCCCGGCTACCGTCACGGCATATTCCTGCATGCTTTCCAGCAGCGCCGCCTGAGTCTTGGGCGGGGTGCGGTTGATTTCGTCGGCCAGAATGATATTGGAGAATATCGGCCCTTTTACAAATTGAAAGTCACGCTGCTGCGTCAGCGTTTCCGAGCCCACAATATCAGAGGGCATCAGGTCAGGCGTGAACTGAATGCGGTTGAAGGAAAGGTCGAGCGAGTCGGCAATCGTCTGGATAAGCAGCGTTTTGGCGAGCCCTGGCACTCCTACTAGCAAGCAGTGGCCTTGTGCGAACACGGCCGTGAGTACTAGCCGCACCACTTCTTCTTGCCCTACAATTACTTTCCCAATTTCTTGGCGCAGCTGCTGATAAGCACGGGTGAGCGAGTCGGCAGCTTCTTTATCGTTTTGAAATTGAGCCATTAGCTAAAATACTTCTGGTAAATGAGGTAGTGCCCCTAGGTCACTCGATACAGGAGCAAGCGACCTAGGAGCACTATAAGGTTTGTTACTCGGTGCTGGCAGTCAAAACTTTGCACGAGTCGTATTCTGGTGCTACCTCCAGGTATACGGTATTTCGGTTCTTATCGTACCACTCATCCAAGGCCCGGCTTTTCTTCTGAGCCAGCGCCGCCTGCGAAATTTTTTGATAGTCGTCGGTCAGGTTAGCTTGGTGCGGCGGAATGTTCGACTTGAGGTAGAGAATGCGCATGGCGTCCTTGCCGTCGTCGGTGCGGTAGGGGAGGGGCGGGGTGATATGGCCCACCTTCATGGTGTCGATAGTGAAGAAGATGGCCGGGTCGAGCTTATCGAGCGGGAGGCGCGAGCCGCCGTCTTGACGGTTGGCCAGCAGGCCACCGTTGGCGCTGCTCATCTTATCGTCGCTATACTCCTTGGCTGCTTTGGCAAACGAGATGCTGTCGCTCAAAATCTGGCGGCGAATCTTAGCCAGCTTAGCAGCCGAGGCGCTTACATCGGTAGTGCCAGTAGCTGGCTTCAGCAAAATGTGGCGTGTGGAGTAAGACTCACCTTTGCGCTCGATGAGCTGAATGAGGTGGAAGCCGAATTGCGACTCGACTACTGGCGATAGTTGGCCAGGCTCGAGCTTGCGGGCAGCAGCTTCATAAGGTGGCACTAGCTCGCCACGTTTAAAGAAGCCTAGGTAGCCACCTTCCACGGCAGAGCCGGGGTCTTGCGAAAACTCTTTAGCCAGTGTCTCAAATTTTTCGCCGGCCAAAATGCGAGCCCGCAGGTCGTTGAGCTTGGCGATAGCTGCCTGCTTGGCCTCATCGTTTACCTGGGCAGGTATAACTATCTGACCTACTTCTACTTCAGTGGAAAAATAAGGTACGCTATCCTTAGGTACCTTCTCGAAATACTCTTTTACTTCGCGCGGCGTCACGGCTACCTTGCCCGCAATCTTGTCTTGCATTTCCTGCTGCACCAGCTGGTCGCGCACTTGGCCGCGGAGGTCTTCCTTAAGCGCACGTACCGATTTATTGTACAGCTCTTCCAGCTTCTTCTCAGAGCCTATTTGCTGCACGAAGTAAGCCATGCGGCGGTCTAGCTCCGAATTTACCCGCTGGTCGGTTACGGTAACGGAGTCAACCTCGGCCCGTGCAAGCATGAGACGATTCAGCACCAGGCTCTGCAAAATTTTGCATTTCAAGTCGGGTGGGAGTGGCTTGCCCTGAGCACGCGCTACTTCCTGGCCATAAATATTTTCGACCTCTGAGCGCAGCACTATCTGGTTGTCTACCTTCACAATAATGCCATCTACCAGCTCTTGGCCGCGCGGGCGGCTAATGCCAAGCTGGGCCTGGCTGGTGTGCGGCACCGCTAGCAGGGAGAATAAAGCCAGAATAGCGAGCGTAGGCAGACGCTTAAGGATGAGTTGCATAAACTAAAGAGCCACAGAAGGGGCAAATGGTTGCCGGGTGTGCGGCCGTAACGCGAGTGAGCGGTAAGAAAATCCGTTTCGTTCTTGAAATTAACAAGAAGCAAAACGACAGAACTAATCTTTTATTTGGTAACCAGTTTATTGACCTCTGCCTCGTTGACTTGCACTGGATATTGCTGACGGAGTTGTTCAATCCACTGCTTTTCGAGGTAGTTCTGGTAATCGCTAGTGGCTTGGCCACGGGCATCGCTAAGGGCCTTGGGGCCAGCGGGTAACGATTGCTGTACCACAACAGCATAGTAGCGGCCATCGCGTTGCATCGTGTAGGTGCCGGCTGGGCGCGTGAGGTAGTCGTCCATCACCTTATTGTCACCCTTCTGGAACGTGCGCTGCTGAATTTGCACCGCCAATGGATTTTGAGCATTCAAGCTGGCCTCCAATACGTTCGTAGCACTACTATACAGCGCAATACGTGTGTCGCCATCAGCAGTGGCAGCGGTGGCGGGTGCTACCGATACGCGGCGGCGCTCTAGTTTACCGGTTTTCACTAGGTAGTCTACAGTGGCAGCGGCGCGCTGGCGGGCTAGGGCTGGGCTCTCGCCACGCTTGATATGGCCGGCCACAGTAGCTGTGAGGGCGGTGTCTTGGTCCATGCGCTTCGCTAGGTCGCTAAGCACGGCTGTGCCATTGGTGCTTCCTAGGGTAGCAGTACCAGGCTTGAAATGTACCAGCGCTGTGCCGGCCCGTCCAGCTACGGGGTAGCGGCGGGTAGCCAGCTCGCGCTGAGCACGAGCCAACAGCTTAGGCGTAGCGGCCGAGATAACCGTACCTCGTGCCCGCTGCCCAAACTGATAGTTGGCTTGGTGGGCTAAAAAGAACTTGCGCAACCCAGTCGTGTCCTCAATGGCCTTGCTCCACACCTTCTCATCCATGAGCTGGAACAATAGAATACCATCGCGATACTCTTTTACGAGCATGCGATAGTCTTCATATTTGGTGTCAAGGCTGTTCTTCTCAAACTCGGTTAGGCTCTGGTCTACGTACTGGTCGTAGAGCTGCTGCATAGCAAACGCCGGCTGCGCTGTAGGACGCGGGCGCTGGTTTTGCTGTACGTAGGCAAGGAAATCGCTTACTAGGTAAGGCTTGCCCTTGATAGTAAATAGCGGCTGCTTATCGCTGGCTTTGGTAGCATTTTTTGAAGGCTTGGCAGTGCTAGCCATTAGGGCCGTAGGGTTGAATTTGAAGCGTCCTTTTACCAAGGCTGTATCGGCTTGGGCAAAAGCTAGATTCTTGCCGGCTGGGTTTTCCACAAACTGGTCTTCCTGGCGAATGCGCTTCAGGAACGCCGTGCGATTCAGCTCTGAGCGTGAGTCTTTAGCTACTTTGCTTTTAAGGGTGGGCTCTAGGGTAGCGAAAGAGGGTACTGGCTGCTTCTCCACTAGCCGGATGATGTGCCAGCCATAAGGAGTTTGCACTGGGGCCGAAATGTCGCCGGGCTTTTGCAGCTTGAATGCTACCTCCTCAAACGACGGAATCATGCGGCCCGTGCCAAAGGGCGGCAGCTCGCCACCATTGGCCGCCGAGCCCGCATCTTCCGAAAACTGCGCGACAAGCTTGTTCCAGTTCTCGCCCTTGCGCAGGCGGCCGTAGAGTTCGTTGATTTTTTTATGGGCGGTAGTCGAGTCAGCCTTAGGGGCCTGCGGCGTTACGCGTACCATGAGGTGCGCCACTTTAATCTCGCCCTGGGCTGCCCGGCGGTCGTTGACCTTAATGATGTGATAGCCAAAGCGCGTGCGAATAGGCTGGCTTACCTGGCCTACCGGCGTTAGGTAAGCAGCCGTTTCAAATGGATACACCATCTGCATCGACGTGAAGTAGCCGAGTTTGCCGCCGTTTTCTTTGGCCGAGGGGTCTTCGCTGGTGTTACTCGCTACAGTGCTAAAGTCCTCGCCGCCATTCGTGACGCGCTGCCGCAGCGTATTGATTTTCTGATACGCGATAACCGTATCGGTGGGGCTGGCATCGGGGGCCACCCGAATGAGAATGTGCGAGGCATTTACCTCCTGGCTCATGCGGCTGTAGGCTTCGCGCACCAGCTGGTCGGTCACACCCTTTTCGGTGAGGTAGGGCTGGGCGAGCTGCTGCCGGTAGCCGTCGAGCTCGCGACGGAAGGCCTGCGTAGTATCAAGACCACGCTTTTCCGCATCTAGCACCTTCAGCCGGAAGTTTGTGTAAAGCGTGAGGTAGTCGGTCACGCTTTGGCGAGTGCCATAGTCGGGCGCGGTTCCGTTGTTTTTCTTGTAGACGTACCCAAACTCACTAGCCGGAACCCGGTAAGTGCCTAGCGTTTCGATAGCGGGACCACTATCCTGCTGGGCGGCAGCCGAGCCAGTGAGTGCCGTAGTCGCAGCAGCAGTGGTAGGTTTGCTGGTCTGGCAAGCAGCCAGCTGCAACAGCGTGGCGGCAGCAGCGCCGGCCAGCGGAAGGCGTAAATGCATAGAAAGAGTAAGCGGAATCAGCCCAATAAGGTCAGAAGTTTGCTCCCAACGCAATGGACACAATGCTGGTGCAATTTTACGAAGAAAAAAGCGGGGATAGGCTGAAGCGGAGAATCGAATAAAAAATGGGGAGAATAAGTGAAAGATTTTCTTCTTCCCTTATTCTCCCCACCTAGGTGATAATAGCTTACGCTAGCCAAGCGTCTTGCTCAGGTGACAGACGGTATGGGCATCGCGCTCAAAAAACTCTACCTGGTCCATGATGCGCGATACCAGGGCCATGCCCATACCACCCCGGCGGCCTTGCCGGATGTACTCGCGCATATCAGGGTTGGGAGCTACCGAAGACGGAATGAAGATGGTGTGGCCTTGGTCCTCGATTTCTATATCGAGGCGGTGCTCAGTAAGGGCCAGCATCAGGTCCAAAAATTGGTTAGCGTCCTCCCCATTGGCATGGATGATGAAGTTAGCCACTACTTCATCTACGGCTAGCACTACCTGGTTAACAATAACATCGTTGCGATGCCCTGCCATCAGAAAACTGCGCACGAAGTCGCGCACCTGCTGGAGGTTGTGGCGCGAACAAGCAATGCGAAGGTGGCTAGTCATGGACGTTGATGATTAAGAATCAGGAGTAGAGAGTAAAGAGGTAAGAGGTGACCAAATGTCCATTCTTAACTCCCGACTCTCAACTCTTAATTTCTTACTAAGCGGCTTGGGCCTCTTGCTCGGTAGGAACAATATTCATTAACGAATCGAGGCCAAGAATCTCGAATACGTTGAACACCTTCTCTTGCATGTTGAAGAATACTAATTTCACGTCGGAATCTTGCAAGCGTTGCAGGTGCGAGATAAATACCCCTAGGCCTGCCGAGGAGATATAGCTCAGACGCTGGCAATCAACGAGTACCTTACGGTAGTTTAGTATCTCTGGCTTGTTAAGCTCAGCGTCGAGCACAACAGCAGAAGAGGCATCTAGCTCACCGTCAAGAACGAGGGTGAGGGTATCGGTGGTGGTGTGCGTCGTTACTTTCATAATAGAGCCCCATACGTAGGGTTAGGTGTGGGGTTGGGCCGCTTTGAACTTGATGACGAGTAGTGTTTGGTCGTCGTGCAAGGGCTGGCCGCTGCTAAACTCCTGCACATCGTGGCGCAAGTGTTCGTTGATTTCTTCGGCCGATTGGTAAAAGCAGGCTTCTAGCATCTGGCGCAGGCGTTCCTCGCCATACTCATTGCCCTCGCCATCGCGGGCTTCCACAATGCCATCGGTGTAAATAACCATGACATCGCCGGGATTATAATCCCAAAATTGATTTTTGACGTGCTTCTCGTAGCCCGCATCGCGAATGATACCTAGGCCCAGACCCTCCGTGCGAAAGTAGCTAACTTCTTCCTTAATGGAGTGGTAATAGAGCGTGTGGCAATGCCCAGCTCGTGCAAAACTGAAGCCTCCGGCTTGGTAATCAATCAGGTAAAAGGCAGCCGTGATAAACGACGAGCGCTCTAGGCAGTGCGTGAGGGCCTCATTAGCCTGCACCATAAAGCGGTGCGGGTCGGGGTAGCGGTCGCGCTCTTTTTTGGCCAATGGGTTGGCTTGCATCAGGGCGTGGAAGATGCCTTTCATCTGGGCGGTGTGGAAAGCCGCCGTAACCCCTTTGCCCGATACGTCACCGATGAGCACTGCTAGTTTTTGGCCCGGCAAGTGCAAAAAGTCGTAGAAGTCGCCACCTACTTCCTTGGCCGCCTGGGCATAGGTGCTGATTTCAAACCAGTCGTCGGTGGGCAGGCGCTTCGGAATGAGGCGCTCCTGCACCAGTGCCGCAATGCGGAGCTCGTCTTGCGTGCGCTGATTGCTGAGCGATTCTTGCGCAAGCTGTAGGTTTTCGAGACTAAGTACCGTTTGGGCCGTGAAGGTGTGCAGAATGCTAAGAACCTCCGAGTCAAACGCGTGCGGCTCCTTGTGCAGGAGCAGCAGCGAGCCGTAATTGTGCGTGGCACTCTGCAGCGGTAGCACTGCCATAGACCCGTAAGGCGTGCTAAGGGCTTCTAGGCGCTTAGAGCGCTCTAGGTTATTATCAATCAGCTCTGGCGCGCGCAGCGTACCTGGCAGCGGCGCGAGCAGTGGCGCTAACAGGGAGATATCATCGGCGGCAAACTGATAGCGCAATGGTGTGAGCGGCGACTTAGCTAACTCGCCAGGCTGGCGCTCGGGTAGCAAGACGGCCGCATTAGCCTTAATCGTTTGAATAGCCGAGTTGAATAGCATCTGGTAGATTTCAGGCGCTGATTGGCCACGCTGAATAATCTGACTCAGGTGCTGCAAGCCCAGAATTTCGGCCCGCCGCTGCTCAAAAACTTCGGCAATTGGGAGGTTGAACAACGTAATCAGCAAACCTGCAATGGCGTAGAAGCTGGCGAAAAACGAGCTCAGTACCAAAAAAGAAAGCTGCGTAGCGGGCGCTAGTAATACAGGGTCGGCCTGGGCATTGCGCAGGTAAAACAAAAACAGCAGGGTAAAGCCTAGAATGCCCAGTTGCAGTAAGATAGCCTGCCACTTCTGCGAATTGTTGAGGTAGGCTACCCAGCGCTGGTGCCCACTTAGGTACACCCCAAACAACGCCAGCCCAATGCCTATCCCAAGCCGTAAGCCCGGTGACATCTGCCACACGAGCAATTGCATTAGCAGAGCCAGCCCTAGGGTTAGCTCAAAAACCAGCCATTCGCGCCGCAGCTTGGCGCCACCTCGAAAGCTGACCAGCGAGCGCCAAGCATAAAGCGTTTGGGCCAGAAAGATGATGAATAGGGCCAGCGCAATGGTATACACCACGGCGGTGATAATGTTGCCGGGCAAGGGGAGTGCGTGCGCCGCCGCTGCGCGGTCAACCCCGATAAGCACCATAAGGGCCACGCTAAGTGTTAGTCCTCGGCGGAAAAGCACTCGCAGCAGCCCGATAAAATTTTGGCCAACCAGCGCATCGGGCTGCACCCGCATGTAAAGAAACACGCAAGCTGCAAAGCTTCCTTGCGCTACTAGCAGCACCCAACGTGGCCAGTCGGCTGACAGGCCTGGAATGGGTTGCCCTCGGCTTAAGGTGCTGAGTAGCAGCATGAGCCAGCACAAGCCGGCAGCTACCAGAAACCAAGCAGAATGGCGAATTTTGGGCATAAGAAGCGTGAAGGTAAACCCCATCGGCGCTAATATCCCGCTATTCTCCGCTGGCCGTTGGAAAAGCAAAAATACACCTTGAGCCAGTACCAACAGCGGCGGCCTACCCTAGGGCATGCCGCCGCTGTTAGAGTTAGCGACTCGAATAATTAGGCGCTTCTCGAGTAATCTGCACATCGTGCGGGTGGCTTTCGCGTAGGCCAGCCCCCGTGATGCGTACAAACTGGGCTGCTTGCAGGGCAGGCAAATCGGCGGCACCCACGTAGCCCATGCCGGCCCGTAGGCCCCCGGCCAATTGGTACAGAACCTCATTGACATCGCCCTTGAAGGGGACCCGGCCCACAATGCCTTCGGGTACTAGTTTCTTCACGTCGTCTTCCGCATCTTGGAAGTACCGGTCCTTCGAGCCGTCTTCCATGGCCTCGACTGAACCCATGCCGCGGTAGCTCTTGTACTTGCGGCCTTCATAGATGATGAGGTCGCCGGGGGCCTCCTCGGTGCCGGCTAGCAGCGAGCCCACCATCACGGCAGCCGCGCCACCCGCGAGGGCCTTCACGATATCACCTGAAAATTTAATGCCGCCGTCGGCCACTAGTGTAATGCCAGTACCTTCCAGGCCGCGGGCAGCTTCCATCACGGCCGATAGCTGCGGCACGCCAATGCCCGCAATAATGCGAGTGGTGCAGATGGAACCGGGGCCCACACCCACCTTCACGACATCGGCGCCGGCGTCGGCCAGGGCGCGTGCTCCGGCGGCGGTGGCTACGTTGCCGGCCATCACGTCTAGGTTCGGGTATTCTTTCTTGATGAGGCGCACGGCATCGAGCACGCCCTTGCTGTGGCCGTGGGCGGTGTCAACGCTGATGAGGTCGACGCCTGCCTCGTACAGAGCAGCCACGCGCTGGAGCAAATCGGCGGTGACGCCAACGGCCGCACCTACGCGCAGGCGCCCTAGGTGGTCTTTGCTGGCGTGCGGAGCCCGGCGGCGCTTGCGAATGTCCTTGTAGGTCATCAGGCCGGTGAGGCGACCCTGCTCATCCACGAGCGGCAGCTTGTCCACCTTCTTGTCTTGCAGCATATCCTCGGCCGCGCGCTGGTCGATGCCAGCCGGGGCAGCTACTAGGCGCGAAAGCGGAACCATGATAGTCGAAACCGGCGCCGTGAAATCTTTCTCGAAGCGTAGGTCGCGGCTGGTGATGATACCTACCAGGCGGCGGTCGTCTTCGATAATCGGAATACCCCCAATGTTGTGCTGGCGCATGAGGCTACGCGCATCGGCGAGAGTGGCGGTAGGCGGCAGAGTGAAGGGGTCCTGGATGAGGGCCGACTCGGAGCGCTTGACGCGGCGCACCTGATTGGCCTGGGCCTTCACACTCATGTTCTTGTGAATGATACCTAGGCCACCCTCCTGAGCTAGCGCAATAGCCATATCGGCCTCGGTCACGGTATCCATTGCGGCCGAGATGAGGGGCAGGTGCAGCCGAATGCGGGGGGTGAGTTGGGTGCTGGGGTCGCAGTCGCGAGGCAATACCTCTGAGTAAGCGGGCAGCAGCAGTACGTCGTCGTAGGTCAGAGCCTCGAAGGCGATTTTTGGGGTGGCGGGGTCGGCCATAGCAACAGGGGGTTTAGCAGGAAAACCGTATTGCCAGACAAATATACGTCAGATTGTGCCGACGTACCCAATGCGTATTTATACTGAGGGCTCATCTTTCTGGCACGGTCTTCGTTTAGGGATATACGTTCTCGATTTTCTCCAACCTTCCCTAAACAGACTTACTATTATGTTGTCGCTCCTTTTTCGTCGGGCTCTGCCCCTCCTAGTACTTGGAAGTATCACGCTGAGCTCGTGCGTAGTGCACGAACATGACCGGGGCCGTGGCTATGGCCGCCGAGGCTACGACCGTGGCCATGGCCACGGCCACCACGACCGGGGGTATGGCTATGGCTACGGCCGCCACTAATCTCTAGGTCAATAAAATAACCTTAACTTAACGCAAAGCGCCGCTGCCTACCTAGGCAGCGGCGCTTTGCGTTGGTGGTAGCTTTAGCCTGGTAGCTCGGCGCCTTCGCCCGTAATAGGCCGGCCCTGCGCCGACGAATAGTGCCGGTGCAGCCAGCGGCTGAGGCCTCCCAGCCCTGGCATGAGCACGCGCTCGGTGATATTAGCCTGGTCGAGCTTGTCGCGTACTTCCCACTTGAGGCGCGCCGGAATGCGAATGCGAAAGAAGAGCTCGGGTCGCTCGGCCAGCCAATTATGCAGCAGGGCCTGCGGGGTGCTCATGCACGAAAACAAGGCGTACTGATGTACGATGCGCGTGTCGAGGGAAGGCGGCTCCAGAAAAAGCACGAAGGGCTCTTCCTGGAGGTCTTGCAAGGCGGGGAGCGAAGGTGCGGCGGGCGACAGCAGCTCGGAGGTGAATACGTTGGAGCCCTCACGGGCCAACACGCCTTGCAGGGCGGGGGGCAGTTGGTCGGCGGCCTTCACGTAGTTGAGCGCCCAAATAATACCGTCCTGGTGGTAAGCGTGCAGGTCGTCGGTAGCGAAGTGCAGGGCCACGTAGGGCGAGTAAGTCCAGTCGAGCAGGCGCGTGGGCAGGCCGTGGTGCTGGGCCAGCGCCAGCCAGTCCCAGACGGTGGCGCTGGGCGGTGTAGTGGTATCGCGGGCGTATTTGCGGAAGTTGCGCAGCAGGTGGTGTTCTAGCTCGTGGTAATTGCCACCTAGGCGCTGCAAGCTGGTGCTGAGCGTGTAGCCAAAGCTGCGCATGCCGCGGTACACAAACGGCGAGCGGTAGCGACCGAGGCGCGCATCCCAGGTATCGCGGAAAACCAGGTCTTGCAGATGCTGCCAGCTCTGGGCTTCAAAGTCGTTGGCGGAGTAGGAGGGAGGTGCGGGCATGGGGCTAAGGTAAAAGCACGGGCCTGCTCTCTAGGCTAGCGCGCAGCTTACTGCCATAGGCGCGGCGGTGGGTTCGGTGTATTTTTGAAGCACTAAGCTTCTGCCCCACCCACCATGAAAATTTTGCTCGTTGAAGACCACGCCGAACTGGCGCGGAGCATTGCCAGCTACCTCGTGCAGGAGCACTACATCTGTGAGGTGGCGAGCACCTTCGACGAGGCGCGTGAAAAGCTGGCGCTGTTTAGCTACGATTGTGTGTTGCTCGATATTATGCTGCCCGATGGCAACGGCATCAACCTGCTCAAGCTACTGCGCAAGGAAGGCGTAGAAAGCAGCGTCGTTATTATCTCAGCCCAAAACGCGCTCGATTTTAAGCTCACTGGTCTCAGCGAAGGGGCCGACGACTACATCACGAAGCCGTTTCCGCTGCCAGAACTGCATGCGCGCATCAAGGCCATTATGCGCCGCCGCAGCCCGCACAAAAACAACATCGTCACGTTTCGCGACATCACCGCCGACCTAGAGTCGCTGGAGTGCCGGGTGGGCGGTAAGCTGCTGAATCTTACCCGCAAGGAAACCAACCTGCTGCTCTATTTCATCAATAATAAGGGCCGGATGCTGACGCGCCAGGCCATTGCGGCGCACCTCTGGGGCGACTACACCGACAACCTAGACAGTGTGGATTTTGTGTATCAACACGTCAAAAACCTGCGCAAGAAAATAACCGACGCGGGTGGCCAAGACTATATCAGCACAGTGTATGGTTTTGGGTATAAGCTAAATGCACCCGAGTAGTGAAGCTTAATTATCGCTACACCATCGCCTACGCGGTTATCACGTTTTTCGTGCTCAGCATCGGGTTTGCTATCGTGTATGCGGCTTTGTCGCGTAGCGTCACGCAGGCTACTATCGGCCGGCTCGAGCACTTGAATGAGGTAGTGGCCACCCGCCTGCTTAGCAGCCGCGACGCTGCTGGCGAGTTCGGACGTCCTAATGTGCGCGTTCAGCTGCTACCCGACACCCTAGGGCGGCCGCGCACGGTGCTAGTGCGCCCAGAGTGGGACCCGGCCCTGCAAGCGCGGGTGGTGGTGGTGCGCCTCACCACTTATCCGCTCGTCGGGCCATCGCGCTACGCCATCACCAGCCGCGCCTCGGTGATTGAGCCGAGTGACGTGTACCTCACGGGCTTGATATTGGTGTTTGCCTGGACGTTCGTATTCCTGCTAGCTCTGGTGGTGATACTGAGTGAGTTGATTTCCTGGCGTATTCTGCGGCCCTTCAATGCCACGCTGCGGGGCATCCAGCAGTTTCAGCTAGGGCAGAAAACGCCCATCGACCTGCCCCCTACTCGCACCGCCGAGTTTGAAGAACTTAATAGCTTTCTGGTGCGCATGACGGCCCGCGCCCAGCGTGACTACCAGGGCCTGCAAGAGTTTTCAGAAAATGCCTCGCACGAGCTCCAAACGCCCATCGCCAGTATCAAGGCCAAAATAGAGCTGCTGATGGATGCGGACGAGCTAGCTGAGAAGCAATTGCGCACACTTGCTGCAATGCACGACGAGCTAGAGCGCCTCGCCAAAATCAACCAGGCCCTCACGCTGCTCGCCAAGCTTGAACACTACGAGTCGCGTCCCAGCGACCTAGCCGACCTCAGCCAGTTGGTGCCGGCCACCGAAGCCGCTTTTGCCGACCTAGCTGAGATGAAGGGCCTCACCACTAGCCAGCACGTGGCGGCTGGAGTGCGCGTGCCTTTCGATGAATCGCTGGCGCAATTGCTGCTTAATAATCTATTTAGCAATGCCATCAGGCACAATGTGCCTGATGGCGAGGTGCGGGTAGAGCTGTCAGCCATAGAGCTGCTGCTAGCCAATACGGGGCTCGCGCCAACGGCCCCGGTTGAGGAGTTATTTGGGCGTTTTAAGAAAGGCAATGCGGCTCTTGATTCTATTGGGATTGGGCTGGCCATTGTTAGGCGCATCGGCGAGTTGTACGGGCACCAGGTCAGCTACGAGTATGCGGAGGGGTGGCACCGCTTGCGCGTGGTTTTTGGGGCGCTAGCGGAGTAGAAGAATTGGGGCGCGTGAAATTTCAAGTAAATCATAAGGTTTATTTGAAATTTCTATAAAATTGGGTTTCTCCTTTGTATCGTCTTCTAGGGTGAGTGAATACTTACTCCGGCAAGACATCCCACTCTCGCCCTTCCCAATTCCCACACTTCGGTGGCTCAACTGCTCTCGCCCGTTTTGCTTGCCCCCTCTGCTAGCGCGAAGCCCGCCCGGCCGGAAAATATTTCCAATCGCCGACTGCGGGCTATTCTAAGCGGTTCGGTGGGTAATCTAGTGGAGTGGTACGATTGGTACGTTTTCTCAGCATTCTCGCTGTACTTCTCGGGCTCCTTTTTTCCCTCTGACGACGCCACCGCGCAGTTGCTGCACACGGCTGGCATCTTCGCCCTAGGGTTCCTGATGCGGCCTATTGGGGGTTGGATGTTTGGGCGCATAGCCGACAAGGTGGGCCGCAAGCAGTCCATGACTTTGTCGGTGCTGCTCATGTCGCTGGGCTCCCTGCTCATTGCCCTTACGCCTACCTATCAAACGGTAGGCCTCGTCGCCCCGGTGATGCTGCTCACGGCCCGGCTGTTGCAGGGCCTGAGCGTAGGCGGTGAGTATGGCGTATCGGCCACGTATTTGGCTGAGATGGCGACGCCGCAGCGCCGGGGCTTCTATTCCAGCTTCTTGTATCTGACCCTTATAGTGGCGCAGTTGCTGGCCCTAGGTATCCAACTGGTGCTGCAAAAGTGGCTGCTCAGCGAGGTACAGTTGCTGGCCTGGGGCTGGCGTATTCCATTTGCCATTGGTGCGGCTTTGTCAGTGGTGGCGCTGCTGCTGCGCAGCAACCTCGACGAAACCAGCGATTTTGAAGCGCAGCGGCACACGCCCGAGGAGCGGCGCGGCAGCTTGCGGGTGCTGCGGCAGCATCCGCGTGCCGTGCTCACGGTGGTGGGGCTCACCATGGGCGGCACGCTGGCGTTTTACACCTTCACGGCCTACATGCCCAAGTTTTTGGTGAATACCACGCACATGAGCAAGTCGGCCGCGGCCAATATCTGCTTTCTGTCTTTGCTGGGGTTTGCGGCCTTGCAACCAGTGTTTGGGGCGCTATCCGACCGCATTGGGCGGCGGCCGCTGCTGCTGTTTTTCGGGGTGTTTGGGGCCTTGGGCACAGTGCCCCTGCTCATGGCGCTCAGCCACACCAGCAGTCCGTGGGCGGCGCTGGGGCTGCTGCTCGTGGCGCTCACCATTGTGAGCGGCTATAGCGGCATCAATGCCGTGGTGAAGGCTGAGCTGTTTCCGGTCGAAATCCGGGCCCTAGGTATCGGGTTGCCGCACGCGCTCACGGTAGCCGTATTTGGTGGCACGGCCGAGTACATCGCCCTGTGGTGCAAGGGCGCGGGCCACGAGGCCTACTTCTACTACTACATCGCAGGCTGCATTGGCATCTCGCTCCTGCTCTTCTTGACGATGGCCGAAACCCGGCCTACCCGGCCTACCCGGCCGCTCGGCCAGGCCGCAAGGCCCTAGGTGATTATCAACTACTTGCTGGATTTGAATCAGATAAGCTTCGCGCTGCTCGCGAGGGCTTCTGTAACTGCATTACCCTTTCCCACCCCACTCGTATGAATACTACCCTCACCGCCAACGCATTGCAACGTCTTCAGCCGCTAGGTATTAGCCAAGCCAGCGAGGTATGTCTGAACCTGCCGCCTGCCGCCTTAGTCGAATCTGCGCTGTGCCGCGGCGAGGCCGTGCTCACCGACACCGGTGCGCTCATGGCCGATACGGGTAAATTTACCGGCCGCTCGCCCAAGGACCGGTTTGTGGTGCGCGACGAAAAGACGGCGAGCAGCGTGTGGTGGGGCGAGGTAAACATCCCCTTCGAAGCGGACAAGTTTGACCAGCTGCACCAGAAAATGGTGGCCTACCTAGCCGACAAGACTCTATATGTGCGCGAAGGCTACGCCGGTGCCAACCCCGACTACCAGCTCAAATTGCGCGTGGTGAATGAGCTGGCCTGGCACAATCTGTTTGCCTATAACCTGTTTCTGCGCCCTGAGGCAGGTGCGGACACTACCTGGGCGGCCGATTTTAGCATTATCTGCGCGCCTGGCTTCGAGGCCGACCCAGCCGTGGATGGCACCCGGCAAGCCAATTTCGCCATACTCAACTTCACTAAGAAACTGATTCTCATTGGGGGCACGGCCTATGCCGGCGAAATGAAAAAGGGTATCTTTGGGGTGCTGAACTACCTGCTGCCCCATGAGCAGGACACGCTGCCCATGCATTGCTCGGCCAACGTGGGTGCCGACGGTGAAACGGCCATTTTCTTCGGCCTCTCGGGTACTGGCAAAACCACGCTGTCGGCCGACCCTAACCGTGGCCTCATTGGTGACGACGAGCACGGCTGGACCCCCGCGGCTGGCATCTTCAACTTCGAGGGCGGCTGCTACGCCAAGGTCATTGACCTAAGCCAGGAGAAGGAGCCCGAAATATGGCAGGCCATCAGGTTTGGCTCCATTGTCGAGAATACGCGCTTTGTGCCCGGCACCCGCACCGTGGACTATGCTAACACGAGCGTCACCGAAAATACCCGTACGGCCTATCCCCTAGGGTACATCGCCAATGCGGTGGAGCCCTCAGTGGGTGCCGCGCCCAAGCACATTTTTTTTCTCACTGCCGATGCGTTTGGCGTGCTGCCCCCCATTAGCAAGCTCGATAAGAGCCACGCCATGTACCACTTCATGAGCGGCTACACGGCCAAGGTAGCCGGCACCGAAATGGATATTACCGAGCCGCAAACCACGTTTTCGGCTTGCTTTGGGCAGGTGTTTCTGCCCTTGCATCCCACTCGCTACGCCGAAATGCTGGGCCAAAAGATGGACGAGCACCCTGAGGTAAGCGTGTGGCTGGTAAACACCGGCTGGACGGGCGGCAGCTATGGCACCGGCTCGCGCATGAAGCTGAGCTACACCCGCGCTATGATTACAGCTGCCCTCACTGGCCAACTCAACGAGGTCGATTTCCACCCGCATCCAGTGTTTGGGGTGCTGGTGCCGGCCGCCGTGCCTGGCGTGCCGACCCACCTGCTCGACCCGCGCCAAACCTGGGCCAATGCCGCCGCCTATGACGCTACGGCCGCCGACCTGGCTCAGAAATTCGTAGACAATTTCCAGAAGTACGCTGACTATGCCAGCGCCGACATCTTAGCTGGCGCGCCAAAGGTTGCTGCCGAGCAGCCCGTCTAGGTCGCTAGCTGCCCTTACTCGGCAATTGTCTTAAGGCTTCTGGCTTGGTAGGGCGTGGTCTTCAAAAAGCTTCACTGGGCCGTGCCTTAGCCTTACTACCGCTACATTCCCACCCTCTTCTCTTTGCTTTAGTATGAAACGCTGGTATTCTAACCTTACCGTGCAGGTGCTCACGGCCATTGCCCTAGGGGTAGTGGTGGGCGCGCTTTTTCCTAAGTTCGGCGCGGCACTCAAGCCAGTGGCCGACACGTTTATCAACCTCATCAAAATGTTGATTGCGCCCATCATTTTCCTGACTGTTGTGCTCGGCATTGCGGGCATGGGCAGCATGAAGAAAGTGGGCCGTGTGGGCGGTAAAGCTCTTCTTTACTTCGAAATAGTGACGACGCTGGCCCTGGCCATCGGCATCGGGGTGGCCAACCTGACCCATCCCGGCGCGGGGGTACAGGCCACCGCCCAGGCTGTGCTACACGACAGCAAGAAAGCTGAAGAAGCCGCTAAATTCACCGAGAAAGCGGGCGAGATGAACTGGGTTGAGTTCTTCACCCACATTGTGCCTAGCAACGTAGTCGAGGCCTTTGCCAAGGGCGACATTTTGCAAGTGCTACTGTTTGCGGTGCTTTTCGGCTTGGCGCTCAATCGTATGGGTCAGGTGGCTCAGCCATTGGTAAAGACTTTTGACCGGTTATCGCACGCCATGTTTGGGGTGCTGGCCATCGTGATGAAGTTGGCCCCGCTGGGCGCGTTTGGCGGCATGGCTTTCACTATTGGCAAGTATGGTATTGCCACGCTGCTGCCGCTAGGCAAGCTTATGCTGGTCGTGTACACGACGATGTTCCTCTTCATCTTCGTAGTGCTCAATCTCATCTTGCGCTACTATAAGTTGCGCCTAGGTCCCTATTTGCGCTTTATAAAAGAAGAAATCCTGCTGGTGCTCGGCACGTCGTCGTCGGAGTCGGCGCTGCCGCGCATGATAGATAAGATGGAGCGCCTAGGGTGCTCGCGTTCGGTGGCCGGGTTGGTTATTCCCACGGGCTATTCCTTTAACCTGGACGGCACTTCTATCTACCTGTCCATCGCGGTTATTTTTCTGGCCCAGGCCTTTAATATTCCGCTTTCCTTCACGCAGCAGCTCACGCTCATTGCTATTCTGATAGTTACGAGCAAGGGCGCGGCGGGCGTCACGGGCTCGGGCTTCATCGTATTGGCTTCTACGCTGGCGGCCACCAAGGTTATTCCGGTCGAGAGCGTAGCGCTGTTGCTGGGCGTCGACCGCTTCATGAGCGAGGCCCGCGCCATTACCAACGTTATCGGCAACGGCGTGGCGACGCTGGTGATTGCCAAGAGCGAGGGCGAGTTTGACGAGGCGCGCTACCAACTGGCCTTGCAAGGCAATTCGGTACCAGATGCGCGTGCCGCCGAGCCGGTGGCCGAGCTGCCGCTCGTGGAAATAGCGCGGCACTAGATTCCTCGCTGGGGTAAGTGTCTCTCACCCCAATAACAACACAATCGGGTACTGTCTTTTTTCGGCCTAGGTCGAAAGCGGGCCGCGCCTTGCTCTTTTTCTTTCATTCCCACCCACTTTACGTTATTGATAATGAGTGCTTTTTACGGCCGCCTGCTTGCCGCGAGCTTATTGCTGCTAGGTGCTACGGCCCAGGCCCAGGTAGTGGTGCCACCTTCTACGGGCAAGGCCCCCGACCCGGCCCCAGTGCAGCTACCCAAGCCCGCACCGGCCCCTACCAAGTCGGCGCCCTACGCGGGCGGCATGAAAATCAACCTCTCGCCCGACGGCTCCAAGTACGTGCGCGTGATGACGGCCCACCAGTTCTGGGCCAAGTACACCGAGAACAACTCTAACACTACTAATGCCACTGAGGAGCTGGCCTACGACCAAGTAGACTTTGGCATCCGGCGCTCGCGGGTGCTGCTGGTAGCCCAGCTCAATCCGCGCTTTCTTATTATTACTCAGCTGGGTATTAATGTGCAAACCACTATTTCGGGCGGTGCGCCCGGCGAGGCGACGGGTCCCGGCAAGAAACCGCTCTTCTTTTTGCACGACGCGCTGGTAGAGTATAAGATTAACAAATACCTCAACTTTGGCGGCGGCCTGCACTACGTCAACGGTATTTCGCGCCAGACTAGCTTCGCGGCCTTTTCGCTGCTCACGCTCGATGTGCCGGGTACGCAGTGGCCCGTCATCGACGCCATCGACCAGACCGGGCGCGGCCTAGGTATGTATGTGCGCGGCCGGGTCAAGAGCTTCGACTACAAGCTGTCGGTCAACGATGCCTTCCGCAGTAACCTCACTAGCACGCCGGCCACCCTTACCACGGGCGTGGCCCAGTTCAACCCGCGTGCCCGCGGCATGGTGTACCAGGGCTATTTTGACTGGGAGTTTCTGGATAAGGAAGCCAACCTCGTGCCCTTTCAGGTGGGCTGCTACCTAGGGGCGCGGCGGGTGCTCAACCTCGGCGCGGGCTTCTTATTCTACAAAGACGGTATGTACACGCGCACCGCGGCTAACCCCGCCACGTTGCCCACCAATGTCTGGACCATCCCTTACGAGAAGCAAAACACTAGCACCATTGCGGCCGACCTCTTCTACGACACGCCCGTGGACACGGCTCAGCAAACGGCCTTCACGCTGTATGCCGCCGCCTATCGCTACAACATGGGGTCCAACTTTGTGCGCTACGGCGGCACCATGAACCCCGGCACCGGCACGGCCACGCTGCGTGGCAACGCCGTGCCCCTGCTCGGCACCGGCACGGCCCAAACCATTCAGACCGGCTTTTTGCTGCCCAAAAAGCTGCTCGGCCCCAAGGTGCGTCTGCAGCCTTATGCCGACTACATCCACGGCCGCTACGAGGGCCTGCGCACGAGCGAGGGCAACATGCGGGATGTCCACGTTTTCGACGGCGGCGTGAACGTGCTGCTCGATGGCCACCAAGCCAAAATCACGCTTAACTACCGCGCCCGCCCCGATTTCACCAATGTCAACAACGTGCAGTACCGGCCCGAGATAACTACGCAGCTTCAAGTGATACTGTAGTAGAACGACCGTGAAGTGGTACCTAGGCGGCTTCGTCTGCACACACAAAACCCCGGCCTGTCAGGCCGGGGTTTTGTGTATTTAAGCAAAGGGAAACCAAGGAGCTAGCTCGGGAAATCGGCACCGTTGCCGATGTGAGCGTATTGCTCTACCTCCTTAGTAATGGTGGCAAACTTATCGAGCGCGCCTTTCACAGCAGCCTTGCCTAGGGGCAGGTGCAGCGGCGGGTTGTCCATGCGCACGAGGTCAAACATGGCTTGCGCGGCGCGCTCGGGGTCGCCGGGCTGCTGCCCGCTGTAGCCCTGGATGTCAGCCATGTTCTTGCCGGCCGTGGGGCGGTAATCTTCAATGGCCGGCTCGGTGAACGTGGCCGAGCGACCTGCCCAGTCGGTGCGGAAGCCACTGGGCTCCACATTAGTCACATGGATACCTAGGGGCGCTACTTGCTGGGCCAGGCTCTCACCGATGCCTTCCAGCGCAAACTTAGAGCCGTTGTAGATGCCCACCCCCGGGAACGCACGCAGCCCGCCGATGCTGGTAATGTTGAGGATATGGCCGCTTTTACGCTCGCGCAGGTGCGGCAGCACCGCCCGCAGCACCCGCAGGGGCCCAAATACATTGATGTCGAACTGCCGCTGCACTTCGGCATCGGGCACTTCCTCGATGGGGCCCATCGAACCGTAGCCGGCATTATTGACTACTACGTCGATGTAACCCAGCGCCGCAATGGCATCAGCCACGGCCTGCTTCACAGCGGCCTCGTCGGCCACATCGGCTACCAAACCCTTGCCATTGGCGCCGGCTTTGACCGAAAACTCATCGGCTTGCTCCTGCTTGCGGAAGGTGGCGGCTACTTTATCGCCCTGGGCCAAGGCCAACTCGGCCAGGTGCTTACCAAAACCGGTACTTACGCCGGTAATAAACCAGTTTTTAGACATACTGCTTAGCTAAAGAAAAGAACGTGGCTAAGACGGATGGCACGCTCAGAATGTTTAGGCGTGCCCAGCGGCCCTAGGTCTCTCACAGAGTCCGGCTTGGTACTAACCGGCCTGTATGCAGAAGAAAAAAGGAGCTGCTACCTGAAAAATAAAAAATGAGTGGTGTAACCCGTATTGCGCACTTAAAGTATAGAGGCGACTTACAGCAAAGTGGGGGTGAGAAATAGCGCTAGCCTAGTGGCAGTCAGTGTATAAAAAGCTATTACTACTGAATTGTAATTGAATTACATCAGGTATCTGCTTAATATGATGTTTTGCTTATATAAGCATTTGCATCTTAAGTGCAGAGCAATAGCTATCTACTTGCAAATTAGATAGCTTACATAACCACGTATTTGTATTTAAATAAAGGCTAAAGCCCAAGCGTAGCGTGGGTAGTGTGCTCGCTAATTGATTTTTTTGAAGTGAAAGAGAAATGAAATATTTATTGAAAACTGTGGTAATTCTGATTATTAATGAATAGCCAGAATTAAAAGCAAAAAATTATTCGTAAAAGAATAGACTTAATTGGATTGAATATTGCTCAGTAAAGAAAGAACTTTGCTTTTTTAAGAAAAACCATTTTTTCTTTCTTACGTCTGAAGGCAATAATCTATGATTCCACTTATCCTCACCATGCTATTTCTCTACATTCTTCGGGGGCGTTCTGGGCCCGTTTGTGGTAATAGTCAATTCCGTAATTGCTTTGCCCTGCTGCTAGGTATTAGCGTGCTGCTGTCATCTGTTGCGCGGGCACAATCGCCGCCAGTAGTAGGCTCGCCGGGTCTGTCGGCCGACTACTACCGAGGCTACTTCTACGACCAGGCCAGCTTCTTTACCACTAACACTCCAGCAATTCGCAACCGCCCGGTAGAGCAGCTAAACTTTGCCGAAGCGGAGGATGACAACTTCTACGTCGGAAACGTAGCGACTTACTACGCGCCCAATCGGCCCGACGAGTTTAGCGCCCGGTTCCAAGGACAGCTATACGTGACTACGACCGGCAGCTACACGTTTTACCTTGGCTCGGATGATGCGGCTTACCTCTGGCTTGATAACAACCCGCAGCCGATAGCTTTCAATAAAGGTGACTCCTTCCCTTATCGGGAAGTGACCAGCACTTGGACGCTTACGGCGGGCTTGCATACGCTGCGGGTCGACTATGGCGAACACGGCGGCAGCCAAGGCTTGGTACTGCAGTACAGCGGCCCCGATATGCCCAAGCAGCTGATACCCAATGGTGTACTTTATAACCAAATGGCGGCGGCCATCCGGCCTACGCTCATGCACTTTGATGCGGTGGCTACCAACCAGCAAGTAGCCCTAAACTGGGAAACTGCTGCTGAAGAAAACTGCACGGGGTTTGTGATTCAGAAGTCGTTAGATGGCAAGGTGTTCACGGACTTGCTGCGTCAGCCTGGTGGGGCCACCACCATGATGGCCCGCAGCTACGATGCCATTGACCCGGTACCGGCCAACGGCTGGAACTACTACCGCTTACAGCAGCTACGAAGCGACCGCCAACCAGTGTATTCGCCCATCAAGGCAGTAGAGATAAAGCCCGTCGAGCTAACGGTTAGCATATACCCGGTGCCAAACAATGGTACATTCTACCTCAATGTGCAGCCAGGCAACGTAGGAACCGCCTTGCTGAAGCTACTGGACATGAGCGGCCGCCAAGTATACCAGCAGGAAGTATCGCTGGCCAACGGCTCGCTGCAAATGATAGAGCCAGGCATGTCAACCGGTATTTATATGCTCAAGCTGACGACAAGCGCAGGCACCTTCAGCCGAAAAATATCCCTAGGCATTTAGCAATTGCCAAGCCCCTAGGTATAGAAAAGCCGCTGCTTCGGACCCGAAGCAGCGGCTTTTTTATGTCTTATAGTAAGAAGTATGCCTGCAGTCGAGCTGCCTCCTCTTAGGTGCTATTAAGTGCGTTTACAGAGAAAGCGAGGCCATCGAGCGACTAATTTACCACAATGGTCGTCAATTGCATGTTCCTACATGATTTGCCCGTAATTTTGCATCAGATAATTTATTCACCGCCCTATCAGCCGTGGCCTCGTGCTAGGTTGAGGTAGTTGCCTGCAAGAGGGTTCGAATAGATTTTCTAGAAACAGGAAAAGGAAAAGTTGGATTGCCCATCTCAGTTTGAGATGGGCAATTTGTTTTTTAGGCTATGTGTCTAGCTGTGAGTGATTTCGCGGAAAATAAAAGGGGGCGTAATAGCCATTGTGAAAATATACTAGGGAGTGAAATTTTGTACTAGCTGTTGAACTCCTTGTGCTAGCACGTCAGATTTTAGGCCGCTCCTAGGCGCTTTTTGGTGAGCTTAGTTGGGATATGGTCCATAGGCTTATCGGGCCATGGATGCTTGGGATACTTGCCTTTCAAGTCTTTACGCACCTCAAAGTAGCCTTTTTCCCAAAATGAGCGCAAGTCGCGCGTTACTTGGGCCGGGCGGCCACCAGGCGAAAGTAAATGCAGCAGCAATGGCACTCGGCCAGCGGCCACCGTCGGAGTCTCGGTGAGTCCGAATAGCTCCTGGAGCTTCACGGCCAAGACTGGGGCGGTGGGGTCACTATAGTCGAGCGAGACCTGCGAGCCACTGGGTACTTCGAGCGCGGCCGGCGCTAAGCGGTCAAGCTCTTGGCGCTGGGCCCAGCCGCCAGGTAGCCGTGCCAGCAGAGGCTCGGTGAGGTCGAGACGCTGCACCTGGTCGAGGCTCTTGAGGCCCGCTAGGTGCGGGCCCAGCCACGTGGCCAAGTCTGTGAGCAAGGCCTCGTCGTCGAAGGCTGGCCATTCTGCGCCGCCCAGTAGCTGGTGCAAGAAAGTAAGGCGCTGCTGTAGCTGCCGAGCGCTGGCCGTCCAGTTAAGCTTGCTTAGGCCGCTTTCCTGCAAATAGCTTAGGAGGGCCTGCGCTACCAGCATCGCGTCGGGCTGGCCAATCACGCTCTCGGCCAGTACTAGCGCCCCTAGGCGGCGTACGCGGCGGCCTACCACGCGTTGCGCGGTGGCATCGTAGCGCACTTCCTCGGTGGTGATGATTTGCTCAGCAAAGCCAGCTTCCAGCTCTTCTAGGTCGAGCGGAGCGGCTAGAGTGGCGCGAGGAGCAGCAGACGTGCCCGCCAAGTACGCCACCGCAAAAAAGCGAGCTTGCGGGTCTACGTCTTCGGTCTTGAGGCTCACGCGCTGGCCCGTGATGAGGCGCAGTCGGTCGGGGGCTTCGCGCTGAGCCAGCCGGTCGGGGTAGGCCAGGGCCGTCAGCAGCCCGACCGGCGACGAGGTGAGACCCTGCGTAGGTGACGCAGAGTGCTTGCTACCCGAGCGCCCCTGCAAGTGGCGCGCCACCTCGCGCACGCGCTGCAAGGTGGCGTGGTGCAGCGCTAGCCCCACTAGGGGCGGCCGGCTGCTGGCTAGCGCCTCTAGGCGCAGGCGCAGGTCGGGTGGCAGGGGGCGCGGGTCGTGGGGCGTGGCCCAGCGCAGGAGGTCACGCTCGGCGAGCAAGGCAGCCAGGGCCGCAGCGGCGGGGCCGTGCCCTAGGTCGGTGCCGCGCACCACTAGGTGACCTAGGCGCGGCGGCAGGCCTAGTTTAGCAAGCTGTCGGCCGTGGGGCGTAGGCTGAGTAATTTGAGTAAAGGGTAATGAGTATAATGCCGCCTTATCATTCTGGGCAAGAATGGGCTCACGACGTCCATTAGTCATTGCTCCTAGGCGCACCAGCAGCTCGCGGGCCTGGGCCACAGCGGCCACAGGTGGCACATCGAGCCAGCGCAAGCTGCTAGGGTCGTGGGTGCCCCACAAAGCCAGCTCTAGCACAAGGCCGCTGAGGTCGGCTGTCTGAATCTCGGGCGGGCGGTGGGCGGGCAACTGATAGTGCTCGGCCTCAGTCCAGAGGCGGTAGCAGGTGCCGGGCGCGAGGCGGCCGGCGCGGCCCCGGCGCTGGTCGGCCGCGGCCTGAGCTACGGGCACTGTTTCGAGGGTGGTGAAGCCCGTGCGCGGCACAAAGCGCGGCACGCGGGCAAAGCCGCCATCAATCACTACTCGCACGCCCTCGATGGTCAGGCTGGTTTCGGCGATGCTAGTAGCCAAAATAACCTTGCGCCTACCTGCTGCCGCGGGGCGCAGAGCGGCCTGTTGGGCTTCGAGGGGCAGCTCACCGTGCAGCAAGTGCAGGTCAGTGGTGGGTAGTAGGCTGTCGCCGAGTTTTTTCTCGATGCGCTGCAAGTCGGCTACGCCAGGCAGAAACACCAGCACGTCGCCCTCGTGGGCGGCCAGGGCCGCGCGCACCTGCCCCGGCACTAGCTCGGCCAGGCGCTCGCTGGGCTTGGGCGGCAGGGCGGCGGCTCGGCGCGGGTCGAGGTAATGCGTTTCGATAGGAAATAAAAACCCCGCCGACGATACCACGGGCGCCGGCAGCCACTGGCCCAGCCGCTGCGCTTCCAAGGTGGCCGACATGAGCAAGATGCGTAGCTCGGGCCGCAGCACGGCCTGCGCATCGAGGGCTAGCGCCAGGCCTAGGTCGGCATTGAGGCTGCGCTCGTGAAACTCGTCGAAGACCACGCAGGCCACATCTTCCAGCGCGGGGTCGTCTTGCAGCATGCGGGTAAGGATGCCTTCGGTGATGACTTCCACCCGCGTATCGACCGATACCTGGCTGTCGAGGCGCACGCGGTAGCCTACCGTGCGGCCCACGGGCTCGCCGAGCAGCTGGGCCAGGCGGGCCGCCGCGGCACGGGCTGCCAGCTGGCGCGGCTCCAGCACCAGGATTTTTTGATTAGGCGCGCGCCACTCGGCGGCCAGCAGCTCTAGGGGCACCACGGTGGTTTTGCCGGCGCCCGGCGGCGCCTCGAGCACCACGCGGGGCTGCGTAGCTAGAGCCTCGCGCAATGCGGGCAGCGCCGCTACTATGGGCAGGTCGGGCAGGGGCGGAAGGCGAAATGAGTGCGGCATCAAGCCAAAATTACGCCTTGCGCTCGCCCGCAGTTTTTGTGTGCGGGCCCGCCCACCCACCTTGGCGCAGCAACAATTACGGGCACTAGGTGTCTTCCTTGGGTAACGCAGGCCGTATATAGCAGCTATGATTCCACTGATTGTCCAGACCCCACGTCTTATTATCCTAGCGGCCAGCCGAGCGCTGCTCACTGCCGAGCTGCACAAGCCCCAGTATTTCCCAGTTTTACTAGGGGCCGCCTTGCCCACCGACTGGCCGCCCGGCGACTATGACCGCGAGGCCATGCAGTATTTTTTAGAGAAGCTGACGGCGGGCGGCCGCGAAGCCGCAGGCTGGTACGGCTGGTATGCACTGCGCAAAGCCGAAGGAGACACGCCGCGCACGCTCATTGGTACCGGCGGCTTTATGGGGCCGCCCGATGCAGCGGGCACGGCCGAAATAGGCTACTCCATCGCCGCCGATTGGCGGGGGCAGGGCCTAGCTACCGAACTGGTGGGCGGGCTGGTGCAGCAGGCAGCCGCCACCGGCCAGGTGCGCCGGCTAGTGGCCCATGCCCGCACCGACAACCCTGCTTCGCAGCAAGTGCTAGTGCGCAATGGCTTTGCCCTGGTGGGCCCTGCCCAAGAGGGCCACGTGCGCTTCGAGCGAGTAGTTGAGCCTGCCCCCACACTGCAGGGCTAAAAGAGGCCCTATGCAAAAGAGCCCGGCTACGTGCGTAGCCGGGCTCTTTTGCTAGATAGCAGACAGGTTATTTCTTCTGAGTGGTCGTCTTCTTGCCGTCGGGCTTGCTGCGCTCGTCCACCTCGTTTTTCTTTTCTTTTTTCTTGGTTTCCGGGTCGGTATGGTTGGGCGTCTTCATGGTCTATTGGCTAAAGGATATACTGTGAATACGAGACTGAGGCTCAAGGGTTTTTAGTCGGGCAACTGGCTAATGTCGGTAGGCTCTACTTTGGCCGTGGCGTTCATCATGTGGCGATACTTGGTTGAGGAAGCGTAGGCTTTGATGCGCACCCGGTTGATGCTACCTAGGGGCAAGTGCTCGGGCAGGCAATGGAAGGGGTTAAAAGACAATACATCATCGGCATACACGCGGCGAGCAGGGCTGAAGGCGTCCTGCGCTGGCAGCACGATTTTGCCCAGCGTCTGGTAGGGGCTCTGGTCCTGGGGCCAGTCGATGGAGGCATCTTCGACGGGCATGGTTTTCAGGTCGGTGCAGAGCTGAGCACGCAACTCGTATTCGGCGCCTTGGGTGCGGAAAAAATCAACTACTAGGTCGCGGTACGCGCCTGGCTCACTCACGTCCACCTCTTTGCCCGCCAGCGCCTTAAGGTTTTCTGACAAGGGGGCTACACTTACTTTGGCCACATAGTCGCCGTAGCGGATGGCGCCAAGTGTGGTGTAGGTTTCGCCCAGCATATGGTTGTTGGGATGCGCCTGCACTACCATATTCACTTCCTTCTTAGGCCCGCCTACATCTTCCAATACCTCCAAGGCCTTATCGGCTAGCACGCCCACCTTGTTGATAGCGGTTTGCAGCAATTCGGGACCGTGGGCTAGCTTTTCAATGCGCAGCTGCATATCGTGGTAGCTTTTCACATCACCAGTTGGAATGATGGTATCATTTACCATCAAAAAGTCCTGGGTGATGGCATCTGCTTCCTCAGGTAAAAACTTCTTGCCTTCTACTCCAATGATTTTCAGCGCAAAGCCTTTCACCGCTGGTTGGCTATCAGGCTGAATGGCTCCCGGCGATGTCGATAAGCGGATGATAACCGGGTAGGTTTTGGCCTCTTTAAACATGCCTTGTGCCAAGTGCTCGGGCAGATTGGGCGCCACGTGTAGCTCGCCGCGCAAGATGCCGTGGCTTTTGGCGTGGGCATCGCGGATGGCGTGGCGGTTTTTCTCAAACATAAGGCGGGCCACTCGCGCCATCGAGGCCACGGTTTCGTCGCCTAGCTGGTCTTCATTAGGTTGAATTTCTTCGACGCCGTCGGCGAAGCGAACGTAGGTAGTGGGCGTGGTGGGCATAAGGAATGGGAAAAGCAGCGACCGCCCCATTGGTGAGTGCGGCGATAGTAATACGGATGAGGTTGCACGTTGGTTAATAGGCTTTAATCAGTTAGCATTTAAGGAGTAATAAGTAATACACCCGAGAAACGCCGCAAACTGTGACCTTAGGTGATGGCGGGCTGCCCGAAGACCCTAGGAGTGACAAGGTTGCTTAGGCTGACAGCTGAGTGTACCTAAAAGCCAGCCCTCGGCAGGTAACTGCCGTACAAGGAAAGTGAAACTTTTCCATTCTTTCAGCACACTTTCGCCATGTCTCGATTTTTCAGTTTTCTACTGCTCGTGCTAGCGGTTGGGCTTGGGCGCCCGGCCGCGGCCGCCGACGGCATTCCGGCCCGGCCCGAGCCCTTTACTTTCGTTACAGACCAAGCTAACTTGCTATCGGCAGCCGATGCTAAAAAGCTTGAGAGCGGCCTGCGCAAGTACGCTGACAACACCGGCACGCAGGTGGTGGTGGTGACGGTGCCCTCGCTAGGTGGCACCAACGTGGCCGACTATGCCCGCCAACTAGGCACCGCCTGGGGCGTAGGCCAGCGCGATAAGAACAACGGCATTGTGGTGCTGCTATCGGGCAAGGAGCATAAAATGAGCATTGAAGCCGGCTCCGGCTTGCGCAACGCCATTACGCCCGAGCTGACTCAGCGCGTGATGAACCAGGATATGGCCCCGGCCTTTAAGCAAGGCAACTACTTTGCCGGGCTGCGCAAGGGCCTAAGTGCCTTGATGCTAGCGGCCAACCCTAGCTCGAATCCGCGTAAAGGTGATGCAGCGGCTACTTCTGCTGGCGCTGCGGCAGCTGCAGATGCCACTACTACCCCCAACGCCATGAATACCGCTAGCACCGAGCCAGCGGCTACCACCCCTTCGTACCCCGAGGCTACTCCAGAGCCGACCTCTTCGGGCGGCGGGCTGGGCATTGGCTCGCTACTGATTGGGGCGCTCGTGATTGGTGGGGGTATCTGGCTGGTGAAGCGCTTGTTTAGCCGAAACAGCAACAATACGGCGGCACAGTCGTCGACGCCTAACTTCCGGGGCAACGGCCCGGCAGCTGGCAACCAAACGCCCAATTTTATGGGCAACCAGGGCTATCCGCAGGGCGGTAATTATGGAGGCGGCTACGGTGGCCAGGCGCCCAGCTCGGGCCCGGGCATTGGTGGCATGCTGGCCACTGGGGCCGCCGCGGCCGCTGGCGCCTACCTAGGCAACCGCATGTCCGAAGGTCATGATAACTCCGGCAACGCCGCGCACAACTTCGACACGGGTTCTGCTGGCGCGGGCCTTGGTGGAGCTGGTGCCGTGCCACCTGCCAATGCGGCTAGCGACTACTTCGGCACCAGCAACAGCGGCACCGATGCTGGCCCCGACTACTTCTCAGATACCGATAGCTCGGACAATTCGGGCGACTATTTCTCCGGCGATAGCGGGTCGTATGATGATATGTCATCAGGCGATACTGGCGGCGGGGGCTTTGATAGCACCGACGACAACCAGGGCTCGTGGTAAGTAACCACCCTAGGTAGCATTAAAAAGGCTCGTTTGCACCAAGCAAACGAGCCTTTTTTTATATTAGGGGGAAAGCTATACCCACTGGCGCAAGTAGTAATACACTTCGGGGTGGCGCAAAAGTCCCCCGTGGTGCTGCTGCCCAAAGCGCGCCGTGCGCACACTAGTGCCGGGCGGCAGGGCAGTTTCATCGCCAAAGAGCTGACCCTGGCCGCTGGCTGCGCCCACTAGGCCATCGCCAAAGTAATCGCGCACGGCGCGGGGCAAATTGGCGCGCAGCCAGGCGCCCACCAGCACGTGGTAGCGCACGCCAGGTAGCAAGGGCACTACTGTGCGCGGGCGGGGTAGGGCGGGGTCATCGGGCTGCTGCCAGTCTTCATCCACCAGTAAAGCCTGCCCTAGGTCCTTAATGCCATTGGAGCGGCGGGCTATGGCATTGCTCACAAAGCGCGTCGGCAAAAGATTGATGCGCTTAAGCAGACGCTCTACTAGCTGGCCGTTTTGCTCTAAGTACGAGCCATCGTGCGGCACCCCCAGCAAGAAAATAGAGCGCACGTGCGCTAGCCAAGAAGGAGTAGTTGGCAGCGGCACCTCAGTTGATTTAGCCTTTCTGGCGCCGGCTTTGGTTCGTATTTCCTGCGACTTGCTCGCGTAGTACCCCGCCGAGCGAATGACGAGCCCACCCATGCTGTGGCCCACTAGCACTAGCTCGCCTAGGGCCTCGGGGTAGGTGTGGTGTAGGTCAGCGAGCAACTGGTGCAAGCCGCGGCCATTTTCGGAGATGTGCAGGCCCGTGTTGTAGCGCACGTAGAGCACCCGCACGCCAGCCTCGGCCGCTAGGCGCGGGCCGTAGCGCAGTGGGCCGCCCGGCTCCTCGGCCAAGCCAGATTGCCAAATAAGCTCGTCGCCCATGAGCCCGTGCACGAACACCACCGTTTTTTGGTGCGGCTCGCTCAGGCCCAGGTCAGCTACCGCCACGTCGCGACCGCCCCGCCGAAAGCTCAGGGCAATGGCGCGTGGGTCGTGGCGCGCGGCTAGCTGGTCGCCAAGTGCCCCATTGAGCACGGGCAGAAAAAAATGCTGGTGCGCCCGCCCCGACTGGAACACTAGCGCCGCGCCGCGCACCGGTAGCAGGGCCGCCTGCGTGAGGGTACCTAGGGCCCGACGCAGCGGAGAAGGCGAGAAAAAGGCGGCCATAGTTAAGCAGCAGGAAGAATGGACAAACGAAAGCGCAGGCAAAGCCAACCCAGCAGCAACAAAAATCCGGCGGCCTCGTCCAAGTCTATACGCAGTCGGGCTGCATCTTTGCACCAACAACTCCTTTTATTTTTTGTATGAACTTCTCTTTTCGCCCCGCCCTGGCGCTGTTGCTAGGTGCTTCGGCCGCGCTGCTCACGGCCTGCGACTACAAATACAGCCCCGGCGTGAACACGCAGTTTGAGCACGGCTTCAACGGCACGCCTACTTTCACCAATGCCGACGTAAACCGCGATAGCGTCAACTATGTGCAGAATGTGCGTACCCCCATCGGCAAAGGCTCGGCATCTGATTTGAAAACGGCCAGCCCCGAAGAGCAGCAGCAGTCGGCCCCGGCCGGCAAGAGCAGCGCCTCGCCTCAGTCGGCCAATGGCCAGCTCGGTACCACTGACCAAGCGAAGCCCACCAGCAACGCCACTGCCCCCGACGGCAACCAATAATATTTTTAGCGACGCCTTAACGCCCCCTGCCAGCCTGGCGGGGGGCGTTTTACGTATGTCGGCAATATAGCCAAACGGCGGTAGCAGCCTCGTCACTAGGTGGCAAAACAAAGCCCTAGGGGGCCGCTGGCCGTAGGCTACGTATCTGCTGCGGCTACTGGCCCAGGCAATTTATGTTTCACACCCTTGCTGTCTATGCTTTCCAATGATGCTTCGCGGGCCACTACACCCGCCTTCATGCCAGTGGTGCCCGGCCTGCACGCGCTGCGCGACGTATTTGTCAACCTCTACTACGCGGCCGCCGTACCTGAGCAGCCGCACGGCCCCTGGGTGCTCATCGATGCGGGCCTGCCCGGCTCGGCCGATAAAATTAAGGCGCACGCCGAAGAGGCATTTGGCCCTGCTAACGCGCCCAGTGCTATCGTAATGACGCACGCGCACTTCGACCATGCTGGCAGCCTCGACGAGCTGCTGAAGCTCTGGCCCGATGTGCCCGTGTATGCTCACCCCCTAGAGCTGCCCTACCTCACGGGCCGCTCGGGCTACCCGCCACCCGACCCTACCGTGGGTGGGGGCCTCATGGCCTATATGTCATTTGTGTACCCGAAGCACCCCTACGACCTAGGCGACCGCGTGCACCCACTGCCCGAAGACGGCAGCGTGCCCGGCCTACCTGGCTGGCGCTGGCTACACACGCCCGGCCACACGCCGGGCCATGTGTCGTTTTTCCGTGAGGAAGGGCGGGTGCTGGTAGCGGGCGACGCCTTCACTACGGTGAAGGGTGAGTCGGCCATTGCCACCATCACGCAGCACCAGGAAGTGCACGGCCCACCCGCCTACTTCACCCCCGATTGGAATTCGGCTCGCGTGTCAGTAGCGCAGCTCGTAAGCCTCGTGCCCGAGGTAGGGGCTACCGGCCACGGCATCCCGATGTATGGCGAGCTGCTGCGCGAACAACTCGCGCACTTAGCAGTGTATTTCAATAGCATAGCGCGGCCCAAAATAGGACGTTATGTGCACCAGCCCGCCGTGGCCGATGCCGACGGCGTGCGCGCTGTGCCGCCGCCCCTGGTAAGCCCCCTCATCAAGACCCTAGCCATAGCGGGCACCGTGCTAGCGGCCGTAGGTTTGCTGCTGGCCAGCAAAAAGCGTCGTAAAGAGCCTTACCGCGCTTGGTACCGCGACCGGCCAGCCCGCCCACGTGCGTATCGCCCCTAGCCCGGTGGGCTTTGGGTTGAATTAATATTTAGCCTCAAACACAAAGGGAGCTAAACCCGTAGAGGTTTAGCTCCTTTTGTAGCTATTCAGCCTTCGGGAACTGGCCCGGCCGGGCGTAGCCGAAGCGCTGCGGCGGCAATACTTCGTGGTAGCCATCGAGCCCCGAAATGGCGGTTTCACCTAGCGTCACTAAGTCAAGCGTGCCATCGGGGCGCAGGCCCTCTTCGCGCAAATACACATGCTCGACAGTGCCCACCAGCAGCACGGTGCCGTTGAAAATAGGATGCTCCTCGCGCAGCCGCAGCCCAATGCTGAGGGGGCTTTCGGCCACGTAGGGCGCCGGAAAGCCGTCGCGGTGCACGGCAGTAAAGCCACATTCCTCAAACTCCGATACCTTATCGTCGAAATTGGCTGAGGTGTAATGCGCCTGGGCCACTAAGCTAAGTGGCACGTGGTTGAGTGTAAAGCAGCCGTCGTTATCCTTAATATTTTGGTAAGTGTGGCGGGGCACGGTGTTGGGCCGCGTTACCATGCCCAGCACGGCCGGGTCGGACCCTAGGTGCAGCACCGAGCTGAAAATAGCAAGGTTAGTTTGGCCATCGGGCGAGGCCGTGCCCACCAGGTTGGCAGGCTTGAAGCCGGGCAACCCATTGACGAGGTTGAGGCGATAGATTTTCTCGAAGGCCGAAATGTCGGCGGCGGTGATGTGGCGCATGAGTAGGAGAGAGGTCGCCCTAGGTAGTAGGCGTAGGAGTAACTGCGTCGAGGCACAAGCGGTTGCGTTGCAAGTGCAGCACCAGCGTAATGATATAGAGCCCGTACACGAGTTGGTCGCCCACGAGCGTCCACTTTTCGAGTAGGCTGCTGCCAAATACGAGGCTCATTATTACGAGCATGGCAACTATCAGCGCCGGCCGCGTGAACAGGCCCACCAGTAGCAGCGCCCCAATGGCGCCTTCCACAAATGGCAGCGCAGTGGCGAACAAACTCACTAGGACCGGTGGCAGTGGAGCCGCGGCAAATTCCTTTTCGATGCCCGCCCGAAACACGGCCAGCTTAGGGATGCGCACGAGGCCATGCATCAGAAAATTGAGACCTAGAAGTAGGCGTCCCAGCACAAAGGCAAGCTCGAAGTTGTTGAGTTTCATACAAAAAGAAAGCGGCGAACCTACTGATTCGCCGCTTTCGAGTAAATGGTTACAACTCGTTACTTCACACTTGCCGCCCAGGCGTCCATTTTCTTTTCGAGCACGGCTAATGGCATCGAGCCATCTTTCAGTAGCTCATCATGAAAGTCACTGAGCTTGAACTTACTGCCGAGCTGCTTCTCGTACTTGGTGCGCAGCTCCCGAATCTTGAGCTGCCCAATTTTATACCCTAGGGCTTGGCCCGGAATGGCCATGTAGCGCTCAATGGCCGAGGTGGCTTCGTCGGGGCTGGTGCTCAGGTTGTCAAGCATGTAGGCAATTGCTTGCTCGCGCGTCATCTGGCGCGAGTGCAGGCCAGTGTCCACGACGAGGCGCACGGCACGCAGCATTTCATCGCCCATGGCGCCCATGCGCTGGTAGGGGTCTTTGTAGAGGCCTAGCTCGGTGCCTAGGCTTTCGCAATACAGCGCCCAGCCCTCCACGTAGGCGGTCTGGAAGCCAAAGCGCCGAAACTTGGGTAAGCTGGTGTTTTCCTGCGTTAGCGAAATCTGGTAATGGTGGCCCGGAATGGCTTCGTGCAAAAACAGAGATTCCATGCCCGAGGTCGTGGTAAATTTGGTAGCATCGGGAATGGGCACGTAGAAAATACCCGGCCGCGAGCCATCTGGCGAGCCCTGGTTGTACTCGGCCGACGCCGACGCCTCGCGGAATTTCTCGGTTTCGCGAATCTCAAACGGCGTTTTGGGCGTGCGCCCAAACATTGTTTTCAAATTGGGCAGCATCCGCTGGTGAATGTCCTCGAAGGCGGCTAGCACCTGCTGCTGCGTCTTGAAAGGCCGAAACTTAGGGTCGGTGTTCAGGTACTTGAAGAAAGCTTTTAGGTCGCCTTTGAAGCCAACTTCCGCCTTAATCTGCTCCATCGAAGCCCGAATGCGCGCCACCTCAGCTAGCCCAATCTGGTAGATTTCGGCCGGCGTCTTGTCGGTTGTCGTCGCGTATTTTACTTCATAGGCGTAAATCTCCTTGCCACCGTTTACCGCATCAATGCCGCTTGTGGCACGCGCCTTCGGCAGGTATTCGGTCTGCATAAACGTGCCGAGCTTTTTATACGCGGGTACCAGCTCGGTGAGGATGGCTTTTTTATAAGCCGCCGTCAGGCGGGTTTTGTCGGCATCCGAAAAGTCCTTGGGCAAGCTGGCTATCGGGCCGTAGTACAGGCTCTTGGTAGGGTCCGTCACGATGATGTCCTGGGCCGTGAGCTGCGGAATTATACGTACTACCAAGGCCCTAGGTAGCACTACGCCCGCCTTCATCCCAGTGCGGAAGTTGGCAATGGCCGAATCGGTCCAGGCTGTGAAGCCGTGTACGCGCCCCAGCCAGTTGTCGTAGTCCTGCACCGTCTTGAAGGGCTGCACGCCCTGGCCCGAGCCGTACTGCCCTAGGGTGATAGGCAGCCCGTAAAACTGGTTAGCCGGTATCATCCAGCTATTCAGCTTGAGGCCCGCCAGCCCGTGGTTCATCTCATACTGAAAGATGTCGTAGCTGATTTTATCGTTGGCATCAAGCTTCTCACGGTCAAATTTCTCCAGCCGCGTGAGGTAGCCTCGGTAAAAATTGCGCAGCGTGTCGCGGAAGGCACGCGTCTGGTTGTTGGGCAGCTGGTCGTTGTAGCGATTATCGCCGTAGGCCGTGGCATCGAGCGGAAACAGCTGCGAATTCTTTTCCCAGTAGCTGTCAAATAATGCGGAGAGGTCTTTGTCGCCGCTGGCGCTGGCCGTGGCTTCCTGGCCGCTTTTATCAGACGAGGTAGATGACTGGCAGCCCGCTAGCCACAAGGCCGCGGCGGCCACCGCCATCTGCGCGAAGTATTTCATAGAAGGAAAGAAAATTAAATCTGATAAGACAAGGCGGTGCCCGCGTCTTTCCCTAGGTTGGCCTCAAACTCATCGAGCTTCTTGAGCGTGCCGGCGATGTTCTCGGTTAGCAGCACCACCACCGAGCCTTCGGGCGCGGTTGCCAGCACGTGGTCGATGGCGTCCATCTCGTTTTCGATGTAGGTGATGGGCACTTCGGGCTTATCGAGGCGCAGGCCGCGCGTCATTATCTCTTGTAGAAACTCAGCCGACTTGCCACGTAAATCCCGGTCTTGGCGCAAGACAATCTCGTCGAAGATGCGCCCTGCCACGCGGGCAAAGCCTAGGGTGTCTTCGTCGCGCCGGTCGCCGAGGCCGCTCACCACGCCGATTTTGCGGGTGGCTGGCGTGGCTTCCATGAACTCGGCAAAGCGGGTGATGCCCGCCGTGTTGTGGGCGTAGTCCACAATGACCTCAAAGCGCGGAAACTTGTAGCTATTCATACGGCCCGGCGTCTTAGTCGCCGAGGGCACGAATGTGCGGAATGCTGTCTTAATCGCGTCCTTGTCGAAGCCTGCCAGGTAGCCCGCCAGCGCAGCGGCCAGCGCGTTTTCGATGTTGAAAGTAGCGCGGCCCCCTAGGGTCACCGGAAACTCCATGGCCCGGTCGATACGCAGCTTGTAGGAGTTCTTGTAAATCGTAACGTAGCCTTCTTCGTACACCGCCGCCACGCCGCCAGCTTCCACGTGCTCCTGAATACGCGGGTTGTTCTCGTTCATCGAGAAGTACGCCACCTTGCAATCGAGCGTGCGGCCCATGTCATAGACCAAGTCGTCGTCGGCATTGAGCACCGCCCAGCCGTGCTTGGGCACGGTGCGGGGCACCACGCTCTTCACAGCCGCCATTTCCTCTACGGTGTAGATGTCGCGCAGCCCTAGGTGGTCGGCGGCCACGTTGGTCACCACCGCGATGTCGCAGCTGTGGAAACCCAGGCCCGAGCGCAGCATGCCGCCACGCGCCGTTTCGAGCACCGCGTAGTTCACAGTGGGGTCGCGCAGCACAAACTCGGCACTCTGCCCGCCCGTGCAGTCACCCTTTTGCAGCTGCACGCCTTGGATATAAATACCGTCGGTAGTCGTGAAGCCAACCTTGTAGCCCGTGCTAGCCACTAGGTGCGCAATGAGGCGCGTGGTGGTCGTCTTGCCGTTGGTGCCCGTGATGGCAATAATCGGAATGCGCGCCGTGGAGCCAGCCGGAAAGAGCATGTCAATAACCGGCGCGGCCACGTTGCGCGGCAGCCCATCAGTAGGCGCAATGTGCATGCGGAAGCCAGGGGCCGCATTTACTTCTATCACCGCGCCGCGCGTCTCATTTAGCGGGATGGCAATATCACTGGTCAGCAAGTCGATGCCACAGATATCTAGCCCTATAATGCCCGCCACGCGCTCGGCCAGCAGCAGGTTATAGGGATGAATGAGGTCGGTCACGTCGGTAGCCGTGCCACCGGTGCTGATGTTAGCGGTGCTCTTGAGGTATAGCGTTTCGCCGGCCGGCAGCACCGACTCTAGGGTCAGTTCCTTGCCCTTCAAGATATCTAGCGTGTGCTGGTCGGCCTTGATAGACGTAAGCACTTTTTCGTGTCCCACACCACGGCGTGGGTCCTCATTTACCTTATCAATGAGTTGCTGAATGGTGCGCTCCCCATCGCCGGTCACGGCGGCGGGCGTGCGCTTGGCCGCCGCGATGAGCTTGCCATTCACCACCAGCAGGCGGTAGTCGTCGCCCTGCACATACTGCTCCACTATCACGGCACGTGAGTAGGCCTTAGCCGCTTTCAGGCCTTCTACTGCATCTTCCCAGTTGGTGATGCGAATGGTAGCGCCCTTGCCGTGGTTACCGTCGAGCGGCTTGGTCACGATGGGGAAACCTAATTCTTCAATAGCGTCGCGTAGGCCATCTTCCGAGTACACCGTGGTGCCGCGGGGCACGGGCACGCCACCATCGGCTAGCATGGCCTTAGTGCGGTTCTTATTGCCGGCTACCTCCACGCTCGCGTGCGAGGTCAGGTTGGTGGTCGTAGCCCAGATGCGCCGCTGGTTTACGCCGTAGCCGAGCTGAATGATGTTGCTGTTCTTGAGCTGGATGTACGGAATGTTGCGCGAGGCCGCCTCAGCCACGATGCTCCAAGTGCTGGGCCCGAAAAACTCCTCTTCCCGAATGTCGTGCAGTTCGTCAATAACCGGTTTTAGGTCAAAGGCTTCGCCCTTGGCCACAGCCTCTACTAGCTCCACGGCGGCCTGGGCGGCGTAGCGGCCGGCCCGTTCTTCCTGATAGGCAAATACCACGTATTCCACGCCATCTTCGCGGGCCGGGTAGCTTTTGCCCCAAAACACGGGCATGCCAGCCTGGCGCTGCAGCTCCAGCGCTACATGCTGAATAACGTGCCCTAGGGGCTCGCCATCGGCTAGCTGCTCCTGGGTAAGAGGTGGGTGCTTGGCTAGCTGCTTACTGGAGTGGCGGCCCGGCGCATGTGGCTGGCCGAGTTGGGGCAGCAGGGCAGTGAGGCGCTCGGCAAAACCATCGAGGGTGTTGCTCCACTCACCGGCAAGCTCTCCCAAATCAACTTTACACACAATCAATCGGAAGTGCTTCACCGACCAGTAGCTCGGGCCGCGCATCGTGCGCAGGTCAATAATCTTCATATAAGCAAGTCAGAGGTAAGCTGCCGGCCGGGCCAGCGGATTGGCAATGTAGGCACCATGCGGTGATGGCGCGCCGTATACGCAAAAAGTGCGATGAATAGGCACCAGTAGCTATCGTAGCGACGATACCACCCTGGGAAGCATAAAAGTAAGCTGCTCAAGAGTGCTGAGCCAGGCGGCTGTATTTTGGGGCACCTAATTAGTTTTGATGTTGCCTACAACTACTTGCTTGCCTGCAGCTACTGCAGCGAAGCCTTATTTTCCAGCATTAACTGGCCTACGTGCCATAGCTGCTTGGCTGATATTCTTTTATCATACCAACCCATTTGCTCCAGATGGGCTAGCTGACCGCATCGTCAGTGAGTTTCACGTGGGTGTTACCCTCTTTTTTGTGCTTAGCGGCTTTCTAATTTGTGTGCGCTACGGCGGCCAAATTGAACTGTCCTGGCGGTGGTTTCGTGAGTACGTGCTTCGACGTTTTGCTCGCATCTATCCACTCTATTTTCTACTTACCTGTCTGTTTTTCACGGTTCAGCAACTAGTGCCGCGGTACGATACCGAAGGGTTGTACACGATATCTAGTGCCTCCGGCAGAGTTTTGATAATCGGTATGAACCTAACACTGCTACGAAGCTGGTTTGCAGATTTTCGGTTTACTGGTATTAGTACCGGGTGGACCCTGACGGTGGAAGAGTTCTTTTATCTAGTGGCTCCGTTTCTGGTACTAGGCCTAGCGCATAGGCTCGCTCGCCTGCCACTGTATACCGTGGGATTGGTAGCTATCGGCTGCGGTCTAGTTGCGTTGCCTACCTCTTGGCATCCGTTTGGGTTTTTTATCGGTTACAAATACATGATGTCCGCTACCTTCTTCGGGCGTTGCTTTGAATTTCTAGGCGGTATAACCTTGGGTCTGTTAGTGCTGCGAAATGCGGCCGTTTTAAGTTGGCTTGCCAAGCGTATCTCTTGCACAACCTGGGGCATTATATGGGTGGCGACCTGCATTGGGCTGCTGCTGACAATGCGCGCACTACCCGCGCTAGTGCACACACTGCCTTGGGGCCCTGATTTTACCGACTGGGTCCGTATTTTCTTAAATAACGTGTTGCTTGTGCCAGGTATATGCCTAGTGCTTTATGGCCTGATACATGAGCCAAGTAGGCTGCGCGGCCTACTCGGCAGCCGCATGTTTGACTTATTTGGTAAGGCTAGCTATGCTCTTTATCTGATTCACATCGGTGTTATCGATGAGTTTCTCAAATTTCATATCACCACCAACTTATTAGCAAGATTTATTATCGCCAATATCCTTGCTATTGCGCTTTACAAGGGCATCGAGCGCCCGTTGTACAGGAGGCTAGTGCCTCGTAGGTCCTAGGTGCTATCGTAGGGCACGAGATAAAAAACAAACCCCCAAGAAGCAGCTAGCTTCTTGGGGGTTTGGGTGTTTGGTTGAGGTAACGGGCGGATTCGAACCGCCGTAGGAGGTTTTGCAGACCTCTACCTAGCCACTCGGTCACGTTACCGGCTTGGGCGGGCAAAGGTACGAAAAAAGACCACACTGCCAAAATTACCCGCCTAAATGCTGTAAATACTTACATAAAAAAAGCCCCGGCCTTTCGCCCGGGGCTTCTTATTTACCTTAATTCAAAAACTTACGAACCTTGAATTTCAGCGTTGTCGGGCGAGTTGCCAGCCAGCGGGGTGCCAGCTTCGGCGCGAGCCTTCAGGCGGTCTTCGCCAGCCTGGCGCTCGGCACCAGCAAGCTGGTCGCGCAGGGCGCTCAGGGCGTCGAGGTCACCTAGGGTGTTCTTCTCAGCCGGCTTCTTGAGGTCGCTCAGTTTGCCTTCGCCTTGGGCAGCGCCGCCAGCGGGGGCTTTCTTCGCAAACTTCGAGTTCGAAGCGCGGTTGCTCTCGTCCTCTTTGTTGTACACCGCAGTGTGCGACAGCACGATGCGACGGTCATCTTTCGAGAACTCGGTAACGCGGAAGTCGAGCGACTCGCCGTTTTCGGCGTTCGAGCCATCCTCTTTCACCAAGCCTTTGGGGTAAGCGAAGCCCTCGATGCCGTAAGGCAACTCGAGTACTGCGCCACGGTCCGACTTCTCGGTGATGGTAGCCTTGTGTACCGAGCCGGGGGTGAATACCGTCTGGAAGGTATCCCAAGGGTTTTCCTCCAGCTGCTTCACACCTAGGGCCAGGCGGCGAGCGGGCATGTCAAGCTCCAGTACTACTACGTCGAGCTTGTCGCCAACTTTAACCACCTCCGAAGGGTGCTTAATTTTCTTGGTCCACGACAGGTCCGATACGTGCACGAGGCCGTCTACACCCTCTTCCAGTTCTACGAACAGGCCGAAGTTGGTCAGGTTACGTACAGCGCCGCTGTGCTTGGTGCCTACGGCAAACTTCTCAGCGAAGTCGCCGCGGGTCCACGGGTCTTCGGTCAGTTGCTTGATGCCGAGGCTCATCTTGCGGTCTTCGCGGTCGAGGGTCAGTACTACTGCCTCTACCGTGTCGCCCTGCTTGATGAAGTCCTGCGGGTTGCGCAGGTGCTGGCTCCAGCTCATTTCCGATACGTGGATGAGGCCTTCAACGCCCGGTACCACTTCCATGAATGCGCCGTAGTCGGCTACGTTCACGATGCGGCCCTGAACACGCGAGCCAGGACCTAGGTCGGCTGGCAGCGAATCCCATGGGTGAGGCGTCAGCTGCTTCAAGCCCAGCGAAATACGCTTCTTGGCTTCGTCGAAGTCCAACACAACCACGTTGAGTTTCTGGTCGAGCTGCAGTGCTTCGCTCGGGTGAGCGATGCGGCCCCACGAAATGTCCGTGATGTGCAGCAGACCATCGACACCGCCGAGGTCGATGAACACGCCGAAATTGGTCATGTTCTTGATGTTGCCTTCCAGAATCTGACCTTTTTCGAGGTTGTTCAGGATGGCTTCGCGCTGCTGCTCGAGGTCCTTCTCGATGAGGACTTTGTGCGATACAACCACGTTGTCGAAAGCGGCGTTGATTTTCACCACTTTCACTTCCATGCGGCGACCAACATAAATGTCGAAGTCGCGGATGGGTTTCACGTCAATCTGCGAGCCGGGGAGGAAGGCTTCAACGCCATCCATCTCCATGATGAGGCCGCCTTTGGTGCGGCGCTTCACCACGCCTTCCAGCACGGTATCATTCTCCAGAGCCGCGTAAATAGCGTTCCAGGCCTGCTTGATTTTAGCTTTCTTACGGCTCAGGATGAGCTGGCCGTTTGCATCCTCCTGGTCTTCGATGAATACGTCAACCTCGTCGCCCACTTTGAGCTCAGGCAGGTCACGGAATTCGCTCAGTGGCACGAGGCCATCCGATTTGAAGCCGATGTTCAGGATAACATCGCGGTCGGTGATACCTACCACGGTGCCTTTAATTACCTCTTCCTCCTGTACGGTGGTGAGGGTGTCGCCGTAAAGCTTTTCCAGCTCGGCGCGCTGCTCGGGGTTGTAGTTACCACCAAAGCCGCTGGCTCCGACATTGTCCCAGTCGAAATCGTCAACCAATTCTGCCATGTACTAGCAGGTTCCTAAGCTACTGAACGCCACACCGGAACCTAGAGTGGAGCGCATTTTGAGTGGGTTCCGGAAGAAAAACCTTCCGACCTGCCGCCTTGACAGGGCCGCAAAGGTACGGATTTTCAGTGAGTTTAGCAAGTGGGCAAGCAGATTCTAAACGGGGCAAGATTCGCTCAGTCTCAAGGCTAAGCTGCCAATCGGAGTGGTCTTGTGGTGGAGTATCGATATCAATGACGTGCTCAGCCAAAAAGGGCACTTCTGCTCCTAGGCGGAGATAGAAAGCATCTTCAAAGTCTAAGCAGGCTGGTTGATTATCCAGGATGCCGATATAGGTATCACCTATCTTCTCTTTAACGATAACCCACATGCGCTCTCCTACTACATCTATTTCTCCCTCATTATCAACTTCAATGTCAAATAGTAACCTTGCCGCTTGCCCCCGCGCTATAGTCTGCCTTGCTTCCAAGGCAGGAATCCAGAACGTGTCGCCATACTTGGCATGAGACGCTTCAGCAGAGCGCAATTCCCAATAGTCAGTTTGTATTGTTGGTTTTCGCATAAGATAGCCATACTGGCCACAGTGGATAATAGGAGTGTCGTCTGCAAAAGAAGGGATTATCAGGCTGTGAAGTAGCAGCCTCACCACCTGTTCACTGGGGTAGCCGTATTTGCTACTGCTTTACTCGTTTTAAGCATAGCAATATGGAAAAACTCGTGCTTATCCGCCACGGCGAAAGCCAGTGGAATCTCGAAAACCGCTTCACTGGCTGGGCCGATGTGGACCTAACCGATACTGGCCGCCAGCAGGCGCGGCAAGCGGGGCAGATTCTGAAAAAGAACGGCTACACCTTCGACCAAGGCTTTACGTCGGTGCTGCGGCGGGCCATCAAAACGCTTGACTACGTGCTTGATGAGATGGACTGCATGTGGATTCCGATTCAGAAGTCGTGGCGGCTCAATGAGCGCTTCTACGGCGCGCTGCAAGGACTAAACAAAGCCGAAACCGCCGAAAAGTACGGAGCCGACCAGGTGCAGCTATGGCGGCGCGACCCGCACGCCCTGCCGCCAGCCGTCACGCGCGAAGACCCACGTTTTCCGGGTCACGATATTCGGTATAAGCACTTGACCGACCGCGAATTGCCACTAACCGAAAACTTGAGCTCGACCATGGAGCGGGTAATGCCGTTCTGGACCGAGCGCATTGTGCGGGCCATGCGCCACCAGCAGAAGGTAGTGGTGGCAGCTCACGGCAACAGCCTGCGGGCGCTGGTGCAGTACATCGATAACCTTACGGATGAGGAAGTGACCAAGCTGGAAATTCCGACCGGCGTACCGTTGGTGTACGAACTCGATGACAACTTGAACCGCATCAGGCACTATTACTTAACCTAGGGCAGGTGGCGGCACTTAGGTTACTCGGGGCGGCGGGTGAGTCGGCTGACGAGCAGCGCCCCAGCGGCCAGCAGCGAGCCGGTAGCCACGCGCCGCCAGCGCTTGGTAGCCGGCGACTCATACGCTTTGCCGCCCGCCAGCTCGGCCGTTACGGCATTGAGCGACTTTACTTTATTGGCAAAGTCGCCGGCTAGGCGGCCCCGGATAACGGTCATCTGCGCCAATACTTCATCGAGCTCTTCAGGCAGCGTTTCTTCGAGCACGGCGCGCAGGCGCTTGCCCACAGTGGGCGACTTGCCATTGGTAGACACGGCCACTTTGAGCTGGCCCTTCACGACGACCGACGATAAATAAAAATCGCACAGGTCTGGCGTGTCGGCCACGTTCACGAGCAGGCGGCGCGGGCGGGCGGCGGCCACAATGGTGCGGTGCAGCCCGGGGTCGTCGGTGGCGGCAAACACGATATCGTGCGCGTCTAGGTCGGCTTCGGTGTAGGCGCGCTCCACTAGCTGCACACGGGGGTGCCGGGCAGCAAGCTCCCGCAACTCATCTAGCATGGTGATGCTAACCACAGTTACGGCCGTTTCGGGGCTGTTGCGCAGGATGGCGGTGAGCTTTTCTAGGCCCACGTTGCCGCCCCCCACGAGCAGTACGCATAGGTTTTCGAGCTTCAAAAAGGCCGGAAAAAGAGGATTTTGGTCGGACATACTATAGAAAGCGGCCAACCAAAAAGCGGATAGTCGCTGTTGACGTAGTTCTTTGCGCCACTTTTTGTTTCATGGCTCGCTCCCAAATTATTCCTGAGTTGTACGTAGTAGGCGCCGGTCCCGGCGACCCCGAGCTGCTGACGCTCAAAGCCTACCGCATTCTGCAAACGGCCAATGTGGTGCTCTACGACAATCTTGCCAACCAAGAATTGTTAACGCTGGTGCCTACTGCCTGTGAGTGCATCTACGTGGGTAAAAAGCCTTATGGTGAGTACACCCCCCAGGAGGTTATTCACGCCTTAATCAAAGAGAAGGCGCTGACTAAAGGCCGCGTTATCCGCTTAAAGGGAGGCGACCCATTCATTTTCGGCCGGGGCTTTGAGGAGATGCTGTTTGCTCGTAGCCACGGTATTGCAGCGCACTACGTGCCGGGTATTTCAAGCATGCAAGCTGTGGGCTTCGAAGATATTCCGCTGACGCACCGCATCGTGAGCGAGGGCTTCTGGGTATTGACTGGCACTAAAAAAGACGGTTCACTGTCGGCTGACCTGCGCCTGGCCATGCAAAGCAATGCAACGGTAGTTATCTACATGGGCATGAAAAAACTGCCTCAGATAGCGGCGACTTATGCACAAGAAGGCCGCGGCGCTACGCCCGCCGCTGTGGTCATGCACGCTTCGCTGCCGCAGCGCAAAATGGTGGCCGGGCCCGTACAAGACCTGCCAGACTTGGTAGCAGCGGCGGGCATTACGTATCCGGCTATCATTTTTATCGGCGATGTCGTAGCTATTGAGCGAAACGGCTAGGCCATTCCTAGGGCCTTGGTTATTAACGCATGCGCTTCGGGTGAGAAGGGCAGCTGTAAGGCTAGCGCATGGCCGCGCTCGGTCATCTTAGGCCATGTTTTCTGCACTATCTCCATCACCTTGTCTTCGGGATGCTGTGCGGCGAAGGGTAAAAAATAGTACTCTAGAAATACTAGGCAGATAACATCTTCGAGCAACTGTACTTCTGGGTCATCTTTGAGGCGCACCTTCTGCACCAGCTGCTGCACGCGCTCAATAGGCTCGGGGCCGTAGCCGGCTTGGGCCATGAGCTGGCCGGCCAGCTCGGCATGATACTTTTTAAGCGTATTGCGCCATTGGTGGTAGCCGGGGCGCGTCATTGGAAAGTCGGCCCTAGGAATGCTCCAGCGCCGAATATGCTGGCAGCGGGCAGCCAATTGCACGGCCTCGGGTGCATTGGGGGCCACCCGAGCTAGGCACGCTGTCATACGCTGAGCATATAGCAGCTCTTTGGCAATGGGCCGGCCATCGTCGCTGTTTTCGAGGTTCGGGTCTTCGCTATTAGCAGCGTCAAATAGACGGATGGCTTCGGCGAACTGGTCGGGATTGGCAAGCATAGCAAGGATAGAGCCGGGCCGTATAGGCCTGCTTCGGAGGCCGCAAAATAGCGTCTGGTTTCGCTGGTACCGCCCTAGGGTAGTGGTTAACGGGCAGCTACGTTAGCGGCCGCTGGTAGCGGCAAGTCCTCACGGAGCAGCGGGCGCAACGATGCCAACGGCACAAAAACGTGGATTTCACCCTGGGCATAAGACGCGATTTCGTAGGGCTGGTACACGAAAACAGCGCCGCCGGCGGTCAGAAATACTTGGTGCGTGACGGGCATCTTACTCACAAAAAGCTGCTTGTCGAGCGGCTCGCCGGGCCGCAGGCCGAGTAAAGGCCGCACGGCCTGCCCAAGTAGAGAAGGCAATTGCTGGGCCGCAGTAGGCCGAAAAATATCATTGTAGCGCAGGCGGCGGCCGGTGCGCAGGTCGTAGCTGGCGGGCATCAGGCTATAGTTGCCGTGGGCGCCGCCGCTAAAGTTGTAATGGAAGAATCCTAGGCTCAGTAGATTACCTTGCTGATATAGCACATAAGTTGCGGTTTGGTCTTCATAGTTCATGCCGATGCCGAAGGGCCCAATACCGGCCGTGTCGGCCGGGGCGGGGCGGCTGTCGGTGGCATCTTGGCGGTAGTCTTGAAAGAACTGCCGCCGCTGCTGCTTGTAAAGCATAACCAGCGGCATAGTGGGTAAGCCGTCGAGCGTATCGCCGCGCAGGTCGCGCAGCATGTTGTTCTCTAAGGCGATTCGGGGCTTTTCTTCGCCACCTAGGGGCACCAGTGCCTGCACGCTAATGCGGCCCACCGGCGACTTCGCTTCCTTGGGAAAAGCAGCGGCTGAATCGGCAAAGTAGCGCACCACAAACGTGAGTGCGCCCGCGGCGGGCGCCACGGCGCGTAGGCGCACGGGCTGCCCACCCACGGTACCCGCCAAGTCGGCGCGGCCCGGCTGGCGGTGCAGGCGCCAAAAGAGATTGTCGCCGCTTGGGCCCACTGCCTTTTCGGGGCTGGAGTCGAAAAGAATAACACTATCGGGGGCAGCGCTGGGCTGGCTCATCAAAGAGTAGGGGTGGCCGTCGGAAGTGTAGTAGCTGCCATAGCTGCTGGTGCCTTGGGCTTCGCTGAAGCTGCGGGGTGCCGACACTAGGTGCAGCGTAATGCTATCGGCCTGGCCCGGCAGCAATGCTCGATACACCTGGTAAGCCGTACCTGGCGAGTTGGTTGGGGCGGCTTGGCTAGCGGCTGGTGCCTCGGCTGCCGTGTCGGCTTCGGTAGCGGTGCCGGGCTGGCTGGTTTGGGTATGGCAGGCCGCTAGGGCAAGCAGCGCCGCCAAGGCGCACAGGGAGCGTTTCATAGCACAAAGGAAGGCGGTAGGAGCCGGGCCAGCGCCCACCACCTAGGTGGCATCGTGCCAGATGCCACTAGGCTAGCTAAGCCCTACACTATAAGGTTATAAAATTATGACTTTAACAATCTATTGCGCAGGCCCTGCGTATAGCTGACCAGGTTTTTCTCATTCTACGCTTCTCCTCTATGAATCTCATCAAAGTTGGCCAAGATGCTCACGGCAAGGCCATTGAATTGCACTATTGCGACTACGGTCAAGGCGACCCCATTGTACTCATTCACGGCTGGCCGCTCAGCGCCGCTTCTTGGGAATATCAGCTGGCCGAATTGCCGCTGCACAACAAGCGCGTGGTGGCCTACGACCGCCGTGGCTTTGGCTATTCGGATAAGCCCTGGGATGGCTACGACTACGACACCTTGGCCGACGACCTGAAAGCGGTACTCGATACCCTCGACCTGCAAAATGTGACCCTAGTAGGCTTCTCGATGGGTGGCGGCGAAGTGGCCCGCTACATGAGTCGCCACAACGGTGCTCGCGTGAGCCGCGTCATGTTTGTGAGCGCCGTGACGCCCTACCTGCTCAAAACCGACGACAACCCCAACGGCGTTGATAAGTCGACCTTCGACGACATGATTGAGAACCTAGGCAAAGACCGCCCCGGTTTCCTCAGCGATTTTGGCAAAAAATTCTACGGCGCTGGCCTCATCAGCAAGCCCGTAAGCCAGGCTACTCTCGACTGGAGCCTAAGCCTGGCCCTGCCGGCCTCGCCCCGCGCCACTACGGCCTGTGTGAAGGCTTGGAGCGAAACCGACTTCCGCGGCGACCTAGCTACTATTAAAGTGCCCGCCGTTTTCATCCACGGCAGCTCCGACAAAACGGTGCCGCTCGAAAACAGTGCCGAGCAAGCTGTGAAGCTGGTGCCCAATGCCCAACTGGTAGTGTACGATGGCGAGCCCCACGGCTTGAACGTAACCGCCCAGGACCGCCTCAACCGCGATATTCTGACGTTTGTAAGTGGTCAGCCTGTGTCGGAAGACTTCAGCGAAGGTGAGACGGTAGCCGACCGTGACGATAGCGACAACCGCAGCGCTTACTAAACGCCTTGCGCCTTAATAAAAAAGCCCCTGACCTAGATAGGTCAGGGGCTTTTTTTATTGAGAGTGATGTAGTACCGTCGCACTTACCCGGGAGGGCTATCCTAGGTAAGCGTGCCAATTCTGGTCGAGGGTGCCGGCCGACAGCTTCAAGAAACCAGTAAGCGTGGGTTTCTTAGGCTGCGTGCGTAGGGGCATATTGGCCTCCGACGGTGTGCGCTGGCCCTTGGCGTGGTTACAGCGCGAGCAGGCGGCTACGAGATTGGTCCAGCCCGAGTCGCCACCGCGCGAGCGGGGCAGCACGTGGTCAAGGGTGAGATTTTTAGTCGAGCCGCAGTACTGACACTCGTACTGGTCGCGCTTAAAGATGTTGTGGCGGCTGAGCGCAATGCCCTTGTAAGGCACCCGCACATAGCGCGCCAGCCGAATGATGCTGGGCTTGGGGAAGGCCTGCGAAATCGTGCGCATCACGCCGTTTTCCGACTTGGCCACCATTTCGGCTTTATCCAGAAATAAAAGCACAAAGGCTTTCTGTACACTGCATAAGGTAATGGCGGTGTAGTCGCCATTTAGTACAAGCACTTTTTGGTCCATATACGGTAGGCGAAATTCTAGTTCGCTGCAAGCTACTAGATTTCACCCATATGAACAAGGGCCCCCCGGCGAAGATTCCACCGAGGGGCCCAGGGCCGAGTTAAATTATAGCCTACTGCTAATCAATAGTATGGAAGAGGCGATTCCAGCGCACTTTGTGCCAGAAGTCGCCGAAGGGGTCAACAGAGAGCCAAATGAGCACGGCCTTGCCTACCACGTGGTCTTCGGGCACAAAACCCCAGAAGCGCGAGTCCTCCGAATTATGGCGGTTGTCGCCCATCATCCAGTAGTAGTTCTGCTTGATGGTGTAGCTAGTTAGCGGCTTGCCATCCTGCAAAATCATACCCGTTTTAGTGTCCCACGCCACGTTTGCGTTGTGCTCGTACTGAGCTACTATCTTGTAATAGATAGCCGCGTTGCCGGGGCTAAGCGCGATGGTCTGGCCTTTCTTAGGTACTGGCAAAGGGCCGTAGGTATCGAGGTTCCAGTTACGGGGCGTGGCGCTGCGCGCCTCCGAGCCATACTTATCAGCCACGTCCGGAAACAGGCTGTTGGGCGGCAAGTCACCGTCGTACACCTCCATCGACTTCACGTAGGACTGCTTCTTGAAGTACTCGGCTACCGGCGCTGTGCAGCTGATGTAGTAGCCTAGCTTATTGGCATCGTGCATGTTGCCACTCAAAGCCGGAATGCCGTCAGGCTGGGTGTAGTCTACCACGCCTTGGTCGTGCAGGGCTTGGCGCACCTCGTCATTGGCCGAGGCTACTTCCATGAAATAGGTGGTTTGCAGCTGGCCCGCAATGGCGCCGGGCTGGCCATTGAGGTACACCTGCCCACTACGTATGGAAATGGTGTCGCCAGCTACCGCCACGCAGCGCTTGATGTAGTTGGTGCGCAAATCGGCCGGATACTGGCTTTCATGCGGCACGTGAAACACTACCACGTCGTTGCGCTTGATGCTGCTGAAGCCCGGAAAGCGGTAAGTAGGCAGCTGAATGGCATCGGAGTAGCTCTTAACATTCAGAATCGGCACCGTCTGGTGCGTCAGGGGCACTTGCAGCGGCGTCTGGGGCGTGATGGGCCCGTAGTGCAGCTTGCTCACAAACAGGTAGTCGCCTACTAGCAGCGAGTTTTCCATGCTCGGCGACGGAATGGTGTAGGCCTCAAACGTGGCCCAGCGAATGAGCGTGGCCGCGATGATGGCAAACAGCAAGGAATCAACCCATTCGCGGGATTTGCTCTTGGGCGGGGGCGGCGGGGCGGTTGGGTCTTTTTTGCGAACGAGCATGAAACAGAAAGCAAGCCGGAGCTAGCCAATAAATTATCTGGCAAATAAACAACTGCGCCTGCCATTGCGAGGAAGAACGACGAAGCAATGACACCTAGGCAACTCGTCTTCGGCTTATGGCTTTATCGTGCCTCCTCACAAGGGCGGCGTTTAGAGTCCTAGGAGGTCATTCATTCCGAAGACGCCCGGCCGGCCCGGCAGCCAGCCCGCTGCTAGTAGCGCCCCGGCTGCAAAGCCCTCGCGCGAGTGCGCTTCGTGGCGCAGCTCGATAGTGTCGGCGGTCGATACATAGCGCACCTCGTGGGTGCCCACCACTTCGCCGCGCCGCTCGCTGAGCACCGCTAGCTCATTGGGCGCTTGTGCAGGGGCATTGCGCCAAGTGTTCTTGGCCGGGAAATTGGCCAAGATGCCCTGCGCCGCCGTGAGAGCCGTGCCACTGGGCTGGTCTACCTTGTGCACGTGGTGAATTTCAGTCATCTGCACATCGTAGCCTGCCGCAAACTGGTTCATCTTGGCCGCAATGTACTCGTTGAAATGGAAGAACAGATTGACGCCCACGCTGAAATTAGAGGCGTAGAACAGCGACCCACCTAGGTCCTGGCACAGCGCCTTGGCCTCGTCGAAGTGGTGCAGCCAGCCCGTGGAGCCGCACACCACCGGCAGGCCCTGGCGCAGGCAGGCCACCACGTTAGCAAAAGCCGACTCAGGGTGGGTAAACTCGATGGCCACATCGGCCGTGGCAGGCGTAAAGTCTTCGATGCGCTGCGTCGAGGCGTGTTGGTCTACAATGCCCACTACTTCGTGGCCGTGGGCGGGGGCTAGGTCGGCTAGCGTGCGGCCCATTTTGCCGTAGCCAATCAGAACAATTCTCATAATTAGTACTTAGTGCTCAAGGCTTAGAGTGCTTAGTAAGTGGTACTTGCTATTCGATGGGGCTACCACTAAACATTAAGTACTAGGCATCAAGCTATTTCACGCGCAAAGCTACGGTAGCGCCCGCAGCGGGCAACGGCCGCCCGGGCATTGGTAGCAGCGCGGGTGTCCAATGGAGACTTAGGGTGCGACCTACATCAAAATCATGCAGATTAGCATCAACTACTGCATCTAAAATTTGCAAGCTGTAGCCCGCCGCAAATACAAGCAGCGATAAGTCGAGGTAATGGCGTGCGCCCGTTAGGCCGCTATAAATACCAGTCAGTGAGTTTTCTCGGCTAGCGCGGCTACCTAGGGCCGGGTCACGCAGGACCAGCGCATTCGAGCTGACATTGTCGTAGGCATGGAGGTATTCGAGGTAAAGCAGCCGCTGAAAATTGACCCAGTACCCTAGCCCGCCTACCATGCCGTAGACCAATGGAAGCTTCCAATATTTTTTATTATACAGTTGGCCCGCCCCCGGAATGATAGCTAAGTAGCCGGCTTTTTGGGGCCGCGTCACGCGCATGCCCAGTAAGTGCTCCGTTTTTAGCAAGGAGTCAGCCGCCGCTTTTTCGCGTTTCTGCCGCTTGGTGAGTGGGCGAGCAACCCGAGCAGTGTCCGCGGAAGTAGGCACTTGGTCGGGGCTAACTATGGCCGTAGAAGGCAGCTGTGCCTGGGCTGGTTGTGCCGCACCTACACCTAGCATTCCTAGGAGCAGAACCCATCCTCCGTATGCGTGAGAGAATAATTTCATGCAAAAGATAGGTGAAGCTACCAGAGCTAGCCGCAATGCAGCGGCCTAGCCCTGGCAACCAGACGAGAGTAGTAAAAACAACCTGCGCCGCTTGCGCACTGAGTATTATTATGCTGGAGGCTACTTCGCGCGCAAAGCTATGGTAGCACCTACCCCAGGAATCAGCTGCCCCGGTACGGGCAGCAATGCTGGCTGCCAGTGGAGCGTGAGGTCCTTGCCCACATCAAAATCGTGCAGGTTGGCGTCCACTATCGCATCAAGCATTTGCAGGCCATGACCCGCTAAAAACAGCAAGATGTATAAGTCGCGGTTGCGGCGGTAAAAAACAATGCCACTCTCGATGCGAGCGGTAGAATTCTCGTTTTCAGCACCTTTGCGAAAATCTGGTACAGGTGTTGATGCCGCGTTCGCAACCAAGGGAAGGTACTTGGTTGGTTCCCGCTCTATTAATCTTTTAGCATCCCGGTAGGCACTGTAGTGCGTCTGGAAGAAATACTCGACCGTACCTAGCGTACCTAATAGCCCATACACGAGCGGCAGCTTCCAGTATTTCTTATTGTAAATCTGTCCTGCGCCTGGCGCGATGCCCGCCAGTATCAGTGCCTTCTGGGGGCGCGTGAGGCGTAGGCCAAATAGCCGCTCGGTTTTGAGGGCCGAGTCGGCAGCCGCTTGCTCGCGCTTTTGCTTTTTGGTGAGCTTCGGCGCCACGCGAGCCGTGTCGGTCATGGGGCGCGTGAGGTCGGGGTCGACGACGGCTGTGGAGGGCAGCTGTGCCCAGGCCGGTCGAGCCAGACCTAGGCACAGCAGTAATCCTAAAAACCAGGCCCACCGCGGAGCAGCATGAAGAGGATGTTGCATACAAAGGTGGCCAACGCTAAGCCGTCGGCCCGTAGTATTCAACGCGTTAGGCGGGCTGCAAAATGTGCAGGATACGCTGCATATCCTCCACCGAATCGAAGGAAATCTTGATTTCGCCCCGGCCTTGCGCACCCGGTCGCAATTGCACCTTCGAGCCAAAGTGGTCGGTGAGCTGGCGCTCGGTGCGGCGCAGCTCGGCCACCGGCACCACAGACGCGGGTTGCTCGCGCGGCCCCGGCTTGGTGCCAGCCGCTGGCTGGTTGGCGCCCTGGCGCACCAGTTCCTCTACGCGGCGCACCGACAAGTCTTCTACCACAATGCGGCGGTAGAGCGCCACCTGTTGCTGCGGGTCTTCCATGCTGATGAGTGCGCGGGCGTGGCCCATGCCAATGACAGCATCGCGCAGGCCAATCTGGATATCGGGTGGCAGCTTCAGCAGGCGCAGGTAGTTCGTCACCGTCGAGCGGTTTTTGCCCACGCGCTCGCCTAGGTCCTCCTGGCGCAGATTACACTCGCTTAGCAGGCGCTGGTACGAAAGGGCAATTTCGATGGCGTTGAGGTTTTCGCGCTGAATGTTCTCAATCAGCGCCATTTCCAGCATTTGCTGGTCGTCGGCCTTACGGATGTAGGCCGGAATGCTGTCGAGGTCGGCTAGCTTGCTGGCTTGCAGGCGCCGCTCGCCCGAGATGAGCTGGTACTGGTTGGGGCCCAATTGGCGCACCGTCACGGGCTGAATGATGCCCTGGGTGCGGATGCTTTCGGCCAGCTCTTGCAGCGCCTCTTGGTCGAAGTGCGTGCGCGGCTGGTAGGGATTTGTTTCTATTTGACCCACTGGAATGAGCCCCACCACGTTCACGGGGTTAGGGCTGGCTAGCACGCGCTCGCTGGGCTTGTCAAAGTTGCCCTCAATCAAAGCGTTGAGCCCCCGGCCCAAGCCCCCAATTTTGCGCTTGGCCGCAGCCGCGGCAGCGGGGTTGGCAGCCAGGGCGGCCTGAATTTTATCTTCGTTCTTCTCTGCAGACATAGTACCAAGCAGCGTGGCCCAAAAGTAAAGGAGCCGCTGAATCTCAAAATTACGGCCTAGCGAGCGAAGGGCAAGGTGGAAAGTTTTGGCATCTACTAATCACTTGAATCTAGGCGGAATGCACTATTTCTCAAGAAAGGCTTCGCTATGCGCCCCTGCCGATTGCGCTCATTAAAGCCACAAATTTCTTCTGTCCATACTACCACTCAGCGGTAAATAGCCAATCGGAAATAGTCGTTCCTCGTCTGGGCTTACTGAACTCTGGCACGTTTAGCAAAGCCAAAAAGCCCAATTCAGTATCGTGGAAGATACCGAATTGGGCTTAGCAATATACTTAACTAGTAAGTAGGTACCTCGCGGTAGTTACTGGTTATGGAGGCAGGACCGTAAGGCTACGCTACCTCGTCAGCGGCTTCTTCCTCGGGGTTAGCCTCCACACTGTTCTTCTCCACTATTTCGCGGGCCAGGTTGAGGTAGCTCACCGCGCCCTTGCTTTCGGCATCGTGCAGAATGACGGGGATGCCAAAGCTCGGTGACTCCGAGAGCTTCACGTTGCGCGGGATGATGGTGTCGAACACGAGCTGCTGGAAGTGCATCTGCACTTCCTCCACTACTTGATTAGAGAGGCGCAGGCGCACGTCGTACATCGTGAGCAGAATGCCTTCGATTTCGAGGTCTGTGTTGAGGCGGCTCTGAATAATCTTGATAGTATTCAAAAGCTTACCTAGGCCTTCGAGAGCGAAGTATTCGCACTGCACCGGAATGATAACCGAGTTGGCGGCCGTGAGGGCATTCACCGTGATGAGGCCCAGCGAGGGCGAGCAGTCGATGATGATAAAGTCGTACTCGGCGGCCAGCGGGCGCAGAGCCGCTTTCATCTTTTCCTCGCGGTTGGGCAGGTTTATCATCTCTACCTCGGCGCCTACTAGGTCGATGTGCGAAGGCATCAGGTCGAGGTGCGGCAAGATATTGGTTTGTAGGATAATATCTTTTGGCGGAATGCCATCGACCATGCACTCGTACACGCTGTTTTCGATGTCCTTAGGGTCGAAACCTACGCCCGACGTGGCGTTGGCCTGCGGGTCGGCATCGACTAGCAGGGTGCGGTAGTCGAGGGCCGCCAGCGAGGCGGCCAGGTTGATGGCCGAAGTAGTCTTGCCAACGCCGCCTTTTTGATTGGCTACCGCGATGATTTTACCCATAACAAACGAAAATATACAGAAGAGGGGCGCTGCCCGGTAGCTTAACGGCCGGTGCGGCCGGCGTAGTTCAACCTACAAAATAAGGCTAAAAAAAATGGATTCGCCAAGCCTTAGGGGCGCTGGCGAATCCAAAAGGCACCTAGGAAAGGTGGATTAGAGGCTGATAGTTTCGCCAATAGCGAGTAGCCGCAAGTTTTTGCCAGCGGCTTTAGCCTCGGCCTGAGCGGCAGCATGGTCGATGACCAGCGGCGGGAAGGTGTCGTAGTGCATGCCGATGAGCTCGGTGGCGCCCACCCAGTCGGCGGCTACCAGCGCGTCGGTCACGCCCATGGTGTAGTGGTCACCGATGGGCAGCAGGGCGAAGTCGAGCTGATACCAGTCTTTGATGAGTTTGAGGTCGTACGTCAGGCCGGTATCGCCGGCGTAGTAAAAGGTCTGGCCTTCATTGGTTTTGATGACAAAGCCTACCGGTACGCCAGCGTAAGAGCCATCGGGGAACGAGCTGCTGTGGGCGGCGGCCACGAAGTGCACCGTGCCAAAGGGCAGCTTCACTTTGCCACCTAGGTTGGCCCCAATGCCGTCGATGCCCTTGGCTCCGAAGTAGCCGGCTATCTCGGCGATGGCCACGATTTTAGCGCCCGTGCGCTTGGCGATTTCCTCGGCGTCGGCAATGTGGTCGCCGTGGCCGTGCGAAAGCAGGATGAAATCGGCTTCGATGGCGTCAACATCGACATCTTTAGCCAGCGGGTTGGGGCGAATGAAAGGGTCGAATAGCACGCGCGTGCCGCCGATGGTGGCCAGAAAGCAGGAGTGGCCGAAATAAGTAAGCTGCATGGGAAGAAGAAATGAATGGGCCAACGCGGCACCTACCTTTGCAACCGACACCCTAAATAGATGTTTCTACACGATTTGCGCCTACGCAGCGGTTTGATTTGGCTAAAGCTGGCCCTAGGGGCGGTGCTGCTGGCCGCCTGCGGCCAGCCTCCGCTGTCGGCCGCCGACGAGCGGCGCGTGTTTCGCTACAACCAACCCGAGGCGCTGACTTCGCTCGACCCAGCCTTTACGCGTAACCAAGCCAACATCTGGGCCGTGTCGCAGCTCTACAACGGGCTGCTGGAGTTGGATTCGACCTTACAGCCCGCGCCGGCGCTGGCGCGGCGGTACAGCATTTCGCCTGATGGCAAGACGTACACGTTCTGGCTGCGGCCGGATGTGTGTTTTCATGAAAGTCAGGAGGTCTTCCCAGTTTCTGAAGCTGATTTGCATCCCGAACTTGATGCAAAAATGACGGCGGCTAATAACCTCTCAGTTCCGGTTGCTACCCGTCCTGTTACAGCTGCCGATTTTGTATACAGCTTCAAGCGACTACTCGACCCCGCCACCGCCTCACCGGGTGGCTGGATATTTCGGGGCAAAGTGCTGGAAGACAGTAAAGGCAACATCAGCGATACTTGCTTCGTGGCGGCTAATGACTCTACGCTGCGGATTCATCTGAAGGAGCCGTTTATACCGTTCCTGAGCATCCTGACGATGCCTTATGCCTTCGTGGTGCCCCACGAGGCGGTAGAGAAGTACGGCAAGGATTTCCGCGAGCATCCGGTAGGCACGGGGCCGTTTCAATTTAAGCTTTGGGACACCGGCAATGTGTTGCTATTGCACCGCAACCCCAGCTATTGGCGGCGCGATGCGCAGGGCCGCCCTTTGCCCTACCTAGATGCCGTACAAATCAGCTTCATCGCCGACCGCAAAACGGAATTTCTAACCTTTCTGCAAGGCAAGCTAGATTTCCTAAGCGGCATCCGCGAAGGCTCGCGCGACTTGGTGATGAACACCGATGGCACCGTACGGGCTGACTTCAAAGGACGCTTTACGGTGCAGAAGGCGCCTTACCTCAATACGGAGTACCTAGGGTTTCAGCTCGACTCGACCAATCTCACCGGCGAGCAGGCGGCCCAGGGCCGCGCTTTGCGCGACCGCCGCGTGCGCCAAGCGCTCAACTACGCTCTCAACAAGCCCGAGCTGACGGCCTACGTACTCAACCACGTGGGCTTGCCGGGCACGTCGGGTTTTGTGCCGGCGGCGCTACCATCGTTTTCGCTTACTAAGGTGCCCGGCTACACCTACCAGCCGCAGCGGGCGCGGCAACTGCTGGCGTCAGCGGGCTATGGGCAGAGCAGGCCGCTACGCCTGCGCCTGAGCACCGTGGCCGAGCGCAAGGCTGTGGCCGAATACCTTCAAAAAAACTGGGCCGACGTAGGCGTGCAGGTTCAAATTGATATCAACCAGGCCGCTACGCAGCAAGAACTGGTAGACAATGGCCGGGCGGCCTTTTTCAGCAAAAGCTGGCTGGGCGACTACCCAGATGCCGAGAATTACCTCTCGCTGTTCTACAGTCCCAACTTCAGCCCCGGCGGCCCCGATAAGACGCACTTTAAGTCGGCCGCTTACGACGCGCTGTACAACCAAGCGCGCCGCGAGCAGGACGCCGCCCGCCGCACTGCTCTATATCAGGAAATGGACCGCCTCATTGTAACCGAAAGTCCGGTTGTCAGCCTCTACTACGACGAAGTCATTCGCCTGACGCAGAACAACGTGCGCGGCCTCACGCCCAACCCCATGAACCAGCTGCTGCTAGAGCAGGTGCGTAAGCTGTAAGCAGGCTGCCTAGGTGACTATTCCGTTGGTTTGGTGTCGGCGAGCGGGTCGAGCTTGGCCTTGAGGTAGTTGATGTAGCCTTGCAGCTTTTCGGGATAGTCCTCTTCAGCCGACACAACTTTGGCGGACTGGCCCACTGGGTGCACCGTGATAATGGTGGAGGGGAGGTCGGAGGTATTATGCGAGTAGCGCGCTTGCAGACTGTTGAAGTCAATGCGTTTGGCTTCGGCTAGCATACCCTGCACGGTGGCCACGGGCAGGCGTAGCGTGTGCTTGCCTAGGAGCGTGACGAAGCGCTGGCCATCGTACTCCACGCGCCCATCGGCAAAGATGGTAGCCTTATAAGCTGGGCAGGTGCCATAGCAAGGCGTACGCTGAAACACCAGTACTGGCTCGGTGGCTTGCGCTGGCTTGGCTAGGCTGGTAGAGGCCTTGCTGCGGCGCGGAAGCTTGCGCTGAGCACAAGCCGGCAAGCTGAGCGATAGCATGAGCAGCCAGATGAAGTGTTTCATAGGAGCTGATTTGGCGAGATAGTGATAAAGAAGGCTTAGATAGCAGTCCGACTTAAAACAGCACCTAGAGCTGCTAGCGCTGGGTGCTGAGCCCCGCCAGCGGGTCGAGCTTCGCGCCTAGGTAGTCGATGTACCCTTGCAGTGGCTGAGGGGCCGCCCCGCGCTCGGCCATTACCTGGTAGTGCTTTTGCCCCGGCAGATAGGTGGTGATGATGGTAGCCGGGAGGTCTGTTACGCGCGCGTGGTAGCTGTGTTCTAAGCTATTGAAATTGCGGCGGCGTGCCTCGTCGAGCATGGCTGCTACGGTAGCTTGGTCGAGGCTAAACGTGTGCTGCCCCATCACGGGTACCGAGCGCTCCCCATTGTAGCTCACTTTGCCGTTGCGAAAGACGGTGGCCGTGTAAGCTGGGCAAGTGCCGTAGCAGGGCGTGCGCTGAAATACCAGTGCTGTATCGCTGGGGAAGGTGTGAATAGGAATAGTCGAAACCGTGCGCGGCTTCTGAAAAGTAGGCTGCTGCGGCGTTGCGTGCTGCGAGCAGGCGGATAAACCAGCCACGAAAGCCAGCGGATAAGCAAAATGGCGCATGGTGCAAGAGAAAAAGATAGGTGCTTGTACTCGAAAACCGGGCCAAAACGACAGTCGGCCTGCGCGAGAGAAGCTCCCACACAGGCCGACTGCTTGTTGTAAACGAAGGCTAAAAAGCGACCTAGGCCTTGCCTTTGCGGGACTGAGCATCGCGCTCCTGGGCAGTTTTCATTGCCTCAGCCAGGCGAGCCTGGAAGCCGCTAGGCTTCTTGTCCTTGTTCTTCACTTTGTTGGCTTCGAGCTGCGCACGAATCTTATCATCGTTCACAAACGAGCGAGTTAGCGCCTGCTGGCCAATTGTCACTACGTTCGACACGAGGTAGTACCAGGTTAGGCCAGCGGCGAAGCTGTTGAGCACGAAGAAGAAAATCAGTGGCATGAGGTAGCTGTAGAACTTCATCGGGCCCTGCATGGCGGCCGCATTCGTCTGGTTGCTCTGGTAGGTCATGAAGAGCGTCGAAATCGTCATCAGCACCGTGAAAATGCTGATGTGCGACCCTAGGAAGGGCAGCGTAAACGGCAGCTTAATCAGGTTGTCGTAGGTGCTCAGGTCGGTGGCCCACCAGAAAGGCTGCTGGCGCAGCTCAATCGCGTTGGGGAAGAATTGGAACATGGCAAACAGAATCGGCAGTGTCAGCAACTGCGGTATGCACCCGCTTAGCGGCGATACCCCAAACTCCTGGTTGAGCTTCATGGTCTCCTGCTGAACTTTCATTTGGTCGTCGCCATACTTTTCCTTGATGGCGTCGATTTCCGGCTTCAGCACCTTCATGCGGGCCTGGCTCTCGTAGCTCTTGTAAGTCAAGGGCCAGGTAACCAGCTTGATGAGCACTACCAGCAGGGCGATAATAAGGCCGTAGGAGCTGATATACTGCTGCAGGAAGTTGAATACCGGAATCACCACAAAGCGGTTTACCCAGCGAAACAAGCCCCAGCCCAGGTACACGTTGCGGTCGAACTCAGGCGCCACGCTCTTAAGCAGGTTGAACTGGTTGGGGCCGTAGAAGAGGCGGTAGTTACTACCGTTGGCGCTCGTTGCGTCGGCCACCGGAATACCCAACTGCGTGCTCAGGCCTTTGATGAAGGTGCTGTCGGCCAGGTTCACGTTGGCGTTGAACTGGCCACCGGTGAAGGGCTGCGAGTCGGCCACGATGCCGGCCACGAAGAAGTCGTGCTTGTCGGCCACCCAGGTCAGAGGCTCGGTTACCTTGCTTTCTTCGGGCTTCTCGCTGGTTTCGGCCAGGTTGTTTTGGGTACCGCCCGCCGAGTAGTGGTTGATGGTGGTGTGGTTGCGGTTTTGCTTGATATCCTGTTCGGTCTGGCGCACATTGTCCGTAAACGACCATTGCAGCGGCTCCTGGGCTACTTGTACGCCAGCCAGTTTCAGGTTGTACTTCACCTCGTAGCCCGTTTTGGGCAGGGTGTAGGTCTGGGTGACGGTGCCGCCGCCCACGGGAGCCGTGAAGGCGAGCTGCTGGCCGCCATCGGCTGTAGCCACAGGGTCGCCGGCCGAGAAGTTCAGCCCCGCAAAGTCGATAGTTTGCCCACCTAGGGTACGAAACTTGGTATTGTAGCGGGCACTCTGGGCATCAAACAAGTCAAGCGGCTTGCCGAAGAACGTCTTGTAGTTGTTCAGGCGCACGGCAGCTACGCGGCCCCCTTGCGTGGAGAAAGTCAGCGTGAGCTCGGGGTTCTTCAGCTCGATGCTGCGCACTGGGCCGGCTGCCGAGTCGAGTTGCGGCACGGGCGCTACGCCGGGCGTTGGCGCCACGGTTTTGGCAGCGGTAGAAGTGGTAGCCTGGCTTTTGTTTTGCTCCACCTTGTCTTTAGGGGAGAAGAAAAACAGGTACACCAGGAGCAGGGCCGAAATTAGAAAAAGGCCAGTTGCTTGGTTGCGGTCCATTTACAATAAAAAGAATACGAGGGGCAAAGGTACAGCCGGGCGCGGCAGGCTGGGGAAGGTTTAAATAAAGTTGTCATTGCGAGGAGGAACGACAAAGCAATCCTTCCTTCGCGTTGGCTACTGCCAGCTATGCAAAAAGGAAAGATTGCTTTGTCGTTCCTCCTCACAATGACAGACGTGGGAGGTAGCTTAATACCGTAAGCTAGCGCTTCATTACAGGCCTTTCTTATACTGGATAGCAGCCTTCACAAAGCGCACAAACAGCGGGTGCGGATTCTCGACGGTGCTCTTGAGCTCGGGGTGAAACTGGCCACCCACAAACCAGGGGTGCACCTCGCGGGGCAGCTCCACTATCTCTACTAGACCGGTGTCGGGGTTGATGCCCGAGGCCGACAAGCCGGCCGCCTCAAAGCGCTCTAGGTACTCGTTGTTGAACTCGAAGCGGTGGCGGTGGCGCTCACTGATGGTGTTGCGCCCGTAGGCCTTAGCTGCACGCGAGCCACGCTTGAGCTCGCAGGTGTAGGCACCTAGGCGCATGGTGCCGCCCTTTTGGGTCACGTCTTTCTGGTCGGCCATGAGGGCGATAACCGGGTCGGGCGTAAGCGGGTCCATCTCGGTAGAGCTGGCCTGCGGCAGACCTAGCACGTGGCGAGCGTACTCTACCACAGCTACTTGCATGCCCAGGCAAATGCCAAAGAACGGAATGCCATTTTCGCGCACGTGGCGCACAGCCTCTATCTTGCCCTCGAAGCCGCGCTCGCCAAAGCCTGGCGCCACGAGCACGCCATCTACGCCTTCAAGCTGCTGCGCCGCATTCTCGGGAGTTAAAAATTCGCTCTGAATGGTGCGAACTTTTACCTTGCACTCGTTGAAAGCACCGGCATGAATAAATGCCTCTATGATAGATTTATACGCATCGGGTAGCTCTACGTATTTGCCTACCAGGGCGATGGTTACGTCCTCGGTTGGGTTCTTGAGGCGACCTAGGAACTCCTTCCACTCCTCTAGGTCGGGGGTGTGGCCACCTTGCAGACGCAGCTTGCTGATAACGCGGGCGTCGAGCTCCTCCTTGAGCATGAGCAGTGGCACCGAGTAAATGCTGTCGGCGTCGAGGCTCTCGATAACGGAGTTCATTTTGACGTTGCAGAACAGCGCAATCTTGCGGCGCATATCGGCCGGGATGGGGTGCTCGGAGCGGCACACCAAGATGTCGGGCTGCAAGCCAGCCTCGCGCAGGTCGCGCACCGAGTGCTGGGTGGGTTTGGTCTTGAGCTCGCCGGCGGCTGCCAGGTAGGGCAGCAGCGTGAGGTGAATCACGAGCGAGTCGTTGGGTGGCAGCTCCCAGCGCAGCTGGCGCACGGCCTCCACAAAGGGTAGGCTCTCGATATCGCCGGTGGTACCGCCTATTTCGGTAATTACTATATCAAACTCACCGTTTTGGCCCAGCAGCAGCATGCGCCGCTTAATCTCGTCGGTGATGTGGGGCACCACTTGCACCGTTTTGCCGAGGAAAGCGCCCTCGCGCTCGCGGCGAATGACGGTGTCGTAGATGCGGCCGGTGGTTACGTTGTTGGCTTGCGAGGTAGGCGCGTTCAGGAAGCGCTCGTAGTGGCCTAGGTCTAGGTCAGTTTCGGCCCCGTCGTCGGTCACGTAGCATTCGCCGTGCTCATAGGGATTGAGCGTGCCAGGGTCGATGTTAATATAAGGGTCAAATTTCTGAATTGTGACTCGGAAGCCTCTGGCCTGCAAGAGTTTGGCTAGGGAGGCGGAAATAATTCCTTTACCGAGTGAGGAGGTGACACCGCCGGTGACGAAGATATACTTCGCGGCCGACGCGCTGGGGGAGGAGGGGCGTTCGGGCATGACGGGGGACAAAGTTACGCTGAAATTCGGGGTGCGACGCTTGTGGGGTAGGCCGGGGGGAGTGTTCCTAGGTGCCGCATGCCCGTCTTTTTCACTAGTTGTTCCGCCATCCGAGGCCGTTGCCGTACACTTGAGGTATGATACTAGAACGATTAAAAGCCAGTTGGCTGGTTGCACTGCTGCTATTGGTGGGCTATGCCGCGGCTGCCCAAGCCGTGCTGCACAAGGACCTGAAAAAAGATTTTGGCGCGCTAGGCAATGGCCGCGCCAACGACCACGCCGCCTTTGTGCGTGCGGCCGACTTTTTCAATCAGCGCGCCAAAACGCCGGCCGGGGCGGGGCGTGCCGTATTGCACATTCCGGCCGGGGTGTATCGCATAGGGCAGCCCAATACTAGCAGCCTAGGCGATGCACTGTCTTTCGTCGGCTGCCGCAATCTGAGTATCGTGGGCGCCGACAGCGCCACCACTGAAATTCGCTACGCCGACAGCTTGCGCTACGGTGCCTTCGACCCCACCACCCACGCAGTGTACGAGTCGCCCAAGGCCTTCTTTACCGAGTGGAGCTGGGGCGTGGGCGGCGGCATAGCAATGTCGCTGCAAGATTGTGAGAATGTGCAGGTTACTAACTTGACCATCAATGGCAACAGCGAACACCTGCTCGTGGGTGGCCACTGGGGCGACACGGGCATTCAGCAATCGTTCGACGGGATTTTTGTTAGAAACTCGCGGCACGTGCGCCTGAGTAAGCTAGCAGTACATCACTTTGGCCGCGATGGTATTCAGGTTCTTAGTCACTTGGCTAAAAAACTAGACGACCCCGCGCAGGAAGACATTCTGCTCGAAAACTCGCGCTTCGACTACAACGGCCGGCAGGGCTTGTCTATCACGGGCGTAAATGGGCTGCGGGCCGTCAATTGCAGCTTCAGCCACACGGGGCGAGTCGTCATTCCGGCCCTAGGTAAGCCGCTGTACTCCAACCCCGGCGCTGGCGTGGACATCGAGCCTGAGGGCGGTTACGTGGCTAACGTGCGCCTCGAAAACTGTCGTTTTGTGGACAACGCCGGCCAGGGCATCGTGTCGGACCGCTACGGCGATGGCCCACCCACTACCAAGAACATCGTCATTCGCAATTGCTTGCTCTGGGGAATCACCAATTGGTCGGCCTGGGTGCGGCAAACTGACTTCCTATTTGAAAACTGCCGCATCTACGGCGCCTTCGTCACAGGCTGTGCCCTACGTACCGAGGCCACGCGCTTCGTGGGCTGCACCTTCGAGGACCGACCGTACCACGGCCAGCCTGCCTATGGGCAGCACTTGGTGTATTCAAATAAGGAAGCCCGCGCGATGAGTTTCACCAATTGCCGCTTTGTGGGCACACGCAATGGCCTGCTGTACGCCGCGACTGCTGCGGCCGATTCGGCTAGTGCCTTCCGGCTGCAAAACTGCACCTTTGTGCTAAACCAGGCTGAGCCGCCACTAGGTGTTGATAACTTGTTGACAAACGTAGTTTTCAGCGGCGTTACTACTGTGGAGGGTGGGCCGCAGCGGGCCACGCCCGCGCCCGCTAGCTTCGGGCTCGGCACGGCCGAGGCGGAAAAGTCAATCGTGGTGCGGTCCGGTGGGCAACTTCGGCTGCTGGCGCCCGGCTGCCGCTACCTGGTACAAAATGGGTTAACTATTGGGCAGCCTGGCGCGCGCGGGGCCGCGCGTGTGCTGGTGGGACCAGATAATATACTGGCTCTGAAACAAGTGCCTGGTAAAGAGCCGGAACTGTATATCGGCCCCCAGGCGCAGCTGGTTATCAAGAAGGGAGGGGCGCTCGAACTACCACCCCATACTCAGGTCACCATTGCAGGCCAACTGCTAATTGAGGACGGTGCGTATTTTTTTCAGGACCCGCAGGCCAAGGTTATAACCACCGGCCGGGGCAAACTGCACCTCGTCCAGGGCGCCCTGCGCAGCAAACATCCTGAGCTGTCGGCAGCTTATTCTCAAGCCTCCACCGATTAACTTATGCAGAATAGCATGTTGCACCGCCACCGGGCGTTATGCTCGGGCCGCTCAATCGGGCATTTCCTTTTAGGTGCCATGCTGCTCTTGAGTGCCGGTAGCCTACGCGCCCAAGCGCTGAAGCCCGGCTTCGACAAGGCCGAGTACCTAGAGCTGCTGCGCCTGCATGCACGCATGGGTGGCCTCGATTCGTCGTTTTGGGTAGGTATTCCGCGGCCGCGGCAGTTCACCATGGCGTATCGCTCGCCAGTGGTGGGGCTCGATAATCGCTGGGACTTGTGGACCAAAGCTGGCGCCCAGCCGCAGGCCGTTATCAGCATCAGGGGCACTACCAAGGCGCAGGAAAGCTGGCTCGAAAATCTATATGCCGCCATGCTGCCTGCCACTGGCGAGCTACGGCTTTCGCCAACCCGCACGTTTGCCTACCACCTAGCTACCAATCCGCAGGCGGCCGTGCATGCAGGTTGGCTCCTTGGGATGGCGTTTCAGGCAGAGGGCATTCGGCACAAAATCGACTCGTGCTACCGCCGCGGTACCCGCGATATTATTATCATGGGCCATAGCCAAGGCGGGGCCATCGCTTTCTTGCTGACCTCGCATCTGCGCAGCCTGCAAGCCCAGGGGCAACTGCCAGCCGATATTCGCATCAAGACTTATTGCAGCGCCGCCCCCAAACCCGGCAACCTCTACTACGCCTACGACTACGAGCGCGCCACCCAAGGTGGCTGGGCCGTAAACGTAGTAAACCCCGCCGACTGGGTGCCCGAGGTGCCGCTTACGGTGCAGACTACTACCGACTTCAACCCGGCCAACCCATTTGTGGGCGTAGGGGCCATTATTAAAAAGCAGCCCTTTCCTAAGAATTTGGTGGCACGCCATGCCTACCACCAACTGGCGGCCCCTTCACGCCGAGCACAGCGCCGCTACCAGCGCTACCTAGGTGGCTACGTAGGCAAGGCCGTCAAGAAAAGCCTGCCCACGTACCAGGCGCCCGCTTACTTTCCCAGTGCTAACTACGTGCGCGTTGGCCCCACCATCGTGCTGCCCGCCGACGCTACTTACTATGCTAAGTACCCTAATGACCCCGCCTATTTATTTCGGCACCACCTGTTTCAGCCATACTATTACTTGGCCGAAAAGCTGCCCTAGGGCCTTCAGATAGGTGTTTCAGACCAGCAAGCTCAGAAAGTCCTGCTGCCCATTCAGGTATTCAAAGCCAAAGCCTTCGGCTTCCATGCGGGATTTGATACCTTCCACATCGTGCGGATTCTTCACCTCGACGCCGATGAAAACGGGGCCTTTCTCCTTGTTGTTCTTCTTGATGTACTGAAACTGAATGATGTCCTCGCCCTCGGCCAGCACGTTGTTCACGAAGCGACGTAGCGCGCCGGGCGCCTGGTTGAAGCGCACCATGAAGTAGTGCTTGAGGCCTTGGTGGCGCTGGGCGCGCTCCTTGATATCCTCCATCCGGGTGATGTCGTTGTTGGAGCCGCTCACGATGCACACCACCGTTTTGCCTTTTATCTGGTCGGCGTAGGCGTGCAGGGCCGAGATGGCGAGCGTGCCCGCCGGCTCTAGCACCATACCTTCCTCGTTGTACATCTTGAGCAGGTCTTCGCACACTTGGCCCTCGGGCACGAGGTGCACTTCATCGAGCAGCGCCTGGCAAATCTCAAACGTGAGCTCGCCGGGGCACTTCACGGCCGCGCCATCCACGAAGGTGTCGAGGCTGGGTAGGGCCTGCCGCTGTCCGGCCCGGATAGCGTCGTGCATGCTGGGTGCACCTAGGGGCTGCACGCCGATGAGCTTGGTGTGCGGGCTTAGTTGGCGAAACACGCTCGCTAGCCCCGAAGCCAGCCCGCCGCCGCCGATGGGCATAAAGCAGAAGTCAATTGGCGTATCGTGGGTTGCTTTCAGAATTTCTAGCCCTACCGTGGCTTGGCCCTCCACAATGGCTAGGTCATCAAAAGGATGCACGAAGGTGCTGCCGCGCTCGTCGCAGAAGGCCTGCGCCGCGTGGTAGCAGTCGTCAAACGTGCGGCCCGTGAGGTGTACCGTCACCATGTCCTTGCCAAAAAGCCGCACTTTGTCCACCTTCTGCGCGGGCGTTTGAGCCGGCATGAAGATGTCGCACGGCAGCCCTAGGAGCTGGCACGCATAGGCTACGCCTTGGGCATGGTTGCCGGCGCTGGCGCACACTATCTGGCGGGCCGGTACAGTAGTCGGCAGCGTGGCAATCTTATTATAAGCCCCACGAATTTTGTAAGAGCGCACTACCTGCAAGTCCTCGCGCTTGAGCAGTACCGTGGCGTCGTAGCTGCGCGACAGCCCTAGGTTGTGAATAAGCGGTGTTTTAGTAATGACGCCCTTGAGGCGGCGTGCCGCCTGCTCGACGTTTTCTAGGGTGACGGCCGTAGCCGCGGGAGCTTCTAGGTCAGGCATGGGGTAGGGGCGCTGTTGCCAGCGCAATACATAAAAACTGTCATGCTGAGCTTGCGAAGCATCTTATTACGGGTGGAGCATTTGCCCTAGCGTGAGAAGATGCTTCGCAAGCTCAGCATGACAGTTTTTGGGTTTTATTAGTATTAAGCTTCTACATTCTCGCTGCTGCGCGAGCGCAGTTCGCGCACGGTGGCACCCGTGGCCCATAGTTCCGATTCGCGCACTTCCTGCAGTTCAGCTTCCAGCTCTTTGCGATAGTTCGGCGTGCTGCCGCGCTCGATGGTACGGCGGGCTTCCTCACCGCTGGCTACGCTATCATACAGGTCGTTGAGTACGGGCAGAGTCGCGTCGCGGAATTTGCCTTTCCAGTCGAGGGCGCCGCGCTGGGCCGTCACCGAGCAGTTAGCAAACATCCAGTCCATGCCGTTTTCGCCTACTAGTGGCACGAGGCTCTGGGTGAGTTCTTCTACGGTTTCGTTGAAGGCTTCCGAAGGCGAGTGGCCGCGCTGACGCAGCACTTGGTACTGCGCCTCAATGATGCCAGCCAAGGCACCCATCAACACGCCGCGCTCGCCGGTGAGGTCTGAGTAAACTTCCTTCTTAAAATCGGTCTCAAACAGGTAGCCCGAGCCCACACCAATTCCCATGGCAATGGCCTTTTCCCAAGCCTTGCCGCTGGTATCTTGATACACAGCAAACGACGAGTTGAGGCCGCCGCCAGCCACGAACAAGCGGCGCAAGCTGGTGCCGCTGCCTTTAGGCGCTACCAAGATTACGTCGATGTCCTTGCTGGGTACGATGCCGGTCTGGTCGTTAAACGTAATGCCGAAACCGTGCGAGAAATACAACGTTTTGCCCGGCGTGAGGTATTGCTGGAGCGTCGGCCACAAGGCGATTTGCCCGGCGTCCGATAGTAGGTTGCAGATGATAGTGCCCTTGTCGGCAGCCTCTTCGATGCTGAACAGCGACTCGCCCGGCACCCAGCCATCCTTGATTGCGCGCTCCCACGAAGGCGTGCCTTCGCGCTGGCCCACGATTACGTGGAAGCCATTGTCGCGCATGTTTAGCGCTTGGCCAGGGCCCTGCACGCCGTAGCCGATTACGGCAATGGTTTCATCCTTCAGGAATTCAAGCGCCTTTTGCAGCGGAAATTCATCGCGGGTGATAACGGTTTCGGGTACGCCGCCGAAGTTGATGGTAGCCATGTTGGTTGGGGTGTTGCGCGGACTTTGTAGTCCGCGAATGGTTGGAAAAAAGGTGTCTCTTCAAAATGCGGATTACAAAGCCCGCACAACTGTTTTACATCGTGAACACCGCCTCGCGGTCGTTCAAAAACTCGTTTTCGGCCACGTCTTCGCTCGGCTCGCGCCGCTCAAATTCGCTGAGCTTGCGGTGGAAACCGTCGCTGGCTTTGATAATGGCAATGCGCGCCGAGCGCACAAACTCAATTAGGCCGTAGGGCTGCAAAGCATTGAGCAAGTTGTCGGTTTCCTCGCGGTGGCCAGTGGTTTCGAAGACCGTGTAGTCTTTGCGAATTACCACGGCCCGGGCGCCGTGCTCGCGCAGCAGGCGCTCTACGAGCACCTTCTCGGCAATCACATCGGTCGGCACTTTATACAACGCCATTTCCTGCCAAATCACATCGGCATTGGTGTTGTAGTACACTTTCAGTACCTCCACCTGCTTCTCGATTTGCTTGGCGAGCTTCTCTACCACCTCCTCCGTTTCCACAATCACGATGTTGAAGCGATGGATGCCCTCTATTTCAGAAGGCGACACGTTGAGGCTCTCGATGTTGATTTTGCGGCGCGAAAAGATGATGGCAATGCGGTTGAGCAAACCCACCTGGTTTTCGGTGTACGCGGTGATGTTGTATTCCTGGCGAGCGGCGGGTTCCTGACTCATAGTGTGTACGTTATCAAGCAAGTAAAATCGTTTGTCATCCTGAGCTTGCGAAGGACCTTATCTCTTAGAACTAACTAGGAGGGCTAAGCTGGCATGATAAGATGCTTCCTTCGTCAGCATGACAGGTGGTGCGGGAGGCTGCTAACGCAGCCGGATTTCTGCCACGCTGCACCCCTGCGGCACCATCGGAAAGATGTTATTCTCCTTGGTCACCATTACTTCGAGTAAGAAAGAGCCTGGGTGCGCCAGCATCTTCTCTAAGGCCGGGCGCAGCTCGGCGCGGTCGTCCACGCGCTGGCCCGCAATGCGGTAGCCCGCGGCTACGGTCACAAAGTCAGGGCTTTGGATATCTACAAACGAGTAGCGCCGCTGGTGAAACAGTTCTTGCCACTGCCGTACCATGCCCAGAAACTCGTTATTGAGGATGATGATTTTAACATCCACGCCCGTCTGCATGATGGTGCCGAGCTCCTGAATTGTCATCTGCACGCCGCCGTCGCCAATGATGGCTACTACCGGCCGGTGGGGTGCGCCAAACTTGGCCCCGATAGCCGCCGGCAGCGCAAAGCCCATGGTACCTAGGCCGCCGCTCGTGACGTGGCTGCGCGACTGATTTTGCAGCGCGTAGCGGCAAGCCACCATCTGGTGCTGCCCTACATCGGACACGATAACGGCCTCGCCGCCCGTGATTTCATTGAGCTGTTGCAGGACTTCGCCCATTGTCAGCTCTTCCGAAGTTGGGAACAGTTCTTCCCGAATCACGGCATCTACTTCCTGCGCGGTGTACTCATTGAAACGGGCCAGCCACTCGGGGTGCTCTTTGCGCTCAACCAGGGCCGTGAGCAGGGGTAGGGTCTCTTTACAGTCGCCCCACACCGGCACGGTGGTTTTTACGTTCTTGTCAATCTCGGTAGGGTCGATGTCGAGGTGTACCACTTGCGCCTGCTTAGCGTACTTATCGAGGCGGCCGGTTACGCGGTCGTCGAAGCGCATCCCAATGGCAATCAGTACGTCGCACTCGTTGGTGAGCACATTGGGGCCGTAGTTGCCGTGCATGCCCAGCATGCCCACGTTCAGCGGGTGGCCAGTGGCCAACGCGCCGACACCTAGGATGGTCCAGGCGGCTGGAATGCCACTTTTCTCCACAAACTCCTTGAACTCCTGCTCGGCTTTGCCTAACACCACGCCCTGCCCCCAGAGAATGAACGGCCGCTTGGCGCTGTTAATCAAGGCCGCTGCCTGCTCGATGTATTCCTTGCGCACCACCGGCGCAGGCCGGTAGCTGCGGATGTGCGTGCAGCGCTCGTAGGCCGGCGCGTCGAAGGTCTGCATCTGAGCATTCTTGGTGATGTCCACCAGCACCGGGCCGGGGCGGCCGCTGCGCGCGATGTAAAAGGCCTTGGCCAGCGCCTCGGGTATCTCCTCGGCGTTGGTTACCTGGTAGTTCCACTTCGTAACGGGCGTCGTAATATTGATAATATCCGTCTCCTGAAACGCATCGGTACCTAGCAAATGCGCGAACACCTGCCCCGTGATGCACACCAGCGGCGTGCTGTCAATCATGGCATCGGCAAGGCCCGTCACGAGGTTCGTAGCGCCCGGCCCACTGGTGGCTAGCACCACGCCCACCCGGCCCGAGCTACGGGCGTAGCCCTGCGCCGCGTGGATGCCGCCTTGCTCGTGGCGCACCAGCACGTGGTTTAGCTCCGGCTGAAAGTCGTAGAGCGCGTCGTAAATCGGGATAATGGCCCCGCCGGGGTAGCCAAAAATCGTGTCTACGCCCTCAGCCACCAGCGCTTGCAGCGTGGCGACCGCGCCCGTCAGGGACGTGGTTTCGGGGGCGGCGGCCGGGCTAGCGGCGGGCTGGGCTAAGGTCTGCGGTGACATAATTTTCTTCTACTAAATCGGTGATACAGCCGTGGCTAGCGTCGCTCACGGTGCGGATATACTTGAGGAGCACGCCCTGCTTGGCGGGCAGCGGCGGGCGTTGCCAGGCCGCGCGGCGGGCAGCCAGTTCTTCGTCAGATAGCTGCACGTTGATGGTATTGGCCGTGGCATCGAGGACTATCCAATCGCCGTTTTCTACCAGCGCCAAGCCGCCGCCGTCGAAGGCCTCGGGGCAGACGTGCCCAATCACGAAGCCGTGGGTGCCGCCCGAAAAGCGGCCGTCAGTTATCAGGGCCACTTTATCACCTAGGCCCGCGCCCATGATAGCCGAGGTCGGCTTCAGCATTTCGGGCATACCCGGCCCGCCTTTCGGCCCCACGTAGCGAATTACTACCACTTGGCCGGGCTGAATTTTGTGCTCCGTAATGCCTTGGTTTAGTTCTTCTTCCGAGTTGAACACGATGGCCGGGCCTTCAAACCGCAGGCCTTCTTTGCCGCTGATTTTGGCCACGCTACCCTTGGTAGCGAGGTTGCCATACAGCATCTGGATGTGCCCGTCGGCTTTGATGGGCTGGTCGAGCGGGCGTAGCAGGTCTTGCTCGGCACCTAGGGGCTTTACGTCGGCGAGGTTCTCAGCCAGCGTGCGGCCGGTGACGGTCATCAGGTCGCCGTTGAGCAGGCCGTAGTCGAGCAGCGTGCGCTGCACGGCGGGTACGCCCCCTATTTTCGACAAATCCTCCATGAGGTACTTGCCGCTGGGCTTGAGGTCGGCCAGCACCGGCACGCGGTTGCTCACGGCTTGGAAGTCCTCCATGGTGAGGTGCACGCCGGCCGCGTGGGCAATGGCGATGAGGTGCAGCACGGCATTGGTCGAGCCGCCGAGCACCGTGATAATAACCATCGCATTCTCAAAGGCTTCGCGGGTGAGGATGTCGCGCGGCTTCAAATCCAGCTCCAGCAGGCGGCGCAGGTAGGCGCCCGTGTCAAGGCATTCCTGCACCTTGGCGCTGCTCTCGGCGGGCAGCGACGAAGAGGCGGGCACCGTCATCCCTAGGGTCTCGATAGCAGCGGCCATGGTGTTGGCCGTGTACATGCCGCCGCAGGCGCCTGGCCCCGGGCAGGCATTGTGGATGATGCCCTGGTAGTCCTCCTCCGAAATCTGCCCGTTTACCTTCTTGCCGTAGGCCTCAAAGCACGATACAATGTTGAGCTGCTGGCCCTTAAACTCGCCGCCCTTAATCGTGCCGCCATACACCATGAGCGAAGGCCGATTCAGCCGCGCCATGGCAATGAGGGCGCCGGGCATGTTCTTGTCGCAGCCCACCACCGTGGCAATGGCGTCGTAGTAGTGCGCGCCCGCCATGGCCTCTATCGAATCGGCGATTATCTCCCGCGACACCAGCGAAAAGCGCATGCCCGCATTGCCATTCGTAATGCCGTCGCTCACGCCGATGGTGTTGAAGCGCAGCCCCACCAGCCCCTGGGCGGCCACGCCGCGCTTTACCTCGTCGGCCAGGCCGTCGAGGTGCATGTTGCAGGTGTTGCCCTCGAAGCCCGTGGAGCAGATACCCACGAATGGCTTGCGCAAATCCGCATCCGATAGGCCCGCGCCGATGAGCATGGCCTGCGAGGCGGGCAAGCTGTCGTCTTGGGTATAGATGCGGCTGAATTTGTTGAGTGCCATGTGTTTTAGTGCTTGGTGCCGGGGCGTAAGGCCGGGGCCTAGGTTACATTAATTCCAGTTAGTGATGGTGTCCTTCACGGCGGCAAACACCACAAAATTCAAGTTCTTGTACACGCAATCGACCTCCTGAAAGCCGGCCGTTTCCAGCATGCGTAGCTGCGCTTCGAGCATGCCAAAATCATCCAGCTTGATGCGCTCGAAGGCTCGCTCAATCGCCTCCTCAGGCAGGCCCGACGCTTGCACCGTGCGCGCCCAGTGCTGTCGATTAAAGGCATCGAAACCCGCCGTGCGCCCCAGCACCTGGTCGGCATTAATGAACAGCCCGCCAGGGTTTAGCGCCTCATAAATGCGCTGGTAAAGCGTCGCCTTCTCCGTATCGGGCAGGTGGTGAATGGCCAGGCTCGAAATAACCACGTCGTAGCGCCCGGGCAGGGGCTGGGTAGCGAAGTTCAGCTCCTGAAAAGTGAAGCCCGGTAAGCCCGCGAACCGTTGCCGCGCCACCGCCAGCATTTCCGGGGCCAAGTCCACGAGTGTAAATTCCAGGTCGGGCCGCTGCTGGTAGACGAAGTAGGAAAACAATCCCGTGCCCGCGCCTACATCCAGCACCGTGCGCGCCCGCGGCCGGTTAGCCAGTAGCGCATTAGCTGCACCATAGAAGTCATCGAAACACGGAATCAGGCACGGCCGCTGCTGGTCGTACTTCGCCGCTATTTCGTTGAATTGGACTTCTATAGTGTTCATTACTAAGTAGATGGGTTAAGGCCGGTTTTTGGCAAGGCTTTAAAAAAACCTTCCTGCCAGCGGGCTAGGAAGGTTTTCTTTGGCGTAAGAAGTACCTGCTAGCCCGCGAGGGTAGGAATAATAATGACGACGGAAATGACGGGTAGCAGACGCATGGCGGGCAGTACCGTGGACCCCGCGGGTCCGCGAGTGAATAGGCTATTATAGTATCGCGGGCGACGCGCGGACCCGCAGGGTCCACGGTACAACTTAAATAATTGTGCTCACGCCCACCGCGATGTTGTGGGCGTTCCACTGCTGCTCGTTCGAGTCGGCAATCCAGAAGGCCACATAGCTGCCCACCTGCTCGGTAGTGTAGGGCGCCGTGGGGTTCAGCTCGGGCGTCAGAATCTGGTTGGTCAGCGCCTCGTCCACGGCTTCGCGCACCAGTTCAGCCTCTTCGGCCAGCCCTAGGTGGTCGAGCAACATGGCAGCCGACAAGATGGCGGCCAGCGGGTTGGCAATGCCTTTGCCTTTGGCCTGGGGGTAAGAGCCGTGAATAGGCTCAAACACCGCCACTTCGGCACCCACCGAAGCGGAGGGCAGCAGGCCCATCGAGCCAGCAATTACCGAGGCTTCGTCCGAAATGATGTCGCCGAACATGTTCTCAGTCAGCATCACATCAAACTGCTTGGGGTTGATAATAATCTGCATCGCGGCGTTGTCCACGAATAGATAATCAACGGCCACTTCGGGGTAGCTAGGGGCAATTTCCTGCACCACTTCGCGCCACAAGCGTGAGGTCTCTAGTACGTTAGCCTTATCTACCAGCGTTAGGTGCTTGCGGCGGCTGTCGGCCGACTGAAACGCTAGGTGCGCAATGCGTTCAATCTCAGCGCGCGAATACGTGCAGTGATCGTAAGCCGAACCATCGGCCATGCGCCCCTTGCCACCGAAGTAGATGCCGCCTGTCAGCTCCCGGAAAATCACTAGGTCGGTGCCTTCGATGCGGTCCGACTTCAGCGGCGAGTGCTTCAGCAGCGCCTTGTAGGCCGTCACGGGGCGGATGTTGGCAAACAAACCCAACTCCTTGCGCATCTTCAGCAGGCCCTGCTCGGGGCGCACTTTGGCGGTGGGGTCGTTGTCGTACTTCGGGTCGCCGATGGCGCCAAATAGTACCGCATCGGAGGCGCGGCAGGCGGCTAGCGTCTCGTCGGGCAGGGGGTTGCCAGTGGCGTCGATGGCGCAGGCGCCCACGAGGTGCGAGGTGAATTCAAAGCGGTGGCCGAAGCGCTCGGCTACGGCGTCGAGCACTTTCACGGCCTGTCGACAGACTTCCGGCCCGATGCCGTCACCAGGCAGTAAAGCTATTTTCTTGGTTACCATGTCCATGCGCGTTTTTGTTCGTAGGCCTCAATGGCCGATTTTTGATTTACTAAAAAGTCGATGTCGTCGTAGCCGTTAATCAGGCACTCCTTTTTGTAGGGGTCGATGGCGAAGCTCACCGTTTCGCCCCAGGCCGGCACGGCCAGCGTTTGCGAAGGCAAATCGACGACTACTTCCAACTGCGGATTCTCCTCGATGGCAGCTAGCAAGCGGGCTAGTATCTCATCGCTTACTTGCAAGGGTAGGAGGCCAGTATTCAAGGCGTTACCCCGAAAAATGTCGGCGAAGTAGCTCGAAATAACGGCCCGAAAACCAGCGTCGTACAGCGCCCAGGCGGCGTGCTCGCGGCTAGAGCCGCAACCGAAGTTTTTGCCGGCTACTAAAATCTGCCCGCTGTAGCGCGGCTCATTCAGCACAAAGTCGGCCTTGGGCGAGCCATCGGCGTTGTAGCGCCAGTCGCGAAACAGGTTCTCACCAAAGCCTTCGCGGGTAGTAGCTTTCAGAAAACGGGCCGGAATAATCTGGTCAGTATCAACGTTTTCGAAGGGGAGTGGCACGCCCGTAGTGTGCAGGGTCTGAAATTTTTCCATTAGTTCAGGTACTGCGTAATGTCAACGATGCGGCCCTGTACGGCCGTGATGGCGGCTACCAGCGGCGAGGCCAGCAGCGTGCGCGAGCCAGGGCCTTGGCGGCCTTCAAAGTTGCGGTTGGAGGTAGCCACGCAGTAGGCGCCGGCCGGTATTTTATCCTCGTTCATGGCTAGGCAAGCGCTGCAACCCGGTTCGCGCAGCTCAAAGCCGGCTTCGGCCAGAATCTTGTCGATACCTTCGGCAATAGCCTGCTGCTCAACTTGCTTGGAACCCGGCACGATGATGGCCTCGACGTGCCCAGCCTTGTGCTTGCCCTGCACGTAAGCGGCCACGGTGCGCAAGTCCTCGATGCGCGAGTTGGTGCAACTGCCGATGAATACGTAGTCGATTTGCTTACCTAGGAGCGATTCACCGCGCTCGAAGCCCATGTACTTCAGCGACTTGTCGAAGCTCTCAGCCTCGGCATCGGGTACTTGGCTCGGCACGTTGCCGGTGAGCGGAATGCCCATGCCGGGGTTCGTGCCATAGGTAATCATCGGTGTGATGTCGGCAGCGTCATACACAAATTCGGCGTCGAATACTGCGTCGTCGTCTGAATACAGCGTTTCCCAATAGGCCAAGGCTTGTTCCCACGCCTCACCTTTCGGCGCAAACGGCCGGCCCTCCACGTAAGCAAACGTGGTAGCATCGGGCGCGATGAGGCCGCCGCGGGCACCCATCTCGATGCTCATGTTGCAAACTGTCATGCGGCCTTCCATGCTCAGGCTGCGCACCGCGCTACCCGCATATTCTACGAAGTAGCCGGTGGCGCCGCCCGTGCCAAGCTTCGAGATTATATAGAGAATTAAGTCTTTAGCCGTGACGCCGGGCCGCAAGTCGCCCTCTACCGCTACGCGCATCCGCTTGGGGCGCGTGAGTAGCAGGCACTGCGAGGCCATTACTTGCGCCACCTGGCTAGTGCCAATGCCGAAGGCGATGGCACCAAATGCGCCGTGCGTGCTGGTGTGGCTGTCGCCACATACCATTGTCAGGCCCGGCTGTGTGAGGCCCAATTCTGGCCCGATAACGTGCACAATGCCTTGGCGCTGGTGACCTAGGCCGTAAAGCTCGATGCCGTACTTCTGGCAGTTCTCGGTCAGCTTATCTACTTGCGAGCGCGAAAGCGGCTCCGTGATGGGCAGGTGCTGGTTGAGGGTCGGCACATTGTGGTCGGCCGTGGCGATAATCTGGTTGGGGCGAAATAGAGAGAGCCCACGCGCGGCGATTTCATCAAACGCCTGGGGGCTAGTTACTTCATGAATCAGGTGGCGGTCGATGTACACCACGTCTTGCCCGCTCGCGATAGAGCGAACGACGTGGGCATCCCAAATTTTGTCAACTAATGTGCGCGGCATGGGTAGGGTAGCGATAGACTAATTTCTAATTGTTAGTTTCATCTGTCATGCTGAGCTTACGACGCATAACAGGTTATAAAAAAAGCTAAGGAAACGAAGCAACAGGGGGAAGTTTTGGTCGTGTCAACGAGTGTGAAAGAATGGCGTTATTGGGTTGTTAACCCGACCCCCTGACTTCCCTGCTCCCACCCACTGGCAGCGCCTGCCACCCCGTTTCCTTAGCCCGGTTAGCCGACGGCTACTAGTTTTTCTTGCTCAATGAGGATGTGTAAGTCGTTGTCAATTACCTCGCGCTGGCGGTCGGCGAGCTGCAAGAAGCTAGCGTAGGCCGTATTTAGGGCCGGGCGCTCTAGGTTGTAGCCAAGCTTTTGGAGGCGATAAGCCAAGGCAGCGCGGCCCGAACGGGCGGTGAGCACGATGGTCGAATCGACGGCGCCAACCTCTTTAGGGTCAATAATCTCGTACGTTTCGCGGCACTTAATCACGCCATCCTGGTGAATGCCGCTGCTGTGCGCGAAAGCATTGGCGCCCACAATGGCCTTGTTGGCTTGCACCGGCATGCTCATGAGGTGCGACACGAGGGCCGAGGTCTCGGTGAGCAAGCGGGTATTTACGTCGGTGTGCAGGTTCAGCGTGGGATGCTGACGCAGAATCAGCACTACCTCTTCGAGGGCGGTATTGCCAGCGCGTTCGCCCACCCCGTTGATGGTGCATTCAATCTGACGCGCGCCATTGCTGACGCCCGCAATGGAGTTGGCCGTGGCCAGCCCTAGGTCGTTGTGGCAGTGCGTTGAGAGGATGGCCCGGTCAATGCTTTTTACGTTTTCGTATAGGTACTTAATCTTGGCGCCGTACTCGTGGGGCAGGCAGTAGCCAGTGGTGTCGGGGATGTTGAGCACCGTGGCTCCAGCCGCAATCACCGCCTCGCACACGCGGGCCAGGAATTCGTTGTCGGTGCGGCCGGCGTCTTCGGCGTAAAACTCCACGTCTTCTACAAAGCTCTTAGCGAGCTTGGTGGCAGCTACGGCACGCTGCAACACGTCTTCTTGGGTGGTGCGCAGCTTCTGGAAAATGTGCAGGTCAGAAGTGCCAATACCGGTGTGGATGCGCGGGCGGCGGGCCGAGCGCAACGCATCAGCCGCTACCCGAATGTCATTTTCGACGGCGCGGGTGAGGCCGCACACGGTGGCATCTTTGGTTTGGGCAGCGATGGCGGCCACGGCAGCAAAGTCGCCGGGGCTCGACACTGGGAAGCCGGCCTCAATGACATCAACGCCCAACGCTTCGAGCTGCCGGGCAATAACTAGCTTCTCCTGCTGGTTTAGCTTGCAGCCCGGCACCTGTTCGCCGTCGCGGAGAGTGGTATCGAAAATCTGAATTTTTTGCGTCGCCATAGGAGTGAAAAACCCGCTGATGCAGGGCCAGCTTTGTTATTGCACTGCAAGTAGCAGGATTTTTCAATGGGGCAAAAACATTTTTTATTGGTTTCTATTATTTCCAAGTGAACAACTTATTTCGATAATGAAATAATAATCAGTAGCTTATATGATTGTAATTTACAATGCCTAACAGAAGCAGCGACCCGGTTTTTCAGCTCATAAAATCGCTAACGCAGTCCGAAAAGCGCCATTTTCGGCTGTTTGCCAACCGCCAGGGCTCTACCGAAGGCCTAAAATTCTTACAGCTCTTCGATGCTTTTGATGCCCAAGAGCAGCATGATGAGGAGCGCGTGCTCACACAGGTGCCGACCCTGAAACGCGCTCAGTTAGCCAACCTCAAAGCCAACCTCTACAAGCAGCTACTAGCGAGCTTGCGTCTCTACCACGCCAGCCAAAACCTAGATATTCAGTTGCACGAGCAGCTCGACTACGCCCGCGTGCTCTACAACAAAGGCTTCTACCAGCAAAGCCTGCGGATGCTGGCCAAGGTGAAACTGGCCGCCCAGCAAGCCGAACTGCCGCACGTGGCACTGCTGGCCATTGACTTTGAGAAGCTTATCGAGTCGCAGTATATCACGCGTAGCTTGCAGGGGCGGGCCGAGTCGCTGGCAGCTGAGGCTACGGCCACGGCGGCACACCTAGGGCAGCAGCACGCCTTATCCAATGCTTCGCTGCGGCTATATGGGCTATACCTGCAAACTGGGCACGCCAAAAATCAAGCTGACCACGAGCAGTTTACGGCCTACTTCCGAGCGCACGTGCCGGCTGCTATTGGGCGGGGGAGTGGGTTTTGGGAGAAGCTGTACTTCTACCAGGCCCACGTGTGGTATCATACTATCAACCAAGAGTTCCGGGCCTGCTACCGCTACGCGCAGAAGTGGGTAGACCTATTTGAGCAGCAGCCTGATTTGAAGGAAAGCCAAACGATGCTCTACATCAAAGGGCTGCATAACTTGCTAGCAGCACTTTTTAATTTGATGTATTACAGCAAGTTTCGGGAGGTGCTGCAAGCGCTAGAAGACTTTGGGGCCAACCAGACGCGCCGCGCCACGCCCAACACTGAGGCGCTGCTTTTTCAATATATCTGGACCAATCGCATTAACGCCGTTTTTTTGGAGGCGCGCTTTACCGAAGGGGTCGAAATGGTGCCTGAGCTGCTGGAGCAACTTGGGCAATACAAGTCGCAGCTCGACCTACATCGCACGCTGGTGTTCTACTATAAAGTTGCTTGCCTGTATTTTGGAAGTGGGCAGTATAAGCAGGCTATCAAGTACTTGAATCGCATTATTGACCAAAAGGATTTGAGTTTGCGCGAGGACTTGCAGTGCTTTGCTCGTATTCTAAACCTAGTGGCGCACTTCGAAGATGGGCAAGATGCCGAGCTCGAATACCAGGTGCGCTCGGTGTACCACTTCCTAGGTAAAATGAACGACCAACAACCCATGCAAGTGGAGGTGTTCCGATTTTTGCGCCGGGCGGGGCACATCGCCCCGAGCCAGCTACGCGAAGAATTTAGCAAGCTGAAAGCCAAGCTCGAAGAAATAGCTGCCCGGCCCTTCGACCGGCGGCCGTTTCTCTACTTCGACATCATTTCATGGCTCGAAAGCAAGATTTCGGGCCGCTCGGTGCAAGACGTGATGCAGCAGAAATTCTTGACGATGAAGTAGCCAGCACCAGCCGAGATGTTGGGAGCAAATGCTTGCGTAGCGTAAGCTTATCGGCTTGCTCTGCTGGTTTATATGCGCTGCGCACTAATAGTCTAGGCCTAGGATGCGACCGGCTGGCAGCCTAAAGCAGTTCGCCCGGGCCCCGCGTTGCTCAACTAAGCAGCGTGGGGCCCGGGCGGGACTAGGTAGGCTAGATTGTTTTCGAGGGCCTAGGGTCAGCAGGAGAGAGGGCGTGTGGCTAACCTAGTGAAGGGAAAAGGCTAAGTCTGTCTTCATAGGACAGAAAGAGAGAGCAGTACGCACCTGCCGTGACCAGGCATTTGCGCTGCAAAAGTGTAGTTCTCTACTGCCATGATTTTAGCGTAGAAGTACGCTTTTTTAGATCCCCGTATTTTTACGGGGGGGCCGCCTAGGTATCGAGTAAGCCGTGGCGCACTGCGTACACAACTAGGCCTGCCGCATTGGCAGCGCCGGTTTTTTCGAGCATGTGCTGGCGATGGCCTTCTACTGTGCGGCGGCCCATCACGAGCTGCTCGGCAATCTCGGCCGTGGTGCGGCCTTCGCAGATGAGGCGCAGCACATCAAGCTCGCGCGGGGTGAAGTGCACCTCCTCGGTGAGAGTCGCCAACACAGGGCGGGTGGGCTGCTGCACGCCCTTGAGCATCGCCTTCGACACGCGCTCGGTGAAGTGGTAGCCCGTGCTGAGCACGTCTTCGAGGGCCTGGGCAAGCTGTGGCTGGTCTACGTCTTTGGGCAGGTAGCTGCGGGCTCCCAGTTTCATCATTTGAGTGATGAACTTGTCGGCCGAGAACATAGAGAGCACAATGATTTTGAGGTCGGGAAACTCACCTAGGAGCGCCTGCGCCACGGCTGGCCCATCCATCCCGGGCATTTGCAAGTCGAGTAGCAGCACATCGGGTAGGCGCTGGCGGCATAGGGCCAGCAACTCGGCAAATTCGCCAGCCTCTACCACCGACTCTACGTAGGGTAGCCCCAGCAAAATGTAGCGCATGCCCTGCCGAAACAGCGGGTGGTCGTCGAGCAGCGCTATCTGCACTGGAAAGTCGATGGTTGCCATGAAGGAAAGAAGCTTGGCGGCTGGCGCAAAAGCGGTTAACGTAGAAAGGTGCCCTAAGTGCTAGGCGAGGTTACTTCCACCACGGTGCGCAGCCCCTGGCCGGGGGCCGACTGTTGGCGCAGGCGGGCCTGCAGCAGCTGCACACGCACGTCGATGCTACGCAGGCCGGCGCCCTTGGTGGCGGGCTGGCCATCGGTGCCTAGGTGGGTGAGGTCGAAGCCAGGGCCGTCGTCTTCGACTACCAGCGTGAGCAGCGGGCCACGCTGGCGCAGTAGCACATCGAGGCGGGTGGCGCCGTGGGCGTGCTTCAAGGCGTTGTGAATCAGCTCCTGGCAAATGCGGTAGAGGGCCAGTTCCTGGGCCAGCGCCAGCGGCTGCGGGTAGTCTACCTCCAGCTCAATGTCTAGGGTGCCGGTTTCGTTGCTCACATCCACGAGGTGCTGCAGGGCATCGGCTAGGCCATAGCGGGCCAGCACGGCCGGAAAAAGCGAGTGCGAAATACTGCGCACGTCGTGCACGGCGGTGCTCATTATCTCCTTCACCATGCCAAATAGCTCGGGCCGATTGTCGGTGGGCTGGTCGGCTTCGAGGCGGTTGACCAGCATTTTGGCCGTGGCGATGGTCGAGCCGATGCCATCGTGCAGGTCGCGCCCGATGCGCTCGCGCTCGTGTTCCTGCGCCTCAATGACGGCGGCTAGCAGCTGCTGTTGGTACTCGGCCTCGGCGGCGCGCAGGCGCAGCTGCTGCTGCAACAGGCGCTTTTGGTACGTGACCACAAACAACACCAAAGCCCCTGCGGCTAGCAGCATCAGACCGATGCCCGTGAGCAGTAGCTGCCCAAACTCTACTTCTGCGGGCGCATCCATAAAGCCAGGCCGCAGCCACTGTAAAAGATGAAAAGAAGCAAAACCCGCACTACGCTGATAACAACCAGGTTCAGCTGCAACGAACCGTAGTGCAAGAGGTAGTTGCTAAAGAGTGCAATCTGCAAATCGCCCAGGGCGTAGATGGTCATTCCGGCCGACATCCAAAAGAAAGGCTCGTGCCGCAACTGCGTGACTTGTAGCTCGTGGAGCAGCTTGCGAAAGTATAAGCCGGCAAAGCCGAGCATTAACAGGTCGGTACTAACCTGCACGGTGGGGGCGTAGCGCACGGCGCCCAGCCCGGCCAGCGTTTCGAGTAGAGCGTAGCTGCTAAACAGACCTAGGACCCACGGCAGGGCTCGGGCAAACGCCGCCGACCCCAGCACCTGGCGATAGGCCAGCGCCAGCAGCCCTACCTCGCCAATGGCGGCAATAGGTATCAGAAATAGGTTAGACTTTAAATGAAATACGCGTATCAGGGCCCTAGAAAGCAACTCTATGAGCACTTCAAAGCCAGCAAAGTAGGTGAGGTAGCGCGAGCTGGCTGGCAGCTGGCGAAAGCGTGCCGCCCCAATGAGGGTAGCTAAGATGATGACAGCCACAGTTAGCCAACCTAGGGCTAGGTAGAACGTGGGCGTTACCATGTGCTACGCGAGGTCTCTAGCGTTTCCTCGGCAGTCAACGCTTTTGCTGGGCGCAGCCACAGCGCTATGCAATAGCAGGTGTAAAGCAGGCCAACAAAAACCGTGTGAATACGCCAAATGTAGATGTTGAATTGCTGAGAGTAATTGAGCAGTAGGTAGTTACTGAATAGGGATATCAACAAATTACCTAAGGAAGTAAGGACTAAGCCTGCCGATATCCAAAAAAGAGGGTCGCGTTCGAGGCGCGCTACTTGGAGTTCATTAAGCTGCTTGCGGAAATACATGCCGCCTAGGTATAAGGAAAGCAAGTCGCTCATAACCTGTAGGCTAGGCCGGAAGCGCACGGTGCCCGGCACCAGTAGCGTGTCGAGCAGTGCGTAAGCTGTTAGGAAGCCGACTATCCAAGGAGCCACGCGCTGTAGCCAAGCAGACTGGAGCGCTCGGGTGTAAAGCAAAAGCATTAACCCAGCTTCGCCCACTATCACAATTGGAAAGAGAAATAAGTTAGGCCTTTTGAAGTATTGCAGCAGTGAGCCAGTGCTTTCCATGATGGCATCGAAGCAGAGGAGTAGCACGAGCGCGCGCAGACTAGGCGGCAGCTGGCGAAAGCACATAATACCCCAGATGCTGGCGATAATAACCAGCGTCATAGGGGTATTATAAAGGATAGAACTGAGCATATGCAAAGTGTGCAAAGAAGCAGTGCAGTAGGACTAGCCTGGGGGGTAAGGCTTTGACATGTCGTAAGATGGCCCGCTCAATTCGTCGCCATCTGCTTCGTCGCTGGGCGAGTACAGGCGCACCACCAGCCCAAACGTCTGAGCCGGGGCGGCCAAGCTTTCGGGGTAGGCGGGGTAGTAGGCTTTCAGGCCGAAGCGAAGAAACAGGCGCTGGTTGGTGAAGGTCTTGGCCGCAAAAAGCGGGTCCAGAAAGTCGCCTAGGTCGAAGTTGTACCCTTGCAGTGGCCCGTAGGAAGTGGCAAAGAGCGCCGGCCGTAGCTGCTGCGTGGTGGCTGCGGTGGTCCAGCCATTGAGCCACCCCTTTATCAGATTGTAAGGCACCAAACCGCCAACAGCCGCGAGCTGCTGAGGCTCGACGGTTTGCCAGTTCGCATCGCTTTGGTAGTAGGCTGATAGGCGCGCGCCCCGCTGGTCGGCGGCGTAGAGCACCAGCCGAAAGCGCGGTGCGGCCGGCTTATCGACACCTACCTCGGCCGGGGGCAGCAGCACAAAGCGCGCCGCTACCTGGGCAATGCCCGGTGTAGACAACATAGCTACTAGGTAGCTCGGGTCGGTGGGAGTGCTCGTCAGGCCAAAGCTTGCACTGACCTGGTACTGATTGATGGCGGGGGCGCTGGCCTGAAAGAGCGCCTGCACCTCGGCAGGCGAGGCGCCTTGGATAAAGTTCGTCCAGGCGGCGGCTACGGTATCAAACTCCGATTGAGTAAGTATTTTCTCCATACAATGAGAAATAAGCTACTTAATTGACTGAAGTAATAGAAGCGCTAAAAATTGGGTACTTCAAAGGTAGGTACAGCGTTGGCCCAGCCAAAAGAAGCAGCTAGTTGCAAAACAATGCCTAGTTGAAATTGCACTTGTGCTAGGCCAAGTGTCATGGGCCTGCTTAGTTGACTTCAGCCTCGGTGGCCATACCTAGGAGCGCGCTAGGCGGTTTCTGCTTAAGTTGCGTCTGTGCCTACTTTGTTTGTTTCTACTGTCTGCGGCCAGGGCCGGCGTCCCCTTGTGCTGTTTGCGCTGTCGCTGCTCTCGCTCACTACTGCCTGCGGCCAAAACCCGCCCGCTACCGCGCCGACCCTGCCCGGCGTGGTGCGCGACTCGGCCACCGGCCGCTCCGACATGCCCTGGCTGCGCCAGCAGCTCGATAGCAGCCGCACGCTGCGCCGCCAGCAGATAGGCGTGGCCCTGGCCGACGCCACCACCGGCGAGGCCCTATTTGGCTACAACGAGGCCAAGTACTTTACGCCCGCCAGCACCATGAAGCTGCTGAGCCTCTACGCGGGCCTCACACTGCTGCCCGACTCGCTGCCCAGCCTGCGCTACTTCTCGCGGGGAGATACTCTGTTTTTCCAGGGCACCGGTGACCCTACGCTGCTGCATGGCGACGTGCCTTCGCGCCGGGCCTACACGTTTCTGCTCAATCGGCCCGAAAAGCTCTTGGCCTATTGCGACATTGCCACTGTGCCTGCCTACGGCCCCAGCTGGGCCTGGGACGACTTCAATTATTACTTCCAGCCCGAGCGCACGGCGTTTCCGCTGTACGGCAATACGGTGCGCTTTTATGCCAGCGCGCCGCTAGTGGTGCGCCCTAGGCCGGGGGCGCCGGCCCAGGCGCTGCCGCAGCGGGTGCGGGTGTTTCCGCGGGCATTTGCACCGCTCACGGCCGCAGCCGGCCCCGACTTCCGCCTCTCGCCCGACCAAGACGATGAGATGCACGTGTACCGGGCGCCGCTCGAAAACCGCTTTACCTATCGCCTAGGTCCCAAAAAGTGGATAGATGAAGTGCCTTACCGCACCAGCCGCCAACTGCTGCTGCGCCTGCTCGGCGACACGCTGCGCCGGGCTATTGTGGGTACGGTGTGGCGCCCGCGCCCCGGCCAGGACAGCATCCGCACGCTGCGGGGGCTGCGGGCCGACTCGCTCTACCGCCGCATGCTGCGCGTGAGCGACAATTTCTTGGCCGAGCAGCTCTTGCTGATGACCAGCAGCCGCCTAGGCTACCGCGACTCGCTGAGTGGGGCGCGGGCCATTCGGTACTTGCTCAAAAACCAACTGCGGGACTTGCCCGACCGCCCCGACTGGGTTGATGGTTCGGGGCTGTCGCGGCTCAACCTGCTCACGCCGCGCACCCTCACGGCGCTGCTGGCCCGCCTGCACCAGCAGGTGCCCGAGCCGCGCCTGCTGAGCTTGCTGGCGGCCGGGGGTGGCCAGGGCACACTGCGCCGCCGCTACTTCGAGGCCGGCCCGCCCAAGCTGCCGTGGTTTTGGGGCAAAACCGGTACGCTCACCCATACTTGTAACCTAGCGGGTTACGTGCGCTGCAAGAGCGGCCGGCTGGTGGCCGTCACGTTCTTCAACAACAGCATCCCCGGCGACGACCAAGCCACTCGCAACGCCATGGAGCGCCTCCTGCACGAGGTGCGCGAGCGGTTGTAAAGTTAATGTATGGCATTAAGCGGATAATAAATAGCATACTTCTCATTGTGAGAAGTATGCCATGGATTACTGTTGACCTATTCGGCGGTGTTATTGTGTTTGCTCGCATAGAAAACGGTGACATTGACAGACTAACTAAAAGGTTTAAGCGAGAAGGGCAAAGCGGGCCTGGAGGGGTAAAATAATTTTGTATCACTAAAACAGCAGCAGCAAATAGGCTCATCATTAAAAGAGCTAAGTATTGTCTAACAATCATTTGACGCTGCCTGCCTGCTCTGATATATTATTTACGCTTTCCTTCCGCTTACTTATGTTCCGCCTGCCTACTGCTGTTCTGTTGCCCACGTTCCGCCGCCTTGCCCTAGCTAGCCTAGGTCTGCTACCGATAGCTGCCTCGGCCCAAACCATTACGGGCTTCTCGCCTGCCCAAGCCGCGGCTGGTGCTACGGTTACTATCACAGGCACGGGGTTGGCCAACATTAAGTCGGCAATGATTAACGGCCAGCCTATGAAGGTAACGGGCACGCCACTAGGGGTTACGATGCAGGTCATTGTGCCAGTGGCCGCGGCTACCGGGCGCATCCGCGTCACGACCAACGCCGGCACAGTTCTTTCCGCCAACAAGCTCGGCATTACCCGCAAGTCGTCGTCAGTGAGCTACGGCCAGTCCTCGACCAGTGTCACGGGTGCGTCAGCTACTGGCAACTACTCGACGCCTACCATGGGCGACCTCGACAGCGATGGCCGCATAGAGCTTATTCAGGGCCAGGGCGACGGTACCATTATGGTGTATGAGCAGACGGCCGCTAACTCCACTGCGTTTGGCGCGGGCACCCTGCTCAAAAACGCTGATGGCTCTACCCTCGACGTAGGCAATTTTGCAAAGCCTACCGTGGCTGACCTCGATAGCGATGGCCTGCTGGAGCTGCTGGTAGGCGAAGAAACCGGCAACGTGCTGCGCTACGAGCAAACGGCCGCCGGCGCTCAGACCTTCACCCGCAGTAACCTGTTTACCAACCCCTTTGGTACGGCTACTTCGGGTGCGCCCAACGGCGGCTCGTACCCCCGCCCCACGGTGGCCGACCTTGACAACAACGGCCTGCTCGACGTGCTGGTAGGCAGCAACGACGGCACGCTGCGCCGCTACGAACAAACCGCTGCTAACGCGGCCACCTTCACCGCCCTAGGCCAGATGCGCGATAACCTAGGCGCCATTATCGATGCTGGCGACGTAGACAAGCCCCTGCTGACCGACTACGACGGCGACGGTTACCTCGACATGCTGCTAGGCAACCGGGCCGGCAACATCATTCTCTATACTCAAACGGCAGCCAACTCGGCCGTCTTCAAGAAACTAGACTTTTTGAAGAGCAATGGCTCGACCATCAGCGTGGGTACCTACGCGGCTCCTTCCATCACCGATATCGATGGCAATGGCCTGCTCGACCTCTTTGTAGGCAATGCTAATGGCACTATCTATCGCTTTGAGCAGGCGGCGTCGGCCACCCAGCCCACGCTAGCCCCGGGTGCCCTCACCAACCCTAGCCCGCTACCTGTCGTGCTCACCGCATTTACTGGCCAAGCTGGCAGCGCCGGCAACGTACTGCGCTGGGCCACGGCTTCGGAAACAAATAGCGCCCACTTCGAGGTCGAGCGCTCGGCCGATGGGCAAGCGTTTGTGAAAATTGGCCAGCTGGCTGCCGCGGGTACTAGCATGGCATCCCACAGCTACCAGTTTATCGACGACGCTGCTACCGCTACCAGCTATTACCGCCTGCGCCAGGTAGACCTAGACGGCACCAGTTCTTACTCGCCCGTAGTGACACTTGCCGCCCGCCTCACTGCCCCTGCTGCTGCCAAGCTTGTAGCTTACCCCACCGTCTTCACCAGCGAGCTAAGCGTGGCCCTGCCCGGCGCTGAAAACCAGGCTGCTACCGTGGCCCTGCTCACTGCCGATGGCCGCCCCGTGTACACCCACACCATGCAGCTAGGCACTGCCCCGCAGGCCCTGGCCGAGCTACCCACGCTGGCCCCCGGCGTGTACCTGCTGCGCGTAGCCACGGCCACTGGTGCCAATACCCAGCGCGTAGTGCGCAACTAATCACACCAAACTTAGCAAGCCAACTCAACTTCTTCTTTCACACAAAAAGAGGCTGACCTGCTACCTAGCGGGTCAGCCTCTTTTTGTAAGGTGCCTGGCGGTAGAAAAACTATGCTGCCACCCGCGCCCGTTCTACCTTTACGGCCTTTCCTATCTGTCCTACCCACGTTTCTATGGCTGCTCCCCGCCTGCGCCAACTGCGCCGCGATAAAACTATTTTTTCCTTGTGCCTGAATATCATTCGGCTGCACCTGGAGGAGAACGCGCTTATTGGGCAGCAGCCGGAGCTGCGCGAGGCGCCCGATACGATGTTGCTGCTGGTGCAGCAGAGCATCGACCAGTGGGTAAGCCTCGCTACTGGCCACATCATGCAAAAGCACAACTGCGCGGCCGGAGACGCTTTGCAGCTACTGGGTGAACTGCAGAACGAAATGAAGGCGAACATCCCAGCGGCTGAGGTATGGCAAATACCGCTTCCGTCCGTATTGGCCCTGCCCCCAGAGCTGCTAGCCAGCCAGCAACCACAAGCTGCTGAAGAACCAGCAGTTGCTAAAGAAGAAGAATAGCTTAAAACTAGAAGTCCGAGCGCGAGCGTAGCGCGCAGTTCACGTTAGGGGTATCCTTTCGTAACTGCTTGCTGCGCTCGCGCTCGGACTACAAAGCCCAAGCTACTGCTCGCTAGTATAGCACCCGGAACTTGATGGTGTGCTCGACTTCGCGCAGGGCCTGAATCACGTCTTGGTCGTAGGCCTTGTCGATATCCGTAATCACGTAGCCCACCAGCTCGTTGGTTTTCAGGTACTGACCTAGGATGTTAACGTGGTGCGCGGCCAGCACATTGTTGATTTTGGCCAGCACGCCGGGCACGTTGGCGTGAATGTGGATGAGGCGGTGCGCCTGCTGCGACGGCAGCAGAATGTTGGGGAAGTTGACGCTCTGCTGGGTGTTGCCGGTGTTGATGTACTGCATGATGCGCTCGGGCACAAACTCGGCAATGTTGCGCTGCGCCTCGGCCGTGCTGCCGCCAATGTGTGGCGTCAGCAGCACGTTGGGCAGGCCGCGCAGCTCACTTTCAAACACCTCCTGGTTGGTTTTGGGCTCGTAGGGAAATACGTCGATGGCGGCGCCCCCTAGGTGGCCATTGTGGAGCACTTCGGCCAGCGCGGGCACGTCTACCACGTGGCCGCGGGCGTTGTTGATGAACAGCGCGCCGGGCTTCATGAGGGCAAAATGCTTAGCGCCGAAGAAATTCTTGTTTTCGGGGCGGCCGTCGATGTGCAGCGTCACGATGTCGGCCTGGGGCAACAGTTCTTCGAGCGTGTTTACTTTGGTGGCATTGCCGAGCTGCAGCTTTTCGGCCACGTCGTAGTACAGTACCTTGAGGCCTAGCGCCTCAGCTACCACCGAGAGCTGTGCCCCGATGTTGCCATAGCCAATGATGCCGAGCGTTTTGCCGCGCACCTCAAACGCACCTTTGGCCGATTTGTCCCACTCGCCTAGGTGCATCTTGGGGTTCTTTTCGGGAATGCGGCGGGCCAGCACAATGAGTTCGGCCAAGGTCAGCTCAACCACCGAGCGGGTGTTCGAAAACGGGGCGTTGAACACGGCCACACCCTTGCGCATGGCGGCGGGCAGGTCTATCTGGTTGGTGCCGATGCAAAACGCGCCGATGGCAATGAGGCGGTTGGCAGCAGCCAGCACGCGCTCGGTCACGTTGGTTTTAGAGCGGATGCCGAGGATGCTCACGCCCTCAATGCGGGCAATGAGTTCTTCTTCATCGAGGGCGCCGGGCACCAGCTCCACCTGGTAGCCTTCCTGGCGGAAGAGCTCGGCGGCGCGGGCATCGGGGTTTTCGAGCAGCAATACCTTGATGCGATTCTTGGGGTAGCTCAGGGTCATGGGTAGCTTCAATTGGTACAAAAACTCATCAAAAGTCGGCAGCACCTCATCGGCGCGGGCGATAACGGTGGGGCGGGCTACGTTTTCGGTGTAAGCGTAAAAACGCTTGGCCAGGCCAGCTTCCCGAATCTGGTAGTCGGTGTAGCCATCGCCGAGCACGTACACGGGGCCGTCGAGCTGCAAGTCTTTCAGCTGCTGAATCTTGCCACCGTCGCGGCTCAGTACGTTGCCCGCGTCGCAGCCCGTAATGGCCCCGCCCTCGTCGAAGGTGAAGGTATTGGCTAGCACATGGTCGGCCGCAATGCCAAACTCGGCTACCACGGGCTCGATAAACTCGCGAAAGCCGCTGCTCACCACATAAATACGGTCGGCGTACTGCCGGAAGAAGTCGCCGTTGCGGCGGATGCTTTCGCTCACTTTGCCTTGCAGCTGCTGCACCAGTGGCCCTAGGTGCTGCCGGTGCGCCCCCAGCAGCGCCAGCCGCTTGCTCAAGGATTCCTGAAAGCCAATTTCGCCAGCCATGCCCTGGTCGGTGAGGGCCTTGATGGCGGCCACGCGGGTGGCTTGGTCGGGCTGGCCCGTGAGGGCAATAGCAGCAAGCTCATCGAGGCCTTCGACCTGTGTAAAGGTTGAGTCGAAGTCGAAAACGAGGTAGGGGAGGGGGGCAGCGGGGTCAGGCATGAGCGCAAAGATGCGGCTACTAGTATCTTGTCTGGGTATACTAGTATTATTTACCTAGATATTTTACCCACGCTGAAAAGGCTAGCTTAGATAGATGGACTACTCAAGCGCTTGGCTTCGCTTCTGCAAAGCGGAGGAAGAGTATTTTGCCAGCAGATATGATTTCGTGCAAAACGAAATGTTGATGGTGAGCGACTTAAACTTGGGATTGGCTAATGCCAGTCATAACGACACGGCGTTAAGGCTCTTACTAGAAGTACGACCAAGAGTGGAAGTGATACTACCCTTATTGCCAATTATTATAAACCTAGCTGTTGACAGCAGTAGTTACTATAGAATAGAATTAGCTCAAGAGGTATTGCACAACTATAAAAGTGAGTCTCGGGCGAGAAGTACCATTCTGACACTAGTATCGACCTACCTAGATGAGAATGACGAGTGGCACTATCGGAGAATTGCTGAGCTTTATGAGTTAATGAGTTATGAGGAAGAGCTTACTGATTTTCTAGCGTTATGTCGAGCAAATGCTAACCTGGAAATTCAGGAAATACAGGAGGATTTTATTGAACGCAAAAGAGTTACTCTTTCAGGCCGGCAATAGAACTAAAAAGTAGCGCGCTTGTGTCGCCATTTCCAATAAGCTGGACCGGCGACACAAGCGCGTTAAACAGTGAAAATCTGACCTAATAGCCGCACAAATAGCTGAGAAAACTTAGGTGTTTGTGCAGCACGCAATACTTACTTCCAATTCGCCTTATCGCGCCAGGTGTGCGTGGGCTCGTAGCCTAGCACGCGGCGGGCTTTTTCTATCGAAAGTAGCGTTTCGTGCTCGCCTAGGTCTTTGCGGACCTCCACGCCGGGCAGAGCTTCTTTCATCAGCTCGGCTGACGATTTTTCCATCACCGTGTCGGCGTTGGCGATAATGAAGGGATGCATGCCGGTGGCCTGCCACTCAATGGCTTTGCGGATGGCCTGAGACCCGTCGCGGGCGTCGATGTAGGCCCACATATTCCACTTGCGCTCGTCGGGGTCGGCTTGGTAGCTTGCGAATTTCTCGTAGTCCTGCGGCTCCATCACGTTGGAGAAGCGCAGGCCGACGAGCTTGAGGTCAGGCGTTTGGTAGCAGAACTGGCGGGCCATGTCCTCCATCAGCACCTTGGCCAGGGCGTAGGCGCTTTTGGCGCGCAACGGGTAGTCCTCGTCTACCGGGGCGTAGGGCGCGTCATTCTCGAAGGGCTCGCCCAGGGTGGTTTCGCTGCTGGCCCAAATGACGTTGCGGATGCCCAGGCGGCGCGACGCTTCAAACACGTTGTAGGTGCCCATGATGTTGTTCTGGAACAAGTGGGCATCGGGATACTGGCGCGGGGTGGGGAAGGCCGCTAAGTGCACGACGGCGTCGAAGGCATTATTGCCCACACCGGCGTGAATGTCAAAACTCACCGACGACAGCGCGTCGAGCGTCTGGCCAAAGTCGGAGAGGTCGGCGATGATGTGCGGAATACCCTTGGCGGGCGCCACAGTGTCGATAACGAATACGTCGTAGCCGTGGGCTTGCAGGTCTTGCACGCAGACTTTGCCCAGCTTGCCGGTGCCACCGGTTACGGCCACGCGGCGGCGCGGGGCTTGTGGTTGATTGCTCATAAAAACAGGGATAATCAGGTAGTGGAAAGGCCGGCCACAGCCAGCTTCCAGCGCATACGGGAAAAGCCCGCTAGCTACTGTGCGTAGGAGTACCTAGGGCCGAATTTTATACCCTAGGTGGTCCAACCCGCTCTGCTAGCGGACGTTTAAGAAGAACTATCACTCTCCCGTTTTTCTCTCTAAAACCAACCCCCTACATGGACGCTTACAAAGTGAAAGCTTACGGCGCTGCCAACTCCATCTTCAGCGGCCTGAAGGAAATGGAAGTGGAGCGCTACGCCCCCAAATCCGACGAGGTGCACATCGAGATTTTGTTCAGCGGTGTGTGCCACTCTGACCTGCACCAAGTCAAAAACGACTGGCACAACACGATTTATCCTTGCGTGCCGGGCCACGAAATTATCGGCCGGGTGAAGGAAGCGGGCAGCGCCGTCACCAAGTTTCAGGTAGGCGACCTAGTGGGCGTGGGCTGCATGATAGACTCGTGCGGTAGCTGCGAGCCCTGCACGCACGGCGAGGAAAACTACTGCGAAGGCCCCGTGAGCTGGACGGCCACCTATAATGGCTACATGAAGCCCCAAAACAAGGAGTTCAACACCTTCGGCGGCTACTCTACCGACATCGTGGTGAAGGAATCCTTCGTGCTCCGCATCCCGGAGACGCTGAATATTGAGGCTGCGGCGCCCATCTTGTGTGCTGGCGTTACCACCTACTCGCCCCTCAAGCACTGGAACGTAGGCCCCGGCAGCAGCGTGGGCGTGGTGGGCATCGGTGGCCTAGGGCACATGGCGGTGCAGTTGGCGCGGGCGCTGGGTGCCACGGTCACGGCCATTACGCAAGACGAGAAAAAGCGCGAGGCAGCCGAGCAGCTGGGCGCGCACGAGGTGCTGATTTCGAGCGACTCGAAGGCTATGGAAGCCCATGAGTCGCAGTACGACTTCATCCTCATCACCATCCCCGATGCGTTCGACATCAACACCTATGTGAAGCTGGCCAAGCGCAACGGCGTGCTTACCACGGTGGGCCTGCTAGGGCCGTACAAGCTACCCGTCAACAACATGGAAGTGGCCATGCACCGCCGCTCCATTTCGGGCTCCATCATCGGCAGCATTGCCGAAACGCAGGAAGTGCTCGATTTCTGCGCCGAGCACAACATTGCGCCCGAGGTGCAGGTGATTAACATGCAGGACATCAACGAGGCCTACGACAAGATGATGGACCGTGACGTGCGCTTCCGCTACGTCATCGACATGGCTACGCTGAAGAACGCAGAATAAACTGACCACCTTACAGAAAAGGCCGACGCTGTGAATAGCGTCGGCCTTTTTTAATGTAGTAGTACCTAAGTCTAAGCGCGAGCTAAGCGTCTGGGATTAAAGCGATACCTTGCGCCGCCAAACCAGTACAGCATGAGCGCCCGCGAGTAGCGTAGCGCGGCCGGGGCCAGCGCCAGTGCCGCGCCAGCCACCGTGAGCACGTAGACCCACACGTCGGGGTCGCCGCCCACGAAGTAGAGTAGCGCGCCTATGGTGAGCACCGTGGCCACGTTGAAGCCGTAGCTGATAAACATGGCGCCCCAGTAGAAGCCAGGCTCGGGCTCGAGGGGTACGGCGCACACCTCACAGCGCTCGGGCATGTCGGTGAAGTGGGCGAGGTTGAAGGCCGAATGCGTGAATAAGCGCCCCTCGTGGCAGTGGGGGCAACGCAGCGAAAGCAGGGCAAGCGTAGGAGATGCAGGGGCAGCCATGGCGATAAAAAGCAAGTAGTAAGGCCTAGGTCGGCACTAGCCGAATGGGCAATACAAAGGTCCGAACCAATCTCTCCTTAGGAGTAGCCTAAAACCCCTCACTTCTAGGACAAATTACCGTTTTGCCGGAAGGCTTCGGGGCTTTGCCCCACATACTTGCGGAAGTAGCGCCCGAAATAGGAGGGGTCGTCGAAGCCCAGTTCATCGGCTACTTGCGCTACGCTGAGGGCTGAGTGGGTGAGGAGGCGCTTGGCTTCCAGTACCACGCGGGCGTGGATGAGGTCGCTGGCAGTTTGGCCCAGCACGCGGCGGCACAGCGCGTTGAGGTAGTTGGCCGTAAGGTGCAATAAGTCAGCATACTCGCGCACGCTGCGTCGGGTGCGATAGTGCTGGTTGAGCAGCGCGCCAAACTGCCGAATCTGGCTTTGGGCCAGGCCGGCCTCGGTGGCGGCGGGGGTGGCGGGGTAGTGGCGCGTGGCCAGCTCCAGAACAAGCCCTAGGTAGGCCCGCAGCACTTCGGCCTGGTTAGGGTGGTCGGTCTGGTACTCGTGCAGCAGCTTTTCGAAGAGCGGCGCTAGCTCATTAGTAGCTGGTAAGTAAAGCGCGGGCGGGTGGGCATTGTCGAAAAACGGCAGTGCTAGCAAGTCTCGCTCGGGGTAGCGAAACTGGTAGAAGCTGGGCTCAAAAAATACCACGATACCGTCGGCATCGGGTTCTAGGTGCCACTGGTGCACCTGCCCCGGTGCCAGGAAGAACACGCTGCCCGGCTTGAGGTCATACGTCACGAGGTCAACGGTATGCGTGCCGTGGCCCTGCGTGACGTACAGCAATAGGTAAAACGAGTGGCCGTGCGGCGCATTCACGTGCGGAAACCGCTCGACGTGCGCTCGCAACTGCTCGGCATAATACGGCGTGCGGACGTGCGGAAATGCGGCCAACGCCAGTACTGGCGGGGTAGGAGCTTTCAAGCGTGCAAGTAGAGGACCTAGGCGCAAAGATGCAGCCAGCCGCGGGCGCCGCGCCAATGTTGAGTGCCCGTGCGTTTTGCGCGCAGACTTAGCCGGGCCGCTCGGCGGTGCTGGCGGGTACCCATTCCTCGCGCTGGCACTCGGGGCAGGTAGCAGGGGTGCTGGCTTTGAGCTGCTGCACGCGGCCACAGCAGTAGCAGGCGTGGGGGCCGGCCGTGTCGGCGCGGCGCAGGCGGCGCTCGCAGTGCTCGGGCCTAATGGGCAAGCCGGCTTGCACCGGGTCGGCCGATGGGTAGAAATAGACGCTGAGGTCGCCGGTCGCTTCCATGTAAGCCAGGCGCACTTGGCCTAGGTGCTCTACTTGCTGCTGCCGCAGTTCACCAAACAGCTCCTTCTGGGTAAGCCGCAGCTTGCGAAAATTTTCGAGCTTGATGCGACCGTCCTCTACCAGCAGCAGCGGCTTGCCCTCTAGCCAATCGCTGAGGCGCGGGTAGCGCCGCATAAGCAGATTAAATAACCAGTACAGCCCCGTGACCACTATAAATACCACGGCCGCATACAGCAGCGAAGTGCTGCCATAGAACATGGTATCGCCCGCTGCCGAGCCTAGGGCCAGCACCAGGCTTATCTCAAAAATGGAGAGCTGCCGCACCCCGCGCCGGCCCGTGACGCGCAGCGCCACAATGATGATGAAGTACATCACGATGCATCGAAACACGATTTCGCCTAGATAGGCGGGCGGCGTGTGGGGCGTCCAGAGGATGCGGTGCCAATCGAAGGGCACCAGAGGGGTAGCAGCGAGCAGCATAAACTAAAAGGGCGTAGATGAGTAGGATAAGATTTGCTGCTCGGCAGCAGGTCGTAATTTTACAACTTGCCTTACGATAACCTCCGCTATGAGATACCCGCTGCTCGCCGCTACCGCGCTGCTCCTCACCGCTGCCGCGCCGGCCACTACTACAGTCGCGCCGCGTAGCCGCACGTTCTTGCTCACGTGCCGGGCCGAGGTGCCCGTGCAGCCAGCTGGCACCAAGCAACTTGAGTTTTGGATGCCCGTGCCGCACAACGATAAGAGCCAGGATATCCGCGACCTTAAGATTGAGGCTGGGGCACCTTATAAGGTAGAAACCGACCAGTACGGCAACCAGATGCTGCATCTGAAGCCCGCCAGCGTGCCCACAGCCCCGCTCACCGTCACGCTCACGGCCCGCGTCACGCGCCGCGAGCACCTCAACCTGCGCGCCACCGACGACCACGCCCCCGCCGAAACCGAAGCAACCGACCCCAACCTCAAGCGCTGGCTGGCCCCCGACCGGCTAGTGCCGCTCGATGCCAAAATCAAGGCCCAGGCCCAGGAAGTGGTAGCTAAAGCCCACGCCACCACGCCACTGGCGAAGGCCCGGGCTATCTACGAGCACGTGGTGAGTACCGTGACCTACGACAAAACCGGCCAGGGCTGGGGCCGCGGCGACATCTACTACGCCTGCGACGCCCGGCGCGGCAACTGCACCGATTTCCACGCCATCGTCATTGGCTACTGCCGGGCCCTAGGTATTCCGGCGCGCTTCAGTATTGGGCTGCCGCTGCCCGCCGACCGCGGCAAGGGCGAGGTGAAAGGCTACCACTGCTGGGCCGAGTTCTTCACCAAGGAAACCGGCTGGGTGCCGGTCGATGCCTCGGAGGCGGCCAAAAACCCCGATAAGCGGGCGTACTTCTTCGGCGCCCACGACGAAAATCGCGTCGAGTTTACCCGCGGTCGCGACCTAAACCTAGTGCCCAAGCAAGCCGGCCCGCCGCTCAATTACTTCGTGTATCCCTACGCCGAGGCCGACGGCCAGCCGGTGGAGAATGTAGCCCGCACCTACACCTTCGAGGACGTAGCTCAGTAGCGCGAACTTTCAGTACGCGAGTAGCAAACAGCCATTCAGGTTAAAAGAAAATAGAACCGGCTGTCATTGCGAGCGCAGCGAAGCAATCTTTCCTTCACGCCAGCGAACGGCTGATAGGCGCAAAAGGAAAGATTGCTTCGCTGCGCTCGCAATGACAGCCGGTTTTGGCACGTTTCGATTTAATCGAAATAGCTTCTCTTCGCGGATTAAAAGTTCGCGCTACAGTACCTTACGGCTGAATAACCAGCCGCACCGTGCCTTTTCGCATTGTCTTGCCTACTCCGGCCCTGCGCCCGTTTGTGCAGCACTACCTGCTGGTGCACGTGCGCTACGATGGCGTAGACCCCCGCCAGGCGATGAAGCCCACGACGCCTGCGCCGCAACAGTGCTTGTATTTCTACCCGCGGGGTGGGGTGCGAACCTTCCACCACAAGGAAAATAGATTTATCGACCTGCCACGCAGCATCTTGGTGGGGCCGCAGGTGTCGCGGCTCGACTTGCATCTGCCCGTTGAGCACTTAGTGGTAGGCGCGGCATTTTGGCCCGGTGGGCTGCACCGGCTGCTGGGCGTGCCGGTGAGCGAAATGCTAGATTTTTCGGTCGAGAGCCGGGCGCTGCTAGGCCCGGCCGTGGCCGAAGTAGCGGCCCGCCTCGAAGAAGCCACTAGCTACGCCACCATGCTGGCCACCCTAGAAACCTATCTGCTGCACATGTTGCGCCGTCTGCGCTCCGAAGCTGAGCAGCCCCTCGACCGGCTGCTGGCGGTGCTGCTGCCTGGCGGCCACCTAGGGTTCCCGCTCGACCACCTGGCCGCCGAAGCCTGCCTGAGCCCGCGCCAGTTCGAGCGCAAATTTGTAGAGCGCGTGGGCTTGAATCCCAAGTTGTTTGCCCGCATCGCGCGCTTCGACCGGGCTTTTCGGCTCAAGGAGCGGCAGCCGGGCCTCGATTGGCTGGCCGTGGCCGTGCGGTGTGGCTACTACGATTACCGCCACTTGGTGCGCGACTTTCGCGAGTTTGCCGGCGTGACGCCTCCGCAACTGCTGGCCGCCGAAACGGCCCACACCCGCGTGGCGGGCGGCGCGGCGGCGCACTATCTGCCTGTGCTGGGGCTGTAGCATGTCGTTTTTTTACTACTTGCAGGGCGGCCGGGAGCCGGAGCTTTGCGAGCCTATTCAGCTGCCTAGGTCCTCAAAAACCACTTGGTAGCAGGAGGCGGCTGTACGAGTGAAAAGCTGTTCGGCCTGAAACTACTCACCTTGATGCCCCCTTTTCTAGTATGAAACTACAACTGCTAAGCCTGGCTGCGCTGCTCGCCACCGGCCACCAGGTGGCCGCGCAAGTGGCCCTGCCCGCTGCCGACATAGAAGCCATTGTGGCCACGCTACAGCACTTTCAGAAGAACCTGAATGACCACAAGTTCTCGGAAATGACAACGTACACCACGCCCGAGGTTACGTCGATAAACATTGTGGGCATGCTATGGCAGAGCGAGCCGGCCGTGCAGAAAGGCCACCAAGCGGTATTCGACACGCGGTATAAGGACATGAAATTTCCGCCGCTTGACGTGGCCGCGCTTGCTTTTCAGCCGCTCACTCCCGAGGTGGTAGTCGTGACAAAAGGCAGCAAGCCGCTGCCGCCCGGCGTGCCGCCTCACCCCCAAACGGCCAACACTACGGTGCTTGTCAAGCGCCAAGGACGCTGGCTTATCGCCGCTTTTCAAAACACGCTGGTCGATGCCAAAGAAGCGCCCAACGACCCCACGCTTAGGAAGGATTGAAATGTCTATAAACACCTGTCATGCTGAGCCTGCGAAGCATCTTCTCACGTTCGAAATAACTTGGCGTAATAAGATGCTTCGCAAGCTCAGCATGACAGACGGGTTTGGCGACGGTTTTCAGTAGTCATTACATTACCCACCAAGCCTAGGGCGCCAGCACGAGCTTGCCGAAGTTCTCGCCCGAAAACAGCTTATTCAGCGTGGGTAGGAAGTTTTCGATGCCGTGTTCGGTTTGCACTTTGGGGCTGGTGAGCTTGCCTTCGCGCAGCCAGCCGGCCATTTCGCGGGCGGCGTCGCCGAAGCGAGCGGCGTTGTCGCCGACCAGGATGCCCTCCATGCGGGCGCGGTTCACGAGCAGCATCATGTAGTTGGCCGGGCCTTTGGCGGGGGCGGTGTTGTTGTACTGCGAGATGGCGCCGCAAATGACGATGCGCGCCTTAAGGTTAATCTGTAGCAGCACCGTGTCGAGAATGTCGCCGCCCACGTTGTCGAAGTACACGTCGATGCCCTTGGGGCAGGCAGTACGCAGGGCGGCCGCCACGTCCTCGGTTTTGTAATTAATACACGCATCGAAGCCTAGCTCCTTAACGCAGTACTCTACCTTGGCTTGGTCGCCGGCTATGCCCACCACGCGGCAGCCCTTGAGCTTGGCAATCTGGCCCACTACGCTGCCCACGGCGCCGGCCGCGCCGCTTACTACTACCGTGTTGCCGGGCTGGGGCTGGCCGGTATCGAGCAGGCCAAAGTAAGCGGTCATGCCGGGCATCCCTAGGGTAGCCAGGTAAGTTTCGAGAGGGGCAAGGCTAGTATCAACTTTCAGCAGGTAAGCGGGATTGGCTGGGTCTTGGGCGGCATCACCTTCGCGCAGCACGTACTGCTGGGCACCCAGCACGCCCGTCACGTAGTCGCCCACCGCAAAGGCGGGGTGCTGCGACTCCACAACTTGGCCCGCGGCCAGCGCCCGAAATACCTCGCCGATGCCGATGGGCGGCGCATAGCTTTTGCCTTCGTTCATCCAGCCGCGCATGGCGGGGTCGAGCGAGATAAGGCTGGTCTTGACAAGCACCTGGCCCGCAGTGAGCGGCGGGATTTCGACGGTTTCAATAGTTAGATTTTCGGGTTTGGGCAAGCCCACGGGGCGCGAAGCCAGCAGCACCCGGGTGTTAGAATAAGACATGAGGAAGGGGGATAAGAAATGCAAAACGCCGCCCTAGGCAGGGCGGCGTTTTTGAGTTGAAAACTAGGCGGCTGCGGTCGGGGCAGGTGCTTGCAGTTCGGCTACATCGTCGGCCGTGAGCTGGAGGTCCATGGCCTCGGTCAGCTCTTTTACTTGGCCGGGGCTGGTGCCGCTGGCGATGGGCGCCGTGATGCCGGGCGCCTGCATCAGCCAGGCCAGCGCCACCTGAGCCGGGGTGGCCGAGTGGCGGTCGGCCACTGCGTCGAGGGCTTTCAGAATCTGGAAGCCTTTGTCATTCAAGTACTTTTTGCCGATGCCCGCGCCGCGCTGGCTTTTCTGCAAGTCGGCCTCCGAGCGGTACTTGCCGGTGAGGAAACCGGCGGCCAGCCCGAAATACGGAATGACACCGATGCCACTAGCCTGTACAATGCCTAGGTCGTCTTTTTCGAAGGTTTCGCGGTCGTAGAGGTTGTACTCAGGCTGGAGGCTTTCGTAGCGCGGCAGGCCGTTTTGGGCGGCGTCGAGGGCCGCTTGCAGGCGCTCGGGCTTGAAGTTAGAGGCTCCGATAGCGCGGATTTTACCTTCTTTCAGCAGCTCGGCGTAGGCTTCGAGCGGCTCGGTCACGGGCAGGCTCTCGTCATCTTTGTGGCTCTGGTAGAGGTCGATGTAGTCGGTTTGTAGGCGCTTCAGCGACGCTTCCACAGCTTGCTTAATGTAGGCTTTCGAGAGGCCGCTTTTGCCGTCGCCGAGGTCCATGCCCACCTTGGTAAAGATGAGCACGTCGTCGCGGCGGCCGCGCTGCTTGAGCCAGTTGCCAATCACGGTTTCGGACTGCCCGCCGCCCTGGTGGCCGGGCACCCAGGCCGAGTAGACATCGGCCGTATCAATAGCATTGCCGCCGCCCGCCACGAAGGCGTCGAGCACAGCGAAGGAAGTCTTTTCGTCGGCCGTCCAGCCGAATACGTTGCCGCCCAGTACGAGCGGGGCGATGTGTAGGCCGGAGTGGCCGAGTTCACGAAGGGTTGCCATTAGGTGAGTTGTCAGTAAAGTAAACGGTTGTCATGGCGAGCGTGTCCCGCATCGAGCGAGGACGAAGCAATCGCACCCGAAAGGCTACGTTAAAAAGAAGCCCACAACCATTTTTGTTCTGACTAAAGCCTTTCGGTGCCATTGCTTCGACCTCGCTTGATGCGGGACACGCTCGCTATGACAAACGCTTTCTGGCTTACTCCTCGTCTAGCTGATGCAGCGATAGCCGGCCTGTCGATGCCAGCAGCGCAAACTGCTGGCGGTGGCTGGTGGGCAGGACGGCTACCAGGTCGGGTACCTCGATAAGGCGCACAAGTTGCGCCCCGTCCGGTCCTAGGGCATAAAGGCTTGCTTGATTGATGCTTATGCCGACAACGTGCGCGGCCCCGACAAAGCACAGGCCATGGATGGAAGGTGAGGCGTCGTCAGCCGTTAGCTGCTCCCAAGGGGCGTTGCGAGTTGGTTTTGAGGGTTCCCAGCGCATGAAGCCCTCTTCAGAAACAACAGCGAGTGAAAGCTCGGCGGTATAGGGCGAGCGCACGAGTTGATAAGCCTCTGTAGGCAAAATGTGCATACGGTGGCGACCACTTTCAGCGAGCCATATCATTTGGTTCTGCCAGTACGTGAAGTACTTGCCGTCGTAGTAAAGCAGCGAGCCCGGCCAGCCATACTCGGTTCCGCTAAAGGACTGCTCGGCGGTGGAAAGCCGGTACGTCAGCGCCGGGAGTAGCTGGCCAGTGGCCGTGTAGCGTTGCAGTAGCACCGTGTCGCCTTGTAGCTGGGCAGCGGCGGTGCCCGTGGGCAGCACGGCTACCCGGGTGGGCCAGGGCGGCAGCCAGGTAGGGCACTCCACGGTGAGCGCCTCCGCAAAATGCTTGTTTTTAGGTAAATGCAGGGTGGGCAGCGCTGCGTTGGCCGAGGTGCGGACTAGCAGTGTGGTACTCTGAAACTCGTCGACTACTAGCTCCATGTGCGTTTCGGCTGGCAGAGGCACCGCCCAGGAATAGTATTCGAGGTGGCCGTACCAATTGCCGCGCGCTAAGTGTAATTGCTCGCCGCGCACGCCTAGGGCCACCCACTGGTGGCGGTGGCTAGCGGCTTGCTTCCACTTGATGGTCGCATCCAGCTGCATGGTAGCGGGGCGCCGCGCAACCGTGGCCCGTAGCGGCTGGCTGGTGGTGTAGCGGCTACAATCGGCGGCGAGCAGGCGGTCGGTAGGCTCGAAATGGCGCAGCAGCGGCAGCGGTTCTAGGTTGCCAGCCGCGGCCTCGGTGCTGATAACCTCGTAGGCAATATCGCGCGACGCGGTGAGCAGTTCGGGCGTGGCATGGCGGTCGGCCACGGTGGCCAGCACGCGCAGCAGCGGCACCTGCTGCGCCGAGGTGGTGTGCTGCCGAAATACCGTCTGCACCTGCGCCCCTAGGTCGTGCGCCTGGGCGGAGGCCAGCTCGAAGTACTGCGTGAGGCACACTTCGGGCTGCTTGGGGCTGGCCCAGCCTTCGAGCAGCACCTGCTGGGCGCGGTCGGGGGCGTGCAGCTTGTCGGCCAGCAGGCGGGCGGCGGCGGGCCGGTCATCGTTGTCAAGCAGCAGGGTGATGCCGCGCTCGTAGTGGCGGGCGGCCAGCGCCGGCTGGGCCAGCTGAGTGTAGAGGTCGCCGGCTTTTTCGTGCTGGGTTAGCTCGGCGTAAATCTCGGCGGCTTCGAGCAGCAGGCCGCCACGCTCGAGGCACCGGGCGGCTCCGGCGGGACTGTGCAAGTGGTCTTTGTGCAGGGCGGCCGCTTCGCGAAACAAATGGCCCTGCTCCAGCGCATTGGCCGCCGCTAGGTAGTCGCCCAGCAGGTGGGCGTGGATGTAGGCGGCCTTGGCGTAGCGGCCGGCTAGCAGCTCTTGGTTGGCGGCTGACTGATACTGGCGGCGCAGGTCGTGCTGGTAGTCGCCGATGTCCCACTGGTCGGTGGCGCGGCCCCCGCCCAGGCCGCTAAGGTTGAAGGACGTATTGCGGGGACCTAGGAGGGCCAAGGGAGGCGCAGTACCCCGGTTTTGGTACGGGCCGCCGAGCGGAATGGCGTACTTCAGGGCCTCGGCCGGGTTGTCATTGAACAAGCGCAGCAGCCGCTCAATCTCGTTCTGGCGCTTTTTTTCAAGCGCGTTGAGGTTGCCGGCCAGCCACTTTTCGAGCCGGCCTGGCTGCGCGGCCTGGGGTCGGCCAAAGTGTGGGGCGGGCGCAGGGCGAGCGTCTTTGTTACCATCAAGGAACTTCACTAACATTCGCACAACCAGGGCCAGCACGATGCCCATGCTGCTAAAGGAGCCTTGGCTCAGCAGCGCAAAAATGCCCAGCACGCCCACCGCCACCAGTACCACCCCCCCCAGCACCTTGAATAGCCGCCCCCAGTCGAAGCCGTGACCACTGCTCGGTTCGCGGCCCTGCCGCTGCCGACGCACCCACCCCAGACAGGTTTTCACTAGCTGGTAGCGCAGCTGCTCAAACCACTGGCGCACGGGGCCGGGCTGCGCTTCGGCGGTACCGGGTAGGTCGGTGAGGGGGGCGGTGCCCACGTCTTGCTGCAAGGTTTCGAGCACCTCGGCGGCCGTGGGGCGCAGTACCCGCAGCTGCTGCAAGCGGGGCTTGGGCGAGTGGCCTGGCTGGGCGCGGCCCCAGTCGGTGGGGCGCGGCGGGGCGCAGTCGAGCAGCGTGCCTAGGTCTAGCTCGTCGATGGTGTCGAAGCCGACCAAGCCAATGCTGGGATGCAGCAATTGGCGCGGCCATAGTAGGGCGGCTTGCAACTCGTCAGGCGTGGTGGCGGGCCATAGCCCGGCCTGCACCGGCACGTAGAGGCGCTGCCCGGCTACCTGGCCGTAGGGCTCCAGCACATCAGTGGGCAGGCTGGCGCCCTCGGCTACTACCACAAACAAGCCCGCCAGTTGCCCCGAGCGGATGGACTCGGGCACCAGGTAGCAGCTGAGCTGGCTGGCCGCCAACTGCCAGCGGCCCAACTCGCGCAGCCAGGCGGCCGGGTCAGTACCGCGCAAAAAGGCCGCGCAAGCCGGGCGCTGCGCCTGCTCGTGGTAGCGAAGAGTGAGCTGCATAAAAAACTACACCAAAGGAGCCGTAAAACGCTGAAGGTACTGCTGGTAAAAATTGGATGGAGCTAGCTGCTGGGCCGGGTGATGGCCGGTGAAATAGGACGAGCCCGTCACGATGCCATTGGCTGCCCAAGCGGCGGTGGGCTGCCCAATGACGAGCAGCACTGTTAGCTCGGGCACGCTGGCATCGGCGCTACGCAGGTGCAGCAGGCCCCGCGTATCGACCACGGCCTCGCTGCCATCGGGCCAGGCAAAGCGGCGCACAAGCGAAGCATTGCTGGCCTCGGCGGGCGCTACATCGACGGCCGTGGCTTTGGCTCGTGGGGAGGGATTGCTATCCGAATCAATTCTACTCAAAAACTGCAACTGGTGCGTTGTGGGCAGCGATTGGTTTTTGAGGCGCAGCGCGTAGCCATCAACCAGCAGTTCGCCGGCTCCGTTGACGCTGATGTTACTGATGCGGTGAAACACGCTGTATCCGTTGTTGATGAAGCGCTTGAAACTGCCAAATTCGGGCAGGAGCCCTACCGGATGGTGGTAGGGAAATGCGGCGTCACGTCGCCCGAGCACGGCGCGCTGCTGGCAATCAACTAGTAGGGTGCTGCCTCCGCGCCGCACATAGTAGCAGTTATCTTTAAATGCCACCTTTATGACCTGTTCGGGCTCATCCAGCTCATCAGCTAAGTCGATGAGCTCTGCGCTGCCTTTGCGCAAGCTGAAGCAGTACACGCGCAGCAGCCCAGGCCCGCTCACCAGTATGTACGCTTCAGTTTCCGCATCACTGCCGAAGTAATAGGTGCCGGCCTCGATGGTAGGTAGTAGCTCGCGCGCGCCCGTTGAGCGCTCGGGCCAGTATAGCACGCGCCGGGTATCCGTTACGGCCAGGCCGCCTAGGCGCGGGTGAAACAGCGCATTGCGCCCTGACAGCCGCAGGCTAACGGTCGGGAAGTAAAGCGGGGCTGGCACGCACTTTAGAAATGCTGGCCCCACCAGCGGCGGCAGGGCCGGTACAGTCCGTCGCGGGCGGCGGGCGGTCAGTAGCTCGTCTAAGTCGTAGCGGCTGGTGCTCAGTAGGGTGCGGTGGTTGTTTTGGTATTCAAACAGCTCTAGGGCGCCCGCGCGGCTCACCGTCAGCAAATACCGCAGGCCGGGCTGCGCTGCCGCCAGCCGCTGGCTGAGCGCGGGCTGCTGTGCGGCCTCCGCATCGGTAATGAGCAGGTAGTCGGTGCCCGCGGCGGCGGGCTGGTCGAGACCTAGGGCGGCGAGGGCCGGCCCGCAGTGCAGCGCCGGGTCGAGGCAGCCTAGGGCCTGCACCACGCCCTCAAAGGAGTCGAGGTCGAGCGGGGTGCTGGCCTGGCCACCCAGGGAGTAGGCTGTGAGGGCGGCCCGCGTGCGCGGTAACTGCGCGTGGTAGGCCCAAGCCAAGGCTGCGGCCAGGCCAAAAACCCGGGGCGTACCCCATAGCCGCAGGGTGGTATCGAGCAAAACGACGCGGGGCCGGGCCTGCGGGCGCGGCGGCTCTTCGCGGCGCAAATACAGCGCCTCGTTGTTGACCAGGCGGGCCGTGAGCGACAGGTCGTCGTGGGCTAGTTCGCTGAGCAAGAGCCGGTCAAAGTTGCCACGGTTAGTGATGTCAGCCACGCCGCCCAGGGGATGGTCGCTGGCTCCGTGCGTGTGCATCGGCACGTGCAGGGCCGCTACCAGGTGCTGCGCCAAGTTCACCAAGCCGGTCGTGCGCTGGTCCTGGGCCAACTGCTCGAACAGGGAAAGCGGCTGGTCGGGCACGGCGGGCGGCTCGGGCGTGGGCAGGGATGCCGGCAGCTGGTCGAGGCCGGTGCGTAGGCGCAGGGCCAGTTGCTCGGTGGTAGGAAAGCGGTGGAAGGCCTGGGCCAGGCAGTCTAGCTCCTGAAGCACGGTGCGGCGCGTGAGCTGATTGGCGGACTGCACCAGCTTCGTATCCAGGCGGCCGCTATCCCACAAATCCAGTATGTTGCTAGCTAAATTGGCTTGTATCTGGGGTGCCTGACCCACAAAGACTTCCCGGAACAGGTGTAGCTTGGGTTCGCCAGTGCGGAGCGTAGGCGGCAGGCCACGCACCACTACCAAAAAGCCCACCGCCTGCACCAGGCAGCGGCGCAGTACCTGAGGTTTAGGGTCGTCGTTGCCCGGGGGCAGGTCTTGCAGCAAGCCATCGAGCACCGGCGCTTGCCCAGGGGCGGCAGGGGCCGTGTCGGCGCAGGCGGCCAGCAGCAGCAGGACGGGGGCGAGCGGCGGCAGCCCCTGCTCAGCCACCGCCCGCAATACACGGATTAGCTCTTCGCGGTAGCCAATGGTGTTGCCATTGTACCACTCCACAAACCGGCCTTCCTCAGCCCATTGCCAAAAATGGCCGCGCGGCTGCTGAAAGTAAGACAGGATTGAAGACAAAACCGAAGGCGACTCACTCATAGGACTTATCCCTGCGTAAAGGTCTGGCTAATAATTGTCATGCTTCACTGCGTTCAGCATGACCTGATTTTTTCCCTTCATCATCAAAGAACAAGCTCATCATTCAAAACTAGCAACGGTGAGCCGCACGGCGCTGCGTGTGGCGGGTACTAGGTGCGCCAGCGGCACCCGCTCCCAGCTGCCATCGGGGGAGAACAAAAGCAGCGCGTCGGCCTCGGCATTGAGCTGCTGGGCGAGTAGTGGCCCCAGCAGCGCAGCCTCAAAGTCGAAGCCAGCCGGCAGCAGCAGGTTGCCTTGCTGCCAGTATTCTTGGCTGGCCAGCGGGGGCAGCGGGGTGCCTAGCACCAGCACCTGCCCCTCGGCCGATGCCGCGAAGCGCAACGGGCGCAAGCGGCTTTCGGGGGCGGCCTCGGCGTAGGCTTGCCAAGCGGCCAGTGTGGTGAGCAAAGCAGCCCCAGCCTGCGCCCGGCCCGACGGCACCAGCCGCACTTGGTAGCGCGGGGCAACTTGGGCGGGCAGAGCCGCTGTGGGTATTTCTAGGGGCACGAACTCGGCCAAAGGCTGCCAGGTCAGGTTCGGCAGCAGGGCCGTGGGCGTGCGCTGCCCAGCCGCAAACAATCGGCCTTGTGCATCAAGCTCATACGCCTGCACGGCGGGTAGGGCGCGCACGGGCAGCGGCAACTCGCCGGTGGCGGGCAGGCCGCGCAGCCAGAGCTGGCCGGCCGCTTCGGCGGCTTGCAGGCCGGGCAGGTGACGCACTGCGCCTAGGGTGGGCCGGTCGGGGGCGGCTAGCACGAGGAGGCGCTCCATTAGGCTTGTAAGGCTTTCTGCCACAGCGCATCTAGCGGCTCTTGCACGTAGCCGCGCTGCACCTCATTGGTGAGCCACTGGGTGCGGCCGTGCAGGTAGCGCAGCTGGTCCTTGATGGTGGTGCGCTGGGCGGGCGAGGTATCGGGGGCGTCCCACTGCGCGGCTAGGGCGGTTATCTCGCGCAGCAGGGCATCGGCATCGGGGGCGTCGTGGCCGGCCGCCCGCGGGTGCTGGCCGGGCTGCTCGTCGGCGTGCACCACGGCATCGACAATGCCGGCAATAATCTCGCGCTGCTCGTCGGTGTCCCAGATGTAGCGCAGTACCCACATATCGGAGGCGATGACGGTGGTGCGCTGGCACAGCAAGGCGCTGGCCGCCAGCAGCCGTTGCAGCTTCACGGCGCGGCGGTCGGACACGGCCAGGCCGGCCAGGCGCAGCTTGCTGATAAGCTCAGTATACTGCGGCCGGATGCCACCCAGCTCTACCTGCGGCACGGCGGCTTGCAGGCGCAGCACCTCGTCGGCCCCGATGCTGGGGGCCTCGGTGGTGGCCGGGCGCTCCAGCGTCCAGCCGGCTTCTAGCACGTCGGCTAGGGCCGTGGGGGCCACGTAGTCGCAGTGCACGCGCACCAAAAAGCGGTCGAACAGCGCTTGCAGGGCTTCTTCTTCGGGCAGGTGGTTGCTGGCGCCTACCATCAGCAGGGCCGGCAGCGGGCGGTTTTCGCGGCCCCGCCGAAACACCCGCTCGTTGAGCACCATCAGCAAGCTATTGAGAATGGCGCTGTTGGCATTCAACAATTCATCCAGAAAAACCAAGTGCGCCTCGGGCAGCATGCCTTCAGTATTGGTAACCAGCTCACCCTCGCGCAGCCGCCGGATGTCGAAGGGGCCAAATAGCTCGTTGGGCTCGGTAAAGCGCGTGAGCAGGTACTCGAAGGTGCGGCCGTGCAGGCGCTGGGCCAGCGCACGCACCAGCGCGCTTTTGGCCGTGCCGGGCGGACCTAGTAAGAACAGGTTTTCGCGCCCCACGAGGCACAAGCACAGCAAATCAATAATGTCGTCTTTGCCGATAAATGTAGTTTTGAGGTAGCGGGCTACGTCGTTGAGCTTGGCTACCAGCGGCCATTCTTGGCTCAGGTCATGGGGCATCAGGCAAGGAGGGTAAACGTGTGAAAATCGGGCCACAACTGGGCGCTGTAGGCCCCAAGCGCGGCCTGCACCAGCGGCGCGAGGTGGGGCTGGCTGGCGCGCTGCCGGTCCTGCGCCCCAATGATGCGGTCGACATATGCTCCCCGCAGCGCCGGATGCGCCAGCAAAGTAGCCTCGGTGGCGTCATCGGCCGGCTCGTGCCCCACAAACGACAGCGGCCACTGCCGGGCCGTGTGCCGCAGGCGGACCACCAGCGTGTCGGCCGGGGCCAAGCCTTTGGCGAGTTGCAGCAAATCGGGTAGGTAGCGCAGGCTAAGGTCGGCCGAGTAGCTGGCCGCTGGGGTTACCTCGCCCTCAAATTCGGGTAGGTGCCGGGCAATGGCCGCCTCATCTAGCTCGCGCACCACGGCCAGCACGGCAGTATAGTACAGATATTGAACCGCCCACAGCGCCGCTGCCGCCTCGAAGGCCGGCGCGGCGTGGGGCAAGTCCAGGCGGTCTTCGGCGTAGTATTCCCTGAGCAGTTTTTCAGTTGCTTCTAAATCGGCAGTCTCAAAAGGGACTGGTTGGCCCGACACGGTAATGCTGCCCGTAGCCAGCAGGTCTTGCAAAAAAGAAGTCAGCAGCATAAGGAGCGAAGCTATTCTAGCTTCGTGTCTGCCAAGATAAGCTCACTCCTTGTTCAATACCAGCAGCAAGCCTTGTAGCTCTTGATTGAGCAAGCGCACCGCCGATTGCAGCTCGTTGAGCATATTGGCACGCACCGTGAGCTCGTCGGCCGAGTACTGGCCGCCCTGGCCGAATAGCAGCGCGGCAAACTGCCGGCCCTTTTTCGATTCGGGGCGGGCGAGCTGGCCGTAGTGCTCCCAGCGCTGACGGGTATTGTGGGCCAGGCTAGTTTGGCCGCTGTTGCTGAAGGCTGGCTCGGTGAGCATGTACCACACGCTCGGCGGAAACACGTCAGACGTAGGCTTTTCGCCCCAAACATCGGCCAGTAGGTTGCGCGGGTGTTTAAACTCAGCGGTATGCTCGCCACCTAGGGTCAGCAGCCCTAGCCCCGCCGCCAGCAAGCCGCCCCCGATGCCAAAAGCGTACTGCCCCGACTTGTTTTCGATAACGGTGGTACCGATGCCACTGGCAGCCCCAATGCCTATGCTGAGCACGTTGAAGCGTTGAGTGCGGCGGTCGTCCTGCTCGCCGAGGTAGCCGGCTACCTGGTCGGCGCGCTCGCCCTCGCAGTCGAGCTCGGCGGCTACGCTAGCCACGGCGGTGCTCACTAGTATTACCTGGTCCATGATGCGCTGACGCTGGCGTACGACGGCCAAATCGGCGGCCGGCTGCTGGCGGCGGGGCTGGGGCCAGTTGGCAGTTTCCTGTAGCGCCAGCAGCTCTTGCAGCTGCGGCAAGATACCGGCTGCATTGGCTGCCAGTAGGTTGCGGCGCGGGTAGTGGGCCAGCAGCGCGGGCGTGAGAGCCGCCTCAAAATTAGCCTTAGGAAGCAGGGCCGGGTCGTAGCGGTAGGAGAGGGGCGGGTCGCAGTAGCCAGCGGCCACGCGCAGGCGAGTAGTCGAGCGGGTGCCCGCACAGCTGGCTAGCGTGAGGAGCAGGGCGCAGAGGTAGATTTTTGGCATGTGATGCTGGTAAGCAGCGCCTAGGTAAGACTAAGCAATAAGCAAACTTACCGTAGCCGTGCTCTCCGCAACCCGTTGGCAATGATACAGGCATGGTCTGCTACTAGCTAGTAGCAAGCTGCGTCTACTGCGCCCTCATCTTTTGCTGGTGCACCAGGCCAAACTCTATCATGGCCATGATGATGGGGCCGTACACTTTACTGTAGTCGGTAGGCTCATACAAGACGGTAACCGGAATGTCAGCGTGCACGGTGCGCGAAATGATGCCATTCATTTCCAGTTCCTTAAGCTCCTTAGACAGCATGCGGGTAGTAATGCCCGGAATGCTGCGCTCGATGTCCCGAAAGCGGTGGTTACCGTTGCAAATAGACTGCACAATGGGCAGTTTCCATTTGCCGCCTACCACATACAGCGCGTCTTGCAGCGCGCGCAGGGCGGCGGGGTCACCTAGGGGCGGGCAGCGTTTCATACGAGTTGGTATACTTGGTGATACTGGTTACAAAGGTATACCAGGTGCCCGGTAGTTTTGCCCCAGTTAGCAGGCTGGCTTTTTACACCACTATCTCAACCCATCGGGCTGGCCGCTCATTCACCCAACCGACTCTAATATGGCAACCGCAGAAGTAAACGAAAAAACAGATTCTCAACCCCTCCGGGCCCTACAGCCGCAAGGGGCAGCTACCATGCACGCCGTGCGGCTGCATGAGTTTGGTGGGCCCGAAGTGCTGCGCTATGAGGCCGCCCCAGTGCCTACGCTAAGGCCAGGAGAAGTGCTCGTGTGCGTGCACGCTATCGGCCTCAATCCGCCCGACTGGTACCTGCGCGATGGGTACAAGATGTTGCCGCCCGAATGGCGCCCTTCGGTGGCGATGCCGCTCACGCTGGGCACCGATGTGTCGGGTGTAGTAGCCGCTGTGGCCCCAGATGTACAGGGCTTTACTGTGGGCGAAGAAGTGTTCGGCATGATTCGCTTTCCGAGTGTGGGCGAGAGCCAAGGCTATGCTGAATATGTGGCCGCGCCCGCCGCCGACCTGGCCCACAAGCCGCTTGGTATCAGTCATATTCAGGCAGCCGGCGCGCCTATGTCGGGGCTCACGGCGTGGCAGTACCTCATCGAGTTGGGCCACAGCGAGGCCAATCCGTTTCAGCCGGTGCCGCACCGCCCAGTGCCGCTGCAAGGCAAGCGGGTGCTGGTGAATGGAGCTGCGGGCGGCGTGGGCCACCTAGCAGTGCAACTGGCCAAGTGGCAAGGGGCACACGTCATCGCGGTGGCCTCAAGTGGGCACGAGGCTTTGCTGCGCGAGCTAGGGGCCGATGAGTTTATCGACTACACCAAGACCCCAGCCGAAGAAGCGGTACACGACCTAGACGTGGTGCTCGATACCCTGAGCGGCCCCAATACGGGTCGGTTTCTACGCACGCTTAAGCGGGGCGGGGCGCTATTCCCAGTGTTCCTAGGCTTTGCCGATGCGGAGGAGGCTGCTCAACGAGGCATTACAGTCTCCATGGCCCAGGTGCGCTCAAGCGGCGCGCAGCTCGCTGAGCTAGGGTGCTTGCTAGAAGCTGGTACGGTGCGTGTCGTTATCGACAGTACGTTTCCGCTGGCCGAGGCGCGCGCAGCACACGAGCGCGCAGCGCGCGGCCACATTCAGGGCAAGATTGTGCTAACCGTGGCGTGAACTGTAGGCGCAACATATGACGCTTAAAGCTGACCAATTGTTAGTTATGAATGCACTCAATAAAGCTGCCGAACGTCACTTACTGGTTACGATTCGTAGCCAGCCTGCCCACCGCCAGCGCGTGCAGGAGCTGTTGCTTGAGTTGATAGCGCCTGTGCGCAGCGAGCCCGGCTGCCTGTACTACCACCTTTTCGAGCAGGCCGAAGACCCCGATGCCTTTATACTGGCCGCCGGCTGGGCCGACGATGCAGCCGTGGCTGCCCACCCCACGCACTCCAGCGTGCCCGATACGCTTGAGCGACTGCGCCCATTGCTGGCTAGCCCCTGGGAAGTGCTGCCCACCCGGCGCCTAAGCGATAATCCGACCTAGGGCTATCTGGCGCTATTCTATTTCGTACAGCTCAAGCGGTAGCCCGTCGGGGTCGCTAAAAAACGTGAACCGCCTCCCCGTAAATTCATCGACGCGCACCGGCTCGCACGCCACGCCATGCGTTCCTAGGTGCTGGATGGCAGCTTCTACATCGGCCACCGCAAAGGCTAGGTGGCGCAGGCCCTGCGCCTCGGGCCGGCTGGCACGCGGTGGCGGGTTGGGGAAGGAGAAAAGCTCGATGACATACTGCCCCTGCACCGCCAAATCGAGCTTGTAGGAGTCGCGCTCGGCGCGGTGCACCTCGCGGATAATTTCGAGACCTAGGGCCTCGGTGTAAAAAGCTTTCGAGCGAGCATAATCGGCACAGATAATGGCGATGTGATGCACGCTAAGTAGGGGAGTAGTCATAGGGGCGAAAGTAGCGGTGTGCCGTGGACTCTGCGAGTCGGCGCGAGAATAAGTCACTTTACTCACAGACTCGCAGAGTCCTCGGCCCGTCATTACGCTACCCAGCTCACCTTCTCGGTTATCGGGCTGCGCTTGCCATCGGGTGCGGTGGTGCGCGGGTACCCTAGGTTGAAGAAACCGAGTAATTTATCCTCCGGCCCGAGGCCGAAAAACGCCTTGGCTTCGTCGGTGTAGGTGATGCCGCCGGTGCTCCAGAAGCCGCCCAGGCCGTAGGCGTGGGCCGACAGTGCCAGATTTTGCACGGCGCAGGCTACGGCTTCGATTTCCTCGATTTCGGGTAGTCCCTGGTCCACGCGCTTCATGCCGATGGCAATGACGTGCGAGCAATGCCCTGGCGACTCGCGCAGTTTCTCGTACTTGCCGTCGCTGAACTTGGGGCCAGCGGTTTCTTTGTATAAGGCAGCCTGAAAATCAGCTAGCTTCTGCAAGCCCGTGCCTGTGAATACGGTGAAGCGCCACGACTCGGTGCGCTTGTGGCTGGGCGCCCAGTTGGCGTTTTCAAGCAGCTGCCAGATGATGTCGTCGGGGATGATTTTGCCGGGCTCAAACTGCGCCACAAATACGCTGCGGCGCGTGCGGATGAGGTCGTTGAGCTGGTTGGGGTCGAAGGACATGGCTGATAGTATAAGGGCTTGTTTGGTAAGAGTTTGTCATGCTGAACGCCGTGAAGCATGACAAACGTGGGGGTAGCGTGATAAAACGCTCCGCTTGCAACGCAGGCACGCGCCCGGCAGTCTTTGCCCGCTATACAACCACCTAGACACGGTTTCCTCACCAAAATACTTTCCCCACCTACTTACTTTTGGCAAAACTGCCTTTTACTTTTTCAAGATGAGCAATTCATTTACCAAGCTACTGGCTGGCGTGGCGCTGTTGCTGGGTCCGGCTGCGGCCCAGGCGCAGCAGGGCCTGCCGGTGGTGCTGCCGCCCGCCAACCTGCCGCCCTACAACGCGAAGGTGTTGTTTCAGCCCGACTTCCTGAATCAGACTGCCCCCAGCACCCGCACGGCCGGCGGCAAGCCTGGCGCTACCTACTGGCAAAACGCGGCCGATTACCAAATCAACGCCAGCCTCGACGACAAAACGGCCCGCGTAACGGCCACGACCACCATTACTTACACCAACAACAGCCCCGACGAGCTGCCCTTCGTGTGGCTGCAAGTTGACCAGAACCTGTTTCGGGCCGACTCGCGCGGGGCGGCCACCACGCCCCCGGCAGGCGGGCGCTTTGGCAATGCGGCGCGGGGCTTTCAGGGCGGCGACTCGCTGAGCACGGTGACCATCGAGCTGCACGGTAAGAAGGTGAAAGCCAACTACCGCGTAAACGATACGCGGATGCAGATTATCCTGCCCGAGGCGATGAAGCCCAAGGGCGACAAGCTCAAAATCAACATCGCCTACGCCTTCAACATCCCCGAGTACGGCGCCGACCGCCTAGGTCGCCTCAAAACGCCGAACGGCGAAATATTCGAGGTAGCGCAGTGGTACCCGCGCATGGCCGTGTACGACGACATTTCGGGCTGGAACACGCTGCCCTACATGTCGGCCGAGTTTTACCTCGACTACGGCAACTTCGACTACACCGTGAACGTGCCCGCCAACTTCCTAGTGGGTGGCTCGGGCGAACTGGTAAACGGCGCTGAGGTGCTAACCGCCACGCAGGTAAAGCGCTTGGCGCAAGCCGTGGGCTCCGACAAAACGGTAATCGTGCGCGGCGCCGACGAGGTGACGCAAGCCAGCTCGCGCCCGGCCGGCAAAAACGGCCGCCTGACTTGGCACTTCAAGTGCCAGCAGGCCCGCGACGTGGCCTGGGCTGCTTCGGCTGCCTTCGTGTGGGATGCCGCCAAGATGAACCTGCCTAGTGGCCGGAAGTCGCTGGCGATGTCGCTGTATCCGGCTGAGGTAGCGCAGGATAGCGCCTGGGGCCGCTCGACGGAATACGTGAAAAAGAGCATCGAATACAACTCGAAGCAGTGGTATGAATACACCTACCCGGTGGCTACTAACGTGGCCGGCGTAGTGGGCGGTATGGAGTATCCGGGCATCGTATTCTGCGGGGCGCGGTCTAAGAAAGGCAGCCTGTGGAGCGTAACTGACCACGAATTTGGCCACAACTGGTTCCCGATGATTGTGGGCTCCAACGAGCGCAAATACCCCTGGATGGACGAAGGTTTCAACACCTTTATCAACATCCTGAGCAGCCAGAATTTCAACAACGGCGAGTATAAGGAGCAGGGCGACGTGACCGCCCCCCGCGGCACGGCCGCCCTCACGACCTTGCAGCTACAAATAGCCAACATGGACGTGCCCTACACCGTGCCCGACGTGACGCAGTCGCGCAACCTAGGCTACGCGGCATACTCCAAAACCGGCTACGGCCTGTACTTGCTGCGTCAGGAAATCCTCGGCCCCGAGCGCTTCGACTACGCCTTCCGCACCTACATCAAGCGTTGGGCCTTTAAGCACCCGCAGCCGCGCGACTTCTTCCGCACCATGAACGAGGTGGCGGGCGAAGATTTGAGCTGGTTTTACCAGGAATGGTTCTTCGAGAACTGGCTGCTCGACCAGGCCGTGAACTCGGTGGCCTACGTGAACCAAGACCCTACCAAAGGCGCGCTCATCACTATCGAAAACAAGAGCCAGGCGGCTATGCCCGTAACGGCCGAAATCACGGAAAGCAACGGTAAGAAAACCACCGTGCGCCTGCCCGTCGAAATCTGGCAGCGCGGCGGCACCTGGACGTTCCGCACCAGCACCACTTCGCCGCTCACGCAGGTAGTGCTGAACCCGACCAACATCCTGCCCGACGTGAACAAGTCGAACAATACCTGGCGGGCCCAAAAGCTGACTGAATAAGCTGCACTCGGCTACACTTGAAAAGGCCTTTCACGCTAGCGTGAAAGGCCTTTTTAGTTTTTGGTGAGGTAGCGTACCTAGGATGAGTTTAGCGCGGGCAACTGACCAGGCGGGCGAACCTCGACCGAGCTTGATGCCCTATGCAAGTACGCCCTGCGATTATGGTTGAGGCGAAGACGTCAAGAGGCCGCCCTGAATTAAGGAGGAAAATGCAGTGGCCGCCTCCTGCTCGCTGCACTGCCCGCTTAGCATCAGCGCGCAGAGAGATTCTCCGGCACCAACCAGCCCGACGCAGCACCTGTGCAGCGCGGCCGGAGGTAGCGAACTGTGAGGAGCCAGGGTAGCGCTGAACAGCTGCACGTAGCCGGCCAGCAACTCCTGCTGCACCGCACCCATTTCTTCGCTGCCTGCCAAAGCGGCCCTTACCGCGTGCAACTCTCCCCCGGTGTCTACAGCGCAATGGATGTAGGCGGTGGCGAGTACGTGCGCCGTGTCTTGCAGATGCTCTTGAACACGCAGCAGCGCTTCTTGCAGGGCTTGTAGCTGCTGCTCATCCAATAGTTTGTAGAGCGCGGTCAGCAGCCCGAAGCGGGTGCTGAAATGCTCATAGGTAATGGGCTTTGACACGCCGGCCCGGGTGGCTAGGTACCCTAGGGTGAGGCGGTCGGCCCCCTCCTTGCGGATGATAACGAGGGCGGTATCAAGTAATTGGCGCCGGCGTTCTTCTTTTGACAGCCTGCTAGCAGTGGGTTTAGGTGCTTCTGCGTCCGAAGGGTGAGCCATAGTCAAATTGATTGCTTTCAATGGTTATTTATAACCTACCATTGGTAACTTACTAATGGTAGGTTATCTTTGCCAAAAGTACTCACTAACTGTTTGCAACTGCACATGGCACAAAATCCCATTCTCTTGGTTGGTGGCTCGGGCACTGTTGGCCGCTGGGTAGCCCGTTTGCTACACGAGGCCCACCCCGAAATGCCCCTGCTGCTGGGCGGCCGCGACTTGGCCAAGGCGCAGGAAGCTGCGGCCGCGATACCCAGCGCCGAAGGCATAGCGCTCGACCTGGCTGCTGACGACCTAGGCCTGGGCCAGCGCCCGGTGAGCGCTGTAGTGGTTTTCTTTACCGACCACCGGCTGGCCGCGCTGCGGTTTGCCCAGGCCCGCAGGGTTCCGCACCTGAGCATTTCGGCGGGCATCTTCGAGATGGGCCCCGAGGTAGCTACCTACATGCATCAGCCGCAGGCGGCCCCCGTCGTCCTGGGTACGGAATGGCTGGTCGGCGCTACCACTATTCCCACGCTAGAGTTCGCCAAGGCGTTTGGCCGGGTCCACACCATTAAGATTGGCGCGCTGCTCGATGAGCAAGACGCGACGGGCCCAGCCGGCTACGTGGATTTTGAGCGCCAAACCAAGACCATGCCCGCGGCGCTTGTGCGGCGCGATGGCGCCTTTATCTGGCAGACAGGCGACGAGAATAAAACCTCGTTTCGCGCCGTAGACGGCACCGAGCAACCGGCTGACATATTCTCCTTCTACGATGTGCTCGGCCTGGCCACGGCGACCGGCGCGCCGAACGTGCAGTTTCAGTTGGCGGTGGGCGTCAGCTCTACCCGCCGCCAGGGCGGGCCGATGTCCACGGAAATTCTCGTCGACCTTGCCGGGGAAGACCACGCAGGGCAGCCGCTGCGCACCAGGCACGCGGTGGTGCACCCGCAGGGACAAATGCCACTGACGGCCCTAGGCGTCGCTCTGCTATTGGAGCGGCTACTTGGCCTGGACGGCCAGCCCGCGGTTCCAGCGGGGCTGTACTTCCCGTACCAGCTTCTGGAGCCGAGTACGTACCTAGCCCGCTTTCGGCAGATTGGCGGGCAGGTGCTAACGCTGGAGGTAGCGCCAGAGGCCCAATAGCCTCCTAGCGTTTACTGTACCCGGTAATACTACCGCGGCATTAGTGCGAAATCGTCTTGGAAAAGAGCTGCATAACGAGCACGCCAATGACAATAAGCGCAATGCCCGCTAGCGCCGGAAAATCAAGCTTTTGCTTGAGGAAAACGAAGCCGATAATCGTGACCAGCACAATGCCCACACCGCCCCAAATGGCGTATGCCACGCCCATCGGAATACTTTTGAGCGCAAAGCTGAAAAAGTAAAACCCCAGGCCGTAGCCCGCCACCGTGATGAGGCTGGGCACGAGCTTGGTGAACTGGTTGGAAGCAGCTAGGGCAGAAGTACCGATGACCTCGCTGATGATGGCCAGAAAGAGGAATACGTAGGGCATGGGGTAGGGGAAGAAAATATAGGCTGTCATGCAGAGCGGAGCGAAGCATCTCGCGTGGTGCAGTAAACTCAGACGCCTAGGTTTACTACATCACGCGAGATGCTTCGCTCCGCCCTGCATGACCAACGTTAGTAGGCGCTTTCGGATGATAGTGTTAATCGCGGGTGCGCAGCACACGGTAGCCGTGAGCAGGCACGGTGCGAGCCTTGGCCTGGGCTAGCGTCAACTGCTCGCCGCTGAACACGTCGAATAAGCCTTTCTGCGGATTGACGAGCGTTTTCTGCCCCGGTAGCTCCAGCACCTCGGCCGTAGCGTTGATGAGCACGATTACTGCCGAGCCGCCTTTTTCGCGGATGAAGCCATAGAGCCCAGCCGGGCCACTGAGGCGCTGAAACTGACTAGTCGGGTCGCCGTTGCGCAGGGCAGGATGGCGCTTTTTGAGTTGGAAAAGCTTGGTGTAGAAATCCTGTAAGGGGAAATCCTGCCAGTCGATAGTATCGCGCTCAAAGAATTCCAGCCGTTTTTTCAGCGCAGCTTCTTGACCTGAGTAGAGGAGGGGCATACCCGGCAGCAGCGCCGTGAGCACCGCGAAGGGCAGCGCCAGCGGACCTAGGCGCTCATACTCGGTGCCGTCCCAGGTGTTCACATCGTGGTTGCTGGTGAAGTGCATCAGGTACACGCTGGGCGGGTACTTTTCGCGCTCGGCAGCTAGGTAGGTATCAATCTCACCTAGGTCGGCTTTGCCTTCGGCGATATGGTCGAGTAAGTAGTGCAAGCGCAGGCCGAAGGTCATATTGAAGGCCCGCTCTAGTAACTGCGTTTCGGAGTTGAATTCCTCCCAGCTAAGGCCGCCCGAGGGGTACAGTTCATCCCACTCGGCCAGCATAAAGACCGGCTTGATGGCGTCGAGCGCGGGGCGGGCTTCGTCCCAAAAGTCAGTAGGTACTAAGCCGGCCACGTCGCAGCGGTAGCCGTCGATATCGGCTTCGCGCACCCAGTACGTGAGGGCGTCGGCCATGTAATGGCGCAACTCGCGGTTGGTGTAGTCGAAGGCGACTACGTCGGTCCAGTCGGCCACCGGCGGCACTAACTCGCCATTGGCGTCGTGCTGGTACCAGTCGGGGTGCTCAGTAATGAGGGCATTGTCGCGACTAGTGTGATTAGCTACCCAGTCGAGGATAACCTTCAGCCCTAAATCGTGGGCCGTTTTTACGAGGTGCTTGAGGTCGTCGAGCGTGCCGAATTCTGGGTTCACCCCGTAGTAGTCCTGCACTGCGTACGGTGACCCTAGGCTGCCCTTACGCCCCACCTGCCCGATGGGATGAATCGGCATCAGCCACACAATGACGACACCCATTTTGGCCAGGCGTGGCAGGTGCGCCTCGAAAGCCTGGAAAGTGCCCTCAGGCGTGTAGTTGCGCACATTTACTTCGTAAATCGTGGCGTTGGTGGCCCACTCGGGGTGGGCTACAGTGAAGCGGTGAGCGTGCGGGTGCGCGTCGGACATAAGCAAAGGCGCAGGTAGCAAAGAACCCACGCAAAAAGTAAAGTAGAGCTTGCTATACGCGGGGAAGGAGCTCTGCGCTACATAATGAGTCCCGCCTCGCTAAGCTAGCTTAAGGGAGGTATGGGCGTAACGGCTTCGTACCATACGCAGCGTGTGCCCCCTTCCACAAACTCATTGCCGGGCTGCAAACCTATTTTCTCTAAAATGCGGCGCGAGCCCGCGTTGTTAGCATCTGCATAAGCACAGATGCGGGGCAGCTTTAAGTTTTCGAATCCGTGCTTCAGCCAAGCTAGCGCGGCCTCGTAGCCATAGCCCTGCCCCCAGTAGCGCGGAATAAACCGATACCCTAGGTCGTAAAAATCACGTTGGCCGTTGACTTGGTCAGTCACCAGCTTCAGGCCCGCCCAGCCCATAAATTCGCCGGTGCTGCGCAGTAACACCGCCCAGCGCCCGATGCCGTTGGCCACGTACTGCGCCTGAATGAAGCGGATGGTCGCCTCGCTGTCGGCTAGGCTGGCCGGGCGCGGGCCACCGATGCCGCCTAGGTAGCGGTGCACGGCCGGGTCAGTGTCAAGCTCGAACATTCCGGCCGCATCGCCTAGGTGTAGCGGACGCAGGAGCAGGCGCTCCGTGGTAAAATCTTGCATAAGCCGGGTTTTAAGGATAGGCGACGCGGCAAAATAGCACGGCCCCACCCACTGCGCGCCAGCTTTTTGCGTAAGCAGCCTGCTTACCTGTTTTATATGCCCGTCACGCAGTTGCCACTCGCTTCTTCTAATTCACCGTCGGTTCGCCCGCGTAGTTTGTGGCCGCCTGCCGCAGTAGCCTGGGGGTTATTTGGCTCGATGGCAGCGTTGGTACTCGGCCGCGGCAGTGCGCCGTTTGATGCGCCGGTGCTGCTGGCGCTGCACCGCCACGCCACCCCGGTGCTCGACCGGGTGACCGTGTTTTTTACCATCGTAGGCAATACCGGCCCAATGATAGCGGCTGGCGTGCTCACTACCGCCGCGCTGGCCTACGCCGGCCGTCGGCGCGATGCCTGGCTGTTTGCGCTAGGCGTGGGTGGCTCGATGCTGCTCACGCAGGTTATCAAGCGCCTAGCCACGCGCTCCCGGCCCGATTTATGGCCCAGCCTGCGGCCCGAGCACACGTTCAGCTTCCCCAGTGGCCATGCCATGGATACGGCGGCGCTGGCGGCGGCGCTGTTCTTCATCACGCCGCCTCACCGGCGCGGGTGGTGGGTGCTGGCTCCGCTCTTTGCGTTGAGCGTAGGCTGGGCGCGCATGTACCTAGGCGTGCATTTTCCTTCTGATGTATTGGCCGGCTGGAGCAGCGCGGTGGGCTGGGTGCTGCTAATACAATTACTTGCTTCGAGGACTGCCGGCCGATAGCTAAAAGTCTGCTATAATCAAAAACCGTCTGTCATGCTGAGCTCCGCGAAGCATCTCTACCACAACGTTGAGTGAAGCGATGAAGATGCCTCGCGGAGCTCAGCATGACAGACGGTTTTTGTTTGGTTGCTTTAACGAAAAGCTAGAGCTGTACCCCAAACTTCGCGCCCACAGTTTCCAAATCCTTCACTACCGCATCGAGCAGAGGCAAGCCATCTAGGAGCCGGTGCGCCGCCATTTCACGCTCAGGGTCGCCGGGGATGAGGACGCGCTGGCCTTCTACAGCTTTGGCTTCGCGGAAAGTTTTTATCCAGTTGTCCATGTGGCTTTTAAACTCATCGGCGGGGCGGAAAGCATCGACGCGCATCGCCCCAAAGAAGTGACCTAGGCCCTGGCCCACGGGGTTGGCCGAAGGCTGCAAGAAAGCCACGAACGGCGGTACCCACGGCCCATAATTGGCGCCGCTGAGCACGGCCGAAAAGATGTCGACTACAGCGCCAAGACCGTAGCCTTTGTGCGAGCCGGTGGCACCACCTAGGGGCTGCAAGGCGCCGCCATTTTTCACGGCGTTGGCGTCGGTGCTGGGGCGGCCTTCAGCATCCTGCGCCCAGCCTTCGGGGATGGGCAAGTTCTTGCGCTGCGCTATCTCAAGCTTACCATTGGCGGCGGTAGTGGTAGCCATGTCGAGCACAAAATCGGGCTGCTCGCCGGCGGGCACGGCCACCGCAATGGGGTTGGTGCCTAGGAGCCGTTCGAGCGAATAGGTGGGTGCCACCAGCGGCGAGGCGTTGGTCATAGCCACTCCTATCATGTCTTGCGCTAGGGCTAGCATGGCGTGGTAGCCTGCGATGCCGAAGTGATTGGAGTTCTTCACCGACACCCAGCCGGTACCCACTTGCTCGGCCTTGTGCATGGCCACGCGCATGGCCTTGGGGCCCACCACGAGGCCTAGGCCACCATCGCCATCGACCACGGCCGTGCTGGGCGTTTCGTAAGTGACGCCCACCCTGGGGGTCGTGTTGATGCGGCCCGCCTCCCAGAGGCGCACGTAGCCCGAAAGCCGCGCCACGCCGTGCGAATCGACGCCCCGCAAATCGGCTGAAAGCAGGGTTTCAGTGGCTAGCGTGGCATCATCGGGCGGGCAGCCGATGCTCAGAAATACTTGCTCGGCGAAGGTGAAAAGCTGTTGATAAGAGAACTTCATGGCAGGAACAAGCTGCCCATTGGCGCGCTATGTCGCAGCGCTAGGGCAAGATTGATGGAATACAAACCTACTGGCCCTTTGTAAAAGACGTTAGCGGCCAAGTAGTTTTATGTAAAATTTATGGCCTGTAAATCAGTATTTTATACATTTTCAACGTAAATATTAGTTATAAACTAATATTTACGTTGAAAATGTACGTACTTCGTTTTGTCAAGCAAATCAAATGCTTATGTCTACTCCCTTTCCTGAGCTCACCCGTGCCGAAGAGCAAGTGATGCAGATACTCTGGCGGCGCGGCCCCAGCGCCGTGAAGGACGTGCTGGCCGACCTGCCCGCGCCCCAGCCAGCGCTTACTACCGTGAGCACTATCGTGCGAATACTAGAGCAAAAGGGCTTCGTCGGCTACGAGCCGGTGGGGCGCGGCTACCGCTACCACGCCCTGGTGGCGCAGGACGAATATCGCCGTTTTTCCCTACGCAAGCTGCTGCGCGGCTACTTCGGCGGCTCGTTTACACAACTGGTTTCCTTTTTCGCCCAAGACGAAAACCTCGACGCCGCCCAGCTCGACGCCCTGCTGCGCCAGGCCCAAGCCGATGCCCCGCCCACCTCGCCAACTATCCCCGACAACGACCCACAGTCATGAGCGCGCCCTTCCTCCTGACTTGGCTGGCGGGTACGCTGCCGCCCCTAGGTATCCTATGGCTAGTGTACCGGCTGGCGCTGCGCGGCGAGCGCTGCTTCGGCTACAACCGCGCGTTCTTACTCCTAACCCCGGCGCTAGCAGTCACGCTGCCTCTGCTGCCGCGCCCCGCCCTGCCGCTGTGGCTCAACAGCTCCGCCATGGCCGTAGCCACCAACAAACCTGGAGTAGCGGCGGTGCTGCTGCCAGTGGTGCAGGCTGAGCCAGTAGCGGCTCCTGCTGCCGCCGGGTGGTCAGCGTGGGAGTGGCTTGGGGCTATCTACCTAGCTGGGGTAGTCCTAGGACTCGGGCGATTAGCCTGGCAGGTGGGGCGCCTGTGGTGGCTGGCCCGCCGCCTGCCCCGCGAGGTACGACCCGGCTACGTGCTGGCCTACACCGGAGGGCGGCTGCCGGCTAGCTCGTTTGGCCGGGTCGTTTTCTGGGATGAAACGGCCAGCTTGCCTCCTGCCGAAGCCGCTGCGGTGCTCACCCACGAGCTGGCCCACGTGCAGCAGCGTCACACCACCGATGTACTATGGCTCGAAGCATGGCGGGCCCTGCTCTGGCCCAATCCTTTTGTGCACTTGCTACTGCCGGCCCTGCGCCTCACTCACGAACTGCTGGCCGATGCCGCAGCCGCCAGCAGTGCGGCCCAGCCGGCTACCTACCCCACACTACTGGCGCGGCTAGCGGCCCAGCGGCTCAGTGGCCCGGCGTATTCTCCGTTGCTTCAACCCTTCACATTTTCCTTCACCCTCACCCGCATTGCCATGTTGCAAAATCAGAATCCCGTGCGCCGCTGGAAGCAGTGGCTCGTGTTGCCCGCCCTAAGTGGGTTGTTCTTTCTCGGTAGCCATGTGGCGCTTGCGCAGGGTGGACCAGTGCCTAGCGCAGCGCAGCAAAAAGCGAACAAAGAGGAGCTTCAGCGTAAGGTGCGCGCAGCACTATATGAAGACTCATTGCGCACAGGCGGCAAGTTTGAACCAGGCACTGTGCAGCAGGTTAACATCAAGTACATGGATAAGCCGGGAGAGGAGGTAGTTACCATTACCCGGATACCCGCCCCGCGCCCACTTCCTCCTGAGTTCAGCAAAAGCGGCGCAAAAGTGTATGCCTTCGTCGAGCAAATGCCAGAGCTGCCTGATGGAGGTGGGCAGCAGGCTATCTTAGAGGCTATACAGAAGAACTTTGAATACCCTGCTGAGACCACAAGCGAGGGGAGGGTGTTCATTAAGTTTACAGTGGACAGTGATGGTATAGTGGAAGATGCTAGCGTGGTAAAAGGGCTAGATGCTGTCGTTGATAAGGCGGCGATAATAGCTGTGCAAAAGCTTCCGCGCTTCACGCCTGGCAAGCAGGATGGACAAAACGTTGCGGTATCCTTTACCGTGCCTATAAAGGTGGTCAAGCGCTAGGTAATCAACGATAATACTATAATTCAAAGCGGCATCAGCTATGAAAACGCCTCGCTTGCAAATAGCCTTCTACCTGTTTCTCACCGGGCTGCTGCTCGCGGTGGCCGCCCTGCGCTTCGGTCACCACATTACCAAGAGTAGCTTCTGGCTGTGCTATGGCGTGGCGCTAGCACTTGGGATAATAGTGCGCTGCCTACCTAGGAAGCCTTTAACCGAGAAGGATTTTTAAAAGCAGCTTTTAAGAAAGAGAGGCAGTGCAAACTGTTGCACCGCCTCTTTTGCTGGCTGTTAGTGCATCAAAAAGTAAATGCGAGTAGCGTTGCTAGGAGCTTCATTCCACTGCTTCCTCAGCCGATAAGCCATTTTAAACGCAGTTACGAGCAAGCATAAATGCCCGAAAGTGGCTCCTGGCAAAACCCTGCCCGGTAGTAAAGTATTTGCCAGCAAATTTCACAAATGCCCTAGGTGCTTACCTCCAGGAGGATGCTAGAACAAAAGGGCTTCGTGGGCTATGAGCCTACCGCTACCACGCCTTAGTGGCACAGGACGACTACCGCCGCTTTGCGCTGCACAAGCTACTGGGCGGCTATCTCGGCAGCTCGTTTACGCAGCCCGCACTCGCTGGCAAAGCCACCTTCAAAGCCGACCCGTAACTATGAGCATTTTCTCCCTGCTAATCTGGCTGGTGGGCACGTTGCTGCCCCTAGGTGCTTTGTGGCTGGTGTACCGGCTGGCGCTGCGCGGCGAGCGCTGCTTCGGCTACAACCGGGCCTTCTTGCTGCTGGCCCCGCTGCTAGCGGCTGCGCTGCCCCTGCTGCCGCGCCCGGCGCTGCCGCTGTGGCTCAACAGCTCCACTGTGGCCGTGGCTACCAGCAAAACTGGTGTAGCGGCGGTACTGCTGCCAGTGGTGCAGACTGAGCCAGTAGCAGCCTCTAGCGCTGGGTGGTCGGCATGGGAATGGCTTGGGGCCGTTTACCTCGCTGGGGTAGCCCTAGGGCTGGGACGGTTGGCCTGGCAGGTAGGGCGGCTGTGGTGGCTGGCCCGCCGCCTGCCGCGCGAGGTGCGGTCCAGCTATGTGCTGGCCTACACCGGCGGGCAACTGCCGGTCAGTTCATTCGGCCGGGTCGTTTTCTGGGATGAAACGGCCCACCTACTGCCCGCCGAGGCCGCGGCCGTGCTCACCCACGAGCTGGCCCACGTGCAGCAGCGCCACACCTTCGATGTGCTGTGGCTCGAAGCGTGGCGGGCTGTGCTCTGGCCCAATCCTTTTGCCCATCTGCTGCTGCCGGCCCTGCGCCTCACCCACGAGTTGCTCGCCGACCGAGCCGCCGCTGGGGGCGCTTCCCAAGAGATGGTTTACCCCACCTTGCTAGCTCGCTTGGCAGCCCAGCAACTGAGTGGGGTAGCGTATTCCACACTACTCCAGCCCTTCACTTTTTCCTTCACCCTCACCCGCATTGCTATGTTGCAGAATCAAGTTCCCGTGCGCCGCTGGAAGCAGTGGCTCGTGTTGCCCGCCCTAGGTGGATTATTCTTTCTCGGTAGCCACGCCGCGCTGGCGCAGGGCGGGCCAGTGCCTAGCGCCGCGCAGCAAAAAGCTTGGCAAGATGATATCGCTCGTAAAACACGCATAGCTGAGCGCGAAGATTCTATACGAACAGGTGGCAAGTATGAGCCGGGCACTACGCAGCAGGTCAATATCATTTATGGGAATAAACCGGGCGAAGCGGTAGTAACCGTGACGCGAGTGCCAGTGCGCCCCGCGCCTCCTCAACCAACTACTAGCGGCGGTAAAAAGGTATTCACATACGTAGAGCAAATGCCGCAACTACCCGGTGGAGGCGGGCAGGCAGCTATCGTGAATACCATTCGCCAGAACGTGGAGTATCCAAAGTCAATGACTAAGGGGAATACTCCGAAAGGCAAGGTTTTTGCGCAGTTTACAGTAAATGAGAAAGGCGAAGTGCGGGAGACTAAAATCGTGAAAGGCTTAAACCCAGCCCTCGATAATGCCGTGTTAGCTTCTATACAGCAGCTACCCCGCTTTGAGCCCGGCCGGCAAGACGGTAAGCCAGTTGCAGTAAGCTTTACTGTGCCCGTAACATTTCTATAAGCTCTACGTGGCTAAATACCACTAGAAGAAATAAAGCCCGCCGGGTAAGCCCTCAGGCCCGCCCGGCGGGCTTTTAATTGCGCGGTACCTCGACTACTGCTGCTGTTGTTGCTGTTGCTGCTCCCACAGCAGGTATTTGCGGTACGAGTTGACCGGGGCCTCAGCGGCGGGCGACTGCTGCACGTACACCGGCGCCTCGGTTACTTCGTCGGGTAGGCGAGGGGTGCCGTTTTCAATGTGCACCGAAACTTCCAAGGTATGTGCGCCGGTGCCTTTGTAAGTGCCTTTAGTGGGCGTGCAGTCGGCAAACTCGCGGCCGATGGCCATGCGCACGTGCCCGTCATTCACGATGCAGTTGTTGGTGGGGTCGAGGCCCAGCCAGCCGTAGAACGGTACGTAAACCTCGACCCAGGCGTGGGTAGCGCCCGCCCCACGCACGCCCTCTTGGCGGGGGCACACGTAGCCGCTCACGTAGCGGGCCGGCAGCCCCATAAGGCGCAGCAAGTAGAGCAGCATGTGCGCAAAGTCTTGGCACACGCCCGCCCGCAGCCGCCAGATTTCTTCAATGGGCGTTTCGATGCTGGTTACGCCCTGGCGGTACTCAAACTTATCGTGCACATATTCGGAGAGTTCGAGTGCCTGCTTCAGCGGCTTAGCCCCAAAAGTGACAATGCCCCCTAGTGCCGTCCGCAACTCGGCCTCCAGCTCCGAATGCGGCGATTTTAGGAAGTCCATGAAGGCTACATCGGTGCGCAGGTTGGCCAGGTTTTCCCACTGCGTAGCGGCGGGTTCCTCATCCATCGGAAACTGGATGGCACGCGTTTCGACCTCGGCCACCGACTCAATCAGCAGCTCGGAATGCGGCGCAATGAGTGAGAAAACGCCGACCTGATTGCCGAAATAATCGGTGAACAGCGCCACCTCTGGCTGCCCCGTGATGCTCACGGTATGGCTCTTTACCGTCAGCCGGTGGTCGGGCAGCGGGTATATCATTAGCTGGTTGGTGCAGTCGGTAACTGGCGCGGCGTAGGCGTAGCGCGTGCGGTGCAGGATTTTATAGGTAGGCATAAGTTTAAATAGCAAGTCGATTTTGTCCTTGCGCGCACCGGGCCGGGCAGCAAGCGCACTTATTGAGCCGCGCCATCCTTAGTGCGCTTGCTGCCCGGCCCGGTGCGCGCAAGGACAGACGCGTTAGGGTACCTTAGCCGTTGCCAAAGTACAGGTTGCTCAAGGCGGCCGTCACGTCCAGCAGTTCACCTCGCACTTGGCCCAAAAACTGACCTAGGGCGCCGGGCTGCTGTGCATGCATCGTGCTGTAGGCCACCGTAGTGCGCGCCTTGCCAATGAGAAAGCGCAGCTGCTCGTAGCTCTCGGGCCGGCTTTTGTCCTTGAGGCGCTCGCAGTAGCGCAGCAGTTGCTCGAGGCTGTAGCGCAACGAGTGCGGAAAGTCTGAATTGTAGAGCACTAGTTCTAGCACGCTAGTGGCGTCAATCTGGCCCTGGTAGGTTTTGACGTACAGCTCATAGCCCAGCAGACCGTAGAGCAAGTAGCGCAGCTCGGGCGAGTGCGCCACGTTTTCCTGGTCAAATAAATGCTGATTGATGCGCAGTAGGTCAACCGTTTGCAGTGCGCGCTCCAGAAACTTGCCTAGCTTGAGGTAGAGGTAGCCTTCATCGCGGGGCATGGTGTTTTGGACCGTGCCCACATACAACACGCTCTGCTGCGTAAGCGCATCGAGGCCCGATACGGGGTCTTCGCCAAGGGTAAGGTGCGCCATGTCGTCGCGCCTGATGAGGTGGTAGTAGTCGTTGAGGCTCTGCCACACCTCCTTCGTAATGTGGTCTTGCACGGCGCGCGCATTCTCACGGCCCCGCACGATGTTGTGATACACCGACGCCCCGTTTTCGCGGTCAAAAATGAGATGGTAGAGCACCTGCGGCGTGTGCGGCGCCTTTTTGGCGATGTCCTCGTCGCTGAGGTCGCCGAAGGCATACAGCAGCGGCAGCCAGCCCCAATAGTGCGGCTCGTCTTGCGAAGCAATGTATTGAATACGAATAACCTGCAGCATGGCCTGGGTGCGCTCCATGTAGCGGCCCAGCCAGTAGATAGTGTCGGCAACGCGAGAAAGCATAGGGTTGTGCTAGCGTGTAACCCCACCCCCCGGCCCCCTCCCCTCCGGGAGAGGGGGAGCCTGACGATAGTGGTAAGCTTTGGGTAAAGTGTTGTTTATAAGTAGTAAAGAGCTGTCTAATTATGTTAGGCTCCCCCTCTCCTGGAGGGCAGGGGGCTGGGGGTGGGGTTACACGCTAGCGCTTAATTGCCCAGCACCCACGTATCCTTGCTGCCTCCGCCCTGCGACGAATTCACAATCAACGACCCTTCTCGTAGGGCTACCCGCGTGAGCCCGCCGGGCACAATATCAATGCCCGAAGGCCCGCACAGCGCAAACGGCCGCAGGTCGATGCGCCTAGGTTGCAGTTTGCCATCGATATAGCACGGCGTAGACGAGAGGCTGATAATGGGCTGGGCAATGAAGCTGCGCGGGTCGCCCAGAATGGCTTGGCGGAAATCGGCCATCTCGGCCTCCGTAGCGGCGCTGCCGATGAGCATGCCGTAGCCGCCGCTCTCGTTGGTGCGCTTAATCACCATCTTGTCCATGTCCTTAAAAACCAGCTCGCGGTGCTCGGCATTTTCGAGCTGGTAGGTGGGCACGTTTTTCAAAATTGGCTCCTCGCCTAGGTAGTAGCGTATCATGTCGGGCACGTAGCAGTACACGGCTTTGTCATCGGCCACGCCGTTGCCCATGGCGTTGGCAATAGCTACGTTGCCCTTGCGGTAGGCCCAGTACAGGCCCGGCACCCCGAGGGCGCTGTCGGGCCGGAAGGCGAGCGGGTCGAGAAACTCATCATCGACGCGGCGGTAGATAACGTCTACTTTTTCCAGCCCCTTCGTGGTTTTCATGTACACAAAGTGGTTGTGCACGATGAGGTCGCGGCCCTCCACCAGCTGAATGCCCATGAGGCGCGCCAAGGTGCTGTGCTCAAAATACGCCGAGTTGTAGATGCCCGGCGAGAGCAGTACCACCGTGGGGTCGCTGGTCTGGTGGTCGGCCAGTGCTTGCAAATTACGGTACAGCAAATCGGGGTAGCCTTTGACCGGTAGAACGTTGCTTTTGGGCAGTAAGTCGGGGAAAATGCGGTACGTGATGCTGCGATTCTCCAGCATGTACGACACCCCGGAGGGCGTGCGCAGGTTGTCCTCAAGCACGTAAAACTCGCCGTCGTGGTCCCGTATGAGGTCCACGCCCGCAATGTGCGTGTACACGTCGTGCGGCACCTGCACATTCATCATTTCGCGCAAAAACTGCGGGCACGAGTATACGAGCGCCGCCGGTACCACGCCATCCTTCAAGATAAACTGTTGGTGATAAATATCTTTTAGAAAGATATTCAGCGCCTTCAGCCGCTGCTTGATGCCCGCCTCGATGCGCAGCCACTCGCTATTAGAGATGATGCGCGGAATAACGTCGAACGGAAAAATCTTCTCTATGCCCTCGCCGCTGCTGTACACCGTGAAGGTGATACCCTGGCTCATAAAAAGCTTTTTAGCCAATTCGTCCTTGCGGGTCATTTCGGCGCCAGCTAGGTTTTCAAGCGCTGCCACGAAGGCCTGGTATTCGGGCCGCACCGCACCGGCCTGAAACATCTCATCCCATACCTGGGGCTGCTCGGCATAAGAACTTAAAAGCGGATTGTTCGGCATAGCGCAGGTGGTATAAGTTCGGGGGTCTCTTCAAAGTAAATTATATTCTGTAGATACCCTAGGGGCTAAATAAACAACGTAAAATTTAAAAATATAGCTGAATAGTATAGCAATGCCCTTAAATGATACAGTCACCTGAAAAATGATGATTGCTAACACTTGCCGCTGTTTAGTACTCAACTTCCCCGCCGCTTGTCCGTTCATAGCCAACGTATCAAGCCAACTTCTGTGTGAAACTCTTTAGCTGCACCCACTGCGGGCAAGTAGTATATTTTGAAAACAGCCAGTGCGAAAAATGCCACTACCCACTGGGTTTTGAATCTACCCAGCTCCAGCTGCGCCCACTGGTAGCCGAGCCCGACGGTCGCACCTATCGTATTTATAACGAGCCGGCTAGCAGCACATACGCTTATTGCCAAAACCACCAGCACGACGCTTGCAACTGGTTGGTGCCCACAGATAGCGCCACGCCCTTCTGCCTGGCTTGCGACCTCAATCGCACCATTCCTGACCTAGGGCAACCCGGCTTCTTGCAGCGCTGGCAGAGTATCGAAGTGGCCAAGCACCGCCTTGTATACAGCCTACTGTGCCTACACCTACCCGTGGTGAGCAAGCGCGTGTACCCCGACGAAGGCTTGCAATTTGATTTCAAAGCCGACGAAAGCCCCGAGCAACGCGTCATGACGGGCCACGACAACGGGTTAATTACCATTAATATAGCTGAGGCAGATGCTATCGAGCGCGAGCAGGCTCGGCAGGCCATGCACGAGCTGTATCGTACGCTGCTAGGTCACTTCCGCCACGAGGTGGGCCATTATTATTGGGACCGTCTTATTGCCAAGTCGCCCCACCTAGAGGAATTTCGGCAGCTTTTTGGCGACGACCGCCAGGACTACGGCGAAGCCCTTAAAAGGCACTACGCCCAGGGCGCCCCGCCCGACTGGCAGCAGCACTTCATCAGTGCTTACGCCACCAGCCACCCCTGGGAAGACTGGGCCGAAACCTGGGCCCACTACCTCCACATCATCGACACGCTGCAAACGGGCTCGGCCTACGGCCTGCGCCTCGAGCCCCTCGAAGAACTATCAGAGCAAGGCCTGCGCGCCGCCATTCAAGACCCCTATCAAGTAGCTGATTTTGGCCAGATTATGGCCATGTGGCTGCCGCTCACTTTCGCGCTCAACAGCCTCAACCGCAGCATGGGCCAACCCGACCCATACCCCTTCATCATCAGCCCCGATGTGCAGCGCAAGCTCGCCTTCATCCACAAAGTGGCCGGTGATAGGGTAGGGCTAGAGTCTAGCAAAAAGTAGTTCGGGCTTTGTAGTCCGAGCTACTTGCCTAGCAACTCGGCCAGCAGGCCTTCTTTCAAAGCAAAAGCCGAGGTCGTAATGCGCGTTAAACCATACGTTTTCAACACGTATTCCACAATAACGCTGGCTACCACCAGCATGTCGGCCCGCATCGGAAACATACCTGGTAGGGCCACACGCTCGTCATGGTTGAGGGTGAGCAACTGGGCGAAGTGTTGCTCAAAGTTGGACACCGACAGCCAGGTGCTGGGCGGCAGTTCGGCTTCCTTGCGCACGCGGCCCACCGTAAGGTCGGCCAGCGTATCGAAGCTGCCCGAACTGCCCACTAGCCCGGCTAGCGGCTTGTGCTCGGCCACGGCCGCCGTGAGCGGCGTCAGCGTTTCGGCTAGGTAGGCGATTTGGGCGCGCAGGCTTTCGCGCGGAAACACGCCGCTAGGCTCGGTGAAGAACTTATCGAGCAGCCGCTGCGCGCCAATCTCAAAGCTCTGCTTCCAGAAAATGGTGTCCTCGTTGGCAATGATGAACTCGACCGAGCCGCCGCCGATGTCCATCAGCAGGTGTTTTTCGGTACCTAGGGCCACCGCTTGCCGGATGCCTTTGGCAATGAGCTCGGCCTCGCGCTCGCCACCGATTACCTCTACCTGAATGCCGGTTTGGTCCAGGATGTCGCGCACTAGGTCGGAGCCGTTGCGCGACACGCGCATGGCGCTGGTGGCCGTGGCGCGCACCTCCGTCACCTGGTGAAGTTCTATTTCTTCCTTAAAGCCGCGCAGCGTTTGCAGGGCGCGGGCGTAGGGCGCGGGTGCTATTTCGCCCTGGCTGATACCACCTTCACCTAGGCGCACGCCTACTTTGGTGCGCACTAAAGTGTGCGGCGGCTGGCCCGGCCGGTCTTCCACAATAAGCAGGTGGAAGGTATTGGTACCCATGTCAATAAGCGCCAAGCGGCGGTGCAGTACGGGAGCGTGCATATAGAAGCAAAGAGAAAGCAGATGCAGCGGGGCATCGGCGCAAGATAGCGGCCGGTCTTATAAACGTTGTGGCTGAGCTCTGCGTAAAATGAATAATGGATGAGGAAAAATTGGTTTCCACTAAGAAATGCCCTTTCTGCGAGCAGTGGTCGGAGTGGGATATGCAGCCCAACGACCGCTGCTCGCACTGCGGCAAGCTCCTTGACCCCCAGGCCAGCAACCGTGCCCGGCAAGAAGCCGCCACAGCCCACAAAAATGCAGCATCTAGGATACGCCTTATCCAGATTCACCCCGACGATTCGGCCATCATACGGTTTTTGAAGTGGATAGTCCGGGGTGGCCAGCTGCTGTTCATCGCGCTGCTGTCATTTTTTATCTGGGTAGCGACGATTGCGGCGGGCTAGCGAGAAATGGTATAGCCACTTGCACCACCCGCTGATGGTGGGCGCCGCGCTGCTCTATGCTGCCCTGCGGCTCAATCACGGCTGGCTGCACCAGCCACTGCCCACCCTGGTCAGCTCTTACCTAGGCGACTTGCTATGCCTGCCGCTGCTACTGAGCCTGGCGCTGGCCGCGCACCGCGGCCTGATAGACCGGTGCGGTACCCTGCCGGTGGCGTGGCTGGTTGGAGCGTGGGCGGGCGTATCAGTATGGTTTGAGGGATTGCTGCCGCTGTGGTCACCCCGCGCCGTCGCCGACCCATTCGATGTGCTAGCTTATGGGCTGGGTGCTTGGCTATTCCACCACTGGCTCAACCGTCCGCTGCCGCAGGGTGCGCCTAGGTAGCAAAGCGGCAGAACGTGCCCAGCGGCAGCTTGCGCTTGTTGGCGTCGTGCAAATAGATTTCGCCCAACTCGCGCACAGCCTTCTTGCCGGGGAAAATGGCCTGGGTCAGATTGTCCAATATCAAGCCCGAAAAGCCCAGCGAATACAAGTTTATCACCAGAAAATGGTCCTCGGGGTCGAGCAGCTGCTGGCTGAGCTTGAGCATCTCGTTGAGCTCGTCTTCTAGCTGCCACTTCTCGCCGTTGGGGCCGCGGCCGTAGGCGGGCGGGTCCAGGATGAGGCCCTGGTATTTGCTGCCGCGCTTCACCTCGCGGCGCACGTATTTCATGGCGTCTTCAACCAGCCAGCGCACGCCGTCGAGGCCACTGGCCTCCATGTTGTCGCGGGCCCAGAAGTTAACCTGCTTCACCGAGTCGAGGTGCGTCACGTCGGCCCCGGCGGCGCGGGCGGCCAGCGTGGCCGCGCCAGTGTAGGCAAACAGGTTGAGCACCCTAGGCAGCTTGGCTTGGCGCTTACGGGTCTGGTTATAAATAAATTGCCAGTTGGGGTCTTGCTCTGGAAATAGCCCTACGTGCTTAAATGAGGATAAACCCAGGCGGAAGCGCAACTTCAAGCCATCGGGCCGCTCGTAGCCGATAACCCACTGCTCGGGCATGCCTTTTTTGAGGCTCCACTGGCCTTTTTCGGTGCTGCCAGGGGCGCGGGCAAAGGTGGCATCGGCGCGCTGCCACTCGCTGGCGGGCAGGGCCGTGTCCCAAATGGCCTGGGGCTCGGGGCGGGCCAGCACATACTTGCCGAAGCGTTCGAGCTTCTGAAAGTTGCCGCTGTCGAGCAGCTCATAGTCGGGCCAGGGCGAGGTAGTGAGGAAGTCGTACACAGCACAAAAGTACGGCCGCCCGGCGGCGCTATTAGGTAACAGTGCGCTAGGCCACGCGTTAAAAACTGGCTGTCATGCTACGCGGGTGATGCAGCTTATCGCATGCAGCGGTACTACTTACCTGAGGAGAGGCGTCGCCAGTTCAGCATGACAGCCAATTTTCAAGGGTTAGTAGTGAGTACAGCGTGTTCAATTCCTGCTTTAAAGAGGGGTAGCCGCCGTTCGCCGAAGTCACGGGCAAGCTCCTTGCCTCAGCCGTAACTTTACTTGATGTTTCCCACCCGCTTACCCACTTTTCTTGCGCTACTAACTACCCTAGGCGGCCTCGCCGCGTGCTCGGCTCCAACTGCCTCAGCCCCAGCCGAAGACTACTACGACTGCCGCGAGGTATACGAGCCCATTCGGGGGCAATTGCTCGACCGCCACGGCGAGCCGCTGGTGGCTACGCGGGCGCACTACACCCTCACGCTGCCCAAGCTGGCTGAATTCGATACGGTGGCTTTCAACCAGCTCATGGGCTGGCCTGACGGTGCGTTGCAGGCGCGGGTATTTGCGGCCCGGCTGCCAGCAGGGCCGCCGCCCCGCCGCCCCGAGCTAGTACCCGATTCGCTGGGCAATATGCCTCCTGATACGGCCAAGCCCAAGCCCGCCCCACCTAGGGTGCAGCGCTGGCCCATCGAGCTGACCCTCACGCAGCCCGAAGCAGCTAGCCTGCGCCACCACGCCGCCGAGTGGCCGGGCCTAACGGTGCGCCGCCGCCGCGAGCGCACCTACCTCACGCAGGTGGCCGCGCCGGTGCTGGGCTACCAACCAGCCGCCGCGGCGCCGTTTCTGTACCTGGCCCAAAAGCTGGAGCGCGGCCGCTACTACCGCCTGCGCAACCCCGGCATCGAGGGTTATTATAATACTCTGCTGACCGGCCACCGGGGTGCCTACCACCCGCGCACCGATGGGCACGGCCGCGTGCACGGCCGTTGGGCCGCCGATACTATCTATCAGGCCGGGCAAGACTTGCATTTGAGCCTCGATGCCAAGCTGCAAGCCTATGCCGAGCGCCTGCTGGGCGAGCGCCGCGGCTACATCGTGGCCCTAGAGCCTAGCACCGGCGAAATCTTGGCCTGTGTGTCGGCCCCTAGCTACGACCCCGCCGTGCTCACCGCGCCCGGCCGCAACCCCGAGCGCCGCGCCCTGCTGCAAGACCGCGAAAACCGCCCGCTGCTCAACCGGCCCGCCGTGGCTGCTAGCCCACCCGGCTCGGTGTTCAAACTCGTGAATGCCGCCGTGGCCTTGCAGCTCGGGGCCATTACCAATGATACCTCGTTCCCCTGCGACCAGTCGCTCATCAATTGCGTGCACCAGCACCCGCAGGCGCGCAACCTCACGCTGGCCCTGAAATACAGTTGCAACCCCTATTTCTATCAAACGCTGCGCGCTGTGGTAGACCCTAGGCCCGACTCGGCGGCCACGCTGGCCGACACCGTGGCGGCCCGCCACACCAATCTAGGCGCGTGGCGGCGCTACGTGCGCTCGTTTGGCCTCGACACGTTGCTGGGTGTGGACATTGCCCGCGAGCAGCCCGGCTTTTTACCCACGCCAGCGTATTACGACAAGGCACGCCGCACCAAGAACTGGACGTTTAAGTCTATTTACTCACTCAGCATCGGGCAAGGCGAAATCAATCTGACCGGCCTGCAAATGGCGAATGTGCAAGCCATTATTGCCAATCGGGGCTGGTACATCACGCCCCATTTCGTGAAGGCCATCGGCCGCACGGGCAAGCCGCTGCCGCGCTTTCTCGAAAAGCACCGCACCCTAGTCGATAGCGCCAACATTGCCGCCTTGGTGCCCGGCATGATGGCCGCCATGCAGCGCGGTGGCACCGCCGAGCTGGCCAGCCTTGCCGATGTCGGCATCACAGTAGCTGGCAAAACCGGCACTGTGCAAAACGACGAAGGCGACGACCACGCCACCTTTGCAGGCTTCGCCCCGGCAAATAAGCCCAAGATTGTGGTGGCCGTTTACATTGAAAATGCGGGTTTCGGCGGCCTGTCGGCCGCGCCTTGCGCTGCACTCGTGATGGAGAAGTACTTAAAAGGCCACATTGCGCCGAAGCGCAAGAAGTGGGAGAACTGGCTGCGATGTGGGAATTTGGCGAGCCAGAGGCGCTAGTATAGATAGCAGCTACGTGCTGGCTTGTAGCATCAGGTGAACTGCTGCTGCTACATAAGCCGCCGGCAACTGCTCCTGCTCGAGCCGCCCGTTGGTGCGCAGCAATTCCTGGTATAGTACCTGTTCATCGGGCGTGAGGCCAGGCAGCGCCTGTGTCGCAAACCCCGTACCCACGCCCCCGGCGTGGTAGCGCCGAAACGTGCCCGCGTCCATCAGCAGCGACTGCGTGGCGGGGAAGTGCACCCGCAGCCGGGCCAGAATCTGAAAGCCATGTACGTCGATATCGCCCCAGTAAAGCAGCTGCTTCTCGGCCAGCCAGTCGGCCCCCGCCAGCAGGCTCACGGCAAAGCCGCCGCCCCAGAGGACGATACTGTTTTCGAGCAAGGGAAACGAAAGAAAAGTAGTCAGGTTCTCCACTACGAACACCCGCTGGCAAAGCAGCTTCAGCTGCCGAAACTCGCTGGCCCACAAGCTCATCTGCGACACGGCCGGGTGCATCCGCTGCGCCGCATCTAGGAAGCGCAGCTTTATGCCAGGCTCCTCCAACAGCAGGTGGAAGCGGCGAAAAAAGTCGGTTTCCTCCGCCCGCACATGGTCTGGAATCAGGTAGTCGAGCAGCGGGCGCAGGGCGGCTTGGTGCTGCTCCACAAACTTGGTGGGCAGGGCCAGCGGCAGGCTGCGCACGTATAAATTGGGCTGCGGATTTTCCTCGAAATACGCGCAGACCGTCAGCAAGGCCGCCCAGTCGGCGGCATGGTCGAGCAGCAGGCGCGGCGACTGGTGCAGCAGCGGCAGCAATTCGGGCAGCGCGGCGACCGTTCGGACGGCGTTGGCTTCAAAGGCCGCAAACTCGGCTTGCTTGCCGATAAAGCCCAGGAAATCGGCCAGCGTATCGAAAGCGATGCCGCTGATTTCGCTCTGGCCTGTTTTGCGGTTGGGCTTGGTAGCCAGGGTGTAGCCCGCGCCCGTGCGGTTTTTGGAATGCGCCAGCAGCTCCTGCTGCTGCGCGTAGATATACGCGCTTCCCTGGCTGCGGTCCAGCGCTTTGCTGGCCCGCACGGGGAGCGGAAACGGGTTTTCGCCCGCCAGGTGCGCCCGCAGCACGGGCACGTACTGGCGCAGGGCTTTGGTACGCAGCTCACTTAGGTTAATCATAGGCAACTTCGGCGGCTAGCAGCGCCTCTTTTTCAGCTTGATACACCCGAATCGGAATGTCGCGCACCACCGAGCGGCGCGGGTCTTGCTTGGCCTTCGTGACCCAGTGAATGACGTGTACATCTTTTTCGAGCAGGTGCAGCGAGGTCAGTGGCGTCACCACCATCAGCTGCAAACCCAGGCTGGCGCATAGCTTGAGCAGATATGCCGACTTATCTTCGTCGAGCTTGCTAAACGCCTCATCGATAACGATAAATCGGAACGAGCGGTGCCCGCCCGCCTCGCGGTTGATGCCGAATTGGTAGGCAATGGCCGCGCCCAGCACCGTGTAGGCCAGCTGTGCACCCTCGCCGCCCGAGAGGCTGCCCGAGCTTTCGTACACCTGCTTCGAGGTTTTGTCGGCCCGGTAGTATTCGCGGGCCTTGAAGCTCGACCAATTGCGCACGTCGGTGACTTCGAGGCGCCATTTTTCCTGGTCGCGCAGCGCCAGAATAAAGGGCTGAATCACGGCCGTGAAGTGCTCAATGTCCAGCTCGCGCTGATTGCTGGCCAGGCCGCGCAGCGTGAGGTCGGGCTGCCAGTTGCGGAGCTGCTCGAAGCGAAATTTGTGGATGAGCGGCCGGGGCGAGTCGGTGCGCTCCAGCTGGATGTAGGTGTCGGGGTTGAGGTTGAAGGCAATGCCGCGCAGCGACTCATTTATCTGGTCGATGGTGTCGCGGATGAGTTCGTGCTGCTCTTCGAGCGAGGTCACGAAGTCGCTGAGCGCCTTGGTCACGCCGCGCTTAAACTCGTCGTGAAAGCGGCTTTCCAGCTCGACCAGGTTTTCGTGCCGGATGCTGTGGTAGCGGTCCAGGTACTCGGGCAGGCGCTCAATTTCCGCCTTTAGCTCGCGGGTGTCGCTTTCCCAGTCCGCAAACTTAGCGGTAACAGCCGCGCCGGGCCGCAAAAAGCCGTCCATCGCGTGGCAAATCTGGCGGACCAGTGCCTGCACCTGTTCGTACTGCCGGCCTATGCGGCGCTGCAATTCCTGCTCAAACTGCTGCTTCTGCGCCGCAAACTGCGCGTAAGTAAGCTGGCTGGCCAGCTCCTGCGTCAGCTCATGCAGGCTGCCTAGGTCGGCCGCCGGGCGCTCAGCTTCAAATGAGGCCAGTTGCCGCTGCGCCGCTTGAAGCTGCTGCTGAAGCGTTTTGAGCAGGTCTTCGGTGCGGGTGAGGCGCTGATTGGTGGCCTTGATTTCGTCGGCTTGTTTTTGCCAATCGGCTTTCAGCGCCCGCAGCTGCTCCTGCATGGTTTTCAAGGCGGTGCTGTCGTTTTCCAGCGCGTTGAGTCGGTTCGTTAAATTATTTATTTGTATTGTGTCAGCGTGGTAGTCGATTTTAGAAAATTGCTGTGCCAGCAGAAAAGTCGTAAGCCGGGTTTCCTGCTCCTCAACTTGTTCAATCTCCTTGTTCAGACGGCGCAGGCCGGCTTCGGCTTTGACAATGGCCTCGCTCAGGGCACGGGCATGGCGGGTGCGCTCACGGCGTAGCTCGCGGTTATCCCAGCCCAAAATGTGCTCCTGGCGGCGGCTGTCGTCGCGCTCGTGGCGGTTTTTGTTGCGCACCAGGCCCGAGGGTAGCAGCGCCTTGTCGGCCCGCTCGAAGGTGGCCGCATCTTCGGTGCAGAGGTGGTCGAAGCGCGTGGCAATGTGGTGCTCGGCCCAGGCCGCGTACTCGCTGTCGGGGTTGAACTCGAGCTTGCCCCACACCGTACGCTCGTCCGGGAACAGCGGGGCCGGCACCCGGCGCTCCACGCGGTGAAATACTATTTTGCCCCGCAAATTCTCCTGCTCGTGTACGTAGGCCCGTACCGCCGAATACAGCCGCTCGGGCACCAGTAGGCTTAGGCCGGTGCTGTGCAGCAGCTTTTCGAGGGCGTCGTTCCACACAGCGCGCTCGCCGGGCTTCACCTGCATCACCTCCGCTACGAAGGGAATTTCGGCTTCGCTGGCCTCTACAGCCTCCAATATTTCCTGCCGGATTTCGGCCGGCCGGCGCGTGATTTTGCCGCTGCTGCTTTCGAGTTGTTTCAGCTCCGCTTCCAGCCCGGCAAACTCCTTTTTCTGGTCTTCGATGCCCAAGCGCGCCGCAAACTTCTGGTCGTCCAGCGCCTGCTTGGTTTGACGCAGCTCTCGCTGCAAGGCCAGCGCCCGCTCGATATTGGCGGCGAAAGTGCCCGCGTCGGGGTTTTCGACCAGCCCCAGGTGGCGGGCCAGCGTGTTGTAGCCGCGCAGGCTTTGTTCTTTATCTTTTTTGCTTTTGGTGAAGTAGCTGATGTCGCGGTTCAGGTCGCGGATTTGCTGCGCCACCTGGTTGTTGGCCACCTGCACTTCCAGCGCCACGCGCTGTGCATCGATAGTTTCGTGGGAGTGCTCCTGCTGGCCCAGCAGGTCAATAAGCTGGTTTAATTCCCGGTTCTGGCGCGCCAGTTCGGCGCTCCACAAAACTACCTGCTGCGTTGCAAACCACGGCTCTAACAGTTGCTGCTGCGCCCGTAGCTGGCCCAGGGCCTGCCGCAGCTGCTCGTATTCGGCGCTCAGGTCGTGTACCGGCTGGAGCAGGTGCAACTGCGCGCGGGCTTTTTCGAGGGCGCGGTAGGCCGTGAGTAGCGTTTGGTAGTTGCTGAGTAGCTTGGCAAACTCGGCTTCGGCGGTGCTCTCCTCCAGCATATTGGTGCGGATAAACTCGTCGAGGTCGCCCAGCACTTTCATGCCCACGGTCTGGTTGAAGAGTGTCAGCGCCTTGTCGCTCCGCATCCCAAACAGGCGCTGAAACGCCGCTGAGTACTTTGGGAAAGTGTCGAAATCTTCCACCACGCGGTCGGCAAATTTCTTTTTCAGCTGGCTAACCCACTGCCCACCCGCGCCCACCTGAATGTGCTCGGCAATGTTCAGCTCGGCCCGGGCCACCAGGTAGCGCCGCTGCAAGCCACCCGCGTTGAACCAGCGCACCTGTACCAGCGTCACGGGCTGGGCCTGCGCATTGGTAAATACGCCCAGAATGACGGAAAACGTGCCCTCGCGCTTACGCAGCTGCTCCACCCGCGACTTCTGCTGCTCCTCGCTCTGCGTGCGCCCGTAGTGCCCTTCCACATACGATTCTTCGCTGCGGTCGGTGCGCTTTTGCGCGCCCGACGACTGGTTGAAAAACCGCTTGGCCGGGTTCACCAGCAGCGCCAGCAGGCCATCGACCAGCGTGGTTTTGCCCGAGCCATTCGCGCCCGTCAGCAGTGTGTTCTGGCCGCCTGGCTTCAGCTCCCAGATGTCGCTTTGCGCGCTGCCCTCGTGAAACGTGCCCCAGTTGAACACTTGCAGCCGCTGCAGGCGGTAGCCCGCCGGCCCGGTCAGCTCCTCAAAAAGATTCAGCATGGCGTTGCAGCTTTTCCTTGAATTCTTCGAGTTTTTCGAGGCTAATTTTGGCCTTGAGCAGCGCCTTCACCTCGTACTGCGTCTGGTCGGGCTGAGCGTCGTCGCGGCGGTTCACTTTCAGCAGGCCGTGCGCTACCAGCTTCTCTATCACCTCATCGAGTCGGCCGAGCCAGGCCTTGCGGTTGGTGGGCTGCTGAAAAAATAGCTCCACCCGCTCCCGGATTTCCACCCGCGTGGCAAACAGGCGGCGGGTCATCGTCTGGGCGCTGGCCTCGTGTTCTTCCAGCCACTCGCGCAGCACCACGCCCAGTAGGCTTTGCTCGTAGCTGAGACCCACGCGGCGCAGCAGGCGCAGGGGCGGGGCGGGGTCGTCCTCGGCCGGCGCGGGCTGCGTGAGGCGGGCGTAGCCATCGGTGCGGTTCACCTCCAGCTGCACCCCGATTTGCTCGAAATACGCTCGCACGGCTATTTCGTGGTCTTGCAATTGCTGCCAGTACTGCGGGTCGTCGTCGGAATACAGCGCGTGCGTTTGCAGCAGCTTGATGATGACTGAGGCGTAAGGTTTGGGCATAGAGTAGGAAGTAGGATAAAAGTCTGGCTGGCAGAGCGCAGCGAAGCATCTCGCGTGGCGCAGCAATCATAATGAAAGGGTTTACTGCACCCCTCTCGTCATGCTTCGCTGCGCTCTGCATGACGAGAGGGGTGCAGTAAAGTCACTTACCAAAAATGATTTCTGGAAACTCGCACGCCCGGCCCGGCCCCAGCACGAATACCTCGGTGCGAGCGTCGTTGAGTACGTGCTTGTCGGAGGTGGCCGCGATGCTGCCGTAGGTCATCAACTCGGCCAAGCCATGTTGCAGGGCGTAGGTGTCCACCACCTGGCGCAGGCTCACCTGCGGCCGGCTGCGCAGCAGCTGCTCGATGTTGGCCAGTAGCACCGCCCTATCGACCACGCGCGGTCCCACCAGCGGCACAAAATCGGTTTCTTCCTGCTGCGCCACGGCCAACTGCCGGGGCACGAGGCTGCTTTCGCGCTCTTCTAGCGCAAGTATTTCCTTGGTCTCGCTGGCCTGGTACTCGGCCCGCCCGTCGATTTCCAGAAACACCGCGTCTTCCGGCGGTGCGTCCATCACCTCAAAGGCCAGGCGGCGAATGTCCTGAATGAGGGCCAGCGAGCGGCGGCGCTCGCGCAGGTTTTTCTCCGATACTATCTTTTCCAGCTTGCGGGCCAGGGCATGAAAGGACTCGTTCACCTTCTTACCCTCGCCGTGCAGGTAAAACCGGACTTTGCGTAAAAAGCCGTCACCCGCTGCCAGTCCCCGCGCCTCCAGCAGCCCAAACAGCTGCTGCACCAGCGCGTCCAGCTCGGCCTTTTGGCGCGGGTCGGTGAGGTGCTGGTAAAAGGCCTCGAAGCTGCGGCCCTGCGGCGTGTCGCGCAGGGCGTCGAGCGCGTCGAGGGCCAGGCCCAGCAGGCTGCCCTTTGTGTGCCCGGCCGCCGACTGTTGCTTGTAAATTTCCTGGGTAATTGCCCGAAAATTATTTTCCACCTCCCGAAAATCGCGCAGCAGGCCCCGTGCCAGCCCGCTCACGTTCTGGTAGCGCTCCGCGATTTGCACGTCGTCGTACGTCACCACCGTTTTGCTCAGCTTCAGTTCCCGAATCTGCTTATCAAGGTCGCTGCGCTGCTTTTCGAGGTCGGTCAGCTTGGTGCGCCAGTCGGTGTCGGTGTTTTGCGCCAGCTCGCGCAGCTTGTGCAAAATATCCAGAAACCGCGACTCGGTGCCCACGTGGGCCGGCTTGTCGAGTAACGCGTGTACCCAGTCGAGCACGTTTTCCAGCTCCGGCGTTAGGGTGTGCTGGTCGGCCCCGTGCTCGTCGGTGTAGAGCGTGAGGAAGCCGTCGCGTATCCATTTTTTCAGCAGCTGCGCGGCCTGGTCCTCGTAGGGCAGGCCCAGAATGGTCAGGTCGCCCTCCTCGTCGCCGGCCTGGTTCACTTCTAGAAAATCGGCCAGCAGCCCATTCAGCTTCTCGCCGCTCAGCACCGGCGCGTAGCTGCCCGCCTTAAAGCTTTCCTGTAAAAAGCACAGCACCAGCGCCGCATTCCGGCTGCGCAGCAGCCGCACGAACACGGCCGGCCGGTCGGGGCTGAACAAGGCGCGGTAGCGGGGATAGGGAATGGAGTCGCGCATTGCGTAGTTTTAGGAAGGTCTTTGAACGGGCACAAGCTGCATTTTGAGCGTGCGGCAGCTGCATCCAAGGTAGCTGCCATCCACTACTTTATGCGGCACCTCCAAACAGGTCGGGCAGGTCAGGGCTTTGGCGAGTGCCAGCGCTGCCGTAGCAAAATTCTCTATCTCCTCATCGGCCAGCTCTAGACCTAGCGTACTGTAATGAGCGCCAGCATTGCGGGGCTCGGTACTTTGACGATTTACAGCCTCAAATAGGGGGCGGATGGCAATGGTTTCCCAAGCGGCCTGGTCGGTAGGGGAGGGAGGTGGTAATGCAGCCAAGTCTGCTTTTAGGCGGGTTACTTTCGCTACTTTGAGTACGCTAGCAGTTCCCCTAAGCAGCTCGCTAAGATTGAACTTGGGCACCTCATAAAATGGAAGGAAACACCGATAGCGGGCCGCAATAGTATGCAAAAGCTCTTCCAGGAGCACCCCGGCCTGCGTAGCCACGTCGCGCCGGTTGAGGGGAATCTGGGCAAGGGATGCTTCCAGCTCGGCTACGAAAGTCTTCTCACTAAACACTTGAATGCCCTGTGCTAGCGACCAGCGCTCCAGGCGCAGCAAATGCACGTTGTCGCGGCGGCGCTGGTAGCGGTCGTACCAGCGGCGGCTGTGGGTGGCAATGATGATTTGCTTAAAGCAATGCGCTTCAACGTCAAGCAAGTCGGTGATGCGGTTGAAATGCTCGAAATCAACAGAAGTAAAAACGTCGTCCAGTACCAGAACGGCTTCCTGCGCACCGCTAAGCTTGGCCAGCGCCAGCCACATGCAAAAGCCCAGCGTATCGAGGTGCGCCTCGCTGAAGTAAGCTTGAGGAGGTACATCAGCCGCGTGGCCCACAAAATTGACGCGCTGTGTGAGCGAGGCCCGGCGGTTGGGGTCCATTTCCAGCCGGTCGAGCCCGATGTTTTCCGCAGGGTGAATGGCCGCGTAAAGTCGATTTACCTCTGCCGTAATAGAATCAAGCACGCGTTGCGTAAACAGCTTGCGCTGCTCGGTCACAATAGCCAATGCTTGTTTGAGGCGAGCGCGGACCACTTCAGTTTCCGCGAGCTTGCGCGCAATGCTTTCCAGGTTAGCCAAGTGGTTTTGCAAAGAGTCGAATAATTCGACTTGTGCAGTTAGGGCCTGGCTTTCAGCTTCCAGGGCACTCAGGCCGGTTTGCAGCTGCGCGGCCAGGAGGTAGGCAGTGCGTGTTTTCAGCGCGGGCTCAGTAGCAGCCGCTGCCTGGTAGGCCGCCCAAGCGGGTGCGTAGCCAGCCAGAGCAGCTGGGGTACTAGTAGCCAGCAAGGTAGCCAGTAAGTCAAGCTGGTCAGTAAGTATCCGGCTGGCCTGTTGCAGTTGGCTGCTCGCAGTTTGCAAAGCCAGCGCAGCGGTGCGGGCGGCATTTACCAATATCACGGTGGCTTGCAAGCCTTGCAGACGCTCGGCGAGGCTGGCGCGCAGCTGCGTTTCATCGGTAAGCTGGGTGCAAACCGGGCAGGTAGCCAACTGCACGCTTGGCTGCTGCAGGTAGCTGAGTGTATCGTGCAGTAAAGCTACCAACTCAGTTGAATGCGTAGCCGTGACCAAATCAGCTAATTGAGCTTTGGCCTGTTTGTCGGCATTCTCAGCCTTTTGTCGTGCTTTGCCACAAGCCAGCGTATGGCTGGCATTGATTGCCAGGGTCGAGAGGAGCTGCCGAATAGCTCCCAAATGCTCAGCCTGCTCGCGCAGGATGGTCATATTTTCTTGCAGGCGGCCCCGCGCCCATTCCAAGGCAGTAGTAGCTGTCTCGGTCGCCAGTTTGTGGCGCTGCCACTCGGCATGTAGCAGGCCCTCGTAGCGTCGGCGGTCATCCTCTTTCTGCTTGCAGTCGTTGTCTAACGCCGTGTGGCTAGCTCGTAGCGCGGCTTCGCTGTCTTCTACGGCGGCCACATCCAGAAAGTGCTTCATGGCGGCGTAGCGGTCGGCGGGCGCGTCTTCGAGCAGCTTGAGTAGCTTGCTGCGGCGCAGCACATGCACCGGCGACTGAATCTTGCCGTGGCTGCCCACCGCTTGCACAAGCAAATTACGGCCTTTGAGCGTGGCCCGCCAGCCATGCCCTGCTTTGGTAATAAGCTCTACTTCGGGCTGGCCCGCTGCCGATACAGCGCGCAGGTATTGATGAGCTTGCCCCGTGCCGCGCCCCGCAATAGAGCCCAGCGACTGATTAGCCACCGCGTCGATGGCATCGACCAGCGTGCTCTTGCCAGTACCGTTTTCACCAAAAATCAGGATGATAGTTTTCTGCTGGTCAAAGGCTACTGTGAGGGGCTGGGAGGCTCCCCGGAAGTTAGCCAGCCGTAGCTGCGCAATTCTAGAGGGCATCGGGCTGGGCGGAGCTAGCGGTGTAGAGAGGCAATTCCAATAGCTGCTGCCAGGCGCTGGCATCAGTAGGTGCCGTGCCGTTCAACATGTTTTCGCAAAGCTTCTGGTCGTCGGCGTTGAGCAAACCTGCTTGATAAAGGGCCTGCGCTATTTCGGCAGCCAGCGCGGCGTTAGGGTTCTGAAAACCTTTTGGGTCAATTAAGGACGGTAAAGCTTGATTCACAGTTGAGATTAGTAGATAGAAAAAGAAGCCCGCTGGCCAGCGGGCGTAGTAGCGCTTTCTAAACCCTAAGCTAAAGCAGCTGCGTCATAATATACCGGAATATACCGGCTAGTTGTTGTAGCTGGCCAGCGCCGCCCGCAGGCGCTTGCGCATGGTGGCCCGCAGCGTAGCCGGGGCCAGCACCTCCACATCGGCCCCGAAGCTGAGCAAGCGAGTAACTAGTTCCGGGTTAGGTACCAAGTAAAGGGTCAGCTCCAGGCCAGCGGGCGTGCTGGCTACTTCGCACTGGGTGGGGTGCAAGGGCTTGGTTTGCACATAGGGTGCCCGGCCGTGCGCAAAGCGCAGATGTACGGTAGTAGGCTGCTCACCAGCCGGCACCGTGGGGCCGATAACATGTTGAAAATGCGTGTCGAAATTAACGGCGCTCGGCACGTAAGCGACCGCAGTATCGGCACAGGCCGTGATGCGGTCCAGCGCAAAAACTTGTAATTCTGCCTTCGCCGGGCTGTAGCCCAGCAGAAACCAGCGGTGCTGGTACGACTTGAGTAAGTAGGGATGCACCACCTGCTCGGTAGCCGTCATCGCCCGGTACGACTGGTAGCCTAGCCGCACCGGCTGCTGCCGCTGAATGGAGTCATAAAGCGGTTGCAGCCAATTGGTGCCTGTATAGTTGGGTGCCTCTTCGAATTGCAGAATGGTGGGAATATCGTCCAGGCTGCCCGCCAGCGCCAAGCGGCCATTCATGCGCCGGATGATATCGTCGAGGGCCGTGGCTAGCCCAATGCCCCGAATAGCTTGCAGAGCGTGCAGGGCCTGTTGGAGTATCACCACATCGGACCCGGTAAGCGGAATGCGGAAGATAGAATACCCCGGTACTGTGTAATGATGGCCCTTCTTGCGGGAGTAGCAGATAGGTGCGTCAAAACCAGTGTCGCCACCTTCTTTCATGGCCTGCAAATCATCGAATAGGGTGGTGCGGCCCACGCCATCGTTAGAGCCGGTATGCTCATTGTAGCTTGTCGAAAGGACAGCTAGCAGGGCATCGGTCGTCCAGATGCGCTGCCGGTTGGATAGGCACTGGTCGATGGCCCGGTAGCGCCGTATCGCCTGCTTGGTAAGTGGCATCGAAAAATATTTTGGAAGATTTCGTTTGCGTCCGGATAGGCCGGACTCTGGCCCCGGAGGTTTGCGGACACAAGATGGGAAAAGCGGCGGACATGCACGAGCATCCGCCGCCGGCCGGCCCCATCACCACCATTTTTCTGTTTTCATGAGTCATTACATCAACTACTACCGTCGCACCTTGCTGGCCCACGCCATGGGCCTGAAGCTAGTGCTCGGCGGCACTGGGCTGGGCAAAACCAGCAGCCTAGCCGCCCTGCTTCGCAGCGGCGACTTTCCGCCCGATACCAAGTTTATTTACGTCGCTAACCGCATCCAACTCCTCGATGAGATGGCCGCGCAGGTCAGCGACCTGAACCTGCATGTTCACCAAAAGCGCGATGCCGACCAGTTGGTCGAGGTGCTGGCCCAAGGGCTGGTAGCCAGCCTGCTCGACTACCCGGCTACCCCCGCGCTTCTTGCCGACCACAACCAGCGCAACCCGCTCAGCGCGACTACCCTGGAGCGGCTGCGGGGCCGAGCCAACCGCTTTCAGCAATTGCAGGGGATGGGATTGGATAGTTTTTTCGACCTGGCAGAGCTGGCGCGAGAGCTGCTCCGGCCGCTCAAAAGCCTGCTGGCGCTGGCCCGCCAACTGGTAGCCGCCACGCCAGCCGAGGGCCAACGAACCACCCAGCAGGAGGCCCGCGCCCTGGCCGGGCTGCCGCTGTGGCCGGCGCTGTTTCCGTACCTGCACTTTCAGGAATACCCCGCGTGCCGGCTGCTGCTGCTGACGGTGCAAAAAGCATTTCACGGCGTGTTCGACGGCGAGAGAACCCAGCGGTTGGGCCAGTGGGACGCTCCGGCCACGGGCCGCTACGTGTTCGTGTTCGATGAATTTGACTTTCTGGAAAACGACCTGCTGGCCATGCTGGCCGACGACCGCGAGGTGCGCGACCCGTTCGGGCTGGTGCAAACCTTCTACCGGCGCATCAACGAGCAGAAACTGGTACACAGCGGCTACCTGGCCCGCGAGCCCCGCTGGCAGCCCATCCGCGACCGGCTGGAGCGCATTTGCCGCCGCATCGAAACGCTGCGCGATGAGCACGGCATCGACTTTCCGGCCATTACGCACTTCGTCAGCACCGACGACCAGCTGAAAGGCAAAGCCATTTTTCAGTCGAACTACTCCTTGGTGAAGCGACCGGTGTACTTGCACGCCGCGCCTAGCCGCCGCAACACGTTTGAGCTGACCACCGACCGCAAAGGGCGCAAAGCCTTCGTGCTCCTCGACGTGGTGAACCGGACAGTGAAGGACATCATCCGGCTGTTTGGCTGGCTGAAAACCGAGCACGAAGATGTATACCCCGAGCTGCTGCGCCAGTGCTTCGGCGGCACCGACTACCGCGCTGAGGTGCAGCGCACCCGCCCGGTGGGGCACCCGCCCGAATACTGCGAAACCAACTACGGCAACCTGTTGGTCAACGGCTTTGGGCTGTACGAAATCGAAGAAGGCCGTAGCCGCCTCACCGACCCCGACGAGGTGGCCATCAGCTACCGCTCGCTGCACACCAGCCCCGAGGCGCTGCTGCGCGACATGGGCCGCCAGCATTTGGTGTTTGGGCTGTCGGCCACGGCGCACATCCGGCGGGTGCTGCGCAACTTCGACTGGGCCGGGCTGGCCCGCCCGGCCGACCCCACGCAGTCGTTTCAGCCGCTGGAAAACACGCCTGACGACCAAGAGGATATTGCCCGGGCCAATGCCCAAAAGGCCGCCGTGCGGGCCAACACGCTGACGCTGCACCAGGCCCTGCCCCTTGAGATGAGCGTTGCGTTTGGCCCGCAGCTGGCCGCCATTGCCCACAACCTCGACAACTTCGACGAGGCCGGGCCGCACGGGCACCGGCTGCGACGGGCGCGGCATTTTTTCGCGGTGCTGGCCCGACTGGCTGGGTTGCACGCCGCTGGCGAATTGCCCGCGCACCAGACGCACCTGCTATTTCTGGCCTCGGTGCGGCAGGTGGCGCAGCTGCTGCAAAAAGGCGGCGATGAAGACGGCTGGTACGGGGCCATGCCTCTGCCAGGTGCTGCCGGCCCGCTGCAACTCTACGACGTGTGGTTTCGCGACGAGGCTACCGATGAGCGGCTAGCCTGCTACGTGGCTCTCTACGACGCCCGGTTTGGGCAGGCCCTTCGCGCCGACCCCACACTAGACCGGCAGTACAACGAGCTGTTCTGGCAGGGGCGGCCGGTGCTGGTGGTGACCACTTACCCCTCGGCCGGCAACGGTGTGAACCTGCAATACTACCTGAGTGAGCTGGCCCACGCGGCGCAGGATACCACACAGAAGCGTGATTTCCGCTACCTGCACCTGCTCGATGCGCCCTACTACTATTTCAGCGGCACCGACCAGTTGGAGACGGCCGACCAGGAGCCGGCGGCCATCAAGCGCGACGTGTACGGAATAATGAAGCTGTTGTATGCCAAGCTGATATCGGAAGAGCAGGCCGTGGGCCAGCTGGGTCACGTGCGGCACCTCAACCGCTTCAACCGCACCTATCTGGCCCTGAATGATGGGGTGCTGAACCAGGTGAGTGTGGTGGTGCAGGCCCTGGGCCGCATCGAGCGGGTGTGGCAGCCCATGCCCGACCAGGAACTGTGGCTGGACGACGCGGTGTACGCCGTGCTGGAAAAATTTGCTACCCGCCCTGAGTTGGCCGCCGACTGCCGCAACTACCTGCGCTACGCCTCGGCCAACATGCAAACGCTGCTGGCGCACATTGCCCGGCAGGCCCCCGCCGAGCGCCAGGCCCTCGACGACGAGCTGCTCGACCTGCATCGCCCCAACGAGGCCGCCCGCCAGCACATCCGGCAGCTGGTGCTCGACATCGAGCAGTTTAAGCACACCGGCCAGCCCGCCGACACGCGCACCCGCTGGCAGCAACTGCGCGAGGAAGTGCTGAAGCACGACCTGCGCGGCCCGCAGCTACAAGCAGTGCGGGGCACTTTCCAGACCGACTACGCCCGCGACGGCCAGCTGTGGCTGAATGCCGAAAACCAGGTAGCGCCGCCCCAGGTGCGCAGCGCCGAGTTCGAGCCCTGGGACCTCAACGCGCTGTACCGGCCGCTTACCCGCTTTCTCGACTCGTTTCTGGCCCACCACTTCCGGCGGCAGGGCTTCGAGCTGGCCTTTCACGACGGGGGCACCTACCTGCTACCCTACGTGTACCAGTCCATCCTGGCCGGGGCCATTGGCGAGGAGGCGGTGTTGGCGGTGCTGCACCACGCGGGCATCGCGGCCAGCGGCGACGGCGTGCCCGACGCGGTGTTTGAGGTGGCCGACCTGCGGGTACACAACCGGCCCATTTTTATTGATTGCAAAAACTACGGCGTGCGCACGCAACGGCAGTTTGCGCTGCTGCCCGACGACCCACTCTATCATCCTAAGCTCAACGAGCCGCACTTCGTGGAAGGCATGGTGCGCAAGTGGCAGCGCCTGCACGATGCCCTGCCGCCCGGCCAGACCGAGCCCTGCCGCCTGCTCATTATGAACCTGCTGGTGGACGACAGCGCCGCCCTGCGCTATTACGACGAACAGTTTCGGCCGGTGGCCGACTGGGCCGCGGCCCGCCTTGTGGTGCTCACCGGCGTGCTGCTACCCCAGCCCCCCTCTGCCCAAAACCTGCTTACCCCGGCCTGCCAGGCCCTGCTCCAATCTATCAAGTTTCACCACTAAACCCCTTCTCACTCTTATGGCTACTTCACCTTCTCCTGCCAAGCCTACGTCCGTCAAAGAAACAATGGTGGCTACCAACCAGCTGCACATCACGCCGCCCACCGACTGGGCCGCGTTGCTGGGCAAATACAGCCTCTGGCGCTACCAGCTGTCGGACGAGCAAAACCGCTTCCGAAAGTTTGCAGATGTCCGGTTTTTCAGCCGGTTCACCAACGACTACAAAAACAAGTTCGACCAGCCGTTCTATTTCTTCACCTTCGACCAGCCCGGCGCCTCCCTCTACACGTTGCTGCCCGCCGATGCCGTGCCGCGCCCCTGGCTCTACCACTTCGGCAACCCGCAGGAAGTAGCGCCCCAGGAAATATGCAGTGAACGGGTGAGCCCCGACGAGCTGCGCCCGCACGTGCTGCTCAAGCTGCTGCTGGCGCTGTGCTTCTACGAAAATGGCCCCAGCGAGCGCGACCGGCGCGTGTGCCAGAGCAAGTTTTACCTGCGCGTGAAAGGCGCGGCCAATGGCAAATACCTGACGGCCGTGGAGGTGCAGCCCGTGGTAGAGGAGCGCCATGCCAGCCATACCCTCACCATCAAGGTAGAGGCCAATACCTTCGAGCGCATCGAGCCGGAAAAGGCAGGCAGCTACGCCCACCTGGGGGCCTTTTATGAGCTGTTTGAAAGTCGGGGCTACACCTACCTGCGGCAGCTGCGCCCCAACCAAGTAGCCACGTTCACGCGCGAGCTGTACCAGCAGCGCACTTTCTCGGGTAAGCGCACCCAAGCCGACTGGCACCACAACGGCAGCGCCAAACACCCACAGCAATACCAGGAAAGCCGCTCGTACCAGGTGCGACACGTGCAGGAGCGCCTGCAGAGCTTCCTGACCCGCTACGGGTTTAGTGTGACCCTGGCCGAGGAACTCATGCAGCGCCAGAAGCCCAGCAAGGAAACGCTGCCGCTGCACCGCCTGCCCACGGTGCAGGTGGTCGATAACCGCCTTAATCAAAGCACAGTTCCCGCCGCCGACTACCTGAAGTGGCTGAATGCGCACCCGTTCACGCAGGGCAAAACGACGCATACCCTCCCGTTTGAGCTGGTGCCGGCTGATAAAGTGGATGCCACCCGCCCATTGCTGGCGCTGCTCGATGCCGACCGCCCGGCCTTTGAAACCACCGACCGGCAACTGGGCCTGCTAGCCCTGGCTGGGCACCAGGACCCGTACCGCATTCTCTACCAAAAGCTTCCGGCCGTGGTCAAGCAGTCGCTGAATGTCAACCCCAATGAGGTGGAGAAGTATACGGTAGCCGAGGACTTTCTACGGTACGATGCGCCTGCGGCCCTGGCCCCGCCGGAAGCTGGGGCCGCACCCGAGCCGACAGCAGCGCCCGCCGCCGAAGCTGTGCCCGAATTGGAAGAAGCAAAGCAGGCCCGGCTAAAGGTCGCCCGCGAGGCCAAGCAGGCCAAAGCCCTGGCCCTCAAGCTCGACGTGTGCCTGAGCGAGTTGTGGCTGAAATGGGTGATTGCGGGCAAAGCAGCGGCTCCCGGAGAAGGCTCCAACCTGCCGCTGTTGGCCGACCTGCCCACCGACTGGGGTTTCGTCACCAATAACTGGCTGCTGTACTTTGAAGCGGGTGCCCTGCGGTTTGCTGACCTGGATACACTCGAAGGCAAGAAGCTACTGAAGGCCCGCTTTACTTCCTGGAGCGAGCTGAAACAACATTTTTTGAGCCGCCAGCCAAAATATGCCTCGCTGGAGCCAACCGATGAGAAGGCGCAGAGTGCCTTGCGTAAAGCCCACTTCGTACTGGTCGGAAGCACGGTGCTCGAGCTAGAGCAGACCGAAGCCATCGCCATGCCCAACTGGCCCGTCATTAAGCTGCTGAAAGCTGCGGAGCCGAGTGCATCGGCCAAGTCACTGGCGGCATTGGGTGTGTATGTGGGCGGCGTATGGGCCACGCCTCAGGGCCACCGTTACCTCGTGAGCGGGGCCACCTCCAGCCAGGTGGCGGAGGCGCGCGGCCACCACGTGTACGAAATTCACCCCTGCGGCCCCGTGTCGGCAACCCAACTAGCTACGTTGCGCTCCTTACTCACGGTCACGTTTGTGCGCCGCAATCAATTCACAGTCTGGCCCTATCCCTTCGATTTGCTTCGGCTGCACCAGGAGATGGTTGCTAACTAGCTGACTCAACAAAGGCCCGAAAAACCCGCACCAATCTTGTGCGGTTTTTCGGGCTTTACTCAACCAGGCCCCACGCCGATAGCTCGACTGTAATGGAACACTGCAAGTAGCCGGTAGCTACCTCAATGTCAGTCGCATTCTCGTTCGTGACTTCTTCCTTGTACTGCCCCACCCGAATGTAGGAAACCCCGCACCGAATCACGGGCGCGCCCGCCGCCGGGTGCAGTGGCCGCGTGAATTCGCCCTCCACGGCCGGCTCCTGCCCGGCTTGCGGGTAGAGTAGGCGCACCCGCGTGGCCCCGTAGTACTGGGCGTAGGCGAACAGCTGCCGCAGGTCGTTTTCGGCGTGGTAGCCATTGGGGCGCTTCCACTTGGCATCCAGCACGAGGCGGCCGTGGGTGGGGTGGTGCAGCAGGATGTCGGGCTGCATACGGCTTTGCTGGCCGTTGTTATCCGCCTGCCAAAACACCACTTTGGCGGGCTTGCTCACCGTCCAGGTGGGTGGGGCGAGGCGTTGCAGGGTGCGCAGCAGGTACGCCTCCCAGATGTGGTTCATGTTGAAAAACAGCGCTACCAAATCCTGTGGGCCGCTGTGCAGGTCGGGGCTGAGGCGCAGCAGCAGTAGGCGCGCGATGCGCAGAGCCGGGCGGTAGGGCGCGGTTTTGCGGTCGTAGCGCAGGCGGGCGAAGAGGGCGGGCGTGGGGCGCACGGCCGGCAATTCGGGCCAGGCCAGCAGGGCACGGGCGGCCCGGCCGCGCAGGCCCGCGTGCGCCGTGAGGGCGGGCAGCAGCCCCAGGGCCTGCCGCAGCAGGCGGTGGGGGAGGTGGTCGGCGTCGTAGGTCTGGTGGCGGGTATAAAACCGCTCTTGGTGCACCACGTTGCGGGCCAGGTGCTGGCCGAAAAGGAGCGTGCCCTTCAAGGCTTTCACCTGCCCTTCGCGCTGGCGGTAGCGCTTGACGAGGCCGCGGTGCAGCAGGGTTTCGACCTCGCCCAGAAACAGGGCCAGGTAGAGGTCGAGCAGGCTGTGCGGGCGCTCGTGCAGCAGGGCCGTCTGGAAGGTATCGACGGGCAGCAGGCCGGCCTCGGCCAGCATCCGTAGCAGCAGGTGGCGCCAGCGGTCGAAGTCCTCAGTGGGCCTAGTCGTTTCGCCGGGCACGGCATCGGCTTTGGGCAGCACTTCGATGGTGAGGTCGCCGGCTTGCAGTACGCCCACGTAGTGCTTGAAGCGGATGCCCCGGTGCCGGATGTCGTAGTAGCGCCGGCCCGCGCCGTTGTCGTGAAAGCGCAGCAGGGCCTCCCAGTGCGCGGGCTTGAATTCGGCGTCGCCCTGCTTGTCGCCGATGGTCAGGATGCTGTGTTCCAGCACCCGCAGAATGTGCGGCATGGCGGGCTAGGTAGTGGCGTATATGCTGCGGAAGGCGGCCGCGTCCCAGCTTTCGGGCTTGGTAAGGCGGTAGAGGGGCTTATCGCGCAGGCCAGTAGCGTCGTACCCGCCAAATTTGGCTAGTGGGGCGCGGCCCGCCGCCTTGTCGGCCACAGCCACAAACCGCTCGCCGAGCACCAGCCCGATTTTGCCCCAATCACCAAAGAAATACTCCTGTAGCAGCGGCAGAATGTTGCGCTGAAACGCCGCCCGCAGCCCCGCCACGTCGGCCACGCGCAGCAGCAGGGCGTGGCCCAGGCAGTGGTCGTGGTCGAGCAGTTGCTCCAGGCGGCTGTTGAGCACCTCCAGCAGTCGGGCCACGTCTACGGCCTCGTCGCCAGTACCCAGCACGCCGTTGTCGCCCACCTGCTCGCGGATAACCCGCGGCTCGGGCCGCATCTCGGTGAAGCTGAAGCGGCGGCGAAGGGCCGTGTCGAGGGCTTCCACCGAGCGGTCGGCGGTGTTCATGGTGCCGAGCAGGTAAAGGTTGGGCGGTACCGAAAATGACTGCTTGGAGTAGGGCAGCGTGACGGTAATTTCATTGGCTTCGCCCGTGCGCTTGTCGTCTTCGAGCAGGGTGATGAGCTCGCCGAAAATATTGGCGACGTTGCCCCGGTTTATTTCATCTATAACCAGCACAAAGCGCGGAATTTCGGTGGCCTGTGGTGGGGTGTCAGCCTCCGGCGCTGCCGACGGAGCTGGAAGCAACTGCTCGTAGTTCTTGAGGCCGTTGAAGATGGCCCATTGCAAAGAAGCATTGGGGCCGCCCAACTGGCGAAGCTCCTCGTACACTTTCTGGATTTCGGCGACTGAGCTGTACCGCTCAAATATCTGGCGAATCCACTTGGGGGCTACCCGGTGTTTGTAGGTAGCGCCGTGCGTGCTGTTGAGGTGAATAAGCGTGAGGGTGCCGTCTTCATCAACGGCAATTACCTCGACCGGCATTCCTTGGCGCGTTACTAGCTGCGGATGGCTGCCTTGGGCCAGGCGGTTCCGCAGGTCATCGGCGAATGCTTCGTACAACTCATCAAAATCGGCCGCCGCTAATCGCAATGCTGCCGGGGCCGACTGGCCGGTAATAGCCGCTTGCCACGCTTGGCGGGCCGTGCGGCACATGCGCTTGAAAACCCCGTCCTCGACCCGATAGCCCAATTGGTCGTTTTCTTTCTCGTAGGGCTTGATGCCTTCCACGAAATCCTCGTAGCCGAAAGCCTGATGGAAGGTTACGAAAGCGGTTTGGCCCTGTTCGCGGTAGGCTTCCAGGCCTTGGCGCAGGGCCGCGTGGTTGTGGCCGTAATGCCCATTAATGTCCGCCCAGCTTTGCCCCGTCAGAATAGCCAGGGTGAGGGCCGAGGTGCTGAAGGTTTTGCCAGTACCAGGCGGGCCGTAGAGAATCTGATTGAGGGGAAACGTAAATATGAGTTTATCCGGCGGCTGCGGCGTATGAAATAAAGCGTCCAAATGGCTGGGCTCTGTTACGCGCTCCACCGTGTCCCAGTAGCGTCCCACGCCGGGCACCGCTCTTTCGGTAAGGTCTTCTTCTGTGAAAACCTTATCCCAATTAACTGTTAAATGCTGGCCATCGCCTTGGTTAGCGGTGACCACACCTCGGGCTTTTACCCGCAAAACGGATGTCTTAAGTCCGTTATGGTAGAAAAGTGATTTTATGAAAACCGGACTCCCGACGGCAATACTTTTTACTAAATCTAAGTACTCAGTGTCGTAGCCGTTTTCCCAGATGCCGTGCTGGACAAAGCGGTTGGTTTGGTCGCGGGGGTCATTATCATACCAATAGGCACCGAGCAGATAAGCAACAGGCTGGTTTGTTGTCATAAAGTTAAAAAAGGTAGAGGGGTAAGCGCAATAATAAATACTATGCATTAAATCTTATTTATAGATATTTTGCCTCAATTACTCTGGATTATGTCAAAGGACTTACTGTTAAATGCTTAATAATTATACATGGGATTGAAAAAGTAAAAAGGGCTTCCAGCAACCGCTGAAAGCCCTTTTCTATTTGCGTAATCTATCTTCAGGCTCCCCTCTCCGCAGGAGAGGGGGCCGGGGGTGAGGTTACCCGTTATTTCCCCGCCACCAGCTGCAATTCCCCGTCCTTCAGCCCCGTTGCCGAAGCCTTCACTTTCACGGCGCCGGCCGTACCGCCAGCCTGCACTATCGCCACGAGCTGACCCTTAAAGGCATGCATTTGCGGCGTTTGGAAGGCCTCCAGGTTCGTGGCGTCGCCATTGCCGACGGCGCGGAACGTGCCCGCGCCGCTCACCGTGAAGCGTAGCTCGTTGGTAGCTTCGGGGCAGAGGTTGCCCTGCGCGTCTTCGACGCGGGCCGTGATGTAGGCGAGGTCTTGGCCATCAGCAGTGAGCTTCTGGTGGTCCGTCACCAGCTTGATATGGTGTGGTGCGCCGGCGGTACGAATTTCTTCGGTGCCAATAGTCTTGCCCTGGGCGTCGTAGGCCACTACCTTGATGCTGCCGGGCTGATATACCACATCCTTCCACTGCAAGCGGTAGCGGGTTTGTGGGTCGGCGGCACCAGCGGCGGCTTTGGTTTGGCGGCCCTGGCTTTTGCCATTCACAAAGAGCTCGGCCGAGGTGCCGTTGGTGTAGCAGAACACGGGCGTTACCTGGCCTTCGCGGCCGGGCCAGGTCCAGTGCGGCAGCAGGTGCACGGTGGGCTGGCTGGGGTTCCAGCGGGCGCGGTAGAGGTAGTAGCGGTCTTTAGGCTGGCTGGCTAGGTCGATGATGCCGAAATACGAGCTGTGCGACGGCCACTTCTCATCGTAGGGCGTGGGCTCACCTAGGTAGTCGAAGCCCGTCCACACAAACTCGCCCATCGCGTACGGCAGGTCATCTTGGGCCGCAAATTCGATGTCGGGAATCTGCGACCAAGGGCAGTATTCCAAGTCGTAAGACGAGGATTGGTTATCAGGGTATTGTTTGTTTTTAGCTAGCTCAACCGGAAACTTATACACGCCGCGCGAGCTCACCGTGCTAGCCGTTTCGGAACCTAGGAGGAAGCCCTGCGGCAGTTTCTTAATGGCATCGGGGTACAGCATGGGCTTGTAGTTGAAGCCCGGAATGTCGAGCACAGCGGCAATGCCGTACTTGAAATCGTCGCCGTAGCGGTCCATGCCCATGGTCACGGGGCGGGTGGGGTCTTCGCGGTGCACGATGTCCTGCAGGCGCTTGGCAATGGCCGGTCCGTTGGGGCTGCTTTGGTCGGGCACTTCGTTGCCGATGCTCCACATGATGGCCGAAGGGTGGTTGCGGTCGCGGTGCACCATGTTCACCAAGTCCTTCTCTACCCACTGGTCGAAGTATTGGCTGTATCCATTCTTCACCTTCGGCGTCTTCCACTCGTCGAACGACTCCACCATCACCATGAAGCCCATCTCGTCGCAGAGCTGCATCAGCTCGGGCGCGGGCATGTTGTGCGAGGTGCGAATGGCGTCGCAGCCCATGTCCTTGAGAATAGTTAACTGATGGCGCAGTGCCGCCACGTTGATGGCCGTGCCCAGCGGCCCTAGGTCGTGGTGGTTGCACACGCCTTTAAACTTGCGCGGCTGGCCATTGAGCGAGAAGCCTTTTTCTTTCTCAAACTTGAAAGAGCGAATGCCAAAGGGCGTCTTGTAAGCGTCCTGCACCGCGCTGCCGCTCAGAATCTTGCTATCAGCCACGTACATGGCCGGCGTTTCGGGCGACCACAGCTTGGGCGACTTTACCGTGAACGTCTGCTCGACCTCCTGGCCTGCCGTGGCTTTGCTAGTGGCAGTGGCTACTACCTGGCCTTTGGCGTCGCGCAGGTCGGTTTTGAGCGTGAGGCCGGTGGTGCCAGCGGGCGCTTCAATTTTGGTTTTCAGCTTGACGGTTGCCGAGGCTGCCGATACTTCGGGCGTGGTGAGGTAGGTGCCCCATACCGGCACGTGCGCGCCCTGCGTGGTGATGAGGTGCACGTTGCGATAGAGGCCCGCCCCTGGGTACCAGCGCGAAGCTTCGGTTTGGTTTTCAAGGCGCACGGCCAGCGTATTTGGCCCCTTAGCCCGCAGGTGCGGCGTGATGTCTACCGAAAACGAGTTGTAGCCATAAGGCCAGAACATCACTTCCTTCCCGTTGAGGTACACGCGGGCGTTGCTCATGGCGCCATCAAATAGCAGCACGGCCCGGCCGCCCTTACCTAGGGCAGGCACGGCCAGCTGGCGCCGGTACCAACCCACCCCAATAAATGGCAGGCCGCCCGTGCGACCCGACTTCATGGTAGCTTCTTTCTCACCATTCTGCTCAATCTTAACCACTTGCTGGTCGTTGCGGCCATCGAAGGGCCCCGTGATGGCCCAGTCGTGCGGGATGCGAACCGCCTGCCATTTGGCGTCGTTAAACTCGGGCTTGGCCCCGTCGGGTTGGTCACCTTTAGTAAATTTCCAGCCGCTGGTAAGCAGCGTTTCCTGGCGGGTTTGGGCGGCGGCGGGGAGGCTGGCGGCCAGCAACAGCGCCGCCGTCAAGTGTTTGGGAGAGAGCATAGCGTGGGGTACGAATAACACCTAGGGCGGCCGGTGAGCAGCCCCAATGGCCCGGCAAGTTAAAGCTGCTGGTTTGGGCCGCGCCCCGATTGTGCCGAAATTCGCCTACTTACAGCTGCTTTACATGAGTTTGACCTTCCATAAATACCAGGGCACCGGCAACGACTTCGTCATCATCGACGACCGCGCCGCGCAGTTTGACCACACCGACCAGTCCCGCATTGCGGCGCTCTGCCACCGCCGCTTCGGCATTGGGGCCGATGGCCTGATGCTGCTGCGCAACCGCGAAGGCTACGACTTCGAAATGGTGTATTTCAACGCCGATGGTGCCCCCAGTAGCATGTGCGGCAACGGCGGCCGCTGCCTCGTGGCCTTCGCCAAGCACCTAGGGGTCATCGAGACTAATGCCCACTTCTTAGCCGTGGATGGCCCGCACGAAGCTCGCGTAGAAGCTGATGGTACCGTGCGTCTCAAGATGATAGACGTGGCTGCTCCGCAGCGCGCCGACATAGGGGAGGAGGATGTGTTTCTGCACACCGGCTCGCCGCACCACATCCACTTCCTCGACCCTGAGGAGTCGCCGAGCCTAGCTGAGTTCAACGTATTTGCCGCGGGCCACGACATTCGCTACGACCAGGCCTATGACCCGGCCGGCACCAATGTCAACTTTGTGCAGGTGCCCGCCGACCCCGCCCAGCCCTGGCCTGTGCGCACCTACGAGCGTGGCGTCGAAGACGAAACCTACTCCTGCGGCACAGGCGTCACGGCCGTAGCGCTGGCCGCTTCGCAGCGCGGCGCAGCTTCGCCGGTGCGCTTGAGCACGCCCGGTGGCGAGCTAGAGGTATCGTTCGAGACGCAGGCCAATGGCAGCTTTACCAATGTGTGGCTGAGTGGCCCGGCCCTGCGCGTATTCGGAGGAGAAATCGCCTAGGTCGTTGTTCTTGGTCGTTTGTGTAAGAAGTGATGTCTAAAGACTCAAATCAACCCCAAAACTTCGCCGCAGACGACCAAGCTAGCGTCTCACTTCGTGCATTAGAGCCAGAAGATTTAGAATTTTTATTTGTTCTCGAAAACGACCCGGACCTGTGGGCTGTTTCCGACGTGCTGCCCGGGCCCATTTCGCGCCATGCCCTGCGGGAATACTTGCGCCACAGCGCCGCCAGCCTTGCCGAAGCTGGGCAGATGCGCTTGATAATCAGCAATGAAAAAAAGCAGGCTGTGGGCACCCTCGACCTCTACGACTACTCGGCCCTGCACCAGCGGGCCGGCGTAGGCATCGCGGTGCTCCAAAGTGAGCGCCGGCGCGGCTATGCCCATGCAGCCCTACAAAAGCTGGTGCCCTATGCCCGCGAGGCCCTAAGGCTGCACCAACTGTACTGCACCATTGCGGAAGATAACCGGGCGAGTATCAAGCTGTTCGAAAGCGCTGGCTTTCAGTGGGTGGGCCTACGCCAGCAGTGGCTACGTAATACTACTGGTATAGGATGGGTAAATGCCGCAGAAATGCAACTTTTACTTAGAAAATAGCAGAAACTGGCGCGTAGAAACCACTATTTTAAACGCGGCCATATCCTTTCCGTAGGGTCCTTCGTATAAGTAGGCAAGTGCTGCCTGTAGCCAGATGTTTTGCCTGGTTGGTGCGGCTCAAAGCTCTTTCCTATCTTTTTTCATGCCGCTTTCTACTCTGGCGGAGGTACCTGCACGTGCCGCCTCCACCGCCCCGGCCGCGGACCAAGCCGACTCCAATTCCTTTACGTATTCGCTGCCCGATTTGGTTTGCTTTGCGCACCTACATTGGGATTTTGTATGGCAGCGGCCTCAGCATCTGCTGTCGCGCTTTGCTCAGTACGGACGAGTTTTCTATGTTGAGGATGCTTTCTTCCATGCCGATGACCTCATCGAGCCGCACATGGAAGTAAAGGAGCGGCAAAATGGAGTGAAAGTATTAGTGGTGCACTTGCCTGGCCGCCTACGCGGCGACGAAGCGGCTGCCGACCAAGCGCAGGTAGAAGTGTTGAAGCAGTTTTTTACCGACAACGAAGTCACTACCTACGCCTTCTGGATTTATACGCCTATGGCCATGAGTCGGGCGCGGCACTTCCAGCCGGTGCTCACGGTATACGATTGCATGGATGAGCTGGCGCAGTTCAAGTTTGCTCCACCGGAGCTACGCCAGCGCGAACAAGAATTATTTGAAAAAGCCGACCTCGTCTTCACTGGGGGGCAGCGCCTCTACGAAGCCAAGCGCGAGCAGCACGCCGATGCCCACGCTTTTCCGAGCAGCATTGATAAGCAACACTTTGGCCAGGCCCGCAACAACAAATTGGCCGAGCCTGCCGACCAAGCCAGCATTGCACATCCCCGCATTGGGTTCTTTGGAGTGGTCGATGAGCGCCTCGATATCGAGCTGCTAGGCCAGCTGGCCACGAACCATCCGGAGTGGCAATTCGTAATAATCGGGCCGGTGGTTAAAATCGACCCCGCTTCCTTACCACACAACGCCAATATTCATTACCTAGGCGGTAAGGATTACCAAGAGCTTCCCGCCTACCTTCGCGGCTGGGATGTGGCCACGCTACTCTTCGCTCGCAACGAGAGCACAGAGTTTATCTCTCCCACCAAAACGCCTGAATACCTGGCCGCTGGCCGGCCAGTAGTAAGCACCAGCATCCGCGATGTGGTGCGCCCCTACGGCGACCTGAACCTCGTACAAATTGCCGACGACCCGCGGGAGTTTGGCCAAGCCATTGCCCGTGCACTAGAGCAGGGCAAAGACGCCAGCTGGCGCACCCGTACCGACGACTACCTGGCTACCATTAGCTGGGACCTCACCTGGCAGAACATGGTGCAGCTCATGCAGACCCGCCTCGCTGCCAAAGGTTAATCAACTCGCGCTCCATCTGCTTAGCAGCCACCTTATTTACGAGTTCTCTCACAGCTTTTTATTTACTCCTTTTCCAATCATCCCCCTTTTATGTTCGACTATCTCATCGTTGGAGCCGGCTTTGCCGGCAGCGTTCTAGCCGAGCGGCTCGCCACCCGGAGCAACAAAAAAGTGCTCGTTATTGATAAGCGTAGCCACATTGGGGGCAATGCCTACGACCACTACAATGAGGATGGCATCCTGATTCACAAGTACGGCCCGCACATCTTTCACACCAATTCGAAAGATGTATTTGACTACCTAGGCAACTTCACCGACTGGCGCCCCTATGAGCACCGCGTGCTCGCCTCGGTAGATGGCCAACTGGTGCCGATGCCCATCAACCTCGATACCATCAACAAGCTGTACGGCTTGAAGCTGACCAGCTTCGAGGTAGAGCAGTTTTTTGAGTCGGTAGCTGAAGAAGTGCCCGTTATCAAAACGTCGGAAGACGTGGTAGTGAGCAAAGTTGGCCGCGAGCTGTACAACAAATTCTTCAAGAACTACACCAACAAGCAGTGGGGCCTCGACCCCTCGCAGCTAGATAAGTCGGTGACAAGCCGCGTGCCCACCCGCACCAACCGCGACGACCGGTACTTCACCGATACGTTCCAGGCTATGCCGCTGCACGGCTACACCCGCATGTTTGAAAAGATGCTCGACCACCCGAACATCAAAATCATGCTGAACACCGACTATAAGGAGATTGTGAAATTCATCCCGTTCAAGGAAATGATTTTCACGGGCCCGGTCGACGAGTACTTTGACTTCCAGTTTGGCAAGCTGCCTTACCGCTCACTCGAGTTCAAGCACGACACGCTGAACGAAGAGCAGCACTTGGCCGCGCCAGTGGTGAACTTCCCCAACGAGCACGCTTACACCCGTATCACGGAGTTTAAGGCCCTCACCGGTCAGAAGCACTCCAAAACGGCCATCGTGTACGAGTACCCACAAGCTGAGGGTGACCCTTACTACCCCATCCCGATGCCGGAAAACGCTGAGTTGTACGCCAAGTACAAAAAGGCAGCCGATGAAACGCCGAATGTTCACTTCGTAGGCCGCTTGGCTACCTACAAGTACTACAACATGGACCAGGTAGTAGCCCAGGCCCTGACGCTGTACAAGAAGTTGACCGACAAAGAAGAGGCTGCAAAGCCTGTGCGTCCGGCCATCGCCGGCTCAACCTCGCTGGTAGAGAAGCTCATCAACCGCGAGCCTTCTAAAGAATAGTATCGACTTGCGTTTAATAGTCGTACAAAAAGCCTCCCCTACCTAGGGGAGGCTTTTTGCTTTTTTACTCAGCTTATGCAGCCTTTCAAGATAAATGTGCCCCAACCCGTGCTGGACGACTTGCACTACCGCCTAGCCCACACCCGCTGGCTCGACCAGCTCGAAGATGCCTATTGGGACTACGGCACCAACTGTGAGTATTTGCAGCAGCTAGCTGCTTATTGGCAAAATTCCTACGACTGGCGAACTCAAGAAGCTAAGCTTAATGAATTTGCCCAGTTTACGGCCGATATTGATGAACTAGGGCTGCATTTCATTCATATCGAAGGCAAAGGCCCGAACCCGGTGCCACTGATGCTGGTGCATGGCTGGCCCGATTCCTTTTTTCGGATGGTGAAGCTCATTCCGCTGCTCACTGACCCGGCCGCACACGGCGGGCGCGCCGAAGATGCCTTCACCGTGATAGTGCCCGACCTGCCGGGCTATGGCTTCTCGGAGCGCCCCACCGAGAAAGGCTACGACCCCAAGCGTATGGCCGACGTGCTAGCCAAACTGATGACCAAGACCCTAGGGTACAAGAAGTACGTGGCGCATGGCGGCGACTGGGGCAGCAGCATTGTGGAGCAGCTGGCGCTGAACCACGCCGACAATCTGCTGGGCATTCACCTCACCGATGTGCCCGCCAGCCATGCCAAGACTGCCGACAAGCTACCCGACTTGTCGATGGCCGAGAAAGCCTTTGTGGTAAAAAACAAAGCCTGGCAGGAAAAAGAAGCTGGCTACCAGAAGATACAAGGCACCAAACCCGAAACGCTGGCCTATGGCCTCAACGACTCGCCGGTAGGCCTCCTAGGGTGGATTATCGAGAAATTTCACGCCTGGAGCGACCACGACGGCAACATCGAGCACACCTTCACCAAGGATGACTTGCTCACCAACGTCATGATTTATTGGGTGACGCAAACCATTGGCTCGTCGGTGCGGCTCTACTATGAAGCTATGCACAGCCCCGCGCTGGCAGCGCCTACGCACACCAAGGTGCCCACAGGCTTCGCCATTTTCCCGGAGGATATCACGCCCGCTCCCCGCGAGTTTGCCGAGCGCTTCTTCAATGTGCAGCGCTGGACCGAGATGCCTCGCGGCGGCCACTTCGCTGCTCTCGAAGAGCCCGGCCTACTAGTGGCCGACCTACGCGAGTTTGTGTGGCCCCTGCGCGAGGAAACCCGCTAGTGTGCGCCTAGGTACCACAAAAGCGTACTTAATCATCTTACCTATTTGCTGCCATGAAGCGCTTAACTGCTTGTTTATTGCTTGTATTAGGGCTGCTGATTGGGCTGGCTCCCGAGGCGCAGGCCCAGCGCCGCTATTATCGGGGCCGTGGCCGGTATTATGTGCGGCCAGTGCCGCGCCGCTACTACCGGGCGCCAGCTTATCGGCCTTATTACGGCCCGCGCTATTACCATGCGGCCCCGTACCGCAGCTACGGTGGGCGCTATTATTACCGGCCGCGGCCTTACTACCGCCGGCCCGGGCCTCCCGTCATTATTCGGCCCTGACGTGGGCTCAATCGGCCTCTGCCATTATTACCGCTTCTCAAAACCCTGCACTCTTTTTGAGCGTGTGGGGTTTTATAGTTTACGGCGGCTCGCCCGGTTCGGCGGGTGGGCTGTAAATTTGCCCAGAACGCGCCGCCCTTTTTCGTTAATTATTTACCCAATGTTAGATTTCCTCGGCAAAACCGTCGCCAAGCTGTTTGGCTCCAAAGCAGAAAAGGACCTCAAGGACGTGGTGCCTTACGTGGCCCTCATCAATGCGGAATATGCCAAACTGGCCGGCCTTACCGACGACCAGCTGCGCCAGCGCACCCAGGAAGTCCGCCAGCAGATTGACGGCCGGCTCGCCAGCATCGATGGGCAAGTAGCAGGGTTGCAAGGCCAGATTGACTCGCAGCCCAACCTCGACGTATCGCGCAAAGAGCAGATTTTTGAGCAAATCGATACCCTCGAGAAGCAGCGCAACAAAGAACTTGAAGCTGCCCTTACGGCGGCGCTGCCTCAAGCTTTTGCCATTGTAAAGGAAACGGCGCGCCGCTACGCACAAAATGGCCAGCTAGTGGTAACTGCCACTGACATGGACCGCGACATTTCCCGCACCAAGGGCAACGTGACCATTCAGGGCGACAAGGCCGTGTGGAGCAACAAGTGGTTGGCAGCTGGCGCCGAAATCACCTGGGACATGGTGCACTACGACGTGCAGCTCATCGGCGGCGTAGTGCTGCACCAAGGCAAAATCGCGGAGATGGCCACTGGTGAAGGTAAAACGCTCGTTTCGACCCTGCCGGCCTTCCTCAACGCCCTAGGTGGCCGTGGGGTGCACTTGGTAACTGTGAACGACTACCTCGCCAAGCGTGACTCGGAGTGGAATGCGCCGCTGTTCGAGTTCCACGGCCTCACCGTGGACTGCATCGACAAGCACCAGCCTAACACTGATGCCCGCCGCAACGCCTACCTAGCCGACATCACCTACGGCACCAACAACGAGTTTGGCTTCGACTACCTGCGCGACAACATGGCCCGCGACCCCGCGGAGCTGGTGCAGCGCAAGCACCACTACGCCATGGTCGACGAAGTGGACTCGGTACTGATTGACGATGCGCGGACGCCGCTCATCATCTCGGGCCCGGTTCCCAAGGGTGACGTGCACGAGTTCTTGCAGCTCAAGCCCCGCATTCAGCGCCTGGTAGACGAGCAGAAAAAGCTGGTGCAGAGCTACCTAGTAGAAGCGCGCCGCAACATGAAGGAAGGTACGCTCGAGGGGGCGAAGGAAGGTGAGGGCGGCTTAGCGCTGTTCCGGGCCTACCGCGGCCTACCTAAGAGCAAGCCTCTCATTAAGTTCTTGTCCGAAACGGGCGTGCGCACAGCTTTGCAGAAAGTAGAAAATTTCTACCTGCAAGACAATGCGCGCCAGATGCCGGAGGCCGACAAGCCGCTGTTCTTCACCATCGACGAGAAGAACAACCAAATTGAGCTGACCGAAAAAGGTATTGACTTGATTACGGCGCAGGGCGAAGACCCGCACCTGTTCATCATGCCCGACATCGGGGTGGAGATTGCTAACATCGAGCGCGCTGATGCCCTGACTGCCGAAGAAAAACTCGCGCAGAAAGAGCAGTTGATGAGTGACTACCAGGAGAAATCGGAGCGGGTGCACACCGTAAACCAGCTCTTGAAAGCTTACACCCTGTTTGAAAAAGACGACCAGTACATCCTGAGCCAAGATGGCAAGGTGATGATTGTGGACGAGCAGACCGGCCGTGTAATGGAAGGCCGCCGCTACTCCGACGGCCTGCACCAAGCCATTGAGGCCAAGGAAGGCGTGCGCATTGAAGATGCCACCCAGACCTACGCCACGGTGACGCTGCAGAACTTCTTCCGCATGTACCACAAGCTAGGGGGCATGACCGGTACGGCCGAAACGGAAGCGGGCGAACTGTGGGAAATCTACAAGCTCGACGTGGTCGTGATTCCGACCAACCGCGGCATTCAGCGCCACGACCATCATGATAAGGTGTACCGCACGGTACGCGAGAAGTACAACGCAGTAGCCGAAGAAATTCAGACCCTAGTGCAAGCTGGCCGCCCCGTGCTGGTAGGTACTACGTCGGTAGAAATTTCGGAATTGGTAAGCCGCATGCTGAAGCTGCGGGGCATCAAGCACCAAGTACTGAATGCCAAGCAAAACCAGCGCGAAGCCGAGATTGTGGCCGCTGCCGGCTACCCCGGCACCGTGACTATCGCCACCAACATGGCCGGTCGTGGTACTGACATCAAACTGCGCGAGACTTCACGTGAGTCGGGTGGCCTAGCCATCATCGGTACCGAGCGCCACGAAAGCCGCCGCGTTGACCGCCAGCTGCGTGGCCGTGCTGGCCGCCAGGGCGACCCGGGTTCGTCGCAGTTCTTCGTATCGCTCGAAGACAACCTGATGCGTCTGTTTGGCTCGGAGCGCATTGCCAAGCTCATGGACCGCATGGGTATGGAAGAGGGCGAAGTGATTCAGCACTCGATGATTACCTCGTCGATTGAGCGGGCCCAGAAGAAGGTTGAAGAAAATAACTTCGGCACCCGCAAGCGCCTGCTTGAATACGACGACGTAATGAACGCCCAGCGCGAGGTAGTGTATCGCCGCCGCCGCAATGCCCTGTTTGGCGAGCGCCTAGAGCTGGATATCCTGAACCTCATCTACGACGTGAGTGAGGACATCGCGGCCGGCCACAAGGTCAGCAACGACTTTGAGGACTTCAAGCTGTCGATTATCAAAGATTTTGGCTACGAGACGCACATCACGCAGGCCGAATTCAGCGCGCTTAACGCGGAGCAGCTCACACAAAAGCTCTACGACGAGGCAACTGGCTACTATGAAAGCAAAAACGAGCACATCGGCCAGAATTCGATGCCGCTCGTCAATAACTTGCTGAGCCAGAACACGCCCTACGAGAACATCGCGGTGCCCTTCACCGATGGCCGCAAGCACACCCAGGTAATTGCCAACCTGCGCCGCGCCCAGGCCAGCAACGGCCTTGACATCGTGCGCCAGATGGAAAAAGGCGCTGTGCTCTCGACCATCGACGAAGCTTGGACCCAGCACTTGCGCCAAATGGACGACCTGAAGCAGGTAGTACAAAACGCTGTGTACGAGCAGAAGGACCCTCTATTGGTGTACAAGTTTGAAGCCTTCGAGCTATTCAAGCGCATGCTGAGCAAGGTGAACCACGAAACAGCTGGCTTCCTCTTCAAGGCCGACGTACCCGTGGCTGCCGAAGCTGGCTTTGCTGAGCCGAACTCCTACTACGAAGACGACATTGTAGAGCCCTTGCCCAAGCTGAAAGCCGAAAAAGCTGTGTCAGATGTGAGCCTAGGTGCTGGCCCAGAAGACCTGGACCAGGCCGCTGAGCTAGGTCTAGCCCCTGCCATCAAGCAGGAGCCAGTGCGTAGCCAGAAGGTAGCTAACCGCAACGACAAGGTGACGGTGCAGTACATGGATGGCAGCATCAAGCGCGATGTGAAATACAAGAGCGTAGAGGAAGACCTAGCCGCCGAGCGCTGCGTGCTGGTAGAGGAAGCGTAAGCTTTGAAATAAAGACTGAAAGAAAAGGGCTCGCGCAAGCGGGCCTTTTTTGTGGCTCACGCCGTAATCCGTTTGCCAGCTTAGCTAGCATTTAGAATGCGCCGACTGCCCAATTGCGAGCCGTACCTTTGCCTTATGCCCACGCCTAACCTCGCCGCCGCCCTCGACCATACGTTGCTGCGGCCCGACTGCACCGAAGCCCAAATAATTCAGTTGTGCCAGGAGGCGCGGCAATATGGCTTTGCCAGTGCCTGTGTGCCGCCGTGCTACGTGCCAGTGGCTGCCCGCGAGCTTAGTGGCTCGGGTGTGGCCGTGTGCACGGTTATCGGCTTTCCATTAGGCTATAACAGTCCTAGGGTGAAGTTTCGCGAAGCTGAAATAGCCTTGGCTGAAGGCGCCACCGAACTGGACCTGGTGCTTAATATATCTGCCCTGAAATCGGGCGACCTAGGCGGGGTGAAAGCGGAAGTGGAGGACCTAGCCGACCTCTGCGATGTGCACGACGCTGTGCTCAAAGTCATCATTGAAACGGCACTGCTGACGGAAGAGGAGATGGAAACCGCCGCCCGGCTATGCGCAGAGGCTGGTGCCAACTTTGTGAAAACCAGCACAGGCTTTGCTAGCCGGGGTGCGTCAGTGGCCGATGTGGAGCTGCTGCGGCGGGTGCTGCCGGCTGGGGTGCGCATCAAGGCTAGCGGGGGTATCCGCACCCGCGAGCAAGCGTTGGCGATGCTGGCCGCCGGGGCCGACCGCCTAGGCACCTCAAACAGTTTGGTAATTATTCAGGAAGATGAACCTACGCTTTCGTAACGCGGTGCTGCTCCTAGGTCTGCCCTTGCTGGCCGCCTGTGCCGCTACGGCGCCCGCGGCCCCCACCACGCGCGCCGCTACCCCCGTCGACACCACGCGTAAAACCGTAGGCGTGGTGCCCGCCGAAGATTTAACTAAATACCGGCCTGCGTTTCCGGCGCCCACGGCACCGGCAGCGCCTGCACCTGCTCTGGCCCCCAAGACGGCCACTGCCCTGGCCTCGGCTGCCAAAGCTGCGGCGCCAGTGCCGACCAACCACGTAAATGCCCAGATGGAGCAGCGCCTGCGCGACCAGGCCTACACCAACCAGAACGTGAAGTACACCAGCGGCTATCGCATCAAGGCCTATTCGGGCTTCGAGCGCGAGCAGGCCATGAGTGTGCGGCGCCAAGTTATTGCACGCTATCCCGACGAGACTGATTACCTGACTTTTAAGCAGCCTGTGTACCGGCTCTATATCGGTGATTACACTACCAAGCTGGATGCTGCGCGGGGACTGGCCCGCGTGCGGCAGTTTGTGCCTAAGGCCGAGCTAGAGCCCATGCAAGTGCTTCTAAATAAAACACCTTAAATCATCATAATCAGCAGGCTAAATGTGTTTTGTGAACGCTCCTGTTGAAAAGGCTAAGTAGGGGAGGGTGACTGTAGGATGTTGTATCGTTAAATAACTAGTGCGTAATAGTTTGTCATGCTGCGCTTGCCGACGCATGGGGAACATATTTTTATGGTAAATCAACTTCGTACCCGCGCCGCGGCCCTAGCCCCCGAGTTGTCGGCCCTGCGCCGCCACCTGCACGCTAATCCCGAGCTGTCTTTTAAAGAAACACAGACGGCGGCCTTCGTAACGAAAAAGCTAGAGGCCATGGGCCTGCGGCCCTACGCCGTAGCAGGCACTGGGGTGGTGGCGCTCATTGAGGGGCAGCCGGGCGGCCCAGTAGTGGCGTTGCGCGCCGACATGGACGCACTGCCCATCACGGAGTTGAGCGACGTGCCTTACAAGTCACAAAACCCTGGCGTGATGCACGCCTGCGGTCACGATGTGCACACCACTTGCCTCCTAGGTGCCGCCCAACTGCTCACGGAGGTCAAAGACCAGTTTAAGGGAACAGTAAAGCTGATTTTTCAGCCCGGCGAAGAACTGCTGCCCGGCGGCGCCTCCCTTATGATAAAGGACGGGGTGCTGGAAAATCCTGCACCGACCGAAGTAATTGGACAGCACGTGTTTCCGCGGCTGCCTGTGGGGCAGATTGGTCTGCGGCCGGGGCGTTATATGGCGAGCACCGATGAGCTGTATTTGCGCATTAAAGGCAAAGGCGGCCACGGTGCCATGCCCGAGCTCAACCTAGACCCAGTGCTGGTGGCGGCCCATCTCATCGTGGCCGCGCAGCAGATAGTAAGCCGCCGCGCCAACCCCAAAATGCCTTCAGTGCTGAGCTTCGGCAAGGTTATCGCCAACGGCGCCACCAACGTCATTCCCGACGAGGTATACATCGAAGGCACTTTCCGCACCCTCGATGAGACGTGGCGCGATGAAGCCCACCAGCACCTGCGGCAGCTTTGCGAAGGACTGGCCGCCAGCATGGGCGCCGTGTGCGAATTAGAAATTCGCCGGGGCTATCCCTGCCTCGACAACAACCCCGCCGTGACGGCCCGCGTGCGCGCCGCCGCCGAAGCCTACCTAGGGGCCGAAAATGTGATTGAGCTTGACCAGTGGCTGGCGGCTGAAGACTTTGCCTACTTTTCGCAGGCCGCGCCTGCTTGCTTCTACCGCCTAGGCACCCGTGCCGTCGATGGGCGCTTCGCTGCCTCGGTGCACACGCCCATCTTCGACATCGACGAGCAGGCGCTGAGCGTGGGGGCAGGTCTGATGGCCTGGCTTACACTGCAGGAATTGAACTAACTAATTTTCGTTATCGGCTATCCACTAAGTATTTATGCGTAATCTATTTTTACCAGTTGCGTTCGCGGGCAGTATGTTAGCCTTGGCGCAGCCTGCCTATGCCCAGTACAACCCCAATGAGGCGAGTCGTTTTGTTCAACCGCTAGAGCTGTGGCCCGAGCTGCAAGGCGAAATAGCCTTGCACAATGGAGATTATGTGTTGCTGGCGTTGCGTGGGGAGCGTAGCACAAGTCCTTACTCGTATGGCCGCCGCTCGCTGGGCTTTGATACCCGCCGAGTATCGGCCGCTTACGAGCACTTCTGGAACGAGCGTTGGAGCTGGGGCGGCACGCTGCGCTACGAGTCGGGGGCTAACCTTGAGACCAACAGCTACTACAGCAAGCTGCTAGTGCCTGAGGTGCTGCTGCGCCACCGCTCTCCTATTTTCGGCGGCCTCACGTTTGGTCAGCGCCTAAGCGTAGAGCGTCAGGTGGTAGTAGGCCGACAGCCGCTCGGCTTTTCGGCACCCGATGGCCAGTTCTGGGGGCGGCTACGGGTGGATGTAGAGCGATTATTTCCGCTGGGCACTACGGCAGCGGGCTTGGCCCTGCGACCTCGCCTTAGTTATACGGCCAGTACGCACTTGCGCTTTCAAAAAAGCGCTACTGACCGCGATGAGCGCACTATTCAATTTACTAGCTTACGCGGTGAAGTTGGAGTACGACTCTCGCCAGTGATTGACTTCACACCGTGGTTTGCCTACCAAACCGTATACCAGCAGTCGTTAGTTTTTACTGATAGCAACGGCAACCCGGTCTCGGGTGGCAAAGGCAACTACGTGTATCCTACCCTAGGGCTAGATTTCCGCTTTACACTGCTGCCTACTGGCGGCAAAGCTGACCGCCAGCAGCTACCAACGCAACACTAAGTAATGAAGTGGGTGACAAATTGACTTGTGTCAAATCTGTAAAAAAGAGCCCTCATTTAGTATGGGGGCTCTTTTCTATTGTTTAAGAAAAATCGCTAAAATGAATAAGGAGTTTATTATGACTTTTTGGCAGTTTTTGTGGGCCGGCATAAAATTTATAGATAGACAGGTGTTGCTGCTGAAAATGGCAGCTTAGTTACTAGACCAAAACCTTTCTAACTTATCAATTATCATGGCCACCTTGCTTTATAACCAGCCTGCCCTACGTCCTGCCCGCGCTTTCAACTCGCTCTTAAATGAAGTGCTGCGCGACGCCCAGCCCGCTGCTCCCAAAGCTTCGACTTCCTTCGTGCCCGCCGCCGACATTTTCGAAACGGCTACTGGCTACGAGCTGCACCTCGCCTTGCCAGGTGTAGCTAAAGATGCTGTGAGCATCGACTTTCAAGACAACCAACTAGTAGTGACGGGTAGCCGTCCTGCTCCTGCTTCCGAAGGTGAGAATGCTCCCAAGGCTCACCGCCTCGAAACCCGCTTTGGCGAGTTTAGCCGCACCTTCCGCCTGCCCGAAACGGTGAATGTAAAAGCTATCAGCGCCGAGCTAACCGATGGTTTGCTGCGCGTGACCTTGCCCTTCGACACCGAGAAGGTAACCAAGCAGCACATCGAAGTTCGCTAAGCTGCTCAGCAAGAAGCTAAGAAGGCACCCAACAAGGGTGCCTTTTTTGGTCCAAAACTTGCATAATCCTTAGATAAGACGCAACCTTTGGGCACGAAATAGGCTCTATTTTGCGTTGAGACTCGTAGGGAAGCAAGGACCGCTTAGGTTATCTAAATATCTCTTCGGGACTTGACCTGTTTCGGGTCCTCTTTGTTACTTCGCAACACCTTTTTTCATCTCTTTTAAGTAACCCCAATGCAAGCTAAAAACATGATGCTCGGCCTGCTGACTTCCGCCGTACTAGGCGGTGGCGTGGCCGTAGGGGGGTACAAGCTGCTGGAAGCCGAGCCGGGCAACGTGGCTCAGTCGACGGTGGCCTCTGACCCGCAGGTACGCTACACGTCGGCCATGCGCAGCAGCGCTTATGCCGCACCCGAAGGACTAAACTTTGTGGCCGCCGCCGCCGCCACTACGCCCGCCGTAGTGCACGTAATGACGGAGTATAAAGCTGAGCCCCGGCAGCGCTCGCAGCGCATGCAGATGGACCCCCTGTTCCGCCAGTTTTTTGGCGACCAGTTTGAGGACCAACTCCGTGGGCAGCAGCAGCAGGGTGGGGGCGAAGGCTCCGGCTCGGGCGTAATTATTGCCGCCAACGGCTATATCGTCACGAACAATCACGTGATTGACAAGGCTTCGAAAATAACGGTCGTGCTCGATGACAAGCGCAAGTTCGACGCCGAGCTAGTGGGCACCGACCCTAGCACCGACATTGCTGTAATTAAGGTAAAGGCTGATAACCTGCCCTTTATCAAGTATGGCAATTCAGACGAAGTGAAGGTAGGCCAGTGGGTGCTCGCCGTGGGCAACCCCTTTAGCCTGAACACGACCGTGACAGCAGGTATCGTATCGGCCAAAGGCCGGAGCATCGGTATCCTGTCGCGCGACCAGAATAACATGGGCATTGAGTCGTTTATTCAGACCGATGCAGTAGTGAACCCTGGCAACTCGGGTGGCGCCTTGGTGAATACCAATGGCGACCTGATTGGCATTAACTCGGCTATCTCGTCGCACACGGGTTCATTTGAGGGCTATGCCTTCGCCGTACCTAGTGCTATTGTGAGCAAGGTAGTAGACGACCTGCTGAAATACAAGGTAGTACAGCGTGCTCTGCTTGGCGTGCGCTTTACAGAGGTAGACGCCCGCTTGGCTTCTGAGAAAAAGCTTAATACTCTAAACGGAGTATACGTGCAGAGCTTAGTGCCTAACAGTGCTGCCGCAGTAGCTGGCTTGAAAGTAGGTGATGTTATCACCGACATCAACGGCATTGCAGTAAATACCTCGGCGCAACTGCAAGAGCAAGTATCACGCTTCCGTCCTGGCGACAAAATCAAAGTCGGCTACCTGCGTGGGGGCGACAAAGAAATTGCCACGGCTACCCTATTCAACGCCTCCAACACGACTTCGGTAGTGAAGGAAATGCCAGCTAGCGCAGCGATAACCTACGAAGGTGCCAAGTTCGGCCCGGTAACGGCTCGCTTGCAGAATGAGTTGGGTATCGATGGTGGCGCCCAGATTACGGGCGTAAAAGGGAGCAACTTCAAAGAAACCGGTATGGCTGAAGGCTTCATCATCACGCGCATCGACAAGAACCCTGTGCGCAAGCCTGCCGACGTGCAAAACTTCCTGGAGCAAGCCAAGGATAACTCGGGCGCGCTCGTAGAAGGCGTGTACCCCGACGGCCGTAAGGCTTACTATCCCATCGGCCGCGAATAAGCGACCTAGGGTAGTTACGCAAGCAATACAGCTTAAAAAGCTCCTGCCACTAGTTGGCAGGAGCTTTTTTATTGGACACGGAGTCTTCAGTTGTAATCCAAAAAAAAGTTGGCCTAGGTGAAATGAGCTAAAGCAAAGCCGGGTGTAGTACCAATAGCTCAGCCTGGATAAGGTCAGCAGCTACAGATGAATAGGGGTAAGAGCCAACCTAATATTTTCATAATACAAGGTTTTTGCGACCTTTGCTTTTCTCGGCTACTACTCGAGTAAGCCTCTCACTAATCAACATAGGCTATGCAGGTACTAGATACGCGAATGGGTAAGAGACTATTAGCTGTGCTGCTAGGGCTGCTGGTGGCCCTGGCTGGCCAAGCGCAAGCGGTGCACAGCACGTTTGCCGCGGGCGGCGCACATTCTCTAAGCATTCACGCTGATGGTACGCTGTGGGCAACGGGTAAAAACGACCACGGCCAGCTTGGTACTGGCGCTGCTTCTGCCACAAGCCAGCTAAGGTGGGTGCAGCTCGGCAACGCGACCGATTGGGTACAGGTGGCGGCCGGCAATACGCACAGCCTAGCCCTGAAGGCCAATGGTCAGCTCTACGTGTGGGGCGATAACACCTACGGACAGCTTGGCACCGGCACCACTACCGATATAGCTGCGCCAACTGCTCTGGCAGGCGCCGTTTACACGCAAATAGTAGCGGGCTACCGCTTTAGCCTAGCATTGCAGGCAGATGGCAGAGCCTACGGCTGGGGCGAAAACGCGGAAGGCCAGCTAGGTGATGGCTCCTTGGTAGGGCGGCTCGTGCCCACTGCCGTAGCTGGCAGCCAAACCTTTACGCAGCTGGCAGCAGGCCTCTACCACAGCCTAGGCCTGCGGAACGATGGCACTGTGCTGGCCTGGGGCCGTAACTCATATGGCCAGCTAGGCACGGGCACTACCGGCAGTGCCTCAGAGCCTAAGGCCATTGTGAGCGCTGATACCTACGTGCAGGTGGCGGCTGGTAGCTACCACAGCCTAGCGCTACGGGCCGATGGTGCAGTCTATGGATGGGGTAATAACAGCTATGGCCAAGTAGGCGATGGCACGAAAGACACGAAGCTGTTGCCCACGGCGGTAGACAGCAATGTGCCCTATACCAGCATCGCGGCCGGCAGCTACCATAGTATAGCACGGCAGGCTACGGGCCAGGTCGATGCCTGGGGCTATAATTCGCTAGGGCAGCTTGGCATAAAAAGCCGTGCTGATAAATCGGTACCCACGACCGTGAGTGGGGGAGATGTATATGTGCAAGTTGCGGCCGGCCAGAATTTTACGCAGGCGCTAAAGGCTAATGGTGGCCTGTGGACCTGGGGCCTAAATGACAGCGGCCAGCTCGGCGACGGCTCTACCAATAATCAATATTCTCCGAAGCTCACCGGCCTAGCACTCCCGACGCGCAGCACGGCTGCGGGCGGCAACTTTGGGCTGGCCATTCGGGGCGATGGTACCCTCTGGGCCTGGGGCAGCAATGACGACGGCCAACTCGGCGACGGCACCCGCACCAGCCAGCGCCAACCTGTGCAGATAGGCACCGATAGTGACTGGCTGCAAGTAGCAGCTGGCCAAAATTTTAGCTTGGCGCTGAAAGCGAATGGTACACTATACGCCTGGGGTAATAACAGCGCAGGTCAACTCGGCACTGCCAACGCCGCAAGCACGCCCACCCAAGTCACAGGCAACCTCGCATTTGCGCGCATTGCAGCTGGGGCGCAGCATAGCCTAGCCCTCACCGGCACGGGCAAACTCTATGCGTGGGGCAGTAATAGTGCCGGCCAGCTAGGCACTACCCGAAACGCGACAGTTCCTACCGCTGTAGATGGGGCTTTCACCTTCACGCAGTTGGCGGCCGGTGGTCAGCACAGCCTAGCCCTCACGGCGACCGGGAGCTTGTATGCCTGGGGCGATAATACCTATGGCCAGCTGGGGGTGGCAAGCACTGCCAGCCAGCCTACGTTGGTGAGCCTGAGCGAGCCACTGACTGTGCTGGCCGCAGGCAGCCAGCACAGCCTAGCTCTTACGGCTACAGGAGCACTCTACGGCTGGGGCAACAACACCTATGGCCAACTGGGCCTCACGAACAGCACGACGGTTAGCGTGCCTACATTGATAGCCGGCGCGCCGCAGTTCACGCAGTTAGCAACAGGGTCGGCTCATAGCCTGGCTCTTACGGCGGCGGGGACCCTTTATGCCTGGGGCGATAACGACAGCGGCGAGTTAGGCCTAGGCATGATATCGACGCTGGCCAATTCCACATTCAACCAAGAGGCTACTCGCAGTACCAACTGGACCACCCTAGGGAGCGGCAGCAGTAGCAATTTCTCGCTGGTGCGCACAGCATCGGCGCAGGCACTAGCGAGCGCCGGGGCCAACGAAGCGGGCCAACTCGGCGACGGCACCACCACTACTGCCCTGCGCTTCGACCGCCTAGTGCCCCTGCAAGTGCAGCCACCACCTCCGCAGCCCTTGCCCGTGGTGCTTGTGCGCTTCGATGCCCAGCGTAGCAGTCCCACCACTGCGGTGCTCACGTGGGCCACCGCCTCGGAGACCGGCAACCTAGGCTTTCGGGTAGAGAAGTCGGCCGATGGGACCGCATTTGCATCCTTAGGTTTTGTGGCAGGCGCGGGCAGCAGCACAGCCGCTCATGCCTATGCCTTTCGCGATGCACAGGCCACGGAGCTAAGCTATTACCGCTTAGCTCAGCTCGACCGAGATGGCACGGTAACCTATTCGCCTACGCAGGTAGTGGCTGGCACGTCGGCTAGCTTGGCGCTGGTGCCCAACCCGGCCCGCGGCCCGGTGCACGTGCTAGGTTTGCCTAGCGGGGCTGCCTTGGAAGTGTACGATGCTCTAGGCCGCCTAGTGCGCCCCGCCACTACGGCCCCCGAACTGACTGGCCTCCTACCGGGGGTGTACCTAGTGCGAGCTACCGCTCCGCAGCAAGCTCCTCAAGTAGCTCGCCTAGTGGTAGAGTAGCCCTGCTTAGGTTGAGAGAAGGGCGAGTAAGTTTGTAGCCATCTGCTATCCACTTACGCTTATGCAATTACTTACTACTCGCGACCCCAGCAGCTTTACTCTAGCTTATCTGCCTGACCAGCACGTTATCATTGGCCGGTGGATGCGACCCGTATTGCTAGGTGAGCTGCAAATACATTACCAAGAGCTGCTTGCGGCGGCCATTGCGCATGGCAACTGCCGCCACTGGCTGCTCGATGTGCGCCGGCGCCGCATCAACGATGCCGACGCAGTGCGCTGGTTTGGCGAAGAGTTTGGGCCCCAGCTACCCCAGTTACTGGGTCAGCCAGTAGTGGTGGCCTATTTTGCGATGGTAGGGCAGGACGTGGCTTCTACTGACCCCGCCTTATGGGAAAATATTCGGCAAGGCTCTATGCAAGGAGCCCAGTACTGCTACTTCGACCAGGAGAGCACCGCTATGGCGTGGCTAGCGCAGCAACCTTAGCGCTAGCTGGCCGTTGGGCTAAAGGGTATTCGTAAGCTTAACAGCTTTTCCCTTTATGCAGGTGCCCTCGCCCGACCTTTTCTCTCTATCGTATGAAGCTGAGCTGAGCTTAGTTGTCGGCCGCTGGCTCCAAGATTCGGAGGATAGTGATTTGTACCCTGCCTATCGCCAGCTACTAGCCGAGGCCAAAGCGCATGACAATTGCCGGTTTTGGCTGCTCGACATGCGCCAGCGCAGCTGGCACTCGGTAGCATTTGCCCAGTGGTTTAGTGGGCTGCTGGCCAACCAGGTAGTGCGTGAAGTAGGCGCTCCTGTTTTTGTAGCCTACTTGGCCAGCGAAGCCCATCGCGCCGACATTGAAAGCGTGGCTACCGAAGCCACGCTGCGGCAGGCGGCAGAAGTAGAGTTTTACCCCTACTTTTTTAGCGACGAGCCCGCTGCCCGCGACTGGCTGCACTACTACCAGACGCACCCCGACCAAAAGCCTTCTATCCGGCAGACCAGTGAAAAGCAGCGCGGTTAGCCTTAGCGCCGCCATGGCCAGGCTCGCCACCTAGGGTGGCCCAGTAGCAAGTATGGCTTGCCGTGCCGCCTAAGCTCGCCGAAGTACCTTTGAAGCCTCTATTTTATCTCCGCAGTGTATGAAACAGGCCCTCGAAGAAGCAACCACCCCCGATGTAACCGTGGCCCATCCCCACGCCGACCCGCACGGGATGCAAGATGTGCTGCGCCAGCTTGGGGTGCCCGCGCACAGCCCTGCCTATAGCACGGGCCGCCAGTGGGGCCGCTCGGGCCAGCCTGCCAAAGCTATCGTTTCGCCCGCCGATGGGCAGCCCATCGCGGCCATTACGGTAGCCACCGTGGCCGACTACGAAACCGTAGTGCAGGCCGCTCAGGCCGCCTTCCCGGCGTGGCGGCTGGTGCCCGCGCCCCAACGCGGCGACGTGGTGCGCCAAATCGGGCTGGAGCTGCGCCGCCACAAAGAAGCCCTAGGTAAGCTGGTGAGCTACGAGATGGGTAAAATTCTGCAAGAGGGCCTAGGCGAAGTGCAGGAAATGATAGACATCTGCGACTTCGCGGTGGGGCTGAGCCGGCAGCTGCACGGCTTTACCATGCACTCGGAGCGGCCCGCCCACCGCATGTACGAGCAGTACCACCCGCTGGGTATAGTGGGCATTATTTCAGCGTTTAACTTCCCGGTAGCCGTGTGGAGCTGGAACGCTATGCTGGCGGCTGTGTGTGGCGATGTCTGCATCTGGAAGCCTTCGGAGAAAACGCCGCTGGTGGCCGTGGCGGTGCAACACCTTATCCGGAAGGTGCTAGCCGATAACGACTTGCCCGAAGGCGTATTTAACTTGGTGCTGGGTGGCCCCGAGGTAGGCGCCGCCTTGGCCGCCGATGAGCGCGTGCCGCTGGTGTCGGCCACTGGCAGCACCCGCATGGGCCGGGCCGTGGGCGCCGCCGTGGGCCAGCGCCTAGGTCGCGCTCTGCTAGAGCTAGGCGGCAACAACGCCATTATCCTGACGCCGCAGGCTGACCTCGATATGGCCATGCGGGCCATTGTATTTGGGGCGGTGGGCACGGCGGGGCAACGCTGCACCACCACGCGCCGGCTCATCATCCACGAAAACATTTACGACGAAGTAAGCCAGCGCCTGTTGGCGGCTTATGCCAAGCTGCCCATCGGCCATCCGTTGCAGCCTGGCACGCTGGTAGGCCCGCTCATTGATGCCGATGCGGTGGGACACTTCACCGCCGCGCTCGAGCAGGTGCAGCAGGAGGGAGGCACCCTACTCGCGGGCGGCCAAGTAGTAAGCAGCGCCGAGCTGCACGGCGGCCACTATGTACTGCCGGCCCTAGTAGCGGCCGAAAACCATTACCCCACGGTGCAGGCCGAAACTTTTGCGCCCATTCTCTATCTCATCAAGTACAGCGGCGGGGTCGAAGAAGCTATTCGCTTGCAAAACGATGTGCGGCAGGGCTTATCGTCGGCCATTTTCACCCTGAACCTGCGCGAGGCCGAAGCCTTCCTGGCGCACCCGGGCTCCGACTGCGGCATTGCCAACGTGAACATCGGCACCAGTGGCGCCGAAATTGGCGGAGCGTTCGGCGGCGAGAAGGAAACGGGCGGCGGCCGCGAGTCAGGCTCCGACGCCTGGCGCGTGTACATGCGCCGCCAGACCAATACCATCAACTACGGCACCGAATTGCCACTGGCGCAAGGTATCAAGTTTGATATATAAGTGGGTAGCGACCCTAGGTCAGCAAAAAGGCTCCGCGCATCGAATAGCGATGCGCGGAGCCTTTTTGCTGACCTAGGGACTTGCTAGTCTTGATTATTGGCCTGTTTGCTGCACTACTTGTGGCAGCACCTTAGCCAAGGCTTCGGCTTGGGCGCGGGTGAAGTTGCCTTCTACCTGCACCAGCACGAAAGAGTCGGCGGCGTTGGGCAAAGTGCCCGTGGCGACTAGCTCGCTCACCTTATCGCCCGACATACGAACCACTGAGTTGTAGTTGCCTCCCGAAGAAGTGGCGGCCGAAAGCGGCGTATAGCGCTCAGCTTGCAGCAGGCCAGTAGCCTCACTGAGCAGGCCTTGCTGCGATAAGTCGAGCGCTCTCGTAGAAGTAGGAGCAAAGGTGAGGGCTCGTGCGGCCCTGACACCTGTGATAGCCTGAGTTAAATCATTGCCTCCAAATAAGTTGGCGGCCTTCACCAGCGCTAGGCGCTGAAGCAAGCTAGCCGACCACTCGGTGGTGTGGAAGCCGGGGCGCTTCTCGTATTTATTGAAAAAAGCGGCTACCGTGCGCGCCGGCGTAGCTGGCCCGCTAGCTCGGCAGGCTCCGAGCAGCGCCAGCCCAATAAGTAAAAGACCCAAGGCCAGCCGAGCGGCCGGGTAGCGATGAGCAGGAGAAGAAAAACGCATAAGAAGCAGGTGCAAAAGAGCGGCAGTAAAAAACGGAGGTAGGCAAACAGTGTGCCTAGGTCCGCTTTTTACTGCCGCTTGCGCTATAAACAGGGAAACTACTTAGCTATGGCTGCCGGCCGTCGAGCCCTCATCGGTGGGGTCGGTTACGCCGCGGCGCTGGCCTTGCTTGTCTACGGGGCCTTCGGCGGCCGTGATTTCATCGTCTTCGTCCGACGATACATAGACGTTGGTAGTGGGGCCTAGGCCACCAGTTTTTTCAGCCAAGTCGGCTTCGGCCTGGGCAAACTTGAGGTTGAGGAGCGAATCGTCGGCCGAGGTATCGGGGGTATTTTTCTTTTGGTCTTGGGCCATGAGTGGGCGCCGGCCGGCCGGGAAATAAACGGCTACCGGGTGCTAAGTAGTACGCGGCGGGCGCTGGGAGGTTGGCACGGCGGCGGGCGTTGTAATTTTGGCCCGTTACCAACCCCTGCGCCTCGCCTGATGAAGCCAACTCTACCGCCCAGCGATTTTGACCCTACCCACAATCCTTGGCAAACGCTGAGCACCGAGCCCAAGTATGAAAACCCCTGGATTCGGGTGCGCGAAGACCAAGTGCTCAACCCCAAGGGTGGGCCAGGCATCTACGGCGTGGTGTCGATGCGCAACAAAGCCATTGGCATTGTGCCCGTCGATGCAGAGGGAAATACTTGGCTCGTAGGCCAGTACCGCTACACTCTGAACGAGTACAGCTGGGAAATCCCGATGGGTGGCGGCCTGCTCGATGTCGATATCACGGAGTCGGCCCAGCGCGAGCTGCGTGAAGAAACTGGCTTATTGGCCGCCCACTGGACCTGTATTGCCCGCCTGCATACCTCCAACTCGGTGACCGATGAAGAAGGCTTTGTGTTTCTGGCTGAAGACCTTACGCACACCGAATGGGAGCCCGAAGAAACGGAAGACTTGCGCCTATGGAAGCTGCCCCTAGCCCAGGCTGTAACCTTGGCCATGAATAATGAAATAACCGACGCTATTAGCGTAGCCGGCTTGCTGAAAGCCGAAAAAGTGCTAGCCAATCGATAGTTACCGAGTTGTGGGGGCTACAAGCCTGCTAGTGCCCTAGGGTGGGGCGCGGCCCCTCAACTAGTGGTAACTCCTACCTTTGTCCTATGCGTGCGCTGCTTCGTTATATCGGTCACCGCCTATACACCACATGGGCGACCTTCTGGTTTGTAACGCCTTTTTTCGTCACTTACCCGCTACAGTGGCTGCTGAGCCGGCGGCCAGCCTGGCGGCGGCACTTGCACGCCCTTAACCGCACGTGGGCTAGGTTCTCGATTTTTATGTGGGGAGTGCCGGTCGATGTAGTGCGCGAAAGCGCAGCCCCCGTGCCGCAGCCTTGCATCTACGTGTCTAACCACGGCTCGTACATAGATATTCTGGTGTTGTTTCGCACCATTCCGGGCTTCTTGAACATGATGGGCAAAGACTCGCTGGCGAAAGTGCCCCTGTGGGGGCCGCTGTTTGCGGGCACCTACATCGTGGTGAATCGCGGCAGCGCCGTGGGCCGAGGCCGTGCCTTTGCCCAAGCCAAGAAGGAGCTGCAGGAAGGCCGGTCGCTGGCCGTGTTTGCCGAAGGCACCATTGGCGACAAGCCCGGCGAGGAATTGGGACCTTTTCTAGATGGTGCTTTCCAATTGGCTATTGCTACGGGTGTTCCCATCGTGCCCGTGAGCATGCCCCTAAACCACAAGTTTATGCCCTCGGTGAAGGGCCTAAGGGTGCGCTATGCCCGGCTACGCGCCGTATTTCATGCGCCCATCGAAACCAAAAGTCTAACCCAGGCCGACGTACCCGCCCTCAAAGCGCAGGTAGCGGCCCAAATTGCCGACGACTTTGTGCCCGAAGGCCGGGGCATTCCCGAACCTAGCACCTGGCGGGGCTAACGAGTAAGGAGCGTAATGGGCAATGGGCTTACTACTTACGCCGTTACCTCCGAACTATTACGCTCTCGACTCATCATTTCTTTACTCTAATTGCAAGCACTACCCTTATGAATACCGAAACCCTCCGCGGCTTGGCGCACCTAGCTCGTCTCGAATTTGACCCGGCCCGCGAAGAGCAGATGCTCAAAGACCTGAATGGCATCCTAGACTGGGTAGACCAGCTCTCGCAAGTTGACACCACGGGCGTAGAGCCTTTGGTGCACTTGTCGCATGAAATCAACGTATTGCGCGATGATGAGGCGCGCAATACCGTAACTCACCAAGACGGCCTGCGCAACGCGCCGCGCAAAGACTCCGACTACTTCCGCGTGCCCAAAGTGCTCGATTAACGCTCTACCTCGTTGGCTGACTTCTCTTTCGTGCGCCGCTCGGCGCTGGTGCCGGGGCTGCTGGCAGCGCTGGCCGTGGGGCTGGCCATTTATTACTACTTCACGGGCGAGACGGCAACGCTGCCTTTGGTGCTGGTGCCGCACCTAACGCCCGTGCCCCTCGCGCTCGATTCGGTGGCAGTAGGTTCGGCCTACCTGCCCGTGCCAGCCAACGGCTACGTCACTACGCTCACTCACGATTTTGCCGGGCCCTTCACCCAGCCCCTAGCCGCTGGCTTGTGGCTGGGGTTGCTGGCCGCGGGGCTGGCCGGCTGGCTGGCAGTGGTGAGCATGCTACGCCGCCCGGCCTTCTTGGCGGGCACACTGCCAGTGATATTCCTACTGATGTCGCTGAATGTCGATACGCTGGAGATTTTTTCGGGTAGCCGACAAGGCTTTTTAATCTTAAGCTTGAGCCTCCTAGGGGGAGCGGCTTTTGGGCTGCACGCCTTCGGCGGGCAGGTACGTATTCGGTGGCGGATAGCCCTATTTGGTGCGTTGATAGCCGGGCTGGTCGGGCTCATTTTTGCTAAAACGAGTTTGTCCACCGAGGAAACGATTTTGCAACTGGCAGCCTACGCCACGCCTGGTGGCGCGGTGCTGGTGGCTGCGCTGGTGCTGTGGGTAGGAGTCGAGAATATCAAGGCACTTGTCTGGTTTAACACCCAGGCTGAGCGGCCCGAAAGCCGTTACGGCCTGCTGCCGCTGGTGCTGGCAAGTGCGCTGTACCTAGGAGCTTTGGGTTTTTATTATTGGACCAATGGCGAGGCAAAAGTGCTGTTTGGGCTGCGCCTCGACCCGCTGGTGCTGTTGCTGCCCGCCGTGCTGGCGGGGGGCCTAGGGCTGCCCCAGCGCTTGCCTAGCTATGGTGCTTGGTTGCCCTATGCTGCCGCCCGGCCCCTCTACTGGCTGCTGACGGCCGGCGCCGCTGGTGCGCTCAGCTACGCGCTGGCTACGGTAAATACGCCGCTCTTGTCGGCGGCCCGGTCGTTTACCACACTAGCACTGCTGTGGCTAGGCGCCGCTTTTTTACTGTACGTGCTTATCAATTTTGGCTCACTGCTGCAGCAGCGGCTGCGGGTATATCGGGTGGTGTTTGAGCCGCGCCGGCTGCCCTTCTTCACAGTGTACCTCCTAGGGCTGGCGGCCATCTTGCTAACGCAGTTGCGCGCTAGCTGGCCGCTGCTCGACCAAGTAGAGGCGGGCCAATACAACCTGCTCGGTGACTTGGCCCGCCAGCAGAGCGAAACGCGCCCCGACGACTTGCCCTTGGCCTTACTAGCCGAGCGCTATTATGCCGAGAGCGGCGACGTGCTCGACCGCTTTAACCGCACGGCGCAGTTGGGGCGTGCCGCACTGTATCGCTTCCGCGACCAGCGCCAAAACGAGCTCAATGCCCTGCGCCGCGCCTTGCTGGTACGACCCGATGAGAAATTAACGTTGCGCCTGGCCGCGCTCTACGCAGGACCTAGCGACTTTTTTGAAGGCCTAGACGTGCTGCGCAAAGGCCGCCGGGACTTCCCAGGTAGTGTGGCCCTGACTTCTGACTTGGCTCAGCTGTTCACGCAATCGGCTCTAACTGATTCGGTCGCTTTTTACCTAGACAAAGCGGAGAAGCTTGCGCCCAAGTCCTACGCCAGCCAAACCAACCAGCTGGCTTTCCTGACGCAGCAAAACTTACTACCCGCTGCCACCAAGCTCAGCGCGCAGATGAAGCCCACTGCCGAGGAGCCCGCTCTGCGCAGCAACCAGACACTATTGACCTTGCTGACAAAAGCTGCAAGCACTGCGCCCGCTGCCGCTAAAGGGCCACTACTCTTGAGCGAGGCCTCATTTGCAGCGCTTTACCACGACGTGCTCTGGGCAGTGCAGCGCGGTGGCTCGGCTAGTAGCTGGTTGCCTTACCTGCGGCAGCTCGCTGCCCAGCCCGAAAATGCCACTTACTACGAGCAGTTAGTTTTTCTGCAGGCACTGTTGCAGCATAAGGGGGGCCAGGAGCTGGCTGCCCGCCAAACGCTAGCGCCCCTGGCGGCGGGTACAAGCGCTACAGCCGCCTACTACCAGTATTTATTAGGGTTCTGGCAAGTGCAACAGCAGCAGTACACTACGGCCGCTACACAATTCAATTTAGCCGCGACGAACGGCTTTCCCTTGGCCCAGCCCGCCCACGTGTGGGCGCTGGCCCTAGGTGGGCAAGCTGACTCGGCCCGCGTGGCGGCTCAGCGCTTGGCCGCAAGCGCCGACACAACCCAACGCCCCGTGGGGCGGCACTTGTTGACGGCGCTAGCCAGCACCAAGAATACAGCGGTCGGCAAGCAAGCTCCGCTTGTTGGAAATCAGTTGCTTATTGAAGCGCAGCGGGCTGAGCAGACACCCGCTAAGGCTGCTAAGCTCTACCAGCAGCTGCTAAAAACGGCACCTTTCAATGAAGCTGCCATGCTGGCAGCCGCTCGCTTCTACACGGCCCGCAAGCAGCCCGGTGATGCTTACGAAGCACTGCGCATAGGACTAGTCGAAAACCCGTCTTCGGTGCCGCTACAGCAGGCTTTTGTGCTAGTGGCGGCCGATGCGGGCTTGGCTGAGCTAGCTCAGCCGGCTCTCGACCAGCTGCGCCCGCACCTTGACCCCGCTGCCTACACTAACTTGCTAGCGCAATTTGCGGCGCGTCGAGCGGCCCATGCGGCGGCGGTAGCCGCCTTCTCGGCCGATGCTGCGCCCGTACCGACTCCTCGCCCCTAACTTTTCTGCTCATGCCTGCTGCTAGCATTTCGCCGTTCGTTATCCAAACCACCAACATTGCCAAGGAATACGTGATGGGCACCGAGCACATTCATGCCTTGCGCTCGGTAAGCATAGACATTAAGCGCGGCGAATATGTGGCATTTATGGGGCCTTCGGGTTCCGGCAAGAGTACGCTCATGAATATTGTGGGCTGCCTCGACACCCCTAGCAGCGGCCAGTACATCCTCAATGGCCAAGACGTGAGCCGCATGAGCGACAATGAACTCGCGGAGGTACGTAACAAAGAGATTGGCTTCGTTTTTCAAACGTTCAATCTGCTGCCGCGCTCCTCGGCCCTCGAAAACGTAGCCCTGCCGCTCATCTACGCGGGCTTAGGCAAGCGCGAGCGCAACGAACTGGCCTTGGAGTCGCTGCGCTCGGTGGGCCTAGCCGACCGTGCTGGCCACCGCCCCAACGAGCTCAGCGGTGGGCAGCGCCAGCGCGTAGCTATTGCGCGCGCACTCGTTAATACCCCTAGCGTGCTGCTGGCCGACGAGCCCACTGGTGCCCTCGATTCTAAGACTAGTTACGAAATCATGGGGCTTTTTGAGGCGCTCTACGCCAAGGGCAACACCATCATCATGGTGACGCACGAGGAGGACATTGCCCACTATGCCCATCGTATCGTGCGCCTCCGCGACGGCCTCATCGAAACCGACGACGTCAACCATAACGTGACGCAGCCCGCCATCAACACCTTGAGCGCCTAGGGCATCATTTAGCCGTAGGCTCAGTTGAAGCCTAACTAGCTTGCGTAGTTAGGTAGCTAGTCTTCATATGGGTAGCCGCGCCACTCGTTAAATCCGTTAATTCTGCGATGAAGATATACACTAAAACTGGCGACCAGGGGCTTACCTCACTTATCGGCGGGGCACGCGTTCCCAAGTCGAGCCTGCGCATCGACTGCTATGGCACGGTCGATGAGCTAAATGCCTACCTAGGACTGCTGCGCGACCAAGAAGTAAACGCTCCCCGCCGTGGATTACTGAAAGAAATCCAGGACCGGTTATTCACTATCGGCTCGCATCTGGCTACCGACCCCGACCACGAAGTGCACAAGCGCCTGCCCGACCTGCACGCCGCCGATGTGGCCCTGCTTGAAACCGAAATGGACCAGCTAAACGAAACGCTAGCTCCACTGCGCGAATTTGTGCTGCCTGGCGGCCACCCGGCAGTATCGTTTGGGCACGTAGCGCGCTGCGTGTGCCGCCGCGCCGAGCGCCTGGCCGTAGAGCTACGCGCAAGCTCGCCCGTAGAAGACCTAGTTATCATGTATCTTAATAGGCTATCCGATTACCTCTTTGTGCTCAGTCGGGCCATGGCCCACGACCTAGGCGTAGAAGAAGTTACTTGGAAACCCCGGCTGTAACTTGCCATTCGCTATTCGGCCATCAGGGCTTTCTGCAACTTTTGGTCGGCTCGCCTGTCCCTATTCCACCTTTCCCACCCATTCTGGCGGCTGCCCTAGGTCGCCTTTAGTGCTGAATTAATAACCCAGCTCCCTCGCCATGCTTGATACTCTGACCATTGACGTGCAGCCCGCTGGCACGTCCCGCCTTGCCGAACTCGACTTGGCCAACCTCGAATTTGGGAAATCCTTTGCCGACCACATGCTCGCGGTAGAATACCGCGATGGCGAGTGGCAGCAGCCCCGCATCATGCCCTACGGCCCGTTGGCCATCAGTCCGGCCAACTCGGCTCTGCACTACGGGCAGGCCATTTTCGAAGGTGCCAAAGCCTACCGGCAGGCCGATGGCAGCGTGGCTCTGTTTCGGCCACTCGACAACTGGCGCCGCCTCAATGCCTCGGCCGAGCGCATGGCTATGCCTACCATTCCCGAAGATATCTACCTGCAAGGCCTGCGCGAGCTAGTAAAGCTCGATAGCGGCTGGGTACCCAGTGCGGCTGGTAGCTCGCTCTACATCCGGCCTTACATGTTTGCCACCGATGGCTTCTTAGGAGTGCGGCCGTCCGAAACCTACCACTTCGGCATCATCACTTGCCCAGTGGCGGCGTTCTTCAACAAGCCGGTGCGCGTGCGCTTCGAGCAGAAGTACGTGCGAGCAGCTCCCGGCGGTGCGGGCTACGCCAAAAATGCGGGTAACTATGGCGCGGCCATGTTGCCCAGCAAGCTTGCCCAGCAAGAAGGCTACCACCAACTGCTGTGGACCGATGCTTCGGAGCACCAATATGTAGAAGAGTCCGGCGCCATGAACGTCATGTTCGTTATCGACGGCACGCTCATCACACCTGAGCTCTCTACATCTATCCTTGATGGCATTACCCGCCGCTCAGTGCTACAGCTAGCCCACGACTGGGGCATGCCTGTAGAAGAGCGCCGTGTATCGAGCCGTGAAGTAGTAGCCGCCATCCAAGACGGCCGCCTCACTGAGGCCTTTGGTGTAGGCACGGCCGCTACCATTGCGGCCATTGCCACCATCGGCCACGAAGGCCACGACTACGACCTGCCAGCCCTGGCCGACACGTCGTTTGCCCGCCGGGTAGGGGCCGAGCTAGAAGCCATCCGCACGGGCCACACGGCCGACCCCCACAACTGGATGGTAGCTGTGTAGCGCATTCGTTGCTTTAGAAAAGCCGCTCGTGTCCCGGGCGGCTTTTTTTATGCCGACCTTTGCCGCTGCAACGGCGTATGCTACGCCCTAGGCCATTTCAATTAGTTACTCACATGACCCAAGACCAGATAAAGGACTTGAAGGGCCGCGCCGAGGCTCTGAGGAGGTATCTTTGACTACGATGCCCGTAAAGAACAAGTAGTTAGCGCAGAAGCTGAAACACTGGCGCCCGATTTCTGGGATGATTCTAAAGCGGCAGAAGCCAAGCTGAAAGAAATCAAAAGCATCAAAACCTGGACCGACGACTACGAAGCTGTGCAGCAGGCCGTAGCCGATACCGATGTGCTCTTCGACTTCTACAAAGAGGGTGAAGCCACGGAGGCCGAAATTCAGGCTGAGTACGACGCTACCCAGCAGAAAGTAGAAGCGCTGGAATTCAAACGCATGCTTTCCGACGAGGAAGACCAATTATCGGCTATCATCGACATCAACCCCGGCGCCGGCGGCACCGAAAGCCAGGACTGGGCCGAAATGCTGATGCGCATGTATATCATGTGGGGCGAGAGCAAAGGCTTCACAGTGAAGCAAGTAAGCTACCAGCCTGGCGAGGGCGCCGGTATAAAATCAGCTTCGCTTGAAATAGACGGTCCCTTCGCCTATGGCTACCTCAAAAGTGAAATTGGGGTGCATCGCCTAGTGCGCATTTCACCCTTCGATAGCAGCGGGCGGCGGCATACTTCGTTTGCTTCTGTATTTGCTTACCCGGTAGTGGATGATACGATTAACATCGAAATCAATCCCTCCGATATCAGTTGGGATACCTTCCGGGCAGGTGGTGCTGGCGGTCAAAATGTGAACAAGGTCGAAACGGCCGTACGCCTCACGCACGCCCCCAGTGGCATTATCATCGCTGTGCAGATAGAGCGTTCACAGCTCATGAATAAGGAGCATGCTTTGCGCATGCTCAAGTCGCGTCTTTATCAAATGGAGATGGATAAGCGCAATGCCGAGCGCGACAAAGTCGAAGCCGGCAAAAAGCGCATCGACTTCGGCTCGCAGATTCGCAACTACGTCCTGCATCCCTATAAGCTCATCAAAGACCTGCGCACTGGCATAGAGCGTACCGACGTGCAAAATGTGCTGGATGGTGACCTAGACGAGTATATCAAAGGATTCTTGATGCAGAGTTAAAGGTTAGCGTATAGCTATTTCGACCAATAAAAAAGGCCGCCCAAGTGGGCAGCCTTTTTTAGTAATGTAAGGGAAATTAAAACTTATCCCAGAAGAGCTTAGTCGCAACGTTGTCGCCAGTGCTACCAAGCGCTGCTGAGGCTGCCGTATAATTGGCGCCGTTAAGGCTTTGCTCGCTAGCTGGATAGGTGAAGCGACGTGGAATAACCGTAATGCCATTCAAAGGGCTAGCAGCAAGCGGCAGTTGTGGATAATCTAAGCGTCGCCACTGTGTCCAAGATTCAGTAGGCTGATTGTACAGCGCTACCCAATACTGATAGCCTATTTTTTGCTTGTAATCGCCAGGAGCCGTATTATAGGCTATGGTAGGCAAAGACAAGTAGGTAGTAGCATCTGCAGTGGTACCACCCCACTCTTGTATAGAAGCTGTAACGCCAGCATTATAGTGCGAAGCAGCAGTACCCCCCACCGTAAAGCCGCGCTCTACAGCTTCGGCTAGCATTAGTTCTACTTGTGCGTAGGAGATAAGTACACCTGGCAGCGTTTGTGCCCGCAATTTATCACCGGGTTGCGATAAAGTTTCTTTATTATTAGTTCTTCCTACGTTACCACCAGCATAGGTACCAGCAGGTACATCAGGCGATGTGGGCTGGTTGAAGTAGTCATCCAATCGGGGGTCTACTGCTCCAGTTACTGGTACTCCGGTTGCATTTCCTGCTATGCCCTTCAATGGGTTGATGAAGGTGTTAGCACCAACAAAGTCGATACGGTTGCTATACACCAAGTCTTCGTAAAGCGGGTTAGTGTTCGGCACAGTACGGTCGAAGGTAAGGTCAACTGCATCAGCACTAGACGTAGGCAGCTTGCCAACAGTAGCTTCCGCCATAGTTTTTGCTTTGCCTGGGTCTACATCCGCAAGTACAAGTGCCATGCGGAGCTTCATAGCATTAGCAAACTTAAGCCACTCGGCAGTGGTAGCAGCTGCAGAAGTACCAGGAAAAATTAAGTCATTTTCCCCGGTCCCTATGTCAGTCGATGTATCAAACTTACCGATAACAGCATCTAGCCTAGTGATGAGGTCAGCATAAATCGTTGCTTGGTCATCATACTTTGGTTGCAAGTTAGTTGCGTCCAGTGCTTGTGTGTAAGGCACGTTGCCGAATACTTCGACCAAATTGGCCCAAGCATATATTTCCAGCAGCTCTGCTACAGCCAACGTATTGTTCTTATTAGCAGCAGGTACGGCAATGTCATTCGGAACGGCCGCCTTCGCAGCCCGCAGGTCAGTTATGCAGTCCCGATATAAGGCATTCCAATAGTTGAGCGGAATGTTTCGGGTTATGAGGTCGTACCGCGACTCGGTCGGATAGTCGGTAGCAGCCCAATACTGCATGTAAAAGCGTAGTGGGTTCAGGTTAACACTTGAGCTAGTAACTGTCCGAACCAGCGTACGCTCTGCATTAGAAATGAAACCAGAGGCAGAGGCACTAGCAGCGAGCTTAGGGTTAACGTTATAATCATCACCCAAATTGCTAACACAAGAACTAGTTAGCGAGAGTGCTGCCACCCCAAGAATAAGAAACGACTTTTTCATCTTTTAGTTAGAAGCTAAGACGGATATTGGCACCAAGCGTGCGGACTGCAGGATAAGCACCAGTAGAGTACCCTTGGCCATAGTTGCCAGAGCTAGCTGCATCTTCTGGGTCGGCGTCAGGCAGGTTTTTGTGAATAATCCAGAGGTTTCGGCCGACGATAGAAAAATCAATTCCTCGCAAGCCACCAATTTTAGATGCCAACGCTTTTGGTAGCGAATAAGTTAACGATAACTCACGCAGTTTAACGAAGCTAGCGTCGTACACAAACGCTGCTGCTGGGTTAGCCGTGGTGCCATAGGCAGTTGCCCCACTGTCCTCCCCGCTATTATCAGCACGAACGGTGTTGCGAGTACCATCAGCTTGTACACCAGCGAAAATAACACCGCCACTATTGGCAGCATAGGTGCCATCCGCATTTCTCACAATTGGGTCGCGCGAGGGGTTTCCGAGGTCGTTTAGGCCCGCAGTTTCTACCGGCAGGCCCGTATCTAGGCCGTAAGCCCGGTCAAGCGAGAAGATAGTGCCACCTTGGCGAACGTCAACTAAGAAATAGAGCGAAATGCCTTTATAGGAAAGGGTGTTTGAAACACCACCTGTCCAGTTCGGATTGGGGTTAGCAATTTCCTCGTTAGAGGTAGCTGACTTTTGATAGTAACCATTCGTGCGAACTACACGCTCGCCATCCCGGTACACAAAGTTCTGGCCGCGAATACTGTTGATGGGCCGGCCAACAGTTGCATTGGTCGTTACCCCACCCTGGTACGACGCCAGTACGATGTTATCGACGCCATTGAGGAGTTCCGTAACACGGTTCTGGTTTTTCGTCCAGTTAGCGTTGATAGTCCAAGTAAAATTCTCGTTACGGATAGGGCTAACGTAGCCCGATAGTTCAACCCCGCGGTTGCGTACAGTACCAGCATTCACAAAGCGGCCAGTATAGCCAATTGCGCCGGACGTGGTGATATTGATAATCTGGTCGATGGTGTTCGACTGGTAAACGTTGGCTTCAAAGCCGATACGACTGTTTAGGAAAGCAGCTTCTAGACCAATTTCAACACTTTTCGTACGTTCAGGCTTTAGATTAGCATTGTTCTGAGTGCTCGGTACTGAGAACAAGGCGGTGTTACCGAAAGGGGTAGGCTTGTCGAAGCCACTATATATGTTGTACGCAGAAGCACTGCTGCCAACTTCTGCGTAGTTGCCACGCACTTTACCGTAAGACAGCCATGGAGCGGTTTCTTTGGTTAGTTCCGAGAATACGAAACCTAGCGCAGCTGAAGGGTAGAAGTAGCTGTTATTACCCTTTGGCAGGGTAGAGGACTGGTCTCTTCTTGCCGTTAGGTCCAAGAATACCATGTCACGGTAGCCAAAAGTGGCATTAGCAAACACCCCGTCAACTGCCTGCTGTATATCAGCCTCAGTAGGTGGAATTAACGGAGAAATGCTATTCGACAAAGCATAAAAATCGGGGATAGCAAGGCCACCATTGGTGGCAGCATAGATAGACCTGGTCGATTGACGACGTAAGTTGGCCCCAAGCAAGCCCGTGAAGCTCACATTTTCCGCAATGCGAGCTTTGAAGTTGCCAATTAGGTCAAAGTTAGCTTCCCGATAGGTGCGGTTATAGCGGTTATAACCAGATACGTTCACGCTACCATAGGCTAGGCGCTCTTCCTGTAAATCATCGTTAGAGTCTAGAGTTACGCGGCCCAGAATATTAAACCAGTCGGTCGCTTTGTACGTGAGGGCAACATTACCGAAAGTGCGGTAACGAGTATCTGTTTCAAAGCTCTTCGCGCGCGACCAGTACGGATTATTCCAGTACGCACCTCTATCAGTATTCAATCCATTCAGGTTCCAGGTAGCGTTAAGGCCTTCATATTGATAAGCCTGCTCCAATTCCTTCATATCGACGTTGGTTTGCCACCATTGCCGAAAGTTGGTCATTTGGTTTTCGCTGTAGGTGCCGCTATAGCCAGTGCCGTAACGGCCTTTCCCAGTTACAGCTGAGAAGTTTACGCTGGCGCTAGCCGTTAGCCGAGGCGTTATATTCAACGAGCCAGCAAAGTTGATTACGTTCTTATTGACTTGGCTATTAGGTAAGATGCCTTTGTCAATAACGCTATTGTAGCCGAGCTTAAAAGTGCCTTTCTCGTTACCCCCGTCGATAGTGACGCTGTTATTTAGCGTCAATGCCGTTTTGAAAAAAGTAGTCGGGTCGTTCTCAGCAGCTACCCAAGCCGACTTTTGGCCAAAGTGGTTGCTGCCAGGCTGAAAGGCGTTCCATTGATATACCTGCAGATTGGGGTCGAAGCGCGGGCCAACCGAGGCATCAGCACTTAGTTGGATATAATCGTCTTTTATCCCATCGCCGTTGATGTCTGCTTGATTGAAATAGGGGCCATAGCCAGCGCCATATTCTTTCTGGTACTTGATAAAAGTACTCTTGTCAATCCGGCCAGCCGTGATACCACCGTTAATGGTGATGCCCAGACCCTGACGACCTTTTTTAGTGGTAATAAGGATAACCCCGTTGCCAGCTCGTTCGCCATAGAGTGCCGTTGCAGCAGCCCCTTTCAAAACGGTCATCGTGGCGATGTCATCGGGGTTGATGTCGGATGCAGCATTGCCATAGTCGTAGCCGCCGCCACCTGTCTGCTGGCTGGTGCTATTCGTATTGGCGTTGCTAATCGGTACACCATCCACTACGAAAAGAGGTTGGTTATTACCAGTGATTGACTTGGTACCGCGAATCAGGATGTTGGTCGAGCCGCCTAGGGTATTGCTCTGACGAATCTGTACACCTGCAACTTTGCCCGACAAGCCATTAATAGCATTCGGGTTGCGTGCTGCCGTTACTTGTTGTCCTTCCACTACTGTAGCAGAATAAGCGAGCGAGTTACGAGTCCGTTCAACGTTCTGGGCCGTAACTACTACCTCGTTAAGCTGCTTGGTATCAGCTGCTAGCGAAACATTCAGTGTCGGGCTGCTGCCAATAGGCTGCTCGACCGTAGTGTAACCTACAAAGCTGAAGGTAAGCGTGGTAGCTGTGGCGGGTACGTTAAGGGTAAAGCTACCGTCGTTACCGGTGCCAGTACCGAGCGTTGTGCCCTTCACAAGCACTGTTACACCAGGCAGCCCCTCGCCACTCTTTTGGTCAGTAACCCGGCCGGAAATACTCCGGGTCTGAGCCATAGCCACTTGGGAGAGGCCCGTTGTGAGTAAGATAACTAAAGGGGTAAATTGTCTCATGTGAAAAGAAAAAATAATGGGGGGAGTGGAAGCAACTTCCCAATCAACCAGATTGAGTTGGCAAGATATTCACAAAAAGTTAATTGGCAGAATTAGCCTCCGCCTTTATATGGTGCAGCGGTAAGCGATGAGAGACGCGCTGATGAGCAGCGAAAAACGTATTTGTAATTTACTTATAATCAATGTATTTATGTAACAAAAGGGGTGCTGCTAGCATGAAAGGAGCTGTGTGATGAAAATATTACCAGTGATAGGGCTAAATTCATCGGAATAAATATTGATGAGCATTGATTGAGAGTGATTTAGGCTAGTCAATAGAGATGCTTAGTAACTATACTACCAAGTATCATAAGCAGTGTATAGAACACCAGCGCTTAATTAGGACGTGCGGTAGGTATAAATTTTAAGGTTGGTTAATCAGAGCTAGGCGGAACTACGCTGTAAGTTATCAGCCTTCTCGCAAATGGCCGGTAAACTGATAGTCATCGCTGGAGAAATAACCTCCGCTGTAATGGCTAGTGTATAACTGTACTCTAACTTAGACTATTGCTGCGCCGCCAGCCTAGGCGGTGCCTGATTATTGCGCTTCCAGCCGAATTTGAATCTTACTCAATTATATAAATACATAATTATTATAATAGGTAGACCATTATATTAAGCTGCTAATTCAAATAAGGGTAGGATATTGATAGTCTTAGCCTGATAGCTAGTAATCCAGAGATGCTAGAAATAGCATTACTAGTTATCTTCTCATTCCAACTTTATTTCTGCAGTCGAGATGAAGTAGTCTATCGTTAGGCACCATACCTGTGGTAAAAATTGAGCTGTAACTAAAACAGACTTGTTGTAACAGGTATTTAATATATAAAATAGTTAGGGTTCTTACTTTAGGACAAATGCGTATTGTTTGGCTGATGGATAATCTTTATTGTTGATAAATTTTAATTCTGTATGCTGCAGTAATCAATGATTCATCTTCTATATGCATAAATTAAAATATTGTAGTAAAATCAATAGCTCTTTTAGGCTAGTAAATAATTTTATAAGTTGTAGGGGCTTGATATATAAGATGTAAGGAATATGATTGTTTAACTTATTGATTAATAGACAAATTGGCGTGTTGTAAATGAGCAGTTGGCCAGATTGTAAGGATTCTTGTAAAATGTTGTCTTTTTAGTGTGATAAAATAGATGTTGTTTGCCAATAGTATTTAGGTTATCTTGCAAGCCCAACTTTTAACTTGCTATTAAGAAATAGCAAAACTTTCTATTCTACCTTCTTACAATTTTCAATGAATAAAAACTTACTAATGAGCACTGTGCTCATAGTTGCCTCATGCCACACGGCATTTGCTCAGTCACGGACGGTGACAGGGCGGGTAACTGACCAAAAGACAGGTGAAGGACTGCCGGGCGCGACTGTACTATTGAAGGGCACCACAACTGGCGTATCAACCAGCGTTGACGGTCGTTTTACGCTGAACGTGCCTGAAGCTGGCGGTACGCTAGTTATTAGCTCACTAGGCATGGCTACGCAAGAAGTAGCTATCGGCAACCGTACCAACATTGACCTAGTATTATCAGCTGATAATAAAGAACTGAGCGAAGTAATTGTGACGGGCTACGGCCAGCAGTTGGAGCGCCGTGAGATAACGGGTGCCATTGCCAGTGTTAGCTCAGCTCAGTATAAGGACCAACCCGTTATCGGGGTTGACCAAGCCTTGCAAGGCCGCGCTGCTGGGGTACAAGTAACCCAAAACTCGGGTACTCCAGGTTCGGGCATTTCGGTGCGCGTGCGTGGGGCGGCCTCTATCAATGGCAGCAACGAGCCGCTGTACGTAGTAGATGGTCTGCCTGTAGTTACTGGCAATACTACACAGCTAGGGTCTGGTAACCAACTCACCAACGGCTTGAATGACCTGAACCCGAACGATATTGAGTCGATAGAGGTACTAAAAGACGCTGCTGCGGCGGCTATCTATGGTTCACGGGCATCGAACGGCGTAGTGCTTATTACCACCAAGCGCGGTAAGTCGGGCAAGGCTCGCATCGACGTAGACTATTATACTGGCGCGCAGTCGGTATGGAAGCGTCCAGAAATATTGAACGGCGAACAGCAAACGCAACTGTTTTTAGAAGCAGCAGCCAACCGCTTCCCGGCCAACGCGGCCGGTAACTATGTTACGAACCTTGGACCGACTGGCAACCCGTATGCGTTCCGCACTAACGCTGAACTCGCCGCTTATCTATACGGGGTAAGAAACACCAGTGGTACTGGGGGGCTAGTGTCTTACGTTGATGCCTCGCCCGCCACATACCGCCCGCTCAGCCAGTTTCAGAACCCAAGCACGGCTCCCAGCACTAACTGGAGCAATGAAGTACTGCGCACGGCACCCATCAGCAACTATGGCCTCACGTTCTCGGGCGGCAATGATGCTACCCGATACCGGTTGGCTTTGAATTACTTTGACCAGCAAGGTACCATCGTGGGCTCCGGCTTCAACCGTGGTAGCATGCGTTTATCCGTTGATAGCAAGCTATCAGATAAGGTACGGATGGGTACCTCTATTGGCCTGACCCGTAGTACCAACAACCGTATCAATAACGATAACAGCATCTACGGGGTGCTGACTACCGCTCGCCTTTACTCGGCAGACCTGCCCATTTATAATACTAACGGCACTTACTTTAAGATTGGGTCGCTGGAAAACCCAGTAGCGGCCGCTAATGAGCCATTTATCCGTAGTGTTAACAACCGTTTGATTGGTTCACAATTTATTGAGTTTGAGTTCATCAAAAACCTCCGGTATCGAGCTTCATTCGGCCTAGACTTTACCTATGGCCGCGACGACCGGTTCTACTCTACGCTTACCAACCCTGGTGCAGCGGTGCGCGGTGAGGCTACCCTAGCCACCTTGCAAGACCTGAATTACAACCACATTAGCTCGCTGAACTATACCAAAACCTTTGGTGATGACCACTCGCTAAATGCATTGTTTGTGGCTGAATATCAGCGCGATTCTTATAGTGATGCTTTTTCGCAAGCTACCAGCTTTCCTAGCAATGCCATTCGAGAGTTATCGGCTGGAGCTACCAAAGTAAATGCTACTTCTTCTTCGACCGGCAACGCACTGTTTGGCCTGCTAGCAAAAGTTGACTACGCCTATAAGGGTCGCTACTTGGCTAGCGCCTCGGTGCGGCGTGACCAGTCATCGCGCTTTGGCGCCGATAACCAGGTAGGCTACTTCCCGTCGGGCTCGCTGGGCTGGCGTGTGATTGATGAGTCGTTCCTGAAAGACCAAACCGTACTGAGCGAATTGAAGTTGCGTGGTAGCTATGGCGAAACGGGTAACCAGCCCACGGGCAACTTTGGCTCGCGAGGCCTGATTAGTCCTGGCGCTAACTATTTGACCCAAGGCGGCTTGTCTCTGACCCAGCTAGCTAACCCCAACCTGAAATGGGAGCGTACGCGCCAAACTAACGTTGGCTTTGACTTAGGTTTCCTTGAAAACCGACTCTATGTGTCGGTTGATTTGTACAAGCGTAAAACCGACGACCTACTGCTAACGCAACGCCTGACCTCCGACACGGGCTTCACTGGCTACAGCGCCAACGTAGGCAATTTGGAGAACAAAGGCTTAGAAGTAGCCCTAACTACCATAAACCTGCGCAACGAAGGCACGGGCTTTAATTGGGAAACGAACTTCAATATCAGCTTTAACCGTAACAAGGTTACCAAGCTGTCGGACCCCAGCGTTACTGGTGTAGCATCGGGCTTTGCTAGCCGCCTCATCGTAGACCAGCCCCTAGGTGCTTTCTATGGCTACCGCGTCGATGGCATCTTCCAAACGCAGGAAGAGATTAATGCGCTGAATCGGACTTCGTCTACTGGTATATACCAGGCTGCCCTGACTCGCCCCGGCGACATCAAGTTTCGTGACTTGAATGGCGACGGCCGCATCACGGCTGACGACCAAGAGATTATTGGCAATGCCCAGCCCAAATTCTTTGGGGGCATTACTAATACACTGCGGTACATGAATTTTGACCTAAGTGTACTATTCCAGTACAACGTAGGCAACAAAATCTACAATTCGGCAGCTAGCAATACTCAAGGTATGAGCACGGACTACGGTCAGGACGCTGCGGTACTAAATCGTTGGACGCCTACCAACACGAACACCAACATTCCGCGTGCAGTGTACGGCGACCCCAACACGAATGCGCGTAACTCCGACCGGTTCTTAGAAGATGGTTCGTATGGCCGTTTCAAGACGGTGACGCTGGGCTACACGTTCACGTCTGGTTTTATTACGCGGGCGCACATCCGCTCGCTACGCGTCTATGCACAAGCGCAAAACCTGGTGACCTTCACGAAGTACTCGGGCCTCGACCCGGAGGTGAGCTCGTTTAGCGGCAATAACACCGCGCTGGGCACCGACTTCTTCACCTTCCCGCAGGCGCGCACTATCACGGGCGGCATCACGTTGGGCTTCTAATACTCTGACTTTATACTAAATATGAACCTATTCACCATTCGCCAACTTGCTACTCGCTCGGCCCTGCTCCTAACACTGGGCTTGGCTGTGGGCTCATGCGAAAAGGCTGTCAATGTGGAGCCATCCAACAGCGTTAGTTCTGACACTGGCTTCACTACAAAGGAAGATGCTGCTGCTGGCCTGCTAGGTGCCTACGACGCTGTGCAATCTTCTGATTATGCAGGTCTGGCCTTTCCTACCATTTCCGACCTGATTTCGGGTGATATCTCATTTCGTGGCACCTTCACTACCACTTATGGAGTAATTGCACAGAACCTGGCTGCGCCTGATAACATTCAGATTGGCAATACTTGGAATGCCATCTACGTAGGTATTAATCGCGCTAACTACCTGATTCAGCAGAGCGAATTGATTAATGACCCTGCGTTTGCGAAGCAGTCTACTATCGCGCAGGCCCGTGCTTTGCGCGCGTTCCACTACATGAATCTGTTGGCCCTGTGGGGCGGCACGCCCCAAGGTTACGGCTATCCCAATGGCCTAGGGGTGCCCCTGCGTCTAACGCCGACCACCGCTATAGGAACCGAAACAGAGGCTATTCCGCGGGCTACTGAAGCAGCTGTAGCTGAAGCCATTCGGGCTGACCTAGACTATGCAATTGCTAATTTGGCCGTAGGCTCAGGTACTCGCATCACAAAATCAGCCGCACTGGCACTACGGGCTCGCTTTGAACTGCGTATGCGTCAGTACGCTGATGCATTGAAGTTTGCCCAGCAGGTGCCCGTAGTAGCCAACTTTAGCAGCGCTACCATTGGTGCTGGCAGCGCTGCAACCGATGTGCTTTGGCAGCTGGCTTTCAATAACACCGACCAGAGCCAGTACGCTTTCTATTGGTACCCTTCGCCGGGCGGCCGTGATGAGTTCGACCCAGGTACGGCTATTTCTGCCGCGCACCCCACTGGTGACCGTCGTCTCGCAATCAACGTGTTAACGAGCAGTACCACGGCTAAATACACGCAGACTGCGAACCGTGATGACCCCTTCAACGCTGTGCGCTACGCCGAAGTAGTCCTGACTATTGCAGAAGCTGCCGCTCAAACCGGTGACATAGCTACAGCTACCACTAACCTAAACATTATCCGCTCGCGCGCTGGTCTGGCTAATACCACGGCTACCACGGCAGCCGGTTTGGTGACTGACATCCTGCTGCAGCGCCGCTTGGAGTTTGCGTATGAGGGCATGTATTGGTACGACCTGCGGCGGACCAATACAGTGCAGATAGCTCGCCCTACTTACCAAGAGCTTTATCGCAATCTTTTCCCGCTGCCATTGCGCGAAGTGCAACTCACCAACGGGTTAGTTATTACGCAAAACCCCGGCTATTAACCAATAGCTCGGTGTAGCTACTCTCGCTTCTTATTGACAGGAGCTAGAGAATAATCAAAAGCCCCACTCGGATTCTCCGGTGGGGCTTTTTACTGGGTTCTAAGTTGTACCTGTTTCTAGAATAGTAGTAATAAGTGCTGCTATATACGGGTGAGCACCGAGGCCCCAGGCTGCACAGGCTCAGCCAGCCACTCCAATATAGTTGCAGCTGCCTCCGTTGAACTGCGGAGCGCTCCCTCAGCGTGTAGCTTCGCAAACTTCGCATGCTCGCTAAATTGTGTCGCCTCGGCCGTGCGGATGTGTGCTTGCATATCCGTATCGACCACGCCTGGGGCAAGCGCCCACACGCGCACACCGGAGCCTCGGAGGTCTTGCTCTTTCTGGGCCGTTTCGGACAGCGCATTCAGCGCCGCCTTTGAGGCGCAGTAGGCCGCCCAGCCATCAACGGGGCGCTGGGCAGCACCGCTGGTAATGTTGAGCACGGTGCGCGGAATGCCACCTAGGCCGCCATATGCGCTCAAAAACGTATTCATAAGCATGGCAGGAGCTACCACGTTTAGGTCGAATACAAATTGGAAGTGCTCGTTAGGTAATTCGCCTACATAGCCAATTTCACCTAGGGTGCCGGCATTATTAATAAGCGTCAGGCTTTGCGCATCGAGGCGGGGTAGGAATATCTTCCCTAGGTTGTGCTCAACGGCTTCGATGTCGGAGAGGTCGAGCGGCTGGTGCTGGTAGCGCTCGTGCTCAATAGTGGCGTGGCGTGAGATGCCAAGCACCTGCGTATCGGGGCGCTGGAGGATGGCTTCAGCTAATGCCCGGCCTAAGCCCTGGCTGGCACCCGTGATGAGGTAGTAATGCATAATTGGGAGGGTACAGCGGCTCCAAAACAAGAGCCCGTAATCAGCTACGTGCTGACTACGGGCTCTGTTGGCTTCTACTGACCTAGGTGGCAGTTTGGCCTGTGTTAATCACAGAATATACTGACTCAAATCACGGTTTTTGACCATATCGCGCAGGCGCTCTTCTACGAGCTGGGGCGTCACGGTGAGGTGGGTGCCAGCGGGCAGTTGGTCGGGCACATCAAATAACAAGTCGTTTAGTAGCCGGCTCATGACGGTGTGCAGGCGACGAGCGCCAATATTTTCCACCTCCGAATTGACTTCAAACGCGATTTCGGCCAGGCGCGACAGTGCTGCGTCTTCAAAATCCAGCTGTACATCCTCGGCCATCAGTAGCGCTTGATACTGCTTGGTGAGCGCGTTCTTGGGGTCTTTCAGAATGCGGTAGAAATCGTCCTTAGTCAAGCTTTGCAGCTCGACGCGGATGGGGAAGCGGCCCTGCAACTCAGGAATAAGGTCGCTAGGCTTGCTCACGTGGAAGGCACCAGCGGCGATAAATAAAATGTGGTCGGTGTTCACTACCCCGTACTTAGTGTTTACAGCCGAGCCTTCCACGATGGGCAACAGGTCGCGCTGCACACCTTGGCGGCTCACATCGGGGCCGCCGCTCTTGCCGCTGCCGCTGGTAGCTACTTTGTCGATTTCGTCGATGAAGATGATGCCCGAGTTTTCGGCTTGGCGAACGGCTTCTTCCTTCACCTCGTCCATATCCACAAGCTTAGCAGCTTCTTCTTCGAGCAGCAACTTACGGGCTTCGGCCACGCTCACTTTGCGTTTGCGTGACTTCTTTGGCATCATGCTACCTAGCATGTCTTGCAGGCCCGACATGGTAGCCTCGTCCATCATGCCCGGCGCGCCCATGATACCCACGCTGGGGCCCGACTGCGCCACGTTAATTTCGATGCGGCGGTCTTCGAGTTCGCCGTTGCGAATTTTCTGGCGAAAACGCTCGCGGGTGCGCTCATTCAACTCTTGGTCGGAGGTTGGAATAGCGTCGGCCGCAATGCTCTCGCCGCTAATACCGAAGCCTAGGCTGCCCCCGTTGCCATTGGCTGGGGCTTTCATGGGCGGAATAAGTGCGTCGAGAATAATGTCCTCCACAGCCTGCTGAGCTTGAGCCTTCACTTCTTCCTGGCGGCGCTGGCGCAGGCGGCTTACCGACTGCTCAGCCAAGTCACGCACCATGCTTTCTACATCGCGGCCCACGTAGCCAACTTCGGTAAACTTACTGGCCTCTACCTTCACAAATGGAGCATCGGCGAGGTGAGCCAAGCGACGTGCAATCTCAGTTTTGCCCACGCCAGTGGCTCCTATCATCAGGATATTGTTGGGCACAATCTCTTGCTGCATATCGGCCGGGGCGTGCAGGCGGCGCCAGCGGTTGCGCAGGGCAATGGCTACGTGGCGCTTGGCCTCGTGCTGGCCGATGATGTACTTGTCGAGCTCGGCCACAATCTGGGCCGGGGTAAGAAAGGTGTCGTTGAGCATTCGGGTCTAGTAATTCAGGCGGGGCAACCTAGGCGGCTTACCTAAGCCAAGCCGTCAGGAAGGAATACTTCTAAACAGCTATTGGCCCAAGAAGATGCTGTGCGGGCGCCGCATGACAAAGTTTTACTGGTTCTTTTTAAACAAGTTGTTCAGGCTGCGGCTGAGAGTGAAATAGTTGCTCGACCCCGCCGCTTGCAGCGTAGCGTGAGTATAGTCGAGCTGAAACTGGCTGATGCGTAGCAAAAAGCCGAAGCTAAAGCCTGCTCCACCGCCGGTGTTATCGAGGCGCAGCTCGCGGGCCTGCAGGTGGTTATAGCCCACTCGCGCCCGAAAACCAGTACCTAGGAGCAACTCGGCGCCCACCGTGAAGTGGCGGGCCAGGTTGTCGCCAAAGTTGCGGCCGGCGCGCACTGTGTCGCCGCCAGCAGTGGTCGTGCCCCGGTCATTGGGGTCGAGGTACTGAATATTCCATTGCTGCAAGTGGTGGGCCGTGAGCGTAAAGCGCAGTGGCATGTGCTCGGGCTTGATGGTAGTGCCCAGTTGTACATCGAGCGGCAGCGGCTCGCGGCTGCTAGCAATATAGGGCTTCAGCATATAGCCTGCGTTTTTTACCACTAGCCCCACTGTGAAGTCCTGCTCATTAGGCTTGTAAAGCACGCCTGCGTCGCCAGCCAGAGCCAGGGCCCGGTTGGTAGCCAGGCTCGATACCGCAAACTTGGCCGCTACCCCGAAGGTGAACTTGCCTTTGGTGTACGAGTCGGCCCCAGTAAAGGCGTATTCATTGACGCCGAAGGTACCTAGGGGATTGCCGGCGGCGTCGAAGCTCGGAATATCACCATAGTTTAAATACGTGAAGCCAAAGCCAAAGCGTCCTCGCTTCTCGGTATTAAACGCATAGGCGGCAGTGCTTTGCTTGATGCTGCCCACATAGGCCACGTAGCTAATGGCCGCTACATGGTCCATCTCCGCATTTAGCAGCGCTGGGCTGCCAAAGAGCTGCGTGGGGTCGCTGCTGCGGGCCGAGGCATTCATGCCGCCTGCCGCAGCTAGCTGAGCCGACGGCGGTAAACTCAGAAATGGGAAGGCCGAGCGCCCGCCAACTTGCGCCTGCACAATGTGCGCCCCCAGGCTCCCAACAAGGATGACGAACCAACGCGCGGAGAGGTGCTTCATGAGGCTAAAGTTACGGGGCTTAGGCTGCCGCACCAGCCCACAGCCTACACTACACCGCTTAGGTGAGAGGGTAGCGAGCACCTAGGCGGTGCTGCCATAGATACTCGCTACCCTCACCCTCAAACTGCGTAGCCTAGGCTAATTTTTATTGTACTTCCACGCTAGGCCCTGTCGGAGCAGGCGCTTCGTCGCGCACGGGCAACGATTGTGGGCGGGCCACTTTCTCTTGCAGCAAGGCTACTTGCAACACATCGTCGACCCGCTCGGCGTAGTGGATAGTGAGACCCTTGAGGTAGTCAGCCGTTATCTCCTCTACGTCCTTGCGGTTTTTGGGCGATAGTATCACGTCACGCACGCCGGCACGGCGGGCAGCCAGCAGTTTCTCCTTAATGCCGCCCACTGGCAGCACCCGCCCGCGCAGGGTTATCTCGCCAGTCATAGCAAGGTGCGGGCGCACGCGGCGTTGGGTATAAGCCGAGGCAATGCTCGTGAAAATGGCGATGCCCGCGCTTGGCCCGTCCTTCGGAATGCCACCCTCGGGGAAGTGAATGTGCAGGTCGTACTGCTCAAACAAGCGGTAGTCGATACCTAGCTCGTCGGCCCGGGCACGCAAGTAGGAGAGGGCCGTAATGGCCGATTCCTTCATCACATCGCCGAGCTGGCCGCTGAGCGTAAGCTTACCGCGGCCGCGGCTCAAGAGGCTCTCTACAAAGAGAATATCGCCGCCCACGCTCGTCCAGGCCAGGCCCGTTACCACGCCCGCCGTGTCCGATTCCTGATAAAGGTCGCGGTCGAAGCGCGGTGCCCCCAAGATTTTGAGTACGTCTTGCGGCTCGAGCACGCCCGGCAGCGTTTCCTTGCCAGCCTTGCGGCGGGCCAGGTTGCGGGTGAGGGCGGCCAACTGCCGGTCGAGGTTGCGCACGCCGCTCTCGCGAGTATAGTCGTCGGCCACGCGGTGTAGCGCTTGGTCGGTTATTTTCACTTCTTGCTCGCCTAGGCCGTGCTCGCGCAGCTGCTTGGGCCAGAGGTGCTTCTTGGCAATCTGAGTTTTCTCTTCCTGCGTGTAGCCAGTGAGGTCGATAATCTCCATCCGGTCGCGTAGGGCGGGCTGAATGGTTTCTAGCGAGTTGGCTGTCGCGATGAACAGTACTTTACTCAGGTCGTACTCCACCTCCAAGTAGTTGTCGGTGAAGGTAGAGTTTTGCTCGGGGTCAAGTACCTCAAGCAACGCCGAGCTAGGGTCGCCGCGGAAATCGCTGCTCACCTTGTCAATCTCATCCAGAATGATAACCGGGTTGCTAGCGCCCGCCTTCTTAATCTGCGAAATAATACGCCCTGGCATGGCGCCTACATAGGTCTTGCGGTGGCCTCGAATCTCGGCTTCGTCGCGTACGCCACCTAGGCTCATGCGCACATACTTGCGGCCCAGCGCCGTAGCGATGCTGCGTCCTAGGCTGGTTTTGCCTACACCGGGAGGACCATACAAGCACAAAATAGGCGCTTTAAGGTCCTGCTTCAACTTCAGCACTGCCAGGTATTCTAGAATGCGCTCCTTCACCTTTTCAAGGCCAAAGTGGTCAGCATCAAGGATTTTCTTGGTGTTCTTGAGGTTGAATTTGTCCTTGGTATACTCGCCCCATGGCAAATCAAGCAAAAACTCAACGTAGTTGAGCGTCACGGGGTAGTCGGGCGACATCTGGTTGATGCGTGCCAGTTTGCTTAGCTCCTTATCGAAGTGCTTGGCCACCGCTTCGGGCCAGTTTTTAGCCTTAGCGCGGGTGCGTAGGTCGGCTACGTCCTGCTCGGCACTTTCGCCTTGCCCTAGCTCGTCTTGCAGCGTTTTGAGCTGCTGGCGCAGAAAGTACTCGCGCTGCTGCGCGTCGATGCCCGTGTGCACCTTGGTGCGAATGTCATTCTTGATTTCGAGCAGTTCAATCTGCCGTAGCAACGCTTCGAGCAACTGGCCAGCTTGCGCCTCAGGGTCAGCTAGCTCTAGCAGCAGCTGCTTGGCAGGCAAGTCGAGCTGCACATTTGACGACAAGAAGTGAATCAGGAACGCTGGCGACTGAATACCTTCCAGCATGGCCCGCGCTTCGTTCGGAATCTCGGGCGTAAGCTCCAGCACCTTACCAGCGGCTTCGCGCAGGCTTTGCAGCAGCACTAACTCGCCATCTTTGTCGGCGTTCAGGGCACGCTCTTCAAAGTACGTGACGCGCGCCGTAAGCTGCGGTGTAAACGTGACTTGCTCCGTGATTTGGAAGCGCAGCTGCCCCTGAATGATGATAGTCACCTGCCCATCAGGCTGGTCTATAAGCTTTAGAATACGGGCTAAGGTGCCCACAGGGTATAGGTCCTCCAAGCCGGGCTCGTCGGCCTCAGGGTTGCGCTGCGCCACCACGCCCACTAGTTTTTCATTCTTGGCCGCCAGCTTGCGCACCAGTCGAATGCTTTTTTTGCGGGTCACCGTCACGGGTAGCACCACGCCCGGAAATAGCACGGTATTGCGCACTGGCAGCAGCGCCAGCACCGCGGGCGCATCGTCGGCCGAGATAAGGTGGTCGGGGTCGGCCGCCATTATGGCAATGGCTTCCGGAGCCGAGTCGGAGCCCCCCGCTAAAAATAAGCTGGGGCGGGAAGTAGCAAAGGTCATTAGCAGTAGGAAAAGGCGCCGCTAGGCGGCCAACTGGCTGCCAGAGTGGCAGCCACGAGCCCGCGCCTAAGGTAAGGCTGCGCAAGGACAATACGAGTTCAAGGGGCGTGCCAGCCTAGCGGGGCCGCCAAAGCGGCGCACCTAGGGGTAGTTTGAGGCCAGTGTGCAGCACAAATGGCGGCTGTGTATGAACTTGCACCTTAGTTCTGCTTATCAGTTAGTTTATTATGCGTAGCCTATTGGTTTATCACTATTCTTTACGGTGGATTTTGGCAGCTTGGCTGCTCCTACATATGGTCGGCACGGCCGCTGCTCAGCCGCGCCCCCGCGCCGCCGGGGCCAAGCCTACGCCCGCCGCCAGCCCGGCGGCCCGCACGCCTGTAGTGCGCCCTGCCTACCAGCAGCGCACCTTGCCCGGCCGCCTCAGCCGCCGCTTACGCGTGCGCCCCGACGGCACACCTGTCTTCGTAAATATTAATAAAATAGCCTTTTATGAAGACAAAAAGGCGCTGCGGGCTATTCAGCGGGCCGAGCGGCGGCGGCACTATGCCGAAGCGCGTACACTACTTACCAAATACGTAGCGCAGTTTGGCATCGAGAACTTCTACCGCAATACGGACTTGCTGTGGCACCTAGGGCAGCTTTCGCAGCGGGATTCGACCCAGCAGGAAGTGGCTAAAGCTTACTTCCGCCTAGCGCTCAAACACCACCGCACCGATATCAAGCGCGTGCAACTTTACTACGACTCGCTAGAGCAAAAAAACGCCGACCTCTACGTGCCCCTCAAGGTGTACTACGATGTGGTAGAATACCGCAAGAGCGTGAACACGTTTCACCCGCCCAAAAATGTGTATACCAACATGGGCGACGCCATCAATTCGAAGTTTCCAGACTACGGGCCGACCCTGGGTGCCGGCGATTCGATGCTGCTATTTTCCTCGAAGCGCCTGGCGCGGCGCGGCGTGCGCCCGCAGCCCGACGAAAACCTCTACGTGTCGCACCGCGAAGGCCCCAACTATTGGTCCGAGGCTGAGCCGCTGCCTAAGCCCATCAACTCGCCCGATAATGAAGGCTCAGCGTGCTTCTCGCACGATGGGCGCACCATCTTTTTTGCGCGCTGCGAATGCGCTACCTGTCATGGAAACTGCGACTTATACAGCGCCACCCTGGGCAAAGACGGCAAGTGGAGCGTGCCCAAAAGTCTTGGCCCACTAGTCAACTCCACTGCCTGGGATTCGCAGCCCACGCTTTCGCCCAAGGAAGACACGCTCTACTTTGCCTCCGACCGCCTAGGTGGCTTCGGCCTGTCGGATATCTACTTTACCGTGAAGCAGAAAAACGGCCAGTGGGGCCGCGCCCAAAATATGGGCCCGGTCGTAAATACCCGCGAAAGCGAAGTGAGCCCGTTTTTTCATCCGCTCTACCAGGTGCTCTATTTCAGCTCGCGGGGGCAGCTGCTCAATTTTGGCGACTTCGATATCTACAAAACTTACCGCGTGGCTGGTCACTGGCAGGAACCACGCAACATTGGTCCGCTTGTAAATGGCAAGGGGTCAGAGTATTACTTTACTATCGACAGCCAGAGCAAAAATCTTTACTACGCCCGGTCTGAGGAACAAGACATTGCCAACCTCGACCTCTATTCATTTCCGCTGCCTATGGAGGCGCAGCCTCAGGCCACGACTGAGGTAGCAGGTACGCTGGTCGATTCGGTGAGCCGCAAGCCGCTCAAAGGCATCGTCAGCATAATCGACCTTGATAATGGTATTGAAGTAGCCAGCAAATACTTGCGCCCCGACGGTTCCTTCAATTTTGAGTTGATAGAAGGCTCGCACTACGTCATGCTCATTCAGAGTCCCGATGCCTTTACCGTCGAGAAACAGTTTGCCCTGAAAGGCGACACCGTAATGTCGTTGCTCACCAATAGCATCGACTACAAACTGCCGCTCATCTTCAAAAACATTGAATTCGAGGCAAATAAGTCTGGAATTCGCCCCGCAATGCAGCCCACGCTCGACCGCATTACGCTGTTCTTGGTTGACCATCCCGACTTTCGGCTCAGCATAGCCGGGCACACCGATGGCCGGGGCGACCCCGACGTGAACGAGAAGCTGTCGCAAGACCGGGCCGAGGAAATTCGCCGTTACATCGAGCGCAAGGGTAAGCTGGGGCCCGACCGCATCGAGAGCTTTGGCTATGGCTCTAGCAAACCCCTCAAAAATGAGCTAACTGAGGAAGACGCCCGCACCAACCGCCGGGTAGAGTTCAGGCTGATTAAGCCAGAGTAGTGCCTGCTCGCAAAAGCAAGGGCACTAAACAACTACCTACCACAGTTTCGTGTCCGTGATGCCGGGGGGCAGCGGGGCCATGATGCTGAGACCCAGCACGCACCAGCCGGGCTCGACGCCGAAGGTGTTGCCGGGCAGTACATGGCTCACCCAGCGAATCAGCGTTTGACCGGTGTATTCGTGCGTAGTAGGGTTCAGTTCGCGCAGCACCAAGGCGTCGCCTACTTGAAAGTTCTGGTCGTTTTTGCGTACATCAAACGGCTTGGAGCCATTGGCTACGGCGCTAAAAGAGTCGGGCCAGATAGTAAGCTCGTGCGTACGGCGGGGTAAGGCAACGCTAGCAGGATGCGACGAAGAAGAATAAGCGTTCATAATTAAGTAGTATTAGCGGGTTATTTGCAGAAGGTAAGCCACCTAGGGCCGGGCAAAACGTGTACCCCCCGTCCGCCCGCTGGCAAGGAGCCGGCAGCCGGAAGGGGGGTGGGAGTAGCTATAAAACGGCCCGGCTACGTAGATGGTTCGGTGAAAACGAGAGCGAGTCGGGGAAGAAATTGTTAAGGATGAGCTACTAATGAAAAGCAGCTTGCCCTACAAAGGTACTAGCGCGGCGCTAAATTAACCTTAGCTAGGCGGCGGGGGTAAGGGCAAAGCTTGGTCGCGCATGCACTTAAAATGCCCCTGTGGGCACTTCGCAAAGCCTATTTTGGAACACGGCCGGCAGGGTAGGCCCAGCACTTCGAGGGCTTGAAAACTAGTGCGGTAGGGGTACATGCCGAACTGTGGTACGGTGTTGCCCCACACACTAAAAATTTCTTTTCCGAAAGCCGCCGCGATGTGCATTAGCCCCGTGTCGTGGCTCACTACAAAGTCGGCCTGCTGCACCAGCGAGGCCGACTGATGCAGCGAAAACTGCCCGCAAGCGTTGAAGACCGGCGAATGAGGACGCTGAAAAGCCAGCTCGATGATGTGGCCGGTACTTTCGTCTTCGGGGCCACCTAGGAGCACCACGGGCCGGGGCGCTAGCTTGCCTACCAGCTCGATAAGCTTTTCGACGGGCAGGCGCTTGGTGGCGTGCTGCGCACCGATGGCTACCGCCACGTAGTTGCCGGGCTGGAAGCCGGGGGGGAGGGCGGCTGTTACCTCAACTTCCTGGCCGGGCGGGATAAAGTAATCGAGCCCGCCGCCATCGTCGTGAATGCCAAATGCGGAGGCAGCGGCCCGGTAGCGGTCTACGATGTGTACGGGCGGCAGGCGGTCTATTTTGAAGTTGACCAGCAGCCACTTCTGCCAGTTTAGTTTGTCGAAGGCGCGGCCCAGCACGCCCGGCAGCTGCAAGCGAATGAGCCGGGTACGCAGGTTGTTGTGCAGGTCCACGATGAAGTCGAACTGCTCGGCGCGCAGCTCGCGCACTAGCTCGCCTAGGGTGCCGCTGAGCACGTGGGTGCGGTCTACGTAAGGGTTGGCTTCGAGCAGACTGCGGTAGGCAGGCTTAGTGGCAAAGTGCACCCGCGCGCCCGGAACCTGGGTTTTGAGTTGCCGCACCACCGGCGTCGTCAGCACAATGTCGCCGATAGAGGAGAAGCGGAGTACGAGAATCTTCATGGGTATGTCAGTACCGCGTCTGGCATGCGGCGCGCAGCGAAGCATCTCGTGTGGTGCAGTAACTAACTAACAACTTCTGCGTCAGCACGCGAGATGCTTCACTGCGCGCTACGCGACAGTTTTACTCTTTTATTGCCGGGCCTTGCGCGCCGCGAAATATGCGGCTACTTCGTCTGCTGACTTAGCGTTGAAGGTCATTTCCTTGGTCAGCATGCCTTTGCGGCCAGCCAGCACGCCGTAGCGCATGTCGGCGTAGCCATCGGTGTGGTGGGCGTCGGGGTTGATGCTGAGCTGCACGCCCTGGCTAAGCGCGTAGCGCACCCAGCGCCAGTCGAGGTCAAGGCGCCACGGGTTGGCATTGATTTCAATAATGACTTGGTGCTCGGCGCAGGCATCGATTACGGCCTTAAAATCAATGGGGTAGCCAGCCCGGCGCAGTAGCAGCCGGCCGGTGGGGTGGCCCAGCATGGTGCAGTGCGGGTTGGAAATAGCGGCCAGCAAGCGCTCGGTGGCGCGGGCTTCGTCCATCTTCAGATTGGAGTGAATGGAGGCCACGATGAAGTCGAACGAATTGCGCAGCTCGGTGTCATAGTCCAAGCTGCCATCGCCCAGAATATCAGCCTCGATACCTTTGAAAATGCGGAACGGCGCCAACTCTTGGTTCAGCTCATCTATCTCGCGCTGCTGCTGGCGCACGCGCTCGGGCCCGAGGCCATTGGCGTAGTGCGCGGCCTGCGAGTGGTCGCAGATGCCGAGGTACTCGTAGCCCGCATCGCGCAGGAAGGTGGCCATCTGACGCAGCGAGTGGTTGCCGTCGGAGTAAGTGCTGTGATTGTGCAGCGAGCCGCGCAAATCACTGTCTTCGAGCAAGCGCGGTAGCTTATGTTCGGCGGCCAGCTCGATTTCGCCTAGGCCTTCGCGCAGCTCGGGTACCACGTACTGCAGGCCAGCTTTCTCGTACAGCGCCTCTTCGCTGGCAAATTGCTCGCGCTTGGCCCACTGGCGTAGGGTGCGCGGCGCTGGCGGCGTGGCATTGGGCAGCGGCGCGCTTAGGTGGGCTTCGGTGCCCGTGCTGAGGAAAAGCTGATTAACAAAGTCGGCGGGGGCCACCAAGCGTACTGTTACACCCACGCCGCCCTCCACAGCGGTACCTACCCACGCCCATGGGCCCGAGCGGCTGGGCTCGGCGCGCAGGCCGGGTGCCGCATCAAGCACGGCATGGATGGCCGCGAGGTCGGTAGTAGCAACCAAGATTTCGACCGTTTCCACGATTTCGAGGGCGCGGCGGACTTCGCCCGTAGCGGCGGCTTCGGTCACGCCGGGCACTTGGCGTAGGCGCTCGGCCAGGTCGAGCCCTAGGCGCTCGGCCTGCGAAAAGAGCAGCTTACCCGCGCTTTGGTCGGTAAATGCAAGAGCAGCCAAAATACTTTCCTGCGTTTTGGCTCCGAAGCCCTTGAGCTTGGCTACCTGGCCAGCCTCGGCGGCTTCGCGCAATTGGTCGGGGCCTTCGATGCCGGCATCGCGCCATAGGGCCCGCACCTTTTTAGGGCCGATGCCTTTGATATTTAGAAGCTCTACTACGCCGGGAGGCGTTTTATCGAGCAGTTCTTGCAGTTCCTTGAAGGTGCCAGTGTCGAGTAGCTCGGCTACTTTGGCAGCCTGGGTTTTGCTGAGGCCGGTGCGGTCGGGCAGGCCGGGGCGGTCTACCTCAGATACCGGGAACTCCAGCTGCTCGAGGGCCGTGACGGTGCCATCGTAGGCTCTGATTTTGAACGGGTTCTCGTCGTGCAGCTCTAGTAGTTGGGCGGTGAGCTTAAAGGCACGAATGAGGGCGCGGTTATCCACTAGCGTGAGTCAGGTTAGGGCGGAAGGGTAGGAGGGCTTACGCAGGAGCGGGCCCGGCGGCCGACGCAAAAGCCCCGCCGCCATCCACAATCAAAAGTACACCTCGCCGCCCGGAGGCAAATTCTCGTAGTATCTACGCCTATGTTTTCCCCTCGATTAGCCCGGCTAGCGGCTTTCTTCTTTTTGCTGGGCCTGGCCGCCTGCCAGCCCCAACACCCCACCCAGCTGCCCCTAGGCGAGCTGGCCAAGCTGCACGGCACGTGGCTGCTAGTGCCCGAAGACAGCCACGCCGACACTCTCACATACCGGCGCAATACCTACCGCTTCCGCTACCAGCCGGGTGGGCGGCCAGGCTTTCGCCTAGGGCAGGCTGGCAGCTTTGTGCGCTACGATGTGGCCCCCGGGGGCGGGCTGCTGGCCCAAGAAGGCACCTGGGCCGAAACCAGTACTGGTCGCTTATTAGTGCATCTGCCCGGCCTAGAGCCTGCCGAGCCTGACTACGAGCTGGAATTGCTCTCGTACAAGCAAGGCGTGTTGCGCCTGCGCCGGCTAGCCGAACGACCCGCGGTAGAGGTTATTCGCAATCCCTAGGTGCTGCTTGGAGCCGTGCATCTTACGTCAGGGTACTAGAGTAAGCTACCTGACACGAGCCCCAATGTACTGCGCCTTTATCCTACGCATTTGCCTCTCAAGCGCAACCTAGCATGGCGCTGCCGACCTTTGCGGCTATGAATTATTGGTTGGTTAAATCTGAGCCCGAGGCTTACGCCTGGGCTGACTTGGTGCGCGAAACGGGCACCGATTGGACGGGGGTGCGCAACTATCAGGCGCGCAACAATCTGCAAGCCATGCAGCCTGGCGACTTAGTGCTGTTTTACCACAGCGTAAGCGAAAAAGCCGTAGTGGGCGTAGCCGTGGTGCATGCCGCCGCTGCCCCCGATGCTACCGCCGAAGCTGGCAGCCCCTGGGTGGCTGTGCACCTGCGCCCGCACGCGCCGCTGCCCCGCCCCGTACCACTGGCTGCCCTCAAGGCTGAGGTGCGCCTAGGGCAGCTGGCGCTGCTGCGGCAGTCGCGCCTATCGGTGCTGCCCGTGCGCCCCGAAGAGTTTGATATTGTGCTCGAACTAGGGTCGGTTGAGAACTAGAAAGCTCACCTTGACGATTTTAATTTATCAACCTTTATTTTTAACTATTCTTGTAAAAGAGCTTAGGTTTAAACGTTGTATTAGGCATTGGTTGAGGTTGCGAACAGCCATCAAATATGGTATCTTCGTAAGGAGGGCAGGCGGCCTATGAGCCGGCTGCCCACACCGTTAACCTCGACTGCTATGAAACACTTCTGCGCGCTTTTACTATGCCTCGGGTCCTTGGCCTCATGGGCGCAGCAAGCCGAAGCTCCGTCCCCCCCCGGCGCTCCGATTCAAACTGCCCGCACCGAGCTGCTGCTCGACCCCTACACCGATGAAGTGGCCGTGCAAACCATGCCTTCCGATTCGGCCGTGGTGCTACTTATTAGTCGGCAGCCCAAGCTGGTGGGCCCCATGCAGTACTACTTTGCGCAGTACCGCGCCAACCTAGTGCTGCGCCACGAGCAGGCCGTGGAAATAAAGGATGAATATGACCTAGTGCGGCTGTGCAGCGAGCCGGGCGCGGTATACGCCTTGTTTCGCTCGCGCGTCATGCCGGGCCGCGTGTTGGTGGCTGCCTATAATGCCCGCGGTGGGCAGGTGCACACGCAGGAGTTTGATACCAAGCAGTACCGCCAGCTTGTATCGATGCGTGCCGTAGATGGGCGCCTGCTGGCCACCGTGACCCTGGCCGACCAGCTGCATCAAACCGTGCTGCTGCTCGATGTGGCCACCGGCCGCTTCCAGTTTCTGCCTTCGCTCTACGAGCCGCTCACTACTGAGCTCACTAGTGTAATGGATGCACCGGCTGGCCGTGCCGAGTTTATCTTGAGCCAAACCAACGGCCGCAAGCAGCGGCTCATGCTCAAGCAGCTGTCGGCCGAGCAAGGCCAGCTGCTGCGCTCCGAAATGGTGCAAACCGAGAGCGAGCGCACTCTCATCACGGCGCAGCTGAGCCCGCCGCAGGACACCAGCGCTCGGCTACTGGCGGGTACTTATGGCCTGCGTGGGCCGCAGTATGCCCAAGGGTTGTTTACGACTGACCTCACCGCTCCGCCTGCCAACCCCAGCGACCCGCGCCCGGCCCTACGGTTCTACGACTTTAGGCGCCTAAGGCACTTCTTCGAGTACCTTAACCCTGCCAAAGAAGCCCGCCTGCGCACCCGCTCGGCCCGCCGCGACGAGCGCGAGGAAGCGCCTCTGCGCTGGCATTATCGTCTGTTGTTGCACGAGCTGCTGCCGCAGCCCGGCGGTGGCTACACGCTGGTGGCCGAGGTGTACTACCCCCGCTACCTCTACAACTCGTACGGACCTAGTAGCGTTGGCAGCCTAGGGGCCTTTAACAACCCGGGCAGCATGCCGCAGTCGTATGGCGTACCTGGCCGCACCTTGATAGGCATCCGAACTACGCACGTGCTTGTCTGCGGCTTCGACCGCCGGGGTAGCCTGCTGTGGGATAACTCGTACGTGGTAGATAGCGACCTGCTGCACAGCGAGCTTGAAGAAGCCGTGCGCACGCTGACCCTGCCCGATGGGCGCATCGTGCTGGCCTATCTACTAGATAATGAGTTGCATTACAAGCTCATCAACCAAGGCGAAACCGGCCCCAACGACTTGAAAGTGCCCATCTTCACAGCGGGCCCGGGCATCAAGGAAAAAGTGCTCGACACGCGCCAGCCCGATGTGCAGCCTTTAGGGGAGCGCCAATACATAGCCAGTGGCTTTCAGCGTATTCAAGGCGAGCGCATGCCCGAGCGCCAGGTATTCTTTCTCCAAACTCTAGAATTCTAACCTAGGGAGTAAGAGGATGATAAAGTGCCTCAAACGGCAGTAAGACAAAGCTGGCAAGAAGTAGGCGGCTGCTAAACCGCCCACTTCTTGCCAGCTTTGTCTTTTAGTTACTCCCTTTTATAGCATCGCTATGCTACTTGCCACGCATACCGGTCAGCCCCACGAAGCTGGCCTTGATGAGGCCGGACGCGGCTGCCTGGCCGGGCCCGTGTTTGCGGCGGCCGTTATTCTACCGCCCGACTATAACCCTGCCTTTCTCAACGACTCCAAGCAGCTCAGCGCTCGCCGGCGCGACGTGTTGCGCGCGGACATCTGTGCTAATGCCATTGCCTGGGCCGTAGCCGAGGCCAGCCCCGAGGAGATTCACGCTATCAATATTGCGCAGGCTAGCTACCTGGCTATGCACCGGGCCGTGGCTGCCCTGGCCGTGCCAGCTACTCACCTGCTTGTCGATGGCAACCGCTTCAAGGTGCACCCTAACTTGCCTCACACCTGTATTGTGGGCGGCGATGGCCTGTACCGCAGCATCGCGGCGGCTTCCATCTTAGCCAAGACGTTTCGCGACGAGCGCATGCACGAGTTGGCCGCCGAGTTTCCGGCCTACGGCTGGCACCAAAATGCCGGCTACCCCACAGCTGCGCACCGGGCTGCGCTGCGCGAACATGGCGTGACGCCGCACCACCGGCTGGGTTTCAGGCTCCTCTAGGTCAATAAGTAACGAATAAGGAGCAAGGAGCGGCCCGTAAAGCTAGGCCGCTCCTTGCTCCTTATTCGTTACTTATTGAAAAGTCTATTGCTTCATTTTGAGCAAATCCAAGAACAAGCTGAAGCTATCAACTGTGCCGCCGCCCTCGCCGCCAAACGAGTCGAAGGTCAGGGGCTTGATGATATAGCCGCTCACGTTTAAATCCTTGGCACCTAGGCGGTCGGTGTCTAGGTCCGACGTGGTCATAATGAACACGTTAAGGTCCTGAAACTCGGGGTCGTTGCGGAGTATCTTCAGCAGCTCTAGGCCGTTGAGACGGGGCATGTTGATGTCAAGCATCATCAGGCTGGGGCGGGCTATCTTGGCTTCGCCGTTTTCGCCGCGCAGCATGTTCAGAGCTTCGCGACCGTTGCGGGCGTGCACCAGGGGCACTTCGATGTGTTGCTTGCGCAGCTCGCGCTGCACGTTCATCACGTCCATTTGGTCGTCTTCCACTAGCATGATGCTGGTAGTGCTAGCAGGAAAAATATCGGTAAGTGACATACGCAGAAGGGCAGGAGGAAAGCAGAGCGGCTAAAAGGAACAAAGACGTAACGCGCAAGCCGGCCGGTAAGATATAATGCAAAACTAGCTAGCCGCCGCGGCTGTAGCCTTGCGCTGGGGGCTGCTGGTAGGGGGCGGGGTGGCCGGCGCGGCTATCGCCACGGCTTGCTTGGGCCATGTGAAATAGAAGGTAGCACCTTCACCCTCGGTCGATTCGACCCAGATGCGGCCACCCTGGCGCTCCACTATTTTCTTCACAATGGCCAGCCCTACGCCCGTGCTTTCGAGGGCGTCGCGCTCGACTAGGGTTTGAAAAATAATAAAAATGCGCTCATGGTATTCGGGCGCGATGCCGGGCCCATCATCTTGCACCGAAAACCGGTAAAACTCGCCCGAGGCCTCATCGCAGCCAATGTGGATATGCCCGGTGCTAGGGTGGTCGTGGTACTTAATAGCGTTGGAAATCAAGTTGGTAAACACCTGCTGCAGCTGCGTGCGGTTAGTGACGAGCGTAGGCAGGAAGAAGGGCAACTCCAGCTTAAAGCCCTGGGGCATGCTCAGCGTATCGGTGATTTCGCGCAGTAGCTGGCGCACGAACACTGGCTCGTTGGCCTCGGCCACGCGGCCCACCCGCGCCAGGGCCAAAATGCCCGTTATCAGGTTTTCCATGCGGTGCACGCGCTGCCGCATCAAAGCTAGAAACTCCCGAATGTGCTGGGGCAGGTTGTCCTTGCCCATGTCTTCCTCTATCCAACGCGAGGCGCTTTCGATGCCGCGCAGAGGCGCTTTCAGGTCGTGCGACACCACGTAGGCAAATTGGTCCAGCTCCTGGTTGCGGCCCTCCAGCTGGCTAATGTTCTGGTCAATGGTATGCGCCATGCCATTGAGGGCGCCCGTTAGCTCGCTTAGCTCATCGTGTTCGTTGTCAACTATCTGAGTTTTGTAGTCGCCATCGGCTAGGCGGCGGGCCAGCAGTATCATGCTGCGCAAGCGGCGGCTCAGCAGCCGCACGAGGTACACGGCCCACAGCAGCCCTAGTACCAGCCCTAGGGCCGCCACAAACCCCGAAATGCGCTGCGCCCGCGTGATGCTATCGGCTAGCCGTTCGCGCTGGGCCTGGCGGTTGGCGGTTTCGGTGTCGTCGAAAAGCATCATCTGGTGCCGAATGGCATCCATTACCTGCTTGCCTACCAGGCCCTCGGCTAGGCTGCCGTGGGGCATGCCTTCGAGGCCGCGCTGCAACGGATTGCCAAGGCGGGCGGCGCGCTTTTCGCTTACCAGCATGTGCGTGTAAGCCGTCCACTGCTGAAAGAGGTGCCGGGTGGTGTCGAGGCGCTGGCGCTGCACGGGCTCGTTGCCCAGCTGCTCATTCAGCTGCTTGAAACGCGTTAGCAGGTCGCGCTCGCCACTGTAGTAGGGGTCCAGCATCTGCTCGTTGCCAATGAGCAGGTAGCCTCGAAAGCCCGTTTCCATGTCGATGATGCTCCGCAGCAGGGTAGTGCCATCGGCCGACACGTGCTGCGACGCTTCCACGCGCTGCGAGTTGCGCAGTACTTGGCCCGCCAGCTGGTAGTTGAGCAGCAGCACCGCCGCAAACAGTCCTAGCAGCAGCAAAAATCCAGCAAAAAGCTTAGTAGTCAGGTTTATTCTCATAGCAGCCCGGCTGGCCGGTTTCAAGCCTCAGCAATACGCAGTTTGTTTTCAATGGTTTGCATCAGCTGCGTAATGTGGTCGGCGCGCTCTTGCACGCTCTTGAAGCCAGCAAGGGCCTCGTCGCGCTGGCCAGCCACATGCTTATCCATCAGTACATTGGCTTGCTGATGAATAAGCCGGTGCTGGTGGTCAAGCTCCTTCATCTCCGGGATGTGGGCGTAGGCGCCCTCGCGCCGGCTGGTTATCCACTTGCCTAGGCTGCACTGGTCGGGGTCGCGCAGCAAGCCTTCCGAACTGGTGTTGCCATACAAGAAGGAGCGCAGCTTGGCCTTGAAGGAGAAATGTTTAACCAAGGCAGATTCGAAGTCTTGCTTGATGGCGTCGGGGCTCATGCGGAACAGCGTAAAGGGCGTGGGCCCGGCTCGTTGAGCCCAGACCCGCTATTTTCGTGGCTGGCAAAGCTAGGCCACATCGTTTAGGTTAACCTTGAGGTTGATTTCCTTATACGTGTCCGGCGTCCTTTCCAACTAATTCTCTCGCTTTACTTTTATTTGCTCCCCTTTCATGGAAGCCACGCCGCTCAAAACCGTTGCCCTGCACGCCACGCACCAGCAGCTCGGGGCTCGCATAGTACCCTTTGCGGGCTATGCCATGCCCGTGCGCTACTCATCTGACCTAGAAGAACACCACACCGTGCGGCGCGGCGTGGGCATTTTCGACGTGTCGCACATGGGTGAGTTTCGGCTGCGCGGCCCGCAAGCCCTCGACCTCATCCAGCGCACTACCAGCAACGACGCCAGCAAGCTGCAGCCCGGCAAGGCCCAGTACTCGTGCCTGCCCAACGCCGAGGGCGGCATCGTCGACGACCTGCTGGTATACATGCTGGCCGAAAACGACTACTTCTTGGTAGTCAACGCCTCGAACATTGAGAAGGATTGGAACTGGCTGGTGCAGCATAATACCGAAGGTGTGGAGATGGAAAACGTGTCCGACCGTCTCAGCCTGTTTGCGGTGCAAGGGCCCAAGGCGGCCGCCGCACTGGCTTCGCTTACCGATGTTGACCTAGGGGCCATTCCGTACTACAGCTTCGTGCAGGGTACGTTTGCGGGGGCACCGGGTGTCCTCATTTCGGCTACGGGCTACACTGGCGCCGGCGGCTTCGAACTGTACGTGCCCAATGAGCACGCCGCCCACGTCTGGAATCAGATTATGGACGCCGGCCTGCCCTACGGCATCAAGCCCATCGGCCTGGGTGCGCGCGACACGCTGCGCCTCGAAATGGGCTATTGCCTCTACGGCAACGATATCGACGACACCACGTCGCCCCTCGAAGCTGGCCTAGGGTGGATTACCAAGTTCACCAAAGACTTCACCAATAGCGACAGCCTAAAGGCGCAAAAGGCCGCGGGCGTTACGCGCAAGCTGGTAGGCTTTGTGATGGATGGTCCTGGTGGCCTGCCCCGCAGCCACTATCCGCTGGTAAATGCCGCGGGCGAGCCCATTGGCGAAGTAACCAGCGGCGGGCAGTCGCCCACGCTCAGCCGCGGCATCGGCCTAGGGTACGTCAAGACGGAGTTTGCGGCGGCAGGCACGCCCATCTTCGTGCAGGTGCGGGGCAAAAACCTGCCCGCCACTGTGAGCAAGCTGCCGCTGGTACCTGGCACCGAGGAGGCGTAAGTAAATTTTCAGTAATAAACGCTTTGTCATTGCGAGGAGGAACGACGAAGCAATCTTTCCTTACACCGCAGCTAGTGTGCAGAAAAGATTGCTTCGTCGTTCCTTCTCGCAATGACGGGACTATCCTATGAAACTCGATGTTTGTTTTTCGCCCGAACTGCTGCCGCTCTACGACCTGCACGGCAAGGTGGCCGTGATTGTAGACGTGCTGCGTGCTACGAGCACCATTGTCACGGCGCTTGACCAAGGCGTGACCGAAGTATTTGCCGTAGCTACGCTCGACGAGTGCGCAACCCTAGGGCGCGACCACGGCTGCATTACGGCCGCCGAGCGCGATGGCATCGCGGCCGAAGGATTTGACCTAGGCAACTCGCCGTTTGGGTTTCTCAACGAAGAATTTCCGGTGCGGGGGCGCACGCTGGCCATCAGCACCACCAATGGTACTAAGGCCCTGCACCGCTCGCTCGATGCTGCTGCCGTGATATGCGGCTCTTTTCTCAACCTAAGCGCAGTCGTGGACTTCATCGTGGCGCAGCAGCGCGACGTAGTAGTGGTGTGCGCCGGCTGGAAAGGCCAGTTTTGCCTCGAAGACACTGCCTTTGGCGGGGCGCTGGCCGCCCGCCTCGTGCCCCTAGGGTACGATGTGGCTTGGTCGGATGCGGCTATCGCGGCCCTGCACCTCTGGGAGCACGCCCAAGCCGAGTGGCCCGCTTACTTGCTAGAGTCGGCCGCTGTGCGCCGCCTCAACGCCCTGGAGTACCACGACGACTTCGTGTTTTGCATGAAGCTCGACGTGTACCCACACATCTTGCCCCTGTGGCAAAACGACCGATTGATTGATGCGGGAGGCAGTCCAAAACAAACTGCTCCCTCGCCAGTGAGCCTGGAAAGGGAGCAGTAGGTAGGAGAAGGGCCTGAAACGCAGGCGCTGCGTTTCAGGCCCTAGGTGGCCGGCACAAAGTCGAGCACAGCTTCACTCAGGTCGAACACCGGCGTGTGCGGCAGTGCTGCCTGAATGATGCTGGCGCCGGCCGCTGAGCGATAGCCGCCCGCGCAGTGCACCAGTATGGGCTTGTCGGCCGGTATTTCGCCCACGCGCTCGCGCAGTTCGGGCAGTGGGATTAGTAGCGCATCGGTAAAAAGCGGCGTTTGCGCTTCGGTGCGATTGCGGATATCCACTATCGTAAACTGCTCGGGGTGCGTCTGCACGGCACCTAGGTCCACGTCAGGGCTAGTAATGGGCAATATCAGAGGCGCTAGCAGTGCGCCTTTGATATTGCCTTCGTAGCCAATTTTGGCCGCTTTGCGCATCACGGCGTCGAGCTGAATCTGGGTGTCGGCCACCAAGTAAAATTTCTCGGTGGGGCCCACTACCGAGCCCAGCCAGGTTTCAAACTTGCCGCCATCCATCAGGTTGATGGCGCCGGGTAGGTGGCCCGCCCGGAACTTGGCCGCCGGCCGCGTATCAATCACCAATACGCCGGGCTCTAGGGCCGCGATGGAGCCAGGACGCGGCACGGCCCGGATGCTGTCTTCAAAGTTGGGTGCGCCGCGCTTGTTGAGCTGCACGTCGTGGCCAAAGTATTTAGGAATGAACGGCTGGTCCTCTAGCAGCACCTTAATAAACTCCTGCTCCGACATGGGTTGCAGGGCGTAGTTGGTGGCCAGCTCTTTCGCAATGGTGCTATCGAGGTCGGGGCTAGTGGTTTTGCCGCAGAGCGAGCCCGGACCGTGGGCCGGGTACACGCGGGTGGTGCCGGGCAGGGCCATCAGCTTTTGGCGGGTGCTGCGGTAGAGCTGGGCCGCCAATTCCTCGCGGGTGTGGCCGCCTACGGCTTGGTCTTCGCGCAGGTCGGGGCGGCCTACGTCGCCTACAAACAGGGTGTCGCCGGTAAAGACGGCGCGGGTCTGGGCGGCCTCATCGAGCAGTAAGATGCTGATGCTGTCGGGCGAGTGGCCAGGGGTGTTGAGGGCGTGCAGCTCGATGGTGCCGAGCTTGAGGCGGTCGCCGTCGTCGAAGTTTTTATGGGGGTAGGTAACCTCGGCCAGCTTGCTGCAATAGATGGTGGCGTCGGTTTCGCGCGCTATTTCGAGGTGGCTGCTCACGAAATCGGCGTGCGGGTGGGTTTCAATCACCGCGATGATTTCGGCGTCGTGTTCGTCGGCAAAATCGTAGTAAGGCTGGGGGTCGCGGCCGGGGTCGATGACGGCCATTTGGCGGCCGGCGCGCACCGCGTAAGACGCATGGGCCAGGCCTTTATCGTAAAACTGCTGAATTTGCACCGCGGGGGTGCTACTACTGGGGAGGGGCATTGGGGCGAAAGGCAGCCGACCAGCTAACACGCTGAGTCACCGACTGCCAAGGTAGGTAGATACGTCAAATATAAGTAATACCGCAAAAAAAACGTGCAAAGTCCAGCCCGCTTGCGTCCTACTTCCTGGCCTGACCCACCGGGCCACCACGCACAAAGCCCCGGCCGACTGGCCGGGGCTTTGTACAAAAAGTGTGAAAGAAGAGTAGCGTTGGGCGGGTAGCTGGTACCCGCGGTGCCCTAGGTAACAGTTGCAGACAAGGCCTTCCAAGAAGGACCTAAGCAGAAAAAGAGGTGAGAAAAGCCGGGCCCGCCCCTAAGTAGTGCGGAAGTAACTAGCAGAATGCAAGGAGCGGGCCAAACTTTTAGAACGCCTTAGGTCGCACCGCCCAATGCTTAGGCACCAGCCAGTTAATCGAGGTCGCTGGCCGCCGTGCCTTGGCGGCGCTCGCGCATCATTTCGCGGCGCTGGGCCATCAACTGCTGGTATTTAGTGTACTGGTCCGGGGTGAGCACCGTCTTGAGTTGGCCATCAAACTTATCGCGGCCAGCTCGCATGGCTTGGCCCATGGCGCGCCGGTTGCCGCCCGATTGCTGAATAGCAGCTTGCATCTCTTGGCGCTGGGTGGTCAGCAGCTGTTGCAACTGAGTTTGCTGCTCGGGACTGAGGTTTAGCTCTTTGGCCAGGCGGCCAGCTTGCGCCTGGGCTTGCTGCTCGGGAGTGCGGTTGCCGGTCAGGTTGTTGAGCGGGGGCTGCGCGGTAGGTGCGGTTTGAGCATGAGCGGCCGCCGAGGCAAGACCTAGGGCGGCCACGAGGGCGAGAGTCTTAATCATAATAATAAATCGAAAGTGGGGAAACCGGTGTAAAACCAGGGCGGCTTCGGTTTTTAGAGCCTTGTGTCAACGCAAGGTTTAAGTGCCCTGCCCGGCCACTGCGGGAATAGACCAAGTACTGGCATGGTTGCAAAAAGGCCCTTTCCAGTTTCTGGAAAGGGCCTTTGAAGAATGGAAGTGTGCGCGACGCTAGTGTGCAACGGTGTGCAGCTGGCCGATGCGCGCCGCCTTGTTTTGCTGGTAGCGCACATACTGCGCGGGCGTGAGCACACCTCGAATCAGCTCGTCAGACTTGGCGCGGTCGAAGGCCATGGCAGTTTGCAGGCCAGCGGGGTCGCCTTGATGAGCAGCGCGGTCGGCATCCATGTGCTGGCGCGTGAGCAATAGTACTTTGCGTAGGCGGGTCTGCTGGTCAGCCGATAGGCCTAGCTCTTGGGTTAAGCGCTGGGTTTGGCTACTCACAGCCGCCTGCATGGCGGCCGTGGGGGCCGGAACTTGAGCGTGGGCGCTAGCCGCCGATAGACTTACTAAGGCGAGTATAATAAAGGACTTTTTCATATTGTATAAGGGTAAAGTAGGAGACAAAAATAAGCTCGCGCTGGCTTGATGCGCAGCATAAAAAGAACAACGACTAGCAGCTTAAGCTCCGCTGGCCCGTCTAATGCAAATGCTCGGCCAAAGCTGAAGCGCGGCTGGTCGCAAAGTTTCGCGTATTTTCGGCCCGCCGGGGTGTTCCCCACATCAACGCACTATTACCCCACCATTAGTATTCCCTCCCCCAAACCTCTACTACATGCCGAGTATTTTTGCTAAAAAACCGCTTGCCCAGCTTTTGGGTGAAGCTAACTCGACCGGGCACGGTGCGCTCAAGCGCACGCTGGGCGCGGGCAACCTCGTGGCCCTGGGCGTGGGCGCTATCATTGGGGCGGGCCTGTTTGTGCGCACAGCCGCTGCCGCTGCCCAGGCCTCGGGCCCGGGCGTGACGCTAGCTTTCATCTTGGCAGCGTTCGGCTGCGTGTTTGCCGGGCTTTGCTACGCCGAGTTTGCGGCCATGATTCCGATTGCCGGCTCGGCCTATACTTACGCCTACACCACTATGGGCGAGTTTGTGGCCTGGGTTATCGGCTGGGCACTCATCATGGAATATGCCCTAGGGGCGGCCACCGTGTCTATTGCCTGGAGCGAGTACTTGAATAAGCTCTTAGAGGTCTTTGGGACAAGTATACCCTATAATCTCAGCCACTCGCCCTTCGAAAGCGCCGTCATTAATGGTGTGACGCAGCATGGGCTCATCAACCTGCCCGCTTTGCTCATCATTGTGATGCTGAGCTTGCTGCTTGTGAAAGGTACCCAAGAATCTGCCTTGTTCAACGCCGTTATCGTGGTGCTCAAGACCCTCATCGTAGTAGTATTCATTGCGGTGGGCTGGCAGTTTATCAACCCCGCCAACCACGCGCCCTACCTCATTCCGGCCGACGCCGTGGTGAAAAACGCCGCTGGCGAAGTAGTACGCACCTACGAAGGCTTTTTCAAGCATGGCTTGGGCGGCATTATCGGCGGTGCTGGTATCGTATTTTTTGCCTTTATCGGCTTTGATGCCGTGAGCACGGCCGCGCAAGAGGCCAAAAACCCGAAGCGCGACATGCCCATTGGCATCCTAGGTTCGCTGGCTATCTGCACCGTGCTCTACATCCTGTTTGGCCACGTGCTGACGGGTGTGGCCAACTGGCGTGAGTTTGCCGACCCGGCCCTGGGCGGCGAGGCCTCGGTAGCCTATGCCATTCGGCAGCACATGCCCGGCTACGGCTGGCTAGCTACGGCCGTTACGCTCGGTATTCTGCTCGGCTTTACCTCGGTTATTCTGGTTATGCTCATGGGCCAGAGCCGCGTGTTCTTTTCGATGGCTAAGGATGGCCTCATGCCCAAAGCCTTCTCGGAACTGCACCCCAAATTCAACACGCCTTACAAGTCTAATCTCATGCTGATGGTGTTTGTGGGTTTGTTCGCGGCATTTGTGCCCGGCTCGCTAGCTGGCGACCTCACCTCGTTTGGCACGCTGCTGGCCTTCGTGCTGGTGAGCATTGGCGTTTGGATTATGCGTAAGTCAGACCCCACGCAGCCGCGTCCCTTCCGCGCACCGCTCTCCACGCCGAGCTTCCCGCTTGTGCCCATCATGGGCGCTGTCGTTTGCACGCTGCTAATTGTGGGCCTCGATTCGTTCACGTTGCAAGTGGCATTCGGCTGGATGCTGCTCGGCTTCTTCGTGTATTTCCTCTACGGCAAGCGCAACTCGATGCTGCAAAAAGGCATTGTGGTAGTGCCCACTGAGATGGATGAAGAAGCTTTCGTTAAGCCTGGCTCGCCAGGCAGCAACTACTAGCTACGAGCAAGCCTCAACAGAAAGCCCCACCAGTTGCAACTGGTGGGGCTTTCTGTTGAGGCTTGCCTCCTAGGCTACCTAGGAGGGCGGCCGAAACTGGTCGAGCCAAGTAAGTGCCGCCGCTTCATCGATAAACCAGCCAGCTCGAAATACCGACGGCTGCAAGGTGGGAGCATCATTGGCGTATCCTTGCGCTTGTAGTGCCTGCCAAAACTTGGGCTGTGCCATAAACGCTAGGCATGGTACCGTACCCAACGCCCGGTGTACGCGCGGCAAGAAGTCTTCACCTAGCCACTCGTACATGTTCAGGGGCCGTGTGTTTTCGTCGGCTCGGCCATCAAGCAGCCAGTAGGGGCATTGGCGCGCCTGCGACTCGGTTAGCAATAACTCGCAAGCTTCGGTAAACTCGGCTATTGAAAGCGGGCGCAATACCACACCACGCACGAGCGGTGGATGTGCTTGGTATTGCACCGTGTAGAATTGGTTCATAAAGGGCAACAGCTTGGGGCTATGACCCTAAAGGTACCTAGTCCGCAGCTTTTACCTCGCTCTGTAGCTTTATTACTTTATCGCCATTGTCTTGCACAATGATGAGAGCTGGGTCATCGGCCGAACCGTTGCGGGTGATGTCGTGGCCCTTGAGCTTGCGCGTAATGGACTCTTTGTGGACGGACTCTATTTTGCCGGTGGCCGTGCCGGTGCCATATTTCCAGCTGACTTTGGTGCCTTTGCGCATGGGGGGAGGGAAGAAGAGGTCTAGAAAATACCTCCTTAAACGCACTAAAAAGTTACTGGTTTTGGCGGGTTCGTGCGTGGCAGCCGCTACATTTGGCACCGGGCATTTCGTTGCTTTTTCAAGAAAAACTTAAGCTTAAACGCTATCGATTGCATGCTTACTACTTTCGGTACTTTCGCCCTGCGGCGGCGCGTGCTAGTGCTGGCGCTGCTGGGCCTAGGTGCGGCCCAGCCTAGCTGGGCCCAGCCTGGCACCTATCCGCGCAATGGAGTGTACGACCAGCGCCCTGGCCTCTATGCCTTCACGCACGCCACTATCCAGACCGACTACCAAACCAAGCTGACGGATGCCACACTGCTTATCAAAGAGGGCAAGGTGGTAGCAGTGGGGCCGAGCGCCACAGTGAAGATTCCGGCTGGCGCGGTGGTGCAAGACCTAACGGGCCAGTACATCTACCCTGGTCTGGTGGACATCTTTACCAGCTACGGTGTGCCCGAAGTAAAGGCGCCCGAGCGCCGCGGCCGTCGCGACGCGGGCCCGCAGTTTGAGTCGCAGAAGGCCGGCGCTTACGACTGGAACCAGGCCATTCACCCCGAGGTGAATGCCGCCGAGCTCTTCAAAACCAACGCCGAGCAAGCCGCCGCTTACCGCAAACTGGGCTTCGGGGCGGTGCTCACGCAGCAGCCCGATGGTATCATGCGCGGCACGGCGGCCCTGGTAAGCCTGAATACCGGCCGCAAGGAAAACGAAGTGATTCTGCTCGACAAGGCTGCTAGTTCGTTGTCGTTCGATAAGGGCTCGTCGCCGCAAGACTATCCGGGCTCGCTCATGGGTAGCATTGCGCTGCTACGCCAGAGCTACCTTGATGCCGAATGGAACGCCCGCAACCCGCGCCGCGAGCAAAACCTGTCGCTGCAAGCCCTCACGCAGCAGCGCCCGCTGCCGGCCCTGTTTGAGGTGCGCGACAAGCAATCGGCGCTGCGCGCCGACCGCGTGGGCGACGAAACCGGCGTGCAGTACATCATAAAGAGCCGCGGCGACGAGTACCAGCGCTTGCCCGAGCTGAAGGCCACCGGCGCCACCTTCGTGGTGCCCGTCAACTTTCCCGATGCTTACCAAGTCGAGGACATTTACGACGCCCAGCGCATCGCCCTGGAGGACATGCAGCACTGGGAGCAGGCGCCCGCCAACGCGGCGCGGCTACGGCAGGCAGGCATTGCATTCTGCCTCACGGCCGCCGACCTCAAGGATAAAACTAAGTTCTGGCCCAACCTGCGCAAGGCGGCTCGCTACGGCCTTAGCGAGCAGGACATTTTGCGAGCGCTCACCGACACGCCAGCCCGGCTGCTGCGCGCTCAAAATCAAGTAGGCAGCCTGCGCCCCGGTCTGGAGGCCAACTTTTTGGTGTGCTCGCGCCCGTTACTAGCCGAAGACAACGTGCTGCTCGACAACTGGGTGCAGGGCGAGCGCTACCAACTCAGCACCCTGCCCGCCGACTACCGCGGCGTATACACCCTACAATTAGTTACGGCTGATAAGGCACTGAAAGACCAGGCCCGTATCAACGCCGATATGCGCCTGCTTATTCAGGGTAGCAAGCCTGAGGCGCCGGAGCTGCGCATCGTGCCCGCGGCTGGCGACACCGTGCGCGGCACCATCAGCGTGAGTGCCGAGTTGGCAACGCTGGTGTATAACCCTAAGGACAAGGTGAAAGGCAAAGCCGCTCCTAGGCCGTCGGCCAGCGGCAAGACGGCTGATGAAGGCGCCACGCGCCTCAGCGGCTACTACAATGCCGAAACTAAAACCTTCGCCGGCGACGGCTTGCTGGCTCAGGGGCTGAGCGCGCCCGGCATCCCCATCACCTGGACAGCCCGCCGCCTCGATGAAGCTAGCCGCCAGGCACGCCTCGACACGGCCAAGGCGCCCAAGCCGCTGGCCCTAGGTCCCGTCACGTACCCCATGGGCGCTTACGGCCTCAAGGCCGCGCCTAAGCTCGAAGCGGTGCTCATCAAAAACGCTACCGTGTGGACCAGCGAAAAAGCTGGCAAGCTTGAAGGCACCGACGTGCTGCTGAGCGGCGGCAAGATTCAGAAAATCGGGAAGAACTTAACGGCTCCGGCGGGCGCGCGCACTATTGATGGCACCGGCAAGCACCTCACGCCGGGTATTATTGATGAGCACTCGCACTTAGCCATTTCGGAGGGCGTGAATGAGGGCACGCAGGCCGTGACCAGCGAGGTGCGCATCGGCGATGTCATTGACCCTGAAGATGTGGGCGTGTACCGCGACCTAGCGGGCGGCGTGGTAGCGGCGCAGCTGCTGCACGGCTCGGCCAACCCCATCGGTGGGCAGTCGGCGCTGATAAAAATGCGCTGGGGCGCCACTGGCCAGGAAATGAAAATTGCCAACGCGCCGGGCTTCATCAAGTTTGCGCTAGGGGAGAACGTGAAGCAAAGCAACTGGGGCGAACTCAACGTGCTGCGCTTCCCGCAAACGCGTATGGGCGTCGAGCAGGTGTTTGTCGATGCCTTCACCCGCGCCAAGGAGTACGAAAAAAGCTGGCAGGCCTACGACAAGCTCTCGAAAAAGGCGCAGGCCAAAGTCGAAGCCCCGCGCCGCGACCTAGAGCTGGACGCGCTGGTCGAAATCTTGCACGACACGCGCCACATCACCTGCCACAGCTACGTGCAGAGCGAAATCAACATGCTGCTGAACGTGTCGGACCGCATGGGCTTTAAGGTCAATACATTTACGCACATCCTGGAAGGCTACAAAGTGGCCGATAAGATGAAGGCGCACGGCACCAATGCTAGCACGTTCTCGGACTGGTGGGCCTACAAAAACGAGGTGCGCGATGCCATTCCATACAACGCCGCCATCATGCACCACGTGGGCCTGAACGTGGCCATCAACTCGGACGATGCCGAAATGAGCCGCCGCCTCAACCAGGAAGCCGCCAAGAGCGTGAAGTACGGCGGGCTCTCCGAAACTGAGGCCCTGGCGCTGGTTACCATCAACCCGGCCCGCATGCTGCACCTCGACGACCGCATGGGCTCGCTCAAGGAGGGCAAAGACGCCGATGTCGTACTCTGGACCGATAACCCGCTGAGCATCTACGCCAAAGCCGAATACACCTTCGTGGATGGCCGTGAGTATTTCAGCCTTCAGCAAGACCAGCAGCTGCGCCAGCAGATTCAGCAGGAGCGCCAGCGCTTGGTGCAGGCTATGCTAGGTGCCCGCAAGGCCGGCGTAGCCACCCAGCCCGCCACTGCTAAAACGGTAGGCCTGTGGCACTGCGATACGCTGGGGCAGATAGCGGAGTAGTTGATTTTTAATTCGATAAGTAACAACTGTCATGCTGAGCTTGCGAAGCATCTTCTCACGCTGAAATAAAGCGTTCAAGCGTGAGAAAATGCTTCGCAAGCTCAGCATGACAAACAGATAATTTAGTAATACATCTATGCGTCGTCTTTTACTACCCTTTTTTCTCACTGCCTTCGCCGCCCACGCGCAGGTGCCTACGCCTGCCGCACCGCAGGCCACGCCGGTGCTGCTCCTAGGGGGCACGCTGCACACGGGCACGGGCCAAGTCATTGAAAACGCAGCCGTGGCTTTTGACAAAGGCCGGCTGGTGTATGCCGGGCCGCGGGCGGGCTTCTCCCAAACTGCCGGCTACACCGTGCGCGACGTAAGTGGCCAGCACGTGTACCCAGGCCTGATTTTGCCTAACACGACCCTAGGTATCAGTGAGGTAGAATCTATCCGGGCGACCGTCGATGACCAAGAGGTAGGCGCCCTCAACCCCAACGTGCGCAGCGTTATTGCCTATAATACTGACTCCGACGTGATACCCACGGTGCGGCTCAATGGCGTGCTGCTGGCGCAGTCTACTCCGCGCGGCGGGCTGCTGTCGGGCCAAAGCTCGGTGGTGCAGCTCGATGCTTGGAACTGGCAAGACGCTCTGGTAAAAGCCGATGATGGCCTGCACCTAACTTGGCCGCAGCAGGTGGTGCGCCTCAACCCCGCCGAAGATGCCGCCGCCCTCACTCGCCGCCAGGAGGCCCGCACCACCCAGCTACGCGAGTTGGAAGGCCTGCTCTCCGAAGCCGGCGCCTACCGCCAGCAGCCCGCAGGCCGTAAGGAAAACCTGCGCTTGTCGTCGATGGGTGGCCTGTTTGATGGCTCTAAGACTCTGTATATTCACGCCGACTATGGCAAGGAGCTCATAGAATCCGTGCGCTTTGCCCGCCGCCTAGGGGTGCAAAAGGTGGCGCTAGTAGGCGCCCGCGATGCCTGGATGGTGCTCGATTTCCTCAAGCAAAACGATGTGGCTGTGGTGCTGAGCCGCGTGCACGCGCTGCCCCGCCGCGATGGCGACGACTACGACCAGCCCTACAAGCTGCCCGCTCAGCTACAAGCGGCGGGTGTGCGCTACTGCCTCGACTACCAGGGCTCGCAGGAGACCTCGGGTGCCCGCAACCTGGCGTTTATCGCCGGCACGGCCGTTACCTACGGGCTTACCAAGGAGCAGGCGCTCACGGCCATTACGCTCAGCTCGGCGCGCATCCTAGGCATTGATAAAGACTACGGTAGCCTCGAAAGCGGCAAGTCGGCCACGCTAGTAGTAAGCAAGGGCGACCTGCTTGATATGCGCACCAACGCCGTAACGGCCGCCTACATTGACGGCCGCAGCATCGCCTTGGAAAGCAAGCAGACCTACCTCGACCGCAAGTTTCGGTGCAAGTATGGCATTGAGTAATAAAGGGTTCCTGCCTACTTGCGCCCCCCCGCAAGTAGGCAGGGCACCTAAGGCAGTACCCGAATATCAAAAGTGACCTGGGCCTCAGCTGGGAGCTTGGGCACTAGGGCATGGTACACTGTGGGTTGCACTACGGCAGCTAAACCTTGCTGTATTTCAACGGTGTACGTGTAGCCGTTGCACGCTTGCTGCACTTGCTGCGATTTGATAGAGTTGCCAGAGGTAGTCACTGTTTTACCAATAAGCAGTGTATTGGTATCAAAATCGATGGGTGGCGGCGGGCAATTGAACAGCGCGTTATACTCGGCTGCCGAGTTGATAACGTGGTTCTTAAACTGCCCCGGCGCCGGGGGCGTCTCAATGTAGCAGCCCGGGTTGTGCCCTAGGCCCGCTACCTGCGCAGTCATAATTTCTAGGTTAGGGCACGGCGACTCTTCGTCCTCTTTGTGGCAAGCATTGCTCATGGTTAGCAAGCTGATGGCCGCTAGTGCGGCTACGTGCAGGGTACGCATGGAAAAGGGAGCAGGTAGAAGTTTCTTAGAGCATGAGTCTTGGCCGGCCCTGGTGGTTGCACCCAGCCACTTAAATAAGCTTATGCAGGCAGGGATATATCTATTGGCTGACCCGCGGCGTTACATTTCCGGTGACTTCCCGACCTTTGCCGGATGCTTCGTGTACTTTTCTTGTGTTTACTAGCACTCTCCGCCGCTGCCCAAACGCCCATTTCGCCTGATGACCGGGCGCTTTACGGCATTATCTGCCGCGGCAGCGGGCGCAGCCTCGATATCCTACACGCCGCCACAACCGGCGGTGCGCCGGCCGTGCAGTGGGAATTCAACCACGCGCCCAGCCAGCAGTGGCACTTGGTGCCCATTCGCGAAGGCGGAGAGTACTACCGCCTCGAAGCCAAGCACAGCGGCCAGTGCCTAACCCTAGAGGCTGCACCAGCGGCTTCGGCTGGCGGCAACACGCCGCTGGTGCAGCGGGCCTATACTGGCGCCCTAGGGCAGCAATGGCGGCTGGTGCCGGCCGGCCCAGTGGGGTCGTTTCAGCTCGAAAGCCGGTTCGATGGGCGAGTAGCAACTTTGGCATCTTCCGATAAATTCAACGGCACTACCGTGGTGGCAGCCAAGGCTGTGGGGCGCGCTAGCCAGCAGTGGCGGCTGTTTCAGTTGCAGCTGCGCTTGGCTACTGGGCCGCCCTACTTTGCGGCGCCCGAGCCGCTGGCGGCTGCTAGCACGCCCACCGGCAACGAGTTGCAGCCGGTACCATCGGCCGATGGCAAGAGCTTGTACTTCAACCGTACCCGCTTTGCGGGCAACACCGAAGGCGTGGCCGAAAGCGGCGATATCTGGCTGAGCCAGAGTGCCGACCAGGGCCGCACGTGGGGCGCTGCCGTTCGCCCCGATAATCCCCCCGGCCTTAACACCCCCCGCAACAACGCCGTGCAGGCCATTGTGGGCCCGGCCAACAGCCCGGCGCTGCTGGTGCGCGGCACCTACGAAGCCTCGGGCTTCAAAGACGAAGGCGTGTCGCGGATAGCACTTAATGGCAACGGCCGGCCCGTGCCATTGCGCATCGCCACCTATTACTCAACCAACGTGGCAACTGGCTTCTACATGACGCCGGACGAGAAAATCCTGCTGCTTTCGCTGGAGCGCGACGATGCGCAAGGCGGCAACGACCTGTACCTGAGCCGGCCCGATGGGGCGGGTGGGTTCACGACGCCGCAGAGCCTAGGTGCCGTTATTAATTCGCCGGGCTACGAGTTTGCCCCTTGGTTATCGGCCGATACCAAAACGTTGTACTTCAGTTCTTACGGCCACCAGGGCTACGGCTCGGCCGATATTTTCAGAAGTCAGCGCCTCGACGATAGCTGGACTAAATGGAGCCCGGTGGAGAACCTAGGGCCGCGCTTTAATGGGCCGGGCTTTGATGCCTATTTTGCCCTTGGGCCCAATGGCGTGGCCTACTTCGCTACCTCGGGCGCCAGCCCCACTGCCCCCGCCGACTTGCGCCGCACGCCGCCCGGCCCGCCGCCTGCCGACACCGTGGCCGCCCCCATTGACCCCGAGAAGGCCGCCCGTGCCCTCGTAACCGGCCGCGTGCTCGATGCCCGAACCAACCAGCCTATTGCGGGCGGGGCCCAGGTGCAGGCGCTGCTGCTAGGCAGTACCATCGACTTTCGGAGCACGGCCCAGGCCGATGCCTCGGGGTTTCAGCTTTCGCTGGTGCCCGGCCGCTACCGTATGACCACCACCGCCGGCCTGCTCACGCGCATCGATACACTGGTGATTGGGGCAGGCGAGTCGCGCCGCTACGAGCCGCGTCTCACGCCTGCCACCGTGGGTTCGCGCCTCGATTTGCCAGCCATTATTTTCACGCAGGGACAGGCCAAGCTTTTGGGGTCGTCTTTCTTGACCTTGAATGAGTTGGCGAAGTCATTAAATGACAATCCACAGCTTGAGATTCGGCTCGAAGGCCACACCGACAACGTGGGCCCGGCCGATAAAAATCAGGTATTGAGCGAGCAGCGCGTGGCTGAGGTCAAGCGCTATCTGGTGAGCCGCGGGGTGGTCGCCAGCCGCGTCACTACCGTAGGCTTTGGCGGCACCAAACCCAAGTTTGACAATAACCGCGAAGAAACTCGGAAACTCAACCGCCGCGTGGAATTGGTGATTACTAAGTAACGCCAAAGCCCCTTGCCCTAGGTGCCACAAAAAAGCCCCCGCTACCCAAGGTAGCGGGGGCTTTTTTGTGGCACCTAGGGCGCCGACTAGCGCCGCGAGCGGGCGCGCAGCTTGCGAATACCGAAGCCGATGCCAGCAGCCACCAGCAGCGAGGCGCCGCCATCGAGGGGCACGGCCGTGGGGTCGGGGGTAGGCGTGGGCGTCGTGGGTAAAGGTCCGCCCGTGTCAGGCTGAGCAAAAGAAGAAGAAGCTGAAAGCAGCAGCCCAGTTACGGCCAAGAAACGCAGACCAGTGGAAAAATTTACCATGTGAGTGGAGTAAAAAAATAAGAAAAAGCTTCAAAAACGTCCCGGCTCTAGCTAAACCGGGACGTTCTGAAACTACTTAGTAAGCAATGACTAGGCGCTTGGAAACGATGCCGTCGGCCGTTTCGAGGCGTAGCGAATATACACCGGGCGCCACACCGCTCAGCGAGAGCGAGCGGGCATCGGCTGCCGAGCCGGCGGGCAGCACCGTGCGGCGCACCGTTTGGCCTAGGCTGTTGAGAAGCGACGTGGCAATAGGCTGGCCAGCCAAGCTGGCGGGCAGGCTTATCGACACGCTACCCGTGGCCGGGTTGGGGAATACTGCTACGGCTTGCACCAGCTGAACTGGAGCATTGGCCAGCGGCTTGGCACCTGTGAGCACGAGCATGAAGCGCCCCGCATTGTCGCCAGCTGTCAAACTCAGGCTGATGGTGGGCTGGCCGGCCAGGTCGGTTAGGGTACCCGCCTGCGTGTCGCGTAGATAAGCGAAGGTGCCAGCAGGCAAGTTGTTCAGCTCGGGAGCACTCAGCAGGTAGGTGCCGGCCTGCGATACTTTTGCCACGATGGGTACTACCACCTCCGCAGTACCTAGGGCGGGCAAGCCATTGATGGCTAGCTGGTCGGCGCCAGTGAGGGTGCTTAGGTTCAGGCCGTTGCTATTGGGCAGCTTTACGGCGTCATACACACGGTCGAGGCCGGTAGTAGCACCCTGCTCGAAGTACACGAAGGTTTCATCGGCGGCCGTGCCGGTGGTGCCGCGCAGGGCTAGGTGTACCAGCGGGCGCGTGTCGGCGGTGGTGCGCTGGAAAGGCGTGGCATCGAAGGCAGTCACCCGGTAGTTCGGGTTGAAGGTAAACGAGCCAGTGGTATTGGGTGCTGCCACGCGCTTGAAAAAGCCTTGGCCTACGGGCAAGATGGGGTTGCCGCCCATCCCATTTACATACGCACGGTACCGGCCTGCATATTGGCTGCTGCTCTCAAAAACATACGAGGCGTCTTCAAAACCTGCACGCTCGGAAGCTGGCTGTTGGCTTAGGTCAAACGGAGCCGGGTAGGGGTTGGCCAGCAGCGCCCAGCCAGCGCTGGCGCTAGTGCCACGAGCCGCCGACACCGTAACGGCGGCGCGGTTGGCAGTGCCCACAAAGTCGACGAGCGCGGAGGCAGGCAGGTTCACCGAGTAGCCCGTGCCCACGGCGAGGGCATCGGTGAGCTCACTCGGCGAAGTCCAGCCTTTGTCAAAGTCGCTGTAGTTGGAAGTAGCCGTGGCGATGCGGCTTTGGTCGTAGCTGAATACGGTGGGGAACGGCGATACCTGACCCGGCGTGGCCGAAGAATTATAGTCCCGGTTCACTACGGGGCTAAAGCCGGCGGTAGCAAGGTCGTTGACCGTACTGCCACTCACGGGCGAGCCGTAGTGGCGGTAGCCGAGGCCGCTGTTGCCGCTGATGCTGGCATCGATGTACCGCTGCACCGTGATGGTACCCGTGACCTGGCCACCGGTCTCGGCGATGAGCGCCGTGCCCGCCGCATTTGATAGCAGCGTAACATTGTTAGTACCCGAGTCGAGGTTGCCGGTGGTAGCTCGCAGCACCTGCGCTACTTGTACCGGCCCGCCGGCCGTCACGCCAGCTGAGTTGGCTACTGTCAGGTTCTGGAAGCGCGATACGGTGCCGGTGATGCTCTGAGCGGTGCTGCCCACAAAGCGTACCTCGCCCGAGCCCGAGCCCGTGAGGGCGCCGCCGAAGTTTACCAGGTTGCCGCTCAGCGAGAGTACGCCCCCTGGAGCGGTATTAAGGCTGGCCCCGCTGGCCAAGGTCAGGTTATTGGCCTGCTGCGGAGTAAAAATGCTGGGCTGGTTGGGTCGCCCGGTCGGAATAATAACGTTGTCGGTGCTCGTAGGTATGCGGTTGGGCGCCCAGTTGCCAGCCGCGCCCCAGTCGCCGCTCACGTTGCCCGTCCAGGTGATGGCGTTGGCATCGGGCGTGGGCACGGCGGCTACACCGCTTAGGTTGCTACCGTTTCCGATGCGGTCGACCAGCGTGGCCTTGCCCGTCGTGAGGTCCACGGTATACAGGTTGTCGAAGCTCATGCCGCTAGGCGAGGCCGTGAGGAAAGCCGAATTGATGGGTGCGGCTGGGGTGCTGACATCCGAGAAAATGTCGAAATCAACACCATTGGCAGCATTTACCGTGAGGGTCGAGCCGCTACCTATATTGTTGTAGGTGCCCGCGTTAGCATTCGACGACAAGAGCAGCGTATTTGTGTTTTGGTCGTAGCCGTAGAGCGACGTGCCGGTAGCGGGGTTGTTGTCGTTGTTGGTGTAGGCCACGCCGGCTAGGGCCGGGGCCGCGCCATTATTTGTCAGCGGCGTATCGGTCAAGAAAGTGCCGTCGCTGGGGTTGGCGCGCAGGTTGGCCTGGTTGGTGGCCGATGTGATGCGGATGCGGTCAACGGTCGGATTGAAATCGAAGCCGATGGCATTCGCATTGTTGCCCAGCGGGTAAGACCTAGCAGCGCCAACCGCAGTAAGCGCGCCCGTTGAGGTATCTAGGGTATACAGCTGCCCGAGCTGGTTGGTAGCATCGTAGCCAAAAGCATAAAGCTCGCCGGTAAGCGGCCGGAAATCAATGCCGGCCACCACTTGCGTTGAAGTAGGGGTAACCGTTAGGCCCGTGATATTCACCGCCGTGCGGATGTTGCGCGGTGCACTCGAGCCAAAGGAAAGGAGGGTGCCGCCAGCTACACCATACATCAGCTGCCCAGCAAGAGGCTGCTGCGTGAGCGGCGTAGTAGCCACGGCGATATCGCGGAGGCCATACGGGATGGCGGATGGAATGGTATTGGCTAGGCGCGTAGCTACGCCGGTGGCCAGGTCCAGCGAGTAGAAGTTGCTGCTGCCGCCCGCCGTTAGCTCACTTAGGTAAGCCTCGTTGGCACCTGCGCCCGAATTGGCGGCGGCATTGTAGTAGATATCAAAGTCAATAGCGGAGGTAGCCGCTATGCCAAAGTTATTGAACGTTACCGTGGTGCCGCCCGACAAGCTGCCGGTAGCAGGGTTTTGAGTGTAAAGCTTTCCAGTTGTCTCGTCGAGGTCATAGAGGGTGGTGGCGGTGCTACCCACATACGAGTTGGTGTAAGCCACCGAGCCGATGGTCGGGGTCGGAGACACCGCTGAATTCAGGGTGGGGTCGGTAGCGGCAATGCCTCCAGTATTGGGGTTGAGGCGGTAATTGGCCCCATTGGTGCTCACCACTCGAATGCGGTCTACGGTAGGGTTGAAGTCAAACCCAATGCGGTCGGTGCTACCGCCCAGTTCCAGGCGAATAGGGCTGCCGATGGCGATAGCTGCGTTTGCACTGGGGTCGAGCCGGTAAAGCTGCGAGTTAACGCCAGTGGCGTCTGGGTCATACCCTAGGGCGAGCAGCTGCCCATTATAAGGGCGAAAGTCTATACCCACTAGCGGGCCCACCGTGATGCCGGACAGGGCTGTGTAGCTAAACGAAGTAGACATGCCCGTAGTCGGGTCAATCTGAATCAGGCCCTGCGTACTGGGCGTTAGGCCCCTAGTTTCGAGCAGGCCATAAACTACTGGCGTTTGGGCGAAAGCGGTCGAGGCCGACAGCAAGCTAGCGCCGAGAGCCAGGCCAAAAAGACCAAGGCGCCGCGACGCGTCGAGCGAACGTAAGCGTAGCTCCATGAAAGAAGAAAGGTAAAGGTGGGTAATAGAAAAGATGAAAAGCTGAACAATAACAAGAAGAAGTTGCACCCAATAAGGAACTTTCTTGGTTTGGGTTGCAACGTGAAAATTACGTGAAAAACGGCTTCTTCGGTTTACCTAAAATCGTTAAAATATATTTATTTTTTTGTAGTGATAGACCTAGGCGTCGTGTGCTCAAGCAGAGCAAGCTAGCCTAGGTGGCTTGCCGGCGCCAGATGAAGCCATCGAGCACATAGTGCGTGCTTTGGGGCAGGGCTAGCAGTGGTACCAACCACATCAGTAGCGTGGGCTCGGCCACCGTGGGCAAGCCCTGAAACCAGCCGAATACTGCCCCGTGCTCGCGCCACACCAGACCGTCCCACAGGCCTTCTTCCAGAAAGGCAAACAGCACAACGGCGCCCCCAAACAGCAGCAGGCCGTAGCGCCCGGTCCACCAGCCGCGGCCTGTGGCCTGAGTTGGACGGCGGCTCCACACCAGCGCCAAGTAGGGCACGCCATGCGACACCACATTGAGCAGCGTAAAGGCTAGGTCGCCATTGAAAACGACAATGCCCATGTACCAGGCCAGAGCCGTGCCACCTAGCAGCAAGTTGCGCGGCACGTTTAGCACGCGGGTGCGGTAGTACTGCCAGGCCTCGCGGCTTAGGTAAGCCAGTACCAGCCCTAGGTAGAGGCCAGTAGCTAATAGCCGCCCTAGCGGCCAGTCGTATTGTATAAAATCGCCATCCACAAACCAATTAAAATTGCGTGGTGGCGATAAGTGCCAGTATAGCAGTGGGTAGAGCGTAGCGGCATAGATAAGGGCCGTGCTCAGCCACCGGCCCCTAGGTGCTTCGTGCCGGGCATAAAGCCGCAAGAACCCGTATTGCTGCCTTATGAAATGAAACACTGCCAAGTAAGCTAGCGCCCGCCAAAACACCAGGGCGCCCGCCGCGTGCAGGGCCACGCCGCCTGCGTAGCAGGCCAGCGGCGCCAGCACCAGCAGGCGGCGCCGCTGCCGCCGCTGCTGCGGGTCGAAGTACGTCTGAAACAGCGTGCCGTACACGTGGGCCACATCGATGAGCAGCACCACGCCCACCCAAGCTAGCAGTGGAAACTCGGCCGATTGGCAGAAGGACACGGGCAAGGCCAGTACCAGCAGCAGCGCCACAAAGGGCGGGGCCAGTATCAGCCAGCCATCGTAGCGGGGCGAGCGAATCCAGGGCTGGGCAGCAAGCCGTGGGGCCATTGGTAAAGGCTTGGGTAGGAATGAGTACGAAGGCGCAAGCTACTGCTCGCCGAGCAGGATATACAAACAAAAAAGCTCGGCCAAGCGGCCGAGCTTTCTGAATGCTTTCTTAAGCTACCTAGGGCTAGCTGAGCGTATCCTTGATGTTGCCGATGATGGTGTCGGTCATGGTCATCTGCTCTTTTTGGGCGTGGCCTTCGGGCACGGGCGGGCCCAGCTTGGGCTCGTCGCCATACGGCTCGGCCTTGAGCACCCGAAACTCGCCTTTGCCGTCGAGGCTAGGACCTTCCGTCCAGCGGCCCGAGGGCGTGCCAGTACCGTCAATGTTGGGGCTGATGAAGGAGTAGCTGAACTCTTGGTTTTCCTTGCTCTGCGGAAACGAGTTAGGAATGGGCAGGGCATTGTAGCCGCCTAGCTCCTCTATCACCGCCAGCCACTGCTGCTGGTGCATAGTATCGCGCGCAATCATGAAGCCGAGCATATCCTTCATGCCGGGGTCGTCGGTTATTTCCCACAGGCGAGTGGCCAGGGCGCGGCCAGTGCTTTCGGCGGCCACGTTGGTATACATGTCGGCCACGATATTGCCACTGCCCACTACATAGGCGCCGCTAAACGGCACGCCTTCGGCATCAAAGGCCATGGCCCCAAGGCCAGCCGATAGAAAGGAGCGCGGGTTCATGCCGCCTAGTACTGCGCCTACCACGCCATCTTGCTTGATAGCCGATTCTTGAACTGAAAGCGGTGCGCCCTCTAGGTTGAGTGCCACTGCCGTAGCTAACATCTCGATGTGCGAAATTTCCTCGGTGCCGGTGTCGAGCAGCATGTCGCGGTACTTGGCTGGGCCACGCGAGTTCCAGGCCTGAAATAGGTACTGCAAACAAACGCGCATCTCTCCTTCAATACCGCCAATGGCTTGCTGTAGCATGCGGGCAAAAGCAGGATTGGGCTTCTCGACGCACACTTTGTATTGCGTACGTTTATCGTGGTAGAACATAGGGTGTGGGAAAAGGTAGAAAAACTGAAGGCTACCTGTTGTGTAGCTTCTACTTGTACGCAATACGCCAGCCTGTGCCGACCGATAAATACCCTTTTGTATCGTGATTATCACGTAAATCCAGTGTAAGTATCTTTTGCGCGCAGTAGTAGTTTTCCCGGATAGAATATAAGTTGCTTAGGCTGCAAACCACAACCACTACCCGACACTTGCATAAATACCAAGTAAAGCAAGCAAAGCCTATGATGTGCCTAGGTGCCAAGAGCTTGGCCATAAAGCACTAAAGCCCCCTCGCCATTGGCGAGGAGGCTTTAGTGTCAATTATTTAGGTTGCTTAGAGCGCTTTGAGTAGCAGCAGTACGAGGCCTACTACGGCCACAATGGAACCTACCGTGGTGAGGAAGCCCGAACCGATGATGATACCAACCAGCAAGGCAACGAGGCCTACTAGCAAGATGGTGAGCGAGCCGCTGCTAGCTGCAGTCTGGGTCACGCTAGCCGTGTTCTGCTGACGCTTCTCAATTTTGTTGAGCTGCTTGGTGATTTTATTCAAAGCCAAGCGCTGTACCAGCGTAGGCTTAGTGGCTTTGACGGCGGGAGTTTCTGCTACGGCTACCGAAGACTGGGCCTTGGCAACTGGAGCAGCAGCACGGCTAGGTGCGGCGGGGGTAGCTACTGGTGCTACAGCTACGGCCGGAGCCGGAGTTACTTCGGGCGATGCGGCAGGCTGCGGCTTGGTAGCTACCACTTCAGCCGACATGTCGGTAGTGGGTACTTGGGCAATGCTGGTAGTAACCGGAGCGGCTGGGGGCGTCATGCTGGCGTAGTTGGCGCGGCTGCACGAGCTGAACGAGGCTGCGGCTAGCACCAGAATGGCGAGGTGCGAATAGGCTTTTTTCATGATGAAAAAGGAAAAGTGGGGTGAATAAAAAGTGAAATAAATCGCCTACGCAGCCTAGTTTATCTCCTATTCTAAAATGAATATTTGGGATATTCCCAGACTAAATAGTCTTAGTCCAGTGTACGGGATATGGTTGTTATGCGTTTAAAAATTCTCTTTATTCAAGCAAATAGCTTTCTGGCTAAAACCTCAAGCATTTGGCGACCTGCTAACTAGCCGTCTGCATTTGCCACGTTTTGCGGCGGGTGGTCACTGAGCCGGCCACCAGTAGTGGAGCCACTTTGCCCCTTATCCAAAAGAAAAAAGGACTTGGCCCTAACCTTATCTAGCTAAGGGGTAGCTCGGCCAGTGGGCTGAGGGCAACAGCTGGCAGTGGCACTTAGTCGTGCGATGCTAAGTCAGAATTGGCAGGACCATTGAGCAAGTGGCCGTAGGCGTCGAAGCGCGAGCCATGGCAGGGGCAGTCCCAACTGGTTTCGAGGTCGTTCCAATGCACCACGCAGCCTAGGTGCGGGCAAATGGCCGAGCACGTGTGCGTATGACCTTGCGGGTCTTTATAAACGGCTACCTTGGTAATACCCTGGCGCAACACTGCGCCGGTACCCGGCGCGATGTCAGCGGCTGAGTCTACGTCGCCGCCCGTCAGCAGCTCGGTGTAGTCCTTCACCACCACGGCGTTGTGGCTCACAAACTCTTGCAGCGGCTCTTTGGCCAGGGTCACACGGCCGGGGTCGTAGAGGTCTTCCCAGGGGTTGGCGCGCTCCAGGATAAGGTCGCGTAATAGCATAGCCCCTAGGGTGCTGTGGGTCATGCCGTGCCCCGAGTCGCCGCTGATGAGGTACACATTGTCACGGTCCAAGGGGTTGCGTCCGGCGTACCCTAGGCTGTCGTCAGGCTCCATCACCTGCCCCGACCAGCTATAGTCGATGGTCGTGATTTGGGGAAAGTGCGTGCGGGCCCAGTCTTCGAGGCAAGCCAGGCGGGCGGCGGGGTCGTCTTCGCCCACCACATGGTCTTCGCCACCCACCAGCAGCAGGTCGTAATCGGCATTCGGGTCCATTTCCTGCACCCGAATGTAGTGGTACGGGTCGGGCGTATCCCAGTACAGCGCCGTGGCAATGGCACCCTTAGGTACTCGCCCGGCCAGCGCGTAGGTGCGGTAGGGCGCCTGCTTGGTGTGCATTACTACTCGGTCGTTGAAGGGCGTATTGGTAGCTACCACGGCGGCTTGGGCTCGCACTTCAAAGCCTTCGGTGGTGCGTACGCAGGCGGGGCTGCCGCCACTAACTTCGGTGGCGTGGGTGCGGGTATAGACGCGGCCACCCTGCCCTACAATAGCACGGGCCAGCCCATGGAGGTACTTGATAATATGAAACTGCCCCTGCTTGGGGAAGCGCAAACACGGGCCCGTGGCGAAGCCTAGGGTGCCCGAGTCGGGTAGAAACTCTACCGCCGTGAGGCCGGCGCGGTGGGCCGCTGCTAGCTCGTCGTGCAGTTCCTGAGGGTCGCCGTTCTTGGGTAGGAAGAGGTAGCCATCAAGGCGGCGAAAATCGCAGGCTAGCTGCTCGTCGGCCACTATTTTCTCGATTTGGTCGATGGCGGCGCCGTGGCTTTCGGCAGCCAGCCGAGCCCCGTCGGCACCAAAAAGGTTTTCGAGAGTGGTGTAGCGGTCGTCGAGGGCGTTGGAGAGGTGGGCCGTGGTGCGGCCGCTTTCGCCGCTAGCAATTTCGCCATCCTCGAGCACTACTACTTTCTTGCCTTCCTGGCCCAGGAGGTAGGCCGTGGTAAGTCCCGCAATGCCGGCCCCTATGATGACGACATCAGCAGTCGTGTTTTCGCGCAGCGGCCCAAAGACGGGCGGCGCGGGTGCAGTGGCCAGCCAGCTAGGCAGCGTGGCGCCGGAGGTGCGGGTGGGGTCGAGAGGAGCAGGCATAAGAGCTGAGTAGGAGAAAAGCCGGATAAAGCACAGCTTACCCTACGCCCCAGGTTTGCACGGAGTTAAAGAGGAGCTTGCCATTACCTGAGCTGTAAAAGGCTCATTTGGCTACCTAGGGTAAGGTCAGTAAGCAGGGCTTCGGCATGGGTTAACTATTGCCTATTTAAGCACTAAGCCAAGCCGTACCCGGTTACCGGGTCCGACTTGGCTTAGTATTCAAAAAAACTAGCAGATTTTAGGTGGTGCCACCGCTACCGCCCGTGCCGCCACCAGTAGTGCCACCACCGCTAGTGGTGCCCGTGGTGCCACCGGCCGTAGTTCCGCTGGTCGTGCCCGTAGTACCGCCTGCCGTAGTGCCAGAGGTCGTGCCCGTGGTGCCGCCAGCCGTGGTGCCGCTAGTGGTACCTGTAGTACCGCCGGCCGTGGTGTCACCGCTGGTAGTGCCCGAGGTGGTACCTGTGGTGCCACCCGCTGTGGTGCCTGAGGTAGTACCCGTGGTGCCACCAGCCGTGGTGCCTGAGGTAGTACCCGTGGTGCCGCCTGCTGTAGTGCTAGAAGTGGTACCTGTGGTGCTGCCATTAGTGGTAGAGCTGGTAGTACCACCACTAGTAGACGTACCTGAAGTAGTCGTGATGGGCGTGGGGTCGTCGTCGCCGTTGCAGGCACTAACTAGTGCCAACGATGAGCATAGTGCTAGCCCTAGGGTAAGCGAAAGCCAATTGCGTTTCATAGTGAGGAGTAGGTGAAGAAAATGATAGGGAAATCCCTGATTCTCTTTCTTATACGCAAACGGCGCCTGAGATATACCCCTACTTTTGGGGGGTAAAATACCTAATTATCCATTAAATTGCTTGCATAATACCTAGGGAGAGGGTGCAAGGGGGGCGGGGGGCTCACAATCGCAGAGAACTTCGCGCGTGGCCGGGGGCACTTGGTAGTTGGGTTGCGACACTTCCTTCATGTACACTATCGAGAGATGGCGAAGGGGCGGGTGCTTGGGGTTCTCGTGCCAGATGCGAAGCAAGTAGTTGCAGTAATAGGGCCGCATCCAGTTGTTATTGACAAACAGGTAATTTTCGGAATACTTGCGCCACCGGTCGTTTTTGAACAACGAGACCACCGATGCTGGCTTGGTATAGCTGATGGGGGCGCCGCCCCGGTTCAGGTCGAGCACTTGGCCCGTTTTAGTGGTGCCCTCCAGCACGTACCAGCCATCATCCTTAAATACGGTGGGCGCGAACATGCCCCAGTGCTGGTCGATGCGAAATAAGTAGCCAAACCAGCGGGTCGAGTCCGACATCCAGCGGCCGGGCTTGCGGCCCACATCATCGAGGTTCCACCAGCATACATAAAACAGCACGCTTACAACCAGCGCATCGCGCACGGCGCGCCACAACTCGCGGTGGCCGGGTGCCGCCGGGCGCGTGCGCTCGAGGCGCAGCTGCCACGGCGACTGCCACCTAGGTAGGCGCGTGCGCCAGTGCCGAGCCCGCTCGGCGTGGGGTGCCAGGCGGGGAGTCAGCCAGTCAAACACCATCGGCGGCAGCAGCCCCAACACCGACACCATATTAATAAGGAAGAAGATGCCTACGAACAGCGTGAGGCTGATACCAATATGAAAGCCAAACAGCACAAACACCACCAGTAGCCGCCACCAGCGCACGCCCACCGGAATAAACAAGGCAATGGGTAGCAGCAACTCGGTATACCAAGTGGCAAAGGTGAGAAACCGCAGCAAGTCGGGGTGGGGGTAAAGCAGGCGCCCAAACGGTAGCAGCAGTTGGTCGAGGCTAAAGGCGTAGTAAAGCGCGGTGCCCTCTTGGGTCCACTCGGCGCCACTTTTGAGCAAGGCGGTGCACCAGTATAGTAAGGCTAGCTGCACGATGTAGGCCACCGTGGCGGCGCTGGCGTAATCGTAGCGAGCAGGTGGGGGCGCTTGGCGCGCATCCCACGACCAAACCCGGCCCCAGGGTAGGAAAAACCCCCAGAACAATAACATCCGAAGCAGGTCATCGCCGCCCTGGCCTATCATGGGGTTGCGGTTTTGCAACGATACTAGCAGCACCCACGATGCCAGGGTGGCCAGCCGTGTGTGGTAGCCCAGCAGCAGTGCCCCCGCCACCAGCGCCGCCACTCCAAACAACACGGCTTGCACTTGCCACAGCCCACTGGTGGCGTGCAGCGAAAACTGGTAGGGCGTCCAGGTGTGGTCGAGCATCGCCGTGAGGGGCAGCACGCCCATATTGGCGTAGTGTGCCTCTAGGTCGGTGCTGCGGATGGCCAGGTCGAGCAAGATGATGGCCGCCGTGCCTATGCGTAGTAATGCCAGCGCCCGCAGGTCGAGCGTAAATGGTTGCCGCACGGCCGCCCAAAGTTGATGCATAAAGGAGAAGAGCAAAGGCAAGCTATTGAAACTAAACAAGGCGAAAAAGCGACCAATTGCTTGGCCAGCTTTTTCGCCTTGCAGCCGAAAAGTAACGGAAAATGATTTTGCTAGCGGGGCGAGCCACTCGTGCTGGCACCAGAAGTGCTGCCGCTGGTGCTACCCGTCGAGCCAGCCGTGGTAGTGCCGCTGCCCGAGGTGCTGCCCATTTTGCTGCTGCGCTTGGCGTCGCGGCGGGCTCTGCCCGACGAAGGAGTGTTCATTGAGCCAGCCGTAGTGCCCGACGTGGTACCCATCGAGCTGGTGGTAGTACCTACCGAACCGGCCGTAGTGCCGGTTGAGCCCGACGTGGAGCTCATTGTGCCCGAAGTAGAACCGCTAGTAGAGCCCACCGAGGTAGTGCTGCCAGCCGTGGTACCAGCCGTAGTGCCCATGGGGGTAGTGCTACCCGTAGTGGTACCTGCCGTAGTGCCGGTAGTAGTTTGGGCAAAGGCGACACTGGTTGTCAGACCTAGGCCAAGTACAAAAGCCGCTGCGCGTAGCAGCGAAAGGGTGTTCGTTTTCATGAGGCTTGGAGATGAGATGGGGGAATTGAATTATTGGCCGGTAGTGCCACCAGCGGTAGAGCCGCCCGTGGTGCCACCACCGCTGGCGCCGCTGCCATTGCCACCTGCTGTCGAGCCAGCGCCAGCGGCGCTAGTAGTGCCACCAGCATTGCTGCTGCCGCTAGCGGCGGCCGAGCCCGCCGTAGAGCCACCTAGGTCGCCGGTGCCAGCCGTAGAGCCGCTGGTGCTAGACGTGCCAGTGGTTGTGTTGCTCATGCCTGCCGAGCCAGCGCCCGACGAGTCAGAACTCATGCCGCTAGTATCGTTGGTGCCGCTGCTGCCACCAGTAGAGGTGCCGCTGCCGCTAGTCGACGACTCGCTAGTGCTACCGCTGCCGCAGGCACCTAGTAAAGAAGCTCCGAGGGCGAGGGCTGCTACAGCCAATTGAAATTTTACGGTACGCATAAAAAATGAAGAATAGTTGGGGGAAAACTGCGGCTAGGTATACGACTGTTAATCAAATACGACGAAGACGAATACGCGTATTTTCTTCGGTTACTACGTAGCGGGAAATACGGTATTTTCAAGTTGTCCAGCTTTGGCCGAGGGCCCCAAACCATCTGCGCTGCCCTGGCGTTAGGTAGCTAGCGTTACTTAATTTTAGTTGTCTGCCATGTCTACTACCGCACAGCCCACTATCCTCTTCGATGGCGTATGCAACCTGTGCAATGGGTTTGTGCAGTTTGTAATTCGTCACGATGCGGCCGGGCGGTTTCGCTTTGCTGCCCTGCAAAGCGCCGCTGGACAAGCCTTACTAGTCGCTCATGGCCAGCAAGACGTGGCCGCCACTGCCGCTGACCCCGACTCGGTGGTGCTGGTAGAGGGCGGGCGCGTGTACACCCACTCCACGGCCGTGCTGCGCATTATCGGGCACCTAGGGGCTTTGGGGCGGATGGCTCAGGTGGGCTGGCTGCTGCCCCGCGCCTGGCGCGATGCGCTGTACCGCTACGTGGCTCGGCACCGCTACCAGTGGTTTGGGCAGCAAGAGAGCTGCCTGCTGCCCACGCCTGCCCTGCGCGCGCGGTTTTTGTAGCTCAGTTAGCTTTCCAACTGCTCACTGCTCTTAGCGGCCAGTACTGGGCGCGGCAGTACCTAGGCCAGTGGTATCGGGCGGCATGCCACCTACTTTGGTGGCGGCCGAGTCAGTACCCAGCATGCTGCTCGGGGTAGTGGTTTTCATGTCGGCAGTGTTAGCGCCGCCGCAGGCGCCAAGTAACAGGCCAGCTAGCAAGGTAGCCACCGCACTCGCATAGAAATTGCGAATAGTCATAAGAAGGGCAAACTGAAAGTGAGAAGCCCTGTATACGGCCGGCTGCTAGCTAGCGGCTGCCCGCTGCGCTACCGCACGGGCTGCCCGCAGCCCTTGGTGAAATGCCTCCTCAAACACCGATACTCCGCTGAGGTCGGTGTGGGCTAGGTGCACGCGGCCGCCTAGGTGGGGCTGCCGGGCCTGCTGGCGCGCTGCGCCCCACACATAGCCGGGTGTGGGGGCCACCATGCCGTGGCCCCACACCCACAATTCGGCAGCCTGCACGCGGTCGGCTAGGCCGGGGTGCATCAGGTCGAGTTCAGTAAGCACGAGCGTCAGCCAGTCGTGGTAGGTGCTGGCAAAGGCGTGGCGGCGGGCCGCAGCGGGGTTGGCTAGGTCGGTGGGCAAGGCCCAGTAAAAGGTGAGGCTGCGCCCGCCGTCGGGCTCGAAGCCGCGCAGGGCTTGGTGCTCGGCATCGATGTAGCCTAGGGCCGGGCTGCCGTAGCGCACATTGTCCCAGCACAGCGGCTGGCCGGGGCCGCCGGGGTAATCATCCACTACGAGGTTGGCCACCAGCCAGGGGGCGTGCAGCGGCGCCAGCGCAGGCGCAGCGGCTGAGGTCGGCAAAAGGTGTTTGCTCACGTGCCAGGGCGTGGCTAATACTACCTGCTGGGTCCGAATGCGAGTGCTTTGCTGCGTGCGGTCATCAAAAGCCAACACCTCTAGGTGACCATCGGCCACCTCTTGCAGCCCAAACACCACCGTGTGGAGCTGAATGCGGCCAGGGCCCCCTAGGTGCCGTAGCGCTTCGGCGAGGTGGTGGTTGCCAGTAGGCCAGGTCAGTACGGCGTCGGCGGGCGCATTGTGGGCGCGGCCTTTGCGGGCGGCGAAGTAGTGCAGCCCGGCCCAGGCCGATACCTGCGCGGCGGGCACCCCAAAATCGTCGCGGTACGAGTAGTCGAGGTACCAGCGCAGGTACTCCGAGCGGTAGCCGTGCGCGGCGAGCCAGTCGGCCATCGACTGCTGGTCGAGCTGCTGGGTGGCAGCATCAGTAAAAGACAGGTCGAGCGGCAGCCGAAACAAGTCGCGTCCATCGGGGCCGGTAGCGTGGCGCAGGCGCTCGACCTCGGCCAGAAAGCGTGCTATTTCGGCGCGGTCGGCCGCGGGCACGCCCGCCTCGGGCACCAAGCCGGGCTGCCAGTGGCCATGCAGCAGCAGGCGCTCGGCGGGGTCGTGGCACAGGGCCGTTTCGTCGTAGATGGGTAAATTATCGGGGCCGTAGCCCGTAATGATTTTTGCTTCTTTTAAAAAAGCCAGCAGGTCGTGGTCGCGCTCGTCGGGCAGGGGCAAGTAGTGCGCGCCCCAGGGGTAAGCGGTGCGGGCGTTGTGGCCCGTAGCGGCGTTGCCACCTACTTCAGGCTCTAGTTCCAGCAGCAGCGTGCGTAGCGTGGGGACTAGGCGGTGTAACTCGCGCCGGGCCGCCAAGCCGCTCACACCCCCACCAATGATGACCACGTCAATTTCCTCAGTGCGCGTTGGGCTCGGTATTTTGTGAGGCTCGCGCAGCAAGTGCCCCAGCTTGGCGCCCGCCCCGCGCACCTGCCCCCGCACAGCTGAGCGCGCGGGTACGCAGCCCGGCGCGCTGCCAAGCAGGCCCGCGAGCAGCGTGCCCGCCAGGCCGGCGCTGGCCTGGGTCAAAAATTGACGGCGGGGGAGGGACATGGGTTAAAAAGTAGAGTATTACTTGATATGAGAGGCGGAAAATTTCTGAGTTCTACCCATTGCCATACGGCCCCCACTCTTCCTCAAAGTACCGCACCAAAGCCTGGTTATTAAGCTGATTAACCTCCGTGGGTACCTCGCCCATATCGGGCGGGAAGGCGCGCATTTGGCCAATTACCTTAGGAGTCGCGTAGCGTAGCCCGGCCGGCAACGGGCCGCCATCGGGGCGCCAGGTGCCGGGCTGGGCCTGCGCCAGCACGTAACCCCACTCGCCAAAAGAAGGCACGTAGGCGTGGTAAGGCACTGGGCTAAAGCCGCTGGCCGCCATAGTATGCACCACGCACCAGTAAGCCCGCCGCGCAATGTAAGGCGAAGTAGCCTGCACCACCACTAGCCCGCCCGGCCGCAGCCGCTGGCGCAGCGTTTGGTAGAAGGCCGTAGTGTAAAGCTTGCCGATGGAATAGTTGCCGGGGTCGGGAAAATCGACTAGCACCACGTCGTAGCGGGTCGTGTCTTGGCGCAGCCAGGCGTAGGCGTCGGCGTTGTGAATATCGACCTTGGGCGAGTGCAGCGAGTTGTGGTTGAGCTCGCGCAGCAGTTGGTTGCTCTTAAAGAGCTTGGTCATGGCTGGGTCGAGGTCGATGAGCCGGATGCGCTGCACCTGCGGGTACTTCAACAGCTCGCGCACGGCCAAGCCATCGCCGCCGCCCAGCACCAATATTTGGCGCGCCCTAGGTCGGTCTTGCATGGCCGGATGCACCAGGGCCTCGTGGTAGCGGTACTCGTCGGCCGAACTGAATTGGAGGTTGCCGTTCAAGAATAAGCGCAGCTCGCCACGGTGGTTGCCGGTGAGCACCAGGCGCTGGTAGGGCGTGCTTTGGGCGTAGATAACCGTGTCCTGAAACACTTCGCCTTCGGCGTAGCGCTGAATGCGCTCGGCGCCCACCACACCCGCGCCTAGGGCCAGCAAGGCCAATACAATGGCGCCTAGGTAGCGCCGCCGGTAGGGTTTGGTCTCGTCGAAGGAAAGCAGGCTTACGCCCGCTACTACCACATTGAGCGCCCCAAACAGCAGGGCCGTGCGCACCAAACCCAGGCGTGGCACTAGCACCAGCGGGAATATCACGGCCGCCAGCAGCGAGCCTACGTAGTCGAAGGTGAAAACTCTGGCCACAAGCTCCTTAAACGCCAGCCGGCCTTGCAAAATGCGCAGCAGCAGCGGAATCTCTAGTCCCACTAGCGCGCCCAGCAGCCCCACCAGCCCATAGAGCAGCACCCGAAACGAGCCCACGTGTGCAAATAGCCCAAACAGCAGCGGCGCCGACGCGCCGCCCACCAAGCCCACCAGTATTTCGAGCCGAATAAACCAGCGCAGCAGCTGGCCGCCTAGGTAGCGCGACAGCCACGAGCCCACGCCCATACTAAACAAGTACACGCCGATAACGGTCGAAAACTGCGTTACCGAATCGCCGAGTAGGTAGGAGGCCAACGTGCCGGCTATTAGTTCATACAGCAGCCCGCAGGTGGCTATCACGGCCACCGACCCTAGCAGTAGCGCTGGCCGCGGAGCCCCTTCGGCCGGGGCGCTGGCAGCGGCCCGCGCCCGCCGGCGGCGGGCCAGCAAAGAACCCTCACCCATGAATGGCCGCGCTGATAATGATAGCCACCGCCAGCATAAACGCCGCTGCGATGATGGCCAAGGCCGTGTTGTGCTCCTCCAGTATTTCGCGGCGCAGGGTGCCTGGCGTCAGTTTATTAAACACGTAAAAACTGAGCATCAGAATGACAATGCCCAGCACCGAGTACACGACGGAGGCAGTCAGCGCCTTGAAGTTGAGGTATTCCATGAGTGAAGGAGGAAAAACTAGTTAGCTACATTGTCATTGCGAGGGGGCACGGCGAAGCAAGCCTGCCTTTTGCCTCTGTAAACGTCGGCTGTGCGTGGAGGAAAATTGCCTTGGCTTGCCTCTTCGCAATGGCAACCTTCTTTCTATTAATTCACTTGTGGTTGAAGCCATTGACATAGCCGCCGTGGCCGCCGGTGCGAGGCGGGCCGCCGCGTTCGGTGTCGGCGGTTTCTTTGTCATCGCCAAGCAGGCGGGTGCCGCCCATGCCCAGCAGCAAGAAGGCCGCCAGCCCCAGGCTCAGCAGCCCCGCATAGAGCGGCGAGCGACGTAAATCGGACCCTAGGTGGCGCAAGAAAGCAAGCATAGCAAAAAATCAGTCGGAGGCGGGGGCGAAATCGCTGTTTTCCCAGCGGCTGGTTTCAAAGGAACTGTGGCGCATCCAGTGCCAGAGCGGCACGGCGCTCATCAGCACCAGGATAATCAAAAAATTAGAGACAAAGCTGGAATGTTGCTCTAGCAGCACGAGCAGCATGGTATCGCTGGTGCCCGCCTCTGGGCTGGGGTAAATGTTGAGGTGGTAGCGGCCGGGCGGCAAGCCACTGATAACGACATTGGCCGAGCGGTTGCCCTCCGACCAGCTTTCGCCATCTTCCACGCCTTCGTAGTATTCCAGTGAGCGGGTCACCTCGTAGCCGCGGCCGGTTTCCTCGTTCACCAGGTTGGCCGTTATCTCAACCCAATGGTTGGTGAGGTCTAACGCGGTGAAGGTGATGTCTACCGCAGAAGAGTGAGTAAGCACGATGCTTTTGGACACCAGCATTTGGCTGTAGCCGGTGCTGGCAGCAGGCGTGGCAGCGGCGGGCGCGCTAGGCGTAGCGGCCCCTGCCGCAGGGACAACCGCCCGCCCTAGGGTATCGACAGTAGGAGGAGCAGTCAATAAGCCGGCCCCAGGAGCAGGCGCCGCAGGCACAGCCGGAATGGTAAAAGTTTCGGTAGTGGTAGCACTAGGCCGCGTGATAGCCAACCAACCGGCTAACAGCGACAGCAGCAAAGCCGCTACCCCAAACAGGCGCCAAGCTGGGGCCGTGTCGTGCGGGTTGGGCTGGGCCGCGCCGGTGCCTACGCGGCTAGGCAGCGTGTTGGCATTTACACCAAAAGCAGTGGCTACTTGGTCGGGCTCTAGGTATTCGGCCTGATACCAAACGGAGTTAGCCTTAGGAGCCTGCTCACTCGAAAGTAGGTAAGGCGGGCAGGTAAACTCCTGAACCTTTAGGCGTTCATCTTCAATGATGTTCCAATCAAATTCACCCTGGGCATCGCGAATTACCGGCTGGTAGCGATGCCACAGCTGGTAGGTATTGCCGGTGCTTTGGCTGGTCCATTCCTTGCCTTGAAAGGAGTGGTTGCCCTTCGTGACTGGATGGCTGCGCGCTTGCTTTATCAATAGCCAGTGCCCTTGGTATTCAGCAAGCTGCAAGGGAAAATCGATAGAGTCACCACCTACTATCGGCTCAGCGGGGCGCAGCTGATATTCACGCCATTCGGCAATGCGGTCCTGTTGCTCAGTACGCACCTGGTAGCCCGTGATGCGGCAGTAGTAGCTACCTAGAGCGCCCGTAATGCCCAGTGGCAGGCTAGGACCAGTTACATTCTCCTTCCGAAACCCCTTGATTATGCGGCCTTTGTTAGTGGGGGTAGCTGGGTTGGCCTCGAAGAGGGTGCGACAATTGAAGCAGCCAAAACACTTGCTGCGGGCCGGTTCGTAGCACGGTACCTGAGTGGCGCACTTGGGGCACGTGACCCAGGCTGGGGGCGGGGCGATAGGGACACTACTCATCGCAATACCTCCGCATAGGCTTGTTCTTCGGCCTCGAAGTACCCTAGGGTTTCTTGGTAGATGCGCCGCACGGTGGCGTGGTTGTCGCGCCGGAAGTTCGACAAAAACACATCGAACGTAGCCAGGCCGTGCTCGGGCCAGGTGTGAATGCTGAGGTGCGACTCGGTGAGCGCCAGCACCGCCGTGAAGCCCGCGTTTTCCTCAAAAACGTGGTAGACCTCGCCCACGCAAGTGAGACCCAAGCGCGCCACCAGCGCCGCAAAAAACTGCTGGCTGCCCGCGGCATCGCGCAGAGCCGCGGCCGGCGCCGCAAAGGTGGCCAGAATGTGCAAGCCCGCCGCATAAGCGTGAGGCGGTGCGAGCATTGACGCAGAGGGCAAAGGAGTAGCGGTCACAAGCGCAATACTACAGCGCAGAAGGGGTTTAGGCCACCTGTTTTTGGTGTAAGAGCACGCAGTCAAGCGTACTTTTAAGTCGAAAAGCTACCGTATAGAAATGTAGATTGCCTTTTTATAGTATTTAGTATGACTTTATCCGCTTACGCAAAAGAGACGCTTGTTTTTCAGAACCAAGCTGGCAAGTTATTCTACCAGCCCGCAGGCTACGTGCGCCTGGCCTGGGCCCCCGAGCGGCAGCCGGTCGAAATTATTCAGGCTCTTTACGAGCAGGTATTGGCTTTGCTAAAAAGCACCGGCGCCCGGCGCATCCTCTCCGACCACGGCGCCCGGGCACCGCTACCCGTAGCCGCTCAAGAGTGGCTCACCACTGATTGGATACCTAGGGCTATGAGCCAGGCCAACACCCACCACTGCGCCATTGTGGAAGGGGCCGACCCCATGCACCGCCTCTCGACGCAGTCGGTGGTGAGCACAGCGCCCGCTGGCTTCAAATTCAAGCGCTTCGACAACTTCGCAGCCGCCGACGCCTGGCTGCGCAGCCAGGCGCTACCCGCATAGCTAGAACAAGCAGCGGCAAGCAAGATGCTTACCAGCATAAAAAAGCCCGGCCAATCGGCCGGGCTTTTTTACTTCTAGGTGGTTGACTTGGCTAGTGCTTCGCAAAGCGCTGCACAAACAGGTGCTGGCCATCGCTGGCGCGCACTAGGTAAAGGCCGGCGGCCAGGCCGCTCACATCGAGCTGCTTAGTGGCGGCATCGTAGCGAGCGGTAGCGGCGGCGCCGCGGGCATCCAGCACTTGCACCGTTTGCAACTCGGCGCCCGAACTTAGCTCTAGCTGCAAGTAGCTGCTGGCAGGGTTAGGGAACAAGCTCAGCGTAGCATCGACGTCGGCAGTCAGGCTACTAGTTGTGGCGGCAATGCCCTCCGGCGCCAGCGTGGCGCCGCCCGTGATGTTGAGACTGTAGTCTTCGGTTTCGCCGTAGCTGTAGGTGCCGCAGCTGGTGGTGGCGCTGGCATCGCTGAGCACCACGCGCAGGCGGGTTGTGCCGGTTTTGGCGGTGCTAGGTACGGTGAAGGTACTGGTGAGCGTGCCGCTGCTGCTGCTGCTACCGCTCACAATGGTTTCGCCAGTGTCACCGAAGTCGCCGTCTTGGTTGTAGTCGATGAAGATTTTCCAATACTCAGTATACGCCGAGCCTTTGAAGCCCACCGAGAAGTTGATGGTCTGGCTTGAGCCGGCCGCCACGGTGGTGCTCAGGGCCGTGCCGTCGTAGTAGCCACCATCGGCGCCGCTGGTGCGGGCAATGCTGCCTAGCTTCACGTAGTCGATATACTCGTAGCCCTGGCTGCTACCCTTGCTGGCACAATAGGCCGTGGGAGTGGGCGGCGGGGTTGTGGTACCGCCGTCGGTGTAGGCGGCGCCGATGCCTACGGCGTACCAGGCGTTGGTCACGGCCTGCGCCTGGGCCGACGTGGCCCCAAACAAGTCGTTAGCCGCTTGAATGGAGTAGGTGCGTGCTGCGGCGTAGTTCGAGCTGGCGCTCAAGTACACGCTCTCGGTGCGGTACAGGATTTTGGCCGCGTCCGTCAGGCCGAGGCCCGTCACGCTGAAGGTATTGCCTACTTCGTTGGTGCCGCTCTTGCCCACAGCCACCAGGTAGTACCAGTAGTTGAGCACGCCCGAGTTGGTGTGCACGCCGCCGTTGTCGGCGGTGCCAGTATACCAGCTTTTGCCTTTATAGTAGGCCGGCTGGCCGTAAAGGTTGGGATTGCTCATTGAGCGCAGGGCGCCGCCAGCTTTCATAATCTCCTCGCCAATGTCCCAGGTCGATTTGCCGGTCAGGCCCAGCAGGTCCACGGTGTACTTCTCCACGCTGGCGCCCCAGCAGTCGGAGAAGCCCTCGTTCATGGCGCCCGACTCGCCCGAGTACGTCAGGTTAGCGGTTTTCTCGCACACTGCGTGGCCTATTTCGTGGCCGCACACATCCAGCGCTGTCAGCGGTTTGAAGGTGCTGGCGCCGTCGCCGTAAGTCATTACCGAGCCGTTCCAGTAGGCATTTTCGTAGCCTGCAGCCGTACTTGGCGTGTCGTCGTAGTGCACGTAGCTCTTGATTTTGGCGCCCGCGTTGTCGTAGCTGTTGCGGGCGTGTACGGCCTTCCAGTAGTCGTAGGTAGCCTGGGCGCCGAAGTGCGCATCGCCGGCCACGTTGTCGTAGTTGGCGTTGTTGTATTCGGCGGCGGTCCAGTTATTGTCGGCATCGACGAAGTCGGTGGCGGCGGTGTAGCTGTTGCCCTTTTTGCAGTTGTAGGTCTCAATGCCCAGCCCGCGGGTGTACTCGCGCAGGCGGTAGCCGCCGGTGGTAGTTTCGGTGGCCAGCGAGCGGGTGCCGCTGTAGGCCGTGGCAAACGTAGCCGTGGCGCCCGCGTGCTTGATGATAGCATCGCGCAGCACCACCTCGCCAGTGCGCGCATCTACGTAGATGTAGGCGCGGCTCACCGGCGCCTGAGCGTACACGTTGAATTTCCAGGCCAGCACCAGCGGGCCGGTGGCCGCGTCGCGGCGGCCGTCGCGCACTATCACCAACTCGCCCTGCGGCAGGTAGGTGGCGGCCGGGTTGTTTTCGCTGGCTTTCAGGCCGGCTTCTTCGGCGGCGTCCTGCCACATGTAGCGCTTGGCTCCCACGGCAGCCAGGGCGCGACCTAGGGCAGCCTCGGCCGAGAGGGCGGGCGTTACGTCGAGCTTAGCTATTTTCTCGTAGTCGCCGCTCAGGCTTTCTACGGCGCTGCGGCGGGCGTGCACGGTATATGTGGCGTGCTCCACCTTCACGCCTTTGTAGTACTGGTCAAATTTTTGGTGGCTGAAGCCGAGCTGGTCGGTTTCCAGACGAGCGGTGCGCATTTGCTCATCGGAGCCCAGGCCTAGCTGCTCGCGCAATACGAAAGCGCCATCGCCGCTGCTGGGCCGCGCGCCCTCCCGAAACTGGATAAGTGTAGGCTGGCCATCTTGGCCAAGTTCTTTTTTCTGAACACGGTCGGCAGCTTGTGCCTGCGCCAAGAGTGGGAGCACGGCGGCCCCTAGAGCTAGGAAAGCTGCCGCAGAGTATTTGTGGGACATAGAGTGTGAGTGAGGATGGAAAAGGAAAAGGTTGCCAGAGGCACTGCAAGGTATTTAGTTTTTGGAAACTGCCTACAATAGAATCAGGATTTTCAAGTTGTTAACTAAGAATATATTTGCTGTTTGCAAGCCAGGCATAAAAAATGATAGCGAATTGCCAAAACCTTTTTGCTTTGTAAAAAGGCTTAATGTAGCTGCTGTTGTATATATGTTTTTAGTTTCAGAAACATATTTTTTGAGAGCCTGTAAAATATTTTTAGGCCTCTTTTTATGAAGAAATGGTGTAGATAATGAGCTCTAGCATTTATTGATAAAGTGCAATTAAGTCAAATAGCTCTATTGCATTGATAGAGTAGGAGTGCTAGGCTGTTTCCAGTTGGTAGCCGTATACTGCACCTTTCTTTTTTTACTCCCTTTTATATGGTAGTTGGGCAATGGTGGCCGCGGGGCTGGGCGCTGGTAGGCGTAGTGAGCTTGATAGGACTAAATGAAGTAGCCCTAGGGCAGGCTCCGGCTGGCACGAGCCATTTGTTTGCCAGCTCGGCCACGCCGCAGCTAGTATCCAAGCAGTTTAAGTTCACGGAGGGGCCAGCTGTGGACCGAGCGGGCAACGTGTTTTTTACCGACCAGCCCAACAACAAAATCTGGAAGTACAGCACCGACGGCAAGCTGTCGGTATTTCTGAGCCCCGCCGGGCGGGCCAACGGGATGTACTTCGACCAAAAGGGCAACCTCATTGTCTGCGCCGACGAGAAAAATCAACTCTGGTCTATCAGTTCCAGCGGCAAGGTCACGGTGCTGCTCGACCAGCTAGGTGGCCGCCACTTCAATGGCCCCAACGATGTGTGGGCAGACCCCAAGGGCGGGCTGTTTTTCACGGACCCTTACTACCAGCGTGACTACTGGACCCGTACCGCGTCGGAACTGCCCGGCCAGTACGTATACTACCTAGGGCCCGGCCAGAAGCAGCCCACTACCGTCGAAACGCAGCTCAAGCAGCCCAATGGCATCATTGGCACGCATGATGGCCGCACGCTCTACGTAGCCGATATCGGGGGTAATAAAACGTATCGCTACCAGGTAGGGCCGGGTGGCACACTCACCAATAAGCAGCTATTCGTCAGCCAAGGTTCGGATGGCATGACCCTCGACGAGCGCGGCAACGTGTACCTCACCGGCAAAGGCGTGACCGTGTATAGCCCCGCTGGCCAGCAAGTGGCGCACATCGACGTGCCCGGCGATTGGACCGCCAACGTATGCTTCGGCGGCAAAGACCGAAAGACACTGTTTATCACGGCCTCGGAGGCGGTATACGTGCTGCCTATGAGTGTGAAGGGCGGGCAATAAACGCGGCGTCTTACCTTTGATTTATACAGCCGCCTTGCATGTCTACCAATCCTTTCGAAGAGTTTTACCATAAGGTTAGCCCTGGTGCTGGGTTGCCTGGGCGGCCGCGCACGGCCGGGCAGTTTAAAGTAGTAAACGTGGCCGACCTGATGGTAAATCGGGAAGACCGCCCGGCGATGAATTTCGACCGGCGGCCGTTTTATAAAATCAGTTTGATACGGGGGCGTAGCCGGATAGAGTACGCCGACCGCGAGGTCGAAGTAGAAGACCTAGGGCTGTGGTTCGTCACCTCGCGGGTGCCCTACCGCTGGCACCCCCACGATGCCAACCAAACGGGCTACGTATGCCTGTTCACCGACGAATTTTTGCTGCCCGTGAAAGGCGGCATTGTGCTGGACGAACTGCCGATATTCGGGCAGGGCGCCTGCCCAGTGCTAACTGTGAGCGAAGCCGAGTACGCCACCCTAGCCGTCATTTTCGAGAAAATGCTGCAAGAAAGTGGCTCTGGCTATGCTTACAGCCAAGAGTTGCTGCGTGCATATCTACTAGAGCTCATCTACTACGGCCAAAAGCTGCGACCCGACCTCGTGCTTATACAAGCCCCCACGGCGGCCGGCCGGTTAGCCGCGCAGTTTGCTGAGTTGCTAGAGCGGCAGTTTCCATTAGCGGCCCCGCGGCAGCAGCTGGCGCTGCGCACCGCCCGCGACTACGCCGATGCGCTGGCCGTACATGTTAACCACCTCAACCGGGTACTGAAGGAAGCCACGGGCCACACCACCACCGCTCTGCTCGCCGACCGCGTGGCGCAGGAAGCACGGCAGTTGCTGAAGCAATCGAGTTGGACCGTGGCCGAAATTGCCGACAGCTTAGGCTTCACTGATACCGCTCACTTTTGCCACTTTTTCAAGCGCCAAACCGGCCTAGCCCCTGGCGACTACCGAGCACCCGTGGTTGTTTGATTTTTACCGTAGATGGTTTGGGCCGCGCAACACGGCCCCTAGGTCGTTGCCGGACCTTTGTGCTGTAGTTATTCCGCTACGCTAAACAGACCATTTTATGAAAGTCTTTGTAACGGGTGCGTCGGGTTTTGTGGGCTCGGCCGTGGTGCAAGAATTACAGCAAGCCGGCCACCAAGTGCTCGGCCTAGCCCGCACAGATGCCGCAGCGCAAGCCCTCACGGCGGCCGGCGCCGAGGTGCATCGAGGCGACCTCACCGACCTCGATAGCCTCAAGCGCGGCGCGGCGGCCGCCGATGGCGTTATCCACTTAGCTTATAACCACGACTTCTCGCAGTACGAGGCGGCCGCGGCCACCGAGACTAGTGCCATTGGGGCAATGGGGAGCGTGTTAGCTGGCTCTGACCGGCCGCTAGTTGTGACGTCGGGCTTTGCAGGGTTTGCCTCTGGCCGCCTTGCTACGGAAGAGGAAATGCCTGCTGTTGCCGTGCGCACCTCGGAGTCGGCGGCGCTGGCATTGGTGCCGCAAGGCGTGCGGGCTATGGTAGTGCGTTTATCTGCGTCGGTGCACGATGCAGGTGACCACGGCTTTGTACCCTACCTCATCGGCTTGGCTCGCCAAAAGGGTGAAGCCGCCTACTTAGGCGAGGGCCTGAACCGCTGGCCGGCGGTGCACCGGCTCGATGCCGCTCGTCTGTTTCGGCTGGCTGCGGAGCAGGGCGAGGCTGGCGCTCGCTACCATGGCGTGGGTGACGAAGGCATCGCCTTCCGCGACCTAGCCACCGTAATCGGCCGCCACCTAAACGTGCCGGTCGTATCAAAATCAGCAGAGGAAGCCGCCGAGCATTTCAGCTGGATGGCCCGCTTTGCGGGTCTGGATATGGCGGCGTCGAGCGCACTTACGCAGCAGCGGCTGGGCTGGCAGCCCACGCACCTAGGGCTGCTGGATGACATGGCACAGGGTGATTATTTCGCGGGGTAGGTGAGCGGGTTCGCTCAATGTGGGGCGCACTACTGAGGTCGCTTGCCCATTAAATAAAACCTAAAAAGCGCGTGTCATGCTGAGCTTGCGAAGCATCTTGTTACACCAGGGCGTTTCAGCCGTGATAAGATGCTTCGCAAGCTCAGCATGACACGCGCTTTTTGAATTCAGTAACAGAAAAACAGGCTTTCTATACTGATGCCGTACCTCATCGCTGCGCTACCACCGTGCCCTTCGTTTCTCCCGCCGCCACGGCTTTCACATTGTCCATATAGTGGCGGTCGATGAGCTTGTGGTAGGGGTCAATACCAGCCTTAGCTGGCTTGCCATCCACCACGAAGGTGAGCACCGTTTGGGGCTGCGTGAGTTTTACCTTTTTGAATAATAGCGGCTTGCCGCTGGCGTCGTAGTCTTCAGTTTTCTTGGCTTGGTCGGGGCCGAAAATGCCGATGTCCACATAGTCGGCCAACTTGATGGGTGTTTCGTTACCTAGGCTGTCAGCGCGCATTTTGGCGGCGCGCAGGGTGAGGCGCACGTTGTATTTGCCATCGGGGCGCTTGGTGTAGGTGGCTTCGTCTAGCTGGTTTTCGAAGAGCGTGATGGTCTCGAACATGTCGTGCACCACGTATTGCAGCGAGTCGGGCGTGGCTTTTTTGAGATAGCTGACAAACTCGGCGGTGTTAGTATAGGGCCGGGTCTGGTAGCGGGTTTTATCCAGGAACGCCTTGATGGCCCCGTTCAACTTCTCCTCGCCGATGTAGTCTTGCAAGGCAAAAAACACCATGCCGCCCTTGTTATAGTGGATGTAGGGCTGGTTTTCGACCAGCATCAGCGGCAGCTCTTTTTTGCGCTCGCCACGACGGCCGCGCAGGTATTGGTCAAGCTCGTCGCGCATTCGCTTTTGCATCAGCGGGCCGCTAAATTCGTGCTTGCACGTCATCAAAGACGAGTACTCGGCCAGCGACTCGCTGAGCATGGACGAGCCCTGCACCTGGCCCCCCACCACTTGGTGGCCCCACCACTGGTGCCCTAGCTCGTGGTTGGTGATGAAAAACACGCCATCGGGCCGCTCGGGGTCGCGCAGGTCAGAGATAAAGCCCGCGCCTTCCGAGGTTGGAATAGTATTCGGGAAACTCTGGGCAAAGCTCTTGTAGCGCGGAAACTCTTGGATGCGCACCTGCCGGAACTGGTAGGGACCGAAGGCTTTAGTATAGTAGGTGAGGCCTTTTTTGAGAGCATCAGTCATGCGCGGCACGTTGTAGGCGTGCGTGGGGTGATAGTAGATTTCGATAGCCACTGCCTGCCCGGTATTGGGGTCGCGCCACTGGTCGCGGCGCACGGCGTAGCGGGCGCTCTGGATGGAGTAGAAGTTCATCATCGGCGCATCCATGCGGTAGTGGAAGTAGTGCCGGCCGTTGGTGGTCCATTCCTTCTGCAAGTAGCCGGGCGCGATGGCCGTCTGGTCGGCGTCGGTGCTCACGGTGGTTTCAAAGCGGATGTAGTCGGCATCGCGAGTGAAGGCGCATGTCATCAACCCGCTCGGGTCGTTGAGGCGCGGGGCGCGCTCTTTAGGCTTCAGGTCGTTGCGCTGGCGAATGTCGTCTTCCTCCAGCTCGCCATCGGGCTGGTAGCCGATGCGCACGCCGGTGCCGTCGAGGAAGGTGCCATTAGCCGTAAGCCGGTCTTCGGGCGGGATGGTGGCCCAGCTAAATACGCTTTGGTCTTGGGAGCGCGAGGTGAAGCCCCGCGCCGCGTAGCGCACCTGCACGACCAGCGGCAGCGAATCGCCGGGCGCCAGGGGCTGCCCTAGGCGGTAGAGGCGCACGCCGGCCTCGGGGTCGTCGAGCAGCACGGTGGCCGGGCGGCCGGGCGTGAGGGTGGTTTGCACGGCGCGGCTAGGGTCGTAGTTGACAAACAGCGTGTCGAGCGGGCGGCTTTCCTGGTTGAGCAGCATCAGCGTGCCGGCCATCTGGTAGCGGCGCGGACTGGCGGTGGGGTAGAGGTCTACCGCCAGCTTGGTGGCAATGATTTTGGGTTGCCCTAGGTGCTCATAGCGTTTGTAAAGGCGCTCGGTGCGAGCCGAGCGGGCCTCAAGGCCTTTGGGCGCAAAATACTGGTTTTCAACATTGGTGTTGTAGTATACATAGCCGCCTAGCCCTAGCACTGCCACCACGGCACCTGCCAGCGCCAATCGCGCCCCACCGCCAAAGCGCTGCCCAAATAAGCGCCCACGCTGCCGCGCGCTGGTTTCGGCGCCGCGCACCCACAGCAGGTTGGTGAGCACGGCCAGCAGCAGCGCCGCGGCCATATAATACAGGTTCACCCACAGCAGCGGCGCCACGAAGTGCCCGTAACCATTCATGTCGGAGTAGGTGTACGGGATGGTGCCGTCGTACTTCAGCAGCACGTGGTGCACCCCTAGGGCGTCGGGCGCGATGAACACGACCACGTAGAAGAGTATCATCACCGTGTAGCCCACGTACTTATTGTTGACAATGGCTTGCACGGCCATCGACAAGATGCAGAGCAAGATGATGTTAACCAGCTGCAACAAGAAGTCCTTGGCGTACAAATCCGGCTCTAGGCCGTGGTAGCCCCGGAACAGCTGCACGCCTACGCCCACCAGTACCAGCGCCGAGTACAGCACCACCTGCGTGCCCACCAGCGCCAGCAATTTGCTGATGAACGGCACCCAGTTGGGCATTGGTAGCGCGTCGAACACGAGCTGCAATTTGGTTTCGCGCTCGCGCCACACCAGCTCGCCCGAATATACGGTGATGATAATGAGGAAGAACAGCCCGAAGCCGTTGTTAATCAAGCTCAGTATTTCGTAGGTGACGGGCATCTGCACGCGGTCGCCGGTGTAGCGGTAGTAGGCTGAAAACAGCACGTTCACGACCCCAAAAAATACCAGCGCCCGAAACGACCACGCCCGTACCACATTCAGAAACTGCACCCACGTCAGCTGCCGTAGCTGCCACAGCCCCGTGCCCGCCCCAAACACCACCGGCGAGCGCCGGATACCTGCCCCTGGCACGGGCGTCGGGGCGGCCTCGAGCGCGGCGGGCCGGCCGCTGCTGCGCGGCGCGCCCATCCGAAAGCTAGCGTAGCTGATACCTAGGAGCAACAGCCCAATGCCTGCCCACAGCAAGCGGTTTTCGAGCATGTCGCCGCTGCCAAAGGGCAGGAGCTTGGTATTGCGCTCCGCGATAGTCCAGTACTTGGTGACGACTGTGCGCGTGTCGAGCCCAAACGGGTCGAGCAAGCCCGCCAGGTGCTCGTTGCTGAGATTGGTCGTGACGACGCCCGCGATGTTGTAAAGTAGAAATAACACAATGCCCCCGAGGTAGATAACCAGCGACGAGCGCGTGAGCAAATACGCCGAAAAGAAGACGCAGCCCGCAAAAAATGCATTCACAAACGACCCGCCCAGCAGCGGCCCTAGGTAGGCATCTAGCCGAAACGGACCGTACTTGGCTGGGTTCAGCCAGGGCATCATAGAGCCCACCATTGCGCCCAGCGAAGTGCCGCACATGATAAACCATATCACTAGCAGCGAGGCCAAAAACCGTCCACCTAGGTACGCCGGTTTGTGCAGCGGCGTGGTATAGAGTAAACCCGTAATGCCTTCTTTATCATCGCGGTAAATGGGCGTGCCCACAATCGCCGCCGTAATAAACATAGCCAGCATCGACCCACCTAGGTGAAAATTGGCTAGCGTATCGGGTGCGTTCTTGAAGACCTTGCCGCCCGTGCTCGGCCCAAAAAACGTCTCCTCCACGGCCAGGAAAATGAAGCCTATCGCGAACAGAATACCGAAGTAGATGTAGGTGCTCGGCTGCCGAAACCGGTAGCGCAGCTCGAAGAGGAAAACGTCGCGGAACATGGTGAGTTGATGGTTAACGGTTGTCATGCAGAGCGCAGCGAAGCATCTCGCTCACTTCGTTACTAGTGTAAGGGTTTACTGCACCACGCGAGATGCTTCGCTGCGCTCTGCATGACGGGCGTGGCCGGACGTTAAGCAGTCACAACCGGCTTTTGGCGCCGCGATAGGCGGTGGAAATACACGTCTTCCAGCGTGGCTTCGGCGGGCTGGAAAATGCGGTTAATGGGCGTTTCGCTGAACACGCGCACCACTGGCTGCCCGCCCACTAGCTTCGACGAAATGACTTCGTACTCGCTTTTGAGCTGGGCTAAAGCGGCCTTCTCCGTTTTGGTGCGGTAGACCTTACCGCGCAGCTCGCCGATAACATCGGCTGGCTGGCCGGTGGCCACTACCTCGCCGCCCGCGATGATGGCCATGTTGGAACACAGCTCAGTTACGTCTTCCACGATGTGCGTGGAGAGGATAACCACCACGTTTTCGCCAATTTCAGATAGCAAATCCAGGAAGCGGTTGCGCTCGGTGGGGTCGAGGCCGGCGGTGGGCTCGTCCACGATGATGAGCTGCGGCGAACCTAGGAGCGCCACCGCGATACCGAAGCGCTGGCGCATGCCGCCCGAGTAGCCACCTAGGTTCTTCTTGCGGGCGGCCCACAGGTTGGTTTGCTGCAAAAGCGCCTCCACCGCCAGCTTGCGTTCGTGCCCGTCGCGGATGCCTTTGAGGCTGGCGAAATGGTCGAGCAGCACCTCGGCCGAAATGCTGGGATACAACCCAAACTCTTGCGGCAAATAGCCCAGCACCTGGCGCACGGCGTCCTTCTCAGTCAGCACGTCGATATTACCTAGGGTAATGGTGCCCGCATCCGGCTCTTGCAGCGTGGCAATGGTGCGCATAAGACTGCTTTTGCCTGCCCCATTGGGCCCGAGCAGGCCAAACATGCCGTTCGGAATCGTCAAGCTCACGCCATTCAGGGCGCGCACACCGTTGGCGTAGGTTTTGGAAAGATTATGTATGCGAAGCTCCATAGCACTAGGTAGTTAGGTCCGGCGCCAAATGTATGTAAAATCATTAAATTTAGTATAATATTTTATGAATATTTATGAGGTTATTTACGGTCTAGGCTAGTGAACCCGAAAGGGCTGGGCCTGAACGCAAAAGGGCCGCCCCGGTAGGGCGGCCCTTTTGTATTTGGAATGCGAAAAACGCCACCTAGAAGGCCTGCGCTACGCCTGTGGCCTAGCGCCCGCCGGGAGGGCAGTTTTCTTTCAAAAACTTGGTGTAGGTGGCAGCCAGGTGCCGGCTGGTGCCCTCGCCCTCCGAGATGCCGTGGGTGCGGTTGGGGTAGGCCATCATCTGGAAGGTTTTGCCGTTTTTCACTAGCTCGTTTATCATCTGCTCGGCGTTGTTGTAGTGCACATTGTCGTCGCCGGTGCCGTGGATGAGCAGCAGGTTGCCACGCAGGTTTTTGGCGTGGGCCAGCGGCGAGTTATCCACGAAGTAGTGCAGGTCTTCGGGCAGCAGGCCCATGTAGCGCTCTTGGTAGATATTATCGTAGTTGAGCTGGTTGTCCACAGCCGCGATGCTGATACCGGTTTTATAAATCTGAGGGTACTGCATTAGCAGGCTGAGCGTGCTAGAGCCGCCGCCGCTCCAGCCCCACACGGCCACGCGGCTGGTATCGACCCACTTGTTTTTGAGCACTTCCGTGGCGCCCATGGCTTGGTCGCGGATGTTGAGCTTGCCGATGTTGTGGTAGATGGCCTTGCGGAATTCGCGGCCCCTAGGTGCCGGCGCGCCCCGATTTTCGAGCGAGGCGTAGATGTAGCCATCATCGGCCATGTTGCCTTGGTAGAGGCGGTTGCTGCTGACGCCAAAGCGGTCAACCACCGTTTGGCTGGCGGGCTCGCCGTACACCATAAATACGATGGGGTATTTCTTGGCGGGGTCGAAGTTGGTGGGTTTCACCATCCAGCCGTCGAGGGTCACGCCATCGGCGGTTTTTACCTGGAAAAACTCCGTTTTGGGCAGCTTGATTTTCTTGGCTTGCTCGGGCACCTCGCCACCGCTCAGGCGCTGGTGGGCGGGCAGGCTCACCACGTCGCTTATGGGGAAGCTAGACGCGCTGGAGTAATTGTGCAGCGCGATTTTACCGTTGGGCGAGATGTCGTAGCCATTGGAGCCGGCCAGGTTTTCGGGCGTCACGCGGGTAGCTTTGCCGCCCTTCAGGGGCACCTGGTAGAGGTAGCGCTGGGTGGCGTTAGTGGGCGAGGCCATGAAGTAGATTTTGCCCCCGGCCTCGTCAATATTTTCGATGCTGATAACGTCGAAGTTGCCGGGCGTCAGCAGCTTGTCCTTGCCGTTGCGGTCCACGGTGTAGAGGTGGCGCCAGCCGTCCTTCTCGCTGCTCCACACAAAGCTTTGGCCCTTGTTTATCCAGTTCCAGCCCACGGCGCCCTCTTTGGCGTCAATCCACGCTTTGTCGGTTTCGCTGTAGATGGGCTTGGCTGCGCCGGTGGCGGCGGTGCACAGCATGAGCTTGCTTTCGTTTTGGCGGCGGTTTAATTGCTGTAAAATCAACGTGTTGGCGTCGGCCCACTCCATGCGCGGGATGTAGTGCTGCACGGCGTCGCCGGGCACATCCATCCACTTGGTTTCGCCGCCGCCTACGGCCACCACGCCTACGCGGCAGCGGCTAGGGTCTTCGCCCACCACTGGGTACTCGACGGGCACGGTGAAGGGGTAGAGCTTCTCCGTGGTATTCAGCATCAGGTAGTTGGGCGTCTTCTGGGCGTCGAGCTGCCAGTAAGCCAGGCGTTGCCCGTCGGGGCTCCACCGGAAGCCGTCGCGGCAGTCGAGTTCTTCCTCATACACCCAGTCGAAGGTGCCGTTGATGAGCTTGTCGGTGCCGTCGCTCGTCAGCTGCGTGATGCGGTTGTCGGCCAGGTTTTCGACGTACAGGTTGTGGCCGCTCACGTAGGCCACCTTGCTGCCATCGGGCGAGAACTTGGCAAACATCAGCGACGACTCGGGCTGGCCTTTGCCGAGCTGGGTCAGCTTGTTTGCGGCGATGTTATACACCCAGTAGTCGCCGCGGGTGTCGTAGCGCCACACCTTTTTAGTATTGGTGTTGAGCAGCATCAGCTTGCCATCATCGGAGAGTGCAAAGCGGCGCACGCGCAGCGGCTCCGTCTGGCCTTGGGGCGTGAGCTGCTGCTTGCTGAGCACCGTGCGCGTCTTGCTGGCCTGGCGGGCGTCGAGCTCCACTATTTCGTCTTGCCGGACTTGGAAATAGCCGTAGCCATCCTTAGTCCATTGGGTGCCGGGGCCCACCTGCGCCTGCGCGGCGCTACCTAGGGTGAGCAAAAAAGCCACGGCGGCGCCCATGCGGCGCCCTGCGGGTAGGTTCATGTAGGGAAGAGAAAGAGGTTGGTGGGCTGAAATTACCCCGGCGCTGGTGAACTACTCGCTGGCAGCAGGTGGTGCGGGCCGGGCCTCAGCCTAGCTAGAGACGCGGTAGCCCGGCCGTCGTTGCGTGCGTCCTAGGTCGTTACTGGGGCGGAGGTAAGGGCGAAGGGAAGCTTAGCGGCTAGGTTTCGAAAGCGTGAGCTTACTATTTCAACGGAACAGAAGCAGTGGTCTGACGCACGAATACTAAGCCATCAAAATCAACGCCCGGCCGCATGGGCAGTTCGCGCTGCTTCGACCAGTTAGAATTGATGTGGGTAATCAACCGGTTGCCCGTGCCCAAAGGCGAAGTAGCCGACAAGGCCAGAAAGAAAACCGGATACTTGGCCTGCGCCAGCAGGGCCGAAAAGGACGTGGGCTGCGCCCTAAACGACTCCGTGGCAAACTCACCCTTGGCCAGCACATTAACCTGGCCCTGGTACGTATCGAAACCTAGGGCGTAGTAGCCCGCGCCGTAATGCCGCCGCAGGTAGTAGCCCGTGCCGCCGTAATTTGTCAGGGTCGTGTCCTTGGCCAGGTGCACGTTGTGGCCCCACAGCATGGTTTTGCCAGGGTGCAGGCGTTGGTAAGCCACGATATTATCGGCCATAAACGGGTCGCGGGCCAAGGGGTCGCCTAGTCGAGTGCCTTCATCGAGCAGAGCCAGCTGCTGCGCAAAGCGCTGAAAAGCCGCATCAGAGCCGCCGCTAGGCATAGCCTGCACGGCGGCCGTGGCTTGGCGCAAAGCCGCTACCTCAGCATCGGCCAGCTCAAATAAAGCGCTGGTGGACGAGGTCTTAATTTTGATGAGCACGGGCTCGGCGGCAGTGGCGGCGGGCACTTGCGTGGGGTGCTGCTGCACGTAGGCCAGGCAGGTAGCCGCGGCAGCGGCTTGGTAGGCGGGCGTGTAGTTGGTATCGAAGCCAAACAAGGTCACGCGATTATTGGGGGCCTGAGTTTGGTTGTAGGCGGCCACCCATTGCACCAGTTGGTATAGCTCGTCAGTGGCGTAGAGGTGCAGCGGCCGCAGCAGGGCGCGCGCATCGCCCTGCCCCGTTTGCACATAGGCGTTCAGTTGCTCGATTGCCCCGGCCTCGTACTCCAGCCCTAGGTGCCGGTAGTGCAGGTGCATAACCAAATAATGCACTAGCCGAAGCTTGGCCAGGTAAAATTCGTGGGTGCCGTGCGAGGCCTCGCCGAGCCCGCAGAGCGTGGTGCCCCGCAGCGTGCGGGCCAAAAAGGCTAGGTCTCGGTCGTTGTCTTTAGCGTTGGCTTCGGCCACTGGACGGAGCGGCTGGGCTGGGCATTAATCCAGGCCAGGGGAGTGGGCTGCGCCAAGGCGGGCAGCCCGCAGCTGCTCAATAGGCAGCCAAGCACGAGTCGTTTCATGGCGGCAAAACTCCCCCTAGGCCCGGGGGCCAGCGCACCACAATGCCAAACTGACCCGTCCCACTTTATAATTTGGGCCGGGCTATATCGCTGGGTGCCTGGCCGGTCAGCTTCTTGAAAACACGGTTAAAGGTTGATTTTGAGTTGAAACCGCTTTCTAGGGCCACCCCCAGCACGGAGTAATGCGCAAAGCGCGGGTCGGCTAGTTTGTGCTGGGCCTCCTGCGTGCGGTAGGTATTCACGAAATCGTTGAAGTTCTGCCCGCAGCCCGCATTAATGACTTTAGACAAAAAAGCCGGGTGCAACTGGAGCCGCTGCGCCAGCTCGGGCAGCGTGAGGTCAGGCTCGCGCCAGGGTTGCGCCTGGTCCATGAGCTGCAATAGCCGGTCGCGCCACAGCAGTAAGTCCGGGGTGGGCTCTGGAGCCGAACCTAGGGACTCGGCCGGGGCTAAAACAGGTGCCGGAACAGGCACGCGAAGCTCACCACTGGCAGCCAGGGGCGGCATAGCTACCATCCAGCCAGCGGGCAGACTGTATTGGCGGGCCCGCCCGACTACCCGTGCATACGTGGCTTGCAGGCCCACCACAGCCAGCCCAAACACAAGGCCGCCGCGCACCGCAAACCCATACCAACTGGCCGAATACGCCAGCGGCCCAAACCAGGCATTGAGCGCCACAAACCCTAGCCCCAGGCCGAAGCCCAGCAGCAGCAAGATGAGCAGCGAGCGCTGGCGCTCGAAGCCTTCCCAGTCACCTTCGGCCGGCCAACTGGCGTGGTAGCGCTGGTGGTCGTCGAGGGCGCGCAGGCCATAGAGAAAAAGCAGCACGTAGCAAACGAGCGAGAGCGGCCCCACCACGTGTCCCAGCAAGCTGGCTGCCGCCCCCGGCGGGCCAAAATGAGTGGCCAGCGCTCCCCGCTGCGCCCCTAGGCCGAGGATGGCTACGCCGGCAAACAACCCCAACTGCCCCAGACCCGGCAGCAAGTGCCGCCACGCCACCGGCCCCGCGGCCTGGGCTCGGCTCAGCACCCGAAAGTAGAGGTAGCAAACCGGCACCAGCAGCAACTCGCAATACCAAGGCAGCACTGGTGGAGTGGGCCCCGCCGCAGTCAGCGGCTGGCTGCACCAATTGGCTAGGTTCAGCAGCCCCTGCGCCGCCACAAAGGCAGGCAGTAGCAGCCCTAGGGCCAGTGCCAAGCCCGCTGCTGAGCGTTGGCGCCACCCGCCCACCAGCAACAGCCCGAGGGCAAGCCCGGGCCCCACCAAAGGCTGCAAAAAAATGGTATATAACTCCATAAGCCCACAATTACTTCTTGGCTACCAGTAGCCGCGCAAAGTAACGCAAAGGCAGGAAGTACGCGAACACGGCCCCTAGGCCGGCAGCACCCAATCAAGCGCCAGCACGCCTAGTAGGCCCACTACCGACACAATGGTTTCCATCATCGACCACGAGCGAAGCGTGTCCTTCACCGAGAGGCCGAAGTATTCCTTAAACAGCCAAAACCCGCCGTCGTTGAAGTGCGAAAACAGGAGGCTGCCTGCTCCGATGGCCAGCACCATCAGGTTGGGATTGGCGTGCGACTGCGCCAGCGTGGGCAGCACCACGCCCGCCGCCGTGAGGCCCGCCACCGTAGATGAGCCTAGGCACACCCGAATGAACCCCGCAATAAGCCAGCCCAGCAGTAGCGGCGGCAGCCCCGTGCCCTGCAAGCCCGCCGCTAGGTGTTGGCTGGCGCCGCTAGCCACCAGCACTTCCTTAAGGGCGCCCGCCCCGCCAATGATGAGCAGAATTGGGGCCACATCGCTCACGGCCGCGGCGTAGGTCTGCATGACGTTGGGCACCGACCGACCCTGCCCCATACCTAGGCTAAACGTGGCCACTACCACCGACAGCAGCATCACCACGCTAGGGTCGCTGAGGAAGGCCAGTGTAGGACCTAGGGGGCCGCCCGCGGGCAGCACCGCCTGCAAGCCCAGTACCACGGCTAGTACCAGCACTGGCAGCAGCGACGACAAAAAGCTATTGGGACGCCCCGGCAGCACCTCGGCGGGCAGCGGCTCAGCTACCAGCCCCGGCCGCGGCACCGACACAATGCCCCGCAGCGTGCGCGTGTACACCGGCCCCGCCAGCACAATGGCCGGCACTGCCACCAGCAGTCCGTACAAGAACGTGAGGCCCATGTCGGCGTGAAACTGCACGACCATGGCCGTGGGCGAGGGGTGCGGCGGCAAGAAGCCGTGCAGCACCGACAGCGCCGCCAGCATGGGTAGGCCCACGTACACGGCCGGCAGCTTGTACTGGTACACCACCGAAAAAATCAGCGGCATTATCAGCAGAAAGCCCACGTTGTAAAACAGCGGAATGCCGATGATAAAGCCCGTTAGCATCAGCGTCCACTGAATGCCTTTGGCGCCGCGGTCACCTAGGAGGGCCGCCGCAATCTGCTGGGCGGCGCCGCTCTCGGCCACCAGCTTGCCCAGCATGGCCCCCAGCACCACCACCAGCGCCACCGAGCCTAGGGTGTCGCCGAGGCCCTTTTGCACCGCGCCCAGCACCTGCTTCGAGCCTAGCCCCAGCGCAAACCCCGCCGGAATGGTCACCAGCAAAAACGCTAGAAAGGCATTCACCTTGCCCCAACTAATGAGAAGAATGAGGGCCAGTACGGCGAGCAGAATAACGAGCAAAGTCATAAGCAGAAGCGGGCCGCTAGGTAGGAGGGCCCCCAAGATTACCACCCAAGGCTCAAAATAAAGCTAGCAGCAGTAGCAATTAAGGCGATAGCGGCGTGCCTAATGCCGCGATTCTGCTTTATTTGGGCTGCCTATGCGTACCAAAAATCTCCTCCTGTTCGCCTTAGCGGCCCTAGGTGCCTGCACCCGTCCGGCCACGCCCACCACCAGCGCAACTGCCGGCCCGGCCGATTACTTCCCCGCAGCGGGCACTGAGTGGCGGCACCAAGCCCCGCGCGCGGCGGGTTTCGACTCGGCCCGGCTGGCGGCGGCCGTAGCCTTCGCCCAAACCCAGGAAACCACTCAGATGACGCCCAACTTCTCCACCCAGGAGGAGATTTTTGGCAAACTGCTGGGGCCCATGCCCACCAGCCGCGCCGCTACCAACGGCCTGCTGCTGCGCCACGGCTACGTAGTGGCCGAGTGGGGCGATACCCAGCGCCCCGACCCGACTTATAGCGTGGCCAAAAGCTTCTTGTCCACCATCCTAGGTATATCCATAGACCGCGGCCTCATTAAGAACATCCAAGACCCCGTAGCCAGCTATGTGCACGACGGCGGCTACGAGTCAACCCAAAACAAACCCATTACATGGGAGCACCACGCCCGCCAAACCAGCGAGTGGGAAGGCGAGCTGTGGGGCAAAAACGCCAACTTCATCGGCCACGAAGCCTTCGGCAAAGGCGAGCGCAAACCGAGGGTGCTGCAAGCGCCGGGCACGTACTTCGAGTACAACGACGTGCGCATTAACCGCATGGCCCTGTCGCTCTTGCGTGTATGGCAGCGCCCGCTGCCCACCGTGCTGAAACAAGAAATAATGGACCCCATTGGCGCCTCCACTACCTGGCAGTGGATACCGTACCCTAACGCCGTAGCCACGGTGAACGGCAAGCAGATGCCCTCCATGAGTGGCGGCACGCGCTGGGGCGGTGGTCTGGTTATCAGTGCCCGCGACGAGGCGCGGTTTGGCTACTTGCTACTGCGCCAAGGCCGCTGGGACCGGCGCCAGGTAGTGTCGCCGGCCTGGGTGAAGCAGGCCACCACGCCCGGCCCCGTAGGCCCCGACTACGGCTACCTGTGGTGGCTCAATACTACCCAGAAAGCGTGGCCTGATGCCCCGGCCACCAGCTACGCCGCCCTAGGCGCGGGCCAAAATACCATCTGGATAGACCCCGAGCACGACCTGGTCTTGGTGTGGCGCTGGCACAACGGCAGCCCTAACGAGCTAAGTGGTCAGCTAAAAGTAACCGTATACTCAGTTCCGACTCTGGGCATGAGGTAGTCGAGCTTGTCGCGTAGGGTTTGCTCGGTGCGATAGTCGTCCGGGGTGAGCCAGTAGTGCTTGCAGC
>NZ_VMRJ01000003.1:0-676653 GCF_007713685.1 Hymenobacter setariae
GTTCACCTCTTCCCATTCCGAACAGAGTCGTTAAGCCCCGGTGCGCCTATGGTACTGCCTTCACCGGTGGGAGAGTCGGTCGCCGCCAACTTTACAACAACGAGCCCCCTGCCCCTGCGCTTTCATCAGCGCTCGGCAGGGGGCTCTTGTCATTTAGCCCTACTACGAGATTGATTGTTTTTTGCATATGTATTGCTTTACTAAACAGTCTTACTTTCAGTAGATTTCGTGGAGTATGCTCATTTAGTTAATTGTCGAGCGTTATATATTTTAAGCTACTGCTCAATAAAAAAGCCCACTATCTTGTCAATAAGATAGTGGGCTTTTTTATTGAGCAGTAGCTTAAAGCAAGTCTAGGGAGGCTTCGCTGACTTGTAAGTAAGTACCAGGGGCTAGGGGAGGATTGGGGTCAAAATCTAATAGAAGAGCGCGCTGCTCTAAGTGACCATTTTGCGAAAGCTCCTCAACGGTACCAATCACAGTGTGAGGGGACTCGGGAAGCATAACCGCCAGTGCTGTGTGCAAGCTATATGTTGCGAGCCAGTTAGGTATGGGTGCCGCTGGTACTACGAGTAGCCCTAGGCCGGGTAGCCGAACGCTATATTCTACTACAAAGGGAGCGGAAAGGTCCGGCATTATATAGCTGTCGACTTAGCCTTTGCCGGCTTGTTTAATGAATCCCTTGTGCTTGCCGCGCTTCTTGATACGAGTACCTTCTAGCATCTGTAACTCGATAGCTAGAGGTTCGCATGTTGTAATCAGAAATTCTTGTGGACCAAAACCGGCTGAGCTTACCATCAGGTGGGGAGCCTGGGTGGGCACTGAAGGTAGGTCGAATGTGAAATAGCCTTCGTCGTTGGTAGTACGGGCTACGTAAGTGCCTTTGACCATAACGGTAGCGCCAACCAGTGGGGTGCCGGCGTCAGACTTTACGTGCCCACTAAATGAACGGCAGGATAGCTGCACTGGCACCGGGCCGGTAGGCGCTTGGCCCGCCGCAATGGGCTGAGTGGTTTGGGCTGAGGCCGAAATAACTTGCAGCAGCAGAGAGCAGGCCAGTGGTAGGAGGAAGGAGTATTTCATCGACAAGAGATACTAGCTAAATAGGTGGGAATGTTGAGTAGGTTGCGGTGATAGAAGCGACCACTAAGCAACGCACGGCAGCGCTTAGTAACAAGTACTTTGCCAAGTATTTTGACTAGTACGCAATCACCCATAAAGAAGGTGAGCTGTTGCCCTATAGGGCCGCTGCGAGAGGATTTAGGGAATAGGTTGCCAACTGCTCAGCCGATAGGTTGCCATTGAGCCATTCGGCGTCGAGTTCGGCACCTAGCTTTTTGTAGAATGCAATGGCGGGCTCATTCCAATCGAGTACCTGCCACTTGAGGCGCTGGGCACCAGTGCGGCGCGCCTCGGCTACTACGGCATCGAAGAGTAGCCGGCCGTAGCCACCACGGCGGGCCGCCTCCGTCACTACCAAGTCTTCGAGGTAAAGCATGCGGCCCTTCCAAGTAGAGTAGGCGGTGTAATAGAGAGCTAGGCCGACAAGGTCGGAGCCGTTTTCGAGGACGAAGAACCCAAAGATGGGCGATGGCCCAAAGCCATCTTGGCGCATCATTTCTAAGGTATTCGTGACGGCATCGGGCGCGCGCTCATAGACAGCGAGTTCCTGAATGAGTGCTAACACGCGGGATAAATCTTCTTCGCGCCCCCGGCGCAAGATGTGAGGAGTGGGTGCCAAGGTAGAGAAAGGATAGCTAATGACTTTAATAAAAATGAGCAATGAGCAGGCGCCTAGGTTGCCCCCTGGTGGAGGAACTGGCGCGCCTGCCCATTGCTCACTGTGTGTAGCAAGGCTGGGCCGATTACATCTGCGGCTGCATTTTCTTGATGTCTTCGGTGGCGTTGGGGGCCGTTAGCTCGCGCGTAGGGTCGTTGGCGGCTGGTGCAGCAGCTTTGGCACCCTTGGTTGTGTCGGGGGCAGCGGGCAGGGGGGGGAGCGGCGTGGTGGCCACATCATCGTCGCCATCGTTTGTCGAGGGGCCGCAAGCGGGCATAGTCAGCAGAAGAACCGCCGAAGCGAGCAGCGCGGGCAGGAAACGTTTCGTCATCATGAAAGAAAGCCGGAATTAAGGCTGCAAGTTACGCAGGCCGAAGCCTAATGCAGGAGAGAACTACGTAGCAGCAGCGGTTTGGATATGGTAGTGCATCGTGCAGGACGCCTAGGGTAGCGGGCTCATAGTCCTTTACTTAGTAGCCAGCCGAGCCAACTGGCGCGGGCGGTCCAGGCTGATGTGCGCAGCCAGTTGGTGCGCACGAGGCCATCAAGAGCGACGTAATCGTAGCCACCAGCTGCGAGGCGATTGTGAAAGGGGACGGAGACCAAAAAAGTAACGCCCCACACTACCAGCACCAGGGCTAGCTGCCCTAGGGCCGTGCCCGCGCCCCAAAGGGAGTAAGCTGCCCAGGCCAGCCAGCTGGCCAGTGCTAGCTCAGCTACCATGGGGGCACCCACCACCCAGCCCATGCCACGAGTATGTGCTGCGTGGTACCGGGCAAATTCGTTTTTACCAACGAGGGTCAGGGCCGGATAGGTGACGAGTTGTACTACCCAAATGACTCCGGTGAGGTAAGCTGCCACCGCAAAGTTGAGCAGAAGCAAGTGCGAGAATGGCATACGGGGCGTCCGAGAAATGGAGTGGTGCAACTGTCCTACGCAAAGTGCCGCCTGTTAGGTAAAGAGCCCTGCTAAGCCTAGTTTTAGCAGGGTATTCACTTGTTTGCTGGCGAAGGCTTACACTACTTTTATTCATGAACAAAAACTTGTGGGCGCTGCCGCTGCTGGCCGCCCTAGCTACGGCCTGCAATTCTACTTCGACTAATACAGCAGGCGCCGATGGTAAGCCCGATTTACTATATGCGGCCCTCGACACGACGGTAGCGCCGGGCGACGACTTTTTTAGTTACGCCAACGGTACTTGGATTAAGAACCATCCGATTCCGGCTTCGGAAAGTAATTCGGGTATCGGCATCGAGGTGCAGAAAGAGGTATATGGCCGCTTGCGCCAAACGAGCATCGATGCGGCTAAGGCCAACGCCGCTGCTGGCAGCAACCAACAGAAAATAGGCGATTTCTGGGCTGTGGGTATTGATTCGCTGAAAGCCGATAAATTGGGTATCGCTCCTATAAAGCCGGAGCTTGACCGCATCGCGGCTATGAAGACGGCGGCCGACGTGCCGGGTGTCATTGCCCACGAGATTCCGCTGGGTGTGCGTGCACTCATCGGCCCGCGGGTGGGGCAGGATGATAAAAACAGCGATAAAATGGCGCTGTACCTGCACCAGAGCGGCCTAGGTCTGCCTAACCGTGATTATTACTTTAATACCGATACGCGCACCAAGAACATTCGCCGGTCCTACGTGCGGCACGTGGCAAATACCTTCAAGCTCCTAGGTCAAGATTCGACCACGGCCAATGCCAACGCGGCGCGGGTGATGGCCCTGGAAACTGCCCTGGCTAGGTCGTCGCGCAAGCTGGAGGCCCTGCGCGACCCGTACAAAAACTACAACAAGATGACCCTGGCACAGCTCGACAAGCTGACGCCCGGCCTCGACTGGAAAACGTGGTTTGCCCAGATGGGCGCCACCAACGTCGATAGCGTAATTGTGGGTCAGCCCGAGTTTTACCAGATGGTGGGGCAGTTGCTCAAGACGAAGCCTGTGGACGACTGGAAGGCCTACCTCACCTGGCAGGTTACCCGCGAGTTTGCGCCCACACTCAGCCAGCCGTTTGTGGATGAGAGCTTCCGCTTTTATGGCACCACGTTGCGCGGTGCCAAGGCCATGCGCCCCCGCTGGAAGCGCGTGCTCGACATGGAGGAAGATGCCCTGGGTGATGCCCTAGGTCAGCTTTTTGTGAAGGAATACTTCAAGCCCGAGGCGAAGGCGCGCTACGATACCTTGGTTAAGAACGTGGTATCATCGTTTGCGCAGCACATTCAAAACGTGGATTGGATGAGCGCGCCCACCAAAGTAGTGGCGCTGGACAAGCTCCACAAAATCACGCCCAAGGTGGGCTACCCCAACAAGTGGAAAGATTACTCTAACCTGACCATCGACCGCAGCTCGCTCACGGCCAACGTAATGCGTGCCAACCAGTGGCAGTACAACTACCAACTAAACAAGCTAGGCAAGCCCGTAGACCGCACCGAGTGGGGCATGACGCCCCAGACCTACAACGCCTACTACAACCCCAGCAACAACGAGATTGTGCTGCCCGCCGCCGCCTTTGCCGTACCCACACTGCTCGATGCCGATGCCGACGATGCGCTGGTGTATGGCTACGCTGGCGCCAGCACCATCGGCCACGAACTCACTCACGGCTTTGATGACGAAGGCAGCCAGTTTGACGCTAAGGGCAACCTGCACGAGTGGTGGAGCAAGGAAGACCGCAAGCGCTTCAATGAACGAGTGGCCGTTATCGTGAAGCAATTCAACGGCTACACGCTGCTCGACTCGCTGCATATCAATGGCAAGGCCACGGCCGGTGAGAATATTGCCGACCTAGGGGGCATTGTCATTGGGTTAGATGCCTTTAAGAAGACGAAGCAGTATAAAGAGGGCAAGAAAATAAACGGCCTGACGCCGGTACAACGCTACTTCCTGGGCTACGCCCTAGGGTGGCAAATGCACGTGCGCGACGAGAGCCTTGCCTCGCAGCTGCTCACTGATGTGCACTCGCCGGCTCAGTACCGCGTGAACGGCCCAATGGCCGACGTGCCCGCCTTCTACGAGGCCTTTGGCGTGAAGCCGGGCCAGAAACTTTATATCCCAGACTCGGCGCGGGTGAAAATATGGTAGCGCTTAAAGCTGAAAAATGAGCATCATAGTAGAATGAAAACCAGATGAATGTAAGCCCAGCCTGCGCGCCGGGCTTACTTTTGCCGGGCGTACGGTCGCTTTTGTTTTCCGATTGATGTCTCTTTACCTTTTGCGGGCGCTCACTGTAGCGGGGTTAGTAAGTGGAGCGGGCCGCGCCGTGGCCCAGGGCGGCGTGACGCCACCCGCCAGCACCTTTCCTGCCCGGCAGCCGGCGGCGGCCTCGGCCCAGCAGCCCGTGCACTACGACCACGATGCTTCGCAGAAATGGAGCGTCCATTTTCAGCAAACTGTTATTCAGCAGTGGCACAATAACTTCACGCCGCGCTACGCGGGTGATTTTAGCTTGCAGGCGCGTGAGCAAGCGAAACTCTCGCTTACTACCACTGCCTTTATTGGGCGCAAGCTATGGAAGGGCGCGGCGGTGTACTTCAACCCTGAAGTAGCGGGTGGCAGCGGCCTAAGCGGGGCCACCGGTATTGGGGGCGCGCCCAACGGCGAAACCTTCCGCATAGGCGACCCTGCCCCACAGGTGTACCTAGCGCGCCTGTATCTGCGCCAGCTATGGGCCTTGAGCCAAGAAACCGAGCAGTTTGAGGACGATAACAACCAAGTAGCTGGCCCGCGTCCCAAACGTTACTTGGCCCTGAATGTGGGCAAATTCAGCATTGCTGACTACTTCGACCAGAACAACTATTCGCACGACCCGCGCACGCAGTTTTTCAACTGGAGCCTGATGAGTGCCGGCGGCTGGGATTACCCCGCCAACACCCGCGGCTACACCGTGGGGGCAGTGCTCGAATACGTGGCGCCGGCTTTTGCGCTACGCGGCGGCCTCTCGGCCATGCCTACCGATGCCAATGGCCCCGTGCTAGACTTTCACTACGGCAAGGCCCAGGCTATTACCCTAGAAGTCACTAAGCCCTATACGCTGGGCGGCCACCCCGGCACGGTACGCCTGCTGGGCTTCCGCAACCAAGCCGCGATGGGCAACTATAACCTCGCTGTGCGCACGGCCGGCTTGGCTGGTCCCGACATCACGGCTGTGCGTGCCGAGCGCCGCACTAAGTACGGGGCAGTGCTGAATGCCGAGCAAGAAATAACGCCCAACGTGGGCATTTTTGGACGCCTTAGCTACAACGATGGGCACAATGAAACCTGGGCCTTCACTGAAATCGACCACAGCCTGAGCCTAGGCGTCACGAGTGCGGGCACCCGCTGGCGGCGCCCCACCGACCGCCTAGGTATCGCGGCCGTGGCCAACGGCCTTTCCCCCGAGCATCGTGCCTACCTAGCGACGGGGGGCTCGGGCTTCATCCTCGGCGATGGGCGGCTCGATTATGGGCTGGAGTATATCGGGGAGGTATACTACAGTATCGATTTTCCGCGTTATCACGCTGCGCTGAGTCCTGACTATCAGATTATTTTCAACCCTGGTTATAATACTAGTCGGGTGTCGGGGCCAATACACGTAGTAGCGCTGCGGGTACACGTCGAGTTTTAGAAAGGCAGGTATCCTAGTGGGTATTACAGCTTATCGAGCCGATTCAGCGCCCGCGCTTGCTTTATTTTTGCAACCCATCGACCGGCAGGGTGTCCTTGCCGGTCTTTTTATTTCCTAGGTCAATGAAGAAGTTTTTGTTTGCGCTGGCCGTGTGGGCCGCGCTGCCGCTGAGCAGCTGGGCTTGGGGCGTAGATGGCCACCGGGCTGTAGGGCTCATTGCCGACCGCCACCTCACCGATAAGGCGCGCCGCCAAGTGACAGCCTTACTTGGCACCCAAACCCTGGCTCTCGTAAGCACCCAGCCCGACGAGATGCGCTACCTACCTGAGTTCAAGGAAACCGCGCCGTGGCACTATGTGAACACCGCGCTAGGCCTAGGGCACGACCAGTACCTGCAAGCCGTGAAAGGCCAAACTAACCCCAACGCCTACAACGTGCTGGTGGCTAAAATGAAAGAGATGCGCGACCCTGCCAAGACCCAAGCGCAGCGGGCCGAGGCGCTCATTTTTGTAGTGCACATCGTGGGCGACATGCACCAGCCCATGCACACTGGCCGCGCCGAAGACAAGGGTGGCAACGACATCAAGCTGACCTACCGCGGCAAGGATACAAACCTGCACAGCCTCTGGGATAGTGGCCTGCTCGACTACCAGGGCCTCACATACACCGAGATGGGCCAGCAATATGATGCAGCCGTGCCCGCCGCCCTAGCCAAAACCTGGCAGTCCGTTCAGGACCCCGCCGAGTGGCTATTCGAATCGTACACTGCCGCCACTCAGCTTTACGCCGAGGCAGCTCAAAATGCCAATCCCGACTACCGCTATTACCCCGCTCACGCTGACCTAATGAAGCACCGCATCCAGCAAGCAGGCATCCGGCTAGCGGCGGTACTGAACGAGGCGTTTAAATAGCGAAGCGCAGGAGTTCGGCTTACGGGCAATCAACGCGCCCTAGGGTAGCCTGCCCGACTCACTACGCCCAAACAGAAAGTCAGCGCTACACGAAAAAGGCCCGCCGCTTCAACTCGAAGCGGCGGGCCTTTTTGGGCGCTAAGCAGATAAAAGCCAGGAGCTACGTTACCAATACATTAGCGGAATAAACAGCCAAAGTTACGGTGACTGCCGCTTGGTGGGCAAGTGGTCGAAAAATCACAGCTTTTTTTTAACCGCCTGGAAAAGCGGTAAAGCGCGTGGTATTGACGGGTTTTGAGACCGAAACCTTTACTGCGAAAACTCCCGCAAAAATGTTTTTTACAAGGAAGTTATGGCACCGAAAAAAGGAAGTCGTAATTTTGCACCGTGAACGCACGTAACCACCAGTGGATGATGCGCGGCGCGGCCCAACCGGCGGCTCTGCGAAAAGACTGGCAGGCTGTTGCCGCCGTTTCCGTTGCGTTTTGCGATTCGTTTGTTCGAGTGCCGCCCCATTTGGTTGAGGCGGTTTTTTTGTGCCCGGTTGGCGCGCGTACTATCGTAGGTGTAGTCACCGCTTGCGAAAACGCTGCCCTGATGCAATACGAAAAGATTGTTTAAGTAATTGACTGCGAAGCGCCCGGCCCTGCCGGGCGCTTTTGTTTTATCTGGTTTCAAGTTGCGCGGACTTTGTAGTCCGCGCCCCCCTAGCCAAACGCGGACTGCAAAGTCCGCGCAACACTATGCAAAAGCTCCTCACTCGCGTTGCCCAAGCCAATACGCTGCTCTGTGTGGGCCTCGACCCCACCGGCTCCGACGAAGACGTGACGCGCCGCCTGCCGCAAGTCATCGCCGAAACCGCGCCCTACGCCGCCGCCTTCAAGCCCAACCTGGCCTTCTTCCTGAGCCGGGGCAATGGCACGCAGCTCTTGCGCCAAGTGGTGGCCGCCGTGCCTGATGGCATCCCGGTTATTCTGGATGGCAAGTTTGGCGACATCGCCAACACGGCCATGCACTACGCACAGTTTGCCTATGATGTGGTGGGGGTCGATGCCGTGACGGTGAACCCCTACATGGGCGCCGATGCGGTGGTGCCCTTCGCTCGCCCCGGCAAGTTTGTCTTTGCCCTGGCCAAAACCTCGAACCACTCGCCCATCCAGGAAGCTGAACTAGCCAGCGGCGAGCCCGTGAGCGAGTTCACGGCCAAGCTGCTCGCCGACCTCGACGCCACCCATGGCAACATCGGCCTCGTGGCTGGCGCTACCGATGCGGCGGCCCTAAGTCGGCTACGGCAACTGTGCCCGACGCAGTGGTTTCTGGTACCCGGCATCGGCGCGCAAGGCGGCGACCTAGCGGCCGTGATGAAAGCCGGCCTGCTAGCCGATGGCGGCGGGCTGCTGATTAATGCCTCACGCAGCATCTGGCAGGCCGAGGATTCGGCTGCAGCGGCGCGGGAGTTGATGAACGAGATAAACGAGTACCGCTCCGTAACAGCTTAATTTTTATTAGCCGTCATGCTGAGCTTGTAAAGCATCTTATCACAGTTGTTTTGCCAAAAGCTACTAGTTGTCTAAGCAGTGCGAACGTGATAAGATGCTTCGCAAGCTCAGCATGACAGCCGTTTTTTGAATTAATGAATAAGCAACTCACCCCCGACCTCCCCGCCGCCGAAGTCGCCACCATTCTCGAAGCGCAATTGCGTGCAGAGGATGCGTTATTGAACGGGCATTTCAAGCTCTCGTCGGGGCTGCATTCTGATACGTATGTGCAGTGTGCCCGCTTTTTACGTAAGCCTGAGCTGGCCGCGCCCGCAATGGCCGTGCTTGCCCAGCGCCTGCGTGATGCGGGCTTAGTGCCCGATACAGTGGTCGGCCCGGCAATGGGCGGCGTGGTGGTGAGCTACGAATTGGCCCGGCAGTTGGGCGTGCCGTCGCTTTTTACGGAGCGCGATGCAACTGGCGAAATGATTTTGCGGCGCGGCTTTACGTTGGCCCCCGGCGAGCGGGTAGTAATTGCCGAAGACGTAGTTACGACTGGTAAAAGCACTCTCGAAGTAGCGCGGGTTTTGACCGAAATGGGGGTCGAAGTGTTGGCTGTGGCCTCTTTAATTGACCGCACTAGTGGGAAAGCTGGCCTTCCCTTTCCGAACTTTGCCCTGTTGCCGGTGCAGGCGGCCGTGTTTGCGGCCGATGCGGTGCCGGAACACCTGGCCGGGATTCCGGCCGTGAAGCCCGGCAGTCGGCCGGATGCAAAATAATCCATTACCACCTGTCATCCTGAGCTTGCGAAGGACCTTATCACGTTCGCAATACGGTGATTAGTAAACCTGACGAAAGCAGCAGTGATAAGATGCTTCCTTCGTCAGCATGACAAAAGTTAATTTGGAAACCAACCAGCATTCCATCCTCCTTACCCTCCAACCCGGCCGGCACGACGGCGACGGCCAGCGCGTGGCCGCCGACGCGGCCCGCCACCTGGGCCTAGCCACCGGCCAGGTGCGCAGTGCAGCGTTCTACGCCGTGCGCTACCCCGGCCTGAGCGCCGCGCAAGTCGCCGACTTTGCCGCCGCCTGCCTGCAAGACCCCGTGCTGCACACCGCCGCCATCGATGAGGTGGCCGCACCCGCAGGCTTCAAAAGCTACATTTTGGTGGCCAAAGGCCCTGGCGTGACGGATGACGAAGGCACCTCGGCCCAGAATGCGCTCAGCGACTTCCTCAACGAGCCCATCGACACCCGCACGCAGCATATTTTCTCGAAGCGCCTGTTTTTCGTAGAAAACGAGCTGCCCGCCGCCGACCTGCGCCGGCTCGCCGAAGAGCTGCTGGGCAACAAGCTCATCAACCGCTTTGAGGTGGGCGCCGTGGCCGATGGTATCCGCGACTACACGCCGCGCCCCGGCGGTGGCGCCGACGCCCGCACCGAAACCATCAACCTGACGGGCCTCCGCGACGAGCAACTGCTTCAGCTGAGTAAGGACAACGTGTACGCGCTCAACCTGCCCGAAATGCAGGCCATCCGCGACTACTTCGACCAAGGCAGCGTGCGCGAGCAGCGCCTCGGCCTAGGGCTGCCCGCCGACCCCACCGACTGCGAGATGGAGATTCTGGCCCAAACCTGGTCGGAGCACTGCAAGCACAAGGAATTCAGCGCCGTTATCAAGTACAAGAACCTGGAAACGGGCGCGGAGGAAGAGATTGACGGCCTGTTCAAAACCTTCATCAAGGGCGCAACCAGCGAGGTAGACCGCCAGCTGCGCGCCAACGGCAACGATTGGCTCATCAAGGTGTTTTCGGACAACGCCGGCGCAGTGCGCATCAACCCCGAGTCGCTGTTCGTGTGGAAGGTCGAGACGCACAACTCGCCCTCGGCCATCGACCCCTACGGCGGAGCCATCACGGGCATCCTAGGCAACAACCGCGACCCGCTGGCTACTGGCATCGGTGGCGCGCGCTTGCTGTTCAATACCAACGTCTTGTGCTTCGGTAACCCCGATTACGACGGGGAATTGCTGACTGGCCAACTGCATCCGCGCCGCATTTTCGAAGGCGTGCGCAAGGGCATTGAGGACGGCGGCAATAAGTCGGGCGTGCCGACCGTGAACGGCGCCATCATCTTCGATGACCGCTACCGCGGCAAGCCGCTCGTGTACTGCGGCACCGGCGCCGTGATGCCGATGCAGCTAGCCGGCCAGGACAGCTGGGAAAAAGTGATTCTGCCCGGCGACCGCATCATCATGGCCGGCGGCCGGGTAGGCAAGGACGGCATCCACGGCGCAACCTTCAGCAGCATCGAGCTGGACGAAGCCGCGCCCGCCACGGCCGTGCAAATCGGCTCGCCCATCACCCAAAAGCTGGCGATGGACTTCCTCATCCTCGCCACGCGCCGCGGCCTTATCCGGTGCAGCACCGACAACGGCGCGGGCGGCCTCTCGTCGAGCATCGGCGAGCTGGCGCTTATCCCCGGCGGCGCGGTGGTGGAGCTGGAAAAAGTGCCCCTGAAATACCCCGGCCTCAAGCCCTGGGAGATTTTCCTGAGCGAATCGCAGGAGCGTTTCACCCTAGCCGTGGCGCCTGAGAAGATGGACGAGCTGCTGGCCCTAGGTCGCGAAATGGAGGTCGAGCTGACCGATATCGGCTTCTTCAACGCCGAGGGTCACCTCGACGTGAAGTTTGATGACCAGCCTATTGCCGGCCTCTCGCTAGAGTTTTTGCACAACGGCGTGCCGCGCAAAACCCTGCTAGCCGAGTACGTAAAGCCCGCTGCCCAGGAGCCCGCGCTTCCCGCCGAAGTAGACTACAACGAGGCACTGCTCAAGCTCATGGGCTCGCTCAATATCTGCTCGCGTGAGTCGGTTATCCGGCAGTACGACCACGAGGTGAAGGGTCGCACGGTAGTGAAGCCCCTAATGGGCGCCACCGGCCAGGCCCCGCAAGATGCCGCCGTGGTGCGCTTCAATTTTGGGAGCTGGGAAGGCGTGGCCGTGAGCAACGGCATTTTGCCCCGCATGGGCGACCTAGACGCTTACCACATGTCGGCCGGCTCGTTTGACGAGGCCGTGCGGCAGATTATCTCGGTGGGCGGTAAGCTGCCCAACCTCACGCCGGGCGACAATATCTTCTGGTCGGTGAACGACAATTTCTGCGTTCCCGATTCGGTCTACGACCCCGCTATCAACCCCGACGGCAAGCAAAAACTCGCCAAGCTGGTGCAGATGTGCCAGGCCCTGCGCGACGCCTGCGCGGCCTACTGCATCCCGCTCACCTCGGGCAAGGACTCGATGAAGAATGACTTCAAGGCCGACGGGGTAAAAATCTCGGTGCCACCGACGGTCCTTTACTCGATGACAGCCAAGGTCGAAGACGTGCGCCAGGTCGTGACCTCCGACTTCAAGCAGGCCGACGATGTCATCTACCTGCTCGGTGAAACATACGACGAGCTAGGCGGCTCAGAGTTCTACCAGCTCTACAACGAGCTGGGGGCCAACGTGCCCCGCGTGCGTTTCGAAGAAGCTAAGGCGCTCTACACCCTGGTGGGCGAAGCCAACGCGAAAGGCCTCATCCAGAGCAGCCACGACTTGAGCGATGGCGGCCTCGCTGTGGCACTAGCCGAGAGCACCTTCGGCCGCGACGGCCTGGGCGCTGACCTCGACCTAGGTGGCCTAGCGGGCGACTTGTCGCCTACGGCGCTGTTGTTCAGTGAGTCGCATTCGCGCTTCGTGGTAAGCATCGCGCCGGAAGACGTGACGGCCTTCGAAGGCATCCTAGGTCAGCGGGCTACGCGCCTGGGCCGCGTAACGGCCGATGGCCAGCTGCGCGTAGTGCACGGGACACAGGAGCTGCTAAACGCTTCGACCCACGACCTCCGCGCCGCCTGGACCAACGGGCCCATAAACCAAACCATTGGCTTAGAGCCCGCCGCGGCCATCCAGCACTAACGAGCAGTGAGCAAGGACCACGTGACAACTATTAACATGGCAGACCTAGCCCAGGCCCCCAAAGCTCTCATCCTAACCGGCTTCGGCATCAATTGCGAAGAGGAAATGGCCGCCGCCTACCGCCTGGCAGGCGGCGAGGCCACCATCGTGCACCTCAACGAGGTGTTGCACGGCCGGGTGAGCATCCACGATTTTGATATTCTGAATTTTCCGGGCGGGTTTTCGTTCGGCGACGACCTGGGCTCGGGCGTGGTGCTGGCCAACAAGCTGCGCTACCGCCAAACCGGCGACGCGGGCCGCACACTGCTCAGCGACATCCGCGAGTTTGTGGCCGCGGGCAAGTTTGTGCTCGGCATCTGCAACGGCTTTCAGGTGCTGGTAAAACTCGGGCTGCTGCCCAACCTAGGTGGCGATTTTCAGCCTGAAGTGACGCTGACGCACAATGCGTCGGGCCGCTACGAAAACCGCTGGGTGCGCCTTAAGGTGAATGCCCAGACGAAAACGCCCACGCCCTTCCTAAGCGAGCTGAGTTCCTTTGAAGTGCCCGTGCGCCACGGCGAAGGCCGCCTAGTAGTACCCGACGCGGCCACCCGCGACCGCATCACCGACCTAGGGCTTAACTGCCTGACCTACGCCGGCCACGACGACCAGGAGACCGGCACTTACCCGCTCAACCCCAACGGCGCCGACCTCAACTGCGCCGGCCTCACCGACCCCACGGGCCACATTTTTGGCCTCATGCCGCATCCCGAGGCTTACCTGGCCGGCTGCAACCACCCCGACTGGGGTATGAAAAAGCGCCGCGGCGAGCTGAAGGAAGAAGGGGAGGGGCTAGCGATTTTCAAGAACATTGTCACGCACCTCACCCGCCGGACCCAGGAAGCTAGCGCGCCTGCTACCCACGCGTAAGTTATTCGGTATGAACACGCTCCCGCAATTCGCCACCCCCCAGCTCCAGCTGTTGCACCGCGGCAAAGTCCGCGACAGCTTCCGCATCGACGACAGCACCCGCCTCATCGTGGTGTCGGACCGCCTCTCGGCCTTCGACTCGGTGCTCGAAACGGCCATCCCCAACAAGGGCGCGGTGCTGAACGGGCTAGCCAACTTCTGGTTCGAGAAAACGGCCCACATCATCCCCAACCACGTGAAGGGCATGGTGGACGCTAACGCCATGCTGGTGAAGGAAGCGCAGCCCATTAAGGTAGAGATGGTAGTGCGCAACTACCTCACCGGCTCGATGTTGCGCGGTTACCAGAGCGGCCAGCGCACGTTCTCGGGCGTGACCGTGCCCGACGGCCTCACCAAGCACCAGCAGTTTCCGACGCCCATCGTGACGCCGACCACTAAGGAGGAGTCGGACCGCGAAATCACCCCCGAAAACCTCGTGAGCGAGGGCTGGGTAAGCCAGGAGCTGTACGATAAGATGTCCGAAAAGGCGCTGGAGCTGTTCAAAGTCGGCTCCGACTTGCTGGCTGCGCAGGGCATCATTTTGGTCGATACCAAGTACGAATTCGGCTTGCTGAACGGCGAGTTGATTCTGATTGATGAAATCCACACGCCCGACTCGTCGCGCTTCTGGAGCGCCGCCGACTACGCCCAGAACCCCGAGGGCGCCGAGCAGATGGACAAGGAGTACATCCGTCAGTGGCTCATTGCCAATAAGAAGGATGGGGCCTACCCCCGCGCCCTCACCCCCGAGGTAACGCAGGAGGCCGTCAATCGCTACCTCGATATCTACCAGCGCGTCGTGGGCCAGCCCCTGGCCACGGCCGGTGATAACGAGGACGTAACCGAGCGCCTGACCCGCAACCTAGTGAAGGCTGGCTTATTAAAGTAGTAATGCGGAAAGCGCTGTAAATAGACCCGCTACAATGGATGCAACGCAAGCCGAAATGCTGGTAGACAAGTACATCGAAGCCTATAACGGCTTCGACGTACCCGGCATGTTGGCTTGCCTGCATACTGACGTGCAGTTCGAGCACTCGACCAATGGCGATGTGACGGTGCACTTGGAAGGTAAAGACGCTTTCGAAGCCCAGGCGACCCGAGCAGCCGCCTGGTTTACGGAGCGCACGCAGCAGGTCACCGCATTTCGCTGGCACGATGAGCAGGCAGAAGCAGCCATTGACTACTTCGCCATTACGGCTACCGACTTGCCCAATGGGGTAAAAGCAGGTACTACGTTGCAATTCTCTGGTCGCTCGGTCTTCTCCTTTCGCGACGGACTAATTGCTTTCATTCAAGATTTTAGTTAAAGAACTTTCTCTCGTAACGTGAGCGGTAACACGAAACAACTCGTCCTCCTCGGCTCCGGTGCCCGTGAGCACGCCCTAGCTACCAAGCTTCGCCAGGATGGCGCGACCGTGCACGTGCTGCCCGGCAACGCCGGCATCCCCGGCAGCGTGGCTGGCATCAGCGCCACTGATTTTCCGGCCATCCAAAGCTTCTGCCAGGAGCATGGCATCAAGCTGATTGTGGTGGGGCCGGAGGCACCGCTGGCGGCAGGCGTGGCCGATTACTTCCTGGAGACGGACATCCGCGTATTTGGCCCGCGGCGGCAGGCGGCTACTCTGGAAAGCTCGAAGGTGTGGAGCAAGGACTTTATGCGCCGCCACGGCATTGCCACTGCCCGCGCCTGGAGCTACCGCAGCGACCAGTTTGCCGAGGCGCAGGCGCAAGCTGAGGAACTGGCTGGGCATGTAGTTATTAAGTATGATGGCCTAGCCGCTGGCAAGGGCGTGTACGTGTGCAGCTCGGTAGCAGAGGCCACGGCCGCCCTCACCGAACTGCGTGAACTGCACGAAGGCTGGTTTAGCTTCCTGCTAGAAGAAAAGCTGACCGGCCCCGAGGTGAGCCTCATCGGCCTCACCGATGGCAACCGCATCCGGCTGCTGGCTCCGGCCCAAGACCACAAGCAGCTGCTTGCCAACGACGAAGGCCCCAACACGGGTGGTATGGGCGCGTATTGCCCAGTGCCGTTTTTGGATGACAACTCGTTGGCCGCCATTCGGACTGATATCATCGACCCCACGCTGCGCGGCCTCCAAAGCGAGCCGTTCGACTTTGTGGGCTTCCTCTACTTTGGGGTGATGCTGACGCCGAGCGGCCCGAAACTGCTCGAATACAACGTGCGCCTAGGTGACCCCGAGGCCGAGGTAATCCTGCCCGCGTTGGAAAGCAGCCTGCTCGAACTGATTGAGGCGACCCTCGACGGTAACCTGGCTCAGACTATTACGCGGCAGCGGCCGGGTGCCTTTGTGGGCGTGGTGCTGGCCTCGGGTGGCTACCCGGCGGCGCAGTTCCCGACGGGCTTCCCCATCCACGGCATTGGTAACCAAGGGCAAGATACCCAAGTCTTTGTGGGCGGCGTGAAGGCGGGCGAACAGCCCGGCGAATTGCTCACTAATGGCGGCCGCGTGGCGGTAGTGGTGGCCCACGGCCCCGACCTGCCCACCGCCATTCAACTGGCTTACACGGAGACAGAGAAGGTTTATTTTCAAGATAAATACGTGCGTCCCGACATTGGGCAGCGCCCTGCGCCGCTGCTCGAAACGAGCGCTTACTAGATGAACGACCAACGACCTGCCCGTCTTGCCATCCTGCTTTCTGGCCGCGGCTCCAACATGCTCGCCCTGGCCGAAGCCGTGCAAACGGGTGTGCTGCAAGGCCTGGCCGAAATAGTAGTGGTGTTCAGCAACGACCTGGCCGCGCCTGGCATTGACTCAGCTGCTGCCCTAGGGCTACCCACCGATAGCCTGAGTTCGAAAGGCCGCAAGCGTGAGGAATTTGACCGCGAGGTAGTGGCCATTCTGCAAGAATACCGGCCCGACTACGTGGCACTGGCTGGCTACATGCGGGTGCTCTCGCCCACGTTTGTGCGCGCCTTTGCAGGCCGCATCGTTAACATTCACCCTGCCGATACGCACCAGCACCAAGGCTTACACGCCTACGAGTGGGCATTTGATAACCACTTGACGGAAACCAAAATCACTGTGCATTTGGTTGACGAAGGCCTGGACACGGGCCCTATTCTGGCCCAACGTGTTGTAAATTTGGTAGGAGCGGACAGCTTGGCTGAGGTGCAGCGTCGGGGCTTGGCCGTGGAGCACGTCTTATATGCCGAAACGCTCGCCGCGCTGATTACAAAGTCTGCGCTCGCTACCTAGCCAGTGCTAGGTTGTCGCTCTTGCTACCCCACCCATCCTTCCCAAGATTACTAACTCATAATTTCTAACTCATAATTAACTGATTATGTGTGGCATCGTAGGTTTTCACGGCCCCGAGCGCGTGGTGGGCGATATGATTATCGGCCTTACCGCCTTGCAGCACCGGGGGCAGGATGCCGCCGGCATTGCAACGTTTGATGGCGACGCCTTTCACCTGCACAAGGGGCAGGGCTTGGTCAACGACGTTTTTAAACCCAAGCATACTAAGAAGCTAACCGGCAATACCGGCATCGGGCACGTGCGCTACACCACGCAAGGCGCCAATGATTCGGACCTGGCGCAGCCCTTCACCACGAGCTACCCCTTCGGGCTGGCGATGGTGCACAACGGCAACGTTATCAACTTCCGGGACGTGGCCAAGCTGCTGCACGACAAGTACCATGTGCTGCCCAAGACGACTAACGACTTGGAGCTCATTATGTACACCTTCGCCTCGGAGCTGCGGGTGAAGGACCTAGACCGAATTTCGGTGGTCGATATTTTCGACGCCGTAGAAACGACTCAGGAGCTGGTGAAGGGCGCGTATGCCACGGTTACCATCATTGCTGGGCACGGCCTGCTAGCCTTTACGGACCCCTTAGGTATCCGTCCACTGGTGATGGGCCGCCGCGACACGCCTGAGGGACCAGTATACGCCTTTGCCTCGGAAAGCACCTGCTTCGACTACCTCGACTTTGAATTTGTGGAGAACGTCGGCCCGGGCCAGGCGATTTTCATTGACAACAACTTTCAGGTTCACTACAAAAACCAGAACACCGTGCCTAAGGCGTTCTGTGTGTTTGAGCAGATTTACTTCGCCCGTGAGGACTCGACCATTCACGGCCGCTTAGTGGCCCGCGAGCGCGTGCGCCTAGGTAAGATTATCGCCCGCAAGGTGGTCGATGCCGGCCTTAAGCCCGATATGGTGATTGATGTGCCTTCGTCGGGCTACTTCTCAGCCTCGGGCTTGGCCGAAGCCATTGGCGTGCCCTACCGCCGCGCCATGGTGAAAAACAATCATATGGGCCGCTCCTTCATCGTGCCGACTCAGGCTGGCCGCGAGGACGTGGTGAAGAAGAAGCTGAACCCCATTCGCGCCTTTGTCGAAGGCAAAAAGGTGGCCGTGGTGGACGATAGCATTGTGCGCGGCACCACGTCGCGCCGCATCGTGCGGCTACTACGCGAGGCGGGCGCCAGCGAGGTGTATTTCATTTCGAGCGCGCCGCCCATTGTGTCGCCTTGTATCTATGGCATCGATATGGCCATGAGCACCGAGCTGATTGCGGCCAATTACACAGAAGAGGAAATCTGTCAGTTTATTGAGGCTGATAAGGTTATTTATCAGGATTTGAGCGACTTGCAGGACTTATTTGCGGAAGAGCGTGGCCACGGCGGCTCGTGCTTTGCGTGCTTCACTGGCAAGTATCCGACCGGCGATGTAACGCGTTACCTGCGCCACATCCAAGAAGAGCGCCAGAGCCATCGCATCGTAGACAAGGTGCCCTCGGTGAGCGCAAAAGCGCCATTGCCAACGGAGCACTAACCAGTTGGTTGGCTATCTTTTGTAATACGGTCGTGGCTGCTTAGCAGATATTTAGGAGCGAAAGATTCTTGATGGATTAAGGGATATTTCCTCTAGGTTAAGTACCTAGGGCAATGGGTTTGCTAAGCATAATGGCCTGCGAATGAACGCCTGCGAGTTCTTCTAGAGCTATAGCAAATGGCTATATTTGCGCTTCTTAACTAGCCACAACACTCTGCAATTCGTCGAATATTATAGCGCTATGAATGTTTCCATCTGTATTCCAACCTACAACCGGCTCGATGTATTGCAGCAGGCGGTAGCCTCTTGCTTGAATCAAACACGGCGTCCGTATGAAATCCTGATAGGCGATGATTCATCATTGAACGACACTGAGGAGTGGGTGAAAGCGAACTTGCCAGACACAGATGTGAAAATCAAGTATTTTCATAATTCTCCTTCTCTGCGGCAGGCACGTAATGTTAATAGCTTGTTCAGAAGTGCAACTGGGGATTTAACCGTGTTGCTGCACGATGATGATGCGCTAATGCCTACGGCGCTGGAAACGCTTTATAATTGCTTTCAACAGCATCCGGAAATTGATATTGCTTTTGGTAAGCAATATATAATGTCCAATGAAGGCGTAATAAATAAAGAGGATTCGGAAGAGCTCAATAAGGCTTTTTATAGAACAGCGACTTATGAAGGCTTAAAACTTTCGCCATTAGAAGCAGGCTTTCTGCAGCAGTTTCCCAATGATGGCTATATGATTAAATCTCATATAGTTAAAAATATTCAGTATGATGAAGGCACGGGCGATGCCTGCGACTTCGATTTTGGCTTGCAGCTAGGCCTAGGAAACTATAAAATGTTCTTTGTGAATAGTTATACTAATTGCTATCGCATCTCTGCAAGTAGCGTTGGTACGAAGGACGATAACAATGCTAGTATTTATGCTTTCAATGCGGTGAGTTCATTGAACGTGCCGACTGAATCTTCTAAATATAAGCAAGAATGGCTAGTGTCTAAGGCTCCCGCCGCTATTGTAAATGCGGTTCGATTAAAAGACTATAAGCGAGCAATGGAGATATACTTTAGTAGCTGGCATAGGCATAAAATTCTGTCATTTAATGGTGTAAAATTGTTATTAGCTATTTCATTCTTTTCCTTGAAAAGAGGAATTCTTAAGAATAAAGTAGCTGTAGGCTAGCATCGGTTTAAATAATATTTGTAAAGCAAGTTGCTATTGTTTAGTAAATAATAAGTCGCATTGTAGTTAATATATAAGAAGTTGCCGATATCTATTAGCAAACCCTGAACCGTAAAAATTCTGCGCTGCTTTGGTATTCAGCCTTTCTGGAAGTAGTATCTCTGGAACGAGCTCAGGTCCAAAGGCGTGGCCTTCCGTATGAACAACGCTCAAACTCCCGACGCAGGTTACTCTATCGACCTCGGCAATGCCGCTTCTAAAAACGCCTACAACTGGTCGAAAAAGACTTTCGCGACCCGCGCAGGTTTGCCTGGTGAGCCTGCCCGCGACCTAGACGGGGGCTTTAGCAACGAAATTCGTTTTGGTCAAGAGCGCCTAGGTATCAGTTCGGACGGTATCGGGACCAAAATTGAGCTAGGCGAGCGCCTAGATAAATACGACACCCTAGGCTACGACCTAGTAGCCATGACCGCCGACGACCTCATTGCGGCTGGCTTCGTGCCCACTAACCTGTCGAACATCATCGACGTGAACACCCTCGACTACGACGTGGTAGACGAGATGATGCGTGGCTTGCACGACGCCTGCCAGTTCTCAAAAATCGCCATTACTGGCGGCGAGATTGCTGAGCTAGGCAACCGCATTGGCGGCTTTCCTGGCGCCCGCATGAACTTCAACTGGTGCTCTACGGCCATCGGCGTGCTGCACCCCAGCCTCGATAAGCCCCTGAGCGGCGCCACTGCCCAGGCTGGCGATGCCGTAGTGGCCCTGCGCTCGCCCTCGTTCCGCTCCAATGGCTACTCGCTGGCCCGCAAGACGTTGCAGCGCCTCTTTGGCGACAACTGGCACACGGCGCCCTACGACGGCACCGACGCCGACCAGTACGCTACCTGGGGCGAGGCCCTGCTTGCGCCTTCGCTCATCTACGCGCCCGCCCTCACAGCGGTGCTCGATGCTGGCCTGCCCCTGCGCGGCGCAGCCCACATCACGGGCGGCGGCGTGGCCGACAATTTTAAGCGCGTGCTCAAAAACGGCCTCGGTGCGGTACTTGATAACCTCTTCGCGCCCCTGCCCGCCATGCAGCGCCTCTGCGAAATTGGCGGCATCAGCCCCGAAACTGCCTATCTCTACTGGAACATGGGCAACGGCATGCTGCTCGTTACGGCCCCCGAAGCCGCCGAAGCTCTCGTACAGCAACTCGCCCAAAGCGGCTACCAGGCCCAGCTAGCCGGCTACCTCACCGCCGAAGCAGGCGTGACGCTACGCGTAGCGGCGGGCGAGTTGAAATATGAGTAGAAAGGGCTTGCTAAACAAATAATTACTAAGAGTGAAACGCTCTTGGGTTCGGGTGGAGACACTCGTGCCCAAGAGCGTTTGTTTTATATCATTATCTAATTTCTCTATAGAAAAAAGATGAATCAGACAGAGTTTTGGCAGCTTATCGATGCGACACATCAAGCAGCGGTGGGTAGCCTAGATAGTCAAGAAACCAAATTGATTGAAGCGCTTGCTCAGCATTCGCTAGATGATATCGTTGATTTCGAGCGTCTGTTTCGGCAGTATATTCTAGCCGCAGACGATTTTGGCATTATAGCAGCGCAAAAAATCATACAAGGGTGGGTATCCGACGATTCGTACTTGTACTCCCGGTGCTGGCTTATCAGTCAGGGAGAACAGGTGTTCTTCGAAGCATTACGTAATCCAGATGCTCTGGCTGAGTTGGCTGCGACGCAAGGGAATACTGATTTTGAACCGTTGCTTTATGTTGCTGACAAAGCCTTTGCTGTACTTACGGGCATGGAAGAAGATGAATCATTTCCCAGAAATATCGCCTATGAGCAGGGGCTAGACTACGACGGTTCAACCGAAACGAAAGACGAAGACTGGACGGAAGAGCAACTACCTGCACTTCTACCTAGGCTGTGGTCAAAATTTAATTGACTCATTCTTACATCGGCGTTATCGGTCACGTATTCAGCATCAGTTGCGTGCAGAACTCGTGCAGACCTTACTCCCAGAGCGCTAGGTACATATTTAGGTTCAGAAAGCGGCGGGTGCCAGTGGAACTAGCCCCACGGCGTCCATTGCTCGGCGCTAGCAGCTTGGGCTGGTGTGGTATTTAGAAGAGTATCTGCGACGGGCACTACCTCTTTGAATGGCCCTACGGTGAGCAACTGCTGTTCCTTGTTACGAGAGGGTGCCACCTGATACGTATCGGTGGGCGGGCCATCTGCTACTTCATAAGCGGTTATGCCCTGTTGGCCTTTGAAGTAACCTAGCGAAAACCGTAGAGGTAGGAGTGCTGGCGGTGCCTGACTAGGTTGATTACCGTGCACGCGGTAGGGACGCAAGGGTAGGGCCAAGCGAAGCGCCTGTTCATACGAGTGGTCCGGTAGTACTTGGGTGAGGTAGGGAATATCTAACACCCGAATTCCTTCGCGAAAGGACAGGTCCATTAGCGCTTTATCTAGGTGCACACCTTCTGGCTCTACCTGAATGTGCACGAGGTCAGGCAACAGCTGTGGAATAGAATCAGGGTTGCTAGCCGGTAGCTCGTAGAGCTGGTTGCAGAGGTACAGAGGCAGCTGGCCGTGGTTGTGCACCTGGTAGCGTAGGTCGAGCTGGCCCGGCGCTTGTTGAGTAGCCGTCACCGTTAGTAGGCAGTCAGCATTGCGAATAGCTAGGGTTTCAGTCATAAGAAGTAAAAGAACTGCTTAGTAGTATTCGCGCTGGCCCTGCGGTGGATTCCACTCAGCCCTGAGCTTATTTTCGGTGTAGGCGTACGAATGCTCGGGATGCACCCCAATGGCTTCCAGTTCGTAGTGAGGCACTTGGGGTGGTTTTTTGGGATTGCGGGCGTCGGGGCCGCCAGGGTTGGTGGTGTCACCGCGTCGCATGCGGCCGTAGGCAGCCTGCTCGGCATGAATAAGCTCGTGGGCTAATCCAATGCCTGGGGGCCTAGTATTCCACGGCAGTTCACCGGCCTTGGCTAGGGTCGGGTTGTAATTGACCCCAACTCCTAGGCCCGCGCCGGGCGTTACGCCGTCAAGGGCGTAAAAACCTTTCTCCCAGTTATGGCGGTTGAGCTCGATAGAGTTTTCGGGCGCGTAGTGGATGTATATCTTCTGACCTGAAGCGTGGAGCGAGTCGAGCAACTGCTTACCGGTGGGGGTATCATAAAGAGCTTGCAAGTCAGTGTGCACAGCATTCTCGAAGTTGGCGGGTCCACCGGGGCCAGCCGTGGCTGCTACCAAGATGGTAGAACGCAGCATAGCCGCCAAGGGTGGGCTTAGAGTCGGCGCTTTATCTGTGCGGGCTATTAAGTTTGGCGATATTGGTGCACTAGCGGAGCTGGTTTCATGGAGGACTATGGCAGCGAGTGTTTCAGTAGCCTTGCTCGGCGCAGCTAGCTTGGTAGCGATAGCGAGGGCCGTTGTTGGGCCGCCCGCCCGCAGCTCAAAATCGCTGGCTACGATGGTAAGGTGGCACACATAGGCACCATCGCCCGTGGCACCGCTAGCAAATTGTTCGCGGTACTGCACGCATTCGCCAGCGGTGAAGGCAATAGTTTCGTGCGCTACCCGACTGGCTATGTCGTAGAAAATGATTTCTCCAGCGAGCGGCTTACGCGTAGCGGTAGCCCAGCTTATCAACCCGTCGTCGGTTGGTACGTCCAGCGCTAGCTCTAGCGGGTGGTGCCGTGTCTTACCGTTTACACGACCCCGGGCGTCAATGTTCTGATAGCAACTGTAGTTACAGTGTACCACCCGGTAGGAGCTGCCCTCAACGTGTAATTCAGCATAAAAGGAAGCCATGCGTGCGGTAGCAAAAAGCTTTCAAGTAAATCAACCTAGGCAACGTGTTTTTGCAATTCCTGACCAATTTACGCTCTGTAAGAATACTTACGCCGGCCGCACCGGTCGCTTCTTTAGCATAAGCTGTGTGCGAAACTCGTGCAGCGGCTGCTCTAGGCCTACTGGATACACGTGTGGGTTAAGGAAGCGGCGGATGCTGGGGTCGAGGCTCGTGACTTCCTGGCGAGCCAGCTCTCGGCTCTCCTCTAATGTTGGTAGTGGCTGCACTAGCTGGCCTGCCCGCAGCACTGGGGCCAGTAGGTCGCGGAAGGGGGCGCCAGGATGCACGGGCCGGCGGCGAGTGAGGTCGGCGGGGTCGATAATAATGGGCGCTTCGGGCAGCGAGGCGGGCGCGGCTACGTTGTAAATCATGTCGGCGCGGGGCTGACCGTGGTCGCCTAGGTAGCGGCGCACCTGCAAGATGCCGGGAATACTGGTTTTGGCCTGCTGCTCGGAAAGCTTGAGGGTGAAGTCCCAGTCTTGGCCATCGGCAGTGCGTAGGGCGGCCAGCTTATACACACCACCTAGGGCGGGCTGATTGTAAGCTGTGACGAGCTGCGTGCCCACGGCCCAGATATCGATGCGCGCGCCCTGCTGCCGCAGGCTGGTGATGAGGTTTTCCTCTAAGTCGTTGCTGGCCACGATACGCACGTTCGGCAGGCCGGCGGCGTCGAGCAACTCGCGGGCGGCCTTGGAGAGGTAGGCTAGGTCGCCCGAGTCGAGGCGAATGCCGCCTAGCTCGTGGCCATTTTGGCGCATGTCGAGGGCCACCTCAATGGCGTGGCGCACACCATCGAGGGTGTCATAGGTATCGACCAGGAAAGTAGAATCGTCGGGAAAAGCATCAGCGTAGGCAGCAAAAGCCTGCTTTTCGTCGCCAAAAGCCTGCACCCAGCTGTGGGCGTGCGTGCCGCGCACCGGGATGCCATAGAGCCGACCGGCTAGCACGTTGCTGGTACCATCGGCCCCACCTAGGTAGGCGGCGCGGGTGGCTTCGAGGCCACCGTCGGGGCCCTGGGCGCGGCGCAGGCCAAACTCTAGCACCGTAGCGTCGGGGCCGGCCGCGTCGCGCACGCGGGCAGCTTTAGTGGCGATGAGTGTCTGGAAGTTGATGACGGTGAGTAGCGCGGTTTCAACGAGTTGGGCTTGTAGCAGTGGGCCTTGCACGCGCATCAGAGGTTCATTGCCAAATACTACGGTGCCTTCAGCCACGGCGTCCACGTCGCAAGTGAATGTTAAGTCCCGCAGGTAGGCCAAGAAGTCGTCGGGAAAAAGGCGGCCGTTTTTGCTGCCTTGCAGGCTGGCGAGGTAAGCGATGTCCTCCTGTGTAAAACGCAGATTTTCCAAATAATCGACTGCCAGTGCCAGTCCGGCCGCTACCGCATAGCCGCCTTCAAACGGTGCGCGGCGGAAGTAGAGGTGAAACACAGCTTCGCGTTCATGCAGGCCCTGCTTCCAGTAGCCATAGGCCATCGTAAGCTGGTAGAGGTCGGTGAGCAGGGCGAGCGAGGGGCGGTAGAGGCCGGAAAGAGCAGGAGGGGCAGGCATGAGAAGAGCGCGCGAGCGCGGTAAGTTCTTTTTTGCCTCCTGATACGGGCAAGTGCTTGCCTCCGGTATTGGGGAGCCTGACAAGGCAGAAGTTTTAGGTTAATTTACGTTTTTATATAAAACTAACCCTATTTTTGACTGGCCACTAAGTGAGCTAATGCAAGCTGTCATAAGATAACTTGTTATTAACTATTTAACTGTTATTTCCTTATGAAGGTAAGCGTTATTGTTCCGGTTTTTAAAGTAGAAGCTCATATTGAAGCTTGCATACAATCAATTATAGACCAAACGTATCAGGATATAGAAGTAATAGTAGTTGATGATAAATCACCAGATGCTTCCATTGCTTTGGCAAAAGGAGTGTTTGCTAAAAATAGCTACACGAAATTTAGAATCCTTGAAAATGCTTTCAATAGCGGCGTATCTGTTTCCCGTAATAATGGACTAGCAATTGCGACGGGTGATTACGTACTATTCGTTGACAGTGACGATACCATAGTGCCTACTATGCTGGCCGAAATGGCAGCTATTGCAACTGAGCACGACGTTGACATTGTGGTTTGTGATACGTTTCGAGTTCGCACCAGCGAACCCCAAAAGCCCGAAGTATGGAAAGCTAGTCTTACTGGCTTAGTAGATGGGGCCACGGCGATTGATGCCATGCTGCGTTTTAAGGAAACATCTTATATCTGGAATAATCTCTATCGCAAGTCATTGTTTGATAATATTAAGTTTGTTGATAATATTTATTATGAGGATATGCTTATTAAGCCGTTATTATGGAAAAAGGCCCGTCAACTGTATTTCTATCCCAAACCTCTTTATAATTATTACGAACGAGCTGGGTCAATCACAACCAGATTAGGCGATTTGAATAAATACCTAGGTATTCCGGACTGCTGCCAAGCAATAGAAGACGCTTTTGCGCAGGATACACAGGCTAGCCAGGAAATGCGAGTTAATATGGTCTTGTTTCTCTATACTTGGATTAGAAATTTGACGCTGACTATCACCTCGGCTAATATGCCCTATGAAGCAGTAAAGCAACTGTTGGATAAATACAGCAGCTATATAAAGTTTTCTAATATTCTGAAAATAGGAAATGGTGTTGATAAACGCTTACCCTTGTTTCTGCTGATACTGAAGGTTAGTCCTTATTTGTACTGGAAGCGGTTTTCGACGCAGTTACTCGCTAAGTAGCAAAGGGAATGTACTAGTTACGGGTACGCACAGTAGCCCTAGGTGCCGTGTTTGCGCTAGCAGTACACGGTACCTAGGGCTACACTTGTGCCTGTACTAAGGCAAGCTTGACGCCAATGCCGGCGGCTGAGTCGGCCTGTTCAGGGTGTAACTTTGTCTTAGTAAAAAGCTGCTTTTTAGTCTCGCCTCATATCCCTACCTATGTCGTTCCGATTTAAGCCCGCCGACGTGTTTGAAACCCGCCACAACGCGCCCGACCACGCCAGCCAGCAAGCTATGCTGCAAGCCGTGGGCGCCGCCGACCTGGCTCAGCTCATCGCCGAAACGGTGCCCGCCGCCATCCGCCTGCCCCAGGCGCTGGCCCTGCCGCCGGCACTCACTGAGCGCCAGTTCTTAAAGCGCTTCAAGCAGATTGCCGGCCAGAATAAGGTTTATAAAAGCTATATCGGCCTAGGGTATCACGACACGACGTTGCCGCCCGTTATCCAGCGCAACATTCTGGAAAACCCCGGGTGGTACACCGCCTATACGCCCTACCAGGCTGAGATTGCGCAGGGCCGTCTCGAGGCGCTCATTAATTACCAGACAATGGTGATTGACCTCACCGGCCTGCCCATCGCCAACGCCAGCTTGCTCGACGAGGCTACCGCCGCCGCCGAGGCGCTGCACCTGCTGCACTCGCAAACCAAGAAGAAAAACGCCACTAAGTTCTTTGTCTCGGAGCAGGTGCTGCCCCAAACTATCGACGTGCTGCGCACCCGCGCCACGCCCCTAGGTATCGAGTTGGTGGTAGGTGACCACCGCACGGCCGACCTAGCCGATGAGGCGCTGTTTGGAGCCATTGTGCAGTACCCCGGCGCCAACGGCACGGTGTTCGACTACAAAGAATTTATTGATAACGCCCACGCCAACAACCTGTTTGTGGTAATGGCAGCCGACCTGCTGGCGCTCACGCTCCTCACGTCGCCTGGCGAGCTGGGTGCCGATATCTGCGTAGGCTCGTCGCAGCGCTTCGGCGTGCCGATGGGCTTTGGTGGTCCACACGCAGGCTTCTTCTCGTGCAAAGACCAGTTTAAGCGTGTTATTCCCGGCCGCATCATCGGCCAAAGCGTGGACGCAGCTGGCAATAAAGCTTACCGCATGGCGCTGCAAACCCGCGAGCAGCACATTCGCCGCGAAAAGGCTACCTCCAACATCTGCACCGCGCAGGTGCTATTGAGTGTGCTGGCTGGTATGTTTGCCGTGTACCACGGCCCGAAAGGCATCCGCCAGTTCGCTGTGAACACGCACCTGTTTGCTCAGATTCTAGAGGCCGAATTGAAGGCTCTGGGCGTAGAGCAGTTGAACAGCAATTACTTTGACACGTTGAGCTTGCGCCTCGAAAGCCACGAGATGCAGCAGGCGCTGAAAACGGAAGCCGAAGCGGCTGGCATCAACTTCCGCTACTATGAGGACACGCTGGTGGGCATCAGCCTGCACCAGAACGTGGAGTTTGATGATGTGCGCGATATCGTAGACATCTTCGCCAAGGTCCTAGGTAAGGAAGTGGCTACCCCAGCTGCCCCCACCGCCGAGGCCGAGCTGACGCTGACCTGGCCCGAAAGCCTGCAGCGCACTAGTGAGTACCTCACGCACCCCGTCTTCAACACGCACCACGCCGAGCATGAGCTGCTGCGCTACATGAAGCAGCTCGAAAATAAGGACTTGAGCCTTGCGCACAGCATGATTCCCTTAGGGTCGTGCACCATGAAGCTCAATGCCACGGCTGAGATGATACCCGTGACCTGGCCCGAAATCGGCCAGCTGCACCCCTTCGCCCCGGCCGACCAAACGGTAGGCTACCAGCAAATCATCCGCGACTTGCAAGCTTGGCTCTGCGAGGTGACCGGTTTCGCGGCCGTCAGCCTCCAACCCAACTCGGGTGCTAACGGCGAGTATGCCGGCCTGCTAGCCATTCGTGGCTACCACCTCAGCCGCGGCGACAACCACCGCACGGTGGCCCTCATCCCAGCTTCGGCTCACGGCACCAACCCTGCCTCGGCTGTGATGGCTGGCATGCAGGTAGTAGTGGTGAAAAGCACCGACGAAGGCAACGTGGATATGGACGACCTACGCGCCAAAATCGCGCAGCACGCCGACCGCCTCTCGTGCCTCATGGTGACCTACCCCAGCACGCATGGCGTGTACGAGGAAACGATTATCGAAATCTGCGAGCTCATTCACCAGGCCGGTGGCCGGGTGTATATGGACGGCGCCAACATGAACGCCCAGGTAGGCCTCACCTCGCCCGCTAGCATCGGGGCCGATGTGTGCCACCTCAACCTGCACAAAACCTTCTGCATTCCGCACGGCGGCGGCGGCCCTGGCGTGGGCCCCATCGGCGTGGTAGAAGATTTGATTCCTTACCTGCCAGGCCACGTAGTGGTGCCGGTAGAAGGCCGCGACAGCGGTGCCGTGTCGGCCGCGCCATATGGCTCGGCGAGCATTCTGCCCATCTCTTACGCCTACATTTCGATGATGGGCGGCGCAGGCATCACCCGCGCTACCGAGTTGGCTATTCTGAATGCCAACTACATTAAGGCTCGTCTCGAGGCGCACTACCCCGTGCTTTACACTGGCGCCCAAGGTCGTTGTGCCCACGAGATGATTCTCGACTGCCGCCACTTCAAAAAGGCTGGCATTGAGGTAGAAGACATTGCTAAGCGTTTGATGGACTACGGCTTTCATGCGCCTACGGTGAGCTTCCCGGTAGCTGGCACACTCATGATTGAGCCCACGGAGAGCGAGAGCAAAGAGGAACTCGACCGCTTCTGCGATGCCATGATTGCCATCCGTAAGGAAATCACGGAGGTAGAAGAAGGCCGCGCCGACGCTAAGGAAAACGTGCTTAAGCACGCCCCGCACACCGCTGCCATCGTGCTCACCCAGGAGTGGACGCGTCCCTACTCGCGCGAGCAGGCTGTTTACCCGCTGCCTTACGTGCGCAATGCCAAGTTCTGGCCCACTGTGAGCCGCATCGATTCGGCCTACGGCGACCGCAACCTCATTTGCAGCTGCACGCCATTGGAGGAGTACGCAGACGAGCCCGAACAACTGGTTTCGACTGACAAAGGCCCGTCGTACTAGGTTTAAAAAGCCTGTCATGCTGAGCTTGCGAAGCATCTTATCACATCAGAGGCAGTAATCTAACGTGATAAGATGCTTCGCAAGCTCAGCATGACAGACGATTTTTAAGCGCAATACAATGTCTCCGCTCTGCGTTAAACCTACGCAGTCCGCCATCATCAAAAACACGCCAGACTGAGCTTGCACAAGCCCTCGGTATGGCGTGTTTTGGGTTGTTAGCCTAGCTAATAAAAGTAGTCGGCTTGCCTACTTTTTTTGGAACATTGCTCAGGTGGGCAGCGTTAAGTCAGTACCTCCGCAAGCAGGATTATCTTATTAATTTTTAGCCTTATGAACCGCATCACTCGTTTTCTGGCCCGCCCGGCCGCACTGGCGGTCACGGGCCTGGCACTAACCTTCGGGGTAGGCGCCTGCACCACGGCCAACGTGGCTTCAACCAGCGATTTTGACCACGCCGTCAACTTCCGTGCTTATAAAACTTGGGCTTGGTACCCTAAGCAAGCCAATGACACAGAAGGTGGCCCCGCCCGTGGCTACGAGTCCTTCACCGACCAGCGCATTCGCGATGCCGTGACGAAGGACCTAGGCGCCAAAGGCCTGACTGAAGTGGCTGGCAATGCTAGCCCCGATGTATTTGTAGCTTACAGCGTACGCATCGAAAACCAGCAGCAACGGGTGGGCGGTAGCCCCTTTGGCTATGGTTATCCCTATGGCTACGGTTACGGTGGGTATGGCTATGGCTACCCCTACGGTGGTTCGTACAACTACAAAGCTGGCACGGTTATCATCGATATCGTGGATGCTAAGCGCAAGGAGCTAGCATGGCGCGGTACTGGCCAAGCGCAGCTCGACAAAAACACGATTACGGAAGAAGAAACCTACCGCATCGTGAACAGCGTACTCGGCAACTATCCGCCTACTGACACCCGCCAGCGTCAAGCTTATCGCTAAGCGACTGGCTGACCATTAGGTAAGTTACAAAAAAGCCTCGCCAAATTTGGCGAGGCTTTTTGTTTTTAGGCTAATGCGAAGGGCGGGGTGGCTGGCTGCGAAGGCGAAGGACCGAAGCGGTTGGGCCCGGCTGTGCCCGATACAAAAGCTAGGGCGCTACCTAGGCCAATGCTAACTAGGGGTACAAGTATGAACAAGAGCCACCAGCCTCGCAAGTCTAGGTCGTGCAGGCGCTTGACACCTTGCACGACTACCATGTAAAAGCAGAAGACAATGCCAGCGAACGCTATATTTCTCCAATGCGCTGCTGTATCGTTCAGTTGATACTCAGCGAACCGTGGTAGGCCGTAGCAGATAAATGCTAGTAAATACAGCGCTGGTACACGCCAGAAGTATGGCCAGCGACTAATTCGGCCGGTAGGGTAAAAATGATGCAGCATTAAAGCGAAGGTACTAACCTAGCCTGAACTGCTGCAACTATTTATGCCTTGCTAATAAGTAGATTAGATAGGTACATTAACATGGCGCTCGGCGTGGTACGACGAGCGTACTAGCGGGCCGCTTTCCACGTACTTCAGGCCGCGGGCCAAGCCCTCTTCCTTATAGCGGGCGAAAGTATCAGGGTGGATGAACTCGGCTACTTCGAGGTGGCGCTTGGTGGGTTGTAGGTACTGCCCTAGGGTCAGGATATCGAGGCCATTAGCCACGAGGTCATCCATAGCCTGGTGCACTTCGTCAGCGGTTTCGCCAAGGCCCAGCATGATGCCCGACTTGGTGCGGTGCCCTTGCAGCTTGGTGCGGCGAATCTGCTCCAGCGAGCGGTCGTACTTGCCCTGGGGGCGCACGAGGCGGTAGAGGCTGCCCACAGTCTCCATGTTGTGCGAAATCACTTCCTGGCCGCCCGAAATCATCACGTCCAGCGCGGCCCAGTTGGCTTTCACGTCGGGTATCAGCGTTTCGATGGTCGTTTCGGGGCTCAGCTCTTTGGTGAACACCACCGTGTCGCGCCACACACTGGCGCCGCGGTCTTTCAGCTCATCGCGGTTCACGCTGGTGATAACGGCGTGCTTTACTTTCATGAGGCTAATGGCCTCGGCCACGCGGCGGGGCTCATCGAGGTCTAGCTCGGAAGGGCGGCCGGTAGCCACGGCGCAAAACGAGCACGAGCGGGTGCAGACATTGCCAAGTATCATGAACGTGGCCGTGCCCGCGCCCCAGCACTCACCCATATTGGGACAATTGCCTGATTCGCAGATGGTATGCAGCTTATGCTCATCTACTAGCTTGCGCACAGCGGCGTAGTCGGGGCCAATAGGCAGCTTCACGCGCAGCCAATCGGGCTTGCGTGGGCGAGCCGGAGCCACGGGTTCGGGCTGAGGCTGAATAATAGGCAGGGAAAGCAGCATCGTATCCATAGTGTAAAGTTAACAACAAAGCCCAGGCAAAGTGCCCGGGCTTTGTGCTGGTTCCGCGTAGGGGCTACCCTAGGTGGGGCTAGCTACGGTGGCCCAGGTAAAGCGTGAGGTAAACCGACGGGAAGAACTGCTTGTTCAGCACGTCGGGCGACACGGGTGCGGCGGGCGTCGACGAGTCTAGGGTAACCAAGCGCCTGGTATAGGCTTCGAGCAAAAAGCCGACCTCGGCGCCAGCTACCGCATCGCGGTAGCGGCCATACTCGAAGCTGAGGCCGCCGCGCAAATGCACGCCCGGCACCACCTGCGTTTTGCTAATGCCCGCGAAGAATGGCGCCCGGTCCACGATGGCCTGCGGGGCCGTGTGCTTGCCGGGGTCATACTGTTCGTTTACAATGACATCGTTGGCGCTAGGCCGGCCCGTTTGGGCATAGGTGTAGTCGTAGCTGATGTAGTAGGGCATCAGCAGCCCTAGCGATGGCCCGGCACTCAGCAGTCCATTTACTTGCACGCCCGACTCAGCAGCTTTGTGGAATAAGATGCGCTGAATGCCAATGGATGGCCGCAGGGCAAAAGCGTAGTTGGTTTTGTAAGCCGTAAACGTGCCCCCAAAGTCGCTGATGACGCTTTCTTCCTTGGGGTTCTTAAAAAAGACACCCTCCAAGCTCCAAAACCAGAGGGTGTTGCTGTTCATTGTGCGGGCCGAACGCACGTTGACCCCCCCAATGAGCCCACCTTGGGTATTAAAGTTGACGCCAAACACGGTTTCGTGCTGGTACGACTGCTCGTCGGACGGGGCCGCCGAGGGCACCACCGTCAGTACCGGCTGAGGCGTAGGCACTGGCTGCGCTACCGCCTGCCCCCAGGCCGGGGCCGCCGCTAAGCCCCCCAGGCCCACCAGCCCTCCAATAGTCAGAAGTTTCTTCATAAGTAAGTCAAAAATAGCACAGTTGGCGTGTACAGCAGCTGAAAGTAACAAAAGAAGAAAAGCGACTTTTCGGGCGGTTGGCGGCAGGTAAGTAGCTTCGCGGTATGATGACCGCTCCTACCGCCACTGCCCGCTACGAAGGGCAACTTCGCACCGAAGCCACGCATGTGGCCTCGGGCACTAGCATTCAAACCGACGCGCCCGTGGACAACCATGGCCGGGGCGAAGCTTTCTCGCCGACCGACCTAGTCGGCACGGCCCTAGGTACCTGCATTCTGACTACGATGGCCATTGTGGCCGAGCGCCATCAGCTTGACCTGAAAGGCAGCACCATGCAGGTGAAAAAAATAATGAGCCAAGATGCTCCGCGGCGCATTGTGCAGTTCGATGTAGACCTGCAACTGCCAGCCAGCCTCAGCGAGAGCGACCGTGCCCTGCTAGAGCGCGTGGCCCACACCTGCCCCGTGGCGCTGAGCCTGAACCCCGAAATTCGGCAAGAGGTTCGCTTTAGCTATCAATAAGCAATGCGCAATTAGCAGCTGCTTAACTGCCTAGAGCAGCTGCTAATTGCGCATTACTTATTGATAACCGATAATTAACTCACGGCGTCGGCTACGTCGGCGAGGCGGATGCCCATGTGCGAGGCATCGTAAGTGCACTTGCCATCTTGGATAAGCAGCAGCTGGGGCGACTCGTGTTGCACGCCAAACTCCTGCGCAATCTGGGTCGAGATGGGCCGGAAGCGCAGCAAATCGAGGTAGTAGAGCGTCGTGCTCTCGGGCAGGGCAGCGTCGGGCCACTGGCGCTCGAGCTTGGCTTTGGCCGTGGCGCTGATGGAGCAGGTGGTGCTGTGCTTGAAGATAAGAACGGGATGCTCGTGCGATTCGCGCACAATATCAGCTAGTTGGTCGGGTTGCGTGAGGGGAAGCCAAGAGGTAGCCATAACTAAAGCTAGAAACGAAGAAAATTACTTTTTAGACTTGCGTAACCGCAAGCCGGGGTATTTGGGTTCGGTTACGTGCGGCGTGCCATCGCGGTCGAAGCGAGGCTCGTCGGCCGCCCCTGGCACGGGTGCCACCGACGCGCCCCGCTTGAGCTGGCGGCGCGACACGGCCAGGTGGCTGTCTTTGTAGGCAGCATCGGTAGCGCGGGCCTCGCGCAGGGCCCGCCGATTGGCAGCGCGCTGCTGGCTGAGGCTGCTAGGTGTCGTTTGGGCCGGCGTAGCCAGCAGTAGCGCAAAAGCTAGGTGAATAAGCATCGCAGGGAGGAAAAAAGAGTGGGCTTAGTAGTCGGGGCGTTCCTGCGTGGGGTCGGGCTTTGGAACCGGCGCTTTCTTGGCCTTCTTCTCTTTCGGCGCCTTCTCTTCCTTGACCTTGGGCGCTTTTTCCTCTTTCACTTTAGGCTCTTTCACCTTGATTTCCTTCACCTGCGGCGCTTTAGTAGGCGGAGCGGGAGTAGGCTCGTTGGCGGGGCTGCTGTCGGTGGGCTGGCCTAGGGGCGTGGCGTCGTTCTTGGCACCGCGTGGGCGGCTCTCGCCCTTGGAATGCTTGCGCAGGCGGCGATTTTCGCGGCTGGCTTCGCGCGGCTTCAGGGGCCTGGTATCGTAGTGGTGGTACTGGCGGCGCTTGAGTTTGGGCTTTTTGACCAGCAGTTGCTTGTCGTACTTGAGCTTCGTGCCCTCGGGCAGCTCGTTGTACGTCAGCTTGTTGTCGGCCTTGTCTTTGGAGGCGCCCGCTGCATTGGGGTCGGTGGCGCCAGTCGTGATTTCCTCCATCTTGAGCACCTGGCCTTTGTGGCGCGCTTTTTCGGCCGCCCGGTATTTGGCCTTGGCCTCGGCCGTCATACTGGGCGAAGGGAGGCGGCGCGGGTGGAAGACTTTATCGTACACCGAGCAGCTGGCCAGCAAGGCCAGCAAAAGCGGCAAGAACGAGTGTAGAAAAGATTTCACCGAAACGAGAAAATTGCGTGAGCTGGAAGGTACGAAAGGTAGAGGTTAGTGGCTAGTGAGTAGTGCTTAATGGTAAGCTGTCCACTAATAACTAACCGCTAAACACTAACAACTAAACATTAATACGCCCGCAGCGCCCGTAACTGCTCGCGCAGCCGCTGCTGCGGCAAGAAGCTGGCTTCCAGTATAGGGGCAAACGGCACGGCCGTATCGAGCGAGGCCACGCGGCGCACTGGCGCGTCGAGGCTGCTGAAGCAATGCTCGGCCAGCCAGGCCGCTATTTCGCCACCTAGGCCTCCCGTGAGGGTGTCTTCGTGTAGGATGAGCACGCGGCCAGTTTTGCGGGTGGTGCGGGCCACGGCTTCGGTATCCCAGGGCAGCAGCGTGCGCAAATCCAAGATGTCAGCCATGATGCCGAGCTCGTCGCAGGCAGCCTTGGCCCAATGCACCCCTAGGCCATAGGTGATGACGCTGAGCTCGTGCCCCTCCGTGACCAATGCGGCCTGCCCGATGGGCGTGGTGTAATACGCAGCCGGCACCGGCCCACTCAAGCCGCGGTACAGTAGCTTGTGCTCGAAGTACAGCACGGGGTTTGGGTCTTCGAAGGCGGCGCACAGCAGGCCTTTGGCATCGTGCGGGTTGCTGGGATACACCACTTTTAGGCCCGGCACGTGCGTAAACCACGCCTCGGTGCTCTGCGAGTGGAAAGGCCCTGCCGCGGTGCCCGCGCCGGTGGGCAGGCGCACCACCACATCAGCATTTTGGCCCCAGCGGTAATAGCTCTTAGCTAGATTGTTGACTATCTGGTTGAAGCCGCAAGTCACGAAGTCGGCAAACTGCATCTCGACCATTGCCTTCTTACCCCGAATGCTGAGCCCTAGGCCCGCCCCCACAATGGCCGACTCGCAAAGCGGCGTGTTGCGCACGCGGCCTTTGCCAAACTCCTGCACAAAGCCTTCGGTAATCTTGAAAACCCCGCCATACTCGGCAATGTCCTGGCCCATGAGCACTAGCTCGGGGTAGCGCTCCATGCTCTGCCGCAGCCCGGCCGAAATAGCATCAATAAAACGTAGCGTAGGGGCTTGGTCTTCAGAGCTTGATGCGTCGTGCTCAGCGTTAGGCGTTTGGGCGTTGTTATCTGCTAGGTGCTCATTGTCGGTTGCCAACGGCGCATACATATCGGCCAGCTCTTCGGCAGGGTCGGGGAGGGGCAGCGGGGCGGCGTCGGCTTCTTGCAGGGCATCCTCTATTTCTTGCTTGATGCTCTCGCGGAGTTGTATGCGGGCCGTTTCGCTCACGATACCCTCGGCCAGAACCCACTTTTCGTAGGCTTCGACGGGGTCTTTTTGAGCCCACTCTTGCAGTAGCTCGGCGGGCACGTACTTGGTGCCGCTGGCTTCTTCGTGGCCGCGCATCCGGAAGGTGAGGGCCTCGACCAGCACTGGGCGCGGGCGCTGGCGTAGGTCTTCGGCCAGGGTCTTGATGAGGTGATACACCTCCAGCACGTTGTTGCCATCGACTTGCACGGCTTCTATGCCGTAGGCGGGGCCTTTGTCAATGAATGACTTAACCCGAAACTGCTCGCTGCTAGGCGTGCTCAGGCCGTAACCGTTATTTTCGACCAGGAAAATGACGGGCAGTTGCCACACGGCCGCCACGTTTAGCGCCTCGTGAAAGTCGCCCTCGCTGGCCCCGCCATCGCCCGAGTAAGTAAGGGTCACGCGGGGCTTTTCATCGAGCAAGTCGGCCAGCGCGATGCCGTCGGCCACGGCCAACTGTGGCCCTAGGTGCGAAATCATGCCCACAATGTGGTGGGCGTGGCTGCCGAAGTGAAAGCTGCGGTCGCGGCCCTTGGTGAAGCCCGTCTTTTTGCCCTGCCACTGCGCAAACAGCTGACCTAGGGGCACCCCGCGGCTCGTGAATACGCCTAGGTTGCGGTGCAGTGGCAAAATGTACTCCTCGCTATTGAGTGCCAGCGTGCTACCCACCGACACTGCCTCTTGCCCGATGCCCGAAAACCACTTGCTAACCCGCCCTTGGCGCAGCAGTATCAGCATCTTCTCCTCGATGAGGCGGGGCCGCAGTAGCTCGCGGTAGAGCTGCTTGAGCACGTCGTTGGAATAATCGCGGCGGTCGAAAGTCATGGCAGGGGCAGAGAAGGCTTGGAGCTAACAAAGGTAGCGGTAGCATTTTCACTAAGGGGCGCACCGCAAAAAAGGCCCCTGATTGGCACGGAAGAAGGCTTTTAGGTAGCTTTGAGAAGCTTCATTTTGATTTCATTGAATGGTGAATTATTACCTTTCCATCCTACTATTAAAAGCGAGTTTTCCGGCCGTTAGCCAAGTTATACCCCCTGCTGCCAGCCCAGCGCCGCCCGATACGCTACACTCATTTTTGAGGGGTAGCCTGCCCGATTCGCTAGCGCCCCCAGGTACCTGGCGCGTGCAGGGCCAGGCCCAACCCACGCGGCCTTTTCTCACGGCGCAAGACCAGTTGCGCACCGTGGCGGGCGTGCAAGTGACGCCCTATGATGGCAGCCCCGGCAGCGGCCAATTGGTGCGCATTCGGGGGGCTAGCGAGGGGCGCTTGTCGGGCCAGCCGCTGTACATCGTCGATGGCCTGCCCGCGCTCAATGACGAGCTGACGCCCGACCGGTTTTTACCCAGCGTCAGGAGCGAAGCTTCATTGCCCACAGTGGCCCAGCAGCAAGCCGAGACAGGGGCAAACCCCCTGCAACTGTTGCCGCCCGAGGCCATCGAGCACATTGAGGTGCTGGCTGGTCCGGCCGCCGTGGCGCGCTACGGGCCGCTGGGGGCCAACGGGGTTATCAGCATCCGAACCCGACGGGCGAGTGGCACAGCGGCGCAGCCGCTGCGGGTGCGCTACGCAGCCTACGCAGGGGTGCAGCAAGTGCGCCAGCGCTACGACCTGCTAGGTGCCAGCGAGTACGCGGCCATTGCCAACGAGGCGTATCTCAACCGGGGTGGGCCTGCAAGCGGCGTACCCTTTCCAAACACGCAGCTAGGAGAAGGCACCGACTGGCAAGCTGCTGCCTACCGGGTAGCGGGCTTGCAGCAGCACCAGTTGAGCCTGGAGGGGCGCACGCCCCGCACCGGCTACCTCATCAGCGCCGACTATCGGCAGCAGGCGGGCGTGCTGCGCAACTCCAACCTCAGCCGCTACGGCCTGCGCGTGGCCCTCGACCAGCATCCGAGCGCCCGCCTAGGGCTGCGGGCCACGGTGGCGCTAGGCCAAACCGACCAGCACTTGCCCTTGGTAACGGGAACCGAAGGTGCCACGCGGGCAGCGCTGTTTGCCCTGCCTACTGTCGCGGTGCGCACCACGCAGGGCGCCTACAGCGGCTACGCCAATGACAACAATCAGTATCCGAGCTATTTTAGTAATCCACTGGCCATTAGCGAATACAGCTATAGTGCTCCGCGCACGCGCCGGCTGCTGAGCCAGCTAGCGGCCGACTACCAGCCCGCGCTGGGCCTGACGGTGCAAGCGTCAGTGAGCCTGCAGCTTACGCAACTTGATGCCCCTAGTTTTTCGCCACGCCAATACATCAACTCTTTTGGCCCACCCGAGCAGAGTGACCAGTCGGGTAACCAAGCCTACCAAAACAACCAGCTGGCGGCTCGGCTGGCGGTGCACTACGAGCGCCGCCTAGGGCAGCACCACCGGCTGGGAGCCGAAATCGACTATCAGTATCAGAAAAACAACTATTCCTCGGACAGCGAGCTTATGCTGCGGCTTTATGACAAAGCCAACGATACTCCAAAGACGGGCAGCTATGCTATTTCATCCATAAGTGCTCGGCCGCGCCTGCACCGGCCCTGGGCGCGCGTGCACTACGCCCTCGACAGCACCCTAGAGGCCGAAGTTGGGCTTAGCTACGCGCGCTTTGGGTATGATAATAAAGCCGAGTATTACCCTAGCGCTCAGCTAAGTTGGCATCCTCACTTACAGGTTGCAGGTGCTAGCCAGCCCCTTACGCTGTGGGCGGGCGTAGCGCGCACTAGTTTGTTTGGCTTTGGTTTGAACATGTTTGGCCCTGCATTACTCACCTCTGGGGGCACTTTTCCGAATGAGGAGTACAGGAGGCAGGCACCCTTGCGTACCGACCAGTTAGAGGTAGGTCTGCGCTTAGGTGAGCCAAGTGGGCGCTTCATGGCGCAACTCGTGGCCTATGAGCGCCGCTCGTACCACGTGCTGCTTTCCTCTTCTATAGCGCTACCTAATGCCAGCGGGTACGTCTCGACCGTTTATTATGACGAGGGCATGGTGCGCAACCAGGGCCTGGAGCTAACGGTGGCTACCAGTTGGCAGGCCGGCCGCGTGCAGGGCACTACACGCCTGGCCGCCAGCGCCAACCGCAACCGCTTGCAGGGCAATGACTATGCCATGCAGCGTAGTGAGGAGTTCAATAATCACCCCCTTGGCACTTTCTATGGCTTCCAGCAAGATGGCCTCACCGCCAGCGGCTCGGTGCGCTACCGCGACCTCACTGGCGATGGCCAGGTCGGTTACCAGGACAAGCGGTACCTAGGTAGTGGTATTCCGGCTCAGCTGGCTAGCCTCAGCCAGCAAGTGCGCCTAGGTCGGCTCGCGCTGGATGCGCAGCTAGATGGCCAGTTTGACTATAAAGTGCTTAACCATCAGCTAACTGTGCTCGATGCGCCAACGGGCCTGGCCAACAGTGCCACCAGCGTGCGCAATTACTGGACGCCTACCAACCTCAGCACTTCCGTGCCTGCGCCCGGCAGCGTCAGCTCCTACAACACAGAGTTTATTTGGATTTCCAATCGCCAATTGGAAAACGGTAGCCACGTGCGCCTCTCCTCGCTCACCGCTACCTACCGGCTGCGCCAGCTCGCTAGCCAAGACCTCAGCGTGTGGGTTGGCGTACAAAACTTATTTGTGCTCAGCAGCTACCGCGGTTACGACCCCAACGTGAGCAGCGGCGGCAGCTCGGGCAACCTGGCGGGCCAAGACTACGGGGCGGTACCCGTGCCGCGCACTTGGCTGGCTGGTGTGCGCCTGGCGCTATAGGCCGCTGGCCGGCGCATCATTTTGCCGGTCTATTTGTTAGGTTTGCCTACTACTACGCTATTATACTCCCCTCCGCTTTTCATGATACAGTACCAAGAGTTTACTCTAGCCAACGGCTTGCGCTGTTTGGTGCACGAGGACTTCACCACGCCCTTAGCCGTGCTCAATGTGCTCTACGATGTGGGCTCGCGCGATGAGAACCCCAGTCGCACAGGCTTTGCTCACTTGTTTGAACATCTGATGTTTAGTGGCTCGGTAAATGTGCCTAGCTACGACGAGCCGCTGCAGAAGGTGGGCGGCGAAAACAACGCCTTTACCTCGCAGGACATCACCAATTATTACCTCTCACTGCCGGCCGCCAACATCGAAACGGGCTTTTGGCTGGAAAGCGACCGCATGCTCGACCTAGCCTTTTCGCAGAATGGCCTCGATGTGCAGCGCAAAGTGGTGGTAGAAGAGTTTAAGCAGAGCTACCTCAACCAGCCCTATGGCGATGTATGGCTGAAGCTGAAGCCACTGGCTTATAGCACGCACCCCTACCAGTGGAACACTATTGGCAAGGAAATCAGCCACATCGAAGAAGCCGAAATGGCCGACGTGCGTGCTTTCTTCCGCAAGCACTACGCTCCGCAAAATGCCGTGCTAGTAGTAGCCGGCGCCGTGGCGTTTGATGAAGTAAAGCAATTGGCCGAGAAGTGGTTTGGCCCCATCGAGGGTGGCCCGCGCTACGAGCGCCAACTGCCCCAGGAGCCTACCCAGACGGAAGCCCGCCACGCCGAAACTACGGCCGCCGTGCCACTGTCGGCCCTGTATAAGGCCTACCATATGCCCGCCCGCCTCGACTCGCGCTACCACGCCGTGGACCTGTTGAGCGACCTCCTAGGGCGCGGCAAGTCGAGCCGCCTGCACCAAAAGCTGGTGAAGGAGCAGGCCTTGTTCAATAATATTTCGGCCTCGCTCACGGGCGCTCTCGACCCTGGGCTGCTCGTTATCAGCGGCAAGCTCAATGCCGGCGTGGCGCTTGAAGACGCCGACCGCGCCGTGGAGGCAGTGGTGGCGGAGCTGCTGCAAGCCGACGTGCCTGCTACCGAGCTGGATAAAGTAAAAAACCAAGCCGAAACTGGCCTGGTCTTCGGCGAAATAGAGCTGTTGAACCGGGCCCTATCCTTGGCTATAGGCAAGCTGCTTGGCAATGCTAACCTCGTAAACGAAGAGCCTGCGCTGCTACAAGCCGTGACGCCGACCGACATCCGCCAGGCGGCCGAGCTAGTGCTACGCCCCGAAAATTGCAGTACGCTTTATTACCGCGCAGCAGTTACCGAGTCCGTTGAAGTAGAGGAAGACGTAGAAGTTGCTTTCTAATTGCCCTAGATACGCAAATAGCGGCCGGGCAACTCCTCTAGCACATAGTAGAGGAGTTGCCCGGCCGCTATTTGCGTACCTAGGGGTTATTTTGGAGCGGGCAGTGTGGTTCCCTTGGAGGTGGGTGCGGCAGGGCCGTCGTAGGGCGGCGTGTTCTTGCCGTTGGCGTCGGGAGGCGTGATGGGTTCGCCGGGGGCGGCATAGCCCGACTGGCCTTTGCTACTTTCGGTGGCGTCGTTCAGCCGGTTGGTGCGCCGCACGGTAGTCGCCGCTTTAGTTTTAACCGAGCTAGAAGTTGAGGCTTTGGCCTTGGTGGGCGTGGTTTGGGCCATTGCTGGCGCGGCGAGCAGGCCTAGGCCCAGCAGTGCAAAACAGAAGGAGCGAAGCATAAACAAGAGGAGTTATGACAGATTTCTAAGCCAGCTCGACCAGCCGACTAGCCCCCTGTGTACGCAAAGCGGCCACGGAAGGCGAAGTCCGTGGCCGTTATAAACTGCTACTAGCTAAGCGTGCACTAGCGCGCGGTGGGCAGCGTAGTGCCCGAGGAAGTAGTGGTAGGGCGGCGCAGTGGGCGGCCGTGGTAATCGGTAGATACACCGTGGCTTACTTGGTTGAGGGGCATGCCCGGTGCCGACGAAACGTTGGTGTGGGGGTGGTACAGGGTGCCATCATCGGGCAGGTTCAGCGGGTCGTTGCTCCAGCCGCTCCAGTTGTCCTTGGCGGGCGCAGCCATGGCTACGGCTTGGTTTTGGGCGGCAGCTTTAGCAGCGGCCTCGGCCTGCTTGCGCTCGCGGGCCGTGAGGGTGCGGCCGGCGCGGGGCGTAGTGCGGGCCGTTTTGGCGGCCGATGCCGGTGAGGCCGACTTAACAGACTGCGATTGAGCCGCAGCGGTTTCGGCGGTGAGCAGAGCCAGGCCGAGCAAAGGGAGGAGCAGTTGGCGTACCATAGTGAAAAGAAAAATAAGTGTGGGGAGGAGGGAACTGATTACCCTTTTGCAAAGGCAATGCCAGTTTTCAGCCAACGTGCTATACGGATAATTTGGTATTACCGATAGAGCCTTCCTAGCCCGGCGCCGGTCGCCGTACCTTTGCCGGTATCATGCAGGAATCTATTTCGAGCTTGGCCGCCGAGGTGGCCGCCGCCGACGTGAGCAGCGCCGCTGCCCTCGACCAGTTTCGCCTTCTCTACCTAGGCCGCAAGGGCCGCCTGGCCGACCTCTTCGACCAGCTCAAAACCGTACCCAACGAGCAGAAACGTGCCGTGGGTCAGCAGCTCAACGGCCTTAAGCACCAGGCCCAGGCTCGCTTTGACGAGGCCCAGGCAGCCCTGGAAGAAGCCACCGCTAACCAGCCCGCCGACGCAGGGTTCGACTACACGCTGCCTACGGTGCCCAACGCCCTAGGTACCCGCCACCCGCTGATGCTGGTGCGCGAGCAGATGCTGCGCATCTTCGCCCGCATCGGCTTTGCAGTGGCCGAAGGCCCGGAGATTGAAGACGATTGGCACAACTTTACGGCCCTCAATTTCCCCGAAAACCACCCGGCCCGCGACATGCAGGACACGTTTTTCGTGGAGCCCGCGCCCGGCGCCGAGGTGGCCCAGCCGCACCTGCTGCGCACCCACACTAGCACCGTGCAGGTGCGCGTGATGGAAAACGAGCCCCTGCCCATCCGCCGCGTAATGCCCGGCCGCGTGTACCGCAACGAAGCCATTTCGGCGCGGGCGCACATGCTCTTTCACCAGATTGAGGGCTTGTATATTGATGAGAACGTGAGCTTTGCCGACCTCAAGCAAACAATTTATTATTTCGTACGCGAGATGTTTGGCGAGGATATTAACATCCGGTTCCGCCCCAGTTACTTCCCCTTCACCGAGCCCAGCGCCGAAATTGATATTACCTGCCTCATCTGCAAGGGCGCGGGCTGCAATATCTGCAAAGGCAGCGGTTGGGTCGAAATCGGCGGCAGCGGCATGGTAGACCCCAACGTGCTCGAAAACTGCGGTATCGACTCGGAGAAATACACCGGTTACGCCTGGGGTATGGGCATCGAGCGCATCACCATGCTCAAGTACCAGATTAAGGATTTGCGCCTCTTCACCGAGAACGACGTGCGCTTCCTACGCCAGTTTGAGGCGCTCTAGGGCACCTAGGTGTCCATAGTTACTTTCTAAGAGCCTCGAACTAACTACCTAGAGTGGTTGGTTCGAGGCTTTAACTGTTTGGGAGTCGTAAATTTGCAGGCTCTTTTCGCTAGTTATTTCCATGTTGCCCGCGCTAAGTCGGGCAGACTTCCGTGCTTTATGAAAGTTAGAACGCTTAAACAAAACAAGGTCAACGTTATCACCCTAGGTTGCTCCAAGAACCTCGTGGACTCGGAAGTGCTCATGGGCCAGCTGCGGGCCAACGACTTCCAAGTAACGCACGAGGCCAAGAAGTCGGATGCCAACATTGTCATTATCAATACCTGTGGCTTTATCGACAACGCCAAGCAGGAAAGCATCGACACCATCCTGCGCTACGCCGACGAGAAAGAAGCTGGCAAGCTCGAAAAGCTCTACGTAACGGGCTGCCTCTCGCAGCGTTACAAAGACGAGCTGGAGGAAGAAATTCCACAGGTAGACGCCTATTTCGGCACCCTAGAGCTGCCCCAGATGCTGAAAGTGCTGGAGGCCGACTACAAGAAAGAACTAGTGGGCGAGCGCCTACTGACCACGCCCAAGCACTACGCCTACTTCAAAATCGCCGAGGGCTGCAACCGCCCGTGCTCGTTCTGCGCTATCCCGCTGATGCGCGGCAAGCACGTAGACCGCCCCATGGAAGACCTTGTAACCGAGGCCAAGCGCCTAGTAGGCATGGGTACCAAAGAGCTAATTCTGATTGCCCAGGACCTGACCTACTACGGCCTGCAAGCCTATGGCGAGCGCAAGCTGCCCGAGCTGCTAGAGCGCCTCTCCGACGTGAGCGGCGTGGACTGGATACGCCTGCAATACGCCTACCCCTCGCAGTTTCCGCTGGCGGCACTGGATGTGATGCGCGAGCGCGATAATATCTGCCGCTACCTTGACATGCCCTTGCAGCACATTTCGGATAACATGCTGAAAACCATGCGCCGCGGCATTACCAGCCGCCGCACCAAGGAGCTGGTACGCGAAATCCGTGACCGGGTGCCGGGTATTGCGCTGCGCACCACGCTCATCGCGGGCCACCCCGGCGAGACGGAGGCCGATTTCGAGGAGCTGTGCGAATTTGTGCAGGAGTCGAAGTTTGAGCGCCTAGGTATCTTCACCTACTCGCACGAAGAGAACACGCACTCGCACACCCTCGTGGACGATGTGCCCGCCGAAGTGAAACAGGAGCGCGCCGACCGCATCATGGAAATTCAGCAGCAGATTTCGCTGGATTACAACGAGTCGCGCGTGGGCCAGACGTATAAAGTGCTCTTCGACCGCCTCGAAGGCGGCTACTACGTGGGCCGCACCGAGTTCGACTCACCCGAAGTTGACAACGAAGTACTGGTGCTGGCTACCAACGACCTACACATCCCACAGGGCAGCTTCGCCAACGTGCACATCACTGGCGCATCGGACTTCGACCTGTACGGCGAGGTAGTGCGCTAGCGATAGCATAACTGCTTTTCGCTTCTGTTCCTACGTTTGTCATGCTGACGAAGTAAGCATCTTATTGCACCGGGTTCTAACCTGATAAGAAGCTTCCTGCGTCAGCATGACAAATTTTTTATAAGTAAGTAAACCAAGGTCTTATGCAGGTACGCATCAACCAACAGGAATTTACCTACGACGTGCAGGGCGAAGCTGGCCTAACGGATGGCCGCGTCCTGCTAGCCTCCGACGACGACCTTTCGGCTGGCACTACCTGGGCCGCCGAGGGTTACACCGTGGCCAGTTTCTTGCCTGCTGCTGAGCAAGCCACCTTGCAAGAAGGCCTCGCCCAACTGGTGCGCCAAGCCCTGACCGACGCGGGCTGCCCGGTACCCGCTGACTTCGACGTAGCACACTACCACCGCGTGGTGGGCGACAATCGCGACCTGCACCTGGCCGTGGTAAACCGCACAAAAGAGTACCAGCAAGCTGCCTTTTTGCCGCTGCCCGCCACGGTATTAGAGAAGCGTGTAGGCGAGCTGTGCGGCCGGCCTGTGCAAGCGCTCAATCCCTGGGATAATGAGCGGTTTTTTCACCTGCGTATTATTCGGCCTGGCAAAGCGGATAACAATCCACTGCACCGCGACGTGTGGATACCCGATTACCACAACTGCCTGAATATCTACGTGCCCGTGGCTGGTAGCACGGCGCAGTCGTCGCTGACGCTGGTGCCTGGTTCGCACCACTGGCCCGAAAACCGCACCCTACGCACGGCTGGCGGGGCCGTCAGCAACGGCGTGCGCTTCACGGTGCCCGGCGTGCTGGGTAGCGCTGAGCCGCTGGATATTATTCGGCCCAATCCGGGGATGGGCGAAGTACTCCTTTTTTCGCCCTATTTATTGCACGGTGGGGCCGTGAATTTGAACGAAGACGAAACGCGTATCTCGTTGGAAATGCGGTTCTGGGCGGTGTAGTTGCGCAGGCTTTGTAGTCTGTGACCGAGCGTGGCAAGCATCCTGAGCCTGAGCCGTTCTAATAGTGATATTCGCTGCACTCGCTCGCGGGCTACAAAGTCCGCATACCTAACTTTTCGGGCCGTGCCGGGTTCTTGGCAGAATTTCGCGCCCTTTTTTTCTCCGCGCTCATGGCTGCTGCCGATTGTATTACTCTGCCCTACGCCGCCACCGGCGCTTTTTCGGGTCTCCTCACTGACTACATCGCCGCCTCGCCGGCCTTGGCTCCTTTCTATAATCGTCGGCCCGAGCTGGTGGCCTTTCGGGCGCAGCTAGAAGAAAAGCAAGCTGCTTACTCGCCCGAAGCTCGGCAGCGACTGGTGACCGACCTGCGGGCGCAGTACACCGACCTAGGCGGCGAGGTGCTGCCCGCTGTGGCCGCTAACCTCGATTTGCTAGCCAAGGATACAACCTTCACCATCACGACGGGGCACCAGCTCAATCTGTTTACGGGGCCGCTGTACTTTGTTTATAAGATAGTTACGGCTATCAAGCTCAGCCAGCAGCTCAAGGCCGAGTACCCAAAGTACGACTTCGTGCCGGTGTACTGGCTGGCTACCGAAGACCACGACTTTGCCGAAATCAACCACTTCCAGCTTTTTGGCAAAACGCTGAGTTGGGCTGGGCCGGGCGAAGGCGCCCTAGGTGGCCCAGTAGGCCGCCTGCCGCTCGATGGGCTGGCCGAAGAAATCCTAAACCAATTGCCGCCCGAGGTGCCAGCCGCGTTTAAAGACGCCTACACCAGCAGCGCCACGCTCAGCGAAGCCACGCGCAAGCTGGCTACTAGTCTCTTCGGTAGCTACGGCCTCGTGTGCCTCGATGCCGACCGCCCCGCGCTGAAGCAAGCGCTGAAGCCACTGCTAAAACAGGAAATTCAGAACCAACTATCCAACCAGGCAGTGCAGGCCACCAATGGCCAACTCACGGCCGCCGGCTACAAGCCGCAGGTGTATTCGCGCCCGCTCAACCTATTCTTCCTCACCGACGAAGGCAAGCGCGAGCGGTTGGAGCCCGACGCAACTGGCGCCGATTGTACCCAGGTGACAGTGCGCGGCACCAGCCGCTGCCACTCGCAGGCCGAGTTGCTGGCTTTGGCCGAAAGCGAGCCCGAGCGCTTCAGCCCCAACGTGGTGCTGCGCCCAGTGTACCAAGAAATCCTGATGCCCAACCTCGCTTACATCGGCGGCGGAGCCGAGGTGGCGTACTGGTTTCAGCTCAAAGGTATATTTGAGCAGCTTGGCGTGCCCTATCCTATCGTGCTGCCCCGCAATTCGGCTATGTATATGAGCCGCGCTAACCTCGGTAAGCTGCGTAAGCTTGGTTTGAATACGCTCGATATTTTTAAACCCCTAGGTGAGCTGAAAAAGCAAGTTGGCGCCCAGCTCGGGCAGGAAGAAGTAACTCTAGCCGCTCAGCAAGAAGCCCTTGCCGCTGCCTACCAGCAAGTGCAAGACCTAGCCCAGCGCCTCGACCCCACACTGGTAAAAGCCGTAGCCGCTGAAGCCCAAAAAGCCGCTGGCAGCCTCGCTGGCCTCGAAAAGCGCCTCGCTAAAGCCTCCGAAGCCAAGCACGAGACCGCCTACTCGCAGCTCACTGCGCTCAAGGATAAGCTCTTTCCCGAAGGTGGCTTGCAGGAGCGGACCGATAACGTGCTGAGTGTACTCATTAATAACCCCGGCTTTATCGACCAACTTATGGAGTGCTTCGAGCCGCTGGCATTGGTATTTGCGGTGGTAGAGGAAGCATAGTATGCCTGCATCTACTAATTGTTCATAGTGTATTTCGCTCCGGTGCTTAATTATACCTACTGCTATGTGTCGCTATGCAATGACTACCTATAAGGCTCACTATGCATGCTTTGACTGCCGCAAGACTTTTAAGCGAAGGCTCTTGCACGATGTAGCTCGCGATGAAAGCAAATCTGTAGCAGCTAAATGCCCTGATTGTGCGCAAGTCGCTGCGAATATGGGGCTTGACTTTAAATCGCCTTCAAAAGATGATGTTAAAGCGTGGCAGCACTTGCGAAGCCTGTATGTGGTTGGTGTTACCTACCATTCGTGCGGATGTAGCGGGCCGGGCTACATTCCAGCTACGACGGGGGAATTGGTTGCGTACCTACAGGAGAGGCTAACCGATTACGTTAAAGAATTGCGCTATTGGCTAAATCGCCGCCAGCCAACAACCAAAGTAGAATTTGAGTATGATAAAAATAAGAATTGGGCTCACAATACTCGCTTCCCACGACAGCTAGTAGGTAGGAATGGAGGAGTTAATAGTATGGATGCTATTGCTTATTGGCAGCAGCGCGTATACGATTTAGAGCATAATATTAGCAAGGCCAGAGCGCAGCTTGTGAAACCATAGCTAGCTATTGACGGCACTACTTGTTGCACGAACGTAAGTAAGTTTGGGGCCTTTCTGGCTTTGCTAACTTTCCCCGCCATGTTCGATTTCACAGAGCAACCCCACCGCCGCCACAACCCGCTGCTCGATGAGTGGGTTCTCGTATCGCCGCACCGTGCCAAGCGCCCCTGGCAGGGCGCGCAGGAAAAAGCGGCTACCGCCGCGCCACCCGCCTACGACCCCACTTGCTACTTGTGCCCTGGCAACACGCGCACCAGCGGCATCGTGAATCCTAAATACGACCACCAGTACGTATTCGACAACGACTTTGCGGCGCTGCTGCCCGAGGGCGAAACTGGCACCTACGAGGAAGGCGGCCTACTGCGCGCCGATGCCGAAACCGGCCACTGCCGCGTCATCTGCTTTTCGCCGCGCCACGACTTGACGTTGCCCGAGCTGCCCATCGCGGAAATCCGCAAGGTGGTTGATACCTGGACCGAGGAGTTTCGCACCCTAGGCGCCGACCCGAATATCAATTACGTGCAGATATTCGAGAACAAAGGCCAGGCCATGGGTGCCTCGAACCCGCACCCGCACGGCCAAATCTGGAGCGAGCGCACTGTGCCCGACCTGCCTGCCAAGGAAAGCCGCACCCAGAAAGCCTACTTCGAGAAGCACGGCCGCACGCTGCTGAGCGACTACCTTGCCATCGAGGAGAAAAGCAAAACCCGCTTCGTGGTCGAAAATGACACCTGGGTAGCCCTAGTACCCTTCTGGGCGGTGTGGCCCTTCGAGACGCTGGTGCTACCGCGCCGCGCTGTGCAAGACCTCACGCAGCTCAACGACCAAGAGCGCGACGGGCTGGCCGACATCTTGCAGCAGCTCACCATCAAGTACGACAACCTATTCGAAACCAGCTTCCCATACTCGGCCGGCTTCCACCAGCGGCCTACCGATGGTGGCGAGTACCCCGAGTGGCACCTGCATATGCACTTCTTGCCGCCGCTGCTGCGCTCGGCCACGGTCAAGAAATTCATGGTGGGCTACGAGCTGATGGCTAACGCTCAGCGTGATATCACAGCCGAGCAGGCTGCCGAGCGCCTGCGGGCACTGCCCGCTGTGCACTATAAGGCTGCGGCTCAGTAGGTAGTACTTGCATACTCACTCATTGAAAAGCCCGGCTACTAAGTAGTTTGGGCTTTTTTCATGAATAGCTGATTCTAGGTCGGTCTAGTGGTTTGCCTGGGAATAGGTACAAGGATATAGGCTATTCTGCGGCTGCGCCGAAGGGTAGGGTTGGCCGCATCCCAATCATGGCCTTGACGATAGTAGCACCATCGAGCTCGAAGTAGCTCACGGCGGGCGGGCAGCCGTAAAGTAGGGCTAGGCCATCAGTAGTCGCGGCCACTTGGTCGGGCTCGCCGAAACTTAGCACTAGGTGCTGCAACTGCATGCCCGGGCCGATATCTTGAATGGCTACCCGCCGCCCCAGCACTTCCCCAAACATCAGTTGGAGAGTGAGTACCCACAGGTGAGCGTCGCGGTTTTCTAATAAGCGCTCGCGCTCGGCGGCTAGGGTGTGCACATAGGTGTTGAGGGCCGCCTCGCGCTGCTGGCGGCGCGCTAACAGGCGCGCTTCTAGCTCGGCTAGCTGCGAGGCAGTGAGGGTATTTAAGTCCACGAATTGCCCTTCTATTTCCAGCCAGTTGTGCGCGGGCGCTGGGGGCGCGGGAGGAGTAACCGGCTTGGCTGCCGGGCGGGCGAATAATTTCTGAAAGAAGTTCATGCCGGGGAGCTAAGCTGTAGATTACCCCCAAGCTACGAAGAAAATCAGCTACTTAGCACGCATGTCAAACTGGTCTATGAATAATGCAAACATAGTGACTATCAGCAATGCTGGATAAGCAGGTGCCTAGTGACTTAGCTTATGATATTTACTACTTCCAGCTGGCAAGAAAGCATTTTCGGCTTTGCGATAGTTAGGGCTTATGCGCAGGTTTATTAGCTCACTTGCAGTAAATGCGTCTAAACGTACTTGCTGGCAACTGCGTCGTGGCCAGATATTAAAACTGCCTCCGTTTCTAAAAAGCCGCGAGGCCCGACTCCGTTGGTTGGCCCGGCGCCTAGGATGCTCCATGTGGTGCCCTCCCACTTGGCGATGTAGTAGGTATTGAGGTGACCGCCTGAGTGAAGTACTCACCAATAGAGCCCGCCGCAGCTACCGTGCTGCTAGTATTAGCAGCCCCGAGCAAGCCGTAGCCATCTTGCCATTAGTCATCGCCTGTGTCGGTAGTATCGGCGGGGCTGAAGACCTGCCGCCTGTTGGCGGTAGTGTGCGGCCAAAAGACGCGTGCATTAAACGAGCTTTACGCGCTGACTCGTAGGGTGCCATCATAATTGAGCGCCGCGGCCTAGGCCTAGAAGCTGGCACGCAGACTTGTTGCTGCGAGGTAGAAAAGGCAGCGACAAGCACCGCGCAGCATAAGGTAGTGGCGCGCTTGCAGCGTGCCGCGGCCTGCGGCGACTATCGATTCTGGAGCACCGATGCAAAAGCTACAGCCTGGTAGCCCGCACAAATCGCACTCGTCCAAAGAAGTCGTTTAATACGCGCACGGCTGCAAAATCGGTTTCCGCGAACAGCGCCGCCGTTTCGGCACCTAGGGCCTCGTTGATTTCGAGATACACCGTGCCGGCAGGCCGCAGCAGCACCCGCGCTAGCTCGGCCAAGCGCTTGTAAAAAAGAAGCGGGTCGGCATCGGGCACGAACAGAGCAGTGGCGGGCTCCCAGGCCAGCACGTTGTCACGCATCTGGGCGCGCTCGCTGGCGCGCACGTAGGGCGGGTTGCTCACTAGCACATCGAGCGTGCCGGGTACGATGTCGGGCGTAGTGGCCAGAATATCAAGCTGCTGAAACTCTGCCTCCGGTGCGTAGCGGGCGGCGTTGCGGCGGGCCACAGCCAGCGCCTCGCCCGAAATATCGACGGCTACCGTGCGGGCCGGGCGCAGCGCCTGGGCCACAGCCAGCGCCAGGCAGCCCGAGCCAGTGCCCACGTCGAGCACTGTGAGGCCGGCGCGCCCCGCCTGCTCCTGCGCAATGAGCTGGGCCAATTCCTCGGTTTCGGGGCGAGGGATGAGGGTGGCCGGTGATACTTCTAAGTCCATGCCTGCGAAGTGCGCCGTGCCTAGCACGTACTGCACCGGCTCGTGCGCCAGCAGGCGGGCCTGCAGTTCGGGCAGGCGAGCTGCTACCTCGGCGGGCACGGGCACAGTGGCCTGCATGCGGCGCTGCAAGGGGTTGAGGCCCAACAGTGTCTCGGTGACGAGTGCCGCGATGGCAACGGCCTCGGGGGCGGGGTAGGGGCCTTGCAGGGAGGTGGCAAGCTGGGCGGTGAAGGCGGCGGTGGTCATCGGGTCAAAGGTACAAGCGGCCAGGGCGGGCGTATTTTTAGCGCCAGTTCTACCGGCTAGCTGCCTGCTATCCTCCTTTTTTGCCATGACCGACGAGCTATTCATGCGCCGCGCCCTCGACCTAGCCGCCCTAGGCCAAGGCACTACGCGCCCTAACCCCATGGTGGGCTGCGTGGTAGTCGGCCCCGCGGGCACTATTATTGGCGAGGGCTACCATCAGCAATACGGCGGCCCTCACGCCGAAGTCAATGCCCTAGCCAGCGTCGAAGACCAAGACCTACTGCGCCAGAGCCGCGTGTTTGTGACCCTAGAGCCTTGTTCGCACCACGGTAAAACGCCGCCCTGCGCCGACTTGCTCATAGCGAAGGGGGTGCCCGAGGTCGTTGTGTGCAACGACGACCCCAACCCGCTCGTGAGCGGCCGGGGCTTGAACAAGCTGCGCGCCGCGGGCATAAAGGTCAGTACTGGCCTACTTGCCACCGAAGGCCGTGCGCTCAACAAGCGCTTCTTCACCATGCAGGAGAAAAAGCGGCCCTACGTGGTGCTCAAGTGGGCGGAGTCGGCCGACGGGTTTTTGGCCGGGCCGCACTTCCAGCCAGTGCAGATAAGCGGGCCGCAGGCGGGCCTACTCACCCACAAGTGGCGCACCGAAGAGGCCGCCATCTTGGTGGGCACTCGCACCGCCCTGCACGACAATCCCCGCCTCAACGCCCGCGAGTGGCCGGGGCCGCAGCCAGTGCGCATTACGCTCGACAAAAACCTAAGCTTACCGCCTAGCCACCATCTCTTCGACGGCTCGCAGCCCACGCTGGTGTATACGCACCGCCACCGCGACGCGCGCCCTAATCTTGACTTCATCACGCTGCCGCCCGACATCGCCGCCGCGCCCGACGTGCTGCCCGCTGTGCTCGCCGACCTGCACGCCCGCGGCCTCGAGTCGGTACTGGTAGAGGGCGGTCCTACCGTTGTTGGAGCGCTGCTGGCCAGCGACTTGTGGGACGAGATGCGCGTTTTCCGCAGCCCTAGGCGCCTCGAGCGCGGGATAGCTGCCCCGCGCGTAGGCTTGCGCAGCTGGCGCACGGCTGAAAACGTAGGAGAGGATAAGCTGTTTTGGTTTGAAAATCATTAGTGCTCGATGCCTAGTTGATAGTGCTTAAGAGGCAGCTACCAACCAAGCCCCAAGCACTACCAACTGCGCATTACATAGTATGGCCGAAAACCTTTTTATCACCGCCGATACCAAAGCCGCCCGCTACGCCGAGCTGCTGCCCCAAATCGAGGCGCTCACCAACGTCGAGCCCGACCTCACCGCCAACCTTGCCAACACGGCTGCTGCACTGCGGCAGGCATTCGGGTTTTTCTGGGTCGGTTTTTACCTGGTTAAGGGCGACGAGCTGGTCCTAGGTCCTTTTCAAGGGCCAATAGCCTGCACGCGCATTCGCAAGGGGCGCGGGGTGTGCGGCACCAGCTGGGCCGAGGCCCGCACGGTATTGGTGCCCGACGTAGAGGAGTTTCCGGGCCACATCGCGTGCAGCTCCGATTCAAAGTCGGAAATCGTGGTGCCCGTGCTGAAAAATGGTGCCGTAGTGGCCGTACTCGACGTAGATAGCGACAAGCTCAACGACTTTGACCACGACGACAAACTGGCATTGGAACAGCTCATGGTGATGGCAAGTGCTTGGTTTTAAGTAGTATGAAAGCATTGAAATTCTGTGCGCTGGCGCTGCTGAGTGGCTTGGCTGCTAGCTGCGGCAAGCAATTTGACGTAGCCTCCGACGTGGCCCTGAAGTACCAAAACGGCGCGGCTGTGCAGCGGCAGATAGAACTACTGCAAGCCGAGCAAGTGAAAGTGTCGGGGGCCACCGCCGGGGCGGCCGGAGCGGGGCCAGCCGTGCTTAGCCTAGAGGTAGTGAACCCCGTGGAGCAGCACCCCGACACCCTGAAGCAGCGGATGCGCCAGCTCGCTCGCCTGCTGGTGGCCGACCTAGGTAGCCCCGACCGCTACCAAGTGGTGAATGCTCAGGCTACGTTCAAACACAACTTGCTGTCGCGCGACAATAGCACTAGCTCCCAAGCCTTTATTTACCCGATAGCCAGCCTGCGCTAGCGAGCTGACGTATTTCTGTTTTACGCTATGATGGAGCCGATGCACGATGCAGCTTCCCCCGCCGCCACTGAGCCGCTGGTTATCATGGGCGCGGGCCTGGTAGGCACGCTGCTGGCCCTCTACCTCACGCGGCGCGGCCACCCGGTGCACCTCTACGAGCGCCTGCCCGACCCACGCAAAACGGGCCTGCGCGAGGCGCGCTCCATCAATTTGGCGCTTAGTGACCGGGGTTGGCGCGGGCTAGCGGGGGTGGGCGTTACTGATGATATCCGCAAGGTGGGCATCCCCATGTACCGCCGCGTAATGCACGACCAGCGCGGGCAGCTCACCTACCAGCCCTACGGGCAGGAAGGCCAGGCCATTTTCTCGGTAAGCCGCGACAGTCTTAATCGTACCCTGCTCGACCTGGCCGAGGCCAAGCCAGGCGTCGAAATCACGTTTGGCCAAAAGCTGACGCAACTCGACCTGCCCGCCCGCCGCCTGCACCTGCGCGACGTGGCCAGCGCCCGCGAGTACGACGTGCCCTACCAGCGCCTGTTTGGCGTGGATGGCGCGTGGTCGGCAGTGCGCGGCGCCATGCAGCGCCTCGACCGGGCCGACTACTCGCAGCAGTACCTAGAGTATGGCTACAAGGAATTGACCATTGCGGCCGGGCCAAATGGCACTTGGCAGATGGAGAAAAACGCGCTCCACATCTGGCCTAGGGGCAATTACCTAATGATTGCGCTGCCCAACCTCGACGGGTCGTTCAATGCCACGCTGTTCTTTCCCTACGAAGGGCCGTTGTCGTTTGACAGCCTGCGCACGCCCGAGGAGGTAGAGCGCTTTTTCGGCGAGGTCTTCCCCGATGTAGTGCCACTGATGCCCGAGCTCGATACCGAGTTTTTCGACCACCCCACCGGCTCGCTCGTCACCATCCGGTGCTGGCCCTGGAGCTACCAAGATTCGGTGCTGCTGCTCGGCGACGCGGCCCACGCCATCGTGCCCTTCTACGGCCAGGGCATGAACGCGGGCTTCGAGGACTGCACCGTGCTTGACCGCCTGCTCGACGACCTAGGCGAAGGCGACTGGGGCCACATTATGGATGAGTTTGAGCGCCTGCGCAAGCCCAACACCGACGCCATGGCCGAGTTGGCCCTCTACAATTTCGTGGAAATGCGCGACCGTGTGGCCGACCCGCGCTTCTTGCTGCAAAAGCGCATTGAGGCCAAAATCGCCGCCCAATACCCTGATAAGTGGCTACCGCTTTACTCCCGCGTCACGTTCTCGCCCGACACGCCCTACGCCGAAGCCTGGGCTGCTGGCCAGCGCCAGGAGGCCATCATGGCCCGCCTCATGCCGCACATTCAAGGCGAAGAAGACTTCGACAAGCCGGAAGTGCAGGAGCTGGTGAAGTCAATTATTAACGAGTAGTGCGCTCATACTAAAATGCTTGCAAAAACCGCCTGTCATGCTGAGCTTGCGAAGCATCTTCTCACGGTGGAATAACCCGGCGTGAGAAGATGCTTCGCAAGCTCAGCATGACAGGCGGTTTTTGCAGCCCGTTTTTTAGACTTACTTGCTTGAGTAGATGCTTAGCTTGGACGCTTACGGCTGTACCGTAATCGTCCGCGTCACTGAGTTAAATGGCCCGGGGATGAGCTTGCCGCCATTATCCACCAGCTCCAGCTTGATGGTGGCTTGGCCGGCGGGCAGGCCTTCCATCATATAGGGCAACCACTTATCGAGCATAAACTCGGTGCCGTTGATGGTAGCGCGCACCTTGTTGCCGTCGGGGGCCAGGGTGGTGTTCACGAGGTAAAAGTCCAGCATGATTTTCTTCGCATCAGCACCCGCATACGTGTCTTTGGGGCGGCTGTAGAAGAGGTGCGGGGCTTTCAGGTCCACTTTAGCGCTGGTGGTATCCACAGCATTGCCCACCGTGATGGTGCGCAAGTCATAGGCTCCTAGGTGCTTGAGGCTCTCGTGGTACGAGCGTGACAAGAACGAGAGTATCACGTGCTGGCCGGGCTCCATGGGCTGCGCAAACTTGGTTTCGTACTGCGCGATGTAGGGCTTGTTGTCGATGATGAGGTGAATGTGCTGACCCTTCATCGAGTTGGCCATGTGCTGGGCGTGGTCGCTGCCCGTCATTTTGGTCAGCTGGAAGTTGGTGAGGTCGTAGTTGAACTCGACCGGGCTGGGTACCGACGAGCCCGCAATGGGCCGGTTCAGGCGCAGCTGGGCAGTTGGAAACTTGGGCGAATCGTCGAAGGGCGTGAGCGAGATACCATTTTTAGACTGGGCTTCGCCGGCCGCCGTGTTGGCGGTCGTTTGGGCACCTAGGGCGGTGGGGCGTTCGGCGGGGCTGGTGGTCGCGGTTTCGGTGGTTTGCGAAGCGCTGCAGCTACCTAGGGCCAGCGCGGTGGCCAGGGCCAACGGGCCGCCCAGGAGTGAAAAAGCAGATTTCATGGCGAAAGAGCGTCGGTGAAAGAGAGAGGATTAATCTGCACAATACGGCATTAACCCGCCTCAAGGTTTTGCCGTAACTTTGTAGTAGGTAACCATTGGTTTGCTGCTGGCGGGTTGGCGCGGGCGGCTGGTTGACAAGCGCAGCCGGTCAGTCGATTCGCTACCAGTGGTTATTGGTTGTAGAACCAATCAGCAAGTAATTCTTAACCCAATTACTTTCTTATCATGGCTGATAATCTGCCTGACCATATTCCGTCGCTCGACCTCGCCGACTTCCGCTCCGGCGACCCCCAGCGCAAAGCCAAGTTCGTGAAAGAACTAGGCGACGCCTACCAAAGCATCGGCTTCATTGCCCTCAAAAACCATGGCCTCAACGATGAGCAGACTAAGGCCCTGTACGCCGACGTGCAGGAGTTCTTCCAACTGCCCGACCAGGCCAAGCAAGCCTACGAAGTGCCCGAGCTAGCTGGCCAGCGCGGCTACATCAGCAAGGGTAAGGAGCACGCCAAGGGCCGCAATACTGGTGACCTGAAAGAGTTTTTCCACGTCGGCCAAGAGGTCGAGGGTGAAGACCCGGTAAAAGACCAGTACCCCGCCAACATCTGGCCCAACGAGGTGCCCCGCTTCGCGCAAAGCACCATGAAGGCCTACCGCACCCTCGAAAGCGCCGGCAAAGACGTGCTGCGCGCCATCGCGCTGTACCTCGAATTGCCCGAAAATTACTTCGATGACAAGGTGGTAAACGGCAACAGCATCCTGCGCCCCATCCACTACTTCCCTATCGAGGACCCCGACGCGGTGCCCACCGATGCGGTGCGCGCCGCCGAGCACGGCGACATTAACCTCATCACGCTGCTGATGGGCGCCAGCGCCGACGGCCTGCAAGTGAAGCGCCGCGACGGCCAGTGGATTGCCATCACGGCCCTGCCCGACCAGATTGTGGTGAACGTGGGCGACATGCTCCAGCGCCTCACCAACGGCGTGCTCAAAAGCACCATTCACCGCGTGGTAAACCCGCCCCGCGAGAAGATGAACACCTCGCGCTACAGCATCCCGTTCTTCATGCACCCGCGCTCCGAGATGAGCCTGGCGGCCCTGCCGCACCTTGTCACGGCCGACAACCCCAAGAAGGAGGCCGACATCACGGCCGGCGAGTTCCTGAACGAGCGCCTGATTGAGCTGGGCTTGAAAAAAAAGTAAATCAGTAAGTTACTGTATTGAAGCGGCTGGTCTGAAAAGGCCAGCCGCTTTTTATTTAGCGAGCGTCAGGGGCACTGCGTCGCATTGCTATATCCCGTCGATTTTCGTACTAAAAGCTCCTCCCCACATACGTCCTGTAATGAACCCAACCACCCGCATTGAACACGATTTCCTAGGCGAACGCCATATTCCTTCCAACGTTTACTACGGCATCCAGACCCTGCGGGCGATGGAGAACTTCGCCATCACGGGTATTCCGATTAAGAATGAGCCGCTGTTTGTGCAGGCGCTGGCCTACGTGAAGAAGGGTGCGGCCCTAGCCAACAGAGAGCTGGGCGTGCTGCCCGCCAACATTGCCGATGCCATCGTGGCGGCTTGCGACCGGGTGGCGACGGGCGAGTTCGATGACCAGTTTCTGACCGACATGATACAGGGCGGCGCGGGCACCTCGGTGAACATGAATGCCAACGAGGTAATCGCCAACGTGGCCCTCGAAATGATGGGCCACGCGAAAGGGGACTACGACTACTGCCACCCCAACAACCACGTAAACTGCTCGCAGAGCACGAACGATGCCTACCCCACGGCCTTCCGCATCGCGCTCAACAACAAGCTGGTGGGCTACCGCCAGGCCCTAGGTGCCCTTGCCGATGCCTTTGCCCAGAAAGGCGAAGAGTTCAAGAACGTGCTCAAAATGGGCCGCACCCAGTTGCAAGACGCCGTGCCCATGAGCATGGGCGACGAGTTTCACGCCTTCGCCACCAACCTACGCGAAGAGCTGCTGCGCATCGACGACTCGCGCCGGCTCATCTCCGAAATCAACATGGGCGCCACTGCCATCGGCACCGGCGTAAACACGCCGCCCGGCTACGCGGGCCTCGTGACCCAGCACCTGCGCCAGGTAACAGGCCTCGATTTGCTACTGGCTGGCGACCTCATCGAAGCCACCTATGACACGGGCGCCTACGTGCAGCTCTCGGGCGTGCTCAAGCGCACCGCCGTGAAGCTCAGCAAAATCTGCAACGACCTTCGCCTGCTCAGCAGCGGCCCGCGCACCGGTCTCAATGAGATAAACCTGCCCGCCTTGCAGCCCGGCAGCAGCATCATGCCCGGCAAGGTCAACCCCGTCATCCCGGAAGTAGTCAACCAAACGGCCTTCTACGTGGCTGGCGCCGACCTCACCGTGACGATGGCCGCCGAAGCGGGTCAGCTTCAGCTCAACGTGATGGAGCCGGTTATTTCGTTCGCGCTGTTCACCAGCATCTCCTACCTCACCAACGCCTGCCACACCTTGCGCGACAAGTGCGTGCTTGGCATCACGGCCAATGCTGCGCACGCCGCCAACATGGTGTATAACAGCATCGGTATCGTGACGCAGCTCAACCCTGTACTAGGCTACGAGGCCTCGGCCAGTATCGCCAAAGAAGCACTGGCCACCGGCAAGTCGGTGCACGACATCGCCGTGACCGAGCGTGGCCTGCTCACGCAAGCCAAGTGGGATGAGATTTTCACGTTTGAAAACCTCATTCGGCCGGTGTTTATTCAGTAATACTAGTTCGGCATGCTGAATCCTGTGAAGCGTTTCTCGTGGCGCCGTAGCCCCTTACGTAAGGGTTACTGCATCGTGTGAGATACTTCACGGCGTTCAGCATGACCGGATTAACGTGCCACTCGCCCTATCTTCGGCGTAGGTAATGTTCCTCGATTCGTGCCCACCGATTCTTCCATTCGTGCTACTCCTACCGTGCCCCTGGCGCCTTTGCGGCGGGAGGGCCGCCGGATGCGCCGAAACCGCAATTTCATTTTCCTCAAAGACGTAGCCGGCCTGGCTTGCACGGCCTTCGGTGGTCCGCAGGCCCACGTGGCCATGATGCTGCGCCTGCTCGTGGCCAAGCGCCGCTACCTCACCGCGGCCGAGTTGCTAGAGCTACAAGCCTTGTGCGCGCTGCTGCCCGGCCCTACCTCGACCCAAACCATTACGGCCATCGGCCTGCGCCTAGGTGGCCCCAATCTGGCGTACCTCACCCTGCTGATATGGTGCTTGCCGGCGGTGATTATAATGACAGTAGCCGGCCTGCTGCTGAGCCACGTTGATGGCGGGCGCACGGCCCAGATAGTGCAGTTTGTGCAGCCCGTGGCAGTGGGGTTCGTGGCATTTTCGGCCTACCGCATTGCCGAGAAAGTCATTCATACCAAAACCTCGGTGGCCCTGATGGTGGCAGCCGCCATGGTGGCCTACTTCTTTCAGCTGCCGTGGGTGCTGCCGGTGCTGCTGCTGGCCGGCGGCAGTGTTACTACGCTGCGCTACCGCAAGCACGCCATCGTGCAAGATAAGAAGCCCTTACAAGTGGAGTGGGCCAACTTTGGGCTGTGGCTGGGCATCTTCCTGGGGGCGGCATTACTGGGCCACTACACCGAGTGGCTGCCCATGCGGCTATTCGAGAATTTCTACCGCAACGGCTCGCTGGTCTTCGGCGGCGGGCAGGTGCTAGCGCCGCTGCTTTTTGCTGAGTTTGTAGAGTTTAAGCACTACCTCACGAGCGCCGAGTTTTTGTCGGGCCTCGGAATGGTGCAGGCCCTGCCGGGGCCCAATTTCGCCTTTGCCTCCTACATTGGGGCGCTGGCCATGCGGCCGACTGGCCTAGGTACTACCGGGCAGCTCGTAGGGGCTGTAGTGGGAGCCCTAGGTATCTTTCTGCCCGGTATATTCTTGATATTCTTTGCTATCCGCTTCTGGGACGGCCTGCGTCAGTACCGCGTGGTAAAAGCCTCGCTCGAAGGCGTGAACGCCGTGAGCGCCGGCCTAGTGTGCGCGGCAGCGCTGCTGCTCTACCACCCGCTGGCCGACCGGATGCTCGATATGCCCGGCTGCCCGCCCGGCTGGCGGCTGCCCCTCAACCCATTGCTAGTGGGCATCACCTTTTTAGTTCTACTCTGGGAGCGTATTCCGAGCGTGGCCATTATTGGCGCGGCGCTGCTGGCCGGCTGGCTAGTGGGGTAGCACGATACAGTTCGCCTCAACACAATGACCCTCGAACGAGCTATCTAGGTAACTCATTCGAGGGCCATTGTCGTGTTATCTTACTCAAGAACGAAGGCTTACTTAGCTCTTCTTCGCCGAGGTAAAGCGCTTATCGGCCTCAGGCCAGTTCACCACGTTCCAGAAGGCGGCTACGTAGTCGGGGCGCTTGTTTTGGTACTTGAGGTAGTAGGCGTGCTCCCATACGTCGAGGCCTAGCACGGGGGTGCCGCGCTGAATGCCGGGCAGGTCCATAAGCGGGTTGTCTTGGTTGGGGGTGTTCGAAATGAAGAGCTTGCCGGCTTTGTCCACGCTCAGCCAAGCCCAGCCCGAGCCGAAGCGCGTGGTGGCGGCTTTTGTGAACTCCTCCTTGAACTTATCGAACGAGCCGAAGTCCTTGGTGATGGCCGTGGCCAACGCGCCGGTGGGTTGCCCGCCGCCTTTCTGGGCCAGCAGCGTCCAGAACATCGAGTGGTTGTAGTGGCCGCCCGCGTTGTTGCGGATGGCGTCGGGCTGCTTGCTGGCGGTGGCGAGCAGGTCGGCTAGCGGCAGCTTTTCTTCGGGCTTGCCTGCTACGGCCTCGTTCAGCTTCGAGACGTAGGTTTTGTGGTGCGCATCGTGGTGAATTTCCATCGTGCGGGCGTCGATGTGCGGCTCCAGCGCATTGAAAGCGTAGGGCAGCGGCGGCAGCGTAAATGGCCCGTCAGCCATCGGCATGGCGCGGGCATCGCGCAGGAAGCGTTCTTCTTGGGCGCGGGCCAGCACAGCGGGGCTAACGAGGGCGCTGAGCGCGAACGCGGCGGCGTTCTTGATAAAATCGCGTTTGAGCATGAGTTATATACCTACAGGCAGAGGAATGGTTTGGCCCGCAGTAGCGCGGACTTTCAGTTCGCGAAGCTAAACACATCGCCGCGCTGGGGCTGCTGTGCTGGTTACGCACCTAGGACTGCAAATGGAAAGCGCCCGCTATTTATTCGTGATTTCCACATAGGCTTTGCCCGTTACGGGCTGGCCATTGTGGGTGCCGGTCACCTTGCACATGCCTTCCCAATAGTACATCGTGAAGGCGTGGAAAAACTTGAGCGCCAGCTCTTGCTGCGGCACCAGCGGTTCTACTACTAGGTCGTAGCCCTGAGTGGGCACCTGCACGCGCCACTTGGCGGGGTATTTTTTCTTTGACTTAGGGCTGGTCCAGTAGGTGAGGGGCGTGAGCGTAAAGTCGGTGCCGCCTAGGTGCACGTTTTCATTGTTGGCACTGAAAAACGAACCATTGTTGAGGCTCTGGCCGGTCTCACTGTTGCGCAGCGTGTTCAGCATTAGCTCGGTGCGCTGCGGCACTTCGGCCCTAGGCTGTTCGTCGAGCTGAATGCTGAGCCAATCCCAGCCCACACCCTTGGCCACGATGCTGGTGCAGTTCCACTGGCGGTCGTACCACAGCTCGCCAGTTACCTGGTGGGTTTTGCCGGCCACCGTGAGGGTGCCGGTGGTGGCCAGGCGCGGGTAGCTATAGTAGCCCGCCACAATGCCTTGGCCGTAGTTTTCGTAGCCGGTACCGCCGTGCAGCAGCACGGGCTTGGTGGGCGTGGTGCTAAGGTTGAGAGCGTAGCCAGTGTTTTCCTTGCCGGTGAGGGCGGCTTCAAACTGGTACTTGCCTTCCTGGCCGTCAAACTTCCAGACCTGGCCGTCCTTACGCTCGCGCAGGCGTAGCGGCAGCGAGTCGGTGAGCAGGTGCGGCAGCTTGCCGAGCTTGTAATCGTAGTTGAATTTCTGGCCTTTGGGGTCGGTGATAGCCACGTTCACCATTTGGTAGTCGTCCTTGCCATCCTTCAGGTTGAAGTGAAAAAAGACGTACTCGATGCCAAACTCCTCGCCGCTGGCCTGGTCGCGCAGGTGGCCAGTGAGGTACCACCACTCCAGCGAGTTTTTGGGGTGAACGGCCTCCTCGTGGGGCAGTTCGGCGCGGGTGGCGGTGGGGTTGAAGCGGGTAGTGGGTACCGGCTTAAAAGTAGAGCAAGCGGTAAAAAGCAGCGTAACTAGCAGCGCAAGGGGTAATCTCATCATACCCTCACACAAGGGTTTTGTAGGGCAAAAAGTTTGCCCTAGGGTCGGCCAGTATGCGAGCGCGAAGGATACACTGGCGGCGGTACGGGCGGGGCCATCCAGATGTACCCATGCAGATTGGGCCGCCCACGTCCTGGCGCCGAGGCTAGGCGTAGTACGAGGGGTTGCGCCGGGTCGTAGGTGCGCCAATCGAGCGACCGGCGCATCATCTTGAAGGTAAAAGGAGCAGTGGCGACTTTAATAGTGAGTACGCCACCGCGCACGTGCTTCCACGCTGTCGGAAAGGTGAAAGCAAACTCACCTTGCTCGTTCGTGATAGCTCCGTACTTTGTGTCGTTGAGATAAAGCCAAAGCCGAGGTATTGGCACATTTAGCGAGTCATCCAGCACTACTCCGCTAACCGTAATCGTCTCGTACCTTGCCGCTGGAGTAGCGGTAGGTAACTGCGCCGCAGCACCATGCCACCCACATAGGGCCACGGCCACCAGCCCATGCCGTGCGCGGCCCCACCGCCCGGGGCTAGCACACGGTGACAACTGCCCGCCTAGGTCGTTAAAATGAGCCTTAGTAGCTGAAAGCATGGTAAGCTTAGTGGGTAGCCTTGATTAAGGCCGAAAAGGCCGCGTGAGCCAGTATTTGCTCCAGTTGAAAAAGCGCTTAGGGTGCCAGGGCCAGGGGCGCTTGCTCACTGTGCAGATGACAACTTCACCGCTTAGCATGCCCTTTACATCATTCTGTAGCGCTACTACTACCGCTTGGCTGCTAGCAGCCGGCACCATAAGCTGCTGGCCCACGTAGCCGATGTAGCGAATGTCGAGTTGCACCGAAGTCGCGCCAGTAGCTACGGTCAGGGTGAAATTTCCAGTGGCATCGGTCGAAGTACCGGTAGTAGTACCTGCCAGCAAGATAGTTACCCCTGGTAGTCCTTCGTGGGTGATGGAATCAGTGACCGTGCCTCGTATCACGAAGGGGCCACCAGGCTCCGTTAGGTTGGGGCTGAGGGATTGCTCGGCGGGCCGCAAGGGGCTGGGTGGTGCCACCGCCTGCCCGGCGCCTGTGGGGTAGGCTGCGGGCACTGGGCCCCCGTGGTAGTCACCTAGGGCCGATTGGGCGGCGGCTCGGCTGGCCCCTAGCATGCTGCCAGCAGCCAGCACCGCCCCGAGCCAGGCCCGCCAGCGCGAGGGCGGGGTGGGGGCTACCAGCGGCCGGCCAAGTTGGTCGGTGCGCACGCGGCCACAGGTGCCGCCGGCTGCCTGGCGGAGCACAGCCAGAATTTCGGCATCGGTTTTTTGAGTGAAATCCACCACTGTTTTTTGGCAGGCCGCGCAGTGGCGGCCCATCGCGGTGGGCGTCATGGCGGCCCAATTTTCGGCGCAGGGCTGCGGAATGCGAATAGCGGTAGAAGGCTGGGGCATAGCTCAGAAAGAAGGAACAGCTCTCTTCCCAGATGCCGGCCGGGCGCCGATTGCACACGGCCCCGCCGTAACTTGGCAGTTTGCTATTTTGCCGCTCCCATTTTTCTTGGCCAAATGCCCCCCACCAATCACTCGCTCTTCCGCCGCAAAACCATTGAGTCTATCCTAGCCAACCCGCCCGCCGATGCCGATGGCCACGGCGGCGGGGGCTTGGCTCGCCACCTCACCGTGCGCGACCTCACGGGCCTAGGCATCGCGGCTATCATCGGGGCCGGCATTTTTAGCACCATCGGGCAGGCCAGCCTCAATGGCGGGCCGGCCGTGTCACTGCTGTTTGTGTTCACGGCGGTGGCCTGCGCCTTTTCGGCGCTGTGCTACGCGCAGTTTGCGGCCACTATCCCGGTCAGCGGCTCGGCCTATACCTACGCCTACACTTCGTTTGGCGAGCTCGCGGCCTGGATTATCGGCTGGGCGCTCATCATGGAATACGCGGTGGGCAACATCGTAGTGGCCATTTCGTGGAGCGACTACTTCACCGGCTTGCTCGACGGGATAGGAATGCACATGCCTAGCTGGCTCACCACCGGCACCCAAAGTGCCTACAGCGGCTACGAGCAAGCGCTGGCTACCATGCAGGACGGTGGCAAGCTCACGGCCGCGCAAGAGGCTAGCTACGTGCTGTGGCAAAATGCTCCCAAGCTATTTGGTGATTTTCACCTGGTTATCGACCTGCCGGCCTTCCTCATTACCGTAGTTATCACGGCACTGGTGTACGTGGGCATCAAGGAAAGCAAGAACGCCAGCAACCTGCTAGTGCTCCTCAAGCTGGTGGTAGTGGCCGTAGTTATTGCCGTAGGCGTGTTCTACGTGAAGCCCGCCAACTGGTCGCCCTTCGCCCCCAATGGCATTGGCGGCGTGCTCAAAGGGGTGTCAGCGGTGTTCTTCGCATATATCGGCTTCGACGCCATCTCGACCACGGCCGAGGAGTGTAAAAATCCGCAGCGCGACCTGCCTAAGGCCATGATGTGGGCGCTCATTATTTGCACCGTACTCTACGTGCTTATTACGCTGGTGCTTACCGGAATGGTAAGTTACAAAGAGTTGGGCGTGGGCGACCCGCTCTCGTTCGTGTTTGCCAAGGTGGGCCTAGGGTGGTTTTCAGGCCTGGTAGCCGTGAGTGCCGTGTTTGCCATGGCCTCGGTGCTGCTGGTGTTTCAGCTGGGCCAGCCGCGCATCTGGCTCACCATGAGCCGCGATGGGCTGCTGCCGCCGCTGTTTGCTAAGGTGCATCCCAAGTTTCATACGCCCTCATTTAGCACCATTATCACGGGTATTTTCGTGGGCGTGCCAGCTCTGTTTTTAAATATTGACCTCGTGGTGGACCTCACCAGCATTGGTACGCTGTTCGCCTTTGCGCTGGTGTGCGGAGGTATTCTAATCCTTGACCCCTACGGCAAGTCTACGGCCCGCTTCACAGTGCCTTATATCAATGGCCGATGGCTGGTGCCGGTGCTGCTGCTCGTGGTAGCAGTGCTGGTGTACGTGTACAATGCCGACAGCAACCACGAACTGTGGCTCGACGTGAGCGGCGCGCGCGGCTGGCTGCGCGAAGACGAAACGGGTAAGATTACCGGTGGTTTTGCCCACCAGATTCCATACTTGGTGTTCATTTTGGCCACGCTGGCGCTGGCCGTGGTCACGTTCGTGCGCAGCCTGTCGCTGCTGCCCGTCCTAGGTCTGCTTATCAATCTCTACCTGATGACGCAGCTTGGCGTTCGTAACTGGGCCATGTTCTTCGCTTGGCTGCTCATTGGCCTGGGCATCTACTTCGGCTATGGCTACAAGCACTCGAAGCTAAACCGCCCGCCAGCAGCATAGGTGAAATCCTTGCTTTTGACGCTCAGCCTAGCCCTTGTTCCCTTGCTATTTGGCATCTGGGTGAATGGCACAGCTCCGCACCCGCCCACGCGGGCATATACCCCGACTCGCTGCACGCGCTACTGCGCAGCGCATGGCTGCCGCCACGCCACACGGGCCAATAGCCCGGCTTACTTTCAGTTGCGGCCTGTGTATGTGGCCACTGTTCGGGGGCTAATGCTGGGAGGAAAGGCGCGCTACGCAGCATTCAATATCGGCCTTTATCTAGGTTTGCTTCCGGCGTTACTGCTGTGGCTCACTTATGGTGTGTTGCACAATGCCAGCGTCATTCGGCGGCTTAAAAAGCAATGATGAGTACCCTGCTGTCTTCGTTGGCCCGCCTGGTTCACTTCGCATATTGGTACTGTTGCGACTTTATGGTGAACCTAGCTAATCTCACCCATACTAGCTATGATGAAGCTAATACTTGGGTATTGCTTTTACTCATTCCTGCGCTGCTGGCGGTGGGTATTGGGGTGCGGCTGGTGCAATGGTGGCAGTTGCGGCAACTGCGGCGGCAAATAAGAAAGCGAGCTTTCTAGCAAAGTCAATTTGAGCTTTTCAACAAAGTCAGCGGTTTTTGCTCGCCGGACCTTTGTCTTAAACTTAACCCCTTTAAGACATGGACAACGTATGGTTTATCACTGGTAGCTCGCGGGGCCTGGGCCGCAGCCTGACCTCTGCCGTGCTGGCCGCTGGCCAGCGCGTGGCCGCCACTGCCCGCCGCCCCGAGCAACTCGCCAACTTGGTGGCGCAGTACGGCGACCGCATTCTGCCGCTAGCCCTAGATGTCACAGACAAGGCGCAGATTAACAAAGCGGTAGCTGATGCCCTGGCGCACTTTAGTCGCCTCGATGTGGTGGTCAATAATGCTGGCTTTGGCATCACGGGGGCGGCCGAGGGCTACACCGACGAGCAGGTGCGCAGCCAGCTCGAAACCAACCTCTACGCTCCCATTGCCGTGACGCGGGCCGTGCTGCCACACCTGCGCCAGCAGCGTAGCGGGCACATTCTACAAATCAGTTCGGCGGGCGGGCGCGTCGGCAACCCCGGCGTGAGCATTTACCAAGCCGCTAAGTTTGGCATAGGTGGCTTTAGCGAGGCGCTGGCCCAGGAAGTGGCGCCACTAGGCATTCGCGTCACGTGCGTGGAGCCGGGCGGTTTTCGCACCGACTGGGCCGGCGAGTCAATGACCTTTGCCCCCGAAGTGCCGGGCTACGAAACTACCGTGGGGCCCCGCGTGGCCATGTTCCAAAACGGTACCTTCGAGCCCATGGGCGACCCCGATAAAGCCGCCCAAGTGCTGCTGGCGCTGGTCGAAAACCCCGAGCCGCCGCTGCACCTGCTGCTGGGTAGCGAGGCCGTCGCCATTGTAGAGCACGTGGAGAATGCCCGCCGCGCCGAGCTAGAGAAATGGCGGCCGGTGAGCGTATCGACCGACCGCGATGGCATCCCTAATTTTCTAGACACGGAGTTGGGCAAGGCGTATTTGCAGCGCCGCTAGCCGCGTTTCACTTGTCCACAGCCGGCCGGTTGCCCCTAGGTGGCCGGCCAGCTTGGCATTACATTCAAGCAATGCTCACCCGCTCAGAAGCACCCGCTCGGCCCCAAATTTTATATTCGTGCTACACCAACTACAGCCGCGAGGGCGAGCAGTTTGTGCCTGAGCACGTGTTTAGCTACCAGCTGGCGGGTACGCTACTGCTCGACGAGGGCAGCCAAACCCACGCGCTGGTGCCCGGCACATTTCGGTTTTTGCGACGCAACCACCTGGTGAAATTTCAGAAGCAGTTGCCCGCCGATGGCAGCGAATTTCGGTCGCTGTCAGTGTCGTTTAGCCAGGATATGCTGCGCGCCCTGGCCCAGGAGTACGGCTACCCAGCCGCGGCCCGCCAGCCGCCCGGCACCGCCGTGCTAGCCCTGCCCGACCACCCGCTGTATCAGAGCTACCTGGCCTCGCTGCGGCCCTACGAGCAGCTGGCGCTGCCCGACCACGCGGCGCTCCTGGCTCTGAAAGCGCGCGAGGCGGTGCTGGTACTGCTGCAAGTCAACCCCGAGTTGCGCGATGTGCTGTTTGACTTCAGCGAGCCCGGCAAGATTGACCTAGAGGCATTTATGCAAAAGAACTTTCGCTTTAATGTGGCTATCAGTCGCTTTGCCTATCTCACGGGCCGCAGCCTGGCCACCTTTAAGCGCGATTTTGAGCGGTTGTTTCGCACGTCGCCCAGTCGCTGGCTGGTGCAGCGGCGCTTGCAGGAGGCTTATTATCTGCTGAAAGAGAAAAGCAAAACTCCCTCGGAAGTGTACTTAGAAGTAGGTTTTGAGGACTTGTCGCACTTCTCGTTTGCTTTCAAGAAAGCCTACGGCGTTGCCCCGTCCAAGCTCCTAGGTGCATCCTGAGCCGTAAATAGCGGGCAAGTGGCCTACTTGGCCCGGTGAATGACAAACACGCCTACCAAAATAATGACCATGCCCAGCGCGTGCCACAGGTTAAAGGCCTCGCCGTCGAGCGCGCCCCAGCCCAGCGCCACTATCGGGATGAGATAAGTGCTAGATGAGGCAAACAGCGCCGTAGAGCGCTGGATGAGCATATTGAAGAGGACCGTGGCTACGGCCGTGCTCAGCGTAGCCAACAGGGCGATGTAGCCAAACGCAGTCCAGGCGCCCGGCACCGTGGCCAGCTTATGCACAAAACCGGTACCCAGGAGCAGGTAAGCCAGCGCTGGCCCACCGATGAGCAGCAGTAGCAGCGATGTGACCGCCACTGGCGTCATGGCGTGTAGGCGGTGCTTAATGACATTGACGCTGAGGCCATAGCCTACCGTAGCCGCCACAATGTAGAGGCCATACCAAGCATTGCCCGCGCCTCCGGCCGGGGTGGCCTCGTCGCCACCACTGCCGCCCAGTAGCATCAGCACTACCGTGCCCAGCAAGCCCAGCACGATGCCCAGCACGCGCAGCCCCGTGAGGCGCTGCCCAAATAGCAGCGCACCCATCAGCAGCACAAACACCGCCGTGAGGGCATTGAGCACGCCCGCTAGTCCCGAGGCCAGCCGCGTTTCGGCGTAGGCAAACAGGAACGCCGGAATGAGCGTGCCCACCGTGCCACTGAGGGCCAGCCACTTGAGCCGGCTGCGCTCGACGCGCCCTATTTCGCGCAGTGCAAAGGGGAGCAGCAGCGCCGCCGCTACGCTCACGCGCGTGGCGCCCAGCTCCATGGCCGAAAACACTACTAAGCCTTTCTTCATCAAGATGAAAGACGTGCCCCAAATCAGCGAGAGCACCAGCAGCAGGCCCCAGGCCGAGGGTGGGATGCCGGGCGCGGTCCGTGCCTCGGGCGTGGCTGCCACGGCGGGCGGCGCAGTGCTAGCAGCTGGTAAGGGTGAAAGTGAAAGGGGGGAGTGAGCGGACATGCGGCAAAAATACGCCTTGCCCAGGCGGGTGGCCCTGGCAGCTACCTAGGCAACCCGGCACCCGGAAGTAGAGTTAGGCTGCTAGTATGAAGCGCGTAATAAAATTTCTGCCGCTGGCCCTTCTGGTCTTAGCGGCTTGGGGAGCTGCGGCCCAAGCACCGCGTCCCGCCAGCCTGGCCCAGCAGTTGCGAGCTAGCCACTGGCAAAAGCGCGTGCTACTTGTGGGCGCCCCCACGGCTGACCAGGCCGACTTCCTGCAGCAGCAAAAGCTGCTCGCCACCGTGCCCAACCAGCTCCGGGAGCGTGATTTTGTGGTGCTAGCGCTGCCCTACGACCAGTTTTCGGCCGCCGACCGCCATTACTGGACGCAAGAGCTGAAGCAGCCGCTCACTAGCTTTGCGGCCGTGCTCATCGGCAAAGACGGCGGCGTGAAGCGCGTCGAAACCCAGCCGCTCGCGCCGGCCGACTTGTTCGGTACCGTCGATAAGATGCCCATGCGCCGGCAAGAGGCGCGGCGGACAAAAAAATAAAGCCACCCCAGCGGGCAGCTTTATTCCTAGGTGCTTCAAAAAAAGCTTACCCTACCAAGACAGCATCGCTGGCCGCGATTTCTTCCAGAATAGCGTACACCTGCTCGCCATTTTCGGCGTCGACTAGGCGGGTGCGCCACTGCTTGGCGCCTTCGAGGCCGCGGAAATAGTGCGCGTAGTGGCGGCGCATCTCGAAGATGCCAGCCTTAGGGCCTTTCCACTCCAGGCTCTTATCAAAGTGCATGCGGCACATGGCAATGCGCTCTTCCAGCGTGGGCGGGGCCAGCTTTTGACCCGTAGTCACGTAATGCTTCACTTCGCGGAAAATCCAAGGGTAGCCGATGGCCGCGCGGCCAATCATGACGCCATCTACGCCGTAGCGGGTCTTGTACTCAAGCGCCTTTTCGGGCGAGTCGATATCACCGTTGCCGAAAATCGGAATCTTAATGCGGGGGTTTTCCTTGATTTTGGCAATCAAGCGCCAATCGGCCTCGCCTTTGTAAAGCTGCACGCGGGTGCGGCCGTGCACTGTGAGGGCTTCGATGCCGACGTCTTGCAGGCGCTCGGCCACCTCTTCCACGTTCAGGGTGTCGTTGTCCCACCCTAGGCGGGTTTTCACGGTCACGGGCAGGGGCGTGTTCTTGACCACTGCGGCGGTCATGGCCACCATCTTCGGAATGTCGCGCAGCAATGCCGCGCCCGCGCCCCGCATGGCCACCTGCTTTACCGGGCAGCCATAGTTGATGTCGATAAGGTCGGGACCGGCTTCGGTGCTGATGGCCGCACATTCGCCCATCGTCTCCACGTCGGAGCCGAAGAGCTGGATGCCAATAGGCCGTTCGTAGTCAAACACATCAAGCTTCTGCCGGCTCTTAGCCGCTGCCCGTATCAAGCCCTCACTCGAAATAAACTCGGTGTACATGAGGTCGGCGCCATTGGCCTTGCACACGGCCCGAAACGGCGGGTCGCTCACGTCCTCCATCGGGGCCAGGAGCAGCGGAAAATCGGGCAGTTGGATATTGCGGATGTTGGGCACGGAAATAAGGTAGAATAAAGCGTTTGAGCGGCTTCTGCCCGCCCGAAGAATTTTTATTGCGCAAATTTACACCCCCTTGAACACCTTCGCCCTTATGAATGGTTTGCCTTCCCGCTCGCTGCATCCCCTTTTGCAAATTTTGCTGCTGGTGGGGCTAGCCGTGGCGGGGCTGTGCCTAGCCAGCTTGCTGGCGCTAGTGCTGGCTACTTCGGTGTTTGGGTTGTCGATGGCGCAGTTTGGCGAGTTGGCTACCACCCCCGAGCGCGTACCCAATGGCTGGGCCGTGTCGATGCTGCTGCAAGGCCTATCGCTGGCGGGCCTAGGTGCCGGGGCGGCTGTGTTGCCGCTAGTGCTGCGCACACGCACGCAGCCCGCCGAGCGCTATTTTGCCCCGCGCCCGTTGCGGCAAGCCTGGTGGCTGGGTGCCGCCGCGCTACTAATACTCGTGTCGGCGCCGATGCAGTCGGCGTTAGTATCGTGGAACGCCGAGGTGCATTTCCCCGCTTTCCTACGCGATTTTGAGCAGTGGGCCCGCGATAAGGAAGACCAGGCTGCCGCCCTCACGAAGTTTCTCACCGAGTTTACGACGTCTGCCCGTCTGCTAGTGGGGCTACTCGTGATAGCCGTAACCCCCGCCATTGCCGAAGAATTGGTGTTTCGAGGTGTCATTCAACGCAATTTGGTGCGATGGTTTAATTCCAAGCATGTGGGTGTGTGGCTCACGGCGGCTCTGTTTTCGGCCGCGCACTTGCAGTTTTTTGGATTTGTGCCGCGCTTTTTGCTAGGGCTCATCCTAGGGTATCTGTATGAGTGGAGCGGCAACATCTTGGTGCCGATGGCCGCGCACTTTACCCAAAATGCTTTTCAACTCCTCTTGCTTTATCTGGCGCAGGGCCGGCAGCTGCCCAGCTCCTTTGACCCCGACGCCAACCAGGCGCTGCCCTGGCCCGCGGTGTTGCTCTCAACCGTGCTCAGCGCCGCGCTGCTTTACACCTTGCACCAGCGCATGGCGGCTACCCCTCCGCTAGTAGCAGACCCCGACTCTACCTCTCCTTTGCGCTAACTTTCCTTTTCGCCGTTGAACCCAGCCATAGACTCCGCCCCTTCGCCCGACCCCCAGCCCAAAAAGGGACCTAGCAACCTACGCTTGCGTGCCATTTGGGGCGCTTTGGCGGCAGTGTTACTTGCTGGCTGCACATTCGGTGGACCTATCTCTTTCGCTGTGTTTTTTGCGGCGGTGCAGGCCGTGATACTCAAGGAGTTTTACCGCATCATGCGCGCTAGCGGCCACAAGCCCGCTTTTTGGATTGGGATTATCATCGGGCTGCTCGTTTTCGCAGCTATCAATTTCACGGTTGGCTACTCGTATTACACGCAGCTCTTTGGCTGGGCGAATGGCGAATCAGGCGCTTCGTTTATTGCTTCCGCCATACGGTCAGGGCTTTTCTGGCTGGGCGGATTGCTCGTAATGCTGGTGCTCTTGGTGCTACGCGAAGTGCTACTGTGGCCTGATAACAATCATCCATTCGTCAATATCGGCGCTACCATTACGGGCTTGCTGTATGTCAGCTTGCCTATGGCTTTATTGAGCCTCATTGCGTTTGGCTCGGGGCACTTTGAGCCGGGTCGTGTTTTTTGCCTTATTTTCTTTGTGTGGGCGGCCGACACGGGTGCCTACTTCGCGGGCAAAAACTTCGGTAAGCACAAGCTGGCTCCCCGCATCTCGCCCGGCAAAACCTGGGAAGGCTGGGCTGGCGGCGCCCTGCTGACGCTGGCCGTGGGCTGGGCCGCTGGTTATTTCTTGCCCGATATTCCGCTGAGCCACCGGCTAGTAGCCGCGGGTGTGGTGGCCGTTTTCGGCCCCCTAGGCGACCTGGCCGAGTCGATGCTGAAGCGTAGCGCTGGGGTCAAGGACTCGGGTACTTTCCTGCCTGGCCATGGTGGACTGCTCGACCGCTTCGACGCGTTTTTGTTGGTGCTGCCGGTGCTGGCGCTGCTGCAAGTACTGGCTGGGTAAGGAAGGTGGCGCGGACTTTGTAGGCGGCACGGTGGCTGGGAAAGCAAGCTTTGCAAAGTCCGCGCACCTACGGATATCGTACCTTTGCGGCGCTTTTTCGTAAAGCGCGTTTTATCTCCCTTCCCACCCACCCTCACCAATTTTTTCTCAGATGGCAGCCACCACTGTGTACAAAGAGCCCGCCCCCAAAGTAGGCCACACCGAAAACCCGCTTGAGTCCATGATGTCGCGCTTCAATGTTGCGGCTGAAATCCTGGGGCTCGACGATACCACTTACGAAGTACTAAAGGCGCCCGACAAGCAAGTAATTGTGAATCTGCCCGTGTCGATGGACGATGGCCACGTGCGCGTGTTTGAGGGTTACCGCGTGGTGCACAATACTATCCTAGGTCCGAGCAAGGGCGGTATTCGCTACGATAAGAACGTAAACCTCGACGAGGTAAAAGCCCTAGCGGCCTGGATGACCTGGAAGTGCGCCGTAGTTGATATCCCGTACGGCGGTGCCAAGGGCGGTATCATCTGCGACCCCAGCACCATGAGCGCCGGCGAGCTAGAGCGCCTGACCCGCGCCTATACCAACTCGATGAAGGATGTCTTCGGCCCCGACCGCGACATTCCGGCTCCCGACATGGGTACCGGCCCCCGCGAGATGGCCTGGATTATGGACGAATTTTCCAAGACCGTAGGCCAAACCTCTTCGGCCGTGGTAACGGGCAAGCCCCTCGTAATGGGCGGCTCCCTAGGTCGCACTGAGGCCACTGGCCGCGGCGTAATGGTATCGTGCCTAGCTGCCATGAGCAAGCTGGACATGGAAGTAGAAAATACATCGGTTGCCATTCAGGGCTTCGGCAATGTAGGCTCGTGGACGGCCAAGCTGATGTTTGACAAAGGCCTAAAGATTAAAGGTGTATCTGACATCTCGGGCGCGTACTGGAACGACAACGGCATCAATATCGACGAAGCGATTGCCTATAAAAACATGCACGCAGGCCGCCTCGATGGCTTCCCCGGTGCTACGCCGATGGACCCCAACGAACTCCTGACTTCGGAGGTTGATGTACTGGTACCCGCTGCCGTGGAAGATGTCATCACGGAGCACAACGCGCCATATATCAAAGCCAAGTTGATTGTGGAAGGTGCTAACGGCCCCACAGCTGCCTCAGCCGACCCTATTATCTACGGCAAAGGCATTTCGGTAGTGCCCGACATTCTGGCCAACTCGGGCGGCGTGACGGTGAGCTACTTCGAGTGGGTGCAGAACAAGCAAGGCTTTAAGTGGAGCCAAGACATGGTGACCGAGCGCGCCGACCGCATCATGACCGAGGCCTTCGAGAAGGTGTATGCCGTGAGCCAGAAATACAACTGCTCGCTTCGCATCGCTGCCTACGTGGTCGCCATCGACAAAGTAGCCCAGACCTATAAGTTCCGCGGCGGCTACTAAAGCCACGGAGTAGCACGGATTTTAAAAGGGGTTTCACGGATTTTGTGGACGACTTTGAGCAGGGCTCTGGCTTGCTGCTATTACCGGCAGCATTGCGTATAGCTTTGCCTGAGGTCGTCCACGATGCGTAATAACTAACCTTGGCAACTGTTGCCGTTAATTTGCGTGTTAACTGGATAAGTGACTCCGCGTCCGTGAAATCCGTGAAATCCTTTTAAAATCCGTGCTATTCCGTGATTAAGATACATAAAGAAGGCCGCCGCATCTTGTTCGTGACGCTGCTGGTGTTGCTGGCCCTCAACCTGCTGCTAAACCGTTATAATGGCCCCAACGTGGCCTTTAATCGCATTTTTGCGGGTATCTCGGTTATTGCGTTTCTCACGCTGCTTCAGTTTTTTCGCTCGCCTTTTCGCCGCTTGCTCACCCACGAAGACCTATTGCTGGCCCCAGCCGACGGCAAGGTGGTAGTAATTGAGGAAGTGTATGAGTCTGAGTATTTTGAGGATGCGCGCCGCCAGATAAGCGTATTTATGTCGCCCATCAATGTGCACATTACCCGCAACCCAGTGTCGGGCATTGTGCGCTACTTCAAGTATCACCCCGGCAAGTACCTGCTAGCCTGGCACCCCAAAAGCAGTACCGACAACGAGCGCACTACGGTGGTGGTGGAAAGCGATGCTGGCCCCCTGGTTCTGTTCCGGCAGATAGCCGGGGCCATGGCTCGCCGCATTGTGTGGTACGTGAACGAAGGCGATGAAGTAAGCCAGGGAGAAGAGTTTGGCTTTATCAAGTTCGGCTCGCGCGTCGATGTTTTCGTGCCTCTCGATGCAGATATCAAAGTAACCCTCGGCCAAAAAGTAAAAGGCGGGGAAACCGTACTGTGCCAATTAAAAGGTTAACCTGCTTCTAACATAAGAAAGCCGGTATTCTCCACCTGGAGAATACCGGCTTTCTTATGTTAGAAGCAGACTACGAACTTGTTAGCGCTGCTGCATTTGCTCCATTTGCTGCTTCAGCATTTGCGCAACAGTAGGGTTGAGCAAGAGCAGGTAAGCAAGGCTAAATTTCAGTAGCAAGCAGATACCTAGGGGCAGCAGCCAGTTGCGCGGCTGAAACTGGTAGGTGCCCACATAGCGCGGCCAAAACCACCAGATATAAGCCAAAATCAAAGGCAAGTCGAGCAGAAAGGCCATGAACGGCGAAAACAAATGCTGCGCCACCAGCAGCCGCAGTAGCAGCGCCTCGCCGATGAGGTAAAGCAGCACAAACGATACTAAGCCCAAGATGGCATTGCCACGCTTGCGCTTGTACATGTTGATACCTAGCAAAAACGCCCCCGCTACCACTGATACCACTGCCGAGATGACGACAATGCTCGCTGGCGAGTAAAGCGGAGTCAGTTCCTCTTCGGCAGTATCAGCGGTTGTTTCGCGAGCTGCTTGCGTAGCGGCAGCTTGCTGCTGTACGGTTGCCTCGAGGGTGGGGCGCAGGGTCGCATCTTCGGGCGCGGGCTGGCCCCGCCGCCGCAGCTCGTCGAGCGCCGCTAGCACGGCCTCCTCACGGTATTGGGCGTAGCCGACTACGTATTCGCGCAGGGCTGCATCGGGCTTGAGGGCCATTTTGGCCGCGTAGTCTTCCATAGGGTAATAAGCAATTGACAAGGAATGATGAGCCAATAGGAAGCTGGCGACTAGGCTGCTTGCTAAGCTCGGCTCACTGCTCCTTGTTAACTGTAAAATTGAGATAAGGCCGCGCCCGCCCGGCGCACCTCCTCAAACGAATTATAGAGTGGAACGGGTGCAAGGCGAATGACATTCGGCTCGCGCCAGTCGGCAATAATGCCTTGAGCAGCCAAATAATCGAATAGTTCGCGCCCGCGCTCGTGCACCAGCAGCGACAACTGGCAGCCCCGCTCGGCCGGGTTGGCCGGGGTTATTATCTCCAACTTGCTCTGGGGCAGCCCTATGTTTTTAATTAGAAACTCGAGGTAGCCCGTGAGCTTTTCACTCTTGGCGCGCAGCACTTCCATGCCGCCCGCCTGCTCAAAAAGGTCAACACTGGCGTCGTAGATGGCCAGCGTAATAATCTGACCATTGGAAAGCTGCCAGCCCGCCGCACCCGGCATAGGCTGGAAACCCTTTTTCATCTGGAAGCGCGCGGCCTGGTCATGGCCCCACCAGCCGGCCAGCCGCACCAGGTCGGGTCGGTGGGCAAAGCGCTCGTGCACAAAAATGCCCGACGAGCCGCCGGGGCCCGAGTTGAGGTACTTGTAGTTGCACCAGCAGGCAAAATCCACATCCCAGTCGTGCAGGTGCAGCACGACGTTGCCGGCCGCATGAGCTAGGTCGAAACCCACGGTGGCGCCCACCGCATGCCCCGCCCGCGTGATGGCCGCTATGTCAAACACCTGCCCGGTGTAATAATTAATGCCCCCAAACAGCACCGTGGCCAGCGAGTCGCCAAGCTCAGCTATTTTGGCCTCGATGTCTTCGGTGCGCAGTGTGTGCTCGCCAGACCTAGGAGCGATTTCGACGATGACATCGTCGGGATTGAGATTGTGCAGGCGGGCCTGGCTTTCCAAGGCGTATTGGTCGGAGGGGAAAGCGCCGGCCTCCATCAGCACCTTGTAGCGGGTGGCAGTGGGGCGGTAAAACGTGACCAGTAGCAGGTGCAGGTTCACAGTCAGCGTGTTCATGACCACCACTTCATCGGGTCGGGCGCCTACCACATGAGCCGTGGCCTCAGCTAGCGTCTCGTGGTAGGTCAGCCAGGGCCGACTGCCGGTGAAGTGGCCTTCTACGGCGCGCTCTTCCCAGGCCTTAAACTCGCGCTCGGCCGCAGTGCGGGCCGCTTTAGGCAGCAGGCCCAGCGAGTTGCCGCAGAAATAAGCCACCGGCTGCCCATCGGGGCCGGGCGGAAAGTGAAATTCTTGCCGGAAGCGGGCGAGCGGGTCGGCCGCATCTTGGGCAGCGGCAAAGGCGGGAGAAGCGTCGTAGGTCATGTAAATAAGGAGCGCGGACCCAACGAGCCCGCGCAATCACTAACGAGAATAAGCGGCCTTAGGGCCCGCCCTAGGTTACATTTTTTCGAAAACCATGGCTACGCCCTGGCCTACGCCCACGCACATGGTAGCTAGGCCGTAGCGCACGCCCTCGCGGCGCTGCATCTCGTGCACCAGTGTAGCCACGATGCGCGCACCGCTCGACCCGAGGGGGTGACCCATGGCAATGGAGCCGCCGTTCACGTTCACCTTAGCCACGTCGAGGCCCAGCTCCCGAATAACGGCTACGCTCTGCGAAGCAAAGGCTTCGTTGAGCTCGATGAGGTCCATGTCACCTAGAGACAGCCCCGCGCGCTCCAGCGCCTTGCGCGTAGCCGGCACCGGGCCCATGCCCATAATGGCTGGGTCAACGCCTGCCACGGCCGACGAAATAATGCGGGCCAATGGTTTGAGGTTAAAGCGCTGCAGTGCGTCTTCGCTTACTAGCAGTGCCGCTGCGGCGCCGTCATTGATACCAGCGGCATTACCGGCCGTCACAGTGCCGCCATCGGGCTGGAAGGCAGGCTTAAGGGTGGCCAGCTTTTCGAGGGTCGACACGCGGGGCTGCTCATCGGTGTCAAACAGCGCGGCGTCGCCCTTAGGCTGGGGTACGAACACCGGCACCAGCTCCTTGCGGAAGCGACCTTTTTCGGCCGCGCGGTGGTATTTGCGCTGGCTTTCGAAGGCAAAAGCGTCCTGGTCTTCGCGGCTGATATTAAACTGCCGGGCTACGTTCTCGGCCGTGTGGCCCATGGTATAAGGGAAGAACTGCTTAGCCAAGCGCTGGTTTACAAAGCGCCACCCTAGGGTGGTGTCGTGGGCCGTAAAGTCGCGGGCAAAAGCGGTTTCCGACTTAGCCATGACGAACGGTGCGCGGGTCATGCTTTCGGCGCCACCGGCCAGGTACACGTCGCCCTCACCGGCCTTGATGGCGCGAGCGGCGTCCATGATGCTTTGCAGGCCGCTGGCGCACAAACGATTGACTGTAACGCCGGGCACGGTGACGGGCAAGCCCGCTAGGAGCGCCGCCATACGGGCTACGTTGCGGTTGTCTTCACCGCTTTGGTTGGCGGCGCCAATAATTACATCTTCGACGGCACTTTTATCGAGGCCAGGGTTGCGACGGAGCAACTCGCGCAGCACGAGGGCCGCCAAATCGTCGGGGCGGACGCTGCTGAGCGAGCCGCCAAATTTTCCAATCGGGGTGCGCACGGCATCCACGATATACGCATTGGGCATTCTGGGTAGCGTTGAGGCAGAGCGAGTCCGCCGGTTGAGGGCTAATTTTGGCCTGGCCGCGCAGCATCGCCGTCGGCCGTTTTTCACAACCACAAAGATGATACAAAGAATCCAAAGCGTGTTTTTACTCTTGCTGGCCTTGTGCATGCTGAGTATGCTGGCGCTGCCGCTGTGGCACAAGGTCGATGGCCTTACGCATCAAGAACTTACGATGAACGCCTTCGGCTTCGACGCCGTCGGGATGCCAACGCCCAAGGGCCTAGGTCCCGTTTTTCTGATTGCTTCGGCTGCTATTGCTTCGGCACTTGTTGCCGTGCGCGAAATTTTTCTGTTCCGCAATCGCTTCGGCCAGCTCAAGCTGGGCATGCTAAACCTGCTGCTCATCGTGGCTACGTTTGGCCTGCAGTTTTATTTCTCCAACAAAGGTGAGGCCCTACTCAATCCTAAGCTAGAAGGCCAGTTTGAGCCTGCTTTCTATCTGCCTACCCTGGCCCTGATGCTGAACCTGCTCGCCAACCGCTTCATCCGGCGCGACGAGCAGCTAGTACGCAGCGCCGACCGCCTGCGGTAAGTAATGTGGGTACTGGATAATAGAAGTAACAATTGATTATCCATACTAAAAGGCCCCGGTAGCTGCGCGCTGCCGGGGCCTTCTGTTTTTGCTATAGTTAATTCTGCGGTAAGCCTAGGGCTTGTTGCACCTCCCTAATACTCGTTGGGTAGCGCAGCACATCATACACGCGGTAGAAATTTTGGGGGTCGCTAAGGTGAGCGTAGCCGTACTCAGCCAATTCGATGCGCGATTTATCAAAGGACAGCGTGCTGATGAGCTGCGCTAGCTCGTCGGCGCGCACAGCACTTTGGGCCAGGGCCTGCTTCACGATGGGCAGGCGCGCATCGTCAAACGAGCGGTTGCGCAGGGCCTGGGTCAGGTCTGCCACCTCGGCGGGCGCTAGGGGCTGCAGGTAGCTGCCAGCGGCCGAGCCGGGGTAATAGTTGCCATTGGGCGCACTGGGTGCGCCACCCGGATTGTAGCCACCAGGGTAGCCGGGGGCAGGTGCGCCATTATTTCCATAGCTGCCACCGTTGCGTGGGTCGTTGCCATAGGGAGGGCCGGCAGGTGGGCTATAGTCGTTGTCCTCGTCATAATTGCCGGGAGTGTTATAGGGGGCGGGGCCCTGCTGCGGCGCGGGGTACCCTTGTGGGTAACTACCAGGGTAGCTGCCCTGGGGGCCATAGACCGGCCGGCCCAGCGGCACGGCACCTAGCTGGCGCAACTGCGGCCCGTAGCCAGGGCGCAGCACAAGTACATAATTGGTTTCGAGGCCTGGCTGCAGCCACACGGCGGTGCGAAAGCGCAACGGCGGCCCGTAGCGCGTGGGCACGCTAAAGTCGGCCCAGTGCTGGCCCGGCACTAGGCGGGCCACGCGCACCTGCCGGGCTACCGGCCGCGTGAGGGGCTGGCCATCTAGCGCCAAACCAAAGACCTGGCCCCGCTCCGAAACGAATGTGGCGCCGGCAGGTGGCGCGGGCGGGGCGGCGATAGCCGGGGTGCCAGCCACCCAGGCTAGCAGTGTAGCGGCCACAAGCGTAAAGAGCGTTTTCATACTAAAAGAGGAGGAAGGCCGGCGAGGTGTTTCGGAGGCGTGCACTAGCTAAATCCAAATGGCGTGCCAACAAAAAAGGCCCCCGCAGTGCGGGGGCCTAGGTCTTGCCAGAAGGCGGTTACTTATCGATGCGTGTCACCTTAAACTCGGTGCGGCGGTTGCGCTGGTAGTCGGCTTCCGACTTGGGGTCTTTCACGATAGGGCGAGTTTCGCCGTAGCCCTTAGCCGTGATGCGGCTCTTAGCTATGCCTTTGCTCACGATGTAGGCCACGGCCGATTCGGCCCGTTGCTGCGACAGCTTGAGGTTGTAGGCGTCTTTACCGCGCTGGTCGGTGTGCGAGCTTAGCTCGATGTTAATCTTGGGATTATCCTGCAAGGTTTGCACCAGCGTATCGAGGCGCACGGCAGCATCGGGGCGGATGGCGTACTTATCGTAGTCGTAGAAAATGTCTTTGACTTCGATGGCCTTGTTGACAATAATCTTGTTAAGCGTCAGGGTAATCGGCAATCGAATATCTGTCTGCGGCTGCGTTAGCGACTCTTGGGTAGGGTAGCGGCCCACGGTGCTCAACGAGCCCCGCGCTGTGAAGTCGCCCGGCCGGTCAGTAAATAGTGCATAGCTCTGCGCCGAGTCGAGCTTGATGCTGAACTTGCCATCAGCACCGGTAGGCACATCCTGCTTGCGGCCACGGCCGTCGGTGATAGTCACCGTTTCGCCCGGTATCGGCGTAGTCGTTTTGGCCTTGTCGTCGCGCTCCACCACGGTCACGTCAGCGTAGAAGGTCACCACTTTGCGCGGGTTCTTCTTGAACGTGTACAGGTCGTCGGAGCCCTTGCCTCCCTCACGGTTTGAGGAGAAGATACCTAGGTCGGGGCCGGTGAAGAAGGGCGCAAAGTCATCGCCCGCCGAGTTCACGCCCGCGCCTAGGTTGGTCACCTTGCCGCCCTGGTACTTAAAGATATCAAGCTTGCCGAAGCCCGGGTGTCCATCGGAGGAGAAGTACAGCGTACCGTCGGGCGCAATACCAGGAAAGTTGTCGTTGCCTACAGTATTTACTTGGTCACCTAGGTTCTCGGCGGGCGAGAAGCGGCCGTTGGCTCCTAGGGTGGCCTTGTACAAGTCATTGCCCCCTAGGCCGCTTTTGCGAGCCGAGGAAAAATAAAGCGTAGTACCATCGGGCGCAAAAGCGGGCGCAAAGTCGTCGGCCGTGCGGTCGTTGATATTAGCCAAAATGGGCGTAGTCCAGGCGCCATCGCGGAAGTAGGAAATCCACAAATCGACGCTGCGGTAGCCTTTCTTAGAGCCATCGTTCGAGCGCGCAAAGACCATCGTCTTGCCATCGGGCGTGTAAGTGGCGCTGGCTTGATGCTCTTTGGTATTGTTGAAGATAGGCTCGAGCTTGCGGGCAGTGCCGCCGGTCATGGCCGTGGGGTCGTCGAACTTCTGGGCGTAGAGCGACAGAAACTTCTCCCCATTGCCTAGGTAGGTTTTGCCGTCGCGCCCCGAGGCAAATACCAACTCGCCGCTGCTGGGCATGCGCGAGGCCGAGAAGTCAGCATCGGGCGTGTTCAGCGCATCAAGCGGTTTCACGTCGTAGCTAGCGGCCGTGCCTACTAGCGCCTTGCTGGCCGTGGCACTCCGGGCAGAGGCTTCGGCGCGGGCACCTAGGGTGCGGTTGGTACCGTTTTGGGCGTACGCTGTGAATTGCTTGGCAGCTTCGTCAAACTTGCCATTAGCCTTCAGCGCCTCAGCGTAGCGAAAGGCTAGGTCGGCATTGCGTAGCCCCCCATCGAGGGCCGCTTTGTAAAAAGGCTCGGCTTGGTCGAGGCGGTTGGAGAGGCGGTAAGCTTCGCCGATGCGAAAGTTGGCGCTGGCGGCGCCTTTGCCCTTGGCTACATCAGCCTTGTAAAGGGCAATGGCTGGCTCATATTCGCCCCGCGCAAAGCGCTTGTCGGCCTTGCTCATGCTGCCCGAGGTGGCGCAACTGCCGAGCAAAACTACCGCGCTAGCCGCCGCTCCAATAACTGAAAAACTACGCATTGACGAATAAGTAATTAGAAAAGCCATGCAGCCGGAATGGGCGAGAGTATAATTTAGTAGGCAATAATACAACGCACTAGAGCAGCCAAATAGTCTACCTAAGAAGGCTGCTGCTGGAAATAGGAAGCCAGCCAAGTCTGGCCGGCCGGGGCAGGCCAGCTAGTAGTGAGCTCGTCCTTGGTAGTCAAGGTGTTGTTAAAGTAAGGCGTGTCGGCGGTTATTTGGCCAGCAGTAATAGCATCGCGCAGTTCGCGCCGATTAAGCAGCTGCAACTGGCCTTCGGTAAGAAAAGCCATCCGCGACTTCTCCAACAAGTCTATGCCTAGGTGTTGTTCCAGCTCGCGCACAAAACGCACCGAGGCATCAATTGAGCAGCCGCTGGCGCCGGCCACGGCCTCATCCAGCCCAATCACCAAAAACTGCCGGTGCAGAAACTGCGCTGAGGCCGCTAGCTGCTGGCCGTGGCTGGTCCACTCCTCGGCAAAGGCGGCGAGGCGCGGCAGCACCTGCACTAGCTCGGCCTCATCGAGCGGGCGGCTGGCCTGGTAAATCCACACGCGGGCCCGAGGGGGTAGATGGTCAAAAGCTACATACATAACCGCAGAGTTAATGGATTCAACGGATTGCGCGGCTACGCCTCTGGCGTGGCTGACTATTTTTCTACTTCTGTGAAGGCGAACTAAGGTACCAGCGCGCGCCTTGATAACGGCTAGTTCTATTGCTAGCCGCAAAAGTAGCCTTGAAGGTAAAGGGTTGTGACCTGTACCCAGAAATGTCAGTCAGCTCAGCTAAAAGCGTAGCCGCGCAATCTGTTAAATCTACGGTCCTAGGCGTTGATGCCCTCAGCGCTGGCAATCAGCTCAGCTAAGTCAAATACTTGCACCGCGCTTTCCTGCTCCTTGTTCTTCACGCCATCACTCATCATGGTCATGCAGAAGGGGCAACTCACCGCAATGATGGCGCCCTGCAGGCTATGCTCGCTCGGGGCGGTGCGCTCGGTTTCGACGCCGCGCAGGTTGTCTAGCGCCGCAGCTTGTCCACTGAGGGTAGCTAGGGCCTCCTCGGTGCGCTCGATGTTGATGTCCTTCTTGCCGGGCTCGGGCTCTTTCCACATTTGGGCACCGCCTGCGCCGCAGCATAGACCATTAGCGCGGCTGCGCTTCATCTCTACCAGGTCAGCATCGAGGGCCGCCAGCACGTCGCGTGGGGCTTCATAGATGTTGTTGGCGCGCCCTAGGTAGCAGCTGTCATGGAACGTGATGCGACGTCCCTGAAAACTCTCACCACCCTTCACCGCTACTTTGCCCTCGTTGATGAGCTGCTGCAGGTAGGTGCTGTGGTGAATAACCTCGTACTCACCACCTAGGGCGGGGTACTCATTCTTAATCGTGTTGAAGCAATGGGGGCAGGCCGTCACGATTTTCTTAATGCCGTAGCCATTCATCGTGGTGATGTTTTGCATGGCCTGCATCTGAAACAGAAACTCGTTGCCAGCACGTTTGGCGGGGTCGCCGGTGCAGCTTTCTTCTAGGCCCAGCACGGCGTAGTCGGTACCCACGTGCTCCAGGATGCGGGCAAAGGCGCGAGTCACGCGCTTGTAGCGGTCGTCGAAAGCCCCGGCGCAGCCCACCCAAAACAGGATTTCGGGCGTCTTGCCCTGCGCCGCGAGGTCGGCCACGGTGGGCACGGTGAGCTGGCGCTTGGCAGGGGCAGCGGGGGAGGAGGTAGGCGTCATAAAACTATAGGATGCTATAAATCAAAAAAACTATACAGTCGCTTTCTCTGCCACGTAGAGGTCATCGGCCCAGTTGAGGCGGTCGGAGGGTGAGAAAGCCCACGGCGCGCCATTGTTCTCAATGTTCGAGAACATAATGTTGAGCGAGTTAGGTGCGGCCGATTCTTCGAGCACTAAGAAGCGGCGCATCTCCACAATGCTTTCCAGCGGATTGATGTTCACCGGGCAGCTTTCCACGCAGGCGTTGCAGGTGGTGCAGGCCCACAGCTCTTCGGGCGTCACTTTACCGCGCAGCAGCGTGGCATTGGCGAGGTCGGTAATGGGCTCGTGCTTGGCTTCCTCGCCGTACACGTTGGGGTGGAAGATGAGCGGCGAGTTGTACTTCTCCTCGACCCGGTCGCGGGTATCCATGATGATTTTACGCGGCGACAGCAGCTTGCCCGTCAGGTTGGCGGGGCACACCGAGGTGCAGCGCCCGCACTCGGTGCACGAGTATGCCTGCATCAGGTTGGTCCAGGCCAAGTCCTCCACGTCCTTCACGCCAAACGGCGTAGGCGCTAGGGCCGAGCCATCAGGGCCCACAGGCGGGGCAGGTACTTCGTAGCTGGGGTCCATCATCGCTTTCACCTCGTGGGTGATGCTCTCCACATTGGAGAACTGCCCTTGCGGCACCAGGCGCGAGTACCACACATTAGGGAACGCCATGATGATGTGGAAGTGCTTGGAGCTAGGCAGGTAGTTGAGGAACAATAAAATGCCAATGATATGAATCCACCAGCCGGTGCGCTCCAATACTTCCAGGGCCGTTTCGCTGCCGGCTGGCAATAGGCCCGCCAAAAACCGGCTTACTGGGAAGGTACCTGGCAGCTCTTCGCGCCGTAGCTCGTGCAGTCGAATGTCAGCAGCATTCATGAAGAGCAGCGCCACCATGAGGGCTACCTCGATGTAGAGAATGATGTTGGCGTCGAGCTTGGGCCACATGCGCAGCTCAGGCCCGGTGAAGCGCCGTACCGGCGGGTTGTGGTTGCGGCGCCACCAGAAGGCTGCTACTGCCACTATTACAAGCACCGCCAGCAGCTCATTAGTTGCCATCATCACGTCGTAGACCGGACCTAGGAAGCGCAGCACGCGGTGCGTACCAAACAGGCCATCAATGATAATTTCAATCACCTCAACGTTGATGACCAAAAAGCTCACGTAGACTACTAGGTGTAGTAGGGCCGGCGTGAGGCGCTTAAACATTTTTTGCTGGCCAAAGGCGACGAGCAGTGTTTTGTTGAAGCGCTCGGAGAAGTGGCCGCTCATGTCCCGGTCGCGGCCAACCAGGATGTTAGCCCTGATTTTGCGCACCTGCCAGGTAAACAGGCCAAACGCTGCCAGTAGCAGCAGCGCGAAAAGGATGGGTTGCAACATGAAGTAAAGGTAAGCTAGCGGGGTGGGATGAGGCTGCAATTTAGTAGGCATGACGACTACTTTCGTGGGTGCAAACAGCCAGGTTGAAAAATTTATTACGCAAAAACTTGCGTCGTAACCATTCTAGCGTACCTTTGCGCTCCCAAGCCGCTCAGGTGGTCTACGGAAAACCCCGGCAACATAGCTCAGTTGGTAGAGCACAGCACTGAAAATGCTGGTGTCGTTGGTTCGATTCCAACTGTTGCCACAAAAGCCCCACTGTAAGCAGTGGGGCTTTTTCGTGTGCCTAGGGCGCAGGATTAGCGCCTAACGCAAACTAAAAACGTCCCAGCTGACCAGCCGGGACGTTTCTGTATCTAAGCATTAGATAGCCATTGCTAAGCTATTCGATGACCACGCGCTTGGTGATGATGGAGGCTCCAGCTTGCAGGCGTAGGGTATAAACCCCAGTTGCCAGTCCAGTGGTAGATACCGTGAAGTGCGCGCCGCTGGCGGGCAAGGCCGCTGACTGCTGGCGCACCACTTGACCTAGGGCATTGAGTAGCTCGGCCTCTACCCGGTTGGCGGTGGGCACAGCTGGCACCTCTACCGTGAAGCTCACGCGGGCTGGATTGGGGTAAACGGCCACTTGCGCGGGTACTAAAGGAGCTTGGGTGGCTAGCGTGGCTGCTGGGCGCAGCACCAGGGCAAAGCGCCCGCGACCCGCCGTGGCAGTAGCCAGCGTGAAGCTGTAGCGTGTGCCGGCAGTTAGCACCTGCTGAGTGCCAGTGTCGGCATCGCGCAAGTACAGCGTCGCGGCGCCGAAGTTGGCAAGGTCAGCTACTTCAAAAGTGAAGCTGCCAGCGGCAGGTGCGGCCAGCGCTAGCGGTAGCACTACCTCGGTGGTGCCTGCTAGCGTGGGCAGGCCTTGGATGGCCAGCGGCGTAGTACCGGCCAGCAAAGCCAAGTTCAGGCCCGTAGAATTGGGAAGCTTTACTGCGTCGTATTCGGAATCGACTCCGGCCGTGGCGCCAGCCTCTACATAGAGGTAGGCATCGTCGCTGCGGCCCGCGCCCGCCACGCGCAACTGTAGCTGTGGGCGCAGGTCGGCGGTGAGGCGGCCCACCGGATTTTGGCTGCCGAAGGTGGTGACGCGGTTGGCGTTGGTGAGGTTGACGGCGCCACTGGTACCGGGCGTCGATACGCGCACAAAGTAGCCCGAGCCAGCCTCAATTTGGGTAGCCAGACCCCCTATGTTATTTACGGAGGTGCGGTAAGTACCTGCGTATTGCCCAGTGCTTTGGAAAACATACATGGCCGCATCCATGCCAGGGCGTTGGGCGGGTGTGACAGTGCTCCAATCGAGCGGCGAGGGGTAGGGGTTACCTAGGAGCTGCCAACCAGCATCAGCACTGGTGCCGCGGGTGAGCGGGCCTGAGTTTTGATTGCCCGTATTAAATGTGCCCGTGAAGCGTACTGGGGTGCCGGTAGCTGGCGCATTCACGGTATAGCCCCTGTTGGGCTGCATGTTTTCGGTAAGGTCGGCGGGGGAAAACCAGCCCTTATCAAAGTCGCTGTAGTTGGACGTGACGCTAGTAATGCGGCTTTCATCGTAGCCAAACACAGTAGGAAAGGGCGTGCTCGTGCTTGGTGTGGCGCTGGTGTTGTAGGCCGAATTCACGACCGGTACTGTGCCGCTCGTGCGTAGGCTGTCAAACGGTACCGCGGCCACTGGCGAGCTGAGGTGACGGTAGCCGGGCCCGGTGGCGCCGCCCGTGAGGGCACGCTGCATGGCGGCAGTGGCCCCGTTCACAACGCCACCCGAGTTATCGACGAGGGCGGTGCCTGTGTTCGACGAACGCAGCAGCAGGCGGCGGCTGTTCAGCGTCAGGTTGCCGCTTTGCAGCCGTACTACTTGCGCTACGTTCACGGGGTTAGTGAGCGCAAGACCCGCGCTATTATTAACGGTGAGGCTGCGCACGTTGCGCGGGAGCAGCGTGCCCGTTGCCTGGGCGCCCACGCCCGCAAACACGTAGTTGGCGTCGGGGCTGAACGAAGGGGCCGTTAAGTTGAAAAAGAAGCCTCCAGAGCCATTGTTCGTGATACCGACGTTGTTGGTCTCGATAAGCGTAGCGCCGGCTTGCAGCACGAAGCTGCCCGGGCCCTGCACGTAGTAGCTAATGGCATCGGTGCGCACCGAGCCGCCATCTTGTACGGTCATAGTGCCGTACACCACTAGGTTGCCGCTAAGTGAGGCGGCGCCGGTGCCCGTCACGGTAACATTATTGTAGTAGCCACTCACTGCCTGCGGCGTACTGACGACTAGGTCGGTGAGGGCGACAACGCACAGGCTGAACGTACCTGTGCCTGCCTGGCCATTATAGGGGAAATAGCGCACGTAGTACGTGTTGCCTGCCACCAAGCCATTGAGTGTTAATGACTCGCTGCCGTTGGTGCCTATTAGGTCGGCGCACCCTAGGCTGCTAAGGCTGCCGCAGCTACCGCTAAATACTTCTAGCACACCATCGAAGCCACTAGCGGCCGTAATGCCGTAGGGGCCGGCGCCGGCCACAAAGCTGTACCACACATCATTGGCTGAAGAGCTGAGGGCCCCGCTGCAAATGCTAGCCGGCTGCGACTCGGTAGCCCCGAGCACGCTGCCGTTGATAGGAGCACAAGTAGCGCCAGGCGTAATACCTAGGGCAGTGGCGCACTCGTCGTTGACGGGCCGCGTGGTGAAGGTCAGCGTTTCGGTGCTGGTGAGGCCTAGGCTGGTGCAGTTGCTGCGGATGCTCACCGTGTAAGTAGTGCCAGCCGCGAGACCAGTAAGGGTGAGGGGCGAAGCCGTTATCGTCTGGGTAGGGGTGGCCGGCGAAGTCGTGACGGTGTAGTCGGCCGGGCCCGAAGTGCTGGCCGAGAAAGTAATGGTAGCCGAGGTAGCGGTGGCCGTCGTCAGCTGGAGGTTGGTAGCTGGGTTGCACACCGGCGGCGAGAGCGTGCTGAAGGCAATAACCGTAGCATCAGAGAGCCCGTTGGCCCCGCAAGTGCCTTGGATATAAACCTTGTAGTTGGTGCCGGGGGTGAGGCCCGTGAGGTCGGCTGAAGGGCTGGTTACGGTCTGGATAGTAGTAGCCGGCTCGGTGCGAATGGTGTAGCTGTCGGCCCCGCTGGCTGTGAAGCTCACGCTGGCCGTGGTGCGGGTAATGCTGCTAACGGCCGGGCTAAAGGGTGCAGCGCAGGCCGTGCTGGTAGTAATGGTAAAGTCGTTATTCGAAATATCAAAAAAGTAATTATCGGCGGCCTCCACCATAATGCGGGCTGTAGTAGTCGCCACATTGGGCAGTGTCACGGCCTCGGTACCATCGTTGGCGGTGCCGCTCAGTAGCAGAGTAGGATAGGTGAGACCTCCATCGGTGCTGAGGCGGATATTGACGCTAGCGCAGTTCACGCCGTTTGCCGTGGTGCCGGCCACGTCCCAGGTAATGGTTTGGCTGCTGCCGCCATCCAAGCTGAGGCCAGCCGCGTTGGGGGCCGTTACCAAGAAGGGGCCGGCCGCGCTGGTGCTGCTCAGCGTTACGTTGGTGCTGCTGTTTACGCCCCCGATAATGCCTTGGCTACCGTTGTTCTGGTCGCGCACTGTCACGCGGAAAGTCAGCGCGCGCGACACCGTGGGCAGGCGCTCGCCGATGTCGGTGGTGCCGGCTACTAGGTTGCTCAGGCGCGGAAAATAGCGCGTGGGGTCAACGCTAGGGTTGAAAGAGCGAAACAGCGGAATAGCCGACCCAGCCACCTGTGCGGCCGTGGGCGAGCCGCCCGTTGCTACCCGGTCATACTGCTCCCAGCAGTAGGTAAGGGCATCGTTGTCGGGGTCAAAAGCATTGGCCGTGAGCTTGAACGGCGTGCCGATGGGGAGCACCTTGCCGCTGACTGGCAGCGTAAGCCGGGGTGGGGCATTGCCGGTGGCCGCCGTTACGGCGCAGCTAGTGGTAGCTAGGTAGGCCTGAATTTCTTCGTAGCTAACGACGTGGAAGTATGGGTCTGAATTGGGCTGTAGATTGTTGGCCACTCTGCAAATGCCAGCGTAGGCCATGATGGTCGAGCCCGAGCCGGGTTCGTAGGCCGTCGAAGCATTGCGGTTGCCGTTGCAACTGCCGCTACCATCGCCATTGCTATTGAATGTGTGGTTGCCGCCAAACTGGTGCCCCATCTCGTGGGCGACGTAGTCGATGTCAAAGGCATCGGTGACTGGGCTCGAACTGCCTGTGACGCCCCGAGCCTTGCTGCCATTGCGGCACACTACCCCTAGGCCAGCTACGCCACCCCCCCCAGTGCTGAACACGTGACCAATATCGTAACCAGCCGCGCCGATAATGTTATCTACGTTGGTTTGGTTTTCGCCCAGCATTGCGCTGCCGTTGTCGTTCGTGTAGGGGTCGGAGGCGGCGTCGGTATATATAAGGTCGGTGGTGCCACCTACCAGCAGCAGACGCACGGCCAGTTCTTTCTCGTACACGCCCACCACGCGGTTTACTGAAGTGACCATGGCCGCAAATGCCGCCGCTACCGTGCCGCCCTGAAAGGTGGTGTACTCGCCAGTAGCTGCCAGCGCCAGACGGTAGGTGCGCAGCACTGGGCCGCTAGTGCGCAGGCCCGCGCCAGCGGGGGTCGCGTCGCGGCGGGACTCGCCCTCATTGTCTTTCACCTGGCAGTCGAAGCTGCGGCCTGGCATGGCGCGTCGCCAAAAGCTGAGGTAGTGCTGGATATCGGCCTTGGCAGCAGGGTCGATAAAGAAATCGCCAGTTTTGCTGGATAGCACTTGGGCGTGAAAGCCGCGCGGCGTTAGGTCGAGCCGCACCGTAGCGTGGGTGTCGTCGAGGCCTACGCCCACGTAGGTTTTGATAGTTGGAAACTTTGCTGCCAGTTCGGGCGCCATTACCGGCGACTCGCGCACGGCAAAGCGAGCGTTGGTGCCGTCGGGCAAAGGGAGGCTTATTACCAAGGGCTTAGTGGCGCTACCCTTACTTTCGAGCGGTGCTGTGGCCAGTGCCGTGCGTAGGCCCGGTTCATTCAGGGTAAGGGCTCGCGAGGCTGTTAGTGCAGCAGCCGTGGGCGAGCTAGCGGCTACGCGCCGCGCCGCCGCATCGTCAGTAAAAAAGCTTATCGGTCCAGGGCCTTGCTGCGCGTGGGCCCCAAAGGCGAGCAGCAGGCCTAAGGCGCCGAGCAGCAGCTGAGGCAGGCGCAAGGCAGCCATATGGCGCCTAGCATAAGCAGCTAGTAAGCGTAGGTAATGATGCAGCATAAAATGAACAGGAAAAATTTGTATTAATAAATGATTCGCTAGGGCAAATACTGTCAAATCTACGGCTTATACTTGTTATCTGCTTGTGTTGAGCTTGTAAAATTCCGTGAATGTGCGGTTTGATTTTGCTGAAAATAAAACGGCTACCTAGGTCACCGCTATAGCTTTTTACACTATAGCTGGTTAGCCTAAGTAGCCGTCGAGTCTATTCGTTGCCGATTGGCGTTGGCAAGCTGCGCCGCCGCTTGCTTCTACCTAGCGGCCTCTGATTTGGTCAAGAAGATTGGTTTTGCGCTTGATGAACACATAGCGAATAGAAAATGCGGTGGGGAAGCGGGCGTAGTCGTCGCTATTGATTTCGTAGCTGGGCTTGAAGTCGAAGCTGAGCGCGATAGGTAAGAACGCCACCTTATACTCCACGCCCACTATACCGTCGAAGCCGCCAAAATTGCCCGAGTCCTTGTTGTGCCCTAGGTGGCCGCCCGCGCCAAAGTAGTAGTTGAGGCTTGGCCCTAAAATGCCGAAATGATACTCACCCAGCACTGTGCCGCTGTACTCGCGCTCGCGCAGCCCGGCAATGCCTTCGATGGTGACGCGCGAAGCCACCCGCTGCTGCACCGTGATGCCATAGTTGCCCCCTCCGAGGCGTACGCCAGCAGCGGTATTGTATTTCTGGGCGGTGGCCGAATGAGCCGCCAGTAGGCTCAGCAACCCGCTAAGCCCTAAAAAGCGTAAGTGCATAGAAAGAAAGAAAAAACTGCCTTGCCGTAGTTTTGGCAAGTACGGTGCCAACGTCGTGCCGCCGCTCCTAGTGTCTATTTCTACGGAGCTCGCATCCAGCTAACGTATAAGATTACGGCTTTTGCGGGTTTTATTCGGAGCCCAGCACGTGTTAGCCGGAACTTTGTATTGATATTCTACCACCCACTACCCACTGCGTGTACTTGCATCACGTGGCTGCCTACTTGCCGGCGGCCGTTGTTACCAACGAACATTTTACCCGTCTCAACGGGTTGGCCTCCGACTGGATAATCGAGCGCACCGGCATCCGGGAGCGCCGTAAGGCGGGCCCTGGCGAAAACGCCAATACCATGGGCGTAGCCGCCACCCGCGCCCTGCTAGCCGAGCTGCCAGCCTTCGACCCGGCCGGTATCGACCTCATCGTGGCGGGCACCTACACGCCCCACGACACCATCTATACCGCCGCGCATGCTGTGCAGCGCGATTTGAATATCAATGAGATACCTACGATAAGCATTTCGTCGGCCTGCTCATCGCTGCTCAATGCCGTCGAGATTGTGGAAGGGTATTTTGCCCTAGGTAAGGCTAGCCAAGCGCTAGTGGTAGTAACCGAGCACAACACGGCTTACAACAACGAGGAAGACACCATTGCAGGCCACCTCTGGGGCGACGGCGCAGCGGCATTGCTCTTCACCAAAGAGCGCCTAGCCCCCGGCGACTTGCACGTGGTGCAAGTAATGACTGGCGGCGCCGCCCCCGTGGGCAAAGCCGACGAGGCCGTCACGCTCAAGCCGGTTGAGAAAGGTATCGTAATGCCCTTCGGGCGCGATGTTTTTCAGCAGGCGTGCACCTACATGACGCGCATTACCCAGCAATTGCTCGATAAAAACAACCTAACCGTAGACCAACTCACCTACCTAATACCGCACCAAGCCAACCTGCGCATCTCGGCCAACGTGGTAAAGCAGCTCGGCCTTGACCCCGCCCGCGCCGTCAACAATATCGACCGCCTAGGCAACACGGGCTGCGCCGGCTCGGCCATCGGTGTGGCCGAGGTGTGGAGCACCCTCAAGGAAGGCGATAAGCTAATTGTGACGGTATTTGGGGGCGGCTACTCCTACGGCGCCATGCTGCTGGAAAAGGCAGCTGCGAGCTGAGTAGGTGTGGCGTACGAGTAGCATAGCTCGATTCAATTAATTTATAGCTCACCTGCATGCTACCGCCTGCCGCCGCTTTTCTGCCCGAAATCACGTTTCAAACCAGCCGAGCCAGCGGGCCGGGCGGGCAAAATGTGAACAAGGTAGAAAGCCGGGTAGAGCTGCGCTGGCACTTGCAAAACTCGCAGGTGTTAAGCGAAGAGCAGAAGCAACTGATACTGGAAAAGCTGGCCGGCCAGCTTACCACCGAGGGCTACCTGTTGGTAGTGGCCCAAGACGACCGCAGCCAGCTGCGCAATAAGGAAATTGCGCTAACTCGCTTTCGGGAGCTGCTGCAAAAAAGCCTACGCCGCCCCAAACCGCGCCGCGCCACCCGGCCCAGCGCTGGGGCCGTGCGCCAGCGCCTAGAAAGCAAAAAGCGTCAGGGCGAAAAGAAGGCTAACCGCCGGCGATTCGATTAGCGGGCGCTACTCAACTCCACACTAGTGGTGGGTGTAGTAGTCGGCCGCCATAGCAGCACCAGCAAGCCGACCACCGGCAGCAGTGAGGCCAGAAAATCGAGCAGCAGGCGACCTAGGCGGTATGTGCCCGGCCCCCCGCCAGCGCGCCCTAGGGCCAGCAACAGCAAGCAAACCGCCCCGATACCCGCGTAGCAAAGCCACGCCTGCCGCCAAGCGCGTGCAGGCAAAAGCAGCCATAGGCCCAAAAGGCTGATAATAAGAAACAGCCCCAGAAAAGCTGCGCCCACCGGCAATGCCAAGTGGCTAACACCCGCTGGCACATCGGCGGCCGAGGCACCGGGCACCTGATGCAGCCAGGCCGGACCTGTAATCAGCAGCGCGGCCCAGCCCCTACTCAGGGCCGCCACCACATTGCTTTGGAAAGCGCTGACCAGGGCGAGCACCACAAGCAAGGCCACGCCAGCAGCCACCCGCGCCGTAAGCCACGAGCGCGTAGCTGGCGCCGCTGTAGCGAGCGAAGCTTTAGCTGGCGCCACTGCCGCCGATTGGCGCGTCCAGAGGAGCCACAGGCCACCTAGGGCTGCGTAGGCTACCGCGCTAAAGGCGTAGTGGTGGTCAAAGTCAAAGGTCTCGGGTGAATAGCGATGGTTGAGCGCCAGCGCCACAATGCGGATAACGTTGAGCAGCCACAGCGCGGCAATACCTAGCGGTATAAACCATAGCCGCCGCTTCGTGGGGCCTGGGTAAGCCAGCACGAAGCCCGCCAGCAAAGCGTATAGCACTAGGCCATCGCAGGGCGCGCCCACTACCACCGTCGGCTGGCCGTTTAGTAGCAGTAGCGTAGGAATATTGGTCGCTACGCTGGCTTGCCAGCCCATAGCTTGCAGGCCCCACACGCTGCCGGCTGCCAGCTGGCGGCACAGCAGGGCATCAAATGGGCTGTTGACCCCTAGGCCGTAGGCCGAGCCAATAACCCATAGCAACAAAAAGCCACCGCTTACCAAGCCAAAGCGCCAGAGTTGGCGCGTGCCCGGCGCCATAGCAGAAGAAAAAACAGCGGTAGAGGGTGCAGCCATGCAACACTAACTAAGGTCAGCCTAAAAGTACAGCCCCCGCACCAAAGCTGCCAGAGCGGCTTCGGTGCGGGGGCTGCCAGAGCAATACCTAGAAAGTAGCTACTTACAGCAGCGTGCCGCGCAGCATTACTAGGGCTACGGTGAAGTAGATAATCAGCCCCGTCACGTCGACCAGTGTAGCTACAAAAGGTGCCGACGACGTGGCCGGGTCGAGGCCCAGGCGGCGCAGTATGAGCGGCAGCATCGAGCCGGCAATGCTGCCCCACAGCACGATGCCTACCAGCGCCACGCCTACCGTGAGCGCCACTAGCAGCCAGTGCGGGCCGTATATCGGGCTGATGGTCTGCCAGATGGCGATGCGTCCGAAGCCCACCAAGCCCAGAATTAGCCCTAGCATGATGCCGCCCGCTAGCTCGCGGCGCAGCACGCGCCACCATTCGCCCAGGGTGAATTCACCTAGGGCCATAGCTCGAATGATGAGCGAGGTGGCTTGCGAACCCGAGTTGCCACCCGAGCTGATAATCAAGGGGATGAACTGCACTAGTACAATGGCTTTTTGCAACTCGCCTTCGAAGAACTGCATAGCTGAGGCCGTCAGCAACTCGCCCAAGAATAGCACCACTAGCCAGCCGGCGCGCTTCTGCACTAGCCGCATCAGCGGCGTAGTCATATAGGGCTCGTCTAGGGCCTCCGAGCCCCCGAACTTCTGAATGTCCTCAGTGTCTTCTTCCTCCCGAATATTCAGAATATCATCCAGCGTCACGATACCTAGGAGAATGCCTTGGTCGGCGCTGACCACGGGCAATGCGCCACGGTCGTTGCGCCGAAACACGTCGATGGCCTCTTCCTGGTCTTGGTCCACGGTGAGCTGCACGAAGCGGTGGTCCATGAGGTCGCGCACCCGCGTGGCGGGGTTGGCCAGTAAAAACTCCCGGATGCGAATGTCGTCGATGAGTACGCCGCGGGCATCGGTTACGTAGAGCACGTTCAGCGTTTCGCTTTGCCCGCCGTGCTGGCGTACGTAGTCGAGCGCCTGCTGAATGGTCCAGTTCTCGCGGATGGCGATGTAGTCGGGAGTCATCAGGCGGCCCACCGAGTACTCGGGGTAGCCCAGCAGCTGCAAGGTCACGCGGCGCTCGGGCTCCGAGAGGTTTTGCACCAGCTCGGCCACAAAGTTGGCGGGCAGGTACTCTAGCAGCGCCGTGCGGTCATCGGGCGACATCTCGTTGAGGATGTCCGTAATCTTATCCTGGGCTAGGTTGTCCAGGAAGTGGCGTTGTATCTCTAGGTCGAGGTACTCAAATACTTCGGTGGCCAACTGCAGCGGAAGTAACCGAAAAATAATAAGCTGCTCGCGCTCGTCCTCGTTTTCAATCAGCTCGACCAGCTCGGCAGGCTGAAAAGAACGTAGTAGCTTTTTCAGCTTAAAAAATTCGCCCTCCTGGATTAGCGACGTAATATGGTCCACGGTTTCGGGCGAGGTCATAGGCAGGGCGTAAAAACCGAAAAATGTCGGTAGGGATGAGTGTTTCGCTAGGCAAGAGTTGGGGCGCCCGGCAAAATTACGGCCCAGTTACGTTGTAAGACACGGCCTAGGTGGCAATTTTGGCGTACTTCGTCTCTGCAACACTCCCTTCCGCTGCTTTGACTCCCGTTTCTGTGCCTTCTGCTGCTGCCGCGCCCCAAGGAACTATCGTGCTGCTGGGCGGTGGCTACGACGACCCCACGCTGGCCTTACTGGCCGGCCTGCTGACCGACCGCCACGCGCCCATCGAGATACTAACCACCGCCACGGCCCACGAGCCGGCTGCCACGCATGCCGCCTACGCCCGCGTGCTAGGCACCCTAGGGTGCCCCCACGTGGCGCACCTGCAGGTAGATAGCGAGCACCCCGCCGACACACCCGCCACCTTAGCGCGGCTACAAGCGGCCGCCTTAGTGTTCTTGACCGGCGGCAACCAAGAACGGCTGACCGAGTGCTTGGCCGGCACGCAGTTCCTAGAGATTTTGCGCCAGCGCTACCAGCACGAGGCGGGCTTTTTGCTGGCGGGCACTAGCGCTGGTGCCTCGGCCCTAGGCGGACAAATGCTAGTGGCCGGCCGCGGCTGGCGCAGCCTACTGGGCGGCGGCATTGAGGTAATACCAGGCCTAGGGCTGCTACCTAATTTGCTCATTGACCAACACTTCATCGAGCGCGAGCGCTACCCGCGCTTGCTGCACGCCGTATTGGCTCACCCCCACCTGCTGGGCCTGGGCTTGAGCGAGGAAACTGGCCTGCTCTTGCACCCCGGTCGCCCCGCCGAAGTGTTTGGTACCGAAGTAGTGATAGTAGTGGATGCCCACCACGTAACGGCAAACAACGTGGCCACGCTGCCCAAAGGCCGCCCCCTAGGTGCCCGCGGCCTCACCGTAGACCTACTAGTGGCCGGCGACACCTTATCAGTGAGTAATGAGCAGCTAACGGCAGAATAAGAATACTGCAACCAACGGCTCATTGCTCCCTACTAATTGCGCATTGAGAAAAAGCTGGGCACCAAATAGGGATATATTTGCGTTGGGCTGCCGAATAAGCTTAGGATAATGCCGTTACTCCGTTTTGGGCCGCGTCTGGCCGTATTGTTTGTCCTGCTGCTGGCTGGGGCCTGCATGCGCAAAACCGTATCGTTCAACTCCAAACTCGACCAGCCGCTGCTAGCCGGAGCCGCTGCGCCCGGCGATACCCTCACCACGACTGGCAAGAAGAACCCCAAGCTGAGCATCGCGGGCCGCAAGGCCGTGCTGACTAAAGAAGAGGAACGCGCCGCCAAAGAGTCGGAAAAAGCCGCCCAACGTAAGGACAAGGCGCCCAAGAAGAAAAAGCTTTTTCTGGGCGAGCGCATCAAGAAGGGCTTCTACAAGACGGGCACCGGCAAAAGCCAGGAAATCGTCATCTTCTACTACCTCAAGAACTTCAAGCAGCCTAGCGCAATGGCGCCGGCGGCCTACTACTACAACCCGCGCAAGCACAAAATATTCGCTGCCAACGGCGAGCTTGACCCCAGCGCCGACAAAGTGCTGCACGGCCCGTTCAAGCGGATGCGCAATAACCAGGTCATTGAGTCGGGCTATTACGCCCTAGGTACCAAGCACCTGCGCTGGGAGCGCTACGACGCCAAGGGCAATCTCACGGCCAAGTCGCACTTCGAGATGGGCTTTCCGCGCGATGCCAACATCAGCTACTACGATGGCGGCAACACTATGATAAAGGAGGTGGTACCCTACGTAAATGGCAAGCTAGAAGGTGACTACGTGAAGTATACCGCCGATGGTAAGCGCGAGTGGAGCGGCCACTTCGAAAACGGCCGCCGCGTGGGCGAGTGGACCAACTACTGGGACTACAAAGGCTACCGCCACTACGTGTTTCAATACGGCGAAACGGGCTACGAGCCCGAAGTGGCCGAGCCCGAACTCATCCGAGAATATAGCCACGGTGGCTCGCCTATTTACGACAAGGAGAAAAACCTCGACAAGCGCGGCGAGGCCGACCCCGACGCCACCAAAAACGACCCGCGCCGCCCTGGCAGCCACGGCCCGCCCGCCCAGCGCGCACCCGTGCGCAAGGCCCAGGAGCGTCGCCCTGGCTACCACCCTAAGGCGCCCGTAGCCACGCCGCCCGCCGTGCCCGCCTCGCCGACTACGCCCGTTCCCTAGGTTGTTGAGGTTCAAAGCGTTCGGGTAATAGCAAAAAGGTCATGCAGCGCGTAGCGAAGCATGACCTTTTTAGTTTGCCTTTCTGAAGGAAGCAGCTTAAAGCGCTTTATAGCAGCATTGTGGATGTACATAGCGCTTGCCTAGGTGCCAAATGAAATGCGGGTAAAGGGAGAGAGGTAGTAGCCAAAGCCTACCAGTGCCATTGCACCAATAAGCTAACCTGAAGGAGATTCTTGCGTTGTAGCTCCTCGGTAATACTCACTTTCCCTCTCTATGTCTGACAAACCAACCATCTTCCCGCCCCAAAAGCAGGATGCCGGCGCCGGCCACCCCGGCCTCGAATCAAAAATGACGCCCGAGCCCGAGCACATCCGTGAAGGCTACAAAGGCGCCGATAAGCTACTCAATAAGATTGCCCTCATCACGGGCGGCGACTCGGGTATTGGCCGGGCTGTAGCGGTGCACTTCGCCCGCGAAGGAGCCAATGTGGCCATCGTGTACATGCCTAGCGAGCAGGAAGACGCTGAAAAAACCCAGCAGCTAGTGCAGGCCGAAGGCCGCCATTGCCTGCTACTGCCCGGCGACCTCAAAGTGCCCGCCTTCTGCGAAGAAATAGTGGAGCGCACCGTGGCCGAGTACGGCAAGCTCGACGTGCTCGTCAACAACGCCGCCGAGCAAAACTGGCACGACTCGCTCGAAGAAATCACCAATGAGGAGCTTGATAGCATCTTCAACCTCAACATTATCGCCATGTTCCGCATCACGCGCACGGCGCTGAAGCACTTGAAGGAAGGCGCGGCCATCATCAATACTACCTCGGTGAATGCCTACAAAGGCAACGAGCAACTGCTCGACTACACCTCTACCAAGGGCGCCATCGAGGCATTCACGCGAGCTTTGTCGCTGCAACTCGTGAAGAAGGGAATTCGGGTAAACTCGGTGGCACCCGGCCCCATCTGGACACCCTTCGTAACGGCCGCCGGCCTGCTCAAGCTGCCTTTCTTTGGCAAGGACGTGCCCATGGGCCGCGCCGGCCAGCCCTCCGAGGTAGCACCCGCCTACGTATTCTTGGCTTCGGAAGACGCCTCGTATTTCTCGGGCCAAACGCTGCACCCCAACGGTGGCTCGGTCGTAAACGCCTAGTACATACTTAGGTGCTAAGAAGTTTGGTTGCCAGTTCGTTAGTAACGGGCTGGCAACTTCGCTTACAGCCTGCCGTATGAGGCGCTATTGTGGCCTAAGGCCGCGCTTTCTTTCGACTGACTATTCTTTCCGATGAACACTAAGCTTCTCTTGGTAGCCGCTGCTGCAGCCTTTGCTACCGCCTCTTGCTCGCAAGAAAAGAAAACCGAGACCACCGAAACCACTGCCGTGCCCGGTGGCGAGCAAACCACTACCACCACGACCACGACAGTAGACACCCTTGCCTACCGCACCTCGGCCGATGCGCTAGCCAACCAAGTAGCCGCCGACTTGAAAGCCTCTGACGCGGCCATCAAAACCCGCCTCCAAAACGCGTACTACACCCGCGGCCGCGCCCTGCGCGACCTCGACACGCGCTACGCTACCGATACCACCGGCCGCTACGCTGCCCTGAAGGCTGTGAACGACCAGACCACCAGCGAGGTAAAAACCATCGTGGACCCGGCGCAATACAAGACTTACACTGCTAGCCAAGGCACGTACTATGAGGGCCCGTACACGGCTACGGTCGTGACGACGACTACCACCACCAAGCCTAGCCTAGGCGCCCGCGTGGGCCAGGGCTCAGGCATCAAGAAGCTGGAAAACGATGATGACGACCGCAAAGTGAAGTATAACAACGGCGCCAAAATCAAGCGGAGCGACGATGGCTCGGTAAAAATCAAGCGCGCTGACGGCACCAAAATCAAGATTGACGAGGATGGCAACAAGACGGTGAAAAAAGGCTTGTTCTAAGCCAGCCACTAGCCAAGCGCAGTTCTTACAAAAAAGACCCCTAGGTTAGCCTAGGGGTCTTTTTTGTAGAATGACGTAGCATCACGTCAGACTTAAAGCGTAGCTATTTTACTTAGCTCTAGGTAATAATAAGTGGTGCCGGCCGGCGATGAAGGAGCGGGCTGCCCCTGTCCGCGATAAATGCCGCTGAAGCGCACTTTGGTGCCTGCCGTTTTCAGGTAGCTGGGGAGGTCGCCGCACACCACGCCGATGTCTACCGAATCGTAGGTGCCGGGGATGGCTCGCCAGACCACGTATTGCTGGAGCACTTGGTCGAACCTAATAAGTCCTTCTAGGTCAGCTATCGGCTTGGCATAGCTGCTGGTAAGCGCGCAGGGCACGGAGGGTAGCTCAACGCCAGGGTCAGCATCCTTGGTGCAGCTGCTAGCGCTGAGCAACGAAGCACCTAGGAGATAGTAAAGCGTAGCATTTTTCATAAACTCAGAAGCAGGCTAGAACATACTTCTTTCTAGATGCTTGCCGGGCCGCCGATGGTTGCACACTATAGGCTGCGCCAACGTCTGAATTTGAAATGCTACCGAGGCATCCAGCTGAGGCTCAGGCCTTGGAAGGGCCCTAGGCTGTAGGGGCTAATCTGCGGCTGCCGGTACCAGGGGCGCGGATGCTTGGGCGCCTGCCAGCCTGTGCCGCCATCCGGGTTCGGGGCGGTGGGCTCGGGCACGCGGGTGCGACCGTTGCGCACGGCTATTTTGGCGAAGCCGTAGCCCAGCGCAATACCTAGGGGGTAGTCGCTAGCCCAGTGCACGCCGTTGTTGAGCATGGCGTAGCCGAGCACCCCCATCAGGCTGTAGCCCACCGGGCGAATAAACTTGTACTCGGGGTAGTTTTCGGCGATAACCGTGACCGTAGCCATGGCCGTGGCCAAGTGCCCGGTCGGGAAGGCATCGTAGTTCGACACGTTGTTTTGGTACGTGTTGTAGGACGGTAGGAAAAACCAGCGGCCCCGGTCTTGGGTAGAGCGGAAGGGGCTTTGGCGGCCTGTCGTGCGCTTGAGCGCCTGCACCACCAAGCCCGTGCTCAAGATGGCTTCGCCGAGTTGCGAAGCCGTTTGCGAAGCCCGGTTATCCTTCTTGATTATCCCGTAGGCCAAAAACGAAGTGGCAATGCTAAGGTGCGTCCAGCCATCGCCCAGGAAATAAAACGTGGTATTGAGGTTGTCGGGCACCTGCATCTCCAGCGGTACTTTGGTACTACCCAGGCGTACGGGGATGTAAAACAAGTCGCGCTTGATGTCGGCGTTGTCGAGGCCGATGTAGCGCCCAAAGCGCTGCGACCCACGAATAATCTGGTCATCGAAAGCGTACAGCGCCGCTGAGCCTAAGGCAATGGCCACGAACGCCGGTACGTTGTCGCGCTTGAAATAAGTGCCCGGAAACTGCACTAGGTCGCGCGGAATGTGCAGCAGCCAGCGCAGCTGCCCCGGCCGCTCGTAGTGGTACGTGACGCCGGGCGCCACTGTGTAGTCGGTGCGCCAGGGGCGGTGCCCCGGTTTCACTTTTACTTTCAGCTTGCCCGAGTCGGCGGGGGCGGCTAGGTCGGCCGCGAGGCGGCTGGTCGTATCAGATGCGGCTACCTGGCTCGAATCGGTGGGGTACTCTGCTACCAACCTAGGCGTGGCGCTGGCCGACAGCGCCAGCACCCAAAAAACTCCCAGTAACCACCGGCCAGGGTGGTGGGAAAACGTAAACTTGACCAAAACTTTTAGAATAAATAGCTACTCACCCGCACGCTGCTTCGGGCCAGAACAGTGACGAACTCGGCCGTATAATATTTTGGCAAAGATAACTTAGGCATAATGTCTGGGCGTAATGGCAAAGATGAAAATTGGGTGTAGTAGCCAGTTAGACAGGCAACTACTGCTGAGTTTTCGCCGTTAGGTAGCTTTGTGAAGATGACTGCTGCTCTCCCTGCTACCGCGCTCGCCGGCGCTCCCAATCGCTTTCAAGCCCAGTTCGACGCGCTACGGGCGCAGGCCCCGGCCCTGCGCCGCGAAGCCGCGGCCGCCCGTCGCCAGCGCCTGCAGCGGCTGACCGATTGGCTCACGGCGCACCGCGCCGATATTCAGCAGGCGCTGTACCAGGATTTTCGTAAGCCACCGGCCGAAACCGACGTTACCGAAATCTGGGCATCGTTGGTCGAGCTCAAGCACACCAGCCGCCACCTAGGGCAGTGGTTGGCGCCGCGCCGCGTAGGCACCCCGCTGGCCCTGATGGGTACTAAGAGCTGGGTGCAGGTCGAGCCCAAAGGTGTAGTGCTCATCATTGCGCCCTGGAACTATCCGTTTTACCTAGCCATCGACCCACTGATATCGGCCATAGCGGCCGGCAATGCTGTGGTTATCAAGCCCGCCGAGCAAACACCGGCTACCTCGGCGCTGCTGCGCCGGCTGTGCGAAGACTTGTTTCCGGCCAATGAAGTGTGGGTAGCCGAAGGTGGTAAAGAAGTAGCCACCGAGCTGCTGCGCCTGCCCTGGGACCATATTTTCTTCACCGGCTCGCCCCAAATAGGCAAGATTGTGATGCGCGCCGCTGCCGAGCACCTCAGCAGCGTGACGCTGGAGCTAGGTGGTAAGAGCCCGGCCATTGTAGATGACACCGCCAACCTGCGCGATGCGGCCGAAAAGATAGTGTGGGGTAAGTTTCTCAACGCGGGCCAAACCTGCGTGGCGCCCGACTACGTGCTGGTGCAGGCCAGCGTCCAGGCCAACCTGGTAGCCGAGATGAAGGCGGCTATCGCCAGGTATTATAATGCTGAAGGTGAAGGAGTAAAGCAGTCTGAATCTTACGCTCGCCTCGTAAATCAGCACCACTACGTCCGCGTGGCTCGCTTGCTCGAAGACGCTGAGATGCGCGGTGCCACCGTGGCCACGGGCGGCGGCGTAGATGAAAACCAATACTACATCGAACCCACCATCCTAACCGATGTACCGATGGGCGCGGCCGTGCTGGAAGAGGAAATTTTTGGTCCCGTTCTACCGATTATTGCCTTCGCCACCCTGCCCGATATGGCCGCCTACGTCAATGCTCGCCTGAAACCGCTAGCGCAGTACGTGTTCACAACCAGTAAAAAAAACCGCCGCTACCTGCTGGATAACATCACGGCGGGTGGTGCGGCGGTCAACGAAACCATCATTCAGCTGGCGCACCCCGAGCTACCCTTCGGTGGGGTTGGCAACTCAGGCCTAGGCAAGGCACACGGCCACGCAGGCTTCTTGGCATTCAGCAATGAGAAATCGGTGCTACAGCAGCGCATTGGCCGCACGGGCATCAAAACAATGTACCCGCCCTACAATTCAAGAGTGAAGCGCCTGATAGGCTGGCTACTGAAGTATCTGTAACCCCTAGGTTAGCAGGGGGAGTATATTTGCTTGAAAAGCAGCTAGTATGGCATTAGACGAAGGCAGTGATTTTACATTCTGCCCACCGGCTCCGACAGCGTACTAGCAATTCTAAAGTTAAGGCTGCCGCTGCACGAGCTGTACGACGACACCGACGTAGCGCCGCTACGTCTGGTGCCGCCTGTAGGCTAGTTACTGCCGCTGCTGCATCTCGGCCTGAATCTGGGGCTGCTTGGTTTGCAATTCTTTGTATTTGGCAGGGCCAAGTAGAGTGCGCAACTGGCTGGCCGACTTCGCATTGATGCGTTGAAGCTCCGCAGTGAGCTGGGGCGACTGGGCGGGGTATTGTTGGCGAGCGGCGTTGGCCTGTTCTACTGTCGAATTAAGCACTTGGCGCAGCGGGCCCGTTTTATCGGCGGGCAGGTGCAGCACCGTGGTCATGGCGTCGGCAAGGTCGCGGGCAGCTTTAGGTGGGGTGGGCGAGTCAGGCGTGCGCACGGTTTCGACCACTACGGGTGGCGGGACCGGAGCATCATCGCGGTGGCGGTGAAAGATGGCGCAGCTGCTAGCAAATAGCAGCAGGGTTGCGTAGCCAAACTGGCCGAATAGACGAGGTGTAAGCATGGAAGAGCGAGGTAAAAGCACTACTACGCAAAAAGCCGGCGCATGGCGCGCCGGCTTTTTGCGTAGTACCTAGGTCGAGCTAGTTATTGAGTAGTTAATGGGTGCTGGCTAATGGGTAGTTGCTAGTTGTGCGGGCTCCTACAAAGCTGCTTACTACCCACTCCTACTAAACTCAGCTACGCGGCTATCGTGCGCGTCAGCACCCGCTCTTCTTGCAGGTCGAGGTTGATTTGGGCCATTACCTCACCTAGGAGACCTTCTACTGATTTTACAAGGCCCTGCAAGGGCTCAGGCTGAAACTCACCATCCCACTTGTTGAGCTTCTCCACTGGAGGCAGGGCCTGCCAGGCATTGAGGTGCTGCAAGCTGGGCTTGAGCATGTGGGCTGTGCCTTTGAGCAGCGCCAAGTTGGCTTCGCGCAGGCCTTGGTGCAGCTCTTGCAAGGCTTCTTGGCAGCTTTCCAAGAAGGTGTGCAGCATAAATACCACAAATTCGGGGTCTCCCTGCCCGGCCTGCAGCAAGTCATTGATACAGTAGAGGCTAGGTGCGTTCCCAGCGAGGCGCTCAGGGCCACCCAGAGAAGGCAGCATTACCGAACCGGCGTACTCGCCGGGCAGCAGCCAGTCGCTCAACACGTGCAGGAGTTGCGCTTCTTGGAAGGGTTTGGCGAGGTAGCCATTCATGCCCGCCGCCAAGCATTTTTCGCGCTCGCCATTGATGGCGTTGGCCGTGAGAGCGATGATAGGTGTAGTGATGCCCAGCTGCTGGCGCAGTACGGCGGTGGCGGCGTAGCCATCCATCACAGGCATCTGCACATCCATCAGAATAAGGTCGAAGTCTTGGCGGCGGACCAGCTCTACGGCCCGGCTGCCGTGTTCAGCCTCAGTTACCTGCACGTCGGCCTGGGCCAGGAACGATTTCGCAATCTGACGATTGAATAAGTTGTCTTCTACCAGCAGCACATGCTTGTGGCGCAGGTGCTCGCGTAGGATGGCCGCTTCGGCGGTGGGGTGCTCGGGCTGCGGCAGGTCGTGGGCGGCGCCCACGGGCAAGCGCAGCGTAAAGCGCGTAGTCGTGCCCTTGTGTTTGCGGCTGGCCACTTTTATCTCGCTGCCCATCAGCTCCACTAGGTTGCGGCAAATGCTGAGCCCTAGGCCAGTGCCGCCAAACTTGCGCGATACCGACGAGTCGGCTTGGCTAAACTCGTGGAAAATCGTTTCTAGGTATTCTGGCTCGATGCCAATGCCCGTGTCCGACACCCGGAACTCGACCGACACCATGCCGTGCGAGCCGTTGAAGTCAGCTGCCTGCAGCGCGCACGTGATGGTAACGTTGCCTTTCTCAGTGAATTTGAGCGCGTTGCCGGCCAGGTTGAGCAGCACTTGCCGGATGCGGTAGGGGTCGCCCAGCAGCACAGGTGGCACCTGCGCTCCCAGCTCCATTACAAGGCTCAGGCCCTTCTCGGCGGCCTTAAAGTGCAAGGTTTGCTCTATTTGCGACAGCAGCTCGGTGGGCGCAAAGCCAATGGTTTCGAGCGTGAGCTTGCCCATTTCGAGCTTCGATAAATCCAGCACATCGTTGATGATAACTAAGAGGTTATCGGCCGAGGTGGCAATGGCTTGCTGGTAGTTGAGCTGCGTGGGGCTCAGCGGCGTTTTGGCCAGCAGCTGGCTCATGCCCAGAATGGCGTTCATGGGCGTGCGGATTTCGTGGCTCATATTGGCCAAGAAGGTTTCCTTCACCCGCACCGACTCTTCGGCCACCAGCTTGGCTTGCGTGAGTGCTTGCTCAGCCAGCACCTGCTCCGTAATGTCGTGCCCATAGCCTAGGAGCAAATACAGCGAGCCATCGGCATGAAACACCGGCTGTAAAAACCGCATGAGGTGGCGCGTGCCCTCGGGCCGGGTAAAGCTTTCGGCATAGGTCACGAGCCGGCGCTCGCGCACGGCCTGCTCGAAGCGGGCATGGCGCTCTTCGGCCATGCTGCGAGGCCGGCCAGTGCGGGCAAAGTATTCGAAGTTATCGCGCCCGATAACCCAGTCGCGCACTGCGGGGTCGGAGATACCGCGCTCATTAACAAATAGGTAGCGGAACTGCGCATCGAAAATGCCGATGTCGCAGGGCAGCTGGTTGAAAATGAACTCGTAAAAGGCACGTTGCTCTACCAGCTGCTTCTCAGCTTGGTAGCGCTCGGTTACGTTGAGGCCCATGCTCACCAGCAGGCGCAGCTCGCCGCCTGGGCCATACACCGGCCGCAGCTGGCGCAGTATGCGTTGGGTACCTGTGGGGGTCATAAGCAGCTCTTCCCACTGCACCTCGCTGCGCTGCTGCACGGCTAGGTCGAAGCGTCGGTCGCGCTCGGCGGCTAGCTCCTCGGGCAGTTGGCGGTGGGTGCAGGCAGCCTGGTTGGTTTTGCCTATCATCCACTCGCGCACCACCGGGTCGGGCACCTCGCTGGCATTGGCAAAGCGGTAGCGACGCTCGGCATCGAGGGCGGCTACATCAATGGGTAGCTCGTGCAGAATGGTCTCGTAAAACTCGCGCTGCTCAGCCAAGCGCTGCTCGGCGCAATATACTGAAGTGCAATCGGTTAAATATAGGGTGGCGCAGGTTTCGCCGGGGCCGGGCACAGCTTGTAGCAAATACCAGCGGTCGGCTAGCGCTATCTCTTGCTGCTGTGCGCTGCCCGTGCGCAGGGCCTTGCGCACCAGCGGCAGCAGATAGCCGTTGGGCTGCGACTCGTGCCGCAGGGCTGGACCTAGGGCCTGGGCGGCGGCATTGGCGTAGCGGGTTTCGCCGGTGGCCGTTAGCAGCAGCACGGGGTTGGGGTTTTGCTCGAGCAAGCGCGTGAGCAAAGGCATGTGTGCGGAGCTGCTCGCCAAGGATGGCCCAGGTGCCGGAACCACTGGCCCCGCCGCCTCGGGGTTGTACATGGGATAGCACAGCACTTGGCTGCTAGGATGCGGCGGCCCCGAGCCGGGCGGCAGCTGCTCGAGCAGTGCTCGGTAGCGATTATTCTGGAAAGCAACCTGAGCCTGCGCTTGCGCTAAGGCCTGCTGAAGTTCTGCTAGTTGCAACTCGGCATAGGCCTGCCGGGCGTGCTCCTCATCGGGTGGGGTAGGCAAAGCTGCAGGGATAACAGTACCAGAATCAATAGACATAAAAATTATAGCATAGGCGTATGAATAGCAAATATAAGTAGCAGTACTAAAGTTAACGTACTAGTTTTCTTACGTTTAAAAATAATGCAATTTGCACTTTTAAGATAAAATTTTAAATAAAATAAGCCCTCTTTTTCCTCTTTTTAGTTAGACCCATTAGCTTACTCGCTGGCAGTGAAGTGGTGGCGCAGCGGTGCGGCAGCCATAGCGCCGCTAGTGCCACCTAGGTGGCAAGCACAATAAAAAGCCCCTAGAAGCCCTAAGAGGGCCAATTATTTTTTAAATCCTGCGCTAAATAGTGCGCCAGTGCCATAATAGTGAGCATGGGGTTGGCACCGCTACAGGCCGGAAAAGCCGAGCCGTCGGCCACGAAAAGGCCACGTACCTCTACCGTTTCGCCATTGGGGCGCAGTGGGTGGGTGGCGGCTTGGCCACCTAGGCGGCAAGTGCTCATCTGGTGGGCGCTGTAGAGGCCAAACTGGTTGGGCCGCCACCCAAGCTGCGGCAGTTGGGCAAGCACCTCGGGGTTGTGGGGCACGCCAGCGGTGGCGCGTAGTGTGGGCAGGGTACTGTGGGGCAAGTGCACGGTGTGGGCCCCAGCCGCCACGTGGATGTCGGCGGCCGCCTGCACGCCCACCAGCATATTGGCGCGGTCGAAGTCCGACAGGGTGTAGTCTACCAGCGGGGCGCCGTGCTTATCGATGCGCACGCGGCCCCCATCGCGGTCGCGGGTGAGCACGATAAACGAGCCTAGGTGGTCGGCGCCTTGCAGCAGCTGGCGGTGGGCCTGGCCGCCGCGCCACGGCAGCACCATGGCCAGCAGGCCGGGGTGCGTGGGCGGGGTTTCGAGCTTTACGCCAAAGTTGGTGCCGTGCAGCCGGGTGTAGGTATCGTTGACAATGCTCATGCTGGGGCCGTGCCACGAGTGCATGGCGTGCGGGTAGTGTGCGGCCACTACCACCGTGGGGTGCAAGTGCAGGTGCTGCCCTAGGTGCGGGTGGCGCAGGCCGCTGCGCAGTAACAAGGTGGGCGTGTGCACGGCGCCCCCGGCCACTACTACTACCCGCGCCCGCACCACCACACGCACCGGCTGGCCTGTGGCCGTAGTATGCACGGCTTCGGCGCCAGTGGCCCGGCCGGCGGCCGTGGTTACGCGCACGGCCTGCGTGCTGGGCAAGAGGCGCGCGCCGTGCGCCACGGCCGTGCGCAGGTAGGTATTTAGGGTGCCTTGTTTGGTGCCCTGCGCGTCGCCCAAGGAGGAGTACCCTAGGTTCTGAAAATGGGCGTCGGAATCGGTAAGGCCCTTCTCGTTGCGCGGAATGAGATGCGTGGCTTGCCCAAGCTGGGCCGAGCCGTCGCGCAGTGCCTGGTTCTGGCCGTTGTGGCGCGGGTAGTCAGTATTGACGCTCAAGGCTTGGCTCACCGCATCGAGGCTGGCCTGAAAAGCGGGCGACAAGAAGTGTGGGGCGGCGTGCTCGCGGGCCCATTCCTCCAAGATGTAATCGGGCGTGCGAAAAGCCCCGGCCCAGTTGACAGTGGTGCCGCCCCCTAGGCACGCGCCCGCTAGTAGGCTGATGCCGCCATCTTGGGTGCTGAGAGCGCCGCGCGCTTCGTAAAGCTGGCTCAGCATGTCGGCTTCGCGCTGCGTAAAGTCGGCTGCGTCGAAGTAAGGGCCTTTTTCCAGTACGAGTACGTCGTGGCCGGCTTGGGCCAGCTCGCCTGCCATCACGCCGCCGCCCGCCCCCGAGCCAATGACGAGCACTTCGCAGTCGTAGGTGGTATCGGCGAGCGGCGCCAGCGTTGGGAGGGGCCGAGCCGGGGATACCGGTGGGCCGCTGCTGCCCAGCGGTAGCCCCGGGCCAGGATAGCCCAGCGCCGCCCAGGCTGGGTGGGGGCGGCCATCGGCTGGGCTGCTGCCGTAGTACAAGAACATGCAGAGCTTGCGCAGGGCCTGAAACCCCTTGCGCAGCGCGGGCAACCGCGAGCGGGCCCAGCTCAGCAGCACCTGCTCGCGTTGCGCCGGCGCCAGTTGCCCAAACGGCCGCAGCGGCCCTAGCCAACTCAAACCCAACAGGGGCTTATCGAGTAGGTCGAGCAGCTTACCAAACTCTGCTTGCGTACCTAGGGGCTGCGCCTGAATGGCCTGCGTAGCCTGCTCAAAGTCAAGCAGCACCGAACCAGCTGGCAGCGCTAGTGGCCCCGCGCTGGCCGGGATAAACGTGTCGGCAACGGCACTGAGTGTGGCTTGGCGAGCGGGCGTGAGCGTGAACATCTTTTGGGTGCTACTAAACAGCCCAAAAGGTACGGCGTAGTGCCCAAAGTAGTAGGCGTGCCGAATAGTTTAGGTAGGCTTCTTAGGTGGCCGTGGCGGCCAGGCCGCCGGGGTGCAGCCATTCGCCCAAGCGGCTCTTGACTTCTACTGGCGTCAGGTTGCGGTAAATTTCACCTTGGCGCACGAGGCTTACCTGGCCGGTTTCTTCGCTCACTACCAGCACAATGGCGTCGGTGGCTTCGGTGAGGCCCAGGGCCGCCCGGTGGCGCAGCCCTAGGGCTGCGGGCACCTCGGGGTTTTGGCTCACGGGCAAGATGCAGCGCGCCGCCCGCAGCCGGCCCTGCGCAATAATGACGGCGCCATCGTGCAAAGGGCTAGTTTTCTGAAAAATAGCCAGTAGCAAGCGCTTGCTCACCTCCGCGTCTAGCAGGTCGCCCGATTCGGCGTAGGCGCTCAAGTCGGAAGCGCGGGCAAAACAGATGAGCGCGCCGGTTTCTTGAGTAGCCAGGGTTTTGGCGGCTTCCACGAAGGGCACCAGGGGCAGGCGGGTGTCGGAGTTGGTTTCGCGGCGCCACCAGCCTAGGGGGCCACCGCCCTCCAGCGCCACCTTGCCCACATTCACCAAAAACCGTCGAATTTCTTGCTGGAACAGGATGACGCTGGCCAGCACGCCCACATCCATCACCTCACCCAGAATGGATGACAGCAACCCTAGCCCCAGCACATTCACTAGCAAGTACACGAGGTACACGCTGAGGCCCCCGAGCGCTACATTGAGCGCCACCGAGCCGCGCAGCAGCTTATAGAGCTGGTAAAGCAGCACCGTAACCAGCAGCACATCAGCTATATCGACGAGCCCAACATGCAGAAAGCGAAAGGGATAAGGGAGGTCCATGGATAGGTTGAGAAGTAAGGAGGCCAGTGGGTAAGCGTTTGGTATTGCCGAGGGCGCCCCAGGCAATACCAAACGCTTATCCTACCATCTCGTACAGCCGCACCACCTGCCGGGCTTCGGGCACATCGTGCACGCGCAGCAGGCGGGCGCCGCCGCGCAGCGCCCAGGCGTGCAAGGCAGTGGTGCCATTGAGGGCAGTGTCGGGGCTTAGGTTCAAAAATTTGTGCACCATGGCCTTGCGCGATAGGCCCACTAGCAGGCCGTGCCCTAGGGGCGCCAGCTCGGGCAAGCGGCGCAAAAGCTCGAAGTTTTGGGGTGCGTTTTTGGCAAAGCCAAAGCCAGGGTCGAGCAGCACATCGGGATGCGGCTGGCCGCCGTTGGCCTGGCGCAGGCGCGCGAGCTGGTCTCTGAAAAAGCGCAGGATGGTCAGCACCAAGTCCTCGTCGTAGTGCGTGAGGGTACGCATAGTTTGAGGATTGCCGCGCAGGTGCATGAGGCAATAAGGCACTCGTAGGCGCGCCACGGTGGCCAGCATATCGGCATCGAGGGTGCCCCCGCCGATGTCATTTACTAGGTCGGCGCCAGCGGCCACGGCCTCGGCAGCCACGGCAGCTCGGAAGGTATCGACGGAGATAAACGCGACTGGAAACTCGCGGCGCAGCACCTCGATGGCGGGCAGCAGGCGCCGCAGCTCCTCGGCGGGCGCGATGTCTTCGGCGCCGGGGCGCGAGCTGTAGCCGCCCACGTCGAGGGCTGCCGCGCCAGCGGTTAGCATGGCTTCGGCGCGGTGCAGCAGCGCGGTTTCGTCGGTGGGGCTGAGGCGCGAGCCGGGGTAAAACGAATCGGGCGTGAGGTTGAGAATGCCCATTATCTGCGGCTGGCGCAGGTCGAGCAGGCGGCCGTGGGGGCTGCGCAGGGTGTGGGTGAAGCTAGGAAACAGGGTGGGGTTGGGCATGGGCGGCGGTACACGGCAGGCCAAATATCCGATTTTGGGGCCGAACTTGCCGGAGCTTTCTTTAAGAGTACTCGCTTCGCGCCGGATGGTTTTACGCCTATCAAGGGCGCGAAAGCACTCGCGGAAGGCCGCCGGAGCCTACTCGGCACGCCTTTTCTGCTTCACTACGTCATTTTTCACGCTCTTGACCACCGCTGCCCACTACGACCTTATCCTGGCCCGCTGCCGCGAGCTATTCCTGGCCAAAACCCACGACTACGGCACGGCGTGGCGCATCTTGCGCCTGCCCTCGGTCACGGACCAGATTTTTATCAAGGCCAACCGCATTCGCACGATTCAGGAAGTGGGCCAGCAACTGATAGCCGACGACGTGGACGGCGAATTTGTGGCCATCATCAATTACTGCCTCATTGCCCTCATGCAGCTGCGCCTGCCCGCCGATGCGCCGCTCGACTTGCCCGCCGACCAAGTGGCCGCCAGCTACGATGAGGAAAACGCCCGCAACCGCGACCTGCTACTGGCCAAAAACCACGACTACGGCGAAGCCTGGCGCCAGATGCGGGTATCGAGCATCACCGACCTTATCCTGATGAAGCTGCACCGCATCAAGCAGCTCGAAGACCTAGGTGGGGCGGCCCGCGTGAGCGAAGGCGTGGAAGGCGGCTACCGCGACATGCTGAACTACGCCGTGTTTGCGCTCATTTTGCGTGGGAAGACGGGCAGCTGAAAGAAGCAACCCTAGGGCTGTTAGGGTGAGGCAAAACAAAGAAGCAACCTTTCCTTTGCGTTGGCTCTTTTGACGTAAGCTAACGGCTGGGCTAAGTTGCTTCCTCGCTCTTCCGCCGCGCACACTTGTTCTTTACTTACTTTCTACTTACCCCATGCGCCTCTTCACCCGCATTTGCTGGGCGCTGCTTGGCATCGTCTTCATCTTCTCCGGCTTAGTCAAGCTCAACGACCCCGTAGGCACGGCCATCAAGCTGGAAGAGTACTTCGAGGTTTTTGCCGTCGACCTACCGAGCCTAGGTGGGATTTTTGAGTGGTTTAAAAACCAAAGCCGCTTTCTGAGCATTGCGCTTAGCTCGCTCGAGGTCATTTTGGGGGTGGCGCTGCTGCTGCGCTGGTACCTGCGCCGCACGCTTTACATTTTGCTGGCGCTGCTGGTGTTTTTTGGCTTCCTAACTTTCTATTCGGCGGCCTTCAACAAGGTGACGGACTGCGGCTGCTTTGGCGATTTCATCAAGCTCACTCCCTGGACTTCGTTTGTCAAGGACCTGCTGCTGCTGGTGTTGTGGGTTATTGTATTTGCGGGGCAGCGCTTCTTGCGCCACCGCTTTGTGCAAGGCACCGCAGGGCTCATGACCATGACCTTTGCCAGTGCCCTCGCCATTGGCATTGGGGTGCGGGCTTTGGGGCACCTGCCGTACTTCGATTTTCTGCCCTACAAAGTGGGTAATAACATCGGCCAGTTGATGAAGCCCGCCGCGCCCGCTCGCTACCGCTACACCTTCACGAAGGGAGACGAAACCAAGGAGTTTGATGAGTTTCCGACTGATTCGACCTGGAAGTACAAGTCTATGACCGTGCTCAACCCCGAGGAGTCGCGCCCGGTCATCACGGACTTGCGCCTGACCGACCCCGAGGGCAACGACGCTACCCAGCAGCTGCTGACCGGTAACAAGCTGGTACTGGTGGTGCAAAACACCAACAAGACCGACCGCGAGCGATTCGAGCAGTTCAATGCCCTGTTTGCGGCCGCGGCCAAGTCGCGCAAAAACATTGGGGTGATGACCATTACCAGCACCGGTGCGGGCAAGTTCGACGCCTTCCGCCACGACATCAACTTGGCTACGCCCTACTACTTCGCCGATGCCACGGTGCTCAAAACCATGATTCGGGCCAATCCTGGCCTCATCGTGCTGCACAATGGCACCGTGATGGCCAAGTACCATTACCACGATATTCCGGCGCTTTATCAAATCGAGAAGGCGCTCTAAGCTTCCTTAGGGTGGCCTGGGGTGACACGGCGAGCCTAGGCGCCCCAGGCCACGTGCGTAGGCTCGCCGCGCAATGCGTCGTCCTCGGCAGGCTCCTCCTGCGGGGCTGCTGCGGGCAGGGTCACCACAAACTCGGTGAATTCGCCCTCGCGCGTTTCTACGGTCAGCGTGCCGCCGTAGCCCTTCGTGATGATGTCGTAGCTAAACCACAGCCCCAGGCCAGTGCCTTCGCCGGCGGGCTTGGTAGTGAAGAAGGGGTTGTAGATTTTTTCGACTACGGCGGCCGGAATGCCCGTGCCATTGTCGCGCACACGCAGTTCTAGGTGCTCGCCGCGGCGGCGGGTGCTCACGCGCACCTCGGGTGCGTAGCCGGACCCTAGGTGCGCCGCCTGCTGCTGCACGGCATAAAAGGCATTGGCAAACAAATTGAGCAGTACGCGGCCCAGCTCTTGTGGCACCACGTGCAGCAGCCCTAGGTTGGGGGCGAGGTCGAGGGTGCGCGTCACCTGCAGGTTGCGGTGCTTGGTTTGCAAGGCGTGGTAGGCTAGGCGCAGAAAATCGGGCACCATAGCATTCAGGTCTACAGCTTGGCGCTGGCCAGCGTCGGCGCGGGCGTGCTCCAGCATGCCCTTCACGATGTCGCCCGCCCGGGCGCCGTGCTGATGAATCTTGCGCAGGTTCTGAGCTAGGTCATTCAGTAGGCTAGCTTCTAGGGCGGGGTCGCGTGCGGGCTGCTGGATTTCTTCTTGCAGCTCGGCCACCAGCTCGGCGCTCACCTCCGAGAAATTATTGACGAAGTTGAGTGGGTTTTGAATCTCGTGAGCCACGCCGGCCGTGAGGGCGGCCAGGGCCACCATCTTCTCGCTTTGCACCAATTGGCTCTGGGTGGCTTTCAGCGCTAGCAAGGTGGTGTTGAGGTCGTCGCGCTGCTGCGCAATATGCTCGTTTTTAAGGTTTAAATCGCGGTTGGTGCGCTGCTTGAGGTAGATGTTGCGCCCCAGCAAGCCTAGCACCAGTACTGTGCCCAGCAGCCCCGCCAACAGGCCGACCAACTGCTGCCGTTGCAGCTGCCGCGCTTGCGTGAGCAGCGTTATCTGGCTCTGTTTTTTGTCTAGCTCGTAGCCATAGCGTAGGGCACTGGTGCGCCGCTGCGTTTCCTCACCCGAGAGCGAGTCGCGGTAGCCGATGCTCAGCTGCTGGTAGCGGTAGGCTTGCTTGAACGAGTCGAGTTGGGCGTAGGCCTGGGCTAGTATAGTGCTGGCATTGTAGAGGTTTTCGTTGCTGCGCGTGCGTTTGCTTAGCTCAAAGCTGTGCTGCGCTAAATAAATGGCGCTGTCCAACTGCTGCGAATTGACATACACGTGAGCCAGAGCAAGCTCGGCGCCCGGCAGATTGTAAGCATCCTGGTGGGCTGCTGCTAGGGTGCGGGCTACTAGGCCGTGTTGCAGTGCCTGTGAGTAGGCCTGCTGCTTAGCGTAGAGTTCAGAAATATTTATTTCATCAATCGTCGCACTTTCAGTATCACCTAATTTGCGGTTTAGCTTGGCCGAGCGCTGGAAGAAAGTCAGTGCCTGTGGCCACCTCTTTAACGACTTGTAACTGTTGCCCAGTAGATTGAGTACTGAGGCTATCGCATATTCATCGTGTATTGCCTGTGCATTGCCGAGGGCTGCCCGCAGCACTGGCAGTGCATCCGTGTAGTTATTGAGCTGCACATAGATGCTGCCTAATATTATCTGCAACTGCGTTTTCGTGGTGTGGTCGGGCGTTTGCTCGGCATAGGTTAGCCCTTGTAAGGCCGCACGCATGGCCGCTGTGTAGACGCCCTGCACCATCTCGATGGCACTCAGCTGTAAGTACGTTTTAGCCAAACCGGTTTTATCGGCGCTACGCGTAAATAACGTTTTGGCCTGCTGCGTGTAGCGCCGGGCCAGCGCATAGTTAGTTTGCCGCCGCGCGGCCGTAGCCAAGCTAATTAAGATGTTTCCTTCGTCAGTCACGGCATGCAATTGCCGACTTAGGGCCAATGCCTCGTGCAGCAGCCCAACTGCTTGGGGCAAGTTAGTAGCTATCAGCTCGCGAGCCAGCATGCGCAGGCGCCTCACCCGCGTGGTATCGGGCTGGGCGGCCGCACGGAGCAGCGCCCGCAAGCTGTCGACCGGGCGCGTTTGGGCGCTCAGCGGCGGGCTCCACAGCAGTCCCCCTACCAGCAAGAATACAAGCCAGCGCACCATAGTAGTAGCAATACAAGATGAGACTGTCCGGGTAGGTAGAGTTTTAGGAACATCGACTAGCTAAAATACTTTAGCGGCGCGCCCGTAAGTACAAGCGGGTAAACCCCCAGCCGGCGAGTAAGCCGACCAATAAGGTGAGGCCGAGCGATAACAGGCTAAATCCCGATGGAATAGCTGGAATCCCCGGCCCGCCTGAGCCATCAGTGTAGCGTGGGTAGGGTGGATTGATGACTAAGCCAACGTTGTTGCCATCCTTAATAGCGGCAGCAGTCAGCGCTTCTGCAGCAAAAGAAGTGCTCGATGTGTCCTCCTTACTATCAGTCAAACTTAAGATAGTCTGTATACTGTCAGGAGAAGGTGGGGTGACCGTAGAGTGTGGAGGGTCAACTACTCTATAGCCCAGCTTATTAGTAAAGGTATCGGTGACAGATGGCAGGTTAGGCTTTTTAACTTCCCAATAAATAACTGTACGATTTTTCCCAATTTTCTTTTTAGCTAGCAATACAAATCGCAACTGCATATCTGGGTCCTTCCACCCCTTGGGTATCATACCAACCTGGCAAGAAAAGGAGGAGTCAGCCTGCGAGTAGGGAGTCGGGGGTTTGGGTGGATTAAATGGCTTAGTGATACCTAGGGCCCGGCGATACGCTCTGACGTGCCGTATGTATTGCTTTTTATTGCTAAAGCGCAGTTCAATGACTGCGGGCCGGATGAGTTTGGGGCCGTCCTGAGTAGCAGCGGAAGCAGTAAGTATGCTCATAGCTTCGAAAACTAGAATTGGGTGGGAAAGCGCGAGTATGATAGGCTATAGCTGGATGAGCATAAGAAAAAGCATTATAAAACAAATATATATATTATTATATAAAATAAGTATTTTAGAAAGAAGTTATTGAGAACAAAGACAGGCCAGACAAGGACACGCTAGGTTAGAGCTTAGTGAAGCGCTTCTCAGCTTCGTAGTTTGGTCACACATATAGGTGAATCTTTGTAAACTTTTTAGTTTGCCCGCGTGCCTATGCTTTCTTTTCTCCTACGCCGCTTGGGCCAGGGCCTGCTAGTGCTGGTGGGCGTGGCCACGGTGGTGTTTTTCCTCTTCAATGTGCTGCCCGGTGACCCGGCCGCTCTATTGGCAGGCCAGCGCTCCGACGTAGGCACGCAGGCGGCCATCCGGGCCGACCTAGGGCTCGATGAGCCGCTGCCCAGCCGCCTGCTCGGCTACCTCAATGATGCCTCGCCGCTGGGTGTGCACCCGCGCGACTCGGCGGGGGTGGCGCGCTACGGCGGAGTAGCACTGCTGCCAGTGGGTGGCGAGCGCGCGCTAGTGCTGAAATGGCCCTACCTGCGCCGCTCCTTTCAGAGCAACCAAGACGTACTGACGCTGCTGCTCAGCTACTTTCCGGGTACGCTGTGGCTGGCGCTGGCGGCCATGCTGCTGGCGGCGGTGGGCGGCGTGGCCCTAGGGGTAGCGGCGGCTTTGCGACCGCAGTCGTGGCTTGATAGGGCGCTGGTGACTACCTCAGTGCTGGGTATTTCGGTGCCCTCGTTTGTGGCGGCCATCCTCATCGCGGTCACGTTTGGCTTCTATTGGAGCCACTGGACGGGCCTGAGTTTGACGGGCCAACTCTACGAAACCGACCCCTTCACCGGTGAAAGCCACTTGGTGCTGCGCAATTTGCTGCTACCGGCTGTGGCCCTAGGGGTGCGGCCGCTGGCCATTATTATGCAGCTCACGCGCTCTAGCATGCTCGATGTATTGAGCCAAGATTACATCCGCACGGCGCGGGCTAAGGGCCTGAGTGCAGGCCGCACCGTGTGGCGCCACGCTCTGCGCAATGCACTCAACCCGGTGGTCACGGCCGTGTCGGGCTGGCTGGCCTCGCTGATGGCGGGCGCCTTCTTTATTGAGTATATCTTCAACTGGAAGGGCCTAGGCACCGTGACGCTACGGGCGGTCGAAAACCTTGACTTCCCAGTGGTAATGGGGGCCACGCTGTTTGTGGCGGCCATTTTTGTGCTGGTCAACATCGCCGTAGATATGCTATATGCCCTACTTGACCCTAGGGTGAAAATTAATTAGTGCTTGATACTCGGAATGTTGCTTGTCATTGCGAGGAGGCACGACGAAGCAATCTTTCCTTTACACCTTGCAGTCGTTTGCAGCCGACAAGGAAAGATTGCTTCGTCGTGCCTCCTCGCAATGACAACCGAATTTATTAGTAAGCGCCACGCCTTAATACCCCTTGACTAACAACCTATACCTCATTGGCCTGCCGGGCTCGGGCAAAACCACTATTGGCCGCCGCCTAGCGGCGCACTACAAGCGGGAGTTTCGGGACCTAGACGTAGATATTGTAGCCCAGGCCGGGTGCACGATACCCGAAATCTTTGCGGCTGAGGGCGAGGTTGGCTTTCGGCAGCGCGAAGCCGAGGCGCTGCGTGCGGTGGCCACTCGCACTGGCCCGCCGCTGGTGCTGGCCACCGGGGGGGGCACACCCTGCTTTCATGAAAACCTAGAGGTGCTGCGCGATACGGGCTTCACGCTGTGGCTCGATGTGCCGCTGCCCGAACTAGTGCGGCGCCTAGTGCGCGGCAGCAGTTCGCGCCCGCTTTTGGCGGGCACTGCGGCCCAAGAAAGCCCGGAAACTGCACTTTTTGAGCAGCTCAACCGAACCCTGGCGGCCCGGCAGCAGTTCTATAGCCAAGCTAACCTACGCCACGCGGGGGCTGCCTCTGTGGCGGCCATTACGGCGGCGCTGGCCAAGGCGGGCTTTCGCCCGAGCTTAACCTAAATCGCGGGCGGTCGTAAATTTGCCGCTTAATTCTTGAATTTTATCAGCTTTCGTATGGAGATGGACACAGTAACGGAGCAGCCTACTAAGCCGGCTGCCGCACCGGTTCGGCCCAAGCACAAAGGCTCGGCTCAGCTATTTAAAAACCCGGTGCTGGAGCGGCTTTCGCACACGCATATTGCGCTGCCAGTCAGCATTTTCGTTGCTACGGCCCTAGTGAGCCTGTACTATGGCATCACGCACGGCTTTGTGGCGGGCCTTTCGGGGCTGGGGCTGTTCCTAGGTGGGCTGCTGTTGTTCTCTCTCGTCGAATACTTGGTGCACCGCTACGTGTACCACATTCCGGCCACTACGCCGGGGCGCGCTAAGTTTCAATACACCATGCACGGCGTGCACCACGAATATCCTAAAGACGAAACGCGGCTGGCTATGCCGCCCATTCTGACGGTGTTTGTGGCTTCGCTGCTGTTCTTCATTTTCCGGTTTGTGTTTGGCAATTGGGCGTTTGGCATTCTGGCCGGTTTCACCTTTGGCTATGCCATGTACCTGTTTGTGCACTATGCCATTCACGTGTATGCGCCACCGAAAAACTTCTTGAAGGTGTGGTGGACGCACCACGCCCAGCACCACTACCGCCAAGATGAAGTGGCTTTTGGGGTGAGTAGCACCCTTTGGGACCACATTATCGGCACTATGCCCACCAAGCGCAATTCGTAAAGGCTAGCTTGGCACCAGTACAAAAAAGGCGCGGCCCCTAGGTAGGGGCCGCGCCTTTTTTGCGTGCGTGGGTGAGGGCGTACCCTAGGCGCCCGTGTTCTTACCGCCGCCAAGCTTGGTAACAAGCCAGAAGATGATGGCAACTACCACAAACACGCCAATGACACCCACCCAGATGCCGCCTTTAACGAGGTCGCCCGCGAGTTCGCAACCCGTGAGCGTGGTGGCCAGCGTAGCTAGCACAAAGAGTAGAGATAACCGAGAAGTAGTCATGGAGAGAAGTCAGAAGGTAAAGAGGACGGGCGCCACGGCTGTGGGCCCGGTATAGGGCAAGCTTACTCTTTCCGAGGGCAAAAGGTTGGGCGCTACCTTCGCCCTCGCAGCCGCTGGTGCCTTGGCCGCAGCGGCCTTTCTTCTCTCCTTCGTTTAGCCGATTTTTGCATGACTGCTTCTGCTCTCACCCAAGCTTTTACTCAGCATTTTGACGCGGCGCCCACCCTGCTGGTGCGCGCCCCCGGCCGCCTCAATCTCATCGGCGAGCACACCGACTATAACCAGGGTTTAGTGCTGCCGGGCGCCATTGCGCAGGCCGTGAGCTTCGCGCTGCGCCTCAATGGTACCGATAAAATTAGGCTGCGGGCCCTGGACTTTGAAAAAAGCTACGAGGTAGCCGTGGCCGACATCAAACCGCTGGAGCAAGGACACTGGGCCAACTACCAGCTCGGCGTAGTGGCGGGCTTGGTGCAGCGTGGCGCCCAGATACCGGGCTTCGACTGCGCCTTTGGGGGCGATATTCCGTCGGGAGCGGGCCTCTCGTCGTCGGCCGCTGTGGAATGCGGTGTTGCCTGGGGTTTGAATAAAATGCTGGACCTAGGCCACGATACAATGGCTCTGGCTCTCATTGCGCAGCAGGCCGAGCATGAGTACGCCAAAGTGGAGTGCGGGCTTATGGACCAGTTTGCCAGTCTCTTTGGGCGCGCGGGGCACGTGGTGCGGCTCGACTGCCGCTCGCTGGAGTACGCTTATTTTCCGCTCGATACCACGGCCTGCCGCCTGGTGCTGTGCAACTCGGGCGTGAAGCACGCGCTGGCCGACAGCGAGTACAACACCCGCCGCCAGGAGTGTGCCGAAGGCGTGCGCATCATGGCCCAGAAAAACCCCGAAATCAAGTCGCTACGCTACGCCACGCTAGCCGACGTGGAGGCGTCGAAGGAGGAGATGGGCGACGTAATTGAGCGCCGCTGCCGCTACGTGATAGAGGAAAACGCCCGCGTTGAGAAAGTGACCAAAGACCTGGAGGCTGGCCGCGCCCTGCACGAGATAGGTGAGCTTATCTACGCCAGCCACAACGGCCTGCGCGACGACTACGAGGTGAGCTGCCCCGAGCTAGATGTGCTAGTAGAACTGGCCCACGAAGCGCCCGGCGCCTACGGTGCCCGCATGATGGGCGGCGGCTTTGGTGGCTGCACCATCAACCTAGTGGCCACCGACGAGGTCGATAACTTCGTGGCATTCATGACCAAAGGCTACCAAGACCGCCTGGGCCGGGAGCTAGAGAGCTACGTCACGACCCTGGCCGACGGGGTGGGCGAAATCTTTGCCTAGGTGGCCGATATGCTCACGAAAGCAGCCTTGCGCCGCACCGCCCTGGCGCAGCGCAAGGCCCTGCCCGCCGCAGAAGTAGCCCGCCGCAGCGCCCAGTTGTGCGCGGGCTTTTTTCGGCAGTACTCGGTAGCGGAGTGGCGCTGGCTACACGTGTTTTTGCCTCTAGCGGCTAAGAATGAGCCAGATACTTGGGCTATTATTCACCAAATTTGGGCCGTAGAATCAGCGCCACGGCTCGCTGCGCCCGTAGTGCAGCCCGATGGCATTTCGCTGAAGCACTACGAGCTGACGCCCGCCACGCCACTCCTCTCCAACCGCTGGGGCATACCAGAGCCACAAGCCGCCCTAGGTGCTGAAGTACAGCCCACGCAACTAGATGCCGTGCTGGTGCCGCTGCTGGCCTGCGACCAGCGCGGCCACCGCGTGGGCTACGGTGGCGGTTTCTACGACCGGTTTTTGGCGCAGTGCCAGCCCGGTACGCAGTTTATTGGGCTCAGTATTCTCGACGATGAGCCGCTAGCGGAAATAGCCGATGTGCTGCCGACCGATGTGCCGTTGACAGCCTGCATCACACCAGGAGGGGTGTGGAATTTTTGAGCGAAAAGCATCGGATGGATAGGCTTTGCCTTTGGTAGCGCTGCGAGGTAGCAGTGCGGGCGCAGCCAATCACCTTCCACCTTTTTCGCTATGGCTGCCATCCAACAACCCACGCCCCAAGCCGGCAAGAAGCCACGTGTCCGCAAGCACAGCTTTCACCTCGACATGACGCCGATGGTGGACCTAGCCTTTCTGCTGTTGACATTCTTTATGCTCACCACCACCTTTGCCAAGCCGCGGGTGATGCAGCTGACCATGCCAGTGCCCGATAAAAAGCAGCCTGCACTGGTAGCCAGCAAACGGGCCATGACCATTGTGCTCGGTAAGAACCATCAGCTGCATTATTATTTTGGCCTCTATGCGCCGGCCGACCCGACAGTGCCAGTACCCACGCTTCAGACTACCAGTTTTGGGGCGCAAGGTATTCGCCAAGCATTGCTCGCACGAAGAAGCCAACAGCCTAAACCGATTATTCTAATCAAGCCCAGCCCGCAAGCTACTTACCGCGATATGGTGGATATTTTGGATGAGATGAATATCACGGACCAGGAGAAGTATGCGCTCACGGACTTCAGCGCCACCGACCGCCAGCTGCTAGAGGCTAACGGGCAGCAGTAGGCCGCAGCAGCCGCACCGACTCGATACGAGCCTGGCCCCAAGGCGCGATGCTGACCTGCACGCGCACGGCGGGGCTAGTTTTGCCGAGGCGCAGGGGGCTGTCGCCGGGCACGTAGTAGCGCTCTAGGTTATAGCGCAAGCCTAGGGTGCGGGGAAAGACATCGGTGACCCAGCCGCGCAGTACAGCTTGGCCGGCCGCGGGGCGCGGGGCCGCGTCGTACACGCCCGCCACGGCGGCCAGACTATCGGCGCCAGTGTTTAAGAGCACATATACGCTCTGGCGGCGCTGCGGCGGGGTGGATACACGCCAGGCCGTGAGCGGCGCTTCGGCGATGGTGTAGCGCAGGCGCACAAAGCTCTCATATTGCAGGCTGTGCAAATCGACGGGGCTGGTAGCTAGCGCAATATGCTGGCCGTAGGCCGTGGTAGCGTAGCCGGCGCCTGCCACACCCAGCACGTAAAGTAGCTGGGCCGCCACCAGCAGCCGCACTAGCATGCGGTGGGAAGGAGTGGAGCTAGTGGGCATCAGGCGGTGGGGCTTTGGTCGGAAGGAGTGGGTGGTGTGGCCGCCACGGTGGCTACACCAGCGGCGAGGCGCTGGGCATTGCGGCGGCGCAAGTACCAGCTCATGCCCAGCAGCAGCACGCCCCCTATGAGGAAGAACAGCGACTTATCGAGAAACGCCCAGGTGAGCTTGAAGTACGCCACCATAGTAGCTACCACGAATAGCACGGTACCTAGGGTAAGCTGCTCGGCCTCGCCCGAGCGGTGGGCGCGGGCCAGCACCGAGCCAGCGTGCGCGTACAGCACTACTAGCGTGGCAATGGCCAGCGGCAGCCCGCCCGGCAGGTAGAAGCCCGGCAGCAGCAGCAGCCAGTCGGGCAGCGAGGCCAACCGGCCGCGCTGGCGCTTGCCCGCCACCGATAGCGCAAATACCGCCGCCAGGGCCCCTAGGTAGGCCAGCACCGGCGGGCGCAGCAGCCCCGCGTACTGGTCAGTTTCGCCAAACAAAGCCAAGCCAAGCGCAAATAAATAGGCCGCAATGAGCGGCGGCCCTTGCAGGGCACAGCTGGCCGGGCGCTCGGGGTGCCAGTCGCCGGCCGCGTATACGAGCATGGCCGGAATGAAAAACCAGGTGATTTTGGAGTGCGACAGCGCTACCCACAGTGCCGCTTGCCACAGCAGCCCGGTGGCCAGCACCGAGGCCACGATGGTATCGGGGCGCCGCCACCAGCGGTAGCCGCTGCCTAGCGCCACCAGCCCCATAGTGGCGTAGCTAAACAAGCCCAGTGCCTGCGTGCAATACGTCTGAACTGCCGCCCCAATAATGATGGGCAGCAACACCAGCGTTTGGCTTTCATAGAGATAGCTCAGCAGCACCCCTACTACTACCCAAGCCAGTAGGCCACTCACGTCGTAGCCCACCAGTTGGTAGAGCTGGCTGGTCAGAATGATACTGACACCAAAAACTACTAGCCCTAGTCCGATTAAGCCGTGGCCCACGCGCCGGTTGCCGCGCTTCAAGAAGTATTCGCCGCCCGCGTAGGTGGCTGCTAGGGTAGCCAGTAGCAGCCCTAGGCGCACCTGCGTGGGCAAGTTCTGCCAATTAGCGGCCACCACGCTGAGGGCGCTCAGCAGCAGCAGAATGCTACCTAGGAGCGGCAGCAAGCCCACCGCCTGCACCGCGTCGGGCGGGTAGCGGGCCAGTAGGCGCTGCTGCTGCTCGGCCGTGATGAGGCCTTCGGCGACCCAGGCAGGGCTTTCAGTTTCGAGGAATTTACGACTCATTTGCCGCGCAACTTACGGCAACGTGCGCGTGTGTAGCGGCCTCGGCATGCTGAGTTTCTTCTACTAGCTCCTCAACCAGGTCGTCGAGCCCGTGGTACCAGTCTACGTGCGGCGACACGGCCCCACAGCCGCCAGCCGCGGCAGGGCACTGCGATATTTTCCAGCGGTACTGGCACTTGGGGCACACGGCGGCCGTCTCGAAGCTGTTCCAAACGTAGCCGCAGGTGCACTGCCAGTGCGCCCGGCCATCGGGCTCCCAATGGCAGCAGGGGCAATAAATCTCAACAGAATCGGAGGTCATAGTTGCAAAAAATAAGGGTGAGTGCCTGGCGCCGGCTGCCGCGCGTGGGCAATAATCCTTATTTAACGCAGCCTGAGCGCTGAAGGTAGCCTTTTTTGCTTAAAATCAAAAATCGCGATACTTCACAGCCTCAACTAGCTTTTCGGGCCCGCGTCATTTCGCGCTTGCCGGGCGGGCCGGGTAGCTTTTCGGTGAGCCAGCCAGCGGCCCGCAGGTTGCGCCTAAACTGGCCCTGGGCGCAATAGCTCACCAACACCGCGCCGGGTGCGGCAGCGGCATAGAGCTTCGCAAAGACATCCTCCGTCCACAGCTCAGGCTGCTTTTCGGGGGCGAAGGCGTCGAAGTAAATGAGGTTATATCGGTTAATGGGTAAATCAGCATTCTGAATGGGCTGCTGAATTTTAGTCATACGCCTAACCTCGTCAAACTGGAATGACTCATCCCATCCCCAAGGGGCCGTGTGTAATTGTTCAAAGGCTGCTTTAAGGAAATTATTATTGTCCCACTGCGGCGCTAGCGCGGCTACTATGGCGAGTGGTAAAGGATTGGTTTCGTAGCCATCATAATCAATAATGGCTTGAGCTTCAACCGCTGCCTCTATCGTTAGTAATGCATTAAGTCCGGTGCCCAATCCTATCTCTAGAATGCATACCGGCCCCTCATCTGGCTGCCCTAGGCCCGCAGCAAGTAAGGGCTGCAAGCCAGCTGCGATGAACACGTGGCGCGACTCCTGCGCCGCACCGTGGTGCGAGTGGTAGTGCTCATTGAGCGCCGGTACGTAGAGGGTAGGCGAACCGTCGGCCGTGGTGCGGACCTCTATTTTTGGGGCCTCGGCGGGCTGCTCCTGATTGGTTGCTGACTGATAATCGCTCACTGATACCTGAAAATATGGCCCGCGTAAAAATAGCTTTGCCCAGCACGTTTCTTTTTGCCACGCAGCTGCCGGTGCGCATCACCGACCTCAACTACGGCGCGCACCTCGGCAACGATGCCCTGCTGAGCATCCTGCATGAGGCGCGGGTGCAGCTGCTGGCCCACCTAGGCACGGCCGAAGTTGACCACGCCACCAAGCTCGGCTTCATCATGGCCGATGTGGCCGTTGAATACAAAGCTGAGGCCTTTTACGGCGACGTGCTGCACATCGACATTGGTGCTGCCGACCTTAGCAAATACGGCTTCGACCTAGTGTACTTGGTCAAAAACCAAACCGGCCGCGAGGTCGCCCGCGCCAAAACGGGCATGCTCTGCTTTGACTACAACACCCGTAAGCTGCGCGCCCTCTCCGCTGAGCTGGCCGCCCAAGTAGCCCCATCGCAGCCGTGAGCACGCCGTTTCAGCTAGTGCTGCTCAGCGCCCCCACCGCCCAGCCCGACGAGCCGCGTATTCTTACCGAACTGTTAGCGCAGGGCCTAGGGCGCCTGCACCTGCGCAAACCCGACTGGACCGCCGCTCAGCTCGAAGCGCTTATTCAAGCGTTGCCGTCGCAGGTTTATCCGCGCCTCGTGCTGCATGGCCATCCGCAGTTGGTGCAGCAGTATCGGCTGGGCGGGCTGCACCTCACGGGGAGCCAGCGCGCCGCCGCTCAGCGGCGCCCACGGCTGCTACCCGGCCAAACGCTTTCGACGTCCTTCCATTCGCTAGCCAAAATCAACCAGCACCGGCGGCGCTACAACTACGTATTTCTAAGCCCCATCTTCAATAGCCTCAGCAAGGTGGGATACGCCGGTAATTTCGACCTAGGAGAACTGCGGCGCTTCTTCCATGCCCAAGCGGCCCGGCCCGGCTACCACCCGCCAGTGCTGGCCCTAGGTGGCATCGAGGCGCACAACATTAGCTTGGTGCAGCAAGTAGGCTTTGCGGGTGCGGCCGTGCTCGGGGCCGTGTGGCAAAGTGCTGACCCAGTGGCTGCGTTCCTAGCCTTGCGCGGCAGCTAGCGCGGCCCTGAAAGGCACTGGCTATAGTGTAGTTACGACTGCTAAGCCGGCCGTGAAAACTTCCTGTTAAGACCATCTGCCCGCCGTTCCCGTATCAGGGGGTGGCCGCTTTAGCACCGGCGTGTTAACTGATAAATAGTTAACTACTACTTTATTTAACTCTTCTCAATGCGATACGGCATGTGTTTCGATGGCAGCGTGGTGCGCGGCCGGGGCGACGATGGGCGCCTCCTGCACTTCTCCAATACCCGCGCCACGGGCCATGTCGAGCACGCGGAGTTTCATTACCGCCGAGCGCGCCAAATGGGCCTCACGCTCTTTCGCGATACCGTACTTTGGGATGAAGCCCGGCGTGGCCCCGACTACGCCTGGCTCAACCGATTGCAAGCGCTCAGCCAGGGGCAGATTGAGTTGGTGCTCAATCACTACGCATTGCCCGAGTGGCTAGACGAGGCCAGCTTTTGGGGCGAAGGCGCCGCCGCTGCCATGTATGAGCTGAGCTACCAAGTGGCACGGCGCTACGCAGGTGCGTTTCGCAGCTACAACCTAGGCGCCGAGCTGGGCATCTGGACCGATTGGATTGCGGCGCCCAACAACCGGCAGTGGCCCTTCGGCAATCGCTCGTGGTGGGAGGTGTACCGCCAAACCAGCGCCATCACCATTGCTATCGCCAAGGGCCTCAAGGCCGGCGACCCCACCTGCCGCACCTCCATGAGCGAGCCCTGGGGCTGGAACCCGAACGTGCCCTGGGCCGACCAAGCCCGCCCCTTTGCTACCATCCTAGGCCAGCCCGATGAGGTGGCCGTGGCGCACGACTGCTTTACCTGGCAGCAGGGCCACGCCGGCCTGCTCGATATTGTAGGACTCAATATTTACTTCGAAAACGACCTCGCCGGTATGCTGGCGGCGGCCCGTCGGCTCTTTCCCAGCCAGCGCGTGGTAGTGGCCGAAACCGGCAACCTGCTTCGCCCCGACTGCCACCCCGCGGCCCTGTGGTGGGCCAAGTTTGAAGCCCTAGGCGAACCCGACCTAGACGTAAGTTGGAGCCCCGGCCTCACCATGCTCACCCACGAACTCGGTGAACGCATGGCCGGCAACCTGCTAAGCGAGGACGGCACTATACACTGGTGTCGCCCCGATTTGGTGCCTAGCTCCCGGCAGCCTGCCCCAGTGCTGGGCTAGCCGTTGCCTCAGGCCAGGGCGGCGTCCCAGTCCTTCCACACCGGCTCGTAGCCCTGGCGGCGCAGCATGGCCGCGATGTCGGCGGGGCTGCGCTCGTCCGAAATCTCGAATTGCTCTAGCGATTCCGGCGCCACGGCGTACCCCCCCGGATTGGTCTTCGAGCCCGCGCTAATACTCGTGATACCTAGCTTGATAACCTGGTCGCGGAAACTCGGCGTTTCGCGGGTTGAAATCGACAACTCTACTTCTTCATTCAGTAGACGGTAGGCGCAAATGAGCTGAACCAGTTCGCGGTCGCTCATTTCTACCTTAGGTTGAAGCAGGCCCTCGGCCGGCCGCAGGCGCGGAAAGGAGAGGCTGTACTTTGTCTGCCAATAGGTTTTCTCCAAATAGTCGAGGTGCAGTGCGGTGTAGAAGCAGTCGGTGCGCCAGTCTTCGAGCCCGATGAGCACACCTAGGCCCATCTTGTGGATGCCGGCCCGACCTAGGCGGTCAGGCGTGTCGAGGCGGTAGTGAAAGTTTGACTTCTTGCCCTTGGGGTGGTGCTTTTTGTAGTCGTCCTGGTGATAGGTTTCTTGGTACACCAGCACCGTATTCAGCCCTTCGGGAATGAGGCGCTCGTAATCGACTTGGTCGAGCGGCTGCACCTCCATCGAGAGGTGCGCGAAGTGTGGGCGCAGTGTTTTCAGCGCCTTTTCCAGGTAATCGACCCCTACGGTTTGGTTGGCCTCGCCGGTCACAAGTAGCACGTGGTCGTAGCCCCAGCCCTTGAGTACGGCGGCCTCGGCCATCATTTCCACACTGCTGAGCGTGCGGCGCTTCAGCTTATTATCAAGGCTAAAGCCGCAGTATGTGCAAATATTCTGGCATTCATTACTCAGGTAAAGCGGCACATACAACTGCATGGTATTGCCAAAGCGGTTGCGCGTGAGGCGGTGGCTGAGCTGTGCCATCTGCTCCAAATAAGGCGCAGCGGCCGGCGAAATGAGCGCCTTAAAATCGTCGAGCGTGCGGCGCGGCGCTGCTAGGGCGCGTTCCACATCGGCCGGCGTTTTGGCATAGATGCTGGCCTGCACAGCGTCCCACGGGTGGGCTTCAAAAACGGGGCGGAAGCTCATTTTGGTGCTTAGTGATTTTCCTGAAAACGGTCGTCATGCAGCGCGCAGCGAAGCATGACGACCGTTTTCAGATGCTTTACATATCCAAAAACGCCGTGAGCGGCGAACTCGCCACAGCCTCTAGCATCGGCGCCGCCAGCCGCGCCTCGTAGGCCATGCGCCCGGCCTCCACGGCCAGCCGGAAAGCGTAGGCCATCGCCACCGGCTGCCCGGCCACGGCAATGGCCGTGTTCACGAGCACTGCATCGGCCCCTAGTTCGAGGGCAGCAGCGGCGTGCGAAGGCGCCCCTAGGCCAGCATCTACTATTACCGGCACTTTGCTTTGGCCGATAATGATTTCCAGAAACTCCTTGGTCAGCAAGCCTTTGTTCGAGCCGATGGGCGACCCTAAGGGCATCACGGCGGCCACGCCTACTTCTTCGAGACGCTTGCACAGCACAGGGTCGGCATGGATGTAGGGCAGCACTACAAAGCCTAGCTTCACTAACTCCTCGGCCGCCCGCAGCGTCTCGACGGGGTCGGGCAGCAGGTACTTGGGGTCGGGGTGAATTTCGAGCTTGAGCCAGTTAGTTTCCAGCGCCTCGCGGGCGAGTTGGGCGGCAAACACGGCTTCCTTGGCCGTGCGCACGCCCGAGGTATTAGGCAGCAGCTGGAACTGCGGGTGCCCTAGGTGCCGCAAAATGTCGTCGTGGGCGTCGGCCACGTCCACGCGCTTAAGGGCCACCGTCACCAACTCCGAGCCGGAGGCTAGCAGCGCCTCTTCCATGAGTGCCGACGAGCTGAACTTGCCCGTGCCCGTGAACAGGCGCGAGGTGAACGTGCGGTCGGCAATTACCAGGGGTTGCGTTTTCATGATACTCGGTGCTCAGTGCTAGCGGAAACGCTGCTAATAAAATCATTGATAGCTCTCGCTATGGGGTAAGCTTTTGTGATAGCACTTGCTACAGCCACCCCATGTAATCCTAAGTCGAGTAGCGGGCCCACATCGTTTAAAGTGATGCCCCCGATGCCAATGAGGGGAATGTTGATAGTGGTTGCGCGACACTGTGCCAGCAAGTCTTCGTAGCCCATTAGGCCTAGCACTGGGCTCAGATTTTGCTTGGTGGTAGTAAAGCGAAATGGCCCTAGCCCGATGTAATCGACACCAGCGGCGGCTAGGTGCTCAATGTCGGCGAACGTATTGGCCGTGCCGCCGATAATAAACCCAGGCCCTAATAGGGCGCGGGCTTCGGCTGGAGGCATATCCTGCTTGCCGAGGTGCACGCCATTTGCCCCGATTTCTTGCGCCAAATGCGGATTGTCGTTGAGGATGAACGTGGCATTGTAGTCGCGGCATATCGCCTGCGTTACCAGCGCGGCCTTTTTCCAGTCCTCATAAGGCGTGTCTTTGAGGCGCAGCTGTATCCAATCCAGCCCGCGCTCTGCTGCGAGTTTGGCGTGGGAAGGCGACGTAACGAGATACTGTAGCCTGCTGATTTTCATAATAAAGTGGAAATAAAATGATAGCCTAGCAACGTGGTGTTGCTGCCTAAAAAAGCGGCCGTGTAGGCTTTGCCGCTTTGGCAGGCAGTGGCTAAGTCGTCACCTAGGGCGAGCCGCGCCAGCACAGCCGAGGAGAGCACGCAGCCGCTGCCGTGCTTCTCGCCGTGCGGCAGGCGGGGTGCGCTAAGGGTGTGCCGCTCGCCACCCAGCAAGAGCAAGTCGGTAGCCTCAGGGCCATCGGCGTGGCCACCTTTCAGCAGCACCGCGCACCAGGCGGCCAGCGCTTCGGCCGCCGCTTCGGGGCTAGCAGCCGGAAGGAGCCGCAGCGCCTCGGGCCGATTGGGGGTAATAAGCGCCAACTCGCGGCAGATGGTTTGGAGCAGCTCGGCATCGGGCTGGGCGTGAAATTCGTAGCCGGCTGTGGCTTTCAGTACGGGGTCCCAAACGATGCGTACGGCTGGATTTTGGGCTTTCAACCAGCTGATTAGCTTTAGTAAAAGGGGTAGGCTTTCAATAAGGCCCACCTTGATAAAATCAACCCGAAACCGCGCCAGCAAAACCTGAATCTGGTCCTGGATGTCGGCCAGCGGCACCCAGCTCACGCGGTCGAAGCGCACGTCGTTTTGCACGGTGAGGGCGGTGCAGGCACCCAGGCCATACACCCCGCTGGCTTCCAGCGTTTTCACGTCGGCCAGCACGCCGGCCCCAGCGCTAGGGTCGAAGCCGGCAATGGTGAGGGCGTAGGGGCGCATAGGGTTCAAAGAGTTGTCCTCCACGTCTGTCATGCTGAGCCTGCGAAGCATCTTCTCACGTTGAGATTACCTAGCGTGATAAGATGCTTCGCAGGCTCAGCATGACAGACGGGAAACGGAGTGACTTTTTACAGATAAATCTCGCTGCCTCGCTCCGCGAACTCCCGCGATTTTTCCAGCATGCCTTCGCTCAGTACTTGCGCGGCCGTCAGTTTCTGGCTGGCGGCGTAGTCGCGCACCTCCTGCGTGATTTTCATGGAGCAGAAGTGCGGACCGCACATCGAGCAGAAGTGCGCCACCTTGGCTCCCTCAGCGGGGAGGGTTTCGTCGTGGTACTCGCGGGCCGTATCGGGGTCGAGTGAAAGGTTGAACTGGTCTTCCCACCGAAACTCGAAGCGAGCTTTGCTCAGAGCGTTGTCGCGGTACTGGGCACCGGGGTGGCCCTTGGCAAGGTCGGCGGCATGGGCGGCTATCTTGTAGGCAATGACGCCATCTTTCACGTCCTGCTTGTTGGGCAGCCCTAGGTGCTCCTTGGGCGTCACGTAGCAGAGCATCGCGGTGCCAAACCAGCCTATCATGGCCGCGCCGATGGCCGACGTGATGTGGTCATAACCGGGCGCAATATCCGTTGTGAGCGGCCCTAGGGTGTAAAAAGGCGCTTCGTGGCATTCACGCAACTGCTTGTCCATGTTCTCCTTGATGAGGTGCATGGGCACGTGGCCGGGGCCTTCTATCATCACCTGCACATCGTGCGCCCAGGCTATTTTAGTGAGTTCGCCTAGGGTCTCCAATTCGGCAAACTGCGCCTCGTCGTTGGCATCGGCGATGGAGCCGGGACGCAGGCCATCGCCCAGCGAAAAGGCCACGTCGTAGGCCTTCATAATCTCGCAAATCTCCTCGAAGTGCGTGTAGAGGAAGCTTTCCTTGTGGTGCGCCAGGCACCACTTGGCCATGATGGAGCCGCCGCGCGATACGATGCCCGTCACGCGCTTGGCCGTCATGGGCACATAGTGCAGGCGCACCCCCGCGTGGATGGTGAAGTAGTCTACGCCCTGCTCGGCCTGCTCGATAAGCGTGTCCCTAAACAGCTCCCAGGTCAGGTCTTCGGCTTTGCCGTTTACCTTCTCCAGCGCTTGGTAAATGGGCACCGTACCCACCGGCACCGGGCAGTTGCGGATAATCCACTCGCGGGTTTCGTGAATGTTCTTGCCGGTGCTCAAATCCATGAGCGTGTCGCCGCCCCAGCGGCAACTCCACACGGCCTTATCTACTTCTTCCTCAATTGAAGAAGTCACGGCCGAGTTGCCAATATTGGTATTGATTTTCACCAGAAAATTGCGCCCAATAATCATCGGTTCGCTCTCCGGGTGGTTGATATTGCTCGGGATAACGGCCCGCCCGGCAGCCACTTCCTGCCGCACAAACTCGGCCGTGATATGGCCCTCCGGTGTGTTGGCCCCAAAGCTGTGGCCGCGGTGCTGCGTGCGCAGCGGGTCGTCGGCGGGCAGCTCGTCAAAGCGCTGATTTTCACGAATGGCGATGTACTCCATCTCGGGCGTGATAATGCCCTTTTTGGCGTAGTGCATCTGGCTAACATTGGCGCCAGCCTTGGCGCGCAGCGGCGCGGCAATATGCTCGAAACGTAAGTGGTCGAGGCTGTTGTCGGCGGCGCGCTGCTGACCATAGGTCGAGGTGGTGCCAGCTAGCTGCTCCACATCGCCGCGCTCCCGAATCCACGATTCGCGTAACCTAGGCAGGCCCTTTTTGAGGTCTATCTGGACCCTAGGGTCGGTGTAGGGGCCGCTAGTGTCGTACACCGTCACAGGCGGGTTTTGCTCCGACGGAAACCCAAAATCGAACTTGCGTTCGGTGTCGGCCAGTGCGATTTCGCGCATCGCCACCCGGATGTTGGGGTAGAGCTTGCCCGGCACATAAATCTTGCGCGAGCCGGTCAGGGGCTGGCGCTCCACCAGCGTTTGCTGGGGGGCTTGGTCTTTTTTCTTCATCTGATTGGATGGGGTAGAAAAGAGGCTGGCTCGCGCCTAGCCCCCCTGGGTAGCGCGGATAAGCAGAATGCGGTCGTGGGGCTGCACGGCGTGGGTGGCCCAGTCGGCGCGGGGCACCACCGTGTCATTGATGGCCACGGCAAGGCCGCGCGTTTGAGCCTGACCTAGGGCCGCCAGCAAGTCGGCGAGCGGCTGGTTTTCAGCGGCTTCGTGAGTTGAATTGTTTACGTAGCAGACCATGCAACTAGGAATTAGTTGGGACATAGGAAGCCGTAAGCAATAGGCGGTGCCGGCCACGGCGTGCCCCACAAGGCAGCCGCGTAGCGGACCAGTACTTTTCCCTTCGCCAGCATTACCTGGTTCAGGTTCGGAGGGTATCGTCTCAGCCTTGCCGTAGCAAAGCACCCCTAAAGTTTACGGGGCGAAGGTAGGCGGAGAAAACTGTGTGTTGGCTGAATCGAGCCACTTTTGCCGAAATTTTATTGCCAAAATCCGCATGGTGGCTGCTTTGACTTAGTAGACAATAAGCCGCGGTTGTGCAAAATCAGTCCAACAGGCATCCATTGAGTAAGATGCTTAACAATGCAATTATGCAATACTCGGTAATTTGGCTGATGTGCTTACTTTTTTTGGTTAATAGCTATTCAGCTTCAGCCCAATCGAACACAACGCAGCTTATCTGTTATTTCGAACCGTTGCCGGAACTGGTATAAAATGGCAAGCAGCTAAATGTTGTTGAGGCTATTCAAAAGCGCCTTGTTTACCCATCTCAGGCTGTGAGGGAGCGAGCAGAAGGTAGGGTGTTTATTAAATTCACTATTGCCATAACTGGCTTAATCCAGGATGCAGAGGTCATTAAAGGATTTCGGCCTGACTGTGATGCCACTGCCTTGCAAGCGGTACAGAAGTTGCCGAAATTCAGACCAGTTAGTCGCGCAGGAAAGCCCGTTGCAAGCAGCCTTACGATGCCAGTTAAGTTCACTTTGCCTATTACTCCGCCTAAAATAGCGAAATAGCTAATCGTCCTATTCTCAGTCGGAACCCAACGCCTTGGCTATTTGTATCTTTGTACTATGTTACTCGAACTCGAATTAGCCCCCGCCAAGCGCGATATCCGCAAAGTTTCTCCCGACGACCTCAAGGCGTTTATGGTAGAACACGGCGAAAAGCCTTTCCGCGCCAAGCAAGTGACGGAGTGGCTGTGGAAGAACACAGCCGGCTCGTTCGAGGAAATGAATAACATCTCGCTGAGCACCCGTGAGTTGCTGGCCAAGCACTTCGTCATTAATGGCGTGGCCGTGCAAAATCAGCAGCTCTCGAACGACGGCACTATCAAGTCGGCTTTCCGCCTGCACGATGGCAATATTGTGGAGGGCGTGCTCATCCCGCACGACACGCGCATGACGGCTTGCATCTCGTCGCAGGTGGGCTGCTCGCTCACGTGTAAGTTTTGCGCTACCGGCTATATGGACCGTAAGCGCAACCTCGACGCGGCTGAGATATACGACCAGGTAGTGCGCATCCGGGAGCAGTGCGAGGCTCAATACGGCACGCCGCTCACTAACATCGTGTACATGGGTATGGGTGAGCCACTGCTCAACTACGCCAACGTGGTAGAAAGTGTGCGCCGCATCACGGCGCCCGACGGCCTCAATATGGCACCTAGGCGCATCACTATCAGCACTGCTGGCATCGCCAAGATGATAAAGAAGCTGGCTGATGATGATGTAAAAGCCAACCTCGCCCTGAGCCTGCACGCCCCCAACGACGCAAAGCGCAACGAGATTATGCCCATCAATGAGGCTAACTCACTGGCTGCCCTCAAAGAGGCGTTGCAGTATTACCACCAGAAAACAGGCCGCAAAGTCACCTACGAATACATTGTATTCGAGAACTTTAACGATGGCCTCGAAGACGCTGCTGAATTGCATGCCATTGCCAAGTGGCTGCCCTGCAAGGTGAACCTCATCGAGTATAACCCCATCGAGAACGCGGCTTATCAGAACGCCGAAGCCGACAAAATCACGGCCTTCCACAAGTACCTCGCCGACCGCGGCGTGCAAACTAACATCCGCCGCAGCCGGGGTAAGGACATCGACGCCGCCTGCGGCCAACTCGCTAATAAGGAGAAGGCCGAGGCAGCGTAGCAAAGGTGGCCAGACCGTTATTTCACATGGTCGGCCCCTAGCAGCAAAATGTACGAGGCACAATCCTTTTGTGCCAGCATGAGAATGCCCATTTTTTCGCCAATCTCTTTCATGCGTGCTTGGTCGGCTAGCTGGGCGGTGCTGTAGTAGCGTAGCAGTTGCGGGCGGCCAGTTGTGAATTCTTTTTTCATTAGGTTCACCAGCAGTTCGTTCCGTTGCGCGGGTGTTAGCTTGGCTATCGGAGTTTTGGCATCAGCTAGAGCGAGTCGCGCGCACAAGTGCGTGGCTAGCGGCTGTAAGGCTTTCTTTTCGGGCTCACTGAAGGCAGGCTGCTTGGCCGCTATAGCTTGCTGGGCCTGCTCGGTTTGGCTCAGGCGCGTGAGCAGAGGTAGAGAGGCCGGACAGGTTTTGCTTAGCGATACCACTACATCGCGGCCCAGTAGCTGGCCCACCTGCTGCGGCTGCAGGTTTTGTTGGGCGCCTTTTGCCATCATGGCCAGCACCGCCACGCTGTCGTGCTGCATTACTTCGGTAAATAATTGCTGCGTCAGCTGCATGGCCTGGTCGGTCGTGAGGTCAGCAAATTTGGTCGTGTGGTCGTTGCTAAGCTTGGTGCATAGCTCTTGGCTAAGCTGGCGCACCAGGCGAGCGTGGCCGGCGATGGTATCGGCTGGCGCGCCGCTCGGGCGTGGGGCCGCCTTGGTAGCGTTTGAGATGCCCAAAAGCCCTAGGCCGCAAAAAAGTAATAGGTGTTTCATCTTGCTAAGGTAGCGCGAGATAGTATCCTTATGGGCTCGCCTAGGATGTCAGTTAGTGGAGCTTTCTTCTCAAATGAGACGCCTTTTTTAGGGCAAGTTTGTCGTGTGTAGTCTAGCGCAGCTTGACTTTGCCGAAGCGAAAGGCGACATCTAGGTAGGCTGGATATACACCGCTGTCATTTCGCACAGAGTAGTACAGCAGGCCTAGGCTAGCGTTGAAGCGGGGCGAGGTGTAGCGCAAGCCACCTAGGCCAGCCACGCCCCCAGTAGAGCCAAAATCAGCCAGGTACGTTTCGTTGACCAGCGAAAACAGCCGCGATAACCGCACATTGGCTCCAACAACCCCCACCGGTGAGCCGCCAATACCGTCGCTGCCGAAGCCGTAGCCCAACCCGAACGTGATATTAGTATCGGCTGTGCCGTAGGTGGCTAGGCCATAGCCAGCACCACCACTAACACCGCTATCAAAGCTCGTGACGAAGCCGTAGAGTACGCCCGCTCCTACGTGAAATTTGTCGCTGATTGGCACGCTTACCTTCGGTGTTACGGCCACGAAGGGCACGCCAACGAAGGGAATAATTGGCACGAGCACGCCCACCGAGATATTGTCGGTGATGCCATAATTGACGCCCGTCAGGAAGATGTTAATGACTTGGGCTTCACCCTCGCCTTGGTGCAGATTGCGGGCCGTGGGGGCAAGGAACATGCGTGTACCATTGCCTATGTAGTTGAAGCCTCGCCGCACTTGCTCGGGCGTGAGCGACGACAACTGCCGCAGGTTAGTGCGCTGCAGCGTAACAATGCCTAGCTCCTTGGTTTCGAAGGTTAGCGATTGCTCGCTAGTGGCCCGCAGCGTGCCAGTAAAAATGGTGCCACCAGCAGTTTCTACACTATACACTTGGCCCACCACCTCGTGGCGGCCGGTAACATTAGTTTCAGGCAACTCGGACGTGCGGACTCCGTTGGGCACGGGCGGCGCAATAGTAGGCACCTGTGGGGCCCCTGGTAGCGCGGGCTGCTGCGCCCAAGCCGAACTAGCCATTAGTAGCCCCCCGAACAGTAACAGTAAGCGCATAGCGATAGAGTGCCGCTGAATAACTCGGCTGCCGCAAAGATGCGCTTATCAACTAGCTTAGTTGCAAGCCTAAAGCACTTTGTTTCTGACTTTTACTTGTGTCGCTTTAGCAGAAAAACTATGACTTAGCTTTTAGTAAAAGTGCTGATTTATAATAATTTGATTTGCACGCAGCAGGAGTTACGCTTAGGCTTTAGACACTTAGGCCCGCCAGCGTCCAGTAGCTTGGGGACGGCCGGTAGCAATGGCCTCCTCGGTTTCGGCGGGCGGAATCTCCATCATTTTGACTCGCACGGCGTGGGCTTTAGGCTGCACGCGTTGGCCAAAGGCGTCGGCAAACTCCTGGGTGAACTCGGCTCCGAAGAAGATGATGAGCGACGAGTAGTTAATCCAGACCAGCAATACAATGGCCGAGCCCGCCGCCCCAAATGCCGACCCCGGGTTGGACTTTGAGATGTAAAAAGCAATTAAATACTTACCTAGGATGAAAAGCGAAGCCGTAATGAAGGCGCCAATGCCCACATCGCGCCAACGAATAATGGCATCGGGCAAGAACTTGTAGATGAGGGCAAATAGCAACGTTGTAACTACCAGCGACAAGCTGAAATCGACGAGCCGAATGGCAACGAGCCCCGCCTCCGGAATGTGCCGCTGCAGCCAGCCCGTAAAAACGCTAAGCACGGCGCTCACCACAAAGGAGGTAAGCAGCAACAGCGCTACGCTGAGAATGAGCCCAAACGAGAGCAGCCGTTGCTTCACGTACTGCCACACGCCGATACCCTGAGTTTTTACTTGCAGGTTCCAGATGTCATTGATGCTTTCTTGCAGCGTGACAAAAAAGGTGGTGGCCGCAAAAATTAACGTGCCTAGGCCGATGGCCGTAGCAAGCCCAGACTTTTGCTGCAGCGTGAATTTGGCGATGCTTTCTTGCAGAAAGGCGGCGGCATCGGCGCCCACCAACCCTTTGAGCTGGCCATAAATTTGGCCGGTCAATGCCTCGCCGCCATATACAGCACTGGCCGACGTGATGACAATGAGCAGCAGCGGCGGCAGCGAAAAAATGGTGTAGTACGAAAGCGCCGCGGCGTGCCGGAAGGAGTTGTTGGTGCCAAACTCGCCAGCCGACGATTTGAGCGTAGCGAAGATGTCAGAAAGCTTATAGTGGGCCATAGTGCGGAAGCAGAAAAAGCATAGCAAGAAGTGAGTGCTGGGCCGGCCCGCGCCGCGGCTAACACGCCCAGTACCACAAGCCCTAGCCCGCCCAGGGCCCTAGTAGATACGGCTTCGGCAACTTTTTGCCCGAAAAATGCACGAAAAAATAACTTAGGCTGGCTGTAGCGTCCAGCTTAACGTTTGGATGGTAGCTTGGTGCAGCGCGGCCGCCAGCTCGGCATCGTCGCGAAATTGTAGCTGGTGCAATTCTTGAGATTCTACGCTCACCACTAGCTCATTAGGAGCGAAAGGCCAGGGCGATACGACCACTGGGGTGCCCGGCCCGGCAGGCTGCCGCACCAGGTGCGGTGTGCGGTGCCCGGTGCCCAGGGGGTCGGGGTAAATTTCAACGGCGCGGCCCATCTCAGGTAGCTCTTGGCGGCACAAGATGAGCGAGAGGCGGTCGCACCAGTGCAGCAAGTCGTAGGCCTGGCGCACCTGCGTTTTGGTGAGGCGCAGCTCTTTGGTCCAGCGCGCTTGGCTGGCCCGCAACTCGTCTAGAAAAGCAGTGGTTTGGGCCTCGCTGCCGCGCAGCGGCTCATATAAAGTGCTTAGGTGCAGGCTGGTGAGCAAGCTGCGCCAGCGCCCCTGAAAGCGCGCAGCATGCAGTACGCCCGTGGCCTGCTCCAGCGAAAAGGCCACCTGCGTAAAATTGGCCGGGGCGCCGGCAGGCGTGAGGCCGTGGTGGCCGCCGCGCCCGTGCCAGGGCGCTTGCTCGTCATCGTGCTGCGCGGTGGCGGCCAGCAGGCCCACCCAGCGGTCGGCGGGTAAGAAGGGCGGCCAGGTCCAGGCCAGCTGCATAGCAAGTAGGGCGTGGGCTTGCTGGTAGATTATTTGCCAGCCAGTGGGGGTAGGGTTTACTATCATCTTGGAGAAGGGCCGAGGCAATCAGCCTAGGTAGGCAAAGTGGCTGGGTCTACGTACAAGACGGCCTTTGCGCCACCACTCCTGGGCCGGCAACTCGCTCCGGCCAGTAGCTTTGCGGCCCTTACCCCTTTGGCATGACCCAAGACATCCAGCAAATCATCGACAATCCGCTGGCGGCCCTGGCCCTCGTGGGCAACCTCGTTATTATTGAAAGCCTGCTCTCGGTCGACAATGCGGCTGTGCTAGCCACAATGGTCGGCGACCTCGCGCCCGAGCAGCGCAAGAAGGCTCTGCGCTACGGCATCTTTGGCGCGTACCTGTTTCGGGGGCTGTGCATTCTATTCGCCTCGTACCTCATCGAGTTCTGGTTTTTGAAGCCCCTAGGGGGTCTTTACCTGCTCTATTTGGTGTGGGACCACTTCCGGGCGGGCCCGCCGCACGGAGAGGAGCACGTGGAGAAATCGAAGAGCTGGATTTACCGCCGTACCCTAGGGCTGTTTGGGAAGTTTTGGGCCACTGTGGCGCTCATCGAGCTCATGGACTTGGCTTTTTCCATCGACAACGTGTTTGCCGTGGTAGCCTTCACCAATAACCTCATTATCATTTGCGTAGGGGTATTTATTGGCATTTTAGCCATGAGGCTGGTGGCGCAGGCCTTTGTGCTGCTCATGGGTAAGTACCCGTTTCTCGAAACGGCGGCCTTCGTTATTATTGGTATCCTGGGGCTCAAGCTAGTGCTGTCATTGTTCGAGCATTATCTGCCTACGCATCCGTTTTCGATGTTTCTCACGAGCGAGACCGCTGATGTGGGCCTGACGGTGCTCACCGTGGCCGTATTTGGGGTGCCGCTGCTCACGTCGCGCTTCCTAGGGTGGCCGCAGCGGCTGGGTGGTAGCTAGCGCTAGGCCGTAGCTAGTGTAAGTGCGCAATGCTGCTTGATGAAGGGATGTACTTCTTGAATGTGGTCGAGACCTTGCTGCTGTAGGCCAGCGTAAGTCACCTTCGATACTTCGCGCTCGCCCGCCAGCAAATGCTAGCGAGCAGCCGGCCAGTCGTGTGTGCTACATGTTACCAGCGCTGCTCAGCCAATGCCCATCTTGGTGCACCAGCACAGTCAGCCCAAATACAACTGCTACCAGCAGGAGCGGCAGCAGGATGCCAGCATGATAGGGCAGCTGCTTGGCAGCAGTAGTTAGCCTCTGACTGAAGCTCTACTACGAGAGAGCTAGCACGCCGAGTTCGTGACGAAGAAGCATCCATGATTCAGCGCTACGCAGCTAAAGAATAAAAGCGAAAATCAAGACTTTTTGAATGCCTTAGGGTATTTCTTGCTCTCAATTAAAACGAAAAAAGCTCCGGCTTACACCGGAGCTTTAAACTGATGCTGTGCACCGCTGCAATACTAAGCAGGCACTAGCTCGCGCAAGTGCGCTAGCATGTCGTGCGTCATCTTGCCTAGGTCATACTCAGGCGCCCAGCTCCAATCTTGCCGCGCCGCTGCGTCGTCGATGCTAGCGGGCCACGAGTTGGCGATAGCCTGGCGACCATCGGGCTTGTACGTAATTTGAAAATCAGGAATTTCTTGCTGGATGCTGGCCGCAATTTCGGCCGGCGAGAAGCTCATGGCACCTAGGTTGTAGCTAGTGCGCACCTTGATGCGGTCGGCCGGCGCGTGCATCAGGTCAAGCGTAGCCTTGAGCGCATCGGGCATGTACATCATGGGCAGGTACGTATTCTCCTGAAGGAAGCACTCGAAGCTTTCGCCCGCTACGGCTTTGTGGTAGATGTCCACAGCATAATCGGTGGTGCCGCCGCCGGGCAGGCTCTTGTAGCCAATGAGGCCGGGATAGCGCAGGCTGCGCACATCGAGGCCGTGGTGGCGGTGGTACCACTCGCACCACTGCTCGCCGGCCAGCTTGCTGATGCCGTACACCGTGTTGGGGTTCATGATGGTGACCTGCGGCGTGTGCTCGCGGGGGGTGTCGGGCCCAAACACCGCGATGGAGCTTGGCCAGTACACCTGCGGCACCTGGTACTGCACGGCCACGTTCAGCACGTTCAGCAAGCCGTCCATATTGAGCTTCCAAGCAAACGCTGGGTCTTTTTCGGCCGTGGCCGACAGCAGGGCGGCTAGGTTGTAAATCTGCACCGGGCGATACTGCTGCACCAAGGCTTCGAGGCGGGCCTTATCGAGCACATCGAGCAGCTCAAACGGGCCGCCAGCCAGTGCCTCGGGGTTTTTGGGGGCGCGCACGTCGGCCGCAATAACAGCCTCGGGCGCGTAGCGCTGGCGCAGGGCCGCCGTAAGCTCTAGCCCAAGCTGGCCGCAGGCGCCAATGACGAGCACAGTGCCCGGTGTTCGAGGGGTAACAGGTTCGCTAGGCGAGATTTGCATAAACGATTAAACTGGTGGTGGGAGGGGTGGGAGAGGCGTATCGCAAAGATACGGCCAGGGGCAGGCAAGGGGATTGCGGCCGGGCAACACAGGCAGGCATTAGCGGTATATTTAGGCCCCATGATTATACGCTTGCTGCTAATGCTCAGTTCATTGTCTTTGCTAGGTGCTTCTCGCGCTACCCACGCGCAGGCTCTTGTCTCGCCCTACCGCAACCTGATAATGAAGGGTGGGGGCATTCGGGGTATTGCCTACGGCGGCGCGTTGCAAGAATTAGAAAAGCAGGGCGTGCTAGCGCACATCACGCGGGTGGGCGGCACCTCGGCGGGGGCCATTCAGGCGGCGCTGCTGGCGGTGGGCTACTCGCCCGAGGCCATTATCGACATCATCAACCGCACGCCCGTGCAGCGGCTCAACGATGGGCAGTTCATTTTCATTGGGGGCGGCAGCCGGCTGCTGCGCCAGTACGGCTGGTACCGCGGCGACCAACTCACCAAATACATCTGCGAACTGGTGGGCCGCCAGACCCAGCGCCCCAACCTAACCCTAGGTGAGCTGCACCAACTGGCCCTAGCCCAGCCCGGCCACTACCGCGACCTCTACACCACTGGCACCAACCTCACGCTGCAGCGCACCCAGGTATTTGGCTACGAAACCCACCCCACCATGCGCGTGGCCGATGCCGTGCGCATCAGCATGAGCATCCCGCTGTACTTCCGCGCCGTGCTGCTCGATGCGGAGGATAAAGTTATTCAGGGCAAGCCTAAAGCTGGCCAGCCTACGCAGGTGCTGGTCGATGGCGGCTTGCTGGCCAATTATCCACTGCACATTTTCGACCAGCCCCAATACCTACCCGCTGGCCTGCCGCCCGGCACTACCGCCAACCCCGAGACCCTAGGGCTGCGCCTCGACCGCGCCGAGCAAATAGCCCTCGATACGCTGCCTACCGGCCGCCAGGCTCTGGCCCCGTATGACATTCACGATTTTTCGTCTTACATCGGCGCGCTCTACACCATTAGTCTCGAAAATCTTAATCCCGCGCTGCCCAGCGATTGGCCGCGCACTATCAGTATCAATACCATGGGCTTCCGGCCGAAAGTGAAGCGTATTTCGGCCGAGCAAAAAGAGCAGCTGGTAGCCAGCGGCCGGGCTGGCGTGCAGGCGTTTTTCGGGAAGAGGAATTGAATAAGAAATAGATTGTTATGGTGAGCACAACGAATCAGTCGCTTTAAAACGAGCCATCGCAATCGAGACTGGCGTACTAGCTTCGTCCACTCATTCTCGCGCTGGTGCGATTGCTTAGCTACGCCGACCTTTGGTTCGCTGCGCTCTCAATAGCAGACGCCCCACCATCCAATCTATCTCACCTCCCATGTACGGAACCCTTCAAGCCGACCTTCAGCAGACGCTGCAAGAAATAAAAGACGCCGGCCTTTACAAAAAGGAGCGCGTGATTACCTCGCCCCAGGGCGCCGAAATTCAGACCAACGAAGCGGGCGACGTGCTCAACTTCTGCGCCAATAACTACTTAGGTCTCAGCTCGCACCCCGAGGTGCTGAAAGCGGCCAAAGAAACTATTGACTCGCACGGCTACGGCATGTCGTCGGTGCGCTTTATCTGCGGCACCCAAGATATTCACAAGCAGCTTGAAGCCAAGCTGGCCGAGTTCCTAGGTACTGAGGATACTATTCTCTACGCCGCAGCCTTCGACGCCAACGGTGGTGTGTTTGAGCCGTTGTTTGACGAGCGCGACGCCATTATTTCCGACGCTCTCAACCACGCCAGCATCATCGATGGGGTGCGCCTGTGCAAGGCCAAGCGCTACCGCTACACCCACAACGACATGGCCGACCTAGAGAAGCAGCTCCAGGACGCTGTGAACGCTGGGATGCGCCACCGTATCATCGTCACCGACGGGTCGTTTTCGATGGATGGTACTATTGCGCAGCTCGACAAAATCTGTGACCTCGCCGACCAGTACGACGCCCTCGTGATGATAGACGAGTGCCACTCAATGGGCTTCTTGGGCAAAACCGGCCGCGGTACCCATGAGTACCGCAACGTGCTGGGCCGCGTCGACATCATCACGGGCACCCTCGGCAAGGCCCTAGGGGGCGCCATGGGCGGCTTCACGAGTGGGCGCAAGGAGATTATCGAAATTCTACGCCAGCGCTCGCGGCCCTACCTGTTTTCTAACACCTTGGCCCCGGCTATCGTGGGTGCTAGCCTGCGCGTGCTGGAGCTGCTGACCGAAAGCACCGCCCTGCGCGACCAACTCGAAATCAACACCAAGTATTTCCGCGAGCAGATGACGGCCGCTGGCTTCGACATTACGCCCGGCGAGCACCCCATTGTGCCCGTTATGCTCTACGATGCCAAGCTGGCCCAGGAATTTGCCGCTAAAATGCTCGATGAGGGCATCTATGTGGTGGGCTTCTACTACCCCGTGGTGCCGCAGGGCAAGGCCCGCATTCGGGTGCAGCTCAGCGCCGCCCATACCCGCGAGCACCTCGACAAGGCCATTGCCGCCTTCAAGAAAGTAGGCCGCGAGCTGGGTACGCTCAAGGACAAGGCCGCGGAGGCTGATGCCCCTAAAGGACCGCAGGTAGTAGAAAACACTCCCTAGGTGCAGGCTAAGAAGAAAGACTAAAGCAGAGAGTCGGCTCTTTAGTGGCTGGCCCTCTGCTGGCTGTCTAGTTTCGCAGAACGGCCCTGGATGCCGGACACTGGACCTTTATCAAAATAGTTTGGATTTTCCCAACGAACCTTGCCCACTAGCAGTATCAGTACCACAAGGGGTTGCCTCAAAAGATACTAGCGCCCAGACACCATGAACCGTATCTTTTTAGTTGATGACCACGCCATTGTGCGCGATGGGATTCGGGCGCTACTGGCGCAAGAGCCCGGCCTGGAGGTGGTAGGCGAAGCCAGCAATGGCCAAGAACTACTTGACCAGCTGCCTACCACGCCCGCCAATGTTGTGCTGCTCGATATTAATATGCCCGTGCTTGATGGCCTAGCTACTACGCAGCGCCTGCATGCTGAGTACCCCGATATAAAAATTCTGGTGCTCTCGATGCTCAACCACGAGCGCTACATCGGGCAGCTTTTTGGCGCTGGGGCACACGGTTACATCTTGAAAAGCGCCGATAAGGGCGAAATCCTGATTGCCATCCAGACGGTAGCCAACGGTAAGCAGTTCTTATGCAGCGACCTAGGCCTAGCCATGCTGCACAAAGTACTGGCAAAAGAAGAGCATAACGAACCCAGCGAACCCACCGAGTTTAAGAAAACGGGCCAGCTAACGCGGCGTGAAACCGAAATTCTGCGCTTGCTGGCCGAGGGTCTGACGACCAGCGAAATGGCCGAAAAGCTGTTTACTAGCAAGCGTACCATCGAAACGCACCGCCAAAATATTCTGGAGAAGACGCAAACCAAAAACACGGCAGCTCTTATCAAGCTGGCCATGACGCAGGGATTGCTAGATTAGCTGTGTAATAGGATTATTCCGCTTTCAAAGCATTTCGGGCGCTTAGCTCCGCAGTCGTAACTACGACTGCGGAGCTAGGCGCCCGAAATGCTTTGGAGAGGATAGCCGCCCGGTGAGTAAGGCTGTAATTGAACCAACGTATCTACCAATTTATCAAGAAGCTGTATTAATTGTGCAAAATTGTGTAGTGCTCTTGCCCAAGAATAGGGTATAGTACGTAGGTAAATTCACTTATTTATAAATGAAGTACAACCAAACAACTTAAATTAAGTATTAACTGTGCCCAATATAGGACGGAAGCCGGGTACATTTGCATCGTACTACTCCACCTCGTTAGTAGCCATGGCCGATACTTTCTTGCTCCTCGTCTTTCCGATGAGAACGCTGACCATCCACCTAGGAGGACACCGCGACTGCATGGGGCTGAGCTTGCGAGGAGGATGCACGTCGCCCGCCGATGCTGCTCACTTAGAGCAAGCTATCAACCAGCTACTAGTGCGGGCCGTGCCGCAGGCCTGGATTGATTGCCGGGGACTACACTCACTGAGTTGGCTGGGCCAGCAGGCGCTGCTGCAAGCTGATAGCAAGGCGCGCGCTAGCAGCACGCAGCTCTACTGGTGCGGGCTGTCTAAAAGCCTGCTTAATGAGCTGAAAGATAGTGGGGTGAGTGCACAGCTGACACTGTGTTCTGCGGCCGATTTTCAGGGGCCACAGTTTTTGCTGGCTAGCGCTACCGCCTAGGGCACGCCGCGGCACGCCTACCTTCGCGGCCCCAAATTGTAGCCCGCCTGCCTATGTCGCGCCTCGTCCGCACCCCCGAAACCCAGCATCGCGTTCATTTCCAAGACTGCGACATGCTGGGCCATCTCAACAACGCCCGTTACGTCGATTACTTTCTCAATGCCCGCGAAGACCACGTAGCCGAGCACTACGCCTTGAACATGGGTGAGTTGGCCCGGGCTCAGCAGGCGGCCTGGGTTATTACCAAGCACCACCTCAGCTACCTCAAGCCGGCGCGGCAGGGCGTCATGGTGCGCATCCTGTCTCAGCTTATTCACTTCGACAATTCTAACCTGGTATTGGAGATGCAGATGCGCTCGGCCGATGGCCAGCGGCTGCTGGCATTGCTGTGGTCTGAGATGGCTTTTGTGCAGCTGCCTGCTGGCACCCGCCTCGACCACGCCGATGCCCTTATGGACATGCTAGAAGAGGTTGACGTGCCCCACATCGACTACGACCCCGATGGCTTCGACGAGCGCGTGAAAGCTGTGCGCCAAGAGCTGAAGAAGCTGCGCCGCCCCACTAGCGAGGCTAGCTAAGCCTTCTCAATCAACTGCGCCATCAGGGCATCAAACACTAGTAGGAAGCCGCCTTGCAGCCAGATGGAACGGCCATAACCCAGCAGCCGCACCGGAGTTATAGGCTGCAAGGCGGGCCGGGCAGCACGGGCCACCAGCCACCAGCCCAGCAGCAAATACCCTAGGTCGAGCACGGCATTCACTTGGAATATCATGACCACGTGCTGCTGGTCAAAAGTCGCATCGAGGGCCGTGAAGCCTGCGGGCGGTGCGCCGGGGTGCGTGCGCAAGATGCCCACCGCAGCCAGCACCGCGTTAATGAAGCCCCAGCAGCAGTTCATGAAATGAAAGTGGTGGGGCATTTCGCGCCGGTCGGTGCGCGGCAGCTGGTAGCCGCTAACGATAAGATTGGCCAGTGCCCACACGCCCAGCACGCCCAAGCCCCGGCCCAGTAGTAGCTCGCGAGCCTGGTAGGCCGCCAGCCAGCCCGCCGCAGGAACCACCGACGTTAGAAGTACAGTGCTTATCATGGCTACAAAGAAACTGCTGAAAGCTACCTGCCCAGTCCCACTGCCCCCTACCGAGGCGGCTCCGGCCAAAAAATAACCACCTAGGCGTGCACAAACCCCGCCGCCGCCGTACTTTCGCGGCCCCAACAACTCTATTCTGGGGAATTAGCTCAGTTGGTTAGAGCGCTACCTTGACATGGTAGAGGTCGCCGGTTCGAATCCGGCATTGCCCACTAGTAATGCCCTTTGGCTTCGTGCCGAAGGGCATTTTGCATTTGGAAATGACCTAGGCAGCTTACCGAAAGCTACCCGACTGGCACTTGGCGCGGTGTTGCCGCGCGCCGCGCTGGCGAAGGGCCATACGAAGTGACCCAAGCCGGATAATACCGAAACAACAGCCAACTGCCCAGCCCCAGCACCAAGGAGCTAACTCCGAGGGTGCTCCACCAGAAGTAGACTGCCGGCAAGAGACGATACGTGCTTTCGACTACAAAGGCAGCATACAGGCCCGTGATGGAGGCGCCCATGCCTATATAGTGCCAGCGCAGCCATGCCTGCCCTGCCGGGCGCCCCACGGCCGCCCCTACCCCCAGCAAGAGCGCGCCGGCACTGCCAACGGCACCCCAGTGCACAATGCCAAACCGCCCGAATAGCGTGTAAATACGGAATGCCGTCAGCAGCAGCACGCACATGCTGCCCACGTAAGCCCAGCCTAAGTAGCGGTGCCTGGTAGTGGCTTTAGGAAGGCAGAGGGCGGCAGTGCCAGTGCCCAGTGCCACTAGTGCCGCCAGCAAGTGCAGCATACTAACCGGCGAGTGAAGCAAAGAGGGCATAGCCCACTGTACCCTCTAGCTCAGCGGCGGGTTACTCCTTCCGGCTCTTGTTTCAACGCACAAATTAGTGTCTTACTAGCAGAACCTGAACAGTAAATAATAAATCACTTCACTGTGGCAGCTTATCTGCGCAAGAAGTTGTGTGTTGATAAATAGACTGGTGTAAGTACGAAATGTTAAGCCTTGAAAATGGTGATTGGCTTAGCTCAGAAGCTAAAAAAAAGCACCCAGTTTCTATCAAGAAACTGGGTGCTTTTACTCAAAGAAAAACCTGGGCTTGCAGGTTGCTTTACATTTTAGTCTTCATTTTGCCTTTTCCCGACGACATAGAATTTTTTTGCTTTTTGCTGTTTGTTGCGCGCTTGTCTTTAGAATCTAAAGGAGTGTTGTCAATAGCGTCGGGGGCGCCAGTGGCCGGAATATCGCGCGTAGCATTAGCAGCACTGTTAGGGTTCAGGGCCGGTGCGGCGCTGCTAGGCGTAAGGGTGGCCGGGCTTTTTTGAGCACCCTGCACTGGGGTAGTTTGGGCCAGGGCGGCGCTAGTACTGAATAGGGCAGCGGCTACGAGAAGATGCGTGAGTTTCATAGGAAGTAATAAAAAGAGAACAAAAACTTTTCTGAAGCTTGTACCCTAAAATCTATCCTAGGGTTGTGGACATGCAGCCGCGTTAGGTATAGTGGTATACCCTTGGGGCTTAGGCATAGGAAATGGTAGCAGGGGCGCTCAATGCTTCTGGCTATAATAAGCTGAACACCTGATTGTCGACTATCATAACGGTAGCGATAGGTTGGCTGCACCTTACCTAGGCTCAGCTTGATGGCTCAGCCATTGCCCGCCCCAAACTTTTTTATGGCTTGATAGCGGCTTGGTCAGTTACTTTGGCAGCCGGCGGCTACTTTATGGTGGCTGCGCTTGTTGAAGGGGTAGCTCGGTCAGTAACCCTGGAAAACGCTGCCCGTTTGTCTTTTCACCCTAGTTTTCTTTCTTTCATATGAACCCCTTAGTCGACATCCGCCGCCTGGACCAGAGCCTTTGGCTCGATTTTATTAGCCGCAAAGTGCTCACCAATGGCGAGTTGAAGCGCCGCATCGACGAAGACGCGCTGCGGGGCGTTACTTCTAACCCCGCCATTTTTGAGAAGGCCATCGGCGGCTCGGCCGACTACGACGACACGATTAAAGAGCAAGCCCGGCAGGGCAAATCGGCCGAAGAAATCTACGTAGGCCTGGCCGTAGCCGACGTGCAAGCCGCCTGCGACCTGTTTCGCACCCTTTACGATAGCCACGACAACTCTAGCGACGGCTATGTGAGCCTAGAAGTGTCGCCCAAGCTGGCCCACGACACTGAGGGTACCATCGCCGAAGCGCGCCAGCTGTGGAAAGACGTGGCCCGGCCCAACGTGATGATTAAAATTCCGGCTACGCTCGAAGGCCTACCCGCCATTCGCCAAGCTATTTCGGAAGGCATCAACGTTAACGTCACCCTCATTTTTGGCCTTGACCGCTATAAAGCGGTGGCCGAAGCCTTTATCTCGGGCCTAGAAGACCGCGCCAAGGCCGGGCAGTCGCTAGAGCGTATCGACTCGGTAGCTAGCTTCTTCCTGTCGCGTATCGACGTGCTGATTGACCCGCAGCTAGAGAAAATCGCGGCTGAAGGTGGTGAGAAAGGCCAGCTAGCCGAGTCACTGGTGGGCGAGGTGGCCCTGGCTAGCGCCAAGCAGGCCTATCAGCTGTACAAAGAGATTTTTGCTAGCCCGCGCTGGCAGGCCTTGGCCGACAAAGGTGCTAATACGCAGCGCCTGTTGTGGGCTAGCACGGGCAACAAAAACCCGAAATACGACGACCTGAAGTACGTTGAAAACCTCATCGGTCCGAAAACGGTGAACACCATTCCGGTCGAAACGATGGACATCTTCAAGGAAAAAGGCAAGCCCGCCGACCGCCTCGAGCAGGGCCTCGAACTAGCCCAGGCTGTACTGCGCGACCTGCCCAAAGTAGGCATCGACCTCGACGCTAGCACCCAGCAGCTAGAAACAGAGGGCGTGCAGAAATTCATCGAGCCCTTCGGCAAGCTGATTGACTCGGTCGAAAAGAAGCGCCAGCAGGCTGTGGAAGGTGCGGAAGCGCTAAAGTAAAATAAACCAAGCCATACAAAGCCCCGGCCTGCACCCATGCAAGCCGGGGCTTTTTTGTGCGCTAGCCCAGTAGCTTAAGCGTGTAGCTTCTTTTTGCGAAGCTTAAGGAGCTGGTGCCCAAGTAGTGCCACAAAACCTAAGATAATGGTCATTGCTATGGCAGTACACGTGATTTTCCCGGGTTGCCCCGATGCAATGGCATCGGCTAAGACAGCGCTTCCTATTAAAAAACACACGGCGACCACGAACAATGGCAGGGCAAGGTTTTTCATGGCACGAAGAGGTGCAAGTGTGAAGACGCTTGAAAATTAACTGATTTATAGCGTATGCTGGCGCGCTAGCACCAGCACGGCTTCCAGTACCTCTCGGGTATTACTGAGGCGAGGCACCTTGCGCTGGCCACCTAGGGGGCCCTGGCGACGCAACCACGCCTCAAAGGTGCCAGTGGGTACGAGGTGCACGCGGGGCGGCCCAAGGGCCAAGTCGCGGTGGCGCTTGGCATCGTAATCTGAGTTGAGCTGGCGCAGCGTGTAGTCGAGCACCTCGGCAAAGCGCCCTAGGGCGGCGGGTGGCGGGCCCGCGCACTCCACGGCCCACTCGTGGCCGCCGCGCGAAGTGGCCCCCGCCGCGAAATAGATAGGCGCGGCCGTGAAATCGCGCACTTGTACGCCAGTGGCCTGGGCAGCGGCCGTTATGGCGGCTTCGGCGTTTTCGATAACTACTTCTTCGCCAAAGGCATTGAGAAAGTGCTTGGTGCGCCCCGTGATGCGCACGCGGTAGGGCCGCAGCGAGGTGAAGCGCACTGTGTCGCCCACGAGGTAGCGCCACAGCCCGGCACTGGTGCTGATAACCAGCGCGTAGCTCGGGCCGATTTCTACGGCCTCTAGGGGCACGGGGCGCGGGCTGGGGCTATCGAACTCGGCCGCGGGCAAAAACTCGTAGTAGATGCCGTGGTCGAGCAGCAGTAGCAGGTCGGGTGCACCGGGCTCGTCTTGCAAAGCAAAGTAGCCTTCCGAAGCATTGTAGATTTCGAGGTAGCGCATGTGTACGCTCGGAATGAGCTGCTGAAACAGCTCGCGGTAGGGCCCGAATGCTACTGCACCGTGCAAAAACAGCCCTAGGTGGGGCCACACCTCGGCTACGTGCTGGGCGCCGGCTAAAGCCACCACGCGCCGCAGCAGCACCACCATCCAGGTGGGCACGCCGGCCAGCACGCGCACGTCTTGGCGCAGCACGTGGTGGGCAATGCGGTCGATTTTTTCTTCCCACTCATCGAGCAGTGCCAGCGGTAGGGGCGGGGTGCGCAGGTACTCGGCCCAGCCCGGCAGGCTCTGCATGATAAGGGCCGACACATCGCCGGCCCGCGCCGCCGGCCCAAAGGGGCTGGGGCCGTGGGTGCCGCCTAGGCTCAGGGTTTTGCCCTGCAAGAGCCGTTGCGCGGGGTAGAGATGCGTGGAGAGCGCCAGCATGTCGCGCCCAGCGCGATAATGATTGTCGTGCAGAGCCTCGGTAGTGAGCGGGATAAACTTGCTGCGGGCATTGGTGGTGCCGCTGCTTTTGGCTTGCCACTGCGGGGCGGGGCCGGGCCACAGCACATCGGGCTGGCCCCGCAGTGCTTTCTCTAGCTCGGGATACAGCTGCTCGTAGGTGCTCACCGGCACGCGGGCGTCAAACTCTTGGGCGGGCAGCCCAGCCGCGTAGCCGTAGCGGCGGCCCCAACTCGTGTCTTTGGCCCGCCCCAGCAGGTAGCGCAGCACGGTGGCCTGCAACTCGTGCGGCTGCTGGCGCACCCGCGCCAGCCTAGGTAGGCTGCTAAGCTGGGTAGCGGCGGCAATGGCGAGGTCGAGCACTTCGAGTGAGTTATGAGTTTTGAGTTATAAGTGTTGAGTTATCCGGCTGGAAAAGCATAGAAAGCGCTGCGTAACTCAAAACTAAAAACTCATAACTTAATTAAACACCTTGCGCTTGAACTCAAAGTTTTTGCCTAGGTACACGCGGCGCACGGTTTCGTCGGCGGCTAGTTCTTCGGCGGTGCCGGCTTTCAGCAGCTTGCCCTCGAAGAGCAGGTAGGCGCGGTCCACGATTTCGAGGGTTGAGTTCACGTCGTGGTCGGTGATGAGCACACCGATGTTCTGGTTTTTGAGCTTGGCCACAATGCCCTGGATTTCTTCGGTGGCGATGGGGTCTACACCCGCGAAGGGCTCGTCAAGCAGCACAAACTTGGGGTTTACGGCCAGGGCGCGGGCTATCTCGGTGCGGCGGCGCTCGCCACCGCTCAGCACCTTCCCTAGGTTTTTGCGCACGTGGCCCAGGCTAAACTCTTCGAGCAGCTCTTCTACTTTGTCGTGCTGCGCTTTTTTGGGCAGGTTGGTCATTTCGAGCACCGACAGGATGTTTTCCTCCACGCTTAGGTCGCGAAACACGCTGGCTTCTTGAGCCAAGTAGCCCATGCCGCGCCGCGCCCGCTGGTAGATGGGAAGCTTCGTAATGTTTTCATCATCAATGAAAATATCACCTGAGTTGGCTTTGACCATGCCTACCATCATGTAGAAGCAGGTGGTTTTTCCAGCGCCGTTGGGCCCTAGTAGCCCCACGATTTCGCCCTGGGACACGGTCAGCGACATGTCGTTGACGACCGTGCGGGCTTTGTATTGTTTGACGAGGTGCTCGGCGCGAAGAATCATAGACGGTGGCAAAGGTAAAACGTAGGGAGTGGCTACTTGCCGTTTCGGGCCTAACGCTTGGCGGCCGTTTATCATGCCCCATCGTCCGCATTGGTCGCTTTATGTGCTCGTTGTGCTGTTTGTAGGCGCAGGCCTATTGCATTTTCTGCATCCGGCGCCCTATCTGCGCATCATGCCGCCCGAGCTGCCCGCACCCCGGATGCTGGTGCTGCTGAGCGGCGCGGCCGAGGTGGCGGGCGGCCTAGGACTGCTGTGGCCTGCTACCCGGCGCTGGGCGGCGTGGGGCCTACTGGCACTGCTGCTGGCCGTGTTTCCGGCTAACGTTTACATGCTGCTAATCCACGAGCAGCTACACCTGCCGGCCTGGGTGCTGTGGGCACGGCTGCCGTTGCAGCCCCTGCTTATGTGGTGGGTGTGGCGCGTGGGTCGCTAAGCAACACGCAATAAGGCTTGTGCAATTGCTAGGGTGTTGGCATCAGCAGGGTAAGGACTTCACTTCTTTCCCGCTTTTGCTATGCAAAAACCATTGCTCACCCTACCCGTGCTACTCGGGCTACTGGCCGCCGGCCCGGCGGCGTTTGCCCAAACCAAACCCGCACCACACCACCTAGGTGCACCCGCTGCCAGCCGCCGCACCATTAGCGGGCAGGTGCGTGATGCCTTTGGGCAGCCACTGCCTGGCGTGACTGTACTGCTCAAGGGCACCAGCCTAGGGGTTGCCACTGATGTGGCCGGCCGCTATACGCTAGCGGGCATACCTGCTAAAGGTGGCGCGCTGGTGTTCAGCTTTGTGGGCTACGTCACGCGCGAGCTCGCTATACCGGTCCGGGGCACGGTCGTGAACGTGGTGCTCGAAGCCAATGATAAGTCTCTTAACGAAGTAGTAGTAACGGGCTACAGTGTGCAGCAGCGCAGTCAGGTTTTGGGCAGCGTCAGTACTGTAAGTGCGGCCCCTCTGCAGGGCCGGGTAGCAGGCGTGGCCGTGAATAAAGCTACTCGTAGGTCTCGCCGTGCGGCGGCAAGTTCGACTTCTGCTCCCGATTTGTCTAATCTATCAGGTGCGCCTAGCGGCACTTATGATATGGTGGCCAGCCCAACGCCGCCCCTGCTGGTGTACCCTGCCAGGCCCGAAGCGGGCGCGGGCGACACCTACGCTAAGGTGCAAGAAAACGCCTTTCGCCCCGTCGCCAAGGAGCCGTTGAGCACGTTTTCGCTCGATGTAGATAACGCCAGCTATACCAACTTGCGGCGCTTTCTTAACGAAGGCCAGCTGCCCCCGCGCGATGCCGTGCGGGTGGAGGAAATGCTAAATTATTTTCATTATCAGTTGCCTGCGCCGCCCGCCACCAGCCCCGACCCAGTGCGTATCAGCGCCGAGCTGAGCGAGTGCCCCTGGGCGCCGGGCCACCAGCTGGCCCGCATTGGTGTGCAAGCCCGCAAAGTAGAAACCGCCAGCCTGCCGCCCGCTAACCTCGTGTTTCTGGTCGATGTGTCGGGCTCGATGCAAGGCGACGACCGCCTAGGGCTGGTGCAGGCCGGCCTGCGGCTGCTCGTGAAGCAGCTGCGCCCCCAAGACCACGTGGCGCTAGTGGCCTACGCCGGGGCCGCTGGCCTAGTGCTGCCGCCCACGGCTGGCGCCCAACAAAGTACGATTCTGGACGCCATCGACCGGCTCACGGCGGGCGGTTCTACGGCGGGTGGCGCGGGCCTACGCCTGGCCTACTCGGTAGCGCAGCAAAACTTCTTAAAAACCGGCAACAACCGCGTGATTCTGGCTACTGATGGCGACTTCAACGTGGGCGAAAGTTCTGATGAGGCCATGGAGCAATTGATTGTGCAGCAGCGCGAAACGGGAGTGTTCCTAACTGTGCTGGGCGTGGGCCGCGGCAACCTGCGCGACAGCCGCATGGAGCTGCTGGCTGACAAGGGCAACGGCAACTATGCCTACCTCGACAACCTTGACGAGGCCCGTCGCACGCTGGTGGCGCAGTTTGGCGGCACACTCTTCACGGTGGCGAAGGACGTGAAGCTGCAAGTCGAGTTTAACCCCGCCCGCGTGGCCAACTACCGCCTCCTAGGGTACGAAAATCGCTTGCTGGCCAACGAAGATTTCAACAACGACCGCAAAGACGCCGCCGAGCTGGGGGCGGGCCACACCGTCACGGCGCTCTACGAGTTAGTGCCGGTTAATTCGGAGAAGCCGTTGGTTGATAATCTTAAATATCAAGTCAATTCGCAGCACCTGCCTGGTAGCGCTGCCAGCGAGGTCCTAACCGTGAAGCTACGCTACAAAGAGCCGCAGGGCACTGCCAGCAAGCTGCTGGCCCAGCCGCTGGCCGGTGCGGCGGTGCCCATTACGCAGGCTTCGGCCGACCAGCAATTTGCCGCCGCCGTGGCCGAGTTTGGGCTGCTGCTGCGCCAGAGCGAGCAGCGTGGCACCGCCACCTACGCCAGCGCCCGGCAATTGGCCCAGGCTGGCCGTGGCCCCGACGCCGATGGCTACCGCGCCGAGCTGGTGCGGCTGCTGGAGCTGGCCGATGGCCTGACGCCCGCTCCCAAAACCGTGGGCGTGCGCTAGGGTTAGCGTAGGGCGGACTCGCAGCGTCCGCCCTACATTCGCCGCCTATGTCGCAACCTTCTCTACAGCGCCGCCTAGGGCTGGTGCAAGCCACCGCCCTCAATATGATTGACATGGTGGGCATCGGTCCCTTCGTGACCCTGCCACTCGTGATGGGCTTCATGGGCCCTAACTTCTTATTAGCTTGGCTGGTGGGCGCGGCGCTGGCCGCCATCGATGGCCTTATCTGGAGCGAACTGGGCGCGGCTTACCCCGAGGCGGGCGGCTCGTACCGCTTCCTCAAGCTGGCTTATGGCGAGCAAAGCTGGGGGCGCTACATGTCGTTTCTCTACGTGTGGCAAACACTTATTCAGTCGCCGCTGGTGCTGGCGTCGGGGGCCATTGGCTTTGCGCAGTATTTCGGCTACCTGGTGCCGCTCACCGAGTGGTGGCAGCCCAAGCTGGTGGCCGGTACGGTGGTGCTGTTGCTGATTGTACTGCTCTACCGCCGCATCGAGGACATCGGTAAGCTCGGCGTGGCGCTGTGGGTGGGCGTGCTGGGCCTCATGGGCTGGCTGATTGTGGGCGGTGTTACGCACCCGCACCACCCGGTGGCCCTGTTTCCGGCGGGCGGAATGGGTGCGCTGCCGGGGCTGCTGCTGTCGGCCGCCATGGGGCAGTCGGCCGTGAAGGCTATTTACTCCTACCTAGGCTACTACAATGTATGCCACCTAGGGGCCGAAATTGTGAATCCGCAACGGGTCATTCCGCGCAGTATTTTCTTAAGTATTCTGGGCATCGCGGCGCTGTACCTGCTGCTCAACTGGAGCGTGGGCACCGTCATTCCGTGGCAAGAAGTACAAGCCTGGCAGGCCGGCGCCGGCGATAAGTCGCAGTTTATCGTGAGCGTGTTTGTGGAGCGACTCTACGGGCCGGCCGCGGCCACGGCGGCCACGGGGCTGGTTCTGCTGGTGGCGTTTGCGTCGTTGTTTGCGGTGCTGCTAGGCTACTCGCGCATTCCCTACGCCGCGGCGGCCGATGGCGAGTTCTTGCCTGTCTTCGGCAAGCTGCACCCTACCAAGCAGTTTCCTTACGTGTCATTACTGCTGCTAGGCGGCGTAGGCTTCGTGTTCAGCCTGTTGTTTCGCCTAGGGGAGGTTATTTCGGCCATCCTGGCCATGCGCATTCTAGTGCAGTTTGTGGGCCAGGCGGTGGGCTTGGTGCTACTGCGGCGGCGGCGCGGCACGGCTAGCTTACCCTTCAAAATGCCGCTCTTCCCGCTACCGGTTATCGTGGCCATAGCCGTGTGGCTGGCCGTGTTTTGGAGCATCGCGCCGGTAGAGGTGAATTGGGGCGGACTGCATTTCAAGCTGTATTTCCAGCTGGCTGCCCTCGGCATGATGGCGCTAGGCACGGTAGCTTTCTTGCTGTGGAGCCGGCGCCTAGGGCGCTGGCCATTTGCCACAGGCCGTGTGGGTTCTGCCTAAGCGCTTAATGTTACCAAATGGTGTAGCCTAGTTTAAATAATGATGGTTATTTCATGAATTTCTAGTGAGTAAGGATGAATAGGCCAGTATATTTGCTCGTGCTTATATATTTTATACTCCTTCCTTATCCTCACTTTTCATGAATTTAGTTGATTACTCCATCATCACTTTTGTAAACCATTTTTCACGTAAGTCCAGCTTTTTCGATGCGTTAATCGATTTGCTGGTGGTGAATAATTTGTTTAAAGGCGGTGTTATTGCGATGGCCTTTTGGCTGCTTTGGTTTAGCAAGCGCACACTCAACCGCGAGAAAACGCAGCAGATACTACTTGCTACGCTGGCAGGCGGATTTGCGGCTATGTTCGCGGCCCGGGTCTTGGTGCATGTGCTGCCTTTTCGGGTGCGACCCCTCTTCAACCCCGACCTACATTTTGTAGCTCCTATCGGCAACTGGCACACTATGGCTTCGGCCTCGTTCGGCGATGTCAACTCCATGCCTAGTGATACTGCTACGTTGGTAATAGCCTTGTCATTTGGGCTACTGCTTGCGTCGCGGCGCGTGGGCTTGTGGGTAATGGCCTATGCTATTGTGTTCGTGTGCCTACCTCGCGTCTATATTGGAGTGCACAACCCTACCGATTTGTTGGCTGGGGGCTTGTTAGGGGCTAGTTGCGTGTGGCTGGCTACGCGTCCCGCCGTACTAAAAACCGTTTTTGAGCCTCTGCTTACTTACCGGAGTCAGCATGCGGGGTTTTTCTACTTGAGCCTGTTTCTTATCACCTACCAGATAGGAACCATGTTCGAGGGATTGCGCGGAGTGGCTACCTTCTTCCTCGGTACTCATTAATCTTGGTATTTTGCTAAATGCTTTAAGTGGCCTTGCATTATAGCCAGCCACCCTATTCAGCCTAGGTTAATCGAGCCGTTTTTCGTAGCAGAAAAACCGTAGTCCCGGCCGGAAGGCCAGCTTGATTTCGCCCGCAAACCGGTAGCCCAGCTTTGGAAACAGTCGCTGCGTGGCGGCGTTTTCCGAGTTGGTATCTACCCGCAAGGTGCGCAGCCCTAGGGCGCGTGCCTCGTGCTCGGCTTGCTGCAGCAGGGCCTGTGCTACACCTAGGCCCTGCGCTTGGGGCGACACGGCTAGGCGGTGCGTCACTAGTGCCGGCTCAGTAGCGTCCCAGTCAGCGTCGGCGTACTCAGCATCTTGGTCCTGGGTGAGGGCGGCTATGCCTATTACCTGGCCAGTTAGCTCAGCCACCCAGAGGTGATTTTGAGCGATATCCTTCTCAAAAACGGCTGCGTTGGGGTACTCCGCCGTCCATTGAAAATTACCGCTGGCGTTCATCAGCGGCACTACGTCGCGCACCAGCGCCACGATGGCCGGTAAGTCGGCCACCGTGGCGCGGCGAATTAAGAGTTGCGTTTGCATATTATCCGCGGCGCAGCACCTCGGCCGCATCTTTGGCGAAATACGTCAGGATGGCGTCGGCCCCAGCGCGCTTGATGCTCATGAGTACTTCCATCATGGTGCGCTCGCCATCGACCCAGCCGTTGAGAGCCGCGGCGCGCACCAGCGCATACTCGCCGCTCACGTTGTAGGCCGTCACAGGCAGGTTGGTGTGGTTCTTTACTTCTCGAATGATGTCGAGGTAGCTCAAGGCGGGCTTAATCATCACCATATCCGCGCCTTCGGCTTCGTCGAGCGCCAGCTCACGCAGGGCTTCGAGGCGGTTGGCGGGGTTCATCTGGTAGCTTTTTTTATCGCCTTTTTTGGGCGCTGAGTCGAGCGCATCGCGGAACGGGCCATAGAATGCCGAAGCATATTTAGCGGTGTAGCTCATGATGCTGACGTTGCTAAAGCCGTTGCTGTCCAGCACCTCGCGTATCCAAGCCACGCGGCCGTCCATCATGTCGGAGGGACCAATAATGTCGGCACCAGCGCGGGCCTGGGCCAGCGCCATCTGGCCGAGTACTTCGAGCGAAGCGTCGTTGAGAATCTCGCCCGAATCCACGTCTACTACGCCGTCGTGGCCGTCGCTGCTGTAGGGGTCCATGGCCACGTCGGTCATGATAGCTACATCGGGAAACTGCCGCTTGATATCGGCTACTGCTTTTAGGTAAAGCCCGTTGAGGTTGGTCGACTCGCGGGCTAGGCGGTCTTTCAGGCTATCATTGATGGCTGGGAAGGGAGCAAAGGAATTAATCCCTAGGTCCACAGCCGCACCAATTTCGTCGATAATACGGTCGGCCGAGTAGCGGTATACGCCCGGCATCGACTTTACTTCTAACTTTTGGTTTTGGCCCTCAATCAGAAAAACCGGATAAATAAAATCGTGGGTAGTAAGACGGGTTTCCTGCACCATGTCGCGGATAACCTGCGACTTACGATTGCGACGGGGGCGATGCGTGGGGAGAATAGGCATTGCTAAAAATCAAAAACTAAACTTGTACACCCCTACCAACAACCAAAACCCGGTATCGTTACAGATTCGGCCCATATTACTACCTAGGCAGCCGCTTTACTTTTTCTTTTTGCCGCCACTAAAGAGCGAGTAAAGTAGGAACAGCACTACTAGCCCCGCGGCCGCGTAGCCCACCCCCGTGAAGAAGCCGACGCCGAAAATCACATTCACCAGAGCACCTAGGCCGGCCAGCAGCGCCAGTACCACGCCAATTACAAACAGCCCGATGCCACCCAAGCCGCTTTCGGCGGCGCCTTCGGTAGAGCGCTGGCGTAAGCGATGCGCTAGCTTCTTAGCTATTGGCTTGGCGGTGATGACTTTCGATAAGGCAGGCAGCTGTAGGGCGGCCTTATGCCGCGGCTGCGGCGCGATAGGCTGTGCGGCTGCGGCCAACGGTTGGCGGGCAGGGGCTGGGGGCGGGGCAACGGTCGAAGTAGCCCCTAGGGGCCGCGCTGTAGCCACGGTTGCCGTAAGGGTAGTGTCAGCCAGTACCCTCGGGGCGGTGACAGCTATCGGCATAGAGGTGGCCGACTGCGATTGAAACACGAGTTGCTCGCTGCGGCAGCCCGCCAGCAGTAGGGCTGGAGCCAGCCATAAAGGTTTTCTCATAACGCCTTATACTCAGAAAGCCAGGATAACGTCGGCAATTACGGCGCAGGCGTCGCGCAGTTCGGCCTCAGTGATAACCAGCGGCGGCGCAAACCGAATGATGTCACCGTGGGTAGGCTTGGCCAGCAGGCCGCGTTCCATCAGCGTCACGCACACATCCCAAGCTGTGCGGCCATCCGGCGAGGGGTTAATAACCAGGGCATTAAGTAAGCCTTTGCCGCGCACCTCGTCTACTACTTCGGGGCGCTGGGCTTGCAGCTCTCGCATTTGCGCCCGAAAAACCTCGCCTAGGCGTTGCGCATTATCGGCCAGCTTTTCTTCTTGGAGCACGGTGAGCGCGGCTTGCATAACTGCACACGCTAATGGATTGCCGCCAAACGTGGAGCCGTGCTGACCCGGCTGAATGGTGAGCATCACGATATCATCAGCCAACACCGCCGATACGGGCAGTACGCCGCCGCTCAAGGCCTTACCTAGGATGAGAATATCGCCGCGCACACCCTCGTGGTCGGTGGCCAGCAGCTTGCCAGTGCGTCCTAGGCCGGTCTGAATCTCGTCGGTGATGAGCAGCACGCGGTGCTGCTTGCACAGCTCGGCGGCGCCCTTTAGATAGCCTTCGTGCGGCACTACCACACCTGCCTCACCCTGAATGGGCTCGACCAGAAAGCCGCACACGTGTGGGTCTTGCAGGGCTTCGGCCAGGGCGTCTAGGTCGTCGTAGGGCACTACCTGGTAGCCCGGCACAAAGGGCCCAAAGCCGCCCGTGCTATCTCCGTCGGTACTAAAGGAAATAATGCCGGTGGTGCGCCCGTGAAAATTGTGCTCGGCCACCACGATGCGTGCCTGGTTGGGGGCAATACCTTTTTCCTGGTAGCCCCACTTGCGCGCCAGCTTGAGGGCCGTTTCTACGGCTTCGGCACCCGAGTTCATCAGCAATGCCTTTTGGTAGCCAAACAGCTCGCAAAGCTGCTGCTCGGCCGGCCCGAGCCGGTCGTTGAAAAACGCTCGCGACGTGAGCGTCAGGCGCTGGGCCTGCTCGGTGAGTGCTTCAATAATGCGCGGATGGCAATGCCCTTGGTTAACCGCTGAGTAGGCAGATAAGAAGTCGATGTAGCGCTTGCCTTCTACATCCCAGAGGTGCACGCCCTTGCCGCGCGCCAGCACCACGGGCAGTGGGTGATAGTTGTGGGCGCCATATTGGTCTTCGAGGGCCATCAGGCGCTCGGCGTGGCTAACAAACTGGGTGGGAGCAGCTGCAGTAGACATAATAATAGGAAAAGAAAACGGAGTAGTAAGAAAGCTTAACGGCTATCGGCATCTAGCAGTTTGCCCACGTAGTTGCCTTCCTCCGTGCCATCGGGGCGGCTGATGGTCCAATCGAACACTGCCGACTCGGGGAAATGGATAAGCTGGCCCTGCCGGTACGTTTTTATATTATTGAGCTCGCTAGCAATTTCTCCGCTTACCTGCGACCCCTGCCATTGCCGGACGCGCACAAATACCTGCTCAAATAGCCCCTCGGAGTCGCTAATACGAGTAGTGACGAAGAAAATCTGGCCATCGGGTAGTCCTTTTAAGTAGCGGCGCTTAGCCTGCGGCAGGGTAGCCCGGGCTTGCTGCACCGCCGGCGCAATGTGACGCTCAAACGCGGCCAAGGCAGCGGCGGCCTCCTGCTCTGGAGCAGCCACGCTCACGGGCCGGTCGACAGGGGCGTTGGGCGCTAGTGTGGCCTCTTTAGAAGCGCTAGTCTTTTTTTGCGCTGCTGCGGGCAACGCTAGTAGCAGCCCTACTACAAGGCTCGGAAGTATCAGACATTTCATAGTAAAGCCTTTGTAAAAAGATGATGTAGCGAACGCCTTGGTGTGCGCTACAAAGCGCTTGTAGCAAGGTGGTTAGCCACTCAAAGCTACTGCCGAGAACTACCGCGCAATTAGAAGGCGACCTAGGGTGGGTAGCCCTAGGTCGCCTTCTGCTGGTACTTTCGTCCCGCTATGCCTTCTGCCGACCCGCATTTATCCGCCTTTGCTGCCCAGCCGCTCCAGCCCGGTGACTTTTATTATACGCCCGAGGGCTACCTCGTCTTCACCGAGCAATACCACCGTCGGCGTGGCTTCTGCTGCGGTAGCGGCTGCCGCCACTGCCCCTGGAAACGACCTACGCCTTAAGCGACAGAATCTCCAATGCGCAGCCAGTAGGAGCCGCCGTGGTGCTCCACACCCTGCAAAGCAGGCTGCCGCCACAGCGGGGCCAGCACTTGGCTTAGCTCGGCATCCTCACTCACGAAGTAGTTAGGCATAATAGTCTGATAGCGCGCCGGGTTGGCCAGCAGGAAAGCTGCTAGCATGTACTGCTCCGAATAGCCGCGGTCGCACATAAACTGCGGGTAGTCGTAGGGCAAGTACATATCATGAATGTGCACCACCACTCCTGGCGCCAGCCGGGGCAGCACATCCAAGAAAAAAACGGTGGCGTCCGAGTTGGGTAGCACCCGATGCGAATTGTCGATAAACACAATATCGCCTGCCTGCAGCTGCCCAAAAATGGCTAGGTCCGTCGTTTCAAAAGGCTGCCGCACTACTTGCTGCGCCAACTGGTCAATCTCGGCGCGAGGGTAGGGGTCGATGGACGTAATCTGGGTGGGCAGGCCCTGCTCACGGATGGCGCGGGCAGCTACTTTGGTCGAGTTGCCCGAGCCTACCTCCACGTAGCGCGCTGGCCGGTAGTGGGCCAGCATGCCGTAGATAGCCACAATGTCGAGCCCCGGCAGGAAGCCGTTGTTCCAGGCCGGTGCGTTGGGGTCGGTTTCGTCTTTGGCGTTCTTGAGCTTTGTGAGCTGGGGCTGATGCGTGAGAAACTCTTGCAGCAGGGTGCGGTACGAAGCCCGGTGGCGGTCAATAAGGCCGTAGAGTTGTGGGTGCGGCGGCTTGCCGTGGCCATAGCGCGGCTGCATATCCACGTGGTAGTCCAGAAATAAATTCTGGTACTTAGGCGAAATAAACCGATAAATATCTCGAAGCATCTCCCGAAAAAAAGGCCAGCGCTGGCGATGAGCCGCAAACATACGGCGCTCTATGCGAGCTCGCCGCTTAGGGGCAACTGCCGCGCAAACCGCCGTAGCTACGGGGCGAAGCCGCAAGTAATTTGGTGGTTAGCCAAATTTTCACGATATTTGCGGCCCGTTTCGGAATAGCATCAATTAACCCTTCGATATCATGGCCCGAGTTTGTGATTTGACCGGCAAGCGTACCCGCGTGGGTAACAACGTGTCGCACGCCAACAACAAGACCAAGCGCAAGTTTTACCCTAACCTGCAGAAAAAGCGCTTCTACATCCCCGAGCAAGATGCTTGGGTAACGCTGCGCGTAGCCGCCTCGACCATCCGCACCATCAACAAGAATGGCATCATGGCCACCTTGAAGAAGGCTAAGGAGCAAGGCTTCATCACCTACTAGTTACCAGCCACAAGCTGTTTTCTCGGGCCTATCTCAGCGCCGGAGCCGAACTCCCCTAGGGTAAGCTCGGCTCCGGCGCTGCTGCTGCATAAGTGGGGCGCCTAGCCCAAGACTTAGCGGCGCGCAGGAGCCAGGCCAACAAGGTTTTGCGGTTTCCCGAAAAAGCCGTACCTTTGCAGACCTAAATCAAAAAATTAACCCCCCTCCCGTCGCGATGGCCAAGAAAGGAAACCGGGTGCAGGTTATCATGGAGTGCACCGAGCACAAAAACTCGGGTATGCCGGGCACCTCGCGCTACATCACTACCAAGAACCGTAAGAACACCCCTGAGCGCATCGAGCTGAAGAAATTCAACCCGATTCTGCGTAAAATGACTGTTCACAAAGAAATTAAATAACTCGCGTCATGGCTAAGAAAGTAGTAGCAACGCTGAAAACCGCCGGCGGCAAAGACTGGGCGAAAGTAATTCGCGCCGTGAAGTCGGAAAAGACTGGTGCCTACACCTTCAAGGAGGAAATGGTACCCGTAGACAAAGTGCAGGACACGCTGGCTGGCAAATAAGCTGCGCCGCTGTTTAATGACGTGAAAAAGTCCCACCTTCGTGGGACTTTTTTCGTGTTACCCGTATCCCCTCCTTTTTGTCATGCTGACGAAGGAAGCACCTTATCACGGCGGCTTTCGTCAGAAATTATCCAGTTCACTGGCGCAGGCGTGATAAGATGCTTCGCTGCGCTCAGCATGACCCTGCCGCTATATGGGCCTCTTCGATTTTTTTAAGAAAGACAAGGAAAATAAGGAGCAGCAGCAAGCCCTCGACGAAGGCTTGCAGAAAACCAAAACCAGCTTCTTTGACCAACTCAGCAAGGCCGTGGTGGGCAAAAGCACGGTGGACGAAGCCGTGCTCGACGACCTCGAAACGCTGCTTGTGCACGCCGACGTGGGCATCGACACGACGGTAAAAGTCATTGACCGCATCGAAAAGCGCGTGGCTCGTGACAAGTATGTGAGCACTGGTGAACTCGACCGCATCTTGCGCGAAGAGATTGTGGGCTTGCTCGACGCGCACGGCGATAGCACCGGCTCGCGCGCCATCCTCGACCGGCCCGACAGCCCCGGCCACCCCTTCGTGATTATGGTAGTGGGGGTGAATGGTGTGGGCAAAACCACGACCATCGGCAAGCTGGCGCACCGCTTCCACTCGGCAGGCAAAAAAGTGGTCCTAGGTGCCGCCGATACTTTCCGGGCCGCTGCTGTGGACCAACTTATCGTGTGGGGCCAGCGGGTGGGCGTACCCGTTATCAGCCATGGCATGAATACTGACCCGGCTTCGGTAGCTTACGATGCGGTGCAAAAGGGCGTGGATATGGGTGCTGATGTAGTCATCATCGACACCGCCGGCCGCCTGCACAACAAAGTGAACCTGATGAACGAGCTTAGCAAAATCAAGCGCGTGATGCAGAAAGTTATTCCTGAAGCGCCGCACGAAGTACTGCTTGTGCTCGACGGCAGCACCGGCCAGAATGCTTTTTTGCAAGCCAAAGAGTTTACTCGTGCTACTGAGGTGTCGGCCTTGGCCATCACCAAGCTCGATGGTACGGCTAAAGGTGGCGTAGTTATCGGTATCAGCGACCAGTTTAGCATTCCGGTGCGCTACATTGGGGTAGGGGAGAAGATGACAGACTTGCAGCTATTTGACCGCCACACCTTCGTCAATTCGCTGTTCAAAAAGTAGCCTAGGGCTCCCGCAGGCAAGCTTGCGGGGCGCCGACGGAATAAATCAGGGCTCGTCCGCGTTTAGGCCGAGTCTGTTCCTCTTCTCCTATGCGCGGTTTTACTTTGGCTTCTTTGGCATTGCTGCTCGCTGCCTGCAATTCGGCGACGACGACCCAAACTATTCCGTCAATTTCATTCAGCACCCAGATTAACATCACTAATCAGCAGTACCAAGCCCTGCGCTTCGACAATGGCGTGGTGGTGCTGCCCGCCACTGGCATCAATGGTGGTGGCGTAAAGGGCCTACTAGTGGTGCGGCAGAACGCGAGCACATACTTGGCGTTTGACCGCAACTGCCCTTACCAGCCCTACGATGCCTGCTCTACGGTGAGTCTTGACCGCTCGCGGCTGTTTTTTCGCGATAGCTGCTGCACCTCGCAGTTCGACTTTCGAGGCAACGTGACGGGCGGACCGGCGCTACGTCCACTGCGGCAATATTCTACCAGCTTGAGCGGCAGTTTATTAACAATTACAAATTAAATCGAGAAATATTTTTTTGCTATTTGCTTGCAAATTCAAAAAAGCCTTTCCTATCTTTGCAGCCCGAAAGCGCCGGTTTCGGATACAAAAAGCTTCCTTAGCTCAGCCGGTTAGAGCATCTGACTGTTAATCAGAGGGTCCCTGGTTCGAGCCCAGGAGGGAGCGCTACCCAAACAAGAAGACCCGCCGAAATTCGGCGGGTCTTCTTGTTTATGGTCAGTACCAGTCACATAGGAGTGGCAGGGCTTCGTTACTGCTTGCTGACTTTGCGGGTAACCTGGCCTTGTGAGTCGGTCAAGGTTAGCAAATAGATACCAGTGGCTAGCCCTTGCAGGTTAATCTTATTTTCGCCGCCAGCTGTGGCTTGGCGGCGCACTACCTGCCCTAGGTGGTTGCTGAGGGTTAGTTGGCCGCTAGGTGGGCTGGTGGGGGCTAGGCGCACGGTGAGCTGGTCGCTGGCTGGGTTGGGATAAATGGCGAGGTCTTGCGGCTCGGCAGCCGCGGAGGTGGCCTGCGCCGTGCGGGCCGCAGTAGCGGTGGTGGCGGTGCCGTATACCTCAAACTCGAACAGTGAGAAGCCATAGGCGGTGGCCCGGTTGATGCAGTACACCTTCACGTAGCGGGCAGTGCCGCTAAGGCCAGTGAGGTCGTCGGCAGCGGCCGAGGTTTTGCCCCACATGTCTTTTACGGTGGTCCAGGTGCTGCCATCGGTCGAGAACTGCACCTGGTAGTCTTTGGCATAGGCGGCTTCCCAGGCCAGGCGCACGCGGTTGACATTGTAGTTGCGCCCTAGGTCGACGTAGAGGGATTGGTTGTTGGCGTAGGCGCTTTCCCATCGGGTATTGCCGTCGGCATCCACGGCTTTAGCGGCCGTGTTGGTGCTGTTGTAGGTCGAGGTGACCGTGACGGGGCGCTGGTAGGCGATATTGGGCGCCTGGGTGCTGGTGGTGCCCCAGCCTGGCATTTCGTTTTGGCTGACCACATTGCTGGCCGTGTATGCCTGCTGAATGGCGGCGGTAGAGTTTTTGTTGAATACTAGCTCCGACCAACCCATGAAAAAGCTCCACTTAGGCTGGGTGCTGAGCAGGCTGGGTGATGGCAGCACTTCGCACTCGCCGATGGCGATGGGCTTGCCGCCAGCGGCGTTCATCATGGCGTTGTACTTGGCTATGGTGTAGCCCTGGCCGTCGCTGTAGTACATATCGAGAGCCAGGATGTCCCAATAGCTGCTGCCGGGGTTGTAAGCGGTGAGGTCGGACGAAAGCGAGCTGAAATCCTGCAAATCCCACACCCAAATGAGGTTGGTGAGGCCCTTAGTATTGCGCAGGTAATCGCGGGTGATTTGGAAGAGCTTGGCCGTGCCATTGGAGCCGGTGCGGCCGGCCCACCAGAACACGCCCTGGTTCATCTCGTGCAGCGGGCGGAAATACACTTCTACGCCACTGTTTTTGAGGTCTTGCAGGTAGCCAGCTACCACATCGAGGCGCCGCTTCCAGTTGGTGTTGAGGGTGGTGCCGTTGGTAATCAGCTCCTGCCACTGGGCGTCGCTGAGCGTGCTTTTCACGCCGCCCTCCCATTGGCAAGGCTCAGCTTGGGTGGGCGGGCAGGCGTGAAACATGATGTTGATGAGCGAGCCGCGGGCCCACTGGGCCTTGGCTTCGTTTATCATGGTTTGGCGGTTGGCCACGTCGTCGGCCGAGAATAAGAAGTCGCCACTCCAGAGCGCTGGATACACACCAGCGGTAGCCTGCACGCGGTTGGTGGAGGTAGCGGGGGCCGAGTTGGGCTCTCGGTTATGAATGCCGGAGGCCGTTTTGGTGCCCGAAATACCGTAGAGGTAGTTGAGGCTCTTATAAGCGGTTTGGGCCGCGGCGGCCCCGTGCAGCCCGGCCAGCAGACCTAGGGCAATAGCGTAGCGAGTGAAACGCATGAGGTGGGGGTGGGAAAAGGAAGTGAACACTGCGCCACCCGCGCCCCGAGAGCGGGGTGACGCTAGCAAAGAAATTCGTTTCACCGACCGGCCCGACCAAGTGGTTAAAAATGAGCAAGTAAATGCTGTGATTGTGCTACTTGACGTTTGTGTACTATTACTTTTTACTCGTCATGCAGAGCGCAGCGAAGTATCTCGCTCGCTTTGTTGCTAACGTTAGAGGTTAGTGCGCCACGCGAGATGCTTCGCTGCGCTCTGCATGACCCGTTTTTATTTCTAGGCTTAGATAAAGACTCGCGTGCCCGAGAAGCTCTGGCGAAACAGCTTAGGCGTGTAGTTTTTACGCTTCTTGAAGATGCGGTTGAAGTTGGAAATGTTGTTGAAACCGCACTTATATGCCACCTCCGCGATGCTGTGCGTCGTGTCGATGAGCATGCGCGAGGCGTGCCCTAGGCGGATTTCGTTGAGGCTGTCGATGAAGGTGTTGCCAGTGCGCTTCTTGATGAAGCGGCTGAACGAGGCCTCGGGCATATTGGCGAGCTTGGCTACCTCGGCCAGGGTGATTTGCCGGCTGTAATGGGCGTTGAGGTACTCAAAGACCTTTTCCACGCGGCGGCTATTGTAGTTGAGCTGCTCGTTGGTAAACGATGCGTCGGAGAGCATGCGCATATTGCGCGAGGCCGACAAGTCGTGCAGGATGGAGAACAGCTCCAGCACCGAGTCGAAGCCCAGCTTCTGCTCTAGGGCCAGTATTCGGCCGCGCAGCCGCTCGGCCGTTTCGGCCGAAAAGAGGATGCCGCGCTGCGCATTCTCAAACATCTTCTGGATGAAGTGGAGCTGGTTGCGGCGCAGAAAACGCTCGTCGAGCAGGTCGCGGTGAAACTGGATGGTTAGTTCCCGGATTTCGCCGCTGCGGCACTCGTGCGTAAACCAGGCATGGGGCAGGTTGGGGCCCACCAGCACCAGCTCCACGTTGCCGATGGTCTCGATGTGGTCGCCCACCACGCGCTGCGCACCGGCTGCCCCGAGTATCAGGTTTAGCTCGTACTCTTCGTGGTGGTGAATGGGGAAGTTGAACTCCTGCTTTACGCGTGAGAAGAGCATAAAGCAGTCGTTTTGGGTGAGCGGGGTAATCTCCCGCATCAGTTGGTGCGACATGAGTGGGTGGGAAAGAGAGGGTAGGGCAACAACCGGCTGGTAAAATAATACCGACTATCGCCTAGGTGCTGTTACCCCAAATAAAGCACTGAAACCCTATTAAAAGCCTTCAAAAACGGCTTGCTAGGTATCTGCGGCAAATCAGTACTAGCTAAGGTTAAAATATCATTACTTCTGCCTGCATAGCGCGTCTACTTTTGACCCCACAATTCAGCGGAAAAACACCACGGTTTTTACCGTCTGCTTTTTTGAACCCGACCTAGGCGCTCGCCGCGGGTGCTCGCCCTTTTTCTCGCTTCCCACCCTTCTATTATGCGCTTGCGGCTACCCGATATTCTGCTCATTGTTGCTTACCTGCTCGCCACGGTCGGCATTGGGCTCTACTACCGCAAGAAGGCCAGCCAGGACAAGGACAGCTACCTGCTGGGCGGCAAAACGCTGCCTTGGTACAAGCTCGGCCTCAGCGATGCGTCCGACATGTTCGACATCAGCGGCACGATGTGGATGGTCAGCCTCTGCTTCGTGTATGGTATGAAAAGCATTTGGATTCCGTGGCTGTGGCCGGTCTTCAACCAGGTGTTTTTGATGATGTACCTCTCGCGCTGGCTGCGCCGCTCGGGCGCCAGCACCGGCGCCGAGTGGCTGGCTACTCGCTTCGGCCAGAAGGGGCCCGGCGTGTGGGCCTCGCACCAGGTGGTTATCGCGTTTGCGCTGCTCAGCTGCCTCGGGTTTTTGGCCTATGGCTTCGTGGGGCTAGGTAAGTTCATGGAGATTTTTATTCCGTGGAGCGTGGTGAAGGACTACGTGCCCTTCGCGGTGGCGCCGCAATACGTGCCGCACTTGTATGGCATTGTGTTCACGCTCTTTGCCATGTTTTACTCCATTGTGGGCGGCATGCACAGCATTGTGCTGGGCGATATTATCAAGTACGCCATCATGACGGTGGCTTGCGTGGCTATCGCGGGCATTGCTTATGTCAAGCTGCAAGGCCACGAGTTGGCGGTGCCCGACGGCTGGTTCAACCCCTTCTTCGGCTGGCGCCTAGGTCTCGATTGGAGCCGGCTTATTCCGGAAGTCAACAGCAAAATTTCGAGCGATGGCTACTCGCTGTTCGGCATTTTCTTTATGATGATGGCTTTCAAGGGCGCGTTTGCCTCGCTGGCGGGCCCGGCGCCCAACTACGACATGCAAAAAATCCTGAGCACCCGCTCGCCCGAGGAGGCCAGCAAAATGAGCGGATTCGTGTCGATTATGCTGTTGCCCATTCGCTACGCGCTCATCATTGGGCTCACCATCCTAGGGCTGCTCTACTACCACCAAATGAACTTGAAGGCGCCCGATGGCACCATCGACTTCGAGCGCATTCTGCCCCTTACTATCAATAATTTCCTACCAGTGGGGCTAGTCGGCCTGGTGCTCACGGGCCTGCTCGGCGCCTTCATGGGCACCTTCAGTGGCACCGTGAATGCGGCGCAGGCTTACATCGTCAACGACATCTACCTCAAGTACTTCAATCCGCAGGCTAGTACGCGCCGCATCATCTCGATGAACTACGTGGTGGGCGTGCTGGTGGTGGCGGTGGGCGTAGCGCTGGGCTTCATTGCCAAGGATGTGAATACCGTGCTCCAGTTCATCGTGTCGGCGCTCTACGGTGGCTATATCGCGGCCAATGTGCTGAAGTGGCACTGGTGGCGCTTCAACGCCACGGGTTTTTTTGTGGGCATGAGCGCCGGTATTTTGGCGGCGCTGGTGTTTGGGGCGCTCATCCCATCGGGCAACCTGCTGTATTGGTTTCCGCTGCTGTTTGCCATTTCCCTAGGGGGCTCGGTAGCGGGCACCTACTTGGCGCCACCCACCGAAGCGGCGGTGCTGCACCACTTCTACACCACCGTGCGGCCCTGGGGCTTTTGGGGCCCGGTGAAGGCGCAGGTGCTAGCCGCCGACCCCACCTTTCAGCCCAACCGCAACTTTCGGCTCAATATGTTCAACGTGGTGCTGGGCATCATCGCGCAGCTCTGCCTCACCATTCTGCCCATGTATCTGCTGCTGTCGCAAACGCTGCCGCTGCTCGTCACCATTGGCATTCTGGTAGTAACCGGGTCGATTCTGAAAAAGACTTGGTGGGACCGGCTTTCTGAGTATTAGTAGCATAGGGGGCACCTAGGGTAAGCTCAGGCGCAGGACCCCACCCCCGGCCCCTCCCCTCCGGGAGAGGGGAGGGGCCGGGGGTGGGGTCTCACATCCGCCGAGAATTACAATAAAAATATCATTATCAATTGGTTGATTAAAAAGGCATTTCCAATGAAGCATCTTTTTCAGCAGCGCCTGCACGACTTGCAGCACCAGCACGCCGCCCTGGTGGCCCGCCCCAACCCCGCGCAGCCGCTTGGCAACGGCATCATCGAGCGCTATCAGCACCCGGTGCTCACAGCCCAGCACGTGCCTCTGGCCTGGCGCTACGACTTGAACCCCAGCACCAACCCGTACCTGATGGAGCGCCTAGGGGTCAATGCGGCTTTCAACGCGGGTGCCATTCGGCTTGAGGGGCGTTACCTGCTGGTGGCGCGCGTAGAGGGGCTGGACCGCAAGTCATTTTTTGCGGTGGCCGAAAGCCCCAATGGGGTCGATAACTTCCGTTTTTGGGAGCGGCCCATTACGATGCCTGAGCTGGGCGAGCCTGACACGAACGTGTACGACATGCGCCTGACCCAGCACGAGGATGGCTGGATTTATGGCCTGTTTTGCACCGAGCGCAAGGACCCCGCCGCCCGGCCCGGCGACGAGTCGGCCGCCGTGGCGCAGTGCGGCATTGCCCGCACCCACGACCTCATAACCTGGGAGCGCCTGCCCGACCTGCAAACCGCCTCGGCCCAGCAGCGCAACGTGGTGTTGCACCCAGAGTTTGTGCAAGGCAAATACGCCCTCTACACCCGCCCCCAAGACAGCTTTATTGAGGCTGGCGCGGGCGGTGGCATCGGCTTCGGTCTAGCCGACTCGATGGAGCACGCGGTGGTGACGCACGAGCAAATAGTGGATGCCAAGCACTACCACACCGTGTACGAGGCCAAGAATGGCCAGGGTCCCGCACCCCTCAAAACCCCGTTCGGTTGGCTGCACCTCGCCCACGGCGTGCGCCACACGGCGGCTGGTTTGCGCTATGTACTCTACTTGTTTCTGACCGACTTACATAACCCAGCCCAGGTTACGCATAAGCCCGGCGGCTACTTCCTGGCGCCGGAAGGCCCCGAGCGCATCGGCGACGTCTCGAACGTCTTGTTCAGCAATGGCTGGGTGCTCGACGACGACGGCCGCGTGTGCATCTACTATGCCTCGTCGGATACGCGCATGCACGTGGCTACTTCCACCGTCGAGCAGCTGCTCGATTATGTGCAGCACACCCCCGCCGACGAGTTTACCTCGGCCGCCTCGGTGCGCAGCATCAACGAGCTGATTGACCGCAACCAGGCTCACGAGGCGGCGCAGCAGCCAGTTCCCAAGTTTGCCAGCAACGGCGTCGGCGTATGAGTGCCCTCGCCCTCAACCAGCCTACTGCCCTAGGTGCCCCCGCACTGCTCGCCACCTACCAAGCCGAGATGGCCGCCGAGCTCACGCGCATCACCGATTTCTGGCTGCGCCACGCCGTAGACGAGGTGCACGGTGGCTTTATCGGCCAGATGGATGAGAGCGGCCAAGTGGTAGCCAATGCTGCTAAAGGCGCCATCCTCAACGCCCGCATCTTGTGGACGTTTGCGGCCGCCTACCGGTATACCCAGCAGCCCGAGCACCTAGCGGCAGCTACCCGCGCCTTCGACTATTTTCTTAGCCATTTTGTTGATAGCGAGCACGGTGGTGTGTATTGGCTGCTCGATGCGCAAGGGCACGTAGTAAATACGCGCAAGCAGATGTACGCGCTGGCTTTTGCTATCTACGGGCTCAGCGAGTACCACCTAGCCACTGGCGATGCGCGGGCGCTGACGGCTGGCCAAGTGCTGTTTGAGTGGATAGAGGCGCGTAGCTACGACCCCGCGCATGGAGGCTACCTAGAGGCCGTGGGCCGCACCGGCGAGCCGCTGGCCGACCCACGCTTGAGCGAGAAGGACCGCCCCGCGCCTAAGACTATGAATACCCACCTACACGTGCTAGAGGCCTACGCCAACCTCTATCGCTGCTGGCCCGACGCCCGCCTAGCCGAGCGCCTAGGTGGCTTGCTGCGCACGTTTCTGGCGCGCATCATTGACGCACGCACCGGCCACTTGCAGCTGTTTTTCGACCTAGAATGGCAGCCGGTGGCCGACCTCGTCTCCTACGGCCACGACATTGAGACGGCCTGGCTGCTGCGCGAAGCCGCCGAAGTGCTGGGCGATGCGGCTCTGCTAACCCAGGTAAATGCCGCCGCTGCCCGGCTAGTGCAGTCCACGGCCGCCGCCCAACTCCCCGATGGTAGCCTGCCTCATGAACTCGACCGCGCCACCGGCCACCTCGACCAGCACCGCGAGTGGTGGGTGAGTGCCGAGGCCATGGTGGGCTTCCTCGACGGCTACGCCCAAACCCACGACGAGGCCCTGTTGCGCCGCTCGTACCAAGCCTGGCAGTTTGCGCAGCGGTACCTACTCGACACCGACCTAGGAGAGTGGCGCTGGGGCGTAGAGGCCGATTATCAGCCCATGCGCGGGCAAGACAAAATTGGATTTTGGAAATGCCCGTACCACAATGCCCGCGCCTGCCTGGAAGTGTTGCACCGCTGCCGAGCGCTAACCCGGCCCGCGTGAGCTTCTGCGATAGGTAGGTCGGCCAACTACTCAAGTCAGTGCAGGAAAGTACTTGTCAAAGGCTGCGTGCTAACACGCGCTGTACCGGCTTATTCTAGTTTTAAACGATAAGAAATTGCTTGTCTAGGTCAACTCTTTGTTAAAAAAGTATCATTTCCCGGTAAGTCGTTAGATTAACTTTGCATTAAGTAAATCGCTGAATCAATGACGATTGCTACGCGATTGCTTGCTTCATTTTTGCGCTGGATGGCTAGCTTCTAGGCCACCAGCTTGGCAAAAGACTTACGAGCTGACTTGCGCCTGAATTGCATTATGCAAAGCGCGCGGCTCGTTGCTGCCACGTTTCTATTTCCCACCCTTCTTTCCGTGTTACTCTGATGAGACAACGGTACTTCATTTTCCTGCTCTGCCTGTTGCTGGCCCCAGCGCTGGCCTGGGCCCAAGCCGCCGCCACCGTGCGGGGCGTGGTGAAAGACGCCGTGACTGGCGAACCCCTCCCCAGCGTGACGGTGCTCGTGAAGGGCACCACCCAGGGTACGGCCTCCAATGCCGATGGCTCGTACTCCGTTGGTATCCCCGCCGGGGGCGCCACGCTGGTGTTTTCCTACGTGGGCTACCTGGCCCAGGAGCTGCCCGTGACTGAGGGCGGCACCAAGGACATCAACCTAAAAGCCGATACCAAGCAGCTCGACGACGTGGTAGTCGTGGGCTACGGCACCGTGGCCAAGAGCGACCTCACCGGCTCGGTGGGCGTGCTGAAAGGCAGTGAGTTAAATAAAACGCCCGCTTCGTCGGTTGACCAATTGCTGCAAGGTAAGGTAGCGGGTGTACAGGTGATTGTGCCCTCGGGCGAGCCGGGCGCGGGCGCCACGGTGCGCATCCGGGGCTCTAGCTCGCTCAACGGCTCGAACAGTCCGCTGCTGGTGGTAGACGGTTTTCCGTGGGGCGACGCGGGCAACCTCAAGCAGATTAACCCCGACGACATCGCTAGCATTGAGGTGCTAAAGGATGCCTCGTCGGCGGCCATCTACGGCTCGCGGGGTGCCAACGGCGTGATTCTAGTGACCACCAAGCGCGGCAAGGTTGGCAAAACCAGCCTCACGCTGAGTACCCTCAATACGCTCTCGACCCTGCCCAGCAAGCTCGATGTGTGGGGCAACCCCATCGACGAGGCTACCATCAGCAACGAGGCGCGCAGCAATGCAGGGCTTGCGCCGCTCTACATCGGCCAAGACTACCTAGGGACCTACTACCCCTCGCTGGCCGAGCTGCGCGGCACCGACCCCAACAAGCCGCAGTGGCCCTACAGCACCTACTGGCCCGATTTGGTGTACCGCAACCCCTTCTCGCAGAGCTATACTCTCACGGCCAACGGCGGCACCGAGCGCACCAAGTTTTCGGTGTCAGGCAACTACTACCGCGAGGAAGGCTTGGCCATCAAGAACGCCTACGACCGCTACAACGGCCGCCTGAACCTAGAGCAAAAGCTGTTTGACAACGTGACGGCGGGCGTCAACCTTATCCTGACGCATACCCAGCGCACGGGGGGCGGCCTAGGAGCCGGGCGCTCGTCCATCTTCCCGGTCTACAATACCGATGGCTCGTACTTCCGCATCGGGCCGCTCGACTACGGCAACCCCATCGGCATTGCCGAAAACGTGACCAACAAGAGCCGCGGCTTTGACGTGCTGGGCACGCTGTTCGTGAGCTGGGACCTGACCAAGTGGCTGAATTTCCGCACCCAGATTAGCGACCGCTACGGCAACTCGGTAGACGACAACTACCAGCCGCGTAACATCACCTACACCGGCTACCAGTTCAACGGTTTCGGTACGATAAACAACTTTAACAACAACGAAATTCTCAATGAGAACTACTTCACGCTCAACAAGCAAGTAGGTATTCACGGCTTCAACGCCGTGGCGGGCTTCACCACGCAGTCGTTCAATGTGCGCACCTCGGCGCTCGAAGGCCGCGGCTTTATCAGCGACGTGCTGGGCAACGAAAACCTGAACTCGGCCACCACCCAGGTCATCAACAACGGCGGCAATAAGTCGCTGCTCAACTCCTTCCTAGGTCGCCTCAACTACTCGCTGCGCGACCGCTACCTGTTCACCTTCACCGGCCGCGCCGACGGCTCGTCTAAGTTCGGCGCCAACAACAAGTGGGCCTTCTTCCCCTCGGCCGCGCTGGCCTGGAAAATGCAGGAAGAAGAATTTATCAAAGCCATTCCGAGCATTTCGGAAGCCAAGCTGCGCGTAAGCTACGGCCTCACCGGCAACCAGGGCATCAGCCCCTACCAGACGCTCGACCGCTTGGGTTTGGCCCGCTACTACACCGGCGGCGCCTTCCAGACGGGCTACGGCCCCGGCGTGTTTGCCTACGATGGTTACAACAAAATTTGGGAGGGCGTGCCCAACCCCGACTTGAAGTGGGAAACGACCTCGCAAATCGACGCCGGCCTCGACCTAGGCTTTGCCAACCAGCGCTTTACGGTGAGCCTCGACTACTACTACAAGCGCACCCGCGACCTGCTGCGCCAGAGCTACATCACGCCTTCGTCGGGCTACGACCGGGTGTGGGTGAACGACGGCGTGATTGAAAACCAGGGCGTAGAACTGGGCTTGAACGCTGAAATCCTGAACGGGCCGGTGCAGTGGAGCGTGGGCGGCAACTTCACCCTGAACCGCAACAAGCTGGTGAGCCTAGGGGCCGACAACTTCGTGTGGAACGGCGCCACCATCGAGATGCTGCGCTCGCCCCTCAATGCCTACATCGTGGGCCAGCCCGTCAACGTGTTCTACGGCTACCGCACCAACGGTGTGATTCAGAACACCAATGAGGGCAGCGCCTCGGGCCTGACCGGCGACATGGCTAAGCCCGGCGAGCTGCGCTACGTGGACCTGAACGGCGACGGCAAAATCACGGAAGCCGACCGCACCATCATCGGCAACCCCAACCCCAAGTTTCTCTACAGCTTCAATACCAGCCTGCGGTTCAAGGGCTTCGACCTAGGGGCCCAGCTCTACGGGGTGTACGGCAACGACGTGTTTGACTTCAACAAGTTCTCGCCCAGCCGCCAGCTCCAGCGCTGGACGCCCGACAACCCCACCAACGCCTTCCCGAGCGTGAACTCTAACCGCGCCTACTACGGCTCCGATTGGTTCGTGACCAGCGGCTCGTTCCTGCGGGTGCAAAACGTGACTATCGGCTACAACTTCAAGTCGAACATTATCAAGGGGGTGCAGACGCTGCGAGTGTACTTCTCGGGCAATAACCTCTACACCTTCACGGGCTTCCACACCGGCTACGACCCCGAGGTGCAAGCCAACGGCCAGGCCGGTGGCGCCTATCCCCGCCCGCGGGCCCTGTCGCTGGGCGTCAACATCGGTATCTAATCCAACGGCTTTTCCCACCCTCGCGCTATGCAATTTCTCAAAACCCTAGGTCTGGCCGTGGCCCTCACCGGGCTCGCCACCGCCTGCTCGCTCAAGGAGGAGCCCTACGGCTTCATCTCGCAAACCAACTTCTACAAAACCGAGTCGGACGCCAACGCGGCGCTGGTGTATGCCTACGCCATCTTGCCCGAAATCGAGTACTACTCGCGCGGCTTCATCACCATCACCGAGCTGCCCACCGAGGATATCACCCTCAAGCCCGACGCCGGCGCCAGCAACTTCGAGTTTGACCGCCTGGCCGTGCGGGCCGACAACGTAGACCTGACCACCACTTGGCGCTACGCCTACATCGGCATCAATCGCGCTAATGCCGTGATTGGCAACGTACCGAGCATCACGGCCATGGCCCAGGCCAACCGCGACCAGCTGGTGGGCGAGGCGTATTTCTTGCGGGCGCTGCACTACTTCAATGTGGTGCGCCTGTTTGGGGCCGCGCCGCTGCACACCACGCCCGTCACCTCGCTCAGCCAGACCAATGCGGCCAAGGGCACCATGCAGGAGATTTACGCGCTCATCACCGATGACCTGAAGAAGGCCATCGCCATGACCGACGTGACCCGCCGCGATGGCCGCGCCAACAAAGTGGCCGCCTGGGGTCTGCTCGCCAAAGTAGATGCCACCCTGGCCTCGGGCAAGAACACCGGCGTGCCGGGCTACGAGTTTGTGACCGACGCCGCTGCTCTCTACGCCGAGGCCAAAACCATGGCCACCAACGTGACGACCAACACCAGCTACGGCCTCGACTCGGACTTGAAAGCCGTGTTTGACGTGACCAAAAAGAGCGGGCCCGAGCACATTTTTGACGTAGCCACCGACCGCAGCGGCCTCACCGAGGGCAACTTCTCGAAGCTGCCGCTGATGTTCATTCCCTACATCGACGGGGCGGTATTCACCCTCAATGATGGCACGGCGCTGAAGTCAGGCTACAACCACTTCATCACCGAGCCAGCGCTTTACAACAGCTTTGACCCGGCCGACAAGCGCAAGACCGACCTGATACCCAACCAGGTAACGGTAAACAACAAAACGACCACCCTAGGTATCAACGACTACAGCCGGCCCTTCACCCGCAAGTTTATCGACCCCGGCCAGGTGGGCGAGCAAACCAGCGCCAACACCCCCGTGCTGCGCTACGCCGACGTGCTGCTGCTGCTGGCCGAGGCCAGCGGCCCCACCACCGAGGGCTACGCGGCCATCAACCGGGTGCGGGCCCGGGCGGGCTTAGGTGCCCTCACGCCGGGGCTCAGCGCCGCGGCCTTCTTCGACGCCGTGATACAGGAGCGCGCCTGGGAGCTGTGCTTCGAGGGCAACCGCCTCTTCGACCTGCGCCGCAGCCACAAAATGGAATCGGTACTGGTGCAGAAGTACGGCAAGACCATCACTGGCGACGCCTACTACTTCCCCATCCCGAGCCGCGAAGTTGACCTGAATTCTCTCCTCTAACTGCATCCCTAGGTATATGAATCAGAACTTTAAACTCCTAAGCCTGGGGGCGCTAGCGAGCCTGGGCCTGCTGGGTAGCTGCAAGCAAGACCCGTTTGACGGCATCCAGAGCCACGAGCGCGCTATCACGTCCTTCACCCTTGATAAGGGTCAGATTGGGGTGGCTGAAATTGCGCGAACTACCGCCGACACCAGCAAGGTGACGGTGTATGTGGTGAAAGGCACCGACCTCTCGAAGGTGACGCCGACCATCGAAACCTCGTACAAGGCCACCGTGTCGCCGGGCTCGGGTAGCATCACCAATTTCGCAGCCGGCCGCAACCGGGCGGTGTATATGGTCACCTCCGAATCGGGCGAAACGCGGCCTTGGGTGGTGCAGGTCAAGGACTACCAGTCGGACCTAGACGGCACCTGGAAGGTGAGCAGCCTGATGTTCCAGTATTTCATCGGCGAGGGCCAGAGCTGGGGCTGGAACGGCACCAAAAGCGCCGCCAGTAATATGCCCGACGCTGCCAAAGAGTTAGATAACACCCTCACCTTCGCCGTGACGGGCGTCACCGCCACCGGCAACCTGACGGGTACTTTCACCAACAACGCGGGCACCGATGCCGCATTTGGCGACTTTAAGCAGGCCAGTGGCAGCGACTTCAACTACAAGTTTCGCCGGCTACCTAAAAGCTCCGGTACGTTCCTGCGCGACTTCACCGATAATACGCTGACCTTCAACCCTGGCACCGGCCAGAGCAAGACCATTCCGCTGGAGTTCAATGCTGATAAGTCGCAGCTCAAGCTCTCGTTCAACGTGCAGCCCTACGACATCGACTGGAACGGCAGCGGCGCTAAGCAGGAGCTGGGCGGCGCTAAGTTCTTCTGGTATACGTTGCAGAAGTAGCCTATGTGGCCGTAGCGCGGACTTCTGGGCCGCGCTACTTTTCACCCGTCTGAAAACGTTTGTCACTGCGAGCGCAGCGAAGCAATCGCACTTGTTCGGCCGCGCCATTCGGATGCAATTGCTTCGCTACGCTCGCAATGACAAACGTCTTTAATTGCTTGAGATAGCCCCTTAGGTCGCCCTTTTTCTCCTTTTATGTTTCGACCTCTTCACCTCGCTTTGCTGAGCGCCGCGCTGCTAACGGCACCTAGGGCCTTCGCCCAATCGACCAAGGTACTGCCTTATCTCCAGCGCATTTCGGGCACCAAAACCTTGGCGGGCCAGCACAACAAGGAGCCCAACGCCGAGCCCACGAAGTGGACCGACTATATCTATCGCACCACTGGCAAGTACCCCGCACTGTGGAGCGGCGATTTCTTGTTTCAGCAAGAAAACATCGACAACCGCTGGAAGATGGTGAAGGAAGCCGAGCGCCAGTACCGGCAGGGGGCGGCCGTGAATATCATGTGGCACGCCTGCCCGCCCGCCTCGGGCGAGCCCTGCGGCTGGGACCCCGGCCTGCTCAACCAACTGCTCACCGATGCGCAGTGGCAAGAGCTTATCACCGATGGCACCCCATTGAACAAGACCTGGAAGTCGCGCATGGATGATATCGCCGTGTACTTGCAGTACCTGAAGGACAAGAAAGTAGAGGTGCTGTTCAGGCCCCTGCACGAGATGAACCAGGGCAAGTTTTGGTGGGGCGGGCGCCCGGGCCCGCAGGGCACGGCGCGCCTCTACCAAATCACCCACGACTATCTCGCCAAGACCAAAGGTCTCACTAACCTTATCTGGGTCTGGGACATGCAGGACATGAGCCGTGACTTTGCCCAGTATAACCCCGGCGAGAAGTACTGGGATGTGTTCGCCTTTGACGTCTACGACAAAGGCTACGACCAGTCGTGGTACGACTACATCCGGCCCATTGTGGGCCAGAAGCCGATGGCCATTGGCGAGTGCGCCGTGCTGCCCACACCAGAAATACTGGCCCAGCAGCCGCGCTGGGTATTTTTCATGGATTGGGCCGAGCTGGTGCAGGAGAAAAACTCGGTCGAAACCATCCGCCGCATTTATAACGACCCTAGGGTGCTGACGCGCGACGAGCTGCCGAAGTGGTAGCTGGTTAGGCATAGGACCCCACCCCCGGCCCCTCTCCCGGAGGGGAGGGGCCGGGGGTGGGGTCCTGCGAGCGATGAGCCCTTAACTCAACTACTATAACCATGAAAAAATGGGCCACCCTGCTCGGGCTGCTGCTAGCGGCCGGGGCGAGCTATGCGCAGCAACCATTCGGCGCTATCAGCCTCGCCACGCCAACCCCGCGCGAATACGTTAAAACCGAATGGGACATTGCCCTCAGCGAGCAGTATAAGCAGCCCTACAACCAGCAGGAGGTGACCTTGGATTTGGTATTGACCGCTCCCAACGGCCAGCCGGTGGTGGTGCCCGGCTACTTCGACCACAACGAAGGCACCGGCTCGCGGTGGAAAGTACGCTTTGCGCCCCGCCAAACGGGCGCCTACACCGGCCGCTTCCGCCTCACGCGCAAGGCCGGCACCCAGGAGTCGGCTCCTACGCGCTTCGTGGTGGCGGCCAGCCAGCGGCCAGGGTTTCTGCACAAAAACGACCTGTACACTTTCCGCTTTGATAACGGGCAGCTGTTTCGGGGCGTGGGGGAGAACGTGGGCTGGGAAGCACGTTCGTTTGAAAACCAAAAGTTTACCTATGAGTACCTGCTGCCGACGCTGGCGAAGAATGGCGCCAACTTCTTCCGCACCTGGATGTGCTACTGGAACCTACCGCTGGAGTGGCAAAAGGTGAGTTCGACCAAGCGCTACGTCAACTCCACCGACTACTTCCACCCCGGCGCCATCCGGCGCATGGACGAGCTGGTGCACCTCACTGACTCCCTAGGGTTGTATTTCATGCTCACCCTCGACTGGCACGGCCACCTCATGGAGCAGGGCGGCTGGCGCAATAGCTCCTACAACCAAGCCAACGGCGGCCCGGCGCGCACGCCCACCGAGTTTTTCACGTTGCCCGCCGCCCAGCAGAAATACAAGAACAAGCTGCGCTACGTGGTGGCGCGCTGGGGCTACAGCACCAACATTGCCGCCTGGGAGTTCTTCAATGAGGTTGATAATGCGGTATTTACGCAGCAGGACAGCCTACTGATTCCGCACGCCGCCGTCACGCTCTGGCATGCCGAAATGAGCCGTTACCTCAAGGACATCGACCCGTACCAACACTTGGTCACGACCAGTATTTCGCACCGCGATATCCTAGGGATGAATTCGATACCCTACCTCGACTTCAACCAGAAGCACATCTACAAGCACACCGAGAAGATTCCGGCCATCTACCCCGACTACATCCAGAACTTCGGCAAACCCTACGTGGTAGGCGAGTTCGGCTTTCGGTGGGAAGACGCCGACCCCACCTACGCCACCGATTTCAATTACGACTACCGGCGCGGACTCTGGTACGGCCTCTTCAGCGCCACGCCCGTGCTGCCCATGACATGGTGGTGGGAACTCTTCGACGACCAAAAGATGACGCCCTACTTCCGGGCCGTCCGTACCATCAGCGACCAAATGCTGGCCGCTAGCCGGGGGCAGTTCCAGCCCTTCGCGGTGCAGGCCGGCGTGGTGCAAAGCTTCGGCATGCGCTGCGGTAATAAATACTTCATTTACCTGCTCAACGACAGCCCCACGGCCACCCGCGCGCCCATCTCGTTTGGCGTTGCCACCGCCCAAAAGCTGCGGGTCCAGACGTTCGCGCCCGGCCGCCAGCAATTTGTGAAACTCGGCGACTTTACTGCCCAAAATCAGCGCCTCACGCTACCCGCCCAGCCTCTAGCACCTAGGCAGGAAGTAGTGCTGGTGCTGGATGCCCTGCCCAAAAGATGATGCCTAGGGCTTCTCTTTGAGCACGTAATTAGCTATTTAATCCATTTTACAAGAGGGCGAGACAAGTTGCGGTGGCCGCTGCAACTTGTCTCGCCCTCTTGCATCAACCGCCTGCGCCCCTTCAATAATACTAAGTGAGTAAGCACGAGCATGCCATAAGAAGCGGAAGCAATAAAGAACTCGTTACCGAATAGTTACCGCGCATTTTTTATCATTTTTTATTGCTTTATTTACATTCTCATCTTCACCTTCTTAAAACAACTGCCATGCTCCGCTTTGTACCCCTAGTCGCACTGCTTCTGTTTGCATTGGTTAGCCATGCTCAGCCTGGGTCAGGCGGCCCTACCCCCACCGGGGCGCCTATCGATGGCGGCCTATCGGTGCTGCTGGCTGGCGGTGCGATGTATGCGGTGCGCCGGTTGCGTCGCCGCGCCTAGCTTTCTCATTTTCGCCGAGTAACTAGCTGCCGCACTGGTGGCTAGCTACTCGGCTATTTGCTTGTTCAACTGGCTGTGACCCCGGGTGCCGCGGTCCTTTCTGCACATGTCACCGACTCTGCCGCCTTCCTCGTCCCGCACCTCTTCGCCACTGCTTCGCTTTGCGATGCTGGCTAGTGGGCTCTATTTGCTCTGGTTCTTGGGCTACGAGCACTACTTGGCGGCCGACGGCCGCCTCGATGCGGCGCTCACTCACAACCTAGCTACCGTGAGCGTGGCTGGACTGCGGCTGCTGGGCTATGCAGCCACGTTGTCGGGCGGGGTGCAGCCGCTTATCAGTTTGGCTGGGCAACCGGTAGTGTTTATCTGGCATCCATGCAATGGGCTGGTGCTCTACGCCTTATTTAGCGGGTTTATCGTGGCATTTCCGGGGCCGGCCAGGCGCAAGCTATGGTTCGTACCGCTAGGTTTGCTACTGATTTACAGCTTGAATGTGCTGCGTATTATCGCGCTGAGCCTCAACAAGTACTACCACTATCAATCGGCCGATTTCAACCATCACTACACATTCACGGCGGTAGTCTACGCCGGCATTTTTGCCCTTTGGATGTGGTGGGCCACGCGCGGCGCTACCAGTAGCCGCCTGCCAGCAAGTACGTATGCAGCAGCTTAGCCCGCCCCCAGCCCCTGGGTCCGGGCTCGCCCACGCCCTAGGGGGGCTGTCGGCGGCGCGGCTGGCGGTGAGCGCTGTTTTGCTGGCCTTGCTGCTGAGCAGCCGCCTGTATGAGGAAGCGCTTTACACGTGGCTGGATGCTGGCTGGCGGTGGGTCAACCAAATGTTGCCCGCCACTACGTACCTAGATAAAGTGGCCGGCAGCAGCATGCGCGCGCTCATGGAGCAGCCCCATAGCGTGGTTTCCGCACTGCTGTTTGCCGCTGGCTACGTAGCCCTAAGCCTAGCTTTGCTGGTAGCGCTGCTGCCAGCGGGCGAGGGATGGCGGTGGGGGTTTCGGCTGTACGGGGGTATCGGAGTGGCAAGCGTGGCTTTGCTGCTATTGGGCCACGTGGGCGGGTTACCGCTGCTCACGGCCCTGGCTAGTCGGTTGTTGCATGGGCTTTTGTCGCCGCTGCCTGTGATGGTGCTGGTGCCGCTACTGCGCTGGCCCGGCCTGCGGGGAGCCTAGGTCGGTGTCAGCAAGAAGCCCAACGAGTATGCGAAATATCCGAGGAAGCGCTCAACTGTGGGCGGTGTTGCTGAGCCTGCTGGCGCTGGCCGCCCGGGCGCAAGCGCCGCTGCTGCGCCTCGATTTGCAAGACGCTAGCAGCCGGGTTCCGGCCCAGGCCTACATTTATGCGCAGGAAGGAGCAACGACAGGCTTTGACGACGAATACGATGCAACGCCACCTAGCGGCAACGGCCTAAACCTAAACAGCCTTACCCAAAATGGGCGACGCTTAACAGTTAATGGGTTGCCCTATGCCGCGCTCACGGCTTCGCAGGTAGTCAACTTGTTTGTTGGCGTGCCGCAGTACGGGCCTTACACGCTGCTGGTGGGCCGGCTGGAAAATTTCAGTTTTGCCAAAATATATCTAGTTGATGCCGAGCAGCAAACGCGCCAGCTACTGGCTGCTGGCACCACCTATTCCTTATCGCTGACCGCCGCCAATACAGGCGGGACGTATTCCACAAGCACTCGGTTTTCGTTGGTTTTTGAATCGGCAGCGCCCCTGCCCGTGACACTAACAGACTTTACCGCCCAGCTAGAGGGCGGCGATGGCTTACTGCGATGGACGACAGCCTCGGAGCAACAGAGCGCTTACTTTCAAGTAGAAAGTAGCCCAGATGGCCGCACTTTCACCGCGCTAGGCCGGGCGGCAAGCGCCGGCACCAGCTCTGAGCGGCACACCTACCAGTTTCGTGATGCTAACCTAGCCCGCTATGCCGCCGCACAGGTCTACTACCGCCTGCGGCAGGTCGATGCCGATGGTGTTAGCGTGCTTTCAGCCGTGCGGGTGCTCATGGTGCCCGCCGTAGACTTGGTCGTCACCGCTTTGCCAACGGCTGGGCCTGCTGGCCAGGCACTAAGCTTGGTGGTGCGCGCGGCTACTGCTGGCCCAGCCCAGCTTCGCATCACCGACGTGCTAGGGCACAGCCTAGGGCAGCGGGCACTCGCCTTGCCCGCCGGCACCAGCACTATCGGGCTGCCCGAGTCTGCGCAGTGGGCGCCTGGCTTATACTTTGTGCAAGTGCAGCAAGGAGCGCAGCGGCAGATAGCCAGGGTAGTGCGGCTATGAGTGGCCGGTGCTAATTAGTAGTAAGTTGTTATAAAGCTACAGCAGCTTGCGTAGCGTCCAGAGGCTCCAGAAGATGACCATGGCGCCCACGCCGATAAACATCCAGCGGGTGGGTAGGCGGCCGGCGAGGCGGGCAGCTAGCGGTGCAGCGGCTACGCCGCCCACAATGAGACCTAGCACGATTTGCCAGTGCTTGAAGCCTAAGACAGAGAAGAAGGTGATGGCACTGGCAAAGGTCACGAAAAACTCGACCAAGCTCACGGTGCCGATAACATAATTGGGCGTGCGGCCATTGGCGATGAGCGTGCTCGTGACCAGCGGCCCCCAGCCACCCCCACCAAACGAGTCGAGGAAGCCCCCCGCGCTGGCCAGCCAGCCAGCATTCTTAACCTTCTTGCGCTCTTGCGTCTGCTTCTTAATGGCTTTGCTGATGATGCGCACGCCCAGAATGAGCAGGTACAGCGCCAACACCGGTTTGAGGTAAGCTACGTGCTGCTCACCTAGGCGGGCCAGTAGCAGCGCCCCGGCCACGGAGCCGGCCACGCCAGGAAGCACCAAGACCTTGAATAACTTCTTGTTGACATTGCCGAAACGGTAGTGATTATAGCCCGAGGCGCCACTGGCAAACATCTCGGCCGTGTGAATGCTGGCGCTCACCGATGCTGGGTTTAGCCCCAGCGTCATCAGGCTGATGGCCGACACGATGCCGTAGCCCATGCCCAGCATGCCGTCTATCATCTGAGCGATAAAGCCCACTGCCACAAACGTATAGAAAGTGCCCGAGCTGCGCGCCACTTCCCAGGCTTGCTGCCAGGTGAAGTAATACGACAGGATATTGAGCACCAGAAATCCCGCAAAGGCTAATAGCGCCCACGTGGCCACGCGCCGCCAGTAGGTAGTGGCTTCGGCCTCCTCGGCGGGACCTAGGGCAGCCACGGCGTGCAGGCGGCGGGCGGCTGCGCCAGCTCTCACGCGGCCGTGTAGCTCGGCATCGGGGGTAGCTACCAGTACCAAGTCGTGCCCGGCTAGGTCGGTGGGCTCAAAGGTGCGGCGCAGCACCTGTACCTGGGGGTGGCGCTGGGTAAGGGCTTGCAGGTCGGGTAGTAGTTTGGGGGCCACCACCGTCACACAGGCTGTGGGGTGGTCGCTGAGTACGGTGCTGAGCTGGGCGAGCGCCTCGGCGCCACCACCGACCAGTAGCACGCGCCGCTGGTCGAGGTCAAGAAATATCGGCACGGCCGCGCCTGCGGGGGCAGCAGCTTCAGCAATAGCTGGGGCGGGCGTAAGCAGGTCGGTTGGCATAAGTAGCTCTTAATTTGATAAGTAAGATGCAGAAATTTAAATAGTATGTCATGCTGAGCGCAGCATAGCGGAGTTGAAGTATCTCTACCACTTTGCTGCGCTTAGCATGACAGATTACTTAGTTAAGCATGGAAATCCAGGCCGACCACGGTGGCCTTCACCACGCCGGTGCGCACTACGAAGTCGCCGAACGATTCGCCCGTTTCACGGTCAGTGGCATAGGCGGCGATGAGCGGCGTGAGCTCGCGCAGGATACCGTCTTCGTCGAGCATTTCGCGGTAGAGCTTGTTGAGGCGGTCGCCGTGGTGGCTGGCCCCTAGGTAGAGATTATAGCGGCCCAGCGAGCGGCCTATCAGGGCAATTTCGCCGAGGTAGGGACGGGCGCAGCCGTTGGGGCAGCCCGTCATGCGAATCAAAATGCTGTCCTCGGCCAAGCCGTGGGCGCGGATAACCGTGTCGAGCTTGTCGAGCAGCGTGGGCAGATAGCGCTCCGCCTCGGCGAAGGCCAGCGAGCAAGTATTGAGGGCTACGCAAGCCAGCGCGTCGCGCCGAATGGCCGTGAGCTGCTCGGCTTTGGGGGCGGCGCCGTGCTTTTCGAGCACTTCCTGCACGCGCAAGCGGTGCGCCGGCTCGATATTGCCAATGATAAGATTCTGATTGCCGGTCAGGCGGAAATCGCCGGTGTGGAAGCTCGCGATTTCGGCCAGCGCCGATTTCAGGCCGTAGCCCGGCCGGTCGAGTACGCGCCCGCCTTCCACAAACAAAGTCAGGTGCGACAGCCCATCGGGCGCGCCCGACCACCCAAAGGAATCGCTAGAACTGGTGAAGCGGTAGGGGCGCGCCGGGGCCAGGGCGTAGCCTAGGCGCTGGTGCATCTCGGCCACCACGGCGGGCAGGCCCACACGGTCGATGGTGTACTTAAAGCGCGAGAACTTGCGGTTTTCGCGGTTGCCCCAGTCGCGCTGAATGGTCACGAGCTTTTCGCAGACCTCCACCACATCGTCTGCCGCCACAAAGCCGATGAGGTCGGCCAGGCGCGGGTAGGTTTCGGGCATGCCAAACGTCATACCGAGGCCGCCGCCGATGGCCACGTTGTAGCCCACGAGCTGGCCGTCTTCTTCAATGGCAATGAGGCCGATGTCGTTGGCATAGATGTCAGTATCGTTGTGAGGCGGCACGGCCAGCGCGATTTTAAACTTGCGCGGCAGGTATGTTTTGCCATACACCGGCTCGTCGTCCACGGCCTCGGTAGTTTCCTGCAGGTTGCCATCGAGCCAGATTTCGCGGTAGGCCGACGTGCGCGGCGTGAGGTGCGCGCTGATGGCCACGGCCGTGTCGTACACCTGCTGGTGCACCGCCGACTCGTGCGGATTGGTGTTGCACATCACGTTGCGGTTCACGTCGCCGCAGCCCGCAATGCTGTCCATCGTCACCTCATTAAAGCCTTGAATAGCAGCCGGCAAGTTGCGCTTCAAGATGCCGTGCAGCTGGAAGGTTTGGCGCGTGGTCAGCTTCAGGGTGCCGTTGCCGTAGCTATCGCTCAGCTCATTCATACGCGCCCACTGCCGGGCCGAGGCCACGCCGCCGGGCACCCGCACCCGAATCATAAACGAGTACAGCGGCTCTAGCTTCTGGCGCTTGCGCTCGCTTTCGAGGTCGCGGTCCGTCTGCTGGTATGAGCCGTGAAACTTGATGAGGTGCGTGTCGTCGGGGTTGAGCGCGCCCGTGATGCCGTTGCGCAGGCTGTCGGCGAGCGTGCCGCGCAGGTAGCGGCTGGCTATCTTGACGTGCTCTACTTCGGAGTGGTTGGATGGAATAGAAGACATAGTAACGATGGACCCCACTCCCGGCCCCTCCCCTCCGGGAGAGGGGCAGCCTGACGCGAATAAGGTTTTTTGAGATTTATGATTTGAAAATAAACTGCTTATAAATATTCTAATCGAAGAAGTTCGGCTCTCCCTCTCCCGAAGGATATCGCGTAAGAAGCGAGGTGGGGTTACAGGCTAGTGCAGCACGGTATTGTCAAACGTCAGGGTCACGTAATACAATCCCCCCAAGGTCGGCCCAGCCGCATATTGCACGTAGCGCCGGTTGAAAATATCTGTCGCGCCGAGCTTAATAGTCGTTTTCAAGGTCGGCACACGCAGGTTTACTTGAGCATCTAAAGTATTGAAAGCCGGCACAATGCCATTAGCTAGTGGGCTTTCCCAGAGGAAGCTGGTTTGCCAGTGGTACACCACGTTGAAGCCTAGGTTACGCACAATTTCACGATTGCCAAAAGAGGCGCTGCCCGCCCACTTGGGCGTGTTAAAACCGGTCACGAACACGTCCGGTTCGGTGTTCTTGGAAAGAGCGTTGTAATTGACGTTGCCGCCAACGGTGTATTTCTGGAAGAAGTTGTAGGTCAGGCCTAGGGTCGAGCCGTAGCTGTTGTAGTTCTGGCGCGAGTTGGTATACACGCGATAGCGGTCCTGGCGGGCCGAGCGATAGTCAAGCAAGGCCGCCACTGCGGCAGCATCGGTGCCCACGGCCACTTGGTTGTTGCTGCCATCCTTAGGTACGCTCACTTCGACCTGACCTAAGAAGCCAGAATAGATATTGTAGTAAGCATCGGCATCAATAGATAACCGGTTGTCAAACAATACGCTGCGATAGCCAACTTCAAAGGCATTGATTTGCTCGGGTTGCTCTACTGCTAAGTTGGCCACTTGTAGGATGCCGCGAATTTCGGGGCGCACGGCCGCCGCGCTCGCGGCCTGGATGGTAGTGAGGCCCGGTGTCGGGTTGGCCGCCACGTAAGCGTTTACGGCCGTGTTGAAGCGGTCGATGCTAGTGCGGGTGTACGAGTTTTGGAGGTAGTTCAGGCCTTCGTTCACACGGGCCAGACCGCCCACGCGGCGCACGTTGCCATTATTCACGAACGACAGCGCCTCAAACAGCGATGGGAAACGCCAGCCATTCTGGTACGAGGCGCGGAAATTGTGCTTCTCGGCCACCGTGTACACGGCGGCTAGGCGCGGGTTGACCTTGGCCGTAAACTCGGGGTTGTAATCCACGCGCACCGAGGCGGTCAGCTTTAGCTTGTCTTCTAGCAGTAGCTTGGTGCCCTGCGCGAAAGCCCCAAACTTCTTGTAGTACACATAATTGCCGCCGGGCTGATTGCGCTCGGCCAGCGGCAGGCTAAAGTCTACGAAGTTGTTGCCATCCGGAATAATCTGGTAGATGCGCGCATCGGCACCCACCAGCACGTTCAAGAACTTGATGCGGTCGCCTAGGTTCCACACGGCGTCGGTGTGGTAGGTGCGGCTGTGCTGCGAAAGGGCCGCCCCGCCCGGTATAGGCGCACCCGTGATGGTGCGCCCGCTATCCCAGTTGTTGGTGCTGATAATTTTGGCCTTCAAGTCATTAAAAGCCTGCGTGCCTGGCACAGCACGGCCAGCGTCGGCTGCCTCGCGGGCAGCTGCCATCGCCGGGGCGAGTGCCGTACCGGCATTCAGTTGGCTTTGCAGCGCGGCCCCAAACTTGTTGCCCCACACGGTATTGGTACCGTTTTCGAGGTCTAGGTTTAGCGCCAGCGGGTTAAGGTTGTACGAGTTGCCCGTATTCTCCAGCAGGGTGTAGGCCCGCACCGTGAAGTCCTTGCCGCGCAGCTCCAGCTTGTGGTTTTGTACCGTCACGCCATCGAGCTGAATCTTATTGCCGCGCTGGAACACCCCATCCATCAACCCAAAGCGATAGCCGTAGCTCAGCTCTAGGTCGTCGGTGAGCTTGTAGTGCAGGCTAGCGTCGGCCTTGATGTTGCGCACGATAGGATTCACCAAATCGCGCTCGTAGTAGCCCGTGCGCGTGACCACAAAGCGCTGGCTTCTACCCTGGTATTGTGCCGTCACGTTTAGGGCCGAGTTGCCATCGTCGCCGTAGCGGTTCCAGAGGTCGGCGGCGGGATTGAACGCGCCCGATAGCTCAGGGAAGGCGGGGTTAGCCGCCGTGTTCTGGTCGGTTTGGGTGTTGGCCAGCCAGTCGGTGCCGCGCAGGTAGTCGAGGTTCACCTTGTAGGCCCAGCGCTTATCGGTACCTAGGGTCTGCGCCCAGCGAATAGCAGTTTCAGTGAGCACGCTCGGGTCGCGGTCGCGGCCGTCTACGTGGTTCACGCCCACTTTCTGGTACACGCTGAGACCCTGGTAAGTAAAGGGACTCTTGGTAGTGAGGTTGGCCATGCCGTTGATGGCGTTCATGCCATACAAGGCCGAGGCCGCACCGGGCGTGATTTCCACGCTCGCAATGTCGAGCTCGGTCGGCCCAATGGCATTGCCCAGCGGCACCCCTAGGGTGGCCGCCTGCATGTCCACGCCATCCACGAGCTGCATAAAGCGGAAGTTGTTAGGGATATTAAAACCCCTAGTATTCGGTACTTTAAAGGTGAGGCTGCTGGTGAGCATCTGTACGCCCTTTACACTTTCGAGCGCGTCGTAAAAGCTCGGCGCGGGTGTCTCCTTGATGGCCCGAATGTCGAGTTTCTCAATCGCCACCGGCGATTTCAGCCGGCTTTCCTCCACCCGCGAGGCCGATACCACGACCTCATTCGTGAGCACACCTTTCGACTCCAGCGCCACCGAAATTGGCTGCTGCGCGCTGGCAATTTCTATTTCCTGCGTGTCGTGCCCGATAGCGTTGAACACCAGCACAAATGGGTAGCGCAGCTTGGCCTTGAAAGCAAACTTGCCATCGACATCGCTTTGGGTGCCCACACTGCCGCCCTTCACGCTAACACTCACGCCCGGTAGCCCTTCCTGGCTGCCTTTTTCGCGCACTACGCCGCTAATGGCAATCAATTCGGTTTGGGCAAACACCGGCGTAGCGCTGGCGGCGGCCACCACCACGGGCAGCCAAAAAGTAGAATAACTTAGTTTCATACGGAAGTAACTTGCACTAATTGAGTTGAGTAGCCCCACCTAAACGTGAGGCAGGCAGCGGCCTTCAACAACAACAGCTCCCGGTAAGGCAGCAAGTGGCAAGTAGATTCAGTAGGAAAACGGGTTGCATGAGATGGGGTGCGGGGTCGGTTCCCGCCCGTCGTTGAGGGATGAGTTAGAGTGGGTGGGAGATGGGTAGGGAGAGAGTGGCGTAGGCGTGTCGCTAGCCATGCAGCGCGGAGCGAAGCATAGCATGCGAGGTGCTTCGCTCCGCACTGCACAACAGATAATTAGTACACGTCTTCGAGGTAGCGGCGCTGCTTGCGCAGGTTCTTCACGTAGGCGGCGGCATCGTCGGCCGAGAGGCCGGCTTCTTTCTGCACCACTTGGGTGAGAGCGGTTTGCACGGCGCCACCTAGGCGGTTTTTATCGCCGCACACGTAGAGCTGCGCGCCGTTTTCGAGCCAGCCAAATACGTCGCGGCTAGCTTCGAGCAGGCGGTCCTGCACATAGATTTTCTTGGCCTGGTCGCGCGAGAAGGCCACGTCGAGGCGGCTCAGGGTGCCTTTTTTGAGGTGCTGGAGCCACTCGGCCTGGTAAAGAAAGTCGGTGGTGAAGTGCGGGTTGCCAAATAGCAGCCAGTTGCGACCAGCCGCACCGAGCTCGGTGCGCTCCTCCACAAAGGCGCGGAACGGCGCAATGCCCGTGCCCGCGCCAATCATGATGATGTCCGTTTCACCGTTCTGCGGCAGGCGGAAGTACTCGTTCTGCTGCACGTACACCCGTGTTGTATCGCCCACCGCTACGCGGTCGGCCAAGAAAGACGAGCACACGCCGTGCTTCTGCCGCCCAAACGCTTCGTAGCGCACCGCGCCCACCGTGAGGTGCACCTCCTCGGGGTGCGCCAGCAGGCTGCTCGCAATGGAGTATGCCCGGCTGGGCAGCGGACGCAGCACATCGGCCAGGGCCTGCGCGGTGAGCTGCTCGCTCGGAAACTCGGTGAGCAAGTCGGCCACATCGCGGCCGTAGAGGTAGGGTTGCAAGCGGTTCGAGTCGGCCAGCAGCTCTTGCAATCCCGCATGCGGGGCTAGGGTGGCGTAGCGCTCCAGTACGTCGCGGGTTAGCACGGTTAGCTCGCGGTGGGTAGCCAGGGCAGCGGCCAGCGGTAGGCTTTCGCCCTCCACTTGCACGGCGGTAGTATCGCTGAGGCGGGCGGCCAGCAGCACTTCCTCCACCAGTGGCAAGTGATTGGCGGGCACCACAGCTAGGGCATCGCCGGGCACGTAGTGCAGGCCCGAGCCAGCCAGGTCCAACTCGATGTGATACGTCTCTTTGTCCGAGCCGCGGCCGTTGAGCTGAATGCTTTCGAGCACCTTGGCTGGCCAGGGATTTTCGGCGGTGTACTCGGTGACTACTTCGGCCACCACGGCGGCCGTGGCGCCAGCAGTAGCTGCATCTGCCGGGGCCGCGCCTGCTGTTAGCAGTTGCAGCACGTCCTCAATCCACTGCGTGGCAGGGGCTTTGAAGGCCACATCCACGTCGCGGCGGTCGAGCAGGCGGGTGCCGCCTAGGTCGGCCAGCTTCTGGTCAAAGTCTTTGCCCGTTTGGCAGTATTGCAGGTAGCTTTTATCACCTAGGGCCAGCACGGCATAGTGCAGCTTAGGCAATTTGGGCGCCCTAGGTCCATTGATGAAGGTGTGCAGCTCCTCGGCCGACATGGGCGGCTCGCCCTCGCCGTGCGTGCTCACTATCACGAGTAGGTTTTGCTCCTGCGCCAGCTGCCGGGTGGGGTAGTCGTTCATGTCGCGCACCTCGGCCTTGAGGCCTTTGGCGGCGGCGGCCTCAGCGGCTTGCTGGGCTATTTTTTTGCCGTTGCCGGTGTGCGAGCCGTAGAGAATGGTCAGCTTCTCTACAGCTGGGGCGGCTGCCGGGGCCGCCGTTGCGGCTGGGGCCGCTACTCCGTCGCCCGCGCTCGTGGCTTGGCCGTAGAGGTAGCCGCTCAGCCACACGAGCTGCTGCGGCGAGAGGCCCGCCGTGAGTTTCTGCAACGCCGCTTCGTCGAGGTTGGCGGGTAGGGTAGGGAGCATGATAGTGCTTAGTTATTAGGGCTTAGTGAGTAGTTGTTGGTATTTAGTTGTCAGGGCTTGGTGCTTGGGAATATTCTGCTAAGCACCAAACCCTAACAACTAAGCACTAGATAGAGAACGCTGGCTCAATCGCCAGTTCTTGCGTAAAGTATTCTGCATCAGTCGCTGTTACCAGCCCAGCGGCCAGCGTGCTACCCGTTTGCTCATCTACCAAGATGAACGCACCGGTCTGGCGGTTCGAGCGGTACTCGTCAACCACTAGCGGCACGGCCGTTTTGAGGCGTACCCGCACGATATCGTTTAGCTTGGCCTCGTCGGTGCCCACGCTCTCGAAGGTCTCAATGTTGGTCTTTTGCAGGATGGCGGCTACTGACGCCTTCACCACTGCCGAATGGTGTTGCACCAGCAGCTTGCGGCCAGCTTTGAGGGGCCGCTCGTCCATCCAGCAGAGCGTGGCCTCAAACTCGCGCACCACAGCCGGGTGCGTGTGGACCGGCACGATAGAATCGCCTCGGCTGATATCGATATCGTCGCGTAGGCGCAGAATTACGCCTTGCGGCGCTTCGGCGCTGGGCACTTCTTTCTGGTTTACCTCGATAGCTTCGATGCTGGTTTCTAGGCCCGAAGGCTGAATCCGTACCTTGTCGCCTACCTTATATACGCCGCTCTGAATGCGGCCCGCGTAGCCGCGGTAATCGGGCAGTTCCTCGGTTTGGGGTCGGATAACATACTGCACCTGAAAGCGCGGCTCGTGCGGGTTGGCATCGGCCACGGTAGGCACGCTCTCTAAGTGCTGAAGCAGGCTAGGGCCACCGTACCAACCTAGGTTGCGCGAAGGGCGCACCACGTTGTCGCCATTCAATGCGCTCAGCGGAATGGCAATAACGTGCGGTAGCCGCAGTTGCTGCGCAATGGCGTCGTAGTCAGTTTTTATCTTTTGGAAAACGGCCTCGTCATTGCCTACTAGGTCCATTTTATTCACGGCCAGCACGAAGTACCGAATGCCCAGTAGCGAGGCCAGCAGCGTGTGCCGCCGCGTCTGCTCTATCACGCCTTGGCGGGCATCGACCAGCACAATGGCTAGGTCAGCGTTGCTGGCACCCGTCACCATGTTGCGGGTGTACTGCACGTGGCCCGGCGCGTCGGTAATGATAAACTTGCGGCGCGGCGTAGTGAAGTACTTGTGTGCCACATCAATCGTGATACCCTGCTCGCGCTCGGCCTTTAGGCCGTCGGTGAGCAGCGCTAGGTCTACCGAGTCGCTGTTGGTAGCATTGCGCTTCTTTTCGAGCGTCGCCAGTACGTCGAGCGATACCGAGTCGCTGTCGTAGAGCAACCGGCCAATGAGCGTGCTCTTGCCGTCGTCAACGCTGCCGCAGGTGATAAATCGTAGTAAGTCCATTGTATCTGATTATAATCTGTCATGCTTCGCTGCGCGCTGCATGACAGCCGCTTTCTAAAAATATCCGTTGCGCTTGCGGTCTTCCATGCCCGTTTCCGACAGGTTGTCATCGAGGCGGGTGGCGCCGCGCTCGCTCACCTTAGCGACCAGAATGTCTTGGATGATGTCGTCAATCGTGGCGGCGTCGCTTTCCACGGCGGCGGTGCAGGTCGAGTCGCCCACGGTGCGGAAGCGCACATTGCGGGTCACTATTTCGTCGTCTTCGTCAATCGTGATGTGCTCGCTCAGACCTAGGAGCTGGCCGCTGGGCAGTACCACGCACTCGCGCTCGTGGGTGAAGTAGATGTTGGGCAGGGCAATGTTCTCGCGCTGGATGTAGTTCCACACGTCCAGCTCGGTCCAGTTCGAGATGGGGAACACGCGCACGTTTTCGCCCTTGCGGATGCGGCCGTTGTAGATATTCCACAGCTCGGGGCGCTGGCGCTTGGGGTCCCACTGCCCAAAGTCGTCGCGCACCGAAAAGATGCGCTCCTTGGCGCGCGCCTTTTCTTCGTCGCGCCGTGCGCCGCCGATGCAGGCATCAAACTCAAATTCCTCAATCACGTCGAGCAACGTGTACGTTTGCAGCGGGTTGCGGCTTGGGTATTTGCCTCCCGGCTCTACTAAGCCGCGCTCCCGAATGGTGTCTTCCACCTTGCGCACAATCAGCTTTTCGCCTAGGTCGGCCGCCAGCTTGTCTCGGAAAGCCAGCACTTCGGGGAAATTGTGCCCCGTGTCCACGTGCACTAGCGGAAACGGAAACTTGCCCGGCCGGAAGGCCTTCTCAGCTAGCCGCGTGAGGGCAATCGAGTCTTTGCCGCCCGAAAACAGCAGCGCCGGCCGCTCAAACTGGCCCGCCACTTCGCGCATAATGTGAATGGCTTCGGCTTCTAATCTATCTAAATAATCCATTGGATTAAAACACTTTGCGTATATAAAGCCGTTTGTCATGCGGCGCGTAGCGAAGCACGACAAACGGTATGATTGGTGTTTATTCTTTTATCGCCTCTACCACCGGGTCAAAGCCTTGGTGCTCACCAGTAGTAGCGTGTAGGCCACACTCTTTGGCAGCAGCTTCCTCCCACCACCAGCGGCCGGCCCGGAAGTCCTCACCCGGCTTAATGGCGCGAGTGCAGGGCGCGCAGCCGATACTAACGAAGCCCTTGGCGTGCAACGGATTGACGGGTATGCCATTGGCTTGGGCAAAAGCCACGCACTGCTCCCACGTCCAATCGTGCAGCGGGTGCACTTTTATGAGGTTGTGGCCCGCATCCCACTCGGCAGGGTCCATAGTTTGGCGGTTTGCCGACTGCTCAGCGCGGATGCCCGTTATCCAGGCCTGCTGACCAGCCAGAGCCCTACCTAGGGGCTCTACCTTGCGGATATAGCAGCACTCCTTACGGTTTGCTATGCTCTCGTAGAAGCTATTGGGGCCTTTTTCACGCATCAACTTTTCCACGCTGGCCGTTTGTGGAAATACTACTTCAATGGGCTTATCGTAGCGCAGCAGCGTCTTATTCCAAGTCGAATACGTCTCTTGAAAATTACGGCCCGTGTCAAGCGTGAAAACGCGAATGGGCAGGTTATTCTCAAAAATAAAATGCGTAAGTATCTGGTCTTCTAACCCAAAAGACGTTGAGAACGATACGGCGCCCGCAAAGCGCTCGGCCAGCAAGGCCAGTGTTTCGGGCACTGTATGCTCAGGTACAAAGCGGCGCAGGTCCTCGACCTGCTCCTGGATAGCTAATTCCATACTAGTAAGGCTATAGGAGGGCTGCCGGGCGCTTGGCCTAAGGCAGCGGAAAGAGCGGGAGCGCCAGCCCGGCGCTACAGCAAGCCTATTAGGCTGCCGCGCTGCTCGCCGGTGGGCCGGCCGCAACTAGGGAAGGTGGTAAACCCGCTAAAAACGAAAAGGTTTGCCTCAACACCCAGCTACGCCGCCCGCCATACAGACGCCCAGGACCGACATACAACAACACGCCTGCAGCGAAGCAGCAGCGTGGGCATGGGACGAGCGGAGGTAGGAGGTAGGGCGCACGGCAAGCAACTTGTTTTTATATGACCAGGAATTGGCACCGTTCTAGCACGCTGCTAGAGGTTGCCGGCGTTTCGTCGAGCCAGTCTCTCCACGCCTCTTTATAAAAACAATCCTTCAGAATATGAGGAATTGATGTGACAAAGGTAAGGCGCCAAATTTTAAACTGCCAAGCCAGCTAACTTTCGGTTTCTATCTTACGCTCCAGCTTACTTTCCTTCGTTATCTTAGTTGTTATGAAATCCCTATTCATTCTTGGCTGGCTACTATTGCCAGTGGTCGGCTTTGCGCAGCAGGCGCCGGCCGCGCCTGCTGCGCCCGCTGCCAAGGTTCCCGTTGTGCTGCCTCCCAAAAAGGCTAACGCCATTCTCATCCAGCGCCGCGATAGTGGTCTTGTGGCCCTCACCGCCCTCATGCAGGGCCTCGTCAACCGCGGCTATACTATTAAGGATGTCAACCGCGAGCAGCTGACCGTGCGCACCGAGCCCCGCCCCGTGTCGGAGGTGGGCGCTGTGATAGTGGAGGGGGCCGTGCAGGGCCGGCAGTTTGTGCTCACTGGGGCCTTCGCGCCGGAGGTGACGAGCCGGCGCTCCACGCCCATCGTGTACCCCGGCGAAGGCCGCCCCGACCGGGCCTCGAAGGCCTGGGAAGAGCTAGTGAAAACAGCTGGCCTGCTGAAGGGAAATATCACTTACCGCACCCAATAACTGGCGAAGAGACCTAGGGCTACCCTATACTAGGCACCCTGCCCAAGGGGGCGGGGTGCGTTGTACTTTTGCGTTGCTTTTACGTAATTTTCAGTGAAGAAAGCGCTTTACTTAATTGGCTCGCCCAACCAAACCACGCAGATGCACGGCGTGGCCCAGCTACTCGAAGATGAGTACGAGCCGTACTTCAGCCAGCTCTACTACGACGGCTGGATGCGCGGCTTCTACGAATGGCTGATTCGCAACGAGCTGCTGAAAACGACCATCGTGCAGGGCCACATCAAGGAGAAGGCCGACAAATACCTAGCCCAGCACGGCCTGCGCAATGATTTTGAAAACCGGGTGTTTGGCCACGACTACGACCTCATCGTGTGCTGCTCCGACATCATCGTGCCCTGGAACTTGCTAGCTAAAACCAAGTCGGTATTTGTGCAGGAGGGCATGACTGACCCGCTCAACCTGTGGGCACGGCTGGTCAAGAAGTTCACCAACTTTCCCATTCTCACCATCAGCACTGCGCTGAATGGGATGAATAATATCTGCGACGTGTACTGCGTGGCCTCGCCTGGCTACGCCGAGCACTTCGCCAAAATCGGGGTCGATAAGGACAAGCTCATCGTGACGGGGATTCCCAACTTCGACGATATTGAGAAGTTGCGCCACAATTCGTTTCCGCATCGGGGCTATGTACTCGTGGCCACCACCGACATGCGCGAAACCTTCCGGCCCGACAACCGCAAGAAGTTTATCAAGCACGCCACGCGCATCGCGGCCGGCCGGCCCATGATTTTCAAGTTTCACCCCAACGAAAACATGGAGCGCGCCACCGCCGAAGTAAAGAAGTACGCGCCGCCCGGCACGCTCATCTTTACTAGTGGTAATACGGAGGAGATGATAGCCAACTCGGTAGAGCTCATAACGCAGTATAGCACAGTAGCCTACGTGGGCTTGGCCCTAGGTATCCCGGTGCATTCTTACTTCGATGTAGAGGACCTTAAGCGCAAGCTACCCATCCAAAATGGGGGGGCCAGCGCCCGGCGCATCGCCGACATTTGCCGGCAGTTCGGTCAGTTTGCAGGCACCGGTCCCGAGTTTGTGCGGCAATACCAACCCACTAATGCCCAACCTAAGCTCGTAGCCGCCTCCACCACCTAGGTAGGAACCCATAAACGGTGCGCGTTACGCTTTGTACCAATTATGTTACGTTTTATACTATAGCCTATGCTCACGCTAATTCAGGCCCGTCGTGGCTCTTCCCGTCTGCCCGACAAAGTAAGCCTTGACCTCGTGGGCCAGCCGCTGCTCGTGCGCCAGGTAGAGCGGGTGCAACAGGCCAGCCGCGCCGGCCGTGTAGCCGTGATTACGACCGACGAAGCGAGCGACGACCCACTCGCCGCGCTGTGCGAGCAGCACGGCATTGAGGTGTTCCGGGGCTCGGCCCTCGACCTGCTCGACCGCCACTACCAAGCTGCGCTGCACTTTGGCGAGACCGAGGCCGTGGTGAAAATTCCGAGCGACTGCCCGCTCATCGACCCCGCCATTATTGACAAGGTCCTAGGGGTGTATGAAGACACCAAGGGGCAGTATGACTTCGTGAGCAACCTGCACCCCGCCACGTACCCCGACGGCAACGACGTGGAAGTAATGACCTTCGCCGCCCTCGAAACGGCGTGGCGCGAGGCCCAGCGCCCGTTGGAGCGCGAGCACACCACGCCGTTCTTTTGGGAAAACCCCGACCGCTTTCGGCTGGCCAACGTGACTTGGGAAACGGGGCTGGACTACTCCATGTCGCACCGCTTCACCATCGATTATCCGGCCGACTATGACTTCATAAAAGCCGTGTACGAAGCGCTTTACCCTGCCAATCCTAGGTTCGGGATGGACGACATGCTGACTTTATTAAAACAAAGGCCGGACATTTACGCCTTAAATGCCGACCTGGCCGGCGTGAACTGGTACCGCAACCACCTAGGTGAGTTGAAAACCGTGGACGCGGCCAATACGAAGCAACTCTAAACCACCTGTCATGCTGACACTGGTAGCCTCTTATCACGGCTGCCAGCGTCAGAAATTAGTTACCCATCCGAGCGCCGCGAATGTGATAAGATGCTTCGCAAGCTCAGCATGACAAACGCGAAAAGGCGATATGACTTCTGAAAAACAAAACGAGCTAAAAGAACTCGCCCTGCGCGTGCGCGAGCACATTGTGCGCCTCAGCACCGATGGCGGCTGCTTCACCGGCGCTTCGCTAAGCTGCGCCGACCTGCTGGTGTATCTCTACGCCGACTTCCTGAATGTGCGGCCCGACAACCTGCAAGACCCCGAGCGCGACTACCTCTTCCTGAGCAAGGGCCACGACGTGCCGGCGCTTTACGGAGTGTTTGCCGAGCTAGGTTTCATACCTAAGGAGCGGCTGGACAATCACTTGAAGACCAGCGACAGCATCTACTGGCACCCCAACCGGAACGTGCCGGGTGTGGAGTTTCACAGCGGCTCCCTAGGTCACTTGCCGAGCGTGGCGATGGGCGTAGCCCTCGATGCGCGCCTGCGCGGCCAAGACCAGAAAGTTATCGTGATAACTGGCGATGGCGAGCTGAACGAGGGCACCTGCTGGGAAGCTGTACTAGTAGCCAGCGCCCACAAGCTCAACAACCTGACGTTCGTGGTTGACCGCAACCACTTCCAGGCCAACATTGCCACCGAGGAGCTGATTCCGCTGGAGCCGCTGGCCCCCAAATTCGAGGCGTTTGGTGCTGAAGTGCGCCGCATCGACGGCCACGACTTCGTGGCACTGGAAGAGGCCTTCCAAGCGCTGCCTTTCAGCGACACCAAGCCGTCGGTTATCATCTGCGACACGGTGCGCGGCAAGGGCCTGCCCAGCATCGAGCGCCGCGCCGACCGCTGGTTCTGCAATTTCAGCAGCGACGAGGTAGTGGAACTCCTGAAGGAACTGCACAGCCAAGAAGCCACCACGCTCACCAGCGAAACCCTCACCGTCCGTTAATTATCATTCTGTCATGCTGACGAAGGAAGCATCTTATCACGGCTGCCTTCGCCAGAATTAGCTAGTAACCGAGCACTGTGAACGTGATAAGATGCTTCGCAGGCTCAGCATGACATACCATATGAATTACGAACAGCTTATCCACGAAACCGCGCTGGCCGATGAGCGGCTCATCGTGATGACAGCCGAAAACCGCGCCCTTATCCGCAACCTGCCGGGGCCGCTGGGGCAGCGCTTTATCGACACGGGCATCACCGAGCAAACTATGATAGGTGCGGCGGCCGGCCTGGCCCTACGCGGCCGCGTGCCGGTGGTACACGCGCTGGCTACCTTTCTCACGCTGCGGGCGTTTGAATTTATCCGCACCGACGTGGGTATTGCCAACTTACCGGTGAAAATCAGTTCGTTTGTGCCCGGCTTTTTATCCGATGGCAACGGGCCGACGCACCAAGCCATCGAGGATATTTCGCTGATGCGCGGCATCCCCGGCATGACTGTTTTTGCCGCCGCCGACGAGCAGGACATGCTGGCCATGCTGCCCGCCATCTGGGCTTCGCCCAGCCCGGCCTACGTGCGTGTCAACACCCGCCCGGCCACTTACCAGCACGCGCCGTTTGAAATCGGCAAGGCCGAAATCGTGAGCGAAGGCTACGACGTAACCATCCTCACCTACGGCATGCTGTTCGAGCAAGCGCTCATCGCCAAAGACTTGCTGACCGAAGCCGGCTACTCGGTGGGCCTCGTGAACCTGCGCAGCCTCAAGCCGCTCGACTCGGCCGCCGTGCTGAACGTGGTGAAAACTGGCGGCCTCGTTGTGACCCTAGAAGACCACTTTCAGACTGGTGGCCTCTACTCCATCGTGGCCGAGCTGCTGCTCGAAAACGAGCTGACTGCCAAAGTGCTGCCGCTGGCACTCAAGGAAAAGTGGTACAAGCCAGGCCGCCTGAGCGAAGTGCTCGAATACGAAGGCTTTACGGGCCAGCACATTGCTCGTCGCATTGGCGAGAAGCTGGGCGATAAGGCGAACGCCTTCAACGAGCGGACTGAGGTAATCGAAAACCAGTTTGCCGAATAGTATCTCCCCCGTCTGTCATGCTGAGCTTGCGAAGCATCTTATCACGGTCAGGTATAAAGCCAAACGTGATAGATGCTTCGCAAGCTCAGCATGACAGACGTTGTTGTTTCTTAACGTTCTAGCTGATCTGCTAATTTTATGAATTTCCCCAAATCTGACGACCTCTACGCTCGGGCGCAGAAAATCATGACGCCCGTAACCCAGACCCTGGCCAAGGGCCCGGGTCAGTACACCAAAGGCGCGTCGCCCAAGTACGTGAAGCGCGGCAAAGGTGCGCACGTGTGGGACGTCGATGGCAACGAATACATTGACTACCAAATGGGTATCGGTCCCTTAAGCCTGGGCTACGCTTACCCTAGGGTCGATGAGGCCATCAAGGCGCAGCTCGAAGACGGCATCACGTTCTCGATGATGCACGAGCTGGAAGTAGAGGTAGCGGAGCTGATTCATGAGATTATTCCCAACGCCGAGAGCATCCGCATCTCCAAAACTGGGGCTGATGTGTGTTCGGCAGCGGTGCGCGTGAGCCGCGCCTTCACGGGCCGCCCCCACGTGTTGTGCTGCGGCTACCACGGCTGGCACGATTGGTACATCGGCACCACGAGCCGCGACAAGGGTATTCCACAGGAAAGCAAGGACCTCGTAAGCGCGTTTGAATACAACAACCTCGATTCGTTCAAGGAATTGCTGACCGAAGACGTGGCCTGCGTTATCCTAGAGCCCTTCATCTTCGACGCGCCTAAGGACAACTTCCTGCACGAAGTAGCCCGCCTCTGCAAAGAGAACGGCACGCTGCTGATTTTTGACGAGATGTGGACCGGCTTCCGCATCGCCATCGGCGGCGCGCAGGAGTACTTCGGCATCACGCCCGACCTAGCGGTGTACTCAAAGGCGTGCGCCAATGGCATGCCCATCGCGCTGCTGACCGGCCGCAAAGACGTGCTGCAACTGTTTGAGCAAGACGTATTCTTCTTCACCACCTTCGGCGGTGAAGCACTGAGCTTGGCAGCCACCATCGCTACTATCAGCGAGATGCGCGAGAAGAATGTGCCCGCGTTCCTGGCCAGCCAGGGCAACAAGCTGAAGGAAGGCTACAACCAAATTGCCGCCGACCTAGGCCTGAGCAGCTACACTAAGTGCTACGGCTACGACTGCCGCAGCATCGTGACTTTCGATGCCAGTGCCGGCAACCCGCTGGAAGTGAAAGCCTTCGTGCAGCAGGAGCTATTCAAGCAGGGCATCTTGTGGGGCGGCTTCCACAACATGAGCTTCTCGCACACCGACGAAGACGTGGCCAAGACCCTAGACGCCTACCGTGCCGTGCTGCCGCTGCTGAAAGACGCCATCGAAAAAGGCGACGTAGCCAGCCGCCTCGAAGGCGAGCCGGTAGAGGCTGTGTTCCGAAAGGTGACGAACGCTGCGCCGGTGAAGGCGAAGTAATTTATTCTACGCAAAGCTCACCCCTAGCTCCCTCGCCTTAGGGAAGGGAGCTAGCTTTTGGCTTCGATTCAAGCGTTAAGTGAAATAGCAAAATCTTATGCAAATCACAAGACCCAAAATTTTAGGGACATTGAAAATAAGCAGAATGATGGCTGGCAACTTAGCTGTTATGAATGACATAAAGAATGCGCCCAATAAGCTAATTGTAACGGTCAATTCTATTGAGCATGGGGAAGAGCTTATTGCTAAAATTAAAGCGGCTAGTCCGGGCGATATAATAACTGTTTAGATAAGCTTTACTTCTCATACTAAGCTCTTCTCTACCCTTACCAAAGAGTGGTTAGGGGGAGGCGATACGTTAGGTAAGATACTGCCATGAATTTCTTCGACTTAACCAACAAAACGGCCATCGTTACCGGCGCGTGCGGCCTCATCGGCCAGAAGCACTGCGAGGCACTGGCCATAGCCGGCGCCAACGTAGTTGTAGCTGACTTGCACATCGAGAAGGCCCGTGAGGTGGCCGCTGGGCTGCCCGGTAGTATTCACCTGCCGCTGGCAGTGGATGTCACGTCGCCCGAGTCGTTGGCCGCAGCGCGTGATGAAATTATTACCCATTTTGGGCACATCGACGTGTTGGTGAACAATGCGGCCATCAACGACATGTTTGAGAACCCGGCGATGGCGGCCGACCTCAGCAAGTTTGAGAACTTCCCGCTCGCTACCTTTCGGCAGGTGCTCGATGTGAACGTGACGGGTATCTTCTTGGCGGCGCAGGTATTTGGCACGCCCATGGCCGAGCAGGGCTCGGGCTCTATCATCAACGTGGCCAGCACCTACGGCATCGTGGGGCCCGACCAAAACATCTACCGCAACGAAGCGGGCGAGCAAACATTTTATAAATCACCATCTTATCCAGTGAGCAAGGGTGCCGTGGTGAACTTCACCCGCTACCTGGCTGCCTACTGGGGCAACAAGGGCGTGCGCGTGAATACGCTCTCGCCAGGCGGCGTTGAGAACAGCCAAGATGCCTTCTTCGTGAAGCAGTACAGCGCTAAAACGCCCCTAGGTCGCATGGCAGCGCCCACCGACTACCAAGGCGCGGTGGTATTTCTGGCCTCTGATGCATCGGGCTACATGACGGGCGCTAACCTCGTGGTAGACGGCGGCTGGACGGCTATTTAAACCGGATACTCGGCGGTGGGTGTGCCGCTTGGTTCGCTTTTTGACAAGCTACCTAGGTGGGTGATACGGGCGTTGCAACGCTCGCGCTACGAGCGCATTGCCTATCGGGTACTACCTTTAAACTAGATTTAACTTGACTGTTTTTATATGAAGCACGCTGACTTAGTAGCTAAAGCCCGCCGCATCAAGCTCGTCCTCACCGATTGCGATGGGGTGCTCACCGACGGCGGCGTTTACTACGGCGAAAGCGGCGAAGTGCTCAAGCGCTTCAACATCCGCGATGGCATGGGCGTGGAGCGCCTGCGCGCCGTGGGCGTGGAAACCGGCATTGTGACCGGCGAGCGCTCGCCCTCGGTGAGTAAGCGCGCCGAAAAGCTCAAAATCACGGAGCTGCACCTCGGCATCAAGGATAAGGCGCCGCTGCTGGCCGAGATTTTGAACCGCCTAGGCCTCACGGCCGAGCAGGTAGCCTTTATTGGCGACGACACCAACGATGTGGCCATTCTGGGCCTAGTAGGGCTGGCGGCTTGCCCCGGCGATGCCACCATTTTTGCTCGCGAGGCAGCTGACTACCGCTGCCAGGCTTTTGGCGGGCAGGGCGCGTTTCGCGAGCTGGCCGAGCTCATTATCAGCTGCCAAGGCGGCGCGCCCGTGCCGGACCGCGGCTCGGAATAGCCGCGCATTAAAATAAAATATAGGCAACTTCGTCAGTGCGGGGTAGAGGCTCAAAACTACCAGACCTTTGCGCTGTTAGGTTGCTTTTCTGTTCAGTACCACCCCACCTTTTTTGCTCCCCACCTTTTTATGTCTGTCGTTCAAATCAAGAAGAACCGCGCCATTGGCCCCGGCCAGCCGTGCTACATCATTGCCGAGATTGGCATCAACCACAACGGCTCGCTCGACATTGCCAAGCAGCTTATCGACGCGGCCGTGACTGCGGGCTGCGACGCGGTGAAGTTTCAGAAGCGCACCCCCGAGCTGTGCGTGCCCAAAGACCAGTGGGAGAAAATGCGCGACACCCCCTGGGGCCGCATGAGCTACATCGACTACAAGCGCAAAACGGAGTTTGGGCAAGCCGAATACACCGTGATTGACGACTACTGTAAGGCCAAAGGCATCGACTGGTTTGCCTCGTGCTGGGATGAGCCGTCGGTAGACTTCATGGAGCAGTTTCAGCCCGTGCTCTACAAAATGGCTTCGGCTTCGCTCACCGACAAGCCCCTGCTCGACCGCGTGCGCGCCACCGGCCGCCCCCTGATGCTGAGCACCGGCATGAGCACCCAGCAGGAAATCACGGATGCCGTGGCCTACGTGGGCCTCGACAACCTGATGATTGCGCACTCGACCTCGGCCTACCCCTGCCCGCCCGCCGAGCTGAACCTGCGCATGGTGCAGACACTGCAAGCCCAATTCCCCGGCACGCCCATCGGCTACTCGGGCCACGAAACTGGCCTGAGCACCACCGTAACGGCCGTGGCCCTAGGTGCCACGTTCGTGGAGCGCCACTTCACCCTCGACCGCGCCATGTGGGGCTCGGACCACGCTGCTAGCGTAGAGCCCGGTGGCATGGCCAAGCTCGTGCGCGACATCCGCGACACCGAAGCCGGCCTCGGCGACGGCGTGAAAGTGGTGTACGAAAGCGAGAAGGAACCCCTGCGCCGCCTGCGCCGCGAGGTAACGGCCGCCTAGGTAGCGCCCTAATCGAAGTGCTACCACAACGCCTGTCATGCTGAGCTTGCGAAGCATCTTCTCACGTTCGAACTACAAAGTCAAACATGAGAAGATGCTTCGTAAGCTCAGCATGGCAGGCGTTGTGTATTTTTATCAGGTATAAATCCTGTTCCTTTCGCAACTAAGCGAACATTCGCCTGCTGCAGGCAGTTAGGGGCAGAGTTACTACGTTATCGCATACGCTATGCTGGAGCCGATAAACAAGTTTTACCAAAGCCTCGACGCGGTGGGGCGAACCACCATGATTACCACGCCCATCCTGCTGCTGGCGGTAGTGGTGCTGCTGGTGCTCGAGCGCAAGTTCCCGTATCGCAAGGGGCTGCCGTTTTTCCGCGAAGGGCTATTTGTAGACTTGTTCTGGTACACATTGGTACAGAGCTACTTTCTACAAATCTTGATTTTCGGCTTCATCATCGCGCCACTGGCGGCGCGCTTTGGGGCGCGGTTTCACGTGGTGAGCAACTGGCCGGTGGTGGCCCAGGTAGCGTTTTTCGTGATTACCCACGACTTCTATATCTACTGGTTTCACCGATTTCAGCACAACAGCGCCTTCTTCTGGCGCACTCACGAGGCGCACCACTCAGGCAAGCACGTAGACTGGCTGGCGGGCTCGCGCTCGCACATCGTCGAAATCATTATCAACCAAACCATTGAGTTTGCACCCATCGTGCTCCTAGGTGCCAACCCGATAGTGGTTCCCATCAAAGCGCTCATCGACGCGGTGTGGGGCATGTACATTCATGCCAACATCGACGTGAAATCGGGTAAGCTTCAATACGTTATCAACGGGCCCGAAATGCACCTCTGGCACCACGCCGACCACGAGGAGGTGTACTACGCCAACTTCTCGACCAAATTTGCTTTTTGGGACTGGATTTTTGGCACCGCTTTCTTGCCCGAAAACCGCAAGCCGCAGCGCTGGGGCCTGCCCTATGCATTTCCGAAGGATTACTTTGGCCAGCACGCTTTTTCAGTGGTGCGCTTCGATGAGAAAGCCTTGGCTGAGAAGTCGGCCATATTCCGAACCTACCACGGTGTGCGCTGGCGGGTGCTAGGCTGGCTCGGCGACCGGGTGCCCGGCGCCAAGGTGCTGCAAGGCTGGGAGGTGCCTGAAGAGGCCCATGAAACGGTGCCCGCCCCGCGCCCCGGCGGCAACCCCGAGCCCAGTACTCCCGTTGTGGCCGCTACTGCCGATTCTTCCCGCCCCGTTGCTACCCCCGTCTCTTGAGCTTTAATTTCAACCCCGCTTGGCTGTATCTGTTGCTGGCTTCCGTGATGGAAGTATGCTGGAACTACAGTCTTAAGTACACGAAAATCGCGGATATTAAAGCCATCAACTGGTCGCAATTCTTTGCGGGCTCGGCGGGTATCCTGGCGTTGTTGCCTGCCATTTGCTACGTGGCTTTTGGTGTCGGCAACGTCATTTTCTTCTCCAAGGCGCTCAACGTCATTCCTGCGTCTACGGCCTTCGCCATTTGGATGGGCATGGCCCTGGTCGGCATCAAAGTAGTAGATACGCTAGTGCTGAAAGAGGCTTTTCAGTGGGCGCACGTCTTCTACATCGGCTGCATCTTGGTCGGCATTATCGGGCTGAAGCGCACGGCGTAGGCGGCACCATGAAGCATTGGTACTTGGCCCTAGGTGGCCTGCTGGCAAGCTCTGCGGCGCACGCGCAAACCACTGGCCCGGCGCCCCGCATTTGGGATACTAACCACAATGTCTGGCTATGCTACTTCGGCGATGCCCGCTTAGCGGGGCGCTGGGGCCTGCACACCGAGTTTCAGTACCGCCGCACCAATGGCCTGAGCGACCCGATGCAGTATTTCTACCGCGCGGGCGTGAACTACTACCTGCCCCAGCGAGTGCTGGTGACCCTAGGTGGGGCGTACCTGCTTTCGTTGCCCTACGGCGACTACCCCGACGTGGGGCGCACTTTCGAGCGGCGCATCTACCAGCTCGTATCGCTGGGGCAGCAGTTTGGCCGGCTCAGCCTCACGCACCGCTTTATTCAGGACCAGCGCTGGCTGCGGATGGAAGGGGAAGACCGATACTTGTTTGAGAACCGCTCGCGCTACCGGGCGCAGCTGAAGCTGGCGCTGAACCGGACTAAACTCGAACCCGGAGCGCTGTATGCGCTGGCGTCGGACGAACTGTTTATGAGCTACGGAAAGAATGTGCAGGCCAATATCTTCAACCAAAACCGTCTGTACGGCGGCCTAGGCTTTCAATTCACCGATGCGCTGACGGTCGAGGTCAGCTATCTCAACCAGATTGTGCAGCACGACGACGGCGTGGTCTTTGAGCGCAACCACACCGGGCAGCTAAGCTTGTATTTCACGCCCGACCTGCGGCCGGCTGCGGAGCGAGCAGGTGAAAACTAATGCCCTGAAGCTAAAGAGGCATTGCAGGGCGTGGCCGAGGTATTGGTCAGCACGAGGTGCGGAACGCCCAGCGGAGCCCGGTCGGCCGTGCAAAAGCGATTGACTATTGGCTGGTTGGTATACTCCTCGTAGGTGAAGTAGATGCGTTGCCCGCGCTTCGCTAGGCTGCCCAAGGAGTTGAGGGCGGCGATGACATTGGTGCTGCCGAGGCTGTCGGGGTCAGTGGCGCCAGCTACGATAGACTTACCAATTGGATACTGCCTATCAACTTGAATAAGAACGCCATCCCAGCAGTATTCGCCGAGTACTACGCCCGAGTAGCAAGCTGGAGTAGCTTCATTGGAGTGGCAGCCAGGCAGCGTAAAAAGCAATAAACCAGTAGCTAGTAGCAGACGGCGCATAGGGTAGAGAAGGAAAGAGCGGGCAAAAAAAGCTTATGAGAAGAGGAGCACGAGGAAGGCAAAGTAGTTGCATGTAGTCGGCTTAGTCAAGCGCTGCTTTGCTGAGCGTGGCATCTCTACTATAAGGTGTAATTTGCTGGCTGCTATGCGCCGTCTGCTTCCCGCCCTCCTCCTGCTCGCCACCAAGGCTTTCGCTCAAAGCCTGCCCATCATCTCCCAAAATCCGCCTGGCCTGCGCTGGCAGGAGGTGCGTACGCCGCACTTTCGGGTGCTATACCCGGCGGGGCTCGACACGGCCGCTCAGCGCACGGCCCAGCGGCTAGAGGCCGTGCACGCGCCCAACGGCGCTACACTGGGCGTGAGCGCCCCGCCCATTGCGGTGGTGCTCCAAAACCAGACGACGGTGAGCAATGGATTCGTGACCTTTTTGCCGCGCCACGCCGAGTTCTTTACAACTCCCGAGCAGGGGCAAACCCTAGGTACCGTAGATTGGCTCGACGGGCTGGTGGTGCATGAGTTTCGGCACGTGAATCAGTTCGACAAGGCGCGCCAGGGCTTCGGCAAGGTGCTGGTGCCGCTGCTCGGCGAGGGTGGCCTAGGCGTGGCGGCGGTGGGCGTGCCGCAGTGGTTTTTTGAGGGCGACGCGGTAGGCAGCGAAACAGCCCTCACGCGTAGCGGACGCGGACGCATCCCGTATTTCGGGCTGGGGCTGCGAGCCAACTTACTGAGCGGGCGGCAGTACTCGTACCAGAAGGCAGTGAATGGCTCATTTCGCGACCTAGTGCCCGACTGGTACGTGCTGGGCTACTACCTCACCTCGTATGCCAAGGCGCACTACGGCCCCGCAGTGTGGGGCCGCGTGCTCGACCAGTACTACCGGTTTCCGTTTTACCCATTTTCCTTTTCTAACAGCCTGCGGCGCACCACCGGCCTGCGCGTGGAGGACCTGTATGCGCGCACCATGCGCGAGCTAGACTCGACCTGGCGGGCCGAGCAGGCGGCGCGGCCCGCGCCCACGACGGTGCGCGAGCTGGCCGGCCAGGCGGGCACGCGCATATTTACGCAGTACCAATATCCGCAATATGTCAACGATAGCACGGTGCTGGCGCTAAAGAGTGGGTTGGGCGACATTGCCAAGCTGGTGCTCCTAGGTCGGCATGGGCAGGAGAAACGCGTATTTACGCTCGGCCAGATTAACATCCCAGAGATGCTGTCGGTGGGGGGCAATAAGGTGGTGTGGCCCGAGTTTCGGCAGCAGCCGCGCTGGGGGCAGAAGGTGTACTCGGAGCTGAAAATACTGGACCTAGGTACCGGCCAGGTGAGCCGCCTGGCCCTAGGCACGCGCTACGCGGCCGCCGCGCTCTCGCCCGATGGTACTCGCCTGGTAGCCGTGCGCACCGACGCCAGCTACCACCACACGCTGGTGGTGCTGGATGCCACGACTGGCCAAGTACTGCACACGCTGCCCAACCCGCGCAACGACTTCTACCAGCAGCCGCGCTGGCTGCCCGATGGCCGCGTAGTAGCCGTGACACTCAGCGCCGGCGGCAAAACCTTGCAAGCCCTTGATGTGGCTACTGGCGCGGCAACCAACTTGCTGCCGGTAGCCAACATCAATATAACAAATCCACAGCCGTGGGACGGCTATGTGCTGTACAACTCGCCGCAGTCGGGAGTAGATAATATTTACGCCGTTGAGATAGCAGCTGGACGAACCTATCAAGTCACTAATCGACCATACGGAGCTTATCACGCAGCAGTAGCTCCCGATGGGCGTCACCTAGCTTTTCACGACTATCGAGCTACTGGCGCGCGGGTGGTGGAGACACCGCTCAATACAGCTACTTGGTTAGTTCCTGGTGGTGGAGGCCGAGCTAACGAGGCTATTCACGCCGCTGGCGAGATGGGAATTGCTATGCTAGCGCCAGCCCAGCGTAGCGCTCCCGCAGACCCCTACGCTGAGCGCCTCGCCGCAGGCGAGCCCGCTGCCAAGCAAATAACCCAGCTGTTAGCCTCGCCCGACTCAGCGGGGCCGCGCTATGGGGTGCGGCGTTACCGGCCGCTGGCGCACGCGTTTCGCATTTTTAGCTACGGCGTGGTGCAAAGCCCGGCCGGCAATAGTGTGAGCGTGGGTGTGCGCTCGCAGGATTTTCTGAGCACCACCCAGGCCTTTGCGGGCCTCACCTATGACCAAACTGAGCGAACCTTTGCCGCCACCGGCGCGCTCAGCTACCAGGGCCTAGGTCCGGTGCTCGATGTGGAGAGCAGCTACGGCGGGCGCGATGCCAGCATCGTGGACGCGCGGGGCCGAGTGCAGCGCGACCAGTGGCGGGTGGCGCGGGTGCTGGCCGGCGCCCGCTTGCCATTGGTGCTCACGCGCTCGAAATACCTACAAAGCCTGACCCTAGGTGCCTATTACCTCAATGAGCAGGTGTATGGCTACGACCTGCCCGTGCGCCGCCGCAGTGAAACCGGCCCCAACCTGCCGCTGCACGCGCTGCAAACTAGCTTGGCCTACGCTACCCAGCTCAAGCAGAGCACCCGCGACGTGGCCCCGCGCGGCGGGGCTACGCTGCTGGCTACCTACCGCACCACGCCCTTTGCTACCAACTTGCAAGCCAGCCAAGTAGGCGTGCAGGCGGGTGTTTATTTGCCCGGGTTGGCCCGGCACCACAGCGTGCGGCTGCGCGGCGGCTACCAGTACCAGCAGCAAGACCAATACAGTTTCACAGCCGCTATTTCGTACCCTAGGGCCGAAACCAGTTACATCAGCTTTGATAACCTCGCGGCCGCTAGCCTCGACTATAGCTTACCGCTGGCGTTCACGCACCTCACGTTTGGGCGGGTGCTTTACGTGCAGCGCTTCCGAGCCACAGCCTTCCTTGATATAGCTGAGGGCAACCTCCGCCTACCCGCCACAAACCAAACGCCCGCGCAGGTGTACTCCCAAGATTTCCGCAATGTGGGCGCCGACCTACTGGCCTTGTTCAATGTTTTCCACCTGCGCACGCCCATTGAGGCGGGCGTGCGGGTGGCCTACAGTAGCTACCTAGGGCGCGTGGTGGTGCAGCCACTAGCTTTCAGTGTGCGGCTGTAACGCACAGAGCCCTAAGCAAGCCAGGTGTTCTGGCTGCTTAGGGCTCTGTGTTAACACCTTATTGACGCCCTAGGCGAAAACTGGGGCGACTTGCAAAAACTTCTCAATTTCCTGCAGGGTCTCTGCGGGAGCTGAGAGGTGGGCGCTGTGGCCAGGCGTATCAATAACAACCAATTGGCTGTCGGCCAGCGTTTCGTTGATATAATTGCCCACGGCTAGCGGCGCGATTACATCGTGCGCGCACTGCAGTATTAGGGTAGGGGTAGTGAGGAAAGGCAGGTCGGCGCGGTGGTCGCTGAAGAACGTAACCCGGGCAAAGTGCTGGGCAATGGCCGGTTGCGTTTGCAAAAAGCTATTGGTTAGCTCGAGCACCAGCTCGGGGTTTTCGGCTCCCACCATTACCGGGGCAATGCCCTGTGACCAGCCGTGGTAGTTGCCCTCCATGGCGGCCAGTAGCTCCTGGATATCCTTCTGCTCGAAGCCGCCTTTGTAGCCCTCAGCATTGACGAAGCGCGGCGAGGGCGCCAGCAGCACCAGCCGCCCAAACCGCTTGGGCTCCTTGATGGCCGCCAGCACTCCAATCATGGAGCTGATAGAGTGGCCCACAAATACAACGTTATACAAATCAAGCTCGTGCAGTACAGCTAGCAGGTCATCGGCGTGGGCGTGCAGCGAGCCATACTTGGCATAGTCGTAGGCTGCTAGGTCTGAGCTGCCAGCTCCTACTAAGTCGAGCAGCAACACTTGGTAGCGGTCCTCAAAGGCGGGAGCCAGTCGGCGCCAGCTGGTTTGGTCTGACCCTAGGCCGTGCAAAAACACGATGGCGGGTGCCGGGCTACCTTGGCCGGTGATAGTAACATTGCTGCGGCGCAGAGCCGAGGAATTGGAATCGGAGGTAGTAACAGTACTCATTCAATAAAAAAAGGGTATTCTTAAAAAAGAGAATTGTTGAATGGTGAAGCCACGGCCAGGAACACTAACCGCGGTATTAAACCAAGATTGGATTGAGCAATAAGGGGGTAGTTCTTGTTTATTAACTGCTTGACTATAAGAAGGAAAATTAGGTAAGATAAAGTTAATACCTGCGTAAAAAAAATAATGCCCAGCAAGGAGGCTGGGCATTAGCGTGGTGAGTAAGGAAGGAGCCTGTTAGGGCTTACACGATGGCTTTATCCACCTCTCGCTCTTCGAGTGGGGCCTTCACCTTACCGATGATGTAGCGCATGCCTTTGTCTTGGGTCACGTAGTTCCAAGCCCAGGTAATGAACACGGCAAAGCGGTTGCGGAAGCTCACTAGGGCCAGCACGTGCACAAAGCTCCACGCTAGCCAGCCTATCCAGCCGGTGAGGTGGTATTGCTTGCCAAAGAGCTGAACATCGGCCAGGGCGCGGTGGCGGCCCACGGTGGCCATCGTGCCTTTGTCGTAGTAGTCGAAGGGCAGCATGGGCAGGCCCGACACTGCCCGCATGATGTTTTCGCCGAGGTGGCGGCCCTGCTGAATGGCTGGCTGCGCCACCTGCGGGTGGCCGTCGGGGTACTTTTCGGTGGCCATCTGGGCAATGTCGCCGATGGCAAACACGGTATCATAGCCCGCTACCCGGTTGACTTCGTTTACCTTGTAGCGGTTCGACTTAAGCAGTGCCTCGGGTTGCAGGCCCTTGATGGGGGCACCCGTGACGCCCGCCGCCCAAATGAGCGTGCGCGTGATGAGCTGCCGGCCAGAGTTGAGCGTAACGGTGTAGCCATCGTACGATTTCACGCGCTCCTCAAGTAGCACTTCTACGCCTAGGTCCTGTAAATACTGCCGGGCCTTCTCCGATACCTCGGCCGACATGCCCTTGAGCAGCACCGGGCCGCTTTGCACCACGTAGATGTCCATCTGCTTGAGGTCGAGCTCGCGGTAGTCACGCGGGAATACGTGGGCGCGCAGCTCGGCCAGGGCGCCCGCCATCTCCACGCCGGTGGGGCCGCCGCCCACTATCACAAAGTCGAGCATGCTGTTGAGCTGCTCCTGGTCGCCGATTTGAAGGGCCTGCTCGAAGTGCGAAAGCAATGTGTTGCGCAGCTCAATGGCGTCGGTCACATTCTTGAGAGCAATGGCATGTTGGGCCATCTGCTCGTCGCCGAAGAAGTTGCTGGTAGTGCCAGTGGCCAGCACCAGGTAGTCGTAGCGGAGCAGTCCGATAGACGTCTCAACTACCTGAGCCGTAGCGTCGATGGACTCGACTTCGGCTAGGCGGAAGTAAAAATTTTGCTGTTCACCCAATATTTTGCGAAACGGCGATACGATGCTGTCAGGGTTGAGCCCCGCGGTGGCCACTTGGTAGAGCAGCGGCCAAAACCCGTGGTAATTCTGCTTGTCGATAAGCACCACCTGCACCGGCGCATTAGCCAGCGACTTAGCTAGCTCGAGGCCGCCAAAGCCGCCGCCCACAATAACTACGCGCGGCATGCCGAGGTCTTCAATCTTCGTAAGTCCTTCCATAAAAATAAAAAAGCGTAGAAGTAGGGCGTGCCGGCAGCCCGGCTGTAGATGAACAGAAACAGAAGCTAGCCGTACTTCTCGGGCTAACCTCCGGCAACCCGCTGCAAGCGAATGGAGTAAGCTAAGTACTAAAAATTCTCACTACAGTTATGAAAAACATTCTTTTGGCCGTCGGGCTGGCCCTACTAACCGGCCTCTCAGCCTGCGCTCCGAAGGTTAACGTGGAGCAGCGTGCTAACGTTAACTTCAGCCGTTACCGCACCTTTGACTTTGCCGACACCGAAGTAAAAACCGATGGCGACAACAACCCATTGCTGCGCAGCTCCATCACCCAAGACCGCATCAAGCAAGCCATCGCGAGCGAGCTTAGCAAGCGCGGCTTGCGGCAAGTAGAAACCAACCCTGACTTCTTGGTATCGACGCACACCTTTGTGGAGAAAGCCGAGCGCACGGTGTACGACACCTACGGCGGCCCGGGCTACGCGTATCCTTACTCAGTGGGCTATCGCGGCCGGTTTTTGCCCATTAACTATGGCTACTGGTACACGCCTGCTTACTATAGCCAGCCTCGCACCGAGCAGTATCGCGAAGGCACGCTAGTAATTGACTTCATCGATGCCCGCACTAATAATCTGGTGTGGCGTGGTTCGGTAGCTGACCCGGTCGATGACGCTGGCCGCCTAGGTAGCGAATTCAGCAGAAATGCTAAGGATATCCTCGAAAAGTTTCCGGTAGCCGAAAAGAAAAGCTAACCTGGATGCCAGCTTAAGACAACAAAAAAGGTCCGCAACTGTAGTTGCGGACCTTTTTTGTTGTCTTAAAATCAGTTGCTCATAAGCTAAATCAACTATTAAATTGACTCACTGGCTAAGATTGCTTCAGCAGCCTAGCGCTTTTGATTGTGCAGCAAGTAGTAAGAGTAAAATATGCTCAACATTATTGCTTATATAGTATAATGATAAGTAGTAATTTATACTTAATTTTGAATCCAGTATAAGCTGCTCTTTTGAGTGGCTTATTTCCTGTGTGGCATTATGTAATGTTTTTGCTAACAAGGCTTCTGTGAGCTAGCTAACGCTGCGCAATCCTTTGCCTTTGTGCGCTGCTTAGAATAGCACCTAGGGCCTTTTATACACAGCCGTGATATATAAATAGATACTGATGAACCCATTAAAAGCACTAGTTAAATCAGCTTTAGCCAGCAGAGCCCAGCGGCAAGTAATTCCGTTTAAGGATTTGATATATCTCGGTTCAGTCAACCACGGCTATCACGTTCCGGCTAGCTATTTAACCAGCGCTTCGGTGTGCTATTGTGTAGGAGCCGGCACAGATATCTCTTTGGATACAGAGCTAGCGTCCAAATTCAACTCACAGGTATTTGTGTTTGACCCTATGCCATACGCCTTGGCTCATTTCACTGATTTAGTAAAGAGTGTAGAGGCAGGCAAGAAATTCTATGCTGATAGGGATAAAACTGGGTACGCGTACACGATAAGTTCTGAAGCGCTTACTGACGTAAAGTACTGTGGAACTGGTGTATGGAATGAGAAGAAGAAAGTCAAGTTCTATGTGCCGGCCCGAGATAACTACGCCGGGCATTCCATTACTAATCTACAGAAGACCGAAGAGTATATAGAGGCCCCCGTAGATACACTCGTAAATATTATGCGCGAGCTAGGGCACTCGCAACTCGACTTATTGAAGCTGGAGATTGAAGGCTCTGAATACACTGTTATTGAAGACGTATTAGTAAATAAAGTAGACGTAAAAATTATATTAGTAGAGTTTGACGAATTCCATCATCGGGGAGGGTTTGCGCGGTTTCTGGCAATTCGCAACATTGAAAAATCATCGCAAAAATTGCTTAAGGAGGGGTACAAGCTAGTGCATTCGCTTAACTTTTATAAGCGAACATTCATTAGGGAGGATATTCTTAACGAGCTAGTTGGCCGCTGCTAGTTAACCACGGCCTTTCTCGTAAAAGAACTCACTTGCGCCAGCGGCCCCGCGCCGTTGCTGAGCTTCCTGCGCTCGCAACTCTACGCGCCGAATTTTACCGCTAATGGTCTTAGGTAGCTCGGACACGAACTCCAGGATGCGGGGCATTTTGTAAGGTGAGAGATGCTCGCGGCAGTAAGTAAATAGTTCTTGCGCTAGCTCGGCCGATGAGTCTAAACCTGGGCGAAGGATGACGAAAGCTTTGATTTCGTGGCCTTTGATGGCATGAGGCGAGCCCACCACGGCGGCTTCTACCACGGCGGGGTGCTCGACGAGCACGCTCTCGACCTCGAAGGGCCCAATGCGGTAGTCGCTCGATTTAATAACGTCGTCGTCGCGGCCCACAAACCAGAGGTAGCCGTCAGGGTCGCGGTAGGCTTTGTCGCCGGTGTAGTAGAGGCCGTGCCGAAACACGCTGGCCGCCCGCTCGGGCTCGCCAAAATAGCCGGTGAATAAGCCGTTGGGCCGGCCCGTATCGGTGCGCACGGCAATGTGGCCCTCGGCTAGGTCGGGCAGGAGGTGGCCCTCATCGTCGGCTATCACCACATCGTACATAAACGAGGGGTGGCCCATGCTACCTAGGCGCACGGGGGCACCGGGCAGGTTGTAAACCATGGCCGTGCTCTCCGACTGCCCGTAGCCGTCGCGGATGAGCTGGCCCGTGCCGCGCTGCCACGCCTCAATCACTTCGGGATTAAGCGGTTCGCCTGCGCTTACGCACTCGCGAAAGCTGAACTTATACTTCCCTAGGTCTCCTAGCACCAGCAGGCGCAGTACCGTGGGCGGCGCGCAAAATGTGGTGACTTGCTCTCGCGCCAGCGCTGCCAGCAGCGGCTCGGCCGCAAAGCGCCCACTGCCCTGGTACACCACCAGCGTGGCCCCCACGCTGAGTGGCGCAAAGAAGCTACTCCAGGCGAACTTGGCCCAGCCCGACTGCGAGATATTGCAGTGCCTATCCTGGGGGCGCAGCCCTATCCAGGCGGCGGTGCTGAGGTGGCCTACGGGATACGAAAAGTGCGTATGCGTCACCACCTTGGGCAGACCTGTGGTGCCTGAGGTGAAGAACAAAAACAGCGGGTCGTCGGCGCGAGTGGGGGCAGCTTCGGCGTGGGCGGGCAGCCCGGCGGTGCCCGCAAAGCTTACCCAGCCGGGGCGCTGCACGCTCGGCCCGCCTACCAGCATCTTGAGGCGAATGGTCTGACCTAGGGCCTGCTCGGCAGCGTCGATTTTGGCGGCGTTGTCGAGGTCGGCCACTACCACGGCGGGCAGCAGGCGGCCAAAACGATATTCTAGGTCCTTGATGGTGAGAATACTGGCGGCCGGAATCAATACCTGCCCGCCTTTGATGCCCGCCATGTAAGTGTCCCACAGCTCGGCGCACACGGGCACCATCAGTAGCACGGCCTCTTGGGGGCGCACGCCAGCCCCGCGCCAAAAGTTGAGCAGGCGGTTGGCGCGGGCGGCCAGCTCGGCGTAAGTTATTTCTTGGTGGCCAGCGTCGTCGGCCAGCACCAGGGCCGCTTTAGCGGGTTGCGTGGCCACGTGCAAGCCCTCTAGGATGTCGGCCGTCCAATTAAAAAATTCGGGCTTTGGAACGGGTAAAGTAGATAGCTCGTGGTAGGTGCCAGCCTCCGCAATTTGCTGGAAGCGCCGAAAATAAGCTTGCATAGGACCTAGGGCGTGGGTGGGTGGGGGAGAGTGGGACAACAACCGCCCCGGTGGGCGGAACGAATTGCAGGGGGGCGGAAGTTAGTACGAAACTTCTAGCCTTGTTAAATTGCCCTTCATGAACGCATTACCGCTTGTTTCGCTGCTGCTGGGTAGCCTCGCGCTGGGGTCTGCCGTGCCGGCCGCCCCGCCCGCTGCCCCCGCTACCGAAACCGTAACGGTGGTGGTATCATCCTTGGCCTCGACCAGCTCCATTGTGAAGCTGAACTTCTACAACTCGCCCGACAAGTTCTTGAAAGACGGGCAAATGGCCATTCGCATGGTCGTGCGGCCCGATGGCAAGAGCACTCTGTCGATTCCGGTGGCGCTGGCACCCGGCGAGTGGGCTGTGGCCTTGTCGCAAGACCTGAACAACAACGACAAGCTCGACAAAAACTTTCTAGGGATTCCTACCGAGCCCTTTGCCTTCTCCAACAACGTGAAGCCGCGCCTCTCGGCGCCGCGCTTCGAGGAGTGCAAGTTCACGGTGACCGGGCCCGGCCAAGTCGTGACTATCAACGACTGGAACGACTTTTAGGCCCGAAAGGGATGGCTGCCGTGCGCTAGGCGCTCAGCCAGCTCTACGGCGTAGCGGGCACGGGTTTCGGGGCGCTTGGCATCGGCCACTTTGCGGGCTATGGCCCGGCGCATGGCCCCATTCTGCCGCGCAAACGCCGCTTCGGCCTCGGGCCAGGCACCTAGGGCTTCGGCTAGCTCGTCGGGAAGGTCCACGTGGTCCGGGTCCGGGTCGGGCGTCAGGCTCACGTCTACGTCTTGCCCAATGGCAATGCCTAGCTGCTGGCACAAATCTTTGCGCAGCATGAGGTAGCGCCCGCCGCCCTCCAGCGGCAGCAAACCCAGGCGCACGGCGTGGCCATTGAGGGTGGCTACCACGCGCTTGGTGGCCTTGCCGCCTACGGCCAGCCACGCCGCCTCGGGCACCACAAGTATCTGCGTAGGCATGAAGCTAGGGCCACCAGCTTCGAGCAGTGCCCGGAAAGTAGCAGAGGGCAAGGTGTTAGTACTCATACTACTGCTAATTAACGAAGCTGTGCAGCCAGCTGCGCGGCTTCCTGCTGAAGCCAAAGGGCATACTCAAGGGTAGCGGGCTGGGCCGGGAAGCCCTTGGCTGCGGCGCTCTGTGCCAGTGTGGTGGTGAAGCCCGCTTGGCGCCGGCGCTTGTCTACGTGCGCTAAGTCTTGGATGGGCCACACGAAGGCAATGGTATGCTGCCGGCCAGTGGCGTGGTCGAGCACGGTGTAGCCAGTGGTTTGGGTGCCGTACACTTGCTCCTGGCCGTCGTCCATGAGCTTGCGGTCGAGCATCTGGGCGTAGAGAGGGTAGGGAATTTCGCCGGCTTCGGCGGCACCCTGCACCCAAATGAGGTACTGCGGAATCTTGTCAGAGTGTTGCAGCACCGCCCATGCAGCTTCGTTAGTAGGGCTGCCCACCAGGCTCTTGCCTGGGTAGCCATAGCGCCAAATGATGTCTTCCACGCGGCGCAGGTTGGTGCTGTCGGTGCGGTGCATAGCGGCCAGCACGTAGCTAGACACCTGTGCCTTTGGCACCTGCAACACGGTCGCCAGCGAGTCGGCCTTGCCCTTCCGAAATCGAGCCATGAGCTTGCGATACCGTAGGTCTTCGCCCCGAATGCTATCCAGCTCGTGCTGCAAGCGCCGGTCGGGGGGGCGCTGGGCCAGGGCCGGTAGCGCCGCCAGGCTGAGTAGCAAGTACAATAGCAGTTTCATGAGCAAATGAGCCTGAGTTGTCTTCCTAGGTTGCTTAGCCTTGCCGCACCTGCCCTTGGCCGCGCACCAGCCACTTGTAGCTGGTGAGCTCGGCCAGGCCCATGGGACCGCGGGCGTGCAGCTTCTGAGTGCTGATGCCAATTTCGGCACCTAAGCCAAACTGCGCCCCATCGGTGAAGGCCGTGGAGGCATTGGCGTACACGGCTGCGGCATCGACCAGCCGCAAAAACTGGTCGATGTGCGCCTCGTCTTCGCTCACAATGGCCTCGCTGTGGCGCGAGCCGTGGCGGGCAATGTGGTCGAGCGCCGCGCTTAGGTCGGGCACGGTCTTTACGGCTAGCTTGTAATCTAAAAACTCGGTGCCAAAATGCGCCTCGGTGGCCTCGGCCAGCAGCTCGGCGGGATAGGCGCCGCTGAGCGCAGCATAGGCCGGTGCATCGGCAAAAACCTGCACCTGCGCCTCAATCAGCGGTGCCAGCAGGGCCGGTAGGTCAGCCAGGCGGCTCTCATGCAGGAGCAAGCAATCAAGCGAGTTGCACACGCTCACGCGGCGGGTTTTGGCGTTGGCTACAATGGCGCGGCCCTTGCCTAGGTCACCAGTTTCGTCGAAGTACGTGTGGACCACGCCGGCCCCGGTTTCGATAACTGGCACCCGCGCATTCTTGCGCACGAAGTCAATGAGCCCCTGGCTGCCCCGCGGAATGACCACATCGACGTAGCCCACCGCCGTGAGAAGGGCCTCGGTAGCGGCGCGCTCGGGTGGCAGTAGGGTCACGGCGGCCAGCGGCACGCCGTGCTGCGCCAGCACTGGCCCCGCTACCGCTAGCAGCGCAGCATTAGAGTCGGCGGCATCGGAGCCGCCCTTGAGCAGGCAGGCGTTACCGGTTTTGAGGCACAGCGCCAGGCTGTCAAACGTCACGTTGGGCCGCGCCTCGTAGATGATGCCCACCACGCCGAGTGGCACGCGCACCTTGGTCAGCTGCAAGCCGTTGGGTAGCGTTTGTTCGCTGAGGGTGGCACCTAGGGGCGAGGGCAGGCCGGCTACGTTGCGCAGGTCTTGAGCCATGCCTTGCAGGCGCTCGGGCGTGAGGCGCAGGCGGTCGTGGCGTGGGTCGGTGGCGGGCATACGCGCCAAGTCCTTGGCGTTCTCGGCCAGCAAAAAGTCGGTATGCGCCACCGTGGCGTCGGCTAGGTCGCGCAGCACGGCATCGATGGTAGCGGGTGCTACGGCCACTAAGGCACGGCTAGCTTGCTGCGTAGCATCGAAAAAGGCAGAATAATCAGTCATGAGGCGATGAAACAAGCGCTTCACAAAGTACGGCGCTGCTGCCTAACCCCGCGCCTTAGGTCGGCTTACTGACTGATTTTCTGGCCCAGCAGGTCAACTCTGGTGGCTAGCCCTCGGCAGTCAGAAAGAGATAATCGTAGTGCACCAGCGGGCGCTGGCCATGCTGGCCCAGCCGCTCGCGGGCCTTGTCGGCGCCGTACTCGGCTAGGCCGAACCCTAGGGCATGATTCTGTTCATCGACTAGGCGCACGAGGTCGCCTTTTTGGAAATCGCCATCAATGCGTACTACACCAACCGGCAGCAGACTGGTAGCTTGACCAGAAGTCAGCAGGGCGGCGCGGGCGCCGGAGTTTACGTGCACAGTAGCTTGGGCAGTTTGGGCGTGGGCCAGCCACTTCTTAGTGCCCGAGGCACGCTTGCTGGGCTGAAACCAAGTGCTGATGGCCGTTTCGGCCAAGATGCCGGGCAGAATGTCGGGCGTTTTACCGTTGGCAATGTGCACGCTGATACCTAGGCGGGCCACCTTGTGCGCAATGGAGCACTTGGTGAGCATGCCGCCACGCCCAAACTGCGAGCGCGTAGCCGTCACAAACTCGGCAAAGCCCGTGTCGGCCGGCGCAATGTGCCGAATAACCTGCGCCCCCGGCCGCGACGGGTCGCCGTCAAAAATGCCATCCACGTTGCTCAAAATGAGCAGCGCGTCGGCATTTAGCATACTCGCTACTAATCCTGCCAGCTCATCGTTATCGGTAAACATGAGCTCGGTGACCGAAATTACATCATTCTCATTTACAATGGGAATGACATTTTGCTGCAACAGCTCCTGAAAGCAGTTCTGCATGTTCTGGTAGTGCTGGCGGTCGCGAAAGTCCTCCTTGGTCACCAGTACCTGCGCGCCTAGTAGCCCGTGCGGGGCCAGTAGCGCGGCATAGAGGCTCAGCAGCTTTACCTGGCCCACGGCGGCCAGCAGCTGGCGGCTGCGCACAGCATCAGCTTTAGGCGGCAGCGTGATGAGGCTGCGACCCGCCGCCACCGCGCCCGACGATACTAAAATGACCTCGCAGCGCTGGCTTTTCAGGCCCACTATCTGGTTCACCAGCTGGGCCATGCGGTCCTCATCGGGCAGGCCATTGGCTTGGGTGAGGACGTTAGAACCGATTTTAACAACGAGGCGGCGGTAGGGCAGGGGCATGGGGCAAAAATAGAAACGCCTCCTCGCCAAACACCTAAAACGGCTGTCATGCTGAGTTTGCGAAGCATTTTCTCACGTTGGGTTACTGCCCTTGACGTAAGAAGATGCTTCGCAAACTCAGCATGACAGCCGTTCTTAGAAAGCCATTAGTTTAGCCCGGCAACTGCAAGCTCGCCAGTTGCTTGTTGATAAAATCAACTTCCTCAAAGCTCAGCTGCACGTCCATCGCCTTGGCGTTTTGGGTGGCTTGCTCGGGGTTGCGGGCACCCACCAGCGCCACCGTGATACCGGGTTGCGCCAGTGTCCAGCGCAGCACGAGCTGCCCTAGGGTGGCGTTTTTGCTCTCGGCCATCGGGCGCAGCTTGTTCAGGAAGTCGTTTACGGCCGTTACGGCCTCGGGCTTGAACAAGCGGTTGGTGCTGCGCAGGTCGCTGGCGTCGAAGTGTTGGCCGGGCTTCATCTTGCCGGTGAGTAGGCCCAGTTGCAAGGGGCTGTACACCAAAATGCCTAGGTCGTGCTGCTGCGTGTAGGGCACCACGTCCTTTTCGATGTCGCGGCGCAACATGCTGTAGGGTACTTGGTTGCTGGCCAGCTTAATAGTTTTCTCGGCTTCCTCCATTTGGGCCACCGAGTAGTTGCTGACGCCCGCGGCGCGCACCTTGCCCTGCTCGATGAGGCGCTGCACGGCTTCCATCGTTTCGGCGATGGGGGTGGTCACGTCGGGCCAGTGCTGCTGGTAGAGGTCAATGTAATCGGTACCTAGGCGCTTGAGGCTGTCCTCGCACTCCTTGATGATGCTGTCGCGGCTGGCATACTTGTACACGTCCACGTCCTGGCCATCGTTGTTCTTGGTCTTCATAGCAAAGTCACCTTTGCTATCGTCCCAGCGCATGCCAAACTTGGTGAGTACTTGTACCTTATCGCGAGGCAGGCTCTTGATAGCCTCGCCCACAATCTGCTCGCTCAAACCCATGCCGTAGATGGGGGCCGTGTCGATACTGGTCACGCCTAGGTCGTAGGCGGCGTGAATGGCGCCCACCGCGTCGTTTTGCTCGGTGCCGCCCCACATCCAGCCGCCAGCGGCCCAGCTACCAAAGGTGATGCGCGAAACGCTAACATCGGAGGAGCCTAATTTCTGATATTCCATGAGTTAAGTAAGTTCTTGAAAGAAAATTGCTACCTAGGCTTACCGGCTGGCTAGGTTGAAGGTTGCGCCCTGGTCAGTGGCCGCGGGCCCGAACGCTGAGCGGTAGCTGCGTGTTAAGGCAGGTGAAAAGCAAACATTTCGCCGCCCCCGCGGCTTCGTGTTTTTTCAGTTATTTCCCCAGCTCCTACCCTTATGAAAGTTGAAATCTGGTCCGACGTGGTGTGCCCCTTCTGCTACGTGGGCAAGCGCAAGTTTGAGAATGCCCTAGGTCAGTTTGGCCACCAAGCCGATGTGCAGGTGGAGTGGAAGAGCTTCCAGCTCACGCCTGACTTTGTGCCCGTGCCCGGTGAAAGTATCCACGCCTCGCTGGCTAAGAAGAAAGGTGTGTCGGAAGCCGAAGGCCGCCGTATGGGTGACCAAATGACGTTGATTGCCAAAGAAGTAGGCCTGAATTACGACTTCGACAAGACCATTCCGGCCAATACCTTCCTGGCGCACCAGCTCATTCACTTTGCTGCCCACCAAGGCCAGCAAGGCGCCATGAAGGAGCGCCTCTTTGCAGCTTATTATCTCGAAGGCCAGGATATCAATACCATCGACAACTTGGTGAAGCTGGCCGCCGAAATCGGCCTCGATGCCGACGCCGCGCGCCAGGCCCTGGAGGCCGGTACCTACGCTAACGAGGTGCGCCGCGACGAGTACGAGGCCCAGCAAATAGGCGTGCGTGGCGTGCCGTTCTTCGTGTTTGATGACAAATACGCCGTGTCGGGCGCCCAGCCCAGCGAGGTATTTGCCGAAGTGCTGGCCAAGGTCTGGGACGAAGCCCACCCCAAAGCCCAACCCACCATGCTAGTCGATGGCCCCGCCTGCGGCCCCGACGGCTGCGACTAACGACCGCCCGCCGACCCGACTGGCTATAAAATTTGAGTTACGGCACCCTAGGTACCCTGTGTGGCTCGTTGCTATTCGCAGCGAGCCACTTTCAGTTAGGCCCGTGCCGGCAAGCGGGTTCTGCTTCATAGCTTCGCCACGCGAGCGAGTGTATGCTTGCTTTGGGTGGCGGGGCGTTTTCTACGTGGCTTCGCTTTTGGCTTTTAGTTATGATGAGGTTTTTCCCTACTATAAAAAAACGAGGTGCAGCCCGGGCGGCGCGCTGGCTGGCGCCGCTGCTGGCCCTAGGTGGCCTGGCGGCCTTCCGCCTACCCCTCGACGATAACCCCGTGCGAGTGCTGGCCGAGCGCGTGGCCACGTTCTATGCCACCGTTAAGCCCGAGAAGGTGTACCTGCACCTCGACCGCCCAGTGTACGGCACTGGCGAAACCATCTGGTTTAATGCCTACCTAGTAGATGCCCTGCGCCATCGGCCCGACTCGCTGAGTAAGATTTTGTATGTAGAGCTACTCTCGCCGCAGCGCCAGTTGGTGGCCCGCCGCACGCTGCGCGTGGCACCCGGCGGCCTCACCAATGGCGACATTGAGCTCGATGATACGCTGCGGGCTGGCACCTACTTGCTGCGGGCCTACACCAATTGGATGCGCAACCAGGGGCCGAATTTCTTTTATCAGCGCCAACTGCAAGTGTGGCCTGCCGCACCCAAAGACGTTGCCGGTGGGGGCGCAGCCCCGGCCGTTACTACCCGGCCCGCCGCTGCCCAAAAAACAGTAACTGGCAAGGTCGATGTGCAGTTCTTCCCCGAAGGTGGCAACCTAGTGGTGGGGCTGCCGGCGGTGGTGGGGTTTAAGGCGCAGGCGGCCACTGGGCGCGGCGCCACCATTAGTGGACAGCTGCTTGACACTCAAAATAAACCCGTGGGCGCGGCCTTCAAAAGCCAGCACCTAGGCATGGGCCGCTTCAGTTTTACACCCGCTGCCGGCCAGCGCTACCACGCCCGCGTGACCTTGGCCGATGGCACCACTGCCGACTACCCGTTGCCCGCCGTGCAGCCCAGCGGCTACTCTCTGCACGTGGTAGATAGCGGCGATGCCTTTGATGTAGAAGCGCGCTACCAGGGCACCACCCCGCCCGGCCCGGCGCTGCTGCTCACCGAGGTGCGCGGCTACATCATTGGGTTGGCCCCGCGCCCGCTTTCTTCCGACGGCAAGCCCGTGAGCTGGCACGTGCTGAAGTCGAAGTACCCGAGCGGTATTGCGCACTTCACCCTTTTCAATGCCCAAAGCCAGCCTCAGGCCGAGCGCCTGGCTTTTGTGCAGAATGGCCCGGCCGCGCTACGCATCACCCTCACGGCCGACAAAGCTGCCTACGGTATTCACGAGCGCGTACTCATGAAAGCCCAGGTGACCGACGCCAGCGGCCAGCCCGTAACCACGCGCTTTTCGGTGGCTGTGGCCGAGCAGGGCGCTGCCACCCTCGACCCCACCGCCGACAACATTGCCTCCAACTTGCTGCTGACCTCCGACCTGGCTGGCTACGTGGAGGCGCCTGGCTACTACTTCAATAACCCTACCTCCGAAACCGCCCGCGCCCTCGACGACCTGCTGCTTACCCAAGGCTGGCGCCGCTTTGTGTGGAAGGACCTGCTAGCTGGCCCTACGCCTGCGCCTCAGTATGAGAACGAGCAGGCGCTAGCTCTGCGCGGAGTGGTCACGGGCATGGGCCACAACCCCATTCCGAATAGCCAACTCACGTTTATTGAAAGCAAGCCAGTGCGGCAGGTCCTCACCGGCACCACCGATGCACAAGGCCGCTTTAGCTTCGTCGGCTTCGATGGCAAAGACACGGCCGTGGTGACACTGCAAGGGCGGCGCACTAGCGGCGGCACCAATGTTACCGTACGCCCCGACCTAGGGGCCCCCACCACGGGCATACCCCTGCCGGGCCTGCCCAATATTGCGACCCCCACGCCCGCCGTAGCCGACTACCTCAAGCGTAGCCGCCAGCAGCGCGTGACCGAGCTCCAAAACATGCCCGACGATGGCCTGCGCAATGTGCGCCTGGCCGACGTAGCCGTGACTGGCCAGCGCGAGCGCAGTGTAATTCCGGCCAACGATACCCGCCGCCTGATTCCGGGTGTGGTCGCCAACACAGTCATCAACTTTGCCGATATGCCGGCCGCGCAGTCGGGTATTCCGATTTTCTCGCTCTTGCAAGGCCGGGTGGCGGGCCTCACCATCAGTGGCAGCCCGCCCAACCAGAGCGTTCAGATTCGTAACTCGGGTACGCCCCTATTTATTCTGGATGGCCAGCGGGTAGAGGCTGATGTCATAAATACGATTAACTCGACCGATGTAGAGGCTGTAGAAGTGTTCAAGGGCAACGAAGCTGCCATCTTTGGCGGCAGTGGTGGGGCTATTGCCATCTACACCAAGCGCGCCAACAAGAACTATAAAGCTCCCACTGGGCCAGGTACTAACACCAATTCTGGGCTATTAGTCGTGAAACTACCAGGGTACTATGATGCCCGCGAGTTTTACCGCCCCCGCTACGGCGCGCCCGTGCTCAATGCCCCCGAGTCGGACCCCCGTCGCCTCACCATTTACTGGAACCCCAGCCTGCAAACGGATTCCAAAGGCGAGGCTGAATTTACCTTCTACACCGCCGATGGTAGCGGCAATTACCAAGCCACTGCCGAGGGGCTCACCCTCACCGGCGAGCCGGGTCGTGGCACCGGCACCATCTACGTAGCTCCTAAGCGGTAGGCTTACGGTTTTAAATAACAAAAGCCCTCCTCCGCACTGCGGAGGAGGGCTTTTGCTTGTAGGCAGTAGTGGGGGCAACCTAGGCGGCCACAGCCTCTTCGGCGCCCAGCTCTACTAACAGCTGCTGAGCCATTTGCACGCTCCGGATGCCGTCGATGCTCACCTGCAGCTTGTCTTTTTGCTCCTTCATGCGGGCCGTGCGCGGGTGGGTCTGCACGAAGTTGAGAATGCGCCCAAACTTCTCGCCCTGGAAGTAGGCCTCGGTGCCCGGGCCGGCTGGCAGGTAGGCGCGCAACGTATCGCGCTTCAGAGTCACTTTCTCCATGCCCAGCTTGCTGGCGAGCCAGCGCAGCTTTACCACATCTACCAGCACCTGCACCTGCTCGGGCAGCGGGCCAAAACGGTCGGTCATGCTGGCCACCAGCTTGGCCAACTCCTCAGGCTTCTGGGCGCGGTCGAGCTTGGCGTACAGCTGCAAGCGCTCCGACACGTTGTTCACGTACGTGTCCGGAATGAGCACCGGCAGGTCCGTCTCAATTTGCGTTTCCTTAGGCCCGCTATTGAGGGCGCCAGCGGCCACCTGAAGGCGCTGCTGGCTGGTGCCACCCATGCCCTCGCCCAAAAACAAGTCGCGGAACTCAGTTTCCTTCAATTCTTGCACGGCCTCGTCAAGCACTTGGTGATACGCCTCGTACCCTAGGTCGTTGATAAAGCCCGACTGCTCGCCGCCTAATAGGTTGCCCGCACCCCGGATGTCGAGGTCGCGCATGGCCACGTTGAAGCCGGCTCCTAGGTCCGAAAACTCCTCCAAGGTGTTGAGGCGCTTGCGAGCGTCGGCGGGCAGGTTGGCTACGGGCGGCGTTAGTAGGTAGCAATAGGCCTTGCGGTTCGAGCGGCCCACGCGGCCGCGCATTTGGTGCAAGTCGCTGAGGCCAGTAAGGTGCGCCCGGTTGATAATGATGGTGTTAGCATTCGGGATATCCAGCCCGCTTTCGATGATGTTCGTCGAAACCAGCACGTCATACTCGCCTTCCACAAACTTCATCATGCGTTTTTCCAGCTCTTCGCCTTCCATTTGGCCGTGGGCCACGGTTACGCGGGCATTGGGCACCAGCCGCACAATGGTGGCAGCCATCTCTACGATGTCGGAGATGCGATTATGCACGAAAAAGGCCTGCCCGCCGCGCTTCAGCTCCCGCGCAATGGCATCGCGCACAATGATTTCGTCAAACACGTGCAGCTCGGTCTGCACCGGCTGGCGGTTGGGCGGCGGTGTGGCAATCACGCTCAGGTCGCGGGCGCCCATCAGGGAGAAGTGCAGCGTGCGCGGTATCGGAGTAGCCGACAGCGTAAGCGTATCTACGTTCACCTTGATTTCTTTGAGCTTGTCCTTGGTTTTCACACCGAACTTCTGCTCTTCGTCAATAATCAAGAGCCCTAGGTCCTTGAATTGCAACTTCTTGTTGGTAAGCGCGTGCGTGCCGATGAGAATATCAGTTTTGCCCGCCGACACGCGTTCCATCGTCTCCTTTACCTGCTTGGCCGTTTTGAAGCGGTTGATGTACTCCACCGTCACCGGCAAGTTGGCCAGGCGGTCGCGGAAGGTTTTGTAGTGCTGCATCGCCAGAATGGTTGTGGGCACTAGCACTGCCACCTGCTTGCCGCCCGCCGCCGCCTTAAACGCCGCCCGAATAGCTACTTCCGTCTTGCCAAAGCCCACGTCGCCGCACACCAGCCGGTCCATGGGGTGGGGCTGCTGCATGTCCTGCTTCACGTCTTCGGTAGCTTTGGCTTGGTCGGGTGTGTCTTCGTAAATGAAGCTCGACTCCAACTCGGCCTGCAAGAAATCGTCTTTCGGAAATGCGAAGCCCGGCGCACTCTTGCGCTTGGCATACAGCCGGATAAGGTCGGCCGCAATGTCCTTGACCTTCTTCTTAACCGACTTTTTCTTGTTTTCCCACTCCGGCGAGCCCAGCTTGCTCATGGTAGGTGGAGAGCCTTCCGCGCCGCTGTACTTCGCAATCTTATGCAGCGCGTGAATGCTCACCGTCAGCACGTCGTCGTCGCGGTACACCAGCCGGATGGCCTCTTGCACATGACCGCCAATCTCAATCTGCGTCAGCCCCGCAAAGCGCGCAATGCCGTAGTCCTGGTGCGTCACGTAGTCGCCGGGCTGCAAGGTCTTAAGCTCGCGCAAGGTCAGCGCCTTCTTCTTCGAGAATTTACGCGTTTCCTGTGCCCGGTAGTAGCGTTCAAACAGCTGGTGGTCAGTGTACACGGCCAGACCCAGCTGCTCATCCACGTAGCCTTCGCGCAAGGCAATCAGCAAGTGCTGAAACTGCACGTTGGGGTCTAGCTCGTCAAAAATGGTGCGCAGCCGGTCGGCCTGCCGCACTGAATCAGCCGCGATAACGGTAGTGTAATCGCGGACTTTATTTTCCCGAATATTCTTCAGCAGCCGCTCAAAATCCTTGTTGAAGCTCGGCTGCGGCTTAGCTGTAAACTGGAATTCCTGAGCGTTTTTGAAGTAAAACCGCTTGCCAAATTCCACAATAGCATACTCGTCAAGGCACTTCTTCAGGCTTTTGCCCGCCTCAAATAAGTCGCTGGGCTTCGAGACAATCTGCATGCCGCCTGCCTCTTCCAGCAAGCGCTTGAAGTTGCTCTCGGCTTTGTCGAAAAGCTCAGTCACAATGTCCAACGTCTGACGCATGTCCTTCACCCACAAGCAGCTCGTGCGAGGCAAAAACTCCAAAAATGACTCGCGCCGTTCTTGCAAGAGCTTCGTCTGCACGTTCGGAATAATGCTCACGCTCGTGCGCGGCTCCACCGATAGCTGCGTCTCAGGGTTAAATGTGCGGATGCTCTCAATCTCGTCGCCAAACAGTTCTAGGCGATAAGGCAAATCATTGGCATAGCTAAACACATCCACAATGCCCCCGCGCACTGCGTACTGCCCCGCCTCATACACAAAATCCGACTTCTCGAAGTCGTACTGCCCCAGTAGCTCACCTAAGAAATTCACGTCCAGCTTGTCGCCCACCTTAGCCGTGAACGTATTCTGCACCAAGCTTTGGCGATTAATTACTTTCTCGCTCAGCGCCTCGGGATAGGTCACGATGAGCGGTGCGGTACCTAGGGCCGCCACACTGGCCTGCCGGCTGGCATTGAGCTGGTTGAGCACTTCAGCCCGCATCAGCACGTTGGCATTTTCCGTCTCATCAAACTCATACGGACGCTTGTACGAGCTCGGGAACAGCAACGCCTCGGGCCCATCGGGCAGCAAGTGGCGCAGGTCGGCCATAAAGAGCGCCGCCTCGTCCTTGTCGTGCAAGATGAACACGTTGGGGTGGGCGTGGTGGGCCGCAGCGGCTACCACTACCGCGTCTTGCGAACCGACCAAGCCGCGCAAGTGCAGGCGTAGCTCGCTGCCCCGGGCCGCGTCGTCGGCCGGGCGGGTGGCATCGGCGGGCTTGTAGGCGGCCAGCAAGCGAGCGCTGAGGGTTTGTAATTCAGCGTCGAGGCGATATAAGCGAAGAAAATCAGCTACTTGCACAGGATAGGGCTATCAAACAACTAAAAACGGCTAGCCCGGCTGGGGGCTATTCCGGCCGGGCAACTGCGAGAATACTGCTACGGCAGCCCGAAGGTTTCTGCCGTACCTTAGACCAAAATTATTAGTAATGGCTACCTTTTCTAACCGCAATTCGCCCAAAGTAGTGTCCTAATCTTTCGGTGAAATGCCCAAAATGCGCTTAAAATCACAATCTCTTAGCAAACGAGTAGGCTAACTAAGCTGCCGCAGTAAGGACGTAGAAAGCAGAAGTTAAACTATCGCTACGAGTAGCAAACGCTAAGCGGGTTAACCGCCTCATAAGCTAGGCATCTCGGCTCATAAAGAGTCTCTTATATAAATTATAAATCGTATAAAATTAATTAGTTGCGCGGTTCTGCTCACTTGGCCATTGGCCTTATTACGGGCGTGGCCATTGCGGGCCTCGTGCCCGGCATTCCCTTCTCGCTGCCCGGTATCGCCCTAGCAGGCTTCTCGGCTCTCGCCCCCGACCTCGACCATCCTGAAAGCCGCCTGAGCAAGCGCCTAGGCTTCACGCAGGGCTACGTACGCTGGGCTTTTGGTGGTGTAGCGCTGGCCCTGGCCGCCTACGCCTACTTCCAACTGCGGCCTGGCCCCGACCAGCGCCTGAGCTACACCGCCGCGCTGGCCTTTGGGCTGATAGGCGTGGCTTTGCAAGGCGGCTCAGCCCGGCGCCTAGCCTTGCTATTCACAGGACTGGGCACCGTCTTGATAGGACTATATACACAATTTTTATGGCTAAGCCTGCTCGGTACTTTTATCGCGCTGGCGCCATTCACTTCCCACCGTTCTTGGACACATACAATTTGGGCCGCCGCCCTTTGGACCTATATCGGTGACTTAGCCAACCGTAGCCTAGGGTGGCATGGGATAGCTTATTTTGCGGGTGGTGGATATGTGTCTCATTTATTGGCTGATACGCTCACAAAATCTGGCGTGCGCTGGCTGCTGCCGCTTACCGACTTCAGTTTTAAAATTCCGCTGCTGAGCACCGGGTCCAAATCTGGCAATGTTATGGAAGCCGCTATTTGCCTAGGGTATGGGCTGTTGGTACTGGGCTTAGTAGTCGGTCACCTAGGGTTTTAAGCCCGAAGAGTTGCGGTTATCGGGGCAAACTATTAGTTTCGCGTTGGAACGAGTGGCCGGCTGGAGCGAAAGTAATCTAACGTGAACTATACAGTGCGGTCTTTTTTTGACTGTAGGCTAGTCCTTATTATCTGATTTATAGTTAGTTGCTTGCGCTGTTTCGAAGCTGTCAACCAATCTATCCGCTCTACATAAATAACTCTCTACCCCCCACTTAATACCCCAATTTTTATGAACCAGATGAACAGTCCCCTCATCCGGGTCGGCGTTTTTTACGACGGCAATTATTTTCTTAAGATTAGCGATTATTATTACTTTCAGCACGAGCGTAAGGCCCGCATTAGCCTCGAAGGCCTGCACGAATTTATCCGCCACCAAGTAGCTGAGGAGGAAGATGTTGATGTGCGCTTGGCGCAAGTAACCACTGCTCATTTCTTCCGGGGACGCCTTTCGGCTACTGAAGCCCGCGACAAGGACCGTTTGTTCCATGACCGCCTGCTCGACGATATTTTGATGAACCTAGGGGTGTGCACGCATTACATGCCCCTCAAAACCCGCGACGGTCGGCTTCAGGAAAAAGGTATCGACGTGTGGCTGAGCCTCGAAGCCCTCGAGATGGCGCTGCACAAGACCCTTGATGTAGTAGTGCTTATCGCCGGCGACTCGGACTACGTGCCTCTCATTCGCAAGCTCAACACCGTGGGTACCCGCGTGATGCTGCTGAACTGGGATTTCAAATACGAAGATTTCAAAGGCGAAACCCGCGTAACGCGTGCCTCGCAGCACCTGCTGGAGCAAGCTACCTACCCAGTGGCCATGCACGCCGTCATCGACCGCGGCTTGCAAGAGCAAGACGAGGTAGTGGAGAACATGTTTGTGACGCAGAGCGAGCCCGCTGCCTTTGCGCCCTCCACGGCTGGCTTTAGCTACAACGGTGCCCCGACGCCGGCCCCTGCGGCTGCCCCCGGCACCAGCGCTGCCCCTGCGGCCGCTACCCCCTCTACTGCACCGCGCGTCATTCGCACCAGCGGCCCTACTGCAGCTGGCCCAGTAGGCACTGTAGGCATCAGCACCATCAAGAATTTGAAGAACGGCTTTGGCTTCGTGGTAATGCCGCCCAATAACCTGTTCTTCTCCTACGCTGACCTTTCGGAAGGCGATTTCAACGACCTGCGCGAAGGCGACTGGGTGGAGTTTACGGTGGGCCGCAACCACCGCGACGAAGACTGCGCTCGCAACGTGCGCAAAGTAGCCGCTCCTAACCTGACTGGCGACGAAGATGCTGACTATGAGCCTGCTTCTGTAGGCCAGGCCCTCAGCGCCACCCTCTAGCGCAGGCTACTTCTTGCAAGCTACACAAAGGCCCGGGGCGCAAGCCTCGGGCCTTTGTATTGGCAGCAGGCAGGCCCTAGGGCAGCATAGAACCTAGCTCGCCGAGGCGTTTGCCGGCCGGGTAGCGGTTGAAGGTACCTAGGCCCTGGGCTACGGCTGTTTCGCCCGGCTTACCGGCTGCCTGGCGGTAGATGGTGCCGCTGCACACCACAAGCGACTTGCCCGCGTGGTCGACTTGGGCGGTGGCGCGCAGTTCGTCGCCGAGGCGCACGGGATGCAAGAAGTTGATTTTGAACTCGACCGTCGATACAAGTTCGCCTGTGGTGAAGGCCAGCGTGAGGGCTGCGGCGCCGAGCACGGCATCCATGAGGCCAGCCAGCACGCCGCCGTGTGCCACCCCCGGCGATGAAAGGTGCTCGGGTTGAATGACCATGCGGTATTCGGCCTGGCCGGGTGCTGGTACGCTCAGTATCATGCCGTTGGCTTGACCATAGGCATTGATGCGGTTGTAGCCCGCTACCAGGGCGGGCCATTCGGGGAAAGGTTGAATCGACATCGGAACGCAAACTAACGTAAAAAGCCTATCGGCCGGAAACTAGCAGGTATGCCGGACCAGGCTAAACCCACTTACCTTTACCCAAAATTCATGTAGCTGCTCAGGTGGCTGCGTGCTTCTTCAGTTATCGTCATGCCTTCCTTCGACATCGTCAGCAAAGTAGACCCCCAAACGCTGGAAAACGCCGTGAACACGGCCAAGAAAGAGCTAGCCACCCGCTACGACCTCCGCGACACCAAAGGGGGCATGGAGCTAGACAAAAAAGGCAACACCATTTTGCTCAGCTCCGAAAATTCGATGCGCATTAAGGCGTTGGAAGACATCTTGTTGGCCCGCGTAGTGAAGCAAGGCATTGATGGCACCGCGCTCGACTTTACGGCCGAGGAGCAGCCCAGCGGTAACCTAGTAAAGAAAACGATAAAAGTGCGCGCTGGAGTAGACAAAGAAGCGGGCCGCAAAATCATCAAGACGATTAAGGACAGCAAGATTAAGGTCGAAGCCCAAATGCAGGACGACCAGATTCGGGTGACCAGCAAGAAAATAGACGACTTACAAGCTGTTATTGCCTTGCTGCGCCGCACGGATAATGGCCAGCCACTGCAGTTTGTCAACATGAAATAGACCGCAGATTTAATGGGTTTGGCGGATTGCGCAGATATGCCCCGGGGCGCGGGACTGACTACGCGAGCGTTAGCCGTTTTTGCAAGTATTGCTAGCTGGTTGCGAAGCGCAAGCAGCTAAGTGCTTGTTTAATATATATTTTCATTTATTCACCAACGTGGCGTAGCGTGTTAGCCAGCCCGCGCAGCGGGCGTATCTGCGCAATCCGTTAAATCCGCTAAATCTGCGATAATGTACGATTTTTCCGCTTTCACCCACGCCGCAGCTTGGGTTAGCTTGCTGACCCTCACGCTGATGGAAATCGTGCTGGGGATTGACAACATCATCTTTATTTCCATTACGGTCAACCGCCTGCCCGAAGACCAGCAAACGCGGGGGCGCACCATCGGCTTGCTACTGGCACTGCTGTTTCGCATTGGCCTGCTGCTGAGTATTTCTTGGATAGTGGGGCTGCGCTCGGCGCTGTTTACCCTGCCGCTGCCGTGGCTCGACGAGCCCTTCCCAGTGAGCGGGCGCGACCTGATTTTGCTAACGGGCGGCTTGTTTTTGATGTACAAGAGCACCACCGAGATTCATACCAAGCTGCAAGGTGAGGAAGAAGATGAAAATGCGGCCGGCAAAGGCAAGGCCACACTGCCCCAAATAATTTTGCAAATCATCATCATCGATATCGTGTTTAGCTTCGACTCTATCCTCACAGCCGTGGGTTTGGTCGACAACGTGCTGGTGATGATAGCCGCCGTTATCTGCGCCATGGGTGTGATGCTGGCCTTCAGCGGGGTGGTAGCCAACTTCGTAAATAAAAACCCCACTATCAAGATGTTGGCGCTTTCGTTCCTCATCATGATTGGCTTTATGCTAGTAATGGAGGCCGCCCATAAGGAGATTGAAAAAGGCTACCTCTACTTCGCAATGGCCTTCTCCCTGATAGTGGAGCTGCTGAACATGCGCCTGCGCAAGAAGTCGAAGGCTGTTCCGGTGCAGCTGCGCGATTCGCGCTACGACTAGGCCCCTAGGTAGTAAGCGTAAGAACCAAAACCCCACTGAGCTATATTGCTCGGTGGGGTTTTTTGCGTTCCTAGGTAGGAGTGTATACTATTTATTGGGGCCAGCGGGTAGCTCAGCTAGGCTACTCAGCACTCGCTGCTGCGCTAGGTCGAGCAGGCGGCGGTTCAGCTCGTTGCGGTGTTGGCGGTAGAAGGCCAGCTCCTCCTGAGTGAAAAGGCCGCTAACGAGGCCCGTAAGGGTAGCGCGCAGGCGCACGTTGCGCGTGAGCAGTTCGGTGAGGGCGAGGCGCAGGGTGGCCTCGGGGGCACCTAGGGGCAGGCGGTAATCGAGAGCCACATCCGTCACGGTGGCCAGCAGCACTGAGTGCTGTAGCTTGAGCAGCGGGCGCAGCACTTGATGCTGAAAATCGGCGACGGTAGTAGGCGTAGGAATGGCGGGTGGCTGGCCATCTACGTGAGGGCGCAGAGCGAGCAGCGCGGCATCGGGGCGGGGGAGGGGCGCGGAAGGAGACATAGCCCGCTTGCATACGGGCCTAAAAAAAGCCCGGCCGAAGCCGAGCTTTTTTTTAGTAGCGCCATGCGCCCTAGGTCGCTTAGTGCTGAATCGTAACCTTGGTAGTGTAAATACCGCTGGTGGTGCTCACGCGCACCACGTAGATGCCAGGGGCGAGGCGGCTGGTATTCAGCTCCACGCCGCGCTGCTGCATTTGGGCTACGGGCACTACAGTAGGCGCCAGCACGGTTTTGCCGAGCAGGTCTACTACCGTCACTTGCATGGGGGTAGCGCTGCTTACCTGCGTGCGCACCGTTAGCAGGTCTTGGGCGGGGTTGGGGAAGGCTTCGAGGGCGCTGCTCACCACGGTGCTGTTCTGGTTGGCTAGCACCACCACGTTGGCGCGGGGCGGCAGGTCGAAGGCCTCAGCAATGCCCGTGAATATGGGCAGGCCATTGAGGCGGTCGCCGGCCTTGGCGCTGTAGCCCATGCCCCGACGCGCAAACACGTTCCAGATGAGGTCGGAGTTGGCCCCGCGGTTGGTGAGTGAGTCGGCGCGCAAAATGGCGTCGCGGCCTTGCAAGAAGCCTGGGTTGCAGGCCTGAATCTTGCAGGCATCTAGCACCAGGCGCAGCGCTTTATTGTTACCGCCCGTGCTGCCGTAGAGGTCGTTGTTGTAGCCGTACTTGTAAATGAACTGCCAGTTCAAGTCCCAGAGCGTTTCGGCCCAGATTTCGCCCAGCGAGTGCGACTCTTGGTAAGTGAAAGTGCCTGTGGCAGTCGGCGTTACAATAGCGCCGTAGGTCAGGTTGTTACGCGTGAAGTTGGTGGAGTAGGGCTTGGTGCGGATACCGGGACCGGCCGAGTTGGTACCACCTTTTACGTAGTAGCCTAGGTACCGCATCGTGCTGCCATCATCGCCGGGCTTGGTGGTCATCCAGAGAGCGAAAAAGTCGCTCCAGCCCTCGCCCATTACCTGGGTGTAAGAGTCACCGTTGTTGTAAGTCTGGGTAGCGCAGCTCGCCGAGTTGTAAGGCGTGCCCGTGAGGCGGTTGCTGATGCCATGGCCGTACTCGTGGGCAATAATGCCGTTGTCGAAGGAGCCATCCCAGTCGGCGAAGGTCGTGACCTTGGCGCAGCCCACGCCCACCGTGCCCCCTGTGAGGGCGGCCTTGAGGCGCGTACCCAGCACCCCGCTGATGCCAATGGCCGGGATGGTGACGGTAGCATCAGTACCCCCTAGGCCTAGGGGGGCGGTGCTGGTAGGGTCCGAGTCGTAGATGATGGCACCAATAGCACCGGCAGCTTGGGCAAACTTCACCTTATCGGAGAAGTTATTGGTGGCCGGGGCCGTGCAGCCGCCACGCATGATAAGGGCAATGTTGCCGGCAAGAGCCGCCGCATTGGTGGGCGCCGCGCACGAGTGAATGCCATCATCGGCCGACACACCATCGTTGACGGGCACAATGTTGCCGCACAGGCCGTTGGGTAGCGTCGAGATGCTGGGGCCAAAGCTGGCGGTGCCAAAGGCATAGCTGCCAGCCACCGTGCTAGGCGCCGTAATGGTGAGCGCACTCGACACGTTGTCCCACAGGTACATCTGCATGGTGGGCATGTTGCCGTCGATGGGCGTCGAGAAGTTGGCGTTGTTGCGGCCTGCGCCATCCTGTGCTTCGGCCCGCACCGGGTCGAGGCCCTTGCCGTTGGTGGTAGCGTTCTTATACTGGAAGTTGCCCGAAGCCTCGTCGAAGCCGTGCGCCTGCATTACGTCGTGCACCATGTTGTTCACGTAGAACAAGTTGGTGGTAGCTGCGCTTAGGTTGTTGCGGGCCCCCGCTGTCTGGTCAAACGGGAAATCAAAATTCAGCGTCGAGCCCCCGTCGGGTGAGGTCGTTATCGAATTGAAATTAGCCGCGTTAGCGCCGCTAGCGGTGCTGCTGTTGTCGTCGTAGGCGGCCACGTTGTTGCCGCGCGTCAGGTACTTGTTGGTGCTCAAATACGAGTAGGTGTCCGCAAACGTACCGGTGGGTGCCTGCGATACTTGCCAGCCGTAGGGCGAGTAGGCCGAGCCAACGGCGGCCAGCGGCACCGCTTGCCGAGCGCCCTCCTTTGGGTTTTCGAACGGAAAGGGAAAAACCGTCAGGCTATTGGCGGCCGTGGTGCCAGTGGGCTCGAAGGTAGCCGCCGGAGCTTCTACGTGGCTGAACGCCAGTGCTTGCTGCTGCTGATGCTGCGCGCGCTGCGTATACTGGCCAAAGGTGGCCTGCTCGCTCACGGTGTAGTCGTTTTTATCAACTAAGCGGCCGGTTTGGGCATCCACGCGGGCGTTCCAGTAGTGCTGCTGGTCGAGCTGCGCAATGGTCACATTCCAGGCCAGCACCAGCTTGCCATTGACGCGCGCATACAGCAGGCGCACCGGAATATCGGTCTCCGAAATTCCCCCATTGTTATACACTAAGCCATCGGCCACGCGGGCGTCGTTGAGCAAGTGTAGGCCCACTGGCCGGGGCAAACCTAGGCCTACGGCGGCGGCGGTCACGGCCTGCTCGGGCGTGAGGGTGGGGGTGGGCGACGGCGCTAGCTTGGCGGCGTCGGGCACAAAGTCTTGAATGGCAAACAGAACCTTCCCGTCTTTATTAGTGTGCACGGCTCCGGTCGCGTTGAATACCACGAGGCCGTTAACCCGCTGCTGCAGATAGGTATGTGTGATGCCGGTACTAGCGTCGAACGTGGTGCTGGTGACAAGTGGGCTGGCTACATCGGCCGCACTCAGGCCTTGCGCTTTGGCCCGGGCTGCGAAGGCCGATAGAGCCGGGCTAGGAGCTAACTGCTGCGCCGCAGCCCAGCCCGGGGCCGCTAAAGCCGCAGCCAAGGCTAGTGTTCGGCATCCCAACAAAGTAGAGGACAATGACATAGAGGGGGATAGAGGTGAAAATCAGGATGGGTAGTGTCCAAAGATAACCGTATTTTGCACAACATCCCTACAACTTTGTTAGGAGGATAAGCTGCCCACGCACGCCCCCTTTTGCGGGGCGATTATTGAAAGACTGCCAGCTTATTAAGCACGTCCCAGAGTACCACGCCAGCCGCCACGCTCACGTTGAGCGAGTGCTTGGTGCCGAGCTGGGGTATCTCTACGGCGACATCGCAGAGGGCTAGTACCTCATCATCGACGCCGAAGACCTCATTGCCTAGCACCAGCGCCAGCGGCCTACCTAGGGTGGGCTGAAACTGCGGTAGCTGCACCGAGCCAGTAGTTTGCTCCACAGCCACTAGCTGATAGCCAGCGGCTTGCAATTGCTGAGCGGCTTCTAGGGTGGTGGAGGTGTGCGTCCAGGCCACCGACTCGGTGCTACCTAGGGCGGTCTTGGTGATTTCGCGGTGGGGTGGCCGGCCCGTGACACCGCAGAGGTAGATGTGCTCCAGGGCAAAGGCGTCGGCGGTGCGAAATACGGCGCCCACGTTGTGCAGCGAGCGTACATTATCGAGCACCAAAACGACCGGGCTTTTGGGCGTAGCTTTGAAATCGGCCACGGGCAGGCGGTTGAGTTCCTGCATGGTGAGTTTGCGCATAGAAGTAGCGCGAACTTTGTCGTTCGCAATAAGGGTTTTTAGTTCTGGCACTCCTTGCCCAGCAATTGCTGGCCAGGAGTACCAACCAATTCGTTAGCTTTTACAAAAACGCGAACCCCAAAGGTCGCGCTCCGCTCTGTGTCTACTGCTTCTGCCCCCGCCGCCCAGTCCTCCAAGTTTGCTATTAAGTCGCTGGGGCCCGACCATATCAAGCCCGACGCGGTGGCCGATACGCCGCTCATGCGCCAATATTACCAGCTCAAGCAGCAGCATCCGGGCGCGGTGCTGTTGTTTCGGGTCGGCGACTTCTACGAGACCTTCGGCGAAGATGCCGTGACCTCGGCGCGCATTCTCGACATCACGCTCACTAAGCGCGGCGCCGGCACGGCCAGCGAGGTGGCGCTGGCGGGCTTCCCGCACCATGCCCTTGACAACTACCTGCCCAAGCTGGTGCGCGCTGGCCAGCGCGTGGCCATTTGCGACCAGCTCGAAGACCCCAAGCAAGCCAAGGGCTTAGTAAAAAGAGGCATAACCGAGCTCGTGACGCCCGGCGTAAGCCTGCACGATAATACCCTAGAGCGCCGCCAAAACAACTACCTCGCTGCCGTGCACTTTGGCAAGAACGAGGCGGGTATTTCGTTCTTGGATATTAGCACCGGCGAGTTTCTGGTAGCGCAGGGTACCTTGGACTACCTAGGGAAATTATTGCAGAATTTCCGTCCCGCGGAGGTACTGTTTTGCAAGAAAAGCCGCCGCGACTTCGACGAGCATTTCGGCCCCGACTTCTGCACCTATGCCTTGGATGAGTGGGTATTTGGCCACGACTACGCCCACGATACCCTTACGCGGCACTTTCGCACTACCTCGCTTAAGGGCTTTGGCGTCGATACGATTAAGGAGGGCGTCATTGCGGCGGGCTGCATTCTGCACTACCTCGCCGAGACCAAGCACACAGACATTCAGCACGTAGCCAGCCTAGGACGGCTCGAAGAAGATAAGTACGTGTGGCTCGACCGCTTCACAGTGCGCAACCTCGAGCTGGTGCAAGCCCAGCACCCCGGCGGCGTGCCGCTCATCGAGATATTAGACCAGACCCTGACGCCAATGGGTGCCCGCCTGCTGCGCAAGTGGGTAGTGCTGCCCCTCAAGGAAGTAAGCCAAATTCAGCGGCGGCTCGACACGGTGGCGGCCCTCGTGGCCGACCCCGAGCTGCTCGAAACGGTACAAACCCACTTGCGTCCCATCAACGACCTAGAGCGCCTTATCTCGAAGGTGGCCGTGCGCCGGGTGAACCCTAGGGAGCTCTTGCAACTGGCCCGGGCGCTGGAAAGCATTGCGCCGTTGCGCGAAAAGCTGGCCGCTTCGGGTGTGCGCGCCCTCGAAAAGCTCGCCGACCAACTCAATCCCTGCACCACACTGCGGGCCGAGATTCAAACCAAAATCCGCCCCGATGCGCCGCTGCTCACCAACCAGGGCCACGTCATTATGGATGGCGTCGATGCGGAGCTCGATGAGCTGCGCGGGCTGGCGTTTTCGGGCAAGGACTTTTTGCTCAAAATGCAGCAGCGTGAGCAGGCCGCCACAGGTATTTCGTCGTTGAAAGTAGCTTACAATAAAGTGTTTGGCTACTATCTCGAAGTCAGCAACGCACACAAAAGCAAGGTGCCTGCCGAGTGGATTCGCAAGCAGACCCTGGTGAATGCCGAGCGCTACGTGACCGAAGAGCTGAAGACCTATGAGGAGAAAATCCTCAACGCGGAGGAACAGCTGTTCGTTATTGAAAGCCGTATCTATCAAGAGGTTGTGCTAGCGGCGCTCGACTTCGTGAGCCAAGTGCAGCAGAACGCTCGCGCCGTGGGTGTGCTCGACTGCCTGGCCTCGTTTGCGGCCACGGCGCGGCAGTACCACTACGTGCAGCCGGTGGTGAACGACGGACCCACGCTTGACATTAAGGCGGGCCGCCATCCGGTGATTGAGCGCGGGCTACCGCCCGGCGAAAGCTACATTCCTAACGACATCTGCCTCAACCAGGATGAGCAGCAGATAGTAGTGATAACCGGCCCTAACATGGCCGGTAAGTCGGCCCTGCTGCGCCAAACCGCGCTCATCGTGCTGCTAGCGCAGGTGGGTTCGTTTGTGCCCGCCGATGCGGCGACCATTGGCATTATCGACAAGATTTTTACCCGCGTGGGCGCTTCCGACAACCTGAGCAAGGGCGAAAGCACATTCATGGTGGAGATGACAGAAACGGCTTCGATTCTGAATAATCTCTCTGACCGCAGCCTGGTGCTGATGGACGAAATTGGGCGTGGCACCAGCACCTACGACGGCATCAGCATTGCGTGGGCCATTGTGGAGCACCTGCATAACACGCCCAAGGCGCGCGCCAAAACGCTGTTTGCCACCCACTACCACGAGCTCAACCAGCTGGCCGACGACTGCCCTAGGGTGCGCAACTACAACGTGGCGGTGCAAGAGGCCGATGGTCGGGTGCTGTTCCTGCGCAAGCTGCGGCCAGGCGGCTCCGAGCACAGCTTCGGCATCCACGTGGCGCGCATGGCCGGCATGCCGCCCGCCGTGGTGCTGCGCGCCAATGAAATCATGCACCATCTAGAGCAGGAGCGCACCCAAACCGGCCTGCCCGACGCCGTGGACCCCACCGCACCCACCGACTTCGACGATGTGCTGGCTGGCCTCGACGAGTCGCCTAGGTCGGCCCAGCCGCGGCCCCGCGCCACTACCGCCATGGCCACGCGGCCCACGCTCCAGCTTAGCATGTTCGAGCCCGGCGACCCCAAACTGGAACAGCTGCGCGAGCTTCTGCAAACGCTAGATATCAATACGCTCACGCCTATCGAGGCGCTGTTGAAGTTGCAGGAGCTGAAGGGCCTGATGTAAGGTAATATCACCCTAGGTTCGCTTTTTGAGCTGTAGACGGCCCTGTACGCTACCCCGGCATCATGTCCTTCTACCTCAAATAATGCTTCCGTAGCAGCTGCATGGCTGCGGTGGCATCGGCTACGCATACGCTGCAATTTGTACCCACACCATTGACAGGGCCTTCATACTCCCAGGCGAAGGTTTTCGGAGTGCCTCCACTGGCGGTACTTACGCGCAGCGTATTGCCGTTGGGCACTAGGTACAGCGTGCGGCGATTAGGAAACTGCACTTTGAAGCAGCGCTGCCCATTTAGCCGACCTAGGCCAGCGTAGCGTAGCTGCGTGTCTTGGCGGTCTTTGCCATAGGCGTACTGCACATCGGTGCGGCGGCCGTTGTTGGTCCAGAAGCTAAAGTGCTCGTAGCTAGCCGTGCCAGGCTGACCGAAGCCGTAGTTGGCGACCCGGTTTTGGGCATGAGCCGGGCAGATGGCGAGTGCGCCCAGGGCAAGACCGAGGGTGCTAGCGAAAGCTTGGAGAGGCATAGGCGAGCAAATGAGAGAAGCAGGGCAAGGATGGCTCTACTACGCAAAGCTGCGCGGCTTTGGCCAGGTAACGCCATCAAAATGAGCGTGCCGGCAATGAACTGCGCGCTAGCAAGAGGTGTTTAAAAGAATCCGCACGCCTGGTAACTGGCGTATGTCACAGCCCACTTGCTTTTCTTTCTCACCTACTCATGACCAAGCTATTATCGGCCGCCCTAGGCCTTGGCTTATTCGCTCTTACCGCTTGCGGCTCGCAGCAGCCTGCGCAGGCGCAAACTAAGGCCCCGGCTCCTTCGGCGGCGGTGCTCTCAGCCTCCACGGCAGGCTTCGCTCCTAAAAACACGGCCGGTTTGGCGCAAGCCACCTTTGCTGGCGGTTGCTTTTGGGCGCAGGAAGAAGCTTTTGAGGAGCTCAAAGGCGTGAAGCAAGTAGTGAGCGGCTACGCGGGCGGCACGGTGCCCAAGCCCAGCTACGAGCAAGTGGCTGCGCAAAACACCGGCCACGCCGAAACAGTGAATATCTACTATGACCCCAAGGTCATCAGCTACCAAACGCTAGCCAGCGTGTTCTTCACGGCCAGCCACGACCCCACGCAGCTCAACCGCCAGGGCAACGATACGGGTCCCGAGTACCGCTCGGTGGCGTTTTACCGCACGCCGGAGGAGAAAAAGATAATCGAGCAAACCATTGCTAAGGTGAATGCCTCGAAGCAGTACGACGCTAAAATCGTAACTCAGGTAGTGCCCTTTAAGCAATTTTGGGATGCCGAAGACTACCACCAGGGCTACTACCGCCTGCACCCCGAAAATCCTTACATCGAAGCCGTATCGGCCCGCAAAGTCGAACACGTACGCAAGCTCTTCCCGCAGGAGCTAAAGCAAGCGCTGTAAGCCCAAGAGGACTATTCTATAAAAAAGCCCCGTCAACGACCGTTGGCGGGGCTTTTTAGGTAGTAGTATTGAGCCAGGTAACCTAGGCTAGCTGCGTACGCCCAGTGCTGGCTACGGCCGCCCACTGCCGGGCCGCCTGGGCGTCGGCAAAGTGTTGTGTATCGAAGGGTAAATGAGGCGTAGCGCGCTGCATAATATTATCTACTCCCATGCGGTTGAGGCCGTCCTGCGACACGACGACCGCGAGGCGCTGCACACCAAGCTTGGCAAACTCCGGAAACCACACCTCGTTTATCCAGTCCTGGTCGGCGGGGCGAATGGTGCGTAGCAGCACATTATTAGCAATATATCCTTTTATGCGGTATTGGCGCGCCAGGCGCAACACCTCGAGCAGGGAGGCACGCAACTGCTCAGAATTCACGAAGCCTTGCCACTCAGTTTCGATAGTAGCGCCGGTGGGGTCGTGGTGTAATAGCAAATAAGAAGTACGATAAACAATAGCCATAAAATCCAAAAGGCTTAATTTCTACGTAGAGAATTGAGGATTTAATTGTACGCAAAGATACGGCGGAGGCTAGGGCAACCGGAGTGGCCGCAGCCTTGTCTCACCTATCTATCTTTGGGGTCACCCTGTTTTCTACGTGCCGCCGCAGCAGGCGTTACCTCGCATTTATGCTGGCTTCCAAATTGCCCGATATCGGGGTTAGTATCTTCTCGCAGATGACGGCCTTGGCCCAGGAAACTGGGGCGCTGAACCTAGCGCAGGGCTTTCCGGACTACGACCCGCCGCTGGCCCTGCGCGAGGCCCTAGCCCACCACGCCCAAGCGCCGGGCAGCCACCAGTATGCGCCCATGCCGGGCCTACCGCGCCTGCGCGAGGCCATTGCGTCGCAGGTAGGCCGCCTGCAAGCCGATGCACCGGCGCCCGACCCCGCCACCGAAATCACCATCACGGCCGGGGCCACCGAGGCGCTGTATGTAGTGCTGGCCGCCGTGGTGCGCCCCGGCGATGAAGTCATTATCTTGGAGCCAGCTTATGACCTCTACGGCCCGGCGGTGCGACTGCAGGGAGGCGTGCCGCGCTACGTGCGCCTGCCCGCGCCCGACTTTCGGCCCGATTGGGATGCCGTGCGGGCGGCCCTAGGTCCGCGCACACGGCTCATCATGATTAATACCCCGCACAACCCCAGCGGGGCCGTATTCACGGCTGCCGACTGGGATGCGCTGGCCAACCTGCTCGAGGGCACCGATGTGCTGGTGCTTTCTGATGAAGTGTACGAGCACCTAGTATTTGATGGCGTGGCGCCGCGCAGTGCCCGCCAGCACCCGGCGCTGCGAGCGCGCAGCTTCGTGCTGTCGTCGTTTGGCAAGACCTACCACGCTACTGGCTGGAAGGTGGGCTACTGCCTGGCCCCGCCTGCCCTCAGCACCGAGGTGCGACGGGTGCACCAGTTCGTGACCTTCGCCGTGAGCACGCCCACCCAGCACGCGCTGGCCGACGTGCTGACCGCCGACCCCACCGATGCGCACGCCCGCGGACTGGCCGCATTTTACCAGGCCAAGCGCGATGCCTTCCGGCAGCTGCTGGCGAACACGGGCTGGCAGCTGCTGCCAGTACCGGGTGGCTATTTTCAACTGGCTAGCTACCAGCAATATTCGCAGGCCGGCGACGTGGCTTTTGCCACCGAGCTGGCCCGTGCGTGGGGCGTGGCGGTGGTGCCGGTGTCGGCCTTCTACCACGATGGCTACGACCCTGGGTTAGTGCGTTTTTGCTTTGCCAAAGAATTACTTACACTGGAAGCTGCGGCTGCCCGCTTGCGTCAATGAGGTGACCTAGCCGAATTTTGTTTAGAAAATTGCTACTTATCACCTAAGTATGCGCTATTTGCGCTCATTACCAATATCCGCCTTCCTAGATACTCTTTACACGTATGTCTGATTTTACCGTGTCGCTGGTGCAAACGGACCTGCACTGGCATGAGCCAGCAGCCAACCGCGCAGCTCTAGCCGACCAATTAGCTGCGGCCCTCGCTGGGCCGGGGCTCACCGATTTAATTGTGCTGCCCGAGATGTTCACCACTGGCTTTAGCATGGCCGCGGCAGCTCAGGCCGAGCCTGGCGAGGGTGCCACGCTAGCTTGGCTGCGCGAGCAAGCCGCCCGCTACGACGCCGTAGTGACGGGCAGCGTAATGATAACTGAGGCCGGGCGCTACTACAACCGCCTGCTGTGGGTGCGCCCCGATGGCAGCTACAGCGCCTACGACAAGCGCCACCTGTTTCGGATGGCCGGTGAGCACGAAGTATACACGGCCGGCACGAATCGCTTGGTAGAGGAGTGGCGCGGCTGGCGTATTCAGCCGCTCGTGTGCTACGACCTACGCTTTCCGGTGTGGAGCCGCAACCCCTCCGCCGAGCCCTACGACCTGCTGCTGTATGTGGCCAACTGGCCGCACGCCCGCGTGCATGCCTGGAAGGTGCTGCTGCAGGCGCGTGCCATCGAAAACCTAACTTACGTGGCCGGTGTCAACCGCATTGGCCTCGATGGCTTGGGGATAGAATATAGCGGCCACACCATGCTGCTCGACCCTAGGGGCGACTACCTAGCTCAGGCTGGCTCCATGCCTACTATTCTTACTCGCCGCCTCATGCGCCACCCTCTGCACGAGGCCCGCGAGCAGCTATCGGCCCTGAGCGATGCCGACGCTTACGACTTGAGATAAAGAATAAGGCAAGAAGGCTGGGATGCGTATGGCTCCCTAGCCTTCTTGCCTTGCTATTTAGCTACTTCACTAACAGCTTTTGGGTAGCCGTTGTGCCAGTCTCGGTGGTGGCTTGTACTACGTAGAGGCTAGGCGCGAGGCCGCGCAGGTCGAGGGTGCGTGTGCGCCTGGGCGTAGCGTCCTGGCGCACGAGGCGGCCCGTGAGGTCGAGCAAGCGCAGGCTGGTAAGTTGTGCCGTTTCGACGGTTACCGCGTCGGTGGGGTTGGCAGGATTGGGATATACCCCTAGGGCCACTGCCGGAATGGTAACGGGAGGCTCGGTAGCCAGCGGGGTCTGGCGCCCCGTGAGGTAGCTCACGATGCCGCCCGTTTCGGTGCCGATGTACAGCTCGGGCGTGCCGTCCTGGTTGAGGTCGGCGGCGGTGGGGGCGTAGTGCAGCAGCGTGCCGTGGCCGAGCTGGGCAGCGTGGTAGCTGCTGGTTAGCTTGTTATAAAACAAGTCGGTGCGCTCCGTGAAGGCCGCTCCTTGGGTGCGGAAGTCACTGTAAAAGCGCACTGTGCCAGCGCCGCTCACCGTGAGCAAGTCGGGGCGGCCGTCGCTGTCGAAGTCAGCCACGGTGGGGGCTAGGTTGATGAGGCGGGCGCCATTGTTGCGCAGCTGGCCGTAGTCGTTGTTAGCCAGCACAAACAGGCTGTTGGTGGCCACGCCCGCGCCTTGGTTGCGGTAGTAGCGCAGGCTCGAGCCCGGCTCGCTCGTGTCGTTGGTGCCGAGCAGCAGGTCCACATAGCCATCGCCATCTACATCAAAAAAGCACGGTGTATCGCCCGCATAAGTAGCAATAGCGCCAGTGCCGCCCGAGCCCTGCGGCCGGAAGTAATCGTCGGCAGCGGCATTGAAAACGGCAGCCTGCCCTGCGCCCGCCTGGTTGAGCCGGAAGTGCAGTCGGTTGCTGCTGCCCGCATACACTGAATACACGAGGTCGAGGGCGCCATCGCGGTTGAGGTCTACCAGCGCCAGGCGCAGGCTCTCGAAGCGGCTGGTGGGCGTGAGCGCCGCCGTAGCCGCCAGCCCTAGGTAGTCGTCGGTAACGAGCCGGAACACGGGGCGGCGCGCCGTGCCCACATTGCGGTAGTAGTAAATACTGCTGCGGTAGTAGCCGTTGACGAGGTCGCCCTGCGAGCCCACCAGCATATCGGTGAGCCCGTCGCCGTCGAGGTCACCGAAGGTCGGCGCTGCGCCCTCGCTCACGTCGAGCATATCATTTTGCAGAAAGCCGTCGCTTACCTGGCTGTAGGTGGGCAGCGCGCCCGCCCCGCCGCTGCTCGTGAGGCGATACTGGCGCACAGTACGGCGCATGCTCACACGGTCATCTTGATTGGTAATTTGGTTGGGCGCTATCACTAGGTCGGCCACGCCATCTAGGTCAGCATCAAAACTGTAGGGTGCGGGGTACACCGAAGTGGCCAGGGGCGTGGCTAAAGGAAAGGCGCTGCTGATGCCCGCCAGCGTGAATGAGGCGGCCGTGCTGCTACTGCCCGTATTAAGCAGCCGCGACAGCTGCGGGCAGTTATCGCGGCCATCGAGCAGGTCGAGCACGCCATCGCCGTTGAGGTCCACGAGCAGCACGTTGTGGCCCATGCTGTGCAGGATTTTGGCCGTGCCGTCGCCCGGCACAGGGCCCATTACGCGCTTGGCCTGGCACTGGGCCACCCCATTGGGCTGATACATGGCGCAGTCGGCACACGCCGAAAGCTGCCCCCAATAGTTGGATGCCTGCCGAAACGAGCCTAGGTCGGTGCACGGCCCAGTGCCCGTGTTTAGGTACAACTCTAGGTTGGTAGAAGACGAGAAATCGTAGGTCAGAATGTCTAGCCGCCCATCACCGTTTACATCCTGCACCGCGGGTACGTTGTAGTAGCCCGAGTTTATATTGACATTGAGCGTGCTGGTGAGGGCAAAGTCTAGCTCGCCACTGGCCAGCGCAAACCGCGGGCTACCGCCAGCCGAGCCCTCGTTGTGAAACACCCGAATGTTGCCCCCTTCGACGTAAGTGAAAATATCGGCCCGGCCATCGCAGTCATAATCGCGCAGAGTTACCCAGCTGGTTAGGTCGGTCGGAAACGCATTTTCGTACACCGGGGCGTACTCCCAATGCCGACCGGTGGCGGCCGCCACGTTGAGAAACGTGTAGCTGCGCGAAGCCTCGCGGTCAAACACATACAAGTCGAGCTGGCCGTCGCCGTTCAGGTCGATGTTGCTGAATTGCGGCGCGTTGAGGCCACCCACCCAGGCGTGGGTTAGCGTGTCGGTGCCTTGCACGAGCTTGGCCACGCTCCCAAACTCAAATCCAAACCGAGTACCCGTCGTTTGGGCGTGCACCGGGGTCACGCCTCCCACCCACGCCAACAACAAAAAAACCAGGAGGCTAACGCGACGCGCCATGAGCGAGAGACAAGAAGGGTAAAACTAGTTGGTAGTCAACAGCAAGCCTGGGGGAAGAAGTTGCGGGCCTTGGCGATGCAAGCACTAAAAGTACGGCTTGTAGCGAGTGGCTAAAAGAAAAAGTGAGCCTGTTTCTGGTGTATTTCTGGCCTCTGTATACTTTTGTATTTTGCATAACTAACTGATAATTATGAAAATAACATTTACTATTGGTTTTGTACTACTGCTAGCCGGCAGCTTGCGCGCCCAAACGGCGACTACCTACGTCACCGAAATTATTACCGATTATAACGGCTATTGGCGTAGCGGCACGGGCCTCAATCTTAACGCGCTGCTCAACCCGACATTGCCCGATAACTCGCAGCAACTGCTGGCGTTCACGCTGAACGGCAAGCGCTTCTCTACGGGCGTGAACAACCAGCTGCTTACGGCAAAAGGGGTAGAGTATACGCCTGGCCAGTACCAAGCGCTGCCGGTAGCCGCCCTCAGCAGCACCTTCACTGGCAACACCAAGGTGGCCCTAGGGCAGCTATTCGATAAGGTAGATAACGGCCCCAGCACTCCACCGCCCGCCAATGATTTTGCACAGTACCTCACCGATGGGGTGCAGGGCCTCGACTTAGGCACGGGCGTGGCCAATCTGCCGGCCGGCACGCTCACATTTGCCCTCAACTCGGTGGTGCCCGCTGCCATTGGCGACGGTACCCCCGATGTGCTCGTGACCCAAATTGCCTCGCCCGACGACCTAGGCGACCAGTACCAGTTTTTGGATGCCGACGGCAAGACGGTGGGCCAGCCCCTCACAATAGTATTTACCGATGTGCCAGTGGTAGGCAACTGGACAGTCGATTTCTACGAAGCTTCGCAAACGGTGATGAGCCTGCTGAGCAACTTCACGAAAACGCCGCGCCCGTTGCGCTTGTGGGCAGCCGATTTTTCGGCCTTCAACATCGTGCCCAGCGACTACAGCCGCATCAAGAGCTTTCAGATTAAACTTAGTGGCAGCAGCGACCAGGCCTTTGTAGCTTACAACGCCAAAGCCCTGAGCGTGACGCCGCTGCCCGTGACCCTTACCACTTTTACAGGCGAAGCTCAGGGCCCAGCTGTGCGCCTCCACTGGCAAACCGCCAGTGAGCGCGACGCCGAGGCCTTTGTGGTAGAAGTCAGCACCGACGGTAGCACCTTCGCGCCGGTGGGCCGGGTGGCGGCGGCCGGCACCACCGCCCAAGCCCAGCACTACGCATTTAACTACCAGCCGCCGCAGTCTGGCCTAGTGTACTACCGCCTGCGCCAAGTAGACCTAGATGGTACCAGTCACTACTCGCCGGTGGTGGCCGTGCGCACCGGCGCGGCAGCCGTGGTGGTGTTCCCGAGTGTGTTCGACCAAGCGCTGACGGTGCGCCTACCCGCGGCCGGCACCACCACCCTGGCGCTGCTAGCCCCCGATGGCCGCGTGCTGCACCAGCAGCAGCTGGCCGAGTCGCCCGCCCAAGACTTGGCCTTGCCCGGCCTGGCCGCGTTGCCGCCCGGCCTTTACCTGCTGCGTGTGGTGCTCGATGGCCAGGCCAGCCTGCACCGCGTGGTAAAGTACTAGCCGCTAAATACCGCCTAGGGCCCCACCTTTGCGGCCGTGATGACGACGCCCCTCTACGCCCACTACCTCGCCGCCCAAGGCCAGGTTAGCACCGATTCGCGCCAGCCCCAGCCGGGTACGCTCTTCTTTGCCCTCAACGGCCCGAGCTTTCGGGGGGCTGCTTTTGCCGCCGGCGCGCTGGCCAAAGGTGCCCACCACGCCGTAGTCGATGATGAACAACTAGCTGCCCAAGACCCGGCGCGCTACACCTACGCCCCCGACCCGCTGGCCGCCCTGCAGGCCCTGGCCCAGGAGCACCGCCGTCAGTTTCGGGGCTCCGTGCTGGCCATCACGGGCTCAAATGGCAAAACCACAACCAAGGAGTTGCTGACGGTGGTGCTAGCCCAGAAGTATAGGGTGCTGGCTACTATCGGTAATCTCAACAACCACATTGGTGTGCCGCTCACGCTGCTGCGCCTGCGCCCCGAGGAGCACGACTTTGCCGTGATTGAGATGGGCGCCAACCATCGGGGCGAAATTGCGGACTACTGCCAGTGGGCCGAGCCCACGCACGGCCTCATCACCAACATCGGCAAAGCTCACCTCGAAGGCTTTGGAGGCGAGGAAGGAATTGCGAAAGGCAAGGGCGAACTGTTCGACTATGTAGCCGCTAGCGGCGGTTCATTGTTCATCAATACCCTCGATGCCAAGATTGTGGCTGCTGCCTCCGCTGCTGGCTACTCTACCCTATCGCCTGCTACCTACCCCCAGCCCGGCGACGCGTACCCCGCCACGCTGCTGGCTGCTGACCCAGCCCTACGCCTACGCCTGTGGGACGGAACCGAAGTAGCCGCCCAACTTACGGGTGAGTACAACTTTCCAAATATGGCAGCGGCGGCAGCCGTAGGGGCTTATTTTGAAGTGCCCTCGGCCCAAGTGGCCGCCGCCCTGGCTGCCTATAATCCGCAGAATAATCGCTCGCAGTTGGTGCGAACCGACCGCGGCAACGACCTGATACTCGACGCCTACAACGCCAACCCCAGCAGTATGGCCGCCGCCTTGCGCAGCTTTGCGCAGCGCCCCGTGGCTGCCGGGCAAGGCCGCTTGGTCATCTTGGGCGACATGTTTGAGCTAGGCGACACCAGCGCCGCCGAGCACCGTGCTCTCGGCGAGCTACTGGCCGACCTAGGGCTGCCCAACGCCGTGCTCATCGGCCCGCTGATGCAGGACGCCGCCGCGGCGCACCCAACCGCCCATTACTTTGCTGACAAGGCCGCCGCGGCCGAGTGGCTGGCCCACCAAACCACCGCCGGCCAACTCATCTTGCTAAAAGGCTCGCGCGGTATGGGGCTGGAGTCGCTGTTGCCTCTGCTGTAGAGAATTAGCAATGAGCAATGGGTGCCTCGACACCCATTGCTCATTGCTAATTCTCTAAAAAGGGCTTTCCAGCTCAGCTAACGTAGGTAGGATGGCATCTTTGGGCGACACTAATGCTTCACCCTCAAAACCCCAGTCAATACCTAGGGCAGGGTCGTTCCAGAGCAGGCCGCCCTCGGCGCCGGGGGCGTAGTAGTCCGAGCACTTGTAGAGAAAGAGGGTGTTGTCTTCCAGTGCTACGAAGCCGTGGGCAAAGCCGACGGGCACGTAGAACGCATTGCCCAGCTCAGCTGTGAGCAGCACCTTGGCGTGCTGGCCGTAGGTGGGCGAGTCGCGGCGTAGGTCCACTACCACGTCGAGGGCGCGGCCCTGGGCCACACGCACCAGCTTGGCCTGGGCGTGAGGCAGCTTCTGGAAGTGCAGGCCGCGTAGCGTGCCGGCCTTAGAGCTGCTCTGATTATCCTGCACCCAGTCGATGGTAGGCAGGCCCAGGCCTTGCATGGTGCGGGCGCTGAAGCTTTCGAAAAATGCGCCGCGAGGGTCACCAAAAATGCGAGGACGAAACTCAAGCAGTCCAGGCAGGGAATGGGAGATAACTTCCATAAATGTTGATGGATGAGGTATAAAATTTACGTAAGATGGTAAGTTGAATTAATGCTACTCAAAGTGCTTTCTGTTAGTTTTTTGCGGCTTCGGCTACAGCGCTCAAGTACTCGCGCAGTACCAGGTTTTCGTCAAATTTTTCTTCGGCGAGTTGGCGGCTGGCGGCGCCCATGGCGGCCAGCCGCTCGGGCGGCAGCTGGGCTAGTTGCAGCAGCTTAGCGGCTAGGTCGTCGGCTGAGCGCACCTGGCAGAGGTAACCATTGCGGCCGTGCTCCACGGTTTCGCGGCAGCCGGGCACGTCGGTGGTTATTAAGGGCTTGCCGCAGGCTGCTGCTTCGAGCAGCGTTTTAGGAGTGCCTTCGCGGTAGGAGGGGAGTACCACACAGTCGGCGCGGTGCAGGTGCTCGGCCACGTTGTCGGAAGTGCCTAGGTGCTCAATGGTGCCCTCGGCCAGCCACTGCTCAAAGGTGGCGCGGGGCACGCCCACGCCGCCCGCCTCGTCGAGGCCGCCAAGTAGCTGCACCCGCACTTTGTCGGGCCCTAGGGTGGCCCGCAGCTGCCGCGCCGCCTCGAAGTATTCTACGATGCCTTTTTCGTAGAGCACCCGCGCCACCATTAGAAAGGTAAAGGGCGTATTGGCGGCTTTGTCGGCGCTGGGCTGGGGCCGAAAGCGCTTCAAATCGACGCCCGAGCCGGGCACCAGGCCCGTGCGCTCGGGCCGGATGAGGCCGTAGCGAATGAACAGCTCGCGGTCGTCGTTATTCTGAAAAAAGACCTTGTGTGGAAACCGGAACGCAAAGCGGTACAGCCCGCGGGCTACTTTGCTCACCAGGTTTTCAATAAGAAAAACCGTACCTAGGCCGCTCACATTATTGATGCTGGCCACGCCCGCCAGCTTGGCCGCCAGCGTGCCATAAATGTTAGGCTTGATGGTGAAGTGCAGCACTACATCGGGCCGCTCGCGCTTGTAAATGGCTAGAAAACGGCGCGTTAATTGGGCATCCTTGATAGGGTTGGTGCCTTTGTTCTCCATCAGGATGGGAACGTAGCGGCACCCTAGCTCACTCTCCAGGCGCGCCGAGTAGGCGTCGGGCGGGGCAATAGCCAGCACCTCGTGGCCGGCGGCTTGCAGGGCCTTGACAAGGCCACGGCGGAAGTTCCAAATGTTCCAGGAGGTATTGATAACTACAGCAACGCGCACGGGCCTAGGGTAACTAAAAAAATAGAATAACAGGGCAAAGGTCGGGCGCGAAAGCGGCGCGGGCGCTACTTGGCCCGGCCAGCGGGTTACTTTCGGCGCAGTTTTCGCGTTAGCAAATTGCTATGAACAAGTATAAAAACACGGTTCTCGCGCTGGGCTTGCTTGCTTTAAGCGCCCGCGCCCAGGCCGCGCCGCCCACGCCGGGCCAACTAATTTTTCAAAAAAACTGCCAACGCTGCCACGGCAAAGATGGCCGCCTGGGCCTAAACGGCGCCCACGACCTCACCAAAAGTAACCTCAATACTATGGGACGTACATATTTGGTAATAAATGGTATGGGTAAAATGCCAGCCTTTAATAAAACGCTGACGGCGGCCCAAATAGAGCAGGTGGTGGCCTACTCGCTGACGCTGAAGTAAGATAACTAAAACGGCCAACCAACAAGAGCCCTATCATTTGAGATGAGAGCGCTTGTTGATTGGCCGCGTTGTATCAGGCCGGGTGAGGTTGCCGCAAAACGCGGTCAGCGGCCATTACGCACCTTGCGAGTAGATATCCCCGCACCTATTGCAATGCCAGGATTGCTGCCATATGGCGTACTTAGGCGGCCAGGTATTGTTATTGTAGAGGTAAGCCCGGTAGAGCAAATAACCCCCGCCGCCTATGAGGAGCAAGGCGATGGTAAGAAAGAAACCGTTGCCCGCCGCAACCAGCAGCATAAGGATGCCAAGGACTATGGCCAGCGCTACCTTATAAGACTGTTTAGCTGGCGGCGAGGCTTTGCTGGCTAGCTTGGACTGCGAGGTGCCCTTAGTCGATGTGTGAGCGGTACCCAGGCCCAGCCCGCTGCCGCGGCTTAGGCCACCGCCCAGCCCGGTAGTGACGCTGGACGTGCGGATGTCGTTAGTGCCTAACTCGTACAGAATGCTCAGCTTCTGTACGTTGTCGGAGGTGCAAGAGGGGCAGTTCATGCAGCAAGAGAGTTAAATTGAGATGTAAGTTGAGGGAATTCTGAATTTTAAATAAATGTATAATCTTAATATATAAAATAAAAATTATTTAATTTTTATTTCTCTCTATTCTCGTCAAAGCCTGCGGTAGGCACCTAGGAGGCCCTGCTTACTACTGCTGCCCCGTATTTGCGCTTCAACTCTTTCTTAATTCAATGCTTTGGAAAACACGGCATAAGGCATTTATTTAGTGGTATTCTACCGCCCTCCTTTTTGCCATTGTATGAAACACACTTTCCTGCTAGGGGCTTTGTTGGCCCTAGGTCTGCCCGCCCGGCCATTGCTGGCCCAAACTGCCGCCGCCCTGCCAGCGGGCGTCACGCAAGTGACGTCAGTGGAGGGCATCACCGAGTACAAGCTGCCCAACGGACTGCGGGTGCTGCTTTTCCCCGACCAGTCGAAGGCTACCGCCACGGTCAATATCACGTACCTGGTGGGCTCACGGCACGAGGGCTACGGCGAAAGCGGCATGGCGCACTTGCTGGAGCACATGGTATTTAAGGGCTCGACCAAGCACCCCAACATCCCGCAGGAGCTGACCGAGCACGGCGCCAACCCCAACGGCACTACCTGGCTCGACCGCACTAATTACTTCGAGACGTTTACCTCGACCGACGAGAACCTGAAGTGGGCGCTCGACCTAGAGGCCGACCGCATGGTTAATTCTTTCATCGCTAAGAAGGACCTCGACAGCGAGTTTAGCGTGGTGCGCAACGAGTTTGAGAGCGGCGAAAACTCGCCCAGCCGCGTGCTCATGGAGCGCGTGCTAAGCAGCGCCTACCTCTGGCACAACTACGGCAAATCGACCATCGGCTCAAAGGAGGATATTGAGCGCGTGCCGATTGATAACCTCAAAGCTTTCTACCAGCGCTACTACCAGCCCGACAACGCCGTGCTGCTGGTAGCCGGCAAGTTTGACCCCGCCAAGACGCTGGCGCTCATCAAGCAGGATTTTGGGCCCATTGCTAAGCCCACCCGCGTGCTGTCCCCCACCTACACCACCGAGCCCACCCAGGATGGCGAGCGCTCAGTGACTTTGCGCCGCCCCGGCGACACGCAGGGCCTGGCCGTGGCCTACCACGTGGTGGCCGGCGCGCATCCCGACTACGCTGCCACCGACGTGCTGGTCGATGTACTCACCAATCAGCCCTCGGGCCGCTTGTACAAGGCGCTGGTCGAAACCAAAAAAGCGGCCAGCACCTGGGGCTTCACGCCCACACTGCACGACCCTGGCTTTGCGTATTTCTACGCCGATGTGCGCCAGGGCCGCTCGCTCGACTCGGCCCGCACGGCCATGCTCGGCGCCCTCGACGCCGTAGCCCGCACCCAGCCGCCCACGGCTGAGGAGGTGTCCCGCGCCAAAACTAAACTACTCAAAGACGTTGAGCTGCTATTTCAGAAAAGTGATGACCTAGGGCTGACGCTGAGCGAATACATCGCCACCGGCGACTGGCGCTTGGTGTACCTCTACCGCGACAACCTGCGCAAGGTGACGCCCGCCGATGTGCAGCGGGTAGCCGCCTCCTATCTCAAGCCCAGCAACCGCACCGTGGGCCTCTTCGAGCCCGACAACAAGCCCGACCGCAGCACGGTGCCCGCCGCGCCCGACGTGGCCGCGCTGGTTAAGAACTACAAAGGCGAGCCCGCCATCGCGGCCGGCGAAGCCTTCGATGCCTCGCCCGCCAACATCAACACGCGCACCAAGCTAGGCCAAGAAAAGAACGGCCTCAAGTATGCCCTGCTGCAAAAGCAAACCCGCGGCAACTCGGTGAATGCTGAACTGAAGCTGCGCTATGGCACCGAAGCCTCGCTCACAGGCAAGCCGGGCGTGGCCGAGCTTACGGCGGCCATGCTCCAGCGCGGCACTAAAACGCGCACCTACGCCCAGATTCGGGATGCCTTCGATAAAGCGCAGGCGCAAGTGTACTTCTACGGCGGCGGCCAAACGGCCACGGCGGGCATTCAGACCGACAAAGCGCACCTCAATAGCGTGATGGACATCGTGCTCGACTGCCTGCGCAACCCCACCTTCCCGGCCGATGAGTTTGAGAAGCTCAAGCAGGCGCGCCTCGCCGACCTGGAGTCGCAAAAGCAAGAACCCCAGGCGCTGGCCTTCAATTTGGCCAATCGCCTAAGCTCGCCTTACCCCAAGGGCCACCCGCTGGAAACGCTTTCGTACGACGACGAGATTGCTGCTATCAAGGCCATTAAGGTGGAAGATGTGCGCGCCTTTTATAAGCAGTTTTATGGCGCTCAAAGCGCCACACTGGCCGTGGTGGGTAGCTTCGATGAGCCGGCTCTGCGCCAGCGCCTCGACAAGCAGCTTGGCACCTGGAAGGCCAGCGGCCCCTACGTGCGCATTCCGCAGCGCGTATTCAACGGCACGGCCCAAAGCCAGGCGCTGCAAACCAACGACAAGGCCAACGCCATGTTCGTGGCCATGATGAAGTATCCGCTGCGCGACGATTCGCCCGACTACGCGGCCCTGTACATGGCCAACTACATCCTAGGTGATGGTTTCTTGAACTCGCGCCTCGCCACCCGCATCCGCCAGAAAGAGGGCGTGAGCTACGGCGTGGGCTCGTACATGTATGCCGATGATAACGACGAGGTGGGCGGCTTTGGGTCCTATGCCATCTACAACCCTGACAATTCGGCCCGCCTCGAACAAGCCTACAAGGAAGAAGTGGAGCGCCTGCTCAAAGACGGCGTCACGGCCGACGAGCTGAAAGCCGCCAAATCGGCCGCGCTGCAAAACTTCCAAGTGCAGCGCTCACAAGACCGTAACCTGGCCAGCACCTGGGCGCAGTACCTCACCAAAGCCGAGGGCCGCACCTTCGCCTACGACGCCGAGCTCGACCGCCGCATCGCCGCCCTCACGCCCGAGCAGGTGAGCGCCGCCGCCAAGAAATACCTCGATTACTCTAAGTTAACTATTGTGAAAGCCGGTGACTTTGCCCGGAGCGCCAAGCCCAAGGCTTCGGCGCCATAAGGGATAGAGCGGCTAAAGTTCGGGTCATGCTCATCTGGGGGCCACGCGAGATGTTTCACTGCGTGGCCCCCAGATGCGTATGACAACGTAATAAGATGACCTCGCGGCCCCCTAGAAATGCGATTGGAAGTTGCTTATGGCAGCGCCGAGAACCTTCACTCCAGCCTTGACTACTAAGCTCCTAGGTTACTGCGAAACCCATCTTCAATTCCCCGCACTAGGCAGATGCTTTAATCCATTCTCTGAGCGGGGTAAAGGGCTCGGTTGCAATTTCGTTAGCTAATTGAACTTGCGCCTCGGAACCAGGGCCCATGTACGTGTAGGTCTCAATGTAGCCTAGCAACTGCGCCACGGCTTCCGCGCCCTCAAAGAAATCGGCAAATACCTCGGCCGGAACTTGGTAAAACGTATATTCTTTCCCGTTGGCCTTGAACGCTCCCACCACATCCTGGAAGCTATTTACTTCGGTCGCCAGAGACAAATAAGCGCCACTGCCCACCTTCTCGGGGTGTAAAAACGCGCCGGCTACCACCTTACCCAAATCGTGTATGTCGGCCATGTGCAGCACCTGCTTGGTGGGGTCGATGGGCAAAGTCCAGCCGATGGAGCCATCTTGCTGCTGCTGCGGGGCGGTGTGGCCGTAGAAGTTTTGGAAGTAAAACGGCGGCTGCACGAAGGTATACTGCGCAAAACCGGCCTTTTTCACCACCTCATCAACGGCGGCTTTCCCCGTAAACTGAGGCACGGTAAACTGCCCGTTGCTGATTCTCTCCACGTTTGGCAGCGTGGACCAAATGAAATGCTGCACCTGGGTATTTTGGGCAGCTTCTACGGCCAGTGTCCCTTGTGCCAGCTCATCGGCTCCTTCCCAAAAGTTAGTAACCACGAATACCCCATGCGCACCCCGGAAGGCATTGGTCATGGAGGCCAGGTCCGTCAAATCCCCCTGTGCTACTTCGTGTGCCTTGCCCTGATAGGTCTTGGGGTTTCGAGTAACGGCCCGAACGGTGAAAGAACCCTCCTTCACTAGCGCATCTACCACTCCCTTTCCTTGCAGGCCAGTCGCGCCCACTACGGCAATTATTTTCTTTTCCACCTTGGCTGTTTTTTAAAGATTTCCAGTGCTACAAAGGTGGAGGGGCTGGCCTGCGGCTGCCCATAAGGTAGTTTAAGAAAGCGGCTAAGGTAGATTAAGAGCCAACCCTCTTTTTGCGGATGGTACTCAGAAACTCGGGCGTCACCCCCAGGTAGGAGGCAATCTGCACATTGGATAGCCGCTGCAGGAACTGCGGATACCTTTTCAAAAAGTCGAGGTAACGCTCTTCGGCGGTGGAGCTGATAGTTTGCAGAATTCTTCGATGCGCGTTGACCAGGGCATTTTCCGTAAGGGCCCGAAAAATCCGGTTAAACGTGAGGTTGTCATCAAAGAACTTGACTTGGTCTTCCTTTCTTAATTGAAGAATGGTTGAATTTTCCAGCGCTTCTATGTACAGGCTACTCGGCTCTGCCGCGTAGAAACTGGCAATGTCTGTTATCCACCAGTTTTCAATGGCAAACTGCAGGTTATGCTCTTTGCCTTTGTCGTCTACCAGGTACATTCTAAAGCAGCCCTCCACTACAAATGTGTGGTGTTGGCATACGTCCCCTTTCTGCAGAATAAAATGCCTTCGTTTTACCTTTCGCTCCTGGAAAGCTTCTGCTACGAGAGACTTTTCTGCTTCCGTTAAGGAAATAACACGTTCGAAGTAGGCTATTAGAGCTGTTGTCGTCATTTGCCGAATTTGCTCCAACTAGGAGCTAACTGAAGTCTGAGGCAGCCCGGCCAAGCGAGAGAGTAGGGTGGTGTCTTCAAGTTTTTGAAGGTGAGAACCTTGTGGGCTAGGCGGGCGAGCGTCTAATGCTGCCGCTCGTGGCTATCCTAGTCGAACGGAAGTGGCCCGTCGTATTGACGGCACTTATCGGGTTTGCCTATAGAGCGGAAATTAGCACTCTATCCTCTCTCGCCTAATCAGACCATCTCAAGCTAAGAAATGGACGTGATGGGCGTAGGCATAGCTCAAAAATAAGTCAGTACATTACCGGAATCAGGTCGTGGAAACGCGTATTTATACAACGATTTCCCCATATTTAGTGTTAAATTCTCAGCGCTGTTTTTCCGCGCTTCTATTCTATGTCTAATTCCAACTCGCCCGGCGGCAACCGCAGCGGCACCCGTCACTGGGGAGCTACTGATGCTACTCCTGCCCGCCGCGATGCCAAAACGCCCAAGCACCTGCTTAAAATAAAAACCCACGCTACGGCCAAAGAGCGCGAAACCGCCGTGCTCGTGAGCGTGCCCCCGCGTCGCCAAAACGACGCGCAGACTACTGAATACCTTGACGAACTAGCTTTTCTGATTGAAACGGCCGGTGCCGAAGCCACCAAGCGCTTCGTGCAGAAGCTCGAAAAACCCGACATCCGCACTTACGTGGGCGAGGGCAAGCTGGCAGAGATAAAAGCCTATGTGCAGCACGAAAACAGCAGCATGGTCGTCTTCGACGATGACCTGTCGCCCTCGCAACTGCGCAACCTAGAGGCCGAGCTGAAAGTGAAAATCGTGGATAGGTCGCTGCTCATTCTCGACATTTTTGCGCTGCGGGCCAAGTCGGCCACCTCGCGCACGCAGGTCGAGCTGGCGCAGTACCAATACCTGTTGCCGCGCCTGACGGGCCTCTGGACCCACTTGGACAAGCAGCGTGGTGGTGTGGGCATGAAAGGCCCAGGTGAGACCGAAATCGAGACCGACCGCCGGATAGTGCGCGACCGCATTGCTTTCCTCAAGGAAAAGCTCGAAGACCTAGACAAGCAGGCTGTGACGCAGCGCAAAACCCGTAGCAATACCATCCGGGTGGCGCTAGTGGGCTACACCAACGTGGGCAAGAGCACCATAATGAACTTGCTCGGTAAGGCCGAAGTCTTTGCTGAGAACAAGCTCTTTGCCACCGTCGATGCCACGACCCGCAAGGTGGTGCTCGACAACCACGTGCCCTTCCTGCTTTCCGACACCGTAGGGTTCATTCGCAAGCTGCCCACCAAGCTTATTGAGAGTTTTAAGAGCACGCTCGATGAGATTCGTGAAGCCGACCTGCTGATTCACGTGGTGGATATTTCGCACCCAGCTTTCGAGGAGCACATTGAAGTTGTGAATGAAACGCTCCGCGAAATTGGCGCTTCGGACAAGCCTTCCTTGTTGGTCTTTAATAAAATAGACCAGTACAAGCCCGATGCCGACCCGATGCCGAATTTCGGTGACGACGACCCGGACCAGGAGTTTCCAACCGACTTTGAAGAAGCCGCGCCACGCCCGCCGCTCGAGCAGTTGCAGGAAACTTACATGGCCCGCCTGCACGACCCAGTAGTATTCATTTCGGCGCAGCAAAAGGATAATATCGAGGCCCTGCGCGAGCTGCTGGGCCGCAAAGTAGCCGAGCTGTACCAAGTGCGCTACCCCTACAGCAACCAGCAGTACGGCCAGTACGACGCCGTAGCAGAGTAGCCAATAGCAGTTAGGAAAAGCGGCCGGGGCGCATGTCCCGGCCGCTTTTTTGTGCGCCTAGGTTGACCTTTGTCGCATGCACACCCTCGACCAGCTGCGCGCCGGGCAGCTAACGGGCGCCACGCGCCTCGACCTGTCGGCCGGCCTTACTGAGTTTCCCCGCGAAATATTCGACCTAGCCGACTCGCTCGAAATCCTCAATCTCTCCGGCAATGCGCTGTCGGCGCTACCCGACGACCTGCCCCGCCTGCGCAAGCTGCGCGTGCTGTTCTGTTCCGATAATCAGTTTACGACCGTACCCGAGGTGCTGGGCCAGTGCCCGCAGCTGAGTATGATAGGCTTCAAGGCCAATCAGATACGCACGCTGCCGGGTGCGGCCCTACTGCCCCAACTGCGCTGGCTCATTCTTACCGACAACCAGCTAGCCGAGCTGCCGCCCGAAATCGGTGACTGCCCGCAGCTCGAAAAGCTGATGCTAGCCGGCAACCAGCTTACTACGCTGCCCGCCACGCTGGCCCGCTGCACCAACCTAGGGCTGCTGCGCATCGCGGCCAACCAACTCACCGAACTGCCAGCTTGGCTGCTAACCATGCCCAGCCTGAGCTGGCTAGCCTACGCTGGCAATCCCTTCTCGGCGGCGGCCGAGGCGGCAGTGGTGGCCCGGCACCCCATCGCTAGTATTTCGTGGGCGCAGCTGCGTATCGAGCAGCAATTAGGTGAGGGCGCGTCGGGTGTCATCTACCGGGCCGGGTGGCACCGTGGTGCGGCTGTGCCCACCGAGGTGGCCGTCAAGCTTTTCAAGGGTACCGTTACCAGCGATGGCTTGCCACGCAGCGAGATGGCCGCCTGCATCAGTGCCGGGGCGCACCCCAATCTGATTGCGGTGAAAGGGAAAATCGCCGAGCATCCGGCTGGGGCCGAAGGGCTGGTGCTGGAGCTCATTAACCCCGCTTTTCGCAACCTAGGGGACCCGCCCAGCTTAGCCTCTTGCACCCGCGACGTATACGCGCCCGGCACCGTGTATAGCCTGCGGGCCGCCTGGCAGATTGCCCTAGGTATTGCGGGCGCCGCCGCGCACCTGCACACGCAGGGCATCATGCACGGCGACTTGTACGCCCATAATATCTTGTATACCGAGGCCGGTGAAGCACTGTTGGGCGACTTTGGCGCCGCCTGCTTCTTCGACCCCGCCGACCTAGGCCGGGCCCAAGCCTTGCAGCGCTTAGAAGTGCGTGCCTTCGCGTGCTTGCTCGATGACCTGCTGACGCATTGCCCCGAAGCCGCTGCCACGCCGGCTGTGCAGCAGGCTTGGCAGCAGCTTCAGCACCGTTGCGCCCAGCCCGAAGTAGCAGTGCGGCCCCTGTTTGATGAGGTGGTGCAAGAGCTAACCAACTGGGCGAAACTGCTAGCATAATCGCACTAGAGCCCGTACCCCGTATGCCTAAAAAACCGACCTCCTAGGGTCGGTTTTTTAGTTAGAACAGGTGACCAGTAGCTGCCGGTTTTAGGAGATTTCCTGATTAATTTTTGAAGACTCGTTTTTTGCAAATGGTAAAAGATGAGTTTAGGATAAGTGGACTGAGATTGAGGGCGAAAAGGTTGGATAGACCCGTAGTTAGGGTGGTGATAAAATCAATTTTTTTCGATAGGTTTGGATTATATCCTTTCCATTTTCCTCAACCTGTTTACACATGAAGAAACTCGTTTACTCACTCTTGTCGGGGCTTGCTGTTTTGGGCCTAGCTAGGCCCGCTGCCCAGGCGCAGCAAATGCCAGCGCAGCGGCAGTGCGCTACCATGGAAGTACTGGCCGCCCAGCTCGCCGCCGACCCCAGCTACGGCGCTCGTCTGCAAGCCATCGACCAGCAGGCCAGCGTGTATGCCAAGCAAAAAGCGGCTAATCCCACGCAGCGCACATCGTCGGACATCATCGTGACTATTCCGGTAGTGGTGCACGTGCTCTACAACACGACCGCCCAAAACATTAGCGATGCCCAGGTGCAGTCGCAGATTGACGTGCTCAACGCCGATTTTCACCGCAAGAATGCTGACCTCAGCAAGGTGCCTGCCGCCTTCACCAGCCTCATCGGCGATGCGGGCGTGCAGTTTGTGCTAGCCAAGCGCGACCCCAACGGTAACGCCACCACCGGCATTGTGCATAAGAGCACCACCGCCACCAGCTTCGATAGTAGCGACAAGATGAAGTTCAGCAGCAGCGGCGGCGACGACGCTTGGCCCGCGGCGTCGTACCTCAACCTCTGGAGCTGCAACCTAGGCGGCGGCTTGCTGGGCTACGCGCAGTTTCCGGGCGGCGCGGCGGCCACCGATGGCGTGGCCATTCTGTATTCGGCTTTCGGTAACGGTGGCTCGGCCGTGGCGCCCTACAACCTAGGGCGCACCGCTACCCACGAAGTGGGCCACTGGCTAAACCTGCGCCACATTTGGGGCGATGCCCGCTGCGGCAACGACCAAGTAGGCGACACGCCCACCCAGCAAACCAGCAACTACGGCTGCCCCACCTTCCCGCACGTGACGTGCTCGAATGGCGCCAGCGGCGACATGTTCATGAACTACATGGACTACACCGACGACGGCTGCATGCAAATGTTTTCGAGCGGCCAGGGCGACCGCATGGATGCGCTCTTCGCTACCGGCGGCTCGCGCGCCTCGCTGCTTAGCTCGCAGGGCGGGCTGGCGCCGGGCACCAGCCCCACGCCTACTCCCACACCAACTACCCCCACGTATTGTGCTAGCCAAGGCACTGCTGCCAGCCAGTACATCGACTACGTGAAGCTGGGCAGCATCAGCCGCACGAGCGGCAACGACGGTGGCTATTATAATGGTACTGCGCTGAGCACCAGCGTAGCCACGGGCTCGAGCCAGACCATCAGCTTCTCGGCTGGGTTCGCCAATAAAGCCTCTACCGTCTACTTCGACGTGTATGCCGACTGGAACCAAGATGGCAGCTTTGACGATGCGGGCGAAACCCTCGTAGCGGCTGCTGGCAGCTCTAGCAAAACCACGCGCAGTGCCACCTTCGCGGTGCCCGCTACCGCTATGGCCGGCACCACCCGCCTGCGCGTAGTGATGAGCACGAGCAGCGCCACCACCAGCTGCGGCACCTATAGCGCCGGCGAAACCGAAGACTACACCCTCACCGTGACCGGCGGTGCGACCGCCCGCCTAGGTACCCCCTCCGACCACTACACCATCTACCCCAACCCGGCCACCGACATGCTCACCATCGAGCGCCCAGCCTCGGCCGATGCCAGCCTGCCGCTGCGCGTGCACGTGTATGACCTGCGCGGCGCTGAGGTAGCCGACCTGCCGCTCACCAACGACCAACTGCGCGTGAGCACCCTGCGCCAGGGCGTGTACCTGCTCACCGTGAGCGATGGCACCACCACCTCGCACCAGCGCTTTGTGAAGCAATAAACAACTTGCTGCCTAGCCCACGAAAAAGGCCTGCCACATATGGCAGGCCTTTTTTGATGACAAAATAGCTAGGAAAGCACCGCTAGTTAGGGCGTTGTAGTGGGCAGCTTGGCGGCCAGGGTTTTGCCTAGGTCCTCGCCGCGCACATTCTTAGCCACAATGCGGCCGTCGGGGCCTACCAGGAAGTTTTGAGGAATAGCCTGGATGCCGTAGAGCTGGGCCGCTTCGTTTTTCCAAAACTTAAGGTCCGATACCTGCGTCCAAGTCAAGTGGTCTGCCTCGATGGCTTTAACCCATGCATCACGGCCGCTTTCGCGGTCAAGTGACACGCCCAGCACCGTGAAATTGCGGGTTTTATACTGGTTGTAATTGGCCACCACGTTGGGGTTTTCTTGGCGGCAGGGGCCGCACCAGCTCGCCCAAAAATCAACCAACACATACTTGCCCCGAAAGTCAGACAGCTTCACTGGCTTACCATTCACGTCGTTTTGGGTGAAGTCGGGGGCTGGGGCGCCCACGGCCGTAAGCTTGGCTGAGGCCAACCTAGTGGCAAAGTTTTGGCCCGGTGCGCTGTTGCGCACGGCCGGCGCCAAAGCCACAAAAAGCGGCTCGGCCGTGGCTGGGTCGATGGCGTAGCCTGCGTAGCGCTCAAGCGCTGTCAGGCTCACGATGCTCTGCGGCGTGGCTTTGATGAAGCGAGCCAGTACCAGTTTCTGAGCTTCCTGAATGGCTTCGTACTGCTTTTCAAGCCCTTCATCAAACGCCTTATCCTGGCGCTGCTCGGGGGTAGCTTTCTGGTAGCCAGCCATGAGCTTAGCTATTTGGGCATCGGTGGGTTTTAGGTCAGCCGTCAGTCGGGCGTTATCGGCGTTGAGCGGGGTACCTAGGGCAGTGGCGTGGGGCAGCGAGTCGGGGCTGCTCACTTTCACCGTGCCCGGCTCTAGGTACACCTGCAGCGGCTGAGGCATGCGCTGGCCCCGCTGGGGGTGCCGAAAGCTTGGTAGCTGCTTGGGCGCAATGACGAACAGCCCCGCTATCGTACCAGCCGGCGCCTTGCCCCGAAACATAAACTTGCCACCCTTGACCTGCGCCGAATCGGGCTTGCCGTTGGGTCTATCGTAAAATAGATAGGCCATGCCCGTGGCCGGGCTGCGCAGCTGGCCCTGCACCGTGTAGGGTGCCAACTGCTGCGGGCTAGCTGCTACAATATAGGGTGGTGGCGGAGGAGGCGGTGCCTGGCCCCAAGCCAGGGCGGGGCCGAGCATGGCTAGCGCGGCACCGGTCGAGCGGAAGTAGGTTTTCATGCTAACAATGTACAGCCTAGGCGCTTAATTTTTGGCGGGCTGGTTTATCTGTCGTTGCCTAGCTTCGTGCCATGAAAACCCTGTACCTAATGCGCCATGCCAAGTCGAGCTGGAGCTTTGATGAGCTAAGTGACCGCGAGCGCCCCCTCAACGACCGGGGCCGCGACGATGCCCCCCGCATCGGCCAGGCCCTGGCCAAGCGCCAGATTACGCCCGACGTTTTCGTGAGTTCGCCAGCCGTGCGTGCCCTCAGCACGGCCGTGCTCGTGGCGCGCGAGGTCGATTATCCGCACGATAAAATTCAGGTGGAGCCCGCCCTGTATGAGGCCGACCTCGACACGGTGGTGGCCGTTATCCGGGAGCTACCCGATGAGGCTAACTCGGCGCTGCTCACCGGCCACAACCCCACCTTTACCGACGTGGCCAACTACCTCTCACCCTCGCCTCTCAGCGGCGAAATGCCTACGGCCGGCCTCATGTGCCTGCGCTTTCTGGTCGACCACTGGGCCGAGATAGGGCCGGCCAATGCCGAGTTCTACTTCTACGAATACCCGAAGAACGTAAGCTAGGGCGGCGCCTAGGTGTGAATTTTAAGTTAGGAGTAGGGCCTAGTCGCAAGTTGGGCTGCTGCTAGGCCCAAAAATTGCGTACAAGGCACGCCGACGTAGTGAGGAGCTAATTCGGCCTGGTACATTCTACCTTCTCCTAACTCCTGATGCCTTTGAAGACCCTGCCCCGCGACCTGAGCTGGCTGCGTTTCAACGCCCGCGTGCTGCAAGAAGCTCAGTGTGCCGAAGTGCCGCTGCTCGAGCGCCTCAAGTTCCTGGCCATTTTTTCTAGCAACCTAGACGAGTTTTTCAAGGTGCGGGTGGCCACGCTGCGGCGCCTCGTCAAGCTCAAAAAGAAAACGCGTACCCAACTGCAAGCCAAGCCCAAGCGCGTGCTGGCCGAGGTGCTCGAAGAGGTGCGCCGCCAGCAGCAGGAGTTTGGGCGCACCTTCCGCGAGCAGGTGCTGCCAGCTCTAGGCGAAGCCGGCATCCAGATGCTGAGTGCCGAGGACTTGACCCCGGAGCAGCAAGCCTGGGTGCAGCAGTACTTCGAAAAAAACGTGCGTGACCTGCTCTCGCCGGTGGTGCTCGACGAAACGCTGCACCAGCTTTTCTTGAAGGACCAGGCCGTGTACCTCACCTTCTACCTCACCAAGCCGCTGGCCAAAGCCAAGAAAGGCAACGCCGAGCGCGTAGTGCTGATGGAGCTGCCCACCAAGCGCCACGGCAGCCGCTTTGTGCCGCTGCCCGGCGGCGCCGGCACCCCGGAGGCACCGCACCAAGTGCTGTTCCTAGATGATGTGGTGCGGGTGGCGGCACCCAGCTTGTTTCCGGCCTACAAGTCGGTGCAGGTCAATGCTATCAAACTCAGCCGCGATGCCGAAATTGACATTGCCGAAGAAGTATCGGGCGACTTGCTGGCCAAGATTCGCAGCAGCCTCGCCAAACGCGCTACCGGCTACCCCGCTCGCCTGCTCTACGACCCCGAAACACCTAAGGAGGTGCTGCGCGCCATCAAGCAAAAGACTGGTATCGAAGACGAAGAGCTGGTAGAGGGCAGCCGCTACCACAACTTCCGTGACTTCTTCGGTTTCCCCACCTTCGGGCGCACCGACCTGCTGAACCCTGAGTGGCCCGAGCTGGCGCATCCCACGCTGCCCCGCACGGGCCCACTATTGCCCGCCATTGCCAAGCGCGACCACTTGCTGCACGTGCCCTACCAGGCGTTCGATGCCGTGCCGCGCCTGCTGCGTGAGGCCGCCACCGACCCCAGCGTGAGTAGCATCGCCATTACGCTCTACCGGGTGGCACCCAAGAGCGCAGTAGCCAAAGCCTTGCTCAAAGCCGTAAAAAATGGCAAGCAGGTAACGGCCGTGGTGGAGCTGAAAGCGCGCTTTGACGAAGAAAGCAATATGCACTGGGCCGAGAAGCTACAGCGCGCCGGGGCGCACGTCATCTTCACGCCGCCCGAGCTTAAGTGCCACGCCAAGCTGCTGCTTATCAACCGGCGTGAGGGCGCCGACAGCACGCTGCGTCGCTACGCCTACCTCAGCTCGGGCAACTTCAACGAAGCCACGGCCGGCCTCTACGCCGACCACGCCCTCTTCACGGCCAATGCCGAAATCGCGGCCGAAGTTGACCAAGTGTTCCGCTACTTTCAAACGGGTGAGGAGCCTGCTAATCTAAAGCACTTGCTGGTGGCGCCCTTTACGCTGCGCAAGCAGCTGCTCAAGCTCATTGCCGCCGAAGCTGCCAATGCTCGCAAGGGCAAGCCCGCCTACATTTTGCTGAAGGTGAATTCGCTGGAAGACCCCGGTATGATAGCCGCGCTTTACGAGGCCAGCCAGGCCGGCGTGCGCATCGAACTGCTCATCAGGGGTATTGGCAGCCTGGTGCCCGGCGAGCCGGGGCTGAGCGAGAATATCAGCCAGCGCGGCCTCATCGACCGTTACCTTGAGCACGCCCGCATCTACGTGTTTGCCAACGGCGGCACCGAAAAGGTCTACCTCTCGTCGGCCGACTGGATGACTCGCAACCTCGACCGCCGCGTGGAAGTGGCCTTCCCAGTGCCCGACGAAGCGCTGCGCGCCGAAATCCGTCACCTACTCGACCTAGAGCGTGCCGACAATGTGAAGGCCCGCGATTTTGACAATAACCTGCTACTATCGGCTGAAGGAGCGCCGCCCGTGCGCACCCAAGAGTCGCAATACCAGTACTTGAAAAAGCTAGCCGGAAGAAAGCGAGCGAAGAAGTAGTTCGATGCTCTCTTTTCAACCCATCGCGCCTGTCATGCTGAGCTTGCGAAGCATCTTCTCACGTTGGAATAACCTAGCGTGAGAAGATGCTTCGCAAGCTCAGCATGACAGGCGGTAGGTGGCTAGCACTGTATTTATTACCGCCGAACGCCTGCCTTTTCCAGCAGCTTGCGAGGTGGCACCGCGAATATTTCTAGGCTGATGTAGGGCGCGCCGCCCAGCTTAGTGCGCACAATGCGCTCGCGGTCGGTATTGGTGCGGTCGAAGGCGTCGAAGGCATGGTTGTAGCGGTAGCCGCCCTCGGCCCCTAGCCACAGAAAGGACAGCAACTCGCGCTCCCAACGCAGGCGAAACTTTACTTCGGTTTCGCGTAGCTCCAGGCTGCGAAGGGGCTGCTTGCCAGGGCCTAGGGGTAGTTCCTGGCGCAGGGCCACGATGTAGTTGAAGCCATCGACCGTGTAGCCAGCGTAGAACAGCGAGCGCTCGGAGGCATTGTAGCGCGCCGACACGCGGGCCGGAAACAGCGCCTCGATGCCCCAGCGGTCGTTGAAGGTGCGGTTGTAAATGATGGCTGGGTACAAGCTCAGGCGGCCGAAGGTGTAGCCGTACTGAAAGCCCACGCCCCACGAAAAGCGCGGGCTGCGTTTCCAGCCGTAGAAGGCTTCGAGCGAGCCCCGGAAGTAGTTGGTGTTGCCAATATCGGTGCTCGACGTATAGTCGCCCGACAGCTCACCCTTCACCCGCGCCAAGTACCAGTGCACCGCATCGACGGGCCGGATGACGGCCAGCTGCACGCCGGTACTTTTCAGGCCCTTGTTCTCAATATTGTCGAACAGCCCGTAGTTGGTGGGCTGCTCGCGAAATTTAAACTCCTCGCGGTCGTAGTTCAGGCCCACAATCACCTTGAGGTGGGGCCGGTTCCAGGCCGGGATGTAACCCTTAAAAATCAGTTTGCCGTTGCGTTTAGCGTCGGTGTTGTAGTCACTTACGCCCGCCACCTGGCTTGAGGCGGCCACGCTGAAGGGCGTGGTACGCTCGTAGTGCAAGATGATGCCCTTACTGGGGCCCATGCCCAGTACCGAGGGATTGGCAAACTGCTGCTTATCAGTAAGGTCGGCCGAGCCGCGGGCGGTGTCGATGGCCGTAGGGGCGGGCGCCGGAAAAATGCGGGGCACGTCTTGGGCGTGGGCCTGCACCGCACAGGCGAGCAAAGCAGGCAGGAAGTATTTCTTAGTGCAGAGGTAGGTAGGGTAGAACGACATAAGCAGGCCGAAGCCCCGCAACTTGCGGGAGCCGGCCTGCTTACGTGAATAACTGGTGAAAGGCTACCCTAGGCGTACTTTGGCATTTCCTCGGGCTTGGAGAGCAGCCCGGCCATCAGCCCAAAGATGCCTGCCGCAATGAATGTATTGCGCGCCTTGCGGTCTTTGGCGAAGCCAAACAGCCAGGGTGCTGTGAGGGCCGTGAGGCCGCCTAGGGTGTCAAATACTAGGTGGGCCTTGTAAGGCATTACCTTGAAGATGCCCCATTCGGCGCGGGTAACCAGCGACGAAGCCAAAATGCTACTGCTAAGTACGTAGCACAACGTAGTAGCTGTCTTATTTTCGCTGAAGCCAACTAGGTGTGGGGCGCTCGATACCAGCGGGATGTAAGAGTAATCGGTGAAGCCGTGCTGTACACGGGTGATGGGCTTGTCCATAGCAAGTCGAAAAAGGAGGAGATGAAAGGATGCGACAACGGGTAGGTGCCAGGCAGACTAACGGCCGGCCGCCCGAAAGGGTATAGCCGAGCCTACTTGCCACCCGCTATGCGCACCGCACAAAAAGGCCCCGCAATGCATACTGCGAGGCCTTTTTGCAAGCGTAATGAAGAAAAGCTACCTAGGCGGGGTTGTTGGCGTCGCCGATTTTGCCGCCGTCGTTGGCAGCGCTGGGGGCGGCGTTGCCGGTGCCGTAGTCGGTCTTTTCTTCGGTGGTGTTCTTGGTCTGGTTTTTATGCTCTTTATCCGAGCCGCCGCCGGTGTTTTCTGAGTCGGCATTGGCTTCGTCGCCGCGGTGGCTGCTGCCTTTGGCGTTGCTGGTCGAGGCGCCGCTATGGTTGCCGCCGTGCTGGCCCTGGCTGGTGCCGGTGGTGCCGTCGGTGGTTTGGGGGGCATTGCCCTGCTGCTGGCCGGCGGTGCCTTGGGCGTTTTCGGGGCGCGAGGTATTGGTGCCGTCGTTGGCAGCGTCGGCCTGGGTGCGGCTATGTTCGTTCTGGCTCATAAGGAGGTGGGGAGAGAATGTGAGTGAGAACTATACGCGCCCTAGGGGAGGTAGTTGGGCTTAGTTACTTCTCAAGAAGCGGCTAGCGAAGCGCTCGTTCAACACGCTCAGGCCACGGCTAGTACGCGATTAAAAAAGAAGCCCCGACTGCTAGAGCAGTCGGGGCTTCTACTAGCTAATTGATTAGCTGCTTAGAAGAGGAAGTCGAAGCCCACGAATACGAGCTTTTCTTCGCCCACCGAGTAGGTCACATTAATCACCGCCTGGTCGAGGATATTGACAAACGCGCCGCCGCCGAAGCCCGTGTGGAAAGCCGCGATGCCCGTGCGCGTATCGTTGCTTGAGTACACGCGGCCGGCGTCGGCTAGGCCTAGGATGCCGAACGTGCCGGGGAAGAGGTAGGCATTGAACTTGAACAAGTGCAGGCGCGCCTCAAAGTTGCCATACAGCGCGTCGCGGCCCGCAAAGCGTGTGCGGCGGTAGCCGCGCAGGTTGGTGGTGCCGCCCAGCGTATTGGCTTGGTAAAAGCGGTAGTCGCCGATGTTGTGCATCCAGCCAATGCGGCCGGCGTAGGTGAGGCGGAAAGGGAAGTTGGGCGTGAGGTAGGCCTTGAGCTCGGTAGCGAAACGGCCATAGGTGAGGCCCGTGCCGTTGAGCTGGAAGTTGTACTGGAACTCATTGTGCCACTGGATGCCGATGCGTGGGTCTTTAGGCGTTGACTGCGCGCCAAAATCCAGGTACATCAGCGCGCCTAGGTAGGTGTTGGCCTGAAAATCGGAAGCCCGAACACCAAAGCGGCGGTTCTCGAAGTTGGACCCGATGCTGTCGCGGATAATCGAACCCACTTGGTCTTGCTCGACCCGGAAGCGCTCGAACTGCGGCCCAATGCCGATTTTACCAAACGAGAACAGCTTGCGCTCGAGCGTGGGCGCCACGTAGAAGCGGTCGAAGCGCACGCGGTAGGCACTGTTGATAGAGCGGTTGGAGGCCTGCCCATCGTCGTTGTCCTCGCTGCTATAGTTCTGGGTGTTGTTACCGATGCCGAAGAAGTTGTAAAGCAGCTGCGGACCGTAGTACTGAGCCGCTACGCGTAAGTTGGCTTTGCCGCCAAACACACTGATAAACTCCCCTAGGTAGCGCAAATTATACGCCTCGCGGGCCGGCGCAAAGTTGGCCGTGAGCGACTGCTGCGAGCCGTAGGGCTCGCGGCGGAAGGCGTAGCGCCGATGCGTAACGCCGCCCCCGATGAGCAGGCCATCGTCGATGTTATACCCAAAAAACAGCGCTGGGCCGGTGTAGTTGAGGCGGTAGTCTTTAAGGTCGAAGCGGTGTGGGTGGTCGTAGCGGCTCACGTCTACGCCCGGCTCGAGGCGCAGGCGGGCCTCGCCGCGGCGGTTCTGAATCACGTTGCCGGTGTCAGCGTCGTAAATCTGGGTGCGGTGGCGCATGCCGGCTACCCGCGAGTCGTCGATGATGGTATCGTGCCCCGTGCCGCCAATAATGCGGATTTTATGACCTAGGCGCTGGTCGCCGGTGAGGTCATACACGTCGCGCCCGCTGATGCCGTAAAGGCGAATTTCATCGGTTACTTTATCGAACGTGCGGTCGTACAGCACCTTGGTCAGCTCGCCCTTTTTGCTGATTTTCTGCATTACCACGCGAGTCTTGTGGTCGGGCAGGCGCGTTACCGTAAACTTCTCGTTTTTCTGCGAGCCGCGCACCTCTACGATGTCGCTCATCAGGTTGGAGTACTTGCGGGCCACATCGGGCAGCAGGTCGCGGCGGCTCTTGAGCTTGGCCACAATCTCGGCGCCGTGCAGGCTATAAATCTCCTTGGGCCAGCGCTCGGCGAAGGCTTTCTCAATCACGGCATCGGTGAGCTGGGCCTTCATTATCTCGGCCTGCTTCACCCATTCCTCGCGGCTCACGCCGCTTAGATACAGGCGGTCGTTGGAGAGGCCCGTTTGGTTGAGGCCCTTATAGTCGCCGTAGTCGTAGCCAAAGTTTTGGAAGTTGCGCACTGCAAACTTCTTCGAAATCAGTGAGGGTAGCACGCCATCACCCTTGAAGAAGGCAATGTCGCGGTCTTCGGGCACGGCCGTGAATATCTTGTCACCGTCCTTGGTTTTGCGCTGCGCCCAGCGCCACTGGTCCTCGTGGCGGTCCCAGTCGCCTATCCACATATCGAAGAGGCGCGAGCGCGCAAAGGCCGGCTGGTCTACCTTGTTGTCGTTGTCTTGCAGCAGTTCTTCGAGCATCTTCTCGGTGCTCACCAGCTTTTTGGCATACCCTAGGGAGGCGTCGTTATCCTGGCTACCCTTGGCATCTTCTTCCAGCGCGGCGGGTGTGTTAGCAAAGCGTTGCTGGTACTGCCCTAGGGCCGGGTCGTTAGGGACGTAGACGTAGTTGGGGTTGGTGTGCAAGATGCCCGCGGCCGTGGCCAGCGGGGGCAGCACAAACGAGGCGTAGGGGTGCTGCGCCGAAATCTGGTCTTGCAGCACAGCCAGCGCCAGCCCGGTGCGGAAGCCCTCGGGGAGCACGGCCGTAGGGTCCTTGTCGATGCCGCGCACCGTGAAGTAGTAGCCTTCTTCATTGCGCACTTTCAGCGAAGCCGTTTGCTTGCCGCCGCCCATCTTATAAGGAATCAGCCCCCCCTGAGCAGTCTTGATGTCGAGCACCGGAAACTTGACCGGCGTGGCCCACTCGGCGCGGTAGTGGTCGCCAAGCAGCCAGTTGTGGAAGCGCCCGTGCTCGGCGTAGGTGGGGTTCACGGCCACCGTCACGGTGCTGTCTTTGTAGTCGGGGCGCTTGACATCGGCAGCCACTACGGGCGCGCCGATGGGCGTGCCGCTGGCCTGAGCCGCAGCAGCCTCTAGGTCGTCCTTGCTCTGGTTGCCCTTGCGGGTGCGGCCGGTGCCGGCTGGGGCACTGGTGCCCTGTACTTTGCCAGCGTCGGGCTTGAGCTGGTTTACGGCGCCGCCGGGGCCTTTGGTGCTAGCTGTAGCACCGCCGCGCCCTAGGTCGCCATACACCTGCTGGCGGTACACGATGCGCGCAGTTTTGCCCTGGTCGGCATCGTTAGGTACCACAAACTCGACCCATACCTGCCCATCCTCATAGTAGTTGAGGCGGGCAAAGCCTTTCTCCTTGTCCGAAAACAGCGCGTCGCCCTGTACACCGGGCTTCACGTGCTGGGTTTTGCAGCCCGAGCCACTCGTAATGAAGTGGCCCGTACCCACGTCGATGTACTGAAGGTTGTGCTCGTGCCCGTTGGCGTAAATGACGTTGGGGTACTTGGCAAAAATGTCGAGCAGGTTCTTCTTATATGCCTGGTAGGCCGGGTGCGGAATGTCTTGCGAAATGCCGCCGTACTTGCGCGCCAGCGGGTATATCGACCCGATAATGGGCAGCGGCAAGAAGGCGTACTTCTGCACAATGCTGAGCGGAAATACGTGGTCGGCAAACGTGAAGTAGCCCCCGTGGATACCGTCCGAAAACAGCGGGTGGTGCGTCACAATGAGGATGTGCTTGTCCTTATTGCGCTTAATAACCTCCTCCAACTGCGCGTATACCTCCTCGGCATTGTTGGCGCCGCAGATGTCGCCGTAGGGGCGAAACTCCTGGGGCGTGATAAACCACTGTGAGTTGAGGGCAATCATTACCAGGTCGTCGCGCAGCGGTATTTCGTACGGGCCGGGGCAGCCATCGCGGGGCACTAAGAAGTCGCCGGTGTAGGCAAAAGCTGTCGAGTCCTGGGCCAAGTAATGCTCGGCGTAGGCCTGCTCGCGGTTTACCTGGGCTAGGCCGTTCTGGGTGCCCTGTATCCAGTCGTGGTTGCCGGGCACCATGTATTTCTCGCCCTTGTAGCCCTTTAGGATGTTAAGCTGCGTGTTTAGGCGTCCTTCGGCAATCTTGCGGTCGTAGGCGCCTTCGGGCGGCATGCCTTGGTTGTAGATGTTGTCGCCTAGGTACACCACCGAGCTGTTGGCGCCCATGTGCATCATCTGCTGGCGCATAAAGTTGAGCGAAGGCTCGCCACCCTTCTCGGCCGGAATGGGGCTGCCCACGTCGCCAATCAAAAACACCGAGTACCGGATGCGGCTCGAATCGGGCGGCAAATTTTTTTGCCAGCCTACCGCCTTGGCGCGGTAGTTGGGTTTGGGATTGGCGGGGTTAAAATCTGACTCACCGGCCTCGCCTAGCTCCTCTAGTTGGGCATGGGCGGCGAAGGGCAGGGAAGCTAGTAAACTGAGAAATAGCGTTAAGCGAAAAAGTAGTGGCATATATAAAGCAGAAAAGAGGCGGGGCACCAGCCAAAAACAGCATAAGTACCGGAGGAGTTGACCGGTATATACGTGAAATATGACCTGTGTAGGTGGCTCCCTACGCAAAGGTTGGGTGTACGGTTGAGCCTATCTTAACCCCTAGGCCGCGCTTCGCGTTGAAAGCCCCGCGGGCTGGCCGAACCACGGGCCTGCTCTGTGTTGTTTCTTGCATATCTATGGCTACTACTACCCTCCCCGCCACCGAAGCTGAGGTGCCGGCCGATGCGCCTGGGCTGCCCGCCGCCGCGGCCCCCAAGCCCCCCAAGCCGCCCAAGTCGGAGCCCTCGGCACTGGTGCAGCAGGCCCAGGCCTACGTGGAGCCGCTGCTCAAAAATGACCTCGACCCGCGCCTTACGTACCACACGCTGGCTCATACCACCTATGTGGTAGAGCAGGCCCATGCCCTAGCCGATAGCGCCAAGCTCACCCCCGCCGATACGGAGCTGCTGCTCGTGGCCGCTTGGTTTCACGACTCGGGCTACCTCGACACCTACGATGGCCATGAGTACAAGAGCATGGCCCGCGCCGAGGCCTGGCTGCGCGAGAAGCAGCTAGACCCTGCCCGCATTGAGGTAATTAAAAACCTCATTCGGGTCACCCATCGCAACGAGGAGCCTACTACCGAGCTCGAAAAAATCATGGTAGACGCCGACATGAGTAATCTGGCGGCCGAGGACTTCCGCTCGCGGGCCGAGCTCATTCGTACCGAGTGGGAGCTCTCCCTAGGCAAGTCTTACACCAACCCCGAGTGGGCCGAGCTGCAACTCAACTTTATGCTGGCCCACAAGTACCAGTCAGAAGTTGGCAAGGACCGCTACAAGAAAGCGCTCAAGGTCAACATTGAGGACCAGCGCGACTACCTCAAAAAGACCGAGAAAAAGGCCAAGAAGAAGGAAAAGAAAGCCACCGACACTTATGCCGAGCCCAAGCGGGGCATCGAAACGATGTTTCGCACCATGTATTCCAACCACATGAAGCTGAGCGACATGGCCGATAAAAAGGCCAGTATGATGATACAGCTCAACGCGGTTATTTTGTCGGTTATCATCACCTACTTCGGAGCCAAGTCGTCGTCGCTGGCTACCACGGGCGGCACCAGCTTCATCCGCAATCCCATTCTGGCCGTGCCTATGGGCATCTTGCTGCTCACGGCCCTAGGGTCAGTTACCTCGGCCATCCTCTCGGCCCAGCCCGATGTCACGAGCTTTAAGTGGCTCAAGCGCAACCCTGAAATTGCGACCAATCGCCGCGTTAACCTCTTGTTCTTCGGCCAGTTCACCAAGCTTAGCCTTCAGCGCTTTCAGGAAGGTATGCGCGAGCTCATGCGCCAAAAGGATACGCTCTATACCAACATGGTGACCGACGTGTACTACCTAGGCGAGGTGCTCGACCGCAAGTACAAACTGCTGCGCGTGAGCTACTCTATCTTCATGGTAGGCTTGATTCTCACCGCCTTGTCCTTCGCCATTGTGTTGGCGTATAAGATGTAAGTGGTGTGCCAGCTAGACCTAGGGCCTGCTAGTTCTTACCTTTGTGTACTGGCTGCGTAGTTCAAGGGATAGAATAGGCGTTTCCTAAACGCTTGATAGCAGTTCGAATCTGCTCGTGGCTACATAGTTACAGCTCAAAAACTTGAGTGCTTTACTATAAACAAAAAGCTCCGCTGCAAAGGCAGCGGAGCTTTTTGTTTGCAATTTTTCGGATGCTTACAATCGGAACTGGGCGCCCACTTTAATACCGAAGTTGCGCGGAGCAGGCTCGTCTGGGCCAGTGGGTGCAGCATTGCGGTAGGTGAGGCGATGAATGAAATCGACCCGGATAAACTTGAAAATATTCTCCACGCCGTAGCCGACCTCCACATAGGGCAACTTTCCTAGTGTGGGTAGTGGCGTCTGCGGGCGGCCCTGCATATCAAGAGGTTGGCGCTGGTTTTTAGAGCTTAAGCCGCCATAAAGCGCATTGGCAGTTGCCACTAGGCGCCAGTTGAGGGCGCGCACGCCCGGAATAGCGTTGAGAACAATGCCCTCGAAATGATGGTCGAGCCGGAGCGACACGGAGCGGTCGGTCACAAACTCGTAGTAGTTCATGAGGTTGAAGGCATTGGCGTTGTAAAACGGCGTCTGGTTGCCAAGCGGGATTTTGAGAAACAGCGCCGGGAGGCGGTCGGGGGCATAGGCGCCTTCAGCGCGGTAGTTGAGTCGCCCAAAGTGGCCCAGCGATACACTGTGGCTCACGAGCAGGTTGTATTTCTGATAGCGGGCGTTGCTGCTGGTAAACAGGTCGCGCGCTCCGATGGTGTAGCGAAAGGTGAACACCGGCAGGCGCTTGAGACCGATAGCGCGGCGGCGGTTTTCGGCCTGCACCTGGGTTTCGTCGGGGGCGTAGCGCGATTCCAGTACTATTTCCGACAGGGTAATGTCAGGTACCACCCGGTCGTTGCGGCGATATATAAAGTCATTTAGAAACCGTATATTTTGCTCACGCACCGTAATGGTTTGGGTGAACCCGTGAAACAAGTCGCGCTGCAGCGACAAGGTCATTAAGTCGCGCAAGATGGGCTTGCCTTGGATAAAGCGACCCCAGCGCGTAGCCGCCAGAAAGAGGTTGTTATCGACCTGCAAAAAGTCATTATCAAGCAGGGCGGCCTGCTCGACATCGTGCCGAAACTCGCCCGTTATTACCGTCCAGTGGCGGCGCTCGGCAATGTAGCTCGACCGCAGGCCGTACTTAATACGGCCGTCGCGGGTGCCGTAGGCCATGTAGGCCTGCGACACCGTGTTGCGGCTAAAGCCTGGTGTGGTGCGCAGCCCGATGCGAAAGCGATTGCCCTCGTAGTCGTTGTGGGCGTAGGTATTGATGATAGGGCCCAGTTCTATCTTGCTGTTATTGTCGCCGTTACCAATGCGCTTATAGCCATTGATAAACAAGTCAATCCAATCGAGGGTACTGCGCACCGATGGCAGGTTTCGGGCCGAGTCGAGCACCGCAAAAGTTTGCCGCTCGCTCAAACTCAGTGTATCGGGCCGGTTTTTGTCGAAGTAGCCCTCGGTAGCCCCGGCCGGCAGCATGCCGGTGAGCAGTCCGCTGGCTTCGCCGTTCTTGCCCGGCTCCATGATGCTCGACACGATAGGCTGGTCATAGAAAGCGGCCTCGTGCGGCTGATTGCGCACAAAACCCGAGTTGACGGTGGTGAAGCGCACACGCAAGGCCGCTTGTTTTTCGTAGGGTCGAATGCCCATCACTAAGCGGGTACGGGAGGCCAGACCAGGGCCATCTGTAGGTGGAGTCAGGTCCTGGTAGATGCGCAGGTCACTGACGAAGTTGATGTTAGACTGTTCGCTAGCTACCACGTCGATACGGCGTAGGGCGTACTTTTCGGCCGTAATCCAGACGGTGCCCTTAAACGCCAGGTCGTGCGGGCGCTTGGGCGTCACGGCTATTTTGTAGCACCAGTCTTTGTCCACAAACACCGAGTCTTGCAGGTCGTAGTCGTAGGTGAGGCGGCCGCCGTCGGCAATAGGTGAGATAAAATCCTTACCTAGGATATTTTGCCAGTTTGGGTAAAAGTCAAAGTTCTGAAAATTAGAGCCCAGCATCTGGCTCAGTACTGAGCCTTCGCGGGGGCCAGCACCGCGCATCTGCTTGTGCAAGATGTCTTCGCGGCGGCGCAGCGGGCTGTATTTCTGGTATACTTTGGAGCCCACTTCGGAAGCAAATAGCGGCAGTGGAGCATCGGGGTCGGCGGCGGCGGCCGCACCCCGGCGCACGGCCAGCGCCCGAATGTCCTTCACCACCTTGCGGTTGGCCAAGGACTTCGGAATGTCGGCCATGCTTACCTCAATGCGGTTATATGAGTTGAACTCAGCGGCCGAGAGGGCGTTGCGCTCATTTTCCTTGCGGTGCCGCTGCACCTCGCGCAAAATGCGAAACGCCGGGTTTTCGCCAGGGCGAATTACTACTTCGCTTAGGGCCACGCCTCCGCCTTTTTTGAGGCGAAACAAGATGGTTTGCTGCGGCAGGTTGCTCAAGCGCTTGCGCTGGGTCAGAAACCCGAGGGCCGAGGCCGCGAGCGAGTCGGGCGACCCAGTAAGCGAAATCTTAAATTTGCCTTCTAGGTCAGCCGTGATGCCTGCTGTTGACTTGGGTACAAAAATGGATGCAAAGGGCACCGGTTCACCCGACTGCGCCTCTACCACCTGGCCCGTCACAAATAGTCGTTGGGCAGCTGCCGGCAGCACCCCGATGAGCAGGGCAACCAGCAACAGCGGAACGGGTAATTTCATAGAAATGTGTAATAGCAGCGGGGTAAAGTCAAAGGGTTACGCCTGCAAGTTACGCAATCACTAGCTGGCTGCAAGTAGTTCCCTGTTCTCTTATTTAAGTACGTCTTTAAAAATGTTAAAATAACTATTTAACAGGCTAATAACAGGCTTGACAATGGCCTGGGATGGTCTTAGCATAGCGGCTGCCATCAAAAACAGCCGCCCCCACCAAAGAGCTAGTACTCTTCGGCGGGGGCGGCTGGCCTTTGGTCAAGCTGCGAGCAGCTACACCTCGACCTTCAAGGTGGCGGGGCGGGCAGTCACCTCAAACAGTTCGCCGTGGGGCACTATCGTGATTTGGCCGTACTCTTCGAGCAACTGCTTGTAAGCCTCGGCTACAAGCCTAGGCTTGCGGTCGAGGTCAAAAAGGCCGCAGGCGTTCACGGTGCCTTTCTTTTCAGCTAGGCCAGTTTCCCAGTCAATCTGGTCGATAAGCGAATACCAGGTGAAGCCTAGCACAGGCACGCCCTCCTTGCGCAGGCGCAGGATGTTAACCCACTGTTTCCAAAGCCAAACGGGGGCCTCGTTGGCATCAAAAACGTTGGTTTCGGTGTGCATTACCGGCTTTTTGTAGCGCTGGTAGTAGTCGTGGGTGATGGTCGACCAGCCTAGCACATCGATACTGGTGCAGACCTCGCCATTGGGCAGCATTATTTTCTCGTTGCGGCCGTAGTAGTCGTTGCCCATTATCTGGTAGCCGGGCGGCTCGCCGGCCATAAACCAGTCATACTCCTGGCGGGTCATGCCATTGTCGTACAAGTAGTTCACTACCTCACCCTCAGGGTGGTGGGCATACAGCAAATCAAGTGACGTAAAGCGCAGCAGGTTTTCGAGCTGTACGGCGGGCGTACGCTCGGCGCGCAGCTCGTGAATGAATTCGGCCGACTCGCTCTGTACTATCACGCAGTCGGGACGGTGCTTAGCAATCTGTTGCGTGCCCATGATACTGGCCGCCGCGCAGTGCTTGAGCGCCGTCACAAAGCCCTTGTCTGATTTAAGCTGCTCGTTCCAGACGCCATCCTTGGCGCTCGACCGGGCCGTGACGTAAATCTCGTTTACGGGGGTGTAGTAGCGCACCCAGGGGTAGCGCTTGGCCACTTGCTCGCAGTAGTCGGCAAACTGAACCGGTAGGTCGGGATTCTGAAAATCACCCAGCCAGTCGGGCACGCCAAAGTGCATCAGGTCCAGAATGGGCGTGATGCCTAGGCGCTGTATTTCGGCCATGGCTAGGTCGGCAAATTCCCAGTCGTACTTGCCGGGTGCCTGCTGAATCTTGTAGTAGGGTAGGCCATAGCGCAGCACCTTCAAGCCCAGCTCCTTTACCAGCCCTAGGTCTTCCTTGTAGCGGTTGTAGTGGTCGCACTCGGCCAGCATATCGCGCCGGGTTTTGCCGTGGTCGATGGTAGGGTAGCTGCACTCGATGCCGGTGGCAAACATAAAGTTGTTGGGCAGCCCCGTGGGCAGGCCTTTGCCATTATGCCCACGTGCCCCGCCAAACTCGTCACCTTCGTAGTTGCCGTCGCCGAATTTGCGTTTTATCTCGGTGAGAAAGGATTTCATTTTAAGGATTAATGAGTAATTATTAATGGTTGATGAAGTGATATAGCTAATTGGTAATCAGTAAGGAAAAGCATTAACCATTAATAATTCATCATTAATCGCGGCTTAGCTATCGCGCCGCCGCTCGCGCGCCAAAAACTTATCGGCCGTGCGCAAGCTCAAGGCCATAATTGTCAGGGCCGGGTTCACGCTAAGGGCGCTCGGAAAAGTCGAGTTGTCGGAGATGTAGAGGTTGGGCACATCAAATGCCCGGCCATCGCGGTCAACCACGGCATCGTCGCCGCTGCGGCCCATACGGGCCGTACCAATGACGTGAGCGTAGCGGTCAAATGCCCAGATGTCGGTAGCGCCGGCCGCCTCCCAAATGGCGCGCATTTTCTTTTCGGCGTGGGCCGTCATGCGAACCTCGTTGTCTTGAGCGGTGAAATGCAAGCGTGGCTTGGGCAGCTGGCGCGCGTCGAGCTCGTCGCTCAGCTCCATAAAGTTGTCGGCGTGCGGCAGGCAGTCACCTAGGATGTTAATACCCGCTACGTGGTTGAACTGGCGCATGTAGTCGCGCATAGCCTGGCCCCAGAGCTTGCGCCCGCGGGCTGCCTGGCTAGCAAACGTAACTGGCATTACGCCGATGCTTTGCAGCAGATAGCCGCCCACAAAATCGGCATCTTGAGGCCGGTGAGTGTCTTGCGAAATGAGCCCGCCCGGAATGCCCTTGGTTGGCCGTACTTCTTCCTCAAACGTGCCCCACACTTGAATGCCAGTGTGCGCCATCAGGTTGCGGCCTACTTGGCCGCTGGTCAGCCCTAGGTTGTTGAGCAGCAGCAAGCGAGGTGTTTCGACGGCGCCGCCGCATAAGAACAGGTGGCGGCAGGCCTGGCGGTGCTGCTGGCCGTTTTGGGTGTATACCACCGCCGAAACCAAGCCCTGGGCATTGCGCTCGATTTCGGTTACGAAGCTATTAGGCCGAATATCAGCCCCAAACTTCACTGCCACCGGAATGTACGTTACGTCCATGCTGGACTTGGCCCCGTTGGAGCATCCCGCTTGGCAAAAGCCTCGGTTGGTGCACGCCTGCCGCCAGCCCACGCCCTCCTGAAAGTAAGGGGCCGATAAGGCCGCGTTGGCAGCCGGCGAGGTGCGGATGCCGAGCTTCTCGGCGCCACGCACCATCAGTTGGGCGGCACTATTGAGGGGCAGTGGGGGCAGCACATAGCCCTTGGGGCGGGCCGGCCCCCAGGGGTAGGGGGTAGGTCCCGAAACCCCCAGAAACTGCTCCACCTCTTCGTAGTAGGGGGCCAGTTCATCGTAGGTCAGGGGCCAGTCTTCACCCTGGCCAAAGTCGCGCTTTAGCGTGAGGTCGTCGGGCAGGGGGCGCGGCGTGTAAGCCGTGTAGTGCAGCGTCGAGCCACCTACGCCGGTACCCGAGTTGTTGCGGCCCATGGCCAGCGGGTTGCCGCCCGCCGCCAGGCGCTCATCGTTCCAGAATAGGAAGTTCTGTGCCTTTTCGTCGGTGGCAAAATCCTTGGTCGGGTCGTGCCAGGGGCCGGCTTCCAGCGCCACTACCTTTAGCCCGGCCTGAGCTAGGCGGGCCAGCAGCGGTGCCCCGCCTGCTCCTAGGCCAATAACCACGCAGTCAACTTCCTCTTGTTTGGTAGGAGTGGGCTGAGACTGTTCTTGCGGCGTAGCGGCAGCTTGGTTTTCAGCTAGTATTTCGCGCAGCAGCGGGTCCTGCACGGGCGTATCGAGCGGGGTAAGCACCCCCTCTTCGGCAATTTCTTCGTCGGGCATAAACTAGTATATGGGGCGCGGAGCTAGGCCCGCCGGGGTTGATAGGCAGTGTATTGGAGCGGAGGGAAGCGGAGCGGAAGTAGCCCCGGCCGGCTATTGCTCCCGTGCGTCTTTTTGGTTGAGGCCGATATTGACCCAGCTGGGTAGGTCGGCGTAGCCCACGTAGCCAATCTCATCCTGCGCCCAGGGGTGGGCGTAGTAGTTTTCGGTGAGCTCGGCCAGCATCTCCTCAAAAAAGCGCGTTGCTTTCAGGCTCTGCCATATTTCGCCGGGCGGGTTGCCGCTGGCCAGCGATTCAATAACGGCATCTTTCTGAGCCGGCTCAAGCTGTTCAAAATTCTTCTGAAACAGGGCTTGCGCTATTTGCTCGATGCCACCCAGACCTAGGCGGTAGGCCTCGCGGTCGGGGGGCAGGGCATCGTAGCGCCAGCCATCCGACTGACCTTCGGCCAAGCGCTTGTCAACGGCCGCGATAAGTGGAATCGGCACCGGCCGCTCGGGCTGCGGAAACAATCGCGCTGCCACTGCCACAAAGAGCTGGTAGGTTTCGGGGGCGAAAAACTGCGGCTCGTAGGCCGCCGCCTGGCTGGTTGCGGCTAAGCGCTGCGTTAGCTCGGCGCGGGTAGCCTCCGACAAGTGGGAGGTGGGCAGCAGCTCCTGAAAAGTCATACGTTGCTTGAAAAAAAGTAAGCGGGCTGTTAGCTGCTTATTCGACCTGAAAAGCAGCTAACAGCCCGCTAGGCTAGTAGAACGTACAAACTCCTCCGTAGGTTACTCGTCGCTGCTGAGCTTGCCGCCCGTGACGTGTACCAGCGCGCCGGTCATAAAAGAGCCATCTTGCGAGGCCAGCAGCACGTAGGCTGGGGCTAGCTCCTCGGGCTGGCCAGGGCGCTTGAGCGCCACCTCATGGCCAAACTTGTCGATTTCGGTGCGCGGCATGGTGCCCACGATATTGGGCGTCCAAACCGGGCCGGGTATCACGGCATTCACCCGAATATTTTTCTCGCCTAGGTACAGCGCCAGCGACTTCGTGAGGGCATGAATGCCAGCCTTGGTGCAGGCGTAGTCCACCAGAATCGGAATGCCCACGATACCCACAATACTGCCGGTGTTGATGATGCAATCTCCGCTTTGCAGGTGCGGAATAACGGCCTGTGCCATCCACATGTACCCTAAGATATTAGTATCGAAGGTGCGCCGAATCTGGGCTTCGGTGATGTCCTCAAACTTTTCCTGCGAGGCCTGGAACGCGGCATTGTTAACCAAGATGTTGAGGCCGCCGAGCTCTTGGCGCACCAGGCGCACAGCCTGAAACGCCTGTTCACGGTCGCGCACATCAAGCTGCAGCACCTGGCACTGGCGGCCTTCCTGCTCTACGAGGCGCTTGGTCTCGGCGGCATCTTCTTGGTTTTCATTAAATAGAATAGCCACATTGGCGCCTTCCTTAGCAAAGGCGATGGCCACGGCCCGGCCAATGCCCGAGTCGGCCCCCGTGATGAGGGCCACCTTGCCTTCGAGCTTGCCCGCGGCGCGGTAGGCAGCCAGGTCCGACTGCGGTTGCAGCTTCATGTCGGCCTGCTTGGCGGGATAAGGCAGTGTTTGAGAATGCTGCTTCATGTCGGCCGCCATAGGGCGCTTGGGTGGGGCAGGGGCAGAAGTCGATTTTTTGGTAGGCATAAAACAGGGGCAATGAGTATAGCCCTGCTTACGGAAAAACTACGCCTAGGGCTGCTAGCACCGCACAAAGCCAGCGCAAGGCAGACTACCACCTTAAAGCAATGCGGTCAGTATAATTTTTAAAGGTCGAGGTTTTCTGTATTTCATTAGCTATGTGTGCATTGTTCATTTAGGGATGCGACTATAGTCAGCTTTGTCGCTTAAAAGCCAGCCTCTCAATGGCAGCGACCTAGTACCTTGCGGAGTATTGACCTTACTTTATTTTAACTTCCTTATAGAGTGCTACTTTATGCAGAAATTATTACTCTTGCTGTTGCTCGTTAGTAGTTGGTTCGTTCATACTGTCGAGGCTAGGCCTGGGGCCGAAGAGCCCCCTCGCCTAAGCGGCCAGTGGCAAGGGCCGCTGAAAGTGCCCGGTGGCTCGCTCACGCTGATGATAACGATAGTGCCCCTCAGCAACGGCACCTACTACGCGGCCCTCGATGTGCCGCAGCAGCGCATCAGCCGCATGCCCGTAGAGGTCGAGCTAAAAGGCGACAATCTTGCCCTGCGTATCGAGCAGGCTGGTAGTCACTTTGAGGGCAAGGTACTGGCTGGCGGTGCCCAGCTTAGCGGCACCTGGCAGCAGCCGGGCCTCAAAACCGACCTAGTACTAGAGCGCGGCACTGCCCCGGCTGCCGCCCAAGCCGCCAAAAAGCTGCGCTTGACCCCGCCTTATCGCGAGTCAGAAGTGACTTTCAACAACCCTACGGGTAAATTCAAGCTCAGTGGAACGCTCACTATTCCTAGCGGTGAAGGCCCGTTTGCAGCAGTAGCCTTGCTTTCTGACTCGGGCCCACAGGAGCGCGACTGCGATTTGCAAGGCTACCATCTGTTTGGCATCCTGGCCGATTACCTGACCCGCCACGGCATTGCCGTGCTGCGCTTCGACGACCGCGGCGTGGGTCGCTCGGGAGGCGACTACACCCGCGCCACCACCGCCGACCTAGTAACCGATGCGCAAGCTGCGCTAGCTTTTTTGCGCAAAACACCTCTCATTGCGCCTCAGCAGGTGGGCTTGCTTGGGCACGGTGAAGGCGCCAACGTAGCCTTGTTGGCGGCGGCAGCGCCCCAGGGTGGGCCGGCCTTTGTGGCCTCGCTGGCAGGATACGGGCAGTCGGGCCGCGATGTACTACGGCGGCAGCAGGGCGAGATTATGCGCCTCATTGGCACCGATGGTACACAAATAAAAGCGGCCCAGGCGCTGTACGACCAACTCGTCGATGCCGTGCGCCAAACCCCTAACAATGCGGCTGCCCGCGCCAAAGTCATCACCTTGCTGCGCAGCAGCAATACCGCCCTCAGCGAAAGCATGGCTCGTGCTCGCGCCGCAGAGCTGACCTCGCCGTGGTCGCGCTATTTTCTGGATTTCAACCCCGCTACTCGCCTGCCCCAAGTGCAGTGCCCAGTGCTGCTACTCAATGGCACGGCCGACTTGCAAGTGGCCGCCGGCCGCCACCTAGGCGTGCTGCAAAAAGGCTTGCACCAAGGCACCGCCACCGTAGAGGCACACCGCCTACCGGGCGTCAACCATTGGTTTCAGCCCGACCAAGCCGACTGGCCCATTGTGGCGGGTGAGCGCCAGGCAGCTTTCTCGCCCGAGGGGCTCGACTACCTGCGCCTGTGGCTGCTTGAGCGTTCTAAACTTGCGAAAGCGCCCCTACCCGTAACGGTGCAGCGCCCGGCTGCCCAGCCCAAACCCGCCGCCCGCACCCGCGCCATGTCGCGGCCGCTAAAGCGTAGCACCGCCAAAGCGTAAACGGCTTAGAGCTGCTTTTAAAATGGCGCGCTGAAAGACAGCCAAGCAGAAGCTAAAAGGGGCACGTTAAAAACCAGATGACTTGGTTTTTAACGTGCCCCTTTTAGCTTCTGCTTGGCTATTACCAAGGCAGCTGCTCTTCGTTGTGGAAGTAGCCGCCCGTGGGGCCGTCGGCCGGGAGCAGGGCCAGCCGTACGGCCGTGCGGGCGCCTTCACGCACATCGAGAGGCGCACCTGCGCCGCCTAGGTCAGTTTTGACCCAGCCCGGATGGGCCGCATTAACTTTAATGGGCGAGTCGGCGAGGTGCTGGGCCAGTACTACGGTCAGCATATTCAATGCGGCCTTCGAAGAGGTATAGCCCGGCGTGGCCCAGCTGCCGCCCTGCCCCGCGCTGATGGTAGCCAGCGACCCTAGGATGCTGCTTTGGTTAACAATGCGTCCAGCCGGTGCTTGGTGCAGCAGCGGCAGCAAGGCCTGCGTAATGGCATAAGGCCCGATTACGTTGGCCTCGTAAGTCTGGCGCAGGGTGTCGGGGCTGGTTTCAAAGCCTGTATCAAGCTGCACCCCAGCATTATTTATCAGGATGTCGAGCCGGCCAAAGGTGTCCTGCAAGAAGCCTGGCAGCGCCGCGATGTCGGCATCATTAGTCACATCTAGTTCTACCGCCCGCGCGTCGAGGCCCTGGCCCCGCAGTGCGGCAGCCGGCTCCTCTGCCTTGCCCTGCCGGGCACCAAGCACTACCGCCACGCCCTGCTGTGCTAGCTGGCGGGCTATTTCGAGGCCTAAGCCCTTATTGGCTCCCGTAATAAGGGCTACTTTTTTCGAATGGTTTTCCATGACAAGCTAAAGAGGCTGGTGCCCCCAAAGGTTATCAGCTAGGTCTTACAAAGGCCTAAGGGCACACCTAGGCATTTAGTAGTCAAGCCCGCAGTTAAAGCAGTGATGCGTTTGGCCCTGCGCAAAGTAGTGCCGCAGGCGCGCGAGCAGCGTTGCCAGCCAAGAGGCGGCATTGGCGGGCTCGGCCGGTACATCAAAGGCCACATCGTGCGAGCCGCAGCGCGGGCAGGTTACTGCCTGCTTGGTAGGCTCGGCTAAGCCGCCAGCTACGGCCTGCATCACGGGCAGCTCGCGCAGTACTTCAGTGGCCTGGGCTGCATCGCGCTGGTACACGTGCAAGCGTACCCCACCCGCTACCGGGCTGTACATCCGGTTGAGCGACACCAGGTTCTCGTTGGTCAAAAAACACGGAATACCTGCCGCCTCCAGCTTGGTGCGCGCCAAATGAGCCGCCACGGGCTCGTAGTACGAGTCGAGCACAATAATATTCTCCTGCCGCGAGGAGCTAGAGCCGGTAGACATAAGGATAGCTGTGAGCAGCTAGCTAAGAAGTAATAACAGGGCCGACTGCACACTGCTGCCAGTGGCTTAAGCGACCTAGGTACTTAAAACAACACCTAGGGCTTTTTAGTGGCAGTGCGCAGGTCTTTAGCGGTACGGCTAGCGCGCAGGGCCGTAAACTCGGCCTGCCAAGCCCGGATGCGCACTTCCTCGCGGGCCGGCAAGTCGAGACGCACGCGAGCTAGCTGGGCATTGAGGCGCTGGTAAGCGGCCTGGGCATAGTCCCAGTCGCGCAGCTGCCAGGTGGCGCGGTGCGCCCGCGTGGCCCGCAGCAGCTGCCCGTAGGCCCCAGCAATGGTAGCAGGCGTGAGAGTACTTACTTTGCTAGCGTAGCTACCAAGCAGCTCTTGGTCTACACGCTTTTGGCGGCTGGCATCCAGCGGTACGGCCCGCCGGGCATGGTTGGCCGAGTCGAAGCGCGCCACCTGCCGGCCCACCCGCCGTAGCGTGCGCCCCGAGGCCCGTGCCGCCGTGTCTAGCTTGGTCAGCTCTTGGCGCACGGCAGCTTGGCGCTCGCGCGGGGTCGAGTCGCAGCCAGCTAGCTCCAGTAGCGCCAGGGCTACCAGACCTAGCCGGCCAGTAAAAGAGAGATGATTCATACCGCCAACATACGGCCTGGCTTCCAGTTAATGCTTTTTCATGGCAAAATTGAAAGGCAGCTCATACTCCACCGCCACCGCGTGCGAGCCAATGCGAGCCGGCACCCAGGTCTGCGGAATAATTCGGGCCACGCGCATAGCCTCTTCATCGCACGAGCGGCCCACGCGTTGCGTGAGGCGGTAGCCCGCCACCCGCCCTAGGGTATCAATTTTGATAGTCACCGTTACCTTGCCTTGCAGCAACCGCTCTTGAGCTTCCTGCGGATATTCGAGCTGTGCCATGTGGTAGCTCAACACCCCGGCCCCACCCACAAACATGGGGGGCTGGTCGGGCTGTACGTAGCGCCACTCGCCCGGCTTTACTTCTGTGAAATAAGTGGCATAAGGCACCTCCCGAAAAAAAACTAGTTTGTTTTTGTCGTGGTCGTAGCGCTGCACGACTACCTGCTGCCCAGTCGTGGTGTAGCCATAATATTCCCACACGCCCACTTTCTGTCCTTTTTCTGTTGTTCCCTTCTGGTACTTGGCTAATTGGGGCGCTTGCCCCAGCGCCGGTCTACTGGCTAAAAGCCCTAATAGTAGCCCACTAGTTAGTAAAGTACAGGTGCGTGTCATAAGAATACAATTGATTATAAACTAAATCATTAAACCTCGACTATTCAACGGCTAAGATATAGACGGCGCTTGCATACTAAAATGAAGTGCTCTTGTTTTTAGCCAATTTTCACAAAAAAACCGTTGGCCAGACAAGGCCAACGGTTTTGCTACATAACAATAAGTTAACGACTAGGGCATCAGTACTTTATTCACCACATGGATGACCCCATTGCTTTGCATTACGTCGGCAATAGTAACGGTCGAGATGCCGCCTTTTTCGTCCTTCAACTCGATAGTTTTGGGACCTTTCATCATGGCCGTCAGCGTGCCGCCGCTCACTGTTTTCAGCTCGGCTTTGCCACCGCCAGCCTTGATGGCTTTCATCAGGTCGGCCGAAGTCATGCGGCCTGCTACCACGTGGTAAGTCAGAATTTTGGTGAGCGTTTCTTTATTTTCAGGCTTCACTAGCGACTCTACCGTACCGGCAGGTAGTGCGGCAAATGCTTCATTAGTAGGCGCAAATACGGTGAAAGGACCGGGGCCCTGTAGGGTCTCTACGAGGCCGGCAGCCTTCACGGCGGCTACGAGGGTGGTGTGGTCTTTCGAGTTAACAGCGTTCTCGACAATGTTTTTGGTGGGGTACATTGGAGCGCCGCCTACCATTACTGTTTTAGCCTTTTGGGCCGAGGCCGATTGGATGGTGCCAGCACCGAGCAGGGCTACTAAAGCCAGCGAAGCAAACGAGAGTTTCATGAAACTAGGAAAAAGAAAAGTTGGAATAAGTGTGCAGGCACCTACGGTTCCGCTTCTTCGGTTGGATTTTCCCAGTCTGAAATTTTCTTAAAAAAATTAGTTGCTTACTAATTCGCGGTCGGGCACGCTTTGGTCACGCAGTGTGGCCGTACCTCGTTCGCGGCGTGTAATACGCGAGTAGAGGCTTATTTCTTGGTCAAATAAGAATTGAAAAAACAGCTTGGTATAGCTTTTATGTGCTAGCAGTGGCTCATAGAACTCGGGGGCTAGCTGTTTGAGCTTGGGCAAATTATTCCACGGGATGCTAGGCATATCGTGGTGCTCATTATGAAAGCCTACATTGAGGTTAATGCCGTTGAGGCGGCCGTAGTACGAATACGTTTCCTGCTCGGGGCTCAGGGTGAGGTAGTGCTCCTGAATCCAGCGTGCGCCTAGCGGGTGTAGCCCCACCGAAAACCAGAAGCTTAGAAACAGGTAGCCTAGCGCCATCCAACCTAGGAAGTAAACTACAGCCACATTGAAGGCCAGCTGCGCCACAAAATTGGCCACCACATAGCGGTCGATGCTGATGACTTCGCGGCAGCGCAGCGTGCGAATGACTTGGAATAGCGGAAAGAAGAATAGCCACACGGCTTTGCCTAGGCTATAGTTTTGAATCAGCTTGGCCTCGTACCAATCGGGCAGGTCGGCATCGAGCTCGTGCACCCCCTGAAAAACATGGTGCTTGATGTGAAAATTCTTGAAGCTAATGGCCGTTGGAAAAACAGATGGGAAATTGGCCAAGATGCCCGTAGCCACGTTGGCTTTCAAGGTTCGGAAAATTAAGTTGTGCGCGGCCTCGTGGATAACTACGAAGAGCGTATGCGACAGGAAAGCCCCCGCGGCATACGCTACCAGTACCGACCAGTACCACGCCTGGTGGCGCAGCGCGGCAGCCAAGCCTACTTGGGCCAGTACACAGCCTAGCCCAATCCAGAAGGTAACTGGTGTACGGGTCATGAGCTGCTTCACCTCGGGGTGAGCGCGGATAATCTGGCGAGTGCGCACGCGGTGCGGTTCGGACGCCGCCGTGACGGTGAAGGAGCTGGGAGCAGCCATAAGAGGGGAGGAAAAAAATATCGACCCGTAGGCCACAAGCTATGCCTAGCAAAGCTACGCCCGCCTACACAGCATCCGATGCCCGATAGTTCGGTTTGACACTAAATAGAAGGCGAGATAAAATTTTTTTTGCCTTGAGAATGAAGCAAAAACGTTCCAGGGTTAAATCTTTTTTAGGCCATTACTTGCATTGCACGGCCTTTTGCCTACCTTTGTATCACCATTCGCCGCCACGGCAGCGAAAACCTCAAGCGAGAGTAGCTCAGTTGGTAGAGCGCGACCTTGCCAAGGTCGAGGTCGCGAGTTCGAACCTCGTCTCCCGCTCCATAAAGAAGACGTTGCTAACAGGCAGCGTCTTTTTTGTTTGATGACTATTCGGTTGCCTAGCTAGCAGCCGTAAGCGCCTGAGCCAGAGTGGTGTAATGGTAGCCACGAGGGACTTAAAATCCCTTGTCTTCACGGACGTACGGGTTCGAGTCCCGTCTCTGGTACTAAAAAACCCGTTTCTGATTTAGAAACGGGTTTTTTTATTTGAGTTACAGAGCAGAGTGCAGTAAGTATGTCCTAACTAACTAATTTAATATTAGATAATTAAGTGATAAGTTAAAAGCAAAAAGATACGTCGCCTAACTAATTTGGCTAATCTATTTGCCTTGCAAGCAGGAGGTCATTAGTTAGAAACCTTTATCGGTTACCATTATAAAAAAACAGCCGCCTAGGTAATAACCTGAGTGGCTGTTTTACTTTATAGTTGACACAGTGCCCTTGTTAGTCTTACTCAATGAGATAACTATGTTGCTATGCCAAGCAGCGTAAATAGCAGAGGGTGGTTGCTGGCGAGCAATTGCATGATGGTGAAGGCTAGTGCCTAGCTAAACGACGGGTCAAATACTGGGCGAAATTCAAAGAAGCAAGGCACTAGGTCTTGGCATGGGCAAAATACTGGTCGATGACCATCTGCAGCTTAGCGGTTGTTAGGGGCTTGTCGAGTACGCCGTGGATAGGCAACTGCTGGAGGCGGTCTAGGTCGCGGGCGAGCACGGTGGTGGTGAGCAGGATAATAATGGTGGCCTGCTGCTGGGTTTGGGGCCGCTGCTGGTACGCTTCCAGAAACTCGATGCCGTTCATCACAGGCATGTTCACATCAAGTAATATCAGGGTCGGGCACTTCGTATTGTCTGGCGTGCAGGTGGTTTCGAGCATCTGTAAGGCCACGCGGCCATTTTCAGCTACCAGCACGTTGTCGGCTACTTGGGCACGCCGCACCAGCGTTTGATTAAGGAAATTAGTGGTCGGGTCATCATCGACCAGCAGGATACTGGAAAGCATAAAAATGTAACTGGATAAGTATGATAGCGAAAAACAGTACTACCTAGGCCGGAAAAACTAGGGTAAAGGTGGTGCCGATGCCTTCCTGGCTTTGTACTGAAATCGTGCCGCCGGCATTTTCCACGATTTTTTTCACCGTGTACAGGCCCACGCCCGTGCCCTCTACGTGGGTGTGCAGGCGCTGAAAGAGTTGAAACAGCCGCTTCTGCTGCTGTTCACCTATTCCCAAGCCATTATCCTGTACCGTCAACACTAAGTCTCTGCCCTGGCAGGCGCAGGCAACGCGGACCCAAGGCACGCGGGCAGGGTGGCGATACTTGAGCGCATTGCTGAGCAGATTGAACACAAGGCTGCGCAGATTCTTGGCCGAGAAAACGGTCGTTTCGTACCCGGCTACGGCTACGGCCAGCTGCGCATGAGTGGCCGTGAGCTGCGGCAGCAAATCTTGGCGCACGTCCTCGACCACGGCGGCTAGACTAAGGGTGACGGCGGGCTGGGCAAACTCGGCTTGCAGCTTGCTCACGTCGGTAAGGTGGAAAATGGTGCGCTTAAAGCGCTCCACCGATTCCTGCATGCGGTGCAAAATGGGCAGCAACAACTCGTGGGGCTCCCCGGTATCGGGCAGCAGTTCGGCGAGTAGTTGCAGCAGGCCCTCGATGTTGCTGATGGGTGTTTTTAGGTCGTGGCTGGCCGTATAAATGAAGTTGTCTAGGTCGACGTTGGTGCGCGTGAGGCTGGTGTTACTCGCGTGCAGCTCCTCGTTGGTAGACGTCAATTCCTCATTAATAGCGGCTAATTCTTGGTTGAGCACCTGCACCTGTTGGCGGGCCAGCACTTCTTCGGTTACATCTTGGGCATAGGTCACGAAGCCATCTACTTGACCCCGCTCGGTGAAGCGCGCCTGATAGGTAAGGTTGAAGAAAATGTCTTCTATAGGGCCCTCCGCCGTGCGGGCCAGCGGCACAAGCACCTCGCGGCTTTCGAAGGGCACGCCGGTGTCGTATACGGCGTGTAAGATGTCCATGAGTGGCTGGTCGGCCACCTCGGGCAGGGCGTCGACCAGCCGCTTGCCCATCAGCTCGCGCCCGTAAAACATGCGCTGGTAGCTGGGGTTCACCAGCTCGTACACCCACTCGGGCCCGTCGAATACACAGATGGCCAACGGGGCTTGCATAACCAACTGCTCGAGGCGCAGGCGCTGGCGCTCGGCCTCGGCGCGGGCGGCCTGGGCCTCGTGGGTACGCTGCTGCACGCGGGTTTCTAGCTCCTGGTTGAGCTGTTGTAACTGCTGCTGCGCTTCGCTCAGCGCGGTGTTGGCGAGCAGGTATTCTTCGTTGCTGGCCCGCAGCTCCTCGTTGATGGCCGCCAGTTCCTCATTGAGCTGCTGCACCTGTTGGCGGGCCAGCACTTGCCCTGTCACTTCTACGCCCATAGGCATCAGGCCAGTGAGCTGGCCTTGCGCGTCGCGTAGTGGCTGGTAAATGAAGGTGAAGTAGCCCTGCTCGGGCAGGCTGGTGTTCGCGCGGGCAATGCGGACGGGTATCTCGCTACGCGTGAGCGGCTGACCCGTATGCAGCACCTGCTGGAATATTTCTTCCAGCCCCTGCCCGGCTAGGCTGGGTAGCGCTTCGAATAGCGGGCGGCCCAGCACCTGCTCGGGCGGGCAGCCCCACAGCTCGCTCTGCCCCGCGTTGGCCAATTCCACCACAAAGTCTGGCCCCCGGAAGATAGCTACCGCAAAAGGGGCCTGCATTAGGGTGTGATGCAGCTCTGCCCGTTGAGCTTCGGCCTCGGCGCTGGCCGCCTGCTCGCGGGCCTGACGCTGGCGCAGGGCCTCGTCGGCCTGCTGTTGAGACTGCTCGGTAAGGGTGCTAAAGCTGACTAGCAGGTAGTTGTCGGTGCGCTGTGCCCGCGTGCGGAAGAAGTAGTCGAAGCCGTCGGCTTGGTAGCTGCCTTCCCACTCGGCGGGCACCTCCTCTACAAATGCCTGGCGCTGGTGGTTGAAGCCGACGCTTGCGACTGCTGGGAAAGTGCCTAGGTAGGTGCCACCGGGCTGTGCGGGCAGGTTGAGTAGGCGCTGGGCCGCCGGATTGACGCGGTAAAACGCAAAATCGACCAGCTCGCCCGCTGCGTTGTGTACGGGCTCATAGAGAATGGCGCCCGTAAAGGAGAGGTCGAAGTAGGTTTCAAAAGGGGTAGCCACAGTGGGACAAGGGCGAACATGCGGGGAGAAGACCTTAAACATACTAGCTACGGCCCTAAAGAGCTAGGCTCCCAGTAGAGTAGGCAGCGCAGTCTGGCATATAGGCTCAACCTAATTTTCTGCAAGCATGCGCAAGTCAGCTATGTTTGCGAAAAACCTTATTATCTAGCTACTTAACTTTAAACATTAGTTGTAGCTGCTCAACCGGAGGATTTTTAGCAGCTAGCTTGTTGTCCTGCTTTTGCTTTCCCACGGCTGCATCTGCCTTAGCCTAAAGCTCTGCCAGTAAGTTCGGGTTAGCGATAATGGAGTAATGCTCAGCTCCCCACAACACGAGTTCTGCAATAGGGGGGATGATGGTAGCCTCGCTTTTTCGTCAGGCGGTAAGTAGCTGGCTTTTCCCTCTCAACTCAACTAGCTCAGCTCCACGCTCCACGACTACTTCTCTAGGGTACTGCAACCCGCACGGCGCTTATCTTTTGCTTCCATTTCGCTGCTACCTGTATGAGAACGATGAAAGCGCTTTTCCTGCTTGTCTTACTTAGCCTCGGAATAAGCGGTAGAAGCCACGCGCAACAGCCCAAAAAAACTATCTGGCAGGTAGGCCGAGCAGACCATTCCGGCACTGAGTTTGCGCTGGCGCCCGCCGGCTTCCGCCAATTTGTGGCGCACGATTTTGGCTACGAAGACAAGCGCTTTGTCATCGGCTTTTCGAAAGAGAAAACGGATTTTCCCTACGTGCTCCCCGGCCCGGCCGATACATGGGGCGGCACCTGGAGCACCGCCGGCTGGCGTACCAATCAAGTAACCTTGGTTTTTGCCCTCTCGCAGGCGCCCGCCGCCACCGGCTACCAGCTAGTGGTGCGCTTGGCCGACTATGCGAAGAAGTTTCCGCCCTTGGTGAAAATCAGCATCAACGGGCAGGACAAGAAAATCCAGCTGGCTACGGCTGGGGCGGCGCCCACCCAGCTGCGGCCCACCCTGACGGAAGCCGTCGGTGACACAGCGGCGCTGAGCGGCAACTTGGCGGCGGCCACGCCCTACCTTATCCAGGTACCTATTGGCCACAACGTGCTGCGCAAAGGGGGCAACAGCGTCACCATCACCATCCTGGAGGGTTCCTGGATACTATTTGACCAAGTGCAGCTCCTAGGTCCGGCCGCGACAACGGTGCAGCAACCCAATCAGCTAGTGGTTCGGAACGTAGCGCCAGCACCCTACGAGCTGGTCGCCGACGGTCGGCGCCGGCAGCCCTTGCTCGTGAAGGTCGATCACCTACGCGGTGCGCCTATATTGCAGGTGCGCCTGGATAAGAAATTAATTTTTAGTGAGGTAGTAGAAAAGGACGCCTACGAGTTTGAGGCCCTGATGCCGGCTGTTACTAAGCCGACGCGCAGCCGGTACGAACTGCTGGAAAACGGCCACGTGATTCAAGCGGGCAGCATAACCCGCGCGGCGCAGCCGGCGCAGACCTTGGCCGACTACGTGGACACGCGCTTAGGCACGGCCCACTCGCGCTGGATGATAGCCCCAGGACCCTGGATGCCTTTTAGTATGGTGAAGATGAGCCCCGACAACCAGAATAGCGGGTGGCAGGCTGGATACGAGCCCACGCGGGAAAGCATTGGCACATTCAGTCATCTTCACGAGTGGACCCTGGCTGGCCTAGGTGTATTTGCAACCAATGGCAGGCTCAAAACCACTATTGGTGATGAGTTTCGACCCGCGGCGGGCTACCGCTCGCGCATCGATAAAAAAACGGAAGAGGCGCCCATTGGCTACTACAAAGTGCAGCTGGCCGACTACGACATCAAGGCGGAAGTAACCGCGACCACGCGGTGCGGCTTTGAGCGCTTCACCTTTCCGGCCAATCGCGACAGTGCCCGCATCCTGCTTGACTTGCACATCCCGGCCGAATACGACTATCAGCTTAAGAAGGTGAACCTCACGAAGGTGAGTGCGTACCGGATAGAAGGGGTAGTGCACCAGTTTTCGCCCGCAGTGTGGAGCAACGATGCGGCGCAAGACTACACCTTGCACTTTGTAGTAGAGTTTGACCAGCCCATCAAGCGCCTAGGAGGCTGGCTGAACAAGCGCGTGCAGTACGGCGATGTGCTGGCCGCGAAGGACGTGCAAGAAGCTGGGCTGTTCGCTGAATTTGACGCCCAGCAAACCCCGGTGGTGCAGGTCCGGTCGGGCATCTCGCTCGTGAGCCTAGCCAATGCCCGGCAAAACCTGGAAACCGAAATAACCAAGCCGTTTGGCTGGCGCTTCGACGCGGTGCGCCAGCACCAGCTGCAAACTTGGAATGCGCTCTTCGACCGAGTGAGAATAACGACTACCAACCGGCTCGAAAAAGTGCGTTTCTACAACGCGCTGTACCGCTCCATTTGCAGTCGCAACACCTGGAGCGACACCAACGGCGAGTGGCGCGGCACCGATGGCCGCGTGCAGAAGCTAGCCCGCCCTGATGATGTAGCACTGGGCTGCGATGCCTTTTGGAATACCTTCTGGAACCTGAACCAGGTCTGGAACCTCGTGTTGCCGGAGTGGAGCAACCGCTGGGTAAACTCGCAATTGGCCCTCTACGATGCCTACGGCTGGCTAGCCAAAGGCCCGGCCGGCATGAACTACGTGCCGGTGATGGTGGCCGAGCACGAAATACCACAGATGGTTGCCGCGTACCAGATGGGCATTCGCGACTTTGACGCGCAGAAAGTGCTGGCCGCGGCTGTCAAAATGCAGACCACGCCCGCACAGAAAGTATTTAATGGCTTTGCGGGCAACCGCGACCTCGTGGCCTACGAGCAGTACCAGTATGTGCCCGCCGACAAGGGGCGGTTCTCCAATTCGATGGAATATTCGTTTGATGACTGGACGGTGGGGCAATTGGCCAAAGCCCTAGGTCAGCAAGACGTGTACACGAAGTTTAATGCGCGTGGCGCATGGTGGCAGCACACCCTGGACAGCACCGGCTTCAGTCACTTGAAACTAAGCAATGGTCGCTGGACCGCCGGCTTCGACCCGTTCAAGAGCGGCGCCAACGAGGAGTATGTGGAGGGTAACGCTTGGCAATTGACGTTTTTTGTGCCGCAGGATGTGCCGGCGTTGGTCAATAAGATAGGTTCCCAGACGTTCATTGACCGGCTGGAATGGGGCTTTCGAGCCAGCGAGCCCTGGCGCTACAACGGCATGAACGACCAGTACTGGAACTACCCCGTGGTGCAGGGCAATCAGCAGTCGATGCACTTCGCTTTCTTGTTTAACTGGGCTGGTAAACCCTGGGCTACTCAAAAGTGGAGTCGTTCCATCTTGGAGCGGTACTATGGCTACGGGGTGTCCAACGCCTACCTAGGCGACGAAGACCAGGGGCAGATGAGTGCGTGGCTGATTATGGCCTCCCTAGGTCTGTTTCAAACAGATGGCGGCACCAGTGCCACGCCGCGCTATGAAATAGGTAGTCCGTTGTATCAAAAAGTAGAAATCGACCTAGGGCAGCGCTTTGGGCGCGGCAAAAAATTCACGATTATCGCCCACCACGCCTCGCGCACCAACCTTTATGTGCAGAGCGCCACGCTGAATGGCAAGGTATTACGCTCATTCGACTTCCCCGCCTCGGAGCTGCTACAGGGGGGCTCCCTAGTGCTCACTATGGGGCCGCAACCCAATAAAGCGTGGGGAGTAGCAAAGCTCAAAGTTGATTGACATTCCCTTTGGGGAAACGTGCTAGAACATAGTATGGGCTGCTACAAGGCCGAACATATTGAGGTAGGTAGCTCCCTTTTCACTGGGGCAACCTATCTATTATAAACAGAGCCTCCTAGGTTCACGGTAGTCTGTATATTGCGTGAACAAATGCAGGCAAGACTATTTCTAAGCTTTGTTCTATTACTCGTTCTCGGCTTCAGAACTTGTGCCAAAGCGAGTAAGGCAGATAGTCTACTCTTAGCCCTGAACAAAGCGCTCGCCCAGCGCCCGTATTACGATGCGCAGCGATTAAATCGCATTGGCTTTTTGCGTACCGAATATGCGGCCAGCGACAGCGACCCCAACACTCAATTTAACCTAGGTCTGCGTATTTACGACGAATACAAGGCCTACAAATACGACTCGGCTTTTGCTTACTGCCTGCGCATAAACCGACTGGCCGAAAAATCGGGTGATGCAAAGAAGATAGCGCTTGCTAAGCTCAAGCTATCGTTTATCCTGCTGTCGTCGGGCATGTTTAAGGAAACGTTTGACGCGCTGGCTGACCTCAAGGCGCAGCAGCTTTCGGTGCCCGACCGCATAGACTATTACTTCTTAAAAGCACGGGCTTATAGCGACCTAGGTACGTTTGACCAGGATGATTATTACCGGCCTATAAACTACGCGAAGTCACTGGCCTATGCCGATACAGCCCAGCAATTGTGCCGTGACGTTTCGTACCAGTGCCTCACCATTGCGGGCTTTATCGCGCAGAAGAAGGTGGACCTGCCAGCAGGCATTCAGTCTTACCAGGCGATGCGCCGGCTGCCGGGCCTTACGCCCCACCAACTGGCCGTTAGCGCCAGCACGCTAGCCAATATCTACGAAATGAGCCATCAGGAAGAAGCCGCTTTTGAGCTGCTGCTGGTGGCCGCCATTGCCGATGTGCAGTCGGCTACGAAGGAAACACTGGCGATTTTTAAGGTATCGGACTATTGCTACCGGCGGGGCGACTTGCAGAATGCCTACCGCTTTATACGGGAGGCGCGCGATGAAGCGGCATTTTACAAAGCCCGGCAGCGGCAAGTCGAAATCAGTCACATTTCGTCGATTATCGAAGGCGAGAAGGTGGGCATCATCGAGCAGCAGCGCCAAACGCTGCAGCGTAATTCGTGGGTGCTGGCCGGGTTGGCAGCTTTTGGGGCGGTGTGTACGCTTGTCATTTTTTTGCAGCTACGCCGGTTGCAGCGGGCCGACAAACGCGTGCTGGCTTCTAATGAAGAGCTGCGAGCTGCGATTGGACAGCTGCATCAATTGAATGGGCGGCTAAATGAAGCCAACCGCATTAAGGATGAATACATCGGGTATTACCTCAATTCAAATTCGCAGTATCTCGACAAGCTTGAAGCCTTGAAAAAGTCGCTCGTGGCCCTGCTCGATAGCAAGCAGTACACCGGCTTGCAGCGGCTGCTCGACGGAGTCAATATCAAGCACGAGCGCACGGCCCTGTTTAAGAACTTTGACCAGGTTTTTCTAAAGCTTTTCCCCCGATTCATTTCCGCGTTCAACACGCTGTTTCGGGCCGAAGACCACGTGCAGCTGGCCGAGGACCAACTGCTCACGGCCGAGCTGCGCATCTTCGCGCTCGTGCGCCTAGGTATCGATGACAGCGAGCGCATCAGCCGCATCCTAGGCTACTCCATCAATACCATTTACACCTATAAGACGCGAGTGAAAAACCGGTCTATACTCCCCAACGAGGAGTTTGAAGCGCAGGTGCGGGTTCTGGATGCGACCTAACCGCAGGGGGGCAATTGACACATATGGGACACGCGTAGCTACCTGTTTCGGCCGGCGGTGCGCGTGTGTGTGCATTGCTTTCAGCAGTCACACGTGCCGCGAGAACACCGCCCGCCTCTATATGCGGCAGTGTGGTTGCGGCACTCATAGCAGGCCATCTGTATCGCTGCTTGCGACAGGGGCTAAGAGGCAATTTCTGAGGGCAAATGTCAACTTAGGCCTTAATATCTACTTCATATTTCATAAACTTTTTGGAAGGATAAAGCAATGAAATATAAAGAGTTAATATTATACTAATCTATATTTTTCATACCTGTGTTTGACTAGTTTTCTCCGGGATTGGGCTAGTATTCCTTTGCCTTGCTTTCAGCGCTCTTCAGGCAAAGTCTACGACTTCTAGCGCTGGTTTAGCAGCCTTCCACACTGGGAGGCTGTACTCACTATTCCCCAGTCCCACCCATGATGCCACCCTTACGTTGGCTGCGCCCAGTTGGCGCGGGCCTAGCTTTTCTGTCTACGCCGGTTATCGGCATTCTAGCGGCTAGCCCGGCGGTGGCCGGGCCCCTGAAGCCAAGTCGGCACCGGCCGATGACCACTATTGCGCCGGTGGCAAGTGGGGTAGTGAGTGGGCGTGTGGTCGATGCCAAGAGTGCACCCCTGCCGGGCGTGACGGTGATAGTGGAGGGCACCACGCTCGGCGCCACTACCAATGAGGATGGCGTGTTTACCATCCCAAATGTGCCGGCCGGCCAGCACACGCTGATATATTCGTCGGTGGGCTTCGCAACGGCTCGGGTCTCGGTGACGGTGCTAGATGGCAAGCCCGTGCAGGCCCCCCTCACTACCCTAGGCGAAAATGCCCAGGCCCTGAGCGAAGCGGTGGTAGTGGGCTACGGCACTCAGCGCCGCCAAGACGTAACTGGCTCCATCACAACCGTCGATAGCAAGCAGTTTGTGAAGGGTCAGGTAACTAGCCCCGAGCAGCTAGTGCAGGGTAAAGTGGCCGGCGTGCAGATAACCACCGCCGGTGGTGCGCCGGGCGCGGGCAGCCAGATTATCATTCGGGGCGGCTCGTCGCTGAGCGCCAGCAATCGGCCTTTGTTCGTGATTGATGGCGTGCCGGTGACCAACGATGGGTTGGCCGGTGCGGGCAATCCACTCTCACTCATTAACCCAAATGATATCGAGAGTGTTACGGTGCTCAAGGATGCCTCAGCTACAGCCATTTACGGGGTGCGCGCCTCGAACGGGGTAATCATCGTGACCACCAAAAAGGGCTTGGCCGGCGAGGCGGTGCGGGTGAATGTTTCGACGCAGCACTCCGTTGCCACGGTGGCCAAGTACGTGCCGGTACTCACGGGCGACCAGTTTCGCGACCTAGTGCTGAATTATGGTAACTACCAGCAGCAAGCCCTACTAGGTACCGAAAACACCGACTGGCAGCGCGCCATTTACCGCCCGGCTTACACCACCGATAATACCGCCAGCGTGCTGGGCGCGCTGGGCAAGGTGCCGTTTCGGGCATCGGTGGGCTACCTAGACCAGCAAGGGCTGCTGAAGCGCAACGACCTGAAGCGTTATACCGGCAACCTAAGCCTGACGCCGGTGCTGCTGGATGGCAACCTGCGCATAGAGCTGAACCTGAAAGGCTCATGGATTGATAATAACTTCTCAGACCAGAGCGCGGTGGGTACAGCCGTGGGCTTCGACCCTAGCCAGCCCATCACTTCCGACGACCCGCGCTACGCGCCCTTCGGCGGCTATTATGAGTTTTTGCAGGGCAATGGGCAGTTGGTCAACTTGTCGGCGCGCAACCCACTGAGCCTCATCAACCAGCGCCGCGACCGTAGCACCGTCAAGCGCAGCCTAGGCAACGTGCGCCTCGACTATAAGCTGCCCTTCGTGCCGGGCCTCTCGGCCAACCTAAACGTGGGCTACGACGTGCAGCGCGGCCGCGGCACCGTGTTTGTGGCGCCTAGCTCGGCCTCGCAATACAACCGCCAGGGCATCAACAACCAGTACAGCCAGAACCTCGACAACCACCTGCTCGAAGCCTACGCCAAGTACGAGGGCCGCGTGCTGGGCCAGCGCCTAGAGCTGCTGGCCGGCTATTCGTTTCAGAAGTTTGGCAATACCAATTACATCTTCGATGACCGCCGCGCCGATGGCAGCGTGTACACGCCCCTCACGCCGACCTACGACAACCAGACGCAGTTCACTAATAACCTGGTGCTGCTCTCGTACTACAGCCGCCTGAACTACAACGTGGCGGATAAGTACCTCTTTACGGGCACGTTCCGCATCGATCAAACGTCTAATTTTGCACCCTCACGGCGCACGGGCTACTTCCCCTCGGGGGCATTTGCATGGCGGCTCAAGGGCGAAGATTTCCTGAAAGAAAACGCCACGGTATCGGAATTGAAGCTGCGCCTAGGCTACGGCCAAACCGGGCAGCAGGACATCGGCATCAACTCGGGCTACCTGCCCATCTCTACGCTCAGCACCAACACGGCCCAGCAGCTGGTGGGCGGGCAGTACTACCGCACGCTGCGCCCCAGCTTCTACAACCCCGAGCTAACCTGGGAAACCACCACGACCTACAACGTGGGCCTCGACTATGGCTTCTTCGACGGGCGCCTGACTGGCGCGGTAGAAGTGTACCAACGCGATACCAAGAACCTGCTGTTCTTCAGCAATGTATCGGCGCTCTCCAACCTTTCCAACGCGGGCTTTCTCAACATTGGCTCGCTCACCAACCGGGGTGTGGAGCTAACGGCCAACCTCGATGTGGTGCGCGGCAAGAAGCTCAACGTGGCAGTGAATGCCAATGCCACCTTCAACCGCAATCGCATCACCAAGCTGACGCTGGTGGACGATGCCAACTACGTGGGCCAGATAAACGGCTCGCAAATCAACGCCGTGGGTGCGCCGGCCGGCTCATTCTACGTGTACAAGCAGCTGTATAATGCAGAAGGCCAACCCATTCAGAACGCTGTAGCTGACCTAGAGGCCGATGGCGTGCTCAATGGCTCGGACCGCTACATCAGCAAGTCGCCCCGGCCCACGACCATCCTGGGCTTTGGCAGCACGGCCAATTATGGCAAGCTCAACCTGGCTTTCACGCTGCGCGCCAACCTAGGGGGATACATCTTCAACGGGGTGCGCTCGGGCGCCTACTTCGCGCCCAGCACCAACGGCACGCTGGGCAACCTTTCGACCGAGATTCTGGCCTCGCGCCTGGCCAACTTCAACAGCCTCACGGCGCAGTCAGACTACTTCCTAGAAAATGGCTCGTTTGCGCGCCTCGAAAACGTGACGCTGGGCTACCAGTTTGGCAGTGTGCTGGGCAAAAACTCGACCCTGAACCTCACGGCCGCCGCCCAAAACCTCTTTCTGCTGACCAACTACTCGGGCATTGACCCCGAAATCAGCAGCGGCTACGACAGCAACATCTACCCCCGGCCGCGCACCTTCACCCTGGGCCTCACCTACGGCTTCTAAACGCTTATATCCCACCTAGCTATGTCGTTTATATTTCGCCGCCCTCTGCGCGCATTTGCCCTGGCTGCCGGCCTAGGGCTGGCTTCGTCGGCCTGCACCAGCCAGCTCGACCAAGTGCCTTCTTACACCGCCAATGCCGAGGTCGTCTACCGCGACCCGGTGCAGATTCAGCAATCGCTGGTGCGCCTCTACGCCACGCTAGCCGTGAGCGGGCAGAGCGGCCCCGACGGCCAACCCGACATTTCGGGCATTGGCGAGGACTTCAGCCAGTACTTGCGCCAGTATTGGTCGATGCAGGAACTGGCTTCGGATGAGGGCATTATTGCCTGGAACGATGGCAACCTATCCGATATCAGCCGCAATACCTGGAACGCGAACAACGAATTTATTCGCGCCATCTACGACCGGATTTTCTACCAGATTGGGCTGTGCAACGAGTTCATTCGCCAGACCTCGGATGACAAACTAGCTAGCCGGGGCATCACCGATGCCAACGCGGCCGGCACCATCCGGCAGTACCGGGCCGAGGCGCGCTTCTTGCGGGCCCTGAGCTACTGGCACGCGCTGGATATGTTTGGCAACGTGCCGTTTGCCGACGAATCGTCAAGCCTAGGCGGCACCCCACCACCGCAGATAACGCGGGCGGCGCTATTTACTTACCTAGAGGATGAACTGAAGGCTATTGAGCCCACGCTAGTGCCCGCCCGCACAGCCTACGCCCGCGCCGACCAAGGCGCATGCTGGGCGCTGCTAACTAAGCTGTACCTGAATGCGGAAGTGTATACCGGCACTGCGCGCAACACTGATGCCGTAACCTACGCCAACAAGGTGCTGGGTGCTAGCTACGTGCTAGCTCCGGAGTACCGCCTGCTGTTCTTGGCCGATAATGACGCGACGGCCGCCAACCGGGAAGTGATTTTTACGGTGCCCTTTGATGGCAACCGCACGCGCACCTTCGGTGGCATGCCCTTCATCTTGCACGCCAGCCTAGGGGGTAGCGTTCCGGCCGCCGACTACGGCGTGAACGGCGGCTGGTCGGGGCTGCGCATCAAGCCCAATATCGTGGACTTGTTTCAAGGCTTTCCGGGCAATACTTCCGATGCGCGGGCTACCTTCTACACCACCGGCCAGACGCGGACTATCAGCGACTTATTTAATTTCTCGCAGGGCTACCTCGTCACGAAGTACAAGAACGTAACCTCGACGGGCCGGCCAGGCTCGTCGGCGCAAGCCAACGGCGGCGACGGCAACTTTGTGGATATCGACTACCCCCTGTTTCGGCTGGCCGACGTGAAGCTGATGTATGCCGAGGCGCTGCTACGCGGTGGCAGCGGTGGCACCGCTGGCACCGCCCTTGAGCAGGTAAACGAGGTGCGCCGCCGCTCTGGCGCTACCCCGCTGGCCGGCGTGCAGCTCAGCGACATCCTCGACGAGCGCGGCCGCGAGCTGTACTGGGAGGCCCACCGCCGCACCGACCTCATCCGCTTCGGTCGCTTCGCCACCGGCAACAACTGGCCGCAAAAGGGCGGGCTGGCCACCGGCCGCGACATTGCCGCCTTCCGCACGCTGTTCCCGATACCCGCGACGGACTTGGCCGCTAATCCTAACCTGAAGCAGAATCCTGGCTATTAGGTCAGGAGCCTCACCCCCTAGCCGTTGAAATGCTAGCACCTAGGACTGAAACTAGGAGCTAGTTCCCCCTTCCCCAGAGGGGAGGGGGCTAGGGGGTGGGGGCAAACGCCCGGCGAGCCACCCACAACTCAATTTCTACTCCCCGATGCAACGCTATACCCTTATTCTCACCCTATTGCTGGCTAGCCTCCTAGGTGCCTGCAAGCGCGACATTGACAATGTGCAGGCCACGCCCACGGCCGACCTCAACTTCACGGCTAGCGCCAACACCCTTACGCTGGCCAGCGCTGGCCCCGCCGACACGGTGCTGCGCCTCCGCTGGAATCCGCTCCAGTTTGGTCTTTCGGACGGTAGCGGCATAGCCGTGCTACCCGTGACTTACACCTTGGAATTGGCTGCGGCGGGCAATCAATTCTTGAACGTCACCACCATCGACGCGGGTGTGAATACTAACCGCCGCGGCTTCACGGCGGGCGAGCTAAATACGCTCTTCACCAGTGGCCTAGGCCTGGCTGTGGGTGGCCCCAATGCCTACGAGGTGCGCCTGCGGGCCACCTATGCTAGCAACCAAAGCGTGGTGCGCAGCGCCGTGCAGTCGCTAGCGGTCACTACCTATGCCAGCCAGTTTTACGTGTATGGCAATACCCTAGGTGCCCTGTCGGCCACCTCGCCCAAGCTTGGTGAGGTAGCAGGCAGCCCCAGCCAGTACGAAGGCTACGTGTACCTGCCAGCGGCTACCAACACCATCCGCTTCTCCAACGGCACAACTTACGGTGGCGGGGGCGCGGCGGGCTCATTGGTATCGCCGGGCGCCGATATCAGCCTGGCTGGCCCGCGCATGTACCGCCTACAAGTGAACCTAACGGCCCGCACCTATGTGGCCACGGCCACCACCTGGGGCATCATTGGGGCGGCTACCACCAATAGCGGCGCGGGCTGGAACCAGTCGGTGCCCATGACCTACAACACCACCACCAAGCTGTGGACGGTTACCATGCCGCTGCCCGGCAACAACGGTACCGCCGGTGGCAATGCCGATTTCAAATTCCGGGCCAACAACGACTGGGCCATCAACCTAGGTAGCAACACCAGCAGTGCGCTGCCTTTGCTCTACGGCGGCGGCAACCTCACCACGCCCGGCCCCGGCACCTACACCGTGAGCCTCGACCTGAACACGCCCAATAATTACACCTATTCTATCCGCTAGCGCCAGCGCATTCTTCATTCGTATGCTACTTACCATCAAAAAACTAGCGGTGCTGGGCAGCGCTTTGCTGACGCTGGCAGCCTGCAAAAAGAGCGAGGGCTCCGCACCCATCGTGGGCACTGCCAATGACCCGGCGCAGTACGGCACCCCCTTTGCGAGCGTGCCCGAGCCCGCCGATGCCGCGGTGTACCAAGTCAATTTCAGCGCCTTTAGCCAAGCAGGCACGCTGCAAGGCGTATTGCCTCGCCTCGATTCGATAAAAGCCTTGGGCGTAAATACCTTGTACTTGATGCCAATCTACCCGATTGGGCAGCTCAAGGGCATTGGCTCGCCCTACGCTGTGCGCGACTACCAAGCCGTAAACCCCACCCTAGGTACTCTCACCGACCTGCGCGCCGTGGTAGATGGTGCCCACGCCCGGGGCATGGCCGTCATCCTTGACTGGGTGGGCAACCACACCTCCTGGGACCACCCCTGGGTGAATGAGCACCGCGACTGGTATCAGCAAGATGCCAATGGCACGCTGCGCAACCCGCCCGCCGGCTTCAGCGACGTACTGCAACTCAACTTTGCCAAGCCCGATATGCGCGCCGCCCTCATTGCGGCCATGCGCTACTGGGTGCTGGCCGCCAACGTAGATGGCTACCGCTTCGACTACGCCGACGGGCCCACCTACCAGTTCTTCACCGAAGCCAATACCAGCCTCAAGTCTATCGCTGGGCATAAGCTGCTGCTCATTGCCGAAGGCAGTCAGCGCGACTATTTCTTCAAGTCGGGCTTCAACCTGCAATACGGCTTCGACTTCTTCAGCATCATGGAAAAGCGCATTTTTGGGGGCCAGAAAAGCGCAAAAATTCTGGATTCGCTGAACGTGGCCAACTACGCCAGCTACCGCGCCCTGCCGCCCACCGCCCGCATGCTGCGTTACACCTCCAACCACGATGTGAATGTGAGCGACGGCACGCCACTGGACCTCTTCGGGGGCAAGGCTGGCTCGCTGGCCGCCTTCGTGGTAGCCGCCTACATGAATGGCACCCCAATGGTGTATAATGGCCAGGAAGTAGGCACGCCCCAGCGCCTACCGTTCTTCCAGGGTCGACAGGTAATTGACTGGTCGCTGAACCCCGACATGGTGTTGGCTTACAAACGTATTTTACGCTTTCGCAGCGCTAGCAATGCCCTGCGCAACGGCGCGCTCGCCTCTTACAGCAGCGACGACGTGTGTGCCTTCACCAAAACGGCCGACAACGAGCAGGTGCTCACGCTTATCAACCTACGCAATCGGGCCGTGACCTACACGGTGCCAGCTGCGTTGGCCAGCAGCTACCGCAATGGCCTCACTGGGCAGCCGGTGACGGTAGGCAGCCAAGTGAGCTTGCAGCCTTATCAGTACCTAGTACTGCAGAAATAGTAGCTTGTTAGATAGCGTGATAAGGTCATGCAGCGCGCAGCGCTGCATGACCAACGTTGTTTTTGACGATTTAGAGAAACAGTTTAGCTATAATGCCCTTTCCCTTTTCCAAAACCTGGCTGGCGGCCGCGGCCCTCATATTCACCGCCAGCCTAGCCGCTCGCGCTCAAACCCAGCCCGATTTTACTCCTACCTGGAGCAAGGGTGTGGTATGGTACCAGATTTTTCCCGAGCGCTTCCGCAACGGCGACCCGAGCAACGACCCTACCGCACGCGACCAGCAGGGCGCCTTCCCGTTCAACGACTCGTCGGCGTTTCAAATTCATCCCTGGGGCAGCGACTGGTACCAACTACAGCCCTACGAGCAGCAAAACGGCCGCAACGTGGGCTATAACATCCAGCGCCGCCGCTACGGGGGCGACCTGCAAGGCATTCTAGATAAGCTCGACTACCTGCAAACGCTGGGCGTGAATGCGCTGTATCTGACGCCTATTTTCTGGTCGCCGTCCTCGCACAAGTACGATGCGTTGTGCTATCACCACGTAGACCCCACCTTCGGACCCGACCCGGCGGGCGACAAGAAGCTGATGGCCACTGAAGACCCGCTGAAAATGGAAACGTGGGTGTGGACCAAAGCCGACCTATTGGCCCTCAAGCTCATCGACGAAGTGCATAAGCACAAGATGCACATTATCTTCGATGGCGTGTTTAACCACCTGGGGGCGCGCAGCTTCGCATTTCAGGATGTAGAAAAGAACCAGCAGGCCTCGCCCTATGCCAACTGGTTTATGATAAAAAGCTGGCGCGATGCGCAGAAGGGGACCAAGTTTGACTACAACGGCTGGTTTGGAGTAAAGACCCTGCCCGAGCTGAAAGAAGACAGCACCGGCATCGTGGCCGGCCCCAAGCAGTACATTTTCAACGCTACCCAGCGCTGGATGAACCCCATGAACAAGGGCGCGGCCCACGGCATCGACGGCTGGCGGCTCGACGTAGCATACGATGTGGGTCACCCCTTCTGGAAAAGCTGGCGCAAGTGGGTGCGCACCCTCAATCCGCAGGCCTATATGACGGCCGAGCTGGTGTACCCCATCGAGAAGACCCGGCCCTACCTGCGCGGCGACGAGTTCGACGCCACCATGAACTATAATTTCACCTTCGCGGTGCACGACTTTTTTGTGCAGGAGAAAACGGCGGCCACCGTCACGCAGTTCGATAAGCAACTGCGCGAGCTGCGCGAGGCCTTCGGCCCCGGCGTGGCCCTGAACATGATGAACCTAGTGGACAGCCACGATGCCACCCGCATTGCCAGTGCCGTGGCCAACCCCGACGGTAAAAAGATGGCCGACTGGGGCGCCTACTTTAACTGGAGCCAGAAGGGCAACAACCCCAGCTACAACGCCCGCAGGCCCACTGCCGAGCAGCGGCAGATGCAAAAGCTCATCGCCGCCTTTCAAGTACTGTACCTAGGCTCGCCCATGATTTTCTACGGCGACGAGGCGGGCCTCTGGGGCGGCAATGACCCCGACTGCCGCAAGCCCATGCTCTGGAATGGGCAGGCCTACGCTCCCGAAACTCACAACCCTGACCAAAGCCTGCACTCAGCCGACCAGGTAGCCTACGACCCAGCCCTGTTTGCCTGGTACCAGAAGTTTATTGGTCTGCGCCAGCGCTCGGCGGCCATTCGGCTGGGCAGCTACACCACCGTGGCCACCGACGATGCCCGGCAACTCTACGCCTTTCGCCGCACCCTAGGCAAGGAAGATGTACTGGTCGTCCTCAACCGGGGCAACCAACCAGCCACTTTCACCAATCCTGTGCTGGCTACACGCAAGTACCGCGATGCCTTTACCCAAAAAGCCATCGCTAATGTGACGGTACCCGCTCGCGATGTAGTGGTGCTGCGGGTCCAATAAGCAGGTGCGGAATGATAATTCGTGACTGCTCGCCCAAAGGAATGCCGGCTAAACGAAAATGCTCGGTATAGCTAAGGGTCGTGTGGTGCTAAATAACAAGTTGCCAGCAACCTAGTGCCCAGGCACTAGGTCAGGGTAATCGGTAATCAATCCATCGACTTGTTGCTGAAGTAGCTGAGCCGCCTCAGCGGGCGTGTTTACGGTCCACGGAATGACTTGCATGCGTTGTTGGTGGCAGGCTTGCACCAGGTCCGGCGTTACCAGCTTGTAGTGTGGGCTATAGATACTGGGCCGAAAGCTCAGGCGCTGTAAGTTTTTTTCTAGGCCATCCTGGTTTTCTACCAGCAACGCAGTACGGAGCCGGCGCTGGGTGCGGTGCACGACATTGAGCGTGCGTGGGTCAAACGACTGAATGATGACTCGGTCCTGGATGCCCTTCGCCTTGACGACAGCCAGCAGCAAACGCACAAACTCCTCCGGCGCGGGATGGTTGAGGCCATCGCCGGCCGGAGTGGTTTTGGTTTCGATGTTGTAGTAGGGCGCAGGTCGATGCGTGCGCTTGGCGTAGGCTTCGGCCGAGTCGATAACCTCGGCCAGCAGGGGCTTGTACGTCAGTAGCTTTTGCTGCTGCGGGAACTTGGGATTGCCGTGACTGCCTACGTCGTAGCGCCGAATCTCGGCGTAGGGCAGGCTATATAGGCGCAACGCTTTGCCTTCTTCTTTGGTCAGGGGCTGGCCATCGGGGCGGTACGCAAAATCGGCGTTCAAATACGGGTCGTGCGAAAGCAGTACCTGCCCGTCCTGGCTGATGGCAGCGTCCATTTCCAGTGTTGTCACGCCTAGGTCGAGCGCGCGGCGCATGGCCGGGATGGTGTTCTCAGGCATTAACCCCCGGCATCCCCGGTGGCCCTGAATATCGAGCGGGCGCTGCTGGGCCTGGGCGGCCGAAACAGTGAGTAAAGCTAGGAAAGCGAGGTATTTCACAGAGGATATAAGAATACAGCTTGTTAAGCTAATTGTCATTGCTGCGTTCGCAATGACAAACGTTTTTACGCTACACGGCTACTGTCTCGCTGTACACTTGCCCAAAGCGGTCGGTGACTTCAATACGGATTTCCTTGGCCCCGGCCGAAGGCGTAGCGTAGAATAAGTGGTCGGTCATGCTCGGGTCAACCCACTTGTGCTTGGCGGGCAACTGGTCGCCGGCTTGCAGCTGCACGGCTAGCGGGTCGAGGCCGGTTTGCTGGCGCATCTCGCCCTGGCGTACGCCATTCTCAAACCAAGTCACCTTCCACTGCGGGTCCCAGTTCCAGACGTTGGCCACCACGTCGGTAGGGTGGTCGGGCGCGCTACCCTTGGGGTAGGTGCGGAATTGGTGCTGGCTGTCGTGGCCCACCGATTTGTAGTACCACTTGATGTCGGGGCCGCTGACCTCATACACGCCGTAGCCGCTGGGCGTGCCATCGGTGCAGATGGGGCCGGTCCACCACGCGCCGCACACCGCGCCGTGGGTATGCTCGATGGTGTTTTCGTGGAAAATCTTTTCGCACACGTGCGTGTGGCCCGACATGATGTGCGCCGTGTAGGGCTTCAGAATGCGGTAGAGCTCGGCCCGGTTCGACACCACCCCACCTAGAGACTCCTCCTTGAGCTTGTTGCGGCGCTGGTCGCCACTGTTGACCGGGATGTGCAGCGCCACCACTACCGTGGTGCCGGGCTTCACGTGGCTCAGGTCCTGCTCTAGCCACTGCAATTGCTGCTCGGGCAGGTAGCCGATGTACTTCTTAGGCGGGCCGATGAAGAAGACGTTATCGAGCACTACGTAGTGAATCTCGCCCCGGTTGAAGGAATAGTACGTGGGTCCGAAGTGGTTTTTGAACGTGCGCGCCGAGCCATCGTCGGCCCGCGCCGTGAGGTCAAGGTCGTGGTTGCCGATAACTTGAAAGAACGGAATGCCGCTGATTTCGACCGCCTTTTTGTAGTCTTCAAACAGCTCGTGCTTGTCCCATACCAAGTCGCCGCAACCGATGGCGAAGGTATTGGCGTCGTACTGCGCGGCCAGCTTCTGGAGGTCGGGCGCCGAGCTGGTTAGCAGCTCGCGGCAATCCTTCTTATTAATCATCTGCGGGTCGGCCCACACTACGAAGGTGTGTTTGGTATCGTCGCCGGCCAGCTTTTGCAGGGCAAAATCGGCGTTCATTTTCGTCGTGCCCGGCTTGATGGCTTGGTAGAACCGTGCCACGCCCTTCTCGTGTGGGAAGGCATAGCCGCGCGGCACCGAAATGTGCACGTACTCAGCCGTGGCGTTGCTTTCGAGGGTGTATTTGCCCGCCTTATCAGTTAGTACGATGTTGTAGCCATCGGTCACGGCCACACCCGCAAGGCCAGCGCCATTGTGGTGCACCTTGCCCCGGATGGTGAGCGGCCTTAGGTTAAGCTTTTGGCCGGCAGCTGGCGTTGGCTCAGCTTCGGCGGCGAGGACAGCCGGGGCTAGCGGCAGGCTGAGACCAGCACCCACGAAACTCAGGCTTTGGAGAAATTTTCGGCGGAACATGGAAGAATATCTGAAGGGTCATGCAGCGCGCAGCGAAGCATCTCGCTCCGTTGTTAGCGTCACTGAATTACTGCGCCACGTGAGATGCTTCGCCGCGCGCTGCATGACAAGGGATTAATTCTCGTAAACGGCAATGTCATCGAGCCCCAACCGGCCGTTGAGCACGGTGGGCGGGCTGCTTGCACCTAAGCCCAGCTTGTTGATGCGGAAGCGCACCGGGCCGCTGATATTCATCAGGAAAGTGATGGTGCGCTGCCAATTGCCGGCGTCGGTGATGGTGGGGCCGGTTTGCTTCCAGGTGGCGCCCTGGTCTTGCGAGTATTCTAGCTTCCAGGAGCTGGCGGCGTCGGTATAGTAAGCCCCGTAGAGCAGCGTGACTTTGGTAGCACCGTTGGGCAGGTCAAATTTCATTTCTACCACGGCCGGCACGCTCAAGCCCTGCTGCAGCCGGATGCCCTGAGCGCCAGTGTAGCGGTCGCGTCCCGAAGTGTTACCTAGGATGGCTTGGTAGAGCTTCCAGCGGCCAGTACCAAACTGCACGGTGTTGTCGGGCACGGGGGCCGTGTTCATATCGTAGCTACCCTTAGTTGTCTGCGGCACAGCTTCGAAGCTCTCGGGAAAGCCCGTGTAAATAGGGCCGCTGGGGTCTACGGCATCGGCAGCAGTGCGCAGCCATAGCTGCGGGGCAGGGGCTAGGCTGGCGTCGAGCCCGGCTACCGCAATACCTACAAACGTGGCACTGGCCGGCAGGCGCCGGGTGGCAAAGGCCGCGGCGCTTTCGGTGTGCAGCGCGAGCTTGTTGTTGGCCCCATCAGCCAGCGTCTTGTCGCCGGCGTAGGTGGTGCCCGAGACTGGTAGTGGCGTGATGCTAGCGCCTGTGATGCGCACCAGCGTGCCGTCGTAAGCATTCATATCAGCCAGCAGTGTGCTGATGTTGATATCGCGAGCCGTTACGGCATTGCCGCTGTTCACCTTGCGCACGCGGTCGGCCGAGATGCCTTCCAAGCGTAGCGCGCCCGCGCTTTTGGCCAGCGTAGCGCCTTTGATATCTACTACCACCGAGTCGCCCACAGCCAAGGCTGGCGCGGTACCCCCGCTGAGCGGGATAACGATGCCGCGTATCACGCCGCGCCGCTTGTTCTGCACCACAATGGTATTGGGGCCGCCGGGCACGTTGCCGCCCGCCGCATCCGAAATGACGAGGCCCACCACTTGGTGCGCGCCCGAAAGTTGGCCTGGCTCCAGCACCACATTGCTGCCCTGGTAGAGGCGGCGCAGGTCTTCGAGCGACACATTGGGGCTAGGCGCACCAGCCGCGTAGTCGAGGTTTTTCTCCAGGCACCCCGCGGTGCCTATGGTCAGCAATAGCGCGGAAAGATGGGAGAGTATTCGGAGTTTCATGATAGAAGTTTTTGCTTTGAAGCGTGTTTAGCTCGCCGGTCATGAGACCCCACCCCCGGCCCCTCCCCTCCGGGAGAGGGGTGCCGCACGCTTGCTAGCGTGCACTGACGAAAGGCTCCCCTCTCCCGGAGGGGAGGGGCCGGGGGTGGGGTACACGGCTCTACAGCTGCCACCACACCTTGGTATTAATGTCATCCGCGCCCTGGTCGGCTACGGCGGCTTGGTAGTTTACCTGGTTGAGACTCTGCACATACACGGGGTAGTTGATGCGGGCTGGCATCTGGCCGTTGTTGCGCACGCCGGGGCCGATGGGCAGCACTGGGTGACCGGTGCGGCGGTACTCAAACCACTGCTGAAAGTCGGTGAAAAACAGCGCGTAGTACTTCTGCAAATGAATCTGGTCGAGCTTGGTGGCCGTGGGGCTGGTAGCTTCCCATTTCACGTCGGGGCTGCTTAGGAAGGTAGTGGGTGGCGTAAGGCCCCAGAGCGTGATGCCGTTGGTGGCGCCGGTTTCATAGTAGGCCTTGGCGTCGCCGGTTATCCAGCCGCGCAGGGCGGCCTCGGCCAGCAGCAGCTGCACTTCGGGGTAGTTGAGGATGTTGCCGAGCAGCGGCTCGGTCATGAGGGCGGCGGGGTAGGTCGATTGGGGCGCCGGAATTTGGCCCGGCACGTAGCCACTTTGCACGCCCTTGTAAATGCCGCCCGCTAGCGTGGCCCACTTGGGCAGGCGTGGGTCGTTCCATTCGGCCAAGTTGTTGATGAAGAACTCGCTCATGGAGCTCGACGACACGAAGTCGGCCGTGCGCCAGGTCTGGAAGGGCGACTGGTAGGGCGCGGTGCCCGACCAGCGCATAATGGCCGATTCCGAGTTGTTAGCAATAAGCGGGTAGTCAGCGGGGCGAGTGTTCACCATGTCGCGCAGCTTGGCCTGCGGGCTCATATTGCCTGGCGCAATGGCGTCGGTGCGGTTGGACACGCGCATGAGCAGGCGCAGGTAGAGCGAGTTGCCAAACTTGCGCCACTTCAAAGCGTTGCCCTGAAACAGTGGGTCGAGCTGGGCTTGGTCGGCTCCTAGGTTGGTGTTGGCCTTCAGCAAGTCGTTGGCCTCCTCCAGCTTCACAAACAGGTCGCGGTAGATGTCCTCCTGTTTATCAAACTTGGGCTGCAAGTTGCCCGCCCGGCCCTGCAAGGCCTCCGAATACGGCACGTCGCCGAAGGTGTCGGTGAGCAGCGAAAACGTCCAGACCTCGCAGATGCGGGCAATGGCCATGAAGGTGGGGCTCTTCACGGCTACCGCGCTGTTGTACATGTCCCGGAAGTCGGTGAGCTGCGTGTACCAGCCGTTCCACATGTAGTCGGCCTCAGCCGAGCGGATAACGTAGCGGTGAAACTCGTCGGTATTGTCCCGCGTCACGTGCACCTGCATCAGCTCGTTGGTGATGCGCATAGCGCGGTCCATGTTGCGCTTCACTAGGTCGGTCAGGGCCGGGGCCAATAGCGTTTCCGGAATGACGTTAGGGTTCTGGTTAGGGTTGATATTCAGTTCCTCAAAGCCCTTGGTGCACGACGAAACGGTACCTAGGGTAGCTGCGGCAAAAAAGGCAACAGCAAAGCGTTTCAGGATTTTCATGTCAGGTATAGCGTTCAGTTAAATCCCTACCGTCAGATTAATGCCCATCGTGCGGGTGCTCGGAAACTGCCCCAGCTCAAACCCTAGGTCGATAGTCCCGTCGTTGAGGGTGCCAAACTCCGGGTCGAAGGCCGGCCAGTTGGTGAGGATGAACAAGTCGCGCCCGTAGAGGCCAATGGAGGCCTGCGTGAGGTGCAGCTTGCTGAGTAGCGTGGGCGGCAGAGCGTAGTCGAGGCGCAGCTCGCGCAGCTTGATAAAGTCGGTGCGGAAGAGGTTGGCTTCCACATTGTCGCGGCCGTAGTGGGCGGTGTAGTAGGTAGGTAGGTTTTCGGCCACCACGTCATTTGGGCGGTAGGTGCCGTCGCCGTTGCTAATCACGCCCTGGCCCACAATGCCGTTGTAGCGGCCGGGCAGCGTGAGCTTGGTTTTGCCCTGCTCGGCCAGCACGGCGTTGGTCATAGAGTAGGCCTTGGCCCCAAACTGGCTGTCGAACAGCACATTCAGCCGGAACTGCCGGTACGTGAACTCGGTGCCCGCGCTAGCCTTCCACAGGGGCAGGGCGCTGCCTAGGTACTTCACGCCATCGGCCAAGATGGGGTAGCCATTTTGGTACACAATCTGGCCATCGGGAGCGCGCTCGTAGCCGCGGCCGTAGATGGCGCCCATGCTGCCGCCCGGCCGCGCCTCCACCGAGCCCCGGCCGCCGGGGCCGCGCTGTAGCTGGTAGGTAAGTACGCTGTCGGCCAGCTCCACTACCTGGTTGCGGTTGGCAGTGTAGGTGCCATACACGCGCCAGCCCAGGCCGCGGGCATTGTTCAGCAGGCGGGCATTGGCGGTGATTTCGATGCCCTTGTTGCGCACCAGGCCAGCGTTGAGCACGGCCGTGTTGTAGCCCGAGGCCCGGTCCACGGGCACGCTCAAAATCTGGTTTGAGGTGTTGTTGCGGTACACCGTCACGTCTAGCCCAATGCGGTTTTGCCAGAAGCGCACGTCGGCGCCCAGCTCCACGCTTTCGGTGCTGCGGGGCTTCAGGCCGGCGTTGGCAATGGAGCTCGGGTTGCTCAGGCCCGAGGCGTAGCCCGTGGCCACGGCGTAGGTGTAGGAGGTGAGGTAGGGCGACGTGCCGCCGCTGCCCACCCGCGCCCACGAGGCCCGCAGCTTGGCAAACGAAATAGCCTTTGGCAGCGGCACGATGTCCGATACTATCGTGCTCAGGCTGGCCGAGGGGTAGAGCGGAATAGCCGTGATGCCACTGGCGCTCGACAAGGTGCTCGACCAGTCCTTGCGGGCCGTCAAGTCGAGGTACATCAGCTTGTTATAAGAAATCGAACCTAGGGCGTACAAGCCATTCAGCGCGTACTCGGCGCGGTAGGGCAGCGCAATGGGTAGGTCGCGGCTATTGGCGAAGGTGAACACGCCGGGGTAGAGCAGGCGCTCGGCCCGCAGCTCATCCTTATTGTAGCGGTTGCGCAGGCGGCTGCCACCCACCGACAAGCTCGTTTCCAGCTTGTTAAACTGGTGGGCGTACTGCAGCAAAAAGTCGTGGTTAATCTCCTGCGAGAATACGTTTTGCGTCCGAAACATGCCCTCCTTGTACTTCTCCGTGTCCTTGGGGCGCTGCTGCGAGCGGGCCTCGTAAGAGTAGTCCAGCGTCGAGCGCAGCATCAGATTAAAGCCCTTGGCAAAGGCGTAGTTAATCTGCACGTTGCCCGTCAGCTGGTGGCGATTGGCCTTGTTGAGCATCTCATTGGCAATGAGATAGGGGTTGTCTATCAGGCTGCTGAAGGGGTAGCGCTGCGTAATCCCTGTTGCGCCCGGCAGCCAGTAGTCTTTCAGCCAATCTAGGCTGTTGTTGGGCACCTGCAAGATGGCCCAGTACATGATAGTCTGGTTGTTGTAGCCAGTCGAAGGCAGGTTGTCGCTGAAGCGGTTGGTGTAGTTGACCTTCGTCGATACTCGCAGCTTATCCGTGATTTTCTGGCTGGCCGACAGCGCAATGGTGTTGCGGTCGTAGCCTGTGTTCGGGATAATCCACTGGTTTTGCAAGTTGGTGAGCGACAGGCGCACGGCTGTACGGTCGGTGCCGCCATCCAGCACCAGCGTGTTGGTGAACGTGCGGCCGGTTTGGAAAAAGCCTTTGCGATTGTCGGGGTAGGCCACCCAGGGCGTGCGCTCGGTGCCGCCCGTGTTGGTGGCTACGTCGTACTGAAAAAACGACTGCCCCTCGAACCTAGGGCCCCAGGCTGAGCTAGTGCTGCGGGTGCTGACCCCATCGGCCGTGGCGCCAAACGAATAGTAATTTTCGCCCGCCGTGCCCTGGCCGTACTCATACTGATAATCAGGCCAACGCGAAATCTGGTCAAAGGCCGAGTTTGAGTTGAACGTGACGCCGATGCCCTTCTTGGCCTTGCCCGACTTGGTGGTAATAATCACGGCTCCGTTGCCGCCGCGGGCGCCGTAGAGGGCAGTGGCTGCCGGCCCCTTCAGCACCGTCACCGACTCGATGTCTTCGGGGTTGATGTCATTGAGGCTAGTGCCAAAGTCCACCGGCGACTCGCTTTGCAAGTAGGCCGAGCTGCCGGTGCCGGTGGCGCGGTTGCTGCCGCCCAGCACCACGCCATCCACCACGATGAGGGCGTCGTTGTCGCCGGCCAGCGAGTTTTCGCCCCGCAGAATAATGCGGTTAGAACCGGCCGGGCCGCCGCCCGACTTCACTAGGTTCAGGCCCGCCACCTTGCCGGCCAGCGCGTCGGTCCAGTTGTTCGATTTGGCTTCGGTCAGCTGCTCGTTGCTGACGGTGGGGGCCGAGTAGCCCAGCTCCCGGTCCTCGCGCTTGATGCCCAGCTGCGTCACTACCACTTCGCCCAGGCTGGTGGCGTCTTCCTGCAGCACCACATCGTAGGTGGTTTTGTCGCCCACCGTCAGCTGCTCGGCCGCGTAGCCGATAAAGCTAAATACCAAGGTATTGCCCGGCTCCACATGCAGCTGGTAGCTGCCATCGTTGCCGCTGGTAGTGCCGGCGTTGCTGTCTTTTATGCGGATGGAAACGCCGGGCAGGCCCTCACCCTTGGCGTCTACCACGCGGCCCCGCACTAGCACTGGGTCGGTGGCGCCAGCGGCGGCCGTGCTGCGCTCCACGGCCTTCACCACGATGCGCTTTTCCTGCACCGTAAACTGCACGCCGGCCTGTGCCGCCACCAGCGCCAGCACGGTTTTGAGGTTGCTGTGCGGCGCCTCTACCGTAATGCGGCGGCTGAGCCGGCTGGCCTGGTCTACCACCAGAAACCGGTAGCCCGTTTGCTGCTCGATGCTGGCCAGCACCTCGGCCAGCGGCTGCTGCCGCACCGAGAGGGCGCAGGGCGTGGCGGCCGGCTCCTGGGTAAGCGCCTGCCCAGGAGCGGCGAGGGCGGCTGGGGCCGGGCTCAGCGCCAGCAGCCCTAGGCAAGCGAGCGCGCTTCGCCAAGCCCGCGCTGGGCGGGGGTGTATCGATTTCTTCATGAGGTTGCTCGTGAGCTGGTTATGAACTAAAAAGCACTACTTAAGGGCCGCTTCGGCCGCTGCTCGTCTCAGGTAAATCACTTGGCCCTCGCGGTGGTAGGCGAGGCCCCCGGCCTGCCGCAGCGCCTCAAGCACGCGCGGCAAGGGCTCATTGTCGAAGGTGGCCCAGAGGCGCACCTCGGCCGTGGCCGTGTCAGCAAATACCAGCTTTACGCCGTAGCGACGCTCTAGCTGGGTGGCCACATCGGCCAGTTTCTCATTCTTGAAAACCAATTGGTTGCGGCGCCACGCCAGCACCTGGTGCCGGTCGAAGGCTTGCCGGTAGATGCGACCAGTAGCTACTTCGGTGCGCAGCTGCTGGCCGGGTGTGAGCAAGTATTTGTCTTGTTTGTCAAGCACTTCTACTTTGCCCTCCACCAGCGACACCGCCAACTGGCGGGCACCCGGCATAGCACTCACGTTAAACTTGGTGCCGAGCACCTGCGTGACCCACGCCCCGCTGTGCACCCGAAACGGCCGCCTAGGGTCCTTGCTCACTTCAAAAAACGCCTCGCCCTCTAGGTACACCTCGCGCGAGGTGGCCGCAAACTGCGCCGGGTAGCGCAGCTGGCTTTGCGGGGCCAGCGTCACCACCGAGCCATCGGCCAGGTGCAGGCGCTGGGGCTGGCCGGCTGCCGCACGGTACACGCGGTAGGCCAGCGCCGGTGCCGGCCGGCTATAGAAGTAGGCGCCACCTAGGGCACTCAGCAGCAGCACTACGGCCGCGGCTAGCTGGTAGGGTCGCGCCAGCCGCAGCCGCCAGCGGCGCACGGGCACAGCGGCCGGCGCGGCTACTGGGGTAGGCTGCGCCAGCCGGGCTTTTAGCCGACCTAGGGCCGCCGCGGTCTCGGCCGGAGCGGTAGCTAGTTGGCTGGCCTGCCACACGGTTTTCAGCTGCTCAAAGGTGCGCTCGTGGTCGGGCGACTGGGCAACCCAAGTGGCGAGCTGCTCATTCTCATCCGACGAAGTTTGGCGGGCGAGGTAGCGAGCAATGAGCAGGTACAGTTCTTCTTGTTGCAAGGGGCCAGCGGCCGGCGCTGAATGCCGTCGCTGCTGTTATGACGCCACCGCCCGCCCACCTCGTGACACGCGAATTGACTCTTAACCAAATGGTAACAGCCGTAACCTAGGCGTAATAGAAGTAAAAGCCATCCGAGTTAGAAGGTCATGCAGAGTGTAGCGCAGCATCTCGCGTGCTGACGTTTGCGAACGTTTGAGTTTACTGCGCCACGCGAGATGCTTCGCTGCGCTCTGCATGACCAGCAATTGCTAGCAGCTAGTTGAAATCTTACTGCACGCCCGAGGCATAGAGCGTGGTCTTCAAGAAGCGCAGCGCTCGAAACATGTGCGTCTTTACCGAATTAATCGAAATCGCCAGTAGCCCAGCTATCTCCTCATAGGTGAGGCCGCCATCGCGATGCAGCTGAAACACCTGGCGCGTGCGCTCGGGCAGCTGCCCAATGAGGTGGCCCACCTGCTCGCTAAGCTCTTGGAAAGCTAGTAGTTGGTCGGGCTGCAAATGCATGGCGTCGGGCTCGGTCGTGGGCAGTTCGTCGGCCGCGTCGAGCGGGGCGCGGCGCTGCTCGCGCAGGCGGTCGAAGGCGCGGTGCTTCACGGCCGTGTAGAGGTAGGCGGCTAGCGAGCCCTGCACGGCTAGCTGCGTGCGTTGTGCCCACAGGGTGCAAAAGACTTCGGCCACCGCATCCTCAGCGGCATCGGTGGGGTAGCGCAGCAGCGTTTGCGCGTAGCGCAATAGGCCGGGGTAGTAGCGGGTGAACAAGGCCCCGAAAGCCGCCTCATTGCTCAGGGCTAAGGCAGCCAGAAACTGCTTGTCGGAAGAGCTGATTGAAAACGTCATACCAGCCAACAAAGCTATCGGGCCGGTGAGGCCACCAGATTACCGGCGCGTTATGGTATGATTAAAAGTTGTTTGAATAGAATTTAGGCAATTGACCAGCTAATGTGAGGTGGTCGCGGCCTAGCAATAATAGATTATATGAAGGCCATGAGCTGCTCTTAAAATCATTGCGCAAGTACTCAGGAGTTTGATGAGGTAAATTATTGATAAATAGAAAGATGAAATTAAGTGCTGATTGTAAGGTGACCGTTGGGTGCCTAGCTCCGAAGCAGCCTTGGCTCTGCGTGCTGCTTCTTTGATAATACAGCCTTTATAGACCACCTAGGGTGAAAAAACGGCAGCACTGGTGCAAAAGCGGCTTATAAATCAACTGATTCGTGCTTTTCTTGCGTACTATCCCTCTGCATGTCTTACTGAAAAGCCTCACGGTACGACTGCACACGCTCTTATGCCTTTCTCCGAAGACAAACTAACTGACGCTGCCCTGGCGGCACGTCTATTTCCGGATGGCGGCGAGATGGGCAGCCAAATCAGGGCGCTGGACTGGTCGCAGACGCGGGTGGGTCCAATGCGCACCTGGCCGCTGAGCCTGCGCACAGCGGTGAGCATCATGCTGGGCTCTCGCTTTCCGATGATGGTGCACTGGGGCCCCGAGCTCGTGCACTTCTACAATGATGGATACGCCACCATTTTGAAAGCTAAGCACCCTGGCGCCCTAGGGCAGCCCGCCGAGCCTTGGTGGCGCGAAATGTGGCCCTTTCTGGATACCATCTTCGAGCCAGTGCTGCGGGGCGAAACCACGTTTTTTGAAAATAGCCTGGTGCTGCCCAACCGGCAGGGGTTTGTAGAAGAAACTTACTTCACGTTTTCGCACAGCCCTATTTATGACGAGGCCGGGGCCGTGGGCGGCATTTATGTTACGGCGCTCGAAACCACTACTACCGTGCTGCAGCAGCGGCGGCTAGCGCTGCTCAGCCACCTCACGTCTCAAACTGCCCTGTCGGCGCGGCCCGTTGAGGCAGCCCAGCACCTGATGGCAGCTCTAGCCACCAACACAGACGACATTCCGTTTGCCCTGCTCTACACCCGCACCGCTGCCGCCCCCGAGGCCGAGCTGCGGGCGTGGTTTGGGCTGCCAGCTGGCGAGCCTGCTGCCCCCGCCACCGTAGTACTGAATGCGGCCCAGTCTGGTAAAACGGTGTGGCCGCTGGCCGAAGCCCTCGCAGCCGAAGCGCCGCTGTTGGTAGACAACTTGGCCGAGCGTTTTGCTCCGTGGCCCGATGGGGAGTGGCCCGCGCCCCCCACGCAGGCACTAGTGCTGCCGCTGCAAGCAGGCGTGGGCAGCATCAGCATTCGGCACGTGCTTATTGTGGGCTTGAGCGTTCGGCGGCCGCTAGATGCGGCGTACCGCGATTTTTTCAACCTAGTGGCCGACTACGCTGGCCGGGCGCTGGCCCGCGCCGCTGCCACCCACGAAGCCCAGCGCCTAAACCAAGCGCTGCGCGAAGCCAATGCCTCGCTAGATTCTTTTGTGCACATTGTGGCTCACGACCTGAAAGGCCCGGTCACGAACCTGCGCAGCCTACTAGATGTGTACCACGAAGAAGCCCCGGGCCCAATTCAGGACCACGTGCTAACCCTACTGGGCCAAGAAGTAAACCGGCTAGCGGGCACTATGCAAGGCATGCTGCAGGTGCTATACACGCAGCACGGAGCTGCTGTTCCGGCCCTCGAGCTAGTGCCTTTCGCCGAGGTGTATGCCACGGTGCAGGCCGAACTAGCTGACCTCGTGCATCAGCAGCGGGGGCAGCTTACTGCTAATTTTCAGGCGGCGCCCAGCGTCCGGTACGCACGTCTCTATCTCGAAAGCATTCTGAAAAACCTGGTGCACAACGCCCTCAAATACCGGTCGGCCGAGCGGCCCCCGGTCATTCAGGTGCAAACTCGCCGGCAGGGCACGGCCGTGCTGCTCACAGTGACCGATAATGGACGCGGCATCGACCTAAGCCGCGACCGACAGCGACTATTTCAGCCCTTTACCCGCCTCACGGCCGATGGCGAAGGCGCCGGCCTAGGCCTGCACATGATACAAACTATAGTGCAGAACCGCGGGGGTACGCTCGATGTGAGCAGTAAGCTGGGGGCGGGCACCACCTTCACAGTTACGCTGCCCGATGCGCCGGCCGACTAGGTAAAGCTATGCGGGCCCCACCAGGCGCTGCCCACTAGTCAGCCACTTTGCGTATTGCAGGGGCACAGTTCTTTTGCCGACGCCCCCGCCTATGCCCACCGCTTTCACCGACCCACTTTCGCTTTCTGACCGACTGGCCTTGCAGCGCACGCGCCTCGCCAATGAGCGCACCTTGCTAACGTATGTGCGCACGGCACTAGCGCTAGTGGGCTTTGGGCTAGCGCTCGTTCAGTTTCACCCCGAGCGAGGCGGGCGGATTGGCTACACGGCGCTGGCTGGGGCTGGGGTGGTGCTGCTGGTAGGCTTGCTGCGGTTTCGGGTGCATCGCCGCCAGCTCGCCGCCTGCGAGTTTGGCCCCAACCCCACCAAGCAGGGCTTGGTCAATTAAGACACTATTCCTAGCGCCTTCAGCACCCGCGGCCGGTCCGAGAGGTCGCCCACCAGCCGCCGCACTAAGCCTGGCCGCTTCTTAATAAGGCAAGGCAGGCCGAGCAGTTCCTCTTGCAGGGCACGCTCGGGATGCTGCTGAATATCTACCACTTCCAGCGAATAACGTCCACTCAAATACTGCGTACAGATAGCGCGAATATTGCGCTCAGCATCCTGTGATTTGGCAGTGGAGCCCGCCACAAAAAGATAGAGGTCGTACTCAGGCTCAGAAAATAGAGGCGGCATACAGGCGTGGCGCTGCGTTGCACAGACTAAGCACCGGGTTTCGTCTTTTTAAATGCAGCACTTAGGGCCAGCTGCCGAGCTAGCAGTTGGCCCTAGGTACTATGCGAACCCCAAAAATACGGTGCTAGCCTAGCTAGGGCAAAGGGGAAACTATACCACTCGCCCTGAGACCTTACGTGTGCTATGCCGCCACTTGCAGCAGCGGCTCGAGTACAGCCCACACGTTAGCGGCCAGCAAGCGTTGGCCAGCGGCATTGGGATGCACGCGGTCGGCCAGGTTTAGCTGCGGGCGGCCTAGCACGCCTGCCAGCAGTGATGGAATAAAGGCTATACCCTCTGCTTCGGCCAGGGTGCGAAAAAGGCCCGCAAACTCTTGGGCATAGCGCGCCAAGCCGGGCACGCCCAGCGGCCCTAGGTCAAACGGAAACTCTAGGCCCGCTAGCACCAGCTGAGCCTGTGGAAATTGCCGCCGCACTTCAGTCAGGATATAGCGCAGGTTTGCCACCGTTTCGCGCGCCGCAATACCGCGCAGGCCATCATTGGCCCCTAGAGCCAGCACAAAGATGTCAGGCGCTTGCCGGGCTAGCACGCTGGGCAGACGCTGCCGTCCGCCCGCACTGGTTTCGCCGCTTACGCCGTAGTTGAGGGCGCGGTAGGCAAGGCCAGCTGCGTCGAGCTTTTCCTGGATGCGCGCCGGAAAGCTGTCAGCCGCCGGCAGGCCGTAGCCCGCCGTAAGGCTGTCGCCAAAGAAAATTATATTTTTCATTTAAGTAAATAGACTCACTACCTAGTAGCTAAAACCAAGCGCAGATTATCGTATAGAAAGAAATAGCTGGCCTAGAAAACCAGTGCACGTAGGACCTGCGCAAACACGCGTCCCCAGCTATACTACAAAAAAATGGGCTGAAAAATTTCTTCTCGAAAGCACTCGCCTGGCGCTAAATAGCCCCATAAGCGACCGTTGGCTTATGGGGCTATTTAGCGCTTGTAACAAGCAAAACATACCTAGCGCATACCTCCTAAGGATGAAGCAAACCAAGCACAAAGAAGAACAGCAGTTGCACCAAATACACCAGCGGTACGAGTGGGTTGCGTTTGAGAAAGACGCTGCGCTGAAATAGCAACTGCGTTACCAACGACAGCAGAAACCAGTCGCGGAAATTGCGCAGCGGAATCACGTTGCCAGTCCAATGCCAAAAGTCGTAGCGGCTGGCCATGGGCTCGAGGCATAGGTCAAAGCCCACCATAAGTGCTGCGCCTACCAGCACCCGAAACAGCATTGGTAGCGGTAGATAGGATGTCAGGATACCCGCGCAGTACGTAACAATCACCCAATTAAGGCCAATCAGCCACGGCACTTCCTGGTACTTTGGGCCTAGGGTGGCACCGTAGTGGTAGCTACCAAAAATGGCCCCGGTATGGACGCCCACAAACTCGGCCGTGAACCCCAGCAGGAAAGTTTGCATCACAAACAGCCAGAACGACCAATTGCGCTCGGGCTGAAACGCTCCTAGCAAGCCCGCCGTGAGCAGCAGCGTTAGAGGCGTATACTTCAGGTAAAAGGACTTATCCTGGGCAAAAGCCAGCCCCACAAAGCCTGTGAGGTGAAATAGCAAAACCAGTCCTTGCGCCACACGCAGCCGCGAATTAGGCGCAGCCAAAGGCGTCGGTGAATTCGAAAACTCCATAAAGTTGGAGTTTTGAGCGTCGTGCGTTGGGTATTGAGCCACTTTAAGCTGACTCAACACACAGCACACAACGCTCAAAACTTAATTATCAATGAGTTCGGCTACTATTTTGGCCGAGAGTAAACACAGCGGGATGCCGCCACCCGGATGCACCGAGCCGCCGCAAAAGTACAGTCCGTGAAGTCGGCTTGAAAAGTTGGGGTGCCGCAAAAAAGCGGCCAGCGTATTATTGCTAGAGCTACCGTAAAGAGCGCCCCCAAACGACGAGGTGTCGGCCGCGATGCCGGGCGGCGTCCAGGTTTTTTCGGCCTTGATAAGCGGCTCTAGGTCAACGCCCAGCGAGCGGCTGAGCTTAGCTATCACGATGCCGCGGATTTTGGCAGTGAGGGCGGCCCAATCCTGGCCTTCATCGTGGGGCACGTTCACCATCACAAACCAGTTTTCTTGGCCGGCGGGGGCGTCGGTGGGCGTCTTCTTGGAAGTGATGTTGACGTAGACCGTCACATCATCGGCCACGGTTTTTTCCTGAAAAATGGCGTCGAATTCGCGCTTATAATCGGCCGAGAAGAAGATGTTGTGCAAATCCAACTCGGGAAACTCGCGGGCGATGCCCCAATAAAAAATGAGGGCAGATGATGAGCGCGGCTGCCCTAGGGTGCGCTCGGGCGCAGGCTGCTGCGGCAGTAGCTTGCGGTAGGTGGGCACCACATCCATGTTGCTCACCACTACGCCAAAGTCGTAGATATCCTGGTCGGTGCGCAGGCCCGTGACGAGGTCGCCGGCCGTCAGAATCTCGCGTACTGGTTCGTTGAAGCGAAATTTCACACCAAATTCCTCCCCTAGGCGGTGCAAGCTTTGGGCAATGGCGTAGATGCCGCCCTCGGGGTAAAACGCTCCAATACCGTGCTCCAAATGCGGAATGAGCGAGAGCGTAGCCGGTGCCTGATACGGGTCGGAGCCGTTATACGTAGCGTAGCGGTCGAAAAGCTGCACTAGGCGCGGGTCGTTGGCAAACGCCTTTTCGTGGCGGGCGTGCATGGTGCCCGTAAGACCTAGGGAAGGTAGCGCGGCCACCGCCTTCAGTGTTTCGGGGCTGAAGTAGGTGCCGGCTTTGTGCAGCGACTTGTGTAGGAAAGTGCCTGCCGTAGCATCATACGCCCGCCCGCTCCGACCTAGGAACTGCGTAACCGCCGCCGCCGAAGTGCCCAGCTTCTGCTCGACCTCCGTGGCAAACTGCTGGCTATCGGCCCAGGCCGTAAGCCGCGTGCCATCGGCAAAAAAATAATTGGTAATCGGGTCGAGCCGCTCGTAGCGGAAGTACTCGCTCGGCTCGCGGTGGGCCAGCCAAAAAACATCGTCCACCAGCTTCGGCAGCGTGAATAGCGACGGCCCCGCGTCGAAGCGGTAGCCACCCGGCAGCTCAAACTGGTGCATCTTGCCCCCAAACGAGCCGCTGGCCTCAAATACCGTGACGGGGTGCCCCGCCACCGCCAAGCGAGCGGCGGCGGCGAGCCCCGCCACCCCCGCGCCAATGACGGCAACCGGTTGGCGAGAGGGCGGAGATTTTTGTTTTTTAGTAAACACGCTTGTAGTACCGAAGAAGGGGCTGCGAAAGTTCGGCGCTTACTCCACCGCTAGCACCAAGCCCTTCAAATAAGCGCCTTCGGGGTGAAACAAGCTTACCGGGTGGTCGGCGGGCTGGGTGAGGCGATGCAGGATGCGCGCTGGCCGCCCAGCTTCGATGGCGGCGGCGAGCACCGCACCTTCAAATAGCTCGGGGCTAACAACTTGGGAGCACGAAAACGTGAAGAGTAACCCGCCCGGCGCGAGGTGGGCGATGCCCGACGCATTGAGGCGCTTGTAGCCCATGAGGGCGGCATGGCGGGCGCCCATGTGCTTGGCAAACGCGGGCGGGTCGAGCACAAGCAAGTCGTACTCGGCCGAGTGATTTTTGAGGAAAGTGAGCACGTCCTCGGGGTAAGCGGCGTGGCGGTCGGCGTGGCTCGACAGCTCGGCGTTGCGCTCGGTGAGGGCGATGGCTTTTTTGCTGCTATCGACGGAGTGCACCAGCTCGGCGCCCGCTTCGAGGGCGTAAACCGAGAAGCCGCCGGTGTAGCAGAAGGTATTGAGTACGCGGCGGCCGGGCGAGTAGCGAGCTAACAGGGCACGGTTGTCGCGCTGGTCGATGAAGAAGCCGGTTTTCTGGCCCGTCTCCCAATCCACGGCAAACTGGTGGCCGTTTTCGCTCACGATGTGCTCGGCGCCGGTGCTTTCGCCGAAAAGGTAGCCGTTTTTGGCGTTGCCTACGGCGTTGCCGGGCACCGTTTCCGAGCTCTTATCGTAGATGGAGCGCAGCTTATCGCCAAATACAACTTGTAGGGCACTAGCTATTTCGGGGCGGGCGCGGTACATACCCACGCTGTGCGCCTGCACTACGGCCACATCGCCATATACGTCGATGATGAGGCCCGGCAGGCCGTCGCCCTCGGCGTGCACAAGGCGGAAAACGTTGGTGTCGGCCGTGCCCGTGAGGGCTAGGCGCTGGCGCAGGGCATAGGCGTTGGCCAGTTTCTTCACCCAAAAGTCGGGGGTAGGGAGTTCGGCTGTCGGCCCAAAATCGAGCATGCGCATCGCGATGGAGCCGCCGCTGGAGTAGTGGCCCACGCCCAAGAGTTCGCCGGCCTGGGTTTCGACGCGCACGGCTTCGCCCTCCGTAGGCTCGCCCTGCACGCGGGCAATGGCGCCCGAAAATACCCAAGGGTGGCGGCGGCGCAGGGAGTGGTCTTTTCCGTTTTTGAGGACGATGGTGGCGGGCATGGCAGGGGCGCGAAGGCGCGAGTTGGGTAAAGGGCGTTTCTGAGTGATAGGCACTAAAAAGCAGAAACGCGAACTACAAAGTTCGCCCTACTTGAACCAACGGCGGTACACCGGCCCGCGCAACTTGAACTGCGCCCACATGGCGGGCCGAATTAGCCAGTCGAGCCAGCGGCGGCCGGTGCTGAAAGTGATATCCTCCACGATGACGCTACCGCCACCCGGCGCGGGCTCGATGAGGTGGCGGTGCCGCCACTGTCGTAGCGGCGCGGGCACTAGTTGGCCCTCATCTACAAAGTAGTGCGTGCCGTCGGGTAGCACGCCGTTGTCGGTGATGAGCGAGGTCCAGCGCCAGCGCTTGGGGCCGACTTGCAACTCGATAATAACGGTGTCGCCGGTGTTGCTGCCGTCGTAGCGAATGAGGTGAAACTTCGGGAACGGCGGGGCTAGGGCCACAAAAAGCTCCTGGGTGAAGCCGGCGATAACCACGGCCGGCGGCTGGGCCACTGGGAAACGGAGAACGAGGTGCATACCCCGCTATACGGCCGGGCTAGCGGGCGGGTAAGACCGCCGCATCGAGCGAGCCGATTTTGGGCTGAATCTGGATAATAAAGCGCTTATTAAGTTCTTCTTGCGCGTCGCGGTAGCGGTTTACGCCCCCGAAGCCGCTGCCCGCCGGCACGACTTCGTAGCGCGGGGCCGGAAAGACAATGCCCGCCTCGCGCCACAGCTGGTACACGGCCAGCGCCCGCAAGTAGCTGAGCTGGCGCGTGGCCGGCCCATCGTAGTTCTGAGGCGAGTTGTAAGAGTAAGTGCCATCGGCCTGGCGAGTGGCGTAGCGAGCCGTGCGCCCTTCAATAACTACCAGGTATTGAATATTATCCCGCTCGTTGAGCGAGCTAAGCTGACTAACCAAAAACCGGCCAGCCTGAATCAGTTTGGGCTTGTAAGCCTCTTTCAAAACCGGGCTGCTAGGGTCAAAAATGACGTCGAAGCTCAGCTCGTAGCGCTTGAAATCCTTGTTGTAAATGAAGTACTTCGGGTTCTCCAGGCGCTTCAAGGCCTGCTTTATCTCGTCGATTTTCTTCTTCTCCTTGAGCTGCACTTTCAGCTGCGCGTTGGCCGTTACGAGTCCCTGCTGCTTGTCCTGAAACAGCTTGTAGCTCAGCACAAAGAGCACCAGCATCGTCAGAAACAAGGCCGTCATCAAATCGACGTAGCTGGGCCAAAAAAAGTCTTTGCTCTGCTTCATGGGTTAGCCGACCATCCGTTGGAGCCAGTTGCGGTTGGTGAGCTTTTCGAGTACGGCGTTGGTGCGCTCGGTCTGGCGTAGCAGCTCTTCCTGAATGCGGCGGTTTTGCTCCAACGGCTGTTGCAAGGCTTGCAGCGCCTCGGCGCTGCGACGGGCCTGGGTTTCTTGCAGCTGATTGAGGGCCTGCTGCTGCGCGGGTAGCTGCTGAAACGGGTTCAGGTACTCGACTATCTTCTGGTACACGTTGTCCTTGTTGAGCTGCCGGAAATAGGCATCCCACTGCACGTGGGCCGACTGTGCCTGGGCCACAAACTCGTCGCGGCGCTTTTCGAGCACCTCGTTCATTTTGTGGGCGTCCTCGCTCAGGGCCTGCGTCACGCCCTGGCTAATCTGCGACAGCAGCGCCTGGTGCTCGCCATAAAACCGCGCCTGTTCCCGAATACGGGCGTCGTGCTGCTCTAGGTAGCCCGGTACTTGCTTCAAGGCCGACTCTAGGCTGCTGAGGCGGTCGAGCAGGCTCGTTATAGTCTGGGCCGTGTCGGCACCCTTGCTCACGGCCACGTTCAGGCTCTGCTGGTATCCTAGGAACTTCTCAAACGACGCCGCGCTCTCATCGACCCGGTCAAACACCTTGATGGTCGCGTTGGCCAACTCGGTGTAGCCTATCTGTTGCAGCTTTTCGAGGAAGTTTTTCTGGATGCTGATATTCTCTGTGATGCGGCTGATGAGCGGCGTGAACTCCGCAATTTTTGAGAAAAAGTCAGCCTGAATCTTCGAGAAAAAGTCCTGATTAAATGTATCCAGCACCGACTTCAAATTGCTCATGCTGGCCTGCATATCCGAGTTGAGGCGGGGCAGCAGCGCTTTTTGCAGGAAGTTGTAGTATCCGTTCTTGTACCGGTCGCGCTGGGCACGAGCCGATTTTAGCAGCTGGTTGCCACCTAGAGTCAGCAGCAAGCCGATGAAGCTGCCGCTCATAGCGATGAGGATGCCGCCCAAAAAGTGTGTCACATCTGAGTTGTTGAACGACGCGCCGCCCGCCGCCGAAGTCTCGTCCCCAAAAGGGTTTACCAACGCTATCAAGCCCAAAATGGCACCTAGGAACGTGCCTAGCAATCCTAGGTAAAGCGGCGTAGAGATTTGGGCCTCAATCTCCTGGTCCAGCAAAGAGGCTTCGCGCTCCGAGATGTCGCGTAGGGTGTTGAAGTCGGCCGCTGCGCCTTTGTTGGCCCGCAGGTAGTCATTGGTATCTGTGAGAATCTGAGCGAACTCGGGGCTGGACCGGCTGACGGTGAGCGCGTCGTACTCCTGCGGCACGTAGCTGTCGGTGTAGCGCAGCTCGGCGTTGGCATCTACGGCCTGCACGCCGAGTTGGGCCACCTCGGGGTACATGGCCTGCACCCGCGCAATGAGGCGGCGATTCGCCAGAAAAACGAACACCTGCCAGGCAATAAGCCCCAGAATCAGGACTACTTCAAGTATCTGTAAGAACATGATAGAAGCGGATAGATAACGAATGTACCGTGGACCCTGCGGGTCCGCGCGTGGGTAGGCCGCCCAACGCGCGGACCCGCAGGGTCCACGGTACACCAAATGGCATTAGCTAATGTTCAGTCGCGCGCGTTGCACTACTTGCCAGCCATCTGCCTGACGCTGGAGCTGGCCCGGCGCCGCCGCGGTCACCAACGTAATGCGGCCACCTAGGGGCGGGTCGTAGTCGAAAAATTTTTGCAGGCGCGTCAGGCCATCGCCGATGAGGCGGGCCTGGTCCACATTAGGATTGAGGGTGAAGCTCGCCTGGTCGGGGTTGTGCGGATTTACCGTTAGCATCAGAGCCAGTTGGGGGAGAGGCGCATCCACGATTTTGCGTTCCTCCAAAAAGGCTGATTCCTGCACGGGGCCGTAGCGCGTGGCAGCGGATTGGGGAGCGGCGGGCTGTGTCGAAGTTAGCGCGGGCGTAGCTGGCTTGGAAATACCTTTCGGCACGGTCAAAGTAACCGAAAACAACTCGTCGTCAGCTTCCTTGGTGATTTCGGGTGGCGCGGCAACACTCGTGTTTGGGGTTGGCGGATTTTCGGCTGCCTGTGCAGCGGCGGCCGCTGCCGCCAGTGAAGTTGCAGAAATGTGCGCCGCCGCTGCTGGCGCCGGGGCCGCAGGCGTAGCAGGGGCGCCAGAAAACTGCTTTTGCAAATCAGCTAGTTGCTTTTTAATCTGCTGAAGCTCATTGCGAAGTAGCTTATTCTGATTCTCTAGCTTGCGGAATTCTACAGGATTCATATCAGGAGAAGTTTCAGGTTCAGCCAACGACGGCGAAGAGGAATGGTGCCGATGCCGCCGCTTGCTTTTCGAGCGATTAGATGCAATGCCATACCCTAGCGCCGCCCCTAGCAGCATGAGCACCGTTCCGGCCAGGGCCGGGGGCATGCCGAAATAACGCGGCTCTAGCGGCTGCGACGTGTAGGTAGCGGCGGCGGGCAGCGCTCGTACTTCTGGGGCCGGGTTTTCATCCTCGGCTACCGTGCGAGAGGTGCTAGCGGACTGGGCCGCGGCAGGCGTACTTGAGTCGGCGGCGGCTACTACCGCCGAGGAAGTGCTACCGGCGGGCACAAACGGTTCTAGGTCTACCTGCAAGGATTGCAGATTTACTTTGGCTAAAGCGCCGGTTTTTTGGTCTTTACGCTGGCTGACTTCAGCTATAATTGCTTGCACTACTTGCGTCGGCGTGGCTGGCTGGCCCTTGCCGACGCGGGTAAGCACGGCTTTCCATAGCGACCCTAGCTCGGCTTTGTCGTTTTGCTGGGTGAGCACCCATTTACTAAAATCCGAGCCTGTGGCCCATTTCGTGGCGGGCGGCGTCGCCTTCTCATCGGTCCAGACGCGTCGAGCTGTGGCCGTCCAAATCTGACCTTTCACGCTGTCTTCGCGGGTGGGAGCCGAGGCGGTTTGCCCCAGCCCAACCCGGCTCAGACTCAGTAACATTGCTAAGTACACAAGCTTGCTGTAGCGTGGACGCTGCGAGTCCGCGAGCGAGCGTAGCGAGCAGACTGCGCTGGGTGACTTCTGACGCAAGTTGTTCGCTGCGCTCACTCGCGGACTCACAGAGTCCACGCTACAGCGGAATGACAATAGGTTAATGCGCATGATACGAGCTTAGTGAGCGGAACCATGCAGCACCTGCGACAGTACATACAGCGCGTGCTTGAGGGGCAGGAAGAACAGCGTTTCGGGAATAGGCTCGCCGGCGGGCAGTGTATTGGCGTAACGCTGACGGCCTAGGTTGAACGAGTCGGCTAGGGCGCCCGTGAGCTCGCGCAGCACCAGGCCGGGCGGGTTTTTGATGCCTAGGTTGTGCATGGCGGCCACTAGGTCGGCATCGGTGAGCAGCAGCGTGAGGCATTTCTCTACGTTGGCGATAACGGCGTTTTTGACCTCCTCCGTGATGTCGCTGGGGTAGAGGGGGCGGTTTTCGGCCGCGTCCTCGGTGCCAGTGCCGATGGGCTGCACAATGGGCGGTACCTCGGCGGTGCTTTCGGCATCGACGCCGGTGGCTAGCACGCCGCCGTTGGCAGTAGTTTGCTTGGGGTCGTCGGCCAGCACAATTTTGAAATTGGCCGGTGCGGGCGTGCCCATTACCTTGGTCAGGATGAGGCTAGCTACCTGCTCCAGGGGGCGCAAGTTGCTGGGGCACAGCAGGCGCAGGTACAAGCTACCGCGGCCCGTGAAGCACAGGTAGCGTGGCGCCGTGAGCCCGCGCGCGGCTGTCACCTGCCCTAGGTGGTACACGATGGCCCCGAAGTGCAGGTAGAACAGCACGCGCAGGTGCTGCGCCATCAGCAGCCGCTCGCCAAACTGGAACTCGCGCTCATAGTTAAACAACAGACTGGCAACTTCTTCCGAGCCAAAAGCCGGATTGGCTTCGACCACCGCCAGGCACTTCACGGCCAACTCGGCGGCCTTGGTGTGCGGCAGCGGGTGCGCCCGAATGCTGTCGAGGCCGAAGCGGACGAGGCCGTTGTCTTTGGTGCCGCGCACGTCGGCCGCACCGTCGCCCCACAGCTCATTGCCCGCAAAGCGGAATGAGGTGCTGAACGCCGGGTGATGCTTGCGCGGGCCGCTGGGATTGGCCTGCTGGTCGGAGTAAAACAGCACGTCGGATGTGCCGCCGCCGATGTCAATAAAGGCCGCATTCTCGCCGGGACCGGGTGTCACGAGGCCGCGCCGGGTCAGGAAGAAGTACGGGGCCGACGATTCGGGTAGGTAGGTAGTGCCGCGGCTGGTGTGGAAAATCTCTTTAAACAGCGTGTCCCACTCACGCTGGTACAAGTCGCGGCTGAAGGCCGAGAAGCTGAGCGGCGCAAACCATACCACCTGCGTGGCCGACACATTGCCGCCGTGCAGCGCCGCTTTGTACTTGAACAGCAGCAACATCTCGCGGAAGAACATCCGCACGCGGTGGCGGGCGGCCTCGCCGGTTTCGCCCCACTTCAGGTTGGTGTGGTACGAGTCGTTAGTTTCTTCCTCGGTGTTGATGCCGAAGCCCACGTTGACATTGGCCAGCAAGCGCGGCGGCTCGATGGAGAAGCTAGCGGCCTCGCTCGTGGCCGTGCGAATCGGGAACTGGTACGGCGACCCGCCCGCGCCCACAAACGAGGGCACGAACTCACGCTGCTGGTAGCGCTGCCAGCGCCGCAGCTGAATGCCGTGCGCCGGGTCTTCCTCAATGCCCCGGTACAACTGCTCGTACGCCTGGTAATCAGTTTCTTCCGAAGATTTCTTGAGCAAGGCTACGGCCGTATCCTCCGGCCCAAAATTGAAGGGCTGGGGCGGCTGGCTGGGCCCGTCGTGGTAGGCCACATGGGTGTTGGTGGTGCCAAAGTCGATGGCAAAGCGGAACTCCTTGGTGCCCTGGCGCACTTCGCGCCACCTAGGTACCACCAGCGCCTGCCCAGCGGCCGGCGCGGGGCTCGCCACCACCACGTAGTCGAAGGGCGTGCCCTTGATTTCGTAGTACGTGCTGCCCTCGTCGGTGCTGCTCTTGCGGGTGCGGGGGTAGGCCGTGGCGCTCTGCTCGGTGCCGGTGGGCGACAGCACTCGGCCCTGCACGCCAAATTGTAGCTCCACCGGCTTGTGCACCAGGCTGGGGTCGATGTTGTTAGCATCGACCAGCATCACCTTGTAGAAGTCGTTGAGCTGCGGCGCATCAGCGATTTTAACGAATGGGAAAACCGACAAGCCCACGTTGGTCACCAGCAGGCGACCTAGGCCCTCGGTGCGCGGGTTGGGGTAGTAAGCGCGCTCATAATCAACGGTGAATCCGCCCGCCACCGGGATGCGCAGGCGCACCCGCACGCAGGCTGGGTCGAGCTCCATCGTGAGCTGGGTCGCCAGCTCGGCAGCCGTGAAGTAGTCGAAATACAGCGGCTTTACCGGCAGCAGCGGCCAGCACGTGGGCTTGTAGCCGGGCGCAATTTTGAGCTGCCCGGTCACGAAGCGGCTGCCATCGACCTCGTAGGGCACGGTAAGCAGCGTTTCTTCGAGTAAGTCGTTGAGAGTGAGATAGGGGTAGGCTAAGTCGGGGCCGGGCAGCGTGCGGTCGGCCAGGGCGCGGGGGTCGCTGGCGGGCACCTTGTTGCCGCTGTCGCCGAGCAGCGAGTTGTTGTAGTAAAACTTGCCTGGCGCTTGCAGGCCGGGGCGCAGCACCAGTGGCAGCGGATTCGGCAGCGGCCAGCCCGGCACCGGCACCCGGTCGGGCCGGATGGTGAAATCGGAATTGCGCAAGATGCCCTCGTCGGGACGCACGCGCACGGCCACGCCCGCCACTGCCACCGGGTTGCCGGCTTGGTCGGCGAGGTAGGGGTAGTCGGCGAGCTGCGCATTGCCATCCAAGCCCCACTTATTCAAAATGTTGGGGTCAAGCGCATTGCGCACCGCTGGGGCTAGCCGGCCCAGCGCCGGGTCGGCTACAAACTGCTGGTAGATGTAATCCTGAAACGCCTGCTCGCGCTGACCTAGGGCCACGTAGCGCCCATCGAAATAGTGCCCACCGCCCTCAGGCCGCTGCACCGCCAAGGCCCGTACGGCCGGCGCCGGGAAAAACACTGTGAGCGGCGAGGTACCCCCCAGCAGCTGCGGGGCCTCCTGCGGCGTGGCGCCGGGGAAGTACAGCAGATTCAGGTCGGTGATGTTGTTAAATCGCTTGTCATTCAAGTACAACGCCAGTGCCTGGGCCAGCGGCCGGGTCTGCGGATTGGCTTCGAGGCGGGCCAGCTCGTCGGTGCGGTTCCAGGTGCGCACGCTGAGGCGCTGGCTGGCTTGCCGCCGCTGGTAGTAGTTGAATACCAGCTCCCACAAGTCCCAAAACTGCCCCACCAGCCGGTGGTGCACCGAATCAGTTTGGCCGGGGTTGCTGCCCACGTAGGCTAGGGCAGTTTCGACCAAGTGCATGCGCGCGAAGGGCGACGGGATGGCCACCGCCACGCGCTCGGCCCGGCCGCCCTCGGGGTCCTGGATGCCGCTGGGGCCGTCAATTTCATTTTTGCCAATTTTGCCGGTGCGGCCCCAGCCCTCGTGGGTGCTGGAGCCCGTGCGGTGCAGGCGGAGGATTTTAGCCATGTTATTCTGAAGCTGGTAGCCGGTGGCTAGTAGCTGTTTTTTAATGGGTTTCGGGGCTTTTGTTGCGCGGACTTTGTAGTCCGCATATGAGCTAGCTAGTAGCGCCTGCGAGAATATTCACGCCAGCCGCTCGCGTTGCTCGCTCGCGAACTACAAAGTCCGCGCAACTGCCTCCTTATGAGTACTGCAACTTGCTATCGACCACCTTCTCGGTAGCCGTATTGAAGGCCTCCACCAGCCAGCGCAACGCCCGCGCAGAATCGGGGTTATCGAGGTTCGTCTTGCCCACCGCGTCATTTAGCTCAGCGCGCAACACGTCATCTGTCAGGCCTTTATTGAAGAAGCCGGTGCTGATAATCTTATCGGCTACCATCTTGTTAAAGTCCATTTCGTCGGGGTGCAGGGCGGCGAAACGCCGCTCGTTCACGCCGAGTTCGCGCAGCCAGCTTTCGTACTCGGTGAAGAAATCGGTAAGGTCGGCCAGCGGGCCGGTGCTGGCGGGCAGGTGCTGGCCCAGCTTGCCACCCTTGTAGAGCGGGGCGCTCTTTTCTTCCAGCAAGTGCTGCCGGAAATACCGCGCGAAGTAGTGAAACTGTATCATCGGCCGGGCTACCTCGCGGCGCTGGGCCGGCGAGAGCTGCCCAAAGTCTACCGTCGGGGCGTCACTTTTCAGGCCAAACTCGTGGTAGGCCGGGTTGCCGCGGTCGAGCTGGCTGGCGGGCTGACCTAGGAAATGCTGGATGGCGAGCGCGCCTAGCACCTCCATGAGGTGCGCCTGGTTGCGCTGCTCGGCGCGGCCGGGGTTGTTGGGCAGCGGCTGGCCGGCCTGGTCGCCTAGGTAGTACATAGACTCAATGCCTTCCAAGTGCTCGGCGTAGTAGCTGAGTGCCGTCTTCGTCTTGGTAATGAAGGTATTGGAGTCAATAAAGTCCTGACCGTTTTTCTTCTCCTCGGCCGAGGGTTGCTGCAACTTGAAGTAGGGAAGCAGCACCAGCGCCCCAGCCGGTACGGCGGCACGCACCGAAGGCTGCGGCAAATCCACGCCGGGGTCGCGCAGGTTCTTGACCAGCAGCGGGAAGCCGGCCGCGCCCGTGCCGCCGAAGATGCTGCTGATGAAAAAGACCCGGTCGTCGGAGTTGAGGCTTTGGGCGAGGTAGCGCATTTCCTTGGCCTGCACCAGCGAGTTGAGCACCACGCTGCCTACGTTGGGCGAGCCCCGGAAACCTAGGTCGAGGCTGGCGTTGAGGCTGTCGGGCGTGAAAAGTAAATCGAGCAAGCCCCGCGTTTCCACACTCGCCTCGTTGTAGTGCATGAAGTCTTTGAACGACTGATTGATGCCGCCAAAGTCGTACACAAATGAGTCGCGTAGCCCCTCCACGCCGGAGGTGTTGAGTTGGGCCAGCGTGGTCAGGTCCTGGCCAAAAAAGCCCTCGTTTTTCGGATGCTGGCCATCCTGGTATAGGGCGTCGTGGATGCGCTTATAGCGCTTGAGCAGGTCCACGGTGCGCGTCACGTCGCCGTTCTGCGTGTCGGGGTCAACTAGGACGGGGATAACTTGGTCGCAGTCGGGTAGGCGCATGCCGGCGGCCAGCAGCATGGTAAGCGAGCGTAGCACCCGCGCGCCGGTGCCGCCCACGGCAAATATGAATAAACGAGCCATTAAGAAGGAAAAGAATAAACTGTAAAACGGAGTGGCACTCCGTTTATCGTTGTTATCGTTGCTTACGCGGAAACGAAGTGCCACTCCGTTTTACAGGCCCCTAAAATGGCGTGCGGCGGGCGTGATTCGAGCCCCACTTCAATATCACCGAAAAGAGGATGAACCACAGCGGCGCTACCAACGTATTGGTAATGATGAAGTAGCGCATGTACGGGTCGCGCACTGCGCCCGCGCCTATGCTCACGCGGTAGGCCAGCAGGGCACCTAGGCCCGCTACTAATAGCAGCACCAATAGCCAGTGCGTGGGCTTGTACAAGCCTTGGTGCGTAAGCGCTGGAATGGCGTGATTGAAGATGTAGTAAAAAACGACTACCAGCGCCAGCGCTGTGAGCAGGGTGTAGAAGCCGGCGGTGTTGAAAATCTCGGCCTTATACAGCCCGTACATCGGCGATTTGCGGTCGTAGAAAAGCCCGATGCCACTAGTGTACAGGCTATTGAAAAATTGCTGCATGGAAAGGAGGCGTTTTTATTGGGAGAGGGCGAAAGTGGCGGTAAAGACAGGCGGCATGGTTTGCGGAAAGGCCTCGCGCACGCCGTTCATGATTTCGGTGAGGCGGTAGGTGTGCGGCTCGGCAGTGGGCTGGTTGTCGTTTTCGGTGCTGCGCTGGGCTACCCAGCCCGGAATGCCAGGGGCAGGTAGCGTCAGGGTGAGCTGGCCGCCCGCCTTGGGGAAGTCGCTGAGATGCAGGCGTAGGGTGTGGGTGTAGGCTTGCAATTCGGGCACGCTGGTGGTCGGCTTAATGGAATTGGGCAACAGCTTCACGGTGCCGTTGGGCACCTGGGCTTGCAAGTTGCGCGCCAGAAAGGCGGGCTCGCGCCACGCGGCGGGCAGTTGGCGCAGGTCGAGGGCCACGGTGAAATCCACACCCTCCTTAACGTCGCTTACCTCTAGATTCGTACTTACGCCAGCTCCACCGTAGGAAATCGACCCATTGCCACCGGGTGCGAGTGGGTTGCTGGCCGGCACTTGCGTGAGCACCGCCGCGTAGGGCACCCTAGGGAACGTCAGCCCAAAATACGCCTGCTGCGTGGTGGCGCCCGTAGCCGGCACTACCTCATTAACGTAGCGCGCCACGGCCGCAGGCGGCCCGATTACCCAGATATAATAGGGCAGAGTCTCGCCCTTCAGGGGCCGCTGCTTGAGCGGCGTTTTCACGGCCGGATGGTAGGTGCCATAAAACTTCGACGTCTCGCCCAGCACGGCCACGGCCAGCCCTTTCTTCGTGACAGTCGCTAGCGCGTCGGTGATATTGACGTTCATCAAGGCGCTGGTCGCCTGGTTTTTGGGGCCGTAGATGAAGTCGGAAACGACCACGTTCACCTTGTCGGCCGCCTGGGGCAGGGCCAGGATATTTTCAAGCATCGTGGGCAGCTCAGTACCTAGGGCGGCCTCGTGAGTGTCGCCCTGCACTATCTCTCGAAAGTGTGCATAGGTGCTAGCCTGCGGTGCCTTGTTCAGCGATAACCAAAACTTAGTATCGGCCACAGCCGGGCTGCTATTGGTACGCGAGGCCAGCAAGCTCACGCGCTGTTGAAACGCCGTGGGCTCGGTAGCCGTGGTGTTGGCGGGCATGAAGCCGCGCATGCCGCCCGATAACTCCAGAAAAATATTGGCTTGGATGGGAGCCGCGGCGTCGGCCTTGGTAGTGGCTGCCGCTGGCTTAGCTGGGGCGGCTGCCGTGTCAGTCGTTGTTTTCGTATCGTCAACTTCCCCGCAACTACTGAGCAAGACGCCGCCAAGCGCGCCCATCAATAGTGCTTTCGTAAGTGCAGTGTGCATAGGTAAAACCAGCTACTTGGTAGTAACAACTACCGTTGAGGCCGCAAGTAACGACAAGCGACGGATTTACAACATACGCGCCAAAAAAACGGGCGTTAGGAAACGAGCTATTCCGCTTCCTAACGCCCTAAAGGCCTGCCTTCTTATTTTAGCTTAGCCTAGCAGCTCCTCAAATATCCTCCCGCGTCAGCGATATAGATAGGCAGGGCGGGCTAAATAGATAAGCGAGCAGATAGATAATTGCTTACGTCTTGATGAAACAATCGGAAGCTTTCAGATACATTGGCCAGCCAAGCTATATCTAATCCCGCCGCTAGTTCTGCTACTAGCTCATCCTTAGTTTGCTCAGCAGGTAAGCGAGGATGCTCCTCATACACCTCTCGCTTTACGGCTTCATTCACAATAGATTCTAGGCCTCGGCAGTCTTTGGCAAGTTTCCCATCAGCATGACGTTGCAAGGCTAGTAACCAATGCTCTAGGCACTGCATGGGTAGTATAAATATTGTGCTTGCTTTCCAATCGCTGCGGTCAATACCAACAATTTGGTCTGCAAACCAGCCTAAGCGCTCAACTCGGATTGAAGAGGTAGCAGCATCTAAATCGCGGCCGATAAATAAGCAGTCCAGCCGGTATTGAGCTTGGCCAAAACCAGCTAGCCAAGCTTCGCAGAATCCTTTGTCGACTCCTTTATTATTGATGCCTTTAAACTTCTTACTGTACCAAGCGTGAGCTTGAAACTCCACCGGATACAGGGCGGCCACTTTCAAAAGGTATTGTTCCAGAAACCGAGCTTGCCCTTCATCTTCTCCAAAGAAGCCATAGGTCAGTGTCATAGCGGCACGCCTCCTAAGAACCCTGACAACCAATATTCACCTAGTGAATCTTTGTAGCTGGTTGGCGGTAACCCTTGTGCAGCGTATTCCTCATTAGTTTTCGCGATGAGGTCAGCAGCGTTGTGAATTACCGTTTCACCATTCTCCCGGTCAAATACTGAAATGCATTCAGGTATATCAGCGAAATGGTCTACTACGTAGGGGCTGTGTGAGGTGAGGATTATTTGAATATCGCGCAGTCGAGCTAGTTCAAATATAAAATCTATTACTTCTTTGATGCGGCGGGGATGAATACCTTTCTCCGGCTCTTCTAGTAAAAGTATTTTCGGTGGGTCGGGCTGGTGAATAATGCATAAAAGTGCTAAGAAATATAATACTCCCTCTGACACTTCCTCTGCCCAATATCCTATTTCCTTCTTGTCAAAAAACTTTAGTTTGAACCTGCCCGACTCATTAGGGTCCGCAGGTGTTGAAATAGAAACTAATTCCTCATTACATTGTGATAAGTCCTGCTCTAATCTCCTAAATCTTGATTTATGATTCTGGCTTAAATCGAAAATGAAAGAAACCAAATTTGAACCGTCAGCAGCTACTTTATATTCATAAACTATAGTGGAAGAATTTTGAAACTTTGCTGGGTCTGGTTTAAAGATGTAACTATCTTTTAGATAATGTCGAAGAGCTAATATTGACCTGTTTTTTTTAGGATAGAATCCTGGCATTTCTTCATTAGATGCAAGAATTTGGGTAACCTTACTTAGGTTGGTGTCAAGAAGCCCTACTATTCCTCCTTGTCCTACAGCAAAATGAATTGGGTCGATATCCTCGCGTTCGAAATTAATACCGTAGTTGATACTTCTTATCTCAGGTGGAATAAACTCTTTGCTCCTAGTTATTATTGATGCAAAAATGTCTCTCGCCTCTTTATGACGATGGAAGACGTTATCTATTGCATAATTTAAAAATTCTATTCCCTTCAAAAAATTCGACTTCCCCGAATTGTTCGGCCCAATAAACAGATTCACCTGCCCCAGCTTCACCGAGGCGTCGCGGATGCTGCGGAAGTTTTGGATGCGGATGGAAGTAAGCATGGCTAAAGTTATCCTAGTAATTCCTCAATATCCTCCCGCGTCAGCGACTTTATCACGGCCTCATCGGTTGTTATCAAGTCGCTCACCAATTGCAGCTTGCGGCGTTGCAGGGCTAGGATTTTTTCCTCTACTGTATTCTGGCTGATGAACTTGTAGACGAAGACGGGTCGCTGCTGCCCGATGCGGTGGGCGCGGTCAATGGCCTGGGCTTCCACAGCGGGGTTCCACCAGGGGTCGAGGATGAAGACATAGTCGGCGGCCGTAAGGTTGAGGCCCACGCCGCCCGCTTTGAGGCTGATAAGGAAGATTTTAAGGTTCTTATCGTGCTGAAAGCGCTCTACTTCGGCCTGGCGGTCGCGGGTGTGACCGTCTAGGTAGGCGTAGCTGAGCTGGCGCTCGTCGAGGCCCGCACGTACTAGAGCCAAGTGCTGAACAAACTGGCTAAATACCAGTACTTTGTGTCCCTCGGCAATAACGCTGCGGAGCATCCGCAGTATCTCGCGCATCTTGCCCGATTCGCCTTCGTATTTGTCGTCGGCGAGGCGCGGGTGGTTGGCTATCTGGCGCAGGCGCGTGAGGCCTTGCAGCAGCAGTAGCTGAGTGCCGCCGGCCGGTGTAGGCGCGTGGCCCTCCAGGCTTTCGAGGATTTTATTGCGGTAAAAGCTTTTGGTTTCCTCGTAAAACTGCGCTTGTTCCTCCGTGAGGGGGCAATAGCTGAGATGCTCGGTTTTCTCGGGCAGCTCGCTGGCTACTTGGGCTTTATGTCGGCGCAGCACAAAGGGCTTGATGAGCGCGTGCAGCTTCTTAGTGCGGCTCTCGTCCTGGTTCTTCTCGATGGGCTTCACGAACTCCTTGCGGAAGAACGCTTGCGTGCCCAGCAGACCGGGATTAATAAAGGTCATTTGCGACCACAGGTCCATCGTGCTGTTCTCAACTGGCGTGCCGGTGAGGATGAGCCGGTGCCGCGCTCGCAGCTGCCGCACGGCCTGTGCCGTAGTCGAAGAGGGGTTTTTAATGGCCTGTGACTCGTCTAGTATCACGTAGTCAAATTGGTAGCTCGCCAGCAGCTCGGTGTCGAGCCGCACGATACCGTAGCTGGTCAGCACGATGTCGTAGTCGGCAAACTGGGCCACGTTTTTGTCGCGGTAGGTGCCGGTGTATACCAGCAGGCGTAGGCTAGGCGTGAACTTACGCGCCTCCGCCATCCAGTTATAAACCAGTGAAGTAGGTAGCACGAGCAGCGAGGCGGCGCCCTGGCTTGCGCCGCTTTCTTGACGCTCGAGTAGCATTACCAGCGTTTGTACACTCTTGCCCAGGCCCATGTCGTCGGCCAGGCAGCCGCCGAGGTGGTAGTCTTGCACAAAGCGCAGCCAGTTGTAGCCCGCCTGCTGGTAGGGCCGCAGCGTGCCCCGGAAGCCCACTGGCAGCGGCCGGTCTTCTACCGCCGCAAAGTCACGCAGCTTTTCAAGGCGGCGCGTGAGGGTGACGGTAGCAAGGTTATCCTGCTCTAAGTCATTGATTAACGACAGGTGGTGCCGGCGTAAGGCCAGCGGCTGGCCCTCGGTTTCTTCAGCAAAGGCGAACAGCTCTAGGTAGTCAGTAAACCACTCATCAGGGATGAACGCGACTTGCCCGTTGGGCAACCGGTACTCGCGGCGGCGCTGCAAGATGTAGGGCCGCAGCCGGATAAACGGCACGGCAAACTCGCCAAACCACACCGTGCCGCGCACGTCAAACCAATCACCACGCTCCTCGATGCCCACCTCAACCCGCACAGGGCCAATGAAATAGTCCTGGCTAGCCGTTTCGCTGCCCTGCACCTGAAAGCCGAGCTCACCTAGGGCCGGCGCGTTGTCGTGCAGCCAGCGGAAGGCCTCAGCCTTGGGCAGCGAGGCGTGGCCCTCGGCGTCGAGGGGTAGGCCGCGCTGGCGCAGTTCGTCGGCGCGGTCGTTTTCTTCCTTAGCCGAGCGCAGCAGGCGGCGAAAAATGTACGAGTCCGCGTCTTCTTCCAGCTGCACGCTCATGGGGCGCGGCGGCGTCAGGGGCAGGTCGTAGGCGCCATAGCGAAAGGTGAGGTTGAAAAACAACGGAGCTTCATCGGTGCCGGCGCCGGGTACTACCACGGGCTTGGGCAGCGGCACCCGGCCACGCCTAGGTGGGCCGGGCGGGCGCACGGGCACCACAGGCGTGCCCGCGGCGGGTGCGGGCGGCACGTCCGAAAACGTGAGCTGGGGCCGGGCTAGGTAGCGCTCGGTGCGAATGTCGAAGCCGCGCGCGTGCACGTCAAACGACTCCATGAGTGGGGCCACGAACTTCTGGAAGTAGTTCTTCTCCACGGCCCGCGGCACCACGATAAACTTCTTGTTCAGAAACGGCAGCAGCTTGCGTCCATCCACGTCGTGGCGGAAGTGATAGAGCACGTTGTCCACCATTAGCCAAGCTGGCTGCTGGCACACGAGTACGGCGTTTTTAAACTGAAAGTCAAGTTTTTGATTCTGGTACTGAATCGTAGGGAAATAGTGCGTGCCTTCCTCGTTGCGCCGAAAGTGAAATAGAACAGAAGCAGGAACTGGTGCCAGTTTCAGCTCACGCCAGGTAGGCTCGCCGTCGCGGCCCATGATGAATACCTGCTTTTCTTGCAGCCCGGTTAGCAGCTTGGCCAGCCGCGTTTGGATGTAGCGGGCTATGGCTTCCTGCAAAGGCTTATCGCCTTTTTCGGGGTGGTAGGTTTTTAGAAAGAACTCGGCCGTCGTGATTTTGCGCGGCCAAAATTCTTTGATTACCGCTTCCTGCTGCAGCTCATCGCAAAGCTTAATCAGCTCGTAGTCGTCGTCTTCTAGGCCGTCGGCAAACTCGGGTGCGTTCTTGCTCGATACCATTTGGTGTTGCAGCGTGAGCTGCCCCCGGGGCCCCAGTTGCACGACATGCGCCGAAAACAGGTGACCTAGGTATTCGTGAGCAAACAACGAATAAACGAGTTGAAAAGGAAGCGCAGTAGAAACAGTCATAGCCGAACACGAGAACGTGCAAGTTAGCCCTCAAAGCCAAAATTGCACATCTGCTCAGCTTACTCAATAAAGCAAGGTTGTGTTCGCCCGTTTTGGCTAGTAAACTAGCCTAGAGGTTTTCCTTCACGTCCATGCGTCCTGCATTCAGCGCTGGGCGTATAGAAACGGCCAAAGTAATGGCAATGATAGCCAAGCAAATAAAGAAAATGTCGGCGGCTTGCATTTTTACTGGGTATGAGTCCACAATACTGGTGGCCATGCCCATGCTCACAATGTGAAAGGTTTGCTGCGCCCAGCAAATTGTGACGCCCAGCACCAGCCCCGACACTGCCCCTACCAGCGCCACGATGGCCCCTACTAGCAAAAACGACCGGCGAACCGTCTGCTCGCTCGCGCCCATGGCTAGCAGCACGGCAATGTCCTTGCGCTTATCGATAACCAGCATCGAGAGCGAGAAAAAGATGTTGAGCGAGGCGATAAGCAGAATGAATGCAAACGTGATAAAGACGAATAACTTTTCAATCTTAATGGCTTTTAACAAGCTAACGTGCTGCTCATCCGAGTCCTGTACCACAAAGCCACTACCTAGGCTCTCGCGCAACTCTTCCTTTACATTGTCGAGCTTAAAGCTGTTGCCTACCCGCACGTAGAGCGCAGTGCGGCGATTGCCATAGTTGAGCAGCCGCTGTGCAAAGCTCAAGGGCACAAAGAGGTAGCTATCATCGAGGTGCTGCTCAATTTGAAAAATACCACCCGCCAGGATGTTTTCTTCATTAAAGGCCTGGTCGGGATTGATAGATAGTGTTTTGCGGCCCGGCACCTGGCGCGGGTACAGGAGCTTGAGCGGGGCTAGGCGGTTGTCGAGCGTGATGCTGAGCTCGTGTTGCACGCCTTCACCCACGAGAGCATATTCGAGGTCGCCGCGCCGTAGGCGGTGGTCGCCGGCCTTGATGCTAGAGTCGATGGGGCTTTGACCGAAGTAGTTTTCCGACAGGCCGCGCATTTTCACTACCATCTGGCGGTCGTGATATTGCAGCAGGGCGTTGTCTTCGATGACTTCGGTGAGCAGGGCCACGCCGGGCGTGTTCTGCACCTTGGCCAGCAGTGCGGGTGTCATCTCAAAAGATTTGCCCTGCACGGCCGTAATGGCCAGGTTGGGGTCCGACTTGCCGTAGAGCGAGCGTACCAAGTCTTCTAGGCCATTAAACACCGACAGCACCACGATGAGCGCCATGGTGCCCACTGCCACCCCCACCATCGAAATATTGGAGATGATGGTGATGATGTTACGCTTTTTCTTGGAAAGAAAGTAGCGCTTGGCAATGAGCAAGGGAACGTTCACGAGACCGCAGATTTAACTGACTTAACGGATAAAATGGATATTATGCGGTTCTGCCTCCTATTAACTGTTGATTTCTAGAGCCTGATTCTGAACGAGCGAGCATGCACCGCACTCGTTTTCTCCGTTACATCTGTGGCTCTACTTCCACGCTTTCACGATGAGGCCCGTGCCCGAGTCATGCTTGCCTCTAGCATCAAGCCAGTTAAGCAGCAGGCAGAAAGGAAACGTAACCGCGTAGTAAAAAGGGAGGAAAAAGAAGAAAAGCCGCGACTTGCCCAGCATCAAAATGGGATACTTCATGCTCAGGCGCCACGAAATCTGGCCGGGCTCGCCGTAGCTGTAGCGGGCCTCGATGCGCTCGAAGCCAGCGGTGCGCAGCTTCTGCTGAATCTCGTGGATGTTGTAGCCATCGCGCACGTGCTCCTCGATAAAGCTAGTTTCGGAGTCAGCGTGCACGTCAGAGCCACCCTGGTCGCTCGGGGTCGAAATGAGTAGCATACCGCCATCCTTAAGCGAGGCGTGGATGTTGCGAAACACCTCCACATCTTCCAGAATATGCTCCATTACATCGACCGACAGCGCTAGGTCAAATGAGTTGGGCTCTTGATATAGCACCAAGTCCTGCACCGCAAACTGCACCTGTGGGCGGCCAATGGCCCGAAAAAAGTTGTTGGAGTCCTGCACCTGCTCTTCTTTCACATCCACGGCCAAGATGCGCCATAAGTTGCTAAGGCCACTGAGCCAGTAGGTGTACTGACCATAGCCCGCGCCAGCATCCAGGATGTCGAGTGGCTCGCGGGTGCGGCCCTTAGCCCACTGGCGCAGCTCGCGGTGCACGTGCCAAGTGCGCAGTAGCAAGAGGTCGAGCAGATTATAAAACAAGCGCCGCAGCCACGGCGAGCGGTTGAACACATTACCGAGGCTGCGCTTAATCGGGTCGTAATACATAGGAGGGGCGCGTCGCACGCGCCCGGGGTGAAATGGCTATAAAACGAACTAGCAAACGGGCGGCTACAGGCCGCCCTTACCGAAATAAACGCGGCCGTTCGTCGGTAGTATCCGAGTCGTCCTCGTCTTCGGGCGGAGCGGGCGGAATGTCGAGCTTGCTCAGCACCTGGTCCATGTGGGCGGCGTAGGCGGCGCTGTCGTCGTGGAAGAAAGTGAGCTCGGGCACTACGCGAGCCTGGTTGCGAATGCGCTTACCTAGGGCGTGTCGAATTTCTTTGGTGTTCTCGCGAATGGTTTCGATACGCTCGGCAGCGTCGTTGCCGAGAAGTAGGCTCAAGTACACGCGGGCCACGGCTAGGTCGGGCGTCACGTGCACGGCGCTAATGCTGGGCACCAGCCCACCGCCAAACAGGTGCGGCAGGTCGCGCTGCAGCACTTGGGCCAGCTCCTGCTGCAGCAAGCTGGCCATTTTTTGTTGTCGTTTGCTTTCCATACTAAAGCTGCAAAGGTACTCTTCGTTAGGGGTTGGTGCTTGGTGCTTGGCTGTTAGTGTCCAAAACCTGCCTGCGGCCGCTGGGCCACCTAGGGTACAGTATCGAATTTGGATTCCCTAAAACGACCTTTGCACCTTACTTGGCTAGCCTAGGCACCAAGCACCAGGCCCCAAGCACTAGTAACGAATGCTGCGTTTTTTTAAAAGCACCCTCCCGGCCCAATTGCTCGTGCTGCTCGTGCTGGTGCTGGCCCTGCGGCTGCCGCTGCTGTGGCTGGGCCTGCCCGTGTCGGCCGCCGAGCTGCGCCTGCTGCTGCTGGGCGAGGGCGTAGGGGCCGGTGCCTGGCCCTACCGCGACCTCTACGATAGCACTGCCCCGCTGGCCGCCGCCGCCGCCGGCGCCCTAGAGCTAGCCTGGAACCGCCCCGTGCTGCTGTACCGGGCCGGGGCGCTGGCCATCCTGCTCATTCAAGCCCTGCGCCTCAACAACGTGCTGAACCGGGCCGACGTGCACCCCGAGCGTGGCTACCTGGCGGCGCTTACCTATCTAGTGGTGGGCAGCCTTAGCACGCAGCTCGATGAGCTATCGCCACTGCTCATCGGGCATACCTTTATCATCTTCGCACTCAGTGCCTTGTTGCCCACCTCGCGCGAGGGCTACGACAACCGGCGCCTGTTTCGGGCGGGGTTCTTGATTGGACTGGCGGCGCTGTGTTACCTGCCGCTGGGGCTGTTTGTGGCTCTAGGGCTATTTGCGGTGCTTATTTTCGCCGCCAATTCTTTTCGGAGCGCCTTGCTGCTGGTGTGTGGATTTTTGTCGCCTTATGCGCTGGTAGCCACAGTGTTTTTGTACGTGGGAGCGCTGCCAAGCTTCATGCAACTACACCTTAAACGTGGACTAAACTTTAGCGTGGCCAGCGTTGATGGTTTGCCGCCCGCCGTGGCGTTGCCGTTGTTGGTGGGCCCGGCCGTGCTGCTGCTGCTAGCGCTAGTGCGTACGGGCAGCACCGCCCTAGGGCTGGTGTTTCAAGCTAAGTTTCGGCAGTTGATGCTGGTATGGCTGTTAGTAGCCCTGGCAGTGCTGGCAGTGGGCCGCGGGCTGGCGCCTGGTTCGCTGGTGCTGCTGCTGCCGCCGCTCACGTATTTCGGGTTGTTTTTGTGGCAAAAGCTGCCTGGCCGGGCTGGCTGGGCCCCCGAATTGCTTTTTCTGGTGGTGCTGGGCAGCGTGTGGGCCCTACGTTACCGCGAGCTGGTGCCCGGTCTGCAAGGGTTACTGCGCCTGCCCGCCGAAAGCCGCTTTGCGCCTCAGCCTGCGCCCGCCTACAGCCGCCTAGGTGCCGCTGGCCCAGTGCTGGTACTCGGCCCCGACCGCCGGCCCTACCTTTCGCATCCCGCCGCGCGGCCGTACCTCGACTGGCCGCTGGCCGAGGAGGACTTTGGCCACCTCAACGAGTACGCGGCAGTGGTGCGCATTGCGGCTAGCTTCGATGGCCAGCTGCCGGCCTATGTCATTGACCAGCGCGGCCTGATGCCTTCGCTACGCTACCTGCTGCCGGGCGTTTTTGGCCGCTACGAGGCAGTAGCCAACCAGCCGGGCGTGTATCAGCGCCGCTAGGGTCAGAGACGTACCTAGGTGACATAGCAATATGTTATGGTGCGTTTGAGTAAAAGAAAAAGGGACCTGCTTCCATGTGAAGCAGGTCCCTTTTTTGATGGCTAGCTAGGACCTAGGCGGCCCCGGTGCCTTGCTGGCGAGCCAGCTCGGCATTTAGCTCGGCGGTGCGCTCGCGGCGCACGGCGCGGGCAATGTAGATACTAAGCTCGTAGAGTAGCAGAATCGGAATCGTAACGATAATCTGGGCCGAGATATCGGGCGGCGTGATGATGGCTGCGATGATGAGAATGACCACAATGGCGTGCTTGCGGTAGAGTATCATCAGCTCGGGCGTAACGAGGCCTGCCTTAGCTAGGAAGAAGACTATCATGGGCAGCTCAAACACGAAGGCGCATGAGAGCGTCATGGTAGTGAGCGTGCTTAGGTAGCTCTGCAAGTCAATCTGGTTTTCGATGGTCGAATCGACAGTGTACGAGGCCAGGAAGTTGATGCTCAGCGGCGCGGCGATGTAATAGCCGAAAAAGAGACCTAGGACGAACAGCACCGACACAAAAAACACAGCCCCCCGCGAATTCTTACGCTCATGCGGATACAAGCCAGGCTTCACAAACCGCCACAGCTCCCAAAACAGGTACGGAAACGTCATGCAGATGCCCGCCATAAACGACGTGCTAATGTGCATGGCGAGCTGTCCGCTCATCTCCCGGTTCTGGATGATGAAGTTGACTTGATTCTCGCAGGGGTCTTGCGAGCCGACTAGGTTACCCAGCTTGCACAGCATGCGGTAGGTCCAGAAGTCGTTGCGCGACGGCCCTAGGATGAGGTCATGAAACAAAAATTCCTTCGAGAAGAAGGCAATCAACGAAAACACTATTACCGCGATAGCCGACCTGATAATGTGCCAGCGCAGCGCTTCCAGGTGGTCGATGAAAGACATCTCCGCTTCGCCCTCGGCGATGGCGCGGTTCTGCTGAAACTTTTGAGTGGGGGAAGCCAAGAGTAGTTCGAGTAATAGGTAATGAGCGTAAGTTGAGAAGGAAGAAGTAGCATAATGCGTTCGGCACTACGCTACTTTCTTACCAGTCAGCTTAGGCTTGAAACAGCGGGTAGCCTTGCAGCCACTCGTTGACCTGGGTGCGCACGCCAGCTAGGCGGCCAGCGTCGGCGTGGTGCATGAGGGCCTCGTCAATGAGCTCCACAATGCGCGCCATGTCAGTTTCGACCAGGCCGCGGGTAGTTACGGCAGCCGAGCCAATCCGGATGCCGCTGGTCACGAACGGCGACTTGTCGTCGAACGGTACCATGTTCTTGTTGATGGTGATATCGGCCTGCACCAAGGTGTTTTCGGCCAGTTTGCCCGTCAAGCCCTTCGAGCGCAGGTCAATGAGCATCAAGTGGTTGTCGGTGCCGCCCGAAATGATGTCATAGCCGCGGTTCAGGAATTCCTTGGCCAGCGCCTGAGCATTCTTCTGCACTTGGTGAGCGTACTTAGTGTAGCCCTCACCTAGGGCCTCGCCGAAGGCAACAGCCTTAGCTGCAATAACGTGCTCGAGCGGGCCGCCCTGAGTGCCAGGGAACACAGCCGAGTCGAGCAGGGCCGACATGGGACGCGTTTCGCCCTTAGGCGTCTTCAGGCCATAGGGGTTGTCGAAGTCTTGGCCCAGCATGATGAGGCCACCGCGGGGGCCACGCAGCGTTTTGTGCGTGGTGGTAGTCACGATGTGGCAGTGCTGGAAGGGATTGTTGAGCAAACCCTTGGCGATGAGGCCGCTGGGGTGCGAAATATCGGCTAGCAGCAGGGCGCCTACTTCGTCGGCGGCGCGGCGCAGGGCCTCGTAGTTCCAGTCGCGCGAGTAGGCCGACGCGCCGCAGATGATGAGCTTGGGGCGCTCGCGGCGGGCGGTGTCTACTACTTTGTCCCAGTCGATGAGACCAGTCTCTTTTTCTACGCCATAGAAGCTAGGCTGGTAGAGCTTGCCCGAGAAGTTGACGGGCGAGCCGTGGGTGAGGTGGCCGCCGTGGCTGAGGTCGAAGCCCAGAATTTTATCGCCGGGCTGCAGGCAGGCTAGCATTACGGCCGCATTGGCCTGCGCGCCCGAGTGAGGCTGCACGTTGGCCCAGGCCACCCCAAATAGCTCCTTGATGCGGTCGATAGCCAACTGCTCTACTTGGTCGACTACTTCGCAGCCACCATAGTAGCGTTTGCCGGGTAGGCCTTCGGCGTACTTATTGGTGAGCACCGAGCCCTGCGCCGCCATTACTTGGTCGGAAACGTAGTTTTCGGAGGCAATGAGCTCAAGGCCGTGGGTTTGGCGCTGGCGTTCCTGCTCGATGAGAGCGAAGATAGCCGTGTCGTGCACGGCAGCGGGGGCGAGGGTTGGGGCAGTGGCTTGCATGGCCCCAAAAGTACAACCGCCTCGTGCGGGATGCCGTAGCCCGCCCGCTAATAATAGCAGCCACCTAGGTAGGCCCAGACTTTAGCGCTTGGCGATAGGGTACAATTCTTCCAGGTTTTCTACTAGGTGCAGCTCCCAGCTGTCGAGGTTTAGTGCGGCTAGGTGGCGCAGCTCAGGGTTGTGTCGGTACACGCCGCCCGCATCCAAACCAATGGCTCCGGCCTTAGCTGCTACACTGACTTTTATATCGGCTACGGGCGTCGGCACGTGGCCATGCAGCAGGCGCTTACCACCTAGGCGTGAGGGGTCAAACACAAAATGCTTGGTATAAAGTATACTATGCGCATCGTGGCGCATTTCGGCTGGTGGCAAAGCAAAGTTGTAGCCCGCGTGCACCAGTACGAAATCGGGTAGCTCCAACTCTAGCGGCAAGGCCTGCATCCAGGCCACGTAGTGGGCCGGGATGTCGGTGGCCTGTGCCACGCCAAAGCTAGCGAGCACCATGTCGCGCTCGGCTTCGAGCTTCCACATGTGGTTGGCATTGGGCGTGCCGTGGATGGTGTCGAGCAACTCTTTCTCGTGGTTGCCACGCAGGCACTGCACTTGGTACCCTAGGCCTTGCAGCTGCATCAGGTAGTCGAGCACGCCGCAGCTGTCGGGGCCCTTGTTCACATAGTCACCCAGCAGATATAGCGTGTCGGTGGGGCGCAGGCGCAGCTCGTGTTCTACTAGGTAGCGAAAGGTGTGCAGGCAGCCGTGCAGGTCGGTAGCAGCAAAGCGACGAGCCATGTGTTGCTGAGTTTGGGGCCTAAGGATGGAGAAAGGATACGAAAAAGCCCCGGCCAAAGGCACGGGGCTTCATTCATTATTGGAAAAACCAGCTGACCTAGGCGTAGCTGCCTTTGCCGTTGTCGGGCTTGTTGTGGCCGCGGTTGGGGTGGCGAACGCCCGCGTCTTCGGCCTCGTCGGCAAGACGCTCTTCGGTGGCTTCGTCGAGGTTACCAGCAGGCAGCGCGTCGGCTTTGTGCTGCTCGGGCATACCAGCTTGGTTTTTGTTGGTCTGCGACTCTTGGTTCTGCTCAGTGTGGTGGGTAGCCATGGGAGTTGTAGTTAAAGGTTAAAAACGATGCGCAATGCCACTAGGGCCAGCGCTAGCGATTGGGGTGCGTGTGTGGCGCATCCTGCGCTTCGTCGCGCAGACGCTTTTCGGTCTGCTCGTCGCGCCCTTTATCGTTGTCTTCGCCAGTACCGGCGGCTTGCTGAGCTACGTTGGGGCCGCCCTGGTGCGACTCGCCCTGCTTGTTTGATTTATGGTCTGCCATGATGATTAACTATTAGTGGTGAATTGTTAGTGATTAATGATAGGCTGCCACTGGTTAACTAACCATTAACAACTAACCATTGACCATTACCTTAAAAACCTTGGTCGATAGCCGAATCTTGCGCACCGGGGTCGGTGAGCTCGGCGTTGGTATCGGTTCCGGTGATGGGCTTAGGCGTTTTGGGGGCCATCTGGCCCATGCCTACGTGCGAGTTGGCATCTTCCATTTCGTCGGGGCCTTGGCGCAAGTCGTCGGCCTCCAGCTCATCGACGGGGCCGCGGCGGGGGCGGCGGCCCTCTTCGTCGCGTTCGTCGTCGGGGCTCGGCAGGTCTTGGTTGCGGCGCTGGTCGGCGCCTTCGTCGGCGCGGCGCATGTTGTCGCCGGGCTGCTGGTCATCGGGTGCATCGGTGCGGGCGTTCATGGCCGTGGCCGTTACGCCTTCGCTGCTGTCGGTGCCGTAGCCTTCCTTGCCCTCGCGGTTTCCGAAGCCACCGCGGGCAGCTTCATTCTTGGGCGGGTCGGCATTAGGGATGCGCAGACCAGCGGCAAATTCTTCTTCAGTCGTATCGTCGTTGATGACGCGGATGGGACGGTTGTTAGGGTCAACAGACATGATAGGGGAGGGCTTAGCAAATTGGTAATAGGGTTTACTTAGGTTCGGCCGTTTGGGTTGTTGAGTTGGTGCTTAGTACTTGGTGCTTAGTGCGTAGTGGTAAAACCGCAGAAAATGCCTAAGCACTAGGCCCCAAGCACTAAGCACCAGCCTCCCTACCTTTGCCCCATGCCCGACGCCGCTGCCCTTACCCTTGTGCCCACGCCCATTGGCAACCTCGAAGACATTACGTTGCGGGCCATTCGGGTGCTAGGCGAAGCCGACCTCATCCTCTGCGAAGACACCCGCACCAGCGGCCGGCTCTTGCAGCACCTCGAAATCAAAAAGCCTCTGCAAGCCTACCACTTGCACAATGAGCACCAGGTCGTGCCCCGCCTACTCGAACGCCTGGCCAAGGGCGAGCGCATGGCGCTCGTCAGCGACGCCGGTACGCCGGGCATTTCCGACCCTGGCTTTTTACTGGTGCGCGAGTGCTTGGCCCAAGGGCTGCGGGTCGAGTGCCTGCCCGGCCCCACAGCCTTTGTGCCCGCCCTGCTCAAGTCGGGTTTTGGGGCCGAGCGCTTCTCGTTTGAAGGATTTTTGCCCGCTAAAAAGGGCCGCCAGACCCGTTTGCGTGAACTAGCCCGCGAGACGCGCACGTTGATTTTTTATGAGTCGCCGCACCGCATCGTGAAAACCCTTACGCAGCTGGCCGAAGTTTTCGGCCCCGAGCGCCCGGCCTCCGTTAGCCGCGAGCTGACCAAGCTTTTTGAAGAAACGCTTACCGCCCCGCTCGGCGAACTAGCAGCCACCCTGGCTGCTCGCCCCGCCATTAAGGGCGAAATTGTACTGGTAATAGAAGGTGCCAAACTCGAGAAACGCAGCAAATACGATGACTCCGACGACGACGCAGCCGACGCCCCCGACCCTGACGACGCCGACTAGCGCCCTAGGTCGGCTGGGGCAGTCGCCGCCGCTGCTGGCCTTGCTGGGGGCCGCGCTACTATGGGCGGGCTGGCCCATTCATCCGGCGCCGCTCACGCTGCTGTTGTTCCTTGGCTTTGTGCCCTACCTGCGCCTCGAGCAGGTGCTGACCCAGCAGGGCGCCCGGCGCGGGCGGGTGTTCGCCATGACGTACCTATTCTTGGTGCTCTGGAACGCCTTTACCACGTGGTGGGTCAGTTACAGTACCCTAGGTGGCGGCATCGCGGCCGTGGTGCTCAATGCCGCGCTTATGTGCTTGCCGCTTATGGCGTTTCGTCGTACCAAAGAGCGCCTAGGTTCACTAATCGGCTATTTGTCGCTGCCCATCTACTGGATAGCCTTCGAGCAACTGCACCTGCACTGGGACCTCACCTGGCCCTGGCTGACGCTTGGCAACGGCTTCGCCAGTGTGCCTGGCTGGGTGCAATGGTATGAGTACACCGGCTTTCTAGGTGGCTCGGTATGGGTATGGGTTGTGAATATTCTGTTATTCTTCGCCTTAGAAAAAGCTGCAGCCGTGGCTTGGGTAATGCGGCAGCCAGGTTTCTCTATCGTCAATTCTTACGGACGTGCGCCCAAATACTGGGGCTTGTTTTGGCTGTGGCCACTACTAGCTGTTGTCGTTCCCATTGGGCTGTCATACCTACAAGGCAGCGTGTACCAGGAAAAAGGTCCTGCCGCTGAGGTCCTAGTGATTCAGCCCAATATTGACCCTTACCAAGAGAAATTTCCCGAAAACCCGAAATTCATTCCTCGCGAAGAGCAGCTGCGTCGCTTGCTCGAACGCACCGAGCAAAACCTGACGCCCCAAACCAAGCTGGTGCTGTGGCCCGAAACCACGCTAGAAGAGGCGCTCTTCGAAACCTCTTTTGAGCTACAGCCTCAGATACAGCGCATCAGGCGCGAGCTGTTGGCGCGGCACCCCGGCCTGAGTTTGCTCACGGGCGTCACGACCATTGGGCGCTACCCCGACAAAGAACACGCTTCCCCCACGGCTCGCTACCGCGACGACACGGGTTACTACGACGTGTTCAATACGGCCGCGTTCTTTGCCGATGCTACCACCCCAGCGCAGTTTTACCACAAGTCGCGCCTGGTGCCGGGCGTCGAAAAGATTCCGCCCGCACTGGCGGGTTTGCTGGCTAATATTGACCTAGGAGGCATTGTGGGCTCTTATGGCTCGCAAGATGAGCGCACTGTTTTTCAGGCTCCTACCACACCGGCCATCCGGGTTGCGCCCATCATTTGCTACGAAAGCATTTATGGCGACTTCATTAGCCAGTATGCCAAAAATGGAGCTAACCTGCTGGGCATCATCACCAATGATGGCTGGTGGAGCGACTCGCCCGGCCACGAGCAGCACCTCGTGTACGGGGCTCTGCGTGCCATCGAAACCCGCCGCGACGTGGCCCGCTCGGCCAATACTGGCATTTCGGGTTTTATAAATCAGCATGGCGACATCACCCAGCGCACCGGCTGGTGGGTGGGCGCCGCCAGCCGTGCCACCGTGCACCTCAACGACGAGCCCACCTTTTATGTGCGCTACGGCGAGCTCATCGGGCGCGGAGCGCAGGGATTGGCCGTACTACTGTTGCTAGGTGCGGTAGTAGGGCCCCTGGTGCGCAAGCAGTAATTAACTGTCATGCAGCGCACAGCGAAGCATCTCGCGTAGCGCAGCAATCTCCTGCGTCAATAACGAAGCGAGCAAAATGCTTCGCTGCATGACCAACGACCTTCTTTTCAACTGAATACCCCTTTTACATGACCCCCGACCTTCTCCAACTTTCACAGTCCGTAGCCGACCTCTGCCGCCAAGCCGGCGCCTTTATCCGTGAGCAAGTAAGCAGCTTCGACCAGTCGAAAATCGTGACCAAAGGCCTGCACGACCTCGTTTCCTACGTCGATAAAGAGTCGGAAAAAATGCTGGTAGAGGGCCTGCAAAAGCTGTTTCCTGAAGCTGGCTTTGTGACTGAGGAAGGCACAGTGGCCAACTCCGATGAAAGCACCGAGTACCGCTGGATAATCGACCCGCTCGACGGCACCACCAATTTCATTCACGGCCTGCCGTGCTTCGCCGTGAGCGTGGCCTTGGCGCGGGGCGTGGTGCCCGTGCTGGGTGTAGTGTACGAGGTGAGCCGCGATGAGTGCTTTCGTGGCGCCGAAGGTCTGGGTGCTTTCCTGAACGACAAGCCCATCCGCGTGAGCACTGCTGCTAGCACCGAGGATACGCTGATTGCCACCGGCTTGCCCTTCTACAAGTTCGACCACATGGATGCCTACATGGCCATCCTCAAAGAGTATGCGCAGCACTCACGGGGTATTCGGCGCTGGGGCTCGGCGGCTACCGACCTGGCCTACGTGGCCTGCGGGCGCTTCGACAGCTACTTCGAATTCAACATCAATGCCTACGACGTAGCGGCGGGCATCCTGCTAGTGCGCGAGGCAGGCGGCCGCGTCACGCAATGGCTCAAAGACGGCGACCCCGTTTTCAGCCGCGAAACACTAGCCACCAACGGCCTGGTGCACGACCAAATGCAGACCGTGATGAAGAAACACTGGCAAGAGGGGTTTCAGATGTAGCTTAGGGCGCACTTAATCTGCGCCTTATGAAAACATTGCTGACCGTAGGGCTAGCCAGCAACGTGGCTAGCCCTTGCTTTGCTCAAACCTGCCAGGTAGTGGGCACCATCGCTGGCCTAGGTAGCCAGAAGGCCATCTGCCACTACACCCGCGAGGGGCAGCGTCGCATCGATACCCTGCGCATCGTAAACGACCAGCTTGCCCAGGCGATAAACTACGGCGACGATGGAATGGCAAACCTGGAAATTCGCACCGGTGAGGATGGGGGTATTGTTATCGTAAACGTGTGGACTGAGCCAGGAACGGTGCGTTTGCAGGGCACTAAGCAGCACCTAGACCGGATAGAGGTGACGGGCACGCCCGAGAACAACCTGTTGACTGCGTATAACCGTGCTGTGCTGTGGCAGGACGCCCCGCCTACCAAGAGCGAAGCAGAATACCGCGCCTTACAGGCCAAGCAGGGCCAGCAGACCCGACAGTTTATTCAGGCCCATGCGGCTGCCCGCACCAGCGCCTATTTGCTCTACGGGCAAACGATGATGCAACCCGAGCACCCGGCAGCCGACTATGAGAAGCTGCTACAGGCTCTCAAGCCTGCCGTGCGCCAGAGCTGGTATGGGCAGCAAACTGCCAAGCGCATAATAGTGCTGCATAACCAGCCAACGGTGGGCAAGCACGTAGCTGATTTTAGCATGGCCGACACGATGGGGGTAAAGCATTCGCTGGCTACCTACCGAGGCAAGTATGTGCTGCTAGACTTCTGGGGACACTGGTGCGGCCCGTGCATCCGGGCCATGCCCAAGGTGAATGCCCTACACCAGCAGTATCCTGATAAGTTGGCTGTTATTGGAATTGCGATGGAGAGTCCCAACTCCGCACCGTTATGGAAAAAAGCTATTCGCCAGCATCAAATAGTAGGCTTGCAACTATCAGAATTGCAGACTGATGAGGGGCCAGTTATTTCGGGCTATAACATCAATGCATTCCCGACCTACATGCTGCTCGACCCCAAAGGCGCGCTCGTAATGCGTACCAGCAGCGTAGACGATATCACCAAAAAACTAGCGGCCCTAGGGGCATTGTAGTGTTAGCAACTAAGGCTAACTCGCTCCTAAACTTTCCCGCAGCGCCTGTAGTTCTACCTCAGTTATGGACATTCAACTGCTTATCATCCTTGCCCTGTGTGCCGCAGCGGCGTTTTACCTAGGGCGGCGCGTGTGGCTGACCTTTGCTGCCAAAGGCCAAGCCGGCTGCGCTAAAGGCTGCGGCGGCGCCTGCGGTGCGGCGCTTGATGTCGACGCACTGCAGCGCACAATCGAGGCCCAAGCCGCCCGCCGCTGATAAACTTAACTTCAACCATAACCCAGCTCCGCCCCGGCTCCGTATAGCCGGGGCGGCCTGCTTTTGGCCCCTTTTCCCAACACCCTTAGAAATCACCTACCGCCATGCAGGACAAAGAAGAAATGACCTCGATGACCACCGTCGAGAAAAAGCTGAAAGGCCAAGGCTACACCCACGATTTTAACGTGCAAGACGGCCGTCTGACTACCATGGACAACGATAGCGCCCGGACCTTCGACCCCGAGGAAACTACCATCGTCGATTATTTCCGCTTTGAGGGCGAGAGCGACCCCGATGATATGGCTATTCTCTACGTTATCGAAACGGCAGATGGCACGAAAGGCACCATCTCGTCGGCCTATGGCACTTACGCCAACGAGGACGTAGACCAATTCATCCTGAAAGTAGAGTCGCTAGGCAAAAACTTGGTAAAGGGCACAAAATAAGCCGCTTCGCTGACGCATTTAATCCTTTCTGCACTAGTTGCAGGAAGGATTTTTTGTGGGGTTTATTACTCCGCTTCCTACTAGCCCTGGCTACCCTAGGCACACCTAGGGTATAAGGCCAAAGCGCTGGTGCGCTACATCTACTAGGAGGGTGTGCTGGTTGAAAGGCCGGTTGCCGAGCATTCCACCCATGCCGGAAAAACGCATGAGCGAGCGCTGGAGTAGCGTAGTGCCTTCCATATAAGTAACTGTCTGCAAAGGCACAGCTAGTCGGCCCAACTGTAGTGCCGCGGCTGTGGCTACTGTATGAGAAGTAAGAGTGCGGCCGAGCGAGTTAACGGCGGCTATGTGGGCCGGCGCCCCGGGGCTGGCCATCTGCTGCCAAGTGGCCGTGCTGGTAAGCAAGGAAAAGGCGCTACTACCCGAGTCGAACAGCAACTGTTGGGGCTCGCCGCCTATAGATGCGCTGAGTACCAGCCGGCGCCCCATGAAAGAGAGCGGTACAAAAGCCGCTCGCCGGGCTAGGCTATCGGGCACCTGCGCCAGCAGGCTAAGGCGCTGCCGACTATAGTCGAGCACGAGGACTTGACTTTCGAGCACATCGGCCCCCAGCGTACCCACAAGTAGCGGGGCCGCTGTATCGGCCGGTAGCTGCCGACTGCCATAGGCAATGACGCGCAGGCTGCGGGCTTGCACCTGCCCATTGCCCAGCGCAAAGTGCAGGTTGCGCAGCGTATCGGCCTGGGGCTGCAGCGCCGGGCGGGCGCTGGGATAGCGGGCAGCTAGTGCGGCCAGTGGGTGCGCATAAAACACCGAGCTAGGTGCCCCGGTGTCGAACTGGACGTAGCAGCGGCGTGGGCAGCCGGGCAGCACGATGGGCAGCAGCAGCCCTGCCTGTGGCACCACGGGCCGCGCCCCGCTATCGGCCTGCCATACAAAAGGGCTACTGAGCGGTAGACCTGTAACCACCAACTGGTTGGGAGCCGGCCGAAACTTATGCTGTACGTAGAAATACCCACCTAGGCCGCTAATAAGCAAGAGCAAAAGCAGGCCCGCTAGGGCTTTGAGAAGGGGTTTCATGGGAGGGCTGAGGAGCAAGTGAACAACAAGCCAAACCTAGGCCGGTAGCACGACCACCCCATGCGTCATTTTCCCGTCATTTCACCGCCATTTTAGATAAGGTATTAGTTGCTAGAATCTTGTGCGGCGGCTTGTTTAAAGCCGCCACCGGTAAACATCTAGGTCACCCTGCCGAAGCCGGAAGGCGTAGTAGCAGACTACACCAGCATTGAGCGCGTACGTAAGCACCAGCACACCTAGGAATAAGCCCGGTAGCCTTACTTGGTAAGTACGGGCTGCCAGCTGCACCAGCACTGCTAGCAGGTACAGGAAAAAGCACCCCACCTGCCACAGAATCTGAAACCCAAGCACCCGTCGGCCTAGCTCTGCCACATGCTCGGTGTCGTGCCGGCGAGCTCGCCACAGCAGCCACGGCCCAATCAAGTTCAGGAAAGGAAACAGCAAAAATCCGAGCGCACTTAGGTTGAGCAGTTGCAGAAGGTTGTGGTCTTCTCGGAGAGTATGGGCGGGGGCCTGTACCGCCGCTAGCGCTGGCGCGGTCTCTTCCCGCAATGCTTCTAGCGGCACACCTAGGGCGGCGGCTAAGGCTTGTAGGGTGTGGCCGCGCGGTACAGTGTCGCCCTGCTCTACCCGTTGAATGGTGCGTAAACTCACGCCAGCTTCTTCTGCCAAAGCTTCCTGCGACAGCCCCTTGCTTTTGCGAACGGCCTGGATGTGGGTAGCGGAAAACATAAAGCAGGTGCAGAATAAGCCGGTTGGCCCAAACGACTGCCACCGGCGAGCGAAGGTAGCACTAGTCAGCCAGGCGCCAGCGAGGATAGCTGCGTAGTTTGTTTAACCTGTTTAAATCTGCAGGTTAGCCCCACACTTTAGTGCCCTCGGTGCAATTGCGGCACATCTCTATCTGGTCGCGTCCCTTTAGCAAGGCCTGCCGGAAACCCTGGTATTTTTGGCCGTGCCAAAGCGTTTGGAAGCTTTCGTGCTGACTGTCGCCTAGCCGGTACTCCGCGTCTTTGTCAAAGCAGCAGGGTACGACTTTGCCGTCCCAGGTCACGACGCACGAATGCCACATTTTCCAGCAGCCGTTCACCAGCTTGTTTTTTAGGCTGAAGGTGCCGTTGCCGTTGTTCTGGTAGCGCGAGTAGTAGTCGATGGTCGGGATGAGCGGAGACCCCTGCTGGTAGTCGTAAATCTGGGCGGTTTTAAACCACACATCATCGACACCTAGGGCGTCGGCCAGCTGTTGGGCATCCTCAATCTGGTGCTCGTTGGGGCGCACTACCAAAAACTGGAAGATGATACGCGGCGTGCTGCTCCGTAGCTCCTTGCGCCACTTTACTACGTTGCGGGTGCCTGCCAGCACCTTTTCGAGCTTGCCGCCCACGCGGTACTGTTGGTACACCTCCTGGGTGGTGCCATCGAGCGAGATGATGAGGCGGTCGAGGCCGCTCTCTACAGTGCGCCGGGCGTTGTCGTCGTTTAGGAAGTGCGCGTTGGTGCTGGTGGCTGTGTAGAGGCCCTTCTTATGCGCATACGCCACCAAGTCCAGAAACTCGGGGTGCAGGTAAGGCTCGCCCTGAAAGTAAAAAATGAGGTACCACAACCGGCTAGCTACCTCGTCCATTGTGCGCTTAAATAGCTCGGCTGGGAGCATGCCAGTGGGCCGCGTAAACGAACGCAGGCCGCTCGGGCACTCGGGGCAGCGCAGGTTACAGCTAGTGGTCGGCTCAAACGACATGGCCACTGGCAGCCCCCAGGCGCGGGCGCGCCCCGTGAGGCGGCTCACCACGTAGCTAGCCACTACTTGCAAGCCATTGGCCACGCGGCGTGGCGTGGCCTTGCGCATAAAGGAGCGAGCGTCGCGTAGAGAGGAAGAGCGCATAATAGGCGTAAAGGTCGGTAAGCCGTAGCGAGCAACGAATGTTTTAGCTAGCAGTAGGGGTGAGCCACAAAAAAAGCCGGAATGCAAGCTGCTGCATTCCGGCTTCCCTAGGTGAGGGGTGGGCGACCTACTTAGGCCCAGCGGCCCCGCCACTTGTTAGCTGCGTGAGAGCAGCGCTATAAGTACTGGCTTTGCCAAATGATTGATTGATTTCATCCACGGCTGCCCGGCTGCTCATGCGCTTGGGCTTGGGATTGAGGATAGTACCATCTTCGCCAATCAACAGGTAAGTAGGCACTTCTTGCAGGCTGTAGGCCCGGGCCATGGCCGAGGTGTAGCCACCCGCTGCCCGCATGTGCACACCAGGCAATTTCTTTACCATTACCAGCTGCTTCCAAGGCAATTCAGCATCGTCCAGCGCCACGTTTACAAATACAATGTTCTTGCCTTCAAAACGCTTGGCTAGGTCTTGGGCGTAGGCCAAGTCGCGCAAGCACAAGCCGTTGGTGGTCTTCCAGAAGTTGAGATACACGAGCTTGCCCTGGAAGCTGCTTAGGCTAGTAGTATCGCCTTTGGCTGTTACGAGGCGGAAATCTGGGGCGGGGGCCCCGATGGCTAGTGCCCGGTGGCTATTAAAATCGTTTTCCAGCGTGGGCAGGAACCGGTGCTTGGTGTCTAGGTTACGGAAATCGGCCAGCATGGCTTCCGACTGCCGGATATGCCCAAAGCGAAACGATTCCTGCAAAATGCGCCCTAGGGTAATGAGGCGCGGCACGCCCTGGAAGCGCTTGCTCGCTAGCGCATAGCAGAAAGGATAGAAATCTGGGTCGGAGCGCAAGTGCTTTTGCTGCGCAGCCGTGTGGTGAACAAAGTTTAACAGAAATTCCTGGAACTGCTCATTCTGGCCTGCGGTAGGGTCGTTGTAGAGTAGCGGGTTGCGCAAGAAGTCATAGTAAGTGGGCGTCATAGTGAGGCGCCCTTCCGTGTTCACTACCTGCTCGCGCAGGTCTTGAAAGGTTAGTTTATCGTTAGCATTGGAATAAGTTACCTCTGCCTTGGCATAGTTATAAAAATCAATGGTAAAAGACTGCTTGGCAGCGCGGTCTTCCAAGAAGTTTTGCTCGTGCTTGAGGCGGTATTCAATGAAGGAAAGGAAGGGAGCCTCGTAGAGCTGAATGTTATCGGGTAGAACCTGAAAACCGTCGTTAGACACGAACTGGTCGTCAAATTCAGCAAGGTAATTATTGGCATTTGCCATCTGCTGGCGGTGGCGCTGCTCATCGGTCAGGTTGCCGCCATTGCGAAGCTTTGTGCCAAAGCCAGTGGGTACATCGTTGGCTTTAAACTTCACAGTGCTCGCCATATCAGCCCCTTTAAAGCGCACGTCGAGGTCAGTGCCGGGGTCTAGATACAAGTCAGCTACGTCGTCTCCATATACTAAATCTGCTTTGGTAGAAGAAGTTACAGGTACTACTAGCTTAAACTCCCCTTTCTCATCGACACGCGCATAGCTCGTGCGCTCTTTCGCATCGAAAGGGTTATCGCGAATAGATACCGCGATAGTGTCATTTACCGGATTGCTGATATGACCGATAATAATAGCCTTGCCAGCTGGGGCTTGGGCCTGGGCTGCTGAACTAGCACCACAGGCCAGGACCAACCCCGTGGCCCACGTAAGAATAGAAGTAAATTTTAGGTTCATAGCGCACTAAACAGGTCGGTACTAAAGATGTCCAACCCCCTAAAAAAATAAAGTAATTAGCAAACCGATTCCGCGGGAAAATTCAATTTCCGGTTCGAAGATAGCAGATGACGGTTACTAAACTGCAAGCGCTACGAATAATACTAGACTGGCTCCCGCATTTTTTCGCGAGAGCCAGTCTAGTATTTTACCCAAAGAGGCTATTCAAAACTTCATCTAAGCGGCCTACGGCCTGCACGCGCATACTCGTGCGAACCTGTTCGCCGAGGTTGCGGCCATTGAATTGTGACACATACATCTCCTTAAAACCCAATTTTTCGGCTTCTGCGAGGCGTTGGTCGAGCCGTGGTACCGCGCGCATCTCACCGCTCAGGCCTACCTCGGCTGCGAGGCATACATCGCCAGGAATTGGTAAATCATTTAGAGAAGAAACTACCGCCGCGCACACCGCGGCATCGAGCGCGGGGTCGTCGAGGCGCAGGCCACCTGCGATGTTCAGGAACACATCGTGCTGCCCTAGGCGCAGGCCAGCGCGCTTCTCCAGCACCGCCAGTAGCATCTGCAAGCGCTTGCTATCGAAGCCTGTGCTGCTGCGCTGGGGCGTGCCGTAGGTAGCGGGCGTCACCAGTGCTTGCACCTCTACTAGTAGCGGGCGGTTGCCCTCTAGGGTGGCCCCGATGGCCATGCCACTTAGGCTTTCGGCGCGCTGCGAGAGCAGGATTTCGGACGGGTTAGATACTTGGCGCAGGCCGGTGCCTTGCATCTCATAAATGCCTAGCTCTGAGGTAGAACCAAAGCGATTTTTAATGGTGCGCAGGATGCGATAGCTCAGGTGCCGGTCGCCCTCAAACTGTAGCACTGTATCAACCATGTGCTCCAATATCTTAGGTCCCGCAATGCTACCATCCTTGGTGATGTGGCCGATGAGCAGTACTGGCGTGCTGGTTTCCTTGGCGTATTTGAGCAGCTCGGCGGTGCACTCGCGCACCTGGCTCACCGAGCCGGCACCGCTTTCCACTAGCGTCGAGTGCATAGTCTGGATAGAGTCGATGACTACCACGTTAGGCTGCACCTGGTCTATCTGGCGGAATATATTTTGAGTGCTGGTCTCGGTAAGAATGTAGCAGCCGGGGTGTTGGCCATCGGCTAATCGCTCAGCACGCATTTTTATCTGGGCTTCGCTTTCCTCACCGCTTACGTACAATACCTTAAGCTTCTTGAGCGCCAGCGCTATTTGCAGCATCAGGGTACTTTTGCCAATGCCCGGCTCGCCCCCAATGAGCACCAGCGAGCCTGGCACTAGGCCACCACCTAAGACGCGATTGAGCTCGCCATCAGGCGTCAAAATACGTGGTTCTTCTTCGTGCTGAATATCGGCGAGCGGTCGCGACTTGGCGGCCTTCTGCATGTTGCCGCCGGGCACTGTGCTAGCGGGCTTCCAAGAACCGGCAGCCGGTGCCGTTTCTTTTTGCACAACTTCTTCGACATAGGTGTTCCATTCCCCGCACGAGGGGCAGCGCCCTATCCATTTTGCCGACTGCGCGCCGCAGTTCTGACAGAAAAAAATCGTTCTTGCCTTCGCCATTTTGCTAAAATTATTCGCAAGAATAAGGCGAAAAACGGCGAAAAAGTTGCGCCCTAGGTAGGTGTACTATGGACCCTACGGACCTGCATGTAGTGGCTGCTTGCTACTCAAGCGCGCGAACCCGCAAGGCCCAAGTTACATCTAGTGGGTGTTGGCCTTAGCTCTTCTTTTTTCCACCGCCGGTGTAGGCTACCCGATAAATCACGCCGTTGTCGTCATCGCCCATCAGCAGCGAGCCATCGGGAGCTTGGACTAAGCCGCATGGCCGGCCAAACTCCGACTTATCATTATCGACCAAGAAGCCCGTGATGAAGTCTTCAAAACGTTCGGGTTGGCCCTGCGCGTTGAAGTGCACCCGTACTAGCTTGTAGCCCGAGGGCTGTGCGCGATTCCAAGAGCCGTGCATGGTTACGAAGGCGTCATTTTGATACTCCTTCGGGAACTGCGCGGCCCGGTTGAATACCAGCCCTAGGGGAGCCGAGTGTGCTTTATATAACAGCAGTGGACGCTGGTTCTTGGCATCGAAGGCCTCGTAGCTTTCGCCGCTTTTGGGCTTGTTGGCGGGGTAGTGCTTGCCATCGGCGATGATGGATGGCCAGCCGTAGCCGGCGCCGGGCTTTATTTGGTTCAGCTCTTCCTGCTGGTCTTCGTCGCCGAGCCAATCGATGCCGTGGTCCATGCCAAAGAGTTCTTTGGTGGCGGGGTGCCAGTCGAAGCCGATGGTATTGCGCAGGCCGCGGGCCATCACCTGGCGGCCCGAGCCGTCGGTGTTGAGCTGCAAAATCGTCGCGTTTTCGGGGTTGTCTTCGTCGCAGGCATTGCAGGTGCTGCCCACCGAGAGGTAGAGCTTGCCATCGGGCCCGAAGCGCAGCACCCGGTTGGCGTGCTGGCCGGCGTCGGGCAGGTCGTGGTACAGCTCTTTAAGCTCGCCTAGGTTGCCATCGGGCAGCACGTCGGCCACATATACCTCCCGGATAGCGCTGATGTAAAGCTTATTGCCTTGCAATGCCACGCCGTGCAGGTGCGGCTTTTGGGCTACCTGGCGCATCACCTCGGCCTTGCCGTCGTGGTTGGCATCGCGCACTAGCGTGATAGTCCCCTTCACGCGGTTACTTACATAGAGGTCACCGTTGGGCATCACGGCCAGCATGCGGGGCATGTCGAGGCCCTCGGCAAACTTGGTGACGGTGAAGCCGGTGGGCACTTTAAGGGCAGCCACGCGGGCATCGGTGGCGGGTAGCTTATTGGGCAGGTAGATATTGCCCGTCATGTGGAAGGGCGTGGCGGGTGGCGGCACATTTTGGGCTGCGGCCGTGAAGGCCGTGAGGAGTGCGGCGGCCGATAGCAGGCGGGGTAGGGGAAGCATAGCAGCTGATTGATTAACTGAGCCATTCAACTGCTATTAAACCAGTAGGGTTGCGCCCCGGCTAGGGAGTGCCAGCGGAGGGGAGTTGGTTGTAAGTATTCAGCAGCGCTGGCACATCTTCGTAGCGGTAGCCCTCGGCCCCCGCTTGGATGGCTGCTACCAAGTCGGGCGCATCGGCTAGGTAGTCAGCCAAAAAAGGAGCGAACTGCTTGCCGTAGGGTATTTGCGTCATCGTTTTCTCACTGGAGCGGCGCAAGTACCAAGTGTGGTTGTACTTATTACTAAAAGTGCCTGTCCAAAACAGCGAGGTTATGCCAGGAGCCGGTAAGGGAATGGGAACGCCTTTCTTGGGCGTTGCCACGTCGAATACTTCGACCCTAGGGCCGGCTGCCAGGCGTAGAGCCAGGCCGTGGGCAGCAGTATTGGCTGTGCGAACGGGCTCGTAATAATGGCCATCAAAGCGAGCCCACTGCAACTGCTCGCTGGTAATAAACACTGGCTTGGGGAGAGGCATAGTCAGCGGATTACGCCAAGTAAACTCAATACCCGTGCCGCGCTCGCTCACGCTGGTAATAAACACGTACAGCTGCTTGCCGCCCACGGTGCCTAGGCGGCTGACCGGCCGGTAATAAGCCGCGTTGGCCGGCTGTAAGGTATCCGTAGCTAGGTTGCGAGGCTCGGCGGTTTGAGCCACTGCTTGGCTAGTGCTGCTGAATAATCCGCCGCTAGTGAATAGTGCTACTACTAAAAGGAAACGCATCGAAAGCTGCTGTATAAAGACTAAAAACGCGTCTAAAATACAGATGCTTACCTACCCGGCTACTACCGTGCGCCGGATGCCGAGTTTTTTCATTCTAGCTTCCAAAGTTTTCGGATTTATATCTAATAACACCGCCGCTCCTTGCTGGCCACTCACGCGTCCGTCGGTGCGGCGCAGGGCTGCTAGAATGTGGTCGCGCTCTTGCTCGCGCAGCGTTTTGATGGGCGCATCGCTGGCTGCTTCGGCGGGGGCAGGTGGGGCAGGGGCTTCGGGGCCAGCCTGGCTGGGTGGTAGCGTTAGTAGCCTTCCCGCTGCCGCAAAGCCGCCAAACTCCAGCCACGCGCCCTGGCTTACAATGATGGCCTGCTCCAGCACGTGCTCCAACTCCCGAATATTGCCGGGCCACGGGTAGGCCAGCAGGGCGGCCATGTCAGCGGGCCGAATGGGCCGGGCTGGTCGAGCAAAGCGCTTGCTAAGGCTACCTAGGTAGTGCTGCACCAGCGGCGCAATGTCTTGCGGGCGCTCGCGCAAGGGCAGCAAGTGAATCGGAAACACGTTGAGCCGGTAGTAGAGGTCGGCTCGGAAGCGGCCAGCACGCACCTCGTCTTCGAGCACGCGGTTGGTAGCTGCCAGCACGCGGGCATCGGTGTGCAGCACGCGGTTGCCACCTAGGCGCTCAAATTCTTTCTCTTGCAGCACGCGCAGGAGCTTGGCTTGCAGGTCGAGGGGTAATTCGCCCACCTCATCGAGGAAGATGGTGCCCCCATCGGCCAACTCAAACTTGCCAATGCGCCGCTCTACGGCGCCGGTAAAAGCTCCTTTCTCATGCCCAAACAATTCGCTCTCAATAAGCTGAGCCGGTAGGGCCGCGCAGTTGATTTTGACGAGCGCCCGGCCTGCACGTGGTGAGGCTTGGTGCAAAGCGCGGGCTACCACTTCTTTGCCGGTGCCGGTTTCGCCGGTTATCAGCACGGTGGCATCGGTGCCCGCTACCTGGGCAATGCGCTGGCGCACCTGCTGCAGAGCCGGGCTGACGCCAATGAGGCCGTCGGCGGCCGGCCGGTCCGTATTGATTTCGTCTATCAAATAGGTACGCTCTTGCTCGACTTGGGCTTTGAGCTTCTCAATCTGCTCGAAGGCGAACAGGTTTTCGAGGGCTAGGGCTACCTGCGGCACCAACGCCTGCACCGTAGTCAGGCTGTCGGGCGTGAAGCCATTAGGTTTAGGAGAAGCTAGCAGTAGCACCGCTGCGCTGTCGGCTCGCTGCCAGATGGGCACAATGAGCATGGCACGCACGTGGTGCTCGTCGTAGGCGTAGCGCATGGCGGGGTAGCGCACCGCCAACTGCCGAAAGTCGTCGCCAGCGTACAGGCCCGGACCTTGCAGCAAGCCGCCTACCTGCCGGTACATGGCGTCAACATCCTCTTGGTGTTGGCCCTGGTGGCGGTTGGGGTCGAGGGCCACTAGCTTACTTTCGGGCTCATCGTCGGGCCGCGTGAACTCGGCAAAGCCCTCAAAAGCCTCGCGTTGACCAGCCCGCTGCACCCGAATGCCAAAGTAGTCGAAGGGCACCACGCGCCCCAGTTCGTCGGCAATGGCCCGGAACAGAGGCTCGCGCTGCTTGATGCTGAGCAGCGCATTGGTAATATTGAGCTGTAGGGTGCGCTGCTGCTCGCGCATAGCTACTTCCTCAAAATCAAGCGAGTTGCGCACGGCCACAGCTACCAATGAAGTGATTTTTTCGAGCAGTTGCTCGTCGGCCGCTGAGTAAGCGGGTGGCCGGATGGTAGCCAGAATGAGGTACCCCGTGAGGTAGCCATTTAGCCTCATCGGCACCATTGTCATATAGCGCAGACCTAGGCGCATCATTCGCTGAAAAGGCTCAAAGTCAGCGTACTGGCGCACGTACTCGCGCAGTTCAATGTGCTGGATGCGTGGATTCTCGAGCAGTAGCTCGACCGGTGAGCCCGCAATAGGCGTGAAAACAGATATGTTGGCCGGTGTTGGCTCAGGCGGATTGATGGTAGTATAGTTCTTGAAAAACAGCCGCTTATTGAGCAGCTGCTCATCAAAAATGCTGACACCCATCATGTCAAAGGGGAAAATTAGGCGCAGCTTGCGCGCAATGATTTGGAATAGCTCTTCCTTATCACGAATCGTAGCGATGGCCTCATTGAGGTGCAACAGCAAAACATCGTCGGTAGCTGGGGTAGGCATGCCTATACAAGAAGGGATAATTCCTGCTATTTGAGGAAACCCTATTTTTGAGATAATGTTTTCAGCCTTCCTGGGTAAGCTGATAATAGTTTTATTGTGTGGTGTATCAGTGAGTTGTGAATAGTTAACTCGGCTATAACCAATTGGCACAACATTCGGTAAGCAGTTGGCACACTACTACGCCATTGGGCTTATGTTTTCAAGATATAAATTGGTCGGTTTCGCGGGGCTGTCATTGGCCGGTGCGCTGCTGACTCAGCCTGTGCTGGCTCAGAGCCAGCCGAGCGTTCCGGCATCCAACCAAGCTATCGGGTTGGCTAGCGACTCGCTCACCCTAGGTTCCACCGTGCAAGCTGTACTGGACGCTAACCCTGGTGTCACCAACCTCACCGAGTTGGCAAATGCAGCTTCTAGCCGTCTCTCGCAAACCCAGGCCGGCTTCTTGCCGCAGGTAACGGGTACTGCTACTTACACCCGCATTGACCCAGTATCGCAGTTTGCGATTGCGCCTGGCGCCGAAACACTCGCCTTTGCACCCAATAATAACTTCGATGCGCACGTGACGGCGCAGTACGAGCTATATGACTTTGGTAAGCGTGCGGCTAATACCAACCTGTCGCGCTCGCAGGTGCAAACCGCACAGGACAATGTGTTGGTAGCCCGCCGTGACCTGGCTTTCAGCGCTGCTCAAACGTACTTCAACATCTTGTTCGCTCGCGAAAGCATTCGGGTGCAAGACCAGCAGATTGCCTCGCTGGTGGCTCACCGCGACGAAATGCAGAAGCGCGTGGACGCTGGTGTGAGCACCAAGTTTGACGTGACGACCACCGATGTGCGCATCACGCAGGCTCAAAATCAGAAGCTTGACCAGCAAAACCAACTGCTCAACCAGCAGGTGCAATTGGCCCGCCTGCTGCACAAGCCACAGCAAGCCGACATTCCGGTGAAAGGCCGCCTGAGCTACGACCCGCAGCCCGTGAACCTAGCTGCCGAGCTGGCCAAAGCCGCTGAAAACCGCCCTGAAGCCAAGCTGGCCAAGGATGCCGAAACCACGGCCAACTTGCAAGCCAAGCTCGTTGATCGCAGCAACCTGCCCGTGCTAGGGGTAGGCGTGCAGGCCGGCGGCAAAAACGGCTACCTGATTCCTGGCGTGGCGCCGGCCGACGCCCTCCAGCGTATCCGGTTCAACACGGTAGGGGTGGCTCAGTTGAGCGTACCTATCTACGATGGGGGCCTCAACCGCAAGAAGAAAACGGAAGCCGCCGCTAACTACCGCGCTGCTCAGTCTAAAACGGAGGATACACAAGAGCAAATTCGAGCCGATGTGCGCCAAGCCGTCAATAACATGACGTTCAGCCAATCGCGCTACGACAACGCCATCCAGCAAGTAAATCAAGCCACCGACGCGCTCAACCGCGCCCAGGGCCGCTACCGCTACGGCGTAGGCCAAAACCTTGACGTGCTCGACGCCGAGACCCAGTTGGCCCAGGCCCGCTTGGCTCGTGCCCAAGCCATGTACAACTACACCCTAGGGCAATACCAGCTGCGCCGGGCCACTGGCGAGCAGATTTGGAAGTAGCTCAAGTAGTAATTGACGGTTAGTAATCAGTGAGTAACAGGTATTATAAGCTTTGTTTCACTGTGCATTAATCACTAATCACTAACTGTTAATCACTGAAAATGACTCTCACCACCATCCTCTGTCCACTCGACTTCTCGGCAGCCTCCACGGCGCTGGTGGCCTATGCCGCCGCCCTGGCCGTGGGCACTGGGGCCGAGCTACGGCTGCTCTACGTGCAGGAGGCAGCCACCCCGGCCGCGGTCGGGGTAGAGGCGGAGCTGAGTGCCCACCGGGCCGCCGCCCAGGCCGCTGGAGCCAACCGCGTCAGCGTTAATACACTGCGTGGTGAGGCTGCCCCCCAGATAGTGGCCGAAGCCCGCCGCCAGCAGGCCGACCTCATCGTGATTGGTGCGCATGGCCAAACGGGCCTTAGCCGCTTCCTGATGGGCAACACCGCCGAAGTAGTGGTGCGCACTGCCCCTTGCCCCACCATGCTCGTAAGAGAATAGTTTTTTAAGAATACGTGTTGACTGCTTTTCCTAGGTCTTGATTAGCAGTTTCTTTTTGCAAAAACCAACCAGCAATACTCCGTTTACCAATGGCTACTCAATCAACCCTCCAAGACGCTCCTCCCACCGCCGTGGCCGAGCCGCTCGAAGAACCCAAAAAGCGCAATCCGCTGGCGTTTATTATTCTGGCCGTTATTCTGTTGGCCGGCGGCTTCTATGGCTGGACGCGCTATCAGTTTGCCAAAGTGCACGAAAGCACTGATGACGCCCAGGTAGAAGGCGATGTATACCCCGTGCTGCCCCGCGTATCGGGCCCCGTACTAAAGGTGTATGTTGATGACAACCAAGTAGTGAAGAAAGGTGACACGCTCGTTACCATCGACAAAGCCGACTATATCCAGCGTGTAAACGCGGCTGAAGCTGCCTTGCTCGCCGCCCAGGCCCAGGTAACAGCTGCTCGCGCCGGAGTTGGCTCTGCCCAAGCTGGTGTGGGTACCGCCCAAGCCAACGTGCGCACTGCCCAAACCACCATCGGGGTGAGTGCAGCTAACCGCACCCGCTTGCAGCAAGACCTAGCCCGTAGCACCAAGCTGCGCAACCAAGACATCATTCCGCAGAGCGAGTACGATGCCGTATCAGCTAACCTGAAGGCTACTAGCGCTCAGCAAAGCACCGCTCAAGACCAAGTGAGTGTGGCCCGCAACCAAGTGACGGCCGCACAGCAGCAAGTGGCCCAAGCCAAGCAGCAAGTAGCTGTGGCGCAAGCCGTGGTGAAGCAGCGCCAGACTGACCTAGACAACGCCAAGCTCCAGCTTAGCTACACGACCATCGTGGCACCGGCCAACGGCATCGTGAGCCGCAAGAGCGTGCAGCCTGGCCAGGTAGTAAGCCCCGGCCAGCAGCTCATCGGCCTCGTGAGCAGCGCCCGCACTTGGGTAGTTGCCAACTTCAAGGAAACCCAGCTTGAGAACATGAAGGTGGGCCAGCCCGTGAAGCTGGAAATAGACGCCTACCCCAACGAAGATTTTGAAGGCCACATCGAGTCACTGTCGGCCGCTACGGGTGCTCGCTTTGCCTTGCTGCCCCCCGACAACTCGACCGGCAACTTCGTGAAGGTGACCCAGCGCATCCCGGTTAAAATCGTGCTCAACAAAGAAGACCCCGAGCACCCCCTGCGCACTGGCATGAGCGTGAACGCCATCGTGTCAACGGGCAAATAGTTGCTGGTTCGCGGTTGCCAGCTGGCAGTGCCCCACCAGGCCTGGCAGCTGGCAGCTTCGTCGCTACCTGACAACCACCAACTAGCAACTTATACTTGATATGGAAACCGGATTTAGAAAGTGGATTATCGTTGTGACGGTGGTGTTTTGCTGCCTGCTAGAGCTGATTGACACCAGCATTGTAAACGTAGCCTTGACCCAGATGATGGGTAACCTCTCGGCCACGCAGCAGGAAGTAAGCTGGGTTATCGCCTCCTACGCCATTGCCAACGTAATCGTCATCCCGATGACCGGCTTCTTGGCCGAGCAGTTCGGGCGCAAAAACTACTACCTCGTATCGGTAATACTCTTCACCCTGGCCTCTATGGCTTGCGGCCAAAGCACCAACCTGTGGGAACTGGTAGCTTTCCGCTTCATCCAGGGCATTGGGGGCGGGGCACTGATGGCTACTTCGCAAGCCATTCTGGTTGATACGTTTCCGCCCAAGCAGCTACCGCTGGGCCAAGCATTGTTTGGCATGGGCGTAATTATCGGGCCTACCATCGGCCCGACCCTAGGTGGCTACATTGTAGAAAACTACGACTGGCCCTGGATTTTCTACGTGAACGTGCCGGTAGGTATCCTGGCCAGCATCTTTACCATCCTGTTCATCCGCGACCCCGAGCGTATTAAGAACGCTATTCCGCGGCCGTTGCGCGAGATTGACTGGGCAGGCATTGGCTTCCTCATTCTGGGCGTGGGCTCGATGCAGTACGTGCTGGAGCAAGGTGAAACCAATGACTGGTTTGATGATGGAATTATCCGTCTCTTCACCGGCCTTGCCGTAGTGGGGGTTGTCGGCTTCCTGTGGCGCGAGCTTACAGCCAAGGCCCCCATCGTGGATTTGCGCGTGCTTACCAAAAGCCGCAACCTGGCAGTGGGAGCGTTCCTGTCATTCGTGCTGGGCTTCGGTCTGTTTGCATCGGTGTTTGTGTTCCCCATTTTCACCCAGCGCATCCTAGGCTTCTCGGCCGAGCAAACGGGCTACTTGCTGCTGCCTGGCGCACTGGCCTCGGGCTTCATGATGCCCATCGTAGGCCGCATGCTGATGGCCGGCGTGCCCCAAAAGGCCATGTTGCCGGTAGGCTTTGCCATCTTCTTCGGCTTCACATTCTGGATGGGTAGCAAGATTTCGCCTACTGCCGGCGAAAGCGACTTCTTCTGGCCGCTCATCACGCGTGGGGTAGGCCTAGGTCTCATCTTTATGCCCATCACGACCATGAGTCTGGCGGGTCTGCAAGGGCGCGATGCGGGCCAAGCGGCCGGCCTCACCGGTATGATTCGCCAGCTCGGCGGTTCTTTCGGGGTGGCTATTGTGGGTACCTATCTCGAGCGTAGCATCCAGAACAACCGTGTAGCGCTGCTGCCCAATATTTCGCTCTACAACAGCGAGACCGCCCAGCGCGTACAAGCCTTCACTCAAAGCTTCATTAACAAAGGCCTTTCGCTCGACCAAGCCAAGCAGGCTGCCTACGCCGCCCTCGACGGCACCCTGATGAAGCAGGTATCGCTCATCACGTACACGCAGATTTTCTACGCCCTAGGGTACTTCTTCCTGGCCTGCGTGCCACTCATCCTGCTCGTGAAGCGTGCTAAACCTGGCGAGGCCATTGACCTCAATGCCGCCCACTAGGTGGCCATCGGTAATAGGTTTCTCCGAATGGTATTTTAGTAACAATAGATAATACGAAATCCCTTCGTCTGCCTTAGCGGTAGGCGAAGGGATTTTTTATGTCCAAAACATACAAATAGCTTTTCTAGCTGCTCAGCGGCATTTTGCAATGGTTCGACCAGTCTTACAAGACGTTTGCTACAAAACGCTAGCTTCTTTATTTTGCAGTGTATAGATTTGTACTTTTGACAGCAAGGCCATAGTCTAAAGTAGCTGCTAACAAACTTGTTGGCAACATCTAAACATGGCCTCAAGAGTATTGCGAAGTAGAAATTATTAGCTTATCAGTTATTGATGTAGCTAGTTAATTATCAAGGTATATTTATAGGATTACGACGTCGCATTTACTGAATCAAACGAATTAGCGCAGCCCAAACTGCCGGACACCAGCAAGCAAAAATTACTTACTAGCCTTTCGAGGTATATGCGATTAGATAGTATTGTTAATCAGTATTTAAGCGATGAGTTGCTGACCCAGTTGGCGCAGGCTTCTGTCCTGCCGCGGGCTGCTACCGAGGCCTACTGCAAGCTGGCGCTGCCTGCTTTGGTGCACCAGTTGGCGGCGCCCATCGACGCCAGCGAGGCCGATGCTCGCTGGGATATGTGTCGTCAGTTGTTTTTGAGTCGCCTGCTCACCGATAAGGATGAGCTGCTGCGCACGGACATTGGCTGGCCTGACCGGCGCCGTTACCTTGCCCAAAAAATACTAGGTGCCGCCCAAGTAAGCTCTCTCACCGAATCGACGGCTCAGCCTGCCCAAGCTGTTACACTGCTGGGGTTTCTGACTATTATGACCCTGGCAGCGGTGGGCGAGCATGCCCACGAAGCCGACCTGGAGCCCGCTGCGCTAAGTAAGTGGCTAGGCGAGCAGGCTGCGCTAGTAGCCTCAGAAGTGAGCCGCCCAGCCACCGCCCCAACCCCTGCCAAGCCCAAAGCTGCTAGTGCGGCAGCTAGTCCGCCGCAGCCAGCCGCCACGCCTACGGTGAGCGGAGGCAAGAATGTAAAAATGCTGTCAGTGGTAGGTACCCTGTTGGTAGTGGCGCTGGCGGGTGGTTACTTCCTGCTTGGCACGCCCGCCAATGCCACGCAACAGGAAACCCCAACTACCGAAGTAGCCGCCACGGCCGCAACCCCGGCCCCTGCCAGCGAGCCCGCTGCTGCACCAGCCACTGAGGCGCCGGCCACTCCCGAAGTAGTGGCCCCGGTAGCCGCGTCGCCATTGGTCGCGGCGCCGGCTGCCGCAGCGGCTCGCCCAGCGGTGGCTGGCGCAGTACTGCGCGACACCGTAGGCAATGCCGCGCTGGCCCGCCAAATAGGTGGCAAGTTTAATGTGGCCCTAGGGCGCTATACCAAGGGCGAAGGCCAGCCGCTTATTGTGAAGCTCATCAATCGTGCTACCCTCACGGTAGGCATTAACTCTACCGAAAGCTTGCTTTACAAGCGGTTATCAAAAACCAACTTGCCCCGGCCCAATGATATCGTGCTCGACCGCCTGACGTTTGACCTAGGCCAAGCGCGCCTCGGTGCCGAAGGAGCTCAGCAGCTTGGTAGCGTAGCCAGCATTCTCAAGACCTTCCCAAAGGCGCACCTCGTAGTGGTGGGCCACGCCAATAACCAAGAAGCTCAGGCCATGCGCCTAGGGTTGCAGCGGGCCACAGTAGCTGTCGATGAGCTAGTAAAGCAAGGCATCAGCGCCAGCCGACTGCAAGCGCAAGGCGTGCTCTCAACCGAGCTGCCTACCGATAACGATTCGCCTGAGAAGCAAGCGATGCTACAGGGTATAAGCTTGAAAATGAGTAGGCTGTAACTGAAGGTAATTGTTTCGCTCTTTTACTTAAACGATGTAGCTAGGCGCTCCTGCTTGCCTAGCTGCCACTAGCTATACTATGGGGCTTTTCTCTAACTTACCTTTTCTCAAACGTAGCCAGGCCGAGGTAGCTCCCCAGCCTGCTACTCTAGCGGCAGAAGCCACGCCAACGCCAACGCTCGCTGAAGCTGCTTCCGAGCCGGTAGCTGAAGTCCCAGCTCCAGCAGTATCGGATGCGGTAGCTGCTCCCGCTCCGCCAGAGCCGGCCATTAGTAGCGAAACGCGAGCCCAAGCTGAAGCTGTAGTGCGCCGCGTAGTGCAAGAGCTGCCCGATTTTATAACGGTAGCCATTGTCGATGGTGCCAACGGGCGCATTCTGGCTGGGCAGTGGGCTGGGCACAGCGGTGGAGCCGTGGAAGTGGCTGCCGCCAACGCCGAAATTGTGCAGCAGACCCGGCTTGCTATAGAGGCGATGCAGCTAGGGCCCGAAGAAATGTTAGAAGACATCCTGATTACGCTGCGCCGCCAGCTACATCTATTACGCGTGCTGCCTACTCAAAACTGGCTGCTGTATTTAGCTGTGCGCACCCAGGATACCAACCTAGCCCTAGCCCGTGCCGTGCTGCGCAACATGACTATCGAGGCCGGCTAATTGTAGATTGCTTTGATAAATATATTAAAAATCAATAAGTTAATTCAATAAAAAAAATTTCTTTTTCCTTTCATTTTCTATATACACAAGTCATGGCATATTCTACCTCAACTCCCGCTGGCCAAGCCGTTCAAAACATCATCAACGACCTACCCAGTCTATTGGCCGTAGCCATTGTTGATATCAGCTCTGGCATGAGCCTGGCATCGCACTCCAACTCGGGCATCAACCCCGAAACCGCTGCTGCCTACAACACTGAAGTGGTGAAGCAAAAGCTAAAGGCTATGAATGCACTAAAGTTGCAAGGCGAAACTATCGATGATATCCTCATCAGCCTCACCAACCAACTGCACCTCATTAAGCTCGTAGCTGATAGCAAGAAATTTATCTATCTGGTAGTGAACTCACGCGATACCAACCTAGCTATTGCCCGCGAAGTACTGCGTGCGCAAAACGAGTTGCTCTCGGCTTAATTAGTAGTTGCTTGTTCATCTAGTTACCTAATCAAAAAAGGCCTCCCTGCTTGGGAGGCCTTTTTTGATTAGGTAACTATAGCTCGCTTATTGGTATTGCACATACAGCGGTACTGGGTCTAGCTCAGTTAGTACCTCCTTGGGCGTCATCATGTGGTAGGGCTTGCGCTTGATGTCGTACTCGTAAAAAAGCTTGAAGCCAGTGTACTGCACCGGTTCCTTCTTGATATAAGCTTTATAGGAGTCCTTTTTCAGGATGGGGTCGCCCCAGCCGTCCATGTCCATAATCACTTGCACCCGCGGGTCGAGCTTGATGTCCTTATAGTTAGTGAGCATGCCCTTGGTGAAGCGGTGCACCATTAAAATCTTGGGCGGCAAGTGGTTTTCGCTCACGATGCGTGCCAAGAAGTTGATAGCAAAGTTGACATCCTTGGCGTCGTAGGTGCCGATTTTTTTGCCGGGGCGCACCTTCTTGGTCACCATTGCAAACTCGGGGTCTATGCCTAGGTGAATAGTCGGGTCTTTGAGATATTCAGTAAGCTTGGGCAGCTCGTGCTCTAGGTCACTCAAGCCTACTTGCACATCCAAAAACAGGATGGCGTTCTTTTCCTTGGCCCAGGCACGGGTTTCGGCAATAGTAGACGCCGAGTTCATAAGGCGATACTTGCCATCGGCACCAGCCGCGCTTTGCGCCGTAATGGTGACGCTGTGCAGTGCCGGCAGTACGGGGATGCTAGGGTCAGCCGCCTGCCACTCTTTCAGTACTTGGTCAAACTTGACCATCATCTGCTCTTTGGGTTCGCGGCCTAGAATACCCATGCCCTTCGAGCGAATATTGCCATAGAAGGCCACAATGCGATGGCCTGGTAGTAATGCGCCCGGCAGTTGGCCGTTTTTGCGACCAATGCTATCTGCTTTTAGCGAATCACGCTGCAAGGCCAAGCGTTTAAGCCGAAGCGTATCTTGGCCCGCAGTCTGAGCGGCTAGAGAATCGGTGTTTTGTACGGTGGCAGTTCCACCCTGGTCAGCTCGCTTCTGGCAGGCAGCGAGCCCCACTAGCAAGGCCAGGGCCGCCAATGCGGTACCCGGCTTAAAAATAAACGACACTAGAAATAAAAAGCTGTTGAAGGAAAATAGGAAGCGGGCAAATATAAGGCAACCAGCCACCGGCTTAAATTTCTCTTACCCGATATTTTGACTGGGCCTAGCTGCCTAACAGGCCCTAACGCATGCGAGCGACCCTGCTAAGCAGGGCCGCTCGCTAAAGGTGCTGGCTCTTGGTGTGTCGGTTAGCTGCGCGCAGCCAGAATGTGGCGCGGGCTTGCGCCTAGGTGCCCCTAAAACTTGAGTTGACGCTTATACAGCTGCACGGTGTTTTCCAGCCCCAGATATAGGGCGTCGGCTACGAGGGCGTGCCCAATGCTGACTTCTTGCAAACCAGGTAGCTCTTGGGCGAGGTAGGCTAGGTTCTCAAGGTCTAGGTCGTGGCCAGCGTTGAGGCCTAGACCTGCGGCTACGGCTGCCTTGGCGGTGTCACGGTAGGGGAGTACAGCGGCGGCGCGGTCCTGGGGGTAGTAGCGGGCGTATGCTTCGGTGTAAAGCTCGATGCGGTCGGTGCCAGTGCTAGCGGCGGCATCAATTAGTGTCGGGTCGGGGTCGAGAAAGATGCTCACGCGAGCGCCGTAGCTTTTGAGTTCTGCCACTACATCGCGCAGGTAGCCTTGGTGCTGCACCACGTTCCAGCCAGCGTTGGAAGTAATGGCATCGGGCGCATCGGGTACTAGGGTCACCTGCTCAGGGCGTACTTCGCGGCATAGGGCCAGAAAGTCGGGGGTGGGATTGCCCTCTACGTTCAGCTCGGTGGTGACGATGCTTTTAAGGTTGCGTACGTCGTCGTAGCGGATATGGCGCTCGTCGGGGCGCGGGTGTACTGTAATGCCTTCAGCCCCAAAACGCTCGATATCCCGAGCGGCTTGCAGCAGGTCGGGACGGGCGTGCAGCCCGCGGGCATTGCGCAGGGTGGCAATTTTGTTGATATTGACGCTTAGCTTGACCACAGATTCAAACGGAGTTTAACGGATTCTTAGATACGCCTGCATGGCAGGCTGACTAGCCTATATAGCGAATGTAGAGTCGGCAGCTACTTATAGCGGCGCCAAACGGGTGCCCAGCTGGGTGATGAGGAAGAGGTAGCCGAGGTGCCGACTGTGTGGGCGGGCGGTGCAAGGTACATTTGCCGGGTGGCAGCGAGGCTGCGTGTTTCGGTTTACTGGTGCAGTACTACGAAACCGGCGCCCGCCCGGCTGGTTTAAGCGCTCCGCTGTTCACAACACAGTTCTATCTCACCCCCATTATTCCAATGGCTCTCAAAGACACCATCGACGCCGGCATCAAGCAAGCTATGCTGGCTAAAGATAAAGTGCGCCTCACGGCTTTGCGCTCTATCAAATCGCAGATTTTGCTGGCCGAAACGGCCGAAGGCGCTAGCGCCACCGGCCTCAGCGCTGACCAGGAGCTGAAGCTGCTCAACAAAGCTGCCAAGCAGCGTCGCGAATCGGCCGCTACCTATAAGGAGCAATTCCGCTCTGACCTTGAAGAGACCGAGCTAGCTGAGCTAGCCATTATCGAAGAGTTTTTGCCGCAGCAGCTCTCCGAGGGCGAATTGGTAGAGACGCTAGTTGGCATCATTCAGCGCGTGGGTGCCAAGGGCCCTTCCGACCTAGGCAAGGTGATGGGCGTGGCCGCCCGCGAGCTAAGCGGCAAGGCCGATGGCAAGCGCATTTCGGACGTGGTAAACATGCTGCTGAATAATACTGATTTCTAGTAATGAGTAATGGTTAATTGCTGATGTACTAGCTACTTAGAAAGTAGTTATCGGCAATTAACCATTAACAACTTATCATCAAAAGTGACGCCGCTCGACTTATTACTGCTGTTGCCCCTAGCGGTAGGTACCGTGAAGGGCTATCGGCGGGGACTCGTGCTAGAGGCCGTATCGCTGCTGGCGTTTGTGCTGGGCGTAGTAGGCGGGCTTAGCCTGCTAAGCGCGGCCATTCCGGTGGTGCGGTCGTATCTAGGCGAGGTGCTTGGGCTGCTGCCGCTAGTGTCGTTTCTGCTGGTGCTGGTGGGTATTATGTGGGGCGTACACTTACTGGGCGGGCTGGTAAAAACCGCCGTGCACCTCACCCCCCTTGGCGTGCTCGACCACTTGCTTGGTGGCGCAGCCGGCGCCCTCAAGTGGCTGCTCGGCCTGAGTTTGCTACTGCATGGCACTACGTTAGCGGGTGTGCACCTATTGGCGCCTAGCCTCACGGCGGGCTCGGTGGTGCTGCCTTGGGTGCAGAAAGCCACGCCATTGGCTTTGCAGCTGACAGGCTACGCGTTGCCATTTGCCCATAACCTGCTAGCCCGACTAAAAGCCGCTATGTAACCTGGGCCTAGGTGCCCAGCGCACACCCGGAACAACCGCTGAAGTATAGCTGTCTAGTTTAGCCCATGGCTCTTTTGCTGCTCGACAACTTCGATTCCTTTACCTACACCCTGGCTGACTACTTGCACCAGCTGGGGGCTGAGGTGCTAGTGCGGCGCAACGACGTACCTCTGGCCGAACTGCGCGAGTTAGCTATCGAAGGTATCGTGTTGTCGCCGGGCCCCGGCGAGCCGGCGGCAGCGGGCCAACTGTGGGCCGTCATTGCCGAGTACCATCAGCGCCTGCCTATGCTGGGCGTATGCCTGGGCCAGCAAGCCCTTGGTGAGTTTTTTGGGGCGCGGCTACGGCGTGCCGCCCGGCCCATGCACGGCAAGGTATCCGACATCGAGCTGCTTGGCAATGACCCTTGGCTGGCAGATTTGCCGCGTCGGCAGCCGGTCACGCGCTATCATTCGCTGGCGCTAGATGCCAGTACCTTACCGGCTAGCCTGCTTCCGCTGGCCGTTACGGCCGATGCTGACTGCGAGCTTATGGCGCTGCGCCACGCTACGCTGCCGCTCTACGGCGTGCAGTTTCACCCCGAGGCGCTGCTCACCACGCACGGCCTAGCGTGGCTGCGCAATTGGATGCGCTGTTGTAACATTGCATCTAGTGCTCCCTTTGCCGAGGCGAGCTAGCATCTATCACCCAGCAGTCAGTAAACACGTGGAGCTACGCCGCCAGCATCAGCACGGGTTCGAGTACGTCGACGAAGGCCAGGGGCCGGTGTTGCTACTGCTGCACGGGCTATTTGGTGCGCTCAGCAACTGGCAGCAGGTGGTAGAAGAGTTCTCGCCCCACTACCGGGTCGTTATCCCGGTGCTGCCCGTCTATGACATGCCGTTGCTGCAAGCCACGGTGCCCGGCCTGCAGGCGTATGTGGAAAACTTTGTGGAAAAGCTGGCGTTGCCGCCCACCTTCACCCTGCTCGGCAATTCTCTAGGTGGCCACATTGCGCTGGTATATACCCTGCACAACCCTAGTCGCGTAAGCCAGCTCATTCTCACGGGCAGCAGTGGCTTGTTTGAGGATGGCATGGGCGGCTCATTTCCTAAGCGCGGCGATTACAACTTTGTGCGCGAGCGGGTCGGCTACACGTTTTACGACCCCGCAGTAGCTACTGCCGAGCTGGTCGATGAGGTGTTTGCCGTTACCAACTCCAACGCCAAGTGTTTGCGCATGATTAGCATTGCGCGCTCGGCACAGCGCCACAACCTGGCCCGCGAGCTGCACTGTGTGGCAGTGCCCGTGCTATTGGTGTGGGGGCTGAACGACACGATTACGCCGCCCTCCGTCGCGCACGACTTTGCTCGGCTGCTACCACAGGCCACGTTGTGTTTTCTTGACCACTGTGGCCACGCCCCTATGATGGAGCGCCCACTGGCCTTTAACCGATACTTGAAACAGTTCCTCGAACGTTCAGTATCAGCGCCTTCGGGTTGGGCAGCCACCACGGTGGTTTCGGCCTGACAAAGCGCCCCCTCGCCGAGTACCGGCTTGGTTTTTGCCACTTCTTGGTAACCTTTCACCGGGTATTATAGTCCTACTCTCGGAGGAGGGCTTTCCTTCCCGCCTTTTAGTCTGCGCCGTCATGTCTGCTCTGCTTGCCGAAGACTTACTTAATCAAATGATTCCGCCGCTCAAAAGCACTGACACCACGGCCAAAGCGGCCCGGTGGCTGGAGGAATTTCACGTCAACCAATTGCCCGTGCTGGTGGGCCGTAACTACCGGGGTCTTATCACTGGTAATGACCTGGCTGACTACGAAAACCCTGATACCCAGCTGGCTGAGTTACCCCTGCGTTATGCTGATGCCCACGTGCAGCACGACCAGCATTTTTACCGGGTAATGGAGCTAGCCATTCAAAACCGCATTCAGCTAGTGCCCGTGCTCGACGAGCAGCAAGAGTATGCGGGGGTGGTGACGGTGAGCGACGCGCTAGCCGCCTTTGGCCCCGTACCCGGCCCGGCCGGCCAGGGTAGCATTTTGGTGCTCACGATGGAAGAGCGCGACTACTCACTATCGCAGATAAGCCGCTACGTAGAAGAGAACAACGCCAAAATATTATCAGCCCACGTCGTTACCGACGAGCACGACCCCTTCCGTATCCGCCTGACGTTGCGGCTGAATACCGACAACATGGCGCGCATCACGGCTACGCTCGAGCGCTTCGGTTACCTTGTGTCGGCGCAATTTAGTGGCACGGCCGCCGTAAGCGAAGACGAGCAAGACCGCTTTGACGCCCTGCTGCGCTATCTCAGCGTCTAACTTTGCGAGGTGAACCCTCAACCCCGGTCGTATTTCAATTTTTGCTTTTTACTACTAGCTGCGCTGGTCGGGCTTCTGAGCACTGCTGGCCCGGCCCTAGGCCAAGCAGTAGGCCTGCCCGCTTCTGCTGATAGCCTGCGCCGGCTTAGTGAGGAAAAGCCCGCGCCTGTGTTGCCGCCCGTAGTGGTGCCTACCGATACGTTGGTGCAAATTGGGGCTTGTCCCAACGCGGGACCTAGGGCCCGCGTCTTTGCCATCTTGTTTGTGGGCAACAGCAAAACAAAGGAACGTATTCTGCGGGCTGAGCTTAACATCCGGGAGGGTGACACGCTGACTCTAGCTGACTTGCCCGCTCGCTTAGAGGCCAATCGCCGGCGCCTTTACAATCTTCAGATTTTTCATTCGGTACTGGTGCAGGCCACTTGCGGCGGCTCGGGCCAAATCACGTTGCTATTCAGCGTGCAGGAGCGGTGGTACGTCATTCCGACTCCAATTCTCTCCATCGCCGACCCCAATCTTAAACGCTGGCTCGACCGCTCAGGGCGCGAGCGCTGGCAGCGCCTCGACTATGGGGTGCATCTCACCCACACCAACTTCCGGGGGCGGGCCGAGCAACTGATAGCTAACCTACAGCTCGGCTTTAACCGCAAGTATGAGCTGTTTTACGAAGTGCCCGGCTTTGGGCGGCGTCGCCGCGTGGGCATGGGCTTCGGTATTTCGTATTACCAAAGCCGCAATCTCGACTACATCACCGACTACGACCGGCCCAAGCCACTGCCTCAACCTGAGGAAGATGCTTTTCCCATTCAGCGCTTCTATGTGTCGGGCGGGCTGCGGCTACGCCACACGGTGCAGTTTATCACGGCGCTCGATGTGGCCTACCATCGCGAAAGCATTAGCGATTCTATTTATCGCCTCAATCCTGACTACTTCCTAGGTCGTACCCAGCGCGAATATTTAGAGTTTAGCCTGCTGACAACCAACAACCAGCGTAACACTTTTGCTTACCCCCTTACGGGACGGTTTATGCAGGCGGCCGTTAGCTTCCGGCAGTTTGTAGGCGGGGTGAGCGGCCCGGCCGTGGCGCCAGCTTTTGCCACGGTGCGGCTGCGCTATGCCCAATATTTCAGCCTAGGGCATCAATTTTATTATGCGCTTGGCTTGTGGGGCCAAACACGCCTGCTCGCCTCGCGCTACGCCTATGCCGACTCGCGCGCCCTCGGGTACGAAGCGCTGGTGCGAGGCTATGATGCCTACATCATCGATGGGCGCTCCTATGGCCTAGTGCAGCAAGGGCTTAGCTTTCGCGCTTGGGCTCCGCCGCCCTTGCGCCTGCCCTTCGTAGCCAATCCCAAAATCAATACCCTGCCACTCGCTGTCTACCTCAATATCTTCGCCGATGCGGGCTTGGCCAGTGGCAACCTAGGTCGGCCCGAGCTGGCTACTAATCAGCTGCCAGGGCAGCTACTCGCCTCCCTAGGGTTGGGTCTGCACGTAGTTACGTACTACGACCGCGTGTTTTGCCTTGAGCTGGCGCGCACCGCACACCACCAGACAGGTTTCTTTATTCGGTCTACTTTCCCTATCTAGTGCCGGCACTCATAGGCCGATTGTTATCTTTTTGTTATGAAATTTGCAATCCTTGGTAAGCCTTTCGATGAGGCCGCAGCCCCCTTTGTGCAGGCGCTCTTTGATGAACTGTCGGCTCGTCAGGCACAAGTGCTACTAGTAGAGTCATTTCGCACTTTCTTAGAGCAGCGTGGTACTCGGCTGCCCCAAGACTGCGCCACCTTTCGGCGTGGCGACTCACTGCGCGGTGTGCAGTTTGTCATTAGCATAGGTGGCGATGGCACGCTGCTCGACACGGTCACCTATGTAGGGGCGTTACAACTTCCCATCCTAGGTATTAACACAGGGCGCTTGGGCTTCTTGGCACCTACGCCACCTAGCTACATTCCGCAGGCTATCGACGCTTTATACCGGGGGCATTTCACGCTGGAAGAGCGCAGTCTGTTGCGAGTTGAAACTGACCCCGATGTATTTGGTAGTTTGAACTTTGGCTTAAACGAATTCAGCATTCTAAAGCGCGATACCTCGTCAATGATTGCCGTCCATACTTACATCGATGGCGAATACCTGAATTCTTATTGGGCCGATGGCCTCATTGTTTCCACGCCTACGGGCTCGACAGGCTATTCACTTAGCTGCGGTGGGCCCGTAATGCTGCCCCAAACCAACAATTTCATTATTGCTCCCGTATGCCCCCACAATTTAAATGTGCGGCCCCTTGTAGTATCTGACCAAAGCGTAATATCATTTGAAATAGAAGGCCGTGGAACCAGCTATTTGCTCGCGCTCGATTCGCGCTCGGTACCTATCGAAGCGACTGTGCAAATGGCTGTGCGTCGCGAAACGTTTAATGCCCGCTTAGTGAAGCTTAACCACGTCAATTTTCTCAGCACCTTACGCAATAAGCTCAACTGGGGCTTGGACCGTCGTAATCCCGGTTCGGCTCTGACTACCAAATAGGAACAACGCCGCAAAAAACGCACTATAAATTTTTTTAGTTCCAGTCATTGCGTACTTTTGTCTTCACTGTTACAGTTGTTCGACAGCTATTGAACTGATTTTTTTCGAATTGTTTATTTCTACCTGCGCCTTATGACCAAGTTTTTCACCTACTCAACGGCCCTAATAGCGGGGCTTGCCCTGCTCGGCTCGACGCAGCAGGCAGATGCACAACAGTTTAGTAAGCGCAAGCAGTACACTTCTATCGGGGTGAATCTGAATGCAATGAACTACTTCGGGGATTTGAACCCGAACACCAATTTTGCATCGTTTAAGTTCGCTGATACCCGGCCTAACCTAGGTATTTCCATCACCCACCGCTTCTTTCCGCGGGTGTCAGGTCGCTTCGGTCTAGCCTATGGTCGCATCACGGCTGAGGATGGTGATAATGCAAACCGTGACGATAACAATGCCCGGTATCGTTATACTAGAAATATGAATTTTCGTAACGACATCGCTGAAGCTTCGGCTGTCATGATTGTCGACCTCATCGAAAACCGCAATAATTACCTCAAGCGCCCTGACTTTGTGCCTTACCTCTTTGCTGGTCTGGCGGGCTTCTATCATAACCCTAAGGGTAAAGACCAAAACGGGAATTATGTACCGCTGCAACCGCTTCAGACGGAAGGTAAGGACTACAGCAAAGTAAGCTTCGCCATTCCCTTCGGAGCAGGTGTGCGCTACCGCATCAACCGCAACCTAGATGCCTCATTTGAGATTGGCCTGCGCAAAACCTTTACTGGCTACCTCGACGATGTGAACAGCAATTATGCTGACCTATCGGGTAAGAGCGCAGAGTCACAGTACTTCGGCGGCTATGCCGGTGGTGCGGGTGGCAAAGGCATCACCAATACGAGCACAGGTGTGGCCGGTGGTTTTGTGCCGGGTGCTAAGCGTGGCGAAGGCCATGACGACTGGTATACCGTATCAGGCTTCTCGCTGAACTACATCCTGACGCCTCGCATCAAAAACCCAAAGTTCCGCTAGGCCACCACTGCCGGCCGAGCTCTTATCTTTGCTGAATGCCCAAGACCTGGTTTTCATCCGTACTCCTCGCTGGCTTGGTGCTAGCGGGGAGTTCGTTTTTAGGGGCCGCCCCAGCGTGGGCCCAAAGCACGAGTGAACTAGGCATTGGCCTAGGTGGTACCAATTACAAAGGCGAGATATCGCCGCAGTACCAGTTCCAAAACAATCGGCCGGCCATCACGGTCTTCTACCGCCGCGATATTTCGGCACCCATTACCTTGCGTGGAGGGCTCACGGTGGGCGGGCTACGAGCCCGCGATAGCAATGTGGAAGGTGCAAATGGCGGCGTACCCCCATTGCAGAGCTACCGCCAAGCAAGTATGCGCGGTACCGTGGTAGAGTTATCCGGGGTAGTGGAATATAATTTTCTAGACTACCACGACCGGCACGACCAGAGCCGGGTGCACCTGAGCCCTTATTTATTCATAGGGTTGGCGCCTTACTTTGCTCACACCACTACCGAAAGCCAGAACCAAGCCTTGCAGCCAGACTTTAATCGCAAGGGCGGGCAGTTTAGCGTGGCTATTCCGGCCGGAGCAGGTATTAAAGTAGCGCTATCGCCTCGTTGGAACGTAGGAGCCGAAATAGGAGCGCGTAAAACTTTTAGCGACCAGCTCGACCACCTAGGCGACCAAGACCCTCTACTGGTGAATCCTCACGATAAAGACTGGTATTACTACAACGGTATCAGCGTATCGTACACGTTCTATAAAATCAATTGCCCACCGCCTTATAAGCGCAATAAGGGCCTACTCAAGTAGTAAAGGCGAGCTGCTTCGGCGGCTCGCCTTTTGTTTTGCCCGCGCATCTGCAACCATTTGCGTAACTTGCGGCCTCTTATACGCAAACCGCAACGATGGCCGAACGGTCCGAAATTGACCTCTCCAATATTCCTGCCCATATCGCCGTTATCATGGATGGTAACGGACGCTGGGCCAAGCAGCGGGGGGGGCTGCGCGTCTTCGGGCACCAAAGCGCCATTACGGCGGTGCGCGATACGGTGGAAGAAGCTGCCGAGCTAGGGGTTAAATACCTCACGCTTTACGCTTTCTCAACCGAGAACTGGAACCGCCCCGCGCTGGAAGTGAGCGCGTTGATGCAACTGCTGGTGCACACCATTCGGCAGGAAACACCAACACTCCTCAAAAACAGTGTGCGGCTACAAGCCATTGGCGACCTAGCTACGCTGCCCAAAAGCTGCCAGCGCGAGTTAGCCGAGTCGATAGAGCTCACTAAAGGTGGCACCCGCATGACGCTGGTACTGGCTCTGAGCTATAGCGGCCGCTGGGACCTCACCCAGGCTACGAAGCGCTTGGCAGCCGATGTAGCAGCTGGCCGCGTGCAGCCCGACGCCGTGACGGAAGCCACGGTGACGAGCTACCTAGCTACGGCTGGTATGCCCGACCCCGAACTGCTCATTCGTACCAGCGGCGAGCAGCGCATCAGCAACTTTCTGCTTTGGCAGTTAGCCTATACCGAGTTGTATATAACCCCCGTGCTGTGGCCCGATTTTCGGCGCAGCCACTTGCGAGCCGCCTTGGTGGCCTACCAGCGCCGCGAGCGCCGGTTTGGCAAAACCAGCGAGCAGCTTTCCGTCTCTTGATTTAGTTATCTTATTAATGCGCACTTACTTACGTAGCTCTGTCTTTGGACTGCTACTGCTGGCTACTGGCTTGGTAGCCGCTCCGGCTCATGCTCAGCAAGTCGCGGCTACCGTCGATGAGCCCCGCAAGTACACGCTTGGGGGTATCACGGTGAGCGGGGCGCGCTCCCTAGACCCTAATACGCTGATTGGGCTCTCGGGTTTACGAATAGGCGACCAAATCAATATCCCGGGCGAAGAAATTGGCAAAGCCATTCGTCGCATCTGGACGCAGGGTCTCGTGGCCGATGTGTCGGTGAGTATTGCGCGCACCGAAGGCGATAAGATATTCCTAGACTTTAACCTACGCGAGCGGCCCCGCTTGTCGAAGTTCAACTTTACGGGTATCAGTAAAGGCCAAGCCGAAGACCTAGAAAAGAAAATCAAGCTTATCCGCGGCAAGGTGGTGACCGATGCTTTGCTGTCGAACACCCGCACGCAGGTGCGTAAGTTCTACACCAATAAGGGCTTCCTAGATACCAAAGTAGTCATTCGCCAAGTGGCTGACTCGGCTCTGTCGAACAGCGTAGCGCTTAAGATTGACGTAGATAAGGGTAGCAAAATCCGCATTCACGACATTGCATTTGAAGGTAATAAAGCCTTCAAAGACAGTAAGCTGAAGAAGCAGTTTAAGAAAACTAAGGAACGTAAACCATACAAGTTCCTGACGCCAGGCAAGTACCAAGCCTCGGAATTTGAAGAAGACAAGAAGAAGCTCGTTGACTTCTACAACAACGAAGGCTATCGCGACGCCAGCATCGTGTCGGATACGCTGATACGCGATGACAAAGGCTTGGCATTGCGCATCAAGGTTGATGCGGGTCCGAAGTACTATTTCCGTAATATCACGTGGACGGGCAACTACTTGTATGACAGCAAAACGCTGTCGTCGGTCCTAGGTATCAAGTCGGGCACGCCTTATAGCAAGGAGACGCTAGATAAGCGCCTGAGCTATAACCCCACTGGCCAAGACGTAACATCGCTCTACATGAACGATGGCTACTTGTTCTTCCAGATTGACCCCGTCGAAACCAAGGTGCAGGGCGACTCCATCGATATCGAGATGCGCATCTCGGAGGGCGTGCAGGCTCGAGTGAAGGAAATCAACATCGCTGGCAATACTAAGACCTCAGACCATGTATTGCGCCGCACCCTGCGCACACTGCCCGGCGACAAATTCAACCGCGAGCTGCTCATTCGCTCGCAGCGTGAAATTGCGACCCTAGGGTACTTCGACCCGGAAAAAATTGGTATCAACCCCGTGCCGAACCAGAACGACGGCACCGTAGATATCAACTACACAGTAGTTGAGAAGCCGTCGGACCAGATTACGCTTTCGGGCGGCTGGGGTGGCTATGCGGGCTTCATTGGTACGGTGGGCCTAGTGTTCAACAACTTCTCGCTGCGCAAGGCGGGTGATTGGCACAACTGGACGCCCGTACCGGGTGGTGATGGCCAGCGCCTTGCCCTCAACGTGCAAGCCAACGGCTTGCAGTACCAGGCTTACTCACTCAGCTTCACGGAGCCCTGGCTAGGTGGTCGCAAGCCCAACTCGCTCAGTGTAAGCTTGAACCGTAGCATTTCGCGATTGTCCTACGGTGGGGTATTTGACGCGTCGAGTGGGCAGTTCATCAAAGTAAACACCGTGACAGTGGGCCTAGGCCGCCAGTTGCGAGTGCCTGATGACTACTTCACGCTGAGCAACTCACTCTCGTTCAGCCAGTACCAAACGCAGAACTACACGCTGATTTCAAATGCGGCGGCAACTGGTACGTTCAACAACTTCACGATAAACACCACGCTGGCGCGTAATAGCATCGATAACCCGACCTACACGCGTCGCGGTTCGTCGCTGTCGCTCTCGGTGTCGGCCACGCCCCCATACTCGGTATTCCCTGGCGCGCACCCCAACGAGAACCAGTGGATTGAGCTGCACAAATGGATGTTTGATGCCTCTTTCTTCACGCCGGTAGTGGGCAAACTGGTGCTAAACACCCGCGCACACTTTGGCTTTATCGGCTCGTACGGTGGGCGCAATGTGGGGCCGTTTGAGCGCTTCAAAATGGGCGGCGCTGGCCTAGGCTACGGCGGTGGCGGTTCTTTCCTAGTAGGTACCGAATACATCGGCCTGCGTGGCTACGACGACCCCAACGCTGCTTACGCCATTCCGACGGCTCAGAGCGGCCAGAGCGGTGGTTTAGCTTACAACAAGTATGTAGTGGAACTGCGTTACCCCGTCAGCCTCAACCCGGCCGCTACGGTGTATGTGCTGAGCTTCGCGGAAGCTGGTAACTCGGTTAACTCGTACCAAGAGTACAACCCTTATAAGCTGTACCGCTCGGCTGGCTTTGGTGCCCGTATTTTCATGTCGGCATTTGGTTTGCTAGGCTTTGACTACGGCCGTGCCTTCGACTCGGTGATACCGGCTCCGGGTACTACCAACAAGCAAGACTTCAACCACTTCCACTTTATTATCGGCCAGCAGATTCGCTAAGCCCGGGCGCGTGCCAATCGGGAACGTTTGGCACGCTTCTGGTAGTTTAGCGGGTACGGTCGGCCTGGAGAGGGCGTGTTGCAATAGTATAGCACGCTGTGCGTTAAGGGCACCTTGCCACGGACCTAGCTGCTGGCAGCGCTACTACGGTATGAAACGATTTTTCTGTGCATTTGCTTTCTTGGGGCTGCTGACCGCTGGGCCGGCGCAGGCACAGCGCCTAGGTTACATCGACACCGAGTTCATTATGAGCAAGATGCCGGAGTATGCCCAGGCCCAGACCGAGCTGAATAAGCTTTCGGATACCTGGCAAAAGGAAATCGAGGCGCAGCAGAAGGACATCGATAAGATGTACCGCACCTACCAAGCCGAGGAAGTGGTGCTAACCGAGCCTATGAAGAAGAAACGCCAAGACGAAATGCTCAAGAAGGAGCAGGAACTTAAGGCGTATCGCACCAAGCAGTTTGGCTACGAGGGGCAAATCTTTAAGAAGCGCCAAGAGTTGAACAAGCCGGTGCAGGATAAAATATTTGAAGCCGTTGAAAAAGTGGTGAAGGCCAAGAAGCTGGATATTGTGCTTGACAAGGCTAGCGACTTGACCATGATTTACACTAACCCGACTTTCGACTACACCGAGTATGTACTGGAGGAACTGGGCTTGGCCTCGCCCGACCGCAACCAGCCCGGACCCAAAGGCCCGGTAAGGACCGTAACACCGCCTAAAACGCCTGCCGCTAACGCCGCTACTAAAGCCACTACCGACTCGCAATTTGAGTCAGATTCGGGGCCGCCCGAGGCGCCAGCCGGCACCAAAACGAGAACTGGCACGAAGCCATAATTCTCTTAACTTTGCATTTAACTTTTTTCAGAACCTTGATTTCCTTCGTTAACCGCGTGAAAACCGTTCACCTGACCTTCGCCGCCGCTTTGCTCGTTGTCGGCTCGTTCTTTGCCCCCGCCGCGCACGCCCAGGCTCCGCTCAAAATCGGCTACACCAGCGTGGAGTACGTGCTGAGCCAGATGCCCGAGCGCAAGCAGATTGAATCGGACCTGAAAACCTACAGCAGCCAGCTGGAATCACAGATGAAAGCCAAGCAAACTGACTTTCAAACCAAGCTAGATGCGTATCAGAAAGCTACACAAGGCGGTACACCGATGACTGCCGTTGTAAAAGCTGACAGAGAAAAAGAATTGCAAACTCTTCAGCAAGGTCTTCAGGAGTTTTCTTCGACTGCTCAGCAGTCGCTCCAGCAGAAGCAGCAACAGCTGCTGAGCCCGGCTCTAGATAAGATTCAGAAAAACATCGACCTAGTAGCTAACGAGAACGGCTACACCTACGTGCTGAACTCGGATGCTGGCTCGAGCCCCATCCTGCTACACGGCCCGAAGGATGGTGATATCTCGGACTTGATTCTAAAGAAAATGGGCATCACGCCGACGGCGCCTGCCCCGACGCCAGATGCTAAGCCGGCTACGCAGTCGCCCGCAACTAAGACGCCAGCAGCCCCTGCTACTGCGCCTACCAAAGCAAAAGGCAAGAAGTAAGCGATTATCGACTATCGACTTGTAAAAAAAGCCGAGGCCCTTGGGTCTCGGCTTTTTTAGTGACTAACAGCTAGTTAACCCGTGTACGATATTAGCCGAAATCGTTATTGTAAGGTCATTGAATAGGGATAACCCCTTTCTTCGAGGAAATTGCGTATTGGATGGCCGCTGCTGCTTTGCGCGCGGGTTTTAAATAACGCATGACACAAGAACAAGTACGCTTGGCCGAGGCCGATGCGCAGACAGTTAATTGGAAGAAGTTTGGTCCTTACCTCACGGAACGCCAGTGGGGCACAGTTCGCGAAGACTACAGCCACGACGGCAACGCCTGGAACCACATCACCCATGATATTGCCCGCTCGTATGCCTACCGCTGGGGTGAGGAGGGCCTAGGTGGCTTCAGCGACGACCAGCAGCTGCTGTGCCTGAATGTGGGACTTTGGAACAGCAAAGACAACCAGCTGAAAGAGCGGCTGTTTGGCTTGACCAATGGCCAGGGCAACCATGGCGAGGACGTTAAGGAACTGTACTACTACCTCGACTGCACCCCCACGCACTCGTACCAGAAGATGCTGTATAAGTATCCGCAGCACAAGTTTCCGTACGGCAAGCTACTCAAGCACAACGCTCGCCGCACGCGCTTAGAGCCTGAGTACGAGTTGCTAGATACAGACATCTTTGCTAAAAACCGTTATTTCGACGTTTTCATTGAGTACGCCAAGGCGGGGCCCGATGACTTGCTGTTGCAGATAACAGTCCACAACCGCAGCAAACACAAAAGCACCGTGCAGGTGCTGCCGCAGCTGTGGTTTCGTAACACCTGGGGCTGGGGCTACGACGACTACCGACCCACGCTCGTGCAAGTGGCACCCGGAACCGTGCAGGCCGAGCACCGTGACCTAGGGCGCTACCATTTCTACTGCGACGGTGAGCCCAACCTGCTATTCTGCGAAAACGACAGCAATGGGCCGCGTCTCTACGGCCTGCCCGGTGAGGGACTGTACTTCAAAGATGGTATCAACGACTATGTGGTAGAGGGGCGCAAACACGCCGTTAACCCCAAGAAGCAAGGTACTAAAGTCGGCGCCCAATACGAGTTGACTGTGCCGGGCGGGCAGTCGCAAGCGGTGCGGGTGCGCCTTAGCAAAGCAGAGCTGGCTGCCCCATTTGCCGATTTTGAGGAGCTAATAGCAGTGCGCCAGCAAGAGTCGGATGACTTCTACAACTGCGTGCAAGAGCGCCTTACCAATCTAGATGCGCGTAATGTGCAGCGCCAGGCATTTGCCGGCATGCTTTGGAGCAAGCAATTTTATTACTACGATGTGGCGCAGTGGCTCGATGGCGACCCAGCTATGCCACCGCCCTCGCCCCAACGCCGTGCTAGCCGCAACGCCAACTGGCGCCACCTGCACAACCAGGACCTCGTATCGATGCCCGATAAGTGGGAATATCCGTGGTATGCGGCCTGGGACCTAGCCTTCCACTGCCTGCCGCTGGCGATGGTCGATTCGGGCTTTGCCAAAAACCAGCTGCGCTTGCTCATCAAGGACCGCTACTTGCACCCGAGTGGCCAGCTGCCGGCCTACGAGTGGAATTTTAGCGATGTGAACCCGCCGGTACACGCTTGGGCCACCTGGCGCGTGTACCAGATGGATAAAAAGCGGAATAATGGCCAAGGTGACCGCGATTTTCTGGAGCGCCTCTTCCATAAGCTGGTGCTCAACTTTACGTGGTGGGTCAACCGCAAGGACCGCGACGAGCGCAACATTTTCGAAGGTGGTTTCCTAGGTCTCGATAACATCGGGGTATTTGACCGCTCGGCGCCGCTGCCTACCGGCGGCAAGATTGAGCAGAGCGATGGCACCAGTTGGATGGCCATGTACGCGCTCAACCTTATGCGCATGGCGCTAGAGCTAGCTAAGGAGAACCCGGTATACCAGGAAATGGCCGGCAAGTTTTTCGAGCACTTCCTCTACATCGCTGATGCCATGACCCGCGGAGGCGATGGCAAATTCAACCTTTGGGACGACGAAGACCAGTTCTACTACGACGTGCTACACACGCCCGATAATATGCGCACCAAGCTCAAGGTGCGCTCCATTGTGGGTCTGATTCCGTTGTTCGCTGTAGAAATTGTAGATGAGGAGCTGCTAAATGCCATGCCGCTGTTTGCGCGGCGTGCGTGGTGGTTGGTCACCAACCGGCCGCACCTAGCCCAACTCGTATCGCGCTGGCAAGAGCCTGGCAAGGGTGCCCGTCACCTTTTGAGCTTGATGCGGCGCAGCCGTCTCAAAGCCTTGCTGCGCCGCATGCTCGACGAGACGGAATTCTTATCAGAGTATGGTATTCGGGCACTCTCGCGTTACCACCATGAGCACCCCTACGTGTACCGCGCTGGCAAAACAGACTTCGTGGTGCAGTACCTGCCTGGCGAGTCTGACTCAGGTATGTTTGGCGGCAATAGCAACTGGCGTGGGCCGGTGTGGTTTCCCATCAACTTCTTGATAGTGGAGTCGTTACAGCGTTTTCATAGCTACTATGGCGATTCCTTTAAAGTGGAATATCCGACCCGGTCGGGCAAGCTGCTCACGCTAAACGAGGTAGCTGATGCTCTAGCTGGCCGCCTCAACAAGCTGTTGCTTAAAGACGCCGAAGGCCGCCGCCCCGCCTTCGGTGACAATGAAACACTACAGACTGACCCGCATTTCCGCGATTACTTGCTGTTTCACGAGTACTTCCACGGCGATGATGGTCACGGCCTCGGCGCCACTCACCAAACGGGTTGGACTGGGCTTATCGCCAAGCTCTTGCAGCCGCGGCAAGAATAACGAGTTACCTAGGGCGGCCAGCGCTATACCGCAACGCGGGGTGGCCGCCCTAGGTATCGCGGCGCGTGCGCGCCGTATTTTTGCGCTTTCATCTGCTTAGCCCCGCTATGTTACCCCCGTTTGCCGAAGCTCAGGACCCTCACGAAGACGAAGCTGGCGAGGGCGATGAGCTCTATGAGCACCACCGCATAGTGGTCGACCGGGGGCAGGAGTTGCTGCGCGTTGATAAATTCTTGCTTAACCGCTTGGCCAATGCCTCGCGCACCAAGATTCAGGCGGCCATCGAGGCCGAAACGGTGCAGGTAAATGGCCGCCCCACTAAGGCAAGCTATCGCATTCGGCCGGCTGATGTCATCACCATCACGCTGCCCGAACCGCCGCGTACGGGTAAAGTAGAGCCTGAACAGATGGACCTCGACATCCGCTACGAGGACGCCGAGCTACTTATCGTAAATAAGCCCGCTGGCCTCGTGGTGCACCCGGCCTATGGCAACTGGGAAGGTACGCTCGTCAACGGCTTGGCCTACCACCTTGCCAATCTTCCCACGGGCCGCAATGGCGAAATCCGGCCGGGCTTGGTGCACCGCATCGACAAAGACACGTCGGGCCTGCTGGTTATTGGCAAAACGGAAGCGGCCATGACGCACCTTTCGCAGCAGTTTTTTTACCACACCATCGAGCGGAGCTACCTAGCCCTGGCCTGGGGCAAGTTTGAGGAAGACCAAGGCACGGTGCGCGGCCATATTGGCCGCAGTTTGCGCGACCGCAAGGTGCAGGCCGTGTACCCCGGTGGCGAGCAAGGCAAGCCTGCCGTGACGCATTATCGCGTGCTTCAGCGCTACGGCCCCGTTACGCTGCTCGAATGCCGCCTCGAAACCGGCCGCACCCACCAGATTCGAGCGCACATGCAGTTCATCAGCCATCCGCTATTTTCGGATGTTACCTATGGTGGCGACCGCATTCGGTCGGGCCAGGCCACTGGGGCCTATAAAGCTTTCGTCGAAAACGTGTTTGCTGTATTACCTAGGCAAGCGTTGCACGCTCGGTCGCTGGGTTTCGTGCACCCCCGCACTGGCGAGAACATGTTTTTTGAGGCTGAACTGCCCGAAGATTTTAGCACAGCTTTAGCCAAATGGCAAGCGTGGAGTGAAAGTCAATAGCCACAAAAAAGCCCCGCTACATATTCTGTAGCGGGGCTTTTTTATAACTACTGCTAGCTTATTTCTTGGCGGCAGCTTTAGCTGCTGGCTTAGCAGCCGGCTTGCGAGCCGGAGCTGAGGCACCATTGATAATCTTCAGCGACTTAACGGCAAAGTCATCGGTTGGGTCGAGAGCTACTGCTTTTTCGAAATTCTCTTTAGCGGCAGCCTTATTGTTCTTGTGCGCGTTGTAAGCACCTAGGTAGTCGTAGGCCTCTACCATGCCAGCTTTATACTTAGCTGGGTCAGCGTTGCCAAGCTCGATATACTTCTCATAGTAAGGCTTAGCCAAACCTTTGTCGGCATCGGGGTCAAGGGCAACGTTCACCTTAGCACGGGCTATGTAAGCCGGGGCGTAGTCAGCCTTAGCTGTATTGATGATGCCAAATACACTATCGGCCTGTGGATACTGCTTAGCCGAAGCATAAGCAGCTGCCAAACGGTACTGGTCAGCCAAGTCACCATTTTTAGCTTTGTCCTTCAGTGCCCCAAGCGCGCTAGAATAGTCTCCCCCCATCATTTGAAGCTTAGTTTTCTCAGCTTCAAAATCGGGCTTCTTGCTAGCTGGGGCTAGCTCGATAGCCTTGTTGATAGCAGCTAGCGCTTCCTGGGGCTTCTTGTTTTTGCCCAAAATCCGGCTCTGATATGCATAGTCATCAGCAATGACTTTCTCGGCTGGGGCAGTGCGCAGATAGTTTTCCATGGCCGTAGCGGCACCAGCGTAGTCACCGGTTTCATACAGCGTGTAAGCCTTCAGGCGGTTCATGGTCACGTTGTTAGGCTCTTTAGCCAATACATTGTTGACCTCTGTCAAAGCTTCTGGAAACTTCTTGGTCAGGTACAGGAACGAAGCGTATTCAGCGTCCGTGCTAGTCGAGCGCTCAGCTACTTGGCGGTACTGCTCAAAAGTGCTTAGTGCCTTCGGGTACTGCTGCGCGTAGTAATACATCTCGGCTAGTTCCTTATAGGCAGGAGCATACTTAGGCTCTAGCTGAATGGCCTTCTCGAGGTTTGTGATGGCCTCTTGAGCGTTACGGCTACGCACATTCAGCTCGCCCTTCTTATAGTAGGCTTGCGCGTAGTTCGGGTTAGCCATTGTAGCACGGTCGAAGCTGGTCATGGCCTCGCCACCGCCCGTGTCGCTGTGCAGATAAACTTCGCCGCGTGCTACCATTAGCGCTGGCTCATCTTTACCCTTGTTTGCAGTCTGAGCTGCATTTACATAGGTTAGCGCCTTATCAATGTTTTTAACATCAGACTCGCCATAGGCCTGCGCAATCATGGTCAGAACCTTTGCATCCTTGTTCTTCGTGGCCTTAGCGGCAGCGTCAAACGAGGTAGCAGCGGCATCGGCTTGGCCTTTTACCAGCGCAGCGCGGCCAGCGGCTACTTGCCCAAAGGGCGTAGGGCCAGCTGCTTTGTTGAAGTAGATGGCAGCCGAGTCATCTAGGTCGCGCATCTGATAGAGGCGTCCCATCTCGTAGTTAGCTTCGGGTGAGCTGGCATTACGCAGCAAGCCACGCGCTTCGTTATAGCGCTCTAGCTCGATGGCCTTTTGGGCGGCAGCAATGTCTTGGGCGGTGGCGGCCGTAGCGCCGGCCCCCAAGGTAACGGCAGTCAGCAACAGCGGTTTCCAGGGCTTGAAACTCATAAGCGAAAGAAAAAGAGGGGTCAGGGTGAGTGTGAAAATCTGGTTAAACTACGCGGTAAATGTCGTAGTAGTTCAATCGGCCTTCGATGTAGTAACGATGCGCACCTGCATTTTAGCCGGTAGCAGACCTGATTTATAAAAGATAAGCTGTCCTTTTTGGCCTGCTACAAAGGATGCAAAACCTGAGCCAAGTCCGGTACGCGCCTCGCGGCTAATAACGTAAATATTGCGCTGCAATGGGTAGCGCTGCAGATTTTGGTCGGCCTTTAATTGCTCGGCCGTATACGGCGCCAAGTACCGTTGAAAGGGCTTAATGTAATCGTCTTTGCCCGGATTGGGCCGGGCTGTGATAGCAGCTACCCGCACCGAGCGCAAAAAGCTCTGTACAGTGGGGTCGTCGTGGTCCGAGACCCAGTTGACACCCACCACCCCAATAGATGCGGGGTGAGTAGCCACGTAGGTAAGCGCTTCAGTATTAGACTTAGCCGCAAAGACCCGTTTGGTCAATGGCTGCCCACGTAGCAGCGAGTCGCGCACAAAACGCAACGTACTGCTGCGGTTAGCGTCAAACACGACGTTGATATCGCCGAGTTTCGTTTTGCCACTCACCTGCTTCCAACCAGCAGTTTGACCACTGAAGATGCTACGTAGCTGGGTCACTGTCAGCAGCGAATCAGGGTTAGATGGATGCAGTATAATAGCAAGGCCATCGATACCAATGTGCGTAGCAATCGGCGTCATGGTTTGCTTGGCTAATTCTGCCTTCTCAGCAGCATTCAAGTCACGCGATACAACAGCTAGTTTCACCTTATCATTGAGGAAATCTAGCATCACGCTGTCTTCGGGCTGATAAGAAGCTTTGATGTGGGCATCTGGGTAAAGCTTCTGAAACGTATCAACCTGCGATTCTAGTATAGGCGCAAACGTTTCGTCGACGCTAATCGATACTTTACCGCTCGTAGGCGTGTCGGTGGGCTCATCAGTGCCCGAGCCGCTTTGGCTGCTACAAGCAGGCAATAGGCTCGCCGCTAGTAGCAGCGCTCCCAAAAAAGTACGGCCCCTAGGGTCTAAAAAATCAGCGAAAATCATCACGCCGGGATTTACGAAATTGAAAAGGCAACGCCCGCACTAGGCGTACCACACCATATAATATTAGGATGCCTCCTAATACCAAACGAGTCTTATGACTCAGCGGCAGCAGTGCCCCCGCCGCCATAGGGCGGTCGGCGGTGTAAGCTAGCCAACCACCAAGGGCCAAGTAGCCCAGGGCCCGCAACAAGTCAAAGAAGCGGACTGGCTGCTGAGAAGGGCCTAGCCGCTCTTCGGTGGAAGTATCGAGCATAGAAAGAAAATAAGGTTACTTTTACAACAGAGTCCGATAACAAAATTGTTCGGAGAGGCTATTGTTGAGAAGTAACGTAACTGCAAAGGAGGGAAAAAAAGCCGGCTTTTCATAATGAGCCAGCTTTTAATCCAATTACGCAGTGGCTCTTCTATTGAATATGAAACGTGATGGGCAGCGTAAAGCGCACGGGTACAGCGTGGTGCGATTGCTGGCCAGGCGTCCAGGCGGGCATCTGGCGCACTACGCGCTGCGCCTCTTCATCGAGTCCGTACCCTAGGCCCTTGGGCACGCTGATGTCGGCGATGGTACCGTCAGCTTGGACTACAAAACTGACGTACACGCGGCCCTCGGCCTGCGCCCGCAGGGCTTCGCTGGGGTAGCGCAGATGGCTACGGAGGTAGCGCATCAGGGCTTCGGTGCCCCCCGCAAACTCAGGCATCTTCTCAACTACTATGTAAGGACCCGTCACGGCTGGGGCCGTGGCCGAGCCAGTTTCGGTAGCAGGCCCAGTTTCGGCAGTGCCAGTGCCACCCGGCACGCCCGCGTTGCTGGCGTCGGTGGTACTCAACTCGGAAGATGCTAAATCAGAGGGTATGGTCACCGGCTCCGTTTCCTCGGGCTTGGTAGGCACTAACTCATCTTTGACAACTTTGGTAGGAATAGTGGCCGTAGCATGAGGCGTAGCAGTAGCTACGTGCGGCTGGCTAGGTGCAGCTGGTGGCGCAACAGGCTTGGGTTGCTCCGCCACGTAGGTAGGAGGCTCTATGGGCGTGAGCGGCGTAGCTTTCATTTCGGCTTTAGCAGTAGCCTTAGGGTGTAGTTGTTGCCATGCAATGCTAGTCAGTAATAGCAAGATGCACAGCCCAAAAACTGTGGCTAGCGCCTTACGCACATGGCTATTGTATGACTGGCGTAGCTGGTAGGCGCCATACGCCTGGTTGCGGCCCTCAAAAACAATCGTATCGAGTGAAGGCGAAAGAAAACTAGTGAGCAAAGACATGAACAGTAAGCGAATGAGGTGAATAAAGCGCTAGCGGCCACTAAGCTTTTATCTGATGCTCATCTAACTGCTTTTCCACACGGCTTACTACAGTTTGCCTAGGTAAATCCCAAGGGGACTGAGTTTCGGACCTAGAGTAATCCTACCAAACACACATAATTGGGTTGATATGGCTCTGGGTTAGCGAGAAATTTTTCTTTTTCTATTTTCTAAAACAACTAATTATATGTGCCGCCTAGGTTGCTAGCAAACTCATAAAACGAAACAAGCCCTCCGTGCATAGCACAGAGGGCTTGTAAGTGTACTGCTTGCGCAGGCTATTGAATCTTCAGCGAAATTGGCACGGTGAACGATACTTTCACAGCCCGACCATTTTGCTTGCCCGGAATAAACTTGGGCAACGTTTTGATGGCGCGGATAGTTTCAGCATCAATCGTACCACTGAGGCCTTTTACTACTGATACGTCGGTGAGGCCACCATTTTCGTCTACCGTAAACTTAGCGAATACCCGGCCTTCTACTTGGTTGCGCAAGTCAACTGCAGGGTAACGGAATGCTTTTTGGATAGCATTTACGATAGCTTGTTGGCCACCACCACCTGGCAGTTCGGGCATTTGCTCTACGTAGGTGTAGACTTTGTCTTCTACTACCTCCGCCACAGGGGCGGCAGCTTTGCCTTCACCGCTCAAGCCGCTCAAGTCCGGAGCCTCATCAAGACCGCCTTTTACAGTCTTGGTACCGATGTTTTGTTCTTTGATTTCTTTAACATCGGGTACATCGTCCTCCTGGCGTACTTCCTTATCCTTGGCTACCACGGGTGGGGTAAACTTAATTGCGTTTACCTTGGGCGGGTCGGGCGGCGGGGGTGGGGGGGGGGTGCTTGCCGGCGGCGGCGGTGGGGGCGGCGGCTGGGTGTTATCCAGCGGCGGAGCCTCCATTAGTTCATTCGTCTTGAGGTTGAGCTCTTCCTTCGGCTTGCGCTCTTCTAGGAATTTAGCTACGGCAGGAATTATTACCAGTAGGCCCAAAAAGAAAGCCCCAATGATAAGTGCCCGCGTGACGTGCCGACCGTAGATGCGACGTAGGTGATAAGCCCCGTAAGCCTTGTTGCGCCCCTCAAATACGATGTCGTTTAAGCTGGCATTAGCCAGCTGAGCGTTATCCATCATAACAGTTTCTGCTTTTTGATGAGGTCTAAGTCTTCTTTACCCATTTCCACCAGCGCATAGCGCTTTTGGTCGGTGATGTTCATCTCATCCAGAATGTCCACTAGGTCCTTATACTTAGCGTGCTGGTCGCCATCCTCGTAGGTTTTGATGAGGATAGTGAGCTTCGGCACTTGCTGCTTGCGAATAAGGAGCACCTTGCGGATACCGTTGGCGGAGAAGTCGGTTACTTCGATTTTAGGTACTGCCACCGAAGGGTCGTTAGGCGAGTTCAGGCCGAAGTAATAGAAAACCTTGTCGTCGGGGGCCAGAATAACCGTCATGGCTTCCGACTCTTTGATTTTCGTTTTTTCTAAATCGTCTTTCACTTTCGCCGGCATCTGCAATTGCAGCACGTTAGGCTTGGCAAAAGTGGTGGTGAGCATGAAGAAGGTCAGCAATAGGAAGGCAAGGTCCACCATAGGCGTCATGTCGATTTTAGTCGACATTTTTTTCGCCCGTTTCTTGCCTCCCTTACCGGAGTCGCCGCCTTTTTGTTGGATTTCTGCCATTGGGTCAGCGGGTTATTGAGCAGCTGCAGTGGGTTTTCCCTCTAGGCTGGTCACTAGGTTAAAACGATTGATTTTAGCCTTCTGCAACTCGCTAATAATCTTTTGTACCGTCTGTACGTCGGCCGCGCCGTCGCCCTTGATAGATACAAAGCTTTGCTTACTAAAGAGGTTGAGGTTGGCTTGGCGAGCGCCCTGCACCCAGTCAATCAACTGGTTGTTGAGCGAGTCATATGGGATACCGGGCAGACGCGGGTTTAATTCTTTGCGCTCCTCGGTGCTCATGCTCAGGTACGAACCCAACTGCTTAATCGGCACCCCGATGCTGTTGATGTTACGAAACTGAGCCAACTGCTGCTTGGTAAAGCTTACGTTGTATTTGATACCCATCGACTTCAGTGCTTCCTCTTTTACAGACGCTTTGTCGAAGCCAAAAAATACGCGCTTCTTATCGTCAATAGTCAGGGTCAGCACATCGCTGTCGGGGTTGCGGAGGTCCGAAGTCGAGGACGGGGGGTCCACAATTACGGCATCCTCAGGACGAAACTGCGTGGTCAACATAAAGAATGTAACCAGCAGAAAGGCCAGGTCTACCATCGGCGTCATGTCGAGCGATGGTGAGGTGCGGTGCGGTTTTACTTTAGGCATTGCCAGAAGATGTTAAAGGTGGCGGGCCAGGCATAAGAACTAAAAGGCTGCGGGATGAAACCATCAGCGGGCCGCCGGGGGCGGGAGCCGCTCAGTGGTACTGATGCCGCTACTCCACAAATTCCACACGCTTGGCTAAAAAAAAGTTGGGGTAACGGCAGGCGAACGCCGCTACCCCGCTTTTTGTGCCTTTGACCTACGACTCCTGCCCTTTAGAGCCGTGCTGAGCGGCGAAGGTTTGGATGATGCTGAAGCCAGCTTCATCGATGCTGTAAGTCAACTCGTCAATTTTGCTCGTGAAGTAGTTGTAGCCAATGATGGCCAGGGCCGAGGTACCGATACCTAGGGCCGTGTTGATAAGAGCTTCCGAGATACCCGAAGCCAGGGCAGTAGCGTCAGGGTTACCAGCCTGTGCCAGAGCGGCGAAGGCCTTAATCATGCCGAATACCGTGCCGAGCAGACCGGTCAGGGTAGCTACCGAAGCAATGGTCGAGATGATAACCAGGTTCTTTTCGAGCATCGGCAGTTCCAGCGCGGTGCTTTCTTCAATTTCTTTCTGGATGGCCAGCACACGCTGGTCGGTGTTCATGGTGTGCTCAGCACCCATTTCTTGGTATTTTTTCAGGCCAGCACGAACAACGTTAGCAACCGAACCTTTCTGCTGGTCGCAGAGGGCGATGGCGCCGCTGATGTCGTTGCTGTTCAGCTTCTGGCGTACCGAGCGTACAAACGACTCGATGCTTTTGCTGCCTTTTGCTTTCGAGATGGTCAGTGCCCGCTCAACAGCGAAAATGATAACGCACAAGAACATGGTTATCAGGAAGGGTACGATAACCCCGCCTTTGTACATAGTAGCCAGGTAGTCGCCGGGCAGGGGGTCGTTGGTGTTCACGCCACCTTTGAAGCGGCTGCCAGCGCCCATTACGAAGTTGAAAATCAACTCGGCAAGAACGAAGGCAACGATGATAGCGATAACCGAGAACAGCGAGGCACCGCCGCTGCTAGGAGCGGGGGCAGCAGCCTTGGAAGCGGCGGCCGAAGTGGCAGGCCGTGCGCTCGGGTTTACAGCATTTTTCTGTTCCATGTGTCCGGGAGGTGTAGGAGGTGGGGGTTGGTTTGAGGGGGATAAAAATGAGGCGAAGAAATAACTTGACTTCTAGGTCTGGGTAATTAGTACCTAGTGGGTCAAAGCAACTTTCGGGGCCGAATCTACGCCTAAGCCACGAAAATCATTGCTTAGTCAACTTTTTTTTTGAGGATGACGCGCTGTATCGGCGGGCAAAATAGTCAAAAGCAGGCTTGATTTTAGCGCCTTAGGCCAGCTATGCTTTTCATGAAGACGCCAACGGGGAGTAATGACAGAAAGTTTAGCTAGGATAGTGAGGACACACTTTTCTTGGCTTCTTCCCAATACTCATCCATCTGAGCCAGTGTTAAAGAAGCCAGCGGCTTGCCTGCACGAGCGGCAGCAGCTTCCAAATATTGAAAGCGGCCGATAAACTTACGGTTGGTACGCTCCAAAGCTTCTTCGGGGTTGATGCCGGCGAAGCGGGCAAAGTTGACTAGCGAAAATAATAAGTCACCAAACTCCTGGGTGGCGCGGGTGGCCTGAGCCTCATCGGCCGGGGGCTGGCCGTGGCCGTACTCGGCTCCAAACTCGGCTAGTTCTTCCTGCACTTTCAGCCACACCTGAGACGGGTCTTCCCAGTCGAAGCCCGCGCCGCGGGCTTTTTCTTGAATGCGCATGGCTTTCACTAGGGCCGGTAGGGAGGTGGGTACGCCACCTAGGACGCCGCCAGTGTTGCCTTTTTCCTTCAGTTTGAGCTGCTCCCAGTTGCGCTTCACAGCGTCTTCGTCGTCGGCCTGCACGTCACCGTAGATGTGGGGGTGGCGGTAGATAAGCTTGTCGCACTGTGCGTTAAGCGCATCAGCAATGTCGAAGGCTCCTTGCTCGGCCGCGATACGGGCGTAGAAGACGAGGTGCAGCATCACATCACCAAGCTCCTTTTTGAGGTCAGGCAGGTCTTGGCGCAAGATGGCATCGCTTATCTCGTAGGTTTCCTCGATGGTGAGGTGGCGCAGGCTCTCTAGGGTCTGTTTTTTGTCCCAGGGGCATTCGAGGCGTAGGCGGTCGAGCACGTCGAGCAGGCGGCCAAATGCGGCTAGCTGCTCGGGCCGGCGGCCGGGGGATAGAAGAGGATTTTCGGTCATAAGCTAACGTAAAAATAACCTGCTGGCTACGGGGTGCGCAGGCCGCCGCCAAGCAGAGCACTAGCCCAGGCTGGCGTGTGAAAGAACGAGGGCGGAACTACTTTTGTAGGCTAAAGAAACGAACCGTGACGCTCATAAAATCTATTTCCGGTATCCGCGGCACCATTGGCGGGCCGGCCGGGCAAGGACTAACGCCGCTCGACGTGGTGAAATACGCTGCCGCCTACGGTACCTGGGTAATCAACCAGAAGTCGGCCAGCAAGCTGATTGTGATTGGCCGCGACGCACGCTTGTCGGGCGAGATGGTGAGCCGGCTGGTATCGGCCACGTTGCAAGGCCTCGGCCTGGATGTGCTGGACCTAGGGCTTTCGACCACGCCTACGGTGGAGCTAGTAGTGCCCGCGCGCCAAGCGGCGGGCGGCATCATTCTCACGGCTTCGCACAATCCCAAGCAGTGGAATGCGCTCAAACTGCTGAACGCGCAGGGCGAGTTTATTTCGGACAGCGACGGGCAGCAAGTGCTGGCATTGGCCGATAGCGAGGGCTTCGACTTTGCGCCGGTAACGAAGCTAGGCAGCTATACCACCGACGACACGACGCTGACGGCCCACATCGACGCCATCCTGGCCTTGCCGCTGGTGGATGTGGACGCCATTCGGGCCAAGAATTTTCGTGTGGTGGTCGATGCCGTTAATTCGACGGGTGGCCTAGCCGTGCCGCAGCTGCTGGCGGCCCTAGGGGTCGAAACGGTGGAAAAGTTGCATTGCGAGCCTACCGGCGACTTTGCTCACAACCCCGAGCCACTGCCCGAAAACCTGCGTGACATTGCCAAGGTGCTCGAAAAAGGTGGCTTTGACCTCGGCATCGTGGTGGACCCCGACGTAGACCGCCTAGCGCTGGTGAGCGAAAACGGCGAGATGTTTGGCGAAGAGTACACGCTGGTGGCCGTAGCCGACTACGTGCTGAAGGAAAATGGCGGCGGCAACACCGTGAGCAATCTCAGCAGCACCCGTGCCCTGCGCGACGTGACCGAAAAGCACGGCGGTACCTACACTGCCGCCGCCGTAGGCGAGGTGAATGTGGTGACCAAAATGAAGGAAACCAACGCCATCATCGGTGGTGAAGGCAATGGGGGCATCATCTTGCCCGAGCTGCACTATGGCCGCGATGCGCTAGTAGGCATCGCACTGTTTTTGACGCACCTAGCCAAGACGGGCCTCGCTATGAGCCGTTTGCGCAATTCGTATCCGAGTTACTTTATCTCTAAAAACAAAATCGAGCTCACGCCTGATATCGACACCGACCAGGTGCTGGTGCAGATGCAGCAGCGCTACGCCAAGCAGCCGGTAAATACGATTGATGGCGTGAAAATCGAGTTTGGGAAGGAGTGGGTGCACCTGCGCAAGTCGAACACCGAGCCTATTATCCGCATCTACGCCGAGTCGGATTCGAACGCGACGGCTGACCATTTGGCTCAGAAGATTATCGCCGATATCAAAGAAATTATTTCGTCTAAATAGTGCTTAATACTTGGGGCTCAGTGCCTAGCTATTTGGTGTTAAGCCAGTAGCTAGGCACTGAGCCCCACGCACTAAGTCTCAACAACCATGTACGCTTACTTCGACAACGCCGCTACCACTCCCCTTGACCCTACCGTGCTAGAAGCCATGTTACCCTACCTAGGGCAGCACTATGGCAACCCTAGCTCGCTGCACGGGCCGGGGCGACAGGTGCGGTCGGCCATCGAGCAAGCGCGCAAAATGGTGGCCCAGTTGATAAACGCCGCCCCGAGCGAAATAACCTTTACCTCGGGCGGCACGGAAGCTGACAACTACGCCATTTTTGGGAGCGTGTGCACCCTCGGGCTGCGCCACGCCATCACGTCGCCTCTGGAGCACCACGCCGTGCTGCACCCCTTGCAGGCATTGGCTAAGAAAGGCGAAACCGAGCTGAGCTACCTGCGCCACGACGAGTTAGGTCGCCTCGACCTAGAGCACCTGGAGGAACTGCTGGCCACCAAGCCACGCAGCTTTGTGAGCCTCATGCACGGCAACAATGAAATCGGTAACCTGAACGACATCAAGGCTATCGGGGAGATTTGTGCGCGCCACGACGCCATCTTCCACACCGATACGGTGCAGACGATGGGGCACTACTCACACGATGTGCAGCAGTTGCAAAACCATTTTTTGGTAGGCTCGGCTCATAAGTTTCACGGGCCCAAGGGTGTTGGATTTCTGTACCGGCGCGGGGGTGTGGAGGTGGCGCCACTCATCCACGGCGGCTCGCAAGAGCGCAACGTGCGCTCGGGCACCGAGAATGTGTACGGCATCGTGGGCTTGGCCACGGCCCTAGAAATAGCCTGCCGCGATATGGCTGCCCACCGGCAGCATGTGCAAGGTTTGAAAAATCGCTTCATCGAGCAGTTGCAGGCCGGCATCGACGGGGTGCAATTTAACGGCCTGTCAGCCGAGGCTGACCAGAGCCTATACACGGTGCTGAGCGTGAGCTTGCCCCCGTCGGCAATCAGCGAGATGCTGCTATTCAGCCTCGATATCAGTAAGGTAGCAGCGTCGGGCGGCTCAGCCTGCACTAGCGGGGCGCAGCTCGGCTCGCACGTGCTAGAGGCCCTAGGGGCAGACCCCAACCGGCCCACTGTGCGCTTGTCGATGAGCAAGATGAATACCGAAGCTGAAGTAGACTACGCCGTGGCGCAGCTCGTGAAGCTGTATCAGCCCGTACTGAAATAAAGCGGGGCCCTAGGTCGGCAAGGAAGACAGAACCCGCATTGCGCGCTAGTATTGCGGCACCTAACCCTTAGCCCGTGCCCGCCATGCCTGATTCTGACAACCTCGGCCACAAAATCCTGAGCTTTTTCATCAAGGAGGAAAGCCTGTCGGGTAAGCCGGCTCCGGCCAGCCCGGCGCCCGCGGGCAGCAGTGCGGCTCCGACTAGTGCGGCCCCAGCGCCCACCGGCACCGTCGATGCCAAGTTTGCGGAGCACTTCGCGGGCGTGCTAGCTAAGAACAACTTGCCGGGCCCCGACTACTTTGAATTCAGGGAAACGCTGCGTAGTCTGGCCAGCCTCGGGCTAAGCGAAGACCAGCAGTACCAAGCTGCTTGGGCTAGTTTTAAGGCCCTAGGTGGTGCACCTGACGTGGCTCGCCTCACGAGCACGGCCAATCAATACCTCGCCATCTTGGGTAAGGACCGGGAGGCCTTTGGCCAGAGCGTGGAGGCGGCCATTGCCGAGCGTGTGGGTGGCTTGCAGCGTGAGCAGCAGCAGCTTCAGGCCGACTCGGAGGCATTGACTCGGCAACTGGCCGAGATACAGCAGAAGCTGGCGGCCAACGCGACGCGGCTAGCAGCCATCGGTGGCGAGGTGGCCGAGCAAAGCGGCCGCCTCAACCAAAACCGCCATAATTATGAGGCCACCTACGGCCATTTCACCAGTCAGATTCGCGCTGACCTCGCCAAAATCGCCCAATATTTGAAATAGGCAGTATAGCTTTAGCTCGGTAAGTGTAATGCTCTTGTATGGGTGTCGATATACGAAGCGATTGTCATTGCGAGCGTAGCGAAGCAATCGCACCTGAAAGGAACCTAAGCGGCGCTACTAAAGCTGCTAAATAAGTGCGATTGCTTCGCTACGCTCGCAATGACAGACATTTTCAGAATGCTAACGAGTTGCTTTATTCCTAACTCCTTCTCTCCTCATGGCTACTCCCGATTTTTCGCAGCTGGGCGGTACCGCTGACGCTGAAAAACGCTCGTTTTGGTCGCGGCCCGAAGGCATTTTGGGGCTGGTGGTGCTGGCTGGCCTGGCCGGCACCGGGCTCTTCTACTTCAATGAGATTGTCAAATTTCTGATTGAGGTGGCCAGCAACACCCTGCACCTAGCCTTTCTACTGGGGGCGTTGGGCGTGCTGGTGTTCTTGGTCACGAGCCGAGATATTCGCACTGGGCTCTTCTTTTTATTCAAAACCCTGATGCGCAAGCTTACGGGCGTTGTTATTCAGCTCGACCCGATTGCGATTCTCAAAATCTACATCAGCGACCTTAAAAATAAGCGCCAGAAAATGCAGGGCCAGATAGATACCTTGGCCGGCCAACTGGTGAAGCTGAATAAGAAAATAGCCGATAACAACGTCGAAATCAAGCAGAAATTTGCCGAGGCTAACAAGGCTAGCACCATGCTCGACCGGCCTGGTATGAAGGAAACTGCCTCGCTAGCCACTATCGAAGGGGCTGGCTTGCAGGAGATGAATGAGAAGCTGCTGCCATTGCAGCGCAATATCAAGACGGTGCTGGCTTTCATGGAAAAGGTCAACCAGAGTGCCGACTACATCATCAAAGAGACCGAGATAAAAGTGCGCCTGAAAGAAGCCGAATACAAGATTGTGAAGGAAAGCTCCAGCGCCCTACGCACGGCAGTGAGCATCTTTAAGGGCGACCCCGACAAGAAGTTTTACTTCGACGAGTCGATGGAGTACATCCAAGACGACATGAGCCAGAAGCTGGGCGAAATGAAGCGCGCCATGGACTTGTCAATGGACTTCATCAACTCGGTGGATGTGCAAAACGGCATCTTATCTGATAAGGGTGAAGCCATGCTGGAAGCCTACAACAAGGGCGAATTCAAGCTAGTGCAGCTCGAAGGGCGCGCCGACAGCCTAACGCCCGCCCCGCGCCCCAGTGGCTACGACCCCGCGCCGGCCAAAGACGCCGGCTACCGCAGCCTGCTCGAATAATAGTGGCCGCTATACACCTTACTACTACCTGACACCTTCTACTCTAGACTCATGCAAAACCTCACCGTCGCTGGCCGCCTCCTGATTACGGCCATCGTGCTGCTTGGTATTTATTTCGGCATCCGCTACTTCGTGGGCGACCGGATGCCGGCCCCCGCTACGGCCACTACGACCACAGCTCCATCTGGCACAAGCAGCGCCGCCAGTGGCGAAGCCGTAGCGCCTGCTAATACCACGCCGCCTGCTGCCACCAGCACCAGCGAGCGGGTACCCTTCACCTACACGGCGCCCGAGCCCACGGGTGGGCGGCTTCGCGGCGTGGTGGAGCTTGGGGCCAGCGGCTTCAATTCCTTCGTAGTGCGCACCGATGCCCAGCACAACTGGAAGCTCGAAAAAGCAGAGTTTGGCAATAGCCTAGTGCTGGAAAACATGGCCACCGACGACGACGTGCGCTCAGGCCTGAAATCATACATCGGCAAAATGCTTGACAACGGGGTAGCAGGTCGCGATATTCACTTTGTGGTAAGCTCGGGCGCGCTGAAAGCACCGGGCACGCAGAAGATTATCAAGCAGCTGGCCAAGCTTAAGTACGTGGTAAATACCGTGACGCCCGAGAAAGAGGGCGTCCTAGGTCTGCGTTCGGTGCTGCCCCCGGCCTACGCTAACAAAGCCTTCGTAGTGGATATCGGCTCGGGCAATACCAAGATTTCGTGGCTGGCCGACGGCGCTCCCAAGTCGGTAGAAACCTATGGCGCCAAGTACTTTGGGCAAAACATCGACGATGCCACTGTGGCGGCCGATGTAAAAGCTAAGGCTGAACAAGTACCCGCCGGCCTGCGCCAAACCTGCTTCATCATCGGCGGTGTGCCATTTGAGATGGCCAAAAAAGTGCGCCAGGGTAAGGAGCGCTACACCGTACTCGACGCCGCTAGCGCCTACCAGCTCGACAACGCCAAAGGCAAAGCGGGCCTGAATATCTACCGCTCGGTAGCCGAAGCCACTGGCTGCAAGCAGTTTGTATTTGACTGGGACGCCAACTTCACCATTGGCTATTTGCTCACGCTGCCGCAGTAGCTGCACTTAAGTAAGGACCTAGGGAAATAGCAGTAGCTAGTGCCTAGCGGGGAGCTTATATTTCCTCGTTTTTTGGCGTTGTCACTAAAAGGCGCGCCGGTTTTGCCTGCTGCTATGCCCGTTACGCCTGCGCCGCCATCCCCTCGTCAGCCTAGGAGGCCGGCTATTGTTGCCCGCTGGTTGCGGCGTCATTTTGGCTTTTCGCGGGTCGAAACGCGGGGCTTCGTTGTGCTGCTCTTGCTGATGCTGGCAGTGGCGGTGCTGCCCGTGCTGCTGCGCCCCGCTGACCCTACTTACTTGCCCGCCGCCGACCAGCAGCAGCTCGATACTTGGGCCGACGACCTATCGAAGCAGCTTGCCATATCTGACTCGGTAGAGCGGCAGCGCTACGCCGGGCGGCGCAGCTACGGTGCCGAAGAGCATAACAGCCGCTACCCAGCTGTGGCACAAGTTAAGCTGACGCCCTTCGACCCTAATGCCCTCACGGCTCTCGATTGGGAGGCACGCGGTGTGCCGCACTTCGTGGCGGGGCGCATTGTGAATTATGGGCAGAAAGCGGGCGGCTTTCGGGCCAAGGCGCAGGTGCAGCGCATCTATGGCCTGCCCGACTCGGTGTACCAGCGGCTGGCGCCGTTTATGCAGCTACCCGACGCACTGCCCGGCCGGCCCGACTACGCGGCGCGCGGCGCCAATGCGCCCTTTGCCAGCGCCGCGCCAAGCCGCTTTCCGCGCAAGCCCGCGCACTTGCAGCCCTTCGACCTTAACCTAGCCGATACTACGCAGCTCCAGCAAATCAAAGGCATTGGTCGCGGACGGGCTAAGTGGATAGTAATTCGCCGCAACGAGCTGGGCGGCTACGTGGATGAAGCCCAACTGGCCGACGTGTTCGTGCTGCGCGACGCACCCGACCTGGTAGACAGCTTGCGCAAGTACACGTTTGTGGCGCCCGGCTTCATGCCCCAAACGGTGAATATCAACTCTGGCACTTTCGATGAGCTGTGGCCGCACCCCTACGTAGGCAAGCCGCTGGCTCGCCTCATCGTGGCCTTTCGCAAGCAGCATGGGCCCTACAAAACGCCCGAAGACTTGCGCCAAATCAAGATTCTAAAAGAAGAAAGCTTCGCCAAGCTGCGACCCTATGTGCGCTGCGAGTAAGGTCCTAGGGTGCAAAATCTAGGTGTTTATTAAAGAAGGGTAGTACATGCTGGTACACGCGCCCGGTGCGGCCCATGATGCGGCTGCCATGTGTGCCTTCGTACTCCTTGGCTGTGTGCGGAATGCTGAAAGCGCTGAGCCACTGGTCGAACGTGCGGCAGGTAGGCGGGATGTGCAACACTTCATCTTGCGCGCCCCAGTCGAAGGCAAGGCCCCGCAGTTGCCGCAGGCTGGCTAGGTGCGTGGGGAGCAGGTAGGTAGGCGTGGCCGCTACCCAGCGCATTAGCGCAGCGTCGCGCCGGGTTAGGCTATCGGCTGTTAATGAACCGGGCAGGTCGGCGCCGAAGGGCTGAGACTTAGGATTGGGGGAGTAGGCGCGGGATACGGCCACCGTCGAGAGAGCACGGCGGTCTACCTGGGCTAGGCTGGTGGCCCGGAGCGCACTGGGCAGGCCGGGGCCGGGCAAATAGCTGGGGTGCGGCCCCACCAGGGCCGGGCTCAGCGCATAAGCAGCTGCCCAGGTGCCGGGATAGTTCAGGGCTAGCCGCAGAGTGCCGCCCCCGCCCATGGAGTGGCCGGCCAAGCCGCGGCTGCCCGGCCGCGCCAGGGTGCGGTAGTTTTTGTCAATGAACTGCACTAGCTCGCGGGCGGTGAAGTCGGCCCAGGGGCCGTTGGTGGCCGAGTTAGCGTACCAACTGCCGCCGTAGCGCGTTTGCTCGTTGGGCACCACCATGATGAAGGGCCTAATTTGCTTGTCAGCAATGGCTTGGTCGAGCAGTGCCTTCATCCCATCCTGGTTGAAAATTAGGCTATCACTCCAAGTAAAGCCGTGCAGATAATACACCACCGGGTAGCGCTGCTTGGGGTTGGCCTCGTAGCCTGGGGGCAAGTACACGCTCACGCGGCGGCGCGGGTTTTCGCCCCCTAGGTTGCCGCGCAGTAGCTTCGAGTCGAGGTACGTGACGGCGACACGCCCGGCAGGTGGGGCAGGGGTTTGCGCCGCCAGCCCGAAGGCGTTGAATAGGAACAGGAGAAGGGCTAGCTTCTTCATAAGCAGCATAATAAGCTTGGGCGCGCCGGTTACTTCTTGATTTCGGCCTTAAGCGCGTTGATGACGTCCGTATTCGGCACGCAGCTTTTAAACTTAATATTCTCCAGAATGGGACCTAAGTCGGACGCGCTCTTCACATCGACTAGGTAGGGCGGCTTGATGCGCAGCAGGGCGGCGATGGGTTTGTCGCTGAAGCGCTTATAAGTCCAGTGGCACCAGCCGATGCCTACGCTGGCGAGGTTGCGGGCGGCTTCGCCCATCCACTGCGAGGTGTTTTCGCCGGTTTCGCCTATCCACACCGGCACATTTTGGGCGGTGCGGAAGGCTTGTAGGTTGCCGATGGTACCGAGCTGGTTGGCGTCGGGGTTGGTGGCGCCTAGGTCGTTGCTTAGGGGGTACTTCTCTAAGTTGTAGCGGTGGGCATTATACACCAGGTTTTCTTGGTGCGTAAAGCTGCTTCTCAGCATCTCGTTGTAGTTGTTGCCAAAGCCGTTGCCTTCTAGTAGCAGCAGGTGCTGGTCGCCCTGGGCGCGCACTGTATTAATGAGCCGCTCAAACATGGTGTGGATGGCCGCGTTGCCGCCGGGCACGTTGTTGGGCTCGTTTACGAGGTCGTACATCGCGATGCGGCCGTCGTTCTTATAGCGTTTGGCCAGCGTGGCCCACAAGCCGTTCGTGATATCCTGGTAGATGGGCTCCTTCCAGAAATCGTTGGGCTGCAAGGCGTCGGCGATGTTAGTGTCGGTGCCCTGGGCACCGGGCGCGGCGTGCAGGTCGAGCACTACGTAGAGTTTATTAGCCGCGCACCACCCTAGGGTCTTGTCGATGAGTTTGATGGCTTCGAGCTGCTGCGGCTCCTTGAATAGCTCGCCCTTTTGCTGCCACTCCTTCAGCTTGGCTACGTAGTCGGCGTAGGGCACAGTGCCGCGGATGACGCCGTTGCGCACCTCCCGCTGAGCAGGCGTCAAAAACAGGTCGTAGTGCAGCGGTAGGCGAATGCAGTTAAAGCCTTGCTGCGCAATAAAATCAATATCGGTCTTCGTGATAAAGTTGTCGCGCCACTGCTGGTAAAACTTTTCCACGGCCGCGTCGCTTAGGCCGGCTTGGTAGAGCACCTTCTTCACCGAGCCCTGGGTGCCGCCGTAGCCGGGCTTCATCATGTAGCCTTCTTGCAACAGCCAGCCGCCTAGGTTCATGCCTTGCAGCAGGACTTCGTGCTTCTGGGCGTCCACTATTTTGGGACCGTCGGCGCGCAGTAGCGGCGCGCTCTGTGACTGGGCGTGGGCGGTAGCCGACCCTAGGGCCAAGGCAGTGACTAGCAGTGGAAAAAGACGAGTCATGGGAGGTAAAGAATTGTCATGCAGCGCGCAGCGCGGCATCTCGCGTGCTGACGTCTGTGAGCATTATTAGCTACTGCACCACGCGAGATGCTTCGCTACGCGCTGCATGACAGTTTATGCGGATTATTTGCGTTTGAGCGCTTGGGCTACGCCTTGCTGGAGCAACGGCCCCATGATGCGGTAGCCGGCCAGGGTGGGGTGCACGCCATCGCTGGCTAGGGCAGCAGACAGGCCCTGGCGCTCGTCGGCCATCGCGGTGTGGTAGTCGACGTAGGTGATGTGATGCTGGGCCGCGTAGGCTTTCAGTTGCTGGTTGAGGGCAATGACCTTGGGAGCAGGCTCGCGGCCGGGCCGCCACGGGAAGTTGTAAGCTGGCAGCACCGAGCATATAATTACCCGTACCCCGTGGGCCTGCGCCAGCTCGGCCATCGACGTAATGTTGTGGAACGTAGCCTCCGGGTTATAGGGGCCAGCGTTTTCGGCAATGTCATTGATGCCGCTCAGGATGGCTACCACCTTGGGCTGCAAGGCCAGCACATCGGGCCACAAGCGCAGCAGCATCTGCCCCGATACCTGCCCGCTAATGCCCCGGCCGATGTACTCGTAGGTTTTGCTGGCAAAGAACGCCGTGTCGGCCTTGGGCCAAGCGTCGGTGATGGAGTTGCCCATCAGCACCACCCGCGGCCGCTTGGCGGTGGGCGGGGGCAGCTGCTGGTTGGCCGGCGCGTAGCGCCCTAGGTTGGCCCAGTCGGTAGTTTGGGCCCAGCCGCCCAGGGGCATGAGCAGCGCGACAGCTACTGCGAGCGCATTAAGATTTTGTAAAAGAGACATGGGGATTGATTGAAGTGATGCCCGTGGCGGGCGACGCAAGCTACTACTGCCCGCTCATCGCTCGTAGGCCCGCCCCTATGCCGGAGGGGAAGGCGCACGGGGGCCAGGAGTGGGCTGTCGCACCTAGGTTGCAAAAATCAGTCAATCACATAAGTAGCGATGGAGTGCGCAGGGCTAGTGGTGCTGGCCGCCTGCCCTTTCACCCACAGCTGAAACTCCTGGGGCTTGTCGCCACTATTCATCACGACCACGGCCACTTTGCCATCGGGGTTCACAAACGATGTGGCTTGCAGCCAGTCGCGGTTGGTAGTGGTGGCTACGCGTTTGGCGCCGGGGCGAATAAATTTCGAGAAGTGCCCGATGTAGTAGTAAGCGTTGGTGTAAATGAGCTTGCCGGTGCGCGTGTCGGCGATGACGGGTGCGAAGCAGTAGTTGCCCACATGGTTGGGGCCGCCTTTTTCGTCGAGCAGCACGTTCCAGTCGGTCCAGCCTACAGTGCCGGCGTTGAAGTCATTTATCATCGAGTTGCCGTAGCGCTCGCCCAGCTTCCAGTCGTTCACTTGGTCAAACTTGAAGTTCTCGACGCAGCCTTCGGTGAAGATGAGGTTGGTATTAGGGTAGGTTTCGTGCACGCGGCGCTCATTGTCGAAAAGCGGCCCGCTGGTGGTCCAGGTTTCGTACCAGTGGTAGCCGATGCCCCATATATACTTGGCGGCCTCGGGGTCGTCGAGCACGGTGCTGGCGCGCTGGTACAGCAGGTCGCGGTTATGGTCCCAGGCGATGAGTTTTTTGTCACCTAGGCCGCCTTTTTGCAGCGTTGGCCCTAGGTATTCCTTGATGAAGTCGCGCTCCTCCTCGGCCGTGTACAAGCACGATTCCCACTTCTGGGTTGCCATTTCCTCATTTTGCACCGAGAGGCCCCAAATAGGAATACCCTGTTTCTGGTAGGCATCAATAAACTTAACATAGTGGTCGGCCCACGACTGCCGAAACTCGGGCAGCAGCTTGCCGCCGTGCAGCAAGTCGTGGTTGGTTTTCATGAACGCTGGCGGCGTCCAGGGGCTCACGAACATCGTGAGCTTGCCGCCCGCCGCCGCTATGGCCTGCTTGATGAACGGGATGCGATACTTCTCATCAGGCTTCACACTGAAGCTTTTGAGGCTCTTGTCGCCTTCCTTAATATAGGTATAGCTCGCGCTCGAAAAGTCGCAGCTGCCGATGTGGGTGCGTGCCAGCGTGTAGCCAATGCCCGCCGAAGGACTATAGTAGGCTTGCAAAAACTCCTGCTGTTGCGCCTTAGGCAGCTTGGCAAAGGTTTCGGCCGAAGCATCAGTAAGCGCCCCGCCTATACCTAGGAGCGTTTGGTACGAATGAGCCGGGTCTACAAACACGCATACCTGCGTCTCGACCGGCTGCGGGGCTGGCTGAAAGCTAAGCGCCGCGCCCGCCGCCAGGCGCTGGCTGGTGCCCTGCGCGGTAGTGAATACCTGGACTTTTTTGCCCGCGGCCGAGTAGGTGGATTGAGCGGCCGCGTGGCCTAGGCCCAGCGCCGAAAGCAGCGCTAGGGAAAGAAACTTGTAGGTCATAAAAGAAGCAGAAGGGTAATGATGCAAGCGGCGCGTCAGACGCCTTATCCCACCCCCAGCCCCTCCCCTCCGGGAGAGGGGAGCTAAACGCAAACAGTCGTTGAACAACGTCAGGCTCCCCTCTCCCAGAGGGGAGGCGCTGGGGGTGGGGTTACACGCTAGAGCGCTCTACCACACGTAGGTGGCCACGGCGCCGCCGTAGAGTGAGGCGCTAGCCAGCTTGCCTTTGTACTGAATATTGAAATTGCGGAGCGTCGAGCCAGTGTTTACTACCAAGAGCACGCGTTTGCCGGCGGGCGTTTTGTAGGCCACATTGGGCAGGCCATCGGGGGCGTTGGTACCCACGCGCACCGAGCCGGGCCGCACAAACTTGGCGGCGTGGCCGATAGTGTAGTAGGCTGAGTTGCGGGTTACGGTATTGCCGCTGATGGTGAGAGCACCTAGGCACTCCGAGCAGCCGCCCGGCGTGTGCGGGCTGTAGGTGGCATCGCTGGCGAGGTTCCACTCAAGCACGTTGCGGCTCCAGTTGCGAGGCGCAGCCACTACTAGGTTGTTAGCGTGCCAGGTGAGGTCGCCGGCAAAGTTGCCGGGTGCTTTTGTGTACTGCTCCGTAAAGTACACGTTCTTAGTGGGGTAGGCGTCGTGGATTTGGCTCAAGGCTTCCATCGACCCGGCGTAGAGGTGAAACGCCGAACCATCGAGGTAGGTGCTGGCGCCTGCATTGCTAAGCACGGTGCGCACAAAATCCAGGCCGTCGGCGTCGGGGTTGTGGTCGTAGGCAATAATCTTGGTGGTAAGGCCCGCGGCTTTGAAAGCCGGCCCTACATTATTCTTGATAAACGCCGCCTGCTCGGCGCCTGTCATCACCATGCTCGGGTTGTTGTAGGGGTTCAGCGGCTCGTTTTGCAGCGTTACGGCGTCGATGGTAATACCCTGCGCCTTCATGCCCTGGATGTACTTCACGAAGTACTGCGCGTAGGCGTCGTAGTACTCTGGCTTGAGCGAGCCACCCACGGGGCTGGGGTCGGGGTTGGTGGGTGAGGTCGGGCCGTTCTTCATCCAGGTGGGCGCCGTCCAAGGCGACCCTAGGATTTTGATGGCCGGGTTGATAGCCACAATTTCCTTGAGCACCGGAATGAAATACGCCTCGTCGGGCGCTAGGCTAAAGCTAGCCAGTGTAGGGTCGGGGCTGCTGGCATCGTCGTAGGTATACACTGAGGCGTTGAGGTCAGACGCCCCAATGCTCACTCGCAAGTAGCTCACCCCGATGTTGTTCTCATCCGTGGCAAATAGCTCTTTGAGCAGCGCCGCCCGATTGGCAGCCGTCATCTGGCTCAGCACGAAGGCGCTGCCCCCGGTGAGGGTGTAGCCAAAGCCATCCATGGTCTGAAAGGTCTGCGTCGTATCGACCGCGATGGTCGGGTTCGAGTTGGCCGTGGCCCCAAAGCTTAGGCCCGCGGGCTGGTTATAAAACAGCGCCGCCTTGTCGGGCGTGGTCAGCCACACGGCTATCTGCGCCGGCGCAGCCGGTGTGGGCGTCGGTGGGGTAGGGGTGGGCGTGGGTGTAGCCGGCGACTCGTCCTTCTTGCAGCCGCCGAATAGCAGGGTAGCAGCGAGTAAGAAGCTTGCCGAATAACGAAAACGGGTGGGAAAAGCCATGGAGAGGATTCGTAAAAGGTGGAATATCTGCGGCTGTAGCGCGGTTTAGTCCGCGAGTGCCACGTGGGCTAGCTCGCGGACTAAACGGTGCTACTACCACACGTAGGTGGCCACGGCGCCAGCCGGTAGCGTAGCCTGGGCCGCCTGCCCTAGGTAGTGCAGGCTAAAGGTTTGGGGCGTAGCCTGGTCATTAACTACCAGCAGCACGTGGCCACCGCTAGGTGTGCGGTAGGCCACGTTGGATAGCCCCGCCGCAGTGGTCGAGCCCACACGCACCGAGCCGGGGCGCACGAACTTGCTGGCGTGGGCCACGGTGTAGTAGGCCACGTTGCGAGTCACGGCGTCGCCGGGGGCCAGCGTAATGGCGCCTAGGCACTCGGTGCAACCGCCCGGCGTGTGCGGATTCTGCTGCGGGTCGGCGGCCAGGTTCCACTCTAGCACGGTGCGGGCCCAGTTGCGCGGCGCGCCTATTTCGAGGTTTTTCACGTGCCACCCTAGGTTGCTTTCAAAGGTGGTTTTCGACCCCGTCCACTGCTCGGTGAAATACACGTTTTTAGTCGGATATGCATCGTGCACCTTGCTCAGGGCCTCGATGGGGCCAGCGTAGAGGTGAAACGCTGAGCCATCGACGTAGGGGTTGGCGGTGGCATTGCCGAGCACCGTGAGGGGGTAGTCGGGCTTGTCAGCGTTGTGGTCGTAGCAGACGATTTTGGTCTTGAGCCCCGCCGCCTTGAAAGCCGGCCCTAGGTGCTGGCCAATAAACTCGGCCTGCGGCTCGGCAGTCATCAGCAGACTGGGGTTGTTGCCCGGGTGCAGTGGCTCATTCTGCACCGTGATGGCGTCGAGGCGAATACCGTGCTTCTGCATGCCTTGCAGGTACTTCACGAAGTACTGCGCGTAGGCCCCGTAAAACTCCGGCTTGAGCGAGCCGCCCTTGCTTTCGCCGTTGGTTTTCATCCAGGTCGGCGGGCTCCAGGGTGACCCCATGAGCTTGATAGCCGGGTTGATAGCCAGAATTTCCTTTAGTACCGGAATGAGGTGCGCCTCGTCGGGCGCCAGGCTGAAGTGCGCCAGCGTCGGGTCGGTTTCACCGGCCGGCCGGTCGTCGTAGCTAAATACCTGGGCATCGAGGTCCGAGGCCCCGATGCTCAGGCGCAGGTAGCTCACGCCGATGCCGTTGGCATCGGTGCCGAACAGTTCGCGCAGCAGTTTAGTTCGCGCCGGGGCGCTCATGGCGTGCAGCAGTTCGGCGCTGCCCCCGGTGAGGCAGTAGCCAAAGCCATCCATGGTCTGAAAGCGCTGGCTATCGTCGATTTCAATCACCGTGCCCGTAGGGGCCGCTTTGCTGAAAGCCAGGCGCGCGGCTTGCGGCTGCAAGCGCTGGGTTTGGTCGGGGGTAGTAATCCAGGAGGCCACGCCCGCTTTGGCGTTGGTCTTGGCGCGCTGGCCATAGCTTGGCACTAGTGTGAGGGCTAATACAGCACCTAGGCCTAAGCGGCAAACAGAAACAGATAGCATAAGAAGGGGGATGGGAATAAAAAACGCTTGTCATGGCTGGAAAACGATGAAGCAACCACACCCGAACAGCTCGCCTAGGTGCGATTGCTTCGTCGTTCCTTCGCGTAATGACAAGCGTAATAATTTGGTGCGTAGCTAGTAGCAAACTGCTACTAGCATGCCGCTCCGGGGCCAGATAGTTCTTTATCCACTTTTTCCCAGTCCAGGCCCCGAAACGACAGCTTTGGCTAGTACCCTGGGTTTTGAGTAACCAGGGGGTTCGTGTTGATTTCGCCTTGCGGCAACGGGAACAGCAGATAGTTCACATCGCGGTTGCCTTGGCGCTGCTGGGCAATGATGTCGAGTGCCGTGACAGTATGGGCACCAGCCTCCACTGCGTTGTGGCGGGCATAGCGCAGCAAGTCAAACCAACGCTCACCTTCGAAGGCCAGCTCTAGGCGGCGCTGGCGGTCGATTTCGTTGCGCATAGCTTGCTTGGTGAGGGCCTGAGGCGAGGCCAGGCTGAGGGCCGCTAAGCCAGCGCGCTGGCGCACGGGATTTAGCTTGGCCAGCACGTCGGCGCTGGGGCCGGTTTGCTCATTTACAGCTTCAGCGTAAGCCAGCAGCACCTCGGCGTAGCGCAGTACATAGGTGTTGTCGGCCGAGCTGAAGTTGTTGCCGATGCCGCGCCACTTGTACACAAAAGGACCCACGTCGTTGCTATTGCCACCGTTGCCGGGCTTGCCGTCGATGTAGCTAGCGTGGTTACGGCCAATGACCTTGCCGGCCGCCGAGTTTACGATGCCCGCAAAGGCCCAACGGGTATCATTCACCGTGTCAGCGTAAGCCAGCAGCTCGGCCGTCGGAATGTTAAACTTGGGGAAGGAATACGTGGCCAGCGGCGAGGGCAGCAGCAAGTCGGGCAAGATGTTGCCCCCATCGGCACTGCCAGCGTACTGAATTTCGAAGAGCGACTCGGCGCTCTTGTTCTCGGCTGGGTACAGGGCGTTGAATGACCCTAGAGTGATGTTGCTAGCCAGCACCTTAGCAGCAGCGGCCTGGGCGGCGGCCCAGTTGCGGCGCGTCAGCTGCACGCGGGCCAGCAAGGCGTTTGCCGAGTTTTTGGTAGCGCGGTTGGTGTTGCTGGCAGGCATCTGGATGGCAGCGCGCTGCAAATCGGCCACTACCTGGTCATACACTTGGTCGGTGGTAGCGCGGGCCAGGTTCACGTCGGCAGGGGCGCCGCTTTCGGTGGGCGTCAGGCGCAGGGGTACGCCGCCATACACGCGCGCCAGATTGAAGTAGCTGAGCGCCCGAATGAAGCGCGCCTCGCCCTGAATCTGGCTGCGGCGGGCCGTGTCCATCGTCACGGTGGGCACGTACTTGAGCACGATGTTGGCCCGGTTCACACCCTGGTAAAACTGGTTGTACACGTTGCCAACCTGGCTGGTCGTGGGCGTCCAGATGATTTTGTCCATCGCGTTCACGTCGCCGTTGGTGCTGCTGCAGTTGTCGCTGGGCATTTCGCCCATCACGTTCAGGTCCTGGCCGTAGGCACCGGTGCCCTGCATAGCGTCGTAGGTGGCCGTGAGGCTGGCCTCGGCGTCATCCGAGGTTTGGAAGAAGTTTTCGGGGGTAATGCTGCCTAGGGGCTCTTTCTTAAGAAAGTCGCAGCTGGCTAGTAGGCTGAGGGCGCCGAGCGCCGGGATAAGTAGCTTTTTCATGGGAATTCTGAGCTAGCGGCAGCTTAAAAATTAGCGTTGAGACCGACCGTGAACGTGCGCGACTGGGGATACACGCCGTAGTCGCGGCCAAAACCGGTTTGGTTGTAGGGGTCGGCGTTCACCTCGGGGTCATAGCCTAGGTAGTCAGTCCAGGTGATGAGGTTCTGGGCCGTAACATAGAGGCGCAGGTTCTGAATAGAAGCGCGCTTGCTCAGGCTAGTGGGGAAGTTGTAGGCTATTGTCACGTTCTTGAGGCGTACGTAGGAGCCATCTTCCAGCCAGCGCGTCGAGAAGCGGTTGTTGCCCTGCGGGTCGTTGCGCACCGGGCGCGGAATGTCGGTGTTCGTATTAGTGGCTGTCCAGTGGTTCAGCACGCGGGTGCTCTGGTTCAGCGGGTCCGACTGCGACTCCAGAATCTGGCGCGTCTGGTTGTAAATCTGGTTGCCAAACTGCCCTTGGAAGAACACGCTTAGCTCGACGCCCTTATACGAGAAGTTGTTGGTGACACCCGCAAACGCCTTAGGGTTGGGGTTGCCAATGATAGCGCGGTCTTGGTCATTAATTACCCCGTCGCCGTTGAGGTCCGCAAAGCGTACATCACCCGCCACCGGCCGGTTGCCGTTTTGGGTAGGTAGGTTCTGGCCTTCAGCATTTGATTGCACTAGGCCCTGCATCACGTAGCCGTAGAATGCGCCCAGCGGTTGGCCCGTCTGCGAAATGCTCGACCCGTAAATGATGTTGCGTGCTGATGTCTCGCCTGCCCCCGTCACCTGCGTGCCTAGGTCCAGAATCTTGTTGCGGTTGCCGCTCACGTTGAAGTTCGTGGTCCAGCCAAAGCCGTTGTTCTGCGCCTGCACGTTAGTCGTCACCAGCCCGATTTCGAGGCCGCGGTTCTGAATCTTCCCGATGTTCTGCGTCACGCTCAAGTTACCAACACCCGTGCTCACCGGAATTGGCACGGCGAGCAGCAGGTCCCTAGTTTGCTTGTTGTAGAGGTCTACAGTCAGCGTCAGGCGATTGTCGAACATGCTGAAATCCACGCCCGCGTTGTACTGGTAGGTAGTTTCCCAGCGCAGGTCATTGTTGCCGATATCGCTTTGGGTTACGCCGCCCACAATGGCCGAGCCGCCGCCCTGGTAGTTTACGCCCGAAGTCGTGTAGCGCGAAAAGCGCTGGTAGGTATAGATCTCTTGGTTACCGTTGGCGCCGAAGCTGGCACGCAGTTTCAGGTCCGATACGGGGCCGCTCTGCGGAAAGAAACTTTCCTTCGAAATGCGCCAAGCGGCGCTCACAGCCGGGAAGTACCCAAACTTATACTTGTCGATGAAGCGGCTGGTACCGTCGCCACGCAAGCTGGCCGAAAACAAGTACTTACCATCGTAGTCATAGTTGGCGCGGCCAAAGACGCTCAGTAGTGCCCACTCATCGGCGTAGCTGCCCGGAATGCCTACAACCGTGGCCCCCGAACTGAGGTATGGCACAGCATTCGACACGAAGCCGCGCGTTTCGGCCCCCGACGTAAAGCGGTTCGAAGCCTGCATCGACTCACCGGCCAACAGTGTCAGGTGGTGCTTGTCGCCAAGGTTAGGTGTATAGGTTACCGTATTCTCGTTCAGCCAGATAACTTGTTGGTTACTTGCCGTGCGGGCCGAGCCGCGCGTCGAGGCGTCGGCGTTAGTGGTGCCGGGGTAGTTGCGGCTGATAAACTGGTTTTCGTTCTGGGTGCGGAAGTCAATACCCAGCGACGAGCGCACGCGCAGGTTTTTCAGGATGTCAAACTCGCCGTAGATGTTACCAATAGCTTGGTAAACAATAGCCTGATTGTTAGTTTCAAGCAGGTTGCCTATTGGGTTGTCCGACTGGTTGAGCGGGTTCACGCCGTACGTTCCGTCGGCGTTGCGCACCGGAATGTTCGGAATCTGCGATAGCGCCCCCAGCACCGTGCCCGAGTTACCTAGGGCCAGCTCCGAGCGCACGCTGCCGTTGGTATGGGTGCGGCTCAAGTTGAGGTTGGTGCCAATGCGGAAGCGCTCGCTTACCGTTTGCTCTAGGTTAATCTTGAAGTTATAGCGGTCGAAGCCCGAGTTCTGGCTGATACCCTGCTGGTTGAAGTAGCCGCCGGCCACGTAGTAGCGGGTTTTCTCGGTGCCGCCGCTCACGTTGAGCTGGTAGTTTTGGAGGCTGGCCGTGCGGTACACCTCATCCTGCCAGTCGGTGTTGCTTTGCAGGCGTGGGTCGGTGGCGCTCACCGGAGCCAGGCCGGCATTGGTTTGTATCTCGTTGTATTCTTGGATGAACTGCTGCGAGTTCAGCACGTCGAGCTTCTTGCGCAGCTTCTGCACGCCGTAGTATACGCTCAGGCCTACTTGTGCTTGGCCCACCTTGCCGCGCTTGGTCGTAATTACTACTACACCGTTGGCCGCCCGCACGCCGTAGATGGCCGCCGCGGCGCCATCCTTCAGCACGTCGATGCTCTCAATGTCATTGGGGTTAAGCGAGTTCAGCGGGTTGAGGCGCTGGTTGCCTACCGATATTTCCTGCTGGTAGTCAGGCAGTACCGGCACACCATCTATCACGTACAGCGGCGAGCCGTTTAGGTTCAGCGAAGCGTTGCCGCGCACGCGCACCGAAATACCAGCCCCCGGTGCCCCCGAGGGCGCCGCTACCTGTACGCCCGGTGCCTGGCCCTGCAAGGCCTGGTCGAAGCCGGCTACCGGCTGGCGGGCCAGCGCCTGGCTGCCTACCGAGGCCACCGAGGTCGACAGGTCCTGGCGGGTCTGGGTACCGTAGCCCACTACTACTACTTCATTGAGGGCCTGCTGGTCGTCGCTGAGGCGAATAGCGATGGTGCTAGTAGCTCCTGTGATGGGTAGCTCCTGGGTTTTAAAGCCCACCGAGCTAAATACCAATGTGCTATTCTCAGGCACGCTCAGCGAGAAGCTGCCGTCGGGACCCGTCGAGGTGCCAGTGGTGGTGCCTTTTACGAGCACCGTAACACCGGGCAGGGGTTCGCCCTTGGGGTCGGTCACGCGGCCCGATACGGGCACGTTTTGCGGTGCCATAGTAGCTGCCGCCGTAGCACTAGGTGCCTGCTCAGGCCGGCTAGTCACCACAAAGTAGTTGTCGCGCAGCTCCTTAAACTGAAGCGATACCTGGGGCAGCACAGCAGCCAGCTTCTCGGCCAGCGAGCCAGCGGTGGGCTGGGCTACCACGCGCTTGTTGTCTACCACCTCGCTTTCGTAGAAAATGGTGGCGTGGTACTCGCTCTCCCACTGCTTGAGCAGCGACTTGAGGGGTACCGACTTAGCAGTAGTGGGCGCCTCGGTGGGCTCGCTCTGGTGCATCGAGTTCACGGCCAAAAACTGGGCGTGCGCTGGGGTGTTCAGCAACTGGAGCACCGCTACGCTAGCCGCTAGGCACGCCGGGCGTGCCACTGGCCACCCGAGGTAGGTAAGGGGTTTGTTCATAAGGGAAGGGTGGGGAAAAAGGTCTTAATTACTTCGCTTGTTCGGTCAAGGTCAGGCGGTTGCCTTGCCGGGTGGCTTGTAGGTGGAAAATTTCTTCTAGCGATTGCAGCAGCACGGTGAGGTCGCGCACGGGCACGGTGCCCGTCACGCGGCGCTGGTTGAGTTCGGGCGTGGCCACCACTACTTCGAGGCCGTAGGTGTCTTGCAGACGGGTCGCCAATTCCGCAATGGAGGTTTCGTCGAGCACCAGCTGCGCGTCTTTCCAGCTGGCGTAGGGGGCGGTGTGCACGGCGCGGTAGGCCGTCACCACGGGCTGGGCCGGCTGTACCTCACGGGTTTCGACCAACTCGCCGGGCTTCAGAATCACGTCGGGTTGCTGGCGGTTATCGAAGTGCACGCGCACCTTGCCCGATAGTAGCACCACCCGGCCTTGGTCACGGCGCCGCGATACGGTGAATTTGGTACCTAGAACCTCTACCTTGAAACCCGCCGTGGTGTGCACCAAAAAGCGCTGGTTGTCAGCCTGGTGCTGCACCGAAAAGTAGGCTTCGCCATCGAGCCATACCTCGCGAGGCTTGCCGGCGGCCCAGGTAGCGGGGTAGCGCAGCGTCGAGTGCCCGTTGAGTACTACGCTCGAGCCGTCGGGCAGCTGCACTGTGCGGGTTTGGCCATAGGCCGTGGCAATTTGCTGAGCTGGGGCCGCAGCTGGGCGCTGGTTATAGAGCCACCAGCTTCCGCCACCGAGCACAGTGCCAGCCACAGCGGCCGCCGCCGCCCAGCGCCGCCAGGCTGGTGCCGCCACGGGTAGGCGACGCGACTGACCCAGGCCCAGCCGCCCGTGCACTTGGCCGAGCAGGGCTTCAAAGTTGGGCTCATCGGCTAATGCTGTGGGCTGAGCATCTAGCTCTTCCCAGTGCTGGCTCATCCAGTACTGCGCCAGCAGCTGGTTAGCAGGCTGGGCCAACCAGGCGCGCACGGTGGCCGCATCGGCCGCCGAGGCGGTGCCTTGCACGTAGGCAGTAAATAGCTCTTGCGTAATGGCTGGGCTCATAGGCAGTTTGGCGGGGCGGCAAGCAAGCAAAAGGCAGCGCTGCTCGGTGCAGCTACACTTTTTACCTGCCTAGGGCTATGCCCCAAGGCAACAATCGTTTGCAGTACTACACTGCCGCCCGGCCTCCCCCCTTAGTCTGAACCCATAAAAAAATTAAATTTTTATTAAGCGTGTAGCTATCAACGCATTAAAATATGCGTCCGGTCTGTATGCGGTTCCGCTTTTTAACGTGTAGTCGTTTTGGCCGGGGCCGTGCGCCGGGTGTTAATACGTCGTGCCGGGCTTGCGGCCGGGCTAGGTACTCGCACCAGCACATTGGTGCTTTGGGCCAAGTTGGCGAGCTGCGCGGGCAGGGCAGCCCGGCCATTGAGGGGAGCGTACAGCTCCAAGCTCGATTTAAGCAACGAGTCGGCAGCGAGGGCGCGCACCTCGGCCTCGTTCATTCCCGAGCGGTAAAAGAGCCAGTTGCGATACTGGGCGCCGGCCGGGGCTTGGCTGCCCCCTAGGGTGAGCTGGCGCGTGCGGAGTTGCTCGGGCAGGTGGCCCACCAGCTTGCCATCAAGGTACAGCAAGGTTTCGCCGCGGGCGAAATAGTGCGTCAGGGCCACTTGGTGCCACTTGTCATCAGCCACGTGCGCAGTGCTAGTGAGCCGGCCAGCCTTAGCCGAGGTATAGATAAGCTGCCCCTGCGCACCTAGGCTGAGGCGGCCCGTATTGGTGCTGTCTTGTAGCGTAAGCAGGGTGCCAGGCGCTTTGGCGCGAAAGCTGACAACCTGCGTGAACGGATGCACCAGTGCCTCGGGCACCAAGCGCAGCGCGCCCCCCGCCAGCGACAGACCCGCCGTAGCTTGCCGCTTAGGTAGCGGTTTGCCTGCCCGCAGGGCATCAAAGAGCGAGGGCACCCAGGCGTGGAAGAGCTCGGCGTGGCCTAGGTCGTTGGGGTGCAGGCCATCGTCGAAGTAGCCGGCGGCCCAGCGGCCGTGGCCGTCGTCTACGGCCCCAAGCAGGTTCACGGTGGGCACGGCCCAGCTGTGCAGCAGCAGGTTCATTTGCTGAATAAAGGCGTAGTCCTCAGCGGTGTAGTCGTTGCGGGTATAGCTATTGGTCACAACCGGCACCATGCCTTGCGCACGCGCTTTCGCTAGGAGCACCTGCATGTTGGCCTTAAACTGGTCGAACTTGGGTTGGCCCCCTTCGTGAATGCCTTCGTTGCCAAGGGCGAGGGCGTACACCACGTAGCGCCCCTGCTGCGGAGGCAGGTCGCGCTCCCAGCGCGCCAGCACCTTAGGGGTGTTGTCGCCCGGAATGCTGATGTTGGCTGTGGTCCAGGGTGCCCCTAGGCCTGCTTTGGCGCGTTGCGCCAGCAGGGCGCTGTAGCGGCTGGGGTAGCCATACTTGCCAGTAGCACCCTGCCCAAATGGCACCGACGAGCCAAAATACACTATCTTCAAGTCGCTGGGCGCTAATGTCGTAGCGGGAGTGGTTGGGCTTGGCGCCTGAGCGTGGCTCACTTGGGTACCTAGGGCGAGCAGAAGAAGTGGCAGGAGTTTGGGCATAGAGAAAGGCATCTGGTAAGGCAAGGTAGCTAAGTGGCAGTGCTGGCGCGGCGCTGTGAGCACAAGCGCGCGGACATGGCGCGCCTAGGTACATTGACAAAGGCTGTGTCCACGAGGCTGCTTGCTGGACTTGCACTCGAACGCGCAGGGCCCAAGCTACACTAGCTACTACCGGCTGCCCACCGCTAGCGTTAGCAGCAGACCTAGGATACCGCCGCCGTGCAGCCGGAAATACGAGCGCATGGTTTTGAGCGCCTGCATCATGTGGGCTTCTACCGTCTTTACTGATACGCCTTGGCGCTCAGCTATCTCAGGGTAGGAAAGCCCCTGCTGCCGGCTTAGCAAAAATGCCTCGCGCTGCTTGGGTGGTAGGCGTTCGAGGGCTGCCTGGTAGAGCGCTTCCATCTCCTGATACTCGACCTCGTTGGCGACGCTAGCTGGGCCCGCGGCGGCCGCTACTTGGCCGTGCAGGCGTAGGTGGTGCTGGTCGCGGCGCAGCTCATTGAGCACCGCGTGGTGGGCCGTGGTGAAGAGGTAGCCCTTCAGCGGCAAGTCGTCGCGGAGCTGCGCCCGCTTTTCCCATATTTTGATAAAACACTCCTGCACAATCTCTTCGGCAGCCGGGCGCGACTTGAGGTAGCTGTAGGCAAAGCGATAAACTAGGGCGCTGTAGTGCCGAAAAAGCGCGTCAAACGCCCGCTCGTCGTCTTGCTTGAGACGGCGCAGATAGTCTGACTCAGCAAAATCGCGCGCTAGTTCCACCGGGAAGGTTTGGAAATACCAAAAAGACGTATTTTCTTAACCAAAAAGTATCCGAAAGGTACTGACCAGGACATTAAAAACCTGCTGGTCGGACCGCTACCCGGGCTAAATTGCCGCCCTTACCAGTAGCTTGCGTATACTAGCCAGTTGGGCCTGGGCGGCGGCCGCTGGCTACCCCCGCTTGTGAACTGAGCACGTGGCTGTTCCGCTTATTACTCCTATCTCATGGCTAACCGCCGGGCATCTATCACCGACTTAGCGGCTGCGCTGAAGCTATCGCCGTCTACTATTTCGCGGGCTTTATCTAATCACAAAGACGTAAGTGAAGCTACCAAAGAGCGCGTGCGCGCCCTAGCGGCCGAGCTGCACTACCAGCCTAACCAACTGGCCGCCGCTCTGCGCCGGGGCCGCAGCCGCATGCTGGGCGTGGTGGTGCCGCACATTCAAGGACACTTTTTCCCCGAAGTGGTGCACGGCATCACGGTAGCGGCCAGCAAAGCCGGCTACCAAGTGCTCATCTGCCAGTCGAACGAAGACGTAAACCAAGAGCGCCAGCACCTCGACCTTTTTATGAATGCGCAGGTCGAAGGCATTCTAGTGTCGCTGGCCAAGACAACGCAAGATTTTGGGCATTTCGAGCAGGTGCGGGCGCAGCAGGTACCCTTAGTTTTTTTCGACCGGGCAGTGGAGGGTTTCGAGGGCGAGCAGGTGCGGGCCGTGGTGCTCGATGACTACCAAGGCGCCTACCAAGCCGTAACGCACCTCATAGAGCAGGGCTGCCGCCGCATTGCACACCTAGGTGGCGAGCAACACCTAGGCATTCACAAAAACCGCCACCAAGGCTACCTCGATGCCTTGCAGGCCCACGGCTTGGTGCCCGACGAAGCCCTCTCTATTATCTGCGAGATGAACCAGCGCGGCGGTACCCAGGCCACGCGCCAGCTGCTCAAAAGCGGCGTGCCCTTTGATGCCATCTTCTCCTCCAACGACCTGGCCGTGGTGGGGGCGCTGCAAGTACTGAAAAAGCACAAGCGCCGCGTGCCCCAAGACGTAGCCCTAGTAGGCTTCAGCAACGAAGCTTTCACCGAGCTTACCGAGCCACAGCTCAGCTCCGTAGACCAGTGCTGCGGCCAAATGGGCCAAACCGCCGTGCGCCTGCTGCTCCAAATGATACAGCGTGAACCTAGGCGCGCCGCCCCCGCCGCCAGCGTAGTGCTCAAGCCCAAGCTGCTGGTGCGCGAGTCGTCGAAAAAAGTAAATAATTAACAAGGAGCAACGAGCCGCCTATAATACCTAGGCTGCTCGCTGCTCCTTGTTAATGGCTCCTTGAAAAACCTATTTCTTCCCCGCGCCCATTTCCAGCTTGCGTAGCTGGTCGGCCTTCCAACTCGTGATAGCCACCACCAGCATGGTCATGAGCCCGCCAAAGACAACGCTCGGCACGGTGCCGATGAGCTTGGCCGCCGTGCCGCTCTCGAAGGCGCCAATTTCGTTGCTCGAGCCGATGAATATGCTGTTCACGGCCGACACGCGGCCCTTCATGTACTCGGGCGTGTAGGTGTGCACCAGCGTCTGACGCACAATAACTGACACCGAATCAAACACCCCGGTCAAGAAGAGCAGGAACATCGAGAAGTAGAAGTTGGTAGACAGCGCGAAGGCCACCGTGGCCGCCCCAAAGCCTGCCACGGCCCACAGCATCTTGCGACCGGCGCCTTTTTTGAGGGGCGAGAAAGTGAGGAAGATGGCCATCAGCACCGAGCCCACTGCCGGGGCTGCACGCAGGTAGCCAAATGCGTCGGGGCCGCCATGCAGGATGTTTTCGGCAAAGAAAGGCAGCAGCGCCACCGCTCCGCCAAATAGCACTGCAAACATGTCGAGCGACAGGGCAGCTAGTACTAGCTGGTTGTTGAAAATAAACTTGATACCGCTAGTAATGCTTTCGCCCATGCTCAGCTTTTCGCCCTCGATGGGCGGCAACTCGCGGCTGGCAATGCTGATAAAGAACAGCAGCGCCAAGCCCTCCATGACCATATCGACGCCATAGGCAAACTCGACACTGCGGTGCAGCAGTAGCCCTCCAATGGCCGGCCCTAGCACCGCCGACGCCTGCCAGGTAGTCGAGCTCCAGGTTACGGCATTGGCCAGCACGTCGCGGCTAGGTAGCAGTTGCGGCATAAATGAAAATAGCGCCGGCCCCATAAAGCCCCGCGCAATGCCGCTCACAAAAATGACTAAGTATAGCGGCCACACCACCGTGGCGTGCAGCGCATCGAGGTGCAGGCGGCCGCCTGCGAGCACGCCCGCTAGCGCCGGGTGCGCCAGCCACCACAACGTGACGGCGCACAAAAAGAGCACTAGCACCGCTGGCACTACGATGCGCTTGCGCCGCACCGAATCGGCCACGTGCCCAGCATAAAGCGAAACGGTGATGCTCGGGATGGCTTCGGCCAACCCAATGAGACCTAGGGCCAGTGGGTCGTTGGTGAGCTTAAAAATCTGCCAGCTCACGACCACCCCCTGAATTTGAGTGGCCACCGAAAATAGGGCGCGGGCGGATATGTAGCGGCGAAAATCAGGAATGCGCAGCGCGGCGTAGGGGTCGTGTGGGGTAGGGTCCGGTGTGGTCGGGCTCATGGGCAGCAAAGCAGAAGGCAAAAAAAGTAAACCACCTTCCCGAGCAAAAGTATGCACCTGCCAAGCCCGCCGGCCACTTATCTTGCGCAGTAGCCGCCACGCGGCGCATTACTGTTCCGCCTATGTTAGCTCCTGGCCTCACCCTCGTGTATCGCCCCGACCTAGGGCTAGTGATTGCGCGCTGGCAGCGCGAGGTTACGCCCGCCGAGCTGCAGAGCGGCTACCTCGCCATCAGGGCAGCGGCCGACGAAGTGCATTGCAGTCAGTGGCTGCTCGACCTGCGCCGCCGCGAAGACGTCATCGAGCCCGTAGTCAATGCCTGGTTTAGCCGCGAGTTTGCGCCCTCGCTGCGCGGGCGCTACGCGGCCCCCGTGCGGCTGGCCTTTCTGGTGTCGCCGCTGCGAGCGCAGCAGCCTGTCACGGCGATGGTGTCGGCCGCCGAGGCCGATTGCCAGCGGGCTACATTCATGGACGAAGCCGCCGCCTATGCGTGGCTGGCTAGCTAGACTGCCACCTAGGGCTCGGCCGCGACTACTTTACTATAGTGCTACAAGGCTACTACGCGCGTTACCTGCGAAAAACCAGGGCCTAGCAGCTGCACATAGTACAAGCCCGGCGCGAGCCCATTGCGCTGCCACTCCAGCCGGTGCCAGCCGGCGGGCATCAGGCCCTGGTGCAAGCGTGCCACCTCCTGCCCCAGCATATTCAGCACTCGCAGTTGTACCTGGGTAGGGCTGGGCAGCGAGTATTCCAGCCTCGTAAAATCCAGGAAGGGATTGGGGGTGGCCGTGTAGAGTTGGGGGCTAGTGCTAATGGTGCGGTGCAGCACGTAGGTATCAACCAACACCTGCTTGCGGGTAAAAAACTGCATGGTCAGGCTGTCGGGCGTGGCCGCGAGGAGCATGGCGCCATAGTCACCATTAAATAACCGCTGGCTCTCGGGTAGCTGCTTGGGGCCTTTAGGGTAGATGCTACGCCCCCCTAGGCCGTTAATAATGTATGGAAATCCGTCTACCAATAGGCGCTCATAGATGTGTTCGTGGCCTGTCAGTACTACCGAGGCGCCCCAGTCCTGGAAGGGCCACTGCAGGGCCACCGTATTGCCATGTGGCCCCGACGAATAGGGCGCATGGTGAAAATACACCACCTTCCAGCGAGCAGTGGAGGCTGCCAGTCCGGCACGTAGCCACTGTGCTTGCCCCGATGTAGCGCTGATGCCGTCGGGCTCCTTCGGGTCGCTATTGAGGGCAAAGAAATGTACGTCGCCCCGCACAAAGTCATAGTAGCGGCCATTGCCGGGCAGCGTGAAGTAGTCGCGGTAGGCCTCGCCGTTGCGAGTGTAGTAGTCGTGGTTGCCGAGCGACGGGAAAAAGCGATTAGTAGAGGCACTTGGCCCATAGCGGCCCCGATACTTATAGATATAGGCGTGGTAATACTGGCCAATGTTGCGGTCGATGGTAGTCGAGTCACCAAAGTCATAGTTGTTGTCACCCAGCGTGATAATGAAATCCGGGTTCCAGCTCTTTACTAGGTCGGCCACATCGCGCTCGGCTGGACCAGCCAACCCGTAATCGCCAATAGCGGCAAAGCGCTGCCCGTAGCCTGCAGTAGCTATTAGACTCAGGCAAAGTGTCCCTATAAGTTTCGCGAAAATAGGATATAATGTATAGCGCATTATGATTTGCAAATGAAATTAGGTAAATCGGCTAGTATTAACAAAATAAATTAGTTGAGCTCGCAATTAAAGCCGAATTTTGAAGCCGAATTATAATTTGTTACTCTAAGAGTAAATACTTATTTAGAATAAAAATAATAAATAATCTGAAATATAAGTCGTTCGAATTCTCCTACTTAATCATTATCGAAAACAAACATGCAGCATTCATTTACTTTCAAATGTACAATAGTTTCTTTCCTTTTTCTTGGGTCAGCCTTAGGTAGTGTAGCTAAAACGATTAATAAATGTAGTGGCACTCAGATAGTAGTAGCTCCGAGCTTCTATCATGTAGATGAGCAGCACCACTTGATAGTAATAAACAAGCCTGTCGACGAAATTTTGGCTGCTGGCACCGAAGGCAGCAGCGAGCTTATTCTAGATAAGAAATATAGCCTAGTAGATAATAGCCCAATAACAAGCACAGAGAACTCCTATGTAGTTGAGTATGCCAACACGGCCTACACGGTGTATTTCACCAAGCTGCCCGTTGTGACTATAACTACTAAATATGCCATTGTGGATGCTCCTAGCGTGTACGCCACGTTCACGATGTCGGAAGCAAACGGAACTATAACCAGCTCCAACCTAGGTATTGAAGTGCGAGGTGGCAATTCGCAGAACTATCCCAAAAAATCGTATGAGCTCAGCTTCTGGGCCGATACAGTGGGCAATACTAATCGGGACATGCAGCTTCTGGGCATGCGCACCGACAACAAGTGGAACATGCAAGCGCTATTCAATGAGCCCATGCGCGCTAACAGCAAGGTAGCCAACGAGCTGTGGCAGGAAATGAGCCAGCTGTACTACAAAGACAAAGAGCCTGCCGCTAAGAATGGCATAGCGATGGCTTACGTTGAATTATTTGTGAACGATGAGTATAAAGGTATTTATACAATAGGAGAGCGTATTGATAAAAAGCAATTAAAGCTAAAAAAATATACAAACACAATTAAAGGGGAATTATATAAGGGCGCATATTGGGATGGCGCTGTTCTTTTTACCTCACTGCCAGATTTTGATAATAACAGTCCTAACTGGGGCGGTTTTGAATATAAGCATCCCGAAGAGTATACAGATTGGAAGAATTTGTATGATTTTGTTCGCTTCGTTGAAAAAAGCTCAGATGCTGACTTTGTGAAGCAGTATCAAGGCAAATTTGATTTGCAGAATGCCGTTGACTACTACATTTTTATGAATGTACTACGGGCAACTGATAATTATGGCAAAAATTTGTACATTGCCAAGTACAATGCTGGCGAGCCTTACTTCTACGTGCCGTGGGATTTGGATGGCGTATTTGGGAATAACTGGATGGGTTTGAACGACAACACGACCAACGATATCGTAACAAATGGCTTTTACAAGCGCCTAAATCAGGATTGCTCGCCCTCGGGCTTTCGTAGCGTGCTGGCCCGCCGGTGGGCCGAGTTGCGCACTACCATTCTCACGTCCGACTACATTATGGCCAAGTTTGTGGCCAATAATACCTACCTGCGTACCAACGGTGTGTATCAGCGCGAGCACGCGGTGTGGTCGGGCTATAACTACGATGATAAGCAACTAGCTTATACTGCTGACTGGCTTACTCGGCGGCTAGACTACCTAGATGGGGTCTTTAGCCAGCAATGTGCCCTACTGAGCGCTGCGCCGAGCAAGCAAGCGCCCCCCGCTGTGCAGTGCTATCCTAATCCGGCTAATGACTACCTGACAATAGAAGCCCGCGCCGCCACTTACGAGATTAGCATTCAAGACGTGAGCGGCCGCGTGGCCCTGCAAACCACTGCCCGCACTCCGGTAAGCCGGCTAGATATCAGTCGGATGCCCAAGGGCTTGTACTTGGTGCTGGTGAAGGGTGAAAACTTTGTGGCCACCGAGAAGCTGGTGCGCAACTAGGTGCTTGGCCTAGGTTACCTCGGCGCGGGTTAGGCCTTCGTTGAGGCAAATGGCGGCTTTGCTACCGCTAGCGGCCGCCAGTAGCGCTTGCTGCTGGCCGGGTACCATGTCACCGGCAGCATAGAGGCCGGGCACCGTGGTTTGTGCATTTTTATCGACCCAGACGGCGCCCTTGCCAGTAAGGCGCGCCCCTAGGTCGGCGGCCAACGTGCTGCGTTGCTCCTGCGGCGGGTGCAGAAACAAAGCGCTGCGCTCGATGTAGCTACCATCGGTAAACTCGACGCAGCGCAGGCCGCCGCGGGCCGTGCCTACCAGCCGTGCAATGGGTTCTTCGCGTACTACAATACCCTGGCGGCGCAGCCGCTGCCGGGCATAATCGGTAAGGTGGCCGGGGCCATTGGTGACAATTATCACATCGGCGCTCCAGCGGCTGATGAGTAACGCAAGGCCCGCTACCGCTTTGCCCTGGCCATATACGGCCAGCGGCTGGTCGCGCACTTCATAGCCATGGCAGTAGGGGCAGTGCAGCACGCTACTGCCCCACAGCTCGCGAAAGCCCGGTAGCGGCGGCAGTACGTCGTCGACGCCGGTAGCTAGCAGTACCCGCCGCGCCGTAGCCTTGGTAGGGTGCCCCTGGCCATTTTGACCAGTAGCTTCAAACCCTTGGGCCAGTTTAGTAAGGGCCGTGATTTTGAACTCGCGCACCTCGACGGTAGGGTATGGCGCCAGCTGCTCGCGCCCAATATGCAGCAATGCGGCCGGCCGAATGCCATCGCGAGAGAAAAAGCTGTGCACGGCGCCCGATGGCGCATTGCGAGTGGGGCCGCCATCGGCTACCAACACCCGGCGGCGGCAGCGCCCGAGGGTGAGGGCCGCGCTCAGCCCGGCGCTGCCCGCACCGATGACGAGCACGTCATAGTCACTATGCATAAGTGGGTATAATTATTTAGAGCTAAGTAAGTAGTTGCTTCGTTAAACTGGCAAACGCCGGCCGGGGGTTGCGAAGCGTGCTAAAAAACTCATTGGCCGCCTGGCACTAGCTCACAGAGCAGCCTAGGTTATCGACGTGGGCTGCACTAGGTGGCAGGGGCGCACTGGTACTTATTGGAGGAGGAATAGGAAGCAGGCAACTTATTGCTCATGTGGCCAGTTCAAGCCTAACCCTCCCACTCTAAATCCTACGAAATATGAGCAGTATACTGTACCGCCGTTTGCTGGCGGGCTTGTTGGTGAGTGCATCGGCGTGGGCTACGCCCGCCCTAGCGCAAGCTGGCCGCGCGGCTACACCCGCCCCCAACGCCCAGGCCAGCGCTGAACGCTTCACGGAGCTGTGCCAGACCAAGCTAAAGCTCGCCCCCGAGCAGTCATCGTTGTTACGCACCTACCTCGACCAGGAAGTAAACTACTTGAATGTGTTGGCGGTGAATGGCATTGCTACCGAAACGCCCAACTTGACTGCTACCGAGGCCCAGCAGCTCGACCAAGTGCTAGGCAAGCTGTTATCAGCGAGTCAGCTGCGCGACTACCGCAAGCTGGAGCAGACACCTCAGGCACAAGCCTACCTAGGTAGCATGGCCTTGCTGCCTACCAACCCCGATAACTTGGCTAAGGGCAAGCACCGCCAGCGGCGCAACTCTACTATGATGGCGCAGCGCTTCGACGAGACCGAATAGCTCATACTGCTACCCGCCTAAACAAAAAAGGCCCTTCCCGAGCGGGAAGGGCCTTTTTTAGTACCTAGGTCGTTGCCGGTAGCTTACTCCTTGGTCAGACGCAGGGCCTGGCGTAGGGGTGAGCCGTCGGGCTGCGTGCCTGCTACCACGAGCAGGTAAGAGCCACTGGCTAGGCCGGTTAGTTCCAGAGGTTGAAGCTGGCCACCACCTAGGGCCCAAGTGCGCACTGCGCGGCCGGTAGCATCGAGCAGCTGTACCTGGAAAGTGCCTGCGGCGGGCAGCTGGCTCAGGTCTAGGGTCGTGCGGTCAACCACGGGGTTGGGGTACACATTCAGGCTCACAGTGGCTACTTTGGCGAAGCTCACCGTGCGCTGGGGCGAATAGGTGGCCGTGCCGTCGAGGTCTACTTGGCGCAGGCGGTAGTACACTGCGCCAGTAGCTTTGGCAGCTACGCCCGCATCGGTGAGGGTATAGGTGCTGGCCGCCGCTTTGGTGCCTTGCGCCGTTACCCGGCCAATGGCCGCGAAGGTGGTGCCATCGAAGCTGCGCTCTACTTCGAAGTAAGCGCTGTTAACCTCTGAAGCGGTAGACCAGCTGAGCAGTGCATCGCGCTGCTGCACGGCCCGTGCCCCAAAATCAACCAATACTACTGGCAGCGGCGTGCCGCCGATGGTGAAGGTAACTGGCTGTGTGGTGATGCCATTGTATTGGTCGGTGGTCGTGATGTTCAGGGTGTACGTGCCAGGGAGCAGGCTGCTGGGCGTCTGCACCTGTATCTGGCCTGTAGTAGCGTTCAGCACCAGGCCCAGCTGCGAGAGGTTGGTGATGTAGTTGTACTGCGAGCTGGTGAATACCCCGGTCGAAGTAGCGGCGGCTATCCCATTGGCAGCCCCGGTTTGCAGGTTGCCGCTGGTGGTGTTGTACACTTGTGCGCTAGCGTTGTACAGCGCGCCGTTGTTGTCCGTTACAAAAGAGATGACATCGTTGGCAGCATAGGTGGCGGCCGATGCCTTCACAGGCGTATTAGCGTACACAGCTGCGTTGTCGGCTCCAACCGGAATGGTATAAAGAGCCGGCGTGCTGGCCAGCGCTGGGGTGCCATTGTCGGTAGCCAAGTAGTTGAAGAAGGCGTTGCCTGCAAAACCGGTGGCCGGCGTGTACTTCAGCGTCTGCGCCTGGGTGGGCGTCAGGTTGAGCTGCGAGGTGCCACCGAGTAGGTTGGCGCTAGTGATAGCCGTGTACGTGCTGCCGCTGTTGTAGTACAGCGTGCCGCTCGTGGGCAGGCTAGTGAGCGTATAGCTGTTTACGCTGCCATCGGGGTCAGTGGCTTGCAGCGGCGAAATAAGTGCCTGCTGTGCGGTGTTGCCTTCGGGCGTTTGTAGCGAGTTCACAATATTGCTGGCTACGGGCGGCTGGTTGGCAGCCGTGGTTGTGAGGCTAGCCGTGTTCGGTGCCTGAGTAGCAAGCTCGGTGGTGGCCGTGCTCACTGTGCTCGTGATAGTGTACCCTGCCGAGCTCGTGATGGTGCTTGGGGCCGTCATCGTAATAGTGTACTCCAGCGCTTGGGCAGCCGTGTTAGCGGCAGCCGAGCCCGAGTAGCCAGGCAAGCTAGCTACGGTGGGGAAGGTAATGAGGCCAGTATTGGCATCGTAGCTGCCGCCACCGCTCACTACCACCCCAACCAGGCCAGCGGGAAGCTGCACCGTGGTATTCACGGCACTGGCCGCCGAAGGGCCTACGTTGCGGGTCGTCACGAAGTACGTAGCCGACGAGTTGGGTGCAATGGTGCTCGGGCCACTGAGGGTCGTGGTCACATCGGCACGCGGCGCAAAGGGCAGCGTAATGGGGGCCACGTTGTTATTCGGATTCGAGTCGCTGTTCGTAGTGCTCACATAGGAGGCTGCCACGAGCGAAGTAGCGTTGCCGGGTACGTTGTTGATGGTGGCCGTGAAGCTGTTGCTTGCACCCGCTGCTTGGCTGCCTAGGGTGTTAAAAGTGGCTACTCCGGTGGCCGGGTCGTAGCTGCCATTGCTTAGTATCACATTGGCTGGGTTGAGGCCAGCTGGTAGCTGCAAGCGCACGGCTACATTGGTAGCAGCTGTGCTCGGCGTGCCCGCCAAGTTGGTGTTAGTAGCCGTAGCAGTGAAGGTGACAGCGCCACCAGCTACTACTGGGTTAGAAGTGCTTACCGCCGCACCTCCCACAGTAGCCGCAATGGTCGTCGACTCATCGAGCAGGTTGGTGTTCGAAGGGTTAACCGTGGTGTTCACGGTAGCCGAGTTGTTGTTCAGGTTCGGGTCGTTGCCGGCAGGCGTCACGGCCACTTGGGCCGTCACGGTGAGGGGCGTAGTCGTAGGGGCTACAAACGAGATGGTGTTGCTGACAGCACCTGCAGCGCCCGCGGCTTGGTCGGTCAGGGCTGGGAAGGTCACCACGCCGGTGCTGCTGTTATACGAGCCACCGCCGCTCACCTGCACGTTGCTTAGACCTAAGGGCAGCTGCACCGTGGTAGTCGAGCTAGGGTTCACCGAAGGGCCAGCATTGGTAGTAGCTACGGTGTAGGTTACCACATTGCCTTGTGCCGTGGTGCTCGGGCCGCTCAGGGCTACGTTTACATCGGCCGCTGGGGCTGGGGTAGTCGTGAGGGTAGCCACGTTATTGGTCGCAACGGTTTCCTGCGAGGTCGTCGATACGGCCGCCGTCACGGGGAAGCCCATGCTGGTGGGTACCGTGAATGTCACATAGGTAAGCACCGAAGCACCGGCCGGCTGGGTAGCGGCTACGGCCGCCGTGGGTAGCGTGAGCAAGCCAGTAGTAGCGTTGTAGGCACCGGCGGGCAGCGTAATGGCTGCGCCGTTGGCATTCGTTAAGGTTACCGACGACAAGCCAGCAGGCAGTTCTACAGTTTGCACTACACCTGCGGCCTGCGTGGGGCCATTGTTGGTGGTCGTCACAGCGTAGGTGGCCGATTGGCCGGCCGTGGGAGCAATCGGGCCGCTTATCGACGTAGCCATATCGGTGAGGGAGAAGATATCAACCTTAGTCGAGGCTACGTTGTCGGCTACTACCGTTTCGGGGGCAGTTGAGGTAATGCTCACTACCGGCACCAGCGGACCGCTGGTCGGAGCTGGCAGCTGGATGGTGTAGTTCATCGAAGCGCCTTGGGCCAGGCTGCCCATGGCTGGGAAGGTGACAATACCAGTGGTGGCATTGTACGTGCCTTCGTTGCTAGGTACTACGCCGCTTAGGCCGGCGGGCAGGGCTACCTGAGTTACCGAGTTAGCGGCTACGGTCGGGCCGTAGTTGCCAGTCATGATGTTGAGCTGCAGCGTGGTGCCGGGTGCCACTGGGCCCGTGAGGGTCGTGGTGGGGGCATCGGCCGTAGCTGCCGCAATGGTAGCATACAGGTTCACATTGCCCGTGGCCGCGGCTGTGGAGCCAATGCTGGCCGAAGCTGAGTTAGACAGAGAGTTGGTTTCGCCTGCTGCCACCACGCTGGCCGTGATGTTATTAACCGGTGCAGCGGGCATAGTCAGCGTGATGGTGTTGTTCACGTTGGCGCCGCTGGCCAAGCCGAGCACCGGCGGGAAGGTGACCGTCGTGTTCGTGCCGTTGTTCGAGAAGGTACCGCCGTTGCTTACGTAGAGGCTAGTGTACACACCCGGAATCACGACCGTCTGAGTAGTGCTGGGTGCCACGCCGGGGCCGACGTTCTGGGTCAATACGCTCAGCGTAACCGACGTGCCGGGCGCGGCCGAAGACGGCCCGGTGATAGTCGTAGTCACGTCGAAGTTCGATGAGCTGCTGATAGTAGCAGTTGCCGTGTTGTTGGCCGTATAGGGACCTTCGTTGGAAGCCGTATTTACCGAGGCGGCGGCCACTACCGGGCTGCTGGGCATGGTAAAGCGGATGGTCGAAGCCAGGTTACTGCCCGACGCCAAGGTGGTCGTGGTGGGGTAGGTGACTACGCCAGTCGTAGCGTCATAGCTGCCAACTAGGCCGGCGAAAGTCACATTGGCGAGGCCAGCGGGCAATTGTACGGTTGGGGTCACGTTGTCGGCTGCGCTTGGGCCACTATTGGTGAAGGTGGCCACGAAGGTGCCCGTGCCGCCAGCTGCCACGGTAGCCGTGCCATTGTTGGTGATGGTAGCCACTAGGTCAGCCAGCGGTGCAACGCTGAAGTTGTACGTAGCGGCATCAGGTTGCGCGCCAGCCCCAGCGGCGCCAGTGGTAGTTTGCGTTGTAGAAGTGCCTACGTTGCTCGTGATGCCTGCACTACCCGGCGTAGTCGATGCCGTGATAGGGAAGCTGTACGAGTTAGTAGAACCAGCAGCTAGTGAAGTGTTGCCTAGAGGAGTAGTGTTGAGCGTGAACGACAGGACTCGCGTGTTGGTGTTATAGGCAATTGTAACTGGCGAACTAGCGTATTTGGCCTGCAATGCCGAGAGCTGTGTCGGCGTGATGCTAGCCCCGCTGGGCAGCGTTACTGACTGCGTGATACCTTGGGCTACGTTCGGGCCAGTGTTGGTGAAATTCACTGTGAAGTCGCCTGTGGGTAGGCCAGGGTTTACCGAGGCCGGGCCAGTGATGGTCGTCGTTACATCGGCGTAGTTGCCGATGTTCGTCACGATAGAAGACGGGTTGTTAGCTGTGTAAGGCTCGGGAGAAGCCGTCGTGATATTTGACGTAGCCGTAATATTGGCTGAGCCGGTAAGCGGTACTGTATAAGAAATTGGGAACGACTGACTAGCCCCCACTGCTAGCGAGGTGAGCGCCGAGTAGGAAAGAATATAAGGACCCGTGCCTCCCCCCGTGATGGTAGCCCCTGGTGCGGTGATGTTGGCCAGCAGCAGGGAAGCAGGTAGTGACACTCGTGCTGAAAGTCCCGTAGCCGTGATGCCACCGTAGTTCGAGAAGTTAACGCTCAGGTTTACCGTGCTACCGGCTGTAGCCGTAGCTGGGCCTGTAATGACGCTAACTACATCGGCCACGCAGCTGGCATTGGCTGCCGAGCCAGCGATGCTGTTGCTAATAGCCGAGTTGCCCACGCCTACAGTGCCAGTTTCGGCGCCGAAAGGAACATTGCCAAACGTGATACCGCTAGTGCCAGCCACTGCCGTGGCACTAGCCGTTGGGCCGTTGGTAACGATGAAGCCGCCGCCTCCGCCGCCGCCAGGGCCGTGGGCCACGCCGCCACCAGAGTTGGTGCCGCCAGTGCCGCCCGTAGCAGTCAGGTTTATGCTACCTAGGGTGTTCGGGTTTTGAGCCGTTAGCAAAATAGTGCCGCCCGCGCCGCCGCCGCCGCTGCCGTCGTTGGCCACGCTATTGTCAGCATTGTAGCCGTTGGCTACGATGCTACCCGCACCCGTTACCGAGCCGGTGCGCACTAGCACGATGCCGCCGCCGGGGGCGCCGCTGCTGGCCAGGCCATCAAAGGCATTGCCGGTGCCGTCGTTGCCGGTGCCATCATTGGTGCCGCCTGCGCCGCCGCCGCCACCCAGTACTAGGCGCGAGCTGCTAGCTAATGGGAAGGCCGCGCCAGGCTCGCCGCCCACAGCCAAGTTGCTAGCCCAGGAGTTGCCACCGCGGCCACCACGGCCACCGTTGGCGCCACCGCCACCGCCAGTGTTTTGGTCATTAACCGTGGGCTGGCCATCGGTGCCGCCACCACCCGCATTGCCGGGGGCACCACGGCCGTTGTCGCCGCTAGGGTAGCTGCTACCCGTGGTTATGAGCGTGCCAGCTGCGCCGTTGGCGCTGTAAGTAGCTACATAATTGGGGGTGCCAGCTGTACCTTCACCTTTGCCACCATTCGAGGTGTTAACGGAGCGATAGTCAGCGCTGCTCAGGCCGGCCGTGCCGCCCAGTCTGCGGCCTGCGCCGCCGCGGAAGCCTGCGCCCGAAGCATCGAGTGTGCGGTTGTTGAAGTTCATGGGGCCAGCTACATCAAGAGCCAGCACGCCACCTAGCTGGCCATTCCAGGCCGGGGGGGCGATGTTGCTGCCTAGGGTAAGGGCCGTGTACTGCGGAATGCGGATAACCTGGTAGCGCTGCTGTCCCTGCGTAGCCGTGGCATTGGCTTGAGTGTAGTCATAGGTCAGGTTATCACGCAGCGTGAGGGTGCCGGCAGTACCGGGTGTAATGGTGGTAGTACCTGCCACTACGCCGTACTCGTAGCGCCCTGCTGTGAAGGTGGTGCCTGGCGTGTTGCCGTTGGCCGAGGGGCCGGCCACGCCGTCGCCATAGGTATCATCATTGGCTGCCGAGATGGCCGCCCCCTGCATCTGTATGATGAGCACCAGGTCGCCTGGTGCCAGCGGCGAGCCGCCATTGGCCACGCCCGTGCCGCTTAGGGTCGTCGCGCTGATGCCGATGGTTTTCTGATTTGCTGCTGCGTTACCGCTAGGCAGGAAATATGTATTGGGTGCCGCCGTAAGCGAGGCCACCGTGCCGTCCTTGCCTGGGCTAGGGGGGCAGCTTAGAACTGTGCCAGGTGCGCCGGTAGCGCCCACAGTGGTAGTCACGTTGGCATTGGCGGCCGAGCCGTCGTTGTTGGCGGCCGTGTTGTCGATTTCGAGGGCGCTGCTTTGTGCCTTGCCCGTGAAGGATGTAACACCCGCAGGCATCACGAAGCTCACGTAGTTGACCGACGAATTGCCAGGAGCTAGGGTCGTGGTATTAAACGTGACGATGCCAGTGCTGGCGTCGTAGGTGCCGTTGGGCACATTCACCGTAGAGGCGGCAGGCTTGCCAGGCAGCGTAATGGTGGTACTGGCGCTGCTGGTCGTGCGCGGGCCAGTGTTGGTAGTAGTAACATAGTAAAATACCGTTTGGCCGGCAGCTGCTGTGGTCGGACCGCTGAGAGTAGTGGCCAGGTCGGCCTCGCCGCACCACGACAGATTCAGCAGGGTGATAGCCTGATTGGCGGGGTCGTCAACCGCTTGCGCGTTGGTGTAAGTGATAGTTACGTCGCGTACTGGCACCGGAAATGCCAGTACTAGGTTGCCCGCCGGGCTGCCTGAGTTGCCAATACCAGTGACAGTATTAGTGCCGGTGAGGGCGTTGACATTAGGGGCAGCGGTTACGTCGGCAGCCGTAAGCGTTACGATAGTGCCGTCGGCCTTGGTGCCGCTAAAAATAGCTTGGTCAACGAAGCCAGATACCGTGGTAGCCCCAGCAGCAGAAGCGCGGTCGAGGTCACCCACGACGATGGTAAAGTTGTTCAGGAACCGCGAGGTATTCGTTACAGCATCCGTGAAAGTAAATTTCAGGCTCGACTGACGGTTGGCTGCTGCGCGTGTGGCATCGTTGGCGTAGTCAGCCGTCCACACTAGGCCTTTGCCCGGCTGCGCCGTGGCAGGGTCATTGCCGGTTTCATCCGAAATAACCAATGACAAGGCAGTAGGAGCAAGACTAGGGCCCGTATAAGCGCTGCTGATAGTGATGCCATCAATCGTGGCCGCTTGTGCCGCAGACCAGTTTTCGGTTAGCGGGCGGCTCGCAAAGCTGAATACCGACTGCGTGTTGCAGGCGTTGGCATCCATCGGAATGCCATAGTTCAGGTCGAGGCTCTCGTCGCCTACGTTGTCAGTGGCTGTATAGGTAAACAGCGCGTTGCCCGAGAAATTCTGATTGGGATTAAAGCTTAGGGCAGCCGCCTCGGCAGTCGTCAGCACTTGGTTGGTGCGCACCGGCGAGCCATTTAGCAGCAATACGCCCTGCGAAGCCGGCGGCAGCGCTTTTATTTTATACGACACCACCGAGCCGTCGGGGTCGGGGTCGTCGGCGCGTAGGGTGGGCAACTGCACAATACCCTGTCGGCTAAATACTGTAGGGGCTGTTTGCTGTCCCCTAGGCAGCTGGTTGATGCGGCGCACAGAGAGGCCCGTAAGGCCAACATCTCCCCCGTCGGTGGCAGCCGTCGTGCTGCCGTCGCTTAGCACAAAGCGAAGCGTGTTAGAACCTGCCGTATTAGCGTAGGTGGCAGTAGCAGTTCCGCTAATAACATACTGCACTCGCTGCCAGGTATCAGCCTGACCGTTGGTAGTTGCTTCTTCGCTGAAGGTAGTACCCCCAAAATTGGCTAGATTAGCGTTGTTAGCCGCATTGCGAATGCGGAAGTTCACCGTCGGCAGCGCCTTACCCGATAAAGTAGGGTTCAGTGCATTCGATGCGTAATAAGAAAAGACGTACGAGTAGCCGGCCACAAGCTGGATGTCTTGGTACCAGATGAAGCTCGACACAATGGCCGTAGTGGTAGCAGTAGCGGTAGTTACCCCTAGGTTGCCATTATACAGCAGCCACGAATTACTAGCGGCTATGCCATTAGCCGCGTCGCCCGGAAATGGTCTTTGCAGCAGCGTGCTGCCCGTGCGGTAAGTAGCCGTGCCAGTTTGACCTGCTGGCTGATTTTCGGCCGCATCGCGCCCGCTGCCGGAATATACGCGTGAGCTTCGCCAGCCACCTAAATCATTGCCAGCCGCAATGTTGGTGCCCGCAGACTGCGCACTGAAATTACCATTTGTTACCAGGTTATTGCCAAGGTACTGCTGGGCCCAGCCCACATCGGGCTTTACCCAGGCTACGGTCAACAGCCCTAGGGCCCAAGACCAGCGTTGTAGGAGTGGTGTCATAAGGGGCTAAACTGGATTAAAAGAATAGAATATGATTAATGTCACTTTAGCAAAAGTAGGTTGGCAATTGAACAATTACCAACTCAATTTCCTCGAGTAGTGCTAAAAACGCTGTAAAAACACTATTTTACTCTGTATATAGGTATCTAAGTTTAATTTATAAACTTTTTATTTTGTATTTTATTAATAAATATTTTAAATAATTTTTTGTGTATTTTTCTGATGAAATTTATAATTTAGTAATATGGCTTGTTCTTCGTAGCGCTGCTCGCCATTAGCGGACAGCGTACCGGCATCTGTTAGGTTATTCCCATGTCAGGCTAGCAGTAAAGGCTGGCGTAATACCGCCTAGGTTGGGGCTGAGCACCAAGCCACGCAAAGCCTAAAAAAAAGGTCCTTCCCAAAAGAGAAGGACCTTTTCTAGTTGTTGGAAAACCCTATTCCTTAGTCAGGCGCAGCGTCTGCTTGAACACAGACCCGTCGGGCTGCTGGCCGGTAACTACAAGCAGGTAGCTACCGCTGGCCACATCGGCTAGCTCTAAGGGCTGGGCTACGCCACCTAGGAGCGTCCAGGTGCGTACCTGGCGGCCAGTAGCGTCGAGCAGTTGGACGTTTACCGAGGTAGTAGTTGCCAGCGCACTCAGGTCGAGGGTAGTGCGGCTCTGCACTGGGTTGGGGAACAGTGTAAGCTTAGCCAGTACTGCTTTGGAGAAGCTAACCGTGCGTTGCGGCGAGTAGGTAGCCATTCCATCGATATCTACTTGGCGCAGGCGATAGTACACGGCCCCAGTAGCTTGGGTAGCTACGTTAGCATCGGTGAAAGAGTAAGTGCTAGCTGCGGTAGTAGTGCCGTGGCCGGCTACTTGGCCAATCTTGATGAAGTGCGTGCCGTCGAAGCTACGCTCTACTTCGAAGTGGTCGTTGCGCGTTTCCGAAGCGGTAGCCCAGTTGAGTAGGGCATCGCGGTTACTCACTGCTTTAGCCGTAAAGTCAACCAGCGTTACGGGTAGCGGAGTGGCCCCGAGCACGAGGGTTACGGGTACCACCGTGTTGCCGCCGTTGGCGTCAGTCGTCGTTACCTGCAGCGCGTAGCTGGTGGCTTGCGTTAGCTGCGGCAGCAAAGTGACGTCGCCCACGTAGATACGGCCAGTGTTGGCATCGAGCACTACGCCCGAGGGCAGCGTGCCCGAGGTGAGTACGGCTTTCGATACACCATTGCTGGCGCCAGCTTGCTGCACACCTGCTGCATCGTACATGGCTCCATTGCTGTTGTACACAGCCGCGTTGGGGTCAATGGCTTGGGCCAGTACTTCGCCAGCGGCGTAGGTGCTCTTGCCCGAGTTATACGTGGCGTAGGTCGAAGCTTGGTCTTGTGCTACCGGAATGGTGTACAGCGCAATGTTGCTCACAGCCGAGCCGTTATCGACGGCTTGGAAGGTGAAGGTGGCATTGCCCACGTAACCAGCGAAAGGCGCGAAGTACAAGCCATTGGCTGGCACATCACCCACAGAAGCGCGAGTACCATTGCTGAGGTAAAGCACACCCTGCGTTGGGTCGGGTAGGCTCACCAGCGTGTACTTGCTGATGGTGCCATCAGCATCCGTTGCATTGAGCGGCGAGATGAGCAGGCCAGCCGGCGCCTGCTGGTTGGCAGTGTTGCCGCGGGCGCTTTGCAGCGTGTTCCACACGTTCTGCGCCACCGGGGCCTGGTTGGCTGGGGCGGTAGTCAGGGTGAAGCTGTTGTTGGTAGGGTCGGTCTCGCCGACGGCAGTAACCTTGGCCGTGAGCGGCAGGCTACCCGTGGCGGGCATCACTACCGTGAACGTATTGGTCACGGCTCCGTTGGCCCCGGCAGCTTGGCCGCTGATGGCTGGGAAGGTAATTACACCCGTGCTCTTGTCATAGGTCGCCCCAGTGGGTAGGCCGTCCACAACCGAGTTGGCGGGCACCGTCACCGTCTGGGTAGTGCTGTTGGCCGTGGTCGACGAAGTCGAAGGGCCATTGTTGGTCGTAGTCACCGTGTAGGTGTTGATGCTGCCCGGCTGCGCCGAAGCAGGACCAGCTACCGTCGTTACCACATCGTAAGCCGGGGTGATATTCACCTGGTTGCTCTGGATGTTGTTGGCAGGGTTGGGGTCAGAGGTGTTAGATGACACCGCCGATGCCGAAATCACGAAGGAATTGGCCGGAGCCGTCAAGCTAACGAAATAGGAGGTCAGGTTGCTTGGTGCCTGGCTGTCGATGACGGGCAGTACTACTTGGCCAGTAGCGCTGTTGTACGCGTTGGGTACTACTACCGTAGCGCCGTTGACTACAGTGGTCACCACTACGTTGTTCAGGCCGGCGGGCAGGTAGGCAGTCGGTGCTACTTTGATAGCCGGTGTCGTCGAGCTGTTGTTGCGGAAGCGTAGTTCATAAGAGACCGTCGTGCCGGCCGTAGCAGGCGAAGTCGGAGGAATGATGTTCGTTACGAGGTCAGCGGCATCGGAAGTAGCGGGGGCTACATCGGTTGTGATAGCCGAGGTATTATTGCTCGCTACAATGTCCGTGCTGCTGGTCGAAATCGAGGCCGTACCGCCTATTTGCCCATTGGTCGGGTTGCTAGGCATGAGGAAGGTCACCAAGTTCACGCGGCTGTCACCAGCGGGTAGCGTAGTAATGCTGCCGAAGGTTACTAGGCCAGTAGTGGCATTATAGGTGCTACCGCCGCTCAGCATAACCCCGTTGTTGCTGCTGCCATCAGGATTGGTGACAACTGTGCCCGTACCAGTGAGGCCGGCGGGTAGCTGCAACGTCGTTTGCACGGCACTGGCTGTGTTGGGGCCGTTGTTAATGGCCGTCACGGCGTAGGTCACGGCATTGCCGGCTACGGCTGTGGCTGGGCCACTCAGGTACACGGCAACATCGGAAGTGGGGCTCACCATAGTGCGCACCAGCGACGTGTTGTTGTTTGTCGCATTATCGGTATTGCCGCTGCTGATGTAGCTGCTCACCGAGAAGTTTTGGGCTGGTGCCGCAAACGAGACCCTGTATACCTGGCTGCTGCCAGCAGGGGCGTTAACCACGGCTGGGAAGGTAACCAGGCCCGTAGTTGGGTCATAGGCGTTGGTAATTACGTTGCCGTTGGCATCCTGCACGAGCACGTTGGTGAGGCCAGCGGGTAGCTGAGCCGTCTCCACTACCGAAGTAGCCGAGCCCGTACCTAGGTTGCTAAACGTAGCCGTGTAGCTAGCTGTCTGGCCGGCAACAGTAACGCTGGGGCCTGAGAGGCTCGACGTGAGGTCAGCTGGCGTCAGCACTTTTACCACTACCGACGAGGTGTTGTCGGCCGGTACGGGGTCGCTGCTAGCGGTGCTTACCGAGGCAGTAGCCATCATCTGGCCGTTGTTGCCAACATGGGCGGGTACCGTCACGGCAATTTTGTCGTAAGTAAACGAGCTGCCGCTGGCTTGCGTGGCTAGCACTGGGTAAGTGAGCAAGCCCGTTAGCGTGTTATAGGTAGTTGTGCCTTGAGGTGCTGCAAACGTGATGATGTTGTTGAGCAGCGTCCCGTTGACGCCTCCTACTGTGAGCGTAGTAGGCGTGAGGCCAGGCAGCAATTGTACCTGCTCTGCCACGTTGTTCACCGACGGAGTATTGAGGAAGCCGTTGTTGAACGACTGCACCGTGTAGGTAACCACGGAGCCTGCGCTCACGATGGTAGCATCGGCCGTGATGGTCGTGGTCTCGTTGGTTTTAGCCAGCGTAGCTCCCGTTACGGTTACCGACGAGCTGGTAGCGCTACCGTTGAGGTAGGCCGTGTTGTTGGCCGTGTTAGCGTCACCAGTCGCGATGGCTACCTGTGCCGAGGGTGCAAAGTTGCTGGCTGGGGCCCCAAAGCTGATGCTATTGGTAACCGTTTCACCACCGGGCAGGTTGGTCAGCGCGGGGAACGTGACAGTACCAACCTTCGACGTAGCGTTGTAGACGTAAGTGCCGCCGTTGGTGATATACACGTTGGTGAGGGGCGCATCAGAGGGAATGCTGATAGTCTGCGAAGCCGATGGCGCGCTGTTGGGGCCATTGTTGGTCGTGGTTACGTACAGCACAGTGGGCGAGCCCGCAATGGTCGTGACAGGCCCGGTGAGGGTCGTAGCTAGGTCAAACTGGGCGGGCATTACGGCCGTAGTCGTGTTGTTGGCGGTTAGGCCGGCCTCGTTGGTCGTAGTGCTGATGTTTGCCGTAGCGGCGGCTGGCGTAGCACTGCTCGTCAGCGTATAAGTGATGGTCGTAGCTTGCGAGGTACCCGTTGCTAGGTCTGGCGAAGAAGCATAAGTCACTAGGCCGGTAGCTGGGTTGTAAGAAGCGTTGTTGTCCGAGAGCGTCACGTCGGTGAGGCCGGCGGGCAGCTGCACAGTGCGAACTATGCCGGTTGCCGTCTGCGGGCCGTTGTTGCTGAAGGTCACCGTGAACGTGCCCGTCGTGGCAGTAGCGCTGGCCCCGATGGCAGCCACTACATCCGCAGTCGCTACCGTGTTCAGTGCCAGAGAAGTCGAGTTTGGAGCGTTGTTAGCACCTTCAGAGGTGGTAGTGCTGGTGCTGCCACCTAGGGTCGAGGCCCCCGTAGCGGAGGGCGCCGTGAAGGCAAACGAAACGACGCTGCTAGCATCGCTGGCTAGCGAGCTGACCGAGCCGAAATCAATGGTGCCCGGCGTAGCAAAAGAAGCATTCGGGTAAGCCGCCTTGATAGTTGTCTGCTGCGTGGCCGAAACCGTAGCGCCGCTAGGCAGCGTCACGATGCGGGTAACAGTAGATGCAGTACTCGGGCCTTGGTTGGTGAAGGTAGCCGTGAAGGTACCAGTGGGCTGGCCCGCATTGAGCGTAGTAGGGCCGGCAAGGGCCACCGTTACGTCGGCAGCAGGCGCCACAGTCGAAGAGGTCGACGACGTGTTGTTGGCCGTCAAGCCAAGCTCTGGAGTGGTCGTTGTGGTGTTGCTAATAGTCGCAATCGAGCCCGTGGTGGTAGCAGTGGCCGGTGCAGTATAAGCGAACGAGTACGAGAACGAAGCCCCGCTCGCCAGCTGATTCAGCGTGCCAAAGTCGATGATTGTAGCAGCAGTAACGCCCGTACCAGTCGTGGAGAAGGTTGCATTGGGATAAGCCGCCACGATAGTAGCGCGCTGCGCTGCCGTGAGGCCGGCGCCCGTGGGTAGAGTCACGCGCTGGGTCACGGTGCTAGCCGGGCCCGTGCCATTGTTGGCAAACGTAACCGTGAAGGGAGCAGTAGCCTGGCCTGCCGTGAGGGTAGTGGGGCCAGTGATGGTCGTCGATACGTCGGCTACGCAGTCGGCACCTGCCGTGCTGCTTGCAATGCTGTTGCTAATACCCGTGTTGGTAATACCACCTAGGCCAGTGGCCGCACCGAAGGCAATGCGGTTGCCGTTCGTGTCCACTGTAGTGCCGTTGGCGCCACCAGTGGCGCTAAGTGTACCAGTTACGCCGCTGGTGGTGAAAATAATGCCACCACCACCACCACCACCTGGGCCGTGGGGGCCCGAGTTGGTAGCCGGGTTAGTGTTGCCACCAGCGCCACCATTAGCGCTCAGGCTGAGCGAACTAGTGCTACGGGCTGTGAGGAGGATGGCCCCACCAGCCCCACCACCGCCACCGCCGTCGTCGACCGTGTTGTTGTTGGCATTGCCGCCATTGGCCAGGATGCTACCCGTGCCCGTGATAGTACCTGCGCGCAATAGCACAATGCCACCACCCGCTGCTCCACTGCTAGCGAAGCCATTGCCGGGCGTGCCAGTAGCGTTATTAGTGGTGCCAGCGCCGCCGCCGCCGCCCATTACTAGGCGCGAGCTAGCGGCTGCGCTAAAGCTAGCACCTGGCTCACCACCGATAGCCTGGTTACCGGCGAAGTTGTTGCCACCACGGCCGCCAGTGCCACCATTGGCACCGCCGCCGCCGCCGCTGTTGTCTATATTGTTATTGCCACCGCCGCCGGCATTGCCTGGCGCACCACGGCCGCTAGGGCCGCCCGCATAGCCTTCGATACCAGTGTCAATAGTGGCATTGGTGTTCGCATTGTTAGGAGTGGTCGGTACGTTCACATAGCGTGGAGTACCAGCTATACCTTCCCCTTTCTGGGCGTGGGCGTTGGCAGTCGTTATGGTTACGTAGTCGGTATTGTTACCCGCTGCCGTAGCCTGCGTGCGTCCTCCACCGCCGCGGAAGCCTAGGCCAGAAACGTCGATGGTTTTGCCGCCAAAGTTCAGGGTGCCGGCTACGTCGAGAGCTACAATACCGCCAGTGCTGCCGTCCCAAGCCGGGGGGGCCACGTTAGCCGTTAAGGTCAGGTTGGAATACTGCGGAATGCGTATTACCTGGAAGCTTCGTTGCGTAGCAGTGCCAGCCGCCGAGGTGGTGTAGCTGTTCACCAGCTTCGAGGCAATGTTGACTATGCCACCGCTTACTGGGCCGGTAGCCACTACGTACTCATACTGGCCAGCCGTGAAGTTGGTCGTCAGGTTGCCGCTAGCGCCGCCGCCGGCTACGCCGTCGCCGTAGCTGTCCGAGTTGCTGTTGTTGATGTCAGCGCCCTGCATTTGAATAACCAGCAGCAGGTCGTTGGCGGCAATCGTCGTGGTGTTGCCGCCGTTGCGTAGCCCGCCTACGCTTAGCTGGGTGCTGCCAGCCGTGGCCGTTACCCCAGGATAGTAGGTGTTCGGCACGGCCGAGAAGGTCGTTAGGTCTTTGCCAGGGCTAGCGCAAGCTGCAGGAGGTGGGCTTGCCACCACCTGAATGGTATAAGTGGCGTTGTTTGACGCGATGTTAGCGTCGTCGGTAGCTAGGTAAGTAAACGTGACTTGGCCTGCGTACGCAGCATTGGGCAGGAATGCCAATTGGGAAGCCTGTGCCGGTGTCAGCGTGCTATTCGCGCTCAGCGGGTTACCATTCAGGTACAAAACGCCTTGGGTAGCTGGGGGTAGGGCACCAATGGTGTACGACTTTATCGTGCCATCGGGTGCTGAGCCGCTTAGGCTGCTGATGGGCACCGGAGTAGTAGTGCCGTTCGAGATATTAGCTACAGTCACTGGTGCAGCCGTCGGGGCGAGGCGGCACCAGCTCATGTTCTCAATGCCAATAATCTGGTTGCCAGGGTCTGCCACGGAGGTCGGCACGCCGTTGGCGTAGGTGATGGTCAGTGTCTTGATGGGGCTTGGGAAATAAGCCGTCACCGTGCCATCTACTGGGCTTTCAGTAGCCGTCTGGCCGGTAGCCGTGGCACCATTAATGGTTACCACGCCCGCGTCAGGGTTAGCTACCGACAAGAAGGGGGTTACGTTAGTGCCCGCTGCGTTAGCGCCGGCGAAAGTTACTACGTCGATAAAGCTGCCGGCCGCGCCGTCGATGTCCACCACGCGCGTAGTGAAGTTAGATATTTCACGCGAGAAGGTGAAGGTTACCGACGAGGTGCGCCCTGTGCCTGAGTAGTCGTTGTTCCACCCTAGGGTAGCAACAGTGTTGACTGTACCTACTTGCAGCACCGAGGTAGTGGTAGCGCTAGTCGTGTAGCTACCCGAGCTAATCGTAGTAGTGGCACCGGTGGGTACTGCTAGGGCCGCGTGGTTTTTCCAGTCCTCATTAGTAGGACGCGAGCCGAAGGCAAACGTATTGGTTGCCGTGCCACAAGGCGCTACGTATTGCAGCGGAATGGTGTAAGTAGCCGTATTGGTTGAACTAGCGCCGGCTTCGTCGATTGCTTTAAATGTGAAGGTGGTGCTAGCGCCAGTGAAGGCCTGGTTAGCCGTGTAACGCAGCGAGCTAGCTTGAGCAGCCGTCAGCGTTTGGTTCGCAGTCACGGGAGCATAGGTGCCACCTGCAGTGAGATATAGCAACGAGCCATTGGCGGGTAAGCTCGTAACGAGATACGAGGTGATAGTGCCGCCGTCGGAGGCCAAGCCGTTTAGGCTGCTGATGCTGGCCTGCGTAGCGGTGCTGGATACCGTGGCTGTGGTCACGCCAACAGCCGTCGGGGGGAGGCGGCACCAGCTCATGTTATCGATGCCGATAAGCTGCGCGGCGGGGTTTGCAGCAGCGCCTGTACCACTGGCGTAGGTAATAGTCAACGTCTTGATGGGGCTTGGGAAATAAGCCGTCACCGTGCCGTCGACGGTGCTGTTAGTGGCAGTCTGGCCGGTAGCCGTGGCACCGCTCACCGTCACCACGCCCGCACTGGGGTTGGCTACCGATAGGAAGGGGGTTACGTTAGTACCCGCTGTGTTGGCACCGGCAAAGGTTACTACGTCGACAAAAGAGCCAGCTGCCGCGTCAATATCTTGCACCTGAGTCGTGAAGTTGGACACTTCACGCGAGAAGGTGAAGGTCACCGACGAAGTGCCGCTGGTGGTCGAGAAGTCGTTGTTCCAGGCTAGGCTGGCCGAGTTGGCGTTGCCAGTTTGTAGCGTCGAAGTCGTGGTGTTAGCGCTGGTGTAGTTACCCGAGCTGATGGTCGTGGTCGCGCCGGTAGGCACGGCCAGCGCCGTGTGAGTTTTCCAGTCTTCGCCAGCAGCGCGTGAGGTGAAGTCTAGCGTGTTGGTTGTCGTGCCACAAGGTGCTACGTACTGCAGCGGAATGGTGTAAGTTGCCGTGGACGAAGTCAGGTTCGCGTCGTCCTTAGCCCGATAGTTGAAAGTAGTAGCAGTGCCCGTAAAGTTTGGGTTAGGCGTATAACGCAGCGAGGCAGCCTGGGCCGCCGTCAAGGTCTGGTTTACAGTCACGGGAACGTAGGTCGTACCCGTAGAATTGTAAAATAGCGTACCGTTAGCAGGCAGCGAAGTTACCTGGTAGGACAGCGTCCCATCGGCAGTGCCATTTAGGCTGCGGATGCTCGACTGCGTAGCCGAACTGGCTACTGTAGTCGTCGTTACTGGGCTGGCCGTAGGCGTGATGCGGCACCAGCTAATATTATCTATGCCCACTGCCTGGCCGCTGATGGTGGACGCCGTTGTCAGGTTGCGGTAGCGCAGCGTGATAGACGTAACCGCTGAGGAATAGGTAGCAATAACTGTAGCATCGTCGGTGGTAGCGTTATTACCGTCGGCGACAATACCCGTGGCAGTATTACCCGCAATGGCAGTGTACTTGGTGCTTGTGTTAGCCTTGGCTAGGGTAGGTACTACCGGCGTTGTGCCATTAGCTCCCGTAAACTGTACCTCATCAGTGAAGCCGCTGCTCGGTGTGACGATAAGAAACCCCGAAGCAGGGTTGAAGACCGCATCAATGTCTTGCACCCGCACGGTAACGTTGGTTACAGGGCGCGAGAATGTATACGTTACGGTAGAGGTGTTATTGGTTGAGGAGGTATACTGCGTGCTCCAGCTTAGCGTCTGACCATTGACTAGGTCTGTGGTCAGCATGCTATTGTTATCGTTGGAGGTGTAGGTCGTGCTCACCCGCGTAGCCGATGTGGCGTCTGGTGCGGGCGCACTGGCTCGGTTGCGCCAATCGCCGCTTATATAGGTGTTCGTGGAGGCAGAAAGGCGGTAGTCTAAGTTGACCGCCGCAGTGGTGCATGTTTGGGCCTGTGCGGTGGGTGGCCTAAAGGCCACCCAGCCGAGCAGCAAGGCGCCTATTCGTAGGACTGGTCTCATAAATATGCGTTAGGACAGGGTAGAATTGGAAAATGTATAAAATGGAGTATTGCTAGTCAGGTGCTGCGCTTATAATGCCCAGTAAGTAAAGCAAAATTAAACGCTTGTGTCCTAATAAGTGATAAAATATGTTGAGTACAGAATCTGGAATTTTACTCTATTAATTAAATTATTAATTCATGGCTAATGAAATAATGTATAACAAATATTTGTAAATCAGTAAAATGATTATGTGTTAATGATGAAGTTAAAATGCATAAATGACTTTTGTCATATTTTATTTAGTGAATATTATTTCAGCATAATACAAGAAAAGCAATAAAACAGAAAAAAATTGGAATGATATGTGAAGAGGGCAATGATTATAATTATTTTTATAAAAACTTCTAATTAAGCAGACGAGCATCTTATAAGAAATGCTGCCCATGGCTTATACCATAAAAAAAGAGGCTACCCCCTAGGGGGTAGCCTCTTTACAAGAAGGAGCAGCGAGGAACTAGTAGGTGTGACTACGGCCGCTCTCGGCCACTAACGCTCGTAGGGGTTCATTGAGGCCAGCTGCATCATTAAGCTCTTCAAGGGTAATGTGCAGGCGGTACTTCCAAAAGTGCTGGGGATTGCTAGGCACGTTGATTTGCTCATCGTGGGGGTTAGCGCGGCGCAGGTGGTTGTCCATGGCTAGCAGGTCTTGCAGCGGGAAGATGGCCCACATAGCCGGTGAGGCAAGGTGCTGCGCGATGATTTCGCGAATGACCCACGGCTCGGCGTAGTAGGGCGCTAACTGGCGCCAGTGCCCTAGGGTAGTTTCGAAAAAGCGCTGCGTGCGCACCCGGTCTTCTTCCCACCAGCCGCGCAGGGTGCTCATATCGTGGCTGCCGGGGCTCACTACCGATAGGTAGGGTGCATCGGCAGGGTGGCCAAACTCCGTTTCGGGGTTGGAAGGCATGCGCTGGATGTTGAGGCCCAGCATGCCGAGTTGCTTCATTACGCCGGGCACCGAGGCGGGTACCATCCCTAGGTCTTCGCCCGCGATGAGCATGTTAGTAGCGTAGCGCACGGGTGGCAGCTTTACCAGCCCCTGCTCGCGCCAAAACTCTTCGTGGCGGCGGAAGAAAAAGTCAACATAGATGTCATCGTAGAGCCGGCGGCGTGCTTCGTCACCGTCGAGCTCCCGGAAGCTATCCGACTTGTGGAGCGTGATGCGCGGGTGGAAATAGTCATTGCCAGCCGGCAAGAAGAGCACCTCATTGACGAAGTGATACAAGCCCGGCCGCACGCGCAACAAGAAATCTTCGCGCTCAAAGTGCAGCTTGATTTCCTCATCGATGTAGGTCTCTATTTGGCGCTGGCTGGCCACGTGCGGGCGCAGCTGAATGGCGCCGTACTCGTCGGCTACCATAAACTCGTCAAACACCGCTTGGGCATCGCCGCCAAAGGTGCGCTCCAGCAGGTGCCACCGGATGTAGGGCTCGCACAGGCGGCCATAGTTGAACCACCCTAGGCGGCGCTCAATCTCGTCGCGGTGCAGCGGCAGGGCGGGCGAGAAGTGACCCAGGAGCCCCTCGACCGAGTTGGCCGGCATTTCCCAAATGCGGAAGAAACCCAGGATATGGTCGATGCGCAGCATGTCGAAGTAGCGCGCCAGGTGGCTTAGGCGCTGCTTCCACCAGGCGTAGTTGTCCTCGGCCATGCGCTCCCAGTTGTAGGTGGGGAAGCGCCAGTTTTGGCCGGTGGTCGAGAAATCGTCGGGCGGGGCGCCGGCCTGCTGGTCCATGTGGTAGAGCTCGGGCTGCGTCCAAGCATCGACCGAGTGGCGGTAGATGCCGATGGGTAAGTCGCCCTTCAGCACCACGTGGCGCTCGCGGCCGTAGTTCACGGCGTCGGTCAGCTGCCGGTCGAGGTGGAACTGCGTGAAGAAGTGCAGGCCAAATTCATCAAAGTCCGGCCCGTGTTCATCTACCAGTTGCTCTAGGCCGTGGGGTGCCCGGAACTCCTGCGGCCACTCGTGGAAGTCGGCGGTGCCAAACCGGTCGCGCAGGCCTGAGAAGGCTGCGTACGGAATCAGCCACGAGCCCTGCTCTACCTTAAACTTGTGGAAAGCCGGGTCGGCCAAGAACTTGGCTTTTTCCTGTTGGTAGAGCAGCTTCAAGAACTTCCATTTGGCGTTCATCACTGGCTCGTAGTCCACGAAGTCTTTAGCATTAAACTCTTGGCGCAACTGAGCTAGCTCGGCGGCCGCCTTCTTGTCTTTGAGCTTAGCAATGCCTTCGAGGTGCAGGTACTGCGGGTGCAGCGCAAACACCGAAATGGCCGCGTAAGGGTACGAATCGACCCAGGTATGGGTAGCCGTAGTGTCGTTGATAGGCAGCACCTGCACCACGCTCATGCCGGTTTTGGCAGCCCAGTCCATGAGCAGCTTCAGGTCGGGAAACTCGCCTACGCCTAGGCCCTGCTCGCTGCGCAGCGAGAATACAGGCAGCGCCACGCCTGCCCCGCGCCAAGGCCCAGCAGCGTAGCGGAAGCCCTCATCATCGGCCACGTGCAGGGTACCGGGGGCAGCACTGCCGGCAGGCAGCACGCGGTTGTCGCCGGTTTCGAGTTGCACTACGGTTTGGGTGGTCGGGTCCCAAATGCCGTACTTATACTGCAGCTCAGCTTCAGGGTGTTGTAGGGTTACGTCGGCCTGCCAGTAAGGGTAGTCGGCATCCGACAGTACCAGGGCCGGGCCTTGGTCCCAGGCCCCTAGGGCGGGGTCAGAGCCTAGCACGCATACTTGGTGCCCCGTAGCCACGCGCGGCGCGGCTAGGCGCAAACGCAAACTGGTGGCTGGGGCGGCGGCCACTGCTAGAATAGGGTCGGCTTTCTTTTTGCCCTTAGCAACCTTAGTAGCGGCTATTTTGGCGGCCGGCGCAGTAGGGGCGGGGCGGCGAAAGAGCGCTTTGGTAAAGGCGGAGGTAAACAGCTCATTGTCGTCTTGGGCGGGCGCGCGCCAGTAGTCGCGCACGTCTAGGTGCTCGTAGCCGGCCGCAGGCAGGGCTAGGGTGCGGTTATCGCCCCACTCCCACACGGCGCCACCGCCCTCAAATAGTAGCACATACTTATACGAAATAGGGGCCGCGGCCGCCTCGGCGGGTACCTCTACCTCGGCGCTCCAGCGAGTAGTAGTTTCGTCGTAGTGCAGGGGTAGAGCCTGGGCTAACTCCCAGTGGCCCAGCGCAGGCAGCGAGCCGCACAGCACCATGCGCTGGCCGTAGGTAGTGCGGTAAGGGAGAGAAAAGTGAACAGTCATTGAGGCAAACCAGAGTAAGGAGCGCAAGATACTGCCCCAGCCCGGGGCCCAACTACCAGAGCGGGCGCGCCGTATGGGGCAGCAAGTTGCCTACGTAGCCACTGGCTGCGGGGTCTATCCTCCTACTTTTGTATATGATTCGTCTTGTACTTGCCACGCTGCTGAGCGGCAGCCTAGCGGCGGGGCTATCGGCCCCGGCCCAGGCCGCGCCGGCCGACTACCGTCCGCCCCGCCACTTCTACACGCCCAGCCACCAGCCCTACCGCCGGCTGCCCACGCGCTTGGCGTTCGGTTTCAACCTAGCCAATTACAACGGCGACCTCACCGGCCGGCTACGCGACAATACCCTGCGCCTGGGTTTGAGCCTAGGACTGGTGCGCACGCTCAGCCCACACCTCACCTTCGGGGCCGACCTAGGGTATGTCAAGTTCAAGGCCGTAGACCAATACCCCGACCGCGGCTATCGCTTTGAGGGTACTAATGCGTTGCTGACGACATTCTTGCGCTATAATATCTTAGCCGACAAGAGCATGTACCTAGGGCCCAACCGTCGCTCCACCACGTGGCAGCCCTTCTTGCAGGCGGGCGTAGGAGGTATGGTCTACAACCCCACCCCGGCGCAAGTGGTGCTCGGTAGCACGGTGCCGCTAGTCGCCGAGGGCAACAACACAGCTACGTTCTCGGGCGTGGCAGCTGTGCTGCCTGTGGGCGCTGGGATTACGCTACGTGCCAGCCGCTCGCTCTACTTTACGCTAGAAGGCTTGTACTACTTCACCAGTTCCGACTTGCTTGACGGTATCAGCCAGCGTGGCAACCCCAACTCGGTTGATAGCTTCATGACCGGCGCGCTCAAAATTGAGTATGCTTTCTACAAAAAGAAGGGTAAGCCGCTTGTGCACTTTGATTAAAAAGACTAGCCTAAGCTCAGCTGGCAGGATAGCTGCATAGCGGCAGTTAGTTACAGATAAAACCGAAGCTCTGTCGGAGCGACCCCACTAAATATGTGGGTCGCCCCGACGGAGCTTCGGTTTTATTAACCATTGCGGCTGCCTAACCTAGGCAACAAGGACTGCGCTACTTTTTGGTCAAGTAGTCTACGGCCAGCGTAGCCAACGTTTTTACGCCTAGCGGGAAAGCGCTCTCGTCGACCTTGAAGCCGGCGGTATGGTGGTCGGCTACGGTAGCGGGGTCGGTGCCGGGTGCGGTGCCACCTAGGAACACAAATAGGCCGGGTATTTTTTCCTGATAGCAGGCAAAGTCCTCGGCGCCGGTCACGGCCTTTATCTCGACCACGTTCTTGGCCCCCGCCACGCGCTGCATGGTGGGCAGCATGCGGGCCGTGAGGGCCGGGTCATTGAAAGTGACGGGCACGTAGGGCTCGATGCCGACCTCGGCAGTGGCGCCGTTGGCCGCCGCAATGCCGTTGGCAGTGCGCTTGATGGCGGCCCAGATGCGCTGCTGCGTGTCGGGGCTAAAGGCCCGGATGGTGCCGCTGAGCGTGGCATCGGGCGGAATGATGTTGTAGCGCACGCCCGCCTGCACGGTGCCCACCGTGACCACGGCGGCGTCTTGGGTAAGGTCGGTTTGGCGGCTCACGATGGTTTGCAGAGCCGTGATAATCTCGGCGGCCGTTACTACCGGGTCGATGCTGCTCCAAGGCTTGGCGCCGTGGCTGCCCTTGCCAATAACCTTGATGCTGAAGCGGTCAGAGCTGGCCATTTCGCCCCTGGGGCGGTATTGCAGCTGCCCTACCGGCGCCGACGCCCAGATGTGCAGCCCGAAGATGGCCTCCACCTTGGGGTTTTCGAGCACACCCTCTTGCACCATCAGCTTGGCCCCACCTACCACGCCGGGCAGCGAGCCCTCCTCAGCGGGCTGGAAAATAAATTTGACCGTGCCGGGTAGGTCTTTTTTGAGCTGGCTCAGCACCTCGGCAGCGCCCAGCAGCATGGCCACGTGCGTGTCGTGGCCGCAGGCGTGCATCACGCCCACGGGCTGCCCTAGGTAGGTAGTCTTGACGGTGCTGGCAAAAGGCAGGCCGGTGCTTTCCGTGATGGGCAGGCCATCCATATCGGCGCGTAGGGCCACTACGGGGCCGGGCTTGCCGCCCTTCAAAATGCCCACTACGCCGGTGCGGCCCACGCCAGTTTGCACTTCTATACCTAGGGCTTTGAGCTGAGCCGCGATGAGGGCGGCCGTGCGGTTTTCTTCATTGCCGAGCTCGGGGTGCTCGTGCAGGTCGCGGCGCCAGCCCACCACCTTGGCCTGCTCGGCGGCGGCCAGCTGGGCAATGCGGGCATCGAGAGGCGCGCGCTGAGCGCGGGCGGCGGGGGCAGTGGCTAGTAGCCCTAGGCCAGCTAGCAGAGTAGGTAACGCGTGTTTCATGGCTCCCAAGGTACGGCTAGCCGCCTAGGGTAAAAATGGGTAGCGAATTTTGGGTCCAGCCGCGTCGTGCTTAGTGCAGCTTAACCTTGGCGCTGGGTGGCGTACCAGCCAGCTCTTCCAAGGGGCGCCAGGTCTATTCTAGAAATCGCAATGCATTATTAGGCACTTAGTGCAAAAAGCTGGTAGCTGCCACGCAGCTAGCCTTATAGCTTCGTAAGCCTAACTAAAAAATAACTTGGCCGGAACATTGCTTTTGCAGCGGCTTGTTATACCCTGGCTGCCATCGGGGCTAGGATGGTGCTTATTTTTGCAGGCTCAATAGAGGTTCGGCTCTTTTTATCGACAGCGTTATGCGTGTTTTTCCGCTCGTTTCTACTCGTTCGCTCGCTCGCACTCCAGCTGGCTCGCCGGCGGTAGACGACGGCCACTGGGGGCAGGCCCTGGCGCAGCCCGCGTTTCGGCGCAGCTGGCTAGTGCTAGCCTTGCTGTTTGTGGTGCTGCTGTCGCTAGTGCCAGGCTTCTTTCTCTATATTCAGCAGAGGCCTGGGGCGGTGGCTACCGACCCACTGCTGGCCCTGGTGCCGCGCCACGACGTGGCCGTGCCGGTGTTCGCGCTTATGTATGGCAGCGTGCTGGCCGCCATGGGCTGGCTAACGCGCCAGCCGCACCTGTTTTTACGGGGCTTGTGGGGTTATCTCTTTCTATTGGTGCTGCGCATGTCCACTATCTGGCTGGTGCCGCTGGTTCCGCCACTCGACTTGCTGCCCATGCCTGACCCCTTCCTGGCGCTCGTGTTCCATACTAATGCCAGTGAGGCCATCACCAAAGACTTATTTTTCTCGGGGCACACTTCCACGGTAGTGTTGCTGGCCTTGGCCGTGCGCGGGCGCTGGTGGCGTGGGGCGTTAGCTGTGGCGGCCGTGCTAGTGGGCTTGTTGGTGCTGGTGCAGCGCGTACACTACAGCTACGATGTTCTGGCCGCGCCCTTCTTTGCCTGGCTGGCCTACTGGGCGGCTGGGTTTGTAGTGCGGCCCGCTGCAGAAACCCGCGCTTAGGTAGTACCTAGGCAGCGTGAAAGACGAAAAAAAAGAACCGCCGAATAGCACTGCTATCCGGCGGTTCTTTTTTTAACGCGACTCAATGATGCCAGCTTCCCTAGGCCGGTTCCGCTACGGGTGCGGGGGCCGGGGCGGGAGTGAGGTTTTCGCGTAGCCACTGGCCGCGTAGATACCACACGGCGGCTAGCAGCGCCGACAGCACATTGGCTACCACAAACGACCACCAGAGGCCGTGGAAGCCCAGTGCCGTATGCCGTGATAGATACCATGCCACCGGAAACTGTAGGCCCCACACCCCAATAATAGTCAGTACCATGGCCCCTAGGGTGTTGCCAGCTCCGCGCAGCGCACCCGAGATGCACTGCTGCACCCCCGTAAAGCACAGACTACCCACCGCAATGCGCACAAACTCTACAGCGTCGCGCGTCACGGCTTCATCGCCCTTCAAGAAGAAGCGCACCAGCGGCTCGGCGGCCAGCCACCCGGCCGCCCCCACCAGCAGCAGGCCCGTAAAGCTGAGCCCAATGGCATAGTTGGCCGTTTGGCGGGCTCGAGGCAGGTTGCGGGCCCCGATGTTTTGGGCCACCAGCGTAGAGCACGCCAGCGAGATGCCCAGCGCCGGAATGATACCTAGGGCCAGAATGCGCGAGCCGATGCCATACGTAGCCAGCACGGTAGTGCCGAAGGCCGCGGCCAGCCCCGTCATCATCGACAGCCCGAGGGCGCGGGCCGAGAGGTCGACCGACGAGGGTAGGCCTAGCCGCACCGAGCGGCTCATAAGCGCCCAGTCGGGTTGAAAACCGCGAAAGCTGAGTTGAATGCCCGACTTGCCACGCAGCAATACCGCTAGGCCGATGCCAAAGCTCAGCACCTGAGTCGTAAGCGTGGCCCATGCTGCCCCGGCCACGCCGAAGGCGGGCACTGGCCCCCAACCATCAATAAAGAGCGGGTCGAGCCCGAAATTGAGCGCTAGCGTGCCGATGTTGATGTAGAGCGGAATGCGCACCTCGCCCACGCCTCGCATCAGGGCCTGAAACATGAGGAAGCCGAAGTTGAACACCAGCCCCAGCATCAGCACTCGCTGAAACGAATTGGCCAAATCAAAAATATCGTTGCCCACCCCGAAAAGGCGCAGAATGAGCGGCGATGCCGCGTAGGCACCCACCGTAAGTACCAGCGCCAGCGCCGTTTCCAGCACCAGCGACTGCGCTGCCACGTGGTTGACCATTTTCAGGTTACGCGCTCCAAAGTTTTGGGCTACTAGCACCGAGCCGGCCACCGAAAACCCCGAGCCTAGGGCCACCAGCAGGAAGTTGATGGGAAAGCACACCGCCACGGCGGCTACTGCATTGGCCCCCAGTCGGCCCACCCAGTAGGCATCTACGAGCTGGTAGCCGGTTTGGAGCAGGTTGCCAAACACAATGGGCAGGGCCAGCGTGAGCAGCGATTTTAGAATGGGGCCTTCGGTAAGACTGGGGCGAGCGGCGGTAGGATTCATAAGCCCTCTTACTACGGTATACGCCCCGGCCAGGCTGCCTCGGAGCAAAGGCTGGATAGAGCTGGCGCGCTGAGCAGCGGAATTTTGCTTCGCGCTAGTGAGCCCTAGGTATAACCCCGGCCGCCTGAATGGGGTACACCCCGCTACTACCAGCCCGGTGCGTAGCCGGGGCTCCTCCTTTCGTATGATAAAGCACACTTATGACATGGGCGTGATTGGCAACTGCGCCTTTCTAGCTCTCATCGGCACCGACACGGCCGTGCGCTGGCTTTGCTGGCCCCGCTTCGACAGCAGCTTTGTATTTGGCCCGCTGCTCGACGAGCAGAAAGGTGGCGAATACAGCATCAAGCCAGTAGACGCAAACTTTACGTCTGAGCAGCGCTACCTCACCAACACCAACGTGCTCAGCACGACGATTACTACGCCCGAGGGCAGCTACCGCGTTACTGATTTTGCCCCGCGCTTTTTGCAATACGAGCGGTATTATAAACCGCTGATGCTCATTCGTAAAGTGGAGCCACTGACCGGCGCCCCCCGCGTGCGGGTGGCCTGCCGCCCGGTGGGCCAGTACGGCGAGCAAGAGCTGACGCGCCGCCGCAGCTCCAACCACATCGCCTTTTTGGGGCTGGAAGAGGAAATTCGCCTCACCACTAATATTCCGCTCACCTACGTGCTCGATGAGGAAGACTTCGCCCTCAACGAAACCAAGTACCTAGTGCTCACCTATGGCGCACCCCTCGAAGCGCCCCTCGAAAGCACAGCCGAGCGCTTCTTGCTCAATACCGAAGGCTATTGGCGCAACTGGGTGAAGAGCACTAGTATTGGCAATTTCCACCAGACCCAAGTTATCCGCTCGGCGCTGGCTCTCAAGATTCACCAGTACGAAGACACCGGCGCCATCATTGCGGCCAGCACTACCAGCCTACCTGAAGCTCCCGGCAGCACCCGCAATTGGGACTACCGCTACTGCTGGATGCGTGACACGTACTACACCCTCACGGCCTTCAACAACATCGGCCACTTTGAGGAGATTGAGCGGTATTTCCAATACATCGCCAACATTTCGACCAAGGTGGTGGGCAAGTACCAGCCGCTGTACGGCATTGGGGGGCAGGCCACGCTCACCGAAACCGAACTGCCGCTGGCCGGCTACTTAGGCAACCAGCCCGTGCGCATCGGTAACGATGCCTACACCCACATCCAAAACGACGTATATGGCCAGGTGCTAGTGGCCTTGCTGCCGCTGTACACCGACTGCCGCTTTCGCGACCCCGAGCGGGCCGTGCCACTGAGCTTGGTGGAAGAGTGCCTGCGCCTCATCGAGGCCACTATGGACCAGCCCGATGCAGGCCTGTGGGAGTTCCGGCACATTGCCCAGAAGCACTGCTACACGTACCTCTTTCACTGGGCCGGCAGCCACGCTGCCCGCCAGGTGGCCCGCCAGCACGGCGACGTACTCCTAGAAGAGTTTGCCACGCGCCTGCTGCAAGAGGCCGAAAGCCGCATCGAGCAGTGCTTTTACGCTGAGCGTGGTGCCTACGCCAACGCCATCGGCTCGACCGACTTCGATGCTAGCACCATCCAGCTCATTACGATGGGCTACCTCGACCCGGCTTCCGAAAAAGCCAAGCACCACCTCGTGGAGCTAGAAAAAGAGCTGAAAACGCCCGAAGGCCTTTTCTACCGCTACCGCCACCCCGACGACTTTGGCACGCCCGAGACAACCTTCCTCATCTGCTCGTTCTGGTACGTAGAGGCCCTAGCCTGCGTGGGTCGCCTCGACGATGCTATTCGGGAGTTTGAGCACCTCATCTCCTACGCCAACCACCTAGGGCTGCTTTCAGAAGACGTGGACGCCAAAACTGGCTCGCAATGGGGCAACTTCCCGCAAGCCTACAGCCACGTGGGCTTGGTAAACGCCGCCTACCGCATTGCCAAAAAGCTAGACCGTCCCAACTTCGTGAGCTAAAAACCCAAGCCACCAGCTTTCATCAAAAAAGCCGTGCGAAATAGATTTCGCACGGCTTTTTTGTGTATTGCCTACCTAGGGCAGGGCTAGCTTAGCAGCTTGCGCAGCAACTGCCGCACATCGCTGGGCGCGGCCAAGTGGAAGCGCGCCAGCGAGCGGGCATCGGTACCCACGCGCACCGTGTATGCCTCTGATGGCATAGCCCGGAAAGTGTCCTCGTCGGTGCGGTCGTCGCCCAGGGCCAGCGCAAAGGCTGGGGCATAGCGCTCAATCCAGCGGGCAGCGGCAGTGCCTTTGTTGAGGCCCGCGTTTTTAATTTCGACTACCTTATTGCCTTCTAGTACTTGCAAGTCGGTATTGGCGGTCATGAACGAAAGGTGGCTCATCATCTCGCGGGCGCGCACCTCGCCTAGGTCGGCATCGGCGCGGCGGTAGTGCCACACCAGCGAGTAGTCCTTCTCTTCAATAAAGGAGCCGGCGGTACGGGCCACATATAGCTCCAGCACCGGGCGCATCTCGCGCTTCCAGTCGTTGCGCAGGGGCTGGAAGAGCTGCCAGTCTTCGCCCGCTGTGCGCAGCCATACGCCGTGTTCAGCAATAAAATCGAGGGGTAAATCGCCGAGCCAATTAGTGAGCGTAGTGCGGTCGCGCCCGCTGATGATGACCACCCGCGTGTCAGGCAGCTCGCTCAAGGCGCGTAGCAACAGGCGCAACTCTTCGCCGGGCCGGGCCAACTGCGGGTTGGGGTGGAATGGTACCAGTGTGCCATCGTAGTCGAGCAACAGCAATCGTTGCTGGCCGGCCGCCGCCTTAAAGTCAGCTAGGAGTTGGGTAGTGGCGCTGGCCGTCAGCATTTCGGTGGCGAGGGTGTGTTGCTTCATTTTAGTGTAAGCCAGCTGGTTCATAAACAGCTTGGTCCAGGAGAATACGTTGTAGCGCTTCACTAGCGCTTGCATCGCCTTGAGGCGAGTAGCTTGCTCTTCCTCAGGCATCACGAGGGCATCGTGTAGGGCCTCGACCAACTGGTTGATGTCGGTAGGGTTGATAAGAATGGCATCCGACAGCTCGCGGGCGGCGCCGGCGCGTTCGCTCAAAATGAGCACTCCATGCTGGTCAAGTTTGCTGGCAATAAACTCTTTAGCCACTAGGTTCATGCCATCGCGCATGGGCGTTACCAGAGCTACTTCGGCCAAGCGGTAGAGTGCGGCCAACTCCTCCAGCGGCAGCGAGCGGTAGAAGTACAGAATTGGGTTCCACCCAATAGTGCGGTACTGCGAGTTGATGCGGCCTACCAGTTCGTCAATCTCCTCTTTAAGAGAAGCATATTGTGGTACTTGGTCGCGCGAGGGCACTACCAGCATCACGAGGCTCACTTGCCCACGCCACTCGGGGTAGCGCTGTAGCAGCAATTCAAAAGCCCGTAGGCGCTGGGCAATGCCTTTGGTGTAGTCGAGCCGGTCGATGGAGAGAATGACACGAGTGTCGCGCATCGCCTCCTTATATTCTTCTACGTGCTTTTTGGCTTCCTCTGAAGCTGCCGCTAAGGCATAGCGTTGGTAGTCAATGCCCATTGGGAAGGCGTCGACACGCACCGAGCGGGTGGGCGTATCAATCTGTCCGTTCTGGGCCGATAGCCCTAGGAGGTGCGATACCGCACTTAAAAAGTGCCGCAGATAGCCAAAGGTATGAAAGCCAATGAGGTCGGCCCCGAGCATGCCGCGTAGTAGCTCACTACGCCAAGGCAACACCCGAATAATTTCCTGAGAGGGAAAAGGGATGTGCAAAAAGAAGCCGATAGCCGCCTCAGGCCGCGCCTTGCGCAGCATTTCGGGCAGCAATAGCAGCTGGTAATCGTGCACCCAGATAGTGTCTTCTGGGCCAGCTTCGGCTAGCACAGCCTCGCAAAACTTCTCGTTTACGGCTACATAGGCTTCCCAGTGGCTCTGCTCGTAGGTGGCAAACTCGCTGAAGTAGTGGAAGGTAGGCCAGAGCGTAGAATTACTGAAGCCCTCGTAAAAATCCCGAATTTCATTTTCGGTTAAGAACACCGGGGCCATGTTGTCAGCCCGTAGCTCGGTGCGAATGTGTTCTTCTTCTGACTCGTCCTGCACAAATAGCCCCGGCCAGCCTATCCATAAGTTGTCGCCCTGGCGGTAAATAGAACCTAGCCCCGTGGCCAACCCACCTTCGCTGGGCTGAAACGTGAGGCCCTCATCGGTGCGCAGGACTTTGGTAGGAAGGCGATTAGAGACAATTAAGGTACGCGACATAAGTAAGGCAAAGGATAGTAAACCCCTGGGTCTACGGGATAATTCACCAAAAAGGCATTTTTATCTTACCCCTACTTCCTATGCCTACCGCTGCGAGCTGCTAGTAAGCAGCTCGCTAAAAGAGGTAAAACCTACTTTTTGACCTCAATCCCAAACGCACTAATTCAAGCTGTTTTCACAGCATGTATTTACCTAATCCACCTCTCAAATAGCTCCTTCTCGACACTTCGCAAGAAGCGAAGCCCTAGGTTGTTTACCAACCAAGTAAACGGCTTAAGTCAATCAGCACAGAGCGTCTAACCCAGCATTACTGCTTCAACCAGCCGAATTGCTAGCTAGCAGATACTTGCGTCTGGTATTTGCGCTTAATGAACTCCAGCATGTCGCGCACATGCTCGTCCGTTTTATTAGCCTCTATTTTCCAAAGCGCTTCGATGAGTAGCAGCAGTAGCTGCGTTTCTTTTTCCGGGTCGGCGTAGCCGAGTTGCGCAAAGGCTGCTTTCAAGCGGGCTGGCACGGGCCGCATAAAGCGCTCGTGCTGCTGGCGCGCGGTTTCGTAGTCGGCGAGGCGGTATTGCAGCTTCCAGAAGTAAGGCTCTTCCTGCACCATCTTATAGGGCAGGTCGATAACGCTGTGAATAAAGGCGAGCGGGTCGGTTTCGAGCATACCGCCCCGGTTGTGCTCGATAATACGCTGGTAACCGCTCTTGATGATGAAATCTAAGAGCTGGTCTTTAGAACCAAAATGTTTGAAAATCAGGGCCTCCGATACGGCGGCTGCTTTTGCAACGGCCTGGGTCGAAGTATTGTCAAAACCCTTCTCCCCAAACAGCTGCAACGCCACGTTGGCAATGTGTTGGCGGCGGGTAATCATGGGGATAATGCTAGAGAAGAGCGCTGGTGAATACCTAGCTAACTCTCAAAACTTAGTAATTCGGGTGCAAGTTCGGCAAGAATACGCAGATGTGCTTAAAGTAGGCGGCATGCCGCGTTTCTTAGGCGAGAGAGCTTAAACGGAAACCGGCCGATTTGGATAAACCAAATCGGCCGGCTGAGCAACTTTCAGTGTCTGCTAGCAGCTAGGTGCCAGTGCAGAAGTTGTGCGTCCGGGCGGGGTGGGAACAACGGCCGGATGACTAGAACAGAGAGTGTGCAAAAAATCGCATTCGGGCGGGGTGGGAGCAACGACCGAATAAATCAGTGTGAGAAGTGTGTCCGGGCGGGGTGGGAACAACGACCGGTAGAGTGTAGAAGAGAGTGTGTCGGCTAGCTGGGTGGGAGGCCCTAGCCGTTAGTGGGAGCAATATTACGACTGAAATTGGGATATGGGTAAGTGTTAGCTTACTATTTTTTAGTAAGTGGATACTCACTAATTATTTTTAACATTAAGTAATTGTAAATCAAATAAATAATTTTACGTATAAAATTTTGTCATATTGCAAAGAAAATAATTCATAACAAAGCCCAGCGCATATCTCATGTGAGATACGCGCTGGGCTTTAAGCTAGTGAGCGAGGGCTTACAAATATTTTTCGTAGATACCTGCTGCTATTTTTTCTACAATACCTTTCGGTACTACCCCTGTGAGGCCCGCCGATACCTTATTGAGCACACCAGGAATAAACTCGGCCTCGCCGGCAAAAAGCGCTTGCAGGCCAGCTGTTGCCACAGCGTTTGGCGTCATTGATACTTTATTAGCCACGGCTTGCAGCTCGGCGCCCATGCCTGCACGGCTAGTGAAGTCGGTAGTAGTAGCCCCTGGGCTCAGGCACGTAACAGAAACACTTGTGTCTTTCAGTTCATAGCGCAGCCCCCGACTAAAGCTTAGTACGAATGCCTTGCTAGCTGCATACACCGTAAGTGAGGGCACCGCTTGATAAGCAGCCGTGCTCGCCACATTGAGAATGTATGCGCGAGATGCCTGCCGCAAGTAGGGCAGCAGTGCATAAGTAAGTTGCACTGGCAGCGTGAGGTTGAGTTGCAACATATTGAGTTGCTCTTCCAGCTTTAGCTGCTCGAAGCGGCCCCATAGGCCGTAGCCCGCATTGTTTACCAGCACAGCAAGCCCGCCAGGAGCATGTTCGCTAGTCCAAGAAGCTACTTGGCTCGCGGCAGTGGGCTCAGTTAGGTCGAGGGCTAGTATATGGGCTTGCCGCTGGTGGGTGGCCTGCACCTCTTGGGCCAGTGCTTGCAGTTGATTTTCGGAGCGAGCCACCAACAGCAGGTCATAGCCCCGTTGGGCTAGACCTAGGGCCAGTTCGCGGCCAATGCCGCGCGACGCGCCGGTGATAAGAGCAGTAGGCATAAGAGATAATAGAAGCAGGTTTAACAAGGAGTGGGCGTAACGCTGTTCTGGTTAGCTGAACAGCATTACGCCCACTCCTTGTTAGACCTGCTTCTTATTTTACTAGGTGTAAAAAACGCAAATAGAAGGGGGTGGGGCTTTCCTCGCTCTTGGGCTGGTATTTGCCACCAATAATAGGTACATACATAACGCGGCGGCGCGACTCGGGGCCTACCAGCGGTGACTGCGCCACGCGGTGCCACATGCGGCCGTCGTGCACGGTGAGGTCGCCGGGCTCGGTTTCTACCGCCACTTCATTGGGGTCGTAGTACACGTCCTTGTAATACTTCTTGCGGAAGAGCATCTTGCCAATGCCTTGGCGGTGCGTACCCGGAATGACGCGCAGGCCACCATTGGTGGCTTTGGTGCCATCTAGGTGCAGGCCAACGTTGAGCATGGGCCGAATGCGCTTGCCATAGAATACATCGCGCAGCGAGTCGGTGTGCCAACCCATTTGCGAAAACTCAGAGCCTTCGACGTTAACATAGTGGTTGACCACCAAGCCGTCGCGCTCGTTCTCACCTACTCGGCCCCCAGGAGTTTCGAGCAGCGGAAACAGAGCTTCAAAACGCTTGTCTTGTAGCAGCTCGTGCAGCACGGCGCTGTGCTGCGATGCAAAAGCGAAGCGCTGTACAATGGGCGAGCCATCCACGTCTTTGCCATACTTGATGGGCACGCCGTTTACCTTCTCTACCTTGTTAGTCAGCCAGTTTTGCTGCACATCCTGGGTAGCTTTTAGATAGGCTTGCACCTGGTCGGGCGAAGCAAACGGGCGGAAGTGCAAAAACCCGTATTTAGCAAAAAAAGCCCGTTGCTCCTGGGTTAATTCGGCACCGAGGGTGAAGCGGGGATAATCGGATAAAGACGCCATATGGGGACATGCCGCCAGCGAGTAGTTCGCCGTCGAAAAAGTCAATTGAAAAGGCAAAGATACGGCCCGACTAGTGGCTAGCGGGTGAAGTGAAAGCCAATGAATGCTACATAAGATGCCTATTAACCGTGAGGGGTCGCCAGAGTTGCGTCAGTGGCCCCTTTATTTTGAGTAAAAACTGCTATCTTTTAGTATTCACCTTTCATTAGCTGGTCTGTATCGCTAAAAATTGCGTAGTTGACCGACTTAGTCTGGCCAACTAGGCCACTAGGTTCGTCTTTCATCTGCCTTTTTCTCCAGTCCCGCTTACTCCTCTGCACCTATGGTATTCACGCCAAGCCCGATGCTTTTGAAGCTATTATATACTCGCGGTAGCTTGCACAATCAGCCCGATGGCGCCGGGGTAGCCTTTAGCATCAAAAACCGGCTCGATACGGTGCGCTTAATGAAGGTGGAGCAGGTACGGCTAGATGATACAGTAGTGCCCGCGGCTAATATTCGCCTTGACCTAGGCGGGGGCGATATTCGCCCGGCCACTGACCTAGGTGCTGATGGGTCGCTCAACCTACCAGTAGGGCAGGTGCTAACGTTTTCGCTGGCTACGCCGCCCTTGGCGGCAGGCATGCACCGCCTGCGGGTGCAATTCAGCACTGATGCATTTGGCGAGCTGAGCGTAGAAGTGGAAGATGCCATTGCAAGCCAAGATGGCCGCGTGCGTATTCCGCGAGTCGAAGGCGATGACTATGCGGCCGCGGCTATTCAGGCCCGGCAGCAGTTTGCGGAAGATTTTACAGGTCAGAAGTACAAACATTTAAAACAGTATTCCTTTGACCCGCATGACTTGCAGGGCAACTGCGAGAGCTTTGTAGGAGTGGCCCAGGTTCCAGTAGGCCTAGCCGGCCCGCTGCTGGTAAATGGCGAGCACGCGCAAGGCGAGTTCTTGATTCCGCTGGCTACCACAGAGGGCACCCTAGTGGCGAGCTATAACCGCGGCATGCAAGCCCTCAATCTGTGCGGGGGCGTGAAATGCACCGTCATTGGCGATGCTATGCAGCGGGCGCCCGTATTCGTGTTTGACGATGCCCGCGGCGCGCGTGACTTTGGGCGTTGGGTGGCCGAGAGCCTGCCGCAGATTCGGCCCGAAGCAGAAAGCACCTCGCGCATTGCCAAGCTTCAATACATTGATACGTACCTAAGTAACAAGTTTGCCTACCTACGCTTTAACTTCTCGACCGGCGATGCGGCGGGACAAAACATGGTAGGGCGCGCAACCTTTGCCGCCTGCTCCTGGATTCTGGAGCACTACCCAGGGGCGCCCATTCGGCACTTTTACCTTGAGTCAAATTTCGCTACCGACAAAAAGGCCTCGCAAATCAACGTAATGCGCACCCGGGGTAAACGCGTAGTGGCGGAGGCAACCGTGAAGCGCGACATTTTACAGCAGCGCCTGCGCGTGACGCCTGAGCAACTAGCCTATCACGGGCAGGTTAGCAACGTAGGGGCGTTTTTGTCGGGGGCTAACAACAACGGAGCGCATTCGGCCAATGGCATCACGGCCCTTTTCATCGCCACTGGTCAAGACGTGGCCAACGTCAGCGAGTCGTCGGCGGGGGTGCTGTATTCTGAAGTAACTCCGGAGGGGGACTTGTATCTGAACATCACTATTCCCTCGCTCATTGTAGCGACCTACGGCGGCGGCACGGGCCTCGCTACCCAAAACGAATGCTTGCGCATGTTAGGCTGCGTAGGTCAAGGCACAGTAAATAAATTCGCTGAGATAGTGGCCGGCGTAGTGCTAGCTGGTGAGCTGAGTTTAGGAGCCGCTATTTCGAGCAGCGATTGGGTAAGCAGCCACGAGCAGTACGGGCGTAACCGATAGGCCTAGGCTTAGGTAAGCGAGCCATGCACTGCCAAAGCACGCTAACTGCTTAAATGGCAGCTAATTTTTTCATAGCATTAATTTGATATACATAAGGCTAACGCATGCTGGATAAGGCGCAGTTAGTAGGTGCCTAATCAATATTTTAACTCTCTTTCCTAAATTTAGGACAAGTAGGTTTAGATATAATTCTATTGTAAATCTTATTATTTATCGCAAAAAATTGCTATTAACTGCCTAATTTTGAAGCACTCTGTCGCACTGTGCTTCACTTTATTGGCTGTTATGCTTCGATTTCTACTTGCTGGTCTGCTGACGCTCGGGGTAGGCTTGCAGGCAAGCGCAGCCAGCGAACACCCCAAGCAGACCAAAACTGGGCGTAGCACTTCTAAAATCAGTGCGTCTCCTGCCCGTCCGGTAAAAGCTCCTACTAGCAAGCCGCAGGGCGGCATCACGCTACACGTGCGTGAGCTAGGAAGCTTGCGCTTGGTAGGTGACTACCAGCTAGCTGCCCAGCAAGCTGACCAAGCCCATCAGGATTCGCTAGTTGCTGAGCTTTTTGCACAGGCAGACAGCACTGAGATGGCAACGCGCCGCGAAATTCGGGAGTTATACCCCGAAACAGCTGACTTGCCTGCTGACTTAGCTCTTGCGCTACGTCGCCCGGCAGCCCCATTAGGTAAGCGTCGCTTTCGAACGCGGCTAGTACGCATGGGCTACTGGGGCGCTCGCCGCGAGGCCGTAGAAAGCTTGACTTGCACTGATACTGGCCCGCTGGTACTGGCGCTGCTACCCGCCACAGCTACCACCCCCGCTCAGTTGTTGGCCGGTCCTGGCTACGACCAGGCCGCGCCGCTCCGTCCGCTCGAGCTAAACCAGACGGCTGTGTTGCGACTGTGTGGCGAGCGTGCTTCTCAGGTGCGAGCCTACGCTATGCTCTACAACCTGCATTTTGAGCAAGCAGATGATGTAGCCCGGCTACTCGATTACTATAACCGCATCGCCGTGGTGCAAGAATAAAGGTGACCTAGACTTCTCAGTGCAATGCGCTGAGTAGCATGCCTTAGGTACCACTAGCAGCTATCAATAGAAGTAGCTATTAGGATTGCTGTAGAATAGCTACAAGCGCAGTGTCGTCCTTCACGGCTTGCAGCGCTTGCTGCAGCTCGGCATCGTCTTCGCGCAACACAGCGCGGGCCGCTTCGGAGCCATAGACACTCTGAGCCACGTAGGCCTTGATGAAGTGTCGCACTAGCGGGGCACAGCGCCGCAGGGCCGCTCCGCCCGCTGGCAAGCCTGCCAGTTGGCCTAGGCGCCCCACGCCTGCTAGCTCGGCATCGGCAAGCTGAAAAGAGGCTTGGTACTGTGCTGGGCGCAACGCGGCTAGTGCAGCCTTGTGATGCTGGTAGTAGGCCAGTGCATAGGCACGCAGCACGCCGCGGCGGCAGAGATGCGTGAAATAAGCAGAGTTCTGCACCGTATCGCGCGCCACAAATACATCGGGCACAATACCGCCGCCGCCGTACACTGCCCGGCCGTGGTCGGTAAGAAAGCGCAGCTCCTTGGCTACTGGTATGCTATCGGCCGAGGTAAGCTCGCCCCGCCGCTCGCGCTCGGCCAACTCGTGCTGATAGGCAGCAGCATCGCGGCCATAGGGCTTTTGGATGCAGCGGCCAGCGGGCGTATAGTAACGGGCAATGGTGAGGCGCAGCTCGCCGCCATCTTGCAGCGCGATGGGCTGCTGCACCAAGCCCTTACCGAAGGTGCGGCGACCCACCAGCAAAGCACGGTCGTGGTCTTGCAGGGCACCGGCCAGCACCTCGGCGGCCGAAGCGCTATTCTCGTCTACTAGTACAACTAGCGGGCCCTGCTCCCAGTCGCCAGGCACGTGGGCATAGGTCTGGGTGTCATATTGCTCGCCCTTGCCATCGGTATACACCAGCTTGCGCGAACCCGCAATAAACTCATCAGCCATGCGCGTGGCCCGGTCTAGGTAGCCACCGGGGTTGCCACGCAGGTCAAGCACCAAGCGCGTCATGCCCTGGCGACGGAGGCCATCAAGTTCCTTTTTGAATTCATCGTACGTGCTGCCCGCGAAGCGATTAATCTTGAGGTAGCCCGTCTGCTGGTCGGCTAGCACAGTGCCAGGCTCCACTGAGGGGTTGGGTAAGCGGCGGCGCATCACGGTAAAGCTCAGTGGCTCGGGCTGGCCGGGGCGTTGCACGGTCAATACTACGGCGCTGCTGCGAGCGCCGCGCAGCAGCGCTGTGAGCTGGCTACTGGTGAGGTGCGCGCCGGCTACTTCTTTGGTACCCACACGTAGAAGTTGGTCACCTAGGCGCACGCCAGCTTCTTCGGCTGGGCCGCTGCGCAAGGTCGATGACACAGTGGCCGTATCGCGGAAAAAATAGAAGTCTAGTCCTACCCCCTCGAAGCTGCTTTTCAGAAAAGCATCGGCCTTTTCCCGTTCGTTGGCGGGCAAGTAGACCGAGTGGGGGTCAAGCTTTTCGAGCATGCGCGCTACGGCGTAGTCCGTGAGGCCCTCCGTGTCGGCCGAGTCCACGTAGTCGCGGTCTACATAGCTCAAAATTTCCTTGAAGCGCAGGTAGGCTCGTGCCGTGCCTGCCGGGTTTTCCGACGAGGGCCTAAATGGATTGCTAGCCACCAGCAGACCGCTGCCAAATGCCAGCATCAGCAGCAGTGCCCAGCGCCACCGTACGCCAAAAGGACGTAGGGATGGCGCCGTAGCTGAGCGCTGCGAAGGAGGCAAAACTGGCGGCAAAGCGGCCATGAGAAGGGTGAAATTGTAGTGTTAAATCAATCAGTTGGGACGAGCCTGATATCAAAACTAATATAATTTTTAAGGCCTTACTATAGGTGTGATTGGTGTTATACTTGTTTATGTGATTAGTGATATGATTTTCTGGGTAAGTGGCAATTTACACTTAATTATTGGCTAAAAATTCAATTCAAGTGCTGTAATGTATTGAAGAATTTGACTGCTTATTATATGATTTTAATTATAAAAAATGGATAATGTGCAGTCTGTGGTCAATCAATGTCACAGCCTTTTTCTTGCTGGATTAAAAGGCGCAAATTGTTGTGCATTTACCTTGGCCATAGAGTTACCGTCGGCGCTTAGGGCAGCCAGCCGCCGTATCTTTGCAAGAGGCTAGTAGTAGCCGCAATTTTCTATTTTTGCTCTTTTCGGCATGGCCCGCACCCTCGCCATTGATTACGGCCACAAGCGTGTGGGTCTCGCCGTCACGGACCCGCTTGGCATGATTGCCACGCCGCTCGACACCATACACAGCAAGGACTTGGTGGCATTTGTGCTGGCCTACCATCAGCGCGAGCCGCTGCGGGCCATTGTGGTAGGCATGCCGCGCACGCTACTCAACGAGCCTACCGACTCGACCAGCGCCGTGGTAGGGCTGCTGCGCCGCTTGCGCCGCGAGCTGCCCGATGTGCCCGTGCACGAAATGGACGAGCGTTTTACTTCACGACTAGCTAAGCAGGCTATGCTAGCGGGTGGTCTCGGCCGTAAAGCCCGCCAAGACAAAGCCATGGTCGATAAAGTGAGCGCGACCATTATTCTTCAGTCTTTTCTAGAATCACCTTTAAGCCAATGATTTATCCAATTGTTGCCGTGGGCGACCAGGTACTAAAGACCCGCGCCAAAGACCTGCCCACTGACCTGCCTGCTGCAGAACTGAGCCAGCTAGTGCAGGATATGTTTGAAACAATGTACTCGGCCAGCGGCGTGGGCCTGGCCGCACCCCAGATTGGCAAGGGCATTCGGTTGTTCGTGATGGACTCGACCCCCATGGTAGAGCCCGAAGATGATGACGAATCGACTACCGAGCCGCTTGATGCCGCTACCCAGGCTGCCCCAGCCGAGGTACCCGTGAAGCGCGCATTTATCAACCCCCAAATGCTGAGCGAAACCGGCGAGCAGTGGGGCTTCGAGGAAGGCTGCCTGAGCATACCAGGCGTGCGCGAAAATGTAATGCGCTGCCCCGACATCGTGCTGCGCTACGAAGACGAGAACCGCCAATTGCATGAGGAGGCTTTCAGCGGCATGGCCGCCCGCATCATCCAGCACGAGTACGACCACCTAGAAGGTATATTATTCACCGACAAGCTGTCGGCCTTTAAAAAGCAATTACTGAAGGGCAAGCTCGCTCGTATCAGCAAGGGAGATGTGCGGCACGACTACCGTATGAAATTTCCGGCCAGCGGACGGCGCTAAGCGCCCTGCAAGCTCCTAGGTCAGCAAAACTGGCATATCCTTCGGGGTATGCCAGTTTTTTGCGTTTTACCGGTTACGCGGCTTGCGAAGTAGCAAGTAGGAGTAAGACTGAGAAACGCATTGTAAGCCTGAGTGCTGCGCGTAATTTAGTAGCGTGAAGAACCGCTACCACTGGCTTTTATTATTAGGATTGTTTTTGAGCTTGCCTCGCCCGGTCCGCGCTTGGGGCTTCTACGGGCACCGGCTGCTCAACCGGCTGGCGGTGTACACGCTGCCGCCCGAGATGCTGCCGTTTTTTAAAGCTAACATCGATTACCTGACCAACAATGCCACGCGACCCGACTCGCGCCGTACGGTGGTGCCCACTGAGGCCCCGCGCCACTTCTTGGACGTGGATGCCTACGGCGATAGCGCCCTCACGCGCCACGGCCGCGGCCTGCCGCGCGCCTATGCCGACGCGGTGGCGCTGGTGGGTGGCGAAGACTCGCTGCTGCGTCACGGCATCGTGCCCTGGCAGGTGGCCCGTATGAAAGGCCAACTCACGGCCGCCTTTCGTGACCGCGACACTGACCGTATTTTGCACCTGTCGGCCGACCTAGGGCACTATGTGGCCGATGCCTGCGTGCCCCTGCATACTACTCGTAATTATAACGGCCAATTTACCAATCAGCGCGGTATCCATGCGCTTTGGGAGTCACGCCTACCCGAGCTAAATGGGATGAATTACGACCTGCTGACCGGCCCGGCGCCTTACCTCGACAATCCTACCGAAGCCGCTTGGCTAGCCATAGAGCGCGCCCACGCGGCCCTCGACTCGGTGTTTACGATAGAGCGTCAGCTTACGACCGAACTCACCGAGGACCGTAAATATGGCTACGAGCAGCGCGGACGGCAGACCATCCGTACTTACTCGCGCGAGTTTAGCCAGGCGTATCATCAGCGGCTCAATGGGCAGGTAGAGCGGCAGTTGCGCTACGCGGCGCGGCTCATTGGGGCCTTCTGGTATACCTGCTGGGTCGATGCCGGCCAACCCGACCTGACCGAAATGGACCAGCAGCCCTCGGAGGCTGAGCAATTGGCGATAGAGCAGGAACGCCGGGAAGCGGCGGCCGCGCCGGTGATTGCCATTCCAGGCCACGAGGAATAAAAAAGCGCTGGCCAGTGGGCCAGCGCTTTTTGTGTGATTGTTATACTGAGCTAGTGAAGCATCTCGCGTGCCGACGTCTGCAAACATTGTTGATTACTGCACCACGCGAGATGCTTCGCTACGCTCTGCATGACAATAGTTTTATACGTTCGGATTGGCGTCGGCTAGCGAAGCTTCGTAAGCGAGGTTCTCGGCGGGCGTTAGGTTGTTGGGCAGGCGGATGTCATCAGCGTCGTGTACGCGCAGAGTGAGTAGACCCGAAAGTATCATCGAGCAGCCACCTAGGACGAGCGTAAGGGCCGAGTTACCGCCAAAAACCTGCTTGGTAAAGAAGCCTAAGGTGACGCTGGCCAGCATCTGGGGCAGTACGATAAAGAAGTTGAACACCCCCATATAGTAACCCATCTTATTAGAGGGCAGCGCGCCGGCCAGCATGGCGTAGGGAATCGAGAGGATGCTAGCCCAGGCGATACCGACTCCAATCATTGAAACCAGCAGCATTTGCGGGTTTTGAATGAAGTAAATCGAAATCAGCCCTAGGCCGCCCGCCGTGAGGCAAATGAGGTGCGTGACGCGACGGCTGGTGGCGCGGGCCACCGCGGGCAGCGCTAACGCGGCCAGGGCCGAAACACCGTTATAGACCGAGAAGCAGACGTTTACCCAGTCGGCGCCTTCGTTATACAGCTTGGAGGTGGTATCGCTGGTGTGGTAAATGTGGCTGGTAATGGCAGGCGTGGCATAAATCCACATCGAAAACAAAGCCAGCCAGCTAAAGAACTGCACGACAGCTAGCTGACGCATCGTACGGGGCATATCGGCAATACCAGCAAACGATTCTTTCACCCCATTCCAGAAACCGGCTGTGCGACGCTTTTCGGCTTCAAACTCAGCCATGTCTACCGGCGGGTATTCCTTGGTGGTGAAGACCGTCCAAGCTACGGCGATGAAGTACACGATGCCGCCAGTGTAGAAAGCGTATTTAAGCGAGGGCGCGATTTGGCCGGCGGGCGCGACGTTGGAGAAGTGTAGCCAGTTGGTGTAGATATAAGGCAGCAACGAGCCTACTACTGCGCCAATACCAATGAAAAACGTTTGGAAGCCAAAGCCTGCCGTGCGCTGATTGCTAGGTAGCAAGTCGCCCACTAACGCTCGAAAAGGCTCCATTGAAATGTTGATGCTGGAGTCCATAATCCAGAGCATGCCGGCCGCCATCCACAGCGCCGAAACGTGCGGCATCACAATGAGCGCCAACGAGGCAAGGATGGCTCCAATCAAGAAGAATGGCCGGCGCCGACCCCAGCGCGGGCTCCAAGTACGGTCGGAGAGGTAGCCGATGATGGGCTGCACTAGCAGGCCGGTGGTGGGAGCCGCTATCCAGAGAAAGGCTAGCTTGTCTTCCTGCGCACCCATCGTTTCGAAGATGCGGCTCATATTGCCGTTTTGCAGCGCAAAGCCAAACTGGATACCTAGGAAGCCGAAGCTCATGTTCCAGATTTGCCAGAAGCTGAGGCGCGGCTTAGCCCGCAAATGAGGGTTATCGATGGTGACGCCGGAGCCTGCCATTGGAAAAAACGGGGGTAGGGTGGGATATTTAGTCTAGAAAGGTAAGCACCGAAATCGATTCAGAAAATGGCCTTAACGGTATCTGTCATGCTGAGCGCAGCGCAGCGGAGTCTAAGCATCTTGCGTGGTGCGGTAAACCCTTTCGTTTGATTTTGCTACACCACACAAGATGCTTCGACTCCGCTGCGCTGCGCTCAGCATGACAGATATTACTTGATTTCTAACACCATAGCCGCCAGCGGAGCCAAGCTCAGCTTGAGGTCGGTTTTGGGTTCGCCGCCATTCAGCAAGTCACGGTAGGTGTGTGAGTGCTTGGGGTCGAGGCCTAGGCGCTGCTGCACCTCATCGGGGAGTAGCAGGGTGGGGTGGTAGGTCTGGGTATCGCTGAAATTGACCACTACCAACACCTTTTGGCCCGACGTGTAGCGCACGAAGGCGTAGAGTTTGTGCTGGTCGTACTCCTTGCTGAGGTTATTGGCATCCTGCAGCTCGTAGAACTGACCCTCACGGATGGCCTCGCTGCTGCCCGCCAGCGTGAGCAGACGCTTGTAGAAGTCATGCAACTGCTTCTGAGCGGGGCTGAGCTTAGCGCCGTCAAACTTGCCCTGATTCATCCATTTCTGGTGTTCGGGCATACCCCAATAGTCGAAGAGCGTGGTGCGGCCGTCGCCGGTGTTAAAGCCGGGTACACCATGGGCGGGCTCGGCCACGTCCTGGCCCATGTAGAGCATCACCGGGCCCGAGCCTAGCGTGGCCGACACCGTCATGGCCGGGACAGCGCGGCGCGGGTCGGTAGCAAATTCCTTGGAGGCAATGCGCTGCTCGTCATGGTTTTCCAGAAAGCGCAGCATCTGCGAGCCGTAGCCGCGGCTTTCGGTTTTCCAGACGTGAGTGATGTCCTCGGTAGTGCCTTCCTGGCGCATCAGGCGGCGCAGGCCGTCGTAGAGGCCCACCTTGTCGTAGAGAAAATCGAAGTGGCCCTTAGTGAAGTAAGTGCCGTATTCCCTGGGATTATAGGCCTCACCGATGAAGACGATGCCGGGCCGTACCTGCTTTAGCTGCGGAATAACCCAGGCCCAAAACTCGACGGGGACCATCTCGGCCATGTCGCAACGGAAGCCATCAACATTCTTCTTGGCCCAGAATACTAGGATGTCTTTCATCTTGAGCCAGGTATCGGGCACCGGCTCGAAGTAGGTTTTGCGGCCATTCTGGTAATCGACGCCGTAGTTGAGCTTGATAGTTTCGAACCAGTCATCGACGGTGGGCGTGGCCGTAAATACATCATTGCCGGTGGCTTTGGCCGGAAACTCATTGTACTTGCCATCCTCGCGCGGGCCTTGCAGGGGACCTAGGGGCTGGTAGCCAGCCGGCACTCCAAAGCGCTTGCCAGGCACGTAATAGAAGTTGTTGTTAGGCGCGAAGGCCTTGGTATTGTCGTCTTTTGCGCCTAGGTCTACCACGCCAGCCGGCTTGGAAGTAGACTTATAGGAGCGAGCTACGTGGTTGGGGATGAAGTCAATAATCACCTTGAGGCCGTGGGCGTGGGTGCGCTTCACGAGGGCCTCAAACTCGGCGAGGCGGGTTTGGGGCGTGGTAGCCAGGTCGGGGTCCACGTTGTAGTAGTCGCGGATGGCGTAGGGCGAGCCGGCGCGGCCTTTCACCACATCAGCATCGTCGGCGGGTAGGCCGGGGTAGGGCGTCATGGTGGCGTGTTCGAGCACGCCGGTATACCACACGTGCGACACGCCTAGGTCCTTGATTTTGGTCAGCGCCAGGTCGTTGATGTCGTTGAACTTGCCGCAGCCGTTTTCCTGAATAGTGCCGTAGGTTTTGTTGAGGGCTACCTTGTTGCCGAAAAGCCGCGGTAACATCTGGTAGATAATGAGTTTATTATCTACTGGGGTTTCGTCGGTGGTATTCGGGTTGTTAGGAGTTTGGGCCACGAGCGGAGAGGCTGAAGCGGCCAGCAGTAAGCCGGCCGCCAAGGTGAAAAATCTCATAGTAGGGTCTACTTACGCAATTCTACCACCCAAGCCGTGTGTGCCGGCACCTTCAAGGTCTTCAAATCGGAAATAACGGCCCCGCTCACCACTTCGGTGCCCGTCGAAAAGCCCTGCGTACGTTCTGCGTAGCGTGTGCCGTCCACCGTTTTCTCCTCCTTGGTATTGTTGGCGATAACCATTACGCACTCCCCGTCATTGTACCGGAAATAGGTGTACACGCCATCCTGCGGCAGAAACTGCATGAGCTTGCCGCTCGATAGCACCGGGTGCGATTTACGGTAGTTCGCTAGCTTGCTCACGTAGTCGAAGGCCTCGCCCGCCTGGCCTGGCCGCGACACAAAGTAGTTCTTCTTATCGCCAGCCCAGCCGCCGGGGAAGTCCTCGCGCACCTTGCCATCGGGGTCCGAGAAGTTTTTCATCAGCACCTCGGTGCCGTAGTAGAGCTGCGGCGTGCCGCGCAGGGTCAGTAGCCAAGCAATGCCCATCTTGAACTTGGCAAAGTCTTCGCCAATCACCGAGTAGAAGCGGCTCATGTCGTGGTTGTCGAGGAAGGGCACGTTGCGCGTGGCGTCCACGTACATCCAGTCGCCTTGCAAGGAGCGGTAGAGCTTGGTGAGGTCACCACTATTCAGCGCATCGCTAATGCCGAAGCATATTTGAAAGTCAAGCACGCCCGGCAAGTTCGACTTGAAGCCATTGACGGGCGGAAAAATGTTCTGGGCAAAGTAGGCCTGCTCGGCCTCCGTGCCCTCCCAAGCCTCGCCAAACAGCGCTAGCTTAGGGTATTCATCCTGAATAGCCTTGCCCCATTCCATCAAGAACTTAGGCTCCGAGTAAGGATAGGTATCAATGCGGTAGCCGTCGAGCCCCGTCGTTTCGACCCACCACAAGAAGTTCTGCGTGAGGTATGTAGCTACAAGCGGGTTGCTCTGGTTGACGTCGGGCATGGTGGTGTCAAACCAGCCGTCGTTTTCGAGCAGGCGGTCGCGCTGCGAGCCGTAAGGGTCGTTGAGGGGGTAGGCGTTATAGTTCGAGCGCGTGAAAGAGGGGAAAGCGTGAAACCAGTCGGCCGCCGGCTTGTCCAAGAACAAATGGTGGTAGCTGCCCCAGTGGTTAAGCACGATGTCCTGTATCACCTTAAGCCCCTGGTTGTGCGCATTTTTTACAAACTGCACGTACTCTTGGTTGGTGCCGTAGCGTGGGTCCACCTTGTAGCAGTCGGTCACTGCGTAGCCGTGGTAGCTCGCCTTGGGCATATCATTCTCGATGATAGGCGTAGGCCAGATGGCCGTGGCGCCCAGCTGCTTAATGTACGCAAAGTGATTTTCGATGCCCTTGAGGTCGCCGCCATGGCGGGCGTACATTGAGTCGCGGCTCATGCGCGGGGCGCGAGTGCCCTTCACCACGTCATTTTTGGGGTTGCCGTTCGAGAAACGGTCGGGCATCAGGAAGTAAATAAAATCGGCCTGCGTGAGGCCCTGCACGCGCGCCGGGTCTTGGTTGCGCGAGCGAAGCTCATAGTTATAGGTAAAGCTTTTGTTACCCTTAAACTGAAGCTTGAGCTGGCCGGGCTGCGCCTGCGGCGCAATGGTAAGGTTTACCACCAAATAGTTGGGGCTTTCGAGCTTCTCAAACCCATCGAGCGTGACGCCGGGATAAGTGGCTAAGCTCACCTGATTGCTGGCGATGCCGGGCGCGTTCACCAGTAGCTGAAGCTTAGGGTTTTTCATGCCCACGAACCAGTTGGTAGGGTCAATGCGGGTGATGGGCGCGGCCTTAGCGGCGGGGCGGGTGGGGGCAGCAGTGGGGCTAGGGGCCGGGGCGCTGGCCAGCGCCAGGGTGGGCAGCAGGCAGGCGGCCAGGGCAGCCGTGCGCAACAAGGAAGAAAGCTGGGACATGGGGTAGGGAAATAGAGAAGCAAAAGATAATCGGCCAGGCAGCTAGCCGCCCGGCAAAGTACGTCAAGCCGCTTCGGAATCGTTTTCGGAAAACAACTTTTGCCCGTACTTGCGTCGCCAAACCCAATCTATACGTAGGCGCAGAAGCTTGCCCAAAGCTTTCCTTTGCATCCTTCAACACCCCTAACCGGCAGGCTGCTACCTGCTTCATTCTTTCCCTATGGCATTTCAGTTTAAGGCCCCTGCACCGGCCGCCAAGTACAAAACGCCCGTTGCGTACTTCTCGATGGAGTTTGCCCTCGACCAAGCCCTCAAAAGCTACTCGGGCGGCCTAGGCTTCTTGGCCGGCTCGCACATGCGCTCGGCCTACGAGCTCAAGCAAAACCTCATCGGCATCGGCATTTTGTGGACCTACGGCTACTACGACCAGGTGCGCGATGCCGACCAGACCATGAAGCCGGCCTTTATCGAGAAGAACTACTCTTTTCTGCAAGACACGGGCATCGTGTTCCCCATCATCATCCACGACGCCGAGGTGCACGTGAAGGCGCTGTACTTGGCGCCCGAGACGTTTGGCACGGCGCCCATGTTCTTCCTCACCACTGATATTGAGGAGAATGACTTCATTTCGCGCACCATTTCGCACCACCTCTACGACCCGGACACGGCCGCTCGCGTGGCCCAAAGCATGCTGCTGGGCATCGGCGGTGGCAAGCTGCTCGACGTCCTAGGTCGCCAAACTGACATCTACCACCTCAACGAGGGCCACGGCCTGCCGCTGGCGTTTTACCTCTACGAGAAGCACGGCCGCAACCTAGAGGAGGTGCAGAAGCGCCTGGTTTTCACAACCCACACGCCCGAGCTGGCCGGCAACGAGGAGCACCCGATGGCGCTGCTCCAGAAGATGTCATTCTTCTGCGGCGTGCCCGAGCAAGAGGTGCGCCAGGCCGCCCGCGTAGAGGGCGACTCGCTCAACTACACCCTCACCGCACTGCGCTTTGCTAAGAAAGCCAACGGCGTGAGCAAGGTCCACGGCCGCGTGGCCAACGAAATGTGGGGCCATTACGAAGGCATTTGCCCCATCATCTCCATCACCAACGCCCAAAATGGCACCTACTGGCGCGACCCACAGCTGGCCGCCGCTGCCAAGGGCAAGGATGATACCGCCCTGCTGGCTCGCAAAAAGGAGTTGAAAAAGGAGTTGTTCAAGACCGTGGCCGACCAGACCGGCACGCTGCTCGACCCCGAGGTACTCACCATCGTGTGGGCCCGCCGCTTTGCCGCCTACAAGCGCGCCGACCTCATCCTGCGTGATTTTGAGAAATTTGAGCGGCTCGTGACTAACGACGAGCGCCCCGTGCAGGTCATCTGGGCCGGCAAGCCCTACCCGAAGGATTTCGGCGCGATTGATATTTTCAACAATATCATCAAGACCACTAAGGATTTGAAGCGCTGCGCCGTGCTGGTCGGCTACGAGCTAGGCCTGAGCGCCGAGCTCAAAAAAGGCTCCGACCTGTGGCTAAATACCCCGCGCTACCCCCGCGAGGCCAGCGGCACCAGCGGCATGACCGCCGCCATGAACGCCTGCGTGAGTGTGAGCATTGCTGACGGCTGGATTCCGGAGTTTGCCAAGGACGGCGAGAACTGCTTTATCATCGAGCACGCCGACGAAAAGCTGCCCGAAAACGAGAAGGACACCATCGAGGCCAACACACTGTATAACGTGCTCGAAAAGGCCGTGGCGCTCTACTATGACAAGCCCGAGCAGTTCACCAAAATCCGCAAAGCGGCGATGAAGGATGTAGAACCCACCTTCGAGAGCGGCCGCATGGCCAAGGAGTACTACGAGCAGCTCTATAAATAAGTAGCTGAGCTAGTGCTCAAAAACTGTCATGCTGAGCTTGCAAAGCATCTCGTCACGCCAGGCAAACGTTAGAAAAACTAATCGATGCCGTTGAAAGCGTGACAAGATGCTTTGCAGGCTCAGCATGACAATTTTATGTGTGGCCGTTACACCGTTATTACCCCCGCGCCTGGGTTAGCTAAGCGCTTCAACGCGAAAGAAGCCGCTGCGCCCGCGCCCAACTATAATGCCGCGCCTGCGCAGGCGCTGCCCATTATTACCAACGCCGCCCCCGGCCAGATTCAGCTCGTGAGCTGGGGCTTGGTGCCGGGCTGGAGCCGCGACCCGGCTGGCGGCCCCAAGCCTATCAACGCCCGCGCCGAGACCCTAGGCGAAAAGCCCAGCTTCCGGCAGCTGCTGGCGCGGCGGCGCTGTCTAGTGCTGGCCGATTCGTTTTACGAGTGGCAGGCCACCGAGCGGGGTAAGATTCCGCACCGCATTCTGCTGAAAAGTGAGGAGCCTTTCGCCTTCGCCGGGCTGTGGGACGAGTGGGTCGATAAAGCCTCAGGCGAGGTGCACCCGACGTTTACCATCGTCACCACCGAGCCCAATGAACTGATGGCCAAGCTCCACAACCGCATGCCCGTTATTTTGCCCGGCCCTGAAGCCGAGCACGCCTGGCTGGCCGACGACCTGAGCGCGGCACAACACCAGCAATTGCTAGTGCCCTACAACACGAATTTGATGCGCGAATACGCCATTACCACCCGAGTAAACTCGCCGGCCCACAATGATGCGGAGGTATTGGTAGCGGCCTAGGATAACGAAAGCTTTGAAGTATAATCAAAACGTCTGTCATGCTGAGCTTGCCGAAGCATCCTTACCGCACCGTTGGAGGAAGCGGTAGAGATGCTTCGGCAAGCTCAGCATGACAGATGTTTTTTAATTTCTTATAGAGCGGGTTTCACCTCAATGGCAAAGCTGGTGCTACCTAGGTGCCCATCAGGAGTCATGCCCTGCGCTACCACTAGGTAGCGGCCAGCTTGGTCGGAGGTGAAAAAATCCAGCGTTTGCGGGTTGTTGGCCGTTAGGTTCACGGCTGGGTTCCAGTAGAGCAAGTTGCGCAGGTCGGGCAGGCGGCTGCGCCGCAGGGCCTCGGTATCGTAGCGCGGGGCATAAAATTCGCGAGGTACCTGTAGCAATTCGTATTCTTCGAGTAAGGCGCGCGAATTGAGGGGGTAGCCCGCTAGGTCGCCTTTATATGTTCTAAAGCTTACGACGCCTTCAAACATCTGCTGCCCGCTGAGGTAGCGGCTATCTACCACATCAAGGGTTTTTATTTTGAGCGGGTCGAAGGCCAGTAATTGATTGAGGTCAAAAACCGGTAAGCCATCGAGCAGTGTAAGCGGATTTTCCTGCAATATCAAGTGGCGTAGCCGGTCTGTTACCAGGAAGTGAAAGCCATCCTTGCGCTTGCGCACCAGCACGCCGGGCACGTACTCGCGCATCACGTCTTCGAGCGTAGGAAAGCGCGTATAGTCGTCGAGGCGATAATGTTCGGTGGCGCGGCCATAGAAGGCTACCGTATCGAGCGGAACGGCTGTGTAGCGTGGCGACGTCGGAAAAGCTTGCTGCACTTGCGCCTGCAATAGGCGCTCATTGAGTGAGGTAGCCCAGCGGCGCGTGAGCGGTGGCAGGCCGGGTGCAGCCGGGCCACCTCCCACCGTGAAGGGACTTAGCAGCTCGACGCGAACAGTGCTGTCGAGGGCCGGATTGGTTTGGAGCACCAGCTTGCGCAGTCCATAGGCTTGGGGTAGCTCATACTGCACTAGCCCATCGGCATGGCTGGTGGCACTGCTAAACCAGAACGAGTGGCCTGGCAGCGATAGGTAAGCGGGAATGCCCGGCGCGGGGGCTCCCGTGCTCTGGCGCACTCGCCCTTGTAGCAGGTAGCCGTTAACCTCGGGCGGGTAGGCTACAGCGGGGACCTTGCCAGCGAGTACGTCATCCCAGCGAAAGCGTCGCCAGCCCTGCGTCAGCATCAGGTTATCGGCCGCTTGGTCGGCTACCGCACTCGAGTCGCGCAAATAGTAGCCGGCATCTTCGATGAAGCCCCTTAGGTCAGCGGCCAGCAGCAAGTAGCTACTAATGTCGGCCGGTGTGCTGGTGGCCAGCGAATCGAGGCGATACACGGCCAGCGAGAGTGCGGCTGGTCGGGCGGTGCTCACTTTTAGCTGCACTTGGCTGCGCAAGCCAGCTACTTGGGTAGAAGCACTGCCCTGTACCGCTAGCAATTGAGATGGAGTAGGACGCCGAAAGTATAGCCGCTCGGCCACTGGCTGCCGGCCACTGAATAGTGTAAGGTGCGTGATGCCCGGTCGCAGCTGCCGCTTGTTGATGGTGAAGGTGGCCCGACCATTGAGCAGATTTGCTTCGGCGGCTACTGCCACTTGCTGGTCCGTATGGGCCAGCAGCCGCAGCGGCTCGGCAGGTCGGGTTTGCTTGGCCTGCACTGCCACCGAGAGCTCGGTGTGGCTTTTGTCGGTCACGCGCAGCGCAAAGCCTTGCTCGGCCACGGCGGGCAGCTTGCTGGTGATGACTGCCCCGCCTGGCAGCCGTACTGTAGCCGTGTAGGCCCCGCCCGCGGCGCTAGGAGTAAGCAAAAAGCTACCTAGGCCATTGCGCAGCGTTTGAAAGGTAGCGACCGTGGCCCCGCTGGCTGTGGCTACGGTGCCGCTAGCAGCCACACTGCGGCCCTGCCGGTCGGTGATTTTAAAGCCTACCCGCCCCTGCAAGTCCTGCACCAGCTGCCCACCTTCGGGGAAGAATTGCACATCATAAGCCGGGCCGGCCATGGGGGCCGTTGTTGGCCACGCTTGCTGGGTGTTTACGACCGTGATGGGGCATTGAAAGTAGAAATCAGGCCCGGCGTTCTTCATCCAATTGGTGTAGGCGCGCACTACGTAGCGCCCCGTAGCTAGCTCGGCTGGTAGCTCAAATGAACCCTGACCCATAGCCTGCACCAACCCGATTTTAGCTTGCAGCACCGGCCGCTGAGCAGCATCCAGCACTTCTACGTACGCCACTTTGCTCAAAGACAGCGGCCGGTGGTAGGTACCATCTACCGCATAGGCCTTGAACCACAGCGTCTCGCCGGCCACATAGGCGGGGCGGTCGAGGTGCAGATACAGCTGCTCAGTCAGCGCTTGGCGGCTATACTGCTGAAAGCGCTGGCTCAGGTCAGTTATCGGGTCAGCCGGCTGGGCGTAGCCAAGCGCGGCAGCTCCTAGGTGCAGCACCAACGCAAAGCCACTGGCTTTGAGCAATCGCGAGATAGAAGAGAAGCGCACTAGTTCACGAAAAAGAAAGTGGAGTAAGTAGCAAGCTCAAGGTCAACTACCAAAAGCTGGGCTTCGTGATGCTGCCGCGCGCCCGGCAGTCTGCGCACTCACGTGTAGAACCATAGTAGCCATCCAACGCCCCAGTTTCTGGGTTAACGTAGGGATAAACAGGGACGTAGTTGGAATCGGCAAAAGTAAAAGTATGAGGATACGAAAGGGGTGGCCTGTACTGACTTAGAACTTCTGGTTCGAGCTTGCAGCTGGCATAAGGTGAGTCGAAGGCCCAATCACTGGGAAGGGATAGCTCAGCCCGATTGATAAAAAGTCGCTGTTGCTGCACCGTGTGGGCTCCTACATATCCTAGCACGGGCTCAGTAGTGGCGGTGCCAGTGCGGTGTACATTGCCAGTAAGCTGTACGGGTAAGGGGTCGTTGACGGTGCCAATGGCCTCGGTGTTCTTGCGCAGCTGCTCGTAATAAGCAAACTCGTCGGCCGTCTGGGCATACTGCATGACGAGCACGCTGTAACGAATCCTGATGCGCTCGGCTCGGTCGGAAAAGCTTAGCAAGATGTGGTCGACCAGCGCATCTTGGCTGAGCTGTAGGGAGGTGGCTTGCTTGATGGTTGTTGGCTGCTCAGTGCGCCAACACGTGTAAATTGGCGTAGTGCGCCCACCAATTTCATCTATATCAGGATAGTATTCTAACGAAGACTTATAAGCAGCGTTAAACTCCCAAGTCTCGGCAAATTTCCAGCGGTAGTAGCGCGTCTGCTGGGTAGCATCGTGGGTATTTAGCAGCACCCGCACTTCATTATCCGTGCGCCGCCACCCTAGGTTGTCGATAGGCGGCGTAACCTTAAGTGGCACCAGCGCCGACTCGTAAGTGGCGGGGCTGGTGCCAGCCGTGCTGATACGCACTTGGTACTGACCTGGGCTAAGTGTGAGGCTGTCGGACTGGTAGAAGCCGGGGCTACGCTCGCGCATGGTGTAGCGGGCGCCCGCCGCGCTCTGTATGTAGACCGTAGCCTTGGCTTCGGGCGTCGGGGCGGCCGTGGTAGCGATGTTCTGCGTGCGTGAAAGTTTGATACGGGTAGCCCCATTGCCATTAATGAAGCCATCCACTACTAAGTAACTCGTGGGCGCGCTAATGACATCGGGAGTATAGGAGTCGATGCAGCTACCTAGGGCTAGCAGCAGTAGGCTAGTGGCTAAGCGAATAGGCAGGGCAGAAGCAGGCGCAATACGCATTAGAAGCGGAAGTTATAAGTGAGCGTAGGGATGGGCTGCCCAAAAATGGAAAGCTTGTAGCCCTTAATCTGTCCGCCCGTCGATTGGAAATAAACCGAGTACGGATTGCGCCTGCCCGTCAGGTTATAGATGGAAACAGTCCAAGAGCTATGCGCCAGCTTCTTGATGCGGTGATTGCTCTCGAAGTTGACGGCGAAATCGACGCGGTAGTAGTCGGGCACCCGATAGGCATTGCGGTCTGAGTAATACACCCGGTAGGCGTCATCGATGTAGTACTTGGCTAGCGGTAGCGTAATGGGGCGGCCCGTGCTGTAGTTAAAATTGAGCGAGGTATTGAAGCGTCGCGAAAAGCGGTAATTACCTACCAGCGTCACATCGTGCGGCTTATCATAGTTGCTCGGGTACCAGTTGCCGCCATTCACTTGGTCGGTAGCCGTGTTTACCTGTACCAGCGAGCGGGCGTAGGTGTAGCTGAGCCAGCCATTTATCTTGCCTACATTCTTGCGTAGCAGCACTTCCACCCCGTAGGCGCGGCCGTTGGCATTGAGCACATCGGTTTCGAGGTGCGGGTTTAGCAGCAGCACGGCACCGCCTTTATAATCCAGAAAGTCTTGGATGCGTTTGTAGTAGCCCTCTACCGAAAACTCGACGGTGTTGCGCTTGAAGTTGTGATAGTACCCTAGGGCTACCTGGTCGCCCACTTGCGGCCGGATATATTTGTCGCTCAGCTTCCAGCTATCGGTGGGCGATACCACGGTAGTATTGGTAAGCTGATGCACATATTGCCGAGTGCGGTTGTAGCTGACCTTTACCGACGAAGTAGCCGTTAGCTCGTACTTGGCCGAGAAGCGCCACTCGGGGCCTCCGTAGTTGGCCAGTACCTGGCCACCGCTGTAGTCGGTAGTGCCGGTGACGGTGCTTTCGCTGCGCGACAGGCCTGCAATGTAATCTCGTACTTGGCGGGGCCCTAGGGCTTGGAAAAAGGAATACCGCAGCCCCAGCACGACTGCAAAGCGAGGACTGATGTCGAAACGGTCGGCCGCATATACGGCGCTTTCCAAGGCCCGCTCATGCTGAATGATGGTCGGCAGTAGCAGTGACGAGCTACCTAGGGGTTGCTGGTTGCCGGGGGCGGTGTTATAAAGCAGCGTGCTGGCCCCGAAGTCCAGCGTATGCTTAGCGTGCCACAGATAGCTGGCATCAGCCTGCACCGCCGCTTGGTTGATACTATAGTCGAAGGTGGAAGCTGCATATTCGTTGCGCGTCGTCTTCAGGTTGAAGCCGTAGCGACTGTAGGTGCCCGTAAGCGTGCCCGCCAATTGTGGACTAAAGGTATGCTTCCACTTAAGCGCGGCGGCCGTGTTGCGATACTCATAAATGGTATCACTGGCCAGTCGAAACCGGTCGTGGCTGAAGTAACCAGTAGCTGAAAGCGAGTTTTTGTCGTCTAGGTCGTAGGTGAGGTAAGCGCTCAGGTCGTAGAAGGAAGCCGCGCTGTTTTTGAGGGTAGGGCTAGGTACTTGGTGCAGCAGCCAATCAGAATACGAAGTGCGGCCACTAACCAAAAACGAACCTTTGGCAGGCGCGTCTTCCTGAGTGCGTGGGCCCAGCGGCCCCTCCAGTTCCAGGCGACTAGTGAGCAGGCCAATGCCACCCGAGCCGCCAAACTTTTTGCGGTTGCCCTCACGCCCCTCAATCTCTAGCACCGAAGCTAGGCGCCCGCCGTAACGCACCGGAATGGCACTTTTGTACAGTTCGGCCGACTGCACCGCATCGGGGTTGAAGGCCGAAAAGAAACCGAATAAGTGGGCCGGGTTATAGATGGTGGCGCCGTTAAATAGCACCAGATTTTGGTCGGTGCCGCCGCCGCGCACACTAAAGCCCGTACTGCCCTCGCCAATAGTTTTTACGCCGGGCAGCGCCGTAACCACGCGCAGGATATCAGCCTCGCCGAATACCGTCGGCACTTGCTTGATAACCTTAATATCTAGCTTTTGCACGCCCATTTGCATGCCGCGCACATTGCCCTCTTTCTGACCCTGCACTACTACTTCACGTAGCGAAGTCACGTCAGATAGCACCTCTAGGTCGAGGCGACCGCTGGCGTGCACCCAGATTTGCCGGCGCGTGGGGCGAATACCTAGGCCACGGATGTTGAGATTATAACGGCCCACCGGCAGCGTAAGCGAGTATGCCCCTTCCTTATCGGTTGCCGTGCCGATGTTCGGGGAATCTATAAATACCGCTACGCCCGGCACGGGCTCCTTGCTGGTGCGTACCACACCCGTTATCGTAGCTCGGTTGCCAGGAGGTGCCGCCTGCCGCGGTCCTATCTCATATATTCTAAATTCAGACGTGCCCATTTCGGCGGGCCGCCCGGTGCGCGCTGGCGCCTGGCCTCCTCCGGCAATAGCAGGCGGCGGGCTGCCACTGACCGGCGCCGCCTGAAAAAACTCATCTGGCAGGCGCGTTTGCAGCGGGTACTCAGGCGTAATGAATACCCGATTGGTAGCCTCGTCGATGGCGAAACGTAACGAAGAATGCTCGAAAATTTGCCGCAGCACCGCTACTAGCGGCAACTCGTTGGCCTGCACCTGCACCGTTACACTGTCTAGCGCTGCTGGGTTGAAGTAGAAGCGATAAGGCGTCTGGGCCTCCACACGCTGCGCAAACTGCTCGAAGCGCAGGTTGCGAAAGTCACCGCTAATAGACGGCGAGCCTTGCTGAGCGAGAGTAGGGTAGCTACTAGCCAGTAGTCCAGCCAGCAAAATGCCAAAGTAAAGTCGGGTCATAGCAAGCAAACAGGAAGAGCAGAAAACCACAGGCACCAGCCCTCGGCTGCCCGCGCAGGGGCGGCCGAGGGCTGGTGCCTAGGGCAGGGTGTAGTAGTAGCGGAGGGCTTTCAGGGCCGACGCCTCGCGCTGTGCAGCCGAAAAGCGTAGTTTTTGCTGGCGGGCGTAGCGCTGCACCTCAGTTCGATGGGCTGGCAGCAGGGCTAGCAGGTCTTTCAGGCGCCCTACTTCTACCGCGGTGCTACCCGAGCGGGCAATAAGCTTATCAATCTGTCTGAACTTGAAGACCAGGCTCTGGTTGTCGGTGGTTTGCTGCAGGTATTTGACGTGGCGGGCCAGCAGGTTCACCGGCCCTGGTTGTAGCAGCTCATAAAAGCCAGTGCGCAGCAGGGCGCTCGCCGAGGAGTCGCCTAGCACATGAATGAAGTGCCGGTCTTGAATAGAGAAGTCAGTGAGCGCTTCCGGAACCAGCATGATGTTGGCCACCTGGTTAGGGTAGGTGAGCACCACCCGGTCGAGCACCAAGTCGTAGCGCAGCGGCACTTGCTGAAAGTAAGCGTTGCGATACGTAACGGTACCAAGCCGCGGCTCAGCGCTCTCAAAGAACTGGTGCCCAATTGCGCCCGGCTTGGTAGGGTCTACGTACTCAGGACCGCTGAATAATACCGATTCCGCTTGCGTAGCCTTTGTGTAGTGCTGCGTAGCGGCCTCCACCGCGGCGGCTAGGGCCATCGAGTCGGCGGTGGCTGGGGCCTGCGCCCGCGTATGATAGGGGCAAGCCAAAGCGAGGCAGCAGGCGACCATACACAGTAATCGGTGCATCATGCAAAAGCTAAAAAAGGCTGGATTGCCATGTTTTAGCTTTGCCCAGTTAGGGCGGCCTCCTAAAACTGACTGCGCAATATATTCACAGAAAGCTCACGGTTAGTACGTAGCCGCTATGCATGTCCTAGGTCTTACTAGGGTTATGACCAAGTAAAAAGCTTCTGCCACAATTACCTAATTAGCAATTGCATTGATAGCTAGTGGGTACCTATGCTATTGGCTTAGCTTGGCTACATGGGTTGTGCCTGCGCAAGCTTCTGATAGTAGGCGCAAAAATCGGTGAACGGGCACACGCTGCACTTGGGCGTGCGCGCCACACAGATGTAGCGGCCATGCAAAATCAGCCAGTGGTGGGCCTTGGGTATCAGCTCCTGCGGCGTGTACTTCACCAAGCCTTTCTCCACGGCTAGCGGCGTGGTGGCCGTTTTGGGCACCAGCCCTAGGCGGTGCGATACCCGAAATACATGGGTATCTACGGCCATGGCGGGCTGGTTGTAGATAACTGACACTACCACGTTGGCCGTTTTGCGGCCCACGCCCGGCAGGCGCTGTAGCTCCCCAATAGTGCTGGGTACCTCTCCCCCAAATTCTTCGGTGAGCAGCTTACCTAAGCCGGCCAAGTGCTTGGCTTTGTTATTAGGGTACGAAACGCTGCGGATAAACGGAAAAATATCCTCGGCCGAGGCCGCACCTAGCTCGGCCGCAGTCGGAAACTGCTCTAGCAGCGCGGGCATCACCTGGTTCACGCGCTTGTCGGTGCACTGGGCGCTTAGTACTACGGCCACAATGAGCTCGTAGGGGTTGCGGTAGGCCAGCTCGGTGCGCGGCTCGGGGTAATGCGTGGTGAAATAGTCGAGAAACCGGCGAAACCGTTCGGGGCGAGTCATACCTAATGCAAAAAGTGCGCAAACTACACGCACGCCAACATACGATGCCTACGCTGCCAAGCAGGTAGGCACTCGTAGTTGCGAGGCCGTAATTAGCGCACTTCCCGTAAGTGATTTAGCGTAAAAATGTTCGCGAATATTGGAGAATGTTAGCGGTGGTAGATGCTTTAGGTTCGCGGGCTAGGCCGTTAAGCGCTTGTTGCGCAAGGAGTAAATCGGCACACGCTACTGCCAACTCGGGGTCGTGCAGCAGCGCGTCTTCGACTTCATGTTGTTCGTCAGCTGGCAATTCGTTGTACACGTAGCGAAGCAGCGTCGGGTGGGGTAATGTTTGTATCATACAAAAGGGAATGTGCGGCCATTTTCTTCCGCAAATTGATTAGCGCATAGCGCATCCGGCCTAGGGCCGTGTTGATGCTGACGCCGGTTGCGTCGGCAATTTCCTGAAAGCTCATATCGCCATAATGGCGCATGAGTAGCACTTCCTTTTGCGCCGCTGGTAGCTCTTGAATGAGCTGACGCAGTTGCGCATGGCTTTCCTCGCGGCCGAGTATATCGTCGGCCGGCTCTTCTGATAGGTGTAACGAATTAGCTAGCCCGATGTTGTCATCGAGGCTCGTTTGGGGCGCTCTTTTTGCGCGCCGGAAGGCATCGATGGCTAAGTTATGGGCAATGCGGCAGAGCCACGAGGCAAACTTGCCTTCGTCTTGGTAGCGCCCGCTTTTGAGGGTGTGGATGGCCTTAATGAAGGTATCCTGGGTGAGGTCATCGGCGACGTCCTGGTCACGCACGACGAGGTGTATAGTCGTGAAGACCCGCGCCTGATGGCGCTGGAGCAGCTGGGCAAAGGCCGACTCGTGGCCAGCCAAATAAAGGGCGATGAGCGCGGAATCGCTCGGCTGCATGGGTTCCATAAAGGACTACGGGTTAGGAGAACGTAGAGCTTAGGTCGATAGTATGCAGCTAAGGGTAAAAAAGAAGGGAGTGAGCAGGAGATGAAGCCCGCGATAATCGAGCCAAATGTAGCAGCCTAGCCGCGAGTTATGCAAGGGCGGTAGTTTGCAGGCAAAAAATATTCTTTTTGAAAGCGGCGGTAGCGGCAAAGCTACTCGAAGCATTAACTACTTGCCCCAGTGGGGCCAGCGGCCAGCCCGGAGCGCACTGCTCGGTTGGCTTAGTAGTCAATAGGTAATCGCTTCCGCTATTACCTAGGTGCCTAGGCATAGCTAGTGCAAGTTAAGCACTCTGTCGCTAATTACAATGCCTATTTTAACCTAAATAGCCGCTTGCCCTAAGCTCGCGTATAGACAGTAGGCCCAGGCCCCGGCAGGTCGGGAGCCTAGGAGCTGCATTAGCTTTGCTTACGTACCTCGCGCTTCACTACTGGGCCGGCGCCGGCCACGAATTCAACCACTTACAAAGCCAGTTGCCAGCTGGCACTTCGCTAGTAGCGCCCGACCTGCCGGGCTTTGGAGCACAGGCAGCGCCCGCAGGCTTTGACTACTCGGTGGGCGCTTATACCGACTGGGTAGCCAGCTTAGTAGCGGCGCACAACCTAGAAGAGTACGTACTGATTGGGCACAGCATGGGCGGTAAAATCGCGCTGGCTTTGGCCGCGCGCCAGCCGGTAGGACTGCGTGGCCTAGTGCTACTGTCACCCTCGCCACCTACGCCCGAGCCCATCAGCGACGAAGACCGAAAGGCGAGCCTGGCAGCCTATGGTCAACGCCACGAAGCCGAAAAGACGGCGACCAAAATCATGATTCGTCCAGTATCGGCGGCCGTGCGGCAAGAGGTTATCGCTGATAACCTCCGCACCAGCCAGGCGGCCTGGGATGCTTGGCTAGAGCACGGCTCGAAAGAAGATATTTCGGCCCTCATGCCCGCTATTCAGGTGCCGTGCTGCTTGCTGGTGGGCGATGCCGACCATGCCATTCCGCTGGCCGCGCAGCAGCAACAAACGCTACCGCTGCTGCCCGCTGGCTCGCCGCTGGTGGTGGTGCCGGAAGCCGGCCACTTGTTACCCCTCGAAGCTCCTGATGTGGTTCGGGACGCTATACTAAAGCTCGCTCTCGCATGACTTACCACAACCCGGTCCTCGATGCCGATTTCCCAGACCCCAGCGTGCTGCGGGCGCCCGATGGCTACTACTATGCTTACGCTACCCAAACCAAGCGCGCGGGCCAGATTCTAAACTTCCAGGTAGCGCGTTCGCTCGACCTTATTACTTGGGAGTACCTAGGTGAGGCTATGCCCACCAAGCCCGACTGGGCCGCCACCAGCCAGCGCTTTTGGGCGCCCGATGTGAGCCGCCACCCCGATGGCCGCTACCTGATGTACTACTCGGCGCAGCCTAATGACCCGGCCGCTGGCCTGTGCCTAGGCGTAGCCGTGGCCGACCGACCCGAAGGCCCCTTTGTAGATAGTGGGCAGCCGCTGCTGGCAGGTGGGCCGGGCTTCGAAAATATCGACCCCATGCGCTTCGTGGACCCCGCCGATGGGCGGCAACTGCTGTTTTGGGGCTCCGGTTTTGGGCCGCTCCGGGTACAAGAGTTGGCCGCCGATGGCCTAGGCTTCGCCGAAAACTCGGTGGCGCAAGTGATAGTAGAAACCCGCTCGCCCGGCGACCCGGCGCTCTATGGCCACCTCATCGAGGGTAGCTGGGTGCATTACCGTGAAGGCTGGTACTACCTGTTCTATTCAGGCGATAACTGCTGTGGCCCCGATGCTCGCTACGCCGTGCTGGTGGCCCGGGCCCGCCACGCCACCGGCCCCTATCAAACGCTGGCTCAAGCCACGGGCACCGCGGGTACTATTCTCACCGAAAACGAGCGGTGGCAGGCGCCGGGCCACAACTCGCTCATTACGGACCCTAGCGGCCAGGACTGGCTGCTCTACCACGCCATCGACCGCCAGCAGCCCACTTTCGACGCCATTAATGATGAGCAAGGCTACTCACGGCGCGTAATGCTGCTGAGCAAAGTAGACTATACCGAAGACGGCTGGCCATTTGTTAATGGGTAATTAGGGTAGCCGGTGATGAGAGTAATCACTGCCGGTGAACATCCTTACTCTAGCGAGCGGCTGCGGAATAAAATGTACCCTAGGTGCCCATACACGGCAAAGCGGTGGTGCGGGTCGTCGTAGTAGGTGGCGTGCACGGCCAGCGGGCCCACGGGCGTAGTGAAGATGAGGCCCGTCGAGCCAGTGAGGTAGGGGCGGCTGAAGCCACGGCGCAACTCGGCCAATTGGTCTACATCTTCAAAGGGGTTGAAGTTGACGTGCGTATAAATCTCTGAGCGCCACTCGAAGTTGCCGAATATGGGCTGGTTGTAGCGGAGGCCCACAGCCACATAGCGCGGCGCGCGGTAGTGGTCCAGAAACAGCGTGCGCGAATCGACCAGCGGCGTAAATACTGGCGCGCTAGTCAGCGACGAGCGGTAATTGAGAAAGCGCCCCTGGCTGCTGGCTACTAGCTCACCAAAGTAGCCCCAAGCTTGCTTTTCACCCCGCAGTGGCACGTAGCGCTCGTAGGCTGCCCGCAGTTGTAGCCAGTCGTGGTGGCGGCTGGCCTCGGTTTGCAGCAGCGAGGTAGTACCCGGCGTGTAAGCTTCGGTGCCCGTTACGCCACGCAGACTGACCACATAGCGGCGACCCGCTACGGCGTACTGCTTGCGATTGAGCGAGTTGCGGGCAAAGCGTACGGCCGCCGTGCCACCTTTAAAGGAGGTGCGTGCTAGCACGTCGGTCGAGTTGATTTCCGCGGTATTCGAATAGTTATCAACGTTGTAAAACGCCCCTAGGTCGAGTGCCACGCGAGCGCGGTAGCGAGGCGAAATGCCAATCTGGCCGCCTACCTTGGTGTCTTGCTGCCGCACTTGGGTGTTCAGCACGTCGCGCCCCAGCAAGCCGCCCGTGTTCTGGTAGTCCCACTGGTTGTAGGTGATTTGGGGCTGCACAAAGAAGGGCACGCGCCCCGGCACATTGATGCGGAAATTGCCTTGCGCGCCGTTGTAAAAGCGCCCTAGGCTCACGTTGGCGCCCACCGAGTAGAGCAGGCTGCGCAAGTACTTAAACTCGATACCAAAGTATAGATTGTCGATGGGCCGCGTGCTGAGCGCAAAGCCCACCTCAGCGGCCACATTGTTGTTCTGCTGCGCATCGACCGAAAACACGTAGCCCTGCTGCGCCGCATCGTAGCGTATGCGCGGGTAGATGTTGCGGAAGTAGTCGTCGGCGGCCAGGCGATAGTAGCCCTCTTCTAGGTCGTCTAGGTTATAGGTGGAGCCACTGCGCCGAAAAAACCGTTCGGCGTAGCCATTCTGGTCAGCCCGCAGGCCCTGCACCCGCACCTGCACGAAGCGCGGCGTGGGCGCCGCCTGCTGAAAAGCCAGGCGGCGGCGTTGCAACTCCAAGGTATCGACCCGGCGGCCGATGCGCTGGCGAATCAGGGCCAGCTTGCGCTGGGTGGCCGTGTCGCCCCGCCCGATGAGCGTGCGCGCTCGGTCAAAGTCGGTGGCCCCGATACCCTCTAGGTTGGGCTGAATAAAAATACCATTGCGACCTACGCTGGTGGTGTCGGCCACGTTGGCGCCTAGGAATACCAAGGCATTGGTTAGTAGCTCGTCGTCCTTCTTAAAAGGGTATTTTTCGAACGCCACATCGCCCACATTAACCCCAATAATGATATCGGGCTGAAACTCGCGGCGCATTACATCGGTGGGAAAGTTGTTGTAGATGCCGCCATCGAAGAGGTAGCGCCCGTCGGGGTTGCGAATGGGGCGGAAGGCCAGCGGCACAGCCATGGAGTTGCGCACGGCATCGGCTAGGTTGCCACCCTTCTGCACCACTTGCGTGCGCGTAAAAATCTCAGCTGCCAAGCAGCGGTAAGGCACAAAGAGCTTGTCAAAATTGTAGCCACAGGTGGCGCCGGCGGGGGCTAGCAGCCGGGCCAGGGCTAGGTTGAGGTTGATGTCATTGACTAGGTTGGGCACCACACGGGCGCGCAGCGCCGAGTCGATAGCCACACCCAGCCGCAGCGCCGAAGGGTCGGGTTCGGCAGTGAGGTAGTTGAAGGTTTTGTCTTGAAGCTGCTTGCCCGATACCCAGTACTGAAACTGGGGCGAAAGCACAATTTGCTCAATCTCGCGTGGCGAGTAGCCTGCCGAGTACATGGCGCCTACTACAGCCCCCATGCTCGTGCCAATAATGTAATCTATCGGGATGCCATTCGCCTCAAGCTGCTTGAGCACCCCAATGTGGGCCAGCCCCTTGGCACCGCCACCGCTCAGCACTAGGCCCACTTTTTGGGCGCGTAGCGAGGTCGGGCAACCTAGTAGCAACAGCAGTACGCAAAAGGTGAAATGTAGTACTTTTATCATATAGTAATTTATTAGTATATTAGTGGCCCTCGCGCCTTACGCCGGAACCGAAAGGGTAGTTGCTCGCGAGGCCAGTTGCAGGAGCTACTATATCGAGTATTTGTTTAACAAATTGATAATTAGAGTTAAACATCTAGGCAAAAGTATCAGCTAGAAGCAACTCCTCAGCTTAAGCTGCGTTCTTTATACGTTCTACTCTAATGGCCTCCCTGATGAAGACTCCAACCCCTGCCGATGACGCCAGTAGCACTCCGGCCCGCAAACGTACCAAAACTCGGCCCGCAGCCCGCCGGCGCACCCTCGAAAATACGTACTCCGACCCCGCCCTTCGCGAGCGGCTAAAAGATGAAATTCGCGCCGCCTCCAAGGGTGGAGAGCCCGGTACTTGGAGCGCGCGCAAGTCGCAGCTCCTTACGCTGGCTTACCAAAAAGCTGGTGGTGGTTACATCAATCGCCACCCTAACTCCAAGCAAAAAGACCTGAAGGAGTGGACCAAGCAAGACTGGAAAACGGCCGACGGCAAGCCCGCTCGGCGTGCCAGTGGCACCACCCGCTACCTACCCAACAAAGCCTGGGATGAACTAAGTGATGCAGAGAAAAAGGCAACCAATGATAAGAAGAAAGCAGGCTCCAAAGCCGGCGAGCACGTAGTAGCCAACACGACCGCCGCCAAGAAGGCCCGCAAGAAAGCCGAGTAGCCTTCGCCTAGGTCGTGCCTTACACGCAGCCTTGAGGCAAACCACTACTGTCTGCTTTGCACTCTCAACCAGCAAACAACTCCTGCCCGCGTGCTGCGGGCAGAAGAAAGCCGTGTGGCTATGCTTGGCTCAACAGCATTTCGGCAGCTTGCCGGCCTGTGCCTAGGGCCGCATTGAGCGAAGGATAAGACACCCAGTCGCCACAGCGCAGCAGCGTCTCACCCAGGCGCAGCGGCTGCTGCGGTGGCTGGCCGGGGCCATACACGGGCAAAGCCTGCGGAATATGGTAGGTGCGCACATGCTGCCATAGCGCCGCCGTGGGCCCAAACCACGCGGCCAACTCGGTGCGGAGCCGGGCCGTGAGGTCTTCGTCGCTGAGGCCGTGCTCGCCATGGGTACTCACCGAGATAAGCCCTTGGCCACTAGGTGCCACCTCGGGACTGACTTCGGTCGGAAAGGCTACGTTGTGCACCAGCGTATTAGGGGCGGCGTTTAGGTGAAGCAGCCGGCGCCCGTGGCTGGGTGCCGCCCCCGCCGTGGTAAAATACGTGCAGGTGGTGGCCCGGGCTGCCGGGGCGGTTCCAGCCTCTTCGCCGAGCAACTGCGCGGCCGCTGGCCCATCGGTAGCTAGCACGGTAGCAGCCGCGCGCAGGGTTTCGCCCGAGGCGAGGCGCACAGCGCGGCCGCCTTCCAGTACTGCCGCCACGGGCGTATGCAGGCGCACGGTACCGGCCGGTAGGCGGGCAGCCAACTGCTCGGGTAACTGCTGCATACCTAGGGCTGGCACGGCGGCATTACCGCGCGAAAACTGTTGAAACACGAAAGCAAAGAAATTGCTGGCCGTGCCTAGGTCGCGGGCGAGGTATACCCCACCGAAGAAGGGCCGAAAGAAGCTATCAATAATCTGCTCGCTCCACCCATAATGTCGTAAAAAGCTCAGCGTCGTTTCGGAAGGGCGAGCTAGTAACTGCTCAGGCGATTGGCCTTGCAGCTGAGCCACAAATTTGGCAATGAGCATTTTGTCTGAAAAGGTGCCAATGGGCGAGCCTAGGGCCGCAAAAGCAGCCAGCGGTACGCGCATAGGGTTTTCCAGTACAGTTTCCTTGCCATTGGCGAGCCGAATTACTGCGCCCGATTCGTAATTTTTGAGCCGCAGCGAGCCGTAGTCGAACATGCGCCGCGCCTCGGGGTAGTCAGTTAGCAAAATTTGAAAACCGCGGTCGAGCCGAAAGCCATCCGGCGTCACGTCGGTACGTACACGCCCACCCACGGCATCAGCCGCTTCGAGCACCACCGACGAGCGCCCCGCGCGGTGCAGCCAATTGGCACAGGCCAGGCCCGCCATCCCGGCGCCAATGATGATAACAGGGTACTCTTCAGGCATCAGCTTAAAAACAAATTCACCAACAAACACACACCAACTGGCGGCCAGCTACTACTGCCGGTGGCCTACCTACGCAAAAAGCGCTACCTAGGACGAAAAAAACAGTTCTACACAAGTGCGGTACACCAATAGCAACGTTGCTTAGTGGGCGTAGTATAGGCCAGGGCTGCACTAGCACAGCTACGTGGGGCACTTGGGGGAGCGAGATAATCCTTGCAGCTTTTAAAAAAGCTTAGGCATCTTGTGTTCCTTCCACTTCTTGCGCGTTTTCAAGGTGTAAAACTCAGCCACCCCATCGCGCTCCAGCGTCACTTGCCAGGCACCTAGGACCTGGCCGGTTTGCCGGCCTACGGCGCGTAGGCCAGGGTGCTGGGCTTGCAGCAGCTTGGCCTCGGCAGCGGTGAGGTCGCGGCCCGGCTGGCCGTGGCAGCGCAGGCACAGGTTATTGCGCAGCACAATTGGCCGCTGGTAGTAAAAGGTATCGGCGGCCGGGCGGCCGATGAGGCGCAGCGTATCGGGCTGCAAGCCCGCCGCCGTCACGGCTGCCGAAGTGGGTCCGGCGGCCCCGGACTGCCACTCTACCCGGCGCGGATTGGTGCGCCACTTGCGCGCCATCGAGTCAACGGCCGGGTAAGTCTGCGGGCGGCAGAAATTGGCGGCTTTGGCCACGCCACCGGCCGCCAGTTCGCGGGCGAGGGTGCGGCGCAGCAGCGTGTCAGCGTATGCCGTGAGCGAGTCGCCGGCCCAGCGCGTGGCGTGCAGCAAGTCGTTAGGTGTGATGCGCTTAACCTCCCAGTTGGCCGTTTCCTCAGCTATTTGCTTGGTGCCAGGCAAATGGTTTATTTGGTCGGGCCGGCAGGAAGCCAGCGCCAGCAGTAGCCCTAGGGCATAGGTCAGATTGATTTTCGACAAAATCATACTGCTGCCAACTGCTGAGGCCCCCCGAAGGTTGCGGCATTAGTAGAATAGTAGCTCGGGCTTGGTAGCCCAAGCCACGTATTGGGTTATTGGAGCAGCCACTCGCGCAGCGACTCGTAGCTCGGCGCTAGCGGTACGCTTTGCTTGGGCTTCTCTAGAAGGTAATGCAGGGCGGAGGGTAGCTCTACCTTGCGGCCGATGAGCGGCTCAACCACTTCCGGAAACTTGACCGGGTGCGCTGTGGCTAGCAAGAAGCCGGCGGCAGCCGGGTACTCGCGCAAGTAGTTTTCAAGCGCAAAAAACGCCACCGCGCCGTGCGGGTCGAGCAGGTAATCATGCTCAGCTTGCACCCGCTGGATAGTAGCGCTGGTGTCAGCATCGCTCACGGTATAGCCGCTCAGTAGCTGGCTGATGGTGGCGTGCTCGTGCTTGAACAGCTCCAGGATGCGCACAAAGTTGCTGGGGTGGCCCACGTCCATGGCATTGGAAATGGTCGCTACGGCCGTTTTAGGAGTGAAGATGGCTGTGCGCAGGTACTCAGCGCCGGCGTCATTGGCATTGCACGCCGCAATGAAGTGGCCCACCGGCAGCCCCGAGGCGTGGGCCAGTAGCCCAGCGCACAGGTTGCCGAAGTTGCCGCTGGGCACTGCTACCACCGGCGGCGCGGCGGGCGCCCATTGCTGCATGGCAAAGAGATAATACAGCTGCTGCGGCAGCCAACGGGCCACGTTGATAGAGTTAGCCGACGTGAGGGTGCGGCGGCTGGTCAGGCCTTCGTCCAGAAAAGCTTGCTTCACTAGGCGCTGGCAGTCGTCGAAGTTGCCTTCGACTTCCAGCGCCGTAATATTCTGCCCTAGGGTCGTGAGCTGCAATTCTTGCAGCGGGCTCACCTTGCCCGAAGGGTACAGAATAACCACCTCTACACCCAGCACGCCCAAAAAGCCGTGCGCTACGGCCCCACCCGTATCGCCGGAGGTAGCTACCAGCACCGTTACCGGGGCTGTTTCGCCCTGCGAAAAGTACCCTAGGCAGCGGCTCATAAACCGGGCGCCTACGTCCTTAAATGCCAGCGTCGGCCCATGAAACAGCTCCAGCGAGCTAATGTGCTCGGTCACCGGCACCAGCGGAAATTCAAAATTGACCGTTTCGGCGCAGATGCGGCGTAAGTCGGCCTCCGGGATGGTATCGCCCACGTAGGGCCGCATCACCTCGCAGGCAATATCGGCCTGCGACAGGCGCGGCAAATCGCGCAGAAACTCCGCCGAGAACTTCGGAATATTTTCGGGAAAATACAGGCCGCCATCCGGTGCCTGCCCGGCAATGGTAGCCGTGCGAAAATCGACGGGCGGTGACTGGCGGTTGAGGCTATAGTAAAGCATGGTACTTTAGAAAGGCGTTAGTCATGTAGAGCGCAGTGAAGCATCTCGCCCGCGCCGTTACTGATGTATTAATTACTGCGCCACGCGAGATGCTTCGCTACGCTCTGCATGACGTTTGTGCTTTAATTAACTGACACCACCCGGGCGCCTTCGCTCGCAATGGGCCCCACGTGCAGGTGGAACTCGATTCCCATTTTCTGGTACACGCGGCCCATGGCCTCGGCGGCGGCGTGTGCTGTAGCTTCGTTTTGGTTTAGCATAAAGATGGAAGGGCCAGAGCCCGAAATGCCACCCCCTAGGGCCCCTGCAGCCAGCGCCCGCTGCTTGGCATCGGCTAGGCCAGGGATGAGAGCCGCCCGCGCTGGCTCCACAATGTAGTCTTCGAGGGCTCGGCTAATAAGCTCGCTATCATGCGTGAGGAAGCCAGCTACTAGGCCACCCACGTTGGCCCACTGGCGCACAGCCAATGAGAGCGGCACCTGGGTCGGTAGTACGGCGCGGGCTTCACGAGTTTTGACCTCAAACTGCGGGTGCACCACCGCCACCCACAGCGGCGGGGCTGGCAGGGCCACTACATCGAGCACCGGCTGCACCGCTCGCACCAGCGTAAAGCCGCCGCACACGGCCGGCGCGATGTTATCGGCGTGGCGCACGCCCGAGGCTACGGCCTCGCCATACATGGCTAGGTCTACCAGCTTCTTGTTGTCGAAGCGGTTACCCAGCAAGGCATTAGCGGCTACTACAGCACCGGCGGCACTGGCGGCACTGCTACCAATGCCGCTACCCGGCCGAATGCCTTTCGTAATCTCTACCTCAAACCCGATGGGCTCGGGCACCTCGCGCAGTAGCGCCAGCAAGGCGGCGCCGGCCACGTTGCGGTAGGGGTCGGTGGGCAGGTCGTAGTTGTCGAGGTGCCGGATAACGAGACCCGGCTGGTCGCGCCGCGTAAGGCGCACCGTGTCATACGGCGCCGTGAGGCAGATGCCTAGCACGTCGAAGCCACAGCCGACGTTGGCAATGGTGGCCGGCGCGTGCACCGTGACGGAAGAGGGGAGAGACATGAGCGTAATAAGCACGTTTGTCATTGCGAGCGCAGCGAAGCAATCGCATCAGGACGAGCCGTTCTAGTACTGGCTAGGTGCGATTGCTTCGCTGCGCTCGCAATGACAGGCGTTTTCGGATTACAGCCTGGCAGCCCGAATGATGTCAGCAAACACACCCGAGGCCGTGACCTCGGCACCTGCACCAGCGCCCTTTACCACCAGCGGCTGTTCGGGGTAGCGGTCGGTGTAGAAAAGTACCACGTTGTCTTTGCCGCGTAGCTCGTAGAGGTCATGGCCAGGAGCTATCTGCTGCAAGCCCACTGAAGCCTGGCCGTCGGCGTACTGGGCCACAAACTTGAGGCGCTTGCCTTGGCTGGCCGCTGCATCGTAGAGCGCCCGAAAATGCGGCTCGTGTACGGCCAGCTCTTTATAGAAGGCCGCCACGTCGCCTTCGAGGCAAGAAGCCGGCAGGAAGCTTTCGTTAGCTACATCGCTCATTTCCAATTGCTGCCCGGCTTCGCGAGCTAGGATGAGAATTTTGCGGGCCACGTCTGAGCCGTTGAGGTCGAGACGCGGGTCGGGCTCAGTGTAGCCTTCAGCTTGGGCCTGCGCCACCACCTCGGCAAAGGGACGGGTACCATCGTAGTTATTAAACACGAAATTGAGCGTGCCCGACAGCACGGCCTGCATGCGGCGCACCACGTCGCCACTGCGGGTGAGGTCGGCCAGCGTGCCGATAACCGGCAGCCCAGCGCCCACGTTGGTTTCGAACAGGTACTTGGTGTTGAAGTCGCGGGCTAGCTGCTTAAGCTGGCGGTACGAGGCGTAGGCTGCCGAGGCCGCTACCTTATTGCAGGCTACCACAGCCACACTCTTAGCCAGCAGCGGGGCATACTGGTCAGCGGCGGCCGGGTTAGCCGTCACGTCCACGAATACGCTGTTGCGCAGATTTTTATCAATGATGAGCTGCGTCAGCTCTGGCAGCGATAAGGCAGGCGCCTTATCCAGTGCTTCGGGCCAAGTGGTGAGGTCGAGGCCGCCCTCGTCGCTCACTAAGCAGTGGCGGCTATTGGCGATGGCTACCACGCGCAGGTCGAGGGCCAGCTTGTCGCGCAGGTATTCCTGCTGTTGCGCCAGCTGGCTCAGCAGCTTGCCGCCTACGTTGCCGGGACCTAGGATAAAAAGGTTGACCTGCTTGTACGTGGCCTCGAAAAACTCCTCATGCAGCACATTAATGGCCTTGCGCACGTCGGCGGCCCGAATTACGGTCGAGATATTGCGCTCGCTCGCGCCCTGCGCAATAGCCCGGATGTTCACGCCATTGTGCCCTAGGGCACTAAACAAGCGTCCGCTGATGCCAGGGTGGTTGCGCATCATGTCGCCCACCAGGGCCACAATGGCCAAGCCGGTTTCGGGGCGCAATGGCTCTAGCCGGTCGGCCGCGATTTCGGCGGCAAATTCCTCATCAACCACGGCTTGAGCGGCGGGCACGTCGCCCTCGTTCACACCCACGCAGATAGAATGTTCCGACGAGCTTTGCGTGATGAGCACCACGTTGATGCGGGCCCGCGCCAGCGCTGCAAACAGCCGCGCCGAAAAGCCCGGTACGCCCACCATGCCGCTGCCTTCTAGGTTAAGCAGCGCCAGATTACCGATGCTCGATAGGCCGCGCACCACGCCGATACTCGGCGGCGGGGCCACCTCCACCAGCGTACCATAATCTTGGGGCGCAAACGTGTTTTTAATCCACATCGGGATGCCGCGCTGGCGCACCGGCTGCACCGTGGGCGCGTATAGCACCTTGGCGCCGAAGTGCGACAGTTCCATTGCCTCCTCATAGCTGATGCGCGCAATGGGCCGCGCCGAGCGCACCAGGCGCGGGTCGGCGGTGAGCATGCCACTCACATCGGTCCAGATTTCGAGCTTTTCGGCACCTAGGGCCGCCGCCAGGATAGCGGCCGTGTAGTCGGAGCCGCCCCGCCCTAGGGTAGTGGTGTGGCCTTCGGCATCGGCGGCAATGAAGCCGGGTGCCACCCACAGGTTTTCGGTAGTTTTGGCTTGGAAGTCAGCTACTAGCTGCTCGGTGGCTACCTCCTCGAGCAGGGCCATGCTAAAGCGCGAGTTGGTGCGGATGAGTTGGCGGCTATCGGCCCAGGCGGCGGCCACGCCGCGGGCTTGCAAGGCAGCTACTACGAGGCGCGACGATAGCAGCTCGCCGTAGCTCATCAGGCGGTCTAGGGTGCGCGGCGAGAGTTCACCTAGGGCAAAAATGCCGTCGGCCAGCAGTACCAGCTCCGTAAACTGGGCCGTGAGCCAGGGTTGAATTTCGGCCTGTGCCTCGAAAGAGGGGAGGAGTTGCTCGGCAGCAGTGAAGTGGCGGGCTTCGAGCTGGCGCAGGGCTTGGCGAAAGCTTTCATCGCCGCTGGCGGCTGCGCGGCCGGCGCTAATGAGCGCGTCGGTTGTGCCACCTAGGGCCGATACGACCAGCACCACTGGTCCGTGGGCCAGCGCGCGGGTCACGATGGCAATTACCTTCTCGATATTCTCGGCCGAGGCAACCGACGTGCCGCCGAACTTCAGAACTTGCATAAAATCGACCGCCCGATTGGCCGTAGCCCGCCAGGCACTAGAGGCTCAGCGCGAGGCTAAACCAGCGTAAACAATTGGCGCGGAACGCCGACCGCAAAGGACGTTGTTACCGAGCCGTATCTTTGCAAACTACTGACTATTTTTTCCGACCACAAAATGCTGGATAAACTCGAAGCCATCCGCGAGCGCTACGACAACGTGAACCACGAGCTCATGCAGCCCGACGTGATGAGCGACATGAAGCGCTTCAAGAGCCTGAATAAAGAATATAAGGAACTAGGCAAAATCGTGACGGAGTACCGCGCTTACCAGCAGGTGCTCAGTAATATAGAGGGCGCACGCCAAGTTATTTCGACCGAAAAAGACGAGGACTTCCGCGAGATGGCCAAGGCCGAGCTCGACGAGCTTCAGCCCGAAGCCGAGCGCCTCGAAGGGGTGATAAAAGATTTATTGATTCCGAAGGACCCGAACGATTCCAAAGACGTTATTATGGAAATTCGGGCCGGCGCGGGCGGCGACGAAGCTTCACTATTCGCTGGCGACTTGCAGCGTATGTACCTGCGTTTCGCTGAAAAGCAAGGCTGGAAAATGGAGCTGGTAGACGCCATGGAAGGCACCGCCGGCGGCTACAAGGAAATCGTGCTGGCCGTGAAGGGTGAGGACGTGTACGGCAAGCTCAAGTTTGAGTCGGGTGTGCATCGCGTGCAGCGCGTGCCAGCCACCGAAACCCAGGGCCGCATTCACACGTCGGTAGCTTCTATCGTGGTAATGCCCGAGGCGGAGGAGTTTGATATCGAGCTGGATATGAATGATATCCGCAAGGATTTGTTCATGTCGTCGGGTCCCGGCGGCCAGTCGGTAAACACGACCTACTCGGCCGTGCGCCTCACGCACATTCCGACCGGCATCGTGGCCCAGTGCCAGGACCAAAAATCGCAGCTCAAGAACTTCGACAAGGCGCTGCAAGTACTGCGCTCGCGCATCTTCGAGATAGAGCTAGCCAAGAAAAACGAAGCCGAAGGTGCCATCCGCAAGGGTATGATTGGCAGCGGCGACCGCTCGGACAAAATCCGCACCTACAACTACCCGCAGGGCCGCGTGACCGACCACCGCATCGGCTACACCGTGTATAACCTGCCTAGCGTAATGGACGGCAACATCGACGACTTTGTGGAGCAGCTGCGCCTCGCCGAAAGCGCCGAGCGCCTGAAAGTGGGCGCCGAATAAATCACAGAGTTAGCGGATTGCGCAGATATGCCAGCTTCGCTGGCTGACTGCTTAGGTCGGCTTTTTTAACGTTTGTCATGCTGAGCTTGCAAAGCATCTTCTCCCGGCTGAGTTTCTGGCTTAGAAGTGAGAAAGTGCTTCGCAAGCTCAGCATGACATTTTTGTGCGAGCACTATCGTTGGCTTTGAGGCGTTTGATTGCTGGCCTTTACTCTAGGCGTTTCTGATGTTTAAAAAGCTACTATTCCCCGTCCTGCTATTACTCAGCGCTGGCCTTAGCCTGACGATGCCCGGCTGCAAGCCCCGTGAGGAGGAGTTGCAGATGAGCGGCGCGCTAGAGTTTTCGGCTGATACGGTAAAGTTTGACACGGTTTTTACCACCCTGCGCACCGTTACGAAGCGGCTGTGGGTATATAACCGCAATCCTAAGGGTGTCAACGTGGACCTTATTAGCCTCGAAAAGCCCGCCGCGTCCGCCTACACGTTGCTTATCAACGGCGACCTGAAGCAAACAGCCAACAATCTTTTTATCAGGGGGCAGGATAGCTTGCTGATTTTGGTTCGCGCCAAATTGCCTGATAACGGCCAGAATGGTTCGCCAAAGGACTACGTGCTAGAGGAAAAGCTGAATTTCCGCACCAATGGCCAAGACCAGCAGGTGCTGCTGCGCTCGTTTGGGCAGAATATTTACCTGCACGATGGCTCGCAGCTTACCGGCAACCTAACGTGGACCAACGACCGCCCGCATGTATTGTACAGAGGTGTGGTAGTACCAGCAGGTAGTACGCTGCGCCTCAAGCCCGGCACCCGCGTGTACGCCCACGCCGGGGCGGCGCTCATTGTGCGGGGTACGCTACTCGTGAATAGCCCTGCTGACTACGCGCCCGGCACGGCAGCGACCGATACGGTAAAAGCCACTAACGCTAATATTGTGCGCTTCGGCGGCGACCGCAGCGGCGAGGCGCTGTACGCCACCGCTCCGGGCCAGTGGACGGGCATTGTACTGGATGCCAGCAGCCACGGCAATATCATTCGCTACGCGCAAATTCAGAATGCTGCAGTGGGCGTGCTAGTTTACAACCCTACTAATGCAAGCCCGCGGCCCGATGTGCTGCTGCAAAACTCGGTTATCCGCTACATCTCGGGCGCCGATGTCAGCTTTGCCGGTAGCAAGAGCAGCCTCGAATATGGGGCCGGCGTGCTGAGCGTAGGCGGTAAGGTAACGATGGAAAATACACTGCTCAGCGATTGCTACGAGTATGCGCTGCTAGGTACCGGGGGCGGCGAGTATTCACTTAACTACTGCACTATTGCGAACTACCCAGCCATCACGAGTGTGCGCAATACGGCCTCCCTCACTTTTTCTAACACGTCCGCCGACGGTAAAACCAAAGTTCTGGGTCTGACGCTAAGCCTAAAAAATTCCATAGTCTGGGGCTCTAATCGCGACGAACTGTCCCTGGAAAATTACGATGAATATAGCGCAGGCGTCAGCATTCAAAATACTATGCTTGCTACCCAGCTCTACGCCGCTACTACCAATGCGCCCGATAAGCCAGGACTGGCGCAGCCCAGCCTGAATAACTTGATTGGCACGTATACCTATAATTACCCTAGGTTCAAGAGTGTTAGTGCCGGCCGCAGCAGCGATTACCGCTTGGATATTACTTCGCCCGGTGTTAATCGTGGCGCTCAGAAGGTACAGCCCCTGCTCCCGCGCGACCTGCTGAACCTTCCGCGCCCAGATGCCCAGCCCGCCCTAGGTGCTTACCAAACCACTAAATAATTGGATAGTTGGCGTACTAGGTAATGAGCGTCCTGCCGGATGCTAACATGCTCATTACCTAGTACGCCAACTACCTATTCAGCTATGCGCTACATTCAAAAACGCCTGCGGCTGCCCGCCGTGGCCGAAGGCTTTCACCTTATCACCGACCTACTACTAGCCGAGCTACCTGAGCTCGAAGGCCTACGCACGGGCACGGCTAACTTCTTTATTCAGCACACCTCGGCTAGCCTGTTCATCACTGAAAACGCCGACCCCACCGTGCGGCGTGACTTTCAGGAATATTTTAAGCGCCTAGCGCCTGACAATGCGCCGTACTTCCAACATACCCTAGAGGGGCCTGACGACATGACGGCCCACCTCAAAGCAGCCATGCTCGGCAATTCGGTGACGGTGCCCATCGCCAACGGGCAACTGCTGTTGGGTACCTGGCAGGGTCTGTGTCTGGGCGAGCACCGCCGCCACGGTGGCCGCCGCTGGGTAGTAGCCACACTCATGGGCGAATAGCGCCCTAGGTCGGCTACTGCACCTGCGCTTGGGTCTGGTAGCGCAAGGTGTCGAAGAATATTAGTTTTTGGGTGCCGCGTACTTCGTAGGAGCGCAGTTGACCCTGCTGTAAGCTCAGGCGCAAGGCTTTCTGACCCGAGAACAACACGTTGTCTTGCCGCAGGGTGGCCTCCAGCTCTTGCGGCTGGCCGCCCGCGCTCAGCACCGAAAGGCGCGTGACCGACGCATTGGGGTGGCCGGGCTGGGCCGTGTAGGTGCGGCGCGTGGCGCCGCTGGCCTCGGTGGTCGAGTCGAGGCGGTAGGCCCCGCGCAACGCGGCCTTGTTAATGTCGGCTTGGTAAAAAATCTGGAGCTCGTCGGACCACTTCACCTGCGGCACCTGCACGGTCTCGGGGGTACCACCGCGCAGGGCTACGTGCTTAGTTACGCTGGGGTGGCGGGCCGTGAGCTGCTGCACCTGAGCATCGAGCAGGCCCCGCACATCGAAGTAGGGGCCAGCCGGCCGGGGCGCCCCAGGCGCGGCCGGGTCGGGGGCAGTGGGGCCGTCGCCACAGCCACCTAGGGCCAGTGCGGCGCCAATAAATAAAAAAAGACCAGTTCTACAACTCATAGCTAAAAGAATGTCCCGCACTGTGCTTCGACATTGCGGGACACTCAGGAAAATCAAAAACGCATTGTTTTGTTCAAGGCCTAGTCGGCAGCGGGGCGCAGGAGGCTTTGGCCGGTCATCTCAGCAGGCTGGGGCACGCCCATCAGCTGCAATACTGTTGGGGCAATGTCGCCGAGCTTACCATTGGCCAAGCCGCCGATGTAGCCATCGGCGGCCAAGATGCAAGGTACCAAGTTAGTCGTGTGCGCCGTGTTAGGCGAGCCATCTTCATTGCGCATGTACTCGGCATTGCCGTGGTCGGCGATGATGATGCAGGCATAGCCAGCGGCCAGGCCAGCCTCTACCACGTCGCGGGCGCAGGCATCGGCCGTTTCTACTGCCTTTATTACGGCCTCGAATACGCCAGTATGGCCTACCATGTCAGGGTTGGCAAAGTTGACGACCACGAAGTCAGCCGTATTGTGCTGCAATTCTGGCACTAGGGCGTCGCGCAGCTCGTAGGCGCTCATCTCAGGCGCCAGGTCGTAGGTCGCCACTTTGGGTGAAGCTCGCAGAATGCGCTTTTCACCCTCAAACTCCAGCTCACGGCCCCCCGAGAAGAAGAACGTCACGTGCGGGTACTTCTCGGTTTCGGCCATGCGAATCTGCGTCTTGCCGTGTGCCGCCAGCACCTGCCCTAGGGTGTTGTCGAGGTTGTCTTTCTCAAAAATCGCTGTCACACCCTGGAACGTCGCATCGTACGTCGTCATGGTGAGGTAGCGCAGGTTGAGGCGGTGCATCTGGTAGGCGTTGAAATCCTGCTGCGTAAGCGCCTCCGTGATTTCGCGGCCCCGGTCGGTGCGGAAGTTGAAGCACAGCACCACATCGCCATCCTTAATGGTAGCTAGCGGTTGGCCATCAGCCCCGATTTTCACGATAGGCTTCAGAAACTCGTCCGTCACACCCTCTTTGTATTGCTCCTGAATGCTCTGAATCAGGTTTTGTGAGGGCGTGCCCACGCCGTTCACCAGCAGGTCGTAGGCCACTTTCACGCGCTCCCAGCGCTGGTCGCGGTCCATAGCGTAGTAGCGGCCCACGATAGAGGCAATCTTGGCGCCCGTGCGCTCGGCGTGTTGCTCTAGCTCGTTTACATAGTGCACACCGCCCTTGGGGTCAGTGTCGCGGCCATCGGTGAAGGCATGCACGAAGGTCTTGTGCACGCCTGCCTCGTGGGCGATGGTGCAGAGTGCCTTCACGTGGTCGATGTGCGAGTGCACCCCGCCATCCGACAGCAGGCCGATGAGGTGGAAAGGCTTATTGTTTTCGCGGGCGTAGTCCAGCGCATTTTTCAGGGCCGGAATCTGGCCTAGCTTACGCTCCTGAATGGTCTTGCCAATGCGCACCAGCTCTTGGTACACCACCCGGCCGGCTCCAATATTCATGTGGCCTACCTCCGAGTTGCCCATTTGGCCATCGGGCAGCCCCACGGCCTCGCCCGAGGCCTGAAGGGTGCTGTGCGGAAAGCGTTGCAATAGCCCGTGGTAGTATGGCGTCTGCGCTTGGTCAACGGCCGAAGCGCTAGTATTTGGGGCGATGCCCCACCCGTCTAAAATAACTAGTAAGACCTGCTTGTTCATGCCGCAAAAGTACGCGGCGCACCCCGAAGGCCCTACGCTGCGTACGAGGCCCCGGCTCTATTCGGAAATGCGACAAAATGCCGTTTGCTGGCATAGTTTTGGCTTTATGCCAAGACACAGGCATTTGACCCCTTGGCAGAGCTTGTTACTATGAGATTAATTTTTACCAAATTATTGATGTGCGGCTGGCTATTACTGGCCGGTACGGCAACTATCCAGGCCCAAGGCGGCGACCAGCTGAACGCTGTGCGGTCGGCTATCGCCAGCGGTTCTTCGCACGACCTAGCGCAATACTTAGCGCCCTCGGTAGAGGTTGGCTTCGATGGCGACAGCCAAAACATGAACGCTACCCAAACCGAATTAGTACTCAAAAACTTTTTTGCGAAGAACGCGGCTGGCAAGTTTGATATTGTGCACCAAGGTGCCGGCCCCGATGGTACACCCTACGCCGTAGGCCGCTACACTGGGCGCAACGGCACCTATCGGGTATTTATCGGCCTCAAAGCCAATAAAAGCACGCCGGCCATCGACAAAATCGACTTCACCAAAGAGTAATACAGCTGGGAAGGAGCTCGAACAGGTATGTTTGGGCTCCTTCCCAGTCTCTTTTAGAAGGTCTCGTAGAGGTTCGTATTGCAGGGTAGCCTAGGCGTACCTTTGCGGTGTGCAAACTGCCTTTCCCGCTCCGTATCTCACGCCCGAGGCGCTGACTACCTTCATCCGCACGGCGCTGGCTGAAGATGTAGGCGACGGCGACCATTCGTCGCTGGCTGCCATTCCAGCTACTGCCTACAACCGGGCGCACCTACTGGTGAAGGCCGAGGGTGTACTGGCCGGCGTAGCGCTGGCCCAGCTGATTTTCAAGGAAGTAGCCCCCGCGCTGCAAGTAAATGTGCTACTCGAAGATGGCGCCCGCGTGCGCCACGGCGATAAGGCATTTACAGTAGAAGGCCCGGCCCGTAGCATCCTCACCGCCGAGCGGCTGGTGCTCAACTGCATGCAGCGTATGAGCGGCATTGCTACCCACACGGCCCACCTCACCAGCCTGCTGGCCGGCACCAAGGCCCGCCTGCTCGATACCCGCAAAACGACGCCTAACTTCCGTATCTGCGAGAAGTGGGCGGTGCTTATCGGTGGCGGTGTCAACCACCGCTATGGGCTCTTCGACATGATTATGCTCAAGGATAACCACGTCGATTACGCTGGTGGTATCGCTCAGGCCGTGCAGGCCACGCATGCCTACTTGCAAAACACGGGGCGCCACCTGCCCATCGTGGTCGAAACCCGTACCCTAGGCGAGGTGCAGCAAGCCCTCGACGCCGGTGGCATCGACCGCATCATGCTCGACAACATGAGCCCCGAGCAACTGCGCGAGGCCGTGGCCCTAGTGGCTGGTCGCCTGCCCCTCGAAGCCAGCGGCGGCATCACCGAGCAAACCATTGCGGAAGTGGCCGCCACGGGCGTTGATTTTATTTCGGTTGGGGCGCTCACGCACTCAGCCGGCAGCCTCGATTTAAGTTTAAAAGCCTATTAGCGTAATGGTTAAGTGTTAATGGTTAATTGTCAATGAATATCTTGACGATTAAGCACTTTAGCAGTCATTAACAATTAACCATTAACACTTAACCATTAAAAATGAACCAACCCAACCAACGTGGCGGTGGCAGCGGCTACCGCCAGCAGCAGGTGCAGCAGCCCGCGCCCGGCACCATTAAAACCAAAAAATATCAGTTTGATACCAATGTCTACACCCGTATCGCGATGGGTGAGGTGTGGCGCAAGGAGTGGTGGTACGCCACTATTCCGTTTGCGGTAGGGCTGCTGCCGGCCATTATCTGGCACTCGTGGTGGTGGCTGTTGCTGAGCGTGGTGCTCACAGTTATTTATGTACTGCTGCGCTCAGCCCAGATTACAGGCATTACCCAAATGGAGCAAAGCAAGCCCCTGTTTGAGCGCATGAACTATGAGATGGACCAGCGCCAACTCATTATGCGCCAAAGTGAGCAGCGCGCCATGGCCCTGCCCTGGGACCAAATTGCGCGGGTGCGCCGCGAACCCGATGCGTATCTGTTGTACCTCAAAACGCCGGAGGAGGCATTTGCCGAACTGAGCCCCTGGCGGCAATGGCTGGCGCGCACGTTCGACGTGCCAGTGTTTTTACATTTGCCCTTGCGTTTGTTTAATAACGACAACGACCGTAAACTGTTCGATGCCCTGCTACGCCGCAAAAATTTGTTGGTCGATGGCGCACCAGCTGCGTAGAATATTTCCTGACCTAGATTAGAGTTTCAAGTTTATTTCCTGCTTTATGAAAAAGCCGCTTCTCCTGCTGGCCCCCGCTGCCTTGCTTTTCCTCGCCTCTTGCAGCAGCGAGCCGTCTGACTGGCGCCCCGAGCAAAAAGTGTCGCTCGATACGGTGCCCCCCGGCACCCGCGTAAGCGAAGACTACGACGACGATAAGACTCCCTCGCTCAGCGAAACAAAAGACCCTAAGCACGACCCTATTGGCGAACCAGCCAGCAAAGTGCTTCAAGGCAATTTGACCCGCCGCGCCGCACCCAAAGCTGGTGCCGTGATGAGTGCTGACACCAAGCCCGAGAACGCTGAGAAGAGCGTGAACAGCGGCACGTCATCGCAAGCTGAAAGCAACGAGAAGCACGGCGAATAGCCTGATTTGGGTACCTAGGGCAACCTGCTGGCCCAAGCCGCAGTTTATGCCGTATGTTCCGATACTGAAAGTGCAACAGTGTTGTAGAATGACTCACAACATTGTTGCACTTTCGTGTGTTTAGTCACTTATGTGGGTTGCTATTTTACTCTTGACCGCGACGGTGCTAGGGGCGGGCGCACTGGTAGGAGTAGTGCCTGCTACGCGCACTGCTCAGTGGCTCAAGCCAATGCTTGCTTTTAGCGGGGCTTATTTATTTGCGCTTACCATCACGCATTTGCTGCCCGAAGCCTTGGTGTTGCTGCCTGCGCATCCGCACCAGGTAGGCCACTGGGTGCTGGCTGGGTTCTTTGGGCAGCTCCTGCTAGAAGTATTTTCTGAAGGCATCGAACACGGCCACGTGCACGCACCGGGCGCGCAAGAGCGGGGCCACGTGCCGCTGCTCTTGCTAGGAGCGCTGGTGGTTCATTCGCTGCTCGAAGGCAGCATCCTCGTCAAAAGCGGAGCTAGCGGCGAGGTCGGCCGCAACTTCTACGCTGTAGTGCTAGGTGTGGCGCTGCACCACATTCCGGCGGCTGTGGCGCTGGCTACGTTGCTGCGCCTGCGGCTTGGCTCATTTGGGCGGGTGTGGCCGTGGCTACTGCTGTTTGCGCTGGCCTCACCAGTGGGGCTGCTTTTCAGTAACTACGTGGTGCTGCGCCAGCTATTGAGCGGCGAGGCCTACGCAGCACTGCTGGGCTTTGTAGCCGGCACTTTTCTGCACGTTTCGACCACCATCCTTTTCGAAACCAGCCCCGAGCATCGTCTCAACTGGCCTAAGCTGGGGGCCACCCTAGGAGGGCTGCTGCTGGCGCTAGGCGTCAGCAGCGCCTAGGCGTTTAGCCAGCGCCTACTCGTCGAGTAGGGGTCCGCCCCCTAGCAAAAACCGCTCGAGCTGCCGTGCCCGAGCCGTTTCGCGCGCCAAGGCCGCCTGCAGGCTCAGCACGCGCTGGCGCATCAGCATTACTACATCTATTGCCTCGGGGGCCAGCCCTAGGCCGTGGTGCAGACGTGCTAGGCGTGGCAGCAGTTCATCTGGTTCTTCTACCTCGATAGAGTCGGGCGCGGGCGCGGGCCTCAGTAGCCCTAGCTCTAAGAACTGACTTAGCTCGGCCCGGCCTAGCCCATAACGGGTATCCACTTCCTGAAAAGTGAGCACTAATACGTGGGTTTCCATAGCATCTACTAATTAATTGGTAGCTATTAATGACTGAGCTTGCGGTGCAAGGCCTTGACAATGAATAGCTAGTCGCTCAGGCTAAATCTCCTCGCCGCGTAGCTGAGCCAGCTGTTTGATAAGTTCTTTTTCCTGTTCGGTCAGGTTTTGCGGAAGCTGCACATTGAGGCGCAGGTATAGGTCACCAAATTTGCCTTCTTGGCGGTAGACTGGAAATCCTTTGCCGCGTAGTCGCAGCCGAGTACCATTGGCACTTTCGGGTTTGATGTTGATTTTGACTGTGCCACTCAGCGTTTCCACTGTTTGCGAGCCACCTAGTAGGGCGCGGTATAGGCTCACGGGCACATCCTGGGTTAGGTCGTCGCCGGTGCGCACGTAGCGCGCATCTGGCAAGACGCGGAGCGTAATGAGCAGCGAGCCATTGGGCCCCCCGTTGCGGCCCGGGCCGCCCTGGTCGCGTAGCCGGATGGTTTGGCCATCGGCCACGCCCGGGTGAATGGTCAGCCGCAGGTTTTTACCCTGCACTGTGATGGTGCGCGGCCCGCCGTGGTAGGCTTCCGCTAGCGTCAGCTCTAGCTCGGCCTGGTAGTCTTGGCCGGCGCCAGGGCGCGTGCTGCGGCCGCCGGCTCCGCCACCCATGCCTCCGAAGAGCGAACTGAAAAAGTCGGAAAAGTCCTCACCTTCTTCAAAAGATGCTCCGCCGCCAAAGCCACCAAAAGGGTTGCCGCCTTGGCCACCCTGGGCGTACTGGCTCCAGTCGAAGCCACCGGGGCCACGCCCAGTGCCGCCCGCACCCGCCTGCTCGTAGCGTTGGTAGTCGGCCCCAAACTGGTCGTACTTCCGGCGCTTCTCGGGGTCGGAGAGCACCTCATTAGCTTCGTTTACTTCCTTAAATTTTTGTTCGGCCGTTGTGTCGTTCGGATTTACATCGGGGTGGTGCTGCCGGGCAAGCTTGCGATAAGCCTTCTTTATCTGCTCGGCAGTGGCCGTTTTTTCGACTCCGAGTATTTTGTAATAATCCTTGTAGTCCATGGTGGATAATTATGAATTGTGAATCAAAAACCATGAGTTGTAGAAGCGCTCAGCGAGTGAGACACTTCTACCTCATAATTTTTAATTCATAATTACTTCAGTGGGTCGTGGCCCCAGTTCATGAGCGAGTAGCGCCAGCGCGAATGCTCGATATCGCCGTGCGGACGCTGCGCCGAGTGGCGGCTAACATACGAATGAACCTTGCGCATGTGAGCTTCGTCATCGGACGTTATATCGGCCTTCTTCTTGTGTAGAATGCGGATAATATGCTCGCCCGACTGGTGGCCAATGCTCTCACCCGAGCCGCTGTCTTGGCCTACTGATTTGGACTCATCAGTTTTCAGCCATTTTTCTAGCTCACTGGCCGTCATATTAACGTCGTGTTTAAAGTCGGCGTGGATGTCAGAAGAATCGTGGGCAGTGCTCATAAAAAGACAATAAAATGTGGAGAAAAGCGTAGGAATAATTGAACGCGTAAGTGCCGGTAAACGTTGGCTGCGGCAACTTCCGAGCTTAGTGCTAGATTTGTACTGCGGGAAGATTTCCTCTATTAGATTACTTGGCTTGGCACGATTTTTTTACTTATTTCTTACCTACCCTAACTTGTTTGTTATCAAATGAAAAATATAACCCGTATTCTGCTGGCTGCTACTGTGTTGCTAACGGTACAGGGCGCGCAAGCCCAGTCGCGGCCCGCACCGCGCCGCGCTGTAGCCCCTAAGGCCCGCCCTAAGGCTGGCGCAGGCATGATGAAAGATGGTGTGACGATGAAAGATGGGAAGTTGATTGCCACTGAAATGGGCATGACTAACCCTGTCACTGCTGATAAGACGCTGCGCAACGGCACGATTATCACTACAAACGGTGTAGTAACTGGCAAGGACGGCGCCACGACCCAACTGCACGAGGGCGACTATGTATCGCTGACTGGCCGCGTAGAAACCCGCGCCGAAATAGCTGCTCAAGACAGCATTCAGAAGCTGCAGGCCTACGACCTGAAGCACCCTGGCAAGCGCAAGGAAATGGAGAAAGCCCGCGAAAAAGCCGAGAAAGCCAAGGAAAAGGCCGATAAAGAAAAGGAAAAAGCCAAGGCTAAAGCCGCTAAGAAGTAACGGCTGCTTAGGTACTTAGCGTTGCGAGCCCGGCACCGACGCCACCCTAGGGTGGCGTCGGTGCCGGGCTCTGTTGTTAGCGGGCCGTGTAGTCGGCTAGAATAGCGAGCCCGGCTGCGTCGTCGTCAGCCTCCACTACCTCATCCATCACAAACTGGATTTCGTCGTCGGTCCAGCCTTGGGCTTCGGCTGCCTTCACGAAGCTAGCTAGCGCTGCGAAGCGCCCGCCGGCCGGAGCCGACCAAGTAAGTTTTTTGCGAATGTTTAACTGCTTGGCCATTACGTAGCAAAGGATAGAAATTTTAAAGGAAATTCAACAGGATTTAGCGCCCTGCTGCGGCGCGTACTACTTTGAGCTGCACGGGAGCTACGCCAGCATCGACGAGGCCAATTTTACGAGCCGCTTTTTTGGAGAGGTCCACGATGCGGCCTTTTACATGTGGGCCGCGGTCGTTGACAGTCACTTTCACCGAGCGGCCGGTGCGCGTGTTGGTGACGCGGATTTTAGTACCAAATGGCAGCGTATTGTGCGCCGCCGTGAGCTTGCTCGGGCGGTAGGGTGTGCCGCTGGCCGTGGGCCGGCCCCTAAATTTATCGGCGTAGTAGGAACCCTGCCCCGATTGCGTGAAAGTTGATTTGCTGCTGCCACAGGCACCGAGCACTAGGGTTAAGACGCTTAGTAGCAAAAAGCTAGTTCGGAAGGGCGCGGAGGATGAGTGCATAATTTAGGTATTCACTTGATTTTCATTGGCCATGCCAGAATAAAAGCTCACCTTGCTAGCGAAGTTTCACCTCATTCCATCTCAACAGCATGAACACTATTGGTAAACTTGTAGCGGGCCTCGCGTTGTCGGGCCTTTGTCTAACCGCCTACGCCCAAACTACTCCTATGCCGCAAGACCGCCCTATGGCGGAGGGCAAGATGATGGACGGCAAAATGAAGGATGGTAAGATGAAAGGCAAAATGCACAAAGACAAAATGGGCGATGGCAAAATGATGAAGAAAGACAAGATGAAAGGCGATAAAATGGCGCCTAAAATGTAGCTCTGGGTCTTCAGGCCACCTTAATCGCCCGGCCCGGTAGCTTATGTGAGCTGCGGGGCCGGGCGTTTTTTGTTGGGCGTAGAGCGGGCTTGGTTGGTGAGGCGGGGCTGGTGGCGCGCGGCAGTGGCCGCACACGCAGGTCTTGCAAGGCCTCGTAGCTGCCCTGAAAAACGTTGAAATCGACGGTGCCACGAATGCCGGGCACATAGGCTTCGTCGGAGTGCTGCCAGATTATCCAGCGGGTGGCGGGTAGGGTAGGGCGGGCCACCTCGTAGTGCGCCAGCCACAGCGGAAAATCGTCGAAGTGCCCAGCTAGATAGCGCTTATAAAACCCGTAGTTACTGTATAAAATGGGCCGCACGCCGTAGTGCGCCTCCACCAGTTCGAGCCACTGGCGCACCTCGCGGCGCAGCTCGGCCACGTCGTGAAAGCGCGTGGCCTCAACATCGAGCACAGGCGGCAGGTCACCGCTGGCCAAGGGTACTAGCTTTATAAACAGTGCGGCCTGTACGGCTCCGTCGCGGTTGGGCTGAAAGTAGTGGTAGGCGCCGCTCAAAATGCCCGCCGCCCGCGCCTGGCGCCAGTTGCGGGCAAAGCGTGCGTCGCGCATGGTAGCACCCTCGCTAGCCTTGATGAAAGCAAAGCGCACGCGGTGGCGTGCCACTTCGGGCCAGTCAATACGGCCTTGGTAAGCAGATACATCGATGCCGTGCACCGAGTAGCCAGCCAGCAGTGGCGTCTTCTCGCGGCCCGTGAGGTAGCGGCTAGTGAGCGTGGCCCAGGTGTGCCGCACATAGCGATTGAACTGGCGCTGGTGGCGGTAGTACAGCGTGCCCGCGCCCAGCAGCCCCAAGAGCAGCCCGGCTAATACCCAGCGCCGCCACGGCCGCCGCGGGCGCGGGGGCGAGGCAGGTAAGCGTTTAGGCACGGCAACAGGCGACATAGGCAGGGGGAGGCGGCCAAAAATAACGCACGCCGCGGCGGTAGCGTATGCCCCGGCGGCACTTGGCAACGCGCCTAGGTCGTTATTTTGTTCTTTCTTCTGCGTTATCCTTCTCTTCTTATGCCTTCCGAAGCCCGCGACGAATCTGGCCACCTTATCCGCGAGCTGCACGGTGTAACGCTGGCTAGTCTGCTCGACTACCTGGTGGCGCACTATGGCTTTGCGGGCCTCGATGAGCGCTTGAAGCTCAATTGCTTTGCCGTGAACCCAAGCGTGAAGTCGAGCCTCACTTTCCTGCGCCGCACGCCCTGGGCGCGGGCCAAGGTGGAAGAACTATACGTGCGCCTGCGCACCGCCGAAATTTTGGGCCGGCCTCGGCCCTAGGCGGCTTTTTTGGCGCCTATCTTCGCCTCTCAAACCTAGGCGGTCAATGGCTGAAATTCGTGAAAAATCGGGGCCGCTGGCCCTGCTGTTGGGCTTCGGGTTATTTATAGCCTTCGAGGTTGTCACCTATTACGTGCTGCGCTACCTCACGGCGGGCCTAGGCGAGCGCGACCAGTTCCAAACAGAGCGCAACACCATCGTTAGCAATTGGGTAAAGACGATGGCTTTCTTCGTCATGCACTTAGCCCTGGTAATCGGAGCGGTCTTGGTACTCAGCAATCGCCTGCCGCGCCGCTACCGCGGGCAGTTGATGGGCTGGTTTTACCTAAGCCTGCTCATGAGTTTTGTATTGCTGATACCGCTGTTTTCGTAGGTCGCCCAGGAATTGGCAAGGAATTTTCTAGCCATTATCCGCCACTTATGAGCTGCTGATTTTATTTCCTGCTTTATTTCCTCACGCTGATGCGCTCCGTTCTTCTCGTGGGTTTCTTGCTAGCCTTTGCCGTGGCCGCGCAAGCCCAAAACGCTGTAGTGGCCAGCGCCTTCGGGCTGCGGCCGAGCGCTGGCAATGGTCAGCACACCGTCGAGCTAGGCGCTAGCAAAAGTCAGGTTATCAAAGTGCTTGGTCCACCCACCAAAACTAGCCGCTTCTACTCCGATATAGATGAGAAGTGGTGGCCCTTGCTGCACTACGGTAGCAATAAGCTCTACTTTGATAATAACCAGCTAGCGCTGGTCGAGCTAAAAGATGCGCGCCTAACGGTAGGCAAGCCAGGCGCTTCCAGCTTCCGGGTGGGCTCGGTACTACCTAGGGCCACTGCCAAGCCGACGTTAGCCTTCGGTAATTTCAAAGTAGAGCGCAAGCCGGGTAAGTCGCGCAACTTGAGCTACAGCGCCATCAGCCACGGCTATATGAAGACTGAAAAAGGCGAAGGACTCGATGTGCTATACGAGATACAGTACGACCAGCAAGGGCGCGTCACCCACATCGTGCTTGATTCAACCTACGACTAACCTAGGGGCTTGAAAATAACAAAGCCACCGTTCATCACGGTGGCTCTCAAGAGGGTGAAACCAGGCGGCCGGTCGGTCCCGGCCATATCGCAGGTGGCTAAGTGGCCGGTCGGTCCCGGCCGTATCAACAAGCCCGGCGCTTAGCTCGGGCGAATATCAATCTCGCGCTGCTGGTTGGCGTCTTTGAACGGAATGGCCACGCGCAACTCCCCATTTTCGTGGGTGGCGTTGATGCTGGTCAGGTCCAGGTTGGCCGGCAGATTAAGCTTCTGCACAAACAGCGGGGCAGCTAGCTGGTCTTCGGGCTGGTGGCGGAACTCGCCGTAGACGGTCAGGTTGTCATTGTTGAGCACCACGTGAAACTGCTCGGCGGCTACGCTAGGCATAGCCACATGCAGCACCACGCCCTTCGGGCGCTGGTTGACATGCAACTTGGGTTGGGCCACGCCCCCTCCAATAGTGTTGAGCAGGTCGAGCTGAGGAGCGATGTTGCGGATAAATTCGCGGCTGATAAGTTTCATAGGATAGTAGCCATTATAGCTGGCTTCGGTGGGTATAAATCAAACCCCGTACCAACTTGCAAATATCGGCCAGTCAGCTATTTATGTGACAAATTGGCCTGTCTAATAAATTCTGCATGCCGACTAAATGACACCTTGGCCGAATAGCCGCCGATGTGGCAGAGTGCAGCAGTATAACTCAAAAGTTGAGGCTAAAACTCTTGCAAAGGGGGAGTCTATATCTCCAGATTCTAGCTCCTGCCTTCTCAAAAGCGGCTCGTCAGGCCGAAGTGAATTTTAGACGAACTGAGCCCTAGCTGCTGCCCGGCAAACGACGACCGGCCCACCGAATACACGAATTGGAACAACCCCGCCGCCGTGCGAAAACTAATGCCAGCTCCTAGGCCAGTGGGCTGGTCCAAAGACGACCCTAGAGTAACGTCGCTCTGATAAGCCTTTAACACGGCTTGGTCGGCAAACACAAATACGTAGCCCTCGGCCCCGGTAAACTGCCGAAATTCGACTGTGCCCACGCCGTAGGCATTAGTGTAAAACTGATTTTCACTAAAGCCTCGCAACGAGTTCAAGCCCCCAAGGCGAAACAGGTCGTTCAGGAAAAACTGCTGGTTGAACAAGCCCTCGCCACGTAGCCGGGCCAGCACCACGCTTTGGCGCCCTAGGGCCCAGTAGCGCTCGACGCGCGCACTAAATGTGTACTGCGTAGTGTGCCGCGCCACGCCAGTGTACAGCGCCTCACTGATGTTGGCATTCTGGCGAATGGTCTTGGTGCCAGCGCCGCCCTGCACCGCCACAAAGCTGCCGCGGTGCGGAAAGTAGAGGTCGTCGAGGTTGGTGCGGGCGTAGGCCAGCCCATACGAGCTGGCTTCCGAGTCGATGTAATCGGGTAGGGTAGTGGTGAGCCGGGTATAGGCCACGCTATCGAGCAACAGCCGCGAGCTGCGCTGCTCGGCAAAAAATGTGAGCCGCCCCGCCCGCGCCGTGGGGTACGTGACCTGAATGCGGGGCCTGATGGTAAGAAACGCCCCCGTTTGCCGATAGAGATTGAAGGTGGCGCCGACCTCTAGCGGCGACCCAAAGAAATTGGGATGCAAGTAGTTGCCATCTAGCGACTGCGTCAGGGCGTCAACTTTACGCCATTGCAGGCCGATTTGCTTGCCGCCACCGCGCAGGTTGCGCAAGTTGATGTTGACATCACCCGTAAACTGCACGCCGCCCGTGGTGCCCGTGTTAGGCAGCAGGCCCACAATGGCGTCGAACTGATTGGCTGAGCGCTCGTCGAGCAGCAAGTACACCCGCGCCCGGCCTCGGGCAAAGCGCACTTCGGGCTCGGCCCGTAGGCGCACGTAGGGCAGCTGGCGCAGCAGCACGGCCGCGGCATCTACGCGCTGCTGGCTGTAGGGCGCACCCGGAAAAATCTGTAAATATTTGGTTAGAAAGCGCTTCTTGGTCTTGCTAGAGCCAATAATCTGGATGGAGTCGAATATTACGGCTGGGCCGCGCTTCAGCACCACGCGCCCCGCAATATCCTGGCCATCGAGCCGCACCGAGTCGAGGCCCACCGTAGCGAAGGGGTAGCCCTGGTTTTCGGCTTCCGTTAGAATACGCTCTTGCAAGGCTGCCCAGTCGGCCGGGTGCCAGGGCGCGTGCCGAAAAAACTTTTCGCGGTAGCCCGCCCGGGTCAGCAGACCATCGCCTAGGTTGCCGTTGCGCAGGTAGGCCCAGTGAAACTGCTCGCCCACGTAGAGCTGCGCCCGCACCGTGTCGCGGCCCCAGCGCATCTTATCGGCCGAAGCCAGCAGGTAGGCATCGGCCTGCAAGGCCAGCACCAGGTCGCGCACCGTGCGCAGGGCCGTGAGCGAGTCGGCCACCGTAGCTGGCAGGTGGTAGCGGCGCACCCGAGCCCGCCCGCTGGGGTCAGTTTCTACGAGTAGCACTCGGCTGCGCCCCGCGCGCCGCGCCGTAGTAACCTGGGCGCTGGTTTTGGTGGGGGCGGGGGGGAGGGGCGGCGATGCTAGCCCCGGCGCCGTAGGTACGGCCACGCCCGACCCGCTATCGGGCACCTGGGCACTCGCCGGCCGAGCCAGCCAGCCTAGGCCCAGCCAGCAGCCCCACAAGACGAGTAGACGGACGTACATTCGGGGTGGCAAACGCTGAATGGAATTTTTAATTTCGAGCCCGTTGTTTTTACCTATTCAAAAAAGCTATCGAAAATACGCCCCGGCCCGCAAAAAATCAGCATATTTGGTCGGATTATATTGATTGTAAAGTAGTTATTTATGCCTGGGTTATATCTCCACATTCCGTTCTGCAAGCAAGCCTGCCACTACTGCGATTTTCACTTCAGCACGTCGATGGGCCTGAAGGGGCAGTTTGTGGAAGCATTGATAAAGGAGATGGCCCTGCGCCGGACCTACCTGCCCGACCCCAGCGCCCTACTCGAAACCATCTATTTTGGCGGTGGTACGCCTTCGCTGCTGACGGCCGAGGAGCTCACCCAAATTTTTGATGCCATTCAAACCAATTTTGAGGTGTCGCCCCAAGCCGAGATTACCCTCGAAGCCAACCCCGACGACCTCACCGCCGACAAGCTAGCGGTTCTGGCCGCCTCGCCCGTCAACCGTCTTAGCATCGGGCTCCAAAGCTTTCACGAGCCCCACCTGCGGCTGATGAACCGTGCTCACTCGGCCCTAGAGTCGAGCCAAGCCGTGCGCCGGGCCCAGGCCGCGGGCTTCGAGAATATTTCTGTCGATTTAATTTACGGGGTGCCGGCTGCGGGGCACGGCATCTGGGAAGAGGACCTAGGGCAGCTTTTTGACCTGCGTGTGCCGCATGTGTCGGCCTACGCGCTCACTATCGAGCCAGATACCGCGTTTGGGCGCCGGCTCAAAAAAGGCACTTTTGTGGCACCGCCCGAGGAGTTCGTAGCGCAGCAATTCGAGATTTTGCTAACCCAGCTGCGTGCCCATGGCTACGAGCAATATGAAATCAGTAACTTTTGCCAGCCCGGCCGCGAGAGCCGCCACAATTCTAACTATTGGCGTGGCGTGCCCTACCTAGGGCTCGGCCCGAGCGCCCACTCCTTTGACGGGCGCAGCCGCCAGTACGCCGTGGCTAATAATCCGCAGTACGTGGCCGCCGTGCTCGAGCGCGGCGAAGTGCCCGCCACCACCGAGGTCCTCAGCCCGCTCGACCAAGCCAACGAGTATCTGCTTACCACCCTGCGCACCAGTCGTGGCTGCGACTTGCGGCACTTGCGCGATGCCCTAGGGCTCAATCTATTGGCCGACCGCACCGAGTACCTAGGCAGCTTGCTGACGCAGGGCATGGCCACCCTCACCGACGACACCCTGCGCCTTACCGATGCTGGCAAATTGCTGGCCGACCACATCACCTTAGAGTTGTTTGCGGAGGCGCCATCTGCGGTTAGCGCATAGCTTGCGCTAGAATGCTGGCGGCCTTGTGCCGTTCATTCCCCAATTTTTACCAATTTGCGGTAAACTTATTTTTCCTGCGGCCCGTGAAGCTATTGAGTGATGCCTTAGTCAGCAACGACGACTTTTTTGTGGAGCAAGTCCACCTCACGGCCATTGTCTTTGATAACACGGACGATGTAACCGTTTGGGCCACAACGTTTCGGAACGATGAGCCACATTTTTTTCACCTAGGCCTGCCCTTCCACGACCTCGACACTTTGCTGCGCGTAGCTGGCGACCGTGCCGAAGCCCTGGCCGAAGAAGTGGCCGATGCACTTGCCACCACTGAGCAGTGGCCCTGCCTGCTCGAATACACTTCAGCCGAAGCGCCGCCTATTGCGCTGCCCAGCGTGGCTCTCAAGCTTGCTGTCACTTACCCTGCCGATGAAGACTTGGAGGACGACGACCCGCAGCCACACAATATTTTCTACTTAGAAGGTATATACGCACATTTAAACGGTTGATAATAAATCAGATAAAGGCAAGGTGTCCATTGAAGCTTATTGTCTGTAGCGAAAGCTACTGTTGTTAAGATTGTCACCCTACGCCAGATGCTCCGCCAAAAGCAGCAAGAGGAAAACACTGTCCAGCCATCTAATTGGTACCTCATTCCGGGCCTAGGCGCCGATGAGCGCGTGTTTCGGGGGCTGAGCCTACCCGGCCCGGAGGTGGTACTCGCGTGGCTGCAGCCCCAGTCGCCCACCGAACCCTTGCGGCAGTACGCCGCCCGTCTGGCCGAAGCTGTGCCCCCCAACCAGCCGTGCTGGCTGGTTGGGGTGTCGTTTGGTGGCTTGCTGGCGTTGGAAGTGGGGCGCTTGAGACCCTTAGCGCGGGTAGTCTTGATTTCCAGCTTAGCCAATGCCAGACAATTGCCTCCTTTGCTGAAATTCGGGCGTGCCACCCGACTCTATCGGCTGGTGCCATTTGGGCTGCTGCCGCGGCTACCTAGGCTAGCCCAGTGGTTTTTTGGAGCGCGCAATGGCCGTGAGTATCGGCTACTCGCCCGCATTCTGCGCGATACCGACCCAACTTTTGCTCGGTGGGCTACCCGCCAACTGCTGCATTGGGACAGCACCGGCGTGCCTCCTGCGGTGCGCCTGCATGGCACCCATGACCGGCTGCTACCCGCCGGCCATAGCCCTGTCGATTATGCGCTGCCTGGCGCTGGTCACTTTATGATAGTAAGCCATGCGGCGGCACTCAGCCGACTGCTGTGCGAAGTAGCCACTGCCTGAGTATCAGCACCCCGCCTAGAGTTATCTTTCGGTAAGAACCAGTATATTAGTAGCAGTTTTCACCTATACTACTACTGCCCTTGGTTCATCTTTACCTTCTCAAACGCGGCTTGCTAGGTGCGACGCTAACGCTGACAGCAGCGTTAGGCGCCCACGCTCAATCCGCCTCCTTGGTCTCCGACTCGGTGCGTGGGCCTGTGCCACCCGCCGTGCTGCTCAAAGTAGGGCTGCGCGCTACGCACATCAGCTACTCGGCCAATAGCCAAGCTTGGAGCCTCGTCGTGCCGTTGTCGCTCGGCGCCGAATATCGGTTGGCCCCGCGCTTTGGCTTTTACGGCCAGGTAGAAGCCGATTTGCAAACTAGCCGCAGCACTATTGCGCGGCGGCGACGTCCTACGCAGGCGGCAGTGGCGGTGCCCAGCGCTGCTCTCGGGGTAGGATTGCGCTACTATTACAATCAGCCCCGGCGCGGCGAGTCACTCCGCAATGCCCGCCTGTATGGTGGCTACTTGGCGGTAGAAGGCAATATCGAGCGCAATGCCGTGACGGGCAGATACGTAAGTCAGCTGCGTCGCCAAGCTACCACTGGCCTCACGCCCGGGCTATATGTGTATTGGGGCACGCAGCATCGGCTACGCGGGGCGCTGCTGTATGATGCTAGCGCTGGTCTGGGCTTCCAGGCACCTACTTATTATAACTTCGAGAGTATCGCGCCTGCCCACTACAACATAGCGGCGCAAGTAAATCTGCGCCTGTATTGGAGCCACGGGTTCTACTCGCACTAACACAAAAAGGGCTGCCTCTCGCGGGGCAGCCCTTTTATAAGCTATAAAGCTCTGGGAAGACCTAGGCCTCAGCTACTTCAGTAGCAACCGGAACTACCGATACGAACGAACGGTCGTCGCGGCCTTTCTTGAATTGTACGGTGCCATCAACCAACGCAAACAGCGTGTGGTCTTTGCCCATGCCCACGTTGGTGCCAGCGTGGTGCTTGGTGCCGCGCTGACGCACGATGATGTTGCCAGCGATGAGGGGCTGACCACCGAAGATTTTTACGCCGAGGCGCTTGCTATGCGATTCACGGCCGTTGTTTGACGAGCCTACGCCTTTTTTGTGTGCCATTTTAGTTAGTGCTTAGTTATTGGGGCTTAGTGCTGAGGTAGCTGTCAGAACGTAGGGCGCTAAGCACTAAGCACTAACAACTAGGCACTAAACTAACCGATGCTGTTAATCAGAACTTTAGTGAACTGCTGGCGGTGGCCATTCAGCTTCTTATAGCCTTTGCGGCGCTTCTTCTTGAACACCAGTACTTTGTCACCTTGTACGTGTGCTACGATAGTGCCTTTTACGGCTACATCAAGGGTAGGAGCACCTACGCTGATGGTGCCGTTGTCATCGGTTAGCAGGGCGTTGCCCAGCTCTACCGCGTCGCCGACGTTACCAGCCAGGCGATTGGCATAAACAAATTTATTAGCCTCAACCTTAGTCTGTTGGCCGGCGATATTAACAATGGCGTACATCTTATTTCCGCTGGAGGTTTCTCAAAAGGGAACGCAAAAGTACGGCAACATTCCGGCAATTCCAAACCTAAGTAGCTAATCATTAATAGCTCGCCACAAAATGTGTTTATTTCAAGCACATTTTTGACTAGCTAGGATAAGTAATTGACAGCAAGAGGCTGACTAGCTACAGGCCATTTCTGTGGACAACTATTGTTATCCACACTCAAAATGTGGATAAGTAGTTATAAATGCGGGGTTTTGGCAGCTTTGCTTCATGTATTACTCAGCCTACTGCCTGCCCACTGAAAAAGTCGGCTTAAGAAAACGTAATCCTGCTTCCGCAGGTTACTTGGCTATCTTTGAGACACAGGTTAACCTCGGGCTCACTAGCGCCCACCGTTCAGCCTGGTTCTTGTTCGTCGCACTTCGTTATCCCCCGCAACCCAGTTAGCTTATGGAGCCTTTACTTGCCGAAAACCCCAACCGGTTTGTCCTCTTTCCCATTCAGAACCCGCAGGTGTGGGAGTTCTATAAGAAGGCAGAAGCCTCGTTTTGGACGGCCGAAGAAATCGACTTGGGCCAGGACCAGAAAGACTGGAACGGCCTGAATGACAATGAGCGCCACTTCATCAAGCACGTGCTGGCCTTCTTCGCCGCCAGCGATGGCATTGTAAATGAGAACCTGGCCATCAACTTCATGCAGGAAGTGCAGATGCCCGAGGCGCGCTGCTTCTATGGCTTCCAAATTATGATGGAGAACATTCACAGCGAAACGTATTCGCTGTTGATTGATACCTACATCAAAGACCCTAAGGAAAAAGATTATCTCTTTAACGCCCTCGAAACCGTGCCTGCTGTGCAGCGCAAGGGCCAGTGGGCGCTGACCTGGATTAACTCGGAGAATTTTGCCGAGCGCCTCATTGCCTTCGCGGCTGTGGAGGGCATTTTCTTCTCAGGCTCGTTCTGCTCCATCTTCTGGCTCAAGAAGCGCGGCCTAATGCCCGGCCTGACGTTCTCGAACGAGCTGATTTCGCGCGACGAAGGGCTGCACTGTGACTTTGCTTGCCTGCTCTACAGCTACCTAGAGAATAAATTGCCCGAGGCCCGCGTGCAGGAAATCATCCGCGACGCGGTGACGATTGAGCAGGAGTTCGTGACCGAGGCGCTGCCCGTGAGCCTCATTGGCATGAATGCTCGCACCATGAGCCAGTACATCGAGTTTGTGGCCGACCGCCTGCTCGTGTCGCTGGGCTGCGGCAAAATCTACAACTCGACTAACCCCTTCGACTTCATGGAAATGATTTCGGTGCAGGGCAAGACGAACTTCTTCGAGAAGCGTGTGGCTGAGTATCAGAAAGCCGGTGTAATGACCGAGCGCGCCGATAACGTGTTCTCGATGGACGAGGACTTCTAGGCCAGTCGCTTAACTCCTAGGTTTCAAAAACTGTCATGCTGAGCTTGCGAAGCATCTTCTCACATTGGGTTGTTCCGGCCGTGAGAAGATGCTTCGCAAGCTCAGCATGACAGTTTTTTGTTTATGGCTTACTACGTCTACATCACGACCAATCCGGCTAAAATGGTGCTGTACATTGGCGTAACGAATGATTTGCCGCGCCGTATGGGGCAGCACTACGAGAATCGAGGTAGTAATGAAACCTTTGCGGGTCGATACTTCTGCTATAACCTGCTGTACTACGAACAGTTTACGGATATTAAGGCAGCTATTAGCCGGGAGAAGGAGCTGAAAGGCTGGACGCGGGCTAGGAAGGATGCACTGATTGATACCCTAAACCCAGAGCGCGAATTTCTACTTGTCTAATGCGGCTGACGCCCCATCACACCTGTCATGCTGAGCCTGCGAAGCATGACAGGTGTGATGGGTGGCTGATTTGTAGGTGGTTATTAGGCTACATGCCCAACTCCGTTAGGCCCGGATGGTCGGCGGGGCGGGGACCTAGGGGCCAGTGAAACTTACGCTCACCTTCCGCGATGGCTACGTCGTTGATGCTGGCTTCGCGGCGCTGCATGAGACCTAGGGCGTCAAATTCCCACTGCTCGTTGCCGTAGGCGCGGTACCACTGGCCCGCCGCGTCGTGGTACTCGTACTGGAAGCGCACGGCGATGCGGTTTTCGTGGAAAGCCCACAGCTCCTTGATGAGGCGGTACTCGTGCTCCTTTTGCCACTTGCGGGTTAAAAACTTTTGGATGGCTTCGCGGCCGCTAAAGAACTCGCTGCGGTTGCGCCACTGGCTGGCCTCGGTGTAGGCCAGGGCCACGCGGGCGGGGTCGCGGGAGTTCCAGGCATCTTCGGCGAGGCGGGCTTTTTGGGTGGCGGTTTCGAAGGTGAAGGGCGGTAGGGGAGGGCGAGCGTCGGGCATGGCGGGGTGACCTTTTAGGGAGACATGGTATTGACAAGTGGCTGCCGCCGTTGGTTTTGCCGCTTAGCTTATTCCCATGCTTGCTCCTGCTGATAAGTGGCCGCTGCCCGGCCAGGTTGACCCCGCCCTCACGCCTTGTGCCTTTTGCCGCCGCCGGCTGCACCTAGGCGGGAAGCAAGTATTTGCGAGCTGCTCGTGCAGAGCCTTTGGTCCGCCCGTAACTATAGTAGCGCTGGTGGTGGGCGCGGTGCTGGCGGTGGGGGCCGGCGGCTGGTGGCTGGTGCGCCGCCGCTAAAAGCGGCAACTGGATATACACAAAAAAAGCTTAACGAGCGGGCGAGCCGCCCGGCGGTTTATAAAAAAACGGCCGGGCGGCCTCATTTTCAGGCTATGCGGAGAGATTCTAAATATTTCCTTTGGCACTCCCAAACAAGGGAACTAATTTCCGACTTTAAAGCACCGCAGCTTCACCCGAGAAGCCAGCCAGATTAGTATCCCCGCTACCCCAAGCTCTCCTTATAACATGCTCGTAATCAAACGCGATGGCCGCCGTGAGTCGGTCAAGTTCGATAAAGTCACCGCCCGCATTGAAAAACTTTGCTATGGGCTTAATCAAAACTATGTGTCGCCCATCGAGGTGGCCAAGAAGGTCATCGACGGCATCTATGATGGCGTGACGACCGTCGAACTCGACAACCTGGCGGCCGAGACGGCCGCTTCGCTGACCACCCGGCACCCGGACTACGCCATCTTGGCGGCCCGCATCGCGGTGAGCAACCTGCACAAGGTGACGTCGAAGTCGTTTTCGAGCACCATGAAGCGCCTCTACACCTACGAGGACCCCAAGAATGGCGACAACGCCTCGCTGATTGCCAAGGACGTGTGGGAGGTGATTCACAAGCACGCGCACACCCTGGACTCGGCCATTATTTATGACCGCGACTACAACTACGATTTCTTCGGCTTTAAGACCCTGGAGCGCTCGTACTTGCTGCGCCTCGATGGCAAGGTGGTAGAGCGGCCCCAGCACATGCTGATGCGCGTGTCGGTGGGCATCCACAAGGAGGACATCGACTCGGCCATTAAGACCTACAACATGATGTCGGAGCGCTGGATGACCCATGCCACGCCGACCCTGTTCAACGCCGGCACGCCCAAGCCGCAGATGTCGTCGTGCTTCCTGCTCACGGTGAAGGACGACTCGATTGAGGGTATCTACGAGACGCTGAAAGACTGCGCGCTGATTTCGCAGAGCGCGGGCGGCATCGGCCTGGCCGTGCACAACGTGCGCGCCACGGGCTCTTATATCAAGGGCACCAATGGCAACTCCAACGGCCTGGTGCCGATGCTGAAGGTATTCAACGACACGGCCCGCTACGTGGACCAGGGCGGCGGCAAGCGCAAGGGCGCCTTCGCTATCTACCTAGAGCCTTGGCACGCAGACATTTTCGAATTCCTGGACTTGAAGAAGAACCACGGCAAGGAGGAAATGCGCGCCCGCGACTTGTTTTACGCCCTCTGGACGCCTGACTTGTTCATGAAGCGCGTGGAAGCCAACGGCGACTGGACGCTGATGTGCCCCCACGAGTGCCCCGGCCTCGACACCACCTGGGGCCCCGAGTTTGAGAAGCTCTACACCAAGTACGAGCGCGAGGGCCGCGGCCGCAAGACCATTAAGGCGCAGGAGCTGTGGTTCCACATCCTGGAAAGCCAGACTGAGACGGGCACGCCCTACATGCTCTTCAAGGACGCCGCCAACGGCAAGAGCAACCAGCAGAACCTAGGCACAATTAAGTCGAGCAACCTCTGCACCGAGATTATGGAGTATACAGACAAGGACGAGATTGCGGTGTGCAACCTCGCCTCGCTGGCGCTGCCCCGCTACCTCGTGGAAGATGCCCAGGGCAACCTGACCTTCGACCACAAGACGCTCTACGACATCACGTACCAGACTACCTTGAACCTCAACAAGGTAATCGACGTGAACTACTACCCGGTGCCCGAAACCGAGCGCTCCAACTTCCGCCACCGCCCCATCGGGCTGGGCGTGCAGGGCTTGGCCGATACGTTTATTGCCCTGCGCATGCCCTTCGAGAGCGACGAAGCTAAGGGCCTGAACGAGGACATCTTCGAGACGATTTACTTCGCGGCCATGACGGCTTCGATGGACCTTGCCAAGAAGGAGGGCGCCTACGAAACCTTCCCCGGCTCGCCCCTGAGCGAGGGCAAGTTCCAGTTTGACCTCTGGGGCGTGACGCCCAAGTCGGGCCGCTGGGACTGGGAAACGTTGCGTGGCCAGGTAGTGGAGCACGGCGTGCGCAACTCGCTGCTGGTAGCCCCCATGCCTACCGCCAGCACCGCCCAGATTCTGGGCAACAACGAGTCGTTTGAGCCCTACACCAGCAACATTTATGTGCGGCGGGTGCTCAGCGGCGAGTTTATGGTGGTGAACAAGCACCTGCTGAAGGACCTCGTGAAGCTGGGCCTCTGGAACGAGCAGATGAAGCAGGACATCATCGCGGCCAATGGCTCGGTGCAGGGCATTGCCCGCGTGCCGCAGCACATCAAGGACCTGTACAAGACGGTGTGGGAGATTTCGCAGCGTACCATCATCGACATGGCCGCCGACCGGGGCGCCTACATCTGCCAGAGCCAGAGCCTGAACCTGCACGTGCAGAACCCCAACTTTGGCAAGCTCACCAGCATGCACTTCCACAGCTGGAAGCGCGGCCTCAAAACCGGTATGTACTACCTGCGCACCAAAGCCGCCGCCGACGCCATCAAGTTCACGGTGGAAAAGCAAGCCGCCGAAACCCTGGAGCCCATGTACGCCCAGAACCAAGCTGACATGGCCTGCTCACTTGATAACCCCGACGCCTGCGAGGCGTGTGGTTCGTAAGCATTGATAACACCACTCAGTATACCGTAGCCAACGGGATACTGAGTGTGCTTTACTTAATTTTTCTGCCTATGACAGACGAAACCACTTGCACGTATCCGTTAGCTCCGGCTAGGGGTGTTCGACCCGTGTAAGGGTGTATAAACGCAAAAACGGAAGGGTTGCAGCCCTTCCGTTTCATGCGAGGTTGTTCACCTCATACTTCCAACAATCCTGCGCCATGCAAAAGATTAATTGGACAAAAATTCAGCGCCTGATAAAGCGTGGCTCAACTTTAGCAGTTGGCCTCACTGATTTCAGTAGAGCTTGCCAGAAGCTCTGGAATGCATCCCGCTGGGTTATAGACCTTTGTAACTAATAGATTCCTGCTATTCAGGATGTCATGACCTTCGGTAATAAGCCACTCAAGTTTTTGGGTGGCTTATTTGTTTAACTGAGTTGGCCTCGAATTGTCTTGTAAAGAAAGGAAGAAAGCAGTAAACATGGAATGATTACGCCTAGAAAAGTTCCTGAAAAGGGCTTAAACGCTGTGTGTGCAAAGCTTTCTTTTTTGGAGTTTACTAATTGCTGTCGGTAGCTACTAAGGAAGTTTATTCCACTATCACCTCATTTAAAACATGGGCTTGTTCAACGTTCTAAATGTTCCTGTTCAATGTCCACACTGTGGGCAAGAGTTTGAGGGGCGCATTCAATTTAAGTTTGGGGCCACCCGTCAATTGGAGTACAAACTTGGAGATACGTTAGCATGGGGTTACAACGAAAATGGGAAACCTAACCTGCCTAGAGTGAAGGTATATGGGATTCTAGAGAATGATGAGTGCCCAAGATGCGGTGTTGCCTTTGAATACCAAAAAGATGATGAATTTGACATTGTAGTTGAGTGTGATGTGCTCAAGTCTTTTTCATCAATGGCAGACTACGGGGATTACTTGGTAGACTCAGAAGCTGAAGGCGTTTACGCCGTTCTGTAGTATCATCCAGCCGCTGCCGCCCCGGTAGCGGCTGCTGTGTTTTTGGGGGCTAGCGAGCGGGGCAACTGATACCCCACCTAGGGCGGCTGCGTAGGTAGGGGCTATGCAGCAGCAGTTACGAGAGCATCTAGAGCGCATTGTGTCGCTGACCGACGAGGAGTTTGCGCTGGTGCTGGCGCAGTTCACGAGCCGGCAGGTGCGCAAGGGGCAGTTTTTGATTCGGAAAGGGGAGCGGGTGCGCGAGCTGTACTTCGTGGTGCAGGGCCTGCTGAAGCTGGTGCATACCGATGCGGCCGGCAAGGCCCACATTGTGTCGCTAGCCATGGAGGACTGGTGGGAGGGCGACTTTGCGGCCTACCTGGCCCAGGCGCCGGCCACGCTGTCGCTGCAATGTCTGGAAGACACGGCCGTGTGGTGCCTGCCGCTGGCCGGCTACGAGTACCTCTGCCAGCAATTGCCCCAAATGGCGCGCTTCTTTCTGGTCAAGTTTGCGCGGGGCGGCATAGCCGCGCAGCAGCGCATTGTGTCGCTGCTGGCCCTGCCCGCCCGCGAGCGCTACGAGCGGCTGCTGCGCCAGTACCCCACGCTGCCGCAGCGGGTATCCAAAACCCTGCTGGCGGCCTACCTAGGGGTATCGCGCGAGACTCTGAGCCGGCTAGCCGACCAGGAGCGGCCTCCAAAATAGTGCGCTAGGTCACAGGTAGCGGGCGGGGCCGGCCGGGACCTTTGCCCCCGCAACCTCACCCCGCGCCGCCCTAGGGCCGGCGCGATAACCTAGCTTACGAAATGGAAAAGCGCGCAATCAACCCCTGGCAGTGGCAAGCGCCCAGTGCCTACCAGCAAGCCGTAGAAGTAACCCAGCCCGCCGCTACGCTCTACTGCGCCGGGCAGGCCGCCATCGACGCCGACGGCCACCCCAGCACCGCCGACATGCGCGCCCAGCTCGGGCAAGTGCTCGGCAATGTGGAGCAGGTAGTAACCACGGCCGGCTACCAGTGCCGCGACATCGTGCACCTGCGCCTGTACACCACCGACACGGCCGCGCTCTTTGGCGAAGGCGGCTGCTTCGACGTGTTTACCGACTGGGTAACCCGGCACGGCATCCAGGCCGCCGCCACGATGGTCGAAGTCAACTTCTTGGCCTTCAAGGGCCTGAAAGTGGAGGTGGAAGCCACGGCCGTGCGCTAGCGGCACCTAGGAGCCTCTCTGTTGTTTCATGATGGCGCGGGGCTGTGCCCCGTGCCGATTATTCGCAGGCCTCTGGCCTGCGGTCGTTGTAAGTTGTGCGGGTAGCGGGTGGCCGTGGCAGGCCAGAGGCCTGCGAATAGTCGGCACGGGGCACAGCCCCGCGCCATCGGTCATCGGCTGAGAAAGAATGGAGAGAAATTGCGTTGACCTTTGCAGTATGTCGGAACGCTACAAAACGCACGAAGCAGGACTGTATTTCGTGACCCTAACGGTAGTAGGGTGGATAGACTTATTTACCCGCTCCGACTATGCCGAGGTGTTTTTGGAAAGTCTGCGGTACTGCATTCGACACAAGGGGCTGCGGGTGTATGCGTTCTGCGTCATGCCCAGTCACATTCACATCATTGCCGACCTGATTGAGGATGACCGTCTGCTGGCGCACGTAGTCCGCGACTTGAAAAGCTACACGGCCAAAAGGTTATATACGCTGGTCGAGACGCATCCGCAGGAGAGCCGCCGCGAATGGCTGCTGCGGCTGCTTCAGTTTTATGGCCGGCCTCACGGGCAGGCATTCAAAATCTGGCAAGAAGGCAACCACCCCATTAGCCTGAACTCGGAGGAGTGGATGCGCCAGAAGCGTGATTATATTCACCAAAACCCTGTGACAGCCCGCCTGGTGGATGAAGCGCACCACTACCCGTTCAGCAGCGCATTTCCCGACTGCGGCGTGCCACTCAGCGCTTTTCTATAACGGCAATGACCTTGATGCGCCGATGGCGCGGGGCTGTGCCCCGTGCCATCAGCTAGGAAGGGCAAAGCAACTAGTGCGCACTAGTGGCGGCGCAATAATGCGCACTAGTTGCTACTTTACAGCTGTTTAGCCCAGCCTTATATGCCAGCCGCCGAGCCTCGCCGCGCTACCCCCTCCCCGGCTGTGGTGGCCTTCTGCAATGCCGTGCCCAATGTGCTGTGGTCGGTGCTGAGTTTGGTGCCCCTGGTGGTGTTTTGCTACCAGCACGTGGCGCGGCCGTGGCTGTATGGGTTTGTTGCCCTTAGTCTGCTGGTCTACGCGTGGCCCACGGCCTGGCTGCGGCACCTGCAACTGAGTGCCCGGCCCGCAGTGTACCGCAAGCTGCGGGTGCCGGCCCTCAACCACCTCACCCAGCACGGCACGCTCGTCAACCGCCTGCTGCGGCACCGCTACCCGCAGTATCAGTATCTGCCCCCGCGGGCCAACCTAGCCAAGGTGGTGAGCACCAGCTACCACCTAGAGCGCTTTCACTGGGTGATGCTCGTGTATTTCTTGCTAACCACTGGCTACGCGGTAGCCCTAGGGCACTGGGGCTGGGCCGGGCTGCTTAGCCTGCTCAATGTGGGGTATAATCTGTACCCCATTTGGCTACAGCAGTACCTGCGCCTCCGGCTGCGTCAGTTGCCTCGCCTAGGGTAAGTCGAGAGTTGCCCGTGTGGTGCACTGCTACTTGTTTCTTATGCACCCAGTCACTACCTGGCTAGCGGTTGGCGTGTTGCGGAAGGCAAGGAGGTGCGTGAACTTAGGTGCCAAATAGCTAGTAGTTTCGGCGGCTTGCTTACGCAGTAGCTTTGGTGCCTAGCCCTGCCTGCCTATGCACCCGCTGCTTGCCTATTTGCGTCGCTTTGTGCCTACCCTCACAGATGCCGAGTGGCAGCTACTGGCCGGGGCCGTGCGGCCGTGCCACCTAGGGCGGGGCCAGCACTTTGTGCAGGCCGGTGAGCACCGACCCGAAATTGCGTTGGTGCTCCAGGGCAGCTGCCGCCTCTACTACCTGCGGCCGAGTGGTGAGGAGCGCACCACGTACTTCTTCTTCGAAAACCACCTGCTGGGCGACTACCCGAGCTGTCTGACGGGCCAGCCGAGCGGGCTCAATATTCAGGCTCTCACCGATACCGACCTGCTGGTGTTCGACTACGCGGTGCTGCGGCAACTCTACGACGAGTGCCCGGCCTACGAGCGGTTTGGGCGGGTGATGGCCGAGTACCACCTGCTGGGCACCGATGCCCGCCTCGTCGAGCAACTCATGCTTTCGCCCGAAGAGCGCTACCAGGCGCTGCTAGCCAGCGGCAAAACCAAAATACTGGAGCGCATACCGCAGCACTTGGTGGCCAATTACCTAGGCGTCACGCCGGTGTCGCTGAGTCGCATTCGGGCGCGGGTGGCGCGGGAGAAGTAGCAGCGGGGGAGGTATTTCTTATCTTTTGTTATCGTCGGGGACCTAGGGACCAGCGGAATTTTGGGTATTGATTTTCACCACTTCAATCCCCCCGCTTACGCCCATGAAAACCCTACTGAAACTCGAAGAATTGGCCGAATTGCTGCTGGCCGTATTTGTATTTGCCCACCTGCCCTATGCCTGGTGGGTGCTGCCCGCCACCTTTTTGCTGCCCGACCTGAGCATGCTGGGCTACCTAGCTGGCCCGCGCGTGGGCGCCGCCAGCTACAACCTAGCCCACCACAAGGCCCTGGCTATAGTCGTAGGGGTAGCGGGCTGGGCGCTGGGGCTGCCCCTGCTGGTATTGGCCGGCACCGTACTGCTGTTTCACAGCGCTTTCGACCGTCTGTTGGGCTACGGCCTCAAGTACGCCACTGGCTTCCAAGACACGCACCTGGGCCGGGCGGGCAAAGAAGCTGCCGCCACGGCTACCCCAGCACTAGCTTGAAACAGAGCCGCAGCCCTAGGCGGGCGGCGTAATAGCAGAAGCAGCCCGACCACCCTCCTGAACTCAGCCGCTACTGTCCTAGGTAGCGGCTGGCGTGTTTTTATGGATTAAGGAGTGAGCACTGTTAGGCCGGCTTCCTGATATCGGGCTAGCAAATCGGCGGGGGCGCGGGCGTCCGTGATGAGGGTGTTGACGAGGGAGAGAGGAGCGAATTGCAGGTACTTGTCCTGCTCTAGCTTACTAGCGTCGCACAGCAAATACACATGGCCTGCCGCCTCGGCCACGGCCAGGCTAGTGGCAGCTTCGACCTCGCTGTTGGCGCTCAGCCCGCGTTGCAAGGAGAGGCCATCGACCCCTAGGAAGGCCTTATCTACGCGGTAGCGCCTGAGCTGCTCTACGGCCACCGTGCCGTGTAGGGCTTGGCGCTTCGCATCTACTTCGCCGCCAGGTAGCACCACCTGCACGGCCGAGCCCACCAGTTCGGACAGTACGGGTAGCGAGTTGGTGACCACCCGCAGCTGGAGATGGCGAATAAGTGGACAAAGCGGGAAGGTGGTGCTGCCGCAGTCAATAAAAATGGTGTCGCCAGCGGCAATTTGGGCGGCGGCCAGCTGGCAGATGGCCGCCTTTTCGGCGGCGTGGCTAGTTGACTTACGAGCGAAGGCCACTGGGTTCTTGACCACGTCGGGCAGCACGGCCCCGCCGTGCGTGCGCACCACCAGGCCCTCGGCCGCCAGTTGGGTTAAATCGCGGCGGATGGTGAGGGGAGTCGTCCTGAGCTGTTGGGCGGCGGCGGTAACATCGAGGCTGCCGAGCTGAGCCAGGGTAGCTAGCAAATACTGCTTACGCAATTGGAAATTCATGGCTGGGGCCTTACTTGCATATAGACAATCACAAAGGAATATACTCAAACATAAACGAACAATTTTTTCATCATGAATGAACGTATTCGGCTGCACGAACCAGTCACGCTGTCCAGTAATTGGTACACACTGCGCAAATTCACCTTTGACTACCAGCGAAAAAATGGCGCCTGGGAAACGCAGTCGCGCGAGGCCTACGACCGGGGCAACGGGGCCGTCATTTTGCTGCACAACCCGGCCGCCGACACGGTTATTCTCACCCGGCAGTTTCGGCTGCCCACTTTCATCAATGGCAACCCCACCGGCATGCTGATTGAAGCCTGTGCGGGCCTGCTCGACGATGAGCAGCCCGAGGCCGCCATTTTGCGCGAAACCGAAGAAGAAACCGGCTACCGGCTGACGTCGGTGCGCAAGGTGATGGAAGCCTACATGAGTCCCGGCTCGGTAACCGAGCGGCTGTATTTCTACCTAGCTGACTATTCGGCGGCCACCGAGCGGCGTGGGGGCGGCGGCATCGAGGAAGAAGAGATTGACGTGCTAGAACTTCCCCTAGCCCAGGCCTTAGCGATGGTAGGTACTGGCGAAATCCAGGATGGCAAAACCATTATGCTTTTGCAGCACCTGCGCTTGCAGCAGCTCACCGCCTAGGTCCGCTGCCAGGCGGTAGCAGCACCTAAGTGCAAACCGGGCTAGCCAACTTCCGGCCCGGTTGATAGTTTCGGGGATATGCAGACGCTCACTAGCCGGCCGCCGGTGCCGGTACACCCATTCAAGGGCAACGGCCCGGAAACTTTCACGATGGCGCGGTCGGAGGGCGGCACCGTGATTGAAGCCGACATGCTGCTGCCGCACCGCAAGGCGTATTATCTGCTGGTGTTTGTGCGCCAAAACCATGGGCGGCACTGGGCCGACCTCACGCCCTACGAGCACCGTCCCAATACCGTGTATTTCTCCGAGCCGGGCCAAATACTGGTGAAGGAGGAGCCTACGCCCTTTTGGGGCACGCACCTGGAGTTTACGCCTGAGTTTGTGGCCCAGCACGCCGAGCTGCGCACGCTGCCCATTGTGCAGAACCCGCACCACGGCCACGAACTGCGCCTGACGGCCGCCGAAGCCGACACGGTGGAGGCGCTGTTGGCTCAGCTAGAGGCTGAGTATCAGCGTCCCGGCGAGTGGCAGCAGCGTATGCTGGGGGCCTACCTCACAGTGCTGCTCACCTTCCTGAGCCGCCTCTACACCGCGCAGTACGCCGAAGCCGAGCCCACGCCCGACCAGCGCCTGCTACGCGCCTACCAGGCCAAGGTGGAAGAGTGCTTTCGGGAAGTGCACGAGGTGAGCGCCTACGCCACGCAGCTGCATATTTCGGCCGGGCACCTAAGCGAAGTGATTAAGGCTCAGACCGGGCGGCCCGCCATCAAGCACCTGCACGAGCGGCTGGTGCTAGAGGCCCGGCGCCTGCTGCTGCACACCCAGCAGCCACTCAAGGAAATCGCCTACGACCTAGGCTTTCAGGATGCCTCGTACTTCACGCGCTTCTTCAAGCGCGAGGCCGGCACCACGCCCGCTGAGTACCGAACCAACATCCGCAAAATGTACCAGTGAAGCCGCAAAATGGGTAACGGCGGCGCTTGCAGCGCCCAGGACCTTTGTGCTGTTCAAACAACGCACAAAACCTCCCCATGAAAACTGTCCTCATCACCGGCGCCAACAAGAGCATCGGCTTCGAAGCCGCCCGCCAGCTCCTCCAGCAAGGCTACTACGTGTACCTAGGTAGCCGCGACGCCGAGCGCGGCCAGCAGGCCGTAGACCAGCTCCACGCCGAAGGCCTTACCCAGGTAGAGCCACTCGCTATCGACGTAACCAACAGCGCTTCCATAGCTGCCGCCCGCGAAACCCTAGGGCAAAAAACGGCCGTGCTCGACGTGCTCATCAACAACGCCGGCATCCTGGGCACTCCGGTGCAGCCCGCCACGAGCGCCAGCGTAGCCATGATTAAGGAGGTGTTCGACACCAACGTGTTTGGCGTAGTCGAAGTCACGCAGGCGTTCCTCGATTTGCTGCGCCAGTCGCCTGAGCCGCGCATCGTCAACGTCACGTCCGGCCTGGGCTCGCTCACGCTGCACAACGACCCCACCTGGAAGTACTACCACGTGAAAGGGGCCGCCTACCAGCCTTCTAAGGCAGCGCTGAATGCCTACACCATCATGCTGGCCTACGAGCTGCGCGACACGCCCTTCAAGGTCAATGCAGTAGACCCTGGCTACACCGCCACCGACTTCAACCACCACAGCGGCCCCGGCACCGTACAAGAGGCCGCTGCCCGCCTGGTAAAGGCCGCCACCCTAGGGCCCGATGGCCCCACTAGCCAGTTCTTCAGCGACGACAGCGCGCCCGAAACCGGCATTAGCCCTTGGTAAAGAAAGGTAACCTAAGGCTGGCTGAGGTAAGGCAGCGCACCTGATACACTGCAGTTATGTCGCAGCGCTAGGCTAGTGGCGCTGGTGCCGCAGCTAGTATTCGGGCAAGCGGCAACTACGGAGCAGCGAGTAAGGTGAGGCTTCCGTAGAAAGTGAAGTATTCACCATACCCACTGCTGGAGTAACCCGCACTTTTGTGCTGCTACAGCGACGCGGGTTCTTGCACTCAATTTTATATGAAATACGCTCTCATCACTGGTGCTAACAAGGGAATTGGATACGAAGCTGCTCAGCAACTGCTGCAAGCCGGTTACTTCGTGTTCCTAGGTAGCCGCGATGCGGCCAAGGGCCAGCAGGCGCAGCAGCAACTACAGGCGGTGGGCCTAAGCCAGGTGCAAGCTGTGGAGCTGGACGTAACCAGCGACGAGTCGGTGCGGCGGGCAGTAGAAGTGGTGCGCCAGCGCACGCCGCAGCTAGATGCGCTCCTCAACAACGCCGGTATTCCCAGCAATCTCGCCCACCAGCCCTCCACCATTCCGCTCGACGCCATCGAGTCGCTCTTCGCCACCAACTTCTACGGAGTGGTACGCACCACGCAGGCGTTTTTGCCGCTGCTGCGGCTGGCACCACAGGCCTGCATCGTCAATGTATCGTCCAGCATTGGCTCGCTGACGCTGCAAGCCGACCCCGCCTGGGAGTATTACCAGGTAAAGCCCGTGGCCTACACCACCTCTAAGGCGATGGTCAATGCCTGGACTATCTGCCTGGCTTACGAGCTGCGCGACACGGCCATCAAGGTCAATTCGGTAAACCCCGGCTACACGGCCACGGATTTTACCAGGCACCAAGGCCACTCGCCAGCCCACGCCGCGCAGGTGCTAGTGAAATACGCCACGCTGCCGCCCGATGGCCCCACTGGCCAGTTCTTCAGCGAAGAAGGCCCTACGCCTTGGTAACTAACCTGTGCGGACTGCTCGCCTATAAATTTCTTTATTCTCTTCTCTCTCATGTCTAGTATCCTCACCATTGCCCCCACGTCGGCTCAGCCGCTCACCGTCAACCGCTTGGGCTACGGCACCATGCGCCTCACCGGCCCCGGCATCTGGGGCGAGCCCGCCGACCGGCCGCAGGCCCTGGAAGTGCTAAAAACCGCCGTCGCCAACGGCGTTACCTTCATCGACACCGCCGACTACTACGGCGACGACATCACCAACCGGCTTATTGCCGAGGCGCTCTACCCCTACAACAAAGACCTAGTAATCTGCACCAAGGTAGGCGCCACCCGCAACCCCGTCGACAAAAGCTGGCCGCCCTTCAACCGGCCCGAGCAGCTGCGCCAGAGCATCGAGCGCAACCTGCGCACCCTCAAGCAAGAGGCCGTGCAATTGGTGCACTTCCGTGTGATGCCGGGCGCCGAGGTGCCCTTCGCAGAGTCGATGGGCGCCATGTACGATATGCAGCGCGAGGGCAAAATCCAGCACGTGGGCGTAAGCAACGTCACCCCCGAAGAGCTGACCGCCGCCCTAGGTATGGGCGAAGTAGCCAGCGTGGAAAACATGTACAGCTACGCCCAGCGCACCACGATGAACGATGGCCACGGCGAAACCCGCGGCGGCGAAGTACTGCCGCTGTGCGAGCAGCACGGCATCGCCTTCGTACCCTTTTTCTCGCTGGTGCACGGCCTGCCCAACGCGGGCAACAAGCTCGCCGAGCTAGCCCAGCAAAAAGGCGTGACCGAAGCCCAACTCAACATTGCCTGGCTGCTGCACAAGTCGCCGCTGCTGCTGCCCATTCCCGGCACTTCGTCGGTGGCTCACCTGCGCGAAAACCTAGCCGCCGCCGACATCGAGCTGAGCGCCGAGGACATGGCGTACTTGGGATAAAGGCCCTAGGGTACCTTATCTATAGAAATGTCATGCTGAGCTTGCGAAGCATCTTATCACGTCATGGGTAGTTAACCCAACGTGATAAGATGCTTCGCAAGCTCAGCATGACATTTCTGATTTTTAAGGCTTTTTAAGCTGCCGCCTGCTTAGCAAACCGCTGCTGCGCGGCCGGCGTTACGGGCGTGAAGAAGTTGACTAGGTTGCCGTCGGGGTCGCGGAAGAGCAGCGAGCGGTTGCCCCAGGGCATGGTGGTGGGCGCCTGCACCAGGGTGGGGGCTAGTAGGTCGGCCAGGCGCTGGTAGTCGGCATCCACGTCGGCGACGTGAAACTCGATAATGGCCGAGCGGTTGGCGGCGGCCGTCGTGTGCGCATCGCCAAATAGCTCGGGCGTGCGCAGGCTGCCGATGGCCAGCGTCGAGCCCGGCGTGGGTAGCTCGGCAAAGTCGGGGGTGTAGCGCGTGGCGGGGAGGCCGGTGGCTTGCTCGTAGAACTCAACGAGGCGCGGGAGGTCGGCGGTGATGAGGCGGACGGAAGCGAACTGCATGGGGCTTGAGAAATAAATGATGATGCCACAAAGAGCGGCACCCCCACTGACAGCCCTATGGCAGTCCATTTCGGCCCTATAAAAAAAATTACGCTGTGCGCGGCAGACCTAGGGTGGCGAGGTAGTCGGCCAGCGTAAGCTGCGGCGAGTGGGCAAAGGGTAGGGTAGTGGCCGCGAGGTGCTGCACCCGCGACACCCGGAAGTCGCGGTACGCCTGCCGCAGCTGGCACCAGCCAATGAAGTGCCACGTGAAATTGTAAAACACCAGCCCAATGGGCTCGACCCGGCGCCGGCTGCTGCCGCCGTTCTTGTCCTGGTAGTCCACCTCCAGCACTCGCCCGTTGGCGATGGCCGCTTGAATAGTGGCCAAGTGAGCCGTGTGGCTTTCGGCATACTCGGGCACGTGCAGCATGATGCGGCTGGCCAATTCCGCCAGCCGGTCCTGGTCGGCCGGGCGCAGCACGGCGCGCACCTTTTGCAATGCCGCGGCCGTATGTGGCTGAATGGAGCCATCGGCCAGGGTAGCGCCTAGGGTTTCGAGCAGCAGCAAGGCATTGGCTTCGTCGGGGGTAAAGCTGACCGGCGGCAAGAAATAGCCCTGCACCAGAAAGTAGCCGCGTCCCACCTCAAAGCCGACTGGAATGCCCTGCTCGCCCAGGGCCTTAATGTCGCGGTACACCGTGCGTACGCTGATGCCGAACTGCTCGGCTAGTCGCTCGGCCGAGGTATAGCGACGAGCTTGCAGCAGGGTAGTCATGCCAAACAGGCGGTCGATGCGGTTCATGAGGAAAAGGCGCTGAAAGGCTGGCGAAGGTACTTTGTTAGCGCTGTGCACTAAGTGGACCTGCTAAGCAGCCAGCTGCCCGGCACAACAAACCTAGGCAAGGCTCCGGTCAGTCCGCTTCGACCGCTTCGGCGGCACTGGCCTCGTGGAAGCGACCTAGGGCGCGGAGTAGCTGCGTAAATTCAAAAGCGATTGAACAGCTGCTTGGTTTAGTTAGATAGCGTCGGCCGGTTGGTAGCACTAAACAGGTATTTTTGTGAATATGAAAAAGTATGCTTTCCTGCTAGTGGCTGGGCTGGCCACGGCCTGCAACCAGTCGGCCCCGCAAACTACGACCGCCATTTCGCCAGCCCCCGCGGCCACGGCCGATGCTCCGGCCCAGCTGGCCCCCACGGCCACTATCAACACCCCCAGGGCTAAGGAACTGCTCAAGCAGCCGGGCACCCAGGTGCTAGACGTGCGCACGTCCCCCGAGTACATGCTAGGGCACCTGCAGCCCGCCCAAAACCTGAACGTGAACGACGACAACTTCGCTCAGCAAGTGGCCAAGCTCGACACCAGCAAAACCTACGTGGTGTACTGCCGCTCGGGCAAGCGCAGCAGCAAGGCCGCCGACATCATGTATCAGAAAGGCTTCCGCCACGTCGTGAATGGCGGTGGCTACGACGACCTTAAGTAGTAGAGTGAGCCGAGCTTGCAGGCAATTTTGGGCTCCTAGGTAGCGCCTAGGCTGCTTTTTAGCTCAAAGCGTGGGAAGTTATTTCATTCAAAGATGTACCCCGAATTACTCGCCCACATTGCGCGCTACGTGGCCCTTACGCCGGCCGAGGCACAACTGGTGGGCGAGTATTTCACCCGGTAGGCGCTCCCGCGCAAGGCGCATTTGCTCGAAGCCGGGCAGCCCTGCGCCGCCAGCTACTTCGTGCTGCAAGGGTGCCTGCGGCTGTACTTCGTTACCGAGAAGGGGGCCGAGCAAATTACACGGTTCGCGCTCGAAAACTGGTGGCTGGCCGACTACACCAGCCTGCTCAGCCAGCGGCCGTCGGAATTCTATATTCAGGCCGTGGAGCCGACCACGGTGGCGGTGCTGAGCTATCCGCAGCAGGAGGCGCTGCTGGCGCAGGTGCCCGCACTAGAGCGCTACTTTCGGCTGGTGCTGCAGCGGGCCGCCGCCGCCGACCAGATGCGCTGGGTATACCACCACGGGCAGTCGCTGGAAGAGCGCTACCAGCAGTTTAGCACGTGGTTTCCGGGGTTTGTGCAGCGCATTCCGCAGTATATGCTGGCCTCGTACCTAGGCTGCACGCCCGAGTTTCTGAGTAAGGTGAGGGCCAAAGCCAGCGCTGGCTAGCCGGGCCGTATTTCTTAACCTAGGTTAAGGAGAAGAGGGGTGAGGCAAGCGGAATTTTGCTGCGTACTCAATCACCCCCAGCCTCTTATGAGCCAGCGCCTCAATTTGCAGCATGTCGCCCCCGAAGCCTACAAGGCCATGTTTGCCCTCGAAAAATACCTAGGTACCACCCAGCTTACGCCCATCCAAAAACACCTGCTGAAAGTGCGCGCCTCGCAGCTCAACGGCTGCGCCTTTTGCCTGGATATGCACACCCGTGAAGCCCGGCACGATGGCGAAACCGAGCAGCGCCTGTACTTGCTCAATGCCTGGCGCGAAACCAGCCTCTTCACCCCCGAGGAGCAAGCCTTACTGGCCCTCACCGAGGAAATTACCTTCATCAGCAAAGGCGGCGTATCGGAGGCCACGTACCAGCAGGCGGTGGCCGTGCTGGGCGAGCAGCGGGTGGCTCAGGCCATCATGGCCGCCATCACCATCAATGCCTGGAACCGCATCGCCATCACAACGCACCTGCCAGTAGCCTAGGCAGAGGCCTCGGCCGGCGTGATTTCATGAGGCGGGCACGAGCCCAGCCGCAGTTGCCGCCCTAGGCGTTTACTTGCGGCTTATGAAAGGTTCTTTTCTGTTCCTGGGCCTAGGCGCTGCCGCGCTGCTGACTGCCTTTGGGCACCGACCCGCTCCGCCTACCAGCTACGACGTAGTTATCAACCACGTAACGATAGTAGATGTGGAAACCGGCCGCCTGCGCCCCAACCAAGTAGTGGCCGTGGCAAAGGGCAAAATCGTGCGCCTAGAGCCGGCTAGCAAAGCCCAGTACGCCGCCCAGCAAACTATTGACGGCACCGGCCGCTACCTCATGCCGGGCCTCTGGGATATGCACGTGCACTTTCGGGGCGGCGACAGCCTAGCGGCGGCCAATAAAAAGAGTCTGACGCTGTACCTGGCCCACGGCATCACAACGGTGCGCGACTGCGGCGGCGACCTCACGCCGCACATCTTCCAGTGGCGGCGCGAAGAGGCGGCGGGCACGCTGGCCGGCCCGCGCCTCTTCACCTCGGGGCCCAAGATTGACGGGCCGGGCGGCACTTGGCCTGGCTCGCTAGAGGTGACCACGCCCGCCCAAGTCGGCAAGGCCCTCGACTCGCTGCAACGGCTGAAGGTGGATTACGTCAAGATTTACGACAGCAAAATCTCGGGCGAGGCCTACCTCAGCACCATCGCCCAGGCCGAGGCGCGGGGCATGAAAACCACCGGTCACATGCCCTATTCGGTGACACTGGGCGAAGCCGTGAACCGTGGCCTCGACGCCACCGAGCATCTGTACTATGTCTTCAAAGCCTGCTCGGGCAAGGAAGACAGCCTCACGGCGCTGGTGCGCGCCAGCTTGAACACTTCCAAGCCCCTAGGGCTGTTTGCAATGCTGCCGGCCGTGTATGACACCTATAGCCTAGCCGCCGCGGCCCGCATTTTCCAGCAGATGGCGGCGCACCACACAGCCGCCGTGCCCACGCTGGCCATCGGCAACACGCTGGCCAACCTAGGCACCACCGACCACGCCCACGATACGTTGCTGGCTTATATCGACCCCAAAATTCAGCGTACCTACGCCAAGCGGCAGGCCAGCGCCCGGCAACAGTCGGCCGCCGCCCGGGCCTTCACCCAAAAGCTCGAAGCCAAGTTCATGACCCTCGTGCCGCAGATGCAGGCCGCCGGCGTCACCATCTTGGCCGGCTCCGATAGCGGGCCCTTCAACTCTTACACGTACCCCGGCGCCTCGCTGCACGACGAGCTGCGCGAACTGGTGCAAGCCGGCCTCACGCCTGCACAAGCCCTGCGGGCCACCACCCTCAATGGCGCGCGGTTTATGGGCGTGGCCGACCGCACCGGCACCATCGCCGTGGGCAAAGACGCTGACCTGTTGTTGCTGACCGCCAACCCGCTGGTCAACGTAGCTAACGCCCGCAAAATCTCCGCCGTAGTGTCGCGGGGCAAGGTGTACTCCGCGCCGACCCTGGCGGGTATGCTGCGAGCTATCAAAAACTAAACGAGAGAAGTAGCTTGGACTCTGCGAGTCCGAGGGCGAGCGCAGCGAGCATCCCGGGTCTAGGTACGCTACTCAATAGCATCTAACGTCGATGCTCGCTACGCTCGCTCTCGGACTCGCAGAGTCCAAGCTACAGTTTTTACTTCACAATAAACTCGGCGGGTGGGCTCTTGCGGCCGTTGGGCGCGATGGTGACGGCCCGCACCAGAAGTTGCTGCCCCGTCGGCACCGATAGTGGCTTGGTATACAGCGTGGTGGTTTCGTCGGGCATGAGGCCGTCGAGGGTGTAGCGGATTTGGGCGCCGGGCACCAGCGAGCGCAGTGTGAACACGGCTTTGCCGCCTTGCTTCACCATGTTTACGCTATCGAGACCTAGGGGCTCGGGCACGCGGTAGTTGACCTTTTTGGCGTCGAGGCGGGCGAAGTGCTGGCTCATGCGCGGCACAAACTCGGGGTAGCTTTTGCGGGCTGCCGGCGTCCAGGCCACTTCCGACACGGCCAGCAAGCGCGGGAACAGCATGTACTCGACTTTGTTGGGCGTCTCAACATACTCAGTCCAGAGGTTGGCCTGCGGACCTAGGATGTGCTTTTGCTGCGCGGGCGTCAGCTCGGCGGGCAGCGGGTTGTAGTTGTAGATTTTATCTAGCGGCAGGTAGCCCGAAATGTGCAGCGGCTCGTTGGGGCTGTGGGGCACGGGATTTTGGCCGGCGTCGATGTAGAGGTAGCCGGCGGGCGACATCACCACGTCGTTGCCGTGCTTGGCGGCTTCGATGCCCGCTTTTTCGCCGCGCCAGCTCATCACGGTGGCGCTAGCGTCGATGCCACCTTCCAAGATTTCATCCCAACCAATGAGCTTTTTGCCCTTGGTGGCCAAGAATTTCTCGATGCGGCGGTTGAACCAGCCCTGCACCTGCTCAACATCAGTAAAGCCTTCGCGCTTCATGATTTCTTGTACGGCGGCGCTTTCCTTCCAGCGGGTTTTAGGTGCCTCGTCGCCGCCAATGTGCACGTACTTGCCCGGAAACAGGGCCGCTACTTCGGTAAGCACATCTTCGAAAAAGCGGAAGGTGGGCTCGGTTGGGCACACAATGTCCTCGTTCACGCCCCACATCGTCCAGGGGGTGTAGGTGCTGGGCTTGCAAGCCAACTCGGGGTAGGCCGCCAGCACTGACACCGAGTGGCCGGGCATCTCGATTTCGGGCACGATGGTGACGTAGCGGCGCTTGGCGTAGGCCACTACATCCCGAATCTGGTCTTGGGTGTAAAAACCGCCGTAGGGCTGGCCGTCGTACTTAAAGTCCGAAGGTTTTTTAAACGTTTGCTGCGCCCCAATCAGCGTTTCCTTGCGGACAGAGCTTATTTGGGTGAGCTTGGGGTATTTCTTGATTTCGATGCGCCAGCCCTGGTCGTCGGTCAGGTGCCAGTGAAAGGTATTGAGCTTGTAGCTAGCCAGAAAGTCGATGTACTTCTTCACGAAATCGACCGAGAAGAAGTGGCGGCTCACGTCAAGGTGCAAGCCGCGCCACTGAAAGGACGGCTCGTCGGCGATGCGCACGTAGGGCAGGCTGCTGCTGGCGCTGGGCCGCGGCGGCAGCAATTGCAGCAGCGTCTGGCTGGCATAGAAAAGCCCCGGCCCGCTAGCTGCCGTGAGCTGCACGCCGGCCTTATCGACCACTAGCCGGTAGCCCTCGGCGCTCGGCACAGTGCTGGCCGTGAGTAGCTTAATCTGAGCGCCCGCCGCGCTGTTAGTAACGGTTACGGTTTTGCCGAGCGGCGCCAGCATTTCCTTGAGCAGGCCGGCCACGTTCTGGGCATCTTTGCCGGGGGCGTAGATGCTGATTTTCTGGGGCAGCGAGTAGGTGCCGGCCGGGGTGCTCACCTCGCGAGGCAGCGGAATGAGACCTAGGCGCTGGGCCGGCTGTTGGGCCAGCGCCGGCAAGCTAGCCAGCAGGCTGGCCGCCACTAAACTGGCTAATCGGGTGGGAAGCGAAACGGGCATAACAAACGGCGCTTGGTAAAAGGAGGGAGCGAAAATACCAGGCTAGCTGGTTGAGGCCAGCAAAGTACCGTGCTGGTACCCGCCTAGGGTAGCCGCTGGCTAGGTTGTAGCCGTATGCGGAGCGTATCAAGTATTCGGCGCGACGCGCCCACCCACTATGGCAACCTTCGAAGACAACCTAGGCGGGCGGCTAGCCCTGCTGGCCCCCGACGACCTAAACTCTGACCAGAAAAAACTCTATAATCAGCTGCAAGACACCATGGTGCCTTGGGCCAAGAAGTCGGGCTTCCAAGCTGCGACCTTTGACGACCGCCTGGTGGGCCCCTTCAACGCCATGCTGCGCAGTCCCCTCATTGCTAAGGCGCTCATGAGCGTGACAGCTGCTGAGGGCGAGCACACCTCACTAAATGAGAAAGTGCGCCAAGTAGTCATTCTGACGGTGGGCGCCGCCTGGCAGGCGGCCTATGAGCTGTACGCTCATACCGCCGTGGGCCGTCAAGCGGGCTTCGACGAAGCTACCCTGCAGCAGTTGGTAGCCGGCCAAAAGCCCGCCACGCTATCAGCCGACGAGGCCGTGGCCTACGACTTCACCCACCGCCTCACCACTACCCACCAAATAGCCCCCGAGCTGTATGAGCAAGCCATCGTGACCTTTGGCGAGAAAGGCGTGGTGGACATGATAGCACTGGCCGGCCAGTACATGACCATCAGCGGGCTGCTTAACACCTTTGCTGTGCCCGCGCCTACGGCAGCCACCTAGGGCATTTACCCCACCCCCGGCCCCTCCCCTCCGGGAGAGGGGAGCCGACCGCGAGCAAACGTAAGCGAATGCTATTAAGTCGTCAGGCTCCCCTCTCCCGGAGGGGAGGGGCCGGGGGTGGGGTAAATGCCTCACACCCGCTGCAAGGCCCACAAGCTGACGTGCAACGGACCGCCCGCATGTAGCACCGGCTCACCCACCACCGGCGGCAAGCCGTGGCCCTCGACCAGGTCCGATTCAAAATTCAACAACTCGACGCTGCGTAACGGCCACGGGTCGTGTGAGATGCGCCCGCGGTACAAGCGCTGGCCCTTCTCACAAGCGGCGTAGAGGCAATAGCGCTCGGTCAGGAAAAAGGCCAGCGAGCCCGGCTCGCTGGGCGGCAGTACCTCGCCTAGGTGCCAGGTGGCGCTAAAGTGTGCGTGCGGTGCCCCATTGTGCACGCGGTGGCCGGTGTAGTGCAGGCGCTCGGGGGTTGGCCGCTCTAGGGTGAGCTGCGCCCGAAAATAAGGCAGGTGAAAAAACGTGCGCGCCGCCCACACGGCCAGCGCGTTGGTGGCATCGAGCGAAAAAAAACAGACGCCGGGCACGCCGTCGAGGTGCACGTAGGTGCGCACGTTTAGCTCCAAAAACTCGCGCACGCCGGGCACGGGTGGCGTCACGCGGCTGCGCACATCCCACATCCGAAACGGCACGATGGCCAGCCACGCCATGCCATCGTAGGTATCGACCTGCAAACGCGGCGGCAGGTGCGGCTGAATGACCTCGGCCGGCACCGGCCAGTGCATAAATAGCAAATCGCCCCAGTCCTGATACATAAGTGGCCGGCCGGCGGGGCGCTCGCGCAAGGCCAGGCGGTCGGCTAGGGTGGGGGAGGTGGGCATGGGCTTAGTAGTATAAAGGATAACTGGCTTCTACTACGTACCAGCTTACTATTAGTACAGCGCCACCGACGGGTCAACCTCGCGGCTCCAAGCGTCGATGCCACCCTTCAAGTTAAGCAAGTTTTGGTGACCTAGGCGGTGCTGCAAGTAGCCCAGCGCCTGCGCCGAGCGCACGCCGTGGTGGCAAATGAGCACTACTGGCCCCTCAGTGCGGATTTCGGCGGCGCGGCGCGGGATTTCGCCCAGCGGAATAAGCATGCTGCCCGCGATGCGGCAGTAGTCAAATTCCATTTCCTCGCGCACATCTACGAGCTGAATATCTTCGCCGGCCGCCAAGCGGGCGTGCAGCGCGGCGGGAGTAAGGTCGGGTAGCATAGAACAAAAGTACCCCGGCGGGCTACCTTGCGCGGCTTTTAAGGCTTACTGCTCATGCTGCTTTTTGCGTTTTCTGAGGTGCAGGCTACGGTGGTGCAAGCCCTGCGCGGCACTTCCGCCCTCGAATGGCTGGCCGTGCTCACCGGCTTTGCTTGCGTGTGGCTGGCCGCCCGCGAGTCGCTCCTCAACTTTCCCATTGCCATTGTTAGCTGCCTGCTCTACATCCTCATCTACTACCAAAAAGCGCTGTACGCCGACAGTGGCTTGCAGGTGATGTTTATCGCGCTGAGCGCCTACGGCTGGTATGAGTGGCTGTACGGTGGCCGCAACCAGACGCCGCTGGCCATTGCGCACACCACAGCCGCCGAGTGGGCCCTAGGGGCCGGGTTTATCGCGGTGTTCACGGCGGGTTTTGGCTACTACCTGGCGCACCATACCGATTCGTCGTTTCCATACCTCGACAGCTTCACGACGGGCACCAGCCTGGTAGCGCAGTTTCTGCTGATGCGCAAGCGCCTCGAAAATTGGTGGTTGTGGCTACTCGTCGATGTTATTTATGTGCCCGTGCTGTGGGTCAAGGAGCTGTATCCGACTAGCTTGCTCTATGCGTTGTACCTAGGCCTGGCCGCGTATGGCTACTGGCAGTGGCGCCAGCAGTGGCGCCAGCAGTGGCAAAAAGAAGCGGCCGGCCCAGCCGCACCCCTAGCGTCCTAGGTATGCAGCGTATCTCTATCACTGGGCCCGAATCGGCGGGCAAGTCAACCCTGGCCGCTGAGCTGGCGGCGCACTATGGCACCGTATTCGTGCCCGAGTATGCCCGCACCTACCTCGAAGCCCACGGCCCTAGGTATGCCCTGGCCGACCTCGAAGCCATAGCCCGCGGCCAGCTCGCGGCCGAGGACGCCGCCGCGCCGCAAGCCGCCCGGCTGCTCTTTTGCGATACCGATTTGCTGGTCATTAAAATATGGGCCGAGAACGCCTTTGGCACCTGCCCGGCTTGGGTCGAAGCCGAGCTGGCGCGTCCGCGCTACGCGCTCACGCTGCTGCTGGCGCCCGACCTGCCTTGGGCGCCCGACCCCCTGCGCGAGCACCCCGACCCGGCGCAGCGTTGGCATTTTTACAACCTATACCGCGCCGAGTTAGTAAGCCGAGGGTGGCCCTTCGCCGAAGTTAGCGGCCCGCCTGCCCAGCGCTTGGCACTGGCCCGGGCGGCCATCGACGCGCAGTTGTCGAGTTGATTAATTGCTTATTGTTCACTGCTCATAACTCCTTCAAAATGCCTACCCTCACCTCTGCTACTGCCCGCGTGCACATTGCCGCGCACGGCGCCGAGCTTACCAGCTTCGTAAACCTCGCCACCGGGCTTGAGTACGTGTGGCCTGCCGACCCCGCGCAGTGGGCGCGCCACGCGCCGCTGCTGTTCCCCATTGTGGGCAAACTGCCCGAAGATACCTACCTGCACAACGGCCAGACCTACAAGCTCTCGCAGCACGGTTTTGCCCGCGACCAGGAGTTTCAGCTCATCCATGAGGAGGCTGATAACCTAGTTTTTCAGCTGATGCACAGTGCGGCTAGCCAGGAGGTGTATCCGTTTGAGTTTGAGCTGCGCGTGAGCTATACGCTGCGTGGCTCGGTGCTCACGGTGGGCTGGCACGTGCGCAACCCCGCCGCAGCCGACCAGGACTTGCTATTTAGTATCGGGGCGCACCCGGCCTTCAATTGTCCCCTAGGGTCCGAAGGCGGGCAGTTTGCCGACTACGCCTTTCACTTCGACCACCCCGTCACTTTGCAGCGACACTTGCTGCGCGGCGGCTTGCGCACCGGTGAAATGGCCCCTGTGCTGAACCAGCAGGCCACGCTGCCGCTCAGCTACGAGCTGTTTGCCGACGATGCGCTGGTGTTCGACCACTTTGACTTCACGCGCATCACGCTGCAAAAGACCGACAAAACCGGCCCCTTCGTGCGGATGCAGTTCGACGGGTTTCCCTACCTAGGGCTGTGGACCAAAGGGCCCGGCGCCAACTTCGTGTGTATCGAGCCCTGGCAGGGCGTGGCTAGCCCTGTGGGCCCGCCGCAAGAGCTGCGCGATAAAGAAGGGATTATGACCCTGGCCCCGAGCCAAATGTTTGATTGCAACTACACAATAGAGATTGGGTAGGTGAGGTCTGCTTAGGCACACTTACTGTCATGCTGAACGCCAGTGAAGCATCTCGCTCGGGTCGTTAGGATAGTACTCCAACGATGCGAGCGAGATGCTTCACTGGCGTTCAGCATGACAATCTTATTTGAATCAAACCCTAATTAAACCCTACACGTCTACCGGGCGGCGCCGGCGGTTGTAGTCGGGCTCCCAGTCGTTGATGGGGCGCGAGATGCCGGGCGGCAGGTCGAGGTCGGGCAGGCCGGGGTCGTGAGGCTCGCCGCCGCCGTCGTCGCCGTCGGAAGGGGGTGGGGGGGGCGGCACCCGCCGCCGCCGCGGTATTACCATAAATAAGGTAAATACTGCAAGCATAACTAAAGCGAAGAGTAGCTGATGCATAAGGCAGGACGGTAGAAAAGGGCCGACAGGCGGTGGGAACCAGAGACCAGAAACGAGCGGAGCCGGATTAGGCAACGTAAACGCGCCGGCCCGCGTTGCGCCGCCCCCTAGCCGTAGGCTAAATTAACTGATGCTCAGCAAACGAAAAAGCGGCAAGCCGGACATTAGGGCCGTCGCAGATTAAAAATTTCGGGTCTAAGTCAGGGGGACGTACCTTTGCGCCGTGTTTAGGGGTGCTAGCCGGGAATAAGCTCGGCGGCTGAGATTACACCCATTGAACCGGAACCGGGTAATGCCGGCGTCGGGAAAGAACAATCCGCGAACGTTTTTGCCTGTGTGCCGACCCCTGGGGCGCGGGTACGTGTTGCTTTTCTTAGTTTAAGTTGCCTAAAACTGTACTACTGGCCGGTGCTGCCCTCCTAGGGTTGGCTTCGGCGCCCGCCTGGGCCCAAGGCCCCGTGTCGGGCACCATCACCGATGCCCGCACGGGCGAGGCGCTACCCGGCGCTACCATTTTGCTCGATGGCGCAGCCATCGGCACTACCAATCCGGCTGGGGCCTTCAGCCTGGCGGCCGTGCCGGCCGGGTCGCACGAGCTGCGCATCACCTTCCTAGGGTACGAGCCACTGGTGCGGGCGGTGCAAGGCCGCGCCGATGCGCAGCAGCTCAGCGCGCAGCTCCAGCCGGGCGGCGTGCTCACGGGCGAGGCCCTTGTGACAGCTTCGCGCGCCAGCGACCGCACCGCCACGGTGTACACTAACCTCAGCAAGCAGGACCTCAACAAGCGCAACTTCGGCCAAGACCTGCCCTACCTGCTCGACCAAACGCCCTCCGTGGTCGTGACCTCCGACGCCGGCGGGGGCGTGGGCTACACCGATATCCGCATCCGGGGCACGAGCAGCACGGGCATCAACACCACCGTCAATGGCGTGCCGCTGAATGACCCCGAGTCGCACGGCTCGTTTTTGGTGAATTTGCCCGACCTGGCGTCGTCCATTAACAGCATTCAGGTGCAGCGCGGGGTGGGCACGAGCCAGAATGGCAGCGCGGCCTTTGGCGCCAGCCTCAACATCTCGACCCTCGATGTGCGTCGCGAGGCTTATGGCGAGACGCAAAACTCGTTTGGCTCCTTCAATACTTGGAAGAACAACGTATCGTTCGGCACCGGGCTGGTGGGCAAGTACTTCACGTTTGATGGCCGCCTGTCGCGTATCAGCAGCAAAGGGTACATGAACCGGGCGGCGTCGGATTTGAAGTCGTACTACTTCTCGGCCGGCTATCAGAATAAGAATACGCTGCTGAAATTCATCACCTTCTCGGGCCGCGAAAAAACGTATCAGGCCTGGAACGGCGTGCCCGAGCCGGCCATTACCGGCAACCAGGCGCTGCTTCAAACCTACGTAGACAACGGCGAGCTGTCGGCTGCCGATGCCGAGCGCGTGCGCCAGGAAGGCCGCCGCTACAGCTACTACACCTACGACAACCAGACCGACAACTACCAGCAAAATCACTACCAGCTGCACCTCTCGCAGGGCTTGGGCTCGGACTGGAACCTAGGTGCCGCGCTGCACCTCACCCGGGGCTTTGGCTACTACGAAAGCTACCGCGAGCGCCGCCGCTTCACCGACTACGGCCTGCAAAACGTGATAATCGGCGGCGATACGCTCACGCGCACCAACCTCATCGACCGCAAGTGGCTCGATAACTATTTCTACGGCGGCACCTTCGCCCTCAACTACCAGCCCAAGGCCAGCAGTGCTTTCCAAGCTACCCTAGGTGGCGGCTGGAACCGCTTCGACAACGACCACTACGGCGAAGTTATTTGGGCTCAATACGCCTCGAATAGCTTTATCAATCAGCGCTATTACTTCAACACGGCCCGCAAAACTGATTTCAACGCCTACGCCCGCGCTACCTGGCAGGTACTGCCCTGGCTGGGTGTGTACGGCGATGCGCAGGTGCGCCGCATTATCTACAAAATTGATGGAGTAGAGGACGACCAAGCCGATGTGACCACCCGCGTCAACTACACGTTCTTCAACCCCAAGGCTGGCCTCACGGCGTCGCTCGGGCACGGGCAGCAGCTCTACGCCAGCTTCGCGGTAGGGCAGCGCGAGCCGGTGCGCGCCGACTTCACCGACCGCCAGCCCGGCTACGCGCCCGCCCAGGCCGAGCGGATGAACGACTGGGAAGGCGGCTACCGCTTCACCCGCGCCGACCTCAGCTTCCTAGGTCCGAACACCGCCGCGCGCGTCGAGGCCAACGGCTTTTACATGACCTACCGCAACCAGCTCGTGAACACCGGCCAACTCAACGACGTGGGCACCGCCTTGCGCACCAACGTGGCCCGCAGCTACCGCCGCGGCGTCGAGCTCACGGGCTTCGTGTCGGCCAATGACAAAATTAGCCTTAGCAGTACGCTCACACTCAGCCATAACCGCATTCAGGACTACCGCGACATCACCTACGATGCCGATTACAACCCCGTGATTTCGGCCGAGGGCCGCACCACTACCATCTCGTATTCGCCGTCGGCCGTGTCAGCGCACACCCTAGAGGGCCAGCCGCTGAAAGGCCTGCGCCTGGCGCTGCTCTACAAAACTGTGAGCCGCCAGTACCTCGATAATTCGGCCAGCGACAACCGCAGCATCGGCGCCTACCAGGTGCTCGACTTTCGAGTGCGCTACACCCTGCACCCGTCGTTTATGAAGGAAATCGAGCTGGCGCTGCTCGTCAACAACCTGCTCAACCGCGAGTACGTGTCCAATGGCTACACCTACGGCTACGTAGGCGCCAGCGGCCGCCAGGAAACCTTCAACTGGTACTTCCCACAGGCCACGCGCAATTTCTTGGCGTCGGTGAATTTGCGATTTTAAAAGAGGCTATCTAGCGTAGGACCCCACCCCCAGCCCCTCCCCTCCGGGAGAGGGGAGCCTGACGACTACTAGCGTTACCAAACGTTCGAGTAGGTCGGCTCCCCTCTCCCGGAGGGGAGGGGCTGGAGGTGGGGTCTTTGCGTCCGGGCTTACTGCTGCGCGAAACCTAGGGCGGGGTAGGGTTGTATCTTCAGGTATATAGCGGTAGCCCCTGGGTACTGCTGCCTTCCTGTTTTTATGTTTCGTTTCTTTCTAGTAGTCCTAATTGCCCTAGGTGCCAGCCGGTTCGCCGTGGCGCAGTCAGTGCCGCCCAAAGCGCCGGCACCCATCACCATTGCCGCCGCTGCCGATTTAAAGTATGTGCTCGATTCGCTGGTCACGATTTATAACCGCCAGCACCCGCAGGCGCGGGCCACAGTGGTCTACGGCTCGTCGGGCAAGTTTTACGAGCAACTCAGCCACGGCGCCCCGTTCGACTTGTTTTTCTCGGCCGATAGCTACTATCCGCGCCGCTTGCAGCAGGCGGGCCTCACGGCCGGCGCGCCGCAACTGTATGCCCTAGGGCGCCTGGTATTGTGGAGCGCCAAGCTCGACCCCAGCACAAAGGGAATGAATGTGCTGCTCGACCCCCAGGTAAAGCGCGTGGCCATTGCCAACCCCGCACACGCCCCCTATGGTAAGAAAGCCGAGGAAATATTGCGCCACTACAAGCTTTATGACCAAGTAAAACCCAAGCTGGTGCTAGGCGAAAATATCGGCCAAACCGCCCAGTACGCCGCTACCGGCGCCGCCGATGCAGGCCTAATTGCCTACTCGCTTGCCCTCAGCCCCGTGCTGCGCCGAGCGGGTAACTTTTACCTTATCCCGACTACGGCCCACACGCCCTTGCAGCAGACCTTTGTAGTGCTAAAGCGCGCCAACACCAACGCTGCCGCCGCTGTGTTTGCCGCCTTCATGGTCAGCCCCACGGCCCGACAGGCATTGAAGAAGTATGGGTTTGGCTTGTAAGAAGTGAATTACTAAAATCATCTGTCATGCTGAGCTTGCGAAGCATCTTCTCACGCTAGGTCAACCCGACGTGAGAAGATGCTTCGCAAGCTCAGCATGACAGATGAGGATGACTGATTTATAGTCGATAATTTCCAACATATACCTTCCCAAAGTGCCCCCTGACTACTGGCAAACCCTGCGCCTGACGCTCGCGCTGGCCTCCTGCACCACTGCGCTGCTGCTGGTGCTAGGGCTGCCGCTGGCGTATGTGCTGGCGCACAGCCGCAGTCGCCTGCGTCCGCTGGCCGAGGCAGTGGTGAGTTTGCCACTGGTGCTGCCGCCCACTGTCATTGGCTTCTACCTGCTGCTAGCATTTAGTGATAGCACAGCCCTAGGTCGCTTCCTAATTGAGAAACTAGGGCTAAGTCTCAACTTCTCGTTTCCGGGTATTCTGGTGGGGTCGCTGGTGTACAGCCTGCCGTTTATGGTGCAACCGTTGCAGGCAGGGTTTCAGCAGTTGCCGCGCTCGCTCACCGAGGCGGCGTACACGCTGGGCAAGTCGCGCGGTACCACGCTGTGGCGGGTGCTGCTGCCCAATATGAAGCCCGCCCTACTCAATGGCGCGGTGCTTACGTTTGCCCACACCTTAGGCGAGTTTGGGGTGGTGCTGATGATAGGCGGCAACCTGCCCGGTCGCACACGAGTGGCATCTATCGCCATTTACGACGAAGTGCAGAGCTTGCAATACGACCAAGCTAATGCCTACGCGGGCACGCTGCTGGCTGTGGCCTTTGCCATCTTGGTGGGGCTATACTGGTTTTCGAAGAAAGACGCCGCCCACCTGTCCTAGGCCCCGTGATTGAGTTTCACCTGACCAAAGCCCTCCACACCGCCGCTGGCCCGCGTACCCTCGACGTGGCCCTCTCGCTGGCGCCCGGCGAGCTACTAGCCCTCAGTGGCCCTTCGGGCGCCGGCAAGACCACGCTGCTACGAATGCTAGCCGGTCTTACCCGACCCGATGCGGGCTTTTTACGGGTTGAAGGCCAACTCTGGTACGACCACGCCAGCCGCCAGTGGCTGCCGCCGCAGCGCCGCCCCCTAGGATTCGTGTTTCAGGATTACGCGTTGTTTCCAAATATGACGGTGCGCGAAAATCTGAATTTTGCGGCTGAGGGCCAATCTGGTGCAAAACAAACGGTTGGCGAGTTATTAGAATTGTTGGAGCTTACGGAGCTAGCCGCCCGCCGCCCGGCCGCCCTCTCGGGCGGGCAGCAGCAGCGCGTGGCGCTGGCCCGCGCCCTAGCCTGCCGCCCGCGCCTACTACTGCTCGACGAGCCGCTGTCGGCCCTCGACCTGCCTACGCGCCAGCGCTTGCAGCAGGCCCTAGGGGAGGTGCACCGGCAGTTTAAGCTCACGACCGTACTTATTAGCCACGACCCTGCCGAAATAGCCCGCTTGGCCGACCGCGTGGTCGAACTGGACTTAGGACAAGTACGCCGCGTAGGTCCGCCTGTGGCGCCGGCTGCACCGGCTACCGTGCGGGGTCGGGTACTGGCGGTGTTACCCAACGGCCGGCTGCGGATGCAGCTGCCTGGCGGTACAGAGGTCGAAGTAAACGGTGTGGCGCAGCTAGGGGAGGAAATTGAGTTATCAGTGGTTTACCAGTAGCGCGGTCAAGGCGTACCGTGGATCCTGTGGGTCCGTGCGTAAGTGGTAGTTTCATAAGATACCTCTATGCGGCCCCGCAGGGTCTATGGTACACCTTGACCGCGCTACATTTGCCTCAACCTAACCTGCCCCGCCCATGTCCTCTATTGCCGACGTGCTTTCGCCCGAAGCCAAAGCCCACACTGCCCAAAAAGGTAGTACCAACGCCAACGGCTTCACCGACTATTTTGACCTCGATGGCCTGCTGACGGAGGAGAACATCCTCGTGCGCCAGAGCATCCGCGACTTCGTCAAAAAGGAGATTTCGCCCAATATCGAGAAGTGGGCGCAGCAGGCGCATTTCCCCTCCGAAATCGTGCGCAAGTTTGGCGAGGTAGGCGCCTTTGGGCCTACCATTCCGCAGGAATACGGCGGCGGCGGGCTCGACTATATCAGCTACGGCCTCATCATGCAGGAGATTGAGCGTGGCGACTCGGGCATGCGCTCCACAGCCTCGGTGCAGGGCTCGCTCGTGATGTTCCCCATCTACCAGTACGGCTCGGAAGAGCAGCGCCGCAAGTACCTGCCCAAGCTGGCCAGCGGCGAGTGGCTAGGCTGCTTCGGCCTCACCGAGCCCGACCACGGCTCGAACCCCGGCGGCATGACCACCAATATCAAAGCCGATGGCGACGACTTTATCCTGAACGGCGCTAAGCTCTGGATATCGAACTCGCCTGAGTGCCAGGTGGCCGTTGTCTGGGCCAAAAACGAACAGGGCCGTATCAAAGGCGTCATCGTGGAGCGCGGCATGGAAGGCTTTACCACCCCCGAAATCCACAACAAGTGGAGCCTACGCGCCAGCATCACCGGCGAGCTGGTTTTCGACAATGTGCGGATACCTAAGGAGAATATTCTGCCCAATGTAGAAGGCCTGCGCGGTCCGCTGAGCTGCCTCGATTCGGCCCGATTCGGCATTGCGTGGGGTGCCATTGGCGCGGCCATCGACTGCTACGAGTCGGCCTTGAAATACTCGTTGCAGCGCGAGCAGTTCGGCAAGCCTATCGCCAGCTTCCAGCTCCAGCAAAAGAAGCTCGCCGAGATGATTACCGAAATAACCAAAGCCCAGTTGCTGGCCTGGCGCCTAGGCGTGCTCAAAAACGAAGGCAAAGCCACAAGCGCCCAAATCTCCATGGCCAAGCGCAACTCGGTAGACATGGCCCTGCACGTGGCCCGCGAAGCCCGCCAGATTCACGGCGGCATGGGCATCACGGGCGAGTACCCCATCATGCGCCACATGATGAACCTCGAATCGGTGGTGACTTACGAGGGCACGCACGATATTCACCTGCTCATCACTGGGGCGGATATTACCGGTATCCAGGCGTTTAAATAGAAGTGATGAAATGGGGATGACTTGCGAGCTGCGGCAACTAAGCCCTGCTTATGCCCAAAAACTGTTGCAGGAACCAGATGAGGTGCTGCTATACTATGATGAAGCTAGCGAAGATGAATTGCCCGAAGAGGCGCAGGGCGAGTCTTTAGACCTCGACAAGGCGTGGCACGGGCTTCATTACCTCCTAACTGGTACTGCTTGGGGTGGTGAGGCCCCTCTAAACTCCCTTCTGCTGGGTGGCGAGCAGGTAGGCAACGAGGAAGAACACGATGTTGGCTACGGTCCGGCGCGCATTTTACTGCCTCCTCAAGTGGCTGCCTTTGCTCAGGCTTTAGCTACAGTGAGCCAATCGGAAATAAGCAAGCGCTTCAATCCGTTAGAAATGACGAATTTTGATATCTATCCTAGTGTCTGGAACCGGGAGGACGAAGAGCTTGAAGATTGGATGCAGGATAGCTTAGTAGAGTTAAAAGGCTTTCTGCAGCGGGCTGTTGCTAAGAAGCAGGCAGTGATAGTAGCTATTGTCTGATACATAAGCTAGTATGGGCCTCGACACTGCAGAACTCGCCATGTCCTTTGAGCGGTATTTCAACCAGGAAATACCAGATGAGGCGGCAGAAAAGCTTTACACAGTCGGCGACGTGGCAACTTGGTTTAGTCAGCGGCTAGGTGTAGCCGGGCAGCAGCAATCGACAGTACGGACAGTGGTGGCCAAACAGATATTAAGTGAGTTGCCGACCGGCAGCGCTGAAGTCACGCCGCTAGGCCAGGTATTTCCCGGTGCCCCGGCTCTCAAAATCTATCGACACGCTTTGCGAGAACGCTATGGGTTAATTCTGCCGCCACTGTCTCCGCTGCAAGCGGCTCCTACCACACCTTCGCTGTGGGAGCGGCTGACTGGTCAACTCTTGCCCCGCGTGCCACATTGGTATACGCAAACGGTAGCAGAGCTGATAGATTGGACGGTAGCCTTCAATTATGAGAAATTGTTGAGGTCGCCTTTTGCCAGCCAATATGAAATTGAGCAGGCCGTTATAGGCCTTACTAGCGACCAGTCTGGAGTTCCTGTCGAAGAAATACGCCTGCAAAGCAGCTTCACCAACGACCTAGGTATGGATTAACTGCCTTGCTCAGCGCAAATGCTAGAATGACAGTAATACAAGTGTTTACTGTACCGCCGGCTTTTGAAAAATATACCGAACCCCCGATTTGTCGGGTACGGTTGCCGTAAGCGTCCAGCCTTGCGCAGTTAGTTCTTTTATCTTGAGCAATTCTCGTTGTAGTAGCAAGTTGCGAGAGTAACGGTTGCGGCGGTTAATATAAAGGTTGCTAGTGTTTTCGCTGCTAATCGTCGCGGCTACTTTCTCTTTCGTCGCATAAGAGTAGAAATTGTCGGGTAGCTCTTCGGTATGAAAAGAGCCATCGGGCTCGACGGTAGTTAGCCCTACATTATACTGTTGTTCGGGGGCCAGCGTGAGGTCACTTATAAGGAAAAGGTACTGTGACCGTCCCTCATTGGTGGCGTGTGGGTAAAACGACCACAAACCAATGGCAGCTAGCGTCAGCGTGGCGCAGACAAGCGTTTTTTTCATGGAGCAGGTAGGGAAAAGAGGGCGAGAAGAGGTACGAAAAGTACATAGCGCTTTCTATATCCCAAAAGATGCTCGTTAGTGCATTGCTTTGGGGCCAACTGCTGTGCGATTCTGCCTAGGGCCGCTCCAGCAAGTACACCGTTTCGGTAGTGGCTCCTACGCCCACCGTGCTCTGCGTCACGTGCGCCACGCGCCAACCCTGCGCCACTAGCGCGTTGATTTTTAGTAGCTCTACGCGATGCAACTCTACGGCAGCGGCGGTACTGTTGCGCTCGGTGCCGATTTTGATGTCGGGTAGCCGCTGCACTTGGCGCGTACCATCGGGCTGAATAGTCGTGATTTCAGGTACCGAAGAGGTGGTGCCCGGCCGGCCGCTGCCCACTACCATGAGGTAGCCTGTTGGCGCCACCGCTTTCGGATAAAAGGCCCACGAGCCAGCTGTAGCTAGCCCAAGCACAGCAAAAAGCAGAATCTTTTTCATGAAGAAAAAATGAAAGTGAGTGGGATGAATGTAACGTAAAAAACTTGCTAAGCGGCCAACCTAGGTTGCTGCCTTGCGGCTCAACCCAACGCCCCACCACTGCCTGCCGTATAGCCATCGACAGTCTCACCCTCTCTTGTCTTCATTTATGGCTACCGAAAACGAAAACCAAGCCCACCACGAAAACGCTGAAACTCGCCGCCAAGAGCGTCGCGAAGAAGCTAACGCCGAATACCGCGAGCAAGGCGATGACATGCGCCAGGGCGGCCCCGACCCCGACCTGCCCCACCGCATGCGTACCCGCTCGGGCGATGGCAACTTTGACCCCAATGTGCAGGCCGATGACCAAACCAGCGACGGCGTAGCTGCGCACATTGGCAGCAGCGGCCAAGGTGCTAGCAAGCGTGGCCACGATACCGAGCAGAACAGCAACAAAGCCCCCGACCGCCTCGACCAGCGCAACGTAGAAGGTGGCGACCTGAAAGACTAATCGCTTGTGCGATTAGTAATTAGCCCTTGGTTGCTAACTCTTAGTTTTTTCTCTTCGAGAAAGCTAGGGCTAGCAACCAAGGGCTAATTGCTTATATAGCCTTACTTTTAGCCCGTGCCTAGGTCCTCAGTCGCCCCGCGGGGCGCAGCAGGGCCACTTATTCTTTTTCACTCCATGGCTGATTCTTCTCCCCTCGTTTTGCTGGAGTGCCTCGTTGCGGGCACTTCCCACCGCCCCGAACTGCCCGCGCAAGAAAAGAAGCTTAAGGTGGGCCAGGCCCTGCGCCTAGAACGTGAAGCCGATAGTAAATACGACGATTGGGCAGTGAAAGTGCATTCGGGTGCGGCCGGCGATAAGAATAGCTACTGGCTCGGCTACCTGCCCGAAACTCGCAATGAAACCGTAGCTCGCCTGCTTGATGCCGGCTACCCGCTGGAGGCTCGCCTAGCGCACAAAGCCTGGGAAGACGAGTGGCTGCACCTCGAAATAGAAGTGCTGCTGCCGCGCGAATAAGGTTGTTTTTGCGGCCACCTAGGGAGCTTTTTGCTAACTAATTTGGTTAGCCAATAGTCCGTTCCCAACGGCCAACTGACAACGAGTAATTAACCACTACCCCATTATGCGCGAAGCCTATCTCACTGGCGGCAACGACCACTTCGACGCCACCGACAAGGATATCGACAAGGCCCTGCGCCCGCTAAGTTTCGATGACTTCACGGGCCAGGATAAAATTCTTGAAAACCTCAAGGTATTCGTGGCTGCCGCCAAGCAGCGCGGCGACGCCCTCGACCACGTGCTGCTGCACGGCCCTCCCGGCCTGGGCAAAACCACGCTCTCGCACATTATTGCTAACGAGCTAGGCGCCGGCATCAAAATGACTAGCGGCCCGGTGCTCGACAAGCCCAGTGACCTCGCTGGCCTACTCACCAACCTAGAGCCGCACGACGTGCTCTTCATCGACGAGATTCACCGCCTGAACCCCGTGGTGGAAGAGTACCTGTACTCGGCGATGGAAGACTACCGCATCGACATCATGCTCGACTCGGGTCCCAACGCCCGCTCGGTGCAGATTTCGCTATCGCCCTTTACGCTCATTGGGGCTACCACACGCTCGGGCATGCTTACGGCGCCGCTGCGGGCCCGCTTTGGTATCTCGGCCCGCCTTGAGTACTACGACTCGAAACTGCTGACGAGCATCGTGCAGCGCTCGGCCGACATCTTGCACACGCCTATTCACGAAGATGCGGCATTCGAGATTGCCCGCCGCTCGCGTGGTACGCCCCGTATTGCCAACAACTTGCTGCGCCGCACCCGCGACTTTGCTCAGATTAAAGGCACTGGCACCATCACGGTCGAGATTGCGCAGTTTGCGCTCAATGCCCTTGACGTAGATGCCCGCGGCCTCGACGACATGGACAAGCGTATTCTCACTACCATCATCGACAAGTTCAAAGGTGGCCCGGTGGGTATCAGCACTATCGCTACAGCAGTGGGCGAAGAAGGCGAAACCATTGAAGAAGTGTACGAGCCCTTCCTCATCCAGGAAGGCTACATCAAGCGCACGGCCCGCGGCCGCGAGGCTACCGAGGCGGCTTATCAGCACCTAGGGCGCCTGTTGCCTCAGCACTTGCGCGGCAACAATGGCGACTTATTTGGTGAGATTACCTCCTAGAGTCGCTGCTGCCGAAGACTGCATTCCACGGAACGCGCCGCCCCCAGCGGCGCGTTCTTCGTTTCTTTGAGGTTCAATTGCCCGCTTTCCAATGCTTTTGCACGCCGAATGGACTCCTTATATCAAGCGCCGCGCTGTGGAGCTCGGGTTTATGGCTTGCGGTATTTCCAAGGCGGAGTTTTTGGAAGAGGAGGCGCCTAGGCTCGAAAACTGGCTCAAGCGAGGCATGAACGGCAAAATGGGCTACATGGAAAACCACTTCGACAAGCGCCTCGACCCGCGCTTGCTTGTAGATGGTGCCAAGTCAGTTATTTCGCTGCTGCTCAACTATTACCCGCCGGCCGAAGACCAGCAGCCCGACGACACGCTAAAAATCAGTAAATACGCCTACGGGCGCGACTATCACTTTGTCATCAAAGACAAGTTGAAAACGCTGCTGGCCGATATCCAAGCCAATATCGGTGAAGTAGGCGGGCGTTGCTTCGTCGACTCAGCCCCGGTGCTTGACAAGGCGTGGGCTAAGAAAAGCGGCCTAGGGTGGGTCGGCAAAAACTCTAACCTTATCACGCCCGGCGCGGGCTCGTTCTACTTCATTGCCGAGCTGATAGTAGACGTGGAGTTGGAATACGACGGGGCTATCCGCGATTATTGCGGCACCTGCACCAAGTGCCTCGACGCATGCCCTACACAGGCCATTACTGAGCCCTACGTGGTCGATGGCAGCAAGTGCATCAGCTACTTCACGATCGAGCTCAAGGACCAGCTAATACCGCAGGATGTGGCTGGGCAGTTTGGCAACTGGGTATTTGGCTGCGATATCTGCCAGGATGTGTGCCCCTGGAACCGCTTTGCCAAGCCCACGCAGGAAGCGCAGTTTCAGCCGCACCCGGACCTGAAAACACTGTCAACCAGCGACTGGCAAGATATCACCCACGAAGTATTTCAAGCATTATTTCGGCAATCGGCCCTCAAGCGTACTGGCTATGAGGGCCTCAAGCGGAACATCAAGTTTGTGACTGGCCAAAGCCAACTCGACCTAGGAAGCTAGGGGGGTGCCAGCCGCTGTGTGCTGAGCAAAAATCCGATTCATGACCGCCCAGTAGAGGCGGGAAAACTGCTCGTAGCACCACGTACGAAAATCGGGTAGCTCGGCAGGCAAAACGTGGCGGAGCGCTTTACGCAGCTCTTTTTCAAACAGTACCTTGCTGAAGCTGACCTTGAGCAGGATTGTTTTCACGTAGTCTAGCATGGTGGGTGGGAGAGTGGGGTTATAAAGAACAGGAAGAGATAACTACTGCGGCCACCTTATACGCGAAAGCAGTGGCCTAGGCCACATTTTTCACCATTCTGGCGACTAAGCAATCGGAAATTGCTACTCAAATATATTCAACAATTTTTTTGTTTAGTGTAAGGTTGTTGTTAAGTAATTACTTCAAGCAGAACGGTATTTGATGAAATCTAAGCTGCATCGCGCTAGTAAAGAGACACTGCAATCGATTGTAGTCAGAAGTCAATAATTTTTATAGTAAAACGAAGGCGCTGCAGGTGCTCTTGGAATAGACGGGCCTAAATAAAAAAAGGCTGGCTCCGTGAAGGAGCCAGCCTTTTTTAAGCGCAGAGCTAATTACTGTACCAAACTGCCTGCGCGGCTATTGTCCAGTACTTCGGCTTTAGTTAGAATCTCGTCGAAGGCAGCTTGTACATCAGCTGCACTGTAAGTAACACCTGGAGTAATAACACCAGCCGAAGTCAGGTTATAACCAGCTTGGGTTACGTTGTTCTCTGGGGTAGTGCCAGTGTAAGCTGGCTGCGAGTCTAGGTCGCCATTGCCATTAATCCAAGGCGTTTGGCCGCGCATAACACGGATATGAGCCGCGTGACGAGCCTCAACAGAGTGGATGCGCAAAGCCGATTCAAGGGCATTGATAGTACCAACGTTAGGAACGTTTACATCTGGTAGACCCTGCAAATCGGTAGCACGGCCTTTGTATGCACGAACACCAATGTCTTCTAGCTGCTGAGCTATTGCCAACTGCGCCTGAAACGATGTTAGTGTAGCAAACGTGGAGGTTTTGAATGATACAGGCGCACCTACTGCGCTAGCACCCCCAACACCGCTAATAACTGTTCTCAATAAAGCAACGTGTGCCGTTTCATGCTTGCTAATCTGATTGATAGCAGCTTGGTCGGCTGACGAAGCCGTAGCAAAGAAGGGCGACGCCTTCATTTTGTTGTAGAAGTCAGCCTCTAGGTACTCCAACGTCAGAGCGTAGTTGAGCACCTCAATTGGGTCACCAGCATTGGTGCCAGCGTAGGCCTTCTGGAACATCGAAGTTATCAGCACGGGGGCAGCGGCCAGGGCTGAGCGCTTAGCTACTGTGCCAAGCGAGGAAAAAACGGCGCGGCGCGAATCGAAGCGGTCGAATACGTTAGAGTCAACTTCCGCCAGTTGGTTGAGGATATTAAGGAAATTCATGGCTATGAACAGATTACGAGTGGGGAAGAAGACTATTTGCCTACCGAAGAAGCATCCAGCGTTTGGTTGATGTACTTCTGAGCTACGGCGATAACGGCCGTGGGAGTCATCGATTTGTCGAGGCCGTTAGAATCTACTTGGTTATCATCGGCAAATGAGCCGGGCGTAATCAGGTCCCGCACGTAGGCTGCGTGGCGAGCTTCTACCGATACGATTTTGCCAGCTACCGTGAGGTAAGTAGCGCCGTTGCTGTCGCTAGCCGAAATGAGCTTGCCTGCACCATTGTAAGCAGCTACGCCTAGGTCTTCAAAAGCCTGTGCTGTGGCTAGCACCGATGCACGCGAGGTGAATGTGATGCTGCTGAAGTTGGGCGTGAGGTCCTGAATGGGGCTCGCCTTAGCTACGTTGATGATAGCTGCTTTCAAGAAGTCGCGGTGAATAGCTTCGTGGGCTGCTACTTGCGTGAAATAAGCAAGCTCACCGGACTTGAAATCGGTAGCTGGAGTTTTCACTACTTGGGCGTAGAACGCCGCTTCGAGTTGCTCGAGCGCATAGGCATAGTTGAGCACGCTCAGGTTGCCGTTGCCGAGGCTTACGATGCCGGGCGAGTTCTCATCATCTTTTTTGCAGCCTGCCAGCACAAGGGCGGTTGCCCCGGCCGTAGCGCCAGCATACATGAAGAACGAGCGGCGCTTGATGGGCGTGTACAAGGGCTGGTCCAGGTTAGCCTCAGGAGCTTGAGAACCGGAGAGGATTTTGTGAGACATGGGAAAAGAAAGAAAAGGAAAAAGTTGAAAACCCAAATTAGCTAATCAAATACCGAAGCAAACTGCGTAAAACGAAGTAGTTAGCCCTCTACGCTAAGGATATAATGTCAGATACACTTCAGCTAAAATTAATTTTTATATTCTAATTGTTGAGGTTTATAATCAATGGTTTAGCTTATAAAAATAGCTTGCTTACGGATAGTGTAGCCAGTCAGACGTCTGTGTTACAGTAGTGCTGGGCTTGCGAACAACCTACGTAGAACGAGACCGTACTGGATTTTAGAAGCACTAGTATTATTTTAATAAAGTGCTTTCGTATGCTCTCTGGTTAGATGGTAAAGAGGCATTGGCAAGAGCTTGCCTGCTTGTCACCCACCTGCTTTTAGAACAGGTAATCGCATGCGTAACACGATAGGCAGTAAAGCAAAAAAGCCGCTCCCTGGCTAGGGAGCGGCTTTTTAAATGTGAGTAGCGCTAGGCGCTAAACCAACCTAAGCACCAAGTACAGCTTTCAAGTCGGCTGGTGCACTAGGAGAAATAAAATAGCGCGCGATTGCTTTAACCGTAGCAGCATCGAGCGGCTCATCAAACGCTTCTGAGGCAGCGGCTGCCGATATGGTTAGGCCTGCGGGGGGGGTAGAGGCAGTCTGCACGTTAAGCATAGCACCCGTTTTACCTTGCATTACATTGCTTTCGGCTGGGTAAGAGGCAACTGGGTTACCAGCACCATACACCGCACCTGTAATAGCGGGAGCAGGGCCACCGTTTTCTTGGAGCGAAATCCAGCTCTTAGGCATCGAGTTGGAAGTACCACCGGCTTCGGCACCTACGCCAGCGATACCACCACGCCGCATAGTGCGCACGTGCGAAGAGTGACGAGCCTCTACCGAGTGGATATTGAGCGCTGCAGTTAGAATCTCCTTGTTATTAATCAGGTTAGCTGCACCACCCTTGTAAGCGCGCACACCGGTGTCAACAAAGGCCTGCGATTGACCTAGGTATAGGGCTGCACTAGCAAAAGGGGTGAGGCGACCACTAGCCGTATAGTCGAAGGCGCTAGCACTGGGCGGTGCAAAGGCCGCCTGCGTACCTAAGGCAGCCTTCAGTACATTAATATGGCCTTGCTCGTCATCACGAATTACCGTGATAGCCGCCAAGTCGCCACCTGTAAAGAGGCCGCTGCTCACGCCAGCCGCATAATAGTAGTACTCTAGGTATTCTAAAGTTAGCGCCAAGTTGAGCGTGTCAGCAATAATGCTGGGAAGGGCGCCAGTGGTTTGGCCATAGGCTTTGCGAAACATGGTGCCCACTACGGCGGGCATTGCGGCGGCGGTCATCGCTTTGCCCATGCCCGAGAGGTGCTTAAATACGCGCCGGCGTGTGTCGAAGCGGTCGTAAACCTCGGGGTCTACTTTTTCAATGTCAGAAAGAATTTTGAAGAGGTCCATGACTTAGTTTGATAATTTCAGGATAGAAAGGAAAATAAGCCTTGGACCTAACCGAAGCTGTTAGCAGAAATTTTAGACCCGTCGGCCAAGAAGGTGTTGGCCGTGGCCAACACTACCGACGGCAGCTTAGAGCGTTCAGTCCGGAACGTAGTGACAGACGAAGTAGTAGAATTGGCCGTCGTGACAGCTGCCCCAGTATTAGGGTCGATAACATCGCTGCTGCTAACGGTAGTACCGCTGAGAGGACCTACGAAGCTATTATAGGTAATAAGGTCGCGGATGAGAGCCGCGTGGCGAGCCTCTACCGATACGATTTTGCCAGCCAACCCGAGGTATTCTACATCGGTGATGTAGCGGCCGGCTCCGTTGTAAGCTTGCACGCCTAGGTCTTCAAAAGCCTGTGCAGCAGCAAGTACACCTGCGCGGGTAGCGAAGTCGATTTTGGAAAAGTCGGGCGTCAGCGCTTTAATGGCAGCGCTGCCCAGCGCAGCTTTGAAAAAATCTGCGTGGATTTTTTCGTGCAGTGCTAAGTCTGTAAAAATTTGTTTTTCGGCGGCAGTAGTAGAGCTATTAGTGAAATAAGGGCTAGTCAATACCTGCGCATAGAAAGCAGCTTCGAGCTGCTCGAGGGCATAGGCATAGTTAAGCACACCAGTATCGCCCGCGCCTACATCCGTTGCGTTGGGGCTGTTGTTATCATCATCTTTGCAGCCAGCTAGCAGGAGTGCCGTTGCCCCAGCCGTAGCACCAGCATACATGAAGAATGAGCGGCGCTTGATAGGAGTGTACAACGGCCGGTCGAGGCCAGTTTCGTGTGGCTGCGAGCCAGGGGAAACATTGTGGGACATAAAAGAAAAGGAAAAATGAATGAAGGGCTAGTGCACAATTCTCTTGCAGAAGGCTAGCTCATGCGCAGAGAAGTGGGATTTCTACGGTAGCCCTTAGGGTAAGATGCTTAGGCAGCGAGTCGCAAAAGAGGTACTTACCTTGGTCAAGATTAGGTACTGCGACCTCAAAAAGCTTGTGGTATGCGCATTAGCCACGCTCATAGAAGAGGTAGGTCACAAGTGAAGACAGTGAAGGCGCACCCGGAATAGATAAAAAATAGGTATTTCTCCTGGGCGAAATACGTAGCCTTTCTGTTGCTCATATCGTTGATTCTAATTGCTAAGCTACACTCGCAACTGGCGGCAGTTGCCTGTGATTTGAGCCAAAAAATCTAGGGCTAGCACGGGTAGTAGCTAGTACTGGTCGCCCAGACAGGCGAACTTTGCAGTTCTCCTTATATCTCAGTGCTCAAAAATTCTTGACTAGGTGCGCTTTTTGGGGTCCGCGGGGCCTAGGCTGGTTGCTAAGCTTGCTGTTGTGGTGCAGCAGCGGAGCACCCACGCGTGCCCAGCAGCCAGTGCCAGCTCCCGAAGCCGAGCTGGTGCCGGGACCAGCCGTGATACCGCTCACGGCTACCTACTCCTTGGGCGTGCGGGTACGCGGAGCGGTCATTACCAGCCACTCTGAGTTTCCGGAGCTCGAAGGTTTTCGCAAAGCAGGCCTTACTAAAACTACCGCCACCCGACTGGTGGCAGGCCGCGGCAGCGTAGCGGAGCTGACGCTGACGCAGCGCTACGCGCCCTATACCGAGGGCACGTACCAGATTCCGGCCTTCGACCTCACCGTGAATGGTCAAGTGCTACACAGCCCCGGCAGTCGAGTGCGCGTGGCCGCTGCGCCGGCTACAGCGCCCCTCACCGATGCCACGGTGGGCGCTGGGCAGGCCATTGGCTCGCTCGACCAGCTCCTAGGTAAGCCCAAGCCCAAGTATTTCTACGAGCCGCCCGACCACGCCTCGCTGGCGCTGGAAGCCAGCCAAAACAAAGTGTTTGTGGGGGAAGGCGTGCGAGTAGCACTCTATCTGTACTTGCAGCCCGCCGACCAAGCGGTGCTCAATTTCTACAACTTTACTGAGCAACTGCCCGAGCTGGTGCGCCAGCTGCGCCAGCCTACGGCCTGGGAGGTGCCCGCCCCCGAAGCGGCCATTGTACCCGACACCGTACGCCGTGAAGGAGCTGTTTATCTACGCTTTCGGCTGGCCGAAACTACCTACTACCCGCTCACGGCGCAGGAATTACGCTTTCCGCCGCTGGCCCTCACCATGACCAAGTTTAAGCTGCTGAAAAAGCCGCAGCCAGGCGAGGACGACAAGCTAGCCATCTATAAGACCTACACGGCCCCGGCCGTGCGCGTGGCTGTGCGCCCGCTGCCAGCGCGGCGCGGTGCGCCAGCTGGCTCCGTGCCGGTGGGCCACTACACGCTGCATGAAGGCGTGAGTGGTGTTCGCTTCCGCACGGGTGAGGCCTTCGTGTACACTTTTGGGGTAGAAGGCGCCGGCAATACCTCTGCGCTGGTGTTGCCTACGCCCCGTTCTACCGACCAGCTGGAAGTGTATGGCCCCGACATCAAGGAAGAAAAACTGCCTGACGGCACTCCGCGCAAGAGTTTTCGCTACCGGCTAGTGCCGCACCAGCCTGGCGTGCTGGCTCTAGATAGCTTGTTTCAGCTGGTGTTTTTTGACCCTACCACTGCCCGCTACGATACCTTGCGCCCCGAACTGCGGCCTGAGGTGCGTGGTGTGGCCCGCCCCATCGCCGCCGCCAATCCTGCCGAAGACCCTTTTTATGGACCGGCCCTAGGTCGTGCCGACAGCCAGTTGCAACCCCTCGACGTGTACCAAGACGTGCGTCGCTACGCAGGCTGGCTACTAGGAGCGCTGCTGGTAGTGACAGCCGTGGGCTGGTGGCGCAGCAGCTAGAGCCAGTGAGCACTTGACATGAGCAGCCCATTTGTTCAGTCTGCTTTATTCACTGTTAATTGCTCCTTGATACTTGTTTGTTACTTACTATGAATTCTTTCGGAACACTTTTTCGCATTACCACTTTCGGCGAGTCGCACGGCGTTGGCATTGGAGTAATTATTGACGGCTGCCCAGCGGGCGTGCCGCTGGAGGTGGCCGAGATTCAGGCGGCGCTGGATAGACGCCGACCAGGGCAGTCGGACCTGACGACGCCGCGCAAGGAGGCCGATACCGTACTGGTGCAGTCGGGCACATTTGAGGGTTACACCACGGGCACGCCCATCAGCCTATTTATTGCCAATGCTGACCAGCGCTCGGGCGACTACTCGCACATCGCGCATGCCTACCGCCCGAGCCACGCCGACTACACCTACGATGTGAAATACGGCCGCCGCGACTACCGCGGTGGGGGCCGCAGCTCGGCTCGCGAAACGGCCGCCCGCGTAGCCGCCGGCGCCGTGGCCGCCCGGGTGCTGGCGCACTTCGGCGTCGAGGTTAAGGCTTATGTGTCGGCCGTGGGCGAAGTCGAGCTAGTAGAGAGCTACGAAAACCTGGATTTGAGCTTGATTGAAAGCAACGCCGTTCGTTGCCCCGAACCAACTGCTGCCGCGCTTATGGAAGAGCGCATCCGGGCGGCGCAGGCTGCCCACGACACCGTAGGTGGCGTAATAACTGGTGTGGCTACTGGCGTGCCACCCGGCCTAGGCGAACCTGTGTTTGATAAGTTGCCGGCCGTCCTAGGTCATGCGTTGCTCAGTATTAATGCTGTGAAGGGCTTCGAGTTTGGCTCGGGCTTCGAAGGTACCAAGCTGCCCGGCTCGGAGCACAACGACGAGTTTTACACCGATGAGGCGGGCCGCGTGCGCACCCGCACCAACCACAGCGGCGGCAGCCAAGGCGGTATCTCCAACGGCCAGGACGTGTATTTCCGCGTTGCCTTCAAGCCAGTGGCTACGCTGTTGCAGCGCCAAAACACCATCAATGACCAAGGGGAAAGTATCGAGCTGGTAGGCCGCGGCCGCCACGATGCTTGCGTGCTGCCCCGCGCCGTGCCCATCGTAGAAGCCATGACCCAGCTAGTGCTGGCCGACCTGCTGCTACGCGCGCGTGCTAATAAGCTGTAAAATAGCTCCTTAGGGAGAGCTATTCCTTAAAAAACGTTTGTCATGCTTAGCTTGCGAAGCATCCTCTCACGCTAGGTTACTGTCCCAGCCGTGAGAGGATGCTTCGCAAGCTCAGCATGACAAGCGCTTTTTGGGGTTATTGACCTCCTAGGAATACTAAGCCGCTACGGCTTGCTTCACAGTCGCCTTAGCCACCGGCTGCCGTTGCGGCTTCTTATTTTTCTTCAAGCGGTTCCACCAGATGAAGAAGCCAGTGACGGGCAGTGTGGCGCACACTAGGCTAGCCACAAACGCTAGAATCTTAGTGGGCCAGCCCAAGATGGCACCCACGTGGATGTCGTAGTTCATGCCAATGAACTTCTCGCCCCCGGGCTTGTCGCGGTAAAGCTCCGCTTTTTGGAAAGCGCCGGTGCGGGCGTCATACGTCAGCTGGTCGGAGCGGAAGCGAGTGCCTTCACCCTCGTTCACGCGCACCATCAGCGGGTCTTTGAAGCCCGTGAGGGGCTTGGCCGATAGCGATACGGCGGCCGGAATGCGCTGCCAGGCGTCGCGCACGGCGGTATTTAGGGTTTGGTCGGCTTGGGCTTGCTCAGCGGCACCTAGGGCGGCAGGCTTCTCTTTGTTCATACCCTTTTTGCCGCCTTTTCCGCCCTTACCACCGTGGGCCTCGGCGGTGTGGCCGGTGGCTAGGTAGCTCACGCCATTGCGCACCCAATCAAACGACCACGTGAGGCCGGTGAGAGCGATGACGAGGCTCACGAGCGTCACGTAGAAACCCACCGTGTTGTGCAGGTCATAGTTGAGGCGCTTGCCCGAGGCGTCCCACTTTACCTTGAAGCGCTGCTTGCGGGCGGCCATGTTTTTGGGCCACCACAGCACGAGACCGCTTAGTAGCATTAACACGAAGGTGAGGGTGCTGTAGCTCACCACCCACCGGCCAGCATCGCCGAGGAGCAGGTCCCAGTGCACGCTTTTGACGAGCTGAAAAAACTCCGTTTTGTTGTCTAGAACGCCTGTAACCTGTCCGGTATACGGGTTCACATAGGCCGAGCGCAGCACCTCGACCTGCCCGCCAAAGTAGGGCTTGCCGGGCGTGCCTTTGTAGGTCATGAAGCTCCAGGCGCGGTCGGGGGCACGGTAGGCGTTGGCGTAATAAATCTGCTGGTCAGGACCTAGGGCTTGCTGCGCTTTCTGCCACACCACAGTGTAGGGGAGGGGCTGAGCCGCCGTGCTGGGCGGCGTCACAAACACCATGTCGCGGTGCACGACTTCAAAAATCTCGCGCTGAAACACGTAGAGACACCCCGTGATGCTTACGATGAACACGATGAGCCCGGATGCGAGCCCGAGCCACAGGTGCAGCTTGCCAACTAGCTTTTTGAAGGTCATGACGATTAGATTTAGTGATTACTCTAGGTCTTAAAAAGGCCTATCATGCTGAGCTTGCGAGGCATCCTATCACGCTAGATTACTCCGGCCGTGATAAGATGCTTCGCAAGCTCAGCATGACAGATAATTATAAATCAGCATACTCTAAAACGAATACCCGGCCGTGAGGCGGAAGCTGGTGGGTGCTTCAGGCTGCCAGGTGTAGTAGCTGCCGATGGCGGCCGCACCAGTGCCAGAAGCCGCCGTGAAGGCGCCCGCAGCGTAGTTGTAGCGGTTCGTGATGTTGTTTACCAGTAAGTTGACGCCTAGGTGCTCGCCCTGCCACGACACGCCCGCATCGAGGCGGTAGTAGTTGTCGGGCAGCTTGACACCCTGGTTGCCGAGGCCGGCGTAGCGCTCTACCTGCCACTGCATGCCGCCCGAGAGGCCGAAGCCCTTGAGCGCGCCGCGCTGAAAGCGGTAGTTCAGCCAGGCGTTGCTGTTGTGCTTGGCGGTGCCACCTAGGCGGCGGCCGATATTGGCCTCATTATTATCCTTCGTAATAGTGGCGTCGAGCAGCGAATAGTTAGCCACCAGATTCAGGCCCGATACTAGTTCGCCAGTAAAGTCGGCCTCGATACCCCGCGAGCGCACCTCGCCGATGGCTACCTGGGCATTCGGAAACTGCGGGTTGATGGGCTGCAGCGACTGAGCAATGTTAGTCTTATTAATATTGAACGCCGCCACGGTAGTGCTGAAGCGACCGTCCATCCACTCGCGCTTAATGCCCGCCTCGATATTTTTGCCCCGCTGAGCCGGCAGCAGATTGTTGTCAATGTCAAATGCCGTTTGGGCGATGTACGACTGGTCGTACACAGCGTACACGGCCGTGTTAGGCAGCACGGTGGCGCTCAGGCCAAAGCGCGGCGTCACCACGTTTTGCTTCACGCGGGCAGTCACGTTATTGTTGGCAGAAAAGCGGGCGGCCACCGTCAGGCGCAGCACGTTATCGAAGAAGCCTAGCTCGTCTTGCACGTAGAGGCCAGTGTAGCGGGTCAGGCCTTTAGCACCGCGCTGGTCGAGGCTGCGGGCGCGCAGAGCGTCCTGGTCGCTGAGCGAGGTCGGCGCCGTGCTGTAATAAGTGGGTTGGGTAATGTCGAGCGGCAGGAAGCCCGCCGCGCCAAAGTCAGCCGCGTAGCTCTTGCTCGAGGCATCGAGGCCCACGATGATGCGGTGCTGCACGGGGCCGGTTTCCACGGTGCCATTCAAGAAGGCCTGGCCCACCAGCGTGGTATTGTCTACGTCGTAGAGGAATAGCGAACGGTTCAGCACGTTGGTGCCCGCGATGGCGCGGCCGCCATTCACGCCGCTCACGGTGAAGGTGGCGTTGGGATTGAACGAGCCCGCGGCTATCCAGTTGGAGAGGCCGCGCATGGCGTAGCGCAAGTAGCCCACTTGGCCGGTTACTTTCCAGTTGTCGTTGAGGTGGTGCTCGATGTTGGCAAACGAGCTGTGGTCGTTCACCCGCGATGAGCCCATGCTGGGGTCGTACACCGAAAAATCCTGGCTCAGGCTCTTGTAGCCATTGGGCGAAAATACGTAGTTGCCGGCCACCGAGAAGTTCGAGTACTGGTACACGTACTGCGCCGTGATGGTCGTCTTGTCGTCGAGCTGGTAGCGCAGGCTGGGCGCCAGAGCCACCTTGCGGTTGAAGTCGTAGCCCTGGTACGAGTCCAGGCTCTGGCCCATCACGTTGAGGCGGTATTGTAGCTTGTTGTCCTTACTCAGCTTGCCGTCGATGTCGGCAGTGGCGCGGTACTGCCCAAAGCTCCCTAGGGTCAAACCCACTGACTTGCGGCTCACGCCCGTGGGCGCCTTCAGCACCACGTTGTAAAAGCCACCCGCGTCCGAATTGCTCAGCAAAAAGCCGCCTGGCCCTTTCACGAATTCTACGCGGTCGATAAAGGAGGCATCCTCAGCCAGCGGGCCAAAGTAATTGCCCGTACTCATGCCGTTGCGCAGCGAGCCAAAGCCCGTATTAAAGCCCCGGATGTTGATACGGGCGTACACGTTGTTCCAGTGGCCCGGCGCCACCGCGCCGCTCACGTTGCGCGTGATGCCCTCCACGGGCGTAAAAATTTGCTGGTCGGCCAGCAGCTGGTTGGTTACCACCTGCACGTTTTGGGGCGCTTCGAGCAGCGGCTCGCCTAGGCGCAGCGAGCTGGATGGGTTGGGGCGGCGGTAGCGGTTGTGCACGCCCGTCACCGACACTTCGTCTAGGTCATGCTGGGCTTCGGTAAGAACAAAGTTCTGCTCGTAAGGACCATCGGTCAGCTCTAGTTGGCGCTCTTGGGTTGCGTAGCCCACCATGCGGATACCTAGGGTGTAGTTGCCGGGCGCCACATTAGGCAGGCGGTAGTCGCCGTTGGCATCGGTGTCGGTACCCACCGTTGTGCCACGTAGCGCCACTGAGGCGCCCACTACTGGCTTGCCAGTAGCACTGTTGGTAATATGCCCTTGAATTACAATATTTTGAGCGAAGGCAATGCTGGTGGCAAACAACAGTGGCAGGCCTAGCGAGAGGCGACCTAGGGAAAGTGTACTACTTGCAGACATTAAGTTTTGATGAAGGCGACGCTGCAAAGGTATAAGTTACTCTTTGCTTATTTGTAATTAGTCTAATTAAAAATAAGCAAAGCAGCCCTATTTGCACTACTTTTGTACTGGCTACCAGCGCCCTAAAAATTGGGCGGCTACTTGTGAACGGCAGGTGGGCGCAACCTCCACCGCTTAGTTGTTGTTATGGTCTAAATTGCCAGCCTGGCAAACACTGGCCCTAGGTTCCGTTTGGGGCTAAGTTGCTCGCCAAGGCTTTTTTATTAGCTACTAATTCCTTAGAAATCATGTCTGCTATTTCCATTTACGCCGAGGCGTCGCCCAACCCTGAGAGCATGAAATTTGTGCTCAACTCTACCTTACTGCCCGACGGCGTGAGCGTAGATTATCCCACTATAGAGGCGGCAGCTAACTCGCCCATCGCCCAGGAGCTATTTGGCTTCGACTACGTGGGCCGGGTGTTCATCGCCCAAAACTTTGTGACCGTCACTAAGAACCAGCCCGAGCTGGGCTGGACGAGCATCATCCCCGAGCTGCGCCAGTTCATTAAGAGCTATGTAGAGGCCGGCGGTACGCTCTTTACCGTGGACCCTGCTGCTGAGCAAAAGGCTGCCCAGGCTGCTAGCGCCGGCGACCCCACCCAGCAAGACGGCTTCACGAGCCAAAAAATCATTGACCTGCTCGACAACTACGTGCGTCCTGCCGTGGAGCAAGATGGTGGCAACATCACCTTCAAGAGCTACCACGATGGTATCGTGACCGTGAACTTGCAAGGCTCGTGCTCGGGCTGCCCCTCGGCTACGGTGACCCTGAAGTCGGGCATCGAGAACCTGCTCAAGCGTATGGTACCCGAGGTGAAAGAAGTAGTAGCCGAAGGTATCCTGGTGTAATGCCAGCGTGCATCACGCGATAGAGAAGGCTGGGCATTGCCCGGCCTTTTTTTATGTCTTTATTTGCTCAGTAGTAAGCCATACCCTCACTTGGAAGAACCTATACTTTTGTCCGCAGAACCCTTAAAAGTTCTCCCTGCTTACCCGACCCTGAAAGAAAGCTGGGGTGCCTTTGGCTGGCTACTACTCATCTCGCTTCTACTTGGTGGAGTGGCATTGGCGCTAGCTGGCGGGCGAGTAGGCACGCACGGCCTAGGCCGGCTGGTGGGCATCTCGCTGGCGAGCGAGCTTAGTATTATCGTTACCATTTGGTGGGTGCGGCGGCGGGCTGGGTTGGAGCGTTGGCCCGGCCTTGCTTTACAAGGGCCTTGGGAAAAATGGCAGCTCTATGCCTTGCTGCCCGCGCTAGTGCTGGCGCAGGATGTGCTACTATCGGTGGTATCACTGCTCCACTTACCAAGTCCTAATGAGAAAATCTATCAGGAAATGGCGCGCTACCCGGCCCTATTATTTGGGATAGGCTGCTTTGCCGCGCCCGTGCTGGAAGAGTTTTTCTTCCGGGGCATTCTCCTGAAAGGGCTGCTGCGCAACTACCGGCCGGCAGTAGCTATTGGGCAGTCAGCGCTGCTCTTCGGCCTGATGCACATGAGCCCGGCGCAGAGTATCGCCACCGCCCTAATGGGTGCGTTACTGGGTTGGCTATACTACCGCACGGGCTCGGTGAGGTTGTGCATCGGGCTGCATATGCTCAATAATTTGCTAGCTTTCAATGGTATGCGGCACCCCAAGCTAACAAGTGCTCACGATATTTTCGACATTGTCAGCCCAGGCGCTTATGTAGCCGCACTGGTGGTAGCCGCCGCTACGCTCGGCCGCATTGCGTGGTGGATGCAGCGCACGCTACCTCCTGCACCCTCGTCTATCCCCGAAGAGAATGGGAGTATAGCTGTAGAGCAGGTTTTGCCTTCCTATTAGTCGCAGGTGCGGATAGTTCATATAAGTCAAACGGCCGGCTACTTGCGAGAGTAGCCGGCCGTTTGATTTAGATAAGTGCGAAGGGTTACTTGCGGTGCCGCTGCTTCACCGTGAAGTTGCGGCTCACGATGAAGCCGTAATACAAGTTGCCGCTGAAGAAGGTCTTATCCGTTTCGGCGATAAACTGCTTTTCAATCATGCCCGGCGAATTGCTGACGTGGAGCTGGAAGATATGGCCGCCAGTTTCGATGTCCACGCCCACACCCGCCGAGTTAGCCTGGTGGTCGGCCGCGAACTTGCTTAACAGGTAGTGGTACTCGGCATTAATCGAAAACCGCTTGGTGAGCTTGTAGCGGCCCCCGGCCCCTAGGGATACTACATCGTTAGTTTCACCCTCGCGCTGCACTAGGTTGCGATGAATGAAAGTAGGCATGAGCTGCAACGATAGCTCAGGGCTGAACTTGCGGGCAATGAGCGCCTGATATGTGTAAGCCGTGCGCAGGCCCAGCGTGCGGTCGAAGTTATCGTTAGTATAAGATTGCGTAACTACGGCTGCCGAAGTAAACAGCGTGACGGATACGGGCATGGCGTGCAGCCCAGTGCTCTGGCGCAGTGCCCGGTATTTCAGGAAGCCGTCTACCGTTTTATCGAGCGACGAGCGCCCTATGCCTACCTCCAGGCGGTCGCTAATGCCATACTCTAGCGCGATACGCACCTTCGCATTGTCAAATCCGAAGAGGGAGGAAAAGCCCTCATTGATGGTGCCGAAATTGTGCGAGAACAGAAAAACCAGTGTGCCCTCGCCAGGCGTCTCGACGGTGTGGCCGTTGATGAGGCGCGTGCTCTTGAACGTAGCATCGACTACTTGAGTAGCAGGCGCATCCTTCTTGGTTTCAGTTTCCAGCTGACCTAGGAGGTCGGTCTGCGCGTAGGCAGCCGGCACGGCTAGCCCCGCCAGCAACAAGCCCAGCGCAGCGGCCCGGCCGATAAAAGTAGCTAATTGACTCATATAGGAATAGATAGTAAATGGCTAAGGTTGGGAAACTACGGTGGGCGTTACGGCGTCGCAGGTAAGGTTCACCCGCACGCTTACCGACTTGGCAATGTGCTCGCGTACAAGCAGCGGAATGTCAATAGCGTAGTCGGCCGGTGCGATATTGAAATAGGCGAATACTACCAGCTGGCCATCGCGTTGTTGTAGTGTGCCCGATACGGCTACCTTGTGCGATACCCCGTGCAGCGTCATCTGGCCTTCTACCTCCACGTTTTGGGAGGCTGTAGGCAGCATTTTTAGCACATGAGCTGCGTTAATAACCTGGCCTGTGAAGGTGGCTTTGGGGTACTTCTCCGATTCCATATAGTTCTCGTTGAAGTGCTCCTGCATGAGGGTGCGCTTGAACTGAAACTCCCGGATGGGCACCGCAAAGGCTAGCTGCCCGGTGCTGAGGTCGAGCACGGCCGCTACTTTATTGTTGCGCGCCTCGATATCCTCCATAATGGAAGCCGAAAAAAACGAGATAAGTCCCGTTTTGGTCATGTATTTGGTCTGGGCACTTGCTTTTAGCGGCCCAGCCAGACCCCCCAGCCACAGCAGGAGCCCTAGCAGCCAATACCGTTGCCGGCCGACGCTTCGTAGAAAACCAGTCATGGGGTAAAAAGGGGAGAAAGAGCTAGCAGACACCTGCCTAGCCACTTATTTATTGGGGGCGCCAGCGTCAACCCAGGCTTGGATGAGGGCAATCTCGCAAGCCGATAGTTTTTGGCCATCCTTAGGCATGGGCTGGAAGCCGGGCGCATGGCGAATATTCCCAACCAAGTAGCTGACGTTGTCGCGGCCGTTGGCTGGCGTAGCATAATACTTCAGACTAGCAAAGTCTTCCATATTCAGCGTATTAGATGTCTCGGTCTTGTATTTGTCGGCGCTGTGGCAGCTGTAGCATTGCTGCTTAAGGATGGGCAGCACATCGGTTTGATAACTTATCGTCAGGGGCAAGTCGCATGGTCTCGGGGGCTCATAGGTATAGGAGCAGGCCGATAGAAAGCCAGCAATAGCCGCGACCGAAAGAATAATACCAAATCGATATGGCTTGAAAGTAGTAATTAATTTCACAAAACTAAGATTTAAGATAATGAAAATAATTTTATTGAGCAAGTAATGTACTAATACAAGACTTAGTTGCTAGTGTATAAATGTCTTTAAAACACAAATATAGAGTAAGTAAGCAATTTTACTTCTCAAACATACTAGCCGGACACCATATTCAAGGCAGATGTATTCGTAATTATATAATAGTACTCTTCCGATAAAACTGTTAAGCTTATATTTTCGAGAGGCGCTAACCTACGTAGGGCAGTAAAACTAGGATTAGTGGCCGCCGAAAATTTTCGCTTTTCGTTGGTCAGAGGGTTTTCCTAGGTGAACACTGGCTGTGGGTAGCTAGCAAAACCGGGCATGTTGCCTAGGTCGGCAGGCAGCATTGGCTGAGTAGAAGGCATAAAAAAAGCCCGGCCAATGGCCGGGCTTTTCAAATAAGCTTGAAGCTAACTATACGGTAGTACGCAGCTTGGGAGCGTCACCGGATAGGGTGTTTACGTCTTCACCAGCGGCGAGGCGCTCACGCTCCTCTTTCTTGCCGTAGGTGTCCAGAATGATGGGCGTCGCAATAAACAGCGACGAGTAAGTACCGAAGATGATACCAATAATCATGGCAAACGAGAACGAGCGCAGCGTTTCACCACCGAAGATGTACAGAATCACTACCACCAGGAACACGGTCGTGAACGTAATCATCGTCCGTGAGAAAGTCGAATTCAAAGCTGGGTTCACCACTTGGGCAAAGGTCAGCTTGGGGTTCTCACGCAAGTATTCGCGGACGCGGTCATAAATAACTACCGTGTCGTTCATCGAGAAGCCGATGATGGAAAGCACGGCCGCCACGAAAATCTGGTCCATCTCGTAGTTCAAGCCGAAGGCGCGCGCGATGGGGTAGAAGGCAATAACCAGCAGCGCATCGTGGAAGAGGGCGATAACGGCGGCCATCGAATACTGCCACTTCTCGAAGCGGAACAGTACGTAGACAAAGATGCCTAGCAGCGTGAGGCCCAGCGACAAGACCGAAGTGCGCTTGATGTCGTCGGCAATAGTAGCGCCTACTTTCGAGGTCGACTTAATAACCGGCGCATCGGCCGCAAACTTGGTCAGACCTTGGTTGAGGGCCGCTACTACTTTCTTGTCAGCTGCTTGCGTTTCGTCTTCGGCTAGGTAGCCAGTCGTGATGCGCATGCGGTTGGGCTGGCCATACTGCTTCACTTCGAGGCCAGCACCTTGGAATACGGGGCGCACGGCATCAGCTATATCCGAAGAAACAACGGCTTTGTTGAAGTCTACGACGTAGGAGCGGCCGCCTTGGAAGTCAACACCTAGGTTGGGTCCGCCTTGCAGGTACATCAGCACAAAGCCTACCACAATGATGACGGTCGAAGCAGCGTAGGCGATTTTGCGCTTGCCTACGATGTCGAAGTTGACATTCTTAAACAGGTTGCGCGAGAGGAAGGTCGAGAACGTGATGCTGCTCGTCGTCTTGCCCTTAATAAGGGCCTCAATGATGAGGCGCGACACGTACACGGCCGACAAGAACGAGGTCAGTACCCCGATACCTAGCGTCACGGCAAAGCTCTGTACTGGGCCCGTACCGAAGAAGCCCAGGATGATGGCGATGAGCATCGTGGTCACGTTCGAGTCGAAGATGGCCGAGAAAGCGCGGTTGTAGCCCGCATTCACGGCATCGTGCAGCGAGTGGCCGTGGTCAAGCTCTTCGCGGATACGCTCGAAAATCAGCACGTTGGCATCTACCGAAGACGCAATTACCAGAATCAAACCAGCGATGCCGGGCAGGGTAAGAGCCGTTTGGAACTGCGCTAGCACCCCTAGGATGAGGAACATGTTGAAGAGCAGCGCAGCGTCGGCTACGAGGCCAGCGCGGCCGTAGTACACGGTCATGAAGACCATAATAATCAGCAAGCCAGCCAGCGAAGAATACAGACCCTGGTTGATAGCTTCTTTACCGAGCGAAGGACCTACTACAGCTTCTTCTACAATGCGGGTGGGGGCAGGCAGCTTACCAGCCTTAAGTACTTGGGCAAGGTCTTGAGCTTCTTCGATAGAGAAGCTACCCGAAATCTGGGTGTTGCCGCCCGAAATTTCGCTCTGCACTACGGGGTCCGAGTACACTACGTCGTCGAGCACTACTGCTACTTGCTTGCCGATGTTGGCGGCGGTCATGCGCTGCCATTTCTTCGAGCCGTTGGGGTTCATGCTCATGCTCACCTCGGGGCGGCCGGTCTGGTCGTAGTCCATGCGGGCATCGCTCACTACCTCACCGGTGAGGGGGGCAGCCGTGGAGCCAGTGCGGTCTTTCTTCACGGCAATCAGGCGGATGAACGATTGGCCGTTCAGGTCCTTAGGCTTGGCATCGTAAAGCAGCACCATGTTGGGCGGCAGGGTAGCGCGGGCTTCGTCCGAGCGCAGTAGGCGGTTCACGCGGGCCGTGTCGCGTAGGTTTACCCCTAGGGCACCTGGCATGGTGAAGTAGCGGGTGAGGGCGCCGCCCTGCTGAGCGGCAGCAGTCGAGTCAGTTTTGGCTTTGCTAGCCGGAGTCTTTTTGGCTAGCTGGGCAGCCAGCGACGATGAGTCACCTGCAGTGGCTGTGGTGGCTTTAACAGTGTCAGCAACCGGCGCAGCGGCTACAGTCTTCTCTTTGTCAGTGAGTAATTTGTCGAGCTGAATGAGGTAGGGGGCAAATTCCTGCTGACCCCATACTTCGTAAAATTCCAGCTTAGCTTGGCCTTGCAACAGCTTGCGTACGCGGTCGGGGTTATCCACGCCGGGCAGCTCTACCTGAATGCGGCCAGTGCCTTTCACACGCTGAATGTTGGGCTGATTTACGCCGAATTTATCGACGCGCTTGCGCAGAATGTCGAACGAGCGGTCGATGGCATCTTCTTCTTCCTTATTAATGGCGGCTAGCACCTTAGCGTCGGTCGAAGAGCGGTCAATCTTGCGGTCTTTGTTTACCGAGTTGGCAAACAGCGGCGCCAGTTGCTTGCCGGGCGCTACCTCTTGGTAAGCTTGATAGAACAGCGTGGTAAAAGGCGTGCTCGAATTGGTTTTCTGACGCTCTTGGGCCAGGGCCAGCGCTTTGTTGAAAGCGGGCTCCTTAGAATTGCCAGCCATGGCGCGTACAATTTCTACGGGCGAAACCTCTAGGGTCACGTGCATGCCACCTTTCAAGTCAAGGCCGAGGCCTAGCTCGTTTTGGCGTACATCGCGGTAGGTGTAAGGCCCAAATACTGGGGCGCGCCATACCGAGTCGAGATAATGCTGGCGCTGTGCTTCATTGAGCTGGCCATTGTGAGTGGCAAAAGCCACGGCTTTCTGCTGCACCCCGCGCGAGACGTAGGTGAAAAACAGGAAGTACGCGCAGAGCACCGAAACCACAACGGTGAGCGCGATAATTACTCCTTTATTACGCATTAGTAAGTAGAGATTGAAGTAGTTACAATAGAAAAGGAATCAGTTGAAAACGCAAAATGGGAATAAGGCTCCGAGAACCGGCCGAACAGTAGCAGCCAATTCTTCATTCCTCAATTCTCATTTTTATCCTAAAAAATTAGGGCGCTTGCGGCGACAGAGCCGTGCTCAGCAGACGCTGGCGGCACAGCAAGGCCACGAAGGCCTCCGCCTCAACTATTGGTGCGGCTGCCACTGCGCGGCGCACTAGGCGCGGCAGCCAAGCCGCGGGCAGCGTAGCTGGCAGCCACCCTAGGGCAAAGGCTGGGGCCACGTAAGTATCTAGGGGCGAGGCTGCCTCAAGTACTACCTTTTGTTTGATAACCGTGGCGCGCGGCGCGGCACTCAGCCGCGACTGCGCGGGGGTGCTCACGGGGCGCAACAGGCTCACCGTCCGGCCATTCAGGCCCAGCAGCAGCAGCAGTGGTAGCGCCACTAGGGCTATCTGCAAAAAGCGCTTGAAGGGAGAAATTGAATTGTACATAGCCCAGACAGGGCTACAAATATACTTATTTCAAGTGTCACTTGCCAAGCAAGCAGGCTACCTAGCTATCGCGCAGTCCTTCAAATGCGTACTGCGCTCCGCTCCAAAACTCATCGAGCGCCATGATACGTGGCTTGAAAAACGAAATAAGCGTCGGCCAATCGTCGCGGTTGAACAGGTTGACGGGCTGCATTTCAGTGTATATGCGGCTCAGGGGCAAGCCGTTGGCGTCGGTGGCGTGCAGCTCCCAGCGCCAAGGCTCGCCTAGGGCCTCGTGCAGCATGGTTTTTAATTCCTGAAACTGCTCGAAAAACAGCTCGCGTACACCTGCATCGGGCTGCGTAAGCTCGATGCCGATGCTAGCGCGGCGGTTGTCGGCCTGCATCCTGAAGTACACGTGCTTGAGGCCCGTTTTGTAGTTAATCCAGTTGGTAGGCATGCCCTCGGCCGAAGGCACCGGGGCCATGTACTGCCCAAAGGTGGTCCAAAAGGCTTGGCGGAGTTGCGCAGCTTCAGCTTTGCTATACACGGGGACTATTTGAAGTTTGAGCAGGGTGCCACAGGCACCAATTGAGCCGGAAGCCAGCCAGTAAAAAAACTTATTAAAGAAAGGCCCTAGGCCTGCTCAGCCACCTTGCTTTTCAAAAAGCCTGTGAGCACAGCTAGGCCATTCTCGAAATGTCGATTATTAGGAATGATGATATCAGCATCATCCTTAAAGGGTTGGATATACTTCTCGTAGGTTGGCGCCACGTGGTTGGTGTAGCGATACAGCACATCATCGAGACCGTAGCCACGCTCGTCGCGGTCGCGCACAATGCGGCGGTGCAGCTTCACGTGCTCTTGGGCGTCGATGTACACCTTGAGGTCGAGCAGCTTCGCAATTTCTTCGAAATAGAATACAAATATTCCTTCGACGACCACGATGGGCGCGGGCCGGAACACCAGTTCCTGCGGCACCACGTTAGGGTTGTTGAATGTGTACTCCTTGCGCCGTACCTCATGGCCTTCGCGCAGTTGGCTTACATCGGCGGCGTAGGCTGCCGAGTCGATGCTGCTGGGCAGGTCAAAATTCTCAAAGCCTTGGGCATCACGCTCCTGCTGTTCGCGGGGGTGGTAGTAGTTGTCCTGCGAAATAAGGCAGATGTCGCGCTCGGGGAACGCGGCCAACAGGCGCCGCAGAAACGTAGTTTTGCCGGAGGCGCTGCCGCCCGTGATGCCGACGAGGTAAGGATGTTGCATAACGGGGGACAAAGGTACGGGCGCCGGCTAATGCAGGGTTGCTAACGGGGTGCCGAGAACTGCAACCCGCGAGTTAGTGGCTAATCCCTATACTTGCATAGGATAGTAACCCCTTCTCTATGAAAAACCTACTCCTCACGGTCTTAGGAGCGCTGCCACTACTGGCGCAAGCGCAGGCCCCAGCCGGAAAATTTGTGCTCCAGGGCAAAGTAGCCAGCCCCAAGGTGACGAAGGCTTATTTGCGCTACACCGTCGATGAGCGCCGTGTGGTAGACTCAGCCGTGGTGAAGCGCGGCGCGTTCCAGTTTCAGGGGGCGCTAGCCACACCGGTAGCAGCCTACCTCACGCTGAGCCACAGTGGTACGTCACTAGCCAAGTCGCGCGATATGGCGCCTCTTTATTTAGAGCCGGGCACCCTCAAGCTCACTACGCCCGACTCGGCAAGCAAAGTCGCCATTAAAGGCTCGGCACTCAATACGTCGGCTGCTCAATTGCAAACGCAACTCAAGCCGCTGGATAAAGAATATAAAGCGCTGATGCGCGAGTATGTAGCGGGCCGCAACGCGAACCTGGAGGCTGCCGCGCTAGACAAGATAGAAGCCCGCGCCGATGCCAATGAGGAAGCGCAGCGCGAAATCAAGTACGCCTACCTCACGGCTCACCCCGACGACCCCTTCAATTTATTTTTGCTGCCGCAGGCTGTGGGTTATGCCCCCGAGGCCAAAAACTACGCTACGCGCTTTGCGGCGCTTTCGCCTAGGTTGCGGGCCACTCCGCAAGGCCAGCGCATCGCTGACAAAATCAAGCAGCTCGAACGCGTGGCCGTGGGAGCTACCGCCCCCGACTTTACCCAGAACACGCCCGACGGCAAACCATTGACGTTGTCGTCGCTGCGCGGGCAGTACGTGCTCATTGACTTTTGGGCGAGCTGGTGCGGCCCCTGCCGCCAAGAAAACCCCAATGTGGTGAAGGCCTACACCGCCTATAAGGACAAGGGGTTCACCGTACTAGGTGTGTCGCTAGACCGCGAAAACGGCCGTGAGGCCTGGCTCAAGGCCATCGAAAAAGACGGCCTAGCCTGGCACCAAGTATCAGACCTGAAGTTTTGGCAAAACGATGTAGCCAAAGAGTATGGCGTGCAGGCCATTCCGCAAAACTTCCTGCTTGACCCAAACGGTAAAATCGTGGCCGTGAATCTGCGCGGCGATAAGCTGCAAGCTACCTTGAGTCAGCTTTTCAGCCAGGCTAAGTAAGTACCTAGGTGCCAGTAGAAAAAAAAAGCCCGGCTTTCAGGCCGGGCTTTTTTTGTAATAACATGGCTAGGCTAATCGTCAATCTTTGCTTGTAGAAAGCGAACGAGCCCATCTACCGCCCGCGCCCGGTGGCTAAGCATGTTCTTCTCCGCCAGCGTCATCTCGGCGAAAGTGCGGCCATCACCTTCGGCCGGAATAAACACGGGGTCGTAGCCGAAGCCGCGCCCCCCAATGGGCGCTCGCGCAATAGCGCCGGCTATCTCGCCGCTGAACTCGTGCACGTGACCGCCTTCCAACACCAGCGCGATGACCGTGCGAAAGCGCGCTTCCCGCTGAGGCTGGGTGGCCAGCTCGTGCAGCAGTTTGGCCACGTTGTCGGCAGCTTCGCGCTGGGGGCCGGCGTAGCGAGCCGAGTACACACCAGGTTCGCCTCCTAGGGCGTCTACTTCGAGGCCCGTGTCGTCGGCAAAGCAGGCTACGCCATAGTTGTCAAACACGTACTGGGCCTTTTGGCGAGCGTTGCCCTCGAGTGTGGGCTGGGTCTCAGGCAGTTCCTCGTGGCAGCCGATATCAGCTAGGCTTAGCAGCTGTACGGTGGGCGGCAGTAACGGGCGAATCTCATCAAGCTTGTGAGCGTTGTTGGAAGCAAAGCAGAGGCGCATAAGCAAAAAATAAGAGAGGGCACAGAAAATAAAAAACCGCGCTGGCCTGGCGCGGTCACAAGACAAAAGTGCTACAAAAGGCCCCAGCAAAATCCATCACACTGCCCTCACCTAACGAAACCCGAGCTTAATAATGCACCAATAGCGGTATAAGCTAGTCGTAAGCCCACTTGGCGCGGTAGAATCGGCTGCGTGCCGCGGCGCCCCTAATTCGCCAGCCTTGCCGCCGGGCAGCCCCACTGCCGCACTATAACCAAAAAAATCAGGAACAGACTGTGTGCTACTAGCAGAAGCTGGTGTTTTAAAGTCAGCTTTAGCGGCATCGTAATGTCTGAAAGTGAGAGGGCTGCTAAGTGATACCCTAGGTGCGTTCCAAGTTAAGTGTAAGCTAGCACTGCCCGGTGTAGCTGCCTTCCAAAGTAGGGCAGCGGCCAGCAGCACTCCGGCTCCACTCAAGGCAAGTGGCCCGTCTCGTCGGGGACGAAACCGCCCGCCAGAAAGCCTACGAAGTACATAGTAATAGTGCACAGGGAGGGCCAGCCGCCAAAGCGGCCGGTACTCAAATATAAGCTAAGCAGCGTTGCGGCTGGCTTCTGGCGCGGCGCTAGGGGCTTGGTGCGGTTTTGTAGCTTAGGCTGCTAGGTATCAAATCGGTGCGAAGCGTTGACTTTTCGGCGGTTAATGCGTACTTTTGCAGTCCCTTCCGCAAAACCGGCAGGGTTTAATTAGGTAAAACGGCCCTCTCGATATGAAAAAGGAAACCCATCCCGAGTACCGCCAGGTAGTTTTTCAAGACACCTCGTCGGACTTCAAATTTTTGACCCGCTCCACCATGACGTCGGCCGAGACGATTCAGTGGGAAGACGGTAACACCTATCCGGTGATTAAAATCGAAGTGAGCAGTGCTTCGCACCCCTTCTACACCGGCAAGAACATGTTCATTGACACGGCTGGCCGCGTGGAGAAATTCCGCAGCCGCTACGCCAACAAGAGCCAGAGCAGCGCCAACAAAGGCTAGTCTTTTTCTGGGCTGTTGGCTGCTGGCTACAAGCTGTTAGCTTTTTAGTAAGGGCTCCTTTCGGTTTAGCTGAAAGGAGCCCTTGTCATTTGGCCCAGCCAGTCAAGTTGTACTTTCGCGCCGCCGCCGTAGCAAGTAGCCGGCAGCTACTTGCTAATAGCTTAATACTATGCACGTTCTGTTATTTGACGACCCGGCCATTCGGCCGCATCTATTACCCTTTACGTTTACCCGGCCCGTGGCAGCACTACGCTGCGGCATTCTCACGCTAGCGGAAAAGTGGCAGCGCCACCTAGAGGTGCCGACCGTAGGCTACCTCACGCAGCCGTATCTACAGGCCAAGTTTCCGGCGGGTGAAGTAGCTGGCGCAGCGCTAGTCATCAATGGCGCCGTGTGCCCCGACGACCTGCTGGTGCGGCAGGTGCGGGCCCTAGGTCCCGGCCAGGGCCTCTACTGCGATGAAGTGCTGGTGGCCGCGCACCTCGCCGATGCCAGCCAGATAGCCGAGCTCATCCAGGATGGCCTAAACGAGCAAAAGCAAGTGGCCGAGCCCGTGACCGTTATCAGCCGGCCTTGGCACCTGTTTCTGCGCAACGGCGCTGAAATCCGGCGCGATTTTGCGCTGCTCACGCAGGGCCGTACCTCGCAGCCCGTCGGCGACGCGCACACCATCGTGTACGCGCCCCAGAATATCTTTATTGAGGAGGGGGTAAAGATTCGCGCCGCCATCCTCAACGCCGAGAATGGCCCCATCTACCTAGGCAAAAACGTGCAGGTGCACGAAGGCGCCGTCCTGAAAGGGCCGCTGGCTGTGGGCGAAGGCAGCCACGTGAACGTAGGCGCCAAACTACGCGGCGACAATACAATAGGGCCTTACTGCAAAGTAGGCGGCGAGGTAGGTAATAGCATCTTGATGGGCTACAGCAACAAGGGGCACGAAGGCTACCTCGGCAATTCAGTTATCGGCGAGTGGTGCAACCTAGGGGCCGACACCAACACCAGCAACCTCAAGAACAACTACGCCCCCGTGAAAGTGTGGAGCCACACCGCTCACCGCTTCGTGGATACCGGCCAAACCTTCTGCGGCCTGATGATGGGCGACCACAGCAAAGCTGGCATCAATACCATGTTCAACACCGGCACGGTGGTAGGGGTAGGGGCCAATATTTTTGGGGCAGGTTTCCCGCGCCAGTTCATTCCGTCCTTTAGCTGGGGCGGGCCCGCAGGGTTCGAAACATTCCGCCTCCCCAAGTTCGCGGAGGTAGCCGAGCGGGTGCTCTCGCGGCGCGGCCTAGGGTACGATGAGGCCGAAGAAGCGCTAATGGCTGAGGTGTTTCGGCAGACCGAGGGCGACCGGGTGTGGGATAAGGCCAAGTAAGCCGAAATTGAGACTCAAACGTTGCGTGTGCAGTCATACAGCTGATAAAAGGTAGTACCTCGTTCTGCTCATTGACTGGCTGCTAAGTATTACAGCACTCAAAATGCCTCCTGCGTCAGCATGACAGAATAAGAAGGCTTTATCTTTTGTCTGTCATCTAATTCAGAGCTAATATAGTTTTCGTGCAGTTTCAAGACATTCCCAATCAAGTTGCCCTCAAGGAAGTCCTGCGCCAATCGGTGCAGCGCGGGCACGTGGCGCACGCTCAGCTCTTCCGCGGCAGCGAGGGCTCGGCCGCGCTAGCGTTGGCGCTGGCCTACGCGCAGTATCTCAACTGCGAGGACCGCACCGATACCGCCGCCGACAGCTGTGGCCATTGCCCGGCGTGCCTGAAGATGGGCAAGCTTGCCCATCCAGACCTCAACTTCATTTTACCCACCACTACTACCAAATCGGTACCTAAGGATGCTACCAGCGCCAAGTTTGCGGCTGAGTGGCGCACTTTCTTGGGCGAGAATCCTTACCAGGGGTTCAACGACTGGATGCAGCACATCGGGGCCGAAAACAAACAGGGCAGCATCTCGAAAGAAGAAGCCGGCTTATTGCTCAAGCTGGTATCGCTCAAGGCTTTCGAGGCCAAGTTTAAGATTGTAATTATTTGGCTGCCCGAACTGATGCACCCCGCGGCCGCCAACGCCGTGCTCAAGCTGCTAGAGGAGCCGCCACCCGCTACTATTTTTCTGCTGGTCAGCCACGAGCCCGAGCGGCTGCTGCCCACCATTTTGAGCCGAGTGCAGCCGGTGGCAGTACGTCCTTTTTCGGAAGACGATATTGCCACCTATGTTGCTGAGCATTACCACGTGCCCGAAGTAAAAGCGCGCCAGGTAGCGCAGCTGGCCGAGGGCAACCTAGGGGCCGCTATTGCCAGCCGTGAGAAAAGCGCCGACCACGACTATGCCGACTTCTTTATCAAGTGGATGCGCAAGTGCTACGGGTCGAAAATGACCGAAGTAATGGCGCTGGCTGATGAATTTCAGAAGATGGGCCGCGAAAACCAGAAAGAGCAGCTCAGCTTCTCGCTTGGGCTGCTGCGTCGGGTGCTGCTCTTCGGCCTCGACCCGCAGCTGGTGCCCCACTTAGCCAGCGGCGAGCAGCAGTTTGTGCAGGGGTTCAGCAAGTTTGTGACGCCGCGCAACGCTGACCAGCTCACCGAAGAGCTCAACACCGCCCACTACCACATCGAGCGCAATGCTAACCCGCGCATGGTATTCGTGGATGCGTCGCTCCGCATGGGCCAGCAACTGCGCCGGGCATAAGCTGTACTATGACCCTAGCGGGTCTGCCTGCAGACAGCTGAGTTGTGCCACCCAATTAACCTATGGGTGCCGCACCTAGCGGCCCACCGCCGCGCAGACTCGCAGTGTCCACGGTACTTTTGCAGCTATGCGCCGCCCCACCTGCCTTCTGCTACTTGTCAGCCTACCCCTAGGCACCGTGCGAGCGCAGGTGGTTGGCCCCGACCCTAGGCCCCCCGCCGACACTGGTATTCACCAGGGCCGCTTTATTGGGGTGGTAGCGGGTACAGCGATAGTATACGCCTTGACTACCTACTTCTTAGGTAAAACCTGGTACACCAAGCGAGTGCCTTTCCACAGCTTCAACGACAATGGCGAGTGGCTGCAAATGGACAAAATAGGCCACGCTACTACAAGCTACGCCATCAGCCGCGGCGAGTATGAGCTGTTTCGCTGGAGCGGGGTCAACGAGCGAGCGGCAGTGCTTACGGGCGGGCTCATCGCACTGCTCTATCAAACTACGATTGAGGTATTTGATGGGCGTTCCGAAGGATGGGGCTTTTCGAAGGGCGACATGGTGGCCAATCTCACTGGCGTGGCGCTCTTCATGGGGCAGCAGTATGGCTTTGGCGAGCAAAAAGCCAGCCTGCGCTACGGCTGGCGCCAGAGCATTTATCCCGCTTACCGGCCCAGTCTGCTAGGGCACAGCGCTGGCAACCAAATGCTAAAAGACTACAATGGCCAGCAGTACTGGCTGTCGTTCAATATGGCTTCGGTGCTGCCGGTGGGCCCGTCGTTTCCGCGCTGGCTCAACCTGGACCTAGGCTACAGCGCTAGCGGCATGACAGGCGGCCACGCCAACCCGCCCTATTTTGATGCAGCCGGCAACGAAGTAAAGTTCAAGCGTTACCGCCAGTTTTATCTCTCGCCCGATATCACCCTAGCACAGCTGCCGGGCATCCGTACCAGCGGGGCCCAGCCGCTACTAAGTGCTGGTCAATTCTTTAAAATCCCCGCGCCGTCGCTGGAATACAATCCGGTACACGGACTGCGCGTTCATTCCTTATTGTTACCCAAAGACTAACCTTTGAGCGGGGCGCCGTGTTTGGCTTTGTTCAAGCGTGTCGTTTAGCTAACTTCTGCTGCCTGGCCCGCCCGAATAGTACCTCGTATGTCCGACACTCCCATTCGCCTCGCTACCCGGGCTTCCCGCCTTGCCCTCTGGCAAACCGAGCACGTGGCCAGTCTACTCAATCAGGCCGGCCTGCCTACCGAAATCGTGCCCATGCAAACTACCGGCGACCAGGTGCTCGACCGCTCGCTGGCTAAAATCGGAGCCAAAGGCGTCTTTACCGAAGAGCTCGAAGAAAGCTTGCGCCGCGGCGACACGCACCTCGCCATTCACTCGGCTAAGGATGTGCAAAGCAGCATTCCGCCCGACCTAGAGCTACTCGCCTTTTTAGAGCGTGAGCAAGTCAACGATGTAGTTATCAGCTTCAAGGAAGATTTTGACATTGCCAAGCCGGGCATTGTGCTTGGTACCAGCAGCACGCGCCGCCGGGCACTGCTGCGCCGCTTTTACCCACAGGCTACCACGGCCGAGGCCCGCGGTAATCTCCAAACCCGCCTGCGCAAGCTCGAAGAGGGCCAGTATGATGCCCTAGTGTTGGCCTATGCTGGTGTGCATCGCATGGGCTACGATGGCCTTATTCGGCACGTGCTACCCACCGACCAGTTTGTACCGCCTGTGGGCCAGGGTAGCATCGCGGTCGAGAGCTCGCGCTTTCTTGATAGTAGCCTGAAAGAAAGAATAGTAAAGGCTCTAGACCACCCGGCCACGCACCGTTGCCTGCTCGCCGAGCGCGCCTTCTTGCGTACCATGGAAGGCGGCTGTAGCATCCCATCCTTCGCGCTCGCTACCCTCTCCGACGCGGGCGATATCACGCTGCACGGCGGCCTTATCAGCCTGAGCGGGGAGGAGTACATCGACTTCACCCAAACTGCTCCCATCGCGCAGGCCGAGGGCCTTGGTATGGCTGTGGCTGAGTATGTGCTAGGGCATGGCGGAACGGCTATCTTGGCCAGCATCCGCGAGCAGCGGGGCGACCTATAGGCTCCGCTATTAGTGCTCCTTATATATGTAGAAGGTTGAATTTGTTTGGTTTAGCTATGAATAACTACTTGCTTCGTTCCCTGCTTATTTTCTGTTGGCTGCTCAGTTTGCCTAGCTGGGCGAGTAAGCCTGCACTCAAAAGCAAGAAAGATGAGGTAGTGACAATTACGACCAGCCTAGGTGATATTCGGCTTATCCTGTTCGGCGATACGCCCTTGCACCGCGCCAACTTTCTGCGCAAAGCCAAGGCGGGCTTTTATAACGGCACGACTTTTCACCGCGTCATTCCGCAGTTTATGGTGCAAGGCGGCGACCCAAACTCGAAGGACAGCGACCCTAACAACGACGGCCAGGGCCCGGCTAACGAGCCAACAATACCGGCCGAACTGACGGCGGGCCACAAGCACGACTACGGTGCCGTGGCTGCCGCCCGGCAGGGCGACTTTGTAAATCCGCAGCGGGCCAGCAGCAGCAGCCAGTTTTACTTAGTAGAAAACCACCAAGGCACGCATTTTCTGGATGGTCAGTACACGGTATTTGGGCAGGTTATTCAGGGGCAAGAGGTTATTGACAGAATAGCTGCCTTGCCCAAGGACGGCCGCGACCGGCCACTCAGCGACCTGAAAATGACGATGAAGGTAGAGCGGCTTCGCAAAAAGAAAATCACGCAGCTGTACGGCTACGCTTATTAGTCTTGGTCGGCCTAGATCCTTCTACACCCATGAAAATTCTGATAACCGGTGCGAATGGCCTACTGGGCCAAAAGCTGGTAGCCCTACTGCGCCAGCAGTCTCAGGTGACTGTGGTGGCTACTGCCCGTGGTACCAATCGGCTGGCCGACTTATACCCCGACGTGCGCTTTGTGCCCCTCGATGTAACTGATGCTGTGCAAGTGCGCCAAGTGCTTGTGCAGGAGCAGCCCACGCACCTCATCCACACGGCTGCCATGACGCAGGTAGACGAGTGCGAGCTGAATCAAGACGCTTGCTGGACTCAAAATGTGACAGCTGTAGAGTACCTAGCCAGCACTTGCGCCGAACTAGATATTCACCTTATTCACCTCAGCACTGACTTTATTTTCAATGGATTAGTTGGGCCGCTGACCGAGGAGGCCACCCCCGACCCCATCAGCCACTATGGCGCAAGCAAGCTAGCCGCCGAGCGCATAGTGCGAGCTACACCCGGCCTGCGCTGGGCCATTGCCCGCACCGTATTGGTATATGGCACCGTGCACGGCGGAGGGCGTAGTAATATCGTACTTTGGGTGCGCGATTCGCTACGTAAAAACCAGAAAATAAAAGTGGTATCTGACCAGTGGCGTACGCCTACGCTAGCCGAAGACCTAGCCCTTGGCTGCTGGCTACTGGCCCTGCACAGCGCCCAGGGCATTTACCACCTTAGTGGGCACGAGCTATTGACCCCCTACCAAATGGCGCAGCAGGTAGCAGCCTTTTTTGAGCTAGATGCCGCCCTGCTAGAACAGGTTGATGCATCTACTTTCACGCAGCCGGCCAAGCGCCCGCCGCGCACAGGATTTATTATTGAAAAAGCTGAGCGTGAGCTAGGTTACCAGCCCCGTAGTTTTATGGAAGGCATCGCCTTGCTGGCGCAACAAAGCAAGTAGAGGCACCTAGGAAGCAAGAAAAAAACCCGTTGGCAGAGCCAACGGGTTTTTCAGCTATAAACCTTCCGCTTTTTAATAAAAGGACACGCTATACTGGACGTTGTATGCAACACTGTAATAAGGACAGCGCCAGTAAGGCTTGCTATCCTGTATATTTAATTAACTGAAAATCAGATTTGTGTAGGCCAAAAGCCCACTAGCAGCCCACCAACGAGCAGTGCTGTGCGCTGGCGCAGAGCTGCCTCACCAAGTTCGCGGGGTACTAAGCGGCCGTCGGGCGTCATGAAGTCGCGCTCGGCCGAGAGGTAGGAAAAATCCTCTACGAGCCCACTGGCTTGCGATAGCGCTTGGTTGAAGCAAAAAGTAGTACTCATGGCAACGGCAGAAATAAGGCAGTAGAACCGGTAAGCCCATAGATGGGGACTCAAATTCTAATACAATTTTAGGGCGTTGCTTAAGCTAGTTAAAGGACAAACCTGTTTTTTCTACGACATCGAAGATGCTGAATGTAGCCAGGTAAAAATTATATAAAAGAACAAAATATTTTTGGCTAGCACAGCAGTTGTTACGTGTAATAGGCAAAAAAACAATATGTTGCTATTATAGTGAGTTGTGTTTGATGCAATTTGATAACAGCCCTATTTGACGAAAAAGAATAAAAACGCGACATCAAGCGAGCTCAAAGGCTTGCGTTTTCTCCCTCAAACAGCACATAAAATATGGGCTTACCTGCGTTTTCCTAGCTGCTGCGCTAACTGTTGTAAGGCCAGCAGTGTCAAAACCAAAGTGCCACCTGCACTGGCCAGTATCCACCAAGCGCTCGGTTCCTGTTGCAGCGCACCGAGCAAATTTCCCCAGCTAGGTACATCGGGGGGCCGCCCGACTCCTAGAAAGGCCAGCGTACTCTCTAAGCCGATGAGGCCGGCTAGGCTGAGCGGCGCGGTAGCCAGCAGCGGTCGGCACGCGTGCGGTAGTGCGTGCCGGTACCACACGCGCGTAGGGGCTAGGCCCGCCGCCCGTGCCGCATCTACAAAGGATAGCTCACGCACGCGTAGCATTTGAGCACGCACTTGGCTGGCTGGCTCGGGCCAGGCCACCAGCACCAGCAGCACTACTAGCTGCACAGTACCTAGGGCGGGGCCGGCCGCAAAGACCAACACCAGCACGAGGCGGGGTACGGCACCTAGCAGCGTGAGTGCACTTTGAAACAGACTGTCGAGGGGTAACGGCCAACCACTTGGCTTAGCAGCGTGCGAGCGCTGGTACCACCAGGCAAGCCCTGCTAAGCCTACCAGTGCTAGCGAACACGGTCCCCGGCCAGGCAGTGCCAAGGCCCACCAGCCCGCAGCTGCCCCAGCAAGCCAGCCGGCCCACGACACGCGCAGGCCTTTATTGCCCCAGAAGCCTGCTGCCCCCCCAGTCAGTGCCCCAACTATTGTTGCTAATAAAGTTGCAGGTAGGCTGACACTAACTACTTGCCAAGCTCCATAAAGCAATTCGGTGAGCACATCGCGGCCTTGTAGGTCGGTGCCCAGCCAGTGCGTAGGGCTGCTGGCCCACAAGGGTGCTTCGGCTATGTGTTGCAAGTCGGGCACAGCGGGCGGAAACACTAATGGTAGCCATGGAGCCAGTAGGCCTCCACCTAACACCAGTAAGAGCCAGCTCACCCCAAACCAAAAACCAGTGGCGCGAGCACGAAAAACGGGCTGGCTCATGACAGCAGGCGAATGCGCGGGTCGGCCCAGGCGTACAGCGCATCAGCTAAGGCCAATGCGAGCAGCCGGGCCAACGCTGTGAGTAATACACCAGCTACTACCACTGGGTAGTCGTGCATCGCTACAGCTTCGGCCAACAGGCGACCAGTACCAGGTACAGAAAAAATCTTTTCTACAACTACAGCCCCCGCTACTAGGGTTGGCAGCAGGCCCGCAAAAGCGGTCAGCAGCGGTAAGATGGCGTTGGGCAAGGCATGTTTCTGCAGCAGTTGGCGGTTGCTCAGTCCCTTGGCGCGAGCCGTGGTGGCATAATCACTGCCTAGCTCGTGGCGAAGAGTGTGTGCCAGTAGCAGCGCTAGCTCAGGCAATACGGCCAGCACTAGCGCTAGCACGGGTAGCACCAGCCGCAGGGCTTGTTGGTCCCACAACTCGTCGGTATCAGCCGAGCCCGCGTAGGCCGGCAAGATGTTGAGCATGTCAGGATTGGCGAGGGTAAACAACAGGCCCAGGGCTAATGCAAAAAGTGGTAGCGCTTGCAGCCCCGTCAGCAGTGTATGTAGTCCTGCTCGCCAGCCAGAAAGCGCCGGCGCTGAAGGCCCGCCTGCTAGTGTTAACCCCAGCAGCAATGCTCCAGCGATGGCGCCTAGGGTGGCTAGCCCCGTGAGGGGTAGCGTGTAGGCTAAGGCAGCGCGCCAGCGCGGCCCGATGGGCTGACCGTCGCGAAAGGAAAGCCCTAGCTGACCATGTAATAGCCCCACAAGCCACTGGTGGTATTGGTTGTGCAAACCATGCCAGTGCCACTTTACTACCCCCACTTGCTGGGTGCGCGTGACGTAAAAAAGAGGTGCTTCTAAGCCGAGGCGCTGTTTGATGGCTTGGCGAGCTTGGCGCTGAGTAGCGTCTGTATCGGTTCGCAACGCCGTGCTATTGAGACTATCTACTTCGCTTAGTAATAAGTCAGTAGCTTTGGCAGAGTCAAGGCGGCTTAGTAGAAACACTAGCGAGGCAATAGCCCAGGCGGCCAGGGCAGCTCGCCCCACTTGCGCCACTAGCCAGCGCCCTAGGAGTGTCATTGCTGCGCCAGTGCGGGTGCTGCGTTAGCAGCCCACGTTATGGTTGGCGCACTATAACCAGGCCTGAGTGCCGACGGATACAAGTTTTGTAAGCGCCGGTCGGCTACCAAGCGGTAAGACAAGAAAAAGAGAGGCACAAGTGGTGCCTGCTGCTGTAGCATTACTTGGAAGCGATACAGCAACTGGCGCTTTTGGACCGGCGTTTCGGCAGTGGCCACTGCTTCGATGAGCCGGTCGGTAGCTGGCGTCCCAAATTTGGTGAAGTTCCCTTCCTTAGCGTTACGCGAATGCAGCATGGCCGCATAGTCAAACGCAAAAGGATTCCCCTTTTGGATGCGTATATACATGTCAAAGTTACCCTCGCGGAGGGCAGTCGTCAGCAACGAACTTTCAGTAGGCCGCAACTCTACAGGGATATTGAGCAGCGCAGCCGCCGCCTTAAACTGCAGGGCAATGGTTTGGAAGGTCGGCTCGTCGGTGCGGTAGCGTAGCATCAGGGCTAGGCGTTCGGCCTGGCTGCCCACAGCTGAGCGCGTCCAGCCAGTGGCTTGCTGCGTCCAGCCTGCGCGTTGCAACAGGGTTTGGGCTTGCGGCAAATTATAGGCGGGCAGCGGCAGATTACTAGCGTAATAGCGACGGTCGCCGGGGTGCACCAAGCCCACCGTGCGCTGGCCCTGGCCTAGCTGCGTAGCTTGTAGCAAGCGGGCGGGGGCAAACAGCTTGCTCAAGGCTTGGCGCGTAAGCGAGTCGCGCAGCAGGGGGCGGCGCGTATTGAAGCCAGCGGTTACAACCTCGTAAGAAACAGTAGAGTAGAATGCGAAGCTTTGCCGAGCAGCCGAGGACTCCTGCAAGCGCTTAAAATCGCGTGCTGATACCTGAGGCAGCACATCTAGCTCGTGGCGCCGTAGCGCTAGGGCGGCCGTCGCATCATCCGCAATGATACGGAAGTGCAGCTTGGCTGGCTTAGCCTGTAGCACAAATGGTGCTGGGCGCAAGTTATCGGCCCACCAGTGCGTCTTGCGCTCGAAGGTCAGGTATTGATTGGTTTTCCACTTGGCCAGCTTATAAGGCCCGCAGCCAGGCAGCCGCTTAGGGTTCCTGCCTAGGTCGGCTTGCTGGTAGCGAGTTACTAAGGCAGCTAATGTGGGCTCAGTAGCATTAGCTGTGGCCACGCTCGCCACCGAAAACTTGCGCAGGCTATGTGTAGGGTCCAGGGCGTCTTCTGGTACGATGGCAAAATCACCAGACTCAAAGCTAAATTCCGGCGCTTGCCCACGGCACACTAGTGTAAAACGACGTGGGTTGGTGGGGTCAAGCTTGATGTCGCGAATGAACCCAAGTGGAGCCCGAGCCTTTTCATTGGGCAAGCCAGGGCAAAAAATTAGCTTCAGCGTGAAGGCTACATCGGTAGCTAGCACTGGGCGGCCATTGTCCCAGCTTGCGGCGCGGCGCAGCTGGTACTGCAAGTGCGTAAGCGAGTCACCTAGCAGGCGAGTTCGGGGCAAAGAGTCAGCTAATGCTGGCGAATAAGTCCCCGTTGACAAGTCGACTTGTAGCAAGCTGCAGTGGAGCAATGTGGCGGCGTCAACTGCATTTTGGTTAGGCTGGGCTAGTGGTGACAAATTCTCTGGGTCGCGATTCCAGCGAATATTCACCGTGGTACCTGCTTGTTGCTTAGCTGGTAAGGAGCATGAACTACTACCAAGTACTAGTACCCAACTAAACCAAAGATATTTCATTTAACTGCGCGGTGAAATAGCAACACCAGCAAGTTAAGAAACTATCGGCTAACGACGCTTAGTCGTTCTCCCAGCCGCTGCCGCCGATTTTGCTCGAGGTAGCATCATTTTCCCAGCCGCTGCCGCCGATTTTGCTCGAAGTGGCATCATTTTCCCAGCCGCTACCGCCAATTTGGGTCGAAGTAGCGTCGTTCTCCCAGCCGCTGCCGCCGATTTTAGTAGCAGGTGCATCGCCAGTGAGGGTAGCGAACTGAATCAGGGCGATGATAAAGAGGTCAAACATGGTAGAGATGTTAAGAGGGTTGTGAAATTGTTGCGGTGATTAACTGTGACAAAATTCCGCTACCCAGGAGCCTCCTTAAAGGACAGTCTTACAGAAAACAAGACAATGTTTTAAATAAGATTTTTTATAACTCATTATAGGCAGTGCCGCAAATGTAGATGATGCACTGCAATAAAAGCGCTACAGTTGAACCCATTTTTTGCAAAAAAAAGTGGAAATTGTGACATCGCTTCGAGGAAGAAATCACACTTTTCCATATTACAAAATTCCTGTTTGGGTCTAAAGTCAGCAAGGACATTTTACTTCTTTTTTTGCGTGCTACTTTTAGGGTAATTATGAACGCGATACTGCGCTATTAGCCTATTAACACGCTTTTCCTATGAAGGAAATCGCAAATCTGGCCCGAATTGTGACATTGCGCCGCCTCAAAAATGAGCCCTTGCTCGATTTGAATGGGAAGCAGCCAGGCAAAGAAGTACAACTGGCTACGTTGCTAGCGGCAGACGTAAATGTAACAGCCCTAGGCCTCGTTAAGCAACTGTATGGCAAGCACACAAGCGCTAACCAAACAGCCTTTCTGCGACTACGCGTCAGGGTGCAGGACAAGCTGCTGAATCATCTTTTCTTTCTCGACCACTCTGACACGCGACTTTTCGTTGCTCGTCGCTACGAGTTAGAATGCCTTGACTTGCTGCACAAAGTAACTATCCTGTACCTAGAAGGAGAGTACGTACTCAGCGAGCGCCTGCTGAGGCGCTGCTTGCGGGCGGCCGAAAAAGGCGAGTTTATTAACTATGCTGAGCAGGCTTGCCACCGATTATGCACGCTATATGCTGGGCAGCGGCAGCAGCATAAATACACGGCTGCCACCAAAAAACTGCACAAGCTGCGTCAAATTCTGGCTTACGAACACGAGTCGGAGGAGCTAGCTACGCAAATCAGCCTCACCATGCGGCGGCCTGTAGCAGTGCGGCAGGCACTACTGCCTAAGATGGCGGCGCACCTAGAAAAAGCGCAGCTGCTGCATCAGAAAGCTAAAACTTTCACCACTTTTCTAACGCTCTACCGACTGCGCTTGGTGCAGGCTGGGCTCGCGGGTGACTATAACGAAATAATACGTTCGACTACGGCTGCCACACAGATGCTGCGTAAGGGTAAGCTTAATGAGCGTCGCTTTGACCAGCGGTTTAATCAGTTTATGAGCGTGTACGCGCACTTACGGGGGCGCCAGTACACGGCAGGGCTGAAGCTTGCTGAAGAGTACGCCGCCAATTTGCACCCTACCTCCAACAACTGGTTTTACTATTACGAGCACTACATTTTACTTGCGTTGCACGCTGGCGAATACGACAAAGCATTGCTGCTGCTACATACCGTGCATAAAAACCCTTCGCTCTCAAAGCAGCGCCCAGCAGCGCAAGAGCGGTGGGGTTTGCTACAAGCCTATGTAGAGTTTGTGCAGCCGCCCGATAAAATACCCCTGCGTCGCCGCAACCAACTAGCCATATTTGCCGCGCTAACCGTGCCTGAATACGCCCGCGATAAGCGTGGCTATAATGTGGCCATTCTTGTTTTTCAGCTGCTTCACTACTTGCGGCAGCGGTCGCTAGAGCCAGTACTGACGCGCCTCGAGCGCCTGCGCAAATACCAGCAGCGCCACCTGCGCGATGCAGCCACCTTACGTAGCCGGCTGCTGCTGCGCTTGTTGCTGCTGCTGCCTGAGGGCGAGTTTGACCCCACTGCACTGGCGAAGCGGGGGCAAAACCTACTAGCGCAGCTAAGCCAAGCCCCAATGGTGGGCGAGGCCGATGCCGAAATTGAAATCATTCCCTACGAGCAAGTGTGGACGCTCGTCTTGGATATTCTGCGTAGTGGAGCGCCGGAATGACCCTAGGGTACCACTACTACTTCGCGAGTGGCACAGTGGCTATCGGCACAATCGCCGGGGCCATAGCCGCGCAGGCTCAGGCGCACCGCGTAGCGGCCCGCCCGGCGAAAAGTATGCTCTATGCGATGGCCCTGCTGGGTGGTGCCATCGCGAAAATCCCAGATATAAGCAATGTTCTGGCACGTGGGTAGGCCCGAGTCTAAGGCATCAAAGGCAATAGCCTGACCCACGTGCACGGTGGTAGCCGGGAAGCTAAAGTTGATAACGGGCTGCGTTACTAGGTCCACCTCAAAGGTCTTTTCGGCCCGGCGCACTTCGCCCGTCGCGGAGACCTCGACATCAAGCACTACTTGGTAGCGGGCCCGCCGCTTGTAGCAATGGTTGATAGTGAAACCGCTGAGCGTGGTGCTGTCGCCCATGTGCCAGCGGTATACTAGATTGCCCGCGGCGGCATCAACAGAGCGGCTCGCGTCAAAATCGACGCATAGCTGTGGCAGTAAGGGCGGGCCACAGTCGGCAGCGGCCGACTGGGCGTGGGCCGCATGCCAAGTGCTGGCCCCAAGAGCCGCGGCACACACCAAAACACGAAAAAAACGCATATATAGGATAAAAATAGCCGCCCTACTGTGGCCCTAACCCGGCTAGCGAGCAGGCAAATAAAGCCGTTAGGATAAGTATGCTTAGAGGCGATTGAGCCGCTGCAAGACGTTGCGCAAGTAGGTCTGGCCCACAGGGATATATTTGTCTCTGACTAGCAGAGAGTTGTCTTCCAGCGCTTGGATGCAGTTAATATTCGCAATAAAGGAGCGATGGACGCGCAGGAATTGCGAGGGAGGAAACTTCTCTTCAATGGCCCGCATCGTGCTGTACACTATCAACTTGCTTTGGGTCGTGACGATGTGTACGTAGTCACCTAGGGCCTCTACGTATTGCACCTCTCGAAAATCAACCCGCACTAGTTTGGTATCCATTTTCACAAACGTGAAGTCGGGTTCCGTTGTCGAAGTAGGCGTGGGGCTCAGCGTATCAGGCTCAGCCGTCCGCTCGGCCGTGATATTTTCAAGAACTTTCTGAGCAGCTTGCAAAAAGCGCGGATAGGACAATGGCTTGAGCAGATAGTCAGCAACCGCGAATTCGAACGCTTGTACCGCGTAGTGGTCGCTACTGGTGATGAGTACGACCTGTGGTAGCTCAGCTTGCAGGCGCAGTAGGTCGAGTCCTGACATCAAGGGCATCTCAATGTCTAAGAAAAGCACATCTATAGGTTCGGCTTGAGTGCGCAGTACCTCAGCGGCTTCCATGCCACTGCTGCACGAGCCAACGGCTTGCAGAAAGGGGGTGTTGGCAATGCAGTTCAGCACTATTTGTACCGACAAAGGGTCATCGTCCACTACTAAACAGCGCAGGGGAGGAAGGATGGGAGCAGGCTCTGGTAGCGTAGTAGGCATAGTAATACGGATGGTTTATAAAGGCTGTTAAGTAGAGGCGAAAAATTGTATAAATTTAATGTGTGTTGCTATGTGTTAGCTACAAAAAGCGTAATCTTTTACGAAGTAAAAGTGAAGTTATGGTGTAGACGGTAAGTAGCTCCTGATTAAGAGCACCTAGTGGGCTGCATAGGCTAAGCGCGTTCTTCTAGGTGCGGATAAAGCTGCCCTAGCTGCTGCCGAATGGCGAGGAGCAATGGCTCGCAGTGCTGGCAATCGGCGCGGCGGGCACTGCGCTCTAGCTCATCTAGCTGAGTATGAAGCACCGGCACCCCGAAATAAGCTACTTGGCCCTTGAGCTTATGCGCTACCTGCGCGAGCTTATCGGCATCGTGGGGAAAAGCCGCGGTTAGGACCTCTTCTAAAGAGGGTGCTTCGCTCAAAAAAGTATTGACAATCTGCTTAATAAAAGCCTCGTTGCCACAGGCCAGTTCTTCGAGTAGCTGCCAATCGGGGCGCAGTATAGGAAGGGGGACAGCTGCAGGTTCGCCTAAGTTGGATTGCGTTGCTACCGCATCGGTAGAGGCTGTGGGCTGCCGGCCAGTGAAGTAGGCCAACCGTGCATGTAGCAAGGCAGGGTCGAAGGGCTTGGCGAGCGTATCGTTCATACCAGCGGATAGGGCCAGGCCACGGTCTTCGGGCAGCACCGAGGCTGTGAGACCAATAATGGGCAGGCGCCGCTCGTCGGGGAAAAACTCGCGCAGGGCCCGGGTGGCTGCGTAGCCATCGAGTTCAGGCATCTGCACATCCATCAGCACGGCGTCGAAGGGTTCGGCGGCTTGGGTGGCTTGCTCTACAGCCAGGCGCCCATTGGCGGCAATGACGACGTGCACGTTCCAGTTTTCCAGAGTTTTGCGCGCTACCAATTGGTTTAGCTCGTTGTCTTCGGCCACCAACACGCGCAGCATGGGCTCGAAGGCCGGTAGCGGACCCGTGTGCACCTCGGGCTGCGCCAGCGTGGCATCGGCGATGGGGTAGGTGAGCTCAAAAAAGAATTCTGAGCCTACGCCTTCGGTGCTACGCACGCTTAGCTGGCCACCATGCAACTGCACTAGATTGCGGGCGATGCTCAAGCCCAGGCCTGTGCCCCCAAACTCGCGAGTAGTGCTAGCGTTAGCCTGCGAAAAGTCTTCGAAGATGGCGTTGAGCTTCGTGGCGGCGATACCAATGCCAGTGTCTTGCACCGCAAAGCGCAGCGCCACGTGTGAGGCATCGGGGGCGGGGGGCACTGCAAGATTGACTTGCACTGACACGCTGCCCTGGCGTGTAAACTTTAGCGCGTTACTGACTAGGTTTATCAGTACTTGCTGCAGGCGGGTAGGGTCGCCGAGTACAGCGGCGGGTACTTCGGGCGCTACCTCTATCGTTAGCTGTAAGCCTTTGCTATCGGCCGCGTAGCGAAACATAGTGCTGAGGCGGCGTACCGCATCGGGTAGGCGGAAGGGAATCTGCTCCAGCGTCAGCTTGCCGGCCTCCATTTTAGAGGAGTCCAGAATATCATTAAGAATGACCAGCAAGTTCTGTGACGAGGAGCCGATGGCCGTGAGATACTCAGCTTGCTCGCGGGTAGGCTGCGTATTTTGAAGCAGGTTGGTGAGGCCAATAACGGCGTTCATTGGGGTGCGAATTTCGTGGCTCATATTGGCCAGAAATTGGGCTTTAGCCCGGCGCGAGGCCTCGGCCGCATCGCGGGCCACGAGTAGCTCCCCGTTCATTTGCTCGATGTGCGCGTTTTTTTGGCGAAGCTCGCTGGTGCGCTGGCGTACCGTGCGCTCGAGGTGGGCGCGCTGGTGGCGCAGCAGGCGCTCGCGGCCCCGCACCACTAGCACAGCCCCGCTCAGCACGGCCAGCGCCCCTAGGGCCAGTACCCAGGGCTGCTGCCACCACGGCGTGGCGATGCTAAAAGGAGTGCTAACCACCGGGCTCCAGGCAGTGGCGGCTGGGCTGGCGTAGCGAGCTCGCACCTCGAGTAAGTAGCTACCTGCGCCCAAGCCTACAAATTGGGCCTCGCCTGCTGGGCTAGGGCGGCTCCAATCGGTAGAAAGACCGTGTAACCGGTATTGGTAGAGCAATGGGGCATCACCTGCCGCTAAGCTCAGACCTTGAAAAGTGAAGCTGACGCGGTGCTGCTGCGCCGAAAGCTCGCCGATAGCGGTGGGCAAACGGCTTTCACCGTCTACTTCGGCGCCGGTGAGGGCCAAGCTAGGTGAGGCTGCCGTGCGCGCAAACCAGGCTAGCAGCGCCTGCACATCTAGGCGGAGTAGTCCGGCTTGGGTGGCTACCCAGGCAGTAGGCTGGCGCCCATTTAACACTGCTGCAGCAGGCAGGAAATTGCGGGCTAAAAGGCGAATGGAGCGCCCCGTGCGCCGCCGGGTATCAAGCAAGGTGAGTGCTTGCGGGTGCACCAGCAGCAAGTACTCACCTAGGGGCGCCATAGCTAGGGTATAATCGTCGAATGAGCCAGCAGGCCCCGTTCCTGAATTAGAGAACCGACTAGCGCCTGCAGGTAGGTAGTAAAGCCCCTGACCCTCGGTGCCCACCCAAATGGTGCCTAGGTTGTCTTCGCTCAGGGTATTGACTGCCAAGCCACTGGCGTGCACTCGGTAATGCCGAAAGCGGCGGCTCCTCGGTTCCCAAGCCGAGAGGCCAGTGCCGTGCGTACCTATCCACACACGGCCGGTGCGGTCGGCTAGTAGCGCGTAAATCTGATTGTGCAGCAGGCCGTTGGCTGTCGTGAAATGCACGGCGGGTAGCGAAGCCACCCCACTGCTCGACAGCGGCAGGTAATAGATGCCATCGGCCACGGTGCCCACCCATAGCCCCGACCCTGGCGCGTATGCCAGGGCCGCTACTGCTAGTCCCGGTGGCAAGCCCAGCACTCGGGCAGCTGGGGCGCCGGGTTTAGCGGCCGTCCACACGCCCCCTTGTTCCCGGCCTTCCCACACGCCCCCTCCTAGAGCGGCCGGCCGGGGCAAAAAGGTGCGTACTGGTGCTGCTAGCAGGCCACTACTGCCGGCGCTGGCCAGCGTATGCACAGGGTTATCAAGCAGGAAAAAGCGCGAGCCTGCCGCTCCCCAAATAGCCGTAGCCGCGCCGGCCAGGAGCGCTGGTGCTAGCGTAGTGCCCGCCGCAGCATAGTTAGTAGGCAGCGGTACTAGGGTCACGAACCGGTCGCTATGCCGCCACAGGCCCTGGCCGGAGGTGCCCAGCCAGGCATTGCCATCCCGGTCTTCGAGCAGGCAGCTCGGGGTGACATCGGCGGGCAGCGGCAGCGGGTAGCGGCGCAGATAGGCACGCAGGCGTGCCGTGTCGGGCGCCGGGGGGCCGGGGGCTGGTGGGCGCCAGCCCTGGGGCAGGGCTACCGTAGCCGCTACGGCTTGGAAATTGGCACCCGGAGTGGCACGTAGCGAGCGCCCTCCCTCGCGATGCGCCACCCACAAGCGGCCAGTACTAGGCTCTTCCCATAGGCCGGTTACGAAGTCTTCGGCAAGGCCATCGTGGGTGGTGAGCGTGACAAAGCGAGCGCCATCATACCGCACTAAGCCCTCGGCGGTACCTAGCCACAGGTAGCCTTGCCGGTCTTGTAAGAGGCAGTAAATAAACGTCTGGCTAAGGCCATCGGCGGGCCCAAACTGGCGCACGAATGCGTGGGGCGCCGGCAGCGGCGTGGCACGCGCGGGCCCGCCCAGCACAAGCAGGCAGAACACCGCCGCCAACCAGCGAAGACGGGTAGTAAGTACAACAACTACAGAACAAACGCGCACGAGCCAGGCGCTGGCCTATTGCCAGCCATCTTATCTAGGTCTGCAAATTAGCCAAGTGCTCTGAGGAAGAGCTAGTGAGCAAGCCCAGTGGGTGGGTTTGCTCGTTCAGTGCAGTCTATTTGTTGCTGAGCATTACTAGTTCCGCCTAATTAGCGGCCGTAGCTACTACTCGAAAAGCAGTGGGCCCACTCGTCGGCTGCGGTGTGCTGGCCACCGATGCCACCGGCTGCCCGAGGGCCGCCGTGCTGAGGCGTGCGCGCGCAATGCCGTGGCTGGTTAAGTAAGCCAAGATGGCTTCGGCGCGCTGCTGGCGCAGGTCTGCGCTGGCGTCGGCATCACCTTGGCCACTGAGCTCTAGGCGTAGAGTCGGCTGCTCGGTCAGCAATTGCTGCAAGCGGATAAGCTCGGCGGCACTTTCGGGGCGCAAATCGGCCTGGGCTGGAGCAAAGAAAATATTGCGCAGCTCCACGATAGAGCCAAGCGTGGGCCGGTTTAGGGCTACATCCTGCTGCCGCTCGGCGTAGGGAGCATTGGCCGCCAGGTTTACATTCTCGGAGTAAAGCAAGTAGCCGGGCTGGCGCACCGCCACGCCGTAGTTCAGGCCCGATGGCAAGCTGATGAGGTAGCGACCCGTGGCCGCATTCGACTGGTAAGTGGCGATAACTTCCCCCTTCGAATTATCAATTACTTCGATAGTCGCGGCAAGCGGTTTTTTGCTCACAGCATCCGTTACCATGCCTTTCAGTACCGTCACGTGCGCCAGGGTGGCGGCCGTTAGGGCAGGCACCGCTGCGGGTTTAGCGGGAGCAGTCGGAGCCTTAGCACCTAGGGCAGCAGGCGCGCCGGGTTTAGGCTTGGTTGGGGTCTTGGCGGCTATGGCTGCCGGTGCTGGCTCGGGACCCAGGAACGTGACGCGGTAAATATCCTTACCACCTAGGCCGCCCGGCTGGTCAGAAGAGTAATAGCCATGCTGGCCTGAGGCCGACATTACGAAATAAACGTCATCGTCGGGGGTATTGATGGGCCAGCCTAGGTTTTCGGGCTCGCTCCATTGGCCCTTCGCGTTGAGGGTCGACTTAAAAATATCGTAGCCGCCCATTGAGTCATGGCCTTTGGAGGAGAAGTAAAGCGTCTTGCCATCGGGGTGCATAAAGACGCCTTCCTCGTCGTAGGGCGAGTTGATAACTGGGCCTAGGTTCTCGGCCGGCGTGCGGGCATCGAGTTCTAAGCGGTAGATGTCGCGGCCACCGCGGTTGCCCTCGGGCCGGTCGCTCACAAAATACAGATACTTGCCATCGGGCGAGTAGCAAGCCGCAGATTCATGATACTTCGTATTGAGGCGGGCGCCTAGGTTCTTGGGCTTGCTCCAGGCGTTGCCTATCAGGTCCGATTCGTAGATATCGCCCTCATTATCTTCCATGTACACCAGTAGGTGCTGCCCGTCGGCCGAAAGGCCCACGGTTGCGTCGTGGTGGGCGGTGTTGACGGGGGCGCCTAGGTTGCGGGCGGGGCTCCAGCCCGAGCCAGTCCAGTCGCTTTGGTAAATGTCTTCCAGCATGCCGTCACCTTCTGCATCGAGCTGGCCACCCGTCGAGCCTGCCCGGCGCGAGGTCAATAGCAGCACCGATTCATCGGCTGAGATGAGCGGCGCGTAGTCCGACATGGCCGAGTTGATGTTTGGGCCAACATTTTCGAGCTTCACGCGCACAGGGTGAGCCTGCATCTGCTGGCCGCGGTGGCACTCGCGCACGCAGCGGGCTAGGTCGTCGGTGGTTACGGCCACGTCATCGCTGGTGGCCTCGGCGGCCACTGGGCGCGCTTGCTCATACTCCTTAATGGCAGCTTCCCACTGCCCCCCTAGGTGCAGGGCGCGGGCTAGTAGGTAGTGTAGCCGAGGCTCGGCTTTGGCATCGAGCTGCTGGGCGCGCTGTAGGTAGGGTAGGGCTTCCTGCTTCGTAGCAGAGTGCAAGTAGCATTCACCAATCTTCGCATTGAGCAGGGCGTTCTTAGGATTGAATTTTTGCGCGCGTAGGTAGTGCGGCAGCGCGGCTCCAAACCTGGCTGGGTCGGCCCCCATTTCGTGGTCGCCTAACTCTAGCTCGCGTTGGGCGAGCTTAAGACCATCCTTATCAATGGTGAATTGCTCTTTTGTGAAAGGAATGCTCTGCGCTTGCGCCAAACTAGTACCAAGCCCTAAAAGTCCACAGGATAAGATGATGGAACGCGTAAAAATAGCCATAAAGTACGTTGGTAAAGCAGTAGAAAATCAGCTGAAAGCGGTCGCCTCAGGCTAGTAGTTGTAGCAGGATTACGGCAGTTTACTGTTCGCTACGCTTTTCTATTTATTAGGATTATAAAAAGACTTAAATAACGTATTAGCTCATTATCAGCCTAAAGATAAAGCATAAAAAATGCAAAATGACCAAGCGGAATAGCACTTGGTCATTTTGCAGGGGCGGCTACCTATATAATAGCCTTACTCAAGCACTACGCGGCGGGCGGCGGGCGTGCCGCTAGCTGGGCTATAGAGCAGATTGTACAAGCCTGGTGCGAATGGTAGCGGCAACGTGCGCTCGAGGGCCGCGCCGGTCTGCGTAAGCTGTTGCTGCCACACCACGCGCCCTAGGTTATCAACCAAGCGCAGGTCGACGCTGCCAGTGTAGGCTGGTAGGCGCAGGTTGAGGCTAGTGCCGCGCGGGGTAGGCACGGGCCACACTTCTAGCCCTACAGTGCTGGCTACTGAAGTCAGGCTGAGTAAGCTGTTGCCTATCTGAATATTATCGAGGTAGAGAGAGTTGCCGTAATCATTGTAGCCAATAAACCGGAGGATGACGACTCTGCCAGCAAAAGGGGTTAGGTCTACTAGCTCTTGCCGCCAGTCGCTGCCCGAAGTGGGAATAAAGACATTGGGAGTACTAGTGCTAGTGGCAAGGCCGTTGGTGGCGCCTTTGCTGTAGGGCTTGCCGAGTACTGTGCCAGTGCAGGCATCGACCACCTGGATACTAAGCGAGTCGATATCGGTAGGAACGGCCCCGGCCACGGTAGCAAAGGGCCCGTAGGCAAGGTCGAAGAGTAGTTTGGGACTGGCTACCCCCGTTAGGTTGATGGCTGGGGTGTACACAGCTGGCCGCTCGCCGCGGGTTTCATCATCAACAAAGGGGGCCTGAAGGGCCCGGCTGGCCACGCCCGACCGCCCGATAATGCCATCGACCAATGACCAGGTGTAGACGCTAGGACGTACTAGCGTCCAGCCGCGCGGCAGGGTAGTGGAGTTGTCAAAGGACTCTGCAAACGGTAGTGCCCGCCCATCCACGTCGATAATGACGCTGCTGGTGACGGTGCCGTAGGCATTTGCTACCGTGAGCGTAGCCGTGTAAGTGCCCGCTGTAGCGTATGTGACGGCCCCGGGGTTGGCAGCGGTAGAGGTAGCCGGCGAGCCTCCCGGAAAGCTCCAGGCATAGGTGCTCGGGCAGTAAAGCGCTGTGCTGCTGAATGTGACGCTGCCACCGCGGCAGATGCTAGTGCTGCTGGCCGTAATAGTAGCCTGCGGGGCGCGGCCCGAAATGAAAACGTAGCCCGTGTCGGTGCGGGTAGCAGTGCTGCCGGCACTGCTCACGCTCAGCGTGACAGGATAGTGGCCCGGCGTATTGTAAGTCACTAGCGGATTGCGCAAGGTAGAAGTAGCGGGGATGCCGCCTACAAACGTCCAGGCATAAGTGGTAGCGGCCGACTTGAAAAGCGACGTGTCGGCGTATTGCACCTGCAAGCCAGAGCACCCGGTGGCCGTGCTAGAGTTGAAAAGAGCCACTAAGCCTGGGGTGCTAGCAGTCACGGCAATATCATCGAACGAGCGACCGCGCCGGGTTGCGTCTGTGGTGCCCGAGCCGGTACCGAATTGCTGAAATTTAATGCGAATAGTAGTACCTAGGGTCAGGCCATTAGCCGCCGCAAACTGCGTGAGGTTGACGACGCTGGTCTGGTAACTAGTCGTAGAGTTAGTAGCGAGGTCGTAGATGCGGTACCACGTCGTGCCCCCATCCACGCTGAGGGCCACGCCATCGGTGCGGCTGGTGCCGTTGCCCGTGTACGAAGTGGGCATGACCTCATTGGTTTCGGCTACGTTCTTACGGTGCCTGAATGACAGCTGTAAGTTGCTGCCTGCAACCGGCGTCACGTAGCAGGTCGCTTCGGTAATACTTTGCAACTGGCTAACTTCCGAATCGAGCAACAGCTCGTACTTGCCTGAGGCGGCCCCTAGGCCGCTTACTACCCGCACGCGCCCAGCCCGGTAGGTGCTCACGGCCCAGTTAAGGGGCAGCGCTGTTTTCTCTAGGTCCTCTATGTAGGGCGTGGCAGTAGCCACTACTGGCCCGTACACGGCCGTGTAGGCATCGAGCAGACCGGGGCCAGTGAGCGGGTCGGTGGCCATGGTGCCAATGAGGCGAGCCGAACTGGTGAGGCGATTGTAGACCTGCGTGGCCGTTAGGCCTGGCTCCGAAGAGCGTAGCAGCGCCGCTACGGCCGCCGCGTGCGGCGCCGCGGCCGACGTGCCGGAGAAATTAGGAAAGCCGTTGCCTTCGATATCAAAGCCAAAAAAGGAAGTGTCTGTGCCATCTACCGACGTGATATTAGGCTTTTGGCGCGTTTCTACCGCCGCCAGCGCTGTACCCGTTGGGCTAAACAAGAAAGGCAGTGCGCCGCCTTTCGATGTATAGCTAGCCGGCGTTTGCTGGGCATAGTAGGGCACCGCCGCTACCGCATAGGCCGAAGCCGCCGCGGCATGCCCCGAGATGGTGCTGCTGCTTGTGCGCCATTCGCTGAGCGTCGCGCCCGAGCCGTAGTCAATGTATTTGACGCGCGTAGGGGCCACCCCGCCCCGCACCACGATGACAAGGTCGAAGGTCGTAGTGCCCGTTGCAGCAGTATTAGTGAAGTCAAGAACTTCAAGCGGATACTGCAGCGCAATATTATTGTTGGTGCCGCGTGCTACCGTGTCACCTGCCGTGCCGTTGGTCACGGCAATGAGGTACATGTCTAGGTTGGTTTTTACCCCGGCAGTGGTGTAGAAAGGGTCTGACCATTGCAGAAAGGGCCGGAAAGAGTTTGTGGCGGCTATCGTAATGCGCTGCGTAACGTCGGTAGTGGTGTTGGCCGTATTAAAATTGAGCAGCCGCTTGGTGCTGCCCGTCGGTGTTATAAACTGCGGGGTAGCATTCTCATAGCTGGCATCGGCATTGTTGCCAGCCGAGGAAAAGTAGCTGACGCCGCGCTGCGCCACTACCTGGTTAACGGCCTGCGCTACTACGCCATCCTGAAAAAAAGGCTCGGTGAAGTAGCGCACGTCGTCTACTATCACTTGGCAGTTGCCCTTGCTAGGGTCGGCCAGGTCCAGAATATGCTGGGCAAAGATGCCCTCGCCGCCATTAGCCGTGTTAAAAGCTAGTGCTGCCCCCGGCGCTAGGTCATAAATGAGCTGGCACATGGCCCGGCCCTCGTCGGTAGGGCCGCCCTCCGTCAGCACCTGCACCCCTGCGGGCGGTAGGTCGCCCGCGGCTACATCGGCGGCCGCGCCACCTAGGGCGTCAAAAGAATCGCTCAGTACCCCAATTTTAATGCCGCTGCCAGTCACGTTTTTGGGGCGGGTGGCGCGGGTGCGGGCTGCTTGCAGCACATAGTCGGCCTGGCTGGTCACCACGCCTGCATTGTGCTGCGGTTCGTAAGCACTTAGTACCCCCAGCAGGCCTTGCTTGGTAAGTGCCTCCACGCCCTGGCCGTCGCCACTGAGCTGGCTCACCGGCAGCAGGCCCTCCACAAAGTGCAGCTTGGGATAAGAAGCGGCTACTACAAAACCGCGTTTTTGCAAGCTAGGCAGCAGCGTATTTACATCTTCTGCTGTAATGCGCACTAGCACTGCGGGCGCCGTGTCCTTGCCAAACGTAAGCTCGGGGTGGCGAGCCCGTAGGCTTTCAGTGCCTGGTGCAGCTGCGCTCTCCTGGTAAAGGCGCTGCAATCTTTCGTCGAGATGCGGGTTGGTACTGGCGCTGGCGACAATGCGCTGCCTGCCAGCGGTGCTCGGCGGCATAGGTCTGGAGCGAGCACGCAATAGCTCGGCTGTGGGGCGGGGTTGGCCCAGTGGCCCGCTGCCCGTGCCCGTTTGGGCGCTGGCTTCGTGGCCTAGGCCTAGGCTAGCCCAGGCGGCTAAGCCCAGCACTAGGCGCCCAGTAAGCGTAGATAATTTAAGAGCCAAAACGGTAAAGGAATGAGTGGGTTACTAAGCAAGTATGACTACCTAGGAGCGGCAGGCAGTCAGTAAGGTATACGGCAATAGTGGCCAGAAAATGAACGTAGCACTACGAACCTTTTGCGGGGTTGCCTGCTTATGGAATGCGGCGCGACGCGTGCCGTATTTTTGCGAAGAAATAAACGGATTGTCCGCCGTTTCAGTCCAAATTAATTTACCCTATTATGGCTGTTTATCCCGAATACATGGTCGCTCCCATTCGCCAGGACCTGGTAGAAGCGGGCTTCGAACAACTGATGTCGCCGCAGGAAGTAGATGCGGCCCTGGCCCCAACCGAAGGCACGGTGCTAGTAGCCGTGAACTCGGTGTGCGGCTGCGCTGCTGGCAAAGCTCGCCCGGCCCTCAAGCTGGCCTTGGCCAGCGCTGAGAAGAAGCCCACCAAACTGGTGACCGTTTTTGCTGGTATGGAAACCGATGCGGTAGCTAAAATGCGCGAGCACATGCTGCCCTATCCGCCCTCCTCGCCCTGCATCGGCTTGTTTAAGGATGGCGAACTGGTGCACATGATTGAGCGCTACCACATCGAAGGCTCTGACATGATGCGCATCGTCAACAACCTACAAGGTGCATTTGAAGAATACTGCTAGCCAACCGTGCCGCCACTTCCACTAAAGGGGTGCTCGGCGCTGGCTACACGAAAAAGGGCCGCCAAATTGGCGGCCCTTTTTCGTGCTTTATAGGTACTAAGTGGTAGCTGCAAGCACCTAGGACTTGCCGACGCTACGCTTAGTTAGCTAGTACTCTAAACTCGGTGCGCTGATTACGCAGGCGGTCGCCGTCAAGGGCGCTGGCCCGCAGCGGAATGCTGGCTCCGTAGCCCATCACCGTCAGCCGCTCGGTTTTGATTTTGTGCTCAGTGAGGTAAGCGGCAATTACTTGGGCGCGGCGCTTGGTCAGGGCCACACCTTCTTCATAGTCACCGGTGCCATCACTGTGGCTGCTGATTTTCACTTTCAGCTTGGGTTTGTCGCCTAACAGCTTCAAGAGGCGCTCTAGCTCGGCTGTGCTTTCGGGGCGCAGCTTAGCGGTGCCGGGCTCAAAGAATACATTATTCAGCAAGATGTTGGTGCCAGGCTCTAGCTTCTGCAACCGGAAGTTGCGCACCGTTTCTGGGAAGCCCATCCGCGATGCCAAGTTCACGTTTTCGGAGTGAAAAGGGTACGCGCTATTTCGCAGCACTAGGCCGTAGTTGGTACCCGCCGGCAGGTTTACTGAGTAGCTACCCTCTGGCGTGCAATGCAGGGTGGTGACAAGCGAACCGTTCTCATTATCGAGCACGTCGATGCTGGCTGCCACTGGCTTGCCACTAGCTACATCCAGTACGGTGCCGTGCAGCGTTATTTCCGTTACGGCCACGGGCATGGGGGCCACGGGCAAGGTGCTCGCCGTAGCCGGCTCTTCCTCATCTTCGGTCAGTCGCTGGGCTAGGCGCAGCGTATCAGTGCCAGCAGTAGTTTGGGCTAGCGTGTCGGGCGCTAATTGTGCCAAAGCGGGTCGCAGGCTCCCTAGGAGCAATGCCGCCGCCAATAGCCCGCGTAGGGGTAGGTTCATAGCCGAGAGTGAAGAATAGACGCGCAGAGGTGATGCTTTGGCAAAAGCGAAAACCAGACAAGCTTTGGCGCAAGTAATTAATGAATTGCTACTTACGGAATAAAGCCATCAAGTGTTCAGCTTTAACTGAGTGCGACTGCTGTAGAATGGTTGGATAATCAGACGAATATAGTACACTATGGATAGCTGAGAAAAGGATAGTTATTTATTTTTTTAGTGTCATTTTATCAGCTAATCAGGCCGATAGAATTATTTAAAGAGCGGGCCTGCCCAAGACTGGATGCCGCCCCGCGCAAGTATGAAAGGGCTCACGAGAGTAGTCACAGCATTCCTCAACAAGTAGCCTCAAAGAAGTGTAAGTAGCTATAATTCGAGGGTTTGTGATAAAGAGTTGGGCCTAGGTGCCCTACTGTTTTCTTATTGGCTAGTGCCCACGCAGTATATCGGGCTGCTTAGTAAAAAGACTCCTGCACCTGCTACCTAGAAAGTCTCATTATTAACAGCGGCTTAACGGGGGTTGCTATGCCTGTTTTTGTGTGACTCCTCCTGCCTCGACACGCGAGCGTAAATGGCGACTCACATTTCTAAAAATACCTTCGTCCCATTGGTTCGTGCACACTACCTTCTATTTGCTCCTCTTTCAGCGGTGAATTACTTATCCTTTCTTACGCTTAGTGGCCTTTTGGTCAGTACCATTAGCCCTCCTATGGCGCATGCGCAATCTGCGCCTACTAGCCTCCCGATAGGGCAAACATTTACCCTGCCTTCTGTGGCACTCCGAGAAACTCGCCGCATAAATGTGTATGTGCCACCGGGCTACGCAGATTCGGTAGCTAGCCAACTGCCTGTTTTATATATGCCCGATGGGGGCATAAAGGAAGACTTTTTGCATGTGGCCGGGCTAGTACAGGTCTTGACGACCAATGGAACCATGCGCCCCTTTCTACTGGTCGGTATCGAAAATACGGCCCGTCGGCGCGACCTTACCGGCCCTACCACCAGCGCAGACGATAAAAAGATTGCGCCTCAAGTAGGTGGCTCAGCGGCCTTTCGCCAGTTCATCCGCACAGAGCTCATGCCCGTGATTCGGCAGCGTTACCACACCAGTGCTGAAACGGCCATCATCGGCGAATCCTTAGCGGGCTTATTCGTTATGGAAACCCTACTGCAGGAGCCCGACTTATTTGATACGTATGTAGCCTTTGACCCCAGCTTGTGGTGGAACAACGGGTGGCTAGTAAACCAGGCTCAGACGCGGCTGCAGGCTTATAAGGGCCCGGCCAAAACCCTGTATGTAGCTTCTAGCAGTGATGATGCCCGCATTCCCGAATCGCGCCGCCTAGCCCCTGCCTTGCGCGCCGCTGCGCCGCAGCAGTTGCGTTGGTATTATGAGTCCATGCCTGCAGAAACCCACGCTACTATTTACCATCCGGCGGCGCTGCGCGCCTTGCGCCTGGTATTCGCTCCCTCAAAAGTACCCACCGCTAAATAGGTGATATTCACTATTGTTACTCTCCAAAAACCCGTATCGAAATAACGTTCTAAAAACTGCCTTTGGGGTCACTAGGGTACGCTTGCTAGTACGCCAAAAACGGTTTTTAGAGATGCATTACCATCCCTAGGATGTAGTTTATTCATTATGAACGAGCAACTACGCGCCAATAGTCAGCCTTAATCTATTGCAGCAGTAGCGCAGTAGCTATCTATAAGGCTATCAAGAGGGTCTGATAAGTGTGTGCTTGCTATCAGGTTACTAGGTGAAGGTGGATGTATGTTTCCCAGAAACGGTGCCGCTAGGCTAGCAAATGTTTCAACTGCCGCATGCGGCGCCGCACCAAGCCAGACTGCATAGGCTCGTACGCCCATAGTTCCTGCGCGTGCTGGCGGAGCACAATGCGAAACGGTTGGTGCAGTCTGTGGGTGAAGTAATAGACTGTCAGGTATTCTGCTAGGTCCTCGGTCCAACTAGAGCTGCCATAAAGAGAAACAAAGGGCGTCTGTTGTAGCGAGGCATATACCTGGGCCGCCTTGGTGATGGGCAAGGCTTTTCCGCCACGCCGAAATGGAATCTGCAGCAGCAATGCGTGCCGCCAGGCAGGGGTAGGTAGGGTGCGGCGCTGCCAGACCCCGGCCGTGAAGGGCTTGGCCGCTGCGCTATCAAGTAGCTGCCCCGTGGCCGAAGACGTTGGGGTTAGCTTCAGCGTAGCATCTATCACATGTGTGGCTTCGTGCATCAACACGTAGTCAAGCGCAGCGCGCGCCCCGCCCTCGATGGCGACCTGGACCGTCGAGTCGTTCGGTGTAAAGCAGGTACGCTCTTTTTCGGTGAGCCATTCGCTGGCCGTTTGCTGCAAAATCCCAGCACGAATCGTAATGTCGAAGAGCGGGCTAGGAGACGTGGACTCGACCGTGGACGTCAGGGCCGTGTTGGGCATGTTGTCCAGGAAGCTGAGGCTACGTAACCGGGTTTGCAACACGCGTTGGTACAAAGGGGGCAGGGCAGCAAGAGACTGAGCCACGAGGCGACGCTCGTTGACCGTGAGCACGTGAGCACGTGGGGACATGCCAGCGTCTTTAAACAGGCGGACTACCGTAGCGGGCGTGTCCTGTACTCGGTCGGCTAAGCGAGGGGCCATATCGAGGCGTGGCGTCGGTGACGTTTCCTTTGGCCTAGGTGGCAGCGGGTCCTTCGTCTGGGCAAGGCATGGGCGGTGACCAAAGGCGAGCGTGAAGAAGAGGAGCATGGCCCCAGTCAGCGAGGGGCGGTTGGGGAGTGACCACATAGCGGGAAAATGGAAGAGAGTAAACTATTCAGCCAGCAAAGCGCAACCGGCTATTTGGTTGTGTAGTCAAGCTTTATGGCTATGCAAATGAAGTATGTTCATATTTAATTTTTACATTGCATCGATTCTCACCATCTGTTCACTATGTCAGCAAGCTATGAAGAATTCGTTGGTCAAACTGGGGCTGCTCGCTTGTTTGGGGGCTTGTACTAAAGCCAAGCCCGCGGAGCAAATTGTGATTGAGGGAAACGTACAAAACATACAGAATGGGAAGGTCTACTTGGCCGATGCTCATAGTTGGAAGCGGCTTGATTCGACGCAGTGCCAGGATGGTAGGTTTCGCTTCACACTTACGCCTGATTCCTCGTTCACGCCCCAGATGGTCTCGATTCATTACACCGCTAACAAGCCTGTATTTGACACTACTACTTCTACCGAGCAACTTTTTAAGCGAATAGGGCACCGAATGCTCCTACTGCGCAACCATACCATTCGCAACCCTGATAGCCTGAGAGCAGCTCACGTGCGCTTTTCCTCCGGCAGTACCGCATTCTTTTTAACTCAAGGGCATACCCAACTAGAAGGGGATGCGCAGAGCGAAGACGGAATAAGAGTAATAGGTAATCGAGAAACAGATGTGATGTTCAGCCTTTTGACAGCCGACTTTGGGTGGCTAGGCAATCTGGAAGGAGCAAAACGAGCGGCCAAAATCAGTTTTTTCAAAAACAAGATTACTCAGAATCCCTACTCGTACTACCTGCTCCAAGAAATCTACAACTATAAAGAACAGTACACAGAGCAGGAGCTGCGCGAACTAGTGGGTTCGTTCAACCCCGAGGTGCAACAATCCACTTTTGGTCGCAAGGTCAACCAGTACCTAGTTACGCGTATCGATTCCGAGCAACCTTATCCCAACCTGTCGCTTGTTGGCCCTGATAAGCAGAAAGGCTGGCTAATGGATAATGGCGCGAAGGTGAATATGCTCGTGTTTTGGGCGAGCTGGTGCGGCCCGTGCCGCCAAGAGATACCCCAGCTTAAAGCACTCTATGCCCACTACAAGGACCGGGGTGTGCACCTAGTCAGCGTTTCTATTGATGAAAAGCCAGAAAACTGGCAACAGGCGTTGGGCCAGGAGCAGATGGGGTGGCCGCAGTTGTTGGTCGGCAAAGAACAAATTGAGCAAGTGAAGCAGAAGTTTAATTTCAACGCCATTCCCTTCATTCTGGTGACGGACAGCCGCGGCAAGGAGCTCAAGCGATTCAGCGGGTATGAAGACAACAATGAGGCGTTGTATCGAAAGGTGCTGGAAGAAAAGCTAAGCGAAAAGCCAGAGTAGTGTCGACAAGTCCTAGAAGCAAGGTTAGTAGCCTTACTGCTCTTCGCCACGCCAGCCCTCTGTATAGTTTGGCCCCGAAAGGTGCGCTTTTCAGGGTGGGCTTGCTCCCATAGTGGGTCACTAGGCCATCCTAGAGAGCTTCTGCCTGAGGCATTACTACCTTGGCATTAGAAAGAAGGTGGTTGCGTATTGCGCTGCTCAATCCTGCCTTAGTCCAGGCACCAAATAGTATGCTAGCATGACCAGCGCTTGGGCTTGGGCCTATTCCACGCGCGGCCGCAACTGCTGGTTATAGGCCGCGAAAGTCTCCGCCAGGGCCGCCCCGTCAATCATGGCCAGTGAGCCTCCAGTGCCTGCCCCGAGCGAGGCGCAGTAGGCCGCATCCCCACCAGCGTTACTCGTCCTTTCGTCTAAGTCGGCCGCAGCTAGCCGGTCGAGGATGATGGCGGTTTTGGGCTCGGCGGCCATCGAATTTAACGAGATGGGGATTGCTTTTTTTAGGCACGTGGGGTACGAACTATAAGAAAAGTGGGTAACCCCGGCTAGCTAGCCTGTAATGCCAGGATGTACTGACCGTAGTAACAAGGTGCATCTTTCGGGGCTAGAGTACCCACTTTAGTTACTCAACCTATCTTAGGCTGTTTTACTAGGTCGGGCTCCAGCTCGGCTACTAGGTAAGGTATGCTTTCTTTCAACTAGCACTCCGCAGAGGTGCCGCTCGCTGTCCATTACCTACCAACCACGCTCCCTGCCTCGTGATGACCTGTCTTTCCTCTTCTTTGCTCCCCAAGGTCTACTTAGCTCTCTTATTTAGTGTAGCGGCCGGTTTTTTCCTCTCCTTGCATGCGCAGGACTTTTCGCACCAAAACGAGCGCTTCTGGCAGCCAAATCGTGACCAGAGTATCACCTGGAACTTGAGCAAGGAAGGCCGGCTGCCTCATGCCGATAACATTGAACTCTCTGGTACGCAAGTTTCCGCCATCATCCGCTACGAGGTAGATAAGAATAAGCACTTGCACCTGACCCGCGACATCATCTTTCCCCAACTGCGTCGCTACACCACCCCCAGCGAGTCGCCCTACCGCGCGTATCTACGCGGGGAGTACCGCGATAACCTGCTGCCCGTGCTCACCCTAGGAGACCAGAAGTACGAAGTTGGCGAATTGGATTCCATCCGAATAAACGGTAAAATCAGCTTCTACTTCCACGCACAAAATGGCTTAACGGTAATCCGCTTATTCTTCCCCTCCATGCAAGAGCGGTGTTTAGTGGAAAAATGGACCTTGCTTAACACAAGTCAAACACCGTGTACAGTAGGTATTGGGGCTACCGAACTTCAACAGGAAGAGGCGGGCTGGAAGGGAATTTACCACCGGCGCATGTTCACTGATGCAAAGCGTACTGTCACGTTGCAACCTAGGGAGCGCTATGAGTTTGGCCTCTACTTCCTGGCCACGCTCAATGACGAAGCGGCGCCCACCGTTTCCGTAGCCGCAGTAGAACGCAGCCGCGATACGTTCCTGGACAGCATCGCCACCAATCTGCAGCTACACTCGCCGGACCTAGTTCTGAACACGCTGTTCTATTTTTCTAAAATTCGGGCTGCGGAAAGCATTTTTCGCTCCCGCTACGGGCTAGTGCACTCCCCGGGCGGGGGCAACTACTATGTCGGAATATGGGCCAATGACCAGGCAGAATACAGTGGTCCCTTCTTTCCGTACCTAGGCTATCAAACCGGCAACCTAGCGGCGATGAATGCTTACCGCATCTTTCAGCGTAACCTGCCCAAAGACGGGGGCAAGAGCTGGGCCTCGTTTGAGATGGACGTCACCTTTCCTTTTGGGGAGCGCGACCGCGGCGATGCGGCCATGCTGGCGTTCGGGGCCACGCACTTCCTGCTTGCCGCTGGCGACGAGCAGAAAAGTAAAGAGCTCTGGCCCTTAATTGAGTGGTGCCTGGACTACTGCCGGAAACGAACCACGGCAGCCGGGGTCGTGGCATCGGAAAGCGATGAGTTAGAAGGGCGTTTTCCAGCAGGTTCGGCCAATCTCTCTACCTCGTGCTTATACTATGGGGCGCTGGTGCAAGCGGCTCGGTTGGCGAAGGCGATGCACAAGCCGGTTGCCGTAAGCACGACCTATAATCAGCAAGCTCAGCGCTTAGCAACGGCGATTGAGCAGTATTTCGGAGCGGAACTGGCGGGGCTGCACACGTATAAGTATTATAAAGAGAATACGACATTACGGAGCTGGATTTGCCTACCATTAGTGGTCGGCTTAACCCCGCGCAAAGCCGGTACGCTAGATGCCTTATTCGATAAATTGTGGTCAGCCAATGGCGTGCTGACCGAGCTAAAACCTGAGACTGGGTCCGCACCCGTGTTTTGGGACCGCGGTACACTCTATGCCTTTCGCGGCGCGTTTAAAGCGGGGGCATCTGACCGAGCCCTCGCTCGCTTGGTTTCTTATTCCACCACGCGTTTAACTGGTTTTCGAGTACCGTATGCCGTGGAAGCTTGGCCGGAAAACGGCATGGCGCACCTCTCTGCTGAAAGTGCCTTGTATTGCCGCCTTTTTACCGAAGGCATGCTGGGCCTCGAGCCGACTGGTTTTAATTCCTTCAGCCTACGCCCCAATCTGCCAAGTAAGTGGGACCGCTTGACTATCAGTAACATCAAAGCGTTTAATGCGAGCTTCGATATCAACCTGCGCCGGAACAAGAACAAGCTCCAGGTGCAGGTTGTCCAGCAAGGCAAGGTGGTAGTCCAACGGGTAGTGCAAAATAATACGACGGTAGAAGTCAAGTTGAACTAATCAGGTTTTTGTGGATATCTAGCAGTAAAACGAGCTTATTACACCAGTTGAGAGCTCCTTCTATATCTTCTCTTATCACTAGCTATGTACCCTGCTTTACTGGCCAATGTAACCCAGTACATATCCCTCACTCCTTCTGAGCAGGCCTATTTTAGTAGCTTGATGGTTCCGCTACAAGTGGCGCGTTTTGGCTACGTACTCCAGGCCGGACAGCCTACTCGTTCCCTCCTGTTTGTGACACAAGGCTGCGTGCGCACTTATGCTACCGATGCCCACGGCCACGAAACCGTGCTCGGCTTTGCCTGGGAGGGTTGGTGGTGTGGCGATACTGCGAGCGCGGTAGCGGTGCGCCCCGCTGCTCTCACCATTCAGGCGCTCGAAACGACCGAGGTCTTGCAACTGAGCCTAGAGCGGCTCGAACAGCTCTGCACGCGCGTGCCTGCCTGCGAACGCTTTTTTCGGCTCTTATTTCAGAATGCATTTCTCTTCGAGCAGCGCCAGCGGCTAGCCTTGTTGCAGTGGCCCGCCGCCGAACGCTACGCCCGCTTTTGTCGCCAGTACCCCCGCCTGCGCCATCGGGTAGCGCAGAAGTACATTGCCTCGTACTTGGGCATGACGCCGGAGTTTTTGAGTGCGCTGCGCACCCGGCACAGCTAGGGCCTATTTCTTAAGGTAGCTTAAGTTTTCGGGCATTCGCCTAGGGGAGCTTTGTGACAAGTTAGCTGCGCTTCTAACGCAGCAGCCTTTCTTTCCCCTATTCCTTCTGGCGATGACTCCGCTTGTGTTTATCCCTGGCCTGCTGTGCACGGCCGAACTCTTTGCGCCCCAACTAGCCGCTTTGTGGCCTTACGGACCTATTACAGTCGCCTCCACCCTAGGTGGCAATACTATCGCCCAGATGGCCACCGACATTCTGGCGCAGGCCCCACCTCAATTTGCGCTCGTTGGCCTGTCAATGGGCGGCATGATTAGCCTCGAAATCATGCGGCAAGCGCCAGAGCGCGTGCTCAAACTGGCCTTGCTTGACACCTCTGCCCAACCGGCGTCACCAACACAAGCTAGCTTGTTTCGCGGCTTACTGACCCAGGCGCGTAGTGGGGAGGCGGCCACCGTGATGGGCGAGACGCTTGTTTCGGTCATGCACCCGGCTCACCAACGTGACCCTGGGCTTCGGGCTGTCAATCAGCGCATGGGTGAGGCAATTGGCCTAGCAGGTTTCACTCGCCAAGTGGAGGCAGTGCTTTCCCGGCCCGATAGCCGGCCAAGCTTGGCGGCCATTGCCGTACCCACCCTCGTACTGGTAGGGGAGCAAGACCAATTAACGCCGCCTGACGCCGCGCAAGAAATAGCAGCGGCCATTCCACACGCCCGCCTCGTCATTATTCCGGAGTGCGGGCATGGCTCAACAATTGAACAGCCACAAGCTGTCAACGATGCTTTACGGAGTTGGCTGCTTGCGTAACAGCCTCTTGTGTCGGCTTATAAGGATAGACGTTACTTCTTAAATTCGGACTTACACTGAGATGGTCCAAGCTTAAAATAGAATACGTGCCTTTGCGCGCTAAACAAAATAGCGTTGCCCTGCATCAGCAGGACAACGCTATTTTGTATTAAAGAAGTAAATAGTACCTAGCCTTTGCCTCAGAGACATGCTAATCGACGGTCATGGCGACGCGGGGTAGTAAGCGGCGTGGGTCGCAGTCTAGCCCATCGCCAAAGCGGCAGCAGCAGAAGGCAATAGCTGTCGCGCGGAAGGGTAAAGGGGCTACCCTAGGTACGATTTGAGTGACTGCGAGCGGGAGGTGTGCTTTAAGCGGCGAATTGCCTTCTCCTTTACCTGACGCACTCGCTCGCGGGTCAAGCTAAATCGTTCGCCGATTTCCTCTAGCGTTAGCGCAGCCTGGCCATTGAGGCCGAAGTGCAGCGTCAGCACGTCAGCTTCTCGCCGCGTCAGCGTGGAGAGCGCACGCTGCACCTCCCGGCGCAGTGAGTCTTGGAGCAAGCCCGCATCCGGCGTGTCTTGTCCCTCATCTACCATCACGTCGAGCAAGCCGTTTTCCTCGCCCTGCACGAAGGGAGCATCCATCGAGACGTGGCGACCCGAGACTTTGAGCGTGTCTACTACTTCCGAAGTCGTCAGCTCTAGCAACTCGGCAATCTCGTCGGGCGAGGGCTCGCGCTCAAATCGCTGCTCTAGCTCGGCAAACGAGCGGTTGATTTTGTTGAGCGAGCCCACCCGGTTCAACGGCAAGCGCACGATGCGGCTCTGCTCGGCCAAGGCTTGCAGGATGCTCTGGCGAATCCACCACACAGCGTAGGAGATGAACTTGAAACCCTTGGTTTCGTCAAAGCGCTTGGCCGCCTTAATCAACCCTAGGTTGCCTTCGTTAATAAGGTCACCCAGCGTTAGGCCTTGGTTCTGGTATTGCTTGGATACCGAGACTACAAAGCGCAGATTGGCTTTGGTCAGCTTTTCGAGGGCCATTTGGTCACCTTCGCGGATACGCTGGGCTAGGTCTACTTCCTCGTCAATTGAGACCAGGCTCACTTTGCCGATTTCCTGCAGGTACTTATCCAGCGACTGGCTTTCGCGGTTGGTAATCTGCTTGCTGATTTTTAACTGTCTCATGCTGGAACGGCTCGGCTTAAAAGGAGGAATGGTAAGTTATAACCCCTAGCAAGGCAGCTTAGTTCGCCGTTTCTGGTAATAACACCCTTTCGGTGTGTAAATGAGGCAGATAAAAGTGCAGCCACCTTCAATAAACAGGCCTCAAAATGTCCTCTCGCAAGAAAATAAGTGGTCATTAAAGCCACTTGGTAACAAACGTTATACCAAAGAATAAAAAAAGGCTATCGTTTGCGTCCTGTTAAATTTCTTCTTTCTTATTCGTAACGGGTGCCATTATATAATAACCGCATAAGAAACAGTTGCAGAATAGTCATTCCCATACATACCGGGCCCCGATGCATATGGGAATGATAGAGTGATAATTTATTGCAGCGTCACGCGGCTGGTAAAAACTCGCAACATGTTTTCGGCCCTATAGGTGGCATCGCTCACTTGAAATCTTGCGGTGTGCAGCCCCGTTTGCTTAGGGATGGCTTTCTGGTATAAACTGGCTCACCTGAACGGGGTATGGGAGGCGTGCAACCTTCTTTGCGTTAGGGAAGGCCAAGCTAGAACAGTACGCCCTGCCAACAAAGTGCAAATAGTGGCCCTAGGTTATAGGCTTGGGGGCAGGGCGCCTAGTTGGTGAAACATCCCAAACCAGTCTTCTAGGTGCCAAGTGTGGGTGATACGACCGTTTTCGAGGTGGTGAAACTCGTGCAGCGCCAGGCTAATTGGCCGGTTGGTCGCCGCAATACCGAACCACTCGCCTTGATGCGTGCCGCGAATTTCGGCCCGCACGGCGGCGCGGCCCGCCGACCCTATTAGCTCATGGATGACAATGGTGAGGTCGGGAAAGGCGCGCCGAAACTGCGCAATAATCGGTTTGATGCCGTCCGGGCCGGTTGCCTGGCCCGGTCCTAGCGGAATGTCCTGCCAAGTAGGGGTAACCGCTTGGTCAACTAGGTCAGGATTATTGTCGCTAAAGGCTTGGTAGAGCAGCTGAACGGCTTGCAGCTCGGCCGCGGAGAGCGGCTGCAAGGAAGAAGGAGTAGCCATATGTGAAGGAGGGAAAGACTAAAAAGACTCGACCCCGGACAGGGCCACATTGTAGAACTGGCCCGTTTCGGGAGCGCTTACTACAGCCTGGTAGATACCGGTAGCAGCCTGCTCCGGCGTGGTAGGCGCCTGGTCGCCGCCGAGCTTGGTTTGCACCCAGCCTGGGTGCAGCGGTGTCACCCGGACATGCTGGTCGGCCAGGCGGGTCGCCAGCATGGCGGCGTACATGTTGATGGCGGCCTTGGAGAGGCGATAGCCCGGGCCGTTGGGAGCCGCGTTGCGGGGCAGCCCCATATTGCTGGACACGAACAGGATTTGCCCGCCGGGTCGCACGTGGGGCAGCAGCAGCTCGGTCAGGAAGACAACCCCAGTCACGTTGGTGTCGAGCGTTTGTGTGAAGGCCGCGTGCGTGGGCTCCATCGTAAATACGTCGGGGGCCGTACCCGCATTGTTGATGAATAGGTCGAGGCTATCCGTTAAGGAGCGAATGCGCGCGGCGGCTTGCGTACGGCTCTGCTCGTCGGTGGCTTCGAGCGGCACAATGTGCAGCCGGGGGTGGTCGAAATCAAGCAGCCTGCCCGAGCGAGTGGTGCCGATAACAGTGTAATGTTCGGCGAGTAATTTTTTGGTCAAGGCCAAGCCAATACCACTGCTGATACCCGTAATGACGGCTGTTTTAATTGAATTTTCCATGTACTAGAAGGAAGAAAGTGGGCTCCACTGTCTAGGGTGTGCCGGCCGGCTAAAAGACGAGCAAGGGAGAGCACAAAGGTCCCGCTAGGGTAGTAGCTAAAGCAACTACCGTCTAAATTGTAGCTTAGTATCCAAAAGGAAACTATTGCTCATTTAATATGAAAAAGCCTACTTCTACGAATGCCCTAAACCTGGCCGAATTGCTCCAAACATGCCCCATGCTCTATGGCATGCAGCGGTTGAGCGGCCGCTACAAAGTGGCCCTGCTCTGGCATATTAGCCAGCACTACAACCGCTTTGGCGTGCTGCGCAAGCTGCTGCACCCCGTAACCACCAAAATGCTCAGCCAGCAACTGCGCGAGCTAGAAGCCGACGGTTTGGTGAGCCGCACCATCTATGCCGAAATGCCGCCGCGCGTGGAGTATGCACTACTGCCAGAAGCCGAGGAACTGCTCGGCGTGTTAGAGGGCTTGCGCACCTGGGGAGACCGCCTCAAGCAGCGCGCCCTTAGCGAGTTAGCAGTTACTGCTGAGTTGGCTCCAAGATAGTGGCCTGTAGAGAGATTAGTGGTAGTGTTTCCACTGCAACTAAATAACGCTCATAGCTGCTTTTGCCTCTGCCTGAAGCGCTAAGCATAAATGTTACTGCGCGAGACAGTACACGAGAGAACGATTAAAAATCATCTCCGTCTCTTTATTTCTCTCACAAAAGAGCTTGGTTGATTACGGTGTCAGCGCTTGCGCTTGTCAACCCTTTATCAACCAGGCTCTTTTTTTCAGCGAGCGGTATGCAAAAAGCTTCCGTGCGGCATCTGCTCTAACAGGCGGCTGCGCAACGCGCCTGTCTGAACCCTAGCACTTTCACTGATAACCTATCCCGGTATGAGAAAGCGAATGCAAAAGAAGCTAGGTTCAATGGCGAACGCGCAGTGCGGCTGGCTAGTGCTACTATGGATAGCTCTGCTGAGTGGCTGCCAATCCAAGCAGCGCGCCCAGCAAGAATATCCTTACTTAATCGTAGCCGATATCGAAGGCTGTGACTCGTGCCAAGCCAAGCTATACATCAACGATTACTCCACCTTGCAGGATATCGATACAGTAGTAGCGCCTCGTGGCCAGTTTTCCCTGCGAGGTACCATCACTCAGCCCGGGCTCTATACCCTGTATTACTTCAGCCGGGTCAATAAAACGGTATCTGGGCTTGTGCAAGTGTATCTGCCCACCGACTCTATTCATATCACCAACACGGGCCAGCCGATTCGCACTAAGTTCTATCAACAGCCCGAGGCGGGGTCCTATCTACAGAATACAATTGTCTTTTCCACCTCCCCTCGGCAACAGCAGTGGGAGCAATACCTAGTGCTGCAAGACAGTCTTTGGCATCAATACTTCGTGGACAAGGCCGTGGTGGTGGCCAAGTTTAGCGAGACCTTCCGCTCGGGTAATAAAGCCCTAATTGAGCAGTGGGCCGACTCGGCTCGCAGCTTCGACTACCGCGCTGCCAGCTACTGGGCCGCCGCGGCAGAACTCTTCGTACGCCGGTACCCGGCCTCGGAGGTCTCGCTCTGGGCCATGCTGGAAAACCGCCACGACCTGCCCTCGGCGGCGCGCTTCCGCCAGCACTACCAGGCCATGCCCACGCAACTGCAACAGAGCTTCTACGGCCAACTCCTAAATAAGGCGCTGGCTACTAGCGAAAGCCGCAACCAGAAGAACCAGCGCTTCGTGGGCCGTCGCATCGAGCGCCTAGCCGGCAAGACACCAGCGGGCAAAGAGCTAAACTCCAAACAACTCTTTCAGCGGAATAAGCTGACGCTGGTCGAGTTTTGGGCCAGCTGGTGCGGGCCTTGCCGCATGGAAATGCCCAAGTACTACGGCCTGTATAAACAGTACAAGACGAAAGGCTTTGGCCTGGTGGGGGTCTCACTTGACCAAGATTATAACAAGTGGGTGAAAGCTATTGCCGAGGACAGCCTGCGCATACCTCATCTATCCGAACTGCAAGGCACTCATGGGGAGGATATCCAGCGCTTTGCCATCACGGGCATCCCGGCCAACCTGCTCGTCGATAGCACGGGCCGCATTGTGGCCGTCGATGTCTCTTTTCCTAAGCTGCATAAGAAGTTACAACACGCTTTTTAGGCCGCAGAGGTATCTTAATCTGCTACTCTCTACTACGGTGCCCGCTGAGAAGTTGGAAATAAGATGGGTAGCTAAGCTAGGTAGCCTGGCTACCTAGCTAGCAGCCGGGCACGTCTTTTTGTACTTGATGTTGCAGCATCTTCTATCAGGAAGCCTCCACGATACCTAGCGCATTCTTGTATCTAAAGCTTCAGTTTGACCGCTGGATTTTATTCTGACTAAGTTCCACCTGCTCGCTTGTCCTTCCTTGTCTCCAGCTAGCTGCAGCGGTCACATAATGAATTGTGCTAGATATAGTTATTTTATTATTTGCAGTAGTTTCGCCGAGTACCTTTCCTACCCACCTCATGCGTAATTCTTGTTTGCTGCTGGCCCTGCTGGGGCCTGCGTTCGCTTGGGCTCAGCAGCCCCGCCCGGCGCCGGCCTCGTATCCCTATCATCTGCGCGGCCAGCTGGGCACGCTTGAGGCGCCCGCCAAAGTGTATCTGGTGCGGGGGGAGGAGCGCCTCGATTCGGCGACGCTGCACCACGGGCGTTTCGAGCTCCGGGGCACCACGCCCCAGCCCGTAACGGCTACCCTAGTGCTCGAGCGCGAGGGACGCTTACAGAATCACTTTCCGTACGAGCAGCTGATAGCGGGCAAGCTGCGCCGCTGGTATGGCGAATCGCCCGACCGCCTCAGGCTATTCTTGGAGCCCGGCCCGGTCGTGGTGACCAGTGCCGACTCGGTTCGCAAAGCGCGCGTGCAGGGCGGGCCACTCACTGTCGACTTTCAGCAGCACGAAGCCGCCCTCAAGCCCTTGCTCGACCTTCACAGCAAGGCGCTGAGCAATATGGTGCAGGGTGGCCCGCGCCCAGACTTTAAGGCCCATCGGGAAGCAGTGGCCCAGCTCGACCGGGCCTTCATTAAAGCACATCCTACCTCCTGGGTCAGCTTCGAAGTGCTGCTGCAGCAGCCACCGCTCACCCCCACAACTCTTACCGCGCCGCTGTACGCTGCACTTAGCCCGGCGTTGCGCACCAGCGTGGCTGGGCAGGAATACGCCCAGCAACTAGCCAAGCAGCAGGTAACCGCCATTGGGGCGCAGGCCCCGGACTTCCAGCAGTCCACTCCGGCTGGCCAGCCGGTGAATCTGCGCGACTACCGGGGCAAATATGTGCTGGTTGACTTCTGGGCCAGTTGGTGCAAACCCTGCCGCGCCGAGAACCCGAACGTGCTCAAAGCTTATGAAGCTTACAAGAGCCGCAACTTCGAGGTGCTGAGCATCTCGCTAGACGAGGCCCGCGAGAAGTGGCTGCAGGCCATTGCGGAGGACCACCTACCTTGGCTGCAAGTCGCCGACCTACTAGGCCCGCAGAATGAGGCTGCCCAGCGCTACAACGTCACCGCCATTCCGCAAAACTTCTTGATTGACCCCGCGGGCAAAATTGTAGCCAGCAACCTGACGGGCGAAGATTTGGTAGCCCAGCTCGCCCCCTACCTAAAGTGAAAACAGGTCTGCACCAGCGAAGCAAAGCCCCAAAAGCACTGGCCAAGAGACCAGGCTTCTGGGGCTTCTGCCTACTGCTATTTTCTGGTTAAACCGGGTAAAAGCGGCTTAGACTAGCGGCTTTCAAGACTGACTGTTTAGGTAAATAGACTCAGTTGCTTTAACTGAGCTCTGTCCTGTAGAATTGTCATTTCTAAATGGCAACTAATGAATTTTGCCGGCCCATGTACTGAGCCATGCTACTGGCCAGAATGATTTGCAGGGCGTGGTACAGCATGAGTGGCAGCAAAATAAGCCCCGTAGCGCCGGCCGGAAAAAGCAGGCTAGCCATGACGCTACCGTGCACCAACGACTTTTTGGAGCCGCAAAACACGGCCACAATGTTGTCGGCTCGCGAGAAACTCAGCACCCGACCTAGGCCCCAGATAAGGGCAAAAGCCAGCAGATACAGCCCCATCATGCCCGCGCTTAGCTTCGCAATATCGGCGGGCTCATAGCTGCGGAAAATACCTTCGGCAAACGACTCGCAAAAAGCCGTGAACACGATGAGCAGAATGGTGAACTGGTCGAAGTAGCGTAGGGCGGCTTTGTGGCGGTCTACCAAAGCGCCGAAGCGGGAGTTGAGCAAAATACCCGCGCCCACCGGCAGCACCACTTGCCAGAGCAACTGCGTGGCTAGGCCCCAGAGTTGGCTGCCGCCCGTGCCAGTGTGCAGAAACAAGCTGGTGAGTAGTGGCGTGAGCACGATACCTAGCAGGCTCGACAAGCTGGCGTTGAAAATGGCCGCCGGTAGGTTGCCGCCCGCAATGCTCACCATCACCACCGAAGTAGAAACGGTGCTGGGCAGGGCGCACAAAAAGAAAATGCTCTGCCACAGCGGCTCGCCTTCAGCGCCAAAGAATGGCTTTGCTAGCATCGCCAGCGCCGGAAACAAACCGAAAGTGGCGAGCTGCACCACAATAGGTAGCTTCCAATTACGCATGCCTTCGCGCAGCTTTTCTAGGTTCAGCTTTAGTCCGTAGAAGAAGAAAACCAGTGCTACTCCCACCGTCGTAATCAAGTGCCATGGCACGGGGCTGGCTTTGCTACCTATGCTAGGCTGCCAGTAGGCCAGGCCCACCACGCCCAGCAGCGCCAGCAAAAACCAGTCGAGCCCAACGCGGGAAAGCAGCGCGACAAAGCGGTTAGGAGTGGGGGCAGACGCGGGCGGTTGACTCATGAAAGAAGCGAATTAGATGCTTTAGCGCGGACTTTTAGTCCACGAGTGGATAAGGGTTGCTACTCGCGGGCTAAAAGTCCACGCTACTTACCGTTACGGCAAAAGCGTGCCGGGCGCTGGCCCTAGGGCTTCCTGACGCCGCCGGTACTCGCCGTGCGTGCGCTCAAAAATGAGCGGGAAGATGAAGAGCGTGAGTACGGTAGACGTTATCAGCCCGCCAATGACCACGATGGCGAGCGGCTTCTGCGTTTGCGAGCCGATGCCGGTGCTGATGGCAGCCGGAAACAAGCCGATGGCGGCCATCATGGCCGTCATCAGTACGGGCCGAATGCGGGAGGTAACGCCTTCGTAGATAGCTGAATCGAGCGGCATCTTTTTCAAGATATTCTGCTTGAAAACGGTGATGAGAATCACGCCATCCTGAATGCAGATGCCAAACAGGGCGATGAAGCCGATACCGGCCGAAATCGAGAAGTTGGTGTGCGTGAGCAGCAGCGCCGCAATGCCGCCCGTGATGGCGAACGGCACATTTAGCAGCACTAGCCCGGCATCCTTCATATTGCCAAAAAGCACGAACAGGATGAAAAAAATGAGCAGCAGCGAGATGGGTACCACCACGGCCAGGCGCTGGGTGGCGCGCTGCTGGTTTTCGAAGTCGCCGGCCCAGGCGTAGGCGTAGCCTTTGGGTAGCGGCACCCGCGCATTCACTTTCTGCTGCGCCTCTTCAATGGTCGAGCCCATGTCGCGGCCGCGCACCGAAAACTTGATGGCGATAAAGCGTTGCGTATCGTCGCGGAAGATGAGCGAGGGGCCAGTAAGCAGGTTGATTTTGGCGATTTCGCGCAACGGAATCTGCGTACCATTCAGCGTGGGCACCATGAGGCGGCCGATTTCCTCCTCTGTTTTGCGAAACTCGGCCTGGTAGCGAATACGGATGCTGAAGCGCCGCTCGCCCTCGTAGAGTTGTGAGGCCTCCTTGCCGCCGATGGCTAGCTCGACCACGGCGTTGGCGTCGGCCTTGCTTACGTTGTAACGGGCCATGCGCTGCTCATCCAGCTCCACGTGCAGCTCGGGCTGGCCGAGGTTGCGCACCACGCCCAGGTCTTCGATGCCCTTAATGCGGCTCAGGATGGCGTACACGCTGTCGGCTTTTTGGTCAATAAACGGGAGGTCGTCGCCGTAGATTTTGACGGCGATGGAGCCCTTCACGCCCGACACGGCCTCCTCCACGTTATCTTGGATGGGCTGCGAAAAATTGAATACCACCGTGGGCAGCAGCGCGTGCAGCTTGTGCTGCATGCTGTCGATGAGGGCCTCGCGGTAAGCCGGGTTTTTCAGCTCCGGAATGTGCTTGGTATCAACGTGAAATTCCACGTTGTAGAAGCCCGTGGGATCAGTGCCATCGTTGGGGCGACCGGTCTGGCTCAGCACCTGCTGCACCTGGCTGAACGAGCCTAGGGTGCTGCGCATCTGCTGGGTCAGCTCCACCGATTTGGTAAGCGAAATACTCATCGGCAGCGAGGCGCGCACGTAGAGCGAGCCTTCGTCAAGCTGGGGCAAAAACTCGGTGCCTAGGAACCGAAAGGCCCCGATGCCTACCACCAGCCACATCGCTGCGAAGGTCAAGCTCACGGCCTTGTGGGCGTACACGCGCCGAAAAACTGCCAGACTGCCGCGCGTCACGAAGTTGATAAACGGGTTGTTTTTCTCCCGCACATTCTTGTTCAGCAGCAGACTAGCCAGCACCGGCACCAGCGTGAGCGTGGTGATGAGCGCCCCAAGCAGGGCAAAGCCCAGCGTCCAGGCCAGCGGACTGAACATCTTGCCCTCCACTTTCTCGAATGAGAAAATGGGCAGCAAGGCCGTGATAATGATGAGCTTGGCCGTGAAGATGGTTTTGCCCATCTCGGCCCCGGTTTTGCGGATGAGGCGCAGCTTGGCTAGCTTGTTAAATTTCTCCATGCCCACTTTGTGGGCCAAGTGGTCGAGGGCCACGAAAATGCCCTCCACCATCACCACGGCCCCATCCACGATGATGCCGAAGTCGATGGCGCCCATGCTGAGCAGGTTGGCACTCATGCCCCGCAGCCGCAGGCAGATAAAGGCAAATAGCAGGGCCAGCGGAATCACGACCGACACCACGACCGTGGTGCGCCAGTCGGCCATAAACAGCAGCACCACCAGCGTCACCAGCACAATGCCTTCTACCAGGTTGTGCTGCACCGTGCCCACGGCGAAGCCAATGAGGGTTTCGCGGTTGTAGAAGGTCTTGATTTTGACGCCCGCCGGCAGAATTTTGTCGTTCAGCTCGGCTACCTTGGCGTTGAGGCGGGTGATGACTTCGGAGGGATTTTCGCCCTTGCGCATCACCACGATGCCCTCTACCACGTCGGCCTTTTGGTCGAGGCCCACCTGCCCTAGGCGGGGCAGGGCCGACTCGCGCACCTCGGCCACGTTGCGCACCAGGATGGGCGTGCCATTGACGTTCTTAATAATGATGGTGCGGATGTCCTCCATCGTGCCCAGCAGGCCGATGCCGCGCACCACGTAGGCTTCGTCGTTTTTCTCGATAATGTCGCCGCCCACGTTGATGTTGGAGCGCGCCACCGACTCGTACACGTCGAGCGGCGTGATATCGTACTCGGCCAGCCGGCGCGGGTTGATGCTGATTTCGTAGCTCTTGACCTCGCCGCCAAAGCTGTTGACGTCGGCCACGCCCGCCACCGACTTAATGCGCCGCTCTATCACCCAATCCTGGATGGTTTTGAGCTCGCGCACGTCGTGATTTTCGCTTTCCAGAGTGTAGCGAAATATCTCGCCCGTAGGGCCGTAGGGCGGCTCTACCTCGGGCTCGATGCCCTCGGGCAGCGCAGCCGAGGGCAGCAGGTTGTTAACCTGCACGCGGGCAAAGGCGTCGTCCACATCGTCGTCGAATACCACCTTCACCACCGACAGCCCGAAGAGCGTGGTCGAACGGATGTTGGTTTTCTTCTGCGCCGGGTTCAGCGCCACCTCAATGGGCAGGGTGATGAATTTCTCAATCTCCTCGGCCGAGCGCCCCGGCCACTGCGTGATAATGGTGACCTGGGTGTTGGTCACGTCCGGAAACGCGTCGATGGCCGTGCGGCGGTAGCTGTAGAGCCCCGCGGCCACCACCAGCGCCGTGCAGAAAAAAATAAAGAACCGGTTCCGGAGCGAGAAGCCCAGGATGCCGTGGATGAACTTGTGCATGAGTTTGATGGACTAGGGCTGTACAGGCGGGGCGCCTCCCCCCGGCCCCTATCCGAAAAGGAGAGGGGAGCCGACCGTTAGCGGACGTAGGCAGCCGTCAAAAAGCCGTCAAGCTCCCCCTCTCCTTTTCGGAGAGGGGGCCGGGGGGTGAGGCGCCCACATCAGGGCAGCTTATTCTATTGATTCAGCGTGTGGTAAGCCAGCAGCGCATTGCGCGATACCACCCGCTCGCCGGGCACCACGCCGCCATTGAGGTAGGTGCGGCCAGCAGTGGTGCCGGCCGTTTCCACGGGGCGGGTTTCCACGTGCTGCCGGTCGTGGAAGACCAGCACGTAGCTGCGGCTGCGCTCAAACACCAGCGCCGACGACGGCACGCTGAGCTTGCGTGCGCCCGTGGCCGACGCCACCGTGATGGTGGCAAACATCTCCGGCTTGAGCTTATTGGCCGGGTTGGGCAGCGGCACCCGCACGGTCATTACCCGGCTTTCGGGGTCGAGGGCGCTGAAGGCGTTGTCGATTTTGCCGGTTACCGGCTCGTTGGGGTAGGCCAGGGTTTTGACGATGGCCGGCGTGCCGGGCCGCACCCGCGATATATCGTCCTCATACACGCTGCCCAGCGCCCACACCGTTTTCAGGTCGGAGATAACGAAGCTGGGTTGGTCATTGTCAGCGCGCAGCTGGGTGCGCGGGTTCACGGTTTTTTCGACTACGTAGCCGGCGGCCGGCGCCTTTACTAGGTAGCGCGCCGCCGACTGGCCGGCCTGGGTGCCATAAATGGCCTCAATCTGGCTGTTTTTCTGCACCTCGGCCTGGGCGCGGCGCACCTCCTGCTGGGCCAGTTTATACTCGCGCGCCGACGCCAGCCCGTCGGTGTACAGCTCTTTGGTCGAAGCCAGCTCCTGCCGGGCCTTGGCCAGGTCTACGCTGGCCGTAGTAGCCTCCGAGCGGAAGGTGGCAATGTCGGAGCTTTCGATTTCGGCTAGCACCTGCCCAGCCTGCACGTACTGGCCCAGCGTCACGTTTACTTTGGTCACGATGCCGCCCACCAGGGGGTACACCTTGTTCACCCGCGCCTCGTCGTAAGCGATTTTGGCCGTGAGCTTCAGCTCATTCACCACCGGCTGCTGGCGCACGGTATCCAGCGCAATGCGCGCCAGTAGCGAGTCGGATAGCATTGGCGCGGCCGCAGCGGGGCGGCTAGCCGGTGCTTCGGCCGGACGTTCCGAGCAAGCCGAAAAGCCAGCCGCTAGCAGGAGTATGGGTAGAAAATAGCGTTGCATAGATAGGTAGGTAAAGCAGCGACTCTAATAGCTAAATACTTGCTGACCAATCTGCTCATTGAGCTTGTCAAAGGCGTTGAGGCGCTCGGCGCGGCTCTGGTTGAATTGAATGACGCCCGTTTTGTAGGAGTCCAGAAAATCCAGAAATTCGAGCAGGGTGATGGCCTTGCGCTGGTAGCTGCGCAGCACGCCATCGAGCAAGCGGTCGGCATCGGCGAAGTAGTCGGCCGGAAAGGCTTCGGCGAGGCGCTCGGCCTCCTGGGCCTTACGGTAGGCTTCGGTTACCTCGTTTACCAAGGTGGCTTCCTGCTGATCGAGCGCCTGCTGGCTGCCCTGGTGCTGGGCTTCCGCCAGGCGGATATTGCCCTGGTTGCGGTTGAAAACCGGCAACGGCATGCCCACCGTGAGGCCGGTGTAGTGCAGGCCTACGGCTCCGTTGTGGTCGTAAAAGGTGCCTAGGGTGAGGTCGGGCACGGCCAGGCTTTTTTGCACGCCGACGTTCTGCTTTTGTTGGCGCACGGTGGCTACGCTGACCCGCAGGTCGGGGCGGTGGGTGCGGGCAGTGTCCAGGGCCTGGCCTAGGGACAAGGTATTTAGGCTCAAACTGGCGGGCGTGCTGGCCGGCAGCACCGGGCGCAGGTAGCGCGGCTGCCGGCTGCCCAGCAGCAGGTTCAGCTCCGACTGGTCTTCGGCAATCTCGTTGCGCAGGTCTTTCAGCTCGCTTTCCAGCTCAAACAGCTGGCTTTTAAGCCGTACTACCTCCTTCAGTGGCACGTTGCCGCGCTGGTATTGGGCCTGCGTGATGGCAAGCGTGCGCTGTAAGGCCGTAATCTGCCGGGCGTACATGGCCTGCGTTTGCTGGCGGTAGTAGAGCGTTACGAAGTTCTCGCGCAGCTCGTAGCGCAGCGTGCGCACGAGGTCGGTGAACTGTAATTCGGCGATTTCTACCCCCGTGCGAGCGTAGGCGACGGCCTTGCGGCGCTTGCCCCCCAGCTGCACCAACTGCTCAATGCCGCCCACCACCTGAAACCGCTCCTCGTTGTGCTCAAAAAAGCGCCCATTGTTCGGATTGAACAGGTTGCGCTCTAGACTGATGGTGGGGTTGTCGAACAGCCGGGCCTGAATTACCTCGGCCTGCGCGGCCGAGATATTAAATCGCTCGGCCAGCAAGGCGAAATTGGTACCTAGGAAGGCCGCTTCGGCCTCGGGCAGCGTGAGCGCCAGTGTATCGACCCGGGCCGGAATGGCGAGCGCGCCGCCCAAGGTGGCTGGCTGCGCCCGCAGACTTTGCGCGAGCGTTAGACCGAAAAATAATATGCTGATAATGAGTGAAATTTGCATAGCCTAGGGGCGCTCCGAAGAGCTATGCAAAGGTCCGGCAGCCCGCTAAGCGAGAAATTACAGGCTCATTAGAAGAGTATTAGAAGGAGATTAGAAAGCGGTTTTCGGACGTTGTACCTCGCCCCGGCCTACACCTTGCGCAGCGGCATTCGCACTCGCATCGTTGTGCCCTGATGCAATACCGATTCGATTTCGAGCACGGCCCCGTGCAGCTCAAAAATTTGATTGGCAAGGGCCAGCCCTACGCCGTAACCCCCGATACCCTGCGCATTAGAAGCTCGGAAAAACGTCTGCCGAACCTGCGCCAGCTCAGTAGGCGCAATGCCAATGCCTTGGTCGGCGATGCTGATGATGGCTTGCTCGTCGGTACAATCGAGCGTGCACGTGACGGGAGCAGTCGAGAACTTGCAGGCGTTACCAATCAGGTTGCCGAGGGCCAGGCGAAACAGGTGGCGGTCGCCGGGCACGTCGAGCTGCTCGGCGTCGGCGGGCAGGCGGCCTAGCAGCACCTGGATGCGGCTAGGGTCGTACTGCGCGGCTACTTCTTCGCACGTAGCGTAGAGCACCTCATCGAGGCGCATGGTGCTGCCAGGCTGTAGACCCGCTTCGTGCGAGTCGAGTTGCGCAAGTTGCAGCAGCCGGTTAATGATTTCTTTGAGCCGATGCGCGTCTTGCAGCGTCGACTCCAACGTTTCGACGTAGACTTCGGGCGTGCGTGGGCGGTTGAGCGCAACTTCCAGCGTAGCCATGATGCTGGTGAGGGGCGTGCGCAGCTCGTGCGAAGCGTTGCTAACGAAGCTTTTCTGCCGCTCAAACGACTCCTTGAGCCGCTGAAGCATGAGGTTCAGTGTGGCCGAAAGCTCGCCTACCTCGTCGTTGGGTTCGCCCGCGGGTAGGGGCAGGTGCAAATCGGCCGCACTCACGCGTTGTGCCTGGTGCACCAAGTGGCTGATGGGCGCCAGCGCACTGCGGGCAAACCAGCGGCCCAGCACAAAACTCATAATTACACTCACCAGCAGCACGCCTCCCGACACGAGGCGCAGATAAGCTAGCCGCGTTTGGCCAGCGTAGTCTTGGGCTGCAACCAGAATGCAAAAGTCGCCTTGGTTGTCTGGGTAGTAAACGCCGACTACTTGCTGAGCGCCGTGCCGCAACAGCACCTCGCCCTCGCGGCGCACGCGGGCTAGCAGGGCGGGCGTAAAAGCATTGTCAGCTTGCGTATTAAAGCGCAGGCGGTCGGCCGCGTCAAAGATGCCAATGACTTCGCCATGCAGCGTGCGCAGGAAGCGCTGCCGGGCGCGATTGGTAGAGGTAAGGCTTTGCTCGTCGGCCTCCAGGAAAAGCGCGGCGGCCGTGTGGGCGCGCTCGCGCAGGCGCTGCTCGTACTGCCGCTGCGTGTTGTGCCACGACAGGTAGTAGACTGCCCCTAGGCCCGCGGTCAGCAGTAGCCCCATCAGCAGCGTAAACTGCCACGCTAGGCGGGTGCGAATAGTCATAGCGCCACCGGCTCATCGCGCAGCACGTAGCCCATGCCCACCACCGTCTGAATGAGGCGGCGGCCGAAGGGCTTCTCTATCTTATTGCGCAAGTAGTTGATATACACATCCACCACGTTGGTGCCGGTATCAAAGTTCAGGGTCCAGACTTTCTCAATCAAGTCGGCGCGGGATAGCACTTCGTTTTTGTGGCGCAGTAGCACTTCGAGTAGCGCAAACTCGCGGGCGGTGAGCGCCACGAGCTGGCCGTCGCAAGTCACCTGCTTGGTGGAGGGGTTCAGCTCTAAGTCAGCGGCTTGCAGCACCACGGGGCCAAAATCGGGCCGAGCGCGGCGCGTGAGGGCCCGCACGCGAGCCAGCAGTTCGCGAAACTCGAAGGGCTTGACCAGGTAGTCGTCGGCGCCCAGCGTCAGGGCCTCTACCTTGTTGTCGGTAGTACCTAGGGCGGTGAGCATCAGAATAGGTACCTGCGCATCGCGCCGCCGAATGAGCGTACACAGCTCGTAGCCGTTGAGGTGTGGCAACCCGATATCGAGCAGGATGATGTCGTACTGGGTACCTAGGGCCATGAGGTGGCCAGTTTTGCCGTCGAAGGCTACGTCTACTGTAAAGCCTTCTTCCTCAAATCCTTGTTTGAGAATGGCAATCACCTTCAACTCGTCTTCTACCACCAGAACTCTCATAAGCGTATCAAATTAGTAGGGGTCCGGCAGTAGAGCCTAGGTGTATCCCTCCTACATAAAGTCAGCAGCAGCTTTCCTCGCCTCAACGCAGGAAAAGGCCAGTGAAAAGCCTGACAGCAAATCAGCAACCGCTGATTTTTTAATTACGACAAAGATACGGTTAGCAGTAAACGGCTACATTAGAAGCACATTAGACTTGTCTAGTAGTGGATAAAAAACAGCTAGCCACTTGTGGACACTTGAAGTACTACATATTCTGACGTAATGCAAGAATATGATTAGCTTTCAGCACAAGGCTCAGTTTTCTGATAGTTACACTGTTTTCGTTGTTCGCCATCCTGCGTCACAGCGACTATTCCAGCGTGCTTATTTTAGGCTACGCTTTTAGTATTGTCCTAGGTATGAATTCCGTCTCCCCCACGTCGCCACCGCTGCTTCGTCTCGTCGCCATGGCGCAAGACTTGCTATTGGAGCGCGGCATCGGCCCCGTCAGCTTAGCCGACGTCGCCCTAGCCCTTCGCCTGCCGCTCGATGCTGTCGAGCGCGCGTTTCCCGCTGGTAAGCCCGCGCTGGTGGCCGCTGTCGTGGGGCACTACCTCATTCAATTTAGCCAGCGTTTGGCTCAGCACGGCCCGCTCAGCGCCAATGCTGTGGAGGAGATGCTGCGCGTGCGCCAGACGTTGCAGGCACTGCCCGAAAAAATGCGTTCACTATTCATGCATGAGTTGAAGGCTGACTATCCCACCCTGTACCAGAAACTGCGCACCGAGCGGCTCGCCAGCGTGCTTCATTACATGCGTCTCAACTTGTAGCGTGGCTTGGCTGAGGGCCTCTACCAGCCCCACTTAGTCGTAGAAGGGGAAGCCCAGCAGTGGTTTTCCCAGGCAGATGCGGCCGTGCATGCAGCAGCCGATTCGCACCAGCTAGCAGACCTGCTCACGGCGCAGGTCTTACATTTTCTGGCTCGCGTGACAAAGGCGCCGGCCGGCGCCTTTGTCACGCGCCGCTTACAAGAGGCGGCGCCCTACTATTAGGCGACTATTTTGGGGTTAAATGCAGGTGCCTTACTGTCTACTTTTTTGCTAGTGCCCACGCAGTATATCGGGCTGCTAGTAAAAAGACATTTACACCAGTTACATAGGGAATTTCATTGTTAAAAGTGGCTTAACGGGGGTTGCTATGGCCTACTCTTATGCGTCTCTGGTAGCACATGAAAAAAGCCTTGCACCATGGTGCAAGGCTTTTTGATTTTAAAAAATGCCAGATTTAATTGGCTACTTCACTCAAAAACTTGATACGCACTAAGCGCACTTCCTCTTCCGAAAAATCATCAACACCAAGCTCTTGCATGGCCGTGGCAATGTTGTCGGTAGTGGCCGTCATGAAGTAGTCGTAAATCTCTTCCTGCTTGTCCTCATCTACTACTTCCCGAATGTAGTAGTCTAGGTTTAAGCGCGTGCCCGAGTAGCAGATGTGCTCAATTTCTTCCATCAGCTCGGTCATCGAGATGCCTTGGCTCCGAGCTATGCCAGTCAGGTCCATCTTCTTGTCAATCTGCTGGATAATATAGATTTTGAGTTTCGAGCGGTTCACTGTCGACTTGATAATCACGTCGGCCGCCGTCTCGATGTCATTATCCTCCACGTACTTTTTGATTGCAGCCACGAAGGGCGCCCCAAATTTTTGTGCCTTGCCCTGGCCCACGCCCGAGATGTGCGTCAGCTCGTGTAGGCTCTGGGGGTAGGTGGTGGCCATCTCCTTCAGACTGGGGTCTTGGAAGAGCACGTAGGGGGGCAGGTTTTTCTGCTTAGCTACTTGCTTACGCAACTCCTTGAGTTGCACAAAGAGAGCCTCGTCGTGGCCGGCCGCCTGCTGGGTCTTCTCCTCGTCCTCTTCCTCTTGTTTCTCGGCCTCGAAGTCGTGGTCTTTGGTGAGCGTGATGCGCTGCGGATTCTCGATAAAGTCGATGCCTTTCTCGGTGATGTGCACCAAGCCTATCGAATCAATATCCTTTTCGAGCAGCCCATTGAGCAGGCACTGGCGCAACACCGACAGCCACAGCTGCATGTCGCCGCTCAGAGTCTTGCCCTGTCCATACACCGGCAAGCCATCGTGCCCGTAGCTGTCGATGTGCGGGTTGCGCAGCCCTAGGAGTACCTGCGCAATGTGTTCGAGGCCAAAGCGAGCCTCGGTCTGCACCACTGCCCGCAGGGCCAGGCCCACGTGCTCGGTACCGTCAAATTTCTCCTTGGGGTGGCGGCAATTGTCGCAGAAACCGCAGTCCTTATCGAGGCTCTCGCCGAAGTAGTGCAGCAACTGGCGGCGCCGGCACACTGACGACTCCGAGTAGTTCGTCATTTCCAGCAGTAGCTGCCGGGCATTATCGCGCTCGGTTACGGGCTTGTCTTTGCTGAATTTTTCGAGCTTCAGAATGTCGTCGTAGCTGTAGAACATCAAGCAGTTACCTTCCAAGCCATCGCGGCCACCGCGGCCGGTTTCCTGGTAGTAGCCTTCGATGCTCTTGGGCGCGTCGTAGTGAATAACGAAGCGCACGTCGGGTTTGTCGATGCCCATGCCGAAGGCAATGGTGGCCACAATCACGTCACATTCCTCATTCAGGAATGCGTCTTGGTTGTGCATACGGGTGTGCGGGTCGAGGCCGGCGTGGTAGGGGAGGGCGCGCACGTCATTCACGCGCAGTAGCTCGGCCACTTCCTCTACCTTCTTGCGGCTCAGGCAGTAGATAATGCCCGCTTTGCCCTTGTGCTGCTGCACATACTGGATGAGCTGCTTTTTGGTATTGCGCTTGGCACGCACCTCATAATAGAGGTTGGTACGGTTAAACGAGGTCTTGAAGACGCTCGCATCGTCCATGTGCAGGTTTTTCTGGATGTCGAGCTGCACTTTGGGCGTGGCCGTGGCCGTGAGCGCGATGAGCGGAATCTTGCCCCCTAGGTTATCAATGATGCCGCGAATCTTGCGATACTCGGGGCGGAAGTCGTGGCCCCACTCCGAGATGCAGTGCGCCTCGTCGATGGCTACAAACGAAATGCTGGCTTTTTGGAGAAAGGCAATAGTGTCTTCCTTCGTCAGGCTCTCGGGTGCCACGTATAAAAGCCGCACATCGCCTGCAATCACGTCTTTTTTGACGCGATTCATTTCTGTCTTAGTTAGCGTCGAATTGTACACCTGCGCGTTCACGCCGAAGGCCGCCAATTGGTCGACCTGGTTTTTCATGAGCGCGATAAGCGGCGAAATAACAATGGCCGTGCCTGGCAGAACCAGCGCTGGTAGCTGGTAGCAGAGGCTTTTTCCCGCCCCCGTAGGCATGATAACGAAGGTGTTATGCCCGGCTAGAATATTTTGAATAACAGCTTCTTGCGTCCCCCTGAATTGCCCAAAGCCGAAAACTTCCTTGAGTTTGGTCTTTAAGTGGGCGGCCGGCGCGAGCGGCTCCGCAGTAGCAAGCAATGGCATAGAATAGTAGCGGGGTGATAAAGAAGAGTGAAGGTGCTAAACGAAGATAAGGACAAAGTGAATTTTTTGCGAAATATTAGCGTTTAAGCGCAACTTTTTTAGGAAGGCCCTGGCGGCTTTTCTCTCAGCGCCTTACGCCCGCCGGGCCGGGCTAAACAGTCGTGGCTTAGCCGCCAAGCCGTAGTTTTGGCCGTGCATCCGATTTCCGATTTCCCCGTGTTGCCCGCGCCCGTCGATGTGCTGGCAGTGGCCCGCCAGGTGCTGCTGGAAGAAGCCGACGCCCTGCGCGACGTGGCCCAGGCCGTGGCCGCCACCCCCGACTTTACCCACTGCGTGGCCGCGCTACTAGCCCTACGTGGCCGTGTGGTGGTGACGGGTGTGGGCAAAAGCGCCCACATCGCCAGCAAACTGGTAGCTACTTTCAACAGCACCGGCACGCCTGCCTTATTCATGCACGCCGCCGACGCCATCCACGGCGACCTAGGCATGATTCAGGCAGAAGACTTTGTCATTGCCATCAGTAAGAGCGGCGATACGCCCGAAATAAAGGTGCTGGTACCGCTACTGCGCCGCAAGGACGTGCCGCTGGCCGCCCTCGTCAGCAACGCCGACTCATACCTGGCCAAGCAGGCCGCCTATGTGTTGCACGCCCCGGTGCGGCGCGAAGCCTGCCCCCACGACCTGGCGCCAACCACCAGCACCACAGCCGCCATGGCCCTAGGTGATGCCTTGGCCGTGTGCCTGCTCGAATGCCGGCAGTTTTCGGCCCAGGACTTCGCACGCCTACACCCCGGTGGCACGCTTGGCAAGAAGCTCTACCTAACTGTCGGCGACCTCAGCCGCCAGAATCAGCGCCCGAAAGTGGGCCTAGGTGCCTCGCTGCGCGAAGTGTTACTCGAAATATCTGGCAAGCGCTTGGGAGCCACGGCTGTGCTCGATACGGCGGGCCAGCTGGCAGGCATTATCACTGACGGTGACTTGCGGCGTATGTTGGGCCGCGGGCCGCTGGCCGACCTAGAGTCGCTGACTGCCAAGGATATTTTGACGCCGCAGCCGGCCACTATCGCGCAAAGCGACTTTGCGGCTGAGGCGTTGCGCCGCATGCAAGAGCGTAATATTACCCAACTTATTGTGCTCGATGAAGGTCAATTTGCGGGCTTTATTCATCTCCATGATGTACTGCGCGAAGGATTGGTATAATTAAAACTCGCTAACTTCACCCGTCTCTAGTCTCCTACGTCGCTGCTCGCTGTTTTGCCCGCTCCGGTTCTCTCGCTTCTAATTCCGGCCTACAATGAGGCTGCGCGGCTAGGTGCTACCCTAGGCCAGGTGCTGGCTTACCTCCACGCGCAGCCCTATCCCAGCGAGCTGATTGTGGTGGACGATGGCTCGACCGATGGTACGGTAGCCGTAGCTGAGGAGTACTTTGCTTCGCATACCGGCCGGGTAGCCACGCGCGTACTCAGCTACACTCCCAATCGGGGCAAGGGCTATGCCGTGCGGCAGGGGCTGCTAGCCGCGCGCGGGGCCATCGCCCTCTTTTCCGACGCCGACCTTTCGACCCCTATCGAAGAAACACCCGCGCTACTCGAGCCCATTCTGGCGGGCGAATGCGATGTGGTATTTGGCTCGCGAGCGCTCAACGACGAGCTAGTGGGCCAGCACCAGCCGTGGCTGCGCGAGCAAAGCGGCCGGTTCTTCAACCGCATGGTGCGCTTGGCTACCAGCATGCCCTACGCCGATACGCAGTGCGGCTTCAAGGCCTTTCGACTCGATGTGTGCACGCCAATAATTGAAAGCGCTCGGCTCGACCGTTTTGGCTTCGATGTAGAGCTGCTTTTTCTAGCTTACAAGGCGGGCCTACGCCTGCGCGAGCAACCGGTGCGATGGAATGATGTCGCGGGTAGTAAAGTGGGCATATTCAGCGGCTTGCATGGCTTTCGCGAGCTGTGGGCGCTCCGCCAATATAGCCGGCGCGGCGACTATGCGGCTGCCTTATCCCGCACCCAGGCACTAGTGGCCAGCCAAGCCGCTACGCCGGGCGTTCCTATATAGTAATGGTAACGTAACCGATGAGGTTCCTACCTTTGTGGTTACACCAAGCTCATGTTGAAATGAACAACACCTATCTCGTTGTGATGGCGGGTGGCATTGGCAGCCGTTTTTGGCCCTTTAGCCGTACCCAGCACCCTAAGCAGTTTCACGACGTACTCGGGGTAGGCCGTTCGATGTTGCAGTTGACAGTGGACCGCTTCCGGGGCATCTGCCCACCCGAAAACGTATTTGTGGTCACCAACCGCGACTACGTAAACTTGGTGCAGAGCCACTTGCCCGACCTGCCCGCCGACCAGATTCTGGGCGAGCCCATCGGCCGCAACACAGCTCCTTGCGTGGCTTACGCCAGCTACCGCATCGCCCAGCGCGACCCTAAGGCTACTATTATCGTATCGCCCGCCGACCATGCCGTGCTGCGCGAGGAAGAGTTTCGCCGCCTTATCCGCGAGGCGATAACGGCGGCGCGCCAGCATGATGTCCTCATCACGCTTGGCATTCAGCCCTCGCGCCCTGACACGGGCTACGGCTATATTCAGTACATGGATGGCGCCGAAAACCGTTTGGAGGGCAACAACCTACACAAAGTCAAGACCTTTACGGAGAAGCCCAATAGTGAGCTGGCGCGCATGTTCTTGGAAAGCGGCGACTTTCTCTGGAATGCGGGCCTCTTTATCTGGCAGGCCGAAAGCATTCTGCGAGCGTTCCACAACCTGCTCAGCGACGTGGCCGAGGTATTTGACGAGGGCGCAGACAAGCTCGGCACCCCCGATGAAGCTGCGTTTATCGATGAGGCCTATGCTCGGTGCCGCAACATCAGCATCGACTACGGCATCATGGAAAAGGCGGATAACGTGTACGTACTGCCCGCCGACATTGGCTGGAGCGACCTAGGCACCTGGGATTCGCTGCACCGCGTGGGCCAGCGCGACACCCAAAACAACGTTATCGACGGCGACGTGATGCTCTACGATACCCAGGACTGCATCATCAAGACGCCGCTTGAGCGCTTGGTGGTAGTGCAAGGGCTCGAAGGGTACATCGTGGCCGAGCACGACAACGTGTTGCTCATCTGTCAGCGCAGCGAAGAGCAGCGTGTAAAAGATTTTGTGGCGGATGTGAAGTCCAAGAAGGGCGGCGGGTACCACTAAGTCCAGTAACAGCCCTAGGCTGACACGAAAGCGCCCCGCTAGCATGTTGCTAGCGGGGCGCTTTCGTGTCAGCCTAGGGCTGTTAAGTAATCCGGGCCTTTGCTACTTCGAAGAGCATGATGCCGGCGGCCACACCCACGTTGAGGCTCTGAATCTGGCCGCTCATCGGGATGCGTAGGCGCTGGTCGCAGAGGCGTAGCAAGTCGGGCGAGATGCCATCTTCCTCCGAGCCCATGACCACGGCAATGGGGCCGCTGAGGCTGGCGGGCTCGGTATGACCTAGGTCGGCATCGGCCTTTTCGGTACAGGCGACTACCGTGAGGCCGCTATTTTTCAGGAATTCGATGGTGCGGTGCAGGTCGGGCTCGCGGCACACGGGCAGCAGATTGAGCGCGCCGGCCGAGGTTTTGACGGCGTCGCCATTAATTTGGGCGGCACCGCGGGCGGGCACTACCAGCGCTTGCACCCCTAGGCACTCGGCGGTGCGGGCAATGGCGCCGAAGTTGCGCACGTCGGTTACGCGGTCGAGCAGTAGCAAGAAGGGTACCTTGCCTTCTTCAAACAGACCAGCCAGCAGCGTATCGAGCGGGGCAAAGTCGATGGGCGACACGTAGGCCACCGCGCCTTGGTGGTTTTTGCGGGTCATGCCCTCCAGCTTCTCCAGCGGCACCATCGATACGGGCACGTTGGCCGCTCGTGCTAGGTCCGAGATGTCCTGGGTCATGCTGTTCTTGGTGCCGCGCAGCAAGAAAATCTTGTCTAGCGTGCGGCCCGCATTTAGCGCCTCTAAAATGGGGCGCAGGCCAAACAGCATGTCGATGCTGCGGTCGGCAGCGGGCCGGGTGTTGTGCTGTTTGTAAGGCGCGTCGCCAGCGGGCCTGCTGCGCTGCACTTGGCGCCCTTGCTCATCATAAAACGGGCGGTTGGGCCGGGAGCGATTGCTACCTGCCTCGTTGCCACCAGGGCGGCGGTCGGAGCGGGGCGCATCGCGGTTTTCGCGGCGCTCGGGGCGGCTGTCGCCGGCGCCTTCGCGGAAGCGGCGCGGCACATAATCGTCTTCGAATCCGCCGTTTACCGGGCGGTCAGTGTCTTTCTCCATCGTTCTACGGCGGCATACCAGAGCGTTTGATACTCGGGGCGGCGCACCAGTTCGTAGTTATCAGGCGCTAAGGTACTAGGGCGCGGGCGGAAGGTGAAGCTTGTAGGGCGGCCCGTGCGGTCGAGAGCATCATAAATCCAGCGCTCATCGCCGGTACCTAGGCGCCGTACGCTGCTAGGCGCACCTAAGACCACATACAGCAGGCCGCGGTCGGTAAGCCAGCCGGCCTTGTGTCCCGTAAACAACTCGTTAGCAATAGTGACCAAGCCATAGTAGCGTCGAATATAGTCGCGGCCCCGCGCCTGGTCGCCTCCCGCCGAAGCCAGCCAAAATTGGTCGACTGCGCGCTTGGGGTCGGCGGCCTGTTGTAGCTGCTGGCGCTCGGCCGCGGTGGTGAGGTACAGCAGCGGCTCGATGAGCTCGGGCGCCGTGCGCTGGCCCGGAAAGTCGGAGGGTACCACCAGCAGCGGCACCGTGCGCACGGGCTCGCCGCCCGTGCCGCCCACGCGCAGCGCATACAGCCCCTGCTGCGGCAAGCGCAGCAGGTCGCTGGCCGGCAGCGCCGCGGCCGATGAGTCGAGCACCCCTAGGGTGCGCGGCGCAGCGGGCTGGCGGCGCGGGTCGGCAAAGGGTGGGGGAGCAGCCGTGCTCGATGCAGCGTAGCGCCGCCACCGCACGGGCTGCCCTAGGCCAAAGCTCGCAATGGCCACGGCCTCACCACTGCGCACGTAGGGGCGTGTGAGCACTAGGCCCATCGAGTCGAGCAGTACGAAAGGCCGGGCTAAACGCTCGGTAGTGAGGCGAACCCACGCCGTAGTGGCAGGGTTTTGAGTGGAGCCGCTGGGCTGGTTAGTGAGTGCTGGCTGGTCTAGGGAAGCTTGCAGCACAGCTCCGGCTGGCGCTTGCGCTAGCGGCAGCGCCGCTGTGAGCACTAGCACCGCGCTGGCCGGGTCGGCGCCTGGGTACAAGCGTAGGCGCTGGGTGCCTTGCCACAGGGGCTGCCTAGCTTCATAGCTAGCCCATACGGTGAGGCGCACAGTAGGCAGCGCTTGCCCCGCAGGGCCTGCCGGTCGATTAAGTAGCAGCCGCAGGCTATCAGCTTCGCGGCGAGTTTCGACTAGTAGCCTGTTGGCTACGGGCTGGTATAAGCTAGCAAAATCGAGGCGCGATTCCGAAGGTTGGGCCGCTACCCACCGGCTGCTTAGCAGGCTGAGTAGCACAAAAACCGCCGCGCGGTTGTTAAACTTGAACCTTAATCGGCCGTAGGTACGGCCTAGTCTTTTCTTTCCATCCATGAGCTTCTGGATTTCACTGCTGCTGTTTTTCTTACTTGTACGCTACATCTTGCCCGTGGTACTACGGGCAGCGCTCGGCGGCTTTGTGCGGCAGCAGGTGCATAAGGCTCAGCAGGGTGGTTTCTACGCTCCTAATGGCGGATTTGAGACGCCACGCCAGCCTGCTACCGAGCCCGGCCAGGTGCGCGTAGACTACGTGCCGCCCCAAGCGGCTGGCAGCGAGCGCAAGCACGAATTTCGGGGTGGGGAATACGTAGACTATGAAGAAGTAAAATAGCCCTAGGGCTGCGGGTGCGGTGCGACCGCTGGCACTACTACTGTTGGCTGCGTGAGCAACTGGTTGAGCGCTTGGCGGCGCTCCGAATATGGGGCACCGTAATTGACTTCAAAATCGGCTACTGCTTTCGGGTCAAGTGCACCGTCTTTGAGCAGCCGTGCACTATAGATGATACGAGCCAGCTTAGTGGGAGATAAAATGCGAAAGTTTTCGCTAGGCTTCGGCGTTTCTACCACCTTGCGAGAATCAGTAAAAACAAATTGTAAGTAGCTTGCCCACCCAGCGGGGTCTTGCAGCGTCAACGGCCGCACAAGAAAGAGGCGCTGTTTTTGGGGCGAGCTGACGTAGTATTCGCCCGCTTCGCCTTGCTCAAGGTGCGCGTAGGGTTGCCCATCCACGGTGATGAGGTCTTTCTTAATGGCAATGTTTTGGGCGTTGGCGCTTAGCGCCGCTGCGGCAAGCAAAAGCGTGGCGAGTATGGTTCTCATAAGGTGGGAAGCGTTATGGAGACAGGAATGCCGTACCAAGCCAAACTCTGTGCCACAAGTGGGGGCGCGCCTTTGTTTCCTAGGCTACCTAGGGTGGGTTACTTAGCCCAAAGTTTAAGCCCAGAAACTAAGTAGACTTGGCAGAAGCTGCCGCTAAGTCTATTTAGTTTCTGGGCTTGAGCTTAACGGGGCGTGCATGGGCGGCAGCTTTATTCGGCAGCCTCCCAGGTTAGCTACGCTATTGTTCCGCGCTTCGAGCGCTACTAGTAGTTTACTGCACGATGTTGACGACAACCTTAACTTGCTTGTCGCTCGGCAGCTTTGGCACCACTATGGTATAGTCAACATCAACTGGGCTCAGCGTGGGGCTATCGGTCACATTTACTGTGTGCACGTAGTTGCCCTGGCAATCCAGTTCTACCTGCTGCGAGCGCAGAAAAGCGCCACCAGAGCGAGGAACGCGGCCCGCCAATAAAGTTGACGTGGTGAAATCTACTGTGGGCGCGGTGGTACTGTTACATTGAACAACCGCTGCTAGCTCGCCAGGCGAATTAATAATGTAGCTCTTAGACTGGCCTCGCTGGGCCGTGAGCGAGCAGCCGATAGGTAGCGTATAGGCCTGCGTAGCTACGGCGCTAGGGGCTTCGCCGCAGGGCTGAACTTCACTGTCTTGCTTGTCGCAACTGAAACTCATGGTTAGAAGCGCGATGCTGGCAGATGCAAGTAGGGGTAGAATTTTCACTGTATAGGCAGCTAAGTGAGAAAAGAACAAGCTGCAGGGGCAGCCTACTAGGTGAGCTAATAGGCTGCCAAATGGTTGCATAGCTATACTACTTACTTCGCCCTTATTATTTTTAGGCTGGCCCACAAGAAGCTCTCGCTTGCTACTTAGGCAGGTACACTGTTTTGCCTTCTTTCACCGACTGCTTGGCCGCGTCCAGTATCTCGACCACTAGCATATTGGTGGCCAAAGACGACAGTACGTCTTCGGGGGCGGTGCCCCGCACCACGGCCGCTAGGTATGAAAAAGGCTCGTCGTAGGGTGCGGGCGGCGCGGGCACGGTTTGGTCTTGGGGGGCGTCTTTTTCGGTGCGGCGCACGCGGATGTGGTCGCGGTCGAGGGCGATAACTGAGCCCGTTTGGCCGTACACTTCTAGGTCCTTGCGGGCATAAGGCCAGTTCCAGGATGCCTCAATGACGCCTTGCGCCTTCGCGTAATTGACCAAGATGGTCACGTCGTCTTCTACCTTGGGGTACACATCGGGCTTGATATGCAGGGCGTTGGCAGTCACCGACAGCGGGCGCTCGCCGTGCATGAGCCACGTCATGAGGTCGGCGCCGTAGCAGCCAAAGTCGATTATCGCGCCGCCACCATTCTGCACTGGGTCGGTGAGCCAATCCAGAAATTCTTTATTGACGTTTATTTCCTTGGGGCCTTGGTGGCCATCATGCGCCACCATGCGCCGGATGCCACCTAGGGCCTTGTCCTGCACCAGTTGGTAGGCTTGGCGGTTAGAGCCGTACCATGTGGTTTCGTAGTTGGTAAGCAGGTGGATGTGGTGCTTTTGGGCCAGCGCTGCCATCTGGCGGGCGTGGTCCATGCTCACGGCCAGCGGCTTTTCTACCATCACGTGGACGCCCTTGGGCGCGCACGCCTGCACCACCCCTAGGTGCTCGTAAATAGAGCCAAATGCCGTGACTGCCTGCGGCTTGGTTTTAGTAAGCATCTCGGGCAGTGAGCTATACACCAGGTCCATGCTCAGGCCGTATTGCTTAGTGAGGCGCTGGGCCAGTTCGCGGTTGGCCTCCGCAATGCCTACAATCACGATGTCGCCGCGCTTAGCGCGGCCTAGGATGCCGTGCACGTGAGCATGCGTGAGGCCCGCCACGCCCACCCGCAGGGGCGGCGGCGTTTGGGCGGCGGCCGAGTGGCCCCAAATAGTCAGTAATAGCGCAAGCGCGGCAACTAGTAACCTAGGCATAAGGGTGGGCTAAAAAGAGTGAGTTGGCAAGATACCGGGGCCAAACTGGCTGAGTTGCCAGGGCAGTCCAAGGTCTAATAATTTTCGTGCTAGTTGCCTGGCTACTACTTTTAAAGCCGCGACTTGCTAGTGCGCTGCTTACTTTTCCCACCCATGAACATCCTCAGTAAAACGCTGGTGCTGGCTGCTTGTGCGGCGACCACGCTGCTCGCCACGTCCTCCCGCCCCCGGCCGCAGGCCGCGAAAGCCGATGCTTGGCAGAACCTATTCGACGGTAAAACGCTCAAGGGCTGGAAGCGCTTGGCCGGCACGGCCGACTATAAAGTGGAAAACGGCGCTATCGTGGGCACCACCGTGGCCAACTCGGGCAATACGTTCTTGGTCACCGAAAAGGAGTACGGCGACTACGTGCTGGAGCTGGACATCAAAATCGACAGTCCACAGAGCAACTCGGGCGTGCAGACGCGCAGCCACTTCGACTCGCCCGAGCAGCCGGGCAAAGTATTCGGCCGGCAGGTTGAGATAGACCCCTCGCCGCGGAGCTGGTCGGGCGGCATCTACGACGAGGCCCGCCGCCAGTGGCTGTATCCGCTCGACCTGCACCCGCAGGCTAAAACGGCTTTCAAAGTAGGCGAGTACAACCACATCAAAGTGGAGTGCCTAGGTAACGAAATGAAGACCTGGGTCAATAATGTGCCGGTGGCTTACGTGGTCGACCCTATCGACCCCAAGGGCTTCATCGGCTTGCAGGTGCACGCTGTGAACGAGGCCGCGCAGGCCGGCCATAAGGTCTACTTCAAAAACATTCGCATTAAGACCACCGACTTGAAACCCAGCGCTTTCCCAGCCGACATCTATGTGGTCAACTTCGTGCCCAACTACCTGAGCGATTACGAGAAGCAGCACGGGTGGAAACTACTTTTCGACGGCAAAACCAGCCAGGGCTGGCGCAGTGCCAAGGGAACGGCCTTCCCCGCCCAAGGCTGGCAGATAACCGATGGCACCATGACGGTGCTGTCTTCTGAGGGCAAAGAGGCCGCCAACGGCGGCGACATCGTGACCAATGCTGAGTACCGTGCCTTCGACTTGTCGTTTGAGTTTAAGCTGACGCCAGGCGCCAACAGCGGCCTGAAATACTTCGTGACGCTGGCCGAAAAAACGGATATGTCGGCTATCGGCCTCGAATACCAGGTGCTCGACGATGCCTTGCACCCCGACGCCAAGCTCGGGCGCGATGGCAACCGCACGCTGGCCTCGCTTTATGACCTGATAAAAGCCGACAAGCCCCCGCGCTTCGTGCACCCCATCGGCGAGTGGAACGTGGGCCGCGTGGTCGTGTACCCCAATAACCACGTCGAGCACTACCTCAACGGCACCAAAGTGCTCGAATACGAGCGCGGCTCGCCTGCTTTCCGCGAACTGGTGGCCCAGAGCAAATACCACATCTGGCCCAACTTCGGTGAGGCACCGACCGGCCACCTGCTGCTGCAAGACCACGGCAACAAGGTGTCGTTCCGCAGCATCAAGCTCAAGGAGTTGAAGTAAATAATGTTTAACCCCACCCAATACTTCTAAGCCATGTCGCAGCCGCGTCGTCTTTTTCTTCAGCAAGTAGCCCTGGCGGGCGCGGGCGCATTGCTACCCCGCGTTACGTGGTCGGCTAGCAGCTATAAGCGCATCATCGGGGCCAATGACCGGGTGCGCGTGGGCGTGGTCGGGTTCTCGGACCGCCACCGCAACACGCACATGCCGTGCTTTTTAAATCATTACAAGGAGCTAAATTTTGACATCGTTGGAGTATCCGACATTTGGAGCAAGCGCCGGGAGGAAGGCGCCGCCATGTGGAAGGAAAAGCTAGGCCACTCGGTGGCGGCTTACCGCAACAACGATGAGATGTACGCCAGCAAAAACGTGGATGCCGTGTTCATCGGCACCGCCGATTTTCAGCACGCGCTGCACGCCATCGAGGCGGTGCAGGCGGGCTGCGATGCCTACGTCGAGAAACCTTTTGCTGAGACGATGGCTGATAACCGGGCGGCTCTAAAGGCCGTGAAGGCGTCGAAGCAAATCATTCAGATTGGTTCGCAGCGCCGCAGCGGCGCCAATTATATGGCGGCTGAGCAGTTTATCAAATCTGGCAAGTTTGGCCCCATCACGATGGTGGAGCTAACCTGGAACGTGAACCAGCCCGGCCGCTGGCGCCGCCCCGACCTGGTGGCGCAACTGCGCGAATCTGACATAGACTGGAAGCGATACCTCATGAACCGCCCCACCGAGGCCTACGACCCGCGCAAGTATCTAGAATATCGTTTGTTCTGGCCTTATTCTTCAGGCCTGCCGGGCCAGTGGATGAGTCACCAAATTGATACCGTACACTGGTTTACGGGCTTGCCGCACCCGCGCAGCGTGGTGGCCAATGGCGGCATCTACATGTGGAAGGATGGCCGGCGCAACTGGGATACCCTCACGGCAGTGTTCGATTATGGCCCCGCCAACGACCTAGGTTCCGGTTTTCAGGTCACGTTTGGCTCGCGCATGCACAACGGTGACGAGCACCCTGCCGAAATCTACTACTCCAACGGCGGCGAGTTGAACCTGATTACCAACCGCGTATCACCCACCGGCGGCCTCACCAAGCAGTCGGCCGACGCTATGCACATGCCTGCCAACCTGCTGCCCGAGTTCAGCCTGGCCCAAACGGCCGCCGTGGCCGCCTCGGCCAACACGGGCGGTGACGTGCTCACCTCCAACCACGTGCGCAACTGGATGGAGTGCGTGCGCAGCCGCCAGCAGCCCCACGCCCCCGTAGAGGCTGGTTATAGCCACTCGATTGCCAACATCATGACCACGGCCGCCGCCCACACGGGCCTCAAGGCCACGTTTGATGAGAAAACGCAAGAAGTGATGGTTGGCGGTAAGGTGTTTAAATATTGACCTAGGTCGTAGTATTGCTCGCCTATTGTATGACCCCACCCCCGGCCCCTCCCCTCCGGGAGAGGGGAGCCTGACGTTCGCCAATGTGTGCTTGCGATAGGCTCCCCTCTCCCGGAGGGGAGGGGCCGGGGGTGGGGTTTCGCGTTAGTGCAACATAATAGCCTAAATACCAAGTCCTAGGCGGATGCCTGAACCCACGTGCTGGCCGCGTTGCAGCGAGGTGAAAAAGTCGATGCGCCCGAGCTTGAAGATGTGCTCGATGCCCGCGCCCAGCTCGAAGTAAGGACCCGACTGCGACGTTTGTAGGTAGTTGAGCGACAAAACCTCCTGCCACTTCAAAGACTTCAGCAGCGGGATTTTATTGAAGATAAAGCCGTTGAAATGGTGGTTGAAGTGGCCCTCGAAGTAGCTGCTGCGGGTGCTGTACTGGTAGTAGTCGAGCAGTTGGAACTGGCTGAAGTTGCCGGTTAGGATGGTGCGATTGCCCGAGAAATGGCGGTAGTCGGCAAACATTAGGTTGGCCTGGCTGCCCACAAAACCACCTAGGACGGCCTCGTAGGCCGAGGTGCCCAGCAAGCCGAGCTGTAGGGTCTGGCTTATGCGGCCTTGCAGCAGGGTGTAGCGCACATTGGCCCCCAGCACGCCGCCTACGCCCTGGCGCAGCTGGGCATTGAAAAGCGGATATTTCGACCCTAGGTTATACTTCATATCGGGCCGGGTGATGTAGGTGGTACCCGGCCGGTAGCTCACGCTCAAGGTCAGGGTGGCGGCCTTGCTACGGCCGAAGCCAGTGCCATCGGGTGCCTCCTCGGCTAGGGGCTGGTTGCTGGTGAAGGCGCGGCCCTCCACGTCATGCCAGAGGTAGGTGCTGGTGTTGAATAGCTCGCGGCGGTCGAAGTAGCTGGCCGCGCCGCGCACCGTGAGGCCGTTTACGGGTTCCCAGAGGTAGCTGAGCTCGGCGCCATCGCGGCGGTAGAGTTTGGCGTAGTTGCGGTTGGCCAGCAGTGAGTACACCGAGTTAATGAAGGGCGTGAGCTGCGAGTTGCGGTCGAAGTTCTCGACGGTACGGCCTGCAATCAAGCCCACTTGGCGCAGCTTCACCGGGTCGAGCTGCCAGTTGATGGTCAGGCTGGGTTGCAGCTGGTAGTTGCTGAAGCCGTAGCGCAGGGTCGGTGTCAGGGTCACGAAGCGGCGGTCGTCGGTGCGGCGGGTGTAGGTGGCTTCGGCATTCAGTACGTAGCCCTCTACTGTGTTGTATTGCAGCTCATTGAAGATGGGCTGCACCGCTAGGCTGCGTTTCTTAAACGTATTGCGATAGGTGTAGCCGCTGAGCAGCAGCTTGGCCGGCGTAAACTCGTTGCGCTTGCGGTCGAGCGAATCCTGGTAGGGCCGCGAGTTGCGGATAACCTCTGAGCTGTCCTTTTTATGGTAGTCGAGCTTCTCCTCCGCCGTCAGCGGCACCGGCCGTATTTGGCTCCAGTACGAGCTGTCGCGCTCGTTCACGCCTTTCTCGACCAGCATCACCTCGCCCGATTTCATTTGGGCAAACGGGTCGTTGCGAATGGAGTCGCGGCGGGCCTGCTTTACTTGGCGCCGCACTTGCTTATTCAGGCCCGAGAGGTCGGGCTTCTGGCGCTTGATTTGGCGCGTCAGCTCCTTGGTCGTGACTGGCGCCACCACCGGTGGCGCGGCTGGTTGGGCCGGGGCGGAGGCCGCAACCGGCGCTTTTTTGACCTCGGGCGGGGCAGGGTAGGTGGCTACTACGTGGTTGTAGTTCGAAAAAACCGCCGTAGCATAGCCCGAGCCTTTAAAACCAAAAGCTGAAAACGTGACGCTTAGCTTCTGCGATTGCAAGGACCACACGTGCGGCACGCCCGGTGCGGGCGCAAATAGCTGCTCTATGCGCAGGTCATCGACATAGTCAAGCTGGGCGTCTTTGCTCAAACGCAAATCGACGGAGTGAATGCGCCACGAGCCATCCACGATGTAGATGAACCCGTTGAACACGGGGTCGGTGCGGCGGCGCGGAATGAGTTTAATCTTGTGCACCAGCTCGCCGCCCTGCTGCGAGGTGCCCACCAACTCGTATTGGTAAAATAGAAATGAATTGCCAGCAATGGGCGACACGAAGCCGCGCTGCGAAAAACTGGGCTTCAAGATGTTATCATAAAAATTGAGCCCGCCCTGTGCCCGGTTGAAGCTGATACCGCGCGAGTCGCCGCTCACCCGGCTCGAAATCATGCGCTCCTTGATGGTATTGGGCTGCGTGAAGCGGATATCCGACAGACTTTCTGATAGATACAGAATGCCCGGCTTGATATCTGGGCCCATCTTGAAGAGACCAAATACCTTGCTAGGTGTCTCGCTAAGCCGAATTAAGCTCTTGATATACAGCCGCGCCTGAAACGTAGCCACCTCGCGCTGGTGGTAGCTGCGCCACTGCTGCGCCTGCTGAATGATGGCGTAGGCCGGGTCGCGGTCGGAGCCGCGCACGGCCACTTCGGCGAGGTTGTACGACTCTTGCGCCAGTGCCACGTTGAGCACCACAGTGGAGTCGCCAGCCGGCACACGCACCGTTTCGGTGCGGGGGCGGTAGCCTACGTATTGAAAGACAAGCTGGTAATTGCCCGCCTCGAGCCGCAGTTGGTACTGGCCCTGGTCATTGGAGCCAGTGCTAGTGGCCGAGCCGCGCACTGATACGTTAGCAAATGCCAGGCTCTCGCCGCCCGCTCCGCTCACTTTGCCTTTAATGACGCCCGCCTGAGCAAAAACTGGCCCTAGGAGCAAGACGGCCAGCAGCCAGTGAGCCTGAAAACGAAGAAAAATCCGCATAGAAAACGTAATCGGGCACGCAAGAGCCAGCAAGATAGGCGCAGCTTATAGATAGCCAATTGGACTAGCAGAGTTGCACTAGGTCATACAGACAGACAAGACGCTTTAGGAAGCCGTTTCCTTTTTTTGTTCTTGGCGCGAAGTGTACCAGGCATTGAGCCCCACGCCAACCAGGAGCAGCGCGATGCCGGGGTACACACTAAACTTGACCTTATCACCAAACACGAAGTAGCCGAGCGCTGTGGCGTAAATCAGCCCTAGGTAGTCAAGGGCCGCCACAAAATTGGCTTGCTGCTTTTGAAAGGCGTGCGTGACGCACCACAGCGCCACGTGCGTGAATACGCCGGCCAGCAGCAGCCACGCCCATTCGATGCCGTGCGGCAGCTTTAGGTCAAACAGCATCCAGACGGCCGAAATGGCCAGTGGCACCACGTTGAAATAGAAAACTGGCACCAGCGGGGCTATTTTATCGCCGGCCCGGCGCAGAAATACGCTGCTCACGCCTGATGAAACCGCCGACCCGACGCCCAGCAGCACGCCCGCCGACAGCAGCCCTGCCGTGCCCTTCGCCACCACCACGCCGCCCACGGCCATGGCGTAAAAGAGCCACTGCCAGGGCTTGAGCGGCTCGCCAATGAGCCAGATGGCGGCCACGGCCGTGACCACCGGTGCCAGGTAGCTGAGCGTGGCGGCGGCACCTAGGGGCAACGCTTTGAGGGCCAGAAACCCTAGGATAATGGACCCTGCCCCAAATACGCCCCGCCCTAGCAGGTTGAAGCGGGCCTTGGGTGGGCCCAATATCGGAGTGTCGGTGCGGTGCAATTGCCACACGGTGAGAACGAGTGAGATGAGACAGCGGGCGAAGATTATTTCAGCGGTCGGTAGGTCTGTCAGCTTCTTCACGGCCACGTTGACCAATGCTAGCAACGCCGTGGAGGCCAGCATATAAAAAATTCCGGGCGAAACGCGCATAGGACACAAAGACGGGAGTAGTCCCCGCGCAGTGGCACATTTGGCCCCCGCCAGCCGTTATAAAGTTGAATAACCTGCGGCTCGCTTCTTACAACGGCCCCGGCCCCGCTTCGTTTCCGTACTTCGCAGCGGCTCTTTGCCTTTTCTATGTTTAAAAACCCTGACAAAGCCCCCAAAAGCTATACGCCTGCCGAGGCCCTGCCCAAGATAGCCGCCTTCTGCGCCTACCAGGAGCGCACTCAAAAAGAGGTGGCTGATAAGCTCAAAAGCTATGGTCTCGACGAAGACGAAGCCGGTGAAATCATCATTCGCCTAGGTCGCGAAAAACTGCTCGACGAGGAGCGCTACGCCCAGGCATACGCCCGCGGTAAGCACCGCACCAACGGCTGGGGGCGCCGCCGTATCAAGATGGAAATGAAGGCTAAAGGCTTGAGCGAGTATTGCATCAAGAGCGGCCTGAAGGAGCTTGACGGCGACGAATACTACGATAAGCTGAAGCAGCTGCTGGGCCAGCGCGCCGCTCGCGAAAAGGAAAGCCACCCTCAAAAGCGCAAGATGAAACTCATGGCATACCTCACGCAAAAAGGCTACGAATCGGACCTAATTCAGGAAGCCCTAGGTGAGCTGGCAGACGAAAGCTAGCCTAAATAGTCTCAGGAGTAATAAGCAAGTTGGTCGCTGAGGCAACCTAGGTCTGTCAAATTCGTTAGTACTAAATATACTAGCAGCAACTTTCTGAGACTATGAAAATTTCCGTTGAAAAGGGCGAGGAAAAAGGCTTCCTCCCCGATGGCCGTCATACCGTCACCATCACTAGCATCGAGGAAGGCACCAGCGAACATCAAAACGTACCGTTTTTCGCGGCCCGCATGGAAAGCGAAGATGGCTTTGTGACGCAACGCTTTTACAATTCGCCGGCTAGCCACCCTATCATTCTGTCGCTGTACTCGGCCGTAGGCATCAAGCCGCATGACGGCAAAGACCTAGACACGAAAGAGCTGGTTGGTAAGCATCTCTCGGTAGAGGTAAGCGACCACACCTACACCGACCCCGCTAGCGGCAACGAGCGCAGTGTGCGTCAAGCCACGGGCTTCCGGGCTGCGTAAGGTTTTGCTATGATAAAAGTTGGCTGTCATACTGAGCCTGCGAAGCATCTTATCACAGTTGGAATAATCTAGCGTGATAAGATGCTTCGCAGGCTCAGCATGACAGCCGACTTTCTTTTTGAGTTAGGCTACATTTTGCGGGCTGGGGTGGGTACTACCAGCCGCTGCCCAATGATGACGCGCCGCCCAGTGAGCGTGCGCAGCATGGGCACCAGTATTTGCTCGGCATTGCGCTGGGTTTCGGCCAGAATGCCTGATTGCAGGGCCGAGCGCCGCACCTGCGCTTCTGCGTAGCGGTAGGCTTCATCGACCAGCGCGGCATCCTGAAAAAAGCCGTTCTCGGTGCTGAAAACGCGGCTTTGGTTGTGGTTGACTTGAAACGTGCACAGTTCGGGCGCGGGCAGCAGTACGCGCACCACCGAGTCACCTTCGAAAGCCACGTCCTGGGGCTTGATTTTGCGCAGGTCGAGGCAGCCCACGGCTTCGCCGCCCACGACGAGGGCCGCTTTGGCATCGGGTAGAAAGGGGTACTTCGACGACTTCTTGTACTCCACCACATCCTTAAAGCGGTAGCGCACTAGCTCTAGCTTTCCTAGGGCCTCTACTTGGGTGAGCACTGTGTTGTGCGTCACGGTTACTTGCGGCTCACGGGTAGCCAGCGGGTTGAGGTCCGTGAGCGTCGAGCCGATTTTGCGCCACAAAAACACCCCTAGGGCGACAAGCAAAACCAGTGGAAACAGACGACGAAGCAAACGGGCGAGTGGCATAGACCCTTAGATACGGCCCTCAGCGCCCGCCGTTGGGGTAAGCCCAGCCATTGCATGCACAAGTGGGCGCTATCGGCCAAATCCAACCCACGCTTGCAAGCCGCCGGTGTGCACGGCCACCACCGTGCTACCCGGCGCAAAATGTCCGCGCTCTATTAAGTCCAGTACGCTAACTAGCAGTTTGCCAGTGTAAATGGGGTCGAGCAGTACGCCAAACTCCGTTTCAAACTGCTGGATGAAAGTGCGCAGTTCAGGTGGCAGCTTAGCGTAGCCGCCAAAGTGGTAGTCGAGGTGCAACTCGTAATTAGGTAGCGTCTGACCGATGGCGGCTTGCGTTAGCGAGTTCACCTCCGTTTGTAGAAAAGAAGCGCCTTTTAATGCGGCTATTCCTAGGGCCCGGGCGGGGTAATCGGCTTCGGCCAGACCTAGGGCCAGGCCCGCCAGCGTGCCACCCGTGCCGGCGGCCACGGCCACCGCGTCAAAGTCGGTGTGCTGGCGCAATTCGCCAATGAGCTCGGCCACGCCGCGCAGGGCTAGGGGGTTGGTACCGCCTTCGGGTAGCAGGTAGCCGGGGCCGAACTGCTGCTGGATTTCAGTCAAGAACTCTGGCTCGGCGCGCCGCCGGTAGATAGTGCGGTCTAGGTAGTGCAGCTGCATGCCATCGGCCACGCAGCGAGCTAGGGTAGGGTTGAGCGGCGTGTGTTCTTCGCCGCGCACTAGGCCCACGGTTCCGAAGCCGTGCAGCCGGCCCGCCGTGGCCACGGCCGCCAGGTGGTTAGAGTACGCCCCGCCGAAGGTGAGCAAGCGCGTGTGGCCCTGCTCGCGAGCTGCTACCAAGTTGTATTTGAGCTTGCGGGCTTTGTTGCCGGGTAAATCGGGATTCAGGAGGTCGTCGCGCCAAAGCAGCAGGCGCACGCCGCGGCTAGTGGCAATGGGGTGCGGGATGAGTTGCAGAAGCTGGTCCGGCATTATTGCTTAAACTAAAACTGTCATCCTGAGCTTGCGAAGGACCTTACTCCACCTAGACAATTCTAAGGTGAAAAGGTCCTTCGCAAGCTCAGGATGACAGACGATAGGGATACGTGAGGCTGCTTAAGCCAGTGGCTCTTTCTGGCGGCGTGTGCCGAACACACCGGCCGCTACTACGGCCAGCAGCACCCCTAGGCTTGAAATCAGCGACACGGTATTGCCAATCTTATATTCTTTAGGCTCAAACACAAACTTGATTTCGTGTGAGCCGGCCGGCACCTGCATGGCGCGCAGCACGAAGTCGGCACGGAAATGCGGCACTTCTTTGCCATCTAGGAAAGCCTGCCAGCCATCGGCGTAGTAAATTTCGGAGAACACAACCGTGCTGGGCTGGGCCGCCGTGTAGCGGTAGGTGAGGGCGTCGGGCGCGTAATCGGTGAGGGCGATGGTACCCGACGAGTCGGCAGACGTGGCCGGCTTGACGCTCGGAAACTTGGTGGCGTCGAATACAGCCACGTGCTTGGTATCGAGGCTAGTGAGGGCAGCCATCTCCTCATCGGGGTTCTGCACGGCGCGCAGCTCGCGCACAAACCAGGCATTGCCGTTGGCGCTGGGGTTGCGCTGCACTTGCTCGGCCTGGCCCTGCTGCTGGCCGGGGATGATGACGTAGCGCGTGTTCAGCATGTTGAGCACGCCAGTATTGTTGGGCGAAATCTGGCGCTCAATCAGGTCCTGGTAACGGCGCAGCTTGGCGCCGTGGTAGCCCCCAATGCTCTTGTGGAAGTACGAGGTGCGCGCCTCATTAAAGGGATTACCCACGTTGAGGACGCGGTAGCTCAAGTCTTTATCTTGGAGAATCTGCTGGTCGGCGGGCGAGGGCTGGAAGCTCTCCACAATGGTTTCGGTCTGGTAGTTTTTCTCGCCTAGGTAGCGTTTGTCCACCGTCCAGAGGTCTAGCAGCACCAGCGCCACCACCAAGCCCGCGGCCACGGTGGCCTGGATTTTACCTTTCAAGTAGAAGTAAAGGGCACCTAGGGTGAGGCCTACGAAGAGCAGCCCGCGCCACACGTCGCTGCGCAGCAAATCGGCGCGGTCGGCGCGCAAGGCGCTCAGTAGCTGGGGCGTGAAGCCGGCCTGCGTAAGGTTGGCATCTTGCGGCGAGGCAAAATCGAAGCTGAAGCTCACCAGCCACGTCAGTAGCAGAAAGCCTGCCGTGATGGCGCCCGCATAGAGCAGCTGCCGAGTGCGGTACTGGTTGTCGGCCGAATCGACTACTACCGTGGGTGCACCAGCCGCCGCCCGGGCCGCCTTAGCCAGGGCCGGGTGCAGCGGCTCGGTGGGCGCGGGAGCGGCACCTAGGGGAGCAGCTTCGCGAGGACGCAGGATGCGCGAAAGCGCCAACGCCGCCAGCAGCGGCATGGCCAACTGCGCGATAACCAAGCCCATGCTCACGGCGCGGAAGCTGCGGTAGCCAGGTAGGTAGTCGAAAATTAGGTTGTTAATCGTCTCAAAGTTCTTGCCCCAAGCCAGCACAAACGATACTAGCGTACCCGCCAGCAGCCAGTACCGCGTGCGCTTATCCACCACAAACAAGCCCAGCACAAACAGGAAGCACACCACCACGCCCACGTACACGGGGCCGGCTACGTAGCTCTGGTCGCCCCAGTAAGTGGGCATACTGGCGAGCGCATCCGAGCCAGCTCCCATGGTGTTAAGCTCGCGGGCCATGTTCGAACTGGTGCTCAGGGGCATGGCGCTGCTGCCACCGTAGAAGTTGGGCACGAGCAGCGTCATGGTTTCGCCGATGCCGTAGCTGTAGGCAAAGGCGTAGTCGCGGTCCTGCTGCTTGGCGCTGGGCGCGGCGGGCTGACCGGGCGCGGGCGGCAGCGCCTTCAACTCCGAGGGCGAGCGGTTGCTGTACTTGCTGTATTCGTAGGTGGTATAGAGGCGGCCGAAGCTGACGCCGATGGCCAGCGCCGCGCCCACGCCCAGCAGCACGGCACGCCCTAGGTAGTCGCCCAAGCGCCCGGCCCGCACAGCCGCCACCAGCTCGATAATGCCATAAATGACCACCAACAGCCCTAGGTAGTAAGTTATCTGCGGATGGTTGGCTCGCACGTTCAGAGTCAGGCCCAGCGTGAACAGTGCCACCCCCAGCCACTTATTGCGGCGCAACGCCAGCATAAGCCCACCTAGGACGAGCGGCGCGTAGGCCAGCGCCCACGACTTGGTATTATGCCCGGCAGCCAGAATGGCGAGGTTATAGCTCGAAAAGCCGAGCGCTACCGCCCCCGCCACCGCCACCAGCGGGCGCACGCCTAGGGCCACCAGTAGCACGTAGCCGCAGAGCAAGGCCACAAACAGGTTGCTCACCACGGCGGGCAGGCCCAGAGCCACGGCCTTTTGCACGTACACAAACAAGTCGCCGGGGAAGTGTACCGAAATCAGGTACGTGGGCATGCCGCTAAACATGGAGTTGGTCCACAGCGGCTCGTGGCCGTGCTCGGCGGCCCACTGCTGGGTCTCGTGCGCGCCACCCTGAAACTGGGTGATGTCGTGCTGCGCCAGCGTTTGGTGGTTGAACACGATGGGCGCGAAGTAGGCCACGGCCAGCACCACAAAGAATAGCACGGCCAGCACGTGCGGCCAGGCCCGCTGCCACAGCGGCGCAGGCGCAGAAGAATACGAAGGAGAAACGGCCATCGGGCGGCTTTTAGCAGTTGGGCAAATGAGGCCCGAAGGTAGCGCCGGGGCGGGGAAGGGGCCCATCTACCTTTGAGTCAACCAGACATGCTATTTGCTGATAAGAGGCATGTCCTAGCAACTAATGTGACCTTATGACTCGGTACCTTTCAGAAGCTCAATTAACAGCCAGACTTAACCTAGGTAAGGCTGTCGGGCAATTCTTATCTCGTCAGGACCTGACGGATTACGCTGTTATTAAATGGCTAACAATCTACAAAGGCGGCGAGGAAAAGGAATACAGCCTTTATTACAATGAAGTCATAGACGAGGGGCCAGAGAATTTTCTTGATTTGGTTGAGCTTACACCCGTAGACCCGGACGATTATCCCGTAATCGAAGAATTTAATTCTGTTGAAGAAGTGTTAGTTTTCGCTGCAAGGAAGTACGGGACCTCATTGCATAAATACGTCACTGATAGTATGGTAAATGACGAATATGCGGACTATTTGCGCGGAATTGGCATCATAGGAAAATAGACCAGCCTAAACAAATTTTCAGAAATATCACCTACTTCAGCAGTACCTCAGCCAGCACCGGAAAGTGGTCGGAGGGGTAGTGCCCATGCATAGAATCTGTAAGGACCGCGTAGCTGAGCACGGTGCTACCCTTGCTCACAAAGATGTAGTCGATACGGTCTTGCAGCGGCGCGTCGAGCTTGAAACCCTGGAAGGTGCCCACCGGTCCATAGGCAGGCTGCTGGGTAAGCGCGTGGGCATCGCCGAGCAGCGTCTGGATGGTTTTGACCTGTTCGGTGTCGGGCGTCGAGTTGAGGTCGCCTACGCAGACTACGGGCGAGTTTTTGGCAATTCCCTTGATTTTCTGCACCATCAGCAGGCCCGACTGGCGGCGGGCTTCCACACCCTCATGGTCAAAGTGTACGCTGAAAAAATAGAATGCCTGCCCAGTTTGCAGGTCCTTGAATTGCGCCCAGGTGCAGATACGGTTGCAGCAGGTAGCATCCCAGCCCTTGCCGGGGCGGTCGGGCGTCTGGCTGAGCCAGAAATCGCCGGTTTGGAGAAGCTGCAAGCGAGCTTTTTTGTAGAAAATGGCCGAGTGCTCACCGGCTTCTTTGCCATCGTCGCGCCCGTGGCCCACAAAGGCATATTCCGGTAGCTCAGCTACGCCCTTGAGCTGTTCGCGAAAGCCTTCTTGGGTGCCAAATACGTCGAAATCGTGGTAGCGCACCAGGCTCTTTACCATTTCTTTACGATTGGGCCAAGCGTCCAGTCCATCGCCCGCATTGTTCATGCGCAGGTTGTAGGTGGCAATGCGCAGCGGCGCGGGGGCTTTGCCGGCGGCTAATTGGGAGAAACAAAGGCAGCTGAGCAGTAAGCAGATTATCAGGCGCATAAGGTGAGTTTTTTTTGCGTGAGCCGCCAGCAAGAGCGGTCCAATATTCCGAGGCAAGTTATGCCCAGCCTGCCCAAGTGGCCCTAGGTCGGCCCCGAGCGCCGCGTCCGTACCAAGCGAGCGCCCGACCTTTGCGGCCGTTATGCCTATCCGTTTTCTCGACCTGCCCACGCTGCTCGGTGGCACCCTGCTCCAAGCTCCCGCCACCGACGTTACCATTGCCTCGCTGCTGCTCGATAGCCGCCGCGTGGGCCTCACCGAAGGCGCGTTGTTTTTCGCGTTGCGCGGGCCAAACCACGATGGCCACCACCACTTGGCGGCCTTGTATGCCAAGGGCGTGCGTCTGTTTGTGGTGAGCCACGCGCCAGCCAGTCTAGGTCCGTTTGTAGGCGCGGGCTTTGTGCAAGTGGCCGATACGCTGGCAGCGTTGCAGGCGCTGGCCGCGCAGCACCGGGCAGCTTTTCAGCAGCCAGTGTGGGCCATCACGGGCTCCAATGGTAAAACCATTGTGAAGGAGTGGCTGGCTCAACTGCTGGCACCCGACGAAGGCATTTGCCGCTCGCCCAAAAGTTACAACTCACAAGTAGGTGTGCCCTTGAGTGTGTGGGAATTGGCGCCCGGTCGGCACACTCTAGGTATCTTCGAAGCCGGTATTTCGGAGCAAGGCGAGATGGCCCGGCTGGCCCGTGTCATCCACCCTACGCACGGCATTTTTACGACCCTAGGCACGGCCCACGACGCGGGCTTTGCCTCTGAAACCGACAAGCTAACCGAGAAGCTGCAACTGTTTGAGCAATCCGGCTTCGAGCTGCTTGTGTACTGTGCCGACCAGCCGGCCGTGCACGCCGCTGTGCAGGCGCGCCACTTGCCTGCCCTGGCCTGGACGCGCCACGAGGTGCCCGGCGCGGCGCTGCGCTTCCGTTTGAAGTCCACTACCGCCGGCACCACCACTGTGCGGGTGCGCTTGGGCGAAACGTCCGCCACTGCCCATTTTCCGGCCGAGCACTTGGCCTTGCGGGCCGCCACGCGCTTCACCCTGCCGTTTGCCGACGAGCCCTCGGTCGAGAACGCCCTGCATTGCTTAGCCGTGCTGCTGTGGCGGCAGCTCGACCCCGCCAAGGCGCTCGACCCTGCGGAGATTCAGCGCCGCCTGTTGCGCCTCCAGCCCGTGGCCATGCGCCTCGAAATGAAGCAAGGCCGCCACGGTTGCTACCTGCTCGACGATACTTATAACAATGACCTAGCCGGCCTCGCCCTCGCCCTCGATGCCTTGAGCCGCCAAGCCCGGCCCGGTGGCCGCACCCTCATTCTGAGCGACGTGCTCGAGTCGGGCCTCAGCGGCCCCGCCCTTTATGCCCGCGTGCTGGCGTTGGTGCGGGCCCACGGTGTCACGCGCCTCATTGGGGTAGGGGAGGCGGTGAGCGCTGAATTGGGCGGTGCGGTTTTACAAGCCGAGTTTGAGCAAACCCAACTCATTACTCAGTTTTACCCCACTACCGAAGCACTGCTGGCCGACCTGCGTCCCCGTGAGTTTCAGAACGAAACTATCCTTGTTAAAGGAGCGCGGCGGTTTGGGTTTGAGCGTGTGGTAGCGGCCTTGCAGCAGCTCCAGCATGGCACGGTGCTCGAAGTGAACCTAGACGCGCTGACGCATAACCTACAGTATTATCGCCAGCGGCTGCACCCCGGCACCAAGCTCATGGTTATGGTAAAGGCATTTGCCTATGGCAGCGGCTCATATGAGGTCGCCAGCCTACTCCAGTTTCAGCGAGCCGACTACCTAGCCGTGGCCTACCCTGACGAGGGCCAGCAATTGCGCGAGAACGGTATCAGTCTGCCTATCATGGTTTTGAATCCAGGACCCGACAGCTTCGAGCAGCTGCGCCGCTACCGTCTAGAGCCTGAAATTTACTCCCTAGAGCGTCTGCACGATTACCTGCAAGCCGCCCACGAAGCCACGGCGGGCACCGCACCGCTACCACCACTGCACCTCAAGCTCGATACTGGTATGCGCCGACTAGGCTTTGATGAAAACGACCTGCCTGCCCTGCTCGACCAACTGGCCGCGCACCGCGTGCAGCTGCCCGTAGCTAGCATTATGACGCACCTAGCTGCTGCCGACGACCCCGCGCATGACGACTTTACCCAACAGCAGCTCAGTACCTTCCAGCGCATGGCCGCTGCCATCGAGGCCGTGCTAGGGCGCTCGGTGTTGAAGCACGCGCTTAATTCGGCCGGCATTCGGCGCTTTCCTGAAGCGCAGTTCGATATGGTGCGCTTAGGTGTCGGGCTCTACGGCGTGGAGGCCGGTGATGAAAGTAGCCGCAACTTGTTGCCCGTGAGTACGCTACGTACCACCGTGTCGCAAGTCAAGACGCTGCCCGCCGATACCACTGTGGGTTACGGCCGTCGCGGTGTGGCCACGGCCCACGAGCGCCGGGTAGCTACCCTAGCCATTGGCTACGCCGATGGTTATGACCGGCGCTTTAGCGCTGGGGCAGGACTAGTACTGCTACACGGCCGCCGCGCGCCCGTAGTAGGTTCGGTATGCATGGACATGGTGATGGTTGATGTAACAGATATTCCCGAAACGCAGCCCGGCGACGTAGCTATGCTATTTGGTGAAGGGCTTACTATCAATGAGCTAGCCGCACGTATCGGCACCATTCCCTATGAGTTGCTGACTAACGTGAGCGAGCGCGTGAAGCGCGTATTTGTGAGTGAGTAAACGTGCTTGCTACGCGAATCACTTCACAAAAGGCTTTTCGCTAACTGATGTGATAAAGTAGAAAAGGTCGGCTACCTGCCCTAGGTGGCCGATTAGCACGCAGGTTACTTAAGCTCATCTAGTTAGCCGTTGGGAAATAAGAATGCTTGTAATAAGTAAAAGCTGCTATTGAGCCTGCAAGATGCTTACCTGTGTGAGATGCCGTTGAAATGATAATATTTATAAATATTGTCAACTAGAATCAATGTTTTAGTAAGCTCCCGAGGTAGCGTGCTAAAGCATTGATTTTAAAATAGAGTCAAAGATATGTTCTATGAAAGCGTGTTTTATAGCAGTTTATAAGTATTTTTGTCGCCCTTTTCAGCATGTAATAGCTTTTGCCTTTTTATTTGGGCAATAACTGTTACAGGATATTAAAATTTTTTTTATAATAAAAATACAATTAGTGAAAAATCAATTAAGTAGTAATTCGCTAGACGATATAAGAGTTTAACATTTAGTAGCAGCTATCCTAATACGATAGGCCCTGCATTCCTTACGAGTTCTCAAGCCGCCGGGCGCATCGAGCAGGTACCAATATCTAAGGTTCCTGCTAGGCTACCGCTGCTAATCCCTCTCAGCACCACTTGCACTACTACCCGATGAGTAATTGGGTAGTGCTTTCTTATTCAGTTAAAAATGAAGGTGATTAAACTATACTTCTACAGCTGCTTGGCTTTATTGCTAGCCTTAGGTCAGTCGCATGAAGCAGTAGCGCGTCCGCTCGATGAGAAACCCCTTGATGGGTTGTGGAAGGGACCGCTACAAATGCCTGGTGGCAAGCTAGAAGTCATCTTTCGCTTGGTGAAGCTCAGTAATGGCGAATATTTCGCTACCCTCGACGTACCCCTGCAAAAGGTAAGCCGCCTGAAAGTGACCGTAACCATGCGGGCTGATACCGTGGTGCTAACCTCTACCGAAGCCAACGCTACCTATGTAGGCCGGCTAGCCACCGATGGTAGTCAGTTGCAAGGCAGCTGGCTGCAGCCGGGTTTTAAAGTGCCTATGGTACTGAGCCACTCAGAGGTGCAAGCCGCGACAGCTGTTGCTACCCCACGCCTCACGCCCCCTTACCGCGAAGAAGAAGTACGTTTCAGCAACACCGATGCGAAGCTACAACTGGCGGGTACCCTCACGGTGCCCGCTGGCGCAGGCCCCTTCCCAGCGGTTGTGCTGCTCAGCGATGCCGGGCCCCACGACCGCAATGGCACCGCTGGCGATTTTGCGCCGCTTAGCCGCTTGGCCGATTACCTCACCCGGCGCGGAATAGCCGTGCTACGCTTCGACGACCGCGGCGTGGGCCAGTCAACCGGCGACATTCAACCTACTATCGAAGAGTTGGCAAGCGATGCGCAAGCCGGCCTCAGCTATATGCGTACTCGCCCCGAAGTAAAGCTCAGTAACCTTGGTCTAATAGGCCACGGCGAGGGGGGCAATGTGGCGCTGCTGACAGCCACGATGCCCGAGCCCCCTACGTTTGTGGTCGGTTTGGCGCCGTATGCACTACCAGGCAGTGTCATCTTGGCGCAGCAGCAAGAGATAGCGTTGCGCAGCCTGCACGCCGACCAAGCTCAGATTACGGAGTCGATTAATCGTCAGCAGGAAATGTTTAAGATTATCCGCCAAACCAAGGACAATGGGCAGGCGCAGGCCATTTTGGCCAATATGATGCAGCAAAGCAACGCGAACCTCGACCCCGCAGCGGCAAAAGCAAGTGCGGCCGATATGGTGAGCGCGCGCTACCGGCATTTCTTGTCTTTCAATCCGCTCGAAAGCCTGCCTCAGATAGCTTGCCCCGTCTTGCTGCTTTATGGCACTGCCGATGATATGCTAAACGTGGAAACCAACGCCGCGATGCTGACTAGGGCGCTGCGCAATAACAAAGGCGTGACCACGCACAAGTTCACGGGTGTTAATCACTTGTTTCAGCCTGACCGCACGCAGTGGCCACTCCTCAACGGCGAGCCCAAGCCAAACTTCTCGCCCGCCGCTTCGGATGCCGTACGGGCTTGGATAACTGAGCAAGTTGTGAAGTAAAAAGACGGCCCTAGGACACTAAGGCTATTCAAACGGTCTGGTCTTGGGACGCCTCCTTTTAGCTGAAGAGCGATAAAATTAAGTATACTGATTACTACAAGCTATAGCTAGTAGAAGAGGCTGGTGAGAGCTGAAGCGAAAACAGTTAAGGGGTATTGCAGAAGTAGGGTGCGTACGTAGCGCCCGCCAACGCAGTAGTGCCTAGGCGCGTAAGGTGAAGCTCATTCTTTCACATCTTACTCGTTTTGTAATGAATAAGCTACCTCTTAGCCTTCTAGCCGCAGCTACCCTAACTTTCGCTAGCTGCAACGACCTGAAAAAGACGGACGACAAAAATTCGCTCTCCGATGCTACCCAAGACACGGCCGTAGTGGCGCGCACGGGCAACACGGCCGCCGACGCAGCTGCCAATGCGGCCGACGCTGTAGACAGCGCTGCTAGCAAAGCCGGCTCGGCCATTAGCAACGCTTTCGACCTGACCAAAGCCAAGCTATCGAACGTTAAATTTCCGGAAGTAAATCTGCCGGGTGTATCTGTGCGAGGCAATGACGACTACCAGGTATATGGCGTCGATGAAAAAGTGCTATTCGATACGGACAAGGCTACGGTAAAGCCGTCCGCCGCCGCAGCTCTCAAGCAGATTACGGCCTCTATTAACCAGCGCTACGCGGGCAAAGACGTGCGCATTCTGGGCTTTGCCGACTCGCGAGGCGACAAGAGCTACAACCGTGACCTGAGCAAGCAGCGCGCGGAAGCCGTGAAAAACTACCTAATAACTACCAATAAGCTTCCCGCCGACCATGTCAGCACCGAAGCATTTGGTGAGGAGCAGCCGGCTGCTAGCAATGCCACGGCCGCTGGCCGCCAAGAAAACCGCCGCGTCGAAATTGCGGTGAAAGTCAAGTAGACCACAGACTCAGTGGGTTAACCAAACCGCGAGAGGCGCCGGACTCCGGCAGTTTGACTAGCTGGGTATACTGTACCTACGCTCCAGACACTCTCCTAATTGACTGCGAGCGCATCTAGCTGATTTAAAAAGAGAAAGGCCACCTAGGTAGGTGGCCTTTCTTTTTTTAGCAAAAAATGAAATTGGGTAAGTAGCCCTGCGCAGTAGGTATAGCTGCGCAATTCTTTAAATCTGCTACAGTTGCGGTCTATTTATACTCGTCTACTTCAGCGCGCATCATGGCGTTGAAGCGGGAGTTGCCGTTAGCAAGCGTTACCAAGTTCCAGCCGCGGCCGATGGCATAGCTCCAGGTGCGGCTGTCTTTGAACTCGAACGTGGGACGCAGAATCTGGCCGTAGGGCGTGTAGTTATCCATAAAGTTGGTGGTGTAGAACTTGTCGCCGCTCACAATCCACTCCATGGCCACGTAAAAGCCCTCCTCAGGTGCTGGGATGTTATAGCTCGTCAGGTCGACCGTGAACCACTCGCCACCGCGGGCCGCTGATACAATTACGCTCTCGCCGAGCATATCCGAGTTGGGGGCGTTGTAGTTGCCGTCGGCTTTGTAGAGGCGCACCCGGAACGGCTCGCGCGGAAACCCGTTTTCGCCAATGTAAAACGCTACCGAACGAATAAAGCCTAGTTTTTTTGCCTTCTCATTCTTGCACAAAAATGCATATTGACTACCGGGCATGCCCTGAATCATGCCTGCGCCTGGCGAATTGGTGTGGGCTCCCAGCGTAAGCGGCCGCACCTTGCTAGCCTCTACTACAATGTTGGCGAGCTGAATGGGTTGCTTGGGAATTTGAAGGATAACTTCTTCCATATTAGTGCCGCGCTTCACAAACAGCGCCGTGCGCTTGTAGCCGAGCGCCATCACGATAATGGAGTCTTCTGTCACCTTTGTGGGCATGGCCATCTGGAAATAGCCATATTCATTGGTGAGGGCACCAGTTTGCTCTTCGCGCAGGTTAATCGAGGCGAAGGGAATGGGGCTCTGGGTCTCAGCATCGACCACACGGCCGGTGATGCGACCCTCTTGGGCACGGCTAATAAATGGCGATAGCCCGATAACGGATATAATGAATAGTAGTCGCTTTATCATATTGGTAAAAGCTAAAAAAAAGGCTCAGTCCACAAATTTAGCATCATGTTTTGTGAAGTTCCTCGACTTCGAATAAAAATAACCTTAAAGTGCTTGAATGAGTCAAATTATTTATCTTTGTACTATAAATAATTCTATCAGTTGATTCATAAATGACAGAAATCATTAATTTCATCGGATAATATGCAAATTTGAAGTACCTTTCGGGAAGGCTTTATGAGAGTTGAATTTCTATGCTAAGTGAAAAATAGTTACCTACTTGCTATTCTATTGTGGTGGGGTGCTTTAGTACCAAGCAGCTGGGCACAAAGCGCAGTTGCTAGTGCGAGTACGGCTACGCCGCCTGGGGCTGCTTTAGCCTCTAGTGCTACCCCGCCGCTCGAAGGCTTGTGGCAAGGGCAGCTGTCACTGCCTGGTGGTGCCCTAGGGTTGACAGTGAGCGTAATAGCGCTAACTGGTGGCCAGTATTTTGCGGCGCTCGACGTGCCCATGCAGAAGCTAAGTCGGGTGCCAGCCGAGCTGCAACTGGTGCCCGGTACCGATTCGGTGCGGGTGCTGCTGCCGCAGTTGGGAAGCCGTCTGCTCGCCCGCCTTGACTCTGGCAATTTGCTGCTGCGCGGCACCTGGACGCAGCCGGGCCTACACACCTCATTGGTGCTGCGCCACGCGCCACTGCCTGCTGCTGCCAGCACCGTCACGTCGCTGAGCCGGCCTTACCGCGAAGAAAAAGTAATATTTTCAAATTTCGCAGCGCGACTGAGGTTGGCCGGCTCGCTCACGGTGCCAGCGGGCGCGGGGCCCTTCCCGGCAGTAGTGTTACTATCGGACCTAGGGGCGCAAGACCGAGATGGCCGCCCCGCCGACCAGTCGGAGCCAACTACTTACCCACTGCTAAGCTTACTCGCCGATTATCTCACCCGCCACGGCATAGCCGTGCTGCGCCTCGACGACCGAGGCATGGGCCAATCGGAAGGTCACAACGCTACCACCACCACTACGCAGCGCGTGGGCGACGCCCAGGCAGCGCTCAATTACCTACGCACGCGGCCCGAGGTGGACTTGCTGCACCTCGGGCTTATTGGGCACGGGGAGGGCGCCAATGTGGCGCTGCTAGCAGCTGCGCAGCCACTGCCCCCGGCATTTGTGGTAAGCCTAGCGGGCTATGGGCAGCCTGGGCTGGCTACGCTGCTGACGCAGCAGGCCGCGGCTCTGCGCGCCCTTAAGCTGTCGCCTAGCGAGTTGGCTATTCGCCTGCGCCGCCAGGCCACGCTGGCTGAGCTAGTGCGTTATTCTACCAACCTAGGGCAGACACAAGCTATGGTAGCCAACCTCCTGCGTCAAGACGAGCCAAGCCTGCTGCCAGAGGTAGCGCAGTTGCGCGCCGCTGCGCACCTGATGCCCTGGCACCGCGCCTTTCTCACGTTTGACCCCTTGGCCGGGCTGCAGGCTGTGCAAGTGCCCGTGCTGCTGCTGAGCGGCCTTGCCGATGAGCAGGCGCCGCCAGCCGAGCACCAAGCGGTGCTCGAGAAAGAGTTGCGCGCCAGCGGCAACCGTACCGTGAGCAGCCAGCGGCTGCCGGGCGTCAATCATTGGCTGCAGCCCCCGCCTACGCAGTGGATAGTGCTCGATGGCGAGCCACGGCCCATTGTGGCGCCCGCCCTGCTCGAAACGCTGCGGCTGTGGCTAGTGGCACAAGCACGCAACTAAGCGGCGAGCGGGCAGCCCTAGGGCCCGCTCTTCAACTTTACTAGGTGAGCTAGCTGGTAGAATGGCGCGGCAGCACGTTCTTCGCCTTGCCAATGCGTGTGCTGGGCGATGTCCTCCTCGGCCGCCGCACCGCGCAGTTGTTCTTCACCCATAGCTCTTGCGAAATGTCCGCGCTCTACAACTTCGACTTGCTGGTGGCCGGTCCGCTGTGCATGCTGATAGTGCTGGTCCTGCGGCGGTTCTTCGACCTAGCCGAGCGGCTGCCGCGTTGGAACCGAGTGTTGTCGTGGGTGTGGGCACCTGCTCTGTTTGGCTTTGGGATAACGGCGGTGTTTCGCTACCGCAATCCTCTGCTCGACGATGCTTACATGCTGGGGGTGTATGCGCTGGTGGTAGTTACGCTGCTGCTGTTGTGGAGCTACCGCCCGGCTCGGCTCGTGCTGCTGGCCTTGGCCCCGCTGCTGCTGCACCGGCTCATCAAGTTTGGGCTAGACCTAGGCGACTTGCGCTTGCTGGCACCATATGCCAGTATTTTTACGAGCCTGGGCAAGTTTACCACCTTGTGGCTCATCGGCTTGGTACTAGTAGCCCGCTCCCAAAAACGCAACCTCGCCAAAGAGCAGCAGCAACGCCAAGAAGAAGAACAGGCCCGCCAGCTCATCGCGACCCAAAACGCAGAGTTGGAACGACTAGTAGCCGAGCGCTCGGCTACTCTTACGCAGCAGGCCGCCACCCTGCAGCAGGCGCTAGAAGAGCTGCAAATGACGCAGAGCCAGCTGATACAGGCCGAGAAGATGGCCAGCCTGGGCGAGCTCACGGCGGGTATCGCCCACGAGATTCAGAACCCGCTCAACTTCGTCAATAACTTCGCCGAGGTATCGGCTGAGCTGCTCGAAGAGCTAGCCGAAGAGCAAACCAAGCCTGCACCCGATACTGAGCTCGAGTTGGAATTATTGGCCGACCTGACGCAAAACCTACAAAAGATAACGCAGCATGGGCAGCGAGCAGCGAGCATCGTGCGAGGCATGCTCGAGCACTCGCGCGCCAGCACCGGCGAGCGCAGCCTGACCGACCTGAACGCGCTCTGCGATGAGTACCTGCGCCTGGCCTACCACGGGCTGCGGGCCAAAGACAAAAGCTTCAACGCCACGCTGCACACCGACTTTGCCCCCGTGCTGCCGCTGGTCGAGGCCGTGAGCCAGGACGTGGGCCGGGTGCTGCTCAACCTGTTTACCAACGCCTTCTACGCCGTGCGCCAGCGCCAGCAGGCGGGCGAGGCGGGCTACGCGCCCAGCGTGGGCGTGCGCACCCGGCGGGTGGGGGACGAGGTAGAGGTCAGCGTGCAAGACAACGGTACGGGCATCGCCGAGGCCGTGCGCCAGAAGATATTCCAGCCCTTCTTCACCACCAAGCCCGCCGGCGAGGGCACGGGCCTGGGCCTCTCGCTGGCCCATGACATCATCACCCAAGGCCACGGCGGCAGCCTCACCGTGACGAGCCAGGAAGGGCAAGGCGCCAAGTTTACGGTGCGCCTGCCTATTTAGGGTAGTGGCATGCTAGTGAAAAACACGTTGCTATAGCAGAAAATGGAAGACGACGGCCTCTTGCTCGGTACTCCGGTAGCCATCCTGGCTTTGTGGATGCTGCGGCGGTTTTTAGACATCCCTATGCGGCTGCCAGCACTAGACCGGCGCCTGGCCCGGTTCTGGATTCCGGCAGCCGTAGTGTGGGTAAGCTATTTGCTATTTGGTGAGAAGCTGCACCTCGACGGCGACCTGATAGACGACGTTTTTATTCTAGTAGTAATCGCGCAGCTCATGCAAGTGGTGTGGCAACTGCGTGACTACCCCCCGGCGCGCACAGTAGCATTGGCATTAGCGCCGTACGCGGCTACACTGCTGCTGGCAGTAGTGTGGCGCCAGCTGGCCCCTAGGTCGTTTAAAGAGTACAATGATGGTATCGACATGGTCGGCACCTTCGTGTTTTTTTGGATGGTAGGGCTCTTTTGGGTGGCGCGCAGCCAAAAGAAGCGGTTGGCCATTGAGCAGCAGCGCCGGGCCGAGGAAGAGCAGGCCCAGCAGCGTATCGTGGCCCGCAATGCCGAGCTAGAGCAACTGGTGCTGGCCCGCACGGCTGCCCTGCGGCAGCAAACGCAGGAGCTACAGCAGGCGCTAGAAGAGCTGCAAACGACGCAGAGCCAGCTGATACAGGCCGAGAAGATGGCCAGCCTGGGCGAGCTCACGGCGGGCATTGCTCACGAGATTCAGAACCCGCTCAACTTCGTCAACAACTTCGCCGAGGTCAGTAGTGAGCTGGCCCAAGAACTGGCCCTAGAGCGCAACCGGCCCACCCGAGACTTACCGCTCGAAGCCGAACTGCTAGGTGATTTAAAGCAGAACATGCTAAAGATAACGCAGCATGGGCAGCGAGCAGCGAGCATCGTGCGAGGCATGCTCGAGCACTCGCGCGCCAGCACCGGCGAGCGCAGCCTGACCGACCTGAACGCGCTCTGCGATGAGTACCTGCGCCTGGCCTACCACGGGCTGCGGGCCAAAGACAAAAGCTTCAACGCCACGCTGCACACCGACTTTGCCCCCGTGCTGCCGCTGGTCGAGGCCGTGAGCCAGGACGTGGGCCGGGTGCTGCTCAACCTGTTTACCAACGCCTTCTACGCCGTGCGCCAGCGCCAGCAGGCGGGCGAGGCGGGCTACGCGCCCC
>NZ_VMRJ01000003.1:676751-901043 GCF_007713685.1 Hymenobacter setariae
CCCCGTGCTGCCGCTGGTCGAGGCCGTGAGCCAGGACGTGGGCCGGGTGCTGCTCAACCTGTTTACCAACGCCTTCTACGCCGTGCGCCAGCGCCAGCAGGCGGGCGAGGCGGGCTACGCGCCCCGCGTGGGCGTGCGCACCCGGCGGGTGGGGGACGAGGTAGAGGTCAGCGTGCAGGACAACGGTACGGGCATCGCCGAGGCCGTGCGCCAGAAGATATTCCAGCCCTTCTTCACCACCAAGCCCGCCGGCGAGGGCACGGGCCTGGGCCTCTCGCTGGCCCACGACATCATCACCCAAGGCCACGGCGGCACGCTAGAGGTAGCTTCGCAACTCGGCCAGGGTACTACGTTTACACTGCGGCTGCCTCTCTAAGGGTACCTAGGGCGCAGCACTATTCTTATCTTTACTATAATGAAAATCCTAGTTGTTGACGACGAGCCCGACGTGCGGACGCTGTTCGAGCAGCGTTTCCGGCGCGAAATCCGCAGTGGGTCACTGGCCTTTTCCTTTGCTTACTCGGGCGAAGAAGCCCTAGGTTACCTGCACGAGCACCATTCCGAGGTAGTGCTCATTCTCTCCGACATCAATATGCCGGGTATGAGCGGGCTGGAGCTGCTGCGCCGCGTGCGCACCGAGCCCGCCCCGCCGCCGCCACCCCGCGTGATGATGATAACTGCCTACGGCGACGAGGCGAGCCGTAACCAAGCCCTGGCCCTCGGCGCCGACGACTTCCTGACTAAGCCCGTTGACTTCGCCGCTCTCAAAGAAAAGCTACTTGCCCTGCCTTCCGCATGAAAACAAAAATACTGGTCGTAGACGACGAGGCTGACCTAGAACTACTTGTAAAACAGAAGTTTCGCCGTAAAATTCGCGAGGGTGAATACGAGTTTGTATTTGCCGCCAATGGCCAGGAGGCACTGGTGCGCGTGGCCGAGCACCCCGACACGGCCATTGTGCTTTCCGACATCAACATGCCCGTGATGGACGGGTTAACACTGCTTACGGAGCTGCACGAGACAAACCCGATTATCAAAACCGTTATCGTATCGGCCTACGGTGACATGGCCAACCTGCGCGCGGCTATGAACCGGGGCGCCTTCGACTTTGTGTGCAAGCCGGTCGATTTCAACGACCTAGAAGTCACTATCGAGAAAACCATCTCGCAAGTGCAGCAGCTGCGCGATACGCTGAAGGCCATGCAGGAAAACAACATCCTGAAGATGTACGTCGATGAGACAGTCATCAACTTCATGGCGCGGCCCGACTTCGAGAGCCGCTTGCTGGCCTCCGAAACCATCGAGGGCACGGTCGTATTTATTGACATTTGCGGCTTCACGTCGCTTTCCGAAAAGCTGCCCGCCGCCACGGTTGTAGACCTGCTCAACCGCTACTTCGACCAGATGGTGAAGGAGATAATTGCCCAGGGTGGCTACGTCGATAAGTTTATGGGCGACGCCGTGATGGCCGTTTTTCGGGGCGATTTTCACCTCGACCGTGCCGTTGATGCGGCCCTGGCCGTGCGCACGCGCCTCATGGCCGAGGCCGACCAAGCCATCCCCGGCACTGAGTACCGCCCTGCCGTAAGCATTGGCATTAATACCGGCGAAATGGTATCGGGTAATATAGGTTCGGCCTCTCTCAAGCGCCTGGACTACACCGTAATAGGTGACACTGTGAACGTAAGCCAGCGGCTGCAAGGTTCTGCTAAGCCCGGCCAAATTATTGTGAGCGCCGCTGCCTACCAGCGGCTCAAAGAGTCGTTTCAGTGCCAGCCCGTGGGCGAGGTGAAGCTTAAGAACAAAGAGCAGCCCGTGATGACCTACGAGGTATTAGCCTAGGGTAGTGCCTCGTGCTTAGGTAGTAGGAAACAACTACTAGCTAAGCACGAGGCACTGCTTTTACGCCTCATTTTGCTTGCGCAGGCGCTGGCAAAGCACGCGTAGAATATTGCGGAGTACCTCGCTGCGCTCCTCCATCACGTCGTAGAAATCGTCTTGGTCAAGCCGGAAGGCGCGCACGGCGCTCTGGGCTACAGCCGTGGCCGAGCGCGGCTCGGCGTCGAGCAGCGCTAGCTCGCCGAAGAAGTCACCCTGCCGGAAAGTGGTCAGCAGCTGCGGGCCGTTGAAGATGCCGACCTCGCCCTCGTATACGATGTATAGCGAGGCACCTAGGTCTCCTTTTGCAAATATTTGGTGGCCCGCCGGAAACGTAACTTCCTGCATGATGGGCACAATGCTGCTAAGCACGTTTTCGGGTGTTTCGGCAAACAGTGCGGTGTGGCGGAGCAGGCCCACCCGGGACTGGGCCGGCAAGTGGGCAGCGGCGGCGTGGTGGCTCATAAGCAAGTGAGGGAGGACCGGCAGCAGCCGTAGAGCCTCGTCGTAAATAGTGTGTTGGCTGGTAGCTAAGTGGTTGATAGCCGTAAGGGCACTTTCCTGCAGCAGCGCGTCGGGGCTATTGAAGTAGGGTAGCCAGTCAGGCAGCTGCCCAAGGGTGGGCACGTGCTGCCGCAGCGCCACAGCCACGGTCCAGTCGCTAAATGTGGCCTCGCCTTGCTGAATAATGTAGGCTGGCATTGCCATAGTGGTAGTGAGCGGCCCGAGCAGCTGGTCAAACACCTGCGCTCTTTCGGCGGCTGGGCTCACGTCGAGTAGGGCTTGCAAGCCTTGGTACCAGGGGCGCGGAATGAGATTGTCAAGGATTTCGAGGGCGTTGGCTTGGCGCTCGCGAGCGGCGTGGGCTACGCCCCGCTGCGCATCTACTATCAGCTGGGGCGGGTACAGTTGCTGCAATAGCCCAAAGATGCGCTGCTCGATGCGGTCGAGTTCGTAGTCTAGGGCCCGTGCCAGTTCGCCGGTGCTGCCTAGGTGGGCCAAGCCAGTAATCAGCCGCTGCGCCAGCCGCAATTCATCTTCTACCAACCCTTGAAAAATAGGGGCGTCGGCTGCCACTGGAGCAAAGCCACGCAGGGCGCGCAGAGCCATTTCGCGCCGGGTGGGGTGCGGCTGCTGGGCCAGCGCCACGAGTGCGCGGCGGCTTTCGGGTAGCCGCAGCTGCCCCGCCACGGAGGCAGCCCGCCGGGCTAGGGCCTCACTGGTGCCCGGCCGCAAGGCTGCCGCCAAGGCGGGCACGGCCACCGGGCCTAGCGCTAGCAAACGAGCGGTGGCCGCTGGCCGGCGTTTTTTATCCAGTAGCAGCGCCGTAAGTTCTTGGGCCTCGGCTAGGTCGGCTGGCGCAAGCACTGTGGCTGCTGCAGTCGCAGGCCCATCGGGAAGTTCGGTACGCAGTTCCTCGGTCAGTGAAAAGCGCTGGCTTAGGGCGTGTTGTAGTTCGGCGAGGTAGTGCCCATAGGTGCGCGCCAAAAAATACAGCGCGCCAGCCATAAACAGCGCCATCCACACAAAGGGTAGCCATTCGGCAATGGCCTCGTGGCTGGCCGTGAGGAACAGCAGCAGGCCCGCTAGGCCCATCCCGAGGGGCTCGTAGTAGCCCTTGGCCAGTGTGTGTGCTTGCAAGCGCTCGGGGGGCGCCAGAGGCTGAAACAGCACCAAAAAAACTGGGTCAAATACGGCCCGGCGCAGCACCTCCAACCCCAGGTACAAGCCGCAGAAGTAAATCAACAGGGTCGACTCACCCGCCCCCAGCCAGCTCAGCCCGCCAAAAGCCAGCAGCCCCGCCAGCACGGTGGCTGGCAGCGTCAGCAGCATCCGCCGAATGCCTAGGCGGTCGAGCGTTACCTGGGCCAAGCCCACCTTGAATAGCATCGCCAGCAAGTAGGTGAGGGCCAGCACGCCCCCTACGTACTGCATTACCAGGGTTTGGTCGTGAAATTTGTGCTTGACGTTGACAAAAAAGGAATACTCCACGCCCGTAGTCACGGCCGCAATAGCTGTCAAGCTCAGGCAGATGCTTAGCACCAATTGATTGTTGCCAAACCAGCGCTGCCACACGCTAGTGCCCGCTACTCGCTGCCGCCGGCCCACGGGCCGCGCCTCTACATCGTGCGAGCGCAACGTGGCTTGCACCACTAGCAATGCCGCCCCGTAGGCCGCAAAGGCCGTGAGCAGTAGGTATAATAAATCGGTATGCGCGTGGATAATAATGGCCAAACCAGCCCCTAGGGCCTTGGCTGGCATGTCGCCCGCGCTAATGAGGCCAAATAGCCGCTTGCTCTGCCGCACGTCGAACACGACGGCCGACACCCCCCAAAACTCTAGGTTGGTGAGCAAGTAAATAACCCGGTAGCCCGCCATAATGGCCACCGCTGCCGCCACCGAGTGGCCCAGAAACACCAGCGCCCCTAGCACGCCTGCTAGCGCCACCACCGCTATCAGCACGCGGCCGGCCAGCTTTTGCAGCACTAGGTGGTGCTCAAAGTGCGTATACACGCGCCCGGCCGCCATCATGGCCAGCGCGGCGGTGCCGTAGGCCAGGGGCAAATTACGCTCGGGATTGTTTTCGAGCAGAATAACATTAGCCGCCACGTACACCAGGATGGTGCCGATGCCCAGCAAAAAGTTGTGCAGAAAAAACAGCCAGACCGTTCGCGTCTCGTCAGGACGCACGCCTAGCAGCCGGTACCAGGTGGAGGAAGTAAACAAAGCGCCAGCAACAGATGAGCCGGCAAGTTAGGGCAAGGGAAGGCGGTGCGAAAAATTAGAGGCGACCCCACAAAGCAATTGCGCTCGAAGGAAGCCTAAATAGCTCGTCCAAGCGCGATTGTTTCGTGGGGTCGCCTCGCAATAGCAACCAGGCCGCTGCTACTTAATCATGTCTACTTCAGCCTTAATCATGGCGTTGTAGCGCTGACCTTGGCCGTTAGCCAGCGTCAGTTGGTTCCAGCCGCGGGCGATGGTGTAGTTCCAGGTGCGGCTTTCCTTAAACTCGAAGGTGGGGCGCATAATCTGGCCGAAGGGCGTGTAGTTCTCATCCATAAAGTCGGTTTTGAAGAACTTATCGCCGCTTACAATCCACTCCATCGCAACAAAGAAGCCTTCTTCGGGCGCTACTACGTTGTAAGAAGTCAGGTCAACAGTGTACCACTGCCCGCCGGCTGGCGACGACACCACCACGCTTTGGGTCAGAATGTCGGTGTTCGGGGCATTGTAGTTGCCATCGGCTTTATAAATGCGTACCCGGAAAGGCTCGCGCGGAAAGCCGTTTTCGCCGATGTAAAACGATACCGAACGGATGTTGCCTAGGCGGTGGTTTTTATCATTCTTGATAAAAAACGCGCACTGGCTGCCCGGCTGGCCCTGGAGCAGCCCCTCGCCTGGGCGGTTAGAGGTGGCGCCTAGGCCTAGGTTTTTGACTTTGCCCCCCTTTACTGTTACGCTGCTTAGGGCAATGGCCATGCGCGGCACCTCAATCACCATATTAGCCTGTGCCTGGCCGCGCTTTACCAGTACGGCTAGGTGCTTGTAGCCTAGCGCCATCACTACCAGCGAGTCTTGTGCATTCTTAACCGGGGCGGGTAGCTGAAACACGCCGAACTCGTTGCTAAGTGCACCTGTTTGCTCATCGTGCAGGCTCACAGAGGTAAATGGCAGTGGCTCTTTCGTCTCCTTATCTATAATCTTGCCCGCAAGTAGTACGGGTGCCGTTGTCTGGGCTTGCGCCATAACTGACAAGCCAAAGAAGAATAATGCAAAATAAAGTAAGCTTCTGTACATATATAATAAGTTTTTGATTGCGGTAATACAAATCTATGCCGCAACACGGTTTGGCTCCACATAGAGGAGCTAAAAAATATTGGCTTCGCGGAAACAAAAACGTGTGGTTTGTGGATGACCACCGCCTAGGTATCTATCTTACTTCTATTGGACTCTGAGGAACCTTCGAGGCCCAAACAGACGTATCTTTGTTTAAATCCCGTCTAAATAGCAGCAGTTACTTTGGCTTTTCTTCGTCGCTCTCCCCGTACCGTTGCGCCTGTTCCCACCTCGTCGCGCCGCACTGCCAATGATTTGCGCGTAGGCGAAACGGCTACCGTGTGCTGCCTCAAAGACCCTGAAATGGCGCTCAAGCTGCTCGAAATGGGCTGCATCCCCGGCACGCAGGTGCGCCTGGCCGGCCGCGCTCCGCTCGGCGACCCGCTGATGCTAGTGCTGGGCGATGAAGAATATACGTTGTCGCTGCGCGTGAGCGAGGCGACAACTATCCAACTGAAAGCTTAAACTCTCCCTGACTTTCCCCGCCGATGCAGGAAACCCCAACTGCGCCCCGGCCGACTACGCTGCCGCCTTCCAACCGGCCGGCGGCCGACCCGCACCTCCCCCGCCTTGCCCTCATCGGCAACCCTAACTCGGGCAAGACCTCGCTCTTCAACCAGCTCACGGGCCTCAACCAGAAGGTTGGCAATTTTCCGGGCGTCACCGTAGACCGCAAGACGGGCATGGCCCAGCTTGGCGGCCAGCGCCGGGCCGAGATTATCGACCTACCCGGCACGTACTCGCTTTATCCCAAGAGCCTCGACGAGCAGGTAATTGCCGACCTGCTTTACAACCCCGACGCGGCCGATTACCCCGACTTTGTGGTGGTGACGGTGGATGCCAGCAACCTGCGCCGTAGCCTGCTGCTTTTTTCGCAGCTCGCCGACCTAGGCTTGCCTGCCATCTTGGCCTTGAACATGACCGATTTGGCGGCCGAGCGCGGCATCCAGATTGACTTGCCCGCGCTAGAGCGCGAGCTAGGCGTGCCGGTAGTACCCATGAACGCTCGCAAGGGTGTGGGTGTGGCCGCGCTGCGCATTGTGATGGCCGAGCGCCTAGCCGCCCCGCCCGCCCTGCGCTTTTGGGAGCCCGAGGGCGACCTGCTGCCGCTGGTGCGTCAGATTCGCTACTACTTCAATCTACACAACGACTACCTGGCGCTGCACTATGCGCACCAGTTCCGGGGCTTGCGCTTCTTGAGCGACGACGACCGGGCGTACTTGCTGGAGCTGACCGAGAAGTACAAGTTTGACTCGACGGCGCGGCAGGCCGAAGAAACCATTGGTCGCTACGCCCGCATCAACGAATTGCTGCTGGAGGTAGTGACCGTGACGCGCACCGAGCAGCGCGAGCCGGCTTCTAACAAGATTGACAAGGTGCTGACGCACCGCGTGTTTGGCTACCTCATTTTCCTAGGTATCCTGTTTCTGCTGTTTCAGGCCATCTTCGCCTGGGCGCAGTACCCCATGGACCTCATCGACCAAGGGGTGGCCAACTTCAATGAGTTGCTACAGAACAATTTTAGTGGGCCACTGGTGCGGCTGCTTACTGAGGGCGTCATTGCCGGCCTAGGTGGCGTGCTGATATTTATTCCGCAGATTGCCTTGCTCTTCGCCTTTCTGGCAGTGCTAGAAGAAACCGGCTATATGGCTCGCGTTACTTTCTTGATGGACAAGCTCATGCGGCCCTTCGGGCTGAGTGGCAAAAGTGTGGTGCCGCTCATTTCGGGGCTGGCTTGCGCCGTGCCAGCCATTATGGGCGCGCGCACTATTGAGAGCTGGAAAGACCGGATGCTGACCATTTTCGTGACGCCGCTCATGTCGTGTTCGGCGCGCATTCCGGTGTACACGGTGCTGGTGGCGCTGGTAGTGCCCGACGAGTCGTGGCTCGGCATCTTCAATATGCGCGGGCTGGTACTCATGGGGCTGTATCTCCTAGGTCTGGTGTCGGCGCTGGTATCGGCCTTTGCACTCAAGAAAATCTTGAAAGCTCGCGAGCGCAGCTACTTCATCATGGAGTTTCCGGTGTACCGCTGGCCGCGCTGGAAAAACGTGGGCCTGACCATCGTGGAAAAGGTAAAAGCGTTTATTTTCCAGGCTGGTAAGGTGATTGTGGCTATTTCGGTGCTGCTGTGGGTGCTGGCCAGCTACGGCCCTGGCAACCGGCAGGCGCAAGCCGAAGCCCAGGTGCAGCAGCAGGCCGCCGCCCAGCGCTGGCCCGCCGCCGAAACAGAGCGCCAGGTTGCCTCAGCCCGCCTCGAAACCTCCTACGCGGGCACTTTTGGGCACGTTATCGAGCCGGTTATCCGGCCACTGGGTTTCGATTGGAAGGTGGGTATTGCCTTGCTCACATCGTTCGCAGCGCGCGAAGTGTTCGTAGGCACCATGAGCACCATCTACAGCGTAGGCCAGGATGCTGACCTAGGTACCGTGCAGCAGAAGCTGGCCAATGAGAAGGACATCAACGGACAGCCCTTCTTCACGCCGGTGCGGGCGCTGTCGCTGCTCGTATTCTACGTCTTCGCCATGCAGTGCATGAGCACGCTGGCCGTCACCTACCGCGAAACCAAAAGCTGGCGCTGGCCCCTAGGGCAGTTGGTGTACATGACCGGCTTAGCCTACGCCGCCTCGCTGCTGGTGTGGCAGGTGTGGGGGTAGGGTACTCCAAGTATGTTTGTCCGTGCGAGGAAGCACGACGCAGTAATCGAACCCTTCAAACTCGTCTCGATTGTTGCTGTATCGTACTTTCTCGCAAGGACAATCTGTTTATTGCTTCTTCTGCTAAAATGACATCTTACGAAACCCTGCTGCATCTCGCATTCCGCACGCCGGCCGACCAACAGCATTACCTGACGCCCGCCGTGCTAGGCGCTTACACAGGCTTTGAGCAAGCCGCGCCCCGCGAGCAGGGCTTTCGCTTCGAGCAATGGCGCCTAGGGGTGGCCACCAGCTTGCTGCGCCTGCTGGCCGACCTAGGCGACCACGATGAGGCCCGGCGCGCGGCCGATGTACTGCACCGTGCCCTTAGCACCGCCCGCTCGCCCGAGGACATCGACAAGCAGATTCACAAAGAGAGTAAGCTGTTTGACCAGGTCTATACCAATCTCTATGTAAACGACGAAGGCGAGGCCCTGCTTGACCTCTTTGCTCGCACCCTTGACGCCGACGCGCCTGACCTGCTGGCGCAGGTAAACGACGAAGCAGTGGACCTGGCCCGCGAGTTGGATTTTGAAGCTCGCAATGACGATGAGGATGAGTAGTAGTATAAAGCACTGAATAAAAAAGGCCGCCCCGGTATTTGGGGCGGCCTTTTTTGTGGCGCGGAATGCGCGGCTTAGTAGCCGGCGTTCTGTGTGAGAAGCGAGTTATTATTGATTTCGCGCTGCGGAATAGGCAGGACGAAGCGTTGGTCGCTAGCATACACGGCGGGCGAAGCCGGGACGGCGGGCGAATCAGCCGTGGCTGGCTTGGCCGCTACTGCCGGAATGACAATGCCATTAACGCGGTGCAGGTCGTGGATGCGGAAGCCTTCAAAGGCTAACTCTAGCTGGCGCTCACGCAGTACATCGTCAAGCGTAACGGTAGCAAGAGCAGTGGCCCCCGAGCGCGTCCGCACAGCATTTACGTCGGCCGTGGCCGAGGCAGTGTTACCGGCCCGTACATCGGCCTCAGCTCGAATGAGGTACATTTCAGCCAAGCGAACAATAGGAATGTTCTGGCCATAGGTGCGCCACTTCAAGGTCCGCAGACGGTTGCGGCGGCTATTGCCATCGCTCAGGTAAATGAGCTTTTTGGTCGTGATAGCCGATAGCGAGTCGGTGCCGCGCACATCGCCGCTGCCGTAGCCATACTGGTTGGCAAAAGCGCCCGAGATGTACACGTCGCCGCGGCCGTAAAGCACGGTTTGGTCGCCATTGGGGCTGTAGCCGGCAAAGTAGGTAGCTAGGCCATCGTTGCTGGTGCCCGCGTTGTTTTGGTCGTTCTGCTGAATCTCGAAGAGGCTCTCCGCGCTGTTACGGTTGGCAAATACGGCTGCTACCGAGCCAACGAGGCTAGCGCCGCTGTTGGTGATAACGTCATTGGCCATGTCGCGGGCAGCCGTGTAGTTGCCCTGCTGCAAGTACACGCGCGCTAGCATGGCCTCGGCCGAGTACTTCGATGCGCGAGTTACGTTCTGGGTGGGCAGCATGGTAGATGCCGTGCGCAGGTCGGTGAGTATCTGCGTATACACCTCCTCTACCGAAGCGCGGGGCAGTTTCACATCGGCCTGCTCGGTATTCGTAATCGGCACGATGTTGATGGGCACGCCCGGCTGCGTATTGCCACCCCCGGCTTGGTACTGCTGCGCAAACAAACGCACCAGCTCGAAGTACATAATACCCCGGATGTAATGGGCCTCGCCTTCAAACTGCTTGCGCTGGCCGGCATCGGTCACGGCGGGCAAAGCGTTCAAAATCAAGTTGCACTGGTTGATGGCGTTGTAGGCCTGCGTCCAGATGCCCTGGGCGTTCGACAAGGTCGAAATCTGCGTGTGCAACGAGATTTGGCGGTAGTTCTGGAAGGTGCCGGCCCAGGTGATGTAGCCGTTGCTGGCCATGAGCTCGGGTACCAGAATCAGGTCGGTGCCGTAGAGGCGGGGGTCGTCGAGGCGGGCATAGGCACCTACCACGGCGGCGCTCACTTTCTGCGAAGTGTTGTAGGCGTCGTCGGCGTTAATGCTCTGCTGGGGCTCTATCTGCAGCGCGTCTTTGCAGCCCGCTAGGCTTAGGCCCAGGGCTAAGACACCGGCGGACCAGCTGAATATATTTTTCATATCTAACTAAAGGACAAATTATTAAAAGCCAATGTTCACGCCCAGTAAGTACGTCTTAGCCAGCGGCGGCGTGTAGAAGTCGTGGCCCAGCAAGTAGTTGGCGGTACCTAGGCCGTAGGTATTTACCTCGGGGTCGTAGCCAGTGTACTTGGTGAAGGTGGCTAGGTTCTGGCCCGTGATGTAGACGCGCAGCGTTTGGATGTGCCCACGCTTCACGAGCTCGGCCGGCAAGTTGTAGCCTAGGGTCACGTTCTTGATGCGGAAGAACGAACCATCCTGAATCCAGCGCGACGAGGTGTTAGTGCCGTTAGAAGCGCCGTAGCGCGCCTGCGGTACCGAAGTAATGTCGCCGGGGTTCTGCCAACGGTTGAGCTGGTCGATGGTCTGGTTGTCGAAGAAGTCAGCGTTGGCCGACTGGTACGTGCCTGCCGAGTTGTAAATATCGTTGCCGTAGGTGAACTGCCCGAGCGCGCTCAGGTCGAAGCCCTTATAGTTGACGGTCGTGTTAACACCACCCGTAAACTTGGGGTTTGGGTTGCCTACTTTCTGAATCGGGGCGGCCGCGTAGCTGTTGGTTGTGGAGCCATCGGCGTTGTAGTAGAGGGCATCGCCATTGGCGGCATCCACTCCAGCGTATTTCTTGGTGTAGAACACACCTAGGGGCTCGCCAGCCTGCACCCGGCTAATGGTGTTGCCAGTCGGGATGATAGGCGTCGGCAGGTCGGTAATCAGGTTGCGGTTAAACGACATGTTGCCGCCCACCGTCCACTTCACGTCCCCGTCGAGGATGCGGCCGTTTAGCGAAATTTCGAGGCCTTTGTTGCGCAGGCCACCTACGTTTTCGGTGATGGTGGTGTAGCCGCTCACTAGCTGTAGCTGGCGGTTGAGCAGCAGGCCGGTAGTATTCTTCTGGTAGAGGTCTACCTCACCAGTGATGCGGTTGTCGAGGAAGCCAAATTCTACCCCTAGGTCCACTTGCTTAGTAGTTTCCCAGCTCAAGTTGGGGTTGCCAAGGGCGGCATCTGGGGCAATACCCGACTGGTCGGCGTAGGGCAGGGCCGACACCAAGCGGCGCGAGCTGAAGTTGCCAATTTCGCCGTTGCCGGTGACGCCGTAGCTGGCGCGCAGCTTCAGGTAATTAATGATTTCATTGCCCTTCAAGAAGCTTTCCTCCGATAGCAAGTAGCCCACCGAGCCGGCCCCGAAAGTGCCGTAGCGGTTGTTGGCCCCGAAGCGCGACGAGCCGTCGCGGCGCACGCTACCCGACAGCAGGTACTTGCCTTGGAAGTTGTAGTTGGCGCGGGCGAAGTACGAGAGGAAGGAGTAGCCGGTGCCAAACGACGTATTACCGCCCGTTTTCACGGCCGCACTGGCAATGCGCGTAAACTGCGGCGTGGGGAAGCCCCGGCCTTCAGCCGAAGTCACCTTCTGGTCGGCACGCTGGTACGACTCGCCCGCCAACACGTCGAAGTGATGGTTTTCGCCGAGGTTGAAGGCGTAGGTTAACGTGTTCGTGTTCGTGTAGTTAACCGTCTGCGTCTGCGAGTTGAAGGCGTAGCCGGTGGCGCCGCCGTCCTGGGTACCCGCGCCGCGCACGAGGTCCTCATTCAGGTTCAGGAAGTCACCCCCAACTTCGGTGCGCAGCACTAGGCCCTTCAGGATGGTCCAGTTGAGGTAGGCCGTGGTGAACGAGCGGTAGGTACCAGCCCGGTTCGAGCCCAGCTCCTGGTCAAGTAGGTTGTTGTAGTAGATAGTGCTGGTGTTCAGCGCGCCCGTGGTGGGGTCGTACTGCGGCTGCAGCGGCGTGAGCGCATTGAGCTGCAAAGGGTTCGAGAAGGCATTGTCGCCCGATACCCGGTCGTTGACGGTGCGCGCCAGCGACACGTTCAGCCCTACCTTGAGGTTGTCGTATATGCTGTGGTCGAGGTTCAGGCGCAGGCTACCCCGCCGGAAGCGGTTGCCGATGATGATGCCCTTCTGGTCATTGAAGGTACCGCTCAGGAAGAAGCGCGTTTTGGCATCGCCGCCCGATGCGCTAAAGTCGTACTGCGCCACGTTGGCGCCGCCCTTGAAGAGCTTGAACTTACCGTTGTTGCGGAAGGCTAGGCGGTCCCAGGGGGTGTTGTCGGTCGAGTTGTAGTCGAGGCCACCTTCCCCAGCATACGCATCGGCCAGGGTGGGGTATTGCGTTTCGCTATCAGGGCCAATGAGGCCCGCATTGGTCATCGACTCGCTCAGCAGCGTGCGGTACTGGTCGGCATTCAGAAACTGGCGAAAGCGCGTGGGCGCGCTGATGCCATAGTAGTAACCCACATTCACCTTCGTCTGGCCCTGGCGGCCTTTCTTGGTGTTAATGAGGACTACACCATTGGACGCCCGCGAGCCGTAGATGGCCGAGGCCGAGGCATCTTTCAGAATGCTGATGCTCTCGATGTCGTTGGGGTTGAGGTCGGCCAGCGGGTTCAGCGGCTCGTCGCCGGCCTGTGACTGGTCTTGGAAGGTAATCGGCACGCCATCAATGACGTACAGCGGGCGGTTCGACGCCGTTACCGACGATGTGCCGCGCACCTGAATATTGATGCCTTGCCCTAGCTTGCCGCTGCCTTGGTTGATAACCACGCCCGGCGTGCGGCCCTGGATGGCTTGCTCGAAGCTCGTTACCGGCTGATTTTCGACCACGCTGCCCGAGAGCTGCGTCACGGCGCCTGTCAGGTCAGCCTTGCTTTGGGTGCCGTAGCCTACTACCACCGCCTCGTTGAGGGTGCTGGTGCTGGCTTGCAGCGTTACGTTGAGGGTCGTTTGGTTGCCCACAGCCACCGTCTGGGTCGTATAGCCGATAGAGCTAATTACCAGCGTCGCGCCGGGCTTCACGTTTAGCGAAAAGGTACCGTCGCCCGAAGTAGCTGTGCCATTGGTAGTGCCTTGCTCCAAAACAGTAACTCCCGGTAGCGGGCCGCTATCCGAGCCTACTACACGCCCGCTGATTGCCGAGGACTGGGCAAACGCGGGCAGAGCAGCCACCACCAGCAAAGGGGTGAACATGTGTCTCATAAAGAATGGGATAATTGGTAAAAATGAGATAAGTGCGAGAAGGCCAATGGGTGGGGAATAGCTAAAAAAAGCAAAAGGCCAATTACAAAGAAAATACTTCTACTTTAGAGAATAGATGAAAAGCATAACATTTAGGTGAATTACTAGTGATTTGGAATGGGTAAAGGAGCTAAAAATTGCATGCTCTAGGTAGATAAATGGGTTCAATAGCTGCGCGGGCAGCTAGTAATAGTTTGCGCGACGTGGCATGTTGTGAGCTGCACAACTGCGTGGAAACGACCTAGGGAATTGGGGCGTCGCAAGGATTTGCGTGGCATTGGCCGGAAGGAACACGCGGTAGCTAGTGTAGCGAGCCTGTAGCAGCGGTGTGCAACCATTGAGGACCCAGGTGACTCTACCAAGCACAACTCTCTATTGCCACCTGTTATGAAACTTTCGAAAGCTTTACTCGGCGCTATTCTGGTCGGCGTGACCGTGCAAACCACCACCAGCTGCGGTAAAAAGGGCGACCCAAAGCCGAAGGAAGTGGGAGCGCAAGCCAACTCGGGTGAGAAGAAGGAGCCATTCAACTGCCCGGCCTGCGGCCTAGGCTAAGTAGTGGGCACACCTGTAGCACCTGCCCAGCCCACCGTGCTGGCCGCCCTCGCCTGTAACCTGGATGCCGACATCTTGGGCGCGGCGCTGCCGCTGCTAGAGGAGGGACAGGTTGAAGCCCTCGAATGGTCGTTTGATGCACTGTATTGGGCTAGCGAAGTGCCCGCTTGGTTTGTCGAGCTGCTGCACGCCTACAGCGACCAGCAGCGGCTGCTAGGGCACGGCGTATACTTTTCACTGCTATCGGGCCGGTGGACTAGTGAGCAGCAGCAGTGGCTGAATCAACTACGCGAGCTGACGCAACGCTATTCATTTGCGCACATTACCGAGCACTTTGGGGCGTTTACGGGCCAGAACTTTCACGCGGGGGCACCGCTCTCGGTGCCTTATTCGCCGGTGTCGCTGCGTATTGGGCAAGACCGGCTAGCGCGCATTGCGGAGGCGGCCCGGTGCCCGGTGGGGCTCGAAAACCTGGCTTTTGCCTATTCGCTTGAGGAAGTGAAGCGTCAAGGCGAGTTTTTGGGCGAGCTGCTGGCGCCGGTCAATGGCTTTCTGATACTAGACCTGCACAACCTGTACTGCCAGCTTCACAATTTCTCTATTGGCTATGAGGAGCTCCTAGAGTGCTACGCGCTCGACCGAGTGCGTGAAATCCACATTTCGGGGGGTAGCTGGGAAAACTCGCAGCTGCTGCCCACTCGCAAAATTCGGCGCGACACCCACGATGAGGCTGTGCCAGTGGAAGTATTCAACCTGCTAGCGCGTACCATGCCGCGCTGCCCCAATCTGAAGTACGTGGTGTTGGAGCAGCTTGGCACCAGCCTCAAAACCGAGGCTAGCCACGTGCAGTTTCGGCGCGACTTTGTGCAGATGGCAGCACTAGTGCAGCAGCATAACCACTCGCCTAGGTCGGTGCCCAATGCCTTTTTGCCGCGCTGGCCGGCCCTGCCGGCGCTGGCCGTGCAAGACGACCTACTACACGAGCAGCAGCGGCAGCTCTCGCACATTCTGGAAACGGCTGCCTCGCTGCCCGAAGCGCAGCAGCGCCTGCGGGCGTCGGCGCTGGCTCGTTCGGCTTGGCAGATAGAGCATTGGGAGCCTTACATGCTAGAAACAGCACTAAGTATCGCTCAAAAATGGAAATAGCTACGAGGTGAAAAGTGCGCTTACTCTATACAAGTAGTGCAGGCAAGGTAAAAGAAATGCGCGAAAGGAGAGGGCTAAATGACGCGTTTTTAGAAGCTTAAAGTCCGAAAAAGCACGTCTAGGGCAAATAACTTTGAAGAATTAACTATTTGTTAATCAAAAACTCACTGAGTGTAGCCTGATGTGAGCAATAGAAAGAGTGCACTTATTTGGTAAGGAATAGCTAAAAAAGGGGAATACATAGACAAACCGACATGTCGCAAAATTGCGCTGTTTGTCCTTTGGTTAGGTAGAAAGAAGCGCGTGCTTTGAGGATAAGAACGAGCTGCTCTTGGCTGTTAGATGCAACAGCTAGGAGAGAGGCTATTTCTTGACACTCACACTCTTCCTTTTCCCAAACCAATTTCTAGTATGTCTAAGTTTTCCCTCTTGCTGGCGCTTGGCGCCAGTGCAGCCCTAGCCCTGACGGGCTGCCAGAAAACCGCCGAAGACGTTGCAAAACCCACCGATATTTCGTCAGATGTAACGGCGCAGGTGAAAGCGCTCGGCTTTAGCACCCAAGACATGCAAGCCGTGGAAGGCGGCTATCGAGTAGAAGGTGATATCCTGCTCACCCCGGAGCTGCTGGCTAGCAAAACCAACTACTCGATGCTGCGCGTAGGTGCCGACGAGCAGTACCGCACCACCAACTTGGTGGCTCGCCTACCGCGCGTGCTCACCGTCAGCATTTCCAGTCAGTTTCCAGCGGTTTATGTAACAGCGATTGATGAGGCTATTCGCCGCTACAATGCGCAGGGTCTGCAACTGACGTTCCGGCGCATCACGACGGGCACGGCCAACCTACCCGTGAAGTATTCGTCGAACCTAGGGTCGGGCGTACTGGGCCAATCGGGCGGTTTTCCGCAAAATGGGGAGCCTGCCCCTGGCTTCACGCTCGTGCCCAACGTGATTAACAGCACGAATGTCAACTACATCGCTACCATCATGGCGCACGAGATGGGCCACTGCATCGGCTTCCGCCACACCGACTACATGAACCGCGCGTACAGCTGCGGCGGCACGGCTACCAACGAGGGCGCTAGCACTGTGGGGGCCATTCTCGTTCCCGGCACGCCTTCGGCACCCGACCCCAACTCGTGGATGCTGGCCTGCGTGGGCAACGGTGTAAACCGGCCTTTCAACACCAACGACGTGACGGCGCTTAACTACCTCTACTAAGCTCGTAGCTACTACGGTTTAGTAATAAGAACCCCCGGCCTGCATCTAGGCCAGGGGTTTTTTGTGCGCCCCGGGCTCCGGGGCCGAGCACCGCGCTATTACTCTGCTATCACTATTCGGCGGGTGAGGGTAGCACCGCCCGTGGTGGGCGTGGCGCGCAACAAGTACACGCCGGGGCGGAGGCCAGCGGTAGGCAAGGTGTTAAGGGCACCGTCGGCGGTAGCTTCGCGCAGCAGGCGGCCTAGGGCATCGTAGAGGCGCAGGCGTAGCGGCACGTTGGGCTCACCGGCTACTTGTAGGTCTTGGCCACTGGCAGCGGGCACCGGAAACACCAGTAGCTCATTGCGGCGCACTAGCTGCACGGCCTCGGTAGCGCTGTAAAACGTGCGGCCGGCATCATCCTGGCCCAGCACCCGGTACTGGTTGAGGCCCGGCGCGGCCTCTAGGTCGGTGAAAACGGCGCGTAGCTGCGTAACCGGGCTAAGGGTTTGAATAGTAACGAACCCGCTCGGCCCAAGGCGCTGGAGCTGCACCGCCCGCAGGCGGTAGAGGCTACCTAGGGCCAGCACTAGCCGCGCCGTATCGGTGACCGGCAGCTGGGGCAAAAACGACTGAATGTAGCAGCCCACGCCAGCTTCGGCGAGGTTACTGGTGGGGCCGCGCTCGGCTACTTTGCCGCGCAGCACCGGCGCCACCGCGAAGTAGGGCCCCGCCTGCTGGCTCGTTGCTACGAGCAGGGCCGTGTCGGCTGTGAGCTGGAAGGGCTCGGGGGCGGTAGCGCCGAGGCGATACACTTGGTACTGTGTAGCGCCGGGTGTGGCGGGCCAACTTAGCAGGGCTTCGTCGGGGCACACGTAGCCTATGCGCACAGGCAGCGGCCGGGCTAGCGCGAATGTATCGGAGGGGTAAACCTGGCCGCCCACCACGTAGCGCAGCTGGGCCAGCGTGGTGGTATCGGGGGCGCTCCAGGCGTAGGTGCGCTGGGCTAGGTCTACTTGCGTGGCTACTGTGCGCCACGCCACCCGGCCCACCGGACGGTATTCGAGGCGCCCTAGGGTGGCGGGGCCGGCCCAGGTCCAGCGCAGCAGGGTAGTCTGGGCGGGGCGCACGTTGCGTACCGTGCTAGGCGTGAGCCATTCCAGGCCCGGCGCTGCTACCTCGTAGGCCAAGCTGAACGCCTGGGGGCCGCTGGGCACGCGGTAGCCGCGCACCCGCAGCTGGTAGGTGCCCGCGGCGGGTAGCGCCAGCGTCACCTGCTCCGTGGGGTTGAGGTGGTCGGCGCGGCGGCGGGCGGGCTGGGTTAGTGAGTCGGGGTGGGGGCTGAGCGACCACGGCAGCCACGGACCCGTGCTGCCCGGTCCTAGCACTGCCAAGTCAAGGTCATTGACCAGGGCTTGTGGGGCATTAGCAGCGGCTTCGGGGTCGGTCCAGGCCAGGGTTACTTTCAGGCGGAGTGCGCCAGGTGGCACGGTAAGCTGGAAAACCTGCTCTTGGTCTTGCCCTAGGGTACCCTGCTGGTAGCGGCCCTCGCGCACGGTACGCACAGCCCCCAGGGCATTGAGCTGACCGAAGCCCGACACAAAATCAACCTCGGGCCGGCCCACATCGTCGGCACTGTTGAGCAGCGCGGCTCGCACTAGTGCCGAGGGGGGCAAGCTGCCGCTGCCCGGCCCGTCGCGGTAGGCTTGCTGCACCAGTAGGGCTGCACCCGATACCAGTGCCGAGGCATCGGACGAGCCGGCGTCGCCATAGGCTACTAGCTCGGGCTTGAGGCGGCCATCGTAGGCCGGCCCGCGCGAGCTGAGCACCGCCACCTGCCCTAGGGCATCAGTAGCACCCACGCTCAATGAGTTTTTACTCATCTTGAACTGGCCAGTGAGGTTGGCCACGCCCGCCAGGCCTTGGTAGAGGCCGCTGGTGCTGGCGCTCGCGCCCGAGTTGCCGGACGAAAACACGTGCAGCAGCGTGGGCAACTGCCGTGCCTGCTGGTCATAACCTAGGGCTTCGAGGCCGTAGTAATTCTCGATGCCGGTGCCGTACGAGTGGTTTTGCACGCTCACGCCCTGCTGCACGAGGTCGGCGTTGGCATCGGGTAGCAGGTTAGCATAAGAGGAAGACGCGATGCGCGCCTGCGGCGCAGCCCCACGCCCCGCAGGCCCCGAATTGCCGCCGCCCGCAATGAGCGTGGCCATAGTACTGGCGTGCGCCGACTGAATGACGGTGCCCGCCGGCGTATTCAGCAGCCGGCCCCGAAAGTCGAGGTCGGTGGGGTCAAGCGGATTTTCCTTGACGGAAACGGTGAGGCCTTGGCCCGCTAGGGTAGGGTAGCGCTGCTGCACGGCCACTAGGCTGTTCACCGTCAGGTCGGCGCTGTTGAGTAGGCGCTCGTCGTGGGCCTGGCGATTGGGTACATCCACAAACTCGACTAGCGGCGATGCTGATAATGCCGCCAGTTGCTGCGCCGATACGGGCCCTAGGGTGAGTATTTGCGCCGCATTGGGGCTAGGCTGCACGGACAGGGCGGGCGTTTGCTGCGCCGCCCAGCGGCGGAAAGCGGCCGCATCGTGCACGCGCACCCGCACTGCCTGGCCCGGCGCCTCGCGGCGTGCTGCGGCAGCTACAGTAGGGGCCAGCTTTGAAGTAGCCTTCTGAGCTAGCCCGCGCAGCGGCACTGCAACTAGTAGGCAGCAGCCCAGTAGCTTAGGAAGGCGAGAGGCAGAAAGGTAAGCAGATGGAAGTGAGAATAAAGCACGCACTGGATAGGTAGTCAGCGATTTGAGCGTCGCCTAGGTTACCAAAATAAGCAGTAGCTGCTGAAATCAGGACGCTACTACTGACGCTGGGAGAAGAGCGTAGCTGTTGGGCCTGCAATGAGTATTGATTGAAATGAAAGTCACACCTCACTTTAAAAGCTAGAATTATTAATGTAATTATTATTTGTAAGTACTTACATAAATACTTTATATTTGTCGTATGGATTTCTTCGATGAAGTAGGGCCCGCGGCCCTAGGTAGCCGTTTGCGGCGCCTTACCGACACGATGACCAGCCAGGCGGCCGAGGTATACGACCTGTACCACTTGCCATTTGAGCCGCGCTGGTTTCCGGTGTTTTGCACAGTGGCCCAGGAGCCTGGGCGCCACGTGGGCGACATTGCCGAGCGCATCGGCCAAACGCACGCGGCTGTGAGCCAAGTAGTAAAAGACCTCGCCAAGCACGACCTAGTAGTAGTGCAGCGCGGCGAAGCCGACCAGCGCCGCAGCGTGGTGGCGCTCAGCGAAAAAGGGGCTGCTTTGTGGCCCGCCTTGCAGCAGCAAACCGCCGACGTGCGCCAAGCCACCGAGGCCCTGCTGGCCGAAACCCGCCACAATCTCTGGCTGGCTATTGAGGAAATGGAATATGCACTATCGCGCCAGAGCCTAGGTAGCCGGGTGAAGGCCCTGCGCGACGAGCGCGTGACCGACGAGGTGCGTCTGCTCGACTACACGCCGGCCCACCAACCCGACTTTAAGCGCCTCAACGTGGAGTGGATAGAGCGCTACTTTCGGGTAGAGGCGGCGGACTTGAAAGCGCTGGACTACCCCGACGAGTACATTTTGCAGCGCGGCGGCCGCATTTTGCTGGCCGAGTACGGCGGCCAGGTAGTGGGCACCTGCGCGCTCCTCAAGATGGACGACACTTCGTATGAGCTGGCTAAAATGGCTGTGTCGCCCACGGCGCAGGGGCTGGGTATTGGTTTTCAGCTGGGGCAAGCGGCCATTACGCAGGCGCGAGCGCTGGGTGCGCGTCGCCTCTACCTCGAAAGCAACACCAAACTCAAGCCCGCCCTCAGCCTGTACCACAAGCTGGGCTTCCGCAAAACGGTGGCCGGCCAGCCCTCGCCCTACGAGCGCTGCAATATTCAAATGGAACTGCTGCTGACCTCCTAGGTCCGGTTATCCTTAGTGTCTCAACAAAAACTGTCATGCTGAGCTTGCGAAGCATCTTATCACGTTGGGTCGTTTCGGCCGTGATAAGATGCTTCGCAAGCTCAGCATGACAGTTAAAAAGATACTCTATTTACCGTTAGATAAAACGCGAAAAGGCCCGCGACAACAGTCGCGGGCCTTCTTGAATAGCCTAGGTGGACCTAGTAGCCTTCGTTTTGCTTGAGGTTGGGGTTCACGTTGAGCTCGCGGAAGGGGATGGGGAAGACCAGCCGGGGCGAGTTCCACGGAATAGTGGCGTTACTAAGCGGGTCGGTGGTCGATTCTTGATTGCGCTTGAGGTCGCCGAGGCGGAAGCCCTCAAATGCCAGTTCAATGCGGCGCTCCTTCAGAATCTGAGCTAGCGTGACGCTGGCAAGCGGCTGCAGCCCAGCTCGCGTGCGAACGGCATTGACATCGGCCAGCGGGGTGGCGCCCACCGGCGTGCCGCCGGCCCGGAAGTTGGCTTCGGCGCGGGTCAGCAGCATTTCATCTACGCGCATTAGCTTGATGTTGCCGTACTGCGCATCGTATTTGCGCGTGTAGGCCGGCACGCTGGCCGTGGGCGTGGTGAGGAGGCTAGCCCGCGTATCGCCGGTTTCGAACAGACCTAGGAACTGCGGCTGCACCGTAACGTCGGCTCGGCGGTTGCGGGCGTAAAATGTGTTGAGTTGGTTAGAACCGCTTTGCGCCGTGATTTGAATGGTGAAAATATCCTCCCGCGTGTTGGCGCTGGTATTTATCGGCACAGTGGCAGTGGCCACGTTGGTCGTGCTGTAGCCAAAGTTTTCACCGTAAAAGGTGTTCAGCCCGAAGGACGAAGAGGCCAGCGCCCGGTTGGCCGCGGCCGCTGCGGCCGCATAGTTGTTCTGCTGCAAGTACACGCGGGCCAGCAGCCCAGCGCAGGCGTAGCGGGTGGCCGAAAACGCGTTGAGCGAGCCGCCGGTAGTTAGTTTAGCTTCAGCCGTAGTCAAGTCCGTAATAATCTGGGCGTAGACTTCGGCCACCGTGTTGCGGGGCACCTGCTGGGCGTCGGCCACCGATAGGGTGGGTGTCAGCACCAGGGGCACGCCTAGGTTGCTGGTGGGTGTGCCGTCGTTCCAGGCCTTGCCGAAGGCGCGCACCAGGTCGAAGTACATCAAAGAGCGAATAAACTTAGCTTCGCCTTCGACGCTGGCTTGTTGGGCCGGCGTGTCGAGCTTGCCTAGGTTGGCCAGCACGTTGTTGGTGCGGTTGATAACGTCGTAGGCGCTCAGCCAGGTGGCACTCACCTGGGTGTTAGTGATGAGCAGCGTTTTGCGCTGGGCTTCTTGGGGCTGGGTAAACGTGCCCACGAAGCTCTCGTCGCCGTTGTCGGCCAGCAGGTCGGTCATAAACTGCAGGTAGCCGCCGTAGAGGTTGGTGCTTTGCAGGCCTGCGTAGCAGCCCACGAGGCCCGCTAGCACGTCGCTAGAATTATTAAAAGCCGTGGCCGAGTCGATGGTGCTCACGGGCTGCACGTTGAGCTTGTTGTTGCAGCTCTCCAGGCCACCCAGGAGCAGGGCCGCCGTGAGCAGCCCGGGTACTATTTTCTTCATAACGTAATAAGGCTAAGACATGAAAGGCAGGGGCAGGCGGCGCCTAGAAGCCTAGGTTGATACCTAGGGTGTAGGTGCGGGCCTGCGGCGCGGTGTAGAAGCTGATGCCCTGGCTGATGTTGTTGGACGACGTATTGCCGGTGCCCGTCACATAGTCGGAGCTCACTTCGGGGTCCCAGCCCGTGTACTTCGTGAAGGTCAAGAGGTTGTAGCCTTGCAAGAAGATGCGTGCCGATTGCAGAAAGCCGCGCTTGGCGAGGCTGCTCGGTAGGTTGTAGCCGAGCACCACCGAGCGCAGGCGGCCGTAGTCGCCATTCTGCACAAAGCGCGACGAGGCGCCGGTGCCAATGCCGCCACCGTACACGGCCTTCGGTACGTTGGTAATGTCGCCGGGCTTCTGCCAGCGGTTGAGCTGGTCGCGAGTTTGGTTGTCGAAGCCGTTGTTGAAGCCCGTAGAAAAGTAGGGGCCCGCCGAATCGTAAATCTGGTTGCCAAATACGCCCACCAACGTAGCGCTCAGGTCAATGCCTTTATACGAGAAGGTGTTGGTGATACCGCCCGTCCAGGTCGGGTTGGGGTTGCCGATGGGCACGTTGGCAGCTTGGTTGATATTGGTGGTCGTGTTGCGGTTGAGGGTGCCGTCGGTGTTCGTGGTGTTTAGGTAGTACAGCGCATTGCCGTTGGCGGGGTCTACGCCCGCGTACTCGGGGCCAACGAAGGTGCCCAGCGGCTGGCCGGCCTGCGCCCGGTTGAGGGCACTGCCCAGGATGTCGGGGCCCGCTAGGTCCATTATTTTGTTGCGGTTCACCGACGCGTTCACGCTGGTCGTCCAGGCAAAGTCGCCCACGAAGTTGCGCGTGGTCAGTGTCAGCTCGATGCCTTGGTTGCGCAGGCTACCCACGTTGCGGTTAATCGACGAGAAGCCCGCGGTGCCCGGCACCGGCTGCGACAGCAGCAAGCCTGTAGTGTTTTTGCGGTAGATGTCCACTTCGCCGCTAATGCGGTTGTCGAGGAAACCGTATTCGAGGCCGACGTCATATTGCACCGTCGATTCCCAGCTCAGGAAGTCGTTGCCGAGCTGCGAGGGGCGCTGGCCCGGTGTGCCCACGTAGCCAGTGCCCGCAAAGAGGCTGCGCGACGCAAAGTTGCCGAAGTTCTGGTTGCCGGTTTTGCCCACGCTAGCGCGGATTTTCAGCAAGCTCAGCGTTTTGTTACCCTTCAAAAAGTCTTCTTCCGAGATGAGCCAGCCCAGCGAGCCCGCCGGGAAAATGCCGTAGCGGCGCCCGGCACCAAAGCGCGACGAACCATCGAGGCGGGCGCTGGCGCCCACTAGGTACTTGCCCGCAAAGGCATAAGACCCACGTGCGAAGTACGACACCAGCGCATTGCTGGTCGTGAACGACGAGCCCGCCGTGATTTGGGCCGCCGCATCGAGCGTGCGGTACGAGTCAGACGGGAATTGCGTGCCCGTCACGCTGTTGCCGTTGATGCGGGCGTTCTCGTAGCTCGTTCCTAGGGTCAGTTCTACCGAGTGGTTGTCAGCAAACGTGTTCTTGTACGAGAAGTAGTTATTGACCACGACCTTGGCGTTGGTCTGGTTCGCGTTGTAGCCGTAGCCGTTGGTGTTGCCGGTGTTGCGCGAGGTCAGGCGGCTCAGGTACTGCTCCTCGTTCTGGTTCAGCACGTCGGTGCCCAGCTCTGAGCGGAAAATCAGCCCCTTAGCTAGGTTCAGCTGCGCGTACACGTTGCCGAGCAGGCGGTACACCGTCGTGACGTAGGTACCACCCTGAATGCTCAGCAGCGGGTTGTAGTAAAATGGAAAGCCCGTGTTGGGCAGGCCCGTGCTGGGGTCGAGGGCGCCACTCACCTGGCCCGAGCGCGGGTCGATGAGGGGCGTGATGGGCGCCAGCGCCACTATCTGCATGGGCGTGCTGAAGGCGTTGTCGTTGGGCACGCGGTTGTTGACCGAGCGCGTGGCCGTTAGGTTGATGCCAAACGACAGCCGCTCGGTAGCCTGGTGGTCTAGGTTAAAGCGCGTGGCCATGCGCTCGTACTGGTTGCTAACGATGATGCCCTTCTGGTTGCTGTACTGTCCCGAGAGGTAGAAGCGCGTTTTGTCGGTGCCGCCGCTGGCGTTCAGGTCATATTGCTGAAAGCCCGCCTTTTGCAGCACCTGGTCTTGCCAATTGGTGTCGTAGCTCAGCGGGTCTACGCCGCCCGCGTAGCCGCTCAGGCGCGCTGTAATGTTGGCGGGCACAGCAAAGGTGCCGCCCCGGTTGGTCAGCGCTTCCGTGATGAGCGACACGTACTCCTGGCTATTCAAAAACTCGCGTTTGTGCGTAGGCTCGCTCCAGCCGGCCTGCACGCCCACGTTGAAGCGCGTGGCCCCGACCTTGCCGCGCTTGGTGGTGATGAGTACCACGCCATTGGTAGCGCGCGAGCCGTAGATAGCTGAGGCTGAGGCATCCTTCAGAATGCTGATGCTCTCAATATCCGTCGGGTTGATATCGGCAATGGGGTTAGTAGCAGCTGTGGTTGAGGAGAGGTTGTCGGCCACTACTGGCACACCGTCAACTACATACAGGGGCTGCGTGCCGCCGCTGATGCTCGATACCCCGCGCACCCGCACCCGGATGCCCTGACCTAGCTTGCCGCTGCTGTTTTCGATAAATACGCCGGCCGCCTTGCCCTGAATGGACTGCTCGAACGACTGCACCGGTTGGTTGCCCACGTCCTTGCTCGAAAGCGTGGCCACCGAGCCCGTTAGGTCGGCCTTGGTTTGGGTGCCGTAGCCCACCACTACCGCCTCGCCGAGGTCGGTGGTTGAGGCATCCAGCGTCACATCGACGGTGTTCTGGCTGCCTACGGCTAAACTCTTGGTAACGAAGCCTACCGAGCTAAATATCAGGGTGGCGCCTGGCTGCACACCTAGGGTATAGCGGCCATCGGCGCCGGTAGTAACACCATTGGTCGTGCCTTTTTCCAAAATCGTGACGCCCGGTAGCGCGCCACCATCCGAGGCTAGTACCCGGCCGCTAACCGAGCGGTTTTGGGCTAGGCCCGGAAATGCCAGCAGCCAGCCTAACAGCAGCAGTAGCAGCCGAAAATGAGTAAAGTAAGATTTTCTCATGAAATGAACTGTAGAAAAAATAGGGGTGGATTTTCATGGGAATTCTTTTGAAAGGGAGAGCAATACAGAAAGCAAGCCTCTGCTTTGAAGGGGCAATGTACAGAAAAGTACATAAATTATGCAAATAGTGCTTTGTTAAGACAGCCTATGCTTCGGCTCTGGAAAAAACTATAAAAACATTAGCTAAACCGATTTTGCTAAGGCAATTTGGTGCTGGGCTAGTGCCGGCCCTGGCCCTACCTTTGCGCGCACGCATGAAGCCACTTATTCAGTATCTCACTACGGCAGCCCAGGTGGCCGACGTAGCTTCCCACCTAGCCACTCTGCCACGCATCGGCATCGACCTAGAGTTTGACGACAACCGTTATCGCTATGGCCGCCACTTAGCCCTCATCCAAGTCTTCGATGGCGAAGCGGTATACCTCATCGACCCGCTGCCGCTTGAGCCCGACATGGCCGCTGGCCTAGAGCCGCTGTTTGCCGTACTGCGCGACCCGGCCGTGGCCAAGGTGTTCCACTCTTGCAAATCGGATATTCTGCTGCTCGATGAGCTGTTTGGCGTGCATTGCCGCAACATCGTCGATACGAGTGTGCAATTCACGTTGCTGGCCCTGGAGGATAATAATATCTCCCTAGGTCGCCTCATCCAGAGCGAATTGGGCTTTGAGGTGGACAAGGGTGAGCAGAAGTCGAACTGGCTCAAGCGCCCCCTCACCGAAGCCCAAAAGGAATACGCCGCCAACGACGTGCTCTACCTCTTCGAGCTGACCGACCGCCTAGCTGCCCGCCTCCAAGAGCAGGGTCGCGCCCAGTGGGCCCAAGAAGAAAACCACGCCTTAGAGGCTGTGCGCTACGGCCGCGATGAGCTGCGCCCGCACCTGCGGCTGGCCGGCAAGTACCGCATCTCGCCCGGCGAGCTGCCGCTGTTTCGGGAGCTGTATGCCCTGCGCGACCGCGTGGCGCGCCAGCTCGACCGCCCCAGCTACATGGTGCTCAGCAACGACCGCCTAGCCGAGCTCACGCGCCAGCCTATTGCCTCGCACGGCGCGCTGCGTGGGGCTGGCGGCTTGCACCCCGACCTCAAGCGCTCGCCCTACGCCGATGAGCTGATTGCCCTGGCCAGTGCCGACCTGGCGCCCGACGGGCCCCTGCCCGCCGACCAGCGCCGGCCGCAGCCTTTCCGCCGCCGTTTCAATGGCCCCGTGGCGGCCCGCGCCGAAGCTCGCGAAACGCTTTTGCAAGCGCTCAAGAACCACCTAGCCGCCGACTACAGCCCGGTGCTGGCTAATACTGTGCTTAGCAACCGCCTCATCGGCGACGTGGTGGAGCAGGGTAGCCTGGCCGCTCTGCGCCCCTGGCAGCGCCAGCTACTGAGCGAAACCGCCAGCCAGCACGGCCTGCCTCTCGCCGACCTCGACGGCCCATTGGGCGCCTAGGTAACGGTAGCTTGGTTTTATAGCACGAGCGCCGCTTGCATCTTGCGTCTAGGTAAGCTGGTATAAGCTATCCTGACGCGGATGCGAGCGGCGCTCGTGCTATAAAACCAAGCTATTTTCAACCAACCCTAGGCTCCCGTGAAGCTGCTTTACTTGCTGTTGTGGCTGCTAGCCAGCCCAGCTCTGGCGCAAGAAGCGCTGGTGCTGCGCGGCTTAGTGCTCGATGCCGATACGCACCAGCCGTTGCCCTTCGCGCAAGTAGGTATTGCGGGCAATAAGCTGGGTACGAGCACCAACCAAGAAGGCCGCTTTGCATTGCGGGTGCCCGCGGCCTACGCCACTACCGAGCTAGAGGTGGCCCTGCTGGGCTACCGGCGCTACACCCGGCCGTTGCCGCCACTGCCGGCGCCCGAGCTGCGCATCGAGTTACAAAGTAGTCCGGCTACCCTAGGCGCCGTGGCCGTGTCGTCGTCGGTGACGGGCATCATTCGGGAAGCGGTGGCGCGCATTCCGCGCAACTACTCCACGCGGCCCACGCGCCTGACGGGCTTCTTCCGCGAGTCGGACGACCATGGCGCTGGGCACGCGTATGATTACCTAAGCGAGGGCGTGTTGCTAGTGTACAAAGCGCCCTATCAGCACCCCAACGACGATGGGCAGGTGCAGATTTTGGAAGCCCGCAAGGTGGACCTGCGCGATACGCTACATTCAGCGCCGGGCCTGCTTCAGATAGAGTGGTCGGCAGGGCCGTTTGTGCCGCACCGGTTTGATTTTGTGCACAATCGGGCCGAGTTTATTCAGCCTTTCCAGTTCAAGAACTACCAGTACCAGCTCACGCCCCAAACCACGTTTCAGGGGCGGCCGGTGTACGTCATTGCCTTTGGCCCGCGGCCGGGCACCGACCGGGCCAATTTTGCTGGCGAGCTGTACATTGATGAGCAGAGCTACGCCTTTCTGGGGGCCGCTTGGCACCGCACGCCCAGCGGCATCCGCCGCGAGCACGTGCTGAGCTTTCGGGCCACCGAGCGCGCCTACCGCGTGGCCTACCAGCAATACGCCGGGCGCTGGCACCTCAAAAGCATCTGGTACAATACCCTAGGGTCGCCGGTGGCTGGGCAGGCACGGCGGCACCTAGCCGAGTTTCAAACCACGGCCATCGACACGGCCCAGGCTGCCCCCATCCCATACCCCGAGCGGGCGCAGTACAACGATATTTTTCTGCGGGCTCCCACGCCCTACGATTCGACGTTCTGGAAAAACTACACGACGCTGCTGCCTGCTAGTCAATTGCAGCTCGATTTGCTCGACCAAGCGCGCCAGCAGCAAGCCGAGCAGTTGCTAGCTGCCCCTGCGCCTGTCGTCACCGAGGCGGCACCTAGTCCGGCCGTTACCTCGCTGCCCGCCCGGCGCTGGTGGCAGGGGCGGCTGCGCTATACCTACGGCCTGGGACTGCTGCCTGTAGCAGCTGCGGAGAGTGCCCTAGGTGTGGACATAGCGCCGCCGGGCTCCGCTTTCCGAGCAATGGCGACCACGGAGGTGCGGCGCCGGCGCGTAGCGGCCAGCTATCAGCTAGGCGTGCAAATTGAGCTGCCGCGCCACCTAGCTCTATATGGCCTGACGCGGCATGCGCTGGGCCAGCTAGCGGGCGATGGCTGGGAGGCCGGCCTGAGTTGGGAGCGCCACCTGAACCCGCGCGGCCGCCCCGTGCTGGGGCGCCTAGGTGTGGCCTACCTGCGCCAAAGCCTGAGCCGCGACCTAGGCACCTTCGACAACCCCGACGCTAGCCTGCGCCTGGCCGGCGCTGAGCTGGCCACCGACCGCCTCGCCCTCAGCCTCCAGCGTCTCACCGATGCCATTCAGCCTAAAATGGGCTTGGGCGTGGAGCTGAGCCACCAATGGCAGGCTGTGGCTGACCTAGGCTACCTGTGGCCTGTGCGCACCCGCACCCAGCTGCTGGCTACGGAGCAGGGCGGTTTCTTCCACAGCGATAGCGAAGGTACCCTTAATCTCCCCGCCAGCGAGGTGCAGCTGACCGTGGACGGCCAGCCAGCCATGGCGGCTCCCTGGCAGTTGGGGCGGTGGCAGCTGAGTGTAGGCCTGCTCTACCGCCTAGGCAAGTAGCGCCGTGTCAAACCCACCTAGGGCGTTAATTTTGGTCGCGCCCGGTAGTCTCAACCGGGCAGTGCTCGCCCATGACGGACCCCTTGCTGCCAACTACTCCGCCCAAGCCGCCCCGCCGGCCAATGACGGGCTGGGCGTTTTGGCGGCAGGTGGCATTCTGGGTGGTTTTGGCGCTGCTGGCGCTAGTGGGCGGCGTATTGCACCGGCTGCTGTATCAGCCCAATGTGCTCGCAAATGTGGACGGACCCGCTTACCTCTACATTCAGCCGGGGGCAAAGCAGGAAGAGGTGCTAGACTCGTTGCGCCAGCCCGGGCTGCTAGAGCGGCCCATTGACTTTGTAGTGCTGGCCAGCTTGCGCAAGTTTGGCACCAAGGATAACCCCACGCACCCCGGCCGCTACACCCTGCCCGCCGGCCTAGGCAACCTAGAATTGCTACAGCTGCTTGAAAGCGGCCGGCAAGACACGCTAGCGTTCACGCTAAAGCCCTTTCACTACCTGCCGCAGTTGCCGCGCCAAGCCGGTCGCCAGCTTTTTCTCGATACCGTGCAGCTGCATAAGCTGCTGGCCGACAGTACATACCTGGCTACTCATTTTAAGCTCGATACGACCACCGTGCGCACCCTATTTATTCCGGGAACACTACGGTTGTTTTGGCCCACGCCAGCGGCGGCTTTTCTCGACTCAGTGGCCGCTCGCCACCGCCGCTTCTGGACGGCAGCGCGGCGGCAGCAGGCCGATTCGCTAAAAATGACCCCGGTGCAAGTAGCAGTGCTGGCCAGCATTGTGCAGCGCGAAACGGCCCAGCCTACCGACGAGCCGCTCATTGCGGGGGTGTATCTCAACCGCTTGCGCCGAGGCCAGCCCCTGCAAGCCGACCCCACGCTGCTGTGGCCCCTGCACGGCCTAGGTACCCGGAAGCGCGTGCTCAACGTGGATAAGAAGGTCGATTCGCCCTACAACACCTACCGCCACAAAGGCTTGCCGCCGGGCCCCATCACCACGCCTTTCCCGCAGACGCTCGATGCCGTGCTGCACCCGGCGCACCACAAGTTCGTGTTTTTTTGCGCCCGGCCCGATGGCAGCGGCTTCTCCGACTTTGCCGAAACCTACGCCGACCACAAGCTCAATGCCCGCCGCTACTGGCAGCATTTAGACAGCCTGAAAATCAAAAAATAGTCTGTCATTGCGAGGAGGCACGACGAAGCAATCTTTCCTACACCGCCTTGCTTACGTTAGCTAACGTAAAGGGAAGATTGCTTTGTCGTGCCTCCTCACAATGACATATGCCATTCTTATTATTAATTGATAGATAGTAAAATGCGTCTTGTTATTCAGCGCGTCCGCGAAGCCTCCGTAACGGTCGAAGGCACCATCACCGGCCAGATTGGGCCGGGCCTATTGGTGCTGGCTGGCTGCGCGCCCACCGACGATGAGGCCGCCCTCAACTGGATGGTACGCAAGCTTGTTAATCTGCGTATTTTCTCGGATGAGAACGGCCAGATGAACCTAAGCGTGCGCGATACAGGCGGCCAAGTGTTGGTAGTGAGCCAATTTACGCTGCTCGCCGATGCCCGCAAGGGCAACCGCCCCAGCTACGTGGGCGCCGCTCCACCGGCCGTGGCCGAGCCGCTTTACCAGCGCTTTGTAGCCCTGGTGGCGCAAGAGTTAGGCCAGCCTGTGCCCACCGGCATCTTTGGGGCCGACATGCAAGTACGTTTGCTTAATGACGGACCCGTCACGATTATTCTAGATTCTCCTACTGCCTCCTAATGACCCTCGACCAAGCCCAAGCCACCGTAGATGAGTGGATTACGACCACCGGCGTGCGCTATTTCAGCGAGCTTACTAACATGGCCATTCTCACCGAAGAAGTGGGGGAGGTGGCCCGCCTCATTGCCCGGCAGTACGGCGAGCAGTCGTTTAAGGAGTCGGACAAGGGCCGCGAGCTGGGCGATGAGTTGGCCGACGTGCTCTTCGTAGTCATCTGCCTGGCCAACCAAACCGGCGTGAACCTCACCGACGCCCTAGCCCGCAACCTCGCCAAGAAAACCCAGCGCGATGCCACCCGCCACCGCGACAATCCTAAGCTAGCAGGCGACTCTACCGCGCCTGCCTCCGACCTATGAATGCGCAGCTAACCAAGCTAGTACAACTTGCCGACCAGCCGAGTCGGCGTATTATCGGCCTGATGTCGGGCACCTCGCTCGATGGCCTCGACGTGGCCCTGTGCCGCTGCACCGGCCACGGCGCCACCCTCGATGTAGTGCTCGAACACTTCGCCACCGTGCCCTACGAAGTCGAGTTTCAGCAGCGTCTGCGGGCCATTAGCCAGCCCACGGTGCAGCTGCAAGAGGTGGTGCTACTACACGCCGAAGTGGCTCGCCGCAACGCTGCCGCGGTGCTGAATTGCTTGCAGCAGTGGGGCGTGGTACCCGCCGAGGTAGACGTGCTGGCCAGCCACGGCCAAACCATTTGGCACGCGCCGCGCCACCAGCACCGGCGGGCCGAGTTTGGGCACCATGCCACGCTGCAAATCGGCGACGGCGACCACCTAGCTCACCTCACGGGCATCGTCACGCTCTCCGATTTCCGGCAAAAGCACGTGGCGGCTGGCGGCGAAGGTGCCCCGCTGGCGCCGTTTGCCGACGAGTTGCTGTTTCGGCAGCCGGGCACCGACCGCCTGCTGCTTAATCTAGGCGGCATTGCCAACTTCACGTATCTGCCCGCCGATGGTGGTCCCGCCCAGGCCACCGATACCGGCCCCGCCAACACCCTGCTCGACCACGTGGTGCGCCAGCACTACCCCCAGCAGACGTATGATGCGGGCGGCTACCTCGCGGCCCAGGGCCACGTGCACGCAGGCTTGCTGGCGGCGCTACTCAGCCACCCGTTTTTTGCCCAAGGTTTTCCCAAGACTACTGGTCCCGAGCTGTTTTCGCCCACTTATTTGAAGTCTAGCCAGGCCAAAACCTCCACCACCAGCCTGCCCGCGCCCGACTTGCTCGCTACGCTCGTGGAGCTTACGGCCACCGGCGTGGCTCAGGCTGCTAGGCACTACCTAGGGCCCCAGCCCACAGCCGAAATCCTCATAAGCGGTGGCGGGGCGCACAATGCTACGCTGCTGGCGGCCCTAGGCCGGCACCTGCCCACTGCCCGCCTGCTCAGCACCGCCAAGGCCAGCGTGCCGCCCGATGCCAAGGAAGCCATTCTCTTCGCAGTACTGGCCAACGAGACGCTGGCTGGCCACCCTACGCTGAGCCTGGGTAAGATTTCGTTACCCTAGGTAACCACGGTGTGTTTACCCCACCCCCGGCCCCTCCCCTCCGGGAGAGGGGAGCCGACCGTGAGCAAACGTAAGCGAACGCTATTAAGTCGTCAGGCTCCCCTCTCCCGGAGGGGAGGGGCCGGGGGTGGGGTATTACGTTAGGGCTGCCCTAGGTCTTACTCTACCGATTTTTGATTCCAAAGCCCAGTACCTGCCGTGCGGTGGTGTCGCTAAAAGTTACTTCGAGTAGCACTGGTGGCGGGCGGCGAGCCGAGTCACTGGCAAAGGAAAAGCGGTAGAACCACGGCTCGTGTCCGCCACCCTCACTTAGCCAAGTACCTAGTTTGTATAGCTCTACTGCTTGCCCGCGCTGCTGCCCTAGGTGCCGTAGCGGCCCGGCCGCGGTCGCAAATGCTGTTGGGGGGAGCGTGGCCCGCACCTCGGGCGCCAGGCGCTGGTAGGCGGCCGGATAGTCGGCACGCAGTACTTCGCTCAAAAAGCGCCGCGCCACTTGAGCCTGGGTAGGCCTGGGCGTAGGCTGGAAGCCCAGCGCAGCCACCAAACCCAGCAGTAAAGCGACCGCGCTAGGCCATAAATAGGGAGTAGGGGCGCGTAGTGGCAAGGAACGAGTAATTGGTGGCGGAAGGTGAAGATACACGACATAAAAAACGCCCGCCATTCTCGGAACAGCGGGCGCTTCTTATAAAAGCAGTTGTCAGCAGACCTAGAGCTTACTTATCCTCTTCCTTAGGCACCAGCACAAATACGTCCTCTCCGGGGCGCTTCATGAGGTACTTCTCGCGGGCAAACTTTTCGAGCAGGGCCGGCGAGCTTAGCAGCTCGGCGCGGTCGTGCTTCACGGCCTCAATGCTCGACTCGTAATATTCTTTCTCGTTGCGCAGCTCTTTCCACTTGCGGTACATGTCATACTGCTTGCCTAGGTCGTTGCCATCAAAAAGTAGCATCCACACCACAAAGGCCGCGCCAGTGAGGAAGTAGAAATTGCGCAGCACGCGCAGGATGGGGAAGAGGAAGGCGGGGAATTGCATGGCCAAAAATGAGCTGATTACAAAGCTAAGCAAAAAAGAAGACCCTGCTTCGACTAGCAAAGCAGGGTCTTCCGTAGCTAGAAGCCGGCGGCTTCTTACATTTTCTTGCCGGGGAAGTAAGCCATTTCGCCCAGCTCTTCCTCGATGCGGAGCAGCTGGTTGTACTTGGCCATCCGGTCCGAGCGCGAAGCCGAGCCCGTCTTAATCTGGCCAGTGCTCAGGGCTACGGCGAGGTCAGCGATGGTCGAGTCTTCGGTCTCACCCGAGCGGTGGCTCATGATGGACTTGTAGCCGTTGCGGCGACCTAGGGTCACGGCGTCGATGGTCTCGGTGAGCGAGCCAATCTGGTTTACCTTGATGAGGATAGCGTTGGCAATGTGCTCATCAATACCGCGTTGCAGACGCTCTACGTTGGTCACGAACAAGTCGTCGCCCACGAGTTGAATTTTCTTGCCCACCTGGTCGGTGATGCTCTTCCAGCCTGCCCAGTCGTCCTCGGCCAGGCCGTCTTCGATGCTGATGATGGGGTATTTCTTGGTCCAGTCAACCCAGTAGCTCACCATTTGCTCGGGCGTCAGTTTGTCGCCGGTGCTCTTCTTGAAGTGGTAGTTGCCATCTTCGAAGAACTCCGAAGCAGCGGGGTCGAGGGCAATCATTACCTGCTCGCCGGGCTGGTAGCCAGCCTGCTCGATGGCTTGCAGTACAATCTGGATAGCTTCCTCGTTGCTCTGAATGTCGGGAGCAAAGCCGCCTTCGTCGCCTACGTTGGTGCTGTAGCCTTTCTTCTTCAACACCGACTTGAGGGTGTGGAAGATGTCGGTGCCCCAGCGTAGTGCTTCCGAGAACGAGCTGGCGCCTACGGGCATTACCATGAATTCCTGGAAGTCAATCTTGTTGTCGGCGTGCGAGCCACCGTTCAAGATGTTCATCATCGGCACGGGCAGCGTGTTGGCGCCCACACCGCCGATGTAGCGGTACAGCGGCTGGCCCAGCTCCTGCGCCGCAGCGCGGGCGGCGGCTAGGCTTACACCGAGGATGGCGTTGGCACCTAGGTTGCCTTTGTTGGGGGTGCCGTCGAGCTCGCGCATGATTTTGTCAATCAGACCCTGCTCGTATACCGAGAAGCCTACCAGCTCTTCGGCAATCTTAGTGTTCACGTTCTCAACGGCTTTCAGCACGCCCTTGCCCTGGTACATGCTCTTGTCGCCGTCGCGTAGCTCTACAGCTTCGTGCACGCCGGTGCTGGCGCCCGAGGGTACGGCGGCGCGGCCTACGGTACCCGAATCGGTGGTTACGTCAACTTCGACGGTCGGATTGCCGCGCGAATCAAAAATCTGGCGGGCGTGAATGGCTGCGATGTAGCTCATTTTTCTGGTGATGAGGTGAAGAAGCTATGAGGTGCTGCCCTAGGGTGCCACGAGTGGCTAGGCCAGCCGGGCAAAGGTAAGGTCAGGCACCTAGCTAATCCACTGTCGCCAGCCCCGCCAATATTTTCCGCAGGTTTGCGAATAATTCCTCGTTGCCATTTTGCTGATAAGCCCCCAGGGCCGCTTCATAGGCCGGTAGCTGACCTAGGAAGGCTTGCACGTTGGCCGCCGTAATGGCCTCGAAGTGCCAGCCGTAGCCGCGCTGCTCTATCTCGGCCGCGTTCAGCCACTGCTCAAACTGCGCCGGAATAGGCACCGCGCACACCGGCTTGTGTAGGTACACTGCCTCCGAAATTAGCGAAAATCCGCCATTGGTGAGCACTGCCCGGCAGCCCGCCAGCTCTGCAATAAAGCCTGCCTCAGAGAACGGCCGCAGCAACACGTTGCCGTGCGCTTCGTCTTTATTGAAGCCGTACACCCGAAATTCCTGGCCGGGGACTTGCTGCAAAATCTTGACTAGGTCGGTTTGGTTGGTGGCCGTTTGGTACACCAGCATGTAGTCGCCTTTAGTCGGCTGCGCCGCCTGTATCTCGGGCCTGATGATGCTGGGCACCAGCGTCGTGCGCTCGGCGTAGCGCGGGCGCAGCGGCAGCTCAAAAAACGTAGTAATAAGATAATGCTTAGCGCGGGGCAGCTTGGCGCGCACTAAGTAGCGGGCTACGTCGAAGTTTTCCTGCTCCTCCTCGGGCACTACTACATCGAGCTGGGCGCGGCTGATTATCTGCATATTATCAATGCTGATAACCGGCACGCGCAGCAGCTTGGCATATAGGTAGCTGAACGACTCAAAGTCACTTATCACTACCTCGGCCCGGAAGCCGTGCAGCAGCTGCCGGTATTGCCGAAAATTGGTGCGCAGCGCCTCGGGTGCCGAGCGTAGCGTAAGGCCGATAGTGCGCGACTTCGACACCGTCAGCTTCTTATACGCTAGGTGGAAACCCTGAATCTCCAGTACCCGGCCCGGAAAGGTCTTGTCGAGCAGCGTAAAAGCCCGCGAGCTGCTAACCACTCGCACATCGTGCCCCTCGGCCAGCAGCCAGGCAATAATGACTTTGCTGCGCGTGGCGTGCCCTAGGCCTTCGCCAGGCACTCCGTAGAGAATGGTCATGCGGTAAGTGAGTGAATAGGTAAAGGAGTAAGGTGCCGGTGTGTCCTTGCGAGCGCCGCGCAGCAAGCGCACCTGCTAAGCACTGCCCTTTGGGTTAGACTGCTGCGTGGCACTCGCAAAGACCGGCAAGAAGCTTATTTGAAGCTTGGGATGCGAAACTGCACCCCTAGGGACGGAATAAATGTGGCCCCGCTAAACGAAGTGGAGCTACCATCGACCAGCGTGTAGGTGCCGTAGTTCTGGTAGTAGAAGCTGAGGGCCGGCACGAGGTACACGTACTTATAACCCAGCTTGGCGTTCAGAAACAGGCCGTAGGAGGAGAAGTTGTTGCTCTGGCTAGGCAGAGCCGGTAGCACGTTGGTGCCAGCCCGATTGTATAAGTTATTGGGGGTGAAGCCGTAGCTCACCCACGAGTGGGCGTACACCACCCCGTAGCTGATGGCTCCAATGCTTTCCTCCGCGCCCAGCGACTGGCTGACGGTGAGCGGAATAATTAAGTCCTGACGCGTAGCCGACAGCCCGAGCAAGTTGTTGAGGTCGGTGAGAAAAGGAATCTTGGGCAAGCCCGCGCGCTGAATGGCGTATTGCAGCCCTACGCTGGCATAGGTGGTGCCGCCAGCGGCTCCGCGCTCAGGGTTCTCAACCGAGCCGGTAGGGCCCAGCAGCTGATAGGCAGCGTCGAAAACGTGCGAGCCGAATGCGTATTTATAACCTGCGTCGAGGCGCGGCACAATGCCGTAGCGAATGCTAAGGTCAGAGGCCGGCTGCACGGGGTCGACTAAGTAGGCGAGGGCAGCGGTTTGCACTTGGCTCACGGCGTCGGAGTAGTTCACCTTTTGGCCTTCGGCGGCCTGGGTACCGAGCTGGCTGGCGGCGCTGCGCACGGCCGAGCCCGCCTTGGCGAGCGGCGCAGTAGCCACGTTAAAGTTTTGATTATAAGCTATGCGAAACTCGCCCTGGGGCGTCACTTTGCCCGAGGTAGTGATGTTGCGTGGGGCAGTGCAGGCCGTGGTGGCTAGCAGCCCTAGGGCGCCTAGGCGCGCCAGTGCAGAGGTATAGGAGGTGGTCATAAACTAAAAATGCGGCCAGGTGTGCCGCCGCCAAAACGAAAACCGGGCCAATGCTACTACACCCAGCGCCAAAAACCCATATTTAGCACGCCAGTCCACCCCCTCAGTCGTATCTTTGTACTCATTCTAAATACTTAAATTTCCTGTAATGCCCGAGATTATTTCGACAGATATCTGCATCATCGGGGCCGGGCCAGTAGGCCTGTTTGCCGTGTTTGAGGCTGGTCTGCTAAAGTTACGCTGCCACGTGGTAGACGCCCTGCCGCAGCCCGGTGGTCAGCTCACCGAAATTTATCCTAAGAAGCCAATTTATGACATTCCGGGCTACCCCGAAGTGCTGGCTGGCGACTTGGTTGACAACTTGATGAAGCAAATCGAGCCGTTCCATCCCACCTTCACCCTAGGTGAGCGGGTAGAGCGCTTTGCTAAGCTCGACGACGGCTCGTTTCAGCTCTACACCACCGACGGCACAGAGATTCAGTGCAAGGCTGTAGCCATTGCAGGCGGCCTAGGTTCGTTTGAGCCGCGCAAGCCGGCTGTGGAGAACCTAGAGCGCTTTGAGAGTGGCAAAGGCGTGCACTACATGGTGCGCGACCCCGAGCACTTCCGCGATAAAAAAATTGTGATTGCGGGCGGTGGCGACTCGGCCCTCGACTGGACCAACTTCCTGGCCAACGTGGCCGCCGACGTGACGCTCGTGCACCGCGGCACCACTTTCCGCGGCGCTGCCGACTCGGCCGAGAAAGTAAAAACCCTGGCTGAAGCGGGCAAAATCAAGCTCGTGCTCAGCTCCAACGTGACGCACCTGCACGGCGACGACATGCTAGAGCAAGTCACCATCACGGGCAATAATGGTGAGGCCGTGACCGTGCCGATTGATGCGTTTGTGCCACTCTTCGGCCTCACGCCCAAGCTGGGGCCCATCGGCGACTGGGGCCTAGAGCTCGACAACGACGCTGTAGTGGTGAACACGCTGGACTACAGCACTTCACTGCCCGGCGTGTACGCCATTGGCGACATCAACACCTATCCCGGTAAGCTCAAACTCATTTTGTGCGGCTTCCACGAGGCGGCGCTTATGTGTCAGGGCGCGTTTAAGTACATTTACCCCGACAAAAAATACACCCTTAAGTACACAACTGTAAACGGGGTGCCCACGATGTAAGTAATTATGACCTGCGAAACTGAGGTGAGCCGATGCATTAGTTGGCTGCTCACCTCAGTTTCGTAAGCCATAATTCATAATCAAAAGGAATGAGTGACGTTCGAGTTTATGTAGAAGAGGCGCCCGGCCAGCGGCGCGAGCTAGAAGCCCCCACCGACATGGGCCTGAGCCTAATGGAGCTGCTGAAAGCTAATGAATACCCCATTCAGGCTACGTGCGGTGGCATGGCGCTGTGTGCCACTTGCCATGTAGAAGTGCTGGCCGGCCCTGCCCTGCCCGAGCCCAGCGAAGATGAGTGGGCTATGCTTGACACCCTGCCCGTGCTGCACGAAACCAGCCGCCTCAGCTGCCAAATTCGCCTTACTCCCCGCGTCGATGGGCTAGTAGTTCGGCTAGCTGAAGTAGCCTAGGGCGCTAGAGGAATAGACGCACGAAATACCAAAAAAGGCCTTTCCAGCAGTGGAAAGGCCTTTTTTAGGATAAACCCAACGTAGCGACGCCTCAGATGCGGCGCACGTTCACGGCGTTTACGCCTTTGCGGCCCTCCTGGGTTTCAAATTCTACGCGGTCGTTCTGCTGAATCTGGCCGCCGTTGAGGCCCGTGACGTGCACAAAGAACTCTTCGCGGGTGGTGTCGTCGGTGATGAAACCAAAGCCTTTGGTCTCATTGAAAAATTTTACTGTTCCGGTTTTCATAGCCTAATAAAAAAGAAAAAAATGCTGACTGGCGCAGCCGCAGCTGACAAGCAGGTGGGTGCTGGGCCAGCCAGCTACGGTCATACGGCCCTAGGGGGTTGGGGTTTAGCCTACTGGTGGTCGCGCCACTCATACACCCACTTGGCCTGGATTTGCTCGAGGTGGCCTTCGTTGGCCTGCTCGCGGGTGCCGGCAAAGTTGGGCAGGGTCAGAATCCACTCTAGCAGCTCGGTAAAGCGAATGCGATAGATTTTGGCTTCGGTGAAGTCGTCGCCAAACTTCTCGTAGAGCGCAATGGCAACGTCCTCGTGGTCGGCCCATTCGATGGGCGGCTCGTAATGATTCATTTGTTAGCGGTTAATGATTAGTTATTAATGGTTAGTTGTTAATGGCTAATTGCTAATGAGTAATGGTGCTCATTAACAATTAACCATTAACAACTGACAATTAAGAAACTAGTGCCCTAGAAAATGCTGGGGCGGAATGGTGACGACGACTTCGAGCTGCTCGTTGGGCAGCACGCATTGGCAGGCTAGGCGCGAGTTGATACGCGGGCTGATGGCCCGGTCAATAAAGTCTTCTTCCTTGTCGGAAATCTCGGGCAGGTCGTCCATGCCCTTGTCCACGTAGATGTGGCAGGTGCTACAGCCGCACACGCCGCCGCAGTTGTGTTGCAGCTGAATGCCGTTGTTGAGGGCCACGTCGAGCACCGACTCGCCGCTGGCGGCCACGTGCGTTTGGGGAGGCTGGCCGTCCTGAAACTGAAAGATGATGGTGGAGGGTTGCAAAATAGTAGTGGGCTCAGAGAGCCAGTTGAAAGTACAAAGTTAGGCAGGGCTAAGCGGGCGCGCCACAGTGGCTGCCTCCGCTGCCTGTATGCTCTGCGTGAGCTGCGTGTAAAGTGTCTGCCAGGCGGGGTGAGCCACCAGTGCCGCCGCGTGGGCGGCCAGGGTAGGGGTATCGTGGCGAGCAGCCGGGCCGGTTTGCACCGCAAAGGGGCCCAGCTGGGCCCCTAGGGCTTTGTCTACAGTTTCGCGCACCAGTGGTGCTAGCAGGTCGAAAGAGAGGCCGGCCTCGCCCAGCAATTGGTGTGCAATCCCTAGCACGTGGTTGGTAAAATTGCTAGCAAACACGGCCCCTAGGTGCAGCCGCAGCCGCTGGGCCGAGTCGAGCCGTGCTACGTGCTGGCTGAGGCTGTGGGCCAGAGCCAGCAACTGTACTTCGGCTGCGGCGTCGGGGGCCTCGACAAAGAGGGGAACGGCTGGCCAGTTGATAGCGCGGCCAGGGCTGAAGGTTTGGAGCGGATAGAGCACGCCGCCGCGCACCTGCGGCTGCGCCGCAAATACCGCCACTGGCAACGCGCCGGCCAAGTGCGCCACCAGTGCTCCTGAGGGCCAGGCTACGGCCGCTAGCAGGTTGGGCACGGCCGCATCGGGCACGGCCAGCAGGTAAAGGTCGGCGGGGGGCAGCGCCTGCGCCAATGGCAGCGAGAGGGCGACGCAGCCAGGGGCTAAGGCAGCAAGGGCCAGCGCGCTGGCAGGCGTGCGGCCCGCCACGAAAATGAGCGCGTGCCCTGCGGCTACAAGTGCAGGCCCGAGTGCCGTGGCCACGCGTCCCGTTCCGAATAAACCAATGCGCATGAGAATAAACGAAGTAGCTGGAAGAGCTTAGCTGCCTAATAAGCAGGTGAGCTCTAGGGTATTGGTTTGATAGGTAGTGATGACTGGGAGCAGGGCCTGGGATAGAAGTACCATTCTACCCGCCGAAAGTTCCATAAAAAATTAGCATCTTGGGGGTTGAAAGGTCCTTGTCCCATTTGAGGCTGCAGGCAACCTCGCCTAGGTAAGAAGCCGTTTAGGAAATACGACTGTAGACCGCGCTGTACTTCTTGCCTTAGCCTAGCTGCCTGCTCGGCCTCTGCCCCCACATTTTATGCTCATTTTCTTTTGCTTTTCATGAAAAAACCTTACGCTAAAACAACTGGGTTAGCTTATCGACTGCGGCAGCTGGGCTTCACAGCCTTGCTGGCAGGTGGGGCTGCGGGAGCGGCCCAGGCTCAGGTCCTGAACTATGCTGTGGCGACGGCTTCTAACGTGACCGGCACCTACACCGACCTGGCAACGGTGAGCAACAGCACAGTTATCACCACGGCCAATACCGATGATGCTAACTCGGCGCCCCAAAATATCGGGTTCACCTTCAACTATAACGGCGCATCATTTACGCAGTTTGTGCTGAATACCAACGGTATTATGCGCCTAGGAAGCGCCGCGCCATCGGTGGCCAATCTGTTTGGGGTCTATGAAACTGGCCAAGCCGCGGGGATTGACCCCATTAGCAGCACCGACCCGGCTGATGTGAACTTGCTGGCACCCTTCAACTTCGACTTGCAGGATGGGAGTGTGGGCCCCGCCGAGTATCGGGTGGCTACCACAGGCACGGGCACCAGCCAGGTGTGCACTATTCAGTGGAAGAATGTGCGCGACAAGGCGGGTAGCACCAATGCCACGCAGTTCGACAACTTCGCGTTTCAGGTGAAGCTCTACCAAGCTACGGGCACCATCGAGTTTGTGTACGGCCCGGTGGTGTCGGCCACAGCAGGCGCTAGCATCAACCGCTTTCCAACGGTGGGCATCAAAGGCTCGGGCAGCTCGGCCGGGCAGGATATTCTAGTTAATAAAACGTCGTCGACTGCGGCGTGGTCAACGGCAGTTTTCATTACCGGCGTCTACAGTGGCACTACACTTAACTACCGCCGTACCTACGGGCCCGACCTAGGGCGCACGTTCCGCTTTGCTACAGCTCCCGCCAATGACGCTGCTGTATCTGCCATTTATACCCTCGGCAAGCTAGCTACCCAAACGGCCCTGCCGCACACGGTGCGGGCCGTGATAACCAACGCTGGTGCAGGCCCCCAAACCAACCTGCCCGTGACCCTGGCCGTGACGGGCGCCAACACGTTTAGCGATACCAAAACTATTGCGTCGCTGGCGCCGGGGGCATCTACCACGGTTACGTTTGCTGCTTACCCCACCACGCTGGCCGCGGGCGATAACGTACTGACAGTGACTGTGCCTGCTGATGGCAACACCACTAACAATAGTACCACTTATGGCCAAACTATTACGGCTAATCGCTTATCGTACACCGACCCCACTGGCACCACAACCGGCAGCGTAGGGGTCGGCAATGGCTGGCTGACGCAGAAGTTTAGTCTGCCCGCCGCTACCGTCGTCAGCGACGTAGTGCTAACGTTGGCCGCGAGTGCTAATAATACGTCCCCATTCCAGGTGCTGCTTTACGATGCTACTGGCACGGGAGGCCTGCCCGGGCAGCTGCTTTACACATCGCCGACCCAAATCCGCACGCCTACTGCGGGCCCTCTTACAGTAACCCTGCCGGGCATCGCGGTACCTGCTACATTCTTTGTAGCGGTGCGCGAAACCGGCACCGCCAGTGCGCCGGCTAACATTGGTATCAATTACCAAACCGAAGACCCCATTCGGCCAGGTACGTTCTACTTCAGCACCACGGGCACTACCTGGACCGACTTTGTGAATGCGAACCCGAAGGCGCGCGTGGCCATCGAGATAGGAACTGCGGTGCCTAACTGCGCGCCCCCGACTGCCGTGGCCGCTACCAACGTGACGCCTACGGGTGCCACCATTACGTTTACACCGCCGGCTACGGGCACCAGCGATTACCAGCTAGTGTATGGCCCCGCGGGCTTCAATGTGAGCACGGGCGGCACGACTATCGCGGCCACCACTTCGCCAGTGACGCTGACGGGCCTCACGCCGGCTACTAGCTACCAAGTATATGTGCGCAGCAACTGTACTGCTGGCGGCACTAGCATCTACTCAGCTCCGCTGACGTTCATCACGGCCTGCGACCCCGTGACAACGGTATCGACCTTCCCTTACAACCAGAACTTCGATACCATCTTGCCGGGGCAGTCGCTGCCGTGCGGCATTACCACGCTCGATGCCAACGGCGATGGCACTACTTGGCGCATCTCTACCGAAAGCCCCAACTCGGGCCCCTACGCCATGCGCTACCAAGGCGCCGTGGTGAATAATACGGCCGCTAATGATTGGTTTTTCACGCCGCCGCTGGTGCTGCCGGCTACGGCGGGCACGCGCTACCAGGTGGCTTTCCGCTACCGCGCGGCGGGCATCGGGGCGGGCACGTCCAACTTCACCGAAAGCCTCGAAGTAAAGTCGGGCACGGCCCCCACAGCGGCCGGCCAAACCAACCTGCTATATACCAACGCGGCTATCAATAACCTCGCCTATGCACTGGCCGGTGGGGCCTCGACGCCCGTAGTGGCCTTGCTGCCGGCTGGGGCCAGCACCCAGTACGTAGGCTTCCACGTGAACAGCGCTGCCAACCAAAGCAACCTATACATCGACGACCTGACGGTAACCGCCGTTACCGCCACGGCTACGTCGGAGGCGCTGCTGCGGTCCATCTCGGTGTTCCCCAACCCCTCGGCCACGGGCGTGTTTGACTTGGCTATCACCGGGGCCAATGCGCAGAAAGGCTTGCAAGTAGAAGTAGTAAACAATATCGGCCAGCGTGTGTACGCAGGCACTGCCCGCGACAACTTCACTAATAAGCTGGATTTGAGCCACCTCGCTACAGGCCTCTACCACCTCAAGATAACCAACGGCGACGAGTATGCGCTGCGGCAGCTTTCCGTCATCAAGTAAGCTTTAGCCTACCTAGGGCAATGCAAAAGGCCACCCCAGCGGGGTGGCCTTTTTTATGGTACTAAAGAGTCGGAGCGAGCCTAAGCCACGGCCTGCGGTCGGGCAGCTCCGGCACGGCCAACGGCCGGTGCGGGCACCTTGGCGGCCTTAGTTGTGCGGCGCTGCCGGATGCTCATGCACAGGCCCAGGCCCATGAGCAGCGTGCCGCCCCACAGCAAGTTAATGAACGGCTTTTCAGTGGCTTTTAACACGATGTAGTCTTTGGCCGTGGTGCTCACGCCGAAGGTAAACTTGCCCTTCACCGGGTCAATTTGATTGAGGGTGAGACGCAGGCCTAGGTCTTCAACCTCGTCGGGCACACTGCCCACCTGGCGGTCGCGCAGCAAGAACACGGGGTGGGCGTGGTACTGCCGGCCCTTCTCACCCGATATTATCATGTCGGCTTGCAGGGCGATGTCACCTTGCTCTAGCTTCACGCCCGGCACCGAATGCGCCTGCTCGATGGCCCGGAACACCGCGAAATAATCATTCAAGAAAATGGTATCGCCCACGGCCAGCTCGTGCGGAATGCTGGGGCTCCAGGGCTGTTCCTTGCGCGGGTCGGGCACAGAGGTGATGTGCGAGTAAATGTCGTGCCCTAGGTAGCGCTGCAACGCCGGTGAAGCCAAGATGCCGCCCATCTCCTCGTTGACCTGCGCGCGGGGATACAGCGTGAAGGACTCGCCATTTTTCTTATCCTCGTAGTTGACGCGGTAGTACGTGTTCTCGGGCCGGATTTCGAGCGTGTCACCGGTCTTGAAATATACTTTGTCGTCGCGCTTGATATCGCCGCGAGCTACTGCCTTATACTCATCGTCGGTGCGGTAGAGCAGCTGCGTGTTCACGTAGCCGGGCACGCCGGGCACGTCGAGATACTGGCCAGTATAGGTGACTTCGTAGCCGTGCATCGGAACGGTTTCGTTGCGGAGCAGCAGCACGTTGTCGCGGTTTTCCTCTTCCGACATTTGCTGCGAAATGAGGCGGCCAGTTACGTTGCGCGAGATAGTATCGGAGTAGCCCGACGAGCCTAGCATACCGAGCAGCATCAGGGCAATGCCGATGTGCGCCACTGCGCCACCCGAAACAGTGACGCCCCGCTGCCACAGCCCGAACAAGGTGCCAAAATTGGCCAGCACGCCAAACAAGCCCGCTGCCAGCAAAATGGCGTAGGGCGCCGTGATGGGATGGCCGAAATAACGCAGCAAAAGCACACCTAGGGCCGTACCCAGCAGTGCTAGCATCACGCTAGGTGCAAAGGCGTTGACCACTGACTCTTTGTTGTTGCGCTGCCACCACATCACTTGCCCGATGCCCGAAAGCACCGCAATCAGTACCCCGCTCCACAGCTGAATGCGGGTATAGAAGGACACCTGGTCGGCTGGCAAGGCCATGTTGGCTTTGATACCGAAGAAGCCTAGGAAGGCTTTATACACCGGGATGCTAGTGGTGAACACTACCTGGAAGGCAGCCAAGCACAGCACCGTGGCGCCCACAAATACCCACATTTCGGGGCTGTAGGCGTCAAGCTCTTTATCCGAAACCGGAATACTTTTCCAGCGCTGCACTAGTAAGCCCACGGCCAGCACCGTGAAGAAGCCTAGGTAGATAAGAAGCTGCCCCGACAAGCCAAGGTCGGTAAATGAGTGCACCGAGGCTGCGCCGAGCACGCCGCTGCGGGTGAGGAAGGTAGCGTAGAGAATAAGCACAAAGGTGCTTATCACCAGCACGAATGCCGTGCGCAACGCAATGCGCCGCTTTTGCCACAGCACCATGCCGTGCAAGGCCGCGATGAGCACCAGCCACGGCACGAAAATGGCGTTCTCAACCGGGTCCCAGTTCCAGTAGCCGCCGAAGTTCAGCGTCTCGTAGGCCCAGTAGGCACCCATCATAATGCCGATGCCCAATACCGCACCGCCGAGCGAGGTCCACGGCAGGGCTGGCTTTACCCAGTTGGTCAGCTCCTTTTTCCAGAGGCCCGCAACTGCGAACGCAAACGGCACTAACGTAAGCGCAAAGCCCAGGAACAGCGTGGGCGGGTGAATCACCATCCAGTAGTTCTGGAGCAGGGCGTTGAGGCCGTTGCCATCTTTAGGCACGAAATCAGGCTGCGTTTTCCATACTGGCAGGTCGGTGAGGAAATCGCGGAGCAAGATGAATGGCGACGAGCCAATCTTGGTGCCGCCCACCACTACGCCCAAAATCATGCTGACCAGGAAGGCCTGCACGGCCGCAAACACGGCCAGCACCGGCGCTTCCCACTGGCGGTTGAACTTCATGATACCTAGGCCGATGAGCACGTGCCAGAATATCCAGAGCAGGAAGCTACCCTCTTGCCCCTCCCAGAAGCACGAAATCATGAAGTGCACCGGCAGGTGGTTGGAGGAGTGCGCCCACGCGTAGTAGTACTCGTAGCGGTGCGCATGAATGATGTTGAACAGCGCGCCCACTACCATCAGCACCGCCGCGCCGTGCACGAAAAACGCGCCCCGCGCCAGCCGCAGCCAGCTGCCATCGGCCTCGCCGAGGGCCCGGCCGCGCGCCGCCTGAAAGTACCCGTAGGCCGCTACTGCCGCCGCCACGAAGGCCACGATAACGCTGGCCTGGCCGAGATTTCCGATAAATAAATTCACAGGCAAACTAGTTTTTCTTGCAAAGGTACCACCTAGTACCCCGGGGTGCTAAGCGACAGTACTAGGTGTTCGGTGTAAGCAGAACCACGCGGCGGGCGGCAGGTTGCGTCCACCGCTACTTCACTCAGGCTGGCATCGCGCCAGGACTGGGCATAGAGTCGGCCACGCTGCACATCGCCAGGCTGGTAAGGCTAATCGAGCGCAGCAGGTTCCCATTCTGAGGATTAGAAAGATGGAATATCAGGTACGCGCCGTGTGGGTAGCGGCCCAGAGGCAAATCAAGGAAAGAAGTGCCCCCATCAGTCCCCCTCGCCATCACCGGCCGCAGCTTGCTGTAGCCTACCAACTGCTGCTTGAGCAGCGCGGGTGGCGCACAGCGCCAACATAAAACCGGCTGTCCTGCTGAGCTTGCGAAGCATCTCACCGCGTTGGCCTAGGGCACACAAACGTGAGATGATGCTTTGCAAACTCAGCAGGACAGCCGGTTGAATAAACTGATACTAAAAACAGTTAGCTGTAAGCTAGTTATTCATTGCCGTGGCGGGGGGCGGGGCCGTCTTGCCTAGGTCCTTCTCCACGTACTTACTTGGGCACTTGGTCAAAATCTGGTCAGCCACGAAGATATTGTCTTTCATGGCGCCCACGATAACTACTTGCTCCGACTTGTCGAGGTCGGGCGGCGCGGGGTTATGGTACACCACGCGCTGGGCCACATTGAGAGTGTCGACTAGCGTGAAGGCAAAATAGTTGGGGTCGCGGCGGGCGTCATACTCCAGCCCTAGGGGCTGCTTAGATGCGTCGCGGGGCAACGTGCCCACCACGTGCACCTTATTGGGATTGCCGGCGGCCGCCTGCTGCCGGGCCTCGGCAAACGTGACGTAGGAGCTAGCCCCCGACATAGTGCTGATGATAACACTCACCGCCGCAGCGATGACGAGCAACACGAAAATGTGCGTTTTCTTCATGGATTTAAGAACAGATTTTCGACCAAAGGGGTGCCTAGGTTAGCGGTTTTCTGCGTCCCGCTCGAGGCGGCTTACTTTGCCATCGAGGCGCACGAGGTACACCAGCAGGCCCGTGACAATGATGACGAGCACCAGCACCACCACATAGATTTTGCCGCTCGCGCGCAGAGCGTCCGCCATTTCGGGCTCGGCGGCCGCCGGGGCCTGGGCAAGGGCCGCGCCACCTAAGAGCAGCAGCGGTAGCAGCAGGGCCATGGCCCTGCTAAGCCAGTTGTTTTTCTTGTTTTTCATAAATCTTCTCTTGCACAAAAGCCAAGCGGCAAGCCACTTCCGTAATCCACACGCCCAGCAGCGTCCAGCCAATAACGGCCGGATAGAACACCAAACGCATGGCGCTATCTAGGTCATATTTGCTAAAGCCGGGGTTGCCACCCATGCCGGGGTGTAGCGACGCTTCCGCTAACCTAGGCATGATGAACAGCAGCGGGATAGCCGCCGAAAATGCAAAAATATTATAGATAGCCGAGAGGCGCGCGCGTTGCTGCTCATCGCTCACCGAGCCGCGCAGCACCAGGTAGGCGGCGTAGATGAGCATTGTCACGGCTGCGCCGTTGAGCTTTACGTCGGTGGTCCACCAGGTGCCCCAGGTGTAGCGCGCCCACAGGCTGCCAGTCAGCAGGCCCAATACCCCTAGGAGGATGCCCGTCTTGGCCGACTCGTGGGCTAGAATATCAAGGCGCGAGCTAGGAGTGCGCAGGTAGCGGATAGAATTAATTACCGACGCCAGCAGGATAATCGTCATCCCGAACCACATGGGCACGTGGAAGTACAGGTTACGCTCCGTCTCGTTGAGGATGGCCAAACGCGGCACGTGGCCCAAAAAGCCCATGACTACTGTGTACAGCAGCAGGGCGATAGTCAGGTATTTCCACCACTTCATGTTGGTTACTTATAAAGTATGAATTAAAAACTACGGGTTGGTGGGCACGCGGCCTACCACGCCATAGAGGGGGTCGCCACCCTTGGGGCGGTGGGCAAACACCTCGGTGGGGCCAAAGTTGGCCGCCGCGAAATACTGCTGCACCAGAGCTACGTGGCCGTTGTCGTCGAGCACTTGCCAAGCGTACACGGCTTTATCGGGAAAGCAGCGGTTGGAAAACGTGACCACTAGCGGGGCACCCGGCCGCAGCACGCGCGCCAATTCCGCAAACACGTCGGCCGGCCGCGTGAGGTACTGCACCGATACGCAAATGCCCGCTCCATCAAATTCAGCGTCGCCGTAGGGGAGGTGCGGCTGCGCGTTAAGGTCTTGCACCAGATGCTCGGTGAGGCGCGGGTTTTGGGCTAGCTCGCGGGCATTCATGCCTAGGCCGGCTACGCGGGTGTAGGGTACCTCAGCGGGTAGGTGGCTCACCCAGCTGCTCATAAGGTCGAGCACTGCCCCCCCGGCCGGCAAAAACTGCCGATAGAGCTGCGTCACGGCCGCCACTGCTCCCGCGTCGATGTGCGTCACCAGCCGCTCGAAGCGGTAAAACTCCTGGTCCGGCGACTCGTCGCGGCGGGCAAAAGCTTGCGGGGGGAGGTTAGTTAGCATAGAACAAATAGCGAAAAGCAGTGAATAAGTAGCAGTGGACAAGTACTAAGTATCAGCCTAACACGAACTGACAGCTGATAATTGCCTAATGCTACTCACCTAGGTGCGCCATAGAAAAGGGAATAACACATAGGACACCGCCCCCACAATAAAGTTCAAGGCAATGAGCGTGAGCATGGGCCCTTGGCTGACATCCCAAGGCAAGCCATCGAGCGCGTTCTTGCTGATTTTGACCACGATAAGCAGCACCGGCACTAGCACCGGCAGCCCGAGCACGGCCAGCAGCGTGCCACCCCCGCTCTGCCCCGCCCGCGCTGCTATGGCCGAAACCAGCGTGAGCGACGAAGCCAAGCTGATGGCACCTAGGGCCACATTGCCAGCAAACAGGCCCCAACTCTGCACTGGGTTGCCGAGCAGCATGGTGTAGACCAGCAACCCTGGCCCCGCCAGGGCTAGCAACAGTAGGGCATTGTAAACGATTTTGGCCAAGATAACGGCTTCGGGCCGAGCCACCGTATAGTAGTACAGGCGCAAGCCAGCCGGCTCTTGCGCCAGGCCGCGGCCTGCGGCACCTAGGGCCGCAAAAAGCAGGATTATCCAGAAAAGCGCGTTCCAGGCCGGGGCCGGGGGCAGGCCGCCGCGCAGCGTAAAGCTGAGGTAGCTCACGTACACCGTGCCGCCCACGTAGAGCAGCAGGCCCGCCAGCGCTGTACGCTGCCGCCATTCCAGGCGCAGGTCTTTTAGCAATAAATGCCAGATTTCAGCGGGCAGCGACACGCCGCAAAGATACGGCCTGTGCCGGGGCCGGTGTATCAGGCAGTGCGCCTTACTCAAAAAGCAAAAAAGCTGCGACCGGCCGGCCGCAGCTTTTGAGAGAGAACCTAGGGCAAGCTACTGGTGCGCCACCCGCAGCACCTGCGACTCGCCTCCTTGCTCGATGTTGAGGAAATACACACCCGCGGGCAACTGCCCTACCTCGGGCACGGTCAGTGCGCTGGTGCCCACGGTAGCGGCCATCGTGCTGCGGCGCAGCACCCGCCCTAGGGCATCGCGCAAAGTCAATTGCAGCGGACCTGCCTTGCGAGTGTTCAGCGTCAAAGTCAGCGTTTCGCCGAAGGGCACCGGCGCGGCTTCAGCCGTGAATACAGTGTTGGTAGCGTTTCGAACGGCCAGTACGCGGCTCTCAGATATCCGAATATCATCTATGAGCAGGGCCGCCCGGTCGGGTGCGCTAAGGGCATGAAACCCGATGTAGTACACCCCATCAGCGGGCGGCGTAATGGTGGCCACTTGGCCGGCCGCCGTGGTGGCATAAGCCTCATTCGTGATGGACTTGGCACTATAGAGCTGGGTAGTTTGGCCGGCTGGGGTAGCGGCGGTGCCGTACTTCACTTCCAGGCTTTCGGGGTAGTTGGCCGCGCCAGCGGCGTAGCTGAATTGCAACTGATAAGCGTAGCCCGCCCGTAGCTGCAAGCCGGGCGTGAAAACCCAGTCGTCAGCCCCTATTGTGGGGTCATTGTCGTTGAAAACATAAGCCAGCGCACTAGGAGCCGAGTTGCCATAGTCAACTAGGGTTCCCCAGGTATAGCCGTCTTGGTTGACATCCAGCCCTTGGTAGCCGCAGGGGATGGTACCCTCCTGCAAAGCATCGAAATTTTCGACGTACGGAAACGTATTGATAACGATGGTTGTAGCCGTGCAAGGTGTCGAAAAATAAAGGGGCGCGCTCCCTATACTTTGGCTGTTGGCGCCGCACTGGGCCACCACGTATAGGTCATAGCCATTGCCGGGAGTAAGGCCTGTGAGGGTATAGCTAGTGTTAGTAGTCTGAACTACAGTACCGCTTTGGGTAGGGTCAAACAACGGTGGCCCATAAATAAGGGCATACGCCGTGCCGTTGGTAGGACCGGTGAACGTGATGGTAGCCGAAGTAGTAGTTAGGTTGCTAACGGCCAAGTTGGTGGGTACGCGGCAGGTCGGTGCTGTGAAGCGGTACGTCCGTCCGGCTTCAGGCAGCACCGTGGCATCGGCACGCACGTTGTGGCCAGTAGGCGAGGCGTTACCGGTGGCAACCGGATAGTCACGGTTCTGGGCTATTGAGGTCGACCAGGGGAAAGTAGAGGCTTTTTGAACGGTCAGCAGCTGGTTGTCAGCTGGGCTGCTACCCTTCAGCCCCACAGCTACTGTGCGTGGGGCGGCCGTGCCCGTGACGCCGGGTGTGGCCGTGCCGTACACAAAGTCTATCTGGTTGCTGCCTTCATACAGCTTGACCTGAAAAGAGAAATTGGCGTACTGCGTGGCGATAGTCGAAGCCTTATCCGACACATTTTTCCACTGAATGGTGCATACGCGGCTACCTGTCGTGCCCGTGGTAGCTACGCGGTACTCAGTGGGAGAAGTGGCCCCCGCTGTCAGGTCGGTGTTGAAAGGCAGAATCAGGTTTGTGTCAGTCGTCGAGTTCAACGGACCACCAGTCGTCACCTGCGGGGAGCTGTAAAAGTAAGGAGCCACTGGGGCCGTGGCCCCTAGCTTGATGTAGCCGTTGGTATTGAGCACGAACTGTGTAAACGCCGTGCCGTTATAATTGAATGTGAAGCCAATAGCCTGCGCGTCCGAGTTGGCGTCGTCGGTGTTGGCCGTGGCGATGGCGGTGCCCGTAGCGCCTAGGTCCGTGTAGGCGCTTACCGCGTTGTAAGCCTCGTTGGCGGGGTAGGCAAAGGTCTGGGCGCGGGCAGCCGTCAGGCTACCTACCGCCAGCAGCGTGGCCGCGCTCAAGCGCGACCAAAAGGCGACGTGGTAGAAAAGTCCCATTATGTAGGGGGTAAAGTGAAATCATGCTGTAAAGTAACGGTGAACTGGCCATCGGCCTAGGTCATCTTGCTATACGGCAAAAGAAGAAGGCCGGCCATCACTAACTGCCTTGAAAATGAGGCGGCTACTGCTAGTGCCCCAAACAAAACGCCCCGGCCTGTGGGGCCGGGGCGCGTTGCCTAGGTAGGGCTGAGCTTAAAAGTCGTGGCCCAGGGTGAGGTAAGGCTTAGGCGAGGTGCGGATGCCGTTTTCTTCGCCCCAAGCAAAGTCGAACTTAGTGTAGAAGCCCAGCATGGTAGTGCGCACGCCTACGCCGTAGCCCACCAGCAGCGGGTTGCGGTAGTTGATAACGGTGCCTGAGAAGAACGTGTTGTTCTTGAATGGCACCGTGTTGTTAGAGTTGCTTTCGCTGAATGGGTTGCCGCCGTTGTAGGCCGTGCCTGCATCCACAAAGCCCACAAACTCTAGGTTGCGGAAGAAGCCCGAGTAGATGGGGCGCCGCGACAGGTACTGCACAATGGGGAAGCGCAGCTCGCTGTTAAACAGCACATAGCTGCGGCCCGTGCGCCGGCTTAGGTCGAAGCCGCGCAGGTTGGTTACAAACTGCTGGTTGAAAATGGACGTGGGGTCGGGTAGCGGCGTTAGCAGCTGCTGGTCGCTGTACTTCTGAAACAGCCAGTTGTCCATGCCCCCTAGGCGGAAGGTTTGGAGGTTGGGCCCAAAGAAGCTGCCGAAGCTAGCGCGGTTGGCCCATACCAGCTGGCGATGCAGCTTCTGGTAGTGGCGCAGGTCGATGTAAAACTTGCCAAAGTCGCCCGACGAGTTGCCAATCTGGCGCTGCTGCAAGATGCCCACTTTCATGCGGGTACCCAGTAGCATGTTCACCCCCGTCGAGCGCGAGTTGTCAAATACCAGCTCAGCATTGTAGCCTAGGTAGTTGGCATGGGTGTCCAGTTCGGCGTTGGTATTACCGGTTTGGGTCCGCGACACGGTTTCGAAGAGCGGGCCGCCGCGCACGCTCAAGTTGTGAGTGAGCGGATAGGCCACAGTGGGGGCCACCCGGTGGCGCCCGTAGCGCGTGAGGCCGATGTTGCTGTACTGCGTATCGAAGAAATACGCCTGCTTCTGGTACGAGATGCCCCAATCGACGCGGTGCGTGACGTTGGTATACGACAGGCTAATATTGCTGGTGCGCAGGTCGAGCTGCCCAAATAAGTTGGCCTGAATGCGCTGATTTTCAAAGGCATCTGACAAGTTGGCTTGCAGCGACACCCCAAAGCCAATCAGCGGGTCCACGGCAATGCCCGTCAGCAGGTTGTCGGCCATGAAGCGGGTATCGTAGCGGTAGGGCCCAGCTAGGGCGGGCACTGCGGCCTTGGTAGCCGCGGGGGCTACAGCCGTTTTAGTGCTACGCCGCGGCCGCACCGGGATGGCCGGGTCGTCGTCCTCCTCAAACTGGTAGTTGTTGGTATTGACAGTGTTGCTACCCCGGCGCTTGGCTGCCGACTGCGGCACTGCATTGTTGGGGTCGGCCGGCACAGTAGCGGGGGCAGGCACCGTAGTGACTGGGTCGGTGGTGGGGGCCGCTGCTGTAGTGGGGGCAGGGGCTGGCGCCGGAGCTGCTGGCTTCACCGGGGCGGGGGCCGGCTGCGAGCGAGCTTCCAGAGTTTGCTGGCGCGCCGTCTTACCTAAGAACAGCTCGGTGGGCAACTCAAACTTGGGATACACATAAAGCAGGTCGCGGGCCTGCACCTGCGGCACAAATGCCAGCGCCTGGCTACTTATGTTGTAGTCAAAGTCTTGGATATTAGACGAAAAATTGGTAACCGGCTTGCGCTGCTTGGTGGCCAGCGAGTAGCGGTAGACGCTGCGAATGCCACTTTCCTCTCCTAGGTATAAAATTTCGTCGTTGGAAATCGGCCGTGGCCGCGACTCGTTCGAGATGGTGCTCACCAGGGTTTCAACCGGCTTGTCTCGCCCATCAAGATGGTAAATGAACAAGTCGTAGTTATTCACCACATTGGGAAACGACGCCGGGCGTGCCCGACCCGTCGAGTCGAGGTAGCGGTTAGAGCTGAATACGATGGCCTGCCCATTGGGCATAAACACCGCCTGCTGGTCGTCAAACAAGTCGTCGGTCAGTTTCTCGGGCTGCCGGCTACCAGCTTTTAGCAGGTAAATATCGTTCTGGCCGTTCTTGATGGCGCTAAAGACCAGTGACTTGCCGTCGGGCGAATAGTTGAGGTCAAGTACCTGGTCGTAGGTGTCAAAAATGCTAGTGGGCCGGCTGATGCGAATGGCGCCGCGCAGCCGCGCCACGATGCCGTCGCCGGTGGCGTCGTGCAGGCGCAGGGCCATTTTGCCGCGGCTTAGTTCGGCCACGGCCACTTGGCCATTGCCACGCCAAGCCAGAGCGGGCAGGCGGCCTTCTATTTGCTGCTCAGGCGTTTTGTAGCCGTTGTGCAGCAGCACGTGGCGGTGCGAGCCATCGCGGTTGGCCACTACCACGCGGAAGCGGCCTTGGTCATTCACGGCGTAGGCCACGCGCTGGCCATCGGGGCTGAGCACGGGCTGCGAAAACAACTCCAGGCCCCGCCGATTGCGCGAGCTGCGCCGCGCTGCATCGGCTGGCTGCGAGAGGGCCTCAATAGCAGGCTGAGTATTCAGCGTGCGGTAGTAGTTGACCCAATTGCGCAGGAATATCTTGAACGGTACGTTCAGCGACGAGCTGATGCCCACTTCTACATCGCGCGTGATGCGCGTGAGATTCAAGATGTTCTGCACTGCACCGTATCCATAGCGCTCAGCCACGTAGTTCCAGATGCTTTGGCCGGCCAACCTGGAGTTACGCACAAAGAAGGGCGCCGTGCGGTTGCCGGTGGGGTACTGCCGCACCATGTCGCGCATGTAGCCGTCCATGTCCACGCTCCAGCCCTCGGCGGCGTAGGCCGAAGCACCACCCACAAACCAGTCGGGCAGCTGTAGGAGGTAGTTGCTTTGCAACACTTCGCGCAGCGAGCCGCCGTACATCATGTCGTTGAGCAGCACCTGCGTAATCTGGAAGCTCATCTCCCGCTTGAAGTCGGTTTGGCGGCCACCAAAGGCTATTTCGACCTTGCTCATGCGAGCTAGTTGAGCTTCGCCACCGTTCACGGTATTAGGAGCAGGCAAGCCGATGTTGCTCTGGCGCAAGTCGCCCACCGAGTTGTAAAGCATCAGCGTGGTCTTGCTATAGGGGTAGTACCCCACCAGCGCCGTAATGCGCTGTAGCTCCTGCTCGGCATACTCGGCGGCGCGGCGTGCGCTGGCCTCGCCCCCGCCGTAGAAGTACACGTTGAAGTTCTGGGTCGAGTAAAACTGCCAGTTGAGGTTCTTGTACTGGATGCGTACTCGGCCAAACGGCTCCTGCGCTAGCTGCGCCCGGGCGGCAGGCCCGCTTAGTAGCAATAGTGCCCCTGCCGCCACGGCAGTGGCCCACCCACGCGGTCCCGTTTGCAGAATGCCGGCAGCGGCCCGGCAGCCATTGAGGAAAAATTTCACGGCAAATTAATCAGGGGTAAAAACGGGAGATAAGTGGAGCGCCAAGCGGTTGGCGCGGGGGCCGCTACCCAAACGCACGAGCGGGCGGCTTATTTTCTAGTAAGTCGGCAAGGTACAGTTTGTTGTAACGCGCCACGTCTACCTCGGGCCATAGCTCGCTTTGGCCCCCTAGGTGGTCGGCCAGCAAAGCAGCTAACCTAGGCGCCAAGGATACGCCCTTAGAGCCAAAGCCGCCGCAGATGCTCAGCCACGGCAAAGCAGGGTGGTGGCCCAGCAGTGGGCGGCGGTCGCGCACGGCGGGCCGCACACCGCGCCGCAGCCCCAGCACCTGATAGGGCAGGGGCGTAAGGCCAGTAAGGCGCGCCGTTAGTTCAGCTTCGCCTTCGGCCGACCCAGCTGGCTCAAAGGGTGGCCACCGGTAGGTAGCACCCACCCGAAACCGCCCAGGCCCGTCGGGCACCACGTAGGCGCCCCGATTGAGCGCCTGGGTTGCCGTTAGGCCGGGTACTTCTACATTCAGCACTTCGCCTTGGTTGGGCGTGAGCGGCAGCCAGGCAAAGTACGGGCACTGCAAGGCGGCTGCCCCCTGGCAGCACACTACTTGCCGGGCGCGCACTTGCCCTGGCGCGTAGCTAACATCGGCTGCGCCGCTAACGAGGGCTTCCCACTGAAAAGTTTCTTCGCGCAGCCAGCCTTCGGCGCGGCCTTGCTGGGCCAGCGCGGCCAATAGCTCGGCCACGCGCACGTAGCCGCCGCCGCGCAGCCACGCCCCACCGTACGGGGCCAGCAGCCCAGCCTGCTCGATGGGCGCCGTATCGATGGCCGCCACGAAGCCTGCCCACGGCTCGGTGGCGGCGCGGGCTACCATCTGCTGCTGCTCTTGCGCCGAGCCAAATACTTTTAGAATAGGCGTTTCGACCAGGAAATCCGCCTCCAACTCCTGCTCGAGGTTTCGATAATAAGCTACCGCATAGGGCAGCGTGTCGAGGGCGCGCCAGGTGAGGGCAAAGCGCTTGCCCGCCACCGGGTTCATGAGGCCAGCCGCCACCCGCGAGGCTGTGTCGGGCCGCGGCTCGTCGTACACGAGCACACGGTAGCCGCGGCCGCGCAGTTCGCGCGCCAGCAGTGCCCCCGCTAGCCCGTGGCCAATGAGCAGGTAATCGTACAGGTCGAAATCAGTTGACATTCTGTTAAGCAAGATACGGGCGGCACGGTGAGGAGCCAATTAGCTTCTGCAAAGAGCAAGTTGGGCAAAGACAAGGTAACGCCAATAGTTAGCCCGTGAGCACCCAGGCCCGGTACGCTCGGCCTGAAGGTCTGTGCTACTGCCCTAGGTCGTTCGCCAGCCCTGCTAAGCACCTAAACCGAATACCTTTGTGCCTATGCTTCGCATTGTCAGCTTCACCTTCAACGGCTTCGCCGAAAATACCTATCTGCTCATCGACGAGGCCACCCGGGCCACCGCCATCGTGGACCCCGGCGCCTACTCACGGGCCGAGCAAGATACCCTACGCAACTACGTGGCCGCGCATCAGCTCGATGTTAAGCTTTTGCTCAACACCCACGCCCACATCGACCACGTGCTTGGCAATGCGTTTGTGTTGAATACGTACCCTGGCATTCCTTTTTTGCTGCACGCGCTCGACCTGCCCACGTTGCGGGCCGTGGCCACCTACGCCGGCCCCTACGGCTTTGCCAACTACGAGCCCGCCGAGCCTACCGGCGAGCTAGTGGCCGGGCAAGTAATCAAGCTAGGCGAGAGCGAACTGAGTGTGCGTTTTGCACCGGGCCACGCGCCGGGGCACGTCGTGTTTTACGACGAAGCGAGCGGTCAGTTAGTAGGCGGCGACGTGCTGTTCAAGAGCAGCATTGGCCGCACCGACTTGCCGGGTGGCGACCATAACACACTGCTTAAGAGCATTAAGGAAGAGCTCCTGACCTTGCCCGACGCTACGGTGGTGTACCCCGGCCACGGCCCCACCACTACCATCGGTGCCGAGCGGCGCTCGAACCCGTTTTTGGGTTAATTAGCAACCTAGGAATTATTGCTACGGGCCCGCCTAGGGTGCCTAGCCCGCTGATAAAGGTGATTAATGCAGAAAATAGGGCTCTTTTGGCACGATGTTGACTAGCTGACCTATCTTTCTAAATTCGATACGACTTGAAAAAGCACTTACCCAATACGCTCACCTGCATCAACCTGCTGTGCGGGTGCCTGGCGCTAACCTTTATCTTTCGAGGCGACTTAGTTATCGGCGCCTACCTAATAGGTATCGCGGCAGTGGCTGACTTCTTCGATGGACTGCTGGCACGGGCGCTGCGGGTGTCGTCGCCCATCGGTAAGGACCTAGACTCGCTGGCCGATATGGTGTCGTTTGGAGTGGTGCCGGGGGCGATTATGTACAAGCTGCTAATAGAAGCGATGGAACTAGGCCCAGGGCATGGGGATTTTGAGTTGCCTAGTCTCATGCTGTTCTTGCCGTGCTTAGGGTTTGTAATCAGCATCTTTTCGGCGCTGCGCTTGGCTAAGTTCAACAACGATACCCGGCAGACTACTTCTTTTATTGGGCTTCCTACTCCGGCCTGTACGCTGGTAGTAGCTTCGCTACCGCTCATTTTAGCGAATGACACCTTCGGGCTTACCTCAATTATCCTAAATCAATGGCTGCTAGTAGGGCTAGCCGTGGTGCTCTCGGGCTTACTAGTAGCTGAGCTACCGCTCTTTGCGCTAAAATTCAAGAATCTGCGCTGGCTAGGCAATCGGCGGCGGTTTATTTTTGTGGCACTGGCCCTAGGGCTAGTAATATGGCTGCGGGCAGCGGGTGTGCCGGTGGCGGTACTGCTCTATGTATTGCTGTCGGTGCCGGGCCGGGTGCGCAGCCGCGACGGCGTGGAGCCCAGCCCCAGCAGCCCGCAATAATTTGGTGAGCGGGCAGTTAGCAGAAACATAGTCCGCTAGTAGCAATTAGGAGCCCGGGCTTTCGGATATTTACGTGTTCAGTAACGGGTTTCTATGCAAAGACTTTTCCGCTTATTTGGGTTGTTAGTGCTGCTAGCTGGCTGGTCGGTGCCGGCCCAGGCGCAAAGCAGCGGCGAGCAAACCATTGCTACCCGCCTAAGCTGGGACACCTACGCCACCCTAGCGCTCGCTAATGGTAGCACGCGCAAAGTGCCCACCTTTCAGGGGGCCTACCATGGCCCCGGCGAAGCAATAGGCACCCTCACATTGCGGATACCCGGCACTGTAGCCGCGGGCACCGTGCGCGATGCCGTGTACGAACCCTTTTCGACCGCCGATGCGGCGCTGCTGCGCACTACTACGCTGCCTGCGCTGCCCGGTGTGCGGGTGCGCTACGGCACCGAGGCGCGCCAACCTATCAGCTACGCCCTCGTGCAGCCCGTGCGCCGCAACGCGCAATCTGGCCAGCCCGAGCGTTTGGTTTCATTTACCTACGCCTATCAGCTAGGTGATGCCCCGGCAAGCGCGGCGCGCACGACAGCCGTGCACACATTTGCGCAGCGTTCGGTACTGCAATCGGGCGATTGGTTTAAAATTGGCGTGCCTACTAATGGCATCTATAAACTTGACCGAACTGCGCTGAGCAGCCTAGGGCTGCCAGTAGCTTCCATTGACCCGCGCCGGATTCAGATATACGGCAATGCTACCGGTGTGCTGCCGCAGGCCAACGCCGCGCCGCGCCCCGACGACCTAGTCGAGAACAACGTGCTGCTGGTGGGCGACAACAACGATGGCGTGTTCGATGCTGGCGAGTACTTTTTATTCTACGCGCCGGGGCCGCACGTGTGGGCCATCGACAGTACCAATAAAGTGCCGACGGGCTTTCGCCACATCAACAACGTGTATGCCGACACGGCCTACTACTTCGTGACCGTGGGCAGCGCCAATGGCCGCCGGGTGCCCACGGCCGCCGCGCCAGCCTCCCCACCCAGTGGCGCGCCTATTACCACGTTTACCGACCGTCGCTTTTACGAGCACGACCTCACCAATCTACTGCACTCGGGCCGCCAATGGCTGGGCGAACGGTTTGCGGCGGGCAGCTCACAAGAAGTCAGCTTTAATAGCGATAACTACACCAACCAAGCGCTTGCCGACCTAGTGCCAGGCAGCCCGGCGCGCCTGCGGGTGGCTGTGGCCGCTTCGTCGCTGCAAAGCTCTTCCTTTCAGGTTAGCTTCAACGGCACGGCGCTGCCCACTACATTGCCGATAGCAGCTATTTCAACAGTGGCCTTCACCACAGTTGCGAACACTTACGTCGGCAACCTGACCACCACGCTGCCCGCCAGCCCTGCCGCTGAGCAACGGGTTAGGCTAAGCTTCTCCTCGAATGACCCCAGCGCCACCACCAGCGGCTACCTCGACTACTTAGAGCTGCTGGTGCAGCGTCAGCTGCGCTTAAGCGCGTCGGCGTTGGAGTTTCGGTCGTTGGCTTTGCGTGGCGCGGGCTCGGTGGGCACCTATGCCCTCGACAACGCCACTGGCGCACAGGTGTGGGAAGTGACCAACCCGCGCCGTGCCCGCGCGCAGGCATTTGTCAATGGCAGCTTCGCGGCCTATACCGATTCGGTGCGCGAGTACGTGGCTTTTCAGCCCAATGGTACGTTTGACACCCCTAGGCTTTTTGGAAAGGTAGCCAATCAGAATCTGCACGCGCTCAATGCTAATGGCACGTTAGACTTGGTTATTGTGACGTACCCGCCCTTCCGGGCGCAGGCCGAGCGGCTGGCCCAGCACCGCCGCACCTACAGCGGGCTGAATGTGGCCGTAGTGACGACCAAAGAAGTATTCAATGAATACGCCTCCGGGGCGCAGGATGTCACGGCCATCCGCGACCTAATGAAGCAGGTGTATGACCGCAACCCCAACCCCGCTAGCCGCCGCAATTACTTGTTGCTGTTTGGCGACGCGTCATTCGATTACAAAGCCTCGGCCTTCAACGACCAAAGCAAGGAGCCAGCCTGGTGGAGGAACAGCCGCCGCCCCTTCGCCAACGATTCCAACCTTGACCCCGACCTCTACAACCAAAACTTGGTACCGACCTACGAGTCGCGCGAGTCATTTTTGCCCGTGGCTGGTAATCGGGCCTATGCAGAAGGCGTGTCTTCGTACTCCTCGGAAGACTATTTTGGCCTGCTCGATGACAACGAAGGCACCTGGGCCGAGTTTGACGGCGGGCGCTACGAGGCCTGCGACATTGGGGTAGGGCGCATTCCGGTGCGGCCCCCCCGGGCGCGCCGCGACCAGGCCACCAGCGACGAACAAGCCCGGCAGGTGGTAGATAAGCTGATTGCCTATGATGGTACGGCCAGCTTCGGCAAGTGGCGCAACCGCCTGACCCTGACGGCCGACGACAACGACCCAGCCATTGGCATGACCTTCACGACGGAGTCGGAATCCATTTTTGCGCCTGCCCTGCAAGCGGCCGAGCCTGCTTACAACATTCGCAAGACTTACCTCGACCTTTTTCCGCAGCAGACTGTAGCCGCGGGCCAGCGCTCGCCCGCCGCTGAGGCGGCCATCAATGATGCGCTCAACCAAGGGTCACTGCTGATTGGCTACACTGGCCACGGTGGCATCGAATCGCTGACCGACGAGAGAATTATTACTAAGGCCTCACTGCTGGCCCTCACCAACCAAAATCGGCTTACGTTCTTTGTCACCGGTACCTGCGACCTAAGTACCTACGACGACCCTGACCTGAAAACGTCTGGGGTTTCGGCCGGCGAGGCCGTGCTGACTGATAACGCCACGGCCGGCGCCGTAGGCTTGTTTACTACCACGCGGGTTGTGTATTCTTACCAGAACACGCAGTTGGTCACGGCTTTCTATAGCCAGGTGCTGGCTCGCAGCCCTGCCGGCGACTTGCCCTACCTAGGTAATGCTAGCCGCCTCGCCAAGGTAACGGCCGCCGCCGGTGACCTTAACAACCGCAACTACACGCTGCTGGCCGACCCCACTACCCGCCTGGCTTACCCACGCCAGCGCGTCCTCATTGACTCCATCAACGGCCGCAAAGTCACGTCGCTTCAGACTAGCCTCGATACGCTGAAGGCCCTAGGGCAGGTGCGGCTGAGCGGACACGTGGAAAACAAAAACGTGTTGAACGCCAGTTTTAACGGCACGGCGGACATCTCTATTTTTGATAAGCCCACGGGCGTGTATACACTAGGAGACCAAGGAGGCGATACTATACGCGTGAAGGTGCAAGAGAACGTTGTGTATAGCGGCCAAGCCACCGTGCGCGCCGGCCGCTTCAGTGTCAAGTTTGTGGTGCCTAAGGACATTAACTACAGCGCTGGCCTGGGCAAAATCAGTCTTTACGCTGCCGACCTTACCAACCAAGTAGATGCCCAGGGCTACCAGCTAGTGCCAGTGGGCGGGGCCGCCAAGGGTGCGGCTACCGATGTGACGCCGCCCACGGTGCAGCTCTTCATGGACGACGACTCGTTTGTGTCGGGTGGCCTCACTGGCGTTAATACACTACTCCTAGGTAAGCTTTTCGACCTCTCGGGCATCAATACCTCCAACGCGGGTGTGGGCCACGAACTCACCGCCACCCTCGACAACGACCCGGCCAAGCTCGTTGTCATCAACGACTCGTACTCGGCAGCCGTCGATGACTTTACCCGCGGCCAGCTGCGCTACAACTACCAAAACTTGGCGCCTGGCCCCCACATTCTTAAAGTAAAAGCCTGGGATACGTACAATAATTCGGCCGAGGGTAGCGTAGAGTTCATTGCCGCCCAAACGGCTCAGCTTGCCCTCGACCACGTGCTCAACTACCCCAATCCGTTCAGCAACCTTACTACGTTTCACTTTGACCACAACAAAGCCGGCCAGGAGCTGGAAGTGCAAGTGCAGATTTTTACGGTAGCGGGTAGGCTTGTTAAGACATTGCATGCCAGTGCGCTAACCAGTACTTCGCATAACCAGAGCGTGAGTTGGGATGGCCGCGATGACTTCAACGACCAGCTCGCTCGTGGAGTGTATGTGTATCGCATAAGCGTCCGCTCGCCGGCCGACCAGCAGACAGTTAGTAAATTTGAAAAATTAGTCCTCCTGAACTAGGACGCTTGCCTATTCTCTCGCCGTATTATTTTTGTTCTATCGACACAGCAATTACTTAATTTTCATATTTCTAACTCTCTATTGCCGCATTAGCAAGCTGTATTCTTATACCCTCATGAATTCGACTTTTTCTCGTTCGCTGGCCATTGCGCCAGCGCTTTTGCTGGCAGCCACGGCGGCTATGGCGCAAACTACCGCGGGTGGTATCCACACCATCACCACGGCAGTGCCGATTCTGACCTTGTCGCCCGATGCCCGTGGCTCGGCCCTAGGGGAGGCGGGCGTGGCAACTTCGCCCGATGCCAACGCCGCGTTTTACAACCCCGGCAAGCTCGGCTTCGTGGATTATAAGTATGCTGTTTCGCCGTCGTACTCACCTTGGCTGCGCAAAGTGACCGACGACATGAGCCTGAGCTACCTCTCGGGTTACGCTAAGGTGGGCGACCGCGGCGCCTTCTCGGCCTCGCTGCTCTACTTCGACCTAGGGTCGATTGACTACACCAACGACCGCAACATTGCGCAGGGCAGCTTCAACCCGAAGGAATATGCCGTTACGTTCTCCTACGGCCAGAAGCTGAGCGATAACTTTGGGGTGGGCATTTCGGCCCGCTACGTGCGCTCGAACCTTATCGGAAGCTACGCCGGCAACGACGCGCAGGCCGGTAACTCCTTTGCTGCCGACCTAGGGGCGTATTATAATAAGGACGTGACCATTGGTGCGGGGGCCTACAACCTGGCCTTTGGAGCGGCGGTGTCCAATATTGGCAACAAGATGGTGTACCGCACGGCCACCACGCCGAGCTTCCTGCCTACCACGCTGCGCTTAGGCACGGCCATCACTCGCGAGATTGATGCCTACAACAAGATTACCCTGGCTTTCGATGCTACCAAGCTACTGGTGCCCTCGCCTTACTACGACGACTCGAAACCGGTGAACGACCCCACTGTAGTGCGTGCCAATCAAGACCGGCTAGAGAAGGATATCATTTCGGGTATTCTCACCTCTTTCACTGATGCGCCGGGCGGCTTTAAGGAAGAGATGCAGGAAATTAACATCGGCGGCGGCCTCGAATACTGGTACAACAATACCATTGCGGCGCGCGCTGGCTATTATTATGAAAACCAGTATAAAGGCAACCGCCAGTACTTGTCGTTTGGCCTAGGTGCCCGGCTGTCGGCGTTTGGCGTCGATGGCACGTACCTCGTGCCCAACGCGGCTGCCAATCCGCTGGCCGAAACCATCCGTGTTTCGCTGCACTTCAACCTCAACAAGCTGTCCGACGCGTTTAGCGAAGGTGGCGCGGGCGGCACCCAAGGCTCGCCAGTGAACTAAGCCGCCAATTTTAGGTTCTGCCTTAGCAAAAACAGTTGTCATTGCGCGGAGGAACGACGAAGTAATCGCATCCGAACGACTCGTTTTGGTGTTATTAGCTCGCTGCTCCTCTGTGCAATGACAATTTTTGCTTGTAGCTTATCTTACTTCCTATATTCTTCCCTTGCCTTCCGTGCTCAACCGCCTGCAGCCCCCGCCTACCCATCCACTCACTAGTATTACTTTACCCACGCCTACCGTCAGCCACTTGCCCAATGGCGCCCGGCTGCACCTACTGGCCAATGCCGCCCAGCCTGTACTACGCTTGCAAGTAGTAGTGCCCGCTGGCAAGTATCAAGAGCCTTCGCCGAGCCTGGCCCAGCTCACGGCCCGCATGCTCACCGAAGGCACCGCCACGCGCACGGCCCGCCAAATAGCCGATGAGGTAGCCTTCTACGGGGCCTCGCTCGACTGCGAAGCTGGCGCCGACCACGCTACTCTCACGCTCTATTGCCTGGCGCGGCACCTGCCCACGCTGCTGCCGCTGGTGCAGGAGGTGCTGGCCGCCCCCACTTTCCCTGAGCATGAGCTGTTGCAAATGCAAACCCGCATCAGCCAAAATATGCGAGTAGAGCGCCAGAAAACCAGCTTCCGGGCTAGCGAAGAGTTTAATCGCCAGCTGTTTGGTGAGGAGTCGCCCTACGGACGTTCGTTTAACGAAGCATCGTTTGCGGCCATCACCGCCGACCAGCTACGCGCCTTCCATGCAGCGGCCTATGGGCCCGTGGGCGCCGAGATTTTCTTGAGCGGCGATGTAACCGAATACGCCGCAGGCGTAGCCGAGCTGCTGGGCCAATGGCAAGCAAGCACGGCCGCTGCCCCCTCTGCCGTGTTGCCCCCCGCCGACAGCTACCCCACGGGCCTCGTGACGGTGCCGGTCGAGGGCAGCATTCAGGCATCGCTGCGGATGGGGCGGCGCTGGCCGGCGCTCACTGAGGCTCAAACGCCTGAGCTGCTGCTGCTGGTAAAGGTCCTAGGTGGCTATTTTGGCTCGCGCCTAATGAAGAACATCCGCGAGGATAAGGGCTACACCTACGGCATCCACGCCAGCGTGGTGGCCCGCGAGCAGGCTACGGCGTTGGTCATTGGCACCGATGTCAACGGTGACCGTGCCGACGCTACCCGCCAGGAAATTGCCTACGAGCTCGAGCGTCTTCAAACTGAGCTGCTAGATGAAGACGAGCTCGAAACCGTGAAAAACTACACCCTAGGCAAGCTGCTGGGCGAAACGGCTACCGTATTCGAGCAGGCCGATAAGTACCGCCACATCACGCTGCACGGCCTGCGGCCTGATTACTACCAGCACCTCGTGCGCCAAACACAGGCTGCTACTGCTGCCGACCTGCAAGCCCTGGCTCGCACCTACCTCAGCCCCGCCGACATGCTGACTGTGGTAGCGGGTGGTAGCTAAGCTGAGCAACGAATAAAACTAAGGGGGTAAGAAAGTAAGCACCGATGCTTGCCTTCTTACCCCCTTAGTTTTTCGCAGCGTGTAGCTGCTTTAGACGCCTAGCCAACCACAGCTTTTTCCAGCGTTTGCAGCAGTTCTTCCATCTGGTCGGCGTAGTTGTTAACGGTTGAAAGGCCAGTGCGGGCCTCCTCAATCTGGCCGCGTTGGTACTGAGTCACGAGGGCCTGGCCCGCTTGTAGGGTAGCCTGTAGGTTTTGCTCCATGGCGCGCACTTCGGGCCGGGCACTATACTGCGGCTTTACCACGGTGGCGAGCCACTGGCCAAAAGGATTTTCGGCTAGCGAAAACAAAGCCGCATCGGCTTCGCGCACGCCGTAGAGCACCGAGCGCAGGCGCGATTTAAACAGAACTTGCTTAATTCTGGCTTGTTGAAAATCCAGCGTTGAGAGAGCCATGCTAAGCAGGTGGCGGCCCTAGGTAGGGCAACCGGAATAACAAGATAGAGAATAGAGTCTTACCGAGCTGCACAGGCGGCGTTGGCCTTGCTAGCGTCTAGGCGTGCTACGTTAGTCGTGCGCGGTGAGCGGCGGGTTGCTAGGTGCACTGGCAACGGGGGTAAGGGGCGGCAGCTTAGCCAGCGCTTCATTCATTGACTGAATTTCGGCATTGGCAGCCCACACCTCTGTGTTGATAGCCACCAGTTGCTGGTTGAGCATTTGGAGGTGCTGCTCGCTTTTCTCCAATTTTTGGCGGCTCACTACCTGCGTCGTGACCTCAAACGCAAATACCAGGATGCCATCAATGTCACCCGCTCCGTTGCGTGTAGCTTGGTACACAAAGTTGTAGTAGTTGTTGCCTAGCGTGCCCGTATTGGCGTGGTCGAGCTGTACTAGCATCTCATTGGCATAGAAAGACTTGCCAGTGCGGTACACCTCATCAAGCAGCCCGAAGATAGGCTGGCCGGTCAGCTCGGGCATGGCCTGGCTGATGGGCAGGCCTTGAATGTGACGGTCGCCCACCAACTGCTGGTATAGCGGATTGACCAGCCGGAAGACGTGCTCGGGGCCTTCAAAATAGCAAATCAGGGCCGGGGCTTGCATCAGCAAGTCGTGCAGGCGCTTGCGCTGGGCTTCGGCGTCGGCCTGCGCGGCGCGTACCTGCTGCGTGCGCTCGGCCACGCGGGCCTCTAGGTCGCGGTTGATGCGCTCTACAGCCTGGCGCGATAGCACTTGGTCAGTCACGTCGTTAGCAAAGACCAGGATGCCATCAATGTGATTGTCTTCGTTGTAGCGGGCCTGATACGTGAAGTTGAAGTACATATCCTCAACCTGCCCATTGTCGGCGGGGGCTAAGGGCACCAGTAATTCGCGGCCCTCAAACGTTTCGCCCGTTTCATACACTTGGCGCAGAATGCCCGGAATGGCTTGGTCGGCCAGTTCGGGCAAGGCCGCCAACAATGGCTTGCCCAGCAAGTGCCGCCCCGGAAACAACCGCTGGTAGGCGGGATTCACTAGCTCATACACAAATTCGGGCCCATCGAGAATGCAGATAGGCGAGGGCGCTTGCTGAAAAAAGCGTTCGAGGCGTGCCTGGGCACGCTGGCGAAGCATTTCGGTGGCCGCCGCTTGCAGCGGGGCAACTGTTTCGTGAGGAGAGGTCATCCAGAAAACCGGTTAGGCGGAGCAGTAGCTAGCCAAAGCCGGCCGGCGCTGCACAAAAAGCAGGCCAGTACTAGCAAGACTGCTACTAGCAAAGGTACGCGCCCGCAAACTCTGAATGGCCTGCTAGCCCTACTGCAAAACGCCCTGGGTCATTGCCAGCTTGATGAGGGCAGCGGCATTGCGGGCCTGGCTTTTTTCGAGCATGTTCTGGCGGTGCGTTTCGATGGTGCGCTTGCTCGTGAATAGCTTGTCGGCTATTTCGCTGGTAGTGAGCCCATCGGCCAGCAGGTGCAAGACTTCGGTTTCGCGGCGCGAGAAGTTGTAGGGATTGCTGGCGGGCTTAATCGCAACCTCTGGGCCAACACCTAGCAGGGCTTTGTCAAGCATACGCAGGCTCAGCTCGTTGCAGAGGTATTGCCGGCCCGACGCTACCGTCTGGATAGCCAAGACTAACTCATTGATTTCGTCGTTTTTGAGTGCGTAGCCGCAAGCGCCGGCCCCAAACAGCTGGCCCACGTAGCGCTCATGCAACAGCATCGACAGCACCAGAATTTTGACCTGAGGAAACTCTATGCGCAAGCGCTGGGTCGTAGCCAACCCGTCGAGCACGGGCATGTTGAGGTCGAGTAGCACTACATCGGCAGGGGCCGCCGGCAAGCGGTCGAGCAGCTCCTGGCCGTGGCTGGCTTCACCTACTATTTGTAGGTCGGCCTCGCGCGAGAGGAGGGCGCGCAGGCCGTCGCGCATGATGGTATGGTCGTCAACCAAAAATAGACGAATCATAGGTGGAATGCTGCAACAGCGTTGGATACTTCGCGGTATTGGCGTAGGGCGACAATACCATAGACGAAGATTGCGGCCCTTAGGATGCTTGCAAACCAAAAAATGACCTGCCGAGGCCTCATAACAGACCTACTGAGCCTAGTTATAGTGGTGTAGGCAAGCATTAGCTCGGCAAGGGCAGCGCGATGGTAACGCAGGTGTGGCCCGGCTGCGTAGCGAGGTGCAGCGTGCCATTGAGCAGGCGCACCCGGTCTTGCAGGGCCTGCCAACCTAGGCCTTTGCTTTGCGAATTGGCCGCAAACCCAACGCCATTATCCTCGGCGCGCAGTTCTATAGTTTGGTCGTCGGCAATGATGCTGAGCTTGGCCTGGGTGGCATGGGCATGCTTCACAATATTATTGGCAAGCTCCTGAGCCATGCGGTATAGGGCAAGAGCTAGGTGCGACGGCAGGCCCGCGGGCAGGTCGGGGAGGTGGCAGGTCAGGCGCAGGGGCGACAGGCTGTAGTCAGTACAAATGTCCTGAATGGCAGCTTCCAAGCCAAAGTCCTCGAGGGTGCGGGGCACTAGCTCGTGGGCCAGCGTGCGAGTTTGGGTGATGGCCGAGGCCAGCAGGCTAGCCACTTTCAGCTGCGCGCGAGTAAAAGCCTTTGGGTCTTGCTGGCACTGCTCGGCCTCGAGCTGCTCTAGGCTGAGCTTGGCGGCGTAGAGTAGCTGCGCTAGGCCATTGTGCAGGCTTTCGGCAATGCGATGCTTTTCGCCCTCCTCGGTGGCCAGTACGGCCTGGGCTAGCTGCTGCTGCTGGTCGAGTTTGGCTTGCTGCATGCGCTTGAGGTCCGTGATGTCGCGCCAAGTGCCATGTACCAGCGATTGCCCATTGACCAAGATGGGGCTAAAGGCTATTTCGTCCCAGGCTATTTGGCCAGCCGAGTCGTAGCGCACCCACTCGAGGCGGCACCACCCCTCGGTGCGGGCCCGCGCCAGGCAGTCACTCAGCATATCCATCGAGCGGCGGCCACCGGGCTGGTACTCGGGCCAAAACTCAGCCACATGGTGGCCCACTACCTGGTGGCGATGGGTGCGGCGCATCATCCACAGAGCGGCGTCGTTCACGTCCACAAAGTGGTGTTGGTCGAGCAGCAACATGCCATCACGGCTTTGCTCGAAGGTGGCCCGAAAGCGTGCTTCGCTGCGAGCCAGCTCGTCGCGCGCGGCGCGGCTGGCCGTCACGTCGAGTAGCACCAGGCGGTAAGTAAGGTCTTGCCCTGGCGCCGGAGTGGTGGCAACGCCATCGACCTGCGCCACAAATGGGGACTCGTCGCGGCGGTGCATGGCCAGCTCGCAACTAAACCGCTGGCCGGGAGCAGCCTCGAGCTGGGCCAGAAACTCGGCTAGCTGCGTGCGCTCGGGTAGGGGCACAAACAGGCTGAGCCGCCGGCCTTGCAGCTGCTCGCGCGGGGCGCCCAGCAGCTGCGCCGTTTGCAGGTTGAGCTGCTCCATGGTGCCATCGGCAGCTAGGGTGCAGTAGCCCACTGGCGCAAAGTCATACAGGTCCAGGTACTGGGCGTAGCTACTAGCGGCTTCTGTTTGGGCTACCAGTAGTTCCTCGTACTGCATTTCCAGCTCTACCTGGTGTACTTGCAACTCCTGGACTAAGCGCTGCACGTCGGCCGGCGCCTCGGCAGGCAGCGTCGCCGCCGACAGGCGCCGTCGCTCGGCGCGGGCTCGTAGGTTTTGCAGCGCCGTGTAGGAGTCAGAAGGAATCATGGGCTAGCTGCTACGGTGTAAGAACAAGATTACGCCCAAGCGGTAGCGACTACAAGCTCAGCCTTTGCAATTGCCTTGCGCGTAATTGCTTAAGCTTCTTCTATTGCCCGCACGCCCAGCAGCACCCACGGCGTAGGCTGGCCCTGGCGCAGCATGCGGCGGCCATAGAGGCGCACCCGGCGGCGCCCTAGGCCCACAAAATCGGCTTCGAGCACAAAATCATCGAAGGCATCGGCTTGGGGCGTGTAGCTGGTAAGCAGGCGCTCTAGGCGCTCGCGCAGGGCCGTCTGGTTCCAGGCCCCGCCATTGAGCAGGGCTAGCGGCTGGCCTTCTAGGTCGGCCACCGCCAGCCCAAATGCCTGAGCAAACGCCACGCTGGGGCTGTGCAGTCGCAGCTGGCCGTCGAGGGCTAGCACGGGCTCGCGCATCGCCTCCTGCATGCTCTCGATAAAGAGGGCCTTGTCTTGCAGGTTGGCTTCGAGCTCCTTGAGGGCCGTGATTTCGGTGAAGGTGATAACGGCGCCGTTGATGTAGTTGTCGAGCGAGCGGTAGGGCAGAATGCGCATCGTAAACCAGTCGCCCTGGGTGGTTTCGATGTTTACTTCTACGCTGGTAAGGCGGGTCAGTACCTGCTGCACATCGCGCAGCAGGTAGGCGTAGCGCAGGTTGGAGGCAAAATGCGCCAGCGAGCGGCCCACATCGGTGGGCAGCAGGTTGATGATGCGCGTGACCTGCGGTGTAAAGCGCTTCACTACCATGTCATTATCCAGGAAGATAATGGCGATTTCGGTGGCGTCGAGCAGGTTTTTCATGTCATTGGCACTCTGGCTTAGCTCCTCGGTTTTGGCCAGGTACTGCATGTTGAGGGTCAGCAGCTCCTCGTTCAGGCTCTGCATTTCCTCTTTGTTGGTCATGGCCTCTTCGTTGGTGCTTTGCAGCTCCTCGTTGGCGCTTTGCAGTTCCTCATTGGTGCTTTTCAGCTCTTCGAGGCTGCTTTCCATCTCTTCAATGGTGGTTTGAAGGCGGTGCTTGGTGTATTGCAGCTCCTTATCGAGGGCGGCCACTACCGAGTCGCGGCTGTCTTCGGGGTTCAGCATGGTGGCCCTGCCTTTGCGCACCTGGCGGGGGGTGGGTTGGTCTTCAAACACCACCAGTAGTAGGCCCACCAGGGCATCGGGCTCGATGAGGTGCTTCACGGTAAGGCGCAGCAGCTGGTGCCCTAGGTCGGTTTTTACGCGCACATTGTCTACTACCACGTCTTCGCGGGTTTGCACGGCGCGGTGCACGGCCCCGCTTATCTCGAAGCTCAGCTCGCGGCGCGCCATCTCAAACACATTGAGGCCACCGATGCCCGGTGCGGGCTCGAGGTAGCGTCCGGTGCGGCCGTTCACGTACAAGATTTCTCCCTTGGGGTTGATAACTACTGCCGGGGGCGTGTAGGTCTGGAGCAGTGTTTTTTGAACGAGTGAGGCAAAGGGACCAGCGTGGCGGTGCGAAGAAGCAGCGGGCGACATAAGAGCGGGCGAGTGCGCGGTAACCGGCGACTGCCGGGCCATGCCAAAGGGAAAATTGATGAGCCGGGGCAGCGCGGCTGGGGCTTCGGTGCGGCGCGAAATTTTCCATTTCACGTCTAGCGGCTGAAATAAATCGAGAAAGCCCGTCAGGTTTTCGCTCGGCCCCAGGAAGAGTAGGCCGCCAGGGTTGAGCGCGTAGTGAAATACCGGCAGTAAGTTGCGCTGCAGCTCGCTGCTGAGGTAAATGAGCAAGTTGCGGCAGCACAGCAGGTCGAGCTTGGTAAAGGGCGCGTCCTTATTAATGTTGTGCAACGCAAACACCACGAGGTCGCGCAGCTCTTTGCGCACCTGGTAGTGGCCATCGACCTTAGTGAAGTAGCGCTCTAGGCGCTCGGGGCTCACGTCGGCCACCACGTTTTCGCGGTAAATGCCGGTGCGGGCCGCGTCGATGCCGGTAGATGAAATATCGGTGGCAAAAATCTGAAGCTTGAGCCGGCGCTCGGGCCCTAGGGTCTCCATGACTTCGAGCAGAGTAATGGCCAGCGAGTAGGCCTCCTCGCCCGTAGAGCAGCCCGGCGCCCACACGCGCACGGTGCTGCCGGGCTCTTTGTGCAGTAGCACCGCCTTGAGCTGATGCTGCAAGCTGGCGAAGGCCTCGGCATCGCGAAAAAACTTGGTGACGCCAATTAGTAGTTCCCGAAACAGCTGCTCGACCTCGTAGGGGTTTTCCTGCAAGTAGCGTACGTAGTGCGTAAACTCCTTGATTTGGTGCGAGTTCATGCGCCGCTCGATGCGCCGGAACACCGTATTGCGCTTATAAAAGCTGAAGTCGTGCCCCGTTTGCTGGCGAATGAGCAAAAAGATTTTTTGGAGTGCGTGCGTCGGCTGCGTGGCCGAGCTGGCTACCGGCGTGCGCGCCGGGCGTGTGTCGAGGGGCCGAGCCACATAGTCGAGCAGCTGAGCGGGCATCATCTCGGGCGGCAGCACAAAATCGACAAACTCGGTGGCAAGCGCCGCCTTGGGCAGCGCGTCGAAGGCCGCCGTCGCGGGGTCTTGTACCATCACCATGCCGAAGTTTTCCATTATCAACTTCAGCCCTAGGCTGCCATCGGTACCTAGGCCCGAGAGCAAGATGCACACGGCCCGTTCGCCCACATCCTTGGCTAGGCTCTGCAAAAACAGGTCGATGGGCAGGCGCCGGGCCCGGGGCTGCGTCGGCTTGAGCAAGTAGAGCGCCCCGTGCAGCAGGTTCAAGTCGTGGTCGGGCGGCGCCACATACACGTGGTTGGGGTGCACGCGCAGGCCATCGTGTGCCTCTTGCACGGGCAGCCCCGTATAAGTCTGGAGCAGGCGCACCAGCTCGCCCTGGCGGTCGGGCAGCTGGTGCATCACTACCACATAGGCAATGCCTGTGCGCGTCGGCAGGCGGGTAAAGAATTTTTCGAGCGCATCGAGCGACCCCGCCGAGCCCCCTAGGGCTACTACCGTAAACTTATCGGTGCTCGGGGAGGCGCCGCGACCAGTTTTAGCAGAGCGGCTCGGCTTTGGTGTAACCGAGTCGGACGCCACAGGGCCTGCGTCGTCGTCGGCAGTGGAGTTGTCGGCCGGGGCCGAAGTATCTTTCATGAAGCGAATAAACGACCGCGCTCGGCAGCGGCACGCCGGCTGGCGCGGTGCCGAAGCAACTGCCAAGCGCAAATTTTAGGGTGATGAAGGTACTTCATTTAGCGCTATTTTTAAGCGTTTTGCGTACACTCGCAGGTCGTATAACCTCGTTTTTTTAAGCGATTTCGTGGCCATTCCCTCTCATCTTATTGTCATTGGCACTTCTGCGGGCGGTATGCCAGCGCTTACTGAACTTGTTGCGCAGCTGCCGGGCACGCTTACTGCTGCCTTGCTCGTGGTGCAGCACCTCAGTCCCGACTCAACGGGGGCGCCGCTGGTAGCGCGGCTTAGTGCGTACACCGGCCTGCATTGCCACCTAGCCACTAGCGGCGCTCCGCTCGAAGCGGGCCACCTCTACCTCGCCCCGCCCGACCGCCACCTCCTGGTGAAGGATAACCACTTGCTCGTAACCAAGGGCCCGCGCGAGAACAGCTACCGCCCCGCCGCCGATGCTATGTTTCGCTCGGCTGCCGTGGCCTACGGGGCCAATGTGATAGGCGTAGTGCTCACGGGCATGCTGCACGATGGCACCGCCGGCCTCGAGTTTGTGAAGCGCTGCGGGGGCCTGGCAGTGGTGCAAGACCCCGCCGATGCCGAGTTTGCGAGCATGCCCGAAAGTGCCCTGCGCGCCGTAGCCATCGACTACATAGCGCCCCTAGCCCAAATGGGGCCTCTGCTGATGCGGCTAGTAGACCCGGCCCGTGCAGTGCCACCCGAGCAGATAAGTATTCCGGCTGATTTACAACTTGAAGCGGCTATTGCCGAGCGTGTCGTGGGAACAGTAGAACAAGTTGGCCAACTTGGGCACCAGGTGCCCATGACCTGCCCCGACTGCGGCGGCAACCTGTGGGAAGTCAACCACGGCAAGGTCTTGCGCTATCGCTGCCACACAGGGCACGCCTTCACGGCCGAAGCCCTGGCTGAAAGCAACCAGCAAGAGCTGGAAGAAACCCTGTGGGTGGCTCTGCGCATGATGGAAGAGCGCAAAAACCTGCTGATGAGCATGTCCAACCACGATAATAGCACTTGGAGCCGCCAGCAAGAAGAGCGCTTGGTCGACTTGAAGCGCCACGTCAACCGCATGCGGGAGTTCTTGCTCAACGGGAGCGAAGGGGCCCCTCCAACTGATGCTCAGACCGACCTCAAATAATCTCTGTGCCTGAGAAAATCAAAAATATAACACTGAGCTCATCTGTGGAAAATGCTGTTTAGTGTAGCTGCCCTAAGTAGTGAGGCGACATGTTTGGTCAGTACACCTAGTCAGGCAAGATGAAGCATAATTTAATCGCTACGCAGCCTAGGCTTAAAATAGTACGTCCGATAAGCAGCTTTAAGTGGCTAAGGTCTATACTTCAAGTCTATTGCTAGCTAAGGGAGGTGGTTGCTTTAACAGCAGGCACCTAGGGCCGGAGGCTACCCTATTGCTGGCGATTGTCTTGGCAACTCGGTAAAAAATCAGTAGTTCACGCAGGCTGTAAATGACGGCAGGCAAGATAAATTTGTCTTGGTTTTATCCTTTTGCTGTAGCAGTTATGCGCGCCTATGTAGAAGCTCGACCCCACAGTTACCTTCTCACCCTACACGCTACTGAGGCGACTGCTTACCCGCTGGCTACCGCATTGCGCCAAGTGCTGCGCCATGCTCGGGGCAGCGTGTGGGTTGATTGCCGCCACGTATCGACGCTTTCGGCCGAAGCGCTGCTGCTGCTACGCCGGTGTGCCAGCCTGCTGTGGCGCCATGGGGGGCACCTCATTGTGTGCCATTTGCCCGAAGCCACACGTGCCGGGCTTGCTCCCGATGCCAGTCAGCCCTTAGCCGCGTCGGTGCTCGATGCCGCTCAGTATGGCCTAGCTTGGCCGGCTGGGCACTAGCCTAGACTAGACTTTATTCTTTTCGGCCACCAGGGCCACTGCCGCTCATACGCTGCCACGCCCTGCAAATTATGCCGGCCAGTAGCACGGCCCAGCAAAACCTAAAATGGCCTACCCAGGAAAAGTTAGCTTGTAGCCTAGCTGCGCTTCACCCATCAAATTTGGCAGCCAAGCGCTGGTATAGTCGCAGCGCGAAGCTCGCCATGTTATTCCAGGAACTGCCCAACTGGCAATACCTCGGCTAGAACTAAGATGATAATGCACGCTGGTTGCCCCGGCGTAGCAGCTAGGGCCTATTGAAATGGTAGCGCATATTCACTATGCTCGGCTCAGTCGCGCTAACAAAGCTAATGATGTACAAGCAGTTAATTGCGTGCGCATAAAAGAGTGTTAGCTGATGCCACAAGATGTAATCTTTGTGGCCACCAGTAGCGTGCAAGGACTGGGTACGGAGTTACTAATACCCTTTTCAGCTTGCTTACCCGAAATTGTAGCGCCCCCCAACTTGCAGATTATAAAAGAATTGGTCACTCAGTCGGCCGCCAAAGTCGCCTATCACAAAATTCACCGGAATTTCTGCCATAAGTGCCACCCTAGGAGTGAGGCCGTAGCGTAAAGCGGGACCTGCTACTAAAGTGCCTCTGAAACCTGAGTTGCGATAAGAATCACTGTATTGCGTTTGGTTGTTATATGTGACAGTGGAGGTGCCTCGATTGATGGAGGCAATGAGGGAAAGCCCCACTAAGGCGTCGACTTGCAACCGATTGACCGACTGTGAGAGCGTGTAGCGCAGCAGAACTGGAACAGTAATAAAAGTTGTGCGCGTACCGGACTCATAAAAAGTAGGTATTGTCTGCCCACTATTTACATAGGAGTAGCCATAGGAATAGCTACGCCAACCAACTGTTACCCCTGTTTGTAGGGCTACCCGAGGCTTAAGCTGCCGGCCAGCTGTTAGCGAAAGAGCAGGAAAGCGAGAACTGCCTGAGCGAAAATCACTCAATAGCGAGCCGCCCAGTCCTACATAATAACGAGTTGACGCTGTAGGTGTTTGGGCAACACTTGCAAGGGGTGCCGACCCAACTGCTAGCGCGATTAAGCAAAGTTTGTGTAATAGCATGACAGATTAGAAAGAGAGTAAAAGGACTTGCGCAGGGCAGATACTTTTTCAAGGTAAGGCATTGCATCCATTCTTCCTCTTCCGTCTTGTTTCTAGGGCGTCCATTCTGCCAATTTGAAGTAAGTAGTAGATTATCAGGCCAGGTTTTGGCTTATCCTTAATAAGGAGTTAGAGCCAACTGCCGCCAGCTATACCTAGGGCAGTTCAAGCAGGTCGGCCGCATGCAGGGCATGAAGAGGCTGAATCTATAATGCGACTACAGAAAAGGCCTCTACAGTAATGCAGAGGCCTTTTTTGTAGTTGCATAGGAAAATTGCTTTCGCTATGCCAAACTATCACAAAGCTGTTTAGGCGGCCTTATCGAGCATTTAAGCAGTTTGGCCTTGCACTAATTATACACTACTACTAGCCAGGTAGTTGGTAAGTAAGAGAGGCTTGCAATGATTGACGGTGCTGAAAGCCGGTGTAAGTATGGCTAACCATTGAGTAGTCCTCATCAGCCGTAAGCTTAGTCAAGCCCCAGTAAGCACGTAGCCCTACCCCCAGACCGGCTGGCAGCTTTACCCCAACGCCTAGGCAGGGCCCGGCGTCAAAGCGGCGGTAGCTACTGGTAGCCGCTTGATTAACGTAAATAGTATTATTAACGCTACCGTAATCATTTCTTGATTGAGCGTTCTCGGCGCGCCCACCCACTAGCAAACTAACCTGTGGTCCGGCTTCGAGGTAAAATGCTCCTAAGCTTGCCCGCAGCAAAAAGGGTAGATTCAGATACGACAGTGACTGGTTGTATTCGCTCCGCGGGGGGCCTTCGTAATAAATAATACCAAGCGGTGGTAACGGGGTATACTTGACGTAGAAGCGCTCGTGGCTAAACTGGACTTCGGGAACGAGCGCTAGATGCTTGGTAAGCGGCACCTGGTAATAGAGCCCAACTTGGTAGCCAGTTAGCCAGCTCGTTGCTGGGTTTTCACCGTTTGTAAGCGTTCCTTTCGTGAAAATGGCCGTGTTGACTCCAGCCCGTACGCCTAGCTGCGCTTGAGCGGAACTGGCTAGTAAGAAACCGCCGAAAAAGAATAGTGCTCGTTTCATGCTTAAAGGAAAAGTAGACAGCAAGAAGAGTCCCTGTCCTTTGCAAGGGTTGCATGTAGGCTGCCCAGCGCCTAATCGACTTGCGCATAACTCCCTCAACAAGCTTCAACTCATCAGTGGCCTGCATCACGAGCCGGGCCAGCACGCCTTGCTAGAGCTTGTGCCGAGTGCCAAGCCGTAGCCTTGGGGCTGCGTGCGTCAACAACGTTGTTATTGAGGCTGAATGTGGCATCATTTATTTTAATAATGTAAGAGCGTGCTGCTGAGGCACGGCCGTACCCATCAACGTTGCGCCAGTACACGGACGACTCGACCACGGCTTGCTTGTCTACACAGGCATACTCACTGAGCAGGGCTCAAACAAACTGCATGATTACATCTTTCGCAATGAGCGGCTGGTAGCTGGGTCACGCCCTTCTCGTACTAAGTAGTCCCCACGCGAAAAAGGAGATGATTGAGAAGAAAAGCGAGCGAGTAATTCGCCGGCTGCTAATTATCTGGCTACTGCTACTTGGAGGCGTGCTGCTTACGCAGGTGCACCCCTTTCCAGGAAGCACTCGGCTTGGCTATTGGTTGCTAGTGGCAGTGGCCCTCGGCAGCCCGGCAGTAGCGTTGCTGTTGCTCTGGCTAATGGGATTGCGATTACGTGAGGTACTCCACCGCCTGCGCGCGCTGCGGCGCGCGGCCAGATGGAAACGAGAAAAGCCCGCTGCCTCTTGGCCATTGAAAAAGTCGGGTTGGGGTGACCCGCTAGGCTAGGCTCGACCAGTCTGCGTATACTCCTTCTATCGGTCAACTCGGCCGGTTCAGCACTCACTAGGTATGTCCTTCAGCTTTTTTCGCGGCCAACTGGCCGAAGTTATTCAGTGGAAAGACCCGCAGCCGAGCGTGCTGCTGTGGAAGTTTCCGTCGGTTCACGACGAAATCAAGACGGCTAGCAAGCTACTCGTCGGCCCGGGGCAGGGCGTGCTGCTGGTGTATGAGGGGCGGGTGGCTACCGTGTTCGAGGCCGAAGGACTGTATAGCCTTGAAACGGATAATCAGCCGTTTATTACCACCCTGCTGAGGCTGCGAACGGGCTTCGAAAGCGAGCACAAGCTGCATGTCTACTTCTACCGCCGGGCCGACAACCTAAACCAGCCCTGGGGCACGGCCACGCCCGTTAAGTACCTCGACCCAGTGTACCATTTTCCAGTGCAGTTAGGTGCACACGGCAACTTCTCGTTTCGGGTGGCCGATGCACGCCGTTTTTTCACGGAGGTGACAGGCTTGAGCGATACCTACGCCGTGCCGCAAGCCACACGATTATTGCAAAGCCGCCTAGGGCAGGAACTCGCTATGCAGCTAGCCACGGCAGGCTGGTCGTACCAGCAGCTTGACGCCCAGCTGGGTGCCCTAGCCGCCAATCTGCGCGAGCCGCTAGCTGCCGAGTTTGCCCAGTTGGGGCTGGAGCTGATGGATTTCCGCCTCACTGGCACGCAGTTCGACGCGGGCACGCAGCAGCGCATTGGCCAATTGGCCGGGGCAGTGGCCAACAGTCAAGCCGCTGCCAGCGTTGGATTATCCTACGCCGAGCTGGAAAAGCTGAATGCCCTGCGCGACGCCGCCCGCACCAGCGGGAGCCTGACCGGAGCGGGCCTACAAGCAGGGGCGGGTGCCGAGCTAGGGCGCTTGCTCACTAGCCAGCCCAACCCAATGCCTCACGCGGCAACAGACCCCGCTGAGCAACTGCAAAAACTTAAGCAGCTATTCGACGCGGGTGTTATCACGGCCACTGAGTTTGAGGCAAAAAAGAAGGCTTGGCTGGACAAATGGGAATAGCATTTAAATAGTCCTTTCACGCGGTGCTTCTCGTGGCTAGCGTGCCGGTAAGGGCCTATAGCTAGTTCTTATTTCGCTGAGTCTCCACCAAGCTTCTCTTCCGAAGCTGGCACCAGAGCTAGGGGGTGTGCTACCGAAAAGCAGTTGGGGCAGCTTGCAAGGCCGCGTCGAAGGTGTAGCTGCCGCTACCCCGCTGGCCGCCGATGGTGAGGCGGCTGGTGCCGCGCACGGCGCACTGGCGCGTGCTCTCACGCATGATGGTTTTCTGAGTGCTTGGGCTCATATCGCCGCGCAGCCCGGTCCCTAGCTGGGAGCTTAGCCATCGGCTTACTAAGTCAACAAAAACGGGAGGCATGGGCCAAAACGCGGCGAACCCGTTTCAAACGGCTAGCCTCCGCTAGCAGGTGAGGCAATCCTAGGTTACTACTGAGCCCAGCTTTGCGTATAAGCGAGCGCATGGCCAAGACTTTACGCCCAATTCTGTGCCCGCAGTGCGGCAGCCCCGACAAGACTACCCTAGGCCCCGACCTGTACCGCTGCAACGCTTGCCAGACCGAGTACTACCTCGACTCGGACGATGTAACCGTACACGTGCGCCATCATTACGCCGCCCCGCCGCCCCGGCCGGTGCCCGCGCCCACGGCCGCCCGATACTGGGTCGCCAGCATTTTCCTGCTAGTTGCCCTCGGAGCCTTGACGTGGCTATACTTTCTCGCTTTTCGGCCGCGGCAGCCAAGCATGGCAGGCGGTAGTGCGGCGGCAGCCGACTCGGAACCAGCGGCCCTGCGACAGCCGCGGTGGATGTTGGCGCACTCCGTACTGCTGCCAGGAGCGGGGCAGCGCCCTGTGCTGGTGGTAGCTGGCGACTACCGCAGCCTAAGCGGTAATGCGGAGGAGACGCCCACTGTCATTTGCTACGATGCCACTACCGGCACGGTCCTGAAAAAGGTGGTGCTGCCGGGCAAGTCGGCCGGTCACGGGCTCACCGACTTGCACTTGAAGCAGCTCTCGAATGGCGACACGTACGTGTTGTACCACAACGCCGTGTACCAGGTGAGCGCAGCTCCGCCCGCCGTTGCCGACGTGACGCAGGCACTGCTGGGCGGGCAGCGCGCCCTAGCCAGCGGCGTAGCCAACCTCGATGTGGGCAATAATGAGGGCGACCATTTTTATATCTTCACCAACGACGGCCATCAGCTTAGCTTCTACCCACTCATCCGCCGCATCTACACGGACGACGAGCAGTGGGATGCCTCCCACGACCGCGGCCCTCGGCTACCCGGTAGCCGCGTGCGAACAGCCTTCGCCTTTACTCAGCGCGGCATGCAACACCGGAAGGAGCCCATTCAACTGCTCACCTACCAGTACCGCGATAACGGTGGCGGCCCTAGCGTGCGCCCTGAGTTTGCGTGGCAAGACGACTACGGCGGCTACGGCGTATTTACCAGCGCCGACCCGCATCAAAAGACGCTCATCGCGCGCACCGATGCCGCCATCAGCCGCGTGCTCTCATACCGCGACTTCACGCCCGGTCGTCATTACTTCGCCCCTTATTTACTGCACTACGATGCCGACTACGTGCTGCTAACTAGCCAAGCCACGGCGGCGGCTAGCAGCTCGCAACTAGTGCAGCTGCTCGATGCCCACACGGGTGCTATTGTCTTCACTACTGCGCTGCCCGCGGCCGCTCCCAGTCCCACTCTGGCGCTGCGTTACCCCGGTGGCTTTGTCATCGGCCACGGCCAAACCACCTATACCCTGAGCCCGACCGGGAAACTGGGCCCGGCCGTTACAGCCCAATAAGTTAAGGGGTGCGGCTACCCCGGCCTGGGTTCCCAGCCCCAAAACCACGTTGCGTTTACTTGTATGCCTGCTCATTCACCTATCACGCCAGACAGTCGGCCCGGCTTGCGCAGCTTGGTGGTCCTCAATCCGCTGAGTATGCTGGCCGCGGGCATGTTTCTATTTGGCCTATTGCTAGTGCCACTGGCGGCCCTGAAGGCGATAGAGGGCAACTGGCAGCGCGCTACTACCGCCGGCCTACTGGGCCTAGTCCTGTTGCTGCTAACCGCGCGAAAGGTGGCCCGCCGCAATCGCCCCATGCTGCTGACCAGCGACCGCGACGGCCTTCACCTGGCACCACTGGGCCGCAGTCTCACGCACGGCATCGCGGCCGAAACCATTCCCATAGCCAGTATAAAAGCCTACAGGTATTGTCTGCGGGTGATGCGGTGGCAAGCGTTTGCGCAGTGCCACCTACGCCTGGAGCTGGCCGATGGCCGGGTACTGCACCTGGCCGACCGCTCCGGCTCGCGCCCCGACGACCCCACCGGCACCGTGCAGCTAGATGCCGTGGCCCGCCGACTAGCCCGCCGAAAAACCGGGCCGCTGAGGCGCTTGCCCTTTTTCTCGACCCGCCCGGCACGTATGCTGCTGTGGGTTAGCGGGATGGCCGTTGTTGCTGGGGTGGGGCTACTATGGCTAGGTTTTGCAGTTGGGGTTCTGTTGCTGCTGTTAGGCGTGGGCTATGCGGCGAGCTACTACCTAGGGCACGGCGCTGCTGACATAGCTACTTACTAGGCGCGTGTGCTTTACGCGAGCCTAGGCTGGTTGGTGTGCTTTATGACGCTAAGCAGTGAGTATGTGCGAAATAAGCAGCCGACTAACCTGTTCACTCATAGCCTAACTATAGGGCCGTGCTGGCCGTAGCAGCAGGCAGTTCTTCTTCAACTCGGCCTCTTGGTGGCTTTGCCTCCGCGTTCTCTTGTGAAACGTTACCTGTTACTTTTGGCGCTGCCCGCGGTGGCCTGTCATTCCGACCAGCCCACTACCAGCGGTCAGCCCGCTGCCTCCGCCACGCCGGCCGGCCAGGCTCCGGCTTCGACCACGCCTACCGCCACGGCCTTTACGCCGCCCACCGGCTCGCTGCGTTCAGGCGATACCAAGCACCCCACCGACCACGACACGCTGCACGTGCTCGGCGGCGGCGTGCTTTACCTAAAGCCTAGCACGGCCGCGGCTTTCGCGCGGGCGCCTACCGAGCTTGACTGGGATGCAGATAAACGCCTGACGACCAATGGCTCCGTGCGCCGCGTGGGCAATGACTTGCTGCTTCAGCCTAAGAGTGGCCCCGTGGTGAAATTCACTACCCGGCGCACCACCATGAGCAGCTCAGGTGAGGATATCGACAAGGCAGCTGAATCGCGCTACCTAGGCCAGCTGACCAAGGCGTACGTGTGGGTGGTGCTCACCGACTCCTCCACCAAGCACGTGACTACGTTGATAGACCAGCGTACCGGGCACTGCACCATCGTGACGGGAAACCAGCCCACCGTGTCGCCCGATGGACAGTATCTCCTAAGCACCCGTAGCGACCAAGGCAACGATGGCAGCGACGAGAGCACCGTAGGTACGCAGCTCTACGAGCTTACCTCCACCGGGCCGCGCCTGCTCTGGACGCGTCTTACCCTTCAGTGGGGCAGCAACGAGGCCCGGTGGCTAGGCCCGCGCACCGTGCTGCTAAAGCAAGAATATGAGGCCGCCGACCAAGAGTCGGCACCACCGCCAGAAACCTACGTGCAGGTAGAGCTGCCTCGCTAAAGGCTTATTAGGTAGTCTACTTTCGCAATAGTTCTTTCTGTTTAACAACCGCGCTGCTGACACAACTCGGGCTGCCGACGTAATGGGCTTATTTCCACCACGCTCGTTTTTCCTCGGCTACAGCCTTTTTATAACCGGGGTCACGGGCATCGCCGAGTAGCGCCTGCTGATAGGTTTGCCAGCCGTTGGCGCGGTACTTGGGGGCAATCTGAAATTCCGTGTCGGTGAAGCGCAGTGCGTTGGCTTCTGGAATGAAGAAGTCTCCCCAGTTGCAGGTTTTGCGCTGCTGGCTGGCGTAGCTGGTCCAGGTGCCAACGCATTCGTTGTTGCTAAAGCCGTCGGCAAACATTTCCAGTAAGTTGTAGTGTGGCTGGCCTTGCTTATCGACGTAGAAATACGTGGTGAGCGTTCCCCGAATAATGCCGCTGCCGGGCTGTTGCCGGTCTTCGGCCAGCGCTACTTGGCACGTCAGCTCCCCCTCTCGGTACTGTGGGTACTCCCCGTTGGGCTCCTTGTAGAGCCGGGCCTTAACCACCGTGATAGTGCCCATAAAGGCGCAGATGTTGTCCTTCACCCGCGTTTTGCCGGCCACGTGGTACAAGTAGGAGTTAGCGGCATCTGGCCGAATGCTCGTGTAGTGCAGGTAAAACCGCTGGTAGGTAGGCCCGATAAAGCCGATGGGGTCGGGAAATGGCTCATTGGGATTCACAACAGCAGCTTGCATCTGCTTATCAGGATGCACCCGGCTGGTCGCTAGCCACAAGGAACTTAAGTTCTTGCCTTTAAGCGCCGCATAGTAGTCGATGCTGGGCGGCGTAGCCTGGGCCGGTGCCACCAGTGGCAGCAAGAGTAGCAAGCCAGCAAGTGCCCCTAGGGTCGCAAATCGGTAAGCGGGAGCGAAAAAGCAGAAGAGACGCATGTAAAGCAGCAAATGAAAATGAGTAGATACGCGGGGTACTTTCTTCTTACTTAACTAGAAAGCTGGCCACTGCTAAGGTCGGCGATTGCCAAAACGCCTACATTCTCAGTACCAGATACTAGCAGCTTTGCAGTTGGAAGGAGATAGTAGCCGGGTCGCTGCCATCTACGCAGAAATACAATAGCCCCGAGTCGCCCCAGGCGAAGTCGGCGGTGCTGTCAATTTGTAGCCAGAAGTTGCCCGTGGGGTAGGCTCCTTGCAGCCATTGCGCGTAGCCACCTACCCAGGAGCCTAGGTCGGGCTCGCCGGCCAGCTCGGTTACAGCCTCGTGGTAAGCGGTGCGCCAGTCATCGGGGCGGAGCTGCTCGCACAGGGCCTGTACATCGGGCGCGAGGTCGGCCAGCTCGTCATCATCGGGCAGCGATGGGGCGGGCTGGGTGTGTAGGGCTGTGAAAGCCAGCGCCGGCAGCAGGCCCGGGCGGGGCAGCAGCACTTGCCGTTCGGGGCAAATGCGCCGGTAGGTTTTTAGTTGAAAATCGGCGGGGTAGCTATCATCGTAGGGCAGCTCGCCCCAGTGATAGTTGTGGTAAAACTGCACGACTTGCGCCTCAAAGGGCCAGAGTAGCTCTCCATTCAGGCTCACTAACTGAAAAATGAGCTCCAGTGGCTGGCCGGTTTCGGGGTTGGTTGGCCAGCTTTCGCCAGCTTCAAAATAGGGGTCGCCGCCGATGTGTGAACACAATTGGGAGGTAGCCGGGCGTTCGGCCGGGGTTGGTAGCAGCAGGTGTCGGGTGCGGAGCAGGCTTTGCAGCCGGGTCCGAAGCTGGTTGGCCAAGGCCTGTTCGATGTGCATACTAGCGAGTTATCAAATCTGTATGAATAAATACCTTTACCCCAGGCTGTATGCATGGCATGCCCGCATGGCCGGAACTCATGCTAGCCAACCCATTCAATCGACGGAATGGCTGAGTACGCGGAAGCTAAGGCGAAGGAGTGCCTGCCGCGTGGTATCGAGCTGGTCGGCTACTACCGGAATGCGCTTGCGGCGCTCTCCATTTTGGAAGTACGTGTAGAGGGTGTCGGGCCGGGGCCGGTCGGGCAGCAGTGGATAGACCCGGACGTACACCACCGAGTCGCTGACGCGGGCTATGGCCACGGGCCCAAATGGGTAGTCCATCAAATAGGAGTTGCGCTCGTAGCTGTTGCCGGCTGGCCAGCGCCGGTGTTCGAGCAGCGCCAAGCGCCAGGAATACGTAACCGATAGGCGGAGCGGGGTGCGGTCAGCGGTTTCCGTTACCTTGGGCTCGGAGCTGGCAGCGGCGAAAAAATCCCAGTGGTAACCGGGTTGCTCATACTCCTCCAGCCGCAAGTCGGGGCGGCGAAACCTGAGTGTGTCGAGCTGGGCCTGTGCGGCTACCGAGGCCGGCACAAACCGCACGCGCAGCAGCACCTGGCTGCGGTGCGCATTGCTGAGCTGAAAGAGGCTGTCGGCGTATAAAGAGTCGGGGGCCCAAAAGCTTTCTAGCGTGTCTTGCCGGTTGAGGAGGGGGCGGTAACGGGGTACCGTCGTTTCGAGCAGCGGGACCAGGCGCGGCGGCACCTCTGGCGTTTCGGGCGTCTGGCAGGCGCCGAGTAGCGGCAGCCCGGCAACCCAATGGAAAGCTTTCGGCATAAAGCAACTGCCTAGCGGGGCAGGGGTAGCTGAACGTAGGTGACGGGCGCATCGTCGGCCAGGCTGCCGTCGGCGCTAGCATGGCGCAGGCGCAAAATAGCTAGGTTAGGAGTATCCCAGCGCGCGGCTTCGGGCTCCCAAGCAGTGGGTTCGCGCTGCCATAGCAGGTGTGGCCCGTCGTCTTCTATCTTCACCAGTGATAGGGTGTTGGGTTGGTCGCCACCACCGAGACTGGGGCTGGTCAGCAGCACAAAACGGCCATCGGGCGAAGCCACAGGGTTGCCGAGTACCTCTACGCGGCGACCGGTGCGCTGGTCTATCAGCACCGTGCCATCCGATTCCCAGTACCAGGCCCGCACCACCCACTGGTGCGCGGCCGGCAGGCTGCCCCAGTACTGGTAGCGCACGCCCTCACCGTTTTGCAGCGTGAACTCGGCGGGTGGTGTCGAAGCCAGCCGCACAAGCGGCCCCTGCGCCGGCTTGAGTACCAGCGTAAGCCCCTCGCGCCGTGCCCGGCCCTGGGCGGCGGCCAACGGCTGCCGCTCCGCAGCACTATCATTTGCCACGTCGGGCAACTCCGCTGAGGGAAGTTTGGCAAATTCGGCAGCCGAGACAGGACGTAGTCGCACCACACCGCTAGGCAGGTGCAGCGTATCGCTAGGGTAAGCCAAGGCAGTATCGGCTAGGGTAGGCGAGGCCGCGGGCGACTGAGCAGTGCTGGGCCGCTCGGTGGCGGGCTGGTCGGGGCGGCAGGCACTGGCACTCAGCAGCACAGCGGCAATACCCCCTAGGGCAATGTGAGACAAATAGCTCAAGGCACAGAAACGAAGAGGTGAAAGGCTAAATAGCCGGCTTTACGCATCCCAGGTACGCAGCCAGGCGAGGTATTCGTCGCGGTAGGCGTTGTTGTTGAGGCGGCTGGCAAGTTGCGCCAGCTCTTCCGGCGGGGTGTCGCTATCCGATATAGTAACTAGCAAGAACACCGGCCGGCCCGCAGCCTTATCAAAAAATCGCTGCTGCCGAAGCGCGTCCAGCACCTCCAGGCAGGTAGCGTACAACTGCTGGCGGAACCGCTCGAACCCATCCGGCTCGGCAAAACCTTCGGCTAGCCGGGTCCGCAACTGGCGGCTCAGCGCGTCAAACTGAGCGTCGGCGCCCACCATCTCGTACTGCCATTCGGCCGGCTCAAATTTGGCGTAAGGTAGGTCGTCAGGTGACTGAGCGGCTAGGTGGCCTAGGGTGTTGGCGGCCGGGCACACGGTCATGGCGCCTTCATCGCTGTAGAGCGCAAAGCTGTAGAAGGCTTCCTCGGGATACCGGGCCAGCAGCTCGGTAAACGCGGCCTGGGTAGCTTGCGTGAGCTGCTGCGCAAAATTTTGAAAATCAAAGGCCATCGAATTGATGCGTGCAAGTGTCAGCTGCCTTTCTACCAACTTACTCCTGATAAATGTCGAAGCGCGCCAGCGGCACCCGGCCAAAGTTCTTGCTGGTACGCATGTTGGTTTTGCTATGCTCAGGGTCGCTGGCATGAAAGGATTCGCCCCCATCGCGGTGTAGCAGCCAAGTATGGCTAGCTTGGTTGTATTTGAAGGTTACCAAGCGGGTCCAGCGCTGGCCGCTGCCGCCGTAGTGCTCTACCGTGAAGTAGCCGTTTTTGATGGTAACGCCCTGAAAAGGGTCGCCCATCATGCCACCGCAGTCTACACAGTACACGGCATTGTCGGCGCGGGCCGCCAGGGTGTAAGTACCATTGGACCCACCCACAAATAGCAGCAGCGGTCGCTTGGTGGGGTGGTCCACTACGTCGGATGTTTTCTGTTCGTCGGGCCGATTTAGCACCACTGCCCAGTCGAGCTGCGCATCGCGGTTTAGGTCGCCACGTTCGGCCGCGAGTACTTGGTAGCCCGCCGGCAACGCCTTGCGGATAGCGGCCGGCAGCGTGGGCACGGGGTCGTGCGAAGCCTGAAGCGGATTAGCCAGTGTCAGCAGACCTAGGGCAGGCAAGAAGCATAGTAGCATATGGCTAACCGGGTAGTAGCAGGGCTATGTAGAAAGTGGGCAGCCGACAGCCTAGGTCGGCCTCTACGCGGGCCGTCAATTCGTCGCGGAACCAGGGCTCAAGTATAGATTATAGGGTCGTAATTGCTGTCATTCCAGAGATGATGGGCGTTGAAGATGGCAGGCACATCCATAGCGAAGAAAAGCGGCAAGCGATACATGCTACCATACGGGCAGTTCATCTGTCCGTTAAGTGCGTACTTACTTTAGTCCTTGCAGTTGAATTAGTTGCTCATGCTGCTGCTCTACTTGCTATCATGCCGAAGCCTGTCATTCTGCCTCTGCTGCCGGTAGTGCTTTACCTAATTGTCTGCCACTCCAATGCTCCAGCTAGTGAAGAGCCATTGGGACTAGTGCAGCGTCCGTCGGACGAGTTCTGCGCCTACGTGTCGATAGCTGTCGACATTATCATTCCGTTTGGCCGCTACGATGGGAGCGTTACCGAGCGGTTTGCGACCGTGGCCATCGTGCGTCGGATTGGTCGAGGCTAGGTGGGCATCGACCGGCACAAGCTGGTACTATTTCAGCCCTAGCTTTTCGACAACGGCCCCGATTACCCAGCAGAAGTATTGCTGCGTATCGTGAACGTTGCGGAGCTAATTGGGTACGCCGACCCGGTCGCGGGCCGCCTAGTATTGTCTCCCTGTTACGAGGCGGCATTCGAACAAGGTTTCAAACAAGTCGGGCGTGAAGGCAGTCGAAGATACTGGCAACAAGGTAAGATGCGCGGTAATAGGCGCAACTCATGAAATTACGGGTGCGGCATAATTCCGTAGGCGGCCACTGGTAGGCTAGCCAGTGGCCGCCTAAATGGCGTGCGTGGTTGCTGCCCCTGAAGTATGATGCTTATCATAAGTCCTTAGCATTCCTTCGTACTTGCCGAAATGCTCGCGCGACTATGCGCTGATTTACTATGAATGGGCCAAGCACCTCACGCTGCTAATCACGATTACCAGTTGATTATAAATCACGCACATGCATGAATCTGGTAAGCACCTGCAAGGCAAAGCACGATGAAATGTTTTACCTTAAATTGAAAATGCCCTGTAAACTTTTGGTTTACAAGGCATTTTGCGTGTAATATGTGGTCGCATAGGGGCCCGCACCTACCGACATGTCTAGACGAATACCACTTCTAAAAATATGCCCTGATAGCCCGTAGGGCCGTTTTTGCTTTTATGCCTGTCTGAATTAATCGGGATAGTATCGGGATTAATCGGGTAATCTGTCCCCCGTTTGTCCCCTGGTTGGGGGACAAGACTTAGATTTGGAGTAGTAATGCACTGCTCTCAATGACTACTGTTCCCTTCTTGCTTAAAGAGCCCAACGGCACTAAACCTACCCCCATCTTCGCCTTCCTGAATTTTGATGGCAAGCGCGTGAAGGTCTATACTGGGCTGAGCATTTTACCTAAGCAGTGGATTAAGAGCGAGCAACGCGCCCAGGTGCGCGGCTACGCCGAGAACGGTAAGCTCAATGATGCGCTCGACCTAGCCGAGCAGCGCCTGCTCGACTGCTACCGCACCCACCGTGCTCAAGGGTTGCTACCCGATGCTGAGGTCCTGCGTGCCGCTGTGGCGCCTGTGCCGGTGGAAGAGGTGGCCCAGCAGGCCACGCTCACTTTCTGGCAACACCTTGACGAGTGGGTAGCACAGAAGCGCGCCGCCGGCTTGCTCAACACGGCCCGTACTTACGCCACAGCCGCGCGACACCTACGGGACTTCTCCCAAAAACAGCGCTATGCTGTGGACTTCGATACCATCACGCCCAGCTTTGGCGACAAGTTCACAGCCTACCTCGTGGGCCCAGCGAATTTGACTGATAACACCATTAATAAAGTACTTGCCAAGGTCAAGGTGTTTATGAAGTGGACGGGCCACCGAGGCCTACATAATAACACGTACTATCCGCGTCTGAGCTGGGCAAAGCGCGAGCCCGACGTGATGACGCTTACAGCTCACGAGGTGAAGCAACTGGCCACGCTTGAACTACCTGCTGGCGGCTACCTCGACAACGCCCGCGGCTTATTCTTGCTCAGCTGCTACACAGGCCTGCGTTACTCTGACCTGGTAAGTATTCGCAAGGAACACGTGCGCGCAGGTACGATACGACTCATAATGCATAAAACCCGTGATCTGGTAACGATACCACTGCGCCCCGAAGCGCTAGTGCTGGTAGAAAAGATGCTAGCAGGCGAACTGCGCCCAGTGGCCAACCAAGTGCTCAACCGATACCTGAAGGAAGTAGGGGAGAGGGCTGAATTGGCAGCGCCCGTAGAGGCAGTACGCTACCGCGCTGGCCGCCGCGAGAGTGACACGTTACCTAAGTGGCAGCGCCTGACCTGCCACACCGGCCGGCGCACCTTCGCCACGTTGGCGCTGGAACAGGGCCTACGACCCGAGCTCGTAATGAAGATTACTGGGCATAAGAACTGGGCCAGCTTTAAGCGCTACGTCAATATTACGGCCGACGTAGTGAGTAAGGAGTTTCACCGGGTGTACGGAGGAGGTGCACTTTAAGAACTAACCTAAACACGGCCGTGGCCTGGGCGTGGTCAGCATGGAATGGCAGGTGGTGGCCAGCAGTAGTGGGCCAGAAAAAGGTAACGTAACGTATAGCACAAATGAAGGCCCTGGCCGGTGAGGTCGGGGCTTTTATTTGTGCTTACTATCATCGGTGAAGTTGGATGATATGCATGTCTAAATACATAGTTACTATCACATTCTTACGCATAATATAAGTTTTTGAAATTAAGTATTGTAATAAATTTTTATATAGGCTGCGAATGCAACTTCTTGTAATAGTTCTATGAAATCGCTCGCATATTAATGTCTTGAAATAGAGCGCTTTTTCCTTTTGACAGATAAGGCAGATGTAGTCCTTTGAGAGAGTGGCCAGTGACATGGCCATTATACTCTCTTCCTTTTCCTACATTTTATGAGACCTAGATTACTTACCTGCTTATGGCTTATATTGCTCTGCTGCTACAAGTCTTTCGGCCAGACATACACGCTGTCTGATTTTAAGCTAAATGGTAACGCTACTTCGCTTGCGATAAATGGCCCTTCGGGACCAGTAGATTATTTGGTTACTGTGCGGCGTGCGGCGGGGAGCGTTAACGAGGGTACTATCAAAATTTTTGCAGGTAGTTCAACGGCGGCTTCTACTAATACTAATGCCATTTCTAGTGCTATTAATACTGATCCTAACAGGTGGACTACCAGTGGTAGCTTTCAGTATCAAACACTAAGAAGTAGTTTCTCGGCTAGTACTAGCAATCTAACTGCTCCAAATAACTACGCCTATGCAGTTGCACTAGACATCAATAACTCGGCTCTTGTACTGGGCTCAAGCTCTGGCATCGCGGTTACTTTCGCCCCACCCCCTAGTGGCGGTGGCAGTAGTAATCCTTACTTCAGTGTTCAGGATGCTAAGCTGGACCCCTACCCCGACAGGTCGCAAAGCAAGTATTTATATGCAGAATATGGAACTCCCTTGACAATTAAGATTATAGGTGCCGGCTTGCAATACGTAACTAAAGTTACTATTGACGGAAGATCAGTAGCTATCCAATCTGCTACAACTTCCCAGATAGTAACGGTACCGATCACGGTGCAAGGGGACTATAGCTATACAGCAGATTTAAATGTGATAGGTCAGGGCTACTATGTAAATATTCCCGTCCGCATGGTAGTTCCCTTGTCGGCGTTTACACCATGTGCTCCCTCCGAGATTTGCGCGACACAGCAGTGCGTGACTATGGGAGGTACAGTAGGGCTGATTCGCGGCAGAATATTGGCCCGCTCCTCCTATGATTTCGACGAGTACATTTATAACCGCCGGTACTCTTCGCCTCTTAGTGGAGATAACACTACTTTTGCTAAGCAAGAGGAAGATGAATCCGTACAATGGCAGGCCAGCACCGATGGCTCAAACTGGTACGACATTTCGGGCGCTAACGACCGTAACTACCAGCCTGGCCCACTTAGTCAGACGACATATTTTCGTCGCGATTCTGATCATAAAGAAGGTAGCTTAGGTAGCCGTGCTCATTGGTATACCTCTAATGTTGTAGCTATCAATGTAATCCCTCCAGCCCCCGTCTTTACTAGTTCCACCTACTCCTCTTGTGGCAATGGCAGTGTCATACGGGTGGGTGTGAATCCAGTGCAAGGTGCCGTTTCTTATAATTGGTGGGTCCCGTACCAGGGCTGGGCGATGAGTACAGACGGACAGAACTTCACGAACTTTGGAGGAGGCAGCTATATTGTCCCCACTAACCAAATCTATATCCGAGTACCTGCAGGAGCCTCTGGGGCATACAATATCGCCGCTAGTACAAACGGAACTAACGGCTGGACTCCTTATGGTCCTGGGTTGTGCGATCACTCATCGGACGCCAATGCCACTATCAATGTGACTCCTGGTAGTGGGGCGGTGGGGCAACCAACCGGTCTGATGGCCACGCGCAACAGAACAGGCTGTGAAACTTATTACACTGTAACGATGCCTGTCGTGGCGGGAGCTACGAGTTATCAGGCTACCCTCGGGGGCTACACCGCTGCCGGCTATGTGAGTGGTAGTACAGTTTATTTCCCTCATACCTACTACCCCGATTGCAGTTCTGCTTACTCTGTTTTTGGCACCGTTACAGCAACAGGCCCGTGCAATAGCGTGACAGTAAACGCAGGGGTCAGTATTAATATGCTCAAGGGATGCAGTACGTGTCCCTCCGGGTACAGAGAGGCTAGCAATGCAAAGAATGCAACTATGCAAAGCTCTGTAGAACAGCCTGGCCAGCCAGGTATATATCCTAATCCAGCCAGTACAGAATTGCATATCAATCTCGGGGGGCAGGAAGCAGTCGCTCATCTCTACAACAGTGTAGGTGATATAGTACAAGAAGCTACTATTCATGAGGGAGTAGCTGATACTATTCTGAATGTACAAGCGCTTCCACAGGGCTTATATCACCTTCGCGTTATTCAGCGAGATGGTAAAACGGAAAATCACCAAATCAAGATTGCTCGTTAAGCCATACTATCAGAATAAACTCCGGCCGGTTAGGTTGAGGCTTCTATTTGAGTAGAAGAATCCGCAACGCCTTTCTATGTTCACAATCTAAAAAGGCCAGCTCTACTAGGGCTGGCCTTTTTTGTGGAAATGGGGAAAGCTGACTAGAAAAGTCCATAGCTCCCAACTTTATAAGTAGCAAGTTCACTACCCACACCACCAGTTGCAGTCGCTCCGGTGACCAGCTCAGTTGGACGGCCAGCCAGTACAGGAATTTGCTTAGCTAACCGTCAGCAAGTCCTCTAGCCGCGTCGTGAAAGCTCCCGACTGCCACTGCGCCTGGCCTTGCCAGGGTGCCCGCCCACCAATTAGCGTCGTAGGCACAGCACTCCCCAGTCTCACCGTGCCACGGCCAAAGCGCGCGTTCAACCCATCGAGCGTGGTCATGAGTTGCGGCCGGTCCGCACTCACCTTTGCTGCTGCTTCGGCAACTGGTGCGGCGGGCGCAAATAACCCAAGCTGCTGACCCGTAGTAGGCGGCTCTAGCCCGTCGAGCACTACACCCGCCTTGTGGTAGGTGCAGCCCGGCTCCAGGATTTTACTTAATAAATGCCCCGCATATTGAGCCAGTACGCGCGTATCAGCCGATGGCCCGCCGGGCAGCGTCAGTGTAGCCGAGCGCGAGTAAGGTGGGGGTACTTTCGGGTCAAAGCGATTCTTCTGCACGTACACCGTCAACACGTAGGCCTGGTCACCCTGGGCGCGCAGCTTCTCGGCGGCGCGCGTCAGAAACGAGGCCACAGCGGCCCGCACATCGTTGTGCGCCGTGAGCGGCCGCCCGAAGGTGCGCGAGCAGCTGATGCTCTGCCGGCTCAGTGTGCCGTCCTCACTGGGGTGCAGTCCTGAACACGGGTAGCCCTGCAGCTCGCGCACCAAGCGCGCGCCGACCACCCCGCCGAGCATCTTGCGGGCCCAGGCCTCGCTCACCTTGGCGAGGTCGGCGGCCGAGTCGATGCCGGCCGCCGTAAGCTTCTGGGCATACTGACGACCAATGCCCCAGACATCGCTGACGGCTACTTGCTCGAGGGCCCAGGCCCGACGTTCGGCCGAGTCGAGGTAGAGCACGCCCCCTAAGTCTGGATTCTTTTTAGCTACTCGGTTGGCCAGCTTGGCCAGCGTCTTGGTCGGGGCTACCCCTAGGCAAGTCGGGATGCCCGTGCGGGCCTTGACGTTCGCCCGAATCGTGTGCGCGAAAGCTTCCAGCCCGCCCCCTAGGTAAGGCTGCATGTACTGGTCGAGCCCGTGCAGGTCGAGGAAGGCTTCGTCTATGGAGTAGATTTCTACTCCAGGCGTTACTTGGCCTAGGTACCACATCACCCGCCGGCTCATGTCACCGTAGAGCGCGTAGTTCGACGAGAACACCTGCACCCCGTGCTGGCGCAGCACGTCCTTGACCTGAAAGTAAGGAGCCCCCATAGCTAGGCCTAACGCTTTGGCCTCGGCTGAGCGCGAGATAATGCAGCCGTCGTTATTGGAGAGCACCACGACGGGCCGGCCCTCAAAGCGCGGTTGAAAAACTCTCTCGCAGCTGACGTAGAAATTGTTGCAATCCAGGAGGCCGAACATAGACTAGTCGCGGCTGAGGAGTAAAGCATTGAGCTTACCCGGTATCAACTCGTGCACCACGTGCGTGACCACGCCCCAAATGTGAATTTCCTCACCCGTGCGAATGCGGTAGGGCTCGAAGGCTGGATTGGCCGGCACCAACCACCAGTCCTCGCCCCGTCGCTCCAAGCGCTTCACTGTGCAGTCTCCCTCGACTACCGCAACGACAATGTGGCCGTGGTCTGCGGGCAAATGCTTATCGACTGCCAGCAAGTCGCCAGGATGAATTTCCGCCCCTGACATGCTCTCGCCCGTCACGCGTACCAAGTATGTGGCGTCAGGATGGCGAAACAGCAGTTGGTTGAGGTCGAACAGCGCCTCGATATGGTCATCGGCCGGCGAGGGAAAGCCAGCGGGCACGAGACACGCAAAAACGGGCAGGTAAGCAGGCATCACCGCCTCGGGGACGGGTACGAGAACGACGTCGTGCATAGGGCGGAGGGAAAGCGGGACTCTAAAGAAACGACTACTAATTACATTAGTTTATAAATAATAAAATTTATATACTTTAAAGATATTGACAGTCAGTTAAAAATGTTTTCGTATTGCTGTTATGTTTAGTCAAGATATTGCTTCGGACATACGTGAGTATATGAGCCAATAGTATTGGGGAAGTTAAAGGCTGCGAGGTCGGAGATGAAAGCATAACCCAGCGGTAACCTGCGACACAGAGCAGCTCCGGATTTTTGTAGTCCTATCCTTACCCTTTTCCTTTTTCCTTGTGAAGCATTTGCTTACTCGCATTGGGTCCCTGACCCTACTGGCGGCACTGGCCGTTTCCTGTGCCAAAATGGAGAGCGTTGCCCCAGCCTCGCAGTCCACGTCTCTCTCCAAGACGAGCACGTCCTCGGCCACGCAGGCCACCGCCTCGGCTACCCGGGATAACAACCTCGCCCTAGGTAATCCCAGCGGCGCCGTGGCCAGTACCTCGTACCCGAGCAACTATTTGATGACCAAGTCACAGTACACGCTAAGCTACAATCGTGACCAGGGCAAACCCAACTGGGTGTCGTGGCACTTGAGCAGCGCCTGGCAGGGCAGCACGGCGCGGCAGGATAATTTCTCCCCCGATGCCACTCTCCCATCGGGCTGGTACCGAGTAACGACCAGCGACTACACGGGTTACGGCTTCGACCGGGGGCATAACTGCCCCTCGGCGGACCGCACCGGCTCGGTAGCCGATAACTCCGCTACCTTTCTAATGACCAACATGATGCCCCAGGCCTCGGTCAACAACCAGCAGACCTGGGCTGGCCTCGAGAACTACTGCCGCACGCTCGTGTCGGCCGGCAACGAACTCTACATTATCTGTGGGAGCTACGGCAAAGGGGGCACGGGCGTCAACGGCTACGCTACCACCATCGCCGGCGGTAAGGTGACCGTACCGTCCAACTGCTGGAAAGTAGTCGTTGTACTGCCGGAAGGGAGCAGTGATGTATCGCGTATCACTACCAGCACCCGCGTTATTGCCATCAATACACCCAATACCACTTCCATTGGCACGGCCTGGGGTGCCTATCGCACCAGCGTTGACGCTATTGAAGCTGCCACAGGCCTAGACCTGCTCTCGGCCCTGCCGCTGAGCATTCAGAACACGTTGGAAGCTAAGGCGGATGCGGGAGCAACTAATTAAGCAACGGCCTCCCACCTAGGAATGTAAAAGCCTCGCCCACCGGCGGGGCTTTTTATTGTTCTGGCAGCCGTATCCCATGCGCATACTCCTCTAGTGGCTCGCTATTGCTAAAGCTACGCAGCACGTTAGCCCCCTGTTTGCAGGAATCAATGCCCACTTCCGCAAAGAAGCCGCGGCCCCCATCAGGCAGATGGTAAAGGGCTATCATTCCTTCCTCTGCCCAGCGCCGGGCTAGATAGGTGCCCTTCTTCAGTATCCAAGTTAGCTGAAACGCGGGGGGCATTCGAACGAAAGTGTAGCATGTCATGCTGCTGGTGGGTAAACTCATGTAAGGTTTCTCTTAAGGCAAGGAGCCACTGCTTTATCTTTTAGCGGGCAGCTACTCAGCCTGCTTTCCTTCGGCTAAGGTGCGTAACACTCGTTGCACCACCGGTAGAACTCGGATAACCTGCGCTTGTAGCTGGTCCCACTTAACGGCCGGCGGCACGCTTGCTCGTAGGTCTTCGCTGGCAACGTAAGCCTTGATGGTGAGCTCATGGGGCAGCCGCGCATCGGTTAAGTAGCGATGTAAGATGTGATTCGCCTCGAGCAGGGACAGGCGAGCAAACGTCCAGTCCGCTGGCCAACTGCCGTCTGCTCGCCGTACATGGGCTAAATATGCTGAAAGTTTAACTCGTCTATTCATGCTTAGGTCAGGGAGCGGTAGCCCTGGTAGGGGGAAGCTGCGGGCTGCCTAGTCGGTTGTTGACACCTGCGTAACCAGTCCTCGGCTTCCGCCACGTCATGGAAGAGCTGCAACTCAAGCGAATCGACGACATGGTTACGCGGATACTTGAGCAGCATACTATCGTGACGGGTATCCGCCTGCACGACATGGGCTACGTAGCGCAAGCCGAGGCGCTGTGCCTGGGGTAGCCAGGCGGTTTCGAGCCAGCGTGTCGAATCAAACCAAGGGCCCTTTAGCTCCACATTATCGTTGAGTAGGTACAGGCAGTGAAAGGGTCCTACCTGATCTAGGTAGTTGCGGGCGCCCCTCATGGCTTGTTCTGGGTTGATATACCCTGCCCAGGTGGCCCGTAACCAACCGTCGGCTTTTTCATAAGTGAGCGTGCACTGACCGCCTGTAGGGAAGAGCAGGGAGTTAAGCAACATGAGCAGGCGCGTTACGGGAGAAAAACAGAAGCTTGGTCACAAATATTAGGGCTCTGCTATGCCTGCGCAAGGTGTTGGATACGGGTTTTGGTACAGTATTAATACTATATTTTCGTCGTATTATTACGCAAGGCGTTCCTGCCGCCTTTGTCTTCACATATGTCTCTCCGGTTATAGTATGGCTTCCATAGGCTCTGTTGTCACCCCAGTCGAAAAGGTAGCAGAAGCACTTATGAGCTATTACCGCCAGGCTGACGAATGGCTGGCAACTGAGGAAGAACTACTTACCTGGTTTGCGACGCTCGCGCCCCACCAACGAGTGGCTGTACATCTGATAAATCCCAGTCATTGGCTAGGGCTGCCCGAGTGCCGGCGATATGTGCTGCAATCCCAGGGTTACTCGCTCTCCACTTATCTGGCCTCCCACCTTACAGCAGCAGAGTTTGCCTATTGGCTAGCCCTAGCCGATGACCTCTTCTAGGTAGCATAGCGCTCACTGCTAGGTGAAAAAAGCAGCAGAATTCCGGGTAAATACATAATGAAAACCCGTATCTGCCACCTTGTCCAGCGCCTTGCCTAGCAGAAATTTGTGGAGAAGCTTTGAAATGGCTATCTCCTCTCATCTTACTCGCTATGGCATACGACTACCGATTTGGCCCTGCTGCCCAAACTCCTGAACAGCGGGCGTGTGTGCTGACGCAAATGCAGGACGTTATTCCCAGCTTGAAGACGAAAGCCACAGCCTACGCCCGTCAGTTGTACGCGCAGTACATAGCAGGCGAGCTGAGTTGGCTCCAAGTGCGCCAAGCTCTTGATGCGGCTACTCCCCTGACCTGAATCAGCCAATTAAAGTCCAGCGTTGGCCCCCCATACCAGCGACTGGCACTACTATAAAAAGGCCCTATCCTAACAAGGGGCTTTTACTGATAATCCTGTGGAAAGGTGTTTTTTTCATTCTTCAGAAAGCCTCACCTGTTTCGGGTGAGGCTTTTTATAGCTCATCTGGCAGCCGCACGTAATAGACATACTCCTCCAGTGGCGCATTATTGCTGAAGCTGCGCAATACTACCGCGTCTTGTGTAGCTGCGTCATATCCCACTTCCACAAAGAACCCCCGTGCCTCATCTGTCAAATAGTAAAGGTTAACGCCACTTTCACCATTCCAACGTTGCGCCAAAAAGGTGCCGTGCTTGAGCGCCTTAGCGAGTTGTAAGAGCGGGGGGAATGATTGAAAATCTTGGAGCGACATTGATGGCGAAGAAAAACCTCAACTGGTCAGGTTTAGGCTTTTTGTGGGAAGGCAGATAGTACCACAATGCCTTATTCAAATGACAGCAGCCTTTAAGTAGACCAGGTTATACTAGTTGATACTGCACACGCGCAATTGGTAGAGCAGCCCAGAATGGAGATGGTAGCGCACCTCGACGAGCAAGTTGGTGGGGAGATAGTACAACGCCACATAGTAATCTGTCTCCCACCGGGAGGGGCGCACTCGCCCGTGGCTGGCCAGTAGTTCCAGCTGCTTTGCTACTGGCAAGGCCAGAAAGTCGACGGTCATCATGCGCGTTTCGCGGGAGCTATAGGGCCAGCTACGACCGGGCAATGCAGCCAGCGGTAAGCCGCCTCTGCATCGGTAAATGTGTCCACCAGCGGCTGTTGCAGGCGCTTAAGCACTTGGTAAGTGTCGCAGAATGCCTGAGGGTTGCTAGGCAGTACCCAGGCAATGGCCTGAATTCCCACCTTTGCCAACTGCAGGAAGTACTCTTCCGCTAGCCAGCCAATAATTTCATTCCACCCATTCTCATCCAGCAGCGCGTCATTGAGCAGCTTCGTGCTCTGCGTGGCGCGGGCATGTTGTAGAATCTGCGCATAATGCTGGCGCGTCACCTCGCCGGTGTGTGGACCGCGCCAACTCGCATACAAGCAGGCATCGGCTGGATTATGGGTAAGCAGGAAAGGCGGTGAGTCTTCTAAGAGTAGCATGAAGGGTGGATAACGCCACTCCCCACTGCCGCGCTCAGTACTGACTACGAAAAGCCCCAGCACTGGCGGCCGGGGCGAGGGGCCAAAGAGTAAAGAGTAAAACAGTCCATCGCAAGAACTGCTAGGTAGGGGCAGCGTAGATCTTACAGTGGGGCCGGAGGCACTACTACTGCTAGGTAAAGCTTGCCGGAGCAACCAGCCTGCTGACTGGCTCAAAAAGCGTGCACCCACGCTTCTTCCACTAGAGAGTAAGGCGCCATGAGTCGCTGGTCACTTAGGATACAGTGCCAGCCCTTGGCGCGGAGAAGCGCGCCAGCCTGCGCCAGCAGCACCGCGAGGTCCGTGCCTTGCCGGGGGCCGGCATGGTAGCAGACCAGCACGTAGTATTGCGGCTGGGCCTGCAGGTATCCCGCCGCATTTTCAAAGTGTACAACTTGAGTACTAGGAAGCATCGCGAGGGGGTGTAACCAGTAGGTCTTCCTCCGCATCTTGCGCGCTGGGCGCAAGGACTCTGCTGCTATTAAGGCAATAACCTCCTCGATAGAGAGAGAGCCATAGATAAATTGCTCCAGCAGTTGTCGCTCGTAGGGCCCTGGGGCTAAGCCAGTATCCTTGGTCACATTTAAGGCCCGGGTTACCAGATTACGCCGTTGGGACTCGGTTTGCATGCCGCAAAAATCACGACTTGCTGCGCTAGAAAGACTACGCGAAAAGCAGTATAAATACTGTGCGACATACGTATTTATAGCATACGTATTTATAGCATCCGTATTTGGCACAGGTAATGGCAGTAAAAATTGCCATTGTTTCTCGTATTTATACTCTTGCGACTACGGGAGGCGAGGCTAGAAATTTGGGGATGGCATATGAGCGAACTACACGGCGTACCTTAGTGAGAATCGTCCTTTTAATGACCGCAGATACTACTCTGACAGTTAGCTTGCCAGATCGCAAACTGCTCGCCCAGTTTGTACGTGGGGTCATCACGCTGGAGCAGTTACTCAGCTTAGTGGAGGATCGGCTAGAGACAGCGAAGGCAATGGAGCTGGTAAGACAGCTAACGAAAAGCAACAGCCTTTTAAAATTGCGTGGGCGATAGAATAGCGTCCTACTGAAGACTAAAACGCGAGCAGTATTTTATTCTTAGTGAGCGAGCTGTTACTTCTCGGTTGTAGCGCAGAACTGGCTACTTGTTGCCGTTGGCTTTTACTTTCTATTATGCTTCGACAATGAAGAATATATCAGCGGTCGTACTCAGTGGAGTAGGAAGACTGCTAGCGACAGTGATACTTACAGCATTGGTAGCAGGTCTAGTGTATAAAGCTAACTTGTTACCTTGGCTTCAACCTGTACCTGAACACGCAGCCTTGCGCAGCCCGCTAGTTAAATGAAGACCGCTATAGAAATAGCCTGACTGAACAAATGGGCATTTAGTTTTCTATTCGGGCAACTGTACATAGCTTGCATAATCCTCCAGCGGCCCGCTGCTGACAAAGCTGCGGAGCACGACGGCCTGCCCTCGGCCATCATCAAGGCCGACCTCGACAAAGAAGCCACGCCCCTCGTCTTCGCAGTGGTAGAGGTTGACGCCGCTTTCGTCGTCCCACCGCTGGGCGAGGTAGGTGCCATGCTTAATAACCCAATAGAGCTGCACAACAGGGGAGAGCAGTTTAAAGGCATATAGGCTCATGCTACACAAATTGAGTAGTTGACGCCGGTATTGGTTGACGCGACTGTTGCCAAGCACGGTAGGCGCGCCAGCTCAAGAGTAGCAGTAGTAGGATAAGAAGCGTAAAGCTTAGGCGTCGATTCCAGCGAGTTACGTAGCGTAGGCGGCGGTGGGTGTACATGATGCAAATAAAAGTCTTGGTCGAGCAGGTCTAAACTTTTAGGGTAGCAGCTTGCCTTAGGCCCATGCCGCGGCGCTGCGGCCATCGGTGGGCTCTACTATGCCGTAGCCCGCATCGCGGTGCGGGCTGGGGTTAGGGAATAGTGTCGGGTATATTCGTGGCCATGAAAATTTTCGCTATCTGCGCGTGTGTACTGGGCGGTGCCTGCCTGCTAAGCGTTGCACTCGGCGTCGTGGGCCTGGCTATGGGCGGCTACGCGGTTTGTTTCATCTTTGGTCTTGCCGGCCTGGTGGTCGGCGCGCTCGTCGGGCTGGTTGTTGGCATTCTCACTAGTAAGTAGAGCCTAGGCTAGGCAGCTTGTGGGTGGGTTGGCATCGACTCGGGCGGCAGTGCGCGGCAGTAGTTTCGCAGGGTGAAAGACAGTGTAAAGGGACTGCTCATGCTAGGGCTGCTAGCCAGACTCGGTGCCTTGGCCTTTGCGAGTGAAATAGGCCAACTTTTTGATGGAGACTTCTGGATGATTGTAGCGACCATTAAGCTGGTTTTGGGGATCATATTGGCTATAGGCCTCTATATGCTTTTAAGCTTTTCAAGAAGAGAGCCTAGCTGTTTCTGAAGGTGCAGCATCTGGTTGAGGTAGTAGAGTAGCTTCGAGGCGCAACTGGTCGAGGTAGTCGGCTATTTCGCCAGCCGACACAGCGGGGTCATCGTAGGAGCTCTTGTGAAGCGGGTGTGGTCGTGTGGAGTAGGGAAGTGAAGGCGGAGCACATACCATTATGAAATTGTTATCCAGGAAGCAAGCGTGGCTGCGGACCGTATAATTGGTCTGGCCCTTATCTATTTATCTATTCTACCGCTTGAGTACTAATCCTTATTTAAATCCTTATACACTTCCTAGATAAACGTCCTGCATTTTTCAGCCAACGTTGAGCAGTTGCTTACCTATTATGACAGCCAAACCAGAATGCTTAAGTGACTTATGGCAACCTGAGACGTTGCCACAGCCTGCGGAAAAATCTAGTGTGAAGAGCACAGAGGCGTGTGAGCAGCACGTACTGAAGGAGGGCACTTTCCAACTGACAGGCTGGCGAGGGGCCGGTTGGCGGATGGTATTTCTGGATGAGCCGAAGCAGAAAGGGTAGCCAGGGCACGACTGCCTCGCCGGGCGAGAGGTGCGGGGCGTCGTAAAGAAGTATGTTACCGAATAGAGAAAAGATTGCCTACCTTCATAGGCATGATGGTACTTCTAGTGGATGCAGCTGTACCTATCCTGGATGGCAGGCTGTTCTTTGTGCTCGCCTCAGTGGTCTTACTACTTGGCATTGGTGTGCGGGTATGGCTAGGACAGGGCGGCGGTAGTGTAGGAGAATTGAACGCTACCAAATGGCTGGGGCGCCTATTAGCCGGGGGCGTGGTGCTGGTAATAGTCTTTCTCATTTGCTTGGCAGAGTGGATGAAGAAGCACAGTTGAGGGAGGGAACGAGCTTTCATATAGCTGTGCTTTCTTTGCGTATGGATATGGAGGATGGGTTGCGGTACTTAATCGTAGGTGGCCTGGCTGTGAAACTGGTGCTGCTTGGGAGCCTGCTCGTGGGCTGGGGTCGCCAGCTCCGGCGGCGCTAAGAGGTTGGCATCCTGCCTGGGTCCATCGGCAGGTAGTAGCACGTCAGTGCAGTGGGTATCGGGGGTTGAGAGAGGTGGCATGAGGTAGCGTATTTTTGAGATGTGAGGCTGTCCCTCTTACTTGACCAAGCCTACGTATCCATGGTGTACTCCTTAGTCCTGCTTAGCATTCTGGCCGTAGGCGGGCTTAGCGAAATGGGGGTACTGCTGTGGGTGTTGAAGCTAAAAGAGCGAGGGGTATTAAACTGGGGACAAGCTGTTGCGGCTTGGCTTCTCAGCAGCGCACTAGTGTGGTTCCTGTGGGACACAATTGGGGAGTACGTGTTCCGGTAGCTAGCTCATCCGCTTGCACAGTCCTACACTTGCAGCACTTTGTGACTTAGTTGGCCTCGACTCGGGCGGCGGTGCGAGGCATCAGGCAGGGGCTCATCAGTTACTTTTGAAGATGCCTTGCACCCTCCTGCTTTCGCCTATTCTCCACGGCTCGCTAGTGGGACCGGTACTCGCCGGACTGGCACTAGTGCTGCTGTTTCTTGCCGTGGGGGGGGTGGCTGCTACGCGGGGGTATCCGGTTACTGCGCAACGGGCATAAAGGCACTGGCACCTTAGCGCTCATGATGGGCCTAGGTTTTTTGCTATTCGTATGCTGGTTCCTGAGGGAATTTTTGCGCTAGCATCCTGCTTGGGGTCCATCGGAGGCAAGTGGCACCGCTAGCAGTAGTGGTAGAGGCTCAGCACTTCGCCGCAGCTCGTGCAATGGGTATCGGGGTTGGGAATGGGCATAAGGCGAAGTAGTTTTGAGGTATGTTATTGACCCTCTTGCTGTCAGATGAGTATGGAATTGGTGTGCTAGCCTTGCTTGTGCCGGTGTTCCTAATGCTTGAGGTGTGGGGTATTCGAATACTCTTGCGAGACGAAGACCCTACTCGGGTAAGGGGTCTGCTCCTTATAGTGGCTGGGGTGGTGCTACCACAGTTATTGTATGAGTGGCTGCTCGATAGCTGACTTGGTGACGGGTGGCAGCAGCTTCTTTTTCAGCGAGGCTGGGGCCTAGCTCAACTCACGACGGTCAGTTCGTCACTGAGGAGGCCCGCCGGCTGGGCATCGTTAAATAGCCATTATTTATGCTCGCGACCCTGCTACTAAGTGGTAACATCGCTTACCTCTGGTACTTCTTATTACTCGTTGGCGGCGTACCCATGGCGTTAATTGTAGTAGCGGGCTGGTGGTATTACGTTCGCAAAGCAGCAGGGCATGATGAGCGGATAGGCAGACTTAGCCTTGTCTTGCTGCTGGCCTTTATAGTTGGGGCTGGTGCTTGCTTTAGTATGTTGGCCTTTATGCACTAACACTGCCCCCCAAGAGCCAGGCTTTTTCATACCTTAGCCCCATGAGAAAGGGCGTATAGCTCTCACCCCCTCCACCCCAATGCTAATTGATAGAGACCGCCAGCGAAAGCCAGCTAGGCCCAAGATTGACTTTGAGGCGAGAGCGCGCAAAGTGCATGGTGACAAATACGACTATTCAAAAACGGTCTATGTGAGCACGCATGTTGGCGTTATTATTATCTGCCCAACCCACGGCGCGTTCGAGCAAAAGCCAAACTCACATCTGCAAGGGTGCGGCTGCCAACAGTGTGGGACTGACCGCATCCGCCTCGCTCAAACCACTCGCATCCGCCTCGCTCAAGCCACTGAACGCCTGAAAAAAGGCCGCATGCTCTCTTTCACGGATGCTGAGTATGAGAAATTAGCTCAACTCGCCAAGGCAGCGAAGCTGAGCCGCTCCGAGTACATTATTGACCGGCTGGGCCTAGGTGAGTAAATAGGTCTGTACTATACTCGCTATGGCCAGTCTGCTACCAGTAAGTTGGTTCAACTTACTGTTTACTATAGTCCCCTTAGCTTATGGTGTAGCAATCGTGCGCGAGCTATTGCTTGTGCGCCGGCTGCGGAGCGTAGGCATAGAGATAGTAGGACGAGTAGTGCACCAACGCGAAGTAGAGAGTCGCAATGGTGCATACTTCGTTCCAACGATTAGCTTCACTACCTTGCTTGGACAACTAATCGAGGCTGAAAGTGCAGTTCGTTCCTCTGGTTTTGAATTCTTTGATGGTGATGAGGTGGTGCTATACTATGACCCTGATGAGCCAGGGCGCTTTTTACTATACCAGCAGATGGCCGTGAATAGCAAATACTGGCAATTAGCCATAGCCGCATTGTTATTGCTATTGGTACTGGTTGGTGCTAAGAAATAAGCTATACTCCCTCATCCTTAACAAGGCTCGCCGCCTAGGGGTAGGATAAAGCCACAGCGCCTTAACCGACCCACTTACCAGCCCGCAACCTACCCGCCGAGTGCGGTGCGTTAGTAGAGTGGCACTGTCGTTGCTTAGGTAGCCTCGCGCTTGAGGTAGTAACTAGATCGACTGCCGGAGTAGAGAATGTTGCACTACCTGCAGTCTTATGAAACAGCTTCCATTCACCGTCACACCTCCCCCTAGTCGAGTTACCCAATGGGGCCGCTGGTTACAAACGGTTCTGCTGGTGAGCCTGCTACTATTGCTTTTTCAGCAATTTAATCTGTTGCCCCCTACCGAAGGCTCCTCTATTTCCGCTAGCGAGCAGCGAGGACTACACGTGCCGGCCGTTGTGCAGGCGAAGAGCACTCGCCTGTAAAAAAGGTTGTCTTGAACGCAAACGTAGTAAGAGTCCCGACTAGTCGAGGCTTTTGCTTTTCTACGCAACCCTTAACTCTTCCTCGCGGTAGCAGTCCCAGTGTCCATCATCGAGCCGGTGCACCGGCACCCGCTGCACTAGGCCCGGCGATCTTTGATATGCCCGCGCCGTGCACTAAAAGCGACCCACGAAGAAGCTTCCAGTCTCGGTTGATTGAGGGGTTTTACTTGACCACGCTTGGCAGGCATGTGACGTAGAGCAACTCTACTTATATAAACTGCTGAGTATCATCTGCCGGTTTCTCTTGGGTAATAGAGGTACTAGCTCCGCCACGTAAGTAGGCAACGGGTAGCCCTGCTCCAAGGCCGAGAGCACCTTGCGTTCTTGACGGCGGCTATAACGAGCCTTTCCCATTGCGCTAGCTGCCACTGCGCTCCCACCCAGCACGATATCAATACCAGACGACCACCCTACGCCATCACGAACGACATAGGTAACGCCACTGCTGGCGACAAGCAGTCCACTAAGGCCCCCTATGGTACTGTATAGGCGACCTCGTTTGAACAGCTGGTGAACAGCCTGCCGTACGCTATCCGGTAGCGAGCTAGCGGAAACGGCATCGGGAGAAGCCGGTGAGGAAATCTCTTGCGCGGCGGCGCACTCGGCGCAGGTGAGTAGCGTGAGCAGGGAGAAGGCTACGAGTTTCACGAGATAAGAAAAGGAAGGTACGAACTCGGTACCTGCCTATCTATCCAAGCGTTACACGATGGCCAGTAAATAGCTTGGAGAATTTTAGTTAGGTCACTAAGCTATAAAGCTTTTATGGCATAATGCCCCCTATAGCTCACCGCTTCTCCGGTCTAGGCGGCAGGCGCCCTTCCATGTAAAAATCCATGTAGGTAAAGCGTTGGCCTAACTCACTATTCCAAATGGCCGCCAGCATGCCGCCCCAACTCCGCCAAGTGCACGTCATGAAATGTCCGTCACTCAACACTGGTACGCCGTTGGGGCTGTACTGGTGCCAATCCCCACCAGCCCACACTTCGTTTTCAACGATAGCCTGTCGGATAGCCTCTAGGTGCGCATGCCATTCAGTAGGATACTGGGCGAGGTAGGCGGGCCAGTTCGTGTCAATACCATAAGGCTCCCCAAAGTCTTCCAGATTGAAGCCTGGTGTGTCAGGGGTAATACTATCGTAGCTCTGCCAAGTGATGGTGAGAGGCGACTTCATAAAGTGTTATTTGTCGACGGCTAGCAGGCCACCTAGCAATAACAAGGCTTTCGTGCTGCCAAGCTACAAACTTTGTTGCACAGCGCCCAACGGACAGCCTACCCAACAGTCAGCCACCAATTGAATTGCGAAAGAAATTAAAACACTGCTTCGTATCGAGATTTATATAAATGTTAAAATACGCTTTACCACCATCTTCTACATAAACATCCCTAGTTTTCCAATCATAAGGGAGAGAATCATCTTGTAGAAAAGCATTAATCCAGACTACTCGCTGGCCACTGGCTGTGCTGAACCCTCTATACTGACGGTGATAATAAGACAGCACATGTATTGCCTCTTTAGAGTGGTGCTGAGTCGTATCGGCATGGGGCTGACCTTGCCAGCCTCGCCAGTACCAGCGAACCTCTTCCTGCTGGGTGCAGCGGGTCAAAATAAGTTCTGCCTCTCCCACTTCAGCAGGTGTTAGAGCGCGGAGGATTAGCCCTCTATGAGCTTCGCCTACAGGTGAGGCGGAGTCGTACAAAAGCACTCCCTCATACTGCGCAGTTGTAAGCAACACATTTGGAGAATGTGTCACTTTAGAAAGCTGGTAAGCTAAGGGTCGTTGTGCCTGCGAGGTAAGCTGAGTGTTCTTGCCCCTTTCACATGCCACAATAACCCCTAGCCCGCTGAGCAGCAGGGCGACGAGGTAAAGTTTTTTCATAGGGGCGCGAAGCTACGCCACTTGCTTCAAGCACCACGTAGTGCAGCGAACACGCGAATTACAGCTCCCATTTTCAGGCAGGCTACCTCTGATGTCCTAAAAGTAGAGAAACTGAACAAGCAAATAGTAAGTGATCCTATGACAAGAGCAAGTTCGCTATGTAAATAATTATACAGTAGCAGTCTGGTTCTGCTCACAGTATAGCTTAGTTGTATTAATAGTACCAGTCGCCGCCAGTAAAGTTGCCTGTCGTAAATACAAGCACTTTGTCCTTTCGCTGCGTGCGCGCCCCACGGTCCTTTGTGTCATCCTACCAGTCTCACGAAGCAGGTAGGTATCTATTCACTTAGCCTCATCTGGTCCATGCGCGCGCTCACCATTTCGTCGTCTACATATTCTCACCAGCTAGCGAGCGATAACCGCTCCCGCCAAGCACTAGAGGCCGTTGATGCCTACTTACGGCGGGATAGCGCGGCTACCTCCCTTCGCGTTTTGGGCTCTCGGCTGGTGGTCCTGCTTAATAGCTTCGTGGGAAAGCTACTGAAGTAAGAAGTAGTTGAGTAGTGCGGTGTTGGCTCGGTGCGCCTCGAGCGACAGTATGCAAAAGCCCCGACCAATTGGTCGGGGCTATCTCGTGATGCAACTGCGCTGCGGGCTTAGTCGCTTACGCTCGAGCGATACTCCTGCGAGCGCCCAATGGCTACTAAGTCCTCGCCTCGTAGCTGAAATTCCGCAATTACCCTAACGGTCTGTGTGTTGCTGTTCTGGCCATAATTGCTGATTGTGGGCGAGCTTGAGCCAGCAGTGCTGGTTGACTTACTGGCGCTGCTCGCTCCTTTGGCTACACCTGCCCCTAGGGAAAGCGCAACGCCCGCGGCCACCTCGGCGAAGCCCTTGCCAACGTTCCCAATGGCGATATCAGCCGCTCCGATGAGCACCAGCTGCTTGCCGTATTCCGACATAAAAGAGTACACCGTATCGAGCAGGCCACTCAACAGTGCCTCCGTAGTGTCACCCCCGGTGGCCAGCGCATACCCTACGCCCTCGGCCGCGGCACTGAGCGAAGAAAGTGCCGCTTGCATGGCCGCCGCTTGCGCCTGGTTTAGCGCTGATTCTCGACTATTGTCGTTGTATTGCTTCGTTAGGTTCTGTACTTCTTCACTTTCCGGGCGGTGACCTTTGGCAATTAGGTTTTGAATAGACTCCTGCAGCTTCGCCGCCCTCGCACCGGCCGCGTCAAAGTTGCCCCCAAACACCTGGGCCGACGCTGCGATTTCCTGGAAGCTTTTGCCTAGCGAGTCCAGTTCTGCTTTCAGGGTCTTCGGCACAAATCCGTCCCAATCGGGCTTCACACTGATGCCTGCCAGTTTCAACAGTTCTTTGTTCAGCAGCTGCACTGGCTGCATGGCCTCGGAAATGTTCTGCATGTTGAGCTTGGCCGCCAGGGGCAACTCAAATGGAATCGCCCGCTTGGCATAGTCGCCTAGGAGGCGGGCCACATCCGCATCGAGGGTATCGCCAATGTTTTGCGGTATCAGCGACTTTACTTGGACGGTTTTTAGCTCCAACTGCTCGCCATCGGGCTTGCTTTTGCTGATGCCCGCCATAATCCGGTCGGCCGCCTGGCTGGTAGTAACTAAGTCCTGAGCAAAGGTCTTGAAGGCTTTCGACGCCGGCGATACACCCGCATCTATCAGGCTTTTGAGGCCGGGGATGAGGGCGGCCGAGCGCCGTTCCAACACCTGCAACTGATTGGGCGCATCACCTAGGAAGTTATCGAGGGCCGTGAGGCGGCTCAGCTCTAGGCGCAGCTTGGCAATCGCATCTGCCGACTTGTGAGAGGCCTTATCGGTCCCCTCGAGCTTGGCGATGTACTCCTGCAGGTTTTTAATTAGGGGCACATAGGCCAGGGCTAGCTGCGCCGTGGGCGCATCCTGCTGCTCTTGCTTGAGCCCTTTCAACTCCTCGTGCAGGCCCGCCAGCAAGCCTTTGGTTTCGCTGCCCTGCCCACCGAGGAACTTCAGGGCTAGTTCCGTATCGGTGAGCGCGGGCGTGAGGCCGCCCTGGTATTCGGTGGTCAGGCTCTTGACGCTGGCTCGCAGGCCTTCCACCACCTGCTTTTGCTGCAAAAACTCCACGTTGGCGCTGGCTAGGTTGGCTTGCAGTTCGAGCACGGCTTGGCTACCTGCCTTGTAGGTCGTCACCACCGAGCCACCGCCCGGGCCTAGCGAGGGCCCGGCTACCTGAATGCCGCCGGTTCGGTTGAACTCGTCGGCCCGCTGCTTGAGCAGGCGGTACCGGGTGGCCAACTCTTCGAGCTTCTGGCTGGCAGCCGGTAGGTTCAGCGCGGCCAGCGCGCCCTTCTTCTGCTGCAAGGCCTTGGTGAACTCGTTGACCGCCGTGGCGCTGATAGCCGTCACGTTGCCGTACTGGTCGATGGCGGCGGTGGCACCGGGCACGGTGGCCGCCAACTGCTTGATAACGTCGTTTAGCTCGGCTTGCTCGGCCTGGGTGCGGTTAGTGGTGCCGTTGAGCTGCTCGTAGCGCGCCAGCAGCGGGGTGATGGTGGCGGTGAGGTTGTCCGTTTCCCGAGCCTGGTCCTGGTAGGTTTTTAACGCCCGCTCGTTGGCTGTGGCCAAGTAGTAGGCGCCGGCGGCCAGTGCTGCGATACCGGCAATAACTAGGCCGGTGGGGCTGACCAGGGCAGCTAGGCCACCACCCAGCAAATCCGCACCCGACTTAGCGGCTACCAGGCCCGCCCTTACCGCAGGCAAGGCTACCCCTAGGGTGCCCAGGCCCACCAGCACCGGGCCAGTAGCGGCAGCTACGCCCGCGATGGCGACAATGGCGGTCTGCGCGGGGGCCGAGAGGTTGGCGAAATTATCCCCAATGGCGGTGATGGTATTGCCCAGTTCCTCCCCCACGGCTTGTAGGTTGAGCGACTTCGCAATACCATCCCCCACCTTCGCGCTGGCCACCAACAGCGCATCCATGTCGTTTTCATAGATGGCTTTGAGCCCGCCCGTTACCCGGGGCAACTTGGCTAGTTCCGTGGTGAGCGTGGCAATAAAGTCCTTGCTGCTCTGGCCCTGCTTTTTCAGGCTAGCCGAGATGGTTTCCGAATCTACCGTACCATAGAGCCGTTGCAGCGCGCCCGCCACGGCCGGCGCCGCCGAGATGATGGGCTTAAGGTCTTCGGCCAGCACCTTGCCCTTAGCCGCCATCTGCGAGAGCTGCGTGGTGACGAGCTCGAACTGCGTGGCACCGCCGCCGGTGGTGGCGATGGCGTTGGCAAATTCTTTAATTTCGCGGGTCGATTCCTGCACCGTAGTGCCCACGGCACGCAGGCGAATGTCAGCCTGTTCAGCTTGCGCTAGCCCGAGGCCGGGGGCCTTAGCCAGCGCCGTGAGTTCTTTGATGCGTTCGCCCGTCTGCTGAGCGGCTTGCTGCATACCGGTTAGGCCGGTAATGCCCGACTTGCCTAGTTCTTGCTGGGCCACGGCTTGCAGGCCGCTTTTCAGCGTTTCCATCTCCGCACTGGCCACAATTGCGCCAGTCGCCATCAGGGCCAGTGGGGCGCTCACAGCCTTAGTGAGGCTGGCGCCGATGTTTTGCATTGCCTCGCCGGCCTCGCGTAAGCCCTTCAGCTCCCGGCGGGCGTTAGCCATTTCGGCCTTAAACTGGGAGACCTCCGCCCCTAAGACGACCGAGATACTTGCTAATATATCTGCCACAACATCAAGTTTTTATTCTGTTATCAAGGAATCAAGGTCGCTGGCCGTCAGGGGAGCGGTTTGAAGGTTGTCGAACTCCGACAGGCGGGCAACTATCGCGTCAAACTCTTCTAAGCTCATCGGCTCGGGCGGCGGCGGGTCGCCGGGTAGGAAGAAGAGTTCCTCCGGCGTGATGGCCGGCGTCTTCTCCGCCCGGTTGAGGTTGACGAGGATAGTGCCGAGCAGGCGGGTGCGCCGCCAGGCTTCCACCTCATCGGCCTCCCGGCGCTTTTGCTGCCGCTGATAGCCGCGCAGCAAGCGGTGAAACTCGGCCAGCGTCAGCCGCCAGAACTTCTTCGGGCTCAGCCCTAGCTCGCCGAGGCCGAAGTCGTACCAGTTGCTCCATTCTCGGTAGGCGTCGACGGGTTCAGCGACTGAGCTCTCTTCGCGAACTGTTTGCTCATCGACGCCAGCAGAGGGTTTACGGCCGTGGTGGCTTCGCTGATGGCTTCGGCCAGCTGGTCGGCCTCGGGCTGGCTCATCTCGTCGAGCAGGTCCACTACCTGCTCCTGGGTGTACCCGGCATGGCCCGGCACCAAGCGGCGCACGGCGCACATAATGAGACCCGAGAAGGCCTCGATATGGTCCTCGACAATGGCTAAGCCAAACTCGCTGGCCGCGCGGCCGGTGAGCTTGGTCCAGTCACGCAGTACGTTGAGATTGAACTTGATAGGGTATTGCGTGCCTGCAATGGTCAGGTTGACTTGCCCGCGGGCAGTGTTAATAGCAGTGGTGCTCATTTGAGGTGCTTGAAATGAGCCCCAATCTTCGATTGGGGGCCACTGAGCTGCAAGCTTTAGCGGGGTAACTTAGGGGCAATCAGTTCGCTCATAAACCACTATAACAGCCTTGAGGCGAGGCGTAAACAATGACTACTCGCCTACTTTATACTGACTGATACCATGGCGCCTGGGGCACAAAGGCCCTGCAGCCTGCCTTTACCCAGGGGGGGTAGGGGGACAAAATCCTTCAGGCCACCCGCTTCTAGACCGTAGCTCAGCCTCACAAACACACGCGTGCAAAATTGAACCCCAAAAGTTTACTTAAATTTAGGGGTTGAGGCGGCGCAAAAAAAACTGCGTTCTGAGTGCGTGAAGGCAGTTTCTGAGGGTTGCCCTACTTACTGCAACGTCGGGGTCGATAGGGTAATTAATTTCGAAAACTCATCCAGGAGCTTTTCCTAAGATGACCCCTTTGGGTTGTATTAGGCACGCGTGAAAAGTTGAGGCAGGACTTCGGTCTAAGGGAGAGGAGGCCAGCGGATTTTGGCCTCCTACCCCTAGGCCTACTGGGCGCGCTCGGAGGCGCTTTTGCGCTGATGGCAGGGGCGGCACAGCGACTGGTGGTTGGCCGGGTCCCAGAAGTCACCACCTAGGCGCACGGGCTGGATGTGGTCGGCCACCGTGGCGGGGGTAGTGCGGCCGACAGCGGTGCAGGCGGCGCAGCAGGGTTGCCGGGCCAACTGGGCCACGCGAGCTTTCTGCCAGCGCGCGGTACCGTACTCGGGGGAGCGGGCGGCGTGCTGCTGGTATTCCCGTTTCTGCGGGGTGGGCTGCCAGGGACGCCTAACTGGTTTTGGTAAGCTCGGCATGGGATGTTAGAATAGTTGTGGGGTAGCCTGGGCCGCCGCCAGGCGGGCGGCTGCAAGCCGTTCTTTGCGCCGAGCCGCCCGGCGGCGGTAGCCGGGCAGCATGTTGTCGGGGTGTTCGCGTTGCCACTTTAGGATATAGGGGCGGCGACGCTTAGAGCGGATGCGCTCGGCTTCGCGAATACGCTCAGCATGCTCGGCACTACTGCGCAGTGCCCGACTCTCGGCGGCGCGGCAGGCCTTACAGGTGCCGCGGTGGGTCTGCCTGGCTTTTTCGAAGGGAAAGCGCTCGAGTGGCTGTGGAATACCACACTTTCGGCAGACTTTAGTGGTGGGTTCGATAGGGATAATGCAAGTTAAAGAGTTCATAATGCTTTATTTAAAAACTTTGATAACGGTAAAATACAATTAATAAAAAAAGAGTCTAACCTGACAGCGTAGAAATTTTACTCACCGCTGCGGTCTAGGCTAGGGCCAGCTGGAGGATTTTGACCCCCTACCCCCTAGGCTGGGGTAGTGCCTTGCTCGGCCTGCCAGGCGGCCTGGGCGGCTTGCTCCAGAAAGGCCGTGTAGGCCTGCGCGAAAGCTGGGGCTGGCAGCAATGGGTAGTAGCCAAGCTGGGCGGGCTCACCGGGCAGTAGGTAGAGCATGAGCGGCGGCTCGTCGGGGTTCAGTAGGCTAAAGGGCAGGCGCACATTGTGGATGCGCAGGTTGCGGCCATTGCCGGGGGTGATGAAACGCTCGGCCTCGGGCCGTAGGTCCAGGTGCCAGTAATCGCTGCCCTTAGGTGGGGGTACCAGGTTGGCCGGCTGGCCGCTCGCTAAGTGCAGTTGCTCGACCAGAGTGGGATGCAGGTACACGCGGCCCTGGTCGTTGATCGTTAGGGACGGTAACGGGGGCTGAGGGGTAGCGAGTGTCATCGTGTTGAAGCAGGTAGTAGTAAGTAAAGGCCAGTGACAGCGGGGGCCGTAGGGGGGAGGGTAAGCGTAAGGGGCATGCTAGGATCAACTAGGCCAGCTGAGAAGCGCACGCCATCGATGCGAGGGCCAGCAGGAGGATACCAGCGAATGCGGCGAGTGGCTGTGGAGCGCAAATCAAGCTGCCAGTGGAGACAGTCGGAGCAGGGCGGCAGCAGGTCAATGGCTTGGCCGGTGCGCAGGCTCATCTTGTGAAGCAGCGCCTTGCTGAAGTAGACACGGCCTTTGGCATTCACCGTGAGGGTGGGTAGCGGGGCTGGCGGGGGCGTATGGTGGGCCAGGATATAAGTAGGGAGCATCACTGAAAAAGGATAGGGCAGAAGAGGTAATGAGCTAGTTCCGGCGGCGCCGCTCGACCTTGGTGACAGCGCGAGCGTGGGCCAGCAGGGCCAGTATCGCCTGGTACGCCCGCCGCTCGGGGTAATAGGCAGCATGCAGGCGGCCCTGAGTGGTGAGGGTAAAGCGCACGCAGTCGCGGGCGGTAGGCTGGGCGTCACCCAGTACGCGGCAGACAAAGGCGGCTACCCGGGCCGGGAAGAGCCCCGTGTTGGGTTCTTCGCCGTCTTGGTCGATGCAAATGCGCACCAGGCGGCCGGCGTCGAGGTCGGCTTGCTTGCGGCGGTCACGGCGCTTTTCCAGGGCGAGGTACTGCTGCTCGGCGCGCTGTTGGTGCTCGGCTTGGTGGTAGGTGGTCAGGAGGTCTTTTGCAGAAAGCATGGGGGAGAGAATGATGTAACAGATTATATTTCTATATTTTTTACAAATAGCTTTTGATTGTCAGCGGTTTGTGTGCTTTGTCACAGATGTAACAGTTTGCCCCTGATTCCTTATGCTATCCCTGTTATTTATATTTTTCCTATATGTGTGTTTAAAGGAAAAGTGCAAATGAAGCAGAGTAGGGGGTAGAGAGGAATTGAACTGTTACATCTGTTACAAAGCCATGGTGACCTCATTAACTACTGGCTGAGCGAGCATAATCCAGCGTTGTCCGCGGCTGCCTGCGTCTCCATCTTGGCCCTGCTGAAAATCGGTGCTGAGCTTCTTATAGGTGTTCAGCCAGCCACCAAACTTGTGGGGCGTCATGCTAGCTTCAGTGTAGCCCTCGGCCACCCGAAACTCGCTGATGAGGGTGTTGCGGTAGAGTTTCTGTCCGCGGGGCTGGGCATCCATGAAAGCCACGAAGCCGGCCGAAGTAGCTGCTACCAGCCGACGCTGCTCTAAGCCCACGGAAGTTGGGGCCGCCAGGCGCCCGCCGGTGCCTAGGTAGAGGCAGCAGGCATGCACCATCAAGGCGTCAAAGCGCGACCACTCATGGGCCGACCAGGCCTCCGAGAAGAAGTTGTGGCCAAACTCGTCGCGCGGCTGGCGGTGGGGCCCATAATAGGGGCTCACCTCTACCTCGTAGCGCCGTCGGTCGTGGCTGCCGCCCTGGCCGGTGAGCACGCCGTTGGTGGTGATGCCGAACTTAGGGCTGGTGGCATAAGGATAGCTCTGCTTGCCTACGTAGTGGCGGTCCACGGTGAGTGTGCCGGTAGCGTACACAAACAGCCGGTCGAAGGAGAGCGACGGCGCCCAGTCGTCGAAGAATACCACGCGCGTGGCGTCGGTGACTTCCTGGAGCTCCTTGCTGTTGCGCGGGTCGAAGCCCCGGCCGTCGATGGCCACCACGGGCACCAGTTGCCGCAGCGCCTCGAACAGCAGGCTTTTGCCGGTGCCGCCGTTAGCCTGCCCGTCGGGGCCCATGCCCTCGTCGAGCAACACGCCCACCTTCGGGTTGCTCGGGTCTTTGTAGCCATGCAGGTAATACCCGATGAACAGCAGCAGCGCCCGCAGTCGCTCAGGCTTCTTATCGGCCAGGTTCCAGAGAAAACGAAAAAACTCACCGGTTTCAATCTCTTCTTGGCTCAGGGGCGTGAAGTCGCGCGCCCGCAGTTGCTCGGCCCACACCAGGCCTGGCAACTCGCCGTAAGGTTGGAGCTCGGGCCCGTCCTTGGTGGCCACCACCACGCCATTTCGGTAGAACAGGTAAGCATGCTGGGCGGTGTCGCGCAGAAACTCGCCGCCCAGGGTCGGCAGAAATTCGCTGGTGCCCTCGTCGAAGAGCATGCGGTGCTGGGCCTGCACCTGCTCTTCCACGCGGTCGCGGTAGGTACCGTCGAAGGCAAACGGCAAGTCCTCGACGTAGCCCAGTACGAAGTCCTTGAGCTGGGCGCGCGTTACTTCGTGCACCACCTGCTCGACCTGGCGCACTACCCTCACCTTCTGGCCCACCGGCAGCTTGCGAAAGCCATGGCGCGCTAGAAATTGGCGCAGCAGATTCAGCCGCAGCACCAGCTTCATGGGCGGGTCGCGCTTAGCGGAGCCCGGCACCATTTCCCAGAAGGCCAGCACCGGCACAGCCTCCTCGACTTCGGCAGCGGCCACCTTCACGGCCGCCTCAATGGTGCCCACCGGCAGGCCCTGGCTGGCGGCCAGCGCTGTGGCTACAGCATCTACCCCTGCGCCGCTGCGCAGCCGTTCGTGCACATGCTGCTGGAGCAGCGGCGGTAGCACCGGCCGCAGCTTGCCATCAGCGATGGCGATGCGAATCGTTTTGAAGGCATGAGGTAGGTCATCTACCTCGCGGCGGCTGATGGCGGCCTGCAGCGCCTGCTCGGCCTCAGCTTCGTTCAGGAAGCCGGCTGCGATGTAGCCACCGCAGAGCAAGGCCATCTTGTTGAGCACCGTGCGCTTCTCGCCGTCGGCAGCGCGCAATACTTTATCACAGGCCCGGTCGAGCGCCTGCTGGCCGTAGCCCTCACCGCGGGCACTGGGACGCCACTGGCCAGCGCCCACCGGCGGTACGCTGGCCGGGCGGGCGGGCTCGGGCAAGGTCTCCTCGAACGTGGCGGCCCGCTCATTCAGGTACAGGGTAGGGTCATAGCTGACGAAGCGCAAGCGGCTCACATCCTGACAGGCGCGGTCAACAGCCACGCCGTATTCGGTCAGGAAATAGGCGGCCAGGGCTCGGAAGCTACCCTTGTGGTCATTGGTCGGAATCGGCACCAGCACGAAGAAGCCCACGCCCCCGGTGCTGGCCGCTACGGCATAGGTGTAGCTGTCGCCCTCGATAGCTTGGCGGGCTGCCACTAGGTCCACGGCCGCATTAACGTCCTTAGCGTCGATGTCGAGGCACAACAGGCCCGAGTGCGCCAGCAGTTGCTCAGCCTTGCGCGTGCTGAATGTGCCCGACGTGGTGAAGCACGGCAGCTTGCGCTTGGCCGCCGCGTAGGCTGCTTTGTTGTCGACAACTGCTCGCGCCGCCTCGACTTCGGCCCGCCAGCGCCCGGTCTCGATGCCGGTTAGCACCTCTGGTAAGTCGAGGGTCTGGCCAGTGGTAGTAACGGGGTCAGGATAAAAACTAACTAGCATGGCGTATCACGCTTGGGACCCACTTTGCCGGCACGTTCCCAGTACACGAAAAGGGTTTTGATTTGGGAGCGGTGCCACCACACCACTTCGCCCGCTGCGGGCTCTTGGCCTAGTGGCCGGTCGGGATTCAGGTCGAGGTCGAGGCAGCAGGAGTTTGCGACGGAGTTCTGGTTGAGGTGATTGGCCAGCACCAGCGCAGCCACGATAGGTGCCGTTTCCAGCCCGCCGGGCAGACGTACAAAGACTCGAAGGCCCGCTTGGATATGATGCCAGCGCGCGGGCTCAATCAAGTCGCCTTCGTAAATCTGGCCAGCGCTAAAAAGTAGTAGCTTGTTGCCCTGATGGAACCGAAAGGCCATGGTGGCCGTGGATGGCAGCTCAGGGTAGGGGGCGCGGCAGTACTCGTCGAGGATGGGAAGCCTAAGCACTGGCTACCTCCCTTCCCGCCCGCAGCCGGGCAATCTTAGCCGTATTGCGCGCCAGGCGGCGCTGGGTGTGGCGGCGTGCGGCCAGCTGGTGGGCCCGTAGGGACAGCAAGGCGTTCAGTACGGCCTCGACTTCATAATGCTGAGTATCGGTGCTTCCCTGGGTCGTGAAGGCCAAGGCTAGCCCATCGCCAGGCAGCGTAGGCGTGCCTAGTAGCCGGCGGGCGTGGGCCGCTACACGGGCGGGATAGAGGCAGTAGCTTTCGCCGTCGGGACCGATGTAGCGAATGGCTACCAGGCGGCCGGCCGCCACCTCGGCGGCCTCGTGTAAAATGCGTTTGGCGCGCAGCACGACGGCTAGTTGCTGGACGGCCAGCGGGGAAGTGAGTAGCTGAGTCATAGAAAATGAGAAGACAGTGAAAGAGTTAAGCGACGGCGGGTAAGCTGTTAGGAAATGTTGAGGGGGCTGAGAGAGGCTCGGCCGCCTCGGCCAGGGGCCACTTCACGTAGTGCGTCACTTCGTACACGTCCCACACCGTCGTGCGCTCCTCAGCCCGCAGGGGCCAGATGGTAGGCGTGGGTAGTTGGTCAGGCCGCACCATCAAGTGAGTATCGTGGACGCTGACGAGGCGGGCCACTTGGCAGAAAGGGTGGCCGGTTTCAGGGTGATGCCCGTCGAAGAGGTACACGCGGCCCACCACCAGATTCTTGCGCTCGACCACTGGCGCGACGTTTACCTGACAGCCTTTTGGGAAGCGTGGGGCCATGCTGTTATCCCATAGCTCGGCGTAGCTCCAGATGAGCTTGAAGCCACTGTAGCCCAGCGGCGGGTTGTACCATACTTCCGGCGTGAGCCAGGGTAAGCCCATTTCGAGTAGGGGAGCGGTGTTAGGCTGCGTAGCCGGAGTGGTGGTAATACACATGAGGTGGGAGGGTAAGAGGGTGAGAAAAGGGCAAAGCAGTAGCTAGGCTGAGAAAATCAGCTAGTTGTAAAGGCCAGAAAATCAGTGGTGAATAGCTGTGTTATTCAATGGGGTCACCTTCCCACTCGCGGATGGCCCGCTCGGTGACATGGTATTTCTTGCCTAGGCGGCGATGGCGAATGGCGCCACGGTGCTCAGGCACGCCTAGGTAGAGGTAAGCAGTTGTAGGCGAGCACCCCAGGCGCATGGTAAGGCGGTCATCGTAGCCCTTGCCTAGCGTGGGTTACTTAATTGATAGCGGTCCGAAAACCTAGCCGCTCCTAACGCGAGCCGGCTTAGTGGTTCGCTGGTGCTGGGTGCCAGCTGCCAGCACATCGGAGCGCTTGATGTAGACGCGTGCACCGATCTTTTGGTAGACCAGCAACCCTCGACGCTTGTACTCGTGGACGGTAGCCACGCACACGTCCAGTAACTCTGCAGCCTGCTTAATGGTCAGCAACTCATCACTGGCTGGTTGTTGGCTCTCTGCGGCTGACGGCTTAGCGAGGCTCATCTCGTGACGAATAAGGGCGCGTAAGTCGTCGAGCAACTGTTGGTATTCAACGCCTTGTGTGATGATAATAGCCATTGTGAGAGGGCAATAGGGGGTAGCCTAGCCTTTTGTGAGGCAGATAACGAATTGATAGTAAAAGGATATGATGCCTGCTATCTGTTGTGCTCAGACCACAGTGCTCATGACATCGGATACCAGAGGTTAAGCAGCTTCTTGGCCTTTCGGATGTCGGCTTCGCTCATGCAGGCAAGGTTGTTTAGGATGTTCAGCAGGTCGCCTTGGCGGGGTGTGCTGGCAGTTGGAGCGGCTGGCGTAGCAATGCGAGAGTGGGTGGCGGTAGCGGTGGCTGGCACCGGGCTAGGCGGCGTTGGGTAAGCTGGCTAGGGTTTGGGCGGCTTCGAGGGCTCCCGACTCTTTAGCCATTTTCAAGGCTTCTTGCACTACGCGATTACCAGGTTTGCCACCCTTCAATGCTAGACTAACAGCTTGCGAAGTGATGCCTAATTTCTCCGCTATTTTCTTCATCCCTCCGTGTGGCACAAGCTGGGATATATTGTTTTTACTTGACATTGCTCTACATTTGTTGTGTTGCAGTTGTTATACAACAAATGTAATAGAATGGTTGATAAAACCTATAACATTACTTGTATTTTTTGCATACAACAAATAAGGATAATGGATCAAGTTACTGTTAATCAAAGACTAAATTTATTAGTCGATACCTTCGAGAATGGCGTTAAAGCAGCATTTGCTCGTAAAGCCGGGATTTCGCCTCAAGGTGCGCAAGAACTTTTGGCAGGTCGTAAAGGAGACCCCTCTTTTAAGGTGCTTGTCAAAATTCTTGAGAGTTACCCAACAATAGATGCTAATTGGCTGGTATTGGGTCGTGGAGGGATGCTATTATCTCAACCTGTTGAGCAAGTGGGCTCATTCACAAATACGTCTCCGACTAATACTATTGATACTCGTCAGTTTTTGCCGCCACTCCCCGAAAATGACTCTATAAAGAAGGAAATGGATTTGCTAGCAAAGGCAATGGATGCTCTCCTTAGTAGTAACAAATCCGAAGAAGCCCAAACAGCCAAAAGTATACTTGCAGGTTATTGGCTAACTGAAAGGGATACTGAAGACGAAGAGTGGAAGCACCAGGCACGTGCTGAAGAAGCCGCCGAGCGCCAACGTCAGGCGCGTGAGCAGCAAGAGGGCCAACAGTAACCTATGGTACTTGTCCTTCGCTAACGCTTCAGCAGCCCCTATTGCGCCACCTCCTTTACTTCCCACTCCTTCTACACCGCGTCCCCGCCCCAAGTACCTCAGCCTTCTTCAAATAGACCCGCCCACCGAGCCGGGTATAACCCAGCAGCCCCCCACGCTTCCACTCGTGAATAGTAGCCACGCACACGTCGAGCAGCGTGGCGGCCTGGCGCACGGTTAGTGACCGCTGATGCTGGTTAGTGTCAAGGGGGATGCGTGCCCTTTGCGCAGCATACGCGCTTCGTTGAATGCTTCCACGCTACTGCGCAGGTAGCGCAGACCACCAGCAGTTTTGAAGACGAGCAGGGTGTCGGGCTTTTTGCGCTCACGCGCTAGTGTCGGCTGCGAAAGGCCGGTAAGCCGCTGGGCCTCTTCTTCGCGTAGCCACTCGGGTTGCGCAGCTTCTAGCTTGGTGATGCGCGCCAATAATTCGTCGTACTTGCGCACGAGGTCTAAGTGCTGTTCCAGTGTGGGTACCTGCATAGCTTAAAACGGCTTGGTGGTAATCAGGTAACACTAATAGTACGCGCTCAAGCCGAGTGCAACGCAAGCGAGCAGTTTAGTAGGTCGTACAAGGCTTCATGCATTACCAGTGGAGCTTTTCTTTGTTCCATGCGTTTCTCCGTCTCCCCTATTAACCTCTCACTCACCGTGCGCTGGCTATTGGTCCTGCTGCTGGCCAGCCTAAGTCACCGAACTGCTGCACAGGCTACCGCACCCGCTGTACCCAGCGCGCCTCACCTGGGCCACTACTACGAGGGCACGATTAACGGTAAGCTATCCGTGCATCTGTATTTCTTCAATACCGATGCCGAAAACATGCTGGCGGCTACCTACTACTATCACAAGGAGAAAGGTGAAATTGTCCTACAAGGCTCTCCTTATGCTAAGGGCAAGCTGGTGCTAATGGAGTACGCTGATGGCGGTGGCTTCGAGATGCTCAGCGGCATCTTTACCCTTACACCGTACTCAGACGGCAGCCTGCGCGGCACTTGGCAGGCCCAGCCTGCGACAACACCGGAGCCGTTGCTGTCTGTGCTGCTGCGCCCAACTCAGGGCCCGGGACCGGCTTCCTGCCCACCTGCCCGGCTCGCCCACCAGCCCCGGCGCATCCTGCCTACCATTACTACCGGCCAAAAGCCGCTCGATGCAGCTATTGCTCGGGCGTTACGGGGTGAGTTAGCCGCTATTGGCGGTGATGCAGGTACGCAGGCCTGCGAGGTGAGCTACTTTGGCCACAACTTGTTAGGCCTGCACTTCAGTAGCGAGATGGTAGGGGCCAGTGTGCATGCGTCTTACAGCTCGCAGACGCTCGACTTGTGTACAGGCCAACTGGTGTACTTCCCCAATGAACTAGATGCCCGCCGACAGGCAGCTTTTCAAGTAGAAGCCAACTGGCGACTGCATCAGCAAATCGAGGATTACATTAAAGAGCGTGGCCCGCAGAGCAAGGAGCCGCTGCTGAGCGAAGACGATGTGGCGGGGTTACGGGAGCAGGAATTTATGCTCAATCCTGAGCAGCTAGCGCTGGTAGATGGCTTCGTGTCTTTTCCCTATCAGGTTAGCTATGAGTTGCTATCGGACTTTATCGCCAAGGACTATAATGGTCGATTTGGACTCGACTTCACCTTTGAAGAACTACAAGCCTATTTAAGTCCAACGAGCTGTTTGCGTCGTCTTGTGTTACCTAAGCCAGCATCGGTGATCAGGCGGTCAACCGCACGTATCCCCAGCAAGTAGGGGAGAAGCTACTTGTCATAACTCAGAAGAGTAGCGCTTCTGGAACTTCGTGGCCAAGTACTGCCTAGTTTAATAGCACTCACCCCAAGCAGTACCGGGCCCGCCCACCTATGATACCAACCTGGATTTACGAACGCCTCCAGCTCTTTGCCGACCCGCGCCTGCGCTTCAATGCTGACTTGCACGAGTACCACCTCGACGAGCGCCAGCTCACTTCCTGGAGCACGTGGATTAAGCAATACAAAGAGACCTTCGACGCCCAGGCCCAGGCGCCCCGCACTGCTGCCAAACGGGGCCTCACCGTCGAACAGGTGCTGGCCGAGTGGGAGCGTAGCAATTGGGTAGGCACTAAAACGCACGAGTACATCGAGGCTTACTACCAAGATATCAACGCCAGTTGTGAGCACGATAAAGAGGTGCTGCTACGCTGCCAGAAGTTTCTGGCCCTGCATCAAGGTAGGCTCCAAGACTTTCTGCCGGTGGCACAGGAGCTACGCGTTTTCCACGAGCCCACCGGCCTCTGTGGCACCCTCGACTTCCTAGGCTGGCACGTGCCCACCCAGCAGCTCTACGTGCTCGACTGGAAAACTAATAAGGCCATTAATTCCGACCGCGACACTATCTGGCGCATGATGTGGGGGCCGTTCCAAGACTTGGCCGACCACGAGCACAACACCTATTCGCTGCAGATTAGCCTCTACCGCGTGCTGCTCGAAGAAGCGGGTATTCCTACCGGTGGCGGGGCCATCGTTCATCTACCGCCTGGTCGCTTACCCGCCCAAGTCTACCAAGCTATTGACTACCGCAGCCGGCTGCGGGATGTGATTTTCTAGTGGCAGGCAAAAGGGTATGCGCTTAGCCTGCTGCCAGCTTCGCCACCTTACGCCGCATCTCTTTTATAAAGGCCGTTCGCTCCTTCTCGCCAAGCTCGTTTCCCATCGCCTTCGCCTTTCTTGGGTGCGTCAAGGCATAGAGCATCTCGACTAGGTGCAGCCACACTACTTCGGGTTGGTCGATATCTTCAGCGGGGATAACACCAATGGCTCGGGTGTTGAGGCGGCTTGCGTAACGGTCGGCAGTGACGGTAATATCTCCTTGGTCAGGATTATCCAGTAAGCACGGTCCCCACCGGCACGCCCGATACCAGCTCAGCACCTCCAGGTAGTCAGCTAGAAATACTCGCTCCGAAGGCGTGAAGATGATGAGGTCGTCGGCTAGGTCCTGGGTAAGCACGAGTTGCTCGGCAATTCCGTCAGCTCGTAACATCAGCTGTCCGCCCTCGCCTTCCACTACCTGCCAGGTCCAACTCGGATGCAACGGGTCACCAGGCCAACTCCGTCGGCTGAGAATATATAGCCAATGGCCTGGCTTCAGTTCAGTGCGTCGATTATGCGCCCAATTATCCATGAGCAGCAGGGCCGAGTCGAGAGCATCAATAGAAACGTGCATAAAGCAAACATAGTAGCCGGTCACCTCTATGCATACCGCCTCTCGAATCGATTACGGCTTCAGCGCAGGCTTACCAAGTATCAAAGTAGATTCAGTCCAGTTGGTGCTACTATTCAAACCTGGAATAACGGCTTGTACTACATACCCCTGAGCATAGTATTTAGAAAGCGCAGTGTGGTAGCTCAGGGCCGCCTTGACCTCTTTATTCAGCTTAATTTCGACCTCTTCTAGTTGCTGCTGCCCTCGCGCAATTGAGAAATGAAGACTCCTAGAGCTCTCATATACGCGCACTACTACTAAGTCCGTCCCACCGGTTTGCGCCATCACTGGCTGCGAAGCCAGTGCTATCAGGCATGCTCCTAATAATAAGAGTGTTTTCATGGACGCAAAGTAATGCCCCGCCCCGCCTTCCTATTCAATGCCCACTAGCTACTTAGGTTTTATAAAAATCAGGTTAGCTGTGTAGGAATTCTGCTCGCTAAAGGTACTTTTTAATTCATACCCCTCCCGGTATAAGGACGAAACAACTTGCTGTAATTCAGTGGCTGCCTCTTTATCTCTTTTCTCAGTTATGCCAGCGTGGAAATCTAATACTTCCGTTTTGCCACCTTCACGCGCAATAACTATCCTGCTGTAGTTGCCGCTGTATACGCGTACCACCACTACGTCCGCTCCACCCGTCTGTGCCACTACCGGCGACGAAGCTAATGCTACCAAGCACGCCCCTAAGAATAAGAGTTTTTTCATGACCGTGAAGATAGCTCTACTGTGTAGCCACAAGCGGATTCTGATAGCCCCAGCTATCCCGCGTACGCTCACTCCGGTGTCGGCTGCAGTAGGGCCAGGGCCGTCAGCGTGTCGAGTAGCGGTCGAACACGTTCAGGACGGAAGCGGACGGCTAATTGGAGCCACGGTATCATAAGTAGCATCTCAGTGCTATAGCGTCAGTAGCGAACGCTTCGAAGCTTAACTAATGGATTAGTTTAGGAGAGCAGGATTGGTAATAGCAAAATCCCCATTAAAATCGATAGGGGGGCTTTGTTATAAAGAGGGTGATACAAGTAACTCCCCGAATGCATCGAGTATTCTGCCTTCGCGCTCTGAGCGTAATCCTCCGCGCTGCTCCTGCCGGTCTTCTTGGTTACGCTGGAAACGAGCGTACAACTTGCGCAATTCATTATAAAAGGCATCCATAGCGGCTTTGCCCGTGGCACCTAATACAGATATATCCCATGGGGTGTAACTCGCTTGGTATAGATCTCCAATACGTGAAAGACTTACGTCAATAGATTCACTAAACTCCAACACCTGACCCTCTGCGGTTCTAAATCCGCTCACAGTGCTAGATGACTGGTCACCAGTGCTAACGGAAATCATAGCCCTGCGCAATTGGGTTAAGGAGATATTGCGAATATCCTGTCCCTTTTGAAGCTCTAGTAGAACGTTAGTTAATTCTGTTTCAATGGCTACATCGGTTTCCTCAGTCTTAGGTTTGGCGGGGGCAATTTGACGTGAGATAGCTCGCGAAACTGGTTTAAGCACTTGATAATCCGTCTGCTTCTCAATACGTGTCTCCACGTAGTAATTCGGATTGTTAGCTATCTGAATAAGGGGTAAGTAGATGGCCCGTAACTGCTCATCGGTAGCATTGAGCAAGTTTAGAGGTCGACCGTTAGTAGCAAAGTCAAAGTCAAAAACGTCACGCTTGTACTCCTGCAAGGCTTGCTTTTGCCAGTCTATTATTGCGCTATCTACTTGAATAAGTGGTAGAATATCAACTGCTAAGTCGATTTCAAAGCTCCCATGCTTAGTAAAAACTGACCTAGGTTCAGCCATATTGAGTACCTTGCTTAGAGCACTTAGCATTTGCTCTTCCCCCCTGAATAGGCCACTGAAAAGAAATAGGAATCGTACCTCTACATAGCTCTTAAATGAGCGCGTAACTCGCTGTAAAAAGCCGCCGATGTCGCCGGCACCAATAGTAGAGGCAAAGCGATTCTCAAACGGAGCTAGGCGAAACCGAACGGCCTCTGCACGCAAGTTTTGCAGGTGTCCAGCGAATTCTATGTCGGTTTTCGCATTCTCAAAGTATCGTTCATACGATGCTGGCATGGCCAACTCGTAGTAAGAGTCTGCGTCAGGCTGGTAATCAGCTACCAATTCATCGGCTGGTACTAGCAAACCATTAGAGCAGGTGCCACTAGCATCGGTGTGCAGCAAGATAACCCGGTTGTTATAGCCGTCTTCGAAGATGTCAGCTAGCGAGATAGCGTTGGTAAGGTAGTCGTAGAGTTGTACTAATGTGGCCTCAAGTACGAGCCATCGGTTGTACGTCTCATCATAATCTACCCACGAAAAAAGGTAATGCTTCTTTTTGGAGCGAGAGGTATAATGTGAAAGTATTGGCCCATCATACTGAATCAAGTCGCCCTGCTTGACTAAGCCACTAGCAAATGCTTCTGCACTAAGAGGCCAACCTGATTGCGTTTTCATAAGATGGGAAGGGCTTTGCGCACATTATTACTCAGGCATACATCCTCCGCTTCGTGCAAATTAAAATGTCGGTTTCCGTCTGGTGGTGTGCATTTGCCATCGGCCGGGGTAAGCATAAGCTCCGCAATATGAGTGTGCGTCAAGAGCTGTCTCTTTTTGTTAATAGCCCTAAATAGTCGCTGGGCAGCTTCTGGGGTTTCAAATAAAGATATACCCCATAGGTCGCACATAGTTGTTTCTGCTTCAATAACTTGCTCGCGAGATGAATCAGACTCAATATTGATACGCCGGGGCGGTGGAGCCCCCTCCAACGGACGGGGCAAGAAGTTAGCCGGGTTATTAGCGGGAATATGTGCAAACCGATATGCTATCCCTTCTCGTGGGCTGGCCTGTCTACAGGGGCAGACTACAAGCGTTAGCGTTAATGCATCTAGTTGAGCTTGGTATTTGAAAGGCATTGGGTGAGAAAGGCGGTAAGATGTAGCGACTTTAGTAGTCGCGAAGTACGTGCCTGAACATCCATTTTCTAGGCCTGTCCCCTAAACCGTCCCCCGGAAAACAAAAAACCCCCTCAGCGTGCTGCTGAGAGGGTTTTTAGTGGTCGCATAGGGAGTCGAACCCCAAACCTTCTGATTCGTAGTCAGATGCTCTATCCAATTGAGCTATGCAACCGTGTTCCCGTGTTGGGAGTGCAAAGGTAGAAAGAAAAATTTGGGTCGCACAAGCCTAGGTCAAACTTTTTAGCTCAAAATGAGTGGCATTTTAAGCAAGCCAGTCATTGTCAGGCACTAATTTTTTGGAATTGCTGTACCACGCCGCAGCACGCGTTGAAGGGCTCGGTTGAAAACTACGTAGAGTCCCAGTAGCGAGGCGGCCACTAGTAATAGCAATACCAGCTTACTGAGCGTGCCCTCATCGGGGTCGCGCAGTAGAGCTAGCACATCCGACGCTTTAGTGCCGAGCCAATAGAAAAATAAGCTGCGCGGCAGCATGCCTAGCACCGACGCAGCCAGGAAACGCTTTCGCGGCACGCCCACGATGGCTAGTACGAAAGTCATAAGTGCAAACGGCAACACTGGCGATAGACGCGTGAGCAGAATGAGCTGCCAGCTTTGGTCCTGTAATTCGCTTAGCACGGCATCAGCCTTGGGGAAGTGATGCAGGAAGCCGCGCAGCTTGCCTTGGTCGAGGCGCCGGGCCAACTCGTAGCCTAGGGCAGCGGCTAGGGCGTAAGAGGCTACCATGCCTGGCAGCCCTGCCCAGCCCAAAAAGTAGCCCGTAATGATGACTACAAACGTGCTGTTGGTAAGCGCTAGCGCCATCGTGATGCCCATCAGTGCGAAGTACGCTAGCATCTGCCAAGGCGTGAGGTGCTGCAGCAAGTCTTGGTGCTGGGTCAGGAGGTACACCAAGGAGCCCGACCCTAGCAAGGGCACGGCTACCAGCATTGCCATTGTGAGCAGGGTAGAAAAATTCTTTTGGAAAAGCTCGCGCAGAAATGTCATTGCCACAAAGTAACGGGAAAGCCCGCCTGGCCAGTGCCGGACGGGCTTTCCCGTTTATTTACGGCCCGGGGCCGTGCGTGGCTAGCTACGCTTCTTTAGAGCCAAAACCGAAGAAGCGCTTGATAGCGGCCCAGGCGCCACCTAGGGCCAGCAAACCCAGCTTCCAGAACTTGAGGATGATGGCAAAAAAGCCGACCTTGGCCAGTACCTTACCCGCCACTAGGCCGCCAATGGTGTAGGCCGCTACCTCATCGATGCCCGCGTTGTAATCGGTGTATTGCTGGCCTTTGGCAAATGACACGTTGGCCAGCAGGCTAGGAATACTAGCCTTGATTTCGGCCAGCTGCTCGGGCGAGGCTACGGCATTGAGCACCAGCACACCTTTGCGGCCCAGCAAGCGCACGTTGTAGTTGAGGGTCGAGTCGCGGCTACTGCCAAAGCGTAATATTTTGGCCCAGTGCAGGGCGTGCTGGTCTTTGTCGTAGTAGGGGTTGGCGCCCCAGCCCATGAGGTGCACAGCCTCGAAACCGGCCTTTTCGCGCTCTGGATTTTCCTCTTCTAAGTCCTTCTGCATGTCGGCCAGCAAGTCGTTGTAATCGATGTCGTTGGCGTCGTCATCTTTCACGTAGCCCATGCCGTCATACTCGATGACGTAGGCCCAACTGGCATCGTCGAGGGGACCTTTGTCTTTTGGGAAAAGCATGCCTAGGCTAGTGCCGTCAGGATTGTGCCAATAGGTAGTGAGTACGCGGCGGCTCTGGGCCGAGTCGAGGTAGCGGTAGCCAGCCGGCACCGTTAGCTCGCCGATGCCACCGGGCAGCGTGAGGTGCCCCGTTTGGTAATGAAGCGTGCTCTGAATAGAATCGACCACCGCCCGGTAGCGGGCGGCCGAGTCGACGGCGGCTGGCTTAGGTGTCGGTTTAGGAGCGGGGGCGGCCATAGCTCCGGTGGCCGCTAAGAGCAGGGAAAACAGATTGAGTAGGGGTTTTTTCATGAATAAAAAGAAGGTTAAAAATGTCCTTGCGAATATAATCTCGAAGCTCAGGTTGCCTTTGAAAACTAGTAAGCTAGCGCGTCAGCCGTGCGCCCGCGCTAGGCGGTACCTTTGTAGTCCTATGAAATTCGCCACCAAAGCCATCCACGCCGGCGTGCACCCGGACCCCACCACGGGGGCCATTATGACGCCTATCTACCAGACCTCGACCTACGCCCAGCGGTCGCCGGGCGACAATAAAGGCTACGAGTACTCGCGCACTCACAACCCCACCCGCACGCAGCTGCAAGATGCCCTGGCCGCCCTCGACAATGGTCGCCACGGCCTGGCGTTTGCCTCGGGCATGGCAGCTATCGACTGCGTGCTGCGCCTGCTGAAACCCGGCGATGAGGTCATCTCGACCGACGACCTTTATGGCGGCAGCTACCGCATCATGACCAAGGTGTACGCGCCCCTAGGTATCAATTTTCACTTCGTACCGATGGGCGACATGGCCGCCGTGCGCGCCAAAATATCGCCTCGTACTAAGCTCATTTGGGTCGAAACTCCCACTAACCCACTGCTCAACGTCATCGACATTGCGGCGGCAGCGGGCGTAGCCAAAGAGGCCGGCGCTCTGCTGGCCGTTGATAATACCTTCTCGACGCCTTACCTGCAAACGCCGCTGGCGCTGGGCGCTGACATTGTGGTGTACTCGCTGACCAAGTACATGGGCGGCCACTCCGACGTGGTGATGGGCGCGCTGGTCTTCAACGACGACCAATTGCTGAAGGACCTTAGCTTTTATCAAAATTCGTGCGGTGGCACGCCCGGTCCCCAGGACTGCTTCTTGGTGCTGCGCGGTCTCAAGACCCTGCACCTGCGCATGCAGCGCCACTGCGAAAATGGCCGCGCTGTGGCCGAATACCTGCGCCAGCACCCTAAGGTAGAAAAAGTGTACTGGCCTGGCTTCGAGAACCATCCCAACCACGCTGTGGCCGCCCGCCAGATGAATGACTTCGGAGGTATGATTTCCTTTGTGCTTATGGGTGATAAGCAAGAGGATGCCATCGCAGTGCTTGAGAAGTTTCAGCTTTTTACCCTGGCCGAAAGCCTAGGTGGCGTAGAAAGCTTGAGCGGCCACCCTGCCACCATGACGCACGCCAGCATCCCAGCCGAGCAGCGCCGCGCCTCGGGCCTCAGCGACTCGCTCATTCGCCTCAGCGTAGGCATCGAGGACGCCGAAGACCTAATTGAGGACTTGGCCCAAGCAATAGGGTAATTATTCATGCGCTCAGAAGCTGTAAGGTAGTGCCAATGGCACGGGGTTAGGCTGGCATTACCTTACAGCTTCTAAGCGCTTCGGCTTGCATTTTCAAGTGCAAGCTTAAGCTGTATTTTCTTTTCATAAATATGGTATCTGCTGAAGCAAGCTACTTAGACCGGGTGCATTGGTTGCTTTATGTGCTGCTCTACGTACTGCTCTTATCATTGACACCTAATGCGGGTTTTACTACAGATGTCATATGTTGGATGGGGTGGGCCACGCAGATAGGCGTGCATGGGCTGACTACCGCCTACGAGCTCGACTCTAACAACTACAACCCGCTCTATCAGTATGTATTATATATATATGCCAAGTTAGCGGGTAGCCCCGCTCACATTGCTACCTACATTCATTGGCTCAAAGCGTTTACGCTGCTTTTTGATTTTGGCGGGGCTATCTTGGTAGTGCGCTATTTTGGGTATGGTGATGCCAACCAGCGGTTTATTTTATCGCTGCTGTTCTTGCTCAATATCGGCTACCTCTACGATACGGTGGTGTGGGAGCAGGTTGATGCCATTTTAAGCACGCTGCTGTTTGTGGCACTGCTGCAGGCCCTGCGTCAGCGGTCTGTCAGTAGCGCTTTATTCTACCTATTGGCCGTCAATATGAAGAGCCAAGGTATTATGCTGCTCCCACCCATGCTACTGCTATGGGCGCCGCAATGGTGGCGTGCTCCCCGCCAGTTGGCGCAAAGTGTGGTTCTAGGTGTAGCAATACAACTGCTTATACTAGCGCCATTTATCTGGAGTGGTACTGTGGTGCGTATCGCGCATATCGTCTATGATGCAGCAAGCTATTTTCCCTATGCTAGCTTAAACTGCTATAATGGGTGGGCGTGGGTAATCCGTGCTTTTAACGAGCCCGATTCTCTACTCTTTTGGGGTGTCACGTACAAGCGCTGGGGACTGCTGAGCTTTCTGCTAGCTTCGGCAGTGGTACTCTTGCCGCTCGGGTTGGCTACGATTCAAAAGATGCGTACCCGCCAGTTGTTTGAGCTTGCCGACTATGAACTGGTGCTACTGAGCCTAGGGTTAGTCCCCCTAGCCTGCTGTTTCTTCAACACCCAAATGCACGAGCGCTACTGGCACCCAGCGCTGCTGCTGCTAGGTGCGCACGCTGTGTTGACGCGGCGCTACGCCTTGTTTGGCCTCTTTTCACTGGCTTATTTTCTGAACTTGGAGGGGAGTATGAATTACTTGTTGCCAAGTTATTTCCCAATAGAGTGGCTGGATGAGATTGTCAAAATGCGGATGGCCAATTATCCGCTGCCTAATGCCCTCGTGCATACCAGTCTCCTGTTTGAACCCAAGTTGGTAGCCGCCTTCTTCGCTGCGGTGTTGCTGCAGGGTACCTGGCAGCTCTACCGCCTAGCCCGTCCATGGACTGCCTGGCGGCAGCTGCGCCAGCCGCTGCGCCCAGTCCCTTCGGTACCGGCCTAATCCGACAGCGCCTAGGTGGCGTAGGTAGGCCGCTTGCCTAGCTTAGGGCCCCTACCTGTTAGTTTTATGCGGTTTATTATGCTTCTGCTGGCGCTCTGTTCTTGCGCTGGCCCTTCTCGTATGCTCACTTCGGCTGCTTCTACTTCATCTGCGCCAGTGTCTTTTCTGGCCCTTGGCGACTCGTACACCATTGGGGAGGGCGAAACGGCCGCTCACCGCTGGCCGGTGCAGCTGGCCGCGCTGGCCCGGCAGCAAGGGCTGAACCTGGCCGAGCCTACCATCATTGCCCGCACCGGCTGGACGACCGCCGAGCTGCAAGAGGCCATTGCAGCGGCCCACGACCACCATACGTATGGCTTAGTGTCGCTGCTGATTGGGGTCAACAACCAATACCGGGGCCAGTCGGTGGCCCTATACCGCACCGAGTTTCGGGCGCTGTTGGCTACGGCCATAGCCTTTGCGGGCGGGCAGCCGCGGCACGTGGTAGTGCTCTCGATTCCCGACTGGGGCGTGACGCCGTTCGCCCACGACCGCAATCGGGCCCAAATAGCCCAAGAAATCGACCAGTTTAACCTGGTAGCCCACGAGGAGTGCCAGCACGCCGACGTAGCCTTTGTCGACATTACGCCGCGCACGCGGGCTGCTGCTAGCGCTGAAAATCAGTTTACTGCTGATGGTCTGCATTATACGGGCGCGCAAATGCAGCAGTGGGCGACGCTGGCATTGCCCGTGGTGCAGCAGCAGTTGCGCTGAAAACCAGCCTGACGCCCAATCGCGCTGAAATTTAGGGCGCCGCCGAACGTCATTCGCCGTTCACCACTGCCGGTCTAGCTTGCCGGCGGTAGCGCCCCTAGGGGGCAGGCTGCTCCCTTATTTTCTGCACGTATGAAATACTTATTGCTGGCGCTGCCCGCCACGCTCGTGGCCACGCAGGCTTTTGGGCAACACCTCGAATACTCGGTCCGCGCCAATGCCGGCTTTTCGGAATTCAGGGGCGCTAACGCCACTGCTACCACTGCCGTTTCGACCACTACTGCCAATGGGGCCGAGAGCAGCCGGGTAATCAACCCCTATGGCAAGCACCTAGGTGCGGGCGCCGGCCTCAGCCTGCGAGCGCAGCGCGTGGGCAAGGCCGGCCTGCTCACGGCCTTTGACCTGGGCTTCGACTGGCTGCAAGCCCGCGCCAATGTCGATGCTATCTATTACAGCAGCTCGTCGGCTAGCTACAGCCGCGCCGCTACAGGCAAGGTGCACCTGTACACGCCCAGCATCACGGCCTTTTTGGGCGCGGGCTGGCGCCTAGGTGGCGAAAAGCTGGCCCTAGATGCCTTAGTGGGACCTGAGCTAGCCTACGTGCTGAATGCCCGAGAAATAGGCGACGGAAGCTCGGCCGTGAATGGCAGCTGGCGCACTGACCTGAGCCGCCCGCCCGCCAACCGCCTCGATTTTCGGCTGCGCGGCGACCTCACCGTGTGGCGCAACCGGGTGGGCCTGCTAGCGAGCTATTCGCTGGGCTTCGCCAACTACCAGCCTGCTACCACGTCGATAGCCAGCCCCGATGCCTCGGTGCGCATCGCCCGCGTGGGGCTGGCATATCGCCTCAAGTAGCCGCTGCCCAAAAACATTGGGAGTGGCTCCGCGTCTAGGCAGGAGCCAGCTTATTAGCGCTGGCTCCTACTTATGCTGCTTCAGCCCCGCCACGACGGCCGCAAATACTATAACGTGTTGCCCACCAGCATCAGCCCGCCTTCGGGCTATGGGGTCATGCTGCGCCGCTACCTGTTTGAGAAAGCCGAACGCGAGCCTCAGCAGCCCCTAGGTCCGTTTCGGGCCGATACAGCGGCCCTAGGTGCGCCTGTGCCGGCCGATGCCTTGCGCGCTACTTGGCTAGGTCACAGCACCGTGCTGCTGGAGGTAGATGGCCGCCGCTTTCTCACCGACCCGGTGTGGGCCGAGCGCGCCTCACCTTCGCAGCTGGTTGGCCCCAAGCGGTTTTTTGCCCCGCCTTTTGCCCTGGCCGATGTGCCACCGCTCGATGGCATCGTCCTTTCGCACGACCACTACGACCACCTCGACCCACTCGCCATTCGGGCGCTGGCTGGGCGCACGGCGCGGTTTTATTGCCCCCTAGGGGTGGGTGCGCACCTGCGCCGCTGGGGCGTGCCGGCCGATAAGATTACGGAGCTGACTTGGTGGGATGAAGTAGCCGTAGCGCCCGATTTTAAGTTGATAGCTACGCCGGCGCGGCACTTCTCGGGGCGCGGGCTGCTGAACCGCGACAGTACGCTGTGGGCCTCATGGGTGCTGCTGGGGCCGCAGCACCGTGTGTTTTTTGGTGGCGACTCGGGGCCGTTCGACGAAGCTTTTCGGCAGATAGGGGAGAAGTTTGGGCCCTTCGACCTCGTGATGCTCGAAATCGGCGCGGCCGACGCGGAGTGGGCCGGCATCCACCTAGGGCCAGACGAGGCCGCGCGGGCGCACCAGCTGCTAGGCGGTGGGCCACTGCTGCCGCTACACTGGGGCACCTTCAACTTGGCGTTTCATGCTTGGCGGCAGCCGGTGCAGCGCCTGCTCGAGCTGGTGAGGGAGTCTGAGTTGCTGCTTCCCGCGCCGGGGCAACGCGTGGAGGTAGCCGCCGGGCCGCTAAATGCGCAGTGGTGGAAATAATTATCGTCTAGATATCCTGTTGGATAATAGAATGATACTGGCATGCTAAGGTGGCTTGTGGGCACGGCTTGCGCGAACAAAAAACCGGCAAGCCAGTTTGAAGCGCCCTAGGTCTCTAGCGCCTATGCCCTCATGCGTCCTTTTGTAGCCTGCTGTTTGTGTTGTTGCCGCCCGGCAGGCGGGGCGTGTTGTTGCGCGTAGTTTCCAGCAATTCGCTGCGGCGAAGACCAATCAATTCTCTCATTTTTTGTGGGTAGCGCCAACTGCCAGCTTAGGGCAGTGGCTGGCACGTCGGCTTTTTGCAAAGCCATGACGTACAAGTGGCTATCCTTCTCTCCAACAGTTACTCCATTCATTTAATATGAAAAAAAGCCTACTTACGCCCTTGCTGGTCGTCACGGCGCTGGCTGCGCATGCCCAGAACATCACCGTAACGGGCCGGGTGCTGAGCGCCACTGGCGAGGCACAGCCGGGGGCCACCGTACTTGAGCGCGGCACCACCAACGGTACCGCCACCGGCGCCAACGGCGAGTTTTCGCTTTCGGTATCGCCGCAAGCCACGCTCACTATCTCGGCCCTGGGCTTTGCCCCGCAGCAAGTGCCCGTGCAAGGCCGCACCACCCTGGAAGTGCGCTTGGTGGCTTCGGCCACCGACCTAGGCGACGTGGTAGTAACCGGCTCGCGGGCCGCTATCGGCCGCTCCAACGTGTTGACAGCTTCGCCGGTAGACGTGATTTCGGCCCGTGAAATTAAAGCTTTTGCCCAAACCGACGTGAGCCAGGTGCTGACCTACGTGGCGCCCTCGTTTCAGTCGTCACGCCAGACCATTTCAGACGGTACCGATGCTGCCGACCCCGCCACGCTGCGCGGCTTAGGTCCTGACCAAGTGCTAGTGCTGGTGAATGGCAAGCGCCGCTACCAACAGGCGCTGGTGAACATCAACGGTACGGTGGGCCGCGGCTCGGTGGGAACCGACCTCAACGTGATACCCACGGCCGCCATCAAGCGCATTGAAGTGCTGCGCGATGGCGCGGCGGCGCTATACGGTTCCGACGCCATCGCGGGCGTTATCAACATTCAGCTCAAAGACGACACTACTGGCGTGCAGGCCACCGGCCTCTACGGCCAAACTGTGGAGAGCGACGGCCAAACCCAGCAGGCTGACATCAACATCGGAATTGGCCTGAATAAAAGAGGCTTCCTCGATATTGGCGGACAGTTATTGAACCGCGGCTATACCAATCGGTCTTTTGCCGACACGGCGCCGCTCATATACCTAGGCGACTCGGGCGGCAACTACCCGGCCTCGGCCAACACCGAGCAGGCGCGCCGCGACCTGAAGGCGCAGGACGATGCACTAGTATCGCAGCGGGGCTTCGACCGCAATGATATTCGGGTGGGGCAATCGGCGCTGCGCAACTTTTCGGGCTTCCTCAATGGCGGCTACCGCCTAGGTAGCGGCTACGAGGTGTATTTGATGGGCAACGCCGCCTACCGCACCAGCCACGCCGCGGGCTTCAATCGCCTGCCTACCGCGCTCACGCAGATAGACTTAAACATCTTTCCCAACGGTTATTTGCCGTTTATCGACGTCACGCTCTACGACCAGTCGGCCATTGTGGGTGTGCGCAAAACCGTCGGCGGCTTCGCGGCCGACCTCAGCAACACCTTCGGGCGCAACGAGCTGGCCTACAACGTGTCGGGCTCGGTGAATGCCTCGCTGCCGCAGGGCCCTAACCTGGTGGGCGTGAATCCTACCAGCTTCTACGCCGGGCGGCTGGCCTTTTTGCAGAACACAACCAACCTAGGCTTCTCGCGGCGCTTCGAGCAGGTAGGGCCGTTGGCCACGCTCAACGTGGCCTTCGGCGGCGAGTTTCGGGTGGATAACTTCCTGATTGGGCGGGGGGAATATGCCTCGTACATCAACGGCGGGCGGCTGCTGAACGGGGCACCCACGGCCTCAGGCTCGCAGGTGTTTCCGGGCTATCAGCCGCAGGATGAGGTGAATAAGTCGCGCACTAACCTGGCTGGCTACGTAGACCTAGAAAGCGATATTTCGGAGCGGCTGCTGGTGCATTTGGCTGGCCGGGCCGAGCGCTATAGCGATTTTGGCGGCAACGTGAGCGGCCAGGCCAGCGCCCGCTTTAGCATCATCGACGGGCTGGCCATTCGCGGCACTATAGGCAATGGCTTCCGGGCGCCTTCCTTGCAGCAGCGCTACTTCACCAGCACGGCCACGCAGTTTGTGAGTGGCAACCCGCGCCAAGTGCTTACGGCCAACAACGACAGCCCCATCGTGCGCAACGATGTGAGCAACAGTACACAGCCCGGCTTTGGGGTAGAGGCACTGCGGCAGGAAAAATCGACCAACTATAGCTTAGGGCTCACGGCGCGCTTTCTGCGCACGTTCACCCTCACGGCCGACTTATACCAGATTGATATCCGCGACCGCATCGTGCTTTCGTCGCAGTTCACGACAAGCAACCCCACGGTGGCCACCATCCTGCGCAACACGCAGGTGACGTCGGTGCAGTTCTTTGCCAATGCCGTGAACACGCGCACCCAGGGCATCGACGTGGTGCTAAGCGAGCGCCTGCGCCTAAATGAGCGCAGCAACCTAGGCTTCACAGCGGCGGCCAACTTCAACGAAACGGTGGTGCGTAGCTTCAACAGCTCCTCCAGCACCATCAACAACGACCAGACCGCCGGCACCGCCAACCTGCAAAACACGCTCTTCAACCGCCAGCAGCGCACCCGCCTCGAAAACGGCAACCCGCGCAGCAAAATCCTGCTGACCGCCAACTACAGCCTCGATAAGTTTAGCGTCGAAGCCCGCAGCGTGCGCTTTGGCGAAGTGCAAACCAAAGACCAGGACCCGGTTCGCTCGAACCTTGACCAGACGTTCTCGGCCAAATGGATTACGGACCTCACTGTGAGTTACCAGATTCTCAAGCAAGTGGGCCTGACGGTGGGCGTCAACAACCTCTTCAACGTGTACCCCGACAAAGTAATCGTGGACCCGCGCAACGACCCCAACAACTTTGCAGTGGGCGCTAACAGCTACAGCTCCAGCGTCGACAACTCCAACCGGGGCCGCTTCCTGTACAATGCCAACCAGTTCGGCTTCAACGGCGCATATTACTTCACGCGGCTTTCCGTGACGCTTTAAGCGGAAACGCCCTAAGTTGGTACAAAATCGTCCTAAGTTAGTACAAAGCAAAAACCCCGTTCCATTTTCGTGGAGCGGGGTTTTTGCAGCAAAACGGTCGGCAAGCTACCTAGGGCTTGGCCGCAGAGCCGCTGCTGTTGGCGTCCAAAATCTGAAACAGCTCGTCGAGCTTAGGCGTGAGAATAATCTCGGTGCGGCGATTCATGGCCTTGTTTTGGGGCGTGTCGTTGCTGGCCACGGGCACGTACTGCGAGCGGCCCGAAGCCGTGATGCGGCTGGGCTCGACACCGCTAGTAGTGAGTAGGCGGGCAATGTCGGTGGCGCGCAGCGCGCTCAAGTCCCAATTATCGGTAATGCCGCCCGTGGGGCGCATGGGTACGTTGTCGGTGTGGCCTTCTACCACCACATTCACGTCTTTCTGCTCTTGTAGCACGGCTGCCAGCTTTTTCAGGGCTTCCTGGCCTTTAGGGTCTACCTTGGTCGAGCCCGACTTGAAAAGCAGTTGCTCAGAAAGTGACACGTACACTTTGCCATCCTTGAGCTTCACTTGCAAGTCTTTAGAATTGAAGCTGAGTAGGGCGTTGCTCACGCGGGCCTTGAGGTCATTTACGGCCTTGTCCTTCTCGGCTAGCGCCTGGGTTAGCTCAGTTAGCTTGGCCTCGCGGGCGGCTAGGTCAGCTTTTGACTTACGCAGGCTTTGGTCGAGGGTACCTAGCTCGCTTTCGCGGGTGGCGAGGTCCTTGGCCAGCTTGCCATACTCGTTGTTGCGGTCGGCAAGGGCACGGTCGCTGTTCTTGAGCAGCTTGTCGTAGCTTTCCGTCAGCTGGCTGTAGAGGGTGCGGGTGCGGCGCAGTGAGTTGCCTGTTTGGGTCGAGTCGGCGATGAGACGCTTTTGGTCGGCGCGCAATTCGGTTAGCACGTCATTCGTTTTTTGCAGGTCGGCTTTGAGCTGCCTGGTCTGCTGCTCGGCGGCGAGGCGGGCCTCCTGCTCGTTGCGCTGGCGGGCTTGCAGGTCTTCGTAGCGCTTGGCCGTTACACAGCTTGGCAGCGTGAGGGCGGTGGCCGCCAGCAGCGCCAGCCCAGGCAGATACGCCCGGCGAGCCGTAAATTTCGCAGAAAACATAAGCGGAAGAAAAATGAGTTTTGCCTGCCAAGTTACCGCAATTTCCGCTGCCGTACCTTTGCCCACCCTTCCATACCCTGGCCCTAGGCACGGCGCGGCGTGCGTCAGTGGGCTGGTGGGTGGTCGCCCTTCTTTTTGCCCGTAGCTTGGCGGCGTCGCCAATTAGTTTTTTTACTGCTTCTACACGTACTCACCCGCACCTTTTAGCTACCCGCCGCCGGGCGGCAGCTACCTAGGTTCTCCCCATTATCTATGGCTTGGTTTAAGCGACAGGAAAAGGGTATCATTACCCCTACCGAGCAAAAGAAAGAGACCCCCGATGGCCTCTGGTACAAATGCCCCGAGTGCAAAACAGTGGTCACGATGGCCGAGCACCGGCGCCTCAGCTATGTGTGTGGCAACTGCGGCCACCACGACCGCATCGATGCTGGCACGTACTTCGAGCTGCTCTTCGACGACGGGCAATTTGAGGAACTGGACGCTGCTATGACCTCGGCCGACCCGCTGGTTTTCACCGATACCAAGGCCTACCCGCAGCGCGTGCAGTCCACCGAAAAAAACACGGGCCTCAAGGACGCCGTGCGCACGGCGCACGGCCAGAGCGCTGGCCAGCCGCTGGTGGTGGCCGCCATGGACTTCCGTTTTATTGGGGGCTCGATGGGCTCGGTGGTAGGCGAAAAAATAGCCCGCGCCATCGACTACGCTCGCCAAAACCGCGTGCCCTTCCTCATGATTTCGCGCTCGGGCGGCGCCCGCATGATGGAGGCCGGCTACTCGCTCATGCAAATGGCCAAAACCTCGGCCAAGCTGGCGCTGCTCGCCGAGGCAGGCATTCCCTACGTGAGCCTGCTCACTGACCCTACCACGGGCGGCGTTACGGCGTCGTTTGCCATGCTTGGCGACTTCAACATTGCGGAGCCCGGTGCCCTCATCGGCTTCGCTGGCCCGCGGGTTATCAAGGAAACCATTGGCAAAGACCTACCTAAGGGCTTCCAGAGCGCCGAGTTTGTGCTAGAGCACGGCTTTCTCGACTTTATCGTAGACCGCCGCGAGCTAAAGCAGCGCTTAGCCAATCTCCTAGGTATGGTCAAAAAGTAAACAGTTAGGCAGCTAGGTAAGACACTAAGAGAAAACTTTTTCCGGTCTCTTGCCTGCGCCTGCTGCTGCCAGCTTGCTTTGCTTTGGCACACCCTTTGAAAAGCCCACCCCAACAACCGGGGTGGGCTTTTTCGTATACTGCCCGGTTGCAAAGCCAAATTTTTCTTTATTACCTGTCCCCATGACAACTCCTAAGACCTTTCTAGCCACGCTGATGGCTTTTGTAATGCTGCTTGGCTCGTGTGCTTCTTCGCGCCAAACCACTACCCAGCCCGACCTATCGAGCAACAACGGCACTGGCGCCCGCAAAACTGGAATGACCAAAGCCTCTAAAGGCGGCCTCATCGGGGCTGGCGGTGGGGCCGTGGCTGGGGCTGTGCTGGGCCGCATCATCGGGGGCGGCCGGGGCACGGCAGCTGGTGCTATCCTAGGGGCCGCCGTAGGTGGTGGCGCTGGTGCTCTCATTGGCCGCAAGATGGACAAGCAAGCAGCTGAATTGCAGCGCGACATGGCCAACGCCAAAGTAGAGCGCGTAGGCGAGGGTATCAAAATCACGTTCGACTCGGGCATCCTCTTCGACACCAACAGCAGCGCTTTGCGCTCGACGTCGCAGGCCGATATTTCGAAACTGGCCGCTACGCTTCAGAAATACCCTGACACTAACGTGCTCGTGGAAGGGCACACCGATAACACCGGTACCGACGCCATCAACCAGCCGCTGAGCGTGAACCGGGCCCAATCGGTAGCTAGCAGCCTCACGGCGCAGGGCGTAGCCACTAGCCGCATTACTACCCAGGGTTACGGCTCAACCCAGCCAGTGGCCGATAACACCACTGCCGAAGGCCGCCAAGCCAACCGCCGCGTGGAGGTAGCCATCTACGCCAATGAAAAAATGAAGAAAGCTGCCGAGGCCGGCACGCTATAAGTAATTAATCTTCTTGATAAGCTGAACTTTAAAAAGCCTGAGCCAGTAGTGCTCAGGCTTTTTTGTGTGTTAAACACAACCTGAAATTTAGCCGTTTCGTTAAAGCTTCTTGTGTGGCGGCCACGCTACGTTCTCTTTCTCTAAACTTCCTCTTCGATATGAAAGCGTTTGCCAAAATCTTCGTTTTACTGTTGACTTTTATTGTATTAGGTAGCTCGGCGGTGCAAGCCCAAGACCGTAAAGGCTGGAGCCGTAAAGCCAAAGGTGCCGCCATCGGCGGTGGTGCTGGTGCCGTAACGGGCGCTGTGATTGGGGGCGGCAAAGGTGCCCTAATTGGCACGGCTGCTGGCGTAGTAGGCGGTGGCCTCATTGGCCGCAACCAAGACAAGAAGAAAGACCCAGCTCGCTACAACCGCTATAAAAACAAAAAATAAGCTGCTCAGCCAGCCAATTAGCAATGCAAAGCCCGGCCCATTAGCCGGGCTTTTTGTGCCCTAGGCGGACCCTATTCGTAGTTGGGCCGTAAAAGGCCGCTATCCTAAGCCGGATATTTGGCAAGGTGGTTGCAACGTGCCGAACTTGCCAGCGAATAGCTGTTCCATTCAACCCGTCACCATTTTTACATTCCATTTATAAGTTCATGAAGACCCTACGCTTTTCTTTTTCCTACTTGCTGGCGCTATTGCTGTTGGTAGGGCACTTTGCACAGGCACAATCCTCGACGGTAACGACTGACAAGCCGAAAGGCATGAACAAAACCACGAAGGGCGGTATTATTGGCGGCCTGGGTGGTGCGGCTGGTGGTGCCATTCTGGGCCGCGTTATTGGCGGTAAGTCGGGTACGGCCAAGGGCGCTATCCTAGGTGCTGTAGTAGGCGGTGCGGGCGGTGCGCTCATCGGCCGCAAGATGGATAAGCAAGCCGCCGAGCTACGCCGCGACCTCGAAGGCGCCAAAGTAGAGCGCATTGGTGAGGGCATCAAAATCACGTTCGCCTCGGGCATTCTGTTCGCGTCTAACTCGTCGAGCCTAACGGCCGCTGCTACGGGCAATATCGATGAGCTAGCCACCACGCTCCAGAAATATGCTGATACCAACGTGGTAATCGATGGCCATACCGATGCGTCGGGCTCCGATGCCATCAACCAGCCTCTGAGCCAGCGTCGTGCCCAAGCCGTGGCCAACGAACTGACCGCCAAAGGTGTAGAAACTAGCCGCATCACGGCTACGGGCTATGGCTCGTCGCAGCCCGTGGCCGACAACACGACTGTAGCTGGCAAAGCCGCTAACCGCCGTGTTGAGGTTGCCATCTTCGCCAACGAGAAAATGCAGAAGGCTGCCAAACGCGGTCAGCTGTAAGGCTTACTAACTCACAAAAAAGCGGCTCTGCAAGGAGCCGCTTTTTTTGTGCCCAGCCACAACAACCTAGGGCCGGGCTTGGCGGTACAATCAGCTATGCCTACTCCCGCCACCTACGCTGCCTCGCCTACCGACAAGGCGCTGGCCGACCATGCTATCCTGAATGAGTTTTTTGGGCCGGTGCCTACCGCGGCCCGGCGCACGCCCATGCGTGAGCTCATTTCGACCTTGCTGTCGCACCGCACCACCCACGCCGATGAAGAACTAGCCTACGACCGTATGCTCGAAGCCTTCGGCGACTGGGAAGGCGTACTGGCAGCGCCGCTCGACGACCTGATTCATGCCATCCGCACCACGCGCTGGCCAGCTACACAGGCGCCCCGCATTCAAGAAATACTGGGGCGCATCAAAGCAGAAACTGGGGGGAGCTTCAATCTCGATTTTCTGGCCGATTGGCCTACCGAGCGCAGCATGACCTGGCTGACCGACATGCCCGGAATTGGCTTAAAAACGGCTTCGTTAGTACTCCTCTTTAATTTCCGCAAGCCCGTGCTTCCCGTCGATGCGCACGTGCATCGCGTGGCGCAGCGCGTGGGCTTCCTAGGTCCTAAGGTGTCGGTCGAGAAGGCCCATGCTGTGCTGTTAGATATGCTAAAGCCGCAGCTCGACCCCGAAGGCTTATTTAATTTTCACAAGCATAATTATTGGCTTGGCCAGCAAATCTGCTTTTTTCAAAAGCCTAATTGCCCGCGCTGCCCGCTCAAAGGGTTTTGCAGCTACTACCAAGAGCACTATGGAGAAGCCACGCCCGAGGCCCTAGCAGCTACCCCCAAGCACTGGGATGCGGCGGCCTGGGGCCAACTCCCGCACTAACTTTCGTAGGGCGAACTTTGTAGTTCGCGTAGCTGTGGCATTTTCGCAGCCCCGCGAGCTCCTCAGTTTGCCCTCAGCTATGCGTCTCGTTCGCCACCCGGTTCTCTGCAACTACTACGTCACGTACCGCTGCAACGCGAAGTGCTCTTTTTGTGATATCTGGGAGAAGCCGTCGCCCTATATCACGCTAGCCGATGTTGAGCAAAATCTGCGTGACCTCAAGCGTCTAGGGGTGAGGGTAATAGACTTTACGGGCGGCGAGCCACTGCTGCACCGTCAGCTGCCCGAGTTTTTGGCGTTGGCCCGGCAGCTGGGCTTCATCACCACCGTCACGACCAACGGCCTGCTCTACCCGAAGAATGCGCAGAAGCTGCGCGGTCTGGTCGATATGCTGCATTTCTCGCTCGACTCGGCCGACCGCGCCACCCACGACCTAGGGCGCGGTGTGGCCTGCTACGATTTTGTGCTCGAAAGCATTCGGGTGGCGAAGGAGCTGGGTGAGCGGCCCGATATTCTGTTCACCGTCTTCCGCAAAAACCTGGCGGACCTAGAGGCGGTGTACCGCGATATTACGCAGCCCAATGGCTTGATGCTCATTATTAACCCGGCGTTCGATTATGGTGAGGTCGAAACTGGCGAGCAGCTCACAGAGGAGGAGCTGACCTATCTATCAGCCTTTGGCAAGCGCCGGGGCGTGTACCTCAACGAAGGCTTCATTGCCTTGCGCCGCGATGGGGGCAACCACGTGGCCGCGCCCGTGTGCCGGGCTGCCAGCACCACCTTAGTCATCTCGCCCAGCAACGAGCTGGTGCTGCCCTGCTACCACCTAGGTGAGCAGAAATTCCCCATCGGTGGCCAGCTGTTTGACCTCTACAATGCTCCCGCCACCCAGCGCCTCGCCGCCCTCGAAGGCCGCCTGCCGCAGTGCGAGGGCTGCACCATCAACTGCTACATGCAGCCCAGCTTCGCAGTCGAAACTAGCAAGTACTTCTGGGAAGCCCTGCCAAGTACGCTGAAATACAACTGGGAAAAGGGTACTTGGAAGCGTCTGCTGCGCGCTTAGCGTAGCGCCTTAGTGCTATCAACGAGCCGGTAGGCTACCTAGGGGCCACTGTGCTCGCTAACGGCGGCTGTCCTACATTTGGCCGCTCACCTTACTTATTTGCCTCATGCCTGCTCTATTGCTGCCCGTTCAAGGCATCATGCCCACCATTGGCCCTGACTGCTTTTTAGCTGATAATGCTACAGTGGTGGGCGATGTAGTACTAGGCCGAGGCTGCACAGTGTGGTTTACGGCCGTGATTCGGGGCGACGTTAATAGCATCCGCATCGGCGACGAAACCAACATTCAGGATGGCGCAGTACTGCACTGTACCTATCAAAAGGCAGCCCTTACAATCGGGTCGCGGGTAAGCATTGGCCACCGAGCACTAGTGCACGGCTGCACCGTCGAGGACGACGTGCTCATCGGCATGGGCGCCATTGTGATGGACCACGCTTTAGTAGGCCGCGGCTGCCTCATTGCAGCGGGCGCCGTGGTGCTCGAAAATATGGTGTGTGAGCCAGGCTATCTCTACGCGGGGGTGCCCGCTAAGAAAATAAAGCCCGTAAGCGAGGCACAAGCCGAAGGCTTGCGCCGCACGGCGGCCAATTACCAGCTATACGCCAGTTGGTTTACCGACGGTGCAACAGCGGTGGTATAGCAAAATAGCCGCTGCTTGCCTTTAAGCAAACAGCGGCTAATGCGAAAAAAGCTTGTAGCAAGACCCTAAGCGGCCAGTGGGTCTACATCGGCTGGCACTAGCGGGGTCAGCACGCGTAGTTGTACCATCTCTACTACCCGGCCGGCCCGGCTGAGCACCCGGAACTCGTAGGGTTCGAGTACGGCCACGTCGCCTACTTCCGGAATATTGCCATACAGCACATTCAGCAGGCCGCCCACCGTTTCGTAGTCGTCGCCTTCGGGTAGGGGATAAGGGAGGTATTCGTTAGCGTCGGGGATAGGGGTAGAGGTATTAACCCGATATTCCGATTCAGAAATCTTTTCCACTACCGGCACTTCATTATCGTACTCGTCCTGGATTTCGCCTACCAGCTCTTCCATGATGTCCTCGATAGTTACGATGCCTGACACACCACCAAACTCGTCGCTCACCACCGCCATCACAATGTGCTTGCGCTGAAACTGGCGCAACAGGCGGTTGATTTTCTTGGTTTCGGGCACGAAGTAGGCCGGGCGCATAATGCGGGCTAGCTCTAGCGGCTCACCGCGCCGCACAATGGGCAGCAAATCTTTGACATTGAGCACACCCACAATATTGTCGATGCTGCCTTCATATACTGGCAAGCGCGAGTAGCCTTCGCTGAAAATCTTCTCGAGCAACTTTTCTTCCGGCGCATTCACGTCGAGAGCAGCGAGTTTGGTGCGAGGCACCATTATCTGCTTTACCATCCGGTCGTTGAACTGGAAGACGTTTTCAATCAGCTCGTGTTCTGAGTCCTGAATCTCACCGCTCTCTTTGCTTTGGTCGAGCAAAAGGCGCAGCTCTTCGGCTGTGTGCACATCGCTGCCGTGCACGGCTTTTACACCAAATAGACCCAGCAAGCCGTTTGACAACTTATTCAGCAGCCAAATAGCCGGAAACGTAACAATATAAAAGATGCGCAGCGGTGCAACGATAGACAGAGTGGTTGCCTCTGGCTTCTGAATGGCCAGCACCTTAGGTGCCTGCTCGCCAATAACAATGTGCAGCACCGTGATAGTGGCAAACGAAGCCACTAGCGCAATGCTATGCACTGTTTCGGGAGAAACTACCAGCCCAAGCTTGTGGATGATGGCCAGTAGGACTTCGGCTACGACACTCTCCCCAATCCAACCTAGGCCTAGCGAAGCCAGCGTAATACCGAGCTGCGTGGCCGACAGGTACGCCTCCAGATTGTGCAACATCGTCTGGGTGAGCCGGGCCAGCTTGTTGCCCTCCTGAGCACGCAAGTCAATCTGAGAAGAGCGAACCTTGACTAGGGCAAACTCGGCGGCGACGAAAAACCCGTTGATTAAAACGAGTAGGAGGGTAATCAGTATTTTTAAGCCCATGTGGTCGGCTCCCCTCAGACGCGGACGGTCGGGCAGCCTTTATAAGGCCAAAAGTACGGAGTTTAAAGGAGCGGGTTGACGTCGAGGTAATTGATAACGTCAGAACCGCTCGTTATCTACCGCTAAAAGAAGAGTTTATAACGCAAAAAAGGCGCCTTTTACCTAAAAAGCACCTTTTTCACAAATTGCTGTAGCGGAAGGACTTGAACCTCCACGAAGTGGTTAGTCGCGGCTCCGAGAAGCGTGCAATTTATCCCATTACTCTTCACCCCCGAGATAGGAGGGCGTGTCTGCCAATTTCACCACACTACAAGGTTTGGTATCGAAGCGCCGTTTGCGTTTTGATATGTCAAAGGTAAAGCGAATTTTCTTAATTATGCAAATTTTATTTAAAAAAGAGTAAAAAATTATTTAATCTTCAATCAAAGACCGAATTTATAATAGTATTTGTTATGTGTGCCTAGCTTTGTCTTTTCATCCTTACTGTCTTTTTATTATGTCCCGCCCCTATGAGTTAGACGACACTGACCGCCGTATCATCAGTTTGCTAGTGAAGGATGCCAAACTGCCCTATTCTGAAATAGCTCGCCAACTACAAGTCTCCGGCGGCACTATCCATGTGCGCATGACGCGGCTCGAAGAATTAGGTATTGTGCGTGGCGCTACCCTAGACCTTGATTTGCAAAAGGTCGGCTATAGCATCCAGGCTTTTCTAGGCATCTATCTGCTCAAGAGTTCTTACTGCGACAGCGTCATCGAGCGGCTGCGCGGCATTCCCGAGGTGGTAAGCCTGCATTTCACCACAGGTAGCTACAACCTGTTTGCCCGCTTGGCTTGCCGCGATACCCAGCACCTGCGCAATGTGCTGCACGACCAGGTGCAACAGATAGAGGGTGTGGAGCGCACCGAAACTTTAATCTCGCTAGACGAAGTGTTTAGCCGCTCGGTACAGCTAGAGCCAACCGCTCAGCCAATAGCCGGGTAGCGACAGAAGCCCTAGGTCCATATGTAAAGGAGCCACCAACATTCGTGTTGGTGGCTCCTTTACATATGGACCTAGGGCTTGAAAGAACCTTGTTACGGGGGAGCTGTGCCTTTACGTTTCTTAATTTTTGACTCATTGACAACCGGCATTGCCCTACGAAAGCAACCCTAGCCACAAAAAAGCCCCGCGTAGTCTCACTACGCGGGGCTTTTTTGTGGCTAGGGTTAGTCTTACATTACCGACTTGGTCGTCGAGGTAGTCTTGGTAGACTTCGACTGCATGCCTGGAGCGGTGTTGGTCTTAGTCGTAGTCGACGACTTGCTCATGCCCGAGGGCGTAGTCATGGTGCTCGACTTGCTCGTGCTGGCTTGGCTTTTAGTGGTAGTTGCCGATTTGCTCATGCCCGCTGGGTTGGTCATGGTTGTCGTGCGGGTTGTGGTTTTGGTCGCTGGGGCTTGCGTCGTTTTGGTGGTCATGGTTTTCGACGTGCTGCTTGTGGTGGTAGCGGCCGGGGTCGTTTGGGCGTGGGCAGCGATGCTACCGGCTACGAGCAGCGTGGCGAAAAGGGAGGTGAGGCGTTGCATGGGATGTGAAAAAATAGGTGGAAGAAGTGTTGCCCTAGGTGGCAGAAAATGTGCCAAAAGGTAAGGCACCTGCAGAGTAGAAACAGCGGGCACTGTCGAGAATATTTTACGATAAGTTTGGCATGCTAGGTTGTGTTCGCAGTCGCAGCAGTGCCTTAAAATAGCAAAAGCCCCTCGCCTAGTGAGGGCGAGGGGCTTTTACATAAAGCGAGGCAGCGGAGCTACCTAGGCAGTTACCTGAGCTTCGAGCTTCTGAGCGAGCACGTGCTTAGGCACGGCGCCTACTTGCTTGTCTACAATCTGGCCGTTCTTAAAGACCAGCAGCGTAGGGATGCTGCGGATGCCAAACTTCATTGAGGTCTGTGGATTAGCGTCTACATCTACCTTGCCGATGATGGCTTTGCCTTCGTATTCGCCAGCCAACTCTTCTACTACGGGGCCTACCATGCGGCAGGGGCCGCACCATTCGGCCCAAAAGTCCACGAGTACTGGCTTATCCGAGTTGATAATCTCCTCGAAGTTGGCGTCGGTTATTTCAATTGCTTTGTGCGCCATGACGCTAAGGTTTTATTAGTGAAAAAACGTCCGGCGTGTACGGCCGACAAGGCCGCAAGGTAGCGGAGTGCGAGTAAAACAACAGTGGTGGTAGAAAGTTCAGCGCTAGTTCATACGCCCTAAATCAGCGCGCATACATCTAATTCAAACTCGCGCATTTTATCTATAAACGCTTTAGGTTCAATTTGAAAGCGGCGCGAGAACATATCTACGGCCAGTTTTTCGTGCGGCTCCACAAATTGAATCTCCAACCGCTTCGAACCCTTGGCGTGCTCAATAGCTTCTTGTAAGCGGTCAATCATGGGCCCGGTCACGGTGCGCAGGTCGAGTTTTACGCGCACGCCTTTGCTGAGCTTTTCGGCTACCTGGGCCAGCGGCTCCATGGTTTTTATCTTCAGTTCCCACTGGTCCTGGGTGCCGTAGCGCAGCTCCATCTTGCCCCGAATGAACATGGGTGGCACCTGCTCCTGTGGGTAGTTGCGAGGGTTGATGAGAGCGCTAAAGCGCGTGTAATCATCGCGGAACAGCGCTAGGTTGATGCTCGAATCGTAGTCTTCTACGTTGAACGAGGCCATCGGCTGTCCGCTTTTAGTGGTACGGAACACTACGCCCGAGAGTAGGCCGGCGATGTTCACATCCTTGCCCTTCTGCTGGTCGAGTTTGTCGAGCGGGCAAGTACAGTAGGCGTCGATTTCCATGCGGAAAGTATCGAGCGGATGGCCCGAGAGGTAGAAACCTACCACTTCCTTTTCGCGGCGCAGCTTCTCAGGTGCACTCCATTCCTCTAGGTCCTGCACCTTGGGCAGTGGCGCGGCCACCGCCCCAAAAGCTCCGGCTCCAAACAAGCTGTGCTGCGCCGATTCCTTAGCGGCCTGATGCTGCTGGCCGAGCTTCAGCGCCTTCTCAATCAGGTTTTGGTCGCCGGCCGGAGCGTCCATAAACTGGCGGCGGTTGTATTTCTCGAAGCTGTCAAAGGCGCCGGCCTGGGCGAGGCTTTCCCAAGTTTTCTTGTTCACAGCGCGCAGGTTCACGCGCTTCGCAAAGTCGAATACATCGGTGAACGGGCCGTTTTTCTGGCGCTCTTCTACCAATTCGAGTACGGCGGCTTCACCCGCGCCCTTCACAGCGGCTAGGCCAAAGCGAATCTGGTTGGCGCGCGGTACGTTGAATTTTTGCTCGCTTTCGTTCACATCCGGCCCGAGTACGGCCACGCCTTGCTTGCGGGCTTCCTCGATAAAGAAGGTCACCTTCTTGATATCGCCCATGTTGTTGGTGAGTACGGCGGCCATGTACTCAGCTGGATAGTTAGCCTTAAGGTAGCCAGTCTGATACGCCACTACCGAGTAGGCGGCCGAGTGCGACCGGTTGAAGCCGTACTCCGCAAACTTCTCCATCACGTCGAAGACTTCAGATGCCTTCTTAGCCGGAATTTTGTGGATTTCGCCCGCACCCTTCACGAATTTTTCGCGCTCTAGGGCCATCTTTTTCATGTCTTTCTTACCCATGGCGCGGCGCAGCAAGTCAGCGCCACCTAGGGAGTAGCCGGCCAGAATCTGGGCCGTTTGCATAATCTGCTCCTGGTACACCATAATGCCCTGGCTATACTCCAGGATGGGCTTGAGTAGCTCGTGCGGGTATTCGACCGGCTCGCGGCCGTGCTTGCGGTTGATGAAGTCAGGGATGAACTGCATCGGGCCGGGCCGATACAAGGCGTTCATCGCAATCAAGTCCTCGATGTTGGTTGGCTTCAAGTCCTTGAGGTACATGCGCATACCTTCCGACTCGAACTGGAATGTGCCGATGGTATCGCCGCGCTGGTAGAGCGCGTAGGTCTTCTCGTCGTCGAGCGGAATATTGTCGATGTCGATTTTGACGCCGTGGTTGCGCTCAATCAAATTCATGGCATCCACGATGATGGTCAGGGTTTTGAGCCCTAGGAAGTCCATCTTGAGCATGCCGGCGCTCTCAATCACCTTGCCGTCAAACTGCGTCACGAGCAGGTCCGAGTCCTTGGAGGTCGAAACCGGAATGTAGTTTGTGATGTCGTCGGGCGCGATGATAACGCCCGCTGCGTGGATGCCGGTGTTGCGCACCGAGCCCTCTAGGCGCTCGGCGAGGGCCAGAATCTGACCTTTTAGGTCGGTTTTGTCATCGCGGATGGCTTGCAGCTCAGGCACGTCGCGGAAGGCGCCAGATAGGGTAGTACCGGGCTTTTCGGGTACGAGCTTGGCCATCTCGTTGGCGGCGGGCAGCGGCAGCTCCATGGCGCGGGCCACGTCCTTGATAGACGACTTGGCGGCCATCGTACCGAAGGTAATAATCTGGGCCACCTGCGTTTTGCCGTACTTACCCACCACGTAGTCAATGACTTTCTGGCGGTTCACGTCGTCAAAGTCAATGTCGATATCGGGCATCGACACGCGCTCGGGGTTTAGAAAGCGCTCGAATAGCAGCGAGTACTTGATGGGGTCGATGTTGGTGATACCCACGCAGTAGGCTACCGCCGAGCCCGCCGCTGACCCCCGGCCCGGCCCCACGGCCACGCCCATACTACGACCCTTGTTAATAAAGTCCTGCGTAATCAGAAAGTAGCCCGCAAAACCCATCGTCTTGATGATGCGCAGCTCGTATTCCAGGCGCTCCTCAACCTCGGGCGTACGCTCGGAGTACCTAGGCGGCTTGCTCATGGTCACGGTGCCGTTGCCGGCGCTTGGCCCGAAGGCCCCCACGTAGGTCAGCTCGCGCAAAAAGTCGTCGGCCGTAGCGAAGCCGGCGGGCAGCGGGAAGTTGGGCAGTAGAATATCGCGCGCCAGCTTGGGCGGCGTTATTTTATCGACTATCTCGTTGGTGTTGTCAAGGCTCTCGGGCACGTCAGAGAACAGCTCCGACATCTCGGCTTGAGTCTTGAAATAGAACTGGTCGTTGGCGAAGCCGAAGCGGCGGCGGCGCTGCTTGGGCGGCTTTTGCAGCTCTTCATCAATGCGCGAGAGCATGCGGCGGGCGTTTTCGTCGTAGCTGTGCGCCTTGCGTAGCTCATCGAGCGGGCCGTAGTGCACGCGCTGGTCGGCGGTGAGTACGGTGTAGTAGTTCGTTTCAAAGTCGCCGACCGGGATGCTGCGCTCTTCGGCCGTGTTCACGCACAGTAGCAGGTCGTGGGCAGCGTAGTCGGTTTGGTCTACGTAGTGCGAGTCATTAGTGCAGATAACCTTGACGCCATACTTCTTCGCGAACCCTAGGAGCACCTGGTTTACATCCTCTTGGCTTTTGCCAGTGCCGTCGAAGTTCATCAGCCCGTGGCGTTGAATTTCGATGTAGAAATCCTCGCCAAACACGTCGAGCCACCAGCGTAGCTTCTCTTCGGCTACTTCTTCGCTCTCAAATAGAATGGCCTGCGGAATCTCGGCCCCGATGCAGCACGAGGTAGCAATTAGCCCTTCATGGTACTTCAGAATCAACTCTTTATCGATGCGCGGAAACTTCGAGTACACGCCCTCGATAAAGCTGAGCGAGCATAGCTTGGCCAGGTTGTGGTAGCCAGCCTGGTCTTTGGCGAGCAGCAGCTGGTGGTAACGCTCGTCTTTTTCGCCCTTTTCACGCAAGAAGGTTTTCTTATGGCGGTCGGCCACTAGGTAGAATTCGCAGCCTACTATCGGCTTGACATTGTACTTGTTAGCCTCGGCCACGAAGTTGAACGCCCCAAACATGTTGCCGTGGTCGGTGAGGGCTACGGCGGGCATACCGTCGGCCTGCGCCTTCTTCATGAGCGCGCCAATGCTGGCCTGGCCGTCGAGCAACGAGTACTGGGTGTGCGAGTGGAGGTGCGAAAACGTGGGCATCGTATCAAGTAGCTAGCCTCAATCAACAAGTAAAGGGCGGTGATTGGTGCGGCGGGTTTAAGTAAAGATACCCCCGCTACTCAACCCGTCCCAAGCCCGGTTTTGGGGCGGCCTGATTTTCTGGCTGCTGCGTTTTTGCCTGGCCCAATCTCGCGCACCAACCTAGGCGGGCGGGTGGCGTACAGCCCCAAGTCGGCAAATGAATGCCGGGTGAACGTAGCAACCTGCCAATTATGAAAAAAGGACTGTTGATGCTAGCGCTGCTGGGTGGGCTGGCCCTAGGTGCCCGCCCAGGCCGGGCGCAGTCGGTAGAGCTGACGATGGATATTTTCACCAGTTCGGTGCTCTCGCAGACCACTACCCTGTTGAACAACAACGCGGTAATGTCGGCCTATGAAAATTCGACTGCTAAGAAAGATGCAGCCCGCGGGAAAGCAGCTGGTAGCGCCGCCAGCCGCACCGTCAACTTAGCCTACACGCCCACGGCCACCCTGCGGCAGCAAACGGTGCAGGAGCTAGGGCGCAAGCTGCAAGCCAGCAACCCGGCCGCCGGGCAGTCCTTCAACAATGCCTTTGGGCCAGGTAAAGCCGATTATAACCAGCTATTTATGGAGATGGTGAAGCAGTCGGGTCTGCCGGCCAACAATGCCGCTACCGCATTCGCTGCTTACTTAGAAATTGGCTACGCCATCGTCAACGATGTACAAAATGAAAGCAGCATCACGCCGACCATGGACCGGGCGCTGCAACGGCAGGCCGCCGGTATTTTGAGCCAAAACAAAGGATTGACCTCGACCACGGCCGTTGCCCGGTTTGGCGAAGCCACGAAGCTGCAAGCCATTATGCTGTACCTAGGTTGGCAAAGCGCCCGCCAGCACGGGCAAGCCGGTCAGTTTCGCCAAACTATCGCGCAACAGTTTCGCAGCCAGGGCCTTGACTTAAGTATGCTGCAACTCACCAATACTGGGCTAGTAAAAAAATAAATGGCTACGGCAAGCGATACAGGTGCTGGTTGCGAGCTTATTAGAAAGCATAACTAGTAAGGTGTTAGAGACACAAAGCCAGCTAGTAAAAATAGCTATTTTAGTATCTGCCTGAACTACTTCGCTTAAGTAGGGTTTTAGGAAAGCACGTAGGGCCAAGCTGGCCCACGCCGGGCTGCGTTCAGCTCTCTGTTTAGCTGACCAGTCACTTGCTGTTGCCCAGATATAGCCGCGTTGCGTAGGCGACCGGGCAGCTAGGTAGGGGAGAAGGAGCTCACAATTTAACCTCATGAAGCTACTAACTCCTAGTACCGACCCGGTTTATAGCCGGCCGGCTACGCATTCCTACCTCAACGCATGGCTGCTGCGCTATTTGCAAGACCCGCGTGATTTGCCCTTTGCGCACCTTATGCTGAAAATAGCGGCCACTATGCTGCCGCTGGCAGTGGCGCTGTTTGTGCCCGCATTGCGCGGGGCGTGGTGGTGGGCGGTATTTGGATTGTTTTTCTACTTCAGCAATGCGCGGTTCAAAGGGCCATTCGGACTGATGCTGCATTGCACTAGCCACCGCATGCTGTTTAAGAAGCAGCACGGCTGGCTGAATCACATTATTCCGTGGGTGCTAGGGCCGCTGTTTGGCCAGACGCCGGAGTCGTACTTCGTGCACCACATGGGCATGCACCACCCCGAAAACAACATGCCTGATGATGAAAGCTCGACCATGGCGTATAAGCGCGATTCGCTCCGGGGGTTTTTGCGTTACTTAGGCGACTTTCTAGTGCTCGGGGCTGTGCGGCTGGCCGGGTATTTCACGCGCCGCAACAAGACGACACTGCGGTTCCGGCTCTTGCGCGGCGAAACGGCCTACCTAGGGCTGGTGCTGGTGCTCAGCTTTATGAACCTGCCGGGCACGCTGGCCGTGTTTGTGGTGCCGTTTGTACTGTCGCGGGTCATTATGATGCTCGGTAACTGGGCCCAGCACGCGTTTGTCGATGCCAACACCCCGGACAATTGCTACACTAATAGCGTGACGTGTATCAATACTGCTTACAACCACAAGTGCTGGAATGATGGCTACCATATCAGCCACCACCTCAAGCCGGCCTTGCACTGGACCGACCACCCGGCGCACTTTCGCCAGAACCTAAGCGAGTACATCGCGCAGAAGGCCATTGTCTTTGATGGCATCCACTTCCTGCACATTTTCTTTTACCTCATGGCCAAGCGCTATGACCTACTGGCGCGCCACTTTGTGCTGCTCGATGGCGAGCCTCGCGACGAGGCTTCGGTAGTAGCTCTTTTGCGGTCGCGCACGCAGCGCATTGTGCTGCCGGCGCTGGTGCCGCAGTTAGCTTAGGTCAACTGGTTGGGCATGAGAGGGTAGGGTAGAAAGAAGCTTCTGGTAACTGCGGATGGCCGATGGCCGACCGCTAACTTGCGGCCTCCATTCTGTCCTACTTACTTGCTGCCCATGCGCTACGGACCCATTGCCCCCGAGCTGTTCATCGAGAATCGCCGCCGCTTTCGCGAGCTGCTGCCGCCGCAGTCGCTGGCCATTTTTAATGCCAACGACATCTTGCCTACCAACGCTGACGGCACCTTGCCGCTGAAGCAAAACACCGACCTGTTTTACCTCAGCGGCGTTGACCAAGAGGAAAGCATTCTCGTCATCTGCCCCGATGCCACACTGCCTAGGTATCGCGAAATCCTGTTTCTGCGCGAAACCTCCGAGCATATCCTAGTTTGGGAAGGCTACAAGCTGACCAAGGAAGAGGCGCGCCAAGTGTCAGGCATCCCGACCATCATGTGGCTCGACCAGTTTGAGACGGTACTGCCGGCCCTGATGAATGAGGCGGAGTATGTATACTTGAACTCCAACGAGCACATTCGCTCGGTGGTGGAGGTTGAAACCCGCGATGCTCGCTTTATCAAGGACTTGCAGCGCCGCTACCCACTGCACCAGTACCGCCGCGCCGCTCGCCTCACGCACCAACTGCGCGCCATCAAGAGCCCCGAGGAAATCCGGCTGATGCGCCGCGCCTGCGAGATTACCGGCAATGCCTTCCGCCGCGTGCTAGGCTTTGTGCAGCCTGGCGTGTGGGAGTTTGAGGTAGAAGCTGAAATCCTCCACGAGTTTGTGCGCTCGGGCTCGCGCGGCCCGGCCTACACCAGCATCATTGGCAGCGGCGAAAGCGCTACCATCTTGCACTATATCTCCAACGACCGCCAGTGCCAGGACGGCGACGTGCTGCTGATGGACTTCGGTGCTGAGTACGCCAACTACGCTGCTGACCTCACGCGCAGCATTCCGGTCAATGGCACCTTCACGCCGCGCCAGCGCCAAGTGTACGAGTCGGTGCTCCGAGTATTCAAGTTTGCCCAAAGCCAGCTTGTAGTAGGCAACGAAATCGAGGCCTACCACAGGGCTGTGGGCGAAACGATGGAGCAGGAGCTTATTAAGCTGGACTTGCTAAACGCCAGCGACGTCAAAAACCAGGACCCCGACGCGCCGCTCTACAAGAAGTACTTTCCGCACGGCACCAGCCACTACCTAGGTCTCGACGTGCACGACGTAGGTTTTAAGTACCGCAAGTTTGAGGCAGGTATGGTGTACACCAACGAGCCAGGCATTTATATCCGGGAGGAGAAGCTAGGTATTCGCCTCGAAAACGACTTCCTCATCACGCCTACCGGCAATGAGGACTTAATGGCCGACATTCCGCTGGAACTGGCCGACATCGAGCGCTTGATGAAGCGGTAAAAAACGACTGTCATGCTGAGCTTGCGAAGCATCATATCACGCTGAGAACAACCATTCTGACGTGATAAGATGCTTCGCAGGCTCAGCATGACAGTCGTTTTTTGAGTAGCTGACTAGCTACCTAGGGCCGCCGGAATAACATCAAGTGCTGCTGCGGTAGGCTTTCTCGCACTTCTACAAATTCTAGCCCGACGGCGCTCATTTCCTTTTTGGCCTGTGTCACGGTCATTTTGTGGATGGGCTTGATAGGCACCTTAGGGTCTTCGGCCCGGTACTCTACCAGTGCCAGGCGGCCAGTGTGCGGTCGTAGAGCATTGCGAATGGCACGGCCCATCTCGCGCGGGTGGTCAAACTCGTGGTATGCATCAACCAGCAACACCAAGTCGACGCTATTGGCGGGTAGGTGCGGGTCGGTCGTCGTGCCCAAGACGGGTTTCACATTAGTCAGCTTGTTTTTGGCCTTGCGCTGGTTTAGCTCGGCTATCATCTCGGGCTGAATGTCTTCAGCCAGCACTTGGCCATTAGGTACTAGCGCCGCCATCCGAAAAGAAAAGAAGCCAGTGCCCGCCCCTAGGTCGGCTACGACATCAGTTGGCTTGAGCTGTAGCTCTTTAAGCAGGATATCGGTGCCTTCCTCCTCGCGGCGGTCCGAGCGCTCGAGCCAGTCGGCACCCTCGTGGCCCATTACGTGGGCTATTTGCCGCCCTAGGTAGTAGCGGCCGATGCCACTCGGGTCGCGCGGAGCACGAGTTTCGTAGCCCGCCGTATCCGACGTTTGGGCATTAGGCATGTCCGAACGCAAGAAAGCCTGCGAGGCGACGTTTGACTCTATCGGTAGCTGAGTGCAAGCGCCAGCGGCGGTTGTACCAGCCAATATCCATCTCACAACGGCTTTTTTCATACGTAATTAGACCTAGGCTAGCTTATTGAACTGCCTGCCCAACAGTGCTGAGCTAATAGGCGTTCAGCAAAGCAGTACAGTTATTTCTTAGTGCAATAACAACATTAAGTATAACAAATACCCTAATAGGGCAGCCAAATTGCGTCATATAACGTAGGGACCCCTACTTTCTTACTTCTTCCCCTTTTTTCACCTTATGAAAAAACTATCCCTTACACTCGGCCGCGTAACGCTTGTAGTTGCTACCGCTCTCTCGCTTGGCGCCTGCGGCCGCGCCGATTATGCTCCGCTGTCGCGCGCTACCACGCAGCCTGCCAGCACCCCCATCGCCCAAGCGACTCCCTATGTGCCAGTAGCTGACGACGCTTCAGCTACCGTGAAAGTAGCTACCCCAACCCAAGCTGCGCCTACCGCTCCAGTAGCCGTGCAGCCAGCTCCGGCCACGCCCGCAGCTACCCCGGCCATTGTGGCACCCGCCACTCCAGCTGTAGCGCCAGCTGCTTCGGTAGCTGCCGTAGCACCCCAAGCTAGCGCTGCTACTGCGCCGGCTCCTAAGATGAATTTGGTTCAGCGCCTAACCCTACGCAAAATCACCAAGAAGCTGGACAAGCTAGCCAGTCAGGCTCCGCAGCTCAAGCAGCGCGATGCCAGCGCCGCTCGTGGGGGCCTCGATGGCAACTTGCGCAGCGCTGTCCTCTTTGGTTTGATAGGTCTGATTGTGTTACTATTTAGCGGTGTGAATGCCATTTTTGGTATCGTAGGTACCATCCTGCTCGTCATTGGCCTGGTCTTCCTAGTGCTCTGGTTGCTTGACCAAGCCTAGAGAAAACTAGCATGAGGCATAAAGAAAGCCCTAGGTGCTTAGCACCTAGGGCTTTCTTGCATTTAGGCTGGCATTACATGGGGTCTACGTCTGCCACGAGCCGGGCCTGGCGAAACTCTTTTTGGTCGCGTACTATGTCCATCGCGGCGCAGATGTCAAGTTTGGCTTGCTTAAGCACCGTGTGCTCGCGGCTAAGCTTGATGACGATTTCTTGCAAGAAGAAATTACGAATGCGGAAAATGTACGGCGGCTCGGGCCCCAGCACCACGCTCCGGCCTAGGCGGTCGACCAGTTCCTGCGTGAGCAGGATGGCTGCTTTCTGAGCTAGCTCCTGGTCCATGTGCTTCACTGTCAATTTTATCATGCGAGTGAAGGGCGGGTACTCGTGCTCGCGGCGCTGCTCGATTTCGTAGGCGTAAAACTCGAGGTAATCGTTGCGGATAACCTTATCAAAAATTACCTGTGTGGGGTCGCCAGTCTGAATTAAGACCTTACCTTTCTTGCCTTTGCGCCCAGCCCGACCGCTCACCTGCACAAACATCTGGTAGGCGCGCTCGTGGGCCCGGTAGTCGGGGTAGTGGATGATGGCGTCGGCATTGACAATGCCTACCAAACTCACATTTTCAAAGTCCAGCCCCTTGGTCACCATTTGGGTACCGACGAGTACGTTGGTTTTTTGCTGCTCAAAGTCGCCGATAATCTGCTGGTAGGCATTCTTGGCGCGAGTAGTGTCTAGGTCCATGCGCTGCACGTTGGCCTGCGGCAGCATGATTTTGAGGTCGTCTTCCAGCTTCTCGGTACCAAAGCCCTGGGTGCGCAAGGCGCGCGAGCCGCAGGCCGGGCACTGCGTGGGCATGCCCTCGTGGTAGCCGCAGTAGTGGCAGCGCAACTCGTGGGCGTGCTTGTGGTAGCTCAGGCTCACAGCACAGCTCTGGCACTTCGGAATATAGCCGCAGTCTTGGCAGGCAATGACCGGCGCGTAGCCCCGGCGGTTTTGGAACAGAATAACTTGCTCCTGCTGCGCAATCTTGCTCTCCATCGCGCTCAGCAAGTCGGACGAGAAATGATTGTGCATCTTCTTGTCAGCTCGCAGCTTGCGGGTGTCAATCAGCTCAATCTCGGGCATGCCGGCCTCGCCAAAGCGCTTGCTCAGCGACACTAGGCCATAGCGACCCTGCCGCGCCATGTAAAAGGTCTCGACCGCCGGCGTAGCCGAACCTAGGAGCACCTTGGCGCCTTGGAAGTTGCCTATCATCAGGGCCACCTCGCGGGCGTTATAGCGCGGGGCGGGGTCGTACTGCTTGTAGCTTGACTCGTGCTCCTCGTCTACAATCAGCAGCGAGAGGCTGTCGAAGGGTAGAAACACCGCTGAGCGCACGCCCACCACCACCTGAAAGCGGCCCGAGAGCACGCCATTCCAGACCTCTACGCGTTCGTTGTCCGAAAACTTAGAATGATACACCCCTAGGCGCGAGCCAAACACACGCATGAGGCGCGTTACAATCTGGGCCGTGAGCGCGATTTCAGGCAGCAAGTATAGCACCTGCCCGCCGCCATCGAGCGCATTGCGAATGAGGTCAATATAAATCTCCGTCTTGCCCGAGCCCGTGACGCCGTGCAGCAGCACAATATTCTTTTGACCAAACAAGGTCATTACCTCGTCGCGCGCTGTAGTCTGAGCTTCGCTGAGCTGGAAGGGCATCTGCGCCAGCGGGTTTTCCTCCAGCGGAAAGCGCGAGACAATCTGGTCAAATTGCTCTAGAATGCCGTTCTTTATCAGCGTATTTACAGCCGAAGGCGACAAGTGCGGCGAACTGGTAAGCGCGGCTTTCTCAATACCCTGCTGGTTGAGATGCTCGTTGTGGTGCACCGGCACGCGCTGCAAATACTTCAGCAGCACATCGACCTGCTTAGGCTTGCTGGCCAGCGTGTCGAACAATTGCTCTACGGCCGCCATGGTCACGAAGTGCTCGGCCAAGCGCACCTTCTTCACCACCTTAGGCGTGTACTTATCGGCCATCTGCTCAAACAGAAAGATGACATCCTTCTGCATTAAGGACTTAATAACCTTGTGAAAAGAAGCCACTTCCAGCAGGTCGCCCACCTCGGTAAAGGTCAACGCTTTGCCATCTTCGCCACCTAGGGCGTCCACAATGCGTTGCTCCTTATCATCGAGTGGGTACGGGCTGCCTTCAGCCACGAACACCGGGTGCAGCTGAATGCGCGACTCCGAGCTCAGCTTGAGCGCCGAGGGCAGCGCGGCGTTTATCACTTCGCCCAGGGTGCACATGTAGTACTCAGCCATCCAGCGAAAAAGCTTCAGTTGTGGCTGCGTCACTACTGGCGCATCGTCGATAAACTCCAGAATGTACTTAGCCTGGTATTCCTTAGGTGGCGTTTCGTGCACGGCAGCCACGATGCAGCTCAGCGTGCGCTTGGCCCCAAACTGCACAATGACCCGGCCGCCAATCACGACGTTGTCGTTCAGCTCGTAGGGCACACGGTAGGTGTAGAGCTTGGGCAGCGGCAGGGGCAAAATAACGTCCACAAACAGCGTCACGCGGTCGGGCGCGGGCGTTGGGACGGGGGCAGGCGAAGCAAATTCGAACGTAAGCGACACAGAGACTAACTAGCGGCAGGCGAATAGTAAAGATAACCCCGGCCGCGGGGCAGATGGTTTAATAAAGTGCGTTAATACTGCCCGTCGTCTGGCGCCTAGCGTTACCCTATTGCTCGGCCAGCGCGAGCTGACCTAGGGCCTCATTCACCGAGTGCACTGGTAGCTGGCAAGCCCGGTTGCGGCATACATAAAGAGTAGTTTCGGCCGTGGCCTCGCGCCCTTGTAAAAGCGGTAAACTGCTAGAAGACAGCGTGCCGGCGAGGATATCATTGGGCAGAAAATATTGGCTAAGCTCACGCCGAAACTTCTCAACCTCTGGCCCAGTGATGGCCACCTCGGCGCCCGGCCGTACCAGCGCCACGTAGAGACTAGCCCAGTTGGTGAGGTGCTGCGGCTCTTTCACCACCAGGCTTTGCACTCGGCCGAGCATGGCCGCTGCTATGTCTTGGTACTGAGTGTTTTCGAGATGGCGACCTAGGCGCAGTAGGTTATGCGCCATTACCGAGTTAGAGCCGGGGATAACGTTATCAAATAATTCTTTCTTGCGGGCAATGAGTGGCTCGGCGCTCGCATCGGTATAGAAAAATTGCTGCTCGGCCGGGTCGAAGAAGTTGTCGAGCACGTAGCGCATCAGCACCTCGGCTTCGCGCAGCCAGCTTTCGTCGAAGGTGACTTCGTAGAGGCCAATGTAGGCCTCAATCACCAGCGCATAGTCTTCCAGAAAGCCGCTGATAGTGGCGCGGCCGTTTTTCCAAGTGCGGTAAAGCTGTGGGCCGTTGCGGAGGTTTTGCTGTAAAAACTCCGCATTGCGCAGAGCCAACTCTAGCAATTCCGCTTCGCCAAAGGCCCGGTAGGCTGCCACCAGCCCGCTGAGCATAAGCGCATTCCAGCCAGTCAGTACTTTGTCGTCCAGTCCTGGCCGTACGCGGTAGCTTCGCGCCGCCAGTAGCTGGTGCTGCCACCCATGCACGAGTTTAGCCAAGACGTGCGGTTCTAGGCCATGCTCGGCAGCAAAGTCAGCGTCCGATTGCCGCCGGTGCAGAATATTACGGCCGTGCTCCCAGTTGCCTAGGCCCGTGCAGTTGTAGTAAGCCGCTGCCAGCGCTTCTTCGGCACCTAGGATATGTTGCAGTTCCTCCCGCGTCCAGACGTAGAATTTGCCTTCTTCGCCTTCGCTGTCAGCATCGAGTGAGGAATAAAAACCGCCTTCTGGATTGGTGAGCTCGCGCCGCACCCAAGCCACAGTCTGAAACACTACCTCGCGGTACAGCGGGTCGCGCGTGACCTGATACGCCTCGCTGTAGAGGCTGAGTAGCTGGCCGTTGTCGTACAGCATCTTTTCGAAGTGTGGCACCAGCCACTCCGCATCGACCGAGTAGCGAGCCCAGCCGCCGCCTACCTGGTCGTAGATGCCGCCCCACGCCATCTCGCGTAGCGTCAGGTTGACTTGATTAAGCATCTGCTGGCTGCCCGTGATGTGGTACGTGCGCAGTAAAAACCGCCAGATGCTAGGCATCATAAACTTTGGCGCACGGTTGGTGCCGCCCCGCTCGCGGTCGAAGCGCAGCCCTAGGTTGTACGCCAGCAGCTTAAACTCTTCATCGTTTACCTGTGCGCTGGGGCCATCGCTCGCCGCGCCGTATTTTTCTAATTCGCTAGCTTGCAGCACTTGCGCAAAACGCTCGGCAGAGCCGTCTAGCTCAGCGCGGTGCTCGCCGGCATAGGCTTGGGCAATGTTTTCCAGCAGCTTCACCCAGTTGCCGGGTGGGAAATACGTGCCGCCGTAAAAAGGCTTGGCTTCGGGCGTCAGCATCACGTTCAGCGGCCAGCCGCCCTGGATGCCCATAGCTTGCACCGCGTCCATGTATATCTGGTCTACATCGGGCCGCTCCTCCCGGTCAACCTTGATGCATACAAAGTGCTCGTTCATTACCCGCGCCACCTGCTCGTTTTCAAACGACTCACGCTCCATCACGTGGCACCAGTGGCACGCTGCGTAGCCTATGCTTACGATAATAGGTTTTTGCTCGGCCTGCGCCCGTGCCAGTGCTTCCGGTCCCCAAGGGTACCAGTCCACGGGGTTATGAGCATGTTGCAGCAAGTAGGGGCTGGTTTCGTGCCCTAGGCGGTTAGCGGGCGAAATGGACGAGGACGTAGACATAGCGAGGAAAGGGACGGGTAAAACAAAACCCAGCCGGGTGGGCTGGGTTTCGAGAAATTATTCAGCAGGCGCTTCTGGAGCCGCTGGTGGTGTTTTCTTGCCTGGCGGCCGACCGCGGCGTGGCGTGTCTGCTTTTGCCGCTGGCTTTTTAGGCGTAGCAGTTTTGGCAGCCCGAGCCGGCCGGGGCTTAGCCTTAGGAGTAGCGGGCTTATCATTGGCCGCGCCCTCGTTAGGTTCCGAAGCAGCCGGAGCTGCTTCAACTGGTAAACTGGGTGCTTCGGCCTCAGTAGGTGCCGGACTCTCGGCTGGCACTGTGGGCTTGCGAGTGGCTTTAGGCCGACCTCTTTTAGGCTTAGCAGGAGCAGCATCAGCAGCTACCTCAGCCGCAAACTCTTCTACCTCGGGCTCACTAGGCGGAAATTCAGCCAGCGCTACTGCGGGCCGCTCTAGTAGAATTTCAGGAATAATCGGCGGCGAAATAATTGGCGCCGTTGCGGGTACTGCGGTCGGTTCGGGGACAGCCGCTTCGGTGGCTTCGGGCGTAGGCGAGCGGTATAGGCTGGTGCGCTTACCTCGCTTCACTAGGCCCGATTTCGTAATGACTTTAGATTTTTTAGGAGTCGGACCAGTTCCCCGCTTACGAACCGGCGCTGGCTGCTCGGGACTAGCTGGTGCCGAAGCTTCGACCGGTTGCTCCATAGCAGTGCCAGCTCCTAGGTTATCATTTATCTCGAAAGCCAACTCATTGGGTAGCTCACCTAGGGCAAGCGGCTCAGCAAAAGTTTCTTCTACAGCCGAGAGTTCAAGTGTCTCATCAGGAGCAGCAAAATCTTCTGTTGCCTCTGCAGTAAGCTCTCCTATCTCGTCCGATGAAAGTGGGCTAGTTTCCTGTTCAGCAGCTAGGCGGGCGGCATTTTTACGCGCCGTGCGCTTGGCTCCACCTCGCGAGCGGCGTTTCTTCTTTTTAGCAGGATAACCAACACCTTCCTCCGGCACCGTTACTAATAGCTCCGCCTCTGGGGTAGTGAGCAGAGCTTCTACCTCAGCTGTTACCGGTTCTTCGGGCAGTGCTTCGACCGGTACTGCTACTTCCTCCAGCGCTGGCGATGCCACCGGGGCTGGGCGGTTATCACGCCGGTCGCGGTTGGTGCGTTCGTTGCGCCGGCCATCGCGGCGATTCTCGTGGCGACGGTTTTGCTGCTGCGTAGGCTCAGTATGCGGTAGAAGGGTAGGGGAGGCATTATCAGCCTCGTCACTGCCAATATCAATCCGTTCTTCGTCATCTAGCGGCTCCACCTCGGGCACACGTGTGGGGCGGGGTGGGGGCAAAGCAGCTAGCTGGCGCTTCACATCGCGCAGCTCTTGGCGCACATCTACGCCCTGGCTCGTCATGCGCTCTAGGCGCTCGCGCGTTTGGTCAAGAAAAGCACGGTGCTCGGGAGCACCCGGGTGCAGTGGCCGATGGCCCAAAGACTGCCGCACCGCCGCCCATTCCTTGCGGAAGCGTCCGAAATCAGCGTCAAAATAAGTTCGTGCAAATCGCTCCCAGATATAGTCTTCCGCAACCTCCGACGGGTGTAGCATGTCGGCCGCATAAAAGCGATAGTCGCGTAAGTCATCAGTCAATAGCTCGTAAGCTGGGAAATAACTGACATTAGGTAACAACTCGCTCAAGTAATGACAGGCTACCCTCAACACCGACTTACTGACTGCATTTAGCGGTAGCGTATCTTTAATGTGCCGCACAGGGCTCACTGTGAGTACGATGCGAATAGCTGGGTTCATCAGCCGCAACAAGGCATGAACCTCCGCCAGCCCATTCACTATCTCATCAGCCGTCAGCAGTTCCTTCTCAAATAGGCCAGATGGCAGCTTATGCAGATTGCTCACTAGCTCACCGGTTTCGCGTAGGCGGTAGGCCCAAGCGGTACCTAGGGTAAGAACTACTGCATCAGCTGTGCGCACAAAGTCACCCACCCGGCGCACTGTTTCTTGAATGGTTTGCAGTAACTCAACCGGCGACTCGGCCCCGATAGTGCTGTGAAAGTCGTAGCTCTGCCAACGGCCCCTAGCTTCTACCACGTGCTGTTGCCAGTCCTGCTCTTCGCCAGCCGCTGCCCGCAGCAATTGCGCTAGCGCCAATGGTTGAAACACAGTGCCAAAAGGATTGACCAAGGTGTTTACTTTATTGAGGCGCAGCCGCTCGCCAATGCTATCGGCAAAACACGAGCCCACCGTCAGCACCCGCGCCGTGCGCGGCAATAGCCGCTCCTGCGGCGCAATAGTTAATTCAGTCCGAAACATGAGCCACAAAGGTAGGCGCTACTTAGCTGTTAGCTTATAGAGGCTAAGCATTAGGTTTTGACACTAATAGTAGCTTGTTAGTCAATGCAAAAAAGCCCCGATGTAGTGACCTAGCTAAGAGCAGGCCACCCATCGGGGCTTCTTAATACGAATAGCTAGTAGCTATTGCTAATAGCCAACGGCTTAAAATTAAGCAGCTACCACACGGAAATTAATCGTGTGCTTCACCTCTTTATGTAGGTTCAGGGTAGCGGTGTAGTCACCAGCAGTAGTAGGCTCCTGGTCGAAGCTCAGACGCTTGCGGTCTGCCTCGATGCCTTTAGCCTTCAGTGCGTCAGCTAGTTGCAGAGTGGTTACGCGGCCAAAGATTTTGCCGGTCTCGCCTACTTTAGCGGGTAGCTCAAATACTTGGTCACCAATTTGGTCAGCCACAGCTTGCGCGTCAGCCTTCACCTTCTCAGCTTTGTGTGCTGCTTGGCGCACGTTCTCTGCTACAATTTTCTTAGCCGATTTATCAGCCAAGATAGCAAGGCCTTGGGGCAACAGGTAGTTGCGGCCGTAGCCCGACTTTACCGTTACGAGGTCGTTCTTGTAGCCTAGACCCTTAACGTCGTCTTTCAGAATGATTTCCATCTCTATAAAGTCTATTTTAGAGCGTCAGTTACGTAGGGCATCAGAGCCAGGTGGCGGGCTTTAGCCACGGCCTGAGCTACTTTCCGCTGAAACTTTAGGCTAGTGCCTGTGATGCGGCGGGGCAGCAAGCGGCCCTGCTCGTTCACAAACTTCAGCAAGAAGTTAGGGTCTTTGTAATCTACGTACTTGATACCGTTCTTTTTGAAGCGGCAGTACTTATTGCGCGTGTCAACGGGTTTGTTACCGTTATCGCGGTTGTTATTGCGGTTGTTCGAGGTAGCCATCGTGTTACGTACTAGAGGGTTACTGAGCTGCGGCTTCTTGCGGAGCTTTCGGCTGGTTCATTTCGCCGTTGCGGCGGCGCTCGTTGTAAGTCACGGCGTGCTTGTCGAGCACCGTAGTCAGGAAGCGGATAACCCGCTCGTCGCGGCGGAAAGCCAGCTCCAGTACGTCTACAATATTGCCCGAGCCGTTGTAGGTCAGGGTAAAGTAGTAACCAGTGGATTTCTTTTGAATTGGGTAAGCCAGCTTGCGCAAGCCCCAGGCTTCAGTAGAAATGAGGTCGGCGCTATTTTCCTTAAGCACCTGCGAGAACTTCTCGACCGTCTCTTGCACCTGGCCCTCGTTTAGTACGGGGGTAAGGATGAAGACCGTCTCGTAATTTCTTACGTCCATTGACGGGGTTGATTTTGGGAGTGAAAAAATGAATTGGGGTGCAAAGGTACTGATATTCCGCAAGATTACCAAGCGCTAACATTAAGTATCCTCCATCTAGAGCCAACCGTCTAGTTAGCTACCTGAACTAATCGTAAGTAGCAAGACTTACCCAACCAAGCACCGCGCCTCTAGTCGTTCTTAAAACTAAGCTCCTGCTTAGCCAATTAACTGCGTAGGTGATACCTTAGTATAAATCGCTCCTGCACTACAGCAGGATAAAGCTGTCTTAATTGGTTATTTAGGTAAATTCTAAATAAGGTGCCGGGGCTCTAAAATGCCTTTTCTACCTTTGCCACCCACAATTCCTAGCCTACATTTGTACCCCGGAAAGGGTACGCCCGCATTCCGTTTTTACCGGTTCGTTTGGATGATGAATAGCTTTCTATCGCGCACCAGCTATTGGGTGCTAGCACTATTTCTGGCTTTGGCGGGCTCCGCCACTGCACAGGACGCCACATCGGCAGCTACCGTAAGCCAGCAAGGCGTAACCCCTGGGGGCGCCGCAGGAGCCAACCCCGCTACTGGCGGTGGTGATGCCGCTGCTATTCAAGCAGGCGACGCTCTTTTCAAGGCTAACTGTACGCAATGCCACGCAGTAAATGAAAAGGTAGTGGGTCCGGCACTAGCCGGAATTACCAAGCGCCGTCAAATTCCGTGGTTGGTTAAGTGGGTCAAGAATCCTGCCAAAGTTATTGCTAGCGGCGACGAGTATGCCGTAAAGCTGTTTAATGACTATGGCAAGCAGCAAATGCCTTCGTTCGCACTGTCGGACCAGGAGATAACTAGCATCATGGCTTGGGTTACTTCCCAAGAAGGGCAAAAAACTGTTGCTGATGGTGGTGGCGCTGGTGTGACAAAAGAAAATCAAACTGCAACCGATGGTCAGGATGGTTCCGGTGCAGGTGCTGGTAAGTATGCCGATGTATTACTCATCGTACTAGTAGTAGTGCTAATTGTACTCGTAGTAACGCTCGTTATCATCGCCAACCTGATGAAAGACGTGCTGCGTGGTCGCAAAGACCTAGATGGCCGTGATGTAGAAATCTTAGAGCAGCGTTTCGACTGGGCTGGTCTGTATAAGTCTACTGCTCTCCGTGGTATAGTAGGGGCAGTAGTAGCTTTAGCCCTACTGTATGCTGGTGTGCAAAGCGTGATGGCCGTTGGCTTGACGCAAGGTTATCAACCTACTCAGCCGATTGCCTTCTCGCACAAACTGCACGCTGGTGAAAACAATATTAACTGCGCTTACTGCCACACCTCGGTTTACAAAGGGAAGTCGGCTAACATTCCTTCGGCTAACATCTGTATGAACTGCCACTCGCAGATTAAAACAGAATCGCCAGAAATTAAGAAAATATACCGGGCTATCGAGCGCAAGCAACCCATCCAGTGGGTTCGCGTGCACAACTTGCCTGACCTTGCCTATTTCAACCACTCGCAGCACACCCAGGTCGGCGGCATTCAGTGCCAGACTTGCCACGGCCCCATCCAAAATATGGAGGTGGTATATCAGTATTCGGCTCTTACCATGGGCTGGTGCATTAACTGCCACCGCGAGACTCCTCTCAATACGAAAGGCAATGCCTACTACGACAATCTCGTGAAACTGCACGATAAGTCTAACAATGCTGTGCCTTTCACCGTGTCGTCGAACGGCGGTACCGAGTGCTCGAAGTGCCACTACTAAGTTTTTTCAGCTAAGCTTTATTATTTAAGACCCGAAGCCGCTATCTAAGCATAGGCAAGCGCAGGTTGTCATCCTACCGCTGCATCTTAGGTTTGCTTTGGCTGTCTCCTTACTACCTACAATGAAATACTGGAAGGGAATTGAAGAGCTGGATAATTCGCCGGAGTTCGCCAAGAACGCCTTCGCCGAATTTCCCGACTTTCTGCCGGTGAAGGAAAGCCGCGCTGGTGATGCCGAGGATACTTCGGTAGCACCGCGCCGCGACTTCCTAAAGCTCATGGGTTTCGGCGTAGCAGCAGCTACCCTAGCCGCTTGTGAAGCGCCGGTTCGCAAAGCAATCCCGTATCTCAACAAGCCGGAAGAGGTTGACCCAACCATTTCTAACTTCTACGCTTCAACTTACTTTACGGGCTCTGACTATAACGCTGTTTTGGTAAAAAACCGTGATGGTCGTCCAATCAAGCTAGAAGGCAACCCAGAGTCTCCCGTAACGCGTGGTGGCCTTTCAGCTCGTGCTCAAGCAGCTATTCTAAGTCTATACGACGGTGGCCGCTTGCAGCACTTTATGGCAAAAGGTAAGAAGGTCGATTTTGAAGAGGCCGACCGAGCCATTCGAGCTGGGTTGAACAGTGCTACAGGTAAAATCACCATTGTATCGCCAACCATTATCAGCCCTAGCACTAAGCGGGCTATTGCTGCTTTTGCAGGAAGCCACCGCAATGTTGAGCACGTCATGTACGATGTCAACTCTGCGTCGGGGCTTCTGCAAGCCAATGGCGGCGTACTGCCTGCCTATGATTTCAGCCGTGCTAACGTTATTGTAAGCTTAGGTGCTGATTTCTTGGGCACTTGGATATCTCCTGTTGAGTATTCTCGCCAGTATATCACTAACCGCAAGGTAAGAAGCGATGGGCCTGCAAAGCCTACTATGTCACGCCACTATCAGTTTGAAACTGCTTTATCCCTGAGTGGTTCCAATGCTGATATTCGTGTGCCAGTTAAGCCTTCGCAGATGGCGGCGGTCGTATTGGCATTGTATGGTGCAATCGTAGGTGGTGGGGCTGTGCCTACTTTGACGCCAGCTATCAACGAGAAGATTAAGACTGCTGCTGCTGAGCTGCAAAACAACCGGGGCGCTTCGCTCGTGGTAGCTGGCTCTAACGACCCTGCTGTTCAATCTTTGGTAGCAGCTATCAACCAAAGCCTCGGCAACGTAGGTACAACGGTCGATTTAACTAACCCATCCTATGTGCGTCAGGGCGATGATGCACGCATGGCTCAGTTCGTTCGTGACCTCAATAATGGTGCTATTAGCGCTGTATTCTTTTACAACGCAAACCCAGTATACAACCACCCTCTAGGTGCTCAGATTAAGGCTGGTATTGCAAAAGCTGCGTTGAGTGTATCGCTCAATGACCGTCTTGATGAAACTGGTTCGCTATGTCAATACCAGACTCCTGATAGCCATTGGCTGGAGTCGTGGAATGACTATGAGCCTAAACGTGGTTTCCTGAGCCTCGCTCAACCTGCGATTACCCCTATCTTCAAAACCCGTCAAGGGCAGGAGAGCTTCTTGCGGTGGGCTGGTTCTAACGAGACCTACTACAACTTCCTGAAAGCAGGCTGGCGTAATGTGCTTGGTGCCAATGGTTTCCAAGCTGCTTGGGACAAAGCAGTACATGATGGTGTTGCTACCGGTACCGCTTTAGCTGTAGCTCCAGCTTTCTCTTCGCCCGTAATCGGTGCAGCCGAAGCAGTAAGCCGTCTACGTAATGTGACTGCTGCTCCAGCCGGTACGGTAGAGCTTGCACTATACGAAAAAGTTGGTATTGGTGAAGGAGGCGTAGAAGCTAATAATCCCTTCTTGCAAGAGTTGCCTGACCCCATCTCTAAAGCCACTTGGGGTAACTATGTAGCTGTGCCCCGTGCTATGGCAGTAGCTAATAAATGGGAGCAGGGTGACGTATTGAGTGTTAGTGCTGCTGGAGTAGCCAAGCCGCTCAACCTACCAGTGCTAATTCAGCCAGGTCAAGCTGACGGTACTGTTAGTATCGCTGTTGGATATGGCCGCATGATGGCCGGCCGAGTTGGTGACAACGTTGGCGAAAACGCTTTCCCCTTTGCTCAGGTTGGTAAGGATGGTATTGTCTACACAAATGCTGTAACGCTGAAAGCTACAGGCGCTAATAGCCCTATCGCGCAGACGCAGACTCACCATACTATCATGGACCGCCGTGAGGTGGTACAGGAAAATACGTTAGCAAAGTATCGCGAGAATCCGAAAGAAGTAACGGAATACGAGCGGATTGCTACGCCTGAAGGCTTAGAAAAACCCAGTAAGGTTTCGCTCTGGCAGGATTATCAGTATAATGACCACCATTGGGGAATGGCAATTGACCTCAATTCGTGCATTGGCTGTGGCTCTTGCGTAATTGGGTGCCAAACCGAAAACAACATTGCCGTTGTAGGAAAGCAGCAGGTTATCAATCGCCGCGAGATGCACTGGATGCGTATCGATCGCTACTATAGCTCAAACGCGCATAAAAGTGATTTTGACGAAAAAGGCAAGCTGGATACTTATGCAGCTATGGAAGACCCCTCGGATAACCCGCAGGTCGTATTCCAGCCGATGCTTTGCCAGCACTGCAACCACGCGCCTTGCGAAACGGTGTGCCCTGTACTAGCTACCACGCACAGCTCGGAAGGTCTCAATCAGATGACCTACAACCGTTGCGTAGGTACCCGCTACTGCGCTAACAACTGCCCTTATAAAGTGCGTCGCTTTAACTGGTTCTCTTACTACTCTAACGAGAAGTTTGAGGACGTTAACGGCCACATGTTCACTGACCTAGGCCGGATGGTGCTGAACCCTGACGTAACTGTACGGGCTCGTGGCGTGATGGAAAAATGCTCTTTCTGCGTACAGCGCATTCAGCTAGGTAAGTTGGAAGCCAAGAAGCAGAAGCGTCGCCCACTCGATGGAGAAGTTGTAGCTGCTTGTGCACAGTCATGCCCCACCGAAGCAATTCTCTTTGGCGATATGCGTGACCCTAGCAGCCGTATCAGCAAGCTGTTGAAGCGCGAAGATGGCGAGCGTGCATTCCACGTGTTGGATTCTATCAACGTGCAGCCCAACGTTACGTACCTGACTAAAATCCGCAATGTAGAGCAGTCGGCATTCTTCCCAGAAGAAAAGCCAGCCTAAGCTGCAGATAGCCTGATTACCAAGAGTTAAGTCTTTAATTATTCATCATTATGCAGCACGTATCACCTGTACGCGAGCCGCTCGTAACGAGTGGCAAGACGTACCACGACGTAACTCAGGATATCTGCTACCAAGTAGAAGCTGCCCCGAACGTTCGGTGGATGGGCGCCTTGGCTGTAGCCCTGGTTCTGCTAGGCGTTTTCTTCTACTCTGTTTACCGTACTCTATGGTATGGTATCGGCGAGTGGGGTCTCAATAAAACCATTGGTTGGGCCTGGGACATCACCAACTTCGTATGGTGGGTAGGTATCGGCCACGCCGGCACACTGATTTCTGCAGTACTGTTGCTGTTCCGTCAGAAATGGCGGTCGTCCATCAACCGGGCAGCAGAAGCTATGACGATTTTCGCCGTAATCTGCGCTGCTATGTTCCCGGTGTTGCACATGGGACGCCCTTGGCTCGCTTTCTACGTTTTCCCGTTGCAAAATACCCTAGGGTCGTTGTGGGCAAACTTCAATTCGCCCCTACTGTGGGACGTATTCGCTATCTCTACCTATTTCACAGTATCACTGGTATTCTGGTACACTGGTCTAGTACCAGACTTTGCTACCATCCGTGACCGTGCTAAGGGTAAAATTGCTAAAGTAAGCTACTCGCTATTAAGCTTCGGTTGGACTGGCTCGGCCAAGCATTGGTCGCGGTATGAGACAGTGTCCTTGATTCTGGCTGGTGTTTCAACGCCTCTAGTGCTCTCGGTACACACTATCGTATCAATGGACTTTGCAACTTCAGTAGTACCAGGTTGGCACACCACCATTTTCCCGCCTTACTTCGTAGCAGGTGCTATCTTCTCGGGTTTCGCAATGGTACTTACGCTGATGCTTATCACCCGCGTAGTATTCAAACTAGAAGATTACATCACATTGGAGCACATTGCCCTCATGAACAAAATCATGATGACTACTGGCTCTATTGTGGGTGTAGCTTACATTACCGAGTTTTTCATCGCTTGGTATTCGCAGGTTGAGTATGAGCAGTACTGCTTCATCAACCGTGCTACTGGTCCATACTGGTGGGCGTATGCCAGCATGATGACCTGCAACGTTATTACTCCACAGCTGGTATGGTTCCGTCGGGTTCGTTATAGTATTCTGCTCACGTTCATCCTGTCTATCATCGTGAACATCGGGATGTGGTTCGAGCGCTTTGTAATCATTGTGTCCTCGCTACACCGCGACTACCTCCCTTCCTCGTGGGCAATGTTCTCGCCAACTAGCATCGACGTAGGTGTCTATGTAGGTACCATTGGTTTGTTCTTCACGCTGTTCTTGCTTTTCGCTAAGTTCTTCCCTGTTATTAACATGGCAGAAGTTAAGACTATCCTGAAGTACACCGTTAACGATGGCCCTACTTACGGTGGTACTAATGATGGCTCACAATCGGCCAGCCGTCGTAATTCGCCGACACCTTATTCTACGCCCGGTGTTCCTGCTTCGGCACCTGTAAACTACGACAAACATGACTAAGCGCTTTGCTCTCGGCATCTTCGAGGATGAAGATGTGCTCCTCCACGCAATTGATAATGTTCGCGGCGCGGGAGTTAAGATTTACGATGTTTTCTCTCCTTACCCAGTCCACGGCATTGATGATGCCCTAGGTATTGAGCGGTCGCGTTTGCCTATTGCAGCCTTCTTCTATGGCTTGTGCGGTTTGTCTTTCGCACTGTGGATGCAGATATATATGTTGGGTTTTGACTGGCCAATGATTATTGGTGGTAAGCCTAATATCGCTTTACCGGCCTTTATTCCGGTTAGCTTCGAATTGACAGTGTTTTTTACCTGCCACGGCATGGTAATCACTTTCTATACTATCTCGAAGTTGTACCCACGCATCAAAACGCCAGTGCTGGATGCGCGCTCGACCGACGACAAATTTGTAGTAGCTATTGAACTGGATGAAACCAGCTCGCAGTTGCCGAAATTGACTCAGTTGCTTCGCGAAAACGGAGCCAGCGAAGTCAATCAAAAGGAAATGACCAAATTCTAATGATGTCGCCTTCCCTCAAACACGGGCTGTACGCGGCCTCCTTGCTGCTGAGTACCGGCCTTGGAGCTTGCTCGACGCGTGCCGACGACCCTGGTGTAGAATATGCGCCGGAGATGTACGAGTCTATCCCTTACGAGCCGCTACGCCAAACAAGCTACAACAAGATTAACGCTTTTGGCATCAACGAGCGTACTCCAGCTACTGGTACTGTGCCTCGTGGTAAGCTTAACTACTACGATCACATTCCCAAGGATAGTGTGCGGATAGCAGAGCGCCAGTTGAGCAATCCTTATCCTTATACCAAGGCGAACCTTGAGGAAGGACAAGTTTTGTATACTCGCAATTGCCAACATTGCCACGGTGAAAGCGGTAAAGGTGATGGACCTGTAGGTCAAAAATTTAAGGGCGTACCCAATTACTCTTCGGGCGCTTATAAGACAATGAATGATGGCCACATCTATCATGTCATCCAATGGGGACGTAACCGTATGATGCCGCATGGCTCGCAGGTAAATCCAGAGGAGCGTTGGAAAATAGCAATGTACGTTCACGTACTACAGCTTAATAATGACCCTGCAGACCTTCCTAAGCTTGTAAAAGTTGGGGCAGAGAAACCAACTACCGATACTGAAGCAGGCAATAGCTCTCAGCAAACTGATGGAGCCAACCAAAAGGCCGAAGGTCAAGCACAAGCAGGTACTGGTTCTGAGACACCTGGCCAGGGCAACACCAAGGCTCATAACGGCTCGATGTAATTTTTGATAGATATGGCAACTCTGACACATCATCACGAGCCCGTTGTAGCCGAGCACTTAGGAGAGCATCCGGGCTTACAACGCACGTTCGTTACCATTATAATAGCTGGTGTTATCGTTCTAGCTCTCGGCTTATTGGCTGCTTTTATGGGCTGGGGCGAACACCATGAAGCAGCTGGCCACATGGCCACTGCCGCTGGTCACGCTGAACATAGCGGCAGCCCTATCTGGTTGAAACGCTTGCTGGTCAGCTTATGGCACAGCAACGTTTTTCTAATCGGTGTTTCGGTAGTAGGTACGGTCTTCATGGCTATCCAATATGTGGCATACGCTGGCTGGTCAGTAGTAATCAAGCGCATTAATGAAGCCTTGAGCGCATGGATACTTCCTGGAGGTGTCATCATGGTGCTAGTCTTCGCAGCTAGCCTTATCAACCATGACCTATTCCATTGGACCGTACCGGGTATTATGGATAAGAATAGTGCAAATTATGACGCTATCATTGCGGGTAAAGGCGGCTTCCTCAGCATTCCTTTCTATCTGATTCGCATGCTGTCTTATCTATTCATCTGGTGGACCTTCTCTCAACGGTTGCGTCAGCTGTCTATACAAGAGGACCTGAATGGCGGTACCAGCTATTTCCATACTAGCATCACGACAGCAGCTCTCTTCCTAGTGCTGTTTGCTGTAACCTCTTCTATGTCGGCTTGGGACTGGGTTATGTCTGTAGACGTACACTGGTTTAGCACCATGTTTGGCTGGTATGTATTCGCTTCTTGGTGGGTATCTGGTATTGCGGCAACTACACTAATTGCTATCTACTTGAAGCAAGCCGGTTACCTACGTATGCTGAATTCCAACCATTTTCATGACTTAGGTAAGTTCATGTTTGGCTTTAGCATTTTCTGGACCTACGTATGGTTTTCGCAGTTCATGCTCATTTGGTATGCTAACCTCCCTGAAGAATCGGTGTATTTTAACCAGCGCTTAGGTGGGTTCGATGGCCGATACACGTGGATGTTTTACGGTAATCTACTTATCAATTTTGCTTTCCCTTTCTTGGCATTGATGACGCGAGATGCAAAGCGTCAGATGATTATGCTCAAGATAGTATGTATCGCTATATTAGTAGGCCACTGGTCTGACTTTTATTTGATGTTCATGCCGGGCACTATGAAAGGAGAAAATGGGTTCCTGATTGAGATTGGTGTAGCGCTAATCCTACTAGGTGCTTTCTTGATACTTGTGACACGTCGTTTGGCTTCAGCGTCACTAGTACCTGTTAATCACCCTTTCATAGAAGAAAGCGTTCACCACACGACTTAACATCATAGAATACAGCAGCTAGAAGTTGATAGTCAGTTAGTAACTGTTCTGTTTTTCTAGCTTCCAGCTCCTGACTTCTAGCTTATATTCAATGACTGCTTTAACAATCCTCTTGGTGCTGGTCCTCTTGCTAGTCGTTTTCGGCTTGCTGTTCCGGCTCCAAATTCTGACCTCTATCTTTTCCGGCACTTACGTCCGAGAGATTGGCATGAGCAATCGCATTAATGCGGTGTTGATGCTAGTGTTCATGGTAGTAGGGGGAGCGGCGTTCTTTTGGTCTTTCTCGGAGAACTTCAACAAAATGAATCCGCCTGTGGCGTCTATTCATGGTCATGCCATGGAGCGGATGTTCTGGACTACAATGACCGTTATCGGCATTGCCTTCGTCCTTACACAAGCTTTGCTGTTCGTTTACTCATATAAGTACCAGCATAAAGAAGGCCGCCGAGCGTATTTCTTTGCTCACAATAACACCATTGAGGTAGTTTGGACCATCATCCCAGCTATTGTAATGGCTTCATTGATTTTTGCAGGTTGGAAAGCTTGGACTCGCATTACGGGGCCAGCTCCTAAGGACTCGGTAGTAGTTGAATTGATGGGTAAGCAGTTCAACTGGCTTGTCCGTTACCCAGGCCGTGATATGAAGCTTGGTGTTATAAACTATCGCCTCATTGATGCTTCAAATGACTTTGGCTTTGACTTGAGCGATAAAGCTGCTCTTGATGACTTCACTAGCACTGAGATTCACGTGCCTAAAGGGCACCCAGTGTTGATTAAAATTCGTTCTCGCGACGTATTACACGCCGTATATATGCCGCATTTCCGCGTACAGATGTATGCTGTACCTGGTATGCCTACTCGCTTTTGGTTCACGCCAACAATGACGACCGACGAAATGCGGGCGCACTTAGGCAACCCAAAGTTCGATTATGAGCTAGCATGTAATCAGATTTGTGGAGCAAGCCATTTCGCAATGAAAGCTAAGCTCATTGTGGATGAGCCAGATGATTACCAAGCTTGGTATGCTAAGCAAAGCCCTAATTCCGCTAACGCTGATATGATGGCTTCTTATAAGCAAACTAGTCAGAATGCAGGTCTAGGTAAAGGTGGCAGCCTGGGTGCTAAAGCCGCTGCCATTGAAGAAACTGGCGAAACCCCTGCTGCTCCTTTATCGGCGCAGACTGCGATGTAAGTTGATTTTTACGGATAACTGTTTTTTATATGGCTACTAATCTTCCCGCATCTGCGAATGCTCAAGGAGGTATCGGTACTGCTCCAGTACCGCATACTGAGCATGATGAGCACCTGCATGAGCACGACGAGCACCACGACCAACATTGGATGTGGAAGTACGTGTTCAGCCAAGACCATAAAATGATAGCACGCCAATTCCTAATCACAGGAATGTTTTGGGCTATCGTAGGTGGAACACTTTCAAGCCTATTCCGATTGCAATTGGGATGGCCTGAAGCTACTTTGGATTGGCTACAACCACTCTTAGGTAAATGGATTGACGGAGGTAAACTCAGCAAAGAGTTTTACTTGGCTTTGGTTACAATGCACGGCACTATCATGGTGTTTTTCGTGCTGACCGCAGGTCTATCTGGCACATTCTCTAACTTCTTGATTCCATTGCAAGTTGGGGCACGTGACATGGCATCAGGGTTTATGAACATGCTTTCGTACTGGTTCTTCTTCCTGTCGAGCATTATCATGTTTGTATCGCTGTTCTTGGAAACTGGTCCAGCTGCTGCAGGGTGGACAATCTACCCGCCGCTAAGTGCACTGCCACAAGCCATTCCAGGCTCAGGTATGGGTATGACATTGTGGCTGGTATCGATGGTGTTTTTCATCGTATCTCAGCTCCTAGGTGGTGTTAACTACGTAACGACAGTTATTAACCTACGTACTCGTGGCTTAAGTATGAGCAAGCTGCCCCTCACTATTTGGGCCTTTTTTCTCACTGCTATCCTAGGTATTCTATCTTTCCCAGTACTGCTTTCTGCAGCTTTGCTGCTGGTGTTTGACCGCTCTTTTGGTACATCGTTTTTCTTGTCTGATATCTATATCGCCGGACAAGCATTGCATAACCAAGGTGGTTCGCCGGTACTGTTCCAGCACTTGTTCTGGTTTCTAGGTCACCCTGAAGTATACATCGTGATTATGCCCGCTATGGGCATGGTATCAGAAATCCTTGCTACCAATGCTCGTAAGCCGATTTTCGGTTACCGGGCAATGATTGGTTCGCTGATTGGTATTTCGCTACTCTCATTCGTTGTGTGGGCTCACCACATGTTCGTAACTGGTATGAATCCGTTCCTAGGTTCGGTATTCATGTTCCTAACACTGATTATCGCAGTGCCTTCTGGGGTGAAGGTATTCAACTGGCTGGCAACTCTATGGCGGGGTAACATCCGCTTCACTGCAGCAATGCTGTTTGCCATCGGCTTCGTGTCGCTGTTTATCTCGGGTGGTCTGACCGGTATCATCTTAGGTAACGCTACGCTTGATATCCAGATGCACAATACCTACTTTGTGGTAGCTCACTTCCACTTGGTAATGGGTTCGTCGGCCTTCTTTGGTCTGTTTGCTGGTGTGTATCACTGGTTCCCCAAGATGTTCGGCCGCATGATGGATGAGAAGCTAGGGTACATTCACTTCTGGCTGACCTTTATTGGGGTTTACTTGGTATTCATGCCAATGCACTATGTTGGCATCGCGGGTTTCCCACGCCGCTACTATAGCTGGACAGGTTTCGACGCATTCAGCCAATTTGCTGACCTCAACAAGTTTATTTCAGCAGCTGCGATTCTTGCTTTCTTCGCTCAGTTCATCTTTATCTTCAACTTCTTCTATAGCATTTTCCGTGGTCGCCGTGCCACGCAGAATCCTTGGAACTCTACGACTTTGGAATGGACTACGCCGATTGTACCTGGTCACGGCAACTGGCCTGGTGAGATTCCAGCAGTATACCGTTGGCCGTATGATTACAGCAAGCCAGGTTCTGAGACAGACTTTATCCCTCAGAACGTGCCGTATTCACAAACGGCTTCTTCAAACTTGCCTTATGAGCGAGAAATAGAAGACTAAAAAACTTAATGTTTTGCCTGAACGGGCCGCCGCGCAACGGCGGCCCGTTTTATTTTGTTCAGCTGTTATCTCACCTAGTATGTGGCTGAAATAAACTTGTTGTAGTTATAGTTGCTATGCAAATGGATAGTTCTGTGCGCCGCTTTCGATTCTGGAGCATTTTGACAGTTATAAGTATCTATCTGCTCATTTTAGTTGGAGGAGTGGTTAGAGCAACAGGCTCGGGAATGGGCTGCCCTGATTGGCCCCGTTGCTTTGGCCAGTGGGTGCCTCCTACTGACGTTAGTAAGTTGCCAGCTGATTATAAACAAGTATATACTGCGCAGCGTGTAGCCAAGAATCAGAAATTAGCTCGCACATTAGCTGGATTAGGGTTTAAGCAAGTTGCTGGTGAGATTTTCGCCCATCCTACGCAGTATATCGAAACCGATTTTAACGCAACAAAAACCTGGATTGAGTATATAAACCGCCTTCTAGGTGCGCTAATAGGCATTTTTGTTTTTGTAACTGCCGCAGTGGCACTGCCTTATTGGCGGCGCGACCGAGCCATTGTTTGGTTGGCGGTAGGGGGATGGCTACTAACTGGTATACAGGGCTGGCTAGGCTCTTTGGTGGTGTCAACCAACTTGCTGCCGATTATGGTCACAATTCACATGGGCTTAGCGCTGCTAATCGTAGCCATGCTGCTATATGCGGCTAACAGGGCTCAGCGTTGGGTGGAGCCTAGCTCAACACAAGATAGAATTAGTGATAGGTCTGCTCCTGTCACTTTAGTCGATTCAAGCGGTGTATCCACGCTTTTATGGTTAGCGCTAGTAGCCACATTCATTCAAATAGTGCTAGGCACACAAGTTCGAGAACAAGTTGACCAAGTTGCTTCGGCCGCAGACTATATGAATCGTAGCAATTGGGTAAGCCAGTTGGGTAGTGTATTCAAAGTTCATCGTTCCATGTCAGTGCTGGTTACTTTGCTGAATGGCTATGCTGTATACAGATTATGGCCTACAGCTGGAGCGGGGCTTCGTCGCTTGCTTTCTACTTCTTTAGGATTATTAGGGCTAGAAATAGTAGCTGGGATAGTGCTAGCTTACTTAGCGCTACCAGCGATAATGCAGCCTGTGCACCTCACATTGGCAACAATGTTATTCGGAGCTCAATTTTTAACCTTAGTAACGTGGCAACAAGAGAAGACTCGCACGCGGCAAGCCCAGCCACAGCCGGCGCATGCGTAACTTTGTAGTCCGGTTTCTAGCTGCGCCAAAGCGAGCACCGGCAATAGCTGAATGACAAAGGCCCGCGCCTATTTCCAACTTCTCAAGTTCCGGCTTTCGTTTACGGTGGCGTTTTCTAGCGCCATTGGCTATCTACTAGGAGCCAGAGAACTAAGCTGGAGCCGGGCGCTGCTAGTAATACTCGGTGGCCTATTAGTGACAGGGTCAGCTAATATTATCAACCAGGTTTTCGAAAAAGACCTTGATAAGCGTATGCGCCGCACTGAGGGGCGTCCGCTTCCTACTGGCCGTGTTTCGCCTAATGAAGCTTGGGTGCTCTGCGTAGTCTTAGGAGTCATAGGCTTAGCGCTGCTGGCCTATTTCTTCAATCCATTGACGGCTGCTCTGTCATTGTTGTCACTCATCTTATACGGCTTCATATATACCCCCCTAAAAACCATATCGCCTGTGTGTGTGGCCGTCGGAGCCATTCCAGGGGCACTTCCGCCGATGATAGGCTGGGTGGCTGCTACGGGCTTTGTAGGTATTCCAGCATGGGTACTATTTGGTATACAGTTCATGTGGCAGTTCCCGCACTTTTGGGCAATTGCCTGGGTGGCCGATGATGATTATAAGCGCGCTGGCTTTAAAATGCTGCCCTCGCCAGGCGAACGTGATTTGCGCACGGCTTTTCAGATAATGACCTATACTGTCTTATTGATTCCGGTGTCGCTCTTACCTCTTGTCTTAGGCATCTCAGGACGTGTATCAGCGGGGGTGGCTTTAGTATGCGGAGTTATTTTCTTGTTGATGACGGTGCAGCTTATGCGTACACAAGACCGCAAGGCGGCATTAAGCATCATGTTTGCCTCTTTTTTATACTTACCTATTGTACAAATTGCGCTGGTTCTGGATAAAGTTTGACTTTTAATCGCCTGCTTTTTGTTACCAAACCAGTAACAAGGTCACCTAGGTGGCGAAACTGACAACTAATTCTTACTAAGTTTATGAATACTTCAGAACTGCTGGTTGAGAAGGAAGAAGGACTAGGGCTGCATCCAAAGCGCCTTGTGCTTATCTTGCTCATTTTCAGTATTATCATGATGTTTGCTGCATTCACTAGCGGCTACATTGTGCGTCGTGATGAGGGTAACTGGCGCGAGTTTGACTTGCCTCTTAGCCTCTTATTCAATACCATCGCTATCGCGCTGAGCAGCGCGGCTATGCAATGGGCTTATTACTCAGCTAAGCACAATGAAGTAAAGCGCACCCAGCTTGGGTTGCTGCTGACTCTGGGCTTGGGAATCGTTTTCCTATTTGGGCAGGTGCACTCGTGGAGTGACCTAGTAGCTGGCCGCACCTTTTTTGGAGGCGCCGACGCCAATCCATCGGGTTCTTTCGTATACGTGCTCATGGGCGTGCACGCCTTCCACTTGATTACGGGGCTTATTTTCGTAGCGGTGGTGCTTAAGCGAAGCCTTAACTATCAGGTGCATTCGCGAGCTATGCTCTCGATTGGCAACGCCAGCATCTACTGGCACTTCCTGGGCGGCCTTTGGTTGTACCTGTATTTGTTCCTACTTTTGAACCACTAATCCGCGAGTTGTCGTAGGATAACTTCCCGTCTATTTTGCCGCCTGCTATGGCCCATTCGACCACCTTAGAGCCCACTGCTGCCACTACTACCTACTCCGATGCACCACGCACCGGCACATGGGATGGTGGCAATGAACCCTTTAAAGCGAGCTACGGCAAGCTAATGATGTGGTTCTTCCTGCTATCAGACGCCTTCACTTTTGGAGCGTTTTTGACAGCATACGGCATGATTCGCCACAAGCACGGCGTTTTTACCGGTACCGCTGATAAGTTCTTCTTTAGCACAGCCCACTGGCCTATCCCCGAAAAGGTATTTAACGGGTTCCCAGGCCTCCATGGCATGGACTTGCCATTGGCCTTCGTGGCGTTGATGACGATGATTCTCATCTTCAGCTCCGTAACGATGGTACTGGCCGTAGAAGCTGGCCACCGTATGGACAAGGCTGATGTGCAAAAGTGGTTGCTGTGGACTATCCTCTTTGGTGCAATGTTCCTCAGCTCGCAGGCTTGGGAGTGGACCCACTTTATTGGCGGCGATGAAAAAGGTACTTTAATGGCTGATGGCAGCCGCATGTTTGGCGCTAACCTAGCGGTCAATCAGTATGGCCCGCCGCTTTTTGCTGACCTGTTTTTCTTCATCACTGGTTTCCACGGTACGCACGTATTCTCTGGTGTGTGCTTGTTGGTATGGTGCTTCATTGCTACCACCAATGGTACGTTTGAGAAGCGTGGCCACTACGAAATGGTGGAAAAAATTGGTCTATACTGGCACTTTGTAGACTTGGTGTGGGTGTTCGTATTCACTTTCTTCTACTTGGTGTAACAAAAATTTTGGATGTTGTTTAGAATGCTGAATACCTAACTTATGGTGTTCAGCATTCAGCATTCAAGACCTAAAAATTTAAAAAATGTCTGCTCACGCTACTACCGAACACGCCTACATTCCGGGCGAAATCGCCAAACCCAACACTGGGTGGATTTGGAAAACCTTCTGGGTACTAGTAATCATCACGGCGGTGGAGTTTGCTATTGCTTTCGCCATGACGAGCCCCGGGCTGCGTACCTTCCGCAACAGCATCTTCATCGTACTCACGATTTTGAAAGCTTTCTTTATTGTGGGAGAGTTCATGCACTTGAAGCATGAGACTAAGAGTCTCATCTGGACTATCCTCATCCCCACTGCGCTGCTGGTGTGGCTGGTAGTTGCCCTAGTTACAGAAGGTTCGTCTATCGGCGAAACTCTCTCGCACATGTTCAGCTAATCAATGCGGCCCCGCCAAACCATTTTGTTGGGGCTGCTCTTGCTGTTGCCCGTATTAGCGTTTCTGTTCCTCTACGGCTTCGGCTCCAATCATTACGCGCTGCCAACCTACTTGCCTGAGCGGGCGGACTCTGTCCGTGTTGCGGGCGGAGGGTGGCAGCGCGATACTGTTTATCACCAGGTGCAGTCTTTTAAATTCCGTGCAGCTGGTGGGCGGTATGTAACAAGCCAAGAGCTTGGGCAAGGCCTGTATATACTACAGATTCTGACACCAGGGGATGCTAGTGTACAGGCTACGCGTGAAATGGCGCGTTTACAAGAGAAGTTTCGCCGAGAGCCTCAGGTGCGATTGGCCACGATAATTTCGAAATCAACCGCACCTCAGGCTTCTGATGTGAATACGCAGCTCGAAAAATTGAGCGAGCAGTATGGTACCATTAGTGGCAAATGGTTTATCCTAGGGGCAGCTCCCGACTCGGTGCAGCGCCTAGCCCAATATGAACTAGGATTGACCGCTCTGCGCCCAGAGCATTTGCCTTTTAGGCCTGCTACTGAGCCGGCAACTTTGCCCGCGGGCCGGTTGTTGCTCATTGACCACGACCAGCATGTGCGTGGCATCTACGATGGTGCCGATATCCATGAGATAGAGCGGCTCATTACGGAAGTTAACGTTTTGCTTTATATCTATGACCACCGCCACTGAGCAGTTGCAGCCGCCCGTATTAGAGCCGGGTGATTACACAAAGTATAAGATTATCCTGGGCGTACTAGGGGCGGTGGTGCCCTTGCTGGTAGCAGTGCTATACTTCTTTCCTCAGACTTTCCGTATTCCGGGGGCCCAGGTACGAATGCTGCCTGCTATCAATGCAGGGCTGAACTCGCTGACGGCTATTTGCCTGCTGGCAGGTTACTATTTTATTCGGCAAAAAGATGTAGTGCGGCACCGGGCCATGATGGGCATTGCGTTTGGCTTAGGTAGCTTGTTTTTGCTCTCGTACGTAGCTTATCACTCGCAAGCGGATAGCACGCATTTTGGTGGGGTAGGGGCTATCCGTTTAATTTATTTTATTCTGCTCTTAACTCACATCAGCTTGGCTGTAGTGACCGTGGCGCTGGTATTATTTACACTTTACTTTGCGCTAACGGGGCAGTATACCAAGCACAAAGCCATTGCACGGTGGACGTTCCCGGTGTGGCTTTATGTCTCCGTGACGGGCGTCATCGTATACTTCATGATTGCTCCGTACTACCCCGCTGCCTAGGTAGGTAGCAAACTTTCCTTGAATATTAGTGTTCTGAATTTATGAAAAAGCTATTTTTTGCCTTGACACTTAGCTATTTACTTCTAGGTCAACTTGGGTTGAGCCAGCAGGCGCGTGCCCAGTGCGTGATGTGTAAGTCGCAGGTAGAAGCGGCTCGGGCTGAGCGCGACGACTACGATGTAGCTGGCCTCAACAAAGGCATCGTGTACATGATGACCATACCCTATATCTTAATGGGGACTATTGGGTACTTCTGGTATCGGCGCACGCACCCCAAGCGTACGCCTGTAGCATGAAGCCTATCCGAGCGTGGTGGCTAGCCCTGCTAGCGCTACGCTGCCCGCATTGCCATACAGGGCCATTGTTCAACTATGGCATGTACAACCTAGGCCACTTCACGGACATGCCTGAGAGCTGCCCAGTGTGTGGACAGCACTACGAGCCTGAGCCAGGATTTTATTGGGGAGCTATGTACATCAGCTTCACCTTTGCAGTGCCGATAGTGCTTGTGAGCGGAGCAGTGCTGTACTGGTTTTTTGGCGACCCGCCGACTTGGGTGTATGTAACGACAGTGGCTGTCGTGATGCTATTGCTCACGCCGCCATCTTTTCGCTATGCGCGCGCTGTGATGCTGTATGCATTTGGCGGTGTGCGTTTTAACAAACGCTACCTTGAAAAAGGTAGCGCTACCTAGTATTTAGGTTTATCCTCGCCCGATTTTTGTAAGGATAGCGGCGGTGTTATCTCTTAAGAAAGCCCTGGTTGGCTGCGCAGCACTAAGGTGCTGGCAGTTGGCCAGGGTATTTAGTTAAGCTACCTATGGAGCTTTCTGACTCGTTGGTTCGTCGCGGCTGGGGTATTGCTTGGGCTTGGCTGCTAGTAATCAGTGGATTATTGGCATTTAGCGCTAGCTATTTAACTAGCCAGTATGGGCCTGGTGCCGGCGATGAGTCGCAGCCTGGTACAAGTCAGGTGCAGCACCTAGTGCAGCAGGCCACGGCCACGGCTAGCCAAGAAGCAGAACGTATTCTGCAAGCCAGTCGATACCAAAAAAACCTCCGATTTAGCCAGCTGCTGAGTCAAAGCACTTATCCAGCTTTTGTCGTAGAAAATGGGCAGCTGCGCGAATGGTCGGCAGCGGGCCCCTCGCCTAAAGCCGAGGACATAGCCGATGAACGGTCAGAGTGGCTTTCGCAAACTTCCCTAGGTGATTTTGTAGTGGTGCGGCGCGCCTACGGGACTATAGTAGTGTTGGTATATATCCCATTGCTGCAGCGCTACGGCATCAGTAACCGCTACTTGCGTGAAGGTTACGGCCGTGCGCTACTACAGGGATTGGATGTGCAGGTGCAATCAGCCATTGGGGCTAAGCCGAGCACGCTGGTGCGAGAGGCCACTGGCCAGCCGTTGTTTGCGGTGCAATGGCTGCAAAATAGCTCGCTGGCAGGGCGTTATTTGCCGCTGGCCTTATTGGCGCTCGGCGTGCTGCTGTACGTAGGAGGCTGGCTAGCGCTGGCGTGGCGCTGGTGGCTAGTCCGGCGAGGAGGGGCAGCCGTAGCCGCTTTGGTGCTGCCTCTACTGGCGCTACGAATAGTACTGTTGCAATTGGGGCTACCCTATGCAATGCTAGAGCTGCCGCTATTCGACCCTCGGGTGTACGCCGTGTCAAGCTGGGCACCATCGCTGGGCGACTTGCTGCTGAATGCTGCATTAGCGCTGGTTATTGCTGCTGCAGTGTGGCTACTTAGTATTCACTATCGCTGGCAAACTCGCGCGCAAGTCGGCAACCGCATGGGTTGGCGTATCGGGCTGACCGTGGTATTTAGCTCGCTGCTGCTTTTGCTGCATAGCTACTACCGCATGGCATTTAGCAGTGGTCAGCTCAATCTTGATATTACCCAGAGTATTCAAGTTACGGGCTTTCGCCTAGTGTTAGCGCTGGCCGTCGTGCTGCACACAGCTGCCATTTTGCTGCTGCTACTGCTACTGACAAGGCTGCTAGGCCCCGGCCGGCGGCTGACGCACGGCGGCCTGCTACTCGGCCTCACGGGAGGGGGCGCGTTGGCCCTACTGGGGCTGAGCGCGTTACTTGGTTGGACCTGGCTTTGCCTGGCGGCTTTAGCTGTTAGCTATTTTGTGCTGGTGCGCATGGCGGGGCCGGGGCCTAGGGGCTTAGCCTACTTAGCACTACTACTGCTAGGGCTAGGGGCTGCCACCGGAGCCCTGGCGCAATACGAGCAGTTTGGGCATCAATTACTGCTGGATAAGCAGCGTTTAGCTAACAATCTTCTAGTTGATAATGACTTGCAGGGGGAGTTTCTATTAGGAGAGCGCATTCGCCTGCTCGCCGCCGACCCGGTTATTGCTCAAATGCTGGCTACCCAGCCTGTGCGGGCTGATGCGGTGCGCCGCCGCGTGAGTCGGCAGTACCTGCGCGACTATTTTGATAAGTACGAAGCCGGCATCAGCTTATTCGATGCCGCGGGCAAGCCCGTAGACACGGAAGGAAGCGATACGCTCACCTTTGGCCAAACCCGCGAACTGCTGTCGCGCACGGCCACGGCCACCGACCAGGCGGGCGTATTTCTGTTAAAATCAGAAAATTCGTTTAGCTCGCGGCGCTACGCGGCCGTGGTGCCGCTGGTGGCGCCGCCGATAGTGGGCATTGGGCCCCCGGCGCCGGCCGGCACCATTGTGCTCACGCTTAGCCTACGCAAGCTATCGAGCTATAGTGTGCTGCCCGAATTGCTCGTAGACCAAAAGTTTTTTCAGCCGGGCCTTGCTACTGACCTCAACTACGCTGGCTTTGCGGCGGGACGCCTAGTGTATAGTGAGGGCGATTTTGACTACGCCAACTTACTGCCCGCTAGTCGCCTGCGCGACCCGCGCCTCTACCAAGAGGGCATAGTGCTCAGTGGGTTTCACCACTTAGCTGTGCATGGGGCAGAAGGCCGCACGGTGGTGGTGACGACCTCGACCTACTCGCTAGCCGACTGGCTGTCCAACTTCTCATTTCAACTCTTGCTCAATAGCGTGCTGTGGGTGCTGGCGGCCAGCCTATACCTGCTGCTGCGCCGCGAGCGCAGCGCCTGGCAGCTCAATTTCAGCACCCGTATTCAGGTGCTGCTCAACGTGGGTATTTTGCTGTCGTTGGTAGTAGTGAGCGTGGCCACAGCTAGCCAAGTTATTTCGAGCTACCGCCGCGATTTGCTTCGTACCTACGAGCGCCGCGGCCACATTGCCCTCGAAAGTCTACTGCGCCGCCGCGACCTGCTGGCAGATAGTACTAATCGCCCTACTGGGTATGACCCGGCGCTTACCGGGCTAGTGCATAATGTAGCTGCCCTTACCGAAACCGACCTCAACTTGTATGATGCCCAAGGCAAGCTGCTGGTGAGCTCCCAGCCGCTCATTTTTGAAGCGGGCCTCCTAGGGTCGTTGCTCAATCCGCAGGCTATCGTAGCCTTTCGGGAGGGGGCCATGAGCCGCATTTTGCTCACTGAGCGGGCTGGGTCGTTGTCATTCAGTGCCTTGTACTTGCCTGTGCGAATGCCTAGTAGCGGCGGCACCGTGGCCGGGCCTGTGCTAGGCTATGTGGGTATTCCCTTCTTCGACTCACAGAAGGAACTGGATAGCAAGCTGACCGAGCTCTTCACCACTATCCTCAACATATTTACACTTATGGGCTTGCTGTTCTTGGTGCTAGCGTTCGTAGCTACGCGCCAGCTCACGGCTCCGCTCAAGCTGCTGACCGAGCGCCTGAAACGCACCACGCTCACAGGCCAGAACGAAGTACTCGACTACCGCAGCAGCGACGACGAAATCGGGCTGCTGGTGCGCGAGTACAACACCATGCTTGGCAAGCTCGAAGCCAGCAAGCGTGAGTTGGCTACGCAAGAAAAAGAAGCAGCCTGGCGCGAGATGGCCCGCCAAGTAGCCCACGAAATCAAGAATCCGCTCACGCCTATGAAGCTGAGCCTGCAATACTTGCAAAAGGCCATTGATGAGGGAAGGCCCAACACCGAAGCTTTGATAGCCCGCATTTCGCAGACGCTCATCACCCAAATTGATGTGCTTTCCGACATTGCTACCTCGTTCAGCACTTTTACCAACCTGCCCACCATGCGCCCCGAGCGCCTCGATGTGGCGGCCGTGCTGCGACACTGCGCCGACCTCTTTCGGGAGCAGGATGGGGACGACGGCGAGCTACACCTAGCCCTACCCGACAATGAGTCGTGCACCGTATTTGCCGATGAAAGCCTGTTGGTGCGCACCTTCAACAACTTGTTGCTCAATGCCAAGCAGGCCGTGCCGCCCGGCCGTCAGCCTCGCCAGGAGGTAGCCCTTAAGTGTAGTCCTAGCAAGGTTCTCATCACCATTGCCGACAATGGTAGCGGCATCGCCGAAGAGGTGCGCGACAAAGTCTTTCGGCCCAATTTTACCACGAAGGCCACCGGCTCGGGCATTGGGCTAGCGGTAGCTAAGCGCGGCATTGAGAGCGCGGGCGGCAGCATCTGGTTTGAAACGGTGGAAGACGAGGGCACTACCTTCTTTATCGAACTGCCGCTGGCAGGATAAATTGGTAAGAATTAGCTATGTACATAATGGCGTAAGTTGGCATCAATCAGCTGACTACTTACCCTGTGCACTATGGCAAACGCGCTTCTTACCACTTGGTTTTCGTTGCTACTGCTGCTGGTTATACCAGTAGGTGCAGCCCCACCTAGAGCCGTGCTGCGGGCGCAAGCCGGTAGCGACCCGATTATATTCAGCTACTACAACCTATATGGAACGGCGAACGATAGGGGCCTGATTACTAGCAGCCGCGTTGGCTGGGTAGAATTTGGGAACGGTTCTTATACACCAACGCTAATTCGTTTCACAAATCGTATTGTGCAGAACCCGCCCGCGCGCACCCGCCTGCTAGAACCGCCGGTGCTAGTACTAATGCCTGGCGACACCGTGACGATACTGCATAATACCGCCCGCAATAGCTTTCAATTCAAGGGTCGCCACCAAGCCGAACTAGATTTTTGTGTGCGCTTGTGGCGCGGCGCGCTCAGCCTAGATGGGGTGCCAGGCGAATTGAGCGAGCCAGTAGAGGGGGACTCGACCATTACTTACCAGGATGCGAACATTCGAAACTTGGCTAATCGCAAGCGCCTTACGCAATATTTGCCGTTGTGGCAGCGGCTGCGGCTAGAAGGCGACGCCCGCCTGGCCCAGTTGCGCCGCACGCCTGGCATCCGGCCTGAGGTGGCAGCTTGCCTAGGCCGGCAGATACGCTTACGGCTATTTTCGATGCTGCTCAACCCTCTGCAGCCCAACAGCCGCCGCGATACCCTACGCACTCCACCGGACGCTTACCGCGACACGGTAGCCGCGCAGCTGCGTGGTGTGCTAGCTATGCAGGCGCTACCTGCTGCGGCAAGCCAGGGGCTAGGCGGGGCGCTTAGCCAGTATGCCGAATACCAGTGCGTACTGGCGCGGCAATACCCCACCGCCGGGGCAAGCTATAAGATGGCCAAACAGCTATTTAGTGGCTTTCACCAGGCCTGGGCATGCTATTTAATTTTAGAGGATGGGCAGCAGCGCCAGAACCTTAGCTACTATATACAGGATTACGCCCGTTGGGTGAAGCCGCACGATGAGTTTCTGAAGATGCTGCGCGGCGGACCGCCCGTGCCATTACGCTCCTATCCGCATGCCGCCTTTTCCGATTCACTGGCTGGTCCAGCCGGTCCACCGCGGCACCTCACCGACCTGCTGGCCGCTTACCGCGGCAAAGTGGTACTGCTCGACCTCTGGGCCAGTTGGTGCGTGCCCTGCCGCGAAGAAATACCGCTATCAATAGCCGCTGCCAAGCGTTATGGCAAGCGGGGGCTGGTAGTGCTTTATCTATCCATCGACGAAGACCCCACGGCCTGGCGCGGGGCGCTTAAGCAGTTGCCGGCGGGCGCGGGGCTCCAGTATCGTTTCATACGCCCAGGGGCCTCCGCCTTCCGCCAGGAATTTGATGTGCGGTCGGTGCCGCACTACATGCTTCTTGACCGTAGCGGCACTGTGCGCAACCCCGATGCCCTACGGCCTGGCGACGTACGCTTCGGGGCCTTGGTAGAACAGTTGCTGTGAGCTTGTAAGAATAGTTTAGATAGAGCACTGCCAATTGCTATAGATACACGTGGAGCAATTGGCACCGCTGCAAGGCACTAGTAGGGGGCCATCTAGCGTTGTGGGCCCGCTAGTGCCGAACTTTACTCTATGACCCAACGCTACCGTCTGTGCTTTCCCCTCGTGGGCCTGCTCTTGGCGGTGCTGTGGTTGAGTATACCCCGCGCTTGGGCGCAGCAAGCGGCGCCAGTTCCAGCGACTACTGCGCCGACTAGCCCACCGGTGGCACCTAGGGCGCCCACCTCGGCGGCGCCGCCGCCTACTACGCAGCGCTGTCGCTACTTGCGCTTGGCCCTGGGGCGCGATACCACGACGTTTGCCCTTACCGACTCCCTGACCATTGTGCCGGCTACCGTCACGGCCAACGGGCGGCCGGTAGCCTACGATGTGGCTACCAACCAATACCGTATTGTGCGGCCGGCGCCGGCCGCCGATAGTACCGGTAGTATTCTGCCCGACTCAGTGTACTTATGCTACCGGGTGCTGCCAGTGCAGCTGCTGGCTCAGCGCTACCGCCGCCCGCCCCGGCTCATGGACAGCATCGACTTTCGAGAGCGCAAGATGCTGCGGCTCGAAGACTTCTCGCAGAAGGAGCAAATCTTGAGCACGCCAGGCATTAGCAAGACGGGTAATTTGGCCCGGGGCATCTCGTTCGGCAATACGCAGAACGTGTTCGTGAACTCGGCGCTGAACCTGCAACTCGAAGGCAAGCTCACGGAGAACATTCGCCTGACGGCCGCGATATCAGACCAAAACGTGCCGTTTCAGCCCGAAGGCAATACGCAGACGCTGCAGCAATTCGATAAAATCTACATCACGCTCACCGGCCCGCAGTGGAACCTAACGGCCGGCGATGTGGTGCTGCGCAACAAGCCCGACTACTTCTTGCGCTACTACAAGAACATCCAAGGCGCGGCCATCGAAGCCAACCTAGGGGCACCTGGGCCACAGCCCTTGCAGGCCGGCGCCAGCAACAACAGCGTGAGCAACGCGCCGCCTTCGTCGTTCACGACCTACACCAACGGCGTGACGACCAATAGCGCGGCGCCTACCGGCAACAGCTCGCAAACCCTAACGCCGCCTGGCACCGTGGTGCCGCCCAACCAAACGTTGCAAACGCCCACTGGTACGGCAGGCTCCTTGGCTACTGGTGGCATTGGTACCGGAGCAGCTGGCCCAACCGGTAGCGGCGAAGTAACCGTGCGCGACCAAAAAGGCCAAATTCGCTCTTCAACCCTGATAGCTGGCGGCGTGGCCAAGGGCAAGTTTGCCTCGCTCGACATTGCGCCCATCGAGAACGTGCAAGGGCCATACCGCCTTACTGGCCCCAATGGTGAGCAATACATCATTGTGCTGGCGGGCTCCGAGCGGGTGTACCTCGACGGGCGGCTCCAGACCAGGGGCTTTGACTACGATTACACCATCGACTACAACCTAGCCGAGCTTACATTTTCGCCGCGCCACCTTATTACTAAGAATTCGCGCCTTAAGGTTGATTTTGAGTATTCGGACCTCAACTACTCGCGCTCGCTCTACACCCTGAGCCATTATCAGCAGGTGGGCAAGCTACAAGTGCGTGGTAATTTTTATCAGGAGGCCGACGACCCCAATAGCACTGCCAATCTCTCGCTCTCGGCCACCGACCAGCAGGCGCTGCGCCGCGCTGGCAATGTGGCCGCTGTGCAAACCCGGGGCGACACGCTGGCGGCTTACAACCGCAGTTTGGTGCAGTACAATCGTACTATCATTACCAACCCCACTACGGGCCAACAGGTGGCAACCTACACCTTCCCGCCCGACTCGACCAAGCCAGTCTACAATGTGAGTTTTACTAACGTAGGGGCAGGTCGCGGTGATTATAGCCTCAACACCACCTCGGGCACCAACGGCCGGGTGTACGTGTACCGCGGGCCCGGCCAGGGGAGCTATGCGCCGGTGCGAGTGCTGCCCACGCCCTTGCTCAAGCAGATGCTCACGGCGGGCGCCACTTTTCAACTCGACCCCACGGCAGCGGTGTTTGTGGACTTGGCCAGCTCACAATTGCAGCGCAACCGCTTCGCCCTAGGTACCGAGGATAAGGGCGGCGCTATGCGCCTGGGCTATAGCGTGCAAAACCGCGCCCTGCCCAACTGGGCGCCTGCTGCACTGCGCAATTACCGCCTCAGCTCGGCGCTCGACTACGAGTATACGGCGCCCAAGTTCGCGCCCATCGACCGCTACCGCGATATCGAGTTTGACCGCAACTGGAGCACCGTCAGCACCGCTAACGCCACCACTACGGTACCTAGGGAAGACAATATTCTCAACTTCGCGGTGGGCTTGACGCGCGATGCCACACACAGCGTCAACTACCGGCTCAGCCGCCGCTATCGGCCGGGCGAGGTCAACGGCTTGCAGCACTGGCTCGATGTGGCCCAGCAAGTAGGGCGCGTAGAGCTGCGCGGGGCGCTGTTTTTGCTCAACTCGCAGGCCGGGCGCTACCAGTCTACCTGGGCCCGCGGCGAGGCCAGCGTGCGCTACGGCGGCGGGCGCCTCATTCCGGGCTACAGCTACAAGTTCGATAAAAACCGGGTGGTGTCGCCGGGGCGCGACTCGGTGCGCTCGGCCAACTATTTCGACGAGCACACCTTCTTCCTGCAAAGCCCCGATACCGGGCGCACCCGCTACCGCTTCGACTACAGCTACCGCCGCGACCAGACGCCCACCGCCGAGCAGACGACCCTGCGCGTGCGCACCATTTCGCAGACCTGGCAGGGCAATGTCACCACTCGCCTAGGGCGCACTCAGGACCTGCGCGTGCTGGCCACCTACCGCGACCTCAACCCCGTGGCCTACGCCGACAGTACCCGCCAGCGCAATGTGCTCGGCAAAATTGACTACAACGCCACGCTGCTCCAGAACCAGATACGCTCGGAGCTGAGCTATAGCGTGCAAACTGGCCGCGAGCTGCGCCGCGACTACTCCTTTCTGGCCGTGCCGGCCGGCCAGGGCACCCACTACTACGCCGGCGACCTCAACCGCAACGGCGTGGAGGACCGCGATGAGTTTTTAGAAGCTCAAACCCCCGATGCCCAGTACCGCACCTACATCAAGGTGTACCTACCCACCGCCGACTACCTCACCGCCTATCAAAACCGCCTCAGCTACCGCCTCACCGTGAACGCGCCCCGCGGCTGGCGTGAGGCCGGCGGCTGGCAGGCATTGGTGGCGCGGTTCAGCAGCATCACGAGCGTTACCGTCGATAGGCGCACCGGCAGTAAGGCCCTAGGGGCACGCTTGAGCCCATTCAGCTTCGAGAAGGAAGACGCCAGCTTGCTGGCATTCACGCAACTCGTGCGCAACACGCTGTACCTCAACCGGGCCAACCCTACCTTCGGCGCCGAGCTTACCTCGCAGCAAACCCAGCAGAAAACGCTGCTCGCCCAGGGTTTTGACCTGCGCAACCTCACCACCCAGAGCCTGCTGCTGCGCCGCACGCTGGCGCAGTCATTTACGGGCCGCCTCACTGTGGCCCGCGATGTGCGCGAGGCCCAAAGCAGCTACAGCACAAACAGCGCTTTCCTCAGCGCCCGCAACTTCCGGCTGCGCATCTACACTATCCAGCCCGAAATCAGCTACCAGCCCAACACGGCATTGCGCTTCACGGGCACCTTGCAGCACGTGGCCAAGCGCGACCTGCTCGACCGCACGGGCCAGCCCGACGTGGCTAACGACACCCGCGGCACTTTCGATGACCTAGGGCTCGAAACGCGCGTCAGCCAGGTAGGCAAGCGCACGCTCACGGCCGCTACGCACGTCACGCGCGTCACGTTCGAGGGCAACGTAGCCTCAGTAGTGGGCCTCGAAGTGTTGCAAGCCCTGCGCCCCGGCTCCAACTTTACCTGGAATCTTAATATGGAGCAGCGCCTCGCCAATGGCCTCAACATCACGGTGGCCTACGACGGGCGCAAGTCGAGCGGCCTGGGTGTGGTGCACACCGGCCGCATGCAGGTGGCGGTACTGTTTTAGGATGATTTTTTGGTCTTTGCCTAAACGTTGTTCGGTTTTAACTGTACTACTATCCTTGCCCAATGCACCGCAGGCCAGCCAAAAATTAAAAACGAATAACTAAAGACAAAGAAAATGACTGCTCCTAATCCCGACTTCATGCGCGAAGCCATTCGCCTGTCTATCGAAAAAATGCAGGCCGGTTTTGGCGGTCCCTTCGGCGCGGTAGTAGTGAAAGATGGGCAGATTATCGCCCGCGGCTTCAACCAAGTCACTACCACCCACGACCCCACCTGCCACGCCGAGGTCGATGCCATCCGCAAGGCCTGCCAGGCCCTAGGTACCTTTCAACTCGAGGGCTGCGACCTTTATACCAGCTGCGAGCCCTGCCCCATGTGCCTAGGTGCCATCTATTGGGCGCGGCCGGCTCGCGTGTTCTACGGCAACACCAAGCAGGACGCCGCCGCCGTGGGCTTCGACGACCACTTTATCTACGACGAAATCGACAAGCCCCTGAGCGAGCGCAGCATCCCGATGCAGCAACTGCTGCCCGAAGAGGCCATTGCTGGCTTCCAAGCCTGGGAGGACCACGAAAGCAAAACGGTATATTAGAGCTGCTTGGTGCGGATTAGCTGGTAGCGTAGGCGGCCCCGTATGAAGTATTCCGTGGTATCGGTGCCACCGGGCGGAATACCAATTAGGCTGCGCATAGTGTAGAGCTTCAGGGTGTCACGTCCAAATGAAGCGGCAAATGATTGTTGTTGCTTGGTGTATCCATCAAACACTAACTCATCACCAGGAGTAGGCCCTGTAAAATCGGTTTGAATCACGTACTTCTTAAAGGGCAAGCCTAACACGGTGCCATCGGTGAAGAAGCGAACGGCTACTGCCCGCCTAGTAGAATCGGTACCCGTATAGCTCCCAGCAAGCAGCAGTTTGTTGATGCCTAACTCAACCCCTGCTTCGAGGTCAGAGGTCTTGCCGGGCATACCGGTTCGGCGATAGGCTAGTTGGCTGATTATTTTGTTCGTGCTGCTCTTCCGGGTGATGTACAGTAGCGTAGTATCGGTTGAGGTTATCCGATAAGCCAGTTCATTACGCGTGCCTGCTTCACCACCGTAAGGCTCCCTTACTCTGAGGGAGCCCGGTTGGGTACCGGCTTGCAACAACAGCGTCAGGCTACCCCCTTCGTGCAGGCCGTAAGAAGCTCCAATCTCTACGCTGTCTTTCTGGCCGGCAAAGTCCTCAATCACTAAGGAGGTCGGCGATAACGCACCGTCGAAGGCGGCTTGCGGCGAGCGCGTGCGGGCTACCTCCCGCAAGTAGTCAGCGCTTACCCAGTAGTCATTCAGCACGGGGCTCAGGCGTTGGGCTAGGGTAGGTGCCGCAACCGGGACCTCCGCTGTATTGGATTCCCTGCTAGGCGCTTGGCTAGCGGCTTTTTCGGCTGACTGCTGCTGGCAAGCTTGTGACACACAAGTGAGTGACAGCACGGCAATAAAAAGGGCCTTCATGGGTTAGGTAATTAGCAAGAAGCCAGTAAGATTTATGCCTATTGGCTCAGACTTATAGCTTCATTTCGGCGCTAACTTACCTATTCTTCTAGCAACTAAAAGCCCGCCCCAGCTTCGCTTATGCGAGCCAGGGCGGGCTTTTAGTTATTCACGCTACCTAGGGGCTAGCGCGGCGTAGTGAGCAGCTCTTCAATCTTTTGGTTGAAGGCCTTGAGGTCGTCGGGCTTGCGGCTGGTAATGAAGTTGCCATCTACTACCACTTCCGAGTCTTGCCACTCGGCCCCGGCGTTGCGCAGGTCGGTTTTGAGGCTAGGCCAGCTGGTCATGTGCTTGCCGCGCACCACGTCGGCCTCGATGAGCGTCCAGGGGCCGTGGCAGATGGCAGCCAGCGGCTTGCCGGTGTGGGCAAACTCGCGCACAAAATCAACCACGCTAGGCTCTAGGCGCAGCTTGTCGGGGTTAATCTGGCCGCCGGGCAGCACTAGAGCATCGTAGTCTTCCACCTTCACTTCATCGATGGTCTTGTCTACGTCTACCTTGTCGCCCCAGTCCGTCATGTCCCAGCCCTTGATGCTGCCGCTTTTCAGCGACACCACATCGACCTCGGCGCCTTCGTTTTTCAAATATTTCTGCGGTTCGGTCAGCTCTACTTGCTCAAAGCCATCGGTGGCAATAATAGCCACGCGCTTCCCTTTCAATTTATCGGTTCCAAAAAGTGACATTGCGAATAAAAACTAAGCGGCGAATAGTCTCGCCTGCTGTTTAAGGTTTACGCTGGGACTGCGGGGGTGGTTGCTGAAATAAGCCCAGCAATAGGAGCCTTCGTTGGCGCGCTAGGCGCAAGTGGGGCACGGCGCCAGCGGGCGGCATCGAGGCCCAGCGTCACGAGCAGCGCGTGCGGCAGCGTCACGACCGAGGCCGCCAGCAGCGCTAGGCTGATGAATGTAGCGCCACTCGCCGCCCGGGTCCAGGCCAGGCCATAGACCACGGCCAGCGCCCCTAGGCTAATAGCCAAGAGCGGCGCCGAGCGACGCAAAAAGAAACCTAGCTGCACCCCTAGGGTGGGCCGGCTGCCTATTGGCGACAAGCCCATCAGCGCATTCATGCGCAGCACGTGCTGCAAGCTGTGCCAAAAGACAAAGTACATCCCAGCCGATAGCAACGGAGGCAGCGCCAAGAGCAAGGTGCCGAGTACCACTACTTCCCGCATATCGGTAGTGGCTAGGGTGGCCTGGCCGCGTGCCCAGTAGCCAAGCCACAGCAGCAGGTGCCCCCCCAGCACGAGTGGCCCCAGCCACTGCGCCGCCCGCAGCACCGAGGCAAGGGGTAGTGGGGTCGCCCCCGCCAGGGTGAGTAAGTTGTTGGTAAGCGCTAGGGTTTCGGTGGGCCAGTGCAGCAGGGGCACCGCAAACAGCAGCGCGCCGCGTAGTACGCTATGCGCTACCCATAGCCCGCGGGGCACCGCCCTAGGGGCATCGCCCGAGCCCCAGTGCCAGGCCGATAGCCCAAAGAAAAAGGCTACCGCCAGCCCCGGCTGCCACCACCACAGCAGCCCTACGGCCGCCGCCAGCCCTAGGTACCCACCTAGGAACACGGCCCAGTAGCGTCCCCTGTGTTGGGCTAGCTCTGGGCGGGTGGCGGGTACCACAAACTGGTCGCAGGCGCCGTGGGCCACACCCAGCAGCGCTAGACCCAGCAATAGCACCGGTCCTAGCACCCAGCTCGCCCGGCCCGGCGCCAGCACGCCCACGGCAGCGGCCAGCAGCAGCGCCACATAGGAATAGCGCTGCGGCCCGCGGCATCTAAACCACCGAATAGCCATCGATGATTTTCTTCTCGTCTAGCCGCTCATCGAGCAGACGCTTCGACACTAGGTAGGCCACAATGGCTACACCAGTTTTGTTGAAAATATCGGCTAAGCTGAATGCTAGATGAATATAGTTCAGGTTTACACTGGTCAGCGTCAGAAGATATCCCAGTGGGTACACGCCCCAGCTCGTAACCGTGGTGTAGGCCATAAACCGGAAGCCCCAGCGCTCTTGCTCGTGGCTGCGCGCCCCAAAGCGCTTGTAGAGGCCATACAGCACAAACGGTACGACGAGGTACCCTAGGGTCGAAATGGCGCCCCACAGCAGCTTGCCGCTCGCAATGATTTCGCCCGAAGCCGTGAGCTGCTGCTCGCCGATATAGCCTGTCAGGACCATAAAGAAGTCGGCCACCAGCAGTACGATAATGGCCTTAGTAGCTTCGCGGAAAGAGATGCGCAGCATCGAAACGGTTTTGAGCAGCAGCAAAGGAGTAGTTACGGCCCAGTCGATGTAGCGAAGCTGCCCAATGGCCTGGTAGCTCTGTCGCGTTAGTATCTCGCCCGCCGCCGTATCTGCCCCATGGCGGCTTAGTTCATGCAAAAACTCGTGGTAGAAATGCGTGATGAGCAAATACGAAACGCCCGCTACCGCCGCAATAATGGCCCCGTACACCCGCGAAATACGGTGCTCGGGTACTACGCTACTTTGCGTGGCCAAGCTAAAAATTAGGTTGCCCAAAAAGCTATAAGCCGCCACGGCCATAAAGAAATAAGTGAGCATTGAGAGGATGCCCACTTCGCCCGCCGTGGGCACAAAGGAGTCGCCGAATGTCATGATAAGGTGAAGCTAGAGTGTAGGAAGCTCAACTAGCGGAATGCTAGCGAGTAATTGAGATGGGGTACGGAGCCTATCTACTCATAGGTTGTCAATAAAGAATATTTAATTAAACTTCATTTTGTATTCATTTTCAAGTAGTTAGCTTATTGTTTTGATAATAAGCTGTCTGGGCTTGATAACGTCTTTAGAAAGACACAAAAAGCCCCGGCCGCTCCTGCACTACGAGTAGTGCAGGAGCGGCCGGGGCCACTAGTTGAAAGCCGAAATGTTGTACGCCGCTATATCGGGCGGTCTACGTCGCGCTAACAGTGCCTCCAGCGGCTTTTGAGAGACAGACAGGTACCTAGGGCAGCTACAAGCCTGCTAATTTTTTGGCAGCCTTGGTGATGGCGAGCTCGGCTTGCCCCACTGGTTTTTGGGCGGCCTCTAGTTGAGCCTTGGCTTCGGTTTGCCAGGCCGGTAGCACCGGCTGGCCACTTTCGAGCTGACCTAGGCGCTGCTGCAGCACCGCAGCCACCGCACCTAGCTGCACCGCTAGCGGAGCGTACTCGGCCATGGCCGGCGACGTTGCAAAAAGCGGTGTCAGGGCCTGAGTGGCTTGCTGCCACTGCTGCACCTGCTTTTGCAAGCGGGCCAACTGGCCGCGAGCGGCGGGCGTCAGGGGCATGGGCGCCACGGTGGGCACGAGGCTGGTAAGCACCGGCTGGCCTGCCATCAGGCTATCGACCGTAGCCCCGAAGCGCCGCGCCACTTCCGATTCGGCCGGTGCAGCATCTACCAAGCGGTTATACAGCGTTTCGGTGGTGTAGCTAAAGCCTTGAAAGTGCCGCTTGTATTCCTTTACGGGTTCCGACACGGCGGCTAGCGTCTGCAGCGCTGGTAGGGCGGCCGGGTAGGGCTGGGCCATTTGGCGCAGCAGGGCGGCCGGGGCGCGGCGGTGGCGCAGGCCTAGGGCGTCGAGTTCCTCGTTCACGTAGGCCATGCGGCGGTACATATCGGGCACGTCTTGTGTGAGGGCGGCGGGACTCCACAAGCGCTCGGCCACGGCGGCAGCGCGGGGCCACACGCGGCTGTCATACACCACGCTGTCGGCAAATTCGCCCCACATGGCCGCTTCACCACCCAGTACGCGGGCGCGCAGCGAGTCGGGCACGCCCGTGTGCGGGTCGGAGGCGTAAGAGCTAGCGGCAGTCAGGTTTAGGTCAAGATAGTAGCCGGCCGAGAGCAGCGCGGGGTTGCCTTTTTGCACGGTTTGTGTCACGGCCTTGGCGCCGCGCCAGCTTTGCACTACCACATCGCGGGGCAGGCCGGGGCCCAGTATCTCGTCCCAGCCCACCATTATTTTGCCGTGGCGGCGCACCAGCGAGTCTACCTTCTGGCTGAAATAGAGCTGCAGCAGGTGCTTGTCGGGCGTTACACCGTCGGCCTTCACCTGCTTGTGCGCCCGCATAAAGGCCACAATGCGCGGCGTGCGGCGCCACTGCCGGCCGTCATTCTCATCGCCACCCGTGTGGAAGTACGGGTCGGGGAAAAGCGCCGTCATCTCAGTCAGCAGCGAGTCGATGAAGGTAAACGTGCTGCGTCGGGTGGGGTCGATGGCCACATTAGTAGTGCGCCAGAGACGGTAGGGCGCGTAGGCCGAGTCTACCGAGGCTAGCCGTGGGTAGGCCACAATCCAGCTCGTGGTGTGGCTGGGCATGTCGAACTCGGGTACCACCCGGATGCCCCGAGCCGTCGCATAGGCCAGCACCTCCCGCACCTGGGCGCGGGTATAAAACAGCCCGTCGGTGCTAGCTTTAGTGAGGCGCGGAAAAAACCGGCTCTCGACCCGAAAGCCTTGGTCGTCGCTCAGGTGCCAGTGCAACACGTTCAGCTTCACGGCCGCCATGCCGTCGATATTGCGCTTGATAACGGCCACCGGCAGAAAGTGCCGGCTCGCATCAATGAGCAGCCCCCGCCACTTGAAGCGCGGCCAGTCGCGAATGTCGCAGTACTGCGCCCGCCACCCACGCGGTGTGCGCTCTAGCACCTGCCGAAACGTAGCTAGGCCCCGCTGAATACCTAGGGGGCTCACCGCCACGAGGCTGGCCCCGCCAGCCGTCACGCGCAGGTGGTAGCTCTCGTCGGTCGAGCCGGCTGGGCCGGTCACCTGCCGGCGCAGGGCACCTAGGGGCGCCGTAGCAAAGCGGTAGTAGCCTGGCTGCCAGGCAGCCTGCACGGGCAGCGGCATGAGGGGCCGTTGGGCCTGGGCCGTGAGCGCAACGAGCAGCAAGAGCGCTACTATCCCGCAAAGTCTCACAGAGTTAAAACGCAGGCTAGTACTGGGCTTGGAGAAAAAAACGTTGCGAAACCCTATTCTTACTTCTGCGAAACACTGTGGGAAATTACTCATATCAATCCCCTGGCTTTGAATTCCAGGTACTTATTTATCGTGTTCACCGTCAGCAATTGCGGCGGCGTCAGCAGGGCCTGAATGCCGTAGCGTTGCAGCTCCAGCACTATCTGCCGCTTTTCCTGCTGAAATTTTTCGGCGATGGTTTGGTTGTATACGTCCGCCGTTGACTCAGCCGGCGCGTCGAGGTAGGTGCGCAGCTCGGTGTTTTCGAAGAAAACGACCAGCAGCAAATGCGCCTTGCTCAGGCCCCGCAGGTAGGGCAATTGACGCTGCATGCCCTGTAGGGTTTCGAAGTTGGTAAACAAAATTAGCAAGCTGCGCTGCTTAATCTTGGCCCGCACCGTGGCGTAGAGCCGCTCGTAGTCGGTTTCGAGGTACTGCGTTTTCTGCCGATACAGCACTTCCAAGAGGGTGCGCAGGTGGCCCGGCCGGCGCTCGGCGGGCACTGTGGCCCCGGGCTTGTTCGAAAACGTGACCAGCCCTGCCTTGTCGTGCTTGATGAGCGCGATGTTACTCATTACTAGCGTAGCATTGATGGCGTAGTCGAGTAGGCTCAGGCCCTCGAAGGGCATGCGCATCACGCGGCCCTTATCGATGAGGCAGTACACCTGCTGCGCCCGCTCGTCTTGGAAGTGGTTAACTATCAGGGTGTCATTGCCGCCACCCGTAGCGCGCCGCGCGCTGGCTTTCCAATTGATGTTGCGCGGGTCGTCGCCGCTGGCATAGGGCCGGGTTTGCTCAAACTCCATGCTCTGGCCCACCCGTCTGATGCGCTTCACGCCCACCTCCGTGAGGCGATTATGGATGGCCAGCAACTCGTACTGCCGCATCTGCAAAAATGATGGGTACACCGGCACTGTGCGGTTTTGGTCGAAGCGGAAGCGCCGCCGCACCAGCCCTAGGGGTGAGGCCGCGTACACGTTCAAGGCTCCAAACTCGTACTCGCCGCGTTTAGTGGGCCGCAGCTGATACGTAATCACCTGCGTTTGGCCCGGCTGAATGCTAGTTTTAAATAACACGTCGCGCCGCTGAAACTGGTGCGGAATCTCGTCAATCACGTCCACCTGTAGGCCAAAGCGGTAGCGGTTTTCCAGGTACAGCTGTACCTCATTTTCATCGCCGTTCGAGAGCTTGTCGCCTAGCACACGCCGCCCAAACACCGGCTGGCCACCGCCCTGTCCCGGCGCGTACAGCAGCAGCGCATCGAGCAGCGTGAGCAAGATGGTGGCACCTAGGAGCACCTGCACCGGCCCTAGTAGCCACGGCAGAAAAAATGCCAAGACGAACCCCGCAATGAGGCCTGTGCAGAGGTAGAAAAAGCGGAGCGGTAGGAAAAGACTCATGAGCGGCGTAGCTGGTCGCGAACTTCCATCAGGGCGAAGCCTAGCAGATTTTGGCCCGGCCACTGGGCCGGCAGTTGGGCGTCGGGGTGGTCGGCGGCTAAGCCAGTACCCCAAATGGCATCTACTGGGCTGGCTTCGACCAGTACCCGGCTGCCTGTACTTAGTAAGTACTCTTTAAGCGCTGGATGCTGGCTAAATTTGTAGTAATTTCCCGTCGTCACTAGCTCATACTTCTGCTTATCCCACACCTGCGGGTCGAAGCCGACTACTTCCCGGCCTAGTTTCTTAGCCTCAGCTGGGTGCTTAGCGGCCAGAATGCGCTGGCGCACCTCGTCGTTGCCGAAGAGGCGGGCTTTCTCAGCCATCATCCAGTGCTCGGCGGTGGCATAGGTATCGCCCGCTACTTCAAACGCAGCCGGAAACCACTGGCTAAAGCAGCTTTTATCTACCACGCCCTTCTGCTTCGGCGTGTGACCCCAGAAGAATAGGTATTTGGTTTCGGCCGGCGGCTGGCTGAGGAGCCAAGTAAGAGAGTAAGTCATACTAATCAGAAACGTCTGTCATGTAGCGCCTAGCGAAGCATCTCGCGTGCTGACGTTTGCTTATGTTGGAGAATACTGCGCCACACGAGAGGCTTCGCTGCGCGCCGCATGACAGCGATGACCTAGGCGCTACCTAGGTACTTCCACGCTCTGCACTATCGCCTTTACCACCTCATCGGGCGTGCCACCTTCCATCTCGCGCTCGGGCGTGAGCATGATGCGGTGGCGTAGCACCGGCGCGGCCAACGTCTGCACATCCTCGGGTGTCACGAAGTCGCGGCCGCGCAGGGCGGCCAGCGCCTTAGCACCATTGAGCAGAGCCAGGCTGGCGCGGGGTGAGGCCCCTAGGTACAGCGCTTTGTGCGCGCGGGTCTGACCCACGATTTTGGCAATGTATTCCAGTACGTTGGCTTCCACACGCTGCTGGCCCACTTGCTGGCGCAAGGCGGTTAAGTCCTGGGCCGATAGCACGGGCTTTACCTTCTCCAAAGGCGTACCGCCAAAGCCGCTGTGGTGGCCTTGCAGTATCTGCACTTCTTCGGCTAGGGTGGGGTAGCCCACATTTAGCTTGAAAAGAAAGCGGTCGAGTTGGGCTTCGGGCAGGCGGTAGGTACCTTCTTGTTCCACAGGGTTTTGGGTGGCTAGCACTACAAAGGGCGCCGTCATGCGGTGCGCGGTGCCATCCTGGGTTACGGTGCGCTCTTCCATCACCTCAAACAAGGCCGACTGCGTCTTGGCAGGCGCCCGGTTGATTTCATCAATCAAGACCACACTGGCGAAAATGGGGCCGGGCCGAAATTCAAAATCGCCCTGCGCGGGCCGGAAGATGCTGGTGCCCAGCACGTCGGCGGGCATCAGGTCGGGGGTGAATTGGATGCGGCTGAATGGCACGTCAAGCGTGCGCGCCAGAAGCTTGGCCGTGAGCGTTTTGGCTACACCCGGCACGCCTTCCAGCAGCACGTGGCCATCGGCGAGCAGCGCCACTAGCAACAGCTCCAGCAAGTCTTGCTGCCCCACAATAACTTGCCCAATTTGCTGGCGCACCGCTGCTACCTGGCCGGTCAGCGCCGAAAGGTCAGTGCGTGGGACAAAGCCCGTAGCCGCGTCAGCTGGCGCCGTGTTGGTAGGTGCCTCTGAAGCTAGGGCCGGTGATAACTCAGCATCTTGAGCAACTAAGGGAGTAGGTTCGTGGAGAGGTTGGGGGTCCATTGGAAGATAAGTTTGTAAGCTAGCGTAGCTTGCGGCAGCGACTGAGAATATGGTAAGGTTTGCTACTTGATAAAGTGAAATAACAACTCTTTCTTATAGGTGAAATTGTTGATGATAATATCTATTATAAGTGAAAGCGGTAAGTTTATTTGAATAATTATAAATTAGAAAAAGATAATTTTGCTACTAAGTGCAAAAAGAAATTCTATTGTGATTCGCGCTTAAAATCATGAATGGCGCGGCTCAAGATAAGCAACTCGCGGTCGGTGACGGCAGGCGCGGTGCGAGCGAAGTTGATGAGACGCACTAGCTCATCGATGCGAGGTCTAGGCACACCGGTTTTCTGGCTCAAGCGTTCACGGAAGGCTTCGTCACCTAGGTCGGGCGTAGGCTCGTGAAAGCGGGTGCGCAAGTAATCCAGAAAGAGAGCTGTCTTCTTTTCAGCAATCTGAGCGTGGTTGCGCCCTTGCTGGTAAAGGCCTGCCACGGTGCGCGTAAAAAGCAGGGTTGTATTGGGCAAGGGATTGATTGTAGGAATAATGCGCTGCCGGCGCCGTGCTTCTATCAGCACAAATAAGAGCCCAGTTACCAGCAGGAGGTAGTAGGCCGTGCGCAAGGCCGGGTGCGCCATAATCATGCGAAGCGTCGATTGCTCCCCTATGCGACCCTGCTTCTGGTACTCGTCCCACCAAGCGGGGCGGCCGGCTGGCAGGTAGGAGAGAGCCGCAAATGCAAAGTCGGCAGCGCGAGGCCGCAGTACCCAGTAGTTGCCAAAGGCCAGCGGCACCGAGCACAGGTAAAAATGCCCGCGCCCATGGTCGATGCGCACCAGCACGGGCCGGCCACCCGCGTCGGCTGCGAGCGTAGCGCCCCGGTGCGGGCGCCGCTTGTTAAGAGCCAGCCGATAGCCCGCTGCCTCCGGCTTGAAGTAAAAGTCGGCCCTAGGTAGCCCCGGTCGGCCCCGCAGCAGGCGCACGCCTACCGAGTCGGTGCGGGGCGTGGCTAGCTGCCGGGTTGTGTCGGCCTCATAGGTTCGGAAGCCCAATGTATCGGCCAGAAAGCCCTGGCGCCCAGAACCAAAATCTTCGGCTGCAATAAAGACATCGTGGCCTACTGCTACGAAGCGCAGTAGGGCGGCCGTTTCGAGGCGGGTAGCCGAAAAGCCTTGGTTGATAAAAATGTAGCTAGCCCGCGTCGCGACTAAGGGCGTCGCGGCCGCTTCCGTTTCGGCGGCTGCTTGGTCGTTGGCTTCGTCTTGGGCAGCATCAGTCGCTGCGCTATCAGCTTCTGACTGGTCGTTTGCCGAGTCAGGAGTGAAGGTGACGTTGGTGGGGCGGCCGCGGCGTGCGTCGGGCTCCTCGGTGCCCAGCAGCTGGTCGTAGATGGGTAGGCGCACGCTCGCCACCGAGTCGGTGCCTAGCACCTGCGGCAGAACATCGTACAGCGCGTAAGTGCCATACGGAATTTTATCCTTGTTGCTGAGCGTAGGCGACCAGTCGAGCGGCTTGGGGCGGTAGTACTCCAGCGCCACGTAGCTCCCAAACAAGAGCAGCAACCCCAGTATGTACCAGCGAAAAGTAGTCAAGTTGCTAGTGATTAGTTAGTAGAGGTTAGTGATTAGTTGAGGCTGCCTTTGGTAGTTTTTATACTGCTGGTCAGCATTTTCAAAATTTCTACCGCATCTCTGTGCAAGCTTTCTGCTTGACTTGGGCTTAGATAGTCCGTGTTGGCTAGTAACTCGAGCCATTATAGTGCTTCATTGTTTTCCTTTTGCGCAATGGCGAGCTTATGAATGAAGTCTGCTTTACTCTCGGCATAAGCAGCTTCGCGGACCATTGCACCGATGGCAGTGCCACTGCGCAAAAGCTGTTTTGAAAGCACATATTCTTGTTTGTGAGCGCGTAGGTACTGATAAAGCCGAACTATTCTTATGGCAAAGGCGAAGCTTTTTACTTTTAAAATACTGTCTGCCATGTAATTCACTAATCACTATTTGCCAAGTAACTCCTGGTAAATAGCTAGATAGTCAGCTGCCGCCTGCGCCCAGCTAAACTGCGCCGCCTGCGCCTGGGCCTGCGCCGACCGGGCCGGTGAATGCTGCGCCAGGCCAGTCTTCAGCGTCTGCTGCATGGTGGCTGGCGAAAAGTCATCGAAGTAGTAAGCCGCCGCGCCACCTACCTCGGGCAGCGACGTGAGGCGGCTCAAGAATACAGGCTTGCCCAACTGCATGGCCTCGACCACCGGCAGGCCAAAGCCCTCGGCCAGTGAGGGCTGCAAGTAGGCCAGGCAGTGCTGGTAATACCAGGTTTTGTCGGCCTCGCTGATGCGCGTGAGAATGTGTACCCGGTCGGCCACCCCCGCTTGCTCGGCTGCCGCTTTAATGGTTTGCACATAGTCGCCTTCAGCAAAGCTGCCGGCAATAATTAATTCGTAGTTAGTGCCTTGCAGTAGTGGCGGCAGCACGTGCCAGTTCTTCTTGCTATTGATGGAGCCTAGGCCGAAAAGAAAGGGTCCCCGCGGTGCGTAGGCTGGGGCGTAGCCGGCCGGCAGCGGGGCCAGCGCCTCTACGCCGCGCCGCACGTAGCGCAGGGGCGTGCTAGGCGAATAGCCCAATAAGTCGGCGTGGCGCAAAATGTCCTGGCGCACATAGTCCGAAATCGTCACGAGGTAGTCGGCCCGCTTGATGTTGCGGCGCACCATCGCCAGCTGCCGGCTGTAGGTGCGCTCGTCGGGTTTTTCGTGCAGAAAGTTTAGGTCGTGTACCGTTAGCACCACTTTGGTAAAGGGGCTGGTGGGCACGTACCAGCTGAGCTGCGAGGTGGCGTGCCACAGCCGGTAAGTGTAGCTGGGCGGGTTGAAGTACTTATGAAAGCTGCGTTGCGTGAGGTAGCGCACGCCCCGGCGCCCAAGGCCACCCACTTCGGCGGGCGGCACGTAGCAAAACAAGCGGTAGCGGTAGTTCTGGCGAATCAGCTCGTGGGCCAGCGGCACCACAAAGTGGCTGAAGCCACTGTCGCGGTCCTTTAGCGGCTCACAATCAAGAATAATACGGGGAAGCGGCATAGTAAAAGACGGTGCCCAGGAGCACCCTAGGTCAGGTGGGCAGCCCGCCCAGCGCCGCTGAGCTGCTGCCCAAACTGGCGCTGGGTTTCGCGCACCCGTTGGTAGAGCGCGGCCGACACGGGCAGCTCGCCGTACCAAGCGTACTCAAACTGCCGGGTGAGCTCGGCAAAAGCGGGGCGGGCGGTGGGCTGGCTGGCGGCCAGCTCGCGCAGGTAGGTCTGGTTGGTTTTATCGGGCTGCCAGGCAATAAAATCGCGGTCGGTGAGCTGCTTGAGGAGCTGCAAGTAACCTAGGCGCACGGCCAGGCGTAGGTTGCCGGCCGTCTCGGCCTGGGCCAGGGCGTCGGCAAAGTTCAGCTCATGAATATTCTCCTGGCCCATTTCGTAGGCCAGCGGCAGCGCGCGCGGCGCGCGGCCAAATACCTTGGTAATGTCGACTTGCAGCAGCTTGAGCACGGCAAAAATGAGTGTAGCACCCATCAGGCCATACCACAGCGTATTCCAAACAAGATGGCCGCCCCGGGTGTCCAGTAGCCGACTGAGGTGGTCCCATATCCAGCTCAGCAGGCGGTCCCATAGGCTAGGGTTGGCTGGGGTCTCCGTCACGTCGGTATACTGAAACTCGTGCTGCTGGCTGAGCTCTTGCAGGCGTGCGGCGGCCGGGCGGCGCAGGGGCGGCTGCGCCGCTGCGTCGGCGGGGAGGGACGTGGCCAGCAAGCTATCGGCTGGGGGAGGGGTACGCCGCTGCCACACGCGCCGCCCCGGCTGGGGCGCAGCTAGTACCGAGCCGGCCAGCAGCAGCAAAACTAGGCAACTAGCCAGGCCCTGTCTACGGCAGCTGTGGGCGCTAGTAACTGCCTTCTTCATCGGGCTGAAAATAGCTGGATTGCGCTTCCGGTTGGGCGTTGGCCTGTCCTAGCTTATCGACGAGCAAGCGTAGTCCTACACCTTCCTTGAGCTCGACTAGGTTGAAATACTGAAACGCGATGGCCAGCATCACCGGCGTATACAGTAGCAGCGAAAGCAGCCCCGAAAAAGCGCTGAGAACTACCAGCATCGATGACTTACCGTCCGACCTCAACAGTAGAGAATTGATACCCCCAAATAGCGCCGTCATAATACCCACGGTGGCAAACATGAAGTAGATGATGAGCAGCATCACGGCTATCAAGCCAAAGGTTGACCACCATTTACCACTGGTGAGGCTCAGGCAGCGGCTGATAGTAGTGCTGAAGCCTGTGTTTTCCAGCACTTTTACCACAAAAAACAAACTAACTACTACGCTTAAGTAAATGCCCGGCACCAGCAGCAGTAATAGGCCAAGGGCAATGAGAATCCAGATGCCATAGAGCGAGAAAAACGTGCTAAGGAACTGGCGTTTCACCACTTCCCACACGTCGGCTACCGTCACGGAGGCGTCTTCCTGAGCCGGGTACACGCAGCATAGCAGGTAGCCGTACACGCTCAAAATGAGCACTGCGTGCAGGGCCACGGCTACTACATTATTGAGCAGGTAAAGCGGCGATTGCAGCATGGTACTATACGCAGCAAAGCGGCCCGATAAATAGCCACTCCCGCTCGAGTACCGATAGCCGGCCTGCTGAATGGTGCTCAGTGTCTGCGACTGTAGCACGGCACCTAGGATGCCCTGCACCAAGGCTATTGGCACTGCCAAGTAGAGCAGCACCTGGCCCAGCGGTCGCCAGTGCGCGCCCATAAACTCGAAAGTGGCAGATATTTTCTGCCCAAAATCGCGCTGCTGCCAGAAGTCGGCGGGTTTTGTAAAGGTGTTACGCATAACTAGCTACTTGTATTAAAAAGAAGAAATATGCTTAGTTGAGTGGTGCCTCGACCAGCACCGCACGCCGCTGCACCAGGCGCGGGTAAATGCCAAAGTACCAAATGATAAAGGCTGCTGAGCCGCCGATAATAGTTAAGCTCAGGGCCACCGGCATCTCGGTATGGCGCGTCACGAAGCTTTCTAGAAAAGCTGCCACTACAATAACCGGCGTTAGCCCTAGGGCGAGCTTCACGGCGTCGCGGGCAGCGCGGGCCAATGACTCGCGCCGCGAGTAAGTGCCCGGAAATAATAGCCCGCCGCCTAGGATAAACCCTGCTCCGCCCGCCAACACGATGCTCGGTATCTCGAGCGTGCCGTGTATCCAAATGGTGAGCAGCGAAGGCAGTAGCACATGCTCCTGGTAAAAGAAATATTGGAAGCCGCCTAGCATCACCCCGTTCACAAACAGCGAGTGCAGCGTGCCGATGCCTAGCGTGAGCCCTAGGGCAAACGTGCGCAAGGCCACCAGCAGATTATTGGTCCCAATGCCAATAAACATCAGCGACGAAGGCCCCGACTTGTAAATGGCCATTGGGTCGCCCTTGCGAATGTTGTGCAGCGTTTGGTTTACGTATTCATCACCCACCACTACACGCAGAAAATTCTGGTCGTAGGCCGCTGACAGGACACCTAGGGCCGTGAACAGTAAAAACAGCCCGCAGGCCCAGGCCAGTGCCTGCTGGTGCCGGGCCACTACCAGCGGCACTTCCGTGGCCCAAAAATGCGCCAGCCGGTGCCGCTGTTCGGGCTTATTGCGATACAGCGACTGGTGGAGCTTGCTAGTAAGAGTATTGAGGTAGGCCGTAGTGGACGAGGCCGGGTAAAAAGTTTGCGCGTAAGCCAGGTCGTCAGTGAGGCTAATGAAACGAGCGGCCAGCTCGTCGGGACTAGCCGGTGGCTGGGTTTCGTACTGCTGCCAGCGGGCTTGATTTTGGCGCAGAAAAGCGGCTTCGCGCATAAGTCGGCAAGGTTTAGGCCTTAAAGGTAGGCAGCCGCTGGTGGCAGCTAAAGCTGCCCGGTGTATTTTTCGGACCTATTTACTTCCGGCTACTTTATGGCTACTATTCGCATTCATACCACGCAAAATGTCACCCTCGAATATGAGGTCGGCAGCATCGGCGACCGCATCGTGGCCACCCTAATTGACTCCTTGGTGCTGGTGGCCTGGGCCGTGCTGTGGGGCCTTATTTTCCGAAGCGTAGACTCTGATGCGGGCAGCCACGAGCCCACAGATTGGAGTAGCGCTGCAGGCATCATCGCCATCATTATTATTGCTTGTATCGTAGCGCCTTTCGTCTTTTACAGCTTGGCCAGCGAAATCTTTTTCAATGGCCAAAGCTTGGGCAAAAAGGCCCGCCACCTGCGCGTGGTGCGCCTCGACGGCACCGCTCCGCGCCTAGGCGACTATTTTTTGCGCTGGCTGCTGCGCCTTGTCGATTTGTATCTACCCTTCGCGGGCGGCTTGGTGGCCATCATCACCATTGCCGTCAATGGCAAAGGCCAGCGCCTAGGCGACATGGCCGCCGGCACCACCGTTGTGAGTACCAAGGCGCCTACCAGTGTGCTACCCGACCTAGGGCCGCCACTACCCGAAGACTACCAGCCGGTGTTTCCGCAGGCGGCCGACCTTAGCGATTACGATGTGGCTTTGCTGCACCAGCTGCTGAGCCGCAGCCTACAACACGGCAACTACGTGCTGCTCAACGAAACAGCCAATAAAATAAAAGGACTGCTGCACGTGCAAAGCAATATGTCCGACGAAGCATTTTTGCGCACCGTGCTGCGCGACCACGCGCACCTAGCAGCCACTGCATAAAAAGGAAAGACCTAGGGCTTGGCTGGATGCAAGAATTAGCGCCGCTCAATGGCTATGGCCGTAACAGTAACGGCGTCTGTAAATGGACCTGAAAGCGGGGCTGCCGCCTGAGTATGCGTTTTTTTGTATTCATCAAGGCTACGGGCGGTTGCCGTTTCAAAGTGCACCCGTAAATAAAAGCGGGCAGCCCTAGCTTGCCCTAGGTAAATAGCCGGAATCCAGCGGCTAGGCAGCTGCTGTAGCATCCGCCATACCTCTTGGTCGCAGGCTGGTGACAAACTACTCAATACAGTATAATCACTAGTACTTCCATCGGGCTGTACTACGTAAGAGATTAACACGTCTCCCTGCCTATGTTCCTGCAATGCTGCAACAGGATACCGAAGCCCCTTGCTCAACTCTTGGCGGCGGGCAGCGCGGCTGCCTAGCAAGCCGGGAGCCCGGGTTGGGTGCACTAGTTGCCACGTATCGTTGATGCGCAACTCATAGCGTGCTGTATCGGGCCGGCGATAGTTAATGCGTCTTGAATCGTAGTTCATGCGCAACTCAAGCTGACCCGTTTCATCCAGATAGTTCCAGATACCCGTCGGCTGCCCCTTGGTAAGGGTACCTCGCTCGAACTTGGTAGCAATATTGACAATCTGACCAAAAGATAATGTGCTGACCAATAACAGAAAAAGTGTCGTGGCATAGTACTTCATCAACATAGTGCGTGCCAACAAAAAGGGTAGGCTGTAAAAGTACAGCCTACCCTATGTAACACACTTGAAAATGAGCCGCTAGGCCCTACCCGGCTGCAATAGCCTTGCGGCGGCTGAGCTTAGTTGCTGGCTGGCGTTCTTCGCCTTGGGCCAGCAACTCTTCGTCGCGGGCAGAATCGGCTTTTTTCACCCAGCTCAGGCCGTACAGGTCTTTGCGGCGGTCGCGCAGGTTGCGCACGGCGCCGCTAGTGTTCAAGTCCTTCAGCAGGTCGAGGTCAAGGTCGGCGATGAGCGTCATCTCCGTATTAGGCGTGGCCTCGGCCACGATGGCATCGTGCGGGAAGGCAAAGTCGCTGGGGCTGAACACAGCCGACTGCGAGTACTGAATGTCCATATTTTCGACCCTAGGCAGGTTGCCTACCGAGCCAGTGATGGCCACATAGCACTCATTCTCGATGGCGCGAGCCTGGGCGCAAATACGCACGCGCTGGTACGCGTTCTTGGTGTCTGTCCAAAAGGGTACGAACAATATCTTCATGCCCTCATCGCTCAGAATGCGGCTTAGCTCGGGGAACTCCGCATCGTAGCAAATCAGAATGCCTATTTTACCAAAATCGGTGTCGAAGCACTTGATTTTGTCGCCCCCGCGCATGCCCCAGTAGCTGGCCTCGTCGGGCGTTACGTGCAGCTTATACTGCTCGTCTACAGTACCATCGCGGCGGCATAAGTAGCTAACGTTATATAGCTTGCCATCTTCGTAAACTGGCATCGAACCCGCAATGACGTTGATGTTGTAGCTCACCGCCAGCTCCATCATCCGCGTCTTGATAGGCTCGGTAAAAGCCGCCATGCCCCGGATAGAAGCTGCCGCCGACTCCTCATTGACGAGCGCCATCATGGGAGCATTAAAAAACTCCGGAAACAGCACACAGTCAGCCTTGTAGCCGCTCACGGTGTCTACAAAGAACTCGATTTGCTGAAAGAAGTCTTCTAGGCTCTTGGTGGCGCGCATCTGCCACTGCACAATGCCAATGCGCACGTTCGACTTGGGGTTACCAATAAGCTTGTCAAACTCCTCGTCGTAATACACATTAATCCACTCTAGCAGCGTGGCATAAGCCTTGGATTCTGAGTCATAAGGCAGATACCCGCGGATAATCTTGCGCACATAAAACTCGTTGGAGAGCTGGAAGGTGAGGATGGGGTCAACCAGTTCTTTGTTGCGCACCATCTCCACGTACTTGGCGGGCGTCATCTCGTTGGCGTAGGCGGCATAGCCGGGAATACGGCCCCCAGCCACCATGGCGCGCAGGTTTAGGTTCTCGCACAGCTCTTTGCGGGCATCATAGAGGCGGCGACCTAGGCGCAGGCTGCGGTACTCGGGGTCCACAAAAACATCGACGCCGTAGAGCGTGTCGCCTTCTGCGTCGTGGGTGTCAAACTTGCCATTGCCCGTGATTTTAGCGTAGGTATGCTTGTCGCCAAACTTGCTGTAGTCCACGATAATAGCCAACGCAGCGGCTACCACCTGTCCATTGTCCTCGATGCAAATCTGGCCCTCCGGAAACTTGCGCAGCAGGGCATTGTATTCGTCCTGCGACCAAGCGCCCTCCATATTGGAGTACACCTTTTCCATGATGGCCTTGATAGGCTTAAAATCATTGCGGCGTAGCTGGCGAAGTACCAGCTTGTGGGCCGGTACGGCAGTGGGGGTCAAGCGCTCGTCAATAGCGGCCGTAGCCGGACCCAGCTTGTTGCCTTTTTTGTGATGCGTGCCGCCGGGTGTGGCTTTGTTGACGGTATCGGAAGAAGTAGCCATAAATTAACTAAAAATGCAGTAGCAAGAAGCCAAGTAGTACGTTGTTAGCTTTTTGTAAAGTTTTAAGCACCTAGCTAGCAGCCAGCAGCTAAAATCGCTACCTAGGTCAAAATTACCCTTAAAAAAGCCCGCTGGCTAGGGCCAACGGGCTTTACAACAGCTAAACGAGCCGATAGGTGCAGAAGGTTACTTGCGGCCTGGGCAGTTTGCGTCACCCGCATAGCGATAGGGGAGTAGGCGCGGGAGGGGAGTTTTGTAAAGGCCCAGCAAAAACTAAGGCTGCGTTCGTAAAAGGCGCTTTGTCAAAAATTTGCGCGTAGGCTCATCATACAGCTTCAGGCACAAGTAAGCCAGTAAGATAGAGCCGATAACGAGCGCGGCGGCACCAGGGAAAGATTGCTCGAAGGTGAGATTATTGTTCTTAACCCACGCGTAGTACAAGTAGATGAATGGGTAATGCACCATGTACAAAGGGTAAGAAATGTCGCCTAGGAACTTGCACACGCGGGTTGTCGCACTATCCGTAGTCTTGCCGGAAGCACCTAGGTATACTAGCAACGGAAAGAATACGACGCAGCAAAGGGTATCATATAAGCCGTTCAGCCAGAGGTGTTCGCTGCCGCCAATTCGTGGTATCGCGGCTAGCACAACAATCGCCAAGCCGCCCAGCCAAAAGGCGCCCTTTACTCTAACAGGCACAAACACACGCGATAGCAGCAAGCCGGCCGAAAATGAAAAAAGCAGCCGCAAAAAGCCGCCCAGCATATTGTCTGGGGTCAGCGCAAAGCCGACGCAGATATCGCCGTAGGGCCCCCAGATGGCAAAGGCAGCCAGGCCGCAGCCGGCAGCTAGCACCAAGGTTGCCAGCGCTTTGGTCGGAAGCTTGCGAAGAAAAAGCGCGTACAGGAGGGTGCCGATATATTCGAAAAGCAACGACCAGCTTGGGCCATTCAAAGGAAACATCTCGCCAACGCCCCGAATCTCGAAGCTGGGAGCGGCCGGGATTAAGCCTGCGTTTAATAGTGTGGCGACAAGCAACCTAGGGCCCGATACTTTGGAAACATCCCAGGCAGCGCAGCCCTGAAAGTAAAAAATGCCCGCGCCGATGATGGCCCCCATTATAACCATCGGGTGCAAGCGAATAAATCGGCGTTTGAGAAACGCCTTGATAGTCAGGGTGCTCCATCGGTCGTCGTAAGCATAACCCACAACAAAGCCCGATAGAATAAAAAAGAAATCGACCGCCAAATACCCGTGGTTTATCCGTTGGTCTACATGGCTGGTTGCGTAGGCTTCGAATAAGTGAAAGCACACCACCGTAATTGCTGCCACGCCCCGCAGGCCATCAAGGATGGTGTAGTGCGGCTTGGTATCCGTGAATGCGGCAGAAACTTTGTTTTCTGGGGCTGCTATCAAACTTGTCATAGGAATACTAGAGCTAACGCAGGATGCACCGATGCTAAGCACTTGCGCCGAGCCAAGGCTGCAAGGTACAGCTTGACTCGGCGCAAGTGCTTAGGATAATCTAGTAAGGTGATGCAGTCCCCCGGCTGTCTTCGGCGGGCTAATTCTAGTGCTATACGCCGTGCATTTCAGGTACGGCCTCGTCGGGCATGGGCACCACTAGCCGGCCCGCCGTAGCCGCCCTAATCTGGTCTACGCTTACGCCGGGCGCCCGCTCGCGCAGCACAAAGCCGTCGGGCGTGACATCAAGCACAGCTAGTTCGGTCACAATTTTCTTCACGCAGTGCAAGCCAGTGAGGGGCAGCGTGCAGTTGGGTAGCAGCTTGCTGCTGCCGTCGCGGGCCACGTGTTGCATGGCCACGATAATGTTTTTGGCCGAGGCTACCAGGTCCATGGCGCCGCCCATGCCCTTCACCATTTTGCCCGGAATCTTCCAGTTGGCGATGTCGCCGCGCTCACTTACTTCCATAGCCCCTAGGATGGTAAGGTCGACGTGCTCGCCGCGAATCATGCCGAATGAGTCGGCCGATGAAAACAGACTAGAGCCGGGTAGTGTGGTCACCGTCTGCTTGCCGGCATTGATGAGGTCAGCATCTACCTCGGCTTCGGTCGGGAAGGGACCCATGCCGAGCAGGCCGTTTTCGCTTTGCAGCTCCGCATTGATGCCCGCCGGAATGTAGTTGGCCACCAGCGTCGGAATGCCGATGCCTAGGTTGACGTAGGAGTTATTGGGCACTTCTTGCGCGATGCGCCGCGCAATGCCGTGTTTGTCTAAAGGCATGGGTGGGGATGGTAAGGAAGAAGGTTAAAAACAGCTGCCATGCAGCGCGTAGCAAAGCATTTCGCCTGGCGCAGTAAACGCTACCATTTGTTAACGGCAGCACGCGGGATACTTTGCGCCCCATGACGACCGTGAAAAGATGTAATTATTTTGCCGCCAAGCGCTTGGCCAGGGCGGCGTACACAGCTTTGCGGAAGCGAGGCACCATATCCGGCGTGTTGTTGTGGGGAAATTTTTGGGTGTAAAGTAGCACTACTAGGTGCTCTTTGGGGTCAACCCAGTAATCGGTGCCAAAAGCGCCGCCCCACTCGTAGCTGCCTACCGACTGCCCGGTTTGGGCCGCGCCGGCAGGCGTTACAATGCTAAAACCCAGCCCAAACTTGTTGAGGCCCTGGTTGACGTCGCCAATCTGGTTTTGCGTCATCAGAACCACGGTGCTGGGTTTCAGCAGGCGGTGGCCGTTGTAGATGCCGCCGTTCAGCATCATTTGCAGAAACACGGCGTAGTCGTCGATGGTGGAGGACAGGCCCCCGCCACCCGAAAAGTAAGTGCCCGCTTGAGTTGGAAAATCGGGCCGCAGCCCCAGCATGCCGGTGGCGGGCATGGCCACGGTGCGCCCCTGGTACTCAGTATAAAGCGGCACGAGCCGGCTGTGCCGGTCGGCGGGCAGGTAGAAGTAAGTGTCGCGCATGCCCAGCGGGTCAAACACATGAGCGCGCAGGTATTGGTCGAGCGGCTGCCCACTCAGCACCTCAATCAGGCGGCCCAGCACGTCCACGCTCAAGCCATAGGTGAAGCGCTCGCCGGGCTGGTTGAACAGCGGTAGCTTGCCTAGCGCGTCGATGGCAGGGCCTAGGGTGCCGGCCGGCGAACCCACCCCGCTCGGAATGTGCGCCTTGGCATAAATGGCCCGCGCCTCGGGCGTGCCGATAACCGCGTAGCCGATGCCCGAAGTGTGGCTCAGCAGTTGCCGAATGGTAATCTCGCTGCGAGCCGGCACCGTGGTATAGCTCGAATCTTTGGGATTGAAGGTGGCCAACACCCGCGGGTGGGCAAACGTGGGCAAGTACTTCGAGATAGGGTCGTCGAGCTGAAACTTGCCTTGGTCGTATAGCTCCATCAGCCCCACGCTCGTGACGGCCTTGGTCTGCGAGGCAATGCGCTCGATGGCGTCGGGGCGCAGCGGTGTCTTGGTTGCTACGTCACTGTACCCAAATGCCTTGCGGTACACTATATCTCCATCGCGGGCCACCAGCGCAATGACGCCCGGCACGCGCCCGTCGCTCACGTAGCCTTGTAGCAGCGCGTCGAGGTCGTGCAGCTTTTCGGCGCTTACGCCAGCCGCCGTGGGCGGGGCCTCGTGCAACACGGCCGGCTTAGCCATCTGGGCAAACGCCGGGGTGCTACCTAGGAGTAGAAGGGAAAAGAATAGATTTTTCATAGTATGAACAAGGTCTTATCTGTGATGCAGCGCGCAGCGAAGCACTTCGCGTGCTGACGTTTGCGAACGTTATTAATCTACTGCGTCACGCGAGCAACTTCGCTAAGCGCTGTATGACGAACGTAAACAAACACGGTCGTTTACGCCTGCACCGTGCGCTGCTCGATGCGTTTTTCGTAGTCTTTGCCCTGAAAAATGCGCTGCACGAAAATGCCCGGCGTGTGTATCTGGTTGGGGTCAAGCTCGCCGGCGGGTACCAGCTCCTCTACCTCGGCCACGGTGATGATGCCGGCCGTGGCCATCATGGGGTTGAAGTTGCGGGCCGTGCCGCGGTAGATGAGGTTGCCGGCTGTGTCGCCGCGCCAGGCTTTCACGAGGGCAAAGTCGGCGCGCAGGGCAGTTTCGAGCAGGTACATCTTACCGTTAAACTCGCGGCTTTCTTTGCCCTCGCCCACTTCGGTGCCGTAGCCGGCGGGCGTGTAAAAGGCCGGAATGCCGGCGCCGCCCGCCCGGCAGCGCTCGGCTAGCGTGCCCTGCGGAATCAGCTCTACCTCCAGCTCGCCGCTCAGCAGCTGGCGCTCAAACTCGGCGTTTTCGCCCACGTAGCTGCTTATCATCTTGCGCACCTGCTTGGTTTGCAGAAGCTTGCCAATGCCAAAGTCATCGACGCCCGCGTTGTTGGAGATGCAAGTCAGGTTTTTGACCCCTAGGAGCAGCAGCTCAGCCAGGGCGTTTTCGGGGATGCCGCACAGGCCGAAGCCGCCGAGCATTAGGGTCATGCCATCGGCGACGCCGGCCAAGGCGGCTTGGGCGTCGGGCACTACTTTGTTTATCATGGGTTGGATGGGAAATGGGTCGGCAAGTTAGAACGGCGAATGTGCTACCAGGCATACTCCCGGCCAAAGCAGTCTACTACTACCGTGGTGCCAGCCTCGGTGCGGGCGAGCCCCAGCCCGCCCCCAAACGGTGCCCAATTTTGCCTTAGGTCCATAATAAGCTGGTAGCGAAAGGGCGTCAGCGCTCGGCCACGCGTGTCGAGCAGGGCGTAGCGCCCAGCCGCGTTACCGGCCCAGATAACCCCGTTCCGGAAGCTGCCCTCTAGGCGCGTAACCTCGGTGCTCAACAGTTGGCCTTGCCCATTATAAAGCTGCCAGTCATTACGGCCTTTTATTCCCGCTATTAGGTAGGGCCACTGAATACTGACAGGTTGAAAGTCGCTGCCAGCAATGCGGATGGGCGGCTCCGCATCGTGGCCTATCAGGGTGGTGCCATCGGTCGTGTGGCCCCAGTAGGAGCCCCCGGTCAGGGAGCGCGGCGGTTCGGCCAGGCACGGCGGCACCACTACCTGGCCGGTGCGCAAGTTGCAGATGCCGTAGCTGCCTTGCTGCTGCACCCAGGCCAGGGTAGGCGTAAAGCAGGCTGCCGTTTCGTACTTCCCAGCTGGCAATACCACCCGGCCCAACGTGTCGGCCAGGGGTAAGTTCCAGGGGCCCGGTCCCTGGCTGAAGTAGAGGCCCTGCTGCAACTCGGTGAGCGGCTGCTCGTCGCGGCATGGGCGCAGCACTTGGCCATCAGTTCGCAGTAGGCCCCAGCGGCCACCCTGCTGCACGGCCAGCACCCCATGGCCTAGGTAGTTGACAGCGGTGTAGCCTGGTAAAAGGCGTAGCGGCCCGCCCCGCTCCGACAAGGCATACACCACCGTGCGCGTGTCGGGCTGCCATCCGCCCGCCAGCGCAAAACGGCCATCGGGAGTAATCTGGACGTTGGAGTAGGTAGCCGGCACCGCCAAGCGCCCATGCCAGGCAGCGCCTTTGCGGGGCAGGTCGGGGGCCCCCAGCCCGGTGGCCGCAAAGTCCTCGAATACTATCCAGTCTCGGGTGCCTTCGCGCAGGCCTTGGTAGCGTGGGGGTAGGGTGGGGCGCAGTAGCGTATCGTAGAGGCCCCAGCCTTCGCGGCGCTGGTTGAGCACCGAGCGGTCTTGCCCACGCACCTCAATCAGCCCACCGGGAGCACCAGATTGGGTGCGCTCGATGCGCGACAGCCCGGCCGTGTAAGGTACCAGCACTTGCCCATCGATACCTAGGGCGATAGCGGCTCCTTTATCATTGGAGTAGCCGCTGAAGAAGCCGCCCTGGTAGCGGAGTGCGGCCTCGCTGCCGGTGGTGCCCAGCCAGTGTTCGTGGCCCTGGTGGTCGAGCACGCCGTGCCGGAGAGGCTGGCGGGGGCCGCGGTCTTCGGCAATGGGTGCGTAGCCGTGGCTAAAGCTTGCGAGGTAGCGGTAGCGCGGCGGCACCACTTCGCGGGCCTGCTGGTCTAGGAGGCCGCGCCGGCCCGGCAGCACTGCCCCGCTGGTACCAGGCAAGGTTGAGTCGGGGAGCGCCATCACCAGCAGATTTTCATGCGGTTCTTCCAGCTTGCCATATGGCGTGGCTCGCAGTAGGTATCCTACCGAGTCGAATAACGTAATGGTGTGGCGGGCACCTAGGGCCTGCACCCAGCCCCAGCGGCCGCCTGCTGGCTGGGCCTGCTCGAAGTAGCCCAGCACCCGCCCGCTGTCGGTGAGCAGCACCAGCCGCCCAGCGGCGCCGGCCGGTGCACTTGCCGCCCACACATGCCCGCTGCGCGATACGGGCTGTGGCATGAAGCTAGACGTGGCGGCCAGTATTACCCGGCCCTGCGGAGTCAGCAACCCGTACTTGCCACCTTGCCAAAAGGGCACCACGCGGGCCGTAATTTTTTGTGATGCCGCAGCTACGGCGGCTACTGGTCCTTGCCACTGCCCCGGCTGGCCTAATACAGCCGTAGGGCCTAGCGCTTGAGGCAAAGCTATTGGTTGACAGGCGGTAACGTGAGCACTCAGCAACGAGCCGAGGAAAAGCAATTTACGAAAGAGCATGCGGCGTTATGGAAAACAAGTGACTATTCTCACCTGCCCAGCCTCATTAAAACTACCCGTTGGCTGATAAAGCAAAGGTAAAACTTGCTCATCCTCTCGCTGCAGAGGATTTATTAGCTAGCTGTTGGGCTGTTATCCGGCCTTGCTTACTAACAGCGGTAATCGTAACACCTGCTACCTAGGCGCAGAGAGCCGCGCATCTCTAAGTACAGCGGCTCCGCCAAGATATTTTTGGATATGCTACCTGTTATCAGGATAATACTATCAGCGATACTAGACAGGTCAGCCCGCGTGCCATAGGTATCATGGGTTGGGGGAGGGTGCGGGAGGCAGGTAGTTGACGGGCAGAAATTCTCCCATTTTTTCGAACCCCCAATACTCGTCGGTGAATATGGCCAGCGGATTTGCCAATTGGCCATTGGCCTCAATCTCCACCTCGGGCTGCATCAGTATCAGCTGTGACACCTGCCGGTCTTGGGGTAGAGGCGGCGCGGGGCCGCGCGCATACCGCGAGGGCTGAAGGCGGTAGTTGGCGTCGGGGCCGGCGAGCAGGTACGTCACTTGCAGCTGGTCCTGAAAACGCAAAAATACCCGTTGGCCATCGGCTGCCACGCGGCGCAACTTATCAACGTGCAAAGGCGCCATATAGAGCATAGCGAAGCTGGGCGGCACGCCAGCCCAGCGCTTTAGCGAGTCTTGCTCGACGGCCGAGTAGGCGCGGCGCTGCCGCAGCAACGCTTGGCGCAAGCTATCGGCACGGGCAAAGCGCGGGTTGGACACGATGCGCAGCCGCCGAGCCACAAAGCCCTGCGCCGTGAGCTGGCTGTCGCGCAGGCTCCGAAAAAAATGCGTGGGCGAGCCTAGGTAGGCCCGCACCCGGTTGGCCTCCCACTGGCGGCGCTGGCGCGCCGAGCGCGTCGTCATTTCTTCAAATACCGGCTGACCATAGAATGTGACGACCTGCTCAGTGAAATTGCAAGTGAAGCGCAGGCCGTAATACTTCACGCGGTAACCTAGGGCCTGGTTATCTACTTGCACGTAGTTGCGGGCAGCGGCCGTTAGCTCAGTCGTCTTGGGGTCAAAGTCAACCAATACATCATCGGGGTTGTGAATGCGGCACTGCTGCGAAAATGTACTGTAGCCCAAAAAGAGCTCCTTAAATCGCTGATAATCGCTAGGTTTGTTGGGGCGTGGCCGCACTACTACTTCGCCAAGTTGAGCACCCGTTGGGGCCAGCGCTAGTGCCAGCTGTTGCGGTGTTCGCCCCACGGTAATAGACTGTTTAGCTAGTCGATAGCCTACGTAAGAGGCCACTATATCGTAGCTGCCCGCCGGCACGCGCTCAAATGTAAAAGTGCCCTGCTCGGTGGTGGTAGCCCCTATCGTAGTATTAGCCAGAAACACACTGGCAAACGGCAGCGGTTTCTGCGTGAGCGAATCGCGCACAGTGCCACTGAGACTGCTTTGGGCGACGGCTAGTCCGGGCAGCAGCCACAGCAATAAGTAAGCAAGGCGAAGGCGCACGTTTGGGAAGAAGCAGGGTGGAATAACTCCGGCGGAAACCAAGTCCAAGGGCGTTTGCATACCGAACGAGTCAGCTTACGTTTTTACGGCTTTCGTAGCCGAGTGGCTGTGGCTGAGCCTCGCCTACGGCCACGCCCGGCCCACGCGGCGCACCATCAGCCCGATACCTGCTGCGGCCTACGAAGCCACTGCGGTCAGTTTTATGCTTAGTTGCTCATAAGCACTCTTAAGCAAAAACGCCTTGGCAGGGCGACCTTAGGTCACCCCGCCAAGGCGTTTGGCTATGATACGCTACAGCTACCTCTTCGCAGCCGACGTGCCGGGCGTTGCTGCCGCCGCTGCCACGGGCGGTGCATAGTCGAGCGGCAAAAACTCGCCAATTTTCTGGAAACCCCAGTATTCGCCGCTCACCACGTCGAGCGGGTTGGCGAGCGTGCCATTGGGCTGAATCTCGGTTTCGGGTGCCAGCAGCGTCAGGCGCGACACCTGCCGCTTAGTAGGCGACTTGGCGCTGATTGGTCCAATTGGCGACATGGGCTGCGTGTAGCCGGGGTCGGGTGCTTCGCCAAAGAAAACGACTTGCAGCTCGTTGGTGAAGCGCAAAAACGTGCGCCCATCGGCCGATACTCGGCGCAGGCTATCGATGGGCCGAGCCGCCGGGTTGAGCTGGGCCACAGCCGGCAGTTCGTCCCAGGCCCGCATCGAATCGCGGTCGGCAGCCGTGAAGGCGCCTTTTTTCTGCTTCAAAGCCTGCTCGCCGCGCACGGCGCGAAGCGGCTGCACCAGGCGCACCTGCTGGGCCAAAAAGTTATTTTCCTTCACCTGGTTGTCGTACACGCTCTTCAAAAAGTGCGTGAGCGAGCCGTTGTAGGCGGCCACGCGGTTGGCGGCCCACTGCCGGCGCTGCTGCTCGTCCTTAGGCTTCATTTCTTCGAAGACTGTTTGGCCATCGAAGCCCGTGGCCTCGCTCTCAGTATTATAGTCGAAGCGCAGCCCGTAGTACTTGATGCGGTACCCTAGGGCCTTATTTTCTATCTGCACAAAGTTGGGCGTGGTGGCGGTCAGCGTCTTCGTGGTGTCGTTGAAATCCACATCCACGTCTTCGGGATTGGTGATGCGGCACTGCTTGGAAAACGTGGTTTTTCCCACAAACAAGTCGATGAACTTGCGATAGTTATCTTCCTGATGAGCGTCAGCTTTCACCACCACTTCGGCCAGTTGCGGCCCCGACGAAGTCAGCCGCAGCGTCACGGCTGGGGCAGTAGCGCCCGCCGTGACCGTGATGCTTTGCTTCGACAACTTATACCCCACGTAGGAGCCCACAATGTCGTAAGTGCCCTTGGGCACCCGCTCCAGCACGAAGGCGCCGTTCTCATTAGTGGTGGCCCCTAGGGTGGTGTTGGCCAGGAAAACGCTGGAAAAGGCCAGCGGCTCGTGCGTCACGGAGTCTTGCACCACACCTGTGATGCGGCCCTGGGCGCGGGCGGCCGAAGCCGCTCCCAGCCAGCAGCTCAGGAGGATAACTAGTCGCAAATAGCGCATAAGCAGTACCTAAAGCGTAAAAGAATAAGGAGGAGAATAGCAACTACTGGGCCAGGGCGGCACGTGTAGCCTGCGCATCTAACGCCAGCTGGGCCGTTAGCGCATCTAGTCCGTCATATTTTTCTTCGCCGCGTAGCCAAGCCACGAATTCCAGCGTCAGCTGCTGGTCGTATAAATCGCCGCTGAAATCAAGCAGATTCACTTCTACTGTCTGCGCCAAGCCGGCCCCAATGGTGGGCCGCACCCCAATGCTGAGCATAGCCTGATGCCGCGTGCCAGCTGCCGTGGTGGCCCACACCGCATAAATGCCTTGCGCAGGCACCAGCTTCAGCGCCTCGGTGGGCTGCAAGTTGGCAGTGGGGTAGCCGATGGTGCGGCCTAGCTTCTGGCCGTGCACCACCGTGCCGGTAAGTGGATATTCGTAGCCTAGGTAGCGGGTGGCGGTGGCCACGTCGCCAGTGCGCAGTGCCTGCCTGATGCGGGTGCTGCTCACGCCTACGGCGTCTACATCTTGGCGCGGAATCTCCTCTACCGTGAAGCCATAGCGGCCCGCGTGCTGGCTCAGGTACTCGAAGCCCCCCTCGCGGTTTTTGCCAAAGCGGTGGTCGTAGCCAATGACCAAATGCTTGGCGCCTACTGCTTTCAATAAAATTTCCTGGATGTACTGCTCCGAGGTCCACTGCGCAAACTCGCGGGTGAAGGGCATTACCAGCAAGTAATCGACCCCGAACTCGGCCAGCCGCACAATGCGCTCGTCGAGGGTATTGAGCAGCTGTAGCTCTAGTAGCTCGGGGTGGGTGGGCGGTGGGCCCAGCACCAGGCGCGGGTGCGGCCAGTAGGTGATAACCACTGCTGGCCCACCCACGGCATCGGCCACCTGCCGCAGCCGGGCCAAAATGCGCTGGTGGCCGCGGTGCACCCCATCGAAGGTGCCGCTCGTCACCACGGCGTTGGTAAGAAAGGGGAAGTCGGCTAGGTCGCGAATAACTTGCATAAGGTGCGCAGCGCTAGCTAATTAGGCCGAAGGCGTAGCTTCCTCCGGGTGAAGCGGCAGGTCAGGGCCCGCCGCGGGGGCACGGTCGGCCTGCTGGGTGGCGTAGAAGTCGAGGCCTGCACGGGCGGGCTTTAACCGCTCGCGCCGCTGGCGGGGGGGCGCCGCGCCGTCGGCGGCTTCGGGGCGGGGCGGGCGCAGGGCCTGCACCTCGGCCACCGTCCAGGCGTCGGCCAGGCGGTACTCGCCGATGCGGGTGCGCACCAATCGCGTGAGGTGCGCGCCGCAGCCTAAAGCCACACCTAGGTCGCGGGCCAGGCTGCGGATGTAGGTGCCCTTCGAGCACACCACCCGAAAGTCAATGTCGGGCAGCACAATGCGCGTCAGTTCAAAAACTTTTATTTCAACGGTCTTAGCCTTGATTTCGGCTTGCTCGCCCTTGCGGGCCAGCTCGTAGGCGCGTTGGCCATCTACTTTCACAGCCGAAAAAACGGGCGGAATCTGCTCGATTTTACCTAGAAAAGTAGCTACTGCCGCCTGAATTTGGGCTTCGGTCAAGTGCGCATAGGGCTGCTCGGCATCTACAGGCGTTTCGAGGTCGAAGCTAGGCGTGGTCTGCCCTAGGCGGAAAGTGCCTTCATATTCCTTCTCCTGCGCCTGAATCTGGTCTATCTCCTTGGTTTTCTTGCCAGTGCACAAGATGAGCAGGCCCGTAGCCAAAGGGTCGAGGGTGCCGGCGTGGCCTATTTTGCGCGGGCGCAACGTGTTCTTCACCTTGCGCACCACGTCAAATGAGGTCCAGGTCAGCGGCTTATCGAGGAGCAGGACCTCGCCCGCTTCGAAGTCAAAATCAGCTAATGCTTTCTTACTCATACTAACTGCAAATTTACCCCTAGGCCGAGTAGCAGCAGCAAGAAGCCGCCTACCAGAATGCGGTAGATGCCAAATGCCCGAAACCCGTACTTAGCCACGAAGCCCACAAACAGCCGAATAGCCAGCAGCGCTACCACGAAGGCCACTACGTTGCCGAGTAACAGCAGCTTCACTTCTTGGCTCGAAAACAACTGGCTGATTTCGACGCCATGGGCGTGCGCCTCTTTGTAATAATCGTAAATATCCTTCACCGCCGCCGCTGCCATCGTAGGCATGGCTAGGAAGAAGGCAAACTCGGCCGCCGCCCGGCGCGTCAGCTTCTGGCTGAGGCCACCGATGATGGTGGCTGCTGAGCGGCTCACGCCGGGCACCACCGCAATGCATTGAAACAAACCAATAAATAGAGCTTCCTTGAAGCTGGGGTTGGTAACTGGGTGGCCCCCCGCCTTGGGGTCCTCCTGCGGAAACCACTTGTCGATAAACAGTAGCACCACACCACCTAGGAGCAGCATCACGGCCACCGTGGTTACCGACTCAAGCAGGGCATCGATGTGCTTTTTGAGCAGCAAGCCTACCACTACGATAGGTAAAAAAGCCACCAGCAGCTTTAAGTAAAAATCGAAGCTTTGAAAAAAGCGCTTCCAGTACACCACGAGCACCGACAAAATAGCCCCAAGCTGAATAACCACCAGGAAGAGCTTGGTAAACGGCGTGGCCGGAATGCCCAGCAGCTGGGAGGCGATAATCATGTGGCCGGTGCTGGAAACGGGCAGGAACTCGGTGATTCCCTCCACGATGGCCAGCAGCAGCGCGTGCCAGTAAGTCATGTAGCAGTAGTGAGTGAAGTAAGTAGTTGGTAAGGAGCGGGTAGGAGCGAGAAAGGTAGTGCCTAGTAGCGCGAGGAGGAATGACGAAACAACTCGTCCGTCACGTGGGCTTGTTAACCTGAACGTCAAGGAAAAGTTGTTTCGCCATTCCTCCTCGCACTTACAAGTAGGGTAGGACGTAGGAATGCAGTTAGAGCCGCTTGTAAGCAGGCTTGGCCGGGGCGGGCGGGGGCACTACCGGGGCCGCCGCTGTGGGCGCCACTACGGGCGCAGCCACACCGGGGTGCACCGGTGCCACGGGCACTTCTTGGCTAGGATTGCTGCGCACCAAAATGGCCGCAAACTCGATGATAAACCCGATTACCAACAAGATGGGCCCCAGCGTGAGACCTAGGAAGCCCTCGCCGTACTGGGCACCATCGAGCATCATCGTGATGAAGCCTACGGCCAGCACGGCCAGTCCTGCCCACATGAGGCGGTAGTTGCGGGGGCCAAAAGCGAAGCGCGGGGCCGGAGTGGTTGGTTGCATAGTAGTGATTAATTGTTAATTGTTAGTTGTTAATTAGTAATGACTTAGAAGCCTATTTGAGGATATTGCGTAGCAAGGCTTACTCAGTCGTTAGCAATTAATAATTAACAATTAACCATTGACAATTAACTTAATACAGTTCGTCGAGCGAGACGCCGAGGTATTTATTGACGGCGCGGTATGAGCTTAAGAAACCGATGATGGTGCCTAGGCCCACCACCGCCACCAGCAGCAGCGCAATAAGGCGGTCGTCGCGCAGCAGCTTCAGTTGCTCCACTTCGAGGTAGGCATACTGCAGCAGCGCCACCAGCACCAGGGCTGCTAGCCCCCCGCTGGCAAATCCCTGCCACGTAGCCCGCCTGAGAAATGGCTGCTGAATAAAGAACCGGGTCGCGCCCACCAGTTGCATCGAGCGAATTAAAAACCGCTGCGAGAATAAGGCCAGCTTGATAGTATTATTAATCAGAATAACCACCACCAGCACCAGCACTGCCGCAAAGCTCACCAGCAGCAAGCTAATTTTAGTCAGGTTCTGGTTGATGCTGTCAAACAACGACTTAGGATATTGAATCTCGAATACGCCGCGCTGGCTGCTCAGGCTGCGGCTTAGCTGGCGCAGGTGCATGGTATCGGTGTACTCGGGCCGAACCTTGAGGGCGTAGGCATCGCGCAGCGGGTTGTCGTCTAAGAAAGTGCGGAAGTCCTCGCCGGTACTTTCGAGCAGTTGCCGAGCGCCTTCCTCCTTGCTCACAAACCGAATTTGGGCGCGGCCGTCCTTCACGGCTACGTAGGGCTGGTGCTCTAGGTCTTGCTGCAAGCGCAGCAGCTCGGTTTCGGGCAGGTTGCGCTCTAGGTACACTTGCACCTCCAAGTTTTCGCGTACCTGCTCGCTCAGCTTGTGCGCGTGCAGCAGTAGCAGGCCAAACAGGCCAATAACCACCAGCGCCAGCGTGATGCTGAACACGACCAGCGGGGTAGGGTAGGAGCCAAGTTTCTTTTTGCGGCGCTTCGGCATAGGCCGCAAAGGTACAGCGCCAAGCTTAAGTGGTCAGCTAAAAGTAACCGTATACTCAGTTCCGACTCTGGGCATGAGGTAGTCGAGCTTGTCGCGTAGGGTTTGCTCGGTGCGATAGTCGTCCGGGGTGAGCCAGTAGTGCTTGCAGC
>NZ_VMRJ01000004.1:0-283601 GCF_007713685.1 Hymenobacter setariae
GTATTGCTACCCACCGTTCGACTTGCATGTATTAGGCCTGCCGCTAGCGTTCATCCTGAGCCAGGATCAAACTCTCCATTGTAAAATATTCCTACACCCATGCGAACATGGGCTGATGTCGAGTGCTATCCTTGCTCGTATTTGACGTTTGTTTGTCTAATTCGATTTTGCTTGTTTCCTGCTAGCCGAAGCTAGCAAGACACTTACTATTTTGTCTATTTCCGTCATTCAAAGAACGTGTGCCACACTCAATTAGTGTAACCGTGCGAGCTGTGTCGCAAGCTCCTTTCTTGCCGTTTGCAAGCCCTGTTTGTGATTGGGAGTGCAAAGGTAAGAAAACTTTTTTAATTCTCAAATTTTATTTTCGATTAAAATAAAATTTTATTTCGTGTCGGTTTCCTTTTGCGATGTCAGCTAGTAGCCTTTCTCGCTTTGGGAGTGCAAAAGTACGAGGACTTTTTGATTTTCCAAAACTTTCTTCATTCTTTATTGCCTCCAGACAGGATAAGATTGACGAGTAGAATTTAAATTATTGGTTATTATAGTGATAGCGCACTATCAGTCTTGAATGTTGCACTACACATGTCTAATATAGAAATCAAGCTACTGCAGCCTTACCTGTGCTTTGAACAGAGTAAATCGTCGTAGCTACTGATCAGAACATTGCGCTATACCTACTACTGAAGGGTATCCAGCCATCGGTCATCTGTAGCTCGCTTGCGCCGCCAGTACCGTGCTCGCCACAACGCCCGCACCCGGTGGTGCCATAACTCGCGCATTTGAAGCACCAGCAGCAACTACAATATAACAGCCACCATTGGGCAGCCGAACGCTACCTTCCATAGGAGCCGGTAGGCGAGCTGGACATATCCGTAGCGGTAAACTAGCACCACGCCGGCCAACCGCCCGAGCCAGCCAAGAAGTAAGGGGCGAATGGTGCGCTTCATTCTGCGAAGGCCGTGCTTACTCAGAAATCATTAATCTATGGTAGTCTCTTGCCCTGGCCCCTACACCAAACGGCTACCTGCCAAGCTAATCTAGGTACCTTCGCTCTACTTACATTAGACAAAAGCTCACTTCCGCTGAATGAGTAGCCCGATACCATTAATAGGAAAGCAACGCCACTAACGGAGAACCAGCCCACCTAGTAGGAGCTGCTTCTAGGAAATCGGTTGGACTGGCTGTGGTGTAGTAGCAATAGCAGACCGGTTGGTTAGGCTTCCTAGCTCTTCGGCGAAAAGGGAGTTAGTAGCAGCCATATCAGCTTTTGCGAGACGCTACTGAATTAATCCATCTCCTAGGCTAGCACCTGACTTTCTAGTCCCGTTTGAGTAGAGGCGCCATATGCTAAGTAGCCGCCCACCAATAGCAGGTAGACTATAAACTATATACAATGCGGCCCTTGCGGTGGGATGAAATAGATGAAGGATTGAGCGTCGTAGGCCGGTGAACGAAAGCAATACTATCTACACGTTTACCCACTAGGATAAAAGATTGTTTAGCGGCAAACTGGATCGAACAGACAAATGGATAAGTGAAAAGCTGACTGCGGACAGCTACAGGCTCGCTCTTACTATAGTTTCTTACTGGGCTTCTCCCTCCAACAGAGCCATTGCCTTATCTACTCAGTTATTAAGCCTATTATTAGATACCGGCCGTGGTAAAGCCTAATACAGGAGTTTCTTCTCCTTCACCCAGTCGGAAGACAGGTTCGGTAGCAACCATATCGTAACGCACAATTACATCGGTTTCGAAGGCTACGAAGTACTCGCAGAGCAAGGCGAGCGCGGCAGCAGGCCAACCACCATTGAGGTAAGCCTCTAGCTCGGCTACAGTGAGGCGTTGCACCGTGATTTCAAGCGCGGGCAGTGTTTCTTGATAGTCGCCGCTCAATACCATGTCACGGCCTAAAGCTAAATTTCCTAGGGTACCCTTAGCGGACTCCGTGGCGCCCGATGCCACCGACAATGAGTAGTGCTGCGGCGCTATCAAGCGCAATTGTACAGCTTGGCCTAGCACGCTCTCGAAGCAACGCTGGGTGCGGGATAAGTCCCCTACGATGTTGCAAGCCAATGGCAGCAAATACAGTAGGTTAGTAAGAACCACGGGAGGAAGGCCCGTATCGGCCAGTCCCCAGAAGCGGGCTAGGGCCTCGTTGTACCAGTTGGTGGCGAGGCTATTAAAATAACGCCGCTCTTCCTGCTCAAGGCGCACGCGGTAGCGGAAAAATTCTTGCTCGAAAGGTAGAAAGAACTTGCGAGTGGCTTTTTCCTTACGGCGTTGAGCTTGGCTGTCTTCCACCATAGCTCGCACATCGAGCGGGTGCCCGGCCGTGCTGCCGGGCTGATGAAAGACTTGCTGAGGCAAGGCGTCGTAGAGACCTTCGCGGTGCACTTCTACCACGGTCCGCAGCACTTCGCGGTGGTGGCGCTCGAAAGGTTCTTCGGACACGGTTCCTAGGTCGCGGCGGTAGCGGCGGGCAAACAAGCTTATTGGCCGCACCACAAAGTCATCAAAGGCATAACCATACGCTAGCAATTCGGCTAGCAGCACCTCTAGGCGCACATCGAAAGGCTGACGGCGCTGGCGCTCGAGAAGCTCACGGGCAGAAGGGTGACGCAACGACATAACACAATAGTAAGGCCCACGGCTGGACCATGGGTGCCTACGCTGGCCCACTTAGCTAGGTTAGCAGCCGGGCAAGCTGGCTCCACAGGCAGATTTCCCGTACCTTGGCAAGGCCAGCCGCCGGGCCGCAGCTGGCACCATTCTTTCTTTCCATGCTTCCTAATCCTGCTTCACAAGCTCGCTCGGCTGCCACGAGCACTGTTTCCAATCTCAGCTCCCGCATGCAGGGGAGCAAAGTATTTATCCGAGTACTGCTTTATGTGCTAGGCACAGTGCTTAGTGTAGGGCTGCTCGGGCTGGCGGCTGTGCGCAGCCCCTGGCCTTATCGGCTCACATTTGGGTTGCTACAACTGGCACTACTACTGCTGGGCGTAGCGTATGCGGCATGGTTGCCGCGCTGGCTGCCCTGGCTGACGGCTAGTCGCCGTTGGGCATCGGCGCTCACACTGGTGGCCACAGCCGCGCTAGGCGGGGCTACTATTTGGGCGCTGCACTGGCTGCCCTGGGCGCAAGGCTACCTGCCGCCATCTGGCTTTGTGATGGCGATAATTCCCTTCTTGCTGCCGTTTTTCTTCTGGCAGTCGTATCAAGCGTGGCTAGCCGTGCCACCGCGCCGCTACAAGCTGTGGCGCCACAACCCCCTAGCGCCCGGCCCCGACCTGGCGCGCATCGACCTCAATAATTTTATGGTGGTGCATTTCTGGATGACGCGTCGCCATGGTGAAAGTCTCTACCACGATTTTTCTTCCAAAGCACCTTACCAGATGCGGCTGAACGACCTATTTGGTATTTTCCTGACCGACTATAATAAGCTGAAGCCCGACCAAGCGCTGCAATACATTGACGACCAAGGCCAATCCTACGGGTGGCTATTTTATGCGAAGCGGGCGTGGTGGCGCCGCCGCCACTACTACGACCCCGACCGCACGTTTCAAGACAACTTCCTGCGGCAAGGCAGCATTATTGTGGCGCAGCGGGTGCCTATGACTAGCCCTGGCGCTTAGGGTAGCACCTGCCGTTTCTTTCCTAATTTTCGCCTCTCTTTTGCGGCTATGCTTCCAGACCTCACGCACTATCCTGTGAACTGGGTGGACGGGATGAAAATCGCCCGCCGCCACTTCACTGAAACCGACCAGTTTGTACTCGACCACCTGCGCGATGCCGTGGCCCTAGAACTGCGCCCCGACCGCTACGGCCTGTTGCCCGCCTCCAACGAGCTAGGCAGCCCCGCCGCCTTCGAGCTACTGCTGAGTGTAGATGCTCAAAATGAAATGCAAGCCCGCCTTACGCAGTGCCGGGCCGTCACGGCCGGCGGGGTTCGCATCGAGATTACTCCTAGCAGCTCACCGCTTACCGTGCGCACTAGCCTAGGGCAGCTGCTGACGGCTTTTGGCCTGACGGCTACCGATAGGTTGCGCTTTAGCGTGGTACTCACTGCCAATCCGTTTGAGCGGGTACCCACTGGCTCGCCCGACCCCGCCGAGCTCCCGCCCCGCCACCCCTACACCCGCCCCGACTACCAGTTAAGCGTGGTACCCGCAGCGCAATTAGGCAGTCAGGCCGGCGCAGCCTTTGCACTAGTGGTAGGCGAGCTACTATATACTGAGGGAACGCTGCGGCCCGTGACGCAGTACATTCCACCTAGTATGGCGCTGGCTAGCCACCCAGCGCTGCTGCAAGCGCTACATCAGCTTGATTTTCAGCTAACCGAACTGGAGACGGACGCTTTTAAGATTATTCATAAGGTGAAACTGCGCGCTGACAGGCGTGGCGCCCTGGCCGACTTAGTGCGCGACCTAGCTGAGCGTACCGCCCTGGCCCTAGCCCAGCAGCTAACTACGCTGCGGCTGCTAGCCCCGCAGCAGTCGCCTAGCTACCTACTTGATGCGCTGCTACGAGTAGCCAAGCAAGTCAAAACCTCGCTCGACATGCTCACCGAAGCCGAGCGCGAGGAGCTACTTAAGTACTGCGAGCAGTGGTCGGAAACATCGCCTACTACCCTACTAACCGCACTGCAAGCGGCCGTGACGCTGACCTACGACCACCATCGCGTGCATGAGCACTTGCAGCAACAGCAGCAGCTTTGGCAGATGCTCGGGCTTATTTTTCGGCAACTCAGCCAGCTCGAGTACATCGGCAAAAACCGCGAGGGCTGGCAGACTTTTATCAACGAAAATCCGGTGTTCCACCGCGGGCCCATTATCACGCCAGTGCCTGAGTCGCCGACTACTGGCGGTGGCTTGCGCTGGAGTCCTATCTAATTGTACTTGCTTTGCGGCCCGCCGCTAGCTTATCGCCTGCATGAATCCGCTCAACCAACCCGAACGCCGCACCCGCCTCTGGCAATTTGCGCTGCTGTACTTGCTGGCGCTGGCCGTGCCCCTAGGGGCCTCGTATTACCTCTTCTCTAACAACAGCCTGGCTGATGAGAACGCTCGCCTGAAGAAGGAACTTGACCGCACTCACCAAGAGCAAAAGCAACTAGTGGCCCGCTTCGATACGCTGACGCATCATTTGCAGCGCATCGATATGGTAGACCAGCGCTTGCGCGACGAGAAAAACGACCTAGTGATGGGCCGCTTGACTACCAGCAACCAAGATTACCTAAACGACATTGCCGTGGGTTTGAGCCAGCTGCGCCTCGACTCGGCCCAGCTGCAAGTACCCGCGCACCGCCAATTGGTGCGCGACGAATTGCGGGCCTTCGACCTCTTCCGCTCCAACCGCAGCACCATTGATGTTCTGCGCGGGCAGCTAGCCAAGAGCGGCGCCGATGCCCAGGGTAGCGCCCGCCTAGCCGAAGAGCTAGCCCAGACCAAGCAGCAGCTTATTATATGCCAGGCTAGCCTCAGCCACATTCCGCAAGCGCCTAGTGGGGGCACCGGAGCTAGCGTGGCACCTAGTGTGGCGCCCCCGCCTAGCGCGGCCCTCAAGCTCCAGGTCAGCTTACTGCAAGACCAAGTGGCCTTTGCCAATGCCGATTGCCTGCGCCAGCGCGCCCTCGACCACAAGGCTCGCAGCAAAGAGCGCAAGCAGCTGCTGCAAGAGTCGCGCACCGCATTTATCAAGATTTTGCAGGCGCCCGCCACCGAAGACCTCAAGCAAAGCATCGAAAAGACGCTGGAGCCCATCAATGTGGAGCTGGGCAAGGAGCCGCGCTTTTTTGGGTTGTTTTAGCGCCAAACGAGACCCTAGGGCACACCGCAGCGCCTAGCCTACCTGAGGCAATGGCAACAGTTTTTGCGTAACTTTCTGGTGCCAGCAGCTGCCTGGCTAATACTTTCTTAAGCTCTCACCTATGTCGTTTGAAGCCTCCTTTGTCGTGCAGGATGAAACGTTTAACGTGCGTAGCTTCAATTGGAGCATTCATCAGAGCGCCGACACCCTCAACCGCGCCGATACGCTGGTGCAGGGCGGGCAGCTGCACATCGAGCTCGATTCGCAACCCAGCGACTTGTTGCACTTCTGGGCCTTGGACAACACCAAGCGCCTCGACGGCAAGATTCTGGTATTTGAAGCCGACAGCCGAGCCGTACGCAAAACCATTGAGTTTCAAGACGCCTACTGCGTGGGGCTGAGCAAGCACTTCGATGGTACTGGCTCGACTAGCGGTATGGTCATGACCCTCTCGCTATCGGCTGGCAAGCTGCAGTGCGGCGAAGTAGTGCTGGATAACAAGTGGGCAAGCTAGCGGGCACCGCACTTGCCCTAGGGTCTACTTCAGGCGCTTGAAGGAGTGAAACCCGCCCTGCCCATAGTTGGCCAGTCGCATGGTAGTCGGGGTTAGCTGCTCGATGAGGTAGCAGTAGCAGTCGCCATCCTCCCGGTTGCGCGTGGTGAGAATGGTCGGCGTTTTATAAACCAACTGTTTTTCTTCGGGGCACCCACACTTGGTCGCAACCTGATACGTGGAGACTGCTACCGACTTACCCTGATATTTCTCGGTGTAAAGCGTCGACGTTATTTCCAGCTCGGATAGCGGGTCGGTAGTTGACCTCCAGCGGCCTAGGAGCGTTGGCGCGGTCTTAACGGCGGCTACTGGGCTATGACTGGGGCTGGGCGCTGCGGTACGAGGGGCTGCTTGCCCACACGCGGTCAACAGCGCGCAGAAGAACAGCGAACCACTCAATCCAGCTATTCTCAGGCGCTGCCCATCTAGTAAGTTGCTCATTTTAGCCCAAATACTTTTTTAGCGTTGGCAGTGTAGCGGATGCGGGCTGCTAGCCCGTTGTGTCCCCCGTTTACGGCCCTGGTTACCGACTCTACGTTGTCGCGGTCGGCGCGGCCGTTCAGGTCCTTGGCTTTTTTATAAATCAGCCAGAAGTAGCCAGCGGCGTCGGCGGCCCAGGGCTCCTGCTCCACCAGCTTCATGTTGTTGCCCTGCGTGAGGTCGCGCCCCAAGTAGCGGCCATATTTGATGTACACGTCGCGCCCCGTAATCTGAATTAGGCCCCGCCCAGCAAAGCGCACGCCATCGCCGGGCTGCGTGTTGCCTAGGTCGGCGCGGCCCTCGTATTCCTTGCCGCTCGCATACTCGCGGGTGGCCTTGAAGTGGTCGCTTTCCACCGATACTTGAGCCAGAAAGTGTGCCTGCCGCAAGCGCGTGTTAATCTGATATTTCTGCATGGCCGTGTTAAGCGGCTCAATGTGCTTTTTGATGTTAGCCAAGCTGGCTTCGGGGCAAATAGCCTTGAGCTGCTCGGCCGTCACTGCCAGCGGATTGCCCGAGTCAAGCGCCAGCGGCTGCTCCCAGTAGGCGAAGTGGGTGCGGCGGTCGTAGATGAGCGTGCGGTGGTCGGGCAAGTGGTAATAATCCAGCGTCAGACTGCCTTTGTTCGAGACCTGATAAATGGTATAGGAGGGCGTAGTGTGCACTGGCGCCCGCATAAACGCGCGCAACTGAGGCGCTACGCCGGGGCCATAATTAGGGCCTAGGTCATTTGGCACAAAAGGCTTAGTAGTCAGCCAGCTGTTGTAGCCAAAAAACGACCAGCCGCCGCTTCCCGACAACTGCTCGATGATGCTAGGTGTGGCGAAAATATCGCGAATCAGAACGTCGTATTCCATACCTGTTTACATTCACTGCGGGCCGCTGGGTGCGCGGTGGCCCGGCTGCCTTGCAGTTGGGTTAGGTGCAAGGAAGATACGGGGCAGCCCATAAGTGTGATGCTTTACCGCCATCTTTGGGGGTAGGTAGAATGCTTGTTGCACGATTAAATACATCTCATTATGTGCTTGTTGCTAACGGCTTCCTAAAGCAGACGCCACAGCTTTTCAGACACGTACAGCCACTGGTCAACTTGCGCCAGCCGGCGCCAACTGCCAGCCGGGTAGTATTTTCAATCCGTATATCCGCCTTTTCCACCCTTTAACTTTTGCTACGCATGGCGCGTCAGGTCACGTTGCACATCCAGCCCAAGGGTAGCTCCGCGCCGCTGGCCGAGTTTACTTACGTGCGCATCTACCAAGACTTGCACACGCACCACTCGTTCGAGATTGGGGTGCCATTTGACTACCTAGAGGGTCGGCAAGCCAGCTTTATGCAAAAGGCGCACCGCGAGCTGGTGGGCCAGCCCATCACGTTCTCACTCACGCCCGATGCGCAGGGGGCGGGCCAGCAATTTGCCTTCACGGGGTTCGTAACCGACATCGTGGTGGCCAGCGACAACGACTATACCGGCAGCTTCGTCATCCGGGGCTATGGCCCTAGCTGCTTGCTTACCGACGGCGTGCAGCAGCGCACTTTCGTGAAGCAGTCGCTGAGCAGCATCATCAATCAAGTATTGGAGCCCTACCGCGCCAACCTGCTCCCTAGGGCACTCAACCTGACCAACCAGGCCCCACTGCCCTACGTGGTGCAGTACAACGAAAGCAATTTTGACTTTCTGAACCGACTGCTGGCCGAGTGCCACGAATGGTTTTACTACGACGGCACCACGCTGCACTTCGGACTAGCATCCGATGCACCCACCGTGCCGCTAGAATTGCACAAGCAGTGGAGCAGCTTTCAGCTAGAGGCGGCCATTCGGCCCAGTCAGGTGGCCCTGCACGGCTACGACCCTACTCAGCACCAGCGTTGGGATGGCAGCAGCCCGGCCGCGCCGGCAGGCCTGAGCAGCAACCCCTTCGCCGAGTTTGCGCAGCAAACCGCCCAGGATGTCTTTACGCAGCCCCTGCATGCGCCCGCTCCCCTACCCCCCCAAGCCCGCACCGACGTGCAAACGGCTGCTAAAGATGCTGGCGCGGCCGTATCGGCTGGGGCGCTGCTCTTCCGGGGCCGCAGCGAAAACCCTGATTTGCGCCTAGGCACCATCATTGACGCCTCAGCCGAAGCCCTAGGTAGCGATAACTTGAGCGTGGGCAGCCTAGGCAAGTACCGCGTGGTGCAGCTTACGCACGAGCTAGACTATACTGGCGGCTACTCTAATACCTTCACGGCCGTGCTGCACTCCTTGCCCCAGCCGCCCGCCAACCCTTATGCCCGCCCCCAACCCGGCGTACCCGAGCTGGCCGAGGTCATCGACGTAGCCGACCCCCAGCGCCTAGGGCGCGTGCGCGTGCGCTACTACTGGCCCGTGAAAAAGCCCACTAGCGCCGAAACCGACTGGGTACGCGTGCTCACGCCCTACGCCGGCGATGGCAAGGGCCAGCTCTTCACCCCCGAGGTGGGTTCGCAGGTGCTAGTGCATTACCAGCAGCAGCGCCCCGAACAGCCCCTAGTACTGGGCAACCTCTTCCACGCCCAAAACAAGCAGAGCGCCAAGTACACCAACCCGGAAAACAACCTGAAAGGGATGCAGACAGCGGGCGGCAATAAGTTTGTGATGAGCGACACCCAGGGCCAGCAGAAAATCTTGATTTCTAACTCAAACAATAAAGGCACGGCCATTGCCATCGGTTTTAATGGCGATGGCAGCGTAAGTATCACCAGCAATGGGCCTATTAGCCTTACGGCGGGCGGTAATATCACGCTCGATAGCAAGCAGGATATTGTTTTAACAGCTGGAAATAACGTGACGATTACAGCGCAAAAGAATGTACTACTCGCGGCTAAGGAAGAAGCTATAACACTCGATGCTAAGCAAACCTTGGACTTAGTAGCCGAGGACCTGACCGCCGATTTCCGCAATAACTTGAGTATAACGGCCAGTGCTCAGGCTAAAATCAAGTCGCAGGATACGGATATCATCTAACTCTGTCGTTTTGCTTGTCTAGCTTACCTGCCGTTTATGCCGCATCCCCTGGAGTACGTGACGACCGGTGCCATTCTGCAATGCAGCCAGGGCACGGTGCCCATGCCGTTCAAGACCACACCACGCACCAGCAAGATTGCCGGGCTGGTGGCTGGCAATGCGCTTGATAAGGTATCGCTGCTTAATATTCCCTCCTTCGTCATCTGCCAGAAGCAGACGCAGATGGCGGGTGGCACGCCGGTGCCCTGCGTACCCGCGCCTCTACTGTGGCAAGACACCTACCCGGCTAAAGTGGGCGGAGCCGACACACTGCTGTTTCGCTCTTGTATCAACTGTCCGCTGGGCCAGGGCAAAATCGAGTTTGTGACCTCGGGTCAGTTACCCATTCCGCCCGAGCTGAGTCAGCAGATTAAGGAAACGAAAGAAGAAGCGGACGAGGCCCTCGAGCAAGCCGAAAAGGAAAAGAACTCGGTAGGCGAGGCTGGCCTGTTAGAAGGGGCCATTCCCATCTGGGGTTCGGGACGCGACCTGATACATGCGGCGCAGACGGGTGACAAGCTAGGTATGGCGCTGAACGCAGGCTTTTTGGTCTGGGATGCGGCCTCCGTCGTGGCGGGTGTCTTCAGCTTTGGAACCGCTACTGTGGCTATGGCGGGGGCTAAGGCCGGCGTGCGGGGTCTTATTAAGGCGGGCGGGAAAGTAGCGCTCGGCATGGCCAAGAAGCAGATGGCCAGCCTGGCGACGAAAAGCTTGGCCCTGAAAGAGGGCTTGAAAAACATCCGCCCGTTTCTGGCCAAGATTCCGCGCATATGCGTGACGGCCTGCTTCCCGGCCGGCACGCCCATAGCGGTAGAAGGGGGCTATAAGAATATTGAAGAGCTGCAAGTCGGCGAGTTGGTCTGGGCCTGGCATGAGCAGACGGGTGACCTGGCCCTCAAGCCCGTGCTGCAAACCATGCAGCGCGAGGCCGATGCCCTAGTCGAGCTACAGGTAGGCGCCGACACGGTGCAAGCCACCCCCGAACACCCCTTTTGGGCCAACGGCACCTGGACCGATGCGGGCGACCTGGTCAAGGGCGACGAGTTGCTGCGCTCCGATGGCCTGACCATGCCCGTAGCACATGTCACGCACCGCACCGAGCAAGCCACCACCGTCTACAACGTAGAGGTCGCCGACTGGCACACCTATCTCGTCAGTTGGTGGATGTTTGTCGTTCATAATGCTACGGTCTGCTTAAAAGCACTGCTAGAGGATGCGCTAAAGAGTGCGGAAGCGTGGTCTAAATGGACTAAAAATGCTCGAGCTGAGCTGCGTGAAGCCCTTGGAACAGCCGGCACCGGTTTGCATGCGCACCATAAAATCCCTCTAGAATCATTAAAAAAGAATCCAATCGTGCAGCGGGCATACCGTGAGGGATTTGGCTTTAATGCCAAGGCAAACGGCGAAGCGTTAGGCGCTTACACTCACTTATTTTTAGATAACGAACTCAAGTACCATCATGCACCATACAATCGGTATGTAGAATCATTAATAAGTACCGCTGCAAAAAAATACCCAAACATGCCTGCTGCTGAACTACTTGAGAAAAAAGTTATGCCTAAGGTAGATAAGTTTATTGAGCAAGCTGTAAAAGAAAAAACAACATTAAGTGATTTAGCTAAAGTAAAAGGATTTTAATTATGAATTTCTTCAAAGCGAGGGTAGATATTGAAAAAGCGGGCACACGTGAAGTAGTACCACTGTGGGAATATAATATCGATGCTGAAAACGCACAAAGCCAGCTCGTGTCAAGTCATTTACCAGTGCAACCCCCTGCTTTTTCAAAATTATTAATAACAGGCCCCTTAACAGACGTGCTAGAGGACGGCAATGCTATTGGGGGTACTGGATTTATTGTAAGCAATACTTTACGCGATATACTATCAGCTTTCAATATCGGAAGGCATGCGTTTTACCCATTAGAATCTTTCGATTACGTAAGTAGAAATAGAATACAAGGTCAATATTTCTGGCTTCAGCTAATAGATTTTGATTTCTATCCGCTGATAGATTACACACAGTCCAAATTCGTACTTTATGACGATTTTGAAGAAGAAAATATATCTGAACTAGAGATAGAAAGTCCCGGCGGGTTAATGGCAGCAGTTGAATCAACCAGAGAGAAGGATATTAGTGTCTTATATACTAAGTTAGTTTTTAACAGCAAATTCCAAGCTAATCCACTTGACATATTTTATATGAATGGCATTAGCGATAATATATTCTCTTACCCAATCTTCAGTGAGAGACTTAAAAATAAATTAATAGGAAGAGGCCTTACTGGGTTTGAATTTAAAGAGGTTCCATTACACTAATTTATTCCAATGACCTGCTATATTACCCCGGCCACATACCCACGCTATCTAGTAGACGTTTTACATTTGGAAAATAAATTAATTAATTACTGCTTGCAAAATAGTTATACTATTTATGATTTCACTAAAGAATACACCATAAAAGGGTGGCACGTTACGACCAAAGACAACTATTTAGAATTAGCAATTGCTAGTGATGCAGCTAGTATAGAACTCAATAGCCCTTCAAGTTCATTATTAGCTCAGTTTAGCTTATTTATTTGGACAAAATATCCAACTGCTGTTGGTATCCATTTAGTACTCGGAGATTTAAGCAAAAGCTACTTGCTTCAACGGAATAGCTCATATGAGCAAATAAAAGCATTTTTAGCTTGATTAACACCTAGTAGTTAGTCGATACAGTGCAAGCCCCCCCCGAACACCCCTTTTGGGCCAAGCGTAGACGTCGCCGACTGGCACACCTATCTCGTCAGTCAGTTGGTGGATGTTTGTCGTTCATAATGCTACGATCTGCTTAACATAACTTGCTAAAGAAGCGAAGGCTTAATTGATTTAATGGCTTAGTAGCTTAGAAAAGAGCGTAGTAAATGATACAATTGTTTTTGAATTTTCAACTATCGAATTTGGTGCTGAATTTGCTATTTGGGTATATAAGGCTTTGACTAACAAAGACAAAGTTATTTTATATGATGATAATTATTCCAGTATACTAGATATGAAGCTAATGGTCACTAGCTTAGATATTGTTCAAGAGTTTACCTAGAGATTAATAGCTTAAGTTTAGTGCGCCATCCAGAAGGGCGACCTGGCCCTCAAGCCCGCACTGCAAATCATGCAGCGCGAGGCCGATGCATTAGTCGAGCTACAGGTAGGCGCCGACACGGTACAAGCCTGCACGACTCAATGGTGTCGCTGCTTGACTTGAAAGAGTATGAGCTTAGGGACTATAAAGTTGTGTAGGATAAAGGTCTAGCTTGGTGCGCTGTGCCGCTGCTGTAGAGCAGCGTGTGCCAGTGCGCACTGGGCGGGCGCATCAGCATCACGGTGCTACCCGTGCCCGGGGTGCCGAATATGGGCACGGGTGGGGCGGGCCTAGAAGCCGAAGGCGCGGCCCTAGGGCGGCGGCAAACCGCGCGTCAGCAGGCGGAGGACGACGAGGCCCACGCCCTGAGCGGAAAGCTGAAAGAGGCATCCGGGGGCTTGGCTATATTCGGGCTGGTGTGCCTGGCCGCGGGTTTGGTCTTCTCGCCCGCCGCCCTGGTGGCGGGCGTGGCCATCGACCACCCCACCCAGGACAACTGGGTCACGGTAGGCGGCGACGCGCTGGCCATTGCCACGGGCTACGTGGTGGGCAAGGTTATTATCGGGCCCGCCCTCGGCGCTCTGGCGCGCAAGCTCGCCCAGCGCGAAGCCCTAGCGGCCGAAGCTGCCGCGGCCAAAGCAGCAGAGCAACAAGCCAAGCAAGAAAGACTATCACGTGACTCTCAAAACGGAAAGATTAATCCTAAGTCAATAAGCGAAGCAGCTATTATTACGCAGGCTGAAGAGGCCGGCTTAGTCAATAATCCGATGCGACCAGATGTATCTAGAGGAGAGCCCAATCTGGATTTTGCGGTTGATGGGCCCGAGCCATACAAATATTGCGACGTCAAAACACCAGTCTAGCCTGGTAAATTTCGAGGTACGTCGGCAGAAACGCAAGCGGAACGAATTGCTGAAAATATTAAAGTAAAAAAGGTAGGCCCTAAACATGTACTGCACATAGTCGATTTGAAGAATGTGCCTGTATAGGCTAAAGCAGATTTTAAAACGAAAGTTCTTGATAAACTTGGCTCTAGCCAGGGAGTTGAATTCCTTAACGACTAATCTATCCTTTATGCCTAGCCCCCGAATGCTTATTTCCCGCGCTGGCTTAACCACACAAGAGGTACTTGCCGATGAGTTCTCGGTTGAAAACCAAATTATTTTTAATGAATCACTAAATGACCTAAATCTAACTGGTATTAATTTCAATGAAGTCAAGATTAATAATTGCTTATTTATTAGAAGTGATTTTAGTGGCGACAAATTTTATTCCACTGAGATTAACAAAACCGAATTCAGTAATTGCGATTTTACCAATTGCGAATTGCATGATATTTTGTTCGCTGATTGCATTTTTATTGATTGCATTTTTGAAAAAAGCGAGTTTTACGATTACCTGTTTAACGTGTGTAATTTCCTCAATGCGAACATGAACTGGGCTTACCACGCATCTTCACGTTTTAATAAGAGTGAAATACGACATTCATCTTTCAATAATACCATAATTTCAGGTTGCCATTTTTCAGATACCCTGTTTGATAAAAATAAATCTTCAAATATAAAAGTATTAGAACCCCAAATTAATAATCAAAATAACGTTATAAATGAAGCACAAACTATCGAATTATTATTATCTGGAAACAAATAATATGAACAGTCTAGCCACAGAGAAAAAAAATATTTTCGACCTGACTTACGTTGTAGATGCCAATGGAAATGACCTAGTGTGTTACCCAGATGGCTCACCGTACACCGGCATTGTCTTTGAGGCGTTACCTAGCGGGGCAATTACAACAGAGTACGAAGTGAAAGACGGCCTCAAGGATGGAGTAGAAAAAGAATATTACTCTGAAGGACACCCAGAATCCATAACTCATTATCGCAAAGGCTATCTGCACGGAGATGTCATTTACTACTATCCAGAAGGAAATCAAAAAGAAAAGTCCGTCTTTGAATACGGTTTACGCCGAGAGGTATCCGAATGGGATGAAGCTGGAACCTTAACCCGTCATAGTGCCATCAGCGAAGCCGATGAAAATTATAAATTGCTCGAAAAATTGCGTGCAAAATGTAGGTGGTAGCTACGCACGATTAGGTTGATATTAATTTATCGTGCATAGCTACCTGTTGCTTTAAGCTGTTTCAGCAAGTAAATTATATCACTGAGAGAATACAAATTATTTGCAACGATGACACGCATAAGTGTAAACGAGCTAGATGAGGAGTATAATCATGCAGGTTCGCTTGTGATGATGTGGCAAGGCCAGCCTTTTACTGGTATAGCTTTTCAAATGAGTCCGCAAGGCACCTTGTGGTGTGAGCAAGCCTATGTCGAAGGAACGCTAACCGGTATATCTAAGGAGTGGTACTTAAACGGCCAGCTCAAGTCTCAGACGGAGTATAAATGGAACCGTATCCACGGACGTGACCAAGAGTGGTATGCAGGTGGACAAGCTAAATCCAACAGTTCTTATGAGCTAGGCATTGTACTTAGCGAGCAACAGTGGGACAAGCAAAGCAATTTGGTAAAAGACTACCAGCTGGAGCAAGGGTCTGCGCCTTACACAGAGTTAGTAAGAGAGCGGGCAATTTTTCAGAAGTATGGGCTAGCCTAGCGTGCGTGTCATGATGAACGAATTGCTTAATAAACAGCTACAAACCGCCGAATTGCAGCAGCAACACCTACGGCAACTTGTGCGAGCGCAAGACGAGTTGCCTGACAATGTCAAAACAGTGGCAGGCGTGGATGTTGCCTACGAAAAAGATAGCAACCGCCTAGTAGCGGCAGTAGTTGTGCTTGACGCGACAAGTCTGGCAGTTGAGCAAGTTGTCTCGCATTACGGCGAAGCCACCTTTCCCTATGTGCCCGGCTTGTTCTCTTTCCGGGAGTTGCCAGCTATTTTGTTAGCGCTAGAAAAGCTGCCTCTGCAGCCCGACTTAATTATCTGCGATGGGCAGGGCTTAGCTCACCCCCGCCGGTTCGGGCTGGCGTGCCATCTGGGCGTAGTCACGGGTATTCCTACCATCGGCTGCGCAAAAACTCGCTTACTTGGCGAGTACGGACCACTAGCTGCCAGCCGGGGAAGCTACGAAAGCCTAGTAGACAACGGAGAAGTAATTGGGCGCGCCATCAGAACGCAGACAGGCAAAAACCCAGTTTTCGTTTCGATTGGGCACAAAGTTTCTTTAGACACTGCGGCGGATTGGGTATTGCGTCTGGCACCAACCTATCGGCTGCCTGAAACCACGCGTGCGGCTGACCACGCCGTAAAAACCCTACTTAAGCTGCACAGCTTAAAGATTTAATACTCATTAGGCACAGGCGACAATGCCCACGCGCTGAGCAGACAATTGAAAGAGATATCCGCATGAGGGTTTAGAATAAATTAGTACTATTAAAAATGGTGAGATTGTTCATTTGTTCCCTTAGTAATCATGGCTATTGAATACGGAGTTATTTTTCCTAGTGCCGCACCTATTCTAGTTGAGGTATTGAAAAAGACCGCCAGTCAAAACGAATTTGAGCTTACTGAGGATAAAGACGGGGTTGGGTATTGGTTGGCTAGTGGCGAGGAAACGTTCTTTTACATAAAACCTGGGCCAACACTTCCGCATTCAAAACTGATAGCTTTGAGTTTAGCTTTGGATTTTATTTCTACCATGCTAATTGGCATATCCGCTGTGGAGCTGATTCATATGGTGCAATGCTTCTCTTATTAGCATTAATCAAGGACTTAGTCTTAACCTATAATTACGATTTCTTGTGTTTAGTAAACGGTGAGCGTATTGTCATGAAAAGAGAGCATAATAAAGTATTTCTAAATCAGCAGTTCGGTGCTTAGAACAGAGAAGAAGTACAAGATATACTTTCATCTTTATCTTATGAGTTGGCTGATTATCCAGTAGTCTGAAAGGCAAGGAAGGGCATGGTTTGAGGGCAACAGAAAGTAGGCCCACGCCTTGAGCGGCAAGCTGAAAGAAGCATCCGGGGGCCTGGCCATATTCGGGCTAGTGTGCTTGGCCGCAGGTCTGGTCTTCCCGCCCGCCGCCGTGGTGGGGGCCGTGGCCCTGGAGCTCTCCGAAGCTGCCCTGGTGGCGGGCGTGGCCGTCGATGTGGCCGTGGCCATCGACCGCCCAGGACAACTGGGTCACGGTGGGCGGCGACGCGCTGGCCATCGCCACGGGCTATGTGGTGGGCAAGGTCATCATCGGCCCTGCCCTCGGCGCTGTAGCGCGCAAGCTCGCCCAACGAGAAGCGCGACTAGCCGCTGCCGAGGCCGAAGCTGCGCTTGCCGCCGAGGCTAAACAGGCGACAGAGGCCGCCCAGAAAGCTGAGGCTGACAAGATTGCTGCCCACAAAGCGTATCAGACTTCGCCGGAAGGACAAGCTGAGGCGGCGGCCCGAGCAGCAAAAAAGCAACGCGGTGCTGAAAAAGCGCAGCGCCACAAGGAGGAGAAAGCGCAAGCCGACGCGGCTAAGCGCCAAGTGCCCGTCGAGCCCAGCCGCACCCAGCCCAGCCGCGCCCCCAACCCTGATGCTCAACCCCGCGGCCGGCGAGCCAAAGTGGAGGGAGAGGCCAAAAAACAGCAGTCAATACGCCGGGAAAACGAAGCTGCCGACCACGCAGCTGGGGCCGACTACGACGTGGAGCACAACCCATCAGTACCGGGTACTAAGAAACCAGACTAGCGCATTGAAGGCAAGGTCTTCGATGGCTATGCACACCAAGGCAGCGATTTAAAAACCATCTGAGATACTATGGATGGAAAAGTAGCTGATAGCCAGACGCGCCGGCTACTACTTAATTTGGATGATGCCCCTGCTGTCAACGTAGAAGATATTTCAGCCCTGTCGCAGCAGGTCAAAGCCTCTGCCCCAGAATTAGAAGAGGTACTAGTCTGGAAGAATGGACAGTTGCACCACGTCTATCCTTGATTTTTTGCTTTAATGCTTTTTCTATAATCCTATGTCTCTAACTTATAATTGCCTGTTTGCTGGTCCATCTCCTGGCCTGCATCAGATACTAGACCAATTAGTTGATGAGCATCTAGACGAAATTCTCGACCCGCTTACAGATGATAGTTATTTCTACTTCTACGAGAGTAATGGAAACTTTTACCTCTGCTATAACGACGAGAGCGAGCCTGACAAACCGGAAGAAAGTAAGCCAATATTACTTATCTATCCGCACTCTAAAACAGAGATGTATGAGCTAGCCTTGGGCGAGTTTAAAGCAGAGAGCAGCTGGTATATTGACACTAACAATAGTAGGGGTATGGCTATAGCGGACCAAGCCTTAGCACGGCTGCTGCATAGCGTATTAAAGCAGTACGTAGGCGATTTAGTAAGCTTGTTCAACGGCGCGCAAATTATTCTCTACCGAACGGGCGAGCGTGTCTACCTAGATAAGTACAGCGATATCGCGCAGGAACCGATGATATCGCTGCTTGGCTTGAAAGAGCATGAGCTTAGGGACTATAAAGTTGTGTAGGATAAAGGTCTAGCTTGATGCGCCGCCGCTGCTGGAGAGCAGCGTGTGCCAGTGCGCGCTGGGCGGGCGCATCAGCATCGCGGTGCTGCCCGTGCCCGGGGTGCCGAATATGGGCACGGGCGGAGCGGGCCTGGAAGCCGAAGACGCGGCCCTGGGGCGGTAGGAAGCGGCGCGCCAGCAGGCGCAGGACGACGAGGCCCACGCCTTGAGCGGAAAGTTGAAAGAGGCGTCCGGAGACTTGTCGCTACAGCTAAGCGTGCTCGCGCATCTCGGCTAGGTTGTAAGCAATGCGGGCATCTTGGGCAGTCAAATCTTCAAATAAGCCAGCCTGGCTGAGCGCGTAAGGACGGTCGTACATAGCCAGCACGGGTAGCAATTGGCTTGCCTGGTAGTAGCGTCCGTGTTCCAATGCTAACTTAACTGCCTGCTTAACAGCGGGCAGCAAGCCAGGTAGATTTAGTTGCAGCAGCATGCTTTTCAGCTTGCCCTCAAAAAAGCATTCGCCATACAAGCCCAGTACACTCGTCAAACTGCTGGTAATCTCGTCCTCGTCGTAGCCGGAGAGCACGGCTAGCCCGAGGGCCTCGCCGATTATGTCGTACACATTGTCTTCGCCCGTGAGGCGACTAGGGGCTAGCTCAGCCGTTTTGTCGATGCGGATAGCCACTAGGTGGCGCAGGTAAGCCACGCCCGGCTCGATGCCCCAGGCAGCCAGTACTAGGCCCGCTTGGTAAGCCAGGTACAAGTCGTCGGCGGCCAGCAGGGGTAGCAAGTCGGGAATGCGGCCGCTGGGCACAGGGTCGAGCAGCTGAACTTCGTCTAACCCAATCAACTGGCCTTCTTCGTCGGTGTAGAGGGCCTGGTAGATGGGCGCAGGATACGTATTCGGGCTCATGGTGGGTTAGCTACTTTTTTTTATTACTTCCACGTATTTGGCAGGTACTACGCCTTTTACAAGCACTTCTTGGTCACGCCGGCTGTTTTCAATATCGCTCTGGGCACGCGCTAGGCGCACTTTGTTTTTGGTGCTTGGGGCAAGGTCGTAGCGGGCCTGGGCTTCCGTGCGCTTGGCTTCGAGGTGCTGCAACACTTGGTCATTGCTAATAATCTCGACCCCTGCTACTTCGCCATGGGCGATGCCCTGCGCCAATCCAGCGTGGTCGATGCGGATTTCGTGGTCGCCGTAGGACTTGCCCACGTTTAGGGCCGCCGAGGTCGATGTGTAGGGGCTATCGCTCTTGCGCGGTTCGGAGCCCCGCACATGGTCCTGGATGGTGGCTTTACCAGCCGGGTTGGCCGGGCTTAGGTTGCCGGCCGCGTCGATAAACGACTTGAGGCGGCCCGGCTCCTTGCCCACGCTGGCATACGGAAAGTTGTCTTCGCGGTACAGATATTGGCTTGCTGGCGGTACCGCCGCCAGCACTGACGCAGCCACTGCACTGGTGGCCACGGCGGCTCCTGGGTCGGCTACCAGTGCTGTAGCCTGCCCTACCAAGCGCTGGGCTTGCTGCGCGGCGGCAATCGTAGCGCCTGCCGCGGCAGCCAAACCCGCAGCCCCTGATGCAGGCGTACTACCACTCAACGGCCCCCCCGCCGCTAGCTCCAGCTGGGCAGCGGCAATGGTGAGCGAGCAGCGGTAGGAGCCTACTAGGTCGGCGCCGGCCTCAAATACCTCTTGGTAGCCAATGCATTGGCCAGACTTGAACATTATCGTTTCGCTGGCCATCAGGCCATTTACTTGGTGGAACGAAACGTGCCCATCGAGGGGGTAGTGCGGCGTGGCGGCCCACACCAGTAGTTGGTCGCCCGCGGGCACATCGAGTACCAGCTCGAGCAGACCGTGCCGCATTCGCTCACTAATACGGCCCCGGGCGTCAATAGCCTGCTCAAAGTTGTACGAGCAGAGCACCACGGGGTAGACCTGGCCGTTAACCTCCAGCCTAGCAGAGTAAGAAGCCATATAGAATAACGCTACTAGTAGAAAATGGCCCTAGGTGCCTGTTGTTGCCCAGAGCGCGCCCGACTGGTTACTTTTATGGATATTAAATGCTCAAGTTACGTTTTTTTGAGTAGGTGGGCGCCCGGTGCCTCACCTAGGGGGAGTACTTAGCTAGCGGCAACGCCTTTTCGGCGCCGGGCGTAGGCTAGCTCTAGGGCCTCCTTCTTAGCTATTCGCCTGCCTCATGAGTGATACGTATTACCAACTGCCGCTTGACCTGGAAGGCATTTTGGAGCGTCGGCAGCTGCCGCGCATCTCGGTGCAAGAATCTATCGCACAGCACGTATATCTGCTGCTAACAACGCATTTTGGCGAGGCACGCTACGAGCCCGATTTTGGCTGCCAAGTGTGGGAGCAGGATTTTGAGGCCATGGCTACTATGCGCTGGAAAGACCGGGTGCAGCAGTCAGTGGAGCAGGCTATTCGGGAGTTTGAGCCGAGGCTAATGCAGGCCCGGGTGCAGGTAGCGGTGCTCGATTTTGAATTGAAGGGTGTGAGCCAGCGTATTCGGCGGCGGCTCGAAGTAACCGTGACGGCCTCCCTTTACCGCACCCGCGAGCCATTTACGTTTCAGGCAAGCCTATTTGTGGCTCCTCTTTCGGTCGATTGAGTAATTTGCCGCATCCTCGCTTTCTCCATCTGCCGTGCTGCCTCCTTTGCCGTATTCGCCACCACCTAGTACCGATTTTACTAAAGCTAGCATCAAGAGCCGCCTAACCCGCCAAGCCGCCGAGCTATGGGGCTACGGTGAAACCGACCTCGATGCCTTCGACCCCCTGGTGAACTTGCTGCTCGAAGCTTGCGCCGTAGAGTTTGAGAAAATTGGCCAGGAGCTGCACGCCACCCAAGGCCGCCTCATTGAGCGCTTAGCGGCCCTGCTCAACCCCGATGTGGTAGATGCGCCCTACCCCGCGCATGCCGTGGTGCAGGCGCGCGCCCGCGAGCCGCAGGTGATGCTACCCTCCGATGCCCAGTTTGTGTTCGAGTTTCCAGCTGTGGGGCGGCAGGCGGCAAGTCGGCCGCTGCACTTCTCGCCGCTACAAACCACCCACCTAATAGCGGGCACGGTGCAGTGCTTAGCTACCGACGATACCGTGTGGCAAGTCGGCCCGCAAGGGCAAAAGCGCCTAGTAGCCCGCGCCCTAGCCCCCCCGCCGACCGAACACCGGCGGTTGTGGCTGGGCCTGCGCCTGCCTTCTGGCGAGCAAGCACCTAAGGCATTAACCTTCTATATCGACTGGCTGAACGAGCCGCACCGGGCTGAGTACCTGGCCTTTTTACCGGGTGAGGAGTGGCGCCTAGGCGACGTGCCGCTACTTACTACCTCCGGCTTGGCAGCAGCGACAGAGGAGGATATGCCGAGCGGAGCGCTGGATACAGAATACGACTTTCTACGGCGTATTGAGCAGCAAATCCAGGCCTTGTACGCGCCGCTATTCATGCGCGTGGTCTTGCCGCCCGGCGCGCTGGCGGCCTACGTGCCCCAGCCCTACCCTACCGAATTGGCGACTTCCTTTGGTAGCACCGCTGCGGCTGACCTAGCTGCACTCACGCAGCCCCTCACCTGGCTAGAGGTACGCTTTGCCCAGGCCTTGCCGCCCGAAGCATTTGCCCAGCTAACCTGCGCCCTCAACTGCTTTCCGGTGCTAAACCGGCAGTTGCACCGCGTGCTTTACCGCCTGCAACCCGCGCTAAATCTATTTCCGCTGGTGAGCGAAGAGCCCTTTTTGGCTGTGCGCAGCGTGTATAGCCTTAGCAATGTAAGCTTTCGGGCCACTACCCTGCGCGACCTCACGGAGGGCGCCACCGACACGTATACGCTGCGTACCCACGGCGTAGGCCGCTTCGACGCCCGCACCAGTCGCGAAAGCCTGCGCGAGCTACTAGAACTATTGCGCGATGAAAGTCAAGCCTTTACTGCCGCTGGCACCGATTTTATCGGAGGTATCCTGCGCGAGCTTGACCAGAATATGGCGCGCCTGGAAGAGCGCCTCAACCGCCAGCGGGCTATCGAGCAGCCCGTGCCTTACTTGCTGCTACGCCCCCGCGACGTGCGCGACAGCGTGTACCTAGAGTACTGGTCGAGTAGCGGAGCTGCCGCCAACCGCCTGCCCGCCGGCAGCTCTTTACGCGTGCAAGATGGCCACTACGTGGAGGAGGTGCGCCTGCTTACTACAACCAGCGGCGGCCGCGAGCGCCCGCGGCCCGAGGAGCGCACCTATGCTCTGCGCCGCAATCTACTAGCTCGCAACCGCCTAGTAACTTTAGCCGACATCAAGGCTGCCTGCTGGGCCGAGCTCGGATTACAGCTGCGTGCGGTGCATGTGGAGAAAGCCTTTCAAATGAGTTCTACCCCGACTGCGGGCTTCGTGCGCTGCATCCGGGTGCGCCTTACACCGGCCACCACCAGCCACCTGAATGCCACCGAGTGGCAGCACGCCGCCGAGGCCCTACAAGTGCACCTAGGGGGGCAATCGGCCATAAACCTGCCATATGAAGTGCTCGTGGAGCCAGCAGGTGGATAGGATGCCAAGATTACGCTCCTTTTTCACTCCGCGATAGCGTCGCGAAGAAGTTGGAAATACCGGATAATATTCTCGTTTGAGGTTCTGAGATTTTTTAACACTGACTTGAAATCGTAGTCAGTATGTACGCATGCTCATTCTAAGGCAACCTAGGTAGCCCGTTTTCGAACTTTGCGGTCTTCCTTCTAAAGGCTTTTCTCGCGAGAGAAACGCATCAAGTCAATGGCTTCTTGCGAGAATTTAAGTGTGGCTTCTCCGAGCAAAGACTGAGTAGTTTCAGCAGCAGCTCTCACTGGGACTGTGCAATCTCGCGCTGTGGGAGTTACAAACGCCCCTGCCGGCCCGCCCGGCGCGAGCACCAGCTCGCCCGTAGCAATGATAAGCTGGCACACCTATGCGCCTTCCCCGGCATCACCAGCCGTAAAGCTTTCCTGGTAGTTCACGCACTGGCCGGCGGCGAAGCTCACCGTTTCGCGGGCCGTGCGCCGGCCAGTGTCGAAGAAGGTAATGTAGCCGGCCAGGAGCTTGTGGGCAGAATTAGCCTAGTCGAGCAGCAGGTTGTTGTGAGGTACGTCGAGGGTCAAGTGCAACTGGCCGTGGCGTACTTTGGCCACGACCCAGCTCCGCGCATCGGTAGCCTGCTCAAACACAAACTGGCACTAACGCAGCGGGTACATGGTGCCCGCTACTACCAGCTCCGCATAAAACGACGACATAAATTAGCTTCTAACTTCTATAGCCTGGGAACGGAGTACTAAGCGACACCGTCCGGCTCAAGGGCCGGGGTAGGCACAACAGTAGCGGCCGCAGGCGTCTCATGGGTGGTAGTCCACACTAGTTCATCGTGGCCCTCAGGCTTGGTAAGGCTGAGCGTGGTGCCAGGCCGGGCCTCGCCGCTGATGATGAGCCGCGAGATGGGCCGCCGCAGCTGCGAGCGAATCACGCCCGTGATGGGCCTAGCTCCATACTTGGGCGTAAAACCCGACAAGGCCAGGTGTTGCCGCGCTTCAGGGCTGATAGCTAATGTGATGCCTTGCCGCCGCAACTGCTCCAGCAAGGGCCGCAGGTGAATATCGAAGATGCGGCCCACGTTTTCTTCCGAGATAGGCGCAAACGGTACAATCTCGGTGAGGCGCGCCAAGAATTCGGGTCGGAAGTGGCGGCTCATCGTTTCGAGCAGCTCGGTGGAGCTAGGGGGAAGCCCGGCAGCGAAGGCGCGGCTCACTTGCTCGGCCCCGATATTGGACGTGAACAGGATAACGGCGTTGGAGAAGTCGCCCTCGCGGCCTAGGCGGTCGTGCAGGCGGCCTTCATCCAAGATTTGCAGGAAGATGTCAAACACCGACGGGTGGGCCTTCTCAATCTCATCGAACAGCACGACGGAGTAGGGCTTCTCCCGAATTTTATTCACCAGCAAACCTCCCTCCTCATAGCCTACGTAGCCGGGAGGCGCCCCATACAGCAGCGCGGCCGAATGCTCTTCTTTAAACTCCGACATATCGAAGCGAATGAGGAACGACTCATCATTGAACAGAAAGTCGGCCAGCGCCTTCGCTAGCTCCGTTTTGCCGGTGCCAGTGGGCCCTAGGAGGAAAAACGAGCCAATAGGCTGCCCCGCCTTGGTGAGGCCCGAGCGCGACTCCAAGATGGCGGCGCATAGCGCGCGCACGGCTCCCTCCTGCCCTACCACGCGCTGCTGTAGTACTTGGTCCATGCGCAGTAGCTTCTCGCGCTCGTTGCTTTGCAGCTTGCCCAGCGGAATGCCAGTTTTGCCCGACACAATGGCGGCAATATCTTGTTTTTCTACGCTTTCCTTCTTGGTGTCGGCCAGGGACAGCACGGCCGTTAGTAGCTCGCGCAGGTAGGTTTCGAGCTCGGCGCTGGTTTCGAGTTGCTCGGGCTGCTGCTCGTTTTCGAGCTGGTTGAGCCAGAGCTGGCTCACCTGATTTTGCACCTGGTACAGAAACCAGCGTAGCTCGCGCAAATAATCTGATTCGCCTAGTTCCTCACGGCGGGTGGTTAGGGCGTCAAACTCGTTTTGCAATTGCTGCAGGCTGGCCACGGCGTGCTCATCGAGCATTCGGATGGCGGCCATCGTGCGGTCTACTAGGTCAATAGCCGAGTCAGGCAGCTGCCGGTCCTTAAGATAGCGCTTAGCTAGGCGCACCGCCTCGGCTACAGTACCCGGCCCTAGGGCCAGGCCGTGGTGGGTAGCGTAGAGCGGCAGCACGCGCTCTAGCATGCGCTCGGCCACTACCACCGAGGGTTCTTCCACGCGCACAGTATCAAAGCGCCGGTTAAATGCCTCATCCTTTTCGATATACTGTCGGTACTCGTCGTTGGTAGTTGCCCCGATAACCGTCAGTTCGCCGCGGGCTAGCTCAGGCTTGAGCAGCTGTGCGATGCCGCTCCCGGCACTGCCTTTGGGGTCGAGCAGCACATGCAGCTCGTCAATAAACAAGATGGCGCGGGTATACTGCTTCAGTTCCGTCAGCACCTTTTTGATGCGGTCCTCCACCTCGCCTTTGTAGGAAGCCCCCGCCACTAGCGTACCTAGGTCCAGTTCGAATAGGGTTACGTCGCGCAGGTGCATGGGCACTAGCCCTAGGGCCAGTTGTTGGGCAAAGCCTTCAACCAGAGCCGACTTACCCACCCCCGGCTCACCAATGAGGAGCACGTTGGGCTTGGTGCGGCGGCCCAGTATCTCGGCCACTAGCCGGATTTCGCGGTCGCGCCCCACAATGGGGTCAAGCTGGCCAGCACGGGCTTGGGCGGTCTTGTCGGTGCAGTAGGTACCTAGGGCGCCGCCCTGCCCGGCGGGCGCTGGGCCATTGGCCGGCGCGGCAGCCTTAGAGTCGGCCGAAGCGGCCGGGGTAGCAGGCAACTCAGCCTGAGCAGCGTCTAAAATTTCTTTTTGCGTGAGGGGCAGCGATTTTAATTGCTCGGCAGTGAATGCCAGGCCTGGCCGCAGCAAAGCAGCTAAGGCGCACAGAGCATCGGGTTGCTCGCGGGTTAGTTGCAGGGCCACTAATTCGGCTAGTTCTAGGGCCTGCTGCACGGCTGCAGCGGGGGTAGGTTGCTCCACGGGGCGGGCGGCCTTCGGCTCATCTTCGAGGCGTACTTCGGCCCACTCACGCAGGTAGTGAATATCTTTATCGAGCACGGCTACTAGCCACGAAGCCAAGCCTATCTCATTGTGCAGCAAGGCCATGAGCAAGTGCGGCGCGGCGTATTGAGCCTGGCGGTATTCATGGGCTACAGCCTGCGCAATATGCAGGCTGCGCCGGAGCGTATCGGAAATAGCCACGGACGGAAAAGGAAATGGCGTGAAAAAAGAACAGGCAGGCAAACTACGGCACGCAAGTAAGCAGAGATACCAGACAACGCCCACCAAGCTGGCGGTAAAGCTGCCACTTCGCGCAAGCGAGAGGGACTCTTAACCTTTGACCAAGTCCGGCCGTAACCCTTGGGCAGACGGTAGTTTGTGCAGTAGGCCGTATATTTTCCGGCACTTAGCTGCATTATTCCTTTTCTCTATGGCACTGTATTCCTACGGCATCGGCGGCCAAGAGCGTAAGCTCGACAATGCCTCCGAGGCTATTTCGGACATTCCGCTCAACCGCACTCTGCTCGTGCAGAAGCTTACCACTGCTACTCCCCTGCGCCCGCAGATAGTAGAGGGTCTCAAAACTCCAGAGGCAGTTTTTGCCCATTTCAAGCCCGAGGTAGCCGTTGAGTTTCAAGACGCTGACGGGGCTGTAGTGCCCGAAAAGCTGCACTTTGCCTCCCTAGGCGATTTTGGCAAAAAGGGTATCATTAACCAGAGCGACTTTTTGCGTGGGCTGGCCGCCGAAACCGACGACCTCAACAAGCTGTTGCGACAGCTCAAGTCCAATAAAATCCTGAAGGCTGCACTCGAAAACCCCGAAACCAAGGCGGCTTTTCTCAGTGCCATTCAGGCCATGATGGACGAACTGGCCTAGGGCCCGCGCCATTTTTTATTCGCTTTTCTGCTTCCTTTTCTTTTATGGCGCTCGAACAGCAGCAAGATGCCACCGCAGCCGGCTACCGGTCGCGCGAGGCAACTCCCTCCCTCGAACAAAGCACGCAAGCCCTGCTCAAAGTCGGTGGCTTCGATTTGTTGGAAACTACCATTGACGGTGCTTCCAACCTCAACCCCGAGAAAAAGGCTCGCAAAAAGATTTTTCTGTCGGAAGACGGCAAAAAAGCCGACCGCCAGCAACTCAAAAAGCGCCTAGGTCTCTGGCATAAGCTACTGAGCGAAAGCGACTCCGTAGCCGACGCCGTCGAGAAAGGCCAGCAGCGCGTAGAATCGACCGAGCAGCAGCTCACCGACAACCTGCGCTCGGCCGTAGAGGCCACGCACGAGCTAGAGCAGGCCTACCGTTCGGTGGCACTGTTCTTCAAGAACACGGACCTAGACGAGGTGAAGAATATCTCCGTTCTAAACGCCGACAAAGACCAGCTACAAGACCTAGACAATACCACGTTTATTGACGCGGTATCGGAGGAACTGGAGCAGAACTACGACCGCCTCGACCTGCGCGATAACTATTCGCTGCTGGTGGTGCCCGGCTACCTAGGCTCGAACAAAGTACTGGATAAGTGGAGCAAGATTGCCCACAAGAACAAGGTGATGATGGTCACCGACTTCGAGCACTATGACACGCCCGAAGACGTAATTGAGCTATTTGAAGAAGCCAATCTGACGGGCGCCGACGCACATAAATCAAACGTCATTATGACGGCCAACTGGCTGGTAGGCCGGGGTAAGCTCGAAGAAATTGGCGAAGAAGAAGACCTGTTCGTGCCGCCGTCGTCGGCGCTGGCAGGCCGCATTTACGCCACGCTGGCCTCGCAGGTCACCGCGGGCCGCAAGCACGGCACGCTAAGCGAGGTCGATGGGGTTAAGTTTCCGTTACGAAAAAGCGAGATTTCCAACCTCGAAAAAATTGGTCTTGTGCCAATGGTCAACGAGTATGGCCGCGTCATGGCTTTCTCGGCCAAAACGCTTTTCAACGGCGATAATATCGGTTTGCAGACCTACTCGGTAGTGCGCGTCTTCGACTACGTGACCAAGGTGCTAATTGACTTTTTGAACCGTCGCGCCTTCGAAAACTGGGACCACAACATGCGTATGGACATTCAGGGGCAGATTGTGCGCTTCTTGGATAGTATTGCAGGACCGGGCAAATTGATAGAAAAATTCTCTATTAAGAAATTTGAGCGCGACCCCGACCAGAAGGACCGGATTTTGCTCGACATCCATATGGTGCCCTATTTCCCAGCCAAAACCTTCCTTGTATCGTTGGATGGCACCAAGGGCGATGACCCTGACAACCCAGACCGCGACTGGAATGCTGAGTACGCGCAGCAATAGCTCAACCGTATGCGTATCAGCTAGTAGCCTTACCTTTGGCTAGGCAGCAACGCCTAGCCAACTCAAATTTTTCACCATCCTTTTCTTTTTCAATATGGCTTCTTTTAGTGCAGTTTTCAGCGCCGCAGGCAGCGAAGAATGCGAAGTAGTAAGTTGCAACTACTCCTTCAACCAGACGACTGACGATAAGGGACGGCCTTCGTCGGTAGTACAAGGTGGCACCATTAAGTGCACTATTGTGTCGACGGATAGCACCAAACTCATCAGCTGGATGCTCGACCCTTACAAGCGGGCTGATGGCAAGATTGTCTTCAAGCGTGCTGACCAGGACTCGAAGATGAAGGAAATTGATTTTAAAGAAGCTTACTGCGTAAGCTACACCGAGAACTTTGATGCGCGCGGCGACCAGACGCAAGCCTCTATGACGCTTAGCTTGGTTATCTCGGCCAACAAGATTGACGTGAACGGCGCTACGCTCGACAATAAGTGGGTATAGTACCTCTTTGCTACTAAATAAGAGAGCCCGGTTAGATGAATCTAACCGGGCTCTCTTATTTAGTAGCAAAGAAGGGAAGAGAAACTTAGCTAATACTAAAAGCGCTTCTGCCGACAAGGGCCTCCTTTGGAAATATTGATAGCTATGCGCCCTGCGGCCGCTGTCAAGCCTTCTAATGCTACCCAGTATCTCAGCCTCTACTATAAGATGGCTAGAAGTAAGTCTGCATTAATTACACTTAAGCTGTCCCGCTCCGATATGGCTTACCCAACAGAGAAGCGCCCCCTCCTACTTGCTTATCTTCGCTAACGACGTTGCTGCCTTGGCTTCGTCTGTGACACCCTCTGTTACCTAGTACTTTTTTTATTTCCCTACGCTGCCTGTGGCATCCGTTGACAATCCTTTAGAAGTTTTCTTTGACTTGGTGCCGACCGGGGCTGCGCTTTACGCGCCCATCCTTGACGAGCACGGCGATGTGGTCGATTTTCGCTTCGTGCGCCTCAATCCAGCCGGCCAGCGCCTATTGGGCCTGCCCGCGCAGCCGCTCCACACGTTTCGCGAGTACTACCCTAATAGTGTGCCGACGGGCATCTTTGCCCAATACCGCACCGCCTACCTGACGGGCCAAGTTTCGACCTACGACGTGCCGTACGAAGGCGATGGCCTCGACACCTACTTCCGGCTGGTGGCCCAGCGCAGCGGCGAGTTATTGGTTGTCAACTTCATGGACCTGGCCGACCTGCCCCGTTCGGCTGTAGAGCAGTCGCTACGCGAAAGTCGGGCCCGCGAGCAGGCTGCCCGGGCGGAGGCCGAGCGCCAGCGTGGCTAGCTAGAGCGCGTATTTGAGCGGGCCCCGTTGGCCATTGCCGTGTACCGGGGGCCTACCTATACGATTGAGTTGGCCAATCCCACCGTGGCGCGCCTTTGGGGGCGCACCCGCGACCAACTCCTAGGAAAAGGGCTATTTGAGGCCCTACCGGAAGTGGCAGGCCTAGGCTATGAGGAATTACTGGATGATGTGATGGCCACTGGCTTACCCCATGCGGCCCACGCCATGGAAGCCCAACACGACCGCAACGGCCAGCGCGAAACCGCCTATTGGGACTTTGTGTACGTACCGATGCACGCTGCCGACGGCCACATCAACGGCGTAATGGTTGTCGCGACTGAGGTAACTGAGCAGGTGCTCGCTCGCCAACAAGTGCAACAGCTCAATCAAGAATTGGAGACCCGGGTACAGGAGCGGACCCGCCAGCTCGAAGTCGCGCAGCAGGCCACCGAGCGCCAGCGGCGGCAGTGGCACGAGCTTTTCATGCGGGCCCCGGCCGGCATCTGCATTTTCGACGGCCCCGACTGGGTGTATGAGTTCGTCAATCCGGGCTATCAAGCGATGTTTCCGGGCCGCGAGTTGCTGGGCAAGCGCCTGGTAGATGCCCTGCCCGAAGTAGCCGACCAGCCCCTCATGGCTATTCTGCACCACGTCTACGATACGGGCGAGCCTTTCGAAGCCAGTGAGGTGCTGGTGCCCCTAGCCCGTACGGCGCATGGGCCCGTGGAGGACATTTACTTCGACCTCACCTACCAGGCCCGCTGCAACGAAACCGGGCAGATTGATGGCTTCGTTACTTATGCCCAAGACGTGACCGCGCGGGTGCTGGCTCGGCGCGAGCGCGAAGCCCAGCAGGGCGAGATGCAGCGCGTGTTCGAGCAGGCCCCAGTGGCTATTGGATTGTTTGTGGGGGAAGAGCTCTGCATTACGGCACTCAACCCGCGTATGGCCGCTCTGCTTGGCCTGCCGGCCGACCAACTGCTAGGGCGCCCCCTACTAGAAGGGCTGCCCGAGCTAAAGGGCCAGGGCTTCGACGACTTGATGCGACAGGTGCAGACGACCCAGGTACCGTTTGTGGGCCAGGAGTTACCCGTTACTCTCACGCGCGACGGCGAACCACTGGTCACCTACTATAACCTTGTCTACCAACCATTCTACAGTGCCATGGGCCAGGTAGAAGGCGTCTTCGAAGTAGCGGTGGAGGTGACGGAGCAGGTTCTAGCCCGCCAGCAGGTGCAGTACCTCAACGAAGAGTTGGCTGTTATCAATGAAGAATTGACGGCCACCAACGAGGAGCTGCACGAGAGCAACGGCCAATTGGTACGCACCAATGCCGACCTAGACAACTTTGTCTACACGGCCTCGCACGATTTGAAATCTCCGATTAGCAACATCGAGGGGCTGCTAGCCCTCTTGCCGGAACTGCCACCCGGCGCCGTGCTCACCGACGAGTATGTGGCACCAGTACTAGACCGCATGCACGAGTCTATTGGGCGCTTTCAGCGCACTATTGCACATCTCACCGACGTAAGCCGGCTACAGGCTGAGTTTGCCCAGCCTGCCGAGACCGTCTCGCTGGCTGCCGTTATTGAGGACGTGCGACAGGACTTGCATTTCCAGTTCCTTGAATCTGGAGCCGTGCTCGAGGTTACCGTCAAGGATACGCAGCCCCGGGTGTTCTCGCCTAAGAACCTGCACAGTCTCATTTACAATCTTCTGAGTAATGCGCTCAAGTACCGCCACCCCGAGCGCACGCCTCTGGTGCGTATCAGTTGCCGGCCGGCAGGCGACATACTGGAGCTGCGCGTGCAAGACAACGGCCTAGGGCTGAGTGTCCAGCAGCAGCAGCGCCTGTTTCAGCTTTTCCAACGCCTGCACACCCACGTTGAAGGCTCGGGCGTCGGGCTGTACGCCGTCAAGAAGATTGTGGAGAACGCCGGCGGCCATATTACGGTGGAGAGTGAGCCGGGCGTGGGCACCACCTTTATCCTCACTTTTCCGACCTAGAGGTTGGTTTTTCTGTAGTTTTCGTTATACCCTTATCCATGCCGCGCTTATCGAGTGTGTTATTGGTCGATGATGATGCGACCACCAATTTTTTGAATAAGCTACTGATTCAGCGCGCTAGCGTGACTGAGCACCTATTGATAGCCGAAGACGGGGCGCAAGCCTTACGCACGCTGGCCGACGCCTGCCTGCTACCAGGTGAGGAGCAGTGCCCCAAACTAATACTGCTCGACTTGAACATGCCCGTGATGAATGGTATTGAGTTTCTCCGGGCCTACCAGCATTTGCCCACGGCACAGCGGCAAGGCATCGTAGTGATGCTACTCACCAGTGCCTCAGTCGAGCGGGACCTAGGTCAACTACGAGGCCTACCCCTCGACGGCATGCTAGAAAAGCCTCTGACGGCGGCCAAGCTTCAGCAGCTACTCGATAAGCATTTTCCGGCATAGCGAGAGGCTTCGGCATCAAAAGGTGTGCTAGGTATCAGGCATAAACTAGCAATAGCTACTTACCAATACAGGCTATTAGCTATCACATCCATTAGCAAAAGAGAATACTCGCCAGATGTCGCAAAACCGGGCGTTCACGTAAGAAATACAGAGTCGCCAAGAAAAGCAATGCGACCGCAAAAGACAATAAATTTCTCGTGGCTAACGGCTCACTTCTAGCTGATAAACTAGAAACCCAACTTTACAGCAGGTTTTGCGGCGCATGTCTGGTCAATCACGATACTATTCCGCCGCTTATAAGGGGTTCTGTAACAACCGCCGCACCTCGCTGCACAGTACTTATCGGTTCAACAAAAGTGCTATAGTAATCCTTCTGCTTGCTGAACAAGTAGGCTATGCAAGACAATGCCACTGGTAGGCGTGAGCAACTCCCTACAGAACTAAGCGACGCCGACGTATAGCTACCTATTTGGACATAGCTAACTTATATGCGAGCACTATTTAACTCGACAGCAGGAAGTATAGACCTAGGAGTATGATAATGTGAAAAGCGGCCGTTACTTATTATCGGCCGCTTTTTTATTCTCGGAGGAGTTCCCTAAGTATTCTTGATTTAACACCTCACAAGCCACTTGTAAAATATTCTTTAAAAGTGCTCTATCACACATTTTAAAGCCAGTTGAACCTAGTGGACACAAAAAAAAGGTCGCGCCACCCGGCACGACCCTTTCCAAACCCGGACGCAGCGAGAATTCCCACCCAGCGCTGGTCCGTGGCTCCAACCCAAAGTTAATGCCGGAACAATAATTCGCGGTACTTCACCAGGGGCCAGTCCTCATCCGCCACAAGCAATTCAAGCTTGTCGGCGGCGCGGCGAATCACCGCAAATTTCTCTTTGACCGTGTCGCAATAGGCTACCGCACGTTCGCGGGCGTCCTCGAGGCGGTTGGCCACCTTGCGGGCCTCAATCATGGCGTCGACCGTGCTCTTAATAGTTGATACGTAGCCCGAAATCGATTTAATCATCTCTACCGTTACCTGGCTGTTCTCATCGTCGAGGCCCAGTTCGCGCAGGCCGCGCACGTTTTGAATCAGCTTGGTTTGGTATGCTACGGCCGTTGGGATAACATGGTTGACAGCGAGGTCACCTAGGACGCGGCTTTCAATCTGAATTTTCTTGATGTACTCGTCGAGCAAAATCTCGTGGCGGGCGTGCAGCTCCGTTTCAGAGAAGATGCCGTGGCGGCTGAAGAGTTCAGCTGCATCCTCACGCACCAGCGCGTCGAGGGCCTGGGGGGTGGTGGGCACGTTGGCCAGGCCGCGGCGGGCCGCCTCGTCGCGCCACTCGTCCGAGTAGCCGTTGCCCTCGAAGCGGATGTTCTTGGACGAGATAACGTACTCGCGCAGCACGTCAACGATGGCCACTTCTTTCTTCTTGCCCTGATTGATGAGCGCGTCAACTTGCTCTTTAAAGGCAATGAGTTGGTCGGCCACGATGGCGTTGAGCGTGGTCATGGCCGACGAGCAGTTGGCACTCGACCCCACGGCGCGCAGCTCAAACTTGTTGCCGGTGAAGGCGAAGGGCGAGGTGCGGTTGCGGTCGGTGTTGTCGAGCAGGATGGCCGGAATCTTATCGATGCCCAGCTTGAGGTAGATGTTGTCGCCCTTGTCGAGCGGCAGCTTGGCCGTGCGCTCGAGTTCGTCGAGCACGCCATCGAGCATCGAGCCCAGGAACACGGACATGATAGCCGGCGGCGCTTCATTGGCCCCGAGGCGGTGGTCGTTGCTGGCCGAGGCGATGCTGGCGCGCAGCAAGTCACCGTAGCGGTGCACGGCCTTGACGGTAGTAATGAAGAAAGCCAGGAACTGCAGGTTCTCCTTCGGCCGGCGGCCGGGGGCGAGCAGGTTCACGCCCGTGTCCGTGCTCATGGCCCAGTTGTTATGCTTGCCCGAGCCGTTGACGCCGGCGAAGGGCTTCTCGTGCAGCAGCACCTTGAAGTTGTGCTTGAGGCCCACGCGGTCCATCACGTCCATCAAGAGCTGGTTGTGGTCGATGGCCAGGTTGGCGTCCTCGAAGGTCGGGGCGCACTCAAACTGATTGGGCGCTACTTCGTTGTGGCGGGTACGCAGCGGAATACCGAGGGCGTTGGCTTCTTCCTCAAACTCGAGCATGAACGCATGCACACGGGGCGGAATCGAGCCGAAGTAGTGGTCTTCGAGCTGCTGGCCCTTGGCCGAGGCGTGCCCAAACAGGGTGCGGCCGGTCATCACCAGGTCGGGGCGCGCATCGTAGAGGGCCTTGTCCACCAGGAAGTACTCCTGCTCGATACCCAGGGTGGTGTGCACACGCTGCACGTCCTTGTCGAAATACTGACACACATCCACGGCAGCTTTTTCTAGCACGGCCAGCGACTTGAGCAGCGGGGCCTTGTAGTCGAGCGCCTCGCCAGTGTACGCTACGAAGATGGTGGGGATGCACAATGTCTTAGCACCTACCGTTTCGATGATGAAGGCGGGCGAAGTCGGGTCCCAGGCCGTGTAGCCGCGGGCCTCGAACGTGTTGCGGATGCCGCCGTTGGGGAACGACGAAGCATCGGGCTCCTGCTGCACCAACGCCGAGCCTTTGAAGTTCTCAATTGGCCGACCGTCCGAGTTGAGGTCGAAGAACGAGTCGTGCTTCTCGGCCGTAGCTCCGGTTAGGGGCTGGAACCAGTGCGTGTAGTGCGTGGCCCCCTTGGCCATAGCCCACGTTTTCATGGCCGAGGCAACGGCATCCGCTACCGAGCGCTCTACCGGCGTGCCGTGCTTGATGGCGGCTTGTAGCTTCTTGAAATACTCGCCGGGCATATTTGCCCGCATCGCCTCCAAATTGAAGACATTTTGCCCAAAAGAATCGGACCGACGACCCTTCTCGGGCTTAACCGTCAGTGCCTGACGCTGGTCAACGAGTTCGAGGGCTTTAAAGCGTAAAATGGCCATGAAATAGAAGAATGGGTGTCAGTTTTCAGGGCAAAAGTACGCTTACTAAGCCAATTTTCTTGGCATTACCCTTAAAAAAGCACCTTTACCAAATTAATAAGACTAGTTTCTATGTGAAGTACTCTGAATGTCAAGCGAACGGCAATTCAACTTTAGAAGTAGAGTAAGTTGTCACAAAACACCCAATTAGCTACTAGGCAATTTTTCTCAATCGCGTTCACTCTTTTTATTGCTCCTGGGGCAAGCAGCAAAATCGTGACGGTTTCATGTCTAGGTTATCATTTGCTGTTCAATGGTAACTAAACAGATATGCTGGTGTATACCGGAAACTTCTTTAGGTGCAACGCGCTTGGTGCAGGGGTCTAGTGTCGCCGCTCTATCGAGCTATGGCCGTAACTTTGTAGGCTTATGACTCCTCAAACCGTTGCCTTTTATACGCTGGGCTGCAAGCTCAATTTCTCTGAAACGTCGGCCCTAGGGCGGCAGTTTGAGGAGCGCGGCGTGCGCCGCGTCGAGTTTGAGCAGGGTGCCGATTTATATGTAGTTAATACTTGCTCTGTCACCGACCATGCCGACCGCAAGTGCCGGAAAGTGGTGCAGCAGGCCTTAAAATATAATCCGCAGGCGTTCGTAGCGATTGTGGGCTGCTACGCCCAGCTCAAGCCCCAGGAGATTGCCGAAATACCGGGCGTGGGCGCCGTGCTGGGCGCGGCAGAGAAGTTTCGGCTGGCAGAAATTCTAACCGAACTGGAAAATGATAATTCGGCGCTACCGCTAGCGGCCGGCGCGCCGGGGCGGGTATTTGCCTCTCCTATTTCGGAGGCAACGGAGTTTCATCCGGCACAGTCGTTGGGCGAGCGCACGCGTACCTTTTTGAAGGTGCAAGATGGCTGCGACTACTCGTGCTCGTTCTGCACGATTCCGCTGGCGCGCGGGCACAGCCGCTCGGGCAGCGTGGCCTCAGTAGTCGAGCGCGTAGAGACCCTCGCGGCGCAGGGCGTAAAGGAAGTTGTACTGACTGGCGTTAACCTAGGCGACTTTGGTCTGCAAGGACCGGAGCGCCAGCGCGTAGAAACATTTACCCAACTGGTACAGGCCTTAGATGAAGTCGAAGGGATGCAACGCTTTCGCATCAGCTCGTGCGAACCCAACTTGCTCACCGACGAGATTATCCAGACCGTAGCAGCTTCGCAGCGATTCATGCCGCATTTTCATCTGCCTTTGCAAAGCGGCTCTGACAAAATCTTGGGTTTGATGCGCCGTCGCTACCGCCGTGCCCTTTATGCCGACCGCGTAGCCCGCATCAAGGAGCTGATGCCGCACGCAGGCATTGGGGTTGATGTGATTGTAGGCTTCCCGGGCGAAACAGAAGCTGACTTCCTGGAGACTTACCATTTTTTGAATGAGCTACCGGTAAGCTACCTGCACGTGTTTCCATACTCGGAGCGGGCTAATACGCTAGCCCCAACCTTGAAAGGCCGCGTGCCAGAGCGCGTGCGCACCGAGCGCACTACCCAGCTTCGTAGCTTATCGGAGAAGAAGAAACGCTTTTTCTACGAACAGCACGCGGGCTTTGAAACCAATGTATTGTTTGAGGATGACGTGACCGATGGTCGGGTCGAAGGCTACACACCCAACTACATCCGCGTAGCAGCCAAGTACGACCCACTGCTAGTAGGCGAAGTTCGCCCGTTACGCCTCACGCAGGTGAATGCCATAGGCCTGATGGAGGCCGAGGAAGTTGGCATTCTAGTCTAAATCAGACCTCAGGGTGTTGCCTTCATTACCAGTCGCAAAGGTTAAGAACGACTGGTAATGAAGGCAACATCGCTTTTTCTGTGCTTTAATCTAAAAAGTTTGTAAAATAAGTATTCAAAGTAGTAGCATTTTCTGCCTCGCCTAGGTAGCCTTGTAACCGGTCGTCGAGCTAGAAGGCAGTAGAAAAGCGTGCATATCGTACCCAGGGTCGGCCCGTAACTGCCCCCTCATAGCGTGAGCAGCTGGCAGACTATTTATAAAGCTCATTACTAGATGAGGAGACGTACCTTATCGTAATTTACCGCCTCGCTGTAACTAGCTTCCCTATGGCACCTGCAGACACGCAATGGAAAGAGCTGCATATCAATTATATTATTCTCGCTCATAAAAATCCAGCGCAGGTAGCACGGCTGATACAAGCGCTAAGTACAGACACCAGTAGGTTCTATATCCACGTCGATAAAAACACGGATATCCATCCATTCGAACGTCTGCTGGAGCCTATCAAGAGCGTTTCTTTTGTGCACAGCAGGGAAAAAGGTACGTGGGGTGACCTTGGCATTGTGAAAGCGACTATCCACGCACTGCAACAAATTGTGGCAGACCAACGCACCGGATACTGTGTCTTACTTAGCGGGCAAGATTATCCAATAAAATCAACCGATAAAATAGCGCAGTATCTCACACGCAACCAAGGCATCAATTTCATGAATACAACGCCTTTGCCAAGCAGCAAATGGAACCGCGGCGGCATGGACCGAATAGAGTATTATAAGTTTAATCTTTCTGAGAAAAGAGGAGATTATGTCATACTGCCGCCCCTCTTAACTGCTGATTTTCTACAAAATCGGAGTTACTATACCTCCACTATCAAACAACTACTGCGGCGCAAGACGAATCCGTGGGCAATTCTAAAGAAAAGGCACTTTCCCGGGTACTTGCGGCCGTTCTGCGGCGACCAGTGGTGGACAATCCCGGTGGAAACGGCGCATAAGCTGCTACGTTTTTTAGAAGACCACCCAGATTATTTCCGCTATCATCAACACACGCTTTTGCCGGATGAAATTGCTATCCAGAGTGTAATACGCCATCTTTTTGGCGCGGAGGATAAGATGGCAATACGGCCTACCGTGACGTACATCAACTGGGAAAGGCAGGGGGTTACTTTACCAGTCACGTTTGACCATAATGATATCCAGGAACTGCTAAATCAGCCAGAAGAAATGCTTTTTGCCAGAAAGTTTGATATGGAAACTGACGCAAAAATTCTGGACTTGTTGGATGGTTATATTAACTCGGGCACCTAGGTATTGCAGCATCAGCGACACGATGAAACGTGCTTGATTAGCTAATCTCATTCTGAGATTTTCAGCGCCCAGAATTCTAATGATAACTTCTTTCAGCGATTCGAGCGCATAAGGTCTAACATCTGTTGCATGAGTTGCTGTTGCTCGAGCAGGTGCTGGTTGCGCTGCTCGGCCAGCGCCAACTGGTGCTGTAAATACTGAGCGTGCAGGGCTGCAGTAAGTGTAGCGGCATCGAGCGAAGCAGTAGGCGCGGGCATTTCCGGTTGAGGCACGGACGCAGCGGCACCTAGGGCTGAGGCGGTCGGTTGGCCTGGAGCGCTCAGTATGTCTGAGGGAGGCTGTACCACCGGGGCAGCAGGCAGTGATGGCATTTCAGGAAGCGGCGGACGCGCTGCCGACACTGCAAAAAGCGGTGCCGGAAAGTTTGGCACAGCAGTAGAATTGGGCGTAGCTGAGGGCTTCGCCACTGGGCTTGTCGCTACTGCCTCAGAAGCAACATCTTTAGAAACGTCTGCGGCATCATCTAGCAGCATAGGCTCTTTGCCTAGCAACAACCAATCCTTAGATACATTTGGGTACACCTCAAAAACCTTACACATAAGGTCAAAACCGGGCTTATTACGTTCATCAACCAAATGTTGAATGACGGTAGCTGTTTTATCGAGCGACATCGCAAAGGCATTTTTGCTCATACCTAGCTGCTGTATAAGCTGCGAGAAGCGCTGCCCGACGGAAGTATCTGCCATTACACCAAATGTCATTTTATACAAATGTAAAGAGGCTAGCCGAATATCAATTCTAGCTAGCCTCTTTCCGTTATTTTGCGTGAACGAGCGTGTCAATGCAGTTCAACAGATACGCCAAAAATTTGTCGTCTACTCATAACGTAGGCTTTCAATAGGGTCGAGCGCCGCTGCCTTGCCCGCCGGATAGGAGCCTGCAATCAGCCCTACCGACACACAAATGGCCAGCCCCACGCCGACCCACAGCCACGGCACCAAAAATGATGAGCTGCCCACGAGCAGCGCTACACCATTGCCCATGGCAATGCCGAGCAGAATACCCAGCGAGCCCCCGAGCACGCAGATAACAATAGCTTCGAGCAAGAACTGCTGGCGCACCTGGCGCGAGGTAGCCCCTAGGGCCTTGCGAATTCCAATTTCGCGGGTGCGCTCCGTCACCGATACCAGCATGATATTCATGAGCGCGATACTGGCCCCGAGCAGCGTAATAAAGGCCACCAGCCCGCCGCCCATTTGCATTTTGCCAGCTAGCTCGTCGAGGGTCTTAGAGGCCGAGTCGGAGCTTTCGACCTCAAAGGAATCTTCCTGCCCTAGGCGGTCGTGGCGCACAGCGCGCATCACCCCGGTGGCTTGGTCTTGCAGGTAGTTCAGGCCTTGGGCATTGATGGTAGCAGTTTTTACGTCGTAGGTGAGGGCTGCTTGGCGGGGCAGTTGGTTGCCGGTTTCGAGGGGCACCAGCAGTAGGCGGTCGGCGCCGCCACCGCCCGCGTTGCTACCCTTTTTCTCAAACATTCCTACTATCTGAAACCGCCGACCTAGGGCGTAGAGATACTTGCCGACGGGGCTCTGGCTGGGAAACAACTTGTCCTTGATTTCTTCGCCGATGACGACCACGTTGGCCCCGGTTTGCAGTTCGGCGGGCGAGAAGGTGCGGCCCTGGGCCAGCGCGTAGCTCTGGATACGCAGGTAGTTTTCGTCGCCGGCGATTACTTCCATGTTGGGATTGGTTTTCTCGCCGTTGGCCTTGGCCTCGGTGGCCCCGCTGATGCGAGCCGACACGCCTACAATGGCCGCGGGCTCGCGCTGGCTCAGTTCCTTTTTGTAGAGGCTAGCTTGCAGGTACGTGATGGCCGGGTACTGCTTGCCCTGCACGCCGCCGCGGCGCGAGCGGTTGGTGTAGCCTTTAGCCTTCATCTCAAAGGCATTGGCCCCAAGGCTGGCAAACGTGTCACCTAGGGAGTGGCGCATGGCGTCGATGGCCGTGAGGATGCCCACCAAGGCCATCAGCCCGATGCTGACAATGAGGGCGGTAAGCACCGTGCGCAGCAAATTGCTGGTAATGGAGCGCAGGGCTTCGCGGATATTTTCGAGGAAACTCATAAAGTTGTAGCAGCGCTGGAAATAACGCAGCCGGTTTCGTTAGTTTTTACTAAACCATTTATTCCAAGCGCCTTGCTGTGGCTGCTTGGCACGCAATTCCCACATGCCGAATGGGTTCTTGAAATCGGGATGGTCTGCATAAGGCTGCGGCGTAACCTCAGCCAAGTGATAAATAGGCGCCTCGGCCGCCAGGCTAAATGTATGCCCCACAGCCAGCTCGGGGTGCTCCGTCACAGCGAAATAAGTAAATTCTCGCAGCACCTGAATCGCGTCGGCGGTAGGCAGATTACGCACCAATGCATCTTTGAGCCCTAGGTTGTGCATACCACACGTAAAGCAGGCACCATCTGCCGCCTTGATAGCAACTGCTACAAACAGCTCCCAAAGCGACTCATTCCCTTTAGAAGCTAGCAGTTCGTGCCATTTGGCCGCCTCAAATGCCTTGCCGGCCGTTTCGACTTTTACTGCTACTCCACCGGCGTCGAGCAGGGCAGCCGCGGCTTGTGCCACAGCGCGGGCGCCAGCAATGCTGACTGGCTGGTCGGGCCGCGTGAGCAGGTAGGCCACCGTGCGGTGGTTGGCCACGGCGGCCAGCGCTTCTTCGCTCATTGCCGAAAAAAGACCGGCTCGTTGAAAAGCAGTGGGCAATTCTGGGTCGGCGTCGTAGAACTCCAGTAAAAAATGCGTGTCGGCGGGAAAATGGGCTAGTATACTTCCAGCAAACAAGTACTCACCTTTGCGAGCCTGCACCAATGCGGTAATAAGCTCAGTTTGGTTAGCCCAAGGTCCAGGAATACACAGTATCGTTTGCATAACGGCGGAAGGATTGGTTCATCTATGCCAGCCGGCCCGTACCTTGAACTACGGGAGCGGCGGGCTCGTTTGCCCAGCTGGTCTTTTGCCCTCAAAAGTATGTTTCTAACACGTCTTGCTTTGCTGCTGGCGCTGCTGGCCCCTACCCTACCAGCGTTTGCCAACCATATTTTTATCCCGATGGACAATACCCAGAAGGAGCATCTCAAGGCTTATGGCCTGTGCTATTGGGCATTGAGCAAGCAGATAGAAGTGGATTGGCTGCTTAATTATAAGGGTGGCGCGTTTGCGATGGAGGCGCAGCCAGCCGTAGAAAGTGAGCTCGTGGTGCGCGGCATTTCCTTTCAAACCATTTCGGAGGCGCAGTACACTAGCATCTTGTCCGAGATAGCTGACCCCAACGCCAACATGGATGTAATGAAGCTGGAGAAGGTGCCCAAAATAGCGGTGTACACGCCTAAGGGAAAGCAGCCCTGGGACGACGCCGTGACGATGGTGCTCACTTACGCCGAAATTCCCTACGACAAGATTTATGACGATGAGGTGCTGAGCGGCGTGCTACCCAAGTACGATTGGCTGCACCTGCACCACGAAGACTTTACGGGCGAGTACGGCAAGTTTTACCAGACCTATCGCTACGCCCCCTGGTACCAGCAGCAGCAGCGCGAGGCCGAGGCTGCCGCCAAGCGCAACGGCTTTGGCAAGGTGAGCCAGATGAAAGCCACTGAAGCCGTGAAGATGCAAGAATTTATTGCGGGTGGCGGCTTCATGTTTGCCATGTGCTCGGCCACCGACTCCTATGATATCGCGCTGGCCGGCCTAGGGGTCGATATGGTCGAAAGCATGTACGACGGCGACCCTGCCGACCCCGCTGCCCAAAGCAAGCTTAACTTCAACCGCACGCTGGCTTTTCAGAATTTTCAGCTGTACATGAACCCGATGCAGTACGAGTACTCCAACATCGACATGCAGCCATATGAGCGCGGACTATACGAGCAGAACGATTACTTCCAGCTCTTTACTTTCTCGGCCAAGTACGACCCAGTGCCGACCATGCTCACCCAAGACCACGAGAAGACTATTCACGGCTTCATGGGCCAGACCACGGCGTTTCGCAAGAGCCTAATTAAGCCCGATGTAGTGATAATGGGCGAAACCAAGCAAACCGGCGAGGTGCGCTACATGCACGGCTCATTGGGCAAGGGCACCTGGACTTTTTATGGCGGCCACGACCCCGAAGACTACCAACACATGGTGGGCGAAGAGCCCACCGACCTGGCCCTGCACCCTACTTCGCCCGGCTACCGGCTCATTTTAAACAACGTGCTGTTTCCGGCAGCGAAGAAGAAGAAACTGAAGACCTAGGCAGCTCTCTGAGTGGAGTCTTGCCTTGCATTTATCGACCCTGGCCACATCTGGCCGGGGTTTTGCATTTAATCCTCGCGAGCAGCGGCACCTAGGTTGCTGTATCATTCCGGTACCCATCGGCGTTACTACCTAGCGCTACTGCTCGTTTATACTCTTTCCGCTAGCTCCAATATTTTTTTCATGGACGACCTCACCCAATCCAATTACGGCCTGTCGGCGCCACCCGATATCGACTCCACGGCCGAAACCGACAACTCACTTCCGCGCGCTGTGCTGCGGCCAGGCACGCACTTTTTGCTCGACGGCACTTGGAAATTTGCGGTGGACCGCGACGACAGCGGCCTCATCGAAGAATGGGAACAGGGCTACGACTACCGCCACACTGCCCAATGGCCTGGCTCGATAGAAGAGCACATGGCCGCCGCCCACACCGAGGGCTCCGCGGCTTGGCAAGACAAAATAGTGGCCTGGTACGAGCGCGAGTTTCCGTTGCCCGAGGTATCGGCCGGCCAGAGCCAGACGCTGTTTCAACTCACCTTCGGGGCCTGCGGCTACGAAACCCGCGTGTGGCTGAATGGGCGCCTACTCACTACTATCGAGGGCGAGTCGGTGCACTTTGGCGAGTACACCTCCTTTACCTACGAGCTTCCCGAAGACACGCTGCACCTTGTCAATCGCCTCACGGTGCGCATTGCCGACACCATGGACGCCGAAACCACGCGTGGCAAGCAGGAGTCGCACGTGTACAAGCGCGGTGGCATTTGGTACCAGACCTATACCGGGGCTGTGCGCTCGGTGTGGCTCGAAACGGTAGAGCGCAACCGCCTGCGCTCGCGGGTGGGCGTAGTGAGCACCATTGAGGACAACCTAGTGCGCTTCAACCTGACACTGCGCATCCACGACGCGGCCGACTACGTGGTGCGCCTGCAAGTATTCGAGCCCGATGCCGCGCTAGGCGAGGCGCCCTTAGCCGCGTCCGACTTTCCGATGCAGCTGGCCGCCGGGCAGCACCAGCAGCGCTTTTCGATGGAGGTACCCGGCGCCGAGGTATGGTGCCCCGAAAACCCGCACCGCTACCGCCTAGTAGCCCAACTTATCGACAATACCGGCTACGTGGCCCAGATTGAGGCGCTCTTCGGCCTGCGCAAAATAGAAGCGCGGGGCCGCAAGGTGTACCTCAACAACGAGCCGATTTACCTCGACGGCATCTTGTACCAGCCCGGCACGGCCACCTTTGCCGAGATGCAGCGCCATATGCACGCCATGAAGGAGCTAGGTTGCAACCTAGTGCGGGTGCACATCGCTGGTATTGACCCCCGCATCTATAACCTAGCCGACGAGCTTGGGCTGCTCCTGTGGGTAGAAGTGCCCAGCCCGCATAGCAGCACGCCCCGCAGCCGCGAAAACCACCGCGCCGAGCTACTACGCATGCTGAGCTTGATGGAAACGCACCCCAGCATTATTATCTGGAGCCTATACAATGAGGATTGGGGCGCCCAGGATATTGCCACCAACCCGGCCACCCAACGCTACATCGTGCAGATGTACAATTTTATGCAATTGGCGCACCCGCAGTTTCTTGTGATTGATAATGATGGCTGGCACCACATTTCGTATCAGGGCTCGCTTAAGTCAGACCTGCTCACGGCCCACCTTTACACGCCTGACCTAGGGCGCTGGCGTGAGCTGCTCGACCGCCTCATTCATGGTGAGATGGAAGGCACCGCTGCCTTCCCGCTGGTGGTAGGCGACCCGTATTTCTACCGCGGCCAGCGCCCACTGCTAGTAAGCGAGTGGGGCGGCTTCGGCTTCAGCGACTACGGCGGCCCCGCCGATGCGGAGGCCCGCACCAACAGCATCCGCGCCTTCAAACAAGAGCTGCGCAAGCGCCCCATCGCAGGCGACGTGTACACCCAGGCCACCAATATTGAAGATGAGCGCAACGGTCTCATCGGCTTCCACTCGGGCCAGCTCGACGTGCCCGCTGGATTGCTGCACTCGGACCCGGCATAGTTCGGGGTAAGAGTGAAAATAAAAAAACCGTGGTAGAGCCACGGTTTTTTTATTACAATAATTAACGAATTATAGATTAATGATATGGTAGCATTGATTACTCATTCTGTCCAAAACCTCTGTCGTTTGAAAATAGAGCAGAATTTTTCTAAAAGTCCACATCTATTTAGCTAACCAAAACAGAGAATGAGTAATATAATGTCGGAATGATAGTTGTCACCTCGCTGTGGCAATAAACCTATGTTGCCTATAGCTTACTCTGTAAGTATCTTACAAATTAGTCATGATTCTTATAAAGGTCGAATTTAATACCTTCTCTTGAGCCACTTTTTGAATGTAAACTTTGTTTAAGAAAAGTCCAGTTCCGTTGGCTTCCATCATCGAACTTAGCGTTTAATCTTGCATCGAAATGCCATTCATCGGTACCTCCCTTAACTTCCATAGCGGTAATTTCATATATACTGCCATTAAGCTCATCTTTTGTTGGATGCTCAGAAATGTTTAAATATATCGGCGGAGAATCAGTGTTATCATCATAATGGTCATCTTTTCTATCCGCGCTGCAACAAAAAATCTCACCAACAACGTGACCATTTAATCTCACTGTACTACCTATTTGTGTAGTCCAATCTTTATCGTTATCAGTTGTGTGAAAAGTTGCTGTAAGGCTGACAAGTTTTTGCGAAGCCTTTAAGCTTTTGTTAAGGTGTTCGGTGCTCCTAGTTGTAGAATCGGATAATTGAGGTGTTTGCACGGCACCAACCATGCTTGTGTCTGATTTAGTATTTATCGAGGTGTTATTGGAGGTATTGGCATTTGTATCTGTTGTGCCATTGCAAGATGCTAGTGAGACAGCTAGACAAACTGTCAAACTCGAGATTAAAAAATGTTTACAGCTCATTTCGGTAGGTCTTAATCAAGATTTCTAAGTTTCGTCATAACCACTTCGCATGCAGGCAGCTTTTAGTCAATAGCACTTAACCTTGCAGTCTAGGGCCAAATGCTTAGCATGTGCGTGCTGATGCAACAAATATATAACAATATATTTATTTACTTAATAGCTCAGTAGCTCTATTTGAAACCCCTACCCCGCTGCACGGGTTATCTTTGCACCTTGCGCCCTAGGTGGTGCATTTGCCTTGTATGCCCGAACTAACGATAGAAGCCGTCCGCCACGCCCTGAGCTTCGTGGAAGAGCCCGACCTAGGGCAGGACTTGATTACGCTCAACATGGTGGAAGACATCAAGGTAGAAGGCCATACAGTGTCCTTTACCGTAGTGCTCACCACCCCGGCCTGCCCCCTCAAGCAGCTCATCCACGATGCCTGCGAGCGGGCTGTGCACACCATGGTGGATAAAGACGCCAACGTGGTGATTCAAATGACTTCGCGCGTGACCACCATGCGCAATAACAACACCATCTTGCCCGGCGTGAAGAACATTATCGCCATTGCCTCGGGTAAGGGCGGCGTGGGCAAAAGCACCGTAACGGCCAACCTGGCCGTGGCGCTAGCTGCCAGCGGCGCCAAAGTCGGGCTGATTGACGCCGACATCTCGGGGCCGAGCATGCCCACGATGTTTGGCGTGGAGGATGCCCGGCCGCACGTGTTTCAGGACCAGCAGGGCAAAAACCGGATTCAGCCGGTGGTGCAGTACGGCGTGAAGCTGATGAGCATCGGCTTCTTGGCCCCCAGCGAAAACGCTATTGTATGGCGCGGGCCCATGGCCTCGTCGGCACTTAAGCAGTTTATCACGGAAGTAGACTGGGGCGACCTTGACTACCTATTGCTCGACCTGCCGCCCGGCACGTCCGACATTCATCTCACCATGGTGCAGACCGTGCCCGTGACCGGCGCCATCATCGTGACCACACCACAGCCCGTGGCGCTCATGGATGCGCAAAAGGGCTTGCAGATGTTCCGCCAGCCGCAAATCAACGTACCAGTGCTAGGCATTATCGAGAATATGGCGTGGTTTACGCCCGCCGAACTACCTAGCAACAAGTACTATATCTTTGGCGAAGGCGGCGGCCAGCGCCTGGCCGACAAGCACCAAGTGCCGCTCATTGGGCAGCTACCGCTGGTGCAGGCCGTGCGCGAAGCCGGTGACCAAGGCCGCCCGGCCGTGCTCGCCGATGTAACTTCGCCGGAAGCTGCCACGTTCCGAGAGCTAGCTGAGAACTTGGCTCGCCAGGTCAGCATTCGCAACAACGTAGCTCCTAAGACGACTGTCGTTACAATGAATACCTAGGTGAGGGGCGCTGAACGATGAAATTGTCGTCTTTGCACGAAATCATCCCAGCGTGTTGTTCTCCATCCACCTATTCATTGCCCATTGTTAATTGCTAATTGCCCAATTATGGATTCTGTTCTGTCCCGCGTCGAGCAAGCCCTAGATGGCTTGCGCCCTTACCTAGCCACCGACGGCGGCAACGTGCGCGTGGCCGAGATTACCCCCGAAGGCGTACTGAAGCTGGAGTGGGAAGGCGCCTGTGGGGCCTGCCCCATGTCGCCCATGACCCGCGCTGGCCTCGAAGACACGGTGCGCCGGGCCGTACCCGAGATTACGGCCGTCGAGGCTCGCTAACAGGTTAGACTAGTTAGGCTGATTTACGTTACGTCTGTCAGGCTGAGCTTGCAAAGCAACTTTCTGCGCTAGGAATGCCCTTCCGGCCAGAAAAACCTGCTTTGCAAGCTCAGCCTGACAGACGTTTTTTTGCGGCTATCAGCGGCCGCTTTTATTTCTTTTATGCCTGCTTCGCCCGCCAACGACCCCAGCCTGCATTCCTGGATTGACATCCGGCCCACCGATGACTTTCCAATTCAAAACCTACCCTTTGGGGTAATAGATGTGCCCGACTGGGGCCCGCGCCTCGCAGTGGCCATCGGCGGCTATGCCCTCGATTTATACGCCTGCGCCCAGCTTGGCTACTTCGACAGTGTGGCCGAGGATGTACCGGAGCTAGGGGCCGTGCTACCCAAGGTATTTCGGCGGCGCTCGCTCAATGCTTTTTTGAAGCTTGGGCCAGCGGCGTGGCGGGCCGTGCGCGAGCGCGTAAGCGAACTGCTACGCCACGACAACCCCACTCTGCGTGACAACGAACTGGCTATGCGCACCTGCCTACTGCGCCAGCGCGACGTAGCCATGTTGCGCCCCGTAAAGCCCACCAATGTTACCTGTTTTGAGGCTAGCCGCACTCATGCCCTCAATGTCGCTCAGCTCTTAGGCGGTGCCAACTCCCTAGGTGCCAACTGGCACCACCAGCCCTTTGCATACAGTGGCCGCGCTAGTTCTATAGTGGTAAGTGATACTGATATCCGGCGGCCCAGCGGCCTGCACGTACCAGCAGGCCAAACCGAGCCAGCTTTTGGCCCTACTCAGCAGCTGGATTTTGAACTGGAAACCGCTTTTGTGGTAGGGCAATCTACTACGCTAGGCACTGCGGTGCCCGTGGCACAGGCCGAAAGCCACATTTTTGGTGTTCTGCTACTTAATGACTGGCGAGCGCGTGACTTGCAGCGATGGCTAGCGCAGGCCCTAGGTTCGCCGGTCGATAAGGATTTTATCAGCAGCGTATCGCCTTGGGTTGTGACGCTTGATGCATTGGAGCCTTTCCGGGTCACTGGCCCGGCGCAAGAGCCCGAGCCTCTTCCCTACTTGCAGGTCTCGGGCGAACAGCACTTCGACCTTCACCTCGAAATGCTTTTCAAACCAGCTGGCTCTACCGTGGCACCGCTGGTGCTGAGCCATACCAATACCAGCACCAACTACTGGAGCATGGCTCAGCAACTCACGCAACTTACGGCCAATGGCACTGCACTAGAAGCTGGCGACCTTTGCGCCTCGGGCGCCAGCAGTGGGCTCACCTCTGGCGCGCTGGGCAGCTTAGCGGAGCTCACCCAAGGTGGCACACAGCCCCTCAGCCTCCCAAACGACCTACACCTAAGCTACTTGCGCGATGGCGATACGGTTATTTTGCGCGGCTATGCCGAAAAAAACGGGCTGCGTATTGGGCTGGGCGAAGTGCATGGCACAGTACTACCCGCTACTACCTAGGGCAATTCCTGTAGGCCGTTTAGCACAAAATAGCGGGGTTACGTGTTTCAGGGATGTTGACTTTTTAATTAGTAGAAGTCAGCTAACCCTGCTTTCCTATGGCTACCCAACGTTTCAAAACCACTATTAACTGCGCCAACTGCCTGCGCGCCATCACGCCCACGCTCAATGCTGAACCCGCTATTACGGCTTGGCAGGTGGACACAACCAACCCCGACAAGCTTTTGACCGTGACCACTGACCTACCCGCTGCTCAAGTGGTGGCCTTGGTAGAGGAAGCCGGCTTCGAGGCCCAACCTCTCGCCTAGGCTACCTAGGAAGCTACTTATAGTTTATGCACCCCGCTGGCTGAAGTGTTGCCGCACCCTACCCCAAGTAGCGGTGCGACAACACTTCAGCTTATTTTTTATAGCTATCCTGGTCTACGCCCCCTATGCGAAAGAAGTATTCCATCATTTTTTAAAACAAATTTTCTTTTAGTAACAGCTTTACGGGTCATTAATTAATATCGCAAACGATTTCGGCTGCCCCCAACCAATATAAATCTTTGTCTATCAGTAAAATAATTACTTTGTTTGTAACCTCACCTCTATTAGTAGTCACATGCTGAGCTAATAATCCCAAAAATCAGGTAGCAGCTACTGTGCATAAGATTGTTGCCTGAGCCCTACATTTAGCGTGCTTATCCGGCAGTTATATCAAACCGAAGAGGAAATACACAGTGAGTAAAACCTTGCTGGCGCTCCTCATAGGCTACTTGCTGCCGCATTCGCACTACTCCTCTACCTAGCCCACCCCCTACCATGACTACTCGACGTGCGTTCGTCAAGTCAGCTGCGCTGCTTTCAGCTGGCGTGCTTGCCAGCCCCGCCCTCTTCGCGGCCCCCAAGCAGTACATTGGCTTGCAGCTGTATACCGTGCGCGAAGCGATGCAGCAGGACCCTGCGGGCACCCTAGCCAAGGTGGCCCAACTAGGCTACAATTCGGTGGAAGGCGCCTCCTATACGGGCACGCAGAAGTTTTATGGTATGGAGCCAGCGGCTTTTGCGAAGGTTTTGCAGCAAAACGGCCTTATCATGCCCAGCAGCCACTATATACTGGGTGAGGCGCAGTACAATGGGCAGCCTATTCAGGGTACCATCCTGCACGGCTGGGACAAGGCCGTGGACGACGCGGCTCAGCTAGGGGTAAAGTATATGGTTTGTGCCTACCTCATGGACAGCGAGCGTGGCAACCTAGACCATTACAAGCAAATTGCCGAGTATCTAAACAAAGCCGGTGAGCGCTGCAAACAGGCGGGCATGCAACTCTGCTACCACAACCACGACTTTGAATTTCAAGCTCAGGACGGCAAAATGCCCTATGACCTGCTGCTGAGCTTGACCGACAAAAACTTGTTGAAGATGGAGCTAGACCTATATTGGGCCACCAAAGCAGGTCAAGACCCAATAGCCTTATTTAAAAAGCACCCTGGTCGCTTCCCCCTCTGGCATGTGAAAGACATGGATAAGACCGCGGCGCGGAACTTCACAGAAGTAGGCAACGGTTCGATTGATTTCAAGCGCATCTTTGCCCAGGCTCCACTGGCCGGCATGCAGTACTTCTTTGTAGAGCAGGACCAAACACCTGGCTCGCCCTTCGACAGCATCAAGCAAAGCGTTACATACATCAAACGTGCACTAGTGTAATTATATGCACAGTGCTTAAAGGTTTAAGCATTCTTCATTGTCTACTAATTACTCATCTATTCTCACCCAATTTTTCAATGGAAAAGTACACCTATGACGCCATCGTCATTGGCTCTGGCATCTCGGGCGGCATGGCTGCCAAAGAGCTGACCGAGAAGGGCTTGAAAACCATCATGCTGGAGCGGGGCCGTAACATAGAGCACATCAAGGACTATGTGAACGCCAACAAAGCACCGTGGGAATTTCCCCACCGCGGCGGCAAGACGCAGCAGATGATGGAAGACTATCCGGTACTGAAGCGCGACTACACTCTTAACGAGACGAACCTCAGCTACTGGGTAAATGAAAAGGAAAGCCCCTACGTGGAAGTAAAGCCCTTCGACTGGTTTCGGGGCTACCACGTGGGCGGCCGCTCACTGATGTGGGGCCGCCAAAGCTACCGCCTCAGCGACCTCGACTTTGAGGCCAACTTGAAGGACGGCGTAGCAGTAGACTGGCCTATTCGCTACAAGGAAATGGCACCCTGGTACAGCCACGCCGAAAAGTTTGCGGGCATTAGCGGTAACCGCGACGGCATTCCGCACCTGCCCGACGGCGACTACATGCCGGCCATGGAAATGAACGTGGTGGAAAAGGATGTGGCCGCCCGCATCAAGAAACACTATAAGGAGCAGCGCCACATGATTATTGGCCGCACGGCCAACATCACCAAGCCTCACCACAACCGCGTAAACTGCCAGTACCGCAACAAGTGCTGGCTAGGGTGCCCATTTGGCGCTTATTTCAGCACGCAGTCGGCCACGCTGCCCGCAGCTATGGCTACCGGCAACCTCACGCTGCGGCCGTTCTCCATCGTTACTAAGATTATCTACGACAAGGACACCAAGCGGGCCAAGGGCGTAGAGATTCTGGACGCTGAAACCAACAAGACCTACGAGTACTTCGCTAAAGTTATCTTCCTGAACGCCTCGGCCCTCAACTCGGCTTGGGTACTCATGAACTCGGCTACCGACGTGTGGCCCGGCGGCCTAGGTAGCAGCAGCGGTGAACTGGGCCACAACGTGATGGACCACCACTTCCGGGCTGGTGCCAGCGGCGAAATGCCTGGCTATGAAGACAAATATGTGTATGGCCGCCGCGCCAACGGTATCTACATCCCTCGCTTCCGCAACATCGGCGGCGACAAACGCGACTACATCCGGGGCTTTGGCTACCAAGGTAGCGCTGGGCGCCAGGGCTGGAGCCGCGACATCGCCGAAATGAGCATTGGCGGCGACCTCAAGGACGCCCTCAGTGAACCAGGCGGCTGGACCATGGGCATCACGGGCTTTGGTGAAACCCTCCCCTACCACGACAACCGCATCTTCTTGGACAAAGACAAGAAGGATAAGTGGGGCCTGCCGGTGCTGGCAATGGACGCTACCATCCGCGACAACGAGTTGAAAATGCGCATCGACATGATGGCCGATGCCAAGGAAATGCTCGAAGCCGCTGGCCTGCAAAACGTGAAGACCTACAATAACCCCTACTCGATGGGTGGTGGCATTCACGAAATGGGAACTGCTCGCATGGGCCGCGACCCCAAAACGTCGGTACTGAACGCGCACAACCAGGTGTGGGACGCGCCCAACGTGTACGTGACCGATGGCGCCGCCATGACTTCGGCTGGCTGCCAAAACCCCTCGCTCACCTACCTGGCCCTCACGGCGCGCGCCGTAGACCACGCCGTGGGCGAACTGAAAAAGCAAAACGTTTAATTTCCCTCAAGTTACTTAGCCATGATGAACCGAAGAGATGCCCTAGCCCGGGTAGCCCTGCTGATGGGCGGCGCCGTAATTGGGGGCGATTATTTCCTGACCGGGTGCAGCCCTGCCAGCTCCGACAAGCAAGGGGGCGACATGAAGGACCAGGCTACGGCCAATGCCAAGCCTAAGGATATCCTAACGCCCGAGCAAACTGCTTACCTCACCGAGGTGGCCGACACCATCTTGCCCGCCACCAAAACGCCGGGCGCCAAGGCGGCCAATGTGGGTTCGTTTATGGCCGTGATGGTGCGCGACTGCTACACGCCAGAAGACCAAAAAATCTTCATGGACGGCATGACCAAGCTGGAAGAAGCAAGCAAGAAGCAAAACAGCAAAGGCTTTTTGGAAAGCACCCCAGCCCAGCGCACCGCCTTGCTCACGGCCCTGGATACAGAGCAGAAAAACTACGGCAAAACCAAAACGCCGGAGCAGCCTAACCACTACTTCCGGATGATGAAGGAGCTGACACTACTGGGCTTCTTCACGTCGGAGGTTGGTGCTACGCAAGTACTGCGCTACCTGCCGGTGCCGGGCAAATACGATGGCAACGTGCCCTACAAAAAAGGCGACCGCGCCTGGGCTACTACCTAAATCCTGAGCTGCTAGCTGCTGGCTGTTAGCTCCTAGCTTTCGGCCAAGCAGCTAGCAGCCAGTAGTTAACAGCGAATGGCTAATACAACAAAACTACGCCTAGGTATGATTGGCGGTGGGCAGGGCGCCTTTATCGGCGCAGTCCACCGCTTGGCGGCGGCCCTTGACGGGCAATACGAGCTAGTAGCCGGCGCCTTTAGTAGCAACCCCGATACCTCGCGTGCCACCGGGCAGCTGTTGGGCCTGGCCCCTGACCGCGTGTATGGCTCGTATGAGGACCTAATTGCGCAGGAAAAAGCGCGGCCCGAAGCCGAGCGGGTGCAGGTTATCAGCATCGTGACGCCCAACCACCTGCACTTTGCGCCGGCCAAGCTGGCGCTCGAAAGCGGTTTCGACGTGGTGCTCGATAAGCCCATGACCTTCTCGCTGGCCGAAGCCAAAGATTTGGCTGCCGTGGTGACTGCCACCGGCCGCCGCCTGTGCCTCACGCACACCTACACCGGCTACCCCATGGTAAAGGAGGCCCGCCAACTGGTGGCCCAGGGTACCCTAGGGCGCATTCGCAAGGTGTATGTAGAGTATCCGCAGGGCTGGCTCAGCAAGTTTGAGGAAGGTGGCGAAAACAAGCAAGCCTCCTGGCGTACTGACCCGACCAAGAGCGGCATATCAGGCGCCATGGGCGATATTGGCACCCACGCCTTCAACCTATTAGAGTATGTGAGTGGCCTGCGCGTGGAGAAACTCTGCGCTGACATCAATACAGTAGTCGAAGGCCGCCGCCTCGACGATGATGGCGCGGTACTGCTACGCCTCAGCGACGGCGCTAGTGGCGTGCTGGTAGCCACACAAGTAGCTGCTGGCGAAGAAAATAACGTTCGCATCCGCGTTTACGGCGAAAAAGGTGGCCTCGACTGGATGCAGGCCGATGCCAACACCTTGCTGGTGAAGTGGCTCGACCGGCCCACCGAAATTTGGCGCACGGGCGGCCCGTCGGTAGGCTCCTACGCTGCCCATAACACCCGCACGCCCGCCGGCCACCCCGAGGGCTACCTAGAGGCCTTCGCCAACCTCTACCGCAACTTTGCCCTTACCCTGCAAGCCGAGCAGGCCGGCCAGCCCGCCTCGCCCGAAGCCCTGGACTACCCCAGCATTGAGGAAGGCGTGCGCGGCATGGCTTTCATTGAAAATGTAATCGCCTCGGGCCGCTCCGACCAGAAGTGGACCGACTTCACCGTGTAGCCGCCCCGTATGAAGACTATTAAAGGACCCGCTATTTTTCTGGCCCAATTTATTGGGGACGAGGCGCCGTTCAACAGCCTAGAGAGCATTTGCGCCTGGGCCGCTGACCTAGGCTACAAGGGCGTGCAGCTGCCCACGCTCGACAGCCGCTTTATCGACCTCAAGCTAGCCGCCGAAAGCCAGACCTACGCCGACGAGCTGAAGGGCAAAGTGCAGGCTGCCGGCCTGGAAATCACCGAGCTCTCAACCCACCTGCAAGGCCAACTCGTAGCCGTGAACCCAGTGTATGACACGCTGTTCGATGGCTTTGCGCCCGAGGCGCTCCGGGGTAACCCGCATGCTCGGCAGCAGTGGGCCGTGCAGCAGCTAGAGTACGCGGCCAAGGCCTCGCGGCGACTGGGCCTCACGGCGCACGTCACGTTTAGCGGAGCGCTGCTGTGGCCCTACCTCTACCCCTGGCCCCAGCGCCCAGCCGGGCTGGTTGAGGAAGGCTTTGCCGAGCTAGGTCGCCGCTGGCAGCCTATTCTCGACAAGTTTGATGCGAACGGTATCGACCTCTGCTATGAGTTGCACGCCGGCGAAGACTTGCACGACGGTATCAGCTACGAGCGGTTTTTGACGGAGGTAAACGACCACCCGCGCGCCTGCCTGCTCTACGACCCCTCGCACTACGTGCTGCAATGCCTAGACTACCTAGAACACATTGACATTTACCACGAGCGCATCAAGATGTTCCACGTCAAGGATGCCGAGTTTAACCCTACGGGCCGGCAGGGCGTGTACGGCGGCTATGAATCGTGGCTCAACCGGGCCGGGCGCTTCCGCTCGCTGGGCGATGGGCAGGTCGATTTCAAGGCTATTTTCAGTAAGATGGCACAGTACGACTTCCCCGGCTGGGCCGTGCTGGAGTGGGAATGCGCCCTCAAAAACTCCGCCGACGGCGCTCGCGAAGGCGCCCAATTCATCAAAAACCACATCATCCACGTCACCGACCATGCCTTCGACGACTTCGTTGCTTCAGGCAGCACGGAGGCATCGAACCGCAAGCTCCTAGGTCTCTAATTCTCTCTGCATTCCCCCGTTATGAAAAAAGTATTGCTACTAGTAGGTTGCCTTGCCGGGCTGGCCGCCTGCACCTCTACTCCTGAAAAAAAGGAGATGACCGCCACCGAGCGCGCCAATAGCCAAGACGACCCCGAGGCTAAGGCTACCCCGCTAAACCAGGATAGCGCAGCAAACGTGAAGCTGGCAGCCGTGGCCCACCAGCCACAGGTTGATACCAACTCTTCTAAGATTGGCACCTCGCCCGTGGGCAAGCCAGCCGGCAAGGGCGCACAATTGGTAGCCGCTTCCGACTGCGGCAGCTGCCACCGCGAGGGTGAGAAGCTCATTGGCCCAGCCTACCGCGACGTAGCCAAGAAATACCCCGAAACCCCGGCTAACATTGCGATGCTGAGCCAGCACATCATCAATGGTGGCGCGGGCCACTGGGGCGATATTGCCATGACCCCGCACCCCGGCTTGTCGGAAAGCGATGCCAAAGAAATGGTGCGCTACGTACTGAGCCTCAAATAAGTAATTGATAATTAGGAATCAGAAATTAGGACTGGCGGCTCTCTCCCTACTCCTAGTTTCTGATTCTTAGTTTTTAATTTTTTAATTAAAAATTCTTCCCCACCCATGTCTACTGCTATTCGGATTAAGCTGTCCTTGATGATGTTCCTAGAGTTTTTCATCTGGGGCGCGTGGTTTGTAACCCTCGGAACGTACTTGTTGCACAACCTGAACGCGTCGGGCACGCAGGTGGGGGTAGCTTTTCTAACGCAGTCTATCGGAGCCATCGTGGCACCGTTTATCGTGGGGCTGATTGCTGACCGATACTTCTCGGCTCAAAAAATCTTGGGGGTGCTGCATCTGGCGGGCGCACTGCTGCTGTGGCGCGCCTCGTCGGCGCCCGACTTCAATAGCTTCTACCCCAATATCTTGACCTACATGGTGCTGTATATGCCCACGTTGGCGCTGGTTAACTCCATCGCCTTCCGGCAAATGCAGAACCCGCAGAAAGAGTTTGCCCAGGTGCGGGTGCTCGGCACGCTGGGTTGGATAGTAGCAGGCCTCACCATTGGCTGGCTCAACTGGGAGCAAACCAACAGCTTGCAAGCTACTTTCCTGATGGCGGCTGGTGCTGCCGCGCTCCTAGGGGTGTTCAGCTTCACGCTGCCCGCCACGCCGCCCGTTAAGAGCGGGCAGTCGAGCTCGATAGGCGACCTGCTGGGTCTGGAGGCTATTGGCCTACTAAAGAATCGCTCTTACCTTATTTTCTTCCTGGCCTCTATCGCCATCTGCATTCCGCTGGCCTTCTATTACGGCTTCACCAACCCCTTCCTCAACGAAGTGGGTATGAAAGGTGCCGCTGCTATCCAGAGCATGGGCCAGGTCTCGGAGCTGCTATTTATGCTAGCCATTCCGCTGTTTTTCAGCAAGCTGGGTGTAAAGAAAATGCTGGCCATCGGTATGGGGGCTTGGGTACTGCGCTACATCTTTTTTGCTTACGGCAACGGCGACAGCAACTACTGGATGCTCATTGCGGGCATTGTGCTGCACGGCGTGTGCTACGACTTCTTCTTCGTAACCGGCCAGATTTATACCGACAACCTAGCCGGCGAGCGCTTCAAAAGCTCGGCCCAGGGCTTTATCACGCTGGCTACCTACGGGGTGGGCATGCTCATCGGCACGCTGCTGTCGGGCGATATTTTTGATAAATACACCCTAGGCAGCGACTCCCACGACTGGCGCATGATTTGGCTGATTCCGGCCGGCATCGCGGCGGTAGTGTTGGTACTCTTCTTGCTATTCTTCCGCGAGCGGAGTGGGGCCGTGGCCACCAACTCGACCGAAGCCCCGGTAGCCTACGGCGAGACTTCTGCTGTCGCGCCCGGCTAGTCGTTACTTGTTCATCATATGAAAAACCTGAATCGCCGGACGGCCCTCAAGGGCTTGCTCACAACTACTGCTACCCTAGGTGCGCTGGGCACAACCAGCGCCTACTCCATGGAAACTGCCCAAACTGCCGAGGCGGAGGCTACGCCAATGCTCAACAACATCAAGCAATCGGTGTGCCGCTGGTGCTTTCAAGACCTGTCGCTCGACGACCTGTGCGTGAAGGCCAAAGAAATGGGCATTAAAGGCATCGATTTGGTAGGGCCAAATGATTGGGCTACGCTTAAGAAGCACGGCCTCGACTCGCCCATGTGCAACGGCGCCGAAATCAACCTCACCGATGGCTTCAACGACCCGCGCTTTCATGCCCAGCTGCACAAGCAGTATTCGGCTATGATTCCGAAGGTGGCTGCGGCTGGCTATACCAACCTGATTTGCTTTAGCGGTAGCCGCCGCGGCATGACGGACGAGGTGGGCCTGACCAACGCCGTGAAAGGCTTGCAGCCGATGGTAGAGCTGGCGGCCAAGCACAAAGTAGTGCTGGTGATGGAGCTGCTAAACAGCAAAATTGACCACCACGATTACCAGGCCGACCGCACCAGCTGGGGTGTGGCCTTGGCCAAGCGCCTAGGGTCCGAGCACTTCAAGCTGCTCTACGATATCTACCACATGCAGATTGACGAGGGCGATGTCATCCGCAATATCATCGACAACCACGCCTACATCGCGCACTACCACACGGCCGGCGTACCCGGCCGCCACGAGCTCGATGACAACCAGGAGCTGAACTACCCCGCCATCATGCGGGCCATCAAGGCCACTGGCTTTCAGGGCTATGTAGCCCAAGAATTCATACCTAAGCAAACCGACAAGCTGGCGTCGCTGCGGCAGGCCGTGCGCCTTTGCGACGTGTAAGCGGTTAGGCACCACCTAGGACGAACTACCTCTCAGCCTGGGCCGGGCACTGTGCTGGGTCCAGGCTTTTTCCTTACTCCCCCATTCAGTAGCCTTATGAAACATCTCTTTCTTCCTGCCGCGCTGCTAGTCAGTGTCGCAGCCTACGCGCAAGGCAAACCCGAGGACACCGAAGTGTACGAGCCGGTGCCCAAAGTAGTAGCCGCCACCCCCAACCTGGCCCCACCGCCCGCCGATGCCATTGTGCTGTTCAACGGCAAGGACCTCAGCCAATGGGTAATGACCGAAGACCGCAACACGCCTGCCAAGTGGAAGGTAGGCGGCGGGATGTTTACGGTAGATAAAACCACCGGCAACATCGAAACCAAGCAATCCTTCACCAACTACCAGCTGCACCTAGAGTGGCGTGTACCGGCCAACATCACTGGCACGGGGCAGGCCCGCGGCAACAGCGGCCTTTTCCTGGCTTCGCTGGGCAAAGGAGACCTAGGGTACGAGCTACAGATTCTGGACTCGTACAACAACAAGACTTACGTAAATGGCATGGCGGGCAGCATTTACAAGCAGCGCGTGCCGCTGGCTAACCCCTGCCGCAAGCCCGGCGAGTGGCAGAGCTACGACGTAATTTGGCTGGCCCCCACCTTCAAGGCCGATGGCACAGTGGCCACGCCAGCCCGCGTTACGGTCATCTTCAACGGCATCGTGGTGCAAAACAACGTTGAACTGGCTGGCCCCACGCAGTACATTGGCCCGGCTGCCTACCGGCAGGCCCACGGCGCCTCGCCCATCAAGCTGCAGTCGCACGGCGACAAGAGCGAGCCTAATAGCTTCCGCAACATCTGGATACGCGAGCTGGAGGCCCGTCCCTAGGTTCTCATTCTGATTACTTAGGTACTTAGGTCAACAAAAAGCCCGCCTGCTACTGTAGCAGGCGGGCTTTTTGTTGTGACTATGACCTTAGCTTAATAGCCCGGGTTCTGAGTCAGGTTGGGGTTTACCGCCAACTGCTGATTCGGAATGGGGAAGATGAGGTACTTCGGGTCGCTGCTCGTGGGACCTTGCTCAATCGGCCCTAGGTAGGTGCCGAAGCGCACCATGTCCTGGCGGCGCCAGTTTTCTAGGTAGAGCTCGCGGCCGCGCTCGGCGTAAAGCGTGGGCAGGTCCACGTTGGCCAGAGCGCCAGCATTACGCGACGAGTGGGTGCGGATAGAGTTAACCAGCGCCGTGGGTGTATTGCCAAAGGAGCCGGCCGAGGTAGCCGTGCCGCCGCGCAGGATAGCTTCGGCTTTCATCAGCAATACATCAGTAAGGCGGAAGTGCACCATATCATTATCAATCGCGCTAGCCGAGTTGTTCGTGAAATCAGGCGGATACTTCATGGGGCGAATACCGGTAACCTCTAGGTTAGAGCCTGTTTCGATGATGCTCACCGCGCTGGTGAAAGCCAGCGGCGCGCCACTGCGGTCGGTGAGGGCAGCGTCGGTTTGTAAGTTATACTGCTGCCCAATGAGGAAGCCCACGTTTTGCCGGTTGCCGGGGTTAGCCGGGCCATTGGTGTAGCGGTACACCGTGCCACGCCGGATGTCATTTGCTCCGAACGTGTTGTAGAACGAAGGCAACGCGCACGGCCCGTTGTAGCCGCTGGGTACCATGTTGTAATGCGAAATAAAGCGCCAGAGGTCGTACTGCGCACCACTGCTCACGCCACCAACATTGAGCTCCGTAAAAATATTTTCGGTGCCGATATTCGTATTGTCAGGGGCAAAGTTGTCGAAGTAATTATTTGCCAACCGGTAGCGCCCGGTGTTAATAATTTGGTCGGCCAGGGTAATTACCTGGTTCATGTCAGTTGCCGCAAACGTAGGCGCCTGGCGGTTGGCATATACCCCCTTGTTGAGGTAGCACTTCATGAGCAGGCAACGGGCGGCATCCTTATTAGCGCGATACACTGGGGCATCGGGCAGGCTATTAATAACAGCCGTGACCTCGCTGATAACATAGTTCAGCGCATCGGTACCCTTACGCACTCGCGCGTTGTTCGAAACACCTTCTCCTGGGTCGCGATAGGGCACTTGGTCATAAAGGTCCAGTGTCCAATAGATAACAAAGGCGCGCAAAAACCGGGCTTCGGCCTGCTGCTGCGCGCTAGCCCCAAACTCAGGCCGAAGCATGTCGGTAGCCGCAAAAATTACGCCGCCTAGGTTAGCAAAAGCATCCCGCACTTGGGCATGGTTAGCATCCCACGTGTGCAAGTGCAACTGACGCCACACACCGTTGTCGTCCCAGTCGCCAGCCCGGGTGGGCATCAGGCGCTCATCAGTGGTGACTTCTGAGAGGGCAAAAACCTGAGTGGCACCTTGAAAGGGGCTACGCATGGCGTTATACACCCCATCAAGCAGGGTAGCAACATTACTACTGCTCAGCTGATTAGGCGAAACAGCTGCCTGAAATTCTTCGTCTATCTTGCAGCTATCAACTAAAGGAAGCAAGGCTAACAGGGCCGCCGCACCGAGTATCTTTTTCATATTAATAAGCAACTATGGGTGGGATTACAGAGAGAAATTGATGCCGAATGTGAAGGTGCGAGCTGTGGGGAAGCCCGTGTAGTCTATGCCCGCCGAAGGCACTACCCCAAAAGCCTTATTGGTATTCACTTCGGGGTCGAAACCGCGGTACTTAGTGATGACAAACAAGTTTTGTCCGATGGCGTAAATGCTAGCCCCTTTAAACGCTTTGCCTAGGTCGCCAAGCGCATAGGAGAGCGTCACGTTGGCGAGCTTCACGAAGCTGCCGCTTTCTAAGTAGCGTGTAGAGGGCGTTACAGCATTGGAAAGCGACTCCTTTATGCCCGATTGGTACTCGGCCAGCGCAATGTTTTTCCCCGAGCGAATCTGGCTTACGTTGAGCACACTGTTGAAAGTGTTGTTGTAAATCTGATTGCCAAATACACCGTTGAAGTTAGTTGTCAACGAAAGCTTAGCATAGCGGACAGTGGCGCTTAGGCCCGCAGTAGCAGTGGGGTTAGGCTTGCCTGCGTAGCCAGCGGGACCGAAATCGTTGTATAGACCAGTACTGGGATTTAGGCCAGGGTCTTGACGCAGGATGAAACTGTTGAGCGGCTGGCCGTTCTGGATAGTTTCAATCGTTACCCCCGACAGGCCTTGCCCGCTGAGTGTGCCAGTCTGTATGATTTGAGTAGCTGGCAAACCCGACACCTCGTTTTTGATGAATGTAACGTTGGCATTGAAGTTAAGTCCAACCTTTTCATTATCAATTGCATTAACGCCCAATTGAAGCTCTACGCCCTTGTTGACGATAAGCGCATCGCTCAGGTTATTCCAGATAACACTGCTACCACCTGGCGCTGCTGGGAATCCCGGAATGTTAGGGTACAGCAAATCGGTAGTACGCTTGTTAAAGTAGTCAGCCGTCAAGGTTAAGCGATTGTTGAACAGCGCAACGTCGATACCCGCATTGTACTGCTGGTCGGCCTGCCATTTCAGGTCGTCGTTGCGATTGGTGAGCTGGCCTGTGCCCTGCCCACCCGCCAAGAACACAAACTGGTCGCGCGAGGAGCCTGCCGGAAACTCCTGGTTACCGGTGCGGCCATAGCCCACCCGCAGCTTCAATTGGTTGAGCGATGCAAACTTATCTTTCAAAAAGCCCTCCTGGCTGATATCCCAGGCTGCTGATAGCGAGGGGAAATAGCCGTAGCGATAGTTGGCGCCAAACTTAGTGCTGCCATCGCGACGCAACGTGGCTGTCAGCAAGTAGCGGTCCTTATAGTTAAGAATAGCGCGGCCCAGGAACGACTGCAACTCAGTAACAGGGTCGGCAAACGATGAGATGTTTCGTCCCGAAGGATTCGAGAATTGCAGGTAATTGGTATAATCCAACCCATACGTACCGAAGCCAATCGGCGTACCGTTGGCCGATACCGGCCCCCGCCCGCTGATATTAGTGCCTGCGTAATTGAACTTGGTATACTCGTAGCCCAATACCGCGTTCAGGTTAAAATCTGCGCCCAGCTTCTTATTAAAATTGAGCGTATGGGTCATCTGCTGAGTTTGTAGCTCAGTAGTGCCGACGGCAGCATACCCCACCTGCTGGTAATCCGAAATATTGAGGCGCTGGTCGAACGACGTACGACGAATACCGGTGCTGTAATTAATAGCCAGCAAGGCACGGTACTCCAACCAGTCGGTGAACTTATAGTAGGGTGAAATGGAGGCTAGGGCCGTGCTTACACGTGCGTTATCGTTGGTGTACTGCGACATGGCCACCGGATTGATAACCGAGCTACCTAGACGCGACACAGGCTGCCCGTTAGCGCTGTAGAGCGAGTCGGTAGGGTTCCACTGCAAGGCCTGCCCGATGAGGCTGCCCCGGAAGTCACCATTGTTGGTGATGGGAGCCAGCTGTTCGCGCGTCTGGCTAGCTGTGATGTTTACATCAACTCCTAAACGCTTGCTTTCCAGAAACTTCAGGTTAGTTGCCAGGTTAGCACTAAACTTTTGGAAGCCTGACTTTTTAACAATACCCTTCTGGTCGAGGTAACCGAGCGAGAGGCGATAGCGGCCATTGTCGCCGCCGCCGCTCAGGGCGGCGTTGTAGTTTTGAATGGCGCCGGTTTGCAGAATGGCACCTAGAGCGTCGTTACTAAGCCCTCTGTCGTTGCTGGCTGGCGCTCCGTAGTAAGTTAGCGCTTGGCGGTACTGGTCGGCATTGAGCACCTTGATACGGCGCATGATATTGGAAAAACCACCCGACACACCAATATCCAGCCGGGGGTCACCCACTTTACCGCGCTTGGTAGTAATAAGAACTACACCATACGCCGCCCGCGAGCCATAAATAGCCGTAGCGGAGGCGTCCTTAAGCACCGTCAGCGACTCGATATCGGCTGGGTTTAAGAAGTTCAGAGGATTGCTGTCGGGGCTATCGCCAAAAGCGGTGCTCGAGCCTGGACGAGCCGAGCGGCCGTCGAGCGGTACCCCATCGACTACGTAGAGTGGCTGGCCAGTACCCGTAACGGCCGAGTTACCGCGGATTTTGATAGTCGAGGCGCCACCGGGCTGACCGCTATTCTGAGTTAGCTGCACCCCCGAGGTTCGGCCCTGCAAGAGCTGGTCAGGCGATGTGAAGGTGCCCTTGTTAAAATCCTTGGTACCTAGCGTACTGATAGCCCCGGTTAAGTCTTCCTTGCGGGCGGTACCGTAGCCCACTACTACTACGTCACCGAGCGCCTGGGCATCGTCCTTGAGCGTTACGCTTACTGCATCCTTACCTGTTATATCGACCTGCTGCGTGGCGTAACCCACAAAGGAGAACGACAGTTTGGTGGCATTTGCGGGCACTTGCAGTTGAAAGCCGCCATCTGGGCCGGTGCTGGTGCCGGTGGTGGTGCCGGGCACGAGCACCGTGACGCCGGGCAGGCCAGTGCCAGTGCCGTCGAGCACCTTACCTGTTACCTGGCGGGCAGTTTGCGCATAGCCAGCAATAGGCAGAAAGAGGGACAGCAGCAGCAGTTTACCGCTTAGAATCGGCCGGGGGGCCGGCTGCTCATAAGCATAATTACTTGAGTAACTGGTGTTACGCATGGGTAAAATATGAAAGGGTGGGAAAACAGAAACAACTACAAAGGAGGCCAAACTACCCACAAACGATTTCGGAAAACGTTTCCGGAAATGTGTGCGGCAATGGCTATTCTTGACTTGTTGAGCGTGAGTGCGGTAAAGGTATAGGTCGCAATGCTTTTCCTCGCTACTCCTGGCTAGGAAATACTTGAATTAGGTCGTCTATTTTTTAACTGCCAATCTGGCCAGTAACGATACCTAGGACGCAGGTGGCCTTCACTATTGACGTCGCAAAGTAGCTACATCTAATTAGCTTACTGCAGCTTAACTACCACCGCCTGCCAGGGCTGCAATGCTAGCTGGCTATCCATTTTTAGCGTTGGGTAGTTGTTGAGCCAAGAGGCACTAGTTGGTTTCAGGCCGTTAGGCAGGCTCCAGGTGCGCGCAGCAGATGAAAAATTGAGTACCACCAGCACTTTCTCAGCCCCTAGGGTGCGGGTGTAGGCGTAAATATGGGGGTTAGCTGCGTCGAGCAGCTGGTACTGCCCGTGCACCAGTACCGGGTGGTCTTTACGTAGCGCAATGGCCTGGCGAAAGTGATTTAATACCGAGCTAGAATCCTTCTCTTCGGCCGCTTGGTTGATGGCTACGTAGTTGGGGTTGACCTTTAGCCAGGGCGTACCGGTGGTGAAGCCCGCATTGGCGGTGGCATCCCACTGGAAAGGCGTGCGGCTGTTGTCGCGTGAGAAGCGGGCTAGCAAATGGAAGAACGCTGCTTGGTCGCCGCCCTGCTGCTTGAGCAGCTGGTAAGCATTGCGGGCGGCCACATCGCGGTAGTCGGCAATACCGTTGAAGGTGCTGTTGGTCATGCCCAGTTCATCACCGTTGTAGCAGTAGGGCGTGCCGCGCATGGTGAGCAGGAAGGTATTGAGCAGCTTGGCCGAAGCGGCGCGGAAAGCCGGGCGGTCGTCGCCAAACTTGCTCACCATGCGGGGCTGGTCGTGGTTGCCTAAGTCAATGGCTTGCCAGCCTTTCTGGGCAAAGGCGCTGTCCCAGTGCGTGAACACGCGCTTGAGGTCGGTGAGCTTGTAAGTGTCAGCGTCGCTGCCCACGCCGGTGCCTTCGAAGGTATACGTCATATCGAGCTCCTTGCGGGCGGGGTCCACGAAGAGCATGGCTTCGGTGGTGTTGCGGCCCGCGCCTTCGGCCACGCTCATCACGTTGTACTTGCTCAGCACCTCCTGGTTTATCTCTTTTAGGTAGTCGTGAAGGCGGGGACCGTGGTTGTAGGCATTGGTAAACGTGGCCTGTGTGACGCCGGGTATGGGCGGAAAGCTGGGGTCCTTAGCTACAAATTGGAAGGCATCCATGCGAAAGCCGTCGATGCCCTTATCGAGCCAGAAGCGCATAATATTATGCACTTCTTGTCGCAGCTTGGGATTATTCCAGTTCAGGTCGGGCTGCTTTTTAGAGAAGTAGTGCAGGTAGTAGCTCTTGGTGGGCGCGTCGTACTGCCAGGCGTCGTGCTTTACGTCGAAGGTGCTGAAGCGGGCCGGCGGCGTGCCTTTTTCGGCGGGCCACCAGTAATAATAGTCCCGGTAGGGGCTGGTGCGCGAGGCCCGCGCCGATTTAAACCAGGCGTGCTCGTCGCTGCTGTGGTTCACCACCAGGTCCATCACCAGCTTGATGCCGCGTGCATGCATGCCTTTGAGCAGCGCGTCGAAGTCTGCCATGGTGCCAAATTCCGGCATTATCTCGCGGTAGTCGCTGATGTCGTAGCCATTATCATCGTTAGGTGAGGCGTAGATGGGGTTCAGCCATACGGTACCCACGCCGATGCTTTTGAGGTAGTCGAGGCGTCGGACAATTCCTTTTAAGTCCCCTACCCCGTCGCCGTTGCTGTCCTGAAAGCTGCGTGGGTAGAGCTGGTACACCACCGTTTCCTTCCACCAGCCCGGCTTTTTGTCGAGCATAGCGGTGCTAGCGGGCTTGTTAGCCGCAGCCGGAGAATTGGCGCTTTCGGTTTTTGAAGTTTGGTTGCAGGCCGTCGTCAGGGCCATCAGTCCACCTAGCATCGCGTACTTATTCTTCATTACCTAGGGCAGTATAATCTATTGATGAACAGCCAGGAGTGCTTCGACCTGCGGCAACGATACGGCTGGGGTAGCGCCTTGGTAAGTGGCTACCAGCGAGCCCGCTGCGCAGGCAAAAGCCAGGCACTCGGCCGGCGCCTGGTCGGCCAGCCAGCCCTTGAGCAGCGCGGCCAAAAAGGCATCGCCGCTGCCAATAGTATCCTGCACGGTTACGCTGGGGCTGGCGCTATGGTAGAGCTGCTGCCCGGTCCAGAGCACGGCCCCATCGGCGCCCTTGGTCACGCACACGGCTTGCAGCTGAAAGTGCTCGGCTAGCCAGCGCAGGGCCGTTTCTTCGGCGGGGCTGCCCCCAAACCACCCCATGATTTCGGTCAGCTCGTGGTGGTTCATCTTCACGAGGTTGGCCTGGCGCAGCAGGTAAGTCACCACATCGCGCGAATAGTGCGGGGCGCGCAGGTTTACATCAAACACCTTGAAGGGCGCAGCGGGCAGCAGCCGATACAGCGTTTCGCGGGTGGTGGGGCTGCGGGCGGCTAGGCTGCCAAACACAAAGGCATCGGTGGCCTCTACCAGCGCACCTAGGGCGGGCTCGTACTGGATATAGTCCCAAGCTACGGGCTGTACTATTTTGTAAACAACCTCGTTGCGGTCGCCTACATTGGCCTCGACCACACCAGTCGGGTGGGTTTCGCCGCGCTGCACGTAGTGGGTGCTCAGGCCTTTGCCTTCCACAAACGCTACTAGCTGGGTCCCTAGGTCGTCGTGGCCCACGCGACTGATAAGCTGCGACACGAGCCCAAACTGGTGCAGGTGCACGGCCACATTGAGGGGCGCGCCGCCGGGCTGAGGGCCGCTGGGCAGCACATCCCACAGCATTTCTCCGAAGCAGGCAATAGGCATGAGGGGGTGGGAGTATGTAGTAAGGGTGAGGAGTAAGTCGCTGTCATTGCGAGCGCAGCGAAGCAATCGCACCTGTTAAGCTCGTCCTAATGGGCTTGCTTCGCGGCGCTCGCAATAACAACTGGTAGTTAGTGCATGACCAGCGTGCGCTCTACGCCTTCCAGGCTGGTGCCCTTGGTTTCGGGCATGAAGCGCCACACGAAAATCAATTGGAGCACCATCATGCCGCAGAAGATGGCGAAGGTGTGGCCGCCGCCGAGCTTATCGGCAAAGGCGGGGAAAGTGAAGGCGATGACCGTGGCCATGACCCAGTGCGTGGAGCTACCTAGGGCCTGCCCCTTGGCCCGCACCGCGTTGGGGAAAATCTCGGAGATGAAGACCCAGATAACGGCGCCCTGCGAGAAGGCGAAAAAGGCGATGTAGCCAAACAGCAGCCCCGGTACCAGCAGCGTACCAAACTGCTGCGTGTAGAAGGCCCGCGCCACCAGCCCTAGGGTAATGATGAGCCCAACTGAGCCCACAAACATGAGCGTGCGCCGCCCAAACCGGTCGATAACGTTGACGCCCAATAATGTAAAGATGAAATTGACCAGCCCGATGCCCGCCGACGACAGCAGCGCCGCCTCCTGGCCCTTGCCCGTCATTTCGAAGATGCGCGGGGCGTAGTAGATGATGGCGTTGATGCCCGACACCTGGTTGAAGAAGGCGAAGGCCACCGCTAGCAGTACCGGGGTGCGGTACTGCGGGCTCCAGAGCGACTCGCTTTGCTCGGCGGCGTGCGCTTGGCTGGCCAGGATGGCGGCCACGTCGTCGTCTACAGTATCGGGGTTGACGATGCGCAGCACCTCGCGGCCCTCCTCTACGCGGCCGTGCAGCAGCAGCCAGCGCGGGCTTTCGGGCACCCGGAATAAGAAGAGCAGAAACGCGATGGAAGGTACCGCCTGCACGCCTAGCATCAGGCGCCACGAGTTTTCGCCGACGCCAGCCAGCAGGTAGTTGGAGAGGTAGGCGACCAGAATGCCAAAGACAATGTTGAACTGGAACAAGCCCACTAGCTTGCCCCGTGACTTGGCGGGCGAAATCTCGGAAATGTAGAGCGGCGCCGTTACCGACGAAGCCCCTACCCCTAGGCCACCTAGGAAGCGGAATACCAGAAACGGCACCCAGCTCGGGGCCAGCGCCGCGCCCACCGCCGACACCAGGTAGAGCACCGCAATCCAGCGCAGCGTTTGGCGCCGACCTAGGCGGTCGCTCGGGATGCCGCCGAATATGGCCCCGAGCACGGTACCAATAAGGGCAATGGAAATGGTGAAACCGTGCTCGACCGCGCTCAGGTGCCAAAGTTGCTGGATGGCTTTTTCGGCGCCCGAGATAACGGCCGTATCAAAGCCGAACAGGAAGCCGCCCAGTGCCGTGACGATAGACCAGAAGAGTACTTTGCGCTGTGACATTGGGTGGGGAGAAGTGCGTATCGGAATCGATTGCAACAAATGTCCAGTGCCGCCGCCCAAGTCGCCGTACTTGATTATCCCAAATGCGTTAAAAATTAGTGCAATTCATTACACAGACACAATCAATTGATTTTCAGAATAAAATCAAATCCATATAAGACAGGATGCAGGTGCCACATTCATTTTTGATTCAGGCCGTTCAAAATTGAATCAAGTGCGCGCCGAGGTGTGCAAGGTCCGGAACTCAGTAGGCGACACTTGGTACTTAGCCTTGAAGGCGGTGGCGAAATAAGTGGGCGACGAGAAGCCGGTTTGGTAGGCTACCTCGGCCACGGTAGTGCCCGCTTGCAGCAGCAGCTGGCGGGCCTTGGTGAGGCGCAGGCTCTGGAGGTAGTCCGTAACGCCGGTGCCGAGCAGGGCCTTCACCTTACGGTAGAGCTGGGTGCGCGACAGCCCCAGGCGCTGGGCAATGTCATCAACCCCGAGGCCCGGCTCATCGAGGTGGGCCTCCATGATGGCGGTGAGGTCGGCCAGGAACTTCTGGTCGCCGCGCTGGGGCACCACCGTAGCGGTGTCCACGCTGAGCTGGCGGCGGAAGTGCTCGCGGAGTTGGTCGCGGTTGCGCAGCAGCGTGCGCAGGCTTTCGAGCAGGAAGGTGGGGTTGAAAGGCTTGGTGAGGTAGAGGTCAGCGCCCGCCTGCACGCCGGCCACCTGCTGCTCGGGCGCATTTCGGGCCGTGAGCAGCACCAACGGAATGTGTGAGGTGCGCCAATCGCCCTTAAGCTGGGTCACTACTTCCAATCCGCTCAGCTCGGGCAGGTTCACATCGCACACAATCACGTCGGGTAGGGTTTCGGCGGCCAGGCGCAGGCCTGCGGCGCCATCGGCCGCCGTACTCACCTGGAAGTGGGGTCGCAGCTTTTGCTCCAGAAACTGGCGCAGCTCGTCGTTGTCTTCAATGATGAGGGCCGTGACGTCGGTAGCGGCGAGCGCCGTTTCGGCCAGTAGCTCGGTGGGCTCGTCGGCCGACGGGTGGTGGTTGCTAGGTCCTACTGGCACGCCGTCGAGGAAGGTGGCCGGGCGGGCCAGCGGCAGCGTCACCTCAAAGGTGCTGCCGTAGCCGAGCTGGCTCTTAAACGACAGCTTGCCCTCATGCAGCCGCGTCAATCCCTCGGCTAGCGCCAGCCCCAGGCCCGAGCTGTTGGCCGAAGGCTGGCTGCCCTGGTAAAACCACTCGAGAATGTGAGCTTGGTCGTCGGCCGCGATGCCCCGGCCGTTGTCTTCTACACTGATACGCACGGTATCAGTGTCGGGCACGCGCTGCACACTTACCGTTATCTGGCCGCCGTCGGGGGTGTATTTAAAAGCGTTGGAGAGCAGGTTGAACAAGACCTTATCCAGGATGTCGCCATCAAACCAGAGCTTGATAACTGGCTCTGCGGGCAAAAACCGGAACGTGATGTTGCGCTGCCGGGCTATTTTCTCGAACACATCCATGATTTCGCGCACGAAGCCGACCAGGTTGCCTTTGGTAGCGCGCACGGCCATTTTGCCCACGTCGATTTTTCGAAAATCAAGCAGTTGATTCACCAACTGCAAGAGGCGCTGGGCGTTGCGGCGCACCAGCGTCAGGTCGTGGCGCTGGGCTGGCGTGAGGTCGGTGGCCGTGGTCAGTAGCTCCTCCACCGGCCCTAGGATGAGGGTGAGCGGCGTGCGCAGCTCGTGCGAGAAGTTGGTGAAAAAGCGCAGCTTGGCCTCGGTCGAGCGGCGGGCTTCCTCGGCCAGCTCGGCAATGCGATTACGCTGCGAGCTTATTTCGGCGTTTTGCCCTTCCAGCACCCGCCGAATGCGGCGGTTGAGGCGCGCCGAGCGCCAGGCCAGCGCCCCCAGCACCACCGCACCCAGCAGGCTGGCCAAGAGCAAATACACGGTGGTAGCTTGGCTGGCATAGCGCTGCTGCTGCTCCAGCAGGCGCCGCTGCTGCTGCTGAATGTCTTGCTGCTGCATCGCCAGCTGCTCGGTTTGGCTGCGCATGGCACCCACGTTGGTCGAGTCTATGACCATCGTACCAAGCAAGTTTTCCTTCTCGTAGGGCAGGTGGCGCAGGATGCGCAGCGCCGTGCGAATGGCCTGCTCGCCGCCGGTGGGGTACAGCAACGTGGCTTGCAAGGCGCCGTCGGCTACCAACTGCAAGCCGTTGCCGGGCCCCGCCAAGCCATCGACCCCGATGATGCGCAGCCGCGACCCTAGGCCGAGCTGCCGGGCTACCTGCTGGGCGGCCTGCGCCATCTGGTCGTTGTGCACGAATAGTAGGTTGGCCTCGGGGTGGGCGCGCAGCACAGCCGGCAGTTGCTGCCGCACCGAGGCCGGGCGCCAATCGCCCTGCATTTGGGCCACCAGCCGTAGCCCTGGGTAGGCCGCCAGTGCCTGCGCAAAGCCCCGGTGGCGCTCGGCGGCCGGCGACGAGCCGGGCGTACCCAGCACTTCTATTACGTTACCCTTCTGGCCGAGCAGCTGCGCCGCGTAGTGGCCGGCGGTGCGGCCCACTTCTAGGTTGTTGCCGCCCACGTAGGCCGTGTACAGGCGCGACGTGGTACGCCGGTCGAGGACGATAACGGGCGTACCCTGGCTATAGGCCGCTTCGGCTAGGTCAGTAAGCGGGCCCGACTGGTTCGGCGAGATGATGAGCAAATCGACGTGCTGACGCAGCAGCTCCTGCACTTGGCGCCGTTGCAAGTCACTGTCATTGTGAGCGTCCAGCATCTGAAACTGAACATTGGGATAGAAGCCTAGCTCCTTCTGCATACCCGCCAGCATGGCCCGGCGCCAGGCATCGCTGGTAGTGCACTGCGAAAAACCAATGCGGTACACGGGCTCTTGCGGAGCGGCGGCGCAGCCCGCCAGCCCAAGCAGCAACCAGGCAAAATGCCTTCTAAAAACGAGTCGGGATACGGTAATCAACGGGGTGGGAAAAGGTAGCAGCCGCGACCTAGGGTGATGCCCGGTCCGCGCCGTACCTATCGAAAGGTGGGCGCTAGCGGCTTATAAACGAGGCTCAAGGTAAGCGCAAAAGCCAGAGTTGGCCGCGGGCCAGGGCCGCCGTTGGCTGGCAGCAGCGCGCTGCCTTATCTTGCTGACCGCTGGGTGCCACTCGCTACCTAGGGCCCGGCTTGTTTTGCCTGCGGGGCTGGCGGCCGTATTGCTACCCCCGCGCCTACCATCTTCTTCTATGTTCCCACCCCTACTCTCCTGCCTCAAAGGGCGCCTTTGCGCTTGGCTACTCGCGCTAGCCGCTCCCCTCCCACTGGCCGCCCAGGCGCAAACGCCCGACCCTTGGCGCATCAGCGCTGACAAAATCGACCCTAGCAACTACTACGGCGTGACGGTGGCCAACGGCATGCTCGGCATTGTGTCGGCGCCAACGCCGTTTCAGGTCAAAAATGTGGTGCTGGCCGGCGCCTACGACCAGTACGGCCGCGGCCGGGTCAGCAACTTCTTGAACAGCTTCAACCTGCTGAACATGTACCTGGAGATAGGTGGCCACCGCCTCAACGCCCAGGATGCGACCAACTTCCGGCAGCAGCTCGACATGCAGCGGGCGTCGCTGACTACGACCTTCGATTATAAGGACCAGGCTACCATTAGCTACACGTATTACGCGCTGCGCCACCTGCCCTACACGGTGCTCATGGACGTGAGCATCACGGCTAAGAAGGACCTAGGTATCACCGCGGCTAGCGTGATGGAGGCACCCGACGCCCTGCGCGACGTGCAGAACTACTACAACGAGATTGACCGGCCGCACGTCACGCTCAGCCTACTCACGTCATCAGCCAAAAGCCCCACTGGCAAGCTGCTGATGTGCGCTAGCAACAGCTTCTTATTCAGCGAGCCGCACGGGCAGGAGCCGCGCATCATTCATGAGATGTGGGACAACAGCATGCACCTCATGAAATTCAGCAAGACGCTGCGCGCCGGCCAAACCTACGCTTACGCCGTGGCGGGCTCCAGCATCACGTCGGCCCACCACCCCGACCCGCTCAACGAGGCCGAGCGCCTCACCATTTTTGCTCGCCTTGAAGGCCGTCAGCGCCTACTCGACTTCCACACCAAGGCCTGGCAGGATTTGTGGCGCAGTGATATCCAGATATCCGGCGATGCGCAGGCCCAGCAAGATGTGCATAGTATGCTGTACCACCTCTACAGCTTTTCGCGGGCCGGTACCGACTATTCGCCCTCGCCGATGGGCCTTTCGGGCCTAGGCTATAATGGCCACGTGTTCTGGGACAGCGACTTGTGGATGTACCCGGCGCTGCTGGTGCTGCACCCCGACATTGCCAAGTCCTTGGTTGAGTACCGCTTTAACCGGCTAGAAATGGCCCGGCGCAATGCCTTTGCCCACGGCTATAAAGGCGCCATGTACCCCTGGGAAAGTGCCGACTCGGGCGTGGAAGAAACGCCTGTGTGGGCCCTGAGCGGCCCGTTTGAGCACCACATTTCGGCCGACGTGGGGCTGGCCGCTTGGCAGTATTACTGCGTGACGCAAGACAAGGAGTGGCTGCGCGAGAAAGGCTGGCCCATTCTCTCAGCTACCGCTGACTTTTGGGCTAGCCGCGTCGAGCGCAACGGCCCTGGTCACTACGACATTAAGAACGTGGTGGCGGCCGATGAGTGGGCCGAAAACGTAGACAACAACGCCTTTACCAACGCCGCCGCCCAGGCCAACCTACAAGCCGCTACCGCCGCTGCCAAAATCCTAGGTCGCCCAGCTAATGCCGACTGGGCCTTGGTCGCCCAAAATATTCCCATCCTAAAAATGGCTGATGGCGTGACCCAAGAGCACGCCACCTACCACGGCGAAGGCATCAAGCAGGGCGACGTGAACCTGCTGGCCTACCCGCTCAAGACCATCACCAACCCAGCCCAAATCAAGAAAGACCTCACCTACTACGAAACCCGCGTGCCCAACGAAGGCACGCCCGCCATGACGCAGGCCATCTTCGCGCTGCTCTACTCCCGGCTCGGCGACGGCGCCAAGGCCCAGCACTTCTTCCAGGATGCCTACACGCCCAACCTGCTACCGCCCTTCCGCGTCATCGCCGAAACCAAGGGCGGCACCAACCCCTACTTCGCCACCGGCGCGGGCGGCGTGCTGCAAGCCGTGCTCATGGGCTTCGGCGGGCTCGACATCACGCCCACGGGCATTGTGCAGCGCCAGAGCACGTTGCCCAGCGGCTGGCAGTCGGTGAAGATTACGGGTGTGGGGCCGCAGCGCAAGACGTATTCGGTAGGGAAGTAACGTCTGATTACCAAACGACTGTCATTACGAGCACAGCCAAGCAATTATACCTGAACAGACCTAGGGCGGAGTCGTTCAGGTATGATTGCTTCGCTGCGCTCGTAATAACAACGCCTTTTGTTAACTAATAAGCCAGTAGCTCACCCAACGCTACCCCAACTTTTTCAGCAGAGGGCAGCATCTGCTTTTCCAACTCCACATTGAGCGGAATGGCCGGCAGGCTGGCGGCGCCTAGGGTACGCACCGGCGCATCAAGGTCGAAGAAGCACTGGCTCTGAATGCGCCCGGCCAGGCTTTCAGCGAAACTGTTAAGCAGCGGTTCTTCGCTCAACACCAATACTTTGCCGTGGCGCCGCACGGCCGCCTGCACGCCCTCCCAGTCGAGCGGGTTGAGGGTGCGCAAATCCAGGATTTCGACTAAGCCAGGATGCTGGCGGCTGGCCGCGCGGGCCCAATGCACGCCCATGCCGTAGGTGATGACCACGCAGGTACCCCCGCGCTGCTGCTGCGCCGCATCGGCCGCTTGGGCCACTGCCGCCTGCCCTAGAGGGATGACGTAGCCCGCGGCGGGCTCAGTGGTTTTGGCGTCTTCGGTGCCGGGCACTTTGCTCCAATACAGGCCTTTGTGCTCTAGCAATACCACCGGATTGGGGTCGAGGAACGATGCCCGTAGCAGGCCTTTCATGTCGGCCGCATTGCTAGGGTACACCACCTTGATGCCCCGAATGGTAAGCAGCGTGCTCTCGACTGACCCCGAGTGGTAAGGACCGCCGCCGCCGTAGGCCCCCACCGGCACCCGAATGAGCGTCGGCACCGGAAATTTACCCATGCTCAGGTAGCAGCTCTTGCTGAGCTCCTCCACCAGCTGGTTGAGCGCCGGCCAGATGTAGTCGGCAAATTGAATCTCGACGATGGGCCGCGCGCCGACAGCCGCCATGCCCGCCGTGCTCCCCACGATATACGCTTCCTGAATGGGCGTATTGAACACGCGGTGGTCGCCGTATTTCTTAGCCAGCAGCGCCGCCTCCCGAAATACGCCGCCAAGCTCGCCCCCCACGTCCTGGCCGTAGAACAGCGCCTCGGGAAACTCGCGTAGAATGTCGTCTACCGCATGCAGCGCGGCATCGACCATAAGCACCTTGGCGGCGCCAGTGGGGGCGCGCTCACCGGTCTCGGCCACCACGGCAGGCGGCGCAAACTCGTGGTCGGCGTAGGTGGCCGGGTCGGGGTCGGGGGCACCTAGGGCCTCGGCCCAGTCTTGGCGCACGGTGGCGCGGGCCTGGGCGGCCAGGGCCGATAGTTCGGCCTCGGCCAGCCCTATGTGCAGCAGGCGGCGGTGCAGCCGGGGCAGCGGGTCCTGAGTCTGGTGTTCGAGCAGGTTATCGCCGCGGTACCACTCGCGGCGCACGCCGCTGGTGTGGTGGCCCAGCAACGGGCACTTAGCGTGTACGAGGGCCGGGCCTTGACGCTGGCGCACGTGGGCAAAGGCTTCCTCCAAGCCTTTGTAAGAAGAAATAAAGTCGGCCCCATCTACGCGCAGACGTAGCAGACCAGGGAAGCCGGCGGCAAACTCGTAGGCATCCATAGCCCGCATTTCGCGCCCGGTGGCCGAGATACCCCAGTCGTTGTCCTGCACCAGGTACACGATGGGCAAGCGGTGCAGCACGGCCATTTGTAGGGCTTCGGCTACTTCACCCTCGGTCATAGCTCCATCACCGATAGAGCACAGCACTAGTGAGTTATCAGACTTCGCAATGGCGAGGTGCTGGGCTAGCTTGTCAGTTGTGGTGGCAGCGGTCGGCGAGCCATTGCCAGCTTTGGCGGCCTCCCACTTCACGCGCTCTAGGTACTGAATGGCCTGTGCCATGCCGGTGGCCGGAATGGCCTGCATGCCCGTGGCCGAGCTTTGGTGCGGAATAACCGGCAAGCCCGGCCGCCGCAGTGAGGGGTGGCTGTAGTAAGTGCGCCCCCCACTAAAGGGGTCGTCTTTTTTGGCTAGCAGCTGCAGCATCAGCTCGTAGGGGCGCAGGCCCATACCTAGCAGCATGGCATCGTCGCGGTAATAAGGCGCGGCGTAGTCGATTTCGGTGAGCAAAAAGGCGGCCGCCAGCTGCACGGCTTCGTGGCCGCGGGCAGTGGCGTGCACGTAGCGCGAGGCCACCGTTTTTTGTTCTTCAAACAGCGCAGCCATCTCGGCGGCGGTGTGCATGAGCAGGTAGGCGCGGCGCAAAAGCGCCAGGGTAGCGGGGGCGGGAAGAGCGAGCGGGGAAACCCCAAAATCGGTAGGCATAGAGGCGGGGTAGATAGGGTACCAAAAGTACGCCTCAGGCTGCGCCCGCACCTAGGCGGGCGTACCTTTGCCGCTTGCGGCGGCGCCCACCTAGGCGCCGCGCCGCGTTGTTTTACTAGGGTTAGTTTGCCAGAATACACGTGTTGACCTCCTCTCCTTCTCGCGCCGACATCACGGCTTGGCTTCAAGATTTTCAACTTCGCCTGTGCCAACAGCTCGAAACGGCCGATGGCGGCGCCCGCTTTGGCCAGGACGACTGGCTGCGGCCCGGCGGCGGTGGCGGCCACTCGCGCGTTCTAGAACACGGCCGCATTTTGGAGAAAGGCGGCGTGGGCTTTTCGGCCGTGGAAGGTGAAATGAGCGAGGCCGCCGCCCGCCAGCTGCATATGCCCGACCCGCATTTCTACGCCACCGGCGTGAGCGTGGTGCTGCACCCGCGCAGCCCTAGGGTGCCCATCATTCACATGAACGTGCGCTACTTCGAGGCCGGCAACGGTGAGGCATGGTTTGGCGGGGGCATCGACCTCACCCCTATTTATGTAGATGAGGCGCAGGCCCGGCGCTTTCACCAGCAGCTAAAAGCCGCCTGCGACAAGCACAACCCCACGTACTACGCCCGCTTTCATAAGTGGGCCGACGACTACTTCTACTTGCCTCACCGCCAAGAAACACGGGGCGTCGGCGGCATTTTTTTCGACCGCCTCACGGTAGGTAAGGATGGTACGGCAGCTGAGCTATTCAGCTTTATGCAGGACGTAGCCGAGGTGTTTGGCCCCTTCTATACCCAGCTCATGCTCGAAAACCACGCTTTACCCTTCGGCGAGCGCGAAGAAGCCTGGCAAACGTTGCGCCGTAACCGCTACGCCGAGTTCAACCTAGCTTTCGACCGCGGCACCCGCTTCGGCCTCGAAACCGGCGGCCGCACCGAAAGCATCTTGATGAGCCTGCCGCCCCGCTGCGGCTGGAGCTACAACCCCGCCCCGCCCGCCCCCGGCTCGCCCGAGGCCACCACCCTAGGGTGGCTGCGCAAAGGCGTGGACTGGGTAGGCACAACCAGTACGAGCGCGTAACGCCATGACAGTCGCGAGCCTAACGCGCACCTTCTTCACAGACCTCGACCACCAGCTGCTGCTGGCCATTAACCACGCGCATACGCCAGCGCTCGACCGGTTCATGATATTCGTATCTGACCGCTACGTGTGGTTTCCGGCCTACGCACTTTTGATTCTCTGGCTGATAGACATTTTTCGGCGGCAGGCGTGGCAACTCTTGCTATTGCTCATTGGGGCAGTAGCCCTAGCCGATAGCATTGCGAGCAAGCTCTTCAAGCCGTTTTTTGCCCGGCTGCGGCCCTGCCACGCGCCCGGCTTGATGGGCCAGTTGCACTTGCCCGATGGTTGCGGCGGGCAGTTTGGCTTCCTGTCATCGCACGCAGCCAACTCGTTTGCGCTGGCCGTGTTTCTGCTGCTGGTGCTGCCGGGCCGCCGTTTTCGCGCCCTTCAAATAGTAGCTTTTCTATGGGCAGGGCTGCTATCATACAGCCGCATGTACCTAGGTGCCCACTATCCTAGCGACGTGCTAGGCGGGGCACTAATTGGTGCGGCGCTAGGGGTAGGTGCCACGTGGATATTTCGTCGTTGGGGTGGCGGTAGTCAAGCCCTTATGTAGTCTGCCAATTGCTTGGCTGTTCGGTATCTATTACTGAGCAGCACTATCTTTTTTGTCTAATTGCGCAAAAAACTTTAAAGCAATCAATAACGGGCTAGCTACCATCAGCAGTGTGCCTACTAAGCGCAGCACAACGAGAATACTGCTCGTTGTATAAGAATAACCGACTACTGCCTCACCCATTATACCACCTATTAATAACGCGAAGCCAGCTACGAAAAGCATAAAAAGCTTAGCGAAAGACGGTAGCCAGTTCATAGCGACAGATTTTAGGGTAGGCAAGCAATAATACTACGAGCACCTCTTACTTCCCCGGCTTGCGGTTGCCTGTGTGGCCGTCGCCGTGGTCGCCCTGACCGGGCTTGCTGGTTTTCTTGGCGTTGTGCTTGTCGTCGCGCGAGAGCGAATGATTCAAGTCAACAGAGCTTTCGATTTTACCATCCTTATCGCGACGTATGTAGCGTTTGTCACCGGGATTGGGCTCGATTAATTCGCGTTTGCTGGACATAAAAATAGGTAGGCTACCAGGATGTAACTGGCCACCTACCTACTCTACGCGCAAATTACCAATATGTTAGCTACCAGTACTAGCTAAAACGCCTTGAGCAGCTAACAACTTGGCTACGTACTTGCCCACAATGTCAAACTCCAGGTTTACCACCTCGCCTACTTGCAGTTGGTGAAAGCCCGTGTGCTCATAGGTATAAGGAATGATGGCTACCGAGAAAGCATCGGGCTCGCTGTCGAAACACGTGAGGCTCACGCCATTGATAGTTATTGAGCCTTTCTCTACTGTGAGGCGTTGCGGGCCGGGCTCGTGGCGGAAGCGGTAGAGCCAAGAGCCATTTTGGTCTTCCACAAGCACGCACTCGGCGGTGGCATCTACGTGGCCTTGCACAATGTGCCCATCAAAGCGCCCGCCCGCGGCCAGGCAGCGCTCTAGGTTGATGTGGCGGCCGGGCTGCCACTGCCCTAGGTTAGTTTTACGTAGCGTTTCGGCAATGGCCGTGACGGTGTGCGTGCCTGCCGCCACATCGAGAGCTACCACTGTGAGGCACACGCCATCGTGGGCCACGCTCTGGTCTATTTTCAACTCGCTCGCAAAAGGCGACTGTACTGTAAAGTGGCGGTTGGCCCCTTCATCGGCCACGCCTACTACGGTGCCTAGAGCTTCAATTATTCCTGTAAACATGAATCGCAGATGATAGCGGATTTAACGGATTGTGCAAATGTGCCTGCATCTGGCAGGCTGGTCTGCTCGGCATAGAGCAGGTATTAGACCTAATTAGATGTCATACCTACTAAGTGCCAAACACCCCACAAAGCCCGAAAGTTAACATTCTGTTCAGAGAGCAACTAGCTGCTCCAAGTAAGCCCCAAACCACCTAGCCAGCCTGCCTGGCAAGCGTATCTGCACAATCCGTTATCCGCGATTATTTGCCGCGCCCTTCCAGAATGATTTTCAGCGTATAAAGCATGACCCGGAAGTCCATGGCCAAGCTCATATTCTCGATGTAGAGGATGTCGAATTTTAGGCGCTCGACCATCTGTGATACCGTTTCGGCATAGCCGTACTTGACCTGGCCTAGTGAGGTAAGACCGGGGCGTACACGGTGCAAGTGGCGGTAGTGGGGCGCGGTTTTCACAATCTGCTCGATAAAAAACCGCCGCTCGGGGCGCGGGCCCACCAGGCTCATGTCGCCCTTGAGCACGTTCCAAAACTGTGGAAACTCATCGAGGCGCACCTTGCGCATGAAACGGCCCCACTTGGTAATGCGCGGGTCGTGGTCGGAACTGAGCGCCGGACCTAGGCGCTCAGAGTTCACGTACATCGACCGAAACTTGATGATGTAGAACGGCACTCCGTTTTTGCCGATGCGCTCTTGGCGATAGAAAACGGGCCCCGGCGAGGAAGCTTTCACCATTGCAGCCGTGAACAGATACAGCCACGAGCCCCCCACAATAAATACTGCGGAGGTTGCCACATCGAGCCCGCGCTTAACTGCCTGCTGCCATAGAGGTAGTAGGTCTTGCTTGATTTCGATGAGCGGCGTCCCGAACAAGTGATTGACTTTCACTGACCCTAGCAGCATCTGGTACAGGTCGGGCAGAATGCTGATGCGGGCCGGCACGCCCTCTAGCAAGGCTAGTATTTCCTGAATGCGCTGATGCTCGCTGGGCTCAATGGCAATGATAACTTGCTCGATTTGCAGGTCTTGCACCAGCGTGGGCAACTCGGCATAGGTGCCCTGAGCCGGCAGTTCGCTAGCCAGCTCGGGGTTGATAACCTCACCAATGGGCACGAAGCCCACCAGCCGCAGCCCTAGGTGCTTGCCGGTGCGCTGCAGCTCACGCGAGGTATTCAGCGCTAACGCATTAGACCCTACAAGCAAGGCTGGAAAGGAGATTTGCCCACCGCGCACTAGGTGCTGCACGCTACTCACCGCCCAGATATGTAGTATGGCCGTAAGCGTAAAATGCAATACGTAGTAAGCCGTAACTGTCTTATAGTATAGCTGGTAGCTATTTACTCCATCATCAAGCAGCAAGCCGAAGAAGATAACGACCACCCCAAGCGCCGAGATGCGGGCTAGGCGAATGATTTCAGAAAGGCGCGACTTGCGAAACACATCGCGGTAGAGCCCCAGGAGGGTGTAGAGCAGCGTCCAGAAGGTAGCTACTAGCAGGGCCGCCCCCGCAAACTCCGCGACCATGGCGCGGGTGAAATAAGCGGCCGTGACTTCGTGCAGCAAGTACTTGCGCAGCGGAAAGAAACCCGCCCAAGCCAACAGGGCCGCCCCAAAATCGGCAGCGACTAGCTTGCAGTACTGAAGGCGGCGGAGCAAGAGCAAAGGAGCGGGCAAGTCGTATTTTCGCAGCGTATGGCGCAAAAATAGGGCGCCGCCCCGCCAATAGCTCAACCTCTCCGCTTATCACTCCTCCGATTTCCCCCGACCGCGACACCTATCGCCACCGCGGCCAGCGCCGAGCGCTGGTGACGCTGCTACGCGAGCAGCGCGGCATTCGCGACGAACGCGTGCTAGCCGCGATGGCCGCCGTGCCACGCCATCTGTTCTTCGAGCCTGCCTTCGAAGCCCACGCCTACCAAGATAAAGCCTTCCCCATTGGGGAGGGCCAAACCATCTCGCAGCCCGCCACCGTGGCTACCCAAACCGAGCTGCTGGGCGTGCAGCCCGGCCAGCAGCTGCTCGAAATCGGCACAGGCTCGGGCTACCAGTATGCGGTGCTGTGTCAGCTCACCAGCCAGGTACAAAGCATTGAGTTCAACCCTGTGCTCTACGCACGGGGGCGGGCGCGCCTAGCCGCCCTAGGCCTGCCCACGGCGGGCCTGCACCTAGGCGATGGCTCGCTAGGTTGGCCAGCCGGTGCGCCCTACGACGGCATCTTGGTAACTGCTGGCGCCCCTGCGCTGCCCCCAGCCCTGCTGCGGCAGCTGCGCATAGGCGGGCGGCTAGTGGTGCCAGTGGGTGCTCAAGACCCCAGCCAGCAGCAGCTCCTGCGCATCACGCGCGAGGGGCCTGAGTCCTTTGTGCGGGAGGAATTTGGTGGGTGCCGGTTTGTGCCACTGCTGGGCGCCGCGGGGTGGAAATAACCGAAGGTGGTAGAAGGGTGCCTGGCCGACCTCTCGGTCGCGCCTTGGCAGCGGCCGTACCTTTGCACTAGTTGGCTTGCCTCGCTATACACCGCCGCTGCAATTCCAACTTTCTAATTTTTACTTTATAAGTACCCTCGAAGTGCGCAAGCAACGCCCCGTCGCCGACTCCTACGTCATCATGACTGAGTTGGTACTGCCCAACGATACCAACACCCTCAATAACCTGATGGGTGGCCGCATGATGCACCTCATGGACATTGCCGCTGCCATTGCCGCCCAAAAGCACTCCAATCGCATCGTCGTCACAGCCTCGGTTGATAACGTGTCGTTTCGCGACGCTATTCGCCTAGGTAGCGTTGTTACCCTGCAAGCGCAAGTAACGCGAGCCTTCAGCTCCAGCATGGAGGTGCACATCGACGTGTGGGCCGAAGACATTCCGAGCGGCACCAAGATGAAAACCAACGAGGCATTCTTCACCTTCGTGGCCGTCGACCAATCGGGGCGCCCCATCGATGTGCCCGAGGCCGTGCCCGAAACCGCCGACGAAATTGCCCTCTACGACGGGGCCCTGCGCCGCCGCCAGCTACGCCTCGTGCTGGCCGGCCGCATGAAGCCCACTGATGCCACCGAGCTAAAAGCGTTATTTGAACTAGCTTAATCTTAGGCACCTATGGCTGACGAGCAAGCCGGCACCCTAGCCTTTCTGCAAAATTTTTATACTGATATTACGCTCTACATGCCCTTCGAGGCGCACGAGCGTGAGCCTGCGCCTGCGCCTGCCGTAGCGAGCGCTCCGGCTGAGAGTAGTACGCCAGTGGCCGCAGCGCCGGCACCTAGGCCGGCCGTTGCCTCACAAGTGCCACCAGCTGCACCTGTGCCGCCAGCCGCACCAGTAGCTGTAGCTAAGCCAGTGCCACCAGTAGCGGCCCCAGTTGGCAAGTTGCCGTCGCTGTCGGGTACAGGGCTAAGCGCACCACCCACTACGCCACCCCCAGCACCCACTACGCCGCCACCCGCACCCGCTAGCCCCGCGGCAGCACCAGCCGTAGCGCCTTATCTGCTCACCGAATTCAGCACCCTAGGTGCTAATGCACAAGGAGTAGTGCTACTAGTACGCCTGCCCGCCGAGCGGTTCAATAAATTACCGCGCAACGTTTTCCTCAATAACTTGCTTAAAGCCATTGGCTTAGTTATGGCCGACGTAGTGCTTGTAAACGTGGAGGGTCCCTACCCCGTGGCTTTGCAAAACCTACGCAAGGAAATTGCCGCTACCCACATCCTAGCCTTTGGCAAAAACTTGCTCGATGTGGCCGTGCGCACCACGCAGATATACGAGCCCGTGCAGTTTCCCTCTGTGGGCCTGGCCTACCTGGCCGGCGCGGAGGTCGAAATGATAGAATACGACACCAGCCTCAAAAAGCGCCTTTGGGGCGGCTTGCAGCGCATGTTTTTAAATCAGTAAAACAAGCCCTAGGTATGAAAAAGGCCCGCTTCTACGTAGAAGCGGGCCTTTTTCATACCTAGGGCTCGGGGCACTTATTTCAGCACCTCGGCCAGTTTGGCTTGCAGCGCGGGGCCGCGCAGGTTTTTGGCAATGATTTTACCTTGTGGGTCAAGCAAAAACGACTGCGGAATAGCTTGAATGCCGTAGGCCGAGGCAGCGGCGCTGTTCCACTTTTGCAGGTCCGATACGTGGTTGGGCCAGGCTAAGCCGTCGGCCGCAATGGCCTGGGTCCAGCGAGCCTTGTCGTCGTCGAGCGACACGCTGTAAATCGTGAAGCCCTTGCCTTTGTCCTTATACTCATTATAGGCTTTCACCACGTTGGGGTTTTCGCCGCGGCAGGGGCCGCACCAGCTGGCCCAGAAGTCTACCAGCACGTACTTACCGCGCAGGCTTTTCAGCGAAAGCTTAGTGCCATCTGGCTTGGCCAAGTTGATTTCGGGTGCTGAGGTGCCGATAGCCGTGGCCCGCAGCGGCGCCAGCCGCTCGGTGAGCGCCGCCGTGAATGGCGAGTTGGGCTGCGCCGTGCGCTGTACCGTAGCGATGGAGTCAGCAAATTGAAACTCCTCATCGGGGCTCACGAAGCTGAGCACCGCAAAGCCCGCCGCTACCGACTTCGCATTGCGCCGAATAATAGCTTTGTTGCGGGCCGTCAGGTTATTCACCGCTGTTAGGTACTGGTTCTTGATGGTGTCGAGCGAATCGGTTTTACCGCTCTGACTGGCCAGTGTGTAGCGCTGCCCTAGGTTTTCGAGCTGCACCTTGCTGGCCAGGTTGCTGCGCGTAAGCTCCTGAATGACTTCTGAATCCTTAGAGCCTTTCACAGCATAGGTCGTCATCAGGTTCTTGGCGTCGCCATTCAGGGTAAGGCGGGTTTTATTGTCGAGTACCAGCAGCACCTGGTTAGGCTCGTCTACCTTCAGCTGGTACACGGCGGCCGAGGCCGGCTGCTCGCCTTTGAAAGTAAAGTTTCCCTGCGCGTCGGTTTTGGCCGTGCCACGCTCCACAAACTGGCTGCTGGTAAGCTCGGCCAAGTGGAGCGTAGTACCCGCCGGGGCATTCTTGAGCTGCCCACTTATTTCGTAGCCAGAGGCCGCACTGGCGTTCTGGCAGGCATTGGTGAGGCCAAGCAAGGCCACGGCAGCAAGGGTAAGATTCATAGAGGCAGTCATGGGGCAAAACAACGATAATAGCGCACCTAGGGCTGGTGCATTGCGGCTGAAAGCGCAGAAGGAGGCAGGTAGTTCCCGCTTAGCCATCCAGGCCCTTGCGCAGCAGCTGGTTGGCCAGCTTGGGGTCGGCCTTACCACCGGTCAGCTTCATTAGCTCACCCATAAACATGCCAGTGAGCGACTTTTTACCGGCTCGGTACTCAGCTACTTTGGCTGGGTTGGCGGCCAGCACCTGGTCCACCAAAGCTTGCAGTTCGCCCGCGTCGGCCTTCGTGAGTAGCCCTAGGGTCTCGGCTGCGCCCGTGGCGTTGGCAGTGGGGTGCTCGAGCAGATATGGAAACAGCTGCTTGGAGGCCACCGAGTAGTTGAGCTTGCCCGCATCAATCAGCTCGATGATGCCCGCCAACTGTGCTGGGTCGAGCGGGAAGTCAGCTAGCTCCAGCGCCCGCTCGTTGAGGTACGATTTCACGGGGCCCATTATCCAGTTGGCCGCAGCCTTGGCATTGGGCGTGAGGCGCGACAGCTCATCGAAGTACTGGGCCACTTCCTTCTGGTCAATCAGCACGTTGGCGTCGTAGTCGCTTAGGCCCAGTTCGCCCGTGAAGCGGGCATAGAGCTGCTGCGGCAGCGCCGGCAGGGCTGCCTGCACGCGGTGCAGCCACGCATCGTCCACTATCAGCGGCGGCAGGTCGGGCTCGGGGAAGTAGCGGTAGTCATTCAGCGTTTCTTTCGAGCGCTGTCCGCTGGTAGTGCCGCTAGTAGCATCGAAGCCGCGGGTTTCGGAGTCTACCTCGCCCCCATTCTCTAGGATTTCAACCTGGCGCTTTACCTCATACTCAATGGCCCGCTGCACATTGCGGAACGAGTTCATATTCTTGACCTCCACCTTCGTACCATACTCGGTGGCGCCCTTTTTCATCACGCTCACGTTGGCGTCGCAGCGTAAGGAGCCTTCCTCCATGTTACCGTCGCAGATTTCGAGGTACTGCACCAGCTTCTTGATTTCGGCTAGGTATGCGTAGGCTTCTTCTTCGGTGCGAATGTCGGGCTCACTCACAATCTCGATAAGCGGCACGCCCGCGCGGTTCAGGTCCACCAGGGTTTCGGTTTCGCCGGCTAGGTGCATGCTCTTGCCCGCGTCTTCCTCCATATGAATGCGCGTGATACCGATGCGCCGCGTGCTGCCATCAGCCAGCCGGATGTCAATGTGCCCGCCGTAGCAGATGGGCGTTTTGTCCTGTGTAATCTGATAGCCCTTGGGGAGGTCGGGATAGAAGTAGTTTTTGCGGGCAAACAGGTTTTCGCGCTGTATCTGGCAATTGGTAGCCAATCCCATTTTGATGGCAAAGTCCACGGCCGTGCGGTTCACGCGGGGTAGCGTGCCGGGGTGGCCTAGGGTGATTACCGATAGGTTGGTGTTGGGCAGCGACCCGTACTCGTTCTCATCCGACGAGTACATCTTGCTGTGCGTCAGCAGCTGGGCGTGTACTTCCAGGCCGATAACAGGCTGGTAATTCGCAATCGTGGCGTCGTCCATAAGTCTCTTAAGCTAAGAAGCCGCAAGTTAGTCCTGATTTAGTACCCAGCGAACCGGCGGCTATGCTAGTGTAAAACCACTGAACTCGATTAATGGCACAAAAAAAGTGGCCTGCTCGCTGGGAGCAGGCCACTTCTAAGTAGGCTACCTAGGCGCGTTTACTTGCGCTTGGCGGGGGCCTTTTTCACAGGCGCCTTGCGGCTGCGGGGCGAGCCGGTGCCAGTGGTTTTCTTGCCGGGCAGCGGCTTGCCAGTGGCTTTCAGCTCCGAAATGCTCGGGGCAGGGCCGTACTTGGCTTCGGCAGCGTTGGCTTCGCCGGTCAGGTAAGGGTCAAAGTCAACGCGGCGGTTTAAGGCCTGGCCAGCTTTGGTCTTGTTGTCGGCAATCGGCTTGGTTTCGCCATAGCCGCGTGACTCGATACGCTCGGCCGGAACGCCTTTGTCAACCATGTACTTGCGAGCGGCAGCAGCACGCTCGTAGCTCAGGCGCAGGTTGTAGTCGTCGTTGCCCACGTCGTCGGTGTGGCCAGCGATGCTGAGTGAGTAGTCGGGGTACTCGTTCATAATCTGCACCATCTGCTCCAGCTTGGGGAACGACGAAGGCTTCAGGGTAGCCTTGTTGAAGTCGAAGTTGATGTACTTGGTAGCCTCGTTGAGGACCTTCTTCTGCTCGGCCTTAATCTCGGGGCAGCCTTTGTTGCTGGCGGGGCCGGCACGGTCGGGGCAGCGGTCCTGGTAGTCGGGTACACCGTCACCGTCGCGGTCGAGCGGGCAGCCGTTAGCATCCACTTTCACACCAGCAGGGGTGTTGGGGCACTTGTCGAGATAGTCGGCCACGCCGTCACCGTCGCTATCAACGGGGCAGCCCGAAGCGTCTACTTTCACACCAGCGGGGGTGTTGGGGCACTTGTCGTCGTTGTCGGCTACGCCGTCATTGTCCGAGTCGGGGCAGCCTTGCAGACTAGCGAGGCCCTTCACGTCGGGGCACTTATCTTGGTAGTCAGCTACGCCATCACCATCGGTGTCTACAGGGCAGCCGTTTTCGTCCACTTTCACACCCTGCGGGGTGTCGGGGCACTTGTCTTTGCGGTCAGGCACACCGTCGCCGTCGGTGTCTTTGGCCTTACCAAAGTTCACGGTTACACCGGCCGAGTACTGCAGGTACTGGTCGTACTTATTAAACCACCCATTGCGTGGGCCGGCTATCCCATCTAAGCGAGCATCATCGGTAAACAAGATGTGCTGACCGGCTTGCACGAAAAAGTTAAAACCGGGCGTAATGCGGAAATTAAGACCTACTGCAGCCTGCGCATCAAACGCCCCGTAGTTGGTAGAACTAGGAGTCGTTGCGTTGTTGAGGTAGCGGTCGGTGTAGATGTAAGCGTAGCCCGGCTGCAACAAGATGTAGGGCTGAATGGCGGCATCCTCTTTTAGCGCCCAGCCGTTGTTCAGCTTTAGCTTGAAGCCTAGGCCAAACGAGCTAACGTTGGCGTAGAAGCGGTTGCCGTTGATAAACGTGTTGGGGTCGCTGGGGTAACGCAGTGTGGCTTGGTTGGCCGACAGGTTGATGTCGAGACCTTTGCTCAGGTAGCGGCTCAGGGTGAGGCCGCCCCCAAACGTAGGATAGCGGCGCATGAAATAGTTGTTGCCTAGGTCGCCCCGGTAGCGCAGAATGGTGGTGTAGCCACTGAGGCCCCATTTGCGGTCAGCCGACTGCGCTTGCACATTTGTTGCCCCCGCCAGTAGCCCTAGGCCAAGCACGGAAGCAGTGAATAACTGGTGTTTCATTGAGAAAGAAAAAAGGGTACTGATTGACAGACGTAGAGAAAATTGGTGTAGTGTCTTGGCAAAAAGCGAGGCAAAGGTACTAGCGTACGCTAACGCACGCCAAGATTTTGCACGTTTCAAGCTCTTCGTAAGCCCCGTTGGGCTTCTTCGCAGCTAGGTACTGGTGAGCCCCGTTTTTGGTTGCTCATAACTAGGCGCGACACCTCCTTATTTTCTCAGGCTGGCGGGTATATAGTCCCTTTCAAAACTGAATTGGCAGATAATAAGCGCTTTGCACTATCCGGCCATCGCGCCGGGCCGGTGCAAAGCGGCGCGTCAACTTGGCGATGGTAGCCAGCACTGCGCGGTCTAATGAAGGCAGCTCGCTCGACACGGCCACCCTAGGCGATTGAATAGCTCCCTGCTCATCAACCATAAAACTGAGGCAAACCGTGCGCCGCATTAGCAGCATCAGAGGCGTTACGTCGCGCGGCCAACGCAACGCATTGTTTATCTCCTTCGTTAGCTGCGCATGGCCGCCCGGGTAGAGTGGCAGCTGCTCGTAGGCGAAGTAGGCAACTGGCCGGCCCGCTTCGTCGAAGCACTGGCCCGGTAGCTCGGCCCCAGTTGCATATTCTGTGCGGCGCTTCAGCTGTCCATCGGGGTAGTAAAGCTCTAACTTTCCTTCGCGTTTTCCTTGTATGAAGGGCTGCCGGCTCTCCAACTGGCCGCTCTCGTACCAGGTAGTGGCCACGCCATGCACCTGCCCCATACCTAGGTCGGCGTAAGGCACGTATTCTTTAAGCAGACCCGAAGCGTAGTAAATGCGCACCAGCCCACGGGGCCCGGCCCAGCTTAGCGTTTCTACGCATAGGCCCGTCGAGTCGGTATGCGAAGTCACGCGGCGGCTCGCTTCCTCCGTCGTTTGCCGGGACTGCTCATAAGCCAGCGTATCGGTCACCGATTGGCCATGAGCCAGCTGGGCCAGCAGCCCGCAGATACCAGTATATAAGTAGCGCATCCGAAGCGAGTATCGTTAAGGCATGAACTTCATACAAAGCATTCTCAGCGCACTAGCGCCCGGTTCCGCGCGGCCGGTCAAGGTGCTGCAAGGCTAGCATTTGCTGCATATTCTTCTCGAGGCCCTCATTCGAGCCATCGAGGAAAATGACGTTGCCCTGGCCTTGCTCGGCAAAGTGCTTGATAGCTTCCGTCCACATCGAGAAGTAGACGAGTGAGGGGTCTAGGTTGTTGTCAGCCAGTTCTTGCACGGCGTGGGCCATACCCTTGGTTACCTCTTCCCGGAACAGTGCCACACCCTGCCCCCGCAGCTGAGCCGCGATTTTTTCGGCTTCTGCCGAAATCTTAATAGCGTTGCCCTCCGCTTCGGCCGCCTTGGTCTTGGTAATGAGTAGTGCTTGGCCCTCATTTTCGGCAGCTGCCTTTAGGTTGTTGCTAGCCACCACCTTAGCCATCGAACGCATGATTTCCTCATCAAAGGCAATATCGTTCAGTTGCAAATCGATAAGGTGATAGCCCCAGCTTTCGAGGGTTTCGTCGAGCTGGTCTTTCACGTGCAGCACGATTTCGCCACGCAGGCTGAGTACTGCCGCCTGGCGCTGCGTAGCCACAAAGGCCCGAATACTACCCTCCACGGTGCGCACCAGGGCCTGCATCAGGCTGCGCTCGTCCACAAATTTGAAGGCCACGCGCTTGATGGCTTCTTCACTTTGGTCGAACACCGCGTACACCAGCATGGCCTTGAAGTTGACGTTGGCCTGGTCAATCGTAATAGCCTGAAATTCTAGCTCCAACGAGCGATTCTGAATCGAGATGCGCTTGTAAACGTTCTCGATAAAGGGCAGCTTAAAATTCAGGCCCGGCACCATAATACGCCGGTATTTCCCGAAAATGGTAACAACCGCCACCGTGCCCTGCGGCACAATAACGTAGCTTAAAAAAGCCGTGAGCAGGAGCAACCCCAGGAAAATAAGGGAGAAGGACATGGCAGTAACGAAAAAGGGTTTACGCGGCTGCTAGTTAAGAACAAAACGTAGTTGTGCAGCGGCTTCTAGGCTACTTTATCGTGTTAGCCGCACGTTCATTACAGACGGCTCCTACCTCGCTCACCAAAAAAGCCCACCGGATACTATCCGGCGGGCTTTTTAATAGAACTATATCCAGCAATACTTGCTACAGGCCTGCAGCCACCAAGGCTTCGGCCTTGCCGATGGCGGCACCTAGGCCGCCCACGTTTTTGCCACCGGCGGTGGCGAAGAACGGCTGCCCACCGCCGCCGCCCTGAATTTCCTTGGCCAACTCACGCACCAGCGTGCTGGCGTTGAGCTTGCCGGCGCGGGCAATTTCGTCGTCCAGCATCACAGCTAGTTGCGGCTTGCCATCAATGTCAGCACCTAGGACGGCCACCAAGTTAGTTACCTGCTGGCGCAGGTCATAGGCTAGCTTCTTGAGGTCGTCGGCGCTGGTTGCCTGCACCTGAACAGCTAAGAAATGCACGCCATTTAGGTCCTTTACCTGATTGACTAACTGTGCCTTCTGTTGGTTGAGGCTTTGCTGAGCAAATTGCTCAATCTGCTTGCGCAGGGCCGCAATTTCTTCCGTCTGCTTTTCGAGAGTAGGCAGCAGGTGCTGCGGGTTACCAAGGGTTTCGCGCACTTGGTTTAGCAGGTCGATTTGCTGGTCCACAAAGGCCTCGGCCGCGCCAGCCGTTACGGCTTCGATGCGGCGTACGCCCGCGCCAACGGCGCTTTCGCTGGTGATTTTGAAATAACCAATGGCGCCCGTGTTCGGCACGTGCAGGCCGCCGCAAAGCTCTACCGAGTAGTCTTTGTCAAAGGTGATAACGCGCACAAAATCACCGTACTTCTCCCCAAACAAGGCCATGGCCCCTAGGTTCTTGGCCTCGGCAATAGGCACGTTGCGACGCTCATCCAACGGAATCTGCTGGCGGATGCGCTCGTTTACAATGGTTTCGATTTCACGCAGCTGGGCATCGGTCACTTTGGTGAAGTGCGAGAAGTCGAAGCGTAGCAGCTTCTCATTTACCAAGGAGCCTTTTTGCTGCACGTGCTCGCCGAGCACGCGGCGCAGCGCGGCTTGCAGCAAGTGCGTGGCCGTGTGGTTGTTCTTAATCAGCCCACGCCGCGCGGCATCGGGCCGGGCACGGAACTCTGCCCCTAGGTCCTGCGGCAGGTCCAGGGTGGTGTGGATGATGAGGTCGTTTTCCTTTTTCGTGTCGATGACGCGCACCTTATCGAAGGCACTTTCCAGAAAGCCGGTGTCGCCAATCTGGCCGCCGCTCTCAGCATAGAATGGCGTCTGGTCGAGCACCAGTTGGTACTCGGTTTTGCCTTTTTTATCCACCTTGCGGTAGCGCAGCAGGTGGGCGGTGGCCTCGTCTTGGTCGTAGCCCACAAATACGTTGGGCGCGTCGGTATCGAGCACTGTCACCCAGTCGCTCTGCTCGGTTTCCTGGGCGTTGCGGCTGCGGTTTTTCTGAGCTTCGAGGGCCTTCTTGAAGCCTTCTTCGTCCACCGTCAATCCTTTTTCACGGGCAATAAGAGCAGTGAGGTCAAGCGGGAAGCCGAAAGTATCGCTCAACTCAAACGCCGTTTGGCCATCAATCATGCCGCCGTTAGCACGAGCAGCTTCTTCGAGCGCATCAAGGCGACGCAGGCCGGTTTCGAGGGTTTTGAGGAACGCAATTTCCTCTTCCTCAATCACCCGCGTCACGAAGGCCTGCTGGGCTTTCAGCTCGGGGAAGATGCCGGCCATTTGGTCGGCCAGCACTGGCACGAGCTTATATAGGAAAGGCTGCTTTTGGTTTAGCGATGAAAAAGCGTAGCGCACGGCGCGGCGCAAGATGCGCCGAATGACGTAGCCAGCCTTCACATTGCTAGGCAGTTGGCCATCGGCAATGGTGAAAGCAATGGCGCGGATATGGTCGGCCAGCACTCGGATAGCAATATCGGTGCGCTCGTTTTCGGTGGCGGGCTGGTCGTTTACCGTAGCGGGTGAGGTGCCGTGGTACTGCACGCCAGCTTCCTTAGCGATAAACTGGATAAGCGGCTGAAAGACATCGGTATCGTAGTTCGATTTTACGCCCGATACGGCCATCATCAGGCGCTCGAAACCCATACCGGTGTCCACGCTCTGGGCGGGCAGCTTGATAAGCGACTTGTCGGCCAGGCGCTGAAACTCCATGAATACGTTGTTCCACACCTCTACCACTTGCGGGTGGTCGGCGTTCACCAACTCGCGGCCCGACTTCTGGACTATTTCACTTTCATCACGCAGGTCGATGTGAATTTCGGTACACGGGCCGCACGGGCCCGTATCGCCCATCTCCCAAAAGTTGTCCTTCTTGTTGCCGGGCAAAATGCGGTCGTCGGTGGTGTACTGCCGCCACAGGTCTTGCGTCTCGCTGTCAGGACCTAGGCCGTCGCCCTTATCACCTTCGAAGTAAGTCACATACAGCCGGTCTTTAGGCAGTTTGTACACCTCCGTCAGCAGTTCCCAGGCCCAGGCAATAGCGTCCTTCTTGAAGTAATCGCCAAAGCTCCAGTTGCCGAGCATCTCGAACATGGTGTGGTGGTAGGTATCGTAGCCTACCTCTTCTAGGTCGTTGTGCTTGCCACTGACGCGCAGACACTTCTGCGTATCGACCACGCGCTTGAACGGCGCAGGTTTGTTACCTAGGAAGTAGTCTTTGAACGGCGCCATGCCGCTATTGATAAACAGTAGCGTGGGGTCGTCTTTAACTACGAGCGGGGCCGAGGGCACGATGTGGTGGCCTTTGCTGGCAAAGAAATCGAGAAACTGCTGGCGAACGTGGCTGGCGGTTGGGAGCGACATGGCAGAAGAGCGCCCGGCAGCGGCCGGGGCATAATTAGGCTTGAAGAGGATTTGTGGCTACTTTTCGGCGGCCGAAACCGCCGGGCATCCCTTTTGCAAAGGTAGCGGCTCTCTTTTATTGATTTTGAAATACCTGCCGGGCCTAGGCCCGCGTTAGTGGCTTATGCCTTATAAAGAACGCGACATTACCAAACAGTACTTCACCATTGGCGAAGTGGCCGAGCAGTTCGGCGTGGCTACCTCGCTCATCCGTTTTTGGGAAACGGAGTTTGATGAGCTGCGCCCGCGCAAGAGCAAAAAGGGCAACCGCTTATTTACCCAGGCCGACGTCGATACGTTTCGCACTATTTATCACTTGGTTAAAGAGCGCGGCTACACTATTCCTGGTGCCCGCGAGATGCTGAAGCAGAAGGGCGGCCAGCTCAAGGATAAGATTGACGTGATTCAGTCTTTAGAGAAGGTACGCGGCTTTTTGGTGAGCTTAAAAAAGGAGATTGACGGAGCGGGGAAGGCAGATTTACAGTAACTAGCAGCTGCAATTGGCGAGCTTAGTTAACTTTACATCATCTCGACCGCAGAACTAGCTGCGCTCGGGCACGAAGCATAAAGCTTCGCGCTACATGCCTACCGACGACCTCTACCACGAACTCGCCCTCACCCTCCTTCCCGGCATTGGCCCGCAGCTCACGCGGCAGCTAATGAGCTATGGCTCGTCGGCCAAAAATGTGTTTAACCTGCCACCCGGCAAGCTGCGGCGCATTCCGGGAGTGGGCGACGCTACCATCAAAATCCTGACCGGACCCGAGCGGGGCAAGGCGCTGGCGCAGGCCGAAGCCAGCTTGCGCAAGGCCGAAAAAGAGGGTGTAGAAATTCTGTTTTACACCAGTAAGCGGTATCCTTCGCGCCTCAAGCTTATTCCCGACGCGCCGGTACTGCTCTACTACCAGGGCCCAGCCGACCTAAATGCGCCCAAAACGCTGGCCCTGGTAGGCACCCGCCAGGCCACCGAGTACGGCCGCGAGCAAACCGAGCGCCTGCTTAAGGGCGTGCTGCCGCACCAGCCCCTCATTATCAGCGGCCTGGCCTACGGCATCGATATCATGGCGCACCGCGCCGCCTTGCAGGAAGGGCTGCTAACAGTGGGCGTAATGGCTACTGGGCTCGATATCATCTACCCCGCCGCGCACCGCAAAACGGCCGAGAAAATGCGTGAAACGGGCGGTTTGCTTACCGAATTTCCCTTCGGCACACAGCCCGACCGTTACAATTTTCCGCAGCGCAATCGCATTATTGCGGGCCTTGCCGATGGCACGGTGGTGGTCGAAGCGGCGGCCAAGGGCGGCGCCCTCATCACCGCCGAGCTAGCCCTGAGTTACGACCGCGACGTACTAGCCGTGCCCGGCCCCTTAGGTGCCCCATCTTCGGAAGGCTGCAACGCTCTCATCAAGAGCCACAAGGCTGCGCTTTACCAAGAGCCCAAGGACCTAGAGCAGCTCCTGAACTGGGACGCCGCACTGCACCTGCCCGGCAAGTTTCAGTTGCCTCCCTCCTACTCGGCTGCCGACTTCACCGCCGACGAGTTTGCGCTCATTTCGGTGCTGATGGCTAGCAAGGAAGCCCAAATGGACGACTTGGCCTGGAAGGCGCAACTTCCTATTCACCTAGTGGCCTCACTACTGCTAGGGCTGGAATTCCGGAGCGTGGTGCGGGCACTGCCAGGCAAGAAATTCGTGCTTGTCTAGACCACAGATTCAAGCAGGCTGGTCGGAATGGTCGGACTTTGTGGACATTATTTACCTTTGGGCCTTTTTGTCTAAAATAGCATACCTAGTAAGGCTTACTGACGTCTTGCACCTCCTGTATGAGCCAATCTAAACGATTTCTCGCTGGGCTGCTGGTTACCACTTTCCTTGTAGCGGCAGGCTTCGCTTACTACCAGGCGCAGGCGCAACAAACGGCTACTCTAGCCCGCGTCACAGCGCTGGAAACCCGCTTGATAGCCAGCAACAAACAGCGGGCACTAGCCACTAAGAACACGTTGGCCAGCCTAGCTACTATTGTTGATAAAAATTACAACCAAGCCGCCGATGTGGCGGTGCTTCAGCAGGCCAAGGAAATTCAGGGTCGAACAAAGGCCCTGATTGATACGATACACCAATTGCGACAATCTTGGCAAGCTGGTCAGCGCCCAGAACTACAGCAACTTCCTGCACAGCTAGGTCAGTATGCGCTTTTTATCAGGGATTTCGTTCCTAGTGAGTCCACGCAATTGGCCTCTACTGCCGGCTGGCTAAGTGGCTTTGATGGTACGACCGCCCCGGCGCCCGTTGCATTAGCCGTGCTAACCAAACTCGAAACACAGACGCGGCAGCTAGAAGCACGAGCCCTACAAATCCAGGCTGAGAAAGTGGGCTCTAAGTGCTGCTTTTGCTTCGACAGAATCGGGGCGGCGGCAATACCGCTAGCTACAACAGTAGCTCCGGGCGCAGTTTACCAAGCCCAGCTTATGCTGCTGCAAGCTGCTTCGACTAGGCGCATGCACTTCAGCGCCAACGGCCAGGAAATACCTATTGACCCCGGTACTGGTCAGGCACTGGTGCATTTCGACGTGCCCGCCGCTCGCCCCGGCCAGCCCGATACTGTGCGGGCCGAATGGCACGGTCGCGCACAGCTGCCGTGGGCGGCCGGCGACACTACGCTGGAAATCACTGTGCCTTATCTCATCGTTAAGCCTCGCCAACGCTAATGCGCCGCCTTTTTCTTTTGGTGTTGTTAATAGGTGTAGTCAGTTGGGCCGCATTACGCCACTATGCCCAGCAAAACCAACTGTATCAGCAACTAGAGCAGCTGACAACAGTGCTCACTGCTGAGAATAACTTGGCTAGCCGCATTGCCGATGATGCCATAAGATATATGGAGGAAGCGGCTGCCAAAGACCGTAACCGACCGGCTGATATGGCACTCGTGCACCGTGCCCAAGCACTGCAAACCCGCGCTAAGCAACTAATAGAGGCGCTACGGAACACCGGCGACCGCTTGCATCGCGCCACTGGCAATACAGAAGCGCAGCCTTTGCAGCACCTAGGTGCCCCCATCGGCGCGGGGCTGAGTCACGACGCACCACAGCGGCAGGCGCTAGCGCGGCAGTTGGCTGCCTACACCGATACGCTGCGACGACTCGGTTTGCTTGAAGCCAAGACAGCACCACTGCTCTTGCCGGCCCTTGAGCCAGATACTCCAGTGATAGAGGCCCTAGCTGACCTTACCCGACTAGAAAGTGAGCTTTTGGCCCGCCACACGTACGCACTGCAACACATAAGCAACAAAGTAGGCGCGCGGCGCTGGCTAACACAGCCACTAGCAATTGCCACCGCCGAATCTAACGTAGTCGCCCCCGGTAGCACTTATCGCGCTCGATTAGGGGTAGCAAACTATTTTTCGGCTAATGAGCTAAGCATGCAGATGACCTGCAATGGGAGGCCCATCCCCCTCACGCCAGCTGGCACGGGGCTGGTGCGTTTCCACGCCCCCGCCCGCCCCGGCCCCGCCACCTGGTCAGGCACCATCCGAGTCAGTTCTAATGTCCGTGATTCTACGTTTAGAGTCACGGTGCCTTACCGCGTAGCTCGTCGCTAATCATTTATGCTATTATTTAATAACAACTTAGTATCTACTGCCAGCTTGCCCCTACCTAACCGTGGCTTGGCTTTCAGTGATGGTTTTTTTGAAACGCTAGTTTTTCGCGGTGCGCAACTGTGCCTAGCTGCCGACCACGCCGCCCGTATGCAGCAGGCAGCAGCGGCGCTCTACCTTACGCTGCCCGCACCGCTTGCCAGTGCAGAAGCCTTAACTACGACCCTAGGCCGCTTGGCCGCAGCCAACCACCTACCTGCCGCCCGCCTGCGCGTGCAGCTATGGCGTAGCGGCGGCGGGCGCTACACCCCACCCACCGACACGGCCGAGTGGCTGGCCACCGCCGAGCCATTCGTGCCCGACGACTCGCCCATCTCTAAAGCCCATTTTGCCCACGAAACGCAGTCTATTTACTCGCCGCTCAGCTTTTGCAAGGGTCCACAGGCGTGGCTTTATGTACGCGCCGCCCACGAGCGGCAGCAGCGCGGGCTCGATGAAATTCTTTTATGCAACAGCGCTGGGCAGGTAGCCGAGGCAGGCGCAGCAGCCATTTTTTGGCTCAAGGACAGCACCTTATATACCCCCGCCTTGGCTAGCGGCTGCGTAGCCGGGGTGCGCCGGGCCGATATCCTACGGCGAGCGGCCGCCCTAGGTATCCATTGCCAGGAAGGATTGTTTTTGCCAAGCGACTTACTAGCAGCGGATGCCGTTTTCACGGCTAACGTCGCTGCGGTGCGAGCCGTGCAGCAAGTGGGCCACGTCATTTTCGCCGAGCCGAGCCCAGCGCTATTGGCTAGCCTGCGGGGCTAGCGGCTACTCCATCTGGTAGCTGGCCGATACGGTGACTGTGTCGGCTTTTATTTTGGCTACCTGAAACTTAGCTGCCCAGAAAATGCGGAGGGTTTCGGCCTCGAGCGAGGTGGTTGCGGCTGCCACCTCGGTTGAAGTTGGCGGCGTTGCTAGCAGCGAAGCTACTTGGCGGCGCACCACCTGCGCGGCATTTACTTTACCGTTAGGGCCCACCGTCAGCCGCACGTAGATGCGACCCACTACACCAGCTTTCACAGCCGGCTCCGGGTATTTAAGATACTGGCTCATAAAACGATAAAATTTACTAGCTCGTTCTCGGCCGTTAGCTTCATCGTGCCAGAAGCGTGGCAAAATTGGCGATACAACCGCATCAACTTTTGGGGGCGGCGGGGGCTGCCGGTGCGGAAATGTAATCAGATGCCCGGGCGCGGCATAAACGCCTTCGCCAGTCTGGGCGCAGGCAGGAGCGGCGGCCAGTAACCAGCTGCCCCCTAAACCCATCAAAAAAACTCGTAGCGATTGCCTCATGCTGGCCCTTATACGGTGGTACGGCCTGCAGGGCTGAAGCACCTAGGTGTGAGTGGAAATTGTGGCTTCTATGGGCCCTAGGCCAGTGGCAGGCTTAGGCTCGTAGCGAGCTTGTTTGGCTTGGTGCACTACTTGTAAGCGTTGCCACTGCTCATAGTACTCACGCAAGTCAGCTTCAGTCACTTGGTTTTTGGCCAAAACAACTTTTCTGGGCCCTTGGCCCAAGTGCAATGCGGTAAGCGTGATAAGCGCCCGATGCAACGTGGAAAGCAGCGAAATACCCAAAATAGAAGTAGACTAGTTCTCCCTGATAAAAAAGACAATCCCGATGCCAAACTCACTACAGATACGAATATCCGGTAGTTAGGTCTACATGAAAAAGTACTTTTTTGAGAAAACCTGCTCTCATTTTTAGAAAATCTCCCTTTTTCTACACCGCAACTGGCGCTTTAATAGCTGGCCAGGGGTCGTAATCCTCCAGCTTAAAATCTTCATATCGAAAACCAAAAATATCCTGCACGTCAGGATTTAGGTGCATTGTGGGCAGCGAGCGGGGCGCGCGTTCCAATTGCAAGCGCGCTTGCTCGAGGTGGTTGCTGTAGAGGTGGGTGTCGCCGCCGGTCCAGATAAACTCGCCGGGCTGCAAGCCTGTCACTTGCGCCACCATGAGGGTGAGCAAGGCGTAGCTGGCGATGTTGAAAGGCACACCCAAGAATACGTCGGCCGAGCGCTGGTAGAGCTGACACGAGAGCCGGCCATCGGCTACATAAAACTGAAACAGGGCATGACAGGCGGGCAGCTTCATGCTGGGCAGGTCGGCCACGTTCCAGGCGCTCACCACCATGCGGCGAGAGTCGGGCTGGGTTTTGAGCTGCTGAATAATCTGCGAAATTTGGTCGATGTGGCCGCCGTGGCCATCGGGCCAGCTGCGCCACTGGTAGCCGTACACGGGCCCTAGGTCACCGTTTTCGTCGGCCCACTCGTCCCAGATTTTTACACCGTGCTCTTTGAGATAGGCGATGTTAGTGCTGCCCTGCAAGAACCAAAGCAACTCGTGAATGATGCTCTTGAGATGCACCTTCTTGGTGGTAACGAGCGGAAAACCCTCGGCTAGGTCGAACCGCATCTGAGGTCCAAAAATGGACAGCGTACCAGTACCAGTGCGGTCGGTTTTCTGGTTGCCTTGTTCGAGAATCTGACGGAGGAGGTCGTGGTATTGGCGCATAATAACGGCAACCTATTTTATCACAAAACAGAGCAGCCAGATTCAAAACTACAAAAAAGCCACTCCATATAGGAGTGGCTTCTAGGGACAGAGTCTTAAACTGCCTTATGATACAGGCACTTCCTGCCCTTTTGTTTCATACCGCTGCACTGCGGTTCGGATTCGGGAAGCCAGTTCATAGAGATTATCTAACGATGTAATATCTACTCGCTCGCCACCTTCCACATCGAATACAGTCACGAATTTTTTGCTGCCATTAAAATGCAGGCGGCAGATTGGCTTGCGGTTGTTGTCATCTAGCAAAATGCCGCAATAGGATTGCACGTCACGCATTACTACCCGGCTCACTGCTACTGACTTTCGTAGGATAGCTCGCACAATCATGAAGCCCTCCGTTTCTTCAACAGTTGTTTCAATCTCCTTATCGCTTGTCTCGGGTAGCGGAGCTGTAGGTACAGCTTCTGAAACAGGAGCAGCGGGAATTTCTTGAGACAAAACGCTACTAGTTGTGTCCAGCATGGCCGACCGGAGACGCATGGTAATCTTATCGTTCAGAAACTGATGAAACGAGCGATGCACCAGCACGCTAAACTGCTCCTTTAGCTTAGGCGTGAGCGTGCCATCATAAATCTGTTTTGAGATGAAGTGTATAAAGTCAGCAGAAGGCTGGTTGAATTGCTCTTCAAAATACTTTTTGAAAGCGCGCATGTACTTCAAATTGTAGGCAGCAAAAAGCATGTCCTCCATTTTGAAATCCAGCTTATTTAACTTCTTTATCTCTGAGACGTCGTTTTCTTGAAAATTAAACAGGTCAAACTCCATAAATGGACGTTCATCCATTTTATTCGGTTGCTCTAGGTCGGTAAAAAGCTTGTAATGAATACCATTGGTCAGGATGGCGATTCGAGCTTCCGTTACGTGGAAGTAACGAAATAATTGGCTAGCGTGATTGATATTTAAGTCGCTGCCAACGTGTTTGCACTCAAACAGAATGATAGGTTTGCCATCGCGCATAATGGCATAGTCTATCTTCTCGCCTTTTTTAGTACCGATATCGCAAATGAATTCAGGCACAACCTCTGTTGGGTCGAATACATTGTAGCCAAGAGCATTGATGAAAGGCATTACGAGCGCCGCCTTAGTAGCTTCTTCCGTTTGGATATGCGAAAGCTGCTTTTGAGCACGCGAGGCTAGATTAGCAAGTTAGTCAATAAGCTCCATAGGCTGATAGTGAGAGTGTAAAAGAATAGCGAAATGTACTATAGTTTTTAGAATAAACTAATAGATAAGTACCCATATACCAAAAAGAAAGGCCACCCTTTAAGGATGGCCTTTCTTTTTGGTATTTATCCTGTATTTATAAGGACTTCGTAGCTGACTTAGCCGAAGCCGTGGCTGGAGTAGCAGCCTTCATAGCCGCCATTTTGGCGCGGCAGCAGGCGGGCATACCAGCCATGCTAGCACTAGCGGTCATGCCTTTTTCACACTTGGCGGCAGCGGCGCCGGTGCAGTTGTCTTTTTTACTTTTAGCGGCAGGCTTGGTACCGTCGTTGGCAAAAGCAGTAGCGGTCGAAACCACCAGGGCAAGGGCGAGCAATGACTTTTTCATGGAAACGAAAGCTAAAGATGAACAGTTGAAGCTATTTGTTACTTCTAAAGTACGCGCTTTTTTGCATATCCACTACTCGGGCTGCGCGTTACTGCTACGCTTCGGCAAGCAGCCGCTATCGGCTTGAGTTACTGTTCTTCGCTTTCGCGGACTTGCAGCGTCCGCGCCACCTGTATTTATGCCCCTTCGTCGCCTTGCGCACCTCACGCTGCTGGTGCTAGCCCTGCTCACGGGGCTGGCCGGCTACTACGCCAGTCAGCTGCGTTTCAACTACAATTTCAACGACTTCTACCCGGCCGGCGACCCTGACCTCGACTATTACCAGGGCTACACCCAGCGCTTCGGCAACGACAACGACTACCTGCTGCTAGGCCTCGAAGCGCCGGCTGGCCAAACGGTATTTGCGCCGCGGTTTCTGGCCCAGGTTGATAGCCTCACGCGGGAGGCGCGGGGGCTGCCGCACGTGCTCAGCGTCACCTCCCCCACTACCCTCACCAACCCGGTGGTCGAGGGCTTTGGCTTTTATAACCTACCCTACCTGCACCCCGATGTGCCAGCCAGCCGGGCCCAGGACTCGACGCTGATTTTTCGGACGCCGGGGCTGGTGGGCAACGTCTTTAGCCGCGATGCGCGGGCCGTGGCGCTGGTGTTTCAGCTCACGCCTGACCTAGAGAAGCCGCCCGGCGACTCGCTGCTGGCCTCGCTGCGCCAAGGCCTGGCGCGGGCCGGGCTGCCCGCAGAGCGGGCGCACTTTGCGGGGCGACTGGTGGCGCAGTCGGTGTTTGTGGACCGGCTACAATGGGAACTGGTGGTGTTTATGAGCCTCTCGGTGCTGCTTGTGACGGGGCTGCTCTGGCTCACGTTCCGCACGTGGTGGGGCGTGCTACTGCCGCTGGTGGTAGTCCTAGGGGCCATTTTGTGGGGCCTAGGGGTAATGGGCGCCTGTGGCATCAGCATCGACCTGATGACGGCCTTGCTGCCACTAATGCTGTTTGTGGTGGGCATGTCCGATACCATTCATATTATCAGCCGCTACGTGAGCGAGCTAGGCTATGGCGCGGGCAAGAAAGACGCGCTCCGCATTACGATTAAGGAATCGGGCTTCGGCTCGGGGTTGTCGGCGCTCACTACCAGCATTGGTTTTTTTACGCTGATGACCAGCACCATCCGGCCCATTCACAACTTTGGGCTGTTTACGGGCATCGCGGTGCTGCTGGCGTTTGTGCTCAGCTTTACGCTGCTGCCAGCCATGCTGGTGCTGCTCAACAAGCCTGCCCTGCGCGAGCCGCGCAAGCACGGCCACGACTGGGACGGCGTGCTTGGCCGCCTCTTCAGCGGAGTGCTGCGGCAGCGGCGCCTGATATACGTGGTGAGTGCGCTGGTGCTGGCGGCCAGCATTGGGCTGAGCACGCGGGTCCGCATCAACTCCTCGCTGCTCGATGACTTGTCGAAGAACGACCCCGTGCGGCAGGATTTCGCGTTTTTTGATACGCACTTTGCGGGCGTGCGGCCCTTTGAGCTAGAGCTAAAGCCGGTGGGCAACCGCACGATTTACGACCCCGCTGTGCTACGAGAGATTGAGCAGATTGAGGGCTACTTAGGGCACACCTACGGCCTTCAATTTCAGGCGTCGCCGGCCACGCTAGTGAAGGCCACGCGTAAGGCCTTGCACGGCGGCGAGCTCGCCGAATACCGCTTGCCCGCCGACTCGACCGAGCTTAAACCGCTGGTGGCCAAGCTTATGCTATTACGTAAAAAGCCTGAGTTTCGGGCTCTGGCTCTGCCCGATGGCTCGGCCGGGCGCCTCACCGGCCGTATGGCCGATGTGGGTAGCGTCCGGGCCGATGAGCTGAACCGCAACCTGCGCCACTACCTGCGTACCCAGCTTGATACCACGGTGCTGCGCACCCGCCTCACGGGCTCGTCCAATCTCATTGATAAGAACAATGAGAACCTGACCCTGAACATGATACAGGGTATGGCCATCGATATCGCGATGGTCACGCTTATCGTACTGCTACTATTCCGCTCGGTACGCATGACGCTAGTGGTGCTCGTTCCCAACCTACTGCCCATCCTGGTAGTAGCGGGCGTGATGGGCCTAGCCGGCGTGAATATGAAGGTGAGCACGAGCATCATCTTTACCATCGCCTTTGGCATCGCGGTCGATGATACCATACACTTTATCAGCAAGCTGCGCCTCACCCTAGGGCATGAGCCCAACATATTTAAGGCCGTGCGCCGCACCTACCTGCTGGCGGGCAAGGCGGTTATCGTCACGTCGCTGATATTGGTGGGCGGTTTCTGCACGCTGCTCTTCTCATCGTTTGACGGCACGTTCTACGTGGGGCTGCTCATTGGGCTCACGCTGCTTTTTGGGGTGGTGGCCGAACTGACGCTGCTGCCGCTGCTCATCCTAGGTGTCTATAAAAAACGTGGCAGCAAGCTAGCCGCCGCGCCCGACGCGGTGCCCGAACGCGTGTAGCAGCTCTAGTGTAGCGCGGACTTTCAGTCCGCGAATAAATACGTTGCCTAGGCGCGTGCAGGAGCACTAGTGAGGCTACATGGCTTACCTGATTTACTCGCCAAGCTTATTTCTTAACTAGACGACACGCAAAGACATTGTCCTGCGGAGTTGGCCGAAGTATTTCTACCGCACCCTTAGCTGGAGCGATAGAGATTCTTCAGCCAACTCCGCAGGACAATGTTTTTTTTAAGCGCTCCCTTCTAAGGAATGGACTACTTCCTTTTGCCCATTACTAATTTCAATAGCTTAACAAGGAAGCAAACTTTATTTTTAGCAAAACTAATTTTGTTAGTAAAAGTATAAGCTCCGTAATGCACCTTTGCAGCAGAGAAACGACTGCTTCTCCGCCTATCCAACCTTTCTGAGCTATGTCGGAAACAACTTTTGCCTATGCCCAACCTTCGGCCCTGACTACTGGGGCCGAAGGCCAAGCGCTTCAACTCGCTGCCTACGCCGAAAATGCCCATATAAGCGGTGCAGCCTGCTTTTTCAGGGGCCAACTGCGTGATTCTTGGCTAACCGCCCGTGGACTAACCACGTTAGCCAAGGTCGTAGCCTCGCGCTTTGTGTCCCAAGCGGCGGTGTTGCGCGACCCCATCGTGACAGCCGGCGCTGGGCAGTTGCGCTTCGAGGCGTTTTCGTCGTGCAATGGCGTGTACGCCCGCCTCGACCTAGGGCCCACCGCCCTCGACGGTGAATTTGTGCAGAGCGGCACTACCAACGTCGATTTCAACGAGCCGATGGTAAACGCCCTCAGCCGCATCGGCCGCACCGAGCCGGTGCGCCTGAGCGTGGGCCAGCAAGAAGTGATCCTAGAGCGCGCCGCCGGCCACGTAACGGAGCGCAAAGTGACCCTGCCCGAGCGCTGGGTGAAGGGCCTGACCGCCGCGCAGGGCTACCTGGCCCAGATGGATGAAAAGCTGCGCCTCACCCGTACCCAGGCCGCCCAGCTGCTGCACGCCCTGCCCGCCGGCACCATCAAAACCGATATGTATATGCTGCTGCGGGGCCCTAGGGTGGTTTTTGCGCCCATGGGCGGACCAAGCTCGGTACTGGTGGGCGGCGCGCACCGGCTGCGCCTGCTCGATGGCCTGCTGCCCCTGAGCCAGGGCGCCCGCGTGTACGCTACGCCCGATGACCAAGCCTCGGCCATTGTACTGGACCTAGGCGGCGGGCACGAGTTTTTGCTAGCGCTGTCGGCTGGCGTCAACCGCGGGTTTTCAGGCGAGGGCACGCAGCTGGGTGCCATGCTCGACGAGCTACCGGCCGAGTGGCTGGCGGGTGCCAACAACCTGTTTCGGGGCAATGAAGTGTTTAACCCGACCCTCTTCGGCCTGGAGCACGACCTCGCGCCGGCCACTGTGGAGCGGCTGTGCGCCAGCCTCTCGGCCATGGGGCTGCTAGGCTTCGACCTGAGCACCAACCAATATTTCTACCGCCGCCTTCCCTTCAAAACCGACCGCATCCTGCGCCTCAACCCACGCCTTAAAAGCGCCCGCACCCTGCTCGACACGGCCGACGACGTGCAGCTGATGAGCCTAGGTAGCGGCGGCCGCACCGAGGCCCGCGTGCGCGGCACCGGCGTGTGGCACACCGTGCTGGTGGGTGGCGCCGAGCCACCACGCTGCACCTGCCAATGGTACAGCAGCCACCAAGGGGAGCGCGGCGTGTGCAAGCACGTGCTCGCGGCCCAGCTACGCTTTGAAGCAAAGCAAGCGGCCTAGATACAATAAGTTACGCAACCCTTTCACAGATAGTGCCATGACGAAGGTGGAGATTTTTGAGCGGCTGATTCGCCAGCATGGGCTGGCCGCGCTGGTGCCCTTCTTGCTACAGCTTACAAAGGAAGACATTGTGCCTATTCGGCAGAAGACTAAGGAGCTACAACGCGAGCTAGACCGCATTGTCGAAATCAGGCCGAACGCTTGGGGCAGCGCCGTGACGCCGGAGCAGAGCCGAATGCTGTTTTTGGCGAGCCTGCGCACGTACTCGCGCAAGGAGGCGATGAGCAACCAATTCTTTATCTGGGGCTTGCGCAACAGCGTTCGAGACAATGCGGCCGCTTTTTGGCAGGTGCTAGAGTGCGCCCGCCCCGCCTGGCTAACCGACTGGCTGCTACTACGCTCCGAAGCCAACGCCTGGGTAACAATTGAATACGCGCTGCTGCGCGAGCTGGAGCAGCGTGGCTTTATCGAGTTTCAGCCCCGGCTGTTTGCGCTGGCGGTGCCGGGGCTACTGAGCGACCTAGGGCAGGAATTCAACAGCCAGGATGTGCAGCCCAGCAACGCGCTGGCAGTGATTGCCGAGCGCCTGCGCCAGGACACAACGCTGCTGGAAAGGGACTTACCGCTGCTCTTCGACTTCGTTACGGGCGTAGATGGGGCGCGGGCGCATGTGCAAAAACAACGGCCTTCCAACTGGCACAACCTGCTGCCAAATTTCAGTTGGCCGGAGTGGAATGCGCAGAACCCAGCCCAAATCGTGACCTGGCAGCAGGTGCTGCGGCACTTGGCCGAGTCGGGCCACCTCGACCGGGCCGACCTGCTCACGCGCTGCCTGCTGGCTTTGCGCCGCGATTTCCGCCGCCCGCTGCTAGCGTGGTTTAAAGAGCTGTTTCTGAGCCTAAATCCAACGCTAGCCGAGCGCTTGGCGCGGCAAGCCGACCTAGTGGAGCTGCTGGCACATTCGCATCCGTTGGTCGTCAATTTTGCGATTGAGCAGCTCAAAAATGTGTGGCTGGAGCCGGGTTTCAACCTGGCTCCCTTGCTACTTTACGCCGATAACATCGTCACGCGACCCGACCTTAAAACGGGTCTTAAAAACCTGCTGAGCGGCCTAGGTAAGTTGTCCCAGCGGCAGGCCGCCCAGGCCCCCGCCGTGGCGCTGGTACTGGCCGCCGCCCTGGCCCACGCCGACAGTGCCGTGCAAGAGCGCGCCGCCAAAAGCCTGGCTAGTCTGTTGCAAGCCAAGAAACCAGTGCTCACGGCCGAAGCGCAAGCGGCTACCCATGCCGCTATCCAGGACCAAGCCGAACTACTGGCCGCGCCGGCCCGCCTGGTACTGGCCCCGTGGCTGGTAGCACCAACGGCTCTGGACCGGCCCAGCGTGCGCTACGCGCCGGTCACTCATTTTGTGCCAGATATTTCGGCTAACACGGCCATTGCACCGGTGGCCGATTGGCACGAGCTGCTGTTCTTGACGGGCGAAGTACTGCGCTACGATGTGCCCGCCGCGTTTGAGCGCTGGCTCGATGGCCTGCTGCGCCTGCAGGGGCAGCTACCGGCAGGATACGCGGAGCAGTTGCGCCCCTACCTGGTGCAGACGCTGCCTTTTTTGAAAGGTAAAACGGAGGCCCAGACGGAAACCATCCTGGCTGACAACCATGCCGGCGGCTACTGGGGTTTATCGCAGGCCTTGCTGCTAGGTTGGGCGCAGGGCTTCCGCACGCTGCGCGTACCGAGCGTGCACGTACAGGTCGACCACGATAATTCGGACCCACTGGTGCTGGTAGAGCGACAGCGCCTGGCCGCAGCCGAGCGGCACCTGCACGCTCGCACCGGGCTGCCGTTGCTCAGTACTCCCACCCACGAGCCGTACTGGATAGACCCTATACAGCTAATGGAAAGGTTATTATGTTACCAAGCTGCGCAACGGCTGCCCGATGCTGCCGACCTAGCAGTGGCCCTGGCTCGCACGGCCTACGCCGCCAGTTCGCCCGAGGTGTCGGCCCTAGCGGCGCAGCTTCAGCACGAGGGCCTGCGCGAGTTGCTAGGTTGGTTTTTATCGGAAGAAGATGCCGAGCCAGGTCTTACTTCGCCGGCCCGCAAGTCGGTGTTACAGCGCGTGGCGGCGGGCTTGCGTAGCCTGCTGCCGGGTGAAGATACTGCTGGCTACACGCTGGCTGAGGCCTTGCCATGGCTGTGGGCCGTGGCCGCTCGCACTAAGTTTCCGGAGCGCGAATTTGCAGAATGGCCCACCCTACTGGGGGCCGACTACCCCGGCGTGCGCGCCCTCTGGGCTGCGGCGTGGGAGTTGAAAGTAGAAACCACCAAGCACGTAGCCTACTGGCAACCCGGCAAGCCCGAAACCACCCTTCGCACCATAAAACTAGACTTTGCCAGCCAGTACACCAGCCAAGGCGCCCCATCGCCCCTGTTGCTTTACTCGCTACACGCCCGCTTTCGGGGTATGGCGCAGGCGCACTGGCAGTTGGGGTCAGTTATACGGTCGCTCTCCTCGCTGGTGCCGCACAACCTAAGCTCGCTACACTGGCACGTGGTGCGCTCGGCAGCCTGGACCGACCGGCTCGAAACCACAGAGCGCAATATTCTGCTGGCGGCGCTGCCCACGCTGCTAGACGAGGGGCCAGTATTCGCCGAGTCAACTACGATGCTACTGGCGGTCAGCCTTCTGCACCACACGCCTACTTGCCGGGCGCTGGCCCTAGAAGCCCTGCTCAGCGCCTGTGCTACGAGTCGCCTGCGGCCCGAGGTGCTGGGCAGCCTACTCGGCCGCCTGTTAGCCGCTGAATACGCGCCCTTGGCCCGCCTCGCCGACCTCCTGCCGCAGGCACAGGCCGTTTCGCCCGAAACGGATGATGCCCTAGCACAGACCCTCGATGCGCTGCTGCCCAAGCTACCCGCCGCCCCGCCCCGCAACTTGCGCAAGCTGCTGGAGCTTTACGCCGACCTTGTGGCTCGCACGGGTCGGCCAGTGCCCCCCGCTGTGCAGGGCCGCCTAGGTGAGTGGCGGGCCGCTGCCGCGCTTAAAAAGGTCCTCGATAACTTGCTGCCTTCCCCTATTACCTTGGCTACTTTTCACTAATTATTATGGCCCTGCTCACCATTCTAGACGAAACTGCCAGCGGCAGTATTATCAGCCGCCTTGAAGTAGAGATAACCCAGGAAATGCTCACCGTGCGCGAGCTGATAGCGCGGCGCGTGCACGACGAAGTAGCAGCCTACAACGCCCGGCAGACCGGCATGTTTCAAGGCTTGGTGCAGCCCACCGAGTCGGAGCGGGTGCTCAACGGCTACCGCCTGCGCCCCGCCAAGCTCATTGATGCCGAGCAGCAGACCTACCGCGCCCTCGAAGCCTTTCAAAACAATGGCTTTTTCCTGCTTGTGAACGACCGCTAGGCCGAGAGCCTCGACGAGGAAGTATGGCTCGGGGCCGGCGCCACGGCCAGCTTCGTGAAGCTGACGCCGCTGGTGGGCGGTTGAAGTGTAAGGCGTTGCCTTAAAACAGTTAGCTTATTTCTTCTATGGCTAAGTCCTCCAAGTTTCGATTAGCTGCGCTGCCCGCCGATGCCAGCCCGGCCAGTGTGGAGATGCAGCCGGTGCTGCAACAGCTTATTCAGGAAGCTGGCGCTACGGCCAACTGGCACAGCGCCGTTACTGAGCTGCCGGTGTACCAGGCCGCCCGAGCGGCCGATGCCGCCTACCGGGGCCGCCTGGCGCTAGCCGCCGTAGTAGCCTTGCGCGCCAACGAAGGCCGCATTCGCACCACCTGCCTGCGGCTGCTCGAAGGACTTAGCCGCATGACGCTGGAGTTGAGCGAGGCTGAGTTTATCGAGCTTTTGCAGTCCTACGGGTTGGTATTTGATGCACCCGCTACAGGCGGCTCGGCGGCTCCCAATCTCTCTATCGTCCGCGATGCGCTGGTTTTTCCGGTGGGCCTCACCCTAGGCCAGCTCGAAAAGGCCGCGAAGAAACGGGGCCTAGGCGCGCCCCTAGTAACTTATCTGCACCAATTTTTGGCCGCCACCGAGCGTGAGGCCACGGGCTACCGAGCCAGCGATATCGTGAAGCTGCATCATCGCCTCCAAGCTATCTTGGGCCTAGGCGATGCGGACAGCCGGCCGGTTGTCACCTTTCCGGCTAGCGAGCCTTTTGGGCAGGCACTCAACGCATTTGCAGCCAGCCTTCCTGATGCGGATGTCGCCACCCTACCCTGGCTGCGGCTGCTTCAGCTATGGACCAAAGCCAGCGGCGGCCAGCCCACCGCCAAGTTTCGCAAGGAGCTGGATGCCGCTGCCGAAGCCGTAGGCCCGGCCGCCGTGCGCCAGCAAAGCGCCCAGTGGCTGGCCCTGCTTGCAACTATGCCGGTGGTCGAAACTTCTCAAACTATTGATTACGGCCACGGCAATACACGCACCTACATCAGCTACCTCTACTTGCAGGAGGCCAACGTGGCAGTGGCCAAGGGCTTAGTCTGGACGGTAGCCCCGCTGGCCGATGACGAGGTGCGGCACCACTTGGCCGAATTAGCGGTGAAGTGCTATCGCAAGATTCCGGGTCAGGGGCCGGTAACGGTGGCCCTAGGTAATGCCTGCCTGTTGGCACTGTCGCAAAACGGCCTGCCCGGCGTGTCGGCCCTGGCGCGGGTGCGGCCCAAAATCAAGCAGACCAACACGCAGGAGCTGATTGCCGGCTACATCACTAGCGCCTCGCAAGCCCTGGGAGTAAGTCCGGCCGAAATTGAGGATATGGCCATGCCTGACTTTGGCCTGACCAATGGCCAACTAACAGAAACCCTAGGTGACTACACCGCCACCCTCACGCTAGCTGATGGCAAAGCAGACGTACAGTGGGTCAAAGCTGACAAGCCCCTCAAAACCGCTCCCACCGCTCTTAAGGCCACCCACGCCGACGAGCTCAAAGAGCTGAAAAACGCTCAGGCGCAGGCCCAGCAAACCTACACTGCTCAGCGCGACCGCCTCGACCGCACGTTCGTGGATGAGCGCCGCATTGCGTGGTCGTGGTTTGAGCAAAACTATTTCAACCACGGCCTGATGAGCTTGTTAGCCCGCCCGCTCATCTGGCGGCTGCACCAGCCCAATGGCTCGTTTGAGGATGCGCTGTGGGTAGGCGATGCCTGGCGCAACGTGCGCGGCCAGCCCGTGCTTGCCCCCACAGCCGATACGCAGCTGCAACTCTGGCATCCGGTGCTGGCAACTCCAGCCGAGGTGCTGGCCTGGCGCGAGTTGCTCGAACGCCACCAGCTGCGCCAGCCCCTCAAGCAGGCCTTCCGAGAGGTCTACCTGCTCACGCCGCCCGAGGAGCACACCCGCACCTACTCCAACCGCATGGCCGCGCACGTGCTCAAGCAGCACCAATTCAACTCCCTGGCCAAGCTACGGGGCTGGAAATACAGCCTCCTAGGTGCCTACGACAAGGGCTACGAGTCGGACAAGGCCACACTAGCGCTGCCTACCCAGCAGCTACGCGCCGAGTTTTGGGTGAGCGAGGTAAACGCCGACGATGCCTGGAACGACACCGGCATCTACCTCTACATCAGCACCGACCAGGTACGCTTTCTGCGCGGCGAAGAAGTGGTGCCGCTGACCGAAATCCCGGCGCTGACCTTCTCCGAAGTGACGCGCGACGTGGACCTGTTTGTGGGCGTGGCTAGCGTGGGCAACGACCCGCTCTGGCGCGACAACGGCGGCCTAGTGCAGTACCGCGACTACTGGCAGCACTATAGCTTTGGCGAACTGGGTGAAGTTGCCAAAAACCGCAAGCTGGCCTTGGAGCGCCTGGTGCCTCGTCTCAAAATCGGCAAGGTGAGCGAGCTAACCGACCGGTTTCTGGTTGTGCGTGGCAAGCTGCGCACCTACAAAATCCACCTAGGCAGCGGCAACATCCTAATGGAGCCCAACGACCAGTACCTCTGCATCGTGCCCGACCGCTCGGCCAAAAACACGGGTACGGCTGATGTATTCCTACCCTTCGAGGGCGATGCCGTACTGTCCATCATCCTCAGCAAAGCCCTCCTTCTGATGGACGACAACAAGATTACTGACGACACAATAGTGCGGCAAATCAAATAGTCGACTAAACTTGGCACCTTCGACCTAAAACGTGTCTGGGATTTGCATAAAATATCCTCTTCACTGTCCGTACTATTGAGCTTGCTGGCTCCTCTCCAGCTTCTTCCGTAGGCCTAAGTGAAGCGGTCAAAATGCATTGGCAAGCTTCCGCAGGACCGAAATCAAAATAAGACTTAAGGCCTTACCTTATATATGCCGCAAATAGCATTGTTCATTCTTTTATCTTTCAACACCTTATGCTTTCTATTGTTTACTATAGACAAACGCAAAGCACAGCGAGGGCAGCGGCGCATTTCTGAAAAAACTTTGCACCTGGCTACGTTACCGGGCGCAGCGGTCGGTGCCTGGGCAGCCATTCTGCTACTACACCACAAGAATCGGAAGCCGGCGTTTTGGGGCGTGACCTTACTGCTTACGTTGGTACAAGGAGCGTTCTTTTATGTAGTAGTACTGCCGCATCTTCGGGGGTAGGGCCAGCCGCCTTCATAACTGCTACCTTGCTAGCACTAGTACTGCCTTGAGTACGCACTTGCGCCACAGCGCTACCTAGGGGACTTTTTGTTGACTTGTCAACTGAATTAGTTCGGCGGGTTAGAGCTCGCCTCATTACGAACTGGGCCGGCCGCTACTTTTACCAAAAAACACTTATGCCCTTCCGTTTTTCTATCCTGGCCACGCGGCTAGCCTTCGTCTTGCTGCTGACCACGCCCAGCCTGTTTTTAACTGCCTGCGGCAATAGTGAGAACACCGTGGCCGCCAACGTAGACTACACCAAAGCCGATGAGGCGCTCATCCAAAAGTATCTAGCAGATAATAAGATAACGACCGCCCAACGGCAGCCCTCAGGCCTGTACTACGTGCCTACCAAGGCCGCGCCTACCGGTACGTCCGCGGTTGCCGGCAAAACGGTATCAGTACTATACACTGGCGAATTGCTCGACGGCACCGTCTTCGATGCGTCGGCCAAGCATGGCAATGAACCCTTCAGCTTCGTGCTGGGCGAGGGCAAGGTTATTTCGGGCTGGGACCAAGGTATCGCTTTGATGCACAAGGGTGAAAAAGGCGTCTTACTGCTGCCCTCGGCGCTTGGCTACGGCCCTGATGGCGCGGGTTCCGACATTCCGCCCAATGCCGTGCTGCGCTTCGAGGTCGAACTGCTAGACGTGCAATAGGCTCGCCCCACCATAAAACGGCCTTCGATGTCTGCTCCCGAAACTAGCATTACCACCGCATTTCAACCTTCGCCGCAGTTCTTCCCGCTGGGCGATGCGGCCGTGGTTGTGCAGTTTGGCGAGAGCATCAGCTTGGCTACGCACTTGGCTATTCAGTCGCTTAATGACTACCTAGGGCAGCAGCCCTTTGCTGGACTGCGCGAATGCGTGCCCGCCTTTACAACCCTCACAGTGTACTACGACCCCTGGCTGGTGAGCGAGCAGGGCCACTACCTACCCTACGAGCGGGTGTGTGCGGTTTTGCAACAGCGGCTATTGTCGGCACCCCCTGCCCCGATAGTTATCTACCACACCGTCGAGATTCCCGTGTGCTACGGCGGCGACCTAGGGCCCGATTTAGCGGCCGTGGCCCAATATACCGGGCTCATGCCGGCCGAGGTCATTGCCCGTCATTCGGCCCCGGAGTACTTAGTGTATATGCTAGGCTTCGCACCTGGCTTCCCCTACCTAGGGAGGCTGGACGCGCGCCTCGCTACCCCGCGCCGGGCTGAGCCTCGCACGCTAGTGCCAGCTGGCGCGGTCGGCATTGCGGGCGCGCAAACAGGCATTTACTCACTGCCCACGCCGGGCGGCTGGCAGCTCATCGGGCGCACGCCCTTGCGCTTATTTGACCCCGCGGCCAACCCGCCCACACTGCTGCGCGCCGGGCAGCACCTGCGCTTCGTGCCCATCAGCGAAACCGAATTTCACTGCCTGTCGCATGAGCCTTAGCGTCGTTCGCCCCGGCCTACTCACAACGGTGCAAGACCTTGGCCGGCTTGGCTACCAGCACCTAGGCGTGGTACTGAGCGGCGCGCTTGATGCTGTGGCCCTACGCGTAGCCAACCTGCTAGTAGGCAACCCCCAAAATGCCGCTGGCCTCGAAATCACGCTTCTTGGCCCTATTATTCGCTTCGAAACCGACTCCCTCATTGCCCTCACCGGAGCCGACCTCTCGCCCACCCTAGATGGCCAGCCCGCGCCGCTGCACCGGCCGGTGGCCGTGTGGGCGGGCACAGTGCTGGCGTTTGGCGCGGCGCGAGCGGGCTGCCGCGCCTACTTGGCTGTGGCGGGCGGCCTGGCTGTGCCGCAGGTGCTGGGCAGCCGCGCTACCTACCTGCGCGCTGGCCTAGGGGGCTGGCACGGCCGCGCCCTGCGGGCCGGCGACGAGCTGCCAGTAGGCACGTTTTCGCCGGTTGCCCAGCAACTATGGCAGCTACTTGCACCGGCCAGCTGGTCCGCGCCTTGGGTTGCTGCCCGCTGGCTGGCCAGCCCGGCACTATGCCCAACGCCGCATGCACAGCCGGTTATTCGGGCAGTGCGCGGGCCCGAATATGAGCAGTTTACCGAAGCCAGCCAGCGCGCCTTCTGGCATGAGCCGTTCGTTATAACCCCCGCCGCTGACCGCATGGGCTACCGCCTGCAAGGCCCGGCGCTGACACGCGACACGGCCCCCGAATTATTGTCGAGCGCCGTCACCTTTGGCACGATGCAGGTGCCGCCGGGTGGCCAGCCCATCGTGCTCTTAGCCGACGCCCAAACCACCGGCGGATATCCTCGCCTAGCCCAGGTTATCACCGCCGATTTTGGGGCGCTGGCGCAGGCCGCGCCGGGGCAGGCGCTACGCTTTCAAGAAGTGTCGCTAGCCGAGGCGCAGGCGCTGTACCTTGCGCAAGAACGGCGGCTGCAAGAGTTGCGGCAGGCTATCGAATGGAAATTAGATAGCTTATCGGCTTCTGTTTAGAGTCATGCTAACCGCAGGAAATCATCTTGCTTGCTATTGCCAACAAACCGCATTACTGTACCACGCGAGATGCTTCCCTGCGTACAAATGACAGCTATAAAAGGATTACTGTATGACCCCATCCCCTACCGTTGACCTGAACTGCGACATGGGCGAAAGCTTCGGCGCCTGGACGCTGGGCAACGATGCCGCCCTGATGCCCTACCTCACGTCGGCCAATATTGCCTGCGGCTTCCACGCCGGCGACCCGGCCGTGATGCGCCAGACCGTGTGCCTGGCCCTGCAACACAACATAGCCATTGGCGTGCATCCGGGCCTGCCCGACTTGGCGGGTTTTGGGCGGCGTAATATGGATATCTCAGCCGATGAAGCCTTTGAGATGGTGGTGTACCAACTCGGCGCCCTAGGGGCCGTGGCCCGGGCCGAGGGCGGCGTGCTGCACCATGTGAAGCCCCACGGCGCGCTCTACAACATGGCCGCCACCAATGCCGCGCTGGCCCAAGCCATTGCCGAGGCCGTGTACAAGGTGCAGCCCGAGTTGGTGCTCTACGGCTTGGCCGGCTCCGAATTGACTAAGGCCGGCGAGAAAATCGGCCTGCGCACTGCTCACGAAGTATTTGCCGACCGCACCTACCAGGCCAACGGCACGCTCACTCCCCGCCGCCAGCCCGACGCCCTCATTACCAGCGCCGACGCAGCCATTGCGCAGGTCTTGCGCATGGTACAGGGCGGTTGGGTACGCACGCAGCAGGGCCAAGAAATCGCCATCAAAGCCGACACTATCTGCCTGCACGGCGATGGCGCCCACGCCCTAGAGTTCGCGCAGCAGCTCAGCCAAGCTCTGCGCGAAGCGGGGGTAAAACTGGCCCGCCCGGCCGCCGCCAAATGAGGCCCCTCAAAGTAAGGTGGTTCGGAGGAGCCAGCCTAGGGGCGGCATTTTTGATGGCTAACTCGTCTATCGGGCCGGGCTTTCTGACCCAGACGACCGTTTTTACCCAGCAGCTGCTCACCAGCTTCGGGTTCGTCATTCTGGTGTCGGTGGTGCTCGATGTGGGCGCGCAGCTCAATACCTGGCGTATTCTCACGGTGAGCGAGTTGCGGGCACAGGACCTGGCCAACAAGCTACTGCCGGGTCTCGGCTACGCGCTGGCGACGCTGGTCATCCTAGGTGGCTTTGCCTTCAACATTGGCAACATCGCGGGCTGCGGCCTGGGGCTGAACGTGCTCACGGGCCTGTCGTTTGAGCAGGGCGCGGTTATCAGCTGCGTAGTGGCGCTGGTGCTGTTTTGGGTGCGCGAGGTGGGCCAGATGCTCGACGGCTTCACCAAGATTTTGGGCACCGTCAAAATTTTGCTGACCCTAGGTATTGCCATCAGCGCGCACCCGCCGCTGGGCGAGGCGCTGCACCACACGCTGCTGCCGGCCAAGCTCAGCGCGGCGGCCATCGTCACGATAGTGGGTGGCACGGTGGGCGGCTACATCACGTTTTCGGGGGCGCACCGGCTGCTCGATGCGGGCATCAAAGGCCCCGGCAGCGTGGCAGAAGTCAACCGCAGCGCCGTGAGCGGCATCGTCATTTCGACCATCATGCGGTTTGTGCTGTTTTTGGCCATCGTGGGGGTGCTCACCCACGGCGCCACGCTCGACAAGGACAACCCCGCGGCGGGCGTATTCCGGGCCGCGGCGGGCGAGGTCGGCTTTCGGGTGTTCGGCGTCATTTTGTGGAGCGCGGCCATCTCGTCGGTGGTGGGCGCGGCCTACACGTCGGTGTCGTTTTTCAAGACCTTTCACCCGGTGTTTGCGCGCTATGAGCGAGTGTGTATCTCGGTGTTCATCATTCTATCCACCAGCATTTTCGTGCTCGTCGGCAAGCCTACGCAGCTGCTGGTTTTTGCCGGCGCCATCAATGGCCTGATACTGCCCATCGCGCTGGCCGTGGTGCTCATTGCCGCTACCAGCCGCCGCCTCATGGGCACCTACCACCACCCCCGCTGGATGCTGGCCGCCGGTTGGGTCGTGGTTTTTATCATGGGCGGACTGAGCGTGCCGGTACTTGTGGAGCAGGTGGGGAATTTAGTGCGGTGAAGAAGTATTAACTAATCCTAGGCTAAAGTAGCTTCTAGTTGCCGCAGCTTAGCTGGCATAATACCCCCCGTGGCGTACAAAACATTGTGGTGGTCGACACAAAGTAGCCACTCATATTTTTTTAGATATGAGGTAAATCTCATCCAGCAGACAACACTCGCTTATTATTTGCTGGATGGCTTCAACGCAACCTTCGTAAAGCCAAAACTTCGTGCTTTCATTGACCGTGTTGTTCAGCATCAGCCATACAGTTTCCTGCTTGTCTACAAGTTGTGTTAATAAGAAATCAGGTAATACTCCCGGCCGATGCCATGCCTGCGTTTCCAGCTTGAAATGCTCCCATAACCACGTTGGACGTGCTTTTGGACTGCTCAGCTTACAAAAAGTGTAGTAAATCCGCTCTTCAATACCCTCCCATTCACGCAACCCTAGTGGTCGAAATTGATTTTCTGACAATGCCAACTGCTGCCGTACCTGCTCAACCTCAGTACGCAGTGACAAGGCACTTTCCCAGCGAGTTTTGGCTCGTAGCATGCGTGATTAAATAGTGGTCGATGTTCCTATCCCACACCGCAGCAGCAGCGCCGCGTGGTGCGGTGCGCGGCGCAATATCTCCTCGTTGCCCAGCAAAATGAGCTGCTGGCGCGCCCGCGTGAGGGCTACGTTGAGCTTGCGGTCTACTTGGCCAGTTTCGTCGGGCGAGACCATGAGCTCTAGCTGGTGCTCTTGGTGGCAGCAGAAGCTCACGATAATCACTTCGCGCTGAGAGCCTTGGTAGCGCTCCACGGTATCGACGCTGATGTGCAGCAGGCCGGGTAAGTCCAATTCTATGGCCAGCTGCGCGAGGCGGGCGCGGATGCGGGCGGCCTGGTTGCGATAGCTGGCGATGATACCTAGGGTACTTTCGGGGTTGAAGTTACGGCCGTAGCCCTGGGCCACGTAGGCTGCGGCGCGGGCGGCTAGCTCGGCTTCTTGGGCCGATTCCTTCATCGACAGGTCTTCGGGCTGGCGGCGGGTGGGCACGAAGATGAGGCGTTGGTTTTGAATCCGTTGCTGAAACGCGTCGGCGGGCGCGGGCCAGGTCAGCCGGCTCAGCGGCTCGTGCTGCCACAGCATGGGGCAGCGCAGCAGGCCTTCGTAGAAGTCGTCGTTTACCAGCGCCACCAGCTCCGAGTGCATGCGGTAGTGGTCGGCCAGGGTGCCGTGGGCGTGGGGCCAGTGCGCTTCGGCCCGCTTGAAGAGGCGCTCGAAATACGAGTTGCGCAGGTTGCTTAGACCTAGCTCCTGGCGCAGCAAGCCGGCGGCTTCGGGGGCGATGGCGCTGGCTTCGGGTTCCTGGGTTACCACGGCGGGCAGCTGGCGGTGGTCGCCGATGAGGATAAACTTGGGCACTTTGGCCAGTAGCGCCAGCATGGGGCCTTCGAGCACCTGGCTGGCTTCGTCCACCACGGCTAGGTCGAACTGCTTGAGCAAGAACAGCTCGGGCTTACCCAACAGGCTGGCCACGGTGCCCACATAGAACGGGCAGCCGGTGAGGCGCGCCCGCACCGTTTGGCGATTGGGGCAGTCGCGTATCATGTTATCGAGCAGGTAGGGCCGGTACTGCGCCGACGTGCCTAGCCGCGAGCCCACCCGGATAAACGGCAGGTTGGCCGCCACCAGCTGCTCGCAGATTTCATCGACGGCGCGGTTGGTGTAGGCGGCCAGCAGGGCCTGCTTGTCGTCTTTGTAGAGGCGCTCGGCCAGCTCGCGCAGTACGGCGCGGGTTTTGCCGGTGCCGGGCGGGCCGCAGAGCACAAACCAATCGGGCGCGGCCAGGGCGCGGCGCACCACTTCGGGCGCGGTGATGGCGGGCGGCGCGGCGGCATCCCAGCCTTCAGGCGGGCGCGGACCGGTGCGGGCCATGAGGCGCTGGCGGCGCTCAGGCGCCAGACCTAGGAAGGCCGACAAGCCCGCCCATTCGCGCCGAAAGGTGTCGTAGGTATCGGGCTCCAAGGCCCAGTGCGAATGACCAGCCAGGTAGCGCGGGGCCAGGCGGCGATTGCGCACGCTCAGCACCACGAGGCCGTCGGCGGTGAGGTCTTCGGCGAGCGTCACCTTCACCACTTGGGCGTCGAGCACGCTGAGCTGGTGGTCTTGGCCGTGCTTGCGGCGCGGGTAGAGAATGAGCGTGTCGCCGGCCCGGAAGTTCACTTCTTTGCCGCCCACCGGGCGCCGGAAGATGAGGTGCGGCCCTAGGCCGTCGCGGGCAGTGTCGTCGGCGCTGCTGTGGTCTTCAAGGAGTTCGAGCTCATCGAGCAGGCTGAAATTCTGCTGCTTGCGGGCGGCAGGCAGGCGCCAGAGACCGGCTTGGCCGCCCCCATCGCCGGGGCGCGAGTCGTCGCCGAGCAAAGTCAGGCGCATTTCGCGGGCCACAAAACGCGTCATTTCGAGGCAATAGGCGCGCTCTACGGGGTCGGCAGCGGCCCAGGCATTGGCGATTTTCTCGGCCTTGGTGCGGCCGAAGCTAGGCAACGCAGTGAGGTTAGGATGTAGCACCGGGCTCAGCAGCTTCTCGACCTGGGCGGGCGTGGTAGCGCGGGCCAGCTGCAACTCAGTGCCCACGAGCTGGTTGCGGGCCATGAGTAAGCGGTCTACCAGCTCGGCATCCTGGTCCACGCGGCGCACGGCCGACTGGTCAAGCGTTGCATTGGAGTACAAGATGCTGGTGCGGCCCCGACCGGCCGTTTCGCCATCGGCCCCGAATACCGATTCGAGCAGCAAGCGGTAGAGCTGGGCCTGGGCGGCGTGGTTGCTCCAGGGCTCAGCGTGCGGCACTTTGGTCGAGCTTTTCAGCTCCACGATGTCGTAGCCGGTGGGGCTTTCGTGCAAGAGGTCGAGGCGGCCCTGCAAGCCGTAGGTAGCCGACAAAAACGCCGGCTCCAGAAAGCAATCGGCCACCCGCAAGGGTTGTTGCTGGTAGCCCGTACGGCTGCCCGCAATGAAGCCTTGCACCCGCGTATTGCGCAAGGTCTGGTACTGGCGGCGCAGGTCGTTGAGCAGTTCGGGTACGCCGTTGCGGGTCTGAAACTCGGGCAGCGCGCTAATGGTGAGCGGATTGGAGCGAAAAAGTCGCTTCTTGAAAAAGCCCTCTAGGTCAAACTCCGTGGCCCGGCTCACCGGCTCCTCCGCAAACTCGATTTTGCCGGTGGCCTCGTCTACCTCGGCCAGCACGGCGGCCGGGGGTAGGCTGGCCCACTCATCCTGCCGGGCGGCGTGGCTCACTTCCTCGTCCAGCAGCATGTTCACCAGGTTGCCGACTACCAGTGGGCGCGAGGTTTCATCGGGCTGAAACGCCTTGAGCAGCGCCCAATCGGGCAGGGTGCCGCCCGCCTGCGCGCACTCCGCAATGGTGGTGACGCTCACCAGGTAATCGGGCTCCAGCACCACGCGGCGCGGCCGGATGTGGCCATTGGGCTGCGCTACGGGGTTAACGAGGTGCAGCACCGGGTGCAGGGCGGCGGCCAGGGGCAGCAGGTTGTCGTAGGCGGCGGGCAGGTCAACAGTGAACGGGCCGCTGGGCCGGTTGTCGGCGGGCACACATAACTCGGCCGTGAGCTGGCCGGTCCCTAGGTCGGCGTGCAGCACCTGCACCCGCCACACCGGGCTGGCGGCGGGCACCGGCGCCTCGGCCTCCAGCAGGGCGATAGCTTGCTCTTCGGCACTAGCTACGGCTCCGGCTGGTAGCGGGCCCGTGTACGCCGCGCCGCTGAGGTGGCGCACCAATTCGGCCACGGCCACAAAGCCGGTAGCTACTTCAGCCGCCTTACCAGGATAGCTTTCGTGCAGTACCAGGTTGGCCACGAGGCGCAGGTTTTGGAGCTGGCGGCGCAGCAGCGGCGGCAGGTTGTGGTCGTAAGCCACGAGGCCGATGGCCTGGCTGAGGTCGGCAAAGGGCGCTTCGCGGCGCTTGCACTCGTCGCGCAACACCTTCTCCAGCAGCTGGCGCAGCTTGGGAAGCTGGTCGGCGGGTGTGGCGGCGGGCGCGCTGGCTAACGCGGCGAGGCGGGCGTAATACGTTTCGGACAAAATCGGGCAGCAGAAAACTATGCTTAAAGGTAGACAAGCCAGACCGCAAAGCTCAAGTGACCAAGTATACTTTGCGTCTTCGTAGCGATAAGCACCTATTGTGGTGCGATTGCTTAACCTTTTAGCTGAATGCTTTATGGCTACAATTGAGCAAATTCTACACACACTAGACCATTCCAACGACAATTACTACTGCTCGTTTGTATCGCTTGGACATCCATACTCCTACCTGATTGATTCTCGCTTGAATCTGTTCCGTGCTGACGAGCAATGGGCAATTGTAGTAGAAAGGTTAGGTTATAACCCGCGAGGTGGCAGCATTGAGCTTGAGCTGTTTTACTATGGCAACTGCTTAATTAACCTTGAAGAATACAACAACCGTTACACTAATTCTTACGGCACTAGCCCTATCGAGTGGGAAGATTATTTAGCTGCCACGGCCGAAGAATTACTTAATTCGGAAGCCACTACCATACTAGTGCGTGGCACGCCTATCGCGCTTACGCACGACCTAGCGGCCTATGCGCAGGCCGGCATTGAGCTAGTGGAGTATGAGCCGGGGCGCATCACGATGGATGAGGCCGGCCGGTTGCTGGTCCGCGACCATGCCGCTTTGTTTCGGGCCACCGACCAAGAGCTTTACAAGTCGCTGCCCAAGCACTTGCAAAAGATACTTGTACTTGATGAATGGCACCACCGCGATTTTGACCAATCGCTCCCCATAGAAACTTCACCCACGACAGTAGAAGCTGTTTATCAAACCAATCAAGCTAGCTTAAAAGCCGCTGGCATCAGCTTAGATGCTCTAGCTGCTTCCATGCAAGCCCAACAGGAACGCACCATTCAGCAAAACCAAGAAGCGTGGGAAAATGACCGCCCTAGCAGCTACGAAACGTGGCAGCAATTGGCGGCAGTACTCGCTACTGGCGATACCAGCCAATATCGCCCCACACTGCCACCAAATACGCATTGGCGCAACTGGCCTGATTCAGGCTCTTTATAGACAAACTGTCTAAATAGAATTGGCCGTACGCATCTTCTCGCGGCCCCTAGGAAGGACATAAAAAGGGCGCGCCACAATCGCGGCGCGCCCTTTTTATGTCCTTCCCTAAGCCCTAGATAGGCTACTGCTTCGAGATTTCTAGGCCCCAGTTTCTACCTTTCTCGACGGCGGGCACACCTTTCTCCAGCCACACGGGCGCGGGCGCGCCCTTGAGGTAATGGTCGAAGAATTGCAGCTCGCGAATAGAAATATCCTTGCGGTTTTCGCGCTTCACCAAGTTGTGGGCCTCGCCATTGTATTGCAGCAGCCACACGGGCTTACCTAGGCGGCGCAGGTCGGTGAACATCTCGATGCCCTGGTACCACGGCACGGCCCCGTCGGCATCGTTGGACATGATAACGACCGGCGTTTGCACCTTAGGCAGCGAAAACAGCGGCGAATTGCGGATGTAGACCTCGGGCTTTTCCCAGAGCGTGGCCCCAATGCGGCTCTGGGTGCGCTCGTACTGAAACTGCCGGCTCATGCCCGACTCCCAGCGGATACCGCCGTAGGCCGACGTCATGTTCACGACTGGCGCGCCGGCCCAGGCGGCGGCGTACATGTTGGTTTGGGTGATGAGGTAGGCCACCTGGTAGCCGCCCCAGCTCTGGCCCTGGATGCCGATGTGGGCGCCATTGACCCAGCTGTTTTTCTTGAGGCTTTCCACGCCCGAGTTCACAAACTCCACGGCCGAAGGGCCGGGCTCGCCGATAGTGTAGCTGATGTCGGGCGTGAACACGAGGTAGCCATTGCTGGCAAACAGCGCAATGTCGAGGCGCGAGGGCGTGGGCGCCGGCGCCGTGTACTTGTACAAACCGTCGGACAGCTTCTCATAGAAGTAGGCCACCATCGGGTACTTTTTGGCGGGGTCGAAGTTCTCCGGCTTGTAGAGCACGCCGGTGGCGGGGAAGCCCTTGGGGGTGGTCCAGTGCACCAGCTCGGCCGTAAACCAATTGTAGTCCTTCTGCTGCGGATTGATGCTGCTGAGCTTGGTTTCCTGGCGCAGGTCGCGGCTAGCGTAGAGGTCGGCCGGCTGGCTCACGCTCGATTTGGTGTAGACGAATTCGTCGGCGTGCTTCGCTTGTAGCAGCGGCGAGTACCCCACGGGGCCCATTGCCACCGGCTGCGGGGCGGCCGTGCTGGCAATGTTCTTTTTGTAGAAGCCCCACTGCTTGTTGGTTTCGTTTTGCACCAGCAGCCACAGGTTGTCTTTGGGCTCGATAAACTTCTGCTTTTCGACCGGCATGCGGTACCGAAAAATGAGCTTATCGCGCCGCCCTACCCCACTGGTGAAGTTGGTGGCTGCGCCGGACCTAGGGTCTATTTTCCAGATATCGTAGCGGTCAAAAATTAGCACGGCCGCGTCGTCTTTGGTCCACGCCGCCACGCCATAGGGCTGTGGGTCTTCAGGCGAGTCGTTTTCCTCGTCGGCGAAGGCCACCTTGGTTTTGGCCGTCAGATTGGTGGTTTGGTGGCTGGCTACCGCGTACGAAAACCAGTTTTTCGACTCGAAGTCGTACCACACCACATACTTGCCCTGGGGCGACAGTTGGAAACGACTCTTGGCCGCTTTGGGGTTGATAGCCAGCCGCTCGCCGGTGCGCGTCGACACCAGGTAAGCTTGTTTCAGGGTGCTGCCTTGCCACTGCATCGCTACGCGCTTGGCGGTGTCGGTCACGGCCAGCACGTACTCGGCGTTGTTTTGCTCGGCCACAAACGAGTCGCGCAGGTACTCGTCTTCTAGCTGCACAAACTTGCCCGCCTGCCGCGGGTAAATGACCGCTAGATAGTTGCGCTGCAAGTCTTTCTTCAAGGTTTTTAGCTGCATTGGTTGCAGGTAGTCGTCCTTGTAGTTCCAGATATCGAGTTTGGCGTGCTCAAAATCCACCAGCGTCGTATCCTGCGGAATGGGGTCGGGGGAGGTGCCAAAGAACAGCTTCTCGCCGTTGTCGCTGAACACCACCTTTCCAAACCCGCTGGGCGACCAACCTTTTTTTAGCCCATTAGCGCTGGGTGCGGCAAGCAGCCGGGCGCTGTCGCCGCCAAAATCGGAGTAGTACAGGCTAAAAGGCTTCACCAACGCCTTCTCCGGGTGCTTTTCGGCCGTGAAGGCTAGCTGCTTGCCGGCGTCATCGAAGGCCAGGTTTTTGTACACGCCCTTGCCCGAGCTGAGCTTGCGCAGGGTGCCAGTCGCTAGGTCATACACGTACAGGCCCGACTTCACGGTTTTGCTACCCCTAGGGGCCGACACGGCAAACGCCACCTTATTGCCCAGCTTGCTGATTTGGTAATCAGTCACGGACTCAAACGTCCGCAGCTGGCCATTAATCAAGTTGATAACCGTGAGCGGCGCCCCGTCCTTCTTCACTTCCAACAGCCGGTCCGTGATTTTCTTAACGGTATCGACGGGCGCTTTTTTTACAGAATCCTTGCTGGTCGGCTTCAAGGCTAGGAAGGCCACAGCAGAGGCCTCCTCGGCCACCTGAAACGACTTCACGTTGGCGTACTTGGTAAGCTTGCCGGTGGCCAGCGTATAGATACCTAGGGAATCCTTCGGCATCTGGTCTGGCTTTTTCTTTTTAATCCGGGCCTGACGCACGTCCTGGTAACGCGGCTTGATGCTGAACACCGCATACCGAGAATCGGCGGTAAACAGCGCCGAATCGCCCCGGCTTACCTGCCGCAACGTCTTGTTACCCGTCGTTTTCAGGTAGAGCACCCCATCGCCCTGCTGCGGCTTTACTTGAAACAGCACGTACTTACCGTTGTGGCTGATGCGCTGATTGGCAACGCTTTGCCACTGGTCGTAAACGGAGTGGTCGAGGGGCTTTTTGGGCGCTTGCTGCGCCAACACGGGCTGGCAAGCCAAGCCAGCAAGTAGGAGTAAATATTTAGGCATTCGGAACGGAGAAGCTGAAACGCAACCAAAGCGGCAGCTACAAGGGCGAATGTAGCCCCCCTAGGGCTGCGCCGCAACTTTAACAATTTCCTACCTAATCTCCTCGTAATACCACTGGCCCCTATGTTAGGCAGTAGCATAAACTAGCTTCTGCCCGACCTAGGGGCCGCATTAGGAACACTATACAGTAGCGACCCGCTGTTGCGCGGACTTTGTAGTCCGCGTTTAAGCATGCGAAGTCGCGGACTACAAAGTCCGCGCAACGGCAGGCTGCTACTCTCCAAAATATCTGCCTACCCTAAAACCGCGCGTAGCGCCGCTTGCGCGACCACGCCCGCACGGCCCCAAATAGCGCTAGCAGCACCAGCGGGGCACCCAAGTTCAGCGCTTGCCAAGCCTGGCGCTTCTCAGCGAGTTGCACTTTGTTGAGGGGGCGCAGGGTGATTTGCTTGCCGCGCACGGCGATGAGGCCGGTTTCGTCGAGCAAGTAGTCGGTGGCGTTGAGGATGAGCTCGCGGTTGGCAAACTCGGTGCTGGAGAGGCGGTCGTAACCTAGGCGCATGGGGCGCTGCGACTTGGGGTCCACGTCGTTGCGCAGGAAGTCGCCGTCCGAAATGACCAAGATTTTGCTGGGCTGGGCGTTGGGGTTTTGGTCGGGCTGGTACTTCGTGGTGCCGGGCTCGGCGCGGTTGGCGAACAGCGAGCGGAATTGGCCTTCGAGCAAGTAGCCCACTGACTGGTAGCTATCCTTATAGAGCTTGGGGTTGGGCTCCAGGCGGGCATCGTTGAAGTTGATGGGCACTGGCGCGGGCAGCATGCGCGTGTAGCGCGAGGTGCTCATAAGCTGCGTTTTGCGCACGCCCACGGCCTTCACCGTATCGATGTTGCCTACAAACTTCAGGTACACCGCATCGAGGTTGCGCGTGATGGGGTTAGCGCTAAAGCGGTTGATGAGCGGATAGAGCTGCCAGGGCAGCGGCTCGATTTTGGGCTTGTTGCCGGTCATGCCCGTCACCAGCGGAATTTGCCCACAGTTGAGGTCGAGCAGCATGTTCTGATTCAGCCGCACGCCGTAGCGGAACAGCAAGTCGTCGAGGTTCAGGTTATAGGGCGTGGCCAGGGCGGCGCCGTTGCGGCTCACGCTGTCGAGGTCTACGCGCAGGGCATCCACGAAAAACATGGCCCGCCCGCCGTGGGTGATGAACTGGTCGAGGCGGAATTTCTCGACTTCCGAATAGGGCTTTTGGGGCTTGGCCACCACCACTGCGTCGAGGTTGCCGCGCAGGTCCTTAACCTGGTTTAGGTCCACCCGAAACACGTCGTAGTTCTGCGACCACGCCGTGAGGATGTCGGCCATCTGCAAGTTGGTCAGCTCGTCGTGGCCGGTAATCACCCCTAGGCGACGCTTGGTGCCGCCGGGAGGTGCTACCTGCCGGATGGTGCTGGCCAGCTCGTATTCGAGGCCTTCCACACTCTGGTTGAGGCGCTCTTCGGGGGCGGCCACCTGGCTGCCGCGTAGCAGCAGCACGTTGCGGGTTTGGCCACCGGCTTGAACCACGGCCCACGGGAAGATGAGCTTTTCGATGCGCTTGCCGTTCTCATTGGCCCCTAGGTTGGTGGGCTTGAGGCCTTTCTTGAGCAGCGTTTGGTAGAACTGATTGCGCCCGGCCTCAGTGCCAGCCGCGCTGGGGTCGATGAAAACGTAGTTCAGGTTGCCGCCGCCGTACACCTGCATCTCGGTGAGGGTTTCGCGCGCGGCCTGTTCGAGGCGGCGGAAGGCGGGCGGAAAGTCGCCGGTTAGGTACACCGTCACGGTTACCGGCTGCTTGAGGTTGGTGAGCAGCTGCTTAGTGGCTGGCGACATGGTGTAGCGCTTTTCCTCCGTCAGGTCGAGGCGAAAGAAGAAGCGCTGGGCCACGAAATTCAACACAAACAGCGCGCCGATGATAGCGGCAAAGCGTAGCAAATCCTGGCGCTTGCGCGAGGGGGCGGGAACCGCCGAGGTAGTCGTAGTGGGTTCCATTTACCAGTTGCGGCTGCGCAGGGCCAGCCGGGTGCCCAGCAGGGCCACGGCTACCACGGTGAGAAAATACAGCACGTCGCGTGAGTCAATCAGCCCCTTGCTAAGGTCGCGGTAGTGCGCCGCAATCCCAAGCTGACTGATGTAATACGCCGGCGCCCCATCGAAAACCGAGGCCAGCGAATCGAAGCCCGTGTACACCAGAAAGCACGCCACCACGGCCAGCACGAAAGCGATAATCTGGTCGCGGGTGAGGGCCGAGGCCAGCACGCCCAGCGCCGCGAACACCGCCGCCAGTAGTCCTAGGCCCAGGTACGAGCCCACCGTAGCCGCCGAGTCGATGTTACCAGCCGGCGAGCCCAGCTTGTACACCGAGAAGTAGTACAGCAGCGTGGGTACCAGCGCCAACAGCGCTAGCAGCAAGCAGGCCAGGTACTTACCGCCTACCAATTGCCCGTCGGTGAGCGGGCGGGTCAGCAGCAACTCTATCGTACCCGCCTTCTTCTCCTCGGCGAAGGTGCGCATGGTAATGGCCGGAATCAGCAGCAGGAAAATCCAGGGCGCGAGGTTAAACAGCGATTGCAGGTCGGCGTAGCCGTAGTCAAGCACGCTGCTATCGGGAAACACCCACACAAACAGGCCGGTAGCCACCAAAAACACGCCGATGACGACATAGGCCACCGGCGAGTTAAGGAAGGCGTTGAATTCTTTTTGTAAAATGGTAAGCATCGACTTCTGTCATGCTGAGCCTGCGAAGCATCTTATCATGCTCGCTTAACTCCTTTGTAATAATTAACTCTGACGAAAGCGGCCACGATAAGATGCTTCCTTCGTCAGCATGACAAACGAATCTACTTTGTCAGCTCCCCAAACACAGCCTCTAGACTCTGCTGCTCCTGCCGCAGCCCTAGCAGCAGCCAGCCCTGCTCCACGGCTAGGCGCGATACGGCGGAACGCACGTCGGTACCCGGCGCGGTGCGGATGAGCACGACGCCCGCCCCAGCCGTCTCCACGGCGCGAACACCGGGCAGAGCGGCCAGCGGCGCTGTTGTCACGGGGCCTTCAAACTCGGCGCGGAGCACGGTTTCGCCAGCGGCGCGGGCGGCTAGCTCGGCCACGGGGGCATCGGCCACGAGCTTACCCCTGCTGATAATAACCACGCGGGAGCACAGCGCCGTGACTTCGGGCAAAATGTGCGTACTGAAAATGACCGTTTTGTCTTCTCCCAGCTCGCGGATGAGCTGGCGGATTTCGCTTATTTGGTTGGGGTCAAGGCCAGTGGTAGGCTCGTCGAGGATGAGCACGTCAGGGTCGTGCACCAGGGCCTGGGCCAAGCCCACGCGCTGGCGGTAGCCTTTGCTGAGGGCGCCGATTTGCTTGTTTTGCTCGCGGGTGAGGCCCACTTTTTGCACCAGGTTGGCCACGCGCTGGCGCAGGTCGCGGCCCTTTAGCCCGTGCACCCCGCCGATAAATTCGAGGTACTCATGCACGTACATATCGAGGTAGAGCGGGTTGTGCTCGGGCAGGTAGCCCACTCGGCGTCGCACCGCAATGGGGTCTTGCTGCACATCAAAGCCCGCGATGCGCACCGTGCCCGCCGTGGGCGGCAGGTACCCTAGGGCGATTTTCATCGTGGTGCTTTTGCCCGCGCCGTTGGGACCTAGGAAGCCCACAATTTCGCCCTTCCCGGCCTGGAAGCTGATACCGTCCACGGCGTTTTGCGAGCCGTAGGTTTTAATTAAGTGTTCTACCTCAACCATGTAGGCTTGGGTTTAGGAGCAATTATGTTTTGCGTTCGTCATGCTGAGCTTGCGAAGCATCCTGTCACGTTAAGAGTAGCAATCCCAACATGACAAGATGCTTCGCAAGCTCAGCATGACAAACGTTTTCGACGTGGCTTTCGACTGAAAGCTACTTCTTCACGTTGGCCGGCCGCAGCTGAATTTCCGAAATCATCGTTACCTCTGGCGCTTCTAAGGCGTGGATAATGGCGTCGGCAATGTCTTCGGGCTGCATCTTGTAAGGGTCGGGCTCGGTGCCGGGCTGTGCTCCGTTGAAGTTGGTTTCGACCGAGCCGGGCATCACGCAGGTGACGCGGATGCCGTCGGGGCGCACTTCCTTGAATAGCGCATCGGAGAAGCCGCGCACGGCGTACTTGGTGGCGCAGTAGCCGGCCAGATTGGCGGTGCCGGCCGTGGCGGCCAGCGAGGCTACGTTGATGATGTGGCCAGCGTGCTGCTTTTTCATCTGCGGCAGCGCAGCGCGGGTGCAGTAAAATAGGCCGTTGACATTGGTATCGAACATGGCGTGCCAGTCTTCCGACTTAAACCCGTCGATGGGCCCAAATACGCCTAGGCCGGCGTTGTTGACCAGCACGTGAATTTCCAGCCCTAGCTCGCGCTGGGTGTTAGTGAAGGCTTCGGCCACGACGTGCTCGTCGCGCACGTCGCACTCAAAAAACAGGAACCGCTCGTTGTCTAGGTCCTCGGGGGCACGGCGGCCCCAGCCGGCCACGGCGGCACCACGGGCTAGTAGGGCTTCGGCGGTGGCACGGCCAATACCGCTGCTCACGCCCGTCACGATGGCTACTTTTCCGGTCAGGTCCATATTTTTAACGAAATTTTAGCAGGATGGCTTTTTCAATACGACTGCAAAGTAAGGCCCTAGGCCGGCTGCAACGCGGCGCATGCCTGCTGGCGGGTGTTACGTGCCTCAGCGCCTGCGGGTCGGAAATAGATTGCCTGAAGAGCAATGGCGCTATAGTAACGCAGCGACGAGCCGTGGACCGCCGCACGCGCACGGTGATTGTATACGACAACGTGACCCTGACCATCGTGCCCGATACCGCTGCCTATGCCGAAGTGCGGGCCGGCGAGCACGTCATTGACGGGCTCACGCTCACTTATCAAGACGCGCACACGCTGGTGCTCAACAATACCAACCGCTGCAACTGGACGCGCAGCTACGATACCCCCTACGAGGTGCGCCTGCACGCGCCTGCTCTCTACGACGTGCGGCAGCTTGGCTATGGCCTCATTCGCACGGATAGCCATTGGACTAAAGACACGCTATTTGTGCACCTGCTCGCCGACGGCGACATTCAACTCGACGTGTCTAGCAAGTACTTATACACTGATATGTGGGAACTGGGCGACATGACACTCAGCGGCACCGCCGATGTCTTTCACCCGCTAGTGGGTGGTGTGGGCTTCCTCTACGCGGGCGGCCTCAAGGCAACTGCTTGCTACTTCGAAACGACACGCACCAGCTTTGGCGATGCTCACTTGCAGGCTACCCAGCTCCTAGGTGGTGTCGCTGCGGGCCGGGGCACTGTGTATTACAACGGCAACCCCACTATTTTTTACAACAACGGGCCGAGCAAGGTGGTGAAGCAGTAAGCTGCTAAAACGTGGAAGTGGCTTTAGCCATCATTTTTGCGCTTCATAATAAATCACCTAGCTGAGGCCGAATAATTAATTCTTCCACTACAGCCTGGGGCGAGAGACTAAAGGCTGAGAATACGGCCTCAGCTACGTCTTCGCAGCGAATGAAGCGCTCGGGTTCTACCCCTACCCCGTCCCAACTGCGGGTGAGCGTAGCGCCGGGCAGCACGGCAGTCACCCGGATGCCCTGGCTTTTCAGCTCCTCACGCAAGGTTTTGGTAAAGCCCAGCAGTGCAAACTTGGCAATGCCATACGAGCCGCCATTGGGGTAGGCCATTAAGCTGGCCGTCGAGCATATTGTAAAAATGTGCCCAGTTTTTTGCGTCAAAAAAGTGGGCAGCAGCGCGCGCGTCACGTCATACGCGCTTAGTAGGTTGGCGCTCAGCATGTCGCGCAGGCGCGAGCCATCGGCGGGCTCGTCTTGCAGGCGGCCGGGCATGAATGCGCCCGCATTGTTTAGGAGGGACGCCAGCGGGAAGCCCAAGTCTTTCACAAACGCAGCAAAGCGCTGGCACTCGGCCCATTGCCCTAGGTCAGCGGCCAAGGTGTGCAGTCTGGTATGCGCAGCTTCGGGCAGCGTGCCCCGCAGCTGCGCCATCCCTTCGGCCGAGCGGGCGCAAGTGGCCACATGGTAGCCGGCTTGCAAAAAGCGCTCTACCAATGCTCGGCCAATACCCTGGCTACCGCCCGTCACGACAACTAATTGCGAAGAAGAATCCACTGTTTTTCGGTTTTTTACGTATGACGCGCCTAGGTGCTCTCCCACCGTGAGCGCGGGCTCATGCTGGCACTTTTACTTTCGTTCTACCCCCTCTATATGCTCAAAGTTTTCGGCTCTTTCGTCTTGTTTTTGCAAAATATGGTTTCGCGCACCGAGCGGCTGCGCGTTATCTGGAAGCGCTTTTTTGAGGAAGCTACCCTCATTGGGGTCGACTCTATTTTTATTGTGGGCATCGTGTCGGCCTTTATCGGGGCCGTAACCTGCATTCAAATCGCTTACAACCTTACCAATCCGCTTATTCCGAAATCGACCATTGGCTACATGGTGCGCGAAATGACGATTCTGGAGCTAGCCCCCACCATCACGAGCATCGTGCTGGCGGGCAAAGTTGGCTCGTCTATCGCGGGTGGCCTAGGTACTATGCGCATCACCGAGCAAATTTCGGCGCTTGAGGTGATGGGTATCAATGCCACTTCTTACTTAGTACTGCCGCGCATTTTGGCTGCTATTTTCATGTTCCCACTGTTGGTTATTCTGGCGATGGCGCTGAGCATCCTAGGTGGCTATTTGGCCGGCACGCTTTCAGGAGTGATGGCGGCGCAAGATTATATCGAAGGTATTCGTACCGACTTCATTCCGTACAACATCTTGTTTGCCTTAATTAAAGCTGTCGTATTTGCTTTCCTCGTATCGGGTATTTCGGCCTACAAAGGGTTCTATACCGAAGGTGGTGCGTTGGAAGTAGGTGCTGCCAGCACGGCTGCCGTTACCAATTCCATCATCGCTATCCTGCTGGCCGATTACGTGCTGGCCGCCGTACTTCTATAAATCACTTGTCAACTGCTCGTTGTTACCTATTCGAGAGCTTTGTGCTCGTAGAAAAAGAAGGCATGCAACTTGAGCTAACCAACTGACAACGACCTATTGACAATTATCACACATGATTGAGATATCCAACCTTGAAAAGTCCTTTGGCAGCAACCAAGTGCTGAAAGGAGTCAGCTGCACCCTCGAAACCGGCAAATGCAATCTTTTGCTAGGTGGCTCGGGTACTGGCAAAAGCGTACTGCTCTCGTGCATCGTAGGATTGCAAAAGCCTGATATCGGCTCCATTACGTTCGACGGCACGGTATATACCAACGCCAAGGTGGGCATTCGACAAGAAATTCGCCGCAAAATTGGTATGCTGTTCCAAGGCTCGGCTCTTTTCGACTCGATGACGGTAGCCCAAAATGTGGATTTTCCGCTGCAAATGCTCACTCCCGACATGAGCGCCGAGGAGCGCCGCGACCGCGTCGAATTTTGCCTCAAGCGTGTGGGCCTAGAGAACGCAGGCAATAAGATGCCCTCTGATATTTCGGGTGGTATGAAAAAGCGCGTGGGCATTGCCCGTGCTATTGCTCCCAACTGTACTTACCTCTTTTGCGACGAGCCAAACTCGGGCCTCGACCCGGCCACGAGCATTAAGATTGACGAGCTGATTTACGAAATCACGCACGAGTACAACATCACCACTGCCATCATTACCCACGACATGAACTCGGTAGTAGGAATCGGTGACCACATCATTTTCCTGCACCAGGGCAAAAAGCTGTGGGACGGCACGAAAGAAGAAATTCTAAATGCTGAAGTGCCCGAACTACGCGAGTTTATCTTCAGTTCGTCGCTGGTGCGTGCCGCCAAGCGCGTGGAAGAAGAAGACGGCCCACAAGGCCTAGAGCAACTAGCTCAGGAGCCGCTGTCGGAATTGTAAGTGGTGGTGCGGGCTTTATAGTCCGCGTTTAGCCAGCACAGTAGCGTGGGCTTTGTGGTTTGCTCCCGATGATGGGGACGCGGACTACAAAGCCCGCGCTACTACTTTCGCCCCATGAATCAAACACTCGCCGGAAAAGTAGCCCTTATCACAGGGGCTTCGAAAGGCATTGGCCGCGCCATTGCCACGTTGTTTGCCCAGCAGGGCGCGCAGGTTGCATTTACCTATTTGTCATCGGTCGAGAAAGGCCAAGCGCTCGAAGCTGAGCTAGCCGCCCACGGCAGCAAAGTGAAAGGCTACCGCTCCGATGCCTCCGACTACGCCCAGGCCGAACAGTTGGTCGACGACGTAGTGAAGGAGTTTGGCAAGCTGGATATTCTGGTCAACAATGCCGGCATCACGCAGGATGGCCTGCTTATGCGCATGAGCGAGGAGCAGTGGGACAATGTGCTCACCGTCAACCTAAAATCGGTGTTTAACCTCACCAAAGCCGCTACCAAGCCCATGATGCGCGCCAAAGTCGGCAGCATCATCAACATGACCTCGGTAGTGGGCCTAAAAGGCAACGCCGGCCAAGCCAACTACGCCGCCAGCAAGGCCGGCATTATCGGCTTCACCAAATCGGTGGCTCTGGAGCTAGGCTCGCGCAACATCCGCTGCAACGCCATCGCCCCCGGCTTCATCGAAACCGAAATGACCGACGCCCTTGACTCCAAACAGGTTGATGAGTGGCGCAAGGCCATTCCGCTCAAGCGCGGTGGCTCGCCCGAGGACGTGGCCAAAGCCACCGCCTTTCTGGCCTCCGACGACTCGGCTTACATCACCGGGCAGGTGCTGCAAGTTGATGGCGGAATGCTGACGTAATTGAAAATAAGACAGTTAGTTTTGATAGCCTAGTCTCACAGAGGCTAGGCTATCGTATTTTTCGTGCCGCCGTTTCGGGATGGCATGAAGGTAGAAACAACCATGTTCAGTTATAAGGGTGTATCTACCTGGGTTTGTCTCCCAAGAAGGCATAGATACAACGGCAAACTCTTTGGGAGTCACGGCAAGTAAATGCAGTTGGTAGTAACCTTCGCGCCCTAGCGCATCCTGCCGCATAACGGTCTTTATACTCTTGTTCAGTACAGCATCGTTATACTGTGTCGTGTGGGCAGCCAATAATTGTAATGCCAACTCCCTGTTGAATTTTTCTGCGCCACTAAAGGCGACATCAGGGGAGCACCAAGTAGTATTTGGAGGTGGTGGAGTAATCACTATTTCAGTAGGCACTATCTCGTGGCCAGCTTTAATTCCTATATATCCAGCGCCAAGCAGGCCACCTAAGAAACCGATAACTAGTGCTAGTGGCAGAGCGACATGCTTAGAAACAAACACTTTTTGATAAGTCCGCTGCTTGCTCATTCCTTTCATAAAAAAAGCTTTTCAAGGCTATTTACCTGATGCTTTTTTCACCTAAAATCCTCACTGGCGCAATTATTTCGCTGCTGAGTATCGGCACTATTTTCGCCTACCCACGCCTGAACGCCAAGCTCCACCGCTGGCAGGCCCAGCGCCAAGCTACCGCCGCCACCGCTCCCCTAGCCGCCACCCTGCGCGAGGGCGACCTTATTTTCCATACCTCTCAGTCGGCCCAAAGCCAAGCTATTCAGCTGGCTACGCACTCGCCGTACAGCCACTGCGGGCTGCTGTATAAAACCAATGGCGAGTGGCAGGTTTTTGAGGCCGTGCAGCCGGTGAAGCTGACGCCGCTGGCCCGTTGGGTAGCGCGCGGCCAGGGCCAACACTTCGTGGTGAAGCGCCTGCGCGATGCGGACACGGCCCTCACGCCGGCGGCCCTAGGTAGGTTGCGGGCGGCGGGGCAGCCGATGCTGGGACACGCTTACGACCTAGCGTTTGAGTGGTCGGACGCGCGGACTTACTGCTCGGAGCTTATCTGGAAAGTGTACGACTGGGGGCTGCACCGGCAGCTAGGGCAGTTGCAGCAGCTGCGCGATTTTGACTTGAGCCACCCCGCCGTGCAGGCCAAGCTGCGGGAACGCTACGGCGCGCAACTACCGTTATCGGAGCCCGTCATTTCGCCGGCCAGTATCTTTAGCAGCCCCGAGCTGGTGACCGTCGTGCGGCGGTAGGCGGGCGGGTTTGTTTCGTTTCTTGCTTCGCGCTGCTTGGGTGGCGCGCCTCTGCTCTTGCTTTCTACTGCCTATTCTCCCTGGTTTATCTTGCTGTGCCTAGCCGTGGGGGCAGGCTACGCCGCGCTGCTGTATTCGGCTAAGGCTCCGTGGAGCCGCGCCCTCAATTACGGGTTGGCGGCACTGCGCTTCGTGGTAGTCAGCTTTCTATGCTTTCTGCTGCTGTCGCCGTTCGTCAAGGCCACGACTACCCGCACCGAAGCACCTACCGTCGTGCTGGCAGTTGATAACTCGCAGTCGATAAGCTTATTCACGCCCAAGCCGGCCCTAAGTCAACTCACGGCTGGGCTGCCGCAGCTGGCAGCCACGCTACGCGACAAGGGCTTCCGGGTCGAAACCCGCACACTCACAAAGGCCGAAACCGCGCCCGATTCGCTGCGCTTCACCGCCGACCGCACCGACCTCAACAAAATGCTCGCTGATAGCCGCGAGGCCAACGCCGACCGCAACCTAGCGGGCGTAGTGCTCGTGAGCGATGGCCTCGTCAACCATGGCCAGGAGCCGCAATCTGCAGAGTTCAACTTCCCAATTTTTGGGGTGGCCCTAGGTGATACCATTGCCAAGAAGGACCTGCGCCTTACCGACCTAGCCTACAACCGGGTAGCTTTCAGCGGCAATAAATTTCCGCTCGAAGCCGAAATTGGCTATGAAGGCTATGCTGGCGGCGCGGCCACCGTGGAGGTGCGCGAGGGCGGCCGGGTGCTCGAATCGCGCCGCGTGGCACTACAGGCCGGCCAGCGCCGACTCAAAACCACGTTTTTGCTCACGGGGCCCGCACCTGGCAAGCGCCGCTACGAGGTGCGCGTGGTGCCGCAGGCTGGCGAATTCACCGTGTTGAATAATACCCGCACTGCCTTCATCGAAATAGTAAAAGGCAAGCTGCGTGTGCTGCTAGCCGGGGCCGCACCGCACCCCGATTTGAAAGCGCTGCGAGCCGCTATTCTGGCTAATAACAACTTCGACCTGACGCTGGCCGTGGCTGGCGTGGGCGCGCCGCTGCCAGCTGGCACCACCTTCGATGTGGCTGTGCTGCACCAGCTGCCGGCCAAGGGCAACCTAGGGCAGGAATTGCTGACACGCGTGCGAGCCGCCCGCGTACCGGTGCTCTACGTGCTGGGCGCGCAGTCTGATTTTACTGCCTACAGCCAGCTCGCTACCGGTCTCAGCGTGCAGCCCCGCGGCACCCAAACCGATGAGGTAACGCCGCTGCCTAACCCCAGCTTCTCCCGCTTTCCGGTAGAGGAAGAAAGTCGGCGGCGCTTTGGGCAGTACCCGCCTGCCCAAGTACCCTTTGGCGAGCTGCGGCTTAGCGGCGGGGCCGAGGCCGCGCTGTGGCAGCAGGTGGGCCGCCTGCCAACCCAAAAGCCGCTGCTGGTATTCGGCAGCGCCACGGCCACCCCTAGGGCCGCCACGCTGCTCGCCGAAAACACCTGGCAGTGGCGCCTACAGGAAGCTATCGCCCATGACGACCGCCCCGAGGCCTACGACCGCCTCATCGGCCGCACCTTGCAGCTGCTGACCCAAAATGCCAACAAAAAGCGCCTCGACGTGTACCCCACCCAGGACGCCTTCGGCACCCAGGATGATGTGACACTGGGCGCGGAAACGTACAACGCCGTGTTCGAGCGCATCTACGACCAGAAAATCACGCTCACCCTCACCGACTCGGCCCGCAAAACCCGCACCGTCACCTTCAGCAACCCCGCCGACGGCTCGCCGCTGCACCTAGGGCCGCTGGCGGCCGGCACCTACCGCTACCAGGCCCGCGCTACCCTCGGCGGCCAGGCGCAGCAAGCGGCAGGCGAAATCCTGGTGCAAAATCAGCCCCTCGAAGCCCAGGAATCGCGGGCCGACCACCGCCTGCTGGCACAGCTGAGCCGCCGCAGTGGCGGGCAGCTCTACTACCCCGCCCAGCTCGATAAGCTGGCCCAGGACATCGCCGCCCGCAATTTCAAGCCGGTCATTTCCAGCGAGGAAGACTTGAAGGATTTGATTAATCTGAAATGGCTGTTCTTTGCGTTGTTGGCGCTACTCACGGCCGAGTGGGCCACCCGCAAGTACCAAGGCGGCGTGTAGCAGCGTTTGTCATGCTCATGTGACGTCCCAAAGGAAGCATCTTGTCAGGGCAGAGTCACTAAACGGAGTAAGCAACAACTACACTAACAAGATGCTTCCTTCGTCAACAGGACAGCTGGTTTTATGCGTTATATCCTTCTTAACAAGCCCTACGAAGTCCTGACCCAGTTCACCGACGAGCACGGCCGCGCCACGCTCAAAGACTTCGTATCGGTACCCGATGTGTACCCGGTGGGCCGGCTCGACTTCGACAGCGAAGGCCTGCTACTGCTCACCGACGACAAGCAATTGCAACACCGCCTTAGCGACCCGCGCTACAAGGTGCCCAAAACCTATTGGGCGCAAGTGGAGGGCCTGCCCACCGAGGCGGCCCTAGGGCAGCTGCGCCAGGGCGTGCAGATTAAAGACGGCTTCACACTACCTGCCGAGGTCACAGCCTTGCCTGAGGCCACCACGGCCGATTTGTGGCCGCGCACGCCACCCATCCGATACCGGGCCAGCATCCCAACGAGTTGGCTGGCCCTTACCATTTCACAGGGCATGAACCGGCAAGTGCGTAAGATGTGCGCCGCTGTGGGCTTGCCCTGCCTGCGGCTAGTGCGCGTGGGCCTAGGCGAGCTAGCCATTGGTAATTTAGCGCCCGGTAAGTGGCGCGAGCTGACAGCTGATGAGGTAGCCGCGCTGCGCAAAACGGCGGGTGCGGGGCTTTCAGCGCCCGCCCGACAACAAGCCCGACCTTATAATTCTTTTAAGGGTCGCCGCTCCTAACCTAGCTATTGTATGAAACGCCGCCTGCTGCTACTTGGAAGTCTGATTTTTATAGCTAGCAATGTAGTAGCGTTTATGCACGCCTGGCGCTTCACACACTTCACCGACGAGGGTGGCCTACACTCGCCCAACCCCGAGCAGCTAACGCCTTCGCACAAGCTCTGGGTGCTGCTGACGGGCGTGCGCAACCCCAAGCCGCATAGTCTATTGGCCCCCAGCTTTGCGGTGCAAAACATCACCATCGCCAGCCCCAACGGCCCGCTTGCCGCCTGGTACGCCCGGCCCGATACCGCCGCACCTAGGGGTACAGTAGCGCTGTTTCACGGTTACACCGGCAGCAAGGCGCACCTCTTACACGAGGCCAGCTACTTCCGGCACCTAGGCTACGCCGTGCTGCTAGTAGACCAAACCGGCAACGGCAACTCGGCCGGCAGCCGCACCACCATCGGCTACCGCGAAGCCGACGATGTAGCCGCCGCCGTGCGCTACCTACGCGCCCAAAAGACGGCCGCCAGTCCCGATTCGCTTATCCTCTACGGCGTGAGCATGGGCGCGGTGGCCATTATGCGGGCCGAGGCCGAACTGGGCGTGCGCGCCGATGCCAACATCTTGGAATGCCCCTACGGCACCATGCGCCAAACAGTATACAACCGCTTTCATTCGATGAAGGTACCCGCCTTTCCGCTGGCCGATATGCTGGTTTTCTGGGGCGGCGTGCAAAATGGTTTTTGGGCCTACAACCTGCAAGGCGAGGAGTTCGCCCGCCATATCAAGACCCCTACCCTACTGCTCTGGGGCACCGCCGACCCCCGCGTGACCCGCGCCGAAACTGACGCCATCTTCGCTAACCTTGCCGGCCCCAAGCAGCGCCTCGACTTCGACGGCTCGGGCCACGAGCCCTACTGGCACAAGCATTCGGAAGCGTGGCAGGAGGCGCTAAGCCACTTTTTGGCTAGCCAAAAGGCAGGTGATTAAGGAATAGTCAGCTTGCTGGCTATCTCGAAACAACTAGTAATTCTCATCACTAAAAACGGTTGTCATGCTGACGAAGGAAGCATCTTATCGATATAAATAAGATGCTTCCTTCGTCAGCATGACAACCGTTCAAAAGCAAAGAGGAGCTTACACCAATGGTGTAAGCTCCTCTTTGTTTATTCTCAAATTAATGGTACCTAGGCATGCGCTACCGGCCGGTTGGCGGGCAAGTCGTCGGCGTAGTGCGTGTGCTCGGCGCGGTAAGTGCGCTCAAATATCAGCGGGAAGATGAACAGCGTGAGCACTGTGCCTGTGAGCAGGCCGCCGATAACCACGATAGCCAGCGGCTTCGAAGTTTCGGAGCCGATACCGGTGCTGAGGGCGGCCGGCATGAGGCCGATGATGGCCATGAGCGCTGTCATTACCACGGGGCGCACGCGAGAAGCCACACCTTCCGACAAGCTACGGTCAAGACTCATCTTATTGAGCATGTTATGCTTGAAGACGCTGATGAGAATCACGCCGTTTTGAATACAGATACCGAACAGCGCGATGAAGCCGATACCGGCCGAAATCGAGAAGTTGGTGTGCGTAATCAGCAGCATCGCAATGCCGCCGATAAGCGCGAACGGTACGTTGAGCAGCACCAAACCGGCATCTTTCAAATTGCCAAACAAGATGAACAGAATGAAGAAGATGAGTGCCAGCGAGATGGGCACCACCTGTGCGAGACGCTGCGAGGCGCGGCGCTGGTTCTCGAAGTCGCCGGTCCACTTCATGCTGTAGCCTTTGGGCAGCTGCACCACTTTGTCCACCTTGGCTTGCGCTTCGGCAATGGCCGACCCTAGGTCGCGGCCGCGCACCGAGAATTTCACGGCCGAGAAGCGGGTGTTGTCGTCGCGGTAAATCAGGCTCGGGCCGGTCACTTGCTTGATGTCGGCAATCTCGTTCAGGGGCACCGTTTTACCGCTTTGGGTGGGCACCATCAGGGCCGCTACCTCAGTCGGACTTTCGCGAAACTGAGGCTCGTAGCGCACCCGGATGGGAAATTTGCGCTCGCCCTCGTACATCTGGCTGGCTTGCTTACCGCCCACCGCCATTTCGAGCACAGCGTTAGCGTCAGATTTACTCACGCCATAGCTGGCCATGCGGCGTTCGTCGAGGTCGGCGTGCAGCTCGGGTTGGCCAATGTTGCGCAACAGTCCTAGGTCGTCAATCCCGTCCACGTGCTGCAATACTTCGAATACCTGGCGGGCCTTGCCCTCCATTATTTTGAGGTCGGTGCCGTAGATTTTCACCGCAATCGAGCCTTTCACGCCCGAGGCAGCTTCCTCCACGTTATCGGTAATGGGCTGCGAAAAGTTAAAATCCACGCCCGGAAAGCGGTTCAGCTTCTCCTTCATGTGCTCGATAAGCTCCTCGCGGTACGCCTTCGACTTCATCTTTTTCTGGGTCGCGTCATCGTGCTTGATTTGCACCAGAAACTCGTTGTTGTAGAAGCCCGTGGGGTCGGTACCGTCGTTGGGGCGGCCAGTCTGGCTCACCACATCGCTCACTTCCGGGAATTGCAGAAACACCCGCCGCATCTCATTACAGAGCTTATTCGAAGCATCCAGCGAGATACTCAGCGGCAATTGCGCCCGCACATATATCGAACCTTCGTTGAGTTCGGGCAAGAATTCGGTACCTAGGAACTGGTACATGCCCACGCCCACCACCACGAGTGCAGCAGCAAACAACAAGCTCGCCGTTTTGCGGGCGTAAGTGAAGCCAAATACATTCTTTGCGCCCTTGCTGATGCCGCGCACGATGAAGTTGTCCTTCTCGCGCACGTCCTTGCGCAGCAAGATGCTGGCCAGCACCGGCACCAACGTCAGCGTGAAAATCAAGGCACCTAGGAGGGCAAAACCCAGCGTCCAGGCCAGCGGCGAAAATACCTTACCTTCCACTTTCTCGAAGGAGAAAATTGGCAGCAACGCTGTGATAATGATGGCCTTGGCAAAGAAAATCGACTTGCCCATGTCGCGGCCGGTTTTCTTGATGAGGCCTAGTTTGGCGAGCTTGTTGAAGCGCTCCATACCTACCTCGTGGGCCTTGTGGTCGAGGGCCACAAAGAGCCCCTCCACCATCACTACGGCGCCGTCGATAATAATACCGAAGTCGATGGCACCCATGCTGAGCAGGTTGGCGCTCATGCCCCGCAGGCGCAGGCAAATGAATGCGAACAGCAGCGCCAACGGAATGATGATACTCACAATCAGCGTCGTGCGCCAATCAGCCATAAACAGAAACACAATCACCGTCACGAAAAGCATGCCTTCCATGAGGTTGTGAATCACGGTTTCGGTCGAAAAGTCGATGAGTTGCTGCCGGTCGTAAAACGTGCTGATTTTAACATCAGGCGGCAGAATTTTCTCGTTCAGCAGCTGCACTTTAGCTTGTAGCAACTTGATGACTTCGGAAGGGTTTTCGCCCTTGCGCATCACCACGATGCCTTCTACCTTGTCGTCCTCCAGACCGCGGCCCACCCGACCTAGGCGGGGCAGCGCCGATTCCTTCACCTGCGCCACGTCCTTGATGAGGATGGGCACGTTGTTCACGTTCTTAATGACCGTGTTGTTGATGTCCGAAATGTTGTTGAGCAGGCCGATGCCGCGCACCACGTAGTTCTGCTGGCCCTCGTTTATCACGTCGCCCCCCACGTTGATGTTCGAGCGCTGCACGGCCGTGTACAGGTCGAGCGGCGTCAAGCTAAAGTCTTGCAACTTGCTGGGGTCTACCGATATCTCGTAGCTCTTCACCTCGCCGCCGAAGCTATTTACGTCGGCCACGCCGGGCACGGCTTTCAGGTTGCGCTCGATTACCCAGTCCTGAATAGTTTTCAGTTCGCGGGTCGTTTTGTTTTTGCTGGTCAGCGTGTAGCGATAGATTTCGCCGGTGGGGCCGTAGGGCGGCTGCACCTCGGGCTCGGCGCCATCGGGCAGGTCGGCCCCGCCGAGCAGGTTATTGACCTGCACACGGGCGTAGGCATCGTCCACGCCATCGTCGAAAATCACCTTCACCACCGACAAGCCAAACAGCGTAGTCGAGCGCACGCTGGTTTTCTTCTGTACGGGGTTCAGCGCAATCTCAATCGGCGCGGTCACGAACTTCTCAATCTCTTCTGCCGAGCGGCCGGGCCACTGCGTGATGATGGTGATTTCGGTGTTCGTCACGTCCGGAAACGCCTCGATGGGCGTGTTCCGGTAGCTCACCACCCCGGCGATAATCGCCACGAGCGTAAGCAGAAAAACAAAGCCCCGGTTTTTCAGGGAAAAGGCAATAATGCCTTGGATGAACTTATTCATTTATAAGTCGATAATGACTTCTATGATTTTGCAATCGTCTGTCATGCAGCGCGTAGCGAAGCATCTCTCGTGCCGCACTAACCTCAAGCGTTAGCGAGTACTGCTCCACGCGAGAGGCTTCGCTGCGCGCTGCATGACCTGGCTTTAATCATTCAGCTCGTCGTACACGAGCAGTTGGTTTTTAGTGATAATCACCTCGCCAGGCTTCAAATCGCCGGCTACGTAGCTGATATCACCCACCGTTTTGGTTACCGTCACGGGGCGGGTATCAACCTCTTTTTGGCTCTTATACACGAGCACAAAATGCTGGTCTTTGTCGAAGACCACCGCGTTGGCGGGTACCGAAATAGCCTTTTGCGTGCCCGTGTTTAGAATGCGGACCTGAGCGTACATCTCGGGCTTGAGCAAGTAGCCGGGGTTCGGCAGCTTGATGCGCACTTTCAGGGCTTTGCTCTCGGGGTCGAGCACATTGAAAACCTTGTCTACCACGCCCGTAAAGTGCTTATCGGGGTACGAGAGCGTAGTGATATCAGCTTTATAACCAACCTTTACCTTATCAATATCGGCTTCGAATACGTTGGCTAGCACCCACACTTGGTCGAGGTCAGCGATGGTGAAAAACTTGTCCACGCTCGACGTCGTGTACTGCATGTTCTCCGTCACGTCCTTGTCGGTGATGAAGCCCGAAATCGGGGCCGTGATGTTGTAATGCCCGTTTTTATCGACACCATAGATGCCGAGTTGCTTGTTGGTTTTGCCTAGGTTGCTCTGTGCTTTGCGCAGTTCTTCGCGGGCTAGCACCACGTCGCGCTCAGCCGCCAGGCCAGCCTTGAACTGGTCTTCGGCCACGCTTAGGTTCTTCCTGGCAATAGCCAAGTCGGTACCGGCATTAGAGTTCTGATTTTGCACGTCCGCGATTTCACCCGAGCGCACCACAGCCAGCACTTGGCCTTTGGTGACGTGGTCGCCGAGTTCCACACGCAGGTCTTCGACCACGCCGCCCACTAAGGGCACCACGTTGGCGGTTTTGTCGCCGTTGGTCGTCACCTGGCCCGAGTACGACTGCTCGCTGCGCACCGGCTCGAGGCGCACTGTGTCGAAGGCTAGCTCTTTCAGGGTTTGGTTGGGCAGAAAAAACTGCTTAGCAGCAGTGGGTTCTTCCTTCGTTTCGGCCGGCTTGGAGCACGCGCCGAGACCTAGGGTAAGGAGGAAGAGGATGGTCGAACGATTCATTAGTTCAAGTAGCAATGAGCAATTATCTATTAACAGCCAGTGGGTTGCAAATCAATGAGCACCTAGTATCAGCTTATCGGCTGCTAACTGCTCATTGATAATGGACCTACTCGGCCTTGAGCAGCACGCGGCCTACTGCGAGGTTTACATTCTCAAAGGCTCGCATCCGATTGGCGCGCAGCGTATTGAGCTGCAACACGTTGTTTTTATAGGCCTCGTAAAAGTCGAGGTACTCCACGATGGTGATGAGGCGCTTGGTGTAGCCCTGCTCGATGTTGTCGATGAGGCGCGAAAAGGGCGTGGTATCGCGGCTGGTGTGCTGGTAGAGGTCGTCCTGGCGCTGAGCCACCTGGTAGGCCTCGTGCACGTCGCGGCGCACCGTGAGCTGCTGCTCGGCGGCCTGCGCCTGGGCCTGCCCTATCTGCGCCTTGGCCGCCGCAATGTTGCCTTGGTTGCGGTTGAAGATGGGCACCGCCACACCTAGCGTTATTGAGTTGTAGTTGTCGAAATACGAACCTAGGCGGTCGTAGCTATAGCCCACGGCTAGGTCGGGCGTGGCCACAGCCTTTTGCAAGCGCAGGTTTAGCTGCTGGCGCTGCACTTCGGCTTGGCGGCTCAGCAGGTCGGCACGGCGCACCAGGGCCGTGTCGATGAGTTGCTGCTCGGGGAAAGCATTCAGCGATAAGTCGCGTACGCGGTCAGAGTTGACTACCGGCCGGTATACCGCGTTAGTCGAGTCGCGCAGCAAAATGTGCAGGTCAGCCTGCGAATTAGCTTGGTCGGTTATCAATCCTACGCGCTCGGTTTCGAGCGTAAACAAGAAGGCTTTCAAGCGAATAACCTCCTTGAGCGCGATGTTGCCCTTCTCAAATTGACTCTGGTACAAGTCCACCGTCTTGCGCAACTGCGGAATTTCGGTGTCGTACACGCGCAGCGTCTGGCGGCGGTAGTGGATGTCATAGAACGTGGTGCGCAGCTGAAAGCGCAGGTTACGCACCAAGTCTTCGAGGTTAAACTGCTCGACCACAGCCGCCTGTTGCTGGGCGCGGCCCGCCGCCTTGCGGCGGCCGGCCAGCGCAAACAACTGCTGGGCCTGAATGGCTACCTGGTTGCGGCGCAGGTCGGGGTTGTCGCCTACCGCACCCTGCCGGTGAATAGCCTGCTGCAAGGCATTCTGGTCGAGCGTAATCGTGGGGTTATCAATAAGTCGGGCCTGCACCGCCAGCGCCTGCTGCTGCGTGATGTTGTAGCGCTGGGCCAGCACTTGCAGGTTGTTTTGCACGAAGCGCGCTTCGGCCTCAGGCAAGGTCAGGCGCAGGGTATCGGAGGCAGTTGGGGTAGCTGCGAGGGGCGCCTGGGCGTGGGCGGCCATCCCGACGGTTAGCCCCAGCAACAGGCCGCCGTAGCGAAGCCATTGGCTCACTCCGTAAGTGGGCCGGGCCGTGGTAGGTAGTAGGCAGCGGCGGGCCGCGCCTAAGAATCTTGCTAAAATCACTTGCTTGTAGTCGGCCCTATCTAGGCCTTGACAATACAAATGTGCAGCGCCAACATTAGGCTACAATTAGAGATACATTAGAAACAGATTAGAATGAAAAATTTATGTGCCGGCACAACCACTAAGCTTGACTATAATTCATCTATTATTCATTGATTAAAAGCCACCTCTGCCACTGTCCCACGCCCTATTTCTGAACGCAGCACCAACGTGCCACCGTGCAGCGCTACGATGCGCTGAGCCAGGGGCAATCCCACTCCGTGCCCTACCACGCCCCGCACGCCCGCGGCCCTAAAAAATGGCTGAAACACCTGCGCTAAATCCTCTTCGGCAATACCCTGGCCAGCGTCGGCCACGCGTACCACCAGCCCACTACCGGCTAGGTACCGCAGGCTAAGCGTGACGCGCTGCTCAACCCCCGAGTACTTCAGAGCATTATCAACTAGGTTGCCGAGGGCGCGGGCCAGCAGCACACGATGGCCCTTCAGTTCAAATACAGCCGGGTCATCGGGCAGCTCACTAAGGTCGCCTAGGTCTACCTGTACGCGGCCACGCTGGGCAGGCGCCACGGCCTCGCGCACCTCCCACAGCAGTTCATCAAGGCGAATGTCTTCGGTCAAAGGCACGGCCTCATCGGCCTGCGCTAGGTCGAGCAAGTTATTTATCAACTGCTTGAGCTGCTGTAGCTCGCCTAGCACCGAGGTAGCACCTTCCTTATATACTTCGGCCGAGCGCTCACGGGCCAGCAGCACTTGCAGCTCCCCAATGCTACTGGTGAGGGGGGTGCGCAGCTCGTGTGAGGCGTTGCGCACAAACGTGCGCTGGCCCTCGAAGCTAGTTTCGAGTCGCCCGAGCAGGCGGTTAAAAGTGCGGGCTAGGCGGCGCAGGTCGTCTTTCTCGCTGGTGCGCAGTGGCTCGTCTACCCGCCGGTGCAGGTCTTGAGCCGTAATGCGGTCTACCTGGTCGTTGAGGGCCGCGATGGGGGCTAGGGCCCGGCCCGCGAAAATGCGCCCTACTATATAAATAAGGAGCAGGCTCGCCACAAAAATGCCCGCCATAATAGTAGCCAAACTGCGCAGTCGGTGCTGCCCATACACGTTTTCGGCTGCGGCTACTATCACGTAGTCGCCTTGGTTATCGCGGTAAAAAATGCCTATCGCCTGCCGCGCGCCAATCTTGAAATACGCTTCCTTATACAGGACGATGCGGGCTAGTTGCGCGTCGTTGAGGCGCACGCGCTCATCTTCGGCCACAAAGCGCACGCGCCCACTAGCGTCGTATACCTGCAAAATTTCGTTGGGAAGCAGCTGAAGATATTTTTTCTCAAAGTCGCGGAAGGCGCTGGCGCGCATCTCATCTTTTTCGAGGTAGATGTAGCTCGTAACCTGCGCCCGCTCGCGCAGTCGCTGTTGAAACTCGCGTTGCGAGGAGCTAAACTGAAGCAAGAATACAGCCGTGAGCACGGCTAGCAGCAGCACAGCTACGATGCTCACGAAAAGCCAAGTCAGGCGATTGCGGATGGTCATGGAATAGACAGAGCCCGCAAATTACTGGTTAGGTTTTCTTACCTGCTTTACGTCGCCATTTAACGCAACTCAGCGGGTGCTATGGCTTGTCTGAGCACGGTCATTTAAAGCGCTACCTATTGCTTCGTAACTGCCAAAAGCTATGCTTGGCTAGTATGGAGAAAGTTCAACACTTCTTCTGACGTTACGAAGTTCAGATTTTTCACAAAATTGGGGTTCTTTTCAAAGGGCTTTTTCCGATTGCTAAAGGGTTTTAGCAAAAATCGCTATTATTTTTTATGGCTTTCATGAATTTGTGATGGTTAATTAATGTGGCCTGCCTTTATATTTGGCGCTCTGGTTCTTTTTCATAATTTAACTTTTTACTATGAGGAAACTCTTATTCCCTCTCTCTGCTGTTGTGATGCTGGTGGGAGCCCGGGACCTGCACGCTCAGAACCGTTCTGTTACTGGTCGAGTAGTTGGTAGTGACGGCGCTGGCTTACCAGGTGTTACGGTGCTCGTAAAAGGGGGCACTCAGGGTACCGCCACCGATATGGATGGTCGCTACACCCTATCAGCGCCCGCTACAGCTACCACACTAGTCTTCTCGTTTGTTGGCTACACAAGCCAGGAGGCCCGAATCAGCGACGGCCCCATTAATATAACATTGGTTGCTAGCGCCACTAGCCTCGATGAAGCGGTAGTAGTTGGCTACGGCACACAGTCACGCCGTGAGCTCACCGGTTCGGTTGCCACTATTACAGGTAAGGAAATTGCCAACACACCCGTGCAAAGTTTCGACCAAGCTCTACAAGGCCGGGCGACGGGGGTACAGATAACGACCCCTAACGGGGTACTCAATAACCCACCCGTAATTCGTATTCGTGGAGCCAATTCGATAGCGCTTAGCTCAAGCCCGCTATTCGTAATCGACGGCATTCCTACTTACAGTGGCAATAACTCGGCTATTGGCAGTGTACCGAACAACCCACTAGCCAACATTGCGCCCGAAGACATTGAGAATATCGAAGTACTGAAAGATGCTTCGGCTACGGCTATTTATGGTTCCCGAGCCAATGGCGGTGTCATTCTAGTGACGACCAAGCGCGGCAAAAAAGGTCAGGCTAAACTCAACTACGACGCCTGGGTAGGTATTACAAAGCCAGTGCGCCTCTACGACGTACTGAACGCCACGGACTACGTAAACTTGAAAAACGAGTCTGTTCGTAACCTAAACGCGAACCGGGCGGCCATTGGGGCGGCAGCCACCAACATTGAGGGTTTTGGTCAAGTTACGGCCAATGCTGCCGACACGCGCTGGTACGATTATATCTACCGCACAGGCTTCTCTAACAACCACAACCTGAACTTCTCGGGTGGCACTGAAAAAACCACTTACCTGGCTTCGGTGGGTTATTCCAACCAGAAGGGTATGCTGGTGCGCAACGACTTCCGGCGCTACACGGCCCGCGTCAATGTCGAGCACAAGCTTTTTGACCGCGTTACAGTGGGTGCCCGCGTCAATTACTCCAACTCCTACAACTCGTCGCCCAACTCAGGCTCGGTGGGTGATGGCGCATTTGGCACGGCCGGCCTAGGTCGCCTGCCGCTGGTGTTGCCGCCCAACATCTCGCCCTATAATGCCGACGGGACCTTCAATACTAGTGGTGCGGGCATTGGCGCCGGCCCTAACATTAACCCCACCACGGGCGCACCTCTGCTGCCGGGCTACTACAACCCAGTAGTTGATTTGCAAAACAACTATTTCACGTCGGAAAGCAATCAGTTGCAAGGCGCTCTTTACGCCGACGTAGAAGTAATAAAAGGCTTACACCTGCGTACGCAATACGGTATCGACAACCTCAACTTTGAGGATAAGTCGTATTATACTTCTTTGGCTGGTGACGGCTACTCGACGGGTGGCTCGGCCAGCGACTACTACCGCACCAACAAGCGCTGGAACTGGCAGAACACGGCGCAGTACGACCTAACCGCCGGCGAACATAGTTTCTCGCTGCTAGCAGGTAATGAGCAGCAGTATACCGACGTGCAGCGCTGGGGCGCTACCCGCACCGGTGTAGCTGACCCCTTCTTCACCACCTTCCAGGGCAACTACCTCAACATTGCGGCCTCGGGCAACACGCAAGGCGCCAACTACCTAGCCTCTTTCTTCGGTCGCTTTACTTATAACTACGGCCGCAAGTACCTGTTTACGGCTACGGGCCGCCGTGATGGCTACTCGGCGTGGTACACCAAGTTTGGCAATTTCTATGGCCTCTCGGCTGGCTACGTAGTGTCAGAGGAAGGCTTCTGGAAAAATTCGAGCTTCGCACAGGCGTTCGACTTCCTGAAGCTGTCGGGTAGCTTCGGCACCACCGGCAACAACCAAGGCATCTACGACTACGTGTCGCTGCCCCTCTACGACTCCTTCCTGTACGGAAACGCTAGCACCTTCTACTATACGCAGGCTGCCAATCCCAACATCGGTTGGGAAAAAAGCAAGAAGACCGACGCCAGCATTGCGTTTGGTTTCCTGCAAAGCCGCTTGACGGGTGACGCTACGTTCTATTATAACCTAGTAGATGGTCTGATTTTGAACGTGCCGCAGGCACCGTCGCGCGGTATTCCAGGCAACTCGATTCCGGCCAACGTGGGCTCGATGCGCAACCGGGGCTTTGAATTCAACCTGCGCTACAACGTAATACAGGACAAAGCATTTACCTGGACGGTAAGCGGCAACCTGACCACTCTCGACAACCGAGTACTATCGCTGTTGAACGACGACCAACGTATTTCGGGCGCCACGTCGGGCCTAGAGGTAGCCAACTATACTACCGTGGGCCGTTCCATTGGCTCTATCCTGGCCGTGCCTAGTGAGGGCGTAAACCCCCGCAACGGTCAGCGCGTGCTGGTGAAGGCCGATGGCACCCGGGTGCAGTACAACCACCTAGGTACTACCGGCGCCGGCTCGACCGGCTGGACAATCTTGAACGCCGATGGTACCACTGGGGCCAACACCTCGTCGCCTACACAACTCGGCGACGGCCAGTATTTCGGCCCCGTGTTGCCGACCTTCTACGGGGGCCTCGACAACACGTTCCGCTACAAGGGCATTGACCTAGGTATCTTCTTCCAGTACTCGGGTGGTAACTACATCTACAACGGTACCAAGGCCGGCCTGCACGACCAGCGCTTCTGGAACAACGCCTCTGATATCAAGAACCGCTGGACGGCAGACAACACGAATGCCGAGTGGCCCCGCCTGGTGTACGGCGATAACGTATCGAACGGCTCTAGCATTGTAATGTCGCAGAACGTGGAGAAAGGCGACTTTATCCGCTTGCGCAATGTGTCGCTAGGCTACACTTTCCCCTCCAAGTTAGTTAATGGCTTCAAGCTAAGCAATGTTCGCGTATATGCACAGGTGCAGAACGCGGCGCTCTTTACCAAGTACAGCGGCATTGACCCCGAAATCTCGGTGAATGGCGGTAGCAACCTAGCACCCGGCGTCGACCGCAACTCGATAGGCCAAGCTCGTTCCTATACGGCCGGTATCAACGTTACCTTCTAATCGCCCCGCTCGCTATTTTATATGAAATCAGTTTTTCGTAATCGTATTCTGGCAGCCGTATGCACGGCCGCTTTAGGACTGGGCTCCTTCTCTTGCCAAAATGACCTCCTTAACGTAACGCCCAAAGCTCTCCTCGACGGGGGCCTAGCCTTCGACACACCCTCGCGCGTATTAGCACAGGTAAACGGTCTGTATTCTTACGTGAAGGTGGGTAGCTTTCTGGGGGGACGCTATCAAGTGTACGGCGATATCCGTGCCAACGACTTCATTAACCGTACCACCAACGGCGTAACCGGCTTGCAGGTGTGGAACCACACGCTGGCCGAAACTTCGCAAAATGATGTCATCAGCGTATGGGGCGCCGCCTACCAGGCCATCAACCAAATCAACGTTTTTCTGGCGGGCCTGGATGCTAATACTACCAAGTTCACAGCTAGTCCTTTTCCAAGTGGCTTTGCTAGCACGGTAACTGCCTATCAAGGCGAGGCCCGCTTGTTACGCGCCCTGTGCTACTATTCGCTGCTGCAGCTCTATGCCCGCCCCTATGCCGATGGCGGGGGCACGCGGCCCGGCCTGCCATTGCGCCTACAAGCCGAAAGCGGCCTAGGTAACAATGATTTGGCTCGCAGTACAGTAGCTCAGGTGTACGACCAGATTTTGCTGGACCTCAATGCCGCAGAAACAGCCCTGCCCACTAGCTATACTGCCGGCCAAGGCAGCGTGTCGGCCTCGACCCTCAACGTGACCCGAGCCCACCGAAACACGGCTATCGCGCTCAAAACCCGCGTGTATCTGACTATGGGACGTTACGCCGACGTAGTTCGGGAAGCAAACAAGCTAGTACCCACTGCGGCGCCCTACGTGGCTCCCTCGGGCGGGGTAGCCAACGCCTTGAATTCGTCGATTGTTAGTGTGTTTGCGGCACCCCAAGAAACTACCGAAAGCATCCTATCCTTCCCTTTCACGGCTCAAGACACGCCCGGCACCCAAAACCAACTTGCCTATTACTTCCTGCCTACTTCGCTAGGCGGCAATGGAGAGTATGGCCTCAACACAGGCACCAGCGCCACTACCGGAGGGATATTAGCTAATCCTGGCTTTGGAGCTTCTGATGTTCGCCGCACCAGCTTTGTGGCGGCCGTAGGCAACGAGCGCTTCCTGACGAAATACCCTACCGGCACCCCTTATACTGACAAGGCCCCAGTCATTCGGTATTCGGAAGTAATGTTGAGTCTAGCCGAAGCATTAGTGCGCACCAACGGTGCCGCTGATACTCGTGCTCTAGCCTTGCTCAATGCCGTGCGCACGCGCTCAAATGGCACGGCTTACACAGGCTTTACTTCTGCTTCTGAATTCACCGACGCCATCCTATTAGAGCGCCGCATTGAGTTTCTAGGTGAGGGCATTCGCAACATTGATATCATGCGGCTAAATGCTACCATCCCTGGCAAAGGCTCTATAAGCGCGGTAGACCCTAGCAACCCGCTCTACGTGTGGCCTATCCCCTCTTCCGAGCTGTCAACGAACAACTTGATGACTCGTAACTAATCTTTTCAGGTGCATAAAAAAAGCCTCCCTCAAAGTGGGAGGCTTTTTTATTGTTACTTATTCCCCTAGGTCCTACTCCTCGCGCAGCACATAGCCCATGCCTACCACAGTGTGAATAAGCTTTTTATCATAGCCCTTGTCTACTTTGTTGCGCAGATAGTTTACGTACACATCTATCACGTTGGAGCCCGCGTCGAAGGCTTCTTCCCAGGTGTGCTCAGCTATCTCGCCACGGCTCAGCACCCGGCCCTGGTGGCGCAGTAATAGTTCAAGTAGATTAAACTCGCGGGCGGTGAGTTTGATGGGTTGGCCGGCACGCACTACCGTTTTGGCGGCGGTGTCCACTACCAGGTCGGCTAGGCGCAGTTGGCTACCTTTGGCCTCGGCGTGGCCCCGGCGGCGCGTAAGGGCGCGTACCCGAGCCAGCAACTCGGCAAAGTCAAAGGGCTTGACGAGATAGTCGTCGGCGCCCCCGTCAAAGCCCAGCAGCTTATCTTGGGTGGTACCTAGAGCTGTAAGCATCAAGATGGGCAACTCCTGGTTTTGGGCACGTACAGCCTTGAGTACATCTAGACCGCTCTGGCCGGGCAAAATGACATCTAGTATTAACAAATCAAGTTCTTCGCTCAGCGCCAGGCGCTGGCCAAAGGTGCCATCGTAGGCCACCGTTACCTCGTAGCCTTCTTCTTCAAGCCCACGCCGAATGAAGGCCGATACCTTGGGTTCGTCTTCGACTAGAAGGATTTTAGTGGGCATAGTCGTGATGCTAGGGCTATACTATTCTGGCGCGATAGCACCATGTGTGCCCCGCGTATGGGCAAAGATTCCTTTTCTTATTGTCAGTAAATAATAAATGACTAGCGTTCAGTCATCTTCATAATCCATTCCTAGGCAGCTATTTAACGCTTGCTGCAGCTCGCTAGCGGCGTGCAGCTGCCCGGCTTTTCGGCTTACTACCAAGCCTTTGCGATACACTTGCTCGGCTTCGTCTTTTTTACCAAAGCCCTCTAGTAGCTTGCCCGCGTGGTAGTAGGTACCCACGTAGTCGGGGTGCTCGGTCAGTAGCTTCTGGTAGTAGTCCCAAGCTCGCTTGGGGTCGTCGGCGCGGTATTCGGTGGCTAGGGCGTAAATGGTGAATGGGTCGGTGGGGTCTTCTTCGTAAAAGGCAAGCAATTGCTGTAAGCGGCTGGGGGCAGATGGGCTCATAAAAGGGACCTAGGGGCGGAGTTCAGACTATATTTGAGGCGAAATTGCGACCGCCGCGCCGCATTCTGGTTTCCTGCGTCCGCTGCCGACCTTTTTAGGGCTGGTGGATGTTATGCAAGCCGACTACTTTTGCAATAATCTTCTCACCCTACCCTCGCTTAGATGAAGTTTCTGGTTTGTATTTCCAACGTGCCCGACACGACCACTAAAATTGCCTTCACGCCTGACAACAAAGAGTTTAATAAGGCTGGGGTGCAGTTCGTGATTAATCCCTGGGACGAATACGCCCTTACCCGTGCCATTGAGCTAAAGGAGGCTAACGCCGGCAGCACCGTGACGGTGCTTAACGTGGGCGAGGCCGACACCGAGCCAAACATTCGCAAGGCCCTAGCCATTGGGGCCGACGACGCCATCCGCGTCAACGCTGCTCCTACTGATGCCTTCTTCGTGGCCCAGCAAATTGCGGCCATTGCTAAAGAAGGCAATTACGATGTTATCCTGATGGGTAAGGAAAGTATTGATTACAATGGCTTCCAGGTACACGGCATGGTGGGCGAGCTACTTAGCATCCCCACGGTGGCGCCCGCTATGAAGCTCGATATGAGCGGCAACACCGCCACCCTAGAGCGCGAAATCGAAGGCGGCAAAGAAATCGTGCAAGTAAATACGCCCTTCGTGGCCTCGTGCCAGCAGCCCATGTGCGAGCCCCGCATCCCCAACATGCGCGGCATCATGACGGCCCGCACCAAGCCCCTGAAAGTGGTGCCTGCCATCGGCGAAGCTCCCCGCACCCAGGTGGCTGAGTTTGCGTTGCCTCCCAAGAAGCAGGGCGTGAAGCTTATCGACGCAGCCAATGCTGGCGAGCTAATTAAGCTGCTCCGCAACGAGGCGAAAGTAATCTAATACTGCCTGTCATGCTGGCGAAGGAAGCATCTTATCACGGCTGCCTTCGCTAGCTTCTCCTAATTTCAACGCAGTGGACGTGATAAGGTCCTTCGCTGCGCTCAGGATGACAAAATTTTAAGACTATGTCTGTTTTAGTAGTAGTTGAATGTGACAAGGGCGAGGTAAAAAAATCTTCGCTCGAAGTAGCCACCTACGGCGCGCAGGTGGCCGCCCAGTTGGGCACCTCGGCCACGGCCATCGCCGTAGGCGAAGCCACTGAGGCCAATCTGGCTAAGCTCGGCGAGCAGGGCATCAGCAAGGTGCTCTACGATAACGAGCCCCGCCTCAAGGACTTCGTAAATAATGCTTACACCAAGCTGATTGCCACGGCGGCCCAGCAGGAAGACGCCAAGGTAATTGTGCTGGCTAACAGCAACGTCGGGGCAGCCGTAGGCTCGCGCTTGTCGGTGCGGCTGCAAGCGGCACTGGCTACCAACGTAGTGGAGCTGCCCAAAACCGACGGCGGCCAGTTTGTAGTGAAGCGTGGTGCCTTCTCGGGCAAGGCGTTTTCGGACGTGGTGCTGAGCAGCGACCGCAAGATTATTGCCCTCAAGAAAAACTCGATTGAGGCGCAGCACGAGGCTGGCAAAACGGCCGAGGTAACCGCCTTCTCGGCCCAGCTTGGCGACGCCGACTTTGCCGACGCACCCAAGCAGGTAGTGATGCAGGACCAAGCCGGCGGCATCTTGCTGCCCGAGGCCTCACTCGTAGTGAGCGGTGGCCGCGGCATGAAAGGCCCCGAAAACTGGAATCTCATCGAGGACCTAGCCAAGGCCCTAGGTGCTGCTACGGCCTGCTCTAAGCCCGTGAGCGACGTAGACTGGCGCCCCCACCACGAGCACGTGGGCCAGACGGGTATCACGGTATCGCCCAACCTGTACATTGCCTGCGGTATCTCGGGTGCCATCCAGCACCTAGCGGGTGTCAACTCGTCGAAGGTGATTGTGGTTATCAACAAAGACCCCGAGGCACCCTTCTTTAAGGCGGCCGATTATGGCATTGTGGGCGATGTATTTGAGGTGCTGCCCAAGCTAACGGCGGCCGTAAAAGAGCTGAGCTAAGCCACTTGTAGGGCCAGGCTGCGGCTTGGTGCGGGCCACGCCGGGTGCTACTCGGTGGGTATTGGCCCGTACCAAGCCGTGGCTTGGCCGTACTTTTTCGGGCTAGTTCCGACCTTCATCGCTTTATTTGTCGTACAGAACTCTAGTACCCGTTTCCCGGACGCTAAACGTCCCCGCGACCCTTGAAAAAAATTCCGCTCGAAATCCTGGGCTTGTCCTCCTCGCAGTCGCAGTCCGGCTCCTTCGCCCTTATTCTGGGCGAGAAGCACGGCAACCGGCGCCTGCCGATTATCATCGGCATGTTTGAGGCCCAGAGCATTGCCATCCAAATTGAGAAGATTAGCCCTAACCGGCCCCTCACCCACGACCTGTTCAAGGCCTTTGCCGAACACGTGCACGTGGTAATCATCGAGGTCGTTATTTCGGACCTCAAAGAAGGCGTTTTCTACTCTCGCATCGTGTGCTCCGACGGGGCTACCACTTTCGAGATTGATGCTCGCCCCTCCGATGCCATTGCCATTGGCTTGCGCTTCGGGGTGCCGATTTTTACGGTAGAAAGCGTGCTAAGCGAAGCTGGAATCATCCTTTCGGACCTCGACGAGGCCGGGGAGGAAGATGAAGATGACCAGGACCGCGACGATGACGACGATGATGACGATAGCCCCAGCCCTACTCCCCGCCCCACCGAGCCCCGCGAGCCGAGCGGCCAGGTGCCGGTAGAAGAGCTCAGCAAAATGCTGGCGCAGGCGCTGGACAAAGAAGACTACGAAAAAGCGGCGAAAATCCGTGATGAGTTGAATAAGCGTAACGGCTAGCCCTAGGGGGTAAAAACGCATAGACTGCAAAGAATGTGAAGTTGCCGGTTTGCCCGAATGGGCCCGGCGGCTTCGCATTTTTGTATTTTTACGCTTTCCTTATTGTCGGCTGCTATTTAATACTGAATACCTTATGTCATTAGCTATCTCACAGCGCGGGCAGGCCATGCCCGCTTCGCCCTTCCGCAAGCTGGCTCCTTTTGCCGAAGCCGCCAAGCAGCAGGGTAAGAAAGTATACCATCTCAACATTGGTCAGCCCGATATCGCGACCCCGCCCAGCTTGTTTGAAGCCGTGCGGCAGGCCGACATCCGGGTGCTGGCCTACAGCCACGGCGCGGGCACTGACAGCTACCGCCAGAAGCTGGCCGCCTACTACCACCGTGCGGGCATAGAGGTGAGCACCGAAGAGATACTAGTGACCACGGCAGGCAGTGAGGCCATTTTATTTGCGCTGCTTACCTGCCTCAACCCCGGCGACGAAGTCATCATTCCCGAGCCGTTCTATGGCACCTACACGGCGTTTGCCATTGCGGCGGGCGTGAACATCGTGACCGTGACGGCCACCATCGACAATGGGTTTGCCCTGCCGCCGCTAGCTGCTTTTGAGCAGGTTATCACGCCGCGCACCAAGGCGATTTTGCTTTGCAACCCTAGCAACCCTACCGGCCACGTGTACACCCGCCGCGAGCTTGAAGACCTCCTAGGGCTCTGCCAACGCCACGGGCTGTACCTGCTCTCGGATGAGGCTTACCGGGAATACTGCTACGACGGGGCTCGCTCCATTAGTGCGCTCAACCTGCCCGGCGGCGAAGAACATGTGGTAGTGATGGACACTATCTCGAAGCGCTACAGTGCTTGCGGTGCACGAGTGGGCTCGCTCGTGACACGCAACAAAACCGTGTACTTGGCAGCCTTCCACTTTGCGCAGATGCGCATCAGCCCCCCCGGCCTAGGTATGCTACTGGGCGAAGCGGCTGTGGACCTGCCCGAAAGCTACTTTGATGAAAACCGCGCCGAGTACCAGGCGCGGCGCGACCTCACAGTGGCGCGCTTGCAGGCTATGCCCGGCGTACAGTGCCCGGTGCCAGGCGGCGCCTTCTACGTGATGGCCCACTTGCCCGTAGATGATGCCGAGCGCTTTGGCGAATGGCTGCTCACCGACTTCACCTACGAAAACCAGACGCTGATGCTGTCGCCGGCCAACGGATTTTACCAAACGCCCGACCTAGGCCGCCAACAAGTACGCATCGCCTACGTACTTAACCTCAACGATTTGGCCGCGGCCCTTACCTGCCTCGAACACGCGCTGTTGGCTTACCCCGACCGCACGCTGGCACCACAGGCAGTAGCAGCGACAGCCGAAGCGCTCGCCTAACCTCCGCCCTACCTCCCATGCCCACGCCTGCTGCTACGCCAGTTTCCACTCACGATTACTCGGCGCCGCTGCGGGTGTGGCACTGGGGCAATGCGCTGCTAGTACTGGGCCAGCTGATTACGATTCTCTTCATCAAGGTTATCGTGAAGCCCAAAGCGCTAGTGCCCGAGTTTCAGGCGGCTGCGGCCCAGCACGGCGGCAACCTCAGCAAAGAACAGGGAATGAGCATTGCCCACCTGCTGAGTGAGCGCCTGTGGGACTGGCACATTGCCATCGGGCTGGCGCTAGCCTCCTTTTGGGCCTACTGGCTGGTGCTGCAGCTCACTGCCCCTGCCGAGCGCCGCTTTACGACACGGCTGGTAGCAGCGGCTCGCTACTACCGGCTGGCCCCGCCCGCCGAGCACCCCGATGCCCGCCACGCCCTGCTGGCCAAGCTCACGTATGCTGCTTTCTACTTATTTATCAGCGTAATGGTGCTTACCGGCCTAGCCCTTACTTGGGCCGACGACGTGACGTGGCTCCACAGCATGGAGCACTCAGTGAAGGAGGTACACAACGTGACGATGTACCTTCTTATCGCCTTTGTGGTGGTGCACATAGTGGGTGTGGTATGGGCCGAGCTTACCAAAGACCATGGGCTGATTTCGCGCATGGTGAGTGGTGAAAAGTAAAAAGGTTCCCAAATGCGTTTTATTTATTCTTGTTAATATCTAAATCCAGCACCTACCGCAAATGCGTAGGTATGGCCTCACCACCCGAGGCTGCTGATGAAGCTATTAGAGAAGGATGCTGAAAAAGAGCTAGTTCGGCGCTTATATACCCGAGACGAAGCTGCGATGGGGCTCTTCTACAAGAACTACAGCAAAGCCTTGTATTATACAATCTGGCGTATTGTGCGCCAGGATGAGCTAGCTGAGGACATTTTGCAGGAATGCATGGTCAAATTCTGGTTGGCCTTTCCTAGGTATGATGCTAGCCGCGGTCGACTATTTACATGGGCGCTGAACATTGCGCGCAACCTAGCCATCGACCACCTACGCGACCAGCGCTACCGCGACGCGCAGCGCACGTATTCGCTTACCGAAGAAACGGTGCCCCACCGGCCAGCCCCGGCTACCTTCCGGCCCGAGCACATTGGGGTGCGCGACTGGCTACAGTTGCTTAGCCCTAACGACCGCCAGCTGCTCGATTTACTGTATCTCAAGGGCTATACCCAGGTAGAGGCAGCCGAGGAGCTGCGCCTGCCCCTAGGTACCGTGAAGTCGCGTGCAGGCCGCATCATCCGCACGCTCAGCAAAGTCATGACTTCTTCGGGAGCAGTGAGTTACTAGCAGCCGTCTAACATTAGGAGGGGCCGGGCCGTAGGTGCAGCATTTTCCTTTGTCGTTGCTATGCGTAGTAAGCTGTTATTTGTCCTGCTCTTACTAGGGTCTAGCGCCCTGGCCCAACCCGACTCGCCCCTCACGCGCCTGCTGGCCGAGCGCCGCGTACTCACGCAGCGCTACGCCGAAGCCAATGCGCAGCGCCACAGCTTGTTTGGCTTGAATAATAAGCCTAGTAAGAAGGACTTACAGGAGGTAGTAGATGCTCTGCAAGGCATCGTGAATAAGGACGAGGAGATAGTAGCAGTACTTAACCAGACGGCTCAGCAGGCCCAAACTACGGCCACCACGCTGCAAAATACCGGCCGCGACGACCGCAACCTCACCGCTCAGCGAATTAGTGAGTTTCAGAACGACCTGCTCAATGCGCAGCAGCGGGAGAAACAAGCTGCCGAGCGCCAGCGCGCCCTAGCGGCCGACCTAGCCGAGGCTCAACAGGGCCAGCGAGGGCGCGATGCACTTATTTTGGGGCTAGCACTGGCTTGCGTGGGCTTATTCTTTTGGCGCCGTCGGCGCTAGGAGGGCGGGAGTTCCGGTTAGGCTTGCCGAGGCGCGGCCTGCTTGGTGGCCAGCCAGGTATTGGCCGCGCCCTCATCTTGAAAGCGGGCAAACTGCACTAGGCTACCGGGCGCTACCTCGTGGGCGCTGGCCGGCAAGCTGCCTAGGTAGTCGGGCAGCACCAAAAAACACACGTACAGCGGCGTGCCCAGTTGGCGCTGCACCTGCGGCAAAAACTGGGTGGTTACCCATTCGGGGCCATTGAGGCTACGATTGGTGCGGCGGCGCGAGTCGATGAGCCAGTAGCCGCATTGGTGATGTTGGGCCGCCTGGCTCAAGGCTTCGTAGCCCTGGTGCAGCTCGGGCTCTGTGACCGAGCGCAGCCAGCGGCCAGTGAGCTGATTGAGGTCGGGGCGGTAGGCGACTTGTAGGAAGTCGGTGGAAAACTGGTCGGGAAGCATGGGTGGGAAGGGCCGGGCGGGGCACTAAAGCTACGCAATGGCTGGGGCCCGCAAAACAGCTTGCGCGGTTTTGCGCCTCAGGTGTGAATAGCGCGGCACTATCGGCTAATTCCAACTCCGGTTTAGAAGTAAAGCTGTTCTTACTGCCTGACAAAAGCATTTTGCGCCGTGGCTTTTGCGTAGTACCTTATTTGATGGATAGGCAAACCCGGAGCGGCGCTAGCGGCAACGGTGGCACTCTATTCTGCTACTTGGCTTTCCAAATACTTCCTTTTCTTTCACTTACACCTTACTTTCGTTCCGGCGGCTATGGCCGTGCTTATCCCCTAACTAGTTACCCGTGGGTTATTTCCTTTCCTCCTACCTGGCTACCTAGGTCGGCTGGCGGCTGGCTTCGCAAAGCGTGCATCCTCCTAGGTACTGCTCGCCAAGCAGTACGGCCCCGGCCCTTGGGCTAGCTTTATTGCGCTATCACTTCTACTTATGGCTTCTACGTTTCCCTTCAAAGTTGCCGCCGCCAAGGCCGGTAGCGACCCGGCCCATCAGTTTGTCATTCTGGCCGAGATAGACGCGCTGGACGACTATCTCAATGTATTTGAGGACTATGGCTACGGGGGCGATGGCTTTTCTTGGCGCGAGCACATCGAGACTATTATCGAAGAGTATCAGCCGGGCTTGCTCGACCAGTTGGAGTTTGACGAGCAGGAAGACACTTTCTTGGTCTACGCCGATAGCCCCCAGGCCGTGCGGCAGTTTATGCACTGGGTGCTCCCATACTTCGGCGATTTAGGCAAGCTCAAAAAGTATCTCAGCCAGGCCGACCCCAGCGATTTTTTTGGCTAATCGTCAGCTAGGCGCAGCGCTATTTCATTCTTACTGCCAACTTTTTACGCTACGCCTAGCCAGTAGGCCAAGCGCAAAATCGAGGGGATGACGGCGCCCGGCCAGGTGCAGCAAATCGGCGAGGTCACGAGCAGCCGACCACTGGCGGTGGCGTAGGGCTTGCAGCAGCTCCCAGCGCAGGCGCACCCCTAGGGCGGCGCGCTCGGCTGGCGTGCGCACGAGGGCCACAGCCTTGCGGCACACCGCAATGTTGGACAGCAAATAGGGGTCGTTGGGCTGGTAGGCTCGCGTGGACATAGAGCGCGGGTGCAGGCGCCGCTGGGTCGTGACCTCATCTTGGTAGTGAAATTGCCAGTCGGGACTGGCTCGCACCCATAGGTCGAAGTCTTCGAAGGTTAGCGCCTCGTCGTAGCCACCTAGGTGGGCGAGCACCTCGCGGCGCACAAGCATAGTAGGCGAGCAGATGAAGTAGCGGCTCAGCACATCGGCCAGCACCCAGCCGCTGGCCGGCCGGGGCAGCAGTCCGCCCCGCCCATCGGGGCGGTGGTGCAGGCCTACTGCCGTGCCTTGCTCATCAATGAGCTCGGCATTGGAGTAAACTATGCCATAGCTGGGACCTAGGTGCTCAAACAACGCTACTTGTTGGCTGACGCGGTGCGGCAGCAGCACATCGTCGGTGGCAAAATCGAGAACATAGGCGCCTTTGCTTTGAAAAAAGGCTTGATTGAAGGCCCGGCAGTTGCGCATGTTCTGGGACAGCAGCAGCAAGTGCCAGGTAGGATGGGCCTGGGCGTACTCGCGCAAAATGGCCGGACTGCCATCTTGGCTAGCATCATCAACCAGCCACACTTCGAGGTGCGGGTAGTCTTGGGCCAGAATAGAATCTAGCGCCTGCCGCAAAAATGGCGCGTGGTTGTAACACAAGGCAATGATGGTAACGAGCGGCACGCTATGGTTTTTTGTAAGCATCGGGCGTTTTTATACTTTTTCTGCTTGCGGCTACGTGTACGGTGGCGCAAGCAAGCAGCAAAATTCCGTAGCGGCCCGCGTGCGCCCACAACACCCCAGCTAGCCCCAGGTGCGGCAGCAGGCCCACCAGCAGCCCAGTGTAAAGTATGGCCGACGCCGCCTGCACGGCTAGATAAGGCAGCGGCCGAGCGCGGGCCAGCAGCTGATACAGAAACACCCACACCAGAAACTTGGCCCAGTCGCCGAGCAGCTGCGGGGCCAGTAGCTCGCGGGCAGCCAGCAAGCGCGGTGCAAACAACAAGGGCAGCAGCCAGCTGCGCAAGGCAAAAACTAACCCTAGCCCCCCTCCTAGTGCGCCAGCCAGTAGGCCGAGTACCGCTCGCAGGTAATGCCGAGCTTGGGCCGGTACCGGCGCTAATGCAGCCAGCCTAGGGTAAAAAATAGTGCTCAGCATGGCCCCCACCACCAGCGAGTAGTGGTCGGAGAGCCGGGCCACGGCCTGCCACAAATCGGTGCTAGCCGGTGTAAAGTGCGTCATGAGGTAAGCGCGCACCGCATAATCGACTGCCCGCCCAAATAGCAGCGGGCCACTGGCCATAAGCACAAAGCGTAGCAGGCCGCGCACAGCCAAGCGGCTAGGCCACCCCACCCGCAGCCCCTGTAGCAGGCCCGCTCGCTGCGCTTGCACCAGCGTGAGCGCCAGCACTGCCGCCTGCCCCCCTAGGTAGCCACCCAGTACCAGTGGCAGCGACTGCCGCAGCAGTAGCATAGCGGCCGTTACCCCGGTGCCACCTACACTCAGGGCCACTGCTTGGTGCACGTAGGCGCGCCGTTGCCCGGCCGCGAGCAGCGCTGTGCTTAGCAGCGCCTGGGTAGCCACGGCAGCCATGCCTACAGTGAAGCAGAATACCGCCAGCAGCCCCCAGCCAGCGCCTCCAGCTAGCCCCAGTGCAACTCCACCTAGGCCCACCGCTCCTAGCGTGAGCGCCACGGCTGCCCCCAGCCAGGCCCGGTAGCGCCGCGCACTAGGCGGTAGCGGCGCTAGGCGGGTAGTAGCGCCCACCTGAATGCCATCGGCGGGCAAGGCCCCAAATAACCCCATTAAGTTTTGGAACTGGGCCAACTGCGTGAGCGCACCCGCCCCCCCGTATAAGGCCACCAGCTTGCTGAGCACAAGCGCCCCAATGGCCCGCGCCGCTACTGCCACCCCCGTGCCAAGCGAGCCTCGCACGAAGCCTCGCCAAACGCCCGCAACGGGTGCCGCCGAGGGCACAGCAGCTGGCGCATCAGAAGCAGGACGGAGCATGGCGAGAGCGGTGTGGGCCCGCTGCTATAGGTGTAGACCGCCGCCTAGGTATAGCGCAAGGCCGGTTGCGTTGTAAAGTAGAAGTAAGGTTTGCCCGAAGCCAGAACAGCGCAAGCTAAAGTGATTTTTGCCACGTGAGGCGCGGGCTGGCAAGGCCGCCCAAGTGGCGCTTAAAATTCAGCAGCGGTTGGTTGGGCTCCCCGCTGGGTAGTGTCGAGGTGCCAAGGTCTACAATGCGGGCCTCATTAGCCTGCGCAAAGGCGTGCAGGCCACCTAGGAGCTGCACGGCCGGGCTCAGCTTGTTGAGGCGCAAGGGGCTAGCCAAGTAAAAATCATAGAAGGCGTGCTCACTAGTCCGAATGGCAATGAGCACGGCCGCCCAGTCACCCGTGGGCTCTCGCACCGACAGCAGCAAGTGCTGGCGCGGAAACGCTCGAAACAATGCCTGCACTCTTTCGAGGGGCAGCGACAGCTTTTGCCCCCGCTCTTGGCGGCACGCGGCCATAAACTCGTAGGCCAACGGTAGCAAATAGGGAGGTTCTTGCTCTAGCACAAAGCCGGCGCGCACGCACTTGCGCAGGCAGTGACGCTCGTTGTAGGTGAGGTGGGCGGCGTAGTCGCGCCCTAGGTCAAGGTAGTAGTTTTCCTCGCGCAGCGTTACCAAGTAGCCCTTTGCACTCAAGGCCTCGGCTAGTGTGGCGGCTCCGGTAGGGTCGTAGCAAGTTGCATAGCTGCGAATTTCCAAGCGAGTTTGGCCATGCTGGCGCAACGCCGCCTCTGCGGCATCGAGCAGCATTTGCACGGCACTTGCTGGCAAGCCCTGCGCTAGCTGCACCCCGCCAAAGCTAGCCTGCCCCGGCGAACGTGCCAGGCCCGGCCCCTCAAAATCGATTGCCACGTAAAACTGCGCCACCGTATACCCTAGGGCTTCGTCTTCCAAGAAAAAAGCCAGCACCGGGCAGCCATGCTCCTGCAACGCTTGGTGGGCCGGCGTCAGAAACAAAAATGGCTCGAAAGCCAGCGGCAGGCGCGGCGAGGCGGGCGGTTGGCCAGCGGCCGTGAGGGCCACGTGCACGTGTAGGGCAGCAGGCGGCGAAAAGTCGAGAGGAGAAAATGCCACGGGCACTAAAAAAGGGGCAGCGAAGGGCAAAGTACGGCACCGGGCCGCGGCCTTCCCGGCGTTTTCATGTTTGTGCTGCATCTTTCGGGTAGTTCAGCTTTAATTGCCCATGGATTTTCCTGACCCGCTGCCGCTGGCCCCGCCCCCCACCTCGGCCGACGAGCGCTCCCCGGCGTCTTCGCTGGCTACTACCGACCGCATCTCCGACCGCGCGGCTACGCGCCTAGCTCGCGAGCAAGAGGTGGGGCAGCGCCCCGGCACGCTGCGCGTGAAAGCCGGCGCCCTCAAGCCGCGCCTGTTTATGTTTTCTTACAACGAGCAGAGCTACACCGAAACCGAGTACACCGACCGCTACGACGAGTTGCTGGCGGCCTTTCACGGCAAGCCTGAGCTCAAGCACTGGATAGACGTGCGTGGCTACGGCGACCTGCCCCTGATGGAGCGCCTGATGGATGATTTTGGCCTGCACCCGCTGCAGCTCGAAGATGTGCTCGGCGACTATCAACGGGCCAAGGTGGAAGTTTTTGACGAAGACCGGCTATTTCTGGTGTCGCGCATGACGGACTTCACGTCGGACCTAGAAATAAATGATGACCAGCTTTCTATCTTCACCGGCCCCAACTATGTGCTGTGCTTTCAGGACGATTACGATGACTGCTTGGAGGTGCTGCGCAACCGCCTGCGGGCCAACCTAAGCCAGCTTCGGCGCAAATCGAGCGGCTACCTCGCCTACGCCCTCACCGATGTGGTGCTCGACCACTACTACCCCACCATGGCCGCCATCGGCGACTACATTGAGGAACTGGAAGACCGCATTTTTACAGAACGCCGCGAGCGAAGGCTGCTCAATCGAATTTTGCGCATCAAGAAAGATGTGGTGCGCTTTCGACGGCTGGTATATCCCGAGCGCGACAAGATAGCGGAAATCTTGCGCTTACCCGACGAGGTAGTGCCCGAGGAGCTCAAGACCTATTATCGCGATGCCTACGACCACGCCATTCAGGCCCTGGACCTGGCCGAGAGCTACCGTGACAATATTTCATCGTTGGCCGACCTGTTTCTCTCCGACCAAAGCAACCGCATGAACGAGGTAATGAAGGTACTGACTATCATCAGTTCCATCTTCATCCCGCTCAGCTTTGTGGTGGGCCTATACGGCATGAATTTTCAGCCCGAAGACCAGCACGGCCACCGGCTGCCACTCAACATGCCCGAGCTATACCAGCCCTGGGGCTACCCCGTTTTGCTGGGCATCCTCGCCCTCATTGTGGTGGGGCAGCTCTACTATTTCTGGCGCAAAGGCTGGCTGAGCAGTGATTAGATGCTTAGCTAAGCAACCGAGGGCACAACCGAGAATTTCACGTTCTGAGCTTCTCGCCTGCTTAGCTAAGCCCCTTTTACTTACCTCATTCCTTGTTCATGGGTCGGGTGGTAATTTGAAACGTTAACTGAACGTTTTATGAAACTGCTTGGCCTAGTTGCACTGGTACTGCTACTGGCGGCGCTGCTGGCCCCTGTTGGGCACGGGGCCCGGCAGCGGGCAGACTGCCACCTAGGGGGTCCACCACTGGCTCCGGTGCAGATTATTCGCTCGCGTGGGTCGTTCTTGGCCCCCAAAACAGTGCGCACAGTGCCTTCCCAGGTGCGGTAGGCCTGGCGCGGCAGCCTTTCGGCCTAGACCTTACTGCGCTGCTTCCTCTGCCGCAGGCCCGTAGTCCTCGCTGGCCATAGGCTGGGGCGGCGTGGCGGCCGCGCCCGCCTCAGGCAGCGGCAGCTGCCAAGCAGTGGCCAGGGCTTGCAGTCCCTCATAGTTGGTGAGGTCAAACTTGCAGGGCACTACCGATACATAGTTTTCGGCCAAGGCTGCTTCGTCGGTGTCGAGGCCGCGGTCGTAGTTGGCAAATTTGCCTTGCAGCCAGAAGTAAGGACGCTGGTAGGGGTCGAGGCGGCGGTCAAACTCCTCGTCCCACTTGGCATTGGCCTGGCGCGCCAGCCGGATGCCTTGGATGGGCCCCGCCGCATTTTTAGGAATGTTGACATTGAGGGCTGTGTGAGCAGGCACACCCTGAGTTAGCGCCAGCTCGCACACCTGCCGTACCCACGGGCCCACGTGCGAGAAGTCGGCATGGTCGCCATACTCACAGAGCGAAAAGCCAATAGCAGGCAGCCCTTCGATAGCTGCCTCAATGGCGGCCGACATAGTGCCGGAGTACAGCACATTCACCGACGAGTTGGAGCCGTGGTTAATACCCGACACCACGAGGTCGGGGCGGCGGTCCTTGAGCACGTAATACTTAGCGATTTTGACGCAGTCGGCGGGCGTGCCCGAGCAGGCGTAGGCCTCTACGCTATGGCCAAAAATATCGGATTTATCGAGCCGCAGTGGGTGGCCGATGGTGATGGCGTGCCCCATGCCCGACTGCGGGGCGCTGGGCGCAACTACCACGATTTCGGCATGTAGCTCTTGCAGAATGCGCACCAAATGGGCAATACCGGGGGCCGTGAGGCTGTCGTCGTTGGAAACGAGAATGAGGGGACGAGAAGAATCAGACATGCACTAGTCAAAAAAGGCGAAGTAGGCCTCTTACCCCACCTGTACGGCAAAGCGGCCCCCTAGGGCAATTCAATTCGCGGCCCGACCTTCGCGCCCATGCTTTTCGCCATTTTGCTTGCTGCGGCGCTTTCGCCCACGGCTCAGCGGGGCACCGCCCTGCCGGGCACGCCCCCTACCCCGCCATTCACCACGCCGTTCGAGCGCGACCCAGCGCACAACACAACCGCTACCTATGCCGAGTGCCTGGGGTTTTATAAAGCCCTAGCCGCCGCCAACCCTGCCACCATGCAGCTGCGCGAGGCGGGCCTCACCGACAGTGGCCAGCCCTTGCACGAGGTGGTGCTTTCGGCCGATGGCACTTTCGAGCCCGCCGCTAGCCGGGCCAAGGGCCGCCCTATTTTATTTGTTCAAAACGGCATCCATCCCGGCGAGCCCGAGGGCATCGACGCTAGCATGATGCTGGCCCGCGACCTGCTGCGCGATAAAAAGCTGCTGCCTTTGCTCCAAAAAGTTACGCTCGTCATTGTACCCGTGTACAACGTGGATGGCATGCTGAACCGCAACTCGACGACCCGCGCCAACCAAAACGGGCCGCAGGCCTACGGCTTCCGGGGCAATGCGCGGCACCTCGACCTCAACCGCGACTTTGTGAAGCAGGATTCGCGCAATGCCCGTTCGTTTGCGGCGCTGTTTCAGAAGTGGCGGCCCGAAATCTTCGTGGACACGCATACTTCTAATGGCGCTGATTATCAATACACCATTACGCTTATTCCGACCCAGCACAACAAGCTCGCACCAGCCCTAGGTACCTACTTGCAGAGCCAGCTGCTGCCAGCGCTCTATGCAGGCATGGCCAAGAAGAAATGGCCCATGACGCCCTACGTCGATTTTGAGGGCGAAACACCTGAGAGCGGTCTGCGCGCTTTTATGGAAAGCCCCCGCTACTCGACCGGCTACGCGGCCTTGTTCAACAGTATCGGCTTCATGCCCGAAACGCACATGCTTAAAGCATTTGAGCCCAGAGTGCGTGCTACCTATGACCTGCTCGTCACCTACCTCCAAACTATCGCGGCCCAGGCGCCAGCCGTGCTGGCCGCCCGCGCCACCGCCGACCAGGCCCTAGGTACCCAAACGCGCTTTCCGCTGGCCTGGGCGCTCAGCGACACGGCCACGACTACCGTGTCCTTTCGGGGCTACGAAGCCGGGCACAAGTCCAGCGCCGTGAGCGGGCAGCCGCGCCTCTACTACGACCGCACTAAGCCCTACACCCGGCCCGTGCCCTACTACAATACCGCCCGGCCCACCGTGCTGGTAGAAGCGCCGCAAGCCTATGTTATTCCGGCGGCCTGGACGGAAGTTATCGACAACCTGCGGCGCAATGGCGTGGTGCTCCGCCCGCTTTCCGAGCCCCTCACGGGCCGCAGCGAGCACTATTCTATCGAAGACTACAAGACGGCACCGCGGGCATACGAAGGGCACTATTTGCACTCTCAAGTAGGCCTTAGCACCGGGCAGCAGGCTACCAGCACCCTAGGGCCTGGTAGCGCCTACCTGGCTGTGGTGGCCGAGCAAGGCCCTGCCCGCCGCTACCTCGTAGAGGCGCTCGAGCCACGAGCTACCGACTCGTTTTTCGCCTGGGGCTTTTTCGATAGCATCTTGCAGCAGAAGGAGCACTACTCCGACTACGTATTCGAGGACCTAGCCGCAGAATTTCTAACCAAAAACCCCGGTGTGCGCGAGCAGCTAGAAGCTGCCAAGAAAGCGGACCCCACACTAGCCGCCAGTGGCCCCCGCCAGCTCGAATGGGTGTACCAGCACTCGCCCTATGCCGAGCCTGGCTATCGCCGCTACCCCGTGGTGCGATGGTATGGGCCAACTAAACCATAGGCAAAATTACTACTTGGTAGAAAGCAGCTTACCAAATATTTTTACTTCTTATTCCTTTCCTTATGAAGCAACTCTACTATTCTTTAATCGGACTGTTTGCGTTTACATCTAGCTTGCGGGCACAAACTCCGACACTTACCACTGTTAGTCCGGCCCGCCAAGCGGTAAATGCACCTCGCACGACGGCTATACAGTGCACATTCTCGCAGGCTGTAACGGGAGCAAGCGAAATACGCGTATTTAGCAATCGCTGGCGTGGCCACCGCACCGGCATCGCTAGCGGCGATGGTACAGCTACTCTTAAGCTGCAACCCACACAAGTATTCGCCCCTGGCGAGCAAGTAAGTGTAACCCTACCGGCCTCTGTGCGTGGGGCGGGGGCCACGGGGCAAGCACTAGCAAATGGGCAGGTAGTACAGTTTCGGGTGGCGGCTGGGCCGGCCACTGGCAACTTCACGAATGGTGCGCGCTTAGGGGAGACTGGCACCGCTCTGTACGAACCTACACTGGCTGACGTGAATAACGATGGCAAACTAGACTTTTTAGTTGCTGATGCTATAGAAAGCCGAGTCAATGTGCGCTTGGGTGATGGCCTGGGCAGCTTCGGGGCGTCTACTTACTTTCTGACCGCAGACAACCCACAGGGCATCATAGTAGCTGACTTCACTAATGATGGCAATTTAGACCTAGCGAGTGTCGCTTCAGAACCATTTAATCGTGTCATCAACGTGGCGCCGGGCAATGGGCAAGGCAGCTTTGACGTAGCCCAAGCCTCTCGGCTACCCGTGACGGCCCTGCCGCTTTACACGCAGGCAGCCGATGTAAACGCCGATGGCAACTTAGACTTACTATTTTTAGAATACCAGTTCTCTTCACCTGCTTACGCGGTGCTACAGGTGAACCTCGGCAATGGGAAAGGTGATTTTAATAGCCTACCCAAGCTGCCGCTTGATGTGGGCTACGGCGGCCTACGCCTAGCCGACCTTAATAATGATGGGCGCCTCGACTGCCTAGTAGCCAACAGCGTTACGGGCCAGCTCAAGACCTACCTAGGCGACGGTACCGGGGCCTTTGCGCTAGCTACCACACCAGCGCTGGCAATTCCTACATCGGCCACGGTTGGCACGTACCCAGTAGGCCAACCAGTTATTTCAGAAGTCGCCGATTTTACGGGTGATGGCTTGCTAGATGCACTTATCTTAGATGCCACTGCTTACACTTTACGGTTATACCCTGGCACGGGGCAAGGCGGTTTTGGGGCAGCTATCGCTACGCTCACCGTGCCTAACCTGCGGCAGGGCTTTGTGGCTGACTTAGAAGGTGATGGTGACCTAGACATTCTGGCCACCGTGCCCACAGGTAGTTACGTAGCCCAGGGAGGCTATGCAGTCAGCCGATGGCTTAATAACGGCACCGGCTCTTTCACAGCAGGCACGCCCATTACTGGCCCCGCAACTAAACTGGCTACTGGCGACATCAACAACGATGGCACCACAGATATAGTGCTGGTATCGGAAGTGAGCCTCGACACAGGCAGCCCAGCTATCTATCCGCGCCTAGGTCAATCGCTGGCGACGGCACCTACCATTACCTTCTTTTCTCCTTCGCTGGCCACCAGCGGTCTTTTGGTTACGGTTCAAGGTACCAATCTTACTGGAGCTACACTAGTATTAGTAGGCGGTGTGCCTGTTACGAATTTTACGTTGGACCCTGCCACTGGGGCGCTCACTTTTTTGCCCCCTAGCTATACCCCCGGTGGGCTGATAACCGTTGTCACGCCTACCGGTACGGCTACTAGTGGCGCACGGCTTGCCATCACGGTGCTTGCCAATCGCACCAAGGCCGACGAACTACCTATTCAGTGCTATCCCAACCCCACTCGCGGCCTAGTGCACCTAGACCAGCTAGCCGCAACCGGGCCGCTACAAGCCGATTGCTATAACAGCCTAGGTCAGCTCGTTCGCTCAATTAGCGTATCGGCTAGCCCAAGTCCTACGCTTGACTTAGGTGGGTTGACACCCGGACTATATACGTTGCGGCTATTGGCGAATACTGGCAGCACTACACGGCAGATTCTACTAGAGTAGCGCTTCATAGTTTATATAAAATACCTACTTTTAGGTATTGCACTTTCTCGGGAGACAATAGATTTTTGCTGTGTCTACACTATGGCAACGTTTTAGCTAACAAGCCTTAACCACCTAGTTGACTAAGTCGCCTCTTCTCTCCAACTACTATGAAAACATGCCCCACCTCTTTTCAGCGGCCCGCCTATATCAGCCTGTGCGCACACGCACATCGCCCCGTAACTGGGCCCGTACTCCTGTGCAACACCTGCTGCTACACCGGTCCGCTGGGCTATGAAGCGACTTGGCTAATGCTCGATGTAGCCCTGAACTAAGAGGTTTTGCTTAAAATGCCGGCTACCTCTACCCACGAGGCAGCCGGCATTTTAGAGACCTAGGACAGGTTATTCGTCAGTAGCCTGCGCGGTGGCAAAATCGGCTAGAAAGCGGCGCAGCTGCTCGGGGGCGTGCACAGCTAGGCCAGGCGGGCGCTGGTAGTCGCGCGCACTTGTCAGCGGAAAGTAGCCGGTGGTGTGGAGGTCCTTTAGGTCAGTTGATACAAAGCCCATGCGCCAGTCGGGAAACATGCGGCCGGTGGCCGGGGCTTCGTGCAACACGAAGGCGTGCTTGTGGCGCTCGTCTTGGGCAATTTTCTGGTAGATGCGGGTAACTTCGTCGCGGGGGCCTTCCAATACCTGCACAAATTCTTTGGTACCCGCCGCGTACAGCAGCAAGCCCGTGAGCCGATGGTCTTGGTTATAAGCGCGAGCTTGACGCAGCAGATGGGCCAGCGCCTCGGGGCTCATGCCGTCGCCCGTGGCCAGGCTATGGTAAATAATATGATAAAGTGGCTGGGGGGCAAGCATAAAACACGGCTATTATTACCTCGCTGTACGCGGCTTTGGGGCCTAGGTTGAGGCACCTAGGGTGCCGGCTAGCCAAATCTGCGCTCGTTAAAAAGCCTCTCCCACTAGCAATTGGTTTACTTGGCTCCCATAATTATTGACCGGCCCAACGAAAAACCCTATCAGCCTGCATGGCGATACTTTGCTAATGCGCTCACTTACTGCTTTTTCACGAATTGCTCATCGTTAAATTTTAAACCCAATACTTTTTGCCGGGGCCTTTGGGCTGCGAAGACGGATAGATGCGCCTCGAAAGCGTCATAGGCCTTTTATGGAAACGTGCCCCGGTAGCCCAGTTGCGCCAAGCGCTTGTTATCTTTCATTCATACTTCAGTGATGCAGCAGCCCACAAAAAAGCGGCGTAGAGCATTGCTCTACGCCGCTTTTTTGTGGGCGTTGGCAAGCCTAGGCAGCAGCTTCGGGCTTCATGTTTTGCAAGATGTCGTGGCCCATCTTGTCGCGCTTGGTAGTGAGGTAGCTCTGGTTGTGCTGGTTGGGCACTATCTCGATGGGCACGGTTTCGACTACCTCCAGGCCGTAGCCGAGCAGGCCAGTGCGCTTGCGAGGGTTGTTGGTGAGCAGGCGCATCTGCCGAATACCTAGGTCGCGAATAATGGCCGCGCCCACGCCATAGTCGCGCTCGTCGCCCCGGAAGCCTAGGTCCTCGTTGGCTTGCACGGTATCGCGGCCTTGCTCCTGAAGCTTGTAAGCTTTCAGCTTATTGAGCAGGCCGATACCGCGGCCTTCCTGGTTCATGTACACAATCACGCCGCGGCCTTCGCGGTCAATCTGCTCCATGGCCTGGTGCAGCTGCGGACCGCAGTCGCAGCGGCACGAGCCAAAGATGTCGCCGGTCACGCACGACGAATGCACGCGAATGAGCACTGGCTCAGGGCCCGAAATATCGCCCTTCACCAAGGCTAGGTGCTGGGCCCCGTTCGAGCGCTGGGTATAGGCGTAGAGGTCAAAGTCGCCGTGGGCGGTGGGCATCTTCACCGTGATTTCGCGCTGAATAAGGCTCTCTTGCGCCAAGCGGTACTTGATGAGGTCCTGCACCGAAATTAACTTCAGGTTCCACTGCTTGGCTACCTTTTCGAGGTCGGGCAGGCGGGCCATTTCGCCGTCTTCCTTCAAGATTTCGACTAGCACGCCGGCCGGCTCGAAGCCTGCTAGGCGGGCCAGGTCTACGCCCGCTTCGGTGTGGCCAGCGCGGCGCAGCACGCCTTCTTTACGCGCCTTCAGCGGGAAGATGTGGCCAGGTTTGCCTAGGTCCTCGGGCTTGGTGGCTGGGTCGATGAGCGCCAAGATGGTCTTGGAGCGGTCGGAGGCCGAGATGCCGGTGGTCACGCCATTGGTCAGCAAATCCACGCTCACGGTGAAGGGGGTGGCGTGCAAGGCCGTGTTGCGGCCCACCATCAGGTCGAGGCCTAGCTCGTCGCAGCGGTCGGCGGTGAGGGGCGCGCACACCAGGCCGCGCCCATGAGTGGCCATAAAGTTGATGACCTCGGGCGTGGCGCAGCGGGCCGCGCAAATAAAATCGCCTTCGTTTTCGCGGTCCTCGTCGTCCACCACTATCACGACCTTGCCGGCCTTGATGTCTTCGATGGCGCTTTCTATAGTGTCTAGCATGGTAATTAGTATACTGTTCTTGCGAGCGCAGCGAAGCAATCGCACTTGAGTAAGTTTATTCGTAGCTGCCTCGTTTTAGTGCGATTGCTTCGCTGCGCTCGCAAGGACAGGCAATTTTCATCTCTAACAATTATCGACAAACAAGTTCTCTAAACTAGCCGTGGTAGCGGCCCAATCGTAGGTGGCGCGCACAAAGGTGTGGCCACGCTCGGCAAGCTGGGCCGCAGCGCTTTCATCGGCCAACAGCTGACTGATGGCCGCGGCCAGTGCGGGAGCACTGTCGGCTACCAGCAGGTGCTGGCCGGGTGTGCCGCGCAAGGCGTTGTTGGCAAGCAGAGTGGTTACGCAGGGCAGCTGCATGGCCATGGCCTCTAACAATTTGTTTTGCAAGCCAGTGCCCACCCGCATGGGCGCCACAAATACCCGCGCTTCAGCGTAGGCCTGGCGAATATCGGGCAGCCAGCCGCTCACCACCACGCCGGGGCGGCGGGCCAGCGCCTGCACCCTAGGGGCGGGCGTGGTGCCGGCCACCAATAGCCGGGCCTGGGGGTGCTGGCGCTGCACAAGGGGCAATATTTCTTCGGCCAGCCAGCAGGCAGCGTCTACATTGGGGTGGTAGCCCATATTGCCGCAAAACACCAGCTCGTAGCGCTTGGCGGTGTGCGGCTGGGGCTGAAAAATATCGAGCGCAATGCCGTTGGGCACGATGTGAATCTGCTGGCGCTGCGGGTGCTGCACCAGCTGCCGGTCTTGGTCGCTGATGATGGTGCGGTGCGTAAACCAGCCGAATACTTCGGCTTCGTAGGCACCTAGCCGGCGGGCCTCTAGGACCAGTACCGGCCGCTGCCAGCCCGGCGCCGTGGCCGCCCGCCGCGCCATGCCCGCCGAAAATACATCCATGTAGTCCAGCGTCTTAGGGCCCGTATAGTTGCGTAGGTACTCGGCCATGCGGATGAGCTGGCAATACACATGGTCGGGCCGGAAGCTGGCCAGCAAGCTGTTTACCAAGCGCTGCGCCGCCGCTTCGTAGAAGTAGCCTACCTGCAAGGGCCGCCCGGCTGTGGCTAGCGCTCGCACCAGCCCGCGCCCCCGCGCTACCCGCCCTAGGGGGTGCACGTGCAGCCCGCCGCGGCAAAGCGGACGCACGGCCGACAGGGCCTCCTCCCCCACTTTCTCATCGCTGAGCGCCAGCAGGCATATCTCGTGCCCTTGCCCAGCCAGGTAGCGCAACTGGTAGTAGGCGCGCAGCTTATCGCCCTTGTCGAGCGGGTACGGAAAGCGCGAAAGCAACACGAGCAGGCGCATAGGCTAGGGCTGAGGCACGGGCGTCGGCTGGCCCAATAGCGTTTCGTAAAGACCTAGGAGCCGCTGCGTTACCTGGCGGGTGTCGTACTCGGCGTGGGCCGTGCGAGCGGCCGCCTCCGCAATAGCAGCTAGCGGTAGGCGGCCGTGGTAGTAGTCGCGCAGCGCCGCCAGCCAGGCAGCGGCTCCGTCGCGCAGCAAGATGTTTTCGTCGTTGTGGGCCGCGATGCCCTCAGCCCCTAGGGTGGTGCTGAGCACGGCTTTGCCCAGCGCAAGGCCCTCTACCACTTTCACGCGCATGCCGCCGCCGCTGAGCAGCGGCACTAGCATCAGCTCATATTGCTGCATAAAGGCTGGGGCCGACTCCACAAAGCCGTGCACAAAGACGTTGTCCTGGCCGGGCGGGCGGCTGGTGAGGTCAGCGGGCGGGTGCGAACCAGCAATGTGCAACTCCAGCTCGGGCATTTCGGCGTGAGCCTGGGGCCAGATTTCTTTCAAAAACCAGGCAAGCCCTTCCAAATTGGGCAGCCAGTTGAGCGAACCAATGACAAAGAGCGTACGAGGGCGCGGCGGCGCAGTGGCTGCTGGCAAGCGCCCTAGGTCATAGCTAGCGGGGATGACAGCAATAGGCTCAGGGCAACCCATTTGCCGCAGGCGGTCAGCATCTTGCTTTGTAATAGCCGCGACGGCATCAAAGCGAGGCAGCACCTCGTGCTCAAATCTAGCTAGCCGGCTAGCCATGTTCTGCAAGTACCAACTTTTGAGCGGGTTGCCGGTGCGACCGGCCAGCATTTGCCAGATAGTATGCTCGATATTATGAGCCCGCAATACCAGTGGTGGCAGTTGTGCCCCCTGGCTCCTCATCTTAGTAGTAAGCAGCTCTAAATAGGGCGCTACGAAGGTGCCCTCAAACTGCACAAGGTCTGCCGGGTCTGCTACCAGTGTTGCGGCAAGCTCATCAAGCAATGCCTTGCTAACAAATCGCTGCACATTGTATGCTTCTTGGCTAAACAACAGATTTCGCAGTGCCGCCAGTGGCCGGATGCGCGTGTCCACGTCCACCGTCACGAGGCGCACATTAGGCCCTAGGTGGGCTAGCGCATCGGCGGGCTGGTGATGCTTGGGCGTATTGGCAGCCAGGATAGTGACGCGGTGACCCGCTTCGGCAAGGCCCCGTGCCGTTTCGTACATGGCCAGGGCCCCGCCATCGTGCGGCGGATACGGAACGCGGGGACAGAGTTGCAGAATATGCATTGAGCGGCGAAGATAAGCTGCGGCCTAGGCTCGCACCGGCGCCGTTTGGATGGCCTGCTGCACCGCTTCCCACACTACTGCTGCGCTACGCGCCCACGAATAGCGCGCTACATTGGCCAGCCCTGCGGCTTGCAGGCGGGCACGCAGGGCCGCATCTTGGTGCAGTTGGGTCAGCCCCGCCGCAATGGCTGTCGGCTGGTAGGGGTCGCAGAGCAAGGCCCCGGCCACACCGCCCGCCACCTCGGGCAATGACGATAAATTAGACGTGAGCACCGGGCAGCCGCTGGCCTGTGCCTCGACCACGGGCAAGCCGAAGCCCTCAAAAAAGGGCACGTACACCGTAACCAGGGCGGCGGCGTAAAGGCCAGCCAGGTCGCTCTCGCTCACGCGACCCGTAAAGCGCACGGCTGCCTGCACGGCGGGAGGCAGCGCCTTATACGCCTCAAAAATGGGCCCTGCCTGCCAGGCCTGCCGCCCCACAATGAGAAGCTGCACGGCCGCGGCGGCTTCGCCACCCTCAGCCTTAAACAAGCCGAAGGCTTGGAGCAAATGACTCAGGTTTTTGCGCGGCTGCAGCGCGCCCACAAATAAGAAGTAAGGCTGCCCCTGGCTGAATTGCGCTCGCACGGCCACCTGCGCGGCCGCTGGCTGCGGCTGAAAATGCGCGGCCGGCGCATTGTACGCCACTTTGATGGGCTCGGTGGCCAGGCCAAACTGAGCCCCTATGTCCTGCCGCGTGGCCTCTGACACGGCTACTAGCTGCTCGACAGCGCGGGCAAAACGCGGCGTAAAGTAGCGGTAGTACTGCCTGATAAGGCGATGCATGTCCTGTGGGCGGTGCCGGTACACCAGGTCGTGCACCACCATCACGCGGGGCACAGTGGTGCCGAGCACTGTAAAGCCCTCGGGCGAGAGCAGCGCGGCGGGCTGGTGCTGGCGCAGCCACCACGCCACCGCACCCTCGTACCAGGCCAGCATCAGGAACGGGTGGCGGGCCGGGGGGTACAGCACGTGCGGCACCACGTTGGGCCCGAAGAGATAGCGCGCATCGTAGGCGCGGTCGAAGAGGAAGTGAAAGGTGCAGTCGGGATGCTGCTGCACCAGTTCGCGCAAAATTTCGGCCGTGTAGCGCCCTAGGCCCTCAAGGTGGCCCCCAGGAAGTAGAAAGCGGGTAGTAACGGCTAGGTGCATTGCGTGGCAACGGGTTGTCCTTGCGAGCGCCGCGAAGCAACCGCATCAAGGCGAGTTGCGCTAGGGCGATTGTTTAGCGGCGCTCGCAAGGGCAACCAACGCTTTATTTAAACTGCTGGTGTAGCGCTTGTATCTGCGCTTCGTTGCCGAGCACGAGTAGTACGTCGCCGGCGGCGGTGCGGTAGTCAGCGGCGGGGCTCACTTCGAGGTCGCCGCTTTCGCCCCGGCGCAGGGCAATTATAGTGGCCCCAGTGCGCGAGCGCACATCAAGCTCCCGAATGCTGTGGCCGCGTAGCGTGGGCTTTAGCTCGTTGTAGGGCAGCTCTTCGAGGCGCAGCTTGTTAGGGTCGAGACCCGAAATCATGTCCAGAAACTTGATAACCTCGGGCCGGATAATGAGGTTGGCCATGTGCGAACCGCCGATTTCGTCGGGCATCACTACCGAGTTGGCCCCGGCCGAAATAAGCTTGCTCACGCTGCTGCGGGCACTGGCCCGGGCAATGATGGTGAGATTAGGGTTGAGCTCGCGGGCAGTGAGAGCCACAAACACGTTGTCAGCGTCTTTGGGCAATGCTGTGATGAGGGCCCGCGCCCGCTCAATGCCCGCTTGGCGCAAGGTGGCTTCGGACGTAGCATCGCCGAAAACAGCTGGAATCTGGGTGCGGCTGGCTTCGTTGGCCGCATTTAGCAGGGTTTGGTCTTGCTCGACTACTACGGCGCGGGTGCCACTGTGGCGCAGTTCGTCGTAGGCCTTGTAGCCGTTGCGCCCAAAGCCGCAGACAATGACGTGGTCGTGGAAGCTCCTGATTTCTTGGTCGGCGCGAATCATGCGAAAAAGGTGGCGCAGTTCGCCATCAAAAATGTAAGTGGTGAGCACCGACACGAGGTAGGCCACCACCAAGAGATTGAACAGGATGTAAAACGACGTAAACAGCCGCCCTAGGTCGGAAAGCGGATGCACTTCGCCAAAGCCCACCGTCGAGGCGGTGATGACGGTCATGTAAAAAGCATCGACCAGCGGATAATGCTCGATGCCCATGAAGCCCGCCACGCCCACCGCGAAGCTGAACACCAGCAGCCCTAGGGCCAGGTAGAGGCGGGAAAGGTTAAGTTGTTTGAGCATCTAGGTAGTGTACGCCACTTGTTATGCAGCGCGCAGCGAAGCATCTCGTATACTGACGTTTGCGAACGTTGAAGATTATTGCGTCGCGCGAGATGCCTCGCTGCGCGCTGTATGACAGGCGTTTTCTTTTATGAATTTCTGGCTACCACCGTACCTAGCATCTGTGCCAGCTGGCCGTCGAGCTTAGTTAGCTCATTATAACGCAGCAATACATTTAGCTGTTCGTTGCTGTCGAGCTGGTTGTCTTGGAGCTGGGTTAGGCACTGCTGGCGCTCGCGCTGCACGTGGCACTTATTGAGGCGCAGGATGGCGTTGTCGCAGGCTAGCTGAATGAGGTTCAGCTCGGTGGGCACGTAGATGTCCTTGATGCGCCAGTTGGGGCTGAGGTCGTAGCGCTCGGTAGCAAAGTCGGCCAGCAGGCTTCGGATGGCCGCGTCTTCGTGGTGGGCCAGCAGGCGCAGGTCGGGCAGTTGGCCTTGCAAAAAGGCCTCGCGGCACTCGGCCCAGAGGCGGGCGTAGAGCGGGTTTTGCAGAGGCGTGCCGTCGAGCTGGCTCAGCAGGTAGTGCGCTACCGATACCTCGGGCTGCACCTCGTGCGGGCCGTATAGCACCAATAGGCGCAGCACGGCCTGCTCGCACTGGGTTAGCACGTCGAGCGGGGCGGCCAATTCGGCAAGGCCCGCCGTGGGGCCGGCTAGCTGCGATGCCTCCTCTTCCGAGCCGTGGGTGACCCCGTACATGGCCATCTCAATCTCTTCCTCGGGCGTGAGGGGGCGCGGGTTGGCGGCAGCTAGGGCCGACGGAGAATCGGCTGGGCGCGAGGCGGGCGCAGGTGTTGGGGTAGTCGGCGGCGTGTTACTCCTACCAGCGGCTGGAGTTTTGAGGAGCTTGTTGTATTCGGTGATAATCACCTGCTCATCAAAGCCGAACGTTACTGCCGTCTGTTGCAAAAACACCTGGCGCTTGAGGCCATCGGGCACCTTGGCAATGCTTTGGAGCACCTCCCGTATGGCCTCGGCCTTCTTAATAGGGTCGGCGCTGGCCTCGCGGGCCACCAGCGTGGTTTTGAAAGCAATAAAGTCCTGGCTCTGGTTTTCGACGTAGTCGGCGAAGCGCTGGTCGCCCACCTTGCGGATGTAGCTGTCGGGGTCATCGCCATCGGGGAAGAGCACCACGCGTACGTTCAGGCCACCTTCGAGCAGCAGGTCGATGCCGCGCAAGCTGGCCTTGATGCCGGCCGCGTCGCCATCGTAGAGCACTGTTACGTTGTCAGTGTAGCGCTTGATGAGGCGAATCTGGCCTTCGGTAAGCGAGGTACCTGATGAAGCCACCACGTTTTTGATGCCGCCCTGGTGCAAACTCAGCACATCGAGGTAGCCCTCCACGAGGTAGCACAGCTCTTCGTGCCGAATAGCCTGCCGGGCCTGAAACAGGCCGTAGAGCACATCCGACTTGTGGTAGATGTCCGACTCAGGCGAGTTCAGATACTTCGCCATCTTGTCGTCGCGCTTCAGGGTGCGCGCCCCAAAGCCCACCACACGCCCGCTCACGTTGTGAATCGGGAACATGACGCGGCCCCGGAATCGGTCGTAGCGCCGGCCGGTGTCTTGGCCCTGGTCGTCTTGGCGCTGCACCACCAGGCCGGTTTTTTCGAGGTACTTGAGCTGGTGGCCGGCTTTTTCAGCGGCCTTCAGCAGGTCGTCCCACTGGTCGAGCGAGTAGCCCAGCTCGAAGGTTTGAATGGTCCCTAGGTTCAGGCCGCGCTCCTTAAGGTAGGCGTAACCCACGCCCATGCCTTCGTCGGTGTTTTGGAGCAGGCGGTGGTAATGGTCTTTGGCCCAATTGCTGACGATGTACTGCGAGTCGCGCTCGTTTTGGCGCAGTTGCTCTTCCGGGGTACGCTCCTCTTCTTCGGGAATGGAGATGCCGTACTTTTTGGCCAGGGCACGCAGGGCTTCGGGGTAGCTGCTGCCCTCCACGTCCATCACGAAGTTGACCACGTTGCCCGATTTGCCGCAGCCAAAGCACTTGTAGAAGCCCTTGGCTGGCGCTACCGAAAACGACGGCGATTTTTCGTTGTGAAAGGGGCAGCAGGCCCAGTAATTCTGCCCGTTGCGCTTGAGGGGCACGTAGTCGCCCACCACCTCCAGAATGTCGGCGGTGTGGTATATCTGGTCAATAATGTCTTTCGGAATGCGGGCCACGGCAGGGAATTAAAGCCATCAAATTTACGCCCGCCAGCGCGGCGCGGCCGTAGCGCGGGTTTTTGGGCTGGCGCAGCAGCGGGCAATATTCAGCCGCCTAGGGTAAGCCCAGCCACGCCGGGCGCCCTTTACTCCACCGTATCGGCTCCTAGCTAGTACTCAATCAGCCACCTATGGACAGGATTTTTCTAACTTTTTTTATTAACCTGTTGAGCTTATCGCCGTATTCGGACTACTCCATAAGACTATTTAGTCTTCATTTTTTACAAACGGCGGCCGCTGGCCAGCTGCTCAACTTCATTTTTTAAAGGTTATGACACCGTATTCCGACTCTTTCCCGCCCGCTGCTACGCCTCCAGTAGCCGTGGCCCTCAAGCGCATTTCGTGGGGCGCCATCTTGGCCGGCACTGTGCTGGCCCTGGTTATTCAGCTAGCCCTTAGTCTATTGGGCCTAGGTGTCGGCCTGGGCACCATCGACCCGCTCACCGAGCAAGACCCTATGGCCGGCATTGGCATCGGGGCGGTCGTGTGGTGGGTGGTTAGCATGCTCGTTTCGCTTTACCTAGGGGCCTCGGTAGCTGCTCGCCTAGCAGGTATGCCTCGCCCCACCGATGGCCTGCTGCACGGCCTGCTCACGTGGTCGGTAGTGACGCTGTTCACGTTTTACTTGCTCACAACGGCCGTGGGCCGCATCATTGGCGGCGTGACGGGCGTGGCCGGCCGGGCACTATCGGGCGTAGGCAGTGGCATTGCTGCCGTGGCGCCAAAGGCGGGCGAAGCCCTTAAGGATGAGCTAAAAGAGCGGGGCATTGACCTAGGCGATGTGAAGCGCGAGGCTCGCCTGCTGCTGCGCCAAACTGGCAAAGCCGAGCTCAGCCCCGAAAACCTAGAGCGCCAAGCCAAAACCGCTGGCAGCGAAGCTAAAGACGAAGCTGGCCGCAGTGCCGCCAACCCCCAGGCCGCCGACGACAACTTCGACGAGCTCATCGACCGCCTCGGCGACCAAGCGCGCGGCATCGGCAACGCCGCCGACCGCGACGCAGCTGTGAACGTAGTGATGAAGCGCACCGGCAAGAGCCGCGCCGAGTCGGAGCAGATTGTCGATAACTGGATTGCGACCGCCAAAAAAGCACAAGCCCAACTGGCTGAAGTGAAAGAAAAAGCGGCCGCTACCGCCCGCGAAGCCGCCGACAAAGCCGCCGCCGGCCTCTCCAAAACTGCCCTGCTGATGGCCTTGGGCCTGGGCCTAGGGGCTGCCGCCGCTGCCTTTGGGGGCCGCCGCGCAGCACCGCGCTCGGCAGTTGTTGCCTAAGCATCTTAAAGCCAACACACAAAGAAGCCCAGCCGCGCAATGCGGCTGGGCTTCTTTTTTTGATTAAGCATTAGCTCATTGTGAGTGCTTTGCCCTAACACACACTGGGAGCAGATACCAAAAGAAGGTCTTACGCCGTAGCGCAAGACCTTTTTAATTACTAGCAGGGCTCGGGCGCTACCTAGGGGCGACGCAGCGAATCGGGGCGGGTGGCAGCGTCTAGGGCTTGGTAGGGAGTGAATTCTTTCTCGACCTTAGAGTAGCCCGGCGCCGAGATGCGCTTGCCGCTGCTCGTGATGAAGGTGGGCTTTATCTTGATAGTGAAACGCAGGGGCTCTTTGTCGCGGTCGGTGAGGCCAAGCACGAAGTCGGCTAGGCTTTCGCCCGTTTTTTCGCCTAGGGCCTCGCGCAGGTTGCTTTGCACCATTACGGGGGCTGTGGCTACACCGCCATTGGCAGGCACCTCGATGCGCTGCGTGGTGCGGCCCTTCGCTATTTCTTTACCGTCGATGAGGGCGATATAATCAAACTCGTTGAGCGCGGCCGTTTCGGAGTTGGGGTTGCGGAACTCTAGGTTGGCGCGCATGCGCAGCGGCACATTGCCAGCCGTGAGGGCTGTGAGCAGCAATGCTCGCTCGGCAGTACCTAGGTCGGGGGCCTGGCGCATGTTCAGCACGTTTACACCGGCCACGGTGGCTTGGTCTATGGAGGCCAGGCGCACGTCAACGTTTTTAAACGCCTTGGCTTGCTGCACTTGCTCCTGAATGCCGCACTGGCTGAGGCTAGCCACGGCTACTAGGCCGGCCACGGCCCGCACCGCTGCTTGGCGGGTAGGTAGGAAAGAAGAAAACATGGGAGAGAAAGGAAAAGAAAGGTGGTGAATAGATGGGTTTTACTTGCGATTAATCAAATAGTTGCGCGCAACATTTATTATTTCCTCAATCGCTATCGCCAGCCTGTACACTTCAGCTTAATCAACTGCGCATTAGCAGCTTATTTAGCAGGTATGGAGCCGGCACTACGGCACGAAATGGTACTGCCTTCACTGGCTGCTCGCTCCTATTGCAAAACGCTGATGTACCCTATTGACGAGGTATTCGTAAACGGATGAACTTCATCATTTGCTCATCTATCTCTCCGGCTATGTCCTCTCCTGCTGTTCTCTGCGCGGGCTTGTGCGTACTGCTACTCGCGGCCTGCGGCAAAAAGCCCGACGGCACGCCCTACGGTGTAAATCCAGGCAAGCTTCCCGATGGCCGCCCGCGCACGGCAGCTGACAGCGCGGCCGAAAAGCACCGCTTCCGAGGCAATAAGATTCCGAAGGCGGGCGAGTTCAATGCCATCACCAACGGCGCCCGCTCGGGCCAGCCCATCCTGATGCCGCAGCAACAATGAGGGCGTAGTTGCGGCGTCGCTACAGACCTACTTAGTGTGGCCTGTCTAGCACGCAGCCTGCCTGCGTGCCACGGGTAGCAAGCTCGCTGCGTATGGATTTTTACGGCATTCGCGGACGTTATCAGACCGCGCTACAGGTTTTCTTACCTTTGCGCGATTCAACCCGCCAAGAAAATGCCCGCGTACCGTCCGCAAGAGATAGAAAAGAAGTGGCAAGCCCACTGGCAGCAGCACCACACGTTCCGCGCCGATAATAATTCTGACAAGCCCAAGTACTACGTGCTCGACATGTTCCCGTACCCCTCGGGGGCGGGGCTGCACGTGGGGCACCCCCTAGGGTATATTGCCTCCGACATTGTATCGCGCTACCAGCGCCTGCAAGGCCGCAACGTGCTGCACCCCATGGGCTTCGACTCGTTTGGCCTGCCTGCCGAGCAGTACGCCATCCAGACCGGCCAGCACCCGGCCGTGACGACTGAGAAGAACATTGAGACCTACATCCGGCAGCTGCAGCAGTTGGGCTTTAGCTACGACTGGGAGCGCGAGGTACGCACCTCCGACCCCAGCTACTACAAGTGGACACAGTGGATTTTTCTCAAGCTGTTCAATAGCTGGTATAACCTCGACACCAACCAGGCCGAGCCCATCAGCGCGCTCGTTGCCAAGTTTGCCGAGAGCGGCAGCGCGGGCATCCGCGCCGCTGGCGAGGACGAGGAGCGCCACGACTTCTCGGCCGGCCAGTGGCAGATGATGAGCGAAAAGCAAAAGCTCGCCGCCATCCTCCCCTACCGCCTGGCGTATCAGCAAGATACTTTTGTGAACTGGTGCGCCGCCCTAGGTACCGTGCTCTCCAACGATGAGGTGAAAGATGGCCTTTCGGAGCGCGGCGGCTACCCCGTTGAGCGCCGCCTCATGCCGCAGTGGAACCTGCGCATCACGGCCTATGCCGACCGCCTGCTCAAAGGCCTCGACACCCTCGACTGGCCCGACGCCGTGAAGGAGATGCAGCGCAACTGGATTGGCAAGAGCATCGGGGCCGAGGTCACCTTCCCGGTGCAGGGCCACGACAGCCTAGGGGTCAAAGTGTACACCACCCGCGTCGATACCATCTACGGCGCTACGTTCCTGGTGCTGGCCCCTGAGCACGAGCTGGTTGACACCATCACCACACCCGAGCAGCGCACGGCCGTAGATGAGTACATTGCCGCCACCAAGCGCCGCTCGGAGCGCGACCGCATGGCCGACGTGAAAACCGTGTCGGGCGTATTTACCGGCGCGTACGCTGCCAACCCCGTTGATGGCACGCCCGTGCCCATCTGGCTGGCCGACTACGTGCTGGCCGGCTACGGCACCGGCGCCGTAATGGCCGTGCCCAGCGGCGACCAGCGCGACTACCTCTTCGCCAAACATTTCGACTTGCCCATCCCGGCTATTTCGGACGCCCAGCAGGACCTAGACAAGCAAGCCGACCCTACCAAGGAAGGCCGCTACATCAACTCAGGTATCGTCAACGGCCTGGGCTACAAGGAAGCCACTGCCACGCTCATCACCTTCCTCGAAGAGAAGGGCCTCGGCAAGGGCAAGGTGAATTTCCGCCTGCGCGACGCCATTTTTGGCCGCCAGCGCTACTGGGGCGAGCCCATTCCGATTTACTACAAAGACGGCACCGCCTACGGCGTGGCCGAAGCCGACCTGCCGCTTGTGCTCCCCGAAATCGACGAGTACAAGCCCACTGAAACCGGCGAGCCGCCCCTAGGCCGCGCCAAAGATTGGAAGTACAAGGGCCAGTACGAGTTTGAGCTGAGCACCATGCCCGGCTGGGCCGGCTCTAGCTGGTACTATCTCCGCTACATGGACCCGCACAACGCCGACCGCTTCGTGGGCGAAGACGTGGAGAAATACTGGGGCCAAGTGGACCTCTATATGGGCGGCGCCGAGCACGCCACCGGCCACCTGCTCTACTCGCGCTTCTGGTACTTGTTTTTAAAGGACCTAGGGCTGGTTACGGCCAATGAGCCCTTCCAAAAGCTGATTAACCAGGGGATGATTTTAGGGCGGTCGAATTTTGTGTATCGACTGAATACCACTTGGTCAACTAGTAAGACTGATGGCAGTCCTATTACTTATAGTTCGCCTTCTGGGATAAAACACCCAACTATTTTCGTAACCAAAAGTCTATACGAAGCTCTTTCGGAAGCATTAGATGAAGGTTCTGAAGCTGCTAATTCAAGAGTAGAAAAGGGCATCCGACAGATTGAAGCTGCTTTAGATTCTAAACATCCAGGTTACGAATCCAAGGTTGCATCTTACAGCTTGGGATTAGCTGATAGCTTTACTCCACTGCATGTCGATGTTAGCTACACCGATAATGACGTACTAGACATTGCCGCTTTCAAAAATTGGCGCGAAGAGTATGCTGACGCAGAATTCATTCTCGAAGAGAATGGCTCTTACGTGTGCGGCACGGAAGTAGAGAAAATGTCGAAGTCAAAATACAACGTCGTGAACCCCGACGTGTTGATTGACAAATACGGCGCGGATGCCTTGCGCCTCTACGAAATGTTCCTAGGTCCGCTGGAGCAGTACAAGCCTTGGAATACTAACGGCATCAGCGGTGTAGCGACGTTCCTCAAGAAGTTCTGGCGCCTCTTCCACCCCGAAGATGGCGCGCTGGCCGTGACCGACGAGGCCGCCAGCCCCGCCGAGCTGAAGACGCTACACCGCGTTATTCAGAAGGTGGCGCAGGACATCGAGAAATTTAGCTTCAACACCAGCGTTAGCACTTTCATGATTGCCGTGAACGAGCTGACGGCCTTAGGTACCCACAAGCGCGCTATCCTGGAACCGCTCGTGATTTTGCTTTCGCCCTTTGCCCCGCACTTGGCCGAGGAGCTGTGGCAGGAGCTAGGCCACGAAGACAGCATCAGCTTCGCCGCCTACCCCGAGTTCCGCGAAGAGTACCTGGTGGAAGCCAATGTGACCTACCCCGTAGCCATCAACGGCAAGGTGCGCGAGCAGCGCCAGTTTGCTGCCACCGCTACCGCCGCTGAGATTGAGGCCGCCATTTTGGAATCGGACTTCCTTACCCGCTTCGCCGAAGGCAAAACGCCCAAGAAAGTGGTGGTAGTGCCCGGCCGCATGGTCAACGTAGTGGTGTAAGGTCAGCGGCCTACTCCTGCGTCGCCCTCCTGTGCCTGTCATGCTGACGAAGGAAGCATCTTATCACGCCAGCACTAGCCTCCCAAGCGTGGTAAGATGCTTCCTTCGTCAGCATGACAGACGATTTTTGTAACAAGCAAAAAGAGCCCGCTGCATGTGCAGCGGGCTCTTTTTGCTTGTTACAAAAATCGTTTTCACTCGATGACTACTGCGCCTTCGCCCAGCGCTTTTCGCGCCACGCGGCCTGCTGCTCGGGCGTGAGAAATGTCCAGGCCACGAGCCGGCTTTTCTTTTGGCCCTGGGCCATGTCGATGGTTTTTACCTCTACGGCCTCGGCCCATTGCAGCTCTTTATAGATGCCAGGTAGTGTGTGGCTTTGCGATACGAGCGTGGTAAACCAGAAGCTGGTAGTAGGCTGCGCCTGGCTCTCCTTGACTAGCTGGCGTACAAAGGCCTCCTCGCCGCCGGGGTACCACAGCTCGCTAGCCTGCCCGCCAAAATTGCGGACGGGTGGCGCGGGGCGGCCGGCCTTTCGGCCGCCTAGGTTGGTGGTTTTGCGCTGCGAGCCAGCTGTGGCTTCGGCCAGCGAGGCGTAGAAGGGCGGGTTGCAGATGGTAGCGTCGAAGACCTCACCGCGCTTAGGGATACCCGCGAGCATATGGTTGGCGTCGGGCTGGTTGCGGCAGTCGATGCTGCCCGCCAGCGCATCGTTGGCGCTCACGATATTGCGGGCGGCGCGCAGGGCCACGGGGTCAGTTTCGGAGCCCACAAAGCGCCAGCCATACTCCTGATGGCCTATGATGGGATATATGCAGTTGGCCCCCACGCCTATATCAAGCACCGAAATGCCTTTGCCCCTAGGTAACACGCCGCCGTTGCTATCCGCTAATAGGTCAGCCACATAATGCAGATAATCGGCCCGGCCGGGAATGGGTGGGCACAGGTAGCCAGCCGGAATATCCCAGTGCGCAATGCCGTAAAACTGCTTTAGCAACGCTTGATTAAGCGCTTTCACCGCTTCGGGATTTGCAAAGTCAATGCTGGCATTGCCAAACTGATTGACGTGCACGAAGGCAGCGAGCGGCGGGCTGGTTTTGGTCAGCTGGTCAAAATTGTAGCGCTCGCGGTGGCGGTTGCGGGGGTGCAGCGGGGTTTTGCTGGCGAGCAAGTCTTTGGGCTGGGGTGGCATGAGCAGGGGAAGAAGGAGCTAGTGTAACGCGAGAGCCCGGCCCATGTTTAAAATACAACCTGACCGGTGGCCCGCGCTATGACCAACTCAATTGCACAAAGGTCCCCCACCCCAGTTGCGCTAGCAACAAAAGTAGGGGACCCTAACGATACTGCGCGCTGTGGTTAATTGCTTTTCTGCACGCGAGCACGGCGCAGCACTTTGCCAGCGCTCTCCACTGTCAGCACATAGCTACCTGCCGGATAGGCCTGAAGGTCAAGCGTCAGCGTGGAAGCAGACTCGCCACTCAGCAACTCGGCGTGTACTACCTGGCCGGTGCTATTGGTGAGGTACCAGCGCCCAGCGCTCTCAATAGGAGTTTCCCAGGTTACGGTGGCGCGGTCGGCAGTCGGGTTGGGGTAGATGCTGAGGGCAGCGGTGCTAGCGGCGGCTACCTGCACGGCGACCACGGGGCTGTAGGCAAATGTGCCATCTAGGTCGAGCTGCTTGAGGCGGTAGTAGCTCGTGGTGCGCAGCGGCGCAGCATCGAAGTAGCTATAGGTGTGAGCACTTTGCGTAGTACCCATGCCTGCTACCGTGGCAAGCGTGGTAAAGGATGCGCCATCGGCCGAGCGCTGCACCTCGAAGCCCGCGTTGTGCTGCTCGCTGGCCGTAGCCCAGTTGGCAACCACGCCCGCGCCCTGCACCGCTACACTAAAGCTGGTGAGCGTAACGGGCAGCGGCTGGAGCGTGCCATTTACCTGAAACTCGTAGAGCGAGTAGCCATTGTCCGACACCGTAGTACCGCGCTTGGTACCATTCATCCGTACGTAGCGGCCAGTTACGGGCGTCGTAAAGCTGTATTCGTTGAAGTGAAAAGAGTTGCCAACGGTCGTGGCCACGGTGGTCCAGGTTTGGGCATCTTCCGAAACCTCGATGGTGAAATCTCCCCCGTAGGCCTTTTCCCATACCAAGTATACCCGCGAGATAGTAGCCTCACCGCGCAGGTCGACATAGATGGAAGCATCTTCGCGGCCGGCCGTGCTGGCCCAGCGCGTCAGCCGGTCATTGTCGAAGGCGTAGCCGGCCAACAGCGTGCCTTGGGTGGTCGAGGCCACGGCCGGCTTTGTGTTAGCAATGTTCGTCGCGTTGTTGGAAGCGGCAAATACCTCAAACTCATACAGCGAATAGCCATACACGGTGCCGCGGGCAATACCGTTCATCCGTACATAGCGGCCGCTTTGGCCTAGGTTAGGGTATTCATTAGAGGTCGAGGTGTTGCCGGTGACCGTCACGGCCGTTTGCCAGTTCGTGCCATCGTTCGACACATCCAGCGTAAAATCCTTACCTAGGGCTGCCTCCCACGTTAGGCGAATGCGGTCAATCGTTTGCACCGAGCCTAGGTCTACCATAATGTATTGCGCATCGGTATAGGCGCTTTCCCAGCGGGTTTTGCCATCGGCGTCGAACGCATTGGCCGCCGCCTTCATCGGGTTGGCCGAAGCAGTTGCCAGTTTGCCAAACGCCAGGTTGGGGTTGGGATCATAGGGGTACACTGCAAATTCGAACAGTGAATAGCCGTAGCCAGTGCCGCGGGCAGTGCCCCGCATGCGTACATAGCGGCCGCTTTTACCGAGGTCGGTGTAGTCGTTGGTAGTCGAGGCGTTGCCCGTTACGCTTTTGGCCGTGGCCCAAGTACCGCTTACCACGTTGGTCCAGCTAGCATCGCTCGGCGCGGCCGTAACCGCAGAAATGTCGAGTGTAAAATCTTTACCCAGCGCTGTCTCCCAAGACAGCCGAATACGGTCGATGGACTGCACCGAACCTAGGTCAACTATGATATACTGCGGGTCGCTAGAGCTGCTTTCCCAGCGGGTGCCACTGTTGCCATCAAAGGCATTGCTTGCTGCCTGCACCGCCGACGAAGCAATGGCGGCTTTGCCTAGCGCTAGGTTTTGGGCAAACAGCGGACTGTTAGCAAGTAGTAGGAAAGCTAGCAGCCATGTTATGCGCTGCACTACGTAAGATTTCATAGTAAAAAGGAACACTAGCTGTTGGGCATCTCCCGAAGGATATACAAAACTAGATTTCCTTAATATGTCTAAAATCCGATTACGCCAAGCTCATCCGTTTCCTAGCTAAACGCGTCATTTTGCTTTGTAGCCAATACGAATTTCTATCGCTACCTAAACGCGCCACCCCTAAAAGTACTATTTATTATTCAGGTAATTCTAAGCGCTTAAAACAGCAGTTGGTGAACTACTTTAATCGCCTAGGTAGCCTCAGCACGGTACTAGCAGCCTAGGCGTGGTAAAGCCAAATGGCTATCAGCAGCACCCGGCAAGTCTTACGCTGCTTACAACTCCTCGCTAGCCTCGGCTAGCTCGGCGCGCACGGCCTTGGGTAGCGAGGCCACCACGAGCTGATACGAGTGGGTAATCCACTGGCGCAGTTGGGCCACGGTGGCCCCGGCGCCGATGACCACCGTGTTCCAATGCTTTTTATTCTGGTGAAAACCCGGTAGCACGTAGTCGTAGCGCTCGCGCAACTCTACGGCCAGTTCGGGGTCACACTTTAGGTTAATACTCGCGAACGTCTGCAAGCTGGTGAGGGCAAATATTTTACCACCCACCTTAAATGCGAGCGTGTCGGGGCCAAAAGGAAGTTCCTCAGTGGCACCCGGCAAACTCAAACAGAAATCGCGATACTCTTCAATGTTCATGCGAAGCCGGGCTTAGCGGATAAACCAGCGGTAGAGCAGCACGCCCAGGCCCACCAAGAACATTGCCATGCTCAGCTTATTGATGAAGTGCATGGTGCGCAGGTTGAAGTTGGATTTGCGATTCGGGTCGGCCTTGCGAAAGAAATAACCGAAGGCGGGGCCGAAGTTAAAAAGGTCTTTACCGTTCATATTGATAGAGGCTAGTGCCGCCAAATTAACACCTAGGGCGGCAGAATGATTGCGTAAAAACCTGAATTTTCAGCAGTATCTCGATACTTTAATAGACTGAGCTATATGTCTCGCCGCTCGCGCCAAGCTAACCCAGCGGGCAGCTCGGCAGCCGAAAATTCGAGGTGCACTACCCGACGCGGCCGGTCGCTGGTGCTGCGATTGGAGGCGTGCAGCACCAGCGGTTTCATGAGCATAGCCCCGCCGGCGGGCACGGCACATACAGTGGCTGTGGCGGTGTGGGCTGCAATGGTTTCGGCGGGCACCACGCCGCCTAGGTGCGAGCCAGGCACTACTTTAAGAGCGCCGTTGGTGGCGTCGCAGTCGTCTAGGTGCAGGCGGATGGTAACGGTATTTTCGAGCACTTCTACTGGGGGTTGTACCGCTACCCAGCCGGCTTTGGCAGTCCAGGGGCCAAAGCCAGGCAGGTCGTCAGCGCGGCGGTCTACGTTTACCATTAAGTCCTGGTGCCAGGCCACTAGCCAGTTAGACCCAGCAGGCTTATCAAAATAGATGGCCTTGGTGAGGTGGCAGCCAGCCGGAAAAAGCGTACCTAGGAGACTACGCAGGGCGGGCGTGTCGAGCAGCGGCCACAGCGCGGGCACCTCACCCAGCAAGTTGCGAATAGCAAATACGTCCTGGCTACGCCGAAAATTGGGGCCAGCGGCGGGGGCGGCCTCGAGGCAGGCCAGCAGCGCGGCTACCTCAGCAGTGGTGTAAAGCGTAGGTAGCGTAGCGTGGCCGTCGGCAGCCAGTTGATGGGCCAGGGCAGAGGTGGCAGGTGCGGTCATGGGCAGCAAAGCTACGCCTCTGCTGAATCGGGATTGAGTCGCATCTTGCGGCATCCTAGGCAGCTTTTTGCTTTCAACTTATGCACCCACGCACTACTCTACTGCTGCTAGCGCTGGCTAGCAGCACCAGCCCCGCCCTAGCCCAAAAAGCCGCCTCCGAAACTGAGGCCGTGAAGCAAACTGTCACTATGTTTTTCGACGGTATGCGCCGGGGCGATAGCACACTAGTGCGCCGCGCCCTAGCGCCGGGCGCGGTTTTCCACGGCATTGGCGGCCGGCCCGGCCAGCCCCCTACCCTACAAATTGAAAGCATTACTAGCTTCCTCAAAGCAGTAGGTACGCCCCACCCCGAAGTCTGGGACGAACGCGTGCAGTTCGAGCGTGTACTCATCGACGCCAACCTAGCCAGCGTGTGGGCGCCATATGAGTTCTACCTAGGTAGCAAATTCAGCCACTGCGGCTACGATTCCTTCCAACTGGTGAAGCTGGCCGACGGCTGGAAAATCGCGCACATCATTGATACACGCAGGAAGGAGAAGTGTAAGTAGTAAGTGTTTTATTAATCACCGAAAGCGACAAGGCCACACCCGCCTGCAAATGCCTGCTTTACAATAGATGCTAAGTTGGGGATAGCTGCCTCAAGAACTGGCGTCAACATAGCCCGTTTCTGCTGTATCTGCTGGCTACTCCATCGGAACTTACCGTAGTAGTCGAGATGACTTTCGATAAGATTTACTTCTTGCGCCCGCTCAAATTCTTCGTACTCAATCCCACCAGCATAGCCTAGGCTACGCGTATATATAGGCTTTTCATCAGAGATAAAGCTGAAGTCCAGCATATAAATTTCTTATGTTAGGTCGCTATAGCCAGCAAATTCTGACCCCATATAAGCGGCTGCTTCATAAGCATCTATGGGATAACCTTCTATAAAGGTGGAGTTCCAGTAGAACTGCCCAAGCGAACAATTCATTTTGATTAAATATTTTCGAGGGTCTTCCTCTGGCTTTTCCCAGAAGTAATCGTGGAATAGAATACCTGCCTGGTAATCGAGCAAATCTAACGTTACCATATCGCCGTTGAGACTACTGCCTACAAGGAGCAAATTCGTGTGTAGTGCCCGCTTGAAGTCTTCGTCCCAATCACAGTTTTTCTTCAGGCAATTGGTTTGCATGAACGTGAATTCTCCGGCCTTCATTTTCATATCGAAGGAGAATTGAGCGAAAAACGTTTGCGCCTCTGGGCTTGCGCCAAGGTCTCGCAGTACAGCCGCATTTTCCTCCCGTAAGGGCTCGACGTAACGGTGTGGATTAGCCTCTTTTGCCTGCAAGGCTAGTTGCATTTTTTCGGCGTCTAGCATACGCTACACCCCCATTGGCTCGCCTACTACTTCCTTTTCTATCCATTTACCATCCTCGCGCATGAGTTCGATTAGCTCGTCTACGGCGCGTTCTTCGGGCACGGCTTTCTTGATGACTTCCTGGCCGCGGTAAAGGGCGATTTTGCCTTTACCCACGCCTACGTAGCCGTAATCGGCGTCGGCCATTTCGCCGGGGCCGTTCACGATGCAGCCCATGATGCCGATTTTGATACCCTTGAGGTGGTCGGTGCGCTTGCGAATCATGGCGGTGGTTTCCTGCAAGTCGAAGAGCGTGCGGCCACAGCTAGGGCAGCTGATGTATTCGGTCTTGCTCATGCGGGTACGAGCCGCCTGCAAAATACCGAAGCTCAACTGGTTGAGACTATCAATTGTATCGAGCCACTGCGCCTGGGTGTAGTCGGCGGGCAGGCGGCTGGTGCCGAGCACAATGCCATCGCCGAGGCCGTCGATGAGCAGGCCCCCTAGGTCGGTGGCTGCGTCGAGCTGGGTTTGCTCGGCAGCTTGGGCGGGGTAGTCGTGGTCGAGCAGTACTGGGCAGGTAATGCCGTGGTTGATAAGCTCGAAGAAGGCACGGCGCATCTCGGGCATGGCGTGCGCATTGAGGCTGTGCAGCACCAGCACCACAGTGGGGTCTTGGCGCAGGCGCTCCAGCAGCGGAGCGTCGAGCGCGTCGAGGGTCAGCAGCAGGAAGTTGAGCTGCGGGTGGTTGACGAGCGACGTATTGGGATGCGCATCAGCCATGTAGCGGTCGGCCGTCATGAGCGGGTATTGCTCGGGGCGGCGGCCCCCATCAACCCAGGCCGGATAGTTCACAATTTCGCGCAAGCCGTTAGGCAGCATGAAGGGCACGGGCCGCTCGCCGGTGTAGATGTAGTCAGCCCCTAGGTCCGACATCTGGAATTTATCCAGAAAAGGCGAGTACAGGTGCCCAGCGGCGCGCAGGTCAGCGTATTCGAGCTGCGGCAGGCGCGACAAATCGGCCACCACGCGGGGCACATTGAGACCGCCAAAGTTGGCCACCTCGTGCGTGTGGCGGCGGTAATACTGGAACGGGTTGATGGGCTCCTCCCCTACCAGCGGCTTGATGGGCTGGGCCAGCGCGGCACGGCTGGTGTAGCGGTTGATGAGCATGCGGGCCACCGGGGCCTCGTGCTCAGGCGCTTCGGTGAGGCTCACGCGCACAGTGTCACCTAGGCCGTCTTCGAGCAGCGTGCCGATGCCCACGGCGCTCTTGATGCGGCCATCTTCGGCTTCGCCGGCCTCAGTCACGCCTAGGTGCAACGGGTAGGGCTGTAGACCCTCTTCGTCAAGCTTTTGCACTAGCAGGCGGTAGGCTTGCACCATCACTTGGGTGTTGCTGGCTTTCATACTCAGCACCACATCGTAGTAGTTCTCTTCTTCGCAGAGGCGCAAAAACTCCAGCGCCGACTCTACCATGCCGAGCGGCGTATCGCCGTAGCGGCTCAGAATACGGTCGGACAGCGAGCCGTGGTTGGTACCGATGCGCATGGCGGTGCCATACTGCTTGCAGATTTTCACCAGCGGCCGGAACCGCTCACGGATGCGCTCGACCTCGGCCGCGTAGCTGGCGTCGGTGTAGTTGATTTCCTCAAATTTCTTTTTATCGGCGTAGTTGCCGGGGTTCACGCGCACTTTCTCCACAATGCGGGCGGCTAGCTCGGCGGCGTTGGGCGTGAAGTGGATGTCGGCAATAAGTGGCACGTTGCAGCCACGCGCCCGTAGCTGCTTCTTGATTTCCAGTAAGTTCTGGGCCTCTTTTACGCTGGGTGCGGTAATGCGCACCAGCTCGCAGCCGGCCTCTACCATACGCAAGGTCTGCTCCACCGACCCTAGGGTATCCATGGTATCCACGGTGGTCATGCTCTGCACCCGGATGGGATAGTCGCCGCCAAGGGGCACGCCCCCAATATTAACTACCCGCGCCACACGGCGTTTATACTCGGTAAGGCTGGGGCAATACTGCTTATTCATAACCTAAAAACTGCGTCCGAAAGGCGAAAGTTGCGACTTGCCGCAAAGGTACGGCTGGGCTCGTGGGCGCAACTTCCAGGCCAGCCTGCTTGTCTGTCTGGCAAGATTATTATTTCGTTGGTTTTTATGCCTAGGTCTTCTTTCTTGCTTCTCAGTGCCGGGCTGCTACTGGCCGTGCCCAGCTTCGCCCAACGCGTAGCCGTGCTCAAGTTTCCGGCTTTGCAGCAGCGCCTCGCCCGCCCCAGCGACACAACTTACGTCGTCAATTTCTGGGCTACCTGGTGCGGTCCCTGCGTGCAAGAGATGGCCGGCCTTGAGAAAGTGCGCGCCGCGCAAGCGGGTAAAAAAGTGAAATTCATCCTCGTGAGCCTTGACTATGTCGCGCAGCTCGAAAAAAAGGTGAAGCCCTTCGTGCAGAAGCACGGCCTTAAATCGGAGGTGTTGCTGCTCGATGAAACCGACCCCAATACCTGGCTGCACAAGGTAGACCGGCAGTGGTCAGGCTCTATCCCGTTCACCTTGATTTTTAATAACAAAACTCAAAAACGGGCCACGTTTGAGCACGCGGTCACAGCCCTCGAGCTTACGGCAGAGCTACGTAAGTTTCTATAGCCGCAACGTTGCCCTCCTGAGCTTCCTGAAGCATACTCATAAAACAGCGCCCTAGGTGATGTGATAGCGAGACTTTTATAGCTTACTACTCCGCTATCTGCAGCACGATTTTGCCGATGTGGGCGCTGCTTTCCATGCGTTGGTGCGCGGCGGCCGCTTCGGCCAGCGAGAAGGTGCGGTCAATGATAGGGCGAAATTTCCCGGCGGCGATAAGCGGCCACACGTGTTGCTCGATGGCAGTGGCCAGCGCGGCTTTGAAGTCGGCCGACCTAGGGCGCAGAGTGCTACCCGTGATGGTGAGGCGGCGGCTCATTACCTGCAGGGCGTTGAACTCAGCTTGCGCACCCTGCATGGCGTTGATGAATACCAGGCGGCCGTCGTCGTGCAATAGGCGCAGGTTTTTGGGCGTGTAGTCGCCCCCTATCATATCCAAAATTACATCGACGCCAACCTCTTTGAGCACCTGCTCAAAGTCATCGGTTTTGTAGTTGATGGCCCATTCGGCGCCTAGGTCGCGGCAGGCCTGGCACTTGGCCTCGTCACCAGCCGTGATGGCCACGCGGCTACCTAGAGCCCGCGCTAGCTGGATGGCTGTGGTGCCGATGCCACTGCTGCCGCCGTGCACCAGCAGCGTTTCGCCGGGCTGTAGCTGGCCACGCTGAAAGACGTTGTGCCACACTGTAAACACGGTTTCGGGCAGCGCGGCGGCTTCTACCATACCTAGGCCAGCGGGCACGGGCAGGCAGTGGCGGGCGTCTACTACCGCGTAGTCGGCGTAGCCGCCTGCTGCCAACAGGGCACACACAGCGTCGCCGGGCTGCCAGCGGGGCGTATTGGGGCCGCACGCTTCGACGATGCCGGCTATTTCGAGGCCGGGCACCATGCCCGTTACGTCGCCGCTACCGGCGTATTTACCTTGGCGCATCAGCACATCGGGGCGGTTGACACCAGCGGCGTGCACGCGCACCAGCACCTGGCCGGCGGCGGGTGTAGGGCGAGAAGTTTCTTGTAGGCGCAGCACCTCGGGGCCTCCGGGCGCTTGGATAGTAATAGCGTTCATGTGGGCTTAAACGCTAAAAAACGGTGGCTGGCTGCTTACGCAGTCAACCACCGCTCACTTAGTTACTTACCTAAATTCAAACTTAAGCCGTGCGTGTCTCCAGCTGCTTGCGTAGGTTTTGCACTTCGTGCTCCAGCTCCAGGTTGCGGAAGGTGACTTTGGCTTCTAGGTCGGCGTAGGAGTTTTGTAGCTGCTCTTGCAACTGGCGCATTTCCGTCACATCGGTGTTGGTACCCAGCCAGCGCACAGTATGGCCTTGTTCGTCGCGGATGGGCACGGCGCGGGTCAAAAACCAACGGTATTCGCCATCTTGCCCACGCAGCGGAAACGTTAGTTCCCACGGCTCGCCTTTAGCCCAAGCTTGGCTTACAAACTCTACCACGGATTTAGCAAAGCTGGGGTGATGTACCTTTTCCCAGCCCCAGCCTTCCATTGCGGCTAGGTCGGTACCCGTGTAGTCGTACCAGCGCTTGTTGTACCAATAGATGTGGCCATCGGGCCGGGCCATCCACGATAGCTGCGCCACATTGTCGGCTAGGGTTGTAAACTCCGACTCACGCTCGATTAGCGCCTCAGCAGCCAGCTTCTGGTCGTGAATATCGGTGCAGGTACCAAACCACGTTACGATGGTCCCCGCTTCGTTGCGCCGCGGCAGAGCCTGGCCCAGAAACCAGCGGTAGTCGCCTTCTCTTGACTTAAAGCGGTACTCAATCTCATAGTTGTCGCCGGTGGCCAGCGAGTGCCCCCACACCTGGCGAGCACGGGCGCGGTCGTCAGGGTGCAGCAGGTTGTTCCACATATCGGGGCCCACACTGTCGGCCAGCGTATAGCCGGTGTAGTCAATCCAGCGCTGGTTGAAGTAAATGTGGTTGCCCGTAGGGTCAGTTATCCACACCAACTGCGGAATAAAATCGGCCAAAAAATGGAATTCGCTTTCTATCGAAGTCGGCAGGGTAGGCACAGGAAGGGGGGTAGCCACGGCAAAAACAATAACGTTTTATTTCTTGACAATGGATTACGGACGGTCGAGCTGCATTTCCAGGCCCGAGCTAAAGTATAGATTTAGCTGGGCGCGGGCACCGTCGGTGGTGCGGCGCAGGCGCGTAACCAAGGCGCGCATTTCCTCGGTAGGTAGGTTCATGCGCAAGTAAGGGCGATTGAGCAGCTCGTCGCGCTGCACCGCCCAGCTACCGGTTTCGTTTTGGTCAGGTGCCTGCAACTCAAGCAGCTGGCCACCTAGCACTAGGTTAGTAGCCTGAGCCAGCGCACTGGCTGGGTCGGCCCGGTTGAGCACCCGGTGGGCCACCCGCCACGCTCCAGAGAGGTAGTCATCGGGCACCTGCTGTAGATTGACATCGAGTAGCAAATCAGACATAAGCGTAAGACCGGTAGACACCACCGGGAGCATAAAGCGCGTAACGAAAATAAACTGAACAGGTTGGCCCGGGGCCTCCTGGCAGTGCCTTTCTTAACCCAAGGCGAGGTGGTATAGTTCGGCTTTAACAGCGGGCCTTGCAATCTCAACAGACAATCTGCGCCTGGTGAAGGTTTTGCAAATGGCTGGCCCCTCGCTTGGGCTTGAATAGTAGTGCATCTTGCGCGTCGAACCGCTCCTACCCGCCGTATACGCAGCTACCCGTGTCCGTAGCGGCGCACCTAGGCACTGGGCTCGTTTATTTTTCAGCATGAAACGCTTTTCTTTTCCGGTTGGGCTACCTAGCCAAGTAGCCGGTGCCGCCCGCCAGGCGGGTCGCCATGCCAGCCAAACCGGCCGGCTATTTCGCCAGCTCGTGCAGCGCGCCCTCGATGCCGTGCAGGAGGTGCTACACACCGAGGTGCAAAACGGCCACGCCCGGCTGGTTATCGACTTCTTGGCCGACAAGGCACTGCCCGCCGCCCGGGCGTTACTGCTCGAGCGTATGACGGCCCGGCTATTACTGCGCCTAGGTCTGCGCGGCGCCTTCCTCACCAATGTGGCGGGGTGGGTGCTGCCCTTCGTGCTCGAAAAAATGTTTCACGTAGCGCGCACCAGCGGCCTGCTCGCTAAGCTTGAAGCCAACCCCACCGTAGCCGATACCCTAGCCCGCGTAGATGAACTGCGCCACGCCGCGGCCCGTCTCATCTTCCCCGATGGCGATACGGGCGCCGTGGTGCTTACCGACGAGGAGGCCCAAGAACTGCTTGCCAAGCCCACCGCCCCTGAGCAAACCCAAGCCTAATAGCCCGCGCTTAGGTCCACCACGTTTTCTAGCGGCTGGCCGGCGCGCAAGTGCGCTAGGTTGCGAATGAGCTGGTCGATTTTGCCTTTGGCCTCGCGCGGCTGGCCGCCGCCCGTGTGCTGGGTTAGCAGCACATGAGGCAAAGTCCAGAGCGGGTGGCCGGGCGGGATGGGCTCGGTGGCCGTCACGTCGAGCACTGCCCCACCTAGGCGGCCAGCCTGCAACGCTTCGATGAGCGCTGGCTCGTCAGTAGTGTTGCCGCGGCCTACGCTGGCATAAATGCTGTCGGGGCGCATGGCTGCCACCAGCTCGGCCGAGAAAAACTTATCGGCGCTGCCAGGCAGGCAGTTTATTACTACATCGGTTTCGGGCAGAGCAGCGGCCAGCTCCTCTTTTGAGTGCAGTTGCGCCTGCGGGTCGGTGCGAGCCAGCAGCTGCACCGCGCAGCCAAAACCACTAAGCTGCTCGCGCACAGCTTGCCCAATAGTGCCCGCACCCAGTATCACTACACGCTTACCGCGCAGCAAGCCTTGGCGGCCACGCACCTCAGCACCTACCCACTGTTGCTTTTCTTGCAATAGCACTAGCTCGGGCAAGCGGCGATAAAGCGCCAGCAAGCCGGCTACCATGGTTTCAGCACAGGCCCAGGCAAAGAAATCGCCCATATTCGCCACTGGCACGGCCAGATGCACGCCTTTGTAGCGGTCAAAGCCCGCCGAATCTATTTGCCAGAAGCGTAGCTTGGGAAGGGGGCCGGCCGTGAGCCACGCGGGTGGCGGGTTACCTAGGAGCACCTCGGCCTCTTGGAAGGCAGCTGGTGGCTGTCCGGCACCGGTCTCTTCTTTGAAAGACACTTTGGCCTCAGCCGGCAGCTGCTGCCGCAAGTAGGTACGGGCCGCTTCATCGAGGGCCGTAAAAACAAAAATCTTCATAGCTAGGTCTTACGAGCAGAGTCGTTGCACTCCCTCAAAAACGTGTTTAAAATGAAAGCAGGCACCCATGAATCTCTCACAGATGCCTGCTTTATAGCATTTCAACCCAGACTACTACGCTTGGCGGTCGATGCCGCGGCTGTCGTTTTTGAGGTCTTCTTCGGGCGTAGTGTCGTTGCCTTGCAGCTGGCCGGCTGCGGCCACTAGAGCAGCGCTCAGTTTCTCTACGTGCGGGCGGGTGTTGCCTTCGGCGAACGACGCTACGCGGGCAGTTTCGGTACCTAGGTGGTGTAGTAGGTGTCCTACTTGGCCACCGTTATAGGTGCCACCGTGCAGCAGGGCTTTCAGCGCTTGCAGGTCGGTTACTAGGCTATGAAACTCTGGGTTGTGGGCAGCTTTGAGGTCTTCAATCCAGCGCTGTAGCTGGTTGTCGATGCCTGCTTTGCCGGCTTCGTCTTGCAGGTCGCCGGTTAGTATTTTAATGGCGCCTTCCAGGTGTACCTGGTGCTGCACTGCGGTCTTTTCCATGGGGTCAGGGGAATGGGGAGGGAGGTTACTGCCTTGCCCAAACGGAAAGCAACGCTCTGAGGTTGGCCGCTGCGGGCCCCACAAATGAAAACTGCCGCCCTGGTGTAAGGCGGCAGCTTCTTGATAATCAACCTTAAAATAGAATTAGCTATCGGTAGTAGAGCGAAAGGTAAAAATTACTAGGCTATTCAATCTTCGTCATGCGCTCTTTCACGGCCTCTAGGGCCACGCGCATGTTCACAATGTCGGCGCGGGCGGCTTCCTGCTCCTTCAAGTTGGTGTCAATCATGTTGTTGAACTGCTGCAACTCAGCGGCGTTGGCGGCCAGCATTTGCTGAATCTCGATTTTGCGCGCTTTGTTTTTCTCGATGTCCTTCTTGATGGTGTTGGACTTCTCGATAACAGACATGTTGTTGTTCTGAGAGTTTACAAGTGCTTTTTCAGCATCTGCAATCTGGGCCATCAAGTCTTCGCGGTACATCGAGCGAGCAAAGTCTTTGAGGTATTTCTCAGCGGCTTTCCACTGGCTGGGGGTCGATTCGCGCCCTAGGTAGGCATTGCCGAGGTCGATGCTCCACCACACACCGGTGCCGGTGGGCAACGCATCGACGCGGCTGATTACGCGTACTGGTGTAGCCGAAATCTCGGGGATAACTACACCATCCATCGTCACTACCCCTTTGTTATTCTTTACCTTCCCCGGAAACTGCTCGGTGAGTTGCTTTACCCATGACGTCTCCACGCGCTTGTTGTCGAGCTGTAGGCTCACGCGCTGACCTTTGCGTGGGATATTGTTTATCGACATGTCGGCTTCATCGACTGGCGAACGCTGGGCCGATACGCGCAGGCCGGCCAGTACCAGCAAGAGCACCAACAGTATTTTTCGGTTCATAACGATTTAAAAAATTAAAGTAGAAAATTAGATAATACTAAGTCACATTACCCGCTAATGCTTTCGAGTGGTCAAATTTAAGTGCTTTATTCTGTGCAAAACCAAGAATTCTATAATTTTTTTTCTTAGTCCGATTTTTTATTATTTAAATACAATCAAGAGCGTAGCACAACGCCGCTTGGTTTGCCGAACAAAAGTCTCCTACCCTAGTTTAAGCCTCCTATGCCTGAGCTCACCATCTGCCGTACCGAGCATTTTAATGCGGCCCACCGCCTGCACAACCCGGCCTGGGACGAGGCCCGCAACCAGCAGGTATTTGGCAAGTGCAACAATCCTAACTACCACGGCCACAACTACGACCTAGTGGTGCGCCTCACTGGGCCTACCGACCCCGACACGGGCTACGTCTTCGACTTGAAGGCACTGAGCACCGTCGTGAAGCGGGAGGTGCTCGACCGCTTCGACCACCGCAACCTGAACCTAGACGTTGCGGATTTTAAAGATTTGAACCCAACGGCCGAAAACATCGCGCTCGTTATTTGGCGGCGGCTGCGTCCTGTGCTGCCCGCCACTCTAAAGCTCGCGGTCACGCTCTACGAGACAGACCGTAATTTTGTAGAATATGATGGAGAAGGAGCCTAACTCGCCGGCCCACACCGACCACCTTACCGGGCTTGGCCCCGATGACCACTTGCCGCCCGGCTTGCGCACGCCCCTGCGCGCCGATGCTTTTGCAAAGCCCGATGAGGAGAAGATAGAAGCCATAACCGGCCACTTTCGGGCTATTATGGACGAGCTAGGGCTTGACCTCACCGACGATAGCCTAGCAGGCACCCCACGCCGGGTAGCCAAAATGTTTGTGCAAGAGTGGTTTAAGGGTCTCAACCCGGAGCACCGGCCCGAGGTGCGCCTGTTTGAGAACCGCTACGAGTACCAGCAGTTGCTGGTAGAGCGCGACATCACGGTGTTTTCGTGCTGCGAGCACCACTTTGTGCCCATCATCGGCAAGGCGCACGTGGCCTACCTGCCGGGCAAGCATGTGGTGGGACTCAGCAAGCTCAACCGCGTGGTGCAGTATTATGCCCGCCGCCCGCAAGTGCAGGAGCGCCTCACGCGCCAAGTGGCCGAGCACCTGCGCCACAGCCTAGGTACCCCCGACGTGGCCGTGCTCATCGAAGCCGACCACCTGTGCGTGATGAGCCGCGGCGTGAATGACACCAGCAGCTCAACGCTCACCAGCGAGTATGGCGGCCGCTTTCAGGAAGATGCCCAATTGCGCGCTGAGTTCCTGCGCCAGATTGGCAAGTAAGTAGCCGGACCTAACTCGCTTTAACCTAGGCTTATTCTTGCGAAGAAAAACGACAAAGCAACCTTTCTTTTACGTTCAGGTTAACACACCCACGTGAAAGAAGGGTTGCTTCGTCGTTCCTTCTCTTATTACTAACTGCTTGAGCTCACTCCTATTATGAAAATCCTCATCACTGGCGGCACAGGCATGATAGGCCAGCGCTTGGCCGAGCTGCTGCTCGACCACGGCCACGACGTGGCACTCCTGACGCGCGAGCCCAGCAAAAGCAGCCACTACCGCCTTTTCGGCTGGGACCCCGCGGCCGGCACCATCGATCCAGCCGCCTTACCCTACGCCGACTGTGTAGTGAACCTAGCCGGCAGCAACGTAGCCGAAGGCAAATGGACGGCCAGCCGCAAGCACGAGATATTGCGCAGCCGCCTCGATGGCCTAGAGCTGCTGCACCGCGAACTGGCCAAGCCCGGCCACCACGTGCGCACGCTGCTATCGGCCTCGGCCATCGGCATCTACGGCGACCGCGGCGATGAGCTGCTCCACGAAAACTCGCCTACCGCCGCTCCAGCCGACGACTTTCTGGCCGATGTGGTGTTGCAGTGGGAAGCCGCCGCGCGCGGTATTGGGGCCCTAGGGCTTCGGGTAGTGCTGCCGCGCATTGGCATCGTGCTCAGCCCAGAGGGCGGCGCGCTAGTGCCCATCGCTAAAACGGTGCGCTACGGAGCTGGCGCCCCGCTGGGCTCGGGCCGACAATACATGAGCTGGATTCACCTTGACGATATGTGCCGCCTACTAGCCCAGATGGTGCACGACGAGCTGTGGCAAGGCGAATACAACGCCGTGGCGCCCAACCCCGTCACGAACCAAGAATTTACCGAAACGCTCGCCCAGGTGATGCACCGCCCACTGGTGCTGCCCAAGGTGCCTGCCTTCGGCCTCAAGCTGGCGATGGGCGAAATGAGTGAGATAGTACTGGGCTCGCAGCGCGTGAGCGCCGACAAGGTGCTGAGCCAAGGCTTTCAGTTTGAATATCCGCTGCTGAAGGCAGCACTAGAGTCATTCTACGAGTAATACTGCCAGGGGCGCATTAACAACGCGCCTATTCTGGTGAGCAAAGCGAAGCCATCGCACCTAGGAGGTCCCTGCATGGGTTGTCCTGCTGCGATGACTTCGCTTTGCTCGCCAGGGTAGGCTTCATGCATTAACTCAAAATCAGCTCGGTAGCAGCCGCTAAATCGGCTACGCGGGGCGAGTAGGCCAGCACCTCGCTATGGCCTACCAAGATGCCGCGCACCCCTAGCCTAGCGCCAGCCTCGAGGTCGCGAGCGCGGTCGCCCACTATCCAGCTGGCGGCGGGGTCAATGGCGAAGCGGGCGATAGCCTTTTCGAGCATTCCCGAATCGGGCTTGCGCAAGATAGATTCGCTCACCGATGGGTGATTCTCAGCGAAGTACAGTGCGTCGATGATATGCCCGCAAGACTGTTGCAAAATGCTGTGGCACTCTTGCACATCGGCGCGGGTGTAGAGGCCTTTGGCAATGCCGGCCTGGTTGGTGACGACGATGAGGTGGTAGCCCGCGGCCTTGAGCCGACGCAGGCTCTGGGGCACGCCGGGCACGATGCGGAAGCGTTCGGGCGTCCAGACGTAATCGCCTAGTTCTTCATTGAGTACGCCGTCGCGGTCCAGAAATATGGCTCGGTTCATGGGGCGAAGGTACCTTTGCGGCATGCGCATTGCCATTATCGGCGGCGGGCTCACGGGGCTCACGCTGGCTTATTACCTGCAGCAAGCGGGCGTGGCCTACGACCTGTTTGAAGCCAGCGAGCGGCCTGGTGGCAACCTGCACTCGCCGCAGGACCTAGCCGGCTACCAGCTCGAAGCCGGCCCCAATTCCCTGCTACTCAGCCCCGAGCTAGAAGAACTACTGACTGAGCTAGGCTTACAGGATGCCATTCAGGAAGCCGCGCCCGTGAGCCAGCACCGCTACGTGCTACGGCACGGCGCCTACCAAGCGCTGCCGGCCTCGCCACCCAAGCTACTTACCAGTTCTTTTTTCAGTCTCAAAACCAAGCTGCGCCTCCTAGGTGAGCTGTTGCGACGCCCCGCGCCGCCTGTGCCCGGCGAAACCATTGCCTCATTTTTCGAGCGTCACTTTGGGCCCGAGGTGGTCGATTATGCCGTCAATCCCTTTGTGGCGGGCATCTATGCCGGCGACCCTAAGGAGCTGCTGCTCTCGCTTACATTTCCGCAGCTGGCGGCTCTAGAGCAGCAGTACGGCTCGGTGCTGCGCGGCTTTGCGGCTTCGCAAAAAGGAAAGGGCGGCGCCCGCCGCCGCACCATCACGCTGCGCGGCGGCGTGCAAACACTTACCGACGCCCTGGCCGCCCGCCTTACCAACTACCACCTAGGGCATGCCATCACCGGCATTAGCCAGCCTGCTCCTAACCAGTACACGGTGGCAGCCACCGGCCAAAGTGACCTAGGCGCCACTTACTCGCACCTGGCGCTGGCTGTGCCTACCTATGCCGCCGCCGAGCTGCTGCGCCCACTGCACCCGGCAGCAGCCACGGCGTTGGCCACCGTGCGCTACCCGCCCATGACGCTGGTGTACTCAGCCTACGACCGGGCCGCCGTGACGCACCCGCTAGTGGGCTTCGGGGCGCTCAACCCGCGAGTAGAGGGCACCTATTCAGCTGGCTCTATCTGGACCAGCTCGCTCTTTCCCGACCGTGTGCCGGCGGGGCAGGTGCTGTTTACCAGCTTTGTGGGTGGGGCGCAGTTTGCCCGGCAGGCACAGGAGCCCGAGGCCACGCAGCTGGCCGCGGTGCACCAAGAGCTGAGCCAGCTCTACGGCATCGAGGGCGCGCCGCGCTGGCAGGGGCGCTACTACTGGCCGCGCAGCATTCCGCAGTTCGACCAGCACCTGGCCGCAGCGCGGGCGGCTTTTGCACCACTCGCAGCAACGGGCATCGTGGCTGTGGCCAACTGGCAAGCCGGCGTGAGCGTGCCCGATTGCGTGAAGCATGCCCGCAACGTGAGCCGCGAGCTAGCTGGCAGCAAGGCTTAACGCAGCTTTTTTGCCTCTCCTAGGCACAGGCATGCAATTTTCCATGTTGTTTTAGCATCCTTTTGCCATGCGAAGGAAGCTTAACTAGCTAGTACTTGCTCGCGCGAGTATACTTGCCTACTGCTCGTGGCTTCACCTACCACCTACCCACCCGCCTTATCTTTGCCCGCAATGAGTACAATGGCCGCCGGACTGGTCCTGATTCCGACGTACAACGAGCGGGAAAATGTTGAGCTGATTATTCGGGCGGTGCTAAGCCTGCCCAAGGATTTTCACATTCTAATTATCGACGACGGCTCGCCCGACGGCACCGGCAACATCGTGCGCGGGCTCCTAGGTGAGTTCGCGGGCCGCTTATTTCTGGAAGAGCGTGCCGGCAAGCAGGGCCTGGGCACGGCCTATATCTTCGGCTTCCGCTGGGCGCTGGCGCGGGGTTATGCCTATGTGTTTGAGATGGATGCTGACTTCTCGCACAACCCGCAAGACCTCTTGCGCCTGCACGAGGCCTGCGCCGTGCAGGGCTACGACCTAGCCATCGGCTCGCGCTACAGCGATGGCGTGAACGTGGTAAACTGGCCTATGAGCCGGGTGCTCATGTCGTACTTCGCTTCCAAGTACGTGCGCGCCATCACGGGCATGCCCATCCACGATGCTACGGCGGGCTTTAAGTGCTACGCGGCCCCTGTGCTGCGCGCTATCGACTTGAGCAAGATTCACTTCGTGGGCTACGCCTTCCAGATAGAGATGAAGTGGCTGGCTTACTGCCTGAAGTTCCGGGTCAAGGAAGTACCGATTATCTTCACCGACCGTACGCGGGGGCAGTCTAAAATGTCGTCGGGCATTTTCAAAGAGGCCCTATTTGGCGTCATTCAAATGAAGCTCAGCAGCTGGGTGCATCCGCCGCGCCGGCTCCCAACTAGTTAGACCTAGGGCGGCGAAAATGACAAAATTCCTACCTTGTCATTCTTAAGCCATACTTTTCCGTAGAGGTTACTTATTGCCGTATGGAAAATACCCCGCTGTTCTGGATTCTTTTTAATCTGTTCGTAATCGGGCTCTTGCTGCTCGATTTGTTGGTGTTCAACCGCCGGGCCCACGCCATCCAGCTCAAGGAGGCACTGGGCTGGAGCGCCTTTTGGGTTGCGTTATCGCTGTGCTTCAATTACTTCGTGTACCATACTATGGGGCACGAGGCGGGTGTGCAGTGGCTTACGGGCTACCTCGTCGAGAAGGCCCTGAGCGTGGATAACCTGTTTGTCTTCCTCCTCATTTTCACCTACTTCAAAGTGCCCGCTGAGTATCAGCACCGCATCTTGTTTTGGGGCGTGCTGGGGGCGCTGGTGTTGCGAGGCATCTTTATTTTGGCGGGGGCGGCTTTGTTGGCCAAGTTCCACTTTTTGCTCTACGTCCTAGGTGCCTTTCTGGTGTACACGGGCGTGCGGATGGGGCTGAGCAGCAACAGTGAACCCGAAATCGACCCCGAAAACAACCCCATTGTGCGCTTCTTGGGGCGGCATCTTCCTATCAGCCGGCAGCTCGATGGCGGCAAGTTTTTCACGCGGCGCGAGGGCGTGCGCTTTGCTACGCCACTGCTGGTAGTGTTAGTATTAATAGAAACTACCGACGTGGTTTTTGCCGCCGATTCTATCCCGGCCATTCTGGCCATCTCGCGCGATACGTTTGTAGTCTATACTTCCAATGTGTTTGCCCTGCTGGGACTGCGGGCCTTGTATTTCGCCCTGGCCAGCCTCATGCAATTGTTTCACTACCTGCACTATGGCCTGGCGCTCATTCTGATTTTTATTGGCGCTAAGCTGCTGCTCGAGGATATCTACCCCTTTCCGATGCCCGTGGCGCTCGGCGCGGTGGGCGTGCTGTTGCTAGGCTCCATCGCGGCCTCGCTGCTGTGGCCGAAGAAGCAGGCTGAGTAGCACCTAGGGCGACGCGGCCCAACATATTCTGCCCTTTGCAGCTTTCCCATTCCGACGTTTCACTTCCTCTTTCTGCTCCCTTGTCTTCTCTGGCCGACCACGTAGCCCACGGCTTCGCCCAAACACCTAAGTCTTTATCTTCTAAATACTTTTACGATGCGGCGGGCAGCCGGCTGTTTCAGCAGATAATGGCCCTGCCCGAATATTACCCCACCCGCACTGAGCTTAGCATCTTTCAGGCGCAGGGCGCGGCCATCGTGCAGGCGCTGCAAGCGGGCACTAGCGCTGGCCAGCCCTTGGCTGTAGTAGAGCTAGGCGCCGGCGACGGCTTGAAAACCAAAATCCTGCTGCGCGAATTGCTCGCGCAATCAGCCGCTTTCACCTACGTGCCGGTCGATATTTCACCCTCGGCGCTAGAGGAATTAGTGGCCTCGCTGCGTGAGGAGTTACCTGCCCTACCCACCGAGCCGCTGGCGGCCGAGTACACGGCCGCCCTCACCACCCTAGCCCAGCGGCCGGGCGCCAAGGCGGTGCTGTTCCTAGGGTCTAACATCGGCAATTTTGAACCCGATGAGCAGCGTAATTTTCTGCAAGCGCTAGCGGCCCCGCTCACTGCCGCCGACCGCCTGCTGGTGGGCTTCGACCTACGCAAAGACCCGCGCCGCATTCGGGCGGCGTATGACGATGCGCAGGGCGTTACGGCCGAGTTCAACCTGAACCTGCTGCGCCGCTTCAACACCGAGCTAGGTGCTGATTTTCAGCTCGAAGCCTGGCAACACTATCCCGACTACGACCCCAGCACCGGCGCCATGCGCTCGTGGCTGGTGAGCCGCCGCGCCCAAACCGTGCGCGTGGCCGCCCTAGGTGGGCAAGCCTTCGACTTTGCGGCTTGGGAGGCCATTCATACCGAAAATTCCTTCAAGTTTACCCTCTCCCAGATTGCGGAGCTAGCCAAGGCAGCAGGTATGCGTGTGGTCGAGGTTTTCCAGGACGAAGCCGGCGACTTTGCCGACGTGGTGCTGGCGCGAGCGTAAATTTGCGCTATAGCTTCAGAAATAATACAAACGTGTCATGCTGACGAAGGCAGCATCTCGCGTGGCGCAGTAATTTCTATACCTAGAGGTTAGTTGGCCACGCGAGGTGCTCCCTTCGTCAGCATGACACGTTTAGTTATAATACCTTATAAAATCGATTCGTTTTGAAAAAGCACATTCGTCCTACCCTACTGCTTGCCTATCCCGTCGTTCTCAGCCAGCTCGGCCACGTGCTGGTGGGCGTGTGCGACTCGGTGATGGTGGGCCAGTTGGGCAAGCTGCCGCTCGACGCCGTGGGCATGGGCGTGAGCACCACTACCATGCTGCTGGTACTGGGCCTGGGCATCAGCATGGGGTCGGTGCCGCGGGTGGCAGCGGCCAATGGGCGCGGCGACGAAGAGTTCTTGGGCCGCTTGCTGGTGGGCACCGTGTGGCTGAACACCCTAGTGGGCGTGGCCCTGCTGGGCCTGAGCCAGCTGCTGCCGTTGCTGCTACCGCACCTAGGGCAGGCGCCCGAAGTGGTGGCGCTGGCCACGCCCTGGGTGCGTGTGGTGGGCTTGTCGCTGCTGCCGATGATGGTGTTTCAGGGCTTTCGTGAGTGGGCCGAGGGCCTAGGGCTCACCAAGCAGGCCATGCAACTATCTATTGCGGGCAATGTGGTGAATGCGTTGCTGTGCTACGCGCTCATTTTCGGGCACTTCGGCGCCCCAGCTATGGGGCTGATGGGTGCGGCCTGGGCCACGCTGCTCTCGCGCATTGGCATGGCGGTGCTCATGGCACAGTTTGTACTGCGTAGCGAGCAGCTACGCAGCCGGCGTCCCGCCGACGCCACCCAGTGGCTGCGGCCGGGCCTGGACGAGCTGCGCGGGCAACTGGCCCTCGGGCTGCCCATTGGCATGCAAATGATGCTCGAAGTAGGCGCTTTCAGCGTGTCGTATCTGATGATAGGTTGGATTGGGGTGACGCCCCAAGCGGCCCACCAGATTGCTATCAACGTGGCCTCGGTGACGTACATGGCGGCAACGGGCATTGCGGCGGCGGCCACCATCCGGGTGGGCAACCTGCGCGGCAGCGGCGACCTGCCCGAAGCGCGCCAAGCGGGCTTTGCGGCCTACTGGCTGGCTTTTGGCTTTATGGTGGCCATGGGGCTGCTACTACTGGCCATGCGGCACGTCATTCCACCGCTCTACAACCACGACCCCCTGGTGTTGGCACAAGCGGCCACACTGCTGACTATCGCGGCCGCTTTCCAGGTGTCGGATGGCTTGCAGGTGGTGGGCTTAGGTGCGTTGCGCGGGCTCGAAGATGTGAAAGTGCCCTCGGTGGTAGCGCTGTTGGCTTACTGGGCCATTGCGCTGCCGCTGGGCTACTACTTAGGCTTCGGGCTGCACCTAGGGGCCGTGGGCGTGTGGCTGGGTTTGCTCACTGGTCTTTCGGTGGTGGCTGTGGTGCTGCTGCTACGCTTCCGGCGCGAGAGCCAGCCCGGCGCGCTGCCCCCAACTGGCCCCACTGATGCTGGCCTGCTGATGGACGCCGAAGCTACCCTCGTGCTAGGCCAGCCAGCCGGCTAGGGCCACAAGCGGCTTGGGCTGGCAGCCATATTACGCTTCACCTAGCCGACACTTTTTAGAGCGCGCCAGCGTTGGCAGCAAGACGGTTTTTGCCATTTCTTCTGCTCATGCTCTATCAGGTTTTTGCCGGCGCGCTTTTGCTGCTGGCTGGTTTTTCAACGGTTGCTTCGGCCCAAACTATTCCGGGTGGCAGCTTGCATTGGTCGGCCAGCCGGCCGCTGGTGCTAGCCGATTTTAAAGGCCGCCCCAAGCCAGCCGAGCCCCATGCGGCCCTTACCTCGGCTACCATAGTGGCGCAGGTAGCATGCCGCAGCAATCAGTTTAGCGGCCACGTGCAGGCGGCCTTCGACCCCACCCTGTCGTGGGTGCGCGACCCGGCCACCATCACGCCTAAGCTGCTGCGCCACGAGCAGTTGCACTTCGACATCACGGAGGTGTATGCCCGCCGCCTGCGCCAGAAGCTGGCCGGCGTTAGCATTCCCTGCGCCGACCTAGGGCCCACGTTTCAGCGCCTCAGCAAAGACGTCTATGCCGACTGGGCCAAGGCCGAGGACCAGTACGACCGCGACACCAACCACGGCCTCAAGCCCGAGCAGCAGGCCCTGTGGGAAGCTCAGGTGCAGAAGCAGCTGCTAGAGTTGGCCGCCTTCGCCGACAAAGACGCGTAAGTGCTCTAGGCTATTTTTGCTAGGTTCACCTACCTAGGGCCGCAGTGCCCTGCCCACTCATGCTTACTTGGGAAGAATTTGAAAAAGTAGATTTGCGCGCCGGTACCATTCTGGAAGCGCGCGAGTTTCCGCAAGCGCGGCGGCCAGCCTACCAGCTGGTGCTAGATTTTGGCCCCGAAATCGGCATTAAAAAATCGAGCGCGCAACTTACGCACCACTACACGCCGGCCACGCTGGTGGGCCGGCAGGTGCTGGCCGTAGTCAATTTCCCGCCCAAGCAGATTGGTCCGTTTCGCTCCGAAGTGCTAGTAGTAGGTGCCCCCGATGCCGAGGGCCACACCGTGCTGGCCGCATTGGCAGCGACCGTGCCCAATGGTAGCCGCTTGCATTAATGAACAATTAACAGCCTGCAAACAAGGCTGAAGTTGTTCATTGCCTCCTAGGGGTGCTGGGGCGAAGGCGTGGTGCTACCATTGAGCTTATTGGCGCGGTGCTCCAAGGAGTCAATGACGATTTTATAAATTTCGTCCATGTCCTTGTTGTTTATGGCATAGAACCGGTAGCTGCGCGGCAGTACCGAGTCTTTCTCCGAAATATTGTTTTTGCGCAAAATCTCGCGCTTTTGCTGCTGAAACAATGCCCGCGCTGAGTCAGGCGTCAGGCGGCTCGACTCGACCCGAGCTTCGAGTAAATGCAGCTGCACCAGCAGGCTAGCCATTTCCTGTTTCGAAAGCAGCTGCGGCGGTGGCTTCACTTCTTCCGGCCTATCGCAGCCAGTAAGCAGGGCCAGCAGCAGGCCAAGGAAAACTTGCCCAGTTCGGGCCGCGAGGAAACGAGCGTATTTCACTCCCAAAAATAACGACGCATCCGTAGCTTCGCCAGTATCATGCCCACCCCCGACGCCTCTTCCACCTCTTTTCCGGCCAGCCTTGCGGGGCTGGTGCGCCGCCTGCGCCACCTCGAAATCAGGATGCGTCACGCTGTGGAAAGCCAGCTGCAAGGCAATTTCAGGTCGGTATTTCGGGGCACGGGACTCGAATTTGACGACGTGCGCCTCTACCAATACGGCGATGAGGTGCGGGCCATCGACTGGGCCGTGAGCAGCAAAGGCCACGGCACGTTTGTAAAAACCTATAAGGAAGAGCGCGAGCAGCAGGTACTAGTGGCCCTCGACGTGAGCGCCTCGCAGCGCGTGGGCCACGCCGCCAGCGGCCAGCGTAAGCTCGACGTGGGCCGCGACCTAGCCGGGCTGCTGGCCCTCTCGGCTGCCCGCCAAGACTCGGCCCTGGGTATGCTCGCTTTCTCCGACCAAAAAGAGCTGTACCTGCCGCCCGCCAAGGGCTTGCGCGCGGCCTACGTGCTCATTCAACGGCTTTTTGCACTGACACCGGCATCACAGCACACAGGACTGAGCGCGGGCATTAAGTTGGCCCTGAGCTTACTGCGCCGGCGCAGCCTAGTGGTTTTGATATCTGACTTCATAGATGAGCACTACGAGCGCGAGCTCACCATGCTGGCCCGCCAGCACGACCTGCTAGTGGTGCAGCTACAGGCCCCGCAGGAAACTGAGTTTCCGGCCCTAGGTATCGTGCCGCTGCGCGATGCCGAAACCGGTACGTTGCGCTGGGTCGATACGTCGGCGCCGAGCTTCCGGGCCAGCTATGCCACCCAGACGGCAGCCCGCCAGCAGGCCTTGCAGACGCTGTGCCGCCGCCAAAAAGTAGGCTTTCTGGCTTTGCGCACCGACCAAGATTTTGTGCCGCAGCTGGTGGGACTGTTTCAGCGGCGGGGGCACTAGATGAGTTATGCGCTTTTTAGGTATGAAGGATGAGTTGGCGAACAGCTTTGCGGGATTAATCGGGGTGAGAAACGCTGCCAAACGCTGTGCTGCATGGCTACTGGCTGGTATGCTACTGAGCAGTGCAGCCTATGCGCAAGGACCTAAGGCAAGCTTTTCGCGTGCAGAAGTAGCCGTAGGCCAGCCGCTCGACTATGAACTGCGCTACGAGCACGCGGCTAGTGAAGAAGTAATATTTCCCGATTCACTGGCCCGCTTTGCGCCATTTGAGTACGTGGGGCGCACCTGGCTGCCCACCCGCACACGCAACGGCCGCAGCCTTGACCGCACTGTGTACCACCTGCGCACGTTTTCGCTGGCGCCAGTGCAAGCGCTGCAGCTACCGGTGCTAGTGCTGCGCGGTGCCACCGATACCCTGCGCCTGCTGCCGCCCACCGCCCAGGTACAGCTGCGGCGCACAGCGCCAGCCCTAAGTAGCACAGCAGGCGGTCCACCGCCGCTACGCCAAGACCTAGGGCAACTGCCGCTGGAGCCAGCCTTTAACTATCCTTTTTGGGTGGCGGGGCTGGCGGGGCTGCTGCTGCTGGCAGCTGGCGTGGCCGCCCTTTTTGGCCGACGTTGGCGGCGGCGCTACCAGCTCTATAAGCGCCGCAAAAACCACGTGTATTTCCTGGCGCAGTTTGCGCGCCATGCCGAGCGCTTCACGCTCTCGCGCTCGGCACCGGTGGCCGAGCGGGTAGTGGTGCTCTGGAAAAACTACCTATCCAGCCTGGAAGACACTAACCTTAGCTCGCTCACGACCAAGGAGCTAGTCGAGCATTTCGATAACAATGACGACGTGCGCCGCGCCCTGCGCGCCACCGACCGCGTAGTATACGGCAACCTCCTGAGCGAAGACGCGCAAGAAATAGACGCCGCCTTTCAGCGCCTGCGCAACTTTGCCGAGCAGCAATACGAACTAGTGTCGGCAGGCTAGCCGCTAGATTTATCGGCCAGCAGCATGCACTCTGCGCCTTATTATTTGCTAATTACTCAATAGTTATATGCCTCATTTAGTAGTACTCACCGGGGCTGGCGTATCGGCCGAAAGTGGTATTCGTACCTTCCGCGACACCAATGGGCTCTGGGAAGAGCACCGCATCGAGGACGTGGCCACACCCGAAGCCTTTGCCCGCAATCCGGCGCTGGTGCTCGATTTCTACAACAAGCGCCGGGCACAGGCCCGCGAGGTAGAGCCCAACGCTGCCCATCTGGCCCTGGCCGGCTTCGAGGAAGTGCCGGGCTGGACGGTCAGCATCATCACTCAAAACGTGGACGACCTGCATGAGCGCGCTGGCTCGACCCAGGTGCTGCACCTACACGGCATGCTAAACGAGATGCGCTCGGTGGCCGATGAGGCCACCGTGTATTACTGCGACGGTGATATCAACGTCGGCGACCTCGCCCCAGACGGCAGCCAGCTGCGCCCGCATATCGTGTGGTTTGGCGAGATGGTGCCGGCCATTGAGGAAGCCGCCGAAATAGCCAGCACGGCCGACGCACTGCTAGTGGTGGGCACTTCGCTACAAGTATATCCAGCCGCTGGGCTGCTGCACTATGCCCCCGCCGGCTGCCCGGTGTACGTCATCGACCCGCACCAGCCTGAGGTGACGGGCCGTGGCGTGCGTTACGTGGTGGAGACCGCCAGTGTAGGCGTGCCGCAAGTATTGCGCGAACTAGCGGCCGAGCAGTAGCGCGATAACCTTAGCGAAACCTTTTTGCGTAAGTACTGCCCTATTCCGGTAGCTTATGCTCAAATCTTTCCTCGCCTCACTAGCCGCCCTAGGGCTGGCAACTACCTCTCTTTCTGCCCAGACTTCCCCGCCAGCCCACACCGTATTTCTGCTCGGCAATACCGCTCAGGGCGAGCTGCCCACTGCTCGGCTGCAAGCGCTGCATCAAACGCTAGCCCGCCAAACCACGCCCTTTACGGTAGTGCACCTAGGCGATATTGTGGCCAATGAAGGGCTGGCGGCCAAGAAAGACACCGCTCTTTCGCAGGCCGAGCGCAGCCGAGCCGATGCCCTCATTGCGCTGGTAAAAGACTTACCGCTGGGCAAAATCTACTTCCTGCCCGGCGATAAAGACTGGGCCAACTCGGGCCGCGATGGCCTGAAGGCGGTGCGCCGCTTAGAGAAATACATCGAAAAGCAGCTGCCGGGCCAAAACGCCTTTTTGCCCACCAATGGCTGCCCCGGCCCCGAAGTAGTTGACGTGGCCCCACTGGTGCGGCTGGTGGCCTTGAATACGCCCTGGTTTACGCATCCCTACGACCGCCCGGAGGCACCTGACACCGACTGCAAAACGCTGACTCAGGAGGAGTTTCGGGAGCAGCTGCAAGACCTCATTGACGATACCAAGGGCAAAAACCTGCTGTTAGTGGGCCACCACCCCGTGGTGACCAACGGCGTGTACGGCGGCCACGAGCCGCTGAGCCGCCACCTCAGCCCGCCGGTCTTAGGTACCATTTATGCCGCCTACCGCCAAAACGTGGGCACGCCCCGCGACCTCGCTAGCCCCGGCTACCAAGCTCTGCGCAAAGAGCTGCTAAACACGCTACAAAGCAACCCCGGCGTGGTGTACGCCGCCTCGCACGACTTCTCATTGCAGCTCACGCCCTTGCAGGGTAATTACCACCTAGTGGCCGGCAGCTTTGCCAGCAGCCAGCACGTGGGAGTCAGCAATACAGCGCTTTATAACAAGAAAGAAGAGGGCTACGCCACGCTAGAATACTTTGCCGATGGCACGGTAAAAAACCACTTCTACGCCTTCGAGGGCGAGAGCCAGCCGGCTACGGAAGCTTACGTGGGCACGCTGTTTCGCTCGCCCTGCGCCACCGACACGGCTTCGGGCATCCCGACCAATTCTTTTATCGTGGACTGCCCCGGCGTGGCTCAAACGCCCGCCGAGCGCCGGCCCAACGTGCCTATGCCGGCCGCGACGGTGGTAGCGCCCGGGCCCGAGTATAAGGCTGGTGGTAGCAAGCGCTTCTTCATCGGGCCGCTCTACCGCACCTCGTGGCTTCAGCCTGTGAAGGTCAAAACGTTAGACCTAGGTACCGAAAAAGGCGGCTTACGGCCCTTTGGCCGGGGCGGTGGGCGCCAAACTACTTCGCTCAAGCTCATCGCGGCCGACAGCTCGGAGTATGTGTTTCGGTCGGTAGATAAGGACGTGACGAACATCTTGCCGCCCGAGCTGCGCAATTCGTTTGTAGCGCCTATTCTGAAGGATATTACGGCCACGGCCAATCCCTATTCGGCGCTGCCCATCAGCGCTATGCTCGACCACACGGACATTTTGCACGCCCGACCGCGCCTGTTTCGGCTGCCCGACAACGACCAGCTGGGCCCCTACCGCCAGGACTACGCTGGCCTGCTCGGCACGCTCGAAGACCGACCTAAGGACCCCAAGCCCAACCTGCCGGGCTTCGGCAATGCTGATGAAGTGACGCGCTCGTACAGCTTCTTTCGCAAGCTCTACAAAAACCACGACAACCGGGTAGATGCGCCCAACCTGGCCCGCGCCCGCGTTTTTGACATGCTGGTGGCCGACTTTGGCAAGCACGAAGACAACTGGAAGTGGGCCGGCTACGACCAAGGCAAGGGCAAAGGCACTATCTATAAGCCCATTCCGCGCGACCGCGACCAGTCGTTTACACTCTGGAACGGGCTACTAACATACATTGCCAACCGCGAGTGGGCCGTGCCGAGCATCGAAGACTTTCAGGCTGAGTTTCATGACATGAAAAGCCTGAACTGGCCGGCCCGCCACCTCGACCGGTTTTTGCTGCAAAGCCTAACCCGCCAAGATTGGCAGCAGGCCGCCACGTACTTGCAGCAGCAACTCACGCCCGCCGTTATCGACGAAGCCACCGCCACGCTACCCACCGAGATTCAGGGCCTGTCGGGCCAGGACATCAACCGCAAACTCAAGGCCCGTATTCAGGCCTTGCCGCGCGCCGTGGACCGCTACTACCGACTGCTGGCCCGGCGCGTAGATGTAGTAGGCTCTAACGAGGATGAAATTTTCAAAGTAGAGCGCTTGGCCGGTGGTCGGGTGCGTGTGCAAGAGTTTGGGCGCCGGGGCGACACCCAGGAGCCTAGCGGCCCAGCCCTATTCGACCGCACGTTTGAGCCCCAGGAAACCAAGGAAATCTGCCTTTATGGCCTCGATGGGCAGGATATCTTTCAAGTAACGGGGCAGGGCGGGCGGCGCAGCATTATGGTGCGCGTGATTGGGGGCGCGGGCAAGGACCACATCGCCGACGACAGCCGCGCCAGTGGCCTGCGCCGCCTCACCAAAGTATACGACACGCCCGGCACCGACCTGAGCCGCGGCCCCGAGACTGACGACCACCGCAGCACCAGCCGCACCGTCAACCTCTACGACCGAGAGGCTTTCGAATTTAATAGTTACGCCCCGCGCCTAGGTCTGTTTTACAACCGCAACGACGGCGTAGGCTTGTCATTGGGCTTAGGCTTTGTGCGGCAAGGCTTCCGCAAGCCTGACTATAGCCACCGCTACGATTTTGCGCTGCAAACCTCCACAGGCGGCCAGTTTCAGCTGTCGGCCAGCACGAGCCACCGCCACGCCATTGGCAAGGTTGATATTGGCGGGGCCGTAAACTACGGCAGCTATTTCCCTTTCTACAATTTCTTTGGCATTGGCAATAACACCGTCCTGAACCAGGATTTATACGACGCCAAGTTTTACCGCGCCCGCTACAAAGGCATCACGGTGAATGCGTTTGCTGAGCGCACGTTTTGGCAACGTAGCCTTTTCCGCGTTGGGCCAGCGTATGAGTACTACACGTCAAGCTACGACGACAACAGCCAGCTCGGCCAAGACCTGCGCCAGCAGCTGCCCAGCCAGGACAATACCCGCCCCAACGCCGACTTTCAGCGCTTAGTCGGTTTGAACGCGCTACTCGACATTGACTTGCGCAACCGCCGGGTATTTGCCCAACGAGGCGTGCGCTTGGTAGTGCGCCACGACTCGTACCGCCAGCTGACGGGCTACCAGGAGTTTTATGGCCTCACCCAGGGGTCTGCGGAGTACCTAGGTACCGCCCGGCTGGGCATTCCGATTACGCTGGCGCTACGCGGGGGCGGCGCCAAAAACTACGGTAACTCCGACCACATTCCTTTCTACAAGCTCACCAGTCTGGGCCTGGCCGAAAACCTACGCGGCTACTACCGCAACCGCTTCAGCGGCGACGCCAGCCTTTACTACAACACCGAGCTGCGCTTTGCCCTAGGCCAAAGCAAAAACCACTTCCTGCCCTTCTACTACGGTCTGTTTGGCTTCTACGACCAGGGCCGCGTGTACTACCAGGGCGCCTCGCCGGGTGGCTGGCACCGTGGCTATGGTGGCGGCTTTTACCTAGCGCCAGTGGTCGAGACGCTGGCCTTCTCCGTGTCGTACCAGCTATCAGAAGAAAATAGCCTGATTCAGTTCGGCCTAGGCTTCCGCATTGACAAATAGAGGCTCAGATTCAAACGGATTTTTAGGATTCCGCACTCAGCCTATCGGCCGCAGGCTGAGTGCTTACGAAGCCAACTTTTAGGAGGGCGCGCTGTACTATAGGCAACATAAGCAGCACAAATGGCCTGCGCGCCCCAACTTTGCAGCTTAATCGTCATTCCTTCGCATAGCCCGCTTGCGCAGCAAGTCTATCTGCGAAATCCTAAAAATCCGTTTGAATCTGCGGTCTATGGAGTATCAGCTTACCAAATTAGCCGCCATCGATATCGGCTCCAACGCCGTGCGCTGCCAGATTTCGGCGGTGCTTTTTTTTAATGGCCGCTACCGGCTCAAGCGCGTCGAGTATGTGCGCTACCCTCTGCGCCTCGGCGAAGACGTGTTTGCTACCGGCGCTATTCCGGCGCGCAAGGCCGACAAATTTGTCAAGTTTCTGCACTCGCTCAAGCTCTTGATGGAGGTGCACGAGGTGTCGCACCATCTCATTTGTGCTACCTCTGCCATGCGCACTGCCGCTAATGGGGCCGAAGTAGCCGAGCGCGTACGCCAGGAGCTAGGCCTTGATATCCGGGTCATCGACGGCCAAGCCGAGGCCGAATACATCAACCGCGTAATCGAACACCTGCTCGAAGACAACCGCCACTACCTGCACATCGACGTGGGCGGCGGCAGCACCGAGTTCAACATCTACCACGACCGCCGCAAGGTGGCCGCGCAGTCGTTCGAAATTGGCTCCATCCGCCGCATGCAGCAGGAGGAAAGCGGCCGCACCGTGGAGCAAATGAACGGCCTCTGGCAGCGTATGGAAGCCTGGGTGCGCGAAAACGCCCGGCGCTACCACGTCACGCGGGCCATTGGAACAGGCGGCAACATCAACAAGATTTACAGCATGTCGCCGGCCGCGCCCAACAAGCCCGTGACCAAGCGCAGCGTGCAAGCCATTCTGGAGCGCCTAGGTAAGCTGACCATGAACGAGCGCGTGAACGTGGCCATGCTCAACCCTGACCGCGCCGACGTAATAGTGCCCGCCGGCCACATCTACCTTTCAGCTATGGACTGGGCCGGCGTCAGCAGCATGATAGTACCCGACATTGGCCTGAAGGATGGAATGCTGCAAGCTCTATTCGAGCAGTACTTCGACGAAATCAGTCCCACCGTGCACCCTAGCATTCTGCCGGTACCCGATGTGGAAAACGGTCCCCTCGTATAAGTTCTAGGTACTAAAAAAGGGCGCTGACTTAGGTAAGTCAGCGCCCTTTTTTAGTACCTAGGTAGCGGTTGCTAGGCTGTTTCGTCTACTACCGTCGCGGCGATGTCGTCTTCGTTTTCGACCTCGGTTTCTAGTAGCGCGTCGCCTTGGCCAAAGGTGTCGGCACCGTCTTCAACCAAGGCAGGGGCTACGGCCGCGGCAGCTTCGGCACTAGCGGTAGCAGCGGCCAGGCGCTGGCGGCGGGCAGCTTGCTCGTGCAACAGGGCCAGCAGGCCATCGGGCGTAGCTTGGGCCAGGCGCTCCTCGTCGGGGCGGCGGTAAAAATCGCGGTGGATATTCACGGCAGCCTCGCCAGCAGCGGGCTGCTGGCGCACGTAGGCCCCGTCTTCGCGCATGAGGTAACTATTCTGGTTATCCAGCAGGTTGAGCTGCAGAATGGCAATGGCCTCGCGCCGCAGCTGCGGGTTGGCAATCAGGAACAGCGCCTCAATGCGCCGGTCGAACGAGCGCACCATGGCATCGGCCGAGCCAGCGTACAGGCGCGCCTCGCCATTATGGTGGAAGTAAAACAAACGGGCGTGCTCTAGGTACTCGCCCACGATGCTGCGCACCTCGATGTTTTCGCTCAGCCCCAGCCGGCCTGGCCGCAAGCAGCAGATGCCCCGCACGATAAAGCGAATGGGCACGCCCGCCTTGCTGGCTTTGTAAAACTCGTCAATCAGCTCGCGGTCTTCCAGCGAGTTCATCTTCATTACAATGCCGCTGGGCAAGCCTTTTTTGGCATTCTTGGCCTCCTCCCGTATCAGGTGAATGAGCTGCTGGCGCATATCCTTGGGCGCCGTAATGAGATACTCGTAGTCGTCGGGCTGCGAGTGGCCCGTGATTACATTGAAGAACTCCGACACGTCGTGGCCATACGTGTCGTTGGTCGTCAGCATGCTGAGGTCGGTGTAGAGGCGCGAGGTTTGCTCGTTGTAGTTGCCCGAGCCGATGTGCACGTAGCGCGTCACCTTCTCCCCTTCTTTACGGATAATCATCAGCATCTTGGTGTGGGTCTTATACTTACCCACACCGTATATAACGAAGCAACCAGCTTTCTCTAGCCGCGCACCTTCCCGAATGTTGCGCTCCTCATCGAAGCGCGCCTTCACCTCAAACAGCACCGACACGTGCTTACCGTTCTCCGCGGCTTTGAGTAGCGCAGCCGTCACACGCGAGTCCTCGGCCAAGCGGTAGATGGTCTGCTTGATACCTAGGACCTGCGGGTCTTCGGCAGCGCGCTCTAACAGCCGCACCACCGGCTCGATGCTGTTGTAGGGATGGTGCAGCAGCACGTCGTGGTGCTTGAGGTACTCAAACATGTTGTCCTCCGCACCATCGGGCAGGCTTAGCGGCGCTACTGGCGAAGGCAGCTTAGCGCCTTTGCCCCGGAAGGACGGGTAACGCAGAATCTGATTAAGACCTTTTAAGTCGAGCAGGCCCGGAATCACGAAGATGTTGCCGTTGTCAATATTCCAGCGCTCGCGCAGGATATTCATCAGGTACGACGAGGCGTCAGGCTCCACTTCCACGCGCACCACGCGGCCACGCTTACGGGTTTTGAGACCTAGCTGAATCTCCTTGATGAAGTCGGTATCAATGTCTTCCGATTCTTCTAAGGTAAAGTCACCATTACGCGTAATGCGCAGCAAGTCAGCCGATACTATTTCGACGTTGCGGAATAGCTTAGGTAGATTCACCCGCACGATTTCCTCAATCGGCACGAATACCGCCCGGTCCTTGCGGGTGATTTCGAAGAAGCGCGTCAGGTTTTGCGGAATCTGCACGAAGGTGAGGCGCTCTTGGCCCTTCTCCACGTCGGGCATCGAGGCGGGGGCCATGCTGCCTACTTCGGCCGTGCTAAGGCCCCGGGTCACTACCCCGAAGGTCAGCACCTGGTTCATGATGAGCGGGAAGCCGTGGTAAGAGTCGTATACCATCGGCGTGAGCAGCGGAAACACGGTGTTTTTGAAGTAGCCTTCCACCTTTTTCAGCTCCACTTCGGTCAACTCTTCCATCTTGCGGATGCTGAAGCCTTGCTTCTCAAACTGCGGCTTCAGCTCGTTCAAGTACGTCAGCGACTGGTCGTTGACGAAACGGTGCGCAAAGTCGAGCAGCTTGCGCCGAAACGGCAGTTCGCGCAGCCCCGAATAGTCGACGCGCTCCTTACCATAGTCGAGGTAGTTATAAAGCGAGCCCACCCGAATCATGAAAAACTCGTCTAGGTTCGAGCTGGTGATGCTCATGAACCGCAGCTTGTCAAACAGCGAGCGGCCCGGGTCCTTGGCCTGGTCGAGCACCCGGTAATTAAAGCGCAGCCAGCTGAGGTCGCGGCTGATATACTTGCTTTTGCGGATAAGGTCGGCAGACTTGAATAGCTTCATCGCAGATTTTAACGGATTGGACGGATTTGGCTTGCGCCCTCCTTCGGTTCACAGATACGCCCGCCTACGGCGGGCTGACTGGGGGCAGATAGACAAAATAACGACCTAGGGCGTGTCGGTAGCCTGCGGATAGAAAAAGAATAATACGCAGCAGCTTAAAACAACGCGCTTTTCTGTTACCCATATACGCTAACTAGCACGCTAAGAATACAAGAACCCCGACCTTATTGAAGGCCGGGGTTCTGTTGCATCTTCTGCCTTTTGCGTGGCTAGGTCTTGGGCGACCTACTAGCGGCGGCCCATGCCGGGCATCCCGCCGCCTTTCATACCGCCCATCATCTTGGCCATTTGGGCCATGCCGCCTTTGGTTTGGCTCATTTTGTTCATGGTGCGCATCATCTTGCGCATGTCCTCAAACTGCTTCATCAGCGCGTTTACCTGCTGAATATCAGTACCTGAACCGGCCGCGAGACGGCGGCGGCGCGAACCGTTGATGAGGTCGGGCTGGGCCCGCTCCTGCTTGGTCATGCTCTTAATGATAGACTCTACAGGCTTGAAGGCGTCATCGTCGATTTCCACGTCCTTCATCATCTTCGAGGCGCCCGGAATCATGCCGACTAGGTCCTTCAGGTTACCCATCTTCTTGATTTGCTCCAGCTGACCTAGGAAGTCGTTGAAGTCAAACTGGTTTTTGCGAATCTTGGCGTTAATGCGCTTGGCTTCGTCTTCGTCGAACTGCTGCTGCGCGCGCTCTACCAGCGAGATTACGTCGCCCATGCCCAAGATGCGCTGGGCCATACGGTCGGGGTAGAAGAGGTCGAGCGCCTCCATTTTCTCGCCCGTCGAGATGAACTTGATGGGCTTCTCCACCACCGCCCGAATCGAGAGGGCCGCCCCACCGCGGCTGTCGCCGTCGAGTTTGGTGAGCACCACGCCATCGAAGTTGAGGCGGTCGTTGAAGGTTTTGGCAGTGTTCACGGCGTCCTGGCCGGTCATCGAGTCCACCACAAACAGCGTTTCGCTGGGGTTGATGGCCTTCTTAACGGCTTCGATTTCGCGCATCATCTGCTCATCCACGGCTAGGCGGCCGGCGGTGTCGATGATGACCACCTTTTTGTTATTCTGCTTGGCGTAGGCGATGGCCTTCTGCGAAATCTCAACCGGGTTCTTGTTTTCCGGCTCCGAGTACACTTCCACCCCAATTTGCTCACCTAGGACCTTCAGCTGGTCGATAGCGGCCGGGCGGTACACGTCGCAGGCCACCAGCAACACGTTGCGGTTCTGCTTTTTGATAAAGCTGGCGAGCTTGCCGGCGAAGGTGGTTTTACCTGAGCCTTGCAGGCCAGACAGCAGCACCACGGCTGGGTCGCCCTTGATGGTAATATCCTTTTTCTCGCCACCCATGAGCTGGGTTAGCTCATCGTACACGATTTTAACCATGAGCTGGCCCGGCGACACCGTCGTGAGCACGTCGCGGCCCATGGCCTCTTCTTTTATCTTGTCGGTTACTTCCTTAGCAACCTTGTAGTTAACGTCAGCATCGACTAGCGCCCGCCGTATTTCCTTGATGGTGGCGGCGACGTTGATTTCCGAGATGGAGCCTTGCCCTTTGAGGGTCTTAATGGCCTTGTCGAGCTTGGAGGAGAGATTATCAAACATAGTAGTGCAGCTAAAGGCGAATTTTCTGGCTTACCCGAATAGTTCGCAAGGTCTGGTAAGGGTGTAAACACCAAACGACCTATTTGAATTTCAAAGGTACAACTCGCGCGGCTGTGGCCTAGGCGTAGTTTTGCCGCCTGAATTTACTGAGGAGTTCCCATGTCTGCCCCACCCCTACGCCTGCTCGTGCTCACTTATTACTGGCCGCCCTCGGGCGGGGCCGGCGTGCAACGCTGCCTGAAGTGGGTGAAATACCTGCCCGAGCTAGGCGTAGAGCCCACGGTAATCACCGTAGACCCCGACCAAGCTAGCTACCCCGTGCGCGACGAAAGCCTGCTGCACGAGGTGCCGCCGAGCGTGCGCGTCATTCGTACGCCCACCCTAGAGCCCTTTGAGTCGTACCAAAAGCTGACTGGCCGCGCCGTGCCGCACGGCGGCTTCGCCAACGAAGGCAAGCCCAGCTTCACACAACAGGCCATGCGCTTCGTGCGGGGTAACTTCTTCCTGCCTGACCCGCGCCGGGGTTGGAACCGGTACGCACTAGCGGCCGTGGACAAGCTGCTAGCCGCGGGCGAGAAGTTTGACGCCGTGCTCACGTCGTCGCCGCCCCACTCCACCCAACTTATTGGCTTAGAGATTCAAAAGAAGTACGGCCTGCGCTGGCTCGCCGACCTACGCGACCCCTGGACCGACATCTACTATACCAAGGACTTGCACCGCACGCCGCCCGCCACGTGGCTTGATGCGCGCTACGAGCGCCAGGTGCTCACCCGCGCCGATGCCGTGCTGGTGACTAGCCCCGAAACCGAGCGCCTGTTTCGCCGCAAATTGCCCGACCTAGGGAAAGGCAAAATCGTAGTGCTGCCCAATGGCTACGACGAGCCTGATTTTCAGCAGCCTTCAGCACCGCCCACTGACTGCTTGCGCATCACGCACACGGGCACCATTTCGGCGCGCTACCGGATTGATAATTTGCTCAAGGCCATTGCCGAGTGCCAGCAGCGCTACCCACAGGTACCGTGGCGACTGCGCTTCGTGGGGCAGGTCGATGCCGGCGTGCGCGAGCAGGTAGCCGCGGCCGGCCTAGGTGAGGCGACGGAGTTTCTGCCCTTTGTACCGCACCAGCAATCGGTGGCTTATCTCATGACCAGCAGCGTGCTGCTCATGGCCATCCCCGACGTGGCCCTGAACCGAGGTATTCTGCCAGGCAAGGTTTTTGAATATCTAGCCGCTTGCAAGCCCGTGCTATGCGTAGGCCCCGCCGGCTCCGACGCCGACAATGTGCTGCGTGAAGCGGGTGCCGGCCAGGCTCTTCCCTACGACGACTATAACCTGATGCTGAGCACCCTAGGCGACCTCGCCCAGCAATGGCAGCAAAGCCACGACCTCGACTTACGCACAACCAAGCCCACGCGCTACTCACGCCGCGGCCAGGCGGCGCAGTTAGCGGAATTGGTGCGGGCGCATACGGCAGCCTCTTAGGGCCCGTGCTTGCACCTGCTCGGTTACCTGAGCCGTTGGCCACTGCTGACTAGTGCCAGTCGCGAGTGAGCCTCGCACCCTACGTATTTTTGTGGTTTCCTATTAGATTTTTCAATGGCCCTCGACCTCAACGGCAAGTCGCTGCTCATCACGGGCGGCACCGGCTCCTTCGGCAAGCAGTTTGTTCGCACTGTTTTCAAGCAATATCCGCAGGTGCGGCGGGTTATCGTGTTCTCGCGCGATGAGCTGAAACAGTATGAGATGAGCCAGGAGTTTCCGCACAGCAAGTACCCGGCCATCCGCTTCTTCATCGGCGATGTACGCGATGCCCAGCGCCTGCAACGCGCTTGTGAGGGTGTCGACATCATTGTACACGCCGCAGCCCTCAAGCAAGTGCCCGCTGCCGAGTACAACCCGATGGAGTGCATCAAAACCAATATTTTCGGTGCCGAAAATGTGATTAATGCCGCCTTAGACTGCGGCGTGAAAGACGTAGTGGCCCTGAGCACCGACAAAGCTGCTGCGCCCATCAACCTCTACGGCGCTACCAAGCTGTGTTCAGACAAGCTTTTTGTAGCGGCTAATAACATGAAGGGCTCGCGCGACCTACGTCTTTCGGTAGTGCGCTACGGCAACGTAATTGGCTCGCGGGGCTCAGTAGTACCGTTCTTCTTGCAGCAGCGCAACACGGGCGTGCTCCCTATCACGCATCCCGACATGACGCGCTTCAACATCTCTCTTGAAGAAGGCGTGGACCTCGTACTATATGCGCTAGAGCATGCCTGGGGAGGCGAGATTTTCGTGCCCAAAATTCCCTCTTACAAAATTACGGAAGTGGCCCGCGCCATCGGCCCCGACTGCGAGCAGAAGATTGTGGGCATCCGCCCCGGCGAGAAGCTACACGAAGAGATGATAACCCAGACCGACGCGCTGAGCACCGTGGAGCTACCGCGTTACTACGTCATTTTGCCCGCCACGCCGCCGTGGGATGTCGAGAAGTTTATCTCGCACTTCGACGGCAAGCGCGTGCCGGAGAACTTCCACTACGATTCGGCCAACAATGAGGAGTGGCTGTCGGCTGAACAGATTCGAGAGGAAATAAAGCTGCACGTTGATGCCGCTTTTGAAGCGTAAGCAATTGTAGTACAAGCCGGAGCTAGTACGGGCGTGGGGAAAGCCTTCCTGCCTCTGTGCTGGCTCCGGCTTGTACTAGCCTAGCGATAGCCAGCGGTTGGGTTTTAGGTGTACTTTTACCGCGTCGGCCGGGGCCGATGTTGTATTTCCCACCCTCACCGTTTTCCCATGAAAGTTACCGTAGTTGGGGCTGGCAATGTGGGCGCTACTTGCGCCGATGTGCTTGCTACCCGTGAAATTGCCAACGAAGTAGTGCTGGTAGATATCAAGGAAGGCATTGCCGAAGGCAAAGCCCTAGATATCTGGCAGAAAGCTCCCATCATCGGCTACGACTCGCGCACCGTGGGCGTAACGAACGACTACAGCCGCACGGCTGGCTCGGAAGTAGTAGTGATTACCTCGGGCCTACCCCGCAAGCCCGGCATGAGCCGCGACGACCTTATCGCGACCAATGCTGGCATCGTGAAATCGGTAACCGAGCAAGTGGTAGCCCACTCGCCCAACGCCATCATCATCGTGGTGAGCAATCCGCTCGACGTGATGACCTACCAGGCGCACCTCACCGCCAAGCTGCCCCGCGAAAAGGTGTTCGGCATGGCCGGCATCCTGGATACGGCTCGCTACCGCGCTTTCCTAGCCGAAGCTCTGAACGTGAGCCCCAAAGATATTCAGGCAGTACTCATGGGTGGCCACGGTGATACCATGGTGCCCCTCCCCCGCTACACCACTGTAGGCGGCATCCCCGTCACCGAACTCATTGGCAAAGCGGAGCTAGACGCCATCGTGCAGCGCACCGCCGTAGGTGGTGGCGAGTTGGTGAAGCTCATGGGCACTTCGGCTTGGTATGCGCCTGGCGCGGCTGCCGCCCAAATGGTGGAGGCCATCGTGCGTGACCAGCGCCGCGTGTTCCCGGTGTGCCTGGAGCTACAAGGCGAGTACGGCATCAACGGCGTATACCTAGGTGCCCCAGTTATCCTGGGCAAAAACGGCGTAGAGCGCGTGATTGAGCTACAGCTCAACGACGAGGAAAAAGCGCTGCTCGAAACCTCGCGCGGCCATGTGAAAGAAGTAATGGATGCGCTGGACAAGATGGGCCAGCAAGCCTAGGTGTCTAGCTTGAAGTAGTTTTTGAGCCGCTCCACTGTTAGTGGAGCGGCTTTTTATTTGAGATAACTAACAGCTAGTACCTTGCATGCTCAATTTATTGCATGCACGTAATCCTTGTTGACACCAACCAAGAAGTAACAGACGCTTGGTCAACCGTATTTGCCGACGTGGCGCAGGTTACCGTTCGCCACGGTTCCATTTTTGACCTCCCGGCCGACGCCTTGGTCAGCCCAGCCAACAGCTTTGGCTACATGAATGGTGGCCTCGACTTCGCTATTTCTAAGCACCTAGGGTGGCATTTAGAAAAGGACTTACAGCGCCTCATTCGCGAGAAGCATTACGGAGAATTGCTAGTCGGCCAAGCTGAAATTCTGCCCACAGGCGGCACTCTCTTCCCGTACCTAATTGCCGCGCCCACTATGCGCACGCCTATGACCATTACGCGTGGGCCGAATGTGTATCAGGCTATGAAAGCTATTTTGATATTACTGCGCCACGGCAAATTAGCTACTGGTGAAGTGGTTAGCAAGCGAGTAAAGAGCATCGCCATCCCGGGCCTAGGCACGGGCATTGGGCAAGTCCGGCCGCTAGTGTGCGCCCGCCAAATGCGGTTGGCCTGGGAAGACGTGATGCACGAGCAATATGCCACCGAAAAAGGATGGGAACAGATGTGCGCGAACTATGCCTACTTCTACACCCACAACCAGTCAGACATTAAGTACAACATTCCGTAGCCTAGGCCGCTCTTCGGTTTCTAGCGCCAAGGCTACCTTTGAAGCCTGCCCATGCCTGCTTCTACTCCCGCCACCCTTCTCATTCAAACGGCCTTTATTGGCGACGTTATCCTGGCCACGGCGTTGGTCGAGCACTTGCATCGCACGGCTCCGGATACCCCGATTGACGTGCTGGTACGGCGGGGCAATGAAGGACTACTAGCCGGCTACCCGCACGTGCGGCAGGTATTGGTGTGGGACAAAAAGCACCAGAAATACCCAAACCTGCTGCGGTTGCTCCAGCAGATTCGCCGCGCTCGGTATGCGCGCGTGGTCACGATGCAGCGCTTCGCCAGCACGGGATTTCTCACGGCGTTTTCGGGTGCGCCCGAGCGCGTGGGGTTTGCCGAGAATCCGTTCAGCCGCCTTTTCACGCGGGGCGTGCCGCACGTCATTGGCGACGGCACACACGAGGTGCAGCGCAACCTAGGGCTGCTGACGGATGCCTCGCCGAGCGCTACCACCCCTAAACTAAGGCCAGCGCTCTACCCCACGCCGGCCGACGAAGCTGCCGCCGCTCCCTATGCGGCTGTGGGTGACTACCTATGCTTGGCGCCTACGTCGGTGTGGTTTACCAAGCAGTACCCGCAGGAGAAATGGCTAGAATTGCTGGCAGCCCTACCGGCTCATTTGCCGGTGTACCTACTTGGCGGGCCGCCCGATGTGGCCGCCTGCGAGCAGTTGGCCCAGGCAGCTGAGCGTCCGGGTTTGGTTAACCTAGCGGGAAAGTTGTCGCTACTGGCATCGGCGGCTCTGATGCGCGGCGCGGTGCTCAACTACGTCAACGACTCAGCGCCCATGCACCTAGGCTCGGCGGTCGACGCACCAGTGTGCGCCATTTTTTGCTCTACGGTGCCCGCTTTTGGGTTTGGGCCGCTTAGCTCGTTTGCACGCGTGGTCGAGCACCTAGGGCCGCTGGCCTGCCGGCCGTGCGGGCTGCACGGGCACGCCCGCTGCCCCCTAGGGCACTTCCGTTGCGCTCGCGAAATTGAAACCGAGCAGTTGCTGCTTGTGCTGGCCGAGGCGCGCGAGTGGCGCCAGCGGCAGCTGGCCGGATAGACTTGGCCCTAGGTAGTTTGATTAGGCCGGGCTGCGGCGGCCGGTTACTTTTGGCAGTTACCTTGCCTTTGCTGATGACTTTTCGCTTTCGTACTGCGGGCCCAGCGAGCGGCTTGCTGCTGGTTTTGTTAGCTGCCTGCCAACGCCCCCTCGTGCCCACGACTACCGTTCCTACTCTACCTGTCGAGACGGGCGTTTCGCAGACGCTGGCCGAAGCCCGTAAGCAGCTGCTAAGCCAGGTGGCCTATACCCTCAACCTGAATATCCCGCTTCAAAAGGCGGCTCCTATCACGGGCTCAGAAGTAGTAGCTTTCCACCTTGAAGACAATCGCCAGCCGCTTCAACTCGATTTCAAGGCCCCGGCCGACCACCTGCACAGCGTGACAGTGAATGGCCGCCAGGTGCCCATCGACTACCGCAACGAGCACCTAGTACTTCCGGCCCAGGCGCTAGTGGTAGGGCGCAATGAGGTAAAAATCGAGTTTATAGCCGGTGACCAGTCGCTCAACCGCAGCGACGATTACCTCTACACACTGCTCGTGCCCGACCGCGCCCGCACAGTATTCCCAGTTTTCGACCAGCCCAATCTGAAGGCGACCCTTACCCTGTCGCTTCAGGTACCCCGCCAGTGGCAAGCCGTGGCTAATGGGTTGCTGGCTGACTCTTCTGCCGCCACGCTCGACGGGCGCGTGCCAGGGTTTAAAGTGTATCGCTTCGCGCCCTCCGATTCTATCAGCACCTACTTGTTCTCGTTTGCGGCGGGTAAGTTCACGCCCGTGCGCCACGAGGTGGGCGGACGGCCCATGCATTTTCTGCATCGCGAAACGGATTCGACCAAAATCCGGCTCAGTATGCCGGCTATTTTCCGGCTGCACGGCGAGGCGCTCAGCTTTTTAGAGAAGTATACGGGCATTCCCTACCCTTTCCAAAAGTTTGATTTCACGGCCATCCCCGACTTTCAGTACGGCGGCATGGAGCACGTTGGGAATATTGACTATAAGGCGTCTAGCTTATTTCTGGATGAGGGAGCCACCAAAGACCAACTACTGGGACGCCAGAACCTCATTGGCCACGAAACGGCCCACATGTGGTTTGGCGACCTCGTGACCATGCAGTGGTTCAACGACGTGTGGATGAAGGAGGTATTTGCCAACTTCATGGCCGACAAGATGAACCCAGAAGCGGCCGCCGGCCCGGCACAGCTGCTCAAGTTCGTGACCGACCACTACCCCGCCGCCTACGCCGTGGACCGCACCGCCGGGGCCAATCCCATCCGGCAGCCGCTGGCCAATTTGCAGGATGCGGGCTCGCTCTACGGCAACATCATCTACCACAAGGCGCCCATCATGATGCGCCAGCTAGAGCGCCTAATGGGCGAAAAGCCCTTCCAGGCTGGCGTGCAAGAGTACCTGAAAAGGTACGCCTACGGCAATGCGACCTGGCCCGACCTCATCACCATCCTGGACGCCCACACACCCGCCGACCTACAAGCCTGGAACCAGGTGTGGGTGAATCAGCCCGGCCGGCCACTGTTCGACTACCAACCGCAACCAGCTACCGGCCAGCCCACACAACTCATTATTAACCAGCGCGCCGAAGATGGCTCCAACCGGGTGTGGCCTCAACAGTTTGAGGTGACGCTTATGTACCCTAGCGGTCCCGTGGAGCTGACGGTGAATATGGACCAGCGCCAAGTAAGCGTACCGCTTCCCGCCCAAAGCGCGGCGCCGAAGTACGTTTTATTCAACCCCAAGGGTCTAGGCTACGGTGTGTTTCCGGTAGCGCCGCAGGTAGTCGATAATTTAGCCACGCTGGCCGACCCAGTAGCCCGCGCCAGCACGTACATCACTCTTTATGAGAATATGTTGAGCGGTCGAGGTCTGGCGCCGCGCCCGCTGCTCGACCGTTACCTAGGCCAGCTTGCACACGAAACGAACGACCTTAACATCAAGCTACTTACCGGCCAACTGAGCGATATTTTCTGGAAGTTTCTACCGCCGGCCGAGCGCACTGCCCTGGCGCCTGCACTAGAAAAAGCGCTTTGGCAAGCCATGCTTAGCCAAAAGCTACCAGGCGAGCAGAAACTATATTTTAAAGCTTATCAAAGCATCGCGCTAACCCCGGCGACCCAAGCGCGCCTCTATCAAATCTGGCAATCGCAAAAGGCACCCGCGCAAGTAAAATTGACTGAGGACGACTATACCAACTTGGCCCTAGCGCTTGCCGTGCGCGACTACGCCACCCCGCAACCTATTCTGCCCCAGCAATTAGCGCGCATCAAAAACGTAGACCGTCGCCAGCGGCTAGAGTTTATGATGCCTGCGCTCTCTCCCGAGGTGGCCGTGCGCGACCAGTTTTTTGCCTCGCTCAAGGACGATAAAAACCGCGAAAAAGAAGCTTGGGTAACGGCGGCCCTAGGGTACTTGCACCACCCGCTGCGCCAAGCCACATCGGAGAAATACCTGCCCGCCAGCCTCGACCTGCTGGCCGAAATTCAAGCTACGGGCGACATCTTTTTCCCGGCTGCGTGGCTACAAAGCACCTTAGGTAGCTACCGCTCGGCCACAGCAGCGAGCACAGTAGACTTTTTCCTAAAGACCCACCCGGCTACCAGCTACAACCCGCAGCTACGCCTGAAGCTGCTGCAAGCGGCCGACGACTTATTCAGGGCGCAAAAGCTGTAGCGCCACACTCCTGTCCTGCTGACGCAGGAAGCATCTTATTCGGCTAGAATCGGATGTCAGGAGATGCTTCCTGCGTCAGCAGGACGGGCGAGGAAGGTACTTCTTATAAATACTCCTAGAGTCCGCGCTACAGCACCGAACTTTGCTGCTTTATTTTGCTTATAGCATTAATGTTAGACTACGAAATTTACGAATACCCCAACGGCATTCGGCTGCTGCACAAACAGGTAGTGCACACCAAAATCGCGCATTGCGGCTTTTTGCTTGATATTGGCTCGCGCGATGAGAAAGACCACCAGCAGGGCCTGGCGCACTTCTGGGAGCACATGGCTTTCAAGGGCACGCATAAACGCAAGTCGTTTCATATCCTCAACCGCCTCGAAACGGTGGGCGGCGAGCTGAATGCCTATACCACCAAAGAGAAAATCTGCTTCTACGCTACGCTGCTAAGCACGCACTTCGAGCGGGCGTTTGAGCTGCTCACCGACCTCACGTTCAATTCTACCTTCCCCGGCCGCGAGGTGGAGAAAGAGCGCGGCGTGATTTTGGAAGAAATGAGCATGTACCAGGACGCCCCGGAAGATGCCATTATCGACGACTTCGATACCGTGGTATTTGGGCGGCATCCGCTGGGCGTCAATATCCTAGGTACCCGCGAGAGCGTGAGTAGCTTCCAGAGCGAGGACTTTCACGCATTTTACAACGAGAACGTGCGCACCGACCGGCTGATTTTCAGCTCGGTGAGCAATCTTCCGTTCAAAGAAGTAAAGCGCCTGGCCGATAAGCTGCTGGCTCCGCTGCCAGCCCGCCTAGGTGAGCGCCCGCGCCTTCCCTTCGGCAACTACGAGCGCCAGAGCAAGGTTGAGTCGCGGCCCATTACACAAGCGCATTGCTTGCTGGGTGGCCCGGCCTACCCGCTCACCGACCGGCGGCGGATTCCATTTTTCATGCTCAACAACATCCTAGGTGGGCCAGGCATGAACTCGCGCCTCAACCTGGCAGTGCGCGAAAAATACGGCCTCGTGTACACCATCGACAGCAGCTACTCGGCCTACACCGACACGGGGCTGTTTGGCGTTTATTTCGGCACCGAGGGCAAGCAGCTCAACCGCACGCTGGGCCTAGTGCAGAAGGAACTGAAGCTACTGCGCGAGAAAGAACTAACCACCAGCCAGCTGCACGTGGCCAAAAACCAGCTCATGGGCCAACTCGCCATGAGTGAGGAAAGCAATTCGGGCCTGATGCAGCTGCTTGGCAAAAGCACCCTCGACCTAGGCCGCGTGGAGCCGCTGAGCGAAATTTTCGGCCGCATTGAAAAAATAACGGCTGCTGAGTTGCGCGAGTTGGCTAACGAAGTGCTAGCTGAATCTAATTTGAGCCTGCTGCAATACGTGCCAGAAGGGAAGTAGCAATGGCAGGGGCTCCAGTGTTTGGTCATGTAGGGTCAGCTCAGCCAGGCGACTTATTTCATTCTCGGCTTGAGCTTTCGCTGCTGGGGCAGCACCGGCCGCGCCGGGCGGGCGTGTGCGCCACGGCGGCCCTAGGTGCTGAGAGTATCATCTTGGCCGACCAATACGAGGACGACGAGATTCATGAAGACTATTTCTGGTACGCAGGCCACGGCGCGCGCGACGCCAAAACTGGTCACCAAATAGCAGACCAAGACCTGAGTTATCGCAATCAGGGCTTAATTCGCAGCCAGGAAACCGGTCAGCCAGTACGCGTTTTCCGGCGCGTTGATGTGGCACCGGCTCCGTGGCAATTCCGCTACGAAGGATTGTGGCGCGTAGTGGCGCATGAATATGCGGTAGGCAAATCAGGCTTTAAAGTCTATCGCTTCCGAATAGAGCCTTTTCGAGAGCGTGCAGCATAAACCTGAGCTGTCTTGCCAAGATGGTAAGAAGAAGCACCTTCTGCATTCAGAATAGCTGACCAATTAATCATATAACTGCTACCTAGGAGCTGGCTGTATCCTCTCGCAAGGACAGCCTAGCTTCTAGGTTGTGCGGTATACTTTCATTTTTAATGACCGACGACCAAATTCAAGCCTACACCGACCAGCATTCCGAACCTGAGCCGCCGCTGCTCTACCAGCTTTGGCGCGAAACCCACTTGCAGCTCTTGATGCCGCGCATGGCCACCGGCCACTGGCAGGGCCGGCTGCTGAGCATGCTCTCGCACCTAATACGGCCCCGGCGGGTACTAGAAATTGGTACTTTCACGGGCTACGCCACGCTGTGCCTGGCCGAGGGGCTGGCCAAAGGTGGACACGTACACACCATCGAAATCAACCCTGAGCGCGAGAGCCGCATTCGGCGCTACGTGGCCGCGGCGGGGCTTTCGGAGGCTATAACGCTATATATAGGCGATGCGCGCGATGTTTTGGCCGGGTTGGTCGGTGAAGTATGGGACTTAGTCTTTATTGACGCCGACAAGATTAACAATGGACTGTACTTTGAGCTAGTCGTGAATCAGGTGAGGCCGGGCGGGCTGCTCATCGTCGATAATGTACTTTGGGGCGGTAAGGCGCTGCCCGACTATCCCTTGAAAGCCAATGACCACGATACGCGAGCGGTACGCGCCTTCAACGACCACGTGCAGCATGACCCGCGCGTGGTGCCCCTGCTGCTGCCCGTGCGCGACGGTCTATTGCTGCTGCGCCGCCAGTAATCCCATCCAACCTTTTGCCCGCGGCTGCGTCGTTAGCATTCGTAATTCCCTGAACCCTATGCGATTTTTACTCTTGGTGGGTGTGGCCTGGCTGCTGGCCTTTTCGGCGCAGGCCCAAAGCGCAGTGCGCGGCAAAGTCTTGGATGCTAAAGACCAGAGCCCGCTCATTGGGGCCAACGTGGTGCTAACGCACTTGCCCGACTCGGTGAAAACCGGTACGGCCGTAGGGGGCGATGGCTCTTTTCAAATTGATAATGTGGCAGTGGGTCGCTACTTGCTCACGGTTTCATTCGTGGGCTACCGCGACCAGCGCCAACCCCTAACCGTGCCCGCCGGTGGGCAGCCCATAGCCCTAGGTGACCTAGCGCTGCAAACTGGCGGCACAGTGCTCAAAACGGTGGAGGTATCTGGCCAGGCCGTGCAAGTGCAGCGCGGCGACACGACCAGTATCAACGCTAAGGCCTTCAAAACCAACCCTGACGCTACGGCAGGCGACCTCATTACCAAGATGCCGGGCATTCAGACCGATGCCCAGGGCAAGACCCAGGCGCAGGGCGAGGCTGTGCAGCAGATATTGGTCGATGGCAAGCCTTTTTTTGGCACTGACCCCGACGCCGTACTCAAAAACTTGCCCGCCGAAGCCATAGATAAGGTCGAGATTTTTGACCAGATGAGCGAGCAAAGTCGTTTTTCGGGCTTCAACGACGGCAACACTCAGAAGACGCTTAACATCATCACCAAGCCAGCCTTTCGCAACGGCCAATTTGGGCGCGCGGTAGGTGGCTTCGGTCCTGGCGCCCTAGGTGACAATGGTCCTTCGCGTTACCGCGCTAGCTTGAATCTCAATGACTTTCATGGCGACCGGCGCACTACGGTGCTAGGGCAAAGCAACAACGTGAATGAGCAGAATTTCAGCTCCGACGACCTCCTAGGGGTTATTGGTAACTCGGCTCAGGGCGGGCGGGGCGGGGGCGGCAACAATGCCTCGGGCAACTTTCTAGTGAATCAAAACGGCGGCATCAACACTACGCACGCGGCCGGCCTCAACTACTCGAACGTGTGGAACAAAGCCACCGAGTTTTCGGGCAGCTATTTCTTCAACCGCTCTAACAACCAGTTAAATAGCAGCACACTGCGCCAATATGTACTGCCGGGCCGCGAGAATACAAGCTATAGCGCGGTTTCCCAATCGGGCAGCATTAACTACAACCACCGGGCAAACTTCCGCATCGACCATAAGATTGACTCGGCCACTTCTGTATTGTTTCGCCCCCGCATATCGTGGCAGCAAAACGATGCCAACCGCCTTTCGAATGGTATTACGGCCAGCGGCGGCCTCACCCAAAGCGAGATTGATAGCCGCTACCTGTCAAATAACCGGGGCATCAACCCCGGCGGCGACCTGCTGCTGCGCCGGCGCTTGCGCGGCCGGCCGGGGCGCACTATCTCGCTCAATATCAATGGGGCATACAATGACCGCACCGGCACCTCGATACTAACTACTCGGAGCGCAGCGGGCACTACTAGCACCAACCTCAACCAACAGTCGCTACTGACCCAAAACAGCGGCAACATTGGCGGCAACCTAGCTTATACCCAACCTATTGGGCAGCATGCCCAATTGCAGGCTAACTACTCGCTCAACTACGCGCCTAATAACTCGGACAAACGCACCTACAACTTCGACGCCGGCGACCAGCAGTACTCGCGCCTCGACACGGCGCTCAGCAACGTATTTAATAACTACTACCTCAACCAGGGCGGCGGCCTGAGCTACCGCTACAACGTGCGCAAGGTGCAAGCCTCGGTGGGCGCCACGGCACAGGTAGCCCAGTTGCGCGGCGACCAGACCTTTCCAACGCCCGGGCCGGTCAACTATACCTTCTGGAACGTGCTGCCCCAGGCCATGCTGATGTGGCGGCCCGACCGCGAGCATAACCTGCGCGTCTTCTACCGCACCAACACTAACGCTCCGGGCATCAACCAGTTGCAGGCCGTCGTTAATAACTCTAACCCTCTGCAGCTTACCATCGGCAACCCGGCGCTGCGCCAGGAATATAGCCACTCGCTAGTGGGGCGCTACTCGGTGAGCAAGGCCGAGAAGTCGAGTAATTTCTTTGTGCTGCTTTCGGGCTCCTACACCCAAAATCCCATCTCGAACCGCACCCTAGTGGCGGCCCGCGATACCGTAGTAACACCCACCGGCACCGACCAGCGCGTAGCCCTGCCCGCCGGTGCCCAGCTCACGCAGTCGACCAACCTGCAGCAGCAGTACTCGGTACGCACCAACCTCAACTATGGCCGGCCGCTGCCCGTCATCAAGAGCAACCTGAACCTGAGCGGAGGCGTCAGCTTTTCGCAAAACCCCGGCCTCGTAAACCAGGGCCTCAACTACGCCCGCACGCCCTCGCTCACGGCCGGCGTGGTACTCAGCAGCAACATCAGCGAGCGACTCGACTTTACGCTGTCTTCGACTTCGGCGCAGAACTACGTGCGCAACACGCTCAGTCAGCAGTTAAATACCAATTACTTCAGTCAGGTATCACGTCTGCGCCTGAGTTGGATAGTGGGCCCGGGCATCTCCTTCCAAACCGATGTAGCCCACCAAGTATATACCGGCCTAAGCAGCAGCTATAACCAAAGCTACCTGCTCTGGAATGCTTCGCTAGGCAAAAAGCTATTCCCAGGCCAGCGCGGTGAAATAAAGCTCTACGCTTTTGACATCCTTAAGCAAAACCGCGCTATCCAACGCAACGTGACGGAAGCATACTACGAAGACGTGCAAACCACGGTACTACAACGCTACCTGATGGTTATGTTCACTTATAATATCCGCTCAGCCAATATGACTACTCTCCCCACTGCCCCCGACGAGCGCGGTGAGCGCCGAGGCCGCGGTGGCTTCGATGGTCCTCCTGGCGGGGGGCGTCCCGGCGGCGGAGGCGGTGGCTTTGGTGGCCCTCCTCGCGGCTAGGGCACCTAGGGCAGCCAGCTGGTCAGCAGTCTAGGCAAACGCCAATTAACCATGCTTATACAGTACATAAAAAAGGAAGCGCTACCGCGCTTCCTTTTTTTGCGTATAGCCGGGCACTCTCTTTTCGTACCGGCCTTTACTCCCCACCAGCTATTTCTACGTCTTCCCAATTCCGTGGCTTTTGCTGTAACTTGCCGGTTCCTGCGAGGGGAAACACTGGCTGGCTTACTCTTATGAAGAAACTGCTTCCGGCATTGCTGCTGGGCCTAGCGAGCCGCTCGGCGGCCGCTTTCCCTAGCACGACTCCACCCACCGTACCGACGACCATCGATGCGATGGGCATGCACCTGACTCTTGACTACGAAGCTCGCCAGCTTGTGCAAGCCAAGGTCAATAGCCTTTGCCGCCACCAAGCCTCGCTGGAAGCCCGCATTGCTCTGGCCGAATCTGCCTTTCCGCTCATCGACCAAGTGCTGGCTGAGGAAGGCGTCCCGGCCGATTTTCGGTATTTGGCTTTGCAGGAAAGTGCCTTGCAGGGCAACGCTGAAAGCAACCATGGCGCGGTAGGCTACTGGCAATTTAAGCGCGAAACCGCCCTTGACTATGGCCTGACTGTAGACCGCAACGTGGACGAACGCCGCCACCTCACGGCCAGCACCCGCGCCGCCGCCCGTTACCTCACGCGCAGCAATGCCACCCTCCATAATTGGGTCAATACGCTACTGAGCTACAACTTGGGCCTAGGGGGCGTGCAGCCCTACACGCGGCCCAACGACACCGATGCGTCGCAGATGACCATCACGGCTAGCAGCAGCATCTACATTCTGGATTTTCTGGCGCAGAAAGTGGTGTTTGAGCCTGCGTGTGCGCAACACACTGTAGCCTTCGTGCCGTGGCGCGAGGTGCCCGCTGCCCCCGGCCTGACCCTAGCTCAGCAAGCAGCTTCTTTTTCGGTTGACCCCGCAGCCGTGGCTCGCCTCAATCCCTGGCTGCTGACTTCGAAGGTGCCTCAGAATGGCCGCACCTATACTTTACTAGTGCCGCTGGCCGGCGCGGCTCCGCTCGCGGCCAGCCCCGTGCCGCGTCGGCCAGCGGCTACCTCTGTAGCCGCCGCACCAGTGGCTACTTCTTTCGTAAGCATCAATGGCTTGCGGGCGCTAGTGGCCCAGCCCGGCGATACACCTGCCTCGTTGGCGGCGCGCGGTGGTGCTAGCACGGGCTTTTTTATGAAAGTAAACGAGCTAGGTCGCGGCGAATTGCTAATTCCGGGGGCACCTTATTTCTTTGAGCGCAAGCGTGAGGCTGCCGAGCAGGAATACCACATTGTGCGCCCCGGCCAAAGCCTTACGGCCATCGCCCAGCATTTCGGGGTATTGCGCCACGCCCTGATGGCTTACAACCACCTGCACCCCGGCGAGGCCCCGCAGCCAGGCTTGGTGCTGTGGCTAAGCCACGTGCGCCCCCGCAATGTGGCTGCCGAGTATCGCCCCCTGCCAGGTAGCCGCCCTGTAGTGGCCCAGCGTGCACCTGCGCCCCCTCCCCCTCCTGCCCCAGCAGTAGAAGAAGAGGAAAGTGACGCTGAAGAGTTAGCGACTATCAACGAGTTGCCCACCGAAGTACCGGGCGCGCCCGTCTTGGACTTACCCGCTGCCCATACCACGCAGGTACCCGTGGCGATGCCCACTAGCCGCCCTATAGTGGTGGCCCCCGTGGTGGTGCGGCAGCGCCCAGCGGCAGTACCCACGCCCACTAGCGCCCCAATGGCAAGCAGTGCATCGGCAGCCGGCACTTACACCGTGGCCCCGCGCGAAACGCTATATGCGCTGGCTCGCCGCCTAGGTGTGCGCCCAGCCGAGCTAGCTGCGTGGAATAATATGTCCCCTACTGCAGCACTTCAGGTAGGGCAGGTTATCCGCCTGAGCGCCCCCGCCCAGCCGCAATACTTGGCGACACGTACTACTACGCATACAGTGGCTCAAGGCGATACTTTTTTCAGTATTTCGCGCCGCTATGGCTGCACCGTGGCCGAGCTACAAGCTAGTAATGGCAAAGCTGAGCCCACGCTCCGTCTCGGTGAAATTATCCGGGTGCCTACGCATTAAGCAGTTTTAGGCCGGCTAAATACCATGTAGCCTCCTAGGTCGGCTAGCAGCCTAAGACACTTTATCCTGTGCTTGTTGCTCTAATAGCCACGCACGGGCAGCCGGCTCGCTGCTAAAGAAAACCGGATGCAACCCGGCGGCATTAGTCCGGGCCAGCATGGCGGTAGTTACCGCATCGTCTACGTGCGGCTGGTGCTGGCTCGTCACCCAGCACGCCGCGTACACGGGCCCACCTAGGCGCTGCGTAGCCAATGGGGCGAATGTCTCACCAAGCCAGTGCATGAACGTAGCAGCAGGCCAAATACGCATCCGCAAATCGAGGTGCCAGAAACGGCAGCGCCCGTGCGTTTCTGCCTCTTGCAGCAAATGGTAATACGAGTCAATCAAGTTTGCTGTCAGCAGGGGCCGGGCCCAGGCAGCACGCAGGATGCCCGAACTAGGCTCTACGATAACAGTGAGGTTGTCATTAGAATACTTGAGCACAGGAATAAAAGGTAGCGCAGGAGCTAAATTGATACGTATCAGGCTGAACGCGAAAACTACTTCTCTTATTTTCCTCTGCCCACAAACCCATTTCTGCGTTAGCAAAAAGATTTATTACGACAAGGGCCCGTGCCAGTCGGTACTGGCACGGGCCCGCTAATATAAACTATTCAATAATAAAAATAATTATAGCTGGCTCAGCATAACGGCGCGGTAAGCAGCCCCACGGCCCACCGCCGCCTTCAAGTCATCTTGTAATGCCCGGCTACTTAGGCGCTTAGGATGCGGGTCAAGAATGGTACCGTCTTCCGCCAGCAGTACAGCTGATGGCAATTTGTTCAAGCCATAAGCTTGCCGCACACCAGCTTGGCGACCGGGCGACACGTAGGCGTGTAGCCCAGGTAGGGTGGCGGAGGGCAGGCCGATGGTTTTTTGCCACGAATCAAACTGCTCATCGAGGGCTACGGCCAGAATTACTACGGGCTGCCCCTTCAGTGCGTCGGTCACCTGCTTAAAGAACGGTAGCTCGTGCTGGCTGGCCGGGAAGCGAGTGTCCCAGAACATCAAATAAACCAGCTTGCCACGGTAATCGGCTAAACTCAGTGAGTCTCCAGTAGCCGTGCACAAAGGCAGCGACGGCGCTCGGCTACCAATGGCTAGGGCGGCATTAGCTACCTGAACAGCGCGTAGCTGCTCTACCCAGCGGCGGGGTGCCTGGGCCGTAGCCTCGTAGTCAGCGAGCAAGCCTTTGGCGTGGGCAATATGCCCGAAGCGAAAAGTTTCGAGCAATACCCTACCTAGTACAATAGGCCGCATAGGCCCACGTAGCAGCTGGCCCGCTACCTGGTAGCACGCCGGGTAGTAGTCGGGGTCGGTAGGTTGGTGGCCCGCAATACGCGCTTGGTAGTGCACGTAGTTCAGCAAAAACTCTTGATAGTGCTGGCTGCTACCCGCCTTCTCATTACCGGGCACTACTGCGTTATCGCGCAAGAAATCGTAGTACGAAGGCGACACCGTGAGGCGCTGCTGGTCGCCCGAAGTTTGCTCGCGCAAGTCTACGTAGGTTAGCCGGTCGTTGGCGTAGGCGTAGTTGATTTCGTTCTGCGCATAGGCTTCAAAAGCAGGCGTGAGCGCCCCGCGTCGGTCGGCCTGCTTAAACAGTGCCAGTTCGTGACTGCGGCGATAATCCAGAAACGCTAAGAACGCCTTTTCCAGCAAGTTGATATTATCGGGCAGGACCTGATAGGCTTCGTTGTCGCTGTACTTGCTTTCTATCTCGCGTAGGTAATTATTGGCATTGGCAGCTTTCTTATCGGGGCTACCCGCCGGGGCCGTAAAACGGCGCGACGCGGCTACGTTGTCGGCGTTGAAATTGATGGCGAGCGCTTGGCCCGGCTCCAAGAACATAGGAGCTTCATCGCCTTCGTAAGTAAGCTGCACGAGCGTGGGACTCGTGATAGGCAAATGTACCTTAAAATTACCCTGGGCATTGGTGTGCGCCCGCACTACCTGCTCGCGAGCATCAAAGGGTTGCGCCGTCCAGCTAATGCTAATGGTGCTGCCAATATCATTGTCGACATGCCCGCTGAGCTCCACGCCTGCCTGTGCCTGCACCAAGCGGGCCACCAGCAAGAAAGCTCCCACCAAAACATTTTTTTGGTAATTCATACGGTCAAATATACCCAATATTATCTAAAATAGCATTTTACCCTCATACGTCTGGACTGCACCACGGTTGGGTTCTTCCGTGCCTTTCTGCTATTCCGCCTTCGCTTAAGCCTTATTCCAAAAATTGTTGCCAGCTTTGTGCGAGCTAATCAACCCGTATTTTCTTCAGTAGATTCCCCCGTCATGTCGCAGCATAAAGAAATTAAGCTAGTTACCACCCACCAAATGCTAGCCATGAAGCAGCGGGGCGAGAAAATTTCGATGCTGACGGCCTACGATTATTCCATGGCTCAGATACTGGATGGCGCGGGTGTTGATGTGCTGCTAGTGGGCGACTCCGCCTCCAATGTGATGGCGGGGCACGAAACCACCCTCCCTATCACCCTCGACCAGATGATTTACCACGCTCAGAGCGTGGTGCGTGGCGTAAAGCGGGCTTTCGTGGTGGTAGATATGCCGTTTGGTTCGTACCAAGGCAACTCGTCGGAGGCGCTGCGCTCGGCCATTCGCATTATGAAGGAGAGTGGTGCCCACGGCCTCAAGCTCGAAGGCGGCGCCGAAATCAAGGAAAGCGTTATTCGCATCCTCACGGCCGGTATTCCGGTCATGGGCCACCTAGGGCTCACCCCGCAGAGCATCTACAAGTTTGGCACGTACAGCGTGCGTGCCAAAGAAGAAGCTGAGGCCCAAAAGCTTATCGAAGACGCGCACCTGCTGCAGGAAATCGGCTGCTTTGGCCTAGTGCTGGAGAAAATTCCGGCTGCCCTGGCCAAGCGTGTAGCCGCCGAGCTTACTATCCCAGTTATCGGCATCGGGGCAGGCCCCGACGTTGACGGCCAAGTGCTAGTAGTGCACGACGTGCTAGGTATCACCAAAGAGTTTAAGCCACGCTTTTTACGACGCTATGCCGAGCTACACGATGTGATGACCGACGCCGTGCGGCACTACGTAGCCGACGTAAAAAGCCGTGATTTTCCTACGCAGGAAGAGGGCTACTAATTCAAAGTAACAATTTATTTATAGCCATAAAAGAAAAGCTGAATAGGTATTTCAGCTTTTCTTTTACACCTTTACTTTGCAAAACAAAGTTCTTCGCATCACGTTAACCTATGCAGCCCCAAGCCCCTACCCTGCTCACGCGCGCCAGCGACTGGGCCCGCAATTCGGTCACGCTGAAACTGCTCAGCATCGGCATCTTACTGCTGCTATTGCTCATTCCGAGCAGCATGGTCGAGAGCCTCATTACAGAGCGTGCGGGCAACCGTGACGCGGCTACTGAGGAGATAAGCGCGCAATGGGGCGGGCCGCAGCTATTGCTGGGGCCAGTGCTGGTGCTGCCATACACCGCTGTCGAAACCCTAGGTACCGACGACAAACGCCCTACCGAAGTAACGCGCTACCTCTGCCTGCTGCCCGATACACTCAGCAGCACCGGCACCCTGGAGCCTGAGCGGCGGCACCGGGGCATCTACGAGGCGGTGGTATACCGGGCCAAAATTCGGGTGCAGGGTGTGTTTCAGGCCCCGCCACTGGCCGACCTAGGGGTGGCGCCGGGGGCCGTGCGCTGGTCAGAGGCTTTTGTAGCGCTAGGCTTGTCCGACCTCAAAGGCATCCGCAGCGGCCTGCGCTTGCGCTGGGACGGGCAGCCGCGCACCTTCGAGCCCGGCCTGCCTAATAGTGATGTACTACCCCGCGGCTCGGCCCCCACGGTGAGCACGCAGGTAAATACTGTGGTGCAGGAGCGCACTCGCTACTCCAAGGCTATAGCTGACGAAGAAGGCAATATTCCCGGTGCAGCAGCCAACGGCCTCAATGCCCTCGTGCCAGTGCCCGATGAAAAAACGCTGACCCAGCGCCACTCCTTTGTATTCGACCTCGACCTGAATGGCAGCACCGGCTTACTACAAGCGCCGCTGGGTCGCCAAACTACCTTGCACCTCAGCGCACCCTGGGCCGACCCTAGTTTCATCGGCGCTTTCCTGCCCGTGCAGCGCACCCTGAACGGGCAGCAGTTTGAGGCCGACTGGCGGGTCTTTCACCTCAACCGTAATTACCCGCAGCACTGGCGCACCAACGAAGCTCGCCCCGATGTCGATGCGTCGACTTTTGGCGTGCGCCTGCTGGTGCCAGTAAATGAGTATCAAAAAACTATGCGGGCTGCCAAATATGCCTTGCTGCCGCTGGCACTCACATTTTTGGTGTTCTTCTTTGTCGAGATTTTGAATCGGCGGCGCATTCACCCCTTTCAATACCTACTGGTAGGGCTAGCGCTGGTCATTTTCTACGTGCTGCTGCTAGCCTTGTCCGAGCACCTGTCTTTCAATGCTGCGTATGGCGTGGCGGCGCTCACCATTGTGGGGTTGGTAACGGCTTACGCGGCGGCTAGCTTCCGGCAGCGGCAGCCCACTGCAGCCACGGCTGGCGTGCTGGCACTGGTATACAGCTTCGTATTTGTGGTGCTGCAGCTACAGGACTACGCTTTGCTCGTGGGCAGTATTGGGCTGGTAGTAGTGCTGGCGGTGGTCATGTTCCTATCGCGTAACATCAACTGGTACAGCCCTGACGAAGACCAAACGCCCATCAAAGCCTAAGCAATGCCACCCTACCACCGGCTCGGCAATAGCGCCGGGCCGGGCAAAACCTAGGGGCCTAGGTGGGTTCATTCGACCGTCTCGCTTACCTTTGCTCGTAGCAGCAGGGGCCCCGACTAGCTGACTAGTTTTGAGTGCGGCCTGCTAACGTGCCGGTGACCCTAGGGGCCTGGCGTTACCCCTGCTGCCTCCGCTTAGACCGCCGTATCCCGACGTGAATCGCCCTAATCTCTGGTCCGAACAGAAAGAAATTCTGTTTGAAGACAATCATTTGCTCGTTATCAATAAGCCCGCCGGCATCCTAGTGCAGGGCGACGAAACCGGCGACGAGCCCCTTTCTAACAAAGCCGCTGAGTATTTGAAATTCAAGTACAAGAAGCCCGGCGCCGCCTTTGTGGGGGTGTGCCACCGCATCGACCGACCGGTGTCAGGCATTGTTATTCTGGCCAAAACCAGCAAAGCGCTAAGCCGTCTCAATGAGATGTTTCGCGACAACCAGGTCAAAAAAACGTACTGGGCGCTTACGGGCAAGCCGCCGGTGCCCGAGCAGGGCATGCTGGTGCATTGGCTGGTGAAGGATACCATTCGCAACGTGACCAAGGCTTACCCGGAGCGCCACACCCAAGGCCAACGCTCAGAGCTAAGCTACGAGCTCCTAGGTCCCGCTGCCAATCGCTACCTACTGCAAGTCAACCCCGTAACGGGCCGGCCACACCAGATTCGGGTGCAGCTCTCGACCGGCCTGGGCACGCCCATCGTGGGCGATGTGAAGTACGGTTTCCTCAACCCGCTGCCTGATGTTAGCATTGCGCTGCACGCCCGGCAGCTTGAGATTCAGCATCCCGTTACGAAAGAGGCACTCAAATTTGTGGCACCGCTGCCCGATGCTCCGCACTGGGATGCCGCCCGAGAGTTTTACAAAGTTTAAGTAGTACAACCCACGACTGGGCGCAAGACCCTTCGCCTAGCTTGGCGGAGATTCTTGCGCCCAGTTGCCGTTTAGGCTCGTTAGGTGCTGCCGTGTAACATTATGGCATTGTGACGCAGCGCAGAATTCTGGCCAAACCCAGGCTGTAATTTTGTATTACTGATGAACTAAGCCCGTCGCGAATAGCTTCTGCGGGCGACGTTCCTCCCACGTTTACAATTTTACTGAATGGCCATTCTGGTTTTCTTCGTTGCCCACTACTACCTGTCGCTGTTCACGCAGACGTTTTACTTGCACCGTTACGCGGCGCATAAAATGTTTACGATGAACAAGTTCTGGGAGAAGTTCTTCTTTCTGTTCACGTACATCTGCCAGGGCAGTTCCTTTTTGTCACCGCGGGCCTATGCGCTGTTGCACCGCATGCACCACGCCTACTCCGACACGGAGCTAGACCCACACTCGCCGCTGTTCTCGAACAACGCGTTTGACATGATGTGGAAGACGAAGAATATCTATAACGACGTACTCAATAACAAGTACGAGTTGGCCGAGCGCTTTGAAGGCGACTACCCCGTGTGGCAAGCCATCGAAAACTTTGGCGATAAGTGGTACTCGCGCATTGGCTGGGGCACGGTCTACGTGCTGTTTTACATCAATTTTGCTACGGTTTGGTGGCAGTACTTGCTGCTGCCGATTCACTTCCTGATGGGCCCAATTCACGGCGCCATCGTGAACTGGGGCGGCCACAAGTATGGCTACCAGAACTTCGACAACCACGACCATTCGAAAAACACGCTAGCGCTGGACTTTCTGGCTTTTGGTGAGCTGTTCCAAAACAACCATCATAAGCTGCCCATGCGCGTCAACTTCGGCGTGAAGTGGTGGGAGTTTGACCCGACGTACATCGCCATTTGGACCCTAGACAAGGCCCGTATCATTAAGATTAAGCGTAAGAACGTGCAGCCCAAGCAGCGCGTTGCGAAGATGGCGAAAGCCGCCTAGGTAACTACTAGTAGCAAGTAAAAGGCCGAAGTTTCGCTTCGGCCTTTTTTATTGGCTTGGTTCTCCGTACCTTTGCGGCCCCAAACTGGGAAATAAATTTCACCCAGACGCACGAGTTGCGTCGCACAACCACCAAGGTTTATGGCAGTTAAAATCCGCCTCGCCCGCCGTGGCCGTAAAAAGGCCGCGACTTACGACATCGTAGTAGCTGACGCCCGCGCGCCCCGCGATGGCCGCTTCATCGAGAAGCTCGGTACCTACAACCCCAACACCAACCCCGCTACCATCAACTACGACGGCGACCGCGCTTTCTACTGGGTGATGAATGGCGCTCAGCCCACCGAAACGGTGCGTGCTATGCTTGCTTACCGCGGCGTATTGCTGCGTCGTCACCTTCAGCTTGGCGTTACCAAAGGTGCGCTGACCCAAGAAGTTGCTGACCAGCGCTTCCAGCAGTGGCTGAGCGAGAAAGATGCTAAAATCGAAGCCAAGAAGACTGGCCTCGTTGACACCAAGGCTACGGCTCGTGCTGCTGCCCTGGCTGCCGAAACTAAAGTAAAAGAAGCTCGTGCCACTGCCCTCGCTGAGAAGCAGGCTGCTGCCCTAGCTGCTGCTGCGCCGGCCCCGGCTGCTGAAGAAGCTACCGAAGGCTCGACGGATACTGCCGAAACTTCGGCTGAAGCTGCTGCGTAGTTTTTGAGCATCAACCGCTAAAAAGAACGTCATGCCGAGCTCGTCTCAGCATGACGTTCTTTTTTGAGCTTTCTCTTCCCCTCCTTTATTTAGCAAGCCATGACCCTCGACGAGTGCTTTGAGCTAGGCTTCATTGTGAAGCCGCACGGCCTGAAAGGCCAGATGGTCACTCAATTGGACGTAGACGATGCGTCTACTTACGACAAACTCAAGACCGTATACCTGGCCCTTCCTACTGCGCCCAGCAAGCTCTCGGCCTATACCGTAGAGCGCGTAAATCCGCAGAATGGTCAGCGCGTGCTCCTAAAACTTCGCGGCATTGAACGCATTGAGGAGGCAGAGCCCCTCCGTGGGTCTAAGCTGTGGCTGCCCCTAAGCGAACTACCCGAGCTAGGTGATGCCCAGTTTTACTTTCACGACGTCATTGGCTTCCAAGTTATTGATGAGAAAGAAGGCGCCCTAGGTGTGGTTGAAAACTTCTACGAGCTGCCACAGCAAGACGTATTGGCCATGCGTTACAAGGGCCAAGAAGTGCTCCTGCCGGTAGTAGATGAGCTAGTAAGCCACGCTGACATGGAAGCCAAACAGCTGTTTGTCAACATGCCTGAAGGTTTGCTGGACATTTACATGAATCCAAACGCCCACAAAAACCCGAACGCTGACTAGTCGCTGATGCCTGCCTAGCGTAGGGAACAGGTCGTCCACAAAGCCCGACTAATCCGTCCATTTGAATAAATCTGCGGTTCAGACCGATGCGTGTAGATATCCTTACCTGCCAGCCCGAGCTGCTCGAAAGCCCTTTCGCCCATTCTATTGTGAAGCGGGCGCAGGATAAGGGCCTAGCCGAAATTCACCTGCATCAGCTGCGCGACCACGCCGTTAACAAGCATGGGCAGATTGACGACTATTTGTTTGGAGGTGGCGCCGGTATGGTGCTGCGCGTAGAGCCCATCGCGGCCTGGATTGACGAGCTGCAAGCTCAACGCCCGTACGATGCCATCATCTACCTTACGCCCGATGGTGAGACGCTGCGCCAGCCGCTAGCTAACCGGCTGTCGCTTCTAGGTAATATCATCATGCTCTGCGGCCATTACAAGGGTGTAGACCAGCGCATTCGTGAGCACTACGTTACGCACGAAATTAGCGTAGGCGACTTTGTACTGAGTGGCGGTGAGCTAGCCGCTGCCATCTTGGTCGATGCCATTGTGCGGCTGCTGCCTGGCGTGCTAGGCAATGAAGAATCAGCTTTGTCTGATTCTTTTCAGGATGACCTCTTGGCACCGCCCGTGTATACCCGCCCGGCCGAGTGGCGTGGGCTGGCCGTACCGGAAATTCTTCTTTCGGGCAACACGCCTAAGATTGAGGAGTGGCGCCACGAGCAAGCATTGGCGCGCACCCGGGCCAAAAGGCCTGATTTATTGAAGGAGTAAATACGAGGAAGAAGGCACCTAGGTGAGCAGCTAAGCAGGCGCCGCAGCTACTTCTCACCTGGCTTTAGTGTTTCTTCTGCACTAAATCACCTCATTACCTTTCAACCTGTTTGCTTTTTTGCGCTTAATTTTCTATCTTTGCGCTCCGTTTCGCAAAATACCAACCTGATGGGCAGCGGCGCTGCCCTCTTTTGTAATTCTTTTTTTCGCCATGAGCGTACTACTCGACTTTATCAATGCCGAAGGCCAGGAGCGCCGCGCCAGCTTTCCCAAGTTTGCTGCCGGTGACACCATCAACGTGCACGTAAAAATCCGTGAGGGCAACAAGGAGCGCATTCAGCAGTTCCAGGGCGTTGTTATCCAGCGTCGCAACCCCAGCACCAACGGTGAGACCTTCACGGTTCGCAAGATTTCCAACCAAATCGGCACCGAGCGTATTTTCCCGCTGCTGTCGCCTAACATCGACAAAATCGAACTAATTCGTCGCGGCCAGGTTCGTCGCGCTCGTCTGTTCTACCTGCGTGGCCTCTCGGGCAAAGCTGCTCGTATCAAAGAGCGTCGCCGCGATGTGGTGAAAGAAGTAGCTGCATAAGCTCCGCTTTCAGCGTCCAATATAGTACCGGCCATCTCCTAGGAGATGGCCGGTTTTTTTGTGCCTAGTGTCACTAGAAAAATGGCAACGTTGCCGGCAACGATTGCGCAGAAAAATGTGGTGGGCTGCCTAGGTGCCGGTGTAGGTTTGCGACTCCTTGCTACTCTCCGGCTAACTTAGTTGGGGTTAGCTCCTCGCCATTTCCCGCCCGCCTCTATGCTCTCCCGCCTACTACCAGTCCTGTTGGGGCTGAGTTTATCGGCACTATTGGCCTTTGTGCCTGCCGCACCTAGTCCCATCAAAGTCTACCTGATTGGAGACTCTACCATGTCCATCAAGCAGATTAAGGCTTACCCCGAGACGGGCTGGGGCATGCCCTTCGCAGCTTTTTTCAATGAGACGGTGACATTGGATAATCGCGCTCAGAATGGCCGTAGCACCAAGACCTTTCTTACTGAAAACCGCTGGCAGCCGGTAGCAGCAGCACTGCACGAAGGCGACTACGTGTTCATTCAGTTTGGGCACAATGATGAGGTGCCTACCAAGGGCAGCTACACTCCTGAAGCCGACTTCACGGCCAATCTCAAGCGCTTTGTGAGCGAAACGCGTAGCCACAAGGGCCAGCCTGTGCTACTCACGCCCGTGGCCCGCCGCAAGTTCGACGAAGCTGGCAAAATAGAAGAAACTCACGCCGCCTACGCCGAGCTCGTGCGAACGGTGGCCCGAGAAACGAATACGCCGCTCATCGACCTCGACCGCACTAGCCAAGCGCTGCTGCAGCAATTTGGCCCTGAAACCTCCAAGCTGCTATTCAACCACCTAGCCCCCGGCGAGCACCCCAACTACCCCGATGGCCGCGAAGACAATACCCATTTCAGCGAGCTTGGGGCCCGCCGCATGGCCGAGCTTGTGCTAGCCGATATCCGCGCCTTGAAGCTAGGCCTAGCCGACCGCGTGGTGCAGGGCACCGTCAAGAAAACTGTAGACCCACAGGCACGCTAATATTCTATCTGCTTCCTTCATGCGCTTCTCTTTGCTTACCAAGACGATGCCGGTGGCCTTGCTAGGGTTGCTGGCATTTGCTCCGGCAACTCCGCCCCCGCACAAAACCACCCTTTTTCTTATCGGCGACTCTACGATGGCGAATAAGGTTCGGGCGACGTTTCCGGAAACGGGTTGGGGCATGTCCCTAGGTACGTTTTTTGACACGACGGTGGTAGTAGACAACCGAGCCCAGAATGGCCGGAGTACGCGTACCTTCCTGGCCGAAAACCGCTGGCAGCCAGTAGTACAAGCCCTACAACCCGGCGACTACGTGTTCATTCAGTTTGGGCACAATGATGAGTCAACCGCTCACCCCGACCGCTACACGCCCCCGGACGCCTACCGCCAGAACCTTATCAAGTTTGTAACCGAGACGCGGAGCCGGCAGGCCACGCCCATCCTGCTCACGCCAGTCACGCGCCGGTACTTTGACAAGGAAGGGCACATCAAGGAAACCCATGTCGCGTATTCGGCAGCGACCCTAGCGGTAGCTAAGGAATACCGCGTGCTGGTAGTTGACATGGATAAACTCAGTCGCGAGCTGATGCAACAGCTTGGCGACGAGCCTTCCAAAATGCTATTTCTGCATCTGGCCCCCGGCGACCATCCCAATTACCCTCTTGGGCGGGCCGACAATACTCATTTTAATGAGCTAGGCGCACGCAAAATGGCGCAACTCGTAGTAAACGACTTACGAGCCCAGCACCTAGCCCTGACCGAACAGCACCTCGCTCAGCCCTTACCTAAGAACAAAGTAGCTGCCCCCACAGGCGCGGCCGCCCAGCCCACCACGCCCTAATGAAAGCACTCTTGCTAGGGGCCACCCTAGGGCTCATCGCCCTGGCAGCACGGGCCCAAGCAGCCCCACCAGCTAGCCCACTCGTGGTAGCGGCCGATGGTAGCGGGCAGTTTCGCACAGTGCAGGCTGCCATCGATGCTGCACCTACTCAGTCGGCCGTACCCATTATCATTCAACTCAAAAAGGGAATCTACCACGAGAAAGTGGTGGTGCCGACGCTGAAAACGCACTTGGTACTGCACGGAGACGAAGCGGCTAGCACCATCATTACCTACAGCGACCACGCGGGCACCAATGGCATTACCACGCCTACTTCTTATTCGGTGCTAGTGCAGGCCAACGACTTCACGGCCGAGAATGTGACGTTTGAAAATGCGGCTGGCTACACAGCCGGCCAAGCGGTAGCGCTGCACGTGGAAGGCGACCGGGCTATTTTCAGGCACTGCCGCTTGGTGGGCAATCAGGATGTCCTCTTTTTAGCAGTTGGTGGTAGCCGCCAGTATTTTCAGGACTGCTACATCGAAGGAACGACCGACTTCATTTTTGGCGCTAGTACTGGGGTATTCGACCACTGTGTTATCAAGAGCAAGAAAAATTCATTTGTAACCGCAGCTTCGACCCCGGAGGGCCAGCCCTATGGGTTTGTCTTTCTGGATTGCCAATTGACTGCTGATACGACGCTGGCCAAAAAAGTCTACCTAGGTAGGCCGTGGCGCCCCTACGCCCGCGTAGCCTACTTGCGCTGCACTCTAGGGCCTCATATTGTGCCCGCGGGCTGGGAAAACTGGCGCAATCCAGAAAACGAGAAAACTGCTAACTACGCCGAGTACCGCTCTACCGGCCTCGGCACCAACCCAGCGGGCCGCGTGCCGTGGTCGCGCCAACTCAGTGCTAAAGAAGCCAAGCAGTACACCCTTGAGCGGCTATTCGGGGGTAAGCAGGCTTGGGAGCCCGGCCGCTAAGTGCGGTACGCCGAGCTACTACACTTCTCAGTAGCTGGCGTCCCGCTGCAACTACTGGTATCTTTGCGGGGTTACTACGTCTTACTTCCCCTACCCCCATCCACATGCGTATTTCCCGGCTAGTCGACCAGATGAGCGGCTCCGAAATTATTAGAATCGGCAACGCTGTGAGCGAGCAAATTCGCCAAGGCGCTACTATCTGCAACCTCACGATTGGCGATTTTGACACCGAGCTTTTCCCTATCCCAGCAGGGCTGCGTGATGGCGTAACAGCCGCCTACCAAGCCGGCCAAACCAACTACCCACCTGCTCCCGGCATTGCCGACCTGCGCCAAGCAGCAGCCGATTTTTTGCAGGCGCGCCTAGGTCTCTCCTACTCGCCCACCGACGAGTTGCTGGTAGCTGGTGGCTCGCGCCCGCTCATCTACGCGGCTTACTTGGCCCTCGTAGACCCCGGCGACCGCGTGGTGTACCCGGTACCCTCCTGGAATAACAACCACTACTGCCACCTATCGGGTGCCGAGCAGGTAGCGGTGACTACGCAGCCCGAGCATGCTTTTATGCCTACTGCCGCCGAGCTAGCCCCTCACTTAGCCGGGGCTACGTTGCTGGCGCTGTGCTCGCCGCTGAATCCCACGGGCACGGTATTTACAAAAGAGGTACTCGAGGAAATCTGCGACTTGGTACTGGCCGAAAACCAGCGCCGCGGGCCCGATGAGAAGCCCTTGTACATTCTCTACGACCAGATATACTGGCTGCTGACCTTTGGCGAAACTCAACACTTCGACCCGGTGAGCCTGCGCCCTGCCCTGCGCGACTACGTGGTGTATATCGATGGTATCTCGAAGTGCTTCGCCGCCACGGGTGTGCGGGTCGGCTACTCCTTTGGCCCCAAGCTCATTATCGATAAGATGAAAGGCTTGCTGGGGCATATCGGCGCCTGGGCTCCTAAAGCTGAACAGGTAGCCACTGCGGCTTTCTTGCCCCAAACCGAGGCCGTCGATGCGTACTTAGCTGACCTTAAGCACGGACTGCAGGCTAGCCTCGATGCCTTCTACCACGGTCTGAAGGACTTGCAAGCTCAAGGGTATCCTGTCGATGCTATTGCGCCAGCCGGCGCCATCTACCTCACCGCCAAAATTGACGCCCTAGGTCGCACTACGCCCACCGGCGAGGTACTCGCTACCACCCGCGAAATCACTTCTTACCTACTCACTGAGGCTAAGCTGGCTATAGTGCCATTTAGTGCCTTTGGTGCGCCGGCCTCTGAGCCGTGGTTCCGGCTTTCGGTTGGGGCCGAGTCGCTCGATTCCATTCAGGCTGCGTTGCCACGCCTGCAAGCCGCGCTAGACAAGCTAAGCTAACGCACCAAACGACTAGCAAAGAGACGCCCTAGGTAGTGCCAGCCTGTGAAAGCTAGCACCACCTAGGGCGTCTCTTTGCTAGTCGCTATTGGTTACCCTTTAGGTGTCAGCGTGATATACGGAATGATACACTCTTCTAGCGAGATACCACCGTGCTGGAACGTGTCCTTGTAGTAGTTCACGTAGTAGTTATAGTTGTTGGGGTAGGCGAAGAAGTAGTCGCCGAGCGTGAACACATAGGCGGTGCTCACGTTTTCGCGGGGCAGGAAAATACTCTCCGGCTTGCGCACCACATACACATCGCGGCTCTCATCAAAACCTAGGTTCTTGCCGTGTTTATAGCGCAGGTTCGTATTCGTATTGCGGTCACCCACAATCTTATACGGGCGCTTCACGCGGATGGTACCGTGGTCAGTAGTAATCACTAGCTTGCCCTTTTTCTCGGCAATGGTTTGGAGCATTTCATAGAGCGGCGAGTGCAAAAACCACGAGCGCGTGATGCTACGGTAAGCGCTTTCATCGGCCGCTAGCTCGCGTATCATCGCCATGTCGGTGCGGGCGTGCGAGAGCATGTCCACGAAGTTGTAGACAATGACGTTGAGCTTGTAGTTGTTATGCAAGTTGCTCATTTTGCCAAGCAAATCCTTGCCGGCCTGCAAGTTAGTTACCTTGTGGTAGCTATGCTTGGCCTTCTGGTTGTTGCGCTGGAAGTTAATTTCCATGAACTCGGCTTCGTGCAGGTTTTTGCCCTCCTCGTCCTCGTCCCATACCCACAGGTTGGGGTACTTTTTCTGAATATCACCCGGCATCATCCCCGCAAAAATGGCGTTGCGGGCGTAAGCCGTTGTAGTAGGCAAGATGCTATAATACAGCTCTTCTGAATCCACCGTGAACAGCTCCGCAATAATCGGCTCCAGAATTTTCCACTGGTCGTAGCGAAGGTTGTCGATGAGCACGAAGTACACTGGCGTATCGCCCGTCTGCTTCATCAGCGGAAACACCTTCTCCTTGAACAACTGGTGCGACATCATCGGCGCGTCTTTGTCGCGGCCATTCACCCAGTCTTCGTAGTTCTCGATGATAAAGCGCCCGAAGTAAGTATTTGCCTCGTCCTTCTGCATGTTGAAGACTTCGGCCATGCTCTTGCCCTCAGTTTCGTTGATTTCCAATTCCCAGTATACAAGCTTCTTGTACACATCAACCCACTCGGAAGGCGACAGACGGTCGGAAAGCTGCATGCCGAGCTGGCGGAAATCGCGCTGGTAGCCCGAGTTAGTAGCTTCGGTAACTAAGCGCTTGTTGTCCAGCACTTTCTTCACCGACAGCAGAATCTGGTTTGGGTTAACCGGCTTGATGAGGTAATCGGCAATTTTGGCCCCAATGGCGCCCTCCATAATATGCTCTTCCTCGCTCTTCGTTATCATCACGACGGGCACTGTGGGGCGCACCACCTTGATTTCGGTCAGCGTTTCGAGGCCGGTGAGGCCGGGCATGTTTTCATCCAGAAAAACTAGGTCGTAACTGTTTTCCTGCACTTCTTCTAAAGCGTCGGCCCCGGAGTTTACAGGGGTTACATCATAGCCTTTCTCCTTGAGAAACAGGATGTGCGGCTTAAGTAAATCAATTTCGTCGTCGGCCCAGAGAATGGAGTATCGTTGCATAAGCAGAAGCGCACCGCACAGGCGTCGCGCATTGGGAATGGTAATGTAGTAATAGCGAAGCTAACGGCCGAAACCGTGCCGGTAGTATCCCGGATGGTAAGCTCGCCGTAGCTTTACCGGAAAACTCACGTTTAGGTTCTTACAAGGGACCACTTAGTCGGCCAACGGGCTGCACTCGTCGGCCAACGCCTTCGCTCCCGTAGGCCAGCCTAGCTAACCTGAAGCTTGGCCTACTTAACATGAACAAAAAGAAGATATTTAACGACCCCGTGTACGGTTTCGTAACCGTGCCTACGGAGCTGTTGTTTGATTTAATTGAGCACCCCTACTTCCAGCGGCTGCGACGCATCCAGCAGCTCGGGCTCACTAACTTCGTGTACCCTGGGGCGTTGCACACGCGCTTTCATCATGCCCTAGGTGCCATGCACCTCATGCAGTTGGCCTTGCGCACGCTCAAGGACAAGGGTGTTAAAATCTCGGCCGCCGAGGGTGAAGCGGCCCAAGTCGCCATTCTGCTGCACGACATTGGCCACGGCCCCCTGTCGCATGCGCTCGAAACGTCGATTTTCCAGGACGTGCCGCACGAACAACTGTCGCTGTATTTGATGGAACGGCTCAACGAGCAGTTTCCAGGGCGGCTCACGCTAGCAATGGAAATGTTTCAGGGTAGCTATGGGCGCGAGTTCTTCCACCAGCTCGTGAGCTCGCAGCTCGATATGGACCGGCTCGATTACCTCAATCGCGACTCCTTCTACACCGGCGTGGAGGAAGGCCGGCCAGGCGCCGACCGCCTCATCAAGATGCTGCAAGTGGTGAACGAGCGCCTGGTGCTGGAAGAAAAGGCTGTGTACTCGGTCGAGAACTTTCTAGTAAGCCGCCGCCTCATGTACTGGCAAGTCTATCTGCACAAGGCTGTTACGAGCGCCGAGCAGATGGTCATCCGCGTGATGCAGCGCGCCCGCGACCTTGCCCGCGCTGGCGTGCCGGTGCCCGGTAGCAGCTGCCTCACCTACTTCCTAGGTCGCGCCGTTACGCTGGCCGAGTTTCAAGAGGATTCTGACATTCTGAACCGCTTTGTGCAGCTCGATGATATTGACATTTGGGGCGCCATCAAGTCCTGGACTAGCCACGAGGACAAAGTGCTCAGCTTCCTAGCCCAAAGCCTACTCAACCGGCAACTGTTCAAAATTGTCATTCGCCCCGAGCCCTACGACGAAGATTTTCAGCTCGGTATAGTGGAGCTGATTGCCGAAACCTTTCAGTTGCCGCTCGAAGACGCCCGGCAGCTAATGATAACCGGCAAGCTCAGCAACACCGCCTACGACCCGAATAGTCAAGAAACTATCGATATCCTGACCAAGCTCGGCAAGGTTGTGAACGTGACCGAAGCATCAGACTTACCCAATATTCGGGCCCTCAGCCAGAAGGTGCAGAAGCACTACATCTGCTACCCAAAGGAAATTCTGTAAACAGAAAGAGGCCCGATTTGCAAATCGGGCCTCTTCCTATTTCTGCACAAATTTCTTGCGCAGCTCGCTTATTTGCTCCTTGAATTTCTTGTCGGAGTCTATCAAGTCCGATACCGTTTGCACCGAGTGGATAACCGTGGCGTGGTCGCGGCCGCCAAAGTGATAGCCGATGGTCTTGAGCGAGTGCGTGGTATGCTCTTTGGTAAAATACATGGCCACCTGACGGGCCGTAACTACTTCTTTCTTACGAGTTTTCTCCTTCAGCAAAGCCACTGGAATGCTGAAATAATCAGCCACCGTTTTCTGAATGAAGTCCACGTTGACTTCGGCCTCGACCTCCTCGATGATGTGGCGCAGGGCACCTTTGGCCATATCTAGGTCGATATCGCGGCGCGTAAGCACGCTTTGGGCCAGCAGGGTTGTGAGTACGCCCTCGAGCTCGCGCACGTTGGTGGGTACCGAGTGAGCCAAGTACTCGACCACCTGCGGGGCGATTTCCATACCGTCCTGCTGGGCCTTGTTCTGGATGATGGCGATGCGCGTCTCAAAGTCGGGGCTTTGAACGTCGGCAGTGAGGCCCCACTTAAAGCGCGAAAGTAAGCGGTCTTCGAGGCCGCTGAGCTCGCGCGGGGGGCGGTCGCTGGTCATCACAATCTGCCGGCCGCCTTGGTGCAAGTGATTGAAGATGTGAAAGAACATCTCCTGGGTCTTACCCTTATTAGCCAGGAATTGAACGTCGTCCAGAATCAGCACATCTACCAATAGATAGAAGTTGGCGAAGTCCTGCACAGCGTTGCGTTGCAGGCTTTCGATAAACTGATTGGTAAACTTCTCGGCCGAGACATAGAGCACAAACTTCTCGGTATTTGTGGCCTTGATGTGGTTGCCGATGGCTTGCACGAGGTGCGTCTTACCTAGGCCCACACCGCCGTACACCATCAGGGGGTTGAAGGCGGTGGTGCCGGGCTTGTTGGCCACCGCGAGGCCAGCCGAGCGCGCTAGGCGGTTGCAGTCGCCTTCCACGTAGTTTTCAAACGTGTAGGTGGTGTTGAGCTGCGACGGCACGATGTTGCGGTCCATCGTTTTGGCTGCGTCAAACGGATTGCGCAGCGTGTTGGCAGCCTGCGCCTGGGCGGCGGTAGCGGTATTGGCGCCAGGCACTAGGTGGCGAGCGGGCGGGGCGCCAGCATTACGGCCAAAACCGTTGTTTTGGGGTGGCGAGCCGTTGCTATTGTAAGGGCGGCCGTTGACAGGGGCGCGGTTTTCGACAGCGGGGGTGCCGGGGGCAGCCTTGCGGGCTGGGGGCAGGTGCATGGCGCGGGGCGGCGCCTGGGCATTACCCTGGTCTACTACCACGCTGTATTCGAGGCGGCCTTCGGGGCCTAATTCTTGAAAAATAGCGCGTTTTAGTTCTTCTACGTAGTGCTCTTCAAGGAATTCGTAGAAGTAAACGCTCGGCACCTGAATGGTGAGCACCTTGCCTTGCAGCTCGACGGGCGCAATGGGCTCGAACCAGGTACGGAAGCTCTGCTCCCCCACTTCGGTGCGGATAACGCGCAGGCAATTAGCCCAAACAATGCGAAAATCCTGCGACATGGAGGAGATAAAACAGAGCCGTATAACCGGCTGGCAACGGCGAAAAAAAAGAGAATTGACCCCGCCTCATACGCAACCGCTCGGGCTTGGGGGGGACAAATTTGCGCATAAACCCGCAGACAAAAAAGCCGCTAAAAGCTTGCTTTTATCGCGGCGCTAGCAGGTAGCCCCCACGGGCAGCACTAGCGACCCCACGGCCCGCATGGGCCGCGCCCCGCGCCGCAGCTCGTAGTCGATGCGCCCTAGGTTAATGCCCGACCAGCCCACCTGGTTGATGAGCGTGACGTGGCCCTGAGGGCCGGTAATAGGCTCGGGCGCAGGCATAAACGTGTGGGTGTGACCACCCAAAATCAGGTCGATGCCGCCGACTTGAGCGGCCAGCTTACGGTCATCTAATTTTTCGCCTTCGTACTTATACCCTAGGTGCGACAGACAGATAACCATGTCGCAACGCTCATTTTGGCGTAGCTGCTGCACCTGGGCTTTGGCCACGGCCACGGGGTCGAGGTACTGGGTAGCGCCGAAATTTTTGTCGGCTACTAGGCCCTTCAGCTCGATGCCCAGGCCAAATACGCCGATGCGGGCCCCGGCCTTCTCAAATACCTTATAGGGCTGAAAGCGACCAGCTAGCGGCGTGCCGCTGAAGTTGTAATTGGCTATCAGGAACGGGAAACCAGCATTGGGTAACTGCTTTTGCAAGCCTTCGAGGCCGTTGTCAAAGTCATGGTTGCCGAAGGTGCTGGCGTCGTACTTCATCCGCGACATCAACTTATACTCCAGCTCGCCCTGAAAAAAGTTGAAATAAGGCGTACCCTGCCAGATATCGCCCGAGTCGAGCAGCAGCACGTTGGGCTCCTGCCGACGGACACTAGCAATGAGAGCTTCGCGCCGAGCCATGCCCCCTAGGCCCGCCCACTGCGGAGCACTCTCGGGAAAGGGCTCAATGCGCGAGTGCATATCGTTGGTATGCAAGATAGTAAGCTTAGCGGGGCCTGCGGCTGCCTTGGCCACGAGGCTAGAACCCAGCAGGCTAAGGCCAGCAGTACCTAGGAGAGATTTCTGAATAAAGTCGCGGCGTATCATAATGCAATAATTTTTTAGGACCTAGGAGGCCCGCTTAACCTGGCGAGTGCAGCGAAACAATTGCGCCCGAACAGCGCACTTAACCGATGTGATTGCTTCGCTAGGCGCCAAGACAAACATTACTAGTCTCAATTTAACTACTTAACTCGTCCTTCAATGCTGGCCGTAACCGGCTTCCCAGCCTTGGTAAGCACCCGAATGTGGTCGGCGATGGCAGTGCGTAGCAGCAGGCCAGTGTGGCGCGGCACCACGGTTTTGAGGAAAGCCATGTTATCGCCGCCGCCCGCTAGGTAGTCGGAAATGGCGATGCTATAGGTCTTAGTGGGGTCGAGGGGCTGGCCGCCGATGCGGATATCCAGGGGGCGCTTGTCGGGGCCGACGGTGTAGGTAGCACCCGAAATGGCCATGCGAACGGGCGCGGCGTAGTCGAAGAGCTGTTGCACCACGGGGCCAGGGGCATCAAGTACCATTAGCTCGTTTTCGAAGGGCATGAGCTCGAATACGTTACCTAGGGTGATGGGGCCGGCCGGCAGCGGGGCACGCATGCCACCGTTGGTCATCACACCCAGCGCGATGGGCTCGTGCAGGGCCTGGGCAGCGGCGGTGCGCTGGAGGTCGGCCACGAAGTTGACAATGAGGTTTTCGCCAGCGTTTTTGCTGAGCGCCACTGGGGCCACGCCCAATACCTCCTGCATTTGGGCCAGCACCTTGTCGTGGTAAGGTTTGATAATGGCATCAGCGCCAGCATCGGGCACGATAGCGCTGCCCACGGGCTGGCTAGTGGCCGTGCTGGGCAGGTGGGCCGTGGCCGTAAGCGGACCGCGCTGGCAAGCCGTGGCCAGCAAAAGCGCGACAAAGCCCGCCGCGGCGGGACGAAGAAGACGTATCATACGTAGCTAAAAGCGGGTAGCCGCCGAAACCACGAATTTACGGCGCTCCGGTGCTTATCGCGCCCCTAGCGAGGCGGCTTTAGGCGGGGGCGGTATCTTTGGCACGGGTTGGTGGCCCGGTTTTTAGTGCTTTCTCTATGTCTGATACGCCTCCGGCCACGCCGGTTTCTTTTCCCGAGTTTTCGCCCGTGTCCACCGCGCAGTGGCAGGCGCAGCTAGCCCGCGAGCTTAAGGGCGCCGACCCGGCCAGCCTGCGCTGGACCATGCCCGACGGGCTAGTGGCCGAGCCCTTCTACCACCGCGAGGCCTTGACCGCCCTGGGTGGCGCGCCCCCACCCCTACCACCCCGCCCCGCTCCCTGCCGCAACGTGGTAGCCCTCACCGTGCCTGCTGGCACCGATGGCCGCCTACAGATAGAGCAGGCCGCCGATGCCTTGGCGCGCGGCGCGGGTGGCATTCACTTTATTTTAAATAAGGAGGTCGCCAATTTTGCCCTAGGCGAGCTGGCCGACCGCCTGCCGCTGGCTACCACCTGGATAGGCTACACGGTGCTACAGCAGCCCGACCAGCTCCTTGAGCGCTTGCGCGACATCAGCCCCAACGAGCCACTACTGGGCTTTCTGCGGTTTGCGCCCATCACAGTGCCCGAGGGAGCCGAGCTAGCCATGTATCGCACCGCACTGCGCCGGTGCCTAGAGCTGGCGCGGGGCTGGGCCAACTTTCCGGTACTGGCCGTGAACGGAGCGTTTTTTGGCAACCGGGGCGCCACACTGACTCAACAAGTGGCTTATAGCCTAAGCACGGCAGCCACCATGCTGGCGTACTTGCCCGATGAGGAATGCGGCATCACGGTGGCTGATGTGGCCGCCAATTTTCACCTCGATTTTGCTATTGGCACCAGCTACTTCCCCGAAATAGCCCGGCTGCGCGCCACACGCCGCCTGTGGGCTACGCTACTGCACGCTTACGGCCTACCGCCGCAAGGCGCAGCCGACCTGCTTATTCACGCCTCTACCTCGACCTGGACCCAAACCACGCTCGACCCGCACACCAACCTACTGCGCCATACCACCGAGGCCATGAGCGCCGTGCTGGGCGGGGCCGATTCCATTCAGGTGGCGGCCTATGACTGTTTGTATCAGCACTACACCGAGTTTAGCGCCCGCCTGGCGCGCAACCAGCCGCTAATATTGCTCGAAGAGGCACACCTCGACTGGGTGGCCGACCCGGCAGCCGGCTCCTACTTCCTCGAAACCCTGACCGACGAGCTGGCCCGCGCCGCCTGGGTTGAGTTTCAGGCCCTCGAAGCCAAGGGCGGCATGCTCGAAGCTCGCAACCAGGCCATGGAAGCCATCAGCAAGGTTGGCTTGGAGAAATTCAAGCGCATTGCCACCGGCCAGGACGTGGTGGTGGGCACCAACCGTTTCCAAAACGCGCAGGAGAAGTTCGATTTTCAGCCTAAGCAGCTGCTGCGCTCGCGCGACTTTGACACTACCCGCGCCACCTACCCCAGCGAGGTGCTGCGCCTGGCTACGGCGCTGCACTTCGAGCGCCGCGCCAATCAAGACAAGCAGGCCACGCTGGTGCTGCTCGGCAATGCCGCGGTAAATGAAGAGATTGCGGCAGCCTTCTGGCACCTGCTGCACCCGGGCCAAACTAGCCAGCCGCCCATGCCCGACATCGCGTCCGATTCGTATTCCGTCCTCTTTTCAAAGCCCGATGAAGCTACCCTGATGTATGCCACGCCCGCGCAGTTCGACCACTTGGCACGGGTGGTGCAGCAGGTGCCCGTGGGCCACATCTTCGATATTCCTTCCCTGATAAACTCCGACCTAGCCACGCTGCTGGAGGCCGTGCGGGTATTTGGCTTCAAGGAATTTTTGGTGGAAGGACACCGCACAGAAGAGGTGCTTGCGCGGCTACAGGGGCGGTAGCTTCCATCTAGCTCATGAAAGCAGCAGGCAAATTGGTGGTTGGGATTCTAGCGCTGCCAGTGGTGCTGACCTTTGGCTATCTATACGCACAGCGGGAGCCGAAGAAGCTAAGATTCTACTTCGAAGACAACTTGGAATCTGACGTCTGGCGCATCCCAATTATTGAGCCTTACCAACTTATAACGGCAGATGGCAGAAGTAAGCAACAAGCTGGATACAGTAGGTGGAATTTTCAGGAGCCGGATTTTAATGTCTCCTTCTATCCCGACTCAATCAACTATCGACGCGGTTTTATCACCTTTCACGATGCTTCTCAGAATAAATATGGAGTTTGCGACGTAAAGCTCAAGAACATCAGCTTTTGCTATGATTATAAACAATTTAGAGAGTTTGTAGCTACGAATAACTTGTCTAAATCTTTGTATAATACAGAATTGGTTTACGAAGGCTGGTCTGAAACCAGGTTACTACCCTGGGCAAAAGAAATTTTAGAGCAACGCTGGAATTTGACAAGTGAAAAAACAATAGACTAATGCGCCCCGACTTCTCCTCCATTGCCTACGACGCGGCTTCCCTCCCACCCGCCGCTAAGCCTACCGACTACCCCGCCACCGGCCCCGCCGTGTACACGGCCGCCGATGCGGCGCACCTGCCGCACTTAGGGTTTGGGGCGGGCATCGCGCCTTATCTGCGCGGGCCTTACGCCAGCATGTACACGGTGAGCCCCTGGACGGTGCGGCAGTACGCGGGCTTTTCGACGGCCGAGGAGTCGAACGCTTTTTATCGGCGTAATCTGGCCGGGGGCCAAAAAGGACTTAGTGTGGCTTTCGACCTAGCCACACACCGAGGCTACGACTCGGACCACCCGCGCGTGGTGGGCGACGTGGGCAAGGCCGGCGTGGCCATCGACTCGGTGGAGGATATGAAAATCCTCTTCGACCAGATTCCGCTCGACCAGATGTCAGTGAGCATGACCATGAACGGGGCGGTGCTGCCGGTGCTGGCTTTCTACATCGTGGCGGCAGAGGAGCAGGGCGTGCCGCCCGAAAAGCTTACGGGCACTATTCAGAATGATATTCTGAAGGAGTTTATGGTGCGCAACACCTACATCTACCCGCCCGCGCCGAGCATGCGGCTCATTGCCGACATCTTCGCCTACACGGCCGAGAAGATGCCTAAGTTCAACTCAATTTCTATCTCGGGCTACCACATGCACGAGGCCGGCGCCACCGCCGATATCGAGCTAGCTTACACATTGGCCGATGGCGTGCAGTACGTGCGCGCCGGCCTAGCGGCGGGCCTCAAGATTGACGAATTCGCGCCGCGCCTGTCCTTCTTCTGGGGCATCGGCATGAACCACTTTCTGGAAATTGCCAAGCTGCGCGCCGGCCGCCTGCTGTGGGCCAAGCTCATCCAGCAGTTTGACCCGCAAAGCCCCAAGAGCCTGGCCTTGCGTACGCACTGCCAAACATCAGGCTACTCGCTCACGGCCCAGGACCCATTTAACAACGTGACGCGGACCACGGTGGAGGCCCTCGCCGCCGCCCTAGGTGGTACCCAGAGCCTGCACACCAACGCCCTCGACGAAGCCCTGGCCCTGCCCACTGACTTCTCGGCCCGCATCGCCCGCAATACGCAGCTCTACCTCCAGCACGAAACCGACATTACTAAAGTGGTGGACCCCTGGGGCGGCTCGTACTACGTGGAAAGCCTCACCGCCGACCTCGCCAACCAGGCCTGGGCGCTCATCGAAGAAGTGGAGGCCCTAGGGGGCATGGCCGCCGCCATTGAAACTGGCCTACCCAAGCTCCGCATCGAGGAGGCCGCCGCTCGCAAGCAGTCGCGCATCGACGCGGGCCAGGAAGTAATTGTGGGAGTCAATAAATATCTGGCGCCCGAGGGCGAAGCGCCCCTGGAAGTGTTGCAGATTGATAACGACGCGGTGCGCGAAAGCCAGGTAGCGCGGCTGCGAAAGATTCGGGCAGAGCGCGACGAAACCGCCGTGCAGGCCGCGCTGGCGGCACTAGCAGCAGGTGCCACCGACACAACTCAAAACCTCCTCGCGCTAGCCGTGACCGCCGCTCGCGTTCGCGCTACCCTAGGCGAAATTTCTGATGCGCTCGAAGCTGCCTGGGGCCGCCACCAAGCCACTACGCGTACCATTCAAGGCGTGTACCAGCAGGGCATGACGGACAACGCCGATTTTGCCCAAGCCCGGCAGGCCGCCCAGGACTTCGCTGCCCGCGAAGGCCGCCGCCCGCGCATGCTAGTAGCTAAAATGGGCCAGGATGGCCACGACCGCGGCGCCAAAATCATCGCCACCAGCTTCGCCGATGTGGGCTTTGATGTGGACCTCGCGCCCCTCTTCCAAACCCCTGCCGAGGTAGCCCGCCAGGCTGTTGACAACGACGTGCACGTGGTGGGCGTGAGCAGCCTCGCTGCTGGCCACAACACACTACTACCCCAACTCATCCGCGAGCTAGAGCAGGAAGGCCGGCCTGATATTCTGGTTATTGCGGGTGGCGTCATTCCACCCCAAGACTACCAATTTCTCTACGACGCGGGCGTGGCCGGTATTTATGGGCCCGGCACCGTGATAGCCAAGGCTGCGCTGGAGATTCTGGAGGAGCTGAGCGAATAAGCTAGTTTTTTAACGAGACAAACCAAAAACGGCTGTCATGCTGAGCTTGCGAAGTATTTTATTACGCTAGAATAGCCGTTCGAACGTGATAAGATGCTTCGCAAGCTCAGCATGACAGAGTAGTTAACCTATCAATCTTTTTCTGTCTTTCATGGAAAACCCCGCCACCGCTGCTACCCCAGCTCAGTCGCTACTTGAGCGCCTAGGCCAGCAGCTTAGCACCACCGCCACGGCGCAGGCTGTGTACGGCACCCCCGTCGAGCGCGACGGTATCACGGTCATTCCGGTGGCGCGGGCACGCTATGGCTTCGGCGGTGGCGGGGGTGGCGGCACCGAGGCGGGCGAAGCAGCCGGCTCTGGCCTAGGGGCTGGGGCGGGCGTATCGCTCACGCCCGTGGGCTACATCGAATTGCGAGAAGGACGCAGCCGCTTCCGGCCCATTAGGTCGTCGGTGGTGCCGCTGGTGGCGGTGAGCGGCGCTATTGCGTGGTTATTGTTAAGGAGTGTACCTAGGTTACTGAATAACCGCAAAGACAGTTGAAACTAACATTCGGCCTATAGCAGCATTATGATTTGCTGGCTCACTAGACACATCTATTTAGTAAGCTTTTGCTGACCACGTCTTTCCTTTGAGCCTCCACTCTTCCAGAAGCTTAGTATGCACTTAGTCAGTCAACTATTCATCGGCCTCGTGGTGCTCATTCACCTGTACATTGTGTGGCTGGAGATGTTTGCTTGGGTCTCACGGGGGCCAAAGGTATTCCGGTCGCTGCCGGCCGAGCTGTTTGTGCCGACCAAAACGCTGGCGGGTAACCAAGGGCTGTATAATGGCTTTTTAGTAGCGGGGCTGGTGTGGGCGTTGCTTATCGCCGACCCGCAGTGGCACCGCAGCGTGGCCACATTCTTCCTGGGCTGCGTAGCGGTGGCGGGGCTCTACGGGGCAGCCACGGCGGGCGGGCGCATCTTGCTGGTGCAAACGCTGCCGGCCGGGCTGGCCCTAGCGGCACTGTGGCTAGCCTAAGCAGTCGGCGCAACCAGGGTTTCGCAAATCAAAATTTGTCCGTTTCAGGTTTGGGTAGCAATAGTCTTCTCCCAAATCTTGAATCTCATGGACCTCCAACTCACAAATAAAACTGCTCTCATCACCGGCTCGACGGCTGGCATCGGCCTGGCTATTGCCCAGCGGCTAGCCGCCGAAGGCGCGCAAGTCGTCATTACCGGGCGCACCGAAGTGCGTATTGAAGAAGCTAAAGCAGCCATCGTGGCGCGGACTCCCGGGGCTAGCGTACGCGGTGTAGCCGTAGATTTTGGCGATGCGGCGCAGGTCGATAGTCTGCTGAGCGAAGTACCTAGGGTCGATATTCTGGTCAACAACGTGGGCATCTTCGAGCCTAAGCCATTTGCCGAAATCACGGATGCTGACTGGCTACGCTTTTTCGAAGTGAACGTGCTCAGCGGCGTGCGGCTTTCGCGCCAGTATTTCCCGCTAATGCTACAGGCCAACTGGGGCCGCATCCTGTTTATTTCGAGCGAGTCGGGCTTGCAGATTCCAGCCGAAATGGTGCACTACGGCACCACTAAAACTGCCCAGCTCGCCGTGGCCCGCGGCCTGGCCGAGCTTACCAAGAGCACCGGCGTGACCGTAAACTCGGTGCTGCCTGGCCCCACGGCTTCAGAGGGCGTCGAAGAATTCTTAAAAAAGCTGGCCGGCGAGGGCAAAACCCGCGAAGAAGCCGAACACGAGTTTTTCCGCGATGCGCGGCCGTCATCGCTACTGCAGCGCTTTATTAAAACCGAGGAAATTGCCAGTATGGTAGCTTACCTCAGCAGCCCGCTGGCAGCGGCCACCAACGGCGCCTCGGTGCGCGTGGATGGCGGCGTGGTACGGGCGATTTAGGTAGACAGCCCTGGCTCAGTTGCCGGGTTACTCATCCTACCCAAATACTACGCTCTGCTTATGCTGCCAGTTTTAGTGGCGGCAGAGCGCCTTACCGGCGAAGCTGACCGCTAGCAAATTTTCTATTCCCAAAGCCCTAGGGGCGCTTTCTGGCAACAGCCGGGGCGCACTCTAGGGCTTTTTGCGCTTAGCCCCCTAGGCCGCCCCGCCGTGTGTACATCGCCTAGGTTATTTGTGGGCGCACAGAGCACCTTGCGCCAAGCCGACCGGCAATTTTTAATGAGAAATTAAGCTAAACCTAAACTTGGACTAAGTCACATGACCGCTATTGCTTTTCTTACGTTAACAGCAGTCGATAAGCTGGGCAATGACGTAACCGCCCATTGGTTGAGGTAATTCTCTCATTTAACTAACCTGCTAATGCTTACTATAAGCAACGACAAAACCAACACCCAGTCCTACGACATGCAGGGCAAATGCCCCTTCGGCGGCGACCGCATCGGCGGGGCCGTGAGCACGCCGCCCGCGCTTTCTGACTGGTATCCCAACCGGCTCAAGGTGGAGCTGCTGCACCAAAACGGCCCGCAGGCCAACCCGCTGGGTGACGATTTTAATTATGCTGAAGCCTTCAACAAAATTGACCTGGCGGCGCTGAAGGAGGAAATCAAGGGCTTCCTGACCTCGTCGGTAGACTGGTGGCCCTCGGACTACCACAACTACGGCCCGCAGATGATACGCATGGCCTGGCACTCGGCGGGTACCTACCGCATTGCCGACGGCGGCGGCGGCGCCGGCGAGGGCTTGCAGCGCTTCGCCCCCATTAACAGCTGGTGGGACAACGGCAACACCGACAAGTCGCGCCGCCTCATCGCGCCCATCAAGCAGAAATACGGCAGCGCTCTCTCGTGGGCCGACCTGATGATACTGACCGGCAACTGCGCGCTGGAAATTATGGGCTTCCCGACCTACGGCTTTGCTGGCGGCCGCCACGACGCCTGGGAGGCCGACAACGCCACCTATTGGGGCCCCGAGGTAATACACGACCTGCGGACGGCCGAAGCGCCCGACAAGATGGTGAACCGCGACAAGCGCTGGCGCGGCCAGAATGGCGATGCCGACTACGACCTCGAAAACCCGCTGGCCGCCTCGCACCAGGCCCTGATATACGTGAACCCCGAGGGTCCTTACGCCAGCGGCGACCCCCTAGGGTCGGCCCGCGACATCCGGGTGACCTTTACGCGCATGGCCATGAACGACGAGGAAACCGTGGCTCTCATCGCGGGTGGCCATGCCTTTGGCAAAAGCCACGGCATGGTGCCCTCTAAAGAAATCGGGATGCCCCCCGAAATAGCGCCAATGGAAGCCATGGGCCTGGGCTGGCACAACCCCAGGGGCAAGGGCAACGCTGAGAATACGATGACCAACGGCATCGAAGGCAGCTGGACGCCCAACCCTACGCAGTGGGACAACGATTACCTGACTAACCTCTTCAAGTTTGACTGGAAGCAGGAGCACAGCCCGGCCGGCGCCCTGCAATGGACGCCCGTAGACCCCAACGCGCCCAAGACGCCCGACGCCCACATCCCCGGCCAGATGAACCGGCTGATGATGATGACCACCGACATTGCCCTCAAGGTAGACCCCGAGTACCGCAAGGTGTGCGAAAAATTCCTAGGCGATTTCGACGCCTTCACTCAGGCCTTTTCCAAGGCCTGGTACAAGCTGACGCACCGCGACATGGGCCCGCGCGAGCGCTACCTAGGTCCCGAAAAAGTCAATGAAAACGACCTGCTCTGGCAAGACCCCATTCCGCTGGCCGACTACGCCCCCATCGACGACGCCGACGTGCAGGCGCTGAAGCAGGAGATTCTGGGCCTAGGCATTTCGGTTTCGGACTTGGTATTCACCGCTTTCTCGGCGGCCGTGACGCACCGCCACAGCGACAAGCGCGGCGGCGCCAACGGTGGTCGCCTAGCCCTGGCCCCGCAAAAAGACTGGGCCGTGAACCGCCGCACGGTGCCTGTAGTAGAAGCGCTGCGCAAGGTGCAGGAGAAATTTAACGGCGCGGCTGCCGGCGGCAAAAAGGTATCGCTGGCCGACCTCCTTGTGCTGGGTGGCTGCGCGGCCCTCGAAAAGGCCGCCGCCGATGCCGGTGTGCCCACCGACGTGCCATTTACGCCAGGCCGTCGCGACACCACGCAGGAACTAACGGACATAGAGATGTTTACGTGGCTTAAGCCCGTGGCCGATGGCTTCCGCAACTACCTCGACCGCAATTTTAAGGACATTGCGCAGGGTGTAGCCCCCGAAGAGTTTTTCCTCGACAAAGCGCACCTGCTTGCGCTGACCGCGCCCGAGTGGGTAGCCCTGACCGGCGGCCTACGGGCCATGAACGCCAACCACGACAACTCGCCCTACGGCATTTTTACCGACCGCGTGGGCGTGCTCACCAACGACTTCTTCACGGTGCTCACCAGCACCGACTACGACTGGAAGAAGGCCGATGCTACGGGCATGACCTTCTCGCTCGAACACCGCTCGACTGGCGAAAGCCGCTACGTAGCCACCCGCGCCGACCTCGTATTTGGCTCTAACAGCCAGCTGCGGGCCGTGGCCGAGGTATATGCGGGCAGCGACGGCCACCAGCGCTTTGTCAAGGCTTTCGTGAAGGCGTGGGACAAGGTGATGATGCTGGACCGCTACGACGTAAAAACCAGCTATTCGGCGTAAAAACGCGCTGGCTGTAAGGACCGGGGCGCTACTGGTGTCCCTCACAAGATGCAGCGGCGTCGTGTGGGGGACACCAATAGCGCCCCGGCCTATTGTGTTCCTACGGGTTAGTCTTCTTCAGGACCACCCAGGAGCTTCCAGGCTTCTTCGTTGCCTTGCTGGCCGGCTAGGTGCAGGGCGGTGAGGCCGCGCACATCGCGCAGCGTGGCATCGGCGCCGGCTTCGAGGAGAATTTTCACTAGCTCGTTGCGTCCGAAGAGGGTGGCAAACATGAGCGCCGTGCCGCCGTTGCCGTTGGTGAGGTCGAGGGCCGCACCGCGCTCGATGAGCAGGCGGGCAATGTCGGCGTAGCCTTTGAAGGCCACGCCCATGAGGGCCGAGTTGCCGCTGGCATCTTGCAGGTTGAGGTCGGCCCCGCGGTCGATGAGCAGGCGGGCGGCGTCGATATGGTCGTCGTAAGTAGCCAGGATGAGAGCCGAGTGGCCTTTGCCATTCTGGGCGTTAATGTCTAGCTGGGGGTCTTGAAGCAGCTGCTCGATGTCGGCTACGTCGCCGCGGCGGGCGGCATCGTAGAGCAGGTCGATAGGTTGGGTGGAAGTGAAAGCCATGATGTCTTTAAGGAATTAAGCTCGCCTACGACAACCTAGGGGGCTGGGATGTTTGCGAGTAGTAGCGGGGACTTTGAATTGGCAGGTATTAAATAGGCAGCACTCACAGGCTAAAGGCTCATGCTACTGCATATTACGAATGAGGGCGGCGTAAAACCAGATAACCTCAGCATAGGCCGTAGGGCGCAGGCGCTCGTTGGTGCCGTGCAGGCGCTCGATAGATTTCTGGTCTATAAGCAAGGGCGAAAAGCGATAGGTAGCCTGCGGGCTTAGGTGGGCGTAGGTGCGGGCTGCTAGTAATTCGTGCATTGCCAAGCAGCCAGACGGCTTTTCGGAGGCTAAGTGCACATCTAAAAACCTCCGCAACCTGCTCGAAAGACTAGGTATTTGTACTGATATAAATAGCGTATTAGTTAGGAGTAAAAACCAGTATGTAGTGCCTAGGTTAGGTGCGGCGGCGGGCCGAAGTTTGCCACCCCGTTTCACTTGTTTTCTTTTATGCTCATCAATTCGCTTCCTGATACGGATGGCAGCCGGTGTACCCTCACGTTTGAAGAACCTGATAAATGGCTGCGCGCAACCTGGCGCGGCTTTATAGACTCGGAAGAAGCCCTGCGCGGAGCCGACAATTATTTAAAGCAACTAGCTAGTATTCATTGCTCCTATCTACTCAACGACAACTCCGACCTGCGCGGCCCTTGGTTTGATTCGCTTGATTGGCTCATGCGCATTTGGGCGCCGCAGGCTGCGCGCATGGGCCTGCGCTACGTGGCGCATGTGGTGCAGGCCGACACGAAGCACGACACCATCACAAACACTCCGCTTACTCCTGGCACCTGCTTGTTCGAGTTACAGTTTTTCGACAACGTGCCCGAAGCTGAGGAGTGGCTGCGCGTTTGCCAGACCAAGTTTCCGGCTACCGTTCGGTAGGCGGCCGGGGCTGGCCCTACCCTAGCAGCCGCTGCAAGCGGCGGCCCAGACCCGGCAGCTGCGCTAGGCGTGCCCCTAGGTTAAGCAGCCACGGTCGAGTGCCCAGCAGCCGCATGAGGCGGTAGTTGCGGGCCAGCACCGGCCCGAGCTGCCGCTGCACTTCAGCGTCGTAGGCTTGCATAAAATCGGCGCTGAAATCGTGCTGAGTCATGCAGCGCCAGGCCTGCGCGGCGGCCATAATGCCGCTGCGCACGGCCATGTCGATGCCGTGACCCTGCAAGGGGTCGATAAGCGAGGCCGCATCGCCGCACAACATGAAGCGCGCCCCGCTGCACCGGCGCTGCCGCCCGCCGCCCATCGGCAGCCCAAAGCCCAGCACCGGCCCCAGCTGCCGCGCTTCGCGAAAGCGGCCAGCCAGCTCGGGGTGCGTCCGCACGGTGTCGAGCAGCAGCTGCTTGAGGTCGACTTTGTGCTTAGCCACAAGCTCGGACAGCATACCTAGGCCCACGTTGTAGCGCCCCGCCCCCACCGGAAACAGCCAGCAATAGCCAGCCAGGTAGTTTTGGCTAAAGAAAAACTCGGTGGTGCCTGACTCGGTGCCAGCCACATTTTCGAAATAAGCCCGCACACCCGCGCTGTGGTGGGCGCGGGCTAGGCGTGGCTCGGGCAGCAGGCGGCGGCCCACTGCCGAGTTGGCGCCGTCGCAGCCTATCACTAGGCGGGCGGTGATTTCGGTACCGTCGGCTAGGTGCAGCTGCACGTGATTGGGCGTGATTTCTAGTGTTTTTAACGCCGCGTTTTCCCGTATCTCGGTATCTGTAAACCGGCGCACCAGCGCAAATAAGGCGGCATCAAAATCGAGGCGCGGACTGTTAAAAGTGCGCAAATTCCAGTGCATGTAGAAGCTCGCACCGCTGGGCGCCACAATGCGGCTGCGGCGCACGTCGTCGCGCGGCTCTAGCTGCCACAGGGCCTCGACATAAGCCGGGTCGAGCTGGCGCAACGCCTTGAGGGCGTGACCCGGCACGGCATCCCCGCAGATTTTATCGCGCGGAAAAGTAGCCTTGTCGAGCAGCAGCACCCGCAGGCCACTACCGCGCAAAGCCAGCGCGCAAGCCGTGCCGGCTGGCCCGGCCCCCACTATGGCAATGTCGTAGTCTACTTCGGTTGGCACGCGGTAAAGGTAGCGGCCACCCAGGGCTCCTACGTACAAAAGCGCCCTCCCCGGTCGAGGAAGGCGCTTTTTATTAGCTGCTAAAGTGCTTACTTCAGCTTAGTTATCCGTCACGGCTACACCCGAATCGTGGCCGTGATGCACGGGCACACCAGCATCCTTCAGCCCATTGCGCGAGCGGCTCGAAATAAGCGCAATCGTGGCGGCTAGGCCCGTGGCGGCAGCCAAGCCAGCCAGCACCGGGTGCAGGGTAGCGCGGGTATAGAGGCTGGTTTCCATTACGTGGCCGGGGTTGCTACCGCGCACTTTGGCGTGAGGGCCGTTGGGGCGGTGCAGCGAGCCGGCGGGGTCTACGGCGCGAGTGCCCTCTTGCTTTTGCTGGGCCACGCCGGTTTTGGCTTCTACCCAGTCCATCACGCCGGGGGCGTACTTATTAGTAGTGCTCATGAGCTTGCCGCCGCCACCCACGTAGATGTCGCGCACCGGGTGCGTGGCGGCGTGTAAGATGGCCTTGGCTACTTCCTCAGGGGCGTATACAGGCTGAGGCAACTTAGGCTTCTCGGGCAAGTAGTTGCGGGCGTGCTCGGGGAAGGGCGTATCAATGGCGGCGGGCTTGATGAGCGTCACGGACACGGGCGCTTTCTCATCAGCTAGCTCGATGCGCAGAGCATCGGTAAAGCCCTTCACGGCGTGCTTGCTAGAAGCGTACATACCTTGGATAGGCACGGCCACGTCACTTACCACGCTACCTAGGTTAATGAGGGCGCCGCCGTGCTTCTTCAGGTGCTTAAGGGCTTCGAGCGAGCCGTTTACAATGCCCCAAAAGTTGGTTTCGTACAGTTTTTTGAAGTCTTCGAGCTTGCCTTGCTCTAGCTTGCCCCACATGCCTACGCCGGCATTGTTAACCCACGTATCGAGGGCGCCGAAGTTAGAGTGAGCGGCTTCGTGGATGCGGCGCACGGCGGCGGGGTCGGCCACGTCGGCGGCTACCACGGCCACGCGGCTGCCTAGTTGGCGGGCCACGGTGTCGAGGTCAGCCTGCGAGCGGGCAGCCAGTACCAGGCGAGCCCCAGCTTTGTGGGCGGCTTTGGCCGTAGCCAAGCCAATGCCGCTAGTGGCGCCGGTAATTACAATAACTTGTTGGTCGAGGGGCTTGAGTTTGAGAGCCATGTGAGGGGAAGAGCGGAAGTAAAAAAAGAAGCGTACCCAACGGGCACGCTAGCTGTACGGCCTAGGGTCGTAAATAGATAGGTCGAGCTTATCATAACAAACCCCACTAGCTGGCAATAGCGCGCGCCGCGAAGCATCTCGGGTGGCACAGTAAACTCAGCCGTCGCAGTCGCTAATAAGCGAGATACTTCGCTACGCGCGTCATAACCAACTAACCTCTGCCTGTGCCGCCCCGCGCCCTACCTTTGAGTATCTATTAACGACGAATGACGGATTCTTTTTCTATAAAAACTCTGGCCTTGCTGGGCTCTACGGGCTCTATCGGCACGCAGGCGCTGGAGGTGGTGCGCGAGCAGCGCAGCCGCTTTCGGGTAGCGGTGCTCACGGCCGGGCGGCAGTGGGAGCTATTGGTGGCCCAAGCCCGCGAGTTTAGGCCCGCCGCCGTGGTCATCGGCGATGACTATTATCAGCAAACCAAAGCGGCCCTGGCCGACCAGCCCGAAACCGAAGTGCTGGCCGGTGACGCGGCCCTCACCGAAGTAGTGCAGCGCCCCGATATCGACGTGGTGCTCACGGCGCTAGTAGGCTACGCCGGCCTGCCGCCCACGGTGGCTGCCATCCGAGCCGGCAAAGACATCGCCCTAGCCAATAAAGAAACCTTGGTAGTAGCCGGCGAGCTGATAACCAACCTTGTACAGCAGTACGGCGTAAAAGTACTACCCGTCGATTCGGAGCACTCGGCCATTTTTCAGTGTTTGGTAGGCGAAGAACAGAACCCCATTGAGAAGGTCATTCTGACAGCGTCAGGAGGACCGTTCCGAGGGCGGTCGGCCCAAGACCTAGCTCACATTACCAAAGCCCAGGCCCTGAAGCACCCCAACTGGACGATGGGCGCCAAAATCACTATTGACTCGGCCACGCTCATGAACAAGGGGCTGGAAGTGATTGAGGCCAAGTGGCTGTTCAATCTTGCTAACGAGCAAGTTGATGTCGTGGTGCACCCGCAGAGCATTGTGCACTCGCTGGTGCAGTTTGAAGATGGCTCGCTGAAGGCGCAGCTTGGCCTGCCCGACATGAAGCTGCCCATTCAGTACGCCCTAGGGTACCCCCAGCGGCTACGCAATGACTTTCCTAGGTTCTCGTTTTTGCAGTACCCCACGCTTACCTTCGAGGCGCCCGACCTAGGTACGTTTCGGCACTTGCCGCTGGCCTACAGCGCCATGCAGCGCGGCGGCAGTGCCGCCTGCGTGCTCAACGCCGCCAACGAAGTAGCCGTGGCCGCATTTTTGCAAGACCAAGTAAGCTTCCTAGGTATGGCCGACGTGGTGGCTGAGTGCCTAGGCCGGGTGCCGTATCTTGCGGCCCCAACCCTGGCCGACTACGCTGCCACCGATGCCGAAGCGCGGCGCGTAGCAACTAGTTTGCTGTAAAAAATGGTTGTCATGCTGACGGAGGAAGCATCTTATCGCGGCTCCTTTAGTCAGAATACTAGTACCCCCCGAGCGTTGCGAACGAGATAAGATGCTTCGCAGGCTCCGCATGACAGTTAGTTTAACTACTTCCCTCCTTTGGAAATTCTCGTTATGATTGGCCAGCTGGTGCTGGGCCTTTCGCTGCTAGTGGGCTTGCACGAGTTCGGGCACTTTGCCTTCGCCAAGCTTTTCAAGATTAAAGTCACTAAGTTTTACATCTTTTTTGACTTCCTGTTTCCGCTACCCAACGTACTCAACTTCAGCTTGCTGAAGAAGAAAGTGGGCGAAACCGAGTACGGCATTGGCTGGTTTCCGCTGGGAGGCTACGTGGCTATCCACGGCATGGTCGATGAAACGCAGGATGCCGATGCCCTGGCCGGCCCGCCGCAGCCCGACGAGTTCAGGAGCAAGCCGGCTTGGCAGCGTCTGCTGGTGATGTTGGGCGGCATCATCATGAACGTGATTACGGGCATCGCCATTTTCACGGCCCTCACCTTTAAGTACGGCGAGAACTACCTGCCCGCCTCGGAGGCCAAGTACGGCGTAGTGCCCAACGGCCTAGGTCGCCAGATTGGCCTGCGCGCCGGCGATAAGATTGTGAAAATCAACGGCCGTCCCTTCAGCGAGTTTGACGAAGTGCGTAGCGCCGACGTTATTTTGGGCTCGCACGCTTTCTACACCGTAGAGCGTAATGGCCAGCTGATGGATATTAACATTCCGGCCAACTTCATGGACCGCCTAGCCAAGCAGGGCGACAGCATTTTTGTAGAAGCCCGCACGCCCTTCACCGTGAAGCGGGTGGTGGGCGGTACGCCCGCTGCCAAAGCCGGCCTGCAAGCTGGCGATGCGGTTACGGCCGTGGGCAACATGCCGACCCCCTACTTCGACCGCCTGCAAGCGGCGTTGCGCCTCAACGCGGGCAAAACGACGACGCTCGCCGTGGAGCGCGCCGGCCAGAAGCTGACCTTGCCCATTACCGTAAACCAGGACGGGCGCATTGGCTTTGAGCCGCTGCCCGCGCTGCACTACAGCCAGCGCCACTACTCATTGCTGGGCTCGGTGCCGCAGGGCACTTCCCAGGCCTTCGGCATTATTGGGGCGCAGGCCAAGGCATTTGGCAAGATTATCCGCCGCGAGGCCTCAGCCTCCGAAAGCCTAGGTGGCCCAGTCGAGATTGCCCAGCAGTATGGTGGGCAGTGGGACTGGCTGCGCTTCTGGCTGCTCACCGGTTCGCTGAGCATGGTGCTTGCCTTCATGAACTTGCTGCCCATTCCGGCCCTCGATGGCGGGCACGTGGTATTCTTGCTCTACGAGATGATACTGCGCCGTAAGCCTTCCGATGCCTTCCTTGAAAACGCCCAGCGCGTAGGCACGGCGCTGATTTTAATGCTGATGCTCTACGTGATTGTGCTCAAGCCCATTCTCAAGCATTTTTAGCCCGCGGCAAAAGCCTTAATTTTAGGAGCGCGATTCTCAGAGAGTCGCGCTCCTTTTTAGTTTATGCGTCGTCTTGCTTTTCTCTCGCTGCTAGTGCCGCTGCTGGCGCTGGCCCGCCACACCTACCACTCCAGCATTCTGGAGCTACGCATCAATCCGCAGCAGCAGCAGGTAGAGCTGGCGCTCAAAGTTTTTACAGACGACCTCGAAAACGCCCTTTCCAAGGGCCGCCCGCAGCATCTGACGCTGCAAGACCCGCGCATTGTGCCCTTGGCCGATGCCTACCTGCGCAGCCACCTCGAGCTGGCCTTGCCCTACACCTCTAGCCGCCAGCCGCGCCTACCGCTCACGCTCCAGTTTCTGGGCATGCAGCCCGAAAAGGATGCGTACTGGCTGTATGCTAAGGCCAAGCTACCCCGCGCAGCCACAGCGGTGTGGCTGCGCAACACAGTGCTGCTCGACCTATTTTCGGACCAGATGAACATCGTAAACGCCGAAGGCAACGATAAGAAAGTGAGTGAGCTGTACCGCGCTGGCCACGACCAGGCCGTGCTCACGCTGAAGTAGCAGCGCTTGCCTTAGCCAGCGTGCGTAGCGGCGGTCAGCCACTCACAAAACGGACCTAGGGCCCGCAGCGCCGCCAGGATGTGCGCGCGAAAATCTTCCGCCCCCAGACGGCGCACCTCGGCATCGGGCAGCTCATGGCTGAGCAAGAAGCTCTTGTGCCGCAGCCACGTGGCATCGGGGTGGGTGGCCTCGTAGCCGGGTGGCATTTTCTTTAGTTGCTCGCCCCCTAGGCCCTGCGGAAAAAACTGGCGGGCAGTGGGCATCGCTAGCAGCTCGTGCAAGTCAGCGGCTTGATAATCTATTTCCTGGCGCACAGCCGCAAGCTGCTCTTTCGTAGGCTCGTAGAGACCGCCCGCCACCAGCGTTTGCCCATTGGGGCCAACTTGAACGTAGCGGCCAGCGGCATCGCCGTGCTTGCCGCCCGCGGCGAAATAGGCCGAGAAGTGCGTTTTGTAGGGCACTTTCACTTTGGAAAACCGCACGTCGCGGTAGATGCGGAAAATGCACTTCCGGGCGTCGAGGCCGGCCAGGGCGGGCTCGTCCTGGGTTAGCTCGCGTAGCCAGTAAGCCACGTCGGCTTCAAAAGCGGCGCGAAGCTGGTCGTAAGTGGTTTTGTGAGTTTGAAACCAATCGCGCTCGTTGTGGCGCGCCAGGTCTTGTAGAAAATCGAGGAGAGCAGCAGGGTTCATAACAACAAAGTTGGCCGGGGCCTGAGCAAGCCCATACGTACCAGCCATGACCTAGGGCGTTAAATTGATACCTAAGCTTATATCGTTGCTCGTACTTTTATCGTTGCTAAAGCATTCATTGCTCAATTGTTTACACTTCTAAGCTTGCGCTTTCTTTTACTTCTTATACTTGGCTTGCTAGTTCAGCCCGCTGCTTCTCAGACGCCGGCCATCTCCCCCACTTTCTGGCAGCAGCAGCTGGCCTACGCCCGCGTGCGGGCCGCCCACGCCCGGTGCTGGCCGGTGCTTGTAGCTCGCCTGCAAGCGCAGCAACTCGACCCCGCTCGGCTAGAAGTCTTTTTCCGCCTTATCAAAACCAGTCGCCAGCTCGAAGTGTGGGCACGCAACCAGGGCGACGCCGTCTTTAAGCCACTGGGGTGTTACCCACTGGCAGCTACCTCGGGTACCCTAGGGCCCAAGCGCCACGCCGGCGACGGGCAGGTGCCCGAAGGGTGCTACCACCTCGACCGCTTCAATCCGGTCAGCGCGTTCCACTTATCCTTAGGCCTCGACTACCCCAGCGCGGCCGATGTGCTGGCTACCGGCCTAGCTGACCCCGGCGGCGATATTTTCATCCACGGCTCCAACGTTACTGATGGCTGCCTGCCGCTCACCGACGCGCTGGTTGAAGAAGTGTACCTACTAGCCGTGGCGGCGCGGGCGGCCGGCCAGGCTAATATTGAGGTCCATATCTTCCCGTTTCCACTCACCGAAACAGAGTTAGCGCGCCGGGCGGCCAGCCCGCACGCAGCCTTCTGGCGAGAGTTGGCCCCCGCATATACCTATTTTGAGCAGCACCGGGTACCAGGGGTAATACAACCTTGATTTTCTGCGCAGTTCATAGTGAGAGCGAGGCTCAGCCTACTTAGCCTCCTTCAGTAGTACCTAGGCCCGATACAGTGCTTAAGATACGTCTAACTGGAAAGCGGAGCTCTTAGCCGCCGTACCGGCTCGCAGTATCTTTACCGCCAATGGACGTTGGGCTACCTATTCGCAAAGCGCCGCGTTATGCGGTGCGCCTGTTTTTTGGTTTCTTACTACTGCTGGGCGGGGTAATTTTTCAGCACTACGGCGTATCATGGGATGAACCCACTGACCGGATGAACGGCCTAGTTAGCCTGCGCTATATGTGTGAGCTGGTGGCCCCACACTGGGCAACCAAGCAGGCCTACCTACAATCGGCACCGCCTTTGCGCGGACACGTAGACAATGACCACGGGGTCTTATTTGAGATTCCCCTAGCCCTGTACGATGTAGTGCGGCCGGGCAACGACCCGCGCGACTTTTATCTGGTGAGGCATTTGGCCGTGTACCTGACAAGCTTGGTGGGTTTGTGGGCGCTGTTTCGCCTGGCTACGCTGCGCTTTCGCGACGAGCGCCTGGGGCTGCTGGCCGCGGGGCTGCTCGTGCTGTCGCCCCGCTTTTTTGCCGAGTCCTTTTACAATGGCAAGGACATTCCATTTGTCGCGCTTTTCACGCTGGGCATTTACACGCTGGTCTGGCTGCTAGAGCGGCCGTCGTGGCAGCGGGCCGTGGTGCACGGCCTCGTGACGGCCGCCGCCACAGATGTCCGCATTCTAGGTTTGCTGCTGGGGCCTTTTACATATACGTTGCTCGCGCTTCAGTTTTTCAGCGCGCCGGCCGCGTTGGGGCGGCGCACGCTGTGGCACGTGGGGCTGGCTTACCTGCTAGCGCTGGCCGCCGGAGTGGTGGCCGGGTGGCCCTACCTCTGGGAGCACACGCTACAGCACTTCGCGGCTGCCTTCGCCAGCCTTAGCCACTTCGAGCATCGGTGGAACGGAGAACTGTTGTACTGGGGGCACATTATTCGGGCGGCAGAGGTACCCTGGCACTACGCGTTGGTGTGGATTACCATTACTACGCCAATTGCTTATCAGGTAGCCGGCCTAGTGGGCCTAGGGGTGACAGCGGCTGAATTGCTGCGCCGCCCGTGGCCTCGGCTACGCACCGCTACGGGCCGCTTCGACCTGCTAGTAACTGGCTGGCTAGTGCTGCCGCTCGCCGCAGTCATTGGCCTGCATTCTAGTATCTACGATGGCTGGCGACACCTCTACTTTATTTATCCGGCGCTACTGCTGCTAGCTATTCGGGGTGGGCTGGCCATTGCGCAGTTGGCGCAGCGCGGCGCGGGCTGGCGGCGGCTGGCTTTGGGCCTGAGCCTACTGGCCGGCGCTGAAGCGCTACTCACGGCGGGCCGCATGGCCTACATGCACCCGCATCAGCAAACGTATTTCAGCTACCTGCCTCGCCACCTGGTAGCGCCGCTGTTTGAGCGCGACTACTGGGGAGTTTCTTACCGCCAGGGTCTGGAATACCTAGTGTCCCAGCACCCAGTCGGCCCCATTTACGTCGAGCCGGCTGGAGAAATGCCTTTTGAAAATAATAAGATTTGGCTTTCGGAGGATGACCGTAGCCGAGTGCTGCGTGGGCCCAATATGCCGGGCCGGTATTTCATCGTAGCGTACCGAAGCATGCTAGGTCCTTACCCGCCCTCGGTAGGCACGGAGGTATATACGCTGCGCGCCGACGGCGTTCCTATCCTATCCATTTTTAAACGGGGGCAAGACCCGATTCCGCCTGCCCCCACAAGATGGTAGCTACACGCTAATACGCCACGTCGGCCCCAGCCACGCGATAGTTAGGGTCTTCCAGAATATTGACCTCGACCAAGGCACCGGCCTTGCCGAGCAGCACGCGGCAATCGGGGCTGAGGTGGCGCAGGTGCAGAGTTTTGCCAGCGCGCTGGTAGCGCTCAGTGAGCTTGTGCAGGGCGTCGAGGGCCGACATATCGGCCACGCGACTGTCCTGGAAGTCGATAATGACTTCGGCGGGGTCGTGGGCTACGTCAAACTTTTCGGTGAACGCCTGCACCGAGCCGAAGAACAGCGGGCCGTAGAGCTCGTAGTGCTTCACGCCGCTGGCATCGAGGTAATGGCGGGCCCGAATGCGCTTGGCATTTTCCCAGGCAAAGGCCAGGGCCGATACCACCACCCCTAGAAGCACCGCCAGGGCCAGGTTTTGCGAAATGGCCGTGACGAGCGTCACGAGCAGCATCACCACCACATCGGTGCGGGGCATGCGGCGCAGGATGTGCAAGCTAGCCCACTCGAAGGTGGCTATCACCACCATAAACATCACGCCTACCAGCGCCGCCAGCGGCAGCCGCTCGATGAGGCTGGAGCCGGCTACCACAAACAGGGCCAGCGCGCTGGCCGCCACCACGCCCGACAGCCGCCCCCGCCCGCGCGACTCTAGGTTGACCATCGTTTGGCCTATCATGGCGCAGCCACCCATGCCGCCAGTGAAGCCCGAAGCCACGTTGGCCAGGCCCTGGGCTACGCAGTCTTGGTTGCTGCGGCCGCGACTTTCGGTTACTTCGTCTACCACCGTCAGGGTCAGCAGGCTTTCGGTGAGGCCCACCATCGCCATAATGAGTGAATACGGCAGCACCATTCCTAGGGTATGCCAGCTGAACGGCACTTGCGGCAGGTGCAGCGTAGGCAGTCCGCCGGCAATAGAGGCAATATCACCTACTGACTTGGTTTGCAGTCCACCTAGGATAACCAGCGCCGACACTACCACAATGGCCACCAGCGAGCCCGGCACGGCCTTGGTCACCTTAGGCGTGAAGTACACCAGCGCCATCGTGAGGGCCACCAGCCCTAACATCAGCGCTAGCGCCGGGCCCGCCAGCCAGTGCTCGGCACCGGCCGCATCACGCACCTTAAACTGCTCGAGCTGAGCCATGAAGATGATAGCCGCCAGCCCGTTGACAAAGCCATACACCACCGGCTGCGGCACCAGCCGAATAAACTTGCCCCAGCGCAGCAGCCCGATGGCAATCTGGATGAGCCCCATGAGCACCACGGCCACGAACAGGTACTCGACGCCCTGCTGCACCACCAAGCTCACAATAACCACGGCCACCGAGCCCGCCGCGCCCGATATCATACCCGGCCGACCACCTAGGACACTTGTGACCAAACAGATAACAAACGCCGACCCAATACCCACTAGCGGGCTGATGTGCGCCAGCAGCGCGAAAGCCACTACCTCGGGCACCAAGGCCAGCGCTGTAGTGAGGCCAGCTAATACTTCGTTTTTAACGTTGAACTTGTACTGAGAAAAATAAGAACTTACAACCGACATAAAAAGCTGAATCGAAGGCAAAAGAAAAGCCGCACGCTTCCGGCAGGAAGCGGCGGCAGGGGTAGCTTTGGCCGGTACTCAGGGTGGAGTAAGCTTGAAACGCAGAGGAATAGTGAGGAGCATACGCACCCACAAAGGTACGCCCGAGGTAGGCAAACGCTCAGACAGCTGGGTATTGGCGGCACCCTAGGTGCTCTTTCTGCCACGTAGAGCAAACAAACTGTCCGGCACGGTTTTTTCGTTGAAGGGACTGTTTGCTTCCTTTTGCTTGGCTTATGCGTTTTGTATTGTTAGTTGTTGCGGCGTTGTTTCTTAGTGGGCAAGGGGCGTGGGCCCAGCGCCCTACCGACAAGTGGTACTTTGGCCGGCAAGCGGGGCTCGATTTTAGCAGCGGCGCCCCTACCCCGCTGCTCGATGGCGCCATGACCACCTACGAGGGCTGCGCCACCGCTACCACCAAGCGTGGCGAATTGCTTTTTTACACCGACGGCCAAACCGTGTGGAACCGCCAGCACCAGCCCATGCCCAATGGCCGGCGCCTCATGGGCTCGGGCAGCAGCACGCAGTCGGCTCTCATCGTGCCCGACCCCGGCTCGGGCAACATCTTCTATGTCTTTACGGTAGCGCCGCAGGGCGCGCCCAATGGCCTGCGCTATTCGGTGGTAGACATGACCCGCGACAATGGCCTCGGCGACGTACCTAGGGCCAACCTATTGCTACTCACACCGGTGGCCGAGAAGCTAGCCGCCGTGCGCCACCCCAACGGCCGCGACGTGTGGGTGGTAGCTCACCGCTGGAACTCTAATGCCTTCATCGCCTACCTCGTGACGGCCGATGGCGTAGCCGCCAAGCCGGTGATGAGCAACGTGGGCGCCATGAACGCCGGCCCCGGCCGCAATGCCATTGGGGCGCTCAAGTTTTCGCCCGATGGCACCAAGTTGGCTGCCGCCATCTGGCGCGAGAGCAACAAATTTGAGGTCTACGACTTCGACCGCGCCACGGGCAAGGTGAGTAACGCGCGCAGCTTTGGGCCCTACCCTGAGGCGTATGGCGTCGAGTTTTCGCCTGATGGCACCAAGCTCTACGGCACCTGCAACGGCAACAGTAACCACAAAACGCCGACCGCTAGCCCCGAAACCCAGGTGTGGCAATTCGACCTCAAAACCAAGGCCGCCGTGCAAGTCGGCCGCTCCTCTAATCACAAAATCGGCGCCCTACAGCGCGGGCCCGACGGCAAGATTTACGTGGCCCGCGAAGACAACTCGTTTCTAGGGGTCATCGGCAGCCCTAACACGGCGGGCACGGCCTGCGGCTACGTCGATGACGGTCTCAAGCTGGGCGGGCGGCGCAGCAAGCTCGGGCTACCGGGCTTTGTGGTAGAGCCCTAGGCCCCTGGGTATGGGCAAAACGCCCGCCGTGCGGTAACTTTGAACAAATCTTATCGCATGAAAAAATATTTCTTTAGCGTGATGCACCGCTTTGGCGTGGTGCTTTGCCTGGCCCTCGCGGGGGGCGCAACCCTCTCGAGCTGCAGCAAGGATGAGACGTATGTCGACTACTCGGCTACCGACGATGCCCTCATCAAAACTTACCTCACCACCAACAATATCACTACGGCCCAGAAGCAGGCCTCGGGCCTGTACTTCATACCCACGGTCACGAACGCCAACGCCACCAAGGTGACGATAGGCCAAAATGTATCGTTTCTGTTTACGGGCACGCTGCTCAATGGCACTGTATTTGGCACCTCGGGCCAGGATGTAACCAAAGCCGCCAGCTTCGTGCTAGGCAAATCCAACACTATATCGGGCTTGCAGGAGGGCATTTCGCTTATGCACCTAGGCGACAAGGCAACGCTGCTCATCCCATCAGGCTTGGCCTTTGGGCCAACTGGCAGCGGGTCGGCAAGCAGTGGCACCACGGTACCGCCTAATACCGTTGTACGCTTTGAGGTAGAAGTCGTTGACCTCAACTACGCCGCCACCGACGACGCCCTCATTAAAAAATACCTCGCGGCCAACAACATCACGGGCGCACAAAAGACCGCGTCGGGCCTCTACTACCTACCCGTGGTCGCGAATGCAACCGGCACCCAAGCTGTGGCCAACAAAAGAGTGTCAGTACTGTACACTGGCAAGCTGCTCGACGGCAGCACGTTTGATGCCTCTTCGCAGCGCGGCAACACGCCCTTCACCTTTACGCTAGGCAAAGGCGAGGTTATTCCGGGCTGGGATGAGGGCATCGCGCTCATGCGCAAAGGCGAGAAAGCCACGCTGTTCATTCCTTCAGCCCTAGGCTATGGCCCTGTTAGCCCCGGCACCGCCATTCCGGCCAACTCGGTGCTGCGCTTCGATGTAGAAGTAACGGACGTGCAATAATCATTGGCTAGCGCGGCTTCACCGGCCGCCAGCACACCTTAGGAAGGGGCGGTTGCCAGTGTGGCAGCCGCCCCTTTTTGCTTGTCATGCGTATGGTCCAGCCTAATTAGCTGCAGGTAAGGCCCAACAAAGCATAGCTTCTATGTCTGCTACTATTGCTACTAGAAATTGGACAACAGCAGGCCATCTTAACACGGTATAATCACTTTTTAAGCTCCTGCTCATTAAAAATTCATTTTACTTATTATAAATGCATTACACTTACTAATAGCACAACAGTTAGCAACATGAATATTTGATTAAGCATATAATTTCATCAAATATTAATTTACGGGTTGGTATTGTTGTATACCATGAACCACCCCGCCCACCAGCCGAAAGTTTTTTTCCCTAACCTAGACGGGCTACGCACTATCGCCTGCCTGCTTGTTTTTGGTTTTCACGGCTTTCTTTCTATTCTTCCCGCCCATTCCGTTCACGTCCACGGCTCGTCGGCGCTGCTATATGGCACTATGGGTGTCAACTTCTTCTTCGTTCTTTCTGGGTTCTTAATTACCTACCTTTTACTGGACGAAGAGCAACGTACCCACACCATCGACCTACTGGGGTTTTATCGCCGCCGCGTCCTGCGCATCTGGCCGCTGTTTTATGTGTGCGCCGCCTATGGTTTTTTGGTAGTGCCGCTATTGATGCACTGGCTGCGGGTACCTTACTACGAAAGAGCCAGCGGGTGGCTGCACCTAGCTTTTTTGGGCAACCTCGACTCGGTGTGGCAGGGCGTGCAGCCCACCGCGCATAGCTTGGCTGTGCTGTGGTCGGTGGCCATCGAAGAACAATTTTACTTGATTTGGCCCGTGCTGCTCATGGTTGTTTTTCGGCAGTGGCGGCCGGGGGCCTTTCTACTGGTGATAGTAGCGTCCGTTTGGTTTCGCTATGCGCATAGCACCAACGCCTTCCTGCTATACCGGCACTCGCTGGCCGTGATGTCGGACATGGCAATGGGTGGCGCGGCCGCTTGGGCCTGCTTTCATTACCCGGTGCTGCAGCGCCACATTGCGGGTTGGTCGCGGTGGACCATCGCTGGGCTCTATCTGCTAGGGGCCGCTTGCATTTTGCTAGGTGAGAAAAACGTGCTGCCCGAAACGGCCACGCTGCTCGCCATAAAGCGGGTTGCCTATGCCTGTGTCTTCGTGTTTATTATCCTAGAGCAGAACTACGCTACTCACTCTTGGTTTAAGCTTAAAAATAGTCGCTGGCTTACTTACTGGGGCACCTTTACTTATGGCTTCTATTGCTTGCACCCTATTGTGCTTGAGTGGCTGGTGCTTGGCTCCGAACAACTGCACTTAGCGCCCTCGGCGCTCAATACCATCGTGCGCGCTACCGTGGCACTGCCCCTCAGCGCCGGCTTGGCATGGCTCATCTATACATACTGGGAAAAGCCTTTTCTACGGCTCAAAAACCGCCGCCAGCCAGCCGAAGCCTCTCTTCCCTCTACCGCGCAGCAGCCAATACACCTGCCCGTGTCATCTGCGCTGGCCGAGTCCTAATAGGTAAGCCCGCTTGCGGTCATAGTTCCTTTAGCCATTCATAGTGGCAGTAGCATCTACTGGCTGGGCTTAGGTACCTAGGTGCCTAAGCCCAGCCAGTAGATGTCGTTTTAACAGAGTAGTATTCGGCGCGCGTTAGGGTTCACCTAAGCGCTCTTTCAAGCCAGTGGGCCACCTCATCCCCTTAACCAAATGGTTAGGGAGGGCGAGGTGGCCCACTGGCTTTTGTCGTTCGCCCTTGTCCGGTAGGAGGCTCAACTGCTTCGCTCCGAGGCTGCTATTGCTTAGTCAACGCCTGCTCCAAAAAGCCTTGACAGAGGAGATAATCTCCAAAAAATATAATTTAACTTTTCCAAGCTGGCTTTTAGACTGGTTTACAATCGCATTTGCTGATTTTGAACAATGCTGAGCTTAGTGTAGACTTTTTCATTCTGCACTAAGCTATCATTAAAATTGCACTTTTATACATATTTCATCTCAATGCGTTGTTCTTCATGTTTATAATGAGCGCCCTTATTGTACTTTTGAAAAAAATTCATACTTAATTCATCTGACAAGCGATGTAATCCTACCGTATTCCCACATTTTGGGAGGAAGATTATCGCCTCTTTCTATCAATATTATTAGTAGCTAGTGCCTGCTGTTGCTGCTCAAACAGGCTATTCAGCCTGCTTGGGGCCTACTCTGGCGCGGTATACCTGCTTGCAGGATATTCATTTATTACTATTCCTACTCTACGGCCCGGGTATGATACCTAAGCTTTGGTCTCACTGGCCAGGGCCACCTAGGTGTGTCAGTTTTCACCCGTCGTGCCAGCTACCCACTACTCTTTGATTCTTCTTTAGATACTCCTCTACTACCCGTTCATCGTTTTATGCGAAATATTTCTTCGACACTCAGGTTTTCAAGTTCAACTCTCAGCAATACTTTAAGAAACAGCTTTCTTTTACTCTTACTGCTAAGCTTACCAACGCTACTCCGGGCGCAGGTTAAAATTATGCCGCTGGGCAACTCCATCACTCAGGGCAACACCCAGCACAATAGCTACCGACGCGCGCTGTGGTTTAAGCTGCGCAATGCGGGCTATAACGTTGATTTTGTAGGTAGCCAGCATGGCAACTTTGGGGGGGCGCCGCCCAATCCAGACTTTGACATGAACAGCGAAGGCCACTGGGGCTGGCGGGCCGACGAGCTGCTAGGCTCCATTAGTAGCTGGGCCACTACCTACAAGCCTGATATCGTGCTGATGCATGCCGGCTCGAATGACATGATACAGGGCCAGAGTGTAGAAAGCACGATAAGCGAAATTAGCCAGCTCATAGACCGGTTGCGGGCTGCCAATCCGAACGTTAAAATCCTGTTGGGCCAGCTTATCCCTACTACCCTGGCTGCTAATAGCAACATTACGGCGCTGAACAACGCGCTGCCCGGACTTGCCAGCCAGAAAAGCACGGCCCAATCGAGCATCATCATTGTAAATCAGAACGCAGGCTTTAATGCGGCGACTGACACGTTTGATGGGGTGCACCCGACCGATGGAGGCGAAGAGAAAATGGCGACCAAGTGGTACCAGGCGCTACAGCCACTGCTAACCGCCACTCCCCCGCCGGCCGCCATAGCGTTGCGCACACCCGAAAACCCAGCTAACACCACGGCTGGCCTGAACTACCAGTACTACGAGGGCACCTGGCTGCAACTACCTGATTTTAATAACCTTCCGGTTGTTAAAGCAGGCACTACCGAATTGCCCACCCTAGACATGCGCAACCGGGACGACGACTTTGCCGTGCGCTACACTGGTTTTGTGGACGTGCCCGCCGATGGCGAATACACTTTCTACACCTCGTCGGACGATGGCTCGCAATTGTTCATTGGTTCGACGCTGGTCGTGGACAACAACGGGGCCCACGGCCTACAGGAGCGAGCTG
>NZ_VMRJ01000004.1:283699-897747 GCF_007713685.1 Hymenobacter setariae
TGTGGACGTGCCCGCCGATGGCGAATACACTTTCTACACCTCGTCGGACGATGGCTCGCAATTGTTCATTGGTTCGACGCTGGTCGTGGACAACAACGGGGCCCACGGCCTACAGGAGCGAGCTGGCAAAATTGGCTTGCTTAAGGGCAAGCACGCCTTCACCCTGACTTTCTTCGAGAACGCGGGTGCCCAGTTGCTCACGGCCAGCTACGCTGGCCCCGGCCTGGCCAAGACCCAGATTCCGGCCGCTGCGCTCTTCCGCACTGGCACCGCCACCACGCTGCCGGCTGCCGGGGCGCTGCGCGCGCCTGAAAACCCAACCAGCACGACAGCGGGTTTGACCTATCAATACTACGAAGGCACCTGGCTCGAACTGCCCAATTTTGCGGCGCTGACCCCCACCAAGACGGGCACCACCACTACCCCTACCCTAGACATGCGTAACCGGGACGACGACTTTGCCGTGCGCTACACCGGCTTCGTGGACGTGCCCGCCGATGGCGAATACACTTTCTACACCTCGTCGGACGATGGCTCGCAATTGTTCATTGGTTCGACGCTGGTCGTGGACAACAACGGGGCCCACGGCCTACAGGAGCGAGCTGGCAAAATTGGCTTGCTTAAGGGCAAGCACGCCTTCACCCTGACTTTCTTCGAGAACGCGGGCGCCCAGCTGCTCACAGCTAGTTACGCCGGCCCCGGCTTGGCCAAAACTCAGATTCCGGCTGCCGCGCTCTTCCGCGCTGGCAATAGCACTGGCACCGGTACTACAGCTAGCACTTTTTACCGGGCTATCAACCTGAATGGGCCGGCCCTTACGCTGGATGGTAACGCCTGGGAAGGCCGCACTACCACCAATTTTTGGTATGCTGGCAATACGCACGAAAACCAGGGTGTGGCGCTAGTGCCAGCTACCGACGCCGACCGCGCGCGCATGATTCGCTCGTTTGTGTGGGGCGGGGCGCCGAGCGTCACGCTCAGCGCCGTGCCTACGGGCGACTACGACGTGTATGTATACGTGTGGGAAGATAACAACTCCGAGACCTTCAGCATCAAGCTAGACGGCAAACTAGTGCTGAGCAACCACCAAAGCGGCAGCGCTGGCTCCTGGCAAAAGCTGGGCCCATGGCGGACCACCGTTGCCAATGGCACGCTCACGCTGAGTACGCAAGGTGGCGCCGCCAATCTGTCGGGCCTAGAGGTATGGCGCGCTGCCACCACCTCCACCCTAGCTAGGCAAGCCACCACAAGCAGCTTGGCCCAGGAAGAAAAGCTGGCCCTCTACCCCAATCCTAGCTCTTCGCAAGTGTACCTAGGCACCGAGGCCTCGAGCCAAGTAATAGTGCGCGACAGCTACGGCCGCGTGCGCCTAACCCAAGACCAGGCCAACGCCAATACGCCCCTCGACACGTCGGCCCTACCCAATGGCATTTACACGGTAGAAGCCCGCTCGGCCACGGGGCGCACACTGCGCAATAACCTGGTTGTGGCCCATTAAGCCACGTCCAGACCTGGCCGGCCGACGCAAGCAGAAGCACTACACGAGCGGCCGCCAACACCAAGGCCGGTGCTGCCCTAAAACTAGGGTAGCACCGGCCTTGGTGTTGGGTGGGTATTGCTAACAGCAAGCGTAGCGCCCAGGCCGCGTCCGGTACCAACCGGGCCAATACTTAACCTAGGCGGCGCTATTTTGCGGCCGTGCCTGCTCCTACTCTCACTGCTGCCGACTACGCCCAGGGCCTGGCAGCCGGCCAGCGCGGCGTGCTGGCCCGCGCCATCACCTTGGTCGAAAGCACCTTACCCGCTCACCAAGCCCTAGCCCAGCAAGTTTTGCAAACTGTGCTGCCGCGCACCGGTGGCGCCCTGCGCCTCGGTATTACGGGCGTGCCGGGGGTAGGCAAGAGCACATTTATCGAGGCCCTAGGTCTGTATCTGGTCGAGAAGCTGGGCAAGAAGCTGGCTGTGCTGGCCGTGGACCCCAGCTCGCCGCGGGGCGGCGGTAGCATTCTGGGCGATAAAACCCGAATGCCGCAGCTCACGGCGCACCCTAGGGCGTTCATTCGGCCATCGCCGGCTAGTGGCAGCCTAGGCGGGGTAGCTCGCGCCACCCGCGAGGCCCTGCTGCTGTGCGAGGCGGCCGGCTACGATGTCATTTTTGTGGAAACCGTGGGTGTAGGCCAGAGCGAAGTGGCCGTGCACGGCATGGTCGATTTCTTTCTGCTGCTCATGCTGGCCGGCGCCGGTGACGAGCTACAGGGCGTGAAGCGCGGCATTATGGAAATGGCCGACGCCCTGCTCATCACCAAAGCCGACCACGGCAACGAGAAAGCCGCGCGCCGCGCCGCCCGCGACTACGAGGGCGCGCTACACCTGTTTCCGCCCGCCGCCAGTGGCTGGGCCGTGCCCGTGCGCACCTGCTCGGCCCTCAGCGGCGCGGGCCTGCCCGAGGCCTGGGAGGTCATTGAGCAGTACGCGGCCCACACCCAGGCCAGCGGCTACTGGCAGCACCGCCGCGCCCAGCAGCAATTGCAGTGGCTCGAAGAAGCTGTGCGCCAGGCGCTCGAAAGCCAGTTCTACGGCCGGGCGGGCGTGCAAAGTGCCTTGCCTAGCGTGCGCCAGGCCGTGGCCGCGGGGCAATTGACGCCGTGGGCCGCCGCCGAGCAGTTGCTGGCGCACTAGCCGAGCGAGCAGCTGCCTTGGTAGTCCTGGGCAACTGCCAGCAATAGCGGGCCAAAAGCGTTTTTTACTCAGAGCCCAGGCCTATTAGCTCAACCTTTCCGGGGCTAGCCGTATAGCCAGGAGCCAGCGCACGGGCGCGGGCTTTTCTTTCTGCGGCTGCGGCCCGGCTAGGTCCTTATGCTAGATACACTCGTAAAAAATGCGCGCCTCGACGGCTACGAGGATAGCGTAGACATTGGTATTGTGGGCGATACCATTCAGCTGCTGCAAGCCACCATCACGGATGCGGCCCGCACCGTACTGGATGCCAACCACCAATTTGTGTGCGCCGGGTTCTACGAAACCCACATTCACCTCGACAAGTCCTGCATCCTGGACCGCTGCTCGGTAGAGAAAGGCGGCCAAGAAGAAGCCGCCGAAGAGTCGAAGAAGGCTAAGCAGGATTTTACCGAGGACGACGTGGTTGCGCGGGCGAGCCAGGTGGTCGAGATGGCCATTAAGAAGGGTACGATGGGGCTGCGCACGTTCGTTGAAACCGACCCTAGGGCCGGCTTACGCTCGCTGGCAGCCCTCAAGCGGGTGCGCACCACCTACGCCCACGCCCTCGACATCGAGCTGTGCGCCTTCGCCCAAGAGGGCCTGACCCAGGAAATGGCCACCTATGAGCTGCTGCGACAGGCGTTGCAGCAGGGCGCCGACCTAGTGGGTGGCTGCCCCTATACCGACCCGGACCCCGACCGCCACGTGGAGCTGATTTTTGACCTAGCCGAGGAGTTTGGCGTCAACGTAGATTTTCACCTGGATTTTGACCTAGACCCCACCCAGTCGGGTATCCCGAAGATTGCCGAAGAAACCCGCCGCCGCGGCTATCAGGGGCGCGTGTCGGTGGGCCACGTCAATAAGCTGAGCGCCATGCCCTCGACTCAACGCACCGAGCTGGCACAGCTGCTGCTAGAGGCCGGCATTGCCCTAACGGTGCTGCCGGCCACCGACCTGCTGCTGATGGGCCATGGGCAAGACCACCTCGTGCCACGCGGCATGGTGAATGCTAATGAACTGCGGGCCCTGGGCCTGCACACCACCATTGCCAGCAACAACATTCTCAACGCCTTCACGCCCTACGGCGATGCCTCGCTGGTACGCATGGCCAACCTCTACGCCAACGTGGCCCAGCTGGCCACCGACGAGGCCATCCGGGCGGCCTACGAGATGGTGACCACCGAGGCCGCTCGGCTGCTGGGCCAGCAAGCCCGCCTGCGGGTGGGCGGCCCGGCCACCTTTGTGCTGCTTGAGGCAGCTAGCGCCGTTGACGCTATCCGCACCGTGGCGCAGCCGCTGCTGGGCTACAAAAACGGGCGCCCCACGTTTACCAATTCGCCCGCCATCCTCCATTCGCCTGCCTAGGTCTTCTCATGCCCCAGCCCCTCACTCCTACCGACTTACCGTACCTGCGGCGATGCCTCGCCTTGGCCGCCGAAGCCCTGCAAGCAGGCGACGAGCCTTTCGGCTCCATTTTGGTTGATGCGCAAGGCCAGGTGCTGGCCGAGGCGCGCAACCAAGTCAATGACCTCAATGCCTTGGCCCACCCCGAGCTGGCCCTGGCGCAGTGGGCGGCCACCCACCTAGAATCCGCCGCTCGGGCGGCCACTACCCTCTACACCAGCGGCGAGCACTGCCCTATGTGCGCCGCCGCCCACGGCTGGGTAGGCCTAGGTAAAATAGTGTACCTGAGCTCGGCCGAGCAGCTCACCAAGTGGCTACAGGAGATAGGGGCGCCGCCCTCACTCGTGCAAATGCTGCCCATCCAGACCGTTGTGCGCGGGGTTGAGGTGGCGGGGCCAGCCGACGGCGAGCTGTTGCAGGCTATTAAGGACTTGCAGGTGAGTTATCACACCACAGCACTCAACGAACAACGGAGTAAATAATTGACTTCTTTACTATTAGCGTGAAGAAGAACCATGGCCCGCGCCTAAACTTATGGCTATCAGCATACTGAACTACCGAGAATGGGAGTTTGAGCTTGACCGCGAACTCACGCAGCAGATTTATGCCCGCGTGGCCAACAGCGGCGCCGATGCCTGCTCTTGCAACGACTGCAAAAACTACGTGGCTTACCGCGACCACGTTTTTCCGCCTGAGTTTACCTCGCTTCTAGCTGCCCTGGGTATCGACTACCGCAAGGAGGTAGAAGTGTTTCGCTATGAGCTACTCCCTAGCGGCCTGCACCACATCGCGGGCTGGTTTCACTTTAAGGGGCGGGTAGTGGTGGGCCCCGACTATCGAGACCCACTGCCAAAAGGTGGGCATACTATCCACCTAATCAGTATTACCGATAACTTTTCCGTCGGCTTTGCCGAAGGCAGTGACCTAACCCATTTCCCGGAGAAGACCGGCTTAGTACAAGTCGAGTTTGAAACGGCTATTCCTTGGGTAATTGACAAGTCGTTGGAACCCGGCGATTAAGCTAGTGCTTACATTTTCGCCAGCTCGCCTAGGTATACTTCCAGCATGGGGTAGCCGCCCGGCCCCGTTTTGGCGCGGTCGGCGGCGTCCTTCGGGTTAAGCTTATGGGCCGTTTCCCAGGAGTCGGGCATGCCGTCGTGGTCGGTATCGGTGGGAGCAGGTGCCGCTTTTAGCACGGGCCAAGCGCGTTGCGTAAGCGCGTAGGGCGTGCCGTGGGGGTAGCCGCCGGGCGCGTCGATGAGCCGGCCGGTGCGCAGGCGCACCTCGCGCACTAGGCGCTGGTCGAGGGTATCGCGGGCGGGGCGGGTAGCGCCGGCGCCGGCCAGCACCAGCGGGTAGGCTTCTTGGGCGGGCTGCGTAGCCATGGGCCCTAGGTCGAAGGGTACGGGGGCCTGAGCCAGCACCGTGTCGGCGCGGGTGCCTTCGTGCATTTCCACGCCGCGCCAGTTGTGGCGGGTTATGTCGGCACTAGCTTCTTGGTAGTTGCCGGTGAGGTAAAACTTGCCGTAGGGCAAGGGGTTGGCACCCTTGTCAAGCTTGTAGGGATTGAGCAGGCGGGTGCGCACGGCGGGCTTGGTGCTGGGGCCGGGCTTGTAGTAGTTGTTGACAATGTTGTAGTTGCCGCCCTCACCAGCATACACGTTGTTCTCGCCCCAGTCGTAGATAACGTTGTTGCGAAAGTCGCAATTTTCGAAACCCGCCGCATGGGTGTAGCGGCTGCCATTGAAGCGCGGGGTGCGGCTGTTGCAGTGCACAAACAGATTGTGGTGCATGCTGGCGTGCTGGCCGCCCCAAATGCCACCGTAGCCGTGGCGCTCGTAGTCAGTGTCACCCTTCTCGAAATGGTACGAGTAGTTGAGCGGCGGCCCAATGAGGTTCCACTGCAAGGTGGTGCTGTCGCCTTCGTATACCGAAAAGCACTCGTCGGTGCTCCAACTCATCGAGCAGTGGTCGATGACGAGCCGGTTGTTGCGCGTGCCACCTAGGGCGTCGTCGCCGCCCGCGCCGTCTACCATACCCTTATTCTGGTTTTTATCGCCCATCCGGAAGCGCAGGAAGCGGATGATGACATTATCGGCCTTCACCTGCACTGGGTAATCAGCCAGGCAAATGCCACCGCCGGGGGCCGTTTGGCCCGCGATGGTGGTGTTGGCTCGGTTAAAGGTGAGCGGCGACAGCAAGTGAATGGTACCGGCCACCCGAAACACGATGGTGCGGGCCGGGGCCTTAGCGGCGGGCAGTTGCACGGCGTAGCGCAGACTGCCGGGCAGGTTGTCATCGCGCAGGTTAGTAATCTCTAGCACCGTAGTGGGCACGGCGGCGGTACCGCGCCCGCCAGTGGTGTAGCGCCCAGCGCCCTCAGCGCCTGGGAAAGCGAGCAGCCGAGCGCCGGGCGCCGAGGGTGCCGGGCGCACGGCCCAGCCCGCCAGTAGGGTCGCCACAACTAGCGCAGGGCGTAGGCCTAGGTCAATAAACATCAGTAAAAGTGTAGGGTGGGAAAAGGAAGCCGCCCGGTGGGTGGCTCGCAAAGATGCCCGCCCAACTAGGCTAGCTGCGCTCCGTGGTGCCTTTTCTTTTGCGCAATCGTTGTCGGCAACGTTGCCAGGCGGGCGCGGGGCAGCGGCCCGCGCCGCCGTATCTTGGCCTTGATTTAGTTTTTGTTTGCTTTTACCGAGCTGCCAGCTATGCTGTCTTCCCTTATTTCGCTGCGCGCCATGCGCCGAGCCGCCCTAGGCGGTGTTTTTTGTATCACGGCCCTAGGGGCGCAGGCCCAGCTAGCGCCGGCTCAGCGCTGGCAGCACCTCGACCAGCAGGCCGATGGCGTGCCGGGCATCAGCGCCGACCGCGCTTACCGCGAGCTGCTGGCCGGCCGCACCCCCACGCCCGTGCTGGTGGCCGTCATTGACTCGGGCATCGACTCGGTGCACACCGATTTGAAAAGCATCTTGTGGCGTAATACCCGCGAAATAGCCGGCAACGGCAAGGACGATGACAAGAACGGCTACGCCGACGACGTGCGCGGCTGGAGCTACCTAGGCGGCAAAGACGGCCGCAACGTGGACGTCGAAAACCTGGAATCGACCCGCATCTACGCCCAGGGCCGCGCACGCTACGAGGGTAAAAAGCGCGACGACTTCTCCAAGAAAGAGCAGCGCAGCTTCGACCTCTACGAAACGGCTAAGACAGCCCACCTCCAGGCTCGCACCGAGGCCACAACCACTGTGCAGCGCATTGAGGGCTTACTGGCTCTCATCGGCCCGGCTGCCGATGCCCTGCGCCAGCGCTCCGGTAGTGCCGCCCTCGATTCGGCGGCCCTGCACCAAGCTGCCCAGGCCCAACCTGCCGTGCCCGGTGCGCCCCAGCTCTACGCGCTGGTGCACCGCCAGCAGGCCCCCGGGGCCGAGCCCGTGCTAGCCCGCGTGCGCGCCGCCCTGGCTACCACCAAAAGCAAGCTCGAAACCCAGCTCAACCCCGACTTTAACGGCCGTACCGCGGTGGGCGACGACCCCACCAACCTGAAGCAGCGCGACTACGGCAACGCCGATAGCCAGGGCCCCGACGCGGGCCACGGCACGCACTGCGCGGGCATTATTGGGGCCGTGCGCACCAATGGCGTGGGCATGGAGGGCGTGGCCGATGCCGTGCGCATCATGAGCGTGCGGGCCGTGCCCGACGGCGACGAGCGCGACAAAGACATTGCCAACGCCATTCGCTACGCCGTAGACAATGGCGCGCAGATTATCAGCATGAGTTTTGGCAAAGACTTCTCGCCGCACAAGGTGGCTGTAGACGAAGCTATGCGCTACGCTGACAAAAAAGGCGTGCTGCTGGTGCACGCCGCTGGCAACGACAGCCGCGACCTCGACGCCAGCCCCAATAACTTCCCATCAAACTCTTACCTCGATGGTAAGACTATTCCGAACCTCATCACGGTGGGTGCGAGTAGCCGCTTCAACACCCCCGACCTAGTAGCCGGCTTCTCGAACTACGGCCCGCAGCACGTGGACGTGTTTGCGCCCGGCGTGGCCATCTATTCCACGGTGCCGGGCGGCGGCTACGACCTCAAGAGCGGCACTAGCATGGCCTGCCCCGTGGTGGCTGGCATGGCGGCCGTACTCAAGGCCTACTACCCCACCCTCACCGCCACACAACTCAAGCAATGCATCCTGCAGTCGGCCGTGGTAAATCACACGCAAGTGCGCAAGCCCGGCACCAAGACAATGGTTGACTTCGCCACGCTGTCGCGCACCGGCGGCATCGCCAATTTGTATGGCGCGGTGCAGCAGGCGCAGCAGGTAGCAGGCAAGTAGAGCGGCGACGTTTAGAAAGAGAAGGGGGTAGGAAGCTGGGAAAGCGGGAGAGTTATTGTTTAACTCCCGCTTTCCCAGCTTCCTACCCCCCTTCCTTATTTGAGCAATGCCTGCCCTACTAGGCCCCTACCCTTTTGAGCGAAGCGGCCGCCTCCGCAGGTTGAGGTAGTCAAGATAATACAAGACTTTGATGGACACGTTGTTGTTGTGCGGCGTGTTGGCGGTATTGGCTAGGTTGTCGAAATACAGCGGGGTGGCCTCACTGCCAAGCAAGTACGACGAGGTAGCGTCCTTCCAAACCAAGCTCACCTGCGAGCCGGGCGCAAACCACCACACCAAAGCCGCGTCCACGTTGAAGGCGCTGAAGCTCGTGTCGTGGTTGCGGGCGTAGGTAGGCAGCATTTCCTCGGCCCCGCTGGGGCGCAGGCGCGCAAACTCGTGGTAGCGCACCGCGCTCACGTAGTGCCGCACGCGGGTGGTGAGCGAAAGCCGATTGGTGAAGGTGTAGTTGGCGTTCAGGGTATTGGTGAACGTGGACACGTTGCGGCGACCTAGGAGCACGTCGGTACCGAACGTGGCCAACAGCGGCTGGTCGAGCGGGTTGTTGGCATCGAGCCCATCGTTGACATAGCCTATCTGATTGTGCTTGAAATCGTAGTCGAAGGTGTAGCGAAAATTGAGCTGGTCATTGACCCGGTAGCGCGGGCTCAGGCTCAGGCCGTAGCTGATGCGCCGGGGGCGGTCGAAGCGCTCATCCAGGGCGTAGTACCGCATGCCCGCGTTCACGTCGAAGGCCAGCTTCTTGCGGTAGTCGGACGACACAAAGCCTCCTAGGTTGAAGTTGGCGGGCACCCGCACGTAGTACAGGCCCAGCGGGAAAGTACGCGGCTCGTAGTAGTCGTGTTTGGGCAGGTCCAGGTTAAAGTCGCCGCCGATAGTGAGGAAGTTCTTGGTAAACGTGGTATTGACGCTGCCGTACAAACCCGCATCTTGGTAGAGGCTGGGCTTGAACAAGAACGACTGATAGGCCCCTAGGCTGGTATAGAGGTTGTTGACCTTGCCAAACTGCTCGTACTTGTTGTAGTTGACCGTGGCCGACTGCGAGATATTGTTGTTGCCGAACAGGATGCCTAGGTCATTGGGGTTGTAGCTATCCGACTCGATGCCGTGGTCCACATTCCAGGTCCAGTTGCCCGATATTTTGCCGTAGTTGAGGTAGTATTTGTACCCGTTTTGGTCGTCGATGGGCTTATCCGAGTTCAGCACCGTGCCCCGGCGCCGCGAGTAGTTGACCTGCCCCTTGAGGGCGTACTGATTGCGCTTGTCGGCAAACTTGAAGAGGCCAGCCGTCACGTTGGCATCGTAGGTGCTACCAAAGCGCGTGACGTTGGTGTTGATGAGCGAAACGTAGCTGTTGTGCGGCAGACTCTGGTCGAGCACCACAATGTTGTAGTTGGTCAGTGGCTGGGTCAGCACGTTGCGCCGCTGCTCGCCGGTCGAGTCTTGCACCACGGCGTAAGAGGCGGCCGACACGGCATTGAACACGCCCACGCCCAACCCCTTGCGGGTGCGGCCCGATACCTTGGTGGCGTTGAGCAGGCGCGTGATGCCGGGGTTTTGGAACACGGCTTCGCCCTTGCCTAGGTTGCCTTCTACGTCATTAAAGCCCAGCGGCTGCGCCCCTACCCGCCGCGAGTAGAACAGCCCACCTTTATTGAACAGCTCGGTGCCTTCGGTGAAGAACGGACGGTTTTCCTGGTACTGCACCTCGAAGGGCGACAGGTTGAGCACCTGGTTGTCGCTGATGGTTTGGCCAAAGTCCGGGATAAGGATGGCGTCTAGGGTAAAACTCTCATTAATACCCCACTTGATGTCGGCGCCAGCGTTGAAGCTGGTGCTCATGTTGCGCTTGCCCTGCTCATTGTAGGGGTAGTGGTTGACGTAGCTGCTGACGTAGGGCGTGAGCGAGAGGCGCAGCGGCGGGTGCAGGTTTTCGAGCCCCGTGAGCTCGCCCCACTGGTTTACGAAGCCGTCTACCTCAGGCTTTACCTCGTTCCAGAAAAACTGTTGGTTGTCCTTCTTACGCTGCCGAAAAAACTGCACGCCCCAGGTTTGCACCGGCGCCTGGGCAAAACGAATGGCCGAGTACGGAATGCGCATTTCCACGGCCCAGCCCTTGCCGTCGGGAAGCGGGGCCACGCGGCTGTCCCACACGGCGTTCCAGGCGTCATCCTCGCCATTGGCCGGCGAAATACGCTGGTCGACCTGCACTCCTGTACTCAGCACGAAGAACGAGTAGCCGTTGAGGTGGTCGCGGTAAGGGTCTACGTAGAAGGCAAAAAAGTCTGTATTGCCAATGTTATCGCGCTGGGTCAGCTCGCGCCGAATACTGTCGGAGCTGGTTTCCAGCATCTTGGCACCCACGTACAGCGCCACGTCGTCGTAGAGCACACGCACCTCGGTGGGCAGACGCTCGCGGGGCCCTGGGTGCGGCCGAAACTGCGTAAACTGACTCGTGGTGGGAGCTGTGGCCCAAACCGCCTCATCGAGCACCCCATCGAGCTTGATGGGAGTGGCCGTGCGCTGGGCGGCCAGCTGGCGGCGCGCCACGGCGGTCGCTGCCTTAGGGCCGGGGGCCGATTGTGCGGCTACCTGGCCGGCAAAAGCCAGACACAACAAGCTCAGCAACCAGCGCGACAACGCCCGCTGGGTAGGCAACAAAAACATGATGGGTGGGTGAAGTAACGGGTGTAGCAGGGCCATAGACACGCCTTGCCCTAGGTTCGTTGTCCGGCACCGAAAATTTTTCTATCCTCGCTTATCTGGCTTTTAAGCCCAAGCGTAGGCCTTTATACCCTTCACCAGCCCGGGCGCGCGTTTAGCGCAGCGTAACTCGCACCAGAGAGGGTTACTTCTGCTTACGGAAAAACACGTCGCCGCTTACCGAATGCAGCGTGACGAGGGGCCCGCCGTTGCCTAGGCTGCCGTGCAGCTCGTAGCCCACGTAGGTGCGCTCCTTAAGGTTGCTGAAGGTCACGGCCGGGTCGGCGTACACCTCACCCGAGATGGTTTTCAGGTTGAGGGCGGCGCTCTGGGTGGCGGGCCAGCTCACGTCCACGTCGCCGCTGATGCTGGTAGCATCTACGGGGTTGTTGCCTAGGTTGCTGAGTTTCACATCGCCGCTTACGGTGCGCAGCGTTAGCGGGCCGGTGAGGTCAGTAGAGCGCACGTCGCCGCTAATGGTTTTGGCCGTCACGGCGCCATTGAGGCCGCTCAGGTCGAGGTCGCCACTGATGGTATTGAGGCGCAGGGCCGTGCCGGCGGGCACCGTTACTTCGTAGTCAATTTTGGTGCAGTAACTGTAGTCGTTGCCCCGGTGATTGCTGAGCGTGGGGCGCAGGCCCCCCGTTTTTTCCGAGCGCTTGTAGCCCACGTTGAGGCCGTGCGAGCCGTTGTTGCGGCTGCCACCGTCGCAATCGCCCGTGAATTTGGTTTGGCGCAGTTTCTCCTCATCCAGCTTCTCCACTACGCTTAGCTCGCCGCCCGCGGTTTGCAGCTCCAGGCTGTACAGGTCGTTTTGCTGGTTGTCATTGATAACCACACTGGCCCGCACGCTGAGGCCGGCACCCGCCCGCACCTTGATGTTGTGGGCGTATTTCAAATCGAGGTACACGCCCTGGCCCGCAGCCAGCGTGGCGGTTTGCGTGACGAGGCGCTGGGCCAGGGCCGGGCACGAGCCAGTAAGTAGTAGGCTGGCAGCGAGTAAAAAACGGTTCATCGGGCAGGAGAATTAGAGTAATAAAAAGGATAGGTTGTCATTGCGAGCATAGCGAAGCAATCGCACCCGGGCGGCACCCTAGGCGAACTCGTTTTGATGCGATTGCTCCGCTATGCTCGCAATGACAATCGCCTCTACCTCAACTTGGCAGACTGTTTACTTCGTCTTTCTCACGAAAATATCACCGCTTATCGTCTTGAGTGAGAAGGTAGTACCGCCACCGTTGGCGCGGCCATCCACCGTTTGGCCACCCACGTGCTTGAGGCCGCTGCCGCCCCCTAGGTTCAGGTCGAAGTCGGTGTAGATTTCGCCCGAAATCGAGCGCATCGAGAGGCTGAGGCGCGAGGGCGCGGGCAGGGTCACGTCCACGTCGCCGCTCACCGACGACACAGCGTTGGGCTGGGTGGGCACCACGTTGAACTTGATTTGGATGTCGCCGCTGATGGTGTTGGCCACCACCGGGCCGCTCACGTTCAGCAGGCGCAAGTCGCCCGATTTCAGGTTTACCTCGATGCGGCCCGAGATGTCGCGCATCGTCAGGTCGTCCGAGCCGCCCCAGCTATCGGCAAAGGCCACGTCGGTTTGGCGGGGCAGGCGCACGGTGTAGTGTCCATCGCTGCGCGAGGTACGCGCCACCCGGATGGTATTGTCGCCGGTAGGCGTCACGGCCAACCCTAGGCGGGTGTTGTCGGCTGCGCCGCCGCTGTACACTGGGCGCAGGCCCTGGGTCAGCGCTTGCTTCATGGCCGGCGACTCTTGAAAATTACCGGAACCCTTGATAATCAATTCATCACCGTCGTAGCCCTCCACCGTCACGTCGCTACCGCGCATGTCGAGTATCACTTTGCGGTTGGTGGAACTATTGAATTTCTGTCGAAACTCCTGGGCGCGCAACTGCGCCGGCAGGGCTAGCACCAGGGCCAGCAAGGTTAAATGCCACGTATTTTTCATGATAGAGCGAATAAGCGAAAGCAAAAAGGCAGCTTGCAGCACGGAGTGGCACTCCGCGCCCCACCTAGCTACAACGATGGCGGTGGGGATATAAAAACGGAGTGCCACTCCGCTTGTATAGGCTGAGGTTAAATCAATTGACCTATGCCACTCTCGGCCTGCTGGCGCACGGCGGGCAGCGCTTCGGGCTGTTGCGCCAGCTGCTGCAGCTCGGGCACGGCGCGCTTTTCGCGCAGCGTCACCAGGGCTTCGATGAGGGTAATCTGCACGTTAGGGTCGGTTTGCAGGGGCAGGGCCTCTACCAGCGCCGGGCCCACGCGGGGGTCGTTGCGCAGCCGCACCAGGGCCTCGCAAGCGGCCAGGCGCACGTTGGGGTTGGGGTCGGTGTCGAGCGTATGAATGAGCGTGAGCACGGCCGGGTCGTTGGGCTCGCTCACTAAGGCTGGGGCCTGGCTTACGAGCTGCAAGCGCTGGCTGGCCGAGGCCGGCTGCTGCCGGGCGGCGGCCAGCCGCGTCGAGAGCGTAGGCTGCTGGGGCTGCTCGGCAGTGGCCACTGTGGCGGCGGGCTGGCCGCCACGTAGCAACAGACCTAACACCGCGCCGATAGCCACCAGCGCCACGCTGGCCGCGATGCGGAGCCAGTTATTCGTGCTTAGGGTTTGGTGCTTAGCACTTAGCTCCTTGGGCTCTGGTGCGGCTGGCAAGGCTTGGCCGCCGCGCTGAGCGCTCAGAGGGCTGGGCGAAGCCGTGGCCAGCTTCGCCTTTTCTGCCTCTAGCATGGCTAGGAAATTATCGCGCAGCTCTAGGGGGGGGACTTCGGCAGGCAATGCGTCTAGGTCAGCAAAAAGCAGGCGCAACTCGGCCAGCTCGGCCTGGCAGGCGGGGCAGTCTGGCAAGTGCGCGGCTAGGTGCGCCGCTTCGGGCGGCAGCGGCTGGCCGTCGGCCAGCTCGGGCAGCCAGGGCCGCAACTCGGCGCAAGCGGCATTAGGGTGAGCAGGATTGATAGCGGAAGACATTGTGGGTAATTGTTAGTTGTTAAGTATCAATTGCTAATTACTCTGACGTATAGACTGTTAAAAAGCATTAAAACTCAGCTTAGATATATTTTACGGAGCGCATCGAGCGCCCGGTGGGCTTTTACGCGGGCGGCGCCGGCGGTGCAGCCCAGCTGCTCGCCGATTTCGGCGTAATCGAAGCCCTGGAAGCGGTGCAGCACCAGTACCTCGCGCTGGGCGGCGGGCAGCAGGGCCAAGGCTTCGTGCAGGGCCTGCTGCTGGTCGTGGTAGGCGCGCTGGGCCTGGGCGGCGCGGCCGTGGGCGGCCGTTTTTTCTACTTCTTCTAGGTCGGCGCTGGGGCGCTGGCGCTGGTAATGGTCGGCCCACACGTGGCGGGCTAGCTGGTAGACCCAGGCCCGGAAAGACTGGCCCGGCTGGTAGCTGGCGCGGTAGCGCAGCACCCGCATAAATACGTTTTGGGTCAAGTCTTGGGCCACCTCCCGGTCGCCGTTTGCGAGCCGGGCTAAGAAACCAAACAGCGGCCCCTGGTAGCGCTCAAACAGCCCGGTGAGGCAGTCGAGCTCGTCGGCCCGCACCCGCTCCATGAGGACTTCATCGCTGAATTGGATAGCGGCGGCGGCAGACATACGGGCAGCGAAAGGGTCGGAGGAATCAGGTTTTGAAGGGAGTACCGGCAGCGTGTCCATTCGTTACAGCGAGCTAAGAAAATTTTCTTGAAAAAAGGGGGCGACCTCCCTTTCCGGGCACAAAAAAGCGGGCTAGCTACCTGTTTATCAGATAACCAGCCCGCTTCTGGGCCTAGCAGGTAGCCGCTTAGTTTTCGTCTACCGTGATGCCGAAGTTCGTTTTGCTGCCCTTGATTTTAGTTGTGGGCAGGTTCAGCAACTGGCGGTACTTGGTGGCTTGCTCGGGCGTGAGGGCTTTGCCATTCACGCGCCCACCCTGGTCGTTGAGGTTAAACGAGAAGTGCTTGTCGTCCTGAATCAGACCGTCGTTGCGTAGCGCCTCGCGCAGCTTAATAGTATTGGGCGCGGTCGGCGGGGCCGGCGGGAGCGGCGCATTAGGCGCACCGGGGGCACCAGGCGCACCCGGGGCCGCTGGGGGCACGGGCGCAGCCGGAGCCACCGACCGGGGCGCCCGGGGGGGCCTAGGCGGTGCAGGCACCTGAGTTAGAGGCTGGCGAGCGCTAGAGCGCTCTAGCGCCCGCAGCTCGGCGGCATCGGCGGCAATGCGGGCGCGCAGCTCGGCGCGGCGGGCGGCTAGTTCGGTACGGTCGTTAGCACGGTCAGCTTGTTCGGCCTCGCGGTCGGCGCGGGCAGCCTCACGGTCGGCCTGAGCCGCATCGCGGTCGGCTCTACCAGTTAAGTCAAGCAGTTCAAACTGGCGTTGCGCTTTTAAAAAGCGCCGCTGGCCGTCGCGTAGGCGCTGCTGCCCTTCTTGCATGCGGCGCTGTGCATCCCGCCATTTTTCCGGGTTGTAGGCCAGGCCATTGCCAAGGTTGTAGGCGAGGCCATTCAGGTTGAGCCGTAGCTCTTGGCGAGGCTCAACCGTTAGACCTTCCAGTGCCTTACCCTGGGCTTTCAGGCGCCCTAGCTCGCGCTCCATTTGCTCCCGCTGCTCGGTGGTCAGCTCTTGGTTATTCAGGGCTTCAGCCAGGCCAAACTGCGCCATTTCGTTGGCTCGGTCGGGCGACATGTTGAAGCTGTACGTGCGGGCCCTAGGGCGCTCCAGGCGCTCCACCCGCACCGTCTCGTTGGGCACGCGCACTACTTCTACAGTGCGCACTTTTTCCTTCTTGTCGCGCTTGGCTTTTTTGCCGGAGGCGTCCGTTTCTACGGGCTGGCCGTTCACGAGCAGGTTCACGATGCGGCCCTTTTTGTCTTTCTCGATGACGACGGTGCTGGCCCGGTCGCGGCGCGGCGGGCGGCCTTGCAGCGTGGTAGCCATGCGTACCCGCGGCGCAGCAACTACAGCCGGCGTGCTTACTACTTCTTCACGCAAGTCGCTTGCATCGGCGGCGGGCCCAGCCATGACTACGGGGACTTTCTGAGTTGTATCGGCGGGAGCCAGCGCTTGCTTGCCGGTAGTAACCAAGGCCTTCACTACTCTATTACCAGCCGGGGCGGCTAGCGCTACGCCAGTACTCAGGCCAGCCACGCCTACCACACCCAGCAGCAGGGCCAGCAGGCCTTCGCCCAGTGTGGGTGCCTGGGGCCGACCTAGGGCCAGCCGCCGCACCCGCGCTAGCAGCGAGCCACGCCCGCCGGTGCCGGTGGCGGCCAGCGCTAGGCGCGGCGCCGTAGCCGGAGCGGCTTCTAGCTCGGCAAGGGCGGCCAGGGCACGGGCCACTCGCAGGCGGTCGCCGCCGCAAAGGGCCGCGGCTTGGTCGTCGCAGCAGTTTTCGCGTTCGGCCCGTAGGCAGCCGGCCATAAACCACACCGCAGGGTGGTAAAAGAATAGCACCTCCACCACGGCTAAGCCCAGGTTGAGCAGGTAGTCGCGGCGCACGATGTGGGCCAGCTCATGCGCCAGCAGCGCTTCTAGAAGCGCCGGGCTCAGGCCCGCCACTGCCCCTAGGGGCAACAGAATGGCTGGCCGCAAATGCCCCAGCACTAGCGGCCCCGCTACCCGGGCCGACTCGAGCAGTGCCACCGGTTGCCGCACGCCAGCTCGGCGCGCTAAAGCGGCTAGTCGCTGCTGCCACTCGGCACCTAGGGCTTGGGTACCTGCCCGGCGCAGCCTGTTGGTGTACACCAGGCCCCCAGCCAACCGGCCGCTCATCAGCAGCAGGCCCAGCAGCCACACTCCTACTACCGCCGGTAGGTACGGCTCTAGGTTACGCGCATTAGCCTGAAGCCACGCGAGCGGCGCCAGCTGGCTAGCGGCGGCCGGGGCGGCCAGATTAGTTGCGGCCGTGGCATCGGCAGCCAGTACCGCGTTGCTGGCCACTGGGCTAGCTGCCACCCATTGGCCGGTAGTTGCCGGCTGGCTTTGATAATAAAAGTTGAACGTCAGCCCCACGGCCAGCACGAGCGTGGCCAGCGCACCGGCCGACACTGCGTAGCGCACCTCGGCCCGGTGCCGGCGCAGCAGCGGCAGCACGCCCGCCAGCAGCACGGCCAATGCCCCACCCTGCCACAGCGAGTGCAGCAGCGCATAGCCAACGCCCCGCACCAGCGCGGGCGACAATACTTCTCTAAGCACCTGGGGCGTTGTCATCGGGGTTGGGATTGGGTTGGTTAGCGTTTTGAATCTCAATGTCATTGAGCAAGCGCCGAATCTGGGCTAGCTCGTCGGGCGAGGTGCGGCGGTGACCTAGGGCCTGCATTACCAGCTTCAGGGCCGAGCCGCCGAAGGTGGCTTCCACAAAGCGGTCTAGCAGCAGCCCTTGGGTATCCTGCTCGCGCACGGCCGCCCGGTAGATGTGGCTGCGGCCTTCGTCGTCGCGCTGCACGAGGCCTTTGTCCAGCATCAGCTGCATAATTTTCAGCGTGGTGGTGTAGCCCACCTCGCGGCTTTTGCTAAGCTGCTCATTCACGGTGCGCACCGTAGCGGGGCCGTGCTGCCACAGCACCTGTAAGATTTCCAGCTCAGCGTCCGTAGGTTTGGGAGGTGCTTTGGCCATAGTCAGACGGAAAAAGTTTCATACGAAGTATTTCGTAGGCCAAAGATTGTACGACACATTTCGTAGATGCAAGAATAACATACGAAATTTATCGTATTTTGAATCAACGCATTGATAGTCAATGCAATTATTTTTACAAGCTGACTTTATTACTTCTACGCCTCCTTGGTATGCGCCTGGGCCTTGCGGCTCAGTGTCACCCGGGCGCGGTGGCAGATGCCTCCTAAGGGCGGGTTGAATTTCGAGATACTCACGCGCCCGCGCTTCACCTGCGGAAACTCGTTCATGATGCGGTCTAGAATGCGGTGCCCTAGGTGCTCGAGCAAGCGCGCCGGCAGCTGCATCTCGGCCAGCACGAGGCGGTAGAGCACCTCGTAGTTGACGGTTTCGGCCAGCTTATCGGATGCGCCGGCGGCGTGCAGGTCGGTTTTGAGGTGCAGGTCGACACCGTATTTGTTGCCGATTTTTTGCTCTTCGTCGTAGTAGCCGTGGAAGGCAAAAAACTCTAATCCTTCGAGTGCGATTTGGCCCATGGGGGTAAGGAAATGACTTCGTGAATGATGCGGCCTAGGCCCGTCGAGGCCAGCCGCCAGGGCAAAAGTGCGGCGCAAATACTGCCCGGAGCCGCCTTAGCGGTTTGGCGGCTAACTTGGCCCGCTCAACCATCTCCTTCGCATGGAACCCACCCCTCAGGTTACGCACCACCGCTGGAACGACATGCCCGTCGACCAGCTTTCCGATACCATTGGCCGCCGCCTTATCACGGGCCAAGACATGATGCTGGCTCACGTGTACCTCAAGAAAGGCGCCATCGTGCCCCGGCACCAGCACATCAACGAGCAGATTACTTACATCTTGGAAGGTGCGCTGCGCTTTCACTTAGGTGATGACGCGGGCGAAGAAGTTATCGTGCGGGCCGGTGAAGTGCTCTGCATCCCGTCCAACGTGTGGCACCAGGCCGAGGCGCTCGAAGACACCCTCGATGTGGACGTATTCAGCCCGCCCCGCCAAGACTGGCTCGATGGCAGCGACGCCTACCTCCGCCAGAAATAATCCTTACTCATGGACCTAGGAATAAAAGGAAAAGTAGCCCTCGTAGCGGCCGCTAGTAAGGGCTTGGGCCGGGCCGTGGCCGAAGAACTGGCCGCCGAAGGCGCCTCGCTGGTGCTGTGTGCCCGCGGCGCTGAGGCCCTCCAGCAAACGGCCGCCGCCATTGAAGCCGCGCATGGCGTGCCCGTGCTGGCTGTAGTGGCCGACGTCTCGACGCTGGACGGCGTGGCGAGCGTGACGAAAGCCGCGCTGACTCGCTTCGGGCAAGTCGATATCCTGGTGACGAATGCTGGCGGGCCGCCCTCGGGCACCTTCGAGCAGCACGCCCCCGAGGCCTGGGAGGCTGCCACCAAGCTTCTGCTCACTAGCGTAATCGAGCTGACCCGCGCCGTGCTGCCCGGCATGAAAGAGCGCGGCTGGGGCCGCATTCTTAACATCACGTCCATCGCCGTGAAGCAGCCGGTAGCCGGCCTGATGCTGTCGAATAGCTTGCGCGCTGCCGTCACCGGCTTTGCCCGCACGCTGGCCACGGAGGTGGCGCCCTTCGGCGTCACGGTCAATAACATCTTGCCCGGCTACACCCGCACCGACCGCGTCGAGCACCTCGCCCAGGCCACGGCCGACCGCGAAGGCATCTCTACGGAAGATGCTACCGCCCGCTGGACCCGCGAAATCCCGATGCAGCGCCTAGGTGAACCCGCCGAATTTGCGGCGCTGGCAGCGTTCTTGTGCTCGGCACGTGCCAGCTACATCACGGCTAGCTCCATCCCGGTAGATGGCGGCTGGATAAAGGCGCTGTTGTAAGCTTCAGCGGCTCTACACAACACCGCTCTAGGCTTGCCATGAAAAACGAACCCCTCCCCCGCGCCTGTCATGCTGAGCTTGCGAAGCATCTTCTCACGATATAAACGACCTAGCGTGAGAAGATGCTTCGCAAGCTCAGCATGACAGGCGTAGGGGGAGGGTTTCTTCGCTTGATAATGTACAGAAACAAAGAAGGCGCTTGGTAGCTACCAAGCGCCTTCTTTATAAAGCAATGTGCTTCTTAAATCTCGTCGAAAAATGACTTCTCTGCTACCGGTTCGGCCGCGGCTTGCTTCATGCCGGGGTGCGTCATCGGCTCAGGCTGCTGAATCTCCGGGTAGTCGGGGCCGATGGGCTGAAACTCGGGGCGGGCGGGCTCCACGTAGGGTGCGGGCGGGTCGGGCACAGGCGAGGGGCTAGCCGGGTCTACGTGCGGTGCGGGCGAAATACCAGGGTTTTCGGAAGGCGCGTTGGGCCGCTCAATATCGGGGCTAGGCGCCTGGTTAGGGTCGCGGGGGTCGGGCTGCTGGCCCGGCTTGGGGTTGTAGCCAGCAGGCTGAGCTAGGCGCTCGGCACGGGCAGGCAGGCCAAACTCGGCGCTGGCTGGGGCGCTGGGGGCGCTAGCTACTGCGGCGGCCGACGGGGTAAAAGCAGGAATGTTCGCGTTCATGGCGGGGGTGGGCTTAGGTTCGGGGGCCGCCGGTTCGGCGGGCCGCTTTACCTGTACGCTTGCCGCCCGCGAAAGGATGGCCGCCGGGCCATTTTTGGGGCGGGTGCGGGCCCGCTCTACTTTTTCTAGGGCGTCGGAGGCTAGGTGGTGCAGGTCGCGCACTAGCGTGTCGAGCTGCTGCTCTAGGCGCTGGCAGTCTTGGCCTAGGCCAGCCACTTCCTTCTGCATGTCGGCCACCGTTTTTTCGGCGGTTTGGTAGGCCTCGTCCACGATGGTGCGGGCGCGCTGGCGGGCTTCGGCCAGCGTGTGCTCGGCCTGGAGCTGGGCCTCGCGGCGGCGCAAGTCGGCATCGCGCTGGGCCTGCTCGGTGATGGAGTTGCCGGTGTCTTCGGCCGTTTTAAGGGTGCGGTAGAGCGAGCTTTCCACCTCCCGCATCTTCTGTACATCTTGCTGGGCGTGCTCGAGCTTGAGGCGCAGTTCGCGGTTTTCGTCACCTAGGCGCTCCCACTGCTGCGACACCATGTTGAGGAAGGCCTGCACCTCGTCCTTATCCACGCCCCGGAAGGCTTTCTCAAACGTTTTTTGCCGAATATCAAGGGCGGTAATTTTCATAAATCAAGTAGCAATGAGCAAGAATAATAAATAAGCGAAAAGGCCTGAAAAGTTGTAAAAAAAAGTAGCAATGACCGACGAGCAACGATTTCAAACCGAGTGAAATTGCACTCTGCTCACTGCTAGTTGCTCATTACCAATTGCCACACGGCTAGGCTACGGTCATCGCTACACGAAACTAGCCGTTGCTGGCTACCCGGCCAAACCAGCTTATTGACGGAGGTGCCGTGGCCGGCCGCCCGCGCTCGGTCGAGCACCCGCAGCAGGGCTAGGCTATCGGCGTCCCAGAGCTTGATGCTTTTGTCGAGCGAGCAGCTACCTAGGTAGCGCCCATCGGCGCTAAACGACAGGTTGTTAATAGCATACATATGCGCAACAACTTCATCGACCAGCGCATAGCCAGCCGTGGCGTAGCGGCGCAGGTGGGCATCGCGCCCCGCCGCCAGCAGGTGCTGCCCATCGGGCGAATACGCCACGGTGAATACCGAATTGGTGGCTTCGGTGAGCGTCGTTTTTACAGCGAGCGAATCGAGGTCAAGCACTCGTACTAGGTGGTCGGAGCTGCCTACTGCCAACTCGTGCTGCGTTTCGCTCAGGGCTAGCGTGCGCAAGCTTTTATCGGTGATGCGCAGCAGGTTTTCGAGCCGAAAGTCGCTGCCTCGCAGCACAGCCAGCGTGCCATCGGCCAGGGCGCAATACAGGCGCTGGCGCGACTCCGAATACACCAAGTCGAAGATGGCTACTGGTGGTAGCGCAGTAGCGTACACGAGTGCCTTATTCTGCAAGTCAAGCACTTGCACGCCCTGAAAATTTTGCCCTAGGGCCAGTAAGCCGCGTGTCGGCAGCTCGCACAGCGCGTACACTGAGTTATCAACCCGCGCCAGTAGCTCGCCATCTTGAGCGGGCTCGGCTACATTCCAGGCCACCACGAGGCCATCGGCGCCACTCGAAAAAATACGGTCGGAGCCCGGCCGACCAGCCAGCGCGTACACGGCATCGCGGTGCCCAGCCAGGGTGGCAATGTTGCGGGCATTGGGGCGAGAGGCAGGAGCGGAAAGCGACATTAGAAAAGGGGCAAGCGGCGCAATGGGCGCGCAAAGGTCGGGCCTGGGCGGCAGTGCGCGGGCGGGTAGGTGCTATTTTCGCCGCTTGCCCGCCTGGGCACTGCCACCTATGCCGCTTCATTCCATCCGCCCGCTGCCCGGCGGGGCCCACCTAGGCCTTTGGCACCTCACCGAAACGCCCCTCGCGCTGTGGCCCCAGTTGTCCGCCCCCGATGCTTACCGCCCCCTGCTGCCCGCCCGCGCCGATGTCCCACGCCAGGCACAGTGGCTGGCCGGCCGCGTGCTGGTGCAACGAATGCTAGCCGCCGTGGCTCCTGATTCTGTGGGCCTGCTGCTGCACAATGATGCTACTGGTCGCCCCTTTCTGGCCAGCGGGCCCGACCTAGGGCCGGCCGTGTCACTGTCGCATTCTGGCGAGTGGGTGGCGGCGCTGCTGGCCCCGGCCGGCGCGGCCGTGGGCGTCGATGTGGAGGTGGTGCGCGACAAGGCACTACGCATCGCCCGCAAGTTTTTGACTCCTGAAGAATTGACTGCTAATGAGCTTATTATAAATAGCCAGCCGACGCTCGCTATCGAGCTGTTCAGCCTGCTGTGGAGCGCCAAGGAAACGCTTTATAAACTGGCCGGACAGCGTGGCATTATCTTCCGCCAAAACCTACTGCTTGACTTGCCAGCCCCTCCTACCCCACCCGCCACCTGGCCCAGCGCCGGCGAGCTGTCGGCGCGGCTCGAGCTAGCCGGCCGCAGTTCTCGGCACCGGATTTGCTACTTTCAGCCGGCCGGGGGCTATGTGCTCACCTACTGCTACTCACTTCCTTCTCTTACTTAGCGGCATCTACGCCATTCCTGCCTATTTCCTGGTTTCATTTTACTCCACCCATGTCGATTCGCAAACTTTCTTTAGTCCTAGCGGCGGCGCTGCTGGCCGCCACCATCACGGTGGGCGTCGTGCGGGCGCAGAGCGGCACCGTTAGTGATTTCACGGTGCAGAAAAACGGCGGTGGCAGTGCCTCGTTGAGCGCCTACGCTGGCCAGAAGGCAGTGGTCGTCATCTTCGTAAACCCGGCCTGCGCCTTCACCCGCCTCTACCAAGAGCGCCTCGCTGCGCTGAATAGCGCCTATAGCGGCCGGGGCGTGCAGTTTATGTTCGTTAACGTGCCCATCAACCTCGATGCCAATGAGGGCGGCGGGGCGTCGCTGGCCACCTACTCCGATGAGGCGGGCGCAGCCAGCGCAGCCCTAGGTGTCACTAAAACTACCGAGGCCGTGGTGCTGCAGCCGGCCGGTGGAGGCTTTGCGGTGCGCTACCGCGGCGCCATCGACGACAATCCGCAAGTAGCCGGGGGCGTGCAGCAGCGCTACTTGCAGCAAGTGCTCGACAACGTACTGGCCGGCCGGCCCGCCGGCGTGGCCGATAAACGGGCCGCTGGTTGCCTTATCAAACGATAGACTCACCCTAGGTCATCAAATAAAAAAAGCTCGCTGCCGTATTGGCAGCGAGCTTTTTTTACTGTTTAGCTTGAGCAACTCAGGCTTTGCGGTCCGGGCTACCGCTTAGTCTTCCTCACTTTCTGTTTCGGGCTTGGGCTTGTCGTCTGTTAAGATGGCTAGGAGCTGCGAGACTTCTTCGGCCTTGCCTAGCTCTTGCAGCTTTTCGAAGCTCACTTGCAGGTTGCGCATGGCGCGGCGCACGATGTCGAGGTTGGAACAGGGCTCATAAAAAGCCTCTTGCGACGTGATGCCGAGCTGGCCTACGTAGTGCTCGATGTCAGCCCGCGACAACACCACACCACGGTTGTAGCAGTTGATGTAGAACGGCTCAAACGCTTTGTTCTCGGGCTGGTAGGTGAGCACAAACAAATTAGGCAGATTCACGCCAAACACGGGCAGGTCGAGACGCTGGGCCACCAGCAGATAGATAACGCAGAGCGAAAGCGGATTGCCACGCTTGGTTTCTATCACGCGCTGAAGCATGGAGTTGGCCGGCGAGTGAAAGTGCTGGGTATTTGCCGAAAACTTATGGTTGCGGAAAATAACGTGGTTGAGCATCTGCACCTGGTCGGCGGGGTGCATCTCGGAACGCAGCAGCGTCCAGGCCTCGAAGCGCAACTGCTCGATGGCCCGGTTGAGGGCCTGCAAGTCAGCGTCAGGGTACTGGTAGGAGTTGAGCAGCCACATGCCCTCTAGCAGGTCTTGGGCACCGGCATCGCGCCACACTCGCAGCCGCTGCTGCAAGCCCTCAAACTGGAGTTGATGAATGAGGTCTTCGAGGCGCTGCTGCTGCTGAGGGTCAAGGGTTTCCTCCCACGACTCCTCTAGATACGGAATTATGGTTTCGCCCAGGTTCTGAATTTCACTCTGGATTTGGGGGGCAATTTCCGGGTCGTCGAGTAGCGAAATGAGGGCTTTTATTTCTTTCGTCGTCATGCTGATAAAGGCAACCCCGGTTGTGCGCCGGGGGCGAAATTTAACAGCGCCAAGCAGAATTTGTGTTCATTCTGACAGAGTTCTTTGCACAAAAAATAGCCAGTGAGGGAGTAGCAGCCGCATCTTGGGGGGCGGCTGCTACTCCCTCACTGGCTAGTAAAAGCCCTAGGTGTTCGCTAGCGCGTCAGATTGGTTTTAGCCATTTCGAGCAGTTCACCGCCGCGCCCATCCATGAGGGCTTTGAGGGCATAGAGACCAAAGCCGGTGGCCTGGTGGCGGTCGATGGTGGGCGGCATACTCAGCTCTTGGCGCTTCACCACGGCATCGACTACCACGGGGCCGTCGTGGGCCAGAGCTTCGCGCAGCACGCTTTCGAGTTGAGCGGGGTCGCTCACGCGGTAGCCTTTGACGCCCGCTGCCTCGGCCAGTTTGCCAAAATCAGGATTGTCGAGGGTAGTGCCGTATTCGAGCGTGCCGGCGGCTTTCATTTCTAGCTCCACAAAGCCGTAGGCGCTGTTGTTGAAGATGATAACCTTCACGGGCACTTTGAGCTGGCGCAGGGTCAGCAGCTCGCTTAGCAGCATGGCAAAGCCACCATCGCCACACATGGCAATCACCTGGCGGCCTTGCTCTGCTAATTGAATACCAATAGCTTGCGAGAGCGCATTGGCCATACTACCGTGGATGAAGGAGCCTAGCAAACGGCGGTGGCCATTCATGTGTAGGTAGCGGGCGGCCCAGATGGTGGGCGTACCCACGTCGCAGGTGTATACAGCGTTGTGGGCACCTAGCTCATCGAGCAGGCGGGCCACGTGCTGCGGGTGCAGGCTGGTATCGCCGGCGTCGCCAGTGGCGAGTTCGGCTAGGTGGGCATCGTCTTCGCGATGGCGCTGCTGGGCGGTGCGCAAGTGCGCCGAATCGGTACGAGTGCGCAGCTGTGGTAGCAGCAGCCCTAGGGTCTCGATGACAGAGCCATGCAGGCCCACTTCTACCCTAGTACGGCGCCCTAGGTGCTCGGCGCGTTTATCGATTTGCACCACCCGGGCATTTTCGGGAAAGAACTGCCGATATGGAAAGTCGGTACCTAGCATCAGGATGCCGTCGGCATCCATGAGGGCGTGGTAGCCGGCCGGCATGCCCAGCAGGCCAGTCAACCCTACATCGTAGGGGTTGTTGGGCTCGATGCATTCCTTGCCACGCAAGGCGTGCACCACGGGCGCCTGCAATGCCTGGGCGGCTTGCAGCAGCTGGGCGTGGGCGCTGTCGCAGCCTATGCCCGCCAAGATGGTCACTTTTTCGCACTCGTTGAGCAGGCGGGCGGCCTCGGCAATCTTGGTGCTGGCGGGCACTAGGGCGCTAGAATGACCTAGGGACGGAATACGGGGCTCGGGCGCGTCGGCCTTGAGGTGCAGCACATCGCCGGGCACTACCAGTACCGATACACCTCCTAAACCTATCGATGCCTGAATGGCACCCTCGACCATGCGCACGGCCTGCTTAGGGGTAGCTATTACCTGGCAGTAGTGGCTGCACTCTTGAAACGTGCGCTCGGGGTGGGTTTCCTGAAAATAGCCCGTACCGATTTCCACGCTCGGAATTTGGGCGGCTAGGGCCAGCACTGGCATGCGGCTGCGGTGGCAGTCGTAGAGGCCATTGAGGAGGTGGGTGTTGCCGGGCCCGCACGAGCCGGCGCACACGGTCAGGCTGCCCGTCATGCGGGCCTCGGCGCCAGCCGCAAAGGCCCCGGCTTCTTCGTGCCGCACTTGAATAAATTCTATCCCCTCGCGCGTCCGGATGGTGTCAGTCAGGCCATTGAGCGAGTCGCCCACCAGTCCGTAGACCCGTTTGACCCCTGCTGCTTGCAGCGTGTCAATGATAATTTCAGCAACTGTTTTCTGAGGCATGTAACCAAGTAGTTAATAAGCTAATGACTTCTGCTTACGGCTACTTTAGCCTCCACGTTCATTTTTGCACCAAGCTCCGCAGGGCGGCGCCGCTCAAAAAGGCTTGCGCACTATCCGACACCTGGTAGCGCAGTCCCGGAATCAGGATATTCTTCATCTTCAATTCGCTTTGGTGCCGCAGGTCAAGCTGGGCCGCTGCAATGCGGTTATCGGCTTCGATGTTGAGGCTAGCGTGGCTGCCGGGCATGGCCCCGGTGGTGGCGCGCAGCATGCTTAGCTGGTTGCCGGTCAGCTCTACGTGGCTGCCATTGTCGGCCCGCACGGTCAGGCTGTCTTGCACGAAGCCTTGCACCCGCACTATGCGGTTGTCGGGGTAGCCCTTGTCAACCCGCCGCTGGCCGGCTTCTAGGTACACCGCATCGGCACTCACGGCCGTGAGGCGCGGGCAGCTAATCACCACGCCGTCGCCCCAGCCTAAGAACTTCTGGCGCTCCGGAAAATCGGCCTCTATCACCAACCGCGTGCCTTGCTGCCGCACGTGCACAAACTCCTGCGCCCGGGGATTGATGCGCACGCTAAACGGGCCAGATACTATCTTAACACTCACCGTAGTGGCAGCCGGCACAGCCACTTCGCTGAAGCCCGTGAGCGGCAGTGTGGCAAAGCCGCGTAGGGGGTCTTTATAGGTACCTAGGCGGTATTCGGTGCGTAGGGCCATGTTGTAGGCCGTGAGTGAGGCCAGCAGCACCAACACGGCGGCCAGCAGAAATTTGCTACTGTTTTTCATGGGTCGAAAGCGAAGGAATGGCGGCCTGCGCGGCCTTGAACTGCTCGTAGCGCTGAGCCAGCTCCTCAAAGCCGATGCCCAGCAGCGAAATAGTATTGAAGAAATTGGGCAGCTCTTGCTGCAAAAACCGCTCGCGGCGGAAGGCCTGCACCTTCTGGCCCGCATCGGGGGCCACAAACATGCCTAGGCCGCGCTTATTATAAACCACGCCCTGGCCTTGCAAAAACTCGTAGGTGCGCATCACGGTGTTGGGGTTTACTTGCAGTTCGGCCGCTAGGTCGCGCACCGACGGTATTTTTTGGTCGGGCGGCCACTGCTGGCGCAGGATATTCTCGCCCACGTACCCAGCTATTTGCAGGTAAATGGCTTCGTTATCATTAAATTCCATAAGAGTTTCATGTTAAAGCTGCTTCTCGGTGAGCCGGGCGTAGGAGGCCGCCCACAGCAGCATGGCCAACGCAATAGGCAACAGCACCATAAGAAGCTGCCATTGATTATCAGGTAGTGAAAGCAAAGACGATTGCATTCCCTCCCCTACCCACACATCGCTGAAGGGGGCAATAGGCCGACTGCTCGGCAACAAGGCTAGCATCACTTGCCGATTCACTAGCAGCAATAGTAGCATCGAGCCAAAAATCAGAAAGGCAGTTTTGATGACATGCAGCCGCTGGAAGTAGATAGCTCCCCACAATGCGACACTATGCAAAAGCACGTAGCTTAGCAGTGGCGAAACCCACTCGCTAGCTCCACGCGAAAAATCATACAACTCATACGGGTGCCCATTGCTACCAACCTTGAGTATCAATAGATTGACACCCGTAAAAACCACTGCGTAAATTACTAGAAACAGTGGTAGCGAGTAGAACCATGCCACAAGGTATTTTTCGATGTGGGAGGTAGGCAGCAGCAACGCCGTGGCGGCTCGCTTGGGGTCACCAACTTCGGCGAACACCGTCGAGGTAAACACCCCGCCTGCTGCCAGAAGCCCGAATATGAATAGGATTAGCTGCATCTCGTGGTCAAGCGGCCAATGTCGCAGATACGTAAGACTGCCGAGCACCACTGCAATGCCGCCGGCCAGCACAGCGACGCTTATTGCGTAGCCCTTTATATGCTCAAGAGTGTGCTTGCGCAGCAAACGCCCAAAGCGGGCGAGATTAAAGTACTGGTTCATGTTGGCGCTGGGTTAGGTAGGAAGCCACGGCCGATTGCGGGCCGGTTAAGGCATTGAAAAGCAACTCTAAATCGACTTTGCTGTAAGCCCCGGCGTGGTTGGGCCGGATGACTTGCTGGCCGCGCGCCGCTACTTCGGCATATAGCACATCGGGGGGCGCCGTGCCCACTGGCGCCGTGCCAAAGCTGAGTTGCTCAGCTAGTTGGTCGATAGTTTCGTTGAGCACTATCCGGCGCTCGTGCAGCACCAGCACCGTATCGATAAGGCTGTCGAGGTCGCGCACCTGGTGCGTGGAAATGATAACGCACCGCTCCTCCCCTAGCGCCCGCGCCACTAGCTTGCGAAATTGTGCCTTGCTCGGAATATCAAGGCCGTTGGTGGGCTCATCCAGCACGAGCAGGCTGGTGTTGGTAGCCAGGGCAAAGGCAATCAGCACCTTCTTCTGCTGGCCGTAGCTGAGGGCCGTGAGCTGCTTCATCGACGGCACGTCGAGCTCGCGCAAGTACTCGTGAAACGCGCCTTCATCAAAGCGTGGGTAGAACACGCCCGTGCTGGCCGCTAGCTGCGTAGCCGTGACGGGCGGCACCTGCACATCCTCGGGTAGAAAGAACAGGTCTTGCAGCGTGTCGGGCCGGCGCCGGGCGGCGGCGTGGCCGTCGAGCTCGCAGGTACCCGACTGTGGGAAGGCCAGCCCCACGATGTTTTTGAGCAAGGTGGACTTGCCCGCCCCGTTTTTGCCAAGCAGGCCATAGATGCGGCCGCGGAGCAAGTCTAGGTTCAGGTTTTCGAGTTGGAGCGCTCGGCGGGAGTAGCCAAAGTGCAGGTTACGGATGCGGACCATGTGAGAGGCGCTTTAGTGTTCTACGTTACTAGTGCACTACAAACGTAGACACATTACGCAGCATTGATACCATTTGCTGCATATTTATTTTTACTCCCCGGGAAAAGTATCGCCTCCCGTTGCTGCGGCCATGGCACAAAAGTGCCTAAACATGCCACCTAGGGCATTTTTTAGAAGCTCCTGTGAGATTATGGTAATGCTTAGCCGCTAGCGACTGCGTCCGGGTTTTAGCTGAGCAAAGTTGCCATACTAGCCTAGGTAGGCCAGCGCTTAGTCGGGCTGCGAGGGCAGCTTTTCTACAGGCTGCGCTTTGGCGTTCTTATGCAAAATCTTGTAGGTCACGTTCAGCACCACATTGTTTTTGGCGGCCGTGTTTTGCAAGATGAACTGTCCCTGGCTGGCGGTATAGTTGTAGTTAGCTTGGTTGACGTAGCCGACCTGCAAAAACAGGTGCTTATTAAACTGGTAGCCTACGCCACCGTACACGCGATTGCGCTCAAAAACGGGCCCCTTAGGGTTGAGAAAAACTTCGTCGTAAGCGACCAGGAAGGCGGTACCAGGCTCTATTTTTTGGTGCCCAAGCGGCAGAAATGCATTGAGGCGGTAGCGGAAGCGCTGCCGAAACTCGGTGCGGTCGTCGCGAAACGTAAACCACCGCTGCTCGATGCGGTAGCGGTGCTCCAGCTTGAGACGGTGCGTGTACTGCGTAAGTACCAGTTGTTCCCACAAGCGCTTTTCGGAGTTGAGGGGGCCGGCTCCTAGGTCTTGGTATTCAGAAGTGGTGTAACGCCCCCCCGCCACGGTTGCCGTGAAGTTGGGGTCGATGTCGAAGCTGCCCCCCGCCTTTATCTCGTTGTAGAAATAATCGTGGAATACGGCATTGGTGCGTATCTGTACCTCGGCAAAGCCGCCCCAGCGGTTGGTGGCGCTGCCTGGCAGCTGCACCGTGCCCACCAGCCAGCTTCCCCAAGGCTGCTCAGGGTTGAGAACAGATTGGGCATGAGCCCGCCCGGCCACCCCTAGGGTAAAAAGCAACCCCGCAAACGTAGAAATACGCATTTGATAACATTAGCAGCACAAATGTTCACAGCCGCTTCACAAAGGTATCGCGAATGCGAAGTACACGCGCTTAGTGAGAGGCCTCGCTACTAGCACAAGTTACGCCTCGCTAAACTCGCGCCAGTTTAGAGGGGCAACCTAATCATTGCGCTAAGCTCGCGCCGGTTTAATACAGCTTGAGTATAAAACAAAAAGCCGCCTAGGCAGCGGCTTTTTGAGTGAAGGCTGGAATGCGGTCAAAATTCGCCACGTGGGCACGCTGTTCTTCTTCAAGGTCGTAGTCATTTTGCAATCCTAACCAAAATTTGGGCGAGTTGCCAAAATAGCGGGCTAGACGTAGGGCCGTGTCGGCAGTAATATGACGCTTGCGCTTCAGGATTTCTGAGAGACGGGTTTGGGGAATACCTACGTCTTGGGCGAGGCGGTAGGCGGTGAGGTTGAGTCCGGTTAGAAATTCCTCCTAGAGTACTTCGCTGGGGTGGGTATTGGGGAGCGTGGACATAGTAAAACTACTTGACGGCAAATTTCAATCTACCTGACGATTAAGTAAGTCAGCTTATTCTCAATCGCAGTTGGCGTGCTTCAAATATGTGCTCATGACGTTCTACTCCAGCCAAATCTCGTACGTAAGCCATCAATTGATTCCAAGCTGCTCCATCATGCCAATTGTTAGTGAATAAGAGGCGCTCTTGCCTGTTTCTTCTATCTGTAATGTGGGCTATTAGCACAATACCTTCAAGTCCAAAGTCCTTCTTATCCGAATCACTAGCCCAACCATCACGCTCTTCTATACGACACCGAATACCCTGCCACTCTAATACGTTACCAGTTACTCGCTGCCTTTCAGGGTCTTGTAAATACGCAGTATAATATTCCCTTTTAAGCACTAAAGTTGTCTTTTCCGGTATTAATACTGTTTCAATAAAGTATAACGTCTTCACTGGAATCACCTTATCACTTGGATACACATAGCCATCTTGGCCAATACGGTAGACTATTGAACTCATAAAATTTTCTTTTAAAAAAGTTGACATGCTTTGTTGAGTAGCATTTCCCCTATACTATCAGGAATAACTTCATCCCAAGTCCTTTCATATTCCTCTTCCTTATAGGTATTTACTACTAAGCCTTTTGAGTTATAAACTACAACCTGATAAAGCATAAGTCGCCTTGAATTGCAATCAAAACTATATAACTTTACTTCAGATGCATTGGGAAAAACAGCATCTCGCCCATCTTTCGTATGAGTAGTCAATCTGGGAGATGTATGTCGTACCCAAACCTTTTTATTGTAGGTGTATGCCTCATTCGAGGCACTTTTCATTGAATAGGATTCGCCATTAGGGTCTTTTGCTACCAAGGCCCACGCTTGCGAATTCGCAGGTATATTTTTAGTAAGTATGATAGCAAAAATTATCAAAAATCTAAATAGTACGGTTTTCATGCAATTAACAAACGTGAACTATTGAATTGAACTGCAAGGTAGTTCACACCTGAATAACGCCCACGTTATATGCTTTCTCAATCGGCGCATGGTTGGCGGCGCTGATTCCTTGCGAGATAACCTTACGCGTTTCAAGCGGGTCAATTACGGCATCGACCCAGAGGCGGGCCGCTGCATAGTAGGGTGATAATTGCTCGTCGTAGCGGGCCTTGATGCGGTCGAGCAGTTCCTTCTCGGCTTCGGGCGTGATGACCTCACCCTTGGCTTTGAGGCTGGCGACCTGAATTTGGAGGAGCGTGTTAGCGGCCGCGGCGCCGCTCATCACGGCGAGTTGGGCGGTGGGCCAAGCCACAATGAGGCGCGGGTCGTAGGCCTTGCCGCACATGGCATAGTTGCCGGCGCCGTAGCTGTTGCCAACTATCACGGTGAACTTAGGTACCACGCTGTTACTCATAGCATTCACCATCTTGGCGCCGTCTTTAATGATACCGCCTTGCTCGCTCTGGCTGCCCACCATGAAACCCGATACATCGTGCAAAAACACCAGCGGAATACGCTTCTGGTTGCAGTTCATGATGAAGCGGGCCGCCTTATCGGCCGAATCGGAGTAAATGACGCCGCCCATCTGCATACCCGTTTTCTTGCTCTTCACGATTTTGCGCTGGTTGGCCACGATGCCCACGGCCCAGCCATCGATGCGCGCCAGCCCGCAGATAAGCGTTTGGCCATACAAGTCTTTATAGGGCTCAAACTCCGAGTTATCGACCAGCCGGTTGATGATTTCCATCATGTCGTAGGGCTTGGCGCGGTCGGCGGGCAGCAAGCCGTAGAGCTCTTTCTCGGGCAACCTAGGCGCGGCGGGCGTGGCGCGGCTGAAGCCAGCCGAGGGCTGCGCGCCCAGCTTGTCGAAGATGTTACGGATGTGGTCGAGCGCCTCCTCATCGGTGTCAAACTTATAGTCGGTCACGCCCGACACCTCCGAGTGCATAGCTGCGCCACCTAGGGCTTCGTTGTCGATGGTTTCGCCGATGGCCGACTTTACCAGGTACGAGCCAGCCAGAAACACCGAGCCGGTACCGCTCACTATCATGGCCTCGTCGCTCATGATGGGCAGGTAAGCGCCACCCGCCACGCAAGGCCCCATGATGGCCGAAATCTGAACAATGCCCATCGAGGACATCACCGCGTTGTTGCGGAAGATGCGGCCGAAGTGCTCCTTATCCGGAAAAATTTCGTCCTGCATCGGCAGGTACACGCCCGCCGAATCGACAAGGTAGATAATCGGCAGCTTGTTTTCGATGCTGATTTCTTGGGCCCGCAGGTTTTTCTTAGCCGTGATGGGAAACCAGGCGCCGGCCTTCACGGTAGCGTCGTTGGCCACGACCACGCACTGGCGGCCTTGCACATATCCTAGCACCACAACCACGCCGCCGCTGGGGCAGCCCCCTTCGTCGGGGTACATGCCCTCACCGGCAAAGGCGCCAATTTCAACTTGGGCGGCGCCCTTATCGAGCAGGTAGTTGATGCGCTCGCGAGCGGTGAGCTTGCCCTTGGCCTTATGAGCGGCAATACGCTTTTCGCCGCCCCCTAGGGCTACTTTTTCAAGCTTTTTGCGCAGCTGGTACGTGAGCTGCTGCAGATGGTCTTCGTTGCGATTGAACTCGACGTTCATAACTAATTGGGTGGGATGGGGAGAGTGGCGCGAACTTTCAATCCGCGAAGCTTAATGCTATTCAGAAATAAGTAGTCGCGCACTAAAAGTCCGCGCTACAAAAAAACCCGCCCCTAATTGGGACGGGTTTCAAAGTTATAAGCAGAGCGAGGGTACTTATTAGTTTGCAAGCGCACTAGCCGAAGTAACCTTTTTTTGCTCAGTCTTTTTCGTACCGTCGGGCTGCGTCGTGGTTTCCGTTTTCACTTTTTTCTTACCACCGCCAAACACCGAGAAATGCACGTAGTCTTTGGGGTTTTCTTTCATGTCGGCTAGCAGCGCGTCAGCACTGGCGGCCGTGGCGTTCAAGTTGTTGTAGAGCAGCGAGTCGTTGATGAGCTTGCCCAGCGAACCTTTTTTGTCGTTCAGAGCCGTGCTTACGCCCTTGAGCGACGTTTGCGCTTCGGCGAGGGTAGCGTTCAGGTTGCGCAAGGCGGGGCCTACGGGAGCCGCTTTGAGCGAATCAGACAGTTGGGTGAAATTGTTGGCGATGTGGTCGAGCTTAGCAGTGCTCTTGTTAAGCGCAGCGCTCATTTGAGCCAGGTTACGAGTAATCTGGTTGATATTGGCTTGGTTGGCGGCGATGAGGCGTTGCAAGGCTTCAGTGCTTTGGCGAGCGCCTACCAGAGTACCCTGGATGTTGGTTTGCGCATCCTTATTCAGGAAGCCGTTTAGGTGTGCCAGTGTTGAGTTCACGGTATCGAGCAGTACTGTGGCGCGCGCCTGTACTACATCGGTAAGGCTCACAGCGGTGGTCGTTTTCAGGGTTTCGCCCCCGGTAAACTTCTTAGAGTCAGACCCTAGCACTAGCGTGATGGTTTTGGAACCAAGTAGCGAGCCACTGAGGCCAGCCTTGGTCGAGTCGCCTACCGTTACGCCCTTTTCGAGCTCTATCGAGGCACGCACACTGTTGTTACTCTCGGGCTGTAGCTCCAGGTTTTTCACCTGCCCTACTTTGATACCATTCAGAATGACCGGGGCGCCCACATTAAGACCATCTACCTTGGGATAAATAGCATAATAAGTGCGGTCGTTCGACAACAAGTTGCTGCCGCGCAGGAAATTGAAGCCTACCGCCAACGCCACTAACGCTACTACGGCCAATAGGCCTACTTTTATTTCTTTAGACACAGTATTGCAGATTAAAGCTGATTCACGGGTTTTGAGGAAGTGCGGATGCTTGCGCAGTAGCAAGCCCGCCTAAGGCTTCCTAACGTAAACGCCGCCCGGATGTTTACCTCCCCCGTAGGCAAGTCACTAACTTACTCAGCTGGTCCGCCTTCGAGGTCGTGCTTATACTCTCGAAAAGCGCGATAAATACCGCCCGCAATAGCCTGCTGCCCGGCCTTATTGCCGAGATAATTTTCTTCGGTTGGGTTAGTTAAAAAACCCGATTCCACGAGTATAGAGGGCATCGTAGACTTCCAGAGCACGATAAAGCCGGCCTGCTTGACCCCGCGCGAGCTGCGCCCCACGCTGGTGCGAAAGTGTCTATCCACGCGCTGGGCCAGGCGCAGCGAGTTGGTGATATAGGCGCTCTGAAACAGCGAAAACAGAATGTTGCCCTGCGGCGAGTTGGGGTTGAAGCCGTCGTAGCGGCGCTGATAGTCTTTCTCTTGCAAGATTACCGCGTTCTCGCGCTTAGCTACGCCTAGGTTGGCCTCGGTCTTGTGCGGACCCATACACCACACCTCGGTGCCGTGCGAAGCGTGCGGGCCGGCATTGCAATGCACCGAAATAAAAAGGTCGGCGTGGTTGCGGTTGGCAATAGCGGCGCGCTCGTCGAGCTCCACAAACACGTCGGTGCGGCGCGTGTAAATGACTCGCACACCGGGGTAGCCTTCCTTGATGCGGCGCCCTAGGTCCAGGATGATGGCCAAGGCTACATCGGCCTCGTGAGCCGACTTGCCCGAGCAGCCAATGTCTTTGCCGCCGTGGCCAGCATCGAGCACCACCGTGCGCAGGCGGTAGCGATTGGCCTCGTCGGGGCTGGCAATTTCCAGCAGCTGGCTGTCAGCCTTTTGTTCAGCCGAAGGCTTGTGCCCGACCGGGTTTTGGCTGCTTTGGGCCGTCGTTTTAGAAGGGCCGGAAAAAAAGCTAGCAGCCAAGAGCCAAAAGCTAACAGCTAAGGAAGCAATAATCCGCACGTCGTTCGTTGGGGGAAAAAGGCGGCACTGGGGAATGCCGCCGCAGCAGGTTGGCTGCCTGCTATCTTTGTTTGTCTGGAACCCCAAAAGTAATTCGCCCGGCGCTACCTTTCACTTGCTGTCTTCTGTCTTTCCTTCGGCCACTGGCTGGCGCGCTTGCTTATGGGCTGGCTGGGTGCCAGCTTGGCTGTGCTTTTTTCTGCTGCTGTTAAGCGGCCCGCTGGCCTTCGCCCAGACCAAGGCGGACTCTACGTCGGCCCCGCGCACGCAGGGCAAACGGCGGGCGGGCTCGGCGCCTACCCAGCCGGTACGCAACATCTCGGCCGACCCCAACGAGCCCCAGAGCCCACCCCCACCCGGCCAAACCAACACTGGCCGGCCGCAGGTGCCGTCCGTGTCGCGCAAGCCGGCTCCTAGCCTCAGCGGCGATACCATCGGCTTGGCCCGCGATACCAGCCGTGCTGGCCGCCGCGAAGACTCGCTGCACCTAGCCGACCTCAAGCGCCGCAGCCCCATCGAGACAACCGTGAAATACTCGGCCACCGACTCAATTCAGTTTGATGTGACCAAGAAGGTAGCCCGCCTCTACAGCAAGGCCAACGTGGACTACGGGGCCATGAACATGAAGGCCGACCTTATCACGGTGGACTACGGCCGCAGCACTGTGCTGGCCAACGGCCGCCGCGACTCGCTGAAAAATAGGACCATTGGTAAGCCTGTGTTCAAGGACGGCAACGGCAACTATACGGCCGAGGAAATCGCTTACAACTTCAAAAGCAAGCGGGGCCTTATTTCGGGCGCCATAACGCAGCAAGGCGAGGGCTACGTGCACTCGGAAGTAGCCAAGCGCCAGCCCGACAATACAATACATAACCTAGGCACCACCTACACCACCTGTAACCTCGAGCACCCGCACTTCTACATCAGGGCGGCCAAGGCCAAGGTGATACCGGGCAAGGCCATTATTACGGGGCCGTTTCACATGGTTATCGGCGATGTGCCATTGCCCCTAGGTCTACCGTTTGGCTACTTCCCCATGCAGCACGGTGGGCGGGGCTCAGGCATCATTATTCCGACCTTCGGGCAAGCCCAGGACCGCGGCTACTACCTCTCGAATGGCGGCTATTACTGGGCCCCCAACGACTACCTAGGGCTGCGCGTGACGGGCGACCTCTACGCCGGCAACGCCGAGCGCTTTGGGGGCTTCGGCATCAATACCGAGCTGACGTACAACAAACGCTACCGCTACCGAGGCAGCGCCCGCATCTCGTTTACCAACCGGCCCATCAATTCTATTTTGGGCACTGGCACGGCCAGCACCAGCCCCGACTACATTGCCCCGCTTTCGCAGAATAGCTTCTGGATTACCTGGAGCCACTCGCCCACGCCCACGCCGGGCGGCGGGGTTTTCACGGCCAGTGTGCAGGCGGGTAGCTCGTTCTACAACCGCGTGAATACCCTCGACCCGCGGCGCTACCTCACCCCGGCCTTCAACTCGACGGTGAGCTACTCCAAGCAGCTACGTCACCTACCCATCAACTACTCTATTCAGGCCAGCCAAAGCCAGAATACGCAGACGGGCGTTATGGCCTTTACCCTGCCCAACCTGAGCGTGGGCGTGGCGCGCCAGTACCCCTACCAGTGGCTGGGCATCAAGCCCCACGGCGCGTGGTACGAGCAGTTTGCCGTGAGCTACAACTTGGTGGCCCAAAACCAGCTAACCAACGTGGTGGCGGCCCGCACACTCAGCTCGGGCCTGCCGCTGCTTGGCGGCAGCACCACGGCGTACAATATTCCCTTTAGCCTCTCGAACATAAAGCCGCTGCTGCGCAACGCTCAGAGCGCGGCCCAACACCAGTTTCAGATTACGCTACCCTCGGCCACGCTTATTCGCCATATTCAGCTGCAGCCTTCTGTGAGCTATGGCGAAACTTGGTACCCGCAGTCGCTGAACTACCGCTACATTGAGCAGGCTCAGGCGCTACGCATTGACACCACTCGGGGCTTTAGCCGGGCGTATTCTTATTCGGCCAACCTGTCGGCCACGACGACTTTCTACGGGCAGCTGAATTTCAAAAGCAAGAACATCAAGGCTATTCGCCACAAAGTCACGCCTAGCCTGACGTATGCTTATTCGCCTGACCTTTCTAAGTCAGCGGCTTACCGAGGCATCTCACAAGAAGACTACGATGCCCTGAACAATGACCTACGCGTAGCCTACAATGGTGGGCGCCTCCTCGACCCGACTACGTTCACGCGCTATCAGGGCTTCCTATTTGGGCAGACAGCTAGCGCGCGAGTGAGCGCCCTTAACTTCTCAGTGCAAAACTCAATTGAGATGAAGGTGCGTAACAAAAATGATACTACGGGCACCGAAGAGTTTAAAAAAGTGAGCTTGGCCGATGGCATCGACTTAGCCGTAGGGTACAACTTCGCGGCCGATGACTTCACCCCTAAGCTTTCGCCCCTAACGCTGAACTACCGCGTGCAGGTGGCGAAAAAGCTCAACGTGGTGATTAGCAGCGCATTTTCCTTTTACCAGCGCGATTCGACTGGCCGCAATACCAACGAATACCTATTCAACCAGCGTAATTTCAAGCTGGCGCGCCTCACGGCAGCCAACTTGAGCCTAGGGTACCAATTCAACCCCGCTGCGCGGCCCAAGAGTGCGGCTAACATACCTAGGGCCGTGGCACCTTCCAACGACCCTGTGCTGGGTTCGCCGCTGCCGGTGGCCATCTACGCCGACTATATCGACTTTGATATTCCGTGGGAGGCCAGCGTGCAGTACACAGCTAGCTACAGCACCAACTCTGCGCCCTTCCGCAATGCGGCTTACGCGGCCCTGGTACCGCTGCTCGCCAACAACTCCATCACGGCCACGGGCTCAGTCAAGCTCACCGAAAACCTGCGCCTGAGCTCCACGCTCAACTACGATTTGCGCGCTAACACCTTTGTGTACCCGGTTATCAACTTCACCCGCGACCTGCACTGCTGGCAGATTACGGGGATGTGGATGCCCGTGGGCCAAACCCGTGGCTACAGCTTCACTATTGCGGCTAAGAGCAGCCTGCTTCAGGACCTCAAGCTCAACCGCAACCGCACTATCTTGAACCGATAGGGTATCGCATAACAAAGAAGGGGGAGCGGTTAATAGCTATTAACCGCTCCCCCTTCTTCGTTTAAGCACCGTGCTTTTACCCCTTAAACTCAAATACCTCCTCGCGCACAAAGAAGTCGCCATCGGGACGCAGCAGGGCGAGGTTGGTGATATCCAGCTCTAGGTTAAAGGTTTGGTTGTTGAGAAACTGCAATACCGGACCTAGGAGCTCGGGCGTGGTGTCGTGCAGGGCCAGCGACACGTGGGGCAGCCAGAGGTCGGGGGCGCTATACTTGTCGGTGCGGCTGCACATGGGTGTAGCTACCTCCAAAATGCGATGGTGCAGCTGATTAAGATAATCGGAACGCAGCACCGGAATATGAATAACGGGCCGCTCGCCCGGAAACATACCCAGCCCCGTGGTGTGCGCCACGAAGGACGCGGTGGTATCGGCTATTTGGCGCAAGCCAGCCTTTAGTTGGTCGAGGTCGAGCGGCTCTACTAGCTGGTAGGTGAGGTGCGGCTCGGGCGTGGCCTGCACGTCGGTCAGGCCAAACTCAGTTTCCAGGCTCTTAATGAGGGCGTTGATGTGGTCGGATGCCGGCGACGGCAACAGGGAGGTAATAGCGAGCATGAACGAAAGAGCCGGAGCAATAGAAACTAAAAGCCGGGGCTGCCTGCGGCGGCCCCGGCCTCAAAGCTACTGTGAGGGCGCCAATGTCCTCCCTAAAACGCCACGCGGGTGAGGCTGAACTTCTCCACGGGCGGGTTCTGCATCTGCTGCAAAGCATTGAGGTATGAGTACAACACGTAGCTCTGGCCATCGCGCCGGGCCAGGGTGGTGGGGTACACGGCGCCCGTGGCAAAGCTGCCAGTTTGGGTTACACTCGCAAAATTGTCGGTGCTGCTGAGGCGGTACACCTGGCCCTGGGCATTGCAGGCTACCAGCAGGGTGTTATTGTCCGTGAGTTGCAAGCCATCGTCGCCGGTCAGGGTGAGGCCAGTAGTCGTCACTTTGGTGAAGCTGCTGGGGTTGGCTAGGGGCACCTTAATCAGCGCCCCCTCATCTGACTTGGCCACGATGAGGTAGCCGCCGGGGTGGTACACGATGCCGTTGAGGCCAAACGCGCCGGCTGGAGCGGCCAGCGCCGCATTTTCTAGAAATACTGTAGCCACGCCCTGTAAGTCAATCTTATAAATGATGGGCGCGAAGCTGTCAGTCACGTAGGCATTGCCCGCATCATCGACGGCGATGTCGTTGGCAAAGTGGGCCGCAGCGGCGGGCCGCAGGCTCCCTAGGTTGACGTAGCCGGTTCGGGTGCCACTCGTGACGTCGAAGATGGCCACGGCGGCCAGCTTGCGGCGGGTATCGTTGGTGGTGCGCGTAGTGTTATAGCCAGGGTCTGACACAGCCGCCAGCAAGCGGTTGCGCCCGCTGGCCTGGTCTAGCTTGAGGCCGATGGTGGAGACGAGCCGCTCATCGTCGGCAAATTGCCTGTACGTGCCATCGTCGGCTACTTGCCCAATGCGACCTGCCGTTTGAGAGCTTACCAAAAAGCGGTCGTTGTCGTCGTCGTACTGCGTGCCTTCGGGGTAGAGGCCAGCCTGCGTGAAGGTGACTTGGGCGGGGTCATCGTTATCGGTATCGTTGTCTTTGTCGCAAGCGGCGGCCGAGAGCAACAGCGTGCCACCTAGGCTGAGGCGCAGCAGGAGAGAAGAAGCAGAACGCATTGGTATTGAATAGTGAAGAAATGGTAAATTTTTACTTCTTACGAGTGTCGTAGCGCCGAAGGTTGAGCTAATTCTCTTGCCACCGCAACCTTACCCAAGCGCTTTGCCGTTAGGAGGCACTCAGCTTAAGTTTCTGCTTTTGAGTAACTCATCCCCTTCCGCCGTCGCCCCTCCCCTTTGGCAGACCTGGCTACGCCGAGTTGGAGCAGCGCTAGTAGTGCTGCTGGTGCTGGCAGTAGCAGCGCTGTGGCTGGGCCTCGACCCCTGGCTACGCCGCACCCTCGAAAAGCAAGTAGCCGAGCAAACTCACGGCCAGTACCAGCTCGGCATCGGCAGCCTGCGCACCGAGCTTTGGCCGCGGGCTCTGCACCTGCGCCGGGTAGTCCTGCGCCCCACCGCCCGCCCGCTAGCCGACACCCTACCGCGCCTCACCATGTACCTAGGGCGGCTCGACCTGCGGGGCCTGGGTGTGCTGGCCTTGCTACGCGGCCGCACCGTACCGCTCGATAGCCTAGTGCTCGATTCACTGCGCGTGCAGGTGCTGGCCTTGGCCAAAAAGCCCGCCCCCCACCCCACCGCGCCGCTGTACCAGCAGCACCCACTGCGGCTGGGCTACTTGGCCTTGCGGCACCTAGGGGGCACTTTTGGTCCTAAAGCCGAGCCTACCATCCAAGTCACGCGGGCCGATGTGGAAGCTCGCGATATTCTTTTTACTAAGGCCGGCTTAGCCGATACCCAGCGCTTAGGAGGCGCGGCGACCTGGCAGGCCCTAGTTCGCTACCCACAGGGACGCCTAGGCGGCCACGTGCTCACGCTAGCCAAGGCCAGCTTTTCCACGCAGCAGCAATCTTTCACACTCGACTCCCTTAGCATTGAGCCGCCTGCGCCGGGCCAGGGCAAGCCCGGCGCTACGCAAGTGACGCTGCTGCTGCCGCAGCTGCGCGTGCGGGGCGTGCAAGCGGCGGCCTGGCAGCACCAGCACCGCCTGCGCGCCGACTCGGCCATAGTGCAGCAGCCACGGTTTGCCTTTCGGCCGCCTGCGCAGGCGCCGCCGCCCCTATGGCAGCTGGCGGCCCCGCTGGCCCGCCGCACCGACCTAGGGCACTTAGCCATCAACGATGGATTTGTGGCCATTGTGGGGCTGCGGCATAAGCCCGTGATGCGCCATTTCTACGCTACGGGACGCACTATTCGGGTCGATTCGTTGGGTGGGCAGGCCAACCAGGGGCGCATCTTGTACGCCCGCAGCTGGCAAGCTCATAGTGGCCGCCTCACGGCGGTGTTTCGGCCCCCGGCCTACCCTACCAGCATCGAGCGCGCTTCCCTCGACACCAAGGCTCGCACCATTCGCCTGACTGGACTCGCCCTCGACCCCATCTTCAGCCCAGTGCAGCTAAACCGGCGGACGGGCTACCAAACCACCCAACTGCGGGTGCGCATGACTGAACTACGAGCCCAGGGCTTCGATTTCAACCTGCTTTCCGACCACAGCCACGTGCGGGTGGCGCGTATCAGTCTCGAAAAGCCTTGGCTAGGGCTCAATAGCGATGGGCGCGGCCCCATGGGGCACAACCAGTCGGTGCTCACGCCCGAAGCCATGCGCAAGCTGCGCCTGCACCTCGAAGTAGGCCGCCTCGATGTGCGCAATGGCACCATCGCGGCCCGCTACCGCAGCGCCGAAACACCTCGCGTGGGCACCCTATCGTTCGACCGTCTCAACATTACCCTGCGCCACCTCAGCAACAACCCACGCACCCAAACCCTAGCTAACCCGCTCACGGGCGAGGCCACTGGCTACGTACAAAACCGCTGCTACGTGCAGGCGCACCTGCGCGCGCCCATGCTCGACCCCCAGGGCCGCCATCACCTCTGGGGCTACTTTGGCGCCACGCCTTTTAGCATCCTCAACCCAATGGTGAAGCCCACCAAGCTCATTGAGTTTAAAAGTGGTATTGCCCAGCGCATTGCCTTCGACATGCACATCGACCGCCGGCGCGTGGCGGGTACTATGCAGGCCAGCTACTCCGACCTCAAAATCGCGATGTATAAGTACAAGGATGGCGAGCTGAAAAAGCCGCTCTTCAAGCGCTTCCTCAACGGGCTGCTCAATGGCCTTGTTATCCGCGATAACAACCCGCGCCCCAGCGGCCGCTTCGTGACGGGCGAGATGAACACCCGCCGCGAGCTGCGCTCGTCGGTGTTTTCGGCCTGGCGGCAGGGCCTCATCAGCGGCGGCCTGCACAGCGTGGGCGTGCCCCAAAAAATAGCCCAGAAGCTCAGCCAAAACAACGACACTGTGCCGCTGCCCTAGGTACCAGCTACTCTCAAAAACTACACGTACCGCCCGCCCCAGGAGGCACTTCCGAAGCTAAAAGGCTGTTCTAGTGCTAGAACGGCCTTTTTTATGCGCCCGCAGCAGCGCCGCTTGTGAAGTTCGCGCTGCTGTGCGCCGTACCTTTGTGCCTGCATATCCGCTGCGTAATGATTTCCATCTCCGACCTAGACTTTCACTTCGGCTCGCGCACCCTCTACGACGGGGCCAGCCTGCACATCAAACCCAAGGATAAAATTGGCCTGGTGGGCCTCAACGGCACCGGCAAATCGACCTTGCTGCGCCTGCTGGTGGGCGAGTACCGGCCCGATGGCGGCTCCATCTCGATGAGCAAGGACGTGAGCCTGGGCTTCCTGAACCAGGACTTGCTGAGCTACGACTCGCACGAGTCCATTCTCATCGTGGCCATGCAGGCCTTTGCCGAAGCCCTTGAGCTTCAGAAAAAAATCGACGAGATTCTGCTCAAGTTTGAAACCGACTATACCGATGACCTAGTCGACAAGCTGGCCAACCTGCAAGAGCGTTTTGAGGCCCTAGGTGGCTACACCATGCAGTCGAAGGCCGAAGAGATTCTGGAAGGCCTGGGCTTCTCGACAGAGGACTTGCAGAAGCCGCTCAAGACGTTTTCGGGGGGCTGGCGCATGCGCGTGATGCTAGCCAAAATCCTGCTCCAGCAGCCCTCGCTGCTGCTGCTCGACGAACCGACCAACCACTTGGACCTGCCCTCCATCAAGTGGATTGAGACCTACCTGGCGAGCTACGAAGGCGCGGTTATCATCGTGAGCCACGACCGCGAATTCCTCGATGGCACCACCAATACCACCGTGGAGGTGAGCGGCGGCAAGCTGCACCCCTACGCCGGCAACTACTCGTTCTACCAGGAAGAGAAGGTGTTACGCACCGAGATTCAGCAGGGCGCATACGACAACCAGCAAGCTGCCATCAAGCAGGCTGAGCGCTTTATCGAGCGCTTCAAGGCCAGCGCCAGCAAGGCCAAGCAGGCCCAGAGCCGCGTGAAGGCCCTCGACAAGCTAGAGCGCATCGAGGCCGTAGCGCCCGACGCCGCTCGCGTCAACTTCAAGTTTACGTTTTCGCAGCAGCCTGGCCGCCATATTCTGCGCATGGAGCATGTGGGCAAAAGCTACGGCGAGAAGCTCATCTTCCGCGACACGCACGTGCACATCGAGCGGGGCGATAAAATCGCGCTTATTGGCGCCAACGGCAAGGGTAAATCGACCTTGATGCGCCTAGTGGCCGGGGCCGAGCAGCCCACCGCCGGCAAGCACCAGCTCGGCCACAACGTGATTATGGCCTTCTACGCGCAGCACCAGCTCGAAAGCCTGACCATCGACAACGAGATACTGCAGGAGATGAACGAGGCCGGCTCGAAGCGCAACGAGATGGAGCTGCGCAGCGTCCTAGGTTCGTTTTTGTTCACGGGCGACGACGTATACAAGAAAATCAAGGTGCTGAGCGGCGGCGAGAAAAGCCGCGTGGCCTTGGCCAAAACCCTAATTTCGGAAGCCAATTTCCTGCTGCTTGACGAACCGACCAACCACTTGGACATGCAGTCGGTTAACATCCTCATTCAGGCCCTAGAGCAGTACGAGGGCACGTTCATTGTGATTAGCCACGACCGTTACTTCGTGGAGAATGTGGCCACCAAAATCTGGTATATCGAAGACTACCAGTTGAAAGAGTACCCCGGCACCTACCACGAGTACGAGCAGTGGCAGGATGAGCGCGAGAAAGCCGCCAAGAAAGCCGGCCTGCCCAGCCCCTCGGCGCCCAAGCCAGCCCCCAAGCCCGCTGCCGTAGCCGAGCCCGTACCCACGGTAAACAAAACTTCTTCGCCCGACCAAAAGAAGGCGTTGAAAGAGTTAGCCGAGGTAGAAGCCAACATCGACAAACTGGAAAAGGAAATGGCCGTGTACGAAAAGCAATTGGCCGACCCCAAGATTTACCAAAACACGGCGCAGCTCAAGGACACGACAGTGAAGTTTGAGCAAGTGAAAAAAGAGCTGGCGAAGCTCAACGACCGCTGGGAAATGCTGGCCGAGATGTAGCCAAACCAACCACAAAAAAGCCCCGCCAGAGTCTATAGGTTTCTGACGGGGCTTTTTTGTGGCCGCGCCTAATGATTTATTGCGTGCTGCTGTAGGCGGCCACCTGCCTAGCACTAACGGACCTAGGCAGGTGCAGGCAGCTAAACTAACATGGCATTACTTCAGCTTTTTTCGCAGCCAAGCTCTCACTGGCTCATCGTAGAGCTTCAGGCTGGCGTAAGCTAGTATGATAGCTCCCGAAAAAGTAAGCAGTGCATAAGGCCAGGTCTGCCCTAGGGTAATGCCTTTGTGATTGCTTATCCAGGCCACGTAGAAATAAACAAGTACATAGTGCGTCATGTACAAGGGGTATGAGATATTACCCAGAAATCGGCAAATCCTATCTTCTGCCTGGTTGTGGACCACCCCGCTAGCGCCGATGTACACGATGAGCGGAAAGACAATAATGATGCAAAAAGCGTCATACAACCCATTCAGCCACAAGTGCGTTGCCCCGCCTATCCTTGGCATCAGCAGCACAACGGCGACTAGTGCACTGCACCAAAAGAAAGCATTTTTGATATAGGTTGGCTTTGCCACCCGTGATAAAAGCAAGCCGGCAAAAAATGGAAATAGGGTGCGCGTGATGCCAATGCGTAGATGCTCGGCGTTCAGGGTCCAGCCACCCGCAACGTCGCCGTTCGGATTAGTTAGGGCAAAATGTAACAGTAATGCGCCGGCCGCTGCTACCAAACCAGCCAGCGCTTTATTGGACAGCTTTCGGATGCCGAGCGCGTAGAGAATATTGGCTACATACTCGAAAAACAACGACCAGCCAACGCTATTGAGCGGGTGCATTTCTTGCCAGCCCCGGATGTCCATCGACAGCGGAATGGGCAGCACCGTATAGCCTATCAGCATGACCACGAGCAGCTTCCACACCGGCACCGTATGGATGAGCGGCCAGATAGTAGAATCGGTAAAGTAAAAGCCCACGGCGCCGAGCGTCATGCCCAGCACCACGAGTGGCTGCAACCGCTCGAAGCGGCGCCGCAGAAAGCCCCCGATGGTCAGGTTGCTCCACCTGTCGTCGTAGGCATACCCAATGACAAAGCCGGACAGAAGAAAGAAAAAATCGACCGCTAGGTAGCCGTGATTGACAATATTGTCGAGGTGGCCGCTGGCAAGCGGCTCGGCCAGGTGAAAAAACACCACGATAATGGCCGCCACGCCCCGCAGCCCATCTAGTATTTGATAATGCGGCTTTGTACCTAATCTGTTATTGTCCATGCCTTTGCCTTAGGGTATTCAAGCAGCAGGGCACCTCTTCAGCTGCCAATGAGGTGGCTAAGGTCGTTGCTGAGTGGTGGCAAGTGCCCAGTACACTGGGCCACCTAGGGAGCACTCGTGCTGAGCTCGCTGCTAATTACCGAAAGAGAAGCTCGCTACGCGCTAGCGCAAAAGGCCCCCGCTCGCAGCGATTTGCTGCGAGCGGGGGCCTTTTGTTGGCGGAAATGAGTAAGTGTTATTTCAGATTAGTTACGCCTTTGATGAACTGAATGCCTCCAAACAGAATGGCACCCCAAAACACAAAGCCTACATCGGCTAGTGTAAGCGCGAGGCCGCCCACGCACCAGAGGCCGCCATACAACATATCTTTTTTAGCCTGGGCTTTTCGGACATCTTGCACGGGGTTTTCCAGTTCGCCCACCATAGCACTGGCGTCGTCGGCCGCGAGGCCTTTCAGCATTAGCAGGCGCTCTACTTCGGTGCTGCTTTTGCCACTGGCCAGGAGGTTAGCGGCGTACTGATACAGGTAGTTGTCGGGTTGCTGGTCGGCAGCTTGGCTTGCTTCCATCTTATTGTTTGCAGAAAAAAGTATAATTTAGTGTACTGATGCTCAACGCCCTGGCAATGTACCACCTAGGCCGAACTCTCACCAACTCCTATACTTTAACCTAGTAGCCCTTTGCTACTTTCGGACTGCCACCAGCGCACCTAGGAGCCTACTTGGCAGGCGTGCCCGCATTCCAAACCAGAATGGTGCAGCCGCCCGAGCCGGCGGGACTGCTGGCATAATGGTCGGTACCGGGCGGGTAGTAGAGATAAGAACCAGCCGCAAACGGGCGGCCGTTTTCCACGCCGGGGTCGCTGTACACGCCCTCTACCACAAATACCTCGTCGGGAGTGGCGTGAGCATGGTGGGGGTAGGTGTGGCCCGCTGCTATCTTGATGAGCACGCGCTTTTCGCCGGGCTCGGCACGCAGCACAGTGCGCGTGACGCCCTCGCTCACAGTTTCCCATATCTGGGCCTGCGGCTCGGTCGTTACTGCTGATTTCATACTAATTATGTTCACAAGGTGGGGAGTATTTTCAGCTAAACCAGCTGCTTAGGCCACTGTTTGCGCCAGCGGCAGCCCATGGCACCCTAGGTCTACTTTTCTGCAATGCTTCACCTTCGTATCTCCCTAGCCGTACTTTCGCTCTATGCGCTTTCGCCACCTTCCCTACCCACTTCTGCTGCTCGCCACGGCCTGCGTACCCCTAGGTACCCCTATCACCAATGCCGACCTGCCCGCCAGCCAGCAGCGAGCTGCCGCACCGGCCGCCAGCGCCCAGCTGCGCTACTACGACTACATCTACGACCCCAGCGTGAAGAGCGTGCAGTGCTACGTAGGCACCGGCACCACCTCTACCCTCACTACCACGGGCCTGGCCACCAACCCCACGGCCGTGCTGAGCCCGCCCATCGTGCCCCTCAGCCAAGAGCAGCCCATTACGCTGGAGTTTGACGTGCTGGGCGAGCAGCCGCCGCGCCTCACGGCCAAGCTCATCAACTGCGATATCAATTGGCAGCCCTCCACGCTCACCGATTTGCAGTTCTTAGATGATATTAATGAGATTAATATCAATAGCTACCGCACTTCCGTCAATACGAAGGTGCCTTACTACCACTACACGCTGGCTGTGCCTCGCGTAAAGCTGAGCGGCAACTACCTGCTGGTGGTGCAGGGACGGGGCGGGGCGCCGCTGATATCGCGCCGCCTGCTGGTGTATGAAAACCAAGTGGTGGCCAGCCTCGCGCCGGGCATCCTGGCCGGGGGCGTGGAGGCGCGCTACGCCTACCAGCAGCTCAATTTTCGCATCAACTACGCCGCCGTAGAGCTGTTGAACCCCGCTCAGGAAGTGAAAGTGGTGCTGCGCCAAAACTTCCGCTGGGACAATGCCCACTACAACCTGCGCCCCACCTTCGTGCGCGACGCCGAGCGCGTGCTCGAGTACCAGTACATCAACTACGAAAACGCATTTCCGGGCCTCAGCGAGTACCGCTACTTCGATATGCGCTCTTTGCAGGCCAATGGGTTGGGCATCGCGCGCCTAGGTCGGCAGGCCAACCCCGTGCAGGTAGAGCTGCTGCCCGAAGCCACCCGCAACGGCCAGGCCTACAACCAGTACGAGGACGCTAATGGCAAGCGCATCTTCGAGAACCGCGAGTTTGGCGAGGGCGCTATCAATGGCGACTATGCCCAAGTCACCTTCAACCTGCGGGCCGAGCGGCCCGCGCCGGGCCCAGTGTACGTGCTAGGCGCCCTCAGCGACTGGCAGCTTAAGGACGAGTTCCGGCTCACCTACGACAGCTTGCAGCAGCGCTACACCGGCCGGGCCCTGCTCAAGCAAGGCTACTACAGCTACAGCTACGCAGTGGCACCTAGGGCTGCCACTGCACCGCCAGACGAACTTTATTTTGAAGGCACTCACACCGAGACCGAAAACCAGTACGACCTGCTGGTGTACTACCGCCCGCCGGGCACCCGCACCGACTTGCTCATCGCTTACCAGTACCTCGACCTGAACAAGCGATAGCCCTAGGCCTCGTTGCTACAAGCATTTGCATTACTACGCGCAAAACCCCGCCCTGCCAAACATCCGGCAAGCGGGGTTTTGTCGTATCTTCACCAATAATTCATCTAAAATGGAGCGTATAGGTGCACTAAAACCTGGTGACATGGCTATTGGGTTTACCTAGGGCCACTTTTAGTAATCAGCAGCTTACCGAGTAGCCACTGGCTTGGTGAGTGAACGGGGCAGCTTCCTTGCATCTTCATCTTAGCGTAGTTAATTAGTCTCACTTTTGCTTCCCAATATTTTTAGTTTTTTCGAAAAAAATTCGTATCTTTGGTTATGCGTAAGACTCAGCTTCCTACTCCCCTTCCGGTGCAGCAATTTGCCCGCTGCGTAAATGATGCGAACCCACCCGCTGGCTACGTAGGCGACTGGCCCACGGCCGGCCGGGTATACCCGGTGCGCGTGCTGCCCCATGTGCGCAGCGGCCAGCCCCAGGTGCACGTGCTGGGCTTCTATGCCGAGCGGCCCTACGGCGCCTTTGCCGCCCACCGCTTCGAAGAAGTAGCCACCGTATGGCTTAACTAATAAATAACTGGCGTAAGAGGTAAGGGGGTGATGCTGTTCAGATTGTGCGAACAGCATCACCCCCTTACCTCTTACGCCAGTTATTTATTCTACTACCTGCGCGGCTACGTCGAAGTCGGCGGCGGGCGGCTGAGGGTTCATCTCGGCTAGGGCAGCCACCACTATCTCGGCAATGGCGAGGTCGCGGGCCCACTTGTGGTTGGCTGGAATGACGTACCACGGCGCATCGGGCGTGGAACAGGCCGCCAGCGCATCCTGAAACGCCTCTTGGTAGCTGTCCCACAGCTTGCGCTCCTTGAGGTCGTCTGGCTCAAACTTCCAACGCTTGGCAGGGTCGTCGAGGCGGGCTTGCAGGCGCTCGGCCTGCTCCTTTTTAGAAATATGAAGGAAGAACTTAATGATGCGGGTGCCGTCGCGGGTCAGCAGTTGCTCAAAGTTGTTGATGTCCTCATAACGCGGCACCCACACCTCAGGCCCAATGAGGTTGTGCACGCGGGTCACGAGCACGTCTTCGTAGTGCGAGCGGTTGAATACCCCAATGTGGCCTTTGCCTGGCGTTTGCTGGTGCACGCGCCACAAAAAATCGTGGTCTAGCTCTGCTTTGCTAGGTGCCTTAAAGGCCGCTACCTGCACCCCAGCCGGGTTAAGGCCCGTTAGCAGCTTGCGGATGGCCCCATCCTTGCCGCCCGTGTCAATGGCCTGAAATACCAACAGCAAGCTCTGGCGGTGCTCGGCGTAAAGATTTTCCTGCAAGTCGCTGAGTTGTTTGCGCAGTTCTTTTAAGCGCTCTTTCGCGTGCTTTTTATCCTTGAAGGGCTTGGTATTGTCGGGGTCGATGTCGGCGAGGCGCAGGGGCTTGCCGGGGGCCACGCGCACAGCGGGCGTAGTGGCAGAATGGTCGTGGGGCATAAGTCAAAAAACACAAAAGCACGGCCAGTAGTGGCCGTGCTTTTAGTAAACGAAAAAGGGGGGCTTTTGCGTTGTATAAATAGCTGAAAGCTGCCGGCTGACCCGGCTTTTTGGCGTCAGAATTGCCTTTGAAAAAAGCTTATCATTGCCGTGCTATGCTCGCAATGACACATGATTCCCCTCGCCTCTTTTCTTTTTACCAATGCCCTTTCTTCCCCGCTTTTTCCGCCCGCTGGCGGTGGCCCTAGGGCTGCTGGCCGCGGCCCCCGCCGCCCAGGCCCAAACCACCCCCGACCTGCCCGCCAGCCAGGCGGCCGGCATCATTCGTGAAATCACCGAGGCCGTGGGCTTGCAGCCGCGCTTCGAGCTGCGGGCTACTACCGTGGTGCCCAATGCTGCCGCCGTGGCCTACAATGGCAAGCGCTACCTGCTCTATAATCCTAAGTTTTTGGCGGCCGTAAACCGTGCCGGCCATACCGACTGGGGCGGCATCAGCATCTTGGCTCACGAAATGGGCCATCACCTCAATGGCCATACGCTGCGTAGCGGCGGCTCACAGCCGCAGGATGAGTTGGAAGCCGACGAGTTTTCGGGCTTTGTGCTGCGGCGCCTAGGTGCCAGTTTGGCGCAAGCTCAGGCCGCTATGGCTACCGTGGCCGACGATGAAGGTTCTGCCACCCACCCCGGCCGTACGCCTCGCCTGGCGGCCATCAGCCAGGGCTGGAACCGAGCCAATACCCAGTTGGCCGCCGTGGCCAAAGCTGGTACTGCCGCGCCTTCGGCCCAGCCTATCGCACTGGCGCCACGCCCCCAGGTAGCTGATGCGGACGAGACTGACGAAGCCATCAGCCGCTCGTCGAGCGCTACGGAGGCCTTGGCACGCGGAGTTTCTAATGCACCCGTGCGGCTAGTGGGCCAGCTCACTTTTCGCGATAACCCTGAGGTGCCCTTTTACCTCACCAGCGCCCTGAGCGTAGTGCGCCTAGCCGACGAGAGTAGCGAAACCGACGACGAGGCCAGCCGGGTGCGCGCTGCCGAGGTAGTGGGCCGCCTGCGCCGCACCGGCAACGCCGCCTTCCCCTACGTGCTCGAAGACAGCCAGCAGCGCGCCCTTTTCGTGACGCCTCGCGGCGATGTGTATAACAAAGCTGGTCAGCGCGTAGCTAAGCTCCACGACTAGCCGAAGTTTAAAAGCTCAACGTATAGCGTCCGTCATGCTGCGCTGCGAGCATGACGGACGCTATTTTTTGCGGCCTCGCTGTTCTTATTCCTTGCTACTTACTTATTATAGAGATGCCCGAACTACCCGAAGTCGAAACCTACCGCCGCTTCATCGATGAAGTAGCGGTGGGCCAGACGATTACTGGCCTCGAAGTGCGCGACGCGCATGTGCTGGCCGTGCCCGAAGACGAGTTGCGCGCCGCCGTGGTGGGCCGCACCATTACCGGCACTGGCCGGCTAGGTAAAAACTGCTTTTTGGAGCTGGATAACGGCCGCTTGCTGGTGCTGCACTTTGGCATGACTGGCGACATCGGAGCCTTTCGCGACGCCCCTGATGCCCCGCGCTTCACTCGCGTGGCGTGGCAGCTGGCCGACTCGGGGCTGAACCTAGCCTTTATTGACCCGCGTAAGTTTGGGCGCATCCGGCTGGCCGGCAGCGCCGAGGCATATCAAAAGGCCAAGAAGTTAGGTCCCGATGCCCTGCAAATAACGCCCGCCGAGCTGCACCAGAAACTGAACCGCCGCAAAGTATTTGTGAAGCCGCTGCTGCTCGACCAGAGCCTGACTGCTGGCCTAGGCAATTGGATAGTGGATGAAGTGCTATTTCAGGCGAAAATCCACCCCGAGCGCTTAGGCAACTCGTTTACCGAGAAGGAAACCAAGGCCCTGCACGACGCTATTCAGCTAGTGCTGACAACCGCCATACAGCACGAGGCCAACTACCGGCACTTCCCGGCCAGCTTCCTCATCCACGCTCGCGAGTGGGACGACTCGGCTACGCCGGGCACTGATGCCCACACTTTCTGCCCGCGCCACCCCAAGACCAAAATCGACAAAGGCTATGTGGGCGGCCGGGCCACCTACACCTGCCCTAGGTGCCAGCCTACGCCAGCCGGTTAGCGTACTTTTGCGGGCCATGCCCACGCCTCCCTCTCACCCCCTACCCTACGGCCGCCAGCACATCAGCGACGCTGACGTGGCAGCCGTGGTCGAAACGCTCCGCTCCGACTTTCTGACTCAAGGCCCGAAAGTGGCCGAGTTCGAAGCTGCATTTGCGACCTACGTCGGCGCCAAGCACGCCGTGGCCGTCACCAACGGCACGGCCGCCCTGCACCTATGCGCGCTGGCGCTGGATGTGCAGCCCGGCCAGCGCGTCATCACTACGCCTATCACCTTTGCGGCGTCGGCCAACTGCGTGCGCTATTGCGGCGGTGAGGTACACTTTGCCGATATCGACCCAGCCACGGGCCTACTTGACTTAAAAGCCGTTAGGAAGCTGCTTGAAGCGCACCCCAAAGGCCATTTCACGGGTCTGATTCCGGTTGACTTTGCTGGCTTGGCCGTAAACCTGGAAGAAGCCCGGGCACTGGCCGACGAGTTTGGCCTCTGGATAATCGAAGACGCCTGCCACGCGCCGGGGGGCTTCTTTTTGGACAGCCAAGGCCAGGAGCGCCGCTGCGGTAGCGGCCAACTGGCCGAATTGGCCATTTTCAGCTTCCACCCCGTTAAGCACATTGCCACCGGCGAGGGCGGTATGGTCACTACCAACGACGACGCGCTGGCTCGCCGCCTGCGCCGCTTGCGCACCCACGGCATCGAGCGCGAGGCCACCGGCCTACTGCGCCAAGACGAGGGCGGCTGGTACATGGAAATGCAAGAACTGGGCTACAACTACCGCATTTCGGATATCAACTGTGCCCTAGGTGCCAGCCAATTAGCTCGCGCCGACGAAGGCCTGGCCCGCCGCCGCCAGCTAGCCGCGCAGTACGACGCGGCCTTTACCGATATGCCGGGCATATCTGTATTGGCCCCTGGCCAGCCGGGCCACGCTTACCACTTATACGTTATTCAGGTTGAGAATAGGCGCGGTCTCTACGAGTTTTTGCGCACCAAAAACGTGCTAGCGCAAGTGCATTACGTGCCCGTGCACCGGATGCCGTACTACGAAAACCTAGGGTGGAAATTCGGCGATTTTCCGTACGCCGAGGCATATTATAGCCGCTGCCTCAGCTTGCCGCTCTACCCCACCCTCATCGATGAGGAGCAAGCCTACGTGGTAGCCTGCGTGCAGGAGTTTTTAGCCCACAACCCCGCGTGAGCACCGCGCCCGACACCGCGCATCTTGCGCAGCGCCTGGCCCTAGGCACCGCGCAGTTTGGCCTGGCCTATGGCCTGAACAACCAGACGGGGCAGCCATCTACCGAAGCCGTGGCCGAGGTGCTGGCCGCTGCCCAAGCCGCTGACCTCACGCTGCTTGATACTGCCGCCGCCTATGGCAATAGCGAGGCTCGGCTGGGTGAGCTAGCAGGCAAGAATCCGGCTTTTGAACTGATTACTAAGCTGCCAGCCGGACCGCCCGCGCAGGTGGCACAGCACCTGGCCGAGTCCCTAGGTCGGCTGCGGCGAAAGAACTTATACGGAGTCATGTTTCATGCCTTCAAGCCCTTGCAAGACGAGCCAGCCGCCTGGCAGGCGTTGCAAGCAGCGCGGGCGGCGGGGAAGGTGGCGCGCATCGGCGTATCGCTCTACCACCCGCACGAGGCTGAGTGGCTACTAGCCGAAGGCTGGGATATAGACCTAGTGCAGGTGCCCTACAATGTACTCGACCAGCGCTTTGCGGCCGTGCTGCCGCGGCTGGCGGCGCATGGGTTAGAAGTACACGTGCGGTCGGCCTTTTTGCAGGGTTTATTGCTGCGCGAGCCAGCCACGCTGCCCGATTTTTTTCGGCCCCTCACCCCCAAGCTGACACGCCTGCGCCACCTCGCGGCCGACGCGGGCGTGCCACTGCCTGCCCTCTTACTGCTGTTTGCGGCCTACGCGCCCGGCGTGGTACGCACCGTAATCGGCGTCGATTCGGTGGCTAATTTGCACGAAAACTTGGCCGCCGCGCCGCACCTAACCACCGCCGAAGCCCTACGCCCGGCCCTGGCTGAGCTGGCCGAACCTACTGACACTTTTATCCTGCCTTATACATGGCCGCCGCGCCCCTGACCGCCGATTTTTACCGCACTATGTTCGACCTCAGCGGCCAGGTAGTGCTGCTCACGGGGGGCTACGGGCACCTAGGGCAGGCCATCGCGGCAGGCTTGCTGGCCCACGGCGCACACGTAGTAGCGCTGGGGCGCGATGAAGAGAAATTCAAAAGTGCTTTTCCAGAGCGGCCCGCCACACTGCACTTCCTTGCCTGTGACGTGGCCTCGACTGACTCGGTGCGGGCGGCGTTCCGGCGCAGCCAGGAGCTGCACGGCCTACCGAGCGTGTTGATTAACAATGCCTACTACGGCCGCGGCCAACAGCCCGACGCGCTTTCCGATGAAGATTTTGCACTCAGCCTCGACGGCTCGGTGGGTGCGGCCTATCGCTGCCTGCGCGAGGTGCTGCCCTACTTGCGCGAGCGCGGCGCGGGCAAAATCATCAATGTGGCCTCTATGTATGGCATCGTGGCGCCCGACTTCGCGGCCTACGACGAGTACCCGCAATTTTTGAACCCGCCGCACTACGGCGCGGGCAAAGCGGCCATGATTCAGCTTACCAAGTATTTCGCCTCCTACCTAGGGCCCGAAAACATCCAAGTCAACTGCGTGTCGCCGGGTGCGTTTCCTTCTGACAAAGTGCGCGAAAAAGATGGCTTTGAAGGCGAGCTGCGCCGCCGTATTCCGCTAGAGCGCGTGGGCGAGCCCCAAGACTTGGCCGGCGCATTCGTATTTCTCAGCTCAGCCGCGTCGAACTTCGTAACTGGCCATAATCTCGTTGTGGATGGCGGCTGGACCATCCGCTGACGTCTTGTTATCTATCCTGTAGCGCAGCAAAGCCTCTCACACACCTAGGTCTGCGAGCGCAAGAAGTTACTGCGCTCCGCCAGCTGCTTCGCTGCGCGCTACAGGTATGGACGTTATTTCACAGCACATAACTTTCTATTCGCTAGAACAAAGCCATGACGCTAGCCCTTATTCAGGCCCGCCTAGGCTCGTCGCGGCTGCCGGGCAAGTCAATACTGCCGCTGCCCCTGTCGGCCCTAGGTGATACTAGCACCATTTTAGGCCACGTGGTAAGCCGAGCACGGCGAGCAGCTTGCATCAGTGAAGTCATCGTCGCCACCACTACCCAGCCGCTTGACGAGCCGCTGGTAGCCTTGGCCGCTCGCTTAGGCGTGGGCGTGTTTCGAGGCGATGAGCAGGACGTACTCAGCCGTTTTGCGGGGGCGTTGACGCAGGCGGGCAGTTTTCAAACCATTGTGCGCCTCACCGCCGACAACCCGGCCATTGACCCAGCTTTTATAGACGCGGCCGTAGCTCACCATCTCGCTACCGGGGCCGACTATACCTATACCAGCGGCCTCCCGCTAGGTACTAATATTGAAGTTATTAGCGCCGCCGCGCTGCTACGCGCTCATCAAGCTGCTAATCAGCCTGATGAGCGCGAACATGTGACACCTTACCTGCGCCGCCACCCGGAGCTATTCCGACTCGAAACATTGGCATTAGCGGTAGTGCCTGCCGTGGCCGGACTGCGCCTTACGGTAGACTACCCCAGCGATTACGCCTTGCTAAGTCTGCTATTTAGCCACCTAGGGTCTGATTTCTCGCTCACCGACCCGGCCGGGCTACCCGCCTTGCTGGCACAGCATCCGTGGCTAGCGGCCATCAATGCGGATAACGTGCAGCGGTAGCGCTGCTTCTTATTAGCTACCGCGTATCACTTCTACCCACCCTTGATGGCGCTCGCCGGTGGCGGGGTTATTGAGCAAATAGTAATAAAGGCCAGCCGATTGACCGGTTGCATTCCAACCATTATCATACTTGGCTCGGTCATATACCTGCCGGCCCCACCGGTCGAAGATGCGCAAGCTCCAGTCGCTAGGAGTTAGCCCCTTGAGCACAAAAAACTCGTTTTGTGGGTCACCATTAGGCGTGATAACGTTGGGAATAAGAACAGGGCAGTCCTTTGGGCTAGCCAATAGTGTAGCTGTGGTCGGGCAGCTAGTGGCCGTGGCTCGCACCTCTACCGAGTACTGGCCTGGTCCCCGCGCTACATAGGTAGCGCCCGTCGAGCCATCTTGCCAGCGATACAGCGAGCCAGCGGGTTGTAGGCTAGTTCGCAGCGTCCACACTGCGTTGGGGCACACCAGAGTATCGGCCCCTAGGCGCACTACAGGGGCATTGCTCAACTGCACTCGGCTAGTAGCTGTCCCTACGCAGCCCTGAAGCGTCGTTACCTGCACGCTATAGGTGCCACTAGCTTGGGCTAAGTAAGTAGCACCAGTACTACCATCTTGCCAGCGATAAGTACTACCAGCAGGTTGCCCACTTAGCCGCAGTAGCACCGAGGCGGCGCACACAGCCGTATCGGCAGGCAAGCGAGGCGTAGGAGGCGCACTGAAGGTTACTTGCCTGGTAGCCGTACTAGCACAGCCAGCGGCCGAGGTTACCGTTACGCTATACATGCCCGTAGCACGGGTCAAATAGGTTGCCGCTGTCGAGCCATCTTGCCAGCGGTACGTAGTGCCGGCTGGCTGCGCATTGGTGGTAAGAAGCAGTTGATTTCCGCACAGCGTAGTATCACGTCCTAGCCGCACTTGCGGCAATGGCGCCACCGTTACGGCCTGCGTAACGGTAGCCGGTGTAGCCAGCGAGGGGTCTGTTACAGTTAGCGTTACTTGATAGGTACCAGCGCTAGTGTAGATGTGGGTAGGTGTTAGTCCGGTGGCCGTATTAGCACTGCCCGAAGCAGGGTCGCCAAAATTCCAGGTAGCTACGGACCCAGCCAGTGTGGGCGTGGTAGTGCCTGCAAAAGACACCGCTGCCCCAGCGCAGCTTGGCGTGCTGGTAAACGCAGCAGTGGCTATTACAGGCGCTGCACTTTGTCCGGCCGGATAGTTGGGCAAACCTATTTGGGCTACTTTGCCACCTAGGTACACTGCATCAGCTTGAAATCCGCAGCCTGTCCCACGCACGTTAGGGTTGTTGATTACGGCTAGGTACGAGCTGTTATTGATAGACACGTACATCTTGCCATCTGGACCTATTTGCAAGCCACCAGAATTATCTGATGTATTCGCGATAACAATGCCAGAGTTGGCAATAGCAGCAGCTGAGCCAGCCTGCGTATCAAATTGATATACCTCTAAATAATTCAGGTTAGTACCGTAAAGCAACCGGCTGTCGGGTGAGAAAGCTACTCCATAACTGCGGAAAGTATAGCCTAGCTGAATATAATTGGACAGTCGGCCAGTGGCAGGGTTGAAGTCAAACAATTCAAAAGATGCATCTCGTACTCCAACAGCTAGCTTAGTTCCATTGGGCGATGCGCGCATATAGCCTACCGAATTGGCATTGCCAAAATTGCCGCCCCCACCGTTATGTATTGACCCAATATTTGTAACAACTGGCGTAGTCTGCAAGCCGCTAGGGCTCAGCAGGTAGGCGTAGAAAGCGTTCGTTTGCCAGCCGTGAACCAGCACCCAAGTATCGCGGCCGTTAGCATGGGGCACGGTAGTCAGCTTTTCTGTTAGTGGCACTGACGATACCTGTATTCCGCGGCTAGTTACTGCCCCCAAGCCACCTTGTTGAGCCATGTCAACCAAGCTGTATTTAAGGCCTCCAACCAACTGATTTTCAGCTCCATCTACTACAAACACATAGTACTGCTGCGCATTAGTAAGGCTTCGTACCGATATCACCCCCTGTGAGGCCGACTGATGCCCTCCTAGGTTGGCGCCATTCAACATTACTTGGTTATTACGGTTCCAAATATTCTCGCTGTTGCTGTAGAATAGTAATTGGCCGGCACCATCCGAAACTGTTGTGGTAGCTTCGTAAGTATTCATTGCGCTGCTCGTTACAGCTACTGGTGCCCCGGTAACAGGAAAGTTTAGCGCAGCATTGATGCCAAAGTACCAATTGCTATTTTCACGCTGGCCAAAGGCTGGTATGCGGCTGCTAAGTAGAAGTAAGCTTAACCCGAAAAGTACTTTTCTAATCATCTGCTGTTCTTGAGCAATATATTTTTACAATAGTACTACGGCCTGCTTTTATGGATGAGCAAATCTTCCCAAAACCTGCATCAACTTGAGCGCTTCCGCTGTTCCTCGCTTGCTATTTCGGGCTGACGGTAATGCCCAAATCGGATTGGGACACTTGATGCGCCTATTGGCTCTAGCCAACCAACTGCAAGGGCTAGCTCTTGGTACGTTTTTGGTGCGCGAGCCTACAGCCGCTGTTGGGCAAATGTTGGCAGCTAATGGCTGGATAGTGCAGCCGTTGCCAGCCCAGCAGTCTTGGCTAGCCGAAGCTGACTGGCTAGCCCAGCAAGTGCTACAACCTAGCGATGTGCTTGTACTTGATGGCTACTACTTTGGAGCCGACTACCAGCAACGGCTGCGCGTTAGTGGTTGCAGTCTCGTTTACGTCGATGATTTGCAAGCGTGGCCAGTAGTAGCCGACGTGCTCATCAATCACTCTCCGGGTGTCATGGCTACCGATTACCAAGCGCCGACTACTACGGACTTCTTACTAGGACCGGCTTTTTCGCTACTCCGGCAGCCATTTTTAGAGAGTGCCGCGTTGCCTCAGTGGCCTACAGCAATTGAGAGTGCGCTAGTCTGCTTCGGAGGTGCCGACCCACTGCGCCTCACCGTTCGTATCATTCGCGCCCTACAGGCTCTGCCTCAGCTACAGCGGCTGGGAGTGTTGTTGGGTAGTGCTTTCGGCGACGCAGCAGCCTTGGAAGAACTAGCTGCTACATCTTCAGGAGTTATTATTACTTTTCACCGCAACATAGAAGCGGCCCCACTGGCCAATTTACTACGCGAACATGACATGGCTATAGTGCCTGCCAGCACTGTGCTCATTGAAGCATTAGTGCTAGGTCGCCCTTCCATCACAGGTTATTATGTTGACAACCAGCGGGCACTAGCTTCCTACGTTCATGCACATCAACAGGCCTTTTCAGTCGGCAATTTTGCCGAACTTAACGATGCAGGCCTGCTGGCTAGGTTACATGATGGTATAGCATGGCTGGAAACCACCCCACGCCAGCCTTACGTGAAACAATTGAGGCCTGACTTGCTGCGAGCGAAAGTGCAACAATTACTTGACCGTGCTCTACCCTAACTACTTGCTATTACCTATGAATATTGACTTGCTGCGCCCGTTAGAACCCGAGCACCTAGAACTAGTACGTGCCTGGCGCAATTCGCCAGCTGTAGCTCAGTATATGTACACAGCCGAGCCCATTTCGGCCGAGCAGCAACAGGCGTGGTACGCCCGCATCAGTCAAGACGCGAGCACGAAGTACTGGCTGATTTACTATCGGGACCAGCCCGTAGGCGTTGCCAATCTCTATGACATCAGCGAACGCAACCGCTCGTGTTATTGGGCCTTTTATTTAGGTGAGGAAAACTTACAAGGCAGCGGCTTAGGGGCTAAAGTAGAACTAGCTGTATTGGAGTATGTATTTGAGGAATTAAAGCTTAACAAGCTGGCTTGCGAAGTTTTTGTGACCAATGAAAAAGTAATAGCAATGCACGAAAAATTTGGCTTTCGTCGCGAAGCCTACTTCCGGCAACACATTTACAAAGACAAAGCTTTTCTTGATGTAGTGGGCCTAGCTATGCTACGGCGCGAGTGGCAGCAGTTGCGCGATGCGTTGCGGCCACGCCCGCGCAGCTAGCTAGTGCTGAAGTGGGGTACCCGTGCAAGGTCCGCCTTAACTTTGCCTTATGCCTACGATTTCTATCGGTGGCCACGCTGTGGGCCCCGAATTTCCGCCCTTCATCATCGCCGAGATGTCGGGCAACCACAACCAGAGCCTCGACCGGGCGCTGGCCCTCGTGGATGCCGCCGCTGCCGCCGGCGTGCACGCTCTCAAGCTGCAAACCTATACCGCCGATACCATCAGCATGGATACGGGCTTCGTGATTCGCGAAGAGGGCAAGTCGCTGTGGGAAGGCAAGAGCTTATATCAGCTTTATAAAGAGGCCTATACGCCCTGGGAGTGGCACGCCGCCATTTTCGAGCGGGCGCGACAGCACGGACTACTGGCGTTCAGCTCGCCGTTTGACGAGTCAGCGGTCGACTTTCTGGAAAGCCTCGACGTGCCAGCTTACAAAATTGCCTCTTTCGAGAACGCGCACTGGCCATTGCTGCGCCGAGTGGCAGCCACTGGCAAGCCCGTTATTGTGAGTACTGGTGCGGCTACGCTCAGCGAGATTGACGAGGCTGTGCGCGTGCTGCGCAATGCAGGCTGCCGCGAGCTAGTGCTGCTAAAGTGCACTAGTACCTACCCCGCCTCGCCGGCCACTACCAACCTGCGCACGATACCCGTACTAGCCGAAACCTTCGGCTGCCCAGTAGGCCTCAGCGACCATACCATGGGCGTGGGTGCCAGCGTGGCTGCCGTAGCGCTGGGCGCCTGCGTCATCGAAAAGCACTTCACCCTGCGCCGCGCCGATGGCGGTGTCGATTCGTCCTTTTCGCTGGAGCCTGAGGAATTGAAACTCTTAGTTGAGGAAACCGAGCGTGCTCACCAGGCCCTAGGTACTGTGCAACTATGCGTGCAGACCAGCGAAGAGAAAAGCCGCATTTTCAAACGCAGCATTTACGTAGCCCGACCGGTGGCAGCGGGCGAGGAATTAACCGCGGACAACTTGCGCATTATCCGCCCTGGCGATGGATTACTGCCCCGCCATTGGGACGTAGTATTGGGGCGCCGCGCCGCCCGCGCCCTACAGCCCGGTACGCCGCTGACCTGGGACGCGCTGCTAGGCGAGCAAGCTGCGCCGCAGTCGTGAGCAGCCAAGTAATCCGGCTGCGGAATATCTTACAACTACGCTTCACGAACTTATTCGCCGGGTTACCTGCATCGGTACTGAATAGCATTTCGCCCGCCAGCCCGCTCAAGCGGCTAGCGCGGGTGGCGGGCTATGCAGGGCTGCGGCTAGTGGGGCACCTATTTCAGCCCATCCACAACGCCGACCAGCTGCATGGCGCGGTGTGGCTCTATGTGGTGAGTGCCAACAACTATGACGCGCTCAGCTTCATCAAGGACGCCCGGCCTGAGGCAGTACTAGTAGCGGGCCAGGGCAAGAATATCGGGCGCTACGGCAAGGCCGTAAATAGGCTTTCGCTGCGGCGCAAACTATTGTATTACTGGCAATACCCTGCCGCCTTGCTCGGGTTGCGGCGCGAAGTAGGCAACCGGGCGCTGCGGTTCTTTGACCTCGTTTTTTACGCCTTAGGCTACTACGAGGTGTACAGACGGGCCTTGCGCCACTACCGGCCACAAGCTGTGGTTTTTGCCAATGACCACAATGACGATGCCCGCGCTCTGCTACTAGCCTGCCGCGCCGAGGGCGTGCCTACTGCCTACGTGCAGCATGCCAGCGTGAGTACCAATTTTCCGCCCCTAGGCTTCGACCTCAGCCTGCTCGAAGGCCAGGATGCACTTGATAAATACCACCAGTGTGGCCCTGTGCGCGGCCGAGTCGAGCTGGTAGGTATGCCCAAAGCTGACGCCTTTTTGGCGCAGCGCAACACCGCGCCGCAGGTGCGCCGAGTGGCCGTGGCCTGCAACCTGCTCGATGAGCTGCCTGCCCTGGCTGAAACCCTTGCCTACCTGCTACGTGAACTGCCCGCGCTTACTTTTACCCTGCGCCCCCACCCCGGCGACCAGCGCGACTTCAGCGCCCTGCGCCACGCCCTGCCCGGCTTGCACTGGAGCGACCCGCACAAAGAAAACGTCTTCCAGTTTCTACAAGCCCACGACGCGCTAGTGGCCGCCGACACTAGCACCCACCTCGAAGCCACGCTGCTCAACGTGGCTAGCGTGTACTACCGCTTTTCGCCTACGCCCACGCTGGCCGACTACTACGGCTACGCCGCCCACGGCCTCAGCGAGTGGGCACACTCGCTGCCCGAGCTGGCGGCGGCCCTAGGTCGGCTGGCGCAGCACAAGCCGCTCGACCTGTATCGCCGCGCCGCCTACTACAACGCCACCCTAGGTACGCCCGACGAAGGCCACAGCCGCGAGCTGGCTGTGCGCCAGCTAAGCGAGTGGCTGGCGGGCCCAGCGGCAGGGGCGTAGTTTTGATTTATGCTGCCTCCTTTGCCACCTCTACCTGCGCCACCCGTAGCCATCTCGGCCGAGATACGGCTGGCGTATGTACTGCGGCATTTCAGGCTGGCCTATCCAGGTGCGCCTACCGTTTTGGTAGACTACGCGGGCACACAGCCGCAGGTGGAAATTGCGAATTCGGGCGCTGGTTTCTTTGCTACTAATGAGCCCTACCCGACCGCACCTAACTGGCGCGATTGGCAAGGTCAGCAAGTACCATTTTTCTTTGATAATGCGCCTGAAATACCGCTACTTATTTTACGAGAAAACAAAGCATTTATTTCAGCTGATATCATTTCGGCGGCGTTTTACTTGCTGAGCGGCTGGCAGGAATATTTCTCAATTGAGCGCGACCGGCACGGGCGCTTTCCCTACAAGGCAAGCGTGCAGAAGCACTACGGCTTCGTGACGCTGCCGGTGGTTAATTATTATTTCGACGTGCTGCGCATGGCAGTAGAGCACGTGAGCAGGCAACCCTTGCAGCCCCGCTCTTGGGACAGCCAGCAAGCCAACTTCGCTGCATTCATTTCGCACGATGTCGACAATCTATGCAGCGCTTGGAAAGCTCCTATCAAAGCAGCCTTGCAGCAACGCCAGTTCGGCCGCTTTGGCAAATTAATTTGGCAGCATCTAACCCAGCCCGATGCCTGGGATAATCTAGAGGAGGTGGCAGCGGCGGTGGCGCAGTATGGAGGTCGGTCTACGTTTTTTATTCTGCCAACTCGTCGGAAAGCTCTCAATGGTACCCCCAACGCTGACTATCGCTTAACACGACAGAGACAACGGCAATTATGGCGCTTAGAAGAGCAGCACTTCGAAATGGGAGTGCATATGCCCCTTACGGGTGATAAGATGACGCTACCAAACGTTTCAGCCTTTGACTTACCGTTTCACGCCATTGGCTGTCGTTTTCATTACCTCAACTGGGAGCCACGCCTTACACCGATTACAATCAGTGTAAACCCCATAGCGGCGGCTAGTAAGTTTCAGTACGACTCTACATTAAGCTTTGCCGAGCATTTTGGATTTCGCCATAGCTATTGCTTGCCCTTCTACCCTTTCGATTTTGCGGTCAGACGGGCAGTTGATTTCCTCGAAATTCCACTTAATGTGATGGATGCCACGCTGCACCATCCCAACTACTTGCAGCTGGAACCTAGCGAAATTCTACCGGCGCTCGCGCCAATGTTTGCTGAGATAAAACGCTTTGGGGGCGTGGCCTCGGTACTATGGCACAACCAGAACTTCGACCCAGCCAACCAACAAAATGGCCCGCGCCAGTTCCATGAAATCATGGCGCATCTCCAGCGGGAGGGCGCAACTTTTCGCACTGGCCGCGAAATCTGGCAAGAATTTACCGCCGAGTCAACCCAACACTCTTAACTCAAAACTCCTAACTCATTTGGGTATCGTTCAGCGGCAGGGGCTGCGCAACACCGTTATTTCCTACGTCGGGCTGGGCATCGGCTTTGTCAATACTACGCTGGTGCTGCCTAGGCTGCTGGAGCCGGCACAGCTGGGCCTGACGCAAGTATTAGTATCCTTGGCCACGCTAGGGGCGCTGGTGTCGGCACTAGGTTTTACCAATACTACGCTGCGGTATTTCCCCTATTTCCGCAATCGCGAAACGGGCCATTCGGGCTACTTACCACTGCTGCTAGGCGTGCCGCTGGGGGTATTTGGGCTAGTGGCACTGGCGCTGTGGCTGGGCCGGCCGCTGGTGCTGCGGTGGTATGCCCACGATGCGGCGCTACTAGGCCCGCACTACGGGGCTATGCTGGCACTGGCGCTGTGTATTTTGGTTTACAACCTACTAGAATCTTATACCAAGTCACTGTTTCACACCTCGTTTTCCTCGCTTCTTACCGACGTGCTCCAGCGCTTGCTTATCGTAAGCTCGGCGGCGCTTTATGGGGCAGGCTACCTCACCTTCGATGGCTTTGTGATGGCGTACCTAGGCAGCTATGCCGTCATTGCGCTGCTGCTGCTAGGCTACCTAGGGGTTATTGGCGAGCTACACCTGCGGCCCACACGTGCGGTGCTGCAAGTACGACCCATGGGCGAGCTACTCCGCTTTGGCAGCTTCGCGCTGCTGGGTAATATTTCGGGCACAGTGCTCGTCACCATCGACTCGCTCATGCTGGGCTCACGCAGCTTTACCGACGCAGGTATCTACGCCATTGCCCTCAATATCAGCACGGCGCTGGCCATTCCCTTTCGAGCACTGTACAAGACGGCCTACCCGCTCATTGCCGAGTATTGGAAAGAGGGCGCGACCGCCAAAATGCTGGATTTTTACCAGCGCACCACGCGCCTCACCACCGCGCTGGGCGCCTACTTGGCCCTAGGTATCGGCCTCAACTTGCCCTTTATCTACGGCCTCATTCACAAGCCAGCGTTTGCCACCGGCACGGTGGCGGTGCTACTACTGCTGGCTGGCCGCCTCACCGATGGCATCACGGGCGTAAACGGCATTATCGTGGTCACATCGCCGCGCTACCGCTACGATTTGCTGTTCAATGTAGGTTTGTCGGGCCTTATCATTGGGCTCAATGCGCTGCTGATTCCGCGCCTAGGGCTCACGGGAGCAGCCTTGTCTAATGCCCTGGCACTGGCCAGCATCAACTTGGCACGCACCTGGTTTGTGTGGCGCAGCTTTGGCTGGCAGCCGTTTGACCGGCGCATTTTTTACATCCTAGGGCTGGCGGCGGCGGCTGGTGCGGTAGCCTGGGCGCTGCCAGCGCTGCCCAACATCTGGCTGACACTGCTATTGCGTGGTGGCGTGCTCACGGCGCTCTATGGCGGTGGGCTGCTGCTCACAAACTGGGTGCCCGAGGTGTCGGCGGTGGCCCAGAAGGTGCGCAGCTTAATGGGCAACAAATAAGCCTCGATGAGCGGGCGCAACGCGAAATTTCGCATTGCGCCTGCCCATCGAGGCTACCCCTTATAACTCAATTAGTTGCTAGCTTCTTGGGCTGTGGGCGTCAGGGCCGCCAGCTTAGCGCGCAGCTGCTGCACCTCGCGCTCCAGCTCCAGGTTACGAAAGGTCACTTTCACCTCTAGGTCTTGGTACGAGCGGGTCAGCTGCTCCTGCATCTGGCGCATGGGGGTCACATCGGAAATGGTGCCGATAAAGCGGTAGACCTTGGTGCGGGCCTCATCGAAAAAAGCTCGGCCCGTGGCCTTGGCCCACACAAGGGGCTGGCCCGGCAGTTGCCAACGAGTGCGGTACTCAATGTCATAGCTGCCTGAGCCGGCTGGGTCGAAGGCCTGCTCTACGGCGGCCACGGTGGCGGCCCGGTCGTCGGGGTGCACCAGCTCGACAAAGTCAGCGTAGGTAACCGCGGCGTCGACTGGCACGCCAAACAGCTCTTTGCAGCGGGGCGACCACTCTAGGGTATTGGCTACCAAGTCATAGTCCCAGGTGCCCACGCCCGCAGCATCAACAGCCGTTTGCAGGCGCTCGAAGGAGGTAAAATCGGAGGTTGTCAAGGGCATTTAAAAGCTAGGGATAAACCAAGAACAGCTCCAGGCCCGACTGAAAATACAGCACGAGTGTGCGGTACGCGCCATCGGCCGAGCGGCGCAGCCGCGTGACCAGGGCCGTTACGCTTTCGGTGGCTAACTGCAGCTGCAAATAGGGACGGCTCAGCAGGCTGTCACGCTCCACCGTCCAGCGGCCAGAGGCGGGGGCCGCCCCTGTCTCAAGTTGCCAATGGCCATCCTGCAGGTGCAGAAAGGTGGCCTGCGCCAGCGGCGTAGCCGGGTCGGCCTGACTGAGCACGCGGTCTACCACGCGCCAGCTACCGTGCAGATAGGGGTCGGGTACTTGTTGCAGATTGACATCAAGCAGATACTGAGTCATAAAGGAGAACAGCTTATAGCTGTTTAGTCAGGGTGAGAGGTAGCAGCTAAGCGCTAGTACCACACAAAGGTACCGCCCTATTTTTTACCTGAAAAGTACCTAAGCTAAACAATTAGAAATGATAACTCAGCCGCTGTTAAGGCTGCTGCTCGCCCCTAGCTTGCCGTCCGAGCTTGCTGTGCTTTTTACCGTAGCCGAAGTAGATGGCCATACCCACTGCCAGCCACACGGCCAGCCGCAACCACGTTTCCCAGGGCAAGCTTACCATCATCACAAGGCAAGTAACGATACCTAGGATGGGCACCACCGGCACCCACGGCGTACGGAAGCTGCGGGGCGCATTGGGGTTCGTGCGGCGCATAATGAGCACCCCTAGGCACACCATTACGAAGGCTAGCAGCGTGCCGATACTCGTCATTTCGCCTACTACCGAGATGGGCACAAAGCCCGCAAACAACGCGATAAAGGCACCTAGGAGCAAATTCGACTGCACTGGCGTGCGAAACGTGGGATGCACTTTAGAGAAGGCTGGCGGTAGTAGCCCGTCTTTCGACATTGAGAAAAATACCCGCGACTGCCCCAGCAAATCAACTAGAATAACAGAGGTATAGCCAATGAGAATAGCTCCGATGATAGCGCCACTCAGCCAGCCATAAGGCGTTTTTTCGATGGCGATGGCCACTGGCGCGGCACTGTCCTTAAACTCTTTGTAGTTGGCCAGGCCAGTCATGACGTAGCCAAACAGCACGAACAAAATGGTGCAGACAATGAGCGAGCCCAGGATGCCGATGGGCATATTGCGCTGCGGATTCTTGGTTTCCTGGGCCATGGTAGCCACAATGTCGAAGCCAATAAACACGAAGAACACTACGCCCGCCCCGCGCAAAATGCCGCTCCAGCCAAATTCGCCAAAAGTGCCCGTATTAGTCGGGATGTAAGGATGGTAATTGGCCGGGTCGATATAATTCCACCCTAGGGCGATGAATACCAGCACCACGGCCACCTTCAAGGCTACCACCAAGGCATTGAACCAGGCCGAGCCCGATGTGCCCCGAATAATGATAGCCGTAATGGCAAGCACCACAGCCATGGCCGGCAGGTTGGCGTAGCCGTGCACGACTGAGCCATCGGCCAGGGTAGCCGTTTCGAAAGGCGAGAGCACCAGCCGCGCGGGCAGGTGCAAGCCGTACTTATCCAGAAACTTGAGCAGGTACTGCGACCAGCTGATGGCCACCGTTGCCGCGCCCACCGAGTACTCGAGCACAAGGTCCCAGCCGATTATCCAGGCAAATAGCTCGCCCATAGTGGCGTAGGAGTACGTGTAGGCCGAGCCCGCTACCGGCACCAGCGCCGCAAACTCGGCGTAGCACAGCGCCGAGAACGCGCAGCCTACTGCCGCCACCACGAAGGAGAGCGTCACGGCTGGCCCGGCGTGGTTGGCCGCCGCGAGGCCCGTGAGGGAGAACAAGCCTGCCCCGATAATCACCCCAATACCTAGGGCAATGAGGCTGATGCCGTTGAGACTGCGCTTGAGCGTGCCGGTGCCCGATTCGGCCGCTTCCTGCCGCAGCAGTTCGAGTGATTTTTTTAGCATAAAGTGTATCGTAGACTCCGCGAGCCTGCGCTTAATAATGACCCAACTACTTCCGTACGCAGTTGCGCCCGGCTAGTCGTAGTCAACCCTTAAAAATGAAAGACTTACTTGGTGCTTACCCGGCTCAACAGCACCCGGCACCTTGTGCAGGGCTACCAACTACGTGAGAAATACCAGGAAAAAGAGAAAAAACAGCCACGGGCTTTTATATGGGCCACCATAGTTTGGGGGCCGGTCGGTTGGCACCGTTCCGCTGAGGCGGGGGTTGCCGGCGCGTCGCAGAGCCTATCTCTCAGCGCCTCTTTATAAAAACAAGCTTGGGCCTAGGTAGCCGTACTTGACTAGGGCAAAGGTACGCTAGGTGACTACTTCCACGCTTGTGAGCCGCGCAATGCAAACAATAATTTGTACACCCGCTGCAAGCCAAATGTACCCTGTTCGCCATAATCCACAATGGTCTTGACCTTCCCGTTGGCATAGGTAATAGTTAGCGTACAGGTAGGTTGGTCGCTAATACCGACCGAATATTTTTCTTCCAACTGTGGAAAATCTAAGTAATTAAGCAGAGTCCATAGCTCCTTTATAGTCGGCGCATCAACCATCGCGGTGAATGTTCCCTTTTGCTTATTATATGCTTTGGCCCGGTAGGTCGCGGCCCCATTGCGGGACAGGCACAGGTCGAATATCGGGCAGCTGCCAAAGCAGGCTTCCGTGCTGAGCGCTATCTGTTGGATTTGGTAGTCTTTCGGTGCTCGGTTGTACTCAATAAACCCTGGCTCTTTGAAGACCAACGTATCGGCTTGACACACTAGTTGCGGGCTAATATTAGCTCGCAGCTTCTGCAGCCTACCGTACAAAACATGGGCATACCGAATAATTGGCTTTTTGTTCAGATAACTTACTTGAGCCACAGCACAATTATACTCACCCTTAGCTAGCCAAACTGACTGCAAGCCTGGCTGGCGCTTGTTTAAAATGCAAATAATATTTCTTGCCGACAAAAAATGTTTGCTATTGCGGCCAGTTACCAGCAAATCAGTGCGTCCATCTCCGTCAAAATCAGCTTTCACCCAGCTCCGACGTTTTTCTGGGCTGAGACACAACTGTGTAGTTGTACAGTTTGGGGCAAGCGAGTCAGCTACTATAAACCCATAGCAATAGTCTCCCCAACGCCGCACGAACTGCTGTACCTGCGCACGTGTAGTAAGGCTATCTATTGCTGTAGCAGTTTGCACACCACTTAATGTTTGGTAGTTGTCATTCTGCTCACAGCCGACGCACACAACGGCTGACAGACCTAGGAACCAAGATAGAGAGCGGATGAGCATAGTAAGAAAGGCCATAAGTAAGTCTAGGCTTTTGCGATGCCAAACTCACACATAATGCACAAACTGTCTATTCATCTACTCAGGCAACCCGTCTTGCCCCCAGGCGTTGAGTTCGGCTTGTAGGTTGCGGCGGGCGGGCGCGTCTAATTCCCCGCGCAGAGCAGGCGTGTGAAAGAGTACTGGGGCAGCGAGCAGCTTGGCGAGCACTTTGCTGCGGCCGGGGCGGTAAAGCTCTTCAGGTACTAGCTGATACTCGCGGCGTATCTGGCGGGCATAGTCCCAGTAAGCTGCTTCTGAAGCACCTAGGATGCTTAAATCAGCATCCAGAAATAAAAGCAAGTCTGAATCAGCCGGTGGCTGGGGCTGGGTATGGTCTTGGGTACGCCGGATGAGGTCGGCCACGCGCTCGCGGCGAGTGGGCTCTAAGCTGGTTTCTTGCAGAAAAGCTAGCGCCCACTCAGCGCTCTTGGCTTCATTATCAGCGCGCAGGGCGTCATACACGGCGTCGTGGTACCAGACGGCTAGCTCTACCACTACCCCGTCCTGCAAGGGATGCGCCTCTACCCTATTCAGCAGGTTTTCAATGTGCCCTAGGGTGTGGTAATGGCGCTCGGGCGCATCGTAGGCGTCGGCCAAGCGCTGTAGCTCGGCTTCGCGGCGGGTGGTGTCGGGCAGCAAGGGCGCAGTAAGCGCGTGCCAGCGGGCGGCGAGCGTAGGCGTAAGCATGCGCCAAAGAAACGCATACTTACGCTTAATCGCTGAATTGGTCTTCTAGGGCTCGCCCACGCCTAACTGCTGTAGCTGGTCGGCATACTTGGCGTATATCACCTGTAGGTCGGCGCGGTGCTTGTCGGCATCTACGCCGATACTCACGTTGTGCGTATGAAAGCGGTGCAGGTGACTGATGTGCGGGCACACCACTGGCAGGTGCCCAGCCAGCAAAAAGCGCACGTAGAGGTCTAGGTCTTCGGCCATGGCTAGCTCGGCATCGTAGCCGCCTACCTGGTCAAACAGTGCCCGACTGTAGCATACGTTGCCTTGAATAAAGTTTTCGGCCCGAAAAATGGCTTGCAGCATTTGGCGCGGCGACTCAAACTGCCAAGCGTAATAATCCTCGTTGGGCAGGTAGCGGCGCTGCTCATCCATGCGCAAGAAATCGGCCACTAGCCACGGGCGGCCGGGGTGGCGCTGTATCTCGTCGGCGTAATGAAACAGAGTGCGCTGCAGCATGATGTCGTCATCATCGAGCGGCACAATCCAGGTATCGGCCTGGGCCTGAGCCACGAGTTGGTTGCGGCCCCAGCCGGGGCGCTGCAGCTCGGGGTGCTGCCAGTAGCGGAGGGCCGAGCCAGGCTGCGTAGCCGCCTGGGCTAGCACCTCGGCGGTCTGGTCCGAGGAGCCGGTTTCGTAGAGTAGGTGCTCCCACTGTACCTCGAGGGGAGCGGCGGCAGTGGCGCGCACGCTGGCAATAGCTTCGGGTAAAAGGTCTGCCCGCTGGTGCGTAGGCGTGATAACGGTAAAGTGCATGAGGTTTTTAACTGAGAAACTAGCGGCCTAGGCTACCCAAAGGCCACAGGCAGGCACCAACTTTCTGCCGACCCGCGGCGTTATGCCAAGAGCCGGGCTAGTGGTGGCCCGCCCGCTTATGCCTACGTTTGTTGTTACCCTACGTTTACCCGACTCGTTCGGCGAGGACTTCATCGCCCTCATTCCCAGTCACCGGGATTTTATAAATCGCCTGCTTGCCGACCATATTATCGAGGCCTACGCCATCAGCGCCGACCGCAGCCGTGGCTGGGTTACGATGAATGGCGAAAGCGCGGCAGCCGTGCGCGCCGTGGTCGAGCAGTTTCCGCTCTACCAGTACTTGCAGCGCATCGAAATAGACGAGCTTTTTATCTTTGACAGCGCGGCCGCTCGGTTTCCGCGCATTAGCCTCAATTAGTTTTCTTTCGCTTTCCTTTCTTCTGCACTTTGTCTTTCCGTATTGCTACCCGCGCGTGCGCCGGGCGTTTTAGCTTCCTAGGTGTGGCCGCTGGGCTGGCCCTGCAAGTAACGGCTCACCCAGCCGCCGCGCCGGCCCTGCCATCCATCACCACGCCACAATTGATGAGCCAGCTCACGGTGGCTATCCAAAACCTGAAAACCCTGCGTTGCGCCGCCGATGCCAGCGAACGTATTGGCACTAAATACGTCAAGGACCACTCGGTGATGAAGCTTGCCTTCAATCCGTTGCGCGTGTACCTTAAAAATGGCAAAGGCGTGGAGGTCCTTTACCTCACGGGCCAGAATAACGGCGACGCTTGGGTCAACCCTAATGCTTTTCCCTACGTCACGCTCAGCTTGGCGCCCGAAGGCTCACTTATGCGCAAAGGTCAGCATCACACGGTGTTGCAAGCAGGCTTTGGCACTATTACCGACCTACTAGAAGGGTCAGCCAACCGGCCCGACAAGTCATTTAATCGCTCGTTTCGCTACGCAGGCGATACTACCGTGCAGGGCCGCCCGCACTACATCCTGCGCTCCGATTACCCGCAGTTTCGCTACGTAGTCTACAAAGCCAGCAAAAACGAAACGCCCGCAACCGTGGCCGCTCGCTTTGGCTGCGGCGAGTACCGCATTTTGGAGCGCAATAAGCTCGATGTTGGTGAAAAGCTGGCTGAAGGCCAAGTGGTGCAGGTGCCCAATGCGTATGGCCGCCGTACCCTCGTGGTCGTGGACCCTAAGACCTTCCTACCCACAGCCGTGGCGGTGTATGACGACCGCGGCCTCTACGAAAAATACGAGTTCTCCAACGTGGTAGCCAACCAGCCCATTCCGCCGGCTGAATTCACAAAAACCTACCAAGGCTACCACTTCTAAACCACAGATTCAAACGGGTTGGACGGATAGAGCGGATACGCCTGCCTCCGACCAATCCGTTTGAATCTGTGGTTTAGCGGCGCATGGTTTTTTCGATTTGGTCCCACATAGCTGGGGTAAGGGCACCTAGCTTATTAAACTCGCCGGCGCCATTGAGCCACTCGCCCCCGTCTATGGTGACAACTTCTCCATTGACGTAAGCCGAAAAATCGGATACTAGGTAGGCTGCTAGGTTGGCTAGCTCCTGGTACTGCCCCACGCGCTTGAGCGGCACACTGGCAGCCGGGTCGAGCTGACTAGCCAAGGGCTCAGGAAAAAGCCGACTCCAAGCGCCTTCTGTGGGGAATGGCCCCGGAGCGATAGCATTGGAGCGAATGCCGTACTTGGCCCACTCCACGGCTAGCGAGCGCGTAAGCGCCAGCACTCCCGCTTTAGCCGCTGCCGAGGGCACCACAAAGGCCGACCCCACCGAAGCGTAGGTAGTTACAATATTAAGAATAGTGCCAGGCTGCTGCTCCGCTATCCAGCGCTTGCCCACGGCCAGGGTGCAGTTGTAGCTGCCTTTCAGCACAATATCCACAATTACATCAAATGCTTTGTGGCTTAGGCGCTCGGTCGGGCTAATAAAATTACCGGCCGCATTGTTCAACAGCACATCCACCCGGCCGAATTCTTCGTAAGTGCGCGCTATCATTGCCTCTACGGCTTCATACTTCCGCACATCACATGCTACGGCCAGCACCTTCCCACCCGTTTGCTGGCGTAGCTCGGCCGCCGTCGCCTCTAGTACCTCAAGTTTGCGGCTTGTGATGGTCACATTCGCCCCTAATTGTAAAAAGTACGTAGTCATGGCACGGCCTAGGCCAGTGCCTCCCCCCGTTACGATGATGGTCTTCCCCGCCAAAGCATTGTCGCGGAGCATGGGTTGAGTGTTGGTTGGGCTCATGGGGACTTACTGTTTTTTACGCAACGCAAAGATGACACTATACAACTGAAAAATACTGAACGTCTATTGTCGGGCTTTTAACCGGCAAGAAGGCCATTTCAACGAAATGCTCCGGTATTATTTTAAGATTTATGTGCATCTTGCATACTTATTACTCAAGCTTAGATTTAAGCATTAGTTCAAAATCTTCATGCCTTTTTCCCCTGCTACTACGGGCGCTACCGTAGCAGTGCTGGGTTGCGGTTGGCTAGGTCTGCCACTGGCCCAAGCCCTCCTAACTCAGGGCTATCGAGTACTGGGAACTACCACTACCCCTGAGCAACTGCCGGTGCTGGCAGCTGCAGGCATCGAGCCTCACTTACTACAGTTGGGTGCTGATTTCAGTGCGGACGACGAGCTTCGTTTGACCGGCATTCTCCGCCAAGCCAACATTCTAGTTATCAATATCCCGCCTCGCGCAGCAGTAGCAGGCGGCTATCCACAGCTGTTGCGCCCGGTGCACCGGGCAGTAGCCGCGGCTCGCCTGCAGGCGGTATTGTTTGTGTCGACCACTGGCGTGTATCCCGATGAGCCTCGGCTTATGCGTGAGCAGGATGCCATCAGTACTCGCGATGCCTCGTCCGACGTGCTGCGTACCGAAGGTCACTTTGTGCCGCGCTATGGGCAGTGGCAAAGCACGGTGGTGCGCCTAGGTGGCCTCATAGGGCCAGGCCGGGCGCCGGGCCGCTTCTTGGCTGGCCGCCAAAACCTAGCGCAGGGCGATGCCCCCGTTAACCTACTGCACCTTACCGACGCAGTCGGCGTGCTAGGCACTATCATCAAGGAAAGTATCTGGGGCTATACCCTTAATGTCTGCGCTGCCTCGCATCCGCCGCGCCGCGAGTTTTACGTAGCCGCCGCCGAGTACCTAGGCCTTACGCCTCCCACCTTCCGCCCCGAGTTCAGCACCAGTAAAATCATTGATAGCAGCTTGTTGCGCACGCTCGTGCCCTACACATTCCAGCACGATGACGTGCTAGCTGCCATTCCATATTGTAGCCTAACGTAATCGGCAGGAGGTATCTTTGTAAGATGCCGTTGTCTCTTTCTTTGCCCCCTGTTGCGCCAGTAGCACCGGGCCCGGTAGCCGGGCCTATTGTTGTGCTAGGTGGTGGAGCAGCGGGCTTTTTTGGCGCTATTGCCTGCGCCGAAGCTCACCCTACGCAGCCAGTGCTTCTGCTCGAAAAAAGCCCGAAGCTGCTCGGCAAGGTGCGTATTTCGGGCGGCGGGCGCTGCAATGTCACGCATGCCTGCGAGTCGGCGGCTCAGCTCATTCAGCACTACCCGCGCGGCGGTCGGCAGCTCAAGGAGGCTTTCCAAAAGTTTGGGGTCGTTGATACTATCGCCTGGTTTGCCAAGCGTGGCGTCGCACTCAAGACAGAAGCCGACGGCCGCATGTTTCCGACTACCGACAGCAGCGAAACCATCGCCCGCGCCCTCGAAGACGCTGCCCGCCAGGCCGGCGTGCGCATCTTCACCCGCACTGCTGCCGAGCAGATTGTGCCGCTACCCGCGGGCGGCTTTTCGCTTACGCTCAGTGGCGAAGGCAGCGCGGCCCTAGGTACCACGTTGCAGGTGAGCCGCTTACTAATAGCCACGGGCGGCAACCCTAAGTCGGGAGCCTACGACTGGCTGCGCAAGCTGGGTCACACGGTGGCCGAGCCGGTGCCCTCGCTTTTCACCTTTAATGTACCGGCCTCACCCCTGCGCGAGCTGCCCGGCGTGAGTGTACCCCATGCCCGCGTGGTGATAGCTGGCGAAAAGCTACAATACGAAGGCCCGCTGCTGGTAACGCACTGGGGGGTGAGCGGCCCTGCCGTACTCAAGCTATCGGCCTGGGGCGCCCGCCGCCTGCACGAGCTAGGCTACCATAGCACAGCCCTCATCAACTGGGTACCGGCCCACACCGATGAAACGCTGCGGCCCTGGGTGCAACAGTTTCGCCTCGATAATGGCAAAAAGCAGGTGGCGGCCCATCCGCAGTTTGGCTTGCCCACGCGCCTGTGGCGCACACTGGTCGAGCAGGCCGGCCTAGGTCCCGAAACGCGCTGGAGCGACGTGCCAGCCAAATCCCAAAACCGCTTGCTAGAGCTACTGCTACGCACGCCGCTGCAAGTGCAAGGCAAAACGACCTATAAAGAAGAATTTGTAACCTGCGGCGGTATTCCGTTGGCCGAGGTCAACTTCAAAACCATGGAAAGCCGCCGCGTACCAGGCCTCTATTTTGCAGGCGAAGTACTTGATGTGGACGGCATTACGGGCGGATTCAATTTTCAGGCGGCTTGGACTACGGGCTTTCTGGCGGGGCAGGCAATGGCGGCAGCCACAGCACCGCAGGTGGTAGCCTAGGGTGGCCGAGGGCAGCACAAAATAGGGGTATCTCGGCGCTGGCCGTAACCTTGTGGGCGCTGTGCTAGTAAACCCAGCAGAACCCTCCCACTTTAATTTTCTTTCCTGTCATGGAAGCCAAAGTAACCCAGACCGCCCTCAACGCCCTCATCACTGTTCTTAAGGATGGCCAGAAAGGCTACGCCGACGCGATGGTTGACGTAAAGGACCAACACCTGAAAGACCTGTTTAAGAAATATTCGGCCCAGCGCGCTAGCTACGTTACTGAGCTGGAAGACCAGATGTTTAAGCTTGACCTTAAGCCTGACACTAACGAAGGCTCGTCGATTGCTGGTGCTATCCACCACGCTTGGATTGACCTGAAATCTGCTGTAACCGGTCACGATAACCACGCTATCCTTGCCGAGTGCGAGCGCGGTGAAGACGTAGCTAAGAAGGCTTACGAAGAAGCTTCTAAAGTTCAGGACCTGCCCAGCGAACTGAAATCAATCATCGAGAAGCAGTCACAAGGTGTATTAGCTGCTCACAATGAAATCCGCAGCCTGCGCGATTCCTCTAAATAGACTACCCTTATTTAACTGATGTGGCAGAGCCACCGCATTTAGCGGACTGACCATTATTAGTTTACCACTCTTCCTTTTTCTTGAAAGCAAACTAAAAGGGCCACCCGTTGGGGTGGCTCTTTTTCTTGTTTTACTCTTTTTCAAAACAATAGCCTATTGATGGCTTCTTGCGCTTTTACCTATCCCCTAGGTATTACTATCAGCAACGAAGGGGCGCAAGCAATACTAACTTAAAAAAGGCCACCTAACGAATTAGGTGGCCTTTTTTAATTAGCTAGACAGCCTGCCACAAACAAGCGTGTCTCCAATATAATCTATTCGTCGAAGCTTTCGCGCTTGCCGCCGTAGCCACCGCGGTTGCCACCGTAGCTACCGCCACCTTGGCCACCTTTGTAGCCGCCACGCTGGTAGCTGCCGCCTTCGCGGCTACCGCCACCAAAGCCCCCGCGGCTACCGCCGCCGTAGCTGCTACCGCCATCGCGGTTGCCTTTGTAGCCACCGCCATAGCTGCTGCCACCTTCACGGCGGTCGCCGTAGCTACCACCCCGGTTGTTGCTGCCGTAGGGCGGGCGGCCACCTTCGCGGCGGTCACCGCCAAAGCCACCACGACGCTCACCGTCGCCGAAGCCCCGGCGCTCGGGACGGTTCTGGCCTTCTTCTTTAGCAGCCGCATCTTGCACAGGCGTAGCAATGCTAAACGTAACCGGCTGACCTTGGATGCTGCTACGACCTAGCTGGCTTACTACCTCATCGGCAAACTCAGCAGGCACTTCTACAAAGCTAAACTTATCGTAGAGGGCGATATCGCCTACTTTGTTGCCTTGCAGAGCCGTGTTCTCCGAAATCAATTCCACTACATCGCGGGGATGCAAGCGGTCTTTCTTGCCCATGCTGATGAAGAGGCGCGTGTAGCCGGGGCGGCTAGCCCCACGCTCGCGGCCAGCGTCGAGGCTTTGCTCAGCGCGCTTGTCTTCTTTCATCGTCATCTTGAGCAGCGCGGCGGCGATGTCAAGCGAAGTCACGTCTTCGCTCTGGTCGAGCAGGCGCTGCACGCGGCTTACGTACTTGTCGAGGTTGCCTTTCTCAATCACTTCTTTGATTTGATTGAGGAACAACGTGGTTTTCACCTCCGACACATCAGCAAAGCTAGGTACTTGCTCTAGCTTGATATCAGCCTTGGTGAAGCGCATGATGTCGCGCAGCTTGTAGATGTCGCGGCCACTCACAAAAGTGAAGGCGCGGCCATTTTTGCCAGCGCGGCCCGTGCGGCCAATGCGGTGCACATAGTACTCCTCGTCGGCAGGCAGGTCGTAGTTAAAGACAGCTTCTACGTTATCAACGTCGATGCCGCGAGCAGCTACGTCGGTAGCGACTAGGATTTCTAGAGTGCTTTTGCGGAATTTATCGAGCGTGTTCTGGCGCTGAGCTTGGCTCATGTCGCCGTGCAGGCCATCGGCAAAATAGCCCTTGGCTTGCAGGTCCGATACAATCTCATCAACCATGCGCTTCGTGTTGGCGAAGATGATAGTCGATTTGAGGTTGTACATATCAAGCACGCGCGTGAGCACGTCCTTCTTCTGTGGGCCGCGCACCTCGAAGTAGCTCTGCTCAATGTTCGACACCGTCATCTCCTTGTGGTTGACCTTTACCGTCTGCGGGTCGCGCTGGTATTTTTTGGTCATCTCCAGGATGGGCTTGCTCATCGTGGCCGAGAAGAACACCGTTTGGCGGTTCTCGGGCATTTTGCTAAGCACATACTCGATGTCGTCGCGGAAGCCCATATCGAGCATTTCGTCGGCTTCGTCGAGGATAATTTTGGTGGCTTTGTCGAGCTTCAGCGTGCCGCGCTCGATGTGGTCCATTACGCGGCCGGGCGTACCGATTACGATTTGCACACCGCGCTCTAGGGCACGGAACTGGCGGTCGTAAGACGAGCCACCATAAATCGGCACTACAGCCAGGCCTTTCTTATACTTGCCTAGCTTCTGGATTTCGCCCGATACCTGCACCGCAAGCTCGCGGGTGGGGCACAGCACAATTACTTGTACATCACGGCTATCACCGTTAACGCCCTCGATAGCGGGGATGGAGAAGGCGGCCGTTTTGCCGGTGCCAGTTTGGGCCTGGCCGATTACGTCTTTGCCAGCGAGCAGCACGGGGATAGCGGCCGACTGAATCGGCGAAGCTTCCTCGTACCCCATCTCGGTAATGGCGCGCTGCACCTCGGGCGAGAGGCTCAACTCATCGAAACGCACTTTTGCTTTATCAGCAGTTTTTTCTACTTTTTCGGGTTCCATATCGGAATGAAAGAGGGTATACGGCTACCCTAGGTTCCAAACCCAGGTAGCCTAAGGGGAATGAGACTACGCTCTGAAAACAGCCGGCTCAACAGCGGCGGCGCTTCTTCCCCCTCAACCTTTCCTAACAACGACAAGGCGGAAAAAATACGACCGAACTAAACGGGAACTACTCGGCAGCCTACTTCTTTACTCTGGGCCACCCCGGCCACTAAAATGGGGCCGTTCTCAAATGCGGGTGCAAAGGTACGTATTTTATTTGAAAAAAGCTATTATTCGTCTATTTTTAATCAGCTATTACTTGTATACCTCTAGGCCAATGCCCCTCGCGCCGACAACGACCTAGGGTAGTATAAACATAAAAAAGCGCGTTCCCGAGTTGGAAACGCGCTTTTTACAGCACTTTAAAGATTCACTAGCTTAGAGCAGCGATACTTTAACAGCGTTCGGGCCTTTACGGCCTTGAGCTTCTTCGTACTGAACTTTGTCTTTCTCGCGCAGCGACTTGGCATCTACGAGGTCCGTGACGTGAACGAAGATGTCTTCGCCAGTTTCGTCGTTTTTGATGAAACCAAAGCCTTTGGTCTCATTGAAGAATTTTACCGTTCCGGTCGGCATGATAAAAAAAATAAATTGGTGTCGTCAACGCCCGGCGTAACGCTGGGGACCTAAGATGTAACTACACCGGAGCGGACCGGAACAGCAACACAGAGCCTTGAGTTGCGCCAAAGATAGACAGAATTTCCGAACTTCACCCGTCGGCCAAAAAAAACTTCAGTTGAGTTTGTTGGTACTACTTAGCTGGCCAGCAGCACTAAGCTAGGGGCTTTGGGTTATCCTAACTGCTCCCACATGCGAGCCGCCAGCTTTCTGCCCTCCCCTACTTAGCGTTTATGGACACATCTAGCGCCCCCGCGCACGCCTTTCAGCACACCTTCACTGTCGAAGACTCAGATATTGACCAGCTCGGCCACGCCAACAATGTGGCTTATGTGCGCTGGGTGCAAGATGTAGCCGCCGCCCACTGGCATTCGCTCTACCCACCTAGCGCCGAGCAGTCGCCACAGGTGTGGGTAGTGCAGGAACACCAAATACGCTATCTGCGCTCGGCTTACGCGGGCGAGGAGCTGCGCGCCCTCACTTGGGTGGCCGACGTGAAAGGCGCCAGCTCGAAGCGTTGCACTCGCATCGAGCGTGTGGCTGACAGCCAACTGCTATGTGCAGCTGAAACGCAATGGGTACTGCTAGATGCGGGCAGCGGCCGGCCTATACGCGTACCGGGCGAAGTGGCGGAGCGGTTGATGTTCAGCCATTAATCAAGCAAAGCCGTGAATGCGAATAACGCTCGCCTTTTTGGTCTTTAGGTTGATAGTGGTGTTAAAAAAGCTGCTACCACCGTCGAAGACAATGACTTCTTCAGAGTTTAGATTTCTGTAATGAGAATCGTTACCCACTTCTTTAGCAAACGCATTTATCTCGACTAGTTTATCACCATTCTGACTAAGCGTGACTTTATACTGTATTCCATAGTTTGGTTGTACAATTCGCATATCACTAAATCGCTTAGAAATCCGTCGATTGTAATCCCTAACTGCATTTGCTAGAATATTCTTCATCAACTCAAGCTCTACTGAACTAAGCTCTGTGGCAGAGGGCAGCTTATAATATTCGTAGCTAGGACCCTTCGTGTTGACAATACTGTTATGCGCGAACGAATTAGATGCGGAATGACCAGAAAGTAGTCGAGCGTTTACTAAAACTAACCAGGAAGCTAGTAAAACTTTGTTGATAAGTACGCTCATAGATTTAAGAATCGTTTAATGCCCGCCCCTTTCCGCATCTATTCCGCCTCGGCCGGCTCCGGCAAGACGTATCAATTAACAAAAGAATACCTCAAACTGGCCCTAGGGTACCCACAGCCCGCCGACCCCACGGGTGAGCGCAGCTTCAACCCAAGTTATTTTAAGAGTATTCTGGCCATCACCTTCACCAACGATGCGGCGGGTGAAATGAAGGAGCGCATTGTAGGGGCGCTGCGGCGCTTTGCGCAAGGCACTGAGGACAAGCCGGATGCACTACTGGCAGAGGTAGCGACCGAACTGGCGCAGGAAGAGCAGTTTCCGCCGCACCTAGCTACGCCCGCTGAGTGGCAGCGCGAAGTGCGGCGCCGGGCAGCGGCCACCTTCAAGCTGGTGCTATACCACTATGCCGACTTTGCGGTGAGCACGATTGACTCGTTTGTGCAACGCATTGTGACGGCCTTCACGCGAGAGCTAGGATTGCCAGCGTCGTTTGAGGTGGAGCTGGATACTGATAGCGTGCTGCGCTCGGCGGTGGCCGCGCTGCTCGATAAGGTGAACCGCGACCCGCAGAGCAAGCTCTTGAGCCAAACGCTAGCTGACTATGCCCTAGGGCAAGCCGAACAGGGCCGCAACTGGAATAAGCTGCCCGATGAGCTATTGGACTTCGGCCGCAACTTGTTTAGCGAGAGTGTGCATGAGGCGGTGGCGCAGCTCGGCCAGAAAACAATGGCCGACTTCCGAACGCTGGACCAGGAGATACGCCAAAGGCTGCACGAAACCGAAGAAGCCGTACAGGCCCAAACCGACCGCGCCCTAGCAGCGCTAGCCAGCGCCGGCATCGAGGCCGAGCACCTAGCGGGCGGGGCCAACGGCATTCATGGGCACTTTCGCAGCTGGGAGCGCTGGCTAGGCGCCCCCGACGCCAAGGCCGATTTTCCGACGGCCACTGCCCGCAAGGTGGTGGAGAGCGGCAAGTGGTGGAGCGACAAAGCCAAAAAAGCCGGCTTGGTGCCGGCTGTGGAAGCTGTGCAGCCCGAACTGGAAGCGGCGTTTGGTGAGTTGCTGGATTTGCGCTTGACGCATCTACCCAATTACTTGCTGCTAAAGGCCTTGCAGCCATTCTTATTCCATGCCTCGCTGCTGAGCGAGTTGAACAAGCTGGTGGAGGAAATCAGCCGCGAGCGCAACGTGGTGCTGATTTCAGAATTTAACCGACGCATTGCAGCCATTGTGCTCAATGAGCCGGTGCCGTTTCTGTACGAGCGCCTAGGGGAGAAATATCGCCATTTGCTAATTGATGAGTTTCAGGACACGTCGGTGCTACAATGGAACAACCTGCTGCCGCTGGTCGAGAATGCGGTGGCCAACGGCGGCCTCTCGCTGGCGGTGGGCGACGCCAAACAAGCTATATACCGCTGGCGCGGCGGCGAGCTAGAGCAGATTCTGCGTCTCTACCAGCGCGACACGGGCGCCCTAGCATCGCGGGCCCGCGACGCGGACATGCAGCGCCTGCTGAGCGAGCGCTACTACACCCTGCAAAGCACGCTGGAGCCGCGTTCGCTGGCGGTCAACTTTCGGAGCGAGCCCGCCATTATTGGGTTTAATAATGAGTTCTTTACCTATGTGCGCGAGCGCAGTGTAGAGGGTGAGCTAGTGGCCGGCATTTTTGAGGATGGTTTTCAGCAAGCAGTGCCGGAAGCTGCGCCTAGGTCTCTACCAACCGGCTATGCGGACATAAGCGCTGGTGCGTCAGCAGGCCATGTTGAACTACTTTTTACCCAGAAAGATGCTCCGGCCCGCCGCTACGTGCCCACCACCGGGCAGTACCTCGACGAGCCCTTGCCGGGCTACCCAGCTGAGGCAGTACTCGACTATAATGAGAGTACCTGCTACCTGGCCTTGCAGCTTATCGAGCAGGCTCTAGCCGAGGGGCACCAACTACGCGAGGTAGCCGTGCTATGCCGCACGCGCTGGCAGAGCCGCCTGGTGGCCAAGTTCTTAAAAGAGCGAGGCTTTCCTATTATTTCGGCCGATTCGCTGGCGTTGCAGTTTGCTGAGGTAGTAAACCTGCTGGTGGCCATTATGCGGGTGCTGCACCAGAGCGGCGACACGCTGGCGCGAGCCGAGGCCCTACTGCTGGTCGATAAGGTGGTGCGGCGCGAGCCCCCTACCCCCGAGCGTGCCCGCCACATTGCCGCGGTAGCTAATGACAAGGAGAGCGGCAAGCCGTTTTTTGATGAGCTGCGCCGCCTGGGCTTCGAAGTAGAAGAACACAAAACGGGCAACCTAGGGCTGTATGAACTAACCGAGCGGCTACTAGGCATTTTTGGGCTGCTGGGGGCCAATGCGGAGAGCGATTATTTGTTCCGCTTCCTGGATTTGACGCTGGAGTTCAGCCTCAAACACGGCAACAACCTAGGGAGCTTTCTTACCTATTGGGACGAGCGCAAGGGCGCGCTTAGCATTAATGCGCCGGGCGGCACCGATGCTGTTACCATCACTACCGTGCACAAGGCCAAGGGCTTGGCCTATGGCATTGTCATTGTGCCCTTTGCCGACTGGACGCTGGTGCCCCGCACCGACACTATGCTGTGGGGCCACCTCGAAACGGCCCACAAGCCCCTACCCGATTTGCCCGACGTGGCCGTGGTGCGGCTCAACAAAAGCTTAGCCTACACGCCCCTGGCTGAGCAGGATGTGGAGGAGCGCGAAAAAACGCTGCTCGACGGCCTCAACACGCTGTATGTGGCCTTCACCCGGCCACGGCATCGGCTTTACATCATCAGCAAGGCGCCGGCCGAGCCGCGCAAAACCACCGGCGAACTACCCCTAACGGCTACCCCTGAGCCGGCCGCTACCCAGGGCCCGGCCCGCGATGTAGCCGACCTGCTAGCTGGCTACCTGCGCCACCTAGGCCGCTGGCAAGAAGAAACGACCAGCTTTGTGCTGAACCCAGGCACTACCCAGGCCCCAAGCACAAAGCCGCAGAAGCCAAGTGCCCACTTCGCCCTTACCAACTTGACCTCCACGCCTTGGAGTGAGCGGCTGAAGCTACGCCGCCATGCCACTACCGTATTTGACTTTGACGAGCAGGAGCACCTAGGCGAGTTCAACCGCAAGCTGCACTATGCCCTGCGGCGCTTGCTGTCGGCCCAGGACCTAGGGCGCTCGCTGCGCCAGCTGGTAGCCGAAGGCATCATCAACCAAAAAGAGCGGCCCGAACTCGAAACCAATTTGAAAGCGCTACTAGCCGACCCACGCCTGGCGCCCTACTTTGCCGAAGGCCTAGCCGTGGAAACGGAGCGCGAAATACTGGTGGGCGGCCACACGCACCGCGCCTACAAGCCCGACCGCATAGTGTTTGGCGAGGGTCCGAGCCGCGCTACCCAAACCGTGACCATGCTCGATTTTAAGTTGCCCCCGCCGCAGGACATTCATAAAATTCGTCTGCGCGAGTATGCCCGCCTGTTTCGGGAGCTAGGCTATGCCGATGTGCGTGGAGTTATCTATTACTTCGGCTCGGGCGAGGTAGTGGAGGTATAGCATCTTTTTTGGACTTTTGGGTTAGCCGATGGAGTTTTTTTGGCAGTCCGTTGTTTCCGGCCTATTCGCAATCAATTGCGCGTGGCTACGTTACTCTTCGGTTTGGCGCAACACCCGCGGCCTCGCGTCCGTCTATCCGTGCGCGGTCGTTTCTTGCGCCGCTTTTATTTCTCCTGAATGATTTCTAACCGCATTTCCTGCTGGCCGCGCCTGGCGCTGGCTGTTTCGTTGAGCATCCCCGCTACCGTTGTGGTAGCCCAAACTACCCCTACTCCCATTCCGGAAGCCGCCGCGCCTGCTACCACGGCTACTCCGGCTGGCCCCACCGTGGCCGAAGCCGCTGCTGCCCAATGGTATCTGCGTGACCCACAGCAGGACAAAACTCCCGGCGTGGGCGCCACCCGTACCTACGCCGAGCTGCTAAAAGGCCGCGTGCCCACCGCCGTGGTGGTGGCAGTTATTGACTCGGGCATCGACACAGCGCACGTGGACCTCAAGCCCGTGCTCTGGCGCAACCCCCGCGAGATTGCTGGCAATGGCATCGACGACGACAAGAATGGCTACATCGACGACATTCACGGCTGGAACTTCCTAGGGGGCAAAGACGGACGCAACATCTCGGTCGAGACCCTAGAGGTTACTCGCGTAGTAGCGAAGCTAGGTCCACGCTTCGCGGGCAAAACCAGCACGCAAGTAAAAGCTGCCGACAAGGCCGACTACGCCACTTATCTGCGGGCAAAGAAAGCCTACGATGCCAAACGCAAAGAGCTCACCGAGCAGCTCCAGCAGGCCGACCAAGGCACCAGCCCCATGGTATCGCTCTTCGACGCCCTCAAGCAAAAGCTAGGGGTTGAGAAGCTCGACACGACGACGCTGCGCAAAGTGGCGGCTCAAGTACCCGATGCTAGCCTGAAAACCGCGCTCTCGTCGCTGTACAAGGATATGCAGCAAGGCGGCATTGCCGATACCGACGCGCTGGTAGCCGAAATCAACAACGAGGTAAAAGACCAGCGCGACCAACTGAACTACAGCCTTAATACGAAGTTTAACGCTCGCGCTGACATCGTGAAGGACAACCCCGAAGATGTGACCCAGCGCGACTACGGCAACGCCGACGTAACCGGCCCCGACGCCTTGCACGGCACCCACGTGGCGGGTATCATTGCGGCCGCGCGCGACAACAACCTAGGTGTGCAAGGCATTGCGGGTGCGCCGGTGCGCGTGATGAGCGTGCGCGCGGTGCCCAACGGCGATGAGCGCGACAAAGACGTGGCCAACGCCATCCGCTACGCTGTAGATAATGGCGCGCAGATTATCAACATGAGCTTCGGCAAGGAGTTTTCGCCCCAGCGCCCGGCCGTGGAAGCCGCCTACAAGTATGCCGAGGCCAAGGGCGTGCTGCTCGTACACGCCGCTGGCAATGAAGATGATAACCTTGACGTGGCGCCTCACTACCCGGCTGCCTTCTACCTCAACGGCGCCGTGCCCACCAACCTACTGACCGTGGGCGCCTCGGGCCCTACCGACGACGAAAGCCTACCCGCCAGCTTCTCCAATTACTCTAAGCGGCAAGTAGATGTGTTTGCGCCCGGCGTAGGCATCTACTCTACGCTTCCGGGCAGCAAATATGGCTCGGAGAGTGGCACCAGCATGGCTGCTCCCGTGACGGCAGGCGTGGCGGCGGTGCTCAAGTCGTACTTTCCTAGCCTCACGGCGGCCGACCTAAAGCGAATTATTCGGGAGTCGGCGCAGGTGCACCACACGCAGGTGCTGGTACCTGGCGAAGGTGGCAAGAAGGCTGATTTTGCGACACTTTCGGCCACTGGTGGCATCGTTGACCTGTACGCGGCAGTGCAACTAGCGCTACAATTAGAAACAGCTAAAAAGCAATAAATCTTGGCGGAAGCAGGTTTTCTTACGTAAACTGGGTCATGCTTCCTCAATTATTCATTTTAGAGCGACTACGGCGGTTGCGGGCCGATGGACCGCAACCGCAGCTAGCCTTAGCTGCCGATGTAGCCGCCCACCCTGCTATTGCCGACGCGCACCAGCCAACCACTGGCCCAGCCGAATCGAACTTTAAGCGCCGGACCATCAGCGTATTTTACCTGGTGGCCGGCGTTTTTTCGGCGGCCCTAGGTCTGGAGGCATTCATGCTGCCCAACGGTCTGTTCGACGGTGGCGTCACGGGTATTTCGCTGCTCGCCGCACGGCTGCTGCCCGGCGACCCGCCGCTGTCGGTGCTGCTGGTGGTGCTCAACCTACCTTTTGTGTGGCTAGGCTACCGGCAGATGGGCCGCGGCTTTGCGTTGCGAGCATTGGCGGCCATTTTGGCGCTAGCTGTGGTGCTCGAAACGGTGCATTTCCCGGTAGTGACGCAGGATAAGATGCTGATTGCCGTGTTTGGGGGCTTCTTCCTGGGTGCGGGCATCGGCATGGCCATGCGCGGCGGTGGCGTGCTCGACGGCACCGAAATTCTAGCTGTGTACCTCAGCCGCAAGGCCAGCCTCAGCGTGGGCGATTTTGTGCTGGTACTCAATATCTTGATTTTTATCATCGTGGCCTTGGTGCTCGATGTGCCTACAGCACTTTACTCCATTCTCACGTACCTGGCTGCTTCCAAAACCATTGAGTTTGTGGTCAATGGTATTGAGGAATACACGGGCGTTACGATTATATCGGAGCACAGCGATGCTATCCGCCGGGCTCTCACCGAGCGCCTAGGCCGGGGCGTAACGGTATACGCCGGCCACCGTGGCTACGGCTCGCGCGGCGAGCGCCCCAATCCCATTGACATTGTCTTCACGGTGGTCACGCGCCTAGAAGTGACCCAAGTAACGGACGAAGTCAACCGCCTAGACCCCAAAGCATTCATTATCATGCATAGCGTGAACGACGCTAAAGGTGGTATGGTGAAAAAGCGAGCGCTGCATTAACTAAGCTGAGTTGGTGCTGTTAGGAGCTTAGAAGGCTACGAGATGAGCAAGTGACATTACTCACCTGCTCATCTCGTAGCCTTCTCGCTTTGATACACCGCCTCACTTAACTACCGCCTAACTTTGCGGGCATGTCTGCCCTTCCTTCTGCTATTACTCTTTCGGGTATTTTCATTTACCCCGTCAAGTCGCTCGGCGGCATTAGCTTGCCCGCGGCCAACCTTACGCCACTGGGCCTGCAACACGACCGCCGCTGGCTGATAGTAGATGAGCGCAACCGCTTTTTGACCCAGCGCGAGCACGCCGAAATGGCGCTGCTGGCTGTGGAGCCCGCCTACAATGGCTTTTTGCTGCGCCACCGGCAGCGGCCCGAGCTGCTGCCCCTTTATGTGCCTTTTGAGGCGACGCCTGAGCGCACGCTATTCGTCACTATCTGGGACGACATGGTGTTTGCCTGGCGCGGCGCACCCGAGGCCGACGAGTGGCTGAGCGAAGCCCTAGGGCAAACCTGCAAGCTGGTGTATATGTCCGACATGGTGCGCCGGGAGGTGGACCCCGACAAGCCTGAGCTTAACCCCACGGGCACGCTTGTCAGCTTTGCCGATGGCTACCCCTACCTGCTCGCCAGCGAAGAATCACTGGCTGAGCTTAATGCCCGGCTAGCCGAGCCGGTACCCATGAACCGCTTCAGGCCCAACCTAGTAGTGCGTGGCCTCGACACTGCCGATGCCGAAATGCAATGGGCCAATTTTCAGATTGGTGGCCATGCCTTCCGGTCGGTGCGCGGCTGCGGGCGCTGCGTAGTAACGACCATCGACCAGGCCACGGCTCAGAAGAACTCTACTTCCGAACCGCTGCGCACGCTCGCCACCTACCGCAAGCAAGGCAACAAAATCATGTTTGGCCAAAACGTGACCGGTCCCGCCAGTGGCCAGCTGCGCGTGGGCGATGCCGTGGTGCTAGGCTGAGGCAGGCAGCAACGGCCCCAACCTAGGCGCTCGGCCGCATGGACGACGCACGCACCACGAGCTGCGGCGCCAGCTGTAGCTGCACAATGCGGCCAGTTTCGGCCGGGTTTTCGAGCGAGGCTAGCAGCGTGCCTATTACCTCTTCGGCCAAGGCCTCAATGGGCTGGGCCACTACCGTAATAGGGGGCGAGTAAAGCCTAAATAAGTCGTTATCATCGAATGAGATAACGGCTATTTCTTCCGGGATGCGGCGACCTAGGCGGCGCAGTGCCTCTAGCCCGTACACACCTAGGTAGTTGGTGGCAAACATGACGGCATCGCAGGTCGTGCAGTCTTCAAAAAAGGACTGCGCATCCTGCACCAACTGCTCAGTGTCTTGTGGAAATTCGACTTCGTGCACCAGTGGAGACAGGCCAGCCTCGCGCAGCGCCTGGGTGTAGCCCTGGGCGCGGGCGTTCATCTGCGTTTGGTCGAGGCGCGGCATGAGCAGGGCAATGCGCTTGAAGCCTTGGCTTAGCAGGTGCTGAGTAGCCTCGTACATGCCCGTTGCGCCATCAACCACCACAGCATTGGCTTGCACACCAGGCAGTAGGCGGTCGAACAGTACCAGTGGCTTGCCACTGCGCACCAGGGCCCGCACCTCCGCCTCTACCCCATTGGGCAAAGCCAAAATGTAACCATCGACGTGCCGCTCCTGAAACATGGTAAGCAAGTCGCGGGTCTTGGACGAGTCGTTGTTGGTGCTGCAAAACAGCATGCGGTAGCCTCGAGCTAGGGCCTTTTGCTCAATTAAGGCCGCCACAGTGGCGAAGAAGGGGTTGGCAATATCTTCTATTACCAAGCCAATAACGTGCGTTTTGCCCGTGCGCAGGCTTTTAGCTAGCTGGTTGGGCTTGTAGCCCACTTCCTCCACATACTTGAGAACGCGCTCGGCCACGCTGTCGCTAATGCGCTTCTCCTTAGCCTTGCCGTTGAGCACCAGCGACACGGTGGCAATGGACACCTCCAGGTGCTTGGCGATGTCGTGAATAAGTAATTTCTTTTTCAAGTCTAACTCGGTTGGAATTGTTATCCTTAGTCTATTGATTTTCTAGGCTACAAAGTAAGCCTATAGCTCAGGTTAAAGGTATAGCCTGGGCCACTAAAGCCCAGGCTACGTCCTAATTTTCCTGCCTTTTAATATACTTCTTTGGGCCGGTTGGCCGGGGCCGTGCCGAAGGCGCGGTTGGGCTGCGGGCCCATAGTGAGCTGCAACGTACCACCCGCCACAATGTCGCGGTGCAGTAGGTAGGTGTTAGCATACGGCTGGCCGTTGAGCGTAGCCGACTGAATGTAAATATTTTGTGGGCTATTGTTTTGCACGTTCACCACAAACGACTTACCCTGGGGTAGCCGAATGGTAGCTTTATCGACCAGTGGGCTCCCTAATACATAGGCCCCGCTGCTGGGGCTAACGGGGTAAAAACCCATTGATGACATGATGTACCAAGCAGACATTTGGCCGCAGTCTTCGTTGCCGCTAATGCCGTCGGGCTGGTCCTTATACATCTCGCGTAGCACCTGGCGTACCTTTTCGGCGGTTTTCCACTGCTGGCCGGCGTAGGCATAGAGGTAGGTGGTAGCGTGGCTAGGCTCATTGCCGTGGGCATACATACCAATGAGGCCCGAGATATCGGGCGAGGCACTTTCGCCTAGGTTGCCCTGCACAATAAATAAGCTATCAAGCTTTTGGGTAAAAGCGGCATCACTGCCAAATAGCTTAATGAGGCCCGGCACGTCGTGCGGCACCAGCCACGTGTATTGCCAAGCGTTGCCCTCGGTATAGGGGTTTTGGCGGTGGATGGACTGAAACGCGTTGAACGGCAATTGAAACTTACCATCGGCCGTGACGCCGCGCATAAACCGGGTCTTAGGGTCGAAGTAGCGCTGGTAGTACTTAGCACGCTTGCTGTAGGTGTCATACGCTTCTTTATCACCGACCTTCTTGGCTACCTGCGCAATGCTCCAGTCGTCGATAGCGTATTCCATGGCCTTGGCCACCGACTCGTTCTCTTTATCGGCCGGAATAAACCCTAGGGTCTTGACGAAGTTCACACCCTCGTCGTCGCGGGTGCTGCTCTGCTTGAGGGCGGCTAGTACTCGCTTGCCGTCGAGGCCTGGGGTACCCTTGAGGTAAGCCTCGGCCAGAGCCGGTACGGCGCTGTAGCCCACCATAGTGCCGGTTTCGTTGCCCATCAGGTGCCAGATGGGCAGCTTCTGCTGCTGGTCATTGATGGCTAGCATCGTCTGCATCATGTCGCCCACTCGCTCGGGCTGAGCCAGGGTAAAGAGCGACTGCTCGGTGCGGTAAGTGTCCCAGAGCGAGAAGATGGTGTAGTTGGCAAAGGGCGCTTTGGCGTAGACTTTGCCATCGGTGCCGCGGTAGTCGCGGTTCACATCGTTGAACAGAGCGGGCGCAAACCAAGCATGGTAGAGCGACGTGTAGAACGTGCGCCGCACCACTGGGTCGTTGCTTTCAATGGTGACCTTACCTAGCTCCTGGTTCCACTTGGCCTCGGCGGCTTGCTGCACCTTAGTAAAATCCCAGCCTGGTATTTCGGCCTGAATATTAGCTAGCGCATTCTGCGCGCTCACTGGCGAAATACCCACTTTTAGCTGCAAGGTGCCCGGCGACTTGGCAAACGTGAATACGCCCTTCACGGCCGTTCCCTTGCCCGACTTGCCGCTTAGGGCCTGCGCATCGTTGTAGAGCGCAAAGGCGGGTACTGGTGCCGACACCTTGATGGCAAAAAACAGCTGCTGGTTTTTAGCCCATCCCTTCGAGAAGCGGTGCCCAATAAACGTCTGGGCATCAACCTGCTCCAGGTAGGTATCGGTAGCCTTATCGTCGATACCCTCCTTAAGGTCGATGATGACGCGGGCGGGCTGGTTGTTTTTGGGGAAGGTGTAGCGGTGCATGCCCACGCGCTCAGTGCTCGTGAGCTCGGCCCGGATGCCGTAGTCGTCGAGCGTCACGGCATAGTAGCCAGGCTGGGCTTTTTCGCGCTGGTGCGAAAAGCGCGAGAGGTAGCCCTGGTGCGGTGCTTTTTGCTGCCCCTTGTCAGTCTTGAGGGCACCGGTATAAGGCATAATCAGCACATCACCTAGGTCTGAGCCTCCAGTGCCACTAAGGTGAGTATGTGAAAAACCCGTCAGCAAGCTATCCGAATAATGATAGCCCGAGCACCAGTCCCAACCTTTAAAAATATTTTGCGGCCCTAGCTGCACTGCTCCAAAAGGCACATTAGCCCCAATGAACACGTGGCCGTGCCCACCAGTACCGATAAATGGGTCGACGTAGGAGGTAAGCTTAGGCTGCTGCGCGTGTACCGCAGTGCCGGCTAGCAGCAGGCCACTAGCCAATAGGGCACCTAGGCCAGCTGCTCGCCGCCGCTTAAGCAGGAAATAATCAAGCATCTTGAGAGTGAGGGAGAAAGGGTGAGAAAAGACAAGTTACAGAGACAATAGCCTGTCATGCGCTGCAAACTACAGGTAACAGTCCAGCTTACTACGCATAATTGAGCCACCAGAAGGCCTACTTGCGCCAACAAATATGCTAAAATGTTTAAGCAAAAATTTGGTTGCTCCCAAAAAAACCTACATATTTCGGCCATTAATCATAGATTATTAATCTTCCACAACGACTCTCAAACTTACTTATATAATCAACCCAATAGTAGCTATCACCTAGCTACTCGATGCCAATTTATTACTTTAATAAGTATTTATTTTAATCTATCCATCAACCATTATTACACACTCGTCATTATCTAACAAAATCTATTAACTACCAATATCTTACAAGGAATTAATTTACTCTTTGGGTTAGCCGGCCATCCCACTTATGCAGGCTACAAAACCCATATTGCTAAATCCTTTAATTGAATCTTCATTTTGTTGTGGATAGCTTCTCCAGTTATCTAGTTAGTTCCCACCCAATCCCCTTTTTATGTCCCTTTCTTTATCAATCAGGAGTCTGCGCGGGCTGCCGCTACTACTGCTGGCACCGGTAGCTACGCTACCTCTTTCGCAGGCTACAGCGGCTGGCCTACCCCCCGGTGCCATATACCGCCCCGCTGAAGTAACGGTGCAGGGCACCGTGAGCGACGATAAGGGCAGCCCGCTACCCGGCGCCACCATCGTACTAAAAGGAGCAACAGGCGTGGGCGTAACGGCCGATGCTGATGGCAAATTTTCGCTATCGGTGCCTGACGCTAACGCCACACTGGTGATTTCGTCGATAGGCTTCGTAACGCAGGAAGTATCCCTAGGTGGCAAAACCACGCTTGCTATCCAGTTGGTATCTGATAACAAGGCCCTGGACGAAGTAGTAGTAGTTGGCTACGGCACTCAAAAGCGCTCTGACCTAACCGGCGCTGTAGGTAGTGTGAAGGCTTCGGAGCTCACCGAGCGGCCTATCGTGAACGTGGCGCAGGGCCTGCAAGGCCGGGTAGCCGGCGTTGATGTTTCGCTCAACTCGGGTCAACCGGGCGGGGCGCCCCAGATTCGGATACGGGGCTACAGCTCTATTTCGGCTGGCAATGACCCGCTTTACGTAGTCGATGGCGTGTACTGGCGGCAGGGCATTACCACCCTCAACCCCAATGACATTGAGAGCATAGAGGTGCTCAAGGATGCCTCGGCCACCGCTATCTACGGGGCGCAGGGCAGCAGCGGCGTAGTGCTCGTGACCACCAAGCGTGGGCGCAAGGGCAGTACCATCTCCTATGACAACTATGTGAGCCTAAGCACGCTGGCTCGCAAGCAGAGTGTGCTCAATGCACGCGAATTTATGGCCACTGAGGACTTGGCCTATCAAAACATTCAGAAGTACGACCCCACGGGCTGGGCAGCGGGCAACTACGCCAGCAAAGACCCGCGCCTCAAGCGCCAAGCCTTGACAGCGGCCAACAGCGCTCACCCGCTGTTTGATGACAACTTGAACCCTCTCTACGATGTAGACTGGCAGAAAGAAACCACGCAAACCGGGGTAGCCCAAAGCCACAACCTATCGTTTTCGGGGGGCAGTGACCAGCTCACCTACGGGCTGTTTCTGAACTATACCAATGCCAACGGCATCATCCGCAACACTTACCAGAAGCGCTATCAGGCCCGCCTAACGATAGACAACCAGGTGAAGAAGTGGCTGAAAATTGGGGGTACCATCAACTACGCTAATATTGAAGACCGCCTGGGCAACCGCTTTACGGGGGGCAACAATATTCCGCGCATGATGATTGAGATGATTCCCATCGTGCCTATTCAATATGCCGACGGGACCTATGGCAAGCGCCAGGATTACCCCGACATGGAAAGCGGCGATAACCCGGTGGCCATCTCGCGTGAGGATACAGAAATAACTCGCAACCAAACGTTCTCGGGCAACTTCTACGCCAACGCCAACATTCTGCCAGGCCTGGATTTTCGGACCGTACTCGGGGCCAACTTCAGTTCGCAGCTCAACCCGTACTTTGCCAGCAACCTCATTCAACTGCGGGGCCAGCGCAACTTGGCTGGTATCGATGCTTTTGATGGTAAGAGTGTACAGTGGCAGAACTACTTGACCTATAATAAGCAGCTTAATACCGATAATCTACTGAACGTAGTAGCTGGTGTTGATGCTTCTAAATACTGGAGCCAGAGCTTAGGTGCCAGCACCAACGGCCTGCTCGACAATGCCTACGGTTACTACAACCTAGGGGTGGGCGCAACGCCCAACACGCCTGGTTCCGACTACCAGGCCTACCAGTTGCTCTCGTACTTCGCCCGAGTTAACTATACGTTCAAAGACCGCTACTTGCTGACCGTGACTGACCGTATAGATGGGGCCTCGCGCTTTGGGGTTAACTCCAAGTATGCCAACTTCCCATCGGCAGCCATTGCGTGGCGCATTTCGCAAGAAGATTTCTTGCGCGATAACTCGACTATTACCGACTTGAAGCTGCGCTTCGGCTACGGCCGCACCGGCAACAGCAACTTTGGTAACTACAGCTCGCTTGACCAGCTGGGCAGCAACCAGTACGTGTTTAATGGCACACGCACTTCAGGCATCACTACTGGCTCGCTGGGCAACCCCAGCCTGCTGTGGGAGCGCGCTGGCCAGTATGACCTAGGGCTAAATGTTGGCTTGTGGCAAAACCGCATCTCTTTCGAGGCCGACATTTACCAGCGCACGACCAGCGACCTGCTGCTTGACCGGCGGATTCCGCAGTCGAGCGGTTATAGCAGCATCATCAGCAACATCGGTAGCGTACGCAACCGCGGCCTAGAGCTGAGCTTGAACACGGCCAATATCCAGGGCAAAGACTTTACCTGGTCAACTACATTCAATATCTCGTTCCTCAAAAACGAGGTACTGGCCCTAGGTACGTCTAACGAAGACCTTTTCCCTGGCCCTAACTTCCTCAACGAGACCAACGTGTTGCGCGTGGGGCAGCCAGTAGGCTCGCTCTACGGTCTCATCCGCGAGGGTACTTGGAGCACGGCTGAGGCCGACCAAGCCTTGAAATACAACAAGCTGCCCGGCGACTTGAAGTTCCGGGATGTGAATGGCGACGGTCAAATCAATGACGCTGACCGCGTGATTCTGGGCAAAAACATTCCCACGGGTTTCGGTAGCTTCATCAACAACTTCCGCTACAAGGGCCTCGATTTGCTGCTCGACATTCAGTTCACCTACGGCAATAGCAACATGAACCTGACCGAGCACTCGGCCCAGGACCGCACGGGCCAGGCTAACAGCTACACCCGCGCGTATGCCGATGCCTGGACGCCTGACAATCAGAACACGAGCATTGCGCAGGTACGCCCCTCCTACGTGCGCTACGACACCACTATTGACTCTTATAAGGTAGAGGATGGTTCCTTCATCCGGGGCCGCAATGCATCGCTGGGCTACAACTTCTCGCCGGCGGTGCTGGAAAAGCTCAAGATTTCGCGCTTGCGGGTGTATGTATCGGCTCAGAATTTCTTCTTGCTCACGAAGTACACCAGCTACGACCCCGAGACGAATACCTACACCGGCAACGCCTTTGCCCAGGGTATTCAGTTTTTCGACTACCCCAAGGCCCACACCTATACGGCTGGCCTGAACCTCTCCTTCTAACTGCCCACCCTTCTTTATATGTTTTCTACAACCCGACTGTTTGCTAAGGCGCCCACGGCCCTAGGAGCGGCCCTGCTCCTCACGGTAGCCAGCAGCTGCTCTGATTTTTTGAAGCAGGACATTCGCTCGCAGCTGACTCCCGACACGTATTTCGCCAACGGCGACCAGGCACAAGCCGCCATCAATGGCCTCTACGACAACCTGCGCATTATGAGCAGCACTGACGTGGGCTACGGCGAGTCGATGTGGGTGGGCCTGGAGCTATTTGCGCAACACGCTACCAGCCTCGGCCAGAGCCAGTTCAACAACCAGATTCTTAACCAAACGCTGGACGCTAACAACCCCTACTCTTCCAATATGTGGAACAATGCCTACTACGGCATTGGGGCGGCCAACTTGGCGATAGCCCGCATTCCGGCCATTACCATGGATGAGGGGCAGAAAAAAGTATTGTTGGGGCAGGCCTATTTTATACGGGCCTTCCTGTATTACCATCTTGTGCGCCTCTACGGCGATGTGCCGCTCATTACGACGCCTATCGACGGTAACAGCCCCGACCTGTACCCGGCCCGCGCGGCCACGGCCGACGTGTACAAGCTCATCGTGAGCGACTTGCAGGCCGCCGAGTCTGCGGGCCTACCCATAGTAGACCGCACGGGCCGCATCACGCAAAGTGCAGCCAAGTCGCTGCTAGCTAGCGTGTACCTGACTATGGCTGGCTACCCGATGCAGCAACCGGGCAATTACGCGCTAGCCGCCGCCAAAGCTGCCGAGGTAATTAACGCGGGTAATTTTCCGCTGTTTGTCACCAAAACCGTAAAGACTGCGGCAAACCCAACGCAGACAGATTCTGCTACTTACATCAACCTGCACAACAACGCCAGCAAGAACCAGGGCGAATTAATTCTGCAGGCCCAGTATCAGTTTGGTATTGCTACCAATGCCATCAGCCCACTCGTAGTACCCTATTTCGCGGGCATCTCGAATTACAACGATGAGTTTGGGGCGCTTATCCCCACCAACGGCTTCTTCAACTCCTACGAAAGCGGCGATTTGCGCACCAAGGAGCGGCAGTTTTACTTCTCGTCTTACCCACGCTTTAAGGCACCGGCCGGCACGGTCAACTTCAACGCCCACGCACTGTATAAGTATTTCCACCTGGAAAGCGCGCTGAGCACTGTAACGCCTGACTGCGACGAAAACTGGACACTGCTGCGTATGCCTGAGGTTATGCTCATTTATGCAGAGGCCAGCAACGAAGTCAGTGGTCCTAATACCTTGGCCTACGCTCAAATTAACGCTATTCGGAGCCGGGCCCAGCTGCCTGCCCTTAGCGGCCTCAGCAAAGATGATTTCCGCACTGCTGTGTGGAAGGAGCGCTACCACGAACTAGCCTATGAAAACAAGGCTTACTTCGACATTCAGCGCACCCGCAAGGCCTACGATGTAGTCAACAACCGCTTTGTAGATGCCGTTGGCTTCAAAAATGAGGTCGGCAACGCATTTCAGTCGAAATACTTACTTTGGGGCATCCCTAGGGCTGAAATCCTCACCAATAACAAGCTGACCCAGAACCCCGGGTACTAGTCCTGTTTCGCCCCTAGGTGCTCCTGCGCGAGGACCTAGGGGTTTATTTTTTGGTCATTTTAACCCGGTTTTTTGTGCATAGCGCTTTTTTACTTTTCCCCCTGGCCCTAGGGCTGCTGGCGGCCCCGGCCGCCGCCCAAACCACCGATGCCACCGTGCCCGTAGGCCGCGACTCGCTTACCCAAAAAGGCTACACGCTGGTTTTCATTAACCAAGACCCCGCCCTGTCGGCCGTCACGAAGAAGCGCATGGTAGATGCCTTCTATAAAGTGTACCCGCAGGAAGCCAAGCGTTTTAATCCGAAGACGCTCCGTAAGGTCACGTTTTTTGTCAACCCCGCTTACACGGGGGTGGCGGCTACCGGCAACGGTGTGGTTGACTACAACCCCAAGTGGCTACACGACCACCCCGAGGACATTGATGTGGTAACGCACGAGGTCATGCACATTGTGCAGGCCTACCCCAACGGCAGTGGGCCGGGCTGGCTTACGGAGGGCATTGCCGACTACGCCCGCTACGTGTATGGCGTGAACAACCAGGCCGGTAACTGGAAGCTGCCCGAGTATAAGGAGGGCCAGAGCTACACTAATAGCTACCGTATCATGGCGCGCTTCCTGGTGTGGCTCGACCAGCACGGCTACCCCAAGCTGGTGAACCAGCTCGACAACGCCGCCCGCACCCGCACTTACACTCCCGAAATCTGGAAGCAGCAGACCGGTAAAACCCTCGACGAGCTTTGGGCAGCCTACGCTGCGGCGCCGGCCGTGCAGCTAACCTACCGCTAAGCGAGACTATAGCCTAGGTAGGAGCCATACCGGCTGCCCCTAGGTACCTCGCGCGAGCAATTCGTCTTTATCCATCACTTTTTGGCGCCGCTTAGCCGCAGCGCTGCTTTTCCACACCGAATGACCAAACGTTTCTCTGCCCTGGCCACTTTGCTGCTGGCAGCGGGCCCAGCCCTGGCCCAAGGGCCCACGGCATCGGCCGCAAACGACTTTGCGCAGTGGGTCAACCCGCTCATTGGCACCGATTCGAAGCCAAGCTTGTCGAATGGCAACACCTACCCGGCCATCTGCCTGCCCTGGGGCATGAACTTCTGGATGCCCCAGACCGGTAAAATGGGTGATGGCTGGGCCTACCAGTACGCGGCCGACAAACTCCGGGGCTTTAAGCAGACGCACCAGCCCTCGCCGTGGATGAACGATTACGGCCAATTTGCCATCATGCCCATCACGGGCAAGAAGGTATTTGACCAGGACGCCCGCGCCAGCTGGTACTCGCACAAGGCCGAGGTGGCCGAGCCCAACTACTACCGCGTGTACTTGGCCGACCACGACGTGACCACCGAAATTGCGCCTACCGAGCGGGCCGCAAGCTTCCGGTTCACCTTCCCCAAAACGGATAGCGCTTACGTTGTAATTGATGCCCTCGACAAGGGCTCGCACGTGCAGGTGCTGCCGCAGCAGCGCCGCATCGTGGGCTACACCACCCGCAACACCACCGGCGTGCCCAAGGACTTTAAGAACTACTTCGTGCTGGAGTTCGACCACGACTTCACCAGCACGACCCTGTACCAAGACAAAGCGGCTGCAGCGGCCGGCACCCTCGACGTGACGGCCAACCACGCCGGCGCCATCGTGGGCTTCAAAACCCGCAAGGGCGAGCGTGTGAATGCTCACGTGGCCTCGTCGTTTATTAGCCCCGAGCAGGCCATTCTTAACCTAGGCGAGATTGGCAAAAAGGACTTGGAAACCGTGCGCCAAGAGGGCCGCACCGCTTGGAATAAGGCCCTAGGTCGCATCGACATCGAGGGTGGCACCGACGACCAGCGCCGCACGTTCTACTCGTGCCTCTACCGCTCGCTGCTGTTTCCGCGCAAGCTGTATGAGCTGGATGCCAGCGGCAAAGTAATGCACTACAGCCCCTTCAACGGCCAAGTGCTGCCGGGCTATATGTACACCGACACCGGTTTTTGGGATACGTTCCGGGCGCTGTTCCCTTTCCTGAACCTGATGTACCCCGAGATTAACACCGAGATTCAGCAAGGCCTGGCCAACGACTTCAAGGAAAGCGGCTGGCTGCCCGAGTGGGGCAGCCCCGGCCTGCGCAATGTGATGGTGGGCAACAACTCGGCTTCGGTAGTGGCCGATGCCTACCTCAAGGGCATTCGGGGCCAGGATATGAACGTGCTCTGGGACGCGTTGCAGCACGGTGCCAACAACGCCGGCCCGCTCGACGCCGTGGGCCGCAAGGGCGTGCAGTACTACAACAAGCTCGGCTACGTACCCTACGACGTTAAAATCAACGAAAACGCCGCTCGCACCCTGGAGTATGCCTACGATGACTTCGCCATTTACCAGCTGGCCAAGTCCCTAGGTCGCCCCAAAAAGGAAATCAACCTCTACGCCCAGCGCAGCCAAAACTACCGCAAGCTGTTCGACAAAGAGTCGGGCCTGATGCGCGGCAAAAACCAGGATGGCACCTTCCAGAAGCCATTTAGCCCCTTTAAGTGGGGCGATGCCTTCACCGAGGGCAACAGCCTGCACTACACCTGGTCGGTGTTTCACGACATCCAAGGCCTGATGGACCTCATGGGCGGCAAGCAGAAGTTTGTGGCTACCCTCGATACCGTGTTTGCCCTACCGCCCGTGTTTGATGATTCGTACTACGGCGGTACCATTCACGAAATCAGGGAAATGCAAATTGCTGGCATGGGTAACTATGCGCACGGCAACCAGCCCATCCAGCACATGATTTACCTCTACAACTACGCCGGCCAGCCCTGGAAGGCGCAGTATTGGCTGCGTGAGGTGATGAACCGCCTGTACCTGCCCACCTCGGACGGCTACTGCGGCGACGAAGACAACGGCCAGACTTCGGCTTGGTACGTGTTCTCGGCCCTAGGCTTCTACCCCGTGTGCCCGGCCGTAAACCAGTACGTGCTTGGCGCGCCGCTCTTCCCGAAGGCTACCCTGCACCTGCCCGGCGGCAAAGACGTGGTGCTGAACGCCCCCCAGAACTCGGCCACCAACCGCTATGTGAACCAGCTGACGCTGAACGGCCAAGCCTACGATAAGAACTACCTAGAATTCGAGACCCTGAAGCAAGGTGCTACGCTCAACTTTGAGATGAGCGCTACGCCTAATAAGACGCGCGGCACCTCGGCAGAGGCTGCGCCTTACTCATTCTCTAAAGCTAAAAAGTAGTTTTTTAACGTCCGTCGTGCTCAGTTGGCAAGCCGCTTGCCGAAGCATCTAGCGAGATACTTCGGTAGGTGAACGCTAGATGAGCATGACGGACGTTCTATTTTTACCCGGATTTCTGCTACCCACCCCTTTATATGAATCGTCGCACGTTCGTTCAACAAGCTTCTTTGCTCACGGGCAGTCTCGCCTTGCCTTCCACCATTTTTGCCGCCGCGGCGCCCGCTTTTCCAGTGGTGCGGCCGGTAGCTGCCAAGCGCCGGTTTCGCAGCAAGGCCGTGGAGGCGGCCATCACCGAGTTTAAGAAAAAGGTGAAAGACCCCGAGCTAGGCTGGCTCTTCGACAACTGCTTTCCGAGTACCCTCGACACCACCGTAACCTACGCCCAAACGGGCGGCCGTCCCGATACCTACGTCATTACGGGCGACATCGACGCCATGTGGCTGCGCGACTCGTCGGCCCAGGTGTGGCCCTATTTGCAGCTCATCGACAAAGACCCCGAGCTGCGCAACCTGATAGCGGGCGTTATCAACCGCCAGACGCGCTGCGTTATCAAAGACCCCTATGCCAACGCCTTTTATGGCGACGACACCAAGGTGGGTGAGTGGAAAACGGACAAAACCGCCATGCAGCCCGGCGTGCACGAGCGCAAGTGGGAAATCGACTCGCTCTGTTACCCCATCCGCCTGGCTTACCATTACTGGAAGAAAACTGGCGACAAGCAACCCTTCGATGCGCAGTGGCAGCAGGCCGTCAAGACCACGCTGCAAACCTTCCGGGCCCAGCAGCGCAAAAACGGCCTAGGTCCCTATCACTTCCAGCGCGAGACCACTAACGCCACCGATACCCAGCCCATGAAGGGCTACGGCTACCCAGTGCGGCCGGTAGGCCTTATTTGCTCGGCTTTCCGCCCCAGCGACGACGCCACGCTCTACTCTTTCTTGGTACCCAGTAACTTCTTTGCGGTGGCCAGCATGCGCCAAGCCGCCGAAATGCTGACTGCGCTAGCTCCGGCCGAAGCTGCCACTGCCAAGGACTGCACCGCTCTGGCTGATGAGGTAGAAAAGGCGCTGCGCGAGCACGCCGTAGTGAACCACCCCCAGCATGGCAAAATCTACGCCTACGAGGTCGATGGCTTTGGCAGCCAAATACTCATGGACGATGCCAACGTGCCCAGCCTGGTAGCCCTCCCCTACCTAGGCGCTATGCCCACCACCGACCCCATCTACCAGAACACCCGCAAGTTCTTGCTTTCGGAGGCCAACCCTTTCTTCTTCAAGGGCACGGCGGCCGAGGGCATCGGCGGCCCGCACGTGGGCCAGGACATGATTTGGCCCATTGCCATTACCACCCGCGGCCTCACTAGCACCGACGACGCCGAAATCCGGGCCTGCATTCAGAGCCTCAAGGCCACGCACGCGGGCACGGGCTACATGCACGAGTCGTTCCACAAAGACGACCCCAAGAAGTTCACCCGCTCGTGGTTTGCCTGGGCCAATACGCTGTTCGGCGAGTTCCTCTGGAAAGTGTACCAGGAAAAGCCGCAGCTACTGGCCTAGGTCGGTTATAGCTTGCTTTCTGAGACCTTAGTGCAACAAAGCAACAAGTCGAATTAGCAGCGCAAATACTTGCCTATTTGGGCAGCCAAAAGCAAAAAGCCGACTAGCCACTTCCACCGTCCCCTTGCTGTAGGGATACGGCGGAAGTGGCTAGTCGGCTTTTTCGGCTACGCTTCGAAGATTAATTCCCGATTGAGCGCGGCCCCTGCCATCATGCCAGCGGCTACAGCCGCACCTACGGCCCGCATGGGGCTGGTAGCATCGCCCGCCGCATAGATACCCGGCACGCTCGTTTTCTGCATGTTATCAACCTTGAGGTGGCCTGTTTCGGAGTGCGTGCAGCCCAGCGCTTGGGGCAGGGCGCAGTGCTGCTCGAAGGGCAGCCGGGCATATAGCGCGGCCAGTGGCACCGTGCGGCCATCGGCTAGGTCTAGGTGGGTCAAGTAGCCCTCTTGATGCACTAGCTGCCGCAGGGGCGTTTCTTCTATGGCGATGCCGCGGGCGCCTAGCTGCTGCCGCTGCGCGGGCGACAAGGTGGCGGGGCCATTGGTGAAAATGGTCAGCTTATCGGTCCAATTGCGGATGAGCGGTCCCATCTCGGCCGCCACCTCACCATTGGCCAAGATGCCGGTGGGCTGCTCCCGGTACTCGTAGCCGTGGCAGTACGGGCAGTGAATAGCCGAAATACCCCAGCATTCGGCGAAGCCTGGCAGGTCCGGCATTAGGTCACGAATACCTGTGGCAAACAATAGTTTGCGCGCTTGAATAACGGCTCCGCTATCCGTCTCAACGGTAAACTGGCCGTTCTCGCCCGTAGCTGCTATGGCCAGTTCCTGACGTAGCTGCACGGTAGGATACGCCAGCACTTGCTCGTGGGCCACTGCTGCCAGGGCTGCGGGCGTACTACCATCTCGTGTCAAAAAATTGTGCGAGTGGGGCGTTTGCTGGTTGCAGGGCTTACCGCTGTCCAGCACTACTACACGGCGTAGGGCGCGCCCTAGGGCTAGCGCAGCTGACAGCCCCGCGTAGCTGCCGCCAATAATAAGTACATCTGCTAGTTTGGAATCGCTCATCTTGTAAGCCTTTGTAAGATAATAGTATGTGTAATCGCAGCCGCTGCTTTACCTAGCCGGCGGCAAGTAACTTGTCTACTTAGGCAAGCCGGTCTTGCTTACTCCTACAAGTCCTTGCATTGAATACCTCGAAGGCTGCCGCGCTGCAAAAGTAGCATGCCACATAATAATGCAACAACGTTTCATATTGTTTAAAATAAACAAATTTTTTGCCTATTTTTGCAATAATGTTGCAAATTGATGCTATGCCCGTTTTGAAGATTGGTTAGGGATGCAGGGCACCTAGGCAACCCTGCCTATAGGCGTTAACAAGCGGTAGGCGCGCCTCACCGCTTTCCGATTCTTTTCTCTGGTTTGGTTTTAGAGAAAGCGCGAACAGACCCTGGCTTTTAGCTGGGGTTTGTTTGCCGCGCGGGCCTCGGAATATGCACGATACAAAGCCCGTTGGGGGTAACGCCGCCTAGGCGAGCGGGCCTGCGAGTGGTAGTGTAACGGTGAAAGTAGAGCCTACCCCTAATTGGCTCTGTACTGTGAGCGTACCGCCTACATTATCTACCATTTTCTTGACCATGTACAGCCCTACTCCCGAGCCCGGCACGTGGCTGTGCAGGCGCTTGAACAGCTGGAACAAAGCCTTTTGCTGCTGCTCACTCAGCCCTAGACCGTTGTCTTGCACTTCCAGGGCTAGGTAGCCTGGGGCTGTGCGGCGGCTGCGCAGGTGTATCAGCGGTGGCCGTTCGGGCGACCGATATTTGATGGCGTTGGAAAGAAAATTATAAAAGATGCTACGCAACAGCTTGGGCGATGCCAACAGCTGCGAGCACTCGGCCAAGTCCACGGTGAGTGTGGCGCGAGCAGCGGTGAGTTCGGGTAGGATGTCGAGGCGCACGGCCTCGACTAGGGCCGACAGCTCAACCAGCTCGGTAGCGTGTTTTAGAGCCTCGGGTTGTATCCGCGTCACCTCGGTGAGGTACCCTAGGGTTTGCTGAAAGCGCGCTACGGCGCCATCCATCAGTCCGAGTAGGCGGGGCACTAGCTCGGCTTGCCAGGCTTCGACGGGCAGCTCTTGGCGCAGGGCCGACAGCAGTCCTTCAATATTGGCGATGGGCGCCCGTAGGTCGTGCGACGCTGAATACACGAACGTATCCAGGTCGACATTGGTACGCGTGAGGCGCGTATTAATGGAGGCCAGCTCCCGGTTGGCCGCCTCTACCTGCTGGCGAGCCAGCACCCGCTCGGTCGTATCAACCAAAAAAGCCAGAATACCATGCGTTTTTCCCTGCTCATCAGTTAGGGGCTGGTAAGTGAAGTCTATGTATCGCTGCTCGGATTGGCCAGTGGTATAGTCAAATAGCTGCACCGAATGGTCGGTGCCCGTGAAAGGCTGGCCCGTTGCGTAAACCTGGTCGAGCAGGTCGATAAACCCTTGGGCTACTAGCTCCGGCATCACATGGGCTACGCGCTGGCCGACCTCAGCCCGGTGGGCCGATAACACCTGGTACCGGTCGTTGAAGGATACATAGTGATGCTCGGGGCCGCTGAGTGTGGCTACCGCAGCGGGCACCTGCCGCAATAGCTGCTGCAGCAGGCTTTGCTGCACCGCCAGCAGGGCTGGACGTTTATCCTCATTGCTAGGCGTGGGTGCTGCTGCCGAGTGAGGCTGGCTGCCGGCATAGGTCAGGCTGACTACCAGCAGCTGCTCATACCGCTGAGCAGCCCAAACGGAATAGCCCATTAGCCCATCGTGCTGAAAACAGTCGGAGCAGCAAGCTATTTGGCCCGCCAAAAACGCATTGCGATAAAAGACGAATGCACCGGACGCTATGGCCGGAAAAAGCGTCAGCAACGAAGCTTGCGGCCGCTCGGGTAGCCGCAATAGTTGCTGAGCCGCCGCATTGAGTTGTACCAAGTTAAAATCGGTAATTTCTTTCCCCCTAGCGTTGTACACCGGCCGCAGCAGTAGCATGGCGGTTGGTGTACAAGTCAGCAGCACATCTACCAACCCGGCTGGATTAGTGGCGCTGTCCTGCGATAGAGAGAGAGGGAAAGCCGCCATGGGAGGATAAAGAGAGCAAGGATTGCGCCGACGAAGATACTCGGATAAACCGCTTAGGCTTACTGTTATTAAGGCATTAGCACTAAGTTTTTTACTCTTTTTACCTAGAATAATACCGAAGTGTTACTGACGAGCTGCCGGGACAGCGCCGAAGGGTAGCTGCTGCTTGCGCTAAGTAAATGCTACCTAGGTGGGTACCACATGAATCTCTTGGCCTACTGCCGGGCCACTGCTAGATTCTAGCAGGCGCTACCATCCGCAGGCACAGCCATATGCATACGTGTGTGCCGCAACCGTATCTAACCGCGCGCGTTGGGTTACGTGCGGCAAGAAGATTCTCTTAGTTCGAACGTACCTACCCGTCGCTTTTTCCCGCGCAGCCCTCAATGGACAATGCTTTTATTCTGGATTTTTTGCGGCGCCTAGCTGCCAATAATAACACGGCTTGGATGCAAGAGCACCGCGCCGACTACCTGCGCGCCCGCGACAATTTTGCTGACTTGGTAGCCGAGGTAATTCGCCAAGCCACGCCGATAGCGCCCGAATTGGCCGAGCTCACGCCCGCGCAGGCGATGTTTCGCTTGCATAAAAACGACTGAGCTATAAAAGCGCCCTTGCAGACTGGAAAAGCATTTTTAGTTTCAATCGGGATACAAATTTTGGGGTTATAGGATACAGAGTCGACATTTGCAGTCTGATTTAACCTCCTTGTTCATGGCTCGTCCCAAAGCAGAAACCCCCACCTGCGTCCCCTATCTGCGCGGGAATGCCTTGTCCGTGCGCCTCTCATTTGCTGGGCTCAAATACCGGACGCCAAAAATTGATAATGTCGAGCCGGAATTCATTATGAAGAACGGCTACGTCAAGCCTTCGCACGAGAACTACCTGGACCTCAATGAGCGCCTGGGCAGTGCCATACAACGCTTGGAACAAGCCTTCCGTATCGCGCAGGCAGCCGGTGAGCTGACGGAGCAGCGGCTAGGGGTGGAGTATAAACGGTTGACCGGAGAGGCAGAGCAGGCTGCGCGTCATGCCCAGAAACGAGCGGAGGTGGAAGAGCAAGTAACTGGTTTTCGCCGCCGCCTACGGACGGAGCGCGCCATTAATCAAAGCGTTCATAACGAAGACGTCGAGGACCAGATTCAGCGGCTTCACGAGCAGCTAAAGCAACTCAACGTACGCCGTGACAACCAGCGGCGGGAGGCGGGCACCTACGACGACGATAAGCTCATTACCTTCCTGGAAAAGTACGCGACCCGTGATGGCATCGCCACAATGGCGGACGCCACCCGGCGCTCGCATTCCAGCTTTATCGAGACCGTCCGCCAGTTCGAGTCCGCGACCACCGTCCAGGAGGTAGACGAGGAGTGGATGGTCAGATTCCAGGATTGGCTCATTTCCACACCTTCTAACAAGCCCATTTACCAAACGATACCTAACCCTGCCTACGCGCCGGGGAATGGACAGAAGCAGAAAATGAGGGGTAAAATCCTTTACTACAAGACCGGGGATACTAGGAAGAATGACACCATTCAGACCTACTTGCAGAAGGTCACGAGTTGCCTGAACTACTACCAAGCGCGCCCATCCAAACTACCGAAGGGCGTGACCATAAACGACTCCTTCAAGCTCTACAAGTTTAAACTTAAGCCAAAGGAGGATAACGTAGTTGCGCTGGAAGAGCACGAGCTTTTTCAACTACTGGACTTCACCGATTTTGCCATGCGCGAGCAAGAGCGCGCCAGGGACATCCTGCTTTTCCTCTCCGCTACCAGCCTGCGGCACTCGGACCTCGTGAAAGTCACACCCAGCGCGGTCAAAAACGGCATCATCAACCTCACGGCGCAGAAGACCTCACACCACAGTATCGAGGTGAACATCCCGCTGAACGTGATTTCGACCGCAATTCTTAAAAAGTATGCCTACAACATGGTCAACTGCAAACTCAGCTACCACAAGGTCAATCGGCGCATACGAGAGGTGCTGAACCACAACGGGGGTAAGACCTTCCCCAGCCTGCAAGAGCCCGTGGAGGTGGTCAACTACTCTGGGGCGCGCCCTGTGGGTAAGACCTCTACCCGCGCCAACGAAATCGGAACGCACTCAGGCAGAAGAACTTTTATCAATATTTGCCTGGATTATAACGTCCCTGTCAACAAAATCATCGGGATGACCGGACACCTGAACGTGGCGACCTTGATGATTTACGCCAACAAGCGCAAGGATGTCAAGAAGCACATGTCCAATATCTTCCAGCTCCCCGCCTACCCCGCCCAGGATTACGGGGTGGTCGAGTTGGCAGAGGTAGTACAGGAGGTGTAAAAAAGCCCCCTGGTGATGACACTAGGGGGCTTTTTTGCAGATAACGAGTGAGCTAATTTCTATTCAAAATCCGTTTCATGTTCTCATTATTCGCTATTGCAGAAAGGTCGGTGACCTCAAGAAAATTACGGAGACCTTCATAATCATCCTTAGTCAAAAGGACGATTGAATTATCCGACATAGTGATTATATACTCAAGGGAAGAATCCTTTTTGCGCTGAGCATCCTGGTCCTTGGCGATAGAGACAATTTGGTCCGTATTTATAATAGTCGCAACGCCCGAAGGCAAGGTAAACTCTAAAAAAGCCATATAATGTATTGTTTAAATTTGTGGATGATTGCTAACGCACGTTGTACCATCTAGGTTATGCTCAGCAACAAAAAAGCCCCCTAGCTTCATCACCAGGGGGCTTTTTTGTTAATTGGACCAAGCAGCGTAAATAGCCGAGAATTCCGTCTTCAAACGAGCCACCGTGAGCTTTCCAATGTTATCAGCACCGTGGTCCTTAACGCCTTGCATGTGGTTAAGGTGGAGCGGGTAGACTGCCTTATGGAGCTTGGTAAGCTGGTCGTCTCCTTTGACCACTTCGAGCACCTTCTTGATTTGCGCGGGGGTAAGGTGGAGCTTGGTCAGGCGCTCCTCCACTTTGCTTTTGATATCCTGCGCTGCAGGGGCTGCCTGGATAACTTGGTTTATCGTCGCAGGCTCGTCCTTGTTTACCCGCATCACTGGTGCCGTAGGCGCGGGTGGCACTGAGATTACAAGCTGGTTCTTGTCCTTATCCTTGGTACGGGGAATAGAAAAGGTGATGTGAGTGGTTTTCTTACCAGTCTTGGTAGCTTCCCATTTCGCCCCGTAGCCTACCCGCGCAAAATCCGCAAATACTGGCTTAAGCACACGTCGCTTGAAGTCGCCGAAAATTGGATACAGGTCAGCGTTCTCAAGCAACCAAAACTTAAGGTTTTCCAGGCTTTCTTTTTTTCTGGTGAAATCCTTATCTCTCGTATTCAGGTTTTTCCAGCTCTCCAAAATCGAATACATCTTAACAGCGTTCGGATTCCTTAAGTCTAAGGCAGTCTGGACATCTAAGCGGGTGTAATTGCCAACAGCAGCAAGATTGAGCAGGTGCTATATCCAGCTATGCTGCTTAATGACGAGGTTGTAAACGAATTGGCAACACGGCTGGAAATCGGCGTACCTGCTACAGCCCTTCCGCTGATTAAAGTGAATGGGCTAACCCGTAGCGAGATGTTATTGCTGCATCGCTACGGAGTAACTCAACCAGAAACTGGCTGGTCAGCAGTAGCTGTGATTGTTGAAGCGGCGCTAGGAACTGAGCGGGCGCAACAACTGGCTACTATTTGGCCCGAAAGAGCCTCCAGCCTCGCAGCATAACTAATTGTTTCTAATTAGAGGGTTCCTTAATAAGCAGATACTATTGGGAAGGTGGTATGAGTAGCTAAGGGATATAGTACTTCGCGACGGTACTAGCGGAAATACCCAGTTTTTTCGCTACTGCATAGTTCGAAAGACCACTGTATTTTAATTTCTGGATTTGCTCCACAATAATAGAGCTTTTAACAGGTGGTCCTATATGTATTCCTTCCGCCTTACGTCGGGCCATCCCGGCCTTGGTGCGCTCGCTAAGGCGTATACGTTCCTGCTTGGCCAAGGTGGCGAGGATAGAAATGATAGCCTCCTGAAAGAGCCCCACCGAATCGAGGTATTGCTCGGTGAGGGACTTATAGCCAACGCCCCAGCCTTGTAGTTGGTTAAGATATTGCAGGGTAGGTAACGCTCCTTCGCGGCTAAAGCGGTCCAAGCTCCAAAACAACACCAAGTCGAAGCGTCGTTGGTGCGCATCGGCAAACAGCGCCTGAAACTCAGAGCGCCTGCCGGTCCCGCCCGACTCCTGCTCCACATACTCTTTGTAGATAGAATAGCCGTGGGCCTGGGCAAAGCGCCGCAGTTCGGGCAACTGGTTTTCGGTGCTCTGACCTTTATCCTTGGTCGAAACGCGGGCATAGAGGGCGACGGTTGTCATACCTCTAAGATACTCCAATAAGGGTCAGTAAAATACGGCTCAAAAAAGGGCCTCTACGCGCTGGAAATGCCCTCGATAAAACCATCCAATAAGGGCCCCTGCCTGTTGCAGGTAGCCCCAGTGTGACACTATGCAGATAAGTGCTCTTAGAGACCGACTGGCACTCACACTTTTATTATACGCCTAGCGTCTAAGCGACACTGAGTCTGAAATGCCTAATGGGTGCTGCACAAGCTACGGGTTTCACCCGAGTTGTTAGTTAGCACGTAAGCGCTCCTTGTTTGTGCCCGTCCCGATGCCCGACACCACCCCAGAATCTCCCGAGCGCTCGGCCACTGCACCAACACAACAACCCCTGCAACAGGAAAACCACCAACAAGCTACGGCGGACGCGGCGCAGCTACTGCACCAGCAGCAGTACGAGCAAAGCCAGGTTCGTTTCCGCACGGTGTTTGAAAACTCGCCGCTGGGCCAGAAAATCATTACGCCCGACCTGATGATTCGCCAAGTGAACGTGGCTGTGGTGGACATGCTCGGCTACAAGAGTCCTGAGGAGTTGATTGGCCGGCGCATTCTGGAATTTGCCCATCCCCATTTTCGCGACGACTGGCATCGGCTGCAGGCCCAACTCTGGGAGCACAAGCTGCCGCACTTTGCCCTGGAAACTTGCCTGGTGCGCGCCAATGGCTCTTCGTTCTGGTGCCGGGTGACCTCCGTGCTGTTTCCTGACGAAGGAGCTGAGCTGGGCTACACCATCCTGGAGGACATCTCGGAGCGCAAGGGGTTGGAAAACAAGCTTAAACGCCTTTATGATGCGCAGGAAACCATCCTGCACCTGGCCACCCACGACCTGAAGGGACCGATTGGGCATATTGAGTTGCTGGCTGACCTGCTGCAACGGGAAGTAGCCGGCCGGGCAGACGCCGGCCCGCCCGCGCCAGAAATGCTGCGCTACCTGGCCTTGATTCAGGGAGCCTGTGCCCATGCTACTGCGCTGCTCGGAGACGTGCTCTACGTGGGCGACCTCGACGCCAATGAGCTGCACAAGCAGCCCACTGACCTGCGCACCTACCTACCGGCCCGGCTGGAACTGCATCAGCTTGCGGCCGCTAAAAAAGGCGTGACGCTGGCCCTGGATTTAGCAGCAGATAGACTCTTTGCACCACTGCACCCCGAAAAGTTTGGCCGGGTGCTCGACAATCTGCTCAACAACGCCCTCAAGTTTACCCCGGCCGGCGGCACCGTAACTATTGGTGGGCACGAACACGAGGGCAAAGCCTGCTTGAGCGTGCGCGACACGGGCATTGGCATTCCGGGCAAGCTGCTCGGCAACTTGTTCGACAAGTTCAACCCCACGCGGCGCGCGGGCCTGCAAGGCGAAACGACCACCGGCCTAGGTCTCTTTATCGCGAAGCAGATTGTGCAGCTGCACGGCGGCGATATCTGGGTAGAAAGCCGCGAGCGCGAGGGCACCTGCTTCTTTATTGAGTTGCCGAGTAGCAATAGCTAATCGCCTCGATAGCACTACTTAGTGACTCTATAAACTGCAGTCAATCGCCTTTTTACCTCGTTTATGCGCACAGAAGGTCATTTTGCTGGCTTGTATTACACCTTATTCGAGCCAAATCAGCCCGCTAAAGCGACGCTGCTCCTGCTACACGGTATGGCGGAGCACCACCGGCGATACGCAGAGTTTGCGGAGTATCTAACGGCGCAAGGGATTGCCGTGCTAGCCTATGACCAGCTGGGCCATGGCCGCACCGCGCAAACCGACGCAGAGCGGGGCTTTTTTCAATTGACAAGCCCCGTCGAGCGCCTTATCCGGGATGCGGAGCAAATGGCGACTTACCTGGCCGAGTTGTTTCCCGGCATGCCGCACTTCATTCTGGGGCACTCCATGGGGTCGTTTGTGGCCCGCTGCCTGCTCCAGCAAGCCGGGAATAGCTTCCAGGGAGCCATCTTGATGGGTACGGCTGCTCCTACACCGGGGGCGAGCCTCGGGCTGGCACTCCTAGGTGTGCTGAACAAGTTGGTACCCCGGCACCGCACGAAGTTGCTTAATAACTTCTTTGGGTGGGTGAACAACCGCCGTTTTAAGGAGCCGGCGCCTAACGACTCCTTGAAGTGGCTGAGCGCCAATCAGCAGAACCAGCTGGCGTATCTGCACGACCCGTTGTGCGGTATGCCCTTCACCAACAATGGCTTTTTTACCTTGCTCTCCCTGATGAAGCAAGCCACCGACGGGCCGTGGACCAGGGGCATCCCCACGGCGCTGCCCCTCTTGCTGGTGAGTGGGGCAGACGACCCGGTGGGCCAGTTCGGCCGAGGCGTTCGCCGCGTGGCGCAGCAGCTGCAGCAAGCCGGCTTTCAGCGAGTGCGGCAGGTGCTCTACCCCGGCATGCGGCACGAGATTCTGCAGGAAGTTGGCAAGCAGCAGGTGTACCAGGACATTGCCGCCTGGCTTGGCGCACTCGTTGCCCCAGTGGCAAGTAAGCCCTAGGGGGTGGCGTGCCAACGGCCTGAGCCTTATACGCCAGCAAGTAAGTTGACCCAGTGCAGGTAGATGAGCGCTTGCCCGACCGCCTGGCTAAAGCCCGCGCTACGCCGGTTATTACGTAGTAGTTTAGTAAGTGTTTATACCAAATAATTATCAGTAAATCAGTATTTTAATTGCAGCTAAAAGGCCCCGGTCCGCCGTAAGAAGGTAGTTGCCCGACCGCTACGCGGGCCGCTCCCCCGCTGCTTGTCTATTGTTTTTTCTGCGCTTGTATTTGGGGTATTTTTTGGGCTCTATGGCTTGGTGCTGGTGCGGGCGGCCTGGCCGCGGCCCGCGTTGCCGCCGCTAGCGCACTACCCGCGGGTGAGCATCCTGGTGGCCGCGCGCAATGAGGCGGCCCTCATCGAGCGGTGCCTGCAAGCGCTGGCTGAGCTGAACTACCCAGCCGATAAACTCGAAATCCTCCTAGGTGACGACGCTTCGACCGATGACACGGCGGCCGTGGTGCGGCGATTTATTGCCGACAAGCCGCACTTTCGGCTGCTGCCCATCCGCCACCGGCTGGGCACGGCCCGCGGCAAAAGCAACGTGCTGGCTCACCTCTACCGGGCGGCCACCGCCGATTACTTCCTGCTGACCGATGCCGATATGGCCTTGCACCCCGACTGGGTGCAGACCATGCTGGCCGCCGCGCCCGCCGGCGTGGGTGTGGTCACGGGCATTACCACGGCGGGCGGTGGGCTGTTTGGGCGCTTGCAGGGGCTCGACTGGCTATTTGGCCTCAACCTCATTCGGCTGCTCACCGACTGCGGCCTGCCCATCGCGGCCGTGGGCAACAATATGCTAGTAACGCGGGCGGCCTACGAGTCCATCGGCGGCTACGAGGCGTTGGCCTTCAGCATCACCGAAGACGTGCAGCTATTCGCCCAGCTGGTAGCCCGGGGCTGGCACTACCGCAATCTTATCGACCCGCGGGTGCTGGGCATCTCGGTGCCGCAGCCCACGGTGCGCCTGCTGCTGCACCAGCGCAAGCGCTGGATGAAAGGGACCGGCCGCCTGCCCTGGCAGCTAGGGCTTTTGTTCAGCTCCTACGGGGTGTTTTACACGATGCTGGGTTGGTCGGAGCTGCCGCTCGGTACCATCGGAGTCTTGCTGGCGACCAAGGTGCTGTGCCAGACCTTATTCCTGCTCCTCACGCTGCGGCAGGCGGGGCACCGCGAGCGCCTACCCGTGCTGCTGCTCTACGAAGGCTACCTGCTGGTCATGTCGCTGTCGGTGCTGGCCTACACCCTGTGGCCCGGCGTGCTGCACTGGAAGGAACGCCGCTACCGCTGGGCCGAAGCCTAGGTAGCCAGCTGACAATAACCGTCAGGACCAGGGCTTCCTTGGCTGCTAATAGCTGATTCATTATCAGCCTATACGCTTCCCAATATCCATTTCTATTTACTAATCCTTTTCATGACTATTACTTCCACAGCCGGGCGACACCCGGTGCTTACTACCCTGCTGGTGCTGGTGGGCCTATTCCTAGTAGGCGGCGGCATCACCTACCTCGCTACCGACCACGGCAAGGCCCTGCTGCCTACCCTAGAGCAGCCCTCCTTTACGAGCAGCAACATTACCCGCGAGCATATTAAGGGGCAATTTCTGGTGAGGCTACGCAACCACGCTCCCATCGACCTGCGCATTGATAGCTTGCGCTACTCGGCCCGCGTCGATGGCAAGCAGCTAGCCCAAGGTCACAAAGACCGCCCGCTCGTGGTGAAAGGCCACGCCCTTAGCAGCTTGTCCTTGCCGCTGGAGCTGAACCTACCCCAACTCACGCACCAACTAAAAACCAGCCAGCGCGACTGCGTGACGGTGGAGCTACACACCGTACTATACGCCAACCTGCCGGGCGTGGGGCCCCAAAAGCTGCCTATCGACGTGCGAAAGCGCGTGTACATCCCAAAGCTGCCCAAAATAGAGGTGGCCGACGTCGATATCACCAAGCTGGGCTTGAAGAAAGGCGAAGCCATTGTGACGCTGCGTGTGACAAACTACGAGCCCATTGCTTTCACCGTCAAGCAGGTGAGCTACCGCTTCCAAATAGAAGATGACTTGGATGTGAAAGGCCAGGAAACCAAGGATGTTACTTTCAAAAAGAAGGGCACAGAGCTGATGCCGATTCACGTAAAATTTGCGCCTAGGTCTATGCCTAAGGTGCTGTTTAAGACCATCTTCAAACCCAAGAAAACTGATTACAAGCTGACGGGTAACGCTACCGTGGCGGCCGGCCCCGCCAGCGCCCGCGATGCTACGATGCAGTTCAACAGCAGCGGTACGGTGAAGGACTTGAAAGAGCTGGCGAAAGGCGCGAAAGACAACTAGTCGCGCCCTGCCTGGCCGCACTTCACCAAGCCTAGCCAGGCTAGAAATACCGACTAGGAAACTGCTGATGAGTAGCTCCCTTCAAAGCTAGTCGTCTAGCCAGTGCCCCTGCTGGCAATACTCACTAGCCCGCACAGCTCACAGGCTGTGTAAGCGGCGATGCGAACTTATCTGCCGTATACACCTACTAGGCGATACCTCACACAACGTGCGGAGAGCGTATAGCCTGCGCCGGGCCTCGCATAAGTGTCCGGCCTTAAAGGGCATTGGCAGCCTCCTACTCTCTGTTCGGGCAGCCACGCACTCCTATCGGTAGCACTAGCCTAGCCGATGCGGCAAGGCATCGCCCCATTTACAAGCATCAATTTTCGTAGTGAACACTAAATTATTTCCGCTCGCTTTGGGCGGCCTGGCCATCGGCACCACCGAGTTTGTGATGATGGGCCTACTGCCCAGTATTGCCCAGGATTTTCGCGTTACCATTCCCGAGGTAGGCTACGTTATTTCGGCCTACGCGCTCGGGGTCGTCATTGGGGCGCCGCTGCTCACAGTGCTGGGGCACAACCTGGAGCCCAAGCGACTGCTGCTGCTGTTGATACTGCTCTTCACGGTTTTCAACACGCTTTCGGCCTTTGCCCCCAACAATACGGTGCTGTTTTTCACGCGCCTCTTGGCGGGGCTGCCCCATGGCGCCTTTTTTGGGGTAGGGTCGGTGGTGGCGAGCCGGTTGGCTGCGAAGGGCAAGCAGGCGCAGGCCATTTCGACCATGTTTGCGGGCCTCACCATTGCTAATTTGCTCACGGTGCCGCTGGGCACCTACCTAGGTCAGCATTACTCGTGGCGCTACGCGCTGGGGGGCGTGGGCGGCGTGGGCCTGCTCACGCTGGCCGCGATTTACTTCATCTTGCCGGCCTTGCCGGCGCAGCCAGCCGGCAACTGGCAGGGCGAGCTAGCGCTGTTTAAGCGGCTCGAAACCTGGCTTATCATTCTGCTGACAGCCATCGGCACGGGCGGCATGTTTTGCTGGGTGAGCTACATCGCCCCGCTCATGACGGAGGTATCGCACTTTCCGGCTTCCTACGTGCCCTACATCATGATGCTGATAGGGCTAGGCATGTTTGTGGGCAATGTGGTGGGCGGCCGGCTCGCCGACCGCTTTTCGCCCCTCACCGCCGCTACCACCTTGCTGCTGGCCATGGGCGGCACGCTGCTGGCCATCTACTTCGCCTCCGGCAACCAAGTGCTCTCGCTCGGGCTCACCTTTTTGGCGGGCAGCTTTTCGCTGGCCCTCGCTGCGCCCATCCAGATTTTAATGATTCAGTCGTCGAAGGGTGCCGAGATGCTGGGCGCGTCCATCACCCAAGCGGCCTTCAACATGGGCAATGCCCTAGGGGCTTTTTTGGGTGGGGTGCCCATTGCCCTAGGCTACGGCTACACCTCGCCCGCGCTGGTGGGGGTAGGCCTGGCCCTAGCTGGGGCGGGCTTTGCCTACGTGCTGGCGCGCGTGTCGGGGCAGCCACCACTGGCCCCGACCGCGCAGGTAACCGCTGATTCCGTTGCCGCTTTCTAAAACTCTCGCACCCTATCATTTTCACTTCTTATCCTGTTTCCTTATGCCTGCTTTACAAGCCCTCATTTTTGACATGGACGGCGTTATTATAGATAACACGCCCATCCAAGCCCGCGCCTTCCAGCTGCTGTTTCGTGACCTCGACCTGAAGGCCGATGCTAACGACCTGCTACGCCGCTTCAACGGCATGCCTGCCACCGAGATTCTGGAGCAGCTATTCGACGAGCCCCAATCCAAGGAAGACCTGAAGAAATACGCCGACCAGCGCGAATTTCTTTACCGCACCCTGTACTGGGACGAGCGCCAGCCATTGGCGGGTTTAGTCGAGTTTTTGGCAGCAGCCCGCGCCGCCGGTCTTAAGATTGGTCTGGGCAGCGGCTCGGCCAACGATACGCTGAGCTACATTCTGGACCACCTCGACCTGCGCCGCTTCTTCGACGTGGTGGTGGGTGCCGACGATGTAGACGCCGGCAAGCCCCATCCCGAAACCTACGCCACCGTGGCCGAAAAACTGGGCGTAGCATCTGCCAACTGCTTGGTATTTGAGGATTCCATCCTGGGCGAGCACGCGGCCTACAAAGCCGGCATGCACTGCATAGCCGTGCTGACCAATTTGGCCAAAGCTGATTTCCAGGCCCCGTTGCTGGCTATTAAAGACTTCACCGAACTAACTCCTGAGCGCCTGCGCGAACTGTTCAGCCAGCTAGGTGAGGCCCCAAAGGCCGACGACGAAGTAGCGAAAGACCAGGATTTGCAGCCCGTAGAAGAGAATAAAAACTAGTGGTGCATGACGCCTAAAGCCTTGCCTAAGTTGCTACTAACTTGGCTGATAGCGGAACTCATAGGAAAAATAACTTAAAGCTATTTTTTCCTATGAGTTCCGCCTTTTACTACCTAAGTAGCAATGGCCTAGTGGATAGCCGCATTGCCTTTGCACGTGATGCTGTCGGATGCCTAGGCCATTTCTACAGGACTTAGGTAGCGTACCCTACCTTGCCAAAAGAAGCTGGATTGCTCCTTACTGCTTCGCTCGATTCGCGTTGCTGATAGCGCAGAGGACCACGTAGTCGTACACAAGGTGTTAGGTTAATCAAGCCGACTCCGGCTAGTACATTTCAAGGTTCACCTGTAACAGCTTATTGCTGCTGACTCCTATCAATTTACCTTATACTCCTGCCCTTTTGGAAAAGCGCAATATCATCGTTATCGGCGCTTCCACTGGAGGGTTTGAAGCCATCAAACAACTGGTGGCGGCTTTGCCAGCCGACCTAGATGCCGCCATTTTTATTGTGTGGCATATGTCGCCCGATATGAGGGGGATATTGCCGCAAGTATTGAATCAGCAAAATACCATGCTGGCCACAAATGCCCTAGATAACGAACCAATTAGCACGAACCATATTTATGTGGCGGCCCCTGACAAGCACCTAATGCTGGAAAAAGGCTTGGTGCGGACGACCAGAGGCCCCAAAGAGAACCGGTTTCGGCCCGCCGTGGACCCCTTGTTTCGGTCGGCGGCGGCTAGCTATGGGTCCCGGGTTATTGGTATTGTTTTATCCGGCGCGCTAGATGACGGGACGGCCGGTTTATGGACGATAAAGAGCCGGGGCGGTATTGCCATCGTGCAGGAGCCCACGGAAGCCGCAGTGCCTTCGATGCCCGAGAGCGCCTTGGCGGCGGTAGACGTGGATTACTGCGTGTCAATTGCCGAAATGGCTCCCCTGTTGGTGAAGCTCACGGCCGAAATGGTGACAGAAGCGAACGAAGTAGCGATGGACGAGCAACAAAAGACCAGCCGCGAAGTGCGCTTTGCCGCGCAAGGCCGCACATTTGAACAGCGGCAGCCCGCTTTTGGCCAGCTCACGCCCTATACGTGCCCAGACTGCCACGGGGTGTTGTCGGCCATTACCGATGGCGATATCATTCGCTACCGGTGCCACACTGGCCACGCGCACTCGGCTGACAGCCTGCTCGCTACCATCACCGAAGAGATTGAGGATACCTTGTGGAGCGCCATTCGGGGGGTAGAGGAAAGTATCTTTTTGCTCAACGACCTAGGCGACCACTACGCCGAAAAAAACCAGCCGAAGCTAGCGGCCATGTACTTTAAGAAGGCGCAGGAAGCCGCCGTCCGGGCCGACATGGTGCGGCAGACGGTCTTCAACCACGAGCAGCTCACTACGGCTAGCATCAGCAAGCAAGTGGCCGACGAGGAGGTAGCCTAGGGTACGCGTAACGAAAGACCTCTATGGAAACGATTGAATCTACCGATTTTATGGCCGACCAGCCGCCGGGCTTTCTCATTGTAGGCCTGGGGGCCTCGGCCGGTGGCGTGCAGGCCTTGCAAGAATTTTTCGGGCACGTGCCCGAAGACGCGCTGGTGGCTTACGTCGTTATTCTGCACCTATCGCCCGACCACGACAGCCAGCTCGCGCAGGTGTTGCAGGCAGTGACTGACCTGCCCGTGACTCAGGTAACCGAGAAGGCTGTGCTAGAACCTAGGCACATTTACGTGGTGTCGCCCAACCATCACTTGGTGATGGAAGACGGCTTTATTGTGCCTTCCGTCAATTTGTACATGGAGGAACGGCGGGCGCCGGTCGATATTTTTTTCCGGACCCTGGCCGATTGCTACGGCTCTCGGGCGGTGTGCGTGGTGCTGTCGGGCACGGGGGCCAACGGCTCGATGGGGCTCAAGCGAGTGAAGGAACGCGGGGGCGTGGCGTATGTGCAAAACCCTAGGGAAGCGGAATTTAACGAAATGCCCCGCAACGCCATCGCCACCGAGCTGGTGGATGAAGTATTGCCGGTGGCCGAAATACCCGGCCGCATCGTAGCCTATTACCATAGCCTGGGCACGGTGGCGATACCGGTGCAAAGCGAAAACCGACCCGAACAGCAACAGCAGGCCCTGCGCGAGATATTTACCTTGCTGCGCCAGCGCACGGGCCACGATTTTTCTAACTACAAGCAGGCGACGCTGCTGCGCCGGATTGAGCGCCGCATTAACGTGCGCAGCTTGCCCGACCTGCCGAGCTACGCCGCTTTTTTGCAGCAAAACACCGAGGAAAGCCACGCGCTGCTGAAGGACCTGCTGATTTCGGTTACCAATTTCTTTCGAGATAAAAAGCCGTTTCAGGCGTTGGAGCAAGATATTTTGCCCGCCCTCTTTCAGGCCAAAAAGGCGGATGACGTGGTGCGAATCTGGGTGGCGGGGTGCGCTACGGGCGAAGAAGCCTACTCCGTGGCCATGCTGGTAGCCGAACGAACGGCGGGGCTGTTGGACGCGCCCAAGGTACAGATATTTGCCACCGACATCGACGAAGCAGCCATTGCTACCGCCCGCGAAGGGCTGTACACGCTCAACGATGCCGCCGATGTGTCGCCCGAGCGGCTGCTGCGGTTCTTCACCAAAGAGGGCGATAGCTACCGCGTGCAGCGCGAACTGCGCGAGCTGGTGTTGTTTGCCAACCACAACTTTCTGAAAGACCCGCCTTTCTCGCGCCTCGACCTGGTGACCTGCCGCAACGTGCTGATTTACCTGAACTCGACGGCCCAGGAGCGAGTGATGGAAACGTTTCACTTTGCGCTGAAACCGGCCGGTTTTCTTTTCCTAGGTACTTCCGAATCGGTGGATGGCGCCAGCAACCTGTTTGCCACCTTCAGCCGCGAAAACCACTTCTACCGGACCCGCGAAGTATCCCGGCCCTACTACCCAATTCCTAAGCCTACCCCGGCCTTTCCACCCCGGCAGGCGGCGCAGCTAAAACTAGCCGAAGCTGAACAGCAGCCTAACCGCCTCTCGCTCGGCGACCTGCACCAGAAGCTGCTGGAGCAGTATGCGCCCCCCTCCCTGGTGGTGAATGAGGAATACGACATCCTGCACATGTCAGAGAAGGTAGGCGGCTTTCTGGAGTTTTCCGGGGGCGAGCCGACCAAGAACCTGCTTAAGCTAATCAGGCCCGAGCTGCGGCTAGAGCTGCGCTCGGCGCTGCACCAAGCCGTGCAGCTACAAACTGCCATTGAAACCCAACATATCCAGTGGAATAAGAACGGGGAACCCCAGTCGCTGACTATCCGGGTGAACCCAGTCACGCAGGAAGGCGATGCCGCCAAAGGGTTCCTGCTCGTGATTTTTGACTTGAATGAGCAAGCGCCGCCCGCCGAGCAAGTGGTGCGCCTATCCGACGAGCCCATTGCCCGGCAGCTAGAAGCCGAGCTTATCCAGGTGAAAACCCGCCTGCGCTACTCGGCCGAGCAGTACGAGTACCAGGCGGCCGAACTTCGGGCCTCGAACGAGGAGTTTCAGGCCGTGAACGAAGAGCTACGCTCGGCGGCTGAAGAGCTGGAAACCAGCAAGGAAGAGCTGCAATCCATCAACGAAGAGCTGCGCACGGTAAACCAGGAGTTGAAGGTAAAAATCGAGGAGATGAGCGTGACCAGCAACAATCTCCAAAATCTAATTAACTCGGCCGGGGTGGCTACTATCTTCCTCGACCGCGCCTTTTGCATCCGGCTGTATACGCCGGCGGCCCAGCAGCTTTTCAACCTGATACCGTCGGACCACGGCCGCCCCATCTCGGACATTACCCACCGGCTGGAATACGACGACTTGCTGCGCGATGCCGAAACCGTGCTCGACAAGCTCACGCTCGTAGAGCGGGAAGTGAAAACCACCGACCACCGCACCTTCCTGATGCGGGTGCTGCCCTACCGCACGCTCGAAGACCGCATTAGCGGGGTGGTCGTCACGCTCTTTGACATTACCGACCGCAAGCAGGCTGAGGAAATAGTGCGCACCAGCGAGCAGCGCTTGCAGCGCATGGTCAACGTGCCCAGCTTGGGCATCCTCACGTTCGATTACAACGACCGGCTGCTGCAAGCTAACGACGCCTTTTTGGAAATGGCCGGCTACACCCGCCAAGAGATTGAGGCGCGGCAGTTTACGTGGCTCGACTTTACCCCGCCCGAGCACCAGGAGGCCAGCCGGCGGGTGCTGGCGCAAGTGCAGCAGACCGGCCGGGGCGGCCCCTACGAGAAAGAGTATTTCCGCAAGGACGGCTCGCGCATCTGGCTGATGTTTGTGTCCGCCGACCTAGGCGATGGCACGCTGGCCGAGTATGCCATTGATATGAGCGCCCGCAAGCAAGCCGAAGAAGCCGTAGCTACCGACCTGGCGGGCATGCAACGCCTGCACGACCTGCACGCCAAGCTAGCCACCGAAACCAACCTAAAATTGGCGCTGGAAGAACTAATAGCCCTGGCCTGCGACATAACCAACACGGACCGGGGCTGCATTCAGCTGGTCAGCGCGGATGGCCAGCACCTGGAAATATATGCATGCCAAGGCTACGAGGAAGGCAGTCCATTTCTTCAGCAGTTTCTGCACGCAGAGGTTCAGTCCCTTTGCGACCCGGCCCGCCCCGACCGCACCCGGCTCCTGATTGAAGACGTCGAAACCTACCCGCCCCTGCTGGGCACCGCCGACCGGGAAGTAGCGCTGGCCGAAGGCATTCGGGCCACCCAATCTACGCCCCTCATTACCCGCCGCAGCGGCCTGGTGGGCGTGTTAAGCAACCAGTTTGGCCAGCCGCACCGCCCCACCGAGCACCAGCTGAAACTGCTCGATTTGCTGGCCTGGACGGCCGCCGACTTTGTGGAGCGGCACCGGGCCATTCAAGCGCTCGAGCAATCGTCGGTGAACCTAGAGCAGCAGGTGCAGGAGCGCACCGCGCAGCTAAACGAGAGCACCGAAACTCTGCAAAAGCACCTGACCCAATTGCAGCAAGCCGAAGAAGTAGCCCAAATGGGCAGTTGGGAGTACGACATTGCGAGCGGCAAACTGACGTGGAGCACCGGCATGTATCGGCTGCTGGGACTGCCAGTTGGCAGCGCGGCAAATTCAGAAACTTACCTAGGTCATGTCATTGCCGCCGATAAGGCCTTGGCGAAGAAGTTGATGCAAAGAGCCTGGGAAGAGCATGAACCCCTAGACGACACGCTGCGCCTGCAGGTAAATGGCCAGGTCCGCACGGTGCACATCAAATCGGTGGTGCTGCGCAACGACCACGGCCAGCCCGTGAAGGTGCTCGGCCTCGACCTAGACGTGTCGGAAGTAAAGCATCTGGAAGAGGAAAATCTGCAAATGCGGCTCAGTCAGCAAAAAGCCTTGCTGCTGGGCATCCTGAATGCCCAGGAAGAGGAGCGCCGGCGCATTGCCGAGTCGCTGCACAACGGGGTAGGCCAGCTGCTGTTTGCCACTAAGCTCAACTTCGACCGGGTGGAGGCACTGGTGCCGGCGGAGGTTTTTAAGGGGGCCAATCAGCTGCTGGACGAAGCCATCCAGGAAACCCGCCGGGTATCGCACGAGCTGGTGCCGGCTACCCTCGACGAAGTGGGGTTGGCTAAATCCATTCAAGGCTTATGCAAACAATACAGTAAGACGCGCATTCGGATAAAATGCGAGATAATTGGCTTAGAGACCCGACTAGAGTCTTACCTAGAAGTAGCCGTGTACCGCATCTGCCAGGAGCTGCTGACGAACGTGACAAAACACGCGGAAGCCACCAGTGCCGATATCCTGCTGATAGAGGAGGATAACGAAATAACGCTGAAAGTGCGCGATAATGGTAAGGGAATCAGCTCGCGGCCAGACAAGCTAACGGGTATCGGCCTGCGTACTATTCAGGACCGGGTAGAACTGTTGAATGGAACTTTTTCCCTCCATATTCCCGATACTGGAATGGGCACCCAGGTAACTATCCAGATTCCAATTGCCCCCATTAGCTAGCGTAGTGCTTTTGCCTGGCGAGGTAAATGCCAGGCTACTTGCTAGATAGCCACAGTACCTTTTAATTCTAATTCAGTAGTCAGCCGGAGCACGACACGCCTCATTGCCCGCGGCAACCTCTTTTCCCGCCCCTTATGATTCGTGTTTTTCTGGTTGATGACCACGCCATCGTGCGCGATGGCCTGCGGTCGGTGCTAACGGCCGAGCCACGGCTGCACGTAGTAGGCGAAGCCGCCAACGGCCATGACCTGCTAGCCCAGCTGCCTACCGTGCCCACCGATGTGGTGCTAATGGATTTAAATATGCCCCTGCTGGATGGCCTAGCCACCACCCATGCGCTGCACAAGCAGTACCCGCAGCTGCGCATCCTGATACTGTCGATGATGACCCAGGAGCACACCATCAACGAGCTATTGTTGGCCGGGGCCCACGGCTATGTCCTCAAAAATGCGGACAAGACTGAAATCATCACCGGCATTCAGGCGGTAGCGTCGGGCAAGCGCTTTCTGTGCTCCGAAATCGGCCTGAGCGTGCTCGAAAAGCTGTTAGCCATTGAAGCAGAAGGTTCCTCAACTACTACGAAAGACCATTCCCGCCCGACTTCCCGCGAACGCGAAATACTGCAACTAGTAGCCACGGGCCTGACCAACCAACAAATTGCGGATAAGCTCTTTACCAGCAAGCGCACGGTCGAATCGCACCGCCAGAGCTTGCTGGAGAAAACCGGGGCTCTCAACACGCCGGCCCTGGTGAAGTACGCCATGGAGCAGGGCTGGCTACAGCAGTAAGCAGGCAAGAAAAGGATACCTAGGCGCATGGTTGGCTAGCCAACCATGCGCCTAGGTATTTCCACGTATACGGAGGTAACCAGCAAATAAATACGAGGTAAAAATCGCGCATTCGCCACGGATAAAACCCGTATTTCAGCGTGATAGAGAGGATTTTGTGACCTGTTTCTTTGTGTAGCTGCTCGAAAGGCTTTTTTCGGCGGCGTATCACTATTTGAATACAGAGTTTGCTTACTACTGGATTGCTACACCAGCGCCAAGCCACGCAAACGGATACGTGTCCCTCCATTCTTACCCCACTATCTCGTGTTAGTTCCTCTTTATCACCCATCGGCTGGGCCAGCCTTGGGGCTGCTGCCAGTGAACCTGGCCGAAGTAGATGCGGCCCATCTGGTACGCATTCTGGCGCAGCCGCACGCGCAGCTGCTAGTCGACTGTGGCACGCTCGCTTGCCAGCGCACCCTAGGTATCTGCTTTCTGGTGTCGCAGTTACTGGTGCTGCGCCAAAGTGGGGCCAGCATCCAGCTGCGCAATGCGAGCCCTGTGTTGCGGCGCTGCCTGCATAAGCTAGGGCTCAGTACCTTTTTCCTCTTGGTTGACTGAAAGCAAGCTATGAGGCTTTTACCTGACCTAACCGACCCGCAGTATCACCAGCTAGTCGCGCCTTCGCGCCTGCACTGCTGGCTGAGCCGCTACGTGCAAGACGAGCGCGATATGCCTTTCGTCTATCTGCTGTTGCAGTTATCAAGCACGATGTTGCCGCTGGCTATACTGCTTTTTGTACCGGCGCTGCACGGCCCCGCGTGGTGGGCCGTGGCCGGTGGCTACACGCTGCTGGGCACGCTGCGCTTTAAAGGCCCCTTTGGGCTCATGCTGCATTGCACCACCCACCGGGTGCTATTCAAGAAAAAATACGCTTGGCTGAATCACTACATTCCGTGGGTGATTGGGCCGCTATTTGGGCAAACGCCCGAGTCCTACTTTACCCACCACATGGGCATGCACCACCCGGAGAATAACCTGCCGGATGATACCAGCTCGACCATGTTTTACCAGCGCGACTCGTGGGTCGGCTTCCTGCGCTACCTAGGCGACTTTTTGGTGCTGGGCGTGGTGCGCCTGGTAGGGTATTTCACGCACCGCCACAAGACTACACTGCGCCGCCGCCTACTACGGGGCGAATTGGTATACCTAGGGGCAATCTTGGCCTTAGGTCTGGTGAACTTGCCGGCCACGCTAGTAGTGCTAGTGGCCCCGCTAGTGCTCGCGCGAGTCGTGATGATGCTGGGCAACTGGGCCCAGCACGCCTTCATCGCCCCGGAAAGCCCCGGGAATTGCTACACCAACAGCGTGACGTGCATCAATACCCGCTACAACCACAAGTGCTGGAACGACGGCTACCATATCAGCCACCACCTCAAGCCTGCCCTGCACTGGACCGACCACCCTGCCCATTTTCGCCAAAACCTGGCGCAGTACGCCAGCAACGAGGCTATTGTGTTCGAGGGCATCCACTTCCTGCACATTTTCTGCTACCTCATGGGCCGGCGCTACGACCTGCTGGCCCGACACTTTGTGGAGCTGGCGCACCCCCAGCGTACCGAAAGCGAGGTGATGGCCTTGTTGCGCACGCGCACTCAGCGCCTGCCGCGCCTGGCAGCTTAGCCTGCATCTCTTACCTTACTGTAGCCAGTCGCTCAAAAGCGAGTAGGTCACCGCTTCTCAACCTTGGTCCGTCCGCTAATCCGCCCTGCCAACGCCTATGAAGTCAACTTATTCAGTTCTCCCGTCCGCTCCTGCCATGCCTGCTACCTCACCCTATACGCCTAGGCTAACTAGCCTCTATCAGCCAGCAGCGCGGCTAGCAGAGGCAAAGGATGCTGCTGTCTACCAGCAGTTGCAGGAGCTGCTGGCGCACATGCCCGTGGCAATGTACTTGCTGCGCGGCCCGATGCACGCGCTCGATTTGGTCAACTTGCCCGCCGCTGCTAGCTGGGGCTACTCACTGGACCACGTGCGGGGCAAGCCTTTTTTTGAAGCGCTGCCCCACTTGCGCGGCCAGGGCTACGAGGTCGCCTACGCCACCGTTTGGCAAACACAGCAGGCCGTGACGTGGCGAGAAGCGCCCATCAGCAACAGGCCGCCCGGCGGGCCGGCGGTGCTGGGCTACTTCGACGTGTCTTTTCAGCCTTACTACGAAGGCCCAGGCTGCTTGGCAGGCATTCTGGTAACGAGCCACGACGTGACCGAGCAAGTGCTGGCTCGCCAACGCATGTACCACGCCACGGAAGAGCTAGCAGCCTCCAACGCTGGCCTGGCCGACTACGTGACGGAGCTAACCCGCGCCGCCCACGCCGCCCAGGTTTATGCAGAAACGCAAGCTACCCTCTTGGCCCAACTGCTGGAGCAAGCACCGTTGGCCCTCGGCCTGCTGGTGGGGGCCGACTACGTAGTGCAAGTGTGCAACCCCAGCCTGCTAGCGCTTTGGGGGTGCACTTCGGCGCAGGTGCTACACCAGCCGCTGTTCGAGGTATTGCCCGAGCTTCAAGGCCAAGGCTTGCGGACTTTGCTCGATGAGATAAGCGGCACAGGGACAGCTGCCGTAGTGCCCCTGCCGCCTAGGTTGGGCGAGGCGGCAGGAGAACCGGTTACCTTCACGTTTCACCCGTTGCGCGCTGCACGGGGGCAGGCTATCGCCATCGCCGCCAGTGCGACGGCGAGCGAATACGAGCTAGCCCGACGGCCGTAGGCCCCCGCATAATCTAGTATTTATACGGTACGCAAAAGCCGTATCCACCACATTGTGCTTTCGCAAGAGCAAAAAGAAATTTGTGGACAAGAGCAGGTTTTACTTATTGCCCTTGTTCCTGATGCTTCTAAACTCGTTATCTTTTCGCACCGGAGGGCAATGTACGCTTAGCTTAGAGCAGACTGATGGGTGGCTGCGCGCCGTTTGGTCGGGCTATATTACCTCCGACGACGCTATGAGCGGCGCTATGGATTATTTGGCGCAGGTGGGGCCCTTCCATACCCTTTATCTGCTCAATGACAACACCAATTTGCGCGGACCTTGGTTTGACTCTATTGAGTGGCTCGACCGGGTTTGGCTGCCGCAGGCTGTTCAACTAGGCCTGCGCTACATCGCTCACGTGGTGCAGGCCGACACGCACAGCGACATCCTGACGCTCACCTGCTCGGTTCCTATTACCAATGTGCTGGAGTTGCAACTGTTTGATGACGTAGCCAGCGCCCAGGAGTGGTTGCGCGCCTGTCAGCGACCTATAAATCCACTGGCGCGGCTAAGCCAAGCCGTACGCAAACCTTAATGAAAATGCGCCTTAAACTAGCTGCCTGGCGCACGTGCGGCGAGCCAATGGCAGCTGGCCCAGCGACTTGGCGTTTGACCGGCTGGCCTTCCTGGGGGCGCGCCACATATTCCAGCAGCACCTAACCGATGCGCGCCTGTCGCATAAGTTGACTACTAAGGCCTACGACGCCAGCGAGGAGCTACGGGCCAGTGCCCCATTTGGCAGTGAGTAGAAGGTGATATAGGCGCAGCTTATCCGGATAGTGCCGGTAGTGCAGCAGGTATTGCGCACGCTAGCCGAGGCGAAGAACTCGGCATAGGCGGTGCCGCGGACGGACAGTGAGGCCTCGCACAGTAGCTGACCCCAGAAGCTAGTAGAGCGATTAAGCTAGTCTATAATGCAGCAATAGCTTACCACTTATTCTTACTAGACTACTATTTAACATTGACTTACTATTAAATGACGAGCTTTTCTTATTCTACTCATCTTCCTGTCACGCCAACCTATCCTACTACTACGGCTGCCCCTCTCATGAACGAAGCACAGCGCCGCCGTGTGCTCCAGCGGCACAGCGTTCGCGTTATGGGGCAGGGCATACCTATGCTACTCTGCAACGGCTTTGGGTGCAGCCAGCGTATCTGGCAGCACCTCACCACCGCATTAGTCGCGCATTATCAAGTTATTGTCTTCGACTACGTGGGGTCGGGCGAATCCGATTTGAGTGCCTATTCTCCTCAGAAGTATGCGACGCTGGCAGACTACGCGCAGGACGTAGTCGAAATTTGCCAGGCCCTCGACCTGCGCGAGGCCATCTTAGTGGGCCACTCGGTGGGGGCTACCATTGGCATGCTGGCGGCTATCCAGGCCCCACAGCATTTTGCCAAAGTGATACTGCTGGCACCCTCTCCTTACTATCTCAATGAGCCAGGTTACTACGGCGGCTTCGAGCGGGCCGATATGCTACAGGTGCTTGCGTCGATGGAAAACGATTATCAAGGCTGGACTATCGCTTTTGCCGATTTGCTGATGGGTCCAACCAATATGGCCTCCCTAGGTGAGGAATTGACCAATTTCTTCTGCGAAACGGATTCAACCATCGCCCGGCAGTTTGCCCAAGTCGCTTTTCTTTCTGACAACCGCGCCGATGTAAACCAACTGCAGCTGCGCACCCTGGTAGTGCAATGCACCGACGATGTAGCCGGCCCCGCCGAAGTGGGCGCCTACTTTCTTCAGCATTTACCCCAGGGCGAGCTTGTCACGCTCAGCACCTCCGGCCACTGCCCACACTTGAGCGCGCCGCTAGAAACGTTGGCCGCTATTCGCGCCTTTGCCGCGTGATACCCTTTCTTGGCTACAGAGCAATATTTTTCATTTGGCCAGCAGTACGCTGGCTAGTAAAGAGGCTTCGGTTCTAGTGTGCACTATTGAGGCACCCTAGTAGCGACGCAGTTAACTCTTTAGCAAATGCGCAATATGGCTTTGTCTTCTAACCCTTCCTCTCGACGACGCCAACGGGATATTGTAGTTATTGGCGCTTCGGCAGGCGGCGTTACGGCCTTAGTAGAGCTAGTCAAGGCGCTGCCCGTCGATTTTCCAGCCCCCATTTTTGTAGTACAACACGTGGCGGCCGACTCGCCTAGCATTCTACCGCAGCTCTTGGCGGCGGTGTCGGCGCTGCCAGCCAAGCACGCGGAGAATGGGGAGCTGGCTCAGCCTGGTGTCATCTACGTAGCACCTCCCAACCACCACCTGCTGCTGGAAGGCAAGCGGGTGCTCGTGACGCGCGGGCCTAAAGAAAACCGCTTTCGTCCATCTATCGACGCGCTCTTTCGCTCGGCTGCTTACACGTATGGTCCCCGCGTGATTGGTGTGGTACTAACGGGGTATCTCGACGACGGCACTTCGGGGCTGTGGTCGGTGCAGCGGCTAGGTGGGCTCACTATTGTGCAAGACCCGCAGGAAGCGCAGTTTCCGGCTATGCCTGCGAACGCGCTAGAAGCCGTGGCTGTCGACTATATTGTATCCATTGCCTCCTTAGGGCCGCTGCTCACGCGCCTGACTGCGGAACCAGCTCCCGCCAAGCAGCTCATTGCCAAAACCGAACTGGAGTTGCTGCAGCTGGAGCTAACGATTGCCAAGCGAGGCAATGCCTTCGAGCTGGGGATTATTGACCACGGCCAACCCACATCGTTTACGTGCCCCGACTGCCACGGAGCGCTTACGCAATTGGTTGAGGGACACATCATCCGGTATCGCTGCCATACTGGGCATGCCTACTCTATAAACGCCTTGCTAGGCGAGGTTACTCAATCTGTTGAAAGCTTACTGTATCAGTCAATGCGAGGATTGGAGGAAACCAAGCTATTGTTGCAGCAGCTGGGCGAGCACTTTAAGCAAAACCATCAGCCAACCGTGGCAGCCGTATTCTTCAGCAAAGCAGAGCTAACAGGTACGCAGGCCCGCGTGATATATGATTCCATTGTTGAGCACGAAGCTCTGAGTGGCGACCTGCAATTTCAGGCCAGGGGTAGTGCCTCAGCGCTGGTGGGCTAATCTGAGGTGGTTTAGTAGAAATAGACAGGCTGAAGGTTTACCTTACACTGTCTATGCCTTCAATATTAACTCTTTTGGGGTCGCTTTTCTAACTGCCTTTTTTGAAAGTCCTGTGACACTAGCAGATTTGGATTTTTAAGTAGGCCGCGTGGGTAGCAGTTGGTAGGTTCTAGCCTTTACCTAATGCCCCATTCCTGATGAGTTACCCAACGTGGGCTAGCTGCTGTTATGCGACCACTTAACAACTTATCCGTACTCCTCACTTAGCATAGCTATTTGGTCTTTGTTGGGGACTATAGCGGGCTGCCCGCCGAAGAGGCAATGTTTAGCCGCGTCAGCAGCCGCGTGCACCTAGCGCTAGCTGTCGCGCAACTACCTGCCTAGCTAAACTAGTGGCGTGAGCGCTAGTCTAGCTGGCAGCAGCAATAGAGCGAGCAGGCAAGCGGCCGTAACAGACCTGCTTGCAAAGGGCATGCACCAGGCCGCTAGCGGCTAATAACTTCCCTGGAAGCACCAGGCCGCTAGCTGGCAAGAAGTAATGAGGGCTCAGAAAGAACAGCTCAGCGTCAGTCCCTACTGCAAAGCGGACGGTAGCTTGTTCAGTTGGAGTAGCAGGGTTGTATGCCTTTCGGGACCCTCTGCTGGCCTCCTGCATTAGTTCTGATTCAGGGCGCAGTCTGCTTGACGGGGCGGAGCAGAATTTCCTCGACTAGCACGCGCGCCGGCTGGGCAAAAGCGTAGACCAGGGCCTGCGCCACATCTTCCCCGGCCATTGCATCCAACTGTGCCCAGCGCTGCGCCATCGCGTCCGCGACATTGGCGCCGAACTCCGTGCGCGTCGCCCCCAGCTCCAGCATCGTGACGCGGATGCCTTCCTCTCCCAGTTCCTTGCGTAGCGCGTCGTGAAAGCCGACTACCGCAAACTTGGTGCGCTGTACACCGACCAGTTGGGCACCCCGTAGCGGCCCCCCACGCTCGATACCAAGCAAATCATGGCGCCCGGGCGCCCACACGGTGCTGTCCTGAAGCTCGGAATGCGCTTCTAACAGGGGCTTACCCAGCAGCGCTCGGTCCGCAAATAGCTGCTGGTAGCTAGGGTTGACGAGCTCATAGATGAGCGTGGGGCCCTGAAATAGGCACATGGCGGCCGGTGCTTGCAGCACGAGCTGACTGAGCCGCTGCCGTTCCTACTCAGCGGCGAGTAAGGCCTCCTGCTCCCGGCCCTGTGCCTGCCTGAGGGCCCGCTGCGCCTGCACCTGCTGCGTGACGTTGACCGAGCTATGGATAATATAGTGCAGCTGGCCCTGCGCGTCGAACACCGGCGTATTCAGCGGCAGCCAGTGGCGCTCTACGAAGTGTCCCGGCCGCTCGGGGTCGAGTACATCATAGTGTTGCGGCGCCATCTGGTGGGGCTGGCCCGTGGCCATGACCTGCTATAGGGAGTTGCGCCAGTTGCGCACGGCATTGGCGTAGGGCGCGTCCGGGTTACCGGGAAAAGCGTCGAACAGGTAGCGCCCCACCAACTTATCGCGCTGTTTCAGGGTGTCGGCCAGGTAGGCGTTACTAGCCGCGAGAATTACCAGCTCGGGCGAGACGACGATGTACGAATCGGGAACCGTTTCCAGCGCACGCAACTGCTGGGCAAGGGGAGCGCTAGGGCCGGTAGCTGACATAAAGAAAGGGAAACGTACTAGGCTAGAAAGACTCCGAAAGAGCTTGGTTTAACCCGCTTTTAGGCATCTGATGGACCTAGTAATAGCTAAATAACCAAAGAACCGGCTTACCAGGCAGGGCTGGTGAAACGCCGGTTGCTATCGGGCAGCAGGAGGAACTAGCGCGCAAAATGCTGGGCTAACAAGTCCGTCACTTTTTCCTTAGTCAAGGGCTTGTTGAGAAAACCGGCAATGGGTAGCTCCTGAGCCCGCGCCAAGTCGATGGGGTGCAGCGAAGTCGTGAGCATAATAATGACAGTTGCTGACTGCTGCGCCAGCGGCATTTGCACGTACGCTTCCAAAAAGGCCAGGCCGTTGAGCACGGGCATATTCATATCGAGCAAGATGAGCCGGGGGCAGGTTGGGTCGGTGTCGTGACACGCCTGGTCGAGCGTGCGCAGGGCTTGCTCACCATTTTCGGCCACGAGTATTTGCTCGGCCACGCCCATGCGCTGGAGCAACAGCTTGTTGAGAAAATTGGTGGTGGGGTCGTCATCGACCAGCAACACGCTCGTTAGAGGCGGCATACAGGAGGCGAAAAAGGGGAGCGAGTGCTTAGCTGGGAAAGGTAACGGTAAAGGTGGTGCCCACGTTTGGCTGGCTTTCCACGGCGATGGTGCCCCCCGCATTCTCCACCAGGCGCTTGGTAATGTAGAGACCTACGCCGGTGCCCTCGACGTGGGTGTGCAGGCGCTGAAACAGCCCAAAGAGCTGGCGCTGTTGCAACGCGCTCATGCCGAGCCCACTGTCCTGCACGGTAAGCACCACCCCGGACGCCGTTTGCTCGGCGCGTACCCGCACCTGCGAAGGTCGGTCTGGGGCGCGGTACTTGATGGCGTTGCTGAGCAGATTATAGACGATGCTACGCAGGTTGGCCGGCGAGAACAACACCACTAAGTCGGGGGCCACCTCGACCGTGAGGTGCGTGGCCGCCGCGGCGATAACGGGCATCAGGTCCAGGCGCACATGCTCGACGACCGTCGCTAAGTTAACCGACTCGGCGGGCCCGGTGTGGGCCAGTTGCAGGCGGGAGATATCGGTGAGCTGGCCGATGGTGAACCGGAAGCGCGCTATGGTGGTGTCAAATAAGCCCAGCAATTGGGCCACTAGCTGGTCCTGCTGCACCTCGGCGGGCAGCGTATCGCGCAGGGCTAAGGCAATGCTTTCGATGTTGGTAATCGGCGCTTTCAGGTCGTGGCTGGCGGTGTACACAAAGGTGTCGAGGTCCACGTTGGTGCGCGTGAGCTGGCGGTTGCTATCGTTCAGTTCCTCGTTGGTGGCCCTCAATTCTTCATTGATGACCGCTAGCTCCTCATTCAGGGACTGCACCTGCTGGCGGGCCCATACCTGCTCGGTTACTTCCATCACAAACGCTAGAATGCCGTTGATGTGGCCTTGCTCGTCGCGCCGGGCCTGGTACACGATGGTGAAGTAGCGGTCCTCCAACTCGGCACTGCCATCGGCGCGGGCCACAGGCACGAGCAGTTCGTGCTCCTGCTGCGTTTCGCCCGTCTCGTACACGTGCCGGAGCAGGGTTTCCACATGGGTGCCGGCCATTTCGGGAAACACGTCAAAAAAAGGCTTTCCTACCAGCTTCCGGTCGGGCACCATCCACAGGTAGCCAGGGTTATGAAATTCGTATACCAGGTCGGGGCCCGCCTGAATGGCGATGCCAATAGGAGCCTGCTCAAACACCGTGTAGAGTTGGCGCTGCTGGGCTTCGCGCTCTTGCCGGGCCAGCACCTGCTCGGTGGCATCGAAGGCAAAGATGGAGATGCCCGCCACCTGCCCGGCCTCGCGGTAGGCCTGGAAGGTGAAGTTGTAATAGCTTGTACGCGGTGCCTGGCCCGCGGCCGGCGTCGGCGTAAACGGCATCTCGTTGCCGAAGAACGTTCCGCCGGTCTGGTACACCTGGTCTAGCAGCGCCAAAAATCCCTGTGCGACAGCCTCGGGCAGCGCCGTGGCATAGTCGAGGCCCACCAAAGTGCGACCTGGGAAAAGCTGTTGATAGGTGGGGTTGACATACTCGAAGCGATGCCCAGGGTTTCGCAGCAGGGCCACGGCGGCGGGCGCTTGCGCAAACACTTCCTGAAAGGCTTCGCGCTCGGCGGCCTGCTGCTGGGCGGCGGCCAGCATGTCGGCTTGCAAGGCCAGGGCCGCCTGGGTGCGCTCGGCCACGCGCGCTTCCAGCTCTTGGTTAAGCTGCTGCAATTGCTGCTGGGCTTCGGCCAGCGCCGTGTTGGTCGCCAAGTACTCCTCATTGCTGGCGCGCAACTCTTCGTTAATGGCCGCTAGCTCCTCGTTGAGCTGCTGCACCTGCTGCCGGGCCTGCACCTGGTCGGTCACTTCAATTGCCGAGGCTATCAGGCCCGAAATGCGCCCTCCCTCGTCATAAGCGGGCTGATAGGTGATGTTGAAGTAGCCCTGGTAGGACTGCTGGGCCTGCTCGATGGTGACAAGCAGTTCCCGGAAATAATACGGCTCCCCCGTCTCATACACGCCCGCAAACACGGCTTCAAAACCCTGGCCCGCTAGGTCGGGCAGGGCCTCGAAGTGCGGGCGGCCCACAATCTGGTCGAGGGGGCGGCCCCAAATCTGCGCCATGCGGGCATTAGCAAATTCCACCACGAACTCGGGGCCCCGAACTCGGGCTAGGGCAATGGGCGCTTGAGCAAAGACGCGCTGTAACTCACTGCGCTGCACCTCGGCTTCGGCGCGGGCAGCTTGCGCCACGAGGTGAAGCTGCTCGACTTGCTGGCGCGCCTCCACCTGGGCCGTCACGTCCACCGCGAAATTGAGTATTTCGGTGACCTCGCCCTGGGCGTTGCGGATGGGTTCGAAGGAGGTGTGGTAGTAGCGGCGTTGCGGCTCGCCGGTGCCGGCAAAGTCAGCCCACGCTTCGGTTTCTGCCTCGTAAAAGGGCTCTCCCGTCTCATATACGCGGTCGAAGAGTTCGTAGAAGCCCTGGCCTTCGAGCTCGGGAATGACTTCGCGCAACGGACGACCTAGGGGAATGCGAGCCGGAAATAGCCGCTCGTACTCGGCGTTGACGAGGTCGTAGATATGCTCGGGGCCCCGCAGCAGCGCAATATTGGCCGGCATGCGCATCAATACCTGGTATAAGCGTTGGCGCTCGGCTTCGGCCTCGGCGCGGGCGGCCTGCTCGCGGGCTTGGCTTTTGCGCAGGGCCTCGGCCGCCACGGACTGTTGCTCGGCCGTATCGGAGAAGCTCACCAACAGCAGCTCGCCGCTGCGCTGGGCCGAGAGCAGGAAAAAATTGTCCAGCCCGTCGTAGGAGTAGTTCACTTCATACTGCCCCGGTTGGCCCGAGAGGAACGTGTCGCGGTAGAAGGCGAAGATGCCTGTTTCCAGTGCGTTAGGGTACAAGGTGCGAAACGTCTCGACGGGGCGGACGGGCAGGCGGAGCATGCGCTGCGCCGCCGGGTTGAGCTGCACGTAGGCCAAGTCCACGAGTTCACGGCCTTCACCGGCTGCGTACACGGGGCGAAACAGAATAATCCCCGTCAGCGACACGGCGAGCAGCGCGTGCAGCAGCTCGGGGCTGGCGGGGAGGTCAGCCGGCAAGCTGGTAGGGGTGGAAAGCATAGTAGCTACTAAGAATATCCTAAGGTACCACAGGCAACCTCTCTGGCCTCCCTTTTCGTGGGGCTACACGGGCCGCTCGGTTTGCCCGGCCACTTATCGCTCGAAAGCAGCCGGGTGCTGGTGGCGCGGGAACTAAGGGAAGCCGGTCCAACGGGGTTTACTATGCGATAATACACGATTTAATAAATCAAGTAATTGGTCATAAATAATCATTAGCTCTAGGTGTAGTGAGAGCTAGAAAGCACTGGGTGGCTGTCACGACGTCACCCGGGGCCCTTAGGTGCGGTAAGTAGCCGGTTATGGCCAGCGTAACTAGGGGCGTGCTAGGTAGATGCGCCAGTAGAGACGTACTAACCACTTCAGGCACGGCCGGGTCATTTGTGTGCTGGAGCAGCGTTGGTACCCGCACTAGGGGGAACTGCGCCCCGAACCGACTAGGCAAGCGAATCAGGTCTGGGTCAGTGATATCACCTATCTGCCACTGGCCAACGGCAGCAAGGCTTATTTGTGTACGTCCCAAGCTATGGTTAGCAATCAGGTGGTGGGCTGGCACATCCTAGCAGCCATGAAACATAGGCTAATAATCAATGATTTACAGTTCAATTTTTGGACCCAGCCGCCCACATTGGGCTTACTTGTCCACTCCGACCGAAACAGTCGATACTGCGGCAAGGTGCACCGCAAGCTGCTCCACGACCACTAAGCTCTGCGCTCGCGAAGCCCACGCACGCAGGCTGAGAGCCCTTGGTCACGCCTTAAAACGGAGGTGCTCGAACTGAGCGAACGGCCCCTTTTTACCGACCTAGCTGACGCGCAGACCAGCGTCGCCGACTACCTTGATTAGTATCACGAGCGCCTGCATTTGACCACCTCCGTACTCCCCTCGGCTGAAGAGGAAAGAATCTTGTGGCGGAGGCTATTAGTGCAGCAGCGGACACACCCCTAAACTCAAGACCTTACGCACGGATGTTGCTCGACGAGTTTGTGCGAGGCACCCTCACGCTTGACCAAATGCTCCTGCAATTAATGCAGTAAGCGCAGGAGTAGCTAGCTACTCAGGCTTTGCTTTGCTTCTGGCCGTCGTCTCCCGCTTGCCGCTTTACGTCGACTCTCTACCGAGGCAATGCCGTCCGTTCAGGAGCAAATTGCAGACAGGGCAGTAAGTCAGCCCAGTAGCAAAGACCTAGTAACGAGGCAGTAAGTGCTACCGTACTTGCAATCCGCAGCAGCTTAATAAGAGCACTTGAGGGAGCTTCCTGCATTTTCATTAGCTATACACACGGACCGCTGCTGCTGCTCAGGTCGGTAACTGACGACAGTAACCTAGCCCCGTCCTGATACCTATTTATGGGCTTGTGTAGATTCTGCGTTCGCTAGAATCGCAAGGACCTGGTCGATGGTTAGACCTCCCTGCACAAACTTAGCTAGCAGTTGGCGCTCGTACCAGCTGGGGGCAAGTGCGGTATTCATTGTCAGCCGAATCGCCCATCCCACCAACTCTCGCCGCCTGCTACGTTGCTCATCATTCATGCGCAAATTTCCATCGTAAGCTCGCGCGCTCCTCTAGTAAAAATACTAGAAACTGGGGTCGTATAAATACGGTAAAAGGGACTCCATATTCAGCTTTTTATAACTCCGTATTCAGTTCTTTATAACTGTCAAGTAGTTTATTATCATGAACTTCTACGCCTTCCGTTATTTCTCGCCCGTCGCTCAGTTGTGCTGCGTGCTATATCATGGTACCTATCTAGCTCAGCGCTGGGATGACGAAAGTGGCGCCAACCTCCACCACCTAGTTGATGAAAGCCGCGGGTTCTTCGTGGAGGTAGGCATCAATGATAGGCGGGAGCAAGCTGCGGTGCTGCGCAGCTTTAAGAATAGCGCTCCGTTGGAGAGGTATACACAGGGAGGGCAGCTGCCAGAGGAGCTATAAAAAAGCCCCACCCGATAAATGAGCATTTCCGAGCTATGAAAACACACGTAGCCCTAAGGTCATTTCCTATTTATTCGCTGCGCTAGCTCAATGCTATACAGCGATGCAGGCAACAAAAATGCCCCGGCTTACTCAGCTGGAGACATTCCGTTTTTAACGGAAGGCTAGGCGCTATAAGCTAGCAATTTTCTGTTCAGCAAACGGTATAAACTACGTAGTTCATCCCCTATAAATAAGTGTGTTTACATTATAATATGGTTGATTTTCTGATGTTTATACCCAGGTCATTTGCGTAAGCAAAGGGTATGAAAGAACCCGAAACAGAAGCAAAACGCCGGCGAGCTATTGCCTGGGCTGTTGCCTTGACGGCCGAAACGCACCTCGCCCCCGAGCAGTATGAGTGGGAACTGCTGGAGTGCTATGCTAAGGGTACGCTCACGCTCGACCAAGTTTTGCAACACCTAGACACGCAAATCCACCACGTACTCTACCGCAGCAAAGCAGTGCGTCTCTTTACGAAAGGGCAACTCACTGACTTGCTCGAGCAGTCCCGCGCCTGGAACGAAGCGCATAACCTGACGGGACTACTCTGCTACAGCAGTGATGGGCATTTCGTCCAGGTCTTAGAAGGGCCCGCAGCCGAGGTGCGCGCCTTATTTGCCAAAATTCGGCAGGATACCCGTCACTATCGGGTACAGGCATTGAGCAACCGGGCGACTCCCCTGCGATGGTTTGCCGACTGGCGCATGGCGTTCACACAGGTAGCACCCGCTGACTTCTATTGGCTTATCGGCTACCTGGAGGCTCGCGGGCATAATCTAGTATTGCCTCAACTCCCAGTGGTTGAGCCACACTTGCTAACGTTGCTCGACGCCTTTCAAAAGCTATAGCTCCTTGTCATGGATGATGTACTTTTCGCCACGCGTGCAAGAGTAGCCGTTGCTTTACCCGTCTACTACCGCCAAGCGGATGGCTTTCAGTTGACGGCGCAAGAATTGCTGGATTGGTACAAAGGCCTCTCGCCGCAGACGTAGGTAAAGTCAAATTCCTTAGGCTCTTACTACTGGTAGGTGCTCCCACAACTCAACCGGTGTGCGTTGGAAAACAGGTGCTACCGTTTGCAGGAATGTCTGATTGCGTACTTTATCCTAAAGAAGCTAACCTCTTGGGTCAAGAGCTGCGCAGCAAGTCCCTAAAGTAGTTTTGGTCCTGTTAATCACATGACCTAGCGAAAAGCCCCCGACCAATTAAGGCCGATGGCTTTTCGCTTAGTGCCAGTCACTGGTCTGGGTAACCAGTGCCGAACTTTAGCTGCTTGCTTCAGGTCAAGGCAGTAGCTGCATCAAGAGCCTGGCGTACTTGGGGCCAGCTTAGCTCGCCCGCTATGTACTAGGCATACAACTGACGGGCATAGGCCGTGACTTTCGTTTTCAGGCTTGGAATGACATCTTGCATTTGCGTCAAAACACAGACTCACTGCCGCGGGGTCGGCTAGGGTGGTACGGGGGCGCTGTGGCCGCGTGCTGAGTGCACGTAAGCCGCGGCGACGCAGCCAGGTGCGCAATAGCGCCCAATGGCGTATCCTTCGGCGCGTAATTCTGCCCGCAACCGCCGGGTGCCATAGCGCTGGGCATGGTGTGAAAAAGCAGCGGTGGCCGCTGGCTCCCAAGCGCGCAGCCCGGCTCCGCTACTGAGATAATAGCCTGCCGCACTAACCTCCAACACGCAGCAGAGCATCTGCACAGGTTCGGTAGTCGCCACCTGCTCAATAAACTGATAACGAGTCATGGCTGAGGCGGCTGTGCAAAGATGGTCACGGCTTTTTAAAATATCACACTCCTACTCTACGCGTTTGAGCTCGGCACGCAGACGTTTAATCTCTTCGCGCTCTGCACTACTAGGTACAGCTTCAGCTAACGCTTGGCGCTGCCAGCGGCCAAGCAAAGCCTGGGCGCGGGCCATATCTGTCTGCCGCGCCCCAGCGGCCACCTGACGTACGCACTCGGCTTTGAAAGCTGGCGTGTATTTCTTGCGGGTCAGCGGCGAACCGCTCGGAAGTGTTTTGTCGGGCATGAGCAGTGGAAGGTTAAGACTTGCCACTGTCTGTTTTTACTCGACCACCTCAAGCTGCAGTAGCAGAGGCAACGTGGGGACTCATCCTAAGACGGGCCCGCAAGCGCTGCCCGTTGGGCATGTCGCCTGACACCACCAAGTGGGGCACCGAATCAGAGCGGACCTTTTCAATGCTCCCTCGGCCTAACGGGTAAGGCAGTAAGCCTGCCTGGTGCACCGTAAGCCGTACGGATGGCCAGCGTGGATAGGGCGCTACTTGCTGCTTCTGCTTCTGCTGCTTCAGATAATAGTACCCACCCCACAAGCACACGAGCACTCCTAGTACCGCACTAATAATGTTTTTTAAGGGTTGCGGCACCCACTCAGTGCGGAAGAATGCCCATGTTAGAAGTATAGGAATGCCCGCGTACCAGAGCAGCAGAAAGAGCAGCACAAGCAGCCAGAAAAAAAAGAAGAGTACCGCTTCTATCATAGCAGGAGTACAGATATAGCTTAAGACCGCACAAGCTACCTAACAATCACCCAGCAGAACCCTCGTGTATAACGTTCGTTTCGTGGACTACAAAAGCCTCTACTCCGTGTCCACTGCGACGAGCTGGCGCAGGCGGTCAAGCAAAAGCGGATTCACTGAATTGGGGCGGAAGACAGTTTGCGCCAACTGGGCGGGGGAGAGATACCCAGCTAGCGCTGTGAACTCGCCCGGCGTGAGTTCGCGAAAAGCCATCGCCCACGTCGTGAACGTGCGCGCCGCAATCGGTTTGTCTGCCAGTTTAAAAACCGCCACATGGCGCGCGTCTTGTAAGATGCGGTGGTAGAGGGCCGTGATGACGGGCTGCTCTCCCTCGAGCACTTGCATGAACTGCTGTTTGCCGTAGACCAGGGCGCCCGTAATACCCGCTTGGTCGTTATGCTGGCGGGCGCGCCCGAGAAGCGACACGAGGTCCGTAGCAGATAGAGATGCCGTGACCCGGCTCATATAAATAATGTGATGCATTTTGAGAACTTAACAGTTGCTACTAGTGTGCGAGTTACAACAAAGTTACTGTTCAGATTATGGTTCTTTTTTGAACACTTCCAGCACCCAAATCCGCAGCTTCGAAAGGTTATTTTTGGAGTCTTTTCCCGGAGAATATTTTAAACACACATCAAGCCTTTATAGCGCTGGTACCCCTACTTTCGGCTTGTTGTAGTATTCTCCCTTGGAGTATACTGGCTCGTTCAACTGTTTTTCTGTTGTGTCTTCTCCTTCTTCACTTGCCCTGCCGGCCGATTATCCGCAGCTACTAGCGCAGCTCACTACCCGCATTCGCGACACCCAGTTGCGCGCCGCGTTAGCGGTCAATACGGCCCTTGTGCAGTTGTATTGGCACATAGGACAAGAGATTCTGAGCCGTCAAGACCAGCAAGGCTGGGGCACGAAAGTAGTGGCCCGGCTAGCCCAAGACCTGCGGCGAGAGTTTCCGAGCCTTACGGGGCTTTCCCCCCGTAATCTGCAGTATATGCGCGCGTTTGCCAAAGCCTGGCCGGAGGCCGCATTTGTGCAACAGGTTGTTGCACAAATTCCCTGGGGGCATAATGTGCGCCTATTAGAAGCGGTCCACGACCCGCTAGAACGCGCGTGGTACGTGCAGCAAACGATCGACAATGGCTGGAGCCGCAATGTGTTAGCTCTGCAAGTGGAAAGTGGCCTCTATCAGCGGCAAGGCCGCGCCGTCAGCAACTTCACCCGCACGCTGCCCGCGGCGCAATCCGAGCTGGCGCAGCAAATTCTGAAAGACCCGTACACCTTCGACTTTCTTAGCCTGGGGGTGCAAGCACAGGAACGAGACCTGGAGCGTGACCTACTGGCACACGTGCGGGCTTTCCTGCTAGAACTAGGTAAAGGCTTTGCGCTTGTTGGCAGCCAGTATCACCTCGAAATCGGCGGCCAAGATTATTATCTGGATCTGCTCTTCTATCACCTAAAGCTGCGCTGCTTTATCATCATCGACTTGAAGATGGGTGAGTTCAAGCCGGAGGACAGTGGCAAGATGAACTTCTATCTGGCCGCGGCAGACGACCTGTTGCGTCACCCGACTGACCAGCCGACAATCGGCCTGATTCTATGCAAAACGCAGAACCGAGTGGTGTCCGAATATGCCTTGCGCGGCATGAGTCAGCCGATCGGCGTAGCGCAGTGGCAACTCACCCGCGCTTTACCCCCGGAACTACGACGAGATTTGCCCACTAGCGAAGAGGTAGACGCCGCGCTTAATCTAACGGATAGGGAGATCGACTAAGCTTTATGCTGTGGATAGCACACTAAGCAGTAGAAAACAGATGTTTTGGTGTCTTATAATTGCCAATTATGTTAAACCGAGTCTGCCCATAGCGAACCAGTTAGGGTCAGTTTGTCGCCCAACAAAACGCTCGAAACGCCCCTAAAAGCACTTAAAACGCCACAGCCAAAACGCTCGAATCGGTCACCCCGCTTATACCCTCTCTGTTGCATCTCAGATCTTACGCGCCAACCGGGCATACTTCTTGGCTTGCCCCCAGTTCAATAGGACGGATACTCTTTGAGTTGAGCGAGCAATCCAGCAACTTCCTTCGTTTCCTGCCTGGGACTGAGTCCCAAACCGCAGAACTTTCCTCGCCCTGCCAGGTTACGAGGGCTTGAAGCGTACAAGTACCCTGCTGCTATGACAACCGCCGCGTTGAGCGCCAGCTACGAGGAATTAACTTTTGCCACGGGCCGCGACCTACATACGCTGCTGCCCCCGGGCATTCAGCGCGAAGTGGGCCACTTCAACGTGTTTGATATGGGCGACCTCTGGCAGGGTTCACTGCGGCGGCCCCCCGCGCCTTATGCCTGCCGCTCGTTCTACAAAATCAGTCTCGCGCATAGTCGCAGTCGCACCGACTACGCCGACCAAACGATTGCGATTGAGCCCAACATGCTGGTTTTTTCAACCCCCAAGGTACCGTTCCATTGGCGGCCGGTTGAGCCGCAGCAGGGGCATTTCTGTCTCTTTACGGCCGAGTTTTTGTTGCCCGTGCTCGGAGGAGCTACTCCCGACGAGCTGCCCCTGTTCCAGACCGCGGGGTACCCCGTCTTTCAACTGACGCCTGCCGAAGCCGGGCGGGCGGCCGTCCTCTTTGCCCAGATGCAGGAGGAGCTGGCTTCGAACTATGCCCATAAGTACGACCTGCTGCGGGCCTACGTGCTGGAGCTGCTGCACCTGGGTCAGAAGCGGCAGCCTGCCACTACGCTGCCCCCGGCCCACTCGGCGGCAGCCCGACTCTCCTCCCGCTTTGTGGAATTGCTGGAGCAGCAGTTTCCCCTTACTACCCCCCAGCAACGCGTGCAGGTGCGCACCGCCACCGACTACGCTAACCTCTTGGCCGTGCACGTCAACCATCTCAACAAGGTGCTCAAGCGCAGCACCGGCCGCACCACTACCGACCTGATCGGCGGGCGCGTGGCGCAGGAGGCCAAAGTCCTGTTGCAGCAAACGGACTGGACGCTGTGGGAAATTGCCGACTGCCTAGGCTTCGTGGATGTGGCGCACTTCTCACATTTCTTCCGGCGCTATGCTGCCGTGAGCCCCGGTGCGTTTCGCACGGTAGTGGTCGAGCCGGCTTGATTTATACAACAAGCGGATTGGCGGGTACAACCCTGTTGGCAGATGGACCGGGGACCTTTGTCGTGTTCTAGTAACGCAACAAACAGCCTCTTATGAGTATTTCCAAAATCGCCCTGCTCACGGGCGGCAGCCGGGGCCTGGGCAAAGACATGGCCCTGAAGCTGGCCCAACAGGGCATTGATGTTATCCTAACCTATCGCAGCCAGCAAGCCGAAGCCGAAGGCGTAGTAGCCGAGATCAAGGCCCTAGGTCAACAGGCCGTCGCCTTACCCCTCAATACCGCCAACCTGAGCACCTTCGCAGCTTTCTTCAGCCAGGTGTCCACCGTCCTGGCCAGCACCTTCAGCACCGACCGGTTCGATTTTCTTATCAATAACGCCGGCACTAGTCTGATTAGTCCGATTGCCGAGATGACCGAAGCGCAGTTTGACGACATGCTGAACGTGCACTTCAAGGGCGTGTACTTCCTCACCCAGCGAGCGCTGCCACTGCTACGCGACGGCGGCCGCATCCTCAATATCTCGTCGGGGTCTACGCGCAGCTCCTTCGTGGGCGTCTCGGCCTACGCCGCGATGAAAGGGGCCGTGGAGGTCTTCACGCGCTACCTGGCCCTGGAACTAGGGCCGCGAGGCATTGCGGCCAACGTGGTGGCGCCCGGCGGGGTATTTGGCGGTGGCGCCATGCCCGATACGCCCGAGATGCGCGCCTACGTGGGCCAGTTGGCAGCGCTGGGCCGCACGGCCGAGCCCGATGACATTGGGGGCGTGGTCGCGTTCCTCTGCACCGGGGCGGCCCGCTGGGTGAACGGCCAGCGCCTAGAGGTAAGCGGCGGGGTAATGTTGTAGCCGTAAAGGCTGTGCACCGCTCCGCCCGATAAGGATTCTACCCGATACGGATTCTACCACTAGTACGCCTGATTTTTCCACGGCCTGCTATGTTAAATAGCGGGGTCGAGCGGCCTGATGAGGCCGCTCGACCCCGCTCGGGAGCCGCTCGCAGCTACGCTGTTTTGCACTAGCATTAAGGCAACCACTTTCACAGTCATTGAATGTTCGTTTAACGACTGTGACAAGCTATGGCGGGAGCAGCTGTTCGGCCTTCTTCTAGCAGCCGGCAAGGGGCTAAACCTGTCGGGGAGCAGCCCCGGGGCCGATTGGCGAAAGGGGCCAGCAACTGGGGCGCCAGTCGGCGGGCTTTTCGCAAGTGAGGTGTGCCCCTTGCCCCACCTGCTACAAACTGGTAGCCCGTGGGTCCGCAGCCCAGCAGGCCTTCCCCAGCAGGCGCAACGCGGGCGTGGGGCTAGTTGAGGAGCGAGCGAAAGTTTGCCGCGTGACGAGGCGATTATACGCCTAGGCTGTTATACGCCTTCACCCCCCTAACCTGAAAAGCCATGAGTGCCTATGTCATCTTTGTCCGGGACCGCATTACCGACCCGGAAGAGTTCCGCCAGTATGAACAAAGCGCCGGCGCCGCCGCGGCCGGGCATCCGCTGACCCCGCTGGCCTTTTATGGCGCGCTCGACACGTTAGAAGGCCCGCTCGTGGACGGGGCGGTCGTGCTGGAGTTTCCAACGGTCGCGGCTGCGCGCGCCTGGTATGAAAGCCCGCTTTATCAGGCGGCGCTTCCCCACCGGTTAAAGGGCGCCGAGTATCGGGTCTTCATTGTCGAGGGCCTAGCGGCGCGGTAAACAGCCGGACACTACCCGCAAACAGGCGCCGTTACTACCTTATCCAGTAATGGCGCCTGTTTGCGGGTAGGCTACTAGCCAACCGCACGACGGGTAGACCGTGACCAGTAAGGAAGACCGGTCCGATAACGATACATTATGTTCAACTGGCTGTGGCGTGTAGTAGGTGGGGGCCCTGCGTAGTCAGACGGGCAGCCAGTGGCGACTACTTTGCCCCAGCCGATGCAACTTGCTCCTTTCCCAGCGGCTCCGACATGCCGGAGCCTTCTTTCTGTTGCTCATGTCTCGCTCGTACCTGCTACTGGCTAGCTGCTTGCTGCTACCCGCCCTCACGTATGCCCAGTTCGGGGTGCGCGCCGGCGCCACCAGCACCTCGTTCCACACCCCCAATCCCCGTGCCGACCCCTCGGCCACCACGGGCTGGCGGGTGGGCTACCACCTGGGTGTTTTCTACGAGCGGCCGCTCGCCCACCGGCTCTCCTTCGTCCCGGAGCTGAGCTATAGCCGCGAGAACTTGGATTTAAATACCTCCGATTACCGCTCACTGGCCACGGCCTATGCTGGTAGCTATCGGCTCACCCGCTCTTATCTCACCCTACCCCTGCTGTTGCGTGCGACAGCAGGCCCTTGGTATGTAGAAGCGGGGCCTCAAGCCGCCTACCTCGTGGGCGGACGCGAGGTCGGGCACGAGTATCACTTCAATGGGGGCGCCTCGTACACGCAGCAGGTGGACCGCGCCGCGACGGCCCGCTATAAACGCTTCGATGTGGGCGTAGACGTGGGGGTGGGGGTGAAGCTGCCGGCCGGCTTGGGCCTGAGCCTGCGTGCGTACCAGGGGCTCCGCTCGCTCGCACTGGACTCGCCCGCGGAAGCGGCTTACACGGGTCGACTGCTACGCCGCACGCTCCAAGCCTCACTGAGCTATCAAATCAAGTCCGCCTCCTAGGAGCAGCAGGTCCCCGGCGGCACTTGCCCTCCTTTTTTTACGTGTTGTAGTCCGTCGTTTACAGCATGTAAAAGCTTTACCTACTGTTGTTTAAGTAATCTTGGGCAGTTTCTCTTGCTTTCTTGGAAGCTTTAGGATGAGCAATAACTACCTGATATAGCCTCTTAATAGGCTGCCCAGCAACCAGCGCCTGCCCAGAGTTAGCGATTCGGCGGACCATTGTAACCGTGATATCGGTTGGGTGGCGGTACAGTGATTTAACCAGTTCGGCTTCGTACTCAGGATAACTCTCTATCCCATGTAATATCGACCGCAGTACCCCAGCACTCTCATCCTCTGGAAATCGCTCTAATAGTTGAAAAAGTGGAATCAAGGCTTCGCGAGGACCTTCCTTTTCTGTCCATAATTCTTGCAATAAATCGTCTAGAGCCAGCCAGTTACCATCCTCTGTGGGCTGAAAATTTTCAATATCACGCAGAATGACCGGTACAGGACGCATAAAAAAGGCAGTGGAATAGAGTGACTGTAGCGGCAAAGTACTACACTAGCTAACACAGCTTAGCATGGTAGAAACCATTACTTTTCCGCGACGTGTCTTCGAAGAAATCTTATGTTAATCAACTATTCCAAGTTAGGAAATAGGGCATCTAGCTCTCTCATTGCTCCTAAAATCCTAGTTATTTCTTATTTCCAGGTAATGGAGGCAATGGCCTGTCGGAACAAGGCCCAGGTCTGCTGATTCGTCGGCCCGGGATGACTCCGGGCGGTGCCCATAAAGGCAACTAGCGTATTGGCGCGGGTGTAGAACGCATATGTCTGGATAATATCCATTGCTACTTTTGGGTTGCGATAGGTTGCCTCGATGATGGCTAGTTTTCCGTTAGCCAGTAGCGTATCCCGTAACGTGAGTCCTTGCAGTTGCTCAGGAAACGCTCGCAGATTATTTGCCAATGTCTGAGCTGCTTTCTTGGCCTGGAATACTCCTGGCCGCTGCTCAACGGTGAGGACAATGGTTTCGCGCAAGAGCGTATCGACGGCAGAGGTATTCAAGAACAGGTGCCGTTGACGATAGGTAGGACCCTTTTTAGCGCCCCATAGGCCGGAGCTATCATAGTCGAGAGCTTTCCAAGCTCTAGGAAGTTGCACTGTAATCGCCCCAAGGTCATACTTTTTAGCTAACGTCTTGGTAGCCGCCAGCGGTGGGGTGTCAGACGCACAGCTCGCGAGAAGCAGTCCCATCAAAGCATAGGGTCGTACAAGAGGCAACATAAATAATCATCCCGTCTAGACCAACGGTGGGTTACTGGTTTGCTTAGCCAAAAGTAGTCGTTAGCGGGAGTGGCTGTTTGAGTAATTACTCTATTCCAACTTCCTAGCTAGAGAGACTTTCTTAAACGAGGACCACTAAGCTTTATAGAGGAGCTTGTCACGTTTCTTAAACCAACAGTTAAGTAAGGTGACAAGACCGTTAATGTCGGCTGACATCAGAAGCTAACCCTTTGCTGGCGATGCGTTTTGCTTGCCTTAACCCTTCATTCAAAGGATGTGAAATGGGGCTGGGCTTATAAAGTGGCTACTTCGGCTGCCAAGTTTGGTCAAATACTCTAGCCTGAGGTCCAATAGCGCCAAGGTTTAGGGTCAACGTATTTTGGTCCTCTCCTGAACTAGTTGGCTCATCTAGTACAAGGCAAAAAGCGATGAGCAGCTCGGCGTCACTGTCCTCATCCGCCCATAGTTTGTAATTGTCCCCCTCGAACCAAGTAACGCGTGCCTGCTGCCACCACGCAATTTGGCGCTCGTTCTTGTAGACCGAGTGTTTGGTGCCTCGATGCCCATAGATGTCGTAGACGTCGGCGCCATAGCGGCAGCGGTAATGACTTTTCCAAACGGATTCCGTGCGAAAATCTAGCACATTGCGGTCCCAGCGGGTAAGCTGGTAGCGGAGGGAAAACCACGTCAACTGTTGGTGTAAAGACCAGCGCGGCCGGGTGTCCGCTTTGCTGGCGAATAGCTGTACTTGGCGGCGGGTTTGCAGCAGGTGCTGAGAAGCAACGTGAGTAGGTTGCTTGTTGATAAAAATGTGGTATCTGGCTCCTAGCGCTAATTTCTGCTGATTAATATCAATTTCCATCGCTAAGGGATAGCAAACGACTTGTTAAAGGGATTTCAAAACGGTTCGATATCGATTTTTATGTAAAACAGCGATGGTTTGCCGTCTTGGCCTAAGGCTTCAAAAGTAGCCGTTTCTGCCCTCCAATAAAGGGTGTAAAAAAACGACCCAAAAAACCTGCGTTTCCAGCCCGCCAGGGCATTCTCATTAGCTCTCCAAAAAACGGTCCTTTTTTGGAGGGGAGTAGAATTACGTAGTGAGTGGTTGTTCAGTAAAACGAGCGTTAGAATTAGTGCCGTACTGGGCGTTGAAGCAGGACTACTCAATAAACAGCGGCAGTTGTTCAATTCTCTGGAAGCACTCCGGATCTGGGACTTCGAAGCCCAAGTACATGTAGTAGTCGTAACCAAACTCAACGGCCTTGTTCCGGGTGTCATCTACTAGCCGAAACCATAGGCATTCGCGTAGGGCCAGGGCCACTAGGGCACCCAAATCAGAAAGGGGAAAGGCGCGCACGCCGTTTTCGACCCGCTGGTACACCGCCTGGAGCGAGTCGTCCGTGTTCCCCAGCCAGTGGATTTCCACGGACTCGAGCTCGACGTGCACCGAGCCAGCGAGGAAGAGCCGGGCGGCTTGCACGTACCGTGCTTCGACGGCCAAGTATTCGTCTAGATGCAGGTGCTGTCCCGCAAACGCTCTCCCCACGTCGCTGATGGCGGTCCACTCGTCGGGCAAGTAATGCCCCTGTTCGTTGCGGAAAAGCGGGTTGTACTTGGTCACCCGTTTATAAAACGAACTTTTGCGCATAGGGTGCCCCAGATAAAGTGGCCAAGGAGTACCTCTCGTCGTGGTCTTCCAAAGTTACTCAGGTTTAGCAAAATGGTCGCGCAGGTAAATAGCCATCCATATAAAAGTCCAGGTAACTAAAATCGCGGTTCAGTTCACTGCTCCACACGGCGGCCAATAAATCGCCCCAGGAGCGAAAGCTGCACGCCATAAAGTGCCCGCCTGCTACCACGGGTGCCCCAGCCGAGTTGTGCTGGTGCCAATCGCCCCCGGTCCACACCTGGCGTTCAAGAATGGACTGCCGGATAGCTTCGAGGTAGGGGTGCCATTCCACCGCATAGCCAGCTAGGTAATCCGGCCAGCGCATGCCTTGCTGGAAGCTGTAAGTGCCGCCTAAGTTGTCCAAGTTGAAGCCGCCCTCGTGGGTATCGAGACTATCGTGGCTCTGCCACGTGACGGGGAGGTAGTGCATAAAGTGAAGTACATACCTAGCTTCAGTAGACCACTGGAAACGAGGAAGAAATGAAACAGCGGTTCACAAAAACGGTCGTTTGAGTGAACAAACCACCCTAGACACTACTAGCGGTGGATTTTGAACAGTAGGGGTTTAACCTAATCATTTAACCGAGGTCAACAGGCTCTAGCGTGCGCCGCCGCCTACTGCCAAGCAGCTAGGTTGGCTTACGGTGTGGTGAAACAAACAGGAGTCATTTGGGTCGGCGCAGGAGCGCATACATACGGGCATTGCCCGTTGCTTCGGAGAAGGAATTGCTGTTAACCAATTCGTACCCCTGCGCCTCCAACTCAGTTATTTTGCCCAGTAGGGGCGTGAAGTTGTAACTATAATTGCGGTATTTGCCCGTGATGTTGGTGTCAACCACATCGAATTGGCCGGCTCCCGTGGAGATGCGCAAATTGTCGCCTGTTAAGACAAGGGAAATGTAGTCGTATCGCTTGGGCTCCGCGGGGGCTTTGGCCGCCAGGATGCCGCCTGCTACGAGCAGGCTCAAGAGCAGGACAAGAAGTTTAGGGGCGTATTTGCTAAGCATGGAGCTAAAGGATGGGATGAGCAAGTGGTACGAAGGATAACAGGGCGCTATACCATTCGCAAACCTACTGTGGCTGTTGCAGAACTCAGTCGAGGACCTTATGTGCAGCCATTAGCAACCAAATCTGACCCGCAAACCGGCTATAGCGCTGCATTTTGCAGGCTTTTATGCGTGCTGCGCCCGCTGGTTGAACGAGCCTGATAGTTCTGCAACAGCCACTACTGTTTTTCGAATTACTCTCTTCCCCACGCCAACGGCCTCGAAAACAGGATTTTTCGAGGCTTCTTTAAAGAGGGTTTTTCGAAGGGGTCTCGAACATTAAAAAAAGCGGTTGGCTAAGAATACGCTGGTGCCTAGTCGGCTACTTGTCTACTAGACGCAGGAAGGCCGCTACCGGGGCTACCCGGGCTTGGTCAGCCGGCGTATAATCAGGTAGATAAGGCGTGTCCTCAAACAACATTCCGGTTTGCACCCGCTGACCTCGTTTGATAAGCACTGCCTGTAGGACGGGGCTCGTCGAAATACTCTCGCAGAGCGGTTCGTAGCATCTGCTTGGCAGGCGCGCTAAGGCAGCCGACCAACCGGCTACTTCTAAGCGCGTGCTATCTACCTGTTGCGCGTGATAGTTATAGCGCATAAAACGGGTAGGCGATTGCTGGACTAGCAGCCAACAAATCAGTTGGTTGGGGGGAGCCGCCGCTTTCCGGAAGTAGAGGCAAGTATAAGGGGCGCCTGCCCGGCGAGTGAAGTCGCGCACTGCGCGCTGGGCCGCTGTTCCCCAGGTCCGCATAGTAGTGAGCTGCTGCGCCGCAGAGCTAGGGATAAGCTCACAGCCGGGATGAAGTGAGGACGTTACCGGCGGCCAGGTGAAAGGGCCAAGGGATACGAGGAAGAGAAAGGATAAGAGTGGGCGCACAGATAGGTCGATGGTTACACAAACCTACTGATGCTCAAGTTGCCTTGGCAAAAGGCCCAGAAAGGTCCTTCCCAAGCGAGTGGCTCAGAAAGTCTACCCTGAGTGCGTTTCCAACGCGTAGAAGGGGGTGAGCAAGCCGAAAACGGATGCGTCAAAAAGGTGCGCCTTTCGGGCCTCCTATTAGTCGACTATAGAAATCTAAAGCGTTTGTTTTAAGCGGATTACCTGACTAGTAAAATGGAGATTGACTACTCCTGCCACGTTTTTAGCTCCGAGGGGTCGAGATAGGTAGGGTTATTAAGATGTTTTAAGATGTATTCCCCCATCTGTGGCTTTAGTTTAGTATACAGCTGGTTGTATAGCGGGCATCTATACTTACAAATAGCCAGAAATACACTTTCCTTATTTTGTGGCAAATACCAGCTGTCCGGATAAGTGTCTTTAGTTGTTAAGGATGTTAAAATCTTTAAACTGTTTTCGTTCTTGTAGCTGGCAACAGCCCGACAGTAATATTTCAGATCATTATAACCAAACTGCTTCTTCTTTCTTATTTGATCGTTGAAGTAGTTAGTTAAAATTGGATAAAGGGAAGTGTCTGGAAAAACTTCGATAGTCTTAAACGTCCAGTCAGCACAGGCCTCATCACTACGCAGCAAATTTGCTTTTAGCAAAGCAAGATCATGTCGCTTTTTGAATTTAGCCAACGCATAGCTTGCGCCCAGCTGTTCACCGCATCTGGCAGTTGCAGTTTCTGCTTTTTTTCGGATTACGGGGTAGTACTCCTCGCGTGGGACTAGCTCGGGAATCATCCAGCTAGCGCTTTCCAAATACGAATACTTGAGCAGCACTAGCCTAACCAGTATATCTCTTTGATTTCTTGATAGTGTTCTCCGATCTTCAGCAGCCTTTCTAAGCATCAGGTCTGATACGGCGAACTCTCCTTCCGCATCGTCATAATACCACCAGCTTACTTTGGCAGTATCATCTAGGTGGTTTGTTAAGATCGAAAAATAATCAGGTTCATGTCGATTTACCAAGGCCCGATAAGCTACTACTCTCACTAAGGGATTCTCACAAGAAAGAAGCTTAACCAGTTCTTTCTTTGTACAGCTATCCCGTAAGAAATTACGTGTAAGGGTATCCGCATTATAGGGCAGATGATCTACCGCAATAAGTTTAACAAGATGCTTTTTGAGGGTAGGGTTAAATACTGAAATTGGATAGGGATACTTTTTGCTTTGTGTACAACTGCATAAAATGCTTATCAGTAATAGACCTATTTGCACAGCGTATCTCATAGATGTTAACTGGTGAGTAGGTAGGTCAAGGAATATGAACAGTAAGCTAATGCAAGTCCTTATATTTTTGAGGATAGGATGGCTCTCAAAGGTGCAGGGGCTATTGCAGGATACCACCCAAGTTTGGGAGCTTGTCACAAAAGACAGGGGCTCCTTCCACAACTGACCAAAACGAGCCGAGACATTTCATGAACGTCCGTTTAAGAAATGTGACAAGCTCGACTATAATACTTTGTGGTATCTAGTTTATGAGTGACTGCCTTCTTCTTGCTTGAGAGTAGCTTCTGCACTCCGCTTGTCTAGTCGACCTTTCAGCAGCGCAAGCAAGCCTACTGCGAGCAGTCCATAAAAGCCGATAAAGGAACCGCCGTCGTCAAGTAACAAATAGGTAAGAAACGAGAGAAAAAGACTGCCTCCTGCAAGCACCAAGCCCACGGTCTGATACATGATCGCTTCTTTCAACTTCTTTTTAGTAGCTAGGATACCCCGAGACAGATGCTGTTGGTAGTACGTCTGAGCTAGTGCGGGTGCTTGCTCAGCGGTTGCGCCCTCTGCTAAAAGCATCTGGGCAACCTCCGCCACTGGTTTATTAACTTGATACATTGCCGCTGCAGTCTGCCGTCCGTACTTCTCTCGATACATAAAGTAGATTTAAGCTAGAATGTGGGTTCTACAGTTGAAGCGCAAATGATAGGAAAAGCCACTTAACATAAAAAGTCTTCTAAGACAAGTCCTGAAAAAGTGGTGGTTTTTGGCCTACTCGACCGCTGCGCCTGGCGTGGTACTTTACTACTAGATAAATCATATCGTAGTCTGGGTTACGCGGCTTCGGGGAATAGGGGTGTTTTATCGCGGGGTGGTGTTGGTGTTGCTCTCTATCAGCGTAATGCAGCTGCCCGTGATGGTGCCACTACTTAAAGTATGTAGTGGTAATTGCCCCATAAATAGGCTCATCAACCACTGTAATAGTTAACTAACTTTTTGCGTTGTCAACTCATGAAAGCGCGCAGCACTTGGTTGCCTTTATGTTGGTCGTTTTGTCTGCTTTCCTGTTCCAGCCAGCAAAGCGTGCAGTCTAATGAAATCGTTATTGAGGGAAATATCAGCCACATCCCAGATGGCAAGATTTATTTAATTGGTGGCTACAGTCACGAGCGGCTTGATTCAACGGCTTGCCGCAGTGGGCACTTTCGATTCGTCCTGAAGGCCGACTCTGCATTCGTCCCACGTGTGGTGTCTGTCCAGTATAAGGACAGTCTGGAAGCCCGTAAGGAAAGGAGGATGTTTATGTTCAAGGACTATAAGCTGGTTTCCTTTCGGAACTATACTCGTGGCGCGGATAGCTTGAAATACTCCACCAGCACCTTTATGCTGGAAAAAGGGCATACCAAACTAGTAGGAGATGCTGAAGTCTTCGGGCAAGTACGCGTATTTGCTGGCCCAGAAACTACTGTCATGTACAGTCTGCAAATGCAGGATTTTGGCTGGCTGGGAAACACAACTGGGACTACGCGAACAGCAAAACTTAATTTTTTCAAACGGAAAATTAAGGATAATCCCTTTTCTTACTACCTCTTAGATGGCATATACAACAACAAAGAGGAATTTTCAGAGCAAGAATTACGGGAAATGGTAGGCCTGTTCCAACCAGCTGTGCAGCAGTCAGGGAATGGCCGGAAAATGGTGCAATACTTGGCTAACCGGATTGATACGAATCAGGCCTATCCCGATTTTACGCTGGCCGACCCGGCCGGGCAGCAAAAGCGGGTGTTCAACCCGCAAGCTAACGTGACCATGCTGGTATTCTGGGCCAGTTGGTGCGGGCCGTGCCGCAAGGAAATTCCGCAGCTAAAGGCATTATACCAGCAGTACGCCCACCGGGGGCTACAGCTGGTTAGCATCTCAGTGGATAAGAAAGCAGCAGATTGGCAACAGGCGCTTGGGCAGGAGCAAATGAGGTGGTCGCAGGGTATCGTGGAAGAAAATCAGCTAGATGTGATTAAGCAACGGTTTAACTTTTCAGCGATACCCTGCGTCGTTTTTATTGATAAGGACAGAAGAGAAATAAGAAGATTTACGGGGTATTCGGAAGCGAATCCGACCCACTACCGCGCGTTGCTAGCGAAAGAGTTAGCTTCCAAATAAGCAAGTAGTCACAAGTCTAGCGTCCGATGGCCGTCTTCAGACTACTGCGCGGTAGGGGTAGCTGGAGCTACCTACTTGGGAAACCTGGCAGCTATTTTGAGAAATAGCTTGCGATCCTGCTGGCCCTAAGTGAGCAGCTTTTTGTTGGCCTGCTTGAGTACCTGCTTCTCCTGGTCACACTTGACCTGCACGGCGCCCGAAATAGCCCCCGTGTTTTTACGGTTTGGAAACAACGGTTTATAGTAGGTAACAGATCACAGGCCGCTTGCGCCACTACCCGGCTCTTTCTATAGGGACTCGTAACGAATCCCAAAGGGGATGGGTAACCGAGCTATCCCGGCTCACCTACCTACTTGTTCCGCTATGGCGTGTTGCTCTTTGTCGATGGTTCTCCAGCGCGCCTGCCTGCTGCTTATCCTCGCTTTTCCGACAATAACTGCGGCACAACACCCCCTCGTTCGGCTTACGCAGGCCGCTCATCAAGCCGGTCATTTTAACGGCGCCGTGCTCGCTGCGCGCAATGGACGGGTCGTCGCCCAAGTCCAGCAAGGAGACGCCAACCTCCAGTTCGGGGTGCCCATCACGGCCGCCACGCGCTTTCCCATTGCGTCGATGACCAAGCTGTTCACGGCCATCTTGACTTTGCAGCTCGTCGAGCGCGGACAGCTCCAGCTCGATACCCCGGCCGCCACCTATCTGCCCGAGTTACCTGCCACGTGCCACGCGATCACTATCCGGCAGCTGCTCACCCATACGTCGGGCTTGCGCAACGAGCCCCTGCAAGCCTACCAGGCCCCCTATCCCACCCAGGACTTCGTGTGGCGCTTTGTGCACCTCGACAGCACCCGCCAAGCGGCGACGTTTACCTACAATAACGTGGATTACATCGTGCTCACCCGGGTGCTGGAAGTCGTGACCAAGCACCCGTATGCCGCGTTAGTAGCGGCCAACATCTTCGCGCCGCTCCACATGCACGATAGTGGGGTAGTGAGCGAGGCACGGATCATTCCGCGCTTAGCCTACGGGTATCATAATTACAGCTTCGGCAAGGGCCACCCCCAAGACACCTTGCGCAATGACCGCCGCTACTTATCCAATTATGCGGGGGCGGGCGCGCTCTACTCCACGGCCCGGGACCTCTATCAACTCGTGCAAGGCTTGCAGGCCCATACGCTGCTCTCAGCCGCCACCAGTGAGGCCTATCTGCTGCAGCCCCAGCCCGGCGCTCCGTTCCTGGAGTATGCCCGCGGCCGGTCGACACTCGGCTCTTTCTTCAATGACCAAACCTTTGCCACGCCCGTATTGGAACGCCGCGGCAGCATTGAGGGCTTCAACTCAGTGCTACTGACCAGTAGGGATTTTACAAAAGTGCTGATTGTCTTAACCAATACTGACCAAGCCGATTTAGAGCAGTTGGGCGACCAGCTCTACCAGGCCTTTTAAGCAGCTAACAGCGGCAGGTAGTGGCGGCGCTGAAAGTCACGCCGTGCAGGATACGTCTGCCGTCTCCAAGCGCGCCTTAAATGGCATCTAACTACTGAGAAAGACAGCTACGATCTATTAGTTGACTGGTGTTAGTAGGTGCTAAGAAGCACCTCCCTGTTTTACATAAAAAGCGTTATCGGACAGGTTTTTTCCTGCGTGTTGCTCCTTACCTAATTGGTCGCTATTGTTGCGTGATGAAACGTTATGTTGCTGTCAACCGGGACGAGGAAGCCCTCGACAAACTCATCTTGGCGGCCCACCTGCAGCCCTTGCTCAGTAATGCCAAGTGGGTGAAGCTGCTCACCACCTTGGTGGCGCAGTGGCCCCTGGTGCAAGCCTGTCAAGTCAAACTCATCTGGGAAGACGTCGGTAACGAGCGCTGGCTGCACTTGGATGAGCATACGAGCTACCAGTTCAACTACTACGCCAACGCGATGGAAGCTATGATCAGTGGCAAACCGCACTTGGCCTGGACGGCGTACAAAGAGATTGAGTGGCTAGATTTTCCTCGTTTCTTTTCCCCCAAGGCGGCCGAACAAGACCTCTCAGTTATCCAGCGGCAGCTCGAAGCCGTAGGGCAGTTTCGGCTGGAGACATCCCCCGACCAGCTGCGACTCTACGCCTACCACCGGCCCTAGGGGCCAAGCTAGTAACCGCTTTCACAGTCGTTGAACGAACCTTCAAGACCTGTGAAAAACTCCCTGTTAGCAGGTGGGCAAATGCCGCTGGCAAACTTAGCAGGGGCAACACTCCTGTCGAAGTAGGCCCTGATCTGCCATCTCTATCTGCCACTAATGCTCGCTGAACAACCCACGTTAGCCAAAAAGCAGGTTAATTTTCGGATAAATGCCACTACATTTATCCGAAAATTAACCGACACTCTAGTCTGTAGTATTTGATGGCCTACACCCGCAAGCCGCTCACTGTGCGCTATTGTCAGCAGTGTCACGAACCCTACGAAGCCGTCGACCGGCGCTGCCTTTATTGTCGCCCGGGTTGCAAAACAGCGGCTAGCAATGCCCGGCGCGCGGCAGCCACTGCGCGGCGCAAAGCTGCCTCCCAGGCCCTGGCCTCGCCCTCCCCGCTGGGCCAGCTCACTCCCGAGCCAGAAACCGCGCTGCCCGCCGCGCCGGCCGGCCCAGGCTTTGGCAAGCTCACCCTAGCCAGCGCCGCGGGTAACCTGCTGGCCGAGGCTGTCAAGTCAATGTGGAGTCCGAAGGCCACGACCACGGGCCCCCCGGCCGGTGGCTGGCCGACCTGGCCACCGGCCGAGCTGCTGGCGACCACGGGACCAGGAGAGCTGTTCCACGACCCGAGCTGGGAGAAACCCTTAGTGCTGACCCCTGTCACCTACCACCAGCATCAGCTTTACCTGTGTGTGGAAGAAGGCCTGACGGTGGTCTTGCGCCAGCCCAGTCCGGGCTGCTGGCAGTATGTGCGCACGCTAGACGAGTTGGCCTTGCTAGCGGCGCAACCGCCCCTGTCGGGGATCCAGGCCCTGCTCGCCCGCTCGCAGGAAACCGACCCGCACGCGTAAGCCACGCTCGGGGACCGGGCCCACTGCTGCTCGGGCGGCCATTGCGCCCACGATGGCCCGCCTGAGAGGAGTAGAACGCGTAGTCAATGGCGCACTACCACTCTCCTTGCCTGCAAGAGCTTGCGCCAACGTAATCGGCGCTAAATCCGGTCAATTTAACATATGCCCAATTATAAGACATTTATCGAACCATACCTGTGAGGAAGCTTTGTTTAAGTTCTTTCCTGCCTCACTTGAACGCTGCGCACTCTATTTTGTAGCTTGGTAGCATGAAATCCTTGCTACTGCTGATCGGCCCATCACTTAGTGGGTTAATAGGCTGCTCAACACTGAGGCCACCAACCCAAGCGCAAGTTGCGGCTAGCAAGCAAGCTGAGAGCCAGCGATTGGCCGCCAGACCGTTGAGCATTCATATTCATGATGCGCCTACTACTATCCGCCAAGACAAACCATTGGTCTTTGTGAACGGACGCAAGTATAACGTCTCTAAACTAAAGCGCCTTGACCCGGATCGAATTGACAGCGTACAGGTTATCAATTCTTCAGCCAGCGTTTCGCTTTATGGGGCTAGAGGGCAGGATGGTGTGATTATCATTACTACGAAGAAGGCGAAACAGTAAGCAGACTATCAGAAGGGTGCTATGCGATCTAGTGTGTAGCTTGGGGGCATGAAGACCCTGCTATTCGCGCTGCTAGTTCCCGGCACTCTCTGCACGCAGAGTTGCGCCAAAAAAGCTTATCCGGCAACCTCTTCCACGCACTTGCTTGAAGGCACCTGGCGTTTGAAAATGACAGAAGGTAGCGACACGCCTCTTACTGGTTCCACGAAGCCACGAGTTAGTAAGTTTACCCTAGGGGATATCGTTGATGTCTGGACAGCCACTACGGTTGAGGAATACGCATCCGGTAAATCACTCGGTGCTACCCCCTACACACTAGCTGGTACTTCACTTACCCTACAAACGGCGCAGGGGGGAACAAGCACGGGGCAGATATTGACCTTGACAAAAGATAAACTACGCATTGCAAGGACCCAACCTACTACCCTCAGTGGTGGTCCTGGCACTAGTACAGTTATTTGCACTTATGTCAAATAACCCGCTCTAGCTCTCTGATAGCCGTGAAATGGAGTCGATTGTAACAGGCTACTAGCGCGCAGCAACAGGACTTTGTAGCTTGAGGCTATAAAGAGACTTCTGCCTTTTCTTTTCCGGGCCCTCAGCCTAGGCAGCTGCAAAGAAGTCAGTGATGACCCTGTGGGCGCTCAGCACACAGCAGGTGTTAGCGAGGCGCTAAACGTTGATTATAGGACACTTCGCCCACCATTGCAAGGACTTTACAGCGAGTCAGCAGGTGCTTTCGCCTTACTTTGCTCGTGGCTGCCGCTCACGCGAGGACGAGGCAGCCTTTTGCATAATGGCCCACCTAAATACCTACCTCACTCATGAGGGACAGCGCTACGATATGTACTGGACTAGTCAGTATGCGCAGCATGTGTTAGAAAACTACGCTGACCCAAATCATGGGGTGACGCACACTGAAATTGCCCGTATTATTCAGCGCGCCCGCTACATCTTTCCCCCGTTGCAGGGACGCGGCAAGGAGCGACCTAATCTGTACGTATGTCTAAGTGCCTTTGGGGGGCAACTTTACGAGAGCTACGTGTATTTGCTGCCTGAACTCCGAGGCTACCCGGCACGTTGTGTAATTGTCACGTGCTACAAATGCCGTCGACCAGAGTATCTTGCTCTCTTTAGTACGACTGTTTTTTCCTAGTTATGGCTACGACGCGTAAACCAGATCCCCACAACTTACTGCCCCAGCAGCCAGGTAGTGGTCGGCCGGCAGTCTCGCTGCCGGAGCAGGTCTTACCCACCACCCCTGCTCAACACCCGATTGCCCCAGCGGCAACTAGACCTGGTCGGGCGGCGAAGCGCCCAGTGGCTTCGCGTGCAAGTAGCTATGTAGATTCGCTGCTGTTTGCCGAGGGCATTTACCAAAACCAACAGGACTACGACCAAACGGTAGCCGATGCAATAGCGCGCATTGTGAGCGGGCAGATCCCACCACGACAACCGGATATACACGAAGCAGAAACCCCCTGAGTACAAAGGCCCGATTGGCAACAAGTCGAAGCCTTCTTGTAAGCGTCTCGCTACTTTGTAAGACTAGTATATAGAAGGCAGCAAAAAAGCCCCGAAAACCTGCGTTTCCGGGGCTTTTTTGTGAGTAGTCCAATGGTCCATAAAAGGCCCCTTTATTTAAACTGGTCAGTGTAAGTCAGACTGTTTTACTTTATCTGACTAGAACTGCAGCTCTTTGCTTAGGGTGCTAGCCGCGCTAATGAACATGCGGCGGGCTTATTCCTGGGCCGGTGAGTCGCTAAGCTGAATGTGGGGTCCACCCATGCGCTGCGGCACCGGAGCTAGCTTTTGGGACTGCCAAACTCGCGCTTTACTACGGCCAGGTACAAATAGCTACCCTAGGCTGTGAATCCACTACTGGCCGCCTAAGGTAGCTATTTATACGTGCTCACGCTTATTGACTTACTTTCTAAAAGGGCAACTATACATCGTCATTGACATTTGGGTATTTAGTGAACAACTCTTCAGGAAACAGCTCAGAGTGGAGGCAATCCACTAAATCCAGGGTGAGTTGCAAGCTGGAAAGCCAGCGTCGCGTAGGCCGCTCGGGGTCGACTGTGCCATAGGTTTCGACTACCAGGCGCAGGCTCGGGTCGAGTAGCAGTTGCCGGTAGCCCTGCTCCAGGCACCACTCCTTCGTCAGGCGTTGGCTTTGCTCGCCGTTGCGCGATGCTACCACCTGCTGACGGTTATCCGTGAATCCAAGCTGCACAGGCATTGCGTCTTTCTCATCCTGCGGCAAGTCCACCCAGACCCCTGCCAGTTGAAAGGGACGCACATGGGCAGCCTGCACTTGAGGTACCACCACCTTGTCTATGAATGTGTATTCCCGAAACCTGCCCGTTGCGCGCTTGCTATAAAAGTCATATTCCGTCAGCCGGGAAGTGCAGCGTTCGTGCAACAGCGCGCCAGGTCCCGTACGGTCAGCCGATTCGTAGTAGGCCAGGCTTTCTTTCACTCCGCGCTGAATGCGGTCATTGAGCGCCTGCGTGAAAGTTTCAGCCAGTTGGCGCAGCTCACTCAGGTGCTGACAGCACCGCTCCTGGGCAGGAATTTCGCTGGTAAGCAGCTGATTCAGGTACTTGAACAACGTCTTTTCTGCCTCCGGCTCGAGCGTTGCGGAGCGTGGCGTGGCAGCAGAGGTACTCCCCGGCTCCACCGGCTCGTTCAGGCTGGTAACGTCAGTCACTTCCGAAGTAGCAGTCACCGTGGGTGCTGCGATTGCGGGCAGCAGCCCTTGCTGACTCAGCAGTTGCCACCAACGCTCCGCTTTCTGCCCGTAAAGGTAGATGAACGGATTGTTCTGCGCCTGCATCAGGTAGTTATCGTTCGTATCATAGATGAGGCATGTATAATCAGCCGTCTCGAAGGCACTCAAGTAATAAAAGCCGGCACACGGATTATAATGTAGAAAATCCAAATATTCCTGAAGGTACGGGTAAGGAGTAGTAAGCATAAAAAATTTATTATAGGATGAAAAGGTGGTCGCCTCCTTGGGAAGGGTGTACCTTATAGAAATCTTTGGTAAATAGTTTTCCAGCGAAGCTCGCTTTTTTTGAATTTTTCATTTTTTTGCCCAGCCCTCTGCCCTAGTGCGCGGCTACTTACACGCGCTGCAGCCTGTTATTTACTCTCCCCATTAAAATATTAGCGATGGTATAATAGTCATGTTGATACCGCATTGCCAGTATACCAACCATAGTTCACCTGTGCGAGCGGTGCTCAAGCGAGCGCGTGCGCAAAAACGGCAGTAACAGCGGCTGGGCTAAGTACCAGTGCACGGATTGCGGCTACGCCCGCCTTCAAAGCCGAGCGAGTCCTACAAATCGCAGTCGGAGCACGCTAAATCGACGTAGCCCGTGCGTGAGGCATCTCGCCTGCGCTACTAGGCCGTTGGCAGCGCCAAGCGCCGGAACAAGCCTTGTCCAACAGTGCTGAGCGTGAAGTAATTAAGCGCTTGCGGGCTGAGTTGAAGCGCGTGGATAGGGAACGCAACGTTTAAAAAAAGTAGCGGCCATTTATCCCCATCTTCTCCGACCGTGAGTAAGTATAAGTTTACTACTTTGCACACAGTGGGTTACCCTATAGGCGAAACATATTGAATAGTAGACGTGAGCCCCAGCGGCTATTACCAGTAGCGGGCAGCCACCCCACGCCCAGCACTTGGCTGGCAGCCCGCCGCCCAGCGGGCGTTTACCTGCCATACTATACCGGTCACTATAGCACCCGTCACCTGCAGGCCGAATTGCGAGCCGCAGGCGACCGAATGGGCCGTTATGTCCTGCGCAGCCGGCTGCAGGCCAGGGGACAGCAAGCACTCGGCATCCGTCCCAACGCCCGCGTACTACGCCTACCGCGGCAGCCAATACACTATTCTACAATGGATTCAGCTGGTCAAGCCGACCCAGAAAGCATATACCAAGCGCTGCAATGGCTCGCCTCGCCGTGAGTCGCTCGACACCCCGCCGTTTCGCTCGCTGGCCCACGTGCACCAGCTAGTAGCTGGGTGGTTGCGCGACTGCAACCTGCAAGGGCCACATCAAGTCCTGAATTTTATAGCTCCAATCGAATGCAAACCTAACCTCTACTAGCCAGTGGCTTACTGGACAGGAAAGCGTACAATCGGGGAGATATATTTTTTTATTAGCTCACGAAGAGTTCGAGTTTCTCGGTGCGGTAGCGGGTTCTGATTTCTTACCTAAGAACAGCTACTTAACTACTGGGCTCAAGCCAGCTTGCTCTAGGAAAACGCGCCGGATGGTCGCCTCAACCGCTTGCTTATGCGAGGAATGTGATAGGATAGCATCGTGGACGGTCAGCACCTTGATTTTCTGCTTAAGCAACAGCGGACACACCTTCTCCAGCATGAGGTCCGCCTCCATCTTTTGTAACCGTACAGGCAGATTATCACCTGGTTGTGCCTTCCAATAAGTAATAGCAGCAGACACGGCGGGAAACTCCGCCGCAAAAACCTGGCGCATATGGCTGTTCTTGTCTTTATCGAAAAAAATTCCGGCAAAGAATTCTACCTTGAACGCCTTCGTGTATTTACTAGTGAATTTGACTTCTTGGGTGGCCGGGTCCACGGTTCGCAAGCAATTCAAGGTCACCATTGCGCGCTGCATGGACCGGAAAAGATGCTGGTAGAGTGATTTTGCCTCGTCCTTTTCTTCGCATAGAAGCTGCCACTTCTGAACGTCAGCTGGGACTTGGCTCATGCCTTGGGCGTCGCAGTACGCATGAACCAGGCTCGTGAAAAGCAGAGGTTGGGCGCACCGAACATCACTCTCGACTACTGGCTTTTTATCCAGCAGTAAGAAGCGGCGAACAGGACTGGGCATCGCGGTGACCGTCGTAAAGTTTCGCCCTGTTACTTCGCAGTGCTTGAAGCGAAAATCTTGGGCGACAATCCGATTGAGGTGGTAGAGCCAGAGCGAGTAGACCTCCTCGTTCACGACCCGATTACGGAACTTGGCGTAGCTCTTGGTTTCAGCCAGTTCCTGCCAATCAATGGTTTTATCCTTGAGCTTCATCGAGGTGCCCAGCGCCCAGTCACAGAAGGCTAACGCTGCGTCAAAGTCAACAGTAAGACTCTTATTTACAATAGCTTGAAGCTTGCCGTGGATACCTTTTGCCTTCACCTGCATTGGGGTTACTACTTGTAGGGCGCGGGGTAGGGCAATTTCACTGAGTTTGAAGCCTTCCGCCCAGCGCTCGTCCTTGAGCTTGTAGTCCGCCCGGCGCTCATTCTTCTTCACCTGGTAGGTATGCTGCATAATCATCTGCCAGTTCACCAAGTCCTGTCGGATGAGCAGATAAAGCCATGGGCGGTCCCCGGCACCGATTCTACCATAGCGCTTCTTAAGCTTCTTTGTGCTAAGGGTAGTCCAGGCGTTAGGACGAGACTTTTTGGAATGGATGCGGCTACGGATAAGGGAGGTGACCAAATCCAGGTAGCACCAGGCATTAGTATAATAAAACTTCTCGCCGTATTTTATTTTAATTAAATCCGGCAAACTTTTCCCACGTAATTCATATAACTGGGACATTCATAATAAATAATTTTTAAAAGGGACTCTTGCTGGAGTTCCTTTTTTATTTTCCACTCGCCCTCCGAAGCAGGCGTTGGTGGAGTTGGTTTGGGTAGCAGTGCCATGTGTTCATTCTAGTAGAGGGCGCACAAGACTTGCTTCCTTTCCGAGTATTGTAGATTTTATTGACAAATGGTTTTTACTTGGGAAGAGCTAGTCCGTATTTTATTTTCGGTTAAAGCTTAACCCCTACCCAGGACTTCGACCGGACCTGTAGAGGGTAAGGATAAATCCAAAGCCTTTTCCTGTATTTTCTTATTTATCGGCTTGCCATATTAATTATCATTACAATACGTATTCTATTCTACTCATTAATGGGGACGGATTTGGCCTTTTATTATTAACAATCAATTAGTTAAATCTCGCAAAACTTAATATGCCTGACCCACCCCACGACTGCTGCCAAAACCTGTAAGGCTAGTTAGACATGCTGGACGACGCTAATTAGGTCTTCTACTCGACCAACAGCTAGCACCCGCTTCTTAACTACCACTACAGCTACAGGCTGACGCGCGGATGGGTGAGTAAGGAGAGAAGATGTCTAGCTGCTGTTCATGCTCGCGCAGCAGGTAGGCAAACCGCGTATTATTAGCCCAGACATGCTGGCTGCCTGACTGTGAGAGGCACTACGAAAAAGCCTTAGCCTACCCACGATATATTACTATATTTTTCGCCATTATCCACCCAGCGAACTAACCCGCACCACGCCCCGGTGCTGCCTTTGATGCGCACAATTAAGAAGGGCTATACCTAGTGCGCCCCTGCTATAAGCATGAGTCAAAGCCGGTACTGGAAGCCGACTGGCATGACGAGTCCCTACGCACGCTGGCTATCTACCGCTGACGGGGCAACAACGTCCTGTTTGCCCAGAACGTGACCGGCCCAACAGCGGCCAAGTGCAACTCAGTGACCTGGTAGTGCGGGGCTAAACCTCAAGTGGGCTGCGCCGTTTAGCGCGGTATGGACCTTGCTTTCGTGTTAGATTTTCTGCGCCGCCTGGCGGCTAACAATAACACCGCCTGGATGCAGGGGCACCGCGCCGACTACCTGCGTGCCCGCGACACCTTCGCCGCGTTGGTGACAGAAGTGATACGCCAAGTTGCCCCCATTGCTCCCGAGCTGGCGGGCCTCACGCCAGCGCAAGCTATGTTCCGCCTCCTCAAAAATGACCGGAGCCAGACCGACCCGGAACCCTACAAGCGCCGCTTTGGGTCGGGGCTGGTACCGGGCGGGCGGCATGCTGAGCGGGCAGGCTACTTCCTAGCCCTGATGCCGGGTGGCGGTTCCTGGCTGCGGGCAGGACGCTTCACCCCTACCCCTGCCGAGCTAGTCACCATTCGCCAGGAAATCCACTACAGTAGCGCCGAGTTTCACCGCCAATTGGCAGCACCCGAGTTACTCCAACACTTTCCCGCGGGGCTAGATATGACTGTGGAGCAGTTGACGCGCCCACCCCGCGGCTACACCGCCGACGACCCCGACTTGCCGTGGCTGAAGCTTAAGAGCTTCGGCGTGAATAGTTACTTCAGCGATACCGAGGTACTAGCGCCCGATTTTATAGACCGCGTAGTGGCCCGCATTGCCGCCGCCCGACCTTGGGTACAATTCCTCAACGAGGCGCTTGGCGACGGTAAGTAAGCCGCTAAGCAATGACTATCAATGCGCGCAGCAGGGCTTTTCTTTTCAACCGTTCCCAATTTCTTTCGACCATAGGAGCACGAGCGTACCTTCCAGCGCGTCGATGGCACCTTTGGCAGGCTGCCCACTTCGAAAGCTTTCGTAGTCGTTAAGCCACCAATTCTCAGGGGCAAAACGTAGGATGTGCTCTACGGCATCATCACCTGTGCGATAAAGACGCAAACAGCCGCTAACCACGAAGGCAAAATGTGACTCTACGCACTGTTAACGCACTGGCGCATCACTTAAGACTGCTCCAAGCGGCGAGCTACCACTGCTCGAAATTCGTCGCCGTGCGCCTCACCCCAAGACTGCATCGCATCAACCACGGCGAGCAAACTTTCCCCAAAAGGAGTAAGAAAATACTCTACCTTAGGGGGAAGCACGGCATGAATAACCTTATAGATTAGGCCGTCCGCTTCCAACTCCTTGAGTTGCTGGTTGAGGACTCGCGGCGTCGCGGTTGCATTACTGCGGTGCAGTTGACTGGGCCGCCGCAAGTCTTGCCGAATATTATGCAGCAGGCAGGGCTTCCATTTTCCGCCTAGTAATTCCATCGTTACGCCTACGCCGCAGGTGAGCGGCCGCTCCAGCTTGTGTTTGTACATGAGATAATGAGCCACTAAATAGCGATACACCTAAAAGTAGCGGCAGAGCATCCAGCGAGAGGTACGGGGGTGAATTTATCCATACCTGAACAATTTCGCCCTACTTGCCTGCACCAGTGTACGTCTAGACCTTTGCAGCCTGTTAATCAATCGGGTATAAGTTTCAGTACCACAGGCACTGAGGCTATTCGCTATTTGTCAGGTGGGTCGTCTCACTTCTACTCCCCTCTTCCATATGGAACGCACACATAAAGAGAAAACGACGGTGCTACAACGCAGCATCGAACTCGGTACCACTACCCAGCTCGGGCTATTACACCCAACTCGTTATAAACAACATAATCCGAACCTAGCCGATGGGATAGCCGGCATCGACGCCATTCATGGACTGCTCCCACTCGATAAAGTGTACGCGCACGTGGTGCGCGCCTTCGAGGATGGCGACTATGCCTTCGTGCACGTGGATTACCATTTATTCGGCCACACCGTAGCCTTTGATATTCATCGTTACGAAGACGGGGTAGCCGTTGAACATTGGGACAACCTGCAGGATATGCCCGCGGGCCGCAACAAAGCCGGCCGTACCATGACCGATGGCAAAACGCAAGCCATCGATTTGCACAAGACGGCAGCCAATAAGGCCTTAGTGCAGCAGTTTACCCAGCAGGTGCTGGTAGAGCAGCACCTAGATGCAGTAAACACCTATTTTAATGGTGACTACCTCGCCCAGCATAATTCCCACATGGGCGACGGAGTAGCTGAGTTCTTAGAAACGCGGCAGGGCTGGGCGGCGCAGGGTATGCCAGCTCAGTATGACCGATTGCATCTGGTGCTGGGCGAAGGCAATTTTGTGTTAGCGCTGAGCGAGGGAAAATACCTTGATAAGCACGTAGCTTACTACGACCTATATCGCGTTGAGAACGATAAAATTGTAGAGCACTGGGATGTGGTTGAGGAAATTCCGGCTGAGGCTGACCGCAAGAATCAAAACGGCAAGTTTTAGCCTGTCGAACGGAGGTATCTACTGCAGGTAAAACCGAGCTGATAGCCTACTTAATGAGTAAAGCTTGGCCTGCGGCTAAGATAGTGCGTGCTACTAAGCATGGTGCCGGAACAGCAGGGCCGTACCTCTCGGGCAGAAGGGACGCAACCCCTAGCGCTGGCAGCCGAGTTGACGGTGAAAAAAACATTAGCGCACAATGGCTAACGTATGCACGCCTCGCTGCACGGGCAATGAGTAAGCAGTTTTAACTAGGCGCAGGGGCTCGGGACCGCTAACCGCGCCGACCACACGCCAGAAATCAAGGTGGCCCGGCCCCGTGAGGTTATCCAGTTCGCCAAAATTGGCTACGGCCAGCCGCCGGCTGCTGGCATCGAACGTAGCCGACTCCGGCAGCATGCCATCGAAGGCAAAGGTGCCGGCCGCCGTAAGCTGGCCACTAGCCGCGTCTACCGCGAAGAGCGACAGCGAGGCGTAGCGCCCGCGCGCCGGATTACCCAGCGGCAAATAGGTATGTTCTAAGTTGACCGTTACTAGTAATTGCCCGTCGGGACTGATGGTGAGCCCCTCCGGAATGGTACCCGTGGGCAGCCGACTGACAACCTCGTGCACCGGAGCCTGGCTGGGGACCGGATGCGCGTCGAGGCGAATACTAAGCACCGCGCCGCCCTGCGGCGCCTTATTGGGCGGCGGGGCGGGCGTGCCGTTTACGAACAGCGTATGGCCATCGGAGCTGAAACAACTGAGGAGCGTGCCGGCCTCAATGGCTATTTCGTTGCCCCACGGCCGCAGCTGCCACTGCTGGCCAACGGGTTGCACCTCAACCATCAGCACCCGGTGCCGGGTGACGTTGGTGAGGGCCAGCAGCGGGCGGGTCGGGTGAAAGAGGGCATGCACCAGTTCATCGCCGGGCGTCCAGCCCGGAATGGGTACGGCTACCCCGCCCGTTAGCTGCCCCCCTGCTAGGTGGTAAAGCCACAGCGGCGCGGTCGTGCCATCGCCGGCTGGGTGCACCGCCAAGGCCACCAGCGTGCCATCGGCACTCACCGATACCGAAACGGCCCGCGCCGGCCCCACCAGCTGCTGCACTACGCGCGGCTTCTGAGGGTCTCGTAAATCCACCACTGTGAGGGTACGCCCGTTGGGTAACCCACTCAGCTTAACGTCAGCACCCGAGGCTAGGCGAGGGCCGCGTGTTTCAATAACGATAGCATAGCGGCCATCGGGCGTGGTCGTGACGGCAGCGGGCGGGCCGGTGACGGAGTTGCTCAGGGGCAGCGTGCGCACGCTGGTAGGAGCTGCGCGCTGACCATCGAAGGCCAGCACGCTGAGCACATCGGTGCCGGCTACGGGGCCTAGATGGTCGTCGGCATAAGCAGAGGGCACCATGTCGGCGTCAGATAACGCGAGCAAAATTTTAGCCTGAAAGTCATCATTTTGCAGCGCAGGCTGGGCGACTAGCTGCGCTTGTAAAGCAGTAGCCAGAAGCATAAAGCTAGCCGTACCAAGTAGCCGTACGGACGAGAAGAAGGCACGCATAGAGTGGCAATAAGGTTAAACGAACGCAACTGAGGATGCCTTGTGAGTCTCGGCTACATCACTAGCTAACTAAATGCCTCCGGGTAGGCAGCTCCGACTACGCTGCCAACTGGCAGTAGTGCTTCCAACTCGGCTAGTTCGGCTTGGGTAAGGGTAAGCTGTGCTGCCGCCACGTTTTGCTCGAGGTAAGAGCGGCGCTTAGTACCAGGAATAGCGACTACCTCCTGCGCGAGTACCCACGCCAGCGCGAGCTGCGCGGGAGTGATGACCTTGGCCTGGGCCACAGCGGTGAGTGCTCGTACCAAGGTTAGGTTTTTGGTAAAGTTCTCGCCTTGGTAACGTGGAAAAAAGCGACGCGAATCACCCGGCTCGAAGTCATCGGGCGTCTTGATACTACCCGACAAGAAGCCTCGGCCGAGCGGCGAGTAGCCCACAAAGCCAATACCCAACTCGCGCGCAGCTTGCAGCACACCACTGGCTTCTGCGCGGCGGTCAAAGAGTGAGTACTCCATTTGCAGGGCCGTGAGGGGGTGCACCTGGTGGGCCCGCTGCAACTCCGCCGCCGTTACTTCGCTTAGCCCTATGTAGCGGACTTTACCTTCTTCAACCAAGCGGCTCATGGCGCCCACCGTTTCCTCCAGGGGAGTGGCGGGGTCAGGGCGGTGCAGATAGTAGAGGTCTACGTAATCGGTGCCTAGATTCCGCAGCGAGCGTTCGATGCTCCGACGCACGTAAGCTGGCTGGCCGTTGCGCCGCCCCGTAAAGACACCCGCTTCGTCCAGTTCAAACCCGAACTTGGTAGCGACGATATACTGGTCGCGCTGGCCCGCAATAGCACGACCCACAAGTTGCTCGTTGGTGAGCGGGCCATACAAATCAGCTGTATCGAGCAGATTCACGCCGAGTTCGCGGGCGCGATGAATGGTGGCGAGGCTTTCGACCTCGTCAGCCGCGCCATATACGTTCATGCCGTTTACGCCCCCACTCATGCCCATGCAGCCGAGGCCCTCCACGGGTACTACCAGCCCCTGGCTTCCAAGGGGTATCTGTTTGATAAAGCTCATGAGCAAGAAATAGCTACTGGGGTAATAATTAAGTTAAGTATCCCGAGAATCTAGTATCAGCTTGCTCAAGGTGTTACTAGGGTCACTACCACAGGGCTAAGCCTACCCAAACGCACTGTTTGGGTATACTGGTCACCCGGCGTTTGCAGGGCAATAGTATAGTTACCAGCTGGATAGGCAGCCAAGTCAAAATCACCGGCAAAACGCGAATAGCGCATCAATTCCGAATACAGCACCTGTCCCCGCTCATTACGTAGTTCCAAGCGTACCGAGCCATAGTGAGCACTCTCGTACCGCACCCGCACCACGGGTAAATCAGCCAGTGGGGTGATGATGACGCGGAGCCCGGCGGCGGGTTCTGCCTGGCGAGTTGGATTGAGTTGCTGGCGGGCTACGCTTGGCGACGGAGTGGCTAGCCCCAGACACAATAGCGCCAGCGCAACTGCTTGTGGACACAGAACCTGAAATGTGACTTTCATAGGTTTTATTAATTAGTTGACAACTCATTGCCTACCGATATAAGAAGGAATATCAGCGACAAGTCAAAGGTATCGGCCCTGGTCAGGCGTGAAAATCTTGTTCGTCCGGGGGGCCGCCTAGGGGTATCGAAAGGGGATAGCTGGCGACGAAACCATTCGGTCGGCCAGTACCAGCTTTTCAGCGACGCATGGCATTGTCTAGCGACGAAAAAGACGTCTCTGTCGCCAGCAGAACAGCAGACCGCTTTAGTTTGAGGACCAAGCGCTTCTTTTGCAGCTTTCCCCACTAGGAAACCCTTTACCATGCACGAGTTTGCGCGCTTTCTGGCTCCCGACCGCTCGGCCCTCGACTGGCTGCGGCGACACGGGGCTTTTTGGCTGGTATTCGTGAGCCTGCTGGGTGCCTCGTGGCGGTACTGGTCGGGTAGCTGGGCAGATGTGCTGCGGTGTATCATCCCGCTCGTTGGGTTCGAGTATTTGCCCATGACCTACCTGCTGCTGTACGGCGTGCTGCCGCGACTACTACGGGGCCAGGCGCGGGCATTTGGCCTGGGGGTAGTGGGCTGGCTAGCCGCGTTTCTATTGCTGCGCCTAGGGCTGCTCCAAAGCAACCTGGTACCCTTTATAGACCAAGCTCCTACCCTACCAGCTGACCGTTGGCGCCACTTGTTCGATGCCAGCTTCATGGTTACAAACAGCCTTGTGGTGGCAGCGGCGTCCCTCAAGGTATTCCGGTATCAGTACCAGCAGGAACAGCTTAATCAAGAATTAGCCCAGCACACGCTAGCGGCTGAGCTGCAACTGCTGAAAGCGCAGGTGCAACCACATTTTTTGTTTAACACCCTCAATACTATCTACTCCCTCACGCTGCGCCAATCGGCGCAAGCCAGCCACGCTGTGCGCCAGCTCGCGGGCTTGCTGCGCCAGGTTACCAGTAGTGCCGACATACTGGCCGTGCCGCTGACGCAGGAAATAGACCTGCTGCGCAATTATCTGATTTTGGAGGAGTTGCGCTATGGCGCTCGCTTGACGGTAGACCTGCGCGTGACGGGCAAGCTAGTAGGTCAGCAGCTCGCCCCGCTGCTGTTACTGCCCTTTCTGGAAAACGCCTTCAAACACGGCGCCGCCGCCCAAACCGGCCCCGTGCGCCTGGAACTTCACCTGCACGCGACAGCCACAACGCTGCACTTCTACTTGCGCAACACCTGTGACCCCGCCAGTCCAGCACTAAATAGCCAACCAGGTGGCCTGGGCCTGCCCAATGTACGCCAACGCCTTGCCCTGCTATACCCCGGCTGCCACAGGCTGCACCTGCGCCCTACCCCCACCCACTACACAGTGGAGCTCACGCTACCTCTGGAGATGGTCCCGGCCAGGGTTACTGGGCCAGTTCGCGGGAAGTACCCGCGGCCCCTACTAGCCACTTCGTAGCCACCCCAGCGCATGTTTTCCTTCCTGCCCGCTACGCGCCTGTTTCGGCACCTGCTTTTCTGGGGGGCCATGCTCGTCTATTTTGGCGTGCCGCAGGGTATTTATCCTGACTACCGCAACACAGTAGCCAGCTATTTCTTCGGGTTCAATTACCAGCAATCGCCGCACTTTCTGCCTATCCTGTTTGGCTACGTGCTAGGGGTTGGGCTGCTGTACGCCTATGCGTTTCGAGGGTGGGTGCTACCCCCGCTGCTGGCCGGCCGGCTGGCCAGTAGCCTCGGGCGGTTTGTGTTGCTCACGCTAGGCATCTGTTACCTGTTTCGGCTGTTGAGTGCGCTGCACGTAGCCTGGCTCGACCCCTGGCTGCGTCACTTACCCGCTCAACCACTCGACCCCCGGCATTTTCAGGGTCTGTTCGTCAATCAGGTCTACATTCATGAGTATGGCACTGTCATCTTGCTGATTGCTACTTACAAGCTGCTGCAAAACTGGCAGCGCCAGCAGCAGGCTGCCGGGCAGTTGGTTCGCGAGCAAGCCCGCGCCGAGTTACAGTTGCTCAAGGCACAACTGCACCCGCAACTCCTACTAGGCAGCCTGTCTACCCTCGAACGGTTACTTGACGAGCAAGACCCTCAGGCGCCCGGCCTGCTCCTAACGCTGTCGCAATTTCTGCGCTATGTGCTCTACGACAGCCAAGCCGAATACGTACCCTTGAGCCAAGACCTAAGCGCCTTGCAGCAGTATCTTACGCTAGAGCAGGCCCGGCTGGGCCAACAGTTAGAGGTGTCTTTTCACGTGGCCGGGCAGGCGAACAGCCAGCCTATAGCACCGCTACTGTGGCTGCCTCTGCTCGAGCAGCTACTCCCGCAAGGAACAACCGCCGACGGCCCTGGCTGGCTCAGCGCACAGCTGACGTTGACCGGCAACCAGCTGAAGATGAGCTTTGCCCTGACTACTGCGCTAGAGGAGACACCTGCTTTCTCTGAACCCCATCTGTTAGCATTGCGCCGTCACTTAGCGGCGCGTTACGCTGACCGTCATACGCTACGCCTGACGCCTGAGCCAGGCTTGCTGCTAGCGGTGCTCACGCTGGAGTTAGTGGCTCATTCCCATCCTGAAACTCCCGATTTCTCTTCTACTTATGCCCCTGCGCTGCCTGCTCGTAGATGACGAGCCCCCGGCCTTGGATGTGCTGGAAACGTACGTGCGCGCCGTGCCCACGCTGGAGCTAGCCGGGCGCTGCGAAAATGCGCTCCAAGCCTTCCAGGTGCTTCAACAGCAGCCGGTAGACGTGCTGCTGCTCGACATTCAGATGCCGCAGCTGCTGGGTACCGATTTCCTGCGCTCATTGCGCCATCCCCCGCCGGTTATTTTCACCACGGCCTACCCCCAGTATGCCCTCGAAGGCTTCGAGCTCGACGTAGTAGACTATTTGCTGAAGCCCATCGCCTTCGACCGCTTTCTGCGGGCCATTGATAAGGTAGCGGGACGACACGCGCCCGCCACGGGCACCCCTAATATTGCACCCGTTCCGCTGCCGGTAGAGTCACCCGAGGCGTTTATCTATGTGCGCACCGACCGCCGCGCCGTGAAAGTGGTACTGCGCACTATCCAGTACGTGGAAAGCCAAAAGGATTACGTGCGCATCGTCACCAACACCGATAAGCCCCTACTGGTTAAGCAATCGCTCAGCAGCTTGGCCGAGTTGTTACCCGCCGACCAGTTCTTGCGCATCCACCGCTCTTTTATCGTGGGGCTGCACCACGTCAAGTCCTTTACCACGCAGCACCTAGAAGTAGCTGGGCAGGAACTGCCCGTCGGTGGCCTTTACCAAAAGGAAGTACAACGGAGCCTAGGCGGGTAACACTAAGTCAGGCTAGTTGGCCTGTCGTAAAGAGAATTCAGTTGACTGTGGCTTGTCTTAGAGCGTCGCCATAGTAATCACGAAGTGGTAGCGCACGTCGCCTTGCGGCGATTGTGCAGCACTTCAGTCATCGCAATCGGCAGGACCAGGAATGACTGTGGCTTACCTAGGTCGTAAGCCTGCAAATACCCCGTATGGAATGCTCGCAAAGACTCGAGTTACTGCATGCTGGCAAGAGTAAATGCAGGCACCACCGTTACCATCGCGTAGACAGCAACGACTGATGAGCGGTTTTTACTGGATACAATACCTGACTATTCAACGGCTTCCCTCCTCCCCAATGTCTAGCTGATTATCGAAGTCAGCTGCACTATTGTAGTTAAAATAGCCGAAGTCGCTTTCGCTCCGACCACTAGATTGTAGCTGCGCAGCAGGGCTTATGGCTTATTTCACCAGTAACAACTACGCAGCATTAAGAAGGACCTTTCTGGCGCTAACTGCTAATGTTGTGCATAATGGGCACTCCAGTTGCCTGCATTTGGGTTTCGGCCCACCCGCGCAGTAAGTCGATAAAAGGGAGCAATTGGCGGCCGCTGGGTAGCAGAGTGTATTCCACGCGCGGTGGCACTTCCACAAATTCCTGCCGCGCTATTAAGCCGTCGGCTTCCAGCTCGCGAAGCGCCTGGGTAAGCATTTTGGTTGACACACCGCTAAGGAGCCGCCGCAACTGTCCATAGCGTATAGGGCCATCCTGTAAATTCCAAAGCAAGCGGCCTTTGTGTTTGCCCCCGATGCGTTGGAAGGCATAATCCATCGGGCATTGGGCGGCGGGCAACGTAACCGGGGTAGGCATTGGGTGAGAATAAAAGTGTTTAGCAATCCCACTGGTTAGAGTGGCATCATAATGGCAGCAGGCGGCCGACAGGAACGTAGACGCTTTTATCTTGCCCGTTACGAACCAGTCGCAAAGCTCGGCTAGTGACAGCGCCAAGCTTGTCCTAGTCCTAGCTAGCAACCAAAACGGGACTGGTGTAGTTTTACCCTCGCTGTCATCAATAACTGTTCTGCTTGGCTTAAGCAGACAGTTGCTGGATGAGGTAGCTGACGGGTCAAGCCTTATAGCTTATCCCGCTAAGAGAGGGCCACAACTATTGATTATTCCTACTTAAGCGATAAGTCGCTATGCCTTCTAAACAGTCATCTTCTGCGCGCGGCCGCCCCACTGCCTACGACAACCAGGAAGTGCTGAGCAAGGCGCAGCACCTTTTCTGGCGCAAGGGCTACACTGCTACTTCGCTGGAAGAACTACTGGCCGCGATGGGTATTGGCAGCGGTAGCTTCTACAATGCTTTCAAGGGTGGTAAAAAGGAAGTGTTCCGGCTTGCGCTGCAACAGCGCCGGGAAGCATTCAACCAATTTGAGAAGGAACTCAAACTGAGTGCCGACCCAATGGGACTGATTAGGGATTTTTTTCGCAGTATCGCCACGGCCGACCACTCGACGCATTTGCAAGGGTGCATCGTGGTAAATACGGTGGTAGAAATGGCTTTTTTGGATGGGGAACTTGAACAAGAAGCCGTGGATATTCTGCGGGAAGTAGAGCAATTATTTGTGCGCACTATTGCTGGGGCTCAGCAAGCCGGCCAGCTACGTAATCAGACCGACCCCTTGCTACTCGGACGCTACCTGCTTACGCTCTGGAATGGGCTGAACGTCACTCGGCGCATGCACCCGAATGCGGAAGTACTTAGCCAGCAGATTGAAATGCAGCTAGAAATCCTGCGCTAAAATTTTTTACCTATTTTTGTAATGAACAACACAAAAATACCTTAAGGGGTAGCACCCCTTCTTTTCTCCTCTATGGATTTACATCTCGCTACTAAAACGACCTTTATCAGTGGCTCTACCCAAGGCATTGGCTTGGCCATCGCCCAGCAGTTACTGCAAGAAGGCGCGACGGTCATCCTTAATGGCCGCACCCAAGAAAGGGTCAGCGCCGCCGTTGAACAGCTAGCACAGCAAGTACCAGGAGCTAGTATTTCGGGCATTGCAGCCGATTTTGCGCAGCCAGCGCAAGTCAACGACTTGGTAGCAGCCCTCCCTCCTATTGATATTTTAGTAAATAATGTCGGGCTGTTTGAGCTGAAGGAATTTGCTGACATCGCGGATGAGGATTGGCGGCACTTGTTTGAAGTGAACGTGCTCAGCGGGGTGCGGCTGTCACGCGCCCTTCTGCCGGGCATGCTGGCCCGCAACTGGGGGCGCATACTTTTTATCAGCAGCGAGGCGGGTATCAACGTGCCCGGCAACATGATTCACTACGGCATGACCAAAACGGCCATGCTGGCCATTGCCCGTGGCCTGGCGGAGCTCACCAAGGGCACCGGCGTAACGGTGAATAGCCTGGTAGGGGGGCCGACGTACTCCCAGGGGGTAGCCGGAGTAATAGAACATATCGCCAGCGCGCAAAATCAGCCAGTGGCCCAGGTAAAAGCAGGGCTGATGCAGACCCTTAATCCCACTTCCCTGCTCCAACGCTTTATCGAGCCAAGCGAGCTAGCCAGCCTGGTGGCCTACCTGGCTAGTCCCTTGTCTGCAGCCATCAACGGGGCAGCCTTACGGGCGGACGGTGGCGTGCTGCCAACTATCCTGTGAGCGAGCAGCACACAAGCTGCATTGTGCTTACGCCTAGGGTTGCGCTATAGTACTGAGCGTTGACAAGCAAGTACCAACGAAAAATAGATGCCTGGAAAACAGCACGTAAACTTTTTGGTAACCAACGCACCAAAAGGTTTCTACTTGCAGCCAGGCCAGACACTGCGCCACTTTTGAGTCCGACGGCTAGTCCCGCTCGCTCAGTACGAAGGTCTCAGTGGTCCTGCCCTTCTTCTTTTCCTTGCCTATGAAAGTCTTCCGTTTCCAGCAGCTTGGCATCGACCAGTTGCTACCCACTGAGGCACCCATGCCCGTGTCCCAAGCCCATGAAGTAGTGCTGCGGGTGCAGGCGCTGTCGCTCAATGCCCTCGACTTGCTGGTCATCAAAGGCGCTATCAACCCGGAGTTGCCGCTGCCGCACATCCCCATCTGCGACGCAGCCGGCACCATCGCGGCCGTGGGCAGCGCGGTGAGCACACTGGCGGTGGGCGACGAAGTAACATCGGTATTCATACCGCGCTGGCGCGAGGGCGAGCCGACTCCCGCCAAAACCGACAACTACTACCGGCCGGGCCTAGGCCAGCCGGGCTTCCTGGCCGAGTACGTGGCCGTGGCTGCCGATGCCGTGCTGCGCCGCCCCACTTACCTGAGCGCCGTGGAGGCGGCCACGCTGCCCATCGCCGGCCTCACCGCCTGGAACGCGCTCAAATACGGCCACCCGCAGCCCGGTGAAACGGTGCTGGTGCACGGCACGGGGGGCGTCTCGCTCTTCGCCCTGCAACTAGCCAAGGCCCGCGGCTGCCGGGTGGCCATCACGTCTAAGGACGAGGGCAAGCTGGCCCGTGCTCGTGAGCTGGGAGCCGACTTCACCTTCAACTACGCCACTCAGCCCGACTGGGTCGAGGAACTGCGCACGGCGACCGGGGGCCTAGGAGCCACCGCCGTACTCGAAACGGTGGGTGGCGACAACCTGCGCCTCTCACTACAAGCGTTGGCCACGCGGGGCCGATTAGTAATAATGGGACTGCAAAAAGGTACTGAAGCCCCGCTCGATGTGCCCATGCTCATGGCTAAACAGGCCAATATTATCGGCATGGAGGTAGGTAGCGTAGCCGACTTTACCGCGCTAAACCAGGCGCTGGAAACTACACAGTTACATCCGGTAGTAGACCAGGTGTTCGCGGCTAATGAGGTGCAAGCCGCCCTGCGCAGCCTCGAAGCAGGAAGTCACTTCGGCAAGATTTGCCTTACGTTCTAGCCTTAGGCGGTAGGTATCTCCTGCCTGCCGCACCCTAGGCGGGCGCCGGGGTAGCGGGCACGTAAGAGGCAATCTTATTACCGAACAGTGGTAAGCTAGTCTTGGTGAAGCACTAAACTAGCACTACGCAATACTTGGTCAATATGAGCCTAGCGGCTCTTATTTGTAAGCAAAGCCACTAGTGGGTCCCAGTCTTTTACCATGTATCAAACGCTTCGTGACCAGTACCGCCACCTCGGCCTACCGCTCGATTTACTGGACCCCACGCTGGAATTCAGTATTTTCAACTTGCGTGAGCTGCGCCAGCCGCTGCCCTTCAGCGCGCCAGCCGAGCGGCTTAACTTCTTCGTACTGGGCTTTGTCAAGCAGGCCCAAGGCTGGTACCTGATTGATGAGCAACGGTTTGACCTGCGGCCGGGCACTATCTACTTTACTAACCCTAGTCACTACCGCGCTTTTGAGTACCAGGAGCTAGGCGAGGCCTACCTCCTGACGCTGAGCGAAGCCTTTTTGAAAGAAAATGTGCACGCGGACGTGTTCACAGAATTTCCGTTTCTGCTGGCCGAGACCATGCCAGCCAACACCGTTACACCTGCCGTATTTGCCGAGTTCGAGATACTCTATCAGCAACTGGCACGTGAGTACCAGGGCCACTCGCCGTTGCGCGCCCGCCTGCTAGGGCAATTGGTGGGGGCACTGCTGCTCAAGTTCAAAGAGCACTTTTGGCTAGGCTATAATCCCCTCTCTGAGGGCAATCGCAGCTCGGCTATCGTGCGCCACTTTCGCCGTACCCTCGAACAGCACTACCGTGACCTGAGTAGTGGGGCCGCTAGCGTAGCCTACCAGGTGCAAGACTACGCCGCCGCCCAGCACTTGCACCCCAACTATTTAGCTCAGGTCATTCGGCGCAAAACGGGCAAGGCCATCGGCACCTGGATTGCCGAGAAGGCGGTGGCCGAAGCTAAGGCGCAATTGCAGCACACTGACTTAGCCATTAAGGAAATTGCTTATCGTCTAGGCTTTACTGACCCGGCTCACTTTAGCAACTATTTCAAGAAGCACACCGGGCTGACGCCTCAGCAGTACCGGCAACCGCCATCCGTAGCTTAGCTATTTGCAGGTAATGCGCGGATTTTCGCAAGTAGGTCGGTGAGGGCATGCGGGACCTTTGCTGTCGCCAATTACCCCTTAGCGATTGGCTTCTACATGCAAGTCTTAGCCCAGAAAATCATACTTATTACCGGCGCCTCAAGAGGAATTGGGGCCGCCATTGCCCGCCAGCTGGCCGCAGCCGGTGCCAGTGTTATTATCAACTACGCCGGTCGCCAGGCCGAAGCCGACCAGACTGTACAAACCATTCGGGCAGCCGGCGGCGAGGCCCTGGCGGTCCGGGCCGACGTGAGCCAGCCGGCGCAGGTAGCCCGCCTCTTCGAGGAGAGCCTCGCCCACTACGGCCACCTTGACGGGCTGGTTAACAACGCGGGCATCATGCTCACCAAACCTGTACAGGCCACTACCGACGAAGACTTTACCCGCCAGTTCGACGTGAACGTGCGCGGCACGTTCAATACCCTGCGCGAGGCGGCTACCCGGATGGCCGATGGTGGCAGCATTGTCAACTTCTCGTCGTCAGTGGTGCGCGTAGCACTCCCTACCTACGGCACCTACGTGGCCACCAAGGCCGCTGTGGAGCAACTCACGCGGGTTTTTGCCAAGGAAGTCGGTGCGCGGGGTATCAATGTGAACTGCGTAGCCCCCGGCCCTACCAATACTGAACTGTTTACGCAAGGCAAGCCAGCCGAAGCTATTGCCCGCGCCGCTGCTTTCTCAGCCTTCAATCGCCTGGGCGAGCCCGACGACATCGCCCACCTGGTGAGCTTTCTGCTCACCGACGCGGCTAAGTGGGTCAATGGCCAGATTATCGGAGCCAATGGCGGCATGGCCTAGAACTGCTTTTCCGTCGATTCCTATACTATAGTCTATGAAGACCTTAGCAAATAAGGTGGCCCTTGTCACGGGCTCGGCACGTGGACTGGGCCGGGCCATTGCCGAACGCTACGCCGCCCTAGGAGCCAGCGTGGTGCTCAATTATTACCGCGACCAGGCAGCGGCCGATGAGGTGCTGCGTACCGTGCAGGCACTAGGCGTACCAGCCATCGCCGTGCAAGCCGACATGAGTCGGGTGGCCGACATTGAGCGGTTATTTGCCGAAGCACAACGAGCTTATGGGCGACTCGATATTGTGGTGGCCAATGCAGGCGTTGAACTGGTGGACCTGCCCGCCACTGACTTTACCGAGGCGCAATTCGACCACCTGTTTAGCCTCAACGCTAAGGGGACTTACTTCACTCTGCAGCAGGGCGCCCGCGCCGTGGCTGACAATGGCCGCCTGCTTTACGTGGCCAGCAGCACCACGGCTTTCCCGGCGCCGGGCATGGCGGTGTATGGGGGTAGCAAAACGCCGGGTCGCTACCTGATAGACGTACTGGCTAAGGAATTGGGACCTAGGGGAATTACCGCCAATTCCATCATTCCCTACGCTACAGCGGGGGCGGGCATCTTTACCGAGGGCCACTCCTCCGTGGAATATCTAATTGTCGCTAATCCGATGGGCCGGCTGGCCACGGTGGCGGACGTAGCCAACGTAGCCGAATTTTTTGCCAGCGACCTCGCCTCGTTCGTGAGCGGCCAGCACTTGCTCGTCAATGGGGGCGCTAATCTATAGGGCGCGGCTTCAACCTTATTTTTTGTTTGCCACTGCTAGTTAAGTTGATTTTGAGATGGATGCCCTTTTGGAACCTGAGATTTTTCATGCATTGACAGCCGCTGACCGCGACGTAATGATGGCCATGCGCGAGCGGCTGGAACCCAACAAAGGCCGCCTGCTGCGCGGTCCTGATGCCCGGGCCGATTTCGATGCTGTCAAATTGTTTACCCCATTCTACCCTGGAGTTACTTACGCGGCCGATACTGTGGGCGGCGTGGCGGGCTGGTGGTGCCGGCCCGCCTCACCAACTGTCCCTGACCAGGCACTCCTCTTTTTGCACGGTGGGGCCTACGTGCTAGGCACGGCCGAGGCTTTTCGCACGTTGGTAAGCCAAGTGGTGGGCCGCGCGGGCATCGAATGCTTCGTGCCCGACTACCGCCTGGCCCCCGAAAACCCCTTTCCGGCCGCTGTGGAGGATGCTTTGGCCGCCTACCACGGCCTGGCAGCACTAGGTAAGCATCGCATTGGCATAGTCGGAGACTCAGCCGGCGGAGGGTTGAGCTTGGTACTAACGGCCAGCTTAGTAGCCCAGGCTGGAGCCGTGGTACCGCGCGTAGCCGTGGTGTACTCACCCTGGACCGACTTGGCGCTTACTTCCGAAAGCATGCACACGCAGGCGGAGGCCGACTTCCTGCTGACTAAAGCTGCGCTGGCTACCAACGCAGCACTCTATTTGCAGGGCCACGACGCTTACGACCCCCAGGCATCGCCTGTGTACGGCGACCTGGCGGGCCTGCCGCCCGTGCAGGTGCACGTCGGACAGGCCGAAGTACTGCTTGATGATGCGCGGCGCTACGTAGCGCGGGCGCAAGCGACGGGCACCACCGCCGAGCTGCACGTGTGGGAATCGCTCACTCACGTTTTCATTGGTAGTGCCGGTACGTTGGTGGCAGCCAGCGAAGCGCTTGACCTGAGCACGGATTTCCTATGCCGCCACCTTGCTTAGAGCTATCCAACCGCGATTAGCGCGTGTTGCCTAAGTCGCTGAACGTTCTATCGGCGCCCTTGCTACTTTTTCTAAGAAAGGAATCAAGTGACGCTGCTATTCTCAAAAGTCAGACCGCACCAAGCCGTCTTTCGCCTGCTTTATGGAAAATCAATCAGCTGTAGAAGTACTCATTGTTGGCGGCAGCTACGCCGGCCTTTCGGCTGCCCTTACGCTAGGGCGCTCGCTACGACGCGTGCTGATACTCGATACTGGCCAGCCCTGCAACCGCGTGACCCCGCACGCGCATAATTTTCTAACCCAAGACGGTACCCCGCCCGCCGAGTTAGCCGCCCAAGCGCGGGCGCAGGTACTAGCCTACCCTACCGTCGAATTGGTGCCGGAAGCCGCCGTGGCTGCCTCCGGCACCAACGGCGCCTTTCACGTAATGACCAGCACGGGGCGCGAAATCACTGCGCACAAACTGCTGTTCGCCACTGGCGTGCGCGATGTACTACCGACCCAACCCGGCGTGGCCGAGTGCTGGGGCATCTCGGCTGTGCACTGCCCCTACTGCCACGGCTATGAATACCGTGGCCAACCCACCGGGACGCTACTCAATGGCGACGCGGCCCTGGAACACGCTCGTCTGCTGCACCAATGGACTGATCAGCTCACCGTTTTCACGAACGGACCAGCCACCTTCACGCCCGACCAGCGCCAGCAACTAGCCGGGCGAGGCGTGCAAGTAGAAGAAACGCCCGTGCAAGCCCTGCATCATACAGAGGGGCATATACAGTATGTAGAATTAGTTGATGGTCGCCAAGTGCCACTGGCAGCTCTTTACGTACGGCCCGGTATGGTTCAAAACTGCCTGCTGCCACAAGCGTTGGGCTGCGCCTACACTGAAGCGGGTTACCTACAAGTAGATGCTGTAGGCAAGACGACGGTGCCCGGAATTTACGCCGCCGGCGACGCCACCGTGCTTATGCGCGCGTTGAGCCTCGCCATAGCTGGTGGCGGGCTGGCCGGGGCTATGCTCAATCATGAGTTACTGCCCTAGCAACTGGCTGAAGTGGAGCAAAGCGAAGGAATGTGAGCAGCTTACTAGGCAAAATGGCTAGCCAGCGCGCAAGCACTGGCGAGTAGGTAGCGGATAAATATGGTCAAAAGTAGAAACGGACCTTAATCTGAGCAGTAAGGGCCCTTATTGCTGCGCTCCACGATGCGGCTTACAATGAATAGCAATCCTAAAAGAGGCGTGTGCTGCGCAAGGCTTCGCGGGCGGCAACCGCACCCACCTAGGGAAAAACTTAGCCCTAAGGGAATCCATTTTCCCGTCTTGTTGCCCGTAGCAGCAGGCCGGACATTTGCCGCCAACACCTACCTAACCAGCACATGAATTATCAACTTTTTGGCACGAAGACGGGGTTGCGGGTGAGCGAGCTTGCCCTAGGCACCAGCAACTTTGGTACCGCGACGAGCTACGGGGCCGACCCAGCCGAAGCCCGCCGCATTTGGGAGGGCTACGTGGCGGCGGGCGGCAATTTCATCGACACCTCCGACGCCTATCAGCAGGGCGAGGCCGAGCGCCTAGTGGGCCAGTTTATGGGCGCCGACCGGGGCGACTTCGTGCTGGCCTCTAAGTACTCGCGTACGGCCAGCCCTACGGCAGCCCTGGCGCAGCTGGGCAACCATCGCAAGGCCATGACCCAGGCCGTAGAGGCTAGCCTGCGGCGCCTAGGTACCGATTACCTCGACCTTTACCTAGTGCACCTACCCGACAGCGTGACGCCGGTAGCCGAAATTGCCCGCGGCTTCGAAGACTTGGCGCGGGCCGGCAAAATCCTCTACGGCGGCTTCTCCAACTTCCCGGCTTGGCGCGTGGCCGCCGCCGTAACCCTGGCTGAGCTGCGCGGCTGGATTCCCTTGGTGGGTGTGCAGGTCGAGTTCAGCCTGCTCCAACGCACGGCCGAGCGCGAGCTGCTCCCCATGGCCGAGGGCCTAGGGTTGGGCGTGATGGGCTACTCGCCGCTGGGCGGGGGCGTGCTCACCGGCAAGTACCGCCAAGGCGAATCGGGCCGGGCTACCGTGGTTGGGGCTGAAGTCGATTCGCCCCGTATCAACACGATGCTGGATGTGCTGCTGGCCGTGGCGCAGGAGGTAGGCGCCGCGCCTGGCCAGGTCGCTACGGCCTGGGCGAAAGCCCGTGGGGTGCTACCCATCATTGGGGCGCGCACCCGCGCGCAGCTCGATGACCAGCTCCGGTCTGCCCAACTTCAGCTCAGTCCCGAGCAGTTGCAGCGGCTGGATGCTGTGTCGGCGGTGCCGCTCGGCTACCCCCACGAATTGCTAGCCGCCCAGCATAATCTGCTTACCGGCAACCGGGCCGACCGGGTAAGCTGGCCTGCCCGCCCGGTAGCTTGATGCACAGGGTGCCAGTCCTTACGCGTCGTCTTCGGCGAGCAGGGGCGTGAGCACGCGTTGCAGTTGCGGCTTGTGCGCATCGCCCCAGCGGCCCATCATATCAATTAGCGGCAGCAGCGACTCGCCCAAAGCAGTCAGGTGGTATTCCACTTTCAGCGGTACTTCGGCAAAAACGGTTTTAGTCACCAGTTCGTGGGTTTCCATCTGTTTGAGCTGCAACTGCACCACGCGCCGGGTAGCGCCAGCTAGCTTTTTCTGCAACTGGCTGGGCCGGTGGCTGCCGTGGGCAATGTAATAAAGCATGTCAATTTTCCACTTGCCGAGCAGCACCTCACGCAGCAAATGCAAGCCGCATTCTGGGTTGAAGGGTATTTTTCGTTCGTACATACTTTCTTCAACCCAACTAGGCGCCGGTCAGTTTTACCTACTCAATTGGCTGCTTCTTCTGATTACTAGACGAGTACTTTATCTCTCGCTATTCTCGTCGGAGTAGCATTAACCCCGTGTCGTGGGCCGCACCACGATTTCCTTTGCATCAATACCAACTAGCTGCTCGCAGGTGAAGTGGCTAGTAACATTTAGGAGCTTTTTGCATGATTGCCCAGCAAACAATAGTTGACTTTTATAAGCTAGGCAAGCCAGCGCTCCGGCTGCCGGGCAGCCTGCCCAGCGGTGGCCACTTCACCGTGTATCGCCTCGAAGACTTCTGCTTTAACCCAATGCCGTCGGCGGTTTTTAGCCGCAAGGACTTCTATAAAATCACGTTGGCCGTGGCAACCGGCGACTTGATTTACCACTACGCTGACCAGCAGCGGCACTTGGCGGCCGGCGAGTTTGCCCTCGTCTTTACCGATACCCACCAGCCCTACAGCTGGGAAATGAACGAGGCCGCTAGTCGGGGCTACTGCTGCTTATTTACCGCCGACTTCCTTCCCACTCACACCCACCTGCACCCCGACGACCTGCAGGTCTTCGCGCCCCGAGCGCCCACCTTCTTTTACCTCACAGCAGCCCAGGCTACCGAATTTGGCACCCTCTTCGAGAAGATGCTGGCCGAGCAGGATTCACCCTACCCGCAGAAGTACGAGCTGCTGTTTCACTACCTGATGACCTGCGTGCACGAGGCGCAAAAGCTGGTGCCGGCGGCCGAGTCAGACCGGGGCACTAGTGCCGCTGCCCGGCTAACCACCGCGTTTCAGGAGTTGCTCGCGCGGCAATTTCCCATTTTTATGTCGAGCCAGCGGGTGGAGCTGCGCACCGCGCAAGCCTTTGCCGACCAGCTCGCCGTGCACGTTAATTACCTAAGCCGCACGCTAAAGGAAGAAACTGGCAAGACTACTACCCAGCTGCTGGCCGAGCGGCTGGTGCAGGAAGCCCGCGCCCTGCTGCTGCACACAACCTGGCCCATTGCCGATATCAGCTACTGCCTGGGCTTTGAGGAGCCGACCCACTTTACGCAGTTTTTCCGGCGCCACACCCAGCACACGCCGTCTGAGTTGCGGCAGGAGGTGAATAAAGGTTTGATTCGGGTCAGTACTGGTTAGAAAACCGTCAGTGGCGGGGCAAATAGCCGCGGACCTTTGCAGCGAACTTTCAATCTCCCTTTTATGAAGACCTGGTTTATCACCGGCACCTCGTCGGGCTTTGGCCGCAAACTGACCGAAAAATTGCTGGAGCGCGGTGACCGAGTGGCCGCTACTGTGCGCAACGCTACCGCCCTCACTGACCTACAAGCGCGCTACGGCGACCGCCTCTGGGTAGCCACCCTGGACCTGACTGACCCCGCTGCTATTCGCCGCGTGGTGGATGCCGCCTTTGCCGAGCTAGGCCGCATCGAAGTTGTGGTAAGCAATGCCGCTTACGGCCTTTTCGGGGCCAGCGAGGAAGTAACCGACGAGCAGATTCGCCATCAGATTGACACGAACCTAGTGGGTTCCATTCAGTTGATTCGGGCGGTCCTCCCCTACTTGCGCGCCCAAGGCGGCGGGCGTATCATGCAGCTTTCATCGGCTGGCGGGCAAACTACATACCCTAATTTTAGCCTTTACCACGCTACGAAGTGGGGCATTGAGGGATTTGCCGAAACGGTGGCTAAGGAAGTCGCGCCGTTTAACATTGGCGTGACCATCGTCGAGCCGGGCGCCACGCACACCAACTTTGCCAGCGGCTTGGTCCAAGCGCCGGTGATGGAAGCCTACGAGCACACGCCCGCGGGGGATGTACGCCGGGCACTCCTGGGTAATACCTTTCCCATTCCCGGTGACGCGGATAAGATGGCCCAGGCCATGCTGGATTCGGCCGACCACGCCCCAGCCCCACTGCGCCTAGCCCTGGGTCGTGACACCTATGCGGACGTACGGGCGGCGCTCGTGGCCCGCCTGGCAGCGTTGGATGCCCAGCGAGAAATCGCCCAATCTATGGTGCAGGAGGGAGCCTAAAGTTAGCTTCACAGCTAATGTTAACAAGCCTAATCTGCTAGGCCGACCACGAATTTTATCTCTTTTGCCACACGTACTATATGTTGCTACTCTCGTGTGTCGTTTTCTTAGGTCTTCTCACTGGCTGCCTAAGCCCGCTAAGGGCAGTGCAGGCTCAAGGCTTGCCAGTCCCGGTTGGCGCCAAGAATATAGTGCTGGTGCACGGCGCTTTTGCCGATGCGTCGGGCTGGAAAGAGGTGTATGATAACCTGGTAAAAGATGGCTACACCGTAAACTTGGTGCAAGAGCCAATGACTTCGCAGGCCGAAGACGTAGCCGCTGTGAAGCGCGTGCTGGCTCGCTTATCGGGCCCCTGCATTTTGGTCGGGCACAGCTACGGTGGGGCTGTCATTACGGAGGCCGGTACCGATGCCCGCGTAGCGGGCTTGGTCTACGTGGCGGCTCACGCGCCCGATGCAGGTGAAAGCCCTACGTCCAATAAAAATAAGCTGCCGGGCGCGACCAAAGCTGTCGCCGCCACCCCCGATGGGTTTCTCTTTATTGACCCGGCCCATTTTGCCGAAGACTTTGCTGCTGACTTACCCCCCGCCCAGGCCGCGTTCATGGCCCACGCTCAGATGCCGGCGGCTGTTGTAGCGATGACTGCCCCCATCAGCGTACCTGCCTGGAAAACCAAGCCAAGCTGGTACGTAGTAGCCCAAGCCGACCGCATAATAACCCCTGACCTAGAGCGCCTATACGCCAAACGGGCGCATAGTCAGACGATTGAGATACCAGGCGCTAGCCACTCCGTCTATATCTCACATGCAAAAGAAGTGGTCGCCCTGATTGAAAAGGCGGCGCAACAGACTGGCAAGTAAGTTTACTTCACGTGTTATATAGCCTCCGAATTTGCGGGCGGCGAGGCTGGCTTACCCACGACGCTTCATATTCTTTCCTTCCTGCTAGCCAGCGCTCGCATGCCAGACATAAAATACGCTACCCCGTTAATCGCATCACCTCTTGCTACCGGGGCCCTACCCCCTGCCGCCACTCACGTTTCGCACACGCAGGTGCTACAGCAGGCGCAGTGGCGACAGCTACTCATCCAGACGCATTTGGAGCCGGGCACGGTGGCACCGACGTGGATGAAACCGGTGCCGGAAGTACAGCTCATTCTGCGCCGGGTGGGAGTATCAAAGATGACGCTCACGGGGGGCGGGCGGGTGCGTTGCTTTCAGCCCCAGCCCGGTGACTTGTTTCTGACGGCCCCCGCCCAGTCTGCTTACGAGATGCAGCGAGAAAGCCTTTGTGGTCAGCCAGTTCAGAATACGCACCTGTACCTGCACCCACAGCTACTGGCCCGCACAGCGGCCGACATGCTGGGGGTAGATGCCGCACGGGTAGCGTTGCGCGAAGGCTCCTGCTTACGGGACCCCTTGCTCCAGGAACTGACCCTCGCCCTTGGGCAGGAATTAACCAGTCCAACTGCGGCCAACTCGCTTTTCACCGAAACGGCCGCCCAACTGGTGGCCGTGCAATTGCTGCGCCAGCACTGTACTGTCGCCTATCGCCTGCCCGAGCCAACCGGGAAACTAGCAGCCCCGCAACTGCGCCAGCTCACGGCATATATCCAAGACCGCCTGGCCGAACCGCTTACCCTGCAAGAGCTCGCGGCAGTAGCCTGCCTCAGCCCGTACCATTTCTGCCGCGTATTCAAACGCACTACGGGGCTTAGCCCTAATCAATACGTCATTACCCAGCGCATCCAACGCGCGCAGCAGTTAATGCACCTAGGGCAGCCCACTGCGCAGGTGGCTTTGGCCGTAGGCTACGAAGACCCGCGCCATTTCGCGCGGCTATTTCGGCGGCATGTGGGCTGCACCCCGGCCGCCTACCGCTTGCAGCAAGCGTAGGGTGCATTGCGCAAGAAAACACCCCTTAGTCAGCAAGAATGTAGCCGCTTGCCTACAGGGGCGCGCCTAGGTTTGCAGCCCCTACCCCGTCCATTGGTGCTTCTCCGTGCCTAGCCGATTTGGTAGGGCAATACAACCTGTATGACTTCTTTTATTGGTGCGCCCATTGGCCGGGTCGACGGCCGGGCGAAGGTGACGGGCGCGGCCACGTACGCGGCGGAGTTCCGCCCGCCGGGCCTTGTCTACGCGGCTCTGGCTACCAGCTCTATTGCAGCCGGGCAACTCACGGCGCTGCACACCGCGGCCGCCGAGCGAGCGCCTGGAGTGCTGCTGGTGCTCACGCATTTGAATGCTGGCAAACTGCCTTACCAGTCGCCAGCCGCCCGAGCAGCCGTCGACCCCGTGGCCGGCGAGCAGCTGCGGGTGCTCCAAGATGCGCGCATCTTTTTCAGCGGCCAACCCATTGCGGTAGTAGTGGCTGAAACCCAAGCCCAGGCCACCTACGCCGCCGCGCTGGTGCGGGCTACTTATGCGGTGGATACTTCGGCGCGCACGCAATTTGACCCTGCTCAGGCACGGCCTACTTCCCTCGCTGCTGCTAAAAGGGGACGGGGTCCCGAAACCCGTCAGGGCGACCCGGATACTGCCCTGGCTGCCGCCCCCGTGCAAGTAGACCAGCGCTACGTGCAGCCCCGCATGCACCATCAGGCAATGGAGCCCCACGCTACCATCGCCCACTGGCAGGGCGAGCAGCTAACGCTGTGGAGCAAAAGCCAGTGGGTAGGCAACGAGCGCGACGCCATTGCCTTGGTATTTGGCATTCCGGCCGCCAATGTGCGCGTTATCAACCCCTACGTGGGGGGCGCGTTCGGCTCGGCCTTGCGCACGTGGCCTCACGTAACGCTGGCCACGCTGGCCGCCCGCCGTGCCGGCCGCCCGGTGCTGCTGGAGCTGACCCGCGAGCAGCTATTCTATTCTATCGGCTTTCGGCCGCGCACCGAGCAGCGGGTGGCCCTTGGCGCCGAGGCCACTGGTCAGCTCACAGCCATCGTACACGAAGCGGTTGGCCAGACCTCCACCTACGAGGAGTTTGCGGAAGCTACCCTCGACGTGCCGGCCGTGACCTATGCCTGCCCCAACCGGCGCACGAGCTACCGCCTCGTCGACATGCACACCAACACGCCCTGCCCGATGCGCGGGCCGGGCCACGTGACGGGCCTGCTGGTGCAGGAAATAGCGATGGACGAACTGGCGGCCGCCTTGCAACTAGACCCGCTGGAACTGCGCCTGCGCAACTTTGCCGAACGTGACTTTCGCAAAGATTTGCCTTGGTCGAGCAATCAGTTGCGCGCATGCTACCAGGCCGGGGCAGAGCGTTTTGGCTGGCAGCGGCGCACCCCGACTCCCGGCTCTATGCGCGCCGGCTCGCTGCGCATGGGTCTAGGCATGGCCACGGCTCTCAATCCGGCCCCGCGCTACCCTATCCAAGCCTCGGCCACCCTGCTGCCCGATGGAACAATAGTAGTGCGCAGTGCCACCAGCGACATGGGCCCAGGAACCTACACCTCGGCCACGCAGGTGGCCGCCGACACGCTAGGGGTGCCCCTAGGGCGGGTGCGCTTCGAGCTAGGCGATTCGGCCCTACCCCCAGCTAAGGAGCACGGGGGCTCTACCACTATGGCCAGCGTCGGCCCAGCAGTGCAGGCGGCCTGCCAAGACCTGCGGCGGCAACTCGATATGCTGGCCGGACGCCCCGTGGACCTAACTACTACCGACCTGCCCGGCTTGCTGCGCCATGCGGGCCTGCTCCAGCTGCAAGCCAGCGGCAGCGCCGGGCCTAATGCCACCCCGCCCACCCACTCCACCTATGGGTTTGGGGCCGTGTTTGCCGAAGTCCATGTCGACCCCGATTTAGGTATTGTCCGGGTGGCGCGGCTGGTCGGCGCGTATGATGCCGGCCGCATTATCAACCCTAGGTTGGCGCGCAGCCAGTGCCTGGGTGGTATGGTCGGGGGCATTGGCATGGCCCTCATGGAGGAGGCTACTTGGGACCCTCGCTTCGGACGGGTCCTCAATGCCAACCTAGCTGATTACCACGTGCCCGTCAACGCCGACGTGCACGAGCTGGACGTGTTGTTTGTGCCTAGCGAGGAACCCCTGATGAACCCGCTGGGCGTGAAAGGGCTGGCGGAGCTGGGGTTGTGCGGGGTAGCGCCGGCTATTGCCAATGCGGTCTGGCACGCCACCGGCAAGCGCGTGCGTGAGCTGCCCATTACTGTGGACAAGCTACTCGACTAACAGGTCAGCTTTTATTCAAATTAAGGGAAGTAAATCAGTTGATTATACGCTTGCCTACTCCTATCTAGTTCTTTATATGACCCCTCCTGCTTCGCCCGCCGCTGCTCCTTTCTGGGCCGCCACGTCCCCGCGCACCATCCGCACGGGCAACTTTTGGGTGCCGGGCGAGCGCATTGCCCTCGCCGGCCAGCAGTACCAGCGCGGCCCGCTCGCCGTGGCCTGGCAGGCGCCCGCGCACGTCACGCAGCCCTACCCGGTGGTGCTGGTGCACGGCGGGGCCATGCAGGCCACCGAGTGGCTGGATACCCCCGACGGTCGCCCGGGTTGGGCTCAGCGCTTGGTAGAAGCTGGCTACGCTGTGCTACTCGTCGACCGGCCCACGCAGGGCCGCTCCCCCTATCACCCCGACGTGGCCGGGCCAATGGGACCAGCCTTTTCCTACCACGAAGGTGAGGAAGTTTTTTTCCCAGCTGCGGCTGCGGCCCGGCATACGCAGTTTCCGTTTCATCCGCACCATGATGCCGCCGCCCTCGATGCTTACATTGCTGCCTTTGGGCCCCTGCCCGCAGCTATTGCCGAGTGGCAAGCGATGGATGCCGACCGCCTAGCGCGCCTGCTCGACCGTATTGGGCCGGCCATCATTTTCACCCACTCGGCCTCGGGTTCCGATGGCTGGCTGGTGGCGGACCGGCGCCCCGGCCTCGTGAAAGCGATTGTCAGCGTTGAGCCCATGGGGCCGCCCTTCGGACATACCCCCAATATTGGAACCCTGGAATGGGGCCTGACCGCCATCCCAGTCACCTTCGACCCGCCTCGGGCCAGTGCCGCCGAGGTGCGGGCCGCTGACCCTGCCACCCTAAAAATACCTGCCTTAGCTGGTGTACCGGTGGCAATCGTTAGCAGCGAAACATCCGTGCAGGCGGCCTACGCACCACAAATGCTAGCCTTTCTGCAACACGCTGGCGCCACGGCCGAGCTGCTGCACTTACCCGATTTCGGTATCCTAGGCAATGGTCACGGCCTCATCTACGAGAAAAATTCCGACCAAGCCTTGCAGCCCGTACTGGACTGGCTAGCCACACGTCTATTTGAAAATCAACCCTATACCGCTAATAGATAAGAATGAACAAGCTATTAGTCGTGTGTACTGGAAACAAGGAAACGCGGTTCGACCGAGACTACTATGCGACAAAGCATCTCGCGCTCGCACTGGAATGTTGGGGTAAGTATGGTCTGGATGCCGCCGAAGCCTTCTACCCAGCCGGTGAGGGCGATGGCTGGGTTTCCATCGGGGTGTATCGCTTTAAGAATCGAGGGGACGTCGAAGTAGCGCTGGCAGCGCCAGAGACTGAGCGAATCATGGCAGACGTGAAGCACTTCACCGATGCCGCAGTAATAATGCGCAGTCTCTTCGAACCGATGTGAAGCGCCCTACCCCCCTCTTGAGACCCACAATGCGCCTCATCAATCTGATTGCTACTGCGCTGGCTTCTGCTAGTCGGGCCAACAGGTTGGCCATTAAATCACAAACCACTTTACCGTAATATCCAAGCAACTGACGGGGCATCTACGGCTCTATCTAACCTAGTACCATTCAAATAAATAGCAAGCTAGCAGCTTCAAACTGCAAGATTTCGGTGAATGGGGCCGGCAATAGAGTGTACCAAAGGAATGTATAAAACCTCAACTTTTTCAAATATGACCAAGCATTGGTTTATAACGGGCGTAAGCACGGGCCTGGGCAAGCATCTAGCCGAATTGGCCTTGCGCCAGGGCGATAAAGTAGCCGCTACCTTCCGCGAGCAAAGCCAGGCTGACGCGTTCAGCCAAGTGGCCGGCGACAACGGCCTAGGGCTACTAGCGGACGTGACCAACGAAGCCCAGGTAAAAGCGGCTGTAGCCGCCGCCATCGCCCACCTGGGCCACCTTGACGTGGTAGTAAATAATGCGGGCTACGGCTCACTGGGTCCCATCGAAGAAATTGATGATGCCGAAGTGCAGCGCCAGTTCGACAGCAACGTGTTTGGCCCCCTGCGCGTGATTCGTGCCGTATTACCCCACCTACGCGAACGTAAAAGTGGCCATATTCTCAACGTGACCAGTCTGGGCGGACTCACTACTTTTCCCAGCACGGGCATCTACCACGGTTCTAAATTTGCGCTGGAGGGCATTGGGGAAAGCCTAGCCCAGCAGGTTGGGCCGCTGGGCATCCACGTCACCAACGTCGAGCCTAGTAGCTTCCGCACTGACTGGGCGGGGCGCTCGGCCACCTACACGCCCGTGCAGATTGCCGACTACGAGCCAACAGTGGGCAAAGCTCAAGCGGCGGCGCAGGCCAACAGTGGCAGGCAGCCTGGCGACCCTGACCGGGCAGCGCAGGCAATGTTTGACTTGGTGCGTATGGAAAATCCACCCTTGCACCTGCCCCTGGGCAAGCGGGCCGTGCAGCAGTCCTTAGAGAAGTTCACTGCCATCAAGGCGGAGATAGAGCAGTATGCTCATATCGGCAATGGGGCTGATTTTCCCGATGCTAGTTAGCTAATTCATGATTTAATCAGTAGCTGAGGCTACTCTGAATAGATTGCATTCTTTGAGCAAAAAGAAGCTGTCATTAACTAGCCCACTCATGATAGTCCCACCTTTGACGATTATCGATATCCAAGAAGAGACTCAAGGAATCGATAGTTACAAAAACATTCCCGTTGCGCTGGCAAACGACCATGTGGTCCGGCTCAGCGTGATGACGGAGGCCTATCACTGGCACTATCACCCCAATAGCGACGAAACATTTCTAGTCATCGAGGGTGTGGTGTGCATCGAACTAGAAGCGAAAACAGTGGAACTGCAAGTAGGTCAGCTATTCACCATTCCAGCCGGCGTCCGACACCGTACTCGGCCCAAGGGCAACAGGTCAGTAAATCTTACTATAGAGCGCACTGACCTAGAAACAATTAGCTTGGACATCTAAGCACAATCAGCCCCAACGCCTCTTATTCTACAGGTAGTACGCAGGGAGGAATAAGTGCCTAGTGGTAGGTATGGGCAACCTGCGAAGTTTCTGCTGTATGGTCAACTAGTTGCTACTCCAGGCAAGCTTGCTGAGCTGCTAAAAAATATGTTTAGTGGGAAAGAAATCCAGCCCTTTTTCCGGGGCTGGCGGGTGATAGTGGCGCCTTACGTGCATTAAGTAATGGATGCCTGCTCTAGTAGCTGCCCTTTTCCAATCAGCCAGCTTAGCTGCGCAGCGGTGTGTCTCGCGGCACTTACCAGCCGAAGTGATGGCAACCTAGCTTCTGGGTGGTATTACGACTCGCTTCCATTTCTTTCTTGCTTTTTCACCCTTTATCTCGACCATGCAACCCGACAACCTTTCAACAGCTGTTTCCGACGCAGACCGCCAGCTTATTACCGCCGCGTATGATGCGTTCAACGCCCGACAGATAGACGCCGTGCTAGCCACTATGCACCCTGATGTAGCCTGGCCCAGAGCTTGGGAGGGTGACCATGTGCAGGGGTATGCGCAAGTGCGCGCGTACTGGACCCAGCAGTGGCAGGAAATAAATCCGGTGGTAGAACCAGTAGCCATAAGCCGTTTGCCAGATGGCCGTGCCGCAGTTCTGGTACAGCAAACGGTGCATGACCTTAATGGTAAGCTGTTGCACGAAGGGCAAACTCGACACATCTACACCATCCGGGAGGGGTTAATTCAACGCATGGATATTCAGCCTGTTCAGTAGTGGAGCACGAGGCTTTCTAACAACCGACGGCCCTTGTCCTGTCGGTTGTTAGAAAGCATGCACTGGCATCATCAGTTGGTAAGTCCAGCCAACCACAGCCCAGCGAAATGGTGCTGGTACACGGTACTGGGGGTGTATCGCTCTTTGCCTTGCAACTCGTTAAGGCTCGCGACTGCCGGGTGGCTATTACTTACAAGGACAACGCCAAACTGGCGCGGGCTCGCGAGTTGGGGGCCGATTTTGCGTTCAACTATGCCACGCAGCCCACGTGAGTGGATAAGCTATTGACTGCTACTAATGACTAAAGCGACGCGCTCGTGCTCGAAACCATGGCTGGTTACAACCTGCATTTCATCGCTGCCATCGAGCAAGTGCAGGTCGGACCAACGTAGAAGTAGCTACTGCGTTTATTCTGTCCTTGGCTACCTAGCGCCCGACTACTTCGACGTTTAATTCCAACCAACACCTGAGCGCAGTAGGACTTGACTAAATCAATTCATCTTAACTAAAGTGGGCGCCAAAGTAAAGCAGCTGACGGCAAGCTATTTCCGATGAAAAATGCCTGCCTTCAAGGTGTAGCCCGCCGACTGAGGCAGCGGATTTAAATAATCCTGTGGCAGTCCGTTGGTTTGCACTTCCTGCAGCAGAACCGTCCCGTTTTTTTGGATGCCCTGTTCTACGTGGTTCGTTTCCTTGAACTCAGTCAGACCCGTGTCTTTGTCAAGGCCCGTAAAATGCGTAATGCCCGTTATCACTGAGTTGCTGAGCGTCATTTTAGGCAGCACCCGGTCAGCCACTATCCAGAAGTAGGCGCAATTAGCCACAATGTTGTTGCGAAAAATCAGGCCGCCTTCCCGGGGCCGGAACCAGAGGGCGGCTTCGTAAGCGCCATAAATAATTGAATTTGTCAAGGCTACGTCTTTAATGCCCTTGCTAAAAATTAGCGCGTTGCGGCAGCCATAAAAGATGGTGTGGTCAACGCGCACATCCGAGCCGAAGGTCCAGACCGCCCCCTGGATGGGAGAAGCGTTGCGGTCGCCGATGAAGTAGCATTGGGCAATGCGCAGCCCAGTACTTGTTTCGCTTTCGCGGGTGATGGGGTAGTAGTAAGTCACGGCCGGGTTGGCGTTGCCTACGAACTTGAGGCCCCGAAACCGGACGTTATCCTTAGCCAGTAAAAAACCCGAACAGTGCGCAAATCCCTCGGCGGTGTTATTGGCCGATATGGACTGAATGACCGGCATTTGGGTGGGTTGCCAGGCCGGGTCATCGGGCAGCACCACGGCTTCTACCGTGTACTGCACCGTGTCGGGGGCCGGCCGGCGGGTTTTGATTTCGGCGCGCTGAGTTAACGTGTACAGGCCAGGGTAAAGGCGGAGTACGACCGGTTCCTGGCCTGAGAACCCCTGCGCCAGCCGGATGGCTTGTTCGAGGCTAGCCAGCGGGGCACTGGCCGTACCTGCCGCCTCAAGCTTGCCGCGGAGTGGGTCGACATATAGCGTTTGGGCGTCGGTTGGTCGGACAAAGCCCGCCCACAATAGAACCAAAAAGACTATTTTATACACAAAACTTGACATCATGAATACGTGAAAAGTAGAAAGAGTGAGCGGTGTTACCTGATTGGTGCTCCAAACTTATTAGCCGCCTTTGCAGAGGAGCGATTCAACCAGCTGCCAAGTTATGTCAAGTCATATCATGATGATTATCAATGATTTTAATAACAGAAGAGCTACACCAGTGTAAGCAACTCATCGAGCATAAACTGGGGTGGGGACCCGGCGCAGCCTGGACCAGCCGTGACTTCGAGCAGCTTCAAGAGCGGCTGCTGGCAGAAACTGGTGTCTCGCTCAGCCCAAGCACGCTACGGCGCCTGTGGGGACGCGTCGACTACCAGCACCTGCCCAGCGCCACCACGCTCAATACACTGGCCCAGTTCGTGGGCTACCCCGACTGGCGGTTCTTCGCACGCTCGTTGGTGACTGAGGCGGAGTTCGTGGAGGCAACAAAGTCGGCTACCCCACCAGTCCACTACCAGCGCCTGGCTCTGCCGGTGGCCCACCGAGTCCTAGTCCGCTGGCTGCTGGCAGGGATAGGGCTGCTACTAGGCGGCCTGATGGCTATGGGCTACCACCAGCGGTCTGCCGTGCCTGCTTACCGGTTTAGCAGCCAGCCGGTAACCCGGTCTATTCCCAATTCTGTTGTGTTTACCTACGACGCAGCGGCCGCTCACACCGATTCGGTTTTCATCCAACAGTCTTGGGACCCACGCCGGCGGGTGGCTGTAGCTAAGCTGGGCCGCACTTACTCAGCGATGTATTACGAACCGGGATTTTACCAAGCCCAGCTAGTAGTAGGACAGCAGACCGTGAAGAAGCACCCACTGCTGCTTTCCACCCAAGGCTGGCTGGGGGCCATCATGACTATTCCTGTGCCAACGTACTTACAACCGACAGAATATCAGCAATCCAACCTGCTATACCTGCCACTGGCCACTGTGCTGCAGCACCGTGTGCCCCTGGAGCCTCTTGTGCCGTGGGTAAAGTACTTTAACGTTGGCAACTTCCGGCCCGTCCCTTTAACTGATTTCGCCTTTAGCTGCGACCTAAAAAACGAGTACCACACTGGGGCCGGTGCCTGCCAGCTGACTACTGTTACCCTCTTGACCACTGGTACGCCAATTGTCATACCTCTAGCAGCTAAAGGCTGCGTGGCTGAGCTGGAACTCGTTGACGGCACGCATTCTGTCTTGGGTAAGACGACGAATCTAGTGGGCTTCGGGGTAAACTTCGCCGACTGGGTACATGTGACCTGTGCCAGCGCTGGCCCGAAACTGCATTTTTCTATTAACGGCCACTTGGTGTATACCTCTCCGTTGCCGCGCCAGCCGTTGAAGATTATTGGTGTGGCATTCAGTTTTCAAGGCACGGGAGCAGTTAAAGCGACTACCCTGCAAACAGCGAATAAGGTCGTTTTTCACTCGTTATAGCAGAGCAGTCGTGGGGCTAGGACCATGGTATTGAAATGCTCCTGCAGATAACGGCGTCGGTTGATAACGACTTGACTATCCTGTATTACCTCAAAGTGCGTGGCCTACGCTCGCTGCTTGACAACGGCAAATCGTCTGATTACTAAATAGTATAGGTTTTTCTTCATCACGCTCTTTCTACTCATTCCCCATTTTTAATAGCTCTCTCCGTATGAATACGTACGCAAAAACTGCTGTCGTCACAGGTGCTAATAGCGGCATCGGCCTAGCCCTCACCCAAAAACTGTTAGCCGAGGGCTACCAGGTTATTGCTACAGCGCGTTCAGGCCAGATAGACAGTCTGCAAAACACCAATCTTACAGTGATTCCTTTAGATATCACTGATGCGGCTAGCATTGAGCAAACTGTGGCTCACATTGGTCAATTAGCGCAGCGCATTGACTTACTAATTAATAATGCTGGAATTGCCCCCGATGTAATGAGTATGGCGGCGCCTGACCGCATGTTATTTCGTGACACATTTGCCACCAACGTGGACGGGACTATTTTCTTCACCGAGCCGATGTTAGCACTGCTCAATGATGGGGCTCAGGTGGTCTTTATCTCCTCCACTATGGGCTTGCCCAGCCACGCTGGCCCTAACGGCACGGCCTACCGCCTCTCGAAAGCGGCTGTGAATATGTACGCCGCAATGCTGGCCCAGCGGGTAGCAGACCGTCACATCCGCGTCACGCCTATGCACCCAGGCTGGGTACAAACCCGCATGGGCGGCAGTGCGGCCCCCTTCACACCGGAGCAGGCGGCTAATGGTATTTTTCGCGGCATCCGAGCGAACCTCGAAAGCGGCCGGTTCTGGAACGCAGAAAATGACGCTGTAATAGCTTATTAACAAGTAACGTGAGGATGGTACAGAATCCGCTCGGCTATTGGGATGGCATGATGCCGGGCGCAGAAATTCCTAGGTTGTAGCCGATTGGCCACGACCCATAATGGATAACCTGCCTCACTACTTGCCGTCTCCGAAGCTGTTGCTCCGGATTTGCGGCCTGGTGTACAATCAATAACGCGTGCACAGGCGGCTTGGCTGCCCGCACCTTTCTTTCAAGTTAATAGCTGCCTTAACCAGCATCTTGCCCTAGCTAGATAGGGCAGACTACCGCGTTAGCTATGTTCATATTCTCTTGCAGGTTGACACGCTTGGTTTTATCACTAGCCACGTACTTCATTCCTTTTAACTTATCAGTTGGGGCATACAAAAGTTCGGCTACCCCAAGTGTAACACTCCTCAGTCCGACGGCTATTATTGAGCAAGTCTCGCTGGTCACCTACAATATGCAGGGCGGCTCCGCGGGAAACGTAGACAAATGGAACGCCGACGTGCTGCCGCTATCGCTCACGCACGACGTAGTGGCGTTGCAGGAAGCGGGGTCGGCTCCACCAGCAAGTAGCGTCGAAGTAGGCCGTTATAACACGCCCGAGGGCACAGTTAGGGTCACGTCGTGGAATATTGGCACCGGTAGCAGGGTAAACGTCCGCTACGTGTATTTTCTCACTACTGACCCGACCGGCAACCGCGTCAACCTGGCCTTGGTAACTAAACACGTGCCTGATAACTGGCAGACGGTACCTCCCGGTATCACCGGCGTCAGCCGTGGGGCCTTGGGCGTACAGCTCGGCGCTGCGTGGTACTACACCCTGCACGGACTGTCAGGCAACGGCAACGATGACGCGAATCTGCTTCACAACATCGAGGCAGCGTCCGGAATATCCTTTTGGGTGGCGATGGGCGATTACAACCGTAATCCCTCAACCTTGCAGATTCCGCCTGGCTCAAAGCTGTATAACACAGGTCAGGCCACCCAGCAAAGTGGCGGTGAGCTAGACTACCTCGTTTCAAACGATATTATAGACTGCGAACACGGCGCTAAGGACAAAGAGCTGAGGGCGCGCACCATGGGCGCCAAGTCTTCCGACCACTACCCGGTCGAAACCTTCGTGGTGCCCTGCCGGAAGACCGGCACCATTAAGACCTCGCTCCGGGTCATGCCGCTCGGGGCATCCATCACCCAAGGTCTTCGCAGCAGCGACGGCAATGGCTACCGCGCCAATCTCTATAAGGGCTTGGATGACCTTACGAGCGGCAGCCTCGACTTTGTGGGGCGCAAACAGGACGGCACGGCGAGCGACCCCGATAACGAGGGCTACGTAGGAGCGCGCATCGACCAAATTGCGGCCAAAGGGGATTGCGCGCTGCCAGCCTACAAGCCTAATCTGGTTACTATCATCGCGGGTACCAACGACATGGCTCAAAATTTTCAGGTTGCGGGCGCGGGTGCTCGCCTCGGCAAACTAATTGATGAGGTGCTGCGCTACTCCCCGCGGGCTACTGTGTTGGTGGAGAAAATACCGCCCAACACAATAGACGACGCCATTAACCGCCGCATTACCGCATATAATAACAGCCTGCCCGTAATAATTCAGGCGCACAGCAATGCGGGGCAGTACGTGCTGCTGCTCGACCCCGCCCTAGGGCCAGCTGACGTAGGCCCCGACCACATCCACCCGACCGATGACGGCTACGCCAAGATAGCCGACAAGTTTTTGGAGGGTACGCAGCGCGCGGCGGCCCTAGGGTGGCTACGAGACCCCGAGGCTAATAATCCCAGTCAGTGCTTATCCTCCATCGTCAAGCGTGGTAACGACAAGCGCTGGGAAGACCATGGGATAATATTCTCGCAGCAATTTCCGCCCAGCTTCCGCTTCCGGTTTGGCGACGTCAACAAGGACGGCCGCGCTGAGTACTTTGTTTTCGATACTCGCCAAGGGTTTCGGTTCTGGTGGAATGCGGGGCCTACTGGGGCTAAGTGGAAGCCCTGGGGGCTAGGCACTACCCGGCCTCCTCGCAAACCGGGCCTAGTAGGCAACCAGCTACGGTTGGCCCAACTTGATGACGACGGGCGGGTAGACCTGGCCGCGGTGGACTTGCAAGGCCACCTCACGCCGTATACCTGGGACGATAAGAAGCCGGTGGGCCAGAAATTAGGCGGGCGCGCACACACCGGGGGAGTATATTTAAAAGTAAAGCCCTTCCCCGCAACAACCGATATCGTATTTGCCGACCTCGACGGCGACGGTCTCGACGACTACCTGCTGGTTGAGCCGCGGGGGCGAACCAAAATGTTTGATAATCATGGATTTGTTCCAATTGGCGTACCAAGACTAGCAGATAGATTGGATTTTTTAGAAGCCGAGGCACTGCTGGCAGAGCCTGGCAAGTTTGTGCGAGAATATCGGTACGCTGACCTCAACGGGGATAAGCGGGCCGACCGAATCTTACTCACCGCCCACGGCGGCGCGCACGCATGGCTTAACACTGGGGTTCGACCAGGCGGCTTGGTCAGCTGGCGCAACATCGGCCAGATTGCAACTGACAAAAATGTACCGCCCAAAGATGTACAATTTGTTGACATCGATGGGGACGGCAAAGCAGATTTCTTACGCGTAGGCTGGACCGGGATAGTGCACGCATGGCTTAATAAGCTTAGCCCTTCCTACTTCAACACGTATCATCCCTAGAGCGGCCACACCGGACCGCAATTAACTACGTTACTGCTACCCTCTATTATCTGCCGTCCTAGCGTGAAAGGCAACTTGAGCCGCCGCCACACGAGGCTGGTCGCTCAATTCGGTATGTTGCTCACCTACTCCAACCGCTTCTACCACCAGAATTTCCTAACGCGCCGCGCTCCCACTCCTGACCGCGCTGTTGGTTCACTTTAATTAAGACAGTAATTGCTCAATAACTCTCGGTTGTATCCCAATTGTAACCCTTTGTATCCTAAAACCCTCGATTATAGGATACATGGCTCGATGTAGACACTTCTATCAAAATACAAGTACCTGGCTTGCAATAATATTACAAGTACCGGGTATTAATAGCACTGTTTCTATTGCACAAAAATGACCGTAGCCAAACCGACCCTGAGCCGTACAAGCGCCGCTTTGGCTCGGGACTGGTGCCGGGCGGGCGGCACGCCGAGCGCGCCGGCTACTACCTGGCCCTGAGCCCCGATGGCCAGTCGTGGCTGCGGGCTGGGCGCTTTACCCCTACCCCGGCCGAGCTGGCGGCCATCCGGCAAGAAATTCACTATAGCAGCGACGAGTTTCACCGCCGCATCGAAGACCCCGAGCTACTGCGGCACTTTCCCAACGCGCTGGACATGAGCGCGCCGCAGCTCACACGCCCGCCCCGCGGCTATGCTGCCGATGACCCCGAACTACCCTGGCTCAAGCTCAAGAGCTTTGGGGTGGGCCGGCTCTTTTCGGATGAGGAAGCCCTAGGTCCCGATTTTATCGACCGCGTGGTGGCGGGCATCGCGGCGGCCCGGCCGTGGGTTGAGTTCTTGAATACCGCGCTTCATGCAGAATAAAACGCCTGTCATTGCGAGACAGCGAGGCCTTAAGCCCCGTTTAGCAGCGATTATCGCTTTGCTGCCTCACTATAACTTGTGTTGTTTGAACAGCCTAAAACAGCCCGAAGAGCTTGCCGTTAATGCGCTCAATGATGGTGCCTAGGTCCTCGGGGCGCTTCACGTAGTCTAGCTCGTTTACGTCGATAATGAGCAACTTACCTTCTTTGTAGTTGGCAATCCACTGCTCGTAATGCTCGTTCAGGTTTTTGAGGTACTCAATACTGATAGAGCTTTCGTAGTCACGTCCACGTTTCTCAATCTGGCCGATAAGCTTGGGCAAGTCGGCGCGTAGATAGAGCAGCAAATCGGGTGGATTGACGAGGCCTATCATGGTCTCAAACAGCGCGTAGTAATTCTGGTAATCGCGCTCTACGAGCTGGCCCGACTGGTGCAGGTTGGCCGCGAAAATGTGCGCATCTTCGTAAATCGTGCGGTCCTGAATCACGCTTTTGCCCTGCTGCACCAGCTCCTTGATGCGCTGGGTCTGGCGGAAGCGGCCGTTGAGGAAATACACCTGCAAGTGAAATGCCCAGCGGGGCATGTCGGCGTAAAAATCCTTGAGGTAGGGATTGTCATCTACCTCTTCCAGAAATACTTCCCAGCGAAAATGCTGGGCCAGCTTGTGAGCTAGCGTGGTTTTGCCGGCTCCGATGTTGCCGACGATGGCAATGTGCATAACGCGAGTGGTCCTGATAGAACTAAGCAGTACAGAACCACAAAGGTAGGGCTGCCGGGGTAGCCTCGGCACTAGGCACGGTACCTAGGGCTGGGGCCGCACCCGGCAGCAACGCTAGCCCTATTTTACATTAACATTCTTTTCGTCAAGCTTTTGATTGACTTTACGGGCGCCTTGCAAGGTCCGAAACTCGCCCTGCCACGACCGAATGCGAATGCGGTCTTCCATGTCAATGCCGGTGCGCACCACTTCGTAGCGGGCGTTGAGGCGGCTGAGGGCGTCGCTAGCGTTGGTCCAGTCGCGCTCGGTCCACTGGCGGCGCTGCTCGCGCACTGCGTCGATAAAGCGGCCGTAGAGGTCGGGCATTTCGTCGGCAGTGGCGCGGTTTAGGTCCACGCTTTCCTTGATGAGCGCGGCCAGACCAGCATCGGCATTGGCGCTAGGTTTGGCCGACTGGCTGGCAGCCGGGCGCGAGGCGGCGCTGGGCCGCGAGCCCGTGAGGTCGCCGGCTTGCTGAGCTTGGGCAGCTAGCGGCAGCGCAGCCAGCAGCAGGCCAGCTACTACCAAACGGGCTTCGGAAAAATAGGAATTGCGGGAAGGTGTCATGAAGAGAGAACAGAAAAACTGAAATAAGTACTATGGTCTACTTACCAAGTTGCGGGCCAATTTGCGCTAGTCAACGGCCAGCGGGCGCATTGCGTATGCCAAGTGGGGCGCAAAAGTCAGGTTTGTAGCCGACATTCGCCTAGTTTTTATAGTTTATGTCGTCATCCGTTCCCGCCGCTCCGGCCGCGCCCCTGCACATTCAGCCTGCTACTGAGCAGGATATTCCCACCATCATTGCGCTGGCTGAGGCTACTTGGGAGCCCACATACCGCTTCATTATTTCGAAAGAGCAGATAGAGTACATGTACCGCGTCATCTACACGCCAGCTTCGCTGCGCAAGCAGATGCGCGACCAACATCATGCCTTTTTGCTGGCTTATGTAGAAGGCCAGCCCAGCGGCTTCGCCTCCTACTCCGAGAAGCCCGAGGGCGTGTACCACCTCAATAAAATCTATGTGCTGCCCTCGCACCAGGGCCAGGGCCTAGGTCAGCAGCTCATCACGGCCGTGGAGCAAGCCGTGCGCGAGGCCGGTGGCCGCGTGCTAGAGCTCAACGTAAACCGCCACAACCCCGCCCTGGCTTTCTACGAGCGCCAAGGCTTTGCCCAGCACCGCGAGGAAGACATTCCGATTGGCCCGTACTGGATGAACGACTTTGTGCTGCGCAAGGACCTGTAGCCACTTCTCTTACCTCACCAACCCAATCCCATTTTCATGGCTACTAAACTTACCGTTCTCTCCAACGGCTCGCTCCGTGTGGAGGGCGAAGATTTCGAACTCGTGGACGCTAAAGGCCAGCCCTACGGCCTAGGTGGCCGCCAGCGCATCAGCATCTGCCGCTGCGGCCTGAGCGCCCAAAAACCTTTCTGCGACGGCTCGCACAAAGGGCACTTCGAGCACGACGCTACGGCGTTTGACTTGCCCGCGCCGAAGCCCGCAGTATAGCGCCCCCTATTGAAAAAGGGCAGGCTGGTCGCGACCAGCCTGCCCTTTTTCATTTTGTCAGCTGTCTAGATTGCTACCGGGCTGAAGAGCGCCACTACGGCCGCTGGGTCGGCCACTTCGATGATAAGGCGATTGTACTCTTCGTCTTGCAAGTCAATTACTACCGTGTTTTCGCGGTGCTGCACGTCGAGGAAAGTGGGCTTGTTGTCGCCCGTGCTATCAAAGTAAAACGTCCCCGCTTTCAATATACCAGGCACGGAAGTACCCAAGGCACGTATTCCCCACTCTTTCGACGCTTCGGGGTCGCGCCGGGCACCTAAGATATTCGCCCGCGGAATGCGTAGCTCGCTGCGTAGTGCCCAGAGCTTGTGCCAGCCTTCTACGGTGAAGACTACCGTATCGCCTTGTTCTTGAATGTGTACCATAGCAATGAATGATGGCTTAGCTGTGCCACCTAGGATGAGTGCACTAGGTATATCGCTAAGCCGACTAGGGCGTTACAGCGGCCAGCGTTTTGGGCCCCAGCATGTGCCAGAGATTGAGGCGCACTACGTCGCCCATCGAGTCGCAGTGGTCGAATTTGGTAGTGCGGTGATAGCGGTTGAGGGCCGCTTTTAGCTCGTCTACTTTTTCTACGGGGGCTAGCTCCTGGCGGCGCATTACATCGAGCAGGGCTTTGAGGCGGTGGCGCTCGGCGCGGGCGCGGCGGGCCATTAGGGTGCGCTCTTCGGCTTGGTACTGGCGCAGGTTTTCGGGCTTGAGCAGGCGGGCGCACATGTCCACTACGGGGCCGTTGTCCTTGAAATACTGTGGCATGTACATGATGCGGCGGCCCTCGTAGCTCTGCTGGTCGAAGTCGATGGCCCGCACCCGGTACTGCTCGTCCTCAAAGTCGGGCGTCACGTCGATGACGTAATTGTAGGCGCGCATGTCGCCGAGCAAGCGCGCAAAGCAGCGCTCGTTGAACTTCACAAACTCCTTAGCAATGCGCACTTGATTGAGGTGAGGCAATTGCAGGCGCAGCCGAATAAAATCGTCGCCCGGAATGCCCGCAATGTGTTCTTCGATGAGCGTATTGCCGGTATCGACCAAGAAGTTCATCGAATTTGGCGATAGCAAATGCTCCAGCTCCAAGCCGTAGAGGCGCGAGGCATCGGCCTGCTTCACGTAGAAGTAGTCGTAGTTGTCGTTGAGTTGGTTGAGGATGCGCACCCGAAACGGATTGGAGTTGCCGAAGCGGCAGTAATCGATGCGGTCGGCCAGCAGGTGCTCAGTAAAGCTCAGGTCGCCCGCCGTTTTGAGCAGCGCATACACCTGCACTAGGCCCGCGCTCAGCTCTAGCAGCGTGTGCGGCTCGTAGAACACGGTTTGCCAAAATGTGTCGCGCCCAGTGCGGTCGAGCAGTGCAAACGAGTTGCTGTAGCGCCCTAGGTCGGCATAGCTCACCGGCAGCGGTGCCTCGCGGTCGTAGTCGCGCAAGTACTGGCGCAGAGCTGGCGTGAGCGGGTAGCTCGGCTTTTTGCGGGAGATGTTCATTCCTAGTGACTAGTTTTTAGTGGGTAGTGATTAATTGTCACTGGTTAACTAAGCACTAACCACTAAAAACTAATCACTAAGAATTAACCTGCCAGCTCATTCACCAGCTCTACGTATTGCTGGCGAGCGGCGTCTTTGCTGAGGCCAGTGAGCTGGTGCCAAGCGTCGTACTTGGCAATGGCTTTGAAGTCGAAGCCCCCCGGGCGCGGGCCAGTGGAGTCGCCCTCGGTGGCCTGCTTGTAAAGCGCGTATAGTTGGAGTAGCACGGTGTTGCTGGGCTTGGCGGGCAATTGCTGCGCACGCTGGGCAGCAGCCTCAAATTCTTCTTGCGTGGTCATGAAAAATAAGGAATGGGAATAAAAGTAACCGGCGCGCTGGCCAGGCTTAAGGCCACAAACGTAGGGTGCAAGCGGCATTTACGGCACCTAGGGCCAATAAGCACAGCCGCAACACTGCGGCGGCTTGGTCACGTAGGGCGCTTAGTACACCATCGCACTTCCTAGTTATTCTAGCCAAAACCCTGCATGAAACCCACGCCTCCACCTTCCGATTGCACGCCTCTCGTCAAGCTTTTTTTACAGTATAAGCTTACCCTGGCCTTGGCCGAAAGCTGTACGTGCGGCTTGGTAGCAGCCCAATTGGCCCCAGCCGAGGGTATCAGCGACGTGCTGCTGGGCTCAGTGGTGACGTACCATGTGCAAGCCAAGCAGCAACTGCTGGGCGTGAACCCCGAAACCATCGAACTGTACTCGGCTGAAAGTCAGCAGACCACCAACGAAATGGTAATGGGCCTGCACCGCCACCTACCCCAGGCCGATGTATGCGTGGCCGTGACGGGCCTCTGCGGCCCCGGCCCCTCAGCCACTCCCGACAAGCCGGTGGGTACCGTGTTCGTGTCCATTTTTATAGATAAACACATCCACGAGTTTCGCACGCACTTCAAGGGCGATGCTAATAGCATGCGCCAGCAGGCGGCTGACTTTATCTACCAGCATCTCACTGATTTGCTGACGCGGTTGCAGCCCATGAAATCGGAACACGAGTAATGCTTAGTGGGGGTTGGTGAAAGCCAAGCCACCGCGTAGCTTGCGACGAAATATTGACACTTTTTCGTCTTTTCGTCTATGCGCACGCTTACTCGCTCCTTGCTCCTACTCACTACCCTAGGGTTGGCTGGGCCGGCGGCTTTTGCCCAAAAAACTTATCTGCACTGCGGGCGCCTACTCGACGTGCGCAGCGGCCGCTTGCTAACTCAGCAGACGCTGGTGGTGGAGAAGGACCGCATTGTGGCGGTGCAGGCCGGCTACACGGCCGCTACGGCGCAGGACAAGGTTGTTAACCTCGAAAACAAGACCGTGCTGCCCGGCCTCATCGACTGCCACGTGCACCTCGAAAGCCAGCAGAGCCGCAGTTCCTTCACCGACCAGTTTACCCTAGGTCCAGCTGATATAGCCTACCGCGCTCAAGGCTACGCCTTGACTACGCTGCGAGCAGGCTTCACCACGGTGCGCGACTGCGGCGGCTCGGGTGTGAACACGGCCCTGCGCAACGCTGTGAACCGCGGCCTCGTGCCGGGGCCCCGCATCTACTCGGCGGGCACGGCCATTTCGGCTACTGGCGGGCACATGGACGAGGGCGACGGCCTCAGCGCCGACATGATGGAAAAGCTGGGCCACCCCAGCAACATCGCCAATGGCCCCGACCAGTGCCGGCAGGCGGTACGCGAGCAGTTTAAGCGCGGCGCCGACCTCATCAAGATTGCCAGCACCGGCGGCGTGCTCGACCTCAGCCCCAACGGCAGCGGGCCGCAGTACACCGAAGAAGAAATCCGAGCCGTGGTCGAAACCGCCCGCGACCTAGGTATGCCCGTGGCCTGCCACGCCCACGGCCCCGAGGGCATCAAGCGGGCCTTGCGGGCTGGCGTGAGCAGCATCGACCACGGCTCGCTGCTGGATGACGAAGGCATTGCGCTGTTTAAGAAGTCGAAGGCCTGGTATGTGCCTACCCTCATTGCAGGCAAGTCGGTGGCCGACACGGCGCGCCGCCACCCCGGCTACTTTCCGGCCGTGGTAGCGGGCAAGGCACTTAGCATCGGCACCGTAATGCAGGGCACCTTCGGCCGCGCCTACAAGGCGGGCGTGCGCGTGGCCTTCGGCACCGACGCCGGCGTGTATCGCCACGGCCAAAATGCGCTGGAATTTGGCTACATGACTGAGGCCGGCATGCCACCGCTCGAAGCCATCCGGGCCGCTACCCTCAATGCCGCTCAGCTCCTAGGCGACCCCACCAACCTAGGCGCCCTCGAAACCGGCAAATATGCTGATGTCGTGGCCGTAGACGGCGACCCTTTGCAGGATATCTCCACTCTCACCCGCCCTAGGTTCGTGATGAAAGCGGGCGTGGTGTATAAGAGCGAATAGCGGACTCGGCGCTCGTGTTACCCCACCCCCAGCCCCTCCCCTCCGGGAGAGGGGAGCCTGACGACTGAATAACATAAGCTCACGTTTGCTTACGGTCGGCACCCCTCTCCCGGAGGAGAGGGGCTGGGGGTGGGGTCCACGGCTAGCGAGCCTACCTCTTCATTACTTTACTACCGTTACTTGCATTCCTACGTCTTGCTCGGGCCACTTATCATTGGGGTTCACGGGCACTTGCGAGATTTTATCCACTACGTCTAGGCCTTCGATTACTTCGCCGAAGATGGTGTAGGCGCCGTCGAGCGCGGGCACGCCGCCGCGGGCGGCGTAGGTGCTAGCCTGCTCGGGAGTGAGGCGGCGGCTAGCGCTGCGGCGGGCTTCATCGGCCGTCAGCTTCTTGCCCACCACAAAGTAAAAGTCGGTATTGGATGATAGGCGCTGCGGGTTTTCCTCATCGCTGTACCGAGCCATACCTAAGGCACCTTTGAAGTGAAAGTGATTGGGCCGCACCTCGGAAGGCAAGCGGTAGCGCCGCAACGCAATGGTGCGCGACTCGCTGGTTTGGCCGCCCTGCACGGCAAAGTTTTTCACCACCCGGTTGAATACCGTTTCGTCGAATACACCACGCCGGGCCAACAGCAGGAAGTTGGCTTTGTGAATGGGCGTATCGTCGTAGAGCTTCACCCGAATATTGCCTAGGCGCGTCTTAAACAGCACTTCTGAGCCGGGATACTGCTGGCCGTAGGCGAGCAGTGCAGCGGGGGCCGTACTATCAGTAAGGGTCGCGATGTTGGGGCCCGGTAGGTCCGCCTTGGTAGGCGCGGTAGCAGGCTTATCGGCCGGGTTACAGGCGGCAAGCAGCCCTAGGGCAGTACTTATAAAAAGAAAGCGAAAAAACATGGCTACGAAAAACAAGCGGTTGTCAGTGCGAGGCGGAACGACGAAGCAACCTTTCCTTCACAGTCGCTAGTATTAGCAAACGTAAAGGAAGGGTTGCTTCGTCGTTCCGCCTCGCACTGACAACCGTAGTGTTATATCCAAGCCTACCAGCTTGCAGGCTTAGGCTTGCTTTTGGCTTTTTCGGTACCGGCGGCCCCTTTGGTTTTCACCTTCACCTTAGCGGGGGCGGCGGGCGTGGTTACGGTAGCAGCGGGCTCCTCGGCGGGGGCAGGCTCGGGCTCGGGCGGCGGCAGGGCTTCGTTGGGGTCAGCGGCTTTTATCTCGTCGGGGGCCTCTACCTTCTTTTCCTTCTGCTGGGCCAGCAGTAGCTGGTCTTGCGGCAGCGTATTGGCTTTGAAGGCTTTGAGCTGCACATCTAATTTTTCTTTTTCTTCCTTGCTAAGCTTGGCTGGGTACATGAGGCCACTTAGGTCGGGGCGGCCGGCTTCTTGCCAAGCCGACAGCCAAAACGAAGCTACCATAGGTGCGGCCTGGCGCATCCGAAAATCGACCTGTCCACCTACTAGCTTGTTGTACTCATCGGCGAAGGCATCGGAGTAGCGGCGCTGAGTTTTCCCAAAGCGGTGGGTATAAGTGTACTTAGTTTGGGGCGTAAAGCCCTTGCTAGCCTTGGTTTCGAGGTCGAACGTGGCCGTAAGGAAGCCGTAGCTGTTCTGGATAACCCCCCAAATAGCGTCTTGCGAATTGGCGGGTGCCTTGGCCTCATCCCCACTCAGCTTGTAGGTCAAGATGTAGCGCTCAGGCAATTGACTTTCCCAAAGGCTGTGCAGGCCGCCCTGGTTGGTAAGCTGGCCGTCGTAGTTGACGGTGGTGTGCAGCGGCACAAAGGCATCTTCCACGTAGTGCGCTAGCTCGGCTGAGTACTTGACAATGGCCGTAGTATCGCGCTCGCGGAAGGCTTCCACTAGCTTGGTGCGATTCTCGAGCACCGTCCAGGGCACAGTGCCGTATTTGCGCAGGGTGTCAGCCGTGAATTTCTCCTGCGCATTCTCATAATCACGGGGCATTTTGGCAAAGGGGTTATCCTCGGCGTAGTGGTCCATGTCGATATAGTGGCGGCTGGCCTCGGCTTTGTCTTGGTTGCGGCGCTCGTCGGGAGCGGTGCACAGGCGCACCAGCTCAGGCATGTGCCGGAAATAGAACGCCTGCATGCTAGCTGGCAGCTCATAGATAGCTACCTGCGTGATAACGCGGTGCCCAAAGAAGCCCCAGGCGTGGGCTGCTGGGGCCAGCGGACCCAGCAGCGCGACGGCGAGACCTAGGCTAAGAATAATCTTCTTCATAAAGTACGGGTAGGAATAAAGTTTTAGTAATTAACAGTTGATAAACAAAAGTACTCAGCGCAATGCTGTAGCGCCTGCCATTTTATAGCTGTGGCGAATAATGCTACCGCTGTACAAGCGCAGGAGTAGGAAGCAGGCGTCTACAAAAAGTTTATTGCAGTTACATTAGTTTGCATTTGACAAAAAGCCTTAATGTATGCCTTCCCTCTAGCAGTAATAATAAGTAGCGTACCGCTAGCTGCTATTGCTCAAACAGCATCCACGCCTAAAGACACAGTTGCCACGAGGGAGCAGGTGAATGGGGCCGACTGTGCATTGTTTCCGGCAGTGGCCCAGTTGCCGGCCTGGATTCCCGAAAAAAAGCTGGTTCTATCTCGCCGCTTCACGCCGACTACCTCACAAGCCGCGGTTGCCGAACAGGCGCTAGCAGTGGTGCAGTTGTTGAACGTAAACTCAGCTCCCAAAACTCGTCGAGATTCGACTTATGCCCAAAGCATCACGCAACGACTAAGACAATACCACCGACAGTATTTCGGCTTTTACAATCAGCGCAAGCAACCCTGTTTGTTTATCAACCTCCTCGGCGACGTAGCCTTTTCCGCCGAGGACATCGGCCTGCGCCCCACACCGCCTGGCTACGTGCCGCAGTGGCTGCGCGCATACCTACTTATTGGGGATGGTGGCGCCGACCACTGGTCAATTTATTACAATCTGGCTACCGGCAAATTTTACCAATACTGGCACAGCTTAGACTTAGGTGGAGGCTAGTCAAACAAAAAAAGCCTGACCATCACGGCCAGGCTTTTTTTGTTTAGCATTACTGCAAAAGGCTTACCAAATGCGCGAGCGGTCGGCCGCAGCGCGCACCATCTTGTTGCCGTCTTTGCAACCGAAGGCCTCGTAGAACTCGGGCATGTTCATGAGCGGGCCGTTGGTGCGGTACTGGCCGGGCGAGTGCGGGTCGGTTTGCACCTGTTGGCGCAGGGCTTCGGGGCGCTGGTTGGCGCGCCAGATTTGAGCGTAGCCGAGGAAGAAGCGCTGCGCGGGCGTGAAGCCATCAATCTTTTGGCCGCCCTTGAACTGAGCCGTTTTTTGGAAGGCTTGGTAGGCGATGGTGATGCCGCCGATGTCAGCTAGGTTTTCGCCCATCGTCAGCTTACCATTCACGTGCACCGAGTCGAGGGGCGAGAAGGCGTCGTACTGCTTGCCCACCATGTCGGCTTTGGCGTTGAACTTCTCGTTGTCCTCCTTAGTCCACCAGTCGCGCAGGTTGCCTTTGGCATCTGAGCGGCGGCCCTGGTCGTCGAAGCCGTGCGTCATTTCGTGGCCGATTACCGCGCCCACGCCACCATAGTTCACAGCATCGTCGGCCTTGGGGTCGTAGAACGGAGGCTGCAAAATGCCGGCCGGGAACACGATTTCATTCATGCTCGAATTGTAGTAAGCATTCACGGTGGGCGGCGTCATACCCCACTCGCCCCGGTCGATGGGCTTGCCAAACTTGGCCAGGTTGTCGGCGCGGCGCCATTCAGCGGTAGCAAACAGGTTTTGCAAGGCACTCTCGCGAGTGATTTTCAGCTTCGAGTAGTCCTTCCATTTGTCAGGATAGCCAATTTTCACGGCGAAGGCGTTCAGCTTCTGGATGGCTTCTTTCTTAGTGGCAGCGCTCATCCAGTCGGTGGCCATAATGCGCTCGGCGTAGGCCGCGCGCAGGTTTTCAACCATCTGCTTGGCGCGAGCCTTGGCAGCGGGCGAAAACGCCTCATCAACGTAGAGTTGGCCAAATGCCTCACCTAGGGCACCATCGGTAGCGCGTAGGGCGCGCTTCCAGCGAGGCTGCTGCTGCTTGGCCCCCGTCAGCACTTGCTGAAAGCGGAAGTTGGCATCGCCATAAGCCTTGGGCAGAGCCGAAGTAGTGCCATCTACCAGATTCCAGCGCAGATACTGCTGCTGGTCGGCAATGGGCGTATTGGCCATTAGGTTATTGACCGAAGCCAAGAACTCGGGCTGACCAATAATCACGTCCTGGGCGCTACCTAGGCCGGATTCTTTCAGGCGCAGGGGCAGGTTCAGGTTGGGGTAGTCCTTGGCGGCCTGGGCCACGGGCACCTTGTTGTAGTTCTTGAGGCGGTCGCGCAGGGCTACACGGTCGCGGCTGGCCTCGGCAATTTTGGTTTCCAGCGCCAGCACTGCATCGGCATTGGTGGCAGCCAGGCTCGGCGCGTCACCTAGGAGCTGGAAAATGCTGGTCATGTAGGCCTTGTAGGCCGTGCGCACAGCTTTCGAGCGGCCATCCTGCTTGAGGTAGTAGTCGCGGTCGCCGAGGCCTAGGCCGCCCTGGCGCAGCTGCACAGCATACTGAGTGCTGTTTTTGCTGTCCTGGCCCACGCCCATACCGTACCAGCCGCCCGAGTAGTGCGGGCTGGCCATGTACTTCTGCACATCGGCCAGGCTCTTGAGGTTCTTAATCTCGTCGAGGCGCGGCTGTAAGTACTTGAGGCCAGCCTTTTCAATGCCCACCGAGTCCATGGCGGCGGCGTAGAAATCGCCCACCTTCTGGTCATTCGAGCCAGGCTTGGCGGTGCGATTGGCGGCAGCTTTCTCCAAAATGCGGCGCTCTACAGCCTGGTTGTTATTAGCCAGCTCGTTGAAGGCACCCCAGCGCGTTTCGGCGGCCGGCACGGGGTTGTTTTTCAGCCAAGCGCCATTGGCGTAGTGATAAAAGTCTTCGCACGGCTGCACCGACGTATCGATGTTAGCCAGGTTGATGCCGATGCCTTTCTGGGGCGGATTCGGCTTGGCGGGCGGCCCAAAGGCCGTGGTGGCGGCCAGGCCACCTAGGCCGAGCGTGGCCAGCACCAGCCGCGAGATAGTAGTGGATGTCATAAAAAATGTGAAGTGTAGGGAGCAATAGGGGTCGTGAAAGTAAGGTATAGATGGCTGCAAAGCTTCACAGTTGCATAATAATGCCTAAATTTTGACCTCTTGGCGGCAAGTCCTACTTACACAAAAAACCCGCCCCCTAGGGAGGGCGGGTTCTTGCGTACCGCGGACTCTGTGAGTCCGCGCGTGAGTAGGGCTTAGTAAAGGAATCAACTCGCGGACCCGCAGGGTCTACGGTACACCACTACTTACCAGATGCGAGCCTGCTCGGCGGCAGGGCGCTCCATCTTATCGGTAGGCTTGCAGCCGAAAGCCTCGTAGAACTCGGGCATGTTCATGAGCGGGCCGTTGGTGCGGAACTGCTCCGGCGAGTGTGGGTCGGTTTGCACTTGCTGGCGCACATACTCGGGGCGGGCGTTGCCACGCCAGATTTGGGCCCAGCCTAGGAAGAAGCGCTGCGCAGGCGTGAAGCCGTCGATGCTCTTATTGGCCTTAAACTCGGGCGTTTTCTGATAAGCCTGGTAGGCGATGGTGAGGCCACCTAGGTCGGCCAGGTTCTCGCCCATGGTCAGCTTGCCGTTCACGTGTACCGAGTCGAGGGGCGAGAAAGCGTCGTACTGCTTGCCCACCATCGCGGCCTTGGCGTTGAACTTGTCATTGTCTTCCTTGGTCCACCAGTCGCGCAGGTTGCCCTTCGAATCGTACTGGCGGCCCTGGTCGTCAAAGCCGTGGGTCATTTCGTGGCCAATCACGGCGCCGATGCCGCCGTAGTTTACTGCGTCGTCGGCCTTGGGGTCGTAGAACGGGGGCTGCAAGATGCCGGCCGGGAACACAATCTCGTTCATCGGCGGGTTGTAGTAGGCGTTCACGGTGGGCGGCGTCATGCCCCACTCGCTCCGGTCAATGGGCTTGCCGAAGTGGTTTAGCTCATCTTGGTTGCGCCAAATGCGGGCGGCCACTACGTTATTGAGGTAGCTGTCGCGCACGATGTTCAGCTTCGAGTAGTCCTTCCACTTATCGGGATAACCGATTTTCACCGCGAAAGCGTTGAGCTTGGTGATGGCCTCCTTCTTGGTGGCGGCGCTCATCCAGTCGGTTTTCATGATGCGCTCGGCGTAGGCCGCGCGCAGGTTCTCAATCATTTCCTTGGCTTTCGCCTTGGCGGCCGGCGTAAACGCCTTGTCTACGTAGAGCTGGCCAAAGGCCTCCCCTAGGGCGCCGTCGGTGGCGCGCAGGCTGCGCTTCCAGCGAGGCTGCTGCTGCTTGGCGCCCGTCAGCACCTGCGCGAAGCGGAACGACTCGTCGCCAAACGTCTTGGGCAGGGCCGGAATGAGGCTCGTAACGAGGTGAAAGCGCAGGTACTGCTTCTGGTCGGCGATGGGCTCGGCGGCCAGCATGGCGTTTACCTCTTTCAAGTATTCGGGCTGGCCCACAATGATTTCCTTGGCCGTGCCGAGGCCGCTGGCCTTCAGTACTTGCGAGAAGTCAATGTTGGGATACTCCTTGCTGAGCTGCGCCACCGTCATTTTGTTGTAGTTCTTCTGCGGGTCACGCAGGTCTACACGGCTACGGCTGGCCTGGGCCAGTTTGGTTTCGATGCGGGTTACAGTCGCGGCATTCTTGGCTGCAGTGGCCGCATCGTCACCTAGGAGCTTGAACAGGTTGGTCTGGTAGGTCTGGTACGCAGCCCGGATGTTTTTCATGCGGCCGTTATCGCTCAGGTAGTAGTCGCGGTCGGGTAGCGAGAGGCCACCCTGATACACCTGTACGGCGTACTGGGTACTAATTTTCTCATCTTGGCCCACGCCGAAACCATACCACACGCTACCAGCCTGCGCCCGCGGGTCGGCCAAGAATTGCTGCATCTGCGGCAAGGTTTGGATGCCGTTGATGCGGTTGAGGTAGGGCTTCAAGTACTTGAGGCCCGCCGCATCAATAGCGGCCGTGTCCATAGCCGAAGCATAGAAGTAGCCTACTTTTTGGGCATTAGAGCCCGGCTTGGCCGTGCCCGCACCGCGCACCAGGTCTTCTAAAATGGCTTTCTGGGTGGCGTTGTTGCGGTCGGCTAGCTCGTTGAAGCTGCCCCAGCGGCTCTCAGCAGCCGGCACCGGGTGGCTCTTTAGCCAGTTGCCCGAGGCATATTGAAAGAAGTTATCGCACGGCGCTACCGATTTATCGATGTAAGCCGGGTTGATGCCGCGGGGAGCAGCAGTAGTTGTTTTCTGGGCCAGCGCGGGGGTGCTAGCGCCGAAACCTAGGAGAGCTGCTACGAGAGCCGCGCCACGCAGGTGCCGGGACGAATTCATCATAAAAGTGGGGTGAGAGGGGAAAAGAGAGTGAGTTGTAAGCCGCAAGGTACGGGCCAGCACAAAATTGCCCTATCCAGCGGCTAGTTGGCTAAGGCGCAGGCACGCGCAAAAAGTTCGGCGCTAAGGTCGTTAAACTCCTTACTCCCGCATTGGTAGCTGCCCCCAACTGGCACGAGCACCCGCAACTGGCTCTGACTGGCGCAAGTTTAGGCAAAGCCGTAACTCATACCAGTTGCAGCAGTTACCCTCGCCTCAGTCGGACACACTAGGTAGCACTACCACCAACTTTTTTAGCCTGCCGTACCTTTATAAGCTCGCGCAGCCGTTACGCGCTAGTATTCCTACATGCCGCTTTACCCCCGCCGTGCCGCCCCTACCCCCACCGAGCCGGCTGCCCCGCTCAGCCTAGGGGCGCTGCTGACGCAGGTGCGCGCCGCCCTGCACCACCGCTTTCCTGACAGCTACTGGGTGGTAGCCGAGGTGGCCGATATGACACGCCCGCGCCAAGTGGGCGGCCACTGCTACCTCACCCTGACCGAGCCCGCCGCGGGCGCCGAGGCCCTAGGCTTCACGGCGCAGGCACGGGCCACGCTCTGGGGTAGCCGCTACCAGCAAATTGCGCCCGCCTTCACCGAGGCCACCGGCCAGGAGCTGCGCCCCGGCCTGCGCCTGCTGCTGCGTGTGAAGGTGACCTTTCATGAGCAGTACGGCTTCTCGCTCGATGTACTAGCTCTCGACCCCAGCTACACCGTGGGCGAACTAGCGCGCCAGCGCCTGGCTACCCTGCGCAAGCTTGCCGAGAAAGACCTGCTGGAGCGCCAACAAGAGCTAACGCTGCCCCTAGGGCCGCAGCGGCTGGCGGTCATCTCCTCCCCTACCGCGGCGGGCTTTCAAGACTTTGTGCGTCAGCTTGAAGAAGCACCTTATGACTTCGCACTTACCCTCTTTCCGGCCCTGATGCAGGGCGAAGACTCACCTGCTAGCATTCGGGCCGCGCTCGATGCCATTCGTCCCCGCCGCGGGCAGTTCGATACGGTTATTATCATTCGCGGTGGTGGCTCGAAGACCGACTTATTGGCTTTTGACGAATACGGGCTGGCGGCGGCCGTGGCCTCGTTTCCGCTGCCGGTGCTCACAGGCATCGGCCACGAGCGCGACGAAGCTGTAATAGACCTAGTAGCTTACCGCGCGCTCAAAACGCCCACTGCCGTGGCGGCTTTCTTGGTCGAGCGCCTTGCCCGCCTCGAAGCGCTGGTGATGGAGCTGGCCGAGCGCGTAGCCGACCGCAGCCGCCAGCACTTGGCCCAGCACCACGCTCGCCTGCAGCGCTTGGCCGACCATTCGCGCGAAGCGGCTCGCCAGCAGCTGCGCCAAGCCCAGGAAACCCTGGCGCAGCGCAGCCGCCAAGCCACACAGGCCCCGCGCCAGCACCTGCGCCAGCTCGGCCAGCACCTCGAAAGCTTTCGCTATACCCTGCCCCAAGCAGCCCGCCGCGCCCTAGGGCATGAGGAGCAGCGCTTGCGCCGCCGCTCGCGCACGGTACTGCGCCGCTTTGTGCGCCACCACCAGCGCCGCCGCGAGCAGCTCTTGCGCCAGCGCTACGTGATGCAGCACGGCTTTCTCAAAGCAATCAAAGGGCATGAGTTAAAAGCCATGAGCTTGGAGGTAACAGCGCTACGGCAGGAAAACCAGCTGCTACGCCAGCACTCTGCGTCAGTTCAGCCGGCCGCTCCCCTACCTCATAACTCATAAGTTTAAAATTTATAATTCAATCAAGTGACTTACAACGAAGCCATTCAAGAGCTGGAAACCATTCTGCGCAGCCTCGAAACCGACCAAGTAGATGTCGATGACCTCACGGCCCGCGCCGAGCGCTCGGCCGAGCTTATCCGCCTGTGCCGCCACAAGCTGCGCCACGCCGAAGCCTCGCTCGACCGCGTATTTGACTCGCTCGATGAGGAAGATGAAACGCCCGAAGAGGACGAAGACGAGCTTGAAGTAGAAATGGAAGAAAGCGACGTGGACGACGAAGACGACCACGAAACTGATGACTACCAGCCCGGCGGTCCGGGACGCCCCATGCAGCCTAGGTTATTTTAGCAATAGGTTGGACTGCAAAGTCCAACCTATTGTCTTAGGTCCGGCGAACATGGATTTGCACACGCTCGCCGTCTTCGCTAGTGGTTGGCATTACGTCGATGCGGTCGGCTTCGTCATAATAAGCAGCTAAACCGCGCACAATGCCCACGGCTAGCCCGCCCATACGACGCGCTGACACGTAATTAATTAGGAGCTCATTCTCACCTAAGCGCTTGACCTCGAGCACGGGCGGTGCGTTTTCGGTGTGCTCACGGCGCACCTGGGTGTGCATGCGGCCCTCGGTATGCTCTAGCATGTCGAGCGTGCGCCAGTTGGGGTCCAGGTATTTCTGATACATATACATGAGGTCAGGCACCAGGTACTCGCCGAATTTCTCATGCAGTTCACCGGTTGGAATACCGGTCATTTGGGCAGCTTGGCCGACTAGGGCGTACATGTGCTCGTCGGGATACACCGATTTATGATTGAAATCGGCCGCGCTGAGACCAGCAGCATCCAGTAATCGCACCCACGTGCTATGGTCGTACTGCGTCTGAACGTAACGCTTCAGCAACGTAAAAATGGTACCGTGCATGGAATATATTGGTATCCTTCGAATTATGCACAGCTTTAAGCAAAAAACGAGCAAAATGTTAAAAGGCGACGTGCCGCTTCTGCATCGAGAAGCAACACATCGCCTTTTAACATGTGATTATTAGCTATTTATTGCGTAATAATCTTTCGCTTATTTCTTAGATATTCCCAATCACGGTCATGGTGTCGAGCGTGGGGCCAGCGCTGCCGCCAGTGGGCTCCACCGTCATGGCGAAGGCCTGGGCGCTACCAATATCCTTCATCTGCTGCAAGCCATCGCCAGCTGTAGTGGCAGCCGTGAGCACGCCCGCATCCACGGGCTTACCCTGGTCGAGGGCCCATAGCTGGTACTGCTTGCCAGGTGGCAGCGGTGGCAGCTGCGCCACATCAACGTACACACGGTGAGCTACTTTATTGAAGAGCACGCGGGCGCGGGCTGTGGGGTGGGCCGGCGTGCCAGCCAGGGCCACTAGCTTATACTCATCGGGCGAGCGCAGCACATGCAGTTGCTCTTGGGTTGAGCTCAGGCGACGCTCCATCACCTGTGTGGCGCTGGCAAAGCGGGTTTGCTCACTCAGGGCCACGGCCAGGTCGCTACGCGTCTGCTGTAGGTTAGTGTACAACAGCGCATTGCCTACCAAGCTCAGCAGCAAGGCTACGGAGGCCGCAATAGCCCAGCCACTGCGGCGGGCAGTAGGTGCGGCAGCAGGCGGCGGGCTGGCTACGTGCGGGTTCGAGGCCGATACGCGCATGGTGGGCACTTCCGGCGCAGGTGCAGCGGCGGGTGCTGTGGGGGCAGCCGTGCCTATTTCGGCCAGCACGCGGCCTAGCACGCGCTCACGCATGCCAGCAGGAGGCGTAATGGCATGAGCTTCAGCATATACATCGAGGCCAGCAAGCAGCGCGTCTAGCTCTTCCCGCACTTCGGGATAGCGGCTAGCCTGCGCCTCCACCTCGGCCCGGGCGGCGGGGTCAAGCTCACCTAGGGCGTACTGCTCTAGGCGTCCAGATTCCAATATTTCTTGATAATTTTCCACGAAGCGGGCGCGATTAGCGAATAAGTTTGGCGAGAACCTTAAGGGCGGTTCGGGCTCGGGTTTTCACGGTGCCTAGCGGCAGGTTGAGTTCTTCGGCCGCTTCACTCTGCGTGAAGCCACCGAAATAGAGCAGGTCGATAACCTGGCGCTGCTCGGGCACTAACTGCTTGGTAATCTCTTGCAAGCCGACGTGCTCGGGGCGGAAGGTAGCCGGGGCGGCCTGCCGCTGAGCGGCTAGGCTGTCATCGAGGCCCTGGGTGCGAGAACTTACGCGGTGCTGGCGCGAGCGGATTTTATCAATCGCTAAATTCCGGCTAATATTTACCACCCAGGTAAACAAGCGCCCTTTGCTCGGGTCGTAGCTCTCGATGGCGTGCCAGATTTTGACCAGCGCTTCCTGCAGTACATCCTCGGCTTCATCCTCCGCTTTTACAATGCGCTGAATGACCCCGTAGAGCGCTGCTGAATACCGGTCGTAAAACTCGGTCATGGCCGTTTCGTCGCGCGCTCGCAGGCGTCTGACTAACGCCGCCTCGGCGGCCGTGGGAATAGAAATAAGTGGTTCGTCGGACACGGGAGATAGGCAGTTGGATAAAAACCAGCGCCACCGGGGTAATCGTTCGGTAGCCGCGGGCGAAAATAACAGGTTTCGAAGGTAAGACCGACGCCTTTGGCCCTTGGCCGAGGGCCCAGACACAACCTAGGGACTGCTAGCGGGGTTTTAAGGCTTAAAATTTCTTGTTTTTGCCCTACCGGCTACTCACGCTCATGGCTATCGAATCTCATAATCCTTATACCAACGAAGTACTGCATAGCTTCCCGGCCTTCTCGGCAGCCGAAACCGAACAGATTCTCGCTGAGGCGTACCAAGCCGCCGCCGAGTGGCGCACCACTTCTTTTGCCGAGCGCGCCGCCGTGCTGCGCCAAGCGGCCGAGCTGCTGCGCCGCCGCCAGCACGAGCTAGCTCACCTCATGGCCATCGAAATGGGCAAGCCCGTACGCGATGGCCGCGCCGAGGCCCAGAAGTGCGCCGCTTGCTGCGACTACTACGCCGACCATGCGGAGAGCTTCTTGGCCGATGAAGAAATCAAGACCGAAGGTGGCCGCAGCTTTTTGAGCTATGCGCCGCTGGGCGTGGTGCTGGCTATCATGCCCTGGAACTTCCCCATGTGGCAGGTGGTGCGCTTCGCCGCGCCCGCCCTCATGGCTGGCAATGTGGGCTTGCTAAAGCACGCCCCTAATGTGCCACAGTGCGCGCTGGCCCTCGAAAAGCTTTTCCACGATGCGGGCTTGCCGCCCGCTGCTTTCCGCGCGCTTCTTATCGAGACGGAGCCTGTGGCTGGCCTCATTGCCGACGACCGGGTAGCCGCCGTGACGCTCACCGGCTCGGAGCGGGCCGGCGCCGCCGTGGCTGCCGCGGCCGGGCAGCATATTAAGAAGAGTGTGCTAGAGCTAGGTGGCTCCGACCCCTTCATCGTGCTGGCCGATGCCGACCTAGCAGTTGCGGCCCAAACGGCCGCGCAGGCCCGCATGATAAACGCTGGTCAAAGCTGCATTGCGGCCAAGCGCTTTATTGTGGAAGCGTCTATTCACGATGAATTTGTGGCGCTAGTAAAGGAGCACTTGCAAGCCCTGCACTACGGCGACCCACTCGACGAAGCTACCGACTACGGCCCGCTGGCCCGCCTCGACCTAGCCGAGAACCTAACCCAACAAGTAGCCGATAGTGTGGCCCAGGGCGCCCATACCGAGCTAGCGGGCGGCCAACCCGACCTTGACTCACCTCGCTTCGACCCCGTGATTCTTACCAACATCCGGCCAGGCCAGCGGGCTTACGCCGAAGAGTTTTTTGGTCCCGTGGCTTTAGTGCTCAGCGCCCAGGATGCTGATGACGCTGTGCGCCTCGCCAACGATTCGCGCTTTGGCCTAGGTGCCGCCGTATGGACCAAGGACCTGGCGAAGGCCGAAGCAATGGCGCGGCAGCTAGAAAGCGGGGCGGTGTTCGTGAACGGCCTCGTGAAGTCGATGAATGAACTGCCCTTTGGTGGAGTGAAAAAATCGGGCTACGGGCGTGAGCTTTCCTTCTTAGGTATCCGAGAATTTGTAAATCAGAAGTCGGTGTGGATTGGGGAGGAAAAAGTGGAGGAAGCAAAGACGGAGTAGCTTGACCTGGGCAACGGAAGCAAGAAGCAATGGGTGTCATGCTGAACAGCATGACACCCATTACCTAGGTTAAAATAATCCCAACTGCTGCCCTACTCCACCGCCCCCTACTCCCTCCAGCCCCGACAAGGCCACGCCTAGCAGGCGCACGCCCTGGGCTGGGGGCAGCAGCGGAGCCAATAATTCGTGGCTAACCTGCGTGAACTGCGCCAACGTGCGCAAGGGCGATAGGGCACTGCGGCTACGCGTGATTTGCCGAAAGTCGTCGTATTTCATTTTCAGCGTGACGGAGCGCGCCACTACCCCTAGGCGCTCGGCGCTGGCCCACACGCCAGCCAGCAGCGGCGCAAGGCTATCGTAAAACTCGGCCGGCTCGGTGAGGCTTTGGAAGAAAGTGGTCTCGGAGCCGATAGACTTGCGCACGCGGTCGGGCACCACGGGGCGGTGGTCTTCGGCGCGGGCAATGGCGTAGTAATAGCCGCCAGCCTTGCCAAAATGCTGGCGCAGAAAAGCCTCCGATTGCTGGCGCAGGTCGTGGCCGGTGAAGATACCTAGGGCATTGAGCCGCGCCGCCGTAGCCGGCCCGATACCGTGAAACTGCCCTACCGACAGCGCCTCCACAAACGCTGGTCCCTCGTGCGGCCGAATCACGAACTGCCCGTCGGGCTTGCGGTGGTCGGAGGCCAGCTTGGCCAAAAACTTATTATAGGAAATACCGGCCGAGGCCGTCAGCCCCGTTTCGGTGCGAATGCGGGCCCGGATTTCGCGGGCCCACTGCGTGGCGGTGGTGTGCGGTGGCAGCTGTTCGGTCACGTCGAGGTAGGCCTCATCTAAGGACAGCGGCTCGATGAGGGGTGTATAATCGGCCATGATGGCCCGCACCTGCTGCGACACAGCCCGGTACACCTCAAAGCGCGGCTTCACAAACACCAGCTCGGGGCAGCGGCGGCGGGCCGTGCTCGAAGGCATGGCCGAGCGCACCCCAAACTGCCGCGCCTCGTAGCTGGCGGCCGCTACCACGCCGCGGTCGCGAGCGCCGCCCACGGCCACGGGCCGCCCCCGCAGGGTGGGGTCATCGCGCTGCTCCACAGAAGCGTAAAACGCATCCATGTCGAGGTGAATGATTTTGCGAACCATAAGCTTGGCTATTAGCCAGTGGTAGCTAGCTATCAGTCCTTCGCAAAAAGAGAAAGCTACCAGCAGCCACTAGCTAACAACTAAAAAAAGCTAGCAGTAACCAGCTACTTTATAAACCGCATAGCCGGCCATTTCGTGCAGCAGCAGGCTCCAGCGGCCTAGGGCCCCGATATCCGGCACCAGCCAGTAGTCGGGCGTCCAGCTGCGGTCAGTGGTGTAAAAGTCAGCCGGAAAGGACTGCGGGTACAGCCCCACTTTGGCAAAGCAGGCCAGCGCTCGCCGCTGGTGAAAGCCCGACGTAACGAGCACCAGCGACTTAATAGCAGGGTGCTTAGACAGCAGTTCTTTGGTGAACTTCGCGTTCTCGCGGGTATTGCGGCTACGCTCTTCCAGCAAAATGTCCTCCTTGGGCACGGCAGCCAGGCGCAGCACCGTGGCGAGGTCCTTGGCTTCGGTATTCGCCACGCTCAGGACAGCGCCCGAGCCGCCCGAGATGATAATGCGGCGCGCCCGCCCCGAGCGGTAAAGCCACAGCGCGTCGATAACCCGGTCGGCCCCGTGCTGCAAGTACACCCGGTCGTGCGGCGACTTACTAATGGCCGTAACGCCCGTGAGCACTACCACCGCATCGGCCGGTGCCACGGCGCGCAGTGCCACCGGCGGCTTTTCCCAGGCCAGCAGCGCCTCGTTTACTAGCGCATTATTGGTGCCGAGCAGCACCAACAGCCCGGCAGCCCGTAGCCAGCGACGCTGGGCTTGGCCCCAGGGCTGGGCCACTAGGGCACCTAGGAGCAGCGCCACCAGCCACACGGCCGGCAGCAGCACAAAGTCTAGGGTTTTGGAAAGAATAAAAAACAAGGACAGACGCAGCCAGATGGCCATAAAAATTGTCATGCCACGCTCACAAAGCATCTTGGCCGGTTGCAGCAGGCTGGCGCCGTACTTGCAGACCCGCTGCCAAGATGTTTCGGCAAGCGCAGCATGACAAACGTTTTCTACTTAATAACCTGCTATTTCACCGGCGCAAACGTCCGCAAGCGGTCGAGCTGGGCCACCACCTGGGATTCCTCCGTGAGGGCATCGCACTCGAGCAAACGGCCCTGGCAGTAGCTCACAAAGAACGGCGCTATTTTTTCCTGCATCATCTTTTTGGCCACTGGGTTTTGGTCTGAGTTCAGGCGCACGAAGAGAATACTTACGTTTTCGGGTGCATCCACAAACTTGGCAAATGGCGGAGCTAGGGCTTCGCAGGCAGCGCAATCTTCGGAGGTGAACTTGGCAAACACCTTCATGTGCTCGTGAATGAGATGGCGGAGGCTTTCATCGTCGGCATCTACCACGTGCTGGCGGGCTTCTTCGGTCATTGAGGGAAAATGAAAAAAGGGCGGGGTGGCTACAACCGGCAATAGTCCAGAATAGTTGCTACAAAAGTACCACTCTAGCGCCGCAGCATCAGGTCACGGATGTATTTGACCGGGGCGCTGCCAAAGCTCAAGAACTGCTCGTTGAAGTTTTTGACGCTGAACCGCTCACCATCGCGCTGCTTCACCTCGTTGCGCAGGGCAACAATTTCGGTATAGCCCGTGAAGTACGAGCTGAGCTGCACTTGGCTCAAGGTAGCGCGGTGCCACTTGTTGCGCGCTTCGGCTTCCTCCTGGAAGCCTGCACTCGTGAGCAGAGCTACTACGTCTTTCTCACTAGCGCTTTTGGTTTGGATGAGGTTGTCCACCACTGCATTGAGGGTCGAGCGCATATTCCACTTGTCCCACAGCAGCCACATTTCGTCGCTGTTATTGCCATAGCCGGCCTCCAGCATCATTTGCTCGGCATACACGGCCCAGCCCTCTATCATGGCGCCGTTGCCGAAGATGCTCTTCACACGCGAAGGCGAGCGATTGGCGTATACCAGCTGGGTGTAGTGTCCCGGAATGGCCTCGTGGATGTTGAGAATCTGCAAGGTATAGTCGTTGTACTCGCGCAGATAGCTCTCGGCCTGCTGCGCCGTCCAGGTCGGTGGTAGGGGCTCCACGTTGTAGTAGGTGTTCGCCTTCACGTCGTAGGGGCCGGGGGCGCTCACGCTAGCGCCAGCGCCGCTGCCGCGCATGTAAAGCGGCGTTTCGCGCACCACCAATGGCTTGCTGGGGTCCTGCGTCAGCAACTTGTGGTCGTTCACGAACTTAGTCAGCGTCGGGATTTGGCGCTTCACTGCATCCACGAATCCATCGCTTGGAGCGTGTTTCAAGGTCAATTTATCAATGACTTGGCGAATGAGCTGCAAGGTGTCTTTGGGCACCGGCTGGCCAGCGCAGTACCTAGGGAAGAGTCGCGCCGCCCGCCGGCCCATGTCGCGCAGCAAGTATGCCTTGCGCTGCTGAGCCAACTGAAATACTTCCTCGGCCGAGTAGCGCGATTGAATATCCAGCGCAAACTTGCGGTCAAACAACGCCTTACCGATGCGAAACGAGCGAAAATCCTTGCCCGTCAACACGTCTGCTTTTAGGAAGTCGATGTAGCCTTGCACCGCCTTTTGCGCCCCTGCTATGCGTTGGGTCAGCAGCTGCTTTTCGGCGTCGCTCAAGTCTGATTTGCGTACCGAGTCGGCCAGCGCGGGGCCAAATACGGCTAGGCCACCCTCGTTTTGCTGCACCGCCAACTCAGCATGCTCGCGGGTGGGCCCAGTGATGTTGGCCTTAGCCGCGGCGTAGTAGGCGGGGGCCTGCGCTATTTTGTCGGAGATATTGCGTAGGCGGCGCGCCAGCGGGTAGTGGCGGCCATTGAGCAGGTCGCCCACGCTGGCGCCTAGGTTGTAGTTGGCGGGGTTCCACTGCCAGCTGCGTAGCGTGTCAGTGTACCAGCGCTGGCTTCGCAGCTCATTGTTGAGCAGGCGCCAGTCTATTTGGTTGGTGGGCGACAGGCTGTCGATGGGGAAGCCAGCCAGTGCCCCTAGGTTCTTGGAGACGAAAGCCGCATCGCTACGCCGCTGCGCTGCGTCGGGTATTGCTAGCAGCGAGTCGTATTTGTGAAAGCCCTGCGATGAGGCGTAGTCAGGGTTCTGCCGCCAAAAGTCGAGGATGAACTGGTCTTTAAAACGGTCGAAGCGCGCGTCGGTAGCTGAGGCGGCCGGGTTGGTAGTTTTGGTTGAGTTGCTGGTGCAGGCCGAAAAGGCTAGACCCAACAAAGGCAAGTAGCGAAGTTTCATGCAGGAATAGGAAAGCGAATACGTATTCAAAGGAACGACTAACCACCGAGAGGTTGCGGCCAGCGAAACGCGTGGCGCCATTCAGTACGTTACGAACGCCCCTAGGGCGCACTTAAGCGGCGCCTTGCGCGATACTCGGCCCGGTCTTTGCATCTTTGGGGGCCGGTTTGGCTTGTTCGTAACGTATTAACTGACATCTCCTAATTGGTCTTTCTTCTATCCTATGATTGTTGCTGTATCTCGCCCCTATCTGCTAGGCCTCGGCTTGGCGCTATTGCCTATTTGCGCATTTGCCCAGGCTACTACTTCTACCGCGCTGCCTACCGATGGGGCCTCGCCCGCGGCCGCACCTATGCAGGTAGCCCACTCCTCTCCTGAGGATGCCCAAACCCAGGCCCTCGCCCAGGCCCAGGCCACGGTGCTATTGCTCACGCGGCGCGTCGATAGCCTGCGGCAGTCGTACCGCCAGCAGCAGCGCGTGTACACCGAGCTAGGCGGCAAGTTCAACAACTTTCTCACGGGTCAAAAGCTCAGCCAAACCACCCGCTTCTCGCTAGCGAAGGGCAACGTGAAGGCCACTGCCGACCTGCTGCAAGTGAGCCACAGCCGCCTCTCGCAACTGCGCGCCCTCACCCAGGCCCTGCGCAATGCCAACGAGCAGGCCGCCCTCAGCTCGCCCACCGAAAGCAACCCGCTGGGCATTTCGCTAGTCGATTATACCAAGTCGCTCATCACTACTAAAGTGGTGGATAAGAACCGGGGCAATCGCCTGGTTGACCTTGCCACACACCTCACCAGCAACTCGTTGGTAAAAACCATTCCGACGGTGGGCCCGATGCTGAATGCCGTGAGCGAACTGCTAAGCGGCGTGCGGGCCAGCAGCCTTACCAGTGATGGTTTTTCGGCCGCCCAGGTCCAAACTATCGAGAATGGTCTCAAGCCGACGCTCAATTTCTTCAGCGCCCTCGATGCGGCCCGCGCCGACAATCAAGCCTCACTGCTGACCCTCGACAACGAGTTGAGCGTGCTTCAGCACCAGCTTAGCCAGCTTTACCGGCCCTACGTGCAGCTGGCAGCGTATCAAGAAGATATTTCGGCCTACTACACGGCAGCACCAATGGGCCAGCCCGCCACCAACTCGCTCGACGTGGCCAACATCAGCCGCATGAGCAACTACGTGGCCGCCAACTTGCCTGCCCGCTTTACGGCTCTCGACCAAGCGTTTGCGCGGGCCCAAAATCAGCTTGACATTCTCGACCCCGACTCGTACCTGACGCCCGCCAACAACTCGGCCGAGCAAGTAGTGCAGTTGGCGGCGCAGCTTCAGAGCCTCACTGACCGCCTACCCGTTATCACGAGCCAGTATAGTGCCGCCATTCGGGCGGCCATTGCGCAGGGCCAGCAAGATGGGCTAATCAAGGCCGACCGTGCCAGCAAGGTAATCGCTGATGAAACGGCCCGCGCCAAAGCCGCTGCCGAAACTTACCAGCAGGCCCGCGCCTCCGAGCGCTTCGGCGAAACGCTGGCCAATGTAAAGCCGCTTTTCAAGCTCTATTAATAAGCAGTAGCTCAGGCGTTGTAGTCCGAGCGTGCGTGTAGCGCGTAGTTGCCGCCTAGGTATGCTGGAAATGGCAGACCAATGCGGCGTGCTCGCGGCACGCTCGGACTCCAAGGTTCAGGCTACTTTCGCGCTATGCAATTTTCCGCCGCTCTTCTCGCCGCTACGCTTCTATTTGCCTGCTCGGCTCCTTCTACCGAAACCACGACCGCAGCTGCCTCTCCTACCCAGGCGGCAGCGCTGTTCGAAACCTTCGAAGCCGGTACTAAGGGTGCCTACGCTACTGCCCCCGAGACCCTTGCCACTGGCAAGTGGCTTTTCACCGAAGCCCTCATTGGCAGCGCGGCCGAAGACCACAAAGACGGCGAGCACGCCGCCCGCTTGCGCTCGGGTGGCCGGCTCACGATGCAGTTTGATGCGCCGGCCGGGGTGCGGCGCATTAGCATCCAGGCAGCAGCGTATGGCAATGACGGCCCCAGCACCTGGGAGCTGTGGGTGAGCCGCGACCACGGCCGCACCTGGCAGCGCAATGGCCAGCCCCAAACCGCCAGCGGCCCCACCCTGCGCCCGGCCGTGTTTGCGGGCACCGCCAACGAGGCCATTCGCCTAGAAATCCGCAAAATCGGCACCGATAAGAACCGGCTCAACCTCGACGACATTCGCCTTGAAACCACGGGGGGCGGGGTAGTCGTGTCGCCGCCTACCCGCCCGACGCCAACGGTACCCACGCCTACTCCCAAGCCGCAGCTACCGCCTACCACTGGCACCCGCCCCGACAACGACAACCTACTCCTAGGTAACCCCAGCGGTGCCACCTCGGACCTAACGAATACGACCAACTACCTGCTCATTCACCCACAGTACGCCACTGGCTACAATGCTCAGCGGGGTATTCCAGTTTGGACAAGTTGGCACGTGGGCCGTACCGACCTTACCAAAGCGGCACCCCGACAAGATGACTTCCGCGCCGACCCGGCCCTCCCCCGACAGTTCTACTCGGTGTCGCCGCAGAGCTACTCGGGCTCGGGCTTCGACAAGGGACACAACTGCCCTAGCGGCGACCGCACCGCCTCGCTCGACGACAACTCGGCTACGTTCTTGATGAGCAACATGGTGCCCCAGGCGCCGCAGAACAACCAGCAGACCTGGGGCAACCTAGAGGAATACACCCGCGCCCAGGTAGTAAAAGGCCAGGAAGCTTACGTGCTGATGGGCAGTTACGGCCGTGGCGGCGTGGGCAAAAACGGCCCCGCCAGCACTATTGACCAGGGCCGCGTGACTGTGCCCGCCCGCATCTGGAAAGTCATTGTTTTCTTGCCCGAAGGCAGCAATGACCTCCAGCGCATTGCGGCTGGCCAAGCCCGCATAGTCGCCATCGACACGCCTAACGATAACACCACTATCAACCCCGACTGGCAGCAATACCTGACTTCGGTAGATAAGATTGAAGCAGCTTCGGGCTTGGATATTCTGAGCGCATTGCCCCTTACCACTCAGACGCAGTTGCAAAAAGTAGTAGATGGCGGCCGGGTGCGCTGAGGCTTGGTGATTTTAATCTATACAGCTAGCTTGCCCTTCTACCGCATACATGCTCCCTCAGCGAAGCCAACTCTTATAAGGATTGTTGCAGTTGCTTATACAGCTTGGGGTACGGCACATCGACGGCTACAACACTACCGGTGCTATCTACCAGCAGGTTAGCTGGCATACCCTTGATAGTAAACCGCCTGATATCGTCGCCGTTACCACCTTGCAGCTCCGAAAGGTGCGGGATGCGGAGGCTGTCCTCGGCAATCGCTTGGGTCCACTTCTTACGGTCGTCGTCTAACGAGATACCCAGCATGCCGAAGCCCTTGCTATTATATTGTTTGTAGAGGCCGTAATACTTGGGCATCTCTAGGCGGCAGGGACCGCACCAGCTAGCCCAAAACTCTACTAGCGTTAGCTTATTGCGTTTGAAGAGCTGCTCGGCATTCAGCTCCTTGCCCGCGGGCGTCTTGCCGGCCAGCTGCCGAATATGATAGCCCACAAAACGCTGGTTGTTTTGATTGCGGGTTTCGTTTTTTGCCAGCGCTTTGTCCAGAATATGACCGTAGAAACTCGCTTGCAACGGAGCCGGCATAGCCCGGTAGTATTGGCGGAAGCGCTCCTCTGCAGGCCGGTAATCACGGTTGTCCAGCATCGCTTGAAGCGACACCTCCGAAGTAGGATGCTGCTTGACGAATAGTTCAGTTGCCGAGGCCAAGTAGCCAGAGAAGCGGTACTTGAGTTCGCGGGCAGAGTCGGCCGTTTGTTGTATCAGGGCTTTGTTGCCCGTGCCCATCGCCTGCAAAAACTTGGCTCCGGTCAGCGCCTTGTCTAGAAAGAACTGATGCCAGAGGCTGTCACGCAGTACCAAGTATTGCTCCCACTCCTTTTGCAGCGGCGAAGTGGAGAAGACGACCGTATTCCTTAAATAAGAACCTACATCGGACTTCCCGTAGAATTTGGTTCTAATCTGCTTTTTGGTTGCTTTTATATGAATAGAATCGGTAGGTAGATAGACATCGACAAACCCATACAATGCTTTGTCAGCTTTGCTGAAATACGAAAAAGTATAAAGTCCAGGCTGGATAATTTTTCCTTGCATAGAAAAATGACCATCCTTGCTTTGGATACTATCTGTCTTTCTGGAGACTGTGTATTCCTTTAGCCACAGCTTTGCTTTGCAGTCTTCACATCCTTCTATATCAGCTGCGATAGAGTAGTTGTATTCCCTCGGTGGCTGCTGTTGCTGCTGCGTTGGCTGGCAGCCACCAAGCAGCACCACCCAAAGTAGAAAAAGCCATCCACTTTTATCGCTAGCCAGCATACCCAGCTTATTCTGCTTCAGCTTTCTCATACAATTGCTTGCTAATGATGAAGTTTATTCAGCCAAGGTATGACTTTTTCACTCCTATTTCTTAGAGAGGTCAGCAATCCTATCATCACCCAGGCAATGAGTAGTTATTACCTTTCATACAAGACAGTTAGAACGTTTAGCTTCTCTAAAAAAGCAGTGGCACTAGCACACAGCATTGCTACACACTGTGCCTCTGCCTAGGCCTAGGTGGCCCCATCCCCTACCCCTTGGCCGCGACTGATTTTCCAGCTAAAAAGCGGCTCACGGCTTGCACGTAGCCGTCGCCAAACTACTTTTCCGTCAGCTTTTCCATATCGCCTAGGTGGCCGCAGGGCACAACCAATACCTCACGCCGCTGCCCCTTGCGCGCCGCATGGGCAGTGGTCAGCGAGTCGGTTGGTGAAGCGGCCTTGTCCTCGGTGCCTGCAATAAAGAGCCAGGGGCAGCTGACCCTAGGGGCCACGCTAGTGTAGGTAGCCGCATCGGCGGGGAGGGTGAGGGGGCGCTCCGGGCGCACCCGCTGGTAGTAAGCCACTAACGCCTGCGGGTCGGCTAGGTAGCTATCAGTTATTAGAAAATCGCAGCGCGTAGTAGCCGCCACTTTAGCCCCCAGGATAGTCCCCATCGAAAAGCCGATGATGCCCACGCGCTGCCGCGGGCTTTGCCGCCGCGCCTCGGCTAGGGCGGTACCTAGGTCGGTGGCAAACTCGGGGTAGTAGAGCTGGTTTGGGTTGATGGCGAACGCCGCGCTGTGCCCAAAGCCGCGGTAGTCGAACAGCAGCACGCGGTAGCCAGCAGTGGCCAGCACTCGCGCTTGGTAGAGGCTGTAGGACATATTGCCCCAGTCGTTGCTGGCCACTACCATCGTGGTGTGCTGGTCGGGCACGCCAGCTACCGGCGCTACCAGCCAGGCGGCCAGCTACACGTGGTCAGGCGTCGTCAGCGTTAGGTTTTGGTAGTGGAGGCCCACCGAGTCGGGGGTAGCTATCCAGTCAGCCAGCGGTTTGCTGGCCCAAGCCGAAACAGTTTGCAGAAGTAGCAGTGCCAAAAAGAGGGTACGGGCCATTAGAGAAAACAAAAAGCCAGCGCATAAGGCACTGGCTTTTCATAGACTATGGCTGCTGGTGCACGTTGCACCTAGGTAGGTGCTACTGGCCGGCTACCGGCTTAAGTCGGGCGCTGGTTACGACGAACATTTGATAGCCCGGCCCCATCGCCGTGCACAAGACCGCTTCGCCCGGCCCAGGCTTCCGCACCCGCACATACAGCGTATGGTTTTTACTTACCCACAGCGCGGTGTCTAGCTTCAAAGCCGTGTATACCGGCGCATAGGCCGCAGGGCCTAGCAGCTGGGTTATTCGGGCCGCGTCTTTCACGTACACCTGGGCAATGCCGCAGTCCTGGTTGCGGCCCATCGTTTCGATTTCAAATTCGTCATCGGCCTTTGCTGCGTCCGGGGCAATGTCGTCGTTTTGCCGGCAGCCGGCCATTGACAGCGCTAGTAGCACTAGGTATTTTTTCATGGCTGGGAAGCAGCTTATTTACTGACAGATTCTCACAGGTAGCCTACTAGTTGCATCTACTTGCCAAACCGCACGCCAAAGAAGTCGCCCTTATTCCAGGTGGGGCGCTTCACGGCCTGGGCCACTTGGTAGCCAATGAGAAAGTTGAGCTGCGCATACTTGGCGCCGGCCGCCCAGTCAAAAGTGCCGCCCTCAAAATTGTCTTGCGGCTTATGGTAGGTTAGGGCGCGCCACTTCTGCACAGTCTCGCTAAGATTATTCTGGCCGTCGGCCGTTTTGTTGCCGTACTTGATGTGCAACGCCGGAATACCCTGCACTACGAAGCTGTACTGGTCGCTGCGAATGAAGCGGTTTTGAGTCGGCTCGGGGTCAGGCTCGATGCTGAGATTTAAGTAATTGGCCGCCCGCGTCACTTCCGTAAGCAGCGACGAGTGGTCGGCACCTAGGGGCACCACCGCAAGCAGAGGCGCAATGAGCGTGGGCATGTCGGTGTTGACATCGGCCACCAGCGCCCGCTGCGGCACCGTCGGCAGCTTGGCAAAATAGGCCGAGCCGATTAGTCCCATTTCCTCACCCGTCATCAGCACGAACAGCACCGAGCGGCGAGGCTTAGACTTGAGGCCAGCATAGAGCTTGCTGATTTCGAGCACGCTGGCTACGCCCGTGGCATTGTCGTGCGCGCCATTGTATATCGAGTCGCCGTTGATGGCCGTGCCCACGCCTAGGTGGTCGAGGTGGGCGCTGTGCACCACGTACTCGTTTTTGAGGATGGGGTCGGAACCCGTGAGCTTACCCACCACATTGTAGCTGTCTATGTCCTGGTAGCGGCTGCGGTAGTGGGCACTCAGCCGGCCCGTCAAAGCCACCGGGGCCGCTTTGCCACCGCGTAAGGTACCTAAGGCCCGCGTGGTATCAGTAGTGGCGCCCGCAAAAAGCTGTTGCAGCGTAGCCGGGCTAATAGACCCCACCAGTTGCACCGAGCCCGCTGCGTAGCTGCGCGACACTACCACTTGCCCATCGGGACCTAGGGCGCTCACTACACCTTTCGGAAACTCGGGTAGCTTGGCCTCGGCGTGGGCACTGGCCATCAGCACACCCACCGCGCCGTGGCGAGCGGCTGTTTCAAGCACCGTGCGCACGTCAGCGAAGTATTGGCGCTCATTATCAGCAAACTGCTTAGGCGGCTGGCGCGTGACTACTACCACCTTGCCCTTAGCATCGAGGCCAGCATAGTCGTCGTATTTTAGCTCGGGCGCCGAGATGCCGTAGCCCGCGAACACCAGTGGGGCATTGGCCACATCCACCGCGGGCTGGCCAGGGTTAGGGTACACCGTAATGGCCGGGCCGTAGGCCAGCGGCTGGGTGGCCCCCGCAGCAGGCTGGTAGCTCAGCGTAGCACCCGGCTCTACAAAGGCGCGGCGCAGGCGCACTTTCTGGGTGTAGCCGCCTTGGTCGCCGGCCGGGGCCACGCCGTTTTTCTTAAACTGTGCGGCCACGTAGTCTACGGCCATCTGGTAGCCGGGCGTGCCGGGCAGGCGGCCGCGCAGACGGTCGTCGGCCAGGTACCGCACGTGGGCTTCTAGGTCAGCGGGGCGCACGGTCTGCAGTTGCTCGGCCACGGGCTTGGGCAGCGTGAGGGTTTGGGCGGCAGCCGGGAACGCCAGCATACTCGCACCTAGTAAATTAATCCAAATTTTCATAAAAGGGTATCAAGTTAGTAAGCCAGTTAGGCACACCACCTAGGTCTCTGTCAGCACGGTTTTGAACCCAGCTAACCGCCCTGCTACATCGCGGCCCAGCGCGTAGGCGTGCACCTGGGTTCCCTCGCCGATGCGGTACACCTGCGCGCCGTCCAATTCTTGCTTCATATAAAGCTGCAAGGCTTTGTAGCGGTTGGCAATACTTACATCGCCCGACTTGCCGCTATCCGCAGTTTGGTTGCGCAAAAACTGGGTGAGCTCCACTTTCTCTACGTTGGCTCCAGCAGGCTCCCCTAGGGCCTGTAGCAACTGAGCATCGGAAAGGTCACCGGTGGGCGCGGCATAGCTCACGGCTTCAAGCGGGGCCTCTGCTTCGCTGCTGAATACCAAGCCTTCAGTTAGTTTTTGCAACTGAGTTAGCGTCGCATCATTGGGGTCAGCAGCGGGCGCGGCGGTAGTTCTAGCGGCCGATGCAGCAGCGGGCGCGGGCAGGCCACTGCCCCCTGGCACCTGGGCCGCAATGGCGGCAGCTAGCTCCTGCATGCGCTCGGCAGGCACGGTTATTTTGGGGTTGGCAAAATTCATATCCCCCACCTTGTTCATCGGGATGAGATGGATATGTGCGTGGGGCACTTCTAGCCCAATCACCGCCACGCCAATGCGCCGGCACGGTACGGCCGCCTGCACGCCCTTGGCCACGCGCTGGGCAAAGACATGCAGCGCCGCCAGCGCCTGGGGCGTCATGTCAAAAATGTAGTCGACTTCCTTCTTGGGGATAACAAGCGTGTGGCCTTCGACCAGCGGCGTAATGTCAAGAAACGCGAGGTGGTCAGCGTCTTCGGCCACCTTATGGGCGGGCAGCTCGCCCGAAACGATGCGAGAGAAAATAGAAGGCATTTTGATTGGCTATTAGCTACTGGCCGTTAGCTGCTAGCTTCCAGCCGGTGAATGGTGACGCTAATAACGACAAAAGGCCGCTGATTCGCTCAGCGGCCTTTCTATACATGAAAAGCTAACAGCTAGCAGCCAGAAGCTAACAGCCCAAAAATTACCGACCTACCTCCAAAATCTCAAATTGGAGCTTGCCAGCGGGCACCGTGATTTCGGCTACGTCGCCGGCCGATTTGCCCAGCAATCCTTTGCCGATAGGCGACTTAATGGAGATTTTACCAGCGGCCAAGTTGGCTTCTTCCTCAGCTACCAGCAGGTAGTCGAGCACCATGTTGTTTTTGAGGTTCTTCAGTTTCACCTTGCTCTGAATGAGCACTTTGCTGAAGTCCATATTCGTCTCGTCCAAGATGCGGGCGTTGCCGACCACTTCTTCGAGCTTCGATATTTTTAGTTCGAGCAAGCCTTGGGCGTCTTTAGCAGCGTCGTACTCGGCGTTCTCGCTCAAGTCGCCCTTATCGCGGGCTTCGCGCAGGTCTTCGGCGGCCTTGGCGCGGCCCCGCACTTTGAGGTCCTGAAGTTCGTCTTTCAGCTTTTGCAGGCCCTCGGCGGTGTAATAATTAATAGTAGCCATAAGTGGTCAGGACTGTTTTCGCGTAGCGGGTGGGTCTGATAAAAAAGAAAGAGAACGGCTGGCACCTGGCCAGCCGTTCTCCCCCATAGGTAAGGCAAAGATACGGCAAAAAGTTGGGCCTTGGTACTCCGGCCCTGCCAGCGCATACCTAGGGAAGCAAGCAGCAAGGCCGTGCTTAAACCCGAGATGGCTAGGATGGCGGCACTAGTACTTACTCACCCAGTAGCACCCGAATTTTCTCTACTAGCACTTCATTAATACGCTGATAGCTCTGGTGCGTCCAGCCGCCGACGTGGGGCGACAGCACCACATTTGGGGCGGTGCGCAAGTAGTCGAAGCTGGCCTGCTGAGCGGGCGTGAGGGTGGCGAGCTTTTCGTTGTCGAGCACGTCGAGGGCCGCGCCGCGCACCTGGCCGCTTTGCAGGCGGGCCACCAGGGCGGCTTGGTCGAGCACCTCGCCACGGGCGGTATTCAGCAGCCAGATGTGGTGCGGGAAGGCCGCCAGAAACGCCTCATTCACAAACTGGTGGTTGGCCTCGAAGTACGGAATGTGGATGCTCAGCACCTCGGCCCGCGCTTGCAGCTCGGCCAGCGGCACCAGTTCGGCGTTGCCGTCGGTGGTCACGGCCGGGTCGTGGTCGTGGGCCAGCACCGTGCAGCCGAAGCCGCGCAGGCGCTTGGCAAACGCCCGGCCCATGTGCCCGTAGCCGAGCAGGCCCACGGTTTTGGTACCTAGCTCTTCGCCGCGGTTGGCTTCGCGGTGCCACTCGGCGCGGCGCACTTCGGCGTCGGCCGTCACGGTGTGGCGCAGCAGCGCCAGCAATTGGCCCACCGCAAACTCGCCCACCGCGTCGCGGTTGCCCTCGGGGGCATTCACGAGCGTCACGCCCGCGGCGGCCAGGGCGTCCTCGTCGATGTTATCGACGCCGGCGCCGGCGCGGGCCACGTAGCGCAGCTGCGGGCCGTGGGCCAGCAGCGCAGCCGTGATACGCATTTTGCTGCGCACCATTAGCCCTAGGTAGGGCTTGGCCGCCAGGGCGGCGGGCACGTCGGCGGCAGCTAACTTAGGTTGATAGTCACCCTCGACGCCGATGCTGCGGAGCATCGGCAAAAGCGAGGGGTGCATTTCGTCTATTATCAGGCAGAGGTTCATGTTAAAATCTTCCTACTGGGCGCAGCGCCGAATCGCCGGTCAGTTGCACCATCTTTCTATCTAACTCAGACCTAGAAAACGGCCCGAGCCTGTTTTGTTGCACCTCTGCCAGTGACGAGGCTCGTAGCGGAAAAGCAAAGTAAAAATTGATGCCCGCCCGTGCTACTACGTAGCTGTCATTGCGCTGGGTATCATAAACCTTGTCTAACAAAGGCTCGTCAGCAAATTTCTCTGGGTCTTTGTGCCAATGCAACGCGGTACCCTCGTCATAATTAGCCGTGTAATAGCCACCACCTAATGAACGGATGTCATCCCCATCAAAGAACTCATTTGATACGACGTACCAGCCTAAACATAAGGCTACTATCGCTCCTACCCAATAAGATAATGACTTGTGTGCCACTGTTGCGCTAGGCTAACTGGCCTGAAACCAGATTTGTCAATTCCACAAACTCCCCTACCCCCAGCTGCTCGGCGCGCTTGTCGAATAGCTCCCCACTCATAGCCTCACTAGATAGACCTAAGGGCTTCAGGGCATTGCGCAGGGTCTTGCGGCGGGTTGAGAAGGCTTGTTTCACGACCCGGAAGAACAGCTTCTCGTCGCAGTCCAGCTTTTCGGTGGCATTGCGGGTGAGGCGCACCACGGCCGACTCGACCTTGGGCGGCGGGATGAACACGTGCGGCGGCACCGTAAACAAGTACTCGATGTCGTAGTACGCCTGCAAAAGCACGCTCAAAATGCCGTAGGTTTTAGAGCCAGGCGGCTCGGCCAGGCGTTCGGCCACTTCCTTCTGAATCATGCCCACCACCTCGCGCACCTGCTGCCGATTGGCGAGCACCTGGAAGAATATCTGGCTGCTGATGTTATAGGGAAAGTTGCCGATAATAGCCAGCGGCTGCCCCGGAAACATCGTCCCTAGGTCCTGCCGCAGAAAGTCGGTGGCATAGATGCGCGGGGCCAGCGCCGGGTAGTGCTGCCCTAGGTAGGCTACCGACTCTTGGTCAATCTCGACCACGCTGGTCTGGTAAGCCGGATTTTCGAGCAGGTACTGCGTGAGCACGCCCATGCCAGGACCGATTTCGAGTACCTCGCGCACCCCATCGGGCAGGCGCAGGCTCTCCACAATGCGGCGGGCAATGTTAGGGTCGGCCAAAAAGTGCTGACCTAGGTGTTTTTTGGGGCGAACGGCAGGTTGGGCCACGGCAAGAGTATCAGTTAAAAGCAGTTGGCATGCTGACGAAGGAAGCATCTCATCAGGAAAGGGCGGTACCATGCATTCTGACAAGATGCTTCCTTCGTCAGCATGACAACCGTGAGGCTAGCTAATTAGTCTATTAGCACGCCTACGTAGTAGTTAAACGTGTCGACCTCCACATTGTCTTTAGTGGCGCCCGGCAGGTCGAGCGCAGCCCACTTGGTGGTCGGCGTCACGAAGCGGTACTCGCCGCCCTTGGTGCGCACCCGCACGGGCAGGTCGAAGTTTGGCACCGAGGCCACCCAACGCCCTAGGAGCTGGTTTTTCTCCATTCGCATTTCAAGCACCGGCAGTTCGCCGTGCTGAAGGTATTGGGCAAAGACCCGGCTGAAATCACGGCCCGATTCCTTATTGATGTAGTCGATAACCTGCTGGCCAGTCACGGTCTGGTGGTAGAAAGTCTTGCTGAGGCCACGCAGAATATTGCGCCACTTGGTATCGTCGTTGATGGTAGTGCGCACCATGTTGAGCAGACTGGCGCCCTTATCATACATGTCGCCAGAGCCCTCTTTGTTCACGCCGTAGGGGCCGATGATGGGGCCGTCGTTTTGGATGTTGCGGCGCTGGCCGTGCAGGTATTCCTGCCCCGCCTGCTTGCCGTACTGCGTCTCCACAAACAGACCTTCGGAGTAGCAGGTGAAGCTTTCGTGCACCCACATATCGGCGATATCCTTAGTGGTGATGTTGTTACCAAACCACTCGTGACCGCTTTCGTGGATGATGATGAAGTCGAACTTGTCGCCCCAGCCGGTGTTCGAGCGGTCGCGCCCTAGGTAGCCATTTTGGTATTTATTGCCATAAGCCACAGCGCTCTGGTGTTCCATTCCAAGGTGCGGCGTTTCTACCAGCTTGTAACCATCTTGGTAAAACGGATATGGCCCAAACCACGCTTCCATGCTCTTGAGCATAGGCTTCACGTTGGCGGCAAACTGCTTTTTAGCCTTCTCTAGGCTTTCGGGCAGCACCCAGTAGTCAAGCGAAAGCGGCCCTTTCTCGCCCTGATACGTGTCGGAAAAGTGGCTATAATTAGCCACGTTCAGGGCCACGTCGTAGTTGTTGATGGGGTTGCGCACGGCCCAGTCGTAGCGAGTGTAGCCACCTGCTAGCTTCTTGGTGCCACGCAAGCGGCCATTTGACACGTCTTTTAGCCCCTGCGGCACGGCCACGCTGATGAGCATGCTGTCCACCTCATCAGCTTGTTGGTCTTTGGTAGGCCACCAGATGCTGGCGCCCACGCCCTGGCAGGCCGTGGCTACCCATGGTTGGCCCTGCGCATCCTGCGCGAACACCACACCACCATCCCAGGGTGCTTTTTTGGCGATAGTCGGGAAGCCCGAGTATTCGACCGTAAACTCGTCGCGAGTGCCTTTTTTAATAGGCTGGGGAAAGGTCACGAATACGGCGTTGGCCTCGCGCTTATAAGGTACTTCTCGCCCGTGGTACAGCACCTTGCCTACCTCTAAGTTGGCAAATAGGTCGAATTGCAGCCGCGTAAAATCTTGGGTAGCCGTGAAGCGGAACAGATTAGAGCCACTGATATACTTGCGGGCCACATCGAGCTTCACATCGAGGTGGTAGTAGTTGATATCGTAGCAGGTGCGGGCGGCGGGCTGCCCACCGCGCAGCGAATCGGCGCGGGTGAAAGTCGCTTTCGGCTGCATTAATTGGGCCGAAGCCAGCAGCGATGAGCCGAGCAGCGGCAGCAGTAGCCGGAGAGTTTTCCGAAGAATCATGGGGGTGTAAAGCGAAGTGGCACGCCACTTCTTCTGAGAGCAGACCTGACGCAAAACGGAGTGCCACTCCGTTTTACAATACCTTCACGCCAAAGTTACGTTTCTATTTGTTGCTCTATGTCGCTCACGCTCGCCCACGCCACCACCACTCCGGCCCAGGCCACCCAGGTGTTTGTGCTTCCCCTAGGTACCACGGCCCTGCCCGCGCCCGCTGCTACCGACCTGCCCGCCGAGGCCCGCGCCTACGTCGATGGCGCCCTGGCCGCCGGCCAGAAGTTTGTTGTGCTCAACCACTTTTCGCACCAGCACTACTTTGTGGTGCTCGAAGAAAAGCGCTCGGCCGACCTCACCTTAGAAGCCCTGCGCCAAGCCGGCCACCAGCTGTACGCCGCGCTGAAAAAAGAAAAAACCGCCGAGGTTTTTATTCAAAACCTGACCTCAACTACCGACGCTGCCCGCACGCTGGCTGAGGGCTTATTTCTATCGGCCTACCAGTTTGCCGGCTACAAGACCGATGAGAAGTCGCGCGAGGCCGCGCCCCTTACTACCATCACCTTGGTCGGGGAGGCCGCTACTGAAGCTCAAGTTAAGGAGCTGCAAAACCTACTCGAAGGTGTCGTTTTTGCCCGCGACCTCGTCAATGCGCCGCTCAATAAGCTCAATGCCCAGCAGCTGGCCGAGCGCCTCGCCGAGGCCGGCGACGCGGCTGGCTACACCACCGACATTCTCGACCTCGCCAAAATCGAAAGCCTGCGCATGGGCGGTCTACTCGCCGTTAACCTAGGTTCGCCTGAGCCGCCCACCTTCAGCATCTTGGAGTGGAAGCCCGAAGGTGCTAAAAATGAGCGCCCCTACGTGCTGGTGGGCAAAGGTGTAGTGTACGACACCGGTGGCCTCAGCCTCAAGCCTACGCCCAACAGCATGGACATGATGAAGTGCGACATGGCCGGCGGCGCAGCCGTGGGCGGCACACTTTACGCCTTGGCTAAGAACAACGTACCGCTGCACGTCATCGGCTTGGTACCAGCCACCGACAACCGCCCCGGCGGCCTCGCCTATGTACCCGGCGATGTGCTCACCATGTTCTCGGGCCTCACCGTGGAAGTCAAAAACACCGACGCCGAAGGTCGCCTGCTCTTGGCCGACGCCCTGAGCTTTGCGAAGAAATACAATCCCGAGTTGGTCATCGACCTAGCTACCCTTACCGGTGCCGCCGTGCGGGCCGTGGGCACCGAGGCCGCCGCCGTGATGGGTACTGCTGAGGCTGACACCACTGCGCAGCTGCTAGCCGCCGCCCACCGCGTGCACGAACGCCTCGTCGAGTTTCCGCTCTGGGACGACTACGCCGACCACATGAAGTCGGACATCGCCGACCTCTCCAACCTAGGCAAGGGTGATGCCGGCCACATTTCGGCCGCCAAGTTCTTAGAACGCTTCATCGAAGGCACGCCTTGGCTGCACCTCGACATTGCCGGCCCTGCCTTCCTCACCGCCCCCGACTCGTATCGTGGCAAGGGCGGCACTGGCATGGGCGTGCGCTTATTATATGAATTCCTGACCAAGCAATTGGCGTAAGTAACAACGGGTATCGCACTGCACTACACGCTGCGCGATACCCGTTCGTTGGCGGCTGAAAACAATATCGCTGCTCGCAACGCCGGCTAGGCACAGGTCCACGCCTCTACCCTCTTCTCTAATGGCTGACTTCCTCGTCATCGGGGCCGGCATTGGCGGCCTAGCTACCGCGCAGGCGCTGCTGCGGCTAGGCCACCAAGTGCGCGTGTACGAGGCCGCCGCTGAGCTCCGCGAAATCGGGGCCGGAGTAGTTCTGGGGGCCAATGCCACGCGGGCACTCGACGAGCTAGGCCTGCACGCGGCCGTGCGGCCGGTGGGTACGCCTCTCACCACCGTGCGCCTGCTTAGCGAGCACGGCCGGATACTCAATCGGGCCAATACGTTGCCCTTCACCGAGCGGCTGGGCTACGATAACCTAGGGGTGCTGCGGGCCGATTTGCAGCACGCGCTGCTGCGGGCGCTGCCGCCTAGTGTGATGCACCTAGGGCGTCGATTGGCGCGCTTCGAGCAGACTGATACCCACGTCACGGCATTTTTTGAAAACGGCGAGCAGGCTACGGCTGAGGCGCTGATAGCAGCCGATGGCATTCGCTCGCGGGTGCGCCGGCAACTATTGCCAACCAGCCAGCCACGCTATGCTGGCTACACCTGCTGGCGCGCAGTGGTTCAGGCCGATATCGCCGACCTGCCCACTACCGGCTCCAGCGAAACCTGGGGCCGTGCCGGACGCTTTGGGCTAGTACCAGTGGCTAATAATCGCGTTTACTGGTTTGCTTGCCTCAACAGCTCCGTCCCGAACAACCCGACTTTTCAGGCTTACCGAGTAGCCGACTTACAACGTCATTTTGCCGGTTTCCACGCGCCCATTCCGCAGGTGCTGGCTGCTACTACCGATGCCAATTTGCTTTGGGGCGACCTCTTCGACCTCGTCCCACTAGCCAGTCTGGCGTTTGGCCGGGTGCTGCTGTTAGGCGATGCTGGGCACGCCACCACGCCCAACCTAGGGCAGGGCGCCGGTATGGCTGTTGAAGATGCGGCCGTGCTGGCGCGCTGCATAAGCAATGCAGCAGCCGACTTGCCCACTGCGTTCAAGGCCTTCGACCAGCAGCGTCGGCCTCGTACCCGCCGCATCGTGCAACAGTCGCGGCAATTAGGACAGCTGGCACAGTTTACCCCGGCTTGGCTAGCTCCATTGCGCAACGCGGTTCTGGCCGCTGTACCCGACTGGCTCACGGCCCGTCAGATAGCCTGGCTTTACCAAGAGTTGTAAGCGCCTGACTACTTACTCCAAGTATACTACCCTAAGCTACCCGCACAAGCGGCGCTACTTTTGAGCACTAATTAGCGGCCCACCGCGCCAGCTACCCCGGTGCCTTCCCGACCATGAGCCTTCCTCCCGCAAAAAATACACTACCTCGCCTCGGCTTTTCCGTGGGCGACCTCGCCGGCATCGGCCCCGAGGTTATTTATAAAACCCTGCGCGACGAGCGCCTACTCCAGCAGTGCACCCCAGTGGTGTACGGCACGGCAACCGCGCTTTTCGATGAATTTCCGGTTGAGCAAGGTGCCGAGCCGCTCACTTTTCGGCAACTACGCAATGCGGCCGACATTGCCCCCGGCCGCCTCAACGCCGTCACGTGCTGGGATGAGGATTTTCACCTCACCCCTGGCCAGCCCTCGCCCGCTAGCGGCCAGGCCGCCCGCGAAAGCCTCCTCGCCGCCAGCCGCGACCTAAAAGCTGGCTTGCTCGATGCCATCGTAACGGCCCCCATCAGCAAGGAAAACACCCAGTCCGACGACTTCCGCTATCCCGGCCACACCGAGTTCCTGGCCAGCTACTTTGGCGCCGCTGACAGCCTCATGTTTTTGGTTGATGAGGAAAAGGACCTACGCATCGCCACTGCCACTGGCCACCTGCCGCTCAAAGACGTGTCGACGCGCCTGACGGGCGACCTGCTGCGCACCAAAATTCGCCTGCTGCTACGGTCATTGCAGCACGACTTTGGTATTCAGAAACCCAAGGTGGCCGTGCTCGGCCTCAACCCCCACGCGGGCGAAAATGGCCTCCTAGGACGCGAAGAAAACGACGTGATAGCGCCCGTTATCCGGCAGTTTGAGCACGATGGCCACCTTGTTTTTGGCCCCTACCCTGCCGATGGCTACTTCGGTACCGGGCAGTTTCGGCAGTTCGATGCCACCCTTTCTATCTATCACGACCAGGGGCTTATCCCCTTCAAGCTCATGGCTTTCGAGCGTGGTGTTAACTTCACGGCAGGCCTGCCCGTAGTGCGCACCTCGCCCGACCATGGTACGGCCTACGGCCTAGCGGGCAAGTTTGCAGCCGATGCTTCCTCCTTCCGGGCGGCCGTGTACTTGGCTTGCGATGTAGTGCGCGCCCGGCAGTTCGGCGCTGTCGACCCACGCTCGGTACGCTAGGGCTGCTTTTCGATTAAAAACCGCCTGAGGCTGAAGCTATAGCCCTAGGTAGGCTTGATAAAGCCAACAAAAACCCGTACCTTTGCCCCCCGTTAATTCGGCTAACTGTGAAAAACGACCCCCAATTCGACCTGCCTATTGCTAGGCTTTCGCTTAAAACGCACCACTTTGCGTTTGAGCTCGGGCGTGCTTTTTTCGAGCAGTTCGACCCCAAAGGCGAGTTTATTGCCGATGGCAATCTGCATGCTGACGTGACGCTCCATAAAACCGAGCGCCTCATCACTATCGACTCGCACATCACGGGTACGGTACGCCTCACCTGCGACCGGAGCCTCGATGAGTACGACCAGCCGCTCGACATCGACAACCAACTGCTCGTGCGCTACGGCGACGAGCCGAAGGAGCTTGACGACGATGTGCTGCAAGTGACGCCCGACACGCTGACGCTCAATATTGCGCAGCACCTCTACGATTATATCGGCTTGGCTTTGCCGATGAAAAAGCTGCATCCACGCTTCCAAAACGAAGCCGATGACGACCCCGATTCCGAAACCAAGCTCATTTTCTCGACCCGGCCCGCCGACGAGAAGCCCGATGATGACGAGCCTATCGACCCCCGCTGGGCCGCTCTCAAAAACCTGAATTAGGACCCTGTGCTAATTCATCATTCCTAATTCTTAACTCTTAATTTTCTTCCAAGACCATGGCACATCCTAAGCGCCGGACCTCCACAGCTACCCGCGACAAACGCCGTAGCCACCACAAGCTGACCCCCAAAGCCGTGACCATCTGCCCCAACACGGGTGAGTTGCACCTGCGTCACAAGGCTTATGTAGTAGATGGTGATTTGTACCACAATGGCCAGCTGGCTATCAAAAACTACACCTCGGTAGCAGCTCCGGCCGCCGCTGGCGACACGGGTTCGGACGAAGAATAGCCGAAAGCGTTGTTATTTCGCGGTACCATCGGGCCGGACTGCTCTAGTTAAGCTTGGCAGTCCGGCCCGGTTTGGTTTCGCACGTTGCGCTCTCTGGCTGATTCTTTCCTATTCCCGCGTTCATGAAAATTGCCCTCGACGCTATGGGCGGCGACTTTGCCCCCCAGGCTGCCGTGGCTGGTGCCGTGCTGGCTGCCCAGCGCCTAGCCGGCAAAGCCCAGGTGGTACTCATCGGCACCGAAGCCGAGGTACGGCCACTTCTCCAACAGTATGGCCCCGCTGCGGCTGCGCTAGAGCTCGTCTTTTCGACCCAGGTCATTGAAATGGGCGAGCATCCAGCCAAAGCTTTCCAGCAAAAGCAGGATAGCAGCATTGCTGTAGGCTATCGCATGCTGCACAGTGGCGAAATAGATGCCTTCTGCTCGGCTGGCAACACTGGCGCTATGCTAGTAGGCGCCATGTTTACGGTGCGGCCGGTGGCAGGCGTACTGCGCCCTGCCATTGCCAACTTTGTGCCCAAGCTGGCCGGTGGCTACGGTATTTTGGTAGATGCGGGCGCTAACGCCGATTGCAAACCCGAAATGCTCGAGCAGTTTGGTGAGTTGGGCTCTCTCTACGCCCAGTACGTGCTCGGCATTGCCCGCCCCAAGGTGGGCCTGATGAGCCTAGGTGAGGAAGAGGGCAAGGGCTCGGCCGTGACCCAGGCAGCTCACCAACTCTTCAAGGTGAACCCCCATGTGCACTTCATTGGCAATATTGAGGGCCGCGACTTGTTCAATGACAAAGCCGACGTCATCGTGTGCGATGGCTTTGTGGGCAACGTGATGCTGAAAATGGCTGAGTCGATGTACGACATCATGGTGCAGCGCAACCTAAACGACGAGTTTTTTGAGAAAGTAAACTACGAAACCATCGGGGGCTCGCCCATTTTGGGTATCAACGATAACGCGATTATTGGCCACGGGGTAAGTACGCCGCTGGCTATTTGTAACATGCTGATGCAGGGCTACCAAATGGCCCATTCGGGCATCGTGGACCAAATCAAAGACTCTTTCAAATCCTAACTCGAAAAAGCCGGGCCTAGGGCCGGCTTTTTGCGTTTGGGCCGCACCTTTGCGCTCATGAAGATTACCGCCGCCATTACCGGAGTCGGAGGCTACGTGCCCGACTACGTGCTCACCAACCAGGAGCTGGAGCAACTGGTCGATACTACTGACGAATGGATTACGACGCGCACCGGCATTAAGGAGCGCCGCATTTTGAAGGGTAAAGACCAGGGTAGTTCGGTGATGGGCATTAAAGCAGTGCAGCAGCTGCTTGAGAAGACCAATACTCGCCCCGAAGAGGTAGACCTGCTCATCTGCGCCACCGTGACGCCCGATGTGCTATTTCCGGCCACGGCCAATATCATTTCTAATGGCTGCGGCATCACGAAGGCGTTCAGCTATGATATGAATGCGGCGTGTTCTAGCTTCCTGTTTGCGCTTACCACCGGGGCCCAGTTTATCCAGAGTGGCCTCTATAAGAAAGTGGTTATTGTAGGCGCCGATAAGATGTCGGCCATCGTGGATTATACTGACCGCTCCAACTGCATCATTTTTGGCGACGGTGCGGCGGCTGTACTGCTAGAGCCCAACCTAGAAGGCTACGGTGTGCTCGACCAAGTGCTATGCACTGACGGCAGCGGCGAGCAGTTTTTGCATCAGAAAGCTGGTGGCAGTCGCCGCCCGCCTACGGCCGAGACCATCGCCAACCGCGAGCACTTTATCTACCAAGAAGGTGCTACGGTCTTCAAGTTTGCCGTTAAGAACATGGCTGATGTCGCCGCCCAAGTAATGGCTCGTCAGCACCTTAGCCACGACGACATTGCCTGGCTGGTGCCTCACCAAGCCAATAAGCGCATCATCGACGCCACGGCCAACCGCATGGGAGTGGGCCCCGAAAAAGTAATGCTAAACATCCAGCGCTACGGTAACACGACCAGCGCTACTATTCCGCTGTGCTTGTGGGATTTTGAAAAGCAGCTTCACAAAGGCGACAATCTCATCTTGGCTGCCTTTGGGGGTGGCTTTACCTGGGGCGCGATGCACGTGAAATGGGCGTATAATTCTTAAGTTAGGAGTTGGCATTTTTGCCACTAGAATTTATAGCTTCAACTCTTAACTCAATAACTTTTAACTCTTAACCAAACATGGCATCCACCGCCGACTTTCGCAACGGGCTCGTGCTCAACTACAACAACGAGCTGCACGTTATCACTGATTTTCAGCACGTAAAACCTGGCAAAGGCCCTGCCTTCGTGCGCACCAAGATGCGCAACATCAAGACTGGCCGCACCATCGACAACACCTTCAACGCTGGGGTGAAGGTAGAAACAGCCCGCGTAGAGCAGCGCCCGCACCAGTTTCTATTTAAGGACGACTACGGCTACACGTTCATGAACAAGGATGACTTTGAGCAGGTAGTGCTGCCCGAAGCCATGGTACCCTTTGCCGACCTCATGAAGGAAGGCCAGGACGTAACCATCCTATTTCATGCCGAAACCGAGCAGCCCCTCACTGCCGAACTGCCCACTACTGTAGACCTAGTAGTAACTTACACCGAGCCTGGCTTGCGTGGCGATACCGCTACTAATACGCTGAAGCCAGCTACGGTAGAAACTGGTGCTCGCATTCAGGTGCCGCTGTTCATCGACCAAGACACCAAAATCCGCATCAAAACCAGCGATTACTCTTACGTAGAGCGCGTTAAGTAACTTTTTTTAAGCTGTTGGCTTTTAGCTGCTGGCCGCAGAAAAGCTAGCAGCCAGCGGCTGATAGCTAACAGCTTAGAAGTATGTCGAAAGAATCCTCCAAAACCCCGCCGAAAAAAGACGCTGCCATGAAAGCCAAAGAACTCCAGGAACTACTTGACTTCATTGCCAAGTCGGGCCTCAATAAAGTAAATATTGAAACCGAGGAGTTTAAAATCTCGGTGCAGCGCGAGCCCTCTACCAAGCAGGTAGTGAGCATGAGCGCCGCGCCCGTGGCAGCACCCGCCCCAGCCCCCGCGGCTGCCCCAGCTGCGCTGGCCCCCACCCAAGCAGCCAGCACCCCAACTCCGGCTGCTAGCCCGGCTGCTCCGGCTGCCAACCACACACCACTCAAGTCGCCAATGATTGGCACTTTCTACCGCAGCAGCGGCCCCGACGCGCCTGCGTTTGTACAAGTGGGCGATACGGTGGAGAAAGGCCAGGTTATCTGTATCATTGAGGCGATGAAGCTGTTCAATGAAATTGAAGCTGAGCAAAGCGGCCGCATCGTGAAGGTGCTCGTGGAAAATGCGACGCCGGTAGAATACGACCAGCCGCTGTTCCTGATTGAGTAGTTTATCCGCTTAGTTATTTCGCTCATTTACTCGTCATCCTGAGCTTGCGAAGGACCTTATCACGCCAGTACAAGCCGTTGGATTGCCTAATCCTAACGACATTGCTGTGATAAAGTCCTTTGCAAGCTCAGGATGACAGGTTTTTTAGAGTAGTTGTTTTTGCTCAGCCCTCCCATGTTCAATAAAATTCTAGTTGCCAACCGGGGCGAAATTGCCCTGCGTGTTATCCGTACCTGCCGCGAGATGGGCATTAAAACGGTGGCCGTGTACTCTACTGCCGACAAGGAAAGCCTACACGTGCGCTTCGCCGACGAGGCTGTGTGCATTGGGCCACCCGCCAGCAGCCAGAGCTACCTTAATATCCCCACGCTCATTGCGGCGGCCGAGATTACCAATGCTGATGCTATTCACCCCGGCTACGGCTTTTTGAGCGAAAACGCGGAGTTTTCGCGCATCTGTGCCGAAAACGGCATCAAATTCATTGGTGCGTCGCCGGACATGATAAACCGGATGGGCGATAAGGCGTCGGCCAAGGCAACTATGATTGCGGCGGGCGTGCCCGTGGTGCCTGGCTCGACTGGGCTGCTCGACTCTGTAGAGCAGGGAAAGAAAATCGCGGCCGAAATAGTATATCCTGTCATCCTGAAAGCGACGGCCGGTGGCGGCGGGCGCGGCATGCGCATTATTAATTCGGAAGACGAGTTTCAGAAAGCTTGGGATGATGCCCGCACTGAGGCAAAGGCCGCTTTCGGCAACGATGGCGTATACCTAGAGAAGTTTGTGGTGGAGCCCCGCCACATCGAGGTGCAAATTGTGGGCGACCAGTTTGGCCACGTGTGCCACCTTTCGGAGCGCGATTGCTCGATTCAGCGTCGCCACCAGAAGCTGGTAGAAGAGGCGCCTAGCCCTTTCATGACCGACGACCTGCGCGAGCGCATGGGTGCAGCGGCCATCGCTGGCGCCTCGGCCATCAACTACGAAGGTGTGGGCACCATCGAGTTCTTGGTCGATGCCAACCGTGACTTCTACTTCATGGAAATGAATACTCGTATTCAGGTTGAGCACCCGGTAACTGAGGAAATCATTAACTATGACCTTATTAAGGAGCAAATCAAGGTAGCGGCTGGCATCCCGATTTCGGGCAAAAACTACTTCCCCAAAATGCACGCGATGGAGTGCCGCATCAATGCGGAGGACCCTAGGGCTGGTTTCCGCCCCGCGCCGGGCCGCATCACTACGCTGCACATCCCGGGTGGGCACGGCGTGCGTGTGGATACCCACGTGTATGCCGGCTACCAGATTCCGCCGAACTACGACTCCATGATTGCCAAGCTCATCACCGTCGCTCAAACCCGCGAGGAGTGCATTGTGAAAATGAAGCGTGCCCTGAGCGAGTTTGTGGTAGAGGGCGTGAAAACGACCATTCCCTTCCACTTAGCCCTAATGGATAGCGAGGACTTCCAAGCCGGGAATTTCACGACCAAGTTCTTAGAATCGTTCGACTTCTCGGTAGTGTAAGCTGCCATTTTTAAAAGCAAAAGCGCTCCGGTAGTTAAACTGGAGCGCTTTTGCTTTTAAAAACAATCATCTTTACGCAGATTATTCTCCACTACCATACCACGTGATGAAAGCGATTTTACTGGGTTTGCTTGGGCTGGCGGGCAGCCTGCTTACTAGCTGCGCCGAGCCCTGCAATGGGCATATCGAAAGCACGGTGCTCTATTTTGCCGAAGGCCCGAACCACCAAGGCCAGCTTGTGTACGCCAATGTGCTGAATAAGCCCGACCTAGGTAGGCAGCACACGCTGATGCGCGATGACAAAGAGTATGGCACCTTCGGCAACGTCATCATTATCGAAGACCCTCAGAACCAGTTCAAAGGCCGGCGCAGCGTTTGCTTCGACGAGTTTAAAGTGCAGCCTATGCCTGCCGATGGGCGCTTAGACGAGACAGATATTACCCGAATTGTAGTGCTCAAATAAAGCGGTTACTCACGCGAGCGGCGGCGTGGCAGCGTGAGAAGCAAAATAAGAAATACACTGAACCCTAGGCTATACCACGTAATGACCGGAAGCCCCCGGTAATACGGCATTTGGGGTGCGTAGTGCCCAAGCAGGCTGAGGCCTGAGAACAAAATACTACCTAGGGCCAACAGCGCCAGGATGGTGCGACCCACCAACTCGTCGGCCTTACGCAGCAGGCTACTGTAGCCACTCAACTCTACTTTTACCCGGAGCTCACCCTTGCTGACTTTGCGCATAATCTGGCGTAAGTCGACGGGCAAGGTTTGGAGCAGGGCTAGGAGCTGGGTGCCAGTGTACTCAGCCTCACTGAGAATATTCTCGGTAGAGTATTGCTCACGGATGATTTTAGCGCCGTAGGGGCGCACAAATTCAAAGGTATTGAAATTGGGATGCAGCACCTTGCCAATACCTTCGAGAATAACTAGGGCGCGCAAAATGAGAAAGACTGCGCCCGGCACTTGCAGCTTGTAGCGGTAGATGATGCCTTGCAGCGAATCGGCTAGGTCGCTCATGCTCATGTCTTTGACATCTAGCACCGCAAAGTCCTCGATAAGCAGCCCTAGGTCGGCTTCGAAGGCCCGCATGTCGGGAATGTCGCTGCTGAGGGCAAGGCGCCGGAAGTTGAGCGCCATGCTGCGGGCATCTTGCCGAGCCATGCCGATGAACACGCCGGCAAAGGCGTATTTCTGCTGCTTGGTGAGCTTGCCCACCATGCCAAAGTCGATGAGCACGAGCGTGCCATCGGGGCGCACAAGCACATTGCCGGGGTGCGGGTCGGCGTGGAAGAAACCGAATTCGAATATCTGGGTCAGGTAGATATCCATACCGGTTTCGGCTACTTGCTCGGGGCTGAGCCCCCAGGTTAGCAACTGCGCTTTATCGGTTATTTTACAACCGTTTACAAACTCTATCACCAGTACTTTGCTGGTGCTTAGCTCGCGGTAAACCTTCGGGATGTAGAAAGTGGTGTAGCTTTCGTAGAGCTTGCGCAACTGCTCCATAGAGCGCGCCTCGGAGGTATAGTCGAGTTCCTTGGTCATGCTGCGCTCGAAGGCATCAACCACGTCTTGCGGGTTGGTGAGGCCCTGGTTGCGCAGGAAGCCCCCGGTGAGGCGCACCAGTTCGTGCAGCAGGCGCAGGTCGCCCTCTACTTTATCGCGCACGCCGGGGCGCTGAATTTTCACGACCACTTCTTCGCCACCATGCAGCCGGGCGCGGTGCACCTGCCCAATGCTAGCCGAGCCAATCGGCACATCATCAAACTCGGTGAACACCTCGGCGAGTGGCCGACCCAACTCCTGCTCAATAAGCTGGCGGGCCGCCTCTACAGAAAAGGGAGGTACATTGCTTTGCAGCTTCTCAAACTCGTCGATAAGCGCTTCGGGCAGCAGGTCGGCGCGGTTGCTCAGGGCCTGGGCTAGCTTGATGAATGTGGGCCCTAGCTCCTCGATAATGAGGCGAATACGCTCCCAACGCGTGGTTTCGAACACGGGGCGCTCATCTTCTTCGAGCCAGCGCAGGCGGCGCTTCTGGCTGACGAGCCGGCGCAGGGGCGTATTCGTGACGACGTCTTCGAACCCGTAGCGTAGCAGCACCTCGGCTACTTGGCGAATGCGAGTGAGATTGGAGAGCGTGTTCTTAAAAATCACGAAGTGAAGGTACTAAATCAATGGGCCTAAGCGTATAACTGCCCCACCCTAATGGCCCGGCCTACGTAAGTGGGGCATAGCTTTTGCTCAAAGCTACGCCTGCCTACGCCGCTCTATCTCCCTCCCACCCGCTTACCTCATGACTCACCGATTACACTTGCTGGTCGAGCAGCTCGACCGCGCCACCAACAATGCTCTGGCCACGGCCGAAGCCCTAGGGCCGCGTGCCTACATTGCGCCGGTACCCGGGCAATGGGCCGCCGCCCAAGTCATTCATCACTTACTTACGGCCGAGCAGCGCATTGTTGGTGCGCTCCAAAAGGCTTTGTCTACCAGCGCTGACACTTGGCGGCTAGCTACCCTCAAAAACCGCTTGCGGAGTACGCTACTGCGCATGGCTCTGCGCCTGCCGGGCCTCAAGTTCAAGGTGCCACCTACGCTGCCCCCGCCCCCGGCCCCCGAAGCGATTGCGCCGCTAGCAACCTTGCGCGAGCAGTGGAGCAGCATACGCCGCCAGCTAGAGCAGGTGCTCAATGAGTTTCCGGGCAATAAGCTAACGCACACGGTATTTCGCCACCCTAGGGCGGGCTGGCTCACCGTGGGCCAAACGGTTACATCCATTCTCGACCACACGCTGCACCACCAGCAGCAGCTCAATCGCATTAGCAAGGTGCTGAAGTAAGGTGAGAAACTTACCTCCTTTATTACTCTACTGTTTGGCTTATTCCGCTTGCAAGGCTGCTGCCAGCTCCGGCGGGGGCACCGTTAGTTTACGGCGGTCTAGGTCGAGCCAAGCCCCATCGACGGTAACGGTAGCCGCCACGCGGCCGTCGGCCTTGTAGATGGTGTGCTCGATGGTCCAGCGCGAGCCATCGGGGGTGCCGCTGGCCATGCGGCCTTCTACCCGAATTTCTTCGCCCGCGTGAATTTCCTTGAGGTACTTAGTTTCTTCGCGAAACAAGATGGGGCCAATGCGCAGCTCGCCAAACTTGCGCAGGTCGTAGCCATAGCTGGCCAGCCAATGCACCCGTTGGTCGGCCGCAAAGTCGGCGTAGGCCGAGTGGCGCATGTGGCCGTTGGGGTCCAGCTCGGCCCAGCGCACGGTGTAGGTTTGGGAATGCGGCATGTTGAAACGAATAAGAGGAAAATGGGAAAAGTAAACCAGCACTGCCCACCTAGGTTACGCTTGCGTGGGGCCAGTGCCGATTTATTACATTTGGCTTCTCTTCTTAGCTTTCATAACATGCTGGTTAACCTACGATTGCTGCTAAAAATAGCTTGCGTACTAGTTCTATTCCCGGCAGCAGTTTTTGCCCAGGGCGATTCGACGGTTGTGAAGCTGTACCAAAGCGGCGCGCCAGGCTTTAAAAACCGGCGCAATGAACCGGAGAAAGGAACGAACACGATAAGCAACGTGCATAACCCATCCATTACCGTGTTTCTGCCACCTAAGGGGCAGGCCACGGGGGCAGCAGTGGTTATATGCCCAGGCGGGGGCCACGTTCGGCTGGTAGTAAAGTCGGAAGGCTATGCTCCTGCGAAGTATTTTACCAGCATGGGAGTGGCGGCCATTGTACTCAAATACCGCCTAGGCCGCGATACGCTTTCGCCCTACAAAATCGAGGAGCACGCGCGCCAAGATGGCAACCGTGCGATGCGCCTAGTGAGGGAGCACGCCGCCGAATGGGCAATCGACCCAAACCGTATTGGCATGATGGGCTTTTCGGCCGGGGGAGAGGTCGTGAATATGGTCGCTTACGACAATGCTAATCCAGGCCTAAAACTGAACGACGCAACCGACAAATTAAGCTCTCTGCCCAACTTTGTGATACAGGTCTACCCCGGCCCGCTGTTTGTCCCTGACAAAATAGCCAAAAATGCGCCGCCAGCCTTCCTGGTAGTGGCCAATGACGATGCCTGTTGCTCCACTCCTATCGTGAAGCTCCTAAACGCCTACCGCGAAGCTGGTGCTTCGGTAGAAACTCATTTATATGCCAAGGGCGACCACGCATTTAATATGGGCTACCGCGCTAAGTTTTTAGGTCTAAAATCGTGGCCTCAGCAGCTATCCAACTGGTTTATAGACAACAACTACTTCAAACCACAAGCGCCCTAGGTTAGGAAACAGCTCCTCAACCGCCAATAGTGGAGTTGTTTCCTAACCTAGGGCAGGCGGAACACATGAGTTACTAAGTAGCGGGGCCTTCAGCGGCTGGCTCAAACCCACCGGCTAGCGTAAGGCGCACGAGGTACTGGTTATTCTCATCTTCGCCCAGAAAATCAACTTCATACCCTGCCTGGCGGGCGGCGTCTTCTAGCAGCGATGCGTCGATAAAGAGCCAGGGAAAGGTCTCGCCCACCTGGTCTCTATAGCGGAAGGTATACTCGACCTCGCCGTAGTAAGGACCGTTCAGATTGAGGACCAGGGCCCCTTGTTCGTCTTCATAGAGATAGCTGATATCGGAAGATGTAGCCAGAATCTGGCCGTCGGGCGCGAGCAGGGTGCGGGCGTGAACCAAGAACTTATCGAGTCCTTCGAGAGTGCCCGCCAAACCTAGGCCATTCATGAGCATCAGAATGGTATCGTAGGGCCGCTCTTGAGCGGCGCGCGGCGCCATGATGTCGTGCTGCGCTACTTCGCGCACGCCGCGGGCCTGCATCACCTCCACAGCGCCAGCCGATTGGTCGATGGCGCGCACATCGGTGAAACCCCGGCTTTGCAGCTCCAAGGAGTGGCAGCCGGCACCCGCACCTAGGTCAAGTACACGGCCCCTAGTTTCATCAAGCGCTTGGCGCTCAAGCTCGGGCATAGCTAGCAACGTCCGAAAAAAATAGGCAGCGGGGAGCGGTTCGTCGTCGGCCACGTTGCACTGCACGGTGAGGGCGGCTTTGTGCTGGCCGTGCTGGTAGTCAAGCAGGGCTTGGCCGAGGAGGTCGGGAGGGGAAGTAGACATGGAGAGAGTAACTAAGCAGAGCAGATAGCCAGCAGCGGGCGTTTAAACGTAAACAGCACCGAGCCGGGCGGCAAAGGTCCGGCTGTTCGGTCCTTTTCTTTTCTTCTTATGGCTGCTACGCTCAAAAAAGGCCAGCTTCCCACTAAAATTTGTGCTACTTGCGGACTACCCTTCGAGTACCGCAAGAAGTGGCGTAACAACTGGGAAGCGGTGAAATATTGCAGCGAAAAATGCCAGCGCAACAAAGAAAAAGCAGTCGTTAGCTCTTAGCTTTCAGCAGCTGGCTTTTCGAGGTCCCCCTCCCCTCTCACTTTTCTTTCACCTTACTCTCAAAGCTAGTAGCTACCCGCTGCCAGCTTACAGCTTGAAAAATGGCTTCTAATCTTGATTATCTCGACCCCGCGCTTCAACCACTGGTTGACAAAGTAGAGGCCTACCTTGTGGCCAAAGAGGATTTGCAAAAGCTCACTATCGCAACCCGCAACGAGCCCCTACACGATGCCCAGGTAGAGCAAGCGGCTACGCAGTTTGAGCAGCGCCCACCCACGGGTTCTTTCGACCAGCACCACGATGAGCTGGTGCAGCAGCACCAAGATGCGCTCGACGACCTACATCGCCTCGAAACTGATATCCTAGGCCTGTTGCCTACTCGCGACGAATGGGTAAAAGTGAACCTAGGCTACGGACCCAGCCGTGTAGGCGCCTGGCGCGTGCCCAATGCCGAAGGTTCTAAAGAAGAGCACTACGAAATTCGAGTAGTGTTTTAATAAGTTAGCAGCCCGTCTATCGTGCACAGTAGGGGCACGATAGACGGGCTGCTAACTACTAAGTAACTAGTGCCCCGAGTCCCAATCGTAGCCTTGCTCGGCCCAGTAGTCGGCAGGGCGCTCGTCGGCAAAGGAGATGGTGCCAATACGCTTGAGGTGCTTGATGCCATACTTGAGCGGCGTGACTAGGCGTAAAGGAGCGCCGTGCGCAATGCTGAGTGGCTGGTTGTTAATCTCGTAGCAAAGCAGCGTTTGGGGGTGAATGACGCTGTGCATGTCGAGGCCTACGTAGTATTCTTCGTCGGGCGTCACCACGCTCACGTAGGGCGCTAGGTCAGACGGCGGGTTGGCTATGTCTTTGACCGGCTGACCACTGCGGCTGGCCAGGGGGTACTTGGCTAGGAAGTCGGCGAAGCGAGCGCCGGCCCAATTTACCACAATGCTCCAACCCTCGATGCACTTGAGCTCGGTGGTCATTTCGACGCGAGGCAACGCCTTGATGTCGGCTAGGGTAAACTCCTGGGCTTTACCGCCGCGGTAGGGCTGCACTACCATGCGCCAAGCTGCTAAGTCGATTTCCGATTCTAGGCCCGCGCTGCCGTTGGTGCGTACCTGCTTCACAGCCTGGCTCTTGGGAAACTCGCGAGCTAGCCGCGTTTCGCGGAAATAAGCAGATGAGAGACGGCCATTGGCATCGAGCACCCGCCGGAATGGCTGGGGTGTGCCATCGGCGTAGGGGCGCTGCAGCAGGTAGCGCCAGCCCAGCACGCCCCCTAGGGCCGCCAGCCCACCCACAATAAACGAGCGCCGCGTGCGCCGCGCGGCTTCTTGCTGCTGCGGCGAGCCGGGAGGCAGCGTCAAGTCCTGGCCATCGGGGGAGGGATGCGGGGGAATCTGGTTGTCGGGTTGCATATCAGGTAGGTTTCCTACAGAGTTCGCGTGGTTAGCCGCAGGGTGCTAACGTCTTGTATATTACAACAAGACCCTGCCCAATTTTGCGCCCTAGGCGGCGAAACCCGGCGGAATTTTTACTTTTTCACTTCATTTACTGGTACTTCTGCCACCTCAAACCCTGCCACCATTGAGCGGAAGTTGTTCCAGCCGGCGCGTACCACTTGGGCCACGTGCACCACAAAAAACAGTACGTAACCAATGGTGAGCACAAAGTGCTCAATACGAGCCGCTTCGTAGCCACCGAGTAGGCGCGTGAGCCAGCCAAACTGCACAGGCTTGTAAATAGCCAAGCCCGTCAGCAGCGACCCTAGGCCCATGAGAATAACGGCGGTATAAGCAATGCGCTGGGCGCCATTGTACTTGCGCACAGGCGGCGCGGTTTTGCGCAGCCCTAGGTCGTGCAATAGCACTTGCCCGGCTTCGCGGAAGGAATCGCGGTTGGGCAGCAGGTAGCGCCACTCGCCCGAGAAGAAAGTGTAGAGCACATACAGCAGCCCGTTCAGGAAGAAAACCCACATCAGCAGGAAGTGCCACGACATGCCCTGCGCCAGCTTGTGGTCGAGGTGAAAGGCCTGGTAGAACGACTGCGGGAAAAACTTAAACAGCGTGGTATTGCCCCAGCCGAGGCGGTACACGTCGTTGGCCCAGTATATCCAGAGGCCGCTCCAAATCATGAGGGCCAGTACCGGGAAATTCAGCCAGTGAAACCACCGGATGGCCAGCGGGTGCTTCTCAACAAGTTGCTTCATACAAGGCAATTACTCCAAAAGCCTAGGGCTCGGTTTTACTTTATTTTTTGCACGCGCAGATAGTCGAGCATAGCTTGGTTCACGGCGCCGTTCATGTTTGTGTTGGCCGGCTCGTAGGCTAGCGTGAGCTGATGCGTGCCCTTGGGCAGCTGCACCAGCACGGCGTTGGTAAAGCCCCAGTTCGACCACTCCTCTACCCCGCGCTGCGGTAGCACAATGGTACCTAGGGCCTTGCTACCCAGCCGCAAAGTGCGAATGCCGCACTTATTGTTGGTATTAACTGGCCCATTGCCATTGGCGTAGCGAAAATCGACGGCGTACAGTCCAGCTTCGGGCACTGTAACAGGAATGGTGAGCGTGCGGTTCTTGGTAGTGCTAATTTCGACAAAGCCTTGGCCAGAATATCCTTTGTAAGGCTGCGTAGCCTTGGCAGTCACAGTTTCGAGCTGCACGTGCCGGGCAGCACCTAGGCCACCTACTGGCAGCGGCTCGCTAGCAAACGACTCTAGCCCGTTCCCGGCCACTGCAACCACTTGGTATTCAGCATAGGGACCGGTGGCCGCCACTGCTTGCTCAGTGGTGTTGACGGAGGCTAGTAGCTGTCCGTCTTTCAAAACCTTATACTGCTGCACGCCAGGCTGTGCCGGCCAGTGCAAGCGGCTACCAGTCAGCGTAACCATTGGCGTTTCGGGCGTAAACAAATTGGCTACTTTGTTAATAGCCGCATTGGCAGGCGCTTGGCTGCTGAGCACAATGCGCAGCGTGTGGCGGCCCGTGAGGGTGGCGGGCACGGCCGCTCCGGCCAGCGGCTGACCATCTAGGGTAATGGTTTGGATGACATTGCCAAAGCCTTGCAAGTCGATATCCAGCACCGCCTGGCGGTATTTGAAGTTGGTCAGCTTGCGGTTGCCTTGAAATGCTTGCGGCACAAAGGGCCGAAATACCAGCCGGTCGGCCTCGTAATGCATGCCAAACAGAATTTTGTAGACCAAGCTCAGGCTGCCCGAGAGGCTCCAGAGCATGTTACTAGAGTTAATCTGGGTGCCGGCGTAGTCGCCGTTTTGGGCCACAAAGTTTTCCTTATTGGTCAGAAACAACGCCGCGGGGCGGTAGATGGCGGCCATGCTCTCAGCGAGCGAGGCTTCATTGCCAGCCTTGGCAGCAGCCAGGGCCCAGTAGCTCTGCACAAAGGGCCACACCGCGTTATTGTGGTAGGGCGGAATGCCAGGAATCTGCGGGTAGATGCATGGAATTCCAAAGTCGGTAATGGGCGTGCGCGCTACCACCGTCTTGGCCCGCGCCTCGTCGGCGATGCCAAACCACACACTCAGCGCCTCCCCTAGGGCCTCGGCGCGGGGCGACAGCGTGAGGTAGTTGCGGCCGTAGAGGTACTGGCCGTAGTAGCCGGCGCTTTCTTGCCACAAGTGCTGGTTTAGGCCAGCCTTGATGGTAGCCGCGGCCTGCTCGTGACGAGCCGCCACGGCGGGCTCGCCCAGCTGCCGTGCCATGAGGGCCAGCACCGTATTGGCCTGAAAGTGCACGGCGTTGGTACCTAGGGTTTCACTTTGGTAAATATCGACCGGCTGCATCCAGCGCGGGTAGGTCTGTTCGCGCCAGTCCAGGAACGACGACTCGCCGCGCACCAGGCCGGTAGCCGGGTCATAGGCATTAGCCATGTCGTCGGCAATCGACTGCTTTATAATTGGGTACACCTTCCGCAGCCACGCCTCGTCGCCGGTCACCTTATAGATTTCCCAGGCGGCCACCGCCCATATCATGCGGTCGGTCGAGCAGGGGTACGCTCCACCCGTACCGGTATCCTGGATGATGCGGCCCTCGGCCGACACCTTGCGCAATAGGCTGTTCATGGCTACCTTGGGCTGCAAAGCGGCCTGCGCCAAGATGATGGAGTAGCTGATGTCGCGCGTCCACACGCCGGCCCATTCCTTACCGGTGCGGAAAGTGCTGTCAGGCTCCACGGCCCGGCGTGCTTCTTCCAGCGCTAGGTTATACAGCGCGTCTTCCAGCGCGTGGCCCGAGCTATACTGCGGAAAATCAGCAGTATTGATACTCTGCTTCCAGCTAGCGGCCGTGGTTTTGGCCGCCTTGGGGGCGTTGAGCGTCAGTGTCACTTCATAGATGCCGTCGCCATCGGGGTCGTGTAGCTCCAGCTCGGGCTTGTTCACGAGGTTATCAAAGTCCCAGCTCAGCGGCGCCACGTTGCCGGCCACAAGCACGTGCTTGAAGTCTTGCTTGTACAGCTTGTCGCCCTTGAATGTGGTGTAGTAGCCTTGCTTCTTAAACGCTTCGAGTACCAGGCGCATATCCAGCCTGATTTTCAGCTGGGTATTGGGCGCTAGGTATACCTCGGTGGGCACAGGCCGGGGGTCCACGTAGCGCTGGCCAAACACGATAAGTGGCGTTTCGAGCGCACCGCCCCCCTCCCTAGGTACCGCCAAAAACACGTTGTCCTGCCCCACGGGCAGCTCGTTGTCCTTGCCATTAATACTGAATTTGAATACTACCTGCGGGCTTACAAAGGCATTGGCCGGGCTCTGGTAATTTGAGGTAAGCTCGGTGGCGGAGAGGGCGCGGGCATGGTGCGTGCCCTGCACCACACTATCGGGGTACAAGCTATAAGCTTTTGATTGCCAAGTGGGGCGGGCGGCCGCAGGTGCAACGGCGTCAGACGCGGGCACGGGCCCGGTGCCCGCCGCAGGTTTGGAAGTGTGGCAGGAAGCAAGCATCAGACTACCAGCTAATGCGCTGGCCGGAATCCACAGGTGGTTCATAAAGGACAGCCGCCGTGCTGCGGCAGCCTAGGCAAGATGGAAGCGCGAAGGTAGGGGCATGAAAAAGACCTACCCCATTGGAGCAGGTCTTCTCGGCAGAAACACCCGTGAAAATCATATTGTTCAGTATCAGTCGCTCTGGACCCGGGATGCTACCTTGGCGGGGGCAGCTAGTGAAAATCTGCCCTAGCGAACGCTTGGCCGCGGCCCCTAGGTTAGTCTTAGGGCCGGTCGAGGCGATACAGCCGGCCCTGGTCGGTGATGGTGTACAGGGCGCCATCAGTGCCCTGGGTTACGTCCCGAAAGCGCTGCCCTTCGCTGGCCAGCAGCCGTTCTTCACCCAGCACTCGGTTGTTGTCAATGACCAGGCGCAAGAGGTGCATGCCGCTCAAAGAGCCGATAAACAAGTTGTTCTGCCACTCCGTCACTCGGTTGCCAGTGTAGAAGGCCATGCCGCTGGGCGACACCACCGGGTCCCAATAATACACTGGCTGCTCCAGGCCGGAGCTTTGCTGGATGGCCCCGCCTATCGGCTGGCCGCTATATTCTATGCCGTAGGTAATGGTGGGCCAGCCATAGTTAGCGCCCGCCCGAATGTGGTTGAGTTCGTCGCCGCCCCTAGGTCCGTGCTCACTCTGCCACAGGTCGCCGGTCGTTGGCTGAATAGCCAGCCCCTGCGGGTTGCGATGGCCAATGGAGTACAGCTCAGGGCGAGCCCCGGCCTGCGTGAATGTGGGGTTGCCGGGCGCTGGCTGTCCATCCTTGGTGATGCGAATTATTTTACCTAGGGCCGACGAAACTACCTGTGCCTGGGGTCGCGTGGCAAGGTCTGAGCGCTCGCCAGTGCTCACCAGCAGGTTGCCAGTACGGTCAAACACGACCCGGCCGCCGTAGTGCAAGGTACCCGCATAAGCAGGCTCTGCCCGGTAAATGACGGTGGCGCCCTCGATGGTCCGCTCATCGGTAGCCAAGCGGCCCTTGCCGATGGCCGTCAGGTTGCCGCCAGGACGGGCTTCCGAAAACGACCAGTATACTAATCGGTTGGTAGCAAAATCGGGGTCGAGGCACACCCCTAGCAGGCCACCTTGCCCGGCGGCGTTCACGGCCGGCAGCCCCGTGATGGGGGCGCTGACCGCGCCAGCAGCCGTCACGATGCGCAGTTGGCCCGCTTTCTCGGTCACGAGCAAGCGGCCATCGGGCAGGCTGGTGATGCCCCACGGGCTAGTCAGCGACGATGTCACAACCGTGGACCGGTAGCTGCTAGCAGCCGTCGTGACGCTGCCCGCCCGGGTTTGACCCGCAAACGCCGGCTGGTAAGTAGTGTTGGGAGCAGCGGTTTCGACGGGTGGCGCCGTGGAGGGCTCAGGCGTTGCCTCGTCTTTATCGCGTGAGCACGATAGCAACGCAAGCGAGCAACCTAGGACAGATAGCAAACGCTGTTTCATATGCCAGCTTTAGATTAAGATTTGATGAACTTAGCGGGATTAATACTGTAAGTGCTCCCTTTCGGTTGTGTCTGCCTGACAGCCCGACCCGCGCACCGGCGCTTCTTTCAGCCTACTTCAGCAGATTTCTCCGAAGGCCACCTAGTCAATCAGCACCAAGCCTTCAGCATACCACGGCTATCCTCAGAAATCCTATCTAACTGGGCATCGTTTGTCGAGCGCTTTGGCTCGCGAGCAGCTGACGTAACGCCGCCAGGAAATGCAGGTAACTACTTGACACCTATATAAATGAAAATTGCCCCCACGCATAGCGCAGGGGCAATCCAACCAAAACACCTTAAAAACTATTCTTTCACGCAGATACAAACAGCAAAAAGACTAAAAGATTCCTTCAGAATTATAGATTTTTTGACGCCTTCAAATCAACAGTTTTAGTATCAAACTTTTAAATACTAATCCCAGCTTTTAACTTGCTATATTACCGCAACAAAGCCAGCCTTAACAGACCTTTCCAAAGTTCTAAAACTTCAGAAAGTATCCCTTGGCAAAGGAGCTTTCCCGGAAATCGTGAAATCTGCGGTAAGAGTTAGAAAAGTGTCCTGCTGAGTCTCATGAAACGCCTTCTCGCGCCAGAACAGCTCGTACTGATGTGAGAAGACGCACTGCAGGGCTTAGCAGGACGACCAGGGAGAGGATGTCAGAAAAGCTTATTCTCTTTTTGCCAATATTGGCCGCTGTCTCTACCCTGCTACCGGCAGTTCAAACAAGCTAACAGTGGCATCATGGTAATGGGCCGGCAGGCCCACCGTATCGGTGAGCGCCGACAACCCTAGGTAGGTAAAACCGCATGCAGTGTAGTGCGCAATCAGCCCTAGGTTCTCGCCGATGGTATCTAGGCGCACGTACTGTTTGTGCTGTTGCTTGGCGTATTCCTTGGCCCACTGCACGATGGCAGCTACGAAACCCTGGCCCCGAAAATCAGGATTGGTGGCGATGCGATGGATATAGATGGCGGGGTCCGCATTGCGGGCGCCCCATATCTGTGGGTCGTCGAAGGTGTAGGCCCACATGCAAGCTATGGCGTCGCCTACCATCAACTTCCATTGGCGGCCTTCGGCGAGCTCCTGCTCTACCAGTCCGCGCTCAAAATCGGGCCATACCACAGTCGCCCTGGGGGTAGCAGCTTGGTAAGCGGCCGCAAGCCGGTAGAGCCGGAAAATTTCGTCGATGTCGGCCGGCGTACTAGGTAGGAATTGTTGGGCAGGAGAAACGATGGTCATATAAGCAAATAGAATAGCCAGGGGCGGTGCACTAGTGCGCATGAAAGCAAAGCGCCCGCTACCCCTCAAATGGGGTAGCGGGCGCAAATTACTCGGGTGCCAGGCAGACGGCCGTTACACGTCGAGCTTGGCGTACTTAGCGTTCTGCTCGATGAAGTCGCGGCGCGGAGCTACCTCGTCGCCCATCAGCATCGAGAAGAGGTGGTCAGCCTCGGCGGCCGAGTCTACCGATACCTGCTTGAGCGAGCGAGTGGCGGGCTGCATGGTCGTCGTCCAAAGCTGCTCGGCGTTCATCTCGCCTAGGCCTTTGTAGCGCTGCACGTTCACGGTTTCGGGGCGGCCACGGCCAATCTCTTCAGTGGCGGCGGCGCGCTCTTCTTCAGTCCAGCAGTAGCGCTCTTCTTTGCCGCGCTTCACGAGGTACAGCGGGGGTAGGGCGATGTAGATGTAGCCCTGGTCCACAAGCTGGCGCATGTAGCGGAAGAAGAACGTGAGGATAAGCGTACGGATGTGCGAACCGTCGATGTCAGCATCGGTCATGATGATGATTTTGTGGTAGCGCAGCTTGTCGAAGTTCAGCGGGCCCGTTTCATTACCTTCATCGTCGGTGCCGAAGGCCAGGGACTTACGCTCGTTGAACGTGACACCTAGGGCGGTAATCATGTTCTTGATTTCCTCGTTCTCCAGAATCTTGTGCTCCTGGGCTTTCTCTACGTTCAGGATTTTACCGCGCAGCGGCAGAATGGCCTGAAACGCCCGGTTGCGGCCCATTTTGGCGGTGCCACCGGCCGAGTCACCTTCTACGAGGTATAGCTCGCACACTTCGGGGTTCGAGTCGGAGCAGTCGGCTAGCTTACCGGGCAAGGAGTTAGAGCCCAGCACGTTTTTGCGCTGCACCATGTCCTTGGCCTTGCGGGCGGCGATGCGGGCCTTAGCAGCCAATATCACCTTGTCCATGATGCGGTTAGCCTGGTTGGGGTTTTCCTCTAGGTACTGCGTCAGGATTTCGCCCACTACCGTATTCACCGCGCCACTCACTTCCGAGTTGCCCAGCTTGGTTTTGGTTTGGCCTTCAAACTGCGGCTCGGCCACTTTCACCGAGATAACGGCCGTGAGGCCTTCGCGGAAGTCGTCGCCGGTGATTTCCACCTTAGCCTTCTCAAACAGCTGCTTCTTGTCGCCATACGCCTTCAGCACCCGCGTCACGGCCGAGCGGAAGCCGCCGACGTGTGTACCACCTTCGATGGTGTTGATGTTGTTGACGTAGGAGTAGACGTTTTCCTGGTACGAGGTATTGTACTGCAGGGCCACTTCTACAGGCGTGCCACCCTTCTCACTTTCCACATAGATAGGCTCAGCGAGCAGCGAAGGGCGCTCAGTACCATCTAGGTACTGCACGAAGTCGCGCAGGCCGCCTTCCGAGAAAAACTCCTCGTAGCGGTAGCCTTCGGCATCGACGTGGCCCACGGCCGCATCGCCCACGGGCTTCTCACGGCGGTCGGTGAGCGTAATGCGGATGCCCTTGTTCAGGAACGACAAGTCGCGCAGACGGCCAGCGATGGTGGCGTAGCGGTACTCAGTGTCAGCAAAAATGGTAGGGTCGGGCAGAAATTGCACCTCGGTGCCGTGCTCGTCGGTGTCGCCCACCTGCTTCACGGGGTAAAGCGGATTGCCAATGTTATACTCCTGCTCGTAGATGTGGCCTTTGCGGCGCACGGTCACTTTCAGGTCGGTGCTGAGCGCGTTTACGCAACTCACGCCTACGCCGTGCAAGCCACCCGATACTTTGTACGAGTCTTTGTCAAACTTACCGCCGGCGTGTAGCACGGTCAGCACTACCTCGAGGGCCGAGCGGCCTTCTTTGGCGTGGAAATCAACTGGAATACCCCGGCCGTTGTCGCGGACGGTAATCGAATTATTTTCGTTGATGGTAACTTGAATCAGGTCGCAGTGGCCAGCCAGCGCTTCGTCGATAGAATTGTCGACCACTTCCCACACCAAGTGGTGCAGGCCTTTGATGCCCGTATCGCCAATGTACATGCTCGGGCGCTTGCGCACCGCCTCCAATCCTTCCAGCACCTGAATGCTATCGGCCGAGTAGTCGGCGGGGGCTTTCTTTTCTACTACTTCACTCATGCGAGAGAGGGGGTTAAACTGACCGGAAATACGGTCAGGAAGAGAACATCCAAAAGTACCGTTTTTATTCCATTTTGCCTATTTTTAATGGGTATATTTGGCGGTATTTTCGGGCACAAAAAAAGCCCTTGCCAAGCGCGGCAAGGGCTTTTTTTGTACACCGCACAAGTCTCGCCAGACCTATTCAGCAAGGCCCTAATTGGTATCGTGCTTCTATGTAGCACAACCTGTCCTAGGCTGCACTACAGCTTCAAAATCTGGGTAACACCCTTGTTAAGGCAAGTTTACTTAGGGGGTCTACTAGTTGGGCCGCGCACTATTTTGGGTGCATTATTTCAGGATGCACCGAGTACCTTCTACCAAGCTGCTAATAAGGTTGAGTCGCCGTACTCAAGCGAGTCATGACGTGACCTAGGGCATTTTCTTTTAAGTATGGGCTGCTCAAGCCCAGCATTATCATGTCCGCGTCTGTTTGGCGTCCTAGCCGAGCTTCCAGTCGGGGCGTGTAGAATTCCTAGGGCCCCTAGGTAGCATCTCGACACCAATGTTTTCTTAAGCGCTTCGAAGTCTGTATCACAGAAAGCGGCAGCAAGCGTGGCCTTTTCAACTTTTGCTACTATGCTCGCCTGCCTGGTAGTGCGGAGCGCTGCACCTGAGTATTTAATAGACACGCCACCAGCCAAATAACTGGTTGAGTTGTGCTGATAGGTAGCTAGCGCCCGTGCGAACTTTTAGCACTTAGTATCCTAGGTGGTGCCGGGTATGATGCAGCAACCTTCAATAGCTAGGCGTGATAATGCTTGGCGAAACATGTTCTACATGAGACTAGCAAGTTAGCGCCGCTTATTAGTAGTGTTAGCATGAAAAAAGCCCCGTGATGGGGCTTCTAGCTACATTGTAGTTTGGGCAACTGTCTACGCGAGCGGGAGGGCAGCGGGCTAGCGGGCGCGTTGAATGAAGGAAGCCAGCGGTTGCATAGTCGCACCCCTCCCCTTCCAAGAAAGCTGGGCAAACACCTCATGAGGCAGCAGCATCGCCCCGTATAAGTCAGTGGAGGAGTGCTTCTGGGTAGACCAGTAGTCAGATATCAACGTGATTTCCTCCGGCGTGAGGGCCGACATCCGTCCCTCATGGTGCCGAAGCTTATCCCAGCCGCGCTGGGCCAGTAGCTCCCCTGCATGGTTGAGGAAGGCTTGTAGCTCCCCCACCTGGCGGGGCCCCGTATGGTACTCTACTTGAATGTAGTGCTCAACAGGATGCTCGAGCAACCTTCCTACTGGGTTTTCGAAGTACGTGCGCAGCAGCGTTGGCACAGGATTAAACGTAGACACAATTTTATATTTTAAATAGCAGGAAAATTATTTGATTCAAAGCTATTTGCATCTATTTACAGCCAAGCTAATCATTCGATAAAATAACGGAATTAGGGGTTAAACTGGATTGCATCCCGTTCAAATCAGGTTTTGAAGGGCTGGCAATGGGCATAAAAAAAGCCCCACAAGAAGCAGAGCTTTTTAAAGGAATCAACTATACCTATAGCTGGCGGCGGTACGGCTGAAACGTGCTGGCGGGCGAAGCGGCAAGCACGGCTCCCATTCCTCCGTGGGCAGTATAAAAAGCACTCATCGCCGCTTGCAGGGCGGACCGGTCATGCAAGCCAACACTAGCAAATACATCTTGGGCGGTCAGGGGTGCTTCCAACGTACTGAGCCGACAGACCTCGATGCCGAGCGGATGCTCAATAAATAAGGGCATCCCATCGGCGGCCAAATGGTCGAACTGGTAGCGCCAGGCTTGGCCAAAAGCCACCTGGCTGCTGCGAGGAGTGCGGGCGGTGGGAACAAAGCCAAGGCTTCGTAGATAGGTGTCAGTCATGGCTATGAGGATAAAATATAATTTATTTACTCCCAGGCACTTGCCCGCGTTATAATGCTACTATTCTTCCCGGCATAGTCCTATGTAGAGATGCCGCGCTATCCACAGCGCTTTTCTCTTGTGACACCATCTTGTTACTCTCCACAAGGCTTTGCACTATAACAGCGGGACAGCGACGTAGCCACTCGTAGGCAGAGGCGACATCTTGAAAGATAGCCACTGCGGGCTGTGTTACGCGAGAAAGCATTTGCTGCATGGTCGTGAGGTTGTGGCGGCTCTCGTTGTACACCCAGGCGAAATGAGCAACGCCTTGCGCAGCTAGGTAGTTAAAGTAGCTCTCCATGGCCCAAGGCGCATTTGCTGGCCACTCCCCCACAAACCCGCTGTGGTCGCTCAAAACTTTAGTGTAAGGGCGCCCATGCATGCAGATGCAAATGGACTCGATGGCCTGCTGAATAGAAGCTTCCGTATGCCGGCCAAGCCAACGGGTATAGAGCCACTCACGGACTGCATCGTGATACACTTCTAAGTTAGAAGTAGCCAACAAGCAACGCAAATCTTCCATAAGCACTATACAGAATAACGAATAATAAGTTATTCATCAGCTTATTACCCGGCATTTGGACTGTGATGCATCACTCGTGGACCCCAATGGCTTACCCACGCACTTTGCCACCATCGCCCTGCACTGGTTGTGGCTGCCCGACGAGGTGACGCTCGTCATAGACCTGAACTATTTGGACCTGCTTACCCCAATCCCCACACGTGCCCGCTGCGCCTGCCCTTTACTCTTAACTAGACTACTTCTCCATCTGATGAGCACCGAGGCTAGAGCAGGCGCCATCCGAATATGGGTAATCCAACTGCTGCTAGCACTATCAAAAAGCCAATCCACTTATCGCGCTTTATTAGCGCTACTCCCCACCACCCGACCAGCAGGCCAACTAGCACTAAAAGGACAAAGCGGCCGAGAATAGAGTTTATATCGCTTGAGGATATGAAGACATCGCCCAAAACTAGTAACGTATTTATCATGAGCCATTTGGTTGCATAAACGATGCCAACGCCACTAACCCCGATATCAACTACCCGGTCCGAGATACGCCGAGCGCCTCAATCAGTGCATCTACCTACCCCAAGCAGCCTAAGGCTCTACCGTCTATCTGGTCCCGTTGAAGACTCTGCGCCTTAATCCGCCCCTCGCGGACCAATTTTCTTCTTTCGCGGGCTTCGATGGGGTAAAAGCTACTACTTCCCCATATCAGCAGTAGCACTGTCATTACCGCGAGTTATATGGGTCCCTGCGGAGCAACATACTCCCCCGCATTATGGAGAATTAATAGTGTATCCAAAGCCACTCCACGTTAGTCTCTCTTAGTGAACCGACGCCTTTTTCGCTCAAAAAAGCTTACAATTAACACCAAGACCAGTAATATAAGCCAAGGATGCCCACTTTCTATGGGACCCAGGTAAAGTAGAATGCTCATAGTACGATACGCTAAATGTCTTACCGCTCACGCCGCAGGCACAAGGCCAACAACATGGCCGCTAAACCAAATGCCACAAAAGGAAAGGCATCGAGCATCCTGGGCAGCGGCTCGATAAAAAGTAGCTCATCAGCCCCTACAATGTCCCCGCCGCGTCGGCTGGCGAAATAGCTGACTACCTCAACCAGCTGCGCCTCCTGCTGAGACTACTAGCCCTTCTTCTTAACGAGCATGTAAATCACACCTATAGCCACCATAAAGTAGAAAATCACCTTAATAGCTATCCCAATAATCATGAACCATGTGTCCATAATATGCCCTACTTCACTTGCATAGGCCAAACTTGGGAGTCCAAGTAGAAGCAGTATGAGCCACACACTTACACGGTCTTTCATGCCACTAAACTACCGCTGCGGACCGCCTCTCGAGTAGATTATGGCTTGGTAATAGGTTTACCAAGTATTAGAGTAGATTCTGCCCAATAGGCATTGTTACTCACCCCTGGAATAACCCCCTGTAATACGTATCCTTGAGTATACAATTTGGAAAGCACAGTGTAGTAACTCGATGCAGCCTTTTGCTCCTTCTTCAGTGCGACCTCTATTTCTTCGGGCTGCTGTTGCCCGCGCGCAATCGAGAAACGAAGACTGTTTGAATGTTCCAGTACACGTACTACTATCACGTCCGGCGCAGCAGTCTGCGCCATCACCGGCTGCGAGGCCAATACCATCAGGCAGGCCCCCAAGAATAAGGGTTTTTTCATGGCTGTAAAGTAATGCTGCGCACTGCCCCGAGTTCTGTGTTATCCAGCCCACCTCCTACTTGCTAGTAGTTCGTGTGAAGACTAGTGTCGTGTTAACGGTGCCACCATCGGTATAGGCTGCTCCCGGGATAGTAGTCTGCACTTGGTAGCCTTGTTGGTAGAGTTTGCTCAACGCCTCTAGGTAGCCTTTGGAGGCCCGCTCCCATTTCTTGCCGATACGACTATCCCAATCAAACTCTATTTCCTCGGGCTCTTGTCCCTTCCGCTCCACAGTTAAGTGAGTGCAGCCACTACGCTCCGCCACCCGCACTATAATAACATCTATTCCGACCGTCTGCGCCATCACTGGCTGCGAAGACAACGCCACTAAGCACGCCCCTGAGAGAAAGAGTTTTTTCATATCCACGAATATACCCCAGCTCCTAAGCCCTACCCCGCTACCACGCCCGCTAAATTCTTATGAGTAACAGTCTCTGCCATAATATTTGGTGGCAGCTTTGATTTGGAAGGGTTTAGTCCCCAAGCGCCAAGCCTTGCAAGATTTCAGCAAGCAACTGCGCACCTATTCGATAGAGTCAAAGAATGTCCAAGTCTCGACGCCCTTCCTAAAAGATGGGGCTGCAACGTTAGGCAACATCCTCTAGGATGCTACTAGCAAAGTAGCTTTTGCTGAGGCAGGTATTGACACACTTTTTACCTTCAGCTTCGCTGGCATCATTGACGTTTTATCTGATTTTGTCGAAAAAAGGTCGGCTTCTTATTACTGTCGGCATTGCTGGTTTAGCTATACTTAGCCTTCAAGCTGTTGGGGCTGCCGTGTTAACGGGTGGTATTGGCTTGCTGGCGGCGGGCGCGGCGGTTATTAGCGCGAGTGCCAGTTCAAGCAATAGCAGTCTACAAACCCTACTGCCAGCAATTACGGCTAGAAGAGTGCGCAAGCCACCGCTAAAGTTTTAGTTACGTGATGCTACGCTGGTTGACACACTACAGCAGGCTGAGTATCGTTCTCACGTCTCAGGTTAAGACTACGCCCGCCTACCAGCGGGAATTTTGCGTAAGTGGATACGTAATTAAATAACGTAAGCACCCCTATGAAAGCTGTATTCCTCTTACTGCTGCTGGCTAGTTGCTCTATGCAGCACCAAACTGAATCTACGAAGCATCAACAACGAGTCAATCAGCGCGGCCGGGACCGGCACCTTCATCACGACCAGAAGATTCAGAAGCGAAACTTCTTTAACATGTAGTGCCGAAGGTCCCGTCCACCAGCGGGGCCTTCGGCATCCCCCCTAGGTCCGGCCGGAACTTCGGGCATGGCTTGCATATTGTTATGCCTCGCGATTCTTTCTAACGCTCTTGGCAGGGGTTTACCTTACCAAGTCATTGTGGTGCGGTCATTCAGCAACTTAATCATAACGCGGCGCGCAGCCTCGGCGCCCCGTTCTTTGCTAAGTACTAGCACCTATTGCTCCTCGCCGTCGTAGCTACCTGTGGCACCGATATGAGTGTGGGTTTCAGTAGCAGTATTCGTCACAATCTGGGGGCGAACAACAAAAAAGCCCCTTAGCGGGGCTTCATGTGGGGTTTTCGTGGCCCCAATTGGATTCGAACCAATGACCGGCTGCTTAGAAGGCAGCTGCTCTATCCAGCTGAGCTATGGGGTCAAATCCATTAAAAAGTCGGGGTGGCAGGATTCGAACCTACGACCTCCTGGTCCCAAACCAGGCGCGATACCGGGCTACGCTACACCCCGAAAAAATAACCTAGGAGTCAACATACTGAACACTACAAGCCAACTTACGGCGGGTTGCAATCTTCACTATTCGATTCGCTAGTAAAGCACTTTAACAGAAGGCGGTATCAAGTCCTTCGTTGTTTGTAATCCGTTTGATTGGTGCAAAGGTACACTCACTAGTCCCTTCCAACCAAATTGGAAAGCAATACAATGCTAGCAACCATTCATTTTTCATTACCTGCTAGTAAGAGTAGCACGTAGGAGCCGGGCCATTACTACCTTCTACTCAAGGTCTTCTAAAAAGACCATGCGCCAGCCGGCTCCACGCCAGCCAGTCAATATAAATGTTTGGTTCACTTGCGAACTTTCTACCTGGCCGGCACCTGCTACGGGCAGCACGTGCGGCAGCCATAAGTCTAGCAGCTGTTCTTGATTTTTAAGCTCACTCATCATATCGCTTTGTTGATTAGACCCTTTAACTCCATTTATCGAGCAAAGTTCATAAAAAATTCATAATTTAATTTCTAGTTTGTTTGATACCCTACGTTAGCGGCGGCATGATGGTAGGTAAATAGTCCCCTTGGTGGTCACTATGCTCAAAACAATGCGGCTGCGGCACCCCTTGTAGCTTTCAGCTGCGCTCTAGGTAGCTGCGCAATCTACTGCTTGACTTGTCTAGTAACTATTAGTCAATATATTGCTTGTTTCATACGCACTGCAGCGCTCCATAACATAACCTATTTGGCACTACCTTCCGCCGCCTTTTAGTGTCCTACTCTATGCTTAAAGAGTTTATAGCTACGCCAGTCTTACCTAAGCAAACGCCCAATGCCCTGCTTGAGTCAGAAGCTACGCTCCGCACGTTTGTTAACCTCGTGCCCGACCTGCTGTGGCGCAATGATGCCCAAGGCAGCGCCACGTGGCACAACCAGCGCTGGCTCGACTACACGGGCCAAACGCCCGCTGAAGCTGTGGGCGATGGCTGGCTGCTGGTAGTGCACCCCGACGACAAAGCGCAGGCCCAGGCCAATTTTCAGGCAGCGCTGGCAGCTGGCCGGCTACTAAGGCAAGAGCACCGTCTGCGCAATGCGAGCGGCGAGTACCGCTGGTTTCAGATACGAGCCGAGCCCGTACTCGACGAGTATGGGCGTATCAGCGAGTGGTTTGGGGCGGCCACTGACATCCATGAGTGCAAAACCCCTGGATTAGCACTTCAGGCCAGCCGTGACTTATTGCAATCTGCTTTCGATACCAGTCTGGTAGCCATGTCGGTATTGGAGGCAGTGCGCGACGAAAGTGGTGCGCTGCAAGATTTTACTATCCGCCTAACTAACAAGGAACTGGAGCGGCAAACGGGGCGCACTGACCTAATAGGCAAGCTCTACGCTACCGAATACCCGGGCATTCGGCAGGCTGGCCTGTTTGACCTTATGCAACAGGCCCTAGAGAGCGGCAAGCCAACTGGCATGGAGCTGTACTACGGCTACGAAGGCTTGAATAACTGGTTTTCGTGTCAGTTTGTGAAGCTAGGCGATGGACTACTGGCCACCAACCTAGACATAACCGAGCGCAAGCTGGCCGAACAGGAGCATGCGCTAAACTTGCGCCTGCTGGAGCAGGCCGAGCGAGTGGCCGAAATGGGCAGCTGGGACTATGAGCTTACCACTAACACCTTTCGCTGGTCGGAAGGTATGTACAGCCTGTTCGGACTGGCGCCGGGCACGCCGGTATCGCCTCAAGTCTACCTCAATTTTGTGGTGCCCGAAGACCGGTATATTGCTGAGTGCCTTGTGAGCCACTTGGAGGCGGGCTCAGCGGGTTTCGAAAAAACACTGCGCATTCGGGTAGGCAAATACCTTAAGACGCTAAGCCTACGAGCTGTGATGGTTTATGATGACCAGGGCAAGCCCGTGCGGATGCTGGGTGTAGACATGGACATCAGCAAGCTAAAGCAGCTTGAAGCCGATAATTTGCGCTTGCGCCTAGGCCAGCAGCAAGAGCGTATTACGGCCGTACTGGAAGCTCAGGAAGAAGAGCGACGCCGCATTGCCGAGAGCCTGCACAATGGGCTCTGCCAGCTGCTTTACGCCACTAAGCTGCAGCTCGACCGCCTCCACCCTACCCCCACACAGCCAGCGCGCGCCGAGGCCAGTAACTTATTAGCTGAAGCCATAAGGCAGGCACGTACCATCTCGCACGAGCTTACCCCGGGCATCATTGCGGAGTTTGGCTTGCATGCTGCGCTAAGCGACATCTGCCAAAACCTCAGCAGCCCAGCCCTACGCTGGCAGTGCGTGGTGCACCTCGATGAGGCCCATCCGGTGCCGCAGCTATTGCAAGTGGCAATCTACCGCTTGGCGCAAGAGCTAGCTCAAAATGTAGCCAAGCACGCGCAGGCTAACCACGCTACCCTCGAAGTAGACGTGTTACCCGGCTGGGCCGTGCTACGGGTCGAAGACGATGGGCTTGGCTTCGAAGTAGGCACGGCCACCCCCGGCATTGGACTTAAAACGCTACGCGACCGGGTGGCGCTGCTTGATGGACTCGTATACATTGATACCGACCTAGGGCGCGGCAGCCAGGTGCAAGTGCGCTTGCCCCTACCTGTTTCACTGCTTGCTTAGGCCGGCATCATAAGCTTCGAGCACGACAGCCAAACAGAATGCTCAAAGCGCTGGCAACATACTCCTTATGGCTTAAAATCAGTCTAGGCTTTAGTAATAAACATGCTGCTTAGAACCTAGGACTATTCCACGCGGGGGAGTAAATACCGCTTGCTATCCAGCGTGACAAAGCCACTAGCCAAGTAATTGCCTAGGTGACGTGGCAACTTGTCTTGCGTACCGGGCAACGGCCGTGTAATAACCAACCATATGGTGTGGCTATTGAGTAGTTCCTGCCTCATCAATATCCTTCCATTTAAGGTAACCTGCCGATACTGCTGCACACGTCCGTTGCGCCGATAGCGGGTAACCTGCCGCCATTGAATGAGCCGCTTTTCTAGTGGATAAGAAGGCGTAGATAGCATTTGCCCCCACACGACAACGCGACGCTTGCCCCGCGTTACCGCGTTGGTTTGATATGGAGCACTGGCTTGCTGCACAAAGTGTAGCAAGTGGTCGGCTTCGTGCAGCAACGTGTCGCGGGCGGCAATGGCTTGCTGCGGGTCAGTAATTTGCTGGGCCTGGGCCGCGGTGATACTAAGCAGGCAAATAGAAAGGATAAGAAGCTTCATGCCGGCTAAGATAGATGGTCTCCTTGCCTGGGTCTGTCAGGTGCATGGCAAGAACTTCATAAACCTATAGTGGCCGTTTTCCCTTCGCAATGGCTATGGTACCGCCGCGATGCTCTAGGTACTACTGATAAGAATAGACCACGCGGAAGCCCAACCAGCCATTGCTTACGACAGCAGCTTCGCCGATGAGCATACAAGTTGCAATGGCATATCTTTCTATTAGGCTCAGCACCTAGGCGGATGCAAAACACAAAAAAGGCCCCTAGCATGATGCTAGGAGCCTTTATGCGGAGAAGGGGGGATTCGAACCCCCGGTAACCTTTAGAGCTACGGCAGTTTAGCAAACTACTGGTTTCAGCCACTCACCCACTTCTCCGTAGAAGTGGCTTGCTAGTGTCTTAGCGACCTTAGCGGGTGCAAAGATAGGACAGCTCGGCAAAATTTGTGACAAATTCAGAACTTTCTATTGCCATTTTTTTGCGCAGCCTTCGTTTAGGGTTGGTTACGCGCTAATTAAGTTTTGAAAAATCCTTTTGCTAGCTAGCCACTCACGCCCGCCTCAACGGGCACTGCGGGCTACTAGCCCTAGCTTTGCCTGCTATTTACAGGCTTCGGTCTCGTGTTTCTCTTCTACTATATCCCATTCCCGCCCCTATGCTAACTTGGGCCTACCCTGATTTTGCGTCGGCGGCGTTGGGCCTAGGATTACTAGGGCTGCTCTTGGCCTTGCAATGGCAACGCACAGCGCGCTTGGGGCGCCGGTTGGGCCAGGGCGTTGGCCGCCTAGGGTGGAAGCTACCGTTGCGGATAGTAATAGGAGCCCTATTACTGCTGGCATGGCTGGGGCCAGCCCTAGGGGTGCGCCAGCAAGCCGTGCGCACCAGTGGGCTCGACCTATGGCTGCTGGTCGATGTATCGCACTCGATGGACGCGGCCGATGTAGCGCCGACTCGGCTGCTACGCACGCAGGCCGCCCTCACCGAGCTGGCCACCGCATTCCCCGCCGACCGGCTAGGGCTAATTGTCTTTGGGCCAGAAGCTACTGTGCAGTGCCCGCTTACCTACGACCAGCCTGCCCTGCAGCTGTTTCTTAATACACTCAGCACCCGCCTACTACCTCCTGGGCCTACTACCCTGCGCGCACCACTCGACCTGCTGCTCTCGCGCCTAGGGCCCGCCGAGGGTGCTCCTGCGACTGGTGGTGCTCCGCCCCGAGCTACCGCGGCCGTGATTATCAGCGATGGCGAAGACTTTGGCGAAAACCTGGAGCCCGTGCTTCGCACGTTGGCCCGCACCGGGGCTCGCGTCTACGCCGTGGGGGTAGGCACGGCCGCAGGGGCCCCGGTACCAGCGCCAGGGGGCAAAGTAGCCCTTCGTGATGCCCAAGGCCGCCCCGTAACTAGCCGGCTACGAGAGGCTCCCTTGCTACAAGTAGCGGCTCAAACCGGCGGCCAATACGTGCCGCTGAATGACCGCGAAAACGGCTTGCCTACACTGCTTACTAGCCTACGCACCATTCCGCCGGCTAGCAGTGCCCAAACCAATCGGCTCGTGGCGGTGGCCAATAATCGCTACCGTTACCCCCTAGGTCTGGCCCTGGCTTTATTGCTGCTTGATAGCCTTCTAACAGTACGCGTACTGCGCCCTGACCAATGAAAACTGGGCTTCTCATCTTATTACTCCTAAGCGCTGGGGCACCTGGGTGGCACTGGCTGCTGCGGGTGCGCGAGCACAACGCCGCGCAGGCCCAGGGGCAGGCCGCTGCCCAGCGAGGACGCTCGGCCGAGGCCGTGTATTACTATCAACAAGCCGTGGCACTGGCGGGGCGCCGTGGCCCAGCCCCTACACTGCTCCTCAATCTGGCGCAAGTGCAGGTGCAAGCAGGCCAGTTAGCCGCGGCCCGCGCTAGCTACGGCCAGCTGCTGGCTCCGGCAGTGCCCGCTGGCATTGGCAGCACGGCCCGCCAGCAGCTAGCGGTGCTGCTGGCACAGCAGGGCCAAGCTGCACAAGCAGTAGGACTGCTGCGCCAAGCACTGGTTTTGAATCCTAGGAACACCACTGCGCGCTACAACTACGAGTTGCTAAGCCAATACGTAGCCGATCAGCGGCCTGCTCCGCTGCCACCGCCTGCCTCCTCTAAAGGGCCTAACCCTTCCTCGCCTCGCCCTAAAACCCCGCGCGACTCGACGCAGCAGCCTAACCAAGGCCGCGAACCCAGTCCCGATGCGCGCGCTGGCACTGACCGCACCGGCGAAGCGCCCACCCCCGACGCGCCCCTTAGGCCCGATGTCCCGCCAGCCAGCCCGATACCTAGTGCCAATGGCCAGCCTGACAATCAAAGGTCTACACCTAATGCAGGAACGAACGCTCAGGGTGGCTTCAGGCCCGGCAGCGGCGAAACGCGGCCGCTCTCCAGTGGCACGCAGCCAGGCCGCCAGCGTGGCCTTGATGCGAGTGCTACTACCGGGGCAGATGCCCCCGCTGGCCGTGGTCAACGCCCCGGCCGCGAAAGCGCTACCGATGCCGACTTGCAGCTGCAAACCCAACGCGAGCGCCTCAAGGCCATGAGCCTGACGCCCGCCCAGGCCCAGCAGCTACTCGATGCACTGCGCGCCAGCGAGCAGCAGTATTTGCAGCAGCGGCCCCGCGACCGGCAAGGCAAACCTCCTGCGCCGGGCACGCCTACGTGGTAGTGCTTAGTGCTTAGTGCTTAGTGCTTAGTGCTTAGTGCTTAGTGCTTAGTGCTTAGTGCTTAGTGCTTAGTGCTTAGTGCTTAGTGTGTATGAAATAGTCAGTATTAGGTTTAAAATCCGTCTTCAAAAAGAGGGTCGTACTTTTACACCTTCGCTTGGCTGCCTTTGCCTCATTCCGGAGCACTAGGTACCAAGCGCCAAGCCCTAACCCACCCCTCCCACCCCAAGCAGTTATGCAAGTAAAAGAAGTAGTTATCGTTGCCGCCGTGCGCACGCCCATCGGCTCATTTGGCGGGGCATTGGCCTCGCTCACGGCCGTCGAGTTGGGCGCCATTGCCCTCAAAGGCGCGCTGGATAAGGCCGGCGTGGCGCCCGAGCAAGTTGAGCAGGTTATCATGGGCAATGTCATTTCGGCTAACCTAGGGCAGGCGCCTGCCCGGCAGGCAGCCAAGAAAGCTGGCTTGCCCGATACTGTGGAGTGCACCACCGTGAACAAAGTGTGCGCCTCGGGCTCAAAGGCCATCATGTTTGGTGCACAAGCCATCATGCTGGGGCAGGCCGATGTGATTCTGGCTGGCGGCATGGAAAGCATGAGCAATGTGCCCTATTACCTCGACAAGGCGCGTTTTGGCGCTAAGTATGGTAATGGCCAAATGATTGATGGGCTGGTAAAGGATGGCCTCTGGGACCCTTACCACGACTATGCTATGGGCAACGCGGCCGATGCCACGGCCCAGCATTATGGTATCACTCGCGAAGAGCAGGATGCTTTTGCTCGCCAGAGCTACGAGCGCAGCGCCGCCGCCGCCCAAGCTGGTAAGAAGAAGGACGAAATTGTGCCCGTAACTATCACGGTACGCGGTAAGGAAACCGTGGTGAGCGACGATGAGGAGTACACGAAGGTGCAATTTGAGAAGTTCGCGGGCCTCAAAGCAGCCTTCACCAAAGAAGGCACTGTGACGGCAGCCAACGCCTCGACGCTGAACGACGGTGCCGCCGCCGTGCTGCTAATGAGCCGCGAAAAGGCCGATGAGCTAGGCATTAAGCCCTTGGCTCGCATCCGGGGCTTCGCCGACGCCGAGCAGGCGCCCGAGTGGTTTACTACAACGCCGGCATTGGCCATCCCGAAGGCGCTGAAGCACGCTGGCCTCGCGGCTAGCGATGTAGATTTCTACGAAATCAACGAGGCCTTTTCGGTGGTTTCGCTAGCTAACAATAAGCTGCTCAACCTCGAAGGCACCAAGGTGAATGTGTATGGCGGCGCCGTGAGCCTGGGCCATCCCCTAGGTGCCTCGGGCGCTCGCATCGTGACCACGCTGCTAAGCGTGCTGGCGCAGGAAGGCGGCAAAATCGGCGTAACCGGTATTTGCAACGGCGGCGGTGGTGCCAGCTCCATCGTGCTCGAAAAGCTGTAAATTTTACTTTCAAGCACTTTGCGCCAGGATTCGCGAGGCGGTAATGGTTTTACTAATTGGCAAGACCACTACCGCCCCGCGAATCCTGGCGCAAAGTGCTTCTTAGAAGAAGTAGTTGCTTACCTCTGGCAAGTTGGTTTGAGCGCCGCTTGCAACTTAGTGGCAGGCCAAAAGCCACCTAGGGGCGGATAAGCAGCTTTTGGCGCTGGGGCGGCCCCTCGGCGGGGCGCAGGCTAAGCAGGTAGAGCCCTGGTTCTACCCCGGGCACTTCACTCACTACGTGGTTATCGCCCGCCTCCAGGTGCACAGTTCGCTCCTGCACGATGCGGCCGCGCTGGTCGCTGAGCGTGAGCATAGCGGCTTGCGCCTGCGGTACCGTGCAGGTGAGGGTAAAGTGCCCGGTGCTCGGGTTCGGATATACCCGCAAGTTGCGCAGGGCAGCAGGAACGGGGACGGGAGCGGGAACAGCGGCTACGCGCTGGGAGCTGCTTGTCGCAGCCGGGTTGCTAGCTATTCGTCTCAGAATTTCGATGGCCGAAATCTTGGCTTGGTCGACGCCGCCACTTTCGTAAGGCACCCGAAAATCAAGATTCAACACGCCATCGGTGACGGGCACTACGAACGACTCTAGGGTGGCCGTGAGCGGGCCTACCTTTTTCACAATGTCGTAGTTGCTGAGTACTTTCTTGCCCTCCAGGCTCACATCAAACACGCGCTGGCCAACCTGGGTCCAATAAATTTCGGCAAAGTGCAGGATGACGAGGTACTCGCCATTGCCGGAGTCGAACGAGAAGTGGAGTTCTCCGTTGGTGCTGTAGCGCTCGCTCTGGTACAGCAATTGGTCGGGTGTGCCGCTGATGAGAGCGGTGGTGGAAGCACGGGCACTACCAAAATCCGGGTATTTATCGGCATAAAACCAGCCCCGCGTGGTGGACCCGGCGCTGCCGCCCATATTCACCGGAAACACGATTTCGTAGGGCGAAGGAACAACCGTAATGGTGACGGTACTCACGTCGCTGGTCGCGCCCTCGTTGTCGCTCACCACTAAGCCAAAGACATAAGTGCCGGCTACCAGCCCACTCACGAGGGGGGTAGCACTAACCGGACTACTGAAGACGGCCGGCAGCGGCCCGCTGAGCTGCGTCCAACTGTATCCGGTTACCACGCCATCCGCATCGGTCCCCGTCCCGTGCAGGGTAATGGAGGCAGTGGGGGCCGGCGGGTAGAGCACGGCGGGGAGCGTCGCGGTCTGGGCAGGCCCTGCATCAGCTACCGGGCGCTGATTGGTCGCGGACGTAGGCAGCACTTCCAACGCCGAAAGTTTGGCTTGGTCGGCGCCGCCACTTTCGTAAGGGACGCGCAGGTCCAGATTTAACACGCCATCGGCGACGGTCACCCGGAGCGTTTCGGAGGTAGCGGTCAGGGGCCCAACCTTGGCCACGATATCGTAGTGACTGCGCACGAGACGGCCCTCTAGGCTAATGTCAAACACGCGCTGGCCCGGCCGGGTCCAGTAAATTTCGGCAAAGTGCAGGACGACGGAGTAGGTGCCATTGCGCACGGGCACGGCGTAGCTCAGCATTCCATTGGTACTGTAGCGTTCGCTCTGGTACAGGGCTTGGTCGGCGGTGCCCGCAATGGAAGCCGTGGTAGCAGCCGCACTGCTGCTGGGTGAATAGTATTGGTCCGCATCAAACCGCCCGCTAGCAGTTTGCACCGACCGCCCCCCGCTGTTTAGCCGGTAGGCTTTTGGTTTTGGTTTAGCAGCCGTCAAATCCTTGCCCGAGGATAGGCCTGCGGTCTGGTGCGCTGGTGTGCCTAGGTTGCCTAGCGCAGGGACTTGGGCGTGCGCGCGCCCCGCAAAGAGGGCAACGACCCATAAAGTGAGGCCTACCCAGCAAAGGGGGGGCATAGACAAGTGCGTAGCAAGTGCTTTCATAGTTTAGGACAGCGTAGAAACTGAAAAGGATAAAGTCGCAAACGTCTATGGCCGTGGCACCCAGCGCGAAGAAGGCTGGACTTACTGAAAGCTTCGAAGCTCGCTTTGTAATCAAATATATGAATTATAAATTTATTTAAATTGCTTTTATTCAAGAATTTCACGCAATAATTCACAGCACTGGTAGGCGCAGCCATCACTAGCCTAGCTTGCCTTTAGAGTAGCCTTGTTTTAAACACGCGCTGCATACCCTCCTACTGTGACAAAAGCCTGTCGAAGCAATGCTTCGGCGGGCTTTTTGCCTAGCCTGCGTTAGCGCACGGAAAGCGCATTTTTAACGTTCTTGCGGCCATGAGGCATTTTTTGTTCCTAGTATTCGTGCTGCCGCTAGTGGCCCACGCCCAGCGTAGCCAGCGCATCGTCACGTATTTTGACTCGACCAAAACCCACCCGCGCGAGATTTTCCGGGCCCTCGTAGCCGCCGACACGGTGATGCAGGGGCCCTACAAGCGCTTCTACTACCGCGGCCAGCTAGAGGCCCAAACCCGCTACACCGACGGCAAGCGCGATTCGGTGTACGTTGAGTATCACCTAAATGGCCAGCGACGGCTCGAAGCCACTTACCGCGCCGGTGTGCGTCAAGGTCCTTTTAAAACCTACTATGAAGGCGGTAAAGTAGCCCAAACGGGCACCTTTGTCGATGACCAGCCCAGTGGCCCGCTCACCACCTACCACCCTACCGGCGAAATCAAGCTGCAAACTACCCTCGATGGCAAGGGCCAGCCTACCGGGGCCGTGCGCGAGCTGTATGCCAGCGGCCAGCCCGCCGCCGAGGTCACCTACGTCAACGGCCAGCCTAATGGCGCAGTTAAGTTCTTCTACCCTAATGGCAAAGTACAGAGCGAAGGCACGTTGCGCAGCGGCCTGCTAAGCGGCTCGTACAAAACCTACTACGATACCGGACAGCTGGAAAGCGAAACTGTGCTCAACGACCAGACCGGCAAGGGTACCTATCGCTCGTACTACGCCACCGGCCAGCTTCAGACTGAGGGCAACTACTCGCCGGCCGCTGTAAAGGAGCGCGCCGTGACCAATAAGCTCGGCGATGACCTCACTAAGCGCGTAGCCCCGCGCACCGGCACCGCCGCGCTCGATGGCCTAGCTACTTCTTACTACCCTAGTGGCAAGCTCAAAAGCAAGACCACCTACCGCCTAGGGGTGCCTACCGGCCGCGCCCTCGATTACTACGAAAGTGGCCAGCTGAAGGAAGAAACCGACTATTCGGCCCAGGGCCGCGACCACAAAACGGTGCGCTACTACGACACGGCCACTCCCACCCGCCAGGCCGAGGAGCAGTACCGCAGCAACCACCCCGTGGGCACCTGGCACGAGTACTACCCGGACGGCAAAACGCCCCGCAAAGTCGAAAACTACGCTCTCACTGGCAAGCTGCAAGGTGAGCGCCTCACCTATTTCGACAATGGCCAAGTGCAATCGCGCCAGCAGTTTGAAAACGGCCTACAAACCGGCCTAGGGCAACAATATTTCGCCTCGGGCAAACTTTGGAAGGAGGGCACGTACCTCAAGGGCATACTTTCGGGGCCTTACCGCGAGCTGCGCGAAGATGGCACCCAGGCAGAAGTAGGCCAGTATAAAAACGGTAAGTCCAGCGGCCAGTGGACTTACTACAAAGCCGATGGCCAGGGCATCGACCACCAAGTCACGTTCCGCGACGGCAAGCCCCTAGGTACTGCTACCCGCACCAAGCTCAATGGCAAGCCTTACGTAGCTCCAAAAGCCGCGCCTAAGCGTAAGTAAACAGCTTAGGGCAATTAATAAATTGAAAAGTCAGAATATCAACCAATAAACCGGTTGATATTCTGACTTTTGCTTTTGATACGCTTGCTAGTTACGAGTCCTTTTTCAGGCAGATTTATCGTAGTAGTAGCCCCGCTAACCACCTAGCTTTAGACATGCAACTGCCAAGGGGGCAGGGGCCTGGCTACTGCTCGTATGGAGACTTACTTACTGCCTACGTTGCCAACTGCCATTGGCGGTTGGCCAGCTTACGCGCTGTTTTACTTGCTGGGCTTTGGGCTAGCGGGCGCGCTGCTGGTGGGGCATGGGTGGCGGCGGCAATACACCTGGCAGCCCTGGCTACTGCTGGTAGCGGGCACCGTGTTGGCTTTTATTGCAGGTACGCGCGTGGCCGCTGGCAGTGGGGCCGATTGGCACGCGCTGCTCACCCACGGGCACTGGGGTACCGGGGCGCCGCTGGGCCGCACTGCGCTGGGCGGCATAGCCGCTGCGGTGCTCGCCCTGGCGGGCTTGCGGCGCTGGTTAGGCTTTGGACGCGAGGCGGCTGATGCTTTTGCACTGCCACTGATGCTTGGGCTGGCGGTACAGGGCTTAGGGTGCCTGCTGGTGGGCTGCTGCTACGGCACGCTGCTGGGCGCTGGTCCGGGCCTGGGTATATGCTACCTGGCCGGCACCGAGCCATGGCTGGCGCAAGTGGCGCAGGGGGCGCTACCACCCACGGCAGCCGTGAGCTTACCTGTGCAGGCAGTACCGGTTTATCAAATAGCTTTATGCTTGGCCTTAGGCGCTGGGCTGCTGGCGGGCCGGCGCACCTTGGCGCAACGGCCGGGCCTAACCTTTGCGCTGGCGCTGGGCCTGTTTGCGCTGGGGCGGCTGGGGCTAGAGTATCTGCGCGCGCCCCTAGGTGACGTAATGGGAAGCGGCTTCTGGCACGGCCTCAAACCTGTGCAGTGGGGCTTGGCAGCTGCTGCGCTAGGGCTACTGGCCACCGCGCGCCACCGCTTGAACCCGGCCAAGAGCGCTGCGCCGTTGCAGCCCGTGCCTAACCGGCCCTTACCCAATCTGCTCCTGCTACTGGCGCTTTTAGTGCTACCACCCTGGCTGTTGCCGGGCCAGCTAACGGTAGCCGAAGCCCTAGTACTGCGAGCCTTGCTACTACCTGTATTGGCGTTAGAAACCTGGCGCTGGGTACGGGCGCTGCGGGTGGCGGGCCCGCTGCCAGCCGCTTTGCTTGGCGTAGGCTTTGGACTCATGAGCCAGGCCCCCGCCCCGGCCAGCCGGTTTTCTGAGCCCGATAAGTCATTGACAATAAGCGGCGGCGGCCTTGTAGGCAGTAACTATCAACTATATCAAGACTACACTACCTGCAGTACGCCGCGGGCTGACATCACTTCGTTTCCTGGCTATCACCAGCGCTACGGTGGGGGCGCGCCAGGTGTAGCCTACTCGCAGCGCCTAGGTGCTGCGCACAATCGCCGGCTCACCGTAGGGTTTAATGGATTTCTGGGTAGCACGAGCTTCGACCCGCCGGCCGGGCAGTTGCGGCTGGGAGGCACACGCGGCGATTCGGCCTATCTGCTAAATGGGGCTACGAGCCGCCGACTACGCAACCTGAACCCTTACGTAGAGTACACGACCATTGGCCAGAGGGCCTATGGCAAAGCGCAGCAGCACAGCTACCTGCGCCTGGGCTTGGGCATGCACTTAAGCCGTGAGCGAGCCTACGACTATGCCACCGAGCCGCTGCTCGAGAGAGAAGTCCGTCCTGGCTTTTTGATTGAATACGGGGCAGCCCACCTGCTTTGGCTACACGTAAGCAATTACTACGGCACCGATGCGGTAGGTAACGGCCTGTTTCGAATGGGCCTAGGCACAAGCTTCGGACACGAGCGCCTCACCGTGCTGGGCGGCGCTACGATAGCCAATAGCAACACGCCCAACGACAACTGGTTCAGCATCATTTTATTTGGCCAGCCTAGCTATACTGCCCCTGGTGGCTATTTTTTGCAGGCTCGCTGGCAGGCCACGCCCAGTTGGCTAGTAGAGGGCGGGGCCACCAGCAATTTCAATGACATAAGCCAATTTACCCTAGGCACCCGCTACCGCTTGCCGCTGGGCACTCGCTAGGCTACAACGACTAGCAGTCCTTAGCCGAATACTGGTACCACGCGCCCCTCGTCTACCTTCAGCGCCGCGTCGTATTTCTTACCAGTTTTGGCCGATAAAAAACCTTTAATAACGCCCGTTTCGCCGCGACGCAGTAGCTGGCGTAGCTGCGTGTCGGTCAGCTTTTTGCCGCCCCACTCGAAGGGCACCCGGAACTGGCAGTCTTCGCGGAAGCGCGAGCAGCCGAAAGCGCTGCTGCCCTTGAGCATAGTACCGAGCTTGCACACCGGGCACGGTATCTGGCCGGGGTCGGTGGCGGTAGTGGGCTTGCTTTCGGCGGCAGGCACCAGTTCGGGTTGCAGCTTAGCGTCCAGCGTCAGCGCGCCGTCGAGCTTCTCGCCCGCACCCGTCACGAACCCTTTAATGAGCTGCGTGCGGCCTTTGCTCAGCAGGGCTTTCACCTGCGAGTCGGTCAGTTTCTTACCTAGGATTTCGGCGGGCAGCCGGAACTGGCAGCCTTCCCGGAAGCGGGCGCAACCGAAGGCCGTTTTACCCCGCAGGATGTGGCCGGTTTTGCAGGCCGGGCAAGCACCTAGGCCAGTGGCCGAGGCAGGCGCACTGCCAGCTTTCTCCTTAACAGTACCAGTGTTAGCTGGCTGGCTCTTGGGCCTAGGTAACTCTGCAACGGCGACGGGCGCCGACGATACTGCCCGCCCACTGCGGTCGGTTTTCACCTCTTGCACCATTTCGCGCACCAGGCCTTTCAGCTCTTCTAAGAACTGGTCGGAAGGCAGCTCATTGCGCTCAATCTGGCGCAGTTTCTTCTCCCACTGGCCAGTTAATTCCGCCGATTTTAGCGTGGGGTTACGGATGAGACCAATCAGTTCGATGCCGGTGGGCGTGGGCAGAATACGCTTTTTATCGCGCCGGATGTAGTTGCGCTTGAACAGCGTTTCGATGATGGCGGCGCGGGTACTGGGGCGGCCAATGCCATTTTCCTTCATCGCCAGGCGCAGTTCATCGTCGTCGATGTTGCGGCCGGCCGTTTCCATACCGCGCAGCAGGCTGGCCTCGGTGTAGTCTTTGGGCGGCTGGGTCATCTTGCTTTCCAACCTAGGTTGGTGCGGACCACTTTCCCCCTTCGTGAAGTTGGGGAGCACAGTGCTTACTACGTCGTCGTTGTCTTCGGCGCCAGTGGCAGCTTTCTCACCAGCTGGGGCGGCGGGCTTGGGCGCGGCCTGCTGCGTAGGGTCGCCGTAGATGACGCGCCAGCCGGGACTGAGAATCTGACGTCCGCGCACGCGGAACAGGAAGCCCGCCGCCTCGGCCAGCACGGTGGTATTGCTTACCTCGCAGTCGGGGTAAAACGCGGCGATGAAGCGACGCACGATGATGTCGTACACGCTGGTTTCCATGCCACCGCTCGGCCGGCCGCTACCCGTCGGGATAATAGCGTGGTGGTCGGTTACCTTGTTGTTGTTAAATACCTTAGGCGTTTTCGGAATCTTCTTTTCCAGCAGTGGCCCCGTGAAGTTCTCGTACCCAATGCCACGCAAAATAGCCGGAATCTTAGGGTACACGTCGTCGGGCAAGAACGTGGTATCGACCCTAGGGTAGCTCACGGCCTTCTTTTCATACAAGGCCTGCACAATCTTGAGCGTGTCCTCGGCTGAGAGGCCCAACTGGTTGTTGCACTGCACTTGCAGCGAGGTCAAATCGAACAACCTAGGGGGTGATTCGCGGCCCTTTTTAATCTCGACGCTCGTGACGGTGAGCGGCGCGGGCCGCACGGTTTCGAGCGCCTGCTTGGCCTCGTCTTCCTTCACGAAGTATCCTAGGGCGCGCAGGCGCGACTGCTCGTCGGGCGCATCCTGAGCTTCCTTCTGCTCGGCCTCGGTGTTGATGCGCGTGAAGGTGGTATTGCGGTACTCGGTCTTCAACACCCAGTAAGGCTCGGGCTTGAAATTGGCGATTTCGTGGTGGCGGGCCACCAGCAGGGCCAGCGTGGGCGTTTGCACCCGCCCAATGCTCAGCAGCTGCTTGTCCTGGTAAGTAGTGTATTTGAGGGTGAACAGACGCGTGGCATTTAGACCCAGCAGCCAGTCGCCCACAGCGCGGCTACGCCCGGCCTGGTATAGACTGTCGAACTCCTTGCCCTCGCGCAGGTTTTGAAAACCTTGGCGGATAGCTTCTTCAGTAAGCGACGAAATCCAGAGGCGCTTGACGGGCTTGCGGCACTTGGCTTCGTGAATAACCCAACGCTGAATGACCTCGCCCTCCTGCCCGGCATCGCCGCAGTTGATGACTTCGGTGGCCGCATCGAGTAGGCGCTTGATTGTGTTGAACTGCTTGACGACGCCTTCGTCGCGGCGCATGAGCTTGATACCAAACGCGTCGGGTATCATGGGCAGGTCGTGCAGGCTCCAGCGCTTCCACTCGGGGCGGTAGTCGTCGGGCTCCTTCAGTTGGCAGAAGTGGCCGAAGGTCCACGTTACTTGGTAGCCGTTGCCCTCGTAGTAGCCATCCATGCGCCGGTCGGCCCCGATGACCTGGGCTATTTCGCGGGCTACACTGGGCTTTTCGGCAAGGCAAACTTTCATCGCAGATTCAAACAGATTAAACGTATTTCGTAGATGCGCCAGCTTTGCTGGCTGACTTTAATCAACAAAAATACGTTGCAAAAAGGTCGGGTTTACCGAGTATCTATTGGGCGGTGGGCTCGCGGAAATACCGTGCCTTGAGCCGTCGTTGCAGCGACCTCGGTAGCCTATGCGCCTGAAAAGCGTCGATTGCTCGCTGCTCGCGCTTTCGGTTGTAAGCATTATAATAGAGCAGCTCGGCCCCGAGTACCGGGAGGCCTAAAAATGCTACCGCTACGCGTTGCGATATAATGGCTTTCGGGGAGCCGTCTGGAATCAGCCCGATGCCCACAAGCAGCGCCGTCGCGCCCACTACGTAGCTACGCTTATGGCGCTGCGCCGTATAGAACCGGTGCAAGGCGGCCACGGTATCGAGCGGAGCCGGGCGGACAGCCAACGTATCGGGTGGGACCACCGCTCCTACTAGTTGGGCAAGCGCTACGGGGCGGCTAGCTGCTATAAGCAGCAGCACTAGCGAAAACTTTGAAATTAGACGCATAAAATAGCGGGTATTTAATATACTACAATTATAATATATCAACTACCCGCGTAGTAACCCGCGTCCGAGTTACATGCTATGAACGTGATAGAAATTCCACTGGCATATCCTGCTGCTACTGACGTGAGTACCTGCAATCCTACGCATATTCTGTGCTAGCACCAGCGACTTGCTTACGCCGAGCTAGCGCCTAGGCGACTCCGGCTTAAAGTATTCAGGTTTCAGTTGCTCTCGCGTGCTACTACGCAGTTGATGAGCTCGGAACTCCTCAATGGCCCACCGCTCGCTGCGCTTGCTGTACTGGCGATAATAAAGCGCCTCGGTACCTAGCGCTGAAACGCCTAACACTCCAATATAGAACGGCACCAAAGAGCCGCTTAGATTTTGTGGTTCATCGGCAAACGTGTTCTGAATAAAAATAGTAAGCGCGAAAAGCCCACCCGTCATCAACAGTACCCGTGGTAAGGCCCGCCGCTTTTGCTGATAAAAGTTATGCAAAGCCGCCACGGTATCTGGAGCTACCGCAGCTTCGTTAGCAACTAGCGGCAACGGAGTGGCCGAAGCAGGAGCCTGCGCCCGGCCCACCAAAGTGGCTAGTAAAAAGAACCCAACTAGTAAAAAGTGTCGCATCGGAAAAGGGGGTTAGTAGCAAAGAATGCAAGTAGCACCGCCCTAGCGAATACCATACCACGGGGCTTGTTAGCCTGCCTTTTCAGATGGCGCGGTAATGAGCACCACCGAACCCACGATAACTACCGCTCCTACCAGCATTCGGCCGGTGAGCGCTTCGCCGAGCATCACCCAGCCCAGCAGCACGGCCACCACCGGGTTGACGTAGGCGTAGGTGGCCACGCGGGCCGCGGGCGCATTTTTCATGAGCCAGCTATAGGCCGTGAAGGCTACTAAGGAGCCAAACACCACTAGGTATCCGAAGCCCAGCCACGACGCCCGCGACACCTGCCCTAGGTGCAGCTCGCGCCCCTCGCCAATGAGCAGGCCCAGCAAAAGCAAGAGCACGCCCCCGGCCAGCATTTGCATGCCCGCGCCCTGCACGGCCGACCTAGGGCTAGGCGCCCGCAAGCCATAGAGCGAACCCGCCGCCCAGCAAAAGGCCGCCCCAATAACCGCGCCGGCGCTCAGCAGCTGTTGCGAACCTGAGCCAACGCCTAGTTGCTCGCCCACTAGCAAATACACCCCGCCAAAACCCAGTAGCAACCCCAGCAGCACCTTGCCGCTGGGCCGCGGCTGGCCTAGCCATAGCCAGCTCAGCAGCACTATCCAGAAGGGCTCGACCGCCACTAATAGCGCGGCCAGGCTCGACGGAATGTAGCGCTCGGCCAGCACCACGCCGCCATTGCCACCCATCAGCAGCAAGGCCCCAACTATAAAACTGGTGCGCCACTGTGCAGCGGTAGGCGGCTCGTAGCCAGCCGATGCCCGGCCAACCGCCGACATTACCAGCCCCGCTAACAGAAAGCGGGCGCCCGCCATAAGTAGCGGCGGCAATGTAGCAATGGCATACTTAACTGCCAGGTAAGTAGAACCCCAAATGAGGTACACCGCCGCAAACGCCAACAGCAGCAGCACCCGGCGCGGCGCGGTAGAACCTGGCGTAGAGGTTAGAGCGTTCATAGCTGCGACAAATCAATGCTAACGTTTTCTTATTGACGTGGAAGTTCACTAAAGCTCCTGACGCGCGTGGGGCCTAACCGAGCAGGCTCTAAAAACGCCTGTCATGCTGAGCTTGTGAAGCATCTTCTCACGCTAGGTTATCTCAACCGTGATAAGATGCTTCGCAAGCTCAGCATGACAGCTTTTCACCCAAGCACTTACCGGCGCAGGGCTACCCGCACCCCGGCCATAAGCCAGCGCGTGGGCATTTGGGCACCTAGGAGGTCCGAGTACTTGGCGTTGAACAGGTTCTGGGCCTGGCCCGTGAGCCAGAGGCGCTCAGGCAGCAGCGCCAAGTCGAGGCGAGCGTTGAAGACGGCGTAGCGCGGCGTGAGCTCGCGGCTGATGGCGGCGGCCGCTTGAGCATCGCGCTGCTTGAAAAGGCCACCTAGGGTAAGCGTGCCGCGGCGGTGCGTGAGGCTTACCGTGCCCGATACCAGGTGCTTAGCTACGTTGGATAGGTACTGCGACACTACATCGCCTTCCTTGCTGAGGTGCACCCAGGTGTAGCCCACCGAGCCGTCGAGGCGCAGGCTAGGCGTAAGCTGGGCGCGAGTGGTCAGCTCCGTTTCGATGCCTTGGGTAGTGACGGCAAACAGGTTTTGGGCAAAGCGGTAGGTCGCGTTCGGGTTCAGGTTGGTGAAGCCCGTAGCTTCAATGACTTGGTTGCCCGGCTGGCTCACGTAATCAATCAGGTTCTTACCGTAGCGATTGAAGTAGGTGCTGCGCACCGTGAGCGCCTGCCAGGGCTGATAGTCGAAGCCCGCTTCATAGTTGAAGGTGCGCTCGGCAGCTAGGCCGGGATTGCCCACGTTGAAGCCCGTGGGCACGATGCCAGGGCGAATGGCCGAGTTGTATTGCTCCGTAAAATTGGCCGCTCGAATGGCGCGGCCCACTGCCCCGCGCACCGTCAGCTTCTCGCCTACTTGCTGGCTGGCATTGAGCTGCGGCACTAGCTCGGTGCCGTAGGCTTGGTCGTGGTCGAGGCGCAGGGCGGCCGTGAGGTTCAGGCGAGGGGTAGGCGCAACGACGGCCACCGCAAATGCCCCCGTGTGCCACACCGCGTGGTCGCCGCGGTCGTTGCTTTGCACGGCGCGGCGGTCGGCTTGCCCCCCTAGGGTAGCGCGCACTTTGCTAGATAGTTGCAGCTGGTGCTGACCCTGCACGTTGAGGTAGTGCATGAGGTGGTCGCTGGCTACCGAGGTCGGTGTGAAAACATAGACATCGGTGCTGGCCGTGCCTACTACTTGTAGCTCGGTGCGGGCGCGCTCGTTCCAGTCGTAGCGCAACTGCCCCTGGTACCAGTCGCGGGTAGCTACTTCGCGGGCCTGGTCGGTAGGGTTGGTAGTGTAGAAATACTGGGCGTTGAAATCGCGCCGGTCGAAGCTGGCGCGGGCCGCGGCGCTGAACTTCTCCGTAATCTGGTACGCGCCCGACAGCGAGTAGGTGTTCAGCTTCACATCGTTGCGCTGGGCATTGCTGGGTGCGTCGCGCAGCTGGCCGCTGGCCGTGTTGTTCAAGATACCGCCCGCAAAACGCAGGCCTTTCTCTTGACCATAAAAGCCGGCGTTGGTGCTTTTCAGGCCGTACTCGCCGGCCATGAAGGTGCCCGCCAGCTCGACGCCGTCGGGGCGGTGAGTGGCGGCGAAGGTCTTGGTTACGATGTTGATGAAGCCGCCCACGGCATCTGGTCCGTAGAGGGCGGCGCCGGGTCCGCGCACTATCTCAATTTGCTCTATCTCGGCCGGCGCAATGGGCAGGTAGCCCGCAAAGTGGCCAGTCAGCGGGTCGTTGAGACGCATGCCATCCAGCAGCAGCAGCACCTGGTTGAAGGTGCTACCGCGCAGCGTAATGTCGGCTTGAGCACCAAAGCTGCCGCGGCTTTGCACTTCCAGAGCAGGTAAAAAGCGCAGTAGGTCGTCGAGCGATGTGACGGGGTAGCGGCTGAGCGCCGTGCCGGGCACCACGGTCACGTAGCGGCCAGTTTGGCCCGCTAGCTGCCCTAGGCGAGTGGCATACACGGTTACTTCTTGGAGGCGCTTGGTGCTACTATCGGCAGGGGCGACCAGTTGCTGCGCCTGCGTGGCCAGCGGAAAAGCCAACGCAAAACTTGCGGCAGCTGGTAAAAGTCGGGGCATACAAGGGGCGTAAAAACGGCCGCAAAGGTAGCCCTACTCTGCCCGGGCACATACCCTAGGTCCTAGTATATGCGTATAAGCTGGCAAGCGCGGTGGCCCTTTCCCCACGCTTTATTCTGTGGCCGACACCGTTCTTTATGCCCAACCCTACGGGGATATGATGCTCGCGCCCGAGGTTCCCTGCGTCGTTATAGCCTGGCATGGCTTTGCCAACAGCGAACAGTTTCGCGAGCTTATGGACCGAGGCCTGGAGCTATATCGAGCCGAAGCCCAGCGCACCCAGCCCCTAGGGTGGCTCGCCGACACGCGCAACCACAGCGCCATCCGGGCTGCCGACCAGGAGTGGCTGGCTACCGACTGGAACCGGCGGGCGTACCTAGCTGGCATTCGGCACGTGTGCTTCGTAGTGCCCGACAGCGTGGTTGGCCAGATTACCATCAATACGTTTTCTGCTAACGCCCTGGCTCACCTCGATTATCCCATCACCACCAGCCTGCACCGCACCCTAGCCGAAGCCAAGACAGAGCTGCGCGCCACGCTGCTCGGTCACTAAGCCTCCAGCGCCTACCTAGGGGCCGTGGCGGCCCGCTCGCGGCTCAGCAGGATGCCCAGCGCTAGGCTCTGGCTGTATTGCACGCCGGGGTCTTGGTCGTAGTCGTAGAGCAAGATGCCGCTTAGGCTCACGTTGATATACTTATTTACCTTGGCCGTGATGGTGAGGTCGAGGCGGTGGTCAATCTTTTGGGGCGTAAAGGTTTCGTAGTTACCAAACAGCACGTAGCGCGCCTTTAGGTTTGCATTGGGGCCAAGCGGCTGGTCGAGCTCAGCCAAGGCTTGCGCGGCTAGCACCTCCCAGCGCACCGTGCGGCCGGGGTCTACTCCGTAAATAACATCGGTGGGCGTGCCCTGAAAGCGCGCTAGGTCACGCACCACCGTGAGGCGCGGTGAAAAGGGCGACAGCCGCAGCTTGAACCGCGCCGACGGATGATACTCAATGCCATAGGAACTAGTGATGTAGCCCGGCGCCAGAAAGCTCGACACGAGCCGCGGCTGGTCGTTGTCGTACTGGTAGCCGGGGGCAAACTGCGTCAGCAAGTTTACTGCCGTAAACAGACCCCACTTTTTGGTGAGGTCGTAGCCGTAGTTGGAATCAAGCCACAGCCGGTCGAGGGTTTTGCGGTAGCCCTGGCCCTTAGCATATTGAAAGGCAAATAGAAAATCGGCCTGGTTGGCCCAGGTGTGGCGCTCGCGGTGGTAAGTGGCCTTGCCATTGAAGAGCGCGCTCACGCCAACGGTGCTGGCACCGCCGCCCTTCCAGTTATCCGACAGCAGCGACTCGTTGACGTTCAGGCCCACTTTTAAGCTGGTGCCCCAGTAGCGCACCTGCCCCGAGTCGGCAGCCGCTGGGACCGTTTGGGCCAAAGCTGGCCGCGCGCCGGCCAACGCAACTAGTAGCGTAAGCAGTTTTTTCATACATACACCCTTAAAACTGGTGCAAAAGTAAGAATCGCCTTGCACCACCGCCGCTGCTTTGGGTCACTTAGGGGCCATCAGCTAGCACGTAGCAGCCCTGAATTAGACCAACGCCACCCCACAAAAAAGCGCCCACCGCCCGATGTAAGTCAGGCGGTGGGCGCGTACGGCTAGCGGCTGCTATTCCGTTTCAGGCTGGTCGGCCGGGTCGTGCTGCGGGCCCTCATACGAGCTGGCATCGTTGTCGTAGCTGGCAGCTTCGGTGGCGTAGATGTGCTCCATCTGCTCCATCACCTCGTGGCCATGCACGTCTAGGTCCTTGAGCACGCCGTCGGCGATGTCATACACCAGGCCGTGCAGGCGCGGGGGCTTGGGGCCGCGCATGGCGTTCTGAATAATGTTAATCTTGGCCAGGTTACTTACCTGCTCTATCACATTGAGCTCGACCATGCGGCGTAGGCGCTGTTTTTCGTCCTGAATGCGCAGTAGTTCGGTTTCGTGCAGGCGCACCACGTCGCGGATGTTGACCAGCCAGTTGTCAATCAGCCCGTACTGCTTGCTATTGGCGGCTGCCGCTACGCCACCGCAGCCATAGTGGCCCACTACCATAATGTCCTGCACGCCTAGCACCTCCACGGCGTATTGCAGCACACTCAGCAGGTTCATGTCGGTGTGCACTACCATATTGGCAATGTTGCGGTGCACAAACATTTCGCCCGGGCCCGTACCCGTGATGCCCGAGGCCGGCACCCGCGAGTCGGAGCACCCGATGAACAGGTAGCGCGGCGTTTGGCCATTGGCCAGGTTGGCAAAGAAGTCGGGGTCCTGCGCGTTTTTAGTGGCAACCCACTGCTTGTTATTGTCTAGAATGGTTTGGATACCAGCCATAACGATGCGCTAGCTAAAAGGTGAGTAATAAGTAAAGCGCCGCGAAGATACCGGCCCTGGCCTGTCGTTCGGCATTATCAGCTGCCCTAATGCGGCGCCCTAGCCGCTATACGGCACACGCCATAGCCTTGTCCACATAAAGCTTACGTTCTACAAACCAGCACTAACCTAGGGCCTGGTAATTGTACTACTTCTTAGGTCACGTACTGCCCTAGGTCTAGGCGGGCCGATTGGTAAAAGCTAAGCCGACAGCGCCTTCACTTGTTGCGCTGCGGCTCACCGACAACGTTACCGGTAACGATGCCGCAAATAAATCGCCACCGCGGCTTGCGCCGACGGCTGCCGCAGGTTAGTATTCCCCTACCAAGTTTCTAGCTGGCCTCCTAGGCTGGCACGGAATCGTTTTATTTTGCGCCGCTCCCACCCCGTCGCGCTAGCCCCTTCCGGGACCTAGCCGTTTCCATTCCTTTATGAAGCACTTGCTGCTTGTTCCGGGCGCCTTGCTGGCGCTTGCTGCTGCTCGCCCCGTGGCTCCTACCCCTCCGGCCCTGCCTACCACCGCTGCCGAGCTGCCCGCCGTGCGGCAAGCTCAGTTTAAGAAGGATACCTTTAGCCTGCGCCAGTACGGGGCCGTAGCCGATGGCCAAGCCTTGAACACGGAAGCGTTTCAAAAAGCTATTACGGCCTGCGCTTCGAAGGGGGGCGGCACGGTGCTGGTGCCCGCCGGACTGTGGCTCACGGGGCCCATTGTGCTGCAAAACAATGTAAACCTGCACCTAGCGCCGGGCGCGCTGGTGCAGTTCACGGCCGACCGCAGCCAGTACCCGCTCGTGAAAACCACTTGGGAAGGCGAGGACGCCATTCGTAGCCAAGCGCCCATCTCGGGGGTTGATTTGCAGAACATTGCCATCACGGGCCGCGGCACGTTTGATGGGGCTGGCGATGCTTGGCGGCTCGTTAAAAAGAACAAGCTCAGCGAAGGCGAGTGGAAGAAGCTCGTGGCCTCGGGCGGCGTGCTCAACGACAAGCAGGATACCTGGTACCCCTCAGCCTCTTCGCGCAAGGGCAACCAGCTGGTGGCGGCCGGCACCCCGCGCAAGAGTCTGAACCCCGCCGACTTCGATGATATCCGCGATTTCTTGCGGCCCAACATGCTCAGTCTCACGCGCTGCAAGCAGATTTTGCTCGAAGACTTTACCATCCAAAACTCGCCGGCTTGGACCATCCACCCCCTGCTGTGCGAGGATATTACCCTGCGCCACGTGACCGCCAAAAACCCCTGGTACGGCCAGAACACCGACGCGCTGGACCTGGAGTCGTGCCGCAACGGTCTGGTAGAAGGCTGCACTTTCGACGTGGGCGACGATGGCATTTGCATCAAGAGCGGCCGCGACGCCGAAGGCCGCAAGCGCGGTGTACCCACCGAAAACTTCGTGTTTAGCCACTGCAAGGTGTACCACGCCCACGGCGGCTTCGTGATTGGCTCCGAGATGTCGGGCGGTGCCCGCAATCTGTTTGTGAACGACTGCGCCTTCCTAGGTACCGATGTGGGGCTGCGTTTCAAGACAACGCGCGGCCGCGGCGGCGTGGTCGAAAACATTCACGTCGATGGCGTCGCCATGACGGATATTGCTGGCCAAGCCATCTTGTTTGACATGTACTATGCCGCCAAGGACCCTGTACCAGCGGCTGGCGAATCGAGCGAGCCGCCCGTGATTGCGGCGCAGCCACTAGACGAGGGAACCCCGCAGTTCAAAGGCTTTTACATCAAGAATGTAGTGTGCAAGGGCGCTGAAACGGGCATCCTGGTGCGCGGCCTGCCCGAGATGAACATCAAGGATATCAACCTTGAAAATATTACCCTAGAAAGCAAAAAGGGCATGCTGTGCCAGGAGGCTGAAAACATTCGCCTCAAGAATGTTACCCTGCTTTCGACCCAGACCAAGCCCGTGCTCGAAGTACAGAACAGCAAGAACATCAGCTTTGACAACTTGCGCTACGCCAACGGCGCCGACTTGCTACTGCGCGTAACCGGCGACCGCAGCCAGGGCATCCGCGTGACCAATACCAACACCAAGCTGGCTAAGAAGGACGTAGAACTGGGCCAGAAAGTAGGTAAAAAAACGGTAGTGGTGGCCACGCGCTAGCTTAGCCTCTCGCCCCCTCCGGGAGAGGGGAGCCTAACGTCGCTTTTGCTGATTTTTCCGACTGAAATAATTGCTGCTTTGCGTCGCCAAGTCGTCCGGCTCCCCCTCTCCCGGGGGGAGGGGGCTGGGGGATGGGGTACCACACTCAGGGTAGCTTTACTATATGAAATTTCCCGCCCTCCTGCTTACCACTGCCCTCGCAGCTCCGCTCCTTGCCCCGGCCCAAACGCAGCCCTTGTCGCAGCGCATGGCCGATGCATTTATGGTGTGGCAGCCCGACTCCATCGTGGTGGGCGACCGCAAAACGGCCCGCTGGGACTACGAGCAGGGCCTGATGGACCGGGCCTTGGAGCGCGTATGGCAGCGCACCGGCGACCCTAGGTACTTCACGTATCTCAAAAAGAATATCGACCAGTTTGTGGGCAAGGATGGCAGCATCCGCACCTATAAGCTGGAGGACTACAACCTCGATAACATCGCCGTGGGCCACACGGTGTTGCTGCTGGCCCAAACCTCGGTGCCGGAGCAGGAGAAGTACCGCCTGGCCGCCGCTACCCTGCGCAAGCAGCTCGACACCCACCCGCGCACCAAGGCGGGCGGCTTTTGGCACAAGCAGCGCTACCCCAACCAGATGTGGCTCGACGGCCTCTACATGGCCGAGCCCTTCTACGCCGAGTACAGCGCCCTCACCGCCGACAGCAAGGGCCTCGACGATGTAGCCAAGCAGTTTGCGCTGATTGAGAAGAACCTCGTAGACCCCAAGACCGGCCTGCTCTACCACGGCTACGACGAAAGCCGCGAGCAAAAATGGGCCAACAAAACCACCGGTCAGTCGCCCAACTTCTGGGACCGCGGCATCGGCTGGTACGCCATGGCGCTGGTCGATGTGCTCGACTACTTGCCTGCTGGCAATGCGCACCGGGCCGAGCTTATAAAGGACATCCAGCGCCTAGCCCCGGTGCTGGCCAAGTACCAAGACCCTAAAACAGGCACCTGGAGCCTCGTGATGGGCCAGGAAGGCCGCAAGGGCAACTATGCCGAGGCCTCGGGCTCCAGCATGTTTGTTTACGCGCTGGCCAAGGGCGCCCGCCTAGGGTACCTCGACAAGAAATACGCGGCCATAGCCAAGAAGGGCTACGATGGCTTGGTAAAGAGCTTCGTAGCCACTGACAATGGCGCGCTGGCCTTCAATGGCACCGTGAGCGTGGGCGGCCTGGGCGGCTCGCCCTACCGCGATGGCTCCTACGAGTATTACCTCAGCGAGCCGCTGCGCAAAAACGACCTGAAGGGAGTGGGGCCATTTATCCTGGCGAGCGTGGAAATGGAGATAGCGGCCGAAAACGCCGTGGGCCAAGGCAAAACCGTCGGATTGGATTATTACTTCAACCACGAGTTGCGCAAAAACGCCTTCACCGGCCAGCCCGAGCAATGGCACTACACCTGGGAAGAGCGCACCCACGGCGGCTTCTGGCTATGGGGCAACCAGCTGCGCGAGTTGGGCGCCAAGACCGTGGCCGTGCCTGGCGCCCCCACGGCGGCTTCGCTCAAGGGGTTGAATGTCTATGTTATTGTGGACCCCGACACTAAGAAGGAGAATCCCGCGCCCAATTACATTCAGCCAGCCGACAGCAAAGCCATTACTGATTGGGTAAAGGCCGGCGGCTCGCTGGTGCTGCTGGCCAATGACACGGCCAACTGCGAAATCCGCCACTTTAATGAGCTAGCCAAGAATTTTGGCGTGCAGTTCACTGACAAAAGCATCAACATGGTGCAGGGTAGCCAGTTTGAGCAGGGCCGCGTAGACCTAGGTGGCGGCAAGGCCGTGTTTGCGCAGGCCAAGACGGCTTACGTCAAAGAATTATCGGTGCTACGCGTGCAAGCGCCGGCCCGCCCGTTGGTGAGCAACGCGGCCGGCCAAGTCATTATGGCTACGGCTACCCTAGACAAGGGCAAGGTGTTTGTGCTCGGCGACCCATGGCTGTACAACGAGTACACCGATGGGCGCAAAATACCGGCGGTATATGAAAATTTTCAGGCCGGCAAGGACTTGGGCCGTTGGTTATTGGAAAAATAAAACAAACCGATAGGTGGCAGGACTGCAGCGCAGCGCTACTTTCGCCGTCAAACCACCTATTCCAAGTTTTTCATTTTCCCACCTTGAACAAGCTCGCTACCCTCGACTACATAGTCTTTTTCGTCTACTTTTTAATAGTAGCCGGCTATGGCATTTGGATTTATAATCGCAAAACCGGCCACGATGGCACGGTAGAAGGCGACTCCAAAGATTATTTCCTCGCCGAGGGGTCGCTGACGTGGTGGGCCATTGGCTCGTCGCTTATTGCCTCTAATATTTCGGCCGAGCAGTTTGTGGGTATGGCCGGCTCGGGCTTCAAAATTGGCCTAGCTATCTCGGCCTACGAGTGGATGGCGTCGGTGACGCTCATCATCGTGGCCACGTTCTTCATCCCGGTGTACCTGAAGAATAAAATCTTCACGATGCCGCAGTTCCTGCACCAGCGCTACAACGGCACGGTAGCCATGATTATGGCCATTTTCTGGCTCGCGCTGTATGTGGTCGTGAACCTGACCTCGATTCTGTACCTAGGCGCCATCGCCGTGAGCAGCGTATCGGGCCTGAACCTGACCTTCTGCATGTACGCGCTGGCTATTGCGGCCGTCATCATCACGCTGGGCGGCATGAAGGTTATCGGCTTCACCGACGTTATTCAGGTGTTCTTCCTCATCTTGGGCGGTTTGGCTACCACTTACTTGGCCCTCAACCTGGTATCGGAACACTTCGGCACCACGGGCGTGGTCAATGGCTTTAATCTGCTGATGAACGAGGCTAACAATCACTTCCACATGATTGTGAAGCGTGACGACCCCAACTACCTCGACTTGCCCGGCCTCACGGTACTGCTCGGCGGCCTCTGGATTGTGAACCTCAACTACTGGGGCTGCAACCAGTATATCACGCAGCGCGCCCTAGGTGCCGACCTGCCTACCGCCCGCGGCGGTCTGCTATTCGCAGCCTTCCTCAAGATGCTGATGCCCGTGATTGTAGTGCTGCCCGGTATTGCGGCTTACGTGCTCTATAAGCAAAATGTATTTGGTGCCACCGAGTTTGGCTCGGGTGCTGACCTCAATCCCGACCGTGCTTACCCAGTACTACTCAACATCTTACCTGTTGGCCTAAAAGGATTATCGTTTGCGGCGCTCACGGCGGCCGTAGTGGCCTCGTTGGCTGGTAAGGCTAATTCGATTGCGACCATCTTCACGCTCGACGTGTACAAGAAGGTGCTGAACGTGAACGCCTCGGAAAAGAAGCTAGTAGCCGTGGGCAAAATCTCGGTGGTGGTATCGATGCTGCTAGGCATCCTCATTGCGCCGCACCTAGGCATCGACAAGAAAGGTGGTTTCCAGTTCATTCAGGAGTACACGGGTTTCGTGTCGCCGGGCATCTTCGCCATGTTCATTCTGGGCTTCTTCTGGAAGAAAACCACGTCGAGCGCCGCGCTCTTCGCCACCATTGGCGGCTTCCTGTTCTCGATTGTGCTCAAGTTCCTGCCCGGCATGATGGACCTCTCGTTCCTGGCGCCCTTTGGCTTCGCCGTGAAGCCCGAAGGCTCTAGCATCTACGAGATTCCGTTCCTCGACCGCATGGGCATCGTGTTCGTGTTCTGCATCGTGGGCATGGCCATTATCAGCCTCATCGAAGGCCACGGCCGCACCAACCCCAAAGGCCTGGAAATCGACAGCAGCATGTTCCGCCCCCACCGCAGCTTCGCGATTGGTTCGGTGGTGGTGCTCGCTATCATCACGACGCTCTACACCATTTTCTGGTAAGGCGGCGCGGCTCCGGGGCCTAGGCGGCCGTGGGGAAGCGCTGGCTCGCCAGCCTTGCTTCCCCACCCTGCCCTTTGCCATGCTGCGCATTGCTAAAACTTCGTTGCTGACACTCACTGGGCTCTGGGCCCTGGCTTTCGCGGCCAGGGCCCAGAGCCCAGCTGCTTCTACCCTCTCCCAGGTCTGGGTACCCGACCTAGGCAACGGGATGTACAAAAACCCGGTGCTCTACGCCGACTACTCCGACCCCGACGTGGTGCGCGTGGGCACCGACTACTACCTCACCTCGTCGAGCTTCAGCTCGGTGCCGGGCTTGCAGATTCTGCATTCCAAAGACCTCGTCAACTGGACGATAATCGGCACGGCGCTACCCGTGCAGCCACCCCGCGACCGCTACGACCAGGCGCAGCCCGGCAATGGCGTGTGGGCCCCGGCCTTACGATTTCACAAGGGCGAGTTTTACCTCTACTACCCCGACCCCGACCTCGGCATCTTCGTGACGAAGGCCAAGAACCCGGCCGGGCCGTGGTCGGCGCCGGTGTGCGTGAAGCAGGCCAAGGGTTGGATAGACCCCTGCCCCTTCTGGGATGAAGATGGCCGCGCCTACCTCGTGCATGCCTTCGCGGGCAGCCGGGCGGGCATCAAAAGCGTTATCCACGTCAGTGAAATGGCGCCCGACGGGCTGAGTTTGCTAGGTGAGGATAAACTCGTTTTTGACGGGCATAAGGACCATCCGACTATCGAGGGGCCCAAGTTTTATAAGCGCCACGGCTACTACTACATTTTTGCGCCGGGCGGTGGCGTCAAGCCCGGTTGGCAGGTAGTGCTGCGCTCCAAAAATGTCTTTGGGCCTTACGAAGACAAGATTGTGCTGGCACAGGGCAAGTCACCCATCAACGGGCCGCACCAGGGCGCCTGGGTCGATACGCCCGATGGCAAGCAAGATTGGTTTCTGCACTTTCAGGACCAGGGGGCCTACGGACGAGTGGTGCATTTGCAGCCCATGACCTGGAAAAACGATTGGCCCGTTATGGGCCTTGACCCCGACGGCGACGGCACCGGCGAGCCCGTGCTCACCTACCGCAAGCCCGCCGTGGCAGCCAAAGCCGCCCTTGCCACACCCGCCACCTCCGACGAGTTCGCGGCCAAAACCCTGGGCTTGCAGTGGCAATGGCAGGCCAACCCGCAGCCTAGCTGGTACTCGCTCACAGCCGCACCGGGCAGCGTGCGGCTGGCCGCCGCGCCGCGCCCACCCGCTTACCAAAACTTCTGGCAAGTGCCGAGCCTACTGGTGCAGAAGCTACCCGCCGAGCAGTTTATGGCCACTACCAAGCTCACCTTCCGGCCCCAAGCCGAGGGCGAAAAAGCTGGGCTCGTGATGATGGGGATGGATTATGCCTACCTAGGCGTGACCTACCAAGCTGGCAAGTTGCAATTGGCCCAGGTAGTGTGCACTAGCGCCGACAAGGGTGCGACCGAAGTATCCTCGCCCGTCGTTGCCGTGCCCGCAGGCCAGCCACTGTACCTGCGAGTAGCCGTGCGGCCAGACGCCAAGTGTCAGTTCAGCTACAGTCTCGATGGGCAGCAGTTCACGCCCCTAGGTGCCGAGTTCACGGCTCGTGAGGGCAGATGGGTGGGTGCGAAGATGGGTGTGTTCTCTCTCAGCCCTAACACCACAGCTACCACTGGCTACGCTGATGTAGACTGGTGGCGCGTCGCGCCGATAGCTAAATAAACCGAGTGCGTCGGTCATGCAGCGCGCAGCGAAGCATCTCGCGTGCTGACGCCTGCGAACGTTGGAGAATACTGCGCCACGCGAGATGCTTCGCTACGCGTTGCATGACAGTCGTCAATAACTTATAGCTGATATAAAACCATGAAAAAAAGCAACCTATGCCTAGTTCTGAGCTGGCTCCTACTCCTAGCCAGCGTTGCGCCGGCCCAAGCAGCAGTGCCAACTGGGCCCATCGGCACCTTCACCGTAGCCCAGGATGGCTCGGGTGACTTCCGCACGGTGCAGGAAGCCATTAACGCCGTGCCCGATTTGCGGAAGAAGGAAACTACCATTTTCATCAAAAAAGGCACTTATAAGGAGAAATTGGTACTGGCAGGCAGCAAGACACTAGTGCACCTCGTAGGCGAGGACCGCGACAAAACCATCTTGACCTTCGACGACTACAACCAGAAGAAAAACCGCTTTGGCGAAGAGATGGGCACCTCGGGCTCATCGAGCATTTATATCTATGGCACCGATTTCACGGCTGAAAACCTGACTTTTCAAAACTCGGCCGGGCCAGTGGGTCAAGCGGTGGCCGTGTGGGTGGCCGGCGACCGGGCCAAGTTTAAGAACTGCCGCCTACTGGGCTTTCAGGATACGCTTTACACCTTTGGGCCAGGCAGCCGGCAGTACTATAAGGACTGCTACATCGAGGGCACGGTCGATTTCATCTTCGGCGCGGGCACGGCGTGGTTTGAAGACTGCACCATTTTTTGCAAGCGCGGTGGCTTCGTCACGGCCGCTTCTACGCCCGATACGGCGCGCTACGGCTATGTCTTTCGGCACTGCAAAATCACGGGTGACGCGCCCAAGAACTCGTTTTTCTTAGGTCGGCCCTGGCGGCCCTACGCCAAAGTAGTGTACCTAGGCTGCGAGCTAGGCGCCATCATTAAGCCCGAGGGCTGGGACGAGTGGGGCAAGGAAAGCAACAAGCAAACCGCCTACTACGCCGAGTACCAGTCTACCGGCCCCGGCGCGGCGCCCAAGAGCCGCGTGGCGTGGTCGCACCAGCTCACAGCCGCCGAAGCTGCCCGCTACACTCGCGCCCAGGTGCTGCGCGACTGGAATCCCGACCAACCCCAGCCCTAGGTTCTTTCGCCATGAAGTACATTGCTCAAGCGGCCCTGCTCCTACTGCTGCCGCTAGCTGTCCTAGGCCAAGCTACCCCGCCCAAGCCCGCCGATGGCATGCCGCCGGCCCGCCCGGTGCCCCCGCCCCAGGTGCTGCTGATGCACGTGGCCCAGGATGGTTCGGGCGACTACCGCACCATTCAGGAGGCGGTGAATGCCTCGCGCGATTTGTCGCAGGTCACGGTCACCATTCAGATTAAAAACGGCATCTACCGCGAGAAGTTGGTGGTGCCTTCGCATAAAACGCACGTGCGGCTGGTGGGCGAAAGCGCGGTGGGCACCATTATTACGGGCGCCGACCATACGGGCGACGCTGCGGGTCACGTCACCTACACCTCGCACACGGTGCTGGTGCAAGCCAATGACTTCACAGCCGAGAATATCACCTTCGAAAACGCGGCCGGGCCGGTGGGCCAGGCCGTAGCCCTGCACGTGGAGGGCGACCGCGCCACCTTCCGCCACTGCCGCATGCTGGGCAACCAAGACACGCTGTTTCCGGCCGTCGAAAACAGCCGGCAGTACTACCAGGACTGCTATATCGAGGGTACTACGGATTTCATTTTTGGTACTGCCACGGCCGTGTTCGACAACTGCGAAATCCGTAGCAAGCGTAATTCATACATTGCGGCGGCGGCCACTACCGAGCGGCAGGCATACGGCTTTGTGTTCCGCCGTTGCCGCCTCACCGCCGACTCGGCGGCCCACAAAGTGTACCTAGGGCGGCCCTGGCGTCCTCATTCGCGCACGGTCTATCTAAACTGTGAGCTAGGGCAACACATTTTGCCCCTAGGCTGGGATAACTGGCGCGATGCAGCTAATGAGAAAACTGCTTACTATGCCGAGTATGAGTCTACTGGCCCCGGCGCTAGCCCTGCGGCGCGCGCAAAGTGGACACACCAGCTCACGGCTAAAGAGGCCAAACGCTATACGCTGGCCGCCATCTTTAGCGGAGCAGCATCTTGGCTTCCAGCCGAAAAATAAGAATATTTTTTATAACTTTACTTAGAATCCGGGCAACTGCCTGGATTTTTAATTTGCTATAATTCTTGCAAACAGCAACATTGCTGGCAGAGATTTCGTAGGTAAACTCATCTATAAGTATTTTGTTTTTCTTATATTTAGTAAAAGGCATACTGCCTTCGCTAGGTATAAGCTGTACTGGGCTTTCGAGAAAGTCTTTCTTCACACCTTTTTTCATCTATGCACCTTTCTACCCGTCGGGGACCTACGCGGCCAAGCCGATTGCTTCGCCATGCACTATTTTTTATTAGTCTGATTTTCAGCAGCCAAGCTGCACTAGCCCAAACCCCTGACGCGACGGTAGCCCAAGATGGCAGCGGCAATTTCCGGTTGGTGCAGGCTGCTATCGACGCGGCCCCAGCTGGCCGCACCACGCCTTACGTTATCTACATCAAAAACGGCAAGTACAAGGAGAAAATCAATACTCCTGCCACTAAGCCTTTTCTGCAACTAGTGGGCGAGAGCGTCGGCGGCGTCACGCTGACTTACGACGATTACGCGGGTAAGACCAGCCCGTCGGGCGGCACGTATAGCGCTGGCAGTTCGGCCTCGGTCATCGTGGCCGCCACCGATTTTAGCGCTTTCAATATCACGTTTGAAAACTCGGCCGGGGTCAACCCCGACTTGTTTGCGCTGGCCCTAAACATTAGTAGCGACCGGGGTGCGTTTCGCAACTGCCGCTTCCTAGGTGGGCAAAATACGGTTTATACTAGCAGCAGTGGTACCCGCCAGTACTTCCGCAACTGCTTTATCGATGGCAATACCGACTTCATTTTTGGTAGCGCCACGGCTGTGTTCGACCGCTGCGTTATTTATCCCCGAACCCGGCCCGACAATGGCGCCACCGGCTACATTACGGCAGCCAACACTCCTGCTACCCAAGCCTACGGCTACGTTTTCCGTAATTGCGTAGTTCCTGCAAACCAAGGCGTTACCACCTACAACCTAGGCAGAACCTGGCAAAACGATGCTACTACCGCGGCTGGAGCCAAGGCCAATAACAAAGTTGTTTTCTTAAAGAGCCGCCTAGGTGCCGGTATTATCCGGCCCGAAGGCTGGAGCGTATGGGATGCGGGCACCGATGTTACCTTGACTACTTACGGCGAATACCAATCGCGTGACTTTCGTGGCAACCTGGTGGCTGTAAACCAGCGCGTAAGCTGGGCAAGACAATTGGCTGCTGCCGACACGGCCCAGTACCAGACTGCCAGCGTCCTAGGTAACTGGGACCCTTGCTCGGCAGGTCCTGCTATGTGCGCAGCTTTCACGCCGAGCATTGCCACCGCCAACTTCTTGGGTGCAGCAACTCCTACGGGACTAGCATTCAGCTGGAACGCTAGCTGGGCAATTAGCCAAGTGCAGTTCGAGCTCATGCGCAGTGCTACCCGCAAGGGCACGTATGCTCGCGTGAGCCAGCTTACGGCACCTAATGACACCACGTATAATTTTCGCACTACCGATGCCCCAGCTATAAGCGGCACCTACTTCTATTACCTACGCGCTACCAAGGCTGGCCTAGCTGCATACACCAGCGATACGCTGGCAGTGTCGGCCGTTGGCACCGTCACGGCTACGCTCAACGGCAAGGGCACCACTGCGCTGCAAGTGTATCCCAACCCAGCTACTGAGGCGCTAACGATAGCGCATACCCCAGCTGGCGCCGACGCTACGCTGCTAGTACTAAGCCTCGACGGGCGGCGCGTGGCGAGCCTACGCCCTACAGTTGGCTCGCTCGAAACGCGCTTGTATCTCAGCCAGTTGATTAGCGGCACGTATTTGCTGCGCTACACTGACAGCAAGGGCACGCAAGTAGCGAAGTTTACCAAGCAATAAAGCCACCACCAAAAAGAGCGCCCGTAGCAGCGAAGATACTTCGTCACTACGGGCGCTCTTTTTGGTGCCAGCCCTGCGCGCTAGCAGGCCACTACCGGCAGTTGCGTCGATTCGCGAAGTTGCATGGTGGTGGGAATGGTGGTTGTGGTGATGGGCAGCGCGGGGCGCTGCTTGCGCTCGATGAGGTCTAGCAGGCGCTCAGCAGCGGTCTGGCCGATTTCCTTGGCGGGCTGCACTACGGTGCTCATCGAGGGCGACAACAAATCGGCCACATTGAGGTTGGTGAAGCCGATGAGCGATACCTCGTCGGGAATGTGGATGCGGCGCTGGCGCAGTGCCCCCAGGCACCCTAGGGCCAGCCGGTCGCTGGCCGTGAAGAAGGCATCGGGCCGGGGCGTCAGGGCCAGCAGCTCATCTACCAGCGGTCCTACCTCGTTGGGGCCGAAGGTGCCGAAGCGCACCAAGCTTTCATCGTAGGGCAAGCCATTTTGCTCTAGGGCAGCCCGATAGCCGGCTAGCCGCTCCTGCGTGATACTGAGCCAAGGCTGAATAGTGAGGTGCGCAATGCGCCGCCGCCCAGTCTTGATAAGGTGCTCGGTGGCAGCGAAGGCGCCCCCAAAATTGTCGGCCACCACCCGGGGCGTATTCACCTCGGCCGATACCCGGTCAAATTGCACAATGGGCGTGCCCTGCTGCTGTAGCTCCTGTAGGTGCGTCAGGTCGGAGGTTTCGCTGCTGAGCGAGATGAGCACGCCATCGACGCGGCGGGCTAGGGCCTGGCGCAGGTTGGCTATTTCGCGGTCGTAGGTTTCGTGGGTTTGGAAAATGAGCACATCGTAGCCCCGGCGGTTGGCCACATCTTCAATGCCATTGATAGCCTGCGAAAAGTAATAATTGGCAATCTGCGGCACGATAACCGCGATGGCCTTGCTGCTGCTTCCCTTCAGGCTGAGCGCAATGGGGTTGGGGCGATAGTGCAGGCGCGCCGCACACTCCATCACAATGCGCTTGGTTTCGGCATTTATCTCATAGCTGTCGCGCAAGGCCCGCGACACGGTCGAGACCGAAATATTCAGTTCGCGGGCAATGTCTTTGAGGGTGGCGGCTTCCAAGCTAAAATATAATTAAAATGCAAATATTGGGCTAAAAACCCGGCCTAGGGTTAGCATCTAAAGGTATCACTTAAATCGATGCCGAGGGCTACCCATGCTTTTGCCGGCTCATGAGGCGGGTTTTGGGAACGTTACCGATAACGTTTGCGCAAATAAAAACGCTCCGAGCCTTCATCAGGCGCCCATCCTTCGCTAAACTTCGAGACCCAGGGTAGCCTCTGCCTAGCTCAAATCTGGCATTTTATCCTGCTAAAGTTTAAAAAATAGTTTTTGGCCCGGCCGGCGGCTAGCAGCCCGCCCCTACCTGGCCCTAGGCTCGCTGGCAGTCTTGCTGGCTCGCAGCCCTTCGCTCTTGCTACTTATTTCAATTCCCACCCATTTTTCTCCTGCTGCTCTTATGAAAAGACATTTCCTGTTACTCTGGCTTGTGCTGTGCGCCAGCGTGGGCGCGGCCCTGGCCCAAACCCGCGCAGTGAGTGGCATCGTCAAAGGGTCGGACGGCGAAACCCTACCGGGCGTGACGGTGCTGCTGAAAGGCACCACTACTGGCGCCTCTACTGCCGTCGATGGCGGCTACACCATCAACGTGCCTGCCGATAACAAAACGGCCACGCTGCGCTTCAGCTTCGTGGGCTACGTGAGCCAGGAAGTAGCAGTGGGCGACAAAACCACTATTAACGTTACACTGGTATCGGATGTGCAGTCGCTCGATGATGTAGTAGTCATTGGCTACCAAGAGGTTCGGCGCGGCGACGTGACGAGCGCCATCTCGTCGGTGAATGCCCAGCAGATTAAGGATATCCCCGTAAACTCGGCCGCTGAGGCTCTGACGGGCCGCTTGGCTGGTGTGCAGCTGACCTCTTCGGAAGGCACGCCCGGCAACAACAACGTGCAAGTGAAGGTGCGTGGCGGCGGCTCCATTACCCAGGACAACTCCCCGCTCTACATCGTGGACGGCATCCAGATTGAGAACGCGCTGTCGGTTATCGCCCCGCAAGATATTGCCTCGGTCGATGTGCTGAAAGACGCCTCTTCGACCGCTATCTACGGTGCACGTGGCGCCAACGGCGTAGTTATCATCACCACCAAGGGCGGCCGTGAGGGTCGCACCTCGGTGTCATACAATGGCTTTGGGGGCTTCCGCAAGCTAGCTAAGAAGCTCGATGTGATGGGCCCGGCCGACTACCTGAACTGGGAGTACGAGCGGGCGCAGCTCACGGGCTCGGGCGCCAGCGTATCAGGCGGCACCAATACGTTCCGGCAGGTTTTTGGCTCGCTCAACTTCAACGGCGACACCCTGAACAACCTGCGCAATCTCCCCTACCAAGACTGGCAGGAGCAAGTATTTGGCCGCAGCGCCATTCAGCAAACGCACAACGTATCGGTGAGCGGCGGCACCAAGGCTACGACCTTCAACCTGAGTTTGACCCGCAACCTAGAGGATGGCATTCAGTTGGGCTCGGGCTACGACCGCAAGCTGGTGAACTTCCGCATCGATACCAAAGCCAGCGAGAAGTTTCGCCTGGGCTTCAATGCCCGCTTCAACGACCAGGAGAACCTAGGCGCCGGCACCGGTGCCGCCCTAGGTACCTCCAGCAACGGCCAAGTGGTGAACACCGGCTCTAGCGTGACGTCGCGCCTGCGCAACACGGTGCAGTACATCCCTTTCAACCTGCCCACTAGCGTGGCGGGCGTGGACCCCACCGCCAACTTCGACCCCGACTTCTTCGCCAATTCGTCGCTGGTGAACCCGGTGCTGGCTATTAATAATGAGTACCGCTCCGATAAGCGCCGCACGTTCAACATGGGCGCGACGGCGTCGTTCAACATCCTGCCGTCGCTGGTATTCCGCTCCACGGGTGGTTTTGACATCACGTACAGCGACCTAGGGACCTTCAACGGGCTGTACTCGCCGACCATTCGGCAGGCGGCGGGCGGCTACCAAAACCTGCCCTTCGTGACCATCACCAACGGCATCACGACCACGCTCAACAACTCGAATACTCTTAACTATACGCTGAAGAAAGACAAGCACACGTTCTCGGCATTGCTGGGCGAGGAAACCTACCGCCAGCGCACCACCCAGAACTTCGTGCAAACGAACTTCCTGCCGGCCGACATCACCGCCGAGCGCGCCCTAGCTAACATCAACCAAGCCGTGCTGCCGGTGGGCACCGTGGCCCAGCCTGTGCTGCCGAGCACCGGCATTCCGGTGGACTACGGCCTGGTGTCGGGCTTCACGCGCCTCAGCTACGACTACGACGGCAAGTACCTGCTGTCGGCCACGGCCCGCCTCGACTACTCTTCTAAGTTTGAGCCCGGCGCTACCCGGCGCGGCGTATTCCCCGGTGTATCGGCTGCGTGGCGCATCTCGCAGGAAGACTTCTTCAAGGACTACCTCAACAAGGTGTCGGACCTGAAGCTGCGCGTGAGCTACGGCCAGGCTGGCAACAACCGCATCCCGGACTTCCTGACCAAGCAGCTCTACCAGGCCGGCAACGTCAACTACGCTCTCAACCACGTGACGACGCCCGCCACGGCCCTCACTACGCTGGCCAACCCCACGCTGAAATGGGAAGTGACGACCACCCGCGACATCGGCGTGGACATGGGCTTGTTCAACAACCGCGTGCAGTTCACGGCCGATGTGTACTACAACACCACCCGCGACCTGCTGATTGCGCAGCCGCTGCCGGGCTTCTCGGGCTACACCTCGCAGTTCCGCAACATTGGCTCGACTTCTAACAAGGGCCTCGAACTGCAACTGAGCGGCACGGTCATTCAGACGGAGAACTTCACCTGGTCGGCCACGGCCAACGCTACGTTCAACCGCAACAAAATCACGGACCTAGGCGGGCTGGCCGAAATCCCGAGCATTCAGTCGGGCTGGGCAGGCACTGCCCTATCGGGCCCCGACTACGTGGCCCGCGTGGGCCAGCCAGTAGGCATGATGTACGGCTACGTAACCGACGGCTTCTACACGACTAACGATTTCAAATCATACAACTACGCCACCCGCACCGGCGTGCTCGCCGATGGTGTGGCCAGCAACGCCGCTGTGACGGGCACCGCTGTGGCCATTGGCACGCTCAAGCTGCGCGATGTGAACGGCGACGGCCAGATTACGGAAGCCGACAAGACGGTCATCGGCAACTCGAACCCCAAGATGATTGGGGGCCTCAACCAGCAGTTCACTTACAAAGGCTTCGATGCTAGCGTATTCCTCAACTTCGTGCTGGGCAACGACCTCTACAATGCCAACAAGATTGAGTTTACGACCAGCACGGCCAACACCTCCTACGCCAACCTGCTGAGCGAGATGAACAACCGGGTGCGCTACACCGACAATAACGGCGTGCTCATCACCGATGCCAACACCTTCAACCAGGTGAACGCCAACGCTACCATCTGGAGCCCGGTGCGCGGCAACTACCTGCTGCACTCCTACGCCATCGAGAGCGGCTCGTTCTTGCGCGTCAACAACATCACGGTGGGCTACTCGCTGCCCAAGGGCCTGCTGAGCCGCGCGAAGGTGCAGACGCTGCGCTTCTACGTGACGCTCAACAACCTGTACACCTTCACCAAGTACTCGGGCTACGACCCAGAGGTGAACACCCGCCGCAGCACCCCGCTCACGCCGGGCGTCGACTACGCCGCCTACCCCCGCAGCCGCGCCTTCCTGTTTGGTCTCAACCTAGGGCTGTAATCTTTTCCCACCCGCACTTTAGCTAGTTTCTAGCCTTATGAAAGTTTTTAATTTCACTTCGCGGAAGGCCACGGCGGCGGTGCTGCTGGCCGGGGCGGCCGGACTGGCCACTTCCTGCAAAAGCTACCTTGATATAGAGCCCACTGCCCTCACTACCACCGAGGCCACGTTCAGCACAGTGAGCGGCGCTACCAGCGCCGTGCTGGGCGCCTACGACCCGCTGTCGGGCGACAATACCTACGGCACCCGCATCAGCATGTACTACCCCTACGATACCGATGAGCTCATCGGCTCGTCGGGCACCTTCGACACGGGGCGCCGGGGCATTGCGCGCTACAAGTCCTTTGCCAGCAACACCGAGATTATCAACCCTTGGAACAACTTGTACCAGGGCGTAGAGCGCGCCAATGTCTGCATCAAGTACATTCCGCAGATGGCGCTTTACACCACCGGCACTAGCGCCGACACCGCCGCCCTGCACCGCCTCTACGGCGAGGCCCTGACCTTGCGGGCGCAGTACTACTATGAGCTGATTCGCAACTGGGGCGATGTGCCGGCGCAGTTCGCGCCCTCGAGCTACGACCAAGATTTCAACCTGCCCAACGGCAACCGCAACCAGACGCTGACCGCCCTGATTACGGACCTAGCCACGGCCGAGAAGCTAGTACCCTACCGCTCCAACGCGGGCATTGGCAACGAGCGCATTACCAAGGGCGCGGTGAAAGCGCTGCGAGCCCGCATTGCGCTGCAGCGCGGTGGCTACTCGCTGCAAGGCAACACCATGACGCGCCAAACCGACTACCTCGACTACTACCGCATAGCCCGCCAGGAGTGCCAGGAGCTGATGAGCCAGCGCAGCCAGCACACCTTGAACCCGAGCTACTCGGACTTGTGGCTCGGCTTAAACCAGCAGCGCCGCGATGCTGCCAACGAAATCATTTTTGAGGTGGGCATGGCGGGCTCCACGGCCACCGGCGACTCGAAGCTGGGCTACTACAACGGCCCGCGCCTGAATAACTCGCCCACCTACGGCTCGACGCAAGGCGCCGTGACGGTGGTGCCGACCTACTTCTACGCGTTTGACTCGACCGACGTGCGCCGCGACATCACGGTGGCGCCCTACCAGTTTGCCAATGGCAGCAACAACCAGTCGGGTGTGGCGCTGAATACGATTTACGATGGTAAGTTTCGGCGCGACTGGCACAGCCCCGCCCTACCTGGCACCAACAACTACCTAGGCTACAACTGGCCCCTCATCCGCTTTGCCGATGTGCTACTGATGTTTGCCGAGGCTGATAATGAGCTAAACGGTCCCACCACGGCGGCTCGCGCTGCGCTGCTCGAAGTACGCACCCGGGGCTACAATGGCAATGCCACCCTTGCGGCGGCTAACCTCAACACTGGCAGCAAAGCCGACATGTTCAACGCCATCGTCAACGAGCGCCTATTGGAGTTTGGCTCCGAGGGCATCCGCAAGTACGACCTGCTGCGCTGGAACCTGCTGGCCTCCAAGCTCAGCGAAACCAAGGCCAACCTAAACCTGCTGCGCCAGGGCCTAGCCCCCTACCAGAACGTGCCGCTCTATCAGTTTTACCGGGTAGTGAGCGGCAAGGTGCAGTGGACGCGCTCCTTCTTCAAGCCCACGCCTGCGTCTCTTCTGCCCACTACCCCAGCCACGCCACTACCTAGCGGAATTGTCCGCGTCAACTGGCGCCAGTCCATCGACGGCACCTACGTGGCTAACCTGCAGCCCAATGGCACAGTGGTGCCCATCAGCACCACCACGGGTGGCACCACCACGACCACCAACGTCAACAGCACGGGCACGGGCATGGCGGCCGAGTACGTAGCGGGCCTCGGCAAGGAGCTGCTACCCATTCCGCAAACTACCCTCGATACCGACCCAGCCCTGAAGCAAAACTTCGGCTACTAATTACCAAGCGCCTGAGCGGCTACCTAGGTAACCGCTCAGGTGCCGGCTGGCCTTTCTTTTTACTGATGAATTACTCGTTGCTCGTTGTTGCTACTCTTGGCCTGGCTACGGCCCACCTAGGCGCGTGCCGCAGCCACTCGTTGGCGCTGGCCCCCAGGCTGGCGCAGGCAGCAACCCAAGACAGCACCGCCGAGAAGATGCTCGCCTTTCAGCGCAGCGTGGGCGGCTGGCCCAAGGCCGTGAACGAGGTAAAAGTGGACTACAAGCGCTCCATGAGCGCCACCGACCTACAAGATGCTCGCCGCGATGCCAGCCGCGAAGATGCTACCATTGATAACAACGCCACGACTCGCGAAATCACTTACCTGCTAGGTGCTTTCAAAACCACCCAGAACCCGGCCTATCGCCTAGGTGCCGAAAAAGGCATCCGCTATCTGCTCAAGATGCAGCAGCCCAGCGGTGGCTTTCCGCAGTACTACCCGCTCAGCAACCTCTACCGCGCCCAGATTACCTACAACGACAACGCCATGGTGCATGCCCTGCAAGTGCTGAAGGCGGTGGCTGATAAGAAAGGGGACTTTGCCTTGGTAGACCCCACCCTGGTGGCGCCGGCCCAACGCGCAGTGGACCTAGGTGTGCAGTGCATCCTGAAAACGCAGTATGTGCAGCACGGCAAGCGCACGGTGTGGTGCGCCCAGCACGACCGCCGCACGCTGCTACCCTGCCCGGCCCGCGCCTTCGAGCTGGCCTCACTGAGCGGCGACGAGTCGGTAGGCATTACCGAGTTTTTGATGAGCCTCGACCAGCCTAGCCCTGAAGTGCGCCGCGCCGTGGAAGCAGCCGCGGCCTGGTTCGAAGCCTCCAAAATCGAGAATATGGCCGTGGCTGACATTACCGACCCCAAGCAACCCAAGGGCCGCGACCGGGTGATGGTGCCCTCGCCCGGCAGCACGCTGTGGGCCCGCTTCTATGACCTTGATACCAACCAACCTATTTACGTGGGGCGCGATGGCGTGAAGCACGCCCGCCTAGCCGACATCGAAAATGAGCGCCGCATCGGCTACGTGTACGCTAGCACCTGGCCCGAAAAGCTTTTGACCCGCGAGTACCCCAAATGGCAGCAAAAATGGAAACAGTGAGCAGGTGAGCCCATGACAGGCTTCGCAGGCTTAGGGTATTCATTTGAACAAGCCCTGACCTAGGCGCCGGGCCGACCGGCCACTTCTCAACTATCTACCAGCAGTTGCTATAAAATCTTTGCAAAAACATGCCTGTTCTCTCTCAACTTTTTACGCAAGCCGGCGCGGCCAAGCCCACGGTTGTTCTTCCTACCCCGGCGCTGTTTGAGCTTCCCGAAAAGGTTTTGCAGTTTGGTACCGGCGTGCTGCTGCGCGGGCTACCCAATTTCGTGATTGACCAAGCCAACCGCCAGGGCATTTTTAATGGCCGCGTGGTAGTCGTAAAAAGCACCGACGGCGGGGGCGACGCTGCGGCTTTTGACCGCCAAGACAACCTGTATACGGTGTGCGTGCGGGGCGTGGAAGACGGCCAAACCATCAGCGAGGACGTGGTGTGCGCCGGCATCAGCCGCGTGCTATCGGCCAAAAGCCAGTGGGCCGAGGTGCTGCAAGTAGCCACCAGCCCCGACCTGGAGGTGGTGCTTTCAAATACTACTGAGGTCGGCATCGTGCTCGACGAAAACGAGGACCTAGGGGCCACCCCGCCGCGCTCGTTTCCGGGCAAGCTGCTGGCGGTGCTGCACGCCCGCTTCCAGGCCTTCGGCGGCGCTCCCGACAAGGGCCTCGTGATAGTGCCTACCGAGCTGATACCCGACAACGGCACCAAGCTGCGCAGCATTTTGCAAGAGCTGGCCGAACGCGCCGCCCTAGGTTCCGATTTTATGCACTGGCTCGCCACAGCCAATACCATCTGCAACTCACTGGTTGACCGCATTGTACCGGGCAAGCCGGCGGCAGAAACCTATGCTAGCCTTACCCAAGAGCTGGGCTACGAGGATGAGCTACTCACCATGTCGGAAGTGTACCTGCTGTGGGCCATCGAAGGCGATGAGCGGGTGAAGGAGGTGCTGAGCTTTCAGCAGGTGCACCCCGGCGTAATTGTGCAGCCCGATATCGACCTGTTTCGCGAGTTGAAGCTGCGCCTGCTCAACGGTACGCACTCGCTCAGCTGTGGGCTGGCCTTCCTGAGTGGTGTGCCCACCGTGCGCGAAGCCATGGAAAGCGACTGCCTGGCCACCTACGTCCGCAACCTGATGCTGGCCGACTTGCTGCCCGGCATCCCCTACCCCGTCGATGAGAAGGTGGGCCAGCGCTTTGGCATGCAGGTGCTTGACCGCTTTCGCAACCCCGCCGTGGAGCACCGCTGGCTAGCCATCACGCTCAACTACTCGGCCAAGCTGCGCATGCGCGTGGTGCCCGACCTGCTGCACTACTACGAGCGCTTTCGGGCCGTGCCGCAGTACGTGGCCCTAGGCTTTGCAGCTTACTTACTCTTCGAGCGCGGCACCCGGCAAGAAGGTGATAAGTGGTACGGCGAAACCCAAGGCCAAGAGTATCTCATTCAGGATGAGCAAGCGGGCTACTTTGCCGACCTCTGGCAGCGCCTCCCCTCCGCCGAACTCGTGCAAGCGGCCCTAAGTAACCAAGCCCTCTGGGGCACCGACCTCACGGCTCTACCCGGCTTTGCCGACAGCGTAACACGTTACCTCACCCAGCTTCAGCAAGAGGGCGCTGCTGCTACGCTAGCCACGGTGCTCAATAAGAATCAGAAAGCCGCGGTGTAGCGCGGACGTTTAATCCGCCAGTAGAGACGAGCTTACCCACGCGCGGATTAAAAGTCCGCGCTAGGGAGCAGTTAGCACAAATAGGCTACCATCGTATTGGGCGCTGCCGCAAATACTGCTGACCTTTGTCCCATTGCCTTGTTTAGCAGGGATGAAACCTGCCAAGCGCTAGCTGATACTTGCTACTTGTTAATTGATATTTGCCATGAAGCACCTAGTTGCTAAAATCCACCCCGCCGACAACGTACTCGTTGCCCTCACCGACCTGCCCATCGGCACGCCCGTAACCTGGGATGGGGTGACCGTGACGACGACCGAGAAAATACCCGCGAAGCACAAGCTCGCGCTGCATGATTTTGCGGTAGGCGACGAGATAACCATGTACGGCGTGCTGGTGGGCAAAATGTCGGCCCCCGTGGCCACCGGCGGCCTACTCACCACCGGCAACCTCAAGCACGCCACCAACTCGTACCAGGAAGGCCAACACTCGCAGAGCTGGGCCCAGCCCAATGTGAGCCAGTTTGAAGGCCGCACTTTTATGGGCTACCATCGCCCCGATGGGCGCGTGGGCACGGCCAACTACTGGCTAGTTATTCCGCTGGTGTTCTGCGAGAACCGCAACATCCAGGTGCTCGAAGAAGCCTTGGTGAATGACCTAGGCTACGCCCGCCGCAAAAGCTACCAGCCCCAGACTCAGGCCCTCATCGAGCTGATGCAGGCTGGCAAGTCGGTAGAGGAAATCCTGGCCACCGACTTGCACTCGGCTGAGGTAGACTACCAGAAGCCCAAGCTGTTCCCGAACGTAGACGGTATCCGCTTCCTCAATCACGAGGGCGGCTGCGGCGGCACTCGCCAAGATGCCCAAGCCCTGTGCGGCCTGCTGGCCGGCTACATTACACACCCCAACGTGGCTGGGGCCACCGTGCTCAGCCTAGGGTGCCAAAACGCCCAGGCCACCATGCTGCAAGACGAGATAAAGCTGCGCGACCCCAATTTCAGCAAGCCGCTCTTCATCCTGGACCAGCAGACCTTGGGCACCGAGGAAACTCTCGTGAGCACGGCCCTGCGCCAGACCTTCGCGGGCCTTATGCAGGCTAACCAACAGCAGCGCCAGCCGGCGCCCCTCAGCAAGCTTTGCATCGGGCTGGAGTGCGGCGGCTCGGACGGCTTCTCGGGTATCTCGGCCAACCCCGCGGTGGGCCACACGTCCGACATTTTGGTGGCCCTAGGTGGCTCCGTTATCCTATCCGAGTTCCCGGAGCTGTGCGGCGTAGAGCAGGAAATGGTAAACCGCTCGGTAGACCACGAAACGGCCCAGCGCTTCACCTCGCTTATGAAGTCGTATGGCGATAGCGCCATCGCGGTGGGTTCGGGCTTCGACATGAATCCCTCGCCCGGCAACATTCGCGACGGTCTGATTACCGACGCCATCAAGTCGGCCGGCGCAGCCCGCAAAGGTGGTTCATCGCCAGTGGTGGCCGTGCTCGATTACCCCGAGCTCGTGACCAAGCCCGGCCTCAACCTGCTCTGCACCCCCGGCAACGACGTGGAAAGCACGACCGCCGAAGTGGGCTCGGGCGCCAACGTAGTGCTCTTCACTACCGGCCTCGGCACGCCCACCGGCAACCCAATTGCGCCGGTCATCAAAATCAGCACCAATACCAAGCTGGCCCAGCGCATGCCCGACATCATCGACCTGAACACGGGCACCATCATCGACGGCGAAGAAACCATTGAGCAGGCCGGTGAGCGCATCCTCGAATACGTCATTCAAGTGGCCAGCGGCCTGGAAGTGCATGCTGTGCGCCACGGCCAAACCGACTTCATTCCGTGGAAGCGCGGCGTGTCGCTGTAAGTAAAAATACGCCTGTCATCTTCAAAATACGTCTGTCATCCTGAGCTTACGAAGGACCTTATCGCGGTTGTAGTCATCAGAGATACTATTTCAACGTCTTAGTTCTGACGTGAGAAGGTCCTTCGCAAGCTCAGGATGACAAACGGTTGCTCATTGCTAATTGCTCATTATAATTATGACTCCCTTTCTCTCCGACGACTTCCTGCTGCAGACGCCCACCGCGCGCACGCTCTACCACGAGCACGCCGCGCCGCAGCCCATCATCGACTACCACTGCCACCTACCGCCCGACCAGATTGCCCAAAACCGGCAGTTTGAGAACATCACTCAAATCTGGCTCTATGGCGACCATTATAAGTGGCGGGCCATGCGGGCCAACGGTGTGAATGAGCGTTTCATCACGGGCGACGCGTCGGACTGGGAGAAGTTTGAGAAGTGGGCTGAAACGGTGCCCTACACCGTGCGCAACCCCCTGTACCACTGGACGCACCTAGAGCTGCGCCGCTACTTCGGCATCACTGAGCTGCTGAACAAGGACAGCGCCCGCCGCATCTACGAGCAGTGCAATGCCCTACTGCAAACGCCCGAATACGCGGTGCAGGGCCTGCTGCGCAAGATGAACGTGGCAACTGTGTGCACCACCGACGACCCCGCCGACTCGCTGGAGCAGCACCAAGCCATTGCGACCCAAGGTTTTGAGACGCGCATCCTGCCTACCTTCCGCCCCGACAAGGCCATGACGCCCGAGGCGCCCGACTACCCCGCTTACCTCCAGCGCCTGGGAGCAGCGGCGGGCATCGAAATTCGCGCTTATGCCGACCTGCTGGCGGCCCTTCGCCAGCGCCACGACTTCTTCGCCTCCCTGGGTGGGCGCTTGTCGGACCACGGCCTGGAGCAGATTTATGCTGCTGACTACACCGAAGCCGAAGTGGCCGCCATCTTCGATAAAGCGCGACTCGACCAAGCACTGACCACCGCCGAAATTGAGCAGTTTAAGTCGGCCATGCTAGTCGAGCTGGCTATCATGGACTGGGAGAAGGGCTGGACCCAACAGTTTCACCTAGGGGCACTGCGCAATAATAACGCCCGCGCCCTGCGCCAGCTGGGTCCCGACACCGGTTGGGATTCGATTGGCGACTTTTCGCAGGCGCAGGCGCTTTCGCGCTTCCTCGACCGCCTCGATAACCAGGACAAGCTAACCAAAACCATCCTCTACAACCTCAACCCGGCTGACAACGACATCTTCGCCACCATGATTGGCAACTTCCAAGATGGCTCGGTGGCCGGCAAGATGCAGTTTGGCTCGGGCTGGTGGTTCTTGGACCAGAAGGACGGCATGGAGAAGCAAATCAATGCCCTCAGCAACATGGGCTTGCTGAGCCGCTTTGTGGGCATGCTCACCGATTCGCGCAGCTTCCTCTCCTTCCCGCGCCACGAATACTTCCGCCGCATCTTATGCAACCTGCTGGGCCGCGACGTGGAAAACGGCGAGCTACCCGCCGAGGAACTACCCTGGCTGGGCCAGCTAGTCGAAAACATCAGCTATGGTAATGCTAGCCAGTACTTTGGCTTCGACCAAACAGCCGCACCGGTGAGTTCAGGAGAGTTGGTGGCAAGCTAGCTGATTTCTTTGCCGTAGTGCGGCATTTCAGTCCGCGAGTGCCGAGCGCGTAGCTAGGCTGCCTTAAAGAGCCACGCACTCGCGGACTGAAAATCTGCGCTACTTGCCTATCGACTATCGGCAACGATTACGCTAAAAAATCTTCTTAAACTGCATTTTTGGCTCTAGTCGGCGCCTACCTTTCCGGTCTTAAATTTCCCTAGGTGCCGCTATTGAGCAACTACTAGCCGAAGGCGCGCACCTAGTTTCTTTCGTATATGAAGCAAGTCGTAACCTTCGGCGAAGTGATGATGCGGCTCTCGCCGCCGCTGAACTACCGGCTCCCCCAAACGGCCACTCTCGAAGTAACCTACGGCGGCGGCGACGCCAACGTAGCCGCCGCGCTCGCCCAAATGGGCGTGCCCGCCGCCCACGTCGGCGTGTTTCCAGCTAATGAACTGGGCTATGCAGCCGCCAACCACCTGCGCCGCTACGGCGTGGATATGAGCCGCTGCCTTTTCACCGAAGGCCACCGCCTAGGGCTGTATTTTCTGGAAGTAGGTGCCTCGCTGCGGCCCAGCCGCATTGTGTATGACCGCGCCGATTCGGCTTTTGCGAACCTTGACCCGGCTGCTTTCAACTGGGACGAACTGCTAAAAGACGCGGGCTGGCTACACTGGACGGGCATCACGCCCGCCATTTCGGCCGCCGCTGCGCAGGCCACCGCCGATGCTATCGCGGCGGCGCGGCGCCTAGGTATCACGGTTTCGGCCGATGTGAACTACCGCCGCAACCTGTGGCAATATGGCCAAAAGGCCCAGGACGTAATGCCCGACCTCGTGGCTGGCTGCGATATCGTAGTCTGCACCGAGGGCGACGCTGACGACCTGTTTGGCATTAAGGCGGAGGAAAACTCCGACAACGGCTTTATCTCGATGAGCCAGCAGTTGACCCAACGCTTCCCCCAAATCAAGCGCGTGATTGCGACGCGCCGCCAAACCCAAAGCGCCTCGCACGAGCGCATTTGCGGCCTGCTGTGGGACCAGGGCGAGTTTTTCGAAACGCCGTTCTACGACATCAGCCCCGTGGTAGACCGCATTGGCGGGGGCGACTCGTTTATCTCCGGCTTTATTTACGGCGATGCCCACTACGAGAGCCGCGAGCAGGCCCTGTCTTTCGCCACCATTGCCTCGGCCCTCAAGCACACCATTCACGGCGACATTAACCTAGTAGCGCCGGCCGAAGTCGAGCACCTTATGCAGGGCAACCTGACGGGGCGCCTCCTGCGGTAGTCTATTTAAGCTGTTAGCTATCAGCTGCTAGCTGCTAGCTCCCCTAGGTGGGCCAAGGCAGCTTCCTTTCCACTTTGAACAGGTAGCCAACAGCTAGCAGCTGATAGCTAACAGCTCATAAAAATGTCTTCTTCTGAAGTCCTCGCTCAAGTACTTGCGGCGCCACTGGTGCCGGTTTTCTTCCATGCCGATGCGGCCCATGCCCAAGACATGGTGCGGGCCTGCTATGCAGGCGGCGTCCGGGTGTTTGAGTTTACCAACCGCGGGGCCAACGCCTTCGAGGTGTTTCAAGAGCTAGCCAAGCTCACGGCCACCGACTGCCCCGAGCTGGTGCTGGGCATTGGCACCATCTACAATGCGGCCGACGCCGAGCGCTTCATTGGGGCGGGCGCAGCCTTTGTGGTGCAGCCCATTACGACTGCCGACGTGGCCGAGGCCTGCCAGCGCCACGACGTGGCCTGGGTGCCCGGCGCCATGACCCTCAACGAGATATACGCGGCCACCCAACTCGGCGCGCAGCTAGTGAAAGTATTCCCGGGCAACGTAGTCGGGCCCGACTACATCAAGGCAGTGCGCGGGCCTATGCCGGCCACCAAGCTCATGGTAACGGGTGGCGTCGAGCCCACTGAAGCCAGCCTCGCCGAGTGGTTTGGCGCGGGCATCAACGCCGTAGGCATTGGCTCGCAACTCTTTAAGGGGGCCAGCGACCCGGCCGTGGTTACGGCCCGCGTGGCTCCGCTGATGCGGTTTATTTCTTCTTTGCAGAAATAAGAGCGGCAGGCAGCGCGCAGCGAAGCATCTCGCTCATTTTCAGTTAACCTATCTTCTATGAATCCCACCCTTCACAGCTCGCCGCCCGGCACCGACACCTCGGTGGTAGGCAAGTACCGCTGGACTATTTGTTCACTGGTATTTTTTGCCACCACCATCAACTACCTCGACCGGGCAGTTATCTCGCTGCTGAAGCCCTACCTCGAAACGGCGTTTCATTGGAATGCGGGCGACTACGCCAACATTGAGATTGCCTTCAAGCTGGCCTACGCGGTGGGTATGGTGGGCGTGGGGCGCATTATCGACAAGCTGGGCACCAAGCTGGGGTATGCTATCTCAACAGCCTTGTGGAGTCTGGCGGCTATGGGTCATGCGTTGGTTAGCAGCACGTTTGGCTTCGGGGTGGCGCGGGCTTTCCTAGGTGTCACGGAGGCCGGCAACTTCCCGGCAGCCATCAAGACTACGGCCGAGTGGTTTCCGCAGCGCGAGCGGGCGCTGGCCACGGGCATTTTCAACTCTGGGGCCAATGTGGGAGCCATAGTAGCGCCGCTTACGGTGCCGCTCATTGCCGAAACCATTGGCTGGAAGTGGGCTTTCCTCATCACGGGAGCGCTGGGTTTTGTGTGGCTGGTGCTGTGGTACGCCGTGTATGAAACGCCGGCCAACAGCAAGCGCCTGAGCAAGGCGGAGTTTGACTACATCAACGCAGACATCCCGGCAGGCCTGCCCGCTGAGAGCGCGGTAGTAGAGGAAAAACCAAAGACCTCGTGGGCTACGCTGCTGGGCTTCCGCCAAACGTGGGCCTTCGTGATTGGCAAGTTCCTCACCGACCCTATCTGGTGGTTTTACCTGTTCTGGTTGCCTGACTTCCTTGGTAAGCAGTACCACCTCAAGGGCACGGCCATTGCGTTGCCGGTAGCGGCGGTGTACGTGCTGTCGAGCATTGGGAGTGTGGGCGGTGGCTACCTGCCGTTAGGCTTTATCAAGCGCGGCATGCCCGCCTTCCAAGCCCGCAAAACGGCCATGCTGCTCATTGCCTTTTGCGTGTTCCCAATTGTGTTTGCGCAGTACCTAGGCGAGCTAAACATGTGGCTGGCGGTGCTGGTAATTGGCATTGCGGCGGCGGCTCACCAGGCCTGGAGCGCCAATATTTTCACCACTGTATCGGACATGTTTCCGAAACGGGCAGTGGGCTCGGTTACGGGTATTGGGGGCATGGCGGGTGGCCTGGGGGGAATTGCGCTGTCGGCGCTGGTGCAGAAGCGCATGTTCGTGTATTACGAGGCCCTAGGCCAGCTCAATAAGGCTTACTTCATCATGTTCCTGATTTGCGGCGGCATCTACCTGCTAGCCTGGGTTATCATGTTTACGCTAGTGCCGCGCATGGAGCCTATCAAGCTCGACGCCGACGATATCCTTCCCACCGCTTCTTAAGCTGCTTTTTCTATGAAACGCTCGTTTATCGCCGGAGCCCTACTGGCCTTGCCCGTGCTCACCTATGCCCAAACGCCCGAGACGCGGCTACAGCAGCCTACCAGCAGCAAGGCGCTAATCACGACGCTACCCACGCCCCTAGGTGGCCAAATGACGAAGAAAAACGCAGCGGCGGCCCAAGAAGTGGAGAACCTAGAGCGCCAGCGCTTCGCAGCCCAAGTCAGCAAAGACTACGCTTTCTTGGAAAAGGTTTTCGCCGACGACCTCGTGTATACCCACGCCAACGGCAAACAAAACGGCAAGCTCGACTACCTCCAGAGCATCCGCGATGGCAAAAGTGTGTATGACAAGATTGACGTGGAGAACATTAGCGTGCGGGCCTACAACGACGGTACCGCAGCTGCGGTGCATGGCCAAATCGTCATTTACCAGCCTAATAAGCCCGATGGCACGCCCAACGTGGCCCACATCAAGTACGTGACGATGCAGATTAAAGACCCTAAGAAAGGCTGGCAAGTCGTGCTGTGGCAGTCGCAAAAGCAGCCAGAAGCCAAATAGAAATACTCTTGTCATTGCTTCGTTGTCCCCCCTCGCAATGACAAGAGTATTTTATTGATTAAGTATCATTTATGTCCCCTACCCCTACTCACGACGAACTAGCTACCCCCGTTGGCACCACGCTCGAGCGCTACATCATGCGCAAGCAAGCTGAGTTTCCGTTTGCCACCGGCGAGCTGTCGCAGCTGCTGCGCGATATTGCACTGGCCAGCAAAATCATGGTGCGGGAAGTGAGCCGCGCGGGTCTCAATAGCATTGCTGAGGCAGTAGGCCCCGAGGGCGAGCAGGGCGCCCCGCGCCACCGCCTAGGAGAGGAGGCGCACATCCGATTTGTGCGGGCCCTTACCAATGGACGCGAGTGCTGTGCCGTGCTGAGCGAGGCGCGGCCCGACATCATCGACACGGGCAACCACGAGGGCAAGTACGTGGTGGCACTCAACCCGCTCAATGGGTCAGTGAGCCTGGACTTTAACGTGAGCACGGGCACCATTTTCAGCATTTACCGGCGCGTGAGCCGCTACGGCGGGCCGGCGCGGGCCGAAGACTTTTTGCAGGGCGGGCGAGCGCAGGTGGCGGCCGGCTATATCCTCTACGGCTCCAGCACTATGCTCGTGTACACCACCGGGCACGGTGTAGCAGGCTTCACCTACGAGCCCAGCCTAGGCGAGTTTTTCCTGTCGCACCCCCAGCTCACCATCCCGGCACAAGGCCAGGTCTTTTCGTGCAACGAAGGCAACTGGTTTGACTTTCCCGAGTTTGCCCGCACCTTCCTCACTACCTGCAAGGAGCGCCGCTACACCGCCCGCTACGTGGGCTCGCTGGCAGCCGACTACCACCGCAACCTCTTCACGGGCGGCGTGTATCTCTACCCACCTACCGCCGAGTGGCCCAGCGGCAAGCTGCGCCTGCTCTACGAGTGCTACCCTATTGCTTTCATAACGGAGCAAGCCGGTGGTGTTGCCGTGACCGGCGCCGACGAGGTACTCGAAGTGCCCCCTACTAAAGACCTGCACCAGCGGGTACCGCTTTTTGTGGGCTCGGCCGAGCTGGTGCGCGAGCTGCAAGCCGTAGCTAACGCCTAGGTGCCGCCCCTGTAGCGCGGGCCGAGGCGACCTAGCTAGCTTGGTTTACACCTCCGATTAGGTTACTTAGCGCCAACAATGCGGCGGGCAAGTCGCTTTTTATCCTGTTCTTTCACCGATTTGTGCGGCGTTGGCCGTGCGCACCTTTTCTCATGTCCAAAATTGTTTCGCCTGAGGTAGAGTTCGGCAAGCTGCTGAACGACGTCAAGCAGGCTGTTCCCGAAGTGTTTTCGCCCACGGGCGGCTACCTCAACCTACTAGAAGGCAAGTGGCAGGAGCCCGGCGACCCGCGCCCCTTCCACTCCCCCATCGACGGCTCGGAGATTGGCTCACTGCCCATGCTCAAGCACGATGAGGCCCTGCGCGCTGTGCGCTTTGCCAAAGGCGAAGCAGCCGCCTGGGCAGCTACCGACCTCGACGAGCGCCGCGCTAAAGTGCAGGCTTGCCTCGACCAATTGCGCCCGCACATCGACCTCGTGAGCAAGCTGCTGATGTGGGAAATCGGCAAAACATACAAGCTGGGCTTCAACGACATTGACCGCTGCATCGAGGGCGTGCAATGGTACGTGGACAATATCGAGAGCCTACTCGGCGACCGCCGCCCCCTAGGTCTGGTAAGCAATATTGCGTCGTGGAACTACCCGATGTCGGTGCTTATGCACGCGGTGCTGGTGCAGGTGCTGGCCGGCAATGCTGTGATTGCTAAAACGCCCACCGACGGCGGCTTTATCTCTTTGAGCCTCACCTTCGCCATTGCCCGCCGCTGCGGCCTGCCCGTGACGCTGGTGAGCGGCCCCGGCGGCGAGCTGAGCGACGTGCTGGTGAAAGACCCGGCCGTAGACTGCCTCTCCTTTGTGGGTGGGCGCTACAACGGCCGCAACATCGCCGACGCCCTCAGCCAGGAGCACAAGCGCTACATGCTGGAGATGGAAGGCGTGAACACCTACGGCATCTGGGACTACTCGCAGTGGGACGCGCTGGCCGACCAGCTCAAAAAGGGCTACGACTACGGCAAGCAGCGCTGCACAGCCTATGTGCGCTTTGTGGTGCAGCGCTCGCTGTTTCCCGAGTTCTTAGAAACGTATACCAAGGCCATCGGCAGCCTGCGCGTGGGCAACCCTACGCTGGTAGACAACCCCGGCGATAAGCTGCCCGACCTGGCCTTTGGCCCGGTCATCAATGCCCGGCAGGCCGAGAGCCTCGATGAGCTATTCAACAACGCCACCAAGACCGGCGCTATTCCGTTCTACCAAGGCAAGCTCGACGACTCGCTGTTCTTGCCCGGCCAAGACCGCTCGGCCTACCGCGCGCCGCGCGGCCTGGTGGGCCTGCCCCGCCAAGCCGAGCTGTACTTTAAGGAGCCCTTCGGCCCCATCGACAGCATCGTGCTGGTAGACCGCGTAGAAGAGCTGGTGGGCGAGATGAATATCTCGAATGGCGCCCTCGTCACGGCCCTAGGGTCTGACGACGAGAAGTGGGCCAACCGCACCGCGAAGGAACTGCGGGCCTTCAAAGTAGGCATCAACAAGTTGCGCAGCCGCGGCGACCGCGAAGAAGTATTCGGTGGCCTAGGCGAATCGTGGAAAGGTGCCTTCGTGGGCGGCAAGCTGCTGATAGAAGCCGTGACGCAAGGCGCCCCCTCGCAACCGGTGCTCGGCAATTACCCCGACGCTATTCTGCTGCCCGAGAAGGCGTAGCACTTTCTAAGACAACTATTTCGGGGCCGTTTTCCAGTAGGGAGGCGGCCCCGTTCTATTTCCCACCCCTTGTTGTATGTCCAAGCTTCTCACCGCCCTGCTGGCGCTACTCGCCCTAGGTGCCGCTGCACAGCCTTCGCCGGGCAAGCTGCCTAGCCCCGTCATCGACTGGCGGGCGGCTACTACGCTGCCTACCTACCTTTTGCAGCAGGTGCACGCGCAGTACGAGCCACGGCGGGCCGAGCTGGATAAGGCCCTAGGGTCAGCGACGGGCACCCAGGCCTACCGCGACTCGGTGCGGACGCGCTTTCGGCGGGTGCTGGGGCCGCTGCCGGCACGCACGCCGCTGCGAGCGCGGGTGGTGGGCACAGTGCCGCAGGTGGGGTTTCGAATTGAAAAAGTCGTGTACGAAAGCACACCGCGCCACCACGTCACAGCTAACTTGTACGTGCCCGAGGGCAAGGGCAAAAAGCCAACCGTGCTGCTCTTTTGCGGGCATGAGAACACCAGTAAGGCCACGCCCTCTTACCAGCAAACGGCCCGGTTGTTTGCCCGCAATGGCTTTGTAGTGCTCGTGATTGACCCTATTTCGCAGGGCGAGCGCATGCAGCTGACCGATGCCAGCGGCAAGCCGCTCACCCGGGGCGGCACCACCGAGCACACACTGCTCAATGCCCAGGCGGCGCTCCTAGGTCGTTCATTGCCCGCCGCCGAGCTGTGGGATAACGTGCGCGGCCTCGACTACTTATTCACGCGGCCCGAGGTGGATGCGACCCGCGTGGGCTGCCTCGGCAACTCGGGCGGGGCCACTCAAACGGCCTATTTCATAGGGTACGACGACCGCGTGCAAGTGGCCGCCTTGTGCAGCTACGTGGCCAGCGGCGAGCGCAACCTCAGCCTCACCGGCCCCGCCGATGGCTGCGTGCAGTTGCCGGGCGCGGGGGCAGTCGGCCTCGACATCGCCGATTGGCCCATCATGTTTGCGCCCAAGCCACTGCTATGGCTCACAGGCCGCTATGACTTTGTAGACCAGACCGATATGGAGGCCGCCTACGCCGATACGCACCGCGCTTACGCGGCCCTAGGTCAGCCCGAGCACACAAGTCTATTCACCTACGACGATGGTCACGGCATCTCGGCGCCCAAGCGGGTGGCGGCCGTGGCATGGTTTCGGCGTTGGCTAGGGATGAGTGGGCCAGCGGTACCCGAGGAAACGCCGCTGGTAGCCCTGCCCGAAGCCGCCCTGCGCTGCACTACTACCGGGCAGGTCAATACCAGCTTCAAGGATGAAGAAACCTTGTCGGCTAGCTACTTAATTGAGGCACGGGCCCTCGCTAAACGCCGCCCCTCCTACTCGCCTGAGGCGCTGGCGGCGGTGATAAGAAGACAGCTCGGCATTGATAATACAGGTGGCAACTCCCTCAACATTGACCTACGCGACACCTTGCGCCTACCCAACGGCCAGGCTTGGCAGAACATTCTGCTGCGCAACGCGGACCAGCCACCGCTACCAGCGCGCTTGCTTTTGCCTACTGGCCCCACCCCTACCCGCCTGGTGCTGTGGCTGCCCGACCTAGGGATGGCCACGGTGCTGCGCGACAGCGCCGCCCGCCTGGCCGCCTACCAGCGCCAAGGCACGGCAGTGCTGCTAGCCGACCTGCGCGGCCTGGGCGAAACTGCCGACCCCGCCACATTTAACGACCCCAAGTACTACAACCAGGAGTATCGCCCTACTCAACTGGCTCTGCACCTAGGGCGCCCGCTGCTGGCTCAGCGCGTGGCCGATGTGCGAACGCTCCTCAGCTTTTCGCGCAACGACAGCCGCTTGCGAACCCTGCCCATTTTGCTGCGCGCCGATGGCCGGGCGGCGCTGGTAGCCATGCACGCGGCGCTGCTTAGCCCACTAGTGCCAAAGCTTCCCGTAGCGAATGCCACCGAACAGGCTGGCGCTACTTCGGGCACCTACATACCTCAACTAGAGCAAGTGCAGGTGAGCGGCGGTCCTTCTAGCTTTCAACACTTTCTAGAAAACCCAACGACCAAGGATGCCTACTCGGAAGTGCTGCCGAGGGTGCTGCGCACCTACGATGTGTCAGACCTGCGGCGAGCTCTAGGTAGCCGGCTAGTAAATTATTGAGTTGGCACAGCAAAAAGCTGTTTTTAGCTGCACCATATAGACCTTGAGCAAATAGATACATAAAGAGATAGCCATTAGCACCAACTTTGAATTACTTATTCATTGCCGTTCTTCCTGCTTCGTATGAAATCATTTGTTCTCGCTGCCACGCTATTACTCACGGGGCTGGCTACGCGCCCGGCCCAGGCGCACACGCTCGCCTCTACGCGTTTGGTCCCGCGGGGCTTTTGCTTGTTTGGCCGGCCCACGGTGCGCCCACTCACGCGATACCTCGTCGCTACGCTACACCTCACGCATAGGCAGGCAGTAGCAGTGCAGCGCACCTTGCATGGCCACGCGGCCAAGCGCCTTGCACCTGAGCAACTGTCCCTGAGTCTAGGCCCCGTGCTAAGCCCCGAAGTGCAAGAGCAATTACTGGCTATGCAAGAAAACGCCGCTTCTTACCGAACGCTGACGTACCTCACCGCCCACCATTAGTCTACTCGTAGCAGAGGCTTACCGACAAGGCCCTACTTCCTTGACTTGTGCCCTGGCTACTCAGCTACAACTGCTGCATGGCAGCTTAGCTGGGCTCATCCAGCTTGGTGGGGCGGCCCTCAGGGCCCGGAAACCGGCTGGCGGCCTGGTCGGGCTCTAGGGCGGCAGTAGTTTCTTCGGCCGTTTCGGGCTGCTGCACCGTGGCGAGCTGAGTGTCGAGCGCAATCTCGAAGCGGTCTAGTTCTAGCTCAACCTGGCGGATGGCTTCTTCGCTAAATGCCCCTTCGCGGTGCAGCTTCACCAGCAGTTGGCGCTGGTGGTCGGTCATGGTGAGGCGGGCGCGCAGCAGCTTCTCAAACTCGTTAGCGGCGGCCGATTCAGCTTCGGCCGGGGCATCGAGGTCGGTGGCCTCGTTGGCGGCAAACGCACCGTGCAAGCGCCGCGCCTGACGGCGCTGGATTTCGCGCAAGGTTAGCAGGTTGGGGTCAGAGTCGGTGGCAATAAGACTTTCTAGGTAGCGCAGCGATTCGTTGGTGAGCGTCAGGCGCAGTTGCTGCTCTTCGGCCGCCCGCTGGGCCGGCGACTCCTGCACCCCTAGGCGGCGCACCAGCCAAGGCAGACTCAGGCCCTGCACCACCAGCGTGACCAGGATAACCACGAAGGTGATAAACAGCATGGTATTGCGCTGTGGAAACGGCTGCCCGCCGCGCACCACAAATGGCAGACCTAGGGCCGTAGCCAGCGACACCACACCCCGCATGCCGGCCCACGACGTGATGAAGAGATTGCGCCGGGGCGACCGCTCCTCCTTCCGGCCCAGCCAGCGCCCCAGCCATTCGCCGAGGAAGGACACCGGAAACACCCAGCCCAGCCGGATAGCAATGGCCACCACACTCACCAGCAGCCCATAGCCCAGCACTGGCCAGAAAGCGCTCGAACCGATGCCCTCCAAAATGGTGCGTAGCTGCAAGCCAATCAAGATGAAAACTAATCCGTTGAGCAAGAAACCAAACACGTTCCAGAAGCTGTGCTTGAGCAAGCGGGTTTGCTTGTCGTAGATGTCGTGCGAGCGGCGGCTCATCATCAGGCCCATGGCCACCACCGCCAGCACCCCCGACACGCCCAAGTGCTCGGCGCCTAGGTACACCCCAAAGGGCAGCAGCAGGGTGAGGGCCGTAATTTGGGTGGCGTCGGTTAGAATATTCTGAACGCGCACCATCACGTAGCCGACGACCACGCCCACGGCCACGCCGCCGCCAGCCACCAGCCCAAAGTGCCAGCTGGCATCCCAGAGGCCGAAGGTGCCACTCACTACCGCCGCCACAGCGTAGCGGTAGGCGATGAGCGCCGAGGCATCGTTCACTAGGCTTTCGCCCTCCAAGATGCTGGTGATGCGCCGCGGCAGCCCCAACCCCTTGGTGACGCTGGTGGCGGCCACCGCATCGGGCGGCGAAATGATAGCGCCAAGCACGAAGCCCATGCCCCAGGTAAAGCCCGGAATGAAATAATGCGCCAGCGCCGCAATAACCGTGGTGGTGAGCAGCACCAGCCCCACCGCTAGCAGCAGAATTGGCCGCCGATTGGCCACAAACTCGCGCCACGAAGTATTGTAGCTGGCCTCGTAGAGCAGCGGTGGCAAGAAGATAAAGAACACCAAGTCAGGCTCTAGCTTCAGGGGCGGCAGGCCCGGAATAAGCGCCAGCAGCCCCCCCGCCAATACTAGGAGAACCGGGTAAGGCAGCTTGAGCTTGGGGGCCACGGCCGACAGCCCAACCAGCAGGGCCATGAGGAAAATGACGATGGAAAGATGCTCCATAAACCAGTAGTAGAAGTAGCCCCAGGCCAGCGCCGCGGCCAGCCCAGGGAGCGCCCACCAGTGGCGAGCAAACTACTCTATACGGCAGCTAGCGCCATCCGCCTATCTCCACTAGCGTCTCCTAGGTGAGGCTACTCTTCCAATATCCGTAGCTGCGCCTCCAGCTCAGCCTCCGTAATTGGGTAAGGCTGGCCGCGCCGAATGGATTGATACACGGCCTCAAACAGCCCAGCGTAACTGCCGGGCCCGGCAGCTACAGAAGTAGTGGCAAGCGTGCCATCGGGCCCGAGCACCGTGAGGCGGCCTTCTTGGCCTGGCTGCTCCTGTCCAAAAGCGGGGTCAGTGGGTTGCATACCGGCTTGCAGCTGAGCTTCCTGCGGGTCAGTGCGGTCCTTGCGGTAGCTACCTAGGGTGCCGTGCAGCACAAAGGCCGGGCCGGGGTCGGCCACCAGCAGGCTTGAGGTTAGGTACACGTGCAGGCCGGCCGGGTAGTGCAGATGTAGGCTAAAAAAATCATCAACGAGCGAGTGCGCCCGGTATGCGCCCTGCGCTTTCTCTACCCGTAGTGGCGGGCCAAACAAACTAATGGCTTGGTCAACTAAGTGCGGCCCTAGGTCGAAAAGCAGGCCCGAGCCCGGCACGCCCGCTTCTTCCTTAAATTTCTTAGGGTTGAGCGCCGGCTTGAAGCGGTCGTAGCGGAAATGCACCTCGATGAGCTGGCCGAGCTGGCCGCTTTTCACCACGTCGCGCACGCTGCTAAAGTCAGTGTCCCAGCGGCGGTTTTGGTAGGCCAGCAGCTGGCGGCCCTGCTGCTGGGCCAGCGCTTGCAGCTCGCGCAGCTCGGCCGCGGTGGTGGCCACGGGCTTTTCGAGCAGCACGTGCTTGCCAGCCAGCAGCGCCTGCCGGGCCAGGTCGGCGTGCGTAAAGCTGGGCGTGTTCACCACTACCAGCTCCAGGGCGGGGTCAGCTAGCAACTCGTCCACGCTGCCGTAGCTTTTTATGTGTGGGTAGTCGGCCTGCATGCGCTGCTCGTGCCGCTGCACCACCGCTTGCAAGTCGAAGCTGGGGTGCTGGGTCAGAAACGGTGCGTGAAATATTTTGCCCGACATGCCGTAAGCCAGCAAGCCGGTTTTGATGGGTGCAGAATCGGTGGAGAGCGTCATAGCGCGCAAGGGTTCATAAAGGCAAAGAGGTTTCGCAAGGTAGAACCAGCCACCTTGCGAAACCTCTTTTTACTTCGCGAAGCTGCCTCCCTCAAAGCAGTAAGGTCATGCGCCTTCTCTTGGCGAAACCTCTTTTTACTTCGCGCAACCTCGCGCTTACGCTTCGGCCTCGGCCAGCTCTGGTACGCTTACGGCTGCCCGTAGCGGCGCAGCCAAGCGCACCACGCACACGCCCGCCTGGCGCAGCCAAGCCGCACGTGCCAATTGACCAAGCCCAATGGTACCAGTTAGATAGCTGCCCCGCTGGGCCGAGCGGAACTGCTCATGCACCACCGTAAAATCGGCCTCATCGGGAGCATTGGCTTCGTCGGTAAACGTCACGAGCACATCTACTTCGGCCGCATCGGGCGCTAGGTTCAGATGAGCGTTTTGCTGAATTTTCTTGTACTCATAGCGGTAGCCATAGGTGAGCGCCGACAAGTCTGACAGCACCGCCGACGCCGTGGGGAACGCCCCCGCGCCACGCCCTAGGAAGAACTGCCGGTCGGCAAAGCCGCTCTGCGTCACGAGGCCATTAAACTCGTCGTGCACGTTGCTTAGCTCGTGGCTAGGGGCCACTAGGGTCGGTAGCACCGCCGCCGCAATGCCGCCTTCGGGCAGCCGCCGCGCCTCAGCTACTAGCTTGATGGCCAAGCCCTGCTCGCGGGCATAGGCCGTAGCCAGCGGGCTAATGCGGTCGATACCCACGGCCAGTAAGTCTTCGGGCCCGGCCACCAGCCCAAAGGTGTGGGCCAGCAGCAGCACCAGCTTGTTGCGAGCGTCGAGGCCCTCCACATCAAGCGCCGGGTTGCTTTCCGCAAAGCCCAGCTTTTGGGCCTTGGCCAGCGCATCGCCGTAGGTTTGCCCATCGCGGTTCATGGCCGTCAGGATGTAGTTGGTAGAGCCATTAACGATACCCTCCACCGAGTCGAGCAAGTCGGTATCGTAGTACTCTTCTAGGTTGCGAATGACAGGAATACTGGCACACGCGGCTGCTTCGTAGAGCAGTGGCACGCCCGTGTTTTTTTGCAGCTCGATAAGCTCGGGCAGGTGCTCGGCCAGCATTTTCTTATTGGCCGTCACCACAGCTTTGCCGTTCAGTAAGGCTTGCTTTACAATAACATACGCCTCGTCGGCATTGTCAATCAGCTCCACGATTACGTCTAGGTCCGGGTCGTCGAGCAGGTCTTGTTTGTCGAACGTAAACAGCTCGGTGGGTAGCGTACGGGCTTTGTTGCGGTCCTTCACCGCAATGCGGCCGATGCGGGCGCGCAAGCCGGGCGTGCGCTCTAGCACCGCGTGCAAACCCTGGCCCACCACGCCAAAACCGAACAGGCCGATGGTAATATTAGTACGAGTCATGATGGTAGTTATCGCTATAAAACGACTGTCATGCTGACGAAGGAAGCATCTTACCAGGTTAGAACCCCACTTGATAAGATGCTTCCTTCGCCAGCATGACAGTCACTTTTCAGCTTTATAACGTATTGTTGATTAAGCTACTACCAACTCACCTTCTTTCGTCACTACGTGCTCTTCCTTGGCAGCGGCCAGTTGGTCGAGCGCCTGGGCTAGGTCAGCAATGAGGTCGGCGGCATCTTCGAGGCCGATGCTCAGGCGCACCAGCCCATCGGCTACGCCCGAAGCTTGGCGGGTGGGAGCTGGAATTGACTTGTGGGTCATGGTGGCGGGGTGGCAGAGCAGGCTCTTCGCGCCGCCTAGGCTTTCGGCAAGCTTGAAGTACTTGGTCGACGTCACCAGCTTGGTAGCGGCTTCGATGGTATCTTCGGTGAGGGCCAGGGCAATGATGCCGCCGAAGCCACCCGATTGCTGCTTCTTAGCTACCTCGTGGTTGGGGTGGCTTTCGAGGCCGGGGTAGTACACGCGGGCCACCTCAGGGCGCGTTTCCAAGAATTTAGCCACTTCAAGGGCCGAAGTGCTGGTGCGCTCGATGCGCAGCGGCAGCGTCTCAATACCCCGAATGGTGAGGAAGCAATCGAACGGCCCCAGGATGCCACCCGAAGCATTCTGAATGAACTTCAGCTCTTTAGCCAGCTCTTCGGTCTTGGCTACGGCGATACCCGCGATGAGGTCCGAGTGGCCACCTAGGTACTTGGTGCCGCTGTGCACCACCAAGTCGGCACCCAGCTCGATGGGGCGCTGCAAGATGGGCGAGGCAAACGTGTTATCAACGCAGAGCAAACAGTTGTGCGCCTTAGCAATAGCCGAAATAGCGGCGATGTCCGATACCTTCAGCGTGGGGTTAGAAGGCGATTCCAACCAGATGAGCTTAGTCTTGTCGGTGATGGTTTTGGCGACGTTCTCGGCGTTGGTGGTGTCGCAGTACACGATGTCGATACCTAGGCGGCGGTACACGTGCTCAAACAAGCGGAAGGCACCACCGTAAATGTCGTCGATGGCAACTATCTGGTCACCAGCCGAAAGCAGCTTTACTACCGCATCAATGGCGGCTAGGCCGCTAGCGAAAGCGTAGGCCGCGTGGCCGCCTTCGAGGGTGGCTACCAGGTTTTCGAGGGCCAGGCGAGTGGGGTTGCCGGTGCGGGCATAGTCGAAGCCTTTGTTGACACCGGGAGCTTCCTGCACATAGGTGGAAGTCTGGTAGATGGGCACGGCGATAGCGCCGGTTTGCTCGTCAACGGGAATGGAGTGGAGGAGGCGGGTTGCAACAGACATGGCAAGAGAAGTTTATTGTTTGATTGGAACAGTAAACCCCTATTTCCCAAGCACCTAGTCAAGAATCTCTTACCGAAAGAGCGTAAAAAAAGCCCTTCCGACAAGTCAGAAGAGCGTACACCGCGGCCGCGGCAAGGCATCTTTTAGACTTATCTTCTTCTAAGCTTTGGCCGAAGCCGCGTCTCAGAACAGGAATTAGCACCTTCACATTACTGCTGGTTGCTAAGGCATCACAGGGCCTGTCCCTCCGCCTTTCTTGATAAGTGCCCCGGTAAAGGAGCATGCCACAAAGGTAGAAGCGTAAATTTTGAAAATGCAAGCATTGGCGAAAAAATATTTTTTATCGTCGTCAGCAAGGCACTTTCCTCTCACTGGCAAAACAGCGCGCTATATTCATTAGCATACAACGCTTTATTACTGCTAATGCCTCTGGCTATTTTATCATATAATTCGGCACTCTTACAGACAACCAAAGGCTCAAGCCATCGCCTAACTGTCAGCTAAGTACGCTGTGCAATCGCCGGGCTAACTTCTTTATTTAGACGCAATAAAAACATCAAAAGCTCAAGCTAAACCGTAGCGTAGAATAATTACATAGCTAGCCGCCCTAGGTGGCTATTCGCTTCACCTCTCCTACCCTACTGCCTTATGAGTCTCCAATTCATTCAAGAGCCGCTCGACAAAGCCACACCGCACGTGGTGCCGGCCCAGGCCGTGACGCTCAATGTCAACGGCGAAGACCACACCATTCAGATTGCACCTTGGACCAGCCTGCTCGACGCCCTGCGCGAGTACATGGACCTGACTGGCACCAAAAAAGGTTGCGACCACGGCCAGTGCGGTGCCTGCACCGTCCTCGTTGATGGCAAGCGCATTAACTCTTGCCTGGCGCTGGCTACGGTGTATCAGGGCAAGAAAATTCAGACCATTGAGGGCTTAGGTACCGAGGATAACCTTTCGCCACTTCAGCAGGCGTTTGTAGACCACGACGCGTTCCAATGCGGCTACTGCACGCCGGGCCAGATTTGCTCGGCGCAGGGCCTCATCAACGAGGGCCGCTGCAAGACCGAAGACGAGGTGCGCGAGCACATGAGCGGCAACCTCTGCCGCTGCGGCGCTTACACCAACATCTTGTCGGCCGTGATGGAAGTGCTGCACGACGGCGACGTAGTGGTCGATAACGGCGTGCTCATCACCGTTCCGGTAGCGTCTACTAAAGCCAGCTCGGTCGAATAACCCCTTATCCTTAGTCCCTTATGAATAGTTTCACCCTTACCCAAGCCACGGCCGCCGACGAGGCCGTGCGCGACTTAACCAGCCACGATGGCGCGGCCTATCTAGGCGGCGGCACCAACCTCGTGGACTTGATGAAGTACAACCTCGAGCGGCCGACCCACCTCACTAGCCTGGGCTTGCTGCCACTCACCGACATCACGAGCCTGCCCGATGGCGGCCTGCGTCTGGGCGCGCTGGCTACTAATGCTGATACGGCCTGGCACCCCGAGGTAGAAAAGCGCTACCCGCTGCTGAGCCAGACCATTTTGGCCGGGGCTACGCCGCAGTTGCGCAACGTGGCCACCAACGGCGGCAACCTCAACCAGCGCACCCGCTGCTACTATTTCTACGACTTGGCCACGCCCTGCAACAAGCGCGAGCCCGGCACCGGCTGCTCGGCCCTCACCGGCCCCAACCGCGTGTGCGGCGTGCTAGGCACCAGCGAGAGCTGCATTGCCACCCAGCCCAGCGACATGTGTGTAGCGCTGGCGGCCCTAGAGGCCGTGGTGCGCGTGCAAGGTCCTGACGGCGAGCGCACCATCCAATTTGACGACTATCACCGCCTACCGGGCGACCACCCCGAAAAGGACAACACCCTGAAGCCGGGCGAGCTGGTCGTGTCTATTGACCTGCCCGAGGAAGGCTACGCCGACCACTTCACCTACCTCAAGCTGCGCGACCGCAGCAGCTATGCCTTTGCGCTGGTGAGCGTGGCGGTGGGCTTGAAAATGAGCGGCAACACCATTGAAAAGGCTCGTTTTGCCTTGGGTGGCGTGGCCCATAAGCCTTGGCGCGACCAAGAGGCCGAGAAGATGCTGGAAGGCCAAACGGCTTCGCCCGACTTATTCCGCCAAGTGGCCGCTAAGGTGTTTGCTGAGGCAAAGGGCTATGGCGAAGGCTCGCTGCATAACTCATTTAAGATTGAGCTGGGCAAGCGCGCCATCGTGCGGGCACTCAAGCAAGCCACCGAGATGAGCCAGGTAGTCAACCCGAACGTGTTTTTAAATTCTAATCCGTAAGCTAGTATGAGCCAGACTATTGCCACCCCGCCTACCGTGCGCCTCGACAGCGACGTGATTGGCAAACCTATCAACCGCACCGATGGCCCGGCCAAAGTGAGCGGCGCGGCCAAGTATGCCGCTGAGTTCGGCGTAACCGGCCCGCTGTGGTACGGCTACATCGTGAGTAGCCCCGTAGCTAAGGGTAAGATTACCAAAATCCACGCCGACGAGGTGCTGGCCATTCCGGGCGTGCAACAGGTGTTCTCGCACGAGAATGTGCCCTCCTTTGCCTGGTTCGACCGCGCTTATAAGGACGATGTGGCCCCCGGCGGCTCGCCCTTCCGCCCGCTACACGAGCCCGAAATCATGTTCAACCAGCAGCCGGTGGCGCTGGTGGTAGCTGAGACCTTTGAGCTGGCCCGCTACGCCGCTTCGGTGCTGCGCATCGAGTACGATGTAGAGAAGCATAACACTGACCTAGACTCGGTTATCGGTGAAGCCTTTGATGCTCCGAAGGGTAAAACGGGCTTCGTGCCCCCGCCCAAGCCCAAGGGCGACATGAACAAAGCCTTTGCCGAGGCTCCGCACAAGGTGGCCGGTGAGTACATCCACCGCGCGCAGCACCACAACCCGATGGAGATGTTCGCGACCACCGTGGACTGGCTGGGCGACGGCAAGAAGATGAAAATCTACGATAAGACGCAGGGCGCGCCCAACGTGCAGCAGTATATCGCCAAGATTTTCGGGTTGAGCACCAACGAGGCGCGGGTTATCTCGAAGTTCACGGGCGGCGGTTTTGGCTCGGGTTTGCGGCCCCAGTACCAGGTGTTTCTGGCCGTAATGGCGGCCCTGGAGTTGGAGCACTCGGTGCGGGTAGTGATGACGCGCACGCAGATGTTCAGCTTTGGCCACCGGCCGCATACGCTGCAAAAGCTGCGTATTGCTTCCGATGACCAAGGTCACATTCAAGCGCTGGAACACAAGGCATTGGCTGAGACTTCTCAGTTTGAGAACGCAACCGAAACAGTGGTGAACTGGACGGGTATTCTTTACAACTCGCCCAATACCAACTTCGATTATCAACTGTCCAAAATCGACGTGTACACGCCGCTCGACATGCGGGCACCGGGCGCGGCTACTGGCAACTTTGCCAGCGAAAGCGCCATCGATGAAATGTCGTACAAGGCTGGCAAAGACCCGCTCGATTTCCGCCTGCTCAACTACACTTACAGCGACCCCACCGAGAATAAGCCCTTCACCAGCAAGCGCCTCGACGACTGCTACCACGAAGGCGCCGCCCGCTTCGGCTGGGACCAGCGCAACCCCGAGCCCCGCTCGATGCGCGATGAGAAAGGCATGCTCGTAGGCTGGGGCGTGGCCGCTGGCTGCTGGGATGCCTCTATGCAGAAAGCTGCCGCCAAGGCCGTGCTTTCGGCCGATGGCCACCTCACCGTGAACAGCGCCACCAATGACCAAGGCGCTGGCACCTATGTTATTATGACCCAGATGGCCGCCCAGACCCTCGGGCTGCCCATGAAGCAAGTAACATTCAACCTAGGTGATACCAACATGCCCGCCGCCCCCGTGCAAGGCGGCTCCTGGACGGCCAACTCGGTGGGCGCGGCCGTGAAGGATGCCTGCCAGGAAGTAGGCAAGAAGCTGCTCAAGCTGGCCCAGAAGATGGATGACTCACCCCTAGCCGGCGCAGACTTCGAGGACGTGCAATTTGTGGACGGCCACATCCGCGCCAACGAGGACATCACCCGCTCGGTGGCTATCGAAGACATTCTGGCTGCCAGCGGCGAAGAGAAGATTGAGGCTGACGGCAAAGCCGGTCCCAATCCCATCAACCAACTGAAGTACTCCATGCACTCGCACAACGCGGTGTTTGTGGAAGTGAAGGTGGACGAGGACCTAGGTACCATCCATGTGACGCGTGTGGTAAATGCCGTGGCCGCCGGCCGCATCATGAACCCCAAAACGGCCCGCAGCCAGGTGCTGGGCGGCACGGTGTGGGGCCTGAGCATGGCGATGATGGAGGAAACTTACCTCAACAACGAGCTCGGCCGCTACATGAACCATAACTATGCCGAGTACCACATTCCGGTGAACGCCGACATCCACAAAATCGACGTGATTTTCGTGGAGGAGGAAGACGACATCGCCAGCCCCATCGGCGTTAAAGGCGTTGGTGAAATCGGGATGCTGGGCGTAGCCGCCGCCATTGCCAACGCCGTGTACCATGCTACCGGCAAGCGCGTCCGCGAATTGCCGTTGACGAGTGATAAGCTGCTGTAAACTAGTAGTAAGTTGGATAAGAAAGCGCCCCGTAGCCAATTGGCTGCGGGGCGCTTTCTCGTTAGAAAAATTCTATCATTAAATGTGAATCATTTTCCATTGCCTCAAGCAAAGGAAGTATTTTTTCGAGTTCTTCATCCTTGGTAAGCCAATCGTCTAATTGTGGTGCAAAAAACCTATCCGCTTGACTAGAATTGTACGTTGACGACTGGGCGCATATTATAATATTATAAGGCGTTAAAAATCTAGTTCTAGCTACTGGACGTTCTTCGAAATAAATAAGCTTACCATCCCTGAACATTGCACCATCTTCGCGTTCCTCATCTTTAATTATTTCACCCCTATATAAAGCATAATTTTCCGATGCATATTTTCTAAAACTGAGCTGCGCGGCAATACTAAGAGCAGAGTCTTCTGAATCTTCAAGCGCAGGAACCCCCTTTGTTTTTAAATAAATAAATTCCTTATAAGGTCTTGAACACCTATAAACAGCAACCTTATCTATCTCTAATTCATTCGAACCAAATCGGCATCTCGTTTCACTTAAAACCTCAAATTCCTTAATTGGCATTGATGCTCCACCTCTAAACCACCATATTGGTGTAGCAATGCCACCTTTCCTTAAATTGCCATCAGGATACTGACTAAAAGAAATAGGCTTAGCTAAAAGCAGTTTTAGTCTTTCTATAATTTCTTTCGGTTCGTTAAACCATCTCAAACCACGAACTCCTGGAAACGCTTTACTTAGCCTACCAGAGAAAAAATCATATTGCCTTATTTTAATCTCGTACTTATCATCCCCTATCTTTGAAATGCCATATTCTAGCGTTTCTTCCTCATCGTCTCTTACATTATCATTATCGTCTGCATTCTCAATATTTCCTGTATTACCAGTTATTTTCTCCGTAATCGCTTGAGCTAGTTGCTTACAATCATAACCTTTTATTGATAAATACCCAACTGTTTGCCTAATACCAGGTATCACCGTATCATCTAGCCTAAATGGCAAAATATATTCTTCACTGTTAGCAAAAGCCCTAGCTTGTGCACTTTCCCTTTCATGATTCGTCCACAGCTTTTTTGCATAATGACTAGAAATAAACATAACGCAAAACTTGGATTTATTAGTATATATATCATCTAAATGCGTATAAAGGTCTTTACCCCATAAGCTTATTTGCTCATATCTGTCATAAAACACCTTCAATCCGCTTTTTTTCAGCAGACCTGCAACACAGTCTACAAAGTCTCTATCTTCACCTGCGAAAGAGAGAGTTACATCATATTCAAAAGAATTATTCATGAAGAGTAGCTGTTCGAAATCAGAATACTTACTCAGCCCAACAATAGTGGCTGATAGTTGTGGTTATATTCTCTGCAATTTACATGGTTTCAGAATATAATCTAACTTGACCGCAACATACTGTCTACAGCGACGCTAGCGGGCAGGCCGTTTTAGAAGAGAATACCCTACGTGCTAGCTGTCAACGCGTCGGCGCTTTATAGCTTTACCTGCTTCATTCAGGTGGGCCTGCAAATAACCGCCATGAAAGTTGACCGAACGTTGGGTCTTAGTGACCTAGTACAAAATCCTGTTGGAGCGCTGAGAATGAACTGGGCTGGGGCCCGTATTTTTCAAGATTCGTCCAGATTGCAGGCTGCCACTTGGACTGCCACAGTAAATTTGTGGCCGAGGTAACGGGCTTCCCAGTGAACATCCGTTGCGCTCACGGGATGACACGCACCCCAATAACTGGCTGTGCAAATGCGGGTTTTAGCCCGCGCTTACGTCCAAAATCCCGTTTTTTCGACCACCTAGGGCTGCCCCGCCCCTTACGATAAGGCTCACCATGAGTACCCCCTCCACCTCCGACACCCCTAGCCCCAGCGCTACCCCAGGTAAGCCACTAGTTGGCGTTGTCATGGGCTCCAGCAGCGACTGGGACACTATGCAGCACGCCGTGCAGATTCTCACGGATTTTGGTGTGGCCCACGAAGCGCGTGTGGTATCGGCTCACCGCATGCCCGACGACTTGTTTGCGTACGCCGAACAAGCCGGCCCGCGTGGCTTGCAGGCCATCATTGCCGGCGCGGGAGGGGCCGCCCACCTGCCGGGTATGCTAGCTGCCAAAACCACGGTGCCCGTGCTCGGCGTACCGGTAGCCAGCCGCCACTTGCAGGGCGTGGATTCGCTGCACAGTATCGTGCAGATGCCTAAGGGGGTACCCGTGGCCACGTTTGCGATTGGCACAGCCGGGGCAGCTAATGCTGCGCTGTTTGCGGTCAGCCTGCTGGCCCTGCACGATGCGGACCTGGCGACCAAGCTAGCTGCGTTTCGCGCCGCCCAAACCGAGGCCGCCCGCGCTATGACCCTGCCCGTATGAGCGCCGCTAGTCACGAGGTAGCTATGACCCCGATTTTCCCCGGCAGCGTGGACACCGCAGGCCAACGAGCCACCCTAGGGGTACTGGGGGGCGGCCAGCTGGGCCGGATGTTTGTGCACGCCGCCCAGCGCCTGGGGTACTTCACTGCCGTGCTGGAGCCCGACGCGCAAAGCCCCGCCGGGCTAGTGAGCCACCACCACATCCAGACCAGCTACGACGACCCAGCCGGACTGGCCGAACTGGCCCAACTGTGCCAGGCCATCACCACCGAGTTTGAAAACGTGCCGGCCCAGACTCTGCAAATGCTGGCGCAAACCCGCCCCGTGGCACCGAGCGCGGCCGTGGTGGGCATTGCCCAAAACCGCATCGAGGAAAAAGCTCATTTCGCGGCCTGTGCCGAGGTATCAGGCGTGACCTGCGCGCCCTATGCGGTGATTGAAACGCCGGCCCAGTTACAGGTCGTGCAGGCCGAGCGGGCAGATTTACTGCCCGGCATCCTGAAAACGGCGCGCATGGGCTACGACGGCAAGGGCCAAATCCGCGTTAAGTCTGCCGACGAGTTGGCCGCCGCCTGGGCCGAGCTGGGCGGCGTGGCCTGCGTACTGGAAAAGATGCTGCCGCTCACCGCCGAGTGCTCGGTGCTGGTGGCGCGCGGCTGGGACGGGCAGGTTGTCAGCTTTGCCCCGCAGCGCAACGTGCACGAGGCAGGCATTCTGGCCGTGACCCACGCCTACGAAGGCGCAATGCCCGCCGCCCTGGCTGAAAGGGCTCGCGAGGCGGCTGTGGCCATTGCGCAGCACATCAGCTACGTTGGGGTACTGTGCGTCGAGTTTTTTGTGGTAGAAGACGGTAGCGAGCACGGTGGCCTAGTCGTCAACGAGATGGCTCCGCGCCCGCACAACAGCGGCCACTACACCATAGATGCCTGCGACGTATCGCAGTTTGACCTCCAGGTGCATGCCATGGCGGGCTTGCCCATGCCGCAGCCACGCCAGCATTCGCCGGCCATCATGCTCAATTTGCTAGGCGACGTGTGGTTTAACGCCGATGGCCAGCCGCAGGAGCCGGACTGGTACGCCGTGCTGAGTTTGCCGGGCACGCACCTGCACCTATATGGCAAGCTGGAAGCGCGCGCCGGCCGCAAAATGGGCCACCTGACCATCACTGGCCCGGATGTCGCCGGTGTCAAAGCCGTGGCGCACCGCGCCGCAGAGCTGCTCGGCTTGCCGGGACTGGATGCTATTTAAGTAGCAGACTTATTCTTGAAATTAAGAAGACCGCAAAAAGCGCGTTAGTCATGCAGAGCGCAGCGAAGCATGACTAACGCGCTTTTTTATTGCTTCCTACTTTGCTATTCGCCGCCCTTAAAAGCTGCCGCGAACTCCTTGGCAAAGTCTTCCAGCTTTACCTTACCTAGGGTGGGCTTGTGCTGCTCGTAGTCTTCGGCTAGGGTGCCGTTGGTCATGCTGGCGTAGATGTCCACGATATCGGCGGCAGTGCTGGCGGGCAAGCCGTTTTGCAGGAGGTTATCGCGCATTTGCTCGTCGGTGAAGCCGACCCAGCGCAGGTCGGGCCGGCCGATAGCGGCACCTAGGGCCTGTGCTACTTCGTCTTGGGTGCGCTCGTCGCTGGCCACGTAGCGGATGGTACGGCCGGCCGGGGCAGCAGGGTTAGTTAGCTCCTCGGCGGCAGCGGCGGCGATGTCCCTAGGGTGCACCAGCGCCACCCGGTAATTGCCGGCGCAGTTGGCACCTAGGAAACCGGCATTTTTTATCATACCTACAAAGCCGTAGTAATTGGTAAAGAAGGATGTAGGACGCAGGTGCGTGAGCGCGAGGCCCGGCACCGCCGCTAAGATTTCCTCCGCATCGTGCGAGCCTAGAATGCCGCCCGTGCCGTGGTCGCGGTGCGCGCCCCAGCTGCTGAGGTGCACCACCCGCCGCACGCCCGCTTGCTGGATGGCTTGTGCGTAGTGCTGGCCGATGCGTTGGAAATAGGCCCGCGAATCGGCCTCGCGATGGCCGCCGCCTATCATAGCATACAGGGCATCGGCCCCGGCGAAGGTAGCGGCCAGGAAGTCCGCATCTTCGAATGAGCCAATGGCGGCGGTGGCCCCTAAGGCTTCGATGGCGGCCTGGCGGTCGGGCTGGCTGCTGATGACCGTGACGGCGTGGCCTTGCTGCACGAGCTCGGTAGCGAGCGGCTTGCTGATGTTCCCTAGGGAACCAGTGACGATGATTTTCATGTCACAAAGCTCCAGCTGGCTAGGGAGCGCGGGAAGGGCAAAAGGGCGGGAGCTTTGGGCGAAAGGGCGGAAGTAGTGCTGTTGCGCGGACTTTGTAGTCCGCGACCAGTTGCCCGCTCACGCACACGGACTACAGAGTCCGCCCCACAACACTACTTCACAGCCGCTGCCGGTAGCTGGCCGGCGATACCCCCGTATTGGTGCGAAAAAACCGGCCGAACGTGGACTGGTCAGTGAAGTGCAGCGTGTCCGCAATTTGGCCGATAGTGAGGGCGGGGTTTTGAAGTAGCACATGGGCTTCGAGCAGCACGGCCTCGGCCAGCCACGCTACGGCGCGCTTGCCGGTAGCTTCCTTCACCGTTTCGGCAAGGTGCTTGGGACTGATACAGAGCTTGTCGGCGTAGAACGCCAGGCTGCGCTCGGTGGCGTAGTGAGTGTTCACCAGCTTTTTGAAGTCGGCCGCAATGAGCTGGCTGCGCGACTGGGTGGCAGTAGGTGAAGTGTGCTGTGCGCTATAGATGGGCGCCGTTTCGTGCAGCAGAATGCGGATGAGGCTGCGCAAAATCTCCTCGCGGTAGGCGTGCGGCGCTTCGTATTTCTGCTCGATGGTGCGCAGCAGGGCCGTCATACTTGCCGCTTCGGCGGGTGGCAGGGTTAACACGTGGCGGGCGTCGCGCTCAAAAAACGTGAACGTGTCCAGGTTTAGGCTGCCGGCCGCAATGAACTCCTTGGTAAAGAAGATGCTGAGCCCATCAAAATCCTCTGCTATAAACGGCCACTGCTTGATAACGTAGGGCGAAAGCACCATCAGCGAGCCCGGCCCTAGGTCGTAGGTTTCGAGGTTGACTTGCAAGCGGGCGCTGCCGCGCAGCACGATACCGATTTTATAATACTCGCTGCGATACGGCCGGTCGATGGGTAGGCGCGGCGCTGCACAATTGGGACCTAGGAAAAACACGGCCGCCGGTTTCTCCTCCGTAGATGCGAGGGCAGTTAGCTGGTAGACGGGGACGTTGACGCTCATAAAAGCAAAGTACACGCTAGTGACAAAAAAATGGAATGAGCGTTGTTCGGTATAACTAAACAACGAGCCGTCAGGCCGCGCGTAGCGAAGCGGCTCGCTCGCACTGTTATTGATGTAAGAGGTTACTGCTCCACGCCAGCTGTTTCGCTATGCACTGCAGGACGGTTCCTACTTCATAGTCTTGCCCAGAAACCCTGCCTCCCGCTAAGCGGTTCATACAACCACGCAGCTACCCTAGGCGTACTGCCCACGTTACTTTTTTCCTGATGACCGAACTCCAACGCCTTTTTCTGGCCTACGACCAGCACCGCGCCGCGCGCCGCCCCTGCGCGCTAGCCACGGTGGTGGAAGTAATTGGCTCGGCCTACCGCCGCCCCGGCGCCCGCATGCTCGTGACCGAAGACGGCGAGCTGACCGGGGCTATCAGCGGCGGCTGCCTCGAAGGCGATGCGCGCCAGCGGGCGCGGCGGGCCATCTTTCAGGGCGAGCCGGCGCTCGTGACCTACGACACCCGCGACGAAGACGACCCGCGCCACGGCCTGGGCCCCGGCTGCCAGGGCGTGGTGCGCATCTTACTGGAGCCGCTCGATTTTGCTAACCCCGACAACCCACTGGAGCTTCTGCGCGGCTTTGCCCAGTACCCTGTGCCGGCCGTGCTGGCTACCATTTTCGAAACTGACGCCAGCGGCCTAAAGGCTGCCGTGGGCCAGCGCGTGCTGCTCACTGAAACGGGCGCAGTGCGCGGCACCCCACTGCTAGCCGCCCCACTGGCTGAGGCCGCCCGCGCCACCTTGGCGCAGGGCCAGCCCCAGATTTTGACCCTCGATACCGACGCTGGCCCGGTGCGCGCCTCGCTCGAAGTGCTGCGCCCGCCACTGCGCCTGGTAGTGTACGGCGCCGGCAACGACGCCCAACCGCTAGTGCGCCTGGCGGCCTCCCTAGGGTGGCACATTACGGTGGTCGATGGCCGGCCCAACCTAGCCACCACGACCCGCTTCCCCGAGGCGGCCGAAGTGCGCCTTATACCCGTGCGCGAGCTCGAAACGGCTACCCCCGACCCACTGGCCTACCATGTGTTGCTGAGCCATAACTACGCCTACGACCTAGCCGCGCTGCAAACGCTGCTGGCTTCGCCCGCGCCCTATATCGGCTTGCTAGGCCCTCGGCTGAAGGCGCAGCGCTTGCTCGATGAGCTAGACGCTTTTCCTACCGCTCAGGTGCAGCAGCTGCGCGAGCGCCTGCACAGCCCCATCGGCCTCGACCTAGGTAGCGAAACACCCGAAGAAATTGCCCTAGCCATCGTGGCCGAAATACAGGCGCAGCACAGCGGGCGGCAGGGCCGGCCCCTGCGCGAGCGGGCGGGCACGGTACACATTCCAGCCGATGTCTGATACAGGCAAAGTACTGGGTTTCAACGAAACCTTTATCCCGGCCATCATAGCGGGCACCAAGATTCACACGATTCGGGCGGGGCAGCGGTGGCAGGCGGGCGATGTGGCCCATTTCTGCGCCCGAGCCCAGCAGCCCGACCAATACGAGTTTTGGCCCCCGCAGCCACTGCGGCTAGTGCAGGATATTGAGCTAACTGCCAGCGAGCTGCGCGTCGATGGCCGCCCCCTAGGTCCGGCCGAGCTGCGGGCGTTGGCCCAAGCCGATGGGTTTGAGACGGCGGCCGACCTGTTCGCATTTTTTGCCGATAAGCCCCTCCCCTTCCGGGGCCAACTGGTACACTGGACCGACTGCCGCTATTAGAATACCACCTTGGCTTACAGCCACATCGCTAGCTAGTGATAACTCTGGTAGCGAAGCGCGAGTTATATAGAAATTCCTTTCTTTCAGCTCATGCGTTTCAAAACTGGCCGGCGCGCCATCTCGCTTCGGCGGCAGGCGGCCGCTCCGCTCCAATTCAATCCCTTTGTTTTTAGTCGTACCTTCTTTTTGTGGGTGGCGGTCGGCCTGATTGGCGGCATCATTGCGGGGGCCTACTGGCTGCTGCTGGCGCAGTTGCTACGGCTCCTAGGGCTGGTGTCGGGCTGGTGGGTAGTGCCCCTGATGGGCGGCGCTGGGCTGCTGGCGGGCCTCATCATTCATCGCCTCGGCGACCCTGGCGAGATGAGCTTGCTGGTCAATAACATTCGCTTTCGGGGCGGCAAGCTCGACCCGCGCCACAGCGTGGCCATGGTGTTTTCGTCACTGCTTTGCATTGCCAGCGGCGGCAGCGCCGGCCCCGAGGCGCCGCTGGTGCAGGTGACGGGCTCCACGGCGTCGTGGCTGGCGCAGAAGCTGCGAGTGCGGGGTGAGGGCTTGCGTACGCTCAGCATTGCGGGCATGGCCTCGGGCTTTACGGCGCTCTTTGGTGCTCCGCTCGGCGGCGGGCTCTTTGCCCTCGAAATCTTGCACCACAAGCATCTAAGCGAATATTTTCAGGCCCTGATTCCGGCTTTCGTGTCGAGCTGCGCCAGCTTTGTCATCTTCATTCTGATAACGCACATTGGCATCGGGCCAACCTGGCACTTCCCGATGGGTGGCACGCCGCAGCTCAACGATGCCTTCTATGCCGTGGGCTACGGCATAGTGGGTACGGTGGTGGGCTGGGGCTTCATTGCGCTGGTGCGGCAGCTGCGGCGGGTTTTCGGCCAGCTGCGCGTGCCTATCTATGTCAAAATGGGCGGCGCAGGACTGCTACTAGGGGTGCTGGCCTACTACGTACCGCTGGCGCGCTACTTTGGCCACGAGGAGCTAGCCGAGCTGCTAGAAGGACACTTTACCGTGTCGTTTTTAGTGGGGCTGCTGGTGGCTAAGCTAGTAGCCATTGCCCTCACCGTCACGTCGGGCTGGCGTGGTGGCTTCATCATTCCGCTTTTCTTCGTGGGAGCCACCCTAGGGCTGCTCATTCACACGGTCTTTCCGTCGCAAAGCCTGCCGCTGGCCATGATAAGCTGCATGGCTGCTATCAACGCTTGCGCCACGCGCACGCCCATCAGCACCGCTATTTTGCTGGCCACACTCACGGGCTTTCAGCAGCCGGTACCTATCTTGTTTGCCAGCCTTACGGGGTTTTTCCTGGCTCCTAAAACGCCGCTTATTAATGCTCAGTTGGCCGTGCCAGGTGCAGAAGAGGATTAGGCTAGCTAGCCTCAGCTAATGACTTTTTGTTTTTAGCCTAGCCCCCGCCTGTCATGCTGAGCTTGCGAAGCATCTTCTCCCGGTTGAGATAACCTAGCGTGAGAAGATGCTTCGCAAGCTCAGCATGACAAGTAGGGCCAGATGCCATTTTCTTTTGGAATGAGCCCGGCCGCTTGAGGCCACTTGCTTACTTAAATACCACGGGCACAACGAACCGCACGGCGGTGGGCTCGCCGTTTTGTAGGCCGGGCTGCCAGCGGGGTAGCGCGGCCACGGCGCGCAGTGCCTCGGCATCGCAGTTAGGGTCAAAGCCCTTGATAATGCGCGTACTAGTGATGGTACCCTGCGGCCCCACCACAAACTGCACGTAGACTTTGCCACCGCCCGCGGGCACCTGGGCGGGGCGGCGTATGGTAGCCCCTAGGTACTGCGCCAGGGGCAGCGGCCCCAAAAACTTGGGCATCTGCTGGACTAGCTGGGGCACGCTGCTGTCGGCATCGGCGGGCTCCTTGGCGGGGGTAGCTACGGCGCGGCCAGCGTGCCACGTCATCTTTTGGCGCAGTGTGCCATCCTCGTTCCAATACTGCCATGTGCCTTCGCGCTGGCCGTTGGCAAAACGGCCCGTAGTGCGCTTGGCCCCCGAGCGGAAGTAGTAGGTCACGGGTCCATCCTTCACCACGGGCGGCCCCGGCCACCCTAGGGCTTCCATCTGCCGCTCGCCGGTGAGGTAGAAGTCCTGGATGCGGCAGCGGCCCGAGTCGGCCGGGGTAGTCCAGCCATAGTATACGGCGTTGGGGCGCTGCACGCGCCGCCAGTTGCCATCCCAAAAAGTAGTGTCGGGCACTGGCCGCGCGGGTGGGGCCAGCAGAGTAAGCAGCAGCGCGAGCGCGTTCATGTAAAAAACAGTTTGACAGATGGTTGGCTAGCAAGAAGCAGCAACCCACCTGTAATCAGCATGAAGGCTCAAGGTGCTGACAGCGCCCACCATAGGCTGCCTGATTGTCGCCCTTCTCGCGGCGGTTGTTCGCCCACTTATCGTGCCCTAGGTGCTTGCGAAAGGTGGAAATGCGTGCCAGCACTCAAACTTCTACCTAGCCTAGCCGTTTGGGGAAGCAACCCTTTTTTACGTAATGCTGCATCGCTACTTACTGCTAGTCCTATTCGCCACGCCGGCGGCGCGCCTGGCAGCCCAAGAATCTCCTACCCCCGCCGACACCCTCAATGCTCGCGCCTTGCCCTCGGCTACGGTAGTGGGCTATGGCCAGCAGCTGCCCTTGCGGCGCACGGCGGCCGGTGTTGGGGTTATTGACCAAACTATTATTCAGCGGTTTAATGAAAACTCGCTGGCCTCGGCCGTGAATACGTTGCCCGGCGTGCGGCTGGAGGAGCGGGCCACGGCCAGCTACCGCATCAGCGTGCGCGGCAGCACGCTGCGCTCGCCCTTCGGGGTGCGCAATGTGAAGCTGTATTACTTCGACATTCCCTTCACGGAAGCCAACGGCACCACGCCGCTCAACATCTTGGACCCCGCCCAGCTAGGTCGCATCGAGGTGCTGAAGGGGCCGGCGGGCAGCGTGTACGGCGCCGGTACGGGCGGCGTGGTGCGCCTCGAAAACCGCCGCCCCGCCGCTGGCCAAAGCCAGGCGCAGGTGGGCTACTCGGTGGGCTCCTATGGCTTGCGGCGCTTCACGGCATCGGCTGAGGCCAGTGGCAAGGGCACTGACTACTGGCGGGCGCAGTATGCACACCAACAACTAGATGGCTACCGCCAGCAGAGCTCCCTGCGCCGCGACGTGTTTGCGGTAGATGGACAAATGAGCCCTTCTGACAAGCAAACACTCTCGGTGCACGCGCTCTACACCGACCTCTACTACCAGCTGCCGGGCGGCCTCACGCGGGCGCAGTTTGAGCAGAATCCACGGCAGGCACGGCCGGGCACGGCAGCTGCGCCTGGCACGGTGGCGCAGCAGGGCAGTTACGCCTCGCAAACCGGCCTCCTAGGGCTCACGCACGAGTATCGCTTTTCGGAGCGCTGGAGCACCACGGCTACCGTGTACGGCCGCAGCACTCGCGTAGCGACGCCCTATCTAGTTGATTGGGAGCGCGATGCCATCCTAGGTGGTGGCGGGCGGGCTACCCTTAATTACAAGGGTTCGCTGGCTGGGCGCGTGCTGCGGGTGCAGGGCGGCGGCGAGTTTCAGACCTCGTTCACCGACTCGCGCAGCTACCTCAACGTGCTAGGGAACCCCACCACGCTGCGTTACGACGACGAAATTTCAACCCGCACGGGCTTCGTCTTTGCCCAAGCCGACTACGAGCTACCGGCTGGTTTCTTGCTCACGGCGGGCGCCAGCTACAATCGGTTGCGCTACCAAATTGCTCGCGTGAGCAGCGCAGCCACTAACCCCAACGGCTATGTCGTAGAGCAGACATTCCGGCCCGAAGTATCGCCGCGGCTGGCGTTGCTGAAAGAACTAACGCCTACCATCTCGGCCTACGCCAGCGTGAGCACGGGCTACTCGCCCCCCACCGAGGCCGAGCTACGGCCCTCGGATGGCAGCATCAATCGCGACTTGCAGGCCGAGCGCGGCACCAGCTATGAGGTGGGCAGCCGCGGCACGCTGCTAGGTGGGCACCTGATTTTTGACGTGGCGCTGTTCGATTTTGAGCTGCGCAATACCATCGTGTCGCGCACCGATGCGCAAGGCTTCCAGCTTTACGCCAACTCAGGCAACACCCACCAGCGCGGCGCCGAAGTGGCGGCCAGCGGCTGGCTATGGCGGCCCGCCACCTCGGCCGAGGCCCTGAGCCCACCGGCCGGGCTGCGCCTGTGGGGCAGCTACGCCTACAACCACTTCCGCTTCGGCACTTATGAGTCGGCCAGCGGCCAGAGCTTTAGCGGCAACCGCCTCACGGGCACCGCGCCGCATACGCTTAGCGCGGGGCTCGACTTTAGCGAGCACCTAGGGTTTTACGCCAGCCCCACGCTCAGCCATCAGGCCATGATTCCGCTCAACGATGCTAACACTGACTATGCAGCGGGCTACTGGGTGTTTGGGGGCCGCGCGGGCTGGCGCCGAACCTTGATGGGCCGGCTGGCCGTGGACCTCTACGCTGGCGTCGAGAACGCGGGCGACCGTCGCTACAGCCTCGGCAATGACCTCAACGCCTTCGGGGGGCGCTACTTTCAGCCTGCCGCAGGCCGCAATTACTACGGCGGGGCGCAGGTGGGCTGGCGCTGGTAGTGAGGCGCACTTTTAGTGCGGTTCTGCTGCTAGGTTGCTGGGGTCGTGGTCAAAGTACTTGCTTACAATCCGGCCGGTTCTTCGGTCAACCTCGGCGCTGCCACGCTTCCCTAGGCCTACGAACAGGATATGCGAGGATAGGACAAGCGAAGAAATGCGGCCGGCCGGAATTTCTGCTTTGAAAGGCGCCACTACATTAGTCGCCCACAGAAGCTTATTTTCTCGAAAGACCGACAACCGCCGCCCATCGGCGCTGACCAGGTACACTGTCTCCCCTGCCCCCCGCACGCCACGCATCTTCGTAGTAATGCGGTGGATGCCTTTAAAGTGGCCGCCAAAATCATCCAATTCTTGGTCGGGCTCGGTAGAGGTGCTATCGGTAGGCAATGCCTTTTGCGCTAGTAGCGGCGCTGGCAGCAACGCTGCCCAAATAAGTAACCCAAAGATTCGTCGCATAGCTCAACGGAATAGAAAAAGTTGAAACGCGCCACTATTTGGCGCTTACTTAAGCTAGATGCCGCTCCCTGCTTTATTGCCCACGGCAATGCAGGTTCTTTTGCTACGTAGGGCCACTATGTCGTTGGCTTTACACCTGCCAGCGCACTAGTAGCTGCTAGCGGACAACGATTTAGGTATTTCAATTGGCAGAACGACGCCAAGCCACCCTAGGTATTAGCTAGACAATGAGGCTGGCTACTAGCTAGGGCTTAGCTAGTCTGGCTAGCAGCCGAGCAGGCAGCTAGTTTTCAAGAGGATAAGCACCAAATTTTTTAGCCAAAAGCTAAAACGCACACGCGGGGCAAGCCGTATTGTTAGCAACTTTCTTACCCCTACAGTTATGAAAAAGACCCTCGCTTTCCTCGCTTTAGTAATTGCTACCATCGGTACGGCGGCTGCCCAAGAAGGCCGCACTGGCGGCGCCAATACCGGCGGCACCAGTACCAATACCAACGGCAACAACAATGTCAGCAGCGGCAATAGCTCAAACACCAGCAGCAGTGCCGGCAACAATAACCCCACCACTGCTAAGCCCAACTACAAGGTAGCCCCCGGCTCTAGTGGTACGCGCACTGGTAGCAGCAAAGGCTCGGGCAAAGCTGCCTCCAACCAAGTAGTTAGCTCGGGTGGCCAAGGCCACAACACTACACACGACCCCAAAGGCAAAGTGCTAGTAGCCCCTTCGGTGACGACGGGCAAAAACGCTAAGCAATAGTTGGCTAAGCAGCCACTCAGCGCTGCACCCTAAAAAAGCTTTCCCCTCCCTTGCTAGGTTAGCGAAGGAGGGGAAAGCTTTTTTAGGGCGTCTAACCACTTTACAGTGTAACGCCGATGCCTGGCCCAAACAATAGGAAGGGTTTGCCTTTCGTGAGCAGGTAGCCACCGCCTAGGTAGAGCGGAAACGTGAGCCGCGCTCCCGTGCGCACTGGTACTACCGAGCCCAGCACCACAAGCCCTAGGTCGCGCTGCACGTCAGCGTTATTGGACAGGTTGAAGGCGTTGAGGGCCACGAAACCAGCTCCGATGCGGTAGGGCCGCAGGCGGTTAATGCGGTCGGGAGAGTAGAAGCTGAGCTGCGCCAGCGTAGCCAAGCTAATACCGCCGAAGCTGTTGTACGTAGATTCGCCTTGGTACTTAGTGAGCAGGCCGGCCGGAAAGCTGACGCTGATATCGAAGTTGACGTGGCGCCGCAGCACCAGCTCTACCTGCTGCGAGTAGCCCTTGGTGCTGTACTGCCGGGCATCGTTGCGCACCGTGATAATGATGCGGTACCAAGCGTCGAGGTCGTAGGTTTTGCGCCCTAGGATGCTATTGAGGCTAAAATTACCTACTTGGCAATCAGCCCCCTGGTAGTAGGCATAGCGAGGCGAGGCCTCGCCGGGGCAAATCACGAGTTGGTCCACAGTGCGCTGGTCGATGAGGTTGCCCTTGTCATCCACCGTCCTAATGTCCATACTCAGGTACTGGCGGCCGTAGAGGTTGCCCGCCTCGTCGATGGCGTTGGCGTTGAAGCTGAACACCAAGTCGGGAATGGTCTTGTCGTAAAGCACCGGCCCATTGAGCTGCGTGATGGGGTGTGGCCCATCGCCGTAGTTCACCTGCACAAAGTTGAGCGGGTGGGGCCGCTGGGCCTCCTTCACATTCAGCCCAAAGTCAGTAGCGTTGCTGCCATCGAAGATGGTAATGCGCCGGCGCACGCTGCTGAGGGGCACTTGCACGCGGTAGATAAGCGCTTTTTCGGAGCGGGTCGAAGAATCGGAGGGAATGACGGTGCCGCCATCGAAGTGGTAGCGGCCCTTCAGCAGCGACTCGCCTTCGAGGCGCACGTCCACGGTTTCGCCGGGGTTGATAGTGGTGTTCGAGCTCCAGTCGCCGCCCCGGTGCAGCACGCTCAAGTTGGCAATGCGCGGCCTAGGCGTGATATCGAAGTTGGTGATAAACTTGGCCAAGTCATTATCCTTGATATAGAGGTAGCCGTCGGACTGGCGGTGGGTATTATACACGCGCAGCTGGCACAGCACGCGGTCATTGGAGAGGTAGCTGCGGGTGTATAGCTCGGCAATGAGGGCTCCGCCGGGCTCCTGCTGGGCTTCGAGGCGGTAGGTGCGTTGCAGCTCAAAAGCGTGCCCATTGTCGAGCACAAACTCGATGCCGCGGGTGCGGCCCTCGTCGTCGTAGTTCACGTCTTTGCGCTCGGCGGTGAGGAAGCGCAGGCGGCTGGCCTTCACCGCGAAGTCGAGGCGCAGCGGCGGCAGCTGGTAGCTGAGGTGACCAGTGGGGTCGAGGTATGGGCGCTCGGCCAGCGTCTTGAGCGTGAGCGTGCGCACCCCTAGGGCATTGGGCACCACGTGCAGGCGCAGGCCGCCCTGCTCACGAGCCAGGCGGTAGTCAATGTCTTGGCCTTTAGTCCATTCATTGTTGACCCGCACGTTGGCAATGTTGTTGGTATTGACTTCAATAACTCGCTCTTCGCCAACAAACAGCTCATTGTCGAGCACCCGCGCCGTGAGCGTGGTATTAGTAAGTGGTAGCAGGCTCACTACCTGCTGGCGCATGGTGGCCCGCAGCGCCGCGCGGCCCACCGAGTCGGCTGGCGCTTTTACGGGCGCCCCGGCCTGCACAAACGTGAGCCGCACGAAGGGCATACCAGTTAGGTTATGAAAGCGTAGGGTGCCGCGGTACTCCCCGTTGGCAGCGGCCACTAGGGTGTCTTGCAGCACGTAGTCGGCTGAGGGCAGCAGGCGGGGCGGGCGGCCGGGCTGGGTGGGCGTCAGGCGCAGCTCGGCTGCCTGGTCGTCTTGGTGGTAGTAGAAGTATAGCCGCTCTTCGCCAGCCACCGGTATCATTTGCTCACCTAGGCGATATTGGGTGGTGTCGAGGGTGAGGGAGAGGCTGCGTAGCAGCGGCGCCTGGGCACGGGCCGCCCCACTCAGCAATAACAACAACGCCAGTAACCAACCATTCTTTTGCATACTCAGAGCCTAGGTAACGGGCGCAAAGGTCCGTCTAAAACTGGGCTTTAGCCAATACAGTGCCGCTTTTTAGCCCTAGGCCTACGGATTGGTGCCTGGGGTGGGTGCTGCCGGCGGGGCTACTGCGCCATCTCGGCGGGCCCGCACCCGCTGCCGGTAGGCCTTCCAGTCGTGCCAAATGTTGCCCACAAACAGGTTGAGGCGGTAGCTGTAATACCAGCCGTTGAAGTCCTCCTTGTAATCAATCTCCTTGAGCGACACGCGGTAGCCGGCCGCTGCGCTGATGCCCACCCACCGCGTGGGCTTGAGCAGTACGCCCAGCCCTACTTCGGCCGGCACAAACAGGCCGCGATTGTCGGTGGTCACCTTGCCGTTTTCGTCGGTGATGGTGTAGTGGCTACGGCCCAGTCCTACATCGACGGGTACGCTTAGCTCGATAAAGCGGCGGCTAAGAAAGGTGTAAGAGAAATTGGGCGTGAAGTAGGTCAAGTTCAGCGCCGGCGTGAGGGTGTCTTTGAGCTTGCGATTTTTGCCCCTGCCTAGGTAGGTGTATAGGTCGGCGTAGCTGCGCCGCAGCGTGTAGGCGCCCAAACCCAGGCGGTAGCGCTTGCCCCGCGGCACCACCCCAATATTGAGACCAATGATGCGCACCGCCGACGCCTGCACAAACGAGTTGCGGTTGTCGATAACCAAGCTGAGGCGCGGGGCTTGGCGCGGCAGTGCAGGCGGGCTGCCGGCAGCGCCAGGAGCTTGGGCCCCAGCCGCACTGGCTACCAGCAAGCCCCCGCCCAGCGCGAGCCAGCAGGCACGCTGGGGTTGAAGCCAAATAGGTAGCGTGTGCGTCACTGCGCTAGGAATAAGAAATGGGCCGAAGGTTTAACCTGCAAGTTAGCACTAGCGCAAGCGGGTGGCCGCGGCGGCCCAGGGCTGCTGCTCGCCCGGCATTTTTTACCATTCGCCGGGCTGCTATACCGCTGGCTGGGTAGGTGCTTCGGGGGGCTAGGCCGGGCGGCTAGGTTTGCTTCATCCTTTCACCAACGCCCCCTTTAGCTATGTTTTCTTCGCTCCTCCCCCGCGCCGCTGTTGCCCTCACACTGCTGCTGGCTGGGCCGACAGTCCAGCCGGCCGCGGCCCAGGCCACTACCACCCAGACGGCGCATCCGGCCTTCACGGTGCAAGTGGTGGGAAAGGGCCGGCCGGTTATTCTGATACCAGGCCTTACCTGCCCCGGCGCGGTGTGGGCCGATGCAGTAGCCCGCTACCAGAAGCAGTACCAGTGCCACGTGGTGTCGCTGGCGGGGTTTGGTGGGGTGGCCGCCCAGCAGCCAGTGTCGGCGCACCTGCTGCAAGATGTACGCGACCAGTTGCTGGCTTATATCAAAGCCCAGAAGCTAACCAAGCCCACCGTTGTGGGCCATAGCCTAGGTGGCTTCTTGGCGCTGTGGATGGCCAGCACCGACCCGGCAGCTCTCGGCCCGCTCGAAATCGTGGATTCGCTGCCTTTTATGTCGGCTATTCAAATGCCCACCGCTACCGTCGAATCGGCCCGCCCCATGGCCGAGCAACTGCGCAAGCAGGTAGCGCGGGGCCACCTCACACTGGCCGCCGAGCGCCAGATGGTAACGCCACTCGTTACCGATTCGGCCCGCATCACGCAGGTGGCGCGCTGGGGGCTGGCCTCCGACCCCAGCACCGTGGCCCAGGCCATGTACGATATGTACACCACAGACCTGCGCACCGATATTAGCCGCATCAAGCAGCCGGTGCTGGTGCTCAGCTCGTGGGCGGGCTACAAGGCCTACGGCGCCACCAAAGCCAGCACGCTGGCCATCTACACGCAGCAATACGCCCAGCTGCCCCAGGCCCGTATCGAAATGTCGGAAGCCGGCCGCCACTTCCTGATGTACGATGACCCACAGTGGTTTTTCACCCAAACTGATGCTTTTTTGCAGCAGCCAGCCACAGCTAAGCGCTAGCCTAAGCTAAAAATAACGTTTGCTACGCAGCGCGTCTCCCCGCTGCTGTGCGGGTATGGCGCGAGGCGTTTTGCGGCCTTTCGCATGGCCTAACAGTGTGATTCTTAGAAACAGCTTCGATATGTCTCCGAGTGTACGCCGCCAGCGGCTTTATTGGACGATTCAGGTGGTGGGGTGGCTGCTGTACGCTGGCCTAGGGCTGTTGCTGATAAGCTTGTTTGCCCCTAAGGTGCAGATAGGCGCTCCCATTATTGCCATTCAGGTGGCGATGCTAGGGGTACTGCTGCTCACTAGCCACGCGCTGCGCGCCTACTGGCGGTGGCGCGGGTGGTGGCAGCGCTCGGCTGGGGGGCTGCTGTGGCGGCTGCTACTCGCCAATGCTGTAGCGGCGCTGGCCAGCCAGCTGGTGCTAGGCTGTATTATCGCATTTATCATCCGGCCGCCAGCCAGTTTAGGCGGCCTAGCGGGCAGCGGGCAGTTTGTGGGCTATGTGTTGCAAACCTATTTTGTGCTGTGTCTCTGGACGGCCTGCTACGTGGGCCTGCACTACCTAGGCCGCTACCAACAGGCCGAAGTGGCCAAGTGGCAGCTGCAAGCCGCCGCTCGCGAGGCCGAAATGCGCACCCTACAAGCCCAGCTCAACCCACACTTCCTGTTTAATGGCCTCAACAACATCCGGGCCTTAGTAATGGAAGACCCTGCCCGCGCCCGCCTCATGATGACGCACTTGGCCGAATTGCTGCGCTATACCATGCAGCGCAACGGCGCCGAACAGGTGCCCCTGGCCACTGAGCTCGAAATCGTGGAAAACTACCTTCAGCTCGAAGCCCTGCAACTAGAAGAGCGCCTGCACTATGTCCTCGACGTGGCTCCCGACGCCTTACCCGTGCTCGTGCCCCCCATGACCTTGCAGCTGCTGGTCGAAAACGCCATTAAGCACGGCTTGGCGCCGCGCCCGGCGGGCGGCAGCCTCAGCCTGACGGCCCACCTCGACGCAGCTGGCACCGCCCTGTGCGTGACCGTGCGCAACACCGGCACCTACCAGCCGCACCCCGGCCACTCGGGCGTGGGCGTGCGCAACGTGCAGGAGCGCTTGGCGCTGCTTTTTGGCCCGGCCGCGCATTTTCGCATCGGCCCCGACCCGCAGCAGCCCGATACGGTGCTGGCCGAACTCTCTCTACCGCTTACAATTCCGCAGTCTAGCTTACATGAACGCGCTGCTTATTGATGACTCGCGCCTGGCGCGCACCGAGCTGCGCCACTTGTTGCGGGCTTTTCCCGAAGTAGAAGTGGTAGGTGAAGCCCGCCACGCCGACGAGGCCCGTGCGCTGGTGCAAGAGCTGCAGCCCGACGTGCTATTTCTCGACATCCACATGCCGGGCCAAACGGGCTTCGACCTGCTAGCCTCGCTAGAAGGGCCCACGCCACAGGTTATTTTCACTACTGCCTACGACCAGTACGCTCTCAAAGCCTTCGAGGTAAACGCCCTCGACTATTTGCTGAAGCCTGTGAGCGAAAGCCGCCTGGCCGCCGCCCTGGCCAAGCTTCGCCCACCGGAGTTAGCTGCTACCGCCCCTCCCCCGCTACCTACTGCCGCACCGGCTTTGCCACCGCTCGCGGCCCACGACCAAGTGTTTGTGAAGGAGGGCGAGCGCTGTTGGTTTGTGCGGCTGGCCGATATTCGGCTGTTTGAAATCAGCGGCGGCGCTACGCGGGTGTATTTCGAGCAGCACCAGCCGCTCATTCCGCGCACGTTGCAGCAGCTAGAGGCCCGGCTCGACCCTAAGGTATTTTTTAGGGCCAACCGCCAGCAAATCATCAATCTGCACTGGATAGCCGGCATTGAGCCCTGGTTTAGCAACACGCTCAAAATCAAGTTGCGCGAAGGCCCCGAAGTGGAGGTATCGCGCAACCAGTCGGGCCTGTTTCGGGAGCTAATGAGTTTGTGACGCGCGAGCCGGCAGCTGCGCCACGATGCGGGCCACCACCTGCTCGGGCGTCTCGCTATTTGTGAGCTCGATGTGGATGCCATAGGTCGGCTTTTCGAGCGTCGCCAGCTGCGAGTCGAGCATCGAGGCCTTCATGTAGTGGTCGTGGCGGCCCTCCAGTCGCTTTTCGAGCAGTTCATGGCTGCCATCCAAAAACACCCAGGTAAGGGGCAATTGCTCGCCGCCCTGCAAAGTTTGGCGGTAGGTTTCCTTTAGGGCCGAGCAGGCCAACACAGCACCACCAGCGGCTTCCCACTCGCCTAGGTGGGCGGCGAGGGTGGCCAGCCAGTCGTGCCGGTCAGCATCGGTGAGCGGATTGCCGGCGGCCATCTTGGCCACATTGGCGGCCGAGTGGTAGTCGTCGCCGTCGTAGAAGGGCCGGCCTAGCTGCTGGGCCAGCAGTTCGCCAATAGTAGTCTTGCCGCTGCCCGACACACCCATGACGATGATGTTTGCTTGGTTCATGTAAACAGAACAAAAACCCAGTGGCCGATTTGTTTAGGCAACGGGTCTTTTAGCTCCTTACGGCAGGGCTTAAAAAAAAGCTAACCTAGGAAAGACCTTGCTACTTACAGCGGCCGCAGCAGCACGCGGGCCGGAGCTCCATCGGCCCCTACAATGAGTAGCGGCAAGCACAGCAATTCGTACTCGCCGGGCGCGATGTGCTGCAAGGCCAGCCCCTCTATCACGCAAATACCTGCATCGAGCAGCGCGTGGTGCGCATCGGCTTTGCCCACTGAAAGGTAATCGACCCCCACGCATATCACACCCGCATCGCGCAGGTAGGCGGCGGCGTCACCATCGAGGGCCACAAAATCGGGCTGAAAAGGAGCTGTGCTCCACTCACCTTCCGAGATACGGGTTTTGAAAAGCAGCCGCGCACCAGGCTTGATGGTTAGCTGCTGCACTTCGGCTAAGCTGATGCTTTTGGGGTCTTTGATGGCAACCACCGTGGCCGGGCCCATGAGGCGCCCTAGGTCGAGCGTAGTAATGTCGCCGCCATCGCTGCTAAAGTGCAGTGGCGCATCGACGTGGGTGCCGGTATGGCCGCTCAGGTGCAACTCGGTCACGTTGGCCGCATCGCCCCGGTCCTGGCTGAGGGTGCGGCTCACGGTCACGCCGAGGTTGTCGGGCCAGTGCACCATGTTGTCGCGGATGGGGGTAGTGGCATCGAGCCAAGGAGCAGGAACAGGCATGAGTGATAAGTAATTGGGAGTGATAAGTTGTGGGCGTAACGGGCAATAAGCGTGATTAGCGTAATAAATAATGAGCGCATTACTTATTACGCTAATCACGCTTATCACCTATTTACCCATTGTGCCGGGGCTGCAAGAGCTTGGCAATAAGACCGGTCCAGCCGGTTTGGTGGCTGGCGCCGAGGCCGTTGCCGTTGTCACCGTTGAAATACTCATGAAAGAGTAGATTATCCTTAAAGTTGGGGTCGTGCTGCAGCACGTCATTGTCGCCGAAGCAGGCACGGTGGCCGGTGTCAGGGTCGCGCAAAAACAGCTTGGTGAGGCGCGCCGTGAGAGCGCCGGCTACGTCGAGCAGCGTCACATACTGGCCCGAGTGCGTGGGATATTCTACCTTAAAATCATCGCCGTAGTAGTGGTGAAACCGTTGCAGCGACTCAATAATCAAGAAGTTAATGGGCAGCCAGATGGGGCCGCGCCAGTTGCTATTGCCGCCAAATAGGTCGTTTTGCGACTCGGCTGGCTGGTAGCTAACGGTGATATCCGTATCGCGGAACACGTAGGGATGCTCTAGGTACACCCGCGAGAGGCTGCGTACCCCATAGTCGGACAGGAACTCGGCTGTGTCCAGCATGCGGTACAGCAAGCGCTTGAGACGGTGGCCGCGCAGCAAGCTCAGCAGCCGGGTAGCAGCCTTGCCGGGCTCTTGCCAGTGCGAAACCAAGGAGGCCAACCTAGGGCGATTGGCGAGCAGCCACTGCATGCGGGCCACAAACTCGGGCGCGGCCGTGAGCACGTCTTCATCGAGCACCTCTACCGCAAACATCGGAATCAGGCCCACGATGGTGCGCACTTTTAGCAGCTCGTGGCCGCCCTCGGGCGTGTTGAGGGCGTCGTAGTAAAACTCATCAATGTTGTCCCAGAGGTCGAGGTTGGTCTCGCCCACGTTGGTCATGGCCTCGGCAATGTAAAGGAAGTGCTCGAAGAACTTGCTCGCCATGTCCTGGTACACGGGGTTGGTCTTGCTCAGCTCAAGCGCGATGCGCATCATGTTCAGGGCAAACATGGCCACCCAGGCCGTGCCATCGGCCTGCTCGAGGTAACCGCCCACCGGCAGCGGCGCCGAGCGGTCAAATACGCCGATGTTATCTAGACCTAGGAAACCGCCTTCGAAGATGTTGCGCCCGTCGCGGTCCTTACGGTTGACCCACCACGTAAAATTCAGCAGCAGGCGATGGAACATGACCTGCAAAAAAGCGGCGTCGCCGCCATCGTCGCGGTGCTTTTGCTCCATCTTATACACCCGGAACGTAGCCCAAGCGTGCACTGGCGGGTTCACATCGTCGAAGCGCCACTCGTAGGCCGGCAGCTGGCCGTTGGGGTGCATGTACCAATCGCGGGTCAGCAGCCGCAACTGGTTTTTAGCAAACTCAGCATCGACCTGCGCCAGCGGAATAGCGTGAAATGCCAAATCCCACGCCGCGAACCACGGGTACTCCCAGGTGTCGGGCATCGAGATAATGTCGTTGCTGTCAAAGCTTTTCCAGTCAGCGTTACGGCCCTCCAGGCGCTCAGGCGGCGGGGCTGGCTGGCTGGGGTCACCCATCAGCCAGCGCGGCACATTATAGTTGTAGAACTGTTTGCTCCACAACATCCCCGCCAGCGCCTGGCGCTGCACATTGCGCGCATCGGCATCAGTGATGTCGTGCTGAATTTCAGCGTAAAACTGGTCGGCCTCCTGCTGCCGCTGCGCCAGCACGGCGTCGAAGTCGGCAAAGGGCTCGGCCTGGCCCGGCGGACCTAGGCGCAGGCGCACTCGCCGTGTGGCCCCGGCCGCCAGCACTAGTGGGTAGTGCGCGGCCACCTTAGTGCCCGTGCGCGCCAGGTTTACGGCTTGCTGCGCCCCGTTAACTATATAGTTATGAATGCCGTCTTTGAAAAACTCGCCCGACGACGCACGGCCATACAGCCGCTCATCGTTGCTCTCATTGTCGCAAAACAGCAATTCGGGCTGCTCATCGGCATACCAGGCAAGCTCCGCTAGGTCCTGATGCGCTAGGCGCACCGCCCCCTCAGGAGTAGCGCTTAGGGTCGGCTTCTCGTCTTCATAGCCCCAGTCCCAGGTGTTGCGAAACCATAGCTGCGGCAGCAGGTGCAGCGTCGCCTCATCGGGCCCGCGGTTCACCACGGTGAGCTGAATCAGCAGGTCTTCGGCATCTGCCTTGGCGTACTCAATAAATACGTCGAAGTAGCGATTGTCCGCAAAAATGCCGGTGTCTAGTAGCTCGTATTCCGGGTCGTGGCGCGTGCGCTTGCCGTTCTCGTGCAGCAGCTGCTCATACGGGAAAGCCCCTTGTGGGTACTTGTAGAGCATTTTTTGGTACGAATGCGTAGGCGTGGCGTCGAGGTAGTAGTACACCTCTTTCACATCCTCGCCGTGGTTGCCCTGGGCGCCGCTCACCCCAAACAGCTGCTCTTTCAAAATAGCGTCTTGCCCGTTCCACAAGGCTAAGCCCAGGCACAGTAACTGCCGGTCGTCGCAAAAGCCCCCCAGGCCCTCCTCGCCCCAGCGGTAGGCGCGGCTGCGGGCCTGGTCGAAGGTGGTGTAGTTCCAGGCGTCGCCGCCGGCCGAGTAGTCTTCGCGCACGGTGCCCCACTGCCGCTCGGCGAGGTAAGGCCCAAAGCGCCGCCACGGCTTCTGATTGGCGTTGGCTTCGGCCAAGCGTTGGTATTCAGGAGTCACTGCTTCGAGTTATGAATTGAAATAATAGGTCATTCGGAGCACAGCAAAGCATCTCGCGTGGCGCAGTAATCAATGACGTTCGCAAACGTCAGCACGCGAGATGCTTCACTACGTTCTGCATGACAGGCGACAAGACACTGTCAACTCCTATTTCTACCCGCCCGCCTCGAAGCCGGGGTACAGCGTCATGCCACCATCCATGAAGATGGTTTGGCCAGTAATGTAGTCAGCCTCATCCGACACTAGCCAGGCGGCTAGGTTACCAATGTCCTCGGGCACGCCCACACGTTTGTACGGGATGAGCTCTAGCAGCTTAGCTTCCGCCTCAGGAGTGCTCCAAGCATCGTGGTTGATGGGCGTTTTGATGGCGCCCGGCCCGATGCTGTTGATGCGAATTTTGTGCGGCGCCAACTCTTGGGCGGTGCTCTTCATGAGCTGCAAAATGCCGCCCTTAGTAGCCGCGTAGTTGACGTGGCCGGCCCACGGAATGACTTCGTGCACGCTGCTCATGCAAATGATTTTGCCAGTAGCCTTGCTCACCTCTGGCTGCGGGCCGCGGCGCACAAACTCGCGGGCGGCTTCGCGCAGGGTTAGGAATTGGCCGGTCAGGTTCACGTTGATAACCTTTTGCCACTGCTCTAGGGTCATTTCCAGGAAGGGCGCATCGACCTGAATACCCGAGTTGGCCACCACAATGTGCAGGGTTCCAAAGCGCTCAATGGCCTGCCGGAACATGTCCTGCAAATCGGCTTCGTCGCTGACATCGGCCTGCACGGCAAAGGCGGTACCGCCGGCATCGGTAATCTCCTTGACTACGGCATTGGCGCCGTCTTCGTCGTGGGCGTAGTTGACTACCACGGCGGCGCCGTGCGCGGCCAGGGCCACCGCTACAGCAGACCCAATACCAGAACTAGCACCTGTGACGAGCGCATATTGCCCCGCCAGGCGGGATGAAGAAGTAGGCATAAAACAGCGTATCGGAAGAAAAGCAACGTACCCACCACGGGCCCGCACTGTCCTAAAGACGCGCTACAGCGGGCTGAGGTTTTGCTTCAGGTTATCAATAGAAGCGGCCCACTAGGCTTAGCCGGAGCATACTTACCAGTGTGGAGCGATGAAATCGTGGGGTTAGTCGGCAGAATTGGAAGTGCCGCCGAGTCGGCCGCAGCGCCCCTACCCTAGGCCGCTAGCTTTGGCAGCACCGCGGCACTGCCCCTAGCAGCGGCGCAAGTATCACCTTACCTTTCAACACTATGCGCATGCACTCTTTGCAGCTGGCCCTAGTAGCCACTGCTCTTGCCACTACCGGCCTTGTGGCCCGCGCCACCCCGCTAGCCGCCCCCGCCCAAGAGGCCCCTGCCCAAGCCCGCCAGGGCCGCGGCGACATGTTTAAGGACCTCAACCTTACGGCCGACCAAAAAACCAAGATCGAAGCCCTCATGCAGGAGCAACGCGCCAAAGGAGGCATGCGTGGCAGCCAGTCGGGCCCACCTACCGACGCCGACCGCCAAGCCATGCAAACCCGCCGTGCCGAAATGGAAGCCAAGCTTAAGGAAATCCTCACGCCCGAGCAGTTCACTAAGTACCAGAGCATGCGCCCCCAGCGCGGCCCGCGCCCTAGCGGCGATGCACCGGCTAACTAGGCGGAGCACTAGATTGTCATTTACTAAAAAGCCCGCCAGCAATGCTGTTAGCGGGCTTTTATGCTTGTTATTTGTGTAACCCCACCCCCGACCCCTCCCCTCCGGGAGAGGGGAGCCGACCGTAAATAGACGTCTCGCTTACGTACTCAGTCGTCAGGCTCCCCTCTCCCAGAGGGGAGGGGCTGGGGGTGGGGTCATGCGCGACCCTAGGTCCAGCGGCTCAAGAACTGCGCGAAGGCCTCTTTATACTGCTCACCCACGGGGATGGTCTCGGTGCCAATTTGCACCGTGAGGCGGCGCACCGATTCTATTTTGTCGAGCGCCACAATAAAGGAGCGGTGGATGCGCAAAAACCTACGAGCGGGTAGCTTTTCTTCCATCGCCCGCAGGCTCATCAGCGACAGCAGGGCGCGGGGCGTGCTCTTGAGGTGCACCTTCACGTAGTCTTTCAGACCTTCCACGTACAGGATGTCGCTAAGCGCTACCCGAATAAGTTGATATTCTACTTTCAGGAAAATATGGTCTTCCTCGGTCGGAGGCACGGGAGCGCTAGCTTCGGCGTGGCCCTGGGCCAGCTCAGCGTAAGCTTTGGCCTTATTGGCGGCGCGCAGAAACTCCTCGTAGTTGAAGGGCTTGACCAAATAGTCTAGGGCATCAACCTTGTAGCCTTCCAAGGCATACTGCGGGAAGGCGGTGGTGAAAACGATGCGCGGCGCGGTAGCCTGCTGACCTAGCACACGCGCCAGCTCTAGGCCGGTCAGCTCTTGCATCTGAATGTCGAGAAAGGCTACGTCAACCTTTTCCGTTAGCTCGTGTAGTCCCTTCAAGGCTTCTACGCCGCTACCGTAGCGGCCCACCAGCTTCAAAAATGGCGTTTGCTCGATGAAGGTGCAAAGCAGCGCTAGCGCCAAGGGCTCGTCATCAACGGCAATACAGGAAACGGTCATATTCTTTATTAGTCGTAAGGTTGAAGTCTGTCCTACTTGGTTACGTAAGGACAGATGTGTTTTATTACCCGCCCCTAACCCACCTGCAAGGCTAGTTGTACGTCAAACTCATTGTCGGGCGTGCGTTCGGTGACGTGCAGCGCGTAGCGGCCGGGATAAAGCAAGTCGAGGCGGCGGCGAGTATTTACGAGGCCGATGCCATTGGAGCCGGCCAGGTCGGCGCCCGTTTTGGGCACTAGGGTATTGCGCACTTCTATTTCGAGGCGGTCGGGCGCGGGCTGCTTCAGGCGAATGACAATGCGGCTGGCCTGGGTGGCCGCCACGCCGTGCTTGAAGGCATTTTCGACAAAAGGCAGCAAAATCATGGGCGCGATGAGCACCTCGCGTACGGGCTCGGGGTGTTCAAACACCACCTGCACGCGGTCGGTAAGGCGCAACTGCATAAGCGTGATGTAGTCTTGCACAAAGGCCACTTCCTGGCTGAGTTGGGCCTGGCCGGCGGCCGTGTCGTAGAGCACGTAGCGCATCATGCGCGAGAGGCGGTGCAGGGCTGCCCGGGCGCGCTCACCGTCGATGAGCGTGAGCGAGTAGATGTTATTGAGGGTGTTAAAAAAGAAGTGCGGGTTAATCTGAGCCTTGAGCAACGACAGCTCGGCCTCGGTGCGCTGCTGGTCGAGGCGCTCGCGCAGCTGGGCTTCGTGCTGCCAGTGCTGTACCACCGTAATGGCCGTGGCAATGCCCAATACCAGCAGGGTAATGAGCATCGTTACCAAATCGAACCGCGGACCGCGCCAGCGGGGTGGCCCTGGCGGGCGACGCGGTAAGCCGTTGCTAGCATCGGCTGCATGAAAGGCTTGGCGCATGAGTTCGGGCAAGTGCAGCGCGTTTTCGAGGCCCCGGCTCAACAACTGAATGGTAGCAGCCATCACCACTAGCACTACTATAAACCAGCCGGTGCGCCCCTTCAGCAGTAGGCGCGGCACGCTCACGTAGGCCGTTAGGTAAAACACTGCCACCCACAGCAGCAGCAGCACTCCCTGCTTTACCCAAAACTGCGCGGGCAAGGACATGCGGGCCGACATGGGCTGAAAAACGAGAAGCGTCAGCGCCAACAGCCCCCAGGCCAGCACGTGGATGAGGGGCGTGAGGTAGCGCCGAAAAGTGAAAGCAGGCATAGTCGAAGGCAGATATTGCTTCAAAAGTACTGGCGGGCCCTACCCACCCGCGCATACTCCCGACTACCAGGCCGATTGTGCCGACTGCCACCGGCTTTCGGGGGCTAGTGCCGCTTGGTCTAGTGGCCGGCTTTAACTTAGCAGTTACTCTTTCCCACCCACTATTTCTTTTCCTGTGTTTCCTAGCTCTACGCTTGCCCAATGGCTGCGGGGCGGGTCGCGCCGCGCAGTGCGCCCGTGGCTGGCACTGCTACTAGGGCTGCTAGCCCACTGCGCGGCCGCCGCCCCCGAAGACACGCTCTTCATCTCGCCTGCCCGCCCCAATCTGTTTTTGGAGGACCGCTTCTACAGCGTGCTGGAAGACAGCAGCGGGCACCTGCCGTTGCGCGTAGTCAGCAGCCCGGCTTGGGCAGGGCGCTTTTCTACCCTTACTGGCACCGCGCCGCCCAACATTCAGCATACCAGCAGCACGTATTGGTTGCGCCTCACGGTGCTGCCCCGCCCTACTCTCGTGCACGACTGGTACCTCGAGCTGTACGACCCGCACATCGGTGAAGCCACGCTTTTTCGGCCCCTAGGTCCCGGCCGGGCGGGCTACGACAGCCTCGTAACCGGCGCCAGCCATCCCTTCGCCAACCGACCGATTTCTTACAAGAATTTCTTATTTGACTTGCCGCAGCGGCCAGGCCAGGCGGCCACTTATTACCTGCGGCTGCACTCCGATACGCGCACCAGCTTTCGGGCCATGCTGCACAGCGGCCCCCGCCTCATCCCCGAGTTAAGCTTGCAGTACTGGCTGCTGGGCGGGTTCTACGGCATTCTACTCATTATGCTGCTGTATAACCTCTTCCTATATTTCTTTCTCAAGGAAGAGTCTTACCTCTACTACGTGCTATACGTGCTGAGTGGGGCGCTGCTGTTCTTGTCGGAAGACGGCTTGGGCTTTCAGTACTTGTGGCCAAACAGCCCGCTGTTCAACCACTTCATTGGGGCGGCGGCGCCGGTGCTGCTGCTGCTCACCTTTGGGCAATATGCGCGCACTTTTCTCGACCTAGGGGCCCGGCGGCCGGCGCAAGACCGCGCGGTGCGCTGGGTGGTGGCGCTGAGCGTGGTCTTGCTGGTGCTTGATGCCTGGGTGGTGCACTCGGGCTTCAGCTTTTGGCTTTATCTGCTACCGTATGGCCTGCTATACTACGCCGCCTGGTATGCCTACCGGCGTGGGCTGCGGCCGGCGCGCTACCTACTATTGGCCCAGGCGCTGGTGGCTGGCAGCCTAGCCTTCCTCATCAGCCGCAAGCTGGGCATCGATTTCTACAACAACGCCTACACGGTGTATAGCCTCAACGTAGCATTTGTGTTAGAAGTAGTTATCCTCAGCTACGCGCTGGCCGACAAAATCAAGGGCATTATGGACACTACCCTGCGCACACAGCGCAGCCTGCTCAAGCAGCTTCGCAAAAAGCACCACGCCCAGGACCAGCTTGTGGTGCAGCTGCGCGAAAACCAAGCCCTGAAAGACCAGCTCAACACCGAACTCGAAGCCCTGGTGGCCCAACGCACCGATGAGCTGCGCCAGCAAAACGACACTATTGCTGCCCAAAACCGCGAGCTACTGGAGCGCAATAGCCTGCTGGCCTTGCAGTCGGCGGCCATTGAGCAGCTCAACCGCGACCTGCGCTTGGATTTGCAGGACCAAAAAGCTGCCCGCATTCAGGCCCGGGAAGTTGACTTCGGTGAGTTTAGCCAGCTGTTTCCTGACAAAGGCGCCTGCCTACGCTACCTAGCCGACCTGAAGTGGGCGCCCGGCTACCGCTGCCGCAAGTGCGGCCACGAAAAAAGCTGCGCCGCCCGCGAGCCACACGCTCGCCGCTGCACACGCTGCCGCTACGTAGAGTCGGCCACTACTGGCACCCTGCTCCAGAAATGTAAGTTTGCTCCCGAAAAGGCGCTCTATGCTGTGTTCTTATTGCACGCGCACCGGGGACACTACGCCCCAGCCGAGCTAGCTCGCGTGCTCGAGCTACGCCCCGCCACTAGTTGGGCCTTTGCTCAGAAAGTGCTGGCGGCTCTCCAGCGGCGTCAGCAAGCGCCCAGCTACGAGGAAGGGGAGCCTTGGACGCATGTGCTACTGGAGGTAGAAGCTGAACTTGACAACCAAGAAACAGCGGCCGAAGCGCCGGCCCTGCGTGCTACTGGTTAATGGCTTTTTATCCCTTTCAGGATGAAAGCCGACCTAGGAGATAGCAACAATCGTTTGCATTATTCTTTTTTCATAAAAGAAGATAAAATCCGCGTTGTTTTTTAGCTAGAGGCACTTGTCGGGCAGAAGCGCCCTTAAGTGTCATCAGAGCACAAATGGGTACCTAGGGCGTGTGTCGTAAGCGTACAGCAACGTAACACAATCGTGCAAAAACGGCCTTCTACAGGGTTTTTAAGGGGTTTTGTGGCTTGCATTTGCCAAACAAGCCGGCCTAGCTTTGGCCATCATTTCCCACCCTGTATGAACCAAAATTTCTACCGCACTGTGCTGCTTCGGCGCACGATGGCCTTGTTAGCGTGCGGGCTGCCGGTGGCTTGGGCAGCACCCGCCTTGGCCGCTAGCCTTGCTCCTACTGGCCCTACGCATATCGTAGCTACTATCCCCGTAGCAGGCCGCGTCACGGGGTCTGATGGCGCGGGCTTACCCGGCGTCACCGTCTTAGTGCGCGGCACTAGCACGGGCACCTCCACAGGGCCCGATGGCAGCTTCAGCTTGAATGCCCCCGAGGGCAGCACCCTCCTCTTTAGCTTCGTGGGCTTCGTCTCGCAATCGGTGGTAGTAACTACTGCCAATGCGAGCACGCTTAGCGTTAAGCTGGTCGAGTCGGCGCAGGGCCTCAATGAAATTGTAGTAGTCGGCTACGGCACCCAGGAGCGCGCCGACGTGACAGGTGCTATCTCGTCGGTGTCGGGCCGCGACATTGCCAGCCAGCCGGTGGCCGACCCTACCCAAGCGCTGCAAGGCCGCGTGGCTGGCGTCACGGTGACCCAGAACTCAGGGGCGCCGGGCGGGGCAGGCGGCACCTCGGTACGCATACGGGGCGTGTCGTCGGCGGGCAATAACTCGCCGCTGTACGTGGTCGATGGCTTCCCGCTGCCTTCTAACGATGCGAACTTCAACGGGGTGGAGAACCAACTCAACTCCATCAACCCCAACGATATCGAGAGCATTGACGTGCTTAAGGATGCCTCGGCCACGGCCATCTACGGCGTGCGGGCGGCCAATGGCGTCGTCATCATCACGACCAAGCGTGGTAAGGCGGGCACGGCTAATATCTCGTTCGATGGCTACCGGGGCTTCCAGCAGGTGTGGCGCAAGCTCGACTTGCTCAACTCGCAGCAGTACGCCGTCATCAACAACGAAAGCCTGATTGCCAAGGGCGACCCCATCAATCCGAAGTACGCCGACCCTAACGCACTAACCACAAATACTAACTGGCAAGATGCTGTCTTCCGGCCCACGGCCGTTATTCAGAACTACACCTTGTCGGCTACTGGGGGCAGCGAAAAGGCCCGCTATGCCTTGTCGGGCAGCTACTTCCAGCAAGATGGCACGCTCATTGGCTCTCAGTTTGAGCGCTTCACCATTCGGGCCAACGGCGACTTGCAGCTCAACAAGTACGTGAAAGTAGGCAACAGTCTGGCCGTGACGCACCAAGAGGACCGGCAGCTCAACACGGGTAACGACGAGTTTGGGGTGCTCAACAACGTGCTGCAGACCCCACCTACCGTGCCGGTGTACAATCCCAACGGCACCTGGTACGAGCCCACCGCTACCAACGATAACTACGTAGAGCCCAACCCGGTACTACAATCGCTGATTACGCACTCCAAGTTTGTGCGCAACCGCATCATCGGCACGTTCTTCGCCGAGGTCGAGCCGCTCAAGGGCCTGCGCTTCCGCACCAACGTGGGGGCCGACCTGATTTTTGACAACAACAACGGCTTCACGCCGTCCCTAGGTCCCAATTCGCCCCGCAACTCAATCGCGGGTGCCTATTCCTCCAGCAATTACAACCCGACGTATCTCATTGAGAATACGCTGACCTACGACCGCACTATTGCCGATAAGCACCACCTGACGGTGCTGGCGGGGCAGTCGGCGCAGCAGTTTCAGTACACCTACCTGTCGGCGGGCCGCTCGGGCTACATCAGCAACCAGCTGCAAAACATCAACGCTGGCCCGTCGGCCAACCCGAGCTACCCCATCACCAACGGCGGCGTAGGCATTGAGCCTACTACCGACAAACTGGCCAGCTACTTCGGGCGCCTCAACTACGAGTTTGCAGGCAAATACTTGCTCACGGCTACAGCCCGCTACGATGGCTCGTCGCAGTTCAGCACCGGTAATAAGTTCGGCTTCTTCCCAGGCGCATCTATTGGGTGGCGCATTTCGGAGGAAAGCTTCATCAAGGACGTGCCGGCCATCAGCAACCTGAAGATTCGGGGCGGCTACGGCAAAGTAGGCAACCCCTTGAATGCCGGACGTTTTGCTTACCTGGCTACTATTAATACAGGCATCACGTATCCATTTGGCAACCCGCCCGTGGTGCTGAATGGTGCCGGCCCTACCCGCGCTCAAAATAGCGAGCTGCGCTGGGAGGATAACTACCAGGCGAACCTCGGGGTGGACCTAGGGCTGTTTGAAAACCGCATCGAACTGACGGTGGACGTGTACAACCGCCGCTCGCCCAACCTACTCGCGCTAGTGCCGGCCTACTACGTGTCGGGCACCTACGAATCGGTGCCGACCAATGCCATTTCGGCCTACAACCGCGGCCTCGATTTGTCTATCAACACCCGCAACCTGGTGAGCGACGGGGGTGTGAACTGGACGACCGGCCTCACGTTCTCGACCTTCAAAAACCGCATCAGCGACCTCAATGTAGCCCAGCCCTTCAATGGCGTTACGACTCGCACGGGCACGGCCATTGTGCGCTACGACCAGGGCCAGCCCTTCGGTGCCTTCTACGGCTACATGGCCGACGGACTGTTCCAAACGCCTGAGGAAGTTCGCAATGCGCCGGTGCAAACGGCGGGCAGCAACCCTGGCACCAGCACCGCCGCTGGCGATATTCGCTTCAAGGACCTGAACGGTGACGGCCAGATTACCGATGCTGACCGCACCTTCATCGGCAGCCCCATCCCGGCCTTCACCTACGGCATCAACAACACGGTTAGCTACAAAGGCTTTGACCTCAACGTGTTCATACAAGGCTCGCAGGGCAACGACGTGTACAACCTCAACCGGGTGTACACCGAAGGCGGCCTCTATAGCAATGGCAACAGCAGCACCCGGGTGCTCGGCCGTTGGACCGGCGCTGGCACCAGCACCGACGTGCCCCGCGCTGTAGCCGGCGACCCCAACCTGAACCTGCGCGTGAGCAGCTACTTCATCGAAGATGGCTCCTACCTGCGCGTTAAGCTGCTGACGCTGGGCTACAACTTCCCTAAAACGCTGATTAACCGCTTTACCGGCCAAACGCTGCGCGTGTACGTGAGCGCCCAAAACCTGCTTACCCTGACCAAATACACCGGCTTTGACCCCGAGCTAGGGTCGTCGGGCCTCGACCGGGGCATCTATCCCCAGTCGCGGGTATTCCTAGCCGGCTTGAATATTGGTTTTTAGTCTATTAAATAGTTTTTGTTAGTGCGAGGAGGAACGACGAAGCAATCCTTCCTTCACGCATGACTGACGCCATTCTGACGCGAAAGATTGCTTCGTCGTTCCTTCTCGCACTGACAGCCGTTCGTTTTGACAAATACTCCTTCTTTCGTTTCCCCACCCATGCGTTCCCTTTCTACTAAACTATCGGCCGCTACCCTCCTAGGAATGGTCTTACTCAGTGGCTGCGGCGAGAAGTTTCTCGACGTGAAACCCACCGATTCGATTACAACCGAGAACTTCTATCAGACTCAATCGGATGCCGTTCAGGCTACTACGGCGGTGTACGCGCAGCTCGGGCGCGGCGGGCAGTACAACTACGCGCTGTGGGGCATCGGCGAGATAATGTCGGATAACTCCTTCACAGGGGGCGGCGGGGGCGGCGACGGCGCCGAAGAAATTCAGCTCGACTTCTTCAACATCCCGAGCAGCAACCCCATGACCACGCGCCTCTGGAATGGCTGCTACGTGGGCATTGGCTCATGCAACCTCGTGCTGCAAAAAGTACCCGGCATCAGCATGGACGCCACCCTGCAAAAGCGCTGCCTGGGCGAGGCGCAGTTCATGCGGGCCAAGTACTACTTCGACCTCGTGCGGGCCTTCGGCGACGTGCCGCTCATCCTCACGCCCCCGGCCAGCCCGGCCGAGGCACGCATTCCGCGCACACCCGCCGAGCAAGTGTATACCCAGATTATTAGCGACTTGCAGGCGGCCATTGGGTCTTTGCCCGAAAGCTACGGGAGCACTGAGCTAGGGCGCGCTACCAAGTGGGCGGCCACCGGCCTGCTGGCCAAAGTGTACCTAACCCACGGCGACAAGCAGCTGGCCGCCCAGCGCGCCCGCGAAGTCATCAATTCGGGCAAGTACTCGCTGTGGGCTGACTACGGCGACAACTTCAAAGTAACCAACGAGTTTGGCAAAGAGTCGCTATTTGAGGTGCAATACACAAATGGCCTAAACGAATACACCTTCGATGGCCTAGGGTTCGCGGGCAACGAGTTTTTTGGACCTAGGGGCCAGGGCCTGGTGCCGCAGGGCGGCTACGGCTTCAACATCCCCGAGCTGGAGTTTGTGCAAGGCTACGAGGCCGGCGACAAGCGCAAGGCCGTAACTATCTGGTCGCCCGGCGACCCCTACCCAGCTGGTAGCGCTAGTGCGGCCCAGCCCGCCTCGCTGCCCGGCTCGCCCTATGGCTTCAACTGCAAGAAGTGGTTTGTGGGCAAGGTGAACACCAACGTCTGGGACTCGCCGCTCAATTTCCCAGTACTACGCTTGGCCGAGGTGTACCTCATCCTGGCCGAGGCCGTGGGCAACACCACCGAGGGCCTGGATGCCATCAACAAAGTGCGCAATCGCGCCGGCCTAGGCAACCTCACAACGGCCACGCCCAACTTTGCCGATGCCGTGCTCAAGGAGCGCCGCTACGAGCTGGCGTTTGAAGACGACCGCTGGTTTGACCTCAAGCGCACGGGTAATCTCCTCAAAAACCCGGCGCTAGTCGCTAAGGGCATCAAGCCTTTTAACGACCTGCTGCCTATTCCGCAAGCTGAGCGCGACGCCAACCCCGCACTCGTTCAAAACCCTGGCTATTAATGGTTAATTATTATTTGTTAGTGGTTAGTTGTTACAACAGCAACTCTTTACTGTGAGCATTAACCACTAACAATTAACAACTAATAATTGAAACTTCCTTTCCCCACCCGATTTTATATGTTCAGCCATTTACGCAGCGCGGCACTGGTGCTGGCCGGTGTGGCGGCCCTAGTGGCCTGCCGCAAAGACGAGGTCACCAGCCTCGAAGGGCCCGTGCCCACGCCCGGCTTCACGGTGCAGCTCAATACCAGCCAGTACCCGGTGGTAGCCACGTTCACTAATACGACCACCGATGCCTTTCTCTACCAATGGGATTTTGGCGATGGCTCGCCACTGGCATCGGGCCAGAATGTGACTCACACTTACAAAGCAGCCGGCACCTACCAGGTAAAGCTGACGGCCGCTGGCCGGGGCGGCACGGGCATTTCGCCGCAGCAGCCCGTCGTTATTCCATCTACCTGCGGCAATGCGGCGTTTGGGGCACTTACGGCCTGCGCAGGCACGGGCGCTACTTCCTGGACGCTCTCCGACCAGCCTGGCGCCGTGGTGCGGCTCTCAGCCAGCGGGGCGGTGCTGTTGTCGTCTACCACGCTTTCGGCCTGCCAGCTTGATGACCAGTTTTCGTTTACTAGCGCCTTCACCTACAGCTACGACGCCGGCGCGGGCACCTATACCAATGGCGCCTGCGGCAAGGCCCTAAGCGGTAATTCCGACTTCATATACAAGCCCAATGGCAACCTAGGGCAGATTGTGCTGCAACGCCCCAAGTCCTTCATCGGCCTGCCCGACTCGGTGGCCAACAAGACCTACGACATTGTGGAAGCCAGCAGCACCAAGCTGCGCCTGCAAGGCACCAACCCCGACGGCACTAAAACCGTGACCACCTACATCCCGCAGCTCTCGGCGCTCGACCGCACCAAGCAGTTCCTCACCGGTGGCTCGTCGCGCACCTGGACGCTCGATAACACCGTGGCCAACGCCATCATCGTCGGCACCGAAGCCAATCCCGGCGCCTACAACGTGAGTGGCTCGGCGGGCAGCGTGCCCGCTTGCCAAGCCGACGATGAGTACACCTTCAGCAGCACCGGCGCCTTCGGCTACGATGCTAAAGGCGAGACCTTCACGGCGGGTGTGTACACGTGCCAGCCGGGCCGCACAGACAATAGCACCACTTTTACGTTTGGGCCGGCCACTGGCGCCGGCATCGCGCAGCTCACGCTGGCTAAGACCGGCAGCTTTATCGGCGTAACCGATGCGCCCACTAGCCGCGTGTACCGCATCCTGTCCATCGACAACCAGCACATGACCCTGCGTGCTGGCAGTTCAACCGACCCCACCGTTTTCACCTTCCAGCTGAAAGCGAAGTAGCGGGTAAGCAACGCTTTATTTCCCACCCAATTTCTTTATCCTCATGCCTTATCTAGTAACTCCTACCCTACTGCGCAGCCTGTCGGCGGGCATCGCCCTCTTGCTTTCAAGCGGCGGCTGCACACAGGAGCCACCCGGCCCGGTCATTGCCGACACGCCTACCGGGGGCGGCACCAGTACGACTGTCAACGCTGACCCGCGCGATTTTGCGCAGTACACCGAACTAAAGTGGAGCGACGATTTTGACGGCAGCAGCCTCGACCAATCCAAGTGGGTGTACGAGGTGAAAGATGTGTGGTACAACAACGAGCTGCAAGCCACCACCAACCGCCGCGACAACGTGACCGTGACGGGCGGTAACCTCAACATCAACGCTATAAAGGAGAGCTACAACGGCCGCAGCTACACCTCGGGCCGCATTATTACCAAGGGCAAACAGGACTTCAATTTTGGCCGCGTTGATGTGCGGGCCAAGCTGCCCAAGGGCAAAGGCATTTGGCCCGCCATCTGGATGCTGGGCTCGAATGACAGCACAACTCCCTGGCCCGCTTGCGGCGAAATTGATATTATGGAGCTGCGCGGCAGCTCACCTACCGTCAATAATAGTACCGTGCACTACGGCACGAGCAATGCCGACCACAAGTACAAGGGCACGCAATACACGCTACCAGCCAACGCCAGTGCCGACTTCAGCTCCGACTACCACGTGTTCAGCCTAGTGCGCAGCCTCAACCAGATGCGCTTTTACGTGGATGGTAACTTGTACTATACGCTCACGCCCAACGATGTATCGCCCTACCCCTTCAATAACCCGTTTTACGCGATTTTGAACCTAGCCGTGGGCGGCGACTTCGACGGCAACCCCGATGCCAGCACCACCTTCCCGCAGACCATGCTGGTTGACTACGTGCGCTACTATCAGTACAAATAGCTCTTCCTTTTCTGTCCCTAGTGGTCCGGGTCTGGCAATTGCCAGGTCCGGACCATTTACTTTTTATCGTACTCGGCAATGCAGCTTCGCCGCCCCTCACTACTGCTTACGGATATCCTAGGTGGTCCTCTGCTGCAAGCTGCGTACTGGCAGCCTATAGCCGCGCTTAGTATCGCACTGCTGCATAATTTAATTTGAAAAATTTATTGCTGTTTATCAGCTACTTAAATTTCTAACTAACATTTGTTAGTAAAAATAACTAACATTTGTTAGCCGATTTCGAATAAGGCTGTACATTTGTCCCACCCACTCTTCATTCCCACCCGCGTTAGTAAGAGCCCGTTTGATTTTCAGGAGTGGTGGCCCCCGCCGCCACTCCTCCATCCTACCCCAGGCTGCATCCCACCCCTCTCGCCCGGCGGCTCCTCCACCCACCCTTTCCTCACTCTCGGATGGGCTCTTACTACTACCGTCGAACGCCCTGCCTGGCTCCCTGCCAGACAGGGCGTTAGTGTATGCACTATGACCAAAATCGCGAAACCCCCTAAGCGCCAAATTATTCTAGAAGAGGCTGCTAAGCTTTTCAAAGACAAAGGCTACGGCGGCACCTCCATGCGCGACATTGCGGGGCAGGTGGGCATGGAAGCGGCCAGCATGTACAACCACATCAAGTCGAAGGACGAGATTCTGGACAGCATCTGCTTCCGCATCTCAGACGTGTACATTGCGCACCTGCGCGAAGTAGAAGAGCTACCGCTCTCGTTTGGGGAAAAGGTACGGGTTCTTATCCGGCTGCACATTCAGCTGATGGTGGAAGATGGCCCAGCCGTATCGGTGGCCAACCACGACTGGAAGTACCTACCCAACGCGCGCCTCACCGAGTTTACAACGGCGCGCCGCCAGTACGAGAAGGGCTTTGCCGCGCTCATCGCGGAGGGCATCGCGGCCGGCGAGTTCCAGGCTGTCAACCCCACAGTGGCGCTTTTTACCATTCTGTCGGCCGTGCGCTGGGTCGAATTGTGGTTTCAGCCTGGGCGTAGCCTCTCGGCTCAGGAGCTAGAAGACCATATCATTACGATGCTGCTTAAGGGCCTAGAGCAGAGATAACTGCGCCTACACCTAGGGCACTCAGAATGGGCATTTAGCTCAACCGCGGCGTATGTAATTTGGGCGATATGAGGCCCGAAGTAATCCGACCAGGGGGGCTAGGCCGTACCTTGCTGCTACCTAGCTCTCCTTCCGCAATTATTACTAGCTTCATTTATGCTCGCGCCAGCCGCTGGCCCGGACGGTAACGCCCAGGCCATTGCGATTCGGCTGCTTGCCCGCGACCCCTTTAGCCAGTGGCTTGGCCTGGCTATCAAGGATGTTCGCCTGGGCTACTGTAGCCTTTGTTTTCGTGTCCGGCCCGATATGCTCAACGGGTTCGGTGCCCTGCATGGCGGGGTCGCTTTTGCGGCGGCCGAGTCGGCGTTTGCGCTGGCGTGCAACACGCACGGCCGCCAGAGCGTGAGCCTCACTGCCACCATGGACTACCTCGAAACCGGACGCCTCGGCGATGTGCTGCTGGTAGAAGCCCGCGAGGAAAGCCTCAAAGACAAGGTGAGCATGTATTTGCTGCGCCTCACCAACCAGCATGGCACGCTGCTGGCCATGTTTAAGGGCACCGCTTACCGCACGCGCCACGAGCTGCTGTAGGCCGAACCTAGGGCACTGGAAATTTCGTTGAGCGAATAGGACGGAGTTGCGGCAGGGTTGCCGTATTTTTACCGCCTCCCCACCCTGCTTCGCGCCCGTGTCCGGCTACGTTCTCTTCGTTGATACCGAAACCTCGGGCCTGCCTGCCGACTGGCGGCGCCCGTATGCGGAGCCTGGTGCCTGGCCCCATGTGGCCCAGATAGCCTGGCTGCTTTATGGCCCCGATGGGGAGCTTGTTAAGACTGAGAACCACTACGTGCGTCCCAGCGACTACGACCTTTCGCCGGCTTCGACGCAGATTCATGGCCTCACGCTGGCTTTTCTGCACGACAAGGGCAAGCCGCGCCGCGAGGTAATGCAGCGCTTGCACGACGACCTAGTGCGCTACCAGCCGCTGGTGGTGGGGCACTTTCTAGTGCTCGACTTTCATATGATGGGCGTCAGCTTTCACCGCTCGGGACTCAGCAACCCGCTGGTGGACTTAGGGTTACCCACCTTCTGCACCATGCGCCTCACCGAGCGCTTTATGCAGCCCATGCGCCAGCAGTACCTGCGCCTGGCCGAGCTGTATCAACGGCAGTTTGGGCGGCCCATGCTACGCCAGCACGATGCCCTGGCCGACGCCGAAGCCACGGCCCAGTGCTACTTCGAGCTACAGCGTACCGGTGACATCGACGCCGAAGCACTGGCTTCACAAGCGCCTATCTTGCCGCCGCCCACCCACGCGGCCCTGGCTGCCGCTCGGCGCCCCTTCTGGAAGTACTGGCTAGGGATGATTTAATTTCGCCCTATTATTCGTCTGTCATTGCGAGCGCAACGAAGTGGAGCGCGGCAATCTTTCCTTCACGTTAGGAATACTACCTCAACGTGAAGGAAAGATTACCGCGCTCCACTTCGTTGCGCTCGCAATGACAGCTATCTGTTGTTATTTGCTGCTCGCTACAATTATTACCAATGACTGACCGCCTTGCTTTTTTGCGCACCGTTGAGCCCTTCCACCTGCTGCCGCCCGAGGTGCTGGAAGAAGTGGCCGCCTTGCTGCAGGAGGTAACCCACCCGCGCGAGGCGCTCATTTACCGCCAGGGCGAAACCAAGCTGCGCGGCGTCGATTTAATTATTGAGGGTGCCTACGACACGTTTTTTTACGATGGCCAGCGGCAACGGCGGCTGCCCGAAGTGTACGGCCCCGGCGAGTGCTACGGCGGCGTATCGGTGCTGCTCAACAAGAAGCGCTCGCTGCGCACGGTGCAGGCACGAGCCGGCACGCGGGTATACTTCCTGCACCGCAACGACTTTCGGAGTCTGTGCCTAGGATACGATTCTTTCTTCCAGTACTTTACAAACCGCTACGGTAAGCTAATGCTGGACGACGAGTACGCCCAGCTAGTGCACCCCGGCCCGCAGGCGCCCCAGAACTTCATTGCGGCCGACGAGCTATACTCGCGCCGCATGGGCACCGTGGAGCTGCGCCCCGTACAGGCCTGCCCCGGCAGCACGCCCACTTACGAAGTGGCCCGCCTCATGGCCAAGGCCCGCAGCAGCTGCTACTTTGTGCTCGACGAGGCGGGCAAGGACGTGGCGGGCTACGTCACCGACATTACGCTGCGCGACAAGGTGGTGGCCGACCTAGGCGATGCCCGCCTGCCCATTAGCACCTACATCGACTCGCCGACGCGCTCGGTGAGCAGCGAAGCCTTTGTGTATGAGGCCCTGCTCTTGATGTTCCGAACTAAAACGCGCTACCTGTTAGTAGAGCAGGATGGTGGCTACCTAGGCTTCATCAGCCGCAATAAGTTGCTGGCCGAGCAGGCGCAGTCGCCCTTCCTATTTATTCAGGGCGTGAAGCAGGCAGTGTCGCTGCGCGAACTGCGGCGCAACTGGCAGAAGGTGCCGGACATCGTGTTTCAGCTGCTCGACCGCGGCGTGAAGCCCGAAATAGTGAATCAGGTTATCACAACCGTGGCCGACACTATCGCGCTCAAGGTTATCGAGGACGTGATTCGGGAGATGGGGCCACCGCCGGCCAAGTTCGTGTTCATCGTCCTAGGTTCGGAAGGGCGGCAGGAGCAAACTCTGCTCACCGACCAGGACAATGCCATCATCTACGAAGACAAGGCCAACGAGCACCGCGAGGAAGTGCGCGACTATTTCCTGCGCTTCGCCACGGAGGTTTCGGACCGCCTCAACGAGATTGGCTTTAGCTTCTGCGACGGCGGCTTTATGGCCAAAAACCCGAAGTGGACGCACTCGCTCTCGCACTGGAAGCGCAATTACCTAGAGTGGCTGCGCGAGTCGAACCCCGAAAACGTGATGCGCTTCGCGGCATTTTTCGATGTGCGCTACCTCTACGGCGAGGCCGATATCCTGGATGAGCTGCGCGACTTCTTGGACGTGGAGCTGCAAAAGCCGCTCGACCGCTTCCTGCACTACATGGCCATCAATGCCTTGCAGTACGAGCCGCCGCTCACGTTTTTCAACAACATTCGCACCTTCGCGGTGGGCGACCAACAGGTGATTAACCTCAAGAAAATTATGTCGCCCATCGTGGATTTGGTGCGCGTGTTTTCGCTGCAGCATCGCGTCTTTGCCACCAACACGGGCCAGCGCCTAGCAGCGCTACGGCAGCTGGGCGTGTTTAGCGAGAAGGACTACCAAGAGCTGCTGCAATCGTACTATTACCTCATGGGCATGCGCTTGAAGAAGCAGTCGGTACAGATGATGCAAGACAAAATGCAGCCCGACAACTACCTAGACCCGAAGAAACTGACTAAGGTGGAGCGCGTGACGTTGAAGGAAATCTTTAAGGTAATCTCTGATTTTCAGGTCAAAATTAAGGTCAACTTCGCCAAGCAGCTCTAAGCCGCACGTAGTGGCGGAAGCACCCTAGGGCGCAATTTTGGCAGTGCGCTATCTATTAAGGTTGTCATGCTGACGAAGGAAGCATCTTATCACGCGCGCTTAGTGTGTTTCAACACGACAAGATGCTTCCTTCGTCAGCATGGCAATTATTAAAATAAGCGCAACTACTAGTTACCTGTGTTTTATTGGCTGGTAAGTATCCATTTTTATAATGTCTTCTGATTCTCTGCCTTCTGACCTTGAACAAGCATCGGCCACTACGCCCCCCAGCGCGGCCGACTGGCTGGCCATCGCGCAACGCTTGCAGGCACTGGCTCAGGCTGGGTTAGCTTACAACCCACCCGTGTTCGATGCCGAGCGCTACGAGGAAGTGCTCGCGCTTAGCCTCAAGATGATGAGCAACTTATCGGGCCAACCAGTAGCGACGTTTGCGGAGGCATTTGCAGTAGAACATGGCTACCCGACGCCCAAAGTAGACGTGCGAGCGGTGCTGTTTCGAGGCACCGACGAGGTGCTACTGGTGCAGGAAAAGATAGACGGCGGCCGGTGGTCGCTGCCCGGCGGCTGGGCCGATGTGGGCTCCACTCCTTTTGAGGTGGCGGTGAAAGAAGCCTGGGAAGAAACCGGCCTCAAAGTGGAAGCCGTGCGCCTATTGGCCCTGTGGGATAAGAAGAAGCACCCTCACCCACCGCAGCCCTGGTACGTGTACAAAGTCATGGTACTGTGCCAAGTGGTAGGGGGCACTCTCCAACTAGACACTACCGAAACAACGGGCGTACGCTGGGTGCACCGCTCCGAGCTGCCCCACTTGGCCCTTTCAACCGACCGCGTAACACTGTCGCAGCTAGAGCAGTTGTTCGATTTTGCCGAGCACCCAGACCTGCCGACGCTGTGCGATTAGCGACGGCCCTAGGTGGCCGAAACCTAATTCTTCTTACTTATGCCGCAGTTTCCGGCTGCTGAGGCCCGCGCCGCTACCCTGCCGTGGATTCGGCTGGCGCCTGATGCGCCGTACTTCCTCACCGATGCGGGCCAGCCGTGGACACCTATCGGGCAGAATGATGCCCTGACCTGGCCTGACCTCATGGGCTTGTTTCGGCGCCAAAATGTGGCGGCGGTGGAAGGGCACCTAGCCTGGCTAGCCGCGCACGGCGTGACGTGCCTGCGCCTAATGCTGGAATACTGCCAGACCGAGCACCGCTACCTAGAGCGGCCTCTAGGGCGGTTTCAGCCCAATATGGTGCGGTTTTGGGACGACCTCTTTGCCCTGTGTGAGCGCTACGGCCTGCGGCTGCTGCTCACGCCCTATGACACCTTTTGGATGAGCCGGCGCTGGCGCCACCACCCCTACAACCGCACCCACGGCGGGCCCTGCACTCAGCGAACGCAGTGGCTGCGCAACCCCGGCATGCGGCAGGCCATTAAGGACCGGCTGACCTTCGCCACCGAGCGCTGGAGCGGTAGTGGTGCGCTGTTTGCCTGGGACTTGTGGAATGAGATTGACCCCGTGCACGCCGGCAAGCGCCCGGCCGCGCTGGCTGAATTCGTGAGTGACATTAGCGCGCACCTGCGGGCGGTAGAGCAGCGCTGCTTTGGCCGGGCGCACCTGCAAACGGTGTCGGTGTTTGGGCCAGTGCTGGGCCACTACCCGGCCGTGGCCGAAGTCATTTTCCGGCACCCGCTGCTTGATTTTGCCACCACTCACCTCTACGACAAGGCCACCATCGACAACCCCAAGGATACCCTAGGGCCGGCGCTGGCCACCGGCCGGCTCGTGCGCGAGGCCTTAAGTGAGATGCCCGCCACGCGGCCGTTTTTTGACAGTGAGCACGGGCCCATTTACGCGTTTAACAACCGGCGCCGCACCCTGCCCGAGGCGTTCGACGATGCGTATTTCCGGCATATGCAGTGGGCGCACTTTGCCTCGGGCGGCGCGGGTGGTGGGCTGCGCTGGCCTTACCGCCAGCCGCACGTGCTCACCCACGGCATGCGGGCGGCGCAGCGCAGCCTAGCGGCCTTTGCGCAGTTGCTCGACTGGCCGAGCTTTCAGCGGCGCAACCTCAATGAGGAAGTGCAAGTTTCTAACCCGGCTTTTGCGGTCTTTGCCTGCGGCGATGCCCGGCAAGCGGTAGTGTGGCTGCTGCGGCAGGACCGGCTTATTACGCGTCGCGGCACCCGGCGGGCGCCTAGGTCACAGTTGGGCCAGCTCACTTTGCCAGGGCTGGCGGCTGGTTCTTACACTGTCTATCTGTGGGATACGGCGGCGGGCACCGCCCTAGGGCAATTGTCGTTACAAGTCACTGGGCAACTCCTGCATATAGATTTGCCGGCCGTCAAAGGTGAATTAGCGCTAGCCATTGTGCCGGCCTAGGTCGCACCAAGTAGCATTAATAGCTGTTAAGGGGTAGCTCGGACTTTGTAGCGCGAGCGTAGCAATCATCCTACGTTCACCTGCGTACCGCTCGCTGCGCTCACGCTCGGACTACAAAGCTCAGGCTACTTCTCCACTTTACTTTGATTTCAATGGCTACTGCCCTTCAGCTTGACCAAGCTACTTTCGAAAACCCTTTTGTAGACGAACTGCGTGGCGAGGTGTCAGGCAATAAAGGCTCGCGGCAGGTGCCCGGCTACCACTATTCGCGGGTGACGCCGACCCCGGTGCGCGAGCCCAAGCTGCTGGCGTGGTCCGATGAGCTGGGCGACTACCTAGGACTGGCTAAGCCCGTAGGGCGCGGGGCCGCGGAGTCTATTTTGGGCGGCAACATTCTGCTGCCCAGCATGAAGCCTTTTGCGGCGCGCTACGGCGGGCACCAGTTTGGCAACTGGGCGGGGCAGCTTGGCGATGGCCGGGCTATCTCGCTGGGCCAAGTGGCGGCCACCGACGGTTCGCCTTGGGAGATTCAGCTCAAGGGCGCCGGCCCTACCCCCTACTCGCGCCGGGCCGATGGCCGGGCCGTATTGCGCTCGTCGGTGCGCGAGTTTTTGTGCAGCGAGGCCATGCACTACCTCGGTGTGCCCACCACACGGGCGCTGAGCCTAGTCGCCACCGGTGATGAAGTGGTGCGCGACATGTTTTATAACGGCAATGCCCGGCCCGAGCCCGGCGCCATTGTGGCGCGAGTGGCGCCTACGTTCATCCGCTTTGGCAACTTCCAGATAATGGCGGCCCTCGGCGAAATGGACAACCTGCGCGCGCTCGCCGACTACGTTATTAGGCACCACTACCCCGAGCTGGGCGAACCCTCGCTTGAGGTGTACGTGCGCTGGTTTGAGGAAGTAGCCCGGCGCACGGCCGTGATGGTAGCGCACTGGATGACCGTGGGCTTCGTGCACGGCGTGATGAACACCGACAATATGTCGATTCTAGGCGTCACTATCGACTACGGCCCCTACGGCTGGCTCGAACCCTACGACCCCGACTGGACGCCCAACACCACCGACTTTGGCTCGCGGCGCTACGCCTTTGGCCAGCAGCCCCACGTGGCCATGTGGAACCTGATGGCCCTGGCGCAAGCCCTAGGGCCACTGGTGGCCGACCCGCAAGCCCTACGCGCCGGCCTCGACGTGTACGCCGACACCTTCTCCGCCACCCAGCACGAGCTGCTACTACGTAAGCTCGGCCTCACCGCGCTCGACAACGCCAGCGACCATGCTCTCACTGAGGCGCTGCCCGCTGCTCTCGCCGAAGCCGAGGCCGATATGACCATTTTCTTCCGGCAGCTTTCCTACTTGCCGGCCGCGCTGCTGACGGCTGAAGCCCAAGAAGAAAAGCTGTTTAACGAACTACTCGCGCAGTCTACTTATACCGACGCGCCGGGCGCAGACCTAGGCCTGCGTGAGTGGCTGCACCGCTACGCGCTCCGCCTGCGGCAGGAAACGGCTAGCCCGGAGACTATCCAGGAAGGTATGCTGGCCGCTAACCCCAAATATGTGCTGCGCAATTACCTCGCTCAGCAAGCTATTGAGGCAGCCGAGGCTGGTGATTTGTCGAAACTCAACACACTATTTGAGGTGCTAAAAACTCCATTTGCTGAGCATCCCGAGCATGAGGAGCTAGCCGCGAAGCGGCCCGAATGGGCTCAGGATAAGCCCGGCTGCGCCACGTTGTCGTGCAGTTCGTAGGGCTGCATATGCAGAGTGCGCCCCTTAGTTTATAATCTATCATAAACACGCATGTCATTGCGAGCGCAGCGAAGCAATCTTTCCTTACACCGTCTGGCTTACGTCAGCTAACGTGAAGGAAAGATTGCTTCGCTACGCTCGCAATGACATGCGTGTCTTGATGTTGAAACCGCTTTGTCTCCCGTAAGAGCTAGTGGTCGAAGGCTGCATCCAGCAAGTGGCGCACGGCGCGGCGCGTGTCGGCGGGCCGCTCGATGAAGCCTAGGTGGCCTACGCCTGCCAGCCACACCACGGTGCAGTAGTCGGGCAGTAGGCTTTCCTCGTGGGTCTTTTCGGGCGGCACGGCATGGTCGTCTTTGCCCGCAATGAAGAGCACGGGGTAAGTAGCTTTTTCGAGTACCGCCCGGCGGTCGGGGCGCTGGGCCATGGCGTCGAGGCTACCTAGGGCCACGGCCAGCGGCATTGCCGCCGCGATGGCTTGCAGCTGCTCGATAGCATCGGTCAGCGACTCGCGGTGCACGGGCGACAGCTGAGACTGCAAAAACTCTTCGGCGTAGGCAGCCACGCCGTGCTCCTCCAGGAAGGTGCGGTTGCGCGCCCGGTGCTCGGCGTCGTGCGCACTATCGGGCAAAGCAGACGAATGAAACAGCCCTAGGCCGGCCACCAGGCCCGGGTACTTTTCGGCAAATGCCAGCGCCACGTAGCCGCCCATACTGTGGCCCACCAGTACAGCGCGCCCTACACCGGCGGCAGCTAACTCGGCTCGCACGGCATCCGCCGCGGCTTCGAGGCTGTAGTCGGGGGCTGCATCAGCAGGGCCGTAGCCGGGCAAGGCGGGCGTGAGCACTTGGTAATCGCGGAAGTGGTCATCTAGGAAGTCAGGCCAGATGGCTGGGCTTTCGAGGTAGCCGTGCAGAAAAACGACGGTTGGCAGAGGAGTGCTCATGGGGCCCTGCATACGCGCGCAGCAGGCGCCTGTTCGATAAAAATTGGATGGGCGGCACCTTAGCAGAACGGTAGCATTGGGGGTGGGCACCTAGGCTGGCGCTAGGCTCGGCCATAACTCCGCAGCCCTGGGCCGCGCTATAAACGGGCCACTATTTCCTACCCTATGGCTACTCTCAAACTGCGCGGCAACGACCTGCGCAAGCTCGGTTACCCCGAAGGCCGCGCTATCACCTTGGCCCTAGACATCTTGGCCGACCGACAGCTCAGTAAACTCGATAAAGGCAGCGCGCTGGCCCTGCTTCAGAAAATAAAAGACGACCCCTACGCCTACCTGCGCGACTCGCTGTGGCGCGACTTGGCCAAAGAATTTGTGCCCGAGCCCAGCCGCAATGTCGTCCTAAACCCGCAGGTAAAAGATTATCGCCGCTACGGCGAGGCCTTTATCGAAGACGGCGCCCGCCGCCAAATGGACACTGCCATGCAGCTGCCCGTGACCCTCGACGGCGCCCTGATGCCCGACGCCCACCAGGGCTACGGCCTGCCCATTGGCGGCGTGCTGGCAGTGGACAATGCCGTGATACCCTATGGTGTGGGCATGGACATCGGCTGCCGCATGGCACTTTCCATCTTCGACCTGCCGCCGCGCTACCTAGGGCAGCGCACCCAGGAGCTCAAGAAAATGCTGCACGCCCACACCCGCTTTGGCGGCAAGGAAGTATTCAAGCACCCCGCCGACGACCCCATTCTCGACCGGCCCGAGTTTAAGGAAATCGCCGTGGTGCGCGGCAAGCGCGAGGCGGCCATCAACCAGCTGGGCTCGTCGGGCTCGGGCAACCACTTCGTGGAGTGGGGCTTGGTCGATATTACCACCGAGGACAACGAGCTAGGCGTACCCGTGGGGCAGTACCTAGGGCTGCTGTCGCACAGCGGCTCGCGGGGGCTGGGCGCGGCCATTGCGCAGCACTACACCAAAGTGGCCATGGAGAAATGTCCGTTGCCGCCCGAGGCGCGCTACTTGGCTTGGCTCGACCTCGACACCCAGGAGGGCCAGGAATACTGGCGGGCCATGAACCTAGCCGGCGAATACGCCTCTGCCTGCCACCGCGACATTCACCGCCGCCTCAGCCAGGCCCTAGGTGAAAAGCCGCTGGCCAAGGTCGAGAACCACCACAACTTCGCCTGGAAGGAAACCCTTCCCGATGGCCGCGAGGCCATTGTGCACCGCAAGGGCGCCACCCCGGCGGGCCAGGGTGTGCTAGGCGTCATTCCGGGCTCGATGACAGCGCCCGGCTACATCGTGCGCGGCCGGGGCGAACGCGACTCTATACAGTCGGCCTCGCATGGGGCCGGGCGGCGGCTCTCGCGCACCCAGGCCAAACAGCAGGTGAGCGAGGGCGAGTTGCGCCGGCTGCTGCGCGACAAGGGTGTGGAGCTCATCGGCGGTGGTCTCGACGAGGCCCCGATGGCCTACAAAGACATTCACCAGGTAATGGCCCACCAACAGGACCTAGTCGATGTGCTCGGCTCCTTCACCCCGCGCATCGTGCGCATGGACGCGGGCGGCAGCGGCGGCAGCAAGTACGGCGGCGAGTAGCGCGGCGGGGCAAGTGCAAAAATCCTGAACTAAGCAAAAGGCGCCGGCTTGCTGAGCAAACCAGGCGCCTTTTGCTTAACTAAGCTACTACCTCCAGCAGTGGCTCAGCCGGCTGCTGGCGCATGGTGCGAGCTAGCACATAGGCAAAGCCCGACCCGGCCAGCGCCATGCCCACGCCCACCAAAGAGGGCGACGTGTAGCCGTAGCCCATTGCAATGGGCAGCCCGCCCCAAAAGGCCCCTAGGGCATTGCCCATATTAAAAGCCGCCTGCGTGACCGAAGCTCCCAGCATTTCGGCCCCCTTCGACGACTGTATCATCAAGATTTGAATGGGCGCGGCCAAGGCCAGCGACCAGCTGCTGGCCAAGAAGGTCAGCACCAGCGAGGCGATTTGATTTCCGGACGAGAAGAAGATAACCAGCAACGTAGCGGCCATCGCCAGCAGCAGGAGCAAGCAGGCCGTCACCGGTTTCATGCGGTCGGCGAGCTTGCCGCCCACCACATTGCCCACTACCATACCTAGGCCCACCAGCATCATAATATAGGGCACGTAGGTAGCCGGAAAGCGCGAAACCTCCGTCATGAGCGGGGCAATGTAGCTCACCCAGCAAAACAGCCCGCCTGTGCCGATGGCCGTAATAAGCATAATGAGCCACGTAGCGCGGCGCCGAAACAGCAACAATTCCGACGCGGCGCTGCCTGTGTTTTGAGCGGGCAGCGCTGGCAGAAAATAGTGAATAGCCAGCAGCGTGAGCAGACCGGCGCCAGCCGTGCCGCCCAGCGCCAAGCGCCACGAGTAGTGCTGCCCTAGGTAGGTGCCCAGCGGTACCGTGAGTAGATTGGCTACAGTGAGGCCCGCAAACATGTTGGAAATAGCCTGCGCCTGCTTGCCAGGGGCTGCCAGCCGGCTCGCCACCACCGAGCCCACCCCGAAGAAGGCTCCGTGCGGCAGCCCTGCCAGCAAGCGCGCCACAAACAGCACGGCATTGTTGGGCGCGAAGGCTGAAAACGCATTAAATACGGTAAACAGCACCATCAGCAGCACCAAAATGCGCTTGGGCGGCAGCTGGCGCCCGAGGGTGGTGAGCAGCGGCGCCCCAATGACGACGCCCAGCGCGTAGGCCGAAATGGCATAGCCCGCTGCCGGAATCGATACGCGAAAATCGTGGGCAATACTGGGCAGCAGGCCCATCATCACAAACTCGGTGGTGCCGATGGCCAGGCCGCCCAGAGCGAGTGGCAGAAGGTTTTTATTCACGTTACAAACGTTGGATGCAGCCAGCCGGCTGCTACACTAAAAAGGCCCGCCTAGGGCGAGCCGTTAGGCAAAAGTACGTCTAAGCCTTGCGAGCCGCCGGGCAGCTGCGCCCGGTTTGGTGGCTTGGCGATGCCCCCAACCTAGTAAGGTCAACTATATCCTTTTGCCGCGCCAGCCAGTAAGCACCGCACCCGGCGACCGCAAGCGCGGCGCCTGGGTTCTAGGTGAGCGCCCGCGCCGCCTCCATGCCTTAGCCGCCTCTGGCTAAGCAGCCTTCATTTCTCTCCTTTCTATATAGTATGGCTGATTTACAAGCCCTCATCTTCGATATGGACGGCGTTATCATTGATAACACGCCCGTGCAGGCTCGCGCCTTTCAGTTACTTTTTCGAGACCTAGGCCTGGAGGCCGACGCTACCGAGCTGCTGCGTAGCCTTAATGGGATGCCCGCTACCGACATTCTAGAAAAACTATTTGACCACCCCGTACCCGAAAAAGAATTAAAAAAATACGCCGACCAGCGCGAGTTCATGTACCGCACGCTATACTGGGACGAGCGCCGACCCCTAGCAGGTCTGGTAGACTTTCTAGAAGGCGCCCGCGCCAGTGGCCTCAAGGTGGGCCTGGGCACCGGCTCGGCCAATGATACGCTGAGCTACATTCTGGATTTTCTTGACCTGCGCCGCCACTTCGACGTGGTAGTAGGCGCCGATGATGTGGAGGAAGGCAAGCCCCACCCCGAAACCTACGCCGTGGTGGCCGAGAAGCTAGGCGTTAAACCCGAGCACTGCGTGGTCTTTGAAGATGCCACCCTAGGCGAGCACGCCGCCTATAAGGCGCGTATGCATTGCGTGGCCGTGACATCGACACTGGCTGGCAGCGAGTTTCAGGCGCCGCTGGCCATTATCCGCGATTTTACTGAGCTGACGCCGGAGCGCCTGCGCACGCTATTTGGCGAGGCTGGCGAGGTACCAGAGGCCGACGAAGAAGTTACCGAAAGTAAAGACTTGGCTCCTGCCTAGGTCTCCTTGCACAAACTTCCTACAGTAAAATGAGCGCCTCCCCAAGCCGCGAGCCCATCCGCTCGCGGCTTGGGGAGGCGCTCGAATGTTTTGCCGGGCGCTTGCCGTTGCCAGTGAGCCTACTACTCGCCCTAGGGCAGCGCTAGCAAACCAAACGAGCAAAAAGGCTGCAACAGAAACCCCGCCGCTTCTGTTGCAACCCCACCCGCGCCTGTCCCCTCTTTAGCGCCGGTGTACTATCTTAACTCGTATTCTTACTATATAACTGGCTATGAACGCTGAACCTGAACAAGCGAGCCCGCACGACGACTCGCGGCGCACCTTCCTCAAGCAGTCATCGGTGCTAACGGCGATGGCCTTGGTGCCCAGCCCCGTAGTCACAGCGGCTGCGGCCGAGCTCGACGAAAAAGTAGCTGCCGCTTTTGAGAAAATACCATTGTCGCTCAAAGTGAACGGCACCAAGCACAAACTGCAAGTAGAGCCGCGCACCACGCTGCTCGACCTGCTGCGCGAACAATTGCACCTCACCGGCACCAAAAAGGGTTGCGACTACGGCCAGTGCGGCGCCTGCACGGTGCACGTCGATGGCCAGCGCGTGAACTCGTGCCTGAGCTTCGCGGTGATGCACGACGGCCAGGAAATCACGACCATCGAGGGCCTGGCCAAGGGCGACGACCTGCACCCTATGCAGGAGGCCTTCGTGAAGCACGACGGCTTTCAGTGTGGCTACTGCACGCCGGGCCAGATTATGAGCGCCGTGGCCTGCGTGCGCGAGGGCCACGCCGGCTCGGAAGGCGAAATCCGTGAATACATGAGCGGCAACATCTGCCGCTGCGGCGCTTACTCCAACATTGTGGCGGCCATCCAAGACGTAAAGCAGGGAGGCCAAAAGGTATGAACCAGTTTCAATACGTGCGGGCTACCAAGCCCCAGGGTGCTATCGACGCGGTAGCCAAAGACCCCACTGCCAAGTTCATTGCGGGCGGCACCAACCTGGTCGACCTGATGAAGCGCGGCATCATGACGCCGCAAAAGCTGGTGGACATCAACCGCCTGCCCCTTGCCAAAATCGAGCGCCAGGACAAAGGCTTACGCCTAGGTGCCCTAGCCCTGAATTCGGCGGTGGCCAACGATGCGCTGGTGCGCCAGCACCAGCCGCTACTGGCCCTGGCCCTCAACGCTGGTGCCTCGCCGCAGCTGCGCAACATGGCCACTGTGGGCGGCAACATGCTGCAACGCACCCGGTGCAGCTATTTCTACGACCTTACCATGCCCTGCAACAAGCGCGAGCCTGGCAGTGGCTGCGGCGCCCTCGAAGGCATTAACCGCATGCACGCCATCTTCGGGGCGAGCGACAAGTGCATCGCGGTGCACCCCTCCGACATGAGCGTGGCCCTGGTGGCCTTGGACGCTACCGTGCTCGTGAGCGGACCTAAGGGCGACCGGCGTATCGCCTTCGCCGACTTCCATCGCCTGCCCGGCGACACGCCCGAAAAGGATACCAACCTCGAGGCCGGCGAGCTGATTACGGCCGTTGATATTCCCGATGGCCCCTTCACTAAGCACGTGCACTACCAGAAGGTGCGCGAGCGCGCCAGCTACGCCTTCGCCCTCGTGAGCACGGCGGCGGCGCTCGACCTCGATGGCAACACCATCAAGGCCGCCCGCTTGGCCATGGGCGGCGTGGCCCATAAGCCTTGGCGTCTCACTGCCGCCGAGCAGTCGCTGGTGGGCCAGCCCGCCACGGAAGCCAGCTTCCGGCGCGCCGCCGAAGTAGCCATGCAAGGCGCCAAAGCCTTTAAACACAACGCGTACAAGCTGAAGCTGGGACCCAATACAATAGTGCAGGCTCTCCGCACCGCCGCGGCGGCCTAAGTAAAAGTCTATCACTTCTCCTCTGTCATGCTGAGCTTGCGAAGCATCTTATCACGCAAGGTTCTGACCTGATAAGATACTTCGCAAGCTCAGCATGACAGAGAAGAGGTAATAGATGTGGTTTATAGCAACTAGCAGCAACGCTCAGCAATAGTATATTGATTATGAAAGCGCAACAGAAGCAAATCGGCGCACCGATGAACCGGGTGGATGGCCACTTGAAGGTTACCGGCGCAGCCAAGTACTCGGCCGAGTACGAGCTGCCGGGCCTGGTTTATGCCGTGCTGGTGGGCAGCACCATTGCCAAGGGCCGCCTCACGAGCATCGAAGCCAAGGCCGCCGAGCGCGCGCCGGGCGTGCTGGCTGTGGTTACGCACTACAACTCGCCCAAGGTGCCAGGCTACGATACGGCTGGCAAAGACCCCTCGCAACCGGCCACGGTGGGCGGGCCCATCAAGATATTCAACGACGATAAAATCCGCTTCAACGACCAGCCCATCGCCGTGGTGGTGGCCGACTCGTGGGAGCGAGCCCGCTACGCTGCCCGGCTAATAAAGGCGCAGTACGCCAAAGAAGCGCACCAAACCAACCTAGAGGACAACAAGCCACAGGCTTTTCTGCCTACTTCGGCCAAAAAGAATCCGAAGTCGCCGATGGCTGACTACCAGCGCGGCCAGGCCGATGCTTACAAGACGGGCGCTATTAAAATCGAAGGGGAATACGTGATTCCGACCGAGATGCACCACCCGATGGAGATGCAGTCCATCACGGCGCATTGGGAGGCACCCGACCGCCTCACCCTCTACGACAAGACACAGGGCACCCTAGCCACCCGCCGCGACTTTGCCAAGGAGTGGGGCCTGCCCGAGGCCAACGTGAAGGTGATTGCCACCTTCGTAGGCGGGGCTTTCGGCAACGCGCTGCACAGCTGGCCGCACGAGTCGGCAGCCATCATCGCGGCCAAGGTGGTGAACCGCCCAGTGAAGCTGATGCTGACCCGCGAGCAGATGTTTACGCAGGTGGGCTATCGCCCCTATACTTGGCAGAAGCTCGGCATGAGCGCCACGCCCGACGGTAAAATCACGGCCATCACCCACGAGAGCATTGGCCAAACTTCTACCTACGAGGAGTTTACCGAATCGACCCTGGCGCAGACGCGCATGATGTACGCGTCGCCTAACCTGACGACGCGCTACCGCTTGGCGGCGCTCGACATCGGTTCGCCCATCTGGATGCGCGGCCCCGGTGAGGCCACCGGCGCGTTTGCCCTGGAGTCGGCCATGGACGAAATGGCGCACCTGCTTAACCTCGACCCGCTGGAGTTTCGCCTGCGCAACTACACCGACACGGACCCCGAGAAAAACCGCCCCTGGAGCACTAAGTTCTTGAAGGAGTGCTACAAGCTTGGCGCCGACCGCATCGGCTGGAGCAACCGCAAGCTGAAGCCCGGCAGCCTCCGCGACGGCGAGTGGCTGGTGGGCTACGGCATGGGCGTAGGCACCTTTGGCGCGCACCGCGGCGGGGCACACGCCAGCGCCCAGCTGCGGCCCGATGGCACTGTGCTCATGCAGTGCGCTACCACCGACATTGGCCCCGGCACCGGCACGGCTATGACCCAGATTGCGGCCGATACCCTAGGTATCGCGCCCGAGAAAATCACATTTGAGCTCGGCCACTCCGACTACCCGCAGGCGGGCACACAAGGTGGCTCTTCGACAGTGAACAGCGTAGGCCCAGCCGTGCAGCAAGCCTGCTTGGCCCTCAAAGACAAGCTGCGCGAGCTGGCTGGCGCCCAAAACCCGACTTTCGCGTCGGCGAAGAAAGAAGATGTAACCCTAGGTGATAAACACCTCTCGCTGAGCAGCAACACCGCCGCCCGCGTGCCTTACTCTGACTTGCTGAAGCAGGCCGGCGCGGCCACCGTCACGGTCGAGGCCAAGCCTGGCAATGAAGGCCAGCAGTACTCCATGTACTCCTTCTCTGTGCATTTTGCCGAGGTGCGCGTGCACGAACTGACTGGCGAGGTGCGCGTGAGCAAGCTCGTGTCGTGCGCTGACGCGGGCACCATTATCAACGAAAAAACTGCTGCCAACCAAATGAAGGGCGGCGCCGTGGGCGGCATCGGCATGGCCCTGATGGAGCACGCCCGCATCGACGACCGGTTTGGCCGCTACGTCACCAAAGACCTGGCCGACTACCACGTGCCCGTGCACGCCGACGCGCCTAACATCGAAGTAGCCTTCGTAAACCAGCCCGACTTGAAAGTGAACGCCCTAGGCACCAAGGGCATCGGCGAAATCGCGACTATTGGCGTGGCCCCCGCCATCGCCAATGCCGTGTTCAACGCCACCGGCAAGCGCGTACGCGAGCTACCTATTACACCTGACAAGCTGGTGTAAGGTTGCGTATGCGTTTCTAACGCAGAGACCCCACCCCCAGCCCCTCCCCTCTGGGAGAGGGGAGCCGGCCGCAAGCAAACGTAATTGAACGTTAAGCAGTTGTCAGGCTTCCATCTCCCGGAGGGAAGGGGTCGGGGGTGGGGTCTTTGTGCTAGAAACCTGCTTTAGGGGCCAGCAGGGCATCGGCTTCTAGCAGCAATGAGGCGCTGAGGAGTAGGTCGTGCAGCCAGTGCAGCTCCTCTAGCGAAAACAGAAAGACTACATCAGAGGTGGGTCCGGGAATGCTGAGGCAACGCTCTTCGGCATCCACGATGTGCGGAGCGTTGTAGGTGCAAAGCTCGGCCACGATACCGCACCACTGACGCAGCTCGTGTGGCAGCAAGCGCAGGCCCACGTTGCCAAAATACAGGTGTAGGCAGCACCCGCCGGGGCACTGCGCAATGCCCCCTAGGGGGTTATGATGAAGGCAACGGGACATAAATGCTAAGAAGAAATGATGCGCTTGCTTTCGATGGCTCAACAGTCTTTGTGACAAGCCACCCAACCACAATTGGCTTAGAAGTGAGCTGCGGTGAAGTGCCTAGATACTATTTAGACGCATTCTAAACAGTGGCAAAGTTATCAAAAGAAGCAAAAGGCGCAAGCTTTATTTAGAAAATATCTAAATAAAGCTTGCGCCTTTAAATTTGCTCTTTCCAATAAGTCTGGGGAGTTGGCAGTGCGAATAGCCTGTATCACCGCGTAGACCTACAAAGTCTACAACCCCTCTAGCCAACGCCAGCCCGAACCTCTACGTTAGCACCTGCATGACGAAAGCCGTTTTCATCGCTACTGCCGAGCCCTACAGCGGTAAGTCGCTGGTTGCCTTAGGGCTGGTAAACATGCTGCTTGGGCAAGCCCGCCGGGTAGGCTATTTCAAGCCCCTCATCGACCACGACCCATCTAAACAGGTCGACCCACACCTAGCCACCATCGTTAGCTACTTCAAGCTGCAGTTACCAGCTGTAGACACTTACGCTTACACCCGCGCCGAGGCCCTGCGCCTGCTCGAAACCGGCGCCCAGGGCGAGCTGATTGACACGGTCATCCGCAAGTTCAAGCACTGGGAAGAGAGCTGCGACTTTACGGTGGTGGAGGGCAGCGACTTTGTGGGGCCGGGCACGGCGTTTGAGTTCGACGCCAACGTGTCGATTGCCAAGAACCTAGGCGTACCGGTTATTCTGGTGGTGTCGGGTGCCGGCAAGAGCACGGCTCAAGTCGTTAGCACCGCCCTCACCACACTGCGTAGCTTCGAGAGCCGCGAGGTGCCAGTACTGCAGCTGGTGGCCAACCGCATCACGCCGGCCCAGCTAGCCGATGTGGAAGCACTGCTGCGCAGCCAGCTGCCGGATGAGGTACTGCTGGCCGTCATTCCCGAAGACCCCAATCTGTTGCATCCCACCATGCGTGAGATTAAGGAGGGGCTGGGCGGCAAGCTGCTGTTTGGCGAAGTCGGGCTGAGCAACCAAGTCGATAACTACATTATTGGGGCCATGCAGGTACCTAACTTCTTGAATTACCTCAAGGAGAACGTCTTAATCGTGACGCCTGGCGACCGAGGGGACATCATCGTGTGCGCCTTGCAGGCCAACCAGTCGGCCAGCTACCCTAGGGTGGCTGGCATCGTGCTCTCGACCGGCTCAGAACCCGACGAGCCCGTGCGCCGCCTCCTAGAGGGTTTGCCCAACGTGGTGCCCATCTTGGTGGTGCCCACTGGCACCTTCGAAACTACTAACCGCGTAGGTGCCATTCGCTCACGCATCACGCCCGACAACCCAAAAAAAATACAGCTGGCTATCAGCACCTTCGAGCGCTACGTGGCGGTGCGCGCGCTAGAGGAAAAGCTAGTGAGCTTCCAGCCCGAGGGTCTCACGCCGCACATGTTCCAGTACCGGCTCTTGCAGTGGGCCAAGCGCCAGCGCCGCCACATCGTGCTGCCCGAGGGCAACGACGACCGCATCTTGCGGGCAGCAGCCTTTCTGCTGCACCAGGATATCGTGGACCTCACCATCCTCGGCGACCCCGACCAGGTGGCGGCTTCGGCCAAGCGCCTAGGTATCAATTTGCCTCTAGGTCACTTGCGGGTCATCGACCCAGTAAAATCTGATTACTACGCCGACTACGTGGCGACCTTTTATGAGCTGCGCAAAAGCAAAGGCGTGAACGAGGACATGGCCCGCGACCTGCTGCGCGACGTGTCGTATTTCGGCTCGATGATGGTGTACAAAGGTCACGCCGACGGCATGGTATCGGGGGCGGTGCACACCACGCAACATACCATCCGGCCGGCGTTGCAGTTTATAAAAACCAAACCCGGCGTGTCGGTGGTGTCGTCGGTATTTTTCATGTGCCTGCCCGACCGTGTGGCCGTATTCGGCGACTGTGCCGTAAACCCCAATCCTACCGCCGAGCAGCTAGCCGAAATTGCCATTTCGTCGGCCGAAAGCAGCCTAGCCTTCGGCATCGAGCCTAGGATAGCCATGCTCTCCTACTCGTCGGGCACCTCCGGCGCGGGCGCCGATGTCGAGAAAGTACGCCAAGCCACCGAGTTGGTGCGCCAAAAGCGCCCAGACCTCAAGGTGGAAGGACCTATCCAGTACGACGCCGCCGTGGACCCGCTAGTGGGCCGCCAAAAGCTGCCTGACTCCGAAGTAGCCGGCCAGGCTAGCGTGCTCATCTTCCCCGACCTCAACACCGGCAATAACACCTACAAAGCCGTGCAGCGCGAAACCGGCGCCCTCGCCATTGGCCCGGTGCTGCAAGGATTAAATAAGCCGGTGAACGACCTCAGCCGCGGCTGCACCGTGGACGACGTGTATAATACGGTGATAATTACGGCCATCCAGAGTCAGCAAGGGTAGCGTTCTTCTTTTATGTTAGTCATGCAGAGCGCAGCGTAGCATCTCGCGTGGCGCAGTAATCTCTCACGTTATCGAACGTCAACACGCGAGATACTTCGCTGCGCTCTGCATGACTAACATAAAATCGCGCGTTAACTAATAGCATATGAACATTTTCGTTATCAACTCCGGCAGCAGTTCTATCAAATACCAACTCTTCCGCTGGCCAGCCGAGCAGCCGGTATGCAGCGGCTTGGTTGAGCGCGTAGGCTCGGAGCAAGCCACGATTTCGCACAAGGTTTTTGCCGAAGGAGTCCCCACCGAGCAGCGCCTAACCCTGCCCCTCCCCGACCACGAAGCCGGCCTGCACAAAGTAGTGCACTTACTCACGGACGGCGTTATCCAAGACCCGAGCGACATTGATGTCGTGGGTCATCGCGTGGTGCACGGCGGCGAAAGTTTCAGCCAAGCCACCCCGATAACGCCCGAGGTAAAGGCCGAAATTCAGCGGCTATTTGGGCTAGCGCCGCTGCACAATCCAGCCAACTACCTAGGGATAGAAGTGGCCGAGCGGGTGTTTCCGCGGGCGCGGCAGGTGGCGGTGTTCGACACGGCTTTTCACCAAACACTGCCAGAAAAGGCGTTTCGCTACGCTTTGCCTACGGCCTTGTATACAGAGCAGCGTATCCGGCGCTATGGCTTCCACGGCACCAGCCACCAGTACGTGGCCGCGCAAGCGGCAGCCTACCTAGGGCAGCCCGATGCCCGGCTCATCACCATCCACCTAGGCAACGGGTGCAGCATGGCGGCGGTGCGCGGCGGCCAGTCGCTGGATACCAGCATGGGTTTCAGCCCCTTGGCGGGCTTAGTCATGGGCACCCGCTCGGGCGACGTAGACCCCTCCATCTTATTGCACCTGACGGGGCCACTGGGCTACTCGCCCGAGCAAGTCAACACCTTGCTCAATAAAGAAAGCGGCATGCTGGGCTTAGCCGGCTCCAACGACATGCGCGACATTAGCCAGGCGCTAGCAGCCGGCGATGCCGCCGCCCAGCTGGCTTATGACATTTACGCCTACCGCATCCGGCAGTATATCGGCGCCTACGCTGCCGTACTCAACGGCCTAGACGCTATCATCTTCACGGCCGGCGTGGGCGAGAACGACGCCCTAGTGCGCCAACTGGTATGCCAGGATATAGACTTCTTCGGCTTGGTCCTGGCTGAGGCTCAAAATCAACAGCGCCAGCCGGGCTTGCGCGACCTCAGTGCACCAGGTTCGCGGGCTAAGATTCTGGTCGTTCCGACCAATGAAGAGTTGGAGATAGCGCAGCAGTGTGCAGCACTATTTGCGTCGGCTTCCTAGGTTGCTGCTCAAGCGTGGAACCCCACCCCTACTCAGCTGTCACAAAAAAGCGCCCCGCCGGCCTAAGCCAGCGGGGCGCTCTTATAAGGTACCTAGGAAGCAAACGACTACGAAACTACTTGCTTCTTGTCGTCCTCCTCGGGCTGGCCGCTAAGCACGCCTTTGGCTACTTTCACTACGTTATCGACGGTGAAGCCAAACTCTTTCATCAGGTAATCAGCTGGGGCCGACTCGCCGAAGCGGTTCATGCTGATGCTGGCACCCTCGTCAGTAGTATACTTGCTCCAGCCGATGGGTGAGCCGGCCTCGATGCTCACGCGCTTGCGCACGTTACGGGGCAGCACTTGCTCGCGGTAGGCCTTGTCCTGGTGCTCAAACAGCTCCCACGAGGGCATGCTCACCACGCGGGTGGGGGTGCCTTCGGCTTGCAGTACTTTTTGGGCCTCTAGGGCCAGGGGCACTTCCGAGCCGGTGCCGATGAGGATGAGCTCGGGCGTGCCGCCCTGGGCTTCGCTCAGCACGTAGGCGCCTTTTTGCACGTTGCCGGCGGCGGGGGTCAGCACCGACTGGTCGAACGGGAGCCAGCCCTGACGCGACAAGATGAGGCACACCGGCGACTTGGGCGTGTTCATGGCAATGCGCCAGGCTTCGGTGGTTTCGTTGGCGTCGCCGGGGCGCAGCACTACGATGTTGGGCACGGTGCGCAGCGAGGTCACTTGCTCGATGGGCTGGTGCGTGGGACCGTCTTCGCCCAGGCCGATGCTGTCGTGGGTGAACACGAACGTCGAAGCCGACTCGGCAAGGGCCGTGAGGCGAATGGCGCCGCGCATGTAGTCACTGAACGTGAGGAAGGTACCGCCGTAAGTACGCAAGCCGGCGTGGTGGGCAATGCCATTCATGATGCCGCCCATGGCGTGCTCGCGCACTCCAAACCAGATGTTCGAGCGCTCGTAGTGGCCGGGCTGGAATGAGTCGTCGCCCGACTTGTCCATCTCGTTCGACGAGGCCAGGTCGGCTGAGCCGCCGAACATGAACGGTACGGCTTTCTTAATGGCCGTGAGGGCTTTGCCCGAAGCCTGGCGGGTGGCCAGCTTGCCATCAGCGGGCGTGTACACAGGCAGGTCTTTGTCCCAGCCTTCGGGCAGGTTGCCATTGAAGGAAACGTGGAACTGCTCAGCCTCGGCGGGGAAGCTAGCCTCGTATTCCTTGAACTTGGCGTCCCACTCCTTTTGCAGCTCGGCGCCTTTCTGGCCGGGCTGGCGTAGGTGCTCGTACACTTCGTTGGGCACGACGAACGTAGCCTCGGGGTCCCAGCCAAAGAACTCCTTGGCCTTCTTCACGTTGTCGGGGCCTAGGGGGCTGCCGTGGGCCTTATTGGTGCCGGCCAGTGGCGAGCCAAAACCGATGATGGTTTTGATGGAAATAATCGACGGCTTGTCTTTTACTTCCTGTGCAGCCTTAATGGCGGCCTCAATCTCGTCAATGCTGTTGCCGTCTTTCACGTGCGAGGTGTGCCAGCCGTAGGCATCGAAGCGCTTCATCGCGTCTTCGGTATATGCCAGGCTAGTGGGGCCGTCAAGTGAGATGTCGTTGTCGTCGTAGAGGAAAATTAGCTTGCCGAGCTGCAAGTGGCCGGCCAGCGAAGCAGCCTCAGCAGCAATGCCTTCCATCAGGTCGCCGTCGCTCACGATGGCGTAGGTGTAGTGGTCCTGCACGCCCTCAAAGCCGGGCTTGTTGTACATAGCACCTAGGTGCGCCTCGGCCATGGCCATGCCCACGCCGTTGGCGAAGCCCTGGCCCAGTGGGCCGGTGGTTACTTCGATGCCGGGGGTCACGTTAGACTCGGGGTGGCCGGGGGTGCGGTGGCCGGGCTGGCGGAAGTTCTTCAGCTCCTCCATGCTTAGGTCGTAGCCATAGAGGTGCAGCATGCTATAGAGCAGCGCCGAGCCGTGGCCAGCCGACAGCACAAAGCGGTCGCGGTTGGGCCACTTGGGGTCTTGGGGGTTGAAGCGCAGGAACTTCGACCAGAGCACGTAGGCCATGGGGGCCGCCCCCATAGGCAGGCCGGGGTGGCCAGAATTGGCTTTTTGGACCATGTCCACCGACAGCAGGCGGATGGTGTCAATGCTCAGTTGGTCGATAGAGACAGCTGGATTGGGCATGAGGGAGAGAAAAAAGTGGGGAAAGCCAGGTGAATTGGAATGCGAGGGTATACGCCCTAGGGCGCGCCGTGGGCACCCCGAGCGGCCGTAAAGGTAGGGCGCCGGGTGCACGCACCAACCTATCCGGCTGCTTGCGGAATCTTCCCGTATGTAGGTGAGGTTCCTGCCTCAATTCATCCTTAAGCTTATCCAAGCTGGGCCGGAACTACGTATTTTGCCGCATGAAATCCTTTTCCCTCCGGCGCGTGCTGGCTATTGGATTTTTATTACTCCTGACCTTAGTACTAGGGCTAGGCGCGGCGGTGTGGCTACTCGGGCGCGACTATACCGTGCGCTACTTGCAGCGCACGGTGCGCGAGCAGCTCACCAAAAACTCGGGCTTGGTGCTGGCGCCCTTCACGGTAGAGCTGTCGCCATGGCGCGACTTTCCGCACGTTACGGCGTCCCTAGGTCACCTTTCGCTTACCGATACCAGCCACCACCGGGCCGTGCCCGTGCTGCGCGTGGGCCACGCCGACTTGCGCCTAGAGCTGGTAGACCTATGGCACCGCAAGGTGCGCGTGACGCGCCTCGAAATCCACGACGCCGACTTTCAGCAATACGTCGATTCTACGGGCCACAGCTGGGGGCTGCGCGGCAAGAAAGCCCGCCGCCAGGGCGAAGGCAAGGACCCGCTGCTGAATTTCAATCTCGACTCCATTGTGGTGTACAACTTCCACATGGTCACGAAGAACGACTACGCCCACAGCACGCTGGCCGGGCAAGTGCAGCGCGCACGCCTCACGGGTGGCATCCGGCAGGGCGCATTGCGGCTGAGCGGCGTGCTCGATGGCTACCTGGAGCAGCTGGCCAACCGCTCGGGCACGCTGCTGGCCCACGAGCCAGTGCGTGCCTGGCTCAACTACCGCTACGCCTTCAAGGCGCGGCGCGGCGAGTTTTGGCGCACCCGCGCCACCCTCAACGGCGATACCATTCGCATCGGCGGCACGCATACGGTGGCCGCCGACCAGCCCACCGGCACCATGCTGCACTTGCAGTTTGCGGGCACCCAGCCGCTGGTGGCGGTGTTGCACGCGGCCTTGCCGCCGCGCTTGCGGCCCTACCTGGCCGGGGCCACCAGCCCCAGCCACGCCCGCATCGTGTACACCATTTCGGGGCTTAGCGGACCCACCGTGCGCCCCCATACAGTGCTGACCTTCGCCTTGCAAAACGCTAGCTTGGCCTGGCCCGACGCGACACGTCGCATCAACCGCTGGGACTTGCAGGGCACTTACGACAACGGCCCCGCTCACAATCTGAGCACGGCCAGCGTGCAGCTCGACCGCTGCCGCATCTACTCGCCAGTGGGCCAGCTCGACGCCACATTTTTGCTGCGCAACTTCTTGCGGCCCTATGTGGAGGGACACCTAAGCGGGCGCACCGAGCTGCCCGAGCTGGCTTCCGTGATTTCGCCCGGCCTATGGCGAGCTACCAATGGCATTGCTGACCTCGACGTGCAGCTGCGCGGCCCCATACCGCCCCTAGGCGACCAAATGCTGGCCCGCACCCAAAAGAGCCTGTCGGTGCGCGGCACCGTTGAGCTGCGCAGTGCGGCATTCAGCGTGCCGGCCCGGCGCATCAAGATGGCCGATGTAAACGTGCACATTGGGCTGCGCGATAGTCTGTGGCGCCTTACCAACGCTTCGGGCACCTTGGATGGCATGCACTTCAAGGCCGCAGCTACCACTACTTACCTGCTCACCTACCTCACCGGCCAGCACCCGCGCACCGAAATCACGGGCAAGTTTGAGGTTGATGAGCTGCACATAGACCGCTTACGCGCCCTAGGCAACGCCCCTACCCAGCGCGTGCTAGCCGCTGCTACGGCCCAGCGGCAAGGCAGGCGCTTTCGGCAGCGCCGCAATGCCCGCAAAATGGCCATGACTATGGGCAGCCACTTGCTGCCCGACGAGGTACGGCTCAATGTGGACCTGCGCTGCGGCCGCCTAGTACTGGGCCCGGACACACTACGTAACCTAGCCGTGAATCTGCGCCACGACGGCAAGCAGGTAGAGCTCTCGCGTATTGAGGCGCGTGTTTGGGGCGGGCGGCTTTTTGGGCAGGCCAGCTGGCCTACCGACACGACCAACGACGTGGCGCCCGTCAATTTTCAGCTCGGGATGCGGTTTGCCAGCATCAACTACCACAAGCTGATTACCCGGCTCTCGCGTCCGCCGGGCGCGGTGGCGCTGCGGCGACGGGCGGCCCTAGCGGCCCGTAAGGGCAATGACCCCGCCCCCACCCCGGCGTTGCGCGAACTGCTGCTGGCCGCCGATGGCTCATTTACCTGGGACATTGGCGAGCTGGTGCTGCCAGTGGGCGAGCCCCTGCGCGACCTGCACTTACGCTTTGAAAAAACCGACTCGCTGCTGCGCATGCCTTACCTGCGCTTTGTGGCCCCGCAGGGCGGAGTAGGGCGCGCTTCGGCAGCGGCTCTTGTCTCGGGCATCCACCTCACGGCCGCCACGGCCGATGTTGACCTGCGCTATTCCTCACTCGATGTGCAGCAGCTGCTACGCATGCTAGCCAGCCTCAAGCCGCCCCGCGACACCACCAAGTTTCAGCCGCGCGCTGTGCTAAAGGCTGCCCGCCGCGCGCGCCGCATGGCACGCCTGCGCGCCCGCAATCGGCCAGCAAGCGCGCCTTCGCCGGCCGGAGCGCTGCTGGCCAGCGGTGGCCTCACGGCGGTGCTGCGCGTGCAGGCCGACCGCGTGCACTACAATTCTATCGAAGGAGGCAAATTTCAATTGGTATCGCACCTCAGCCACGGCGAGGCCCGCGTAGACGAATGCTCGCTCGATGCCTTCGATGGTCATATCTCGCTGCACGGGCTGCTGCGCACCGATGGCGGCCGGCGGCACCACCCGCTGCGCGTGCAGGCCCTACTCGAAGATATCAAGCTGCCCGATTTATTTGCTACGGCCAGCAGCACCATGCGCTTTCAGGTGCTTACCGAAGACAACATCAAGGGTACGCTCCGCTGCGCCGCCGTCCTGCACACCGACCTCGATTCAACGTTCTTGCCCGTGCGGGCCGACACCTATGGCTACCTCAAAGCCGACTTGCGCGACCTAGAGCTGCTAAACGTGGAAGCACTAGAGCAGTCCTTTAAGCTCGTGAAGAAGGAGCGCACGGCTCATTTGTTTTTCGAGCCGGTTAGCACAGAATTTATCCTCAACGGCGGGCAACTGCTCATTCCGAGCTTACGCCTAAATAGCAACCTGACCGAGCTCGAAGTAAGCGGCCGCTACAACCTCGATGGCCGCGCCAACCTCTACGTGGGCATGAACCCACTCAACGTGCTGTTTGGCAACAACAAGCGCCGCATCGAACGCATCCAGAATGGCGAGCCCATGCGCCCCCGCTCGCCCCGCCTTACCTACGTAAACCTGCGCCGCGATGTGCCCGGCACCAAGTATCAGGTCAAGCTTTTTCAGAAAAAAGAGCAACAGCAGCAGCAAGCGGCCTTGCGCCAGCAGTCGCGCCAGTTGCTACTCACGCAGCGCCTCGACACCACCATGCGCCTGCTGCCGCGTAACCGCCTTACTGGGGCCGCCGGCACCCCTGCTGGGCTACCGATGCCCTAGACCCCACCCCCAGCCCCACCCCTCCGGGAGAGGGGTGCCAACCGCAAGTAGATGTAAGCTGACGTCATCCAGTCGTCAGGCACCCCTCTCCCGGAGGGGAGGGGCTGGGGGTGGGGTATGCGGCTGCCGAGCTACGCCAGAATAGCGTCGATACGCGCTAGCTCTTCGCCACTAAACTGATGATTAGCCACGGCGCCTACGGCGTCGGTGACTTGCTGCGGCTTGCTGGCTCCAATGATGACCGAGGTCATGCGCGGGTCTTTCAGCACCCAGGCCACCGCCATTTGGGCCAGCGACTGGCCGCGCTGCTGGGCCAGTTCGTTGAGTTGCCGAGCTTTAGCAATGTTCTCGGGGTTGAGCTGGCCTTCCTCGATGGCGCCATTACCTAGGCGGCGCGCGGCGCGCGAGTCGGCCGGCACACCTTGCAAGTATTTGTCAGTGAGCACTCCTTGAGCCAAGGACGAGAAGGCAATGCATCCTACACCTTCGTCGGCCAGCGCGTCGAGCAAGCCTTCTTCGGGCGTGCGCACTAGCAGCGAGTACTTGGGTTGGTGAATGACGCAGGGCGTACCTAGGTCGCGCAGAATAGCGCAGGCGCGGCGGGTCTCGTCGGGCGAGTAGCTGCTCAAGCCCACGTACAGCGCCTTGCCCTGGCGCACCAGTGCGTCGAGGGCGCCCATGCTTTCTTCGAGCGGTGTTTCGGGGTCGGGGCGGTGGTGGTAATAGATGTCCACGTAGTCGAGGCCCATGCGGCGCAGGCTCTGGTCGAGGCTGGCCACTAGGTACTTGCGCGAGCCGCCATCGCCGTAGGGGCCGGGCCACATGCCGTAGCCAGCCTTGGTCGAGATGATAAGCTCGTCGCGGTGCGCCCGGAAGTCATCCTTATACAAGCGGCTAAACGTTTCTTCGGCAGCCCCGGCAGGCGGGCCGTAGTTGTTGGCTAGGTCGAAGTGCGTGATACCGGCGTCGAAGGCCGTACGCAAGATGGCGCGGCAGTTACCGAGGGCGTCTACTTCGCCGAAGTTTTGCCACAGGCCCACCGAAATGGCGGGTAGCTGCAAGCCGCTGCGGCCGCTGCGGCGGTATTCCATTGTTTCGTAGCGGGCGGGGTTGGGGATGTAAGACATGGAAACGAGTGTGAGAGTGACCTAGGGCCTCTGAAAACGGCGGCTATCGTAGCTACCGCCCCTACAGCGCCCTAGGAATGATGCGAAGCTACTGCCTAGCCGTAGCCCAAACCCGGCGGCAGGCGCTACTTTACGGCCCCTAAGCTTTTTTAGTCATGTTCCGCCTTCTGCTGCTCGCCGGTTTTGCCGGTACCACGCTTAGCGCTGCCGCGCAAACTACCCCGCCCACCCGCGCCCAAGACTCGCTGTTTGTGCGCCAAAACTACCGCAAGCTCGACCGCCAGATTACGATGCGCGACGGGGTGAAACTTTACACCATTCTCTACGTGCCGCAGGATGCCGACAAGGCGCACCCCTACCCCATTATTATGGAGCGCACGCCCTACTCGGCGGGCCCGCGCGGCGAAAGCAACTACCCCCTGCGCGGCCCCGGCCCCAGCCGCGAACTCAGCCAGGAGAAGTACATCTTTGTGTATCAGGATGTGCGCGGGCGCTACCTCAGCGAGGGCCAGTTTGAGGAAGTGACGCCCGCCCTACCGGCTGCCGCGCTCGGCAAGCCGCGCCGCGCTGGCACCAGCACCACGCCCCACGACGAAAGCACCGACACCTATGACACTATCGAGTGGCTGCTCAAAAGCGTGCCCGGCAACAATGGTAAGGTCGGTATTATGGGCATTTCTTATCCCGGATTTTACGCTACGGCCAGCCTACCCGGCGCCCATCCCGCCTTAAAAGCTGTGTCGCCACAAGCGCCGGTAACGGATGAATTTATCGGCGATGATGCCCGGCACAACGGCGCGTTTTTCCTGCTCGATAATTTCGATTTTACCAACTACTTCGACGCGCCACGGCCGCAGCCTGTGGCTAAGTACGACGAGCTGTTCGACCTCAAAATCACTGACGCCTACCAGTTCTTCCTGAAGCTCGGGCCTATTAAAAACGCTAATGCGCCGCAGTACTTCAACAACCGCGCCCGCATCTGGAACGAGTACTTACAGCACGACACCTACGATGCTTACTGGCAGGCGCGCAACATCCGAAAGCACCTCACCGACGTGCGCCCGGCCGTGCTCACGGTGGGCGGCTGGTACGATGCTGAGGACCTTTACGGCGCCCTGCACACCTACCAGGCCATCGAAAAGCAAAACCCCAAAGCCACCAACCGCCTCATAATGGGGCCCTGGACCCACGGCGCCTGGAGCCGCCCCGACTGGAGCAAATTTGGCCCCTACGACTTCGGCCAAAACACCGCTCAGCACTACCGCCAAACGCTGGAAACGCCGTTTTTCAATTATTACCTCAAAGGCAAAGGCACGTTTGGCGCGGCCGAAGCAACCTTGTTTGATACGGGCCTGAACCAGTGGAAGGACTATCCGACTTGGCCGCCTAGGGCGGCGGAGAGTCGTCCGTTTTATCTTCAGCCCAATGGCTTTCTTTATGGAGTAGCGGCAGGGCAACCTGCACCTTATCAAAAGCAGTCGCACTTTCAAATAACTCGCACGCAAACTGCTGATTCGCCAACGTCGCCAACTTTCGACGAATACATCAGCGACCCGGCCCACCCGGTGCCGTACACTGCCAGCATGCAGGCCGGGCGCAACAATGAGTACATGATTGAGGACCAGCGCTTCGCCGCCCAGCGGCCCGATGTATTGACTTACCAAACCGAGCCGCTCACCGAAGACCTCACCGTGGCCGGCCCCCTAGGTATCGACCTCTGGGTGAGCACCTCGGGCACCGATGCCGACTTTGTGGTGAAGCTCATTGACGTGCTGCCCGACGACACCCCCAACCCAACGCCCAATCCCCAGCGCCTGACCCTAGGTGGCACGCAGCGTCTGGTGCGAGGCGATGTGTTTCGCGGGCGCTTCCGCAATAGCTTTGAGAAGCCCGAGGCCTTCCAGCCCAACGTACCCACGGAGGTAAGATATGAGCTAAACGACGTGCTGCACACCTTTAAGAAAGGCCACCGCCTGCTGGTGCAGGTGCAAAGCACCTGGTTCCCGCTCGTCGACCGCAACCCCCAGCAGTTCGTCAACATCTCCACAGCCGGTGAGGGCGACTTCAAGCAGGCGACTATCCGGATTTACCACGAGCCGGGGCATGCTTCGTCGGTGCAGCTGCCAGTGCTGAAGTAAGCTAGTTTTAAAGTCAAAGTACCGCTCATTGTTGCGCGGACTTTGTAGTTCGCGTCTGGCTGCCCGCTTACGCACGCGGACTACAAAGTCCGCGCAACCGCGTATAAGGCACCCTATGAAACGGCGTGCTTTTCTTCCACTACTCGGGGTGGCGCCCTGGGGCCTAGCCGCCGCAGTCCGCTCTCCCTTCCGCCTCATGCAGCCCGAGCAGCTTCACTTTCAAGACGACGGTATCATTCCGAATAATGTCTACCCTCTGCTGGTATACCGGCAGGCTTTCACGACCCGCGATGCAGCTGGGGCCGCGTGGCTAGAGCAGCACTTCGCCGCCAATAACTGGACCAACTCCTGGCGCAATGGCGTCTACAATTTTCACCACTACCACAGCACTTCGCACGAAGTACTGGGCGTGTACGCTGGCACAGCACTACTGCACCTAGGCGGTGAAAAAGGCCAAAAAGTAACTGTACAAGCCGGTGATATCCTCGTAATTCCGGCCGGCGTTGGCCACAAGGACCTCGGCAGCACCGACCTAGGTATTGTGGGGGCCTACCCCGATGGCCGCTCCTGGGACGTGAACCGTGGCCTGCCCGGCGAGCGCCCCAAAACAGATAAGAACATTGCTGCCCTACCCCGCCCCACCACCGACCCCTACCTAGGGAAGGCCGGCGGCCTGCTCACTACTTGGCGGTAGATAGCTACTAATACTACACCCCACAAACGACTGTCATGCTGAGCTTACGAAGCATCTTATCAGGTCAGAACCTTGTGTGATAAGATGCTTCGCAAGCTCAGCATGACAGTCGTTTGTGGGGTGTGTTGGGTAATTATCCTTTCTCCTAGGTGGCCTGTTTCTGCGCGTGCCACAGCACTAGCTGCCAGCCGGTTGTATCGGTTTTGATATATACCACCACGTACTTGATGCGGGTGTGGGCAGGCTGGCCGTCGGCGCCGGGCCCTAGGTCAATTTGGATGAGGCCATTGACCACGGCCGTGCGGTCGTCGTTGTAGGCGCGCACGGTCAGGTCTTCGATGTCTACTCGGTCGTAGCGGCTCTGGCCGGTGCGAATAGACTCGAGGTAGCTCGTTTTGCTGTCCTGGTGGCCGTTGGAATGGGTGTAGATGAGGTCGTCGGCAAAAATCTTTTCCAGGGTCGGGAAGTCTTTGCTCACTTGCGCGTCGAAGCGCTGGCGTTCGAGCTGCTCAATGGTTTGGGCAGTGGTCATAAAGAGGCGTGCTAACTAGGATGAGAGAAAACAGCCCGGCAGTGGGCTGGCCACAAAGGTGGGCCTAGTGCGGGAAGTACACCGTGAAGGTCGAGCCCACCCCCAGCTCACTGCTTACTTCAATACGCCCGCCGATATTCTCCACCATGCGCTTCACCATGTAAAGCCCGATGCCCGAACCCTCCACGTGGTCGTGCAGCCGCTGAAACATGCCAAACAGCTTGCGTTGTCCAGCCTCGCTGATACCTAGGCCGTTATCCTGCACCTCTAGCAGCACGTAGTGTTCGGTGCAGTGGGCGCGCACTTTCACTAGCGGCGGCCGCTCGGGGGCGCGGTACTTCACGGCGTTGCTGAGCAGGTTATACACCACCGAGCGCAGGTTTTTTTCCGAAAAGGCAATGGGCGGGCAGTCCGCCACCTCTACTTCGAGCTGCGCCCCCACCGAGTTGGTCAGCGGCTCTAGGTCGAGTAGCACGTCTTGAACTACCGTGGCCAGGTGCACTTGCTCGGTGATGGGGCTATGCTCGCGCTGTAGCTTGCTCACGTCGGTGAGGTGGTCGATGGTGCGCTTAAAGCGTTCCACCGAGTCTTGCATCAGGTTCAGGATGAACGCAATTTGGCTCGCTGGCTCGGGCTCGCTGGGGGCAGCGGAGTCGGGCAATTCACTGCGCAAGGCCTGCACCAAGCCCTCAATGTTGGTGATGGGCGCCCGCAAATCGTGCGAAGCGGTATAAATAAAGTTGTCGAGGTCCACGTTGACCCGGGTCAGCGCCTCGTTGTTGTCGCGCAGCATCTGCTGCGCCTGGTCTACACGCTCGAGCGCCAGTCGGTGCTCGTTGATGTCGGTGAAGGTACCAATCCATTGGCTGATAGCACCTTCTTTTGTGTGCAGCGCACGGCCCCGGCCTAGCATCCAGCGGTATTCGCCGGCCTCGTTGCGCAGGCGGCATTCTATATCAAGTGGGAGGCCAGTAGTCAGGCTTTGCCGCCAGCGCTGCATACTCGCTTCGTAGTCGTCGGGGTGCACACGCGAGGTAATGGGCGTTTCCGGGTTGGGCTCCACATCACCCACATAGTCGAACCAACGCTGGTTGAGGTACGAATTTCTACCTTCTGGTGTAGCCGTCCAGGCTATTTGCGGAATGCCTTCCAGCAAGCGCTGAGCCTGCGCCGCTGCTTGCTCCACGGCTAGGCGCGCCGCCTGCTGGCGCACCAATTCCTCGTTTTTGAGGTCGATAAGGGTGTTTTGCTTGGCCACCACGGCCCGGATATTCTCAATCTGCTGTTGCGCCGATACATCCGTCACTAGCACAGCTAGGGCCGGCGCTCCGTTAAAGGGCAGCACATTCATCGAGACCGAGCAGGGCTTCAAAGCTCCTTCCCTCGTTTGCAGGGGCAGCTCGCCCCGCACCCGGCCCGCCCAGCCCTTGGCTACCACGTCCGCCCAATATTCTTGAAAGGCCGCGGGCACAAAGCTACTGACCGTAGTGCCCAGCATCTCCTCCAGTGGGCAGTGCAGCAGCTCGGCCAGCGCCTCGTTGCAGTACAGCACCATGCCATCGGAGCTGAGTAGCAGGGCGCCCTCGTTCATTTGCTCTACCAGCATGCGGTAGCTCTGGTCGGCGCCCTCTAGCGTGAAGATGCGCGGCCCGTCGGCGCCCTGAATAGCCAGGGCATCGACGGCCCCGGTGCGCACGGCCACAATGAGCTCTTCGGCCTCGTGCAGCTGCTGGCGCAGCTCTTCGTTTTCGCGCGCCAGCGCGGTAGCATCCAAAGAACCGGGCTCAGCCATGACAGATTAGGTTGCGCTTCCCGGCTGGGGCACGCCGAGCGAAATTAGTACCGCCGCCCGGTTAGACAAGTCGCCTACCAGCTGCCGCCTAGGTAGCGGGCGCTGCCGCACCAGGGTAGGTGCGGCCACTATCTGCTCTTGCCGGGCTAGCAGTGGCTGCTGGTAAATGTCGATGATGAGCAGTTCGTAGCGCCCAGCCAAGTATGTTTCGCAGATTTCTTTGATGTTGCGCACGGCGCGCAGCGAGTTGGGCGTGGCCCCCGTGATATACAAGTGCAATACGTAGTCGGCCTCGGGCGGAGACGAGGCGGGTAGCTCAGAAGTAGAGTCGGTCATTTACGGGCGGCTTAGCGGTCGCCGCGCGAGCGGATATCCAACCCCACCAGCACCTTTTCTTCATTCGACAGGTCGCCGATGATTTTGCGGATGGGCTCGGGCACTTTGCGCACCAGCGTCGGGATGGCCAAAATTTGGTCGCCCTCGGCTAACTGCGGATTTTGCAGCAAATCAATTACTTCTATCGTATAACAATCCACTAAATGCTGCTCGCAGTAGCGCTTCAGGTTGGCCAAGGCCATTACCGATTTGCTGGTCTGGCCGGCCACGTACAAGCGTAGCTCCCAAGACTTGGGGCTAGCGGGGGTGGCAGCAGAAGCTTCCCTCATATCCATCATAATTTCTCTTGTACGGGCTACCTAGGCCGGGCGTTGAGGTTCAGCGGCTGGGCGCCTGTTGTTGAGGTCGTGCGTGGCGGCACTACGCGCTTGACTTATAGCATTTTGAAGCGAAGATTCTTCGTCATTTACTTGTCGCAACTCTTCTTCGACCGACTCAAACTCGGTGCGCAAGTTGGCAATGGTAGCTTCGAGCACCCGGCGCTTGCGCTCGAGCTCGCGGTCTTTGCGAGCTATTTCTTGCTCTTGGGCCGTGAGCTGGGCCTGCTCCTGAATGCGCTGGGTGAGGCGGCTGGCCCCAGTAATGATGCCCAGCGGCCCGATAACGACATCGAGCAGCTGAATGCCCGTGTCGGTGACCAAAAACTCGCGCACTTGGTTGGAGTGCGACATTCCGCGCGCTTTCAGGATACTCAGCCCCCGGTTGCGCTCGCCAATGCCCTCTAGGTCGCGCACCGAAATCCAGGTATCGACCAAAGACGATACGCCTTCTTCGGTCATTTCCATGCGTCCGTCGCGGCCGCTTACCAAGGCAGTAAAAAGGGCGGTGATATTGCTAACCTTCAAGAAGTCAATGAGCCGCGTGAGCATACTCCGCACTTCGCTTAGGCTACCTACCGATATTAGATTGCTGATAGGGTCGATAACGACACACTGGGGCTGGTACTCTTTGATGAGCTTGTGCACCGTCACGAGGTGGCGCTCCAAGCCATTGAGCGTAGGGCGCGACGCTTCAATGTGAAGTAGCCCTTTATCGAGATGGGGCTGTAGGTCGAGACCAACTGCTCGCATGTTGCGAATGAGCTGGGCCGGCGATTCTTCGAAGGCAAAGTACAGGCAGCGCTCGCCGCGGCGGCAGGCTTCGAGGGCGAAGGACGCAGCCAGCGTGGTTTTGGCGGTGCCCGCCGTGCCCGTAATCAAGATGCTGCTGCCCTTGTACCAGCCCCGGCGCGTGAACATCTCATCGAGGCCCGGTACGCCCGACGAAATTATTTCGTTCGACACCGTGTGCTCGAGCTTGAGCGAGGTAATGGGCAGCACCGAAAAGCCGTCTTCGGTGATGAGGTAAGGATACTCGTTGGTGCCGTGGGTAGTGCCGCGGTACTTCACGATGCGCAGGCGGCGGGTCGTGATTTGGTCAATCACCCGGTTGTCGAGCAAAATCACGCAGTCCGACACGTACTCCTCTAGGCCCTGGCGCGTGAGCGAGCCTTCGCCGCGCTCGGCGGTGATAACGGTCGTCACGCCCTTGTCCTTGAGCCAACGGAACAAGCGGCGAATTTCGGAGCGCAGCACGGCCTCGTTGGGGAAGCCCGAGAACAGCGCCTCGATGGTATCGAGCATCACGCGCTTGGCCCCGATGGTGTCGATGGCGTACCCTAGGCGGATAAATAGACCTTCTAGGTCATACTCGCCGGTTTCTTCGATTTCGGAGCGGTCGATGTGCACATGGTCGACGCGCAGCTTCTTATCGTCCTGCATGGCCTTGAGGTCGAAGCCCAGCGAGGTTACGTTGGCGGCTAGCTCGTCGGCCGTTTCCTCAAAGGTCATGAGCACGCCCGGCTCGTCGTAGTCTAGGATGCCGCGCACCAGAAACTCGATGCCAAACAGGGTTTTGCCGCAGCCGGCGCTGCCGCACACCAGCGTGGGGCGGCCCAGCGGCAGGCCGCCTTCCGTAATCTCGTCCAGCCCTTCAATGCCGGTGGGGGCCTTGGGCAGCTGGGGTAGCGCGGTGGGCGCTAGCTTGTACTCGTGCATGCTATAGGTAGGAATAGCTAGTTTTTTCCGAAAGTTACGCCACTATCCACGCCCCAGGTGCTGCTCAGCTTAGCGCTGCTTGGCTCGCGCAGCCCGCCGCTGCCGAATACCGGCCAGGCGCTCGCGCTCGGCCTTGCGCACTTCGCGCAGCGCCAGCCGCTCGGGCAGCCGCGCCATCAGGCGCTCGCGCACGTACTGCGCCAGGCTCGACAGCGAGATGGTGTGCGTAGTGCGCAGGTAGTGGGCAATTTCGCGCTGGCGCAGGGTGCTGGCCCCAGCCAAGCCCCTCGCTAACAGGAACTGTTTGATTTCCTCGACCCACAGCAGCGCTGCCAGCGGGGCGCGCTGCACGGTGGCATTGTAGCCGGCTGGGCGGTGCTGGCGCAGCCCTAGGTCGTCGGCCGGGGCCACCAGCACGCCCACCCACTCGGGCAGGCGCGGCAGCAGCTTGGGCAGGTGCTTTTCGGTGACGACGAAGGTGACAAAATCATAGACCTCGGCGTAGCAGCGCAGCTGGTTTTCGACGCGCTGCAAGGTGTCACCGTCGCCCTTCACCTCGTAGCCGTGCATGAAAGCCTCGGTGATGTGCACCACATCGGCGCGGGTGGTGCCGGTGGGCAGCTCGTCGATAACCACGCCCCCTACTAATGAGGGGTAGAGCCGGGCGCGGATTTCGGGGTCATTCATGGGGCAATGGCGCAACTTGCAAAGAGCGTAGCCAACTTTATGGGCTGTGTTTGTTTGAATACACTCAGCTAAACGCGAACTACAAAGTTGGCCACGCCCTTTGCAAGTCGCGCTATCATGCTATAACCTATGCCCGATATCACCACCGAAGACGATATTAAAACGCTGGTCGACGGCTTCTACGCCCGCGCCTTGGCCGACCCGCTGCTCAAGCCGGTGTTTGTCGATTTTGCGCACATCGACCTCAGCCACCACCTGCCGCAGCTCTACGATTTCTGGAGCGGCATCTTGCTAGGCACCAGCCGCTACCGGGGCTTTCCGATGCGCAAGCATTTCCCACTGCCCCTCACCATCGACCACTTCGGGCGCTGGCTCGAGTTGTTTCACGAAACCGTGGACGCGCACTTCGAGGGGCCCACGGCCGACACCGCCAAGCGCCACTCGCTGCACGTGGGCCGCGTGTTTGCGGGCCGCCTAGGTCTGCTAGAATAAATGAGGCGTACCATAGACCCTGGGGGTCTACACGTGCGTAGAATGCACATAATCACCATCCACTCGCGGACCCGTAGGGCCCACGGTACCCCTGTCTGATATGGACCAGCCAACCCGCGTCGCGCTCGTTGCCGAGCTTACCGCCCTGCTTACCGCCGGCAATGCCCACGCCACCTTTGAGCAAGCCATTGCCGAGTTGCCGCCATCCCTGCGCAACCAAGCTGTGCCCGAGGTGCCTTACACCATCTGGCACTTGGTCGAGCACCTGCGCATTGCGCAAGCCGATATCCTAGCGTTTTGCCTCAACCCCAACTACGTGGCCCCCGAGTGGCCCGCCAGCTACTGGCCCGATAAAACGAAACCCGTTGACGAAGCCGGCTGGCAAGCTGCCCTAGCGGCCATTCGGCAAGACCAGCAGCAGTTTATAGAGCTGCTCGAAAACCCTGCTACTGACCTCTTCAAGCCCCTAGCGCACGGTGATGGGCAGAATATTTTCCGCGAAGCGCTGCTTATCGGCGACCACAATGCCTACCACACAGGGGAAATTATTTTGCTTAGAAGAATTTTGGGAGTTTGGCACTAGGTGCCTGTTTTAGCAGAAAACGCCTGTCATGCTTCGGCAAACCAAGCATGACAGGCGTTTTCTGCTAGCACTCAACTAAGCGCTGGGCTATTTCAAGAAGTCTAGCACAGCCGCTACTACCAGCTCGGGCTTTTCCTCAAACATATAGTGGCCACTATCGAGTAGGCCGATGACCTGCGCGCCGGGCGCCATTGCGGGCATACTCTGCCGCATGTTTTCGTAGGATACGTAGCTGCCAATGCCCAGCACGGGCATGGTGAGCGGTGTGTAGGCGTTGGCGTCGGCCATATCCTGCCCTAGGGCCTGGTACCAGCCATTGGCCGCCCGAATGCTCTCGGGCTCATTGTAAGCGGCGGCGTACACGGCCCGGTCGAAGGCCGACATTTTGCTCTCATCGAGCATCACGTAGGCAAAGAGGTAGTCGAGCAGATACTGGAAGCGGCCGGCCAATAGCTTTTCGGGCAGACCTTTTACTTGGTTGAAAGCCATCCACCACACGTAGGGCTGGTGGGCGTCCATTTTGGCCTCGAAGGCGCCGGGTGCGGGCAGCAGCGACATATAGCGCATGCCGTCGCTAGGGTGCGCACCATCGGCCAAGATGAGCTTTTCGGTCGCTTCGGGGTAGTTGAAGGCGAAGCTGGCCGCCACCATGCCGCCAATGTCGTGCCCTAGTAGCGACACCTTAGGCAGCCCTAGGTGCTGCATCAGGGCGTAAATGTCCTGCGCCATCGTCTTCTTGTCGTAGCCGGTGGCGGGCTTATCGGAGCTACCCATACCCCGGATATCGACAATGATAACGCGGTAACGCTCAGCCAGCGCCGGGGCTACGGGGTAGAAGGAATACCACGTTTGGGGCCAGCCGGGCAGGCACACCAGCGGCTGGCCGCTGCCGCCCTCCACGTAGTGCAGGCGCACGCCATTTACGGTGGCGTAGTGGTTGGTGAAGCCGGGCAGCTTCTTAATTAGCTCGGCATCGGTGTACGCTGCCTCAGAATTGGGCGTCGCGGCGGCTTCGCTGGGCGCGGCCAGCACTGCCTGGGCGTTGGTCCACGTCAGGCCAGTGTAGCGGCTGTTATCCAAGGGATTGTTCTGCACGCTGAACATACTGAGCAGGTATTGCATCTGCTGCCAGCTGGCGTAGAGTTCGTGCTCGCCGGCTGGGTTAGCAGTACGGGCCTGCTGGATGTGCGTGGCAAAGTCGGCCCGAGAGCCTAGGCGCACTACCTCGAAGTGCCCACGGCCCGCCGCTTCGGCCGCGGCAGCCAGCTCGCGGGGGCTCAGCTGAAAGCTAGCGATGCGCAGCCACCTAGGCGAGTCTGCATCTAGCGCCGCGGCAGCCGTGAAGGCGGCCGTATCGTCGATGGTGGTAAAGTCGATTTTCCAATCGGCATCTTCCCAGTAGCCCACCTGCTGCCGCTTGAAGTCGAGCAGCGGGATATTGTAAGTCAGCACCTCGGCAAAGGCTCCGTTGAGGATAGATGTAGCCGCGATGGCCGCCTGGTCGAGGTGTGCCTGAAACTCACGTCGCAAGTCAAAATTGCGGTTCAGGCCTGCGGCTTGCTGGGTATAGTCGCTGCAAAAGTCAGACGGGACGAAACGGGGTACCCCGGCTGCCACGGCCGCCGCGAGCAGCACCGATTGGGTATCTACAATGACCTCGCGCAGGCCGGCCAGGGCCGACACCACGCACCCAGCCCCGATGCAGGCCTGTGTGAGGGCTGCCACATCGGCTAGGTCTACAGGCCTGACATCTACGCCGAGCTGAGTTAGGTCGGCGATTTTAGTCGGGTCGGTTTGAGGCCGCACTAGAGCGCGCACGGTAGCTCCGCGCTGGAGCAGGGCTTCGATAATGAGGCGGCCTAGGTTGCCGGTGCCGCCTGCCACTACGATAGGGAGGTTCATAAGAAGTTGATTTAGGGAGGATGTAGCAGCTAACTGCTGCTGATTTGCGTGCTGCAAAATTCCTCCCCGACATCCCCCTAGGTCCGCCCAATTCTTGCTCGTTTCTTACGAATCCTTGCTCTTTTGCCCGGCCCCCTACCCGCGCTGAAACTCACGCGGGCTCTGGCCCACTACTCGCTTGAAAGCTGCCGCGAAGTGCGCCGGCGAGGCAAAGCCCAGCGCATCGCTGATGGCCGCCACTGGCAGCTCGCCGGCCCGTAGCAGCTGGCGGGCGCGGGTTATTTTCCAGTCGAGCACGTACTGGTAGGGCGTGCGGCCGGTAGTGTGCTTGAAGCGGCGGGCAAAGTGGAACACGCTCAGATTAGCCAAATCGGCTAGCGCCGCCAGCGTGATGGGCTGCTCGGCCGTGGCCTCTATATAAGCATCTATGCGCGCCAGCACCGCATTGGGCAGCCGGGCGCTGTCATTGGCAATGCGCCGCTCGAAAGTGGCGTAGTGCGTGATAAGGTGCAGGCTCAGGGCCGTGGTTAGCGACTCGGCGTAGAGCTGCCCTAGGGCGTGCCCAGCCCCGGTGGCAGTCAGCAGCTGCCGCCCTAGGTGGGTCAGCAGGCCATCTTCTAGCCGAAACTGGTCGCGCAGGGCGAAGTAGCTAAGGTCGAGCCCTTGGCGGGCGCGGTTTTCCAACAGTTGAGGGTTCAGGTGCAGGTGGATGACATCAGCGGGCCCGTCCCAAGCCAGCGGGCCGTACTCACCAGCTGGGTACAGGCCACCATCACCAAAATGAAAAAGGTCCTCTTCCACCCTACTCCCGCTGCGGCGGCGCGAGCGCAAGGGCTGCTGGCCCTGATGCAGCAGCAGCAGGTGCTCGGCGTGCGCGTGGGCGGGCACCTGCATAGCATCAAGCTGGTAGCGCTCTACCCGCAGTTCGGGCTGCGGCGGATTGATTTCCACGGCCGGGCGGCCGTAGAGCGCGGCGGTGTTGGGGTGCAGAGCAATCATAACTAGGTAGTGTAACGCCAACTACAGCGACTTGTTTATGGCGCCGTTGGGCCTATTGCGGCTGGCCTCCTATCTATTACAAAGGTTGTCCATCCCTCTAGCAAATGGCTGACTGCTCAATTTTTATTAATCTGATACTGCAACGCTTAATCGTCAAAATGGCACTTACTTGCAGTACGCTTTCTTTCCCATAGCTATGTTCCTCTTTCGCCTTACTTTAGGTACACTATTATTAGGCTCCTCCTTCGCGGGCTACGCCCAAACTACTGACCCGGCAGCCGCGCTACGTTTCTATGGTGGCCTAGGGGTATATAGTAGCTCTCATCAGGATTTAGGCAGTTGGGGCAATGGCGCCCGCATACCAGTACAGGCCTTAGTAGGTTACCAACTGCGGCCACGGCTGGCGGTGCAACTAGGAGTGGTCTACAGCGGCAATCGCTCTACTTACGATGGCCAAAATGGTTACTACAATAATGGAATCCCTGTCGCCTATTCAGTTGGCAGCTACTCAGAACGCAGCACTACTACTTCGCTGCTGGCCCGCTATACTCTCACGCGAAAGCTCGAGCATCGCTTTCAAGCAGACCTGCTTGGTGGGGCAAAGTTCGAATACAGCGCTTATAACGATAAAGGCACTTACTTCGATAATCGCCCAGCTACTCCCAGCGCTACACCTTTTGACTACACCTCTACTTATAAAAGTGCGCTCCTGAGCCTAGGCCCTAGCCTACGCTACCGCGTAGTTTCACGCCTAGATGTAGTGTACGACCTCACTTTTGACCTACCTATACTTGGCGGCAACTACAGCAATAGTATTTATAGTCCCAGACCTCGCCTACAAGCCACAATGGCCCTAGGTCTGCGCTACCGCTTCGGCCGAGGCTAAATCACCCCACCGGTTTTTCATTTCAGCAAAAACCGGCTTTCCATTTTGAAAAAATAACGTCCCGTTCGGCCCCGTGCCGGACGGGATTTTTTATTTAGCAATTTGATATAAAGCACATTACATAGAATATCTAAGCCATTCCTCCGAGTCGGCATCAGTCTTGGCATTAGGTACACATCAATCACCTACATGCTCCTACCGACAATGGCTATTCTGGATAATCTGGCTAAGGGCGTCAAGGACTTCTTCGTCGAAGAAGGCCACGCCGCTCCCGCCGCAACGGCTGCCGCCCGGCCGCTGCCTGCTGCCCCCGCTCCGGCGCTGGCCAACCTGGCACCCGGCCAGGCACAGCCCGAGCAGCGCCACCTCGACCACATTGCCCAGCTTTTGGCCGGCGACGGGCACGACTTCCACGCCTTTACCAAAATGGTAAAGAGCCTTGCGGCCAGCGGCCTCAGCGGCCCGCTGCTCTACCAAACGGCCTTCAACGCCTTTTCGGCCGTGACCGGGCTCGACCTCCCTACCCTGCTCACCTCGGCCGACGCACTCACCCAAAAGCTGGTCGACGACCGCGCCAAAGTGCAGGCGCACCACCGCGAAAAAACCGGCGAAACTGTGCCGCTCAAAGGCGCCCCTAGCGTCCTGGCCCAGCTCCGCAACCAAGAGGCCCAGCTGCAAGCCGATGTGGCCGCCCTCAGCAAGCAGCTCACCGACAAGAGCCAGCAGCTGCAAGACACCCAGCAGCAGCTTCAACAGGAAAGCACCAAAGCCCAGGCCGCCCTCGCCAGCTACGAGCTGGCCAATGCTGCGGCCATGGCCGAATTGCAAGTGCATCAACAAGCCACTAAGTCATTTCTCATCAAGTAACTAAACCGTCTTTCTGAATTATGAAAACTCTTCTTTCCACCGACCTCAACCCGAGCCTGCCCAAGTGGCAGCGGCCTGAGAAAGTAGCCGGCGCCTTCGTGATGGTCGGCGCGGCCGGCGCGGGCGTGTACTACTGGGGCCAAATTGTGCCCTACCTCGTTGACATCGTGTTTGATAGCGTGAAGCTCGGCATCGGCCTAGGGGCGCTGTTCCTGCTGTTTTTGCTGGGCACCAACAAGCGGATTCAAACCGGGCTCTGGTACGCCGGGCAGCGGGTGCTGCGGACGCTGGCGGGCATTTTCGTGAACACCGACCCCATCGGCATCATGGAGGACTACATCTCGAACACCGAGAAGGAGGCCCGCCAGATGGAAGGCGAAATCGGCCACATCGAGGGTGCCCACGAGCTGGTGAAGCGCAAGCTCGCCGCCAACGAGCAGCAAATGAAAGAGTACCTGGCCCTGGCCGACTCGGCCACCCGTCAAAACGAAAAGGACGCCGCCGAAGCCTACGCCAGTCGCGCCGCCCAAATTCTGGATTACAACCAGCGCCTCCAGCCGATGGCTACCACCACCGCCAACGTGACCGTGGTAATGCGCCAAATCCTGAAAGCCGCCCTGCGCCAGATTGACGGCAGCAAGTTCAAAGTCGGCCTCTTGAAAGACGAATACGAGCTCGTGAAACGCACCAGCTCGGGCATGCGCGCCGCCATGAACATCCTGCGCGGCGACCCCGATAAGAAGTACTTCTTCGACCTCGCCACCGACCGCGTGGCCCAAGACATGGCCCAGCAATTAGGCCAAATCAAGCAGGCCATGCGCTACTCGCAGGAGTTCGTGAAGGAGATGGACATCCAGAACGGCGTGATGAGCGAGAAAGGCCAGCGCCTGCTCGACCGCTACCAGAAAGGCGATTTCAACGCCCTCATGGACAGCACCAAAACCCCCGTTTCCACTTCTGTAGCCGCCACTAAACAACGCTCCGATGATGCCTATTCTAGCCTGCTTGATTAGTGGCCTGCTGGCCCTGCTACTCTGCGCCGTGCTACTGTAGCACCTGCTGTACCGTGGACCCTGCGGGTCCGCGAGTTAAATGGCCTAAAGGCTCAACATCTTTCTTTTTAAACTATTCACTCGCGGACCCGCAGGGTCCACGGTACACTACCCTCCCCCATGACAACGCGCGGTAAAATCGTATTGGGCGTCATCTTTTTCGCCCTCGCCTACTTTGGCATTAATAAGCTGGTCGCCAGCAACCGATTCTTCAAAAAAGCCGATACCCAATCGGTTCTTCTCAGCTCCATCGAGCTACCCGCCTCTGCCAGCGGCAACCGCGCTACCCTAGTGGTGCCGCTGGCCCCGCTGCCCGGTACGGCCCCCGCCGAAAACGGCACCGCCGTGGTGTGGGAAGTGATGGCCTGGAACAGCCAGATGGCCGGCATGCTCGCCAACGGTGGCCCCCGCACCACCCAGGGCTCGGCCCTGGCTGCCAATGGTGTGGACATGCAGATAGTGCGCCAGGACGACGTATCAAAAATGCAGGCCGACCTCGTGAAAAACGCCCTCGACCTGCAAAGCAACCCCAACACGCCGGGCCTGATTGTGAGCATCATGGGCGACGGGCTGCCCGCTTTCTCGGCCGTGCAGAGCCAGCTCGAAAAGGCTGGTACGCAGCTCCAAATCATCCCCTACTCGGTGGGCAAAAGCTTTGGCGAAGACAAGCTGATGGGCCCGAAAGAGTGGCTCGACAACCCCAAAGCGGCCCTAGGTAAGACCATTGCCTGCTACCTGCGCGATGGCGACCAGAACATCGCCCTGAAATGGTGCGCCGACAACGGCCTAAAGGTCAATCCCGACGAAACCACCTACGACCCCGAAGCCGTGAACTTCATGGCCGCCAGCGACTTTCTGGTGGCCGCCGAGAAGTACATCACCGGCAAGCCCGAAAGCCGCCAAAAAGTGGTAAGCGGCCACAGCACCGGCGTGAGCGTGGACGTAGCCGCCGACGCCGTAGCCACCTGGACGCCCGGCGACGTGAACATCGCCAAGCAAAAAGGCGGCCTCGTCAACATCGTGAGCACCAAGGACTATAGCAACCAGATGCCCAATATCATGGTGACCACCAAGCGCTGGTACGACGCCCACCAAAAAGCCGTTAAAGGCCTAATAACCGCCTTTGCCGTGGCCGGCGACCAGGTGAAAAGCCACCCCGAAGCCTTGCAGCGCGCCGCCGACGTATCGGCCCAGGTGTACGCCGACCAAGATAAGCCCGCCGCCTACTGGCTGAAGTACTACAAAGGCACCAGCGAGGCCGACCGCACCGGCAACGTAGTGGAGCTAGGTGGCAGCAAAGCCTTCAACTTCAGCGACAACCTGACGCTATTCGGCCTCGATAACGGCGGCACCAACATCTACGCCGCCGTGTACAAAACCTTCGGCGACGTGCAAAGCCGCCTCTACCCCAAAGAGCTACCCACCTACGTGCCCCTAGCCAACATGCTCGACCTGACGCTGCTGAAGCAGCTGCAAGCCCAGTATAAAGGCAAAACCCTGGCCCCGGCCGAAACCCAGCACTTCACCGCCGATGATGAAATCCGCCGCAGCGTGAGCAAGCGCGCCTGGAACATCGAGTTTAACACCGGCCAGAGCACCTTCACCCCTGCCGCCCAGCGCGAGCTCAGCCAGCTCTTCGACGACCTCGTAGTAGCCGGCCGCCTCAAAGTGGCCGTGCACGGCTACACCGACAACACCGGCCTGCCCGCCGCCAACCAACAACTTTCTGAGGCTCGCGCCGAAGCCGTAGCCCATTGGCTCGAAGCCAAAAGCGCCAGTGCCTTCCCCGCCGGCCGCGTGCAAGTGTACGCCCACGGTGCCGCCGAGCCAGTAGCCTCCAATGCTACCGAGGCCGGCAAAGCCCAAAACCGCCGCGTGGAAGTGGTGCTGGGCAACTAGTTGCGCGGACTTTGTAGTCCGCGAACGAGCGCCAGCGAGTATAGGCGGTCACTTTTTCCAGAACCCTTTTCCCCAACCTACGAGCGCAGCCGACATTCACTCGCTGCGCTCGTACGCGGACTACAAAGTCCGCGCAACAGGCTATGAACTCGCTTTTCATCCCCAATGCCCACCCGCATCGCGCCACGTTCGCGGCGCTGGTAGCGGCCCAGGTTTTCCTGCTGCTGGCTATCTGGCTGTTCTACCCGCTCCAGATTTTTCCGCGCCTTGGCGAGGTCCTAGGTGCGCTGGGCAGCCTCATCAGCAGCCAAGGGCTGCTGCAAGAGTTGTGGGCCAGCCTCACCACGGCGTGGCAGGCGCTGGGCATCGCCACGGTGCTGGCGCTGCTGATTTCGTACCTCACGGCGCTGCCGTTTTTCCGGCCGCTGGCGTTTGCGGCCTCCAAGCTGCGGTATCTCACTCTCACGGGGCTCACGTTTTTTATGGCGCTGATGCTCAGCTCAGGGCACCAGGTGAAGCTGACGGTGTTGGTGTTTGGGGCCACGGTGTACCTCGTCACGGGCATGACGCAGGTTATCCTGGGTACCACGCAGGAGGAACTGGACCACGCCCGCACCCTAGGGCTAGGCGAGTGGGGCAGCTTTTGGGAAGTAGTGGTGCGCGGCAAGCTCCCCGACATGCTCGAAGTCGTCCGCCAGAATTTCGCCATTATCTGGACCTTGATAACGCTGGTCGAAACGCTCTATCAATCGGAAGGCGGCATCGGGCTGCTGCTGTACAAACAGAACCGCTACCTGCATTTGGATGGAGTTTTGGCGATTCAACTCGTGATTTTGGCCCTAGGGGTGGCGCAGGACTATGCGTTTGAGGGGATTAGAAGAGTGTTTTTTCCTTACGCGGGCTTAGGTGCGGCGTAAGAATGTACCGTGGACCCTGCGGGTCCGCGCGTGGTAGCACCCGACTGTACACAGGTGGACTTTGATAAGCAGGGTAATTACCATCCGGGTGCTACCACGCGCGGACCCGCAGGGTCCACGGTACAGTTACTTCATGTAAGAATAGGGCCACTGCTCCCAGTTATCAACTAGCCCAGCCTTTACCGGATTTTCTAATACATAAGATATTATCCGCTCCAGCTCTCCATTGCGCACCACGTGGTCGTAGCTCTCGGCTTGCCAAAAAGCCCCTGTACGGCCTAATAGCTTATTGGCCTGAGTAGCCGTGTAGCTTTTTAGGCGCTGCAACGTTTTAATGAGCGGCGGTGCCTCGGGTAGCAGCAATACGACCATATGCAGATGATTCGGCATCAGGCAATAGCTCAGCAAGTCGTAGCCCCGGCCGCCATCGAAGTAGTGGAGCGACTGCACGACCAAAGCAGCAATGTCGGGCTGCCGGAGCCAAGTAGGGCCAAAGTCGGCGCTGTCCAGTGTGCGGTCGAAACGCCCAAAATACCTTTTCCGCTCGGCATACAATTGCTCCGGCGTGATATCAGCTCTATTGGTGAGTAGCGCAGCTTCTTCGTGTAGCTGCGCTACTACCTGCCGGGGCAAGGTATCGGCTAGCCGGAAGGTGAGAAAAATAGCCTCGCCGGGTGGCAAGCGGTGCGGCAGCCGCCGCTCATACTGAATCAAATTGCTCACTCCGCAAGATAAAGCCACACCGAGGTGTACCGTGGACCCTGCGGGTCCGCGCGTATCAATTTTCGTTAAAGCGCGTGGGTTTGGCATCATTGACTTCTCTTTTTCAATCTTTTCACGCGCGGACCCGCAGGGTCCACGGTACACCCCAGCACACCTCCCCATGACCGCCCTTCCTTATCAATACAAATCACCGCTGCTCACCCTCGACCACGTGTCGATGCGCTACGGCAATGACCTTATTCTGCGCGACCTCAATGCCCAGGTGCTCGACGTGATTCGGCCCGGCATGAGCCAGGGGCAGGTGGTGGGCATTTATGGGCGCTCGGGCATCGGCAAGTCGGTGCTGTGCCGACTGCTGGCGGGGCTCGCGGCCCCGAGCACCGGCACCGTGCTAGTGGGCGAGGCGCAGGAGCCCGTGCAGGCCGGCATGGTGGGCTACGTGCAGCAGCGCTACCCGCTGTTCAACCACTACTCCTTGCGCGACAACCTCTTGCTGGCCGCTCGCCGCCACCACGACGCGGCTGAGGCCAAGGTGCGGGTCGAGAATTACCTAGGGCGCTTTGGGCTGGGGGCGCACGCGGGCAAGTACCCGGCACACCTCTCGGGCGGGCAGCGGCAGCGGGCGGCCATTGCGCAACAGCTGCTGTGCTCCGAGCATTTGATATTGCTCGATGAGCCGTTTTCGGGCCTCGATGTGGCGATGATTGATGAGGTCAAGAAAATCATTGTGGAGGTCACCACGATGGACGAGCTGAATACCGTACTCATCGTGAGCCACGACATTGCCACCACCACTGCCCTCGCCGACCGCCTTTGGCTGCTGGCCCCCGAGCGCAGCCCCGACACCGGCCAGCTGTTGCCCGGCGCCACCCTCAGCCCCCGCCACCAATACAACCTGGCCCAACTCGGCTTGGCCTGGCACCCCGATGTGGAGAGCGAGCCCGAATTTGCCCAGTTCGTAGCCGAACTGAAGGACGAGATACGGGGGAGCTAAGAAGTGTACCGTGGACCCTGCGGGTCCGCGCGTGGGTAGTTACTCTGTGAGCTACTCACGCGCAGACAAATAGGGCGCGAATCGTTGTTGGGCCGTGTAGCTGACTACTCGATGAACTACTCACGCGCGGACCCGCAGGGTCCACGGTACAACAAAAAACGGCCTCATCGCACTGCGATGAAGCCGTTTTTTATACCTAGTAGCAACCCTTACAGGTCGTTGTCGAGCACGATGCGGTAGTGGGCTTTGCCGGCGCGCAGGTGGTCCATGGCGGCGTTGGCCTGGCTCATGGGGAAATGCTCGGTGAGGGGCTTGATGTCGTGCAGGGCGCAGAAGCGCAGCATCTTATCAATCTGGGCGCGGTTGCCGGTGGGCGAGGCGCCGAGCGACTGGTTGTTGAGCAGCAGCGGGAACACCGAGACCGGAATCGGCTCCAGCACGGCGCCCACGAGGTGCAGGCGGCCATTGGGCTTGAGCATGGCGATGATGTCGTTCCAGTCGAGCGACACGTTGGCCGTGATGAGCAGCAGGTCGAAGGTGCGGGCCAGCTTTTTCAGCTCGGCCTTGTCGGTGCTCGACGCCGTGCGGGTGGCCCCTAGCTGGTGGGCTTCCTCGATTTTGCGCGGGCTGGAGGTGAAGGCCGTGACATCGCACCCCATCTTGCTGAGGAACATGACGGCCATGTGGCCCAGGCCACCGATGCCGAACACACCCACGCGGTCGGTGGGCTGCACGTGGTCCATGATGGGGGCAAATACCGTGACGCCGCCGCACAGCAGCGGGCCGGCCTCGGCGGGGTCTACGCCCTCCGGAATGGGCACCGCCCACACCCAGTGGCTGCGCACCTGCTGCGCAAAGGCCCCGTGCCGCCCCACGATGGTGGGCTGCAAGGTGGTGCACATCTGCTGGTCGCCGTGGAGGCAGGGCTCGCAGTGCAGGCAGCTGCTGGCGCTCCAGCCCACGCCCACGCGCTGGCCGATTTCGAGGCCTTTTTGGGCCGCTACGTCGCCGAGGCCCACAATGCGGCCGATGGCTTCGTGGCCGGGCACGAACGGATAGGCCGAGATGCCCCACTCGTTGTCGAGCATCGAGAGGTCGGAGTGGCAGATGCCGCAGTACTCCACGGCAATGTCTACTTCTTCGGCACCTAGGGGGCCGGGGTCGTAGCTAAACGGTTCGAGCTGGCCGTGGGCGGCACTGGCAGCTAGGGCTTTTACTTCAGCCATTGGGCAGGTAGTGGTTTGGTTTGGAGAAGGGTAAAACAGCTGTTTCACTCAGAAACGAGCCGTTGCTTCCTCCAACCACTAGCGGCCGGCTAGGTTTGGCGGGATGGTGTAAGAGTAGCGATTAGCAATGCGCGCAATGGTTTCCAGGGCTGTGGTATTGGCTACGCGCCTGCCTTTTTTGGATGGCTTTTGTGAGCTTCACGGCTTCCTTTACCCACTACGGACTTGGAAATGGTATTAGCAGTGAATTTCACGGCAGTAAGGTATTGTCTGACTTACTAATGCAGCGGCAATCTATTGCTACCACAAAAGCAGCTTGTCTATCTGTTTTTCAGCGTTTTACAAAACCGAAAATTCAACCAGCATGTCTTGCTCATTCAAGCTTTTCAGCAACGCAAGGTTTTCCGAATTTATGATAGGCATTTTAGCTAATTCTTCCAATAGCACCGCCTGCCTTTTATTCTCTCGTATCATAAATGGGCTTGCTTGAATAAACGCTTCTAATTCCGCCCTAGCAGCAGGGGCTTCGTCCTCCCCTACTTCCTGTATGTACATATCAACAGTATCTAACGGAGCAGCGCTGCAATTAGCAGCATGAATTGTCTCGCCACTTAATACGAAATTCAGTGCCTCCACCATCGCCCCGAAAGCATCAAAAGCATATGAGGCGAAGCTGTTTGTGGTCTCATCCAAATCAGGCCACAATGATTCGACTTCTTCCTTTAAAGCTATGTACTCCTCCAGCGAATGAGACGGGCTTACTGAGAAAATATAAATGGCGGCAATAGACCTTTCAAACACGTCACGGGCTGGCCTTTTTTCTTCCTCGTCAAACCTTGCTATTGAAGGCAGCATCTTTTCGCAATTGAGCGCGCAAAAAGCTGCTTGGTGACTATTTGGCAACGATGCAATAAGCTGAGTAATTTCCATTCTGATTAAGCTAGCTGGACATTCTTGGTTCAGCTTTTTCATTTCGAAAAAGCAGGTATCGCAGACCAATCTAATTTTTGCGAAAGCCTCCGATTTGTCGTTCCATTCGCCAGCTTCTGTCAGCACTTCATCGCAAGCGTCGCACCATGCATTGAGTTCATCATTTGCATAAGTCACGCCGGGGTCTGATGTGAACGGCTCATTGAAGCCGACGGGCATCTGCAAGTTCAAGTGCTGGCAAACATAAGCAGGATACCTAGTCCCATGCGTACAGCACTCTACGACGTTTTTTTCTTCCATTAGTCAAAAATAGATAGCCCTACCCTACTCCCGCCCCAGCGCCTGGGTAAGGACCTGGAGCAGCTGGCCGCCGCTGTTGGTGCGCAGGTTGCGGGCGAACGTGGGGTTGCTATCGGCCCAGCGGGTGGCTTCGGCGGGAGTGAGCCAGCCGAGTAGCTCGCGGAGCTTGAGCAGGTTGGCTTCGGTGCCGCTGGTCAGGGTCTGGGCTTCGCTGGTGTAGGGGGTGGCGAGCAGGGCCGGGGTTTCGGCGTCGCGCCGGCTACTAGGGCCGCACCATGTGCACGTGCGGAATACCATCTTCTAGATACCCCTCGTCGTCTGCCACGAAGCCGAAGCTTTCGTAGAATGCCCGCAGGTACTGCTGCGCCCCAATCTTGATGGGCTGCACCCCAAACAGCGCCTCGCACTGCCCGATGGCTTGGCGCAGCAGCTCGCGACCCAGGCCGGCGCCCCGGTGGCGCGGCGACGTCACGACCCGCCCAATGCTGGCTTGGTCGTAGCTGCGGCCGGCCTCAAACAGGCGCGCATAGGCCGCCAGCTCGCCCGCGGCGGTGTAGCCCAGCAGGTGGTAGGCGGATTGGTCGTGCCCATCAATATCCTGAAACGCGCAGGTTTGCTCCACTACGAAGACTTCGCTGCGCAGCTGTAACAGGGCATAGAGTTCGGCCAGGGTAAGGGCCTCGAAGGGTTTGGTAGTCCAGTGCAGGGTCATAGGGCCGCGAAAGTAGCACCGGGCGCGGGGTGACACCCGCCACTTGTTACCCGCCGCCACCCTCCTCCTGCCCCAGCGCCTCCAGTATCCCTCAAGCCTGCTAGGAATACGCTTTACACTTGTTCCCGAATTAAGAAAAACGTAAAGACGGGTCATGCTGAACGCAGTGAAGCATCTCTATCGCTTCATCCGAACCGTTCAACGAAGCGGTAGAGATGCTTCACTGCGTTCAGCATGACAAACGTCTATAAGGATTTTGGCTAAGTGAGGGAACCTAGGGCCGCCCGCTACTGGTGCGTAAGTGGCGGACGAACGTAGAGGTGCTACCAGCCCAGCGGCTAGCCTCGGCAGCGATGCCCTAAGAACTTGCGGAGCTTGAGCAACTTGCACTTAAAGCTGTTGGTGAGGCATTTGCATTCATCTATTCTTCATTGAAATAAAGTGAAAAAAGCCCCCCCTTTTTTGCTTGAACTCCCGTAGTACGGCCCATCTTGCCTGGGTTGGGGCCGCCTGCGCCACTGGCCTGGCTGGTCGTTGCGTGTGCCGGGCGGCAGGCGGCGGCCATTCGTGCTGCGCCCCGCTAGTATGCCAGAAACCCGTGACAGTATTACCGACATTTGGGGGCCCCGCACCGGCTTTGAGGGCCAGGAGCAGTGGCCCGCCCGCATAGACGAGCACACCACCGAGGCGCCCGACCACTGGGTGCAGAGCGCCTGCGTGCTGTGCTCCAATGGCTGCGGCGTTGATATTGGGGTGAAAGACGGCCGCATTGTGGGCGTGCGCGGCCGGGCCGTGGACAGCGTCAACCACGGCCGCCTAGGGCCCAAGGGCCTGCACGGCTGGGTGGCCAACAACAGCCCCGACCGCCTCACCAAGCCGCTCATCCGGCGCAACGGGCAGCTCGAAGAAGCCACCTGGGAAGAGGCCATGAGCCTGATTGTGCAGAAGTCGAAAGACCTGATAGCCAAGCACACCAGCAGCTCCATTGGGTTTTATACCTCGGGCCAGCTCTTTCTGGAAGAATACTACGCCCTGGCCATTGTGGGCAAAGCCGGCCTAGGCACGCCGCACATGGACGGCAACACCCGCCTGTGCACGGCCACGGCCGCAGCGGCCCTCAAAGCGTCGTTTGGCTCCGATGGGCAGCCCGGCTCCTACGCCGACCTCGATAGCACGGAGGCCATTTTGCACGTGGGCCACAACATCGCCTCGCAGCAAACGGTGCTTTGGATGCGGATACTCGACCGGCTGGCCGGCCCCAACCCGCCCAAGCTGGTCGTGATAGACCCGCGCCGCACCTACACCGCCGAGAAAGCCACCGTGCACCTAGCGCCCCGCGTGGGCACCAACATCCCGGTGATGAACGGCCTGCTGCACCTTATCATCGAGGCCGGCCACCTCAACCACGCCTACATCGAGGCGCACACCCTAGGCTTTGAGGAGCTGAAGAAAACCGTGGCCAAGTGGACGCCCGACCGTGTGGAGCGCCTCACCGGCGTGCCGGCCGACAAGCTGCGCGCCGCCGCCGACATCCTAGGAACTTGCAAAACACTGGTCTCGACCGTATTGCAGGGCGTGTACCAGTCGATGCAAGCCACCGCGTCGGCCGTGCAGGTCAACAACTTGCACCTGCTGCGCGGCCTGCTGGGGCACGATGGCAGCGGCATCTACCAGATGAATGGCCAGCCTACGGCCCAAAATACCCGCGAATGCGGCGCCGACGGCGACCTGCCCGGCTTCCGCAACTGGGGCAACGAAACTCACATCCAGGAGCTAGCCGACCTCTGGAACGTGCACCCCGACCAGATTCCGCACTGGGCGCCGCCTACCCACGCCATGCAAATCTGGCGCTACTGCGAAACGGGCTCCATCAAAATGCTCTGGATTAGCGGCACCAACCCGCTGGTATCGATGCCCGACCTGGCACGGGCGCGCAAGATTCTGGCCAAGGAAGACCTGTTTGTCATCGTGCAAGACGCCTTCCTCACCGAAACCACGAAGTATGCCGACGTGGTGCTGCCCGCCGCCATTTGGGGCGAGAAAACTGGCTGCTTTACCAACGTGGGCCGCACGGTGCACATCTCGCACAGGGCCGTGAACCCGCCCGGCGAGGCCCGCTCCGACTTCGATATTTTTGTGGACTACTCGCGGCGCATGGACTTCCGCGACCAGCACGGCGCCCCGCTGCTCACCAGCACCTGGCAAACCACCGAAGACGCCTTCAACGCCTGGCGCGAGTGCACCCGCGGCCGCCCCTGCGACTACACCGGCATGAGCTACGCCAAGCTCAGCGAGGGCTCGGGCATTCAGTGGCCTTGCAACGAGGAGTTTCCCGATGGCAAGAAGCACCTCTACGAAGACGGCGTTTTTGCCACCGCCACCGAGTACTGCGAAACCTACGGCGAAGACCTCGAAACCGGCGCACCCCGCTCCAAAGAAGAGTACCAAGCCATCAACCCCAATGGCCGGGCCTTCTTGCACGGCGTAGACTACGAGCCGCCCCACGAGGAGCCCGACGAGCAGTACCCGCTGTGGCTCACCACGGGCCGCGTGGTGTTTCACTTCCACACCCGCACCAAAACCGGCCGCTCGAAGGCCCTGCAAGACGCCGCGCCCGACAGCTTTGTGCAGCTAGCCACCGAAGACGCCGCCCGCTACGGCATCAGCGAAGGCGATATGGTGGAGGTGACCTCGCGCCGCGGCCGCGTGCTAGAGCCCGCCCGCGTGGGCGGCATCGAGCCGGGCCTGGTGTTCATCCCGTTTCACTACGGATATTGGGATAAGGCCGACCGCCCCCGCGCCGCCAACGAGCTGACCCTGACTGAGTGGGACCCGGTCAGCAAGCAGCCGCATTTCAAGTACGCCGCCGTCAAGCTGCGCAAAGTTCACGCCTAAGCCCGCCCCGCCATGCACCTCGCCACCTACCTAGGCCTGCTCGAAGACAGCGAAAAGCAGCTCACCGACGCCTTCGAGCACGTAGCCGAAAAACACCGCGACGAGCCCGACATCGAGCAGATATGCCAGAAATTCTCGGCCTGGTCGCGCAACCACCACGGCCAAATCCTGGGCTTCGTCGAGAAATACTTGGAAGAGCAAGAAGACGAGCCCGATAAGTTAAAGCGCGACCTGTTTGCCCGAAACCGCAGCGGCGCGCTCGCCCTACTGCGCGACCTGCACGACCTCTGGCTGCTCACCCAGCAAGTGCAGCTCTGCTGGACGGTCATCCGCCAAGCCGCCCTAGGCCTCCGCGACGAAGAACTAAAAGCCTGCGCCACCGAGTGCGCCGCCCGCACCAAGCGCCAAACCGACTGGCTGCTGGGCCGCGTGAAGCAAGCCGCCCCCCAAACGCTGCTGGTAGCGGAGTAAGACATATATATAACTGTAATAGGTTGTCATTGCGAGCAACGCGAAGCAATCGCCCCAAGACGAACTCACCTAGGTTCTATTCTGGTGCGATTGCTTCGCGTTGCTCGCAATGACAACCGTGTGTTAGGTTGCAACAAGACAGCTTAGCTAGGCTTCACCCCTGCGCCGGCGCCTGAGCAGCCTTAGCCGATGTAAGCAAGTGGTAGAGCATACCTAGGAAGGTCAGCCCCCAAGCGAGCAGCGCGACATAAATAGAATACGCCGGAATGCTCTTCAGCAACGGCAGCGGCAGCACTTCGGCCAAGCGGCCGGTAGCCGCCGTGTACATGCCCAGCGGGAAAACCATGCTCCAGGTAGTAGGCTGATACGAAAATGCCGGCCGGGCCCGCAGGTGGTACCACGCGCGCAGCACCGTCACAAACGGTATCCACCAGGTGCTGACCACCCAGAACAAAATTATCCAGCCCTTCACAAACCCGGCGACCGGAGCCAACGCCGGCACCTGCGGCAGGAGCGGCAGCAGCCCGGTTCCCGCCAGCACCGTGATGGCGCTCCCACCTACGCTAATCCAATACGGCGCCCCAACCTCGTCTTCCTCGACCCGCACAAACGTGAGCCGGTAAAAGAGGAGCGTGCTGATGACTACATAAAACAGACTACCCAGCATAAACAAGCACAGCACCCCAAACACCGCCAGCTCGGCGGGCAGCGGCAGGTGCGGCACCAGGCCACCGCCCAATACAGCCAGCGCCTCCGTGGCCACCACTAGCAGCAGCCAGTTGCCGCCCAGCCCGGTTTCCAGCGGCGGCTTCTCGCGCCGCAGCGTCACGCTGAGCAGGAAGCAGTAGAGCAACACCACCCAGCAAACGGCCCCGAATACCCACAGCCCCTGCCCGAGCTGCTGGGCGCCGCGCAGCTGCACCGCTTGGTTGCCCACTAGGCAAGCCGCCGCTACCACCGCTAGGTACGTAGCGCCTTGCTCGTGCGAAGTCAGCTCGGCTTTCACGCCGGCAAAGAACCCCAGCACCCGCACCAGCAGCCCCACAAATAGTGGAAACAGCCCTAGGTTGAAATAGAACAACGCATGGGCCAGCCCCTCAAAGTGCTGCGCATGGGCCGCCAGCGACAGAATGCCCGTTGCCATCACCATCGTGAAATAAGCGGGCGGAAACTTTTCAATCACGGACTTCCACATAGCTACTAGCGGCTGTTAAAAGCTGGAACTACGCACAGGTGGCAGCTTCGTTTCCACTCAATCAGGCCTAGCAAGCAGCTAGCCAGTCTTAAACCAGAACTGGCAGTCGAAGGGGGAGGCTGAGTCTAAGTTTATCTAGCATATAATCGAAATCGGAGAGAGAATATGGGGAGCTAGCCTATTCGTTTTATTTATAGCTACCCCTCCCGCCCCAGCGCCTCGCGGATGCCGCCGATGCCGCCAGAGATATTTTCTAGCTGGGTGAGGACCTGGAGCAGCTGGCCGCCGCTGCTGGTGCGCAGATTGCGGGCGAAGGTGGCTTTGATGTCGGCCCAGCGGGCGGCTTCGGCGGGGGTGAGCCAGCCGAGCAGCTCGCGGAGCTTGAGCAGGTTGGCTTCGGTGCCGCTGGTCAGGGTCTGGGCTTCGCTGGTGTAGTGGGTGGCGAGCAGGGCCTGGATTTCGGCGTCGTTCTGGATTGGGCTGACTTTTTCGGCCAGCTTGCTCATGTTGCGGTACGAGCCCTGGAGCTCGAAGGGCGGCTCGGTGCGGTAGTCATTGGCCTGGGCCGCCGAGCGGATGTACTCCTCGTTGACGCGGGCTACCACGTCGCGCAACGTCAGTAGCTTTTGCAGCACGGCCACGTACTCCGCGATTTCGGCGGGCGAGTGGGTGGCCTCGAAGGCGAGGCCGGTGCTGTCGCCAGTTTCGGCCAGGCGCAGCAGCGGGTACACGTCGGCCTGGCTTTTGGCCACGAGGCGGGCCAGGGTGGGGTTGGCCACCAGCGCATTTTCGATATAGCTAAGCAGGAAGGCGGGCCGGGTGTCGCCGATGATGTCGCCTAGGTTGTAGATGTCGGCGCGGTTGGCGAGCATGTCGGGGATGCGGAACTGCTCGCCCGACTCGGTGTAGGGGTTGCCGGCCATCACCACGGCCACCTTGCGGCCCCGGAAATCGTAGGTTTTGGCGCGGCCCTGGTACACGCCCTCGATTTTGCGCTGGGCATCGCAGAGCGAGATAAATTTCTGCAAAAACTCGGGGTTGCAGTGCTGAATATCATCGAGATATATCATCACGTTGTCGCCCATCTCGAAGGCCAGGTTGAGCTTCAGCAGCTCTTCGCGGGCGCCGGAATTGGGGGCCTGGGCGGGGTCTACGCTCGTGACGGCGTGGCCGATAGCCGGGCCGTTGATTTTCATAAAAATCAGCCCTAGGCGGTTGGCCACGTATTCGAGCAGGGTGGTTTTGCCGTAGCCGGGCGGCGACACCAGCAGCAACAGGCCCATGAGGTCGGTGCGCTTGTCGGCCCCCGCCGTGCCGATTTGCTTGGCCAGGTTGGCCCCAATGAGCGGCAAATACACCTCGTCAATCAGCTTGTTGCGCACAAACGACGCCAGCACCCGCGGCCGAAACTCGCTGAGGCGCAGCTCGTCGGCGGCGCGGGCCAGCAGGTCTTTTTTCAGGTGCTGAAACGCCTCAAACTGCGGCACCACCGTGCGGGCGTAGTGCCCTAGGCGGTGGCGGAACTCGGGGAAATCGAGCTGATACTTACGGTCCTCAATGCGCGGGTGCGTGCCTTGGAGGCCCGTCAGGGTTTCGCGCAGGGGCGTGCGGATGACGCGGGCGGGGTCGCAGGAGGTGGTGAGGAGGGCGGCTTCTACTGAACCGGACGTGGGGACCCCACCCCCCGGCCCCCTCCCCTCCGGGAGAGGGGGAGCCTGACGACTATCATTGTTGATAATTGTGCTACTGCTACTTACGCCAGCAGACGTTAGGCTCCCCTCTCCCGGAGGGGAGGGGCTGGGGGTGGGGTACCCCGCGCCAGGATTCGCCCGCACAAACGCCCCTACCCACTGCCGCACCAGCTGAAACTGCGCGGCTGGCTGGTCGGCTAGCGCGGCTACCGAGGCCTCGTATTGCTCGGTAGCGCGGCGCTCCTTTAGCGACTGCTGAAATTGCTCGTACAGCGCGGCCGCCTCGGCCGACACCACGAAGGTTTCGCCCCGCGTCAATTCGTAGAATAAGTACTCGCCGGCCTCGGCTACTTCTGCTAAGGAGAAGAGGCCGGTGCTGGCGGCAAACTCGTCTACCGCGTGCTGCAAGTCCTGCATCAGGCCTTTGAACTCCCGCGCATCGGGAAAAACCTGGAGCAGCACCCCGATGCCGTGCAGCTGGCGCTGCCAGCTGGCCCGCTGGGTTTCGGGCGCAAAGCGCTGCCAGTAGAGCGCCGCCGCGGCCCGCACCGTGGCAGGGTAGCGCAGCAGGTCGGCGGTGCGGGTGAGGCGCACCAACGCTCCGAGCAGCAGAGCGGCATCGGCATCGTGCACACCTTTGAGGTAGCCCTCGGCATAGCGCGGGGCCATGAAGTGCTGCACGTAGGTAATTAGCTCTTCGGGGGTTAGCTTGGCTAGCTCCTCGATGCCTAGCACGGCGGGCGCGTCGGCCTGGGCGGCCCTAGGGTGCTCGGCGGCTTGCAGCACCAGCCAAGCCAGGTACTCGGCGCGATACACATCGGGGTTTTCGGAAGCCACCGCCTGGTCCCACACTGGGCGGGCGCCGAGCACGGCGGGGTCGGTAAGCTTCTGGAAGAAATTGGTGCCCGTGAGGTGGTAGTGCAGCTCGCCATCGCGCAGCACGATGGTGAGGTCGAGCGGCTGGGTGTTGACGGTGAAGGCGTAGGAGCCGAATTTCAGCGCCTGCCCGCCGTCCGTGAATAGCTCGGCGCGGTCCTTGAGCTGGCGCACAGCGTCTTCCTTCACCGTTTTGAGGCGGCTTTGCAGCTCATCGGCCTTCACGGTATCGCCTAGGTCGAGCAGGTCTTGCACGGTCTGGCGCACCTTCTCCACCAGCATGTCGGCGGCAAAATAGCCGTTGATATCGGCCAGCGTTTCGAGGCGACCTAGGCGGTTTTGCACCGCCTTGATGATGCGCTCGGCCGACTGCGCCAGGGCCGAAGCCCGCTGGTTGCGCGCCGCCACCAGGCTCACCTTGCGCGACTCAAACGCCTCGTACACCGTTTCGCGGCGCTCCGCTAGTTGAGTTAAAAACTGGTCAAAATCGGGGAATTTGCCTTCCAGCTCTTCTAGCTGCACGAGCAGCTTGGTGCTGTATTCGTCGCACTTGGCGGGCGTGTCGCTTAGGTCGAGGTAGTTTACCAAAGCTTGCTCCAGCAGCTTGAGCTGGGCCGTGAATTCGGCCTGCGCCTCGGTGCCCGCCAGCGCCTGCCGCCGCCGCTTCAGGGCCGCCCGTATCTGGTTGAAGCCCGCGTAAATGGTGGAAATACTGTCGATGATGCGCGTGGTTTGCGTGGGGTCGTCCATCGGCAAATTGCCCACCACTTCTATTAGCAATTCCAACTCGCTTGATACGGCGTTGACTTCCTTTTCGCGCTCGTTGGCCTCGCTTACTTTTTGCACTTTCTCCACGCTATCGGCAATGGCTTGCACGCGGGCGGCGTAGGGTTTCAGGGCGTCGGGCCGCAGCAAAAATTCCACGGTTTGGCCGGCCACTTGCTTGCTCACGTCGGTGAGGTCGGCGGCGGCTTTTTCCACGGCTGGCACGTCCACGTAGCGCAGCTCTTTCAGCGAAATCACCTCGCCCCGGGCGGCCCGCAGCTCGGCCAGCAAGCGCACGTAGTCGTTGACTTCGGTCACGTCGGGCATCCGGGCAACGCGGGCGCGCAGCTCGTCGGCCTGGCCCAGCACGCGCTGCACGGTTTCGGCCGTGCTCTTGCGGATAGCGCGCACTTTATCAAACTCATCCACGGCGGCCGTGGCGGTTTGCTGAATGGCGGCGAGCGGCTCGGCCAGCGCCTGGGTGGCGGGGTCGCGCAGCCAGTGGTAGGCATCGGCCAGGGTTGTCGTGCGCTTGATGAGGTCGAGGTAGAGGCCGGCGTAGCTGTCCTCCTTACCCACCAGCGTCAGCACCTCCTGCACCTCGGCCATCGCCCGCACTATCTCCTTGTTGCCGAGCTTGTAGAGGGCCGAATCTTGGGTGACGGGCAGCTCAAAATCGGGGGCCACGTAGGGCGTCTGCCAGATTTGCACCGCGTGGTGCTTTTTGGGCTCTTCATCGGCCCGGGAATAGCACAATTCCCCGTCCTCAAACAGTGCGTAGCCGTGGCAAATAATGGGGTTATCGACGCGCTGGGCAATGAGGTTGTACGAGAGCAGCAGGTAGGCGCCATTCTCGCGGTTGTAGAAGACGTACAGAAAATCCTCCCCATTGGGCGAAGCCAAGCGCTTCTCGAACTGCATGTTGCGCAGGCCGTTGTCGAAGAGCTTGCTGGCGCCGGTTTGCAGGTAAAAGCCATGCGGAAAAATCAGGCCCTGGCTGTCGGGCAGCAGCACGCAGGCTTCGGCTAGGGCGTCGAGGCGCTGGGCGGTGCGCAGCTTGGTATTGAAGAGGAAGTAGCGGTAGTCGGGCTCCTGGTAGGGCTTGATTTTCAGTAGTATCAGGTTATCCAGCACCGCGTAGTGGATTTCCGAGTCGTCGAGCGTCTGGTCTTTATCGGCCACCGGCTCGGCCAAAATGCCGCGGCCGGTTTCGGTGTTGTTCTCGACCTTGATGGTGAGGTCGCCGCCGATGGTTTCGACAAACACCTTGTCCTCGATGCTGATGTGCGGGTATTTGCCCGGCACCTGCATGTCGCGGGTGGCCCGCTTCCACGCAAACTCCTGCTGCGGCGGGTAGGTGTACTCGTGGTCGCTGCGGTTGTCGAGGTAGCTCAGCGAGTCGTTTTCCTCGTCCAGCAGCCACTTAAAGGTCTTGATGTCGCTGGCGCTTTTACCCACCCGAAACACCATAAACAAGTGTGGCCCCCGCACCGCAAACTTCACAAACTGCGTGTTCTTGTAGTACTTATACAGATTGCGAAACTCCTCCAGAAACTGCGGATTGGTCAGCATTTCTAGCCGTAGGGGCTGGAACTCGCGGTTTTCGTACTGGTACACCCCAAACACGTCGGCCAGCTCCGTCTCGGTCTTGAGGCCAATAACGACGTTGAAGCCAAAGATGAATCGGCGGCCCACTGCCACCATGTCCCACGGCACGCAGTTGTTGACGGTAGTAAGGCGGCCAGTGCCGAGCAAGTGCGTATCGATAGCCCCGAACACGGCTTTGCGCTCCGTATTCAGCTTATCGAGGCGGGCTTGGAGGTCGGTGGCGCTGGCTTGCAGGCGCGCGCGCAGGATTTCGTAGGTGCCGCCTTCGAGTTGGGGAGTTGGTTCCATGACGTAGTCGCCTCACCCCTAGCCCCTCTCCGAAAAGGAGAGGGGGACTAGCTGCTAGTACTAGAGAGCTAGTGGGTGTAAAATAGAATAGATAATGCGGACTAAAACTAGGGCTAGTTCCCCTCTCCTTCTCGGATAGGGGCTAGGGGTGAGGCGCCACGCATGGGGGCGTCCTCTAGCGTAAACCTCACCCGGCGAGCCTTACTTTAAATCAATCGTCTTCACCAGTTTATCCCCTATCCCGAGCGCCGCGGCCGTGCTCGACAGCTGCGAAATGGTGCTCCGCGTCTTCTCGTCGCCCGCCTTGTTCATCAGTTGCAGCAGCAGCGCCGATACGCTTAGGTTGCGCATTTCCTCGCTGCTCACGCCAAACTGATTGACGAACTTGCGCAGGTTGGCTTTGAAATCGCCGCCCCCGTCGTGGCCAAAGAAGGTGTCCTTCACTGTGCTCAGCACCTCGCTATTGTGCACGGTGCGGTCGAGGGCTTTGCCTTTTGTGATGGAACCGATAATCTGGTCGAAGAACATGGTTTCGCCGCCCACGATGTCGATTTTGGCCGCTTTCAGGGCCGAGCCGATAACGTCGGCCTGCGAGGCTGCGATGTCTTTCTGAATGCTGATTTGAGCCAGCTCCACCGACTTTTCTTTGTCCAAGCGCAGCTTGAATTCTTCGTGGTCTTTGCCCACGCCATCGAGCTTCTTCATGGCGTCGGCCTTGGCCTCAATGCCCTTGGCTTCAACCGCGAATTTCTGCTCGTTCACAGCGGCTTCGGCTAGACCGCGCTTCTGGTCGGCAGCGGCGCGAGCTTCTACGATGCCAGCTTCGGCCAGGCCTTTTTCGCGGTTGACCTTCGCGGCCACAATGCCAATTTTCTCGTCGGCTTCGGCCTGCGCGGCAGCTTTTACCTGGATGGCCTGGGCCTCGGCCGACGACGTGAGCTGCATAACAGCGGCGCGTGTTTCGCCTTCTTTCTGGTGCGCAGTGGCTTTGGCCTGCATTACCTGGGCTTCGGCGAGGCCCACGGCGGCTGCTTTGCTGGCCTCGGCTTCGGCCAAGACGCGCATGGCCTGGGCGCGGTGGTCGGCGGCAGCGCGCTCGCCCTCGGCATCAATGAGCACCTGTTTGGCGCGGAACTCGGCGGCCTGGCGTTCCATGTCGGCGGTACCGACGAGGGCGATGGTTGCGGTCTCGTTTTTCTGCTGGGCGGCGGTGAGGGCCACCAGTTTTTCGCGGTCGGCCTGCGCCTGAGCTCGGGTATCCTTGATACGCTCTTCCTCCTGCACGGTGGCTTTTTCCACTGTGATGCGCTCGCGGATAATCACCTGAATATTCTTGCGCTCTTCTTCCAGGGCTTTTTCTTTCTCAATCTGCGCCAGGGCCACAATGCGCTCGCGCTCGTTGGCTTCCAAAGCCTTGGCTTGGGCCACGCGCTCGGTTTCGATGGCGTCGGTGCGCTCTTTGCTGCGCTCGGCCACCAAGATTTGGCGGTCGCGGTTTTGCTCGGCCACCTTCACTTCTTCCTCCGTGATGATGCGGGCCTTCTCCCCTTTCAGGCGCTCTTCCTGGCGCACTTTCTCGGTTTCGGCGGCCTCACGCGCCCGGATGCTGGCGATTTCGCGCAACTGCTTTTCCTGGTTTTCGGTAAGCTGCTTTTCGAGCTGCAAGATAGTTTCCTGCGCCTCCACGTCCTGCTTTTTAATCGTCTTCTGCTGGTCGCGCTGAATCTGGTTGGCCTGGATTTTCTGCTGCGAGGTCAGGGCAATAATTTTCTTGATACCCTCGGCGTCCAGAATATTATCCTGGTTAAGGGCCGCTAGTGGCGTTTGCTCTAGGTAGTCGATGGCGCAGTCGTCGAGCACGTAGCCGTTGAGGTCGGTGCCGATAATGCGCAGAATCTCCTGCTTGAACTGTTCGCGCGAGTTGTATAATTCTATGAAATCAAAGTGCTTTCCCACGGTTTTCAACGCTTCCGAAAACTTGGCATCGAACAGCGCTTCGAGGGCGGCTGGGTCGGAGGCGCGGTGCGCACCGATACTTTGGGCCACGTTCACCACGTCATCGTGCGTTTTATTAACCCGCACGAAGAAGTTCACTTTCACATCGGCCCGCAGGTTGTCTTTGCACACCAGGCCTTCGGCGCCCGAACGAGCAATAATGATGGTTTTCAGCTTAATATCCATCACTTCCAGCTTGTGCAGCACCGGCACGATGAGGATGCCGGAGAAGGACACTTTGGTGTCGCCCATGCCGGTGCGCACCAGGGCCTCGCCCTGCACCGCCTTCTGGTACATGCGCGCCACGATGGCAATGAACCCAATAAGTAAGAAGCCGAGCACGATTAAAACGGCCCAGGAAAGTTGCGCAAGCATACTAAGAAAGTAAAAATTACGAATAGGATTATGTTTTACTGAGCAGTAAAGCTACGACGCAGCGTAGGCTTCGATGAGGTAGCAGCGGCGTTGGGCATCGTAATCGATTACCAAGGCCGTTTCGCCTTTGCCGATAGGGCCGCTCAGGGCGCGCACGTTTAGCATGAGTGGTGCGCCGTCGATGCGCACAGAGGCTTGCCCTAGGTGGTCGGGAGAGGTAGGCAGCAGCACAGTGCACACTTTGCCTAGGACCACTGCTCCGCCGTCGTGGTCTTTTTCGAGAGCCGTAAAGAGCTTGACGAAGGGCAAGGTGAGAAACTTCGCCAAAAAGATGCTGCCAACAAACAGTGGCAACAGGTACAGCAGCCCCGGCAGCAGGGTGGTATTGCCGGTGTAGTAGTTGGCCAGGATGCTGCCAACCCACAGCGGCAGCGCCACGAAGCTGAGAAACACCATCACCGGGATGCGGCCCAGGTTGAAAAACGCCAGTGCTCCGTTGAGCCACTCCGAGTCGGGGCTGTGCAGGTGGGCACCATCGTGGGCATCTACGTGCAGGTCAACGGTCTTAAAATCAAGCAGCCCAACAATAACCGTGAGCCAATACAGCAGCACGAACACCAGTAGCCCCGTGGCGGGCAGGTTGGGCGGCAGCACGGCGGCGCGGAGCAGGTCGGTCATATGCGGGTGTTTATCGGGGGAGGTGATAGAGCATTACAGATTTCTCTTGTCATGCAGCGCGCAGCGAAGCATTTCGCTCGCTTCGTTGTTGGCGTAAGGAGTTACTGCACCACATGAGATGCTTCGCTGCGCTCCGCATGACCGAATAGATAGTTTGTTCGGTCCTTAACCGAACCACTATTCCGCCAGCCCGAGCTTCGCCTTCAGCGCAGCTAGCTCCTCCCCCGCTTTGCCCACCCCGGCCCGGCCGATGGCTTTGTCAATCTCGGCGTCAATGCTTTTGCTTTCCTGCGCTATTTCGCCGTAAGCTTCCCCTAGGGCCTCCTGCGCGGCTACTTTTTCTTTCATGCGCTCTAGCAGCGCTACCGTACCCGACGAGTCGAGCTGCGCCAACTGCTTGTTGATGGTAGCGGTGGCAGTGCTCACCGTCACGCGGGCTTTCAGGGTTTTCAGCTCGTTTTCCCACTGGCTGATGGTGCTTTTGAGCGCCTGCACATTTTGGTCGAGCTGGGAGGCCGATTGCTCAAACTTGGTCTGGTCTTGGGCCGAGCGAGTAGCGTGAGCTTCGTTTTCGGCTTTTTTGAGTAGGGCCTCGGTGGCGAGGCGGTCGGCCTCGGCGGCGCCTAGGTCACCTTTGTGGGCGCGCTGCAGCAGAAGCACAGCCTTGGTTTCGTAGTCGGCGGCTTTGGTACGGAAGCCTTCGGCTTCATTGCGGGCGCGGATGGCCATGGCTTTTACTTCGGCCAGGCCATGCAGGGCTTTGTCGAGGTCCTGGCGCAGGTCGCGCAGGCCTTGCTCTGTGAGCTTGATGGGGTCTTCGAGCTGATTAACAGCGGCGTGGGCTTCCGACTGCCCAATTTTGAAAAGACGATTCAGAATGTTCATGACGCGGAAGGGGCTGAAGGTGAAGGTTTAGAAAACTGAATCAACTCGTCGGCAAACTCGCTGAGCAGTAGCCCCAGTGAATTCACGCAGGCTTCGAGCTCGGGCAGGTCGAGGGTGTCGATTTGGAGCGTATCGCGGAAGATGAGACGCCGGCCAGTGTCATCCAAGGCGAATGCGCCGTGGATGATGTCGCGATTCTTTTGTAGCAATTGCCGGTAGATGTCGAGCGAAGGCGCGGGCAGTTCCAGTAGATACTGCTCTAGTATTAGGAGCGGGTCGCCGCAGCCGATGACCAGATTGCGGATACCCAGTTCGGGCTTGTCGACTACCAGCAGGTTTTCCGCCTCCTCGGCGTGGCAGACGTCAAAGCCTAGCTCTAATAAGTAAGCTTTGATTTTATGGAAGTAGGATTGATTCATAGGCTCGGTGGTAAGGATATGGGGAGGCCGCAATGCCACCCTAGGTGCACCTGCTCAAAAAAATAGCCACTGCACAGCTAGCGTTCTGGTGCTGATAGTAAATTTACGCTACAATCTTACGCAAGGTTCTTCAGATGCTCGTTCTTTGAGCATAAAATATTTTCCTAACATGTCCAACGTCGGCAAGAATATTCGCAAGCTGCGCACTGTTAAAAAGCTGAGTCAGGCTGCTTTTGCTGAATTATTTGGTCTGGCTCGGCCTAGTGTGGGCGCTTATGAGGAAGGTCGCTCGGAGCCGAAAATGGAAACGCTCATTCAAATTGCTCAGCATTTTGGCTTATCTGTAGACTTGCTACTTACAAAAGAGCTGACAGTAAATGAGCTGTACCACTTTGATATTTTCAAGGAAAATGGCGCACCTGTGGCAGCGCCGAGCCCCGCTCCAGCAGCTAGTCTTCCAGCCGATGTAACGCCCCTGGTGCTGGGCAGCCGTGCCCCCGAATACATTGTGCGGCACCACGACCCCGGTTACCTCGCTACCCTACCCTGGCTCAAACTACCGCACCAGCTTAGTGGCCCCACGCGGGCCTTCGAAATACGCGGGGCCGAAATGCAGCTGCCCAAGCGCCAGGGCCTGCGCCACAAAGACACCGTGCTGTGCAGTCGCGTAGCCCCTACCCAGCCCAGCGTGCAAGTCGGCCGCATTTACGTGTTCGTGACGCCCGGCAAAATCTTGGTGCGCCGCGTGGCCGGCCTACTAAACGAAGGCCAGCGCCTCCAGCTCCGCGCTGACAACGCCGACTACAGCCCCCAGGAGCTAGAGCTAACCCAGGCGCTGGAGATATGGGAGGTGCAAGGTGTCTTCACCACACACCTACACACGCCCGCCCGCCTCGATGAGCGCGTGGCCACCCTAGAGCAGCAGGTAGCCGAACTGCTGGCGCGGGTGGGAAAAGCTTAATGGGAGCGCTTCGTACCCACGCCACCCCACACAGGTCTGAGAGAGCTTCTATCAAGTACGCTAGCTTCTGCCACGAAGCCGAAGTGCTGCTTCTGCCTGCGCCTATGGATGCTTGCACGCCAAACAGCGCCCGAGCTCGACCTAGGGGCTTAGTAGAGTAAACCAAAACGCTGGGCTCTACTTACGCCCAGCGTGATCAGGATGTCCTAGGTATGCTTTTTACTTAGGCTTTGAAATACATTGATGCCGTTTCTGCAAGAGCAAACAACTGCGACGAAGTGAATTTTTCGAATTGTTATTTCGAATATTCTACTACCTTTGACGTATGCTGCTGAGGTTTCCACAGCAAGTACAGAAAGCCATCATAACGGGACCCCTTGTCAACTGCCCGCGCGAGCAGGGAGGCCACTGCCCTCCGACAACCTCAACTGTCCTCGTTTCTCCTATATAATCAGGTCTCGGCCCGCAGCTTGCTGGCTAGCCGCTACTCGTAGCCCTGAGGCCAGGCAAGTACTAATACATCCACCTAGCGCTGTAACACATAGTGGAAGGCCACCTAACGGACTGTTTGCTCCCCCAAAACCGGCAGAAGCTGCCCTTGCTTCTCATGAGCTGTCTCTGGCTGGCGAAGCCGCTAGCCAGCGCGGCCCAACTCTACGCCCCCGGCAGCTACGCCGCCATCCCGGCCGGCAGCTCGCCAGCTACCGTCATCCAGAAAGCGGCCCACGTAGTGCCCTCGCCGCGGCAACTGCGCTGGCAGCAGTTGGAGCTAACCGGCTTCCTGCACTTCGGGATGAATACGTTTACTAATAAGGAGTGGGGCGATGGCACAGAGAGCCCTTCTTTGTTTAATCCTACTTCGCTCGATGCTGGGCAGTGGGTAAAAACGTGCAAAGACGGCGGCATCAAGCAAGTCATTATTACGGCCAAGCACCACGATGGCTTTTGCCTGTGGCCTAGCAAGTACACCGAGCACTCAGTAAAGAACAGCCCCTGGAAAGGTGGCAAGGGCGACGTAGTGCGCGAGGTAGCCGATGCCTGCCACGCCCAAGGCATGGGCTTCGGCGTGTACCTCTCGCCCTGGGACCGCAACTCGCCTTACTTCGGTGATTCGGCCAAGTACAACAACTATTTCGTTAACCAATTGACCGAGCTGCTGACCAACTACGGTCGGGTCGATGAAGTATGGTTTGATGGAGCCAATGGCGAAGGGCCCACTGGCAAAAAGCAGGTGTACGATTTCAACCGCTGGTATGCCCTCATTCGCAAGCTGCAGCCCACGGCCGTGATTGCCGTGATGGGCCCCGACGTGCGCTGGGTAGGCACCGAATCGGGCTATGGCCGCGAAACCGAATGGAGCGTGGTGCCCACCGAGGCCCAGCGCCAAGCCAACGTGGCGGCCAACTCGCAGAAGGAGGCGGCGTTTGCCCCTAAAAACATGATGGAGGACGACCTAGGCAGCCGCGCCAAAATAAAAGATGCGCCGGCACTGGTCTGGTACCCGGCCGAAATTGACGTATCTATCCGGCCGGGTTGGTTTTATCACCCCACCGAAGACGATAAAGTAAAGACGCCGGCCAAACTGCTGGATATCTATAATAGCTCGGTGGGCCGCAACGGCGTGCTGCTGCTTAATATTCCGCCAGATAAGCGTGGCCTACTAGCCCAGGCTGATATTAACAGCCTCAAGGGATTTAGCAAGCTATTGACCGATACTTATGCTAATAACCTGCTCAAAGGCAGCAAAGTGAGCGGCCTAGGTGCCAGCCAAGCGACTGCGCTACTCGATACCAACTACCGCACCTACTGGACCACCACTGGCCGCGACACCACGGCCATACTCAGCTTCGCGCTACCTAAGTCGCAGATATTTAACGTACTGCAATTGCAGGAGAATATTACCCTAGGGCAGCGCATTGAAAGCTTTGTGCTCGAATACAAGAGCGGCGCGGAGTGGAAAACGGCTACTACTGGCACCACCGTTGGCTACAAGCGCATCCTCACGTTTGCGCCCGTGCAGGCCCAGCAAGTGCGGCTCCGCATCACCTCCTCACGCCTCAACCCTATCCTCTCAGCCATCGGCCTCTACCAGCAGCCGGCCGAGGCGGCAGCCCCTAAGCAATAAGCCCCTTTTTGGGATAATTAGTTAGCAGACATGAAGAAAGCTACCCTTGCCCTCGCCTTGCTGGCAGCGGCCAGTGCCCTCCCCACCTACGCCCAGCAGCAGGGCGTGCACCAGCAATCGACCGAGTACGAAGCGCCCACCGACCCGCTGGTGGTACAGAAGCTAGACAAGTGGCGCGACCAAAAATTCGGCCTCATCCTGCACTGGGGCCTGTATGCCATCCCGGGCATCATCGAGTCGTGGACTATCTGCTCGGAGGACTGGATTGAGCGCGACAGCACCATCGCCTACGAGGACTACAAGAAGCGCTATTGGGACTACAGCAAGCAGTTCAACCCAACCAAGTTCAACCCCGAGCAGTGGGCCAGCGTGGCCAAGAAGGCGGGCATGCGCTACCTGGTGTTTACGACCAAGCACCACGACGGCTACAACATGTTCGACACCAAGCAGTCGGACTTTAAGATTAGCAGCGGGCCGTTCAAAAACGACCCTAGGGCCGACGTGGCCAAGTACGTGTTTGATGCGTTCCGCAAGCAGGACTTCATGATTGGGGCCTACTTCTCGAAGCCCGACTGGCACACGCAGGATTTCTGGTGGTCGAAGTACGCCACGCCCAACCGCAACGTCAACTACGACATCAAAAAGTACCCGTGGCGCTGGAAAAAGTATCAGGACTTCACTTACAACCAGATAAGTGAGCTGATGCACAACTACGGGCGCATGGATATTCTGTGGCTCGACGGCGGCTGGGTGCGGCCTAAGGAGACCGTGAACGCCGAGGTGCGCTCGTGGGGCGCGCCCATCCCCGAGTTTAGCCAGGATGTGAACATGCCGCGCATTGCTACCATGGCCCGCCAGGCACAGCCCGGCCTGCTAATGGTAGACCGCACCGTGCACGGCCCCTACGAAAACTACCAAACGCCCGAGCAAAAAGTACCTGACCACCAGCTGGCTAACCCCTGGGAAAGCTGCCTGACGCTGGCCAATAACTGGGGCTACGTGCCGAACGACGTATACAAGTCGCCCACCAAAATCATCCACTCGTTGGTAGAAGTGGTGGCCAAAGGCGGCAGCCTGCTCCTAGGGGTAGGCCCCCGGCCCGACGGCACCCTCGACCAAGAAGCCGTGACACGCCTCGAAGCCATTGGTAAGTGGCTGGATGTGAACGGCGCTGCCATCTATAGCACCCGCTCGACGCCCCTCTACCAGGACGGCAGCACCTACTTCACGCAGGGCAAAAAGGGCACCCGCTACGCCATCGCCTGCCTGCCTGAAAACCAGGCTGCGCCAACTACTTTAACCTGGACCGGCAACGTGCCCAAGAAAGGCTCTAAGCTCACGCTGCTGCAAACCGGCAAGTCCGTGAAGTGGAGCGCCAGCGGTGATAAAGTGACGCTTACTATGCCGGCTGGTATGTCTACGCAAGCGGGCGCCTACCCAGCGCTGGCGTTTGCCTTCGTACCAGAGAAATAGAACGTCACGCTGACGTGCGCGCCTCCCCCGACCCGCTCTCCTTTCTCGGGAAGGGGCCAGGGAGGCGCCTACGCTTTGCTACAACTTGACTTGCTTCATGCCTCCGTTTTCCTTCAAAAGCGCTGCCCTAGGCTTGCTGCTCACCACTAGCCTCACCGCCCAGGCGCAGCAGAAACACACGTTTGAAATTAAAGACGGGCAGTTTCGCTACGACGGCCAACCGACCCAGATTCACTCGGGTGAAATGCACTACGCCCGCGTGCCGAAGGAATACTGGCGGCACCGGCTAAAGATGCTGAAGGCGATGGGTCTTAATACGGTAGCCACCTACGTATTCTGGAATTACCACCACCCCACGCCGGGCACCTGGGACTTCAAAACAGGCAGCCACAACCTGCCTGAGTTTCTGAAAACGGCACAGGAGGAAGGGCTGTTCGTCATTTTGCGGCCGGGCCCCTACGCCTGCGCGGAGTGGGAGTTTGGGGGCTACCCGTGGTGGCTGCAGCAGAATAAGAACCTAGTAATCCGGGCTAACAACCAGCCGTTTCTGGATTCGTGCCGCGTGTACTTGCGCCACCTGGCCCAGCAGGTGAAGGGCTACCAGGTGAGCCACGGCGGGCCGGTTATCATGACCCAGGTTGAGAACGAGTTCGGGTCCTACGTATCGCAGCGCCCCGATGTGCCGCTGGCTGAGCACCGCCAATACAACGCCGCCATCCGGCAGCAGCTGGCCGAGGTGGGCTTCGAGGGGCCGTTTTTCACGTCCGATGCCTCCTCACTATTTGAGGGCGGCGCCACGCCGGGCGCCCTGCCCACCGCCAATGGCGAGGACAACGTGGAGCGATTGAAGAAGGCTGTAAATCAGTATCATAATAACCTAGGGCCCTATATGGTGGCCGAGTACTACCCTGGCTGGCTCGACCACTGGGGTGAGCCCTTCGTGCGCGTAGGCACCGAGCAGGTGGCCAAGCAGGTCGAAACCTACCTTAAAAACGACGTCAGCTTTAACTTCTACATGGTGCACGGAGGCACCAACTTTGGGTTTACAGCGGGCGCCAACTACGACGGGAAGCATGATATTCAGCCCGATATCACGAGCTACGACTACGACGCGCCCATCAGCGAGGCGGGCTGGGTGACGCCCAAGTACACTGCCATCCGCGAGCTGATGCAGCGCTACGTGAAGTACCCGGTGCCCGCCGTGCCGGCCCCCATTCTGGTTATTACCCTCCCCCCCATTGCGCTTAGCAAGGCGGTAAGCTTATTTGACTTCAAGCGCGACCTCAAGCCCGTAGTCAGCAGCACTCCGCTAACATTCGAGGACCTAGGGCAAGGCCACGGCTACGTGCTATATAGCAAGCGGTTTGTGCAGCCAGTGCAGGGTAAGCTACAAGTCAAGGGCCTGCGCGACTACGCCACGGTGTACGTGAACGGCAAGCTAGTAGGCGAGCTAAACCGCCAGCAGAACAAGTACGAGCTCGACGTGCAAATCCCCGCCAACGGCACCCTAGAGCTGCTGGTCGAGAACATGGGTCGCATCAACTACGGCGCTGACATTGTGCATAATACAAAGGGCATCATCTCGCCAGTCGTCCTCAGCGGCGCCGACGTTACGGGCGATTGGCAGATGGTGAAGCTGCCCTTTGACCGCGTGCCCGACCTAGGGAAATACCCAGCTAAAAGCCAGGCCGGCCAGCCCACGCTCTACACGGGCACGTTCGAGGTGAAGCAAATTGGCGACACGTTCCTGGATATGCGCGACTGGGGCAAGGGCATTGTGTTCGTGAACGGGCACCCCCTAGGGCGCTACTGGAAGGTGGGCCCGCAGCAGACGCTGTACCTGCCCGGCTGCTGGCTTACCAAAGGCAAAAACACCGTAGTGGTGCTAGAGCAGCAAAACGACGTATTGCATAAAGACTTAAAAACTACCGACAAGCCAATTTTAGACGCCCTGCGCTAGCGAATAATTACATCCCCTTATGCCGAAGTATTTAGCCCTAGGGCTGTGCCTGCTGGGTGCCACCGCCACCTACGCCCAGTCGAAAAAGCCGTTGTACCAGGACCGCACTGCGCCCACTGACGCCCGCGTGCAAGACCTACTGGCTCGCATGACGACCGAGGAAAAAGTGGGCCAGCTCTCGACCCTCCTAGGGTGGGAAATGTATCAGAAGGACGGCCAGAAGGTTAGCGCGAGCGCAGCGTACAAAAAGGCGGTAGATGAGCGCCACATCGGCGCGCTGTGGGCCACGCTGCGCGCTGACCCATGGACTAAGAAAACCCTGCTCACCGGCCTCAACCCCAAGCTAGCTGCTGAAGCCACCAACGCCCTGCAGAAATACGCTGTGGAGCACACGCGGCTGCATATTCCGCTGCTGTTGGCCGAGGAGTGCCCGCACGGCCACATGGCCATTGGCACCACGGTGTTTCCGACGTCCATCGGCCAAAGCAGCACTTGGGACCCGGCCCTGATTAAGCGCATGGCCACGGCCATTGCCCAGGAAGCGCGGGTGCAGGGCGCGCACATCGGCTACGGACCGGTGCTGGATTTAGCCCGTGAGCCGCGCTGGTCTAGGGTCGAGGAAACCTACGGCGAAGACCCTGTGCTCAACGGCCAGATGGGCGTGGCGATGGTGCAGGGCTTTCAGGGCAGCAGCCTGAAGAGCGGCGCTAATATCGTGTCTACGCTCAAGCACTTCACGGCCTACGGCGTGCCCGAAGGTGGCCACAACGGCGGCAGCATCAGCACCGGCCAGCGCGAACTGTTCCAGAGCTACTTACCCCCATTTCGGGCAGCGGTAAAGGCCGGGGCGCAGTCCATTATGACGGCATATAACTCCATCGATGGGGTGCCGTGCTCGGCCAATCCATACTTGCTCACCGATGTGCTACGCCAGCAGTGGGGTTTCCTGGGCTTCACGGTGTCGGACCTAGGGAGCATTTCGGGCCTGGTGGGCAACCACCACGTGGCTGCCACGGCGCCCGAAGCCGCCGCCCTAGCCATCAACGCCGGCCTTGACGACGACCTCAGCGGCTACGGCTACGACAAGGATTTGCTGGCCGCTGTGCAGCAGAAGCTAGTTGCGCCCGAGGTGCTCGACCGCGCCGTGGGCCGCGTGCTACGGGTGAAGTTTGAAATGGGTCTTTTCGAAAATCCCTACGTAGACCCCGCCAAGGCGGTCAAGCAGGTACACACGCCCGCCAACGTGCAGCTGGCTAGGCAAGTAGCTCGCGAGTCGGTAGTGCTGCTGAAGAACGACAACAACGCGCTGCCACTGGCCAAAACCTTGCAGCGCATCGCCGTTATCGGCCCTAACGCCGACAACATGTACAACCAGCTCGGCGACTACACCGCGCCCCAGCCCGAAAGCAACGTGGTAACGGTGCTCGAAGGCATCCGGGCCAAGCTGCCGGCCGCCCAGGTGACCTACGCCAAGGGCTGCGCCATACGCGACACTACCAGCGCCAACATCGCCGAGGCCGTGGCCGCCGCCAAGCAGGCTCAGGTGGCGGTGGTGGTCCTAGGTGGCTCCAGCGCCCGCGACTTCAAAACCGAGTACCAAAGCACTGGCGCGGCCACCGTTACGGCCGCCGCTAAAAATGAGGCTATCAGCGATATGGAGAGTGGCGAAGGCTACGACCGAGCTTCACTCGATTTACTAGGCAAGCAGCAGCAATTGCTACAAGCCGTGGTGGCCACGGGCACACCGGTAGTGGTGGTGCTCATCAAAGGCCGGCCACTGAACCTCAACTGGATGGCTTCCCACGTGCCCGCCCTACTCGATGCCTGGTACCCCGGTCAGGAGGGCGGCCATGCCGTAGCCGACGTGCTTTTTGGCGACTATAACCCGGCTGGCCGCCTGCCTATCTCGGTAGCCAAAAGCGTGGGCCAGTTGCCGGTGTACTACAACGCTAAGCGTCCTGTCACCCACGGCTACGTCGAGATGGATAACAAACCACTCTACAGCTTCGGTCATGGCTTGAGCTATAGTAAGTTCGAATACTCCGACCTGCAAGTAACTCCCACTGAAACCCAGGGCGCAGTGCAAGTAAAAGTGCAGTTTAAGGTCAAAAATACCAGCTCCCGAGCCGGCGACGAGGTAGCTCAGGTCTACCTAACCGACGATGTTAGCTCGGTGGTGACGCCGGTGAAGCAACTCAAGAAATTTCAGCGCCTCACGCTTAAAGCTGGTGAGCAACAGGAAGTCGTATTCGAGCTAACAGCTGAAGACCTGATGCTGCTCAACGGCAGCCTGAAATGGGTAGTGGAGCCGGGTACCTTCACGGCGCAAGTCGGCGCCTCTTCGGAGGACCTTCGGCTCAAGACGCAGTTCAACGTGGCGAAGGCGGTAGAGAAAGTGCAGTAGACCAGTAATCGGTAGGCCAGAATCGGCGAGATTATCTGTGCCGCCATACTGACTGAGTTTACTAGATGACACGATAGTGAATGAGAGAACGAGCAGCTGTTCGTTCTCTCATTTTTTTATGGTATAAGATAGACTTCTATAAAATTTTTATAAAAGTGTTTGCACTTCTCGAAAAAGATAACTTTATTTACCGAAAATATAACCCCGCCATATGAGTTCATTATTAGCTCTAGAGGAAACTCACCTTGCGCGGCTCAATAATATTGAACGGCGCAAGCACATACAGAAGCTCAAGATTGTGAAGCATTTGTATGTAAAAGGGGCTAAGACGAACGCCGATATTTGCAGCCGCTTTAACATCAGTTCGCCTACTTCCATCGCCATACTGAATGAGCTGGTAGCAGAAGGCTTGGTGGAGAAACAAGGTCGGGGTAAGTCGCTGGGAGGCCGCAAGCCAGAGCTTTACGGGCTGCGCGACGGGTCGCTGTTTGTGCTGAGTGTGCACATGGAGCAATTCAAGACCCGAATGGCCATCTTTGATAATAATAATCAGATTATCAATGGCGTGCACACCTTCAATATTGAGCTCACGCCCGACTTAGGGGCACTGCCGCAACTGCACGCCCACGCTCAGGCGCTAATTGAAGCGTCGGGCATTGAGCTGAAAAAACTGGTTGGCGTGGGCATCAGCATGCCAGGCCTAGTCGACTCGAAGGAGGGCAATAACCACACCTACCTGCTCACGACCGGCGAGCCGGAATCGCTGCAGCAACTGCTGGAGCAACAGTTTGGCAAGCCAGTTTTCTTGCAAAACGATGCCAAGAGCGCGGCCCTAGCCGAGTACCGCTTTGGCCTGGCGCACGGGCAGCGCGATGTGCTGGTACTGTCCATGGACTGGGGCATCGGCATGGGCGTGATACTGGATGGCAAGCTCCGTAGCGGCGCCTCGGGCTTTGCCGGCGAGTTTGGCCACATTCCGCTTGTGGATGGCGGCGCGCTGTGCCACTGCGGCAAGCGCGGCTGCCTCGAAACGGTGGCCTCGGGCAGCGCCATTGTGCGCATTGCCAAGGCTGGCATTCAGGCGGGGCAGCACACCATGCTAAGCCAGTTGCCAGCGCAGCAAGTAGCTAATCTACAGCCCGAACACGTGTACGAGGCTGCCCAGCAAGGCGACCAGTTTGCGATTAACACGCTGGCCGAAGTGGGCACTAACCTTGGCAAGGGCATCGCCATTCTCACGCAGCTTTTCAACCCCGAGCTTATCATCTTGGGGGGCGAGGTGGCGCCGGCCAAGCAATTTATTCTGCCCAATATCCAGCAAGCCATCAATACCTACTGCATGGCGCAGCTCCGCGAGAGAACCAGCCTCGTGGTGTCGGAGCTGGGCAATAACGCCGTGATTCTGGGCTCGGTAGCGACCGTGATGGAAAACATTTTTGAAAGCTACCTAGAGCTTGCCTGAGCTTACCCGCCCCATCGCTAGCCGCTTCATCTACTTCATCTTACCTCTTTCACTTTAGCATTTTCGCAGCCTTACAAGCTTTGCCGCCATGCAGAACGTTACCTTACCCATCACAACCCGCCTGAACCTCCTGGAGGAGACGCGCTTTGAAAAGCTGCCGGTGACCGTGTACCGCAACAAGCAGGTGGCTTCCGTGCAGGTAGCCGAGCGCATTGCCAACCTCATCAAAAGCAAGCAGCAGCAGGGCGAAAAAGCTGTCCTTGGGCTGGCTACCGGGGCCACGCCGGTAGGCGTGTACGAGGAGCTAGTGCGCATGCACCGCGAAGAAGGGTTGAGCTTTCGCAACGTGGTGACGTTCAACCTAGACGAGTACTACCCCATGCAGCCCACGTCGCCGCAGAGCTACGTGACGTTCATGAATGAAAACCTGTTCGACCACATTGATATCGAGCGGCAGAACGTGCACATCCCGGATGGTACGCTGGCCCCCGATGAAGTGGCGGCCTTCTGCGTCAACTACGAGCGCCAGATTGAGGAGCACGGCGGGCTGGACTTGCAAATTCTAGGTATCGGCCGCACCGGCCACGTGGGCTTCAACGAGCCGGGCTCGGCGCCCAACTCAGGCACGCGCCTCGTGACGCTAGATGACCTCACGCGCCGCGACGCCTCGCGCGATTTTGGCGGCAAGGAAAACGTGCCGACCAAGGCTATCACGATGGGCATCGGCACCATCTTCAAAGCACACGAAATTGTATTGATGGCTTGGAGCGGCAATAAGGCGCCCATCATCAAAAAGGCCGTGGAGGGCGAGGTATCGAGCGAGGTGCCAGCCACTTACTTGCAGCTGGCCGACAATGTGGATTTTGTGCTGGATGAGGCCGCGGCGGCCGAACTCACACGCTTCGACACCCCTTGGCTGGTGAAGGACTGCGAGTGGGACGAGCAGCTGATTAAGAAGGCCGTTATCTGGCTGTCGAACACCCTAGGCAAGCCCATTCTGAAGCTGACCGAGGACGACTACAACAGCAACGGCATGGCCCAGCTGGCCACCGAGCGCGGCCCGGTATACAACATCAACATTCACATCTTCAACAAGCTACAGCATACCATTACGGGTTGGCCGGGCGGCAAGCCCGGTGCCGATGACTCGCAGCGCCCCGAGCGCGCCCTACCCGAAAAGAAGAACGTAATCATCTTCTCGCCTCACCCCGACGACGATGTAATCTCGATGGGCGGCACGTTTATCCGCCTCATCGACCAGGGCCACAACGTGCACGTGGCTTATCAAACCTCGGGGAACACGGCCGTGTGGGACGACGACGTGCTGCGCTACGTGGAGTTTGCTATTGACTTCGACCGGAGCCTAGGTAAGGATACCAGCCAGCTGCAGGGCGTGTACGATGGCATGCGCCAGTTCATCCAGCACAAGCAGCCCAACCAGCCTGACAGCCAAGAAATTCGCAATGTAAAGAGCTTCATTCGCAAGAGCGAGGCCATTGCGGGGGCGCGCTACGCCGGGCTGAGCGATGACCACATTCACTTCCAGGCGCTGCCCTTCTACGAGTCGGGCCGGACGGCAAAGCTCTCGGTGACGGACAAGGACATCGAGCTGACGATGGACCTGCTCCAGCAGGTGAAGCCGCAGCAAGTGTTCGTGGCCGGCGACTTTGCCGACCCCAATGGCACGCACATCGTGTGCTTCAACATCGTGATTGAGGCGCTGCGCCGCTTGCGCCAGACCGAGGCCTGGGTAGAGGAATGCTGGGTGTGGATGTACCGCGGCGCATGGCACGAGTTCAAGCCCTACGAGATTGAGATGGCCGTGCCGCTGTCGCCGCAGGAAGTGCTGCGCAAGCGCAACGCCATCTTCAAGCACCAGAGCCAGAAGGATACGCCGGTGTTCCCCGGCGACGATGCCCGCGAGTTCTGGGTGCGCGCCGAGCACCGCAACCACGAAACGGCCCAGCAATACGACCGCCTGGGCATGGCCAATTACGAGGCCATGGAAGCCTTTGTGCGCTACAAGTTTTAAGCTACCCGAGTGCCCTACCCCACCCCGACTCCTGGGTGGGGTAATTCCCTTTAGCATATTCTAACTACATGACCAGCAACAAGTACCTAGGCGTCGATATTGGCGGAACGAAAATTCAGGTGGGCATCGTGCAAGAAGGCGAGCTTATCCAGGAGGTTCGTTTTGAAACCTCGGCCACCGCTTCCAAAGAGCAGATTCTGGCCGAGCTGGCGCACAATCTAGCGCCGCTAGTCACGGCCGATGTGGTGGGCATTGGCATCGGCGTGCCCGGGCTGGTAGATGAGGAAGAAGGCATTGTGCACAACGTGCAGAACATTCCGTCGTGGCGCGAGGTGCACTTGAAGCAGCACTTAGCCATTTACTTCGACAAGCCAGTGTACCTCACCAACGACGCCAACGCGTTTGCTATCGGCGAGAAAATGTACGGCCAGGGCCGGCCCTATGCCAACCTAGTGGGCCTAGCCCTAGGTACCGGTTTGGGAGCAGGCATTGTGATTAACCACCAGGTGTACTCGGGCACGCTATCGAGCGCTGGCGAGTTTGGCATGATTCCGTATCTCGACAAGACCATCGAGGACTACTGCAGCGGCAAGTTTTTCAGCCAGCGCACGGGCCGGGTGGGCGCCGAGTGGCACGCCCTCGCCCAGCAGGGCGATGCAGAAGCCCTAGCCCTCTATGATGAGCTAGGGCGGCACCTAGGGCGGGCGCTGCACATTATCCTGTATGCCATTGCCCCTGAGGCTATTTTCCTGGGTGGCTCAGTAAGCCAGGGCTACGAGTTTTTCCGCGATGGCTTGTACGAAACCTTGGGCGCTTTCCCATTCCGTCAAGTCACTGACCGCTTAGTGGTAGCCCCTTCGCTCTTAGGCAACGCGGCGGTACTTGGGGCAGCGGCCCTCTGCCACATGAAGCAAGCCACCCCTCACGCGCAACCTGCCCTGGCTCTATGAAAAGGAAACTATGGGCCGTTGCGGCCGCCATCTTAAGCTTAGGCTGGAGCGCACCGGCCGCTGCCCAGCAGGCTCCTACTAGCCCACGTGCTATCGCGGTTATTCCACAGCCCGTGCGGCTGGTGCCCGGCACCGGTAGCTTCGCTATCACGGCGTCCACTAAGATTTACGTCGGCCCCAAAAACGACGAACTGCGCCGCATTGGGCAGTCGCTGAGCCAGGAGATAGCGCGTGCCACCGGCGTGCAGCCCGCTGTGGTGCCCACTGCGCCGGGCAAGCAGCAGGCAGGCTCTATCTACCTGAAGCTAACGGCCTCTGCCGATACCCTAGGCGCCGAGGGCTACACGCTCAGCGTGCAGCCGACGCAGGTGGTACTGGCTGCCAACCAGCCACAGGGTCTGTTCCTAGGTACCCAAACCATCCGGCAATTGCTGCCTGCCCAGCGCACGGTGGGCGCCAGCCTACCAGTCATGGAGGTGGCTGATAAGCCGCGCTACCAGTGGCGCGGCATGCACCTCGACGTGAGCCGCCACTTCTTCCCGACCGAGTTCGTGAAGCAGTATATCGACTATCTGGCGCTGCACAAAATGAACACCTTCCACTGGCATCTGACCGATGACCAGGGCTGGCGCATCGAAATCAAGAAATACCCTAAGCTGACCACGCTGGGCGGCTTCCGCGAGGGCACCCTCATTGGGCACTACGGCGCCAAGGTGCCGGAGTACGACAACGTGCGCTACGGCGGCTTCTACACCCAGGAGCAGATAAAGGAGGTCGTGAAGTACGCGCAAGACCGCTACATCACGGTGGTGCCCGAAATCGAGATGCCCGGCCACGCGCTGGCGGCTCTCACGGCCTATCCCGAGCTTTCGTGCACCGGCGGGCCGTTTAAAGTAGGCCAGACCTGGGGCGTGTACGACGACATTTTTTGTGCCGGCAACGAGCAGACGTTCGCTTTTCTGCAGGACGTGCTGACGGAGGTAATGCCGCTGTTTCCGAGCAAGACCGTGCACATTGGGGGCGACGAAGCACCTAAGACCCGCTGGAAAGTCTGCCCCAAGTGCCAGGCCCGCATCAAGGCCGAGCACCTCAAAGACGAGCACGAGTTACAGAGCTACTTCGTGCAGCGCATGGAGAAATTCGTGAATAGCAGGGGCAAAACCATCATGGGCTGGGATGAAATCCTGGAGGGTGGCCTGGCTCCTAATGCCGCCGTGATGTCGTGGCGCGGCATGGAAGGCGGCATGGCCGCCGCCAAGCAAAAGCACCAGGTGGTCATGACGCCCGGCGAGTTTGTGTACTTCGACCACGCTCAGGGTGAAGCCAGCTTGGAGCCGCTCAACATTGGCGGCTACCTGCCCTTGGAAAAAGTCTATTCCTTCGAGCCTACTCCTTCGGAGCTAAGCGCTGACGAAAAGAAATACATCCTAGGTGCCCAGGCCAACCTCTGGACCGAATATATCCCCACCACGCAGCAAGTCGAGTACATGGTGCTGCCCCGCATGTCGGCTCTGGCCGAAGTGCTCTGGACGCCCGCCCGCCAGAAAGACTGGGAGAGCTTCAAAGTGCGCATGCAGCCGCAATACCAGCGCTTCGCGGCCCTAGATGCCAACTACGCCAAAAGCGCCTTCAACGTGCGCCAGCAGTTCGCACCCGACACCACCAAAGGCGGCGACATGGTAAGCCTGCTACTCGACGCCACCGGTCCGCAGATTACATACACGCTCGACGGCACAGCGCCTACGCCAGCCTCTACTGCCTACACAGGGCCATTTGCTCTTACCACCTCGGCTACTGTGAAAGCGGCCTCGTTTGAGAAGGGGCAGCCAGCAGGCAAAATGACTAGCACCGACGTGCTCGCGCACAAAGCGTTTGCCATCCCTACCAAGCTGGCCGCCGCGCCCCACAAAAACTATCGGGGCACCGGCGCACTTACGCTGGTCGATGGCCTGAAAGGCTCGCGCAGCCACACCGATGGGCACTGGCTCGGGTTCCTAGGCGATAACTTAGCGGCGACGCTCGACTTGAAGAAAGCCACCGAAATCAGCTCCGTACGCAGCACTTTTTTGCAAAAGCCTGAAGACAAAATCCTCTTGCCGACCACTTTGGAAGTAGCCGTGTCGACCGATGGGCGCACCTACAAAACGGTGTACTCGGCACCCGTAGCAGCGGCCCAGCCCGGCACAGGCATCAGCGAGGTGAAGGCTGAATGGAAAAAAACCAAAGCCCGCTTCGTGCGAGTTACCGCTAAAAATGCCCAGCCGGCAGCAGCCAATCAGCAGGCACCCGACACCTGGCTGTTTGCCGATGAGTTGGTGGTGCAGTAAGCTGTGCCGTGCAGTTCCTTAGTCTTATTCCCATCCTAGTTCTATTCCCCGTAGTATGCCGAAAGTAGCTCCTCCAACCAGCGCAAACACGCTGCCTCCCCCGGCCAGCAGTCAGCAAAACCGCTCGATTGTCATTATCGGGGCGCTGTTTTTCATCTTCGGGTTCGTTACCTGGCTCAACTCGGTACTGATTCCGTACCTGAAAATTTCCTGCGAGCTGACCAACTTCGAAGCGTACCTGGTTACGTTCGCTTTCTACATCTCGTACCTAGTGATGGCCATTCCATCGGCCTGGGTGCTCAAAGTCACGGGCTTTAAGAAAGGGATGTCGGCCGGGTTGCTGGTAATGGGCGTCGGGGCACTGTTGTTTGTGCCAGCAGCCCTCACGCGCACCTACGGGCTGTTCTTGCTGGGTTTGTTTGTGCAAGGCACTGGCTTGGCCGTGCTGCAAACGGCCGCTAATCCTTACATCACCATCCTAGGTCCCCGCGAAAGCGCCGCCAAGCGCATCAGCATCATGGGCATCTGCAATAAGGTAGCCGGAGCACTAGCGCCAGTAGCCCTAGGTGCCGTGGCCCTTAAAGACGCCGATGCCCTCGTGAAGCGCCTAGGCAGCATGGACCCTGCCGCTAAAGCCACCGAGCTCGACGCCCTAGCCGCCCGCGTGGTTACGCCCTACCTGCTCATGCTGGGCGTGCTGGTGCTACTAGCCGTGCTCATCTACTTCTCGTCGCTGCCCGAAATCGACACCGACCACGAAGACGAAGCCGTAGCCGCTGCCAACACCAACAAGTCGAGCGTCTTTCATTTTCCGCACCTGATACTAGGCGCGCTGGCCATGTTCTTTTACGTGGGTGTAGAAGTAATTGCGGGCGACACCATCATTAGCTACGGCGCCTCGCAGGGCATTGCGCTCAGCACTGCCAAGTTCTTCACCACGTGCACGCTAATAGCCATGATTGTGGGCTACGGCGTGGGTATTGTGGCCATTCCGCGGCTCATTTCGCAGGAGAAAGCATTGCAGGTTTCGGCCGTTACGGGGGTGCTGTTTGCCCTAGGTGCCCTTTTCACTCACGGCTACACGTCGGTGTTATTCATCTCGCTGCTGGGCTTGGCCAATTCGCTCATCTTCCCGGCCATCTGGCCGCTGGCCATTGAGGGGCTGGGGCGCTTTACCAAGCTGGGCTCGTCGCTGCTGATTATGGCCATTGCTGGGGGTGCGGTGCTGCCGCCCTTGTATGGGCTATTGGCCGACCATTCTTCGCCCCAACACGCTTACTGGCTGGTAGTTCCGTGTTACTTATTTCTGCTGTTCTACGGCGTGGCTGGGCATAAAGTCCGGCGCGCCTAAGTGCTTGCTCCAAAGATTAAATCTTTGGAGCAAGCTCGTTTACTCTCCTTCCGAATGACAAGATTTCGCTACCTGCTTTTTCTTCTTGCGCTAGCCAGCATCTCTCCGCTGGCTGCCCAGCAACGCTACGAGCTGAACTCCGGCTGGGTGGCCCAGCCCATCAGCAAAGTCACGGTTACGGGCGCGCAGCTTTCGCAGCCCGGCTATGCCCTAGGGGGCTGGCAGCCGGCCGTGGTGCCGGGCACCGTGCTCACTACCCAACTGACTAACAAGCAGGTGCCCGACCCATTCTTTGGGATGAACAACGAGCGCATCCCGGATATCTACAAAACTGGGCGCGACTATTATACCTACTGGTTTGTCAAGGACTTCCAGGAGGCACCAGCCACTGGCGACGGCCAGGTGTGGCTGCACCTGCGCGGTGTGAACTACAGCTGCGAGGTGTATTTGAACGGGCAGAAGCTCAACAAAAAGACGCACCACGGCATGTTCTTGCGGCAGGCCTACAACATCACGCCTTACCTAGCCAAGAGCGGCCGCAACCGCCTGGCCGTGGTGGTGTACCCGCCCGACCCCGTAGGCAACCCTAACGGCGGCCAAGGCGGCGACGGCACCATTGCCCGCAACGTGAGCACGCAGTACACGGCCGGCTGGGACTGGATTCGGCCCATCCGCGACCGCAACACGGGCATCTGGGACAAGGTAACGATTGAGAAAACGCGGGCTATCAATGTCAAAAACCCGCACGTAATAACCCGCGTGCCCGGCGTGCGTCTGCCTAAAGGCCCGCAGGCACCGGCCACCATCCAGGTAACGACCGAGCTAGAAAACCCGACCGCCAAGCCGGTGGCCGGCGTGGTGCAGTACACCCTAGGGGGCCAAGTGGTGAAGCAGGCCGTGACAGTGCCCGCCCGCAGCACCAAGCAGGTGAGCTTGCCTGCCCTTACGCTCCAGAATCCTAAGCTGTGGTGGCCCAGCGGCTACGGTCCGCAAAATCTGTACCCCTCCAAGGTACAATTCCTGACGGGCGGTAAAACCGTGTCGGATGAGGAAACTATGCAAGTGGGCGTACGAGAAATCCAGCACCACTGGAACAGCAAAACCGAGAGCATGCAGGTGCTGGTGAACGGTCAGAAGCTGTTTATCAAGGGCGGCAACTGGATTATCTCCGACGCCATGCTGCGCTTCACGAAGGCGCGCTACGATGCCGAAATCCGGTTTCACCGCGACATGAACCTCAACCTGATTCGGGTGTGGGGTGGGGCGCTGGTCGAGCGCCCCGAGTTTTACGAGGCCTGCGACAAGTACGGGATGCTCGTGATGCAGGACTTCTGGATGAGCGGCGATGCTAACGGCCGTTGGGTAGACCCCATGAAGCTGGAGGACCAGTACACTCGTCGCAAGTACCCCAACGACCACCGCCTGTTCGTGAACTCGGTGGCCGACCAACTCAAGCTGGTGCGTAACTACCCCTCACTGGCCATTTGGTGCGGTGGCAACGAGATTACGCCACCTAAGGACATTCTGGCGGCTATGCAGGACACGCTGCTGCCCCGCCTCGACGGTACGCGTTGGTTTATCCCGTTCTCCAACTCCGACAGCATGTCGTACAACAACCTAGGTGGCAACGGCGATGGCCCCTATGGTATTCAGCCGATTAGTACCTTCTGGGGGCACCGCACTTTTCCCTTTAACTCGGAAGTGGGCTCGGTAGGCGTGGGCGATGCAGAGTCGCTGGAGCGCTTCCTGCTGCCCGCCAATATGGTGCCGCCGCGCTACCTAGGGCCGCGCACCGCCAGCAGCAAGGGCGATACCCCCACCGAGCAGGTAGACTCGGTGTGGACCTACCACACCTACATCGGCTACGAGCAGTACCTGCTGCCCTACGGCGCGCCCAAAGACATTCGCGACTTCGGCCTGAAGGCTCAACTCGTGAACTACGACCAGTACCGCGCCCTCATGGAAGGCTTTAGCTCGCACATGTGGGACTGGTACACGGGCAGCATCATCTGGAAAACGCAGAACCCCTGGACCGCCCTACGCGGCCAGATGTACGACTACTACCTCGACCCCAACGCCTGCCTCTACGGCCTGCGCACCGGCAGCGAACCGCTGCACGTGATGTACAACCCCGTGGACAGCATGGTGACGCTCGTCAACAACGGCTTCGAGGTGAAGCGCGACATGATGCTGGTGGTAGACGCCTACGACATGGCCGGCAAGAAAACGCCCGTGACGCAGGTAATCGTCGAAATCAACCCCTCGTCCTCTAAACGCTACCTACCCATCAACGGGTTGGTACGGAAGCTAGGCCAGCAGCAAGGCATGTTCTTGTCGCTGCAATTGCAGGACTTCGATAAAAAGGTCATCAGCAATAATTTCTACTGGCTGCCCGATGCTAAAGGCGAGTACTCAGGGCTAAAAGGCATGGGTAAAGCGAGCCCTAGGGTAACTACCCGGCAAGTAGCCGCCGGCAAGCTGGAAGTCACGCTCAGCAACCCGGCCGGCGCGCCAGTGGCCTTCTTCAACCGCGTGGCCCTGGTAAACCCTACCACGCAGAAGCGCATCCTACCGGTGTTTTACAGCGACAACTACGTGTCGGTGCTGCCGGGTGGTAGCCAGACCGTGACGCTCGACTATACGCCCTCGCCTAACGTGCCCACCCCCGTGGTGTCGGTAGAGGGCTGGAATGTGACCAAGCAGCTTGTGCCCGTAGCCGGTAAGTAACCCCTCCCCTAGCCCCCAGCCGCCGTGTCAATCAAACCACTCCTTTGTTTAGTTGGATGCCTGCTGGTGGGGCGGGTGGCAGGCGCGCAGTCGGCGGGCGCAGCCTACCCCCTGATTCCGTACCCGACTTCGCTGGTGCCGGCCAGCGGTAGTTTCGCCGTCACGGGGGCTACCCGCTTGGCGCTACCAGTTGGGGACAAGTTCGCGCAGGAGGGCCAGCAGCTACAGCACCTGCTGGCCAACGGCCTGGGCAAGCCGCTGCCGACCGCTAAGCTGGCCACTGCCAACAGCATCGCGCTAGTGTACGACCCGGCCATTACGGCGCCCGAGGGCTACCGCCTCACCATCACGCCCCAACGCGTGACGCTGGCGGCCAAGGAACCAGCTGGCATGTTCCGGGCGGTGCAAACGGTGCGGCAGTTGCTGCCTCCCACCATCGAGAAGCTAGGTAAGGCCACTACTTTGCGCCTGCCCGCCGTGCAGATTCAAGACCAGCCGGCCTATAGCTGGCGCGGCATGCACCTCGACGTATCGCGCCATTTTTTCTCGGTCGAGTACCTCAAAAAGTACCTCGACCTACTGGCGCTCTACAAGTTCAACAAGCTGCACCTGCACCTGACCGACGACCAGGGCTGGCGCATCGAGATTAAGAAATACCCCGAGCTAACCACCCTAGGAGGCTGGCGCACGCTCAATAACCAGGATTCGGCCTGCATCAAGAAATCGAAGGATAACCCCGATTTCGCTCTCGACCTCAAGCACCTGCGCCAGCGCAACGGCCGCACCGAGTACGGCGGCTTTTACACCCAGCAGCAGCTCAAAGACATCATTGCCTTCGCGGCGGCGCGGCACATCGAAATCATCCCCGAAATCGACATGCCCGGCCACATGATGGCCGCCCTGCGCGCCTACCCCGCTCTGAGCTGCACCGGCACCGCTACCTGGGGCAAGGAGTTTTCGGTGCCGCTGTGCCCTTGCAACGAGGGCACCTACGAGTTTGCCCAAAACGTGCTGAGCGAGGTGGCCGCCCTCTTCCCGAGCCGCTACGTGCATATCGGCGCCGACGAGGTGGAAAAAACCACCTGGGCCCAGGCCGGCGCCTGTACTGAGTTGATGCAAAAAGAAGGCCTCAAGAACGTGAATGAGCTGCAGAGCTACTTCGTGCGCCGCATCGAGCGCTTTTTGCAGAGTAAGGGCAAAAAGATGATAGGCTGGGATGAGGTGCTCGACGGCGGCGTAGATGCCTCGGCTACCGTGATGTATTGGCGCACCTGGGTGCCCGACGCGCCGCTGCGCGCTGCCCGCAACGGCAACCAGGTCGTAATGACCCCCAACAATCCGCTGTACTTCGACTACCTACCCGATAAAAACTCGCTGGCCCAGGTTTACCAGCTCCAGCCTACCCCCCCAGCGCTGCTGGGCACCGACGCCGCGAAAGCCATCCTAGGTGCCCAGGCCAACCTCTGGACCGAGCAAGTGCCCACCGAAAACCGCGCCGATTATATGGTGCTGCCCCGCATGACGGCCCTAGCCGAAGTGGTGTGGACCAACAAGCCCGACTTCGCGGCCTACCAGCGGCGCCTGAAAGCGCACTACCCTCGCCTAGGCAAGTTGGGAGTGCACTATCGCGTGCCCGACCTAGGTGGTTTCGTCGAGGAAAGCGTCTTCACGACCAGCACCCAGCTAGCGGTGCAAAAGCCGCTCGACAACCTGACGCTGCGCTACACCACCGACGGCAGCGTGCCCACCGCCGCTTCTCCGGTGCTGGCCAAGCCCCTAGCCATTAGCCAGCCCACGACCATCAAGCTGGCCGCCTACACCCCCGAGGGTCTGAAAGGCGACACCTACACCATTAATTACAAACAGCAGAACTACGCTGAACCGGCGCGCACCCAAGCAGCTAATGCTGGCCTCATGGCCACCTATTTCGACGGCTATTTCCCAAAGTCGGCCGCGATGCAGCAGGCCACGGCCAAGGGCAGCACTGTAGTAAACGCCGTAGCCGTGCCCATGCAGGCCGAGACTGATAAATTCGGGGTGCAGTTCCGCGGCTACCTCGACGTACCGACTACTGGCATCTACACCTTCTACCTGACCTGTGACGACGGTGGCGTACTACGCATTGCTGACCGCATGGTGGTGGATAACGGCGGCCTGCACTCAGCCATTGAGAAGAGCGGCCAAGTGGCCTTGGCCCAAGGTTTGCAGCCCTTCGCGCTCGACTTCGTGGAGGGCGGCGGCGGGTATTCGCTCCTTCTGAAATACAGCCTTAACGGCAGCGCACCACAGCCCTTGCCAGCCGGCTGGCTCCGACATTAAGTTGCTTACTACTTGTTCATTATCCCCTAGGCCCTCCTAACTAGGCTTTGCTCTCCCCCTCTCCGCTTCAGTTGATTTTGTGCGTTTTATGAAGTTCTACCCCACCCAATTTCATTTTTCAGCAGCCGCGTTGGCTTGCAGCATTGCGGCCTTAACCGCCGCGGCTGGCACCCCGCCGCGCAAGGCACCGCGCCCAGCCCCGGCGGCCGGTCTCACGCAGTATGTGGACCCCTATATCGGCACTGGGTTTCACGGCCACGTGTTTCTAGGGGCCAATGTGCCATTTGGGGGGGTGCAGCTCGGTCCGGTTAACCGCTCGGAGGGCTGGGATTGGTGCTCGGGCTATCATTACTCGGATTCTACCATCGTGGGCTTTTCGCACACGCACCTTAGCGGCACCGGTATCGGCGACCTAGGCGATGTAGCCGTGATGCCCACCACCGGCGAAGTACGAGTAGTAAAAGGCACTCCTAAAAATCCGCAGAAGGGTTTCATTTCGCTGTTTTCGCATAAAGAGGAGCAGGTGCGCCCCGGCTACTACAGCGTGCGCCTCAAGCGCTACAACATTAAGGCCGAGCTGACGGCCACAGAGCGGGTGGGTTTCCACCAGTACACTTTCCCTAAGTCTGACGCGGCGCACTTCGTGTTCGACTTGCAGCAGGGCATCGGCTGGGACCTAGCTACCGATACCCACATCGAAAAGCTCAACGACAGCACCCTGGTAGGCTACCGCTTCTCCAAGGGCTGGGCCAAGGACCAACGCCTGTACTTCGCGGCCGTCTTGTCGAAGCCCATCCGCGAGTTCACCAGCTTGCAGGTAACGGATAGTCTAGGCAATACCACGCCTGCTGCTAGCGGCAACCGGCTAAAAGGCGTCGTCACGTTCACTACCAAAGAAGGCGAAGTAGTGAAGCTAAAAGTCGGCATCTCGCCCGTGAGCACTACGGGCGCGCTAGCCAACATCCGGGCCGAACTACCGGGCTGGAACTTCACCAAAACCGTAGCCCAGGCCGACGCAGCCTGGAACCAGGAGCTGCAAAAGGTGCGCATTCAGGCCGACCCAGCCCGCATGAAGACCTTCTACACGGCGCTCTACCACACGATGGTAGCTCCGTCTATCTTCAACGACCACAACGGTGATTACTGGGGCACTGATAAGAAGGTGCACACCAATCCCGGCTTCACCAACCTCACTACCTTCTCGCTCTGGGATACCTACCGGGCAGCACACCCGCTGTTAACCCTGCTCCAGCCCAAGCGCGTCAACGACATGGTGCAGAGTATGCTGGCTATCTACCAGCAGCAGGGCAAGCTGCCCGTGTGGCACCTTATGGCCAACGAAACCAACTGCATGGTCGGCTACAGCGCCGTGCCGGTAGTGGTCGATGCCTACATGAAAGGCTTTAAAGGCTTCGACGCTAACCTAGCCTACGAGGCCGTGAAAGCCACTGCCATGGGCGACGAGTTCGGCTTGAAGTCGGTAAAGGCCCTAGGGTTCATTCCGGCCGACAGCGAGGTCGAGAACGTGTCGAAAGGTCTCGAATATGCCATCGACGACTGGTGCATCGCACAGATGGCCAAGAAGATGGGCAAGGCCGACGACTACGCCTACTTCAGCAAGCGCGCCAAAAACTACCAGAACTACTTCGACAAGCGCGTGGGCTTCATGCGCGGCCGCGTGTCCCAGACCGAGTGGCGCACGCCGTTTAGCCCGTTCTCGTCGGTGCACATGAAAAGCGACTTCACCGAGGGCAACGCCTGGCAGTACACTTGGCTAGTGCCGCAAGACGTGGAAGGCCTCATCGGCCTCCTAGGGGGCGAAAAGCGCTTTACCCAAAAGCTTGATTCGCTGTTCACGGTGAAGGGCGACATGGGTGCCGAGGCTTCGCCCGATATCTCGGGTCTTATCGGTATGTATGCGCACGGCAACGAGCCGGGCCACCACATCACTTACCTCTACAGCTACGTAGGCCAGCCTTGGAAGACGGCCGAAAAGGTCCGCTTCATCACCGATAACTTCTATACTACCAAGCCCGACGGTATCATCGGCAACGAAGACGTAGGCCAAATGTCGGCTTGGCACGTGCTCTCGACCCTAGGCTTCTACCAGCCCAACCCGGCTAACGGCAACTTCGTCTTCGGCAGCCCCTCGGTCAATCAGGCTATCATTGCCCTGGGCGGTGGCAAAACGCTAACCATCAACGCAAAGAATAACAGTACCGCCAACAAGTACATTCAGCGCGTGACGCTCAATGGCAAGCCTTACAGCAAGTCCTACATCCGGCACCAAGACCTACTGCAAGGTGGCACACTAGTGATGGAGATGGGCCCCAAGCCTAGTCCTACCTGGGGCGTGGCTCCGGCCGACCGGCCCAAGTCGATGATGAATTAAGGTTGAGCTAGATAAGCAAGTTCAGCTAGCGCAGCTCTTACTCAAGGCAGGTTAAATTAGTACCAATTCTCGCTAGTTTCTCTCTCGGCTGGGCCGAGACGAGTACTCACCTTTTAAACACGGCACTGTTTGGTTGCTAAGGGTTATAGGCTAGTTGCTTAATTTGGACCTCAAAGCTGAGTATGAAATAATTAATTTGTTTTATAACAGACCCCTGATTACTTTTGAGTTAATTTTTTATCAATTTTTTAAATTGATATTAGAAGTTGACACAAAGAGTATTACCTTGACGCATTCAGCTTACCGCACACTTAAAGCACCCCTAGGTTTACGGGGTAATGGAGTAGTGCCAAGTGTCTTGGCCCAAGCTTGTTCCTCCCGTAAAATTTATATTTATGAAGTAGTGCGTCAGAGGCCTGCTTTACTAATATGATGCACTTGAAGGCACTACGTTGAGAACGATACTTCTCGCAGCGTTTTCTTATTTCCTGGTTAATTCTCCGCTTGCATCTGGCACCAATGAAGCTTAGTGTCAGCGTCGAGCAGTGCTTTTTCTTCGATAAGCTGCCATTTCCTTCCCACCACCGGTTCGCTACCGGTTGCCTCTCGTTCCACCAGTTCAATTTACCCCACATTTCCCTCACCTTACCCAACCTGCCATGAGAAGAACCATACATTTACTTGTCCTACTCTTGCTGCTTTGTCAAGGCTATGCCTATGCCCAAGCCAGCAAGGTTTCTGGTAAGATAACCAGTGCCACCAATGAGCCCCTGATTGGGGTGAGCATCTTGGTAAGTGGTACCACCCAGGGCACCACGTCGGATGTGGACGGCAACTACGCCGTGAACGTACCTGGCGATGCCACGCTGGTGTTTTCCTACGTGGGCTACGTAAGCCAGACCGTAGAAGTGAAAGGCCGCTCCTCCATCAACGTGATTATGGCCGTTGATAATAAGGAGCTCGGCGAGGTCGTAGTAACGGCCCTAGGTATCAAAAAGGACGAGCGTAAAATCGGTTACGCCGTTACGAAAGTAGATGGCGGCCTGCTCAACGTAGCGCGCGAAACCAACGTGGCCAACTCGCTGCAAGGCCGCGTAGCCGGCCTGAACGTGGCAGGCGCCAGCGGTGGCCCCGGCTCGTCGGCTCGTCTCAACATCCGGGGCGTAACGTCCTTCTCGGGCACGTCGTCGCCGCTGATTGTTATCAACGGGGTGCCGATGGATAATACCGTGCGAGGCAGTGCCGGCGAGTGGGGCGGCGCCGACCTAGGCGACGGTATCAGCAACATCAACCCTGATGATATCGAAACGGTGACGGTGCTAAAGGGCTCGACGGCTTCGGCTCTGTATGGCGCCCGGGCCGCCAACGGCGTGATTCAAATCACGACCAAGAGCGGCTCGCGTACCAAAACCACGATTGAGTACAACACCAACTTCCAGTTTGACCGCGCTGTTGACAACACCAACTTCCAAGACCAGTACGGCCAAGGCAGCCAGAACCTGCGCCCCACCGACAAGGCCTCGGCTATTGTATCGGGCAACACGGCTTGGGGTGCCCGCCTAGATGGCGCGCCCACCATCGGTATCGATGGCCAGCAGCACGCTTACTCTAAGGTAAAAGGCAACATCAACAACTTCTACCGCACCGCGCCTTCGTGGACTAATACGGTAGCAGTTTCGGGTGGCGGCGAGAAAGGCACCTACCGCCTATCGCTGTCGAATCTAGACAGCAAGTCTATCCTGCGCAACAGCGGCTTGACGCGTCGCACGATTAACTTCAACACAAACTACGACCTGACTACAAAGCTGAGCTTCAACCTGACCGCCAGCTACATCGACCAGCAGGACAAAAACCGCGCGCAACTAAGCGATTCGCCGCTGAACGCTAACAATATCCTGTTCTTGTCGCCCAACATCGACCAGGCAACCTTGTCGCCCGGCTACGACCCCAACAACAACGGCCTCGAAACCGCTTGGAACTCGGACAGCTACGCTACTAACCCCTGGTTTGTAGTGAACCAGTTTGTGAATGACGTGTCGCGCAAGCGCCTCATCAGCTCGCTCTCGGCTCGCTACCAGTTCACCGACTACCTCTCGCTGCTGGGCCGCATCGGCTACGACTACTCTAGCGACCGTCGCTTTGGCGTGACGCCCTATGGCACGCTGTACTCGAACGCTGGCGAAGGTGGCCTCGACAACCTGACCCTAGGCAGCCGCCTGGAGATGAACTCTGACGCTCTCTTGTCGTTCAGCAAGAGCCTGAACCAGGACTTCTCTATCAGCGCCAGCGTAGGTGCCAACTACCGCCGCAACAAGTTCGAGAGCAGCCGCTTGTACGGCGGGAACTTCATCGTACCTTACCTGTACACGCCCACCAACCTACGTACTCGCAACCTAGAGTACCAGTCGACGGAGCTCGTTACGCCTTCGCTGTACTACACTGCCGACTTCACGTACAAGTTCTTGACGCTGAGCACCACCGGCCGCTACGACCGTTTCTCGTCGCTGCCCAATGGCAACCGCAGCATCTTTACGCCATCGGTAGCTGGTAGCTTCATCTTCTCGGACCTGCTAGACTCTCCGGCCCTGAGCTACGGCAAGCTGCGTGCTTCCTACGCCAAGACCAGCGGCGAGGCCGCTAACCCTTACTTGACCGACCTGTACTACAACATCGGCAACCCCATCAATGGTGTACCGCGTGCTTCGTACAGCTCGACGCTGCCCAACGCCAACCTGCGCCCCTACAACCTGCGCGAGTTTGAAATTGGTACCGAGTTGAAGTTCCTCAACAACCGTATTGGCTTGGACGTGGCGTACTTCAACCGTAAGACCACCGGTGAAATTGTAAACGCGGCCTTGTCGGTATCTACGGGCTACGAGGGCACTACCGTGAACCTAGGCTCGACCCTGAACCGCGGTGTAGAACTGGCCCTGAACGTAGTGCCCATCAAGCGTGGCGCCTTCACCTGGTCGTCGACTTTCAACTTCACCAAGCTGCACAACGAGGTACTGGACATCGACGGCGGCGCCAACAACCCGCTGCAAACCGGTACCTACCGCCCCATGAACGGCAACATTGGCATCGTAAAGGGCCTGGCTATCTCGCAGGTGCGGGCCTACGACTACAAGCGCGATGCTAGCGGCAACGTGATTGTGGGTAGCGATGGCGTGCCGCTGCGCGGCGACTTGAAGCCTATGGGCTCGGGTATTGCTAACCTATTCGGCGGCTGGAACAACGATTTCAACTTCGGGAACTTCAGCTTGTCGGCGTTGATTGACTACAAGTTCAACAACAAGATTTTGTCGGCTACCGAGTACTACTCTTACAACCGTGGCCTCAACCAGGCTACCCTAGTAGGCCGCGAAAGCGGTGTAGTTGCCGAAGGTGTGAAGGAAAACGGTCAGCGCAACGACATCGTGGTACCCGCTTATGAGTACTACCCGAAACTGGCTACCAACGTGTCGGCTATCTCGGTGCTCGATGGTAGCTTCATCAAGTTCCGTCAGCTCACGTTTGGCTACACCTTCAACCAAGCGCTGCTAGCCCGCACGCCGTTCCAGGCCATCACCCTGTCGCTGGTAGGCCGCAACCTGTTCACCATCATGAAGCGCACCGACAACATCGACCCGGAAAACACCATCTCGCCCCTGGTTTCTTATGCTGGGGTAGAGGGCGGCTCGCTGCCTTTCACCCGCACGTATGGTGTTACCCTCAATGTTAAATTCAAATAAGCTAGCGCGATGAGAAAGACAGTTATCTACGCGGCTTTGACGGCCGCCACCTTGTTCAGCACCTCCTGTTCGGAGAAGTATCTGGACGATGTAAACACCAACCCTAACGCCGCCTCGGCCACTACCCTAAACCCGAACTACCTGCTTACCGATGGCCAACTGACGTTTGCCAACACGGGGTATGGCGAGCTGCTGTACCCGGCCCCAGCCATTCAGGCGCTGGCCAGCACGTTCAACTACTACGGCAACGGTGACAAGTACACCAACTCGGGCGGCTTCACGGGCTACCAAGCGTTGCTCTTCAGCCAAGGCTACACGGCGCTGAGCCGTCTGCAGCAGGCTATCACCGTAGCAAATGCCCAGGGAGCCTCGCGCTACACCAACGTGATTGCCATCAGCAATATCATGAGAATCATGATAGTTCAGCGCATCACTGATGCCTACGGCGACGTTCCGTTCTCGCAGGCATTGATGGCCTCGCAGGGCATTACCACGCCCCAGTACGACAAGCAGCAGGATATTTATCCGGCCATGCTGACGCAGCTTGAAACAGCCATCGCTAGCCTTAGCGCGACGGGCGACAAAGCCTCGGGCGACTTGCTCTACGGCGGCGACGTGACCCAGTGGAAAAAGCTAGGTTACTCGCTAATGGTGCGCGTGGCCATGCGCATGACTAAGGTGAATCCTACCCTGGCCAAAACCTATACGGAGAAGGCCGCGGCTGCTGGTACCATGACCAGCTATACCGATAATGCTGTTGTGCGCGGTGACATTGCCTTCGGCGACACGCAGAATGCGACCACTAACGCCCTGCTCACCACCGACGATTTCCGGGAAGTGAAGTGGAGCAAGACCCTTATTGACTACCTGCGCACTACCAATGACCCCCGCCTGGGGGCCATTGCCGAAATTCCGGCGGCGGGTGCTACCAACAACGCCAATCAGGCGCTGGTGGGTGACAACACCCCTGCGCTGCAGCGCGGCTTGCCCAATGGCTATGACCTGACGGGCGGCACGTTTGACATTCGCAAGCGCACCGATTACCCTGGTGCCACTGGCACTGGTGCCGATGCAGCTCCACTCGGCAACTACTCGCGGCCCCGTATCGCGGTGTACATTCAGCGCGCGGCTCCCAATTTCCTGCTGACCTACGCCGAAACCGAGCTTCTGCTGGCCGAAGCCGCCAACCGCGGCTGGAGCGTAGGCGCCAACGCCGCCACGCACTACGCCAACGGCGTGCGCGGGGCGATGCTGTCGCTGTCGCAGTTTGGCACGGCCGGGGCCATAAGCCAAGGCACTATCGATGCCTACGTACTGGCCAATCCCCTAGGTGCTACCAACCAGCTCAAGCAAATCAACGAGCAGTATTGGCTGGAAACGTCCACGACCTTCAACTTCATTGAGGGCTGGAACAACTGGCGCCGGTCGGGCTACCCCGAGCTGACGCCCGTGAACTACCCCGGCAACGTAACTGGTGGCACTATTCCACGCCGCCTGATTTACCCGGTTACAGAAGTATCGAACAACCCAGCCGGCTACGCGTCGGGGGTTGCCAGCCTCACCGGCGGCGACCTGCTGACTTCGCGCGTGTGGTGGGATAAGTAAGCCTAGTACACCTAGGTAATAAGAGAGGCTTTACGCTGGGCAAACCTGGGGTAAAGCCTCTCTTTTTTTGTAGTAATTTTTCGGTAGCATACCGGCTTAGATGACACTATCACGTTCCTTTTTCAGACGGCCCTTCACCGGCCTATTACCGCTATTCCTTGGCCTAGGGGCCGCTACTCCTGTGCTGGCGCAAGCGCCCTTTGCTGGGCTAGAGGAGCTCTTTACCCCGCCCAAAGGCTACGTGGTGCAGCACACTAGCCAGCCGCTCACGATGGACGGCAACCTGCAAGAGAGCGACTGGCAAAAAGCCGCCTGGACCACAGACTTCGTAGACATCGAAGGCGCCAAAAAGCCGCTTCCTACATACCAGACGCGCGTGAAAATGCTCTGGAACGACTCGACGCTATTTATCGCCGCCACTTTACAGGAGCCGCAGATTTGGGCGTACCAGACGCACCACGACGATATTATTTATAAAGATAACGACTTCGAAGTCTTTATTGACCCAGATAATAACGCTCACCAGTATTTTGAAGTTGAGGTCAACGCCATCAACAAGATTTTTGACCTGTACCTGCCCAAGCCCTACCGCGACAAGGGCGATGCACTCATTAGCTGGGATGTGGCCGGGCTGCGGTCAGGCGTGGCTATCAATGGCACCCTCAACCAACCCCAGGACCAAGACAAGAGCTGGACGGTCGAGATGGCCATCCCACTGAAGGCAGTGCGCATGGGCTTTCCGTGGCAGCCCCCCACCGAGGGTACGCTGTGGCGCATCAACTTCTCGAGGGTAGAGTGGGACACAAAGGCCGAGGGCGATAAAAACGTGAAATTGCAAGATGCCGCCGGCAAAGACCTACCCGAGCACAACTGGGTATGGTCGCCGCAGGGGGTCATCAACATGCACTACCCCGAGCGCTGGGGCTACTTGCAGTTTACGCGCCAGGCCAACACCACTTGGCAGATGCCGCAGGCTGAGTTGCGCAAGCAATACCTATGGCTGGTGTACTACCGCCAGCAAGAGTTTCGGAAAAAGACTGGCAAGTATGCCGCTACCTTGGCCGAACTGAAAATCAAGCCCCAGACCACCGTTGGCAAGCAGGCCAATCAGCTACAGCTGGCAGCCACACCTTACCAGTTCACTGCCACCATCACGGCAGCCGGCAGCGCTGCCATCCGCATCAACGACGAAGGACTAATCGAAACGCTGAAACCATGACGAGCCGCCGCAAATTCATTCAAACCAGTGCTGTGCTGGGCCTAGGTGCCCCGCTCCTACCCGGCGCCGCGCAAGCTGCCCTACCCGCCGCACCCAAAGCTGGCTGGAAGCACTGGGTCTGGACCAACCCTAACCAGAAAGACACGGAGGCCGAGCTGGCTACCCGCTACCGCAAGTACTACGAAGCTGGCGTGCGCGGCATCTTCTTCGAAGCTGATAGTGAGCGGCACTTCCGCGCTGCCAAGGCGCAGAAGCTCGAAGCCCACCGCTGGATTTGGACCATGAACCGCGGCGAGAAGTCGCTGCTGGCCGCCCACCCCGAGTGGTATGCCGTGAGCCGCAAGGGCGAGTCGTGCGCCACACACCCGCCTTACGTGGACTACTACCGCTGGCTGTGCCCCTCGCGCGAGGAGGTAAAGCAGTACCTAGAGCAGGACTATGCCGCCGCGCTTAAGAAAGACTACATCGACGGTATTCACTTGGACTACGTGCGGTTTTGCGACGTGATTTTGCCCGTGAACCTGTGGGCGAAGTATGGCATTGTGCAAACCAGCGAGCTGCCTGAATACGATTTTTGCTACTGCCCGGTGTGCAAAGCCGCCTACAAAGCTGAGTACGGCCAGGACATCGACACCGTGCAGTATCCTGAGGCTAGCCCTTCGTGGCGGGCCTTCCGCTACCAGCGCGTGAACGAGGTAGTGCGCCGGCTCACCAACGTAGCTAAGCAATACCGCAAGCCCATCACGGCTGCCGTGTTCCCGACTCCCGATATTGCCCACCGCAACGTGAAGCAAGACTGGGTGAATTGGAACATCAGCGGCGTGTGCCCCATGATTTACCACGGCTTCTACAAGGAGAACGTGACCTGGATTGGCCAAGCCGTGAAGGAAGGTGTGCAGGCCCTGAACGGTAAATTCCCGCTATACGCTGGCCTGTTCTTACCCGATTTTAAAAACGACACCGAAATACAGCAGGGCATCGAAAACGCGCTTCGCAACGGTGCCGCCGGTGTTTCGCTCTTCGGCGACGTCTCGGATGGCGCGCTAGCCGCGCTCAAAACTGCCTCGGCAAAAAGCAGCCAGGCGAAGTAAAAGCATAACTCAAAATCAATAGAAATCTTATGTCATGCTGAGCTTGCAAAGCATCCCTCGTGTCATTCAGCGATGCGTGCGAGATACTTAACCAAGCTCAGCATGACTTTCTTTTAAATCTCTAACTACGTGATAAGAAAGTCCTGTAGTATCTTTTAACCAGCAAAGCTTTGCTGCTGCCTCTTGATTTAGTTTTTACGCGCTTTCTGTCACCTTTTATTCATGCAAACTCGCTGCGCCGTAGTTAGTTGCCGTTTCTTGCTCACACTTGCTTTCCTAGGGCTAGCCTTAGGCAGTAAGGCACAGCAGCCGCTATTTAGTTTGCTTAGCGCACAGGAAACGGGTATCAGTTTTAATAATGCTGTTAGTGAAAACGAGGCACTCAATATTCTATCCTACGAGTACTTCTACAACGGCGGCGGAGTGGCAGTCGGCGACATCAACGGCGACGGCTTAGCTGACCTGTTCTTCACGGGCAATATGCGTCCTAATCGGCTGTACCTCAACCTAGGCGGCTGCAAGTTCAAGGACATTACCGACCAAGCCGCGCCGGGCCTAGGCGGGCGCAAAGATGGCTGGAAAACCGGCGTGACGATGGCCGACGTGAACGGCGACGGCCTGCTGGATATCTACGTGTGCTACTCCGGCAAAAAGGCGGAGGAAGTGCGCCGCAACCAGCTATTCATCAACCTAGGGAACAGCAAGTTTCAGGAAGAAGCCAAGAGCTACGGCCTCGATGACCCCGGCTACAGCACGCAGGCCGCCTTCTTCGACTATGACAATGACGGCGACCTCGACATGTTTTTGCTCAATCACAATATCAAAAAGATTGACAACATGGAGTTTGCCAGCCACAAAAACGAAGTGGACGCCCTAGCTGGCAACAAGCTGTTTAAGAACGATAACGGGCACTTCACTGACGTATCAAAAACGGCTGGCATTGTGCAAAGTCCGCTGACGTTTGGCCTAGGTATCGCCGTGGCCGACATCAATAAAGATGGCTGGCAGGACATCTACGTGACCAACGATTATAATGAGCCCGACTACCTATACCTAAATAATAAAAACGGCACGTTCAGCGACCACTCCAAGCAAATGCTGCGGCACCATTCGCACTTTTCGATGGGCGTGGATATTGCTGATTTTAACAACGATACGCAGCCCGACATTTTCACTCTCGATATGCTGCCGGCGGACAACCACCGCCAAAAATCGCTGCAATTGCAGGAAAACTACGAGACGTTTGAACTGCTGCGCCAGCAGGAGCTGTACCCGCAGTACATGCGCAACATGCTGCACCTCAACAACGGTGATGGCACGTTTAGCGAAATCGGGCAGCTGGCGGGCGTGTCGAAAACCGACTGGAGTTGGTGCCCGCTCATTGCTGATTTTGACAACGATGGCTACAAAGACATTTACATCAGCAACGGCTATTTGCGCGACTACACCAACAAGGATTTTTTGCGCTACTGGGGCGACTACAAAATCAAGAAAGCGATGGCCAAGGAGCCCTTTCTGCTGATGGATTTGGTAACGGCGATGCCCTCGACCTCGGTGCCCGATTACATTTTCAAAAACGAGCACAACCTGACGTTTTCGAATAAGCAGAAAGAGTGGGGCCTGAACCAAACCAACATGTCGAACGGCGCGATTTATGCCGACCTCGACAATGATGGCGATTTGGACTTGGTGGTGAATACCATCAACCAGCCGGCCAGCATCTACCGCAACCACAGCACCGATGCGAACCACACGGCCTACCTAGGGCTAAAGCTGCAAGGCACCGACAAAAACACCCAGGCTGTAGGCGCCAAGGTCTTTGTGTACACGCCCGGCCAAGTGCAGTATCAGGAGGTAAACCCCAACCGCGGCTACTTGTCGTGCGTGTCTACGGTGCTGAATTTTGGTCTAGGCACCAACCAGAAGGTCGATTCGGTACGCGTCATTTGGCCCAACCAAACCTCACAACTGCTCACGGGGGTAAAGGCCAACCAGCTGCTTCAGCTTACGGGCAAGCCAACTGGCAAGCTTGTAGCCAAAGCAGCGTCCGCTACCCCAAAGCAAGTATTTAAGCCCAGCGCGCCGCTGTTCGATTTCAAGCCCGAGGAAGTGGCCTTGAACGACTTCAAGCGCCAGCTGCTCATGCTGTTCATGTACTCTAAAACTGCGCCGGTGATGGTAAAAGCCGATGTAAACAAGGACGGCCTGGACGACTTGTTTGTGAGCGGTGCCAAAGACGAAGTAGGCAAGCTCTACCTCCAGCAGCCGGGCGCCAAGTTCGTAGAAGCTCCCCTAGGTCGCTCCACCAGCTTGCCAATGGGCACCGTGGCGGCCGCGGCGTTTTTCGACGCTACCGGCGACGGCTATCCCGACCTGTACGTGGCCAAGGGCGGCTACTCGCTCTACGAAGCCGGGCAAGACGACTTGCAGGACGAGTTTTATATCAACGATGGCAAGGGGCATTTTACCTTGTCTACTACGGCCTTACCCCAGCTCAATGCGAGCAGCAAAAGCTGCGTGCGGGCGGCCGATGCCGACAACGACGGCGATTTGGATATTTTCGTGGGCGGCCGCGTGATACCGGGCCGCTATCCTATGCCCCCTACCAGCTACCTGCTGCTGAATGACGGCAAAGGCAAGTTTACGGCCGCTACCGTGCCCTTTGCTCAGGCGGGTATGGTCACGGATGCGCAATGGGTTGACCTGAACAAAGACGGCCGCAAGGACCTCGTGCTGTGCGGCGAAATGATGCCCCTGACCGTGTGGGCTAACACGCCCCAAGGCTTTAAGGACCAAACCAGCACCTATTTCACCACCCCCCAAACCGGCTTCTGGTTTAGCCTGCACGTGGCCGATGTCAACGCTGATGGACAGCCCGACCTCATTGCCGGCAACCTAGGGCTGAACAGCCAACTGCGGGCCACCGCCCAGGAGCCGGCCGCCCTGTACTATGCTGACTTTGACAACAATGGCTCCATCGACCCCTTCCTGAACTTCTACGTGGATGGCAAAAGCTACCCGTTTGTGAGCCGCGACGAACTGAACGAAGTGATATACCCCATGCGCCGCCGCTTCACCTCTTATAAGGCCTACGCCGACGCGGTGATGACTGATATTTTTAGCAGCGAGGACCTAGGCAAGGCCGGCAAGCTAGAAGCTACCGAGCTGCGCACCACGCTGTTTCTGAATAACAAAGGCACCTTCACTTCCACCGAGCTGCCCGTGGAAGCCCAGTTTTCGATGGTCACTCAGATTACGAGCGGCGACTACAACCACGACGGCCACCGCGACTTATTGCTGCTCGGCAACCACACCGACAACCGCCTGAAACTAGGCAGCATGGACGCCAACTATGGCTGCCTGCTGCAGGGCGATGGCAAGGGACACTTCAGCTATGTCAAGCAGCCAGCGGCGGGCATTTGCGTGCTCGGCGACGTGAAGTCGGTAAGCGAAATCACTGTGAATAAGCAGCCTTACTTAGTGGTAGGCGTGAGCAATGGCCCCGTACAATTTTACAAAGAATAACGATGAAGCGCAGTAGTCTGATAGGCCTAGCCCTCGTAGCGCTGACTAGCGGTAAGCTGCAGGCGCATAACCCACGCCTGGCCGAGCAGCTCGACCCTGGCAAGGCTTTGAATGTCATTAATATGACTATGGTCCACGACGTGGTGAGCCCCCCAGTGGCGGCCCGCTACTACGCCTACAGCATGCTAGGGGCCTACAGCATCGTGGCAGCGCACACCACGCGCCTGCCCGCACCGCAGCAGCTAGTAAAAGCTTACACTACTGACCTGCGCCTCGACACCGTGAAGGCGGCCTACGACTATCAGATTGCCGCTTACTACAGCATCCTCGAAACGGCCCGCCTGCTGCTGCCCTCCGGCGAGACCCTAGTGGATGAGGAGCAGGATTTTTTGCAATTGCTGACCAAGCAGGGTATTAAGCCCGGTGTGCTGAGCCAATCGGTGCGGGTAGGCAAACTGGCTGCCGCCGCCGTGGTAAAATTCTCCAAATCTGACAATTACGGGAAGCTGAGCGCGCTCAAGCGCTATACCCCAGTAAAAACAGAGGGCAGTTGGTACCCCACGCCCCCCGCCTATCTCGAAGCGGTGGAGCCTAACTGGAAAACCATCCGCCCGCTGCTGATAGACTCGGCCAGCGCCTTCCGGCCGGTGGCGCCTTACCCTTTTAGCAAGGATACGACCTCGGCCTTTTACCGGGAGGTGTTGGCGGTGTACAAGATTTCGAAGAAGCTGACGCCCGACCAAGTCGAGATAACCCAGTTTTGGGATTGCAATCCATTTGCCGTCAATACGTCGGGGCACATGTCCATTGGCTTCAAAAAAATCAGCCCCGGCGGGCACTGGATGAATATTGCCGCCTTGGTAGCCAAACAGCAGAAAGTAGGATTTGACAAAACGGTGTACGTACTCTGCGCCGAAGGCATCACGCTCATGGATGCTTTCATTAGCACCTGGGAAGCCAAATATGCCACCAACCGCATTCGGCCCGAAACCTACATCAACCGGCACCTAGACGTGAAGTGGCAGCCCGCGCTACAAACGCCGCCTTTCCCTGAGTACACCAGCGGGCACGCCGTGGTGTCGAGCGCCTCAGCCGAGGTACTGAGTTATCTGCTAGGCGATAAGGTGGCGTATGTCGATGATACCGAAATTCCCTTTGGCAGCGGCAAGCGGTCATTTACTTCGTTCCGGCAGGCAGCGGCTGAAGCCTCCATTTCGCGCTTCTACGGCGGCATTCACTACCTCGAAAGCTGCACCAACGGCAATGCCCAGGGGCAGCGCCTAGGTCGCCACATCGTGTCCGTATTGCGAAAGGCGTCGAGCAAGTCGCTTAGCGTTGCCAAGTAGCTGAGGCAACCTGTAGCAACTCCTACCTTTGAGCACTTAGCTACCCCTTCGACCCAGTGCCCACCGGAACCCTGCTCCTCATCGACGACGAAGCGCGCCTGCGCCAATTGCTGGCGCAAGTATTGGAGCTGGAAGGCTACACCGTGCTGCAAGCCCCCGACGCCTACCGGGGCCTGGCACTGCTGGGGCAGCACGCCGCCGAAGTGCTAGTGGTGCTAAGCGACGTAAAGCTGCCCGACGCCCACGGCGTAGACCTACTACCCCGCTTCAAGGCACTGGCGCCTGAGGCTGAGGTGGTGCTGCTCACAGCCTTCGGCACCATCCCCGACGGGGTGCGGGCCATGAAGCAGGGCGCGTTTGACTATCTTACCAAGGGCGATTTTGAGCAGCAATTGGTGGTAGTAGTGGAGCGCGCCGCCGAGAAGGCCCGCCTGCGCCACCGCGTGGCCGAGCTTGAAAAGCGCATGAGCCAGGGCCATACCTTCGACTCCATGATAGGCGAAGCGCCCGCCCTGCGCCGCGCCCAAACCCTAGCCCGCCAGGTGGCACCCACCGACAGCACTGTGCTGCTCGAAGGCCCTACTGGCGCGGGCAAGGAGCTATTTGCCCAAGCCCTGCACCAAGCTAGTGGGCGCAAAACCAAGCCTTTTGTGGCCGTCAACTGCTCGGCCTTCCCTAAAGACTTGCTCGAAAGTGAGCTTTTCGGCTACAAGAAAGGCGCCTTCACGGGCGCGCTGTCCGATAAGAAAGGCTTGCTCGAAGAAGCCAACGGCGGCACGCTCTTCCTAGATGAAATCGGCGAACTAGAGCTAAACGTGCAAGCTAAGTTTCTGCGGGTGCTCGAGCTGCAGCAGTTCACCAAGCTCGGCGATACCAAGCCGACCAAAGTGGACGTGCGCCTAGTGGCGGCTACCAACCGCAACCTCAAGCAAGAGGCGGCACTAGGTCACTTCCGGCCCGACCTGTACTACCGGCTCTCGGTATTCACCATCGTAGTGCCGCCCCTCGCCGACCGCCGCACTGATGTGCCATTACTAGCCGCGTTTTTCTTAAAGCATTTCGCCGCTCGGCTGGCCAAGCGCCTGCCTGGCTTCGAGCCCGAAACCCTAGAACTGCTACAGCGCTACCCCTGGCCCGGCAATGTGCGCGAACTCAAAAATGTGCTCGAGCGTGCTGCCATCCTGGCCCCAGCCGGCGAGCTTTTAGCTCCAGCTTACTTGCCCGATGAGTTTCACGGTGTAGCTGCCCGCCCAGCCGCCGATGATGAAAGCTTGCGCGGGCTGGAAGCGCGGCACATTCAGCGGCTGATGGGCGAGCTATTGGGCAATAAACCTGAGGTAGCTAAGCGCCTAGGTATCGGCCTGACGACACTATATCGCAAGCTCCAGGAGTACGGCGTAGAGTAGATTCAGCTAGTAGCTCGAACTACAAAGTCCGAGCTACTTCTTTACCTCGTAGCGCATCCACACCACATCGTGCGGGCGCTGCTCCACGGATAGCAGCCGCAGGTGTGGGGCGGGGCCAGGCGCGTCGCCCTCCTCAAACACAGCCGCTGATGCCGCTGCGCCGTCAATAACGGGTATGTGTAGTAAGCTCAATTCATCTATCAGGCCGGCCTTGAGCAGCGAGCCATTGATATGTCCGCCACCTTCGAGCAAGATGGTTTGGATAGGAAAGAGGCGAGCCAGCTTGTCGAGCACCACGGCAAAATCGAGGCTTTCGGCGCCCCCGAACACGTAGGAGATACCTAGGCGCCGCAGATAAGCCAAATACTCGTCAGAAACTTGCTCGGTGAGCACTTCGATGAGGTGCTCACCGTCGATGTCGGCCGTTTCCCAGCCGAGCTTGCCGTGGGCATCGACAGCTACAACGAAGGAGTCAGCCTCGTGCTCGGCCACGAAATCGGTGCGGTCGAGGGGCGCAGTTACGGGCTGTAAATCGGGTTGGCGGCCTTTGGTGAAATCCTTTTCCATAGTCACGCGGCCGCAAAGCCAGGCCTGAGACTCGAAGGTGGCAGCGGTGGCTTCGTACTCGTCGCGGCCGGGCACGTCGTCGCCCCAGCGCTGCACAATGATGCGGCCATCGAGCGAGCTCATCATGTGGCAGATAACGCGGGGCTTTTGTAATGCGGACATAGGGAGGGTTGATTAATTGAAAAGAGCTACTTCAAAGCGCCGGCCGGGGTTGCGTACCGCCGGGGCAGTTACTTCGCGCCATGTCCTTAAAAACCCAAATCCGCCTCGGCGTTTTCATCATGCTGGGGCTGCTGCTGAGCCTGGGCGGCTACGTTATTTTCACGATTTACCGGCTCGAAACGGAGGCACCCGCCGTGCAGGCATCCAATGCCCGCATGGCGCAGCACGCGGTGTATTTATTCTTGGGCGTCAGCACTTTACTGGGCATTGTCCTGATGGTGCGACTGCCGCGCCTGGTAGTGCGCCCGCTGCACCGCCTCACCGCCGATGTGGAGCGCGTGGCCGGCCCCGGCCCCGCCACCCGCGTGGCCGTAGCCAAAAACAACGAAGTGGGCACCGTGGCCGCCGCCGTTAACCGCGTGCTGCGGCAGGCCGAAGACGAGCGCCGCGCCACGCTGGCCGAGCTCATTACCCAGCGCAACCGCACCGACAGCCTAGTCCGCAGCCTCGACGAGGGCTTGCTGCTCATTGACCAGCAGGGCATTATCGTGCTGGCCAACCCCGTGGCCTGCCTGCTGCTGGGTGGCGCTTCGGCCAAGGACCTACTGGGTCGGCCCGCCGAGCAAGTAGCCCAGCACAACGATATGCTGCGCGAGTGGCTCACGATGCTGCACACGCCTCACCCGGCCGAAAGCAGCAGCCTAGGGCCAACGTTTTTGATGCGGCCGCACGGCGAAAACTTGCACTACCAGCTCACTGTCACGCCGATTGAGGCATTCAACGAAGACCTGAAAAAGAGTGAGCCCGCCGGGCACGTACTCTGCCTGCGCAACGTGTCGGACTTCAAAAACCTCGACCAGCTGAAATCGACTTTCCTAGCCACAATTTCGCACGAGCTGAAAACGCCGTTGGCCAGCATCAACCTCAGCCTGATGCTGTTGCGCGACGAGCGGCTCGACGCGGCCAAACGCCAGGAAATTGCCGACGGGATTCGCTCCGAAACCCAGCGCCTACTGGGCCTGGTGGGCCAGCTTATCGAGGTGGCGCGCCTCGACGCGGGCGGCGCGCTCAAGCTGAACCTACAACAGGTGCCTCTGCCCGAAGTAGTGCGCTACGCCACCGAAACCATTAAGGCCCAGCTCAATGATAAAGACCTGAACCTGCGCGTGCAGCTAGCCGAGCCGCTGCCCGCCGCTCAGGCTGACCTTGAAAAAACCACCTGGGTGCTCATCAACTTGCTGTCCAACGCCATCCGCTATTCGCCGCACGGGGCCAACCTCACCATTAAAGCCAAGCCCTGGGGCGAAATGGTACAATTGAGTGTAGAGGACGAGGGGCCGGGTATTCCAAAAGAGTACCACATTCGCATCTTCCAGCGCTTTGCGGGCGGACCTAGGGCGGCCGGCATGCCGGGCGGTGGCTCGGGGCTGGGCCTCAGCATCAGCCGCGAGTTTATCACGGCGCAGGGCGGGCAGCTGTGGGTCGAGAGTCAGCCCGGCCAGGGCAGCTGCTTCACCTTCACGCTGCCGGCGGTGGCATAGCGCCGGCCTGCGCCAAAGTTTCGCTACTACGGTGCTGGCACTGGAGCAGCCAAGCCGTGAGTGGGCCTTCCTCCGAAAAGAAAGCTAAGTGCGCCGCACTGCCCGCAGGAGCTGCCATTTGCTGCAATAAACTGGGCGGCAGCAGGTAGGCCAAGCACACAGGTTCAGGCAGACGCAATGCCAGCTCGGGCAGAAAGCGCTGCAGCAGCCAGCGCCGCGTATCGTCGTCGGGCAGGGCCCCGCGCCCACGCAGGTCGAGCTGCCAGTAGGGGCAATTGACCTGGCGGGCGAGGCGCAGCATAGCGCGGTAGCCCTGCCGAAACTCGGCCGCCGACACTGGCCGTTGCCAGCGGCCCACTAGCAGGTGCAAGTCGGGGCGGTAGCGCAAGACGAGGTAATCGGTCTGGGGCAGGACAACGGTGAGCGCACGCATGGCAAACCAGAATTAAGCCAAAAAATGAGAAAAAGCTAGTAGGAATTCAGCATGCGAGAGCGGCGGTGAGCGGGCGTAGCAGAGCGAGATTATAAGGCCGGCAAGATGCGGCGCGGAGTATGACTTATCCGTGAAATCCTGAGTTTAATTTAAGCAGTATGGACAGCTAGCTTACTGGGTGATGAGTCCGCAAAGGTGGCCGAGCGTTGCCTGGCTAGGCGGCACTATCGGCCAGTGCAGGCGGTTTCCAGACTAATACCCCGATTGCATCGGGCAAACCAGCCGGGGCTCTGGCCCGAACTTTGAAAAATGACTCGCCTTTTGCTGCTGTTTTTTGTGCTGACCACTCTCCCCTTCGCTCACGCTCAGAAGAGCAAGGCCGACCCCTTCTCGCAAAACCAATACCCCGTTTACAATGGCCCCGGCCTAGGGCTGACGTTTGACCGCACCGGGCGCGGCACTTTGCGTGTGTGGGCGCCTACCGCCGAGGCGCTGCACCTGCGCCTGTACGCGGCCGGCCAGGGTGGTCCGGCCACTGCTACGCACGCCATGCAGCGCAGCACCGCTGGCACCTGGACACTAGCGCTGCCCGCTGGCACCACAGGCTTCTACACGGTGCAGGCCACTATAGCGGGCAAGGCGATGGCCGAGGTGTGCGAGCCCTACGCCCGCGCCGTGGGTGTGAACGGCCACCGGGCCGCCTGGCTCGACCCCGCCACCGCCGCGCCCACCAGCTGGGCCGACGACCTGCGCCCCAAGCCCGGCGCTCCCACCGACATTGTGGTGGGCGAAGGGAGCGTGCGCGACCTTTCGGCCGCACCTACTTCGGGCATTCAGCACAAAAGCAAGTACCTAGGGCTAACCGAGCTGGGCACCACTGGGCCAAGCGGCGTGCGCACCGGCCTAGGTCACCTGCTGGAGCTGGGCATCACGCACGTGCACCTGCTACCGACCTATGATTTTGCGGCCATTGATGAGAGCCTGCCACCCTCGTCCACGCGCTACAGCTGGGGCTACGACCCGGTGAATTATTTCGTACCTGAAGGCTCGTACGCTACTGATGCACTCGACCCCGCGGTGCGCATTCGGGAGTATAAGCAGCTGGTGCAGACGCTACACGACCACCAGTTGCGCGTGATTTCTGATGTGGTCTTCAACCACGTGGCCGATGCGGGCACCAGCGCCTTCGAGCAATTGGTACCGGGCTACTATTTCCGCCACAACGCCGATGGCTCGTACTCCAACGCCACCGCCTGCGGCAACGAGGTAGCCTCCGAGCGGCCGATGGTGCGCAAGCTCATCGTGGACTGCGTGAGCTACTGGGCGCGGGAGTACCACGTCGATGGCTTCCGCTTCGACCTGATGGGTGTGCTCGACCTAGAGACGATGCGCGCCGTGCGCGTGGCCCTCGACCAGCAAGACCACAGCATTTTTGTGTACGGCGAAGGCTGGGCCGCTGGCCCTAGCCCCCTACCCGAGGCCCAGCGTGCCGTGAAGGCCAATGTGAGCAAACTGCCCCGCATTGCTGCCTTCGGCGACGAGCTACGCGATGGCGTGAAGGGCCACTACGCCCACCAGGCCGAAGGCGGCTTTGCGGGCGGCCAGCCAGGGCTGGAGGAAAGCGTCAAATTTGGTATTGTGGCCGCCACGCAGCACCTGCAACTCGACTACGCCAAAGTCAATTACAGTAAAGCGCCCTGGGCCAGCCAGCCCAGCCAAGCCATTAGCTACGTGTCGTGCCACGACGATAGAATCTTGTGGGACAAGCTCGCCGTGGCCCACCCTACTCTCTCGGAAGCGGACTTAATCAAGCTCGACGTATTGAGCAACACCATCGTCTTTACCTCGCAGGGCGTGCCCTTTCTGCCCCTAGGCGACGAGTTTCTGCGCACCAAGAAAGGCGCCAGCAACTCTTACAACCTACCCGACAGCATCAACCAGCTCGACTGGGCCCGCAAGGCGAAGTACCGGCCCGTTTTTAATTTTTACCGCCAGCTGCTGGCCTTACGCAAGGCACACCCAGCCTTCCGTCTACCTAGCCAGGAGTTGATTGCGCAGCACCTAAAATTCTTGCCCGGCACGCCCGCCGGCACCATCGGCTACCAGCTAGTGGAGCACGCGGGCGGTGATACCTGGCAGACTATTACAGTGCTATTCAACGGCACCGGGCAAGCGGCGAGCCTGCCCGTACCAATTGGGAAGTACTCAGCAGTGTTGCGAGGAATGGAAATCAACCAGCACGGCCTAGGTCCAATAATGAGCAGCGGCACGGTGGAGGTGCCAGGGTACTCGGCGCTGGTACTGGTGCAGTAAAGGTTATTCAGTCATGAATTTCAGCATATAGGCCCCTGTCGTCAATCATAACGCCTTCTTCTTCCTGCGACTCGACCCACGTTATTATAGCTTTAATATCCTTTTCCGATAGCTGCGAAAAAGACGGCATCTGTTGCTTGCCATAATCATCGAAAAGCTTCACAGCGTAAGCATCTCCATTGGCAATAACCTTGGCTGGGTTGTGCACCCATGATACAATCCAGGAGGCAGGACGACGCTCAGTGATACCGGCTAATGCTGGCCCTACTACTTTTTCATGGACGGCGTGACATTGGGTGCAATTGGCTTTAAATAGTGCGTCGCCAGCCACAACGGCGGCCTCTTCACTCGGGGTAAGCAGCTTTTTAGCTTTCGCGGAAGCGAGTACAACAGTCGAATCCTTCGGGGCTATCGAGCTGCCTTTATCAGCTGGCTGCTCTGTTTGGGTGTCCTCATCGGCCGAGAAGCCGACTAAGCCGGTGGCACTTAGACCCAGGAACCCTAGCATCAGGACGATGAGAGCCATGCCCACGGTTAGGGCGAAGCTAGTTGAATTTGTACGCATACCACAAGTAGTTAAGTGAGCAATACGCTTCTGCTATATAGTAACCGGCAACGAGGCAATATGCTTAACGGTTTTTCATTTTTTATATCGATTTAGCGGGGCTAGGCGGAGCCTTTTCTATGGGCTGGCTTTGCGGCGGGGTAACACGCCATTGCTCACTGCCCTGATTTTATTCAATAGGAGCCTAATTTTTACAATTAGCATTTTGCCGCAAAAGGGACGAACTTCGCGCCGTTAACGTTTCTTTCTCATGGCAACATCCACACTCACCGGCCTGCGCGCCGGCGTTCTGCACGGCGACGAAGTGCAGGCCCTCTTCCAGCACGCCAAGGCTAATGGTTACGCCCTACCGGCCGTCAACGTAACTGGTACCGACACCGTGAATGCCGTACTCGAAGCGGCCCGCGACCTCAACTCGCCGGTTATCATCCAATTCTCGAATGGCGGCGCTCAGTTCTTCGCCGGCAAAGGCCTGCCCAACGACAAGCAGCAAGCCAGCATCGCGGGCGGCATTTCGGGCGCACACCACGTGCACCTGATGGCCGAAGCCTACGGTGTACCCGTGATTTTGCACACCGACCACGCTGCCAAAAAGCTGCTCCCTTGGATTGATGGCTTGCTCGAAGCCGGCGAGAAATTCTTTGCCGAGCGCGGCCAGCCGCTGTTCAGCTCGCACATGCTCGACTTGTCGGAGGAGCCAATTGAGGAGAACATCGAAACCTGCGTAAAATACCTGGAGCGCATGGCCAAAATCGGCATGACGCTCGAAATCGAGCTAGGCGTGACCGGCGGCGAAGAAGACGGCGTAGACAACTCGGACGTTGATTCGAGCAAGCTTTACACCCAGCCTGAGGAAGTGGCCTACGCCTACGAGCACCTCAGCGCCGTGAGCCCCCGCTTCACTATCGCCGCTGCTTTCGGCAACGTGCACGGCGTGTACAAGCCCGGCAACGTGAAGCTGGAGCCCAAGATTTTGCACAACTCGCAGGAGTTCCTGCGCCAGAAGCACAACATTGAGGAGGCGCTGCCTATCAATTTCGTATTCCACGGCGGCTCGGGTTCGAGCCAGGAGGAAATCCGCGAGGCCATCAGCTACGGTGCCATCAAGATGAACATCGACACTGACTTGCAGTGGGCGTTCTGGGAAGGCATTCAGAAATACTACGTGAAAAACGAAGGCTTCCTCCAAGGCCAAATCGGCAACCCCAACGGTCCCGACTCGCCTAATAAGAAATACTACGACCCCCGCGTGTGGCTGCGCAAAGGCGAAGAAACCTTCGTAGCGCGTTTGAAAATCGCATTCGAAGACCTCAACGCCGTAAACCGCCGGCCCTAGGTATTAACCTCACGCTAGAATATGGTTCCAGCTTAAAAGCCCTGCGCCCTACTCGGGCGCGGGGCTTTTTACTTTTGTACCCGGCTTTCCTTACTCAGCCTCCTCTATGAAAATCCTGCTAGTCGAAGACGAGCCCAAGCTAGCTTCTTTCATCAAGAAAGGGCTGACCAGCGAAGGCTACGACCTGCTCATTGCCTACGACGGGCAAATGGGCCTGTCGCTGGCCCAGCAGCAGCCCTTCGACCTGATTATTCTTGACGTCAACCTGCCGCTGCTCAATGGGTTTGAGCTGTGCCGCCGCATCCGGGCCGACTACCCGCACGTGCCCGTTATCTTTTTAACGGCTTTTGACAGCCTGGAAGACAAGGTGTTGGGGTTTGAGGCCGGGGCCGATGACTACTTAGTAAAGCCGTTCGCCTTTCAGGAATTATTGCTGCGGGTGCGGGCCCTAGGTCGCCGCCAGGCAGCCGTGGAGGCTACGCGCCACGTTATCCGCTTGGCTGACCTAGAGCTGAACCTCGACGCCAAGGTGGTGACCCGCGCTGGGCAACGCATTGACCTCACTACCAAAGAATACGCCTTGCTCGAATATTTGCTTCTTAATCAGGGCCGCATCATCTCGCGGGTGGCGATAGCCGAGCACGTGTGGGACGTAAATTTTGACACCAACACCAACTTGGTAGATGTGTACGTGAGCTACTTGCGCAAGAAGCTCGACCGTGGGTTTTCGCCCAAGCTTATCCATACCGTGGTGGGTATGGGCTACGTGATGCGGGCCGAGTAAACACCACTTTATATTAGTCACGCTGCGCTGCGCGCTGCATGACTGAACAGCTACAACCCTATGCTCATCCGCACCAAGCTCATCCTGCGCTTTACCATTCTTGTGGCGGGGCTGCTGGTGGCGTTTTCGGCATTTGTCTACTACTTCCAGGCGGCGGCGCGGCGGCAACGCTTTGTGCACCGCATGGAAGCCAGCGCACTGCTGGCGGCGCGGGTGCTTATCAGGAGCGGGCACCCGGCGGGGCCAGTGCACCCACGCGACCTGCTGATGATGACCGGTGAGCGCCTGCGCATCGTAAGTCCAACAGGGCAAACCTTGTTTGCCGAAGCCGCCTCGGTGCCGCCCGACCTAGCCGACCAACTTGAAAGCACCCGCGTGCGCTACAAGTCGCAAGGCATTACGTATCAAGTAGAAGTATCGGCTATCGACCGCCTAGGTCACTCGCAGCTCGACACACTGCGCCTTATACTAGTGGTGGGCAATGTGGGCACGCTGCTGCTCATCATCCTGGCCGGGTGGGTGCTGGCCAATCAGTTTTTGCAGCCCATCGCCCGCGTGGTCGAGCAGGTAGAGCAAATCACCGCCTCCAACCTCAGCCAGCGGGTAGACGAGGGCAACCGGCGCGACGAAATAGCGCGCCTTGCCCTCACCTTCAACCAGATGCTGGCGGGCGTGGAACAGGCCTTTGAGGCCCAGAAAAGCTTTTTGTCGCACGCCTCGCACGAGCTGCGCACGCCGCTGGCCACGCTGCTAGGCACGCTTGAAACCTCGCTGGCCTACGACGACACTCTAGACGAAAGTAAGGAAAGCATCACCTCGGGCCTCGAAGACGTGCGCCACCTTATCGCCCTCACCAACGGCCTGCTCACATTGGCCCGGGCCGATGCGCCCTCGCCGCGCCTGCTTCCCGTGCGCCTCGATGAGTGCCTCACCACGGCCCTAGGTTATGCCCAGGCCAAGTACCCCAGCCGCGACGTGCAGCTTAGCATCGGCCCGGTACCCGCGGCCGCATCGGCCGAGCCTTTCAGTCTGCCTGGCAATGCCGAGCTACTGACCACGGCTCTTTTCAACTTGCTAGATAATGCCTGCAAATACTCGCAAGCCGCTGTAAACGTGACCTTAAGCTATCCCGACTCTAATACCCTGCAAGTGAGCGTGCAGGACAGCGGCCCCGGCATTGCACCCGCCGACCAGGCGCGGCTGTTCGAGCCACTATTTCGGGCGCGCAGCGCGGCCGGGCGGCCGGGCTTTGGCCTAGGGCTGCCACTAACGCAAAAGGTAGTGCGCCTGCACGGCGGGCAACTGGCGATAGAGTCGGCGGCGGGCGAAGGCACTACGGCCACGGTGCGGCTGCCAGTGTAGCCCCTATTAATAAGTTTAATCTATTCTAATACCGTTCTCAGACGGTTTTAATGTCGGCGGGGGTGCTTTGCACTATGAATCGCCCCCTTCCTTTTGCCGATACCCGCTACCGCGTGCTGGCTGCGCTGCTGGCCGTGGCCCTGCTGCTGTCGGGGGCGCTCAATTGCTTTTTGCTGAGCCGCACCGATGGCCTGACGGCTTACTCCTCGCTACTCGACGATGACGACGATGCCGAGGACCTCATCGCCACCCGGGCCGAACTCACCCTTACTCAAACTATGCTGGCCCGCTGCCAGGCCGCCAGCCTGCGCCGCGACTCCACTAACCTAGCCGCCCATTCGCCGGAGCGCTAACGTGCGCCCGGCGTTTGCGTACTATCCTAAATTCACAAATTATACACCTTACCAAGTGTCTCTTTTTCAAGACAAAATAGCGGGCCACGGCACCCTTTTGGCTAGCCTGACCGCGGGCCTACTGCTACTGAGCAGCTGCGGCAAGGACGACGACGAAACCGCTAAAAAGGAAGAGTCGGCCCCGCCCCAGGTGCCCGTGGTAGCCCTGCGCACCACCGACCAGCGCCTCTACCACGAGCATGTGGCCGACATTCAGGCCGAGCGCAACGTGGAGGTGCGGGCCAAAGTGCGCGGCTTTCTCGAGCACATTTATGTGGACGAGGGAAAGTTTGTGAAGAAAGGTCAGCCGCTGTTCCGCATTCAGCCCAGCGAATACCAAAACCAGTTGGCCCGCGCCAAAGCTGCCGAAACCGCTGCCGAGGCGGAGGTGGCCTCGGCTAAGGTGCAGCTAGAGCGCGTGCAGCTGCTAGTAAATAAAAACATCATCGCTAAGACCGAGACCGACTTGGCGCGAGCCAACCTGCGCACGGCGCAGTCGCACGTGGCCGAGGCGCAAGCTCGCCAAAGCACGGCTCGCCTCAACCTAGACTACACGCTAGTACGGGCGCCCTTCGACGGCATCATCAACCGCATTCCGCTCAAGGTGGGTAGCCTGATTGAGGAAACCACGTTGCTCACTACGGTGTCGGACCTCAGCCAAGTATTCGCCTACTTCGAAATACCTGAAAACGAGTACCTAGAGCTGATGCGCCTGCGCCAAGAGCACCCCGAGCGCAGCAACTCTGATACGATAGCCTTGGTGCTGGCTGACAATAGCCGCTACCCCTACCCTGGCTACATCGAAACCTCGGAAGGCGAGATTGACGAAAACACCGGCTCCATCGCCTTCCGCGCCCGCTTCGACAACCCGCAGCACCTGCTCAAGCACGGTGCTACCGGCCGCGTGCGCCTCACCAATGTAGTGTCTGATGCCCTGCTAGTGCCACAAAAGGCCGTGTTCGAGATTCAGGACAAGAGCTACGTATATGTGCTTGACAGCAACAACGTTGCTCATACCCGCAGCTTTGTGCCTGGCACCCGCACTGGCAGCGACTACGTGGTAAAAAGTGGCCTCAAACGCGGTGAGCGCGTGGTATACGAAGGCACACAGGAGGTCAAAGACGGCCTAAAGGTGGTGCCGCGCAAAGCAGAAATTCCGCCGGCGACAGACGTGGCCAAAGTGCGGTAGCCGCTGTTGGGCGGACTTTATAAGCCGCAAATCCACAGTTGCTTCTAACTGGCCTACCCAAACACAGACTACAGATTCCGCGCAACCTATCCTATGTTCGATATCTTCATTCGCCGCCCGGTCCTCTCGCTGGTTATCTCCTTATTGATAACCTTGTTAGGTGGCCTAGCGCTGTTTCAGCTGCCCATCACGCAGTTTCCCGACATCGTACCGCCCTCGGTGACCGTGACGGCGCACTACACCGGAGCCAATGCCGAGGTGTGCGCCAAGGCCGTAGCCACGCCGCTGGAGCGCGCCATCAATGGTGTGCCGGGCATGACGTCGATGACGTCGGTAAACAGCAATGACGGCACTACGCTCATCGAGGTGTTCTTTCAGGTGGGCACCGACCCCGACCTAGCGGCCGTGGCCGTGCAGGGCCGCGTGCAAACCGTAATTGATGAGCTGCCCGAAGAGGTAATTAAGGCTGGTGTGACGGCCGAAAAGGAGGTAAACTCCATGCTGCTCTATCTCAACATCACGAGCACCGACAAGGCCGCGGGCGAGAAGTTCATCTACAACTTCGCCGATATCAACATCTTGCAGGAGCTCAAGCGCATCAACGGGGTGGGCCTGGCCGAGATTATGGGCGCCCGCGAATACTCGATGCGCGTGTGGCTGAAACCCGACCGTATGGCCGCCTACAACGTGGGCACCGAGGACGTGGTGGCCGCCATCCGGGCCGAAAACGTGGAGGCTGCCCCTGGCAAATCGGGCGAAAGCTCGGGCCGCCAAGCCCATGACCTGCAATACGTGCTGCGCTACACCGGCAAAATGTTCAAGCCTGAGCAGTACCGCAACATCGTACTGCGCGCCAACCCCGACGGCTCGGTGCTCAAGCTCAAGGAAGTAGCTGACATCGAGTTTGGCTCGCTCACCTACGGCATGGTGTCGAAGGAAGACGGGCGGCCTTCAGCGGCCATCATGCTCAAGCAGCGCCCTGGCTCTAATGCCAGCGAGGTTATCGCGGGCGTAAAGGAGCGCATGGCCGAGCTAAAAGCCACCAGCTTCCCGCCCGGCATGACCTACAGCATCGCCTACGACGTGTCGCGCTTCCTCGATGCCAGTATCCATGAGGTACTCAAGACGTTAGTGGAAGCCTTTATCCTAGTGTTTATCGTGGTGTTCCTGTTTTTGCAGGATTTCCGTTCCACACTTATTCCAGCCCTGGCAGTGCCGGTGGCGCTTATCGGCACGTTGTTTATTATGAGCCTCCTAGGGTTCAGTATCAACCTGCTGACGCTCTTTGCCTTGGTGCTCGCCATTGGTATCGTGGTCGATGATGCTATTGTGGTGGTCGAGGCGGTGCACGCCAAGATGCACAACGAGCACTTAGCGCCCCGTGCGGCCACCTTCGCGGCCATGCACGAAATCAGCGGGGCCATCGTGGCTATTACCTTGGTAATGACAGCGGTATTCGTGCCCACGTCGTTTTTGAGCGGGCCGGTGGGCGTGTTTTACCGGCAGTTTTCGCTCACGCTAGCCTCGGCCATTTTGATTTCGGCCGTGAATGCCTTGACCCTAACGCCGGCTTTGTGCTCGCTGCTGCTTAAGCCGGTAGAGCACAACGAGAAGCCGGGCCTGATGGGCCGCTTTTTCAACTGGTTTAATGCCCGCTACGACAGCTTGGCCGACGGCTATAAAAAGGTACTGGGTGTGGTGGCGCACCGCCGCGTCATTACCCTAGGTGCCTTACTGGTGTTCATCGGGCTGGCCTACGGCACGAGCCAGATTCTGCCCGCCGGCTTCATTCCGACCGAAGACCAGGGCATGATTTACGTGAACGTGACTACGCCCGCCGGGGCCACGGTAGAGCGTACCGAGGAAGTGCTTGACCAGATTCAGAAAGTAGCGGCTAAACTCAAGCCTGTGGAGTCGGTATCGACCCTGGCCGGTTATAGCCTACTCAACGACGTGGCGGGCTCGACCTACGGCATGGGCATGATAAACCTGTCCGCTTGGGAAGGCCGCGAGCAGTCGGTAGATGACCTCATTACTGAATTGCGCGAAAAAACCAAGGGCATTTCTGATGCTAGCATCGAGTTCTTCCCGCCGCCTGCGGTGCCGGGCTTTGGTAATGCCAGCGGCGTGGAGCTGCGCGTGCTCGATAAGTCGGGCACTGGTGACCTGCAGCGCACGGCTGATGTCACCAAAGACTTCATTTTGGCCCTCGATAAGTCGCCGGCTATCAGCTCGGCATTTACTAACTACGACGCCAATTTCCCGCAGTACCTCATCCACGTTGACCAGGAGCAGGCCGCTAAAAAAGGCGTGACTGTAGACGCGGCCATGAGCACCCTGCAAACATTGATTGGCAGCTACTACGCTTCCAACTTCATCCGTTTCGGCCAGCTCTACAAGGTGATGGTGCAGGCCGGTCCCGAGTACCGCACCAACCCCGAAGACCTACTGAAGCTGTACGTGAAAAACAACCGCGGCGAGCTAGTACCCTATTCGACCTTTGTGCGGCTGGAACGCGTGTACGGTCCCGACCAGCTTACGCGCTACAACATGTACACCTCGGCTATGGTGAGCAGCGACGCGGCGCCCGGCCACAGCACCGGCGATGTTATCAAGACCGTTGAGGAAACCGCTAAGAAGGTGCTGCCCAAGGGTTACAGCTTTGAGTGGAGCGGCATGACCCGCGAGCAGGTGCTGTCGGGCAACCAGGCTATCTACATTTTTGCGCTGGTTATCGTGTTCGTGTACCTCATTCTGGCCGCGCAGTATGAGAGCTTTTTGTTGCCGCTACCGGTGCTATTGAGCTTGCCTACGGGCATTTTCGGGGCCTTCCTGTTCCTGAAAGTCCTAGGTCTCGAAAACAACATCTATGCCCAGGTAGCGCTGGTAATGCTCATTGGCCTGTTGGGCAAAAATGCCATCCTGGTAATTGAAGTGGCTGAGCAGCGACGCCGCGCCGGGGCCTCGGTTTTCGACGCCGTTATCGAGGGTACGCTCTCGCGCCTGCGGCCGATTTTGATGACTTCGTTCGCCTTCATTCTGGGCTTGATGCCGCTGGTAGTAGCGCACGGTGCGGGCGCCCTAGGCAACCGCAGCATCGGCACGGCGGCAGCAGGCGGTATGCTGGTGGGCACGGCTTTCGGGCTGCTGCTGGTGCCGGGCCTCTACGTCATTTTCGCGGGCATGATACCCAAGGAGGATAAAGACGAGGAAGAGCCAGCTACCGAAGCGGTGGAAGAAGAAATGGAAGAGCCGGCACACGCCTAGGCTCAACGAGCGCCAACTCCGAGCAATCAGCTTGCCCCTGGTGCCCTAGCCCCTTCACTCGCGGAAGGGAGCTAGATGATTACTGAATTTGAACTACAATCTCTGATGTATTTAGCTAGGTTTTTTGCTTCTGTTTTCACTAAACCACGGGCCGTTCGGCTTCCCTCTGCTCAAGAACTCTGCGCGTCGAGTGCAGTAGGACCGGGGGCAGGGTCGCGCGCCCGGCGAGCCTGCACTGCCTTGCTAGCAACATCTTTAGTAGCCCTAGGTGCCTGCCAAATCACCGCGCCCCGCTCCTACCCTGCTGCCACCCCGCTACCCACCACCTACGGCTACCCAGCGCCCAACGACAGCACCAGCATTGGCGACCTGGCGTGGAATCAGTTCTTTGCCGATAAAACCCTCATTGGGCTCATTGACACGGCTTTGCAGCAAAACCTTGACCTGCGCCAAGCCAGTCAGCGCGTAGAGCAAGCCCGTGCTGCTGTGCTAGAACGCCGCGGAGCACTGCTGCCCAGCGTGAATGCCACCGGCACGGCGGGCTTCGACCGCTACGGGCGCTACACCCTTAATGGTGTGGGCAACTTCGACACCAACTTGTCGCAAAACATCGACGCGAACCAAGTGGTGCCGACTGGCTTCACACCCGACTATTTCTTAGGGCTGCGCAGCACCTGGGAGGTAGACCTGTGGGGCCGCCTGCGCAGCCTGCGCAACGCGGCGCAGGGGCGCTTGCTCGCCACTGAACAAGGGCGGCGCTTGGTAATCACAAGTGTGATTGCCGAAGTAGCCAACAATTACTACGAACTACTGACCCTTGACAACCAGCTAGCTACCTTGCAGCGCAACTTATTACTGCAAGAGCGGGCCCTCGAAATAACCAAGGTGCAGAAGCTAGCCGGCCGCGCCACCGAGCTGGCCGTGCAGCAGTTTCAGGCGCAGGTGCTGCGCACCCGCAGCCTGGCCTATGAGACCAAGCAGCGCATCGTAGAAAACGAAACCCAACTCAATCAGCTCATGGGCCGCTACCCGCGCCGCATTGCGCGGCCCGCCGAGCTGGCCGAGGTGCAAGTACCTAAGCGCCTGCTGGCCGGCGTGCCCTCCCGCTTGGTGCTGCGCCGCCCCGATGTGCGCCAGGCCGAGCTAAACCTAGCCGCCAATGGTGCCGACCTCGACGCCGCCCGGGCTGCCTTTTTGCCGGCACTCACACTCACGCCCTATGTGGGAGTTAATGCGTTCCGGTCGTCGCTGCTGTTTCAGCCGGGTTCGGTGGTGGCGGGCATCCTAGGAGGCCTGAGCGCGCCCATTCTGAACCGCCGTGCGCTGCGCGCCGAGCGCAACCGCGCCACCGCCGCTAGCCTTGAAACGTACTACGCGTACCAACAAACCCTGCAAACCAGCGTGCGCGAGGTCACAAACACCCTGCGCGGCGTGGCCAACTACGACAGCGCCCTCACCCTGCGCCGCCAGGAAGTAGTGACCCTGCGCCGGGCCGTGGACATTGCTACCGACCTGCAATACACTGGCTACGCTACGTATCTGGAAATCATTACGGCCCAGCGCAGCGTGCTCGATGCCGAACTGAGCCTGGCCGAGCTGCGCCGCACGCAGCTGCTGCAAGCCGTGGCTCTGTACCGCGCCCTAGGTGGCGGCTGGAACACGCCCGTGCGCCAGCAGTAGAACCACCGCCGAGCCTACTGCGTAATTACAGCCTGGCACCATGGCGGCGGGTGCCGGAACTATCCGCCCGCCGCGTGGGTATTTTTGTCCTATGGAAGTTGGTTGCTACACTTTAGCGGAGGCCACTACGGCTGCTCCTTTTCTTGACTACGCCGTGTGCCTCGATGACTCTGCCCGCCCCGCCAACCATAGCGGCGACTGGCCAGTGCAGGGCCAAGTTTACCCCGTGCGCGTGGTAGACAGCCGCCTCGAAGGCATTCCGCTGGTGCACGTGCTCACCTTTATGGGTGAGGCGCCTTACTATAATGCGTTCGCGCCGCACCGTTTTCAAATCACGCACCGCCTGTATCTCAATTAAGTAATACACCTAGGCGCGTTAAACACGAAAAAGCCGCTTGGTTGGCTACGTTGGAATCTGATTCCTAGCGTAGCCAGCCAAGCGGCTCTTTAATTACAACTTCTACCCGCATCTTGTCATGCTGAGCCTGCGAAGCATCTCTATCGCTTCAGCAGTGCAGTAGAGAGGCTTCGCAAGCTCAGCATGACAAATACGGGGCAGCTACTCTTAACTCGTTTCTAGCCTTTAGGCATGCCGCCAGTTACTTCGAGTAGGCTGCCGGTCGAGTAGCTGCCATCTTGCGAGGCGAAGTACACGTAGGATGGCGCTAATTCCTCGGGCTGACCGGGGCGACCGAGCATAGTTTCGTCACCAAATTTGTCTAGGTCCTCTTGAAGCATGGTACCGGGGATGAGCGGCGTCCAGATGGGGCCAGGCAGCACGGCATTCACCCGAATTTTCTTTTCGCCTAGGTAGGCGGCTAGGCTCTTGGTGAAGGTGTGGATGGCGCCCTTGGTAGAGGCATAGTCTACCTGATGCTGATTGCCGACAATGCCCGCGATGCTACCGGTATTGATGATGGCGTCGCCTTCTTTCAGAAAGGGAATGGCGGCCTGGGCCATAAAGATGTAGCCCTTGATATTGGTATCGAAGGTGCGGTGGATGTTCTCCTCCGGGATGGTTTCGAAGTGCTCGTAGCCCTTTTGGTAAGCGGCGTTGTTCACCAAGATGTTGAAGCCGCCCAGCTCGGCGTGGGTGCGGCGCACGGCCTCGCGGCACTCAGTAGCCGAACGCACGTCGGCCTGAATGGCGAGGAACTTACGTCCCTGAGCCTCCACGGCCTTGCCGACCACGGCGGCGTCTTCAGCATTAGATTGGTACACGATGGCTATGTCGGCGCCTTCCATGGCGTAGGCCAGGGCCACGGCTCTCCCGATACCCGAGTCGCCGCCCGTAATGAGGGCTACCTTGCCGGTGAGCTTGCCCGCCGGCTTGTAGTTCGACATATCCCAATCGGGCTGCTCCTTCATGTTCTCCTCGCTCGTAGGATAGCCCATGGGCTTGGGGCTGATTTCGCTGTTGGTTGGGCGCGGTTCGTTTTGTTCAGTGCTCATTAGTGCTAGGTTAGGTGCAAAAACAATACGGCCGCCAGCAAGCCAGGGCTGGCAAATACCCGAATTATGTAAGTACCAACCTAGGTACCGGCCGAGCTTACCTGAGGGGCCACACAGCAGATAAGCCCGCCGCTACCAGCGCTCCAATAAGCGTGTTCAAGAAGTTGACACCATCGTTAGGCAAGTAGTGGCGCCGCTCTAGCGTGGCACCCAGCAGCGAGTCGCCTAGGTTGCCCGCCGTGCCAGCCAGCAGCAAGATGCCGAAGGCCGGGTACCAGCCCTCGGCTACGCAGTACACACTGGCTAGCACTGCACTGCCCGCCAGCCCCAGCAGCGTCCCTTCGGCACTAATAACGCCATCCAAGCCGCGCTGGTCAGGCTTGAAGGTCAAAATATTGACATAGCGCCGGCCGTAGATATTGCCTAACTCAGAAGCCAGCGTATCGGCCGTGGCGGCGGCAAAGCCGCCCGCCAGCATGAGGCGGCCCAGCGGCGCAAACGATGGCAGCAGCCACGCAGCTAAACCTAGCAGGCCAGCCAGGCCGGCATTAGCGAGCACCTGCCCAGCCGTGCGACGGCCTTTGTTGGCTTCGGCCAGCCCTAGGCGGCGCTTATCGGAAACGCGCCACGCCGAGGCCGCCGTGCCCAGGCCAAAAAACGTGGCCAGCAGACCCAGGCCCATAAAGCCGGCCCCTAGGTAGATGCACACGCCCAGTACCCCACCCGTCCACACGGCCGGAATGGTAAGCTTACCTGCCCGTGCGCTGTAAGCCATGCCCAGGGCCAGCAGAAGAATAACAAGACCTAGGCGAAGCAGCATAATGACAGAGGCGGGCGAGCCACCAAAGTTCGGGCTGAGTTCTTAGCGAGCGTACTTAAAGCCCATTTTATATTTTATCAGAAAGCCCCTTCCCACCTGTCCTGCTAAGCTTGCGAAGCATCTCTACCATACCGTTGAAGGAAGTAGTAGAGAGCTTCGCAAGCTCAGCAGGACAGGCGGCAAGGGGCTTGTAATTTATCGCTGCTAAACGTTTAGTATTTAGTCGCCAGCTCGGGCAGCAAGCGGTTGATAACGCTGTAATTCAACCCCGTCCAGTACTCGGAGCGGGCCACGTCTACAAAAGTGGCTTCGTCGGCCGCGATGGTGCGGTACTCGTCGCTCACTAGGTAATCTTCCACGTCGTTCATGCTGGCAAAGGCAAGCACCGAAATCGCATCAATCAGCTCCCCTTCCGGGTCGGGCTGCTGCGACGAGCCAATGTTGTGCAATTGGGCGTAGCGACGCACGTAGGTGTGCGTGGCGGGCTGGGCCAGCACCAACGGCGCGTGCTGCCGCAGCAGACGCTCCTGAAACGCTTCGCGGCTCAACTCGGGCCGGCGGTGGTGGATTTTGACTAGGCTAATCGGGTCGCGGTGCTGCGCGCTAGGCAGCAAAATGTACTCGCGGGTAATCTCACGCGTCACCAAGCGGAAGACCGTTTGCTCGTCGGCAATAATGCGCTTGGCATACTGCTCCTGCTTCAGCACTCGGTTGATATCGGCCTCTGCCGCGTAGGCGATGTAGGCAAAGCCATCAAAGCGCGGGCGCTGGTAGGCGGGCACCCGAGCATAGGGGTCATCCACAAGCTTGCCGTTTTCTTGGGTCATGGCCCGGTAGGGCGGCTGAAAAAACGACGACGGCCCAGCCGCCACACGGTGCACCTGGTCGTAGCGCAGCACCAGCTCGTTGTCGGTGCCCGGCTCCTCATACGCGAACTTGGGGCCGTGCACCTTGCGCCAGTACTCATCCCAATGCTCAAAATCGAGGTTAGGGTTGAGCTCTAGCGCAATTTCGGCGGGCTCGGCATCGGGGTTCTCGATACCCTCGCCGCGGCGGTCGCGGGTCGAGTTTTCGTCTTGCAGCCGCTCGGTGCGGGGCGTGGCATCGGCCCGCGTCAGGAAGGTGGGCGTGACGATGAGCGGCGCCGTAGTAGTGTGGTAGCTGGTGAGCGCGGGCGGCCGGTGGCCATTGTCAGCGCGGTCGTCGGCGGCAGCTAGGCTGTTGGGTTGGGTTGACATAGCAGGAAGAAAGTAGGTTACGGAATCAGCCGGTCGGAGCGCAGCTGGGCAAATAGGTCAAAAAATGACTCTTCGCTGCGCTGGTACACGTGGAAGCCCGCTTGGCGGCTCTTCGACATGTCGGTCATCACTTCGATGGGGCGCCCTAGGTCGAGGTCAGTGTGCCAGGGCGAGGCCAGCCGGTCGAGGTCGGCTTCGGCCAAGTTGTAGCGCGCGGCCATGTCGCGCCACAGCGGCGCGTCGCCAGCCATAGCCTCTTCCAGCGAGTGCACAGTTCCATCGAAGCCCGCGGCCTCGATGCCAAACCAAGCGGCCAGCCGTGGCCACAGCCAGCTCCAGCGGAAGTAGTCGCCATTGGTGATATTAAAGGCCTCATTGCGGGCTGCCTCGGCCGTAGCAGCCCAAGCCAACTGCTTGGCAATCACGCGGGCATCGGTCACGTCCGACAAGCCTTCCCACTGTGCCTGCGAGCCGGGCCACTGGAAGGGCCGGCCAGTTTCTTTGCAAATGCTGGCGTACACGGCCAGCGTGCTGCCCATGTTCATGAGGTTGCCCACGGCCTTGCCAATAATGGTGTGGGGGCGGTGGATGCTCCAGGTAAAGCCATCGCGCTCGGCGGCAGCGTACACTTCATCTTCCTGGGCGTAGTAAAAATTGGCGACGTCGAGCCGGGGCATTTCTTCGCGCACTGGCGTGGGCGGCAGCGCACCGGCCCGGGCATACGAGTCAAACGGCCCTAGGTAGTGTTTGAGGCCTGTGACGAGGGCCACGTGCTGCACCGACTTTTTGGGGCTGAGCGCGGCCAGCAGGTTGCGCACCATACCGCCGTTCACACGAATGTTCTCAGCCTCGGTGTCATTGCGCAGCCAGCTGGTCAAGAACACGTGCGTGGGGTTAATATCGGCCAGGGCCGCGTCGAGGCTGGCGGGGTCGAGTAGGTCGGCCGCCACGGGGTGCAGGCCGGCTACATCGGTTTGGGGGCGGCGGGCCAGGCCGTAGGTCGTCCAGCCTGTGGCAATGAGCTCGTGGGCCAGGTTGCTGCCAATAATGCCGCTGGCTCCTACTATAAGCGCGATTTTTTCCATTGAAGTACGTACAAAAAAGAGTGGCTGCGGGGCGCCCTAGGGCGCCCCTGCCAGGTGAGCGATGCCCTAGGGCACCTATCGGCAAAGCTACCGGGCTCACCCAGCGTCCTCTTTGTACGAAATGCCGAATTACTTGTACGTCGTGAATTGTGCCCGATACGCCGATGGCGCCTGCCCCACCGCCTGCCGAAACCAGCGCGAGAAGTGCGCCGCGTCGTAAAACGTGAGCCGGTAGGCAATGTCGCTGATGGGTAGCTGCGTACCCGTCAGCAGCACCCTAGCCTCCGTGGCTACCTTCTCTTTGAGCAAGTTAGCCGCGCTTTGGCCAGTAGCTTGGCGGCATAATGCGCTCAGCTGTTTCGGCGTTAGGCAGAGGTCAGCGGCGTAGGCGTCCAGGGTCAATACCGGCTCGGTAGCTGCCGCCAAGCGCACCGCTATCAATTGCAAAAACTGCTGCACCACTGGCGTCTGGGCGGTAGCTGAGGCGATGGGTCGCTCCCACTCGCGCACATCGGCCAGTAGCAGGCGCAGGTGGTGGCGGGCCTTTTCGAGGTGGGCCTGCTGGGCGTAAAGCTGCTCGCCGCTCTGGGCCAGCGTGGCGTACTCGGCTGGCGAGGCGGCATGGTACACGTAGGGCGCGCCGCCCGCCAGCATGGCCCCAAGCTGGTAGCCGGGTAGCAAGCCAGCGTTGTAAAAATCGGGCGAGAAAAAGCAGTACAGCCCCGTTTGTGGGCCCTCGTGTAGGCGCCAGCTCAGGGCGGTGCCGGGCGGCACCAGCAAGATGGACCTAGGCGCCACGGCTACTACCTCACTATCTAGCGTGAAGTCTCCTCCACCTTCCGCTATCAGCGAGAGCTTATAAAAAGCGCGTCGATGCAGCTCGATGTGCTGGCGGCACGTGGCAAACCGCTCTTCGCGCCGATATACCACTAGCTGCTCCAGGGCCTCAGTGGGAGGCTTAGGGTGCAGTAGCTCGGCCGTTTGGGGGTAGGCGTCGAAGCCAAAAGTGGGCAGCGCGGGCGTTTCCATCGCTTGTTAACCCTTGGGCCACGCAATGGTTGCGGCCGCCCCTAGGCAGCATTGCCCAGCGGGGCGGCTGGGTTTGCCGGCTTGCTTAGGGCAGCCTGCTCCTCCTGGGTGCGCTTGCGGGCCTGAGCCGCAATAAACTCCAGAAATTCCTCGTCTGAGTAGAGCGGTGTGGGCGGTATCACCACGGGTTTCGGCGTAAACATGGCCCGCATTTTATCAAATAATTTCATGGTCAAATAGGATTAAAATAATTTCCTATTTAAAACGTATTGACCACCTTATTTAGTGCGCAGCAACCTGGCGACCGGCTTATTGCCCTTTTACCAACACTAGGGTGCTCTGGCCGCCCTCACTGCCACTAAAGGAGCTTTTGATGGCATAGCCCTGCTGGTAGAGCCCCGTTAACACCTCCTGTATTTTTTCAGCCGAATCCCGCATGAGCTTGGCTTCGTCGCTAGCCATGTTAGGCTTCACTTCTGTTTCGTCGGCAAAGCCTCGGCTGCGCGCTACCACGATGCGGGTGCCAAGCCGAGACTCCAGCACCTTCATCACTACAATATCGGCTTGACTAGTTTGAGCCTTGGCTGGCTGAGCGGCGAAGGCCCACAGGTACCCACCCAAAAGAAGAAGTTTTTTCATAGTAGCTAGCCTACTACAAGTGCCGTGCCGCGCACGTAGCTAAGACTGACTAAAATCAATCGCCAACAGGAATAATATCAGTAATTATATTATTAAATTTAAGTAGCCGTAGTCAAAACAGTCCCCGCGGCTTTTAACTTCAAGCTGTGATTGACTCAGTTTTGCTTTCCTATAACTAGTCCCTCCCGTATGACTCGCAGCCCTACTCTCAACGCTAGAAAACGCCGACGCTCGCGCAAAAACGAGTATACCAAACCTTTCAATTACAATATACTAGCTTGGGTATTATTAGCTATGCTAGCTCTTTTTGTGCTAGCGGTAAAAGCCTTTTGGTAGGCAGCGCTACGATAGCTGTAGGCGCCGGCTCGCCTACCTAGGGCTAGGCAACTGCAACGTGTCACCAGCTAGCTCCACTGGCTTTTCTGCCAATTAGCTGCTCTAAATATTTGTGCAGCTGCCCAGCCAGCACCACCACCCCTGGCAGCATCCTCGCTAGCAACACGCGCTTTTATACGCGCCCACCTAAGTGCTGCAGTACAAGGCAACCCATGTTGTGGTGCAATAGGTACATAGAGACATAAGCCACCCCGCCGCTATTAAGTATGTCGTCCCATCTGGCCGGAACCCGCGGGCAGTAAGGAGTAGCATGTCTAATTGGAGCAGCAGTCTTGCAGTGACACGCCGAAGAGCAGCGGCTAACCTGCGGCCACGTAGGCTGGCCGGCGCTGGTGCATCACCGCAGAGCGAGCACGCCGCCTAGTAGGGTCTGGACGGGTATGGGCACCGCCCCCTGGACACAAAGAATTGACCTGGCGTTTTGCCTTGTGCGCTATGCAAAATGACGTAGCCGCTAATCAGGAAAAAACAGCTTGCTGCCTAGGGTACACACACGTCTTATGGCAGGGCAGCTTAGGGGCCCAGGTTGCCCTTATACCAGTGGAGGTAGGCCTAGTGGTAGAGCACTACAGCCACCGCTACTATAAAGCGAAGCAAGTCGATTCATAGTAGCAAGTGAGGTGATGAAGGGCGGTTGCTGTATGCAGCAATAGTAGTTTTTACAAAGCACCAATCTTTTTTGAATTTTATCCGAAAGCTCGGCCGCCGACGCCAGATTGCCTAGCGCACAAAATATTGAATCACAGCTATATAACAAGGCCACTCCCAAGCTACGGCCTTAGATGAAGAACACCTAAATTATTGGGACTCATTCCTTCATATTGTCTTAATGGCAAGGTGATGAGCTTTGTATCACCCAGCACGACGAAGGCACTTGCTCGTCGACCTATTCCCTCGGTTTTGCTCTCCCAGAATTGATTTAAGACCGGCCGCCGTGCTGGTATTAACTGGCTTCTGCTTTATACAGAGCCACTTGTGAAGCATGTAAAAATATTTATTTGGTACTGAAAGTCGTCGGTTTTGCCACGGCTCCACCAACAAAAACATGGGCTGATAGCATATCGCCGGCTCCCTGCACCGCACGGGGCCGGTCCTAAGTATTTCGCTCATCGTCAAAACACCACACATTTCCCGAGATTACCAAGCACCTATCTGATGGTACTTAATGCATTTATAAAGAACACGTTGCTGCTCGCGCTTCTAGGTTCGGGCGGCGTATTTTTCACCAGCTGCGCGGATAAGAAAGAAGAGAAGGAAGAGCAGATTAAGCTACTGGTCACCAGCCCCTTGGCAAAGGACACAACTATTACCAAGGAATACGTAGCTCAAATTCACGCCTATCAGCACATCGACCTACGCGCGCTGGAAAAAGGCTACCTGCAAAAAATATTTGTAGATGAGGGCCAGACGGTGCGTGAGGGGCAGCCGATGTTCCAGATTACGCCCCTGATATATAACGCCGACCTGCAAAAGTCGCAGGCCGAGGCCAGCTACGTAGGCATCGAGTATAAGAACACGAAGAGCCTAGCCGACAGCAACATCGTATCGAAGAATGAGCTGGCGCTGGCCAAGGCCAAATACGACAAGGCCAAAGCCGACGTGTCGCTGGCCAAAACGCACTTGCAGTTTACGTCCATCAAGGCGCCATTTACGGGCATTATGGACCACTTCCAGGCTCGCCTAGGTAGCCTCGTAGATGAGGGCGACCTGCTAACGAGCCTCTCCGATAACAGCAAGATGTGGGTGTATTACAACGTGCCCGAGGCCGAGTACCTAGCTTATAAGGAGCACGCTAAGGCTGGCGACAAGGCCGTGACCGTGCACCTGAAGATGGCCAACAACGAGGTATTCTCCTACCCCGGCAAGGTACAAACTATTGAGGCTGACTTCAATAATGAAACCGGCAACATCGCCTTCCGGGCCACCTTCCCCAACCCCGACGGGCTGCTGCGCAACGGCGAAACCGGCAGTGTGCTGATGACGGTACCACTGCAACACGCGCTCATTATTCCGCAGAAAGCCACCTTCGAAGTACTCGAAAAGAAGTTCGTGTACGTGGTGGACAAGAACAATGTAGTGCACCAGAAAGAGGTGAATATCGCCTCGGAAATGCCTGACCTCTACATCGTGAAGGACGGCATCACCCCCAGCGACAAGATTTTGCTCGAAGGCATTCGCAAGGTGAAGGATGGCGATAAAATCAGCTACACCTACGAATCGCCGCAGCAAGTACTGCCTAAGCTGAAAGTGTACTCTGAGTAGGGTTTGGTTGTCAATTTATTAGCGTGAAATATGTTCAGTAAATTCATTCGTAGGCCAGTGTTTGCCATCGTGATTTCGGTGGTAATCGTGTTCATGGGCGTGCTGGCCATCAAGACCCTACCGACCTCGCAGTTTCCGGAGATTTCGCCGCCCATGGTCATGGTGAGCTGCGCTTACCCCGGGGCTAGCGCCAAGGTGCTCACCGAGTCGGTACTCATCCCGCTGGAGCAGGCCGTGAACGGCGTGCCGGGCATGAAGTACATGACCTCCGACGCCGTGAGCGCCGGCGAGGCCAACATCCAGATTGTTTTCAACCTAGGCACCGACCCCGAGCAGGCGGTGGTGAACGTGAACACCCGTATTGCGCAGGTGGTGAACCGTTTGCCGGTGCTGGTGCAGCGCGAGGGCCTCATCGTAAACCGCGTGGTGCCCAACATGCTGATGTACGTGAACTTGTACAGCAAGGACAAGAACACGGACATGAAGTACCTGTTCAACTACGCTGGGGTCAACATGATACCCGAGATTCAGCGTATCGACGGTATCGGCCGCGCGAGCATCCTAGGTAGCCGGCAGTACGCCATGCGCATCTGGCTGAAGCCCGACCGCATGCGTGCCTATAACATCTCGGCCGACGACGTGATGAAGGCCCTAGACGAGCAGAGCGTAATTGGCTCGCCGGGCCGCATTGGCCGCTCCGACGGGGGCCGCGCCGAAGCGCTGGAATACGTGCTGACTTATCAGGGTCGCTTCAACGACGAGAATCAATACAAGAACGTGATTCTAAAGGCTAACTCTAATGGCGAGATGCTGCGCCTGAAAGACGTGGCCGACGTGTCCCTAGGTAGCGAATTCTACGATATCTACTCTAACCTCGATGGCTACCCTTCGGCGGCTATCATGCTGAAGCAGACCTACGGCTCGAACGCTAGCGACGTAATCACGAGCGTAAAAGCCAAGCTAGAGGAGCTGAAGAAAACCATGCCCCCCGGCATGGACTACAAAATCAGCTACGACGTGTCGAACTTCCTCGACGCCTCGACCGAGAACGTAATCCACACCCTGCGCGACGCCTTCATTCTGGTGGCCATCGTGGTGTTCCTGTTCTTGGGCGACTGGCGCTCGACGCTCATCCCGATTATCGCCGTGCCGGTGTCGCTGATTGGCGCGTTCACGGCCATGCAGGCGTTCGGGTTGACTATCAACATGATTACGCTCTTCGCGCTGGTACTTGCCATCGGTATCGTGGTCGACGACGCCATTGTGGTGGTGGAAGCCGTGCACGCCAAGATGGAGGAGAAACACCTCTCGCCATTTGGGGCGGTGAAGGAAGTAATCGGTGAAATCAGCGGCGCCATTATCGCCATCACCATCCTGATGACGGCGGTGTTCGTGCCAGTAGCTTTCATGAGCGGCCCGGTGGGCATTTTCTACCGCCAGTTCTCGATTACGATGGCAACGTCTATCGTGATTTCGGGCGTGGTGGCCTTGACCCTGACGCCGGTACTCTGCGCCATGATTCTGAAAAACAATCATGGCCAGCCCCGCAAAAAGACGCCCATCAACCGCTTCATCGACTGGTTCAACCGTGGCTTTGAGCGCCTGACCGGCCGCTACACCAACCTGCTCGAAAAGCTGGTCGACCGCCGCGTGTTCACCTTCGGCATCCTGATTGTGTTCGCCCTCGGCATTTTCGGCATCTCGTCTAAGCTGCCCAGCGGCTTTATTCCGGCCGAAGACCAAGGCATGCTCTATGCCATCATTCAGACGCCTCCCGGCTCGACGCTTGAGCGCACCAACGACATTTCGCAGCGCTTGCAGCAGTTGGCCAAGGATGTGCCTGGCATCGAAAGCATTTCGACCCTAGCGGGTTATGAGGTACTGACCGAGGGTCGCGGCTCGAACGCTGGTACCTGCTTGATTAGCTTGAAGCCGTGGAGCGAGCGCAAAGAGTCCATCCACGACATCGTGGAGAACCTGGAGAAAAAAGCGCACGAGATTCCGGGCGCGACCATCGAATTCTTCGAGCCGCCGGCAGTACCGGGCTACGGCGCAGCGGGCGGTTTCCAGCTCCAATTGCTGGATAAGACGAACTCGGGCGACTACAAGGCGTTGGAAAAGGTAAACGAAGAATTCATCGGCGAGCTGAAAAAGCGCAAGGAGCTGGCTGGTCTGTTCACCTTCTTCTCGGCCAACTACCCACAGTACGAGCTGAAGATTGACAACGACCTCGCCATGCAGAAAGGCGTGAGCATTGGCAACGCCATGAACACGCTGAGCATCATGATTGGCTCGACCTACGAGCTGGGCTTCATCAAGTACCAGCGCTTCTTTAAGGTGTACGTGCAGGCTTCGCCTGAGTACCGCCGCCTGCCCAAGGACATTCTGGACATGTGGGTGAAGAACGACAAGGGCGAAATGGTACCGTTCTCGGCTTTCATGAAAATCGAGAAAACCCAGGGCGCCAACGAAATCAACCGCTATAACATGTACACCACGGCCTCTATCCGCGGTGATGCGGCCCAGGGCTACAGCTCGGGCGAGGCCATTAAGGCCGTGCAGGAAGTAGCAGCCAAAACCCTACCTAGGGGCTACGACATCGACTGGGGCGGCTTGTCGAAAGACGAAGTATCGCGCGGCAACGAGGCTATCTACATCTTCTTGATTGTGATTGCCTTCGTGTACCTGGTGCTTGCTGCCCAGTACGAAAGCTTCCTGTTGCCACTGGCGGTTATTCTGTCGCTGCCGGCCGGTATTTTCGGCGCTTTCCTGCTCATTAAGGTAATGGGCCTGGCCAACAACATCTACGCCCAGGTGGGTCTCGTGATGCTGGTAGGCCTGCTGGGTAAGAACGCGGTACTGATTGTAGAGTTTGCGGTGCAGGAACACGAGCACGGCATGTCGATTCGCAATGCGGCCATTGCAGGCGCCAAGGCCCGTTTCCGCCCCATCTTGATGACCTCGTTTGCCTTCATCGCTGGTTTGATTCCGCTGGTGATTGCCACCGGCGCGGGCGCCATCGGCAACCGCACCATCGGCACGGCAGCCCTAGGGGGTATGCTCTTCGGTACCGTGTTCGGGGTAGTTATTGTGCCGGGCCTGTACTACGTGTTTGGCACGATGGCCTCGAAGAGCAAGCTGATTGACGACGAGAACGAATATCCAGTGAGCGAAGGGTTTGAGCCTCGTGTTTTAGTGGACGAAGAAGGTATAACCCATGCTTAGAAGACGCATTTATCAGGGCCTAACCGCCGTCGGCCTCGCGCTGGCGGTGGGGGCTTGCAAACTCCCGGAGCTGACGCAGCGCAACGAAAACCGCAGTACCCCGGCCTCCTACGTGGGCGCTACCACGGACAGCACCAACACCGCCCGCATGCGGTGGAAGCAATTCTTCACCGACCCCAACCTGGTAGTTCTCATCGACAGCGCGCTGCAACGCAACCAAGAACTGAACATCACCACGCAGGAACTGGAGCTGGCTCGCAACGAGATACGGGCTCGCACCGGCGACTACATGCCCTCCGTTTCTATCGGGGCGGGGGCTGATGTAGCCAAACCCGGTCGCTACACCTTGCAAGGTGCCACGGAGGAGAGGGTTCCTATTCGGGACGACCGCGCCAACCCTACCCCACTGGCCAACTACCAGGTAGGCGTGTCGGCGAGCTGGGAAGTGGACATCTGGCGCAAGCTGCGCAACGCCCGCAAGTCGGCCGCTACGCGCTACCTGGCCTCGATAGAAGGCCGGAATTTCATGATAACCAACCTCATTGCCGAGATTGCCAACTCGTACTACGAGCTACTGGCCCTTGACAATCAGCTGGCTATCATCCGGCAGAACATTGAGATTCAGGAAAATGCCCTGCGTATCGTGAAGCAGGAAAAGGAATCGGCTCGCGTGACGGAGCTAGCGGTGAAGCGTTTTGAGGCGCAGGTGCAAAACACCATCAGCCTGCAATACAAGACGCAGCAGCGCATCACCGAAACCGAAAACCACCTAAACTTCCTGGCCGGCCGCTACCCGCAGCCCATCGTGCGCGATTACCAAGCGTTTAATGCGTTGGTGCCGACTACTATTCAGGCGGGCATTCCAGCGCAACTGCTCAACAACCGCCCCGACATTCGGCAGGCTGAGCAGCAGCTAGTAGCTGCCAAGCTCGATGTGAAGGTGGCGCGCGCTAACTTCTACCCCTCGCTGGGCATCTCGGCGGGCGCGGGTTTTGAGGCGTTCAAGCCCGGTTTGCTGTTCAACTCGCCCGAGTCGATGCTATACAACATAGCCGGCGATTTGGCTGCCCCGCTCATCAACCGCAATGGCATCAAGGCCATTTACTACAGCGCCAATGCGGTGCAGCTACAGGCGGTGTACAACTACGACCGCACCGTGCTGAACGCCTACGTGGAGGTAGCCAACCAGCTCTCCAATATCGACAATCTCCAGAAGAGCTACGACGCCAAGCTCAAGGAAGTGCAGGCTCTGAACCAGTCTATCCGCATCTCTAACAGCTTGTTCAAAGCCGTTCGGGCTGAATACACCGAAGTGCTCTTCACTCAGCGCGACGCCTTGGAATCGAAGTTTGACCTGACCGAAACCAAGATGCAGCAGCTCAATGCTACGGTGAATGTGTATCGGGCACTGGGCGGCGGCTGGTACTAGCCATAGCCGCTCCTAGGTCACAAAAAAGCCGCTTCCAATACGGGAGCGGCTTTTTTGTGACCTAGGGCTACGGTTTGCGACTGTCACTTTCGTAGCCCGCTGGGGGCTAATTGGTGGGGCCTTTATCAATGCTGGCTTCTAGCGCATCTTGCACGCCTAGCGGCAAGGCGGAAAGCAAATCGAGGCCAGTGGCTTTTTCGATGGCATCGACGCTGGTGCGATAGCCGCCCCAGGCGGCGTTGACGTTGATGTTATTGGGCGTGTTAACGGCAATGACGCGGGTGCTGCTCGTGATGCGCCCTAGGTCATTGCTGCCAGTTGGTAGCACTACCACTACTTTCCAGCACCGGGCGGGAACCGTGACCCGGCCGCTGGCGATGGTGGTGTAGTAGCCATCGCTGCCCGTGCCGCCCCGGCCATACGAGCCGCAAATGATGTAGAGCTCATTGCCGGCCCGCACCAGCGTGCGGCAGTAGTCTTCTAAATCAGCCCAGGTCCGCTGGTTGTTTTGCGGGGCCTGGGGCATCATGTTCGTCATCAAAAAGGTAGCCGAATTGTCGTCTTCCGAAGCGGTGCGGTCGGCGCTAGGGCAATTGTGGCCTCGGTCGAAGCCGTAGCCCGAGTAGTCACTGGTTTTCACCCGGTACCAGTCGGCGGGCAGGCTTTCATCGGCCCGAAAGTCGTCTTGCCGCGCGGCACTCCCTAAGTCGTCTCCGTCTAGGTGCCACGACACCCAGTTGGGCTTGCCCTGGTCGCGGTTGTAGGAGAGCACGTATTGCGGCTTGGTGAGCAAGTAGTTGGTGGGCGATGTGGTGCTGGCCACCGCGCCGCTGGGGTTGCCGAGGGCCAGGTGGTCGGCGGCCGGGGCCACATCGTCTTTAGCACAAGCGGCAACCAGCAGCCCTAGGGCAACCCAAGCGCTAAAGCGAGATAATAGATGATTCATGCAGGAGCAAATGAGCCCGCAAAGATGGGCTCGCCACGGGTAGCAGCCTATCGGTAAATGAGCAGCCGCCCATCGGCGCCGACCCACATCGAGGCTTTGAGGCGGGCGGCCTGCGCCCGGCGACGCGCGCGCTTGTCGAAAAACACTAGGTACAAGATGCCCAGCAGCGGCCCCACTGAAACGGAGCTAAGCAGGTGCAAGTGCCAGTACTGCGCCTGGCTCAGTCCCCAATGGTGAGCGAGAGTTTTGAGGAGGAGTTCCATGTATGAATATACGCAAGAACAGCGGCTCTAGCAAGCCTAAATAGGTGGATAACTACTACGTAAGGCGGCAGCCCAGTAGGCAGCCAACAGCTAGACCGTTATCTTGGCGGTCTGGTTTAGTAGTTGGCTTTTTCCGTTGCGCCATGGTTTTTTTCCGTGCTCTTTTGGTCGGTTGGGTAAGTTTGCTTGGCCGGGTTGGCCTGCTTGGCATGGGCTTGCTGCTTGCACCCTGGGCTGCGTGGGCCCAAACGCCCGGCACTCCCGTCGACCTGCAATGCGAGTACTTAACAAACCCGCTAGGCCTGGATGCGCCCCGCCCCCGCCTGACCTGGCGCCTGCACGACGACCGGCGTGGGGCCGTACAAGCAGCCTATCAACTCACCGTATCCTCCGATTCAGTGGCCGTAGCGCGGGGTGCGACCGCGGCCTGGACATCGGGCCGCGTACCCTCGGCCCGGCAGCTGGTGGCCTACGGGGGGCCGGCCCTGCGGCCGTTCACGAAGTACTACTGGCGGGTGCAGACCTGGTCTAGTGCCAGCGCCAAGGGCGCCACGAGCCAAGTTTCCAGCTTCGAAACCGGCCTGATGAGCCAGGCCAACTGGCAGGGCACCTGGATTAGCGACTCGCGCGACGTGGCCTCGAAGCCCGCCCCCTACTTCCGCACCACGTTTGAAGCACCTAGGAGCCTCAAGTCGGCGCGAGCCTACATTACCGTGGGCGGCCTGTACGAGCTGTATATCAATGGCCGAAAGGTGGGCAACCACCGCCTCGACCCCATGTACACGCGCTTCGACCGGCGCACCCTGTACGTGACCCACGACGTGACGCCTTACCTGCGCCCCGGCAAAAACGCAGTGGGCGTGCTGCTTGGCAATGGCTGGTACAACCACCAGTCGACGGCCGTGTGGTATTTCCACGAGGCGCCCTGGCGCAACCGGCCCACCTTCTGCCTCGACCTGCGCCTAACGGACGCTAACAATAAAATAACCACTATAACGTCGGGCCTGAACTGGAAAACGGCCCTGAGCCCACTGGTATTTAACAGCATCTACACCGCCGAGCATTATGATGCCCGCCGCGAGCAACCGGGCTGGAACACGGCCGACTTCGACGACAGCAAGTGGCAGGCTGTCATCCCGCGCGCTGCACCCTCGGCCCGCATCGTGGCCCAGGCCATGCAGCCCATCCGCAACGTGGAGGCGATACCAGCCAAGGCCGTGGCCAAGCTCAATGATACTACTTATGTCTTTGACCTAGGGCGCAACATCTCGGGTGTTAGCCAGCTGCGGGCGCAGGGCGCTGCTGGCACGGTGCTGCACCTCAAACATGGCGAGCGGCGCTACCCCGATGGCCACGTCGACCAGTCGAACATCGACGTGCACTACCGGCCTACTGATAAGAGCGACCCGTTTCAGACCGACATTTTTACCCTAGGCGGTAAGGGTGATGAGACCTTCATGCCGTCCTTCAACTACAAGGGCTTTCAGTATGTAGAGGTGACGAGCAGCCGGCCCCTGGCCCTGAGCACCGGCAGCCTCACCGGCTACTTTATGCACAGCGACGTGGCGCCGGTTGGGCAGGTCACCTCCGCCAATCCGACGCTCAACAAAATCTGGTGGGCGACCAATAACTCGTACTTGTCCAACCTGTTTGGCTACCCCACCGACTGCCCCCAGCGCGAGAAAAATGGCTGGACCGGCGACGCCCACATTGCCAGCGAAACCGGCCTCTACAACTTCGATGGCATCACGGTTTATGAGAAATGGCTGGCCGACCACCGCGATGAGCAGCAGCCCAACGGCGTACTGCCCTCCATTATCCCGAGCGATGGCTGGGGCTACGAGTGGGGCAACGGCCCCGACTGGACCAGCACCATCGCTATCATTCCCTGGAACCTCTACCTGTTTTATGGCGACACCAAGCCGCTGGCCGATTGCTACGGCAACCTCAAGCGCTACGTAGACCACATCGAGGCGCGCAGCCCCACCGGGCTCACCGATTGGGGCCTAGGCGACTGGGTGCCAGTCAAGTCGAAGTCGCCGGTCGAGTTGACGTCTTCGGTGTACTACTTCACCGATGCCTCCATCCTGGCCCGGGCGGCCAAACTGCTGGGGCACCCCGCCGATGCTGCCCGCTACGCCGCGCTAGCTCAGAAAATCCGCAACGCCATCAATGTCAAGTACCTCAACCGGCAAACCAACCTCTACGGCAGCGGCGTGCAAACCGAGCTGAGCGTGCCGCTCTACTGGGGTGTGGTGCCCGATGAGCTCCGCGAGAAAGTAGCGGCCAACCTGGCCCGCCGAGTGGCCGCTGACAACTACCACCTCGACGTGGGCCTGCTCGGCACTAAGGCCATCCTAGGGGCCCTCAGCGAGAATGGCCAAGCCGATGTGGCCTACCGCCTGGCCGCCCAAGAAACCTATCCTTCCTGGGGCTGGTGGATAGCCAACGGCGCCACCACGCTCTATGAAAACTGGCCCATCGACGCCAAAAGCGACATCTCGATGAACCACATCATGTTCGGCGAAGTCGGTGCCTGGCTCTACAAGGGCCTAGGGGGCATCAAGCCCGACCCGCAGCAGCCGGGGTTCAAAAACGTGCTGCTCACGCCGCACGCCGTGGCTGGGCTCGACCACTTCGAGGCGCGCCACCTAGGGCCCTACGGCCTCATCAAGTCGGCCTGGAAAAAGAATGGCGCGGGTACCTCCTACTCTATTACAGTGCCGCCCAATGCTACCGCGACGCTCACGGTGCCTGTGGCAGCTGGGCAACTGGTGTACGAAGCCGGCCGGCCGCTCGCAGCTACTTCATCGGCCATACGGCCGCGGCCTATTACGGGACCGCTACGGCAATATGACCTGGTGGCTGGCACATATCAGTTGGAGGTCAGGTAGCGCATCCTTAAGTTAACCTATTGCTTATCTTACTTATACAAAAGTAAACTATCTGCTTTTATCGGCGCCGTGTACAGCCTGCCGACAGCTTAGTTCATGTTAAATTCATTTTGTAATGTAGCCGTCACATTAGGGTAATAGGGGCCCGGGAATTTTGTAGCCGTTATGCAAAACACTGCTACAAAAGCATTTTTCGTGCTGCTCCTTTGCGTGACTCCCGCTGGCATTGTGCTGGCGCAGAGCACGGGCCGCATCGAGGGCACCTACAAAGATGCCAAAAACCAAGAAGGCGTCATCGGCGGCACAGTGCGACTGGAAAACACCACTTTCGCGGCGCCGACCGACGAAAAAGGCCACTACCTGCTGACCAACGTACCGGCCGGCACCTACACGGTCATCATCTCGTCGGTATCGTACAAGCCGCTGACCGTGCCGAAAGTAGTGGTGACCGCTGGCAAAACGACGGTGCTCGACGGCAAGCTCGACCCCGACAATACCCAGCTCGGCGAAGTAAGCGTGAGCGGTGTACGCCGCACCAACACGGAGGTGTCGGTAATCAATGAAATTCGGCAGGCCAATGTGGTGGTCAGCGGCATTTCGTCGGAGCAGATTGTGAAAACCCAGGACCGCGACGCGGCCGAGGTGGTGCGCCGCATTCCGGGCGTTACGGTGGTTGATAACCGCTTCATCCAGGTGCGGGGCCTGAGCGACCGCTACAACACGGTGTGGCTCAATGACGTGACGGCGCCTAGCTCAGAGACCGACCGCAAGTCGTTCTCGTTCGACATCGTGCCTAGCTCGCTCATCGACCGGGTACTGGTGTTTAAAGACCCCTCGCCCGAGCTGCCCGGCGACTTTGCCGGCGGCCTGGTAAAAGTGTACCTGCGCAAGCCGATTTTCAACGAAAAGCAGTTCACGGTCAACTACTCGTCGGGCTACCGCCAGGGCACCACGGGCCGCGACTTCTTTACCGACCGGCCCCAGACGGGCGATGCTTTCGGCTTTGGGGCCACCAAACGCGACCTGCCCAATGGCATGCCGCCCCTGAGCACCGCCTACCAGCAGTACGAGCGCGATTTCTACGCCAAGCAACTCGACAACAACTTCGGCATTTTCAAAACCAAGGCCATGCCGGATATGCGCTTCAACGCGGCGTATCTGACGCAGATAAAGCTGGGTGAACTCGAAATCGGCAGCGTATCGTCGGTGAACTACACTAATTCCTACACGCGCTTCGGCATCAACCGCAACCAGTCTGACGCCTCGGGCCAGCGCACCGACCAGTTCCGCGACGACCAATCGACGCAGAACATTCGCCTAGGTGCCATTCAGAACTTTAGCTTGGTGCTGCCCCACGGCGGCCGCCTCGAGTGGCGCAACCTGTATAGCCAGCAAGCGCGCAACCAGCAGGTTACCCGCGACGGCGCCGACGATAACAACGTCCTCAACCGCCGCAGCTACCTGCAAGGCTACCAAGGCCGCACCACCTACACCAGCCAAGTAGCCGGCACACACAAGGCGGCCGACGAGAAAACCAGCTTCGACTGGGTGGGCGGCTACGGCTACTCGGCGCGCAACGAGCCCGATTTGCGCCGCCTGTCGTACCAGATTACGCCCGGCACCGATAACTCCCCCGAAATCCAGACCGCGCTGACGCCCGCCGCCGGCCAGGTCGATGTCAACAACGCCGGCCGCCTGTACCAGAAGCTGAGCGAGCACACCTTCACGCTGAACGCCAACCTAAAGCGCACCGTGGACGTGGCCGACCGCAAGGTTGAAATCGGGGCTGGCACCTACCTAGAGTACCGCCGTCGCGCCTTCCGGGCCCGCGCCTTTGGCTACTCGCTCAACTCGGGCGGTATGCAAGGGCTGAAAAACGAGAACGTGGGCAACATCTTCTCGCCGCAAAACATCGGCTCCGATGGCTTCCGGGTCGATGAGGATTTGAACTCAACCTATCGCTACGGGGCGCACAATGAGCTGGAAGCTTTCTACTTGTCGCTCAACATTCCGTTTACCGACAAGCTGAAGCTGGTGACTGGCGCCCGCTACGAGCGCAACGTGCAGTTTATCGAAACCGGCCTCAATGGCCAGCCGGTGACCCAGCGCACGCCCACCAACTTCGTGCTGCCCTCGGCCAACCTGAGCTATAATCTCAACGCCACCAACCTAGTGCGCGCCTCCTACGGCCGCAGCCTCAACCGGCCCGAGTTCCGCGAAGCGGCACCGTTCTTCTATTACGACTTTGACTTCAACGCGCTGAACTACGGCTCGCTGTACCTCAACCCCACTACCCCGCTCAAGGTGGCCAGCATCGACAACTTCGACCTGCGCTACGAGTGGTATCCCACGCCCGGCGAGCTGGTGCACATCGGGGCGTTTTACAAAAACTTCTCGAATCCCATCGAGAACACGGTGGTACTCACCACGAACCTGGCCTACACTTTCGCCAACGCGTCGAGCGCCTACGCCTACGGTGTAGAGCTGGACGTGAAAAAGAACCTGGCCTTCGTAAACGACGCCTTGAAAAACCTCTCGGTAGTGGGCAACGTCTCGCTCATCAAGAGCCAGGTGACCCTAGGCGATGGCTTTGTGTCCTGGAACAGCAAGCGCGCCCTGCAAGGCCAGTCGCCCTACGTGTACAACGGCGGCCTCTACTTCAACACCCCCGACAACTCGTGGCAGGTGACGGCGCTCTACAACGTGTTTGGGCCGCGCATCCTGTTTGCGGGCTCCGACCAGTACCCCGACGTAGTGGAGCTACCGCGCCACACCATCGACTTGTCGCTGACCAAGACCATTACGCCGAGCCTCTCCTTCAATGCTGGCGTGCAAGACCTGCTGAACCAGCGCGTGAACCTGGTGCAGGACTACGCCCGCGATGGCAAGTACACCGCCGCCGACCCCTCGCTGGCGAGCTACCGCCGCGGCACTTACTACACCCTAGGTCTGCGCTTTAGCCTGCAGCCGCGCCCAGCCACGCCAGTGCCCTAGGTGCCTCTGCCGGAGATGAGCCGCCTCGCCCTCAGCCTTCTGCCCTATTAGTCTAGCAGTTAAAACTCAAATTCATTTCAGCTTTTTCTCATGAAAAAGAACACCCTTTCCGTTGCCCTGCTTGCCACGCTGCTCGGCTTGGCCGCTTGCGAAACGAAGGACATCACGCCGGCGCCCAACCTTCAGGGCAACGGCACCAGCACGAACCCTACTAACCCCACTGGCTCTACCTTGCCGACCGTGACGGTACAGGGCACCAGCGACCCTACTGCGGGCATCACAACCAACACGACTTGGACGGCCAACAATAAGTACCTGCTTAAAGGCTTTGTTTATGTGACCTCCGGTGCCACGCTTACCATTGAGCCTGGCACTATCATCTTAGGTGACAAGGATACTAAAGGTGCACTCATTATAGAGCCCGGCGCCAAGATTATGGCTATGGGTACAGCGGCCAAGCCCATCGTTTTCACCTCCAGCCAGCCTAAGGGCTCGCGCAACTACGGCGACTGGGGCGGTGTCATAATCACCGGCAATGCGCCGGTTAATACAACTACTGGCCGGCAGCTAGCGGAAGGCGGCGTTAAGACTACCTACGGTGGCACCAACGCGACCGATAACTCAGGGGTTTTTCAGTATGTACGCATCGAGTTTGCCGGCGTGGCCTTCACACCTAATAATGAGGTAAATGGCCTGACCCTAGGCGGTGTGGGCAGCGGCACTACCATCGACCACGTGCAGGTGTCATACTCGGGCGATGACTCATTTGAGTGGTTCGGGGGTACCGTGAACGCCAAATATTTAGTGTCATTGCGCTGCTTCGACGATGATTTTGATACTGACCTCGGCTTCGTAGGCAAAGTACAATATGGCGTATCGTTGCGCGACCCTTTGCAGGCTGACCAGTCAGGCTCGAAGGCCTTTGAGTCGGATAACGACGACAAGGCGTCCACCAATCAGCCCCAAACCGCACCCGTATTCTCGAATATGACGCTGGTGGGCCCCGTGCTAAACCCGAGCGCCCCCAACTACAGTCCGCAGTACACGGCTGGTGTGCACATTCGCCGCAATTCGGCTCTGAGCCTGTTTAACTCAGTAATCATGGGCTACCCCACCAATCTGCTAATTGATGGCAACCCCACGGCGACCAACATAGCCGCCGGCACGGCTAAGGTGAAGAACAATATTTTTGCCGGTTCGCTCACCGGCTCTAACTCAGTGGCCGGCCAGCGCAGCATCATCTCTATTGCCGGGCAGTCTGGCGGCGGCGGTAGCCTCACGACCAATAACGTAATGGCCAGCGACTCTTCATCCTGGGGCGCAGCTATCGGCCCGCTCACCTGGCTGAAGGCCAGCGGCAACCGCCGCTACACTACCTCTGATAACGTGCAGCTACTTAACCCCTTTAACCTCACGGCTCCGAGCTTCCAGCCTCGCACCGGCTCGCCTATCATAGTAGTGCCGCCGGCCACTGCGCCCGTTATCGCCCCCGACTTCACCGACGCCAAGGTCTCGGATAGCTTCTTCACGAAAGCAGCCTACATTGGCGCCTTCGATGGCAGCACCAACTGGCTGGCCGGCTGGACCAACTTCGACCCGCAGAACACCGATTACTAGCTTCTTTCTTTCGCCTAGGGTGCTGGCATAGCACCACGCTGTACCAAAGCCAGGGCTGCCGTGCGGCCCTGGCTTTTCTGTTTCTAAAGAGAATTTGGCAGCCTCGCCAGCTTCGGCTTCGGGCGCGGACACTGCCTCCGTTAATCAGTTGGCTACGTTAGCTTTTTCCTCTACCAGCGGCTTGCTGGAACGCGTGCGCCAGTGCTTGCAGCGCCGCTTGGCGCTGCCCGTGCGGGCGTGGGCCGCCAGCCAGCCCGAAGCCCAGGTGTGGCAGATAGGCTCGATGATGCGCCTGCTGGCCACGCCCTCGGTGGCGGGGGCGCCCCCACCCCACCCGGCGGCTACCGACTACCCCCCGCTGCTGGTGTACGACCACGTGCCGCGCGCCCTAGGTGCCCAGCTGCGGGCGCAGGGCACCCGCTACGCCGACGCGACGGGCAATGCCTGGTTTCAGCACCCCGAGCTATTGGCCCGCACGCACCGCCGCACGCCCCCGGCACCCGCCGAGTTGGTGGTGTCGAGCCCGGCGTGGCACGTGCAGCTGCTGCGGCTGCTGTTTCAGTTGGTGCTCGCGCCCGACCTAGCGGCTTATTCGGTGCCGCGGCTGGCGGCGCACACGCAGCTGCCGGTAGAGGTGGTGCGGCAGGTGCTGCGCAGCCTGGCCGCGCAGGGCTTTTGGCACGATGAGGCGCCCCTAGGCGTGAGCCCGCTGCTGCTGCCCGCGCCGGCCAGTTATTGGCTCACGCACTACGCTGGCACCCTGCGCCGCCGCCTCAATGCGCAGCGCTACCGCCCACGCTGCCCCACCGCACTGGCCGACTGGGCGCAGCGGACCCTACCTGCCGAGTGCCTCTGGGGTGGCGAGGCCGCGGCACACCTGCTGCTAGGCTGCCCTACGCCGCCTACTAGCCTCACGCTCTATAGCCAGCTGCCCCGCCCGCAGCTAGTGCGGCAGCTCGACTTAGTGCCCAGCCCCAAGGGTGCCATCGAACTCCTTAATGCCTTTGCGCCAGCTACCTGCTTCGCGCCCACCGACCCGCGCTGCGTGCCGCCGCTGCTCGTATATGCCGACTTGCTGGCCACCCCAACCCCGGCTGCTGAAGCACTTGCGCCCGAGCTGCACGCCCGATACCTAGTCGAGCTACTGGCTTGAAACACACCACAAACCAGAACGCGGCCTTGCTTGAGTAAGCAAGGCCGCGTTCTGGTTTCTAAGAATACCCCCTCAACGAACGGGCAGTTGGGTAAGTGGCCTCTACCCTAACCCTAGCTGAGCCACGCTGTGCTGAGCAAAGCCGCAGGCACTCGTCATGCCCTTACCGCCGATACCCGTGATGATGTGAATGCGCGAGTCGGGCGAGTGTTGGAATACCTCGGCCGACTTGCTTTGGGTGTAGTAGCCGTTCCAGGCGCGCTGCATGCGCCAGTCGGGCAGGTGCACAATGCGGCGGGCCTCCGTGAGCATGAGCTGGTTGAGGTAGTCGGCGTTGTTAAAATCTAGGTCGTCGGCCTGCGCTAGGTCGGCGTACTCGTGGGTGTCACCGATGATGATGGAGCCATTCACAGCCTGCTTAAACAAGATGTGAATGCCCCACGCGCGCAGGTCGGCGTTCATGTCCTCGGCCAGCAGCTCTCCAAACGACGGGCACGCCTTAAACGCCGCGTAGCGCCGCAGGCTGAGCCCCGTGAGCACTGAGCCGGGCAGCGCCACTTGCAGCAGCGGGTAGGTAGCCAGCATCTGGAGCTTCACTAGCTGCAAGTCGCTCTGGGCGAATACATCGGGGAATAGCGCCTTGCAGTCGCGGCCGTTGCACACCAGTACCTGGGCTGCGGTGTAGCGCTGGCCACGCACGTCAATGACAGTGGCACTCGCGTCGCTGGCCGTGACTTCGCGCACCGGCGTGGCGGGGCGGTAGTCGAGCCCGTAGCGCGCTACCAAGTAGGCCAGCAGGCGGTGAATCATCTGGTCGGGCTCGGCAGTCACTTCCTGCTCAAATAGCAGGCCGCCCACGCAGTAGCTCGCTTGCACAGCGGGCAGCCTCTCGCGGCACTGCGCTGCCGTAAGCACCCGCGAGGGGTACCCTAGGGCCTGGTAGCGGGCATGCTTTTCCTCCAGCACCTGCATTTCGAGCGGCGTTGAAGCGAGGTAGAGCGAACCGTTCTGGCGAATGGAAATATCGTATTCGGCCTGGATTTTCTGGTAAGTGTCGAGGCTCACGCGGGCGTAGTCAAACCACTCGCCCTCGGCCATCCCTGAAGTGATAATCTGGCCAAAGTTGCGCACGGTGGCCTCCATCGGGCGGGCGTCTTTTTCGAGCAGCAGCACCTTTAGGCCGCGCTGCAAGGCAAAGTAGGCGTGGAAGGCACCTAGGGCGCCCGCGCCCACTACTAGTACATCATACGAGTTGTGCATGGTAGTTCGGCTGGTAAGGTGCCGCAGTACAAACCTACTACTCGTTGCCTCCGATGAAACACAGGCAGGCGTTATGCCTGCGTTATTTCTGCCGAGCCCTAGGTTAGCTTTTAAGCGCTGCCTTACTCAGTAGGCCGCAGCAAGTACACTTTAAATAGGCGAGCGGGCTGCTCGGTGTCGTTGCGCACCGAGTGGGCCGCCAAGCCATCGAAGTACAGCGTGTCGCCCGGCCCTAGGTTCACTTCCGCGTCTTTGAAGCCGTACTGCACTGTGCCTTCCAGCACGTGGATGAGTTCGAGCGCATTGGTCGAAAGCGGCTTGCGGTAGGTTTGCGGACTGATGTGCACCTCGTTGACGCGCAATGTATAGCCAGCAACATCCTGCGAAAGCAAGTAATTATAGAGCAATCCCTTAGAGTCTTCGCGCTGTTCAGGCCGCCCTTCGCCGGCGCGCACGAGCAAGTAAGGTGCGGCTGGGTCACCGTTGATGTTCTTGACCAGCACCGCTACATCGACCTCCAGCGAGTTGGCAATTTCGACCAGCACACCCAGTGAGGGCACGGTGCGAAAGTTCTCGATTTTAGAGAGTAGCCCCGCCGATAGGCCACTGCGCTTGGCCAGTTCGCGCAAGCTCATCTTTTTGGCCTTGCGCAGTTCCAGGATGCGGAGGCCGATTAAACTCAGCTTGTCGTACTTCATGCGGGCAAGTTCGGCACAAAAACGTAACCTAAAGGTGAGCCCTTGGCAATAAAGACAGGCAGCGGCAGCCTATACATTTGTTGCATATTAGTAAACATTAGCTCTGAATAAATGGACTCGCTACAACTCCTAGTTTTTGACATGGCCGGCACCACCGTGCGCGATGCGCATGAAGTAGAAGCCTGCTTTGCCCAGGCCGCCGCCGCTACGGGCCTGCGCGCCTCGGCCGCCCGCATTCTAGCCGTGCAAGGGCAGGCCAAGCGAGCTGTGTTTGAGCAGCTCTGGCGCGAGCAGCTAGGTGCAGCGGTAGCCTCAGCCGAGCTTACGAGCCACGTTGACCACTCGTACCAGGTGTTTCGGGAAGTGCTGGAGGCGCACTATCGCACTCAGCCGGTGCTGCCTACCGAGGGCTGCCTAGAGCTGTTCGCTTACCTCAAAAGTCAAGGCATCCGCATTGCCCTCACCACCGGCTTCTACCGCGAGGTGACGGACATCATTCTGCACCGCCTAGGGTGGGATGTAAACCTAGACGCCCAGCGCCGCGGCAACCGCCACGCCGTTATCGACTTGTCTATCAGCAGCGATGAAGTAGCCGAGGGCCGACCCGCGCCCCTTATGATTCAGAAAGCCATGCAGGTGTTTGGCATCACTAACCCGCGCCAGGTCTGGAACGTGGGCGACACGCCCTCAGACATAGAATCGGGCCGCCGCGCCGGCTGCGCTCGCAGCCTGGGCCTGGTCAACGGCACCCACACCCGCGAGCAGTTGGCTCCCTACCCTAACGATGGGCTACTGGCCTCGCTGACTGAGTTACAAAAGGTGCTGCAAAGGGCAGAAATGCCTGTTGCGCGGACTTTGTAGTCCGCGTTTGGCAGGACACGTAGCAGGGAGCTTTGTAGTCTACGTCTTATTGGCTGCTCGTCAACGGACGCGGACTACAAAGTCCGCGCAACTTCTATTCGGCGCCGCTGGCCCTAGGTGGCCCAGCGGGCATAAGCCACGTATTAACGGTATTGCGCTCACCTTCGAGCACAATTTTATAGAAGGCGGCCGGGTAGGCAGCCCGGCTGAAGGCCGCCCGCTGCCGGGCCAGCGGCACGGTGCCCAGCAGCACGTATTCATCCACGCCCCCGGTCTTAAACTTATTGGTGGGGGTGGCCCAGATTTTAACCTTCTCCCCTTTGCCGCCTAAGGCCGTCCAGCGCAGCCGCAAGCTGTCGGACGCTGCCGCTAGCTGCGGCGCGGCCAGCGACACCGGACCCAGGAGCGGCACGCCATCGAGCTCGCGCTGCGTGGCTTGGGGCAAGGGCAATTGCATAAATCGGGCGATGGTGGGCAGCACATCGGTGATGCTGACGGGCGGGTGCTGGGCATGGGCATTCGTCTTTTTGTCGCTTAGCACCAGCCAGGTAGCGCGTTCGCGGGCCGACTGACCGCCGTGGTTGCGGCCGGTGGCGGCGTCGCGGCCGTGGTCGGTGGTGAGGACGAGTAGCCAGTCTTCGCGGTGGTGCTGAATGCGCTCTTGGATGGCCGCCCACAGCTTGCCCACTTGCTCATCGACGTAGCCCACGGCGCGGCGCTGCTGCTCGCTGTCGCCGTAGCGGTGGCCCATGTCGTCGGTGTACTCAAGATACACCCACGAGAGGTCGGGGGCATTTTGGCGGAGGCACTGGGCGGCTTCGGCCACCACTTTCTCGTCGATGTTGTGGGTGTAGAGGCTGCCTTTGTCGTGCGGAAAAGCTACGGTATCAAGCTCGTACCCATCGGCGTGATAGTCAAATTTCAGGTTGCCGGCCGTGGGCAGGCCCTCGCCCACCAGCTTGGTGCGGTTGTCGAGCCAGGTCGAGAAGATGCCGATTTTGGCGGCCGGCCGGGCTTCTTTCAGCAGGCGAAAGATATTCTTGTACTGGTAGTTGGGCGCCTTCACGGCGTTGTCCCACACGTTGTGTTTGTAGCCCCAGGTACCCGTGATGAGGTCCATATAGCCGGGCGCCGAGATGGTGGGCGTCTGCGTATAAGTGTCTAGGTCGCCGCCTACGTGGGCCGGCAGGTAGGTACCGGTAGCAATGACTTTCTTGATGTTCGGCGCGGGCGCCTTTTCCAGCACATCGGCCGGAATACCGTCGGCGATAATGAACACCACCTTGCGGGCACGCGGCTGAGCGTGCGCGGCGAAGGATAGCAGACTGAGGATTAAAAAAAGAGTACTTTTCATAAGACTATCTATAAAAACGCTTGTCATTGCGAGCATAGCGAAGCAATCGCACCTAAACGGCTCGTCGTGATGTGATTGCTTCGCTACGCTCGCAATGACAAGCGTTGAAATTGATGCGCTATTTATTGTAGTTCATCAATCTCATTTCTTGCCCAGCACCGCCCCTACCGGCTTGCCGGTGGCGGGCGTGGGCGCGTAGGCTTGGCCCAGCAGGGCGGCTAGGGTGGCGGCGACTTGGTTTTGGTAGAGCTGGCCGGTGGTGGCCATACCTAGGGCGGGCGTATCGGGGCCTAGGGCGGCCATCCAGATTTGGTCGGCACCGACTACTTCTTTGCCGTGGGTTTCCCACTGGGTGCCGGCCTGGCCGCGGCCGTGGTCAGTGGTAAGGAGCAGGGTCGTTTTGCCGCGGTATTGCGGGTCGCTCTGCAAGTACTCCCAGAGCTGGCGGATGAAGCCATCGGTGTACTGTGCAGCGTGCAGGTAGGCGCCGTACTCGCCGCCGTGGGCCCAGTCGTCGGTGTCGCCAAAGCCGATGTAAAGCACCCTAGGCTTCTTCTTTTTGAGGTACTCGAAGGCGTAGCCGTAGGTAAACGCATCAAGCCGCTCCTCGCCAAACGGGCTGGGAGAGGCTACCTCCAACTGATTGAGCAGTAGTTCGCCGGGCGTGAGACCGGAGCCAGTAGCCTGACGCTGGCCAGCATTGACGGGCAGGCCACTGCGCTTTTCGTTGAGGATGTAGGGGAAGGCCTCCCACGAGCCAAAAACGGCGACCTTACCCTTGTAGGCAGGCTGCTGGTTTAGCACTTCGAGCACCGACCGGTTAGGGTTGTCGAGCGGGTCATTGCTGTGGATGCGGGCGTCATCGGCGGCGCCGGTCAGGATTTCGTTGTAGCCGGGGTACGAGAAGCGCATGGTGTTGGTCACGTTCACCGAGCTGCCGGCGGGGCGGTTGCCGTAGAGCTGGCCTTGCTTGGCCACGGTGCCCCACAAGAAGGGCATCAGCGCCTGCCGGCGCTGCTCGGGCGAGGCCTGGCCGAAGTCTTTGTGCAGCGCCTTGCGGTCAGTGAAGTAGTGCTTGCTCTGGCGAAACAGCGCCGTATCGGCCCCGCCAAATACCTCTTGCCAACGCATGCCGTCGAGGGTGATGAGCACTACGTTTTCGGTGCGCAGCTTAGGCGTTTGGGCCGGGGCAGTCAGGGCAAGTGTGGCGAGGCCGGCCGTTAACAAACTAGGAAGTAGCTTCATTTCTAAGATATTACTAGTACTTAGCTCTTACCCCACTCGCGTAGAGGAGGCAGGAGCTAGCTGTACCTAGGTTGTTACCATGCTTTACTTCAGCACGTACATCACGCCGTTAATATCGTCGTTGCCGCCGTATTGGCTTTGCAGTGCGGCTTGGTAATTAGTAGTATTGGCCGTGCGCTCTGAGGTCGGGTACTGGAAGCGCTGCGCAATGCGGCCGCCATTGCCGGTGCCGGGGCCGGTGGTGAAGGTAGGCACGCCGGTGCGGCGGTAATTATAGTACGCCTCCAGGCCCGAGTGGCGGAACAAGGCCAAGTACTTCTGCTGCAAAATCTGCGTCAAGCCAGTGCTACCAGTGGCATATTTCACGCTGGGCTGGGCGTAGTAGCTGGCAAAGCTGACGGGGATGCTGTACGTATCGTAGTTGGCTACCACCTTCACGTCGGTCGAGCCGGGGCGGTAGAAGTAGGCCGTGTAAGTGCTGCTGGCGGGCAGGCTATAGGAGGCCATCGAGGCTTGAATACCAGCGGTGTACCAGGTTTCAGCGTTGCCGGTGGCCCAGCCGCGGTTGATGCCCTCCGCGATGTTGAGGCACAGCTCGGGGTAGCCAATCTGGATGGTGGGCTCGCCGGTGAGGGTGCGGAAGTAGCGGTAGCGGTTCAGCAGCGAGTACTTCTGCTGGCCAGCGTTGTTGTACATCACGCCTAGGTCGAGGCCGGCATCGGCGCCCACGAAGGAGGCGAAGCTGGTCGGGCTCTGGCCTTGGGTATCAACCAGGTAGCGGGCGGGCTCGCAGGTGGCGTACACGCGGGGGTCTTGCAGCTGCGTGAGCAAGCCCACGTAGGTGGCCGACATGTTTTTGCGCGAGCCGTCCTGGCCGAAGTTGCGGTTGTTGTTGGGGTAGAAGTTGTTGGTGGCCTCCACATATACATACTGCATGTTGTCGGCGCTGCTCGTCATGAGCGGGTACTTGGTGGGATTGCCCACGATGCTGGCAAACTGCCCGGCAATGTTGAGGTCAGCATCGCCGTTTTTCTTGCTCAAATTCAGTAGCAGGCGCACGCGCAGCGTATTCACCACCTTTTGCCACTGCTTGAGGTCGCCGCCGAAATAGATGTCGCCGGTCACCGTAGTAGTACCTCCCGCAATGAGCGCCCCTAGGTCGGTGTTGGCGCTTTCCAGCCACTTAAACGCTTGCACGAACACCGCCTTTTGCGAATCATACGTGGGAGTCAGGCCTTCGAGGCCCAGCAGCGCCTGGCTCTGCGGAATGTCGCCCATTTCCAGGCTCATGCGGCTGAAGAGGTAGGCCCGGAAGAAGTTGCCGAGCGCCGCGTACGGGTTCACGGCCGGCGAGCCGGCGGCCAGCGCCTGCTGCTCCATCAGGCCCACATTTTTGAGGGTGGTGTAGTATTCTGTGCCGCCGCCAAAGTCGTAGCGGTTGTTGCCGTAGTAGTCGTAGTTGTTGAGGTAGTACTGGTTCCAGGTTTCGTAGCTGCCGTTGGGGGCCTCATAGGCATCGTTGAGCACACCAGTGAGCAGCACCGAGGCCGGCACCGCGTTGGGCTTGTTCTCGTTGATGGTCAACTCATCGAGCGTCTTATTGCAGCTCGTGGCCGTGAGCGACAGCAAGCCCAGCAGCGCGCCGGTTTTCAGAAAGGATTTCATCGTAGCGAAGCGGTTGCGATTAGAAAGTAGCGTTCAGGTTGAGGCCGTAGCTGCGCACGGTGGGCGACTGCAAGCCCGTCACCGACGTGTAGCCATTGTACTGGTCGAGGTCCACGTCCTTGAAGCGCTTGTCGCCATAGAAGTACAGCAGGTTGCGCCCAATCAGCGACACCGATACTTTGCTGATGAAGGTGTTAGCCAGCAGGCTCTTGGGTAGGTCGTAGGTGATAACCACCTGGCGGAGCTTGCCAAATGTCTTGCTCATCAGGTTGGATTCCTGCACGTTGTAGTAGCGGCTCACGTAGTCCTGCACGAAGGCTTTGGTCGTGTTGGGAGTGAACTGCAAGCCCTCGGGGTTAAGAATGGCGCCCGTCTGCGAGTCGTAGTTGATGGCCGCGCCGTTGGCTATCTGCACGCCTTCGCCCACGTAGGTGCCGGTGTAGCCGCTTTTGCCGTAGTTGAGCCAGTCTTGGTAGCGGGCGTCGCCCAGGGCGCCTTCGGCGGTGAGGGCGTTGCGCCCGCCGCGCATGGTTTTGTTGAAGATGTAGTCGGTGGTCACGCCGCCCACCGCGCCGTCAAACTGGAAGTTGAAGCCGAATGACTTGTACTTGAAGTTGTTGTAAATGCTCCAGGTGAAGTCGCTGTTGAGGTTGCCCAGACGCTGCAAGGCGCGGTTACCAGGCGTGAGGGGCTTGCCGCCCGCGTCGTTGATAATCTGCCCGTCGGGCGTCCGCACAAAATTGGTACCGTAGAAGCCATCCACGCGGTCGCCCTGGCGGTAGTAGGTCTGGTAGGTTTCCTGGCCGGCGGGCAGTTCTAGGTAGGTTTCCTTGAAGGTGGCGTAGTTCACGAGCACGTCCCAGCTAAAGCCGCTGGGGCTCTGCACCGGCGTGCCGGTGAGGCTCAGCTCGTAGCCGCGCTTCTTGGTTTTCAGAGCGTTGATGTACTCCGTGGTGTAGCCCGAACCCGACGAAATAGGATTGGGCAGGATGCGCGGACCGTCGATGTACTGGAAGGCCGTGGCGCTCAAGCCCAGGCGGTTTTGCAGAAACTTGATGTCGAGGCCTTCCTCGTAGTTGACGCGGGTTGAGGTGGTGATGCCCGGCGCAAACAGATTATTGGTGCCGTAGCCCGCCGTTTGGTTGTTGTAGGGCTTGCTGGTCGTGTAAAATGATTGCAGTGAGTAGTCCGGCCCGTTGTAGGGCGAGTTGTACGTATTGCCGTAGCCCAGCGGATTGGTGAAGAGTGAGTTACCCGTGCTGCCACCCAACGCCGTAATCGAGTTGAACGGAGCCGGCCCGATGGTGGCCGACGTGGCATCGGTGCGGATGTTGGCAAACGAGCCACGCACTTTCAGGAAGGAAATGGCCTTGGGCAGCCCTAGGTAGTCGGACAGCACCGAGGCCACCGACACGCTGGGGTAGTAGTAGGTGGTGGGCGTCTGGAAGGCCGACGACTTATCGACGCGGCCCGTGGTGGACACCGTGGCGTAGCGCCCCAGGCTCAAGTCGAGCGAGTAGTAGGCGCTCAGCACCCGCATCTGCGAGTTGAAGCTCGTGCTCTGCACCGGGTTCAGCGAGTTGCTGAACGAGTACACCTCGGGCACGGTGAGGTAGTCGGTCGAGGTCCAGTTGGAGTTGTAGGTGAAATTGCGGACGTTGCCGCCCACCAGGCCGCTCAGGTTCAAGAATTTCTGCGCCCCTAGATCGTAGTTGAAGTTCAGGAAGCCCTCGGCGTTGTTATCGAACAGGTTGCGGCGGTCTTCGCGGTAGTCGCCTAGGTTGCCCTCGCGGCCGTAGGGGTGAGCCGAAAACGGCATTTTCTCGGTGCGCAGCAGGTTGTAGGTGCTGATTTGGGTGCGCAGGGTGGCACTCAGGTGCTCGTCGATTTTGAAGTTGCCGGTGAGGTAGCCGTAGGTGTCGTTTTTGTAGTGGCCGCGGGTCCATTTTTCCGTCATCAGCCAGGGGTTGTGGTAGCGCTGGTACTCGGCAAACACCGACTGCGTGCCCACCTTACCCGGCTGCCAGATGCCCCGAATGTCGGGCGCGTTCACGTCCCAGTCGGCCCCGGTCCAGATGGCGACGCCGTAGAGCAGGCTGTTGGGGCCGTAGTCCACGTCGGGGATGTTGTCGGTAAACTGCCGGTTGAAGTTCAGGTTGGCCTCGATTTTAAACCTAGGGCTCGGATTGAACGAGCCGTATAGGTTGAAATTGACGATGTTGAGGCCGTTGTTCGGGATGTAGCTATTCTGCTTTTGCTGCGACACCGAAAAGCGCGTGGTGTAGTTGTCGCCGTTGGCGCTCAGCGCGATGTTGTTGTTGGTTTGGAAGCCCGTGCGCAGAAAATTCCTGAGGTTGTTGGCGCCCCGCGCCACGTAGGGCGTGCCCTGGCGCACCCCGTTCACGATGGGCGAATCGTACTGCGGAATAAGCTGGCCCGCGAAGTATGGCCCCCACACGTCGTAGTCGCCATCCACGCCGCCCGGCGCGCCACCCTTGCCATCCACGAACTGGTACTGCGTGTTTTCGCCCGCCCCGTACGAGTCCTGCAAGCGCGGAAACGTGAGAAAGCCCGACTGAATGACGTTGCTGCTGTTCAGCTCCACCGTGAAGCCCTTCTTGTTGCGGTTGCCCTTCTTGGTGGTGATGAGAATGGCCCCGTACTGCGCCCGGTTGCCGTAGAGCGCGGCGGCGGCCGGGCCTTTCAGCACGGTGTAAGTCTCAATGTCGTCGGGGCTGATGTTCCAGGTATCGGTATCGATGGGGAAGCCATCGACCACGTACAGCGACACGTTGTTGCCGCGCAGCAGCACGTTGGGGGCGCGCAGCAGCTCGGGCGTCACGCCCACCGACAAGCCGGCCACTTTGCCCGCCAGGCCGTTGATGGGGTTGGGGTCGCGGGCTTTTATCAAATCCTCGCCGCCCACTTCCTGCACCGCGTAGCCGATTTTGCGGGTCTCTTTTTTCACGCCTAGGGCGGTCACTACTACCTCATCGAGCTGCTTGTTGTCGGTGGCCAGGGTCACGGCTAGGCTCGTTTGAGAGCCCACCGTTACTTCTTGCGATACGGCGCCCAGCGAGCTGATAACGAGCACGTCGCCGGGCTGGGTAGCTAGCACAAAGCGCCCGTCTGAGTCGGTCGTCGTGCCCTTGTTCGTGCCCTTAATAACGACGCTCACACCGGGCAGCGGCTGCTTGTGGTCGTCGGTGATGGTGCCACCAATGGGGCTTTGGGCAAACCCTAGGTGGGGCGCCAGGCCAAATACCAACCCCAGCCCCAGTAGAGAGAACTGCTTGTAACGATTGCGCATAGAAGGAGAAAAAAGGAGAGAATATGTACTAGTGGGGGCCGGCAGACGCCCGGCTAAGCGCGCTGCAAGTGGCGCAGGGCCAATACCTTTAGGTGGTCGAGCCGGCCCACGGGCTGGTCGGTTTCCTTGGCTTGCTCGTCCCAGCGCCGCAGTTGCAGCATGAGGTCGGCATCGGGGTCCTGCTCAAAGGCAGCGGCTTCGGCCGCACTCATCACGCCGCCCTGGAAGGCGAGCGTAGCTAGGCTGGCCTCCGACAACTGGCGTAAGTAGCTGGGGTACTTGTAGGTGAGGTAGCGCTTGGCTAGCACGTGGCTTTCGACCAAACGGGCCACACGCTCCGAAAAGCCCCGCGCCCGCAGGTAGTCGGCCCCCAGGCGCTCGTGGTTCACGGCTCCGAAGCCGGCCATCGAGTCGGCGGCTACATCGGGGGCGCACAGGTGCCCTAGGTCGTGGAAGAAGGCGGCGAGCACCACCTCTTCGTCGGCCCCGGCGGCCTCGGCCAGTGCGGCGGCCTGCCACATGTGCTCGAGCTGCGACACGGGCTCGCCGATGTAGTCATCGCCGCCCCGGGTTTCATACAAGCCAAATACTTGGTTTACTGCCTGCTGAGGAGTTACTGCCACTTGGTCAGCCATTACCGCAAAATGAGAGAAGATGCCCTAGCCGCATGCCGAAGCCGGGCAGTACTAAGCGAGTTGCCAAAGCGTGCCTCAGCGGCCAGGCGTGAGCGTGTCGTGTTATCTAGAAAGTGATAGCCGGCTTACACAAGCTGCTAACTAAGGCCATTATGATTCAAGCCAATAATCAACTTAGCAGTTGGCCAAGGTGCTATTATTTATTAGCAAAGTTCAGGTGCTATCCTTAGTCTATTATCACGGAAACGTTACCTAATTATGGTCTAATTTTTCCTATAGGTCAACAGCCGGGGTCGCCCCTAGGGGCGACGCTTGGCTTGGTCGCTGTTCTTGCGTGCGATAAAAAACCCAGGCGGCCAGGGCAGTGCTGGCAGCCAATACGGCCAGCGCCAGAAAAGCCACGCCCCAGCCTTGGCGCTCGGCCATTCGGCCAGTTAGCCACAGGGCACCGGTGCTGCCCACGTAGCCCACCGCATCGATGAGGCCCGCCGCCGTGGCTGCCCCGCGCCGCCCACCAGCATCGAGGGCCATGGCGCCGGCCAAGAAGGAGTAGGGACCTAGGAGCAGCAGCCCCGCGAGCGAGGTGAGCACCAATGGCAGCACAAGGCTGCTAGCCGGCTGGGCCATAAGCACTAGCACAGGCACTAACCCTAGGCAAGCCCCGAGTAGTAGCGGCCCGCGCTGCCCCCGCAGCCAAGTATCAGAAACATAGCCCGCGCCTAGGATGGAAACCATGCCAAAAGCCGAGTACAGCGCGCTATACTGCGAAGCAGCACTTTCGGAAAGGTGCGCGGCCTCAACCAGATACGTAGGCACCCAAAAGCTAAATGCCTCGCGCAGCGCCGTGAGGCCAAACGATAACATGAGCATCAGCAAAAACGCTGGGCTACTGAAATACGGTCGCGGTAAGGCCCCTAGGGAGGTTGGCTGTCCGGCCGTTGTGTCGGTATCAAACAGACTATCGGGGTTGGTGGGCGGGGCGGGCAGCCCCACGCTGGCGGGTGTTGAGGCGAGAGACCACCAGTTGGCCAGCGCCACCAGCGCCAAGATGCCCGCCGCCGCCCCGAACAGCCCCCGCCAGCTTACTCCGAGCGTTAGTAGCTGCCCCAAGATGAGCTTGGCGGCAATGTCACCCACTAGGTAGCTGAGGCTGAGCACCCCCATTATCTTGCCATAGGAGCGGTACGAAAACCAGTTGGCCGTGATGTTGACTAGCCCCGCCCAGCCCATCGCCTGCACGAGGCGGTTCATGGCCCACGCCCCAAAAAACACTGCTACCCCCTGCCCTAGCCCAAATGCTACCGTAGCCACCACTGCGCCCACCATGCCGAGCAGAAAGATGCGTTTGCCGCCCAGCAGGTCACCCAGCACGCCATTCACCACCTTGCCCGCGGCGTAGCACAGCACGCCCAGCGAGGCAATTTGCCCCAGTACTTCCTTATTGAGTCCCCGGCTGCCAAACTCGCGGATGAGCAGCGGCGCGGCCACCGCTAGGTTAGACCGACACAGGTAGTACGCGCTGTACCCCACAAATAAGCTCACGGCCGTGCGGAGCTGCCAGCGATGCAAAGGCGTAGAAGGCAAGAGCTTAAGCATGGCCACCAAGTTGGTACTTTCGGTAGGCAAAATTGGGCTTCAGCTCAGCGCAATCGGTTTCGGATAGGTTGTATCTACGTTAACAAATTGTGGATATTTGTTCACTATAAGTAAACCGTCTTACTGGTTATTCTAACCATTCTTAATAGCTCACGACTACTGAGAAAAGTGATGCTTCTGTACCTACTATGTGTCATGCTGAGCCCCGCGAAGCATCTCTATCGGTCTGGTAGAGATGCTTCGCGGGGCTCAGCATGATACGTTTAAAAGAGTGCGGCTATGAGCCGGGGCTACTCGACGGCTTTCACGTCCTTACCCAACATGTCCTCCCAGCGGTAGTAGTGGAAGGTTTTGTTGTCGGACATCGCCACAAACAGGCCGTGCGGAAACTGGGCGTTTAGCGGCACGTTGGTCACGTCGGAGCCGTCGCTAAAGTGCGCGGCTACTCTCACGGCACGTAGCTCAGGGTGCGCGTTGGGGTCGGTAGCGGTGCCTTGGCGCGGAAAAAAGCGAAACTGACTAGCGCCTTGGTCCGACACCAGAATGTAGCCCTCCCTAGGGCCGGTTTTGTAGATAGAAATGCCTTCGTGGTCTTCGGTGAAGCCGGTTTTGGCAAATAGCGCCAGCTCGGCGTCGCCTTTGGTGGGGTCGGCGTAGTACTTGCGCACCCCTACCCCTTCGTCGGAGTAGTAAATGAAACCCAACTCGTTATCAACGGCTATCGACTCAATTTCCTTTTTGCCGCTCCAGGCGCCAAAGGTGCGCACCTGCGTCATGGTGAGTTGGCCCTGGCCATCGTCGGCCAGGCGATACTGGGCTAGGTAGCCTTCCCTAGGTCCGGTTTTGCGGCCTACTACTGCGAACATGGCGCCGTCGGTGGGCCGGGTGTAGATGGCCACGCCCATCGGCATCCGCTGCTCATCTGGCGCGCCCACGAATACGTCGAGGTTGCCGTGGTCGAGAGGCTGCATATCGGGCAGGCGGAAGGCGCGCAACTTACCGGTTTCGCGTTCCGTCACGAGGGCAAAATCGGTGGGCTGGCCGCCGAGTTTCAGACCGTAGGCTAGGTCTACATTGTTGGGGCGCTTAAGGCCGTGCACCGACTTACCGGGCACCTCCTTGCCTTGTAAATCAAAGACATATAACCCACCGTCCGAATCTTTATCGGTGCCGATAATCAGGCTCTTGGCGGGGTCCTGAGCATTCACCCAAATGGCGGGGTCGTCGGTGTCGTAGCGCACGGGCTGGGTCACCACCACGGGGCGCACCACGCCGGGGCCGGTGTTGGTGCCATCGTCAGCAAGGCCGACGGTCGGGGTGCTGCTAGTGGCTTGGACAACGTGTTGGCAGCCGGTGGGTAGCAGCGCAGCAGCGCTCAGGAGCAGGGTTGCTGCCGGGATGCGCAGAATAGAAAGAGGCATTCTTAGCAAAGAAATAGCATTAATATCGGTCAGGCAGCGCATAGCAAAGCCTCTCGCGTGGGACGCAGTAAACCTAGGCCTTAACAGTGATGCGAGCGTGAGGCTTTGCTGTGCGCTGCCTGACAGCTAGCATTTGTTACGTTACTGTTGATTGCCTACGTTGCCCGACTGGTACGCTCCCGCATCGGCGCCCGGCGCGGTGCTAGTAGGCGTAAACAGGCCGCGGACGCTGAAGTTGCCCACGGCATTGAGCGGCGTGAAGGCGACGGTGCCTTTGCCGATGGCTGGCGAGCTGCCTTGCAGGCGCAGGTTGCTGGTGGGGGTTAAAAAATTAGTCCACTGCATGGCAGTAGTAGGGGCGGCGGTGGTGCCCGCAGTGGTCCCTAGGTCGGCAATCACGAACTTGGGGTCATTGGCCCCGGCCGCGCCGCGAGTGTCGTTAGGCTGGTTAGCAGTGGTCGAGCCGGCAGTGGCGGCGCCGAACTCCGCTACTTGGTAGCTAGTGCTGCCGTAGTAGTACTGGTGGTCGTACTGCATGTTGGCCACGTCGGGCGGTGAGTCGGAGCGCAGGCGCAGGCCAAAGCGGCAGTTCACAATCAAGTTGTTATACACTTTGCCAGCTGCTTGCACCTCATAGTTGATGGAGCCGCCGCGACCTGACTTGGTTTGGCGGTAGCCGCAGTTGAGGTAGGTGTTATTGTAGGTGGCCACGTTGGTTTGCACGGCCGCGGCGGCCACTGAGGCTACTTTGGTGCCATTGGTGGCCGCCCCCACGAAGGTGTTGTAGGCCACATCGCCCACGCAGCCGGCCTTGAGGTTAACGGCCTCGCCGCCGGTCTTGCCGGCCTTCTCGAAGCGGTTGCGCATGATGCTGAACTTGCAGCTTTGCAATCGCACAAAATCATCTACGCTGCCGTGGAAGTAGCTGTCTTCCAGCACGCAGATAGCGTTAGACTTCTTAGCCAACATCGACACCCCAATTTTAGGGTCGCCGGCGGCGTAGCCGGTGGGCGCGTTGGCGCCATAGGGGCCGCCCACGTACCCTAGGTCAGTGTAGCGCAGCACCAGCAGCGACGCCCCATCGGCATTGATGCCGCCCCAGTAGCCCTTAAAGGCTGGGTCGGTGGCCGCGCTTTGCACCTGCGTTGGGTCTCCCTTCAGGTCATCGGCAACAGTCATCACCACTGGCTGAGCTTTGGTGCCGAGGCTCAGCAGCGAGCCATTCACAATGAAGCCAGGGTTATTGGTAGCCTGCCCAAACGTGCTGGCCGACTTAGGCTTACCAATCACCAAAATCTTTACGCCCGGCTGTAGCAGCAGCGTATCACCGTCGTTAATCGTGACGTCGGAAACCATGTAATACGGGGCCGTGCGCCCCGCAATGGTGCCCTTGAGCGGGCTGCGCAGCGTGTCGCCGCTGAAGGCCTGCCCCACCGTTTGCACAGGCGCGGCAATGTCGATAAGCTCTTCGCAGGACGAAAGCAGCACGCTGCCCAGCAGGAGCGTGGCGGCTGTGGATAGTAGCGTAAGGCGCATAATATTTATGTATTAGTCAATGAGCTAGCAACTTGCGGGCCGTGCTACCCCACCCCCGACCCCTCCCCTCTCCCGGAGGGGAGGGGTCGGGGGTGGGGTCTCTGCGTTAGAAGCGAAAGCGCAGCCCCGCCAGGTAGTAAGCTTTATAAGTCTGGTTCACTACCGATACCCGGTCGGCATTGCCCTGGAAGGGATAGGTGACCGTGGCCGGGCTGCCCGCTGCGGCCGGCGCGCCGGGAGCCAAGATGTCAACCTGGTAGGGCGTGTTCAGCAGGTTTTGCACCTTCACGTAAGCAGTCAGCCCAAAGCGCTTATCGGCTGGGGTGAGGCGCTTCTCGGCCGAAAAGTCGAGCTGCGACTGTGCCCGCTGCCAATAGTCGAGGCCCAGAAACTGGCCCACTTGCACGATACGCGCTCCCGTGTACACGTAGGCGAGCTGCACATCGAGACCTAGGCGCGGACTTTTGTAAAGCAGCGAAGCGTTGCCCACGTGCTTCGACTGGCCTTGTAGCGAGCGCTTTTGCATCACGTTCAGGCTGGCGTCGCCAGCTGTGGCGTTGCGCGACTTGCTGGTCGTGATTTCTGATACTGTGAAGGTGTAGTTGGTCGACAGCCCAATCGGGCCAAAGAACTTGACGCCCACCCACTCGAAGCCATAGTTGGTGGCCGTGCCCGCATTGATGGGCTGGTACACCACGGCGGTGGTGTTAGCAGCGGGCCTTACCTGGCCAGTAGCCGGGTCGTACTGCAGGGGGTTGGTGAGGGCGTACTCAATCGGATTTTGCAGGCGTTTGTAAAATGCGCCCACCATCACCTGGTCGTTGCCGGCCCCAAAGAATTCGTAGCGTAAATCGAGGTTCTGCGCTTGGGTGCGGCGCAGGTAAGGATTGCCCGCCTCGGGGTACACGTTGCTCTCGCTCACACTACCCGCATTGTTGTGGGGCGTCAGCTCGAAAAAGCTGGGCCGGCTGATAGAGGAGAAGTACGACGCCCGCAGGTTTTGGCGCGCGCTCAAGGCGTAGCGCAGGTGCAGGCTGGGCAGGTAGTCGGGGTACAATTGACGGCCCTTGTAAGCCGCCTCGGTAGTCGGCAAGCTAGTGACATACTGCTGGTTGGTGTGCTCGAAGCGCAGGCCACCCAGGATTTCCCAGGCCCCGCGCACCAAGCGCACCTGGCCATAGCCAGCGGCTATACGCTCGGTGGCCGAGTAGTTATTGTTGCCCACATAAATGCCCTGTGGGTTGAACACTGTGTAGGCTTCCGAGTTGATATCTTGCTCATTCACCGCCGTTTGGCCCGAGGCGCGCAGCTGGTAGCTGAGGTAGCGGTTGGTGCGGTCCTTGTCGCGGTAGAGGCCACCTAGGCCCAGCTCCAGGCCTTCGGCCAGGGTGTACTTCAGGTTGAGGTAGGCGGCTTTGTCTTGGTCGTGGTTGTCGAGCCAGATGCGGCTCACATCCTGGTAGCGGTTGCCGGCCGAGGTCAGCTTAAGGTCCTGCTCGGTCACGTCGGGCACGTTGTTGGTGGCCCGCGAGTACACCAGCGACCAGCTCGCTGACAGCTTTTCCGTGAGCTGGTGCTCGCCCTGCAGTGTACCATTGGCGAGGCCCTGGCGCTGCAAGCGCGAGCGCAGGCGGCGGTCCACGTCGGGGCGGGCGTTGCCCTTGTAAGTGGTGTCTGTTTCAAAGCGCGCCTGGGCCTCGTCGAGCTGCAAGTACATGCCGTAGAAGCGCAGCGTATTGCGGCTGTCGAGGCGGTAGTCGAGCTTGGCATTCAGCCCTAGCCGCTCCTGGCGGGTCGAGTACTGCTGCACGTGCAGGGTGCGCAGCACGGGGTAGTTGTCTTGGGTAATACCCGTTTCGTAGAAGTAGCCATCCGAGCCGCGGGTCTGGCCCTGGTACGAGCCGGCCAGCAGCACCCCTAGGCGCTGGTCCTTGCCGTAGCGACTGCCAAATGTCAGGTTGCCGAGCAGGTTAGGCCGGGCCGTTTTCTGGCTGAAGCTGGCCCACGGAAAGTCGCTGGTCTTGGCTTGGTAGTCGCTGCCATTGCGGTCGGCCGGCGAGTCGCGGTTGATGGCGCCCCGGTCGAAGCTCAGCAGCGAGCGGTCGAAAAACAGCTGCCCGTAGCCGGTGCCCAGCTGCCCCGTGAGGGTGCGCTCGGCGGGTGCATCTTTCATCACCATGTTTACCACGCCGCCGGTAGCATCGCCTTCCATGCTGGGCGTGAGCGCTTTGGTAACCTCCAAGCGCTGTAGCAAGTCAGCCGGAAAGATGTCGAGCGGCACGTAGCGGTTGTAGGGGTCGGGGCTCGGAATCTTAATGCCGTTGACGAGCGTGTAGTTGTAGCGCTTGTCCATGCCGCGCACGATGGCGTAGCGCCCGTCGCCGTTGGTGCTGCGCTCCAGGGTCACGCCCGACACGCGCTGCAACACGTTGGCTACCTGAATATCCGGCGAAACCTGGATGGCCTGGGCCGACACCACGTTTACGATGCTCGGGGCCACCTGCTCGACGCGCCGGGCAGCGTTTTCGCCCTCGGGGTCGCGGCGGCCCTGCACCACTACTTCTTCCAAGGCGTTGTTTTTGTCGCGCAGCCGCAAACTCAGCGTCTGGTCGGGCTGGGCTTCCGTGAGCGACACGTGCTGGCTCAGCGTCTGGTAGCTCACAAACTGGCCCACTAGCTCGTACTCGCCGGCCGGCACGTTGCGCAGGCTAAAGGTGCCATCGAGCTGCACCTGGCCGTTGTAGCTGGTGCCTTGCAGGTACACCACCGCGCCCACCAGCGGCTCGCCGGTACGGGCATCGGTCACGCGCCCCTTAATGGTGCCTGCTTGCACCGCGAGCGGCAAAAATAATAAGCCAAAGAAACCTGAGTAGAAACGACTCATTAGGGGCAGATTAAGAATAGCATTTTTGCTAGTGCAAAATTCCATTCACCCCTTCTAGGCCACCAAGCAAGCTATGTTACCAAAATGCTTCCTGCCTTACCGCTTGCATAACAAAACCAATCGTCAACCACCCTCAAAGATTCTCACACGATATTAAATTGCATTAAATCAGCATATTTATCATTTTATTACGCACACCAGCCTTGCGTAACATTGCGATAGCCTAGGAGCTTTTACGGCCGTTAGCACAGACACTAATTGCATCCTACTCAGGTGACTATAAGCTTACAGATAGAGTTGCACCATCTGCTGCCAGGCGGGCGGGGTGTGCGCCTCGCCGGCCCAGATGTGTAGCTGGTGCGCAATGCCCTTGGCCCACAGCTGCTGGTCCAAGAAGTAATTATCAGCCAGAAAAGCGTCCTCCTCCCCTATCGCCAGCTTGATGTCGAGCCGCCGCAGGTGCCCTAGGTAGAAGTCATCGCTGAGGTTAGGCAAGAAGCGGTTGGGCGTATTCAGGTACACCTCATGGTCGACGTAGCCCTGAAATAAGTCGCGGAAGCAGCCCATGGCCTGCGTCAGGTCGTAGCGCCCGCTCAGGCCCACCACCTTGGCAAACAGGTGCGGATGCCGAAACGCGAAATTGACAGCGTGAAAAGCGCCCATACTGCACCCAGCCGCCATCAGGCACGAGTTGGGGTTGCGGTGGTGCGTCAGGGGCAGCACTTCTTCGAGCAGGTACCGCTCGTACTGCAAGTGCCGCCTGATGCGCTCGGCCGGGTGCTTGGCCGGACAATACAGACTTTCAGCATCGACGCTGTCGAGACAGTAGAGTTGTAGGTCGCCGCGCTCCAGTCGAGGCCGCAGCGCTTCTACTACGCCCCAGTTTTCGTAGTCGAAAAAACGCGCCTTGCGGGTCGGAAAGAAAAGCACCCGCGCCCCCGCGTGCCCAAATACCAGTAGCTCCATCGGCCGACCTAGGGCTGGGCTCCACCATTGTTGATACTCGCGGCGCATACAGCTTATGATTAATAAGATACGTGCGAAAGCAAAACCGTTTCGGCGTTGACTTTAGGTAGGCAGCAGCCCCATATGCCCGAGCTGCTGGGCTATGGCTTGCTGCCACAAGGCGTAGCCGGCCGGCGACAGGTGCAGCCCATCGGCCTCGTACAAGCCGCGCTGCGGATTGCCCTGCCCATCGAGCATAGCCGGGTAGAGGTCCAGAAAATAGTAGGGCGGCCCTAGGGCCGCGATGCGCTGCCGAATGCAGGCATTGGCATACTGAATGTTCTCGCGCAAGTAGAGCCGCGCTGGGCTGGGCTTAATCGATACAAAGCAGAAGGGAATGCTACCTAGCTGCGCCTTGCTGATGGCCACTAGCTGCTCAAAAAACAGCACCACTTCCTCAGGCGTGCGGCCGTCGCCGAGGTCGTTGTCGCCGGCATAAACCAACAGCGCAGCTGGCTGCTGCCGGGGCACTACCCGCTCAAAAAACCACGCGCACGCCGCCAGCGTCGAGCCCCCAAAACCTAGATTAATGGCCTGCACCTGTGGAAAATCAACCCCCAAGCTAAGCCAGCGGGTAAAGGTGGAGCTGCCGTAGAACACCACCTTGAGCCGTTCGGTCGCCGCTACGGGCAGCTGCGCCAAGCGCTGCACCTCCTCTTCATACCACTGCATACACGTATCTGGTGCTAGGTCGGGTGAGTAGCAAAGGTCGCCCCGCTGGGTTACCTAACTATCACGCCTGCGTGGCTATTATGTTTATACTGTAGTACCTAGGAGCTAGGTTAGTAGCTGTCAAAAAGCCGCCGAAAAGCAGCGGGCCGGTTGGCACTCGCGCACTTCTCGGCGGCTCCGGGTTTGGCTCGCTTAGCGCAGGGGTGTGGGCAGCTTCACGAAGTAAATGCGGTTGACATCGACCTTGCCGGTGGCGGGTAGCACCTTAGGCGCAAAGCCGTTGGCGCCGTTATCAACTACGCCAAAGTCGTCGTCGTTGGAAATGGCTAGCCGGTCGCCGCCGATGAGGGCGAGGCCTTCGGCTTTGTCGTGCGGGTATACTGGCGCGATGGCCGACCCCAGCAGGTCGAGCACCAGCGTTTTGGTTACGGGTACTACGCCGGCCGCCGTTAGCCCGGCCTGGTCTTTTAGCTGCTCTACGGTGAGGCCGCCGTAGAGCTTGCCCGCGGCGGTGTTGCTGGCATCGGAAATGTCGGTAGCTCCCGCCAAATCAAACTTGTATACCTTCTTGAAAGTAGCCGGCGAGGTCGAGTTGCCGCCGTAGAGGCCATCGCGCTCCAGGGCCAGAAAAGTCGTGCTGCTGATGGCCGCCACCTCGCTGCACCCGGTCAGGCTGGGGTTATCCAGCAAGTAGGCGTACTGCTTGGTAGCGCCGCTGGCCAGGTCGAAGGTCACGACACGCAGCACCGTGGAGCTCACCACCGCCGCGGGGTTGTAGAGCGGCGACTGCATGAGGCCGACCAGCGTTTTGCCATCGGGCGTGAGGCAGAGGCCCTCCATGCCGCGGTTGGGGCGGCGGCGCGCCAGCACCAGTGGCAACGTGCGCCCACCCTGGCCACTGCCGAAGGGATTGATACGCTCGAGCTGCTTGCCCGTAGCGTCGAAGTGGGCGATGTGCGGCCCATATTCGTCGCTCACCCAAAAAGTACCATCGGGGGCCAGCACCAGCCCTTCCGAATCGATACCATCGGCGCTGGTACCTAGGAGCTGGCCATTGAGGCCCAGCGCCGTTTCGCCGGTGCTGCCCTGGCCTGCGGGGTTAGGCAAGCCAGTAAGGGGCTGGCCAGCCGCATTTTGCAGCAAGATGGTTTGCTCTAGCGTCAGCTGGCCATCTTTCATCCGAAACTTGCCAATCTGCGGCGTAAAGTCGGCCTTGCCAAACACGATGGAGTTGGCCGCCACGCCAGCCGCATTCGGCCCCCGGTCAGTGAGCAGGTAAAAAACTGTGGGGTCGTTAGGGTCGGGAGCTATCGACGAGCCAAAGCCACCGTTGTACAGCACCGTGCCATTGGGGGCCGTGGCAAGCACCCTAGGGCTGGTTGCCTCGGCATACGCCGGGTATTCCACGGCGGCCGTTACATCGTCTTTGTGGCAGCCGGCCAAAGCGGCGCCAGCCGCTACTAGGGTTAGCGCCAAGTACTTCTTTTGCATTTTGGGAGGAGTAAGCAGAAAATCAAGCCGCGAAAGTCGGCCAGCCATATTTCCTCAGTGTTGCTGCTAGGCTACGCTTTTACACGTGGCCACCCTAAGTAAAAAAGATAGTCCCTAGCCTAAGCTTGGTGCAGCCACAACGAACCCCCATCCGGCATGACGCGCCCTCCTAATTTTTAGCTAGCCACTTAACATGCTTCACTCATAAGCATTTAGGCAGCTGCCTTATTCCTCTCACAAGGAAACACCGCAAAGGCTTTTAGTTAAAGGAAGACCTGAATTCCAGCGGCGATAGGCTGGTTTTGGTTTTGAATAGCTTGCTGAATGACTGCAAGTGCTCGAACCCCAGTTCGTAGGCAATTTCGCTGACAGTGAGGGTGGTGGTCGATAGCTTTTCCTTGGCTTTAGCTATCAGCTTGGCGTGAATGTGCTGCTGGGTGTTTTGCCCGGTCACGACGCGCAGCAGGTTGCTCAGGTATTTAGGCGACAGGTGTAGGTGCTCGGCCACGTAGCGCACCGTGGGCAAGCCTCTTTCCACTAGGTCGTCGCTATCGAAGTAGGCATCAAGCAGAGCTTCGACGCGCTCCAGCACTTCGTGGTTGGCTTTGTCGCGGGTCAGGAACTGACGGTGGTAAAACCGGTCGGCGTAGTGCAGTAGGCTTTCGAGCTGCGAGGCGATGATTTGCTTGCTAAAGCGGTCGAGGTTGGCGCTGTGCTCCTGTGCTATCGTCTGAATGATAGCCAGCACCGTTGCTTCTTCCTTGGCCGATAGAAACAGGGCTTCGTGGAGCGAGTAGTCCCAGAAATCGTAGTGCTTAATGGTGGTGGCCAACGGCGTGTTCCAGATAAAATCGGGGTGGATGTACACCACCCACCCCGATTTTTCTACGGCCTCGTCTTTGTTGACTACCCCCATGCTAAACACCTGGCTGGGCGCCATAAACGACAGTACACCCTCCTTGAAGTCGAACGAATGCTGCCCATATTTGGAGTGCACATTCCGCATCCGCTTCACCGAAATCGAATAAAAATCCAGGTGCATTGGCAGGGCTTCGTCATCGCGGTGCGGCACGGTGCTCACGTCTAGCACGCTGAGCAGCGGGTGCTGCGGCGGGGGCAGCTGCAAAAACGCATAAAATTCGCTTATCGTTTTGAAGTGTCTCATTGCGGCTCATCTACTTTAGTTACTGCCAGCACCAGCTTGCCCCGCACGTGCCAAGTGGCGCTTTCGCGGTGGGCCTCGGCCACTTGCGCCAGCGAAAATACCTTACTGATAAGCACCTTCACCTGGCCGGCGTCAATGAGCTGGGCGATTTCAGTTAGCCAGTCTTGCCGGGGCTGGTTGGCCGCCAGCTCGCCGGTGGCGTGCTTCTGGGCTAGCGCGGCCAGCACTTCTTCATCAAACGGGAAATCGGTATTGACGCTCACGAAGATGCCGCCGTCTTTCAGCACGGCCACCGCTTTGAGGCGCTCTGCGTTGTCGCGCAAGGGCGAGGCTTCGAGCACTACGTCCACATCGCGTACTACGTCAGCTAGCTGCTGGCTGCGGTAGTCAATCACCTCATCGGCCTCCAGCTCCCGCAGGTACCCTAGGTTGCCAGCCGAAGCGGTACCTATCACGTAGGCTCCCTTGGCTTTGGCAAACTGCACCGCAAAGCCACCTACCCCACCCGAAGCCCCTTGAATAAGCACGCGCTGACCAGGCTGGAGCTTGCCGTGCCCAAAAAGCCCCGTCCAGGCCGTGAGGCCGGCCAGCGGCACGCCCGCCGCCTCCACGAAGCTCAGGCTGCTAGGTTTGCGGGCAAATTGGCTGGCTTTGGCCGTGCAGTACTCGGCGTAGCTGCCATCGCCAGGAAAGTTGGGGACGCCGTACACGGCATCGCCTTTCTGGAGTGTGGTGACATCGCTGCCCACTTCGGCCACGATACCGGCCGCATCCCAACCTAGGGTCAGGGGCAAGGTCAGGAAAGACCGTAGCGCATCGTTGCCGCCTTCGCGCACCACCCAGTCTACTGGGTTTACGCCGCTGGCCTGCACCTGCACCAAAATCTCATCGGGCGCCGGCACTGGCCGCGCCACGTCTTCCAGCATTAACACTTCGGGGCCGCCAAAGGCGTGAATTCTTACCGCTTTCATAGGGAGTTGTTTTCGTTTTATTGACGATACAAAGGTCCCCTGCGCTTACAAGGCCGATTAAGTCAAAATGCCCTTTGTTTCAGCCAAAATGCCGAAAGCAAGTGGCTATTAACCCTTCTCTACCGGATGGCCTGGTGCAATAAGAGCGAGCGCCTTAGTTAGCAAATGCCTCGGCTGGCGATGCACATAGCGTACCAGCGCACGGCATCAAATATAGAAGGCTGATACAATTCCTATCCTGTCGAGGTTAGTCGCTATAGGGTCATTTTGTCTCATCACGCTCCCTAGGAATCTGGCGAGCACATTACTGGCACTGCGTGAAGTCTGCAAAGGCCTAGACTTTTCGTCTGACGGCCGTCGAGTCAACTGAATTTGACTAGGTCATCAGATGCCTTTCCTGCCAGTAGTTTCGCCTTCTTATCACCATTAAGAAGCGAGCAACTGTAGCATGCCATCGGCACGAAAACGCCAGAGCGCGGCTTCAATCTTTACGATACAGTGGCCGCAACCCTACGCTTTACTAGTGAGCACACTGCCCAATTCACTCTTAGCTACGCAACAGCGTCGGCTGAGAGCTTCCTCGAAGTGACTGGTTCGACGCCTTGAGCCTGTATAGCTGCACTACCAATTATACTTCTCTTATCGGTGCGGTATACCTAGTGGGCTGGTACGCGCGCGACTTCCATCAGATTTGGCGTTTCGCGCACAATGCGCAAGGCACTACCGCGCAACGCTACGCGCAGGGCTTGGCGGCGCGTGAGCCGGCCGCGCACCGGCTGCACGGGCACATTGACTAGAGACTTGTCTGGGTAACGAATAAAGCAGCCCGTAGCGCGGGCGATGGCCTGAGCGGTTTGGTCGAAGCGCTGAGCGGGCAAGTTATACACTACCTGCTGGTCGCAACGGCCCAATTGAATGCGAGCTTTGGCTGTAGGAACTGGCTTTGAAGGGGACGGCTGCTGGGCAAGGCATACGCTGAATGCAGTCAGTGCGTGCGCCACGACTAGGCAGGAAAGAAGGCGAATGGAAAGCATGCGTGAATATAGGCGGTCTTATACTCTAGGTAGAAGATAGGCTTTCGATTAATGGCAGCTACCGCTTACTAGTCAGTAGCTGCTACCTGTTTACGTCTTCATGCTATGCTTGTGCGGCCCTGAGCGGAAAACTCGCGTTACCGCTAGCTCTAGTGGGACCCAATGCACCCAAATAAAAAGATGGGATTATAGAAATTCGTGCTTTCGCCGCTTTCTTCGCACCTACTTGTGGGTTAATTACTTACTGGTAGCATTACTTCACTTTTTATTTGTATAAACGCTTGACCCACCTGTTTACTCCTATTCTTTATCACTTACGAACGCTACCAAAAAAAATTACCCATGTCGGGCAAGGAGGCTTATTCTTATTAGCCCTTGTGCTGCTAAGTACAGTTGTTAAAGCCCAGGTAACGGTAGCCAGTCGGCAGCCGGCTCGGCACTCGGTAGCCGTTGCGCGCAACACGAACGTTACAGTAAGCTTCTCACAGGCTATCGCAATAAGGACTACTCTTAACCTGAAGGTGTATGGTGCGCTGCTAGGTGGCAAACGCCCTGGCAGTGTAGCTGGGGGTGGCACAGCCACGCTCACCTTCACGCCAAACCAACCTTTTGCCCCAGGCGAGCTAGTAAGCGTGAGCGTACCAGCCTCCCTCACCAGCACTGGCGGTGCGACCGTGGCTCAGCAGATGTTCCAGTTCACTGCGGCTACTGGCGGAACCGGCCGCGGCTTTTTTCTAGATACGCTTATTGTAGGCAACACCAGCAACCGTGACCAAGCATTGGGTGACTTGGATGGGGATGGGGACTTAGACCTCGTGACGACCGGTTCGCTCTTTGGCTGCCGCGTGCTTTTAAATACTGGAGCTGGGAAATTCATTTTTAAAACCAGCCTATTCACCGGACAAACGCCTAGTGGGTTAACCCTGGCCGACGTAGACCAAGATGGGGACCTAGACCTGCTGGCAGGCGACGCTGACAATGCCACCGTTTCCGTGTGCCTCAATGATGGCACCGGCAGTTTTATCGATGCCATAACCGGGGCCCAGAATGCGCCAGTAGGTCGCCAACCGGTAAGCGTAGCGGCGGGCGACCTGGATAGCGATGGCGACCTAGACTTTGTAGCGGCTAATGCCGGGTCCAGCTCGGTTACCGTGTGGTATAATACGGGTAGCCTACCCCTACTATTCACCAAGACCAGTACCATTGGCATAGGCAGTAGACCTTCAGCCGTGGCCCTGGCCGACATAGACAACGACGGTGACCTAGACCTGCTAACTACCCACCCTGGCGCTGCTGGCACAGCTCTGGGTGAGGTTCACATCAGCCGCAATAATGGGAATGGCGCGTTTGGCGGCTACAACATTGTGACGGTAGGTTCTCAGCCAGCCGAACTGGTCTTGGCTGATTTGGACAGCGATGGTGACCAAGACCTGCTAACGGCCAACACTGGCGCCGCCAGCGTAAGTGTGCGCCTCAATAATGGGAGCGGCGGCTTCACAGGCACCACCACGCTGGCGCTGCCGGCCGGCAGCACGCCAACTGGCCTGCGCACTGGCGACCTAGATGCCGACGGCGACCTCGACCTCGCGGTGGCCCAGGGCACAGGCGGACGGGTAGTGACTTTTTTAAACACGGCAGGTGTCCTCGCAGCGCAAGCCCGACCCCTGCGCCTACGCCGCGACTTAGCTAGCCCCACCGTATCGGTAGGCGTAGTGCTGGGCGATGTGGATGGTGACCTTGACCTCGACCTTATCACTTCTGATGGTGGGGGCCAAGTTATATTAAGCCTAAATGCCAGCGTACCCCCTGCGCTCCCCGCTCCTACTATCAGTGCACTTACTCCGGCAACTGGGCCGGTGGGCAGCACAGCTACGGTTAGTGGCACGAATCTGACCGACGTGGTGGGCGTGTACTTCAATGGCTTGGCTGCCACAAGCTTTGTGCTGAATGGCAGCGGCACTGCCCTCGATGCGACCGTGCCCGCTGGAGCTACTACGGGACTAGTAACGGTCGTAACTGATGAAGCTGGCACCGCTACGTCCCCTACCCCCTTTACCATTGTCGTGCCGGTGCCGGTGCTACTGACGGGTATCACGCCGGCTCGCAATAGCCGCAGTGCAGACCGCACCACCAACGTAGCAGCTACCTTCACGGTACCTATCACGGCGGCTACGGCCGGCAGCCTGCGGGTGGTAGGCAGTCTACTACAGGGGCGGCGCCGAGGCGGGCTCACGGGGGCGGGCACCCCCACGCTTACGTTTGACCCCACGCAGGACTTCGCTCCCGGGGAGGTAGTAAGCGTGACATTGCCGGGTAGCCTACGTGGCACTGATGGCAATGCTGTTGCCCGGCAAGTAGTACAATTTACGGCCGCAGTAGGCGGCACGGGGCGGCATGACTTTTTCACTACCAGCACTCTAAACGTAGCCAGCACCTACCCCGGCCGGGTTGGCGACTTTGACAACGATGGCGACCTAGATTTGGCCGTGCCAGACTACACAGTTGGGGTTCAGCTCTACATTAACGACGGAACGGGCACCTTCACCAACGGCCCCACGCTAGCAGGCCGCGCGCTTAGCCTGGTAGTGGGCGACGTGGATAACGACAGTGACCTTGACCTGGTGGTGCAAACTAATAGTGGGACCTATCAGCTGTGGCTCAACGCTGGCAACGGCGCTTTTGCCAAAGGCAATACGGTGCCATTTACATCCACCCCCCAGCTAACGGCGCTCGCCGACGTGGATGCAGATGGAGACCTTGACTTACTTAGTACCTATAGCTCAACGCTTATTGTGTTGGTTAATGATGGAAGTGGTGGCTTCGGCACCCCGCTCTATTCATCGCTTAATGGGGCCGCTACCGACTTGGCCCTAGGTGACGTGGACAATGATGGAGACCTCGACCTTGTGCTGTGCGGCAGCCTTGTAGGTGGCTACCAAGGCATTGGGGTAAACCTGAACGACGGCTCCGGTAGCTTCAGTGGCGCACCCTTCGCGCCGCTATACCACTATGCCTACCACCTGGCCCTAGGTGACGTAGACAATGACGGGGACCTCGACTTAGCGGTGAATACGGCCTACTCAAATCAGGTGCTTATTCTGCCCAATAAGGGCACCGGCAATTTTGACTTAAGGGCTCCTCTAGCTACGCTGGCCCTAGCCGCGCCTTGCCTAGCGCTAGCCGATACCGATGCCGACGGCGACCTCGACTTGGTGTCTTACGCTGGCGTGGGCCTCAATGATGGCTCTGGGGCTTTTCCGCAGTTGGTAACTACCACTGACGCGGGCATTAACTCACCCTCTTGGCTAGCTCTGGCCGACATGGACGCCGACGGCGACCTCGACCTGCTTACCAACGACCAGTATAACGTCGTGCGGATTAAGCTTAATCGTCCTGGCCCACCGCCTACTTTGACCGGCTTGACACCCAGCAGCGGCGCCGTAGGCAGTAGTGTATTGCTGACTGGCATCAATGTGCAGCTAACTACTGGCGTTACCTTCAACGGCGTACCAGCTCCTTCCTTTACGGTGCTATCCGCTACGCAAGTGGTAGCCACGGTGCCCCCTGGCGCTACTACTGGCGCCGTAGTGCTGCAGGCAGCCGGGGGCACAGCAGCCGCCCCAGGCCTCTTTACCGTAACGCAGCCACTTAATGTAGTTGCGCTAAGCCCCGCCCGCCATACGGTAAGTGCACCCCGGCCAGTGGCCATTAGCGTCCGCTTTTCACAACCTGTAGCCGGAACTTCGGCCGGTGAGCTGCGCGTATTTGGCAGCCGGCAGGGTGGCCGACTAGCCGGCACGGTAACGGGCGCCGGCACTAGCACACTGACTTTCACGCCTACTGCCCCGCTAGCAGCGGGTGAGGCCGTTAGCCTCGTCATTCCTGACCGCCTAGCAAGCACCACCGGCAGCCAAGCGGTTCACCAAGTTAGCCAGTTTACCGTAGCGACGGCGGGCACCGGTACGGGGCTACTGCTACCGGGCGTGGGCCGCTCGCTAGCAGCCTATGGCTCGCGCTATGGCTTCGCCGTAGGCGATATAGACGGCGATGGCGACCCTGACGTGGCCACAACCACCGGAAGGGTGCGCTACAACAATGGTGAAGGCGCGTTTCCTGACAGCTCCCTTTATTCGCTGTTTCCGGGCAGTAATCCGCGCAAGGTGGCCCTAGCTGATGTAGACGCCGACGGCGACCTTGATTTGCTTTCTACTAACGGCCACCTCTATTTAAATGATGGGCGCGGAGGCCTAACGGAGCAACCACTCCTTGCGGGACTCTCTGATGATGTGCGCGACCTAGCCGTGGGCGACCTCGACAGCGACGGCGACCTCGATTTATTGGTTCCGAACTACGCCCGTGACAGCGTCTATGCCTTGTTCAACGATGGAGCCGGCCACTTTCCAGTAGGGCTAGGCACGGCCGTAAGTCGCCGGCCAGTGGGCCTTGCACTAGGTGATATAGATAACGATGGTGACTTAGACTTTGTAGTGACTAGCGAGGGCATAACGGCAGCTTCGGTGAGCATTGGGCTGAACACTGGCATTGGCAGCTTTGTGGTGGGACCGGCTGCCCCCGCGGGACCTAACGGATTAACCCAACTACTACTGGCCGACCTGGACGGCGACCACGACTTGGACCTCGTTACCAATAATGGCAGCTTATTTTTAAACGACGGGTTGGGTAGCTTTGGTAGCAGTCAGCCCGTACCGGCCGGTAATGGGGTCGCACTAGGCGACCTCGATGCCGATGGCGACCTCGACTTAGTCGTTGCCACTAGCGGGGAGCTGGATGTGCGTCGCAACAACGGGCTGGCCCAATTCAGTGGCACTGAGCGCGTGAGCCTAGGCAGCACCAGTGTAGCGCACGACCCGCTACTGGCTGACCTCGATGGGGATGGAGACCTCGATGGTTTAGTTGCCAACGCTACTGGCTACCCCGTACACGTATTACTGAATCAGCGCCTAGCTGTACCAACTATTACCTCTTTCGCGCCAGAGGCCGACCTACCGGGCGCTACCGTTACCATTACCGGCACCGACCTAGTAGGTACTACCAGCATTTCCTTTGGTGGCGTGGCGGCGCCCGACTTCACTCTCGTTACTGCTTCTCGCATCGTGGTGCGCGTACCGGCCGGGGCTCGCACTGGCTCGCTACAAGTAGTAAATGCCAGCGGTACAGCTACGTCGGCCACAGCTTTTACGGTGTTGGAGCCGGTGGCCATCAGTAGCTTCAGCCCTAGCCCCTACGCAACAGTGCCGCGCACTACGGCCGTGCTGGCAACCTTCGGCCAGGCGATGCCTACTGCCACAGCTGCCAACTTAGCAGTATTTAGTCAGCGCCGAGGTGGGCTGCTGGCGGGCAGCCGCAGTGGGATGGGTAGCCCTACCCTCAGTTTTACTCCTGCCAAAGCCTATGACCCCGGCGAGCAGTTGAGCGTGAGCATACCGGGCTATACCTTAGGTAACAGCCGGGTAGCAAAGCGAGCCTTTCAGTTTACCGCGGCTGTGGGCGGCACAGGACAGGGCTATTTTGCAACTCCCTCAGCGATATCAAGCGGTTCGCTCGCTACGATTATGGGTGACGTAGACGGCGACGGCTGGCTAGACCTGCTACAAGCAGATTACAACAACGTGCTGCTGCGGCGCAGTACCGGCCCCGCTACCTACGGCCCCAGCACAGTCATCCTGAGCTATACCAATACTAGCGGCTCGGTGGGTAATATGGCCCTAGGCGATGTGGACGGTGACGGGGACCTGGACCTGGCTGTTACCGACAAGCTAAATAATCTAGTGAGCATTTGCCTCAACAACGGCAGTGGCACTTTTGCAGGGCCCACCAGCGTACCCGTCAGCGACGCCCCCCAGCGAGTAGCGCTAGCCGACCTCGACGCCGACGGCGACCTGGATTTGCTTACCGTAAACAGCGGCTACTATGCTGCCACATTGAGCGTACGCTACAACGATGGCAACGGGAAATTTGACAGCAATAGCGGCGCTGACACCCTGATTTATCCCTATGGCTATGATACTGTAAGTCAACTGCGCGTAGCTGACTTTGACAATGACGGCGACCTAGACCTGTTCACGACCATTGGCGCCGGGGTAGGAGGCATTGGAAGCTTTTTGTGGCTCAACGACGGGCTGGGCCATTGGACAGCCGCGCCTGCTACCTTGAGGGTGCCGTATGGCTTTTTTCATGTGTCGGAAGTAGGGGACGTGGATGGGGATGGCGACCTCGATGTGGTATTTATGGGCTGGGGCGAAACAGCTTACTCGGTGAGTGGCTTCGGGAATGCTTGGGTTAGCGTCAATCTCAACGATGGGACAGGCCGCTTTACAGCTACTGGCTTTTGGGCCGGTCGGGCAATGGAGAGCGTGGTACTAGGTGACGTAGATGCCGACAACGACTTGGATATGGTACTTCTGGCTCCCAACTTCTTGACGGGCGAAGTGCGGCTCAACAACGGCCAAGGCAACTTTAGCAGTGTATTCCAAACGTTTACTATACCCTACCAATATTATCGCCCACAGCTACTGGACCTTGATAGCGATGGCGACCTCGACCTGCTGCAAACCTACCCCTACCACCAAGTGCTGCTTAATGGTCTTTACCCCACGCCGGCCATTACCAGCTTCACGCCGGCTCGCGGTATTGAGGGCACGAGCGTGACCATCACAGGGGTTAATTTTCTAGACGTAAAGGCAGTGAAGTTCAACGGCGTGTCGGCCGTTAACTATAAAGTGGTATCGGCTACGCAACTCATTGCGAAGGTGCCTGTAGGAGCCAGTACCGGCCGGCTCACGGTACATACGCTGGGTGGCACGGCTACTTCAGCTACCGACTTTACAGTGCTAACCCCCGTTCTGCTAACCGGGTTTGTGCCGGGCCGCAATGCTATAGCCGCCCCGCGCAGCCAGTCAATTAGCTTCACTAGCAATCAGGCTATCACGACGGCCACAGCCGGCAACCTGCGGGTATTTGGCAACCAGCTACGCGGCCGACGGCCGGGTGCACTTACCGGGGGTGACACCCCTACGCTCACATTTGACCCTGCTCAGGACTTTGCGCCTGGCGAGCAGCTGAGCGTGAGTTTGCCCGGCACCATGCTCACGGCCACCGGCGGAGCCGTGCGCCCGCAGGTGCATCAGTTTACCGCTGCTGTGGGAGGCACCGGGCGGGGTTCTTTTAAGGTTGGCTCCGAGGTGGCCGTGATGGGCTACACGTATGCACTAGTTACAGGCGACCTGGATAATGACGGCGACCTCGACCTACTTACGTCAGACCAGGATGCTACCGGCTATGGCTTGCGCTTACTGCTCAACGATGGACAGGCAACCTTCACCCCAAGTACTTACATCAACACGGGTAGTACGCAAGCCGTCGTGTATGCCGAGCTAGGCGACCTCGACGGCGATGGCGACCTGGACCTAGTGGCGACCACCAGCGGCGGTAATCTCACTGTGTGCCTCAATAATGGTAATGCGACATTTGCCGCTGCTCAGCCAGTACGCATACCTAGCGCTCGGTTTGCGTTGGGCGACCTTGACGCTGATGGTGACCTCGACTTATTAGCCTTAGAGCTGAGCTACGGTACCCTAAGAACTGCCCTTAATGATGGCCAGGGATTTTTGCTGCCTACTACCAGCTCGCTATTGGCATCAAATCCGGTGATGGTTACCCTAGGTGACGTAGACGGCGATGGCGACCTCGATGCCGTCACCGCCAGTACGGTTAGCGGGGTTCACGTGTACCTGAACGATGGGGAAGGCGCCTTTACCGAGGGGTCTGGGGTAGGCACGGCCTACACGGTAATTGGCGTGGCGCTAGGTGACCTCGACGCTGATGGTGACCTCGACATCGTCGCTGGTTATAATGATTACAACTACTCGAATGCAGGGCTAATCACGATGCTCAATAACGGAGCGGGTAGTTTCGCCCGTGGCACGCCGTATCAGCTTGCTGGCCAGCGCCTAGTTCAGGTGCAGTTAGCCGACGTAGACGCCGACGCCGACTTAGACGTGCTGGCCGTAAGCAGCACCAGCGGGAATGTCTTGGTTCGGCTTAACAACGGCCAGGGTGTTTGGTCCGGTAACCAGGCAGTAGCTGTGCACTATAACCCTACCCGCTTGGCAATGGGTGATTTTGATGGTGACGGCGACTTAGACTTTACGACTGCGCAGGCAGTCTCCGGCACCTGCTTTATCGACATACGGCTTAACCAGGCGCTGGCGCTAGCTACGACGGCCGCCGTACCTGCCTCACTGGTCACTCTCTACCCTAACCCAGCCCACGGCCAGTTTGTGCTGGCCGTGCCTGCCAGCATGCGCGCAGCAGCGGCTACTGCCTCACCGCTGCGCCTCTACAACGGCATCGGACAACTCGTGCTGGAACAGCCGATGCACCTAAGCGCAAACGGCGAGCAGACACTGGACATCGCAGCTCTACCAGCGGGCATGTATCACTTGTGTCTGCCGCTGAACGGACACATCAGTAGTTATAAGCTACTTGTTTATTAATTGCGTACTTGGCAAATAAGGGGGTAAGGCCACTTGGCTAGCAACTAGATTGTCTTACCTCCTTACAGCAAATTGAGTAACTTGGGCTTTCTACTGGTGGGGCCTGAAACCTACTATCCCACCCGCCCCACCTACGCACACAACCGGATACTCCTACCTCATGCAAAAAAGCTACTAAGCAGTTATCATTGCCCACGTGGTGGTCGTGCTACTGTGGCTACTATTGTTGTTATTAATAAGAAAACCCTAGCTACCCTTATCGTGCTCCCCCCTATTCCCGCCGATGCCAAGCGCATCAACATCAAGTCTACCAACGAAGTCAACTACTGGTGCCGCACCTTCAACTGTACCGAGACTCGCCTACGCAATGCCGTTCTCGCCGTGGGTTCGCTCTCGGCCGACGTGCAGCAGTACCTGAATCGTTAATTCTTACTGGTTCCGTCAGAACATAGCTATTTCTTTAGCTAGCAAGCAATACACCCCTTTATTTCCCACACCCTCAAAGGGCTGTCTTCACCAACGTAAAGCGCACCGCCTGTTGCCCAAGATATCCTGCAACTCGTAGGTTTCCAGGCGTGGCAGTAGGTGTGAGCGTTGCGATTAAGGTGTCTGGCCGTGGTGTAGGACGGCGCCAAACTACGCGCAGCTGTTGCCCCTCGTAAGTGTAGTTGCCGAACAAGCGTCGCTTGGTATCGTTGAACTCAAACACACAGTCGTGGTCAATATCTAGGTACACCGTCGTCAGTACGCTGTCTTGACAGGAGCGGGCCGCTAGGCGCTGCCCATCAAACTGGATGTTGCGCACGGCATATTTACCCGTGAGCTGCGGATAGGTATCCGGAAACTCGTGGACGCTTAGCAAAAGCAACGGCCCGTACAGCACTGATAAGCGGAGCAGCGTGCGAACCAGGGGCCGGCGGATGGCGAGTCGGGGCAGGTGCGGGGGCGTGCGCAGAAAAACCGTGACTAGCAACTCGTAATCCAACCCTAGCAAATAGAGCAAGCCTGCTAGGTGAATCAGCGCCTGCCAAAACACCCCCGTAGGCAGGCGGTAGAAATAATCGATAAGCAGGATATTAACCATTACCGGCAGCAGGGTTAGCACACCTAGCAGCCGCGTGCGGTGAAACAGCAGCAGCAACGCGCCCCCAATTTGCAGCGCCCCAATTATGCATCGGTAAGGGTAGGAATAGCCAAAGTAGGCCCACGTCAAATCTTCGCCGGAGAAGCTTCGGAAGGGTAAATCCAGCATACCCAGCGGCACGAAGAATTGAAGGTTAAAAATCTTTTGCCATCCGATAAGGGCCAAGTCGAAGGCCACGGCGTACCGCAGCAGCCCGTGCCAGAAGGCTAGAATAGGCATATCGACCGGTCGCCCCGCTGGCTGCTGCTGCCAGTAAATGCCATAGCTAATGGCCCCTACCAGCACAAGTACGGCCCCAGTGAGCAAGCCGGCATACGGAGCCCAGGGGCCAACAACCCACCGGCCGACGCGCAGCAGTACGGCGCCGGCAACTAGGCCAGCCAGGGAGCAGAGCAAGAGTTTAGCGCCCTTACCGGGGCGAAGCGTGAGCGGGGTCATGTGGGCAGCAGTTAAGTGAAAGCCCAAACCTCGCCCTACCCCGCTAGCACCGCGTTCGGCGTTATCCAACCGAACCCATTGGGGGTAGCCAAGCACTACCGGGCGCTGGGGCATTCCCGGCCCGCACCTGCTGCAAAAACTGGCTAGGAGTCAATCCCGTCACCTTTTTAAAGGTGGTGTTAAATGTAGTCTTGGAGCTAAAGCCCGCTTCGAAGGCAATGCCCACCATGCTTAGGTGTTGGTGCTGAGCCGAGGCCAGCAGCCGCTGAGCTTCGGCCACCCGGTAGGCGTTAATGAACTGGAAAAAATTGACTCCGAATCCCTCATTGAGCACATAGGAAAGCTCGTGGGTGGAGAGGCCGGCTCGCTGCGCGAGGGTTGGTAAGCTTAGGTCAGCTTCTAGGTATACTTTCTGGGTTTCTAATAGCTGGGACAACTGCTGTTGCCAGTAAGCTACCTGGCTTGGCGAGAGGCGCGCCTGCTTGGGGGAGCTGGGAGCTAGGTCGGGTAGCTGCGGCACGTCTTCTTGCCATAGCTCCTGAATCTCGGCTCGCACCGGGGCTGGAAAGGCAAATACCTCGCGCTGGCGCAAGGCGTAGTAAGCTAGGTAAAATACCGCTCCTAGGTAGCCAAGTGGGGTGAGCATAAGCACCCAACCTAGGTGGAAAAACAGCTCATTCAGCCACAGCCCCACTAGCAGGGCCAAGCCCCACAGCACCTGCTTGAGCCACTGCAAATTAACTAGCTCTGGCTGCGCTGTAAGCTGGAGCAACTGGCGCTGATGCTGCTGCAGGGTCAGATACGCCGCCAGCCAGTAGCCAATGGCCTGCACCTTGGGAGCTGCGAAAACTAGTGTACGCCACACTCCACCCGGCAGCCGCGCCATGCCCACCGGCCCTAAGCCTAGCAGGGCGGGCAGCATCAGTACTAAAAACGACAGCCAGGGCAGAAAATGTAAGGCGTCGCGCCACTGCCACGAGCGATTGGGCGCGGTGAACTGCACAACGCTCAAGTAGAAAGCCGGCGCCATCGCAAGGCGCGTGACTTCCAACCAGCCACCCAAGCTTGGGTACTGCGTGGCCAACGCCGTACCCGGTAGCACGCGGCCCAGCAATACGCACCCCACGCACCCCAAAAAAATCCCTAGCCACCGATTAGCCAGCCGATTCGCACGAAGCGCGTTTGTACTCAGCAGAAAGGCAAGTAGCAATACGCCACCACAGGCAAGGGAGTACAGCATGGGGCAGGGCAATTAGGGTGGTAGAGGTCGCTTGCTAGCGAAGATAAAAGAGGTAGTCCTTGCGAGTGAGCTCTTGGGACTAATGATGCGCTTAGCACCGAGCTAAAAGTACTCGGGCAGACAATGCACGCCGATGGGCATGTTCTAGCGCTAGCCCTCCTAGGTCACATCGAGCACGCTGCGGTAGCCGCCTTCCTTATCGGAGTACCATAGCACTTGGTGAAAGGTGTACTCCATAGGCCGGCAGTTTAGAAACGAGCGCTGATAGATTGGCAAGGCCACGACATAAGATATTCTGCTTGCTGTAAACGCTCACCATGTCGTGTTTTACCAACTTTTGGGAGCGTATCACTGCCCTTTCTAGCATTGATGGGCAATTGAGTAGCACTTAAAAAAGAGAAAACAAGACGTTAGATGCAGCATTAACTCAACGTTTAATGTACTAAAAAATAGCACACTGTCCTTTTCACGACCTCCTTTACCTGCCGACTTTTGTATCATCCAATTACAGTCCTATTATTCTAGTCCGCATATTCTAGGTCCCATTATTCAATTCCAGGAAGGCAACCACCACAGACACAGAAGCCCTACCGAAGTACCGGTAGGGCTTGCGTGTTTTAGAATGCCTGCTTGCGTGAAGCCTGCCAGCGTAAATGGCTAGCTTGGGTCTACAGCAAGGGGAGCATCAGTAATGGAAAAAGCCTGTACGTAGCGCTTATGGATAATTACTACTCTTGCCTAGGTAGTCTGCCGGCGGCACTGACGCAGCCACTGCTTGGCTTCTTCTACCTCGCGAAAGATTTGCAATTCGAAGGGTAGTTGCTGCAGAGGATGAGAGGAAATAGTATCATCATGGCGGTCGGCCTGGATGATGTGGGCTACGTAGCGCAGGCCCATGCGCCTGGCCTGCGGCGCCCATACATCATTGAGCCAATCGAGGCTATCAAACCAGGGCCCGCGAAGCCCAGAGTTATCATTAAGCAGCAGTGCACAAGGCTGCTGCACGGCATAAAGTAGATAGGCCTCGGCGCCTTCTCGGGCTTCAAGGGGGTCGACGTACCCTTTCCAAACAGTAGTGAGCCACTGCTCATCTTCATTGTAAAGGAGGGTACAGGTGCTATTATCCTTGGGGTCAGTATTAACGTTGAGCAACATGCAAAAGGCTACAAAAAAGGAAGGAGCCCGGCGTAAGATGGTTCGGGCGGGCTAGGGCGTGGTAATACCTGGGCGCAGGTGCGGCTGAAGGTGCGCAGCAGGGGCAGCAAGCTAGGCTCGGGGATGGGCACCTGCGGCAGCAGCAGTTGATAATGGTTAGCCTCTAGGTAGCTGATAAGCCAGTAAAAGTCCTGACTACGAGACTTGGTGAAGACCATGCGCCAGTCGGTAAACTCGCGACGAGCGCTAGTGCCGCGGCACAGCACCTGCACGTGGTGGTGGCGCGGGTCGCGCTCGATGCGGGCAAACAGGCGGTTGACTTCCTCGGGACTACCCTCTAGCACCTGCACGAAGTGGCCCTCATCGTAGCACAGCAGGCCGGTGATACTGTGGCGTTTGTTGTAGGCGCGCGCCTGCTCCAGCAGGTCGGCCAATTGCTCGTCGTGGAAAGGCCGAATGGCGGCACTACAGTAGAGCAGGTAGTCTACGGCCTGTTCCGGAGCAATGACTTGCTCAGCAGCCGAGGGGGTGAGCCGCGCCAAAGCAATGGCCCATTCCAGCGCCTGGTGCGACAAGGAGAGGGAAAACGGGGTCATAGCAGCAGTACGGACACATAGCGGCGGGGTTGATAGTTTTTTAACACATAGGTCCTGTAGTCAATCCTTCCGAACTGTAGGATAGGCACAAAAAAGCCCCGTGGTGGACGGGGCTTTTTCTATCACTTGGCTAGGTCCGATGGGCAGAGAGGTTAAGATACTCCTACTGTTTGACCGGTTTGGGAGCAGTAGCTAATTTCTCCTGAATATCTTCTCGCAGCACCCGAATGATGTCTTCTTTGGTCAAAAGGTATCTGTTATCACTTGGGTTGTCTGTGTATTGGTACCAATACCAATTTTCCTCTAGTGCCAATAGGTTAGCTGGCAGATGGCGTATTTTAATGAATTCTGTTTTGTTCGCTGAAGTACTGACCAATTGCACGTAGTCGTACTTCCCGTCTCCCATTAACTGGTGGCCAGGCTGACGATCGCTGGCTGTTGGAAAGGCCGCATGCCCTTCTGCATAGAGAAAGCCAACCACTGGCGCCCTCATTGCTAAAGCCGCCAACAAGACATATTGCGCAGAGTCGATGCGGAATAGCTGATTAGTGTACACTTGGTCATAGCCCGCTTTTGTCATTTCCTCCACTAGAATAGGAGTAATGTCATTCCAGCGCAGCCAGCCAGTTCCTAGCTTTCGACTTTTGAGTTTATTGACAGGTCCTACCACACCACCTTTCATCGAAGTGGGGCCTACATAGTAGCTGTAGTAATTATGGTTATTGATTTCTGCCCGTTGCGCCAAGCCGGGGAAGGCGAAGGCAAGCAGGAAAACCAAGGGTAAAAATTTCTTCATGTAGAGCGAAGATAGAAAAAGCCTCGCGAGGAGTGCAGCTTGCGCAGTGCTTAGCGCAGGGGCACCGATTTGGTCCTGACCGTAAAATCCTCGGCGGCCATGTCGGTGTAGTGAATAAGCACGTGACCCGGATGGGCGCTGTCGCGCGCAATGGCAACGGTATCTTGCTCCCACTGGTCGCAATGGGTAGAGAAGGGGTCCACGCCTAGCTGCCAGCCGCCAGGGCGATAGGTGAGCACGAAGTAGCGACTCCAGCAGCCCATAAACCATTCTGGGGCAATGCCCACGTAGTCGCGCTGACTGGCACCTAGGTGATGGTAGACGGTCAGTGTGCCACCGATGGCCGTTTCGAGGGCGTACGGACGCAAGGCCGGGTTAGAACTGGTGAGATAGCTAGTACACGCGCCCCCCACGCAGTTTACTTCTGTAGAGTCTACTTCGGGTGGCACAAGCCACACATATTCGGCCGTGCCGTCGCCGTCAAAATCGCCCTGCACGGTGCCTTCAGGAATACGTACCCGCGCGATAGGCTTGGCTGACGGATGAGGAGCGGGCGAGGCCGCAGCTGGCTGGCGAGTGGGCTGTGGCTCACACGCGACAGCCAGACTGAGTAGGCTGCCCCATAAAAAAACGTGTTTCATCGAGGGTGAAGATAGAAAAAGCCCCGCGGTGAGCAGGGCTTTTGGTAATCTGTCGGTACGATTAGCTAGGCATGTACTTTATAAATAAACCTGCTAAAGCAGTGCTGGTGAAGAGCGCGAGGGCAAAACGATTGGCCCACTTACGGCACTGGGGTGACTGGCGGCGGCTGTCAATGAAGATGGGAAAAGCAATTGGAATCATGGCGAAGAAGAAGTAACGTGTACTACCTCTATCGCTGCCGAAGCTGCTCTATTACAAAACACGAGCGCACTCTACTAGATGCGAAGCATCTCCCCTATTGGCGGGGTGTTCGAGGTTTACGAGGAGCAAAGACTAGCCAAATTAACCAACCCAATAAGATAGAAGGGCCACAGGAAAGTATAAAGATGAGCGCGACATCCTCAGGTAGTAATTTAAATGTCTCCATGCGCTAAAATACTCAGAAGGTTTAACTAGGCTTCGTGGGGGGCGACATGTCTCGCTTGCTGGCGAGGTGCTCGGGGTTTGACGTGGATATAGCCCAAAAATTCTCTTGATTGCATAGCGAGGCTCAACCTGGAGATAAGCCACTTAAGTCTGGAACTGTAGGGTCTACGGGTAGTGGCTTCACGTAGGGCTTGCGGAAATACAGTTTGCGGGGGTATTTGCGCAGCACCGTGATTGGCACCATCAAGCTCACCTTCACGGGCTGCCTGTTTTGCCGGCCGGGTTCAAAACGCGGCAGGCGGTGTACCGCCTTCAGTACAGCAGAATCAACAGCAGCATTCAGCCCCTTCAAGAGGCGTACATCCTGAATATCGCCGGTTTCGCTAACAGTTAGCCTCACATACACCCGCCCCTCCTCCGTGCGAGGTGACACTACTAGTCGCCGCTGCACCGCCTCCACTACCGGGTACAATCCTGCTGTGCCGGGTAGGTGAGGCATCTCCTCCACATTAGGTATAGACTCTATCGGCTTCGCTTATATAGGTTTCAGTAGACGCTGGCCGTGTGATACGGTGGGCGGGCTCGGCGGCGCGTAGCTTGTCGCCGCTAAGGTAAGGCGGATTGACGCCGAAGGGCACGGCGACGCCCTCATGCCACGCCACACCGCGGTTGCTATCGGCGTCAAAGGAAATGGCGGATACAGCTTGCCACCACGCTTTGAGTTTCGGCCTTGGCTCATATAGGTTATCGCGGCCGATGTGCCCTAGGTATTGGTCAAAGAACAACAGGCGGGAACGGTATATTTCTAACTCAGCGGGGACTGGGTCATTATCCATAAAAGAAGAGCCCTCCTTGACCGTAACCGTATAGTTGCTGTCCGTATAGGCCACATCAGACGAGGTACTGCCTAGACTGAGCTTAAAAAGCAAAGGTGCCGCGAGGCCCACCAGCACGGCCTGCATGGTAGCCAAGATAGGTACGCGCGTCACCTGCATGCGGCGACGCGTGCCCGCCAACAGCCCACTAACCAGCAGTACCCCGCAAAACAGGCCTAGCGACCGAAACGTCCAGTCGCCCAGTGTCAGGACGGGTAGTACAAGGGCCAACAGGCACAGCGCCGAGGTGCCCCAATGCAACCAGCGTAACAGCGGAAACACTTCTTCGGCCAGCACGCGGGGCAGCCCCCATATTAAAGCGATATAGGCCGCACAGGCGAGTAGGCAGTAGAAATAATCCATTAGTGTTGGGAAGCCAGCGCCCTCCGCAAAAGCTCTGCCAACAGTAGCGCTTACTAACCTAGGCTTTTCCTACTGACAGGGTGGGTACGGGGCTCGTGGGTGGGCATAAATAAGGTACCTGATGAGCGGCAACAATTTATTAATTAGCTACTCAACACCACTATAGCGCCCAACATAGCCACAGCTATAGCTGCTATCCCCGCTATGCGCACTGGCATTGGCCGAAATCTGCGAGCCCATACTAAACCGTTGAGCAGCAAAAATGCTAGCAGCAATAAGGTAAGACTACTCTCTGGGTAAGCGGTAGAAAAACGTAGCCATGTAAGTAGTAGCAGAGGAATACCTACCACGTAGGGCACCCCCGCCCACTGCGGCCAACTATAAATCACAATAAGAAAGCCAGTAATGACTAGGATGGTCACCCCCAACATAACCAGTGCGAAATAGAACTGCGCTTCTCCAAGCGCACTGAGCGCGTCGGCGTGGGCCAGGCAAGGATAGAGCAGCAATAGGGGCAGCAAGTAGCGTTGTTTCATAGAAGCACACTTGGCAAAAGCTCTGCCAAGTGCGCTTTTGCTAGGGGTTACTTTTCTACTCGCGAGATGCTTAGGGCTGCACGGAGCAAGAAAAAAGCCCCGTAGTGAGCGGGGCTTTATTTTAACGCTTTGGTGATGGGCAGGAAGTCCTGCCCTATATCCGCAGCCGCTAGGCTGCCAGGCTTAAAGCGCTTGGATGCACTAGGGAAAGATTACGAAGCATCACTTGAGCCTGACGGGCTTGGTGCAGTTTACGCTGCAGGTGACGGCGCTTTGCCAATGCTTGCGGAGCGCTTACCTGTGAGGCGAGGTGACGCAAGTGCTTTTTCAGCAACTGAATGTCGGCTTCCCAGTCTTGGATGAGTAGAGAAAATTCGTTCATAGTAGAGAGCGGTAAGGTAGTAGAAGGTAGAAGTGCGAGGTGCGTAACATCGCACCTACGGTTGAGCTTGGGTAACTGGATTGCGGATGCCGGCTTACGCTGAAAAATTTTACAGCACAGCCGATTGTGGCAGGGCACAGAGGCAACTGCCAGCATAAGAAAGCCCCGTGGAGTGTGGGGCTACTTCTCTATTGGTAAGGTGTTATTTATCTTCGGCCCATCGCTCCTATACCCTGATGAATCCGCGCAAGAACGACATACTAGCTTCTAACCTACTATTCACGGCTCTTGCGCTCTCATTAGGCGAAACGGTATACTTCATGACGCAAGCGGCACTACATCGGTATTATATACCTGCAGGCAGCCTATGGAAGAGTTGGGTGCTCTGTTTACTGGAGGCGCTAGCTCAAGTTATCCTTTTTCGGGCCGTCCGCCGGGGGGAGTGGCGTGCTAAGGTGGTTGTGCTACTAGCCAGCCTCTTCTATGCCTATATGGGTACCCAACTGAACTATGGCTACGTGGCAGGTATGGCCTTTTGGCACCTAGATAGCTGGGCACTACTGAAGTTGCTTAGGTGCCTGCTGGTACTGGCGGGCCTAGTGCTGATGTTTACCAAACCTCGGGTGACCAACGGGTAGATAAGTAGAAAAGCCCCGTGATGAGCAGGGCTTTTCTGAGATATGGCCTAGGCTGACGAAATAAATAACGGGTTTCGATAGTGCGCCGGTTACCATCTATCGTCACACTCGTGACGTTAACGCTAACGCAACTGCCCTACCTGCTCGTGAAAGAGGAAGTACATGGTCTGATAAAAGCGCATCTGGCTATAGTCTTCATACGCTTCAAAAGTGAAGCTGCGGTCAACCTCGACCCTGGCATTAGTGTTCTGGAATACAACAGCATCGCCTGAAATAAGCGCAGTTCCTACCAGGAAGGGACTCAACACACCTAGTATCCATCCCTACGCCTTAGCCAAGGAATGCTCTTGGGGCAAGAGTTGGTGTAGGCGCAAGCGCCCTCTAGCAAGCCGCCCCCCAGTAGCTAGGCTACCGTGAAGAGTGGATAGTGGAGCTCTAATTCGCCGGTAACGAGCACTAGGCAGAATAGGGCCGAGCCGGTGGTAAGCCAATGCAGCCACCGCACCGTGAGGCCGCTAGCGAATCTGACTCATCGGTGGATGCGAAAGCGTAATCAAAACCTCGAATGAGGCCCAGACACTAACTACGCAGTCACAGCAGGCCATCGACCAACGTAGCCGAGAAGCCTATAGCCCGCCCCAAGGGAAGAGCTGAATTGCCTCAGCCCTACAGACTATAGAACCTCTCCCATTGCCTTCTGCCTATTAATTACATGAGTCTCTACGATGACCCCGCTGTGTAGGCTAGCGAAATAGCCGACTACCTCGACCAACTACAGCAGCGCATCCAACCCAATTGCGATAGCGCCAACAACAGTGCCCGCCACCATCAACCAGAACATGAGCTTTATCCTGTTGCCCAAGAAGACCCAAGTAAATAGGCAGTTGAGTAACGCCGCAAAGCTTACTGCTGCTATTACTACGACAGCTAGCGCCCAATACCAGGAGATGGCGATGGAAATAAGTGCAGAAAATAGAACTGTCAAGGGCACAGCCTAAAAGTACATTGCCTACTGCTGCGCACCGCTTCTCGAGTCGATGCTATCCTTACTGCTTTTTGCGAATAAAGAGCAGAACGGATGCTGAGCTAGACGTTCCCAGCGTCGTATCGAAAGTGGACTGCAATTGATACCCCTGCTTGTACAAATCGGCCACTACCTGCTGCAGGCCGGGTCCAATCAGCGGCCGCTTCTCACCTCGCCCATAGTTGTCGAAATCTAGGCTCTCCTCTTTTCCCCCGGGTCGCGTGATGGTGACAAGCGTGCGGGGATAGCTAGCCGTCACGCGCACTACTGTCACGTCTACCTCTGTCGAGCCACCCGTCTGCGCCATTACTGGTTGCGAAGCTAATGCTACCAGGCACGCCCCTAAGAACAAGAGTTTTTTCATGGCCGCTAATATACCCCGAGCTCCCACCCCACTACCACGCCCGCCAAGCCCTAGGTAGCGACAGCCTTTACCCCAACAAGGTCACCGCCCGTCTCGCCTTGATGAGCTTAGCCCAGTGGCAACGCATCGAAGCCTTCCTCAAACAAAAGGGCTTCAAGCCGTACTAAGCCTACTTATCCTACCCTTGATTTTAGGAACGAAATTATTTGTGTAATCAATTAATATTTTGCATTTTAGCTACACACACAAGCTTACCTATGCTACCCGTCTACCACCCTATCGAGCACGTTCCCGCCCCGCCTCTCATGCCCATCCTCATGGTCACGCCAAAGGGTACTCTACTTACACTCGTCTACTAGCCGGTATTACTTATGCCAATCGAGCCCGGTTTTTAGTAGCTCTGTTCTGAGCTTAGCAAGCGCTACTCTTCATCTGGCTATATCGGTAGAACTATGGCTTAAACCATTTCTAATACTGTTCCTCAGTTATCACTAGCCCCGCACCAGGTGTCACGTGCCCGTGGTGGTCGAGCATGATAGCAACGGCACCATCCTCCCGGTGCTTTACATGTAGCTCATAACGCTGGCCTACGCGAAAACCAGCCCAGCCGTCGCCTACGGCGGTAGCTGTTTCGCCAATGAGGGTGTGCGTATTGGTCATGAGGTTAGTTAAAGCAAAAAGAGTGCTTCCACCAGAGCGCAATTGCTGGACGAACCGTGACGGGCTCAGTGGGTAGATAAGCACTGTCGCGTTGGGCCCTGCTGCGTGCTATGAGCGCTAGGCCTTGTATCGTGGGCTTGTTGGGTAACGAGAAATAGGCCATGTTTCGAGTAAACAAACACGCTAAAAAAAGGGCTGCCTGGGTGCAAAACATAAAAAATGCCCTTAGCGAGTATGCTAAGGGCATTTTAGTGGGCCCACTTGGTCTTAGGCCTTTACCTAGGCTGCCCTACTATACCCCTACCTTACTGCCTCTTTACCAGCCCAATCGACATTCCGCCACCCGTGTACTTGGGTGCATTTTGGGTCTTTATGGGCTTAGATTTGGGTGCATTTTCTGCTTTTGCACCCAGTACCGTTTTCCAGGCCTTAAGCAGCGCCGGTCCGTAGCGCTCAAGCGCGTCATGACCGTAGACGCCGGCGTGGCCGAGGGCTTTCTCCTTCAAGTTTGTATCGCCGCCGGAGCCCAGCATTATCATGTCAGCCCCGGTATGGCGCGCCGTGTGGGTCGTGACTACTTGCCAGAGTGGCACGACTTCTTCCGTGGCTTCCCCTTGTACGTAGCGCACGCGCACAAAGTCACGCGTCAAGCCAGCACGCTCCATGAGCAGCTTCATGTAACGGTTGCGGTGCTGCTGCACCTTCACGGGTAGCTGCCCGTCATACTTGGCCCAAATACTGGCTGCCAGCGGAGGTAAGGGTAGCCGCACCTCGTCACCGGTTTTTACCTGCCGAATGCTGAGCACGGGCGTCGGGCCCACGCCCGGCAGGTCGAGCGTAGTGACATGGTGGGGCTTGAGCTGGCGCAGGTCTGAGTCGCGCAACATGAGCAGGGTTTGTAACAAGAACATATCGCGCTCTTGAATGAGAATTTCCTGCTCGAAGAGCGGCAAGTTAATGAGTTTGCGCAGCTCGGTTGCCTGCAAGGCCGGGGAGCGGCCGTAGCGCACCTGCATCTTGAGCCAGCTCGGCACGGCCAGGCCCGCTAAGCGGAAGCACTCGCGCAGAAATTTAACGTGCTTGATGGTGGTGCTGTCCACCAGCCCTAGGCTCGCAACGTGGGCCATATAGTCGAGGTATTCCTTGCGAGTGAGCGTTGTGATGGGCCACTCGGCGCGGAAGGCCTCCAGGTGGGCTACGACTTGCTTATAGCGCCGGGCCCCACTTGTACTTTGGTGCGGATTCTCAGCCAGCCAGGCCACATGAAAGTCAGTGGGCGTCGTTAGCTTGGGAGCTTGACTCTTTACCCGCTTTGGTTTGACAGGCGGCACGAACACTTCTTCGTTGGCTGCGGCTTGCAGCTGGACTTTCTCTACTTTGTCGACGAGCGCCGCGAGCTTGGCATTGTAGATAGCCGCCTGCGGGTCTTTGGGGTTAACGACGCGCTTGGCCCCAGGCTGAAAGTGCTCGGGCAGGCAGCTCACGCCAGTGGGCATCTTTTGGCGCTGGCCTTCCCACGTCACATCGAGGATGATGCGGCAGCGTCCCTCTTTGTCGGGGCGTGATAGGACCTGGCGGAAGGTGTACTCCATAGGCCGGCAAGTTAGCACCGAGTGCTAGTAGTGTTAGCAACAAAAAGCCCCACTTGGCTAGTGGGGCTTATCTGACTTCACAGTGAGCTAGACAACAAGCTGCTTGCCTGTGCTAGCGCATCACTTGCCTAAATGGGCTAACCGCAGCGGGGGCGCTGGCCCGCCAGGAGAGACGGGCGAATAGATTATGTGGCAGCAGCAGCGCCCCGTAGAGCACCGTTGCATGGGACTGCGGCCGCGACTGCCAGAACGTAGTCAGCCAGTTTTCTTCTGCTGGCGAGAGAGGTGGCATCTCTCCACGCTCACTACTGAGTTTGTCCCAGCCCCAACGCGCCAGCATTTGACCAGCATGCGAAATAAAAGCGATGAGGTCAGCTGGCTGACGGGGCCCGGTATAGTACTCCACGCTGATGTAGAGGCCCTGCGGGTGGGCGAGTAATTGACCTACCGAATTCTTGAAGTAGTTGTGTGATACTTTGGAAGAAGTAGCAGTAAACACAGATTTATTAGGAAGGATTTTTTAATGAGTTATCGCACTAACTGAAAGAGATTTATACCATGTCAATGGTCGTGCTAAATTATATCAGAAAGCACAATAAATGGCAAGGCGCGGATTGCCCTTAGCCCCTGTTCAGCAGAAGTGCGAATAGCCCAGGTTAAAATAGAAGAAGGCCCGCTAGCACTAGCTGGGCCTTTTGAGAAAATCTTTTATGTCTCATTTAGCCGGCTACGACGCAAGGCAGAGAGGCCTTCGTGAGGTGATGAGGCAAGAGCCCGGTGTTTAAGCAAGAACTAACAGGACGGTAGCCGCCTAATATACCCTTTCATAAATGTACTAAAAATTAGCACATTGTCCTTTTAACAGCCCTGTTTAGCAGCCGAAATTTGTATTATTCTATAACAGTCCATTTATTCTCGTCCCCTCAATTTAGGTCCAGTTATTTAGCGTTAGGAAGGCATTCAATTGCAAAATCACGAAATCCCCGTCGATGTATCGGCGGGGATTTTTACTGTGCCTTCCCTACTGGCGAGGTTTCGGGGTTTGCGTAGGGCATAAAAAAAGCCCCATACTGGACGGGGCTTCTTTTTAACGCTTTGGCGATGGGCCAGGTCCTGCCCTATATCCGCAGCCGCTAGGCTGCCAGGCTTAAAGCACCTGCATGCGCTTGATAGAGGTTAGAGAGCAGCGCCTGCGCCTGACGGGCCTGGTGCAGTTTGCGCTGTAAGTGACGACGCGTTGTCCGTACTTGCGGAGCGCTTACCTGGGAGGCGAGGTGGCTCAAGTGCTTTTTCAGCAACTGGATGTCGGCTTCCCAGTCCTGGATGAGTAAAGAAAATTCGTTCATAGTAAAGAGCGGTAAGGTAATGGAAGGTAGAAGTGCGAGGTGCGTAACGTCGCACCTACGGTTGAGCTTGGGTAACTGGATTGCGGATGCCGGCATCCGCTGAAAAAAATTTACAGCACTAGCCAACTGTGTTTGGACACAGAGGTAATTGCCAGTACTAACAAAAGCCCCGTGGTGAGCGGGGCTTTTGTTAGTACTGGCAAAGGGCCTGCTGCTTTAGAGCGGGCGGCGGGGCAAATCGACTGGGCAGTGCAGCAGCCAGTCGGAGGCGCTATCTACCTCGTCGAAAAGGCCAACCAGCGGCTGGGGCATATTGCGGACAACTCGCTCCATTGCCACAAGGTCGTCGTCGTCGAAAGAATGCACCCACGCAACGTACCTCACTCCATGAGCAGCCAAGCGCTCGAAATTATGCTGCACGACGGAGGGAATAGCCGCTTGCCAGTTCCCAATCAGTTGGGAGTGGTCGCTAATCATTTTTAGACAGGGGTACGCAGCCAGACTAGCGAAAATATGCTCGGCCGAAACGCGTACCGTCTCTTTGTCGTGCATACCTACCCACTGCACGTAGAGCCATTGATTGGACGTATCGTACGATATCGTCAGGCCGGGAGTAGCCAGTAGGCAGCGAAGATTTTCCATTCGGCGAATGTGTTTACCTCCTAACAAGTGAAGTACCAGAATGTCATAAGCAGCTTATGCGATGCAAAAATGAAGCGGCGCCTATAGGGGGGTGATTTGCTAAGGCGGTGGCCAGCAAAAAGCCCCGTCGTGAGCGGGGCTTTTCTTATGGTTAGGTGCGGGGCTGCAAGACGAAGGATTTCATCATTTGCAGAAGCATATCATCCGTGGCACTCAAGCCAGGTGCTTGCAGGTTGAGTTCCTCGGGAGTCAAGTAGCCAGCTAGTTGGGCAAATTGCTCCGTCGATACGGGGCGAAAGGCCATCGACCAGTCGGCGAAGCTGCGCTGGGCAATGGGCTTATCAGCAAATTTGAAGACTTGCCCGTGCCGCCCGTCTTGCAGCAGCTTGGCGTAGAGCATGGCTAGGGTTGCCTCGTCCCCTTCAATGATTTGCATAAACTGCCCGTCGCCGTAGACTAGGGCGCCGGTGATGTCTTGTCGGGCATTGGCCTCGCGCGCTTGGCGGAGTAGGTTTGCCAACTCCTCGTCGCTCATTGACCGGGTGGCCCGGCTCAAGTAGATAATGTGATGCATGCGGCGAAGATAAAGAGAGCCCCGTGGGGTGCGGGGCTTCTTACACATGAGGCTAGCTGCTAGGGTCGATAAAAACGAGCACTTACCGTAGTGCCCGCTAGGCGCGCCCAGTACCAGCCGGGTGCTAGCGTGGCCACCTCGAATGTACTGGCTGGCTCCGTCAGGTGCTGTTTTCTTACGCACCTACCCGTGGCATCATACACTTCCAGCTCTAGCCCAGCAGCCAGGGGGGGGCCGCTATAGCTGTAGTTTACCCGCTGCCCTACCACGGTAGGGTACACCGCAAAGGCAGCTTCATCCGAGGAAACCCGGGCGACGGTGCGCACGGTGGAGTAAGTACCAGTGCCGTCGAGGTCTACCTGGTGCAAGCGGTAGTAGAGGGGGGTAGCTCCTTGCGGGAGAGTGGCATCCAGTAAGCTGTAGCGGTGAGCTGTCGCACTTGTGCCCGCAGCCGCTAGGTGCCCTACTTGGGTAAAGCTTACGCCATCAGTACTGCGCTCTACGTCGAAATAGGCGCTATTGCGCTCGCTGGCAGTAGCCCAGGTGAGCTGCACGGCAGCTCCTTGCAGCTGGGCCGAGAAGTCTACGAGCGTTACCGGTAGCGGGGCCGCTGTGGTAGGCAAGGCCAAGCCCCGCAACAGCGCAGTGCTGGTACCAGTCGTGAGGGTAGGCGTCAGTAAGGTGCTAGTAGCATAGGGAGCAGTCAGGCTGATGGCAACTACCTTGGCGGCATTTCTGCGCCCATCGGCCGCCAGCAGGCGATTGCCCACCGCGTCTAGTACCAGTGGCCCGGCGGTATTCACAAACCCGCTGATAAGCTTTGTGTCGGCTGGGGCACTTAAGGGGCTACGCCGGAGCTCATCGAGGCTGGTCATAGCGTTGCCATCATCCACGGTGTAATAGAGATAGTTCGTAGTGTTGTCTACTACTAGGCCGCCAATGGTACTAGATGCAGCGCCGGGCACGGCTGCTACGGTTTGAAAAGTGCTGGTGGCGTAGGGCGCCGTGAGGTTGACAGCAGCAATCTTTAGAGCTTTGTTGCGGCGGTCGGCTACCAGCAGGCGATTGTTGGGCAGGTCGAGAGCCAACGCCCCGGGCGCGTTGACAAAGCCGCTGGCTAGCGTCGTTTCGGCGGCGGTACCTAAGGGGCTGCGCCGCAGTTGGTCGAGACTCGTGGTGGCGTTAGCGTCACTCACCAGGTAGTAGAGATAGCCGTTTATTCTGTCTACAGCCAGGCCGCCGAGCGAAGTAGCGGAAGCTCCGCTAATGGCGGCCGGGGTTAGGAACGTCGTGACAGCGTAGGGCGGGCTTAGGCTGACGGCGACAATTTTAGGTGCGTTGTTGCGCACGTCTGCGATAAAGACGCGGTTGCCAGCGGGGTCTAGGGCAATGGCGCCGGGGGCCGCAACGGTGTTGGTCGCGCTCGTGGTGAGCGGCGTTTCACCCACGGCCGTTAGCGGGTTCAGGCGCAGCTGGTCGAGAGTTGTAGCAGCGGACCCATCATTAAGCACGTAGTAGAACTGAGCCTTCCCAGTGCGCGGCAGCAGGCTGAGGAGCAGTCCGGCTAGCACGACCAGCCTGCGCAGCCCCTGCGTGTAGAGTAACGGTTGTTTCATAGCAAGTAGCAAAAGAGGTGAATAGGCCGGGTAATAACCCGGCCTGTCTTGCATTACGTCACGCACGCGGCCAGCTAGGGGCGTACAGGAAAAATTCCCGATACGCAAATCACATAGTTTATTTCGATGTAGGGGTCGAGCACAGACACGGGCTGATTGCCACCAGCTATGCCGATAGTGCCGAGGTTTGCTGTGCCGGTGGCAGTAGTGCCGTAGGACTGTACCGCTACGTTTTCGTCGGAGCTCGGTAGGGTGCCCGTAGCCACAGCTGGGAAGTTGCCAGCAGGGTCACTGCTGGTGGCCGTAGTGCTCACATTCAACCGGTGCGAGTGAGCCGGCAGTTGGTTACTGGTCAACGTAACCGTTTCCTGCCCACGAGGATACCCATCGGCATAACCATTATTACTACTGCTACCTCTAGGCACCCGGTTGCGCAGGTCGGGCAAAGCGAAATTATTAACACCGTTACCGCCGTATGAGGTACCAATCAATGCGAAGAGGGGAGAGAACTGATTGATTGGGAGCAGACGGCCATCGCAAGGCAAGTAGTTTTGAGGTGCGAAGCTGCCCGTAAACAGCATAATCTCGCCAATGTAATCCTGCGTGCCGTTCACTTGGCGTACCCCTTGTGGGGCTGCGGTGGCCTTGCCGGCCAGTAGCCCAAGGCCCAAGACGGCTCCTAGGCGCTTGAGCCAGCCGCGGCGGTCAGCATTAGTGGCTAAGTCAGCCTCTGGGGTAACTGGGGTAAAAGCGTGTTTCATAGTAAAAGAAAAAATGATGTAGGAATCCTCCCGTAAATGTAGGAGAATCGAAGCTACACAACAGATTCCCAACAGATAATCAACTATTTTTTTGCAGTCGTCGGGAGAAATAGGCTTTTGCTAGCAGCCCTAAAGAAAAAGCCCCGTGATGAGCGGGGCTTCTCCCCTACTGGCGGGGTGTTTGGGGTTTGCGTGGGGACTTGGGGTAATATAAATAGAAAAGCCCCGCAGTGAGCGAGGCTTTCTTATTTAGGCTTTGTAATAATGAGTTGCCTATTGCTTATTCAATAGTATCTACACCATTAATTCTAAAGCCAGAATATAGCAGCCACCGACTATGCGCATGGTCGGGGTGACCTTGAAGCAACTTAATATAATTCTATGCCGAGCCAAAGCATGTTTACTGTTATTTACGGTATAGGAAACCCTCTTGCACATCTGGTTCCGTTGGAGTACGATAGTAGGGTAATACTAGAACTCCTACAGGCTGACAGTAAGATTCTACAAACCGCTTAAGTAATCTTGATTCCTCAAGTACTTGCGCATCATTAGGAAGATGATTAATAAGGGACTCTGAAGAAAGAATAATCAATTTAGCCCGAGCGCGAGATGCTAATACATTGATGCGTCTTAAACTATATAGGAATTCATCTTCATTACTAATAAGGTCAGGGTCACCGATACCAAAAGAGGCTATAATTACTGCTCGCTCCTGTCCTTGGAACCGCTCGACAGTATCCACAGCAGAACGTATTTTATCTGGCTCATCCGCAGGAAAGATCTCTTGCAGTCGAGTGACTATACGACTCATTTGTGCTCGATGAGGTGTTACTATACCAACAGCCTTTTCCCAAAAATCAGTAGCAGGGTCAAAAAGCTCTGTACCCGGTGGTGTTTCAGAGCCATCTGGTCGGAGTTCATGCAAAAGCTGACGCTTGAGCCGACCACGCAAGAGACATACTAATGCTGCAACAGCATCAGCCTCAAAATCATTTGCTTGTCCAGATGTGTCGTCAGTATGTGTGTAGGCGGTAGCAGGAAAGTTAGGGTCAAGAAGTTTGGCCCACTCAGTAGACCAAAGTAATTGTGACGGCCAGTCGATAGGTTGCGTAGTGGGTAGCTCAGTTAAATCAAGGCAAAGGTTAGGATTATAGGCCTTTAATTCGGGGTCATACCCTGCGGTACGGGTGAACTCTACCAAAGTGGCGTTAGAACGATAGTTTTCGTTCAGCGGTAAGGGCCTTACCTGAGCTACATGGCGTACATACTCGAAAACTGAGCCCACATGACGCTCTAGACTCTTCGGTGCTTCAGCAGAGTGGATAGGTGGCAACTGTAGGTCATCACCAGCTAATACATAACTTCCTTCATCAGCAGCTTTAGATACTACTAACGTAGCAGAAGCCACATCCATTTGCGATGCTTCATCTACAATGATTAAGTCAAACCAGCGTCGTTGAGTACCTAGTATTCTCGCTGCTTGGTCTAAAGCAGTCCTTCTGTGCGTACCAATGGCCAAATTATGAATTTGATGTGGGATGCCGCCCACTACAGTAAGTCCAGTAGGGTTATCAAGTTGCTGCCATAATTGTTGGGTCTCAGCAGAGGCCTGAATTGTTTCTGGAACTATGGAGGTGATGTCCTCCGAATCAGCCGGTATTTCTTTAGTCCTACCCAATAGCCGGACGTAAGAGACAGGTACATTAGGCATAAGCTGCTTAACTAATTTGGGTAAGTCCAGCAGCACGTTATCCATCGCAGTATAACCATTAGCCGTTATCAAAATACGCAAGGGTATTCCCCTCTGATGAGCATCTAGTAATGCTCCTGCAATCAATGCACGTAGAGTCTGACTTTTACCAGTACCTGGTGGTCCCCAGATTAGAGATAGACGACAGGTTAATGCTTTAGTCCAAGCATGCCACTGTGAGATATTTAGGTTACGCTGTTGCTGCTGAAGTAATCTCTCTAGTAAAGGGCGAACGGCAGTTAACGGGCGAGGAACAGATGTATCACTTAATAACCGACCACTCCAAAGAAAAAGAGCAGCAGGAGTTAAAGGGCTGTATGTATCGCGGGGAGCAGCAGTTTGAAGACCTAACGCTAATCGTACAGTAGCGTTGTCTTGTTCAAAAGCTAGTTCTGGGTAGCCAATACCGACAAGAGTTAATTCTACTTTTTTGACTAAATAGTCTTTATCAATAGGGTCAAGCATGACCTCATGAGATAAGTCTATTAAACGTGCTTGCTCTACTGTATAACGACTTTTAGCCGCGCCACGAGCATTGTCATCCACGCGGGTCAAATAAGCCGAATCATTGGGGCGTAGCGCTATAAAACCTCGTTGTCGGTCAATTGCTTCAATAGTAACGGAAGTTAAACCTGACTCGGCGATAGTAGAGATACTCTGAGGATTGCCTATAGTATGTAAATTAAAATCAGGTTTGATTAATTGTACTGGATGCAATATCAAAAAATCAGGTCGATTACGAGGTGATAATGCAAACCCAATATCACCAGGTCTTAGGTTTACATCACGCGATTCAGAACCTAATGCATATACTAACAAAGCTGGGCTAGTCAAAATGCGCCCAGCAGTATGACTTAGTTGGGCTAATGCATCAGTACGCGGTTGTCCCTCAAGACGAATAGGTAAGTAAGCCGATTTAAAGCGAGCTTCGCGCTCGTGTGGCGGCATAGCTCTTACCGCAAAGGACTCTAAGTCATTTAACGCTCCATTAAGGCGAGTAAACTCGTAAAGCAATGAGCTAAAAGGAGGAAGCCCAGCCAACGCCCGAGGAAGGCGAATGCGTTCTGGTACGGTAGGAGCAGCCAGACGGCTAGGTAATAATTCGGGTTTGAGGTCTCGCTCTAGTTTTGTCACAATAGCTCCCATTGCCATCAATTTACGCTGAGTGGCTTCTTGAATTCCAGCTAGAGTTTGTTGCAATTGCCCCCTCCTTGTCCAAAGCTCATGAATACGTTCAGCAGGAATGAGATTGCTAAATGGGTCTTGATAGAGCGTGAAAACGTTAGGAGGAGTAAACTCGGGAGTATGGTATAGTTGAGCTACACCGAATATGGTGTAGTAATGTGCTAGATTAATAGCTACTGTATTTTGAACAACACGCCCGACTAAGGTAAATGGACTGCGGACCGAAGCATCGTCAGGATTGATAAGCAATTCAGGCGGTGGGAAAAGCCAAAGCAAATCGTGGAGTTGTTGGTCTGCTAGTACAGCGGCCAAATGACGGCCAGCCACACGCTGTAAATGACGGCGTTGTGCCTCATCCCAGAGGTAGATTTGGTAAGTTGAACGACGCCGATTAGAATTAGTATTATCGGCTTGCCTGACTGTAGCTATAATACCGCGTAAAGCTCGAAGGAATTTTAAAAACTCTTCCTTCTCCCTTATAAGGTCACGAGTGTCAACTATATAAACCTCAACTTCTCCTTGTTTCTCATTCCACCGCTTTACTTGCCTATCTTCTGGCGGTTCTACGCCATAAGGCACAGGTTCTACCCAAAATGCCCGAATACCAAATGAAACAGTAATAGCGCTCGCTAAGTCGTAATCAAGAAACACATATAGATGTAGGTCTGGCCAACGTGGCATAAGCGCGTCAGAGCCAGATTCCTCTATAATTTCCGAAGTGTTTTTAATTAGTGCTTCAGCACGTTTTGGGAACCGATACTGCTGAGCACGCAGTGAAGGTGTACGCTGAAAAGCCGCATGATCCGGTTTAAACTGAGCCAGTTGGCTTATGCTTGGGGCCCCTAACTGTTGGCGATTGCCTCTGCTAAGCCCTATAACACGAGAAGCATGTCCAATACGCTTAGCTTCAGGCCAACACCAAAGAACGTTATAATCAAGAGCCTGAACACCAGATAAAGGCCAGGGGTACCCAATAAACTCGCATCCGCTACAACGTTCATCTACATGCCAAGACAGTTCTTTCCAAGGCGTTATTAGAACATTAGGTAAAGTCGTAGTGAAGAAATAGCGGAGTCTAGGGACAAAAGCATCGAACGGTGCTAGCTCCAAGTCTTCCTCTAAAGCTTGCGCAAGTGCTTGTAGAGTAATAGGTATTCCGTGACGATTTAATTTACTGGTGGCTAACATAATAGCTGAAGCCTCATAGCTTCCTGGCCACACCGCAGAGGCTGCCACAACAACAAAGCGGTCACTTAATTCCTCTTGCTCTAACCATCCAGCTAATGTAAGAGCATAGTATACTACTTCAGCAAAGTAGTGGGCCCCAGGTTCAGCAGCGAGCTTAATATCTATTATGCGCAAACGAATACGTTCGTCGTCATCGGCCAGCGTAGTTAGTGAACCATCAGGATGAACTTGCTGACTGTATTCAAACCGTTCATCGGGGGCAGCATTAATTCGCGTGGGCAGGACTTGAATTAAGTCAGCATGATTATAACTAATGTTTAATACTTCTCCATGTTCATCCGCTAAAGTTTCTAATCCCATTCCTTTACGGAAAGGGGCATTATCTGCATTATATCGCGCCTCAACAATGAAATGGTAAGGTTGAACAGCTCCCTCGTCTATTAATTCTCGTAACTCTTGAGGTATAGCTTTATTTTGAGGACCACCTTTTTTCTGCTTTATACTATCGGGTCCGAATACATCAGCTAGTTCATCTATCTTTTCCTCCTGCCATTTATAACCAGCTTGCCCTGCTAATCCTACTCCGGAGCGCGCTTTTTGCGTCTCAGGCATACCGATAGGCACACGTTCCTCATCAGTTGGATATAAACTCAAGCGTAAGCGGCGCTTACACCCGCTTCTTATAAATGCAGAGATAACCTTTTTTTGTAAAGTTGGCATTATTAACGGCCCAATAAAGGATGGGGCGTTAAATCTACACCTACTGCGCGAAATCCAAGCTCTTGAGCTGCATAAAGTGATGTATTAGAGCCAGCAAACGGGTCGAGCACCCAACCAGGCCTAACACAAGTATTACAAGAGCAAGTCTCCCAACCTAAATGTTCTTTAGGAGCAAAGGTGTATTCACGGAAATAGCCACCAAGTGCCGCTTTAGCTTCTATGGCTAGCTTTTGAATATAGGCAGAATTACGTCCTGAACCTTTCTGGAGCTTTTTACCCATACCGGCATCAGAAATACCAACTGCTCGAATAGCAGCCAAATGTTCCTTAGTCAGGCCACTTTCTTGAAACAGTTCCATTGCGCGCCTTGCTTGTGGGCGCTTGTCGTCTAATATCTCTGATGGACCGACCAACCGCGTGAAGGGCTTGCCACAGGTCTCACAAACTTGTTCTGGGCATGCTAACAGTAGAATGCGCCTTACCAACTCAACTGGAAACGGCGCTACATGTCCACTTAGTCGGCGGCTTGGAGATACATGCCACACATCTCCAATTTCAGCTTTAGGGTTGTACTTAGTCAGAGCGAACCTATCGAAATAGTAGTTCAAGTCTGATTTTCTTTTACGAGGAGCAACAAGCTGCAAAACCGTTTCGTGACGACTAGCTAACCTCTTAGAAGATGACGTTGGTACACTACTTGGTTTGCTCCATATTACGCGGTGAGCAACATGCCAGCCACGCTTGCGCATAGCTATTTCAAACAAAATGGGCACACCTACTAAAAATCCTTTATAGTGGGTATCCGCAAGATTGATGAAGATAGAACCATGACTGGCCAGCCATTGCGCCCACCCTGCTACAGTGTCCGCTAGAGTTTCGACGAACTGCTCTGGAGTTTTCTCTTGACCTAACTGGTCAGGATGCTCATAATCCCTTCTCTGCCAATAAGGTGGTGAAGTTACAATAACATCGAAGCCTTGAGCCGGAAAGTAGTGCGACAATTTATCTAAATGCCGTGCATTTCCTTCTAAAACTTCTATGCTTTGCAGATGATGATGATTATTTATCTGATTATCAAGCATTTCTATGAATTAGGAAATGCAAGATAAGTAGAAAATTTATCTGATTCCCTAGCTTGATTATGTCTTTAAACATAATCGTCGAATACTTAACAAGATAGTATCCTCATCTTTTATGGAAGGGACTACCCTAATACTACCCCATAGAACTCTCTCTTCTCAGGTTAAGTGGATGTTCTAACAGGTTTCTTTTAAGAGGGTCTTTCCAGTCGCAGCAGTTCTTTCTTGTCAAGCACCTGCTCTAATAGCGCCCGCATATCCTCTAAAGTATCTTCAACTGTGCTTACTCGTTCAGATAGGCCTTCAGTAGGGTTGTGAGCACTAGATGTGATACGCCATTCAAAACGCCATACTTCTAATACATCGTCAAGGTCAAGCTGATAGTAAGGATGCTGCCGATTGTCTGACTTGCAACGCACATAGCCTTCGCCCATACGGAAGGTGAGTCGCTTTAGCTGTAGGCCTCGACTCTCACTTACAATCACGGCTACTTGGTCCTCGCGCAGGTCGTCCCATTCTGGCTTAGGCAGGAACCTACATAGCACGTAGTCACGCGCATAGAATGTCGGTTCCATGCTATCTCCTACTACTGGGAATACGGCATAGTTACCGTTCCTTAACAACCACCTTGGTAGTGATATAACACCATCTGGCTCGGGCCTTTCTTGGCTTAATCCGTCGCCTCTATAATTAGCCGCTGTGCGGATATTGTAGAGTGGAGCTGCTGTATTGTCACCTTCAGCAATAGCTATAATACGAGGTTCAGTACCAGCTTCGGCGGAATGTAAGGAAGAAGTATTTGGTGACCCATCAGATTTAAGCATTTCGCCTTCTCCTGACAACAACCACTCAACACGTAATTGCGGGTAAGCTGTGGCAATCTTAGCCAGCACATCGAAACTTGGTTTGTTCCTCCGCTTACCAAACATATCACCTACAACCCCAGACCGCACGCCAATACGACGTGCAAAATCTGCTTGATTGCCACTTTCGAGGCTATCAACTAGAAAATTTAGTCGCTGATATACAGAGCTTTCCTCTTCGGACACGTTTTTGCGGGTAAAATTAACACGCCGATACTTGTCGGCTAATCGTATTTGCGTGTAGTTTTGTCATCAACAACATCAACACACCAAAGTACGACAATGAAAAATAACCCTCCACCCCCCAGCATCCGAAAATTGATGCCCGAGGGCTTCCTAGGTACACTGGCCGACCGAACTGGCTGCACCTCGATGCCCGACCTCTCGCAAATCGTGCTCCGCGAGCGCAGCCGCTCCAAGTACTGGCCCGCCGTGCTCAAGCTGGCCGAGGAAACCAACCCCGAAGGCTACGCCCACTGGGCCGCCGCCAATCCCGACAAGCTGCCCGCCGTGGCGCAGACCGCCTAGGTCACCCTCACTCTTCTTTCTCACACACCTCCCCTACTCTTTCACCTCTAGCATGGATAAGTCACTGCTGCCCCCGCTGCCCTCCGCCCTCAAGGGCGAAAAACCCATCTGCCTAACCGACGGCTTCCGCGAGGGCGACCTGCTCCACTTAAAGGCCGAGGTAGCCGGCCGCCCCAAGGGCACGGTGCTGCCAGTACTAGGCTATTGCCTCTGCCTCGATGCCCAGGGCCAGGTACACGCTCTGCGGGCCTACGTGCCGCTCTGCCCCGGCTACGCCACTACCTACGCCGGCCGCGAAGCCGCCCGCTTCCCCGAGCCCAATCAGCGCGAGCGGTGGCTGGGCAGCATTCAGCTCTACTTCTCAGAGCTCGACCTTACCGACCACGCCCACGAGCTCGCCTTGGAGCGCCGCCGCGAGGGCCTCGTGATTGCCATGTACCCCGAGCGCCAGCAGCACCGGCTGGCCGCTTAGTATCTCCCCTTGTTTTCTGCCCTCTTCCTATGAAACGCACGCTCACCGGCACCCTGGAATTTGAAGACGGGGCTGTTAACCTGATTCTCTCCGAGCCCACCCAGCGGGCCATTGTGCAAGAGATAGCCGCTCGTCAGGAAGCGGCCCGCGTGGCGGCCGAAGTAGACCACGACCGCCTGGCCCGCACCTACCACCTAGGCGCCGAGCCTACCCCCGGCCGGGGCTACGACGACCGCCTGAAGATGCGCCTGGGCTGCGGCGACGACATGGCCCGCGAGCTCGTGAGCAGCGGGCGCATCGCTCACCAGTACCTGGGCAACCGCTACTCGGTCTGCGAGCAGGCCGTGCGCGACTTCTACGCCACGCTGCCCACCACTAGCCGGCTGCGACGCGCGGCCTAGGCAGCCCTAAACAAAACAGGTCGAAGCACTGCCCCGACCAGTTCCACCACAATAACAGGTCACATGAGAAACGCCTGTGGCGCAAAGCTACATCGGCGCCTTGAATTAAACTTCATCTAATATTCATTTCTGTATGAATTCTGTTGAAATTGCTTTGCCGCTTGCCTCTCCCCTAGCCAGTCTAGCCCAGCAAGTAGACCACTACTGCACCGAGAGCCCCGCCCCCGTAGCGGCCCCTGTAGCCCTGGACGGCACCATCTACCAGACCACCAACTACGACTTGTTTCACCTGCTGCCTGAGAATCGGAAAGTAGACCCCAGCCACGTGCGCAAGTTAGTGACCATGATTACCCAGAGCAACTTGCTCCACATCAAGCCCCTCGACGTAACGGCTACGATGGGCGTCATTGACGGGCAGCACCGGCTGGCGGCCGCCCGTGAACTGGGCCTACCGGTGTACTACAAGATTGGCCAGCAGCTGAGCGAGGCCGACATCACCACCCTGAACGTAGCCCAGAAGAACTGGCAGGGCACCGACTACCTGCACTTCTGGACGGTGAAGGGCCGCACCAACTACGTTGCCCTGACCAGGTTTCGGGAGCGTCACCCTACCCTGAGCTTCAGCAATGCCAAGATGATGCTGGGCGTATCGACCAAGAATAATGCCGCCGAGTTTCGGGCCGGTCAATGGCAGGCGGGCGAAGCCTACAAAGCCGAGCAGGTAGCCGAATTGATTGAGCGCATCGCCGCCGAGGTGCCCACCTTCAAGCAGCCCAACCACTCGGGCTTTGTGGCTGCCGTGTACCACTGCGTAATTAACGTCGAAGGCTTCGATGGCAAGGAGTTCATGCGCAAGATTCTACTGAACCCCCGCATCCTGGTACCCTGCGCCAGCCACAAGCAGTTCCTGCAAATGTTCGAGGAAATCTATAACTACCGGACTGCCGAGGCTAACCGGGTACGCTTTTCCTAATGACTGCGCGCCAACAACAAGATGCGCGCCACCGGGAGGCGGTGCGCGCTTATTACGAAACGGGCAACGAAGCGCTATTGGGGCCGATGCTCACCGAGCTGCGTCCCCGCCTAGTAGACTTCCTGCGGGATAAGGATGTGCGCCAACCTCAACGGATAGAGGACGCCGTACAAGAAGCCCTGCTAGCGGCTCTGACCGACCTACGGGCTCATAAATATGTCACTTCCGGCACAGTCGCTTCTTGGGCCATGACCATTTGCTGGCATCGCTTTGTCGATGCCCATCGCTACAAGAAAGCGCACATTACCCAGCCGGGGCCCGACGAAGACCCTTTCCTACTGCTCTCTACCACGCTAGCTACGCCCGCCGAGTCCTTACCCATCAACCAGGAGGAGGAAGCCCAGGCTGGAACCGTGGTAGCCGCCGTCACCCACGCTGTGCTAGGCCTTGACCCCAACGCCCGCGCCTGCGTGCTCATGCACTACTACCAAGGCTTGCCCGAGGCCACGGCCGCCGCTCACCTAGGTATTGCCCCGAGTCAGTTCAAAGCTCGCTTGCAGCGGGGTCTCACCAGCCTACGGGAATGGGGCACCCGCAACCGCCACCTAGCTCCTGCCACTGAGGTGTACGCCGCCCTGCTACGGGTCGATAGTGGCGACTTATTCCGCGAGCCTTTACGCCTGGCCTGCTAGGACGGGCTTCACTTCCACTCCTATGAACGGCTACACCCTCGCCAATCAATTCCGCAAGCTGCGCGCCAGCTTCCCGTTCTCTGCCTTAGAAGCTGACCTGTTCTATGAACTGGTGGGCCTCTGCAACGACCGGAACTGGCCTACCGAGTTCCAATACTCAAACCCGCTTCTCTGTGCGACCCTCGGGGTTTCGGAGAAATTGCTGATAAGTGCTCGCAACCGACTCAAGCAGGCAGGGCTATTGGAATTCACGTCAGGCCATAAGCGCAGCCCCACGGTGTACCGCTTCCTCGACCCTGACGCTAAAATACCCTTACCTCAGGTAAGTAAAAGTGGTAGTAAAAACGACAGTATAAGTGACAGGGAAAGTGGCAGTATAAGTGGCACCTCTATAAATAAGGAAAAAACTAAAAGGAAAACTAAATCCCCGGCTGGGGAGAGCGAGCAGTTTCCTTTTGCTGATTTCTGGCAGGCTTACGGCAAAAAGGAGGACAAGCACAAGTGCGAGCAGCGCTGGAACACCCTGACCCCTGCCGAGCGCCAAGCGGCCCTGGCCCACATCCCCGGCTATGTCGCCGCTACTCCCGAGAAGCGCTACCGCAAAAACCCGCTGACCTACCTCAACGGCAAGTGCTGGCAGGACGAGGAACTACCTACCACCCGCTCGGGCCAACCGCCCGCCCCAGTACCCGCCCCGGCCCTTTTGCCGGCCCCCGAACTCAACGAAGACTTTCTGGCCGAGCAGCAGGCCCGCGCCGCTGCCGAGCAGGAAGCCCACTTCGCCAAATACGCCGTGGCTGCCTAATCTCTCCCTCCATGCACCCCGCTAGCACCGATACCCCCAGCCGCTTCCCCGACGAGGTAGAGCTGACCAAACTGGCCGCCGAGCTAGAAAGCTGCCTCGGCCCGCTCGCTGAGTACTGCGACCACCAAGAGGCCGCTCCCATGCTGAGCGAAGCTGACCGCCAGCACCTCTACCAACTCACCGAGTTCATTTCTGCCGTGGGCCGCTATGACCAAGCTGCCGAGCGCCTGCTAGCAGCTTACCGCCATGCGTTGGAGCATGCCGAGCGCCCTACCCAGCCAGTACCGACGCTGGAGCAGGCCCTTCTCGCCCAGATGAGTCCGGCTGACCTGCTGGCGTACCGCGAAAAAGACCCCGTGTACCGCCTCGGCTACGCCCGTGGCTACCGCAAAGCCGAGCAGCAATACGAGCGTCTGACTAGCCTCTACGCCCAGTACGCCATCATCGTGCCCCCAGCCAGCTACACGCCCTCGCCCCTGATAGCCACGGTGCAACGGGTACTCGCCACGCGACTCATGACGGGGCAGCGCCTGCCGCTACCCGTACGCAAATCTTTGTTTTTCAACACACCCAGCGATACTACCCCACCCGTTACGCATGGCCCTAAGTGAGAAGTTTAACCGCAAGAAGGTAGACCCTACCGCGGCTGGCAAGGGCCAAGGGGGTATTCTACCCACCATTCCCGACGCCGAGAAAGCCCTCGTAACCCTGGACGAGGCCATCTGGGAGCAGATGCAGCAGGAGTACCACCACGGCCGTGAGAAAGGGCAAACCTGCCACAACAAGTACCTAGACCCTTACTTCAAGTGGATGCCCGGCTACACCAGCGTGATAACCGGCTGGCCTGGCCACGGTAAGAGCCAACTCTTCTTCGAGCTTTTGCTGCTACGCGCCGTGTTCACTGGCAAAAAGTCGGTTATCTGGCCTAGCGAGAACATGCCGGCCAAGCGGTTTTACCAAGGGCTCGTGCATACGCTCACCGGCCGCCCTACCGATAAGTCGCAGAAGAACTTCCTGAGCCTACCCGAATACAAGCGGGCGGCGGACTATGTGCGTGACCGCATCATCCTGCTCGACCCACCCGCGGGCATGCCCTACACCCCCGCCGACATGCTGGCCTACTTCGAAACGGCCATTGCCAAGTATGGGGGAGCACAGGACAAGGAAGGGATAGCCCACTGCATGCTCGACCCTTGGAACAAGGCCAACCACACGGCCAAGCAAAAGCTAGGTGGGGACGAGTCCTACCTGATTCACGCCCTCGGCCTCTGCACCAAGTGGAGCATGGATACCGGCCAATGCCTCGTACTCACGGCTCACCCGCGCCGGGCCAGCGAGGAAATGGGCTACGGCAAAAGCCGCCCGGTACCCACCGGTGGTATGATATCAGGCGGACAGACCTGGGAGAACATGGCGCACTACGTCGGGGCCATGCACCGCCCCTTCGACTACATCGAAGGCAACACGCAAGCCGCCTTTTTTGCCCTTAAATGCAAGGATGAGCGCGACGTAGCCAAGCGCGGGGAGATTGGATACAAGGCCGATGGGATACCCCCGATGGTGCCTATTAATTGGGACCCCATCAGCAACCGCTACCGCTGGGGCCATGAGCGCTGGAGCCCGCTCGATGATGAGAAGGTGGCTAGGCTCTACGCCGCTCCGCCAGCCGCTCCGGCCCCGCAACTCTTCACAGGAATCAGCACCCCGGCCCCGTCTACGACGCCTCCCCTGCGCACCAGCACTCCTACCGAGTTTGACGCTGCTACCGAAGCAGCCGACTACACCGGTAAGGGCCGCATCATCACTCTCAACTAATGAGCTACCCCCACCTCTCCCCCGAAACAATCACCGAGTGCAGCCGGGCCGCTTATGCCTATAGTCATGACTGCTACTGCATCATCTACTGGGCCTGTGCCGACTACCTGCCCCGCTCGCAGTACCACGGTTTAGCTACTAAGTGGCTTTGTGCGTCTGTCTTCCGCGCTGGCAGCCTAGAGCAGGGCGACCGCTATGTAGTAGGTGTGAGTGCAGAGACCGGCCCCGAGCTGCTGCGCTACCTGCGTACCGCCTTAGAAGACCTCTCTAGCGGTGAGCGACCTGACCCCTCCCTACTAGCCACTGACTACGCCCAACGAATGCTCAGCACGGCCCTCAGCCACCCAATGCTTACCAGCTACCAACTACTCCGCATCCTCCATAGCCTATTGCCTCGGCTACCTCGCCACGAGGCCCAGACACTGACCACTCAGCTACAGCAGGCTATTGACCAGCGTAGCCGCGAGGCATACATCCCACCTCAAGGGAATGGTTGGATTGCTTTAGCCCCACAGACTACCGAACCGCTTCCATTGCCTTCTGCCTATTAGGTATATGAGCCCCTACGATGACCCCGCAGTGTCGGCTGGTGAAATAGCCGACTACCTCAACCAGTTGCGCCTGGCTGCTCCAAGCTGTGACCTCGATAGTACCTCCAGTATGGATACGACCCTCTCAATAGAAAGCCTGCCACAGACATACTCTTCCAGTAGCCATTCCTCATAGCTACTGGGCGCTAGGGCTGTCCCCTCTGTCCAAGCTAGGGCAGCGGTTACTAATCGACGGCGGTTTTCCTCATTTGGCATGCACAAAAGACACACTCAAATCCCGCACTCAAGTAGGTAGAAAACACCATTTGCAATGAGTAAAACCCTTATTTCATAATGCTACACACCACCTCCCGAGTCGATGCCGCCCAGCCCACGAGGGAGCTAACAGAGTATCAGGCCCGGCAGACGCATAACTGGATTTATAACCAGTCCATGACAAAGCTCAGCAATAACTTAAAGGCAATTACTAAAGCAAACAATGCTAGCCCGAGCGCTACGACCTGCAAGAAGGTCCCAATAGCTTTTACTGACCGCCATCCGCTCTGCCCTAGTGTGCTTCCCAGATAAAAAAGCCCCACGCTAATCCCGCCCATAAATAACAGCGCGACTACTAGTACCGCAGTAGCCCAAGCATCCGATACTAACAAGCTCAATAGCATAACCCAAAACTACGCATGAGCCCCTACGAAGACCCCGCTGTGTCGGCTAGCGAAATAGCCGACTACCTCGACCAGTTGCGCCTTGAACCTATCCCACCACCTCAACCAGCTACTTCTTCTTAACAAGCAGGTAAATCACACCTACTACCACTATAAAGTAGAAAATCCCTTTGATGGCTGCGCCGATAAGCATAACCCAGGTATCCATAATGTGCTCTACCTCACCCGCATGGGCCAAACTTGGGAGTCCAAGTAGCAGCAGTAGCAGCCTCACACTTACACGGTCTTTCATCCTGCTAAACTAATGCTGCGCACTGCCTCCCGAGTCGATAAAAACCAGCCCGCAATTGTCAATCAGTTGCGGGCTATTGGCCTTTCACAAAGACCAGGGTAGAAACTGAACCTTGGAATTCAACAAAGGTGCTCTTTAAGGAATAGCCCTGCTGATATAGTCCCGCAATAATTTCTTGATAAGCAGCGGCTGCTTCATCTTGCGCTTTGTCGGAATTGGACGCGTTTTTAATCATCTTTTCTTCCGTCTTCCCGCCGCTGTAGGCCAGTACTACGCGTGTTTTACCTAGTCCGCCCATTCTCACACTCATCACAATTACGTCTGGCCCACCCGTCTGCGCCATCACTGGCTGCGAAGTCAATGCCACTAGGCACGCCCCTAAGAATAAGAGTTTTTTCATAGTCGCTAATATACCCCAACCCCAGCCCCCACCGCCTCACCTAGGCCGTAGAGTTGACTGGTCTAGAAATACTAGTATCGTAATGAGTAGTGAAAGCACCCAACCGCTTGCCAGCGTGATAAATAATGTTCTCAACCAAGAAGGCATTGGTACTTCCCAGGCAAACGCCAGCCGATAGCCTACCCACAAGAGCATGGCTGTGGGAGTCAGAAGGATGAGCGGCATTAGTAAAAAGTACACGAAATACATAACTCAAAGCTAATGCTACGCACTGCCTCCAGATTCGCTGCCAACCAGCCCGCAATTGTCAAGCAGTTGCAGGCTATTGGCCCTTGACAAAGACGAGCGTACTCAAATAGCCTTGGTTGCCTCCATAAGTACCCTTCAGCATATATCCCTCTTGGTAAAGCTTGGCCAGCGCTTTCTGTGTAAGTACCGCAGATGCGCCTTCTTCGCGCAATTCTTTGGTCTTGTAAGTCAACACCTCTGGTTTACCGGCTGCACGCGCAATAGTAATGCTCAGGATTGCTTCCCCCTCCCAGATTTTCACTATTACTACCTCTGGCCCACCGGTCTGCGCCAGTACCGGCTGCGAGGCCAATGCCACCAGGCATGCCCCCAAGATTAAGAGTTTTTTCATGGCCACTAATATACCCCCAGCCCCCGAGCCCCCACCCCGCTACCACGCCCGCCAAGCCCTAGGTAGCGATAGCCTCTATCCTCATAAGGTCACCGCCCGCCTCGCCGTGATGAGCTTAGCCCAGTGGCAACGCGTCGAAGCCTTCCTTAAGCAGGAGGGCTTCAAGCCATACTAAGCCCAGCTATTCCATTCCTTATTTTAGGAACGAAACTATTTGCATAATCAGTTATTAGTTTGTATTTTAGCTACACATATAAACTTACTTATGCTACCCGTCTACAACCCTATCGAGCACGTCCCCGCCCCGCCTCCCATGCCCACCCTCACGGTTACGCCAAAGGGGGTACTCTACTTACATGCCAGCATCAAGGAAGCCCTCGGCCTACGGGATGGCTTACCCATCAACCTCGTACCGCCCGTCTTCAACAGCTATTACTGGCACCTGGACCTGCGCCCCACCGCCAAGCACCGCATCGTATGGTACGACACCACCCGCATGCGGGCCCGCGGCATCATTCTCCCCCCAGGCTTAGTGCACGAGTCGCTCACCCTGCACCTGCACACGCTCACCCCCGAGTACCCGAACTACTATCCCCTACTTCCCGCCAATGCCTTCGCTTCCCAAAGCCCAGCGCCGTCCCTGGCAGCCTGAGCCAGTTAAGCGAACGTACCAGCAGCACGCCGCCCGCTCGCCTGAGTATGGTACAGCCCGGTGGCAACAAGCTCGCGCTACCCAGCTAGCGAAGTGTCCCTGCTGCGAGGAGTGCACCAAGCGCGGCCGCACTACCCCCGCTACTGTAGCTGACCACATTACGCCCGTGCGCCTAGGCGGTGACTTCTGGGAGCCTAACAACCATCAGTCCTTGTGTCGGCCCTGCCACCAGGCTAAAAGTGCCTCAGAACGTACGCAACAGCCCCAGGGGGGATAGGGGGTCGAAATCCTATCGGGCCTTCTTTCCTAGACCGTAGCCCTTCCCCACAAACACACGCGTGCAAAACTGAACCCCAAAAGTTTGGGAGTCTTTTACATTAAATAAACACTATATTATGGCAGGCGGCCGGCCCCCAAAACCAACCTCTCAGAAGAAACTCGGTGGCACCTTGCAGCCTTGCCGCACCAATCCTAATGAGCCTCAGCCCGAGGTATATCTGCCCGTGCCGCCCAACTGGCTGAGCGAGCGGGCCAAGGAGTACTGGGCCGAGATTGGCGCGGTGCTGCTGGCTATGAAGCTCAGTACAGTCGCTGACGGCCCGGCCTTGCAGTTGCTCACGGAGGCGTTGGCCGAGTGGGCTGAAGCTCGCGAGTTTGTACAGCGCGAAGGCTTCACTTACTCAACCTTCACCAAGCAAGGCGATGAGATGCACCGGCCCTACCCGCAGGTAGCTATCGCTTCTGATGCGTGGCGCCGGTCGATGACCATGCTCACGCAGTTCGGCCTGACGCCGGCTAGCCGTAGCAAGGTGAGTGCCCTAGGTGGCGATGAGGAGAAGAACCCATTCGCCGAAATGATGGATGACTTGAAATCCTAACTCACCCTATCCATGCAAGAAGTACCTCTCATCGCCTCTTGGCACCAGTACGCCCACAACGTAGTAGCTGCCGGCCGCACCGAAGCCAATATCCAGGAGCGCCTACGCCCTATCGTACTCAAAATACGGCAGCTCAAAAAAGAGCCAGATACGGAAGCACAGGTCACCGCGCTCGAGCGCAAAGCTGAGCCCTTACGCGCCCAGCTTCGTGCGTTGCCCGTGCGCGTCGGCCGCTACGCGCTACTAGCCTGCGAACGCCACCTGCGCGACCTGGAAGATGGAGAAAGCCGCGGACTGTTTTTCAATGAAAAGGTAGCTGCTGCGGCCGTGCGCTTTTACTCTTTTCTGACCCACAACAAGGGCCGCTGGGCGGGCAAGCCACTCACGCTAGAGCCCTGGCAGCAGTTCATTATTGCCAGCCTCTTCGGTTGGAAGCGGGCGGACGGCACGCGCCGCTTCCGCGAAAGCTACGTGGAAGTAGCCCGTAAGAATGGCAAGAGCACCCTCAGCTCTGGCGTAGGCCTGCAACTGCTGGTAGCTGACGGAGAAGCCGGCGCCGAAATCTATACGGCTGCCACCAAGAAAGAGCAGGCCAAGATTGTCTTTGACGACGCGAAGAACATGGCGGCTAAAAGCGCCGCTTTGAAGATGATTCGCGCGCACCGAAACTCCATCTTCGTACCCAGCACCATGTCGAAGATGCAGCCGATGTCGGCCGATGCTAAAACCGAAGACGGCCTAAACCCGCACGGCATCATTATCGACGAGTACCACGCCCACCCCAACGATGAGTTATACGGCGTACTAAAATCAGCCACCGGTGCTCGCTCACAGCCGCTACTTAACATCATCACGACCGCAGGCTTTAACCGGCTCGGGCCCTGTGCTCAACTGCGCAAGGCCTGCGTCGGCATCCTGGAGCAACTCCACGATGATGACGCCTACTTCACCGTCATTTTCAGCCTTGATGAGCATGATGAATGGGGGGATGAAACCTGCTGGCAAAAGGCAAATCCTAACCTAGGGGTGTCCGTAGGCTTGGACTATCTACGCGAGCAGTACCGCGCGGCGGAGCGCATGCCCAGCTTGCAGGTAAACTTCAAAACCAAGCATCTCAATCTCTGGACTGATGCCAGCGAAGTCTGGCTGCCGCATGAGCTGTGGATGCAGGGCGCGCAGGGCACTCCTGCTGAATTACTAGTGTGTCGCAAGGCATGGGGCGGGCTGGACTTAGCTAGTGTGCGCGACATCACAGCACTCGTTTTCCTCTTTCCGGATGAGGCCGATGGCTTCGATGTGCTGCCTTTCTTTTGGGTGCCCGAGGATAGCATCGACGAGCGCACTAAGAAAGATGGTGTGCCCTACCGCCAGTGGGTAGATGAGGGCTACATCATCGCCACGCCCGGCAACGTGACCGATTATAACTTCATCAAGGCCCAAGTACTAGAGTTCTGCGAAATGTATCAGGTGCAGATGATAGAGTTCGACCGCTACAATTCCTCACAGCTCGTCATCGACCTGACCGAGGAAGGCGTACCGATGCAGCCCTTTGGCCAAGGCTTTTTATCAATGTCAGCTCCCACAAAAGAACTTGAAAAGCTGGTGCTAGAGGGCAAAATTCACCATTATGGCAACCCCGTGCTAGCTTGGATGTGCGGTAATGTCGAGATTAAGCGCGACCCGGCCGGCAACATCAAAATCGATAAGGGTAAGAGCAAAGAGAAGGTCGATGGCATGGTGGCCTTGGCCATGGCCCTAGGGGGCTACATGAGTGGCGAAGGCCCCGAAACCAGCATCTACGAAGAGCGCGGCCTGCTGAGCTTTTAGGCCCTGCCCCGCTTTGCCCCGCCCAAGATTGCACCCCGCCTAGGCAGCGTCGGAGCTTTGACACAGTTCAAGCCCCGACGCTGTGTCTTTTTGGTCCAATCCCTTTGCTCGCTCTACTGCCACGCCGCTCCTGGCCGCCGTGTCGGCGGAGCGTGAGGCGCGAACCACGGGCGCCACTATCGACACGCAGGAATCCAATGCGCGCCTGATTGCCCTGCTAGGCATGGGCAGTCAGACAAGTAGCGCCGGTGTTGTCGTCAATGAGCGTACTGCGCTCAGCTTCGCCGCGGTCTGGGCCTGCGTGCTGGCTATCAGCCAAGACATTGCCGCCCTCCCCTGCCAGCTCTACCGCGATATTCCTAGTGGTGGCAAGGAGAAAGTGTACGGCCACCCCGCCAGCCGGCTGCTGAACCTGCAAGCCTCGCCGCTACAAAATGCCATGCCACACCGCATGGCCATGATGGCGACGGTCCTGTTGCACGGCAATGCCTATGCCTTAATTGACGAAGGCCCGCGCTACCGCCCCGACGCGCTGCTCTATAAGCACCCGCGCCAAACGGAAGTACGCGAGTCCAACGGCCGCCTCTACTACCGCTTCTGGGGCGACCCGCGCACGTACCAAGACTATCAGGTAATTCACCTGCGGGGCTTGGTGCTGGACGAAAACGGCATCATGGGCCTATCGGTACTGGCGGCTCACCGCGAGAACCTAGGTACTGGCCTGGCGGCCCAGCGGGCGGGGGCGCAGTTCTATGCCAATGGTGCCCGATTGTCGGGCGTGCTGGAAACACCCAACACCTTCAAGGATGGTACGGCGTCTGCCCGCATCCGCGCCGATTGGCAGGCCATCTACGGTGGCACCGAAAACGCTGGGAAGGTAGCTGTGCTGGAAAACGGGCTGACGTTCAAAAGCGTGTCCATGCCCCCGGCTGATGCACAATTCCTGGAAACACGCAAGTTCACTCGCCAGGAAGTATGCAGCATCTTCCGCGTGCCGCTCCATAAGATTCAGGACCTGGAGCGCTCGACTAACAACAACATTGAGCAGCAGGGCCTCGATTACACCACCAACACCCTGCAGCCGTGGCTGGTGAACATCGAGCAGGAATATCGCCTCAAGCTGCTGCGAGATAGCGAAGTGGAAACCCACTACTGGCGGCACAACCTCAACGCTTTACTACGTGCTGATGCCAGCGCCCGCGCCACGTTCTACGGCAAGATGACCGACATCGGGGTAATGAGCATCAACGAGGTACGCGAACTAGAAGACATGAATGGCATCGGCGCCGAAGGTGACCGTCGCTTCGTGCAAGTCAACCGCATGCCGCTCGACAAGGTGGATGAGGTAATCAGCAAAAACAGTAAGCCGGCCACCGGCACCCCGCCCGATGAGCAAGCCTAGGTTATCCGAAACCCACAGCGGCCGCCAGTTTGGCGAGCTGCGCGCCCTCTCCACCAACGTAGAGGAAACGCGCACCGTCGAGTTCGTCATCAGCAACAACACCCGCGACCGCCACCGCACCGTGCTCAACCCAGCTGGCTGGAAGCTCGACAACTTCAACCGCAACGGCATTGTCGGCTATCAGCACAATGTGTACGGTGATGGCATGTGCGCCGGCCCCAACCCTGACGACGTGATTGGCCGCGGCTCGGCCTTTTTCGAAGGCGACCAACTTATTGGCCGCGTCGTGTTCGAGCCGGCCGACATCAACCCCCTAGCTGAAAAAATCTTCCGCAAGGTCCTATTCGGTTCCTTGCGGGCTACCTCGGTGGGCTTCGCCGAGATTGGAAAAGGCAACTATGGTACCGGCACCGAAGCCCGAGGCGGCAAAGACGAAACCTACTACTTCCAAGGACAAGAACTCCTCGAATTCAGCATCGTCAACATCCCCTCCAACCCCGACGCCACCGCGCGCGCCCTCCGTGACCAGGCGTCACACGCGCTGATGTTCGTCAAGCGCGCCCTAGGTGGCAGCTACAGCTTCTCCGACATCGAGAAGCTTCCCGTCGGCGAGGTGCTGCGCCTGCTCGATAAGTCCAACGCCCACCAACTGGGCCGCGCATTTGACCACGACGAGCCCGAAACGGAACTAGTCGAAACCGTTGGCCTGGATGTGCTAGCTGCCCAACTGCGCCTGAAAGCTCGCTACTAATTCACACTCACCTTTTTTCTGTAACAAAATGAAAAACGCTAAGGCCCTGCGCGAAGAGCGGCAAGCCAAAATCGACCAAGCCCAGGGTCTTATCAGCAAGGCACAGGGCGAAAAACGTGGCCTCACGTCCGAGGAATCCGGCCAGCTCGACGCGCTGCATATTGACATCGACACGCTGGAGGCCGACTTGCGCCGGGTTGAAAAGCAGGAGCGCCTGAATGCGGAAGAGGCCGGCCGCACTAAGCCCCTGAACACGCACAACACCACCGAGGAGCGCGCGACGGGTAGCTATTCCTTCCTCCGCGCCATTCAAGCGGCTGGCAACCCTGACAAGCTCACGGGCTTAGAAAAGGAAATGCACCAGGAAGCCATCGCCGAAGCGCGGGACCTGGGGCAGGAAATCCACGGTGTGGGCGTGCCCATGCGCGTGCTGCAGGGCCGCGAGCGCCGCGACAACACCGTAACCCAGGGCGACCAGCCGGCCGACGGCCGCGTACTCGTAGTCGACGAGCGCCGCGGCATGATTGAACTGCTACGTGACCAGCTGGTAACCAATTCGCTTGGTGCCACCGTCCTGACCGGGCTAAAGGGTGACATCATCTTCCCAACCCACACTCAGGGCGCCGTTTCAACCTGGAAAGGCGAGATTGAGACGCTGGACAAGTCGAACATCAAGTTTGGCAGCCAGAAGATGGCCCCGCACCGGCTGGGTACCTACGTGGACCTGTCGAAGCAGCTCATCATCCAGTCGAGCATCGATATTGAAGCCTTTGTGCGCAACGAAATCATCGGCTCGGTCACGCGCGCTGTGGATGTGGCCGCCATTTACGGCGACGGCCAGGACAACGAGCCGCTGGGCCTACTCAACAACGGGGGTATCAGCAAGTTCGTGGGCGGTGCCAACGGTGCTATTCCTGACCTGGCTACCCTCGTGGCACTCGAAGCCATGGTGGACGTAAACAACGCTGCCGTGGGGACGCTCAAGTATCTGCTCTCGAACAAAATCAAGGGCACGCTCAAAACCCAGCCAGTAGCCCAGGGCAACCCGCTGATGGTGCTCAACTCCAACACCGAGCTCAACGGCTTCCCCTTCGTGGCCTCCAACTTGGTGAAGGACTCAACAAAGGGAACGGCTACGGCCGCCTCAGCTGTGGTATTTGGTAACTGGGCTGACCTCTTCATCGGTCAGTGGGGCGGTATGGACATCACCCGCGACGACATCACCCTTGCACTCAAAGGTGAAGTACGCCTAATAATCAACACTTTCTGGGACGTAATGCTGCGCCGCCAGAAGTCATTCGCCGCCATGCTCGACGCAGTGCCGAACGCCACTATTTCGCAGGCTGCGGTTAACGCTCGCTAAGCCTAGTGGGCCTGGCTGGTAGTCACCGGTCAGGCCTCACGTAGGGCTATATCAGCTCGAATTATGTCTAAAAAAGCTCCAAAGCTCGACGCAAAGCCGACCGCGGCCCGACAATCCGACGCAAAATCAGCCGAAAAGCTTCCCGCTACCCTTTTGGAGCTGGTAGCCGGGGCCACTCGCGTGGTGTTACCGCAACCAGTGCGTTTCGTGCGCCCCCACGCCAGGTATGCCTACTTCAAAGGTGATGAGGCGCTACTGGGAGCCGAGCATGTAGTGGCTTTGCTGGCGAGCGGGCATATCGAACTGCTAACCGCTTCTCAACCTGCCGTCTAATCCCTGCCATGCTCACTCTCGCTAACGCCAAAGCCCACCTGAAGCTCGACCCTACTGCTACTAGTGAGGACGCGCTCTTGCAGGCCTACGTGGATGCAGTACAGGCCAGCTTCGAAGTCGAAAGCAAGCGCCGATGGCCCGAGCAAGGCGAACCGGCACTTGTCACGGTACTTGACCCAACCACCGTACCGCCTACAACCAAGTTTGTGGGCTACGTGGACCCGGCCGTACTCAGCGAAAACGAGCAAAACGTAGCCGGTCAATGGCTGCGCCTAGTGCTGGGCCATTGGTATGAGAATCGCGGCTCGGTGGCAGTGGGCCTGAACGTAACGGAGGTACCCCAGACGGCCAAAATGCTCATGAATCTACTGCGAGTACCCACCCTATGAACTTCGGCAAGTTTGACCGCCAGTTGCTGTTACAGCGCCCGGCGGTAGTGGCCCAAAACGACTTCGGTGAGTCCGCTCCGGCTGGCTTCGAAGACGTAGCTACAGTATGGGGCGAGCAGAAGCCGGGCACCGGTGCTGAGTCCGTCATCGGCCAGCAGCAAACTGCTCAGCAGGCCGCGAACTGGCAGATTCGCTACCGGGCCGATATAACGCCTACTTGGCAGTTCGTCTGTGAGGGCCACACTTATCAAATTATCGCTATTCAGGAAGTTGGCCGGCGTGCTGGTCTACTTCTTACGACCTATTCCCGTGGCTAAAAACTTATCCTTTGTCGGCATTGAGGAGCTAGGCCAGGTTCTTGACGGACTATCCAACGATAAGAAACTCAGCAACAAAGTGGTGCGGGGCATCCTCAACAAGGCAGCTAAGCCCATCATTACCGAAGCCCAAAGCCGCGTTTCGAAAGACAACGGCGACCTGCAGAAAAGCATCGGCTCCATTCCCGGCCGCGGCCGTGGTAAGGGCGAGCAAGTCTACGTCGGCCCGCGGCGCGGTGGGCGCTTCAAGGGCTACGCTGGTCACCTAGTGGAGTATGGCACGGCTCCGCACATTATCAAGGCTAAAGCTGCTGAAGGCAAGCTGCACCTGCGGGGTAACGTCTTCGTGGAAGAGGTGCAGCACCCGGGTGCCGCGGCTAAGCCTTTCATGCGGCCAGCCTTTGACAGCAAGAAAGACGAGGCAATTGGCATCATCAAGGCCGAATGCAAAAGCATTATCGAAGACGCCTTTAAATCAGTTTTCAAGTAGTGGAACCCGGTCAACTCATTCGCTCGCTGCTCACCCAGAATGCGCCTGTTGTGGCCCTGCTGGGCTATGTGGAAGCCGGGGAGTCAAAGTACCGCATCTATCCGCTACGCGCGCCGCAAGGCACGCCGTTCCCCTACGTCTGCTACCAAGTCATTAGTCAGAATGCCGACACGTCGGCTAGCTGCGACCTCGATGACACGGCCCGCGTGCAGCTCTCGCTTTTCACGCAGACATACACGGAAGTGTGCACGCTCTCGCAGGCCTGCCGCAAGGCCCTGCACCGGCAGCGAGTGGACTCGGTCACTATCGACCTCGACCAGCAGCTCGACCACTACAGCGACCCAGCACTTTGCTATTTCCGCACCCAGGACTACCTGCTCGAAGGCCTAGAATCTTAAGTCACTCTCTCACTTTTTTCTGCATTTTTTATGTCTCTTACCAAAATTAAAGGCCGCGATGTGCTGCTGACGGTAACTAGGGATGTGGGCGGCGTTCCTACTGAAATAGTAGTGGGCTGCTCCAATGACATCTCGCTCGACCTCGATACCGAGTCGGAAGAAGCGACCTGCACGGCAAGCGGGGCTTTCAAGGAGTTCGAGCCCGGCCAGATGAGCTGGACCGGCGCCAACAACCTAGTGGTGCGCGAAGCCCGCCTCGGCGATGCTGATGACAACGTGACGGCCGAAAACTTCATCGACCTGCAAATCGCGCAGGCCATCCTCAATATCAAATTCTCGATTGGAGTAGGTGCTTCGGCGGCCAAATACAAAGGCCAGTGCTTCATCACCAAAGGCAGCTTGAAGGGCCAGCAGAAAGGGCTGGCCACATTCGGCACCACCCTGCAAGGCACGGGCCCACTCGACAAAGTAGTCTAAGTATTTAGGTGTTCAATTCAGAAAACCCGCCCGGCTTCCGTGGCGGGCTTTTTGGACGAAAGCCATTCCTCTTTTCTACATGAAAGCCTCTACGAACACCCCTACTACTGCCCGCGGCGAAGTCACGATTACCGTCGCCAGGGTCGCCTACCCCGTGCGCTTTAGCTTAAACGTGCTGCGCGACTGGACCAAGCTCAGCGGCCGCCCTGCTAGTGAATTTGGGCTAGCCATTGTGGAGGACCATATCGAAGCCTTTTCGGGCATCATTGCCTGCGCGCTGCAGCGCTTTGCGCCTGCCCTGAGCTTCACCCAAGAGCAGGCCGTAGACCTACTCGAAGAAATGCCCCAGACAGAAGCGGATGCCATTGCGGAAGCAATCACGGAGGCTACCACTACGGTAAACCCTCTGCTGGCGTCGATGACCAACCAGTTGGCGGCCAAAGCGCAGGCCCTCAGCGCATCGACGCCAAGCATGAATGGAGTAGCTGGCTCGACCTCGCTTACGGTGAGCTAGGGCTAAGTCCAGATAAATTCTGGAATCTGACGCTGGCCGAGTTTGACCGCAAGGCCCGCGGCTACCTGCGGCGGCAGGATGACAAGCAGGAGCGCGAACGAAATAGATGGCGGCGCTTCCGCATGCAAATGGTGCTACACCTCAATACCCATCGGGGCGAGAATGAGCCCGCCATCACGCCCGAAGAATGGATGCCCCTAGCTGGCGACCCTCCTGCTGCTCCTCTCGAGCACATGAGTGAAGATGAATTTGACCGCATTGCGGCTGCTTACCAATAGTCTGTTATGGCTGATATTCTAGCCTCCGTTTCCGTCGTTCTAGGTGCTGAAGTCAGCGCGTTCAAAGCCGCGATGGCTGATGCGCGCCGTGAGCTGAAAGGCCTGCGCGAAGCGGGCGAAGGCTTGCAGAATATTGGCTCTAGCCTCACCAGAGCTGTGAGCGCGCCGCTGGCTTTAATGGCAACCGGCGCGCTCGTTGCCAGTTCCAAACTAGAAACGGTAAGAAGTGGCCTGGAGGCTGTTGCCCAGCAGGAACTAGGCAAGCAGGGCATTACGGGCTTGGTAGGCATTCAGCAGGCCGCTACCCAAACGGGCGAGCGCATCAAAGAGCTTGCAGTGCTGGCCAAATCGCCAGGCCTCGGGCTAGAGCAAGCAGAGCAAGCCGACATTCGGTTGCGCGCGGTGGGCACCACCGTGCAGGAATCGACCCGCGAAATCAAAGAATTTGCCAACGCTATCGCTACCACTGGCGGCGGCGCTACGCAGTTCGAGCTTGTCACTACGCAGCTCTCGCAGATGGCTGCCAAGGGCAGGGTGCTGGCCGAAGACCTCAAGCCCATCATCTCGGCGGCCCCAGCCGTGGCGGGCGCGCTGCAACGCCTCTATGGCACGGTGGATTCCGAAACTATCTCGGCTAGCCTGAAAAAGCAGGGCCAGAGCAGCAAGGACTTCATTGCTACCCTTACCACGGAGCTGGCCAAGTTGCCTCGGGTAACGGGCGGGCTCAAAGCCATCTATGAAAACGACATGGATGCGCTGTTGGTGGCCAGCGCGAAGGTGGGCGACGGCATTGCCCGGGCGTTGAACTTGCAGGCTGTTGGGGAAGAGCTGGGCAATACCATCACCGCCATCGGTGACAACTTCGCCAGCCTCTCGGCCCCCACGCAGGCCGCTATCGTGACGCTTGCCGGGCTGGCTGCCGCCACCGGCCCGGTACTGGTGGGCCTGGGCGCTATCGGCGCTGGCCTGCCCGCCGTGAAGGCTGGGCTAGTGGCTGTGGAGTCAGGGGTGCGGCTGCTGAGCACGGGCTTCGTCTCGCTGCTCAACCCCACCACGCTGGCCATTGCAGGCGTAGCCGCGTTGGCGGCCGGTGCCTACTACCTGGCCACGGCCAACCAACGCCTGCTCGATACTTACCGCGAGCAGGCTGCTGCCACTCAAAAGCTCACCACCGAGGTCAGCCCGCTGCTCGACCGCTACGATGAATTACGGGCGAAAACCACCCTGACCAGCAAAGAGCAGGACGAGCTGCGCGCAATTGTCGAAAAGGTCACGTCCGTCATGCCAGCCGCGGGCCAGGGCATCGACAGCTACGGCAACTACATCGGCTTAGCCACCGACAAAGCGCGCGACTTCATCAAGGGCAACCAAGCCCTAGAGAAAGCCATTGCGCTGCAAAGCCTGCCCGCCCAGCGGCAGAAGCTGCTCGACCTGAGCGATGCTTACGACCACCTGCTCAAAGAGCGCGACCAGCTCAACCGCGGCTCCTTTAACGGCGTGAAGGTCGAAGACCTCGGCGCGCAGTTCTTGGTTGATTTCCGGCAGGAGCTAGCCACCACCGCTACGGAGCTAGAAAAGCAGAAGCGCCTGGTATCAGAGCTAGGCACCGCAGCGGGCATCACGGCCACCCAGTACGACGCCCTAGGCGCCACCTTCCCCACGCTGGCCGCCAATCTGGCCAAGCTGGGCAATGCTTTCCCGATTCCCAACTTTGCCGGCAACGCAGTTGACATCACGGCGCAGGTCGGCCTGCTAAAAGGGCTGCACGAGCAGTTAAAGCAGCTAAAAGAAGACCAACAGAATGCGGGCAACGAGAAGCTGGCACTATCCTTCAACCCGCAGATTAAGAGCCTGCAGGAATACATTGCGCGGCTGGAAGGGGCAGACAAGGCAAATAAGAAGGTCACTGACGCCATCAAGAAACTCCGCGAGGAGTTGGCTCGGCTCACGGCGCTTGATAATATTCTAGGTAATACCCCTAGCGAGGTCGAGGTACTGGAGCGGCGCGTGAATACGCTTACGGGTGGGCTGAAAAACCTAGTAGACGCAGGCGTAAGCACTAGCTCAAAAGCTTTCCGCGGCTTTGCGGCCGACCTAGTGAACACCAGCCAGGCGCTCGACAGATTGCGGGCGGCTGGTGGGGACCTCAACTTAAAGCCAGTCGAAGTAAAGTCGCTCATTCCGCGCACGATTGGCGACACGCTGCCGCAGGACGTGGCCCGGCTGCTCGGCGACTATGCCAAGCAGGTCAAGCCGTTCGAGCTGCCGATAGCGGCCAAGCTCAACATGCAGGCTATTACGGAAGCGCAGCGGCCAGTGCAGTTGCTGAGCAGTGAACCTACGCCTAGGGGAAATTAAGATTCAGCCCAAGTTTGACGGCTTTGTTTCGAAGCCACTCTACAATGAGCTATTGAACCTAGGGGCAGCATTTCGGCAGATTGATGGCGCCTCCCAGTTGGGCGTGCTCTTCGATGAGGCCGGCGCCAAGGCCAACGTATTGCAGGGAGCTATTCAAAATTTGATAGCTGCTGGCACCAGTCCGCTCGATGCCAACTTGCAGCAGTTGAGCGCGCAATTCAAGCAGCTAAGTATCGACGCGCAGGCTACGCAGGCCGTGAAAGCCAGCGTGATGAGCCTTGCTGGGGGTATTTCAGATGCGTTCGCCAGTGCACTCAGTGGCACGCAAAGCATTGGGGATGCCCTGCTGCAAACTCTACTGAGCACGGTGGGCAACCTAGCTACACAGTTAGGTAGCATCATCCTAGCCGCAGGCCTAGGAATTGAAGCGCTGAAAGTCAGCTTGGCTACTTTCTCTGGAGTGGGCGCCATTGCGGGTGGCCTGGCCCTACTCGCTATTGGTGGCATTGCGAAGGGTGCAGCAGCTAACGTGGGCAAATCAGCGGGCAGCGGTGCCAGTAGCTCACCTTCGCCAAGCAATTACGGCCAAAACAGCAGCCAAACAACTATCAAGGTCATTGGTGAGCTAAGGCTGCGCACCGATGAGATGGTGGCGGCATTGAGGCAGGCAGATTACCGCTCGCAGGTATCAGGGTAAAGTGGGGCCTTCTTGTGTTTGCCCCGCTTTGCCCCGCCCTAGGCCCTAGCCCAGAAAAGGCCGGCCGGAACTTCGGGCATGGCTTACCTACTGCTGCGCCGCACGGTTCTTTCCAACGCTCCCGGCAGCCCCTTGCCTTACCGGGTCACCGAAATCTATTTCGACACCGAGAAGCGCACCCGCTACCCCACGCAGTTCGACTCGCTGGATAACACGACGTTCAACCCGCCCAGGGGCGCACGGGTCTACGATTACGAGTATGCGCCAGGCAAAACGCGCTACGTGTATGCCGATGGCAACGGCAGCGTCTACACGGAAAACCAAGTGACGCCCGTGCAGGGTGGCGGCACTAGCCTGAAGCTCAAGCTACTTCCGACCAGCCCTGGTACGACCGACCAAAACGTCGCCGACGCCTGCCTTGACTTAACGGGGCAGTTTGGCGTGGCCCCGTACCAGCTGGAGGTAATCGGCCAAAAAGGCAACGCAGCGGGCTACTATAAAACTGACACGTCTAAGCTGGAAATCTATCCGGTAAGGTTTTACAACCTGGCCACTGGGCAGTACCTGCTGCGCGTGACTGATGCCATGGGCGCCATTGCCACGCAGTTAATTGACATCGGCGTAACGTTCTACGGCTACCCACGCGGCGCTATCCTAGCCGACCGGCTGTACGCTGGCCGGCTGTATCGGCGCTGGTGGCTGATGAATGAGTTGCGGGTAGAACTGCGCAACTACTCGATTGGCCAGGGCAAGGACGACTTCGCCCGGCCTTACGGCACCTTGGTTGATGGCTACCTGCTGCCGGGCTCCAACGGCCAGACGTGGCGCCAGGTGTATGCCGATGGGGTAGGCGGTGTATTTGAAGAGGGCGTGTACTTCGTGGATAGCCCCACGACAGCCGCTAGCTCGCTCGAGCTTGAAAACCTGATTCTTTTCAACCCCACCTCGGGCCCTGAGCAGAACGGCGGCTGCGTGGTGGAAGTACGGGCCAGCGCCCCGCCACTACGATTCACACTAAATGGAGTCACGAACACCACGGGCCGCTTCGATAGCCTAGAGGCGGGCATGCACTCGGTGGTAGTTGCCGACTCCAATGGCAACTCGATTACCGTCAGCTTTACGCTCACTCAGCGCTATGCTGTGCACTGGTATCTCGACTTCTCAGACCTGCACGGGGTGCCCTGCCGCCTGGAAATATGGGAGCGCGACTATAAAGGGGTGCCCGTGCTCATCAAGGGCCAGCGCAATCCGGTAGTTATCAAAAGCGACGGCCTCAATACCAGCCTAGGTGGCCAGGGAGATTTGCCGCCCGTGGTGGGTACATCGTGCCAACTCAGCCTGAGAGTGAAGCTCGGCGAACTAGAAGACCTCACTGTAGGCGATGACCGCCTCGGCCGCGTGGACGTGCGCCGCGCCGGCCAATTGCAGTTCCGCGGCTACGTGCAACCGAGTGTGTACGAAGGCGAGCTGCAGGATGGGCTGGTAGACGTGAGCGTACTGGCCACCGACGGGCTGGCCGGACTGAAAGGCACCTACTTCACGGGCCACAACGGCCAGCGCCTGACCGGCTACCGGCCAATTATCAATAGCCTGCTGCACTGCCTGAGCCGCTGCGAGGTGTCGCTGCCGCTGCGCTTTTTCACCAACAGCCGCGACGCGGGCATGGCCACGCTCGACGCGCCCGAAGAGGCCAGCGCCACCAATCGCACGGGCTACTACTTCCCCGATAAGGATGAGCCCGAGAACTGCCGCACCGTAGTCGATGCGCTGGCGCAGGCCTTGCGTGGCACGCTGGTGCAGCGCGAAGGCACGTGGCAGCTGCGCAGCATTCTGGAAGCCGCCACCGACGCCGCCGGCCGGGCCTACCTGCCCGCTGGCACTGCGCAGGGTGACCTCGTAGCCGTAGCACCTAGCGGCACCATCCAACCGCCGCAGGTGGGCGCGCTCCACTGGCTGCGGTCGGTGGAGGCGCAGAAGCTTTCGACGCGTCAGAGCTGGAAATCACTCACGGGCTCGACTGATACGGGCTGGCTGAAAAACGCCTACTCGGCCGGCGACGTGTTTTCGGATAGGTACGCCTGGCTCGATGACATGAGCCAACTGCGCACCATTACCGGCTGGGTGGCCCTGCCCCAGCTGCCCTTCCCGCTGGTGCTGGTGCGCGCGGGCGAGAAAGGCAGCGACCTGGTGACGCAGTGGGTGCGCAGCCTCGGCCTGAGCCAGCGCGATGACCGCTACCTGCAAGGCCCTGCCCTGCCGCTGGTGGGCGGCCTGGAAGCCACGCCCGCGTTTTTGTCGTTCACCGGGCGAGTGGTACCTACCGAGACGTACCTCGATTATGAGGGCAACGCCGTGAGCTCACCCACTACGGCCGCCGTGGGCACGTTGCCCTACGAAATCCTAGTTGATGGCCACAGCCTAGGCGTACAGCTGGCCACGCTCAAGCTGGCGGCCGATGGCAAGGATAACACCTTTGAAGTGCCGCTGGCCCCGCTGCCCTCGGGCACGCAGGTCGCCACCTTGCGGGTGTATTCCTGGCTGGCGCCCGACACCAACCTGTTTCGGGATGCACCCAGCTACTCGCCCTACTCCGATTACAAGAAGGGCGACGTGGTACGTGATGACTACGCCACCGGCAAAAACCTGTTTGTGGCCCGCCGCGACCAGGCCAAGTTTGCGACGCCGCCGGCCGTCTTCCTGCCTGCCGATGAGTGGGCGCCCGTGCAGCCCGTCAACGCTGCCACGGGCAACCTACTGCTCAGTAGCATTGGCGTGCAGCTGCGCCCGCAAGGAGTCACCTGGGACGGGAAAGACAACTTTCGCGCCGACGGCCCGGCCGGCACCGTGCGGCCCACCGAGGTGCTGAACGTGTACCACGCCGACGTGCCTATCTCGACCGGCCTGTTCTCGGGCAACCTGCCGGCCTTCGGCAAAACGGTCGCCAACGTGGACGGTACCATGACTACCAGCTGGAGCCGAAGCATTGACCTGCTGCCCGCCCCGCTGTTTGAATCGGTGGTGCTCGACGGCCTAAGTCTGCGCTCAGGCAATAGCAAACTGCTCACGGGTGCGCTGAGCCATCTAGGTACGGAGCCCATCTACCTGCTTGATACCCTCGACGCGCCCACCGATGTGCCTGGCCGGCGCTTCTGCGTGGGTAGCACCGAGTGGAGCCTGAAGCTGGGCTACACCCGGGTGTCGCTCATCGAGAACGGCGCCGGGGCCGACGCGCCCGACCCCTATGCCAATCTGAGCAACGTGCGCGTCACGCACCAGCTCTACGAGTACAAGCCAGCCTTCTTTGCCTCCGTGGCCCGCGGCACGCACGACGGCAGCCTGCGCGTGCGTGATTAGCGGCTTTGCCCCGCTTTGCCCCGCTCGGCTTCTTTTCCGGCCTAGGGCGGGCAGGAACTTCGGGGCATGGGTGTCAAGGTTATCCGCATTTATCAGCTCGACGGCATCGTCAACGCGCGCCTGGAATTGGTGGGCGGCTTTTTCGAAGTAGAGGTGCCGGCCGGGCCGGTGGCGGGCGGCTTCCAAAACAAGCGCCTCAGCGTTGAGCAGCTGGCAGCCCTGTTGGGTGGCGGTAGCAGCCTAGCCGTAACGCTGGCGGACGCCCAGCAGCTACGCCTGGCTGACCCGCCGGGCGTAAGCCCCAACACCCTCTACGCCATCACGGGCGACTGGAATGCCACCGGCACCGACAGCACCGTGCATGTACAGGGCGTGCGGGCTGACGCCTACCACCGCCTAGGTGTGGTGTATGACGACCAGGGGGCAGGGCAACTGCTAGAGGTTGAGGTGACAGCGGGCACGCACAGGCCACTACGTGACGACGTGACTACCTACCCCTACCTCGGGCACGGGGCGCAGGGCCAGGTTGGCTACACGGACCTAGACACGGCGGTCGGTCGGCACGCGGTGGCAGAAATTAATTCTGATGAGGTCACGCTCACCGACCAGGTTGGTATGCTGGACACGCTGCTGCTTGGCAACGGGGCCAAGGTTAAGCTAGCCGATAGCGCGCAGCTCATTCTGCGCGGCCACTCGCAGCTGGATGGCGTGAACTTCTACCCACCCGCGGGTGGAAATAATACGGGCGCCATCATCCCCTCGCCCGAAGACCGGAGCTTGCCCACGCCGTTCCGCGCCTACCAGATTCGCAATTGCGAGGTGCAGCAAAAAATCATCTTTCGGGGTGGGTCGAGCCAGGCAACCAGCAGCGCCGTGACGCTCATCAATAGCCACGCGGTCAGCATCACCAACCAGATTGCCCAGCAGTACGAGGTAACGGTGTACCTCGTGGGTACGAGCTCGGTGGATGTTGTCGGCCCGAAAGTGAAAGTGGTGCAGGTAGGCGGCAGCAATGCAGCCTCGACCTACTTTAGCGGCGCCTACTCAGCCCCGGCCAGCGGCGCCCAGACCATCACAGCCAGCAGCCTCAGCGGCCTTGAGCAAGCCACCAAAGTGGTATCTGTCGGCGTGCGTGGGGTTACCGTTAGCGGCGACCCCACGCTCGACCTGCTGCCAACCAGCGCCTACACCTTTGACACGGGCAGCCACACGCTGACTGTGCTGGCAGCGGCCGGCATTGATGCGGGCAACGTGCTCGAAATAAACTGGCTAACCGGCGCGCTCACTGCTGCGCCCGCCGTAGCCATGCCCCCAGGCACCGCACTGCTCTTCACCCAGGACGCGGAGTATGCGCCTATTTATAGCGGCACGTTCACCGTGGACCCCACCGGGGCCAAGGTGGGCGCCGTGGTATTCGTGGAACTGGGTGCTGGGGCCAGCCAACCCACTCTTAGCGCCAGCCAGTTCAAGTTGGCGGGCGGCAGTTACGTAAGCGGCAGCCGCAACGAGTACGGGTTTCGAGTAGCCGCCAGCGGCAAGATTCACTACGTTATCAACCAATTGCCATGAGGCTAACCCGCTATTACATGGCCTTGGCGGCCGCTCGTAATGCGACTGGCCCACCGCCGCTGCCCGTTTACCCGGCCGACGTAGTGTGCGCGTTCGACTGCTCGCACCCAGCCAGCCTGGTAACGAGCGGCAGCCAGGTAACGCAGTGGCGAGATTTTAGCAACTATGGCCGCCACACCACCCTGCCAGCTGGCAACCCGGCACCCACCTGGCAGCTGGAACGTGGCGTGAAGGTGCCATTCTTCACGAATGTTGATAGCCTGCTGTGCGACTATCAGCAGCGGCTCAGTGAGGCCAGCATCTTCTTTCTCTGCCGGCCCGACGCGCTGCAAGGCTATCAATCGCCAGTCTTTGATGCTGCACTCGGCGCCTTTGTGTATTTCGACAACAACCAACTGAAATCGCACCTAGGCTACAATTTCGGCCAACTTGACGAACTGGATATAGGCTCGTGGCTGCTGGCTTCCTTTCGCGTTTCCAATAGTGGCGGGCCAGAAGGAAAAGGCAACCAGCGATACGTCAGCCAGGGCGACTATCAGATTACCGGCAGCCTCGGCGCAGATACTGATTTTCAGGGATTAACGCAGCAGTAGTTTGGTCGACTCAATGGCCCGCTACGCTATTTCATGGTCGTAAACCGCTACCTCACAGACGCCGAGCACAACGCCTACCTAGCGACCATCCGTCGCAACCACAAGCTCTAACTACTTCCATGCTGCTTACTCCCGACGTGCAGGCTATCGCGCTCGACGTGGCCGACCTCCAATTTTCCGAAACCGTGCTGCGCCAGCGTGCCCGGCCGAGCGAGCTAACGATGCGCTTCTTACCGAGTGGCGACGTGGAGCTGGTGCTGCTCATGCAGCGCCAGGCCTTCGGCGTCTCGGCTAATGGCAGTTTCGGTGATGCCGTGCCGGCCGCCTACGTGCAGCTGCCGGCCGTGCGCCTGCTGGCCAACCGCGAGGTGGCCGTGGACCCACAAGACGGTTTTCCGCGCTACCGCCTGCGCACGCCCACTTCCGCCTATAACACCCAGACCCAGCAGGTGGAGGAGTTTGCGGAAGGCCAAGACTGGCCCTCCTTCCTCGATGCCAAACCTGAGGCGCTGATACTACAGGATAGGTTTTTCGGCGCCATGTGTGCCACGGGCCAGGTCAACATCAACGCCCTGCTGCTGGCCTACGCCCAGCAGGCTGACGCCCCGCCCTCCCTTTTCGCCGCCAGCTGATGCTTCGTCGCTGGCTCCTCTTTCTGCTGGCCGCCGCCCTTGCGTGGTGGCTCACCCGCTCTTACTACCCTGCCTTTTTACTGCTCTAGGTTATGCTCACCGCTATAGATACTCGCCCAGAATGCCAGGCCCCAGTGGAGCGCCCGGAGCGTCACTATCCTGCCCACCTGGCCGCGGCTTGGTGGGCCCAACCAACGGCCGAAGGTCGCCGCTTAGCCCTCGAAGCGAAGCTCGAACGCGAGCCGCCGCAACCTACCTACTCCCATGGGCGCAGATAACGACAGCACCATCGACAAGCTCAAAATCTGGGCTTTCCCGGCCCTGTTGGCGGTGCTGAACGTGCTGCTCACCACCCAGATTAACAGCGCCGCTAACGATATCAAGGAAACGCGCAAGGACATCATCGAGCTCAGCACCACGGTGAAGCTCGAAACGATGGAGCGCCAGTACCTCACCCAGCGCGTCACCAACCTGGAAGCGGCTAAGCAGGAGGCAGCCGCCACGCACAAGGAATTCGAGCAGCGCATCAATTCGCTGGAGCAGCGCGCGGCCATGTACGACCAGTTTATGAGCACCCACAAATGAAAGGAGCCAGCCGCCACCTGCGTGAGTTCTTCGAAGATGCCCGCGGACACTTCAACGCTTTCACGCTTATCGCTCTCACCGCCGGCATAACGCTGGCCACGGCCCCGCTGGTGTGCCGCATCATGACGTGGCCCACGCTCAACCGCGACGAGATAAGTGCCCTGAGCCTCGTGTACTGCATCTCGGCCCTGGGTGATTACCTGCTGGGCATTTTCCTCAATAAGATGCCCTCGACCCTAGTGCAGCAAAACCAAGGCGACGGGGGCATGGCCATTGGCGACGGTGCCACCGCTGGCCCAGCTGGTGAGCTACCGCCCGCTTCTTAACCCTCACGCTCTACCCTCTTTTCTGCTAATGCCCAAGTACCTACTCCTACTAGCTCTGCTGGCCCTAGGCGCCTGCCACTCGCAAGACTCCAGCGTGCCCGCCATCGTGCGCGCTGCTGTGGCGCAGGCCCAACGCGACAGCGCTAAGGCCGCCCGCCTCGACCGCACCGCCCGCTACTACCGGGACCTCGGCCAGACCTACGAAGATTCTGCCACTCTCTACCATCTGCAAAGTACCCATGTCAAAGCTCAAATTACTGCTGCTGACAGCGCTACCCTTCAGCGCTTTTTCGCAGGCTATTAAACTCATTCCGCCGCCCGGCCCCACTGTGTGCATGCCTGTAGCGCAGGCGGCTAAGGTGCGCGACAGCCTCACCGTACTGCCCAAAGTGCGGCGGGAAGCGCGCACCTGGCGCAAGGCGGCTACCTCCTACCGCACGGCCGCCGACACAGCGCAGGCTGCCTACGTGCGCCAGGTCGCGGCTACAGCCAACGTGCAGTTGGCCTTGCGCGAGGAAACCATCGAAGCCACCCGCTACGAGGTCAGCGCCAAGAAGTGGAAAGGCAAAGCGCAACGCCGGGGCTTCTGGAGCTGGCTGGGCTGAGCTGCCGCCCTTGGTCTCACCCTAAGTATTGCCGCTCGCTAGCATGGTTATTTCCATCATTCGCCAGCCGAGCGCCAAGGGCGCGACGCTGAGCACCTGGTACATCGAGGGCCAAAAAGTATGCGTCGGCATTGAAGACGTAGTGCGTGGTCCGAGAGAGGCCAAGGTCTACGGCAAGACGGCCATACCTGCCGGCACCTACCGCGTGCTAGTCACCATGAGCAACCGCTTCAAGCGCCGGCTGCCGCTGCTGGTGAACGTGCCCGGCGGCACCATCCGCTTCGGCAACAACCTCATCGACAACTGCGGCGTGCGCATTCACCCTGGCAACACGGCCGCCGATACCGAGGGCTGCCTACTGCCCGGCTCAGCCTTTGGCGCCGACGGGGCCAGCGTCTCGGCTAGTCGCGTGGCGTTCGACCGCCTGTTTCTGCGCATCGAGACGGCCGTGGCCAACGGCGAACCTATTACCCTCACCATTAAATAACCTCTTTTCTGCCATGAAGAAGTACCTCCTCGTAGTGGGCGCCTGGGCTGCCCTGAGCTACCCCATCTACCGTTTCACTGCCCCTTGGTGCGTTGTGGTCTACGGCGTAGTGACACTGCTGGCGCTGCTCATCTGGGCTGGCACCCGCAAGGGCTCGACGATTAAGCGCAACTCGTAGGCAGCATCTTGCCTGTTTTCTTTTCAAAGCACAAATGCCGTTGTACGATATGGAGAATCCGGCAATATCCTGCCTGCTACTCTTCGCTCTCTACACTATCCTAAGCGCAGCGCAGCAGGGCATCATTACCTGGCTGTTCCGCGAGTACGTGCCGCCGGCGCGCACCGACTGGGTACATGCCGCGCTGCACTACGGCGGCGTGCTCATTTACCTGCTCATTATATGCTACCTAGTCTACCTCACCCCCGACCCCTCCCCCCTAGGGGTGGGGGTGCTGCTGGCCGAGGCCACGGCCGCCCGGGCGCTGCTCTTCGACCCGTGCCTGAGCTTGAGCCAGTCGTGGTTCAACTACCGCGAGGGCCGGCCGGCTGAGCCGCTATTTAAGGTTGGTACCGTGGCACTGCTTGACAAGATGCTTCGCAGCGTAGCCGCTCGGCTGAGCTGGCCACCGGAGCGGCTGCGGCTGGTGGTGTGGGTGCTTAGTGTAGGAGCTACTTGCTTATTGTTACTTGTTAAATGAAAAAAGGCCAGCCCTAGTAGAGCTGGCCTTTCTAGCTTGTAAAGGTGAAAAGCAATTGCGCTGCCTTTCTGCTTAAATATAGGTGTAAACTTACCTATGCAAGTGGGTAACAGAAGCATAGCTTGGGTGCCAAACTATAGACTGCTTATTATTAAACTACTTATTGCATTAATTAGCTACGTTCTTCATATTTGCTTTATGCATGCCGAAGAAAGAAGAATTCGATTAGCAAGCTTCCTACTTGAAATGGCCGAAAGCAGCACAGCTATTACGCAACTACTTGAGCAGCAAGCTTTGAATGGCTATATTCAAGGCAGCTTAACGCTTGACCAAGTATTAGAGAAGTTGGAAGAGCGAGCCGCCGAAAACCTGCGACGCATTCAAGCTGCTCGCGTACGCTGGGCGAAACGAGGCGACCCGTTATAGGACAACTTGTTGCTAACTTCTAGCCACCCTAGGTAAAGTGAGAGCTACTTGCCCAAGACAGGTAGAAACCACTGCTCAAATTCTATCTTGGTTAGTTGCACTGGCTCAGTTGCGATAGCTAAATGATTAAGTTGAATAGCGACCTTATTGTCTGCTAATAAGCTGTAGCGCAGCAAATAAACCTTGCCGTATTGGAAGCCATGATAAGCTGAGGGGCCTACAAACAGGAAAACATTGGTCAGTACGATGTCCGTCGACGCTGCCCGATAACTGATGTCCTGCCGGTTCAAAATCAAGTGAAGTAATTCCAGGGCCCGGCTATAGTGCGTAGGTTTTGCTTTGCCCAAAAACTCAAGCGCCCACCGGTCACCTTCCGCCACCAAACTGTAGTTCACATTCCACTCTAGCCCGAGGTCGAGTAACTCGGCGCGTAGTAAATTAATGCGGCGCTGCTCGTCTGGTTGCATCGGCATAGCTACTTCTCAAATCATTCCTAGTATTGCTCTTCCATCAGCACGGCCGCTGGGCCCACATGTGAGTGGTTCATCGCAATGGCTAATTAAGCGAGTAACGATAGACTAAATGCTCGATGCGCGCAAGTAAGCGTTCAGTGGGCCGTGGCCGACGACTATCCCAGCGGGCCCGCGTCCGAGCCAGCAATGCCAAGCCCTTTATCGTGGAGTGATTGGGTAAGGAGAAATAAGCCAAGTTTTAAGTAGGTAAGCACACCACGAAAAATGAAGGTCTTAAGGGTGTAGTTGTTAATTAGGCCGCATAGCGTGAAGTACTAAGGTAACAATCTCTTTCTTAGGCTCCCTATTGTATACACTCCTGCTTTTGCTTTCAACGAATCAGGCCAGGCGAGCGCCTTAATAGACACGTAGCCTATTCTATTCTCAGTTAGTTTTATTGCAATCTGGCCCCATTTAGGCGTTACGGGCATTACTAGGTCTACCGTATCGCCCGCCTCTACAGTTGCTTGGGGCCTTTTGGAGTCCGCGGTCCATATCTGGGCATGAGCAGTAACGGCGATGGGGTAAGCAAGCCTTTCAGATTTGCAGGTAGTTAGGGCTCCGAGCGCGACGATAAGTAGTAGTTTTTTCATGCTTGAAAGCTACAAAAAATTCTCTGTTCTGTACAAGTGCCACTAGAATGCTAGGACGTGCATCTTTATAGTGAATTCCTTATGGAAGGAATTCATATCTACTTAGGAAGAGAGCCTCGTCTGCTTCAGAGGAGGCTTTTTCATATACTTGCTACCCATACTTTACTAAAAAAACTCACCTGAAGCAGATGAGTCTTTCTGAGCTATGAAAACAAACTAGCCCGAAGGCCATCGCAAAATTAAATAAGCTGAACAAAAAAGGCCAGCCCTAATAGAGCTGGCCTTTTCTAATTGTGAACTTAGAAAGGTGTTGCGAACCCTTCTACTCAAATATAAGCCTCGGCCTAACCAGCTGGGACTTTTTTAGTCAAGCACAAACTCAACTGCCGTCCACGTGTAGTGCGCGTCAGGCAGGCGCTTATATTCTTTTTGAAATGCCTGTAGGATAGGGCCCCTCATTTTATCCTCGTTAGAGCAGCCGATGATGCCGCGCCCGAGTAGCGCAATAACAATCGTGGCAGGCTCTCGACGCTCAATGTATTGACTGATTAAGCGCATGGCCTCAAGCTGGGTCGTAATCTGCGGCCCGTCACTGTCGATATCTGGTGGTCTAACGTAACGGATAGTTCTTGCTTGGTATGATACGTCGTGAAATAAATACTGCATACTTCTGAATTTCTTTAGTATTGGCTACGCCTTTCCTACAGCAGAAGTTCAAGGTTACCAGTGCTTCACTCCTCAAATGGTTGAGTTAGAAAGTAAAAAAATAAAGCCCTGACCGGCCGGAGCTTTTTAACTATTGCTCTATTTAAACCACTACCGCCGCAAAGCAGGTCGCTCTGGCATAGGCTGCAATGAGGGGAGCAAATCAAGGACATAGAAAAAACTTGCTACAAATGAGATTAGTAGTAGAAGAACTGTCGCCTGTGCTACTTTAAGAAATACAGTTTTCATGGATTGAGATTACCCCCCTCGCTCGTGGGTCGCGCTTTTTACTTTCTAAACCACTGCTCAAATTGACCCTTCATTAGCACTAGCGGCTCCACTCCTAAACGCTCCTGCTCCTGGTAGCCGAGCTTGACGCCAATGTTACCGTCCTGACGGTGCGTGACCTGCAGCTGGTAAGTACGGCCGATGCGAAAGCCGGCCCAACCGTCACCCACGTTGGTGGCTGCCTCACCGGCGAAGATGCGCGCTTCGGTCGTGATGTTAGTTAAGGCAAAAAGAATGCTTCCACCAGAGCGCAATTGCTGGACGAACCGTGACGGGCTCTGTGGGTAGATAAGCACTGTCACGGCGGGCCCTGCTGCGCGCTATGAGTGCTAGGCCTTGTATCGTGGGCTTGTTGGGTAACGAAAAATAGGCCATGTCTCAAGCAGAAAAAGGCACTAAGAAAAAGGCTACTTGGGTGCAAAATTGGGTGCAAAACATAAAAAATGCCCTTAGCGAGTATGCTAAGGGCATTTTTGTGGGCCCACTTGGAATCGAACAATGTATTTCCCCCTTACTTGTACTGCATACAAAAATAGCCTCCTATAGACTTAAAACGGCTTTTTAACATTAGAGTTGTCGATTTGAATCGGGGTACGCACGGTCTAAATCGCCTAGCGTGTACCCCTGCGTGTACCCCGAATAGGACGCACGCCATATCTTTGGAGTAGCAACTACAAACACTCTAATGGCTACTGTATCCTTTCATTTGAAGGAGCCGGGGGCAGACCGTCCCACGGCTATTTACGCGCTGCTAACCATTGACCGGCGGCATCGCATTAAAGTCTACACCGGGCAAAGCCTGCACCCCAATAAGTGGGTGAAGGCAGAGCAACGGGCGCAAGTGCGGGGCCGGGGTAATGAGCTGAACGGCCACCTCAATGACGCGTTACAAGGAATAAGCGAGCGGCTGCAACTGGCTTATTCTACACAAATAGCGGCTGGCACCTTGCCCACGCTCGCCCAGCTCAAAGAAGCCGCCGCGCCCGTGGCCCCAAAGTCGGAAGCTACCTCCGTGGCCGGGACTGACCTACTGAGCACTTTCACCAACTGGATAGCTGGCCGCGCCCTCACGCACACCCCCAACACGCTACGCACTTACCGAACCACCTTACGGCATCTAAAAGATTTTCAGACCATAGCCAAGTACCCCGTGGCATTTGACACCGTGAGCGGCACCTTCGCCCAGCGTCTAGCCGAATACCTACTGACGCACCGGCAGCTACGGGACACGGCAGTACGCAAAAATCTGGTTATTCTTAAATGCTTTTTGGCCTGGGCTACTGAAAACGGTTACCCTGTGCCACCCGATTACAAAAAGATAACTTGGCAGCGTAGGGAGCCAGATATTCTCACTCTTACCCGTGGCGAGCTGGCAGCCCTAGTAAACCTTGAGCTGACCCCGCGCCCCGCCCTCGACAACGCCCGCGCCCTGTTTTTGCTGGGCGTGTACACTGGCTTGCGTTTCTCCGATGTAGCAGCCTTGCGCCCTGAGCATATCCACGCCGACCGGCTACGCCTCACTACCCAAAAGACACGTGACACCCTCACTATTCCAATTCGGCCCGAAGCTCGGCCGCTGCTGGCTCGTGTAATTGAGGGCACCCTACGCCCGCTACCTAATCAGGTACTGAATCGGCACCTGAAAGAACTGGCTACCCTAGCTGGCATTGACACCCCAACAGAACGCACCCACTACGCTGGGGGCAAACGGCACACCCACACGGCCCCAAAGCATGAGTTTATAACCACGCACACGGCCCGCCGAACCTTCGTAACGCTGGCCCTAGAGGCAGGGCTACGGCCTGAATTGGTAATGAAAATAACCGGCCACAAAGACCTTAAATCATTCAGCCGTTACGTGAACGTAACAGAAGATTCGGTGCTCACTGAGTTTGCCCGCGTGTACGCGCCAGCTGTCTGAACTTGATTGTACTTAATCTTCCGTAACATTTCGTAACCTTTTCAGAGCTGGCAAATAAATGTCCTTTTCATTCGCACCCGTTGCCCTTTTAGTAGCCAATCCATCCTATCAACTTGATGAGCAACGCAATGAATATTGGCGTTCAGTAGCTGCGTATGAAAACACTGTACTACCCGTGTTTTTGTACCTAGAACATATCAATTGGGAAGCGGTAATAACTTGGCATATTGAACGCTGGAAAAGGGAATTTGTCAGCGAGGCGAGGCGCTTTGTTCGGGAGAATAACGGCCGTTGGGCTGGCAAAAAGTTTTTGCTTCCCGAAGAACCTGAACTTGACAATTTCAGCCGCAAAGTAGCTCTACCAATCCCTACCCCAGCCGACCGCCTGAGCCAGTCTCACGCGTTTTTTCGGGAAGTTCATACTGGTATGAGCTTGCGAGATTTAGCGGCGGCACCTGATAAGCGCAGACATCTAGCTGAACGGCTACGGAGCGCCGCCCTTATGTTAACAAACACATTGGCAAGTAGAAACGCGGCGGGGTGGGAGCCTGATTGGGAGCTACAAAACGTACTACAATTTCAGCGCATACATTCCTTTAAACCTGATGAAGTAGGAGCTCTATTAGCTAAAGTTGAGCATTTTATAAACTGCTGGGCCACTTTTCACGAAGTTGAGCATGATAACGCTACCATGTTCCTGCAAACTGTGCCTGTATCGGCTGTAGACACACCCGACCAAACGGGAAGTGAGCGGCCCTGGGCCAAGATAGAAGCATTAGCTGAGCGCATAGGGTTGCGTAAAAATGACGCTTTTCTTCTCGCTCCCAAATGGATAGCAGCAGCAACGGCGGGCATGATTGATGCGCTTTGCGAAGCTGAAATACTTCCTGCTTCGGGCGAGCTACAGCGGCTGTACGCTGATTTCTCAGAGCATTATAACCGCAGCATCAAAGCTGACCGAGTTACTCCTACTCGTGCAGCCTGGCAAAGGAAGGCCCGAAAGGAGTTGGGGCTAGAATAGTAAAACCCCCGAATTTGCGGTCAGAACCCTCGAATAAGGCGTTGGAAGCCCCGCCGGGGATTGTTGTAGCCTGGTTAAATACCTCTATTTACGTCGTTCCCGACTGACAAACACCCCGGCGGGCACGGTGCAAAATGCTGGCAAATAGCCCCGGCTTAGTTATTGCTGACTACGCCCAACTAATCGAAGATGTACGCGCCATAGTGCGCTACGAACTACACTGCGCCCCAGCGGCTCACGCTAGCCCACCTACGACCCCGGCCGACGAGTTGCTGAGCATCCGAGAGGCCGCCACGATGCTGGGCGTAACCGTACAAACGGTACACGAATGGAAGCGGCGAGGGCTACTGAAATATCACAAGCTGGGCAGCCGCAGCTATCTTAAGCGGGCAGACGTGCTAGCCGCTTTGCAGGGGCAGCAGCGCACTATGAAAGCTGGGAAGGGTGCGGGCCATGTCTAGTACCTATCAATTAGGAGCCGAGATGCTGGCTTGTGCCTTTACTCTGGCCGGCACAAATACGCCAACCCCTGCCGAGCTATCGGCGGCCCTAGCTGAAATATACCCCGGCGGTAAGGCCCCCACCGTGGCCGACCTACTGGCTGTCGGCTGGCTTGTCCCGGCTATATCTGACCGTACTCGCTTACGCCTACCCCCCGTTTCTTTAGCTAAAGTATCGGCCTGCTTGGTAGCGCCTAACGCCCCAAGCGCTGCGCCCGCGCCGCCGGTTATGAATGAAGTACAACCGGCTGCCGCTCCCTACCTGTTTAGCTATTACCGGGGAGGCATTACAGTAACCGCGCCCTACAAGACTATCACCCCAGCTCAGCTCTTTGCCGTGCTCACATCGGACCGGCACCGTGCCACTACTGAAGCCCTACGCGCCGCGCCCGTGGGCAGCCCCCAGCGGACCGAATTGAAAAAGAGCCTTGACTATGTGACGCCTGCCGGCACCTTCACCCGCCGCGCTAATGGAGCGCTTGCCGAAGCGTCGGGGCTGCTAGTATTGGACTTTGACCACCTGCTCGACCTGCCCGCCGCCCGCGCTGCGCTGCTAGCTGATGCTGACGTAGGGCCGGCCATAGCCTTGCTATTCACTAGCCCCAGCGGGGACGGGCTCAAGGCAATTGTGGAGACTGACCCTGTCGGTTCGCACCTCGAAAATTTTCAATTCTGCGCGGAACATCTCACTGAACATTACGCAGACCTAGGGCTAATTCCTGACAAATCTGGCAAGGACGTAGCCCGCGCCTGTTTTGTACCCTACGACCCCGCTGCCTGGCTAGCCCCAGCCTTCGCGGCCTAACACCTAATGGGCTTCTTAGCTATAACTATATGAAACTCAATATAAACAAAGAGAAAGCGGCTACTCCCGCCAAAAAACAACCCGCTGTCCCCGGCCCTACGCCCCCACCGGAAGCTGACGCAGCCAACTTGGAACCTTGGGTTTTAGCGGTTGAGGCGGCCGGCGGCTTGCCAGATGACTACGCTAGTTGGCAGCGGACTTGCTTTGCTCTGGCCGCCGTGGGAGAGACGGGTCGGAGTTTATTTCACCGAATCAGTTGCCTCAGCCCAAAGTATGATGAAAGTGAAACGGATGAGAAGTTTGATGAGGCCCTAAAAAATGGGAACGGTAGCGTAGGGCCGGCTACGTTTGTACACCTCTGCAAGGAGGCGGGTATATCACTGCCAAAAAAGCAATGGCGGGGTGACGCGAAGGAAGTGCTGAAAAAGACGCGGGAGGCGGTTGATGCGGCCGGCTTATCTATTTCTGATGCTCAGGTAGCGATTGGGGTGAGAGCGGCACTGAACGCAAAGAAAGACGGGCGAACAGATGGGGGCATTAGCGTTATGTTACACGCGGGTTTACCAATTGAAGCAGCCGAGATTATAGCCAATGAGGTACGGGCAAGCTCGGCAATACTCCCGATAACCCGCCGCCCGACAAGAGATGATATCATAGGCCAATTAGGAACGCTTTGGACTATTTATTTCGATCCTAGCAGCGGCATTTATTACCGGGGGCAACCGGGGGAGAATGACCCGGCCGAATGGCAAAGGTTTGATAGTCGGAGCCCGATTATAAATGATTTTCTTCTTGAGTTAGAACGTAAAGGATTAAACACCGATAAACGCACTCTACTAGAGGCTATTGAAAGCTCTTACTGCTATCGGGAAATTAATTACCTGACTGCCCGTCTTGATTATTTGGCCGCCCGTTGGGACGGGAAAAATTATCTGGCTCAACTAACCGCTACGGCCGCAACTGATGATGATGCATTGTTTACTGTACTATTCAAAAAGTGGCTTCTCAATACCATAGCGCAAGCATATTGCAATTCACCGGGGTGCCGTAATGAGCACGCCCTAGTATTCGTATCAGCTCAGCAGGGAGTAGGGAAAACAAGCTTCTTTGCTGGCCTGACGTGGGACGATGCACTATTTGCTAGCGTCCCCGAATTTCGCTTTGACAATAAAGAGCATCGGCTTCTAATGGCAAGTAAGTTACTGATTCTGTTAGACGAAATGGGGCAGTACAAGAAAGCGGATATTGAAACACTAAAAGCAGGTCTTAGTCAGCACCAGATAACGGCAGATAAAAAATTCCAGTCCTCGGGGGACTATCCACGCATAGGAAGTTTTGCCGGTTGTTCTAACAATGAGAACTTTCTAAAGGATGATACTGGGGATCGCCGCTTTTGGGTATTTACGCTCAAAAAATTTGATCGAGAGCGCTACGAATTAATTCCAAAAGCGCAGCTTTGGGGACAGTTAGCACAGCTTTACAAAGACGGCGAATATTATCTTCCTACTATAGAGGAGGAAGCTGCCGTAACTGCTCGCAATGATGAAAGTTTTGCAGCAGATAAGCCCGAAGATGCTTTTATTGATGAATGCCTATTGATTACAACTGACCCAGCCGACTTTATTAAAGCAACTGATATGCAGGGCGCGTTAGACCTATTTAAGCATTACAAAAAAGCTCAATCCTTTTTAAGTGTTGAAGTAGTCAGAAAGAAGCTGCAACGGCTGGGTGTAAAAGCCAGCGTTAAGAAATGGATTGTGAACAAGCAGTATCGAGGGTACGAGGGGGTAAGGCTAAAAATGGAGACTCTGCCGGGAAATATTGTCTAGTAGGTCAGATACGTGTCTACTAAGAAAGTGGCCTTACAGTGCGTGAGGCAGCTTTTATTCCAATACTAGACAGTCAAACAGCTAGACAGCTTTTACTCAAGCATTATATGCATTATAACAAAATAGCACTACACCCCACCCCTTACTCCCATTACATACATTCCCATCTTGCTGTACAGTCTGTCTAGATAATAAGAAAAAGGCTTATAAGAATAGTAGATTGAGAAAATCACTAGACAGCAAGGGGGACAAGCCCTGTCCCGCTGCTGTCTAGCCTGTCTAGCTACCACAGTGCCCCTTTACAAGCTAAAAAACCAGATAGGCTTAATTGTAATTATCCTTCCTTACTTATTTCGGTTTCCTCAAAAGCTACCATGCCCCGCCTTAGAACTGACCCACCTACCACTGACTTTACCCAAAAGATTCAGCTAACCGACTTGCGCCGCTGGGGTTTCTTACAGCCGGGCCATTATGCTTTTACCTTGACGCTTTACAACCCCTATACCGGTGCACAAAGCGGGCAAGTATCATGTGAGTTGTCTATGCTTGAGGCGAGCGGTTGGTTACGGCTTAGCTATTCTGTTAATGAAACCCCCTATAACTATTTGATACAATTAGAGGCCGTTGCCTCTAACCTAGGGCGGGGGGTGTACTTTCTTTTTCTTTGTCCACTGTCGGGACGACGAGCAAAAACACTGTATTGGTGCCAGGGCGCACTTTACTTTGCCCACCGAGCCGAGCTAGGCGTGAAGTATGAAACGCAGTATGTAGCAGGAATTTTTGGAGCAGTGGTGCCTTTCTACAAACGGAGCATTCAGGCGCAAAGGGCTCTTGAAAGACCACATCGGAAACGCTGGTATGCTGGCAAGCCCACACGTTGGCATCAGGCCGCACTCAGAGCGTTGAGTAGAAATGCTGAACTATTCCCTAGTATCATGGCTGCTATTCGCTCCTAAATAGCTGACCTATGACAAAGCTCCACTCCCTCTACTGGGGAATGCGGGGATTTACCGTATGCATAACGTCCCAAGCTAGACAATTGGCTATCAGTCAGCTGTTCTTTGCCGTGACTCAAGATCCGCAAAAAAAGCAACTCGAACGTACTGTATCTCTAGCTACTATGGTCATCTAGGTACCACAGAAAGTAATCTATGCGCTCCGGAATAAAATACAAGCAGGCTTGGTTTGCTACTTCTACTATTTTCATCTGGATGTGCGATGTGATGGGCTTTTTGCCCATGTTCACAACTTCCCTTGCCTGCACAGCGATGTAGCCGTTTTTAAACAGTTGGTCGCACCCAAACCTGCATATCTTCATGTTTATATTTAAATCTTTCTTTTCAGATTTAGAACAGCGAGCTAGTCACTTGATGAGCGCAGCTACTAGAAAGGTTATGGGGAATTCTTGCGCGCAACACCCAGGCGACGGGCCTCATCAAGCATCAGTATGCGAGTCCAGGCGGAAAGTGTTTTTTTGATTTTGACGCCTTCTTAAATAACTATTTTCTCAAAATTTTACACCTCTTTCTTGCATGAAGAACCCTAGTGCCCCTGACTTCTCAAAAGTATCGCTCGACGCTACGCCTATTAATGATATTGACCGAGACTATGGCCTATTGGGCATCAAGCTTGGAATCTCCCCCGAGCAACTTTCGGATAGAGTACTATCCAAAGCGTGGGATGATATGGAAGCATACACGCGTCCTACTGACTCGTTGCGAATAGGTAAGGCACAAGCGTCTTACATCGAGTACTGGTTCAAGGCTGGCAAGCTTGTCACTATTATGATAGGGTTCGACAATGAGCAGGATGGCCTTCTAATTCGTGATGCTTTCTCGCGCGTGTATGGGCGCGGCTTCGGTACTGATAAACTGGTTCGTTGGATTGGTACAGAGGCGTCCATCATTTTTACCGTTAGAGACAAGAATGATGGTTATTTATCCATCGATGCCAATTGATAACTTGCTCGCCTACCTTAGAAAGTAACCGAGCAAAGTAAGCTCCGCCTCCCCTAAGAGTCGGAGCTTTTTTTCATACCTTGGCACCCCGGCCTTATCCTCTACACTCCCATGCCCGACGAGAGCTCCAAGCCCTTCATCAACATCAGTGACCTTGCTGGCATAAAAGAGGCGCTAACGAAGTTGATTGAAACTGTCAGCTTCGGTGGTGGACGCGTTGCGGATGGTATCAACAGACTAGCTAATGCTTATCTGCTTGCTAGCAGAGACACCCAAAACGAGGTGAATAATATCCGACAAGTTGAGGGCGCCAAGAACCAGATGCTAGCAGAGCGAATGCAGCTGTTAACGGCTATTTCAACTGGAAGCCCTCAGCAACTGAAGAGTTTGGATGTAACAGGAGTAGAGGTTTCGGCACATTTCGAACTAGCACCGATTGATACAGCAAAGCTGCAAGAGCGAGCTAATAGCCGGGCTGCTTACCAGAATGCACTTCATCAATTAAATATTGATGGTACAGTCGCCGCCGCCGCCGCGGTCCTTTTAGAAGAGCCAGATGTGACCACTGAGCCGGTAGACCAGGATTGGATTAATCGCTTTTTTGAAAGCGCCAAACTGGTTTCAACGGAAGAAATGCAGGTATTATGGGGACATATCCTAGCAGGTGAGGTCAAGCAGCCAGGCTCCTATTCTTTGCGCACCTTAGAAGTTCTGCGGAATTTAACTCAACGTGAAGCCCATGTATTTAGAACAGCGGCAAGCTTTACTATTAGTACTAACGGGAAGTACTCAATAGGAATCACTCGTTATGGCCATCACGATATGCCATCGGCTGCTTATGGGCTCCCTTATTCTGCTGTTCTTGAGCTTATAGACTGCGGGCTAGTTGCTCAGAACGATTATAACATAGGTTTACATACAGGGAAACCGGACGCCTTACAGGATTACTTTCAAATAGGTAACCGGGTACTTGTAATGAGCAGTGAGGTTCCAGTGTCAACGTATTATACAGTACACGATTACACAAAGGCTGGTCACGAGCTGTATAGCTTAGTTGCGGGAGAGGCTGAGCTTTCGATTTCCTTTTTAGTAGACTTCACTAAACCAATGCGTGACGAAGGTATAAGTGGGGTGGTCTAGTTACGCTGGACAGTTTAGGGCGTTAAGTTGAAGGAGCTGTTGGTGAGTATGATAGGGTGTCTGATAGCCGATACTGGAGTGTAGGCGCTCGTGATTATAATAATCAAAAT
>NZ_VMRJ01000005.1 GCF_007713685.1 Hymenobacter setariae
GTTCACCTCTTCCCATTCCGAACAGAGTCGTTAAGCCCCGGTGCGCCTATGGTACTGCCTTCACCGGTGGGAGAGTCGGTCGCCGCCAACTTTACAACAACGAGCCCCCTGCCCCTGCGCTTTCATCAGCGCTCGGCAGGGGGCTCTTGTCATTTAATCCTGTCACGAAATGAAATATCCTTTGAGTAGTTGCTCAAGGTTAGTCCAATATTTACTATTGGGTCACTTTCATCATAAATCAAATAGAATAATCCGACTACTTTTAATGTTAAGCTGATAATAGTTGCCAAATAGCGAGGTAGGCTTGATAGTGTATGCAGTTTCTATATCCAGAATTTTTATGGGGACTACTGGCAGTAGGAGTGCCAATAGTCATTCACTTATTGCAATTACGGCGGCCACAACGAATCATATTCACAAACACCAGCTTTATCAAAGCGGTGGAATTGACAACTGTACGTCGCCGCCAGTTGCAAGAACTATTAGTATTGCTTGCTAGAGCGCTAGCAACACTGTTTTTAGTACTGCTTTTTTGTCAACCCTTTATACCTGCTGAGGAGCGTGGGAAAGAAGGCAATGGGCAGCTTACTGCAGTATTAGTGGATAATTCGCCAAGTATGCAAGCGCCTTCTACGCAACGAGGGACTTTATTACAGGAGGCTGTAGCAGGAGCTCATTTACTTGGCAAAGCGTACGGAAATACGGCCCGATTTTTATTGCTTAAGCATCGAGGAGGGAAGCTAGGTAGCGTCGCTTATAAGCAGAAGCTAGAAGAGATTCAGACTGGTACAGGTAATACGTCTTGGGATAATGAGAGCGCTTACTATGGCTTAGGAAATAATGAAAACCAGCCACTGTATATCTTCTCGGACTTTCAGAAAAGTCCAACGGGCCGTGTTATACTAACTAAGCTACCTACTAATGCTAACGTGGTGTTAGTACCACAGAAAGGCCGTAGCGCTAGCAATATTTATGTCGATAGTGTTTGGTTAGATGATGCTTTTGTGCGTTCTCGAATCAATCTCGGTTTGCACATTCGCTTGCGGAATGGAGGCTCTGAGCAGGTTGCCGATTGCCCAGTGAAAGTGTTGCTTGGGCAGCAGCAAGTGGCCGCTTTTCGAGTAAATGTGGCGGCTGGGCAAACCGCTACGAGTGTAGTGCAAGTGCAGCTAGCCGATAATCAATTGGTGCTAGGGCGTGTTGTGACAGAGGATATGCCAGTCACCTTCGACAACACGTATTATTTCACCTTGCAGCCAGCCACTGCGATTCGCGTATTAGAGATTGGTGCAGTACCTCTAGCGCAGCAAGCCTATGCAAACGAGCCATTGTTTGCCTATTCATTCATGAAGCCGCAGCAGGTGAATTACGCTAAGCTGCAGCAGGCAAACCTAATACTGCTAAGTGAACTATCGCAAATGGATGCTGGCTTGCGCCAGGCGCTTGTGCAAGCGACTAAGCGAGGGGGCAGCGTAGTAGTGATACCGACTGGTAAAACGCTGAATCGCGCATCGTATCATGAATTCTTCCGCGCCCTAGGTCTTGGTGGCGAGCAATGGAATAGTGCGGCAACAAATAATCCGGTGCGGCAAGAAGTAGCTCTGCCTAATAGAAATACTCCATTTTTTAAGGATGTTTTTGGCGCGCAGCCTAAGCAAGTGGCAATGCCACAGGCGGCACCTGTCTTGAGTTGGGAGCGTAATGGTACGGATATCTTGCGGCTGCGTGCTGGTGACAGCTACCTTACCGAGTTTGAAAGTGGTAGCGGTAAAGTATTCGTCTTTGCTGCTCCGTTTGACCCGGCATATTCTGATATTACTGCGCATGCACTGTTAGTACCGGTGCTATACCGCTTGGGTATGCTTAGCTACGATACTAATCAGCAACTAGCTTATCGGGTAACAGCGCCTAGCGTAGTAGTAGATGTACCTAGAGAGCAGCGTGACCAAGCTGAGGTGAAAGGAGAAACAGCCGTTCGCTTGGTTCGGGACAGTGCTGTATTTATACCAGCACAACGTGTGCAAGGTGCGGAGGTAAGATTCAGCATTCCGACTGAAATGACTTCGCCTGGCTTCTACGAGGTACAGCGACAAGGAAAACGCGTAGCAACATTGGCCTTCAATGCTGACCGGCATGAATCAGAATTGTCGGCTTATTCGGCGGATGAGTTGCGTGCGTTAATTGGGCCAAACCATCCTAATGTCCGTGTGCTGGATAATGGTCAGCCGGAAGCAGTGGCTCGCTACCAAGCTGAGCAGACAGGACAGCCGTTATGGCGCTACTGCCTATTGCTAGCATTAGCGTGTTTATTTGCTGAGGGAATGCTATTGCGATTTGGCCGGCCCAAGGCAGCGGTGGTGCCGCCTATAGTAGCAGCCTAGACATTGCAGCGGGTGGCAGTCGTATCTTGCCGGCTCGATAGCATTTATTGTATGTTGCCTTCTAATGAACCTGCTCGTAGCTCAGTAGCTGCCGTGCGGTCAGGAGCCGTAGGCCGCCTGGGTTTGCGCTTTGGGCTAGCAGCTGGCTTAGTGTGTGGGTTGTGGTTGTTGTTTTTGCATTTTACTGGCAATGAGCCATTCAGCCCTAAACAAATAATGGGGTTGTTGGTCGTGCCATTTGCGGCAGCGGCTAGCCAGTGGCTACTACGCCGTGAGGCTGCGCCGGGGCGGCCAGGAGTAGGGCGCTCACTTGCCGTAGGTGGTTTAACGGTGTTGCTAGCAGCGTTGCTGGCAGCCGGTAGCACCTGGGGCTTAGCTACTGCTTTAGGCGATAAAGCCTTAGCTTATAGTCGTGCTGAGCTGGTTGAAATAACCCGGGTACAGCAAAAGATACGACCCAAGGAAAAGCGTAATGCGGAGTTTGAAAGAAAGGAGCTTGAACAAGCGGCAGCGCTTTCAAAGGCAGACTTAGCGCGGGGTACCTTTACTTGGACAGTGCTTCTAGGGATGATGGGAGCAATACCAGCTGGTATATTTCTGCGCAAATAATTTTGGAGTAAAAAACTGTATTTCACTCTTAGACCCTGTTGTATGGAAACATCTACTGCTTCTCCTTTGGCTACGCCTACTAGCGTAGGTATGCGCTACGGCCTACTGATAGGGCTAGTGAGCATCATTATCTCCTTTCTGCTTAATGTGACGCACTTGGAGCAGTCGCCAGCTAAGTGGCTGTCGCTAGTGGTGCTGGTCGGTGGTATTATTCTGGCGCAGAAAGCTTTCCGCCGTGCCAACGGAGAGTTTATGAGCTATGGGCAAGGATTGGGCGTCGGCATGGTGCTCGCCGCTGTTTCCTCGGCACTAAGTGCTATTTTTTCATATTTCTACGTCGCATTTATCGACCCTGAAATGCCCGCGCGCATCTTGGAAAAGGGTAGAGCAGACCTAGAAGCTAAGGGTAATATGAGCGACGCCCAAATCGACCAAGCTATGCACTGGACGGCTATGTTTGTGCAAGGCCCGGCTTTGGTGATTATTGCCTTAGTAGGAGGGCTGATTATGGGCTTAATAGTGTCGCTGATAACGGCGGCCATTCTTAAAAATCCAAAACCTGAATTTGAATAAGCTGGCTGCTTTCCCGGTGGAGATTTCCATCGTGATTCCTTTACTGAACGAAGCTGAGTCGCTGCCCGAGCTTACGCGCTGGATAGCACGAGTGCTCACGGCGCGTGGGCTGTCGTATGAAGTTATTTTAATCGACGACGGCTCGACGGATGATTCGTGGGCGGTGATAGAAGCGCTGGCTGGCCAGGATATGGCGCTACGAGGCATTCGCTTTAACCGTAATTATGGCAAGTCGGCGGCGCTGAATGTAGGCTTTGCCGCGGCCCTAGGGCGGGTAGTGTGCACGATGGATGCCGACTTGCAGGACTCGCCCGAGGAATTGCCCGAGCTCTACCGCATGATAACAGAGGACCACTATGACTTGGTTAGTGGCTGGAAGCAGAAGCGGTACGACCCATTGTCAAAGACTATTCCAACCAAGCTGTTTAATGCGGCTACGCGGGCTATCTCAGGGATTCAGCTACACGACTTCAACTGCGGCCTAAAGGCTTATGACCAACGCGTAGTGAAGGCCATAGAAGTATATGGCGAGATGCACCGCTACATTCCTGTAATCGCGAAGTGGAACGGTTTCAAAAAGATAGGTGAGAAGGTAGTACAGCACCAGGAGCGTAAATATGGCGTGACCAAGTTTGGGCTAGAGCGCTTTATTTTCGGCTTTCTGGACTTAGCCAGTATCACCTTCGTGGGAAAATTCCGGCGGCGGCCGATGCACTTTTTTGGTACGCTGGGTACGCTGTCATTTTTCATCGGCACCATCTTGACACTGTGGTTGGTGGGCGAAAAATGGTGGCTAGCCATTCATAACCTCAAAGCGCGCAACGTGACGGACCAACCGTTGTTTTTTCTTGCCTTGGTAGCAGTGATAGTGGGGATGCAGCTCTTTCTAGCGGGCTTCCTAGGTGAGCTGGTGCAGCTAAACGGACCTAAACGCAATGACTACCTAGTGCGGGAGACCCTGCGATGAAGATTGTAATCATCGGCCCCGCCTATCCACTGAGGGGCGGCCTAGCAACATATAATGAGCGGCTAGCGCGAGCCTTTCAGGCAGCCGGCGACCAGGTGTGCATCGTCACGTTTTCTTTACAATATCCTGAGTTTCTATTTCCGGGTCAAACGCAGTTCAGTACCGAGCCGGGGCCTACAGATATTGACATTGAGGTAAGTATTAATTCGGTAAACCCGTTGACTTGGTGGAAGGTAGGCCGTCGGCTGCGGCGCGAGCGGCCCGATATAGTCATTTTTCGCTTTTGGCTACCCCTTATGGGGCCGGCCCTAGGTACAATAGCGCGGCTGGTGCGCGGTAATAGTCATACGCGCGTGGTCGCGATTACTGACAACGTGATTCCGCATGAGAAGCGGCCGGGCGATAGGCCGCTGACGCGCTACTTCTTGAGCGCCTGTGATGGCTTTGTGACGATGAGCCGGAGCGTACTCACTGATTTGCAAGGCTTAGGCTATGCTAGTAAGCCCGCACTGTACCGGCCACATCCGCTATACGACAACTTTGGGCCGGCAAAGCCTAAACAGGATGCGCTAGTGGTGCTAGGGCTATCTGCTCAGTTTAAATACGTGCTCTTTTTCGGCTTTATTCGGGCTTATAAAGGGCTGGATATTTTGCTAGAAGCCATGGCTGACCCGCGGGTGGCTGCGCTGCCCGTGAAATTGCTCATAGCGGGAGAATTCTACGAAGATGCGGCTCCTTACGAGGCGCTCATTCAAAAATACAACCTAGAAAACCGCTTGGTGCGAGCTACCGACTTCATTCCTAATGAGCAGGTGGTTAATTACTTTAGTGCAGCCGATATGGTGGTTCAGCCTTATAAGCATGCTACGCAGAGTGGTGTGTCGCAGGTGGCGTATCACTTTGGCCGTCCCATGCTGGTGACCGATGTAGGTGGGCTTGCTGAGCTGATACCCGACGGCGTGGTGGGCTACGTAGTGCCACCCACAGCCCCAGCTATTGCCGATGCAGTGGTAGACTTTTACGCCAATGACCGTGAAGAAGCCTTTGCGGCTGGCGTGCGGCAAGAAGCGCGTAAGTTCTCGTGGGAAGTGATGGTGGCCGCGCTAAAAGAGGTAGCGGCTAAGCATCCTTAAGCTCACGCCAGAACACCAGACGGTTGCACTGGTACACTCTCCAGCACAGCTTGAAATACCTTCTCGGCCGGTAGCTCTTCCATGCAGCTCGTGCCTAGGCGGCAGGTGCCCCGATAAAAGCACACGCACTGGCGGTTGGGCTGCACGATTTGGCCGCGGCCGTAGAGGTCAAATTCGTGCGGGTTGAAAATGTTGTTCATCAAGATGGTCGGCTTGCCGAGGGCGATGCTAATGTGCATACCCATTGTGACTTGCGTTACGATGCCGGCCATCTGGTTCATAAGGTTGATGAACTGAGGCAAGGGGAAAGTGCCTAGGTAGGCTGCGCCAGTGGCAGCTTGCAGCTCTAGGTTGCGTGGGTGCTCGGCTTCGCCACCTAGCAGCACGGGGGCGTAGCCAGCAGCTTGTAGCTCAGTGATGAGCGAAATCCATTTCTCGGTGCTCCAGAGGCGGGTAGTCCAGCGGTCGCCACAGCCAGTGTTGAGGCCAATGCGCGGGCCGGCTGCGGCTGGTGGTAGGGCGCGCCAGTCATAGCCTTTGTCCTCGTGCGTGTCAAAAACATACTCCTCGCCCCGGAAATCGAAGCCGCACAATTCGAATATTTCCTGCACGTAGGGTTTGGTATTGCCTAGGCTTAGCTGGTCGAATACGCCGGTGAGGTACTTGTGGTCGGCTAGGTTGTTGATGGGCCAGGGTATACCGTCGTAGGGGCGTAGGGTGTAGCCAAACTTGGCTTCGGCCTGCACGTTGAGCAGTAGCGCGCAGGCTTCTTTTTCCTTATCTAGGTTGATGGCGATGTCAAAATGCCGAGCTTGTAGCTGCAAGGCACTAGCGTAGTCAAGCTTTAAAATCTCTTCGACTTCGCGCTGAGGCAGGATGGCGGGCGTGAGCGTGAGCCAGGTAATGTAGCAGCCCGGATACTCTTGCCGCAGCCGCCGCAGTAGGGGCGTAGTGCGAATAACATCGCCAATGGCCCCTAGCTTGATGAGCAGAATACGCTTCATAACTGGCTCGTAAACTGGGCAGTCGCCGCACATATAGCCATGCTCCTTATTAGGGCGGCAGGGCAGGTCGCCGCGGTAGAAGCGGCAATCGGGGCGGACGGGGATGTCGTGAAGGAACTCAGGCACGCGGCAAGAATAAGGTTGCAAGCCTCAAAAATAGTACCCCCAGCCATCGCTCTCGCCAAGGGGAGGGAAATAGCCGGGGGCAGCAGAAGGTTAGCAAGGTGTTTTCGGAAAGTAGAAAGATGGCTATTAAGAGGCGCTACGGAGAAACTAGGGCGGGGGCGGGGCTAGCGGGCGGAGGCAGTGCCGGCTCGGGCAGCGAGGTTACTGGCAAAGGCGCCGGGCACCCCTTACGTGTCCAATCGCCTTTTTCACGAGGGCACTTGTCGTATTTATTGCTTACTAGGTCACCGTCGCGGTCTTTGCGGCGGTGGCGGTGTAGCGCCAGCCCTAGGCCCATGTACACATCGGCGCCAGTAGCACTCGTGAGGCCTACCAAGCCGCCTAGGTTGTCGGAGCCGAAGATGAGGGGACCTAGGCGCAGCATGGCGCCCACTTGCAGCTTGCGGTAGTTATTGGCCAGAATAACAGGCACGGCTACTTCGAGGTGGCTAAACTCGATGCGGGGCGTGAGTGCCAGCGAGCTGATGCTGCGGCTGCCAATGGTGCGCGCTGGCAGGAGGTTCTGCGTCCAGAGCAAGCCGGCATACACGTGGTTGAGCAAGCGATAGTCGGCTGTGAGGCGCAGAGTAGCTGGCAAGTAGCTTGTGAAGCGATGGCTTTGCTCGCGTAGTCCCACCAAGCGCTCGATGGTAGGCGTGAGTGTGGCGAGGTTGGTAAAAGAAATGGTATCGAGCTGCCCAAGCTGCACAGTGCGGTTGTTAGCCAAGGCAGCCTGGCGCACATACTGGTCGTGCTGGTAGCGCACGGCCCCTAGGTCGGTGAGGGCAAAACTCAGGCGCAGACGGTACTTGTTGCGCGAGTCGTCGGGCAGGTTAGTGCCATCCATGTGGTAGTTGTAGCGCTCGTACTCGGGCCGCCATTCGTACGTAATGCCAATATCGGCGCCGTAGCCGCGGCCTAGGCGCTGGCTTCCGTAGAGAGTGCCTACCCCAAAGCCACTTTGCTGGTAATAGTCATCGCCGGTGTAGGCATAGCTTATGTTGGGGTTGCGCAGCTGAATGCTATCGCGCCCATACACTTGGTAGTCGGTGCCGGTATTGTGCACGTAGCCTCCGCCAAGCCCTACGAGGTACTTTACGGTAAGCCCGCCCTTGAAAAAGTGCGTGGTATTGGGCGTGAATGTGCGGGCGTAGGTGAAAGCAAACTCATGGAAGCTGTTGGCATCCACGTTAAAGCCATCGTCTGTGAGTATACGGTTGCCTAAGCCTAGGCTTTCAGCATCGCTGAGGCCGTGGCGCGCCAGCCGCGCTAGGTTCTCACTCACTCGGCTAACTTGCACGAAGGCCCGCACCCGGTTGGTGAGCGCAATGGCCGAGTGTGGTCCCACTGCTAGCATGAGTGAGGGTAGGCGTGCTTCAACGCTCGCGCTCCCAAATTTGGCATCGCCCGTCAGTTGCTCGCTTAGGTATTCGCGTCGAAACTCAAAGCCCTTAGCCCAAGGCCGCTGGGGCAAGTCGAGCTGCAAATACGTGTTGTAAAAGTTGGCATTTGCCCCACCTAGGTTGAGATAGGCGCGGTGCCGGGAATCCGCAATAGCACTTGGGTTGGTATAGGCCGCGTTAGTGCCTCCGTAGTTGCTTTGGGCTAGGCCTAGCCAGCCTTGGGCCACCACCGGCTGGCCAGCGAGTAGCCCAAGCAATAGCATCCCAGCGCAGGCGCCGGGTGAAAAGGTCGCGTAGTTCATCGGTAGCTAGCAGATAAGGCAGACTAGTGGCTACCGAGCGAACTGTGAGCGCGGGGGCGTACCGGTGGGCTGGCGCAGTTGGGCAGTAGCCAGCGACGGTGCCTGGTCTGCTGCTAGGTGCTGGCCGCGCTGCTGGCCAAGCATCGGGTGGCTATTTGTTAGGGTAGGGGCGCTAGGCGCGTCTAAGCCCAATAGGCCGGCTGGGTCTGGGGCTTGGGCATAAGCAAGCGCCAGCAGCACAAGGCTAATGGTGAAGGCAGCGAGCCAACGACCAATTGGATAGTCAGCATACGTAGTAAGGTATGTGTTCATAGGAAAGCGGAGAAAAGTGGAGGTGGATAACAGCCTCAAAGGTCTTTTCGCCGCATATACTTAACAATACCTATTTTTAGGTATTTAGCAGATTGCCAAGTGCCTACATGCCAGCGCGCCGCTAGTAGCAATACCCTAAGTTAGGTATTTTTAGGTAGTAGTAGCACTGGCCAGCAATAAGGCTTACCTTGTCTTATTGTCAGCTTTAATTGTACGAAAGGGCTATGTGTGCGTGTGAAGCTGGTACAGCAAGGGCCACCCACTGGCCGCAAAGCGTTAAAGCGCTGCTTTATTCTATAAAAATCTTAATGGACAACACTTTTACTGCATGAGTGCTACCACTACACGGCGTGTCCTCCTAGGGCCGCCCAATCGCCTGCCGCCCGCCACGGCGGCGCAGCAGGCAAGTATAACCCAAGCCGTAGCCGAAGTAGCGGCTACGGCCGACTTGCACCCGGGCGTTACTATCGTGCACAATCTGCTTACCGACGGCATCGAGTACATGTCGCGCCGGGGCCTCGAGCTACTGCAAATTTCGCTGCCGGCGCTACGGGACCTAGGCGCTGATTATTACTTGCGCTTCTTCAATCCGGTTGATGCCCAAGACTATGTGCCGCGCATCTATGAGTTATTAGAATCAGCCGACCCCACGTGCGTAGTTAGCTTTTTTCAGCAGGTGCGCACCACCGAGAACCCCGAGTATACCTGGTACTTCTCCACCACGCGGATACTGCTGCGCGAGGCCGAACTAGGCCCCTTGCTACTGATTACCACTGCTAGCCCCATCGACCCCCTCCACCACGTGACTCACAAGGTGAGTCGGCTGCTCGAAGAAAATAACTTTTTGCGGCAGCACGCGCCACTTTTTGCGTCTCTCACTCGCCGCGAGCGTGAGGTGCTCCGCCTGCTAGCGCTCGGCCATACCGCGCCCCAAATTGGCGCCGAGCTATTCTTGGCCACCCAAACTGTTGAGACGCACCGCCGCAACTTGCGCCACAAGCTGCACGCCGAATCGCAATTTGAGCTAGGCCAATATGCGCGCGCCTTCGACCTGATTTAGGCCGAAGGCGCGCTAAGTATTATCTCGTAGCGGCAGTTAACGCCCCACGTAGTTGGCTGGCGTGAGGTGACGCAGCTCGGCTTTTACGCTCTCGGGCATATCCAAGCCTTCTACAAACTCTGCTATGGTAGCTGCTGAAATAGCCTCGCCCGTGCGCGTGAGCTGCTTGAGAGCATTGTAAGGGTCGGGGTAGTTTTCGCGGCGCAAAATCGTCTGAATTGCCTCGGCCAGCACCGCCCAGTTGGCATCGAGGTCACGCTGCAAGGCGCTTTCATCGAGCGCTAGCTTGCCCAGGCCCCGCCCAATGGCGTTGAGCGCAATAAGAATATGACCTAGGGGCACGCCTAGGTTGCGCAGCACTGTAGAGTCGGTGAGGTCGCGCTGCAGGCGTGAGATGGGCAGCTTGGCCGCGAAGTGCTCCAGCAAGGCATTAGCCACGCCCAGGTTGCCTTCAGCGTTCTCAAAGTCGATAGGGTTAACCTTGTGCGGCATTGCCGACGAACCTACTTCCCCAGCTTTGAGCGTTTGCTTGAAATAGCCCATCGAAATGTACTGCCACACGTCGCGGCACAGGTCGATAAGAATGTTGTTGAGGCGCTTCCAGCCGTCGCAAAAAGCCGCCAGGTTATCGTAGGGCTCGATTTGGGTGGTGGGAAAGGTGCGCGTGAGCCCTAGGGTATCCTGCACGAACCGTTCGGCAAATGCATGCCAGTCGGTGCTGGGGTAGGCGGCAAAATGTGCGTTAAAGCCGCCGGTGGCGCCCCCAAACTTGGCCGCGTAGGGCACTTGGTGTAGCAGCGCCAGCTGCCCGGCTAGTCGAGCCTCAAACACCTGTAGCTCCTTGCCCAGCCGCGTGGGCGAGGCCGGCTGCCCGTGGGTGCGCGCCAGCATGGGTACGCCCACCCAGCCCGCCGCCAGCCCACCTAGCTGCGCCTGCAGCTGCGCAAAGCGAGGTAGTAGCACGGCGCCCATAGCATCTTTGAGGCTCAGCGGAATGGCCGTATTATTAACATCTTGCGAGGTCAGGCCGAAGTGGATAAACTCTAAGTAGTTGCCTAGGTCTAGTTTCGTGAACTCGTCGCGCAGGTAGTACTCCACGGCCTTTACGTCGTGGTTAGTCACGGCTTCGTGATTCTTGATGGCCTGGGCTTCGGCTTCGCCAAACTGCTCGTAGAGGCCGCGCAGAGCTGGAAAGACAGTGGCGGGTACAGCCGCCAACTGCGGCAGCGGCTGTTCGCAGAGTGCAATGAAGTATTCCACCTCGACCCGCACCCGGTAGCGCATCAGAGCCAGCTCCGAAAAATAGGGGCCGAGTGGGGCAGTTTGGCGCTGGTAGCGGCCATCGAGGGGCGAAAGGGCAGTGAGCATGAAGGAGTGCGTGGTGCGTGGTGCCTAGTGCTTGCTACTTGTTTTGAGGCACACAGGCGATGAGGCCACAAAGCTAATGGCTACCCGCAGGCATCACCTACTCTACAGGCTGGGCACTACGCACCAAGCACTACGCACTAACTTTGCGGCAATGCGTTTATCCGTTGTTGCCAAAAAACGAATCCTTTACACGGTAGGCGGCCTGTTGGTCGTGCTGCTGCTGGCCGTACTATTGTTCTTGTGGAAGCGCCAGCAATTGCTGAACTACGCGCTGAGCGAGGTCAAAACTCGCGTCGAGCGTAAGTACCCCGCCACCCTCACCCTAGGGCCGGCGCGCTTCACGGGGTTCAGCACCGTCGAAATAAGCGGGATGAGCCTAGTGCCTACCGCGGCGGCTGGGCCCGGCGCGGCCGGCGATACACTGCTCACTGCCCGGCGTCTGCAAGCCGGCCTGAGCGTGCGCTCACTGTTTGCGGGGCGGCCAGTATTTAGCGAGCTGCAAATAGACCGAGCCCATCTCACAGCGCGCAAAAACGCTAGCGGAGCCAATAACTTTTCTTTTTTGCTGCGCAAAAGCAAGACGCCGGTAGTGCGGCGCGATACGGCCCTAGGTCGCAATTATGGCTTACTGCTCAACCAAGTGCTCGATGCGGGCTTTGGCAGCGTGCCGGGCCAGGCCGATTTTCGGCAGTCAGTGGTGACCTATGCTAGCCCACGCCACCAAGTGCAACTTACCATGCCGCGGCTGAGCTTTGAAGATGGCCAGGTGCGCGGGCAACTTACCGCGGTAGTCGATTCAGTAGTGAACGAGCTGGGCGTGAGCGGCTCCATCGAGCCCGGCGACTTTGCCACCGACCTCAAGCTGTTTGGAGTCAAAAACTCGGTGCAGGTGCCCTACGTGGCGCGGCGCTTCGGAGCGCTGGTGTCATTTGACACCATCCGGGTGCAGCTGGCGGGAAAAGACTTCACGCGCGACGACCAGACGGGCGGGCAGCTTACGGTGCGCGGTTCGGTGGCCGCTACCAACTTTAGCTTTTTCCACAAGCGCCTAGCTTCGGAAGATATCATCGTGCATTATGGCCAGCTAGAGTTTGTGGCTACCCTAGGGCGGGGCACTCTCTCACTTGACCCTGGCACGCGCGCTACCCTCAACCAGATTGTGGTGCACCCCGAAATAGCAGTGCGCCTCAAACCGCGCCTGGCCGTCAGCCTCAAGGTTGATTCGGACCCCACGGCCACCACTGCCTTTTTTAACTCGCTGCCCACCGGCATGTTCGACGTAGTGGCCGGCACCGAGGGCACGGGCACGCTCAGCTACCACCTGCAAGCCAGTGTGGATATGGCTCAGGTTGATAGCCTTAAGCTCAGCTCGTCACTGACTCCCAGCAAAGATTTTAGCATCAAGCGCTTCGGCACCGAGGACTTGAGTATGCTAGAGCGCGAGTTTCCCTACACAGCCTACAACGACAAGGGCGATTCGCTGCGCACCTTTCAGGTGGGGCCTAGCAACCCCGACTTCACATCCTTCGCCAACGTGTCGCCCTTCCTCTGGAAGGCAATCCTCACGTCGGAAGACCCTAGGTTTTTCACCCACCACGGCTTTATGGAAAAAGCGTTTGTCAACGCCGCCATTGCCGATATTAAAGAGCGACGCTTTGCGCGCGGCGGCAGTACGCTGAGCATGCAGCTGGTCAAGAATGTGTTTCTGAATCGCCAGAAAACCATTGGCCGCAAGGCGGAGGAAATGCTGATTGTGTGGCTCATCGAGAACTGGCTGGTTGAGCGCACCAAGACGCTGACCAAAGAGCGGATGTTCGAGATATACCTCAACATTGTGGAGTGGGGACCTAGCAAATACAAGTGGCCTAGCGGCAAGCGCGGCGTGTATGGGGTGAAAGAAGCGGCACTGTTCTACTACGGCAAACGGCCTAGCGAACTCAACCTCGACGAGAGTTTGTACCTCATCAGCATCATTCCCAAGCCCAAGTACTACCGGCAGTCGTTTGACAGCTATGGAGGGTTGCGCGGCTCTACACGCTGGTTCTTCCGCCTCATCGGCGACCTGATGGAGCAGAAAGGCTTGATTACGAGCAGCCAGCGCAACAGCATTGGGTACTCGGTAAATCTGAATGGCCCAGCCCGCACGTACATCGTCACGGCCCGCGATACCACTCGCAGTGTGCAGCCAGGCGACACGGCTCAATTTGCTCCGCTCAACCTCATCGACCTGCTGAACACGGGCGCGCAGTCTGCTCCAGCGGCTCCTGCCCCTGGCACTGCCCCGCCTGCTGGTACCGAAGCCCCACCTCAAACTCCACGCCCTTAGCCGCAACTAAACTTCCCGGCCCGGTTTTGGTTATCAGCAGCTTACCACCTTCAATCTTCAGCACCCCATGAAATTTATTGCGTTTGCCCTGGCTGCCGCCACTACGTTCAGCCTAGCATTTACCAACCCTCAGCCTGCTCCGATGAACCCTACTGCCCCCGTGGCTGCCCCCGGCACTGTCTATGACTTCACCGTCAAGACCATCGACGGCAAAGATGTGAAACTGAGCAAGTATAAAGGCAAGAAAATTCTTATCGTGAACACCGCATCGAAATGCGGCTACACACCGCAGTATAAGGAGCTGGAAGAGCTGTCGAAAAAGTACGCCGGTAAAGTGACGGTATTGGGCTTCCCATCCAACAGCTTTAACCAAGAACTAGCCTCGAACGAAGAAGTGTCGTCGTTCTGCGAAAAGAACTATGGCGTGACGTTCCCGCTGTTTTCTACCGTGTCGGTGAAAGGCGATGATGCTACCCCGCTATTCAAGTTCTTGTCGGACAAAGAAAAGAACGGTGCCGTGAGCGAAGCGCCGAGCTGGAATTTTTGCAAATACCTAGTTAACGAAAAGGGGCAGGTAGTAAAGTTCTACCCCTCCAAAGTGAAGCCGCTAAGCGAAGAGCTGGTGGCTGACATCACCAAGTAAGGTTGAGTTTTAAAAGTTAAAAACTGTCATGCTGAGCTTGTCGAAGCATCTCGTGGAGTGCGCTAACTGCTGATATACAGCGTTGGAGTCTCGCATGAGATGCTTCAATAAGCTCAGCATGACAGTTTTAGTATCTACTCATTATTAGTTGCTATTTCTTTAATGTCTCCCTGGATTTCCGCATTCCGCCCTCGCACGCTGCCGCTCGCGCTGGCCAGCATTCTCACGGGCGCATTTTTGGCTAAGTCGGCCGGGCAGTTTAATTGGCCGGTAGTAGCACTGGCAGCCCTTACTACTATTCTGCTACAGATACTTAGCAACCTGGCCAACGACTACGGCGACTCGCAGAATGGCGCCGACAGCGTGCACCGCCAAGGTCCGCTGCGCGCCGTGCAGAGCGGCGCCATCACGCCCGCTGAAATGAAGCGTGCTATGTGGGGCTTTGGCTTGGCAGCGCTGGTAAGCGGGGTGGCCTTGCTGCTCGTGGCCCTAGGCTTCAAGGCTGCTTGGGTGCTGCTAGCCTTTTTTGTGCTTGGGCTCAGCGCCATTTGGGCGGCGGTGAACTACACGGCAGGCTCGCGGCCCTACGGCTACGCGGGGCTAGGCGACGTGTCTGTGTTCCTATTCTTTGGTATAGTGGGGGTGTGCGGCACTTATTTTCTACAAACCCGCACTTTGCCGCTGGCAGTATTGCTGCCCTCCGCGGCCCTAGGTTGCTTTGCTACCGCCGTGCTGAATGTCAATAATATCCGGGATATTGTTTCGGATAAGCTGGCAGGTAAAATAACCGTGCCGGTGCGGCTAGGTCCGCAGCACGCCCGCCGCTACCACTGGTTGCTACTCGTGCTGGGTGTGGGCGCGGCCGTGATATATGTAGCCCTCAATTATCACTCGCCTTGGCAGTGGCTGTTCGTCGTGAGCTTGCCGCTGTTCCTCTTTAATGGCCGACAAGTGTGGGCTCGTCAAGAGTCGATGCACCTTGACCCGCTCCTCAAGCAAATGGCCTTGAGCACGCTGGTGTTTACGCTGTTGTTTGGCCTAGGGCAAGTTATTTAAGGCGGTAAACAATAGAGAAGGGGCCAGGAGCAGACTCATTTTGGTCTGCTCCTGGCCCCTTCTTAATGTCATAGTAACCTAGAAATCCGCATCTAGCCCTAGGCGTTGCTTCATCTCCTGCAAGGCAGGATACTTTTCGGCTAAGTAGGCAAACTTGTCGTTGGAGGTATACAGCTTGCGGCCGGTGGGGGCGGCAGCCGCTACCTCCGTCTGCACAATGAGGCCGGGGTGGCCGGTGCGCCGCCGCAACTCGGCCATGAATTCAGCTCGGAAGTCGTTGAATTGCACCACTTGCACCGGGTTATCCACGGTGAGCAGAATGACGTGGTTAGCATCGGCTGATACGGCGCGGTTCAGCACCATATAATCGCTCATCTTGTCTTGGGCCCGGCGCTCGTCGGCGAGCTGTTGCCACACGCTACGTAATAATTCCGGGTCGATAGGCGCCAACGGACCAGTAGAAGCTGGCTCTAGCGCTTGGTCTTTATCCTTGGCGCCTGGCGCCTTGGGCTGGGAGGCCATGGCCGTGCCTACATCCCGCAAATTGGGTAGGCGGCTACCTAGGCTGGGTAGCTTTGGCAGTGCCGGAATAGAAGGGGCCGGCGCGGGCACCGTGCCAGGCCGCACATCGGTAGGGCGCTGGTTCGGCTCCAAGCCTTGCATGCTGGGGCGGCCAGTTTCGACGTGCGGCAGTGTGTCGCGCACTTGGTGGCGCGGCGTCACAGGCTCCGAGGGGGCCGCCTCGATGCTGGGGGTAGCGTGCAGTTCAGCTACTCCATTCTCAACGGGGAGCGGCTCAGGGCCATCGGCCGGCGCTGGCGCATGGACTAATGGAGGCGCCTGAGGCTCAGGTTTTGGGGCCTGGGGTGGGGTAGAGGTGCTAGGTGTGGGCGGGCTAGGAGCGGGTGCATAGGCAGCCGGAGCCGCGTGGCCATTGCTGCTCGCTAGTGGGGCTGCGGCCCCATCACCTAGGCTACTAGTTTTTTTTTTAGCCTCGCCGTTGGCAGCAGGTGTGAGGTCGCGCACAAACTGCACGGCCCCATTTAGGTAAGCCAGCTTCATGAGCGTGAGCTCGACGTGCAGGCGCTGGTTTTTGGCTTGCTTAAAGTCGCGGTCGCACTGGCTTACTAAGTTCAGGGCTGAGAGCAGGAAGGGCAGCGGCGCCGCCTGCGCCTGACGCACATACTGCTGCCGGATGTTATCCGACACTTCGAGCAGCTGCACCGTCACGGGGTCTTTGCACACCAGCAGGCCGCGCAGGTGCTCGGCGGTGCCCACCACAAAATTGTGTAGGTCGAAGCCCTGCTGCATCACCGAATCGAGGAGCAGCAGCGCGGCCGACAGGTTTTCGCGCAGCAAGGCATCGACTAGCCGGAAGTAGTAGTCGTAATCCAGCACGTGGAGGTTTTGCACCACGTCCTTATAAGTCAGATTGTTGCCCGCAAACGTGACTTGCTGGTCAAACATCGATAGCGCATCGCGCAGGCCGCCATCAGCTTTCTGGGCCAGCAGGTGTAAGGCATCGTCGTCGGCCGCTACGCCCTCGCTAGTAGCCACGTAGCGCAGGTGCTCGCGAATATCCTCAACTCGAATGCGGTTGAAGTCAAAAATCTGGCAGCGCGACAAGATGGTGGGGATAATCTTGTGGCGCTCGGTGGTGGCCAAGATAAAGATGGCGTAGCCCGGCGGCTCTTCCAGCGTCTTCAAAAACGCGTTGAAGGCTGCATTGGAGAGCATGTGCACCTCATCGATGATATAAATCTTATAGCGGCCCTGCTGTGGTGCGTAGCGCACTTGCTCGACTAGCGAGCGAATGTCCTCAACCGAGTTATTAGAAGCGGCGTCCAACTCGTGCACGTTGAAAGACGCATTTTCCTGGAATGCCACGCACGACGTGCACTGCCCGCAGGCCTCAGCCTCGGGCGTAAGATTGGTGCAGTTGATGGTCTTGGCCAGAATGCGGGCACAGGTGGTTTTGCCCACGCCCCTAGGTCCGCAAAATAGGAACGCCTGCGCTAAGTGCTGGCTCTGAATAGCATTTTGCAGCGTGGTAGTAACGTGCTGCTGCCCCACCACGCTTCTGAACGTGGCTGGGCGATACTTGCGGGCCGAAACAACAAAATTTTCCATACGAGATACTCCTACAAAGATACCCTTCCGGCCGGGCCAATGCCAGCCTACTTGCTGGCCACCCGACCTAGGCGCTTAGCTAAGTAGGCGCTCTTACAACAACTTCGGGGTGACTAGAATTTCCCGCGAGCGTTGGTTGAGCAGCCAACCATGGCGCCGGCCACCTAGGCCCGGATAGGTAGTGTATAAGGAACAAAAAGGCGCCCCAAAACATTTACTTCATACAGCGCGTATCTTTGCGCCCCGCTTCTTCGGAGGCGGACCTCGTTCTTTCTAAATTGGGGATGACCGGAATTGACAGCTTGTGCAAGTCACGGGTAAGCGTGTCGGGAGTTGATGGAAGCTCTCCTGCCAAAAAATCTATCAAAAAACAATCGGCGACTATTCGTACGCCATGGCTGCCTAGTTTAGAACTACGCACTGCCATCGTGCCGCCCGGGTAAGTTTTTACACCTGGGAGTTCGGCGCGTCGTAAGTAGAAACTAGCCTTCGGAGAGCTGTGATTCGGGGGCGAAAATCAACTGCAGCTAAGGGAGTTTCAAGGGTCTGATGTGCGCCTGGAACGCTTCGAAAATTCAAGCATAGATACACACGTAGAAAGCACGTTGGCTTCCTTGTCTGGACCAGGGTTCGAATCCCTGCATCTCCACTGAAAGGCCTCTGGCAGTATTGCCAGAGGCCTTTTTTTGTTTGTGTATGTCGCTGAGCAAAATCCTAGGTAGGCGACTTACCGCTGGCAAGTGCTGCGACTATCCTAGCGCAACGCTGTCTGTAGACTAACTTGTAAGAAGAGAAGGCAGAACGCTGCCAGATAGCTCTAAGGAGGCACGCATGGCTATACAGCAGCTTAGCAAAAAGGGCTAGAGCTTAAGGAGATTATGTTATGGCTGTTCATGAAATTTAAATGAAGGACGGACGTTTCGTAATAATCTCGGTTAAACACTTGTGAGAAGCTGATAGAATAATAGCCTATTTGGCTGTTGCACTAACAAGAGAATAATTTGATTTGAAATCATACAATTTTTGCTTTATGCTCCCTTTTTCCTCTATACAACGGGTTAATCAGTATCATTTGTGGCTTTGGGTCATGCTACTGGCTGGGCTAGTAGGGATGCTACCTAGGGCAGCGCACGCGTCGCACCTACGGGCCGGCGATATTCAAGCGAAAGTTGATACTACCCCAACGCGCAACCCGAATCGGATTTTCTTTAAGCTCACGCTCTACCGCGATTCGAACCCAGGTAATGCGCTGCAGGATGAAGCGACGCTTTTCTTCGGTGACGGCAAACGCAGTGACCCTGTCAGAAAAACCAGTGAGGTTACTGTTGGCCCTCAAACGACTCGGATAATATTCTACTTCGAGCACACCTATCCAGGGTCGGGTAGCTATACTGCGAGCTTTATTGAGGCAAACCGCCCAAGGGGGGTTATCAATATGACGGCCTCGGATACGCAGACGTTTTACCTCAGTACCGTTATTACCGTTGACCCAGGGCTAGGGGCCAACCAGTTGCCGGTATTGCGGGCACCCGCCATCGACCGGGCGGCGGCGGGCCAGGTGTTCTTGCACAACCCGGCCGCTTACGATGCTGACGGCGACTCGCTGGCTTTCCGGCGGATGTACAGCCAGCGGTCGCTGACCTACACCAACGTAAGCGCGCTGCCCCCTACCTACAATCCTGACCACGTGATATGCGCTGGGTTTCAGTATCCAAATAACCAAGCCTATGGCGTAGGTACGCAGCGTCCAGTTCAAGTATCTTATAAGGACAACAACGGGGTAGAGCTGGCGCAGATTGGCGATACGGCTATTTTCCAGATGAATGCCCGCACCGGCCAGATAGTCTGGAATGCTCCCTTGCGCACAGGTACCTATAACGTTGCTTTTATAGTGGAAGAGTGGCGCAAAAACCCCCTAGGTGCCTATATTAAGCGGGGGGAAGTGCTGCGCGACATGCAGATAATAGTATCGGCGACAACCAACCTGCGCCCGACTATTACCATCCCGCAAGACACCTGCGTGGTAGCTGGCACCGTGCTGAGCAAGAGCGTGACGGCGGTAGACGGCAGCGGCCCAAACTCGCCGGCCACAGCAGTGCAACTCGCGGCATACGGGGGACCACTCCCCCCGGCCACCTTTACTCAATCCACGCAAGGGCCGCCGCGGGCGGTGGGCCGGTTTACTTGGGCTACACAGTGCGAGAATATTGCCAATCAGCCTTATATCGTGGTTTTTAAAGCGCAGGATACGCCGCCCACTGCCCCTACCGACCCACCGCTGATAGATGAGAAAGCGTGGCGCGTGACCGTGGTAGGCCCCGCGCCTACCAATTTGCAAGCACGGCCCTTGGCTGGCGAGCGGGTACTGCTGACGTGGAACAATTACCCCTGCTTGACTTCTAGCCAACCCGGGGTGCTGCCTACCATTCAGATTTACCGGCGCGAAAACTGCTATCCATTTACCCCAAGTGCTTGTGAAACGGGCCTTCCGGCGGCGGCAGGATACACGCGCATCGCCAGCATTCCGGCCAACCTGACGGCCTATACCGACGACAACGGTGGTGCCGGCCTGCCGCGGGGGCGCACCTATTCTTACCGTATCTACGTCACCTTCCCGCTGCCAGCGGGCGGGGCTAGCCTGGCCTCGAATGAAGCGTGCCTAACCTTATCGGGCCGCTCAGCGCAAATCACCAACGTGGACGTGCTCACGACGGCGGCCACCAATGGGCAAATTGCCATCAAGTGGACGCAACCGCGGGCCAATTCGGGTAGTTTCAATGCGCCCCTAGGGTATCGCCTGAGCCGCAGTGCCACGGGCGCAGCACCATTTACGCTAGTGACGACCAAAACCAGCCTGGCCGATACTACCTACGTGGACAGCGACCCGGCATTAAACACGCAGGATGTGCAGTACACCTATCAGCTGGTGTTCTTCAGTGCGGCGGCCCCGCAGCCGGGCAGCGCCGAAACCACCGAGACCTCGCCGCTGGCCAGTAGTGTGCGCCTGCGCCTAGTGCCCGACGGCAACGCGGGCCTGAACACGCTGACTTGGACTTACCAAGTGCCGTGGGATAATAGCAGCAAGCCCACGCTCATTTTTCGCCGCACGGGTAGCGCCAACACGGGCCCTTACACACAGGTAGCTACGCTCACGCCCGGCGCCGGGGCTACCAGCGCCACCTACATCGACCGTGGCCTGACCAAGGGTGAAACGTACTGCTACTACGTGCAAACCAACGGGCAGTACGCCACGCCTACCAACTCACTGGGCCAGCCACTCCTGACTAACCTGCTCAACCGCAGCCAGCAGCAGTGCGCCGTGCTTATTCCCACCCCCTGCACGCCGGTGCTCACCATTGCCCCGCCCAATTGTGACAGCCTAGCCGATGTCAATCAGACTTCCTCGACTTTCGACTTCATTAACCAGCGCTACCAGAACCGCCTGCGTTGGACCCTAGGTAGCACGCCGGCCGGCTGCAGCTCGGATGTAGCGTACTTCCGCATCTTCTTCCGCCCCACTGCCGAGGGTGTTTTCACGCTCATCGACTCCACGACCCAGTACACCTACCTGCACCAAGTACCGCTGAACACCGCTGGCAACACAGGCGGGGCGGGCTGCTATGTAGTGCAGGCTGTGACGGCGGCTAAGGTGCGCAGCGCCTTGAGCAATGTGGCTTGCCAGGATAACTGCGTGTTCTTCTTGCTGCCCAATATCTTCACGCCCAATGGGGATGATATCAATGAGAAGTTCCGGCCCAAGACAGCCAGCCCCATTGCGCGCACCCATATTCAGGTATTCAACCGCTGGGGCCGCAAGGTGTACGAGAGCGACAAAGACCCCTACATCAACTGGGATGGCGGTGGCCCGCTCGGCGAGACAGGGGCCAATGGCAAGGTGTCGAATGGCCTCTACTACTACCTAGCCGAGGTCGAATTTGCCGACTTTGCCGGCACCAAGCGCACATACAAGGGCTGGGTAGAAGTAGCTCGCTAGCCTCGCACGTGATACAATACTTATTGACTAGGTGCCCTAAGTGTTTGAGGTAGCTCTTAGCTATAATAAGTCTGTTTTCCTGTAGGGTATTCGTAGCGTATGAGGAATGTCCTTTTAGAAAACTGGAGTAATTTTCGAGAAATTTTGATTTGGGCTCAATTTATTGTTATACAGTAATTTATATTTTAGTAAATGCCCAGGCTATTTGTGCGCTCAAGTTTAATTCACTGAAAATTCATGGACTAAATGAGGTGGCTCTCGTAAAAACGACCGCGCTGAGCTAGCCTAGGCAGCTCGGCGAGACGTCTTTTTTCGTCCATTCCTTATCCTGAATTCACGTATGAAAACCACTGCATTTGCCTTCGCCGCCCTGCTTGGGCTAGGTCTGAGCACCACCGCCTTCGCCCAAACTGTACCTGTAGCGCCTGGTGCTGCCACGGTACCCACGACCCCCGGTACGATGGCTCCGGGTACAATGGCTCCAGGTCAGCCTGGTGTTGTTGGCAGAACCACTAGCGGCACAGTACCCACTGGCACTGTGAATGGCGGCCTGACTACGCCCGCAGGTGTTACGCCTGCAGGCACCGTGCCAGGTACCATAAACTCGGCAGGTACTACCACTGTCCCCAATGCCACGCTTGATGCTACTCGCCCCGCTGGTGCTGTACCCACAACGCCAGGCAACACGCGCCGGACTACCACTGGTAGCCGCACCAACACCACTACCAAAACGGTACGCCCCTAGGTAGTATGAATCTGGCTAAATAGCCTGCAAAAAGCTCGGTTGTGCTAGCACAACCGGGCTTTTTTCGTTTATCAAGGTCACGTTACCTGCACGTTAAGCTGTTTTATTTCTAATAAAATTTTGGCTTATAGTAGCCCTTAGTTAGCGCAGCAACGTATACAGTCCGCAACAAAGCCGCTACCTGTAGCTAGTGGCTTTACCCACCCACTTTTAATTTGACATCATCATGAAAGCCACCAAATTCCTCCTGACCGCCGCCTGCGCCTTTTGTTTGAGCACTGTAGCTTTTGCTCAGACCACGCCTACTACCACTACTACTCCGGCCACCACTGGTACCATGCAGAGCGGTACTACTTCGGGTACTACCGGCACGATGCAGAGCGGTACTACTTCGGGCACCACTGGCACGATGCAGAACGGCACCATGCAAAGCGGCACTACTAGCGGCACCATGCAGAATGGCACGATGGGCCAGGGCAACATGAACGGCACCGGCACCATGGACGGCACCGGCAAAATGGACAAAATGGACCGCAAGACCAAAATGAACAACCGCAAAGCCACGCGGAAATCCAAAACGACGACTACGGGCACTGGCACCATGTAGTCCTTTAGCTTAGCTAAAACCATAAAAGGCCGGCCACCTCTAGAGGTGGCCGGCCTTTTGCGTAAAGTATTGTTTTTCAAGAACGTTGTAGTGGCAAATACGTATCAAATAAGCAATGCTAGCACTGCGCGGCTAGTTAGCTGCACTAGGTGAAAAATCTTGCTTCAACCCACTGCTCTTAAAGCTACAATTATGAAAACGTTGTTACTCCTGCTGGCCCTAGGGGCCGCCCCCGTGCTTGTGCGGGCTCAAACAGTATCCTTTGACCCTTCGGCCCCAATGCGGGGCGGGGCCCAAAACCAGACCGTGGTGCCGCCCGTGAACCCTGCTCTCAACCAAAGCACCATTCAGGGTCCCACCCAGGTGCAGCGCACGCTCACGAGCAACGATGCGCAACCTAGCCGCCTGCCCATCGACTCGACGCCGCTAGCTGGCACTCCCGAACTCTCGCCTACTAGTGCCCCAGATGTGCGTGAGCAGCCATTGATACCGCAGCAGCGCCGCCGCCAGTCGAGCGATGTAGTGCCTACGCGCAGTCGCGTGTCAAACTCTAGCAACGTGCTGCAAAACTATCGGCGCCCGGCCCAGGCACCCCTCACACCGGCCGGACCTTACTAGAAAGAGAAGAACCTGTTAAAGTAAAAAACCCCGCTTGCCAATACGGCAGGCGGGGCTTTTTCTAAAAGGGGCAGAGCTTACTTAGCGGCGTGCGCTAATAGCTCGGAGCTATGGCGGCGCAAGGTGTCAGCAAGCTTAAGCAAATCAGCTTTAAGGTCGGCGGGGGCGTGGTGGCTGGCCTGGCTGGTTTGGTCGCCGAGCATGGCTAGCGAGTTGCCGATGGCAGTGGGGCTAAGGCTGCCGCTGCTGAGCAGCGACTGTAAGTTGCCGATTTCGCGGGCGATGTCTTGAAACTCGGGCTGGCCACTTTGCAAGAATTGCTGTTGCCAGGTTTCAGTATTGTCCATTGCCGAGCCTAGGGGCAAGCTGGTAAGTCCGTTTTGCAGGCCCGAAAGCGTGGCTTGAAGTAAGTCGTTCATAGAGAAAAGCGAAAAACAGGGAAGTAGTAAAAGTTACTGTGGTTGCGATTTGGGAGCCCTAGGTGCGCGTTTGGCCTTGACTGGGACTGTAGACTCGGTGGCTGTGGCAGTTGCCTCGGGCGTTGCTTTCGACTTGCGAGGTTTAGGGAGGGGTGGGGCAGGGCGCGGGCCAAACACGGGTGGCTCGTAGCCAGCCGGAGCGGCTGGCACCAAGCCTAGCTCACGTAGAATGCCGATGGCCTGCACGGCGCTAGCCTCTTTATCCTTTATCTCTAGCATCATGTCCACCTCTAGGCCGTCTAGGTCGGTGAGGAAGCTGCGAAATAGCTCGGGCACGAGGCTATCGGTGTGCTTTCCTTTGCGCTCGCCCATAGACTGCGAGCTGTAGTCCATCATCAGCACGCCATCGCGGGTGGGGTGCCAAGTGGCGGCAGCCAGGCGCAGGGCCTCGCGCATAGGCTCACCATGGTTGAGGCATTCGTGGTGAAAATTGTCGAAAAGGATGGGTACACCCGTTTCGTCATGCAGGCTTAGGCACTCGCGCAGGCTATATAGGCGGTCGTCGTTCTCGACAACTAGCCGCACTTTTACTGCTTCAGGCAGCCGGGTATGAAAGGTGTCAACCCAGCGTGCCAGCGCCGAGCCCTTGTCGCCATACGCGCCACCAGCGTGAATTTGGAGCTTGGCTGTAGAGTCGAGCCCCATCAAGTCCAGCATTGAGCCTTGGTAAATGAGCTCGTTGACACTACGCCGCACGATGTCTGGGTCGGGCGAGTTGAGCACCACAAACTGGTCGGGGTGAAACGATATACGCAGGTTATGAGCCTTGATAAAATCACCTATAGCGCGAAACTCATCAGCGAAGTGCGTTTGCCACGGAAAGTCATTGATTTCGTGCGACCCAAAAGGCACGATATCAGAGCCCATACGGAAGAAAAGGAGGCCGTGCTGCACGTTCCATTCCAGGATTTCGCGCAGGCAAGCGAGGTTGGCAGCCACTGTTTCGACCAGCCGCTCGGGCGTGTACGAAGCTAGCCGAAAGGTGCGTGCCGCGCTGCACGGCAGCGTCTCATTAACGCAGGGATAACCGATTTTCATGTCTTCTCAGCTTACGCGAGAAGCGGGCACCGCGTTGGGTGCATAATTAATTGGCGCGTTAGGTAATGAGTGTAAGGTATTCGGTATGACACTCATTACCTCATACACCGATTATTCGTACCCTCTATTATCGCGGAAGGCCTTATTGTATTGGCTGCGGGCTTGGCGAGCTTTTTCGGCAGCTTCGGCAGCTTTCACTGCCTCCATTTTACGGCGCTCCTTGCCTTCGTGCGAAAACTGGTCGTAGAGCCAGTCCACATTTGACTCGGCTACGGTGGGCTTCTCGGCCTTAGGTGCGGTCGAGTCCACGGCAAACAGCGGCTTGGGTGGCGGAGCTTTCTTGGGCACTTTTACCACGGCCGGCGCCGGACGCTTGATATTGCGCAGCGCTCGGTTGATGCTGGCCCGGTCGGGGCGGTCGGCTGTCACCTTTACCTCGCTGAGTTTCACCGAGTCGCGCACCAATGCCACCTGCACTACAAGCTGCGAAAGTGAAGTGCCACTAAGGGCAAAGCGCTTGGGCTTGAACCCTAGGGCGCGAAACAGCAGCGTATCAGTCGGCAGCGCAGTTAGCAAAAAATCGCCATCTACATTAGCGGCCACGCCGCGGCGTGTGCGCTGTACCTGCACCGTCGCACCCGGAATAGGCTCGCGGGTGGCGGCCGCCGAGATAGTGCCGCTCACGCGCACCGTGGGCGTAGGCGCACCGGCCTGCCCTAGGGCCGCTCGGCTCAGCAGTAAGCTACTGATAAGCACCAGGAAAAGCCCTAGGTGCGGTGGAAAGAAAGGACAGGAAAAAAGGCGACGCACGGACCCGAAAAGGCAATGAGGCTACAAAGCTGCTACCGAAAGAACCAAAAAAAGTCCGCGCCGTTGCAGACGCGGACTTTTTATAGACAAACAAGGCCTTCTCGGCGTTCGGGCCTACATTTTAGTTTTGTCACCGTTGGCGTCTTTCACCTTCACGGTGCCGTCGCCTTTTACTTTGATTTTCGAGCCATCTTCTAGCTTGGTTTTCGAGTCTTTCAACTCTTCAGCGCCGGATAGGTCACCTTTGGTTTTCACGGTGCCGTCGTCTTTCAGCTTGAGTTTAGCGCCGTTTTCCATTTTGGTTTTAGACTCCTTCACGGCGGCGCCAGTGCCGCTCATGTTGTCGCTGCTCATGTTGCTGTCATCGGAAGGCATGGTGGCCGACGAGGCTGCATCGGTCGAGTTAGCGTTGTCCATGTAGTTCGACTCGTCATAGGTCGAGCGCGACGACTGGTACGACTGGTACTGCGCCGGGTCGGTCAGCACGCTCTGAAACTCGGTGTCAGTATCGGTATTATACTGGCGCATTGCGGCACCCATGCCAGTGGTATCGCTAGCATACTTGCTCGTCATTTCGCCGTAGCGCTTCGAGCGGTTGTAGTAAGCCGTGCGAATTTTACCCTGCATGGCAGGGTCGGTGATTTTCATGTCCGAGATGAACTTCTCCGATACCCGGTTCGAGCGCGAGCGATAAGCTGCCGTGTCGGGCATCGCTACGGCCGTAGCATCGGCTGGCGCGGTGGTCGAAGTAGTAGTGTCAGTCGTTTTTTCTTGCGAGCACGAGGCCAGCGAAAGGGCAGCGGCGCCCACGAAAAGCAACAAGGAATTTTTCATGACAAGAGTAGGATAGGGTGTGGGGCGCTTTAACGAAAAAACCGGGTCGAGGTTTTTTTAAGCTGAGCCTAGGTTTTTTTAGCCCCAACCTTAGGCCCGACGTAACTCTAGCACCGTGATTTCGGGCAAGAAGCCCGCCCGCATGGGCACGCCTAGGTAGCCTAGGCCCACATTTACGTACAGCTTTTGGCGGCCCTGCTCATAGAGGCCAGCCCACTGTGGGTAAGAGTACTGCACGGGGCTCCACTTGAAAAAAGGTAGGTTGATGCCAAACTGCATACCGTGGGTATGGCCACTGAGCGTGAGGTCGATATCCTTGTAGTCGAGCACCTGCGCCTCCCAATGCGAGGGGTCGTGCGAAAGCAACAGTTTGAAGGGTGCGTTGCCGCTGGCCGCGTGCGCCTGCGCCAGCTTGCCATGCTTCGGAAACTGTGGGTGGGCGCTCCAATTTTGCACCCCTAGGATAGCAAATTCGTCATCGCCCCGCCGAATAGTATGACTCTCATCGAGCAGTAGCTTCCAGCCTATTTTAGCGTGATTTTGGGCCAAGCGTTGCAGGTTTTCGCGTTTGGCGGCCGTGCTGGGCCACTGCACATAGTCGCCGTAATCGTGGTTGCCGAGGATGGAGAAAATCGGCAAATCTGACTTGATACCCGCCAGTGCTGGAATGTGCGGCTCGACCTCTAGGGCGACATTGTTGACCAGGTCGCCGGTCATCACGATGAGGTCGGCCTTTTGGGCGTTTATCAGGGCCACGGCCCGCTCCATGGGCTCGGTGTTGCCGTTAAAGGAGCCCGTGTGCAAGTCGGAGATTTGCAGAATTTTAAAGCCCTCAAAGGAGGCCGGCAGGTTGGGATAGCGCAATACTACGCGGCGCACGGTGTAGTCGGTTTTGCCCTTCACCATGCCCCAAAGTATGGCTAACATCGGCACCAGCCCCAGCCCCAACGCCAGCCGGCTGATAAACTCGCTGCGGGTGAGCGGCGCCACGCCCGCTGCAGGCGCTGGGCTGCTAAAGCCGCGCGCCGCCCAGCGCCCCAGTCGCGTAATGTCTTCGAGCAGCAGCGGGAAAATGACGACCAGCTTGCCCGCCAGCAAAGCCAGTGGCAGCACGAATAGGTAGCTTTTGAGCTCGCTTTCGCCCTTGTGACGCGTGAAAACGGCCCAAAGACCCACCGCCCAGATACCCAACGTAAGCAGCCAGTAGCTGATGGCAAACCCGCGCCGCGCCGCCGTGGTGGCCGGGGCAAACGCGGTGCGCACGGCTAGGTAGCCGTATACCTCGGCCACTAAAATGGCCACTAAAAGAATCCGAAATAGAAAGCGATTACGCATGATGATAGCCCCAACGGGCGGCCGGGCGCTAGAGTTGGCCCGCCGCAAGCTAAGGCGGCTAACGCACGCCCCGAAATTTTACTTTATCTTTTGGACTTGCTTGCGCTAGCACTTTATGGAATCTGCTGATTTTCTGCCCGAAGACGATACTACTCCCGAAGCCTATGCCACGCCCACTAGCTTCGGCATTAAGAGCTGGGCTGAGGAAGACCGACCCCGCGAAAAGCTGATGCAAAAAGGCCGCGCGGCGCTGTCCGATGCCGAGCTCATCGCCATCCTCCTAGGGTCGGGCACCACTAAGCTTACGGCCGTAGACGTGGGCAAGCTCATGCTGCAAGCCGTAGGCAATGACCTCAACGAGCTAGCCCGCCTGAGTATGAAGCAGCTATGCCGCCACCCTGGCATTGGCCCGGCCAAGGCCATCACCGTAATGGCCGCGCTGGAGTTAGGTCGGCGCCGCAAGGAAAGCGGTGCGGGCCGCCGCACTACCATCACCAGCTCTAGGGACATTTATAATGTGATGCGCCCGCAACTGCAAGACCTGCCCCACGAGGAGTTTTGGATAGTGCTGCTGAACCGTGCCAACGTGGTAATGCGCACTGAAAAAGTGAGCAGTGGCGGCGTGGCCGGCACCGTAGCCGACCCTAAAATGATTTTCAAGCACGCCCTCGAAAATCTGGCCAGCAGCATCATTTTGGTGCACAACCACCCCAGTGGCAATCGCCAGCCCAGCAGCGCCGACATTAGCCTGACTAAGAAACTGAAAGAAGCCGGCGGCTTCCTCGATTTGCCGGTGCTCGACCACCTTATCTATACTGATATGGGGTACTACAGTTTTTCCGATGAAGGGCTGCTGTAACTGCCCTAGGTTACGTTTGTAGTGCCCATTACGTCTGTCATGCTGACGAAGGAAGCATCCCATCACGGTTCATTCATTACCCTGACAAGATGCTTCCTCCGTCAGCATGACGGAGGGAAAGTATTTTGTTTATGCGAAAAATTTGGATTGCTGGCCTCGTGCTGGTCATACTTGGGCTAGTGCTCTATAGCATATTGGGCACGCAGCCGGCTCAAGCTCTCGATGAAGCCTACCTAGGGCGCCTGCGCGAAGCCCGCCGCCAGAAAGACCAAACCTTACACACCGCCGCCGACTCGCCCATCCCAGATGCGCAGCGTACCACGTTTGCCGGGCTGCGCTACTTTGCGCCGGAGGCTGGGTTTCGGGTCACGGCGCGCCTTGTGCGGCAGCCGGTGCTGCTGCCACAGCCGCTGGCCATGAGCCTGGGCAAGCCCGAGAACTACCAGCGCTGGGGCACCGCCGAATTTGAGCTGAATGGCAAGCCGCAGAAGCTGACACTGCTGCAGAAAGCTGGTGATAAGCAACTGTTCGTGCCCTTCACCGACCCCACCAATGGGGAGCAGACCTATGGCGCCGGTCGCTACATCGATGTGCCGCTGCCGCCCGCCGAGGCTAACGAAGTCGAGCTAGATTTCAACCAAGCCTACAACCCATACTGCGCCTACAATCACCAGTATAGTTGTCCCTTGCCGCTAGCCGAAAACCGCCTAACGGTGCCCGTGACGGCCGGTGAGCAGACATTTCAGCCCTAGCTGGCGGCCGCTGTTTTAATGATAGGCGCAGGTAGGCCCCACGCTGGCGCAGGCGAGCACGCCCAGCAAAAACAGCCACCAAAGCCAGTGGGTACCGGCTGGCACGGATGTAGCAGGTAGGGCATCAGGTCGATTAGTGACGGCGGGCGCGTGCGGCGCAAAAGAACTGGGTAGCATACGCGTGATGGTGTAGGGGTGAGATTTGTGATAAGGGCGGCCTTCTACCTTCTTGCAGAACAGTCGCTTGAAGATTAATACATACAATATACATGTTATTTTTAATATATAATTTTATTAATTTAATGCGAAGTTTAAAAAAAGCTAGGTTGTTGGTCGGGGTGACGGACTGCTAGTGAACTGTAAGTAGCTAGGTTGCAGCCTAGGTAGGCGTGCCGTGGCTGCTGCGAGCCCACACGTTGTATCGGCTGGCTACTGCCCACGCGCCGACGCGTAGCGGCCACGATACACCTACCTAGAAGTAGGCCCTACCTTTGCCGGAAGCGCCCGGCCCATCCAACTGCCGCGGCTGATTCGACATGACTATCTCTTTCGACTGGCTTAAAACCTTATTTCCCACCACGCTTCCGGCCGCCGAAATTGGCGCGCTGCTCACCAGCTCCGGCCTCGAAGTAGAGAGCCTGACTGAGCTGGAAAGCGTGCCCGGTGGCCTGCGCGGCGTGGTGCTGGGCACGGTGCTCACCTGCGAGCGCCACCCTGACGCCGACAAGCTGAGCCTTACTACCGTAAGTGTGGGCGACGATACGCCCCGCCAAATCGTGTGCGGCGCCCCCAATGTGGCCGCCGGCCAACGCGTGGTAGTGGCCCTGGAAGGCGCAATGCTGCACCCCAGCACCGGCGAGCCATTCAAAATCAAGAAATCAAAAATCCGCGGCGCGGCCTCGGAGGGCATGATTTGCGCCGAGGATGAGATTGGCCTGGGCCAGTCGCACGCCGGCATTATGGTGCTCGATACTGACCTGCCCGATGGCACGCCAGCCGCCGAGTATTTCGGCCTAGGGTCGGATACGGAGATTGAAATTGGCCTCACGCCCAACCGCGCCGACGCGGCCTCGCACTATGGCGTGGCTCGCGAACTGCGCGCCCTGCTGGGCCAGCCCGCCCACTTGCCCGACGTGAGCGCCTTCGCCGCGCCTGCGAGCGGCGAGACTATCACCGTCACCATTGAGGACGACCAGGCATGCCCGCGCTATGCTGGCTTGCTGCTTGATAATGTGCAAATGGGCCCGTCGCCCGAGTGGCTTCAGCGCCGCCTGCGCAGCATCGGCCTCTCGCCCATCAACAATGTGGTGGATGTAACCAATTTCGTGCTGCACGAGCTGGGTCAGCCGCTGCACGCTTTTGATGCCGACCAGATTACGGGTGGCAAAATCCGGGTGAAGCGTGCCGAAGCCAGTGAGAAGTTCGTGACCCTAGATGGGGTGGAGCGCAGCTTGCAAGCCGAGGACCTAGTGATTGCCGATGCTAATGGCGCGGCAATGGCCCTAGCTGGCGTGTTCGGGGGCAAAACTTCGGGTATGAGCAATGCCACGACCCGCGTAATGTTGGAAAGCGCCTACTTCGCGCCGGCCGTGGTGCGCCGCACCAGCCAGCTGCACGGGCTCAAGACCGATGCGTCGTTCCGCTTCGAGCGCGGCACCGACCCCTACATGGTGCCCACCGCGCTGAAGCGGGCCGCGCTGCTGCTACAAGAAGTGGCTGGCGCTCGTATCGCTGCGCCAGTGGTGGACGAGTTTCCGCACCTCATCCCCAATAACCAAGTACACCTGCGCCTTGACCGCGTGACCCGGCTTATCGGCCAGGAGATAGGGGAGGAGCGCATTCGCGAAATCCTGGAAGGCCTAGGTATCAAAATCGAGGTCGCCACGGGCAATGAGTGGACCTTGGCCGTGCCACCCTATAAGGTGGACGTGACCCGCGAGGCAGACGTAATCGAGGAGATTCTACGTATCTACGGCTTCAATAACGTGGCCCTGAAGCCGCACAACTCAGCGTCGTTCCTGTCGGGTTTCCCCAACCCCGACCCCGAAGTGGTGCGCCAGAAAGTGGCCGACCTGCTCAGTGGCCAGGGCTTTTCGGAGATTCTAACTAACTCGCTCACCAACTCGCAGTACTTCGAGAAGGCCGACGCGCCCGATGCGTCGCTGGTGCGGATTCTGAATTACAACAGCCAGGATTTGAACATCATGCGGCCCACGTTGCTGACGTCGGGCTTGGAAGTGGTGCGCCACAACCTCAACCGCCGCCAGCGCGACCTCAAGCTCTACGAGTTCGGCAAGACCTACCAGCTCGGCGAGAACGGCAAGTACAAGGAGAAGAATGTGCTGGCCATCTACTTGACTGGCAATGTCACTGCTGAAACCTGGCAGCACGCCTCGCAAAAGGCGGCGTACCACGATGTAGCGGGTGCGGTGCAGCAGGTGCTGGCGGCGCTAGGGCATCCGCAGCCGGGCTCGCAGCCCACGCAGCACCCGTACTTGGCGGGCGGCCTCACGCTGCTGGTGCAAAACCAGCCGGTAGTGAACCTAGGCGCCGTGTCGCCGGCCGTGCTCAAGCGCCTCGACGTGAGCCAGTCCGTGTGGTACGCCGAGCTGGATTGGGACTGGCTGCTCAAGAAATACAAGGCTACCCTGGTGGCCCGCGAACTACCCAAGTTCCCGGAGGTGCGCCGCGACCTGTCGCTGGTAGTGGACCTAGGCGTGACCTTCGACCAGCTACGCACCATCGCGCAGCGCACCGAGAAGAAGCTGTTGCGCGATATCAACGTGTTCGACGTGTATGCTGGCGACCGCCTCGAAGCGGGCAAAAAGTCGTACTCGGTAAGCTTCACCCTGCAAGACCCTACTCAAACGCTCACCGACCAAGCCATCGACCAGGTGATGCAGAAGCTTATCCAGCAGTTTGAGAAACAAGCTGGTGCGCTGATTCGAAAGTAATAGCGCTCTCTTAAGAAGACGCAGGACGCAGATAAGCTCCGTGGCAGAAGTAGCTAACGTTAATCAACGTTGGCAGCCTTTGCTGCGGAGCTTATTTGCGTTATGGCATTTTGAGTGACCTAGGGGTTTGGAACAGTCGTTACGCAGTAAAAAAAGGTGATTAGATGTAATGTTAAAGGCCACTTGGCGAGTAACATTGCAGGCCGGTTACCCACCTTGGCCGGTTTTTTTATCCTTTTTCTTCTTATGAAAGTACCTACTCTTTACCCGTGGCTGTGCGGGCTGGGCCTGGCGCTGGCCGTGGTGCCTGCGTCGGCGCAGCAAAAACCAGCGGCCAAGCCAGCTGGCGCCAAATCGACCACGCCCAAACCGCCCACAGTGAAGGCGCCTACGGGTGCTACCGGCGCCCGCCTGGTCGAAAAAGTAACCAAAAAGCCCGGCGAGCTGGTAATCCCATACGAGAAGTACGTGCTGCCCAACGGCTTGACAGTGGTGGTGGCCGAAGACCATTCCGACCCGCTGGTGCACGTAGACGTGACCTACCACGTGGGCTCGGCCCGCGAGCAGATTGGCAAGTCGGGCTTTGCACACTTCTTCGAGCACATGATGTTTCAGGGCTCCGACCACGTCGGCGACCAGCAGCACTTCAAGCTCGTGACAGCGGCCGGTGGCGACCTCAACGGCTCGACCAACCAAGACCGCACCAACTACTACGAAACCGTGCCGAGCAACCAGCTCGAAACGGCCATGTGGCTCGAAGCCGACCGCATGGGCTTTTTGCTGGATGCCGTAAGCCAGAAGAAATTTGAGATTCAGCGCTCTACGGTAAAGAACGAGCGTGGTCAGAACTACGATAACCGCCCGTATGGCTTGGCTGGCGAGTATGTTGCTAAGACCTTATACCCCTACGGCCACCCATACTCCTGGCTGACCATCGGCTACTTGAAGGACCTAGACAACTCAAACGTCAACGACCTCAAGAACTTCTTCCTCCGTTGGTACGGGCCTAATAACGCGACCCTGACCGTGGGTGGCGACGTAACCGCGGCGCAGGTGCTGAAATACGCCGAGAAGTACTTTGGACCCATCAAGCGCGGGCCGGCCGTGCCAGTACAGAAGCTACCCGCGCCCGTACTCACCGCCGACCGTTACGTGAGCTACGAGGACAATGTGCGCTTTCCGATGCTGCAAATGGTGTTTCCGACGGTGCCGCACGGCCACCCCGACGAGGCCGCGCTCGATGCATTGGCCGACGTTATTGGTGGCGGCAAGACGTCGCTGCTCTACAAAAACCTGGTGAAAACCCAGAAAGCAGTGCAGGCCCAGGCCTATCAGCAAAACTCTGAGCTGAGTGGTCAACTTGCCTTAATCTCGCTTAATGCGCCCACCACGCGCCTCGATAGCGTAGAAGCCATTTTCCGCAAGACGCTAGCCGAGTTTGCCAAAAACGGCGTGACCGATGCGCAAGTGGCGCAGTACAAAGCCAGCACCGAGGCGCAGCTCATTAACGGCCTGTCCAGTGTGCAGGGCAAAGTGAGCCAACTTGCTGCCAACCAAACGTTCTTTGGCAACCCCAACCGCCTGCCTACTGACTTGAAGGAGCTGCGCGCCATCACCAAGGCCGACTTGCAGCGCGTTTTTGCCAAGTATATCCAGGGCAAACATGCTGTAATTCTGAGCGTGGTGCCTAAGGGCAAGCTCGACGAGGTAGCTGGCAAAGACAACTACACGGCTTCGGCTGCGGGCTACAAAGCGCCCAACTACGGCTACGACGGCCTGAAATACGTGAAGGCTGTGGACACCTTCGACCGCAGCAAGCAGCCTGCCGCCGGTGCCAACCCGGTTGTGAAAGTGCCCGCTATCTGGCAGGATAAGTTTGCCAATGGCTTGCAGCTTATCGGAACCAAGAACACGGAAATTCCGACGGCTACCATGCAGCTCACTATCCGGGGCGGGCACCGGCTCGAGCAAGCCAACCCTGGCAAGGCTGGTATTGCGGCCCTCACGGCCCAAATGCTGAACGAAGGGTCGGAGAAGTACACGAGCGAGGAATTTGCCGCTGCGCTCGACCGCCTAGGTAGCGCTATCCAAGTGTTTAGCGGTGCCGACAACACGACGGTGTACGTGCAAACGCTCACCAAAAACTTGCCTGCTACGATGGCACTGCTCGAGCAGCGCCTGCTGCACCCGCGCTTCGATGCCGCCGACTTCGACCGCGTGAAAAAGCAAACCTTGCAAGGCATTGCTAACCAAGTGACGCAGCCGGTAGTAATTGCCAACAACGCCTACTCGAAGCTGCTCTATGGCCAGAATGACATCATGGGCGTGCCCAGCAATGGCACTACGGCCAGCGTGACGAGCATCACGCTCGATGACGTGAAGCAGTTTTACCAGCAGTACTATGCGCCCAACGTGAGCTACCTCACCATAGTGGGCGACCTCGACCAAGCTGCCGCCGAGCAGCCGCTGGCCTTCTTGAAGGCGTGGCCGCAGAAAAACGTGACCCTGCCAACTGCTCCGGTAGCCCAGGCCCAGCCCGACAAGACCAAGATTTACTTCATCAATAAGGACGGTGCGGCACAATCCGAAATCCGGGTGGGCTACCTCACCGCCCTGCCCTATGATGCCACCGGCGACTACTACCGCGCTTACCTAAGCAATTACCTCCTAGGTGGCGCCTTCAACTCGCGCATCAACTTGAACCTGCGCGAGGACAAAGGCTATACCTACGGTGCCAACTCGGGCTACCGCAGCACGCGCTTTGCCGGGCCTTTCACGGCTCAGGCTGGCGTACGCGCCGATGCCACTGCCGCCTCGGTAAAGGAGTTTATGAAGGAAATCAACAACTACCGCACCGGCATTTCGGATGAGGAGTTAGCTTTCCTACAAAGCTCGGTGGGCCAAAGCGACGCCCTGCGCTACGAAACCGGCCAGCAGAAAGCCGGCTTCCTGTCGCGCCTCGTAGAGTACGACCTCAAGCCCGACTACGTGACCCAGCAGGCGGATATCTTGAAGGCCCTAAAGAAGGAAGACGTGACGGCCTCAGTGCAGAAATACCTACCCGGCGACAAAATGTACATCGTGGTAGTGGGCGACCGCGCCAAGGCTTTCCCTGGCCTGTCAGAACTCGGCTACGACGTGGTAGAACTGGACGTGAACGGTCAGCCTGTGGCCGCTGCAGCGCCTGCCGCCGCACCAACTGCCGCTCCTGGCGCTACTTCGGCTGACATGCCCGATGGCAAAACCAAAACCGAAGAAAATGGCCAAAAGGTAAAAACCAAGAAAAAGCGCGGCGCCTAGGTGCTTAGCGTAATGCATTGAATACTAAAGGCTCGTCGCTAATCGCGGCGGGCTTTTTTGCGTTTAAGCAGTAGCGATTATACTCTTTAATAGACGCTTTCCCAGATTAGTTTTTAATGTTTTAGGACAAAAGTTTATATGAATAGGCCACTATAATCTGGTTTGCCTGCTATACTACGGCTTCTAATCCACTAGCCCCTTTGAATGAAGCGTACTTCTATACTCTTAGGTAGCTTGCTAGCTGCCAGTAACTTTGCTTCAGCCCAGACGGCGCCTCCTAGCAATACTGCTTCTGCTCCGCGCGCTGAGGCCCGCCCGGCGGCTACCAGCCTTGGCACCATCACTCAGGGATTGAAGAAGTTCGACGGGTACTTCCCTTTTTATTACGACGATAAAACGGGCAAAATCTACCTCGAAATCGAGCGGTTTGACCAAGAGTTTTTGTATTTCAGCTCGCTTACCGATGGGGTAGGCCTAGGAGGCCCCGAGCGCGGGGCAGCTTCCTCAGCCATTGCCAAGTTCAGTAAAATCGGCCCTAAGGTTTTTTTGATAGAGCCTAACCTAGCTTATCGCGCCACCAGTAAAAATCCTGACGAGCAGCGCGCTGTGGAAAGTGCCTTCGCCAAGTCGGTTATCTGGGGTTTCTCGCCGGTGGCCGTGGAGGGCAGTAAAACGCTGATTGACTTGACTCCCTTCTTAGTACGCGACAGCCAGAAGCTGACCGACCAGCTGGGCCGCCGCAACTTTGCAGGCCTGCGCGGCGGAGCGGCGGGGCCAGCGCCCGCCCCGTACCGCTTCGACGAAACGCGCTCGGCACTAGACCCTAGCAACACGAAGAATTTTCCAAAGAACTCAGAGTTTGAAGCGCTTGTGACCTTTGTGGGTGGGCCTAGCGGCACCCGCGACTTTGGCCTAGGTGGCGCCAGCATTGCGCCCGACCCCAACGCCGTGACCGTGCGCATGCACCAGTCGTTTGTGGAACTGCCCGACGACAAATACCAGCCCCGCGAGTTTGACCCGCGCTCGGGCTTCAACCAGTTTACCTACCAAGATTTTTCGGCGCCCATGAGCGAGCCGCAGGTGCGGCGCTACACCCGCCGCCACCGCCTTGAAAAGAAGAGCCCCGGCGCCAAACTCAGCGACCCGGTGAAGCCCATCGTGTACTATGTAGACCGTGGCGCGCCGCCCGATGTCAAGCGCGCGCTTATTGAGGGTGGCGGTTGGTGGAACCAAGCATTTGAGGCGGCCGGCTACCGCAATGCCTTCATCATAAAAGAATTGCCGGAGGGTGCCGACCCTATGGACATTCGCTACAACGTGGTGAACTGGGTTGACCGCGCGGGCAATCCTAGGGCGTTCTCCTTCGGCTCGTCGTACATCGACCCCCGTACCGGCGAAATTATCAAGGGGGTAGTGACCCTAGGCTCCGACCGCCACCGGCAGGACTACCTCATTGCCGAGGGCTTGCTCCAACCATACAAAGACGGCCAGAAGGTGCCTAAGCAGATGGAGGAGTTGGCGCTGGCGCGCATTCGGCAGCTGTCGGCCCACGAGATTGGGCACACCCTCGGGCTGTATCACAATTTTACTTCTAGCACCCACGGCCGCGGCTCGGTGATGGACTACCCCTTCCCACGCTTCTCGCTGAAGTCGGATGGTACTATCGACGTATCGCAGGCTTATGCCACTGGTATCGGCAGCTGGGACAAGCGCGCCATCCTGTGGGGGTATCAGGACTTCCCGAAGGGGACCGATGAGCACAAAGGCCTGGCTGCCATCATGCAGGAAACGCTGAAGGAAGGCCACATCTTCATCCCCGACATTGGGGGCTACGTGCACCCGCTTGCTAACCAGTGGGACGATGGCGAAAATGCCATTGCGCAGCTCAACAAGCTGATGGCTGTGAGGCGGCACGTGCTCGACACGTTTTCGGCCAATGCCATTCCGGCCGGCGCGCCCATGGCCACGCTCGAAGAAGTGCTGGTACCTATCTACCTGCTGCACCGCTACCAAGTAGAGGCCGCCGCTAAGTCCCTAGGTGGCTTGTACTTCACGCACGCCGTGAAAGGCGACGGCCAAGTGATTACTAAAATGGTGGAGCCTGCCGAGCAGTGGCGGGCCTTCGATGCCCTGATGGCCACCGTGACGCCCGCTGCCCTGGCCTTGCCCGAAAAACTACTGCAGCAGATTCCGCCGCGGCCCGTGGGCTACCCCAGCAGCCTCGAAACCTTCTCAGGCCACACTGGTCCTACTTTCGACCCCATTGCCGCCGCTGAGTCGGCCGCTGCGCCTAGTATCTCCTCAATACTTGACCCTGCCCGCGCCGCGCGCCTAGTCGAGTACCACGCCCGCGATGCCCAGCAGCCCGGTTTCCTGCCGGTAGTCGACAAGCTGCTAGCCCAAACCTGGAAGACACCTTTGGTAGCCGGCTACGCCGGTCAGATTCAGGTAGTGGTCAACAATCTTGCTCTCAAGTCGCTGCTGGAGCTAGCAGCTAGCCCCAATGCAGCCGAAAGCGTGCGTGGCGAGAGCCTACTTGCGATAACTGACCTTAAGCAATGGATGACCAGCCGCTTGGCTGGCGCAGAGTCTCGCCAAAAGGCCAATCTTTTGTTTGGCCTCGCCCAAATCGGTAAGTTTGAGGAAGACCCCAATAAATTTACGCCTGCCCCAGCGCTAGACTTGCCGCCTGGTGCTCCTATCGGTATGCCAGGCCTAGATTTTCTGGGCGATGATGTAGCGCACTGATTTCTTAGTTAATTATGAAGAAATTTTGTTGTGCTGTAGCTAAGGACTGTCCGGCGCACAGCGCTCTGGAAAGGCTAGCTAGCTAAACAAGCAGGCAGCTTTACAAAGAAATACGCCTTACAACCCACTGGCTAAACGATTTTTGAGATGCCTGTCAGCAAGAAGCACTGTCTAAAACTGCGTCGTTTCTTGCAACCTAGGCGCTAACTTCGCGGAGCAATTCCTATTTTCTCGTGGCATCGTCCCAGCAACACGCGCAACTCGACCGCTTAGAGCGGCAGGTAACCACCTTAGTGGCTGCCTATCAGCAGGTGCGTGAAGAACTGGCCGACGCCCGCACCACCATCGAGCACTTGCGCGCCGATGGCCGCGAGCGCGAAAAGCAATTGCGAGAGTACCAAAACCAAGAAAATATTGTTAAACTTGTCCAGACTATAGCCGGCGGGGAACCCACCCAGGCCAACGAGCTGAAACAACGCCTCAACGAATACATCCGCGAAATAGATAAGTGCCTTGCCTATTTGAGGGAATAACTTGCCTTCACCTATTTGAACTGTCTACTACCTTCCTATGAACGACTTAGCTATCAAAATTCGCATCGCTGACCGTGATTACCCCATGCGGGTAGCTGTGGCCGACGAAGAGCGTCTGCGCCTAGCCGGCCGGCAGCTCAGCGAACAGCTGCGCGAGTATCGGGAAAAGTATGGCATTCAGGACAAACAAGACCTGCTGGCGATGGTAGCCCTCGCCACCATGGCTGACTCTTTGAAAGTTAGCAAAGAAAAGGATGGAACCGATGCAGCCCTTACCGAGCGCCTAGCGCGCCTCGATGAGCTGCTGTCTGGCGTGGTGCTGGCTGCCTAGGGCGGCCGAGTAGCACCCGTATTTCGTTGGCCCGGCCGGGCCAGATGGGGCAAGCGGCCCCACTAGTCCTGGCCTGGTAACTTGCGCATGGCTATGGTTTGAGTCACTTCACTTCCATAACTTCATGTCATCCATTCTTTTATATTGCGTGCTGACGGCCGTCATTGCCTTAATTGGCGGACTGGTCATTGGCCGCCAGCTGGCCAGTAAGGCCCGCCAAGACCACGAAGCCGAAGCTAGAGCCAAGGCTCAGCTCTTATTAGAAGAGGCCGAAACACAGGCCACCCGCACCCGCGACGAGCGCATCCAGCAGTCGAAGGATAAGTTTCGTAACCTGAAGAACGAGTACGAGCAGGAGCAAAAGCGCCAGCGTCGTGAGTTTGAAGCCGAAAGCCAGCGCTTAAAAACCGCTTTAGAGCAGGAGTTGACTGAGCGGCGCCAGGGCGTGCTAGCCCAAGAGCAGAGCATTAAGCACCTCACTGACACGACCCAGAAGCAACTCGAAGTGCTCCAGCACAAAGAAAAAGAGCTGGAAACCACCCGCGAGAAAGTGCAGGCCGATGCCGAACACCAACGCACTCGCTTCGAGCAGCAGGAAGAAAAGCGCCAAGCCAAGCACGAAGCCGCCGTGGCCGAACTACAAGCCAAGCAGCAGGAAGCCGAAGAGCGGCTGCACGAAGTGCAAGGCCAGCTTGAAAAAGTGGCCGGCCTCACTGCCGCCGAAGCCCGCGAGCAACTAGTAGAAAGTCTCAAAAATGAGGCGCAGTTACAAGCTTCATCCTACATCAAGGACACCGTGGCGCAGGCCAAGCTCACGGCCACCAAAGACGCGAAGAAAGTGGTGCTAGAAACCATTCAGCGTACGGCTTCGGAGCATGCCATCGAGAACTGCGTGTCAGTGTTCAACATTGAAAGCGACGATGTCAAGGGCAAGATTATCGGCCGTGAGGGCCGCAACATCCGGGCGCTAGAAGCCGCGACTGGCGTGGAAGTTATCGTAGACGACACGCCCGAGGCCATCATCATTTCGGGCTTTGACCCAGTGCGCCGCGAAATTGCGCGACTTTCGCTGCACTTGCTAGTGAAAGACGGCCGTATTCACCCCGCCCGTGTAGAGGAAATTGTGGCTAAAACCACTAAGAAAATAGAGGAGGAAATCATTGAGATTGGTGAGCGTACTGTTATCGACCTAGGCATTCACGGCTTGCACCCCGAGCTGATTCGGATGGTAGGCCGCATGCGCTTCCGCTCGTCGTATGGCCAGAACCTGCTGCAACACAGCCGCGAGGTAGCAAACCTATGCGCCACCATGGCCGCCGAGCTTGGCCTCAATGTGAAGCACGCTCGCCGCGCCGGCCTGCTCCACGACATCGGCAAGGTGAGTACCGAGGAGCCTGAACTGCCCCACGCCATCCTAGGGATGGAAATGGCGAAGAAATACAAGGAACATCCTGACGTAGTGAACGCCATCGGCGCCCACCACGACGAGATGGAGATGACAGCATTGATTTCGCCTATTGTGCAGGCCTGCGACGCTATTTCAGGCTCGCGCCCCGGCGCCCGCCGCGAAATGATGGAGAGCTACATCAAGCGCCTCAAACAACTGGAAGAAACAGCTGGTGCTTTCAAAGGTGTCAACCAGACCTACGCCATCCAGGCTGGCCGTGAGCTACGCGTTATCGTTGATGCCGAGAATGTAAGTGATGAGCGTGCTGGCGAGCTAAGCTTCGAAATTTCACAGAAAATCGAGAAAGAAATGCAATATCCCGGTCAGATTAAAGTGACTGTAATTCGGGAGATGCGCTCGGTGGCCTATGCGAAGTAAGCCCTAGCTTACCCAATAAAAAGCCCTTGTAGCTACTAGCTGCAAGGGCTTTTTATTGGGTAGTCCTTCTGTTGTATCCTTCCTACCGAGCTTGCGAAGCATATTGCTTGGGAAATGAAGAATAATCGAGCGAGTTAACGGTTGTAACGCACTAAGTATGTACAAACTACATTTTCTTGGCATAGTGGTGGCTGCTGGAGCGCTTCTTACAGCTTGCGCTGCTGGGCCCTACGCGGCTACAAACAAGGTTTACAAGCGTCAGGCCCGCGACTTGGCCAAGCAGCTGCGGGAGCAGCCAACATTGGCTGCCGATAGCCTGCCACCAGCACCATACTGGGCTGGTACCGTCAATTTTAATTTGCGCAAGCCTAACTATGTCATCATTCACCATACGGCACAGCACAGTACTGAACAGACACTCAAAACCTTCACGTTGACCAAAACGCAGGTGAGCGCCCACTATGTAATTGGGCGCGATGGCCAAACCTTTCACATGCTTAATGACTACCTGCGAGCCTGGCATGGCGGGGCTGCTCGCTGGGGTAACGTTACTGATATCAATTCAGTATCAATCGGTATTGAGTTAGACAACGACGGCACCGAGCCATTTCAAGAAGCGCAACTTGCAAGCCTGCTGCGGGTCCTAGGTAGTCTAAAGCGCACGTATAATATTCCGACGGCCAATTTTATTGGGCACGGTGACATCGCGCCCACGCGCAAAAACGACCCGAGCGCGCTGTTTCCGTGGCAGCGGCTGGCGGCACGAGGCTTCGGGCTCTGGTACGATGAGCTAGTGTTAAGTGATACCACCGCTGCGCCTTTTGCTACCGATTCGCTCGGGCTGGCTCTGCCAGGCATCACGCCCCGTGAAGCCCTGCGCATTATTGGCTACGACACGCAGGATATGCCCGCGGCTATTCGAGCCTTCAAGCGACATTTTGTGCCCTACGATAGCAGCGCCGAAATAACAGAGCGTGACCGCCGCATATTATTTAATCTTTACCGTAAATGGCTATAAAGTAAGAGCCAGCCTAGCTAGCCCTAGGTCACTAGGGCTAGCTAGGCTGGCTCTTACAGCGCGGAAACTTATTGCGCGCCCTTCAGCTTGTCCTCGCCACCGTAAGGTGCGCCGGCCGTGATGTCACCGCGCAGGCCACCAGTGCTCTGGCCAGGGCCGAAGCCAGGTTGCGCTGACGTTGTATCGTTTTCCTTTTCAGATACCAGCGGTGCGTCGGGCGCCATAGGCGCATTGGTGAGAGCGTCGGTAGGTACGGCATCGGCGTTGGTGCCGCCATTGGCTTGGCCGCCGGTTATTTCGGCTACTTTGGCTACGTAGCGGCGCTTAGCTTCTTCTTCGGGCACACCTTTATACTTGTCCCAAGACTCCCACTGGGCCTGCGAGAGGCCGGCAGGGCCGCTGGCCTGGTCGGCTTCATCGGCATCAACCTCGCCGGACTTCATATTTACGTCGCCTTCGGTAGCTTGCTTGTACAGGCCATAAAGCTCGGTCATGTGTTGGGCCGCCGTGGCGTCGGGTAGGGCATTTACTTGCTGTGCAGCGGCTTCAAATTGCTGTTGTAACTCCATGGGGTGGGGGAGGGTAAAAATCGAACTAAGTCGGCAAACTGCCGGCTAGTAGCTGTACTACGCTGGCAAGCCGCAGGTTGCGTACTATTCCAAATCCGGCTTTTCCGGTGTCGGCGGGCGGCTAAGTCGGGCCTCCGTGTATCTTTGCTTACTAGCTATATTATGTGTGGAATAACCGGCGCTTACGCCTTCTCCGACTCGGGCCGCTCGGCCCTGACCCGTCTGCAAGCTGCCACCGACGCCATTGAGCGCCGCGGGCCCGACTCGCAGGGACATTTTGTGTACGACCAGTGTGGCCTAGGTTTTCGCCGGCTAGCCATTCTCGACCTTTCGGCCGATGGTAATCAGCCTATGACCGACGAATCGGGTCGTTATACCATCGTCTTCAACGGCGAAATATTCAACTACCGCGAGCTGCGCGAAAAGCTTTTGAAAAAAGGCTATCGCTTTCATTCGCAGACGGATACCGAAGTTATCCTGAATCTGTATATTAGCGAAGGACGCAGCTTCATCAAAAAGCTAAATGGCTTTTTTGGCTTTGCCATCTACGATAAAGAAGAAAATTCGCTGTTCATTGCTCGCGACCGCTACGGCGTAAAGCCCCTGCACGTGTACCGCGATGAGGACCGCTTGCTGTTTGGCTCCGAGCTCAAGTCATTGCTGGCCCTAGGTGTGCCGCGCAAGCTCGACTACGTGGCCTTGAGCCAGTATTTGCAACTTAATTATATACCGGGCCCGGCCACTATTTTCAAGGGAGTAAAGAAGCTACTGCCTGGACATTATCTCTTTATCAAAGGCGATAAGGTAGTGCGCAAGCGCTGGTACAAGGTTCCTTACGACCCCAAGAAAGTCGCTAAAAACAAGCTGAGCTACGAGGAGCAGCAGAAAAAGCTGGTGACTTTGATGGACGAAGCCGTAGAGCGCCGACTCGTGGCCGACGTGCCCCTAGGGTCCTTCTTGAGCGGTGGCATCGACTCGAGCGTGGTAACGGCGCTGGCCGCCCGCCACACGCCGCACCTCAATACGTTTAGCATCGGTTTCCGCGATGAGCCGTTCTTCGACGAAACCAAGTACGCTAACCTGGTAGCGAAGATGCACAACACCAACCATACGGTGTTTTCGCTAAGCAACAACGACTTATATGAGCATCTGTTTCAGATGCTCGACTACTTCGACGAGCCTTTCGCCGATTCATCGGCCTTGGCCGTGCACGTGCTTAGTCAGCGCACGCGCCAGCACGTAACGGTGGCGCTAAGCGGTGATGGAGCCGACGAGATTTTTGGCGGTTATAACAAGCATATGGGCGACTTCCGGGTGCGGCAGGGCGGCTTCAAGGCCGAAGCCGTGACTGGCTTGAACCTGCTTTGGGACATACTGCCCAAGTCGCGCAATTCGTACCTAGGTAACAAAATTCGGCAGTTTCAGCGTTTTTCGCGCGGTATGCTCAGCGGACCCAAAGACCGGTATTGGGACTGGGCCAGCTTTGCTTCGGAGAAAGAAGCGCACAACTTGCTGAGCCCCGATAGCCGCCGCAAAGTAGGTAAGAAGCTGGCTGCCAAGCGCCGCAAGGACATCTTAGAGCACATCCATGCCGATGGTGACCTCAATGAGGTATTGCTCACCGACACGCTGCTGGTGCTGCCCTATGACATGCTCACCAAGGTTGACCTCATGAGCATGGCCAACTCGCTGGAGGTACGTACTCCTTTCCTCGATTATAAGGTAGTCAACTTCGCTTTCTCACTGCCCGTGAGCAGTAAGGTCGATGGCACGATGAAAAAGAAAATCGTACAGGACGCCTTTCGGCCGATGCTGCCCCCCGAGCTTTACGACCGCCCCAAACATGGCTTCGAAGTACCATTGCTAAAATGGATGCGTGGCGAGCTGCGCCCCCTTATCGAGCAAGACCTACTGGCTGATGACTACATAGCTAGCCAAGGTATTTTCGACGTGGCGGGCGTGCAGCAACTCAAGAAACAGCTCTTTTCCAATAATCCGGGCGATGCACACGCGCGCATTTGGGCGCTGCTGGTATTCCAGTATTGGTGGAAGAAATATATGCTCTAGTCTATGAATATTGGCAGCGAGATTTGTCTTAGCTATCCGAATCGATTGGATAGTTAACTTTGAGCTGTTTATATTGCTTGCAAACTGAGCTAAATCTTGACTAAATACCTGACTTTTAAATGAAAATTGCAGTAGTAGGTACCGGATACGTTGGGTTGGTAACAGGTACGTGCTTTGCCGAAGTAGGCATTGACGTCACCTGTATCGACATCGACCAGAAGAAAATTGACAACCTACGCAACGGTATCCTGCCTATCTACGAGCCAGGCCTAGAAGAAATGGTGGCCCGCAACGTAAAGTCTGGTCGCTTGCACTTTTCTACGTCGCTAGCAGAAAGTATCAAGGGTGCTGATGTGGCATTCATTGCAGTGGGTACCCCTCCCGGTGAAGACGGTTCGGCTGACCTGAAGTATGTGCTAGCTGTGGCCCGTGGCATAGGTGAGAATATAGATGGCTACTGTGTGGTCGTTACCAAAAGCACAGTGCCTGTAGGAACCGCTGCCAAAGTGCGCGCTGAGGTAGAAAACGCACTCACGAAGCGCGATGCTGACGTGGAATTTGATGTGGCTTCTAACCCAGAATTCCTAAAGGAAGGCGCCGCAATTGACGACTTCCTCAAACCTGACCGCATCGTGGTAGGCATCAGCTCTGAGCGGGCCGAGGAAGTAATGCGCCGTCTCTATAAGCCTTTCTTGCTGAATGGCCACCCGATTATCTTCATGGATATTCCGTCGGCCGAGATGACTAAGTATGCCGCTAACTCGATGCTGGCTACTAAAATCTCCTTCATGAACGATATCGCTAATCTATGCGAAATCATGGGCGCCGATGTGAACAAAGTGCGCCAAGGTATCGGCTCTGATGCTCGCATTGGAACCAAATTCATCTACCCTGGCATTGGCTACGGCGGTTCCTGCTTTCCGAAAGACGTGAAGGCCCTCATAAAAACGGCACAGGAAAATGGTTACCAAATGCAGGTACTGCAAGCCGTAGAGGGCGTGAACGAAGCCCAGAAGGAAGTGCTGTTTAGCAAAGTGAAGAAGCACTTTGGTGGCGACTTGAAGGGCAAAAAGTTTGCTATTTGGGGTCTGTCATTTAAACCCAAAACTGATGATATGCGCGAAGCTCCTTCGCTCGTTATTATCGAAAAACTGCTGGCTGAGGGTGCTACGGTATCAGCCTACGACCCAGTAGCTGTGAAGGAAGCTAAGCATACCCTAGGTGACACTATCACCTACGCCAAAGACCAGTTTGAGGCATTGGTAGATGCTGATGCCCTATTGGTAGTGACGGAGTGGCCTGAGTTCCGCTCTCCCTCTTTTGAGGTGGTAGGTCGCTTGCTCAAGCAAAAGGTCATTTTCGACGGCCGCAATATTTATGACGCGGCTGAGCTAAGAGAGGTTGGCTTTGCTTACCACTGCATTGGAGTAAAAACCGACCATAAGGAACCAGTAGCTTAATACTGAGCTGTTGGCTACTGACTGATAGTCAGTAGCTATCAGTGACGTCCTTCCAAATTTAAAAGAAGCTAACAGCTTACCAAAAAATGGCTGAAGAAAAAAAACGCGTACTTATTACCGGCGGGGCCGGATTTCTAGGTTCGCACCTTTGCGACCGATTTCTAGCCGAAGGCTATCACGTCATCGCGATGGATAACCTCGTGACGGGCAACTTAGCTAATATCGAGCACTTGTTCAAGCGCGAAGACTTTGAGTTTCATCATCACGATGTTAGCAAGTTTGTGTTCGTGCCCGGCAAGCTCGATTACATTCTGCACTTTGCGTCGCCTGCTTCGCCCATCGACTACCTCAAAATTCCGATTCAGACGCTGAAGGTAGGTTCGCTAGGTACCCACAACCTGCTAGGCTTGGCCCGCGTGAAGGGCGCCCGCATGCTGATTGCCAGCACGTCGGAGGTCTACGGCGACCCTGAAGTTCACCCACAGATAGAGGAATACTGGGGCAACGTAAACCCCGTAGGCCCACGCGGCTGCTACGACGAAGCCAAACGCTTTCAGGAGGCGATTACGATGGCCTACCACAACCACCATGGCCTAGAAACACGCATCATCCGCATTTTCAATACCTATGGCCCGCGCATGCGCTTGGACGATGGCCGCGTACTGCCAGCTTTCCTCTCACAAGCACTGAAAGGCGAAAACCTAACAGTATTTGGCGACGGCTCGCAAACGCGCTCGTTTTGCTACGTCGACGACTTGGTAGATGGCATCTACCGCTTGCTACTGAGCGATTACCACTTGCCAGTGAATATTGGTAATCCTGCGGAAATCACTATCAAAGAGTTTGGGGAAGAAATAGCCAAACTCACTGGTGTAGAGTTTAAACCAACTTATCAGGCCCTACCCGAAAACGACCCCATGAAGCGCCGGCCCGACATCACTAAGGCTAAAGAAATCCTAGGTTGGGAGCCCAAAGTAGACCGTGCTGAAGGCTTGAAGCGCACACTGGAGTACTTTAAAGAGCACGTGAAGTAAGCCTGGAGCTTACTATCTTAGGAGCGGAGTTGGCGATGAGCCAGCTCCGCTTTTTTTGTAATGTCTTCTTACCCAGCGCCGCACATACTAAATTTTTCGCAAATTGGTGATACAGATGTCGGCTATCTGTCTGTATCGGAACAGGTAGTACCACCGCTACCTTTTGCGGTACGCCGGGTATTTTGGGCCTACTGCACGCCCGATAATATTTTGCGGGGCCGCCACGCACACTATGCCACCGAGCACATACTGCTGGCAGTAGCGGGCCGCATAGTGGTGAACATAGAGCGTGCCGATGGCACACTGGAGGTATTCCGGCTTGAGAACCCGCACGTGGGGCTATACGTACCGCCCAATGTGTGGCATACCATGCAGTACTCGCCAGGCGCGGTGCAGCTAGCACTGGCGTCGCAGCCCTTTGCCGAAGAAGATTATATTCGCGATTACCAAGAGTTTAAGCGGGTGTGGCGAGAAGCGAAGTAAATTGGTATTTTGGCTAATTTTTGAAAAGGTAGCATAGAGGCACATTTGTAGGAAAAGCTCGGAAAGCGAGAGCCTGGCTATGAAACAATTGACCTTGCAAAATACAAGTTTTGCAAGGTCAGTTTCGTTTGCATAATTGTATAAAACCTAATTAAAAAGTTGATTTTTAGTTAATTTGTAATTATGCCCCAATTACAGTAAGGTTAAATCATGCTACAGGTAAGGTAAAATATGACATTACCGGGCAGTATAGTAGGATTGATTTGTGAATTTATTGGGAAAGTTAAGTTTTACTTGGAATAGAATACGTTGTTGTCGGTATGCGGAAAGTTGTTTAGAGCCTTATCTATCTGCCGCAAAATTTCTGCACATAGTAAAAAAGGCTATCAAGTACTACGCCATGCGCTATGCCTTTTCACGCTCAGCATAAGGTAACAGAGGGGGACTAGCTTTTAGCCAACTTTTTTTAAGTAGAAGAAGGCTTGAGCTAACGAAGCTGTTTAGGGAGTCAGCTGCCCACCCCAGCCATAATTAGGCGACTTCGCTAAATAGCTTCAAATTTTGCGCAGCGGCTGGTGTGCGGTAAAATCAGTTACTTTGCCCTGGTGAGTAGCTTATCGATTCCGTTCTTTTCGTCGCAGGCAATGCACGCGGCTATCCGCGACGAGGTGCTGGAAGCCATGTGCCGTGTGTACGATTCGCAGTGGTACATTTTAGGGCCCGAGGTAGTACATTTTGAGCAAGCTTACAGCGATTTTAATCAAGTCAAACACACCGTAGGAGTTGGTAATGGCTTAGAGGCATTGGCGCTGGCGCTACGGGCCCTGAGTATCGGTCCCGGCGATGAGGTGCTAGTACCATCCAATACCTATATCGCGACGTGGCTGGCCGTGTCGCAGGTTGGGGCCACACCAGTGCCGGTGGAGCCTGACCCTGCTACAAGCAACCTCGACCCCACTCGCATCAAAGCAGCCCTAACGCCCCGTACCCGTGCCATTATGCCGGTGCACCTATATGGGCAGCCCTGCCGGATGCCGGAGATTATGGTTCTGGCCCGGCAGCACGGGTTGCTGGTGGTCGAAGACAATGCCCAGGCACAGGGGGCCTCTTTCAACGGCCAGCCGACCGGTGGCTTTGGCGACGCGAGCGGCACCAGCTTTTACCCCACTAAGAACCTGGGGTCCCTAGGCGATGCTGGAGCTATCACCACCAACAATGCTGACCTTGCAGAATATATCAAATTGCTTCGCAACTACGGCTCAGGGCAAAAAAACCACCACACGCTCCTAGGCTACAACTCGCGCCTCGATGAACTACAAGCCGCCGTGCTGCAGGTAAAGCTGCGCCACTTAGCTGCCTGGACCAGCCAACGCCGGCAACTGGCTGCCTGGTATACCGAGCAGCTCACTGGCCTCTCCGGCTTGCAGCTGCCAGCCCTAGCGGCAGGAGCCGAGTCGGCGTGGCATCTCTACGTGGTGCATACGGCCCGGCGCGATGCCTTGCAGCAGCAGTTGGCCGCTCAGGGCATAGGGACACTGGTGCACTACCCTGTGCCGCCGCACAGGCAGCCAGCTTACGCCCACCTAGGGCTGCCGGCCGGTGCATTGCCCATCGCAGAAGAATTAGCGGCTACCAGCCTCAGCCTGCCGCTGTGGCCGGGCATGACGGAGGCAACAGTAGTAACCGTAGCCCAAGCGATACGGAGGTTTTATGAGAGGTAGCCACCGGGCGATAAAATGAGTAAGCAGCGACCCCAATACCAGTCAAAGCCCGGCTGTCGCCGCCGCTGCTTTAAATAGCGTACCTTTGCACCCGCTAACCAACTGCTTGCGGAGCTTTTTCAAAGGCCAACGCCCCTGTTTTGCTATTTATGGCACCATCCAGCATCGTCATTACGTCCATTTTTGCGCCTACTGAGGCCGTTACTAAATTCGCCGCACTATCTGATTATCAGTTGGTAGTGGCCGGTGATAAAAAGTCGCCGGTCGACTGGAACGAGCCCAACGTAACGTATCTGTCGGTAGCCGACCAGGAAGCAGCTGGCTTTCGCTTGAGCGAAAAACTGCCATTCAACCACTATGGCCGCAAAATGATAGGCTATCTGCATGCTATCAAGGGTGGCGCGCAGGTAATCGTTGATACCGATGATGATAATATTCCGTATGAAGGCTGGGAGTTTCCGGCTACGGAAGGTACGTTTGCCACTTCGCCGGCCGGCAAAGGCTTCGTTAATATTTACAAAAACTTTACCAGCCACCACATCTGGCCCCGTGGCTACCCACTCGACCTTATTCTCAACCAGGACCACAACCTGAAAGAGGAAGAGCTAACACAGGAGGCCGCTAGAATCGGTATCTGGCAGGGATTGGCCGATAGTGACCCCGATGTGGATGCCATCTATCGCCTGGTCGATAATACGGAGATTTTCTTTAATAAACGTGCGCCGATTGTACTGGCTGAGGGCACGCTTTGCCCCTTCAACTCGCAAAACACGGCCATACGCAGCGAGCTGTTTCCGCTGCTCTATCTGCCGGCCTACGTTACGTTTCGCTTTACTGACATTCTGCGTGGGTTGGTAGCCCAGCCCATTATGTGGGCGCACGGCTACCGACTAGGCTTCACTGAGGCCACAGTAATCCAAGTTCGCAACCCGCACGATTACGTCAAGGATTTTGAGTCGGAAATCCCCTGCTATCTGCACCCCAACCGTGTGATTGCGGCTGTGCAGCGCGCCATCAACCCCGCCAACACGGTAGGGGAGAACCTACGCCTAGCTTATGCCGAGCTGGCGAAAGAAAACATTGTGACCGCTCAGGAAATCGAGCTGCTCGACCTCTGGCTGGCCGATGTAGTGGCCCTTACTAAGTAGTACACTCGCAATGCAGGAATTCCCTTCTGTTTCGGTTGTCATCCCGTCCTGGAATCAGGGGCGGTTCATTGGTCGCACGCTCGATAGTATTTTAAAACAGGACTATCCTGGCTCCATCGAAATTATTGTATCGGACGGCGGCTCGACGGACGAAACTGTGGACGTGCTTAAGAGCTACGGCGACCGCCTTATCTGGTGGTCGGCCAAGGATAAAGGCTTTGTAGATGCGGTAACGAAAGGTGTGGCCCGGGCCACAGGCGAAATATTGGCGGTGCAAAGCTCCGACGACTACTACTTGCCGGGCGCATTTCGGGCGATGGCTAAGGCCTTCCTACAATACCCCGAGGCCAGCTTTATTTCGGGAGGCGAGTACTCTATCGACCTGCAAGGCAACGTGATAGGTAGTAGCAATCCGGTCGGCGAGATTACCCCGCGCACCATTCTGTTTCAAACGGTACCGCCTCAGCACGCCACGTTTGTGAAGCGCCACTATTTTGAGGAAACCGGTGGAATGCGCCGCGAAGTAGATATGTGCGCCGATATCGACCAGTGGTACCGGGTGGCGCACCTCGCGCCGGGCCACTACATCCCCGATATGCTGGCTGTATACCAGCTACACCCCGACCAACGCACCGTTACCAGCGACAAATGGTACCCCAACCTGGTAAAGATGGTGGAACTGTGTGAGCAGGAACCGCGGTATGGCACCAAGTTTCGCCTCACCGACGAGGAGCGCCGCAACCTGTACACGTATTGGGAAATCAACTGGACAGGTAAGCGCGACATGCAGTTGGCCCGGCCCATTGCCTTTGCCAAGCTACCGGGCTTGCTCAGCTACAGCCCTCGCACTCGCCGCATGATATTAGGGGCCAGCATTAATCCAGTGCTAAAAAAGCTCCTTCCCAAAGGATTATTACGCACAATGCAGCCAGCTACAATAAATACTTCTCGGCCTAATTTAGACTGGTGGAAGCAGTAATATAACTTAAATAACTTAGAAGAGTCTGACCAAAGCTAAGCTTTGGTAAACTACTAACTGATTTTATTTGCGCTCCGCACTACATAATGGAAAAAGACGCCAAAATATATATTGCTGGTCACCGTGGAATGGTAGGCTCGGCTATGCTCCGCCGCTTGCAGCAGGCGGGTTTCACCAACTTTGTAACTCGGACTTCTAGCGAGCTCGACCTACGTAATCAGCAGGCTGTAGCGGACTTTTTCACGCAGGAGAAGCCCGACTATGTAGTGCTGGCTGCAGCTAAGGTAGGCGGCATTAATGCCAACAACATCTACCGAGGCGAGTTTTTGTATGATAATTTGATGATTCAGAACAACGTGATTCACTCTTCCTATCTCAATGGGGTGAAAAAGCTATTGTTCCTAGGTTCGTCGTGCATCTATCCAAAATTTGCCCCGCAACCTCTGCAGGAAACAGCGCTGCTAACTGGTGAGCTAGAGAGCACTAACGAGCCTTACGCTATCGCCAAGATAGCTGGCATCAAGCTGTGCGATGCCTACCGAAGCCAGTATGGTTGCAATTACATCTCGGCCATGCCAACTAATCTCTATGGCCCGCACGATAACTACGACTTGAAGAACTCGCACGTGCTGCCAGCACTGCTGCGTAAATTTCATGAAGCGAAAGAGGCTGGTGTGCCTGAAGTTGAAGTGTGGGGTACCGGTACGCCGCGCCGCGAGTTCCTGCACGCAGACGACTTAGCCGATGCTTGTTACTGGTTGCTCGAAAATTATAATGAGCCCGGCCTAGTAAATATTGGCACTGGTACTGACTTAAGTATTCGTGAACTGGCCGAGCTAGTGCAACGCACTGTAGGCTATGATGGTAACATTCGCTTCAATTCGGACTACCCTGACGGTACACCTCGCAAACTAATGGATGTAAGCAAGCTAGCTGGGCATGGTTGGGTAGCCAGCATTGGGTTAGAAGAAGGCGTTGCTGGCGTGTATGCTAGTGCTTTCAAAGACCAGCAGCCAGCTTAAAAGTTCCGGCAACAAGCTTCAGTATGATAAGCAGCCGAGGCCGCACTTCGGTTCGCCTTATCTTTGCGTAGCTATAAAGCACGGCTATTTGCTATTAGTGCTCGATAGCTACTCTTCATTAACTAATCTGATAATTAGAATTTTATTCTGTGCAAACTGTAGAAGCTATTAAGTCGGCCGAGTCCGCTAGGTTAACTGCTCCTGACCAAGAGCATTGGACTGAAATCATAGAGCCCCGCACCAATTTGCTCGACCTACGTCTTGGCGATGTGTGGCGCTATCGCGACTTGGTGATGCTGTTTGTGCGGCGTGATTTCGTTTCCAATTACAAGCAGACTATCCTAGGTCCCATCTGGCTCTTTATTCAACCTCTACTTACCACTATCACGTTTTACATCATTTTTGGCCGCGTGGCCAAACTTGATACTAGTGGTTTGCCGCCGTTTGTATTTTATCTGGCCGGTATTACTGTATGGAGTTACTTCTCGCAAAGTTTGACGGCCGTATCCACCGTGTTCGTGACTAATGCGGCTATGTTCAGCAAAGTATACTTCCCACGCCTCACTATGCCGCTGTCTATTGTACTTTCCAATTTGGTGCGTTTTGGCATTCAATTTGGCTTATTTTTAATAGTATGGGCGTATTACCTTACTACTAGCTCTGCCTTACACCCCAACTGGTTGCTCATGCTCACACCATTGCTGGTAGTATTAATGGGATTGCTATCATTGGGGCTGGGCATGATATTTAGTGCCTTGACTACTAAATACCGAGACTTAGCTATGTTGCTCACTTTTGGGGTGCAACTCCTCATGTATGCTACCCCCGTTATTATTCCCCTAGCCAATGTGTCACCTAAGTACCGATGGATTATGGTGGCTAACCCAATGAGCGCTATTGTCGAAACCTTTCGTTATGGCTTTTTGGGTTCTGGTACACTCAACGGTGCTTATTTAAGTTATAGTATTGTTACTAGTTTTATTATATTATTTATTGGAATTGTCATATTTAACAAAGTTGAAAAAAGCTTTACTGATACAGTTTAACAATTGATTTTCCAATTGTCCCTTTTTTTGGCAAATAGAGAATAATTGATTAGAGCTTATTGTAACCTAAGATAATGCTCGATGAACTTATCATTGAAAAATGATAACAAAAAAGCTTAGTTAAAAATTATGAGTAATACTGTTATTAAGGTAGAGAACCTAGGCAAGCAATACCGCTTAGGTGAAATTGGAACTGGCACTCTTAGCCACGATTTAAATCGGGCCTGGGCACGATTGCGAGGTAAAGAAGACCCATTTGCTAAAATTGGCGATACTAATGACCGCACTACTAAAGGCAGTAGTGACTTCGTGTGGTCGCTCAAAGACATCAATTTTGAGGTGCGCGCTGGCGAAGTGCTTGGCATTATCGGCCGCAATGGGGCTGGTAAATCAACACTACTCAAAATTCTGTCGAAAGTTACGGCTCCTACTACCGGTCGTATTAATATAAAAGGGCGGATTGCTTCGCTACTTGAAGTAGGTACAGGCTTCCACCCAGAGTTGACAGGTAGGGAAAATATTTTTCTCAACGGGGCAATCTTGGGTATGACTAAGATAGAAATACGCAATAAATTTGATGAAATTGTGGATTTCTCAGGTGTAGAGCGCTATATTGACACACCCGTAAAACGCTACAGCAGTGGCATGTATGTACGCTTAGCCTTTGCTGTCTCCGCTTTTTTAGAACCGGAAATTCTAATCGTAGATGAAGTATTGGCTGTTGGTGATGCCGAGTTTCAAAAGAAGTGTTTAGGGCGGATGAAAGATGTAAGTGTCAATGATGGCCGCACAGTACTATTTGTAAGTCACAACATAGCAGCTGTTAGAGGATTGTGCACTAACGGACTTCTCTTAAATCAAGGTAGGGTTGAATCCTTTGCTGATATCTCTACTGTTTTAAATGACTATTTCTCTACTCCTAATGATGAAGTGGATGGAGGTAGAGAAATAAATAAGAATAAAAAGGATAATTATTTCTTAAAATGGTATTTGCAGGTAGGAGATGAACAGAGACATTATTGTGAACCTCGGCAGGAGTTATCTTTTTGCTTTGAATTTGTTAACAAAGTCAAATTAAATAAGGCTGAAGTAGGATTTCAAATTAGGGGTAATGATGGAGAAATTGTATATGGAACCAATAGTAGAGATAGAAATGGGTTGTATTTCGAATTGACGCCAGGAATACATAAATTTGTTTTTGATGTTAGACTGCCAATAAGAGACGGGAATTATGAAATTGATGTCGCAATTGCCGAAAATGATACAATAGTAGACCATTGGATTTCTAAAACACGGCTTGAATTATTATCAAAAGAAAAGGACACAGTCCTTTCTGAATCAGTTACGGGAATATTAAGAGAGCTGTCACATTTTAGTAAAGTAAAAACTGGGAGTTTATAATATGTTAAAGAAAAGCTATAAATTTTTTATAAAAAAATTAACTCGTCTTGAGTTGTTTGCAAAACTATTGCATAAAGAAAGTCATAAAGACAATGACATAATTGTGCAATTTAGAAAAGCAGGCTCAAATTGCTTTATTCCCCCTTCAGCTTATATTGGAAATCCTAAATATATTTCCATTGGTGATAATTTTGCTAGTTGGCATAATTTAAGGATGGAGGCTATTGATGAATATATGGGCCAAAAGTTTTCCCCAAGTATTGTAATAGGTAACAATGTAAGTATAGGAGCTGATTTTCATGTTGGGTGTATTAATCACATTACTATAGGTGATAATGTATTGATTGCAGGTAGAGTATTCATAACTGACCATTATCATGGAAATCTTACAAAAGATGATATTGGAATTGCACCAACAGAAAGAAAATTGTTTTCTAAGGGACCAGTTATATTGATGAATAACGTTTGGATAGGGGAGGGAGTTTGTATTATGCCGGGTGTTACAATTGGGGCCAATTCAGTTATTGGGGCTAATTCGGTTGTAACCAAAAGCTTTGAGGAAAATTCAATTTTGGCAGGTAGCCCTGCCAAGTTATTGAGGAAATTACAGTAGTTTATAAAAATATAATGAATGACCTTTATGAGTAGTGTGCTTAGAGACGAAACTGTACCTAAAGTTTCTGTTATAATACCTAATTATAATCATGCTACTTATTTAGCACAAAGGATAAATAGCGTTCTCGTACAAACTTTTTCCGATATCGAGGTTATTTTATTAGACGATTTTTCAAAGGATAATAGCTCTGAAATAATCCAAACATATTCGAAAATCGATTCTAGAATTAGACCAGTATTCAATAGTAGTAATAGTGGTAGTGTCTTCAAACAATGGGCAAAAGGCTTATCCTTTGCCAAAGGAAAATATGTCTGGATTGCTGAGAGCGATGATTTTGCAGAACCTAATTTTCTATCTACACTCGTACCAATCTTAGAGCAAGATAGCACACTGGCTTTTGCTTATTCAAATTCACTAGTAGTAGATAGTGAAGGTAGTGCTAAAGAGCCAATATCTGAATTAAAAAAAAGAATATTTAATACAGAGCATTGGCATCATGATTTTGTTTCTGATGGTAAACAGGAATTAAGTCAGTACCTATCATTACAATGCACAGTCAACAATGCCAGCGCTGTCTTGTTTCGTCGTAGTAGTATCGACGAAGTAGGAGGAGTTGATACCAACTTTAGGTACACGGGTGATTGGATGATGTATATTAAATTAAGTTTGATAGGTAATATAGCTTATAGAGCCGAATGTCTTAATAATTACCGTGAACACGAAGTGAATGCTAGTAAGAAATCCTTTAGTGATGGAAGCCAATTATTTGAGCGGCAAAAATGTTTTGCTTACGTTTATAAATCAAGTGCATTAGATAAAGTCTCGACTGACACTATGTTGTATTATGCGAGCATTGAGCTTAAAGAGTTGCAATATCATTTATTTAATAATATAAAGCAGCCTGGTAAAATGCTGCATATGATATCTGAAATAATTAAAATCAGCCCTGCTTACTATATAAAAGTACAGTATGGTATTATTAGGGTAACTAAATTATGGAATAAGATGCGGTCATTAAGAGATAGTTATAAGGGCTAGAGCGCTAAAATTTTAAGATGTCAGTCTGGTATGTTTAGTGAGTGCTAACTATAATTTTAGCTACGCACCAGCATTAGATTGTCAACTAATAAGCAAACAAAAACAATTATGAAGCCAGCTGAAGTTAAAATTTCTGTCGTTATTACAGCTGATGGTAACACCAATCAACTATTGTCTACTGTACAATCAGTCTTAAGACAGACCTACACTAATTTAGAGTGCTTAGTAGTAAGTAACAATGAATTAGATAGTAATATCAATTCATTTGAGCAATTGGGTGATGATAAAATTAAGTTGTTGATTAGCGATACAAGTGGCGTTGCTCTCGTACAGAAGGGAGTACTAGAGGCTACCGGTGACTATATTCTATTATTAACTGCTGGGGATACATTATACAGTGTTGATAGTATAACACAGTTGATGAGTCCAGGGCTTTCGGAATATGGAATAATTTATGGAAACATAGCTCGCCTATTTCCGGATGGAAAGCAGGATACAGAACAATTGCCTTCTGCATTAACTCCTGATTTATTTACATATATAAATCTCAATATTTTGCTAGCTGCTTTAGTTCGCAAAAATTTATTGATTGAGTATAATTTTTTCGATAATAATATAAACTACTTGCATGCATGGGCATTCATAGCTAGAGCTGTATTAGTTGGTAAAGAAAAATACATACATAAAGATGTTTGTGTAGCAATTATTTCGGTCAACAGAAGTGGTAATTGGTATAAGTTATCCAATATTCACCTTATGGGAACTGAGCACTTTAAAATAAAAAACGAATTTCCATCAATTATATCAGTAGAAAACCAACAGTCAGATACATCTGCTACTAGTGTTGCCACAGCTGGAGGCAAGGGGTTACTTAGTGCCATAGGTAAATTGGTTGATTATGGTACAGCAAAATATATATTGAGGTCTCTGCGGTCTAAAATTGAATTAGCTAAATATAAGAAAAAGCATCAAAAGGAGTGTTTAGCCATTCCCATCATTATCAACAATAAAAACCACGTTACTTATTTGAAGAGACTTATAAATTCACTAGAGAAACGTGGCTATCATAATATTCATATTATTGATAATGCCTCTACTTATCCCCCCCTGCTCGATTTTTATGAGCATAGTAAATATAATGTTTTCCGTCTGTCCAACAACGTTGGATTCTGCGCTTTATGGGATACTCAAATATTCGAATCATTTAAAGACCAATATTATGTTTATACGGATAGCGATTTAGAAATCGTTGATGAATGCCCAGACGATTTTATGGTTATAATGCATTATCTGCTTCACAAATATTCCTTAGGCAAAGTAGGACTTTCTTTGCCAACTAATGATTTACCAGATTTCTACGCTAATAAAGCAGAGGTCCAGGAGTGGGAAAAAAGGCATCAAGTGGAAGGGATTGAACGACTAGCATTTTCTGCCCCAGTAGACACCACATTTGCCTTATACAAGCCTAACACTTTTGGGCCAGCTGGAATGTTGTCAGCTTTCCGAACTAAGTTTCCATATAGTGCTCGTCATCTGCCTTGGTATGAGAATACACAGTCATTAACTGAGGAGCAATTATATTATTATAAAAATGCAAGAACATCATCGCACTGGAGTAGTAAAATTAAGGTAGAATAGTAGTTAAGTATACATACTTTTAAGTAGATGCATTTAACTATTCACCAATAGCTTTGTCCCGAATAGCATTAAGTTATATAACGTATTTGTGATTAGGAGCATATCATTAAATTCATAAATCAAGCAATAGAAATTAGTATATTTTTAATCAACTGAGATTGATGCTCAGTAATAGTGTTAAATAAATTTTTATTATGATTTCAATAATAATATGTTCAAGAGGGCAATCTTTTCGGCAAAGCACCATTGAAAGTGTTGCTGGTAGTATTGGAGTACCCTATGAAGTAATTGCGATTGATAATAGTAAAAATGAGTATGGAATTTGCGAAGCTTATAATATTGGTGCAACACGAGCACAATATGGCATATTGTGCTTCATGCACGAGGATATTGCCTTTAGAACTACTGGGTGGGGCAATATTGTTGAAAGAATATTACTAGATAATTCGATAGGTGTTTTAGGAATCACAGGTGGCAAATGGCTTCCGAATGCACCGGGTACCTGGTGGTCTTGTGGCAATAAATATTTAAGCTCAAATGTTCTAGACCAAAGCAGCAATGGTGAGTATAGCAGATATACTTACTCTAATCCTGAAGACAAAAATCTAGTAGATGTTGCCGCTGTTGATGGGCTTTGGATATGCGCGCGTAAGGAGGTCTGGGCAAGGTTTCCTTTTGATGAAAAAGTGTTTCCCGGCTTTCACTTTTATGATGTGGATTTTTGCGCAACTATATCACAAGAATATCGGATATGTGTATCGCTAGAAATAAGTGTTACGCACTTCTCGCTAGGTAGCTATAATGATTCTTGGTTGACTTATGCTGATGTATTCTATCGTAAACATCTAAATCGGCTTCCAATTGGTCAAGTTCAGCTGAGTAATAGGGAGGCTTGTGTGCAAGAGTATGAAGCTTGTAAAACATTTCTTTTGCAACTTATAGATAAGAATATGGCTGTAGGAATAGGGTATCTGTATCTATCTAGGTGTATAAAGATGAAGCCTTTTTCTCGTGACACAATATGGCTAGCGCGTTATTATGCAAGATACATTTGGCAAAATAGGTATAAGCGTAAGCACAAAGGTTAATTTATGCTTTATGAAGCAGTTGCTTAGTTTAATGCGTGTTCTATGAAAATCGCATTCATTTCCTTAATGCGCTTCTCCCCATGGGGTGGCAGTGAAGAATTGTGGTCTAAAACAGCGCTACTCGCCTTGACCGAGGGGCATACAGTTTTTTCTTTGACTTGCGACTGGGGGCTATCCACTTCTACAAGAATTAAGAAGTTACAAGATGCAGGCGTAATAACTCATTTCTACTATAATGATAGTCGGAATATTGTAGACCGTGTGGCTGTTAAGCTTGGCTTAAAAAAACCTAAATCTGAAATTATTCCAATACTTGATGCCGACATTTTTGTGATTTCTAACGGCTCAGTATGGGATTTTACTCGCAGTCGTAACATTATAAGCAGCTTCATTAGTAAGCCTTATATTATGCTTAGCCATAATACATTAGATTATGGCGGTGTAGTTGCAGAAGATGTGCGTAGCTATGCAATTCAGATACTTGACCAAGCTGCGCAACGGCTTTTTGTCTCCGAACGTAATCGCCAGGGAGCGGAACGGCAATTGGCACATGGCCTTCGAGATTATAAGGTTGTAAGTAACCCTATAAGTATACGTGGGGTAGCTGTCAAATCATTTCCACAATCTGATAAGTTACTAATGGCATCTGTGGGCTCCTTAGATTGTGATATCAAAGGGCAAGATTTGTTGTTAGAGGCATTGAGCAGTAATACTTGGCAGGGTAGAGAGTTTAGATTGAAAATCTATGGCTCAGGCCCTGATAAGCAATACTTACACCACTTGATTAATTTTTATGGCCTACAAGGGAAGGTTACGTTAGAAGGACACGTAGCCGATGTAGATTCTATATGGGAGGAAAATCAAGTGCTTATTGTATCTTCCACTACTGAGGGAGTGCCTATGGTGGTGGTAGAGGCAATGCTTTCGGGTCGGCCTGTTTTAGGTACAGATGTAGGTGCTGTTGACCGTTATGTTCTAGAAGACAAGACCGGCTTCTTAGTGCCTGTAGCCAAAGCAAAATATCTCGCTTTAGGGCTTGAAAAGTTATGGGACTCACGTGAGAAATTGCAGCAAATGGGCGAAAACGCTTTTAAGCACACTGTTACTATTACTGAAACTTATCCAGAAAAAGCTTTCTTAAATCTTATCAAAAATTCTTTGCTAGAATAGTATGCATTTATATGGCACTTCGAAATGCATAACTGCATTGTGTACAAATATATGATATATCTCAGAATTAACTAGTTTCAAAATGGCTCATAAAAAGATATATAATAAGGTAGTTGTAGTAATACCTATTCATACACCAAATCCTTCTGCCTATGAATTGATATCATTTGAACAATGTTTCAAGATATTAGGAAACTATCCTATAAAAGTGCTGGCACCAGAGGGATTATCACTTGTGAACTATCAAAAAATAGTTGTTAATTTTGATACAATATTCATTGCGCCAAAATGGCAAAGTAATGTTCAGCAATATAATAAATTGAAGACCAGTAGGTTCTTTTATAATATTTTTGAAAATTATGATTTCATGCTTACTTATGAACTAGATGCTTTTGTGTTTAGAGATGATTTAATGTATTGGTGTGATAAAAATTACGATTATGTTGGGGCGCCTTGGTTCGAAAATTATATTGAGGCAGGGCCCAATGATAAGATAATTGGAGTGGGTAATTCAGGATTTTCATTAAGGAAAATAACTACAGTCAGAAAGGTGTTAAGTAATATATATTATAAGAATCCTTTAGAGTATGGTGGAAGCAGATTTAGTTTACTTAAAGCTTATTTGAAAGCTCCGGTACGTTGGTTATTGAACCAAATAGGTGAAAATTATACAGTTCAAAAGAATTTTCATTATAATGAAGATGTCTTTTTTAGTGAAGTAGCGCCACTTTATGAAAAGAGCTTCACAGTCTCGCCTATTGAAGACGCAATTCAATTTAGTTTTGAGACTAATCCAGAAGTTCTATTTAATATAAACAACAAAGTTCTGCCTATGGGTTGCCATGCTTGGTGGCGTTATAATCTAGATTTTTGGCGTCCATATATTTCTGCCTTCGGATATAAATTGTAGTATTAGACGTATATATTATTTGAAATTAAGTTGTGAACTTTGCGTAGGTTATGTTCTTGGATAGCGTAGCGTCACCTGCTGATAATCTATATGCGCCGAAAAGGAACGAGTGATAGCCTGAGACACAGTCCTAATTAATGAGTTAAGTTCTACATCATATTTAGGTATACACAACAGGTATATGTAACATAAATCAGTAGATTATTAAATTGAAACATTTATGGTAAGAAACAAATAATAGATTGTTAGTAATGAATTAAGATGCTGTATTACCCAGTGGCACAGTTAAGAAAATAGTAAGAAGCGAAAAAATGAAGACACTGCTGGGAAAAGTAAAAGGTATATTAGATAAAGCTATTCGGAGGCGTAGCCAAGCTTTAGCTAAGCCATTTGCGGTGGTAGACCACCTGATGCACTATGGCCAAGACTATGGACGTCAGCCACCTCCTAAAAATCTATTAGACTTACCGGCAGATATACAGCAGTGGTTTGCTGAAGATGTTATTTTGCCCGACCAGATTTTGCACGAGTTGACAGCGGTGCGGGTCTCTTGGCACGGTATTGTTGTACGTGGCTTGCAGCTGTTTGTGCCGAGTCTAGCTCACCATACATACGCTGATGAATTTACGGGTACTTTTCTAGTGCGTCAGTGGCTATCAAAGAGTTTGGCGTCAGATAAGGTAACAGGCCTCGTATATGACTACTGGGCTTATAGTAACTACTACCATTGGCTAGTGGATACCTTACCTAGATTACTACTACTTCGCGAACGCTACCCAGACTGTGTGCTCTTAGTACCAGAGCCTGTGCGTAGCTATATGAAAACGACTATCGCTGCTTTGGGATTTAAAGCGGTGCAGGCCGTGCCACGAGGATATTTTGTGAATGTGCAGAAGCTAATTATGCCTTCGCATATTGCGCCTCCAGGTAAACAAGATCCCGGATTAATGCGCCAACTCCGTCAAGAGCTTACTAAAAGTGTGATGCCTGTCACTATCGCAGCTGCTTCACCTGGTAAGCGCCTGTATGTATCGCGCAGTAAGCAAATTATCAGAAGATTATCTAACGAAAATGAGTTGCTGGCTTTGCTAGCACAGTACGCAATAGAGACTATTTATTTTGAAGATATGGATTTTGAACAGCAGGTAGAAGCGATGCAAAACGTGGAACTGTTAATGGGCGTGCACGGAGCTAATCTAACTAATATGCTTTTTCTAGCTACTGGAGCAAAAATAGTCGAGCTATTTAACCAAACTATTTGTAACCCATGCTACTTTCATCTAGCATCTAACCTAGAACTTGACTATTATGCTGTACCATGCGCGCCAGTGATAGGTACCGGAGCAGCTCATATTCCTAATAGCGAAGACATACTGGTTGATTTCGCCGTCTTGGCGCACACTTTAGCTCATCTATAAGCTCCTTACTATGGAACACAACCTTATTCTAACGATAAGTGATAACTATAATTTCTTTCATTTATCTCGCTTTTTCTTGTCTCTATTCAAAACCCCATTTCGGGGAAGAGCAGTATTATTTGCCGGCCCTAATACGGGCGAACAATCCATTAAAGCTCTACATGCTATTGGAGTGGAGGTAGTCCGCTATACGGCCGATTTTCCATATGTGCCCAATCCTCACCCGGCTAATTTCAAAAGGCTACCTGACCCCATTCACATCTACAATTTCCGCCATTTTCTGTATTATGATTATCTGCTGAAGCATGAGGGCGAATTCGACAAAGTACTATTGACTGATGTCCGCGATGTCGTGTTCCAACGCGACCCTTTCGATTTTGACATGCAAGATGCGCTGTATGTTGCAATGGAAAGTCGCAGTCGAATTACGGGTGATTGCCAGTATAATACTGAGTGGATAAAGAAGGGATATGGAGATGAAGTAATGCTTGAAATGGCTCCGCATGTTATCAGCTGCGCTGGTACTACGCTCGGCCCGACAACTCGAATCAAAGCCTACCTAGAAACGCTGCTGAATGAGATAATAGGGCTGCGCGATGCGTACGGCTGTGCCGACCAAGCCGTACACAATAGATTATTGCAGCAGGGAAAGCTAGAGCCCGTAATTAAATTATATAATGAGGATACACCGGTGTTGACAATAGGGGCGGAGCCTACATTCGAACTGGATGCAGCTGGCTTTGTACTGGATGGTAAGGGTACTCGCCCTACAATAGTGCACCAATATGACCGTCATCCCTCACTACTCGCTGCAATGGACAAGCTAGTATTTAATAGCCCATTGCAGAAATATTACTTAAAGCTGAAGTATAAGCTGACTCAATAATGCTATGTCGATGACCCGTTTCATTGAGAAGAGTTGGTCTTCTGTATAATCTACGGTATTAGTTATGAAAGCTACCTTAGTAGTGCTCAATGAAGCGGATTTCTTGCAGAACCGCATCTTTTCTGATTTACCTATTAATGGGGTTAAAAACTATGGGTATATGTTTGCCGAATTGCGTCGGCAATTAGCAGAGCATGGAATAGACCTAGCTACCCAGGACCTACACCCTCCTGAACAGTCAACCTTAGTTATAAGCCTAGATGTAGTAGACTATTTCCAGACCTACCAACGTCGCCCTGGCCAATTACTATATCTGCTACTTAACGAGCCTGCTACATACTACCCTGAGGTATGGAAGAAGGAAAATCATGCTCCATTTGATAGAACATTTACTTGGGATTATACACTAGCAGATGGTGAGAAATATATCCATCACTACTTTGCCATCGACCTCGATAATTATCCGCCTTTTCAAGAGGTAAGTGAGGCTGAATTTAACCGTCGTAAGCTGTTGGTGCTCATGGCGGGCATGTTCCAGTTTACTGCACCTAAAGTTGGTTCGCGCTCTCTTCTATACACTCGTTACCGTACATTGCGCTGGTTTGGGCAGCATATGCCCGAGCAGTTTGCTTTTTATAGCCGAGGCATTGACCCTGCTTTGTATCGAAGCTTCCGAGGGTTGGGAGTGCTGAAGCGAGTGCTACCCCGCGTAATTACCAACCGTCTAGTTGACGCGGTAGCTACCCAACGCCGGCGAGCAGTAGAAGCGATAAATCGAGGGCCGGTGCCACCACTTGATAAACTCACCGTTATCCGCTCCTATAGATTCGTGGTCTGTTATGAGAATACTAGTACTCCTGGCTACATCTCAGAAAAGTTATTTGACTGCTTATTTGCGGGGTGCGTACCCGTCTACCTAGGTGAGCCAAACATAAAGCAGTTTGTGCCCCAAGACTGCTTTATAGACCGGAGAGCATTTTCTACGGATGCGGAACTAGCACGCTTCTTGTCTCAAATGCCTTATACTGAATATAGTAAGTATATAGCAGCTATGCGTCAGTTTGTACAAGGGGTAGAGCGTCAGAAGTTTGGCTCAGAATCGAATGCGCAACGGATAGCGAATGTATTGATGACTGATTTAGCGGTCCTTTCTGCTAAGGCAAACTAAACATACCGCTAGTTCATCGTACTTTCGTGATTGACATCGCTCTTGCTTCAATATATTCCCAATCACTTTTTATAAACTCATTCTTTCATGAAAGTTGCCCTCATTACAGGGATAACGGGCCAGGATGGCGCGTATCTAGCCGAATTGTTGCTCAAAAAAGGCTATGAGGTACACGGCCTTAAGCGTCGCTCGTCGCTGTTTAACACCGACCGTATTGACCACTTGTACCAAGACCCGCACGAGAGCAATGTGCGCTTCACGCTGCATTACGGCGACTTGAACGACTCGACTAACCTCATCCGTATCGTGCAGGAAATTCAGCCCGACGAGATTTATAATCTTGGGGCTATGTCGCACGTGAAGGTGTCATTTGATACCCCGGAGTATACGGCTAATGCGGATGGTATTGGTACACTGCGCCTGTTAGAAGCCATTCGCATCCTAGGCCTAACGAAAAAAACACGTATCTACCAAGCCTCAACGTCTGAGCTGTATGGCTTGGTGCAAGCGGTGCCGCAGAGCGAAACGACGCCTTTCTACCCACGCTCGCCTTACGCTGTAGCTAAGCTGTATGGCTACTGGATTACGGTGAACTACCGTGAAGCCTACGGTATGTATGCTTGTAATGGCATCTTGTTTAACCATGAGAGCCCACTACGCGGCGAGACGTTCGTAACCCGTAAGATTACTCGCGGTGTAGCTCGTATTTCGCTAGGTCTTCAAAATAAGGTTTTTCTCGGTAACATCGACGCGAAGCGCGACTGGGGTCATGCGCAAGATTACGTGGAAGCCATGTGGCGCATTTTGCAGCAGGACGAGCCAGAGGATTACGTCATCGCAACTGGTGTGACTACGACCGTGCGCGACTTCGTGAAAATGTCGTTTGCCGAAGTGGGAATTGAAGTCGAATTTACAGGTGAAGGTGTAGATGAAAAGGGCCACGTAGTAAAATGCACTAATCCCGACTGCAAAGCTCAGGTAGGTGATGTAGTAGTAGAAATTGACCCCCGCTACTTCCGTCCCACAGAAGTAGAACTACTTATCGGTGACCCCACTAAGGCCAAGACTAAGCTAGGCTGGGAGCCTAAACATGACCTGGCCTCACTAGTAAAGGACATGATGACGGCTGACGTAGAACTTTTCCGCCGCGATGCCTATCTGCTGAAGGGCGGCCACAAGGTGTACAACTACCACGAATAAGCTTATGCTACCTGCCAACGTAGTATAACAAAAAAGGACCGGCCAAGTAGTCGGTCCTTTTTTGTGCGTTATTTTGTCTAGTATTACACCCTAGCATGAGTCTGACTAGCCCTTTTTTCAGTATAATCATCCCGACCTACAATCGTGCTGAGTTAATCGCTGCTACATTACGCTCGGTACAAACGCAGGATTTTGCAGGCTTTGAAGTGCTGGTAGTAGATGATGGGAGTGAGGATAATACAGCCGACATAGTGAGGCCTTTTATGGCCGATGCCCGCTTTCAGTATCTGCCCAAAGCTAATGCCGAACGTGGGGCTGCCCGTAACTACGGCCTTGACCATGCTCAAGGCGAGTACGCCATTTTCTTGGATTCAGACGACCTCCTTCATTCCAACCATCTAGGTACGTTGCATGCGACGATTACCAGCCAACAGATTCTACCTGATTTTATTGCTACTAAATACGATTTTGATCGCGACGGACAGCGCCGGCCTAGTGATATGGCGCCGCTACCTGCTGGGCCACTGGGGTTTGAAACATTTTTAGCTGGTAATGTGCTGGCCTGTAATGTGTGTGTACGCCGCCAGAACCCAACTTTATATAAGTTTGAGGAAGACCGCCGCTATGCAGCCGTAGAAGACTGGATGTTTATGCTGCAAAATACCCAGCATGGAGCGGCTGTGCAGCTAGTGGATGCTGTGACGCTAACCATGAATGACCACGACCAGCGCTCAATGCGTGCGGACAATCAGGGGCTAATAAGGCGGCTGGCTTTGGCGGCAGACTGGATGCAGCAGCATTTGACGCTCGCACCTAGCCAGCGCAGCCGCTTGCTAGGGCGGGTATACTACCTTTGTGCAATCCATGCCTATGCCGACGGGCACCGCAAGCAGGCCTTAGGTTTTGCGCGGCAAGCGGCAGCCGGACTTAGTCGCAAAACAGCCGTTATCCTCTTTGCCCGCATATTGCTAGGGCCTCAGTTAGTAGGTTGGCTTAAGGGATAGATGCCTGACTTTTCTTATTGTTAGTATACTTATGCGTATTCTATTTTTGGGCTACTGGGGGCTGTATGATGGGCTGACAACTAGTACTATATTTCCTCATTTGCGCCTGTTGCAGGCTCGCGAAGATGTAGATGCTATACGCTTAGTGACTATTGAACGGGACACTCAGGCGCCTACCCCACTGCAGTTTACGCCTGACTTTGAGGCCAATAAAATATCCTTCCAGCCACTGTGCTCCCGGCCAAGTAGCAATGTGTTATTAAATAAGATAGAAGATTTTACGCGATTCCCGGCTGAGCTTATCAAGCAGGTGGCCGAGTTTAAGCCTGATTTTTTGTTGGCTAGGGGGGCGCCAGCCGGAGCTTTAGCTTATCTAGTCTGGCAGAAAACTAAGTTGCCATTCTACGTCGAATCGTTCGAGCCCCATGCCGATTATATGTTGGAATCGGGGGTATGGCGGCCATATGACCCCCGCTATTTATTTCAGCGGCACTGGGAAAAGCGCCAGAAACAACTGGCGCGCGGCCTGATGCCAGTGGCCGAAAACTATCGTCGGCAACTTGTGGCTGAGGGAGTACCCGCTGACCGTATTGCTACAGTGCCATGCTCGGTAGATGCCCACTCGTTTACTTTTGACTTGGGGGCCCGCCAACGCGTGCGGCAACGTTTAGGGTTTGGTGCTGGTGATATAGTAGGCATATATGTAGGAAAATTTGGAGGCATCTATTACGATGAAGAGGCATTTGCCGTGTTTCGTGCTGCTGCCGACCACTTTGGTCCGTCTTTCCGCCTTATCCTGCTCACACCTGATTCACAGGCCGAGATACAGACTAAACTACAAGCCAGTGGCTTAACACTCGGGCAAACATTTATTACGAAAGCGCCTCATGCTGAAGTACCTAACTATCTTTCGGCGGCCGATTTTGCCTTTGCTACCATCAAGCCAGCTCCTTGCCGACTATTTTGCTCAGCTATTAAAATAGGGGAGTATTGGGCCAACGGGCTACCAGTACTGTTACCTCCAGGCATTGGTGACGACTCTATGATTGCCGAGCAAGAGGGTGGGGGAGCCGTATTCGACCTAGCCAAGCCCGCAAGCTTGAAGGTGGCCCTAGAGCAATTAACCACTTTACTGGCTCCAGCCGACTATCGCCAGCGTATTAAACAATTAGCGGTAAAGCATCGCTCAGTGGCTCGTGCCCGCGAAGCTTATGATGCACTGTTGCGCCCCTCCTAATTTGGGTCGATTTCTACGGCCGTATTTTTAGGGGGCCTAGCCCTTTGATAGACACGTGCTACCAGTATAAAAATAGTCTGTACTACCAAGGTCATTCTGGTGCGTATCCTTTTTATAGTTCCTTATCCACCCGGCCGAGCTCCTTCGCAACGCTTCCGCTTTGAGCAGTATCTAGATATACTCGCTCACCGCGGTTATACATATCAGCTGGCTTCTTTTTTGGATGAAGCTACTTGGGCTATTCTATATAAGCCGGGGCACACAGTAGCCAAGGTAGTGGGTATCGTGAGTGGATTTGTCCGGCGCTTGGCCCTGCTGCTGACCCTAGGTAAATACGATTTTGTATTTATTCATCGTGAGGCGGCGCCTATAGGGCCCCCAGTCCTGGAGTGGCTAATCGCTAAAGTATGGTGTAAGAAAATTATCTATGACTTTGACGATGCCATCTGGCTCGCTAATACGTCGGAGGCCAACCGCCTAGCGGCGGGTCTGAAGTGGCACCAGAAAGTAGCTAGTATTTGTCGGTGGGCTTATAAAAACAGCTGTGGTAACTCTTATTTAGCTGCTTACGCCGGACAGTTCAATGCAAATACCGTAGTGAACCCTACTACCATTGATACCGAGCATTTGCACAATCAAGTGCGCGACCAAGGTGTGCCTGGTCGTTTAGTAATAGGCTGGACCGGTACACACTCTACCCTAAAATACCTCGACCAAGTGGTGCCAGTGTTGGCGCAGCTAGAAGCGGAAGGATTGGATTTTGAATTTAGAGTTATATCCAATCAACCTCCTGCACTGCCTCTGCGGTCATTGGTATTCGTGCCTTGGCGAAAAGACACTGAAATAGCCGACCTATTAGCTTTTCACGTGGGGCTAATGCCTCTGGAAGATGACCTATGGGCCAAGGGAAAGTGCGCTTTTAAGGCGCTCCAATACATGGCCTTAGGTATTCCTGCGCTTGTGTCACCAGTAGGAATGAACACTGAAGTAGTGCAGAATGAGTATAATGGCTATGTATGCGCCACCGCCGCTGACTGGGAGGCTCGTCTGCGCCAGCTACTCGCAAACCCTGACTTGCGGCAGCACCTAGGGAAAGCAGCGCGGACCACAGTGATAGAGCGATACTCGGTGCTAGCTAATACAACTAATTTTCTGCAGCTATTTGCTTAATTGTTAAGCCAATTGCCGTTGAGGTGCCGCAGCCACTCGCCGGACTGGTGCCCGCCGCTTCTCATTGGCAATGCTCTGTAATATGTACAGTGCACTTAGGTAGAATGGAATCAGCGGAATCTTGTAGCGCACCAGCGTGCCAAAATTGGCGCTGGTGATGCCAACAGAAGCGGCAAATATGAGAGAGAATACAAAGCTCATCAGCAATATTGGGGTACTACCAATGAGCTTGAAGGTAGCTCCAACGCCAGTGCGCCAAAAGATGCGCAGAGTGAAAAAGAGAAAAAAGCCGGCTTCCAAAGCTGAGAGCAGCATAACGGGGTTGCGCGCTTCCCATAAAAAAGGCCGAAATAACGATACGATGATAGCCTGGGGCGCCAGCTTAGCCATGCCACCCAGCGTACCATCTTGCTTGCCTAGGTAGTAACCCGAGCCCTCCTGCTTGACGCTAGTTTCGTATAGATAAGTGGCTGTAATCTTACTGCGCTCACCAATTTTGTCTACGTCGAAACGCTCATCCCCCTTGGTGAGGTTGGTAGCAGCATAGAAAGCGATAATACCTCCTAGGGCGAAAAAAACCGGTTTAGCTAGCATTCGCAGGGTTGCGTTTTTGATGCGAGCACTATTTTCGTTGAAAACCCACAGCAGGGCAGCGGGTAAGAAGCATAGCAAAATGTATACTTTGATACGCAGCAAGAGATAAGCCGCTAGCAGAGCAATAGACAAGCTTTTACCTACATTTCGTTTTTCGATAGTGCCTCGGTAAAAGCCATAAAATAACCACCCTAAGGCACCTATGCAGAGGGAGTCCTTCATTAGCCCTGAGCCCCAGAAAAACAGCGAAGGCACATAGAACATAGTCCAAGCCAGCTCTTTATAGACATGAGGCCGGATTTTGGCCATTGTCATGTACAGCGCCCAAATACCGCTGAAGCTCGCCACAGCGAAGAAGAGAGAAATGGCTATGTAGCTGTTGAAGCAAAGAATGCCGAAAAAGGCAGCAATGCGCACAACGAAATATTCGGTAGAATCAACTTGCCAGAATATGCGTGATACATAAGGGGTGAAGGAAGGGTCTTTAGAGGTAGCAGCAAATATCATCTTAAAGCCGGTGCCAAAAGACTGGCTAAAGGCCGACCCAATTACTTTGACGTGGTAGAAGTAATTGAAGGTGTCGCCACCATGATAATAGAACTGATAGATAACACCTAGGCCAATCGCACCAACAAACTTGAGCGTAAGGGCAGGAATAAAAAACTGTCGCGTGTACTTATTGGTAACGGAGGACCGTACCATATAGGCCAGAGCGTAGAAGATGGCCAAGTAGAGGAGACCCCAGAAGAGGTCCGATAATTCCATCTGTGGCATAGCTATTTATGCTTTTTGAGCCATGCTTTGGCTTCTTTGTATTGCGTTGACTTATGGTCGGCTTTGTCGACTACCACGGCGTAGTAGCGGCGGGCGGCTTCCTTATCGTTGGCCTGGTCGGCGAGCTTAGCTAAGCTGGCGTTGGCGAAGAGGTAGAAGCCGCCTTCAGTTTCACCGTTGCTTTCGGCAAAGACAATGCAACGCTGATAAAAGTCCTTAGCTTTTGCCAAGTCTTTATACTTGAACTGCATGAGGTAGCCCAAAAAATAACTAGCGTAGCGGCCGCTGGAAGCTTCGTAGCCGGGCATGCCGGTATTTATCTTTTCCAGAATATCGCGGCTCACGCGCTCGCACTCGGTAAACTGGGCTTGGTCGAAGCAGAGGTAAGCGTAAAAACGCTCGAAATAGCCATTATCAGGGTATTTGCGGGCTAGGCCCTGAGCAACGGGGAAGGCCGCCGAAGTTTGGTGTTCTTCATTGTGCAGAATGCGCATGAGAAATACTTTGGCTTCGACGCTGGTGTAGAAGCCATTGGTGGCTACAGTACGCAGCTGGTCGAGCCCAAGCTTTTTGTCGCCTTTGGGGAAGAAAAGCAGCACAGGCTTAAGCAGCGGATAGTTCTCCGGAATCCAGACGGCGTAGTAGTTAAAGAGAGCCTCACCAAACAGAAACTCGGGACTCAGGCCATTGGCTTCGCGGCTTTTTTGTAGGTAGTTGAGCGAGCGCTTGCTGCTGACGGTAGCCTTTCGCCAGTTGTGGCGCTCGGCGTTGAGGCGGGCATCGAAGCCGTTGGCAGCCGATAAGAAAAAATAGGCTTCGTAGTTTTTGGGGTCAGCCTTGGCCAACTGTTCACTGTAGGTGTTAGCCGTATCCATGTACGCATAGAATATCTTGTCGTACTGCTTGGTCTGGAAGTTGGTCGGCATAATCTTCCACCACGTGCTCAGCCCTAGCAGAAAATACGGCATGGGATGATGCGGGTAGCGGCGGCGCAACGAGCGAAATTGCTTTTCGGCTTTGTCGTACTTGAAATTGTAAAGATTCTGCACAGCCCCATCGAGCTCTAGCTGAATGTCTTTGTCGAGCAGTAGCCAGCCTTTGGTATCCGTGTTAGGCAGCACATCTACATTACTAAGCTCTACATTGCGAATGGCCGAGTTTTGGCCAGCGCCGCGCCGCCGGGTGGTGTCGGCGGGCGTTTGCTGGGCGTAGCTTTGCAAGACTGGGCTGAGCAGGAGCAGCAACGAAAGCAGGCGCAAAAGCCGAAACAGAGCAGGCATAGAAACAGAAGAAGCGACAGAAGGCCGCGGGGCCAAGGGTGGAAAGCTGGCTGCGGCTAGGCGAAAGTACGGCGGCGAACCTAGCTTTGATTGGTTTTTAGGGTTATACATGCCAATGCACTTGCTGCAAACACTTTGCCGGATACCGGCGCCTTCGGGCGAAGAAGCTTCGCTAACTCGCTTTCTGCTAGCCTACGTGCAAGAGCACGGCCCTGGGTGGCAACACCCGCCGCAAGTCATCCATGACGAGGCCCAGTTTCAGGACTGCTTGCTGCTGGTGTTTGGGCAGCCGCGCACAGCCGTGTTTGCGCACATCGACAGCGTTGGCTTCACGGTGCGCTACGGGCGCGAGCTGGTGCCCATTGGTGGGCCGGAGGGTAAGACGGGCTATCGACTGGTGGGATGCGATGCGCAAGGGGATATAGCATGTACGCTGACAGTTGAGGAAGAAACCGAGGCACTGGGCTATGAGTTCAGCCGCGACATCGAGCGCGGTACCAGCCTCACATTTGCCTGCGACTTTCGCGAAACGGATACGACCGTGCAAAGCTGCTACCTCGACAACCGCCTAGGTGTCTGGAATGCCCTACGGCTAGCCGAAACGCTCGAGCACGGCATCATTGCGTTTTCGTGCGGGGAGGAGCACGGTGGCGGGTCGGTACCCTATCTGGCGCGCTATATCCACGATACTTATGGCGTGCGGCAAGCGCTAATTTCGGACATCACGTGGGTGACGGAAGGCGTACACCTAGGGGCGGGCTGCGTCATTTCACTGCGCGATTCGCTCATTCCGCGCCGCAGCTACGTCGAGCGCATTCGGCGAATAGCGAAAGCTAGCGGGGTGCCGCACCAGCTAGAGGTAGAAGGCGCGGGTGGCTCCGATGCTAAAGAGCTGCAGCGAAGCGACCGGGCCTGGGACTGGTGCTTTGTCGGCGCGCCTGAAGCGGAGGTGCACTCGCCCAACGAGCTGGTTGATAAGCGTGACATAGCCAGCATGCTTCAACTCTACCAGGTCTTAATGCGCGAGCTATAAGCCCTAGGTAGATAGCTGGGCAGCGTGCATGGCTGAGTCACTTAAGTTGTTTTAAGTATTTAGTAGCGCTTAGTTTGGCTGCCGCTCGAATACGCTTCTTAACCTTTAACCCTGCTTTCAGGTAGTAGGGGCGCACTAATCTATACCCGATGGTACCAACGCCTACTCAACAGATTTCGCCTGACTTATCCATTGTGGTGCCGCTCTATAATGAGGAGGCTAATATTGAGGCGTTATATCGGCGGTTGAAGACCGTGGTCGATGCCATGGGGGTTAGCTATCAGTTTGTGTTCATCAATGATGGCTCGCGCGACCGCACGCTGGCACTAGTGCACGAGCTAAGCCGCCGCGACCAGCAGGTGTGCTATATCGACCTCAGCCGCAATTTTGGCCACCAGATTGCTGTCACGGCTGGTTTAGATAATTGCACCGGGGCGGCTGTAGTTATTATTGATGCTGACTTGCAGGACCCACCGGAGCTAATACCGCAGCTCTACGATAAGCTTCTGACGGGCTACGAGGTAGTATATGCCAAGCGCTTGTCGCGGCCCGGCGAAAACGCAGCCAAGCTCATGACAGCTAAGCTGTTTTACCGCACCTTGGCGGCTATCACCCATGTGTCGATTCCGGTCGATACGGGCGATTTCCGCATTATCTCCCGCAAGGTGGTGGAGGCGCTCAAGCTCATGCCCGAGCAAAATAAATTTCTGCGCGGCCAGATATCCTGGATTGGCTTTCGGCAAACCTATGTAGAGTATGACCGGGCCCAGCGCGCCGGCGGTGAAACGGGCTACACCTACAGCAAAATGCTGCGGCTGGCAATTGACGGTATCACGGCGTTTTCGGATTTTCCGCTCAAGCTAGCGTCGCTCAGTGGGTTTGTGGTGTCCGGCATTTCGTTCTTAGTTATGCTTTACACCTTGTATTCGCGCTTCGTCACGCACGATTACCAGCCGGGCTGGGCCTCGCTCATGATAAGCATTCTGTTCTTGGGCGGTGTGCAGCTGATTGCCATTGGCATCATCGGTGAGTACATCGGGCGGCTGTCGGCTAATGTGCGCCAGCGCCCCTTGTACTTAGTAGCTGATACCAACATTCAACCGGCAGTTTCTTATGAGGAAAGCCGGGTAGCTACTCCGGCTGGCCGCCGGTGAGCTGGCGCGGCGCCTAGGTAGGTATTGGAGAGCCGTGGGGCGGCAAAAGCCAGTGAGCTTGCTCGAAAAGCAAATTCGCTTACATTTACCAGCCTAACTTCTTCCCACTCAGCTCACTCAGCTTATGCCTACTATTCTCTACGCCGTGCCCGCGCTGGGCCTGCTAGCGCTCCTGTATACCTGGCTGCGTGCAGGCTGGGTAGCCCGCCAAGATGCCGGTGATGCCCATATGCAAACCATTGCCGGTTACATTGCCGACGGGGCCATTGCCTTCCTCAAGGCCGAGTATAAGGTGCTGGCTTTGTTTGCGCTTATCGCCTCGGTCTTTTTGGGCTACTTAGGCTTCACGGGCGAGAAATCCAGCCCGGTTATCATCATTGCCTTTTTGATTGGCGCGGTGTTTTCGGCTACGGCGGGCTTCATCGGAATGAAAATCGCGACCAAAGCCAACGTGCGCACGGCCCAAGCAGCGCGCACATCGCTGAGCCAAGCGCTGAGCGTGTCGTTTTCGGGCGGCTCGGTGATGGGCATGGGCGTGGCGGGGCTAGCCGTGCTGGGGCTAGGTGCATTGTTTATCGTGTTCTACCAGCTATTTGTGGTGCGACTGCACGGCACGGCCAGCGGCGTGGAAATGGAAAAAGCGCTGGAAGTGCTCACCGGCTTTTCCCTAGGTGCCGAAAGTATCGCACTTTTTGCCCGGGTGGGCGGAGGTATTTATACCAAAGCGGCCGACGTGGGCGCCGACCTCGTGGGCAAAGTAGAAGCTGGCATTCCGGAAGATGACCCCCGCAACCCGGCTACCATTGCCGACAATGTGGGCGACAACGTGGGTGACGTAGCGGGCATGGGCGCCGACCTATTTGGCTCCTACGTGGCCACCATTCTGGCCACGATGGTGCTGGGGCGCGAGGTGCACCTAGGCAGCCCCGACCAGTTTGGCGGGCTCTCACCCATCTTGCTGCCAATGGCAGTGGCTGGCCTAGGTATTATAGCCTCGCTAGTGGGCATCTTGCTAGTGCGGGTGAAGGAAGGCGGCAACGTGCAGGCAGCCCTCAACTTTGGTAATTATGCCTCAGTAATCGTATCGGCAGTATTCTCCTATTTCTTGATAAAGTGGCTGTTGCCGGCCGGCGACATTACCGTGCGCGGCTTCACCTTCGATGCCAACCACGTGTTTTACGCCGTATTGGTGGGGCTGTCCGTGGGCACGCTCATGAGCATCATCACGGAGTACTACACCGCTATGGGCAAGCGCCCGGTCCTTAGCATTGTGCAGCAAAGCAGCACCGGCCACGCTACCACCGTGATAGGCGGGTTGGCCGTGGGCATGGAAAGTACCGTGCTGCCCATCTTGGTGCTGGCGGCAGGCATTGTGCTGAGCTATGAGGCGGCTGGCCTTTATGGCGTGGCCATTGCGGCGGCTGGCATGATGGCCACTACCGCCATGCAACTAGCCATCGATGCCTTTGGCCCCATCGCCGACAACGCTGGTGGCATCGCCGAAATGAGCGAGCTGCCCAAGGAAGTGCGCGAGCGCACCGATATTCTAGACGCGGTAGGCAACACTACGGCGGCCACTGGCAAGGGCTTCGCCATTGCGTCGGCGGCGCTCACCTCGCTGGCGCTATTCGCGGCATTTATGGGCACGGCACATATCGATGCTATTGATATTTCGAACGCGCGGGTGCTGGCCGGCCTATTTGTGGGGGCCATGATACCGTTCATCTTCTCCGCGCTGGCTATTTCAGCAGTGGGCCGGGCTGCCATGGCAATGGTGCAGGAAGTGCGGCGGCAGTTCCGCGAGATTCCGGGCATCATGGAAGGCACCGGGCGCCCCGAGTATGAAAAGTGCGTAGCCATCAGTACGCAGGCCGCTATTCGGGAGATGGTTTTGCCGGGCGCCATTGCGCTTCTCACGCCCATTGCCGTCGGGTTTTTGTTTGGGCCCGAGGTCTTAGGTGGCACGCTGGCCGGCGTCACGGTGAGCGGCGTGCTCATGGCCATGTTTCAGAGCAACGCCGGCGGTGCCTGGGACAATGCCAAAAAGTCGTTTGAGAAGGGGGTGATGGTCGATGGCAAAATGCAGTTTAAGGGCTCTGATGCGCACAAAGCCAGTGTGACGGGTGACACCGTGGGCGACCCATTTAAAGACACGAGCGGCCCGAGCATGAATATTCTCATCAAGCTCATGAGCATTGTATCGCTCGTTATTGCCCCGCACATTGCCCGCGTGGGCGATGCCCGCAGCGTAGCCCCTGTGCACTTGCCCCAAAGCTTGGAGCTAAGCCAGCCTAGGGTGCGCTTTGCCCAGTTCACTCCCGCCGCTGAGGCCGTGCTGCGCACCGTGCTGCACCAAGGACATTGAGGAGAGCGGTGGCTACCTAGGTAACCTAGGAAATTTGGCCGCCTCAATTCTTCATTCCGCATTCAGCGTACCTTTGCACCCCAAACGGCCGCTCGGGCCGCTTCTTAGCGCATGGGTCACCCCCTTATTACCCTTCACGACAAGGCTTTCCGGCCTTATTTGTCGGCCGCCGAAATAGGCGTAGCTATCGACCAAGTAGCAGCTCGCCTCAATGCTGATTACGCTGGCCGCCGCCCGCTATTTGTGGTAGTGCTCACTGGCGGCTTCATGTTCGCCACCGACTTGCTGAAGCGGTTCACTGGCGAGTGCGAGATTGTGTTCATTCGCGTGGCATCTTACGAAGGCACCGAGAGCACCGGTAAGATTCAGGAGATTCTGGGCTTGCGCGAAGACGTGCAAGGCCGTGATATTATTCTGGTCGAAGACATTGTGGACACGGGCACCACCCTGCACCACCTGCTGCCCTCGCTACAAGCCAACCAGCCTGCCTCCATCGAGATTGCGGCCATGTTCTACAAGCCAGCTAGCCTACGCTATGACCTGACGCTAACCTACATGGCAATGGAGATTCCAAATGATTTTGTAGTGGGCTACGGCCTCGACTACGACGGCCTAGGTCGCAACCTCCCCGACGTTTACGTGGCGGCGTAGCTTTATTTTTACGTAGCCCAGCCCCCTTTTTGCCTGCTCCGGCGCCCTGCTTTACTACCTCTTTTTATGCTAAATATCGTTTTATTCGGTCCTCCCGGCGCGGGCAAGGGCACGCAAAGCCAGAAGCTGATTGCCCAGTACAACCTTGTGCACCTGAGCACCGGCGACCTGCTCCGGGCCCAGATTGCAGAGGGCACCGAGCTTGGCCTGAAAGCCAAAAAGCTGATGGATGAAGGCCTGCTTGTGCCCGACGAAGTAGTAATCGGGATGATTGGCCACGCCCTGAGCAAAAACCAGCAGGCAGCGGGCTTCATCTTCGACGGCTTTCCGCGCACCGTGGCCCAGGCCGAAAGCCTCGACCAACTCCTGACTCAGCACAACACCAAAGTTGCCTGCATGATAGCCCTCGAAGTAGGGGAGGAGGAGCTCGTGAAGCGCCTGCTCGAGCGCGGCAAAACCAGTGGCCGCGTCGATGACCAAGACGAAACCAAAATCCGCCGCCGCGTGCAAGTGTATAACACCGAAACCGCGCAAGTAGCTGGCTACTACGCTGGCCAGCAAAAGTTTCATGCCCTCAACGGCATCGGTGAGATTGAGGCTATTTATACGCAAATCTGCACGCTGATTGACCAGCACAAAGCCGCCGATGCCGAAACGCCGGCCGCGGCTACGCGCGAGGTGCAAGCCTAGGGCGGCCCCCTTTTATAAAATCCGTCTGTCATCCTGAGCTTGCGAAGGACCTTATTACGGCTGGAATCGTTGGATAGCATTGCCAATGACCCGGACTTTGATAAGGTCCTTCGCAGGCTCAGGATGATAGTTTTTTAGTAACTACAGACTTACCCCAGTGGCTAATAACAACTTCATTGACTACGTTAAAATAACCTGCCGCTCGGGCAAGGGCGGCGCGGGCTCGCACCACTTCTTTCGAGCCAAGGGCCTGCCCAATGGCGGCCCCGATGGCGGCGATGGCGGCCGCGGCGGTCACATCATTCTGGAAGGCAACTCGCAGCTTTGGACCCTGCTGCACCTACAATACCGCAAGCACCTCTTTGCCCAAGATGGTGAAGGCGGTGGCGAAAACCTGCGTACCGGCGCCCAGGGCGAAGATATTGTGATTCAGGTGCCTTTAGGTACCGTGGCGCGCGATGCTGAAACCGGCGAGGTCAAGCTCGAAATAACCGAGCACGGCCAGCGCCTTATCCTTACGCCTGGCGGGCGAGGCGGGCTGGGCAACGACCACTTCAAGTCGGCCACCAATCAGGCCCCCCAGTACGCGCAGCCCGGCGGCCCGGCCATTGAGGAGCAGGTGATTCTGGAACTGAAGCTACTGGCCGACGTGGGCCTCGTAGGCTTCCCCAACGCGGGCAAAAGCACGCTGCTCTCAGTAGTGTCGGCGGCCAAACCCAAGATTGCGGACTACGCCTTTACGACGCTGGTACCTAACCTAGGCGTGGTGGCGTATCGTGATTATCAGTCGTTTGTGATGGCCGACATTCCGGGCATCATTGAGGGCGCAGCCGAAGGCAAGGGCCTAGGTACCCGCTTCCTGCGTCATATCGAGCGCAACTCCATGCTGCTCTTTATGATAAGCTGCGACAGCCTCGACGTAGCCGCTGAGTACCGCATACTCCTCAGCGAGCTGGAGCAGCACAACCCCGAGCTGCTGGATAAAAAGCGCCTGCTTGCCATCACCAAATCGGATATGCTGGACGAGGAATTGGAAGCCGAGCTGCTCGCTTCGCTGCCCGCCGATATGCCGCCCACCATCTTCATTTCCAGCCTCACGAATAAGAATATTCAGCCGCTGAAAGATATGATTTGGAAGGCGCTGCACGAGTAGTGAGTGCTACGCGTTCAAATTAATGCCCGTGGGTGAGTAGTCACCTAGGTCAGCATCCTTTGGCAGCGCTACCACATGCACGTAAATAGCAAAGTCAGCTTCAGAGTTGCCTAATGTCTGACGAAGTTTTTGAGGGATAGGCTTTAGCCGTTCTGCCCATTCGGGTAGGAGTCGAAAAGCTGGATGGGTGCTTGGCGGAATTAGAAACGCACAACCTTCCTCGGCGGCTACAACAACGCCAGTTTGTACTTGCCATCTTTCTTTACCATCGGCCTCGTCTATGAAAACGACCGCTAGTAAGTGATTTAGTAAGTCTTCAAAGTGATACATACTTAACTTACTAGAGTAGATATAAGCGAAAGATAGTGTTGGTCAATGTGCCAACTTGTCACCCTCCTTTGCTTTGGCAAACTCCTTGCGCCTGACCTGCCGCCCCTATGGCAACTCCCTTCTCTAGCCGATTCCGCCATTTTTTCCAGAAAATGACCGACGATAAACCGATGAATCCTGACGACCAGCCCCTGACTGACAGCGCCGCCGACCACACTGCCGGCGAGCAAGACCTAGGTACCGACGCTGCTACGGCCGGTGCCGCGCAAGGCGCCAGCCGCGCCGAAGCCGAGCTAGCTGACCTTAAGGACAAATACCTGCGCCTAGCCGCTGAGTTTGAAAACTACAAGCGCCGCACCGCCAAGGAGCGCACCGACCTATTCAAGACCGCCAACCAGGAGCTGATGGTAGCCTTGCTGCCCGTGCTCGATGACTTCGACCGGGCGCGCCAGCACACGCAGGGCGCCACTGACCCGGCCGCGCTGCAAAATGCGCTGGACATTACCTATAACAAGCTCAATAAAACGTTGGAACAGAAGGGCCTGACCCCGATGAATGCCAAAGGCGGCGACTTCGACGCCGAGCTGCACGAAGCTATCACGCAGATTCCGGCGCCGAGCGACGACCTGCGGGGCAAGATTGTAGACGAAATTGAGAAAGGTTATTACTTAGGCGATAAGGTTATTCGCCACGCCAAAGTGATTTTGGGTCAGTAGTTTAATTATTTTAGTATGCTGGGCTTGTGAAGCATCCAGCTTAGCGCACTAACTTCTTAAATTTGAGGTTAGTCGTCTAAGTGAGAGGCTTTGCAAGCCCAGTATAACGAGTGTAGGTGAGATAACATTTCTGCAAAATGGCAACGGTAAAGCGCGATTATTACGAAGTATTAGGAGTAGCAAAAAATGCGGAGGGCGACGTGATTAAGTCGGCTTACCGTAAGATGGCTATTAAGTACCATCCCGATAAAAACCCCGACGACCCCACGGCCGAGGATAAGTTTAAGGAAGCCGCCGAGGCCTACGAGGTGCTTTCGGACGCTGATAAGCGCGCGCGCTACGACCGGTTTGGCCACCAGGGCATGGGCGGCGCCAGCGGTGGCGGGCCCAATATGGAAGACATCTTCTCGCAGTTCGGCGACATCTTCGGCGGAGGCGGGGGCTTCGAAGGTTTCTTTGGGGGCGGGCAGCGCGGTGGCCGCCGCGTGAAGAAAGGTTCTAACCTACGTATCAAGCTCAAACTCGACCTAGAGGAAGTAGCTAACGGCGTAGAGAAAAAAATTAAGGTGAAGCGCTACGTGGCCTGTCCACCGTGCAGTGGCACCGGCGCCAAAAACGGCACTGAGCTGAAGACCTGCCCCACTTGCCAGGGCCAAGGCCAGGTGAAGAAGGTGGTGAACACGATGCTCGGCCAAATGGTGAGCGCCAACACTTGCCCCACTTGCCACGGCGAAGGCAAAACCATCTCCACGACTTGCGACGTGTGCAAAGGCGAGGGCCGCCAGCTGAATGAGGAAGTAATTCCGATTAACATTCCGGCCGGCGTAGCTAATGATATGCAGCTGAGTATGAGCGGCAAAGGCAACTACCCCGAGCGCGGCGGCGTGCCCGGCGACCTACTCATCCAGATTGAGGAAGAGCCGCACGAGTTCCTTAAGCGCGATGGCAACAACATCATGTTTGAGCAGTACATCAGCTTCGTAGATGCGGCCCTAGGTACCAGCCTGGAGGTGCCTACCATCGAAGGCAAGGTGAAAATCAAAGTTGATGCTGGCACCCAGCCGGGTAAAATCCTGCGCCTGCGTGGCAAGGGCATCAAAGACCTGAATGGCTACGGCCGCGGCGACCAACTGATTCATCTGAATGTGTGGACGCCTAAGAACGTGAGCAGCCAGGAGCGCGAGCTACTAGAAAAACTGCGCGACTCGGACAACTTTACGCCGCACCCCGGCAAGAATGAAAAAGGCTTTTTCGAGAAAGTGAAAGAATACTTCGCGTAATCGCTGATTTACTGAATAGCGCAGTTGCACCTGCTAGCAGCAGGCTGAGTAGGCAACTAGCTGTCAATGTGAGAAAGGCCACCCAATAGGGCGGCCTTTTTTTATGGTTGTAGCTACTTAGTCAGCCCGCCACTAGTGGGGTAGCTGCGCTATTCAGTAAATCAATTGAATCTGCGGTGTAATGCGAGTCGACTTTCGGCGAATAACTTCCCGAAACCTTTACCTCGCATGAGCGCTGCGCCTTCTGCCGATTTTTTGGCTGCCCTGCACGAGTACCAGCCGTTGGTACGTCGCGTGTGCCGGCTCTATTGCCAGGATGCCGACGACCGACAAGATTTATTTCAGGAGATAGTCTTGCAGTTGTGGCGCGCCTGGCCGCGCTACGTGCCCCAGCCCGATGCCAAGTTGAGTACCTGGCTCTACCGCATCGCACTAAACGTAGCCATCTCGAACCTACGGCAGCGCACCCGCCGGCCTGCTTCAGTAGGGCTGGAAGACGAGGCCGCCCGCTACCTAGCCCAGCCCACCGAGGGCAGCGCCTACGAGCCCGAAGAAACGGCGGCTCTCTACACCGCTATTGGGCGGCTCTCCGACGTGGATAAGGCATTCGTGCTGCTGTACCTGGAGGACCGGCCCTACGAGGAGATGGCTGACATCCTAGGTATCACTCAAAACAACGTGCGCGTGAAAATGCACCGCGTGCAAGAGAAGCTCCGCAAGCTGCTCGTGCCCCATTAATCTTCTAACCGCGATTTTAGTATGGAACTTGATGACCTGCGCCGCCAGTGGCAGCAGCCCGAGCCGAGCGCCGCGGCTCTTAGTGCTACCCAGCTGCGCGAAATGCTGGCTCGGCAGCGCGATAACTTGGCGGATAAAATGCGCCGCAATGCCCGCTGGGAAATGGCCTTGGCTGTGCTCATGGCTGGGCTGATGCTGGGCGGGTTTATATTATTACACAAAGCGGTATATCGGCTCTACACGGGTTTTTCGCTACTGCTGATGCTCGTATTAGTTTATTATTACTACCGCTTGCTGGCTATGCTGCGCCAGATGGACGAGCCTAGCAGCAGTGTGCGGCGCCACCTAGTCCAGCTTTGTGCCGGGCTGCGCCAGATGCTGCGTTTCAATTACAAGCTGACGCTGTGGGTGCTGCCCTGGACGCTGATTCTTATCTATGGGTTCTTTACGGGGCAGCTGCTAGCGGGCAAGGCGAAGTACAGCTGGCAAATTTGGGCGCTGGCGGGCGGCATACTGTTGGTATTAGGGGCCGTGGTGCAAGTAGGCGTGGTGTACTTCACGCGCTGGTATATGCAGCGCCTCTATGGCCAGCACCTCGACCGGCTTGAGGGCCAGCTGCACGAACTGGACGAGGGCACCGGCCCTGGGGTAGCAGAAAGCCGCTAACCGTTCAGAAGCGTTTTTTGCTGGTTGAGGGCCGGCTGCTACCGCTTGGCGCTTGCTGGTTGCGGCCCATTGCCCTAGGTTGCTACATTTACCCACGTTATTCTCATTTCCTTTTTTCTCATGCCACACTCTACCGCTGCTCCCATCTTGGAGGTGCGCAACGTGCGCAAGCAGTACGCCGCGCACACCGCCCTCGATGGCGTGAGCCTGGCCGTGCCCGAGCAAAGTATATTCGGCCTGCTCGGGCCCAACGGCGCCGGCAAAACTTCGCTCATCCGCATCATTACCCAGATAACTGGTGCCGATGCGGGGGAGGTGTTTTTTCGGGGCGAGAAGCTCAACCCGAGCCATATCGCCGACATTGGCTACCTGCCCGAGGAGCGCGGCCTTTACAAGAAGATGAAGGTGGGGGAGCAGCTCATCTACCTGGCCCAACTACGTGGCTTGAGCCGCGCCGACGCGGTGCAGCGCATCAAGAAGTGGCTCGACCGCTTCGACATCAAGGCCTGGGCCGAGAAAAACGTGGAGGACCTCAGCAAGGGCATGCAGCAAAAGGTGCAGTTTGTGGCCACGGTGCTGCACGAGCCTAAGCTGATTATTCTAGACGAGCCGTTTTCGGGCTTCGACCCCATCAATGCTAACCTCATTAAAGATGAGATTTTGCGGCTGAAGCAGGAGGGCGCGGCCATCATTTTCTCGACCCACCGCATGGAGTCGGTAGAGGAGATGTGCGATAGTATTGCGCTTATTAACCGCTCGCGCAAGGTGCTCGATGGACCCGTAACGGCCATTCGCAACCAGTTTAAAAACAACACCTACGAGGTAGAGGGCCAGGGCAAGCTGATGGTAGTGCACCCCGATTTTGAGGTGATAGAGCAGCGCGAGCGCGAAAACGACCACTTCTACGCCCGCATTCAACTGCACGCCGGCACCACGCCAAACGACCTGCTGCGCTACCTCATTGGGCGGGTCGAGGTGCAAGCCTTCCGCGAGCAGGTGCCGAGCATCAACGAAATATTTATTCGGCGCGTGCGCGAAACCATGCCCGAAACGCTACACGAAACCGCTAACGCCCTCCTGTAATCCTATGGCTTCTAAATTTTTACTCGTTGCCCAGCGCGAATATCTGACGCGGGTGCGCAAGAAGGCGTTTGTGGTGCTCACGCTGTTGGTGCCTTTCATTATCGCAGGCTTTGGGGTGCTGATAGGCAAGCTGGCTAGCTCTGATGAGAGTACCGAAATAGTGGACGTGCGCGACACCAGCGGCCTAGGTGTTGCCACAAGGCTCACGCAGATGTCAACGCCGCAGCTCCAGTTTTTGCCCGTGACGGGCTCGCTGGCCGAGGCCAAGCATAATTTTCAGAAAGACAAGCACGCCGGTCTGCTTTACCTGCCCGAGGGGCTCGATGTGCAGGACCCCAAAGGAGTGCAGTTTTTTGGAAAAGGCAACATTAGCCTCAGCAAAGAGGACCGCGTGAAAAAGGCCCTCACGGATGCATTCGCCGAGCTGAAAATGCAAAAGTCAGGCCTCACCCAAACCCAACTCGACCAATTGCGGGCTAAAGTGCCACTGAGTTCAGTGAGCCTCGACGAGGCTGGTAAAGAGAAGGGTAGCAATTCAGGTGTGACAACAGGCATTGCCTCGGCACTGGCAATACTCATCTACTTTTTCATCTTCCTCTATGGCGTGCAGATTATGCGCGGGGTAGGAGAAGAGAAGTCGAGCCGAGTAATGGAAGTAATGCTCTCCGCTGTGAAGCCGTTTGACCTGATGATGGGCAAAATCGTGGGTATTGCGGCGGTAGGTCTCACGCAGTTTTTGCTGTGGGGGCTGCTTTCATGGGGCGCTACGGCGGTAGTGGTGCCACTAGTGATGCAGGATGAAGTGACCAAAGCGAAAACCGAGGTGGCCGCTACCAGCCCGAGCGCTAATGCGGGCTCTGCCACTGTAGCTGACCAAGCCGCCGTTTCGGCCGAGCAGATGAACCCCGCTAAGCGCGCTAACGTGATAAGTGGGGCCTTCGAGAAGGCCAGCCAGCTCAACATCCCCATCTGGACCATCGTCTTCGGCTTTATTGTCTATTTCCTAGGTGGTTATTTGCTCTACGGGGCCCTCTTTGGGGCCGTGGGTGCGGCCGTAGACGACCAGACGGACACGCAGCAGTTCATGTTTCCGATTACGATGCCGCTCATTTTGAGCTACGTGCTGGGTTTCTCGGTCATCCTGCGCAACCCCGACGGGCCGGTGGCCTTCTGGATGTCGATGATACCCTTTACCTCGCCAGTGGCGATGGTGATTCGGCTACCGTTTGGGGTGCCAACCTGGCAGCTGGCACTTTCTATTGCGCTGCTCGTGGTAGGCTTTGTGGGCACGGTGTGGGTGGCCGCGCGCATCTACCGGGTAGGCATCCTGATGTATGGTAAGAAGGTCACCTACCGCGAACTGTCGAAATGGATGTTTTACAAAGGGTAAGTATTAAATACCTGCCTTAGCACTAAAAAAGCCCGGCTGCGTGAGCAGCCGGGCTTTTTTAGGTAGCTAGGTATCCTAGCTTTCGTGGTAGCTAACGAGGTCGTCGATAGGCGAGCGAATGATTTTGCCAACTTGCATGCCGTGGCTGTTGGCCACCTGCGTGAGGGCGTCGCGGAAGTTGTAGCCTACCGAGCCGATGCAGTTGAAGGTATAGTCTTGGTAGTTGGGGTAGTGCAGCACAATGTTCTGAAAGAAAGCCTCAAAGGCCTCCACCACGATTTGGCGGCAGTAGCTTACGTTGTTGTGGTCGTAGGCAAACTTGGCGAAGCTGGCCAGGTAGCGGTTGGGCAGCGGCTTGTTGTACAGCTGGTCGATGATGTCGTTGCGCGAGCCTAGGTGGTATTCCGACTTCAGGGCCTCGCCTAGGCCGTCGGGCAGTGAGCCGCGCAGGTAGTCGCGCAGCAAGCGCTTGCCTAAGAAGGAGCCGCTGCCTTCGTCGCCCAAGAAGTAGCCCAGCGAATCCACGTTGTACGTGATTTTATCGCCGTCATAGATGCACGAGTTGGTGCCCGTGCCTAGGATGGCAGCAAAGCCCGGCTTGCGGCCCAACAGGGCGCGGGCGGCGGCTAGCAGGTCTTCGGTCACCTCCACGCGGTTGGCGTTGGGGAAGGTGTGACGCATAGCGGCGGCGATGGTTTCGGCCTTAGCCTCGCTCGATACCCCGGCGCCGTAAAAGTAAATTTCGCGCACTTCGGCGCGGTTCATGTCGTCGGGCAGGTCTTTGTCGAGCGAAGCCGTAATGAATGCCGTGTCCACAAAATCAGGGTTATAACCCTGGGTGTTGAAGTACACGCGCTGGCCCTCGTCGGAGAGTAGGCACCAGTTGGTTTTGGTAGAGCCGCCGTCGGCAATGAGTATCATGTTTTTTTTGAACTGTTAGCTATTAGCTATTGGCCGTTAGCTTTTAGGTGAGAGGAAATCTGCCGTGCAGCCAGCTAGACGCGGGCGCGAACAAGGCGCTAAAATAACGGCTAGCTGGTTGACACTAGCTATTTAAAAAAATAGCGGCCAGCAAAGCGCTAGCAGCTAAGAGCTAGCGCTTTGCTGGCCGCCCAAAAAAACTAGGCGTGCAGCGCCGAGGGCAGCAAGTCAATCCAGCCATCTTCGCTCACTACCACGGCCAGGCAGGGGTAGGGCGACGAACTGGTGTAGCGCACGGCCGAGTTGTAGCGGGCGCCGCGGCTGCTATCGCCCTTTTCGGTGGCCTGGCCGTCGAGAATTACCCCAATGGCGTAGCACGTGCCGTTGGGCTCGATGAGCACGGCCCCGTCGATACTGCTGGCTTGGCGCAGCACGGGTGTGGTCATTACCCTAGGCACCACCCGGAAGCACTGGCGACGCAGGCGCTCGGCCTCGGGCTTGGCCCCAGTGCTGATGCAGAGCATGGTGCCGTGGCTCTGGTTAGAGGCTTCGAGGGCGAGCTCCCACAGAAAAGAAATTTCCTCCGTCGTTAAATCGGGAAATACCTGGTGGGCCACGCGGGCGAAGTTGTCGGCCTGCACCTTGCTTTGGGGCAAGCGCGGCGTGTTGCTGACCACCCGCATGAGGGTGTGACCGCCGTGGCGCAGCTCCCAGCCGTAGTGGTTGGTAAACTGTACGGTGGCTAGCGGCTCGTATTTTTCGTCGTCTTCCTCTACCATGTAGCCTAGGCCGAAAACGTGCGAGGCGTCTGACACTAGGCCAGTGCGACCCTCGGTCAGCTCTAGCAGCTTGCGGATAGAGCGGTGGTCGCGCAGCGGCACGGGCGCCTCCAGGGTCAGCACTGGCACAATGGCTGCGTGCTGGCGCCGGGCCAGTAGCATGGTGCCCTGGCCCTCGCCACCCTCGTGGCGTAGCGCCGCAATACCTAGGCAGGCATCGTAGAGGCCGTGGGCGCTACCCGGCGAAATGCGCAGCATGAGGCGGCGGCCTGCCCCGCGCAGCACTTCGTTGTAGTCGCGGTCGAGTACTGGCTGCTCGTTGTCGGCAGTATCAGCTTCGCGCAGGGCGCGAGTACACTCGTGCAGAAACTCTAGCACCGCCGCGTGGGGTAGCGAGGCCGGGCGTGTCGAGGTAGCCTTGCCCGGCAGCGTGTAGTAGGCATTGTAGGGGCCAGCGGCTAGCTGCACCACCAACACTACCAAGTAGCCATTAAGGCTGAGTGGCGTGGAGCAAAAGGAGCGGCGGGCTTCTTGGCGGCTTTCTACCAACTCCAGCAGGGTTTGCTCAGTGGCGCGGCACACTAGCTCGTACCAGTGCTGCTTTTCCATGCGGTCGTGGTCCTGCGGGTGCAGGTGATACACATTGTCGCGTGGGCCAGCATCGGCCTCAAAGGTGGCGGCCAGCGTTTTGATGCCCGCAAAATCGGCGGGGCTATAGCGCAGCGTAGGAGGCTCGATGACCACACTGTGCGGGTCATTTTCTTCGCGGCCCGAGGCGAGGCCCAGCAGAAAGACTTCTGGCCGCAGGTTGCGGTCGAGCAAATTGAAAATACCTTCGGCAAAGAGCTGAGCCGAAACACGAAACAAGCTTTGGTGTTCCCACATAGGGGGCAGAAAAGAAGCGGTGGGGCGAGCCGAGAGTGGGGCCGGCGGGGAAGCAGTCATGGTACCAAATAGCAGCCAAGTAGAACGCTTACGTAAAATTGGACTAAACAGTAATCTATCGGCGGCTTCTTGCACCAAAAGTGCGTAAAAAATCGTATCTTCGGGCTAGCAGTCGCCAGCCTGGGCGACTAGTTTCTTACTCCCCATCCTGCTCAGCCTATGCTCTTTGTCGACATGCTCCTGGTCATGGTGGTGGCCATTTCGTTTATTCCAATCATGACGGGCTATTGCGCTGCTTCGCGGGGCCGCTCGTTCTGGGTGTGGTTTGCGCTGGGCTGGCTGCTGCCCATCGTATCATTTTTGCTGCTGTTTGCGCTTATTGCTCGTGATGAGCTGGACCCCGGCCGCCGCCTGCTTAGCGAGGCGCGCCAGCTATTGAAAGAAGCCGAGGAGAAAGCTGCTGCTATCAAGAAGGCGCAATAAGCAGCTTCAAGCTGACTCTTAAACTGCTCTTTTTTACAGGTTTTGGCTTATTGCCTTTGCCGCCCAGGCGCCGGTGCTAAAGCAGCCTTGCAAGAGGTAGCCACCTGTGGGGGCCTCCCAATCTAGCATTTCGCCGGCCACAAAGGTGTCAGGGCGGCGGCGTAGCATCAGGTTTGCATCTACTTCCGAAAAGGGTATGCCACCTGCCGAAGAAATAGCCTCGTCTAGCGGGCGCAGGCCCATCACCGGAATAGGCAAGGCCGTGAGCGCTGCTCCTAGGTCGGCAGGCGCGTTTAGTTCGCGCAGCAGCGTAGGTACGGGTGCTTTCAGGCTAAACGCGCTACCTAGGAACGATGCCAGCGACTCGCCTGGCCGGCGGCGCGCTAAGCGTCGCTGCGTATCGGTCGGGCCTAGGTTGGGTTTTAGGTTGAGATGCAGCCAAGCCGGGGCGCCCGCCGCTAGCGCGGCCCGCAGCTGGGGCGTGAGCGCATATACGGGCGTGCCCTCCAGGCCATAGTCGGTGAGCATGATTTCGCCGCGCACTGTGTGGCCGCCGCAGCTAAGGGCAATATTTTTAAGCGGCGCACGGCCTACTTTCTCTTTAAAAAACGAAGACCATGTTACTTCGGCCCCGCAGTTGGAAGGCGCGAAGGGCTGGCACGGTATGCCTATTTCTTGCAAAAAAGTGGTCCAGTGGCCATTGGAACCGGTTTGGGGCCAGCTAGCGCCGCCCAAGGCCAGCAGCGTGGCATCGGGCTCCACCACAAAGGCTGCGCCGGTAGCTTCGTTGCAGAAGCGCAGGCCGCGCTCGCCCACGAAGCCCAGCCAGCGGTGGCGGGTTCGGAGCTCCACGCCTAGGTCCTGCAGGTGGCGCAGCCAGGCGCGCAGCAAGTCGGCGGGTTTGTGCTGGGCATCGGGAAATACACGCCCGCTGGTGCCTACAAAGGTGCCAATACCTAGGTCGGCGGCCCACTGGCGCAGGGCGGCGGGCGAGAAGTGCGCCAAGGCTCGCGCAAAAAACGGCGCTGCTGCGCCGTAGTGCTGCGCAAAGGGCGCTATGTCCTCGCCATTGGTGAGATTAAAGCCGCCGTGACCGGCCACCAGAAACTTGCGCCCTACGGTGGCCTTCTGCTCAAACACCTGCACGCGCAAGCCCGCTTCGGCCAGGTGCTGAGCGGCTAGTAAGCCCGCTGGCCCGCCCCCCACAATAACGACCAGTGGCGCCGATGTAGTAGAGGGGTTGCTCATAGAAGTAATATATTGATTGCTAGCGATAAATGCGCGTGAAGTGCCTCGGGGTGCCCGCAGTGCGTTACCCGTGGCTAGCGGCCTGCAAACGGGCATGCCCCACAAAGGTCGGGCAACGGCGCGGCGTGGGCCGCGTAACTTGAGCTCTATGAGTTCTTACAGCATCCTGATTGGCCTAAGCTTGGCCGTCATCCTTTCTTACGTATTCAACCTCGCTTCGCGGGCTACACGGGTGCCTTCGGTGCTACTGCTGCTGCTCACGGGCATCGGGCTGCGGCAGTGGGCCGACTACCAGAATATCAATTTTTTGGTGCCCAAAACACTGCTCGAAATATTTGGCATTATCGGCCTCATTATGATAGTGCTAGAGGGTGCGCTCGACCTGCGCCTGAGCCGCGACAAGGTGCCGCTAGTGCGGCGCTCCTTTCTGGCGGCGGCCGTGATGCTGATGGGGCAGGCTGCCGCCATTGGCACGCTGCTGCACCTGTGGCTAGGTGCCCCGTGGCAAACCTGCCTGCTCAATGCCGTGCCGCTGGTGGTTATCAGCAGCGCCATCGCCATCCCGAGCGTGGCCAACCTCTCGGGCGAAAAACAGGAGTTTATTGTGTACGAAAGTACGTTTTCGGACATCCTAGGTATCATGCTTTTCAATTTTGTTGACCAAGAGGATTTTGCGCAGGGGCACTCGCTGGTCACCTTCGGGCGCGGCGTGGTGCTCATAATAGTGGTGGCCGTGCTGAGCACGCTGGTGCTGGGCTTTTTGCTGGCGCGGCTACGCGAGCACGTTAAGTTTTTCCTGCTGTTCTCGTTTTTGATTCTCATTTACAGCCTCGCCAAAAAGCTGCACTTGTCGTCGCTGCTGCTCGTGCTGGCCTTTGGACTGGCCGTCAACAACGCCGACCTGCTACTGAATTGGGTGCGTCGGCGCACCGGCTGGCAGGGCATCAGCACCGAAGCGCTGGCCCCCGACCTGCACCAGCTCAAGAGTATCACCGCCGAGTCGGCGTTTCTGATTCGCACGTTCTTCTTTCTGCTCTTCGGCTATTCTATTACCCTGGCCAACCTCATCAGCTGGCAGTTGCTCGGCCAGGGCGTGCTGATAGTGGCCGTGCTCACGGGCATTCGCTACCTCTACCTGCGCTTTGTGGCCCACACCGATTTGATACCCGAGCTGTTCATTGCGCCCAAGGGACTGATTACGGTGTTGCTGTTCTACAGCATTCCGACCCAGCACCTGCTCGGCGATGTTAGCGAAAGCATTCTGTTCGTCGTCATTCTGCTCACTAGCTTGCTGATGATGGTTGGCCTCATTATCAGCCACCAGCGCCCCACTGCCGCGATAGAGTTTTAGCGGTTTATTAAGCCTGTCGCGCTGGGGCGAGTTACACTGCGCTAAACTCGCCCCAGCAATAGTTAACCATTATGCCTGTCCTTCCTCGATGAGCTCGCGGCGGTAGCGAGCTAGGATGACATTCTTGGTAATAAAGCCCAGGTAGAGGCCATCGGTGTCGCACACGGGCAGGGCGGAGGTAGCGGTGCGCTCTAGCAGCGCCAGCGCGTGCTCGGCGGTGTCGGCAGGGTGGATGAGCGCGGGGGGCGGCTGCATCAGCTCGCGGACTCGGGTGGTGGTGTAGTGAGCGCCGTCGAAGAGCGTGTCGCGCACCATGTCGAGGGTAATGATGCCGCGCAGCAGCCCACTCTTGCCTACCACCGGAAACACGTCGCGGTGGGCGTGGCGAAATACCTCCACTAGCTCGCCTAGGGTGGCTCCGGGGCGCAGGGGCTGGAAATTGGTGTCGATAAGGCGGTGCAGGTCGAGGCGAGAGAGCAGGTCTTGGTCGCGGTTGGCGTACACGTCCACGCCCTTCAGCGTCAGCTTGCGAGTGTAGACCGAGTAGGGCTCGAAGTGCTTGGTAATGAGGTAGGAGAAGCTCGTGACGAGCATCAGTGGCACAAAGAGCGCGTAGCCACCCGTGATTTCGGCAATCAAGAAAATGGCGGTGAGCGGTGCGTGTACCACGCCCGCCAGCACGCCCGCCATGCCTAGCACCACAAAGTGCACCTCGGGCAAGGCCACCAGCCCGGTGAGGTTGACCAGCCGTGCAAACAAGAACCCGCACAGCGCCCCCGCCACCAGCGACGAGCCAAACATGCCGCCGTTGCCGCCCGCGCCCACCGTGATGCTGGTAGCCACCACCTTCATCATCATCGTGAAAAAGACCAGCACCAGCAGCCACCACACGTTATTGTCGCCGTACACCGAAAACAGGCTGTCATCGGTGAGGTCTTGAGCGTGGCCGTCGAGTAGCTTTTGCACCACCGTGGTGTAGCCCTCGCCATAGAGCGGCGGAAACAGAAAAATGAGTAGCCCCAGCGCCGCGCCGCCCGCCAGTACCTTCTGCCAGCGCAGGCCCGGCCAGCGCTCCACAAAGTGGTCGAACCAGTGGTAAGTGCGAATCATATACACCGAAAACAGCGCCGTAATCGGACCTAGGAGTGCGTAGAAAGGTACCGTATTCAGCACCCATGAATTGGTAATCAGCGTAAATGGCTGCCCTGCGTAGAGCGCCTTCGATACCACCGTGGCGGTGGCCGACGAAATGAGCAGCGGAATAAAGTACTGCGCTGGCAGCTCCAGCAAAATGGCCTCGACCGCAAACAGTACGCCCGCAATGGGCGCGTTGAAGATGGCCGCCACGCCCGCCGCCGCGCCGCAGCCCGTGAGCAGGCGCCGCCGCCGCCGCCCCGCCCGCAGCACCCGCGCCGCATTGGAGCCAATAGCTGCCCCCGTCACCGAAATGGGCGCCTCGGTACCCGCCGAGCCTCCAAACGACACCGTCAAGAAGGCTGTGACGAGCTGCGAATACAGCTTAGAGCGCGGCACCACCGCATTTTCGCGAGCCGCGCTGTAGATGATGGGCCCGATACCCCGCCCTAGGTTGCCGCCCAGCAAGTACTTAGTCACCAGCGCCGTGAGCGTGATGCCGATAACTGGGTAGATAGACAGCGCAAATACCCGGTTGGGCTCGGTCACGGCCGCCGCCAAGCGGTGCTGCTGCCAGTGAATAACCGTTTTGAGCAACACCGCCGCCAGGCCCGCCAGCACACCCACCAGCACCGCCAGCCACACCACATACACCCGCTCGCTTACGTGGCGCAGCCGCCACAGCAAGAAAGGATTGAGCAGGCGATAGATGCGTTTTTGAGCCATAAGCGGAAGAGCTCAACAGTAAAGCCCTAGTGGATATAGGAAATATAAGGTTATTGTTATCAGATAATTACTCTCATCTAGTGCCGCATATGAACCTAAGTGGTACCCTAGGGGCACTGCGTAGCTAAGCAATAAGGAAGCTGCTTTGAATACATTGGCTAACCCTCGCTGGCGCTGGGGTAACGCCTAGCGAGGGCTGCTTTATTGTTCTGCTATGCAATGCTACATGATTTGCGCAAAAACCCTACCGGGCGCAAATACCTTTGTACGGGCAATAGTCACATTTTGCTAGGTCGTCGGTTTTGCGAATGTCCTCGGTAGGGTCGAGCACGCGCCGCGCCAGCCGTGCCACCAACCCGGCGCTGGCCCGCAGAAAGTCGGGCTCGCCGGTGCCTTCGGTGATGAAGTCGAGCGGCGCCGTGAGCAAGCCCTCGTCAATCTTGCGTAGCGACATAATCGCTGCCTCCGAGCCGGGCGGGGCGGGGTGACGCACGTCGCTTTCCAGCATAAAGCGGTAGAGCCAGAGCTGACGCACCTTGTCGGCGCCCGACGAGCTTTCGGTGAGTAGACGCTCTACGGTTTCGGCGGCGCTGAGGGGCTTCACCTTGCCGCGTAGGTTGAGCTCGCGCTGCTCCACGAGGCCAGTTTTGTAGTCTACCACCCGGCGGCGGCCATCGGGCAGCGCATCAATGCGGTCGGCCCGGCCAAAGAGGCGCACGGGCAGCGGCTCGGCCTCGCCCGGAATGTCGGCAAAGACCGTGGCCGCCATCTCCGTTTCTTGGGCCACAATGCGCAGCGGCAGTAAACCCGGCTGGCCCGGCAGGCTCTCTAGGTACTTGCGGATGAGACGCACCGCCACCTGGCCCAGCACGTGGTTGAGGCCATCGTCGGGGCGGGCCTGACGGTCAGACTCTTCCTGGCGCAGCTGGCGATTTACTTCGGCGGGCACCTTGCGCAGCAGGTCGGGCAGGTCGTCGGCCGTGAGCTCGCGGCCCAACAGCTCGAAGGGCTTTAGCAGGTGCTCCAGCGCGTCGTGCACCACCGTGCCGAAGCCATCGGCCCCTAGGGCCTCTTCCACCTCCTCATTTTCCTGAAAGCGGGCCAGGCGCGAAAAGTAAAACTTGAGCGTGCAGGCCAGGTATTCATTAAGGGCCGAAGGCGACAAGCCACGCTCAAGCACGCCGCGCAAGGCGGCGAGCATCGCCGGGTCTTTGTGGAGCACGAGGTCATTGGACAGTTCGCTCGTGAGGGTGCTGCTTTCTTCTAAGGCGGGGCCACTAACAGGGGAAGCGTCCGCCGCGGGCTGCACCTCCACTACCTGGTCTTCCAGCGTCAGCATCGGGTTTTGGGCGGCCAAGTCAAATTCTAGCTGCCGCAGAAAGCGGCTGCGCTCGCCGGTGCGCACGCCCTCGGCGCCGGGCAGCACGTGCACTAGGTCTACGCGCCCGGCGCGCTGCAGCAGCCGCCAGAAGTTGTAGGCGGCCGTAGCCTCGGCGTCGGCGTAGGTAGGCAGCTTAAACTCGGTGAGCACGTCGTAGGGAAACAGCGAGTTTTGCCGCTTGGGGGCAGGCAGCGCGTTCTCGTTGCAGCTCAAGATGATGACGTGGTCGAAGTCCAGCGCTCGCGTTTCGAGCAAGCCCATTACCTGCACCTGGGCCAACGGCTCGCCCGCGAAGGGCAGGCGCGTGTTGCGCATCTGCTCGTAGAGGAAGCGCCGAAACGAGCGTACACTCAGGCGCTGCTCCTGGCAGTCGAAGGCCGAGTGCAGCTGCCGTATCATCGTGTAAAACAAGTACAAGTACTCAGCCTCGATGGCCGTGTGCTCGTGCTCGTATACCTGCTTGAGCAGGTTGATAATGGTGTAGCAGGCGTCGATAATATGGTCGCAATTATCCCAGGTCTGAAACAGCGCCTTGATGAGCGAGTGGCCTTCGCCCAGTCGCAGCAGCTCGGTGGCGGGCAGCAGCACAAGGTGCTTCTTCACAATCTGCTGGCAAATGTGGTCGAGCAGACCGTGGTACTGCGGCTCCTCTGGCTGTTCATTCAGGTACTGCTGGTAGCGACGCAGAAACGGGTGCGCCAACAGCTTGCTCACAGCTAGGTGGTGGTATTTAGGCACGCCGTAGTCGCGGCCTGGCTCGCCCTCCCGAATGCCCGTGAGGTGCACCTCAAACAGCAAATCGACGAGGTTGAACAAGGCCGTGCTCTGGAAGCTCAACCCCATCGTCACGTTGAAATCGGGTACCACCTCGGCTGACGGCAGGCCGTGCAGCACGGGCAGTAGCAGGGTTTCGTCGGGTAGCACCACGGCCACGGTGGCGTCGGGGTTGCGCTGGCGGGCCTCGGCTAGCAGCTGGCCGGCTAGCTTGCCCTGCATGCTAGCATTGGCCACTCCTAGCAGGCGCACGTGGTGGGGCCGGCCGCGCAGGTGCTCTTGCAGCGTGAAGCTGTCGCGGGGCAAATCCCACTTCTGCCAGTAGCGGCGCAGGTGCTGGCCAGCCCGGTTGGGCGAGTCTTGCTCTAGGTAGAACGGGTCGGCGTCGAAGCGCAGCTCGGCCCGGCCAGCTTTGCGCAGCAGGTTGATAAACTTCTCCTCAGCCTTGCTAAGGCCACCTAGGCCCACAAATACGTGGTGCGCGGGCAGCGGCCGGGCGGGGTCGCGCAGCTCGGCTTGCAGGCGCTGGGTGGCCTCGCGGTAGGCTAGGCCGGGGTAGGCGAGGTGGTCGGCTTTTAGCCGGCGCTTGAGCTCGCGGTACACGCGGGCCAGCTGGCCCCAAAAGCCGAAGTACCGCATCAGCCCGTCGGTTTTGCCACGTTCGGGGTCGAGCTCCCAGCGCTCTAGCGCCTTCGCTTCGGAGAGGTACTGAAACACCTCCTTGGTATCGGCCAGGTTCTGGTCGAGGTTCGAAAAGTCTTGTAGCAGCAGCCCGCTCCAGCCCACAAAGCGGTCAAAGCTCAAGTCGGGGTCGATGCCTCGGAAAATATCAAACAACAAGAGCTGCAAGGCTATAGGCTCCTCTACCTGCACGCCGGCGCGCTCCACCATGTAGTCTTCCATGGCCGCGATGCGCGGTGCCCACAGCGCCTGTCCGTCGGGCGTGGCTAGGGCCAATTCGTTTTTGAGGTACACCACGGCGCGGCGCGTGGGCACGATGACCACTAGGTCGGCCAGCGTATCGTCGTCGTAGGTGGCCAGCAGTTCGTGGGCCACCTCAGCCAGGAAAGTGCGGGTGAAAACCGGCGCCAGTACCGGGGCGGCTACTAGGGGAGAGGGTAACATATACATCAAAGATACGGGTGCATCCTAGGGCCCTAAGAGGCACCCGCGCTACCTAGGGCAGGTGCTATAAGCGGCTGAGTGGCTGATTGCTAGAAAGCACCCGGTAATGGTATAACGGCGGGATTGCTGTCGCTATATTAAGATAAGATTATCAAGCAAGTAGTACGTATTACGCAGGGGTTTTTAATTCAGATAGTGATAAATGGCGTTTGAAGTCGAAAAAGAGCAGTTCGTACCTAAAGACCGGAATAGTACCATAAGGCGGTGAGAACTTTGAAACAGCAGCTACCACACAAGGGTGCCCGCTAGCAATTACTATTCTGCCACTGCCTTTTTGACTGACTATCAGCTAGTCAGTTCCTTTCGCTATGTTACCTGATACCATCAGCTTCCTGCTAGCAGAAGACCCCGCGCCTACGGGGCCAGTTGTGGGCTGTGCCACTTGTTGGGCCGCCAAGTATTGCGCAGTTTTTTCGTTGGCCGGTCCGCAGCCCCCGCCTGAGTGCCCGCTGCTGCCGCAGCCCACAACCAAGCCCCGGCGGCGCCCCTCGCCTCTGCGCCCGCGCCAAGCCATGTAAAGGGCCCGATGTGGAGCGCGCCGCGCCGTTGAGTAAGCAAGGGTATAGCTTAAAGTGCGTGGTTTACGCACATTGCATTTACTTTGCAGGTCGCTTGGCTCTTGCGCCAGCGGCTTGTTTAGGTACTATTGCTTACTTCGTTTCGCTTTCGCTTTCTGCGTAATAGGTCATTGGTATGGCGCAGAAGCTGAGTGCAAGCCACCACTGCGGCGGGCAATCCCGCTCCACTCAACCGTGCTCACAGTAGAAAAAATCGGCGGTACATCCATGACCGCCTTCGCTGATGTTCTGCAGAACATCATCTTCCACGGCCGCCAAGGTCAGGCGCTGTACAACCGCATTTTTGTGGTGTCGGCCTATGCCAATGTCACCAACTGGCTGTTGGAGAACAAGAAAACCGGGGCGCCCGGCGTCTACCATCACATTACCCAAAATCAAGAGTTTCGGGCGGCGCTGCAAGAAGTAGCAGCCAAGCTCAAAGAACTGAATACGCACTACGCGCCCCTAGGCCTCGATTTGGCAGTGGCCGATGCCTTTATTCAGCAGCGCATCGACCAAGCCCAAACTTACCTCGAAAGCCTTACTAATGTGCTGGCCTCGGGCTATGTCAATAGCTACAACATCCTGCAGGCCGCCCGCGAGATTCTGGCCTCGATAGGGGAGGCGCACTCGGCCTTCAACTCGGTCAACATCTTGCAGAATAAGGGTGTGCATGCCACCCTAGTAGACCTCAGCGGCTTCGACGACGCGCGGGCCCTGACTATCGACGAGCGTATTCAGCAGGCTTTCTCGGGTATCGACTTCGCCAACACCATCTGCATTGCCACGGGCTACACCAAAGGCACTGAAGGTATTATGCGTGAGTTTGACCGCGGCTATTCGGAAGTGACTTTCAGTAAGATAGCTGTAGCAGTGAGGCCCCAAGAGGCTATCATTCATAAGGAATACCACCTCTGCTCGGCCGACCCCATGATGGTGGGCATCGACCACTGCCGCCCGGTAGGCTTTACTAACTACGACGTGGCCGACCAACTCGCCGACGTGGGCATGGAGGCCATTCACCCCAAGGCGTCGAAGCCGCTAGAAATCAACGCTATCGACTTGCGTATTAAAAATACGTTTGAGCCCGAGCACCCCGGCACACTCATTACCCGCGACTACGTAGCCGATTCCACGCACATCGAGGTTATTACAGGTACCGAGAAGGTAGTTATCATCGATATCTACGACCCGCTGATGGTGGGGGCCGCCGGCTTTGACTTGCATTTGATGCAGGCGTTCAACGACCTAGGTGTAAGCTACATCTTCAAAGCTACCAGTGCTAACAGCATCTCGCTAGTGATTTGGCAAAAGGACCTGAAGCCGCAACTGCTTGAAACCTTAGAAGCGCGCTACGAAAAAGTGGCCGTCGAGAAGGTGGCGCTGGTTTGCCTCATCGGCTCTAACATTGACCGGGCCGGCTTGCTGGCTCAGGCGGCCAGCGCGCTGGCCGAAGCCGGCATCAATATCAGCAGCGCAGGTTTTGCACTGCGCAAGGTAAATATTCAGTTTGTGATTGGGCGTGAGGACTATAAGAACGCAATCATTGCGCTGAACAACAGCTTTAAGCTGCCAAGCTAGCGCTCACCAAGCCTAGGTAGAGCCTGTTCGTCAGGCTGGTCATTTTGCGAAGCACGCAGAATGACCAGCCTGACGTTCTTTTGTGGCTAGGACAACTCCTATTCGCTCATGAAAAAAACGTACGCTGCTTTTCTGCTTGCCCTAGGTCTGGCTGCCACCACCGCCCGTGCCCAAACGCTGGCGCTACCCCCAGCCACGCAGTCCGTCACCGATGCCCAAAACCAGGCTAAGGTGCTGGCCGACACCTTATACATTCAGCAGCACTACACCAAAACGGAGCTGCAAATACCGATGCGCGACGGGGTAAAACTCTATACCATCGTGTATGCGCCCAAGGATGCAGACAAGGTGCGCTACCCCATCTTGCTCAACCGCACTCCCTACTCAGTGGGGCCTTATGGCAAGAAGTATAAGTATAACCTAGGCCCCAGCAGTAGCATGATGCGCGAAGGTTACATATTTGCTTACCAAGACGTTAGGGGGCGATATATGTCGGAAGGTGAGTTTTTGGACATGCGCCCCGAGCTAGAAAAGCACGCCACGAAGAAGGATACCGACGAGGGTACTGATACCTTCGACACCATCGAGTATCTGCTAAAAAAAGGGCCAAGGAGCAACGGCCGCGTAGGTCAGTGGGGCATTTCTTACCCCGGTTTTTACACATCAGCGGGGTTGTTGAGCCGGCATCCGGCGCTGAAAGCAGCCTCACCGCAGGCGCCCATAGCCGACTGGTTTTGGGATGACTTCCATCATAATGGTGCGTTCTTCCTGCCTCACGCCTTCAATTTTCTCTACAGCTTTGGGCAGGCGCGGCCGCAGCCTACGCCAACCGGCAACCCTGGCTTCAAGCACGGCACGCCCGATGGCTACGACTTCTTTCTGCGCCTAGGTCCGCTCAAGAATGCTAATGAGCGGCATTACCAAGGCAAGGTCGCGTTCTGGAACCAGCTGATGCAGCACCCCGACTACGACGCCTTTTGGCAGGCGCGCAACCTGCGCCCGCACCTGCACAACCTCAACACGGCCGTGCTCACGGTAGGCGGCTTCAATGATGCGGAGGATTTATTCGGCGCCCTCAACACCTACCAAACCATTGAGCAGAAGAACCCTGGCCTCAGCAACCGCATTGTGATGGGGCCCTGGGTGCACGGCGGCTGGGCCCGCGGCACCGGCGAGATGGTGGGCAACGTCAACTATGGCCCGTCGCCTTCGCTCTGGTACCAGGAAAACGTGGAGGCGCCATTTTTTAAATCGTACTTGAAAGCTGCCAAGCCTGGTTCGGACCTGCCCGAGGCTATCATGTTTGAGGGCGGCGCCAATCGCTGGCGCACCTTCGATGCGTGGCCGCCCAAGCCAGTGCAGGAGAAAACCTTATACTTCCGCCAAGCTGGGGGCCTCAGCTTTAGCCCGCCCACCGATGGCAACAACGAGCGCCGTCGCCCTGAGGTCAACTTCGAGTTCGACCAATTTGTGAGCGACCCGGCCCATCCGGTACCGTTCACGGAAGCTACTGCTGTGGGTATGACCCGCGAGTACATGACCGACGACCAGCGCTTTGCTAGCCGCCGCCCCGATGTGCTCACCTACCAAACCCCGCCGCTCGACGAAGACCTGACCCTGGCTGGCCCTATCCTGGCCAAGCTGCAAGTGGCTACCACCGGTACCGATGCCGACTGGGTGGTGAAAATCATTGACGTGTACCCCGACGACACGCCCGACAACCCCCGCACCGCCGCCAGCGTGCACCTAGGTGGCTACCAGCAGATGGTGCGCTCCGAAGTGATGCGCGGCCGTTTCCGCGAGAGCTTTACTACTCCCAAGCCCTTTGTGGCTAATGAGGTAACAACCGTGCCTTTCACCGTGCAAGACGTGCTGCACACCTTCAAAAAAGGCCACCGCCTGATGGTGCAAGTACAAAGCAGTTGGTTTCCGCTCGTCGACCGCAACCCGCAGACCTACGTGCCCAACATTTACGAGGCCAATGAGACGGACTTCAAAGCCCAAACGCACCAGCTATATCATAACCCGGCGCACGCCTCGCAGCTGGTAGTGAAGGTGTTGCCAGCCGCCGCGCAGTAATAGGCGCTGAGCCTGATGCGCTGAGCGCCACAACTTTGACATAAAAAGGCCGCACAACGAACTCGTTGTGCGGCCTTTTTATGTCAAAGTTGTGGGTGGTCTTAAGACCTAGGGGACTATTTGCCGCCCTTCTTAGCCTCAGCCACGAGCTCGTCGTTCATTTTAGCGTACTCGGCGTTGGGCGGGGTAGAAGCCAGCGCGAGCTTCTTCGACTGCTCTGCGGCCGTTACGGCGCCTTTGTAATCCTTCATTTTCAGGCGGATTTTGGCTTCCGTATTCACGTTCCAGAACTTGGGGTCGGTGGCGTTGGCCTTCTGAATCCACGCCAGGGCCTGCTTCAAGTCCTTGTTGTTGTCATTGTAGTACACCGCAGCAGCGGCGAGGTCATTGGCCGAGGGGCTGGCATTCTTGATGACTTTCTCCTCAATCTGGGCCATTACCTTGGCATCTACGTCAGACACAATTTTGAACTTGGCGCCCGTGAGGCCCCACAGCATGTCCACGTTGGCGGTAGCGGGCGTCAGCTCAGCAAAGCTGATGGTGAACGTTTCCACCTTGCTAGCCAGCTTGTAAGGCTTGATGGTGAAGCGTGCTACGTCCTGGTCATCTTTAAAGCCATCAACATCAGCGCCTTGCTTGAGGCTTTTGTTGAGTACTACCGTCCACTCAGTGGCCGTGGGCACGGTGTAGAGGCCGTACTCGCCAGCTGGTACCTTTTTGCCCTCAATCGTCACATCGTCCGAAAACTTAATGCTCGTGGTGGCATTGGCACCCGTGCGCCAGCGCTTGCCGTAGGGCGCCAGCGGCGAATTGGCGCCAAATACTTCGCGGTTTTTTAGCGACGGACGGCTGTAGGTGATAGTCACGTCGGTGAGGCCCACGCGCTGCATTACCGTGCTTTTGGGGCTGGGCTGCGGGGTCACAATCTGCGCCTGCGCCACGGAAGCCGTGAGAACGGTAGCCGTAAGGGCCACGGCGGTGGTCAAGTGCATGGCAATTCTAGTCATTTTAGTGGGGAGAAAAGGAGTTGAAAGGCCAAAAATAACAAAGCCCGCCGGGTGGGCGGGCTTTGGGGTACCAAGCAGCGGCTGCGTGACCTAGGGCGGCGTAGCCGCGCGCTAGGTTATTTCAGCTTGGCCTTAGCCTGAATAGCTACTTCCTCGCTGTGGCGGGCATACTCGCTGTTGGCGGCAGCCAGGGCCAGTTTCTGGGCCTCCAGCGCCGTGGCGTGGGCGCCAGCATAGTCTTTGAGCTGCAAGCGAATACGCGCCTCGGTGTACATAGTCTGGTACTCGGGGTGCATGGCGTTGGTTTCCTGCATCCAAGCCAGGGCCTGCTTCAAATCTTTGTGTGAGTCGTTGAAATAATCGGCATGCGCAGCGGGGGCCGACGGGGTGCTGAGGCGTTGCACGGGTTCCTCGCTGATGGATAGACCGGGCTGGTTGCTGGTAAGCACCGGCGTGTTGCTTGCCAGCGAAATAGATACAAAATCACTGGTCTGGGCCTGGGCGGCAGGGGCTGCCAGAGCGAAGGCCACCAGGGCGATGCCAGCAGAAAAGGAGAAAGTAAATTTTGGCATAGCTGGAAAAGGATTAAATCGACGTGACCAAGCTAGACACAAAAAACTAGTATAGTAGCGCTTATTCTAAATAAAGAATAAAGTTTATATTCTGTCTTCAATAAGGCTAAAATGCAAGCATTCAGGCTTCTATTGAAGATAAAAATAATGCTAAAAACGAGATTGCCCGCGAAGGTGGCTCTTCGCGGGCAATCTCGTTCAACAAGTGGTTTTTACTAGTGAAGGGTTACTTAATCTGTGTAAACCCGCAGTAGGAGTGCAATACGCTAGGCAGATTAATACCTTCTGGCGTCTGGTTATTTTCTAGTAGTGCGGCCACGATGCGGGGCAGCGCCAGGGCCGAGCCATTGAGGGTGTGCAGCAGTTGGGTTTTGCCGCCCTCGCCACGGTAGCGGCACTTGAGGCGGTTAGCCTGGAAAGTCTCAAAGTTGCTCACCGACGATACCTCGAGCCAACGGCCCTGGGCCGCGCTCCACACTTCTAGGTCATAGGTGAGGGCCGAGGTGAAGCCCATATCGCCACCGCAGAGGCGGAGCACGCGGTAAGGTAGCTCAAGCTGCTGGAGCAGGCGCTCTACGTGGGCCACCATTTGCTCGTGGGCGGCATAGGAGTGCTCAGGCTGGGTGATTTGTACAATCTCTACCTTGTCGAACTGGTGCAGGCGGTTCAGTCCGCGCACATCGGCGCCCCACGAGCCAGCCTCGCGCCGGAAGCAGGGTGTGTAGCCGGTGTTGCGCACGGGCAGCTTATCGGCAGCGATAATTTCGTCGCGGTAGAGGTTGGTAATCGGCACCTCCGAGGTCGGAATTAGGTACAGATTATCGGCCTTGTCGTGGTACATCTGGCCTTCCTTATCAGGTAGTTGGCCCGTGCCGTAGCCGCTGGCCTCGTTCACCAAGATGGGGGGCTGCACCTCCACGTAGCCCGCGTCGCGGGCCTGGTCGAGGAAGAAATTAATCAGCGCCCGCTGCAAGCGCGCACCCTGGCCTTTGTACACTGGAAAGCCCGCGCCCGTGATTTTGATACCTAGGTCAAAATCAATGATATCATATTTCTTAATCAACTCCCAGTGGGGCTGCGCGCCGGGCCCTAGGTCGGGTTTGGTGCCGCCTTCGCGCACTACCTCGTTGTCTTCGGCCGAGCGGCCAGCGGGCACGCTTTCGTGCGGCACGTTCGGAATTTTATACAGCAGTTCGGTTTGCTGTTTTTCGAGGGCCGCCAGTTCGTCGGCGTGCGTCTTAATCTGGGTTTTTAGCTCCGAGGTGCGGGCTTTAAGTGTTTCGGCGCCGGCTTTGTCGCCGCTTTTCATGAGGCCGCCAATCTGGCGAGCCAGCTCATTGGCTTCGGCCTGAGCAGTGTCGTGCTGCGTTTGCAAGGCCCGGCGCCGCTGGTCGAGGTCGAGCACCGCCGCCACATCAGCCTCAGCGGTTTTAAAGTTGCGCTTGGCCAGGCCGGCCAGCACGCGGTCGGTCTGCTCTTTAAGTACAGAAAGTTGTAGCATAGTGGGCGCAAAGGTATTGCGGCGGTCGCCAGTGCGGAACCAGCCGGCCCTAGGTGCGCGTTGAGCAGCCAAGAGGACCTAGGCGGCGCGGGGCTCATCCCGCAGAACGCATCTTTTTCTAAAATTTACGCAATGAGGCGCCGCCAACGTACCCAAGTTGGCAGTTTGTCCGTAATGCGTTAATATTGCAACTGCAAGCTGGCCCATGGGGCTGGTAGGGCAGGCCCTGGGTCCACCCGTTGCGTTGCCGGACCGACATTTTTGCCTTGGTGGAGCTGCCGGCCGCCCCTCTTATACCTTACTATTTCCTGTTGTTGCCCGCCGCTTTGCTGGTTGTGTTGCGCATTGCTGCTTTTTGGAAGTTGGGCCGGGCCATTGGCTTCGGACAAATTGCTTGCGGCCGGGACCCCGGGCCAGCGGCCGTCGGACGGCCGAGCCCTTCGCGCAGATTCTCCTAATTCCCCCTATGTATACCCTTAACGAGCTGAAGGACCGGCTGCTGTCCGACCTCAAGGAAATTGCTGAGCAACTACACGTTGGCAATTTCAAACGCCTGAGCAAACAGGATTTGATTTACAAAATCCTCGACCAGCAAGCCATTCTGCCGGCCGACCAGCTGCCTAGCAAAAAGCCCGCTACTGCGGCCCCAGCCGAGGCCCCTGCTGCCGCTGCGGCTCCTGAAGCAGTAGTAGAGGCAGCGGCCCCAGCCCCGGCCGCTGCCCCCGCTAGGGGTGCGCGCGGGGGTAGCGGCCGCCGCCGCCCCGCTGCGGCGCCGGTGGCCGAGCAGCCTTTTTCCGATGTAGCCGCTGCGGCCCCCGCCGTGGCAGCGCCCGCAGCCACAGTTGAAGCACCTGAGGTGCCGGCGGCAGTGGTCGAAGCCCCCGCCGCTGTGGCAGCAGAGCCCGTGGCACCAGCGCCAGCTTATGAAGAAGTAGCTGAGGCTCCGCAGCCTACACGCCTCGACGTAGTGGAGGCCGATGAGCAAAATGTAGCTAATGTGTCGGTAGCCGCTGAGGAGGCTACCGTGCCCCCCACCGAAACTAACCCCACTGCCGAAACGCACTCGGCCGACTCTACGGCCCAGCCTCGCCACCGCCGCGAGCGCGTAGACCGCGCCGGCCGGCCCTTGCCCCGCCGCGAAGACCGCCCTGCCACGGCTGCTGTAGCAGCCACTGAAGAGGCTACTACCCCTGAAGTAGCTGCCACCGAGGCAGTAGCTGAGCAGGCTGCCCCCGACGCATATGCTGACCGCCGCGAAAGCCGCGAGCAGCGCTTCGACCGTGAAAACCGGGATGGCCGCGAGCCTCGCGAAAACCGCGACCGTACCAACGGCCAGCCCCGCAATGACTTCCGCGAAAACCGCGAGCCCCGCGAAAACGGCCAGTCGCGCTTCTCTAATGACCAGCCCCGCGAGGCGCGCCCCATCAACGGCGCCGGTGCTACCGACCAGCCCCGCCTGAGCCGCGAGGAGCGCTATGCCCAGCGGGAAGCCCAGCGCCAGCAGCGCCGCGAAGAGCGCCAGCGCCTAGGCACCGAAGGCCAGCCTGCTGGTGAGCAAGGTGCAGCGAGTCAAGTACCTAGCGCTAATGGCCAAAACGGCCAGACCGCTGAAGGCCAGCGCCCGCAGCAAGCACCGCGCCCGCCCCGCGCCCCCGAGCTCGACCTGACGGTGCCCGGCTCGGGCACCCTAGAGCTGATGCCGGATGGTGGCTACGGCTTCCTGCGCTCGCCTTATTACAACTACCTGACCTCGCCCGACGACATCTACGTGTCGCCGCAGCAGGTGCGGCAGTATGGGCTGAAAGCCGGTGATACAGTGCAGTGCACCATGCGCCCGCCCCGTGAAAATGAGAAATATTTTGCTCTCGTTGGGGTGGATAGCATCAATGGCCGCACTGTAGAAGAAGTACGCGACCGGGTGCCCTTCAACCACTTAACGCCGCTGTTTGCCGATGAGAAGTTGAAGCTCAGCACCAAGCCCACCCAGGTGAGCACCCGCGTGCTCGACCTGTTTGCGCCCATCGGCAAAGGCCAGCGTGGCCTCATCGTGGCCCAGCCCAAGACTGGTAAAACGGTATTGCTGCAGGAAATTGCTAACTCGATTTCGGAGAACCACCCTGAGGTATACCTGCTCATCCTGCTCATCGACGAGCGCCCGGAAGAAGTAACTGACATGGCCCGCTCGGTGAAAGCCGAGGTGCTCAGCTCGACCTTCGATGAAACGGCCGACCGCCACGTCAAAATTGCGGAGTTGGCGCTTGACAAAGCGCGCCGCCTGGTAGAGTGCGGCCATGACGTAGTGATTCTGCTAGATTCCATCACGCGCCTGGCCCGGGCCTACAACACGGTGCAGCCCAGCAGCTCGCGTATTCTGTCGGGTGGTATCGACGCTGGCGCTCTACAGAAGCCTAAGCGCTTCTTCGGCGCGGCGCGTAACATCGAAGGCCCTGGCTCTTTGACGATTATTGCCACGGCGCTTATTGAAACCGGCTCGAAGATGGACGAAGTTATCTTCGAAGAATTCAAAGGCACCGGTAACATGGAACTTCAGCTTGACCGCAAGCTGGCCAACAAGCGTGTGTTCCCGGCCATCGACATTCCGGCTTCCGGCACCCGCCGCGAAGACCTGCTAATAAGCCGCGACGAGCTAAGCCGCGTGTGGGTTCTCCGCAAATTCATGACCGACATGAGCGCTACCGAAGCCATGGAGTTCTTGAAGGACCGCATGAAAGGTACCAAGGATAACGAAGAGTTCTTGCTGGCTATGAACGGCTAAGTCTTTTGATTAGTGACCCTAAGACGGGCGGTAAGTTGGCTTTTACGCCGCTTGCCGCCCGTCTCGGTTTTATGGGTCATATATGCCTTGCTATCTACATTTGCCAAGTTGACAGAGATTTAATTCGCTCCGAGAGAAGATGTTTACTAGGTTGTTAGTGAATGCATTATTGTTGTTTGCCCCTTACCTAGTGATTGGTCAAACTACCTTGCCGTGTCAAATTTTTACTGATGCAGCGGCCTCCGAAGCGTGGATTACGAAAACCCAGCAATTGCCACTGCGGCAGCAGGTATTGGCCTTACGTCAGCGCGTGGCCTGCGATACCGCCATTCGTGATATCAGTTTTGAGCCCCAAGTATGCTTGATGGGCGTTTCGCCCGCTGGCCGGCGGGCGTATGCAGCGGCTCAGCACAAGCGTGACTCGGCCGATACACGGGCTAAGGGCTTTTCACTGCTGTATATAGTAAATGGCCAGTTCTTTACAAAAGACTTAGCAGGAGTGACTGCTTTTCAGAAGCTTGTAACAATTCAAGCAGTGCGCAAAATAGAGTTTTTGCAGGGTGTTGGAGCAGCGGTAATTTATGGTAGCCGAGGTGCAAGCGGGGTAGTAGTGATAACCACTAAACAGCCCTAGGCAGCAGGAGTATAGCGATAAAAGCTCGGGTGTAGCGACGACACAATATTCATGCTCATGGCCCCCTGCCGATTATTAGTCCTCTGACCTGCAATCGTTGTTTTCGCTTGCTGTCGCGCACGCCGGAGGCCTGATGATAGTCAGCACAGGGCCCAGCCCCGCGCTATTAGTGCTAACTCAGCTTCTTAGGGCAAGGTATAAGGTCGAACAGCATTTTATTGATGAATTTTGGGCGAGCCCGTGCCTCATTCTACGGGAAGCACGATAGCTATGAAGCTGCTCTTGTTAGCCTATAGTCTCCTAGGTCCGCCATGCAAGGTTTATACGACGGTAGCAGCCTCCGATGCCTGGATAGTAGCCACGCAGCAGCTATCACTGAAGAAGCAGGTAGCAGCAGTGCGCCAGCGCCTGGCCTGCGATGCTCGCGTGCGAGGCCCAGTGCCAGCCGCCGCGGTGTGCGTACCTTGTCTTACAGCAGAAGGGCAGCGAGCCTTTCGGGCCGCGCAGGAAAAGCAGCGTCAAGCTGAAGCCAACGACCCCCGGCCCGTTGGAGTAGTACTGCTGTATATGATTGATGGGCAGGTAGTGGTACCTGCTGACACACTGCGGTGGCAGCCACTGGTGGCGCGGCGGCAGATAAAAGAAGTTTCTTTGCTAGCCAGTGAAAAAGCCGTTGCTATTGGTGGTGCCCGGGCGCAAAACGGCATGGTCTTCATCACGACCCGGCAGCCCTAGGTAGCTACAGCGCCAAAAGCAGCATGGCGATGAAAGCGGCGCTCAAGCACAGCGACGACACAATGTTCATGCGCATGGTCCACTCAAAATTGGCGTGCGCGGGGTCGTGCCACGCCAGCCAGGTCCAGCGCGCGAACAGTGCCACTACTGGCCCCGTGGCGAGTAGAAAAATCAGAATATTACGCGCTTCGCCCCGCAGCCAATAGGCTAGGCTCATAGCCGCGGCGCCCACCAGCAGCCCACCTGCCGCAAAAACTAACGTGCCCCGGATGCCCAACCGTAGGCTGAGCGTGCGGTCGCCGCGGCGTGCATCTTCTTGATGCTGATATATTTGAGTGAGAGGGTAGGAGCCACACAGGAACAAGGTGCTCACGAGAGCCAACAGTAGGTTGGTAGGTTCGGTAAGTTGAGGTGTTGTGGTGCCCACCCCGATTTGGGTCATCAAAAAGGTAAAAGCGCCCTGAAACACGACTACCACCACCGTGCTTACCAAGGGGTATTTTTTGAGGCGAATGCCCTCGTAGCTGTAGGCTTTAGAAACCAGCAGGTATACCAGCACCAGCGCCGCAAAGGGCCAGTTCAGTAGCAGCGAGCAACCTAGGGCCAACGCATCGAATAGCCAGACGAGGTGCAGCAGTTCGGGGGTGACTTTAGGTGGGGTCTTTAGCCCGCCAATGCTACCCTCATCTTTGTCATAGAAGGAATTATAGCCGTTAGATGCGGGGTACACCAGTAAGTGTAGAATGCCAAACACCGCCGCCGCCCGCCCCCAGCCAAACGGCATACGCAACGCGCTGAGCCCGAACCAGAAGATGGGCATCAGGAACAGCGAAAAGGGAATGCGCAGCAGCCGCAGCGCCCGGAGGTAATGGCTAAGGAGCAAGGGGCAAGAAGCAAGTAGCCGGCAAATGTGCAACCTAGGGCCCAAACCCAGGGCTTAGCTGCCGTTTGGGGTGCCGATGAGGTACGTGACGCGTGGGCCCCACCAATGGCGCAACTGCCCGGCTTGCCACTGGTAGCGCCCGGCGGGGTCGGCACGCTGGGCCAGTATCTGCAATTGGGCCGGCGGATACATCCTGAAAATAGACACGACCCCGTCCCAGATAGTAGTAAGCGGAATGAGCGGCACTAAGTATGTGAAAAACAACCTACTCCAGCGGAAAGGCCGAAAAAAAGGCGTGAGCAGCAGCTGCGCCACCGGCAGCACCGTGAGCGCCAGCCCGATTTCGAGCCAACTTTTGCCAGCCCCTTCAAACACGCCAATGCCTGCCCCGCGGACCACAGCATCGCGTAGCAACGCCTCAGCCTGCGGCGGCGCAAAGTGGTGGAAGGCTGAGAAAATAACTCGGAAGCCCGGCAGGTCGGCCGGCACGCGCAGCGCATCGATGGGGGCGGCGTGGCCCTGGATGGCGCCGTTGGTGCGGCGCGCCACATCGGCCCAGGCGGCGGGCTGGGGGTAGAGGTCGGTGAGCAGTAGCCCTAGGTGGGGGGGCGCGGTTGGCTGTTGGCGCAGGGCCACCAGCACGGTTTCGGTGCCGCCGCCTGCACCCGCGCCTAGCTCCAGCAGCTGGCTCTGCTGGGTGCGGTGCAGGGCAGTGGCCAGCAGTGGTGCTACTGGACGGTAGATGCCCAGGCTCGAAATCATGAAGCGGAGGTAGTCCATTTGCCCCGCGCGCAGCACGGCCGGAAACCACGGCTGGTCTTCAAACTCGAACAGGTGCAGGCGAAACTTCACAAGTAGCCCTTACGGCAAATGGCGCATTGAGTAGATAGGGACATAAAAAGGACTGTCAGGCTGAGCTCGCGAAGCATCTTCTCACGCTAGGTTTTTCTAGACGTGATAGGATGCTTCGCAAGCTCAGCCTGACAGTTTTATAGGTGCGTCAGACGCAAATATTACTTGCCACCGATGCCAAACACTTTCTTCAGCAGCGAAGTAGTACGGGCCACGGGGTTTTCTCGAATATCGGCCTCTTCCTGCGCGATGAGCGTGAACAAACCGTCGATGGCCTTGCCGGTGGCGTACTGGTTGAGGTCGGTTTGCACGGGAGTTACCAGCGGCAGTTTGTTGTAGGTGGTTGTCAGCGAGGTATAGTACTTGGTGGCGTCTACTTTGCCGAGGCTCTGCTCCATGATGGGCATAAAGGCCGTGGTAAGTTGCGAGGTGGTAGTGCGCTTGAGGTACTGAGTGGCCGCGTCCTTCTGGCCCGTCAAGATATTCCACACGTCGGTGAAGGTTAGCTGCTTAATAGCGTTGAGGAAGATGGGCTTGGCACTTTTGGCCGCGTCTTCGGCGCCGCGGTTCAGCGACAACTCAAACTTATCGACTTGGCTACCTAGGCCGATTTTGCGCAGGGTGGTGGCCATACGCTGTGCATCGGGCGGGAAGGGAATGCGGATAAGCTTATTTAAATAAAAGCCATCGGTGGCCGAGGCCTGGTCTGAGCCTTTCGAAATACCTTGAATAAGCGCCTCCTTCAGGCCATTAGCGGCTTCCGTATTGGTAAGGCCTGCTACGCCAGTCGAGGAAGAAGTAGTTGTAGTCGTCGTCTTTTTGGTGGGCAGTTTCAGGCCGCCTAGGCTGCTAGGAAAGCTAATCTGGGCATGCGCCGTGAGCGTGAAACTAGTTAAGGCAACAGTAGCTAAGAGCAGACGATTTTTCATAATGGAATGGAAAATGGGAGCGGGCTAAGAACAGAAATGATGCAGAACAGCTCGTAAGGCAACTGTTGGGCTTCCGCAAAAGTTGCCCGCGCTGCAATAGCCAAAAGACGTACCAGTTTGCGATTCTGCCCGCCCGCACTCGGCTAACGCCCGTTATTCAACGACAATCGAGGGTTGCGCATGCTGCCGTAGTACCCGTTGGGTAGCCCACAGCGCCGCAAGCAGCCAGGGCAGGCTAAAGCCCGTGCAGATACTCCAAAGCGGCTTAAACTCTACTCTTATTATCCAGCCTCCTAGGAGTGCAGCCACCACTACGGTAGCTTCAAAAAGAAGCAGGGTGCCCGCCATCGCCAAGGCAATGCCCCCGCGCCTAGGTAGGGTTTGGTGAAAGAGCCAGCGCATGGGGGCCAGCCGCAGCCAGCCAACCAGTAGGGCTGGCAATGCTCCGGTTCCAAGCAAGGCGAGGGTCAGGCCAAGCATTTCAAGCCCAATTTTTGCGATAAGTGAAGCACCTTCTGGCCAGTTATCGGTCCAAGGATGGTGCATCAGCAGCGCATACGCTAAAGCCACCGCTGGTGTCAGTACCATTCCCCCAAGAAAGGTTAGCCTGAATTGTTGATGGGCAAGGGCCTTAGTTGTGTAAAGCATGGCTTTTAGAATATTATCGAAAATAATGCTGCGACATATCTTTTCTGTATTAGCTTTGCAGTACAAAGTACTTCACCGCCTCGCATGAAGCCCGCCACTCAGGACCCGCTCGCCCAGCTTACCGAAATCCGCGCCATTATGGAGCGCAGCTCGCGCTTCATCTCGCTCAGCGGGCTGAGTGGGGTAGGGGCTGGCGTGGTGGCGCTAGTAGGCACGGTGGTGGCGCACTACTACCTGCTGCAAGAGTATGGCAGCGCGCAGTACGGCGCGCAGGGCTACCTGCGGCTGTTCCAGACTTCATTGGGCGAGCGGATGGAGGCGCTGCCTTTTCTCCTAGGTCTGGCTTTAGCCATGATAGCGGCAGCTCTGCTGGTAGCGGCGTTCTTTACGCTGCGTCGCACCCGGCGCGATGGCCTGCGCTCACTGTGGACAGCCCCAGCCCGGCGCTTGGCTGCCGCGCTGTTTATTCCGCTGGCGGTGGGCGGGCTCTTTTGCCTTAAACTATTCTTGAGCGGCGCGCCCGAGCTGGTGGTGCCGGGCCTGTTGGTGTTCTACGGCATCGCCCTGCTCAATGGCAGCAAGTACACGCTGGAAGAAATAAAGTACCTAGGGCTAACCCAAATGGCCCTCGGGCTGCTGGGGCTGCTGATGCCGGGCTATGGGCTGCTGCTCTTTGGAGTGGGCTTCGGGCTGGGGCACATTGGCTACGGCCTGCTGATGTATAACCGCTACGAGCGCCCCGCCGCGGGCTCCCGTAGCCAGGCGTAACTTTGCGAGCCCGTGAAATATGCCATCCACACGCTTAATAAAGCCTTCGACCACCGCGTGCGGCTCGGCGTAATGGCCGTGCTGTTGGCAAACGAGTCGGTGAGTTTCAACGACCTGAAAGAAAGTCTCGACCTCACTGATGGTAATCTGGCCTCGCACGTGGCCGCGCTCGAGAAAGCAGGCTACGTATTGGTAAACAAGCAGTTTATTGGCAAAAAGCCGAATACAACCTATAACGCCACGGCCGAAGGTAAAACCGCATTCCAAGAGCACCTAGCGGCGCTCGAGAAGCTACTGCGAGGCTAATCAATACCTAAATAGACGCAAGAGTTACGTCCATCATGCTGTGCACAGCATGGCGGATGGGCTAAAAAATAGCGTAGCCGACTTGAATCGGCCTTTTTTTGATACTACGGCTTTGAAATACAAAGTTCTTTAAAAATGGAAACAACAGCTTCTTGGGCGTCTGCTACGCCAGCTTCCGCGCCTCCCGCTTACCGAATTTCCACCTTGCTAGGTAGCCTAGTAGCGCTATCAGCGGTGCTAAGCGACTACTTGTTCTGGCACGAGTCGGCTGGCCTCAATGTGTTGGTTTACATGTTGTTTTTGGTGGGGGCACACTTAGTGCTGCTACCGCGCCACGCGCCAGTGCGGCGCCTAAGTAGCTTCTGGGTAGTGGTAGCGGGCTGCGTGGCGAGTGGGGGGCTGGTGGCGTGGTATGGCTCTAGCGCGTCGCTGTGGGCGGCGTTGGCCTCGGGCTTACTGTTAGTAGGATTCGTAAACCAGCCGCAACTGCGGCAGCTCAGCTACGCGGTGCTCACGGCAGCGGCGGGGGTGTTGCCGGCGGTGGGGGCCGTAGTGGGCAGCATCCGGGCGCCGCGGCAACTGGGCGGACGGTTGCAGCGCGGCTGGTTTTATGGGCGGGTACTGGGCATGCCGCTGCTGGCGGTGGGCGTTTTTCAAGCGTTGTTTGCGGCGGCTAACCCTAGGTTCGCGGCGCTGAGCGCGCGGTTTTGGAATGGGGTGGCTGACTTGCTAGGGCGGTTATTTGCGGATATTTCGGTGCCGCACCTGCTGTTTCTTGTGCTCTGCCTGATAGGCGCGGCGGGGGCATTGGCGGTAGTGCCCATTCACTTTTTTGCCGACCACGAGTCGCGCTTCGGGGAGTTTGTGCGGCGGCAACGCGATGGCGTGGCGTCCCTAGGTGTGCGGCGACCCAATTTTCAACACACTAGCCGTCGTCTGCTCGATTTGCGCAAGGAGTGGCTGGCTGCCGTGGTGAGCTTCGGCCTGCTCAACGCGCTGCTGTTGGTGGTGAATGTCGTGGACATCAACTGGATGTGGTTTGGCTTCGTGCCCGCGCCGAACTTCGACCTCACGCAGTTTGTGCATGAGGGCACCTACATACTGATTTTCAGTATTCTGCTGGCGGCGGGCATCATGCTGTGGTTTTTCCGCCGCAACCTCAACTTTTATCAGCCCGGCTTGCCGCTGCTGCGCTGGGGTGCCACGCTATGGGTGGTGCAAAACGTGGTGTTGGCCATCTCGGTGGGGCTGCGCAACTACTACTACATCGTGTACACGGGCTTGGCTTACAAGCGTATCGGCGTGTATGGCTTCTTGCTGCTGACGTTGTTTGGCCTAGGTACAGTGCTGCTCAAAATTTGGCAGCGGCGCTCAGCTTTTAATCTAGTGCGCCTCAATTCGTGGGCGGCATACGCAGTGATACTGGGCCTAGCGGCTGGCAACTGGGAAATCTGGATTGCCGAGTACAACCTACAAGCGGGCTTCGCGCGCCTCGACATTGGCTTTCTGCTGAATATGCCCCCTAGGGTGCTGCCGGTGCTGGCCGCGCGCCAAACCATCATCGACCAAGTACCGCACTTGGTAGCCGAGGGCAGCGATGGCTACTACTACACCATGGACAAGGCTCAGGCGCACGAGCTATTGCGGCAGAAGGTGGCAGAGTTTCAGCAAGCTTACCCGAAGCAGGATTGGCAGAGCCGGACGGGTGCGGGCGAGTTCACTTACAAACAGCTGGTGAATCATGACTGAGCAGCAAAGCGCATACAACGTTGTGCCGCTCACGCCGGGGCAGTGGCTACTGCGCAGCCTATATTGGGTAGGCGGATGCCAGGCGGGTATTTGGCTGCTTCCTAAGGCTATGACTGTGCTAAGGGACTACCTAAGCATGCTGCCGTCGAGTGCGCCGGAGCTAGTGGCGCTACTGATGTGGGGGAGCTGTTCCGCCTGCATTTTCTTGATTTGGCGGAACGTCTTATCGGGCAGCTCTGCCGTGCTTTTGCACGATGCCCGCCGAGGTGCTTTCTCTTGGGCTAGACTGCTCATGCTGGTATGGCGGGTGGTACTGGTCCTCGGCCTGGTCCTCCACTTGGGAATCATCCTGCTCATGTCGGTGGCGACGCTGTGGGACATTTTCTGCCATGAGCCAATAGGTGACTACTTCTAATTCAATAAGCTATGAAAGTCAAGCTCATCCTGCCCGCCCTTACCGAAGCCACCAACCCCTATTGGCGGCCCATCAAATACTCGCTCTTCCCGCCCCTGGGGCTGGCCACGCTGGCTGCCTACCTGCCTGCCGACTGGGAAGCCGACCTGCAAGACGAGCACGTGGAGGCCCTGCGCCTCGACGATGCGCCCGACCTGGTTGTCATTCAGGTATATATCACCAATGCCTACCGGGCCTACGCGCTGGCCGACCACTACCGCGCCCGCGGTGCCTACGTGTGCCTAGGTGGCCTGCACGTGACCAGCCTGCCCGAAGAGGCCGCACCGCACGCCGACAGCATCTTTCTGGGGCCGGGCGAGGAAACGTTTCCCGCGTTTCTGCGCGACTGGCGAGCTGGGCAGGCGCGGCCGCGCTACGTGTCTACGGCCGGGCGCTCGCTGGTAGGCGTGCCGCCCATTCGGCGCGACCTCATCAAGCGCACGCGCTACCTCGTGCCCAATTCGATAGTGGTGACGCGGGGCTGCCCGCACCACTGCGACTTCTGCTACAAAGACGCCTTTTTTGCGGGTGGCAAGTCGTTTTACACCCAAACCGTGGACGATGCCCTGGCCGAAATTGACCGCCTGCCCGGCCGCCACCTCTACTTCCTCGACGACCACCTGCTCGGCAATGTGCGCTTCGCGGCCGGGCTCTTCGAGGGAATGCGTGGCATGGGGCGGCTCTTTCAAGGGGCGGCCACGGTCGATAGCATCTTGCGCGACAACGGCTTGCTGGAGAAAGCCGCCCAGGCGGGTTTGCGCAGCTTGTTCGTGGGCTTCGAAACGCTGAGCCCGGTCAACCTGAAGTCGAGCAATAAGCCCCAGAACCTGGGGCGCGATTATGCCGCTGCCATCCGCCGCCTGCACGACCTAGGGATTATGATAAACGGCAGCTTCGTGTTTGGGCTCGACGACGACCGGCCCGACGTGTTTCGGCGCACCGTCGAGTGGGCCGTCAATCAAGGTATTACCACTTCTACTTTCCACATTGCTACGCCTTATCCTGGCACGGCGCTCTTCCAGCGCATGGAAGCCGAAGGCCGCCTGCTGCACCGCCGCTGGAACGAGTACGATACCCGCACCGTGGTGTGCCAGCCCGGCCCGCACCTCACCGCTCGCCAACTCAAAAATGGCTACGACCAGGCCTATCGCGACTTCTACAGCTGGTCTAACATCACTAAAGCCAGCTTGGTCCACGACACCGTGCGCCACCAGCTCAAGCATTTCGCCTACGCGGGCGGCTGGAAAAAATTTGAGCCGCTCTGGAATTTCGTCATCAAGTTCCGCCACCTCGACGCCATGCGCCCCTTGCTCGAAGCCATCCTGAGCAAAGTCAGCGGTACTGAGCCGCGCCGTGGGGTAGGGGCGCCACCCGCGCCCGCTAGTAGCTCGGAGATGCTGTTGCCGCTACCGGTGCTTCAGTAACCGTCACGTCTGTCATACAGCGCGCAGCGAAGCATCTCGCGTGGCGCAGTAAACCAAACGTTCATAAACGTCAGCACGCGAGATGCTTCGCTGCGCGCTGCATGGCAGACGCACTCATCAATCTTATGGAACAACTAACCTTAACCGCCAAACTCAAGAAGCCACTTACGCCTGCCGAGTGGCTACGAAGTAGCATGAGCTGGGCATTAGCCAGTGTCCTAAGCTGGTTACTACTCAGTATCTTATTAAGTAAGATGCTCGACACCAGCCAAGTATGGGCCGACTGGCTGCTACTCGGTACCGCAGCTGCCGCGCACCTGCTGATATGGTACAAATCGGTGCTGACCACTTGGGAAACCGTGGCCGAGCACACCGAGCCCTTATGGCTCAGTTTTGTGAGTGCCGGCTGGACGCTGCTGCTCATTCTGTTTCAGTTGTCGTGCCTGGCGTTGCTGTTTCTGGCGCTGCTGCTGGTGTGCGACGGTGGGGGTGCGGGCAGCTGGGGGCCCTAGGTTGCCGCTCAGGCCCACTTCTTTCACAAAGCCCTAATCTCTGCGTACTGCCATGACTTTTGCCGATATCACCACCTACTTCCAAGCCAACCGCGCCCGCTTTGCCGACCTGGCCTGGGACGACCCACACCAACTATCCCTCACGCAAAAGCGGGCCATCAGCGCCTCGCTCCAAACCTTCCAGCGGGGTGAAGGCACGGGCGGCGACCACCTACAGGCGCTGGCCGACCAGCTAGGCGATGCCGACTACGCGGCGGCCATGCGCCTCTTCATTCAGGAGGAGGAAGGCCACGCCAATATGCTGGGTGAGTTTATGGACCGCCAGGGCATTCCGCGGTTGCAGTCGCACTGGCTGCACGAGGTTTTTCGGAGCCTAGGGCGCCCGCTGGGGCTGGTGCACATGGTGCGCGTCATTCTCACGGCCGAGGTAGTGGCTACCATCTTCTACCGAGCGCTGTACACGGCCACGTTTTCGGGGCTGTTGCAGCAGCTGTGCCGCCGCATCTTGCTCGATGAAGAGATGCACCTCATCTACCATTGCTTGGCTATTCGGCAGCTGTCCCCTAAGCGCAACTGGCTGAGCGGCTGGCTTTGGAAGCAAGTTTACCGCGGCCTGATGGCCGGCACCGCCCTCACGGTGTATCTGAGCTGCCGCCGGGCGCTGCGGGCCGGCGGCTACGGCCTAGGTCGCTTCTGCACGGCTATTGCCACCGAATACGCCCGTGTGGAGCAGATGCAGCGGCCCGATGCGCCGCTGGTACTGCGCGGCGGGCCGGCGGCCCCGGCCGCTAGCCCCGCCGGCCCCACGGGCGCCTGGCAGTGGCCGGGCTCGCCCCTGCGGGTGGCCCGATAGAGTTTGTATTATCCTGTAAAATAATAAGTTATTCAATAATCTGGCATGGCCGAAATTCATAAAAGCTGGCTATACGGGGCTGGCTGCTTGCTCTGCGTAGAGGTATTCATCGCGGCTTTCCTGCACGACCGTATTGTGCGGCCCTACGTGGGCGACTTGCTGGCCGTCGTCTTTTTGTATTGCTTGGTGCGAAGCGTGGTTACTACGCCCGTGCGGCCCACGGTGGCGGCCGTGCTGCTGGTGGCCTATGGCATCGAGGCTCTGCAATACCTGCACCTGCTCACCTACATGGGGCTCGCGCACTCGCGGCTGGCGGCCGTGGTGCTAGGCAACCACTTCGAGTGGGGCGACATGCTGGCCTATACCCTAGGGGCGCTGGGTATTTTAGCCGCCGAGCAAGTTAAGGTGGTTTATAATCAGCGCTATGCTTGAGTCGTCGGCTGCCCGCCCTTCGCGAACGCCACCCTTAGGTAGGCGCCTGTGGCTGACCGCGGCCAGCCTCATCTTCGGGGGCCTAAACCTAGCTTTTTTCGCGGAGCTATGGCCGCACACACCAGCCGCCCGGTCGTGGCTAATGCGCCTGGAGTGGCTGCTGCTCCTAACCTTGCCGTTTCAATTTATAGGCTGGGCGTGGCGCTGGCTGCGGGCTTGTGCGGGGTCCGGTTGGGTTTGGCTGCTGGCCGCCTTGGGCTTTGTTGCAGTGACTGGCCTTGGGCTAGCTGCCTGGTTTTTGCTGCTAGTGCTGGCAATAGTAGCATGGTTATTTCGGTAGCGAAGCTAGACCATGTGGCCGGCCTAGGTGGTGGATAAGTGAGTAGTTAGCGCGAAATGAGTAGATTCGCCCGCTGCCGGGCGGCGGTAGTGTGTTGTTGGCCTTACTCTGTGCGCTCATTATGCCCCGAACTCTGCTGCTACTTGTGCTCGCAATTTCTATCGTGCTGGGGCTTACGGGCGGGGTGTTCTTTGCCCCAGCGCTCACCCTGGCGCAGTTCAAGGTGAAGTACGGCCCCGAAACGCAGTTCCTAGGGTACATCACCGGCTGGTTTTTGCTGCTCGTGACACTGTTGGCGGTGCTAGCTTGGACCCAAGTGTGGCGGCGACGCCCTGGCTACGCAGATTTGTGCTACTTGCTGGGGCTGTAGTGGATAGGCCTGGGTGTGGGTATTTTCATCGTTTTTGGGCGACCTGAAAATCTGGTGCTCGATTCGCTGAAAGGCCTGCTCCTTGTGGTGCTGACTTGGCGCTACCAAGCCAGCCGGCAGCTGCTACGGCGCTAGGTGGCCAGCGGCGGCGCACTGCCGGGCGGCGAGTATCTTGCCTGCTGATACCGCTTCCGCGCTCATGCCTCGTTCGCACGCTCACCCCATTCCGTCGCCCAAAATGCTGTCGCCCGTTGGGCGGGGGCTCGCAGCTATTCAGCTAGCCAAAGAAACGGCTACCATCATCTTGCTGGGCGTGCCCATGTTGCAAGGCCGGCCGCTGCTGGTGCTGGCCGTGCTGCCGGGGCTGGTGCTCTACCTATTTCGGTGGGTGATGGTGCTGGGCAGCTTCCGGCGGCGGGCCGCGGTGGGCATCTGGCTGTTCACTATCATGGATGAATTGTGGGGGCTGGTGCTCTACCTGCGGGCCACCGACGGGGCGCCCACGCTGCGCCAATTGCGCTACCTCGACTGGAGCTACCGGCTGGGGTTAGTGTTTTCGCTGGCGGCGCTGGCCGAGATTGCCTACCGCCGCTACCGCGACCGTGCAGGCCTGCGGGCACTGTTAAAAGCCGCCTAGCGTTAGGCTGGCTGGTATCTTTGCCCTTCTTTGCTCTTGCTACTTGCCGTTCATGGCCGACGAAACCACCCCACCTGCTTCGCCTAGCTCTGCTACTCCTGCTCCGGCCCGCCGGGGCCGCCGCCCTGGCCGGGGCACCCGCCGCCTCGTGCGCGTGGCCTGGACGGTCTTTTTTATCGGTGTGGGCGTGGTGCTGGCCTATCCGCTGCTGGTCAAGAGCAATTTTCTGTTTCTCTTCGGCAAGTCGCCGGGCCTCGAAGAGCTAGAAAATCCCAAGGTCGAGCAAGCCTCAGAGGTGTACACCGCCGATGGCGTACTCCTAGGGCGGTATTTCCGCGAAAACCGCTCGCCAGTGCCGCTCAGCCAGATGTCGCCCTGGCTAACCAAGGCCTTGATTTCCACGGAGGATGCGCGCTACCGCGAGCACTCGGGCATCGACCCACAGGCACTGCTCTCGACGGTGTATTTCACGCTGCGCGGCAGCAAGCGCGGGGGCTCGACCATCACCCAGCAGCTGGCGAAAAACTTATATAAAATCCGGCGCGGCGAAAACCAGGGCGGCCTCAGCCATGTGCCCGGCGTGGGCACAGTAGTGGCCAAAACCAAAGAATGGATGACCGCCGTGGAGCTAGAGCGCCGCTACACCAAGGACGAAATTCTGCGGATGTACCTCAACACCGTGGAGTACGGCTCCAATGCGTTCGGTATTAAAGTCGCGGCCAAAACCTTCTTCAGCACCACGCCCGACAGCCTCACGGCCGAGCAAGCTGCCGTGCTCATCGGGGTGCTGAACAACCCTACGGCCTTCAACCCCAAGTTTCACCCGGTGGCCGCCACTCGCCGCCGCAATGTGGTGTTGCAGCGCCTAGGTCAGGCCGGCTACCTCAAGCCAGCCGAAGTGAAGGCCATGCAGGCCGAGCCCATCGTGCTCGAGTATCAGGTTGAAAAGCACGTCGATGGCCCCGATACGTACTTCCGGGGCGCTATTAGCCAGGCGGCCAATAAGTGGTGCGACGAGCACGGCTACGACCTCTACCGCGACGGCCTGAAGGTGTACACCACCATCGACTCGCGCATGCAGGAACACGCCGAAGAGGCCGTGGACCAGCGCATGAAGTCCTTGCAGCAGACCTTTGACAACTTCTGGCGCAACCAGCGCACTAACCCCTGGGTAGACGAAGACGGTAACGAAATTCCGAATTTCATCGAAACCCAGATGAAGCGCACCGAGTCGTATAAAACGCTGGCTACCCGCTACAAAGGCCAGCCCGCCCGCCTCGATTCGGCCCTGAATGCCAAGCGCCCGATGAAGGTGTTCACCTGGAAAAAGAAGGACCACGACACCACGCTGGTAATGTCGCCGCTCGATTCGCTGGCTTACTATAAGCACTTTTTGCAAGCCGGCATGATGACGATGGACCCCTACACGGGCTCCATCAAGGCTTGGGTGGGCGGTCTCGATTACCGCTTCTTCCAGTACGACCACGTGCGGCAGGGTAAGCGCCAAGCTGGCTCTACGTTCAAGCCCTTCGTGTACCTCACGGCCCTCGATAACGGCTACTCACCCTGTGACCGTATCCGTGACCAGCGCGTGACTATTAACTACATCGAGGATGGCAAGCCCATGGAGTGGCAGCCGGCCAACGTGACCCGCGAGTACACCGGTATCAACATGACCTTGCGCCACGCCATGGCGCGGTCGGTAAACTCCGTCACGGCCCAGCTCACCGAAAAAGTAGGTTGGGGCAAAGTGGCCCAGTACGCACATAAAGTAGGTATTACCAGTCCGTTACTGTCGGTGCCGAGTATCGGCCTAGGGTCGGGTGGCGACGTGAGCGTGTACGAGATGGTAGACGCCTACTCGACGTTTATGAACAGCGGCTTCCGCTCGACACCGCGCCTCATCACCCGCATCGAAGACCGCAACGGCAACGTGTTGCAGCAGTTTGACCCTGTGCAGAAGCGCGCTATCTCGCCCGAAACGGCGTGGCTGATGACCTACATGCTGCGCGGCGGCATGGAGGAGCCCGGTGGTACCTCACAGGCCCTCTGGGATTTCCCTGAGTTGTGGCATAAAGACAACCAGATTGGTGGCAAAACCGGCACCACCTCCAACTACTCCGATGGCTGGTACATGGGCCTCACCAAGGACCTCGTGAGCGGTGTGTGGGTAGGTGGCGAAGACCGCAGCATCCACTTTCTGCGCTCGCAGCAGGGTGAAGGCGGGCGCATGGCGCTGCCCATCTTCGGTCGCTACATGGAGAAGGTGTACCAGGATAAAAAGCTGAACTACGACTACGGCCCCTTCCCCAAGCCGCCGCCCACGCTCAAGCGCAAGTACGTGTGCTACACCGAGTACGAGCCGCGTCGCCGCCGCTCCGAAGCCGTGGATAGCATCAGCGCCGATAACCTACTGGAGCAGCTCAATACTAAGAACGGCGAAGCTCCCGCTACCGACTAATCCGCATGATTCGTACTGTAATCTTCGACATGGATGGCGTCATTATTGACACCGAGCCCGTCCACCACCACGCCTTTTTCACGCAGTTTGGCGAGCTGGGCCTGACCATTTCGGATGAGGAGTACGCTGCCTTCCTAGGCAAATCGACCCGCAACGTGTTTCAGCAACTGAAGCAGAAATACAACCTAGGGCCTGAAATAGACGACTTGCTGCGGCGCAAGCGTGAGATATTCAATGAGCGTTTCGATTCGGACCCCTACCTGGACCTGCTGCCCGGCGTGCGCACGCTCATCGAAGACCTGCACACGCACGGCGTGCAACTGGTGCTGGCTTCGTCGGCCTCAAAGGCCACTATTGCGCGGGTATTCAATCGGTTTGGGCTGGCGCCGTACTTCACACACATCGTTAGCGGCGAAGATTTTGCGGAGTCGAAGCCTAATCCCGCTATCTTCCTCCACGCCGCCGAGCTAGCCGAAACGCCCGTATCGGAATGCGTGGTTATCGAAGACTCGACCAACGGCATGGCCGCGGCTAAGGCGGCGGGTATCTACTGCATCGGCTACGCCAGTCCACATTCGGCAGGCCAGGACACGAGGTTGGCCGACTTGGTTATTCAGGACTTCTCGGAGTTATCGGCCGAGCGGATTCAGGCGATTGCTACGGCTTAGGAATAGGAGAAAGAGTATAAACTATTTTCTTTTCAAAAAGCAATTTAATATATTACAGTTTCAGGAGTAACCAGCACCTCTGATATTTTTCGTTCTGGATTAGCTAGTAGTATCTGATTAATAGAGTGAAAAGAGGCACTACGTCCTGCAATCTTGTAGTAATCTGCATTGGTGAAATTTCCAGCTAAGTAATGCAGTAAAGCTTTTTGAATAATGGTATATCGTTGATTGTCTGAGTATAAATGCTTTATTTGCTTTTCCTTCGAAATGTATTCGAAGTAGTGGTCAGGCCAATTAATTATTGGAAGCAGGTGGCGGCAAAAAGCCATTGGCAGAAAAAGCAAAAGCTCAACTGCTTCTGTACGCGGAATGCCATTTGCCTCGAGTAAAGCTATTATTTGCCCGTCTTCAAGCTGGCCATTGCTATCAGTTATTAAGCGTATAGCTAAGTCAGCGTAACCTGCAAACCCATTAGGCGCGGTTTGCTTCTTTTTGAAGAAGGATTTTACGTGCTTAAACATAAAACTGGAGCCAGCAGCAAATAAAAAAGGCCCGATTAGCTCATGCCAATCGGGCCTTTTTACTAACGGGTAATTAGTCGAACTACTGCTGGGCCACTGGCGTAGCGGTGCTGGCCGTGATGGGCGCGCTGGTCGATTTGGCCGACGAGTAAGCGGGGCAGGTGCTCTTGTTGCAGGCGCCTAGGCCTAGGGTAGCAGCACCGATTGCGAGGATAAGAAGCTTTTTCATAAAGAGTAAAAAATTAAGAATTTTCAGTTTAGGGTTCAAAGATAGGGCGCCTGAAAGCTAATTAGCTAGGGTTTTAGCCCGAAAAGTGCTATTTCATTGAATAGTACTTTTCGGGCTAATTAGGTTCCTAACGCTGGACTTATTTATTCAGTATATCCGAGGATTTTTAACATGCTCTCGGCCGTTTGCTTGGGCGCAAACACGGTGTCGGTAAGCGTACCATCGTCGGCGCGGTCCAGAATGACGTGCTTAGGCGCGGGAATGAGGCAGTGCTTGAGGCCGCCGTAGCCGCTGAGGCTTTCCTGGTAGGCGCCGGTGTGGAAGAAGCCCACGTAGAGCGGCTGGTCGGTAGTAGCCTCTTGGCGCGCAGGCTGTAGCTGCGGCAGGAAGGTCTGATAGATGTGCTTCTCGGCGTTGTAGTAGTCCTGCGAGTCGCAGGTTAGGCCGCCGAGTTGAATCTTGCGATAGGGGCGTTGCCAGCCGTTGAGAGCCAACATGATGAAGCGCTGGTTGAGGGCCCAGGTATCAGGCAGGTTGGTGATGAACGAGCCGTCAATCATGTACCACAGCTCTTTGTCGTTCTGAAGCTTCTCGTCCAGAATCGAGTAGATAGTGGCGCCGCTTTCGCCCACCGTGAAGATGCCGAACTCGGTGAAAATATTAGGCTCGGGCACACCTTCCTCAGCGCAGATGCGCTGAATGGTGCGCAGGATTTCGGAAATCATGTACGGGTAATCGTACTCCAGCTGAATCGAGGTCTGGATAGGCAGGCCGCCGCCAATGTCGATGGTCGTGAGCGTGGGGCAGATTTTGCGCAGTTCGCAGTACTTGTGGATGAAGCGCGAAAGCTCGGTCCAGTAATAGGACGTGTCCTTGATGCCGCTGCTGATAAAGTAGTGCAGCATAGTCAGCTCGAAGCGCGGGTCCTCCTTGATGCGCTGCTCGTAGAGCGGCACCGCATCGGCGTAGCGGATACCTAGGCGCGAGGTGTAGAACTGAAAGCGCGGCTCCTCATCGGAGGCCAAACGCAGGCCTAGCTTCACGTGCTTGCCGGCCTGCACGTGCTCGTGGTAGTACTCGATTTCGTTGGGCGAGTCGAGAATGGGCAGGCAGTTGACGAAGTCGTCGTTGAGCAGCGCCGTGATGTCGCGCTTGTACTCCTCGGTCTTAAAGCCGTTGCAAATGATAAACTTTTCTTTACCGACCTTGCCTTGCTCGTAGAGCGAGCGGATGATGCTGATGTCGAACCACGATGAGGTTTCGAGGTGCACATCATTCTTCAGCGCCTGGTCGAGCACGAAGCGGAAGTGCGACGACTTGGTGCAGTAAGCGTAGGAATAAGAGCCGGTGTAGCCCGTCTGGGCAATGCCCTCGGCAAACCACTGCTTGGCCCGCTGAATCTGCGAGCTGATTTTGGGTAAGTAGGTGAGTCGCAGCGGGGTGCCATGCTTCTCTACCAGCGCCATCAGGTCGATGTCGTGGAAGAAAAGCTCGTTGTCGCGCACCTGAAAATCGGCGTTTGGAAAATCGAAGGTTTGGGTGATGAGGTCCTGGTAGGTATCCATTCTGAAATATCAGTTGCTAATTGTCAGTACGAGTGTGGGCTGCCGAGTGTGAAACACCGAGCAATCGCCACCTAGTAACGGACAACTAAAAGAAAATGCCGACCTTTACAGCCGGCGGTTCAAAAGTACCGCCGGAGGCCGGAAACAGTCCGGCTTCGCGCATCGGCCCTAGGGGGCAGAAAGCGACATGGCTACGGCGCAACCGCGCCGCAAGGCAGCGCTCGTCTTCCCGCAGGGGAGGGCGGCCCGGTGCCGGTTGCTTTTGTCGTTCCTTTCTATTCCCACCCGATGAAACGCATTAAGATTCTAGAAGTTCGCTCCGAGCTAGGGGCTGGCACCCGTGGCTCCAGCATGGGCGTCGATGCCCTGCGCGTAGCCTGCCTCAACAAGGGTTCCGACTACTTTCGGCGCTACAACTCGGTGGCGGTGCCTGACCTCAACTACGCCTTATTCGATGCCACGCCGTTTCCGTACGCCCGGCACATCGATGCCATTTATACTGTGCAGAAAAGCGTGGCCAGCGCCGTGGAGCAGACGCTGCGCTTCGGCGAGTTTCCGCTGGTGCTGAGCGGCGACCATAGCAGCGCCAACGCCACCATTGCGGGCATCAAGGCCGCGCACCCGCATAAAACGCTAGGGGTCATTTGGATAGATGCGCACGCCGACATTCACTCGCCCTACACTACGCCCAGCGGCAACGTGCACGGCATGCCGCTAGCTGCCGCCCTAGGGGAGGACAACCGCGTGTGCCAGCGCAACGAGCCCGACGCCGACACCGAGTTTTTCTGGCGCCGCCTCCAAAACCTGAGCGAGCCCGGTCCCAAGCTGCGCCCCGAACACTTAGTGTACGTGGCCGTGCGCGACACTGAGGAAGAAGAGGACGCCCTCATCGAGCGCCTAGGCATCAAGTGGATACGCCTACCCGAAATTCAGGAGAAAGGCAGCCGCCAGCTGGCCCGCGAGATTTATCAGCACCTGCGCTTTTGCGACATGGTGTACATCTCGTTTGATGTGGACAGCCTCGATTCGAGCTTTAGCCACGGCACGGGCACGCCAGTCGAAAACGGCCTGTACTTATCGGAAGGCGAAAACCTGTGCCAAGACCTGCTCGAAAACGAGCGCGTGGTGTGCTTCGAAATGGGCGAAATCAACCCGACTCTCGACAATGAGAATACGATGGCGAACAACGCCTTCAACATCCTGGAAAAAGCAACCGCCGCAATAGAGCGGCGGCTGCAACTAGATGAGGTGGTTGACCGAGGGTAGGGACGCGTGCAACGCGGCTTTACTGATTATACTGGCTGATAAAGGCATAAGCGCCTAGGGTATAGGTAGTGGCCGACGAGAAGTGATTGCCGCCCTGGATAGGCCGTAGCGTCACTTGCGTGGCGCCGCGGGCCTGCATGGCATCGTAGGCGTCCTGCGAGTTGAAGAAAGGTACGTAGTCGTCGGCAGTGCCGTGGAAGAGGGCCACGGGCGCCGTGGGCTTCCAGTCGTAGATGTCGTTGGCGGTGAGGGAGGCCGTGAGCGGCGCATCCGAGTCAGTCAGCACTGCTTGGCGGAAGGTGCTGGTAAACAGTTGGCTCTGCTGCGTAGGCACCCCCGCAAATGGGTCGGCTTGTAGCCGCGTAGCGTAGGGCTCCTGGTAATAGTAGGATAAAGGCCGATTGAGGTTGTAAATGCGGTCGTAGGTGCGCAGCACCCACACATAGGTGCTCAGGAAGCTGAGCGGCTGAGTGCTTTGCAACACATACTTGGCAAAGGCCGACTTGTGGTAGGCGCCGGCGCCGGGCGCGCTGGCCGTCACGGGCAGCGCGGTGGCGTAGTTTTCTTGCAGATACTTGTGCAGGGCCATGGTAGCGTAGCCGCCCTCCGAGTATCCTAGGAGAAAGTTTTTAGCATTAACATTTACGTTCTGCTGCTGGCAAAACTCGCGGGTGGCGCGCAGCATATCGGCCGAGGCCGAGGCCAGCGAGGCGGCGTGCTCGTAGGGGTGGGGCAGGGCCTTGGAAGCGCCGTAGCCGAGGTAATCGGGCGCCGACACCACGTAGCCCGTTGAGGCTAGCACCGACACCACCGACCACACATCGCTGCCCTGGGCGTAGTAGCTGGGCGCCTGGGTTTCGCTGCTCGGCGCGATGGTGCCGTGCTGGTAGCTAAGCACCGGCAGCGCCGTGGGGGCCGTGGGCACCAGCACCGCGCCCGAGGCCGTGGTTTCTTGGCCTTCGGGCGTGCGGGTGCGGTAGGTGAGGCGATACACCTTAATGGGATACTGCACCAGCGCCCCGGCCAGCGGAATGGCCGATACCCGCGAGGCGAGCGCCGAGGTGCTGTACTCGCCAAGGAGGCTGCTGCCCGTGAGTACCGTGGTGGTAGTGCCCGGCGCGGTAGGCGCGGGCGTGCTAGCATCGGGGGCGGGAGTATTGTTTTTGCAGGCGGGGGCCGCCAGCAGCGCTAGGCAGAGGCCTAGGCCCGGCAAAAGTGAAAAGCGAATTAGCGACACGCGCAGAGAGAGTTAGGGCTAGAAGGTATTCCTCAACGCCGGGCAGCTAGCCCCGCGTTCCGGGCAGCTGGTAAAAACTGGCGGCTTGCCCCCGAGTGCCCTAGGTGCCCTACCGCGCCCGTACTTTTGCTACGTCACTCCAGAGCTGAATGGATATAGAAGCCATGCGCGCGTTTCGCAGCCGCAACTTTCGCTACTTTTTTGCAGGTCAATCCATTTCGCTGCTGGGCACGTGGATGCAAAAAACGGCGGTCAGCTGGGTGATATATTCCCAAACGCATTCCAAGTTTATGCTCGGCGTCAGCGTGTTTGCCACGCTGTTTCCGTCGGCGCTGTTTTCGCTACTTGGCGGTGTAGTGTCCGACCGCTACAACCGCTACCGGGTGCTGCTGCTCACGCAGGTGTTCTCGATGGTGCAGGCGGCCCTGCTGGCGCTGGCCGTGTTTTGGGAGCCCGGCGCGGTGTGGGCCATCATTGTTTTGAGCGCCGTGCTGGGCCTCATCAATGCCTTCGACGTGCCCGCCCGCCAGTCATTGGTCTACGACTTGGTCGATGATAAGAAGGACCTGCCCAATGCCGTAGCCCTCAACTCGATGATGCTCAATCTCTCGAAGCTGCTGGGGCCCGCCATCGCGGGCTTGGCGCTCGAGCAGCTAGGGGCCGCCGCCTGCTTTGGGCTCAATGCGGTAAGCTTCGTAGCCGTGGTAGGGTCCTTGCTGGCAATGAAGCTGCCGCCCTACGTAGCCAAGCCGCACACCAACAGCATCCTAGGCGAGTTGGCCGAAGGCTTCCGCTACGTGAAGAACACCGCCAATATTCGGTTTATTATTAGTATGCTGGGTCTCACGGCCTTGCTCGTGCTGCCCTTCACCAACCTGATGCCGGTGTACGCCAAGGATATTTTCCGGGGCACGGCCACCACGTTTGGGCTGCTCGACGGGGCCATTGGGCTGGGCGGGCTAGTAGGCGCGTTCTTCTTAGCATCGCTAAAGCCCACTACTAGCCTGAACAAGGTCATTGCTGGTACCACGTTTGTATTTGGAGTGGGGCTGTTGCTGTTCGCCTACGCGCCGTGGTACCCCCTAGCGCTGGCCTGCTTGGTTGTCACGGCGTTTGGCATGATGGCCCAAACTACCATCAGCGTCACGCTGCTGCAAACCACTGTGGCCCCGGCTATGCGGGGCCGCGTCATCAGCCTCTACGTGCTGGTGTACACGGCCGCGCTGCCCCTAGGTAGCCTGCTGGTGGGCGCGGCGTCGGAGCGCTTTGGAGTGCAGCCGACCGTGTTAGCCGAGGGCGTGCTGTGCTTGCTGATAGGTGTGCTTTACCTCCAGGATTACCGCAAGGGAAAACTGGCCCCTCCCTCGCCCGAGGTGGCACTGGCCGTTTGAGGGGAGGGGCCGGGGGTGGGGTCTGCGCCTTGCCCGCCGTACCTTTGCCCTCGTGCAACAGCTTGAACAAAACCTCAAAACCGCCCTGCAAGCCGCCGCGCAGGCCGTTTTCAACCAAGATATTCCTGCCGCCAGCCTCGTGCTGCAGCCCACGCGCAAAGACTTTGCCGGCAGCTTTACCCTCGTCACGTTTCCGCTTACCAAAGCTTTCGGCAAAGGCCCCGAGCAAATCGGCCAAGCTCTGGGCGAGTGGCTAACTGCCAACGCGCCCGCCGTGCGCGGCTACAACGTGGTGAAAGGCTTTCTAAACCTTGAAATTGCCGATGCCGAGTGGCTCAAGCTCTTTACCGAGCTGGCACAGCAGCCGGCCGGCGCGCCCGTGCCTTTCGACGGCCCCAAGAAAGTGGTGGTCGAGTACTCGTCGCCCAATACCAACAAGCCCCTGCACCTAGGGCACTTGCGCAATAACTTCTTGGGTTACAGCGTGGCCGAGATTCTGAAAGCCACCGGCGCCACCGTCACCAAAGCCAACTTGGTGAACGACCGCGGCATCCACATTTGCAAGTCGATGATAGCCTACCAGCGCTTTGGCGCGGGCGCCACGCCCGAAAGCGAGGGTCTGAAAGGCGACCATTTGGCCGGCAAATACTACGTGCTGTTTGAGAAGCACTACCGCGAAGAAATCAAGCAGCTCGAAGCTGAAGGTGTCACCAACGAGGTAGCCAAAAAGCAGGCCCCTCTGATGCTCGAAGCCCAGCAGATGCTGCAGCAGTGGGAGGCCGGCGACGAGGAAGTAATGGCCCTCTGGCACCGCATGAACGGCTGGGTGTACGATGGCTTCAATGCCACCTACGCCAACATCGGCGTCGATTTCGATAAGTTCTACTACGAATCGGGCACCTACCTCCTCGGGAAGGAGCGCGTGGAAGAAGGCTTGCAAAAAGGTGTATTCTTCAAGAAAGAGAACGGCTCGGTGTGGGTTGACTTGCAGGCCGAAGGCTTGGACGAAAAGCTGCTGCTTCGCGCCGATGGCACGAGTGTGTACATCACGCAAGACCTAGGCACGGCCGAGTTGAAGTACCAGGATTTTGGCTACGATAGCAGCATCTACGTCATTGCCGACGAGCAGAACTACCACATGCAGGTGCTGCAAGCCACGCTTAAGAAGCTGGGCAAGCCCTACGCCGACGCTATCCACCACCTCAGCTACGGCATGGTCGATTTGCCCTCGGGCAAGATGAAAAGCCGCGAAGGCACCGTAGTAGATGCCGACGAGCTGGTGAAGGAAGTAGAAGAAGCCGCCGAAGCCGCGACCCTCGAAAAAGGCAAAACCGAAGGCCTGAGCGATGAAGAACTGGCCCAACTCTACCACACGCTCGGCCTAGGTGCCCTGAAATACTACCTGCTGAAAGTAGACCCCAAAAAGCGCATGCTTTTCAACCCCGCCGAGTCGGTGCGGTTGGAAGGTGATACGGGGCCGTTCATTCAGTATTCCTACGCCCGCATTTCGTCGATTAGGCGTAAGGCCTTGGCGCAAGGCGTTATTGAAACCACGGATTTTAGTCAATACGGTGAGCTGCATTCCACCGAGCAGGAGTTGATACAGCAGCTGGCTGGCTACGCAAGCGTGGTAGCCGAAGCGGCGCGTTCGCTTTCGCCCGCCGTTATTGCGCAGTACGTCTACGAGGTAGCGAAAAGCTACAACCGCTTCTTCACCGAGGTGCCAATTCTGAAAGAAGATATTGAGCCCACCAAGAAAGCTTTCCGCGTAGCACTGTCGGCTAAGACGGCGCAGACCATCAAAGCCAGCCTAGGGCTACTCGGCATCGACGTGCCCGAGCGCATGTAAGAATAATTTCCATTAGTAGTTAACCAGATGTAGAGACGCGGAACCCCGCGTCTCTATGCTTTTTTAGAGCAAAGCAAGATGAAAAGCGTAGCAGTATACTGCGGCTCCAGCAGTGGCAACAAAGAAGAATATACTCAACAAGCCCAGGAAATGGGGCGCGAGCTAGCCCGCCGGGGCCTTACCCTCGTGTATGGCGGCGGCTGTGTGGGCCTGATGGGCGTGATTGCTGATGCCGTATTGGCCGAGGGCGGTAAGGTTATCGGTGTCATCCCAGGTTTTCTAGCCGATAAGGAGCTGGCGCATAAAGGCTGCACCGAGCTGCATGTTGTCGAGACCATGCACCAGCGCAAGTTGCTCATGGCCGACCTCGCCGAAGGCTTCGTGGCCATGCCCGGCGGCTTTGGCACCCTAGAGGAATTGTTTGAGGTACTGACCTGGGGGCAGCTTGGCCTGCACGGCAAGCCTGTGGGCTTGCTCAACACCCTAGGCTTCTACGATTCGCTGCTGGGCCTGCTCGACCACATGAGCGGCGAGGCCTTCCTACGTGTTGAAAACCGCAATCAGGTACTGCAAAACGCTAGCGCCGCCGCCCTGCTCGACGCCATGGAGCAGTATAAGCCCCTGCGCCTAGAGAAGTGGCTGACGCCCAGCACGACGTAACCCCTCGGTGCCAAACGTTGCCGTTCGCCAGCAACCAACTGGGGGTTAGAACGTGGTTTTATAAAGTAAGCCCCAGCCGAGTAGCTGGGGCTTTTGCTTGGTACTGCTTTTTGCGCTTGTGCAGAGCAGACAGGCCGTGAAGGATACCTAGGGTGGCCTGAAGAAAAATTAATAAGAGCTTCAGGCGCTCCTAAGGTGGTGCTGACAATTTTGAATCAGGAAAGCGGAACGAACCGCTGCTCTAATTCACCTTTACTACCATGTCGCACCCCACGCTGCACACCGCCACCGTAGCCGCCCTAGCGGCTCTACTACTGGCTAGCCCCTTGGCTCACGCCCAGCAGGCGCCCACCGGCAAAGTCAAAACTAAAACCAAGCACGCCCAAGCTGCTACTGCGGCTCCGGCCCCCGATGCAGCGGGCGCTGCCCTAGCTCCGCCGCCCTCGCCCGCTGGTGGCCCCCGCCCGCCCCGCCCCGGCGCCGCTGGCCCCGCCCCGCGTCCGGCCGGCGTGCAGGCGCTGCGCGATGTTAGCGGCACGCTCACCGACTACACTGCCGCTAATGACGACCAGGTGTACGATGCCTTCACCCTGAAAACCAGCGCTGGCACCGAAACCGTGCGGTTCCCGCGCCATTTGGCCCAGGCCCTGATGGCCGCCGCTAAGGCCGGCAGCCAAGTCACCGTGTCGGGCTTCCGCGATACCGACCCCGAGGGCCGCACCGCCCTGCACCTCGTAAGCCTCGCCGCTGGCGGCCAAACCGTGCGCGACACGCCGCCCGCTCGCCCCGCCACCCCGCCCACCGAAGAAGCTGCCACGGTGCGCGGTACCGTGCAGCGCCTCACCCAAGACCCCACCGGCCGCACCAACGCCCTGGTAATGAATGATGGTACCATCGTGCGTCTCTCGCCCGATGCCGCCGAGCAGCTAGCCGAAAAGCTGAAAACGGGCGCTACCGTGGCCGCTACTGGCATCTTGCGCGCTCCCGCCCCCGGCGAGGTAGCCGCCAAGCCCGTGCGCGTAGTACGCGCCCAAACTATCACCCTCGACGGGGTGCAGTTCCTGGTGCGGTAAGCCGCTCAAGACCAATGCTAGTGTCGGGTTGAGTTTGCCAAAGCACCTTCGTCGTTGCGCTGCTACCGCCTAGGTTAGCGTACCACGTGATGGCTTTGGCAAGCTCAGCCTGACAAGCGTGCTTAACGCCATTTTATCATTACTTTACGTAGGCCGCTCAGCAAGTTTAATTTTCTCAACGAATGCGGATTCTGGTAATTGAAGACGAGCCGCGGCTAGCCGAGTTTGTGCGGCAGGGCCTAGGGCAGGCTGGCCACCTGGCCGACGGAGCCGACAACGGCGCTACTGGCCTCGAAATGGCCGCTGCTACGCCCTACGACGTCATTTTGCTTGACCTGATGCTGCCCGGCCAAAACGGCCTCGACGTGCTGCGCAACCTGCGCGAGTTCGGAATTACGACGCCCGTCATTATTGTGAGCGCGCTCGGCGGTACCGAGCACGTCATCAAAGGGCTCGATGCCGGCGCCGTTGACTATTTGCGCAAGCCATTTGCCTTTGAGGAACTGCTGGCCCGCTTGCGCACAGTGCAGCGCCGCACGGCCTCGGCCGAAACGCCGGTGTTGCGCCTCGCCGACCTAGAGCTCGACCTTGTGCACCGCCGCGTGAGCCGCGCCGGCCAACTTCTCACGCTCACCAACCGCGAGTTTGCCTTGCTGGAGCTACTGCTGCGCAACCCCAACCGCGTAGTCACCAAAACCCGCATTGCGGAGAAGGTGTGGGAAGTTGATTTCGATATGGGCTCCAACGTGATAGAGGTGCACCTCTCACAGTTGCGCCGCAAGCTCGACCGCGCCTTTCCCCACTTGTCGCCGCTGCTCGAAACCGTGGTGGGCCACGGCTACCGGCTGCACGACCCGGCCGCCGCCCGATGAAGGCGCTGCGCAGCTTGCGTGGGCAGCTGGCGCTGGCTTTTGCGCTGGTGTTTGGGCTGGTGGTGGGGCTGGCCGGCCTTTATCAGTACCGGCAGGTGGGCCGCGTGCTGCACCAGGGCGACGAGCTACGCCTGCGTGCCCGCGCCGAAGCGCTACTGAGCAGGGTAGAGGTAGACCGAGCCGTGCCCGTGGTGCCCCTGCCGGCCCACGGCGAGCGGCTGCGTGTGGTCATAGAGGCCAGCGGCCAGGTCAGCCGCGAGCTGTTTCATTCGCCGGGCTTTGCGGCACCGCTGGTTGGCTTAGCCGATAACATGCGCGTTGTGGAAGTGCAGCGCGCCGATTACAACGAGGCCGGCCGCCCGGTGCAGGTGCGGCTCTGGCTGGCGCATTCGGCCGCGCCTCTGCTGGCCGACCTAGGGCGGGTGCGGCTGGGGCTGTGGGGGGCACTGGCCGGTAGCCTAGGGCTGGCTGCGGCGCTAGCGGCCGTGCTAGGCTGGTGGGTACTGCGGCCGCTGCGGCGCATTAGCCAGCAGGCGCGGCGTATTGGGGCGGCCCCCGGCTCCGAGCGCCTGCCCGAGCCCGCCACTGGCGATGAGGTGCAGGAGCTGGCGCAAGCCCTGAATAAGATGCTCGACCGCCTGCAAGCCGGAGCCGAGCTGCAAGATAATTTTCTGGCGGCCGCCGCCCACGAGCTGCGCACCCCGCTGGCCGTGCTGCAAACCGGCCTGGCCGTGACGCGTCAAGCCCCCGAGCTGCCCGCCAGCCTGCGCGCGCCGCTCGATGCCCAAGCGCAGGAGCTACAGCGCCTAGGTCGGCTGGTTGAGGATTTTCTGTTGGTAAGCCGCCTGCGCACCGATGCACTGCCGCTCACGCGCCGCCCCGTAGCCCTCGACGAGCTAGTACTGGCCGCCGCCGACCAACTGCTGCCGCGCTTTCGCGCGGCAGGCCGGCAGCTGCACTTGGCAGTAGATGAAAATATGCCTAACTATACCGTAGCGGCCGACGCCGACAAGCTGACTACCGTTATTATTAACCTGCTCGACAATGCGCTGCGCCACGCGCCGCCCGGTGCGGCCGTGCAAGTGGCCCTAGGTCAAGAACCCGAAACTGGCCTTTGCTATGCCGAGGTTAGCAACCCCATCCGTGCCTCGCTCGGCGACCTTGCACGCCTCACCACTGCGCGCTACCAAGCCGATGTGCTCAGCGGGGGCGCTGGCCTGGGGCTCTGGCTCAGCAACCGCATTGCTGAGCTACACGGCACCCCGCTGGCCCTGCGCGAGGCCAATGGCCAACTCTACGTGCGTCTGCGGCTAGCAAAATAGAAGCCTAAGCGTTGCGAGCCCGAGCATACCAGTCTGCACAGAATTGGTATGCTCGGGCTCACAACGCCTAGGCTTCTATTTTGCTAGCGCGCCAGCCGCAGCCCAGTAAACTGCCAGCGCTTGTCGGCGTGGAAGAAGTTGCGGTATGTAAGGCGGATGTGGCTCTCGGGGGTAGCACATGAGCCGCCGCGCAGCACCAGTTGGTTTAGCATAAACTTGCCATTATACTCCCCTAGGGCGCCGGCGGCTCGCTGGTAGCCAGGGTAGGGGTGGTAGGCCGAGTAGGTCCATTCCCAACAGTCGCCGAGCAATTGGTGACACTGCGTAGGGTCGGCATTGGCCGCCAGCGGCTGCGGGTCGAAGTGCCCAGTTTCGAGCCAGTTGCCGCCCTGCGGCGTGGCCTCAAAGTGGCGAGCGGCAACTTCCCACTCGGCCTCGGTGGGCAGGCGGGCGCCGGCCCACTGCGCATACGCATCGGCCTCGTAGAAGCTAATGTGCGATACGGGCGCCGCTAGATTGAGCGGTGCCAGGCCCGTGGGGCCGTAGCGCAGCCACTGGCCGTCCGCATTTTGTGACCAGTAGAGTGGGGCCGTCCAGCTTTCGCGGTTTACAAGGTCCCAGCCCTCGCCCAGCCAAAACTGAAACTGCCGATAGCCGCCGGCCTCTATAAAGCGGAGGAAGTCACCATTGGTCACGAGCCGGTTTTGCAACTCAAATGGCGCCACCAACACCTCATGCACTGGCAGCTCATTATCAAACGAAAAGCCTTCCTGCTGGTGGCCCACGGCATAGATGCCGCCCGGCACTGGTAGCCAGGCTGCCGTCGGTAAGGAGTTGGCAGCCGGCTCAGACTTCTCATTGCTCATCGCTAATTGCTCATCAGTCAAATAACCGGGCGCCAGAGGGTTGGTGCTGAGGATGTACTTGATATCTGTAGCCAATAGCTCTTGGTGTTGCTGCTCGTGGTGCAGGCCCAGCTCTAGCAGCTCGGTGGCGGCGGGCGGCAGCTCGGCTAGCCGGGCGAGCAGGGTGGCCATGTGCTCGTCTACATAGGTGCGGTAGCGGTACACATCGGCCAGCGGCGGGCGCGACAGGGTGCCCCGGTCGGCGCGGTTCACGCGCGAGCCCAGCGAATTATAATAGGAGTTGAATAGGAAGGCGTATTCGGGGTGAAATACCTCATAGCCGGGCAGGTAGTTTTTCAGCAGGAAGGTTTCCCAAAACCAGGTAGTGTGGGCCAAGTGCCACTTGGGCGGGCTCACATCGAGGGTAGGCTGCACCACAGTGTCTTCGGGCAGCAGCGGCTGCACTAGGGCCACCGACTGGGTGCGCACGGCTTGGTAGTGAGTTGCTAAAGAAGTGGGGGCCGGTGCTGCAAGAACTGGCGCAAGTGACGGGGAAGAACTGGACATGAGAAAGGGAGACAAGTAAGGAAAGCGAGAACCAATAGTACGAACGCAGGGTTGCAACTAGTCAGTACTAACTGGCAGAACTTGTTAGTACTCGCGAATAGTAGCGGTTTTCCGCAGTAGTAAGCACAGCGCTACGGTAAGTACGTAGAGCAAGCTAAGTACTAACTGGTATTTATTGAAGGGGTAGTAGCATTAATTTGTTGGGTGGGGAAGGCGGTGCTTAGCTTCATCTATCCTTAAAACAAACACGACCCAATTTCCTCCTATTTCCTCCTAATTCCCATGGCAACTACCTCCTCAACCGCAACAACTGCCGGCGACGCTAAACGCTCGCTTCGCCCGGCTAACCGCATCGGTGAGAAAAGCCGCCGCGGCTTCGCCGCTATGTCACCCGAGCAGCAGCGCCGCATTGCCAGCGAAGGCGGCCGTGCCTCGCACCAGAGCGGCCGTGGCCACCGCTTCTCGCCCGAAGAAGCGCGCGAAGCTGGTCGCAAAGGCGGCCAGATTAGCCGTCGCGGCAAAAAGAAAACCGACAGCCCTTCGTAAGTAAGGCATAGTCTGTAAGTTGAATTTTGTAAGTCGGCCGGGTAGCACAGCTACCCGGCCGCTTTGCGTTTAGTGTAGTCTGCAATTACTACTCCGGGTTGCCACCTTTGTTTAATGCTAACTCTTTCTTACCAACGGCGGGCCCTGCGTTTCAACTTTCCGGCCCGTACTTCGCGCGGCGCACTTACCGAGCATGTCGCTTATTACCTCGAGCTGCGCGATGTGCGCACATCGGGCCGGGTGGGGTGGGGCGAGGCAGCACCACTAGCTGGGCTCAGCCCCGACTTTGGGCCCGATTTTGAAGCCCAGGTGCAGGCGCTCTGCCACAGTGTAAACCAGCAGCGTTATAGCTTTTTGGAAGACATAGCGCCGGCCAGCCTGACCAAGGCAACACAGCCCGCCCTGCGCTTTGCCCTCGAAACAGCGGTGCTCGACCTGGCCCAAGGTGGACGCCACCAGTTGTATACCAACGCATTCAGCCAAGGCCAAGCTAGTATTCCTATCAATGGGCTGGTGTGGATGGGCGATGCTGGCTTCATGCGCGAGCAAATCAGGCAGAAGCTAGCTGCAGGCTATTCGTGTCTGAAAGTCAAAATTGGTAGCTTGGATTTTGCCACCGAGCTTGCCCTGCTGGCTGAAATCAGGGCTGAGGCCGGGCCAGAGCAACTTGTGCTGCGCGTCGATGCCAACGGTGCTTTCACTCCTGCCGAGGCCCTAGGTAAGCTGGAGCAGCTGGCTCGCTTTGGGGTGCACTCCATTGAGCAACCACTGGCGGCAGGGCAGTGGGCGGCGCTAGCCGAGCTGTGCCGCCAATCGCCCATTCCGATAGCGCTCGACGAAGAGCTAATCGGCCTCACCGACCCGGACCGGCAAGCGGAGCTGCTTGCGGCGGTGCAGCCCGCTTACTTGGTGCTCAAGCCTACCTTGCTAGGTGGCCACGCAGCCACCCGCCGCTGGATTGCCTTGGCTGAAACCCACAACCTAGGGTGGTGGATAACCTCTGCCCTAGAATCGAACATTGGCCTAAATGCGGTGGCGCAGCTCACGGGTGAGTACGATGTGGCGGGGTTTGCGCAGGGCCTAGGTACCGGCCAGCTCTACCACAACAATGTGGCCGCGCCGCTGCGCATCGCGCAGGGAGCGCTGCACTACGACCCCGCCGGCACCTGGGGCGAGCCCGCCCCCGAGGAGCCGACCTAGGCGTGTAGGTAGCAGGTAGTTGTTTGCGCACAGCGGCCATGTTAGTAGCAAGAAACTAACAGCTGTTAGCTAACTTTAAGCACCCTTCTTAGCATAGGTGTGCGCAATGACTTATCTGGTACTTCTGGTGGCAAAGCTGCGGACGCTTGGGCGTGCTGCGCGCGGGTGCGTGGCTGCGCTGCTCGGGCTGCTAGTGCTAGGCCCGGCTGGGTGGGCGCAGGGCACTCAGGCGTTTGAGTTTACGCGGCCGCGGGCCAAGCATGCCACGGTTAAGTTTGATACCCAGCGCAATCTCATCATTGTAGCGGCTCGCCTCAATGGCCACGGGCCGTATCATTTTCTGCTCGATACGGGGGTGAGCACTAGCCTGCTCACCAACCCTGACCTGGCCGACTCGCTGCACCTAGTGCGGGGCGAGGAGCTACGCGTGATAGGAACGGGCGGCGAAGACACCCCGCTGCGCGCCTACCGCACCGATAATGTGCGCGTAGAGCTGCCTGGCCTAGTAGCCCCGCGCATGACCTGGTTGCTACTCTCCGACGATGCCCTCAACTTATCGGGCTACGCTGGCACCCGTATCGATGGCATTCTGGGGGCCGAGCTCTTTCACGCAATGGTAGTCACCATTTGGCCCATGCGCGGGCAACTGGTGTGCCAAGCGCCCGACAGCTACCGTGCCCCGCGCCACGGCTGGGCTAGCCTGCCACTACACCTCAACCGAGGCAAGGCCTACCTAGAAGCCAGCGTAGAGCAACTGTTGCCGGCCGGCTCCGCAGGCTCGCCCCTGCCGCTGCGCCTGGTGCTAGATACGGGTGCCGGCCACGCCCTCAGCCTCGAAACCGACGCCGACCGGCGCCTGCACCTGCCGCCTGGCCACTTGCGCACCGACCTAGGCCGTGGCCTAAGTGGCATTGTGCGGGGCAGCATTGGGCGGGTGGGTGCCATTCGGCTGGGGCGCTACCGGGTGCCGGGGGTGCTCACGTCTTTTCCCGACTCGGGGCAGGTGCACAAGCGCTTGCGCGAGCACGACTCTCCGCGCCAGGGCAACCTAGGCTACGAGTTGCTCAAGCGCTTCAACTGCGTTATTGATTATCCGCATCAGCGCCTGCTGCTGCGCCCCAATGCGCAGGGCCGCCAGCCTTTCGAGCACGACATGAGCGGCCTAGGCCTAGTGGCGGCTGGCCCCGGCTACCGCTACTGCCTAGTGCAGAGTGTGGAGGCGGGCTCGCCGGCCGCCGAGGCGGGCATCGTGGTCGAAGAAGAGCTAGTAGCTATCAATCTGCTGCCCGCCGGCCTGTTGCCGCTCACCGAAATAGCACGGCTGCTGCGCGCCAAAGATGGCCAGCGCCTGATACTAGTGCTGCGCCGCCCTGACGGCGAACTGCACTCGGTAAGCCTGCAATTGCGCCGCCGCATCTAGGTTGGCTTGGGTGCCTGCCGCGCCTTGCGGCGCGCACATTGCCGGGGCTAGCTTTAGCTTTGGGCTGCTGCTGGCACCTAGGGCTTGGCAGCAGCACCTGTTTTCCGCGCCTTTGTGCTTTGCTAGCTGTTCATTGGAAACGCCCCCACCTGCTATTCAAGCCAACCAGCATATTTACCGCGACTACTTTGATGAGGAGTTTACGCGGACTATTGATGAAAATATCCTGCAATTGCTCGACCGGGTGTGGTTTCGCTCGCGGCTGGTGGGCTTCGAGCCGTTTCCGGCGCGCAATAACCTCGCCAGGCCACTGATTTTTGCCTCCAACCACTCGGGCATGGCCTTCCCCTGGGATGCTATTGTGGTGCTGGCCCACCTTTTTCGGAAGCTGCCCAACCACTACCACACCATGCCGCGGCCCATGTCAGCCCCCATGCTCTCCAAAACGGCCCTTATGAACCCGTATTTGGTGCAGCACTTCTGGAAAAAATGCGGCTGTGTTGAAGCTACGACCCTCAACTTCGAAACCATGATGTACAACCCGAGCCACAACCTCATGGTGTACCCCGAGGGTGTGCCGGGCATCGGCAAAGGTTTCAACCGCAAATACCAGCTCCAGCGCCTAGCTACCAGCATGCTGCGCATGAGTCTCCTGCATGGCACCGACATCATGCCGTTTTATACGGTCAACGCCGAGTACCTCAATCCTTATGCCTACAGCTTCGAGCCAATAAATCGGCTGACCAAAAAAATTGGGATTCCGTTCTTGCCGCTCACGTTGCTGCTGCTGCTAGTGCTAGTGCAGCCTTGGGCGTTTTACTTGGCCTTGCCCGCTCAGCTTACCTACGTGATGGGCACCCGCATCCGGCCCAGCGAACTGACCAGTAAAAAGCATAACGAACTGACCCGCGACGAATACTTAGCTCTGAGCGAAACCATTCGGCAGCAGATGCAGGCTGGCCTTGATGCTGCCGTGCAGGCCCACGGCCAGCAGCCCTACCGCTGGCGCGAGCTGTGGCAGCGCATCAAGGAAAACCGGCGTTATTTCCCTTTTTTCTTGCCCTTTGCCTGGCCAGCCGCCTTCACCGAGTTCGAGCGGCGCTTTGTTAAAAATGGCGAGCGCAACTTTAACCTAGGCCTCGACCGGCCCGGCGCTTTCTGGAAGCTGCTGTGGCGCAACCCGTTGGTACTGGCATATTTTATTCCGATACTGGGCTGGATACCGCTGGCTATCAAGGGCTACCGAGGCCATCGGCTGGGCCGGCGCGGGCAGCAGCCCTAGGTAAATTGACGCGGCTCTAGTAGCTTAGCAAGCAGCTGGCAGTCAATGTTCTGCTGGCATCACCCTTTCCACTCCTTCGCTCATGGACGACCTGTTCAAGAAATTCATCAATACCGGCGTGGGCTTTCTCTCGCAGGGCAATAAGCGCGTGCAAACGGCCCTCGACAAGCTAGTACAAGAAAGCAAAATCTCCGAGCAGGAAGGCAAGAAAATAATGGACGACCTGCTGCGTAGCGGCGAAACCAAGCGCAAAGACCTCGAAAAGCAGCTTTTAAGCTTGGCCGATAGCCTCAAGAGCCGCGCCGGCCTAGGCAGTGAGGCTGCGCCGCCCGCGCCTAAAGCCAAAGCCGCTAAAAAAGCCGCAGCTCCCACCCAAGCTGCGGCTCCCAAAAAAACGCCAGCCTCGAAGGCTGCTAAGACTAAAAAGGCGGCCCCTAGCTCCGAGCAGGCACCGGAGTAGATGTGCTGCCGTCGGGCGACGCCAAAAAAGCTTCAATAGCGGCCATCGTTTCAAGCGGGGCGCTCAGGTGTGGGCAGTGGCCCACGGCCGGAAGTGTGGTAAGGGTAGCCTGAGGTAGGTGCTCCATCAAAAATGTGCTTACCTCGGTAGGGGCAATGGCGTCGTCGGCGCATTGTAGCAGCAGGGTCGGTAGCTGCAGCTGCGACACATCGGCGCGGTTATCAGCCAGAAAGGCTACCCGAGCAAAATGCCTGGCTACGTTCGAATCAAGATTGCAGAAATAGCTGGCTAGCTCTTCGCCTATGGTAGGGGCGTGCTCGGGTGCTATCAACATGCCCGAGAACAGGTTGGCCCAGCTATTTTGGTCGACATCGAGCAGCGCGAACAACTGGTTGACATCTTCTAGGGTGAGGCCCCCATAGTAGCCCGGCTTATTGAGGTAGCAAGGCGAAGCAGTCAAGAGCACGCACTTAGCAAAATAGCCGGGTGCTTGGCCGGCCGCCAGCATCGCAATGGTAGCGCCCACCGAATGCCCAATAAGTACCACCTCATGCAGCTCCAGCACCCGGCAGATTTCCACTACGTCTTGCGCATAGCGCTTGAGCGTGCTGTACTCCTGCCAGTTATAGGCCCCTAGGTCCGAATCGCCGGTGCCGACGTAGTCAAACAGTACCACGCGGTACCGATTGGCCAGCGGCGTGCTGAGGTAGCGCCAAATTTGCTGGCTACAGCCAAACCCATTGCAAAACAGCAAGGTTTGCGAGCCTTCCCCAATCAGCCGCACATTGTTGCGCTTGATAATAAGCTCGCGCTCGGTAGCTAGTGCCGTTGGCGCGCTAGACTCGGCGAATGCGATAGGCCAAGTGCTTGATGGTAAATGGGTGGGAGGTGTCATGCTAAATAAAGTTGGCTAAAACACAGATGGGCTTATTTTGAGCCAGAGCCTTGTTTTAGCCTAAGATAAGATGTTTATACTTAATTAATAAATGGTTATGTGTTTGTTTCTATTTTATATTGCTTTGTTCATATAAGGCGAATGCTACTTGAAAAATAGCATTTTTGCCCAAGATAGCTGCGTGCAGCTTTAGTAAGCATGAAGGGCCATTTGGTATGAATGGTACGCAAAAAAGCCCGCGTTAACGGGCTTTTTTGTAGTCTTGGCAAGTAAGAACCTAAGCGGCCGAGTAGGTTACTTCCTTTACCGCTTTTACTACGCGCGCTACATTGGGCAGCGAGGCCTCAATGAGGGTAGGGGCGTAGGGCAGCGGTACGTCGGCGCAAGTAATGCGGATAACCGGCGCATCGAGGTGGTCGAAGGCGCGGCGCTGCACGATGTAGGCCAGCTCGCCCGAGATGCTGGCCAGCGGCCAAGCCTCTTCTACTACCACCATGCGGTTGGTTTTCTTCACCGAGGCGATAAGCGTATCGTAGTCGATGGGGCGCACCGAGCGCAGGTCAATCACTTCAGCCTGAATGCCTTCTTTGGCTAGTTCGTCGGCAGCGCCAAAGGCAACTTTCATCATCTTGCCGAAGCTCACGATGGTCACGTCTTTGCCTTCGCGGGCTACGTTAGCCTTGCCGATTTCAAGAATGTATTCTTCTTCGGGCACTTCGCCTTTGTCGCCGTACATCAGCTCCGACTCCATGAAAATAACGGGGTCGGGGTCGCGGATGGAAGCTTTTAGCAAGCCTTTGGCGTCGTAGGGGTTAGAGGGCACTACTACTTTGAGGCCGGGCGTGTTGGCAAACCAATTCTCGAAGTTTTGCGAGTGCTGGCTGCTAAGCATACCTGCGTTGCCGGTAGGCCCACGGAAAACGATGGGACACGAGTACTGCCCGCCCGACATCGAGTAGATTTTAGCGGCCGAGTTAATTACCTGGTCGATGGCCACCAACGAGAAGTTGAAGGTCATAAACTCAATAATCGGCTTCAGCCCGTTGGCTGCTGCGCCCACCCCGATGCCAGCAAAGCCGAGCTCGGCAATCGGCGTATCAATCACGCGCTCAGCCCCAAACTCGTCGAGCATGCCCTGGCTCACCTTGTAAGCTCCGTTGTATTCGGCTACTTCCTCGCCCATCAGGAAGATGGACGGGTCGCGGCGCATTTCTTCGCTCATGGCCTCGCGCAGGGCCTCGCGGAATTGAATAGTACGCATCTGATTAAGTATTTTACGGGGTAAAGTTAAGCCTGTTTTAGCGGTTAGCTGCTAGCTTCTCGTTTGGCAAGAGCTAGCGGCTAGCCGCCATTAGCTAACCGCTAAAAAAACTACTTCAGCGCCTCCCGAAACGCTGGGCGCTGCGCGTACTCCTGAAACTCTAGGTCCTCTACGGCCTGGGTCGAGAGGTTGCGGTCGAGTTGCACAGCGCGGCGCAGTTCCTGGGCCATGGTGTTCTCGTCGTGGCGGCGGGCGGCAGCTACGGCCAAGCCGTAGTGCGGAGCCGCGGCCTGCGGGCGCAAGTCGAGGGCCAGGGTGTACTGAGCAGCGGCAGCATCGTAGCCCCCGCGCTGCACCAGCAGCAGGGCCTCATTCATGTAGTTCTGGTAGCTAGGGCCGGCTAGGCGCAGGCTCGCCAGAGCTTGGTCGGGCTGGCCAATTTGGATTTCGAGCGCGGCGCGGTCCGAAAATATTTTGCGCAGCATGGGTCGTGAGCCGCCTAGCTTGATGGCATAGTCATAGTCTTGCAGGGCCTCGAGCGTTTCTTGCGCCTGACGGTGGGCAGTGGCCGCGCGGTAAAACAGCTCGGCCGTGGGGTGGCGGTGGGCGGCTAGGGTAAAGTTGACGGCTGCCCGGTGATAGTAGGCTCGCTGCACGCGCTCGGTGGGCTCTTTGGCGGCCCGCATGGCTAGCACGGTTGCTAGGTTATAAAATGCCTCCCAATTGGCGGTGCTGGCCGCCGACAGCTCGTAGATGCGTTGCTTTTCGGCCAGCAGTGGTGTGAGCGTAGCCGAGTAGCGCAGCTCCTCAGGCGTGAGGGCCTCAATGTCGGCCTGCTTCTCTACCATTTTCTTGCTCAGCAAGTACACTTCTGAGTCGTAGCGCGGCGGCGCGGTGTAGGTAACCGCCACCGTGCCCCAGCGCAACACCGGGTAAATGTACTCTTCGAGATAGTCGAAGTAGCTAAGCTTATGCAGCGCCTTTTCTTTCTGGGCAAAAGAGCCGCGCGTGTCGTTGATAATAGACACTACCGAGTCTTGCTGCGCGGGCTTGAGCACCGAGTTCTGCACTTGGTTCAGGAATAGCTCCCAGCTGCGACGATAAGCGATAGTGTCGAATTTAATATTCTCAACCTTATTGAGATACGAAAAGCCTTTGACCCGCTGCTTGTAGTAATACAGCAGCATCTTCACCCGCTTGCTGGCCAGGGCCGGCTGGTGCGCATCGGTGGAGTCGGGCGAGTGGCCGGCTGCGATAAGCACGCGCTGCGTGTGCTGGTTGGCATCAATTAGGTCCTCCAGCGCAGCAATATTGGTGCCTAGGTGCGAGCGGATAAACCACTTGCCCTGGTCGAAGTACAGCGGCAGCAGGCGCGTGCCGCTCATCACGTTGCTGGCGTGCTCGGGTAGCAGCGCTAGGGCCGAGTCTTCGACTACCACGCGGCGGCCGGGGTCCGAAATGCCGCGGGCTACCAAGGTTTCGGTGCTGGCACGCAGCACTTTGCCGTGGGGCTTAGTTTCGCGCACCTGGCCGCGAGCCATGAGCTGGCCCGGCGAGTGGCGCGGTGTATTGCGGATGGTGAAGCGGCTACGGCTCACGAGGCGGCCCTTCACGGAGTCATCGTAGGTGTACTCGCCGTGGGCGAAGGACAGCCGGCCCACTGTGTCAAGGCGCAGGTCGTGGTCGTAGCGGTAGGTGAGCACCACTTCGTACACGGCGCCTTTGCTTAGGTGGTTGGCATTGGCCTTGGCAGTGGCCTCGAAAGGCACCGCATCGCCCACGGCCGTGAGCGGTGTCGGCGATACCTGCACGCGCCGCCCAGCCTCGGCCTGCTTCAGCATCTTGGGCAAGGGCGAGCAGGCGGTGGGCAGGGCCAGCACCAAAAACCAGCGGCTCAGCTTGCTAGCCGAGCGGCCGGCAGAAAATAAATGTTTTTTTTGTTGCAACGGACTCGTCTTTTACGGCAGCTTAAACGTAGAAAGCGACCTAGGCAGGTATACCAGCCACTACTTTAGCAGGTAATCTGCCGGTAATAAGCGCGATACAAATTGCGGGCAACCGCCAGGCATTGTATCTTGGGCTGGCAAAGTTGCACCACCCTCTTCGAAATTCACCTATGAAACGCGTCACCGACTTTATCGAAACGCAGTCCTTCGGGCTGTGCTCGGCGCTAGGGCAGCGCTGGGGGTTTAGCACGCGCAGCGTTCGGCTGTCGTTCGTGTACGCTTCGTTTTTTACGTTTGGCTCGCCCATCGTGCTCTATTTCGCGGGCGTATTCTGGATGAATATCCGCCACGCCATGCGCCAGCAGCGCAGCACCGTGTGGGATTTGTAAGGGGAGAAGCCTTGCCTATCATGACGCACTCTCCCGTGCTCAGCCACTACTGAATTAAGTTTTCGGGAATACTTACCGCATCAATCTGCCACTTGCCGGCAGCCGATTTTGCTAGCGTAAAAGTCATGCCCTCACGCCAGCCATCGTGCTGAGGCCCCAACGCAGCTACGACGGCGCGAGCAGGATTTAACAGCTTAGTAGTGAAGGTGCCTGCCTGCAACTCGGTAAGCTTGGTGTCGGCTTCTTGCGAGAGCATAAGAAAATCGTAGTCAAAACCACTGGGCGGCCCATCGTTTTGTGGGTGCAGGCGCAACGTATCGGCGTACTGCTTGAAATAGCTGCGCCAATTTTGGAGGAAAGTAGCAGAGACCAAGTTGCTCTTTTGCACGGCGGCCAGCCAGTTTTCTGTTACCTGACTGTTGACGGCGTAGTAACCTAGGGTATCATTGCCGCCAACAGTTTTTATAAAGTTTGTAGGCAGCTTGTTGTAGTTGGCGGAATACCAGTTTAAATAATCGCGGACGGCTTGCTCTGGGCTATTAGCGGCGGGTACTGACTGGGTAGCTGCCGTGGGTAAATTGGTAGAGGCCACCGAAGCAATAGGGTGCTTTGCCGCATCATCAGTTGAGCAGCCTGCTAGGTAAACCAGCACGAAGAGTAGATAGGAGGCTCTCATAGTGGACCAATGGTAAACCAAAGAGAATCTTTAGCGAGAAGCGTTACTAAGGAAGTAGCAGCTGCGAAAATAGCTTTTTGCCCTGCCCAAAATAAGCCCACACCACGCTGCCCGCGTAGGTGCCCGGCCGCTGGCTGGCTAGCAAGCGCGGCTTAGCAAGCTTGCGCCGCCGCCGCCAGTACCCTAGGCGCATGATGAAGTGGAGATGTGCCCGGCCCACGGCTTGTGCCTCTTGCCAACTGCCAGCCGCCAGAAAGCGCAGCCCCGCCACCCAATCGAGCAATACCCGAAGGATAAGAAAGCCAGCCAGTTCGCCGGGCGCAGCATTCTTGAAGAGCAGCGCCAGACCGTTGCGGAAGTTGAGGTAGGTCTTGCGCGGGTTGGTTTTGGGGAGGGTGCCGCCGCCCACGTGGTGCACCGTGCCGCCGCCGTGGTACCATACTTCGTAGCCCGCATTTTGGGCGCGCCAGCAGAAGTCTATCTCCTCCATATGAGCAAAAAACGCCGGCTCGAAGCCCCCTAGGTCGCGCCAGGTGGTGGCGCGCACCAGGCAGCAGGCACCGCTGGCCCAAGCCACGGGGCGCGGGTCGTCGTACTGGCCGCGGTCGGTTTCAAGGGTGTCGAAGAGGCGGCCCCGGCAGAAGGGATAGCCCAACTCGTCGAGGTAGCCACCGCCCGCCCCAGCGTGCTCAAACAGGGTAGGGTTGTCGTAGGCCAGCACCTTAGGCTGCACGGCCGCGATGCGTGGGTTAGCGTGCAGCAGCGTGTAGAGCGGGCGCAGCCAGCCGGCCTGTACCTCCACATCGGAGTTGAGCAGCACAAAATAGGGGCTATCGAGCCGGGCCAGTGCTTGGTTGTAGCCTTCACAAAACCCTAGGTTCTCGGTAAAAGCCAGTATCTCTACAGTCGGAAAGCCGGCGCGTAGCAAACCTAGGGAATCATCGGTCGAAGCATTGTCGGCCACTACCACGCGGGCGCCGTCGGCGTGCCGCAGCACGCCGGGCAGGAATTTGCGCAAGAAGTGCGCCCCGTTGTAATTAAGAATAACAATGGCAACCTCCGCTAGGTCGCTAACTGGCGAAGGGGCCGCCGCCGTAGCATCGGCTACGGCAGCGGCCCCTTTTAGAGAGTTCTGCTCCAACGTGCTAGCCGCCAAAGTTGCTCAGGTCGAGGCCCGGAATGTTGGGGAGCAGGCCGCTGGTCTGGCGCTGCATTTCTTGGCGGGCCAACTCGGCGGCGGCGTCCAAAGCTTTGTTGGTGGCCGCTACCACGAGGTCGGGCAGCATTTCGCGGTCTTCCGGAGTCAGTAGCGAAGGGTCAATGTCGAGCTTTACTAGGTGGCGGTGGCCATTGGCCGTGGCTTTTACAAGGCCGCCGCCCGCTTCGCCGGTGGCGGTAATGTGCTGGAGCTGCGTTTGGGCCTGCTGCATCTTGTCTTGCAGCTCTTTTACCTTGCCCATCATGCCCATCATGTCGAATGCCATAGTCGTATGCTACTGATGCGCAAGCCGAAGCAAGTGGCGAGCCGCTGCTTCGGTGCGCTGGTAAGAAATAGAAAAAGGCAGCCTAGAAAGCCCTAGGTGCCAAAAAACAAAGGTAACGCAACCGCCGCCGAACGCCGGAGGTAAGCGTAGCCCAAAAAACAACGGCTACCCGTAGAAGTTCATCGGGAGAAGGTGGCGGTAGCCGCCGGGCGGACGGGTGCCGCGGGCGCGGCCGAAGTAGGCGACGCCTGCGCGGCCTTGTGCTGGCGGTCCCAGAAGCCCCACAGCAGACCTAGGCCGGCCAGTACTATCATCAGTGTATACACGATGCGATTCTGGCGGAAGATTATTTCGTTGGCTTTCACGGGAGTAGCGGTAAAAGATGAACCGCCCCTGAAACGTGGGCCGTCCGCCGCTAGTTGCGCCGCGCTAGGTGCGGGGCGGTCAAAAACTGCCGGTACCAGTGGCCCGAGTCTTTTAAGGTACGCTGTTGGGTTTCGTAGTCAATGTGTATCAGCCCAAAGCGCGGCCCGTAGCCCGCGGCCCACTCAAAGTTATCAGTAAGTGACCACGCAAAGAAGCCCTCGACCGGCACGCCCTCGCGCTGGGCCCGCAGCGTTTGGCCGATGGCTGCCCGCAGGTAGGCGCGGCGGGCATGGTCGGCCACCCGGCCCCCCGCGCAGGTATCGGGGAAAGCTGCGCCCGCCTCGGTCACGACCAGCGGCGGGGCGTTCTCGTAGGCCGAAAACTGCTTGAGCATGTGATAAATCGATTCGGGGTACACCTCCCAGTCCATGTCGGTGCAGGCCACGCCGCGCTGTCGGGCGGGCACTAGCTTGGCCCACTGCGGCGGCAGCCACGGCGAAAAGCGCACCACCTCACGGGTGTAATTCTGCACGCCCCAAAAGTCGAAATCGAACGCTAGGCGCGCCTCATCGCCGGGCTGCTGGTAGCGGGCCAGCAGCCAGCGCAGGGCCGGCAGCTCCTCGGTGGGGTAGCCTAGGCCGAGGGTGGGCTCCACAAAAAAGCGGTTGAGCACGGCATCGGCGCGGCGGGTGGCGGCCACATCGCGGGCCGAGTCGGGCCGCTGCGGCGTGAGGTACGAGCACGAAAACGTGGTACCAATCTGGGCCGAGGCGGGCAATGCAGCCCGCAGCGCCCGGCCGCCCTCGGCCTGGGCCAGCGTAGCGTGGTGGGCCGCCGCCAAAAAGGCCCCTAGGTGCCGCCGCCCCGGCGCGTGCACGCCCAATAGGTGCCCAGCCCCCACAAACGCCATGGGCTCGTTGAGCACCAGCCAATGGCCTACGCGGTCGCCGAGGTGGTGGGCCATAGTGGCGGCGTAGTCGGCCAGCCAGCCCACGATGCTGCGGTTGGTCCAGCCGCCGCGGGCTTGCAGGGCGCTGGGCAAGTCCCAGTGGTAGAGCGTGAGCCAGGGACGTAGCTCGCGTTCGAGGCAGGCATCGACCAGCCGGTCGTAGAAGTCGAGCCCACGGCGGTTGGTGGCGCCCACGCCCTTGGGCAGCACCCTAGGCCACGATACCGAGAACCGAAAGTCAGTGAGCCCCATTGCCTGAGCTAGGTCCAAGTCCTGCTCGTAGCGGTGGTAAAAATCGGTGGCCACGCGCCCATGCTCCCCGCGCTGAATAACGCCCTTGCGGCGCGTAAAATCGTCCCAAATGCTGGCCTCCTTGCCCTGGTGCTGCCACGCGCCCTCGGTCTGGTACGCGGCTGTGGAGGCGCCCCAGTAGAACCTAGGGCCGAAGTCGGCGCGGCTAAAATCGGCGGGCGTGGTGGGCGGGAAGAAGGCAGCCGGCAGGGCGTCGGCCGGCACAGAATCTAAAACGATAGGCATGGGCAACGGCAGGCTACGCAAGGGTAGCCCGAGAAGGAACAACGGCCGGCCGCTGCTCGTGCAGCAATCGGTCGATAATGGCGGCAGTTTGGTCGGGGTAGTGCACGGGCACGGGCTGGCCTTGCCACAGCCAGTCATCGACTACGGCCAGGCTTTTGTGCTTGAGATTTTTGATAATAGGCACGCCCATCTTAGCCAGCGCGGCGGCGTTGCATTGCTGCTCGTATTGCTGCTTCATGGGCACGGCCAGCAGCTTTTTGCCCAAGAATAGCGCCTCGGCCGGCGTTTCGAAGCCAGCCCCACAGAGCACGCCCTCGGCCCGCGCCAAGCTGTCGAGAAAGGCTGGCCCGCTTACCGGCCACACGCGCACATTGCCGTGGGTGGCAGGTACTTGGCTGTGCTTGCTGAAAACCTCCCAGCGGGTGCGCCGGCTCAGGTAGCGCAGTTGAGTTACTAGGGTAGCCTCCTCAAAGGCCGGCAGGTACACGGTGTAGTGGCCGTCGTTGGTAGGCTTTAGGGCGCGCACTTGCTGCCGAATGACGGGCGTGGCAATGCCCGGCGCATAGGCTTGGAAATGAAAGCCGTACTGCGCCGTGCTAGGCGCGTAGTGGCGCAGCACGGCCCGGCCGGCGGGGTCTTCGGACTTGGGGCGCGGGGCGGCGGGGTGCAGCACGGCGCTCTGGTGGCTCAAGGCCACGCAGGGCACGCTCCGCAGCCGGCACGCCCAACTCGATACGGGCTCAAAATCGCTGATAACTAAGTCGTAGTCGCGCACAGGCAGGTGCCGTATCTCGTGCACAAAGCGCGCCGAGTTGAACTGCTGAAACGTCTTGACAAAATTGATACCACCCTTTTTGCCAAACAAAAACCCCATGCCCCGCGCCTGGTAGCGCACCTCGAAGGGCAGCGAAAGGTCGGCGGGCGGCCCACTCACCAAGATGTCGAGTTGCTCGCAGCGGCTTTGCAGCAGTGGCACTATATCGAGGGCGCGGCTAAGGTGGCCATTGCCGGTGCCCTGGATGGCATACAGTATTCTCATTTACTAGATGCTGTCATTGCGAGGAGGTACGACGAAGCAATCTTTCCTTAAACTGCTTTGCTTACGTTAGCTAACGTGAAGGAAAGATTGCTTCGTCGTGCCTCCTCGCAACGACAACTGGTTTTCATTTTAACTTAAATTCGGCCAGCAGCCCTTGCAGCAGGGTAGCCGCGTCGGCATCGGCGGCGAGGTCGGTAGGGTCGGGGAGGGCTTCGGTAGTGGGGGGTAGCCCTAGGTCCTGGTGGTAGTGGTAGAGCTGCCAGCCTGCCTCGGCAGTGTACTCCAAGGCCGTCAGGTTTTCGACCCAGTCGCCGGAGTTGAGGTAGGTAACGGGTCCTTTCTCGGTGGTCAGCGTCTTGATTTCGGGCTGGTGAATGTGGCCGCAGGCCACGTACTGGTAGCCCTCATCGGCCGCGATGTCGGCGGCGGTTTGCTCGAAGTTGGTAATGGCGGCCACGGCCGTTTTTACGCGTTCCTTCACCAACTTCGACAGGGCTACCCTAGGGCGCCCAACCTTGGTAAGCAAGAAGTTAGCGAAGCGATTGAGCAAGATGAGCAGGTCGTAGCCCTTGCCGCCGAGCTTGGCCAGCCAGCGCGCGTGGCGCATGGTCACGTCGAACACGTCGCCGTGAAACAGCCAGGTGCGCCCGTGCGGCAGGTCGAGTACCAGCTTATTGTCGAGATGAAAGTTGCCCAGCTTGAGGCCCGCGAATTTGCGCAGTAGCTCGTCGTGGTTGCCGGTGAGGTAGTAGATTTTGGTGCCCTTGGCGGCGCGGGCGGCTAGGTGGCGCACCACCCGCATGTGGGCCGGCGGCCAGTAGTTTTTCGAGAACTGCCAGATGTCTACAATGTCGCCATTCAGCACCAGCACCTCGGGCCGAATGCTTTTGAGGTAGCGCAGCAGTTCGGGCGCGTGGCAGCCATAGGTGCCCAGGTGCACGTCGCTGATGACGGCCACCTGCACCCGGCGCCGCTTGGGCCGCCGGGCAGCTAGTACGGGCGTAGCCTTCATAAGGCAGCGCTAGGGTAGGGCGAGGCCTTGATGCGCCGGGGCCGCACCGCCGCCCGGCCCGCGCAGCGCGCACTACCCCGAAAAGCCGAGCGCAGGCCACCTAGGGCGGTGCCATCGACCAGCCACCAAGCTAGTTGAAGCACCACGTAGAGGGCATCGCGAGTCACCCATTTTTGCCAAGCCGTGAGAATACGCATAGCCGCCAGCACTGCCCCGGAATGAATACGCGGTAGTACTGGCTCAAAATTCTACTTAGTCTATGACGCGTTGATTAGCTTAGGATTACGCTTTTGTCAAAAAGTAGCGTCGCTGTCCGTTGCTGGCGCCAGTTCAGCCCTGAGTTAAACTAGTGCCAGCGGACCCCATCGGTTTACTGATTTGACCATAAAAAAAGACGCTGCCGCCACCCGGGAACACCAGGGGCCGCAGCGGCTTTTTTGGAGAGCCTAGGGCTTACTTAGCTAGCGCCTCTTTCAGGGCGGCTACTACTTTGGGCAGCGTCTGCTCGGCGTTGCCGCCTAGGTCGATGTGCAGGGTGCGGCGCTTGTACTGCTGCAAGGTTTCGAGGTCGCCCTGGGCCTGAGCATTCTCGAAGGTGCCGAACGAGTAGGAGCGGCCGGGTAGCGGTAACTCAACCGGGCTCTGGTGCGTGAACTGCACAAACAAGCCCGTGTTGGGGCCGCCCTTGTGGTACTGGCCGGTCGAGTGCAGGAAGCGCGGGCCGTAGCCTGAGGTAGTGGCCAAGTGCAGGTTTTGCTGCACCAGCTTGCGGAACTCTTGTAGCTCGGCGCTGATAGCATCCGACTCGGTGAGGTAGGCTTGCAGGTTCACGAAGTCGCCGGCTTTGGACTGAGCGAAGAAGGCCTTCAGCGTGCCCACGGCGCCGTCGCCTTTGGCATCGGTGAAGTAGCTCACGCCATCGGCCTCGGCGGCAGCGGCGGGGCCGGCGGGCAGGTGGCCCTGTTCCTGCACCACTTTCATCACGCGGTCGGTAGCAGTTTTGCTTTCCTGCACGTTGGGCTGGTCGAAGGGATTGATGCGCAGCACGGCGCCGGCTACGGCCGTGCCCACTTCCCAGCGGAAAAACTCGGCGCCTAGGTCGAGCGGCTCCTTCATGAGGATGATAACCACCGGGTGGCCGGCTTCTTGCAGCGCCTTTAGCTTGTTGCGGTTTTCGGTGTCGGGGGTGTCTTCGTAGCCCACATACACGAACAGGCGGTCGTGGCCATAAACCTTGGGCGTGCCCAGGGGCTCTCCGGCTACGGGCAATACGCCCTTGCCTTCTTTGCCGGTGCTTTCGGCCAGTAGTTGCTCTAGCCACAGACCTAGGTCGTGTAGTTTGTCGGGTACTACCAGGGTCAGCTTGTCGCGGCCCTGCTTCGAGAGCACGCCCATGGTGGCGCCCAGTTGCAGGCCGGGGTTGTCTTGCACGTCGCCTTCGCTGCCGCAGGCACGCATCATGGTCACGGCGCGGTCGAGCAGCTCAGCGATATTGATGCCGTAGAGGGCGGCCGGCACCAGGCCGAAATAGGTGAGGGCCGAGAAGCGGCCGCCCACCTCGGCGAAGTTTAGGAAAATTTTGCGGTAGCCCTCGTTGGTGGCGTTGGTCACGAACTTGGAGCCGGGGTCGGTGATGGCCACGAAGTTTTCGCCGGCCTTGTCGCCTTTAATCTCTTTCAGTTTGGCGTAGAAATAATCGCCGAAAGCCAGCGGCTCGGCCGTAGTGCCCGACTTACTGGCCACGATAAACAAGGTCTTGTCGAGCGGTACCGACTGCTCAATCTGCTGCACAGTGCCGGGGTCGGTGGTGTCGAGCACCGAGATGGGCAGGCCACCATTGGCGCGCTCAAACGACTTCTCGAACACAATTGGGGCCATGGTGCTGCCGCCCATGCCCATCACCACTACGTGCTCAAAGCCAGCCTCTTTTACCTCTTTTACGAACGCCTCGATTTCGGGTACAGCCTGCTGCATGGTTTCGGCCACGCGCGTCCAACCCATAAAGCTGCGGATGCTCTCTTGGCCTTCGGCGCTGTCGGTCCACAAAGTGGCCTCTTTCTGCCAGAAGCCGGCGGTAAAATTCTTAGCGTTCAGGTCGTTGATTTCGGCCGTGATGGCCTCCTGGTACTGACCTAGGTGGTAGGTAGCCGGGGAAATGCTCGGGGATGACATGAGAGAAAGTGTTTGGTACTCGGTAAGAACTGGGATTTTCTAAGAACAAAGAAAACGAGTGTTTTGCTGGCCTAAAGGAAGCAAAACACTCGTTTTCTCATGGGGCTAGTCTACGTCAACTAGCGACTAGCGGCCAAAATCATCTTGCACACGCACGATATCGTCCTCGTCCGAGGGCTGGGTGGCATCGGTGTGCTGCCAGATTTCGGCAATCACGCCCCAGCCATCGAGGCCCACCAGGCGGTGGCGCTCGCCTTGCTTGAGCACGATGAGGGCGCCCGGCTCGTACGATTTCACTTCACCTTCCTCGTCGGTAGGGCTGGTGGCCACGCCCACGGGGCCCTGCACTACTTTCCAAATCTCGGCGCGGCGGAAGTGGTACTGCCAGCTCAGGCGCTGGTTGGGAGCCACGAGCAGCACCTTGGGGCTCAGCTTGCCCGAAATGCGCAGTTCATCGACCGAGCGGCCGTCGAAATACTTATCGGCAAAGGCCTGGGCCTGGCTTTCGTCAATCACGAAAAAACCGCCCCAGGGGCGCGTCTGGTCCTGCTGGGCCACAGTGAAGCCTTGCTCGGCGAGCGTGGCGGCGATTTCCTGGAAGCGGGCGGCTTTAGAAGTGTCTTGGTCGGGCATGAGAAAAAGAGAAGGGTTATTTAAGGATGGTAATGGTGCCGGTTTGGCGTAAAGGCTGGTTGTCTTCGCCCAGCAGGTCGAAGCGCCATACGTAAGCCGCATTTACCGGGGCATGGCCGTTGATGGAGCCATCCCAGGTTTGGGCGCGGTCGGTGGAGCGGAACACTTCCTGCCCGTTGCGGTCGACGACGATGAAGGTGAAGTTTTGCAAATATCTACCTTTTAACTCAAGCACATCGTTGAGGCCGTCGCCGTTGGGCGTGAAGGCGGTGGGCATCACCAGCCGCGGCCGGCGCGTGAGGGTGCCCACGTTGGAGTAACTGAGGGCGCCCGTAGGCAGGCCGGCGCCGCTAGCCACCACGCGGTAGCGCAAAATCTGGCGGTCGAGGGGCGGGGCCGAGTCGAGATAGGTGAGCCCAGTGAGCGGCGCGCTGATGGCCAGCACTGTGCCATCGGCGGCCAGCGTCAGTACCTGATAGGTAGCCCCAACGGCTGGGCCGCCGGGCCCTTGAAACGCTGACCAGCGCAGCCGGGCCGTTTGCCCCTCGGGGTCGGCGGCTTCCACCGTCAGCAAGGCCGGGCACGACGATGGGCTCGCGGCCGAGACATTGCCGCAGGTATCGCGCAGCGTAGCCGTGTAGCAGGGTGGCGCGGCCAGCAGCGTACCTAGGGCGGTCGAATCGCGCAGGCTGAGGCTGGCCGCGCCCGTGCGGCCGGTGCGCAGCGGGGCGTAGGCCACTGGCGCCGCCCCACCCGCCTGCTTACTGATAGTCAGCTGTCCGCCGGCGCCAAAGGTGGTGGCGCTTGCGCCGGGCGTGGCCGTCAACACCACCCGGTTGCGGAGGTCAAACGAGGCCACCAGCAGCGGCGTGGGCGGTGGGGTAGATGATTGAGCAGTAAGGGTGAGGGGGTTCGACACCGTTTGGCCGCCCGGCAGCGTGGCGGTGAGGCGGTACGTGTAAACTGTGCCGCACTGCACGTTGGCATCGACGTAGGTAGTAGCTGAGCCCGCCAGCGGAAGCGCCACGCCATCATTGCGAGCCAGCGAGTAGCTTACGGCGGTAGCCCCTCCGTAAAGGTCGAAGGTGAGCGTGTTGCGTCCGTTGTCGGCCGTGCCGCTCAGCCCTAGGGTCGGTAGTTCGGCCGACGCCGCCGTATTGCCGCAGGCATCGGTGCGCAGTAGGCGATAGCGGCCCGGGGGCACTTGGCCAACCTCAAACCCCGCCACGGGCGAGCCGATATTGGCCGGCGTGCCCGGCACATTCTGGTAAGGTTGGCCAGCGGTTTGGGCCTGCAAGGTGTAGGTGAAGCCCGCGGGTATTTGGGCCAGCGAAAACTGGGCGGGCCCACCGCTAGCTGCGGACCCCGTGCGGGTGAGGCGCGCCAGCACCGGCGGCTGGGCCACCGGCAAGGTCAGGGTGAGGCTGGTGCTTTGGGTGCACGAGCTGCCCGCCACGCTGCCCGTCACCAAAAAGGTATTGGTTCCGCCCGGCACAATGGTCACCGGCTGCGTGGTAAGTGGCTGCGCCGCCCCGCCGTTTACCCGCACGGTGTATTGGTCGTAGCCCGAATTGAGTAGCGTAATTAGCGCCGTGTTGTTGGCGCAGGCCGCCACCGTGAAGCCGGGCGGCGTGGGCGATACCACTTGGTAATTGCGAATGTAGGCCACGCCCGCGCCGCCCGTGCCCGAGCTAGGGTCGGGGTTGGAAAGCTCAAATACTGTCACTGGCCCCACGTCGGCGGCGGTGGGCGTATAGGTCGTAACACCCGCCTGCGTGGTGGGTAGGCAGCTAGGCGGAACGGCGTTGCTGCCCTTCACAACCTGGTAGTAAAGTAGGTCGGACCGGGTGGCCGGCCGGCAGGCCGACTGCACAAAGCGCACCGGGCAGCCCACCGTGAGGGTGCGCACCTCCTGGCCCGTGCCAGCATCTACCACCCGAAAAGGCTCGGGGCAGCTGGCTGGGGGTGGGGTAGGGCAGGCGTTTTGGCTGCGCGCGGCCAGGGCCGATAGCCACAAGAGCAGCAGTAAACCCAGGCGCGGCAGCCCCAAAGAAGCGGAAAGTTTTTTCATAACCAGCAGCACAACGCAGGGGCGGCTTCTATTCTTGTGCCCAGGCATGCTCGCGCACAAAGCGCGCCGCCCGGTGCAAGTCGGGAGCCAGCACCCGGTCGTGCGCCGCGAAGGTAACGTGTTGGCGGAAGGCCGCCACCGCCTGCGTCAAGGCAGGGCTAAGCACGAGCCCTAGGTCGCCCCCAGCTAGCTCGCGTAAGTCGAGCGCCTGGGCGGCGGCTAGTAGCTCGATGCCTAGCATCTGCTCAGCCAGCTCGACTATGCGGCGGGCTTCTTGGGCAGCGGCGGCACCTTGTAGAGGTTGGCGAGCATCGCCCGCATCGGTCCAGCCCCCACACTGTTGCACTAAGCTGGCCGCTACCCTAGGTAGAGCCAGCAGCCCAAGCTGTTGCGACGGCTCGGCGGCTAGGTGCCCCGACTGCGTTATTAGTGCCGCCGTGCGCTGGGCAGCTTGGGCGCCTACCTGCGCTGCCGCGTGCGTTAGCTGCGCAAGAGCACGGTCTAAGGCGCTGGCCGGTAGGCTGGTTGTCAGTAGCTCTGTAGGGGAGGTAAAGGCGGGCGGGGTGGCATTGCAGGCAGCCTCAATGGCTTGCCGAGCATCAGCTAGCAGGTCGTCGAGGTGGGCGGAAATGGTTGCTAATGCGCCCACCACCGCGGCAGCGCGGAGCAAGTGGTCAGCCCGCTCTAGCGCTTCTGTGGCGTAGGCTAGAGTAAAGTCGCTGCCGCTCAGTAGACCTAGGGCTAGGGTGGGCGTTAGCTGCGGCGGCTCCCAGCCAAACAGCCCCAGCACGTCGGCCGCGGCTAGGCGGTAGCCTTGGTAGTTGACCTCACCCAAACCGGCCAAGGGCAGCCCCAGGTGCGCCAGCGGTACTTGGTCGTGGCCGGCGCCTAGTGAGCCCTGCTCGTATACCACCGGCCACACCTCGCGGCTGTAGAAGTCGAGCAAGCGCCGCACTACCGGCTCTGCGGCCGCATCGGTCCGACCTAGGCGGTGGGCCGCCAGTAGCAGCATCCGGCGTACCAGCGCAGCCGGTAGCTCGGGGCCAGTACCCGCGGCTAGGGCAGTGAGCAAGCCAGCCGCCGAGGCCGGCGCTAAGCTTTTAGCGGTTGGGTCAGCGGGCGAGGGACTAGCAGCGTTGGGCTGCAGGCGCACGGCTTCTGGGCTGCGCAGTAGTGCGGCCAGGGTGGATAGTGTAAGTGGCTCGTCGAGATAGAGATAAGGCATAAAAGAAGCTAGCGGCAAGGCTTATTGTACCATCATTAAATAGTAGCGCGGGCTTTTAGTTTGCGAGTGAGCAGCAACTACCCACTCGCAAACTAAAAGCCCGCGCTACTGGCTGTGAATAGCTAGGATTATACCGTCAGCGCCCCCACTACTTCGCCTAGTGGCAGCGTGCGTTCTTCGCCGGTTTGTAGAATTTTAATCTTCGCCACGCCCGCCGCTAGTTCCTCGGGACCTAGGATAACGACCAGCGGAATGCCCTTGGCATCGGCATACTTAAACTGCTTTTGCAGCTTGCTGGCGTCGGGGTACAGCTCGGCCGGGATGCCCGCGGCGCGTAACTCGGCCAGCAGCGGTAGGGCCGCCCGGCCACTGGCCGCGTCGAAGTGCGTGAGCAGCACGCGGGTGGGCGTTTCGCCGGTTTCGGTGAAGAGGTCCAAGCTTTCGAGGCAGTCGTAGAGGCGGTCTACGCCAAACGAGAAGCCCACGCCCGACACGCCCGGCAGCCCAAACGAGCCAGTGAGGTTGTCGTAGCGGCCGCCACCACTCACGCTGCCCATCTGCACGTTGTTGATTTTCACCTCGAAAATGCAGCCGGTGTAGTAGCTCAGCCCGCGCGCTAGCGTGGGGTCAAACTCCAGCCGGTCGAACTGCGTGAAGCCCGAGGCCTGCAAAATATCGCGTACCTCAGCCAGCTCATTCAACCCTTTATAGAAGGCTGTGCTTTCATCTTCGCTGTCGGCGCCGGGGCGCAGGCCGTCGGGCTCCACGCCCGCGGTCACGAAGCCGGCCAGCAGGCGCGACAGCTTTTCGGGGTAGCTGCCGGCCACGTTTAGCAGCTCAAATAGCGTGTCGATAGTCGGCTCCGAAAAGCCTTTTTCGAGCAGCTCCTTGCTCACGCCATCGCGCCCGATTTTGTCGAGCTTGTCGATGGCCACAAAGAGGTCTGTTTCATTGCCCTCGCCACCTAAGGCTTGGTAAATGTTGCGCAGCACCCCGCGGTGGTTGATTTTAATAGTAAAATCGGTTAGACCCAAGCCGTTGAATACTTGCGCCATCATCAGCACGATTTCGGCCTCGCAAAGCAGCGAGTCGGTACCCACCACGTCGGCGTCGCACTGCCAGAACTCGCGGTAGCGCCCGCGCTGGGGGCGGTCGGCGCGCCACACGGGCTGCATCTGGTAGCGGCGGAAGGGGAAGGTGAGCGTGCCGCGGTTCATGGCTACGTAGCGAGCAAAGGGCACGGTGAGGTCGTAGCGCAGGCCTTTCTCAGCAATCTTCGGCAGCACAGCTTTGTGGCCGGCGTCGAGGTCCTCGGCCGTCACGAGCGGTGTGATTTCGCCGCGGCGCTCCTTTACCAGGAAGTTGCCCGAGTTCAGGACTTTAAACAGCAGCTGGTCGCCCTCGTCGCCGTACTTGCCAGTTAGCACCGAGAGGTTCTCTAGGGTCGGCGTTTCGAGCGGCGCATAGCCAAACGTTTCGAACGTGCGCCGGATAACATTAAAAATATATTGGCGGCGCGCCACTTGGGCCGGGCCAAAATCGCGGGTGCCTTGCGGGATGCTGGGTTTTTCCATTACGGCGCAAAGGTAGGTTTTGGGGCCGACTACCTGCCGCCCTAGGGGGCTAGCGGGTGGGCGGGCTCAGCGGCTGCGCGCTGGTGGGCTGGCCCGTTTTGGCGGCGTTGGTGACGGCGCTCATCTCGGCGCCTTTCGGCATATCCTTTTTATAAATAAGCGTAGTCGGATGCGCCTTCCGGCGGCCTTCGGGCAGTCGGGCGGGGTCTACGCCGTAGGGCGTGCCGTCGGGCTTCTTACCGCAAGCGGCTGTGCCCAGGGCCAGCAGCAAGCTCAGCAAGAAGGTATAACGAACGGAAGGGAACACGCTGAACATGGATTTTTGATGAATTTTTGCCTTATACGACGAAGGTACGGCCAGGATGCTGGGGCGCGCTGCCGCCGCGCCCGGCAGCACGCCGGGAAAGACTGGTGTGGAGCCAGTAGTCACGCTCAGTCACTGCGCAGTGGGCTGCGTATGCGGGCTATTACCTTTTTTTACGTTGTTCTATGCGCCATTTTTATGCGGGCTGCCTAGGGGCATTAATGATGGCTAGCCCGGCACTGGCTCAATCAAACAAGTTGCTCAACGATACCATCGACGTGGATAAGAGCCACTACACGCTCTTCAACCCCACGCCGCGCAAGTACATGCGCCCCATGGTGCCCGACCGCCCTGGCATCACCGAAAGTCCGTACTCGGTCGATGCGGGCCACTTTCAGTATGAGACCGACGTGCTGCGCCTGCTCACGCGCCACGAGGGGCCGCAGCACGGCCACGACTGGTACGTGAACCACTTTTTGGCGAAAATCGGCCTCACCGACCGCACCGATTTTCAGGTGGCGCTCGATACGTATACCTACTCGCACAACTTCGACGACAGCCAGGGCGGCAGCCCGTTTGACCAAAACAAATTGTACCGGGGCGTGGGCGACATCACGCTGCGCCTCAAGCACACCTTGGTGGGTGACGACGATAGCCGCGGGGCCCTAGGCCTAGTGGGCTACGTGCAGCTACCCACCGGCGGCCCCGTGGGCGACGGCGGCTACGAGCCCGGCCTCACGCTCACCGGCGTATTTCAGTGCACCAAAACCTGGAGCGTGGGCGGCCAGGTGGCCAATAACTATTTCTTCGACCCCGACGCCGGCCAGCACTTCTACCAGCTCACGCCCACTGTCACTACCGACTACCAGTTCAACAAGCTCGTGCAGGCCTTCGTGGAAGTGGTGGGCTACTGGGACACCCGCCAAGCCAACTGGCGCAGCTCGGTGAACCTAGGGCCGCAGCTCGACATCTCCGACAACGTGCAGCTCGACTTCGGCGCGCACATGCCCCTCACGCACTCCGTCGATAGGGAGTATTTCCTAGGTATCAGTTTTCGGCGCTAACTGACTAAAGCACAGCTAATCTTTTGTGAAGATATAGTTCTTGCCGTTTTCGAGCAGGGCAAATGTTGGCTTGTCGGGCGCGAACTGGAAGCGCAGCCCAGCTTCGGCGCAGGCAAATACGCCGGGGCTTATGGCCGCAAGTAGCAGCGGCGACTGACGCGTGGGTTGGGCCGTGAGCACGGCGCTGCCCTTCTTAATTGTAATTTTGAAGGGCAGCTGAGTACTGCTGTAGATACCCTCATAACGGGCTAAGTCAGTAGGGGCAGCGACATAACCAGTAGGGCGATACTGGGCCGAGAGGGCCGGGCGAGTGGCGCGGTTAGCCACGGCCCAGGCGGTGTGAAAGATGAGTTGGGTGCGGCGCGTGAGGGCCGGAAAGTCGATTTTCTCCACGTCGTCGGTGGGCTGGTGGTAGTCGGCGTGGAAGCCACTGGCGTAGAAAATGACCGGCACCCGGTGCTTGGCAAAGTTGTAGTGGTCGGAGCGGTAGTAGAGATGGCTGGGCTCAGCGATGGAGTTGTATTTATAATCGAGCCCTAGGTGCTGGTAGCGCTGGTTGGTAGCTTCGCTCAGTGCACGCAGCTCGCCGGAAAGCCAGTTGTCGCCTATCAGGTAGAGGTAGTCGCCCTGGCCCTGGTGCACGCTATCGACGCGGCCCACCATGTCGAGGTGCAGGTCGGCCACGGTATTGGCCAGCGGGAAAATAGGGTGGTCGGTGTAGTAGCGCGAGCCCAGCAGGTCTGCTTCTTCGCCCACGTTGGCCAGGAATAGGATGCTGCGGCGCGGGCCGTGCCCGGCCTTCTTGGCCTGGGCAAAGGCGCGGGCCATGGCTAGCACGCTCACCGTGCCCGAGCCGTCGTCGTCGGCCCCGTTATATACCACGCCATTTTTGCGGCCGATGTGGTCGTAGTGCGCCGACAGCACTAGCACTTCGTTTTTCTTGTCGGTGCCTTCGAGGTAGCCCAGCACGTTTTCGGTGGTGAAATCGTCCGCTCGGTTCGCTATCCGCAGCTCGATGGGCCCTGGCTGAAAGGCTGGCGCCACGGGTTTGCCAGCGGCGGCTACGGCCTGCTGGTACTGCGCCAGGCCGGCGGGGGTGGTGCCGAGCAGCGCGGCCCCCATCTCGGGCGAAAGGAAAAAAACGTTACTGCCTGGGCCGGTTGGGGAGGACTGCGGCTCACCAGGAAAGGTTATCTGGTCGTCGGGCCCTTGCCCAAACATAAAAGGATAGTCTTGCAGCACGCGAGCGAAGGCCGCCGCGCTGGGCATGATGCGAAACGTAGCGCGTGGCGCCAGCGACCGGAGCGCTGGGCTGCGCGCTCCCATTTCGGCGATGCCCGCGGTGCCGTAGGGGCTAGGCTGGCCGTTTTGGCTTAGTAGCGGCTGGCCAGCTTTGGTTTGAGGCTCGCCCAATAGCAGCACTAAGTCTTTGTGCTGCAAGTCGGGAGCATTGGCCGCGAAATCGGCGAAGGCCGGGGTGCTGATACCGTAGCCTACAAACGTGGGCTGAATGGTGGCCATTGCCGCCGCAGGGTCGCGCAGGATGACGTAAAAATCCTTGTTCAGCACGAACGTCCGGGTCCCAATCTTTATGGACGAAGCCGAATCCAGGCCCACGCGGTGCAGCTTGAAATGCTGCCAATAGGGATTGTCGGAGTTTGGTACCGGGCCCGTCAGACCAGCAGCGGCAAAGGCCTTGGCGAGGTAGGTGGCGGCCATCTTCTGGCCTTTTTGGCCGGTGCCGCGGCCTTCGTAGGCATCGGAGGCCAGCACCGTCAGGTCTTGCCGCAGCTCCTGGGGCGTAATGCGGGCGGCGTAGAGCACCGACCAGTCGGGGGCGGCGAGCAGGCGCTTGGGTTTGGGGACCGGCCGGGTGGGCTGCGCCACGCTGGCACTCGCCGCTAGCAGTAGTAGGGCTCCTAGGTAGTAAAAAGGACGCATCGGAAACGGAAGGGCTAAACGAAAAGCTGCCAGCCCATTGGTGAGCTGGCAGCCGGTGAAGGTCCGCTAAAAAGTTGGAAGTAACCCTAGGTGCAAGTCGAGGCGCTACTCTTTGGTAAATACGAAGCTGCCGCCGCCCTGCTTGAGCGTGAAGCTGGGCTTGGCTGGGTCAAACTCCACCCGAATTTGCGCCTGGTCGAACTTGAAAATGCCTTGGCTCACGGGCTCCAGCGCGAAGGCGGGCTGGCCGGTGGCCTGTGCCTTCAGAGTGGTGCCGTCTTTAGTAAACGTGACTTTGAGCGGAATCTGCGCGCTGGCGTAGGTGCCCACGTAGCGGTCGAGGTCAGTGGCCGAGGGCACAAAGCCAGTAGCGCGAAATTTCTCATCGACCAGTATGCGCTGGTCGCGGTTGGCCACGGCCCAGGCGGTGTGGAAGATGAGCTGGTCGCGCCGGGCCATGGCCGGAAAGTCAATCAGGGCCACGTCGTCGGTGGCTTTGTGGTACTGGGGGTGCAAGCCGCTGGTGTAGAATATAATCGGCACGTTGTGCTTAGCGAAGTTGTAGTGGTCCGAGCGCTCGTAAATGTGCTCGGGGTCGTCGGGGGCGTTGTACTTGTAGTCGAGCGCTATCGGCTGGTACTGCTGGTTGGTAGCCTCGCTCAGCGTGTTTAGCTCCGTGCTCAGTCGGTCGGCGCCCACCAGGTAGAGGTAGTCGCCCTTGCCCTGGTGCAGGCTGTCCACGCGGCCCACCATGTCGATGTTGAGGTCGGTGACGGTATTGGCCAGCGGGAAGATGGGGTGGTCGGTGTAGTACTGCGAGCCCAGCAGGCCCTCTTCCTCGCCCACGTTGGCCAAGAATAGGATGCTGCGCCGCGGGCCGTGCCCGTCCTTTTTAGCCTGGGTGAAGGCCCGCGCCATAGCCAACACGCTCACCGTGCCCGAACCATCGTCGTCGGCTCCATTGTAGACCACGCCATCTTTGATACCTAGGTGGTCGTAGTGGGCCGATACTACCACTACCTCGTCTTTCTTGTCGCCACCTTCGAGGTAGCCCAGCACGTTTTCAGTGGTAAAGGGCTCCTTCTTTTGCTTGAGCTGCACATTGGTAGAGGCAGGCTTGAACTCACCAGCAATGGGCTTGCCGGCGGCAGTTACGCCCTTCTCGTACTTGGTGAGGCCAGCCGGAGTAGTACCTAGTAGGGCGGCGCCTAGGGCCGGCGATACCAGCACAATACCGAGTCCACCTTGGGTTGGCTGGTCGGTAAACTCCAACTGCTCCTGGCCGAGTAGCTGAGCATAGTCCTTGGGAGTTTGTGCAAACGCTGCCGCCGTGGGGGCCACCAAAAAGACCGATTTTGGCCGTGCGGCGCGCAGGGCGCCGGTGCGGGCCGTCAGGGCTGGCAGGCCGCTGGCACCATACGCGCTGGTTGCGCCTAGCAGCGGCTGCCCGGTCTTATTGAGGGGCTGGCCTAGTAGTACCACTAGGTCGCCGCCCGGTGCAGGAGTGGCATCGGAGTAGTTGGCTTCCTTAATGCCGTAGCCCGCGAAGGTGGGCTTTAAAGGAGCCGTAGAACCTATCAGGCCACCCGGTAATAGCACGTAAAAGTCCTTGCCTTGCGTGTACGTTTTGCCGCCCACCTGAATGGCCGAAGCCGGGTCGATGCTCACGCGGTTCATCGTAAAATGCTGCAAATACGGGTTGTCCGAGCCTTGGACTGGGCCGGCCAGTCCATCGGCCGCGAAGGCCTTGGCAATGTAGTCGGCGGCCATTTTCTGACCTTTCTTACCGGTTTCGCGGCCTTCGTAAGCATCCGAAGCCAGTACGTCGAGGTCAGTTTTTAACCCCTCAGGCGTGATGCTGGCAGCATAGGGCAGCGAGTAGTCGGTGGCGCTAGCGGCCCCAGCGGCCATCGGGGCAGTGGTAGTAGCCGCATCGGCTTGGCCGCGCTTATGCTTGGTTTTTACTTTGGTGGCGCCGGCCGGGGTGGGCACGGTAGGCTGGGCTACGGCGGCGCTTGCTAACAGTAGCGCCGTAGCTAGGTAAAGAGGTTTGGACATGAAGAGAAAAAAGAAAGAAGCACGTCAGTGGAAAGTCGTAGCCAAATAAGGCAACTTATTCCTTCGTAAATGTATAGGTATTGGCTCCCTGCTTGAGAAGAAAGCTAGGCTTGGCAGCGTCGAACTCCATGCGAATGCGAGCCTGGTCGAACTTAAATACGCCTTGGCTCACGGGCTCGAGCGGAAAGGCCGACTGGCCCGTGGCTTGAGCAGAGAGCGAGCCGCCCTCTTTGGTCAGCGTAACCTTGAGCGGAATCTGCTGGCTCGCGTAGGTGCCAGCGTAGCGGTCGAGGTCGGCCGCGGCGGGCGCAAAGGTGCTGGCCGCAAAATCGGGAATTTTATAGGGCTTGTTGAAGCAGATGCTGAGCACGTCACCCATCGCGTCACCTAGAGTATAGTTGTGGGCGTTGGTGCTCAGCGTAATGGCCAGCTTGTCGTCGGGGAAGTAGCTGGCCAGCGACTGAAAGCCGTCGATGATGCCGCCATGCCCATAGCCGGGCTTGCCTTGAAATGGCATCATCATGATGCCCCGCCCAAAACCATCGCGGATGGTTTTCATCTCGCCTAGGCTGGCCGCCGACACCAGCTTGCCCGCAAACAACGCTTCCAGAAAGCGGTCGATGTCGGCTGGAGTCGATACCACCGCGCCAGCTCCGCCAGGGGTGCTCATGTTTGTTTCGGTGTCGGGCTGCCAGCCGCCGCTACCGGTGGGCTTGTAGGAGAATGCTTCCTGCTTTTTAGGGTCGATTTTGCCGCCGTAATAAGTGCTTTGGAGGCCGGCTTTGGCCACCACACGCTTTTGCAGGGCTTGGGCGTAGGGCTGCTTGCCGAGCTTTTCTATGATGTAGCCCAGCACGATGTAGTTAGAATTGCTATAGTCAAACTTTGCCCCCGGCTCGAAGTCCGGGGGATACTTGCTCATAATGGCCAGTAGCTCGGCCTGCACTTTTGGCTGGGTCATGTAGCCTAGGTAGGCTGCATCGGCCGTGAGATTGTGCAGCCCGCTGCGGTGGCTCAGCAGCTGGTCGATGATGATGGTCTTGGCATTGGGCAGCTGCGGAAAGAAGGTGGCCAGCGGCGTGCCTAGGGTCAGCTTTTTCTCCTCGATGAGTTGAAAAATCATCACCGCCGTGAACATCTTCGTGATGGAGCCCATGCGGTAGCGCGTGGCGGTGGTGGCGGGCACCGGGGGCGCCAGCTGCGCTAAGCCAAACGCGTGATTATACACCACTTGCCCATTGCGTGACACGGCTAGGCTGCCCATCATCTTATTATTAGTAGCCAAGCTAGTGAGCAGGCTATCGAGCTTGGCAGTATTTAGCTGCTGGGCGCGGGCGGCGGTGGCCACGCCCAATAGGCCGGTAAGAAAGAGGAGCCGTGCGTTCATAAGGAAAAGGAAGAAAGTGCAAGAAAGTAATCGCAGCCCAGGGAGTTGCATTACATACCTAGGGCGGGCCAAGGGCGAAAAAACGCACTAATGTGAAGACCCCACCCCCATCCCCTCCCCTCCGGGAGAGGGGAGCCTGACGTCAGCAAGCGTATGCCTGCGGTCGGCTCCCCTCTCCCGGAGGGGAGGGGCTCGGGGTGGGGTCCGCGCCTAGCCGGCGCTAGGCCATTACTTCACGGCAACTGTGCCGGCCGACTGGGCGCTGGGCAGCTGGTCGCAGCTCGTGACTACCAAGATGCGCTCGCCGGCCTGGGCGCGGGCGGCCAGCTTGCTGTACACGTACCGCTCGCGGTACTCACTGATTGCGCTGCCTAGGGTGTGGCAAAACGAGCCGCTGGGGTAGAGCGCTGTGGCTGCCTGGGGGCAGAAGTAGGCAGCGGGAGCATTCCACCACTGGCCGCCATCGGGGCAATATTTGGTGAAGGCAGCGCTAAGCTCGCTTACGTTCCGGATGACGTGCTCGGTGCCGGGCACGAAGTACTTGCTCTGGGCAATGAGCTGCTGCATGGCCTTCGTGGTAAAGGCCTTAGAGGCGCCCGTGCGCTGCTGGAAGCGCCGGGCTTCGCGCAGCAGATAATAAAGCTTGAGTTGCTCGGCATCGATCTTGGTCAGCAGGTAGTTGTACTCGGCCACTGGGTCGTCGAGGCGCTCGGTGGGCACTTGGTATTGCTGGGCCAGTAGGCGGGCATAGCCGGGGGCGCCCTTGGTTTTGATGGTAGCCTCCTCAGTATCGGCAGTGCCTAGGTCGGGTTTTTCTACCACCACCAGCGTGGGCTTGTAGGTGTCGAACAGCTGGCGCAGCTGCGTGTATTGCTCGTGTTTGGCGTCTTGGGAGTTGACCACGCCAAAGTACGTGATGCCAGAGGTCGGGGCGGTGGTTTTAGCAACTGGCATAGCAGCATACACGCCGGTCAGCGCTTGGGCATCGGGTACCAAGGCTAGGTCTTGGGCGGTAACACCTAGGGTGGAAAACAACAGGGTAGTGGCGAAGATGAAGGCAGTGGTTTTCATGACGAAGAAAGAAAAAGATGAGGGAAAGAAGAGAAAAAGAGACTGCTGCGAACGCGGTGCAAAGCAAGGCTACCGCTAGCTGGGCTTGATTAAGGTAGTGTGTTGATTTTAAAGATTTTGTGTGACCAAAAACTTAGAATTTGTCTGTTCAAATAGGTCATACCGCACCCGCTGCCGCAACTCGCTCGCGCCATGAATTGGATAATCCACCCGAGCCACCACTGCGGGCCCGGTATGCCCTACTTGAAGTGGGGGAGGGGGCTAGCCTCCGAACCCGCCACCGCCGCTGGGGGCCGCGTCGATGCGGCCGGCCTTGGCCTTGGTAGCACCGATGTACCAGGTAAAGCCCAGCCAGCCCACGCGGGTCTCGTACTTGCTGTAGAGGCTGGTTTGTAGTTCGGGAGTGGCCAGCTGCACGCGGCGCACTTGGGTGTTGAGTAGGTCCGAAACGCGGAGCGTGAGAGCGGCGCGGTCGCTGAACAGGCGCTGGCGCAGGGCTAGGTCGAGGCCGCCGGTGGGCAGCACCCGGCCCTGGGCCGTGAGCACCGTCGAGCGAATGTTGCCGGTGAGCTGCACGTCGAGGCCTTTGCGGGGCGTAAAGTTGTTGCTGAGGCGGGCCGAGCCGGCTAGGGCGGCGCGGTTGGCGGTGTTCAGGGCGTTGGCGGCGATTTCGGAGCGGAAGAGCGAGCCGCTGGCCGACACGCGCCACCACTTGGCTAAGGGCTGGGCCCAGGTCATTTCGAGGCCTAGGTTGGTGGTGCTGCCCAGGTTCTGGAAGGTCTCCTGCGTCACCACGCCCACGTTGCTGATGCGGGTGGCCAGGGTGTCGATGGTGCGGATGCGCTGGATGGCGCTCTGCGTGAAGCGGGCAAACACAGTGGCCGTGAGGCTGGTGCCGCCTGCCAGGTTTAGCTGGTGGCCCAGCTCTAGGTTGTGGCTGAACTCGGGCAGCAGGTTGGGGTTGCCCTGGCGGTAGTTGCGCGGGTCTTGGTAGAGCTGGATGGGCAGCTGCTGCATAAAGTCGGGCCGGTTGAGGCGCCGGGCGTAGCTAAACTGCAAGCGGCTCTGGCCCGGCTCCTTGCCCAGCTCGCGGGCCACCGTGGCGCTCGGAAACAGGCTGATGTAACTGCGGTTTACGTTGGCCCGGCCGTCGGCTACGCTGCCATTCAGGAAAGTGCCTTCGCTGCGCAGGCCGCCCTGGGCGCTCCAGCCGTGGGCCAGCGTGCGCTGGTAGGTGGCGTAGGCGGCGGGCATCACTTGCGTAAAGCTGTAGTCGAACGAGCGATTCTCGTCGCGCACAAAATCATCCTCGGGGTTGGCGGTGGGCGCAAACAGCGCCGTAGAGCCACTGTTGCGCAGGGCCTGCATGCGCACGCCGGTTTCGAGCTTGCCTTTGTTGTCGGCGCTGGGCAGCGTGTAGTCTACCTGCCCAAAGTAAATCTGGGCCTGCACCTTTTGCTGCTGCCGGAAGCCGGCTGGCGCGGTGCCGCCCGTCAGCAGCTGGCTCACCGGAATGTTGGCGTCGATGTTCACCATGCCAGCATTGGCGGTCAGCTCGCGGCCTTTGTGGGCCTCCCAGGTGTGGCGGTAGTCAGCCGAGCTTTCTATCACGCTCACCTTCACGTTGTTTATCTCCTGGCCTACCTGCGTAGTGACGGTGGGCGAGCCCACCGCTTGCTGGGTGAGGGTGTTGTTCACGATTTCGGTCTGGTGCTCGTAGTGCGGCTGTACGCTCAAGCTCAGGGTTTGCTCCTTGGTCAGCTCGTAGTTCAGCCCTAGGTTCAGGGTGTGGTTGCGGCTGTGCTGGTTGCCTAGGCCTTCCTGGGTAGTGTAGAGGCTACCGCCTTCGGGCAGCAGCGCCGTTTGCGCGCTGCGGTTGTTGGTGCGGTACTGCTGGTCTTGGCCGTCGTAGCCTAGGTTCCAGGTCGCTTTGCCGTGGTGGCGGCTCAGGCTGAGGCTCGGCGAGTACTTGTCGCGGGTGCCCACCACCAGCGCGGCCTGGCCGTTCCAGCCCTCTTTCTTGTTCTTCTTCGTAATGATGTTGATGACACCGGTGCCGCTGGCGTCATACTTGGCCGAGGGGTTCGTCATGACCTCCACCTGCGCAATCTGGGAGGCCGGAATCTGGTCGAGGCGGGGGCCGGGGCCGCCATTGCTGGTGCCGGCAGGCTTCCCGTCGATGAGGATGGTTAGGTTAGAAGAGCCGCGCAAACTCACGGTGCCGCTGGCGTCTACGGCCACGGAGGGCACGTTTTCAAGCACATTCACGGCGGTGCCGCCCACGCTGCTCAAATCCTTTTCTACGTTAATCACCGTCTTGCCCAGCTCTTGCTGCATCACAGCCTGCTGGCCGGTCACTTTCACTTCGGCCAGCTGCTGGGTGCCAGCGCGCAGCTTTAGGGTACCTAGGGCCAGGGTGGTTTGGCCGGGGGCCACCCGCACGGCCTGCACCAGCCCCTGGTACCCTAGGGCCTGAATGCGCAGGCGGTAGGTGCCAGCCGGTACTTTGTTTAGTTCGAAAGCACCAGTCAGCGAGGTTTGGGTGCTGGTTACTAGGCTAGTATCGGCTACTTCGGCGCGGCGCAGCAGCACCGTGGCAAAGGCGAGTGGTTCGGCTTTGGCGCCGCCATCTACAGCGGTGCCAGTGAGGGTAGCCGGCGCGGTCTGGGCCTGCGCTGCCTGGGGCAGGGCGAGCCAGGTGCTGAAACTAGCAGCGAGAACGAGCGAGTTGATTTTCAGCGAGTAATCCATGATGTGAAGCGTAGAAAAGGCGTTCTGAAAGGGCATGGCGATTCTGTTCCCAGCCGGCCGCGGTTCCGGGGGGTGAAGCGTCGGTGCCTGAAAAAGCACGAGAGAAGGGGAGGGAGCCAGCCTGCCACAGGCAGGGGGGCTAGCGTGGGCCAGCAGCGAGGAGCGCTTTTGGCGAGGGGCTGCCGCCCGGTTGGCGGCTGCTAGGGTGGCCTCCTAAGCACAACCGGGCGGCGCCAGGTTGTAGGTTGAAGAGGAGTACTAGGCTTTTGATAGAACAAACTTACAACAGGTACTTTGTTTCGCATAGTACTGTTTCAAACTTTTTAGCGAAACCTGCATTGGTGGGCTGGAAACACAGTTTTTGACCTGAAAATATTTTTTGAATTGGCTCTCTCGGCGGGAACTTTCAGCCTTTTTCAACCTCGAGTACCGAAGCTTTCCTCAAACGTTACGGGGTAGGCAGAAAAATTTTCATTAAAAAGAAACGAGCTAGCTGCTACCTCTACCCCAGATGCAGGGGGTATGGCAACCGTTGCCTGGCTTGTTCCTTTTATCGCGGGCAACACCGTTTGCATTACCTAGGGCAAACGTATTTCGGCTTTAGGGCTAGGTGAAAAAAGCTACACCAACTCGCCGTTTTCGGGTACCAACCGGGCCTTTCGCATGGGATATCGCTGCGCAGAAGGAGCTTCCCGGGCTAAAAAGAGGCTTCGGCTACGCCTAATAGAGCAGCTTATAAAACTGCTCTGCGAAGCTCAACTTCGCCCTTGGTGGCTAGGATGTATTAGGGGTTGCTGCTAGCGGGCAGCATGGGCAGGTCTTTATCTTCGTTTGATGCCGCGCCTTCTTTCTTCTCTCAAACCTGTTCTAATTCATCTGGCCGTTTGGGTCAGCTTCGGCATTTATGAGCAGTCGACCCAGTTTTTCATCAATCCCTATCGGCTTAGCTTTTTCTGGATACTACTGAACTATGGCTTAAACGCACTGCTGTTTTACAGTAATAGTGACTGGCTGCTACCGCGCCTAGTGGGGCGCCGCCACTACGTGCGCTACGCCAGCCTCACCCTGGCTATTACGTCGGTTTATGCCTTGTGCCGCGCCCAAATAGGGCTTAGCGCAGTGGCGCCCCTGGCCCCTTTCACCTTGGGGCAGCAGTGGGTAGCCTCGCTCTACCGCGGCTCGTTTTTCCTGTTCGTCAGTACTGGCTACTGGTTCGCGCGCCGGGCGGTGCAGCTCGAGCGGCACAAGCGCGAGCAGGAGCAGCAGTTGCGCCTGGCCGAGAAAAATCTACACGAGGCCAACCTGGCCTTTTTGAAAAGTCAGATTAACCCGCACTTCCTGTTCAATTCGCTCAATTTTCTCTACGCGCAGGTGTACCCGCATTCCGAGCCAGCAGCGCAGGGCATATTGCTGCTGGCCGATACCATGCGCTACGCGCTGCACGAAAATACGGCGGGCAAGGTGCCGCTCAGCCAGGAGGTGCAGCACCTGCACAACTACATCGCCATGAACCAGCTGCGCTACCACCAGCAGCTGCAAGTGCAGTTTGAGGTCACGGGCAACGACCAGTTCGTGCTCATCTTACCGCTGGTGCTCATTACGTTTGTCGAAAATTGCTTTAAGCACGGTGAGCTGGCCGACCCTGCCCACCCGCTGCGCATCGAGCTGGACGTGGCGCCCGGCCGGCTTACCTTTCAAACGCACAACCGCAAGCGCCACGGACCTAAGGAAAACCGGGCGGGCATTGGGCTGGCCAACACGCGCGCCCGCCTCGAGCTGGTGTATCCCGGTCGGCACTGCCTCACTATTACCGACGCGCCCGACGCGTACACTTGCCACCTGACCCTAGACCTTTAGTATATGATATCCTGCCTGGTCGTCGACGACGAACAAAGTGCCGTGGACTTGCTGTGCGCCTTTATTAAGAAAACGCCCTTTCTGACCCTGGTCGGGTCCACCACCAACCCCCTCGAAGCGCTGAGCCTGCTGCAAGCCCAGCCCGTAGACTTGCTCTTTCTCGATATTCATATGCCGCAGCTCTCGGGCCTCGACCTGCTACGCCTGTTGCCCGGCCACACCCGCGTGGTGCTCACCACGGCTTACAGCGAGTTTGCGGTGCAGGGCTTTGAGCTCGAAGCCCTCGATTATCTGCTCAAGCCCATTGCCTTCGAGCGCTTTTTGAAAGCCGCGCAAAAGGCGCGCCCGGCCGTGGCGCCCCCTAGCGCCCCGTCCGAGGGGCCGGCTGCTGACTACGTCTTCGTCAAAACAGAGAGCCGCGGCAAAATGGCCAAAGTCGATTTTGCCGACATTGTGTATGTCGAGGGCCTGAAAAATTATGTGGCCATTCAAACCGATAGCGAGCGCATCGTGACGCTGCTCAACCTCAAGGACCTAGAAGACCGGTTGCCGGCCCGACAGTTTATGCGGGTGCACAAGTCTTACCTCGTTTCGCTCGACAAGATTCGGGCGCTCGATGGCAACCAGATTTTCTTAAAAGGCACCAACACCTTCGTGCCGCTGGGCGACACCTATCGCTCGGCTTTTCTTGATACCCTGCAGGTGATGGGAAGGAGGTGAGTGCAGAGTGATGAGTTAGTAGAAAAACGTCTGTCATTGCGAGCGCAGCGAAGCAATCGCACCAGTGTAGAACTCGAATGGCGCGGCTGAACAGGTGTGATTGCTTCGCTACGCTCGCAATGACAGACGTTTTTCTTAACTACCGCCTTCGCCGTAGCTAATCAGGTTTTCCACCATGCCTTTGAAAATGATGCCGTGAAACGGCAGCACCGAGTACCAGTACAGGCGCCCTAGGAGGCCCTGCGGCCGGTAGGCTGCCAGTTGCTCTAGGGTATGGGAGCCATCGGCGTGGTCCACGATGCGGAATTGCAGCCAAGCCTCGCCAGGCAGCTTCATCTCGGCGTAGAGGAGTAGGCGCTTGGTGGTGCGGTCGGCCACGAGCACGCGCCAAAAGTCGAGCGGGTCGCCGGCGCGCAGGCGGCTGGGCGAGCGACGGCCGCGGCGCAAACCCACGCCACCCACCAGCTTGTCCATGAGGCCGCGGATGCGCCAGAGCCAGTCGGTTTTGTACCAGCCGCGGTCGCCACCGATGCGCCAGATATTGTCGAGCACCTCGGCCACGGGGCGGGTAAACTTGCGCTTCTGGCGGTCGAAGAACATGCCGTGCTTCGGGATTTGGATGGCGTCCATGTAGTTCTGGCGCAGGGTGCCGCTGCTCAGGGCATCGCTCCAGCTACTTACCACTTCGTTTTGCTCGATGCGCTGGAAAGCCAGCGCCAGGGCCGCCCGGTAGCTCATGCACTGGTGCGGAATGACGCGCTCGATGCTGCGCGCTGGGTCGGCTACAGTATCGTTCTTAAGGCTTTCGACTAGGCTCTGCGCCAATGAAAAAGAGGTGCTGGTAACCAAGTACAGCCACCACGACGACAGCCGCGGCGTAAGCACGGGCACCGTCACTATCCAGCGTCGGTAGCCGCGCTCGGCAGCCAGGCCCAGCAGCATTTCCTTATAAGTCAGAATATCAGGCCCGCCTAGGTCGAAGCTCTGGCCCAGGCAAGCGGGGTTGTCGAGCACAGCTTGGAGGTAAAAAACTACGTCGCGAACACCTAGGGGCTGGCAGCGCGAGTTGAGCCAGCGCGGCGTTACCATCACGGGCAGCTTCTCCACGATGTCGCGGATAATTTCAAACGACGCCGATCCCGACCCGATAATGATGCTGGCCCGCAGCACCGTAAGCTGGGCCGTGCGCGCGGCGGCCAGCACGTGCTCCACAGCACTGCGCGAACGTAGGTGCACGCTCAAGCCCGCATCGTTGGCGATGCCCGAGAGGTAGATAACCTGCCGCGCCTGGGTGCGGTCGAGGTACTCGGTGAAGTGGCGCGCCGACTGCTGCTCCAACTCAAAAAAGTCTTTTTCGCCCCCACTCATCGAGTGCACTAGGTAGTAGGCGGCGTCGATGTCCAGCGGCAGGTCGGCCAGCGTGTCGGGCTTGAGTAGGTCGCCCTGCGCCACGCTTACCCGCGGGCGCAGGGCCGCGGGCATCGAGTCGGGCAAGCAAAAGCGGCGCTCATCGCGCACCAGGCACACCACTTCGTGGCCGGCCTCGGCCAGTACGGGCAGCAGGCGCTGGCCAATGTAGCCGGTAGCGCCGGTGAGCAGGATTTTCATGGGTGGAAAGGAAAAATAATGCTCGCATAAGAACGTAGGAATGACGTAGTTGTTCGGCCTTTCTGTGGCCTTCGCACTAGCAATAAAAAAGGCCCCGTGCACTACTGCGCGAGGCCTTTGGGGTTATACAAGCGACCTAGGTTGCAACTTGGATATTCAGTCCGCTCGGCCGGCTACTGCACCACCTGCGTAGGCAGCGTGCTCTTGCCGGGGTTGAAATTCAGCCCTAGGAGCTGGGCCGTGATGGGCGCCACGTCTTGCAGTGCCATTTGAGGCAGCACCTTGCCAGCGGCGAAGCCGGGGCCGTAGCCCACAAAGCCTGTTTGAATTTGAGCATTGTCGGGGAAGAAGCCGTGGGTGCCGCCTTTGCCGGGGCGCACCAGGGCACCGTCGCGGGCGGCGCTCATCGATACCCCTAGGGCGGGCGCCAGAGCCAGTGCCGCGTGCGGGTCGGCCCCAATCTGGTCGAGCTCGGCGCGCTCTACTACCCGGAACAGCTTGCGCTGCTCGGCGGGCACGGCGGCTAGCAACTGGCGTATTTGGGCCACAGTTTTCTTGTCCTTGGGGTCTTTCAACATCAGGAAAGCCGCTGCGCCGGAGGTGTGAAACTGCGCCTTCCAGCTGCCTTTTTCGGCATTGTACAGGCCGTTTTGGGCCAGCCAAACATTGGGCGCCAGGGTGGTGTTGATGTCCACGAAGCCGTGGTCGCCGGTCACAATGACGGCGGTTTCCTTGTCGATGCCGGCTTTGGCCAGGGCTTCTACTAGGTTGCCTACTACCCAGTCGGCGGTGGCCAGGGCGCGTCGTACGTGCTCGCCATCGCGGCCGTCTTGGTGCTCGGCGTGGTCTACGCCGAATACGTGCAAGGTCAGCAGCGTGGGCTTGTAGGTTTCAAGGAGGTAGGCGGCGATGCGGCTGCCGTTTTCGTCGCCACTCACGTAGTCGCTGCTCATGTCGCGGGCGGTGAGCGGGCCGGTGGCTTTCTGCTCAATTTCCTCAAACAAGCCCTTGGGCGTGGTTTGCTCGCGCACCGGCGTTAGGCGGTCCTTCACGGTTAAGGACCACACCTCGGGCACGTTGTAGTCGACGGGCGCGCCCGCCGTCACGGGCCACGACACGGAGGCCGTTTTGCCGCCGGCCTGGCGCACGGCGTCCCACAGGGTCGGGGTTTTAATCAGGCTTTCCTCCCAGTACCAGCGCCCGGTGGCGCCATCGGGTTCGAAGGGCGAGTTGTAGTAAATGCCGTGTTGGGCCGGTGCCACGCCCGTGACAAGAGTAGTGTGCGAGGGGTACGTCACGCTCGGAAACACGCCCCGCACGCCATCGGCCGAAGTGCCCTGCGCCGCCATACGCTGCAAGTTAGGAGTCGGCCACTTGGCCTCGCGGTAGAAATCGGGCCGAAACCCGTCGATGCTGATGAGTACCACGTGCTTGGCCGGTTGGGCTAGGGCAGGGGCACCTAGGGCGAGGCTGAGGGCTAGGGTGGAGAAGAGGGACTTCATATTGAAAAAGAAAATGATATGGATTGACGTGGCTCGCCGGCCGTGAGACCCCACCCCCGGCCCCTCCCCTCTGGGAGAGGGGAGCCTGACGTTCGCCAACGTCTGCTTGTGGTCGGCTTCCCTCTCCCAGAGGGGAGGGGCCGGGGGTGGGGTTACCCGTTAGAAAGAATACCGCGCGCCCAGCTGAATCTGGTAAGGCGTACCGTTTTGGTTGGTGGTGCCCACGTTCTCGTTTACACGGTAGGTGTAGCGGCGCGTAGTCTGGTCGAAGCCGGTGGCCGTGAGCAGGTTTTGCTGGCTTAGGTTGTAGTTCACGCCCCAGTTCTTGTTGAGCAGGTTGGCGAAGTTGAACGCGTCCACGCTCAGCGTGAAGCCCTGATTTTTAAACGTTTTGAAGGTTTTTTGCAGCCGTACGTCGAAGGTGCCCGAAAAGGGGTTCACGCCGCCGTTGCGGGCCGCGATGGTACCTAGGCTGCTGCGGATGTAGTCCACGGCGCGGTTGTCGGGGTTAGCCAGCACTTTCTGCATGGCGGTGGCCACGGCGGCCGGCGTGTTGGGGTTGCTGGGGTCAAACACGAAGGCCAGGTCGTTGTCGGTGCCTGGGCCGCCCACGAAGTCGCCGTTGATGTCCGAGTCCACGGTGAGCGAGTAGCGCGTGCCGCCGATGCCCGTGAAGCGCCCGCTCAGCACGAAGCCCTTGAAGCTCGGCGAGGCGCCGAAGAACACCACCTTGTGCCGAAATTGGTTGTCGGAATAGTTCAGCTCGCTCAGGTCGCGCGGGTCTGACTTGATGGGGCGGAACGTGGACGTATTGGCCACGTTGCCATTATAGGAGGTGTTGTCGCGAGTCGAGTTCCAGGTGTAGCTGGCGTTGAAAAAGCCGTCCTTGGCGTAGCGCAGCTCGGCATCGGCCACCATCGTAAACTGCTGCACCTTGGCGCCGTTGGTAAACTCCAGGGTGCGGCCCACGGCCTGGGTTTTGCGGCCCAGCACGTTGTTGGTGATGCCGCCCGCCGTGATGGTGTTGGCCGGCACAAACACGCCACGGCCGCCCTCGTTATCGAGCGTGAAGTAGGGCTGGTCCACCAGGTTGCGGTCCAGGTACACGTAGTTGTTTTTGGTGTACGAGTACAGGAAGTTGGCGCCCACCCGCAGCCAGCTGCTCACCACGCGGTTCAAGCTCAGGTTGGCCTTATAGATGCTGGGCACCTGCAAGTTTTTGTCGTTCAGGTTGATGGTCGAGACGTAAGGCACGCCGGGCAGCAGGCCGGGCGCCGTGTTAGGGTCGGCGCGGTAGGCCGGGAAGTTGGGCCTAGGTACCGGGTTGGCGCCGGTCGAGGGCCGCGTCACGTCTACCGAGCCCACCAGCGTGCCACTGTTCTGGATGTTGTTGACTTGCGCGTAGTTAACGGGGTTGGCCGAGAATACGCCGCCGCCCAGGCGGATAATGCTTTTGCGCTCGCCCTTCACGTCCCAGGTCAGCTGCACGCGGGGCTGAATGTTGTTCCAGTCAGTGGGGTTGTTGTCGGTGCGCAGCCCTAGGGTCTCCTGCACCACGGGGTTGTAGGCGCCCGCCGTGAGGTAGCTGGTCAGGTCCCAGCGCAGGCCTACGATGGCCTCCACGTTGGGCAGCGGGTTGTACTGCATCTGCCCAAAGAGCGAGGCATTGAGCACGTACTGCTGCACCGACGGAATACCGCGAAGCGGCACCTCGCGGGCGTAGCGCGACGGGTTCAAGTCGTTGAACTCCTTGAGGCTATTGAACACAAAGCGTCCATTTTGCTCGCTCGAAATGTAGGTGTCGAGGTAAGTCAGCGTGTTGTCGGTGCCGAAGGTGAAGTTGTAGCGGCCCTTGGTCCAGTAGCTGGTGTTCACGAGCTGCACCTGGTTTTCGAGGTTGCGTTCGGGCGTGAAGCGCTGGCCGCCGAGCTGCACCGAGGTGCTGCCCTGCCGGCCGTTGGGCAGCAGCGAGCGCACTGTCACAATGGCCCTAGGTATGTTGGCCGACGGCAGCTGGTCGTTAGTGTCGTACTCGCGCTTCACGGTCTGGTACTGCACCTTCAGTTCGTTCACGAAGGTGGGGCTGAGCTGTGAGCGTAGTGAAAGCAACGTGCTGCTTTCGCGCGATTTAAAGTTGCCATACACCTCGTAGAGGTTGATGGACGAGTTGTCGTCGGTGCTGTTGGGGTTGTTCCAGTCGCTGTAGTTGTTGCGCAGCGTCAGGCGGTGGCGGTCGTTAATCTGCCAATCGAGGCGGGCAAAAAAGGTGTTGGCCAGCGTCTTGCGGCCAAACTCGCCCGTTTGGGGGCCGCTGCCTAGGCCGTACTTGGTGCGCCCGATGGTCACCACGGAGTCGAGCACCGCCCGGCTGATACCTAGGGCATTAGCGTCGGCATCCGACTTAATATCGGCAATGAAAAACGGCGATGACTGGTCCTGGCGGTCCAGGGCCGTGAAAAAGTGCAGCTTGTCTTTAATAATCGGCCCGCCCAGGCTGAAGCCATACTGGTTAGTAATAAAGTTCTGCGTCCGACGGTTGCCCCGGATGTCGTAAGGGCTGGCCAGGAAGTCAGCCCGGTAGTAATCAAAAATCGACCCCGTAAAGGTGTTGGTGCCCGACTTGGTCACGGCGCTGATGGTGCCGCCGCCCTGCCGGCCCTGGGTCACATCGTACACGTTGGTGGACACTTCAAATTCGCGGATGGCCTCCAGCGACAGCGAAAATGGCCCATTGCCCACTGCGCCCGAGGTCAGGTTGTTGCGGGCACTTACCCCATCGATGAGGTAGTTGGTCGAAGAGGCCAGCTGCCCGCTCAGGCTGCCGCCGTTGGAAGTTGGGGCCAGCGCCGCCAAGTTGGTAAAGCTGCGGTTGAGCACCGGAATCTCCCGGATGGTTTGGTCCGTGATGGCCGTGCTGCTGCCCAGACGGTCGATGCGGCTGTTGAGGGCGTTTCCCTTCACTACTACTTCTTGCAGGCCCACGCTGGCGGGGGCCAGGGTGAAGTCCACAGCCAACTGGTCGCCTAGATTCAGCGCCAGGTCATTTTTTACTTGCGTGCCCGAGCCCACAAAGCTGGCTCGCACGGTGTAGGGCTTGCCCAGCGGCAGTTGCCGCAACCGGTAGCGCCCGTCTACGCCAGTCACGGTAGAAGTCTGGAAGCCAGTGGCTTCATTGCGCACCATTACCACTACGCCTGGCAGCGTTTCTCCCTTGTCGTCCACCACGCGCCCCGCAATAGAGGCGTCGGTAGACTGGCCGAAGCCGGAGTAAATACTAGTTATCCAGAAAAGGATTAAAAGGAGAAAACGTTGGCCCATATTCATGAAGGGTGAATGAGGGCGCAAAGGTGACCGGGTAGTATTACGGCATTGTCACGGCTAAAAAGGCGGTGCGTTATCTTTAGGAAATAATATATTGTCTTAGGCCAAGAAATAGGCTTTTCGCCAGACCTAGGGTCTTCGGTATTACCCTTATGTCATGAAACAAAAAGTGGCGCAACCCTGCCGGGCCGCGCCACCTCTTTGGCTACCACATACCCAAAAGCGACCTAGGCGGCCGGCTTTTCGCCCTGGTTCACGAGCTGCGTCAGGCTCTTTGCAGCTTGTGTAAACTCGGAGGGGATAAGTACCACCGTAGTCGTGTTGTTGTCGATGCCAATTTCGGACAGCATCTGCATGCGCCGCAGCTCCAGGGCGATGGGGCTTTCCTCCATCTGCTTGGCGCCCTGCGTGAGCTTGATGCTGGCCTCCAACTCGGCCTCGGCCTTAATGATGCGGGCGCGCTTCTCCCGAATGGCCTCCGCCTCGCGGGCCATCGCCCGCTGCATCGACTCGGGTATCTCTACGTCCTTGATTTCGACCAACTCTATCTTAACGCCCCAGGCCTCGGTGGCGGCGTCCACTATTTGCAGCAGCGCGCCGTTTATCTGGGCGCGCTCGCGCAGCACCTCGTCGAGCTGGTGCTGGCCGATGATATTGCGCAGCGCCGTGACCGAAAGCTGGTACACCGCCTTGTTGTAGTCGGCCACTTTAATCACCGCGTCGGCTGGGTTTAGGACCTTAAACCACAGCACGGCATTGACCTTGATAGTCACGCTGTCCTTCGTAATGGTTTCCTGCTGCTCCAGCTCCACGGTCTTGATGCGCATGTCAATCGTTTGCTGGCGCTCGATGAGCGGAATGAGCCAGTACAGCCCCGGCCCCCGCGTGCTGGTATAGCGCCCCAGCCGAAACACGATAGCGCGTTGGTATTCCTGCGCAATGCGCAAACTGCTAATCAGCAGCAGAAAAGCGATAAAAAGCAGGATAGGCAGCGCCATGACCTAGGGGGTTGAAAAGTGTATGGTGTGTATCGCTAGGTGGGGCTGTTTATTACACCTAGGGCTCGCCGACTGTGAGACCCCACCCCCAGCCCCTCCCCTCTGGGAGAGGGAAGCCGGACGACTAGTCACGTTCGCTTACGCCCGTTTGCGGTCGGCTCCCCTCTCCCAGAGGGGAGGGGCTGGGGTGGGGTCTAACGTTAGGGCAGCGACTTGCCAGCCTTAGGCTACCAGCTCAGGCGCAGCAACGATACGCCCTGGCGCGGCAGCGATACGTGCAGCTTGGCTTGACCCTGTTGTGTGCTTACCCAGGCCGGCGACGTGAGCAGCGCCAGCTGCCCAGCTTGCGCCAGCGTAGTCTGCTGGGCGGCCGTAGGCGCCTGCGGCGAGCCCATGCCTTGCCACACCGCGTAGGAGTTACTGTGCTCCTGGTCGATGCGGTAGTGCTGCACGAGCGCCTGGCCAGCGGGCAAACCTTGCAGGTTTAGGTCTAGGTCGGCGGCGGGGGCGGGTAGGTCGTCGTTGTGATAGTTCCAGAGCAGCACGGCGGCCGAGTGGCCATCGGCCGCCAGCGTGGCCATCGCGCTGATGTCGGGGCGCTGGTTTTGGGCTTGGTTCAGAATTTCGGCCACGCTCATGGCCTGGGGGTTGGCCACGGCCACGCGCTGGCCGCCCATCATGCCCAGCATCCGAAACACATTCAGCACTGGCTTATCGACGCCGTTGGTGGCCAGGTCGCGGAAGCCGGCAAACCACGGTTGGTTTTCGAACTCAAACGACCAGCTCACGGCGCCCAGCAGGTTTACCTGGTTTTGGTCGGCCAGAGTGTAGAGGCGGGCGTAGGCAGCGGCGGTGTAGCTCGAAAACATGGTGCCGTTGCGGTAGGCATTGTCGGGATTGGTTTGCACGCCGCAGGCGGCACAGCCCTCGGGGTCGTTTTCGCCTAAGATGATGGGCAGCTGGCGCAGCTCGGGGTACGAGGCTACGATGGCCATGCCCTTCTGAATGTCGTTCATCTGGGTGGCCATGTTCATGCGCACGTGGCCGTTGGTCAGCTTGGGTGCGCCCTTAGCATGGAAGGTCACAAAGTCGAGGCGCGTGCCGGTTTTGCCGGTCACGTAGTTGGTGCCGCGCACGCAGTGGTCCAAGAAGCTCTTTAGAAAATCGGCGGCCTTGTCCCAGCCGGGGCCGGTAGTTTCGGGGCCACCTAGGCTGGCGGCGGGCAGGGCGCGGTGCACGGCGGCCTCCGAGTAGTCAAATAGCTTCTGGTACTCCTCGGGCGTGCCTTTCCAGTAGCCGATGTTGGGCTCGTTCCACAGCTCCCAACGCCAGGTTTTGACCTCGGCCTCGCCGTAGCGGGCCACGCTGTGCTTCACCCACTGGTACACCAGCTCGCCCCACTTGGCGTAATCTTTGGGCGGGTAGGCCCAGCCGGTGTAAATGTCGTTGTAGTTGTCGCCGGGCTTCCAGTGGTGGCGGTAGGGCGTGGGGTGCGACGAAAGCGCCTCGGGCATAAAGCCCAACTGGGCAATGGGTTTCATACCGCGCTTGATGTAGCTGTCCATGATTTGGTCCACGATTTTCCAATCGTACACCGGCCGGCCTTTTTTGTCTTCGGTGTAGGCGTTGGTGGAGCCCCATTTGAAAGCGGCGGTGCCATCGCCGGTAGTCAGCATGTTGTGAGCACGCACGTACACGGGCACTGGGCTCAGGGCCGCTAGCTCGGTGAGGAGCTGCTGGCCATCCTTCATAGTAGTGTAGTTGGGCTCGTCGTAGCCAAAGTAGGCCCACAACGGTTGCATGGTGCCCTGCGGTTTGGCAAAATCGACGGTGATGGGTATAGGTCCCGCGGGTGTGGGCTGTGCTAGGCCAGGAGTACTTAGGGCCAGCGACCCGGCGAAAATGCTCGCCCAACGGCGAAAGGTAGCAGCAAACCAAACAGACATGAAGGATAGAGTAGAAAAGGTGGTTGGGTAGGAGGCCGTAAGGTAGGGCGCTTTCGTCCCAGAGTGGCGCCGCTTGGCACCTAGGGCCCGTTAAAACTGCTCCGCGCGGCCAAGCTCTTTTGTCAAAGACCGAGTTGGCCCAGGTTCTCAATTGTCTACTCAGCGCCGCCAGTAAGTGTGCTGTAGTTGCCTGGTAAGCAGTAAGTATGTGCCACCAAGCGGGCACAAAAAAAGGTGGCTGCCAATGCGGCAGCCACCTTTTGTAGAACTAACTAAATCGAAGCTGGGGGCTACGCCACCACTGTTTCGCCACTGGCCCGGCGGCTGCCGCGCAGCCCGTACCACATAATGTAGGCGTAGCACACGATGGGCAGCAGCAGTGCCAGCCGTAGCCCGCCCTGGTCGGCAATGGCCCCGAATAGCATGGGCACCAGCGCCCCGCCCACAATGGCGGTGCACAGCAGCCCCGAACCTTCCTCGGTGTGGCGCCCTAGGCCAGCCACCGCCAGCGTAAAGATGGTGGGGTACATAATGGAGTTCATCAACCCTACGGCTAGCAGGCTCCACATGGCAATGGCGCCGGTGGTGTTAATGGAGATGAGCACTAGTGCTACTGCACCTACGGCCGTGAAGGCTAGTACTTTAGCAGGGCTAAATTTATTTAGTATATAAACGCCAGCAAATCGGCCAATCATAGCGAAAAAACCATAAAAGGCAAGTTTTTGGCCGCCTTGCTCTTCCGTAAAACCCATTACATCAGGCAAAGCAAAGTAATTAACCAAGTGAGAGCCAATCGCTACCTCCGCTCCAACATATGCGAAAATTCCTATTACTCCAAATACCAAATGTGTATAGTTCCACGCGCGCTTACCATCAATAGTATTTTCTGCATCGCCTGCACTAGCAGTAGCATGTTCGATAACTGGAAGCTTTATCTTGCTTAGTAAGAAACTAATAGCGAGTAATAAGAGCCCAATAACCAAGTATGGTATTTGAACTGCACTTACATCAATACTAGCTGCGTTGACAGGAGTAGCCTGAGTCGGTAGATGCTTCAGTATGAGATAACTCCCTATTACAGGAGCTAGAGTAACCCCCAGCGAGTTGAACGCCTGCGTGAGCGACAAGCGCGACGAGGCCGACTCAGGCGGCCCCAGGATGGCCACGTAGGGGTTGGCCGCCACTTGCAGCAGCGTAATGCCCGAGGCCAGCACAAACAGCGCCCCTAGGAACAGCCCATAGGCGCGTTGCGCCGCCGCTGGGTAGAATAAAAACGCGCCCACGGCCGCCACCACAAAGCCCAGCAGCATCCCTTTTTTGTAACCTAGGCGGGCCACTAGCTTGCCGGCCGGGATGCTCATCAGAAAATAAGCCCCGAAAAAGCACAGGTTGATGAGGTTAGCTTGCGCGAATGAAAGCTGAAAAATGGCTTTCAGGTACGGAATCAGAATGTCGTTGAGGCAGGTAATGAACCCCCACAAGAAGAAGAGGGTCGTGACCGCGGCCAGCGCCGACGTATAGCGCTGCGTAGAAGCAGCCGCCGTAGAGCTAGTGCGAGTGATGGTGGGGGCGGGAGCAGCCATAGGTAAGGAGCGTGAGCTGGAAAAATAAGTAGAAAGCAACCTTAGGTGCCAAAAGTACAGCCTAACCGTATCAATACCTGTGCTTCAAGGCGGTGCTCGCGCTTAACAGCTAAAACAATTTAGCTTTTTATTCTTAGCATACCTGACTTGCAATATGCAAACGTTTGCACATATAACTCTTCTTAATTCCTTAGCTTTTTAAGTTTTCAAAGACTGCAATCAATATTTAAGTGATTGTTTATCAAAGATAAATTCGTAAATAGACTATGTTTTTGTTATGTGCAATTCAATACTTAGCCAACTCTCACAGAGTAATTAATGATTAAAGCTGAACAATGATTTTATGCAGTCTTTGAAGTTAATAAAACAGCATCAATTGGTAGTCTTCAGCTTATATAAGAGCAAAAGTTGACTCACTGTGACCTCCAATAAAATTAGGTGAATACTTGATTTTATTTAAATCATTCATACTTTTACGTCGTTAAGCCGAGTTTAAGCTCCCTTTTTGCTCTTTTTGCTTCCTATCGCTCATGAAGCTAGCTAATAGCTAAGGGTGAGCGTAGGGCCGGCCAATCACCATTCATTCCGAACTACCAAGCGAGGCAGTATTGCTGTTAGCGAGCCCTAGGTCACTGCTTTGTCGGATAGTGCAATCGTTTGCACGAAATACGCTTCTGTTTGCTTCTCCACATTTACTCCCACCCATATGAAAAAGCTTGTACCCCCCGCGGGGCGGCTACTAGTGCCGGTGCTGGCGTGCTGCCTGCCGCTGGCCGTAGCTACGGCTGCCCCCGTGGCGGCGCCCACCACCTTGTTGCGTAAGGCTAGCCAGCCCACCGCCACTATCACGGGCCGTGTAACAGACACCAAGGGCGAAGGTCTGCCCGGCGTGACAGTGCTCGTGAAAGGCACCACCAACGGCACCACTACTGGCGCCGATGGTAGCTTCTCACTCGACGCACCCGACAATGCTACTCTGGTTTTCTCCTCTATCGGCTACGCCGGGCAGGAGATTCCCGTAAACGGCCGCACCACCATCAACCTGACGCTGAGCGATAGTAACCAGGCCCTGAGCGATGTAGTGGTAGTGGGCTACCTAACCCAGAAGCGTGAAGACGTAACTGGCTCGGTAGCTTCGGTATCGGCAGTAGATGCTAACCGCGCGCCCGCACCCACACTGGCCGAAGGCATTCAGGGCCGCCTGCCTGGTGTAACCATTGCCAACTCGGGCGTGCCGGGTCAAGCGCCGGTTGTCAACATCCGCGGGCTAGGTACGCTGGCCAGCGGCAGCGGTCCACTTTACATCGTAGACGGCCTCTGGACCGATAACCTGCGCGATTTTAACCCGCAAGATGCTGAAACGATTCAGGTACTGAAAGACGCGGCTTCGCTAGCACCCTACGGCTCGCGCGGAGCCAACGGCGTTATTATCGTAACCACCAAGCGTGGCAAAGCGGGCAAGCCTCAGTTGCAGTTCAACGCCTACGGCGGCCCGCAGAACATCGTAAAGCGCCTAGACCTTACTAATGCTGCCCAGTGGGCGGCCATTACCAACCAGGCCTACGACAACGCGAAGATTGACCGCCAGCCCTACGCTAACGCCCTGCCTGCGGGTATTGACACCGACTGGCAGAAAGAGCTGTTTCAAACCGGTTCGATTCAGAGCTACGACCTAGGGCTGTCGGGCGGCGGCCTCAACGACAACGGCGGCCGCTCGAACTACAACCTCAGCGGCAGCTACTACAAGCAGATTGGCACCATTGCCGGGCCGCAGTTCGAGCGCTTCACGGCGCGCATCAATACGGGCCTGACCACCGGCAAGCTCCAGATAGGGGAGAGCCTGCTGCTATCGCGCGTCAACCAGCAGCTTGTCAATGGCCTGCCATTTATCGACGTGGTACGGATGCTGCCCGTGACGCCCGTGTACGACCCGGCCAACCCTGGTGGCTACGGCCTGAGCACACCCAACGCGGTGTCGTATGGCACCAACCCCATTGGAGCCCAGCAGCTTAATGTCAATACCACCACCAATAATCGTCTTCAGGGCAGCATTTTTGGGGAGTACTCATTTACGCCCTGGCTACGCTACCGCCTCAACCTAGGGCTGGAATATCTAGCCTTCCACGACCGCTCGCAGAACCGCTTTGGCCTGCTGCGCTACATCGGCGACCCCACGGTGCTGTCGTCGTATGCCGAAAATCAGGGAAATAACTTGTTTGGGCAGGCCGAAAACACGCTAACCTTCGACAAGAGCTTTGGCAAGCACAGCCTGACGGCACTGGTGGGCTACAGCCGCCAGTACTTCAGCAATGAGTTTACGCGTGGCGTAAACTTTGGCTACGGCACCGGCCCGGTATACTACTGGGCGCTTGATGCGGGCACCCAAAACCCGCAGGTAATCGGCTCTTCCTACGTGAATACCAAGGAGTCGTACTTTGCCCAGCTCACTTACGACTACGACCAGCGCTACCTCATCACGGCAGCTTACCGCAATGATGGCTCGTCGCGCTTCGACCCCAACAACCGCCGTGGCAACTTCGGGGCGGCGTCGCTGGGCTGGCGCATTTCGAAGGAGCGCTTCTTTGAGGGCATCACGGCCATTAGCGACCTCAAGCTGCGCGCCTCTTACGGCCGCCTCGGCAACGACCAGCTCTCGGGCCCTTACGGTGGCTCGTACCTCTACCTAGGCAACATCAACCCCAACGTTAACTACCCGCTAGGGTCGTCGCAGGCCATTGTCAATGGAGCCATCCAAACGGCACTGCCCAGCGTGGGCATTGGCTGGGAAACCCGCAACACGTCCAACTTCGGCTTTGATATTGCCTTCCTCGAAAACCGTCTGACCTTCGGGGCTGACTACTACATTTCGCGCACCACCGACGCGCTGGTAGCACCGCCCATTCCGCTGCTGTTTGGCAATGCTGGCGACAACCCTTACCAGCGCATCGGCAAGATTGAAAACCGTGGTTTTGAGTTCTTGCTGGGCTACAACGAGAACCGCAATGCCTTTAAGTACGGCATTTCGGCCAACCTCTCGACCCTGCGCAACCGCGTGCTCGACGTAGGCAACAGCGGCAACCAGCCTAACTACTTCAACGCCGGCCCGAGTGGCGTAACGCGCACCGAGGCGGGCTACGAAGTGGGCTCGTTCTTCCTCTACCAGTTTGATGGGGTGTACCAGACTGGCGAAAGCATTCCGGCTGGCTTGCAAGCAGGCGACGCTCGCTACCGCGATACCAACGGCGACGGCACCATCAACGAAAAGGACCGCGTGCACGTGGGCCGGGTGTTCCCCAAGTTTCAGTACGGCCTCAACCTGACGGCTAGCTACGGTGGCTTCGACGCGGCCGTGTTTCTGCAAGGCATTCAGGGCAACGACGTGTTTAACAACACCCGCTACTGGACCGACCGCATCGACCAAACCGGCAACTACCGCACCGACCTTAACCCCTGGACGCCGACTAATACCAACACGAGCACGCCGCGCCTAGTGGCCGCCGGTCAGTCGGCCGTCAATAACTCGCAGTACAACTCGACGCGCTGGCTGGAAGATGGCTCGTACCTGCGCCTGAAGAACGTACAAATTGGCTACTCGCTGCCCCAGGCGGTGATGGATAAGCTGCGCGTGATTTCGCGCCTGCGCATCTACGCCACGGGTCAGAACATCTTCACGGCCACTAAATACAGCGGCTACGACCCAGAAACGGTGGGCGGCACTGGCGGCATCTTGGTGCGCGGCCTCGATGAGGGCCAGTACCCCAACATTCGCACCTTCACGCTGGGCATCCAGGCTGGTTTTTAAAGCGCCAGCACCTTCTGATTTCTACGCTTTTAATTCCCGCCCGATATGAAATTCTTTAATCTAAAACTGCTGGGCCTGGCCGGTGGCCTACTCCTAGGTGCCACGTCTTGCCAAAAAGATATTCTAGACCAGCCCAATCCTAACCTAGCCACCACTGCTTCGTTCTGGCAGAACAGCGATGATGCTACCAAGGGTGTGCTGGCGGCCTATAGCGGCTTGCAGCAGCTAGGCACCTACCGCCGCTGGCTCAACTTCGCCCTTGACATTCGCGACGATGAAGGCTTCAGCCAGAGCCCTTGGAACGAGCTGCGCGACTTCAATCGCTTTATCATCGGCAACTATGATTTTGAAGTAAACTTAACCATCTACCGTGACCACTACCGGGCCTTATCGCGTTGCAACCAGGTGATAGACAACGTGCCCGGTATTGCGAGCATGCAGGCCACGCCACAGGGTGTTACCTTGCAAAAGCAGATTGTGGCCGAGGCAAAGTTTTTGCGGGCGCTGTACTACTATAACCTCGTATCGCTCTACGGCCGGGTGCCGCTGGTGCTCAACCAGGTTACTAACCTAGGTGCCATTCCGGCGCAGGCCACCGACGAGGCTCAGGTGTGGAACCAGGTATACACTGACCTGCTGGCCGCCATTCCTGACCTGCCCGCCACCTATAGCGGCAATGACGTGGGCCGCGCCACTAAGGGCGCCGCCCAGACCCTGCTCGGCAAGGCCTACATGCAAAACAAGCGCTGGGCCGATGCCTCTACGCAGTTCAGCGCCGTTATCGACTCGAAGGTGTATAAGCTGACGGATGCTTACGTAGATAATTTCCGCCACACGACGGAAAACAACTCAGAGTCGATTTTTGAGGTGCAGTTCACGGACGCCAAGCGCGGCGGCAACGACGGCGACGACGCTACCTCGTCGGAAGGTGGGCAGCGCTCGCAGTTCTTCGGCGTGCCCGGCTTCGGCTTCAACGATGGTGAGGTGCGCCCTTGGGTGGTAAACGAGTTCTTGAAAGAGCCCACCCCAGCCGGCCAACGCGACCCGCGCCTGGCGGCCACCGTGTTCTACAACCGCTTCGACCAAACGCAGTTTCCGACTGCGCTGCCCGTTGACAATGACCGCGGTGTGTACGGACAAGGCAACTTCGAAACTCGCTACGCCAGCGATGCCCGCAACCTAGGCCGCGTGTATTGGCGCAAGTACCAGACCGACTACTACCGGCAGTTTGAAGACTTCGACTCGCCCATCAACCAGCGCGTCATGCGCTATGCCGATGTGCTGCTGCTGCAAGCCGAAGCCCTGAACGAGCAAGGCCAGACGTCGGTGGCCGTGCCGCTCATCAACCAGGTGCGCCAGCGGGCCAGCACCGGCTTGGCGCCATTGGCCCCCAGCAGCTTCACGCAAGCCACGCTGCGCACGCAGCTGATGCACGAGCGCGTGACGGAATTGACGGGCGAAGGCACCCGTTGGTTTGACTTGCAGCGCTGGGGCTACTTCGATACCCAGGCGGGTATCAGTAGCCTGGCTGCACACGATGCCGATTACAGCAACTTCACACTCAATAAATCGCGCCTGCTGCCCATTCCGCAGACCGATGTGGACCTAGCCCGCCTCACGCAAAACACCGGCTGGTAGTCCACCCGCCCGGTGCACGTGCAAGGGGACCGCTGGAGGTATCCGGCGGTCCCTTTCTTGTGGGGGTGGCACCCAAGCCAACCTAGGGCTAGCTTTACTCATCTTCTAACCCACTCGCTAGGTGCATCTCATGTGCCAATCTATGTCGTTTTCTGTTGTGCCGCGCTACCTGGCGCCGGTGCTGCTGGCCGTGCTGCTAGGTAGCAGCGCGGCGGGTGGCCCAGGCCCGGGCCCCGGGCCGGCTGCTGCCGGCCCTACGTTTACCAACCCACTGCTGCCCTCGGGCCCCGACCCGTGGGTAGTGCAAAAGGATGGCTTCTACTACGTGATGGTGACCACGGGCAATAGCTTGGTTATCAGAAAAACGGCTAAGATGTCGGAGCTTAGCCAAGCGCCCGCCACCAGGGTGTGGTCTCCGCAGCCCCAGCACGAAAACACCCGCAACGTGTGGGCGCCCGAGCTGCACTTCCTGGATGGCAAGTGGTACATCTACTACACCGCGGGCCCCGATGGGCAGAACTGCTGCGGCGGACAGCGCTCGTGGGTGCTCGAAAATGCCAGCCCCGACCCCACGCAGGGCCCTTGGGTCGAAAAAGCCCGCTTGGCTAGCCCCGGCGCCGATTTCTGGTCGATAGACATGACCGTGTTTGAGCTGCGAGGCAAGCGCTACGCCCTGTGGAGCGGCCAAGAAGCTGGCTCTGACCAGCAGAACATCTACATCTCGGCCATGAGCAACCCCTGGACGCTCACCGGCCCGCGCACGCTGCTCAGCAAGCCCGAGTTTGAGTGGGAGCTCAATGGTACCCCGAAAGTGAACGAAGGACCCGAAATCTTGCAGCACAAGGGCAAGACGTTTCTCATCTTCTCGGCCAGCCACTGCAGCACCGATACCTATGCCCTAGGGCAGCTGACCCTGACCGGCCGCGACCCACTGGTGGCTAGCAACTGGAAAAAGTCGCCAGAGCCGGTATTTGTAAACTACGCCGCCAGCTTCGCCTACGGCCCAGGCCACAATAGCTTCTTCAAGTCGAAGGACGGCAGCCAGGACTGGATAATCTACCACGCCAACAACAACCCTCGGGAAGGCTGCGGCAATCCGCGCAGCCCGCGCATGCAGCAGTTTACCTGGAACCGCGACGGCTCGCCCAACTTCGGCAAGCCCGTGGCTACTGGTAAGCCCTTGGCGCGCCCGGCCGGCGAATAAGTACCCTAGGGCCGCTGGTTCGCGCGTGCCTTGGCTCTCCGTTTTCCCACCCCCTTTTAGCTTATGCATTCTATTTCTTCGCGGCCCCTGTACCGGCTGCTTCCTTTTCTGCTGGTGGCTCTGCTTTCGTGCAGCAAAGACTCGGGCAGCGGGGGCAGCACGCCCACGCCGACCCCGACGCCGCCCACGCCGGTAGCCACCACCTTCACCAACCCACTCTTGTCGTCGGGCCCCGACCCGTGGGTGGTGCAGAAGGATGGCTTCTACTACTTCATGGCCACGACCGGTAATAACCTGACTATCCGCAAAACGGCCAAGATGTCGGAGCTGGGTACTGCCCCTAGCACCATTGCCTGGAACCCCGCCCTCACCGGCGTAGCGCAGCGCGACCTGTGGGCCCCCGAGCTGTATTTCTTTGATGGTAAGTGGTATATCTACTACTCGGCCGACCCGCTGTGCTGCGATGGCCATCGCGTGCACGTGCTCGAAAACAGCAGCGCCGACCCCACCCAGGGCACTTGGGTCAATAAGGGTCGCATTGCCAACCCGAGCCTCGACCTCTGGGCCATCGACGGCACCGTATTAGAGCTGAACGGCAAGCGCTACCTCGTGTGGTCGGGTCATGAAACGACGCCCAACCCCACCCAGATACTCTACATCTCGGAGATGAGCAACCCCTGGACGCTCACTGGCCCACGCGTCGAGCTGTCGCGCCCCACCTACGCCTGGGAGCAAAACGGTAGCCCGGCTGTGAATGAAGGCCCCGAGATTTTGCAGCACAACGGCAAGACTTTTATTATCTACTCGGCCAGCCACTGCAGCACTGACGATTATGCCCTAGGGCAGCTGACCCTCACGGGGACCGACCCGCTGGCCGCGGGCGCTTGGACCAAGTCAACCACGCCCGTGTTCGTGAAAAACCCGGCCAACAAAGCCTATGGTCCGGGCCACAACGGCTTTTTCAAGTCTAAAGACGGCAGCCAGGATTGGATAATCTACCACGCCAACACTAACCCCAACGAAGGCTGCGGCAACCCACGCAACCCGCGCATGCAGCAGTTTAGCTGGAATGCCGACGGCTCGCCTAACTTCGGCACGCCCGTGGCCATTGGTACGCCCATTACCCGGCCAGCCGGCGAGTAGGGGTAAGTTATTGACTAGTTACGCGAATGCATAAACGGCCTGCCCTATGCAGGCCGTTTTGCTAACTTCTTTTTCTATGCCAAAACAGAATTTTTGCCGCTCGCTCGCCGCGCTGGCGTTGCTAGGTACCACTCCGCTGCTGGCCGTCGGCCAAGCGCCCACTAAGGTCAAAGTCAAGACGAAGGTTAAGACAACCAGCACCGCGCCCGCAGCACGGGCCACGGCTGCCGCCCCCATCGCCAACCCCGTGCTGGCCGGCGACTACCCCGACCCCTCGGTGACCAAGGTGGGCAACACCTACTGGGCCACGGCCACGACCTCCAACTGGGGGCCCACGTTTCCGCTGCTCAAGTCAACTGACTTGCAAAACTGGAGCCTGGTGGGGCACGTGTTTCCGGGCGAGCGGCCGGCTTGGGCCGACTACTATTTCTGGGCGCCCGAAATCAACCACGACGCCAACGGCAAAACCTACGTCTTCTACACCGCGCACAAGCGCGGCGGCAACCTAGCCGTAGGCGTGGCCAGCGCCGACCGCCCCGAGGGCCCGTACCAAGACCACGGCCCGCTAGTGGGCCAGCCCGATGGCAGCATCGACGGCTTTCCGATGCAAGATGAAAAGGGCCAGCCCTACCTCCTGTGGAAGGAAGACGGCAATAGCCAAAACAAGCCCACGCCCATCTGGGCGCAGCGCCTAAGCGCCGACCGTACCCAGCTGGTAGGCGAGAAAACGGAGCTATTTCGCAACACCGCCACCTGGGAGGGCAACCTAGTGGAGGGCCCCAGTGTGGTGCGCCATGATGGCTACTTCTACATGTTCTACGCCGCCAATGGCTGCTGCGGCGCGGGCTGCACCTACGCCACTGGCGTGGCGCGGGCCAAGAACCTGCTCGGCCCCTGGGAGAAGTACGACCGCAACCCCATCCTGACCAAAAACGACACCTGGACCTGCCCCGGCCACGGTACCGCCGTCGAGCGCAATGGACACTGGTACATGCTGCACCACGCCTACCAAACCAACAGCATGCAATACGTAGGGCGCCAGGGTGTGCTCAGCGAATTTGTGTGGACCAAGACCGGCTGGCCTGAATTCCTGGCCGACCACAGCACCCCTCGAGCCGCCGCGCCCGTGCCCGCCGTGGTAGCCGACGAGTTTACCGGCGCTGCCCTAGGTGCTAGCTGGGAATGGCCAGTCGAAGACAAGCCGCAGTTTGCTTTGAGCGGGGGCCAGCTTCAGCTCACGGCGCGGCCCGATAAGGGCGGCGCGGCCCTAGGTCGCCCTACACTGGCGGCCAACTACTCGGCTACTACTACCTTGCTCAATCCCAGCACCCTGCCAGCCGGGACCAGCGCTGGCCTAGGTGCCCTCGGCGACCCTAAGAATGCTCTAAGCGTGCTGGTTGGCGACGGCAAGCTGCAAGTGCAGGAGCTGCGCGATGGCAAAACCCGCACCTTGGCCGAAGCGGCCTTGCCCGCCGCCAGCCCCGCCGTGCACCTGCGCGTGCAAGACCAAGGCGGCAGCCACTATAGCTTCGCCTACAGCCCCGATGGCCGCACCTGGACCGAGTTGCTACCCGCCGGCCAAACCGCCGACGGCGGCTACCTGCCACCCTGGGACCGCGGCGTGCGCATCGGCGTGTTGGCCCAGGGGCCGGCATCGGCCACGGCCACGTTCGAGCGGTTCGAGCTGGTGAATAAGTAGCACCACCTCCGTAAAAACCAAACAAAAAGCCCTTGCCACAATTGTGGCAAGGGCTTTTTGCTGTGAAGAAACCTATGGCTAGTGCACCAGCACCAGCCTGCCGTGCGTGACCTGGCCCGCCGAGGAGAGGCGCACGGTATACACGCCGGGGGCCCAGGTGGTGCCATCCAAGGGGTACTCGGTGGCCTGGCCAGCCGCGCCGGCTGCGTCGGCGAGGTGGCGCACCAGGCGGCCCTGCACGTCATAAACATCGAGGGATACGCGGCCGGTTTGAGTGGGCGTTACCACGAAGGTTACCCGGCCGGTAGAGGGGTTCGGGTATACCATCAGGGGCGCGGTAGTGGTAGCTGCGTTGTGCGTAGCCAGCGGCGTGGTGCCGGCCGTCTGCGGCATCAGGTCGAGGCGCCAGCGCTGGGCGTCGTTGCCGTTGTCGGTCCACTGGTGCACGCCGGTGCCGGGGTCCGAGAGGTTATTATCTACATCGAGGCAGAGGGTGGCGCCTTTGTGCACAATCTTGCAGTAACCATCACCTAGGGGCACTATTTGCCAGCGCTGGGCGTCATTGCCATTGTCGGTGTACTGCTGCACGGTGGCGCCGGGAGCCGTGCTATTGCTGGCTACCTCTAGGCACTGGTTGGTGTTGCGGTGCGTGAATTTGTAGTAGCCATCGGGCATAAGCGTAATCACCCAGCGTTGGGCGTCATTGCCGTTATCGGTGTACTGCTGCACCGCCGTGCCGGGCGAGGACGAGTTGCTAGGTATTTCCAAGCACTGCGTAGTGCCCTTGTGCGTGAGCCGGTACACGCCGCCCGACACGATGGGCTGTTCGGCGAGGGTGAACTGCCAGCGTTGGGCATCGTTGCCGTTGTCGGTCCACTGCTGCACGTTGGCGCCGGGGCTCACGCTGTTGCTGGCTACGTCGAGAGCCTGGTCGGTGCCCTTGTGCAGCAGCTTGTAAAAGCCCCCGCTCATAGCTTGCATTTGCCAGCGCTGGGCGTCGCTGTTATTGTCGGTAAACTGCTGGACGTTGGCGCCAGGAGCAATGCTGGCGTTGTCTACATCTAGGGCCTGGCCAGAGTTTTTGTTCAATAGCTTGTAGTGGCCGTCGGCTTGCACCGTAACGGTCCAGCGCTGGGCGTTGGTGCCGTTGTCGGTCCACTGCTGCACGTTGGCGCCGGGCGTCGTGCTACCGTTGTCTACGTCCAGGACTTGGTCGGTGTCCTTATGAGTGAGCTTATAGAGGCCGCCCGACACCAGCATGGGGCTAATTGGGCAGGCACTACCGGCCGCGCGCGGCGCCACGCCGTAGCTGGTCATGTTTACTTTCTGAATGCTGCCGTCGTTGTTGAACGTCAAGTGGTCTACGGCCACCTGGCGGGTTTTATAGGTCTTGTCCTGGTAGCGGTGGTACACGATATAGTAGTCATCGCAGCCCGGAAACTGAGTGATGGAGTGGTGCCCCGGCCCAAAGCGCTTGGCGTCGCTGCTCAGCACCGAGCCGCCGTAGGTCCAGGGGCCAGTGGGCGAGGTGCTGGTTGAATACTGCACGTTGTAGCTGTCATCGAACCAGCGCCCGTTCGAGTAGGTCATGTAGTAGCGGCCGTTGCGCTTCACTAGGTAGGGCGCCTCGGTGTAGTTCTGCGGGGTAATGTCGCGCGGCGCGTCGTTGGTCAGCGACACCATATCGGGGTTGAGCTTGCGCACCACCATCCGGGCACCGCTCGAGCCACCGTAGTAGATGTAGGCTTGCCCGTCGTCGTCTATAAAAACCATCGGGTCAATAACATCCTGCGTAATGTTGTTGCTGAGCGCGGGCGTCAGCAGCGGCTGGCCATTGTCGGTGAAGGGCCCGATGGGCGTGGTGCCCACGGCCACCCCGATAGACGGCGTATTGGTGGCGTTGTTGTGAGCCGTGTAGTAGTAATAGTACTTACCGTTGCGGGCCACCACCGAGGGTGCCCAGCCGTTGTAGGTGGCCCAGGTGGTTTGCCGGCCTAGGTCAAATACCACGCCCCGGTCGGTCCAGTTGGTGAGGTCGGTCGAAGAAAACGCGTGAAACTGCCCCCCTAGGGAGTTGCCGTCGGTGGTGGGGTAGATGTAGTAGGTGCCGTTGAAGTAATTCATTTCTGGGTCGGCCTGATAGCCAGCCAGAATAGGGTTGCCGCTGGTTGTTTGGCCTAGGGTCCGCAGGCTCAGCAGGAGCAGGAGGGCGAGCACGCCGGACCAAAACCGGCGCACGGGGCGGGCAGACAGTAAAGCTTTCGACATAGAAGTGAGATGGGGAAAAGGAGGAAAAAGAGCATCCGGCGCACGCCAGATACCTAGGAAAAAAGCAGAGCAATAAAAAGGGGTGCCGGCAGCTGCCGGCACCCCTAGGGCTTATTTAGCGAGCTTGTCAGCCAGCATCTTCATGAAGTAGCCGCCTACTACCGAGCGGGCCTGGAAGCCCTGCTGCTTGGCGTTAGTGGTTTCGTGCCAGTCATTGAGCGGCACGCGGCTGGGAGTGTCGTTGGCAAACTGCCAGATGGGCGCCACCAGGGCTTCAAAGTCGGCTTGGCTGTTGGCCATCGTGGCGGTCCACATTATCCAGTCCGACTTAGTATAGGTCTTGCGGCTGTCGAGGGGCAGGCCGTATTTCTGCTGGTGCTTGAGGTAGAACGCCATTTCTTGCTGGGCTACTTCGGGCGGAAACACGTTCAGGCCGAGCAGCTTGTCCCATACCAGGTTATACTTCTGGCTCCACGAGCCGGCGGGCTTGTCGAAGGTCAGGGCGTAGTGGTCGCCGTCCTGAGCCATCTGAATCCACTTTTTAGCTAGGTCGCGGGCCAGGGTTTGGTGCTCGTCGGCAGTTTTGGTATCGCCGAGCTGGCGGGCTAGCTGGCCGTAGCAGGCAATGCCCATAATGGCCTTGAGCGACAAGTTGGTATTGCGCGATAAGTGCCCGGCAAAGTCGTCGGTGCAGAGCTGGTTGGCCGGGTCGAAGCCATCGCGCTTCAAAAAGCCCACCCACTTGGTGAGCGTGGGCCAGTGCTCGCGGGCAAAGTCAGGCTTGCCATCCATTTTTACGGCGGCAGCCGTCAGTATCAGCATGTTGCCGGCTTCTTCGACGGGCATGTCCTCGCCATACTTCTGGCCATTAGCCTGCGGGTAGGTTCCTAGGTCGTGCGCCGGAAAGTCCTTTTTCCAGCGCCCCGACTCGGAGTAGTCGAAGATGAAGCGCATCATGCCCTTGGCCAACTCATTGTTGTAGAGCAAGAACAGTGGCTCGGAAGGGTAGGTGACATCGACCGTGCCGATGAACCCACCCGAGAAGTTCTCTTTCGAGAAAAATAGTACTTCGCCCTTGGGCCCGGCCACTACAGTATGCGCCGCAATAGCTTGGCGATAAGCCAGCTGGCAGAGGTCGGCGTACTGCTTGCCGCCCACGCGCTGGGCATCGGCGTACATTTTTTGGTCAAACTCGGTGGCCTTGCGGCGCAGGCGGGTGTAGTCGGCCTCGGCAGCACCTAGGGCCTTGTCCATGGTCATGGCCGCATCGCGGCGCCACCAGGGCCGCAGGTTTTGGCCGAAGTATTGCACCGCCTGCTGCTCGTCATAGCCCATCAGCAAGTGCTGCTCGACGGGCGTGGCGCCTACTTTGCCGAGGTCGAGCACGGCGGCTTGGGCCACGTGCTGGGCCTGGCCAGTAGTAGCGGCAGTGGTGCCTAGGGTGCCGGTTTTAGTAAACGTAGCTTTCAGGGTTTGGGGGTTGCCGGCGCCCAGCAGCGCCCGGCCCGGCGCGGCCAGGTAGGCATAGCCCCAGTCGATGCGCTGGTTGTCGCCGGTTTTGGCCAGCGTAGGCTGCTCGGTGGTACCTAGGGATTGCCAGTGCAGGCTGGCGGCTTGGCCGGCCTTAGTAGCTACCACCTGGTAGGGGGTGTTGGTGGCCAGGGTGCCGGCCTCGCTGAGCAGCACCTGGGTGGCGTGGGGCTTACCATCGGTGGCAGTGGCCGTATACGTCACGTAGCTGATAGGCCGAGACACAGTCTCCAGCTCATCAAGCAGCAGCGGCGATAAGAAATTGACTTTCAGCGTTACCGGTCCGGCCGCAAAGGTGTAGGTCGTTTGGGTAGCTGTAACCGTGACGCCCGTTTGGCGAGCCAACGGTAGGGCAGCGGGGCCAGGCACGGTTTCGTAGAGGCCCGCATCGAGGTATTCGCCGCCCTGGGGGCTGGTGGCGTGCATGGCCAGCACATTGTCGCCGGCGTGCAGCGCCTGCTTGGCCGCAGCCGGGATGGTAAAGAAGTCGTATTTGCTGTTGAAGCCGGTTTGCTTGGTTAGCAGCACACCATTTAGGTACACTTCTACATCGTCGTCGTGCTCCATCAGCAGACGTAGCTCGCCGCTAGTTTTGGGGTTGGCCACGCGCACCGTGCGCCGCACCCAGATGTCGCCCTCCGTCCAGTTGGTGCCGCGCTCGCTCTTGTTGTCGGTGAAGGGCGCCGCGCCCTCCTGCCAGCTGCTGGCGGCCGCAAAGCTGGCTTTTTCCCAGCCCGCCGCGGGCTGCTTAAAAGTATAGCGCGCCTTATAGGGCTGCTCGCGCACCGTCGCAATCACGGCGCGGTACTGCGGACTAGCCTTACCCATAAACTGATACGCTTGGCCATCGACCCGCACCACGCCCTCTAGGCTCTGGGGCTCGCCGGTCCAGTGGCGGGTAGGAGCACTCGTCAACTCGTCCTGAAAGGCCCACACACTAAAGTAGGGGTTGTGGGTGAGCAGCGGGTAGGCGGGGGGGCGCAGGGTTTGGGCCTGCCCCGCGTACGCGTGCAGTGCGCCCGCTACGAGGAAGAGAGAAGTGTTTTTCAAACGCATTTTCACAGGTTTTGAGTGTGTTAAAAGGTTTTAGCTATTCGATGCTTAAAAGTTGACCCGGCGTAGCGTACCCGCGCTAGCTGCATTCTGCAGCAGTAGGCCAGCAATCGGGTAAAGCGCATTGCCCGGCATTAGACCCGAAAACAGGACCTAGGGCTGCGTGAAGAGGGGCAAAGAGGGGAACCGTGGGTAGCAGAAAGCACTTGGCACTATTCCTAAGCCTGCCGCCCGTAATGGTTAGCCCGCAAGGGATGAGAAGGCTGTGCTGCTAAATGCCAAAGGGCGTGGCAGTAGCACGGGAAGCCGCCGATAGAGGCGGGTGGTAGTGGCAGGCCCTTGGCCGGCTGCTTCGCCAGGCGAGGGCGAGCGGTGAGAAGGGTGGGACATGGAAAAGAAAAGAGCAAGGAGAGAAGCTGCGCGCTGCCAAGCAGATGCGCTACCGCGGCACAAGGTAGGGCGTACTAGCTTAGCGTGCAAACGTTTGCACCTAGCTATATTTTCACTCATCTTAGCTGAAGCATTCTTATTCCGTGCAACCTTTGCACCCCCTTTTGCACTAATTTTTACAGCCTGCGGCGCGATTTCGTCCTATGCGCGCGGCTGTTTTTCGCTCTACTTCGTGGCAAAAAAACGCGCTTCCATCACGGACCTGGCCAAGCAGCTTAACATCTCCGTTTCCACTGTGTCGCGGGCACTGAGTGGCCACAGCGCCATTAGTGAAGCCACCGTGAAGCGGGTAACGGCTCTGGCTAAAGAGGTTGGATATCAGCCTAATAGTCTGGCGTCGGGGCTGCGCAAAGGCCGCAGCAACATGCTAGGCGTAGTGGTGCCGCACATCGATGGCAACTTCTTTTCGCAGGTGGTGAAAGGCATCGAAGCCGCCGCCAGCAAGGCAGGCTACCACGTGCTCATTTGCCAATCGAACGAAGACGTAGCGCACGAGCGTGAAAACTTGGAAACCTTGATGAATGCTCAGGTAGAGGGCATTCTGGTATCGCTTTCGCGCACTACGCACGAATTTAAACACTTTGAAAAAGTGCGGAAGCGCGACATTCCATTAGTGTTCTTCGACCGCATTTTAGATGGCTACGACGTGAATGCGGTAGTGCTCGACGACCGCGCAGGCGGCTACCGCGCTACCAAGCACCTGCTCGACCAGGGCTACCGGCGCATCGCCCACTTTACCGGCCCGCAGTACCTCAACATATATAAGCTGCGCCGCCAAGGCTACGAAGATGCCCTGCGCGAGTACGGCCTGCCCATTGAGGAAGAGCTAATTATCTCCGGTAGCATGGATATGGCGGCCGGCAGTGCCGGTATCAAGCAGCTGCTAGCGCTGCCCCAGCCACCCGACGCCGTGTTTTCGGGCAGCGACTTTTCGGCGGCAGGAGCCTTACAAGTGCTGCACGAGCGCGGCCTGCGGGTGCCCGAAGACATGGGACTGGTTGGGTTCAGCAACGAGCTATTCTCGCGCCTGATGGTGCCCATGCTCACTTCCATCGACCAGCACTGCGAGTTGATGGGCCGCTCGGCCACCCGCCTGCTGCTACAAATAATGCAGGAGCAGAGCCAGCACGCGGCGCCGCAGCACATTGTATTGCAGCCCGATTTATTTGTGCGGGCATCGTCGCTCCGCTCAGCGGCCAACCCCTAGCATTGCCTAGGAAAAGTACTAAGCGACGTTGGTAGAAAGCTAAAAAAGAGCTGCTAAGGCGCAAACGTTTGCACGTCGGCTCGCTACCTTCGCCGCTCTCTTCCCACTCGCGCTTTTCCTTTCATGAACGTTTTGCCCCTTGCCAGCGGCCTGCTGGCGGTGCTGCTGAGCAGCGGGGTGGCCCTGGCCCAGCCAGCCGGGCCGCTCGCCCCGCTGGCCTACCACGAGCTGGCGCCGAGCGCCGTGCAACCCACCGGCTGGCTGCGCCGGCAGCTCGAAGTGATGCGCGACCATAGCACCGGCCACCTCGACGAAACCTACCCCAAGGTGCGCGACCGCAACGGCTGGCTCGGGGGCACTGGCGATGGCTGGGAAGAAACGCCGTATTGGCTCGATGGGGCGGTGCCGGTGGCTTACTTACTGCAAGACAAGCCGCTGCTAGCCAAGGTGCAGCGCTATATCAACTGGTCTATTGCCAACCAACGGCCCTCGGGCTACTTTGGGCCGCTCACCAAGGCCGAGCAGCAGGCCGGCCACTTGCTCGATGTGCAGGGCACGCAGGGCGAAGACTGGTGGCCGCGCATGGTGATGCTCAAGGTGATGCAGCAGTATTACCAAGCCACCCGCGACCCTAGGGTTATTCCGTTCATGACCAAGTACTTTCACTATCAGCTTGCCAATCTGAAAGCGGCCCCCCTAGGGCAGTGGAGTGAGTGGAGCACCGTGCGAGGCGGCGACAACCTGCTAGTAATCTACTGGCTATACCGCCAAACGGGCGAGCCGTTTTTGCGTGACCTAGGCGAGTTAGTGTACCAGCAAACCACGCCCTGGACCACCCTCCTAGGTAACCGCGACTGGGTAATGGAGGCCGCAGCCAATCAAACTGGTGCCCACTGGATGGACCGCCACGGCGTGAACGTGGGCATGGGCCTGAAGCTGCCCGTGGTGTACGCCCAGGCCCACCCCGAGCAGCCCCAGCTCAACCAGGCCCTGCGCACGGGCTGGCGCGATATCATGACGCTGCACGGCCTACCGGCGGGCATGTTTTCGGCCGATGAGGACCTGCACGGCAACCTGCCCACCCAGGGCACCGAGCTGTGCGCCGTGGTCGAAACCATGTTTTCATTGGAGCAAGCGGCGGGCATGACGGGTGATGTAACGTACCTCGACGCGCTAGAGCGCATTGCCTACAATGCCCTGCCCACCCAGACCACCGACGACTACGAAAGCCGGCAGTACTTCCAGGTGGCCAACCAAGTGCAGGTGCAGCGCGGCGTGTTCAATTTCTCGCTGCCTTTCGAGCACGGCATGAACAACGTGTTTGGGCCCTACGCTGGCTATACCTGCTGCACCGCCAACATGCACCAGGGCTGGGCCAAATTTGCCACGCACCTCTGGTACGGCACGCCCGAGCAGGGCGTAGCGGCCCTAGAATACGCTCCTAATACGCTGACTACTACCTTGGGCAATGGGGTGCCCGTTACCATTCGGGAGGAAACGGCTTACCCATTTGGCGACGAGGTAAACTTCGCGGTTGACTTGAAAAAGCCCACGGCGTTCCCCCTAGGTCTCCGCATTCCGGGCTGGTGCACCGAAGCCACGGTGCTGCTCAATGGCCAGCCGCTGCGCACCGATAAGGGCGGGCAGGTTATCACTATTGCACGCACTTGGCGCGCCCACGACCGCCTCACGCTGCGCCTGCCCATGCCGGTGCGCACCAGCAACTGGGCCCGCAATTCGCGCGCCCTAGAGCGTGGCCCGCTTGTATACGCCCTCAAAATCAAGGAACAGTGGCAAGAGAGCAAGCACCCCGACGAGGGCCGCTACTTCACGCTCGCGCCGCAGAGCCCCTGGAACTACGGCCTGCCCCGCGCCGTGGTCGAAGACCCCGCCCGCACTACCACCGTGGCCGTGAAGCCGGTGGCCGCCAACGCCCCGGGCTTTTACTGGAACGCGGCCAATGCCCCCGTCGAAATCACTGTGAGTGGGCGGCGCCTGCCCGACTGGCAGCTCAGCGAGGGCGTAGCGCCCCAGCCCGTGACGCCGCGCGAGGGCCTCTACAAAGGCCCCGTAGACCCAGCTCCGGAGACGCTCACCTTCATTCCTTATGGCTGCACCAAGCTGCGTGTGGTGGCCTTACCTGTTGTTCCCTAGGTTATGATTTATTGGAAAGCTTTGTTTGTGAGTGCCTTGCTCAGTAGCGCCCTAGGGGCAGCTGCGCAGGCGCCCGCCGCCCGCACCTTTACTAATCCACTGAAGCAGAATGGCCCCGACCCGTGGATAATCCGCCACGGCGGGCAGTATTATTACACCAACACGATGGGCCAGAACATCACGCTCTGGAAGTCGCCCACCCTGGAGGGGGTGCAGGCTGCCGCCGGCACCATTGTATGGACGCCACCCACCGCTGGTCCGAACTCGACCCAAATCTGGGCGCCCGAGCTGCACTTCCTAGGTGGCAAATGGTACCTCTACTACACTGCCACTGACCGGGCCAAGGCGGGCGATAACTCGCGCTACGTGTTTGTACTGGAGAATGTCAGTGCCGACCCCACCACCGGCACTTGGGTCGATAAAGGGCGCGTAAATACCAAGTATTCGGGCCTCGACGGCACGGTGTTCGAGCACGGCAAGCGGCGCTATTTCGTGTATTCGGCCTACGTAGGGCCGCAAAGTGTGCTAGCCATCGCGCCCATGACGAACCCCTGGACCATCGATGCGGCCAAGGAAACGACCATCGCCGCGCCTACCCTAGATTGGGAAAAAGGTGGCGGCCGCCAAATCTTGGAAGGCCCTGAGTTTTTGGCTGGCAAGAAGGGCCAGCTGTATCTAGTGTACTCAGCCAGCGCTTGCTGGGATAATAACTACTCCCTAGGTATGCTCACGGCCCAGCCCGGCGCCGACCCGCTGCGAGCCGCCTCGTGGGTGAAGTCGCCGCAGCCCGTTTTCCATCCCTCGGCCGAAACCGGCGTGTGGGGCACCGGTCACAACGGCTTCACAACCTCGCCCGACGGCCGCGAAAACTGGCTTATCTACCACGCCAAAGCCGCGGCCGATGGCAAGTGCGAGGGCCGTAGCTCACGCGCCCAGCGCTTTACCTGGCGCCCCGATGGCTCGCCCGACTTTGGGGTACCGGCTGCCCTAGCCACCCCGCAGCCTGTGCCCTCAGGCGAGTAGCTCAGTGCTGAGTTAGGACTGAGCCAGCCTTCACGACGCCCTTAGTATCAATAGTTATTCACTACCTATTTCCCTCTCCTGCATGAAGAAATTCTCATGGTTGCTGGGTTTGGCGCTGCTCGGCGCGCCAGTTGCCCAGGCCCAAAAAGTAAAAACCAAGGTGAAGGGCAGCGCGACCCTGCCCGGCCAATCGACCCGTTGGCCCGCTGCTAAAGCTAATGCTTGGTACCAGGCTCGTCCTTGGATGACGGGCGCCAATTTTACCCCCAGCACCGCCATCAATCAGCTCGAAATGTGGCAGGCCAGCACCTTCGACGCGCCTACCATCGACAAGGAACTGGGTTGGGCCGAGGGCATTGGCTTCAATACCATGCGCGTGTTTTTGCATAGCCTAGCTTATAAAGAAGACCCGGCCGGCTTCAAGAAGCGGGTAAATGACTACCTCGCCATTGCCGACAAGCACCACATCGGCACCATCTTCGTGTTCTTCGACGACTGCTGGAACAAGGACCCGAAGGCCGGCACGCAGCCGACGCCCAAAACTGGCATTCATAATTCGGGCTGGGCCCAGGACCCCGGCGACCCCGCCTCACGCGATTCGGCGACTTTTGTGCAGCTGCGGCCCTATGTGACGGATGTGCTCACCAGCTTTGCGCACGACAAGCGCATCGTGCTCTGGGACTTGTATAATGAGCCGGGCAACAATGGCAAGGGCAACGCCTCGCTGCCGCTGCTGCGCAACGTCTTTACCTGGGCCGAGGCTGTGCGCCCCGACCAGCCCCTAAGCTCGGGCCTCTGGAACTGGGACTTGAAGGAGCTAAACACCTTCCAGGCGCTGCACTCTGATGTAATTACGTACCACAATTACGACGAGGCTCCCGCTCACCAGCGCGTGATTGACCTGCTAGAAACCCACGGCCGGCCGCTCATCTGCACCGAGTACATGGCCCGGCCCCGCAACTCGCGCTTCGTCAATATTCTGCCCTTGCTAAAGAAAAGCCATGTGGCCGCCATCAACTGGGGCCTTGTGGATGGCAAAACCAACACCAAGTATGCCTGGGACACGCCCCTGGCCGATGGCAGCGAGCCTACCGAGTGGTTTCATGAGGTATTCCGCAAGGATGGCACGCCCTACCACCAAGACGAGACCGACCTGATAAAGAAACTGACCACCAAATAGGCCCCGCCACTGCCCTGGCGCCTGGCCGTGGCCTAGGTTCGGTCGGGACACTTGGCGTCTTCATCGAGACTTTAAGGGCAGTAAATTAAGCAACTTATTGACTGATAGTATTTTCGTGAAAAAGGCTTAAAAGCTTGATTGGGGTGAGTGGCACAGCGCTTGTCTTAGGAAGGGCAGACGCGTCTATCGTTTTTCTCACTTCAGCGCTACCCGGTTTGCCGGCGCGCTGCCACTTTCCTCCAACCACTTTCTGAGCTTAATCCCATGAAAACTGCCCTGCTTTCGTTCGCCACTGCCCTCACGCTGTTTGTGACCACCGCCGCTTCGGCCGCCCCCTTTGACCACGACCGCGACCTGCGCCGGATGTCGCCCCGCGAACGCGCTCGCTACGAGCAAGCCCAGCGCGACCGGGCTCGCTTTGAACAAGCCCAACGCCAGCGTGAGCGTCAACAAGCTATTGAGCGGGCTCGCTGGGAAGCCCAGCACCGCCGCGACCGGCACGACGACCGTGACTACCGCCGCCACTAGGTAGCCGCCCCAGGCACCACCTAGGTGCTCGCAGCCCCGAGTTTCACTAGAAGCTCGGGGCTGTTTGCGTCTGCAAGGCTACTCTGGCCGAAGGTGCTGCGCTAATTCTTTTTCTGCTTTAGTATCAGCTTGGTAGCAGCTGTGTATTATTGTGAAGAAAATGTGAAGCCTCCTCGCCCGAGGGGGCTTTGAGCACCTACTTCTTTCCCACCCACTCATGACGCACGCTACTCACGCAGCCTCCCCGGCGGAGGCAATTAGTACGGGCCCGGTGCCACCAGCGGGGCCCTCGCCATCCATCTTTAGCACGCTGGGGCAGGATGCGCCATCGGGGCTGGTGGTGTTTTTGGTGGCGCTGCCGCTGTGCCTAGGCATTTCGCTTGCTTCTGGAGCGCCGCTACTAGCGGGCGTGGTATCGGGCATTGTGGGGGGCGTGGTGGTGAGCTTGCTCAGCGGCTCGCATGTGAGCGTGAGCGGCCCCGCGGCGGGGCTCACCATCATCATGCTGTCGGCCATTGCCACCCTAGGGTCGTTTCCGGCAGTGCTCACGGCCACAGTAGTGGCGGGCGTGCTGCAGCTACTGCTGGGGGTGGCGCGGGCGGGCATCATTGCGCTATACTTTCCGGCGGCAGTTATCCGCGGAATGCTGGCCGCTATTGGCATTATTTTGATTTTAAAGCAAATACCGCACTTCTTCGGCGCCGATAAGGATTACTTCGAAGACATGGAGTTTTTGCAGTTTGATGGCCAAAACACCTTTTCAGAGTTGGGCATGGCCACGCGGGCCATTAGCCCCGGCTCGGTGCTGGTAGGCGCGGTATCGCTGGCACTACTGCTGCTCTGGGACCGCCCCATGGTGCGGCGGCAAGCCTGGGCCCGGCTGGTGCCCGGCGCGCTGGTGGCGGTAGTGACGGCTGTGGGGCTCAACCAACTGCTACACGTGCTGCTGCCGGCCTGGCAGGTGCGGCCCGAGCACCTAGTGCGGCTGCCGGTGGTGACTTCGCTAGGCCAGCTCGGGCAGGCCATGCTGTGGCCCGACTGGTCGGCCTTGCAGCGCCCGGCTACCTACGGCGTGGCCTTCACGATTGCCATCGTGGCCTCGCTCGAAACGCTACTCAGCATCGAGGCCGTTGATAACCTCGACCCGCAGAAGCGCCACACGCCGCCCAACCGCGAGTTGCTGGCCCAGGGCGCTGGCAACATCGTGAGTGCCCTGCTTGGCGGGCTGCCCCTCACGGCGGTTATTGTGCGCTCGTCGGCCAATATTGCGGCGGGGGCGCGCACCCGGCTTTCGGCCTTCATCCACGGCTTGCTACTGCTGGCCAGCCTGTTGTTCCTAGGTCGCATCCTCAATCTGATTCCGCTCTCGGCGCTGGCGGCGGTGCTGCTGCTGGTAGGTTACAAGCTCACCAAGCCAGCACTTTATCGTGGGCAGTGGCGGCTGGGCTGGGCCCAGTTTGGCCCTTTCATTTTCACCATCGTGGCAGTGCTGTTCACCGATTTGCTCAAGGGGGTGAGCATCGGGCTGGTGCTTGGTTTCTTCTTCATTCTCAAGGATAATGCTAAGGCCGGCTCTTACCTGCGCCAAGACCCAAACCGCGACGCCGATGCCGATGACCGCCTGCACCTGCACTTGCCCGAGCACGTATCATTTCTCAACAAAGCCAGTATAGTAACCACCCTTGAGCAGCTGCCCACCGGCAGCCGCGTATTGCTCGACGGCTCCCGCTCCGACGTTATTGACCACGACGTGCTCGAGGCCATTGAGGCTTTCCGGCAGGCCGCCCCGGCCCGCGGCATCGAGCTAGAGCTGCGCGGCATTCGGCAGGTGGCGCTGGCGGGGCACTAGGCCCTAGGTCAGCTTTTTACTTTTTACTTTTAACACCCTTCACAAGTCTATGCCGAAGCAAGCAAACGCAACCCAAGAAGTTGCGGGCATTCAAACCATTCTAGACAATAACAAGCAGTGGGTTGCCACTAAAAACGCGCAGGACCCCGACTTCTTTGCCAACCTGGCCAATGGCCAAACGCCGCGCTACCTGTTCATCGGCTGCTCCGACTCGCGGGTGCCGGCCTCAGGCATCACGGGCACGGGCCCGGGCGAAATGTTTGTGCACCGCAACATTGCCAACATGGTAGTGCACACCGACATGAACCTGCTGAGCGTGCTGCAATATGCCGTAGAGGTGCTGGGCGTGCAGGACATTATGGTGGTGGGCCACTATGGCTGTGGCGGCGTGGCCGCAGCCGCCAGCAACAAGCAGTACGGTCTGATTGACAACTGGCTGGTCAATATCCGCGACGTGGTGCGCCTGCACGAAACCGAGCTATTGCGCATTGCCGACGAAAAGCAGCGCCTGCGCCGCATGGTCGAGCTCAATGTAATGGAGCAGGTGCGCAACCTGGCCAAGACCAACATCATTCAAAATGCCATGCGCAGCGAGAAACCGCCGCGCTTGCACGGCCTGGTGTATGACATCGCCGACGGTGTGCTCAAGGACTTAGAAATGAGCGAGCAGCTATTCTTGCACGACATGGCTCACATCTATAGCACGCAGGCGGCGCCGCTGGCCCAAGCCCCAAACCCCAGCGAGCCCGCCAACGATGGGCGGAGCGATACCTACGACGGCCCGCAGCACGACCCCAGCCAAGTGCCCGCCGACCAGGTGATAACGGCGTAAGAAAACGCGGAAACCAACAAAGCGCCTGTCAGGCTGTGCCTCATTTGAGAAACAGCCCGGCAGGCGCTTTGGTGTATGAAAGTGGCTTTGGCTAACCTAGGGCGAAGATTAGTATGAATAATGGGGCTCACTGCTCGTGGTACCCCACCCCCGGCCCCTCCCCTCCGGGAGAGGGGTGCCTGACGACTGAATAACGTAAGCGCACGTTTGCTCGCAGTCGGCTCCCCTCTCCCGGAGGGGAGGGGCCGGGGGTGGGGTACCGCGCCAGTGCCTCTACTCGCCTGGATAGCGCAATCCGATTTGAGTGCGTATCGTGTCAAGTAATTGCATTTGCTCTAGGCTAAAGCTGAGGGGGAGCAGCGGACTTTCGAGCAAGCCTTGCGCTAGGCACTCTTGCACATGCGCCGCCTCGTAATGATACCCTAGGCCCTGTTTTTCGCATGGAATTTCCTGCGGCTGGTCCTGGTCGTACAGCTTCAGCAGCACGCCGTGGGGCGCGTGGAAGCGGCCTAGGAGCTGCAAGTGCCCCTTAGTGCCGTAGAGCACGCAGCGGTTTTCGGTAACGGCGGCGATGGTCGAAAACAGGGTGGCCGTGGCCCCGCTGGCGTAGGCCAGTGCTATGGCGCAGTTTTGGTCGACGCCGGTGCCGGTGGGCGTAGCCACGGCGCGCACATCGGCCGGCTGCCCCAGAAATAGCTGGCTGATAAAGAGTGGATACACTCCAATATCGAGCAGCGAGCCGCCGGCCAAGGCGGGGTTGAAAAGCCGGCCTTCCGGTTTGAATTCAGTCCGGAAGCCAAAGTCGGCTACCAGGTGCATGACCTCACCAATGGTGCCGGCCTGCACCAGTTCCAAAGCCTTATAAATGGCTGGAAAAAAGCGCGTCCAGAAGGCTTCCATTAGAAATACGCCACCTTGGCGAGCGGCAGCTATCACTTCCTGCGCCTGGGCCGCGTTTTGAGTAAAGGCTTTTTCGCAGAGCACCGGCAGGCCCGCCCGCAAGCACAGCAGGGCGTGCGCGTGGTGCTCCGAGTGCGGCGTGGCAATGTACACCGCGTCGATGCCGGGCACGGCCAGTAGCTCGTCGTAGCTGCCCACGGCGTGGGGGGCGCCGTAGGTGGCGGCAAACTCCTGGGCCTTAGCTAGGCTGCGCGAGGCAACGGCGTGCAGCTTGGTATTGGGCACGAAGGCGAGGTCTTGGGCAAACTTGTGGGCGATGTGGCCGGGGCCCAGAATGGCCCAGTTGTAGGTGCGCATGGCTACGTAGCGAGAGGGTAGGAGAGGGCCGCAAGGTAGGGCCAGCCGGCCACGAGCGCGGTGCATTACGGCTCAGAACTGCCTGCTGCGGCCACAACTTGTTGCAGGAGGCGGCTTACCTTTGAAACTACGCGGTGCGGGCTGGGCGTGGGTGCGGCATTCTGTAGCAGCATCTTACCAGCTTAGCCGCTCCTGTGCTTCCGCTATGAATCCACCCGCTGCTTTGCTCGCCTGCGTCATCATCGACGACAACGAGATTAACCGCTTTACCCTAGAGCGCGCCGTGCAGCGCCACGACCAGCTCACGCTGGCCGCCTCGTTTCCTGATGCCGTGGAGGCACTCACCTACTTCCATGGCGGTGGCCCGGCCGATGTGCTGCTGCTCGACATTGAAATGCCGCACATTAGTGGCCTAGAGCTTGTAAAGTTGCTGCCCGAGCCCAAGCCGGCCGTGATACTGGTCACCACCCACGCCTCTTTCGCGGTCGATGCCTTCGAGCTGCGGGTGCTTGACTACCTCGTGAAGCCTGTGAACTACGCGCGCTTTTGCCAAGCCATTGCCCGCGTTACAGAGCTGCAGCCGGCGCCGGCTCCGCCGCCCACTGCTGCCCCCGTGGCGCCGGTGGCCGTGCCTAGCGACATCTCGGCGGCGGGCACCGATATGTTTGTGAAAACCAACGGCAAGCTGCTGCGCATCAATTTTGAAGACGTGCTTTATATCGAGGCGCTCTCGACGTATGTGCTGCTCGTCACCGATAAGCAAAAGCACATTGTGGGCGGCACTCTTAAGAATATGGAGGAGCGGCTACCTTTCCGACACTTTGTGCGCGTGCACCGCTCCTACATTGTCAATCTGCACCGCGTGGAAGCGATGGAGGACAACATGCTCAAGCTCGGTCAACACGAAGTACCTGTAAGCCGCGCCTACCAAGATGAGCTGGTGCAGCGCCTACAGGCACTGTAAAACAGTCCTAGGAGAGGGAGCGCCCGCAGGCAAGTGTAAGTGAACGTGACCAGTCGCCCGGCTCCCCTCTCCCGGAGGAGAGGGGGTGAGGTAACCCCGCTTAAGTTAGCGTAAAGCCTAGGCCTCTGGCGCAGCAGGTAGCGCCTCGGGCAGGGCCTCAAGCACGCGCGTGAGCTGGCGCACTAGCTGCTGCACGGCGTCTTCGCGGGCTTTGTCGGGCTGGGTGCCGGGGCGGAGCGGCTCTAGCAGCAGTTGCAGCGGCGCTGCGATACCCACGATGCCGAACTGCACTAGATTAGGCTTGATGTGATGTATCAGCTTGGCTACTTGTGCCCATTGCCCGGCTGCCGCCGCCGCCTGCGCCTGCTGCAGCACCGGCGGCACATGCAGCAAAAATGACCGCACCACGCGCTCCACGAAGGCTTCTTCGCCATCGGCCAACTCGTGCACCTGGGCCAGGTTGTAGAGAGGGGCGGCGGGCGCCTGCACCAGCGCCACCAGCTTGCGGTAAAACTCGTCTTCCTTGAACGGCTTGGTGAGGCAGTCGTTGATGCCGGCCTTGAGGTAGCGGTCGAGGTCGGCCCGGAAAGCGTTGGCAGTGAGGGCCAGCACGGGCACCTGCGCCCGCTCGGGGTCGGGGTGCAGGCGTAGCTGCTTGGTGGCTTCCACACCGCTCATGCCGGGCATCTGGATATCCATGAGCACCGCGTCGTAGGAGCGCTCGGCGTGGAGCGCCAGGGCCGCGTGGCCGTCGGCGGCTTCATCTACCACCACGCCCCAGCCGTGCAGCACTCGGCGCACCACTTCGCGGTTGATACCGTTGTCTTCGGCCACCAGCACCCGGCGGCCGCGCAGGGCGCCCGTGTCGAGCAGCACCGGCCTAGGGGCGATTTCGACGCCCTGCGCCCGCGGCAAGGTTACGCTGAACTGGAACGTGCTGCCGCTGCCGGGCTGACTGTCCACGACAATAGTGCCGCCCATTTGCTCGACCAGTGCCCGCGCTATACCTAGGCCCAGGCCAGTGCCGCCAAAGCGCCGAGCCGTGTCGGTATCGGCCTGCACGAAGTCCTCAAAAATCAAATCCAGCTTATCGGCCGCAATGCCCATGCCCGTGTCAGTAACCCGGAAGCTGGCCGTGAGATGAGTGTCGGTTTGACTCAGCACGTAGGCGCCCACCGAAATACTGCCTGGCGCCGCTGTAAACTTGATGGCGTTGGATACCAAGTTGAGCAGCACTTGGTTGAGGCGGTAGGCATCGCCTATCACCCTAGGTAGCGGCTCGGGTTGCAGCAGTAGGGCCATGTGAAAAGCCAAGCCCTTTTCCTCGGCCTGCACGGCCAGCGGCTGCAACGCTTCCTCCACCGACTCGCGCAAATCGAACGACACCTGCTCCATTTCGAGCCGGGCGGCGCTGATTTTGGTCATGTCCAGCACCTCGTTCAGTACCGATAGCAGGTGCTCGCCCGAGGCCTGAATGATGCGCAGCAGCTCGCGCTGGTCGGGCCCTAGGTCGGTTTTAGTGAGCTGCCTGGCCATGCCGAGCACCCCATTCATGGGCGTGCGGATTTCATGGCTGAGGTTGGCCAAAAACGATTCTTTGGCCCGCGCCGAGGCCTCGGCTACTTCCTTTCCGCGCCGCAGCTCAGCCTCGGCCTGCACGCGCTCAGTAAGGTCGAGCACACAAAGCAAGATGTAAGGCGAATGCCCTGGCTGGTCGAGGCGGTGGGCCCGGTAAAGCAGCTGCCGGGGCTGCCCATCGCGCGGCAGCACGGCCCATTGCCCGGCCGCCAGCGCATCGGCGGCGAGCTGCGCCAGGTAAGCTGACCACGCTAGGGTTGAGTCGGCGCTAGGCAGCACCTCGCTGAGGCGGCAGCCGGCCAAGTGCTGAGCGGGCCACTGCAAAAGCTGGGCAAAAGTTTGGTTGCAAGCCAGCAGCACACCTTGCTCGTCGTGCATGGCCGCGGGCAGCGGAAAATTGTCGAGCAGCTGGGCTTGCAGCGTTTCACCTAGCGAACTAACCCCTAGGGTCGGCGCGGCCGGTGACACGGCGGTCCCGACCAAGCGATAGCTGAACAGCTCGGAGCGCGCTGCCCCGCTGGGGGCGGGCAGCAGCAGATAGTCTTGGGCCAGCACGCGGCCATCGCGCAGGGGCACGGCCTCGCCCAGCACGGGCACCTGGTCCGCGCGCTGCGCGCGCAGCTGCTGGGTAAACTCGGTAGGGTGCGCGGCCAGGTGCTGCAGGCGAGCAAACAGTGCATTAGCCGACTGGCCGGCCCAAAACTCGGGCCCTTCGGGGCTGCCTATCAGGTAACACAAGGCCTCGTTTACGCGGATTATGGTACCCGTGGGGCCCACCAGCAGGCGGCCCGGCTCAGCCTGCTCTAGCAACTCGGCCAGGCGGTGCTCGGCGGCCGTGGCGCGCTCGGTGGCGGCGTGCAGGGCGCGCTCCAGCTCCGCAATGCGGGCGGCGGCATCGGGAGCGGCGAGGGGAGGAGTAGCGTCGAACGGCATCGGAAACGGGAGGAGGGCGCCGGCCCGGCCGTAGCGGGCGCGCATAGCATGTCTACTACAAAAAAACCGCCGGCTGCTAACCTAGGGCGAGCTAGCGCACCACTACCGCACGGCGCGCAGATTCACTCGCTGTAAAAATACGTTCACTCGCATCAAAAAAGGCCCCAGCCAGCGGAAACCTTAGCCCCCCTCCAACGCCCTGCCCTAACATTGTATCATCAAACGGGGCGGCACAATAACCACCACAACTCAAACAGCTAAGTTAGTCGAATCATAAAGTTATCTTATTATTTTATAGAAGTTTACCTTAAGTCCCTCTCACCTTTTTTTCCGCAACGCAATGGCTTACTCAATCACTTCACCCGCTGGTAAAACCGTCCAGGAAATCATCAATTCGCTGCCTAGCCTGATGGCCGTAGCCGTGGTAGACATTCAATCGGGCATGGCCCTGGCCTCGCACTCCAACGTGGCTAGCCTCAACCCCGAAACTGCTGCCGCCTACAACACCGAAGTGGTGAAGCAAAAGCAGAAAGCCATGACCGCTCTTAAGCTGCAAGGTGAAAAAATCGAGGACATCCTGATGACGCTCACCAACCAGATGCACCTCATCAAGCTCTCCGACGACGGCAAGAAATTCATCTACCTCGTGGCCAACTCCCGCGATACCAACCTCGCCATTGCCCGCGACGTGATGCGCCAGGGCGCCGAAATGCTCAACTAATTTGCTCTAGGGTATTATTGGGTTATATTATACTGGTTGTCAATACTTAATAAATTTTTAACTTACCTTTTTATCACAGCGGGCTTTTGACGAAGGCCGTTTTTCTTCAGCTTTTTACCTTTCACAATTATGGCTTACAACGTTTCTCTTCCCGCCGGCCAAGCCGTCCAGAACATCCTCAACGACCTGCCCGGCCTGCTTGCCGTGGCCGTAGTAGACATCAGCTCGGGCATGGCCCTGGCCTCGCACTCCAACGTGGCTAGCCTCAACCCCGAAACCGCCGCTGCTTACAACACCGAAGTGGTGAAGCAGAAATTTAAGGCCATGAGCGCCCTCAAGCTGCAAGGTGAAACGATTGAGGACATCCTCATCACCCTCAGCAACCAGCTGCACCTTATCAAGCTGGTAGGCGATGGCAAGAAGTTTATCTACCTCGCAGTGAGCTCGCGCGACACCAACCTCGCCATTGCTCGCGAAGTAGTGCGCGCCCAAACCGACCTGCTCAAGTAAGGTCTGGCTTCGCGCCAACTTGATTACGACAACGCGTTTCTCCACTGCGGGGAAGCGCGTTGTTCGTTTTAGGGCCAAGCAGCTACCTAGGTGGCCCTAGGGCTATAGTAGGCCGAGGCTGCCACTGCTGCCCATCGTGCCGAAACAGCGTGAGTCCGGCCACGGTAAACGCCGCCGCGTAGGAGCGCCCAGCAAAAAGCTGGCGCAGCTCGGGCACCTGGGCGGGCGGCAGGTCGCGTGTGGCCAGGGTGAGGTGGGGCGTGTAGGGGCGATTCTCGGAGGGCACCTGTGGCAGGCGCTCGGCGCACCAGCGGCGTAGCCGTGCATGGAAGGCTTTGAGCGCCTCGGCTGCTGCTACATGCACAAACAGCGTGCGGTCGCCAAACCATGCGAAGCCATCCAGCGCTACGTCGAAGGGTTGCTCAGCGGCGGCGAAGTCGGCCAGCGCCGCTAGGCAGTCGGCCTCGAATGTGGCGGGGGCGCGGAAGGGCGGCAGCAGCGTGATGTGCGGCGGCAGGCGCACGGCATTGCGGCTGCCAGTGAGGCGGTGTACCTCCTGCTTCAGAGCCCAGGTTTCAGTTAAAACGGGTTCGGGGGGCAGCACGGCCACTAGGTAGAGCGGAAGCATAGCGTGGAGAAGGACAGTAAACGAGAAACTGTACGCAGAAACCGGCCCGATGCCGAGCGGCAGTGCGAGCTTTGCGGTTCCCTAGGTGGCGGCGAGCGGCTCGCATTGCTCGAGGCGCGGCGGTTACGTTGGCCGCCGCTTGTTGCCCTAGGTCGCGTTGTCTACTCTTTTTTCAGCCATGCCCGAAGGCACCATACTCGTCATCGACGACGAAGAATTTCTGCGCCAAGCCGTGGCGCGCACCCTAGAGCTGGAAGGCTACACTGTGCTGCAAGCCGCCAACGCCTACCACGGCCTAGCGGCCCTGCGCGAGCACGCCGCCGAGGTGCTGGTGGTGCTCAGCGACGTGAAGCTGCCCGACGGCCGCGGCCTTGACCTGCTACCCCGCTACAAAACCCTGGCCCCGCTGGCGGAAGTGATTTTGCTGACCGCCTACGGCACCATCGCCGACAGCGTGCAGGCCATGAAAAACGGCGCCTTCGACTACCTCACTAAGAGCGATGCCGACGAGCAGCTGGTGGTGATAGTGGACCGCGCCGCCGACAAGGCCCGCCTGCAACGCCGCGTGGCCGACCTAGAGCAAAAGGTCGGCGCGCAGTACAGCTTCGACGCGATGGTGGGCCACGCACCCGCCCTGGAGCAAGCCAAGAAAATAGCCCGCCAAGTAGCGCCCACCGATGCCACCGTGCTACTAGAAGGCCCCACCGGCGCGGGCAAGGAGCTGTTTGCCCAAGCCATTCACCAAGCTAGCGGGCGCAAAAACAAGCCTTTTGTGGCCCTCAATTGCAGCGCCTACCCGAAAGATTTGCTTGAGTCGGAGCTGTTTGGCTACAAGAAAGGCGCCTTCACGGGGGCCAATGTGGACAAGAAGGGCATGTTTGAGGAAGCCAACGGCGGCACACTTTTTCTTGATGAAATCGGCGAGCTCGAAGGCAATGCGCAGGCCAAGCTGCTGCGCGCCCTCGAAACCCAGGAGTTTGTGAAGCTCGGCGACAGCCGCCCCACCCGCGTAAATGTGCGCCTGCTAGCCGCCACCAACCGCAACCTCAAGCAGGAGGCGGCCGAAGGCCACTTTCGGCCCGACCTCTACTACCGCCTCTCGGTGGTGGTGCTGCCGGTGCCGCCGCTCAGCGCCCGCCGCGCTGACGTGCCCGCGCTGGTGCAATACTTCGCCCAGTACTTCGCGGCCAAGCTGCGGCAGCGGCCGCTGCAAGTGAGCCCCGAAGCCATGCAAGCCCTGGAGCGCTACGGCTGGCCCGGCAACATCCGGGAGCTGAAAAACGTGGTGGAGCGCGCCGCCATTCTCACGCCGCCCGGCCAGCCCCTGGCCCTCGACGAGCTGCCGCTGGAAGTGCAGCTGGCCGCCGCGCCCGGCCCCACCTCCGACGCCGCTCTCGACGCCGACCCGCGCTCCTTGCGCAATGCCGAGCGCCAGCACGTGCAGCGCATCCTGCTGGAGTGCGGCGGCAACAAGGCCGAAGCCGCCCGCGTGCTCGGCGTGGCCCACACCACCCTCTACCGCAAGATTCAGGACTACGGGCTGTAGACCTGGCTAAGAACTACCATCAAAGCTGTCATGCTGAGCTTGCGAAGCATCTTATCAAGTCACAATGCTTGTTCTCAACGTGATAAGATGCTTCGCAAGCTCAGCATGACGGACGTTGTTGATTTTAAACGTGTTTTATTGAGGCGCTAGGTCGCTGGCGTGTTCGCCGTGGGCGGCCCACAGCGCGTAGGCCGCCACTGATAGCTCCTCGGCCAGGAAGCTGCGCATCGAGTAGCCGCGCAGTTCGAGGCAGTAGCGCAGGAAGTCGGGCTCGGCCCGGCTGGTGGCAAAGCCGGTGTGCAGCACGCGCTCGCGGCGGGCGGTGGGCAGCGTGGCCAACCAGTCGTACAGGTCGGTGGCGGTCAGCGTCAAGTGGTTGGCCTGCGCGAAGTAAGCAGTGGTAGCTGAGGTTATTTCAGCACGCAGGTCGGGCATGGTACGGGAGAGAATACGGAACATGCCACCCCCGCTACCAACACAAGGCCAACTCAGCCCAAAGACCCTTTAAAGCACCCTAGGGCACTAATTGGTAGTGAGTGTCCCTAGCATTTTGCACGAGGCCCTAGCAGTTTGCTAGGGCCTCGCTGCGTTTTGAGCCACCTCATTTGGCAAGGGGCGCGGCGGGGTAGCGGGTCCTGGCTTGGCTCGAGCAGGCTAGCATTTTGAAAAAGGCACTAGCAAAACGCTACGGTGCGGCGGACTTGCGTGAGGCAAGAGAAAGCCGAAGCAAAATTTATTATTCTTTACTATCAAATAGTTGCGAGAATAAAACCGGTGTTTTTCCTGCTTGGGGCCGCTCCTTGCCATGAGTAGGCCAACCAGGTTTTACTACCCTTTTAACATCTCCTACCTATGAGCGCTGCCCTGCTGATTCCGCTCCTCACCGCTACCGGCGTGGCCGGCTTCTGGCTCTTCTACCGCTCGGTCGATTTCTTCGACCGCATCTGATTTTTTCGCTCTCTTACCCCGCTGCGCCATGATGCTTGCCCTGCTGCTGCTCTCGCTGGCCACGTTTGGCTACCTCTGCTACGTGCTGCTCAAACCCGAGGAATTTTAATTGTGCTGGCGGCCCTAGGTCGCCGCTCCCGCTACACCCATGAACAAAGAACTTCTCGGCATCGGCGTCCTCTTCGGCTCGACGGTGCTGCTGGCCATTCCGCTGGGCCGCTACCTGGCCACCATTTACCGGGGCGATAAAAGCTGGACCGACTTTCTGGCGCCCCTCGAGCGACTGCTCTGCCGCCTCGGCGGCATCGACGCTACCCGCCAAATGACCTGGCAGCAGCACCTAGGGGCGCTGCTCACCATCAACCTGGTGTGGTTTTTCTGGGCCATGCTCGTGCTCTGCACCCAGGGCAGCCTGCCTCTGAACCCCGACCACAACCCCTCAATGTCGGCCGACCAGGCCTTTAACACGGCCATCTCCTTCTTGGTCAACTGCAACTTGCAGCACTACTCGGGCGAGTCGGGTGCCACGTACTTCTCGCAGGTATTCTGCCTGATGTTCTTGCAGTTCGTGACCGCCGCTACTGGCATGGCCGCCTGCGTTATTGTCTTTAATGCGCTCAAAGAAGGCACCACCGACAAGCTCGGCAACTTCTACGACTACTTCCTCAAGAGCCTGACCCGCGTGCTCTTGCCCATATCCCTAGTAATAGCGTTGGTGCTGGCCTTCCAGGGTACGCCCATGAACTTGGCCGCCAAGGCGCCCCTCGTGACTGTGCAGGGCGATTCGGTGAACGTGAGCCGTGGCCCGGCCGCCGCCATGGTAGCTATTAAGGAGCTGGGTACCAACGGGGGCGGCTTCTTCGGCGCCAACTCGGCCCACCCACTCGAAAACCCCACGTACCTCACCAATGCCGTCGAGAACTTTGCCCTAGTGCTCATCCCGCTGGCCATGGTGTTCGCCTTCGGCTACTACCTGCGGCGGCCTAAGCTTTCCTTCATGGTGTTTGGGGTAATGACGGTGAGCTTCTTGCTGCTGCTGGCCCCTACCGTGTACTATGAAATGCACGGCAACCCCGCCATCGCGCACCTAGGAGCTGACCAGCACCTAGGCGCCCTTGAAGGCAAGGAAATGCGCCTAGGCGCGGCGGCTTCGGCCTACTGGGGTATCACCAACACTGTGATTTCCTGCGGCTCGGTCAACTCGATGCACGACTCGCACATGCCGATTTCGGGCATGGCCGAGCTGCTGGGCATGATGACCAACTGCTTCTACGGCGGCGTGGGCGTGGGTTTCCTCAACTTCTTTGTGTTCGTCGTCATCGCCGTGTTTATCTCGGGCCTGATGGTGGGGCGCACGCCCGAGTTCCTGGGTAAGAAAATTGAGGCTCGCGAAATGAAAATCGCGGTCATCATTGCCCTGCTGCACCCGCTGCTCATCCTGGCCGGCACGGCCATGGCTGCGCACCTCTACGTGGGCAACCCCACCGAATACGCCGGCTGGCTGGCCAACCCTGGCTACCACGGCTTTTCGGAAATGTTGTACGAGTACACCTCCTCTGCTGCTAATAACGGCTCGGGTTTCGAGGGCCTGGGCGACAACACGCTGTGGTGGAACATCTCGACCGGCGTGGTGATGGTGCTGGCGCGCTACCTGCCCATTATCGGGCCGGTGGCCATCGCGGGGCTGCTGGCTCGCAAGAAGTTCATCCCCGAAAGCGCCGGTACGCTGCGCACCGACACGGGCACCTTCGGCATCATGGTCTTCTTCGTGATTTGGATTATCGCCGCGCTCGCTTTCTTCCCCTCCCTGGCCCTAGGTCCGCTGGCCGAGCATTTTACACTGTATGCGCGCTAGGCCTGATGGGCGTGGGACCCCACCCCCCGGCCCCCTCCCCTCCGGGAGAGGGGGAGCCTTCTGATACTTTTTAGAAATCATCAATCCGTCTCACGGAACATGTTGCACGCTGCCATGGCTCCCCCTCTCCCGGAGGGGAGGGGGCCGGGGGGTGGGGTAACTGCGCCAGGACTGAATGACTATCCCCATAATGGCAACGCAATCTCAATCCTTATTTCAACCCGCGCTGGTCGCCGAGGCTACGAAGCAAGCCTTTGTGAAGCTCGACCCGCGCATCATGTTCCGCAACCCGGTGATGTTCACCGTGGAGCTTGGCACGGTGGTGATGCTGCTAGTGACCCTAGGGCAGCTTGTGCGGCCCGACGCCAGCCAGGGTAGCTTCGGCTACAACTTCACGGTGTTTGTGGTACTGTTTCTCACGCTCTTGTTTGCCAACTTCGCTGAAGCCATCGCCGAAGCGCGGGGCAAGGCCCAGGCCGACTCACTGCGCAAAACCCGCCAAGACACGCCTGCCAAAGTGCGTCAGGAAAACGGCACCTTCCAGAGCGTGAGCTCGGCGCAGCTGCAAAAAGGCCAAGTGTTCGTGGTCGAGGCCGGCGAGATTATCCCCACCGACGGTGAGATTATCGAAGGTCTAGCCACCATCGATGAGTCGGCCATTACGGGCGAGTCGGCCCCGGTTATCCGCGAGGCGGGCGGCGACAAGTCGTCGGTCACGGGGGGGACTAAGGTGCTCTCCGACCGCATCGTGGTGCTGGTGACCACCGCGCCTGGCGAGTCGTTTCTGGATAAGATGATTGCGCTGGTCGAAGGCGCCGCCCGTCAGAAAACGCCCAACGAAATTGCCCTCACCATCCTGCTGGCCGGGTTTACGCTGGTGTTCGTCATCGTGTGCGTTACGTTGCAGCCCTTCGCTCGCTACGCCAACACGCCCATCGCGGTGGCCTCGTTTATCGCCTTATTTGTGTGCCTGATACCGACAACCATCGGCGGGCTGCTCTCGGCCATCGGTATTGCGGGCATGGACCGCGCGCTGCGGGCCAACGTTATCACCAAGAGCGGCAAAGCCGTGGAAACGGCTGGCGACATCGACGTGCTGCTGCTCGACAAAACCGGCACCATCACCATCGGCAACCGCAAGGCCACGCACTTCTGGCCCGCCCCTGGCGTGAGCGAAGGCGAGCTGATTGAAGCTGCCGTGCTGACCTCACTGCACGACGAAACGCCCGAGGGCAAAAGCATTGTGGAGCTGGCCCGCCAAAACCGCCGCCTCGACGAAGCCAACCTCCAAGAGCGCCTCCTAGGTAGCGAGCCTATCAAGTTCACGGCCGAAACCCGCAGCAGCGGCGTCACGCTGGCCAGCAGCATCCGCCTGCGCAAGGGCGCGTCCGACGCCATCCGCACGCTAGCTAACAACGCCGGCCAAGTGTTTCCGAATGAGACGACCCAGCACGTATCTCAGGTATCGAGCAATGGTGGCACCCCGCTGGTAGTGAGCGAAAACGACCGCATCCTAGGGGTAGTAGAGCTGCAGGACATCATCAAGCCCGGCATTCAGGAGCGCTTCGAGCGGCTGCGCAAAATGGGCATTAAGACCGTGATGGTAACTGGCGACAACCCGCTCACCGCCAAATTTATCGCCGAGAAAGCTGGCGTGGATGACTTCATTGCCGAGGCCAAGCCGGAGGATAAAATGAAGTACATCCGCAACGAGCAGCAGGGCGGCAAGCTCGTAGCCATGATGGGCGACGGCACCAACGACGCGCCCGCTCTCGCCCAGGCCGATGTAGGAGTAGCTATGAACTCGGGTACCCAGGCCGCCAAAGAAGCCGGCAACATGGTAGACCTCGACAACGACCCCACCAAGCTCATCGAAGTAGTCGAAATCGGCAAGCAGCTGCTCATGACCCGCGGCACGCTCACCACGTTTTCGATTGCCAACGACGTAGCCAAGTACTTCGCCATCGTGCCCGCGCTGTTTATGGTCGCCATCCCGGCCCTAGGTGCGCTCAATATCATGGGCCTGAAGTCGCCGCAGTCGGCCATCCTGAGCGCCGTGATTTTCAACGCGCTCATCATTCCGGCGTTGGTGCCGCTGGCCCTTAAAGGTGTTGCCTATCAAGCCGTGGGCGCCTCGGCGCTTCTGCGCCGCAACCTACTCATCTACGGCCTAGGTGGCGTGGTGGTGCCCTTCATCGGCATCAAGGCTATTGACATGCTGGTCGGGCTGTTTCTGTAATTCTCTTTCAACAATGCCTGTCATGCTGACGAAGGAAGCATCTCGCATGATGCAGTAAACCTTAGCGTTAGCGACGAAGCGAACAAGATGCTTCCTTCGTCAGCATGACAGAGATAGTAGGTTATTTCTATTCTGCTCATGAAAAATCAACTCATTCCCGCCGTACGTCTCACCGTGGTACTATTGGTGCTGTGCAGCGTAGTGTACCCCGCCGTGGTGTGGGCCGTGGCGCAGCTAGCGCCTGGCCGTGGCGAGGGCGTCCAAATCACCCTTAATGGCCGCGTGGTTGGCTTCGCTAATGTGGGCCAGAAATTCGACCGGCCCGAGTACTTCAATTCGCGCCCCTCGGCTGCCGACTACCATGCCGACGGCTCCAGTGGCTCCAACAAAGGCCCTAGCAACCCCGAATACCTTGCCACGGTAAAAGCCCGCCTCGATACCTTCTTGCTGAAGAACCCCGGCGTGACGGCCGCCCAGGTGCCCGCCGAGCTGATTACGGCCAGCGGCTCGGGCCTCGACCCGCACCTGTCGCCGCAGGGCGCGCTGGTGCAAGTGGCCCGCGTGGCAGCGGCCCGCCACCTGCCAGCCGCTAGCGTGCAGGCGCTGGTGCAGCAGCACGTCGAAACTGGGCTGTTTGGCCCCGACCACGTCAATTTGCTGCAGCTCAACCTGGCTCTCGACGCGCTAGCCAGCCATAAGTAAGCTTTTTTGTTACCGTGCGGTGCCCGCCGACCTAGGCGGGCGCCGTGCCCTTTACCTTCCCGCTAGGGGAGCGGTCCGCTCCCTGGCTTCCCCATGAAAAACCTAGTATTGCCAGTACTGGCTACCCTCTGCACGAGCGTGGCCCTGGCCCAGACTACCCCAACTACCGACCCGAACCTAGCCGTGCCCGCCCCAGCGGCCCCCGCCACGGCCACGCCGGTAGCCGGCCCGCTCACCACCTACGGCTTTGTGGATGCCTACTACGGCTTCGATTTCAACCACGCTGGTACCAACGCGCGGCCGGGTTTTCTGTACTCGCACAACCGCCAAAACGAGTTCACGGTGAACAACGCCATCTTGGGCATGCGCTACGACGATGGCAAGGTGCGCGGGGCGCTCGGCATCCACGCCGGCACCTACGTGAGTGCCAACTATGCCGCCGAGGACCAAGTGCTAAAGCACATTTACGAAGCCTACGCAGGCTTTCGGCCCTTTGCCAAGGCGTGGCTCGACTTAGGGATTTTTGGCTCGCACATCGGCTTCGAGTCGGCCATTTCGAAAGACAACTGGACGCTGACCCGCTCGCTAATGGCCGAAAATTCGCCCTACTATGAGTCGGGCGCCCGCTTCACCTACGAGGTCAGTCCCAAACTGACGCTCACCGGGCTGGTGCTCAATGGCTGGCAGAACATCCGCGAAACTAACCAGGGCAAGGCCCTAGGTACCCAGATTCAGTGGAAGCCGACCGATAAGCTGCTCATCAACAGCAGCACGTTTTACGGCAACGAGCAGCCCCAGGACTCGCTTAAGCGCCGGCGCTACTTCCATAATTTCTACGTCACCTACGCGGCCGCCGAGCGCCTCAACCTAGCGCTGGTATTCGACGTGGGCAAGCAGCAGAGTGCCGGCCGCCACGGCTACGACACCTGGCACACCGGTTCGGCCTTCGTGAAGTACAAGCTCAGCGACCAGTTTTCAACCACCCTACGCGGCGAGTATTACAATGCCGACCGCGGCGTCATTATTAGCAGCATTTCGCCCGTCGCCGCCGATGCCCGCTTTCTGGCCGGTGGCACCTCGCTTAACCTCGACTACCTGCCCACGGCCAATGTCGCCTTCCGCGTAGAGGGTCGCTACCTGCGGGCGCAGAATGCTATTTTCCAGCATGATACCGGCAACTCGCGCAACTACGGCAATATCACTACTAGCGTCGCGCTTTCGTTTTAACTCGCCCTAACGCAGACCCCACCCCCTAGCCCCCTCCCCTCCGGGAGAGGGGGAACTAGCCTTAGTTCTGTAAGCTAGTTTTTAGCTACTTGATTTCTTGGCTATTTCTAGAGCTAGTCCCCCTCTCCCGAAGGGGAGGGGGGTAGGGGGTGGGAGCCACGCCCGCCGAGCACTTACTAATTCTCATTATGAACCCCACGCCCGAGCAAGACCAACGCGACCAGTCGGCCGAGCGCTTTTTGCGCCTGGTGCAGCAAAAGCGGCGCGGCACGCTCAAGGTGTACCTAGGGCTGGCGGCTGGGGTGGGCAAGACGTATCGCATGCTGCAAGAGGCCCACGACCTGCACACCCACGGCGTAGATGTGCTGCTCGGCTACGTCGAAACCCACGGTCGGGCTGGCACCGTGGCACAGCTACGGCAGGTGCCGCTGTTGCCGCGCAAGCAGGTATTTTACAAGGGCCGGGCGCTGGAAGAGATGGACCTTGACGCCATTGAGCAGCGCCGCCCGCAGGTGGTGGTGGTAGATGAGCTAGCGCACACCAACGTGCCTGGCTCGCGCAATCAAAAGCGTTGGCAAGACGTGGAGGAACTAGTGCAGCGCGGCATTTCGGTGATAACCGCCGTAAACGTGCAGCACCTCGAAAGCCTGCACGACCAAGTGCTCAAAATAACCGGCACCGATGTTACCGAGCGCATTCCCGACCAGCTGCTGCGGCAGGCCGACGAGGTCGTAAACGTGGACCTGACCGTGGGCGAACTGCGCGCTCGCCTCGAAGAAGGCAAAATCTACGACGCGGCCAAGGTGCCCACGGCGCTCGCCAATTTCTTCCAGGCCGAAAACCTGTTGCAATTGCGGCGGCTGGCCGTGCGCGAAGTGGCCCAGCTCCTAGGTCGGCAAGTAGAGAGCGAGGCAGGCGGGGCGCCCGTAATCCCGGCTCAGCGCCTGAACACCGACCGCCTGCTGGCCTGCATCAATTCCAACGAGCGGGCCGCTAAAGAGATAATCCGCAAAGCCTCGCGCCTCGCCGACCGCTTTGGGGCGGCCGTGTGGTATGTGCTTTACGTGCAAACCAACCGCGAAAGCGCCGACCGTATCGGGCTGGCAGCGCAGCGCCACCTCATCAACAACTTGCAGCTGGCCACGCAGCTCGGCGCTGAGATTTTGCGGGTAAAGGACGATGATATTGTGCAGGCCATTCGCAAGGTGGCGCAGGAAAAAAACGCCACGCTGCTCGTCTGCGGCATCACTGGCGAGAAAGGTCTGTGGCAGCAGCTTAGCCGCGGCGGCGTCACGCATGACCTGCTTAGTGCCGTGGCCCGCGATAGCAGCGACCTAGATGTGTATTTGGTAACGTATTGAAAGTGCTGTCATTGCGAGGAGGAACGACGAAGCAATCTTTCCTTCACGCCTAGCAAAAATTATTCTGAAGTAAAAGGAAGGATTGCTTCGTCGTTCCTCCTCGCAATGACAAGTGCTACCTAAAGTCATGAATCTCAAAACCAAAATCACCCTAGGCTTCCTGGCGATGCTGGTGCTCCTGCTCAGCATCGGGGGCTACTCGTACTACTCGCTGCGGCAGCTAGACCGGGCCTCGCGCGGGGTGCTGCGGGCCAACCTGTACTCGATAGAGCTAGGCCAAAACATGCTGCGGGCGCTCGACCAGCTGGGCCAGCCCACCGCCGCCGACACGGCCGGCACGGCGCAGTTTGCCGCTGCCTTACGCGAAGAATCGCACAACGTAACCGAGCCCGGCGAGCAGCGCGTGGTAGATGAGCTGCAGCGCTACTTCCGGCTCCTAGGTAGGCCGGCGCAGCCCGGTGTGGTAGCCACCACGCCTGTAACGCTGCGCCGCCTTACCAACCAAATGATAGAGTTGAACACCAAGGCTATAACTAGGAAGATAGAGCAAGCCAACCGCCGTGCCGACCGAGCCAACGACAACCAGCTTATCATCCTTACAGTGGCTGTGCTGCTAGCCCTTGCGTTGGTAGGCAGCGTGCCCGAGGCCGCGGTGCAGCCGTTGCGCAAGCTCACGGCCGCGCTCGACCACGCCACCGAGCGCAACTTTTCGGCTAGTATTCCGCGCGAAAGCCACGACGAATTTGGACTGGTGGTGCTGGCATTCAACCGTATGCTGAGCCAGCTACGCGAGTACCGGACCTCCACCGCGGCCGAGCTGATAACCGCCCGCAACCGCGCCGCCAGCATCGTGAATACCCTCGACGAGGGCTTGCTGCTGCTTGACGAAAACCGTCAGATTTTGCTGGCCAACCCCGTGATGTGCGAGTTGCTAGGCTTGCCTGCCGACAAGCTGGTGGGCCGCCCGGCCTCCATCGTGCGCCTCGAAAACGACCTGCTTCAGACCATGCTGCTGCCCCTCGACGCCCCCAACCGCGAGGCGGCCGTGGCGGCAGCGCCGTTGCTGCACATTGCGCAGCGCGGCGAAGAGGCCTTCTACCGCCTAGCGGTGCAGGACTTGGTTTCCTTCAACGAAGTGAGTGAAAAAACCGAGTTTGTGGGTCAGATGCTGACGTTGCGCAACGTGTCGGATTTCAAGAAGCTTGACCAAGTGAAATCGAACTTCCTAGCCACTGTGTCGCACGAATTGAAAACGCCGCTGAGTAGTATTAACCTCAATACCAAACTACTGCAAGACGAGCGCCTGCCCGCCGACGAGCGCCTGCGCGTGACGGGCCACATCCGGCAAGAAACGCAGCGCTTGCAGCGCATGGTGTCCGAGCTGCTCGATGTGTCGCGGCTCGACCTAGGCACCGGCATTCAGCTCGATGTGCGGCCCACCAACCTGGCCGAAGTGCTAGGCTATGCCACGGCCACTGTGCAGCCCCAAGTCACCGATAAGCAACTGCACCTCGATGTGCAGCTGAGCGCCGAGCTACCCGCTGTGCGCGCTGATGTGGAGAAATCGACTTGGGTGCTTATCAACCTCATGGCCAATGCTATTCGCTACTCGCCCCTAGGTGGCACCCTCACGGTGCGGGCTGTGCCAGCTGGCGGCGTGGTGCAAGTGAGCGTGCAAGACCGCGGCCCCGGCATCGCGGCCGAAAACCACGAGAAAATATTCCAGCGCTTCGCTCAGATACCCGACAAAACGGGCTACCGCGGCGGCTCGGGCCTAGGGCTAAGCATCGCCCGCGAGTTTATCACAGCGCAGGGCGGCCGGCTGTGGGTCGAGAGCGAGTTGGGAAGTGGCAGCTGCTTCTTTTTCACGCTGCCGGTAGCTGAGGCTGCCTAGGTTAGGCCTTGTTCTAGGACCCTGGCCTGGATGGCTTGTATCTCGTAGCGGTCGAGGGGCTTGTGCAAGAGGCCGGCTACCAAGTTGTTGCTTTGGGCGCGGCGCGTATCGGTCGAGGCCAGCGACGACGTCAGGATATATACCAAGGACTGGTCACGCAATTGCTCTTCCAGGGGCTGGAGGGCGTCCAGAAATTCCCAGCCGTTGAGGACGGGCATGTTCAAATCGAGCAAAATCACCTGCGGCAGCGCGCCGAGCGGGGCTTGCTGGCGCAAAAAGGTGAGCGCCTCGACTGGCGAGAGAAACGTGGTCAGCGCATCAGGTAGGCCTTCGTGCTGAAACAGCCGCTTTACTAAAAAAATAACCGTAGGGTCATCGTCAACCAGGAGGGTTTGCATCAAGAAGGCTTGAAGAAAATGTGAGCGCCAAGGCTTTGCAACAGCCCAGCAGCGCTCGCCAAGTTAGGCGCTGGGCCGAGGAGTTAGCTTAAAAGCCAATGCAACGTAAGTAAGTGGGCGGGTGCAGCCTAGGGCTGCTTGCCTAGCAATTGCAGTGTTTTAGCGTCGGGCGTGCCCCCAAAAAACTTTCCTAACACCTGCTCAAAAACTTGGCTCGCCCCCGGCACCGCTCCAAAAAGCGTTGCGGACGACCGCAGCTTCATATCATCAGGGCTGCCCATAATGCTAGTAGCATTGCTGCCCGGCAACTGCAACAGCGCCTCGCAGATGGCCACCAGCCGCGGGCCCAGTACCGGATGCTGAAGATAGGCCGTCGCCTCTGCCAGGTCCTTGATGCCATACAACCTAGACGTTTCGCTGAAGCCTAGGCCTTGCACCTGAGGGAAGATGTACCACATCCAATGGCTGCGCTTGCGGCCGGCTTTTACTTCGGCCAGCGCCTGAGCATAGTCGGTGGCCTGCGCGTCGAGGAAGCGTTGGAGGTTGTTTTCGTTGGCCATAAAGTGAGTAAAGCACGGCGCTACCTAGGCAAGGTGTTGCAGTAGGCGCTGGCGCAGGGTACGCTCGTAAGCCTCACTAAACGTAAAAATGCCCGTTGAGTCTACTACAATTTGTCCCGCAGCCCGGCGATTTTCAAACCAGTCCTCAATGAAGTCTGGCGCGTAACCACTCGTGCTGAATTCCCCATCTGCTAGGGCAATGATATCGGGGTACACCTCCAGAAAGGCCGCTTTAGAAATGACCGGATGCGCTTGGCTATACAAAAGAAATTGCGCGTCGTAGAGCAGCGTGGATAGCTCATCGGCGTGCAAGGCAAAGTATTGCTTCTCAATAGTGAGTTTGTAGCAGAGATTGCGAATTATCTGTTCGTAGTCTGCCTCTGCTTGCTGTGCCACAAGCTCGGTCAGGAGTGGTGAAAAAGCACTGCTCCTGATGCGCGCTAAGTCTTTCTGCAAGTCCTCGGCTGACGTATCATACGCTTGTTCGTTGACCAAGCCTCGAACGAAGGATTCAAAATCCTTAGCCAAGAAAGTGATGGCATAGTCGTCTTCTTGGTCTACGTGCACCACCGTGGGCTCGCCCTGAGGGCCGCAAGCCGAGTAGTCAAGCATAACCATGTCGTGGCCTGCCGAGGGGCAATCACAAATGCAAATGCCAATGGGTGGGTAGCCCCATTCATCGAGCATAAACTGGCTGCCTAGCTCGCCGCAAAGCGAGTAAGTTTTGGTGCGACCGATGCCAGAAATGCCAGTAATAGCGACGTGGTCATCGGCCCACGATGTGGGCTTGTCGGTTGGGAAGCAGGTATTGACCGGTGTGCCACCGTTATGCCCTTGCATCAATTCAATATAAGCAGCCGGAAGCTTATAGCCTAGCTCCTGCTCTACGCTGGCAATGAGCTCACTAGTGGGGGGCTCTTCCACGTATTGCTTCAGCGCGTAGTCGCTGTCATCCCAAAAATTCGCTAGGTTAAAGCCCGCGAAAATTGCGTTAGCCATCGTTTATGAAGGAGGTAGTTTCTTATCGCCCCACTACCGGCAGCACGGGCGTGCTCTCGTGCCCTTGGGCATCCACGCTCACTACGCCGAAAATGTAGTTGTCCTTGCTAATCCCTAGGTCGGCGGTGGTGCCCGATACGGGGAAACGCTGCTGCCACTGCGGGGCGCTGGTTTCGCGCACTAGCACCACGTAGCCGGCGGGGGCGGGGCCGCCCTGCGGGGCCTGCCAGCGCAGCTCGGTGCGGTTGGTGAGCTTGGCGGTGAGCACTTCCACCTTTTGCGGGGCGGCAGGGGCTAGGGCCAGGCTGGCCAGCGTGGCGAGGTTGACCTGGGCGGTGCGGCGCAGGTAGCGGTAATCCACAAACTCAGGTAGGTCGCCGTACACGATGCCATTTTCGGTGCGCAGGTCCTGGTGCTGGTGGTTGAAGTTCTCGTTGGTTTCGGTGAAGCGCACGGCCGCGTAACCCTGCTGGTTGAAGGGCGTGTGGTCGCCGCCGCGCAAGAAGCGGTCGGGGCGATACTCGAGTAGCACCGCGTAGCCATTGGCGCTTACGTAGCGCTGGGCAGCGGTTTGTGCGTAGCGGGCGAGCTGGCGGCTAGGTGCGTCATTCTCGGAGCTGAGCTGGCGGCGGATGCGCGCTTGCTCGGGCGTCTCATTGGCCGGCACACCCTCGCTGAATACGCGCAGGTGCAGCGTATCAGTGATTTCGGGGTCGTAGCCTTTCGAGTTGCCCACAATGTCGTTGTTGAGCACACCTACCACGTTCCAGCCCTCGCGCTTGGCACGCTGGGCCAGGTGGGCGGCCCCTAGGAGGCCCTGCTCTTCACCCTGCACGGCCACGAGCTTGATGGTGCACGGAAACTTTTGGCCGGCCAGCACGCGGGCTACCTCCATTACGGCGGCTACGCCGCTGGCGTCGTCGTTGGCACCGGGCGCATCGGCGGTGCGGTTCATCACGTCGGTCACGCGCGAATCGAGGTGGCCGCTCATGATATACACGCGCTTGTCGGTGGGGTCGGTGCCGGGGATGGTCGCTAGCACGTTGGCCATGGGCGTGAGTTTATCGACGCGCTTGCCGTCGGGCTTCATCAGGAAGGTGTCCATCTCGACAGTCATGCGCCCGCCGCCGGCCTTGCTGTATTTCTTAAACTCGTTGAACACCCACAGGCGCGCCGCTCCGATGCCGCGCTTCTTGTCTTGCGTGTCGCTCAGGGTGTGGCGGGTGCCGAAGCTCACCATCTTGCGCACGTCGGCCTCTAGGTTCTTAGCCGAAACCTCGTTTACTAAGCGCTGAATAGTAGGGTCGGCGGCTGGCTGTGGTGCCGAGGACTGGGCCAGTGCAAAACCGGGCGTGCCGAGCACGAGCAAGGGTAAAAGTTTGGTGCGAAGCATAGGTAAACAATGGTATTGATAAATGACTCTTCAAGATTTGGCGGTGAAATGACGCCACACTACGCGGCTTACAGCTGCAATGAGGCTTTCGCTCGCCTCTTCGGGGGCAGTAGCGTTGGTGACGAATACCACCACAGCCACGTGCTGCCCGTTGGGCAGTGTGAGCAGGCCCGCGTCGTTGGTGGCCGCGGTCAGGCCGGCGGCGTTGGTACCTGAGGTGCCAGTTTTATGTGCCACCTCGGTGCCGGCCGGCACGCCAGCGCGTAGCCGCTTGAGGCCGGAAGGACTGGTAGCAAGCATCTGCCACAGTACGGCGCGGCTGGCCGGAGCCAAGTAACGGCCTCGGCTGAAATTTGCGAACAGCTGGCACATGGCGGCTGGGGTGGCCCAATTGGTGTACTGCACATCCTCGCGCCGATGCATCTCCTCTTCTGTGGCGGCAATGTGCACATCGGCCACGCCTAGGCTGCGCACGTAGGCCTGCACTGCCGCTGGGCCGCCAAGCAGCCGAAAAAGAATATCACAGCCGTTGTTATCGCTCTCCGACACGGTGTAGCGCAGTACTTCGCGCAGCGGCACGCGCACGTTGCCGGCTGGGTATCGCTCGCGCAGTGGGCTCCAGGTATTAGGCAGCAGGTCGGCGGGCCGCAGCAATAGCTCTTGGTCGAGCTGCAAGCGGCCCAGCTCCACTTGGTGCAGCACCGCTAGTGCCAGCGGAAACTTATATACGCTTTGCATGGGCAGGTGCGCCTGCCCGTTCACCTGTGCGCTGGCGCCGGTTTCTACTTCCTGCACTGCCACGCCCACGGTGCCCGCAAACCCGGCCACGGCGCGCGCTACCTCGGCTTGCAGCGCCGCGCTACGCGCTAGCTGGCTGGTTGGCCTAGCCTCTACCTGCGCCTGCCGTGCGGTCGCGCATGGCCCCACCAGCTTGGCAGGCTGGATTGGGTTGGCGAAGGCTAACAGGCCAGCAGAAAAGAACAGAAATTTCATACGCAATCGCAAGAAACGACAAACGCCGCTAGCAGCGAAGCTCAGCGGCGTTGGAAAAAGGCACCAGCTAGGCTGGCCAAGTTGCGTGGCTGTAGCAAGTGCCTGTTGGCAAGAGAAAAAGGCGACCCTAGGTGTGCTTGGTCAAACGCCAAACTGCCGCAGGTGATGGTCGAGATGTTTCCAAGTGATTTCCCCAAACTCCTGCGCCGACAGCTGCCCAAACAGCGGGTGGTTGACGCCGCTGGGACTATAGCCCGACGGCGCCAACAAGCGAAGGAGCGTGGCATGGTCGGTGGCAAAGCTTACGGGCGGCGTCATGCCACGCCGGGCGTCCAGCTCACGCAGGGTCTTCATGCCAGGTTTAAACTCCTTGAGCTGCGTAACGAACCGCTTCTTTAGCAGTGGCTTCAGAAAGCCCGGTACCCACAGCGAGGTCACGCGCTTCTCGCCGCGGCTCACGCGCAGCTGGTCGGCGCAGTGCACCAGCATCTGGCCCGCCGTCATGGTGCCCCAGCGGGGCCGGGCGTCGGGCATCAGCAGGAAGAGGCGGCTAATAAGCGCTTTATTTTCGCTAGGGTCTAAGAAGTTGGCGGCCATAGGCAAAGGGTTTTTGCGCGAAGCGGTGAGCTATTCTTGCGCATATATAGCAAATATCCTCAGCTAATTACATCAAAAAAACAACGCCGCTAGTCAAAAAACTAGCGGCGTTTGAGATTGTAGGCGGACTTGCAGTCCGCAGATGACCTGGTGAGAACTTGCGGACTACGAAGTCCGCGCTGCACTAGCCCATCGTGTGGTACACGGCCTGTACGTCTTCGTCTTCCTCTAGCTTGTCAATAAGCTTTTCAACTTCCTCGGCTTGCTCATCATTCAGCGAAACCGTGGTATTGGGTACGCGCTGGAGGGTAGCGCTCAGCACGTTTACGCCTTTGGCACCTAGGGCCTGCTGCATCTGGCCAAAGTCGGTGAAGGCGGTTTCGACCACAATGTACTGATGCTCGGCGCCGTGCTCGTCCTCTTCGGTGGTTTCGTACACATCCTCGGCGCCGGAGTCGATGAGTTCTAGCTCTAGCTCGTCGCGGTCCAGCCCTTCGGCGGCCAGCTTAAACACGCCCTTACGGGTGAAGGTGTAGTCGGAGCTACCGGCGGTACCTAGGGCGCCGTTGTTGCGGTTGAAGTACAGGCGCACGTTGCTCACGGTGCGGGTGGGGTTGTCGGTGGCGGTTTCGACCACGATGGCTACGCCGTGGGGGCCATAGCCTTCGTACACCACCTCTTGGTAGTCTTTTTCATCCTTGCCGGTGGCGCGCTTAATGGCAGCTTCTACGCGGTCCTTGGGCATGTTCACGCCCTTGGCGTTTTGCATGGCCGTGCGCAGGCGGGCGTTAGAGTCGGGGCTGGGGCCGCCTTCTTTCACGGCCATCACGATTTCTTTGCCGATGCGGGTAAAGTCTTTCGACATCCGGTCCCACCGCTTCATTTTGCGGCCTTTCCGAAATTCAAATGCGCGTCCCATTTTCAGTTATCAGTTATACAGTTAGCAATGAGCACCTCGGGCGGCGGGGTGGGAGGGGCAACCCGGATGCGGGTGCAAGTTACGACTGCCGCTTGGGGGCAGGCAACCAAGCCACCCGGTGCCCCCAAGGGCTAGCGGGTGGCCCTAGGGGCCGCCACCAGCTCATACACGCCCTTATTGCCCACCGGGTAGCCGGCAATGCTGATGGTGAGGCGCCGCGTGCTGGGTTCGTAGCGGAAGGTGCCGCGCTGCACATCGGGCCCTTTCAGGTCGCTGAATTTAAAGTAGATGCTATCGCCCTTGGTGGTGAAGCGGCCGTGCTGCGTGAAGTAGCGCGGGCCGCTGCTGCCCACCAGCAGGCTTAGGCGCTTGTCGTAGGTGCCATCGGCGCGTAGGGCTAGGGTGCCGCCCACGCCCTGCACTTCGGTAGGCGGCTCGCTGGTGGTGTGGTCGTACACGGTATAGGCCGTGTAGCTATAGGTGGTGTAAAAGGCAACGGGCAGCTTGGGCCCCGGGGGCACCAGCAGGGCCAGCACCAGCAATCGACTAGTCATACAATTCTGCAAAAAGAAGTCCGCCGCTGTCCACATCACAAAGATGGGCCAGCGGCGGACCTAGGGCAAAAAGCTGGCCGCAGGCTAGCGGGCAGCGTAGGTTTTGGCCCGGCGCTTTTTGCGGCGGCCACCTACCAGCAGCCAGCCAGCGCCGGCCAGCAGCAGGCCGATGCCCACGGCGGCCGCCTGCTTGGGCAGCTTATCGTTGGCGGGCGGGGGCAGGTGCTCGACGCCGCTGGCATCGACGCGGGCGGGCTCGTGCAGGTAGCGTCCTTGGGCGGGCAGCGGATATTCATTGGCCAAGTGCTGCAAGTCGAGCATGGCTTGCAGGCCGCTCAGCACGGGGCCGTGGCCGCAGCCAATGTGGCGCGGCTCTAGGGCCGCCAGCTTCTGCACCGACTCGCGGCACTGCTGCCAGTCGTAGTTGAAGGGCGCCCCGGCCACGCTGATTTTCGGAATGCCTAGCAGCACATTAGGTACCGACTCGTGGTTGGTGGTGGCAAAGGCATCGGCGCCGATAAGCGTGTGGTCGGCCTCCCGGAAGAAAGCTACTTGGCCCGGCGCGTGGCCCGGCACGTGCACCCAGCGCCAGTTGGCCAAGAAAGGCACCGTTTCATCATCGAGGTTCAAGGGCTCTACCACGTCGGTGAGGTCGGGCAGGTCGGTCGGGAAAAACCGGCTCATAAAAGCCAGCGTGCCGCCCACGGTGGGGTCGCGGGGCGGGTATTTGGCCTTGCCAGTCACGTAAGGTAGCTCTAGAGGGTGCACGATAACGGGCACCTGCCAGGCCGCCGCTAGCTCCTTGGCTGAGCCTAGGTGGTCGAGGTGGCCGTGGGTGAGCAGGATGGCCTGCGGCTTGGCGCCGGGGCCAAATAGCTCGGTGGCCGCCGCCTGAATCTCTTTTTCGGAGCCTGGCAGGCCCGTATCAATGAGTACCCATTCGTTGTCGTTGCCGGCCTCGACAAAGTACACGTTCACAAAGCGCTTGATGCGGAGCTGATGCACGCCCGCGGCTAGCTGGTCCATAGGAAGAAGGAAAGGAGGTGAATAAGGAAGGGAGTGAGGAGGTAAGCATACGGTGTAGCGTCGTGCTAGGGTATGCGTTGCCCTGGCGCGGCTACTCCTTGCGTGGCCTTCTCACTCCCTTTCTGTTCCTACTTCTTAGGTTCGTGCACGTCGCCCTGCGGCGTGAAGTTGCTGCCCGAGTCGGGTGGCGGCGGAGTGCTGGCGTTCACGTCGCGCACGTGGCCGTTGTCGGGGGTAGGGGTGCGGCCAGCAGTGCTGCTACCGCCCGGCGTTTGCACGGGTTCGGCCTCGGCGGACGGGGTTTCCGCGCCACCTAGGAGTTTTTTGAGGCTGGCAGTGCCCTTTTTAAAAAGCCGGCCTTTGTTGGTAGCCAAGAAAAATATACCAGTGCCTATGGCTACGGCGGCGAGGCCGTACCAAGCGGGTTTAGCGCCTTTGTTCGTGCTCATATTCAGCGAAGTAAAAGAGTGGAAAGCCAGCCGCGCCGAGCGGCCAGCCGGGAGGTATACGGCCCTTAGCAAAAGGGTTGGGGCCGTAAGCGCGGCCCTAGGTCACTTTTTCTACTGCTCCATACCCTAGGCGGCCGAGGTTACTTCACGGGTTGGCTGCTCACCTGGCCGGTTTGCTTATCAACCTCGAAGCGGGCGCGGTTGGGCATGCGATTGGCCCAGTCGGTGCGGGGCACCAGCACCTGCCAGGTGGCCTCGTTGTCGTTCACGCGGGCCGAGTCGGGCACATATAAGGTGGCATTGGGGAGCGTCTGAATGTAGCGTGCCACGGCCGTGCGGGCACTGGCTTCGTCGGGCGCCGAGGTAGCGGCAGCAGTGGGCGTTGCGTCGGCCGGGGGCGTGGTGCTGGTGGTCGTGTTGGGCGTGGGCTGGCAGCTGGCTAGCACGCCGGCACCTAGGGCGAGCAGCGAAAAAAGTTTGGTTGTCATGCCGCAAAGCTACCAGCAGCGGCCGCCGTTCGGCGGCGGGTAGCCAACTGCCGTACTTGTTTGTTATACACCCAAAATCAATTACCCTAGCATGTCAACCCACCCTGCTACCCCCGTGCTAAGTACCGAGCACTTCGCGGCGGCCTATATCTACACAGCGTATCGCCAGCTTATCGATGACCTGCTGGCCGAAGGCAAAACCACCGGCCCCCAGCAAACTCCCGAGCTCGTCGAGTATACCGCTCTCAATGTGCAGCGCATGCACCGCCTCGACAAAACCGTGAAGGTGCAGGCCGCCCTAGCCGCCGCTGCCGCGGGCCTGCAGGGGCAGTATATCTGGCTCATTATTACCGAAGGCTGGTGCGGCGATGCGGCCCAGATAGTGCCCGTGCTAGAGGCCGTGGCCCAAGCCAGCCAAGGCCATCTTACTACGCGCTACGTGCTGCGCGACGAGCACCCCACCCTCATGGACCAGTACCTGACGGGCACCAGCCGCGCCATTCCCAAGCTGGTGGTGCTAGATGCCAACACGCTAGCCGAAATCACGCACTGGGGCCCGCGCCCGGTGCCAGCCCGCGAGCTGGTGCAGCGCCTCAAGGCCGAAGGCATGCCCCACGACGATTTCATTCGGGAACTGCACACCTGGTACGCCCACGACCGCACCCAAACCACCCAGACCGAAATGCTGGCGCTGGTGCAGGGCCTGCGCTAGCGCGCTTTATTTTCTCGCCTGGCAACCACCGAAGCCGCCGAGCCACACAAGCGGCTCGGCGGCTTTTTTACGGGCTTAAATATTCAAGTAATAAAGTATATTTGAAATCATTTACTTTCTCACCCGCTATGACAACCTCTACTTACGCTACACTGCTGCCACTTGCTACGGCATCCACGAGTGGTCCCGTGGCTCAGGCCGACCGCCTCCAAAACCTCGATATGCTGCGCGGGGTAGCCCTGCTCGGTATTTTGCTGATGAACATTCCGGGCTTTGCGCTGGCCGAGCGGGCGTTCGACGGATTTCGCCACGACCCGCATAGCGCCAATTTCTGGACCTATGCCGTGATTACCATTTTCTTTGAAGGGAAGATGCGGGCTTTGTTTTCGATGCTCTTTGGGGCGGGAGTTGTGCTGTTTACGCTGCGTAAGGAGCAGGCTGGGCGGCCGGTGGCGGGCTTGTTCTACCGACGCATGGGCTGGCTGGTGCTGTTTGGGCTTTTGCAGGCCCACCTACTGCTCTGGATGGGCGATATTCTGTACTTCTACGGCATCGGCGGGATGCTCGCGTTTCTGTTTCGCAAGCTGCCGGCGCGGTACCTAGCGCTGGGCGTACCGCTCGTGGCAATTATCGGATTCGTGAGCGACACCCTGTTTTTTCAGCACATCCGGGCCACTCGGTTTGCCTACAAGGCCGCGCAGGAAGTGCAGCACCAGCGGCAACCGCTCTCGGCGGCGCAGCAGCAAGCCATTGCCAACTGGCAGGACATGGAAAAGGAATTTCTGCCCAACCAAGCCGAAATAGCGGCCCACACCCGCCAAATGAAATCGGGCTACCATGAAGTAGCGCAGCGCGTGCGACACGAGAGCTGGCTAGGAGAATCGAAGTACTTGGTTTTTACCATCCCCGACGTCTTGGCGCTGATGCTGCTCGGCATCGCCCTGTTCAAGTGGGGCTTCTTCACGGGGCAGTGGTCGCAGTCGCAGTACCTGCGCACAGCTGCCTGGGGCTATGGCCTAGGTTTGCCACTGGTGCTGTGGAGTTTTTACCTGAGTTACCAGCGGGGGGTAGGGGTAGCCGCCCAAGTAGCGTTTCTTGAATCGCATACGGTAGTGTGGAGCGGCCTTATCTACCCGGCACAGCGCATTGCGCTGGTGCTGGCCCACGCCAGCGTGCTGCTGTTCTTATATCGGGCCGGCGTGGGGCAGGGGCTCATGCGCCGGCTGGCCGCGGTAGGCCAGATGGCCTTCACCAACTACATCATGCACACGGTGTTCTGCACCCTCATCTTTTTTGGCTACGGCCTGAATTATTACGCAGAGCTACAGTACTACCAGTTGTATTTTGTAGTGCTGGCCATTTGGGTGGTGCAGCTGGTAGTCAGTCCACTTTGGCTGAAATATTTTCTCTTCGGCCCGCTGGAGTGGTTGTGGCGTAGCCTCACCTACTGGCAGGTGCAGCCCATGCGGCGCACGAACACCGAGGCCGGGCCCGTGCCGGGCCTGGTAGCCGCCTAGGGCCGAGTGGCCTTTTATAGTGCTTTCACTAGCTCTAGTAGCGTGAGCGGCTTCCTAGGTCGGCCAAAAGCCGTGGTCTCGGGGAAAGGCTCGTGCTGGCCGGTGCGCACATAGCCGTGGCGCTCGTACCAAGCCAGCAGCTCGGGCCGGGCCGACAGCACAGTTATTTTGATGGTAGTGCAGCCCTGCTGGCGGGCATAAGCCTCAGCGGCGGCTAGCAGCTGCCGGCCCACGCCCTGCGCCTGGGCCGCAGGAGCCACGGCCAGCGTACCTAGGTAAAGCCGGGGGGCTTTCGGCTCTAGGTACACGCATCCTAGCAGCTGGTCGGCCTGCACACACTTGAGCAGTGCGGCCTGGTCAATGCCCATCATCGTTACCATGTCTCGCACGTGGATTTCGCTGATGCGAGGTCCTTCGAGCAAATGCGTTTCGGTAGTCCAAGCCTGTGGCGAGGCCGGCCCCCGGTATGCTTGGTTGATGAGCGCCGTGAGGGCTGGCGCATCGGCTAGCGTGGCGGGCAGGATGGTGGGGGCTGGTTGCACACCACAAAAATACGGACCTAGGGGCCCGGGGCGCCAACCCAGGCGGCAGGCTCGCGTTGTAACCTCTTTCGGCGGTGCGGGCCGGCTTACCCTACCTAGCAACTTTATGAATCTCAGCAATAACACTGTGCTGCTTACCGGCGGCGCCTCCGGCATCGGCTTGGCCCTGGCCCAGCGCCTGCGGCAGGCGGGCAGCGAAGTCATCATTTGTGGCCGCCGCGCCGACAAGCTGCGCGAAGCCCAGCAGCAGGTGCCCGGCCTGCACATCTACGAAACCGACCTCGCCGAGCCCATCGAGCGGGCCGCGCTTACCCGGCGCGTGGTGGCTGACTTCCCGGCTCTTAATGTGCTCATTAACAATGCCGGCATCCAAAATCGCTTTCAAGTGGCTGACCTAGGCCCCGACCTGGCTGCCTGGGAAACACAGCGCCAGGAAATAGCCATCAACTTCGAGGCGCCTATTCACTTGAGCGCTTTGCTGCTGCCGCACCTGCGCCAGCAGGCCAATGCCACTATTATCAATGTATCGTCGGGCCTGGCGTTTGCGCCGATGGCGGCGGCACCCATCTATAGCGCTACTAAGGCGGCGGTGCACTCCTTTACTATGTCCTTGCGCCAACAGCTGGCCGACACCGGCGTGCAGGTGCTCGAAATAGTGCCGCCCGGCGTTAACACCGACCTCGGTGGGCCGGGCCTGCACACCTGGGCCGTACCCGTCGATGAGTTTGCCGACAGCATCGTGGCGCGCTTGGCCGCTGGCGAAGAGGAGGTTGGCTACGGCACCTCCGAGAGCATTCGCCTAGGTTCGCGCGCTGACATCGATGCGCGGTTTAAGCAAATGAATGCTCGGCGCGATTGACCGCCGGCTATGCTGCGCGGCTGCACTAAACGGCTGTCCTTACGTGCCTAGCGCCGCGAGGGCAGCCGTTTTGGGCTACAGGCCGGTGGCTGTTAGGTTGGCATTCGGCGCTGCTAAAGTGCCAGCCCTAGGTGGCCACCTAGGGCAACAAGTGGGCTAAACGAATAAGATGCGTGGGATTTAAACCGGGCGAGGCTATCATAACGAAACCGATAGATAGGGCTAAAAAACTAGCGTGTAGTTTGCAAGCCCAATAGTTATTTCCCCCCAAATGCTCCACCATTTCTCTCTCTGCCGGCCCGCGCTCGTGCTGGCGGCGCCCCTGCTCTTGGCGGCTTGCCAGAGCCAGTCCACCCAGCAAACCGACGCCGCTGCCACCACTCCCGAGGCCAAAGCCGACTCGACCGGCGGCAAGCCCAAGTTCCTCAGCAAGCCGCTGGTGAGCGACATCTACACCGCCGACCCCTCGGCGCACGTCTTCAACGGCAAAATCTACATCTACCCCTCGCACGACATCGAGACGGGGATGCCAGAAAACGACAAGGGCGACCACTTCGCCATGCGCGACTACCATATCCTATCGATGGACAGCATCGGTGGCAAAGTCACCGACCACGGCGTAGCCCTCGATACCAAAGACATTCCGTGGGCCGGCCGCCAGCTGTGGGCCCCCGACGCGGCTTTCAAAAGCGGCACTTACTACCTGTACTTCCCGGTGAAGGACAAGCAGGACGTGTTCCGCATTGGGGTGGCTACCAGCTCGTCGCCCACCGGGCCGTTCAAGGCTGAGCCTAAGCCTATTGAAGGCAGCTTCAGCATCGACCCAGCCGTGTTTACCGACACCGATGGCAAGGCCTACATGTACTTTGGCGGCCTATGGGGCGGCCAGCTACAGCGCTGGGCTACGGGCAAATACAACGCCAACGCGGCCGAGAAAAAGCCTGACGGCGATGAGCCCGCCATTGGGGCCCGCGTGGCCCAGCTCACGCCCGACATGAAGCAGTTTGCCGGCCCGGTAAAAGAGGTCGTTATTCTCGATTCCTTAGGTAAGCCGCTCAAGGCTAAGGACAACACGCATCGCTTTTTCGAAGGCGCCTGGATGCACAAGTACCAGGGTAAGTATTATTTCTCGTACTCGACCGGCGATACCCACCTGCTCGCCTACGCTGTGGGCACCTCGCCGGCCGGCCCCTTCACCTACAAAGGCGTTATTATGAAGCCCGTGCAGGGCTGGACCACCCACCACTCCATCGTCGAGTTTAAGGGCAAGTGGTACATCTTCTACCACGACACCGAGCTCAGCAACAAGACCTGGCTGCGCAACGTGAAAGTGACCGAGCTCAAGCGCAACCCCGACGGCAGCATCGTGACTATTACGCCCTAGGTCCCCTGACTTCTAGAAAGTCATTAAGCCGGCGGTCTGGCCTTCTAGCTGAAGGGCAAGGCCGCCGGCTTTTTGGTGTGCCGCTGAGCATGCGACCACTGCGGCAATGCACTAGATTTGCTATCCCGCTATCCTCTCTTACACTATCAGTTACCCAATGCAGGTCCAGCAACTAATCTATCAAAGCTCACCCACTGCTACCCTTACCACAATGCAGTTGCAGCAGTTACTGCCCACCTGGCGCGCCAACAACCACGCGGCCACCATTAGCGGCCTGCTGCTCTACGGCGACGAGGGAATAATGCAGGTGCTGGAGGGCCCCGCCGAGCACGTGCACCAAACCTATGCGCGCATCTTGCGCGACCGCCGCCACTACAACGTATACACGGTGGCCGATGGCCTAGTGCCTACTCGCGCCTTTACCGAGTGGAGCATGGGATTTGTGCACCTAGGGGCGCCCGACCTCGACCGCCTGGCCGGCTACGTAACCTTAGCCCGGCCCAACCAACTGCTGCCCGCCCAGGCCGAGCAGTGGCCCGAGCTACTAGCGTTGCTGCACGAGTTTGTGGCCCGCGAGCAGTACCCAGCTGCTGGCTAAGTAATTAGTAAACTCCACAAAAAAGCCGGGGGCGACAGCAGCTACTGTCGCCCCCGGCTTTTTTGTGGGGCTGCAAAACGGCTTATGAATTAAGCTTCGTCAAGCTTGAGCACCTTAGCCGAGTGCGCCCGAATGGAAGCGCACAGGCTGCGGCTCTCGGCCAGCGGCTGCCCAAAGGAGGGCACCAGCCGGTGAAACACCGTCTGCCACGCCTCGCTGGCGGCCTGCTCGGGGAAGCAGCGCTGCACCAAGTCGAGCATGATGCTCACGGCAGTGCTGGCGCCTGGCGAGGCACCTAGGAGCGCCGCGATAGAGCCATCGGCCGAGGTAACTACTTCGGTGCCAAACTCTAGCACGCCACCTTTTTTCTTATCTTTCTTAATAACCTGCACGCGCTGGCCGGCTACTTCGAGCTGCCAGTCTTGGGGCTTGGCGCCGGGGTAATATTCGCGCAGAGCCGCAATGCGCTGCTCGGGCGTCTGAAGCACTTGCCCAATGAGGTACTTGGTAAGCGGAATATTGCGCGCCCCAGCGTAGAGCAGCGGCCGAATATTGCCGAGCTCGATAGAGCGGAACAAGTCGGAGTACGAGCCCTGCTTCAAAAATTTGGTGCTAAAGCCTGCGTAGGGGCCGAATAGCAGCTCTTTGCGGCCGTTTATCTGGCGCGTATCGAGGTGGGGCACCGACATGGGCGGCGAGCCCACGGCAGCCTTGCCGTATACCTTGGCCTCGTGGTGGGCTATCACCTCGGGGTTGAGGCACTTGAGCCATTGCCCGCTCACCGGGAAGCCGCCGAAGCCATTGGCCTCCGGAATGTCCGATTTTTCGAGCAAATGCAGCGTGCCCCCGCCGGCCCCGATAAACACAAAGCGCGTGCGCACCTTGCGGCTATTACCCGAGGCTAAATCCTTGATTTTAACCTGCCACGAGCCGCCTTCTTTGCGGCTCAAGTCCTTAATCTCTTGCCCTAGCTCGAACGTGACGCCCGGCTGCTTGCGCAGGTGGTCAAACAGGCTGCGGGTAAGCGCACCAAAGTTGACGTCGGTGCCAATGTCCATGCGCGTGGCGGCCACCGGCTGGTTGGGGTCGCGCCCGTCCATCACCAGCGGTATCCACTCCTCAATCAGGGCCGGGTCGGTCGAAAACTCCATGCCCTTAAACAGCGGCGATGCCGTGAGCGCCACGTGGCGCTTGCGCAGGTACTCCACGTTGGCCTCGCCCCACACAAAGCTCATGTGCGGAATGGTGCGAATAAAATTTTCGGGCTCAGGCAGGCTGCCTTCCTGCACTAGGCTGGCCCAGAACTGCTTGCTTAGCTCAAATTGCTCGGCAATCTTGTCGGCCTTCGAAATTTCGACCGACCCGTCGGGCAATTGCGGCGTGTAGTTGAGCTCGCAAAAAGCCGAGTGGCCGGTGCCGGCGTTGTTCCAGGCATCCGAGCTTTCGGCGGCTACCGCATCGAGGCGCTCGTAGATGGCAATGGTTAGCTTAGGGTCTAATTCTTTGAGCAATACGCCGAGGGTAGCGCTCATAATGCCCGCCCCAATGAGCACCACATCGGTGTCGAGAGGCTTAGAAGTAGTGATAGGAGAAGTAAGATTCACGGGTAAATTAACCAGTAGGGCGAAGTCTTCCCTACGCAAAAGCGGCCGAAAGGTACAAAAGCCATTAACCTAAAATTGATGAACTCAGTGCCCGCCTTTGCCAATACTTCTGCAAACGAATGCGGAAGCACGACAGTTAAATAGCCTCGATAGTGTGCTTGGTGCCAATGGTTTACTGTTGGGCTTGGCTATCGGGGGAACCAAAGCTAAACTGCTGTAATAGCTCCCACGGTCCGCCGCGGTAGGCCCACAGCGCCAGGCCCGTACCTAGGGCCTCGAATGGCTGAAAGTCAGCTGCTAGCTCCTCGTGCAGGCGGCGTGCCACGGCGGGGGCTACCTTGTTTTGCACCGTGATGTGGGGGCGCAGGCCCTGCTGGTCTTGGGGTGTCAGCCAGGCCTGCCATTGCCGCTGCAAGCGCTTGTGCAGGGCCGATAAAGTCGGATTATCGAGGGTGTACATCACCCCGCGGCCCATAAATTTTACGCCCGTGGCTTGTAGTGGAAGCGGCGCGGGCTGCGCGGCTGCCACGGCCTCTAGGTCAGCCACAATAGTCGCTTGTTCGTCGCCGGGCAAGGCGTGGAAAAGCGTGAGGTGGGCGCTGAGATAATTGATTTTAGGGGGGAAATACAGGCGGCGCTGCTCGTTGAAGAAGGCCTGGCTGGCCTCATCGAGCGTGAGCGTAAGAATGAGCGGGGCTGAAGTCATAGCCTAGGCATACGTAAGCGCGACTTATTCCGCTCGCTCCAGCGCCCCTAGGTCGAGGCTGCAGATGGCTTGCTGGTTGCGCGTGATTTTGGCGGCGTCCCAGTGCCACCAGGCCACGGCTTGCAGGCGAGCTACTGTATTCTCGTCGAAGCGCATGCGCACGATGGTGGCGGGGTTGCCGGCTACGATGGCGTAGGGCGGCACGTCGCGCGTCACCACAGCCCGCGTGGCCACAATGGCGCCGTTGCCCACGCGCACGCCGGGCATCAGCAGCGCGTCGTGGCCCAGCCACACGTTATTTTCCACTACCAAGTCGCCCTTGCTCGGAAAGGTGCTCGGGTCGAAGGCTGTTTCCCAGCCCTGCCCAAACACCGGGAACGGGTAGGTCGTGAATAAGTCGGTGCGGTGGTTGCCGCCGTTCATTACAAATTTCACCCCCGAGGCAATCTGGCAGAACCGCCCGATTCGCAGGCGGTCGCCCACAAACGGAAAGTGATAGAGCACGTTGCGCTCAAAATTGCGCACGTCCTCAAAGTCGTCGTAGTAGGTGTAGTCGCCCACTTCGATGAGCGGATTGGTGATAATATTCTTCAAAAAAACCAGCCTTTCGTGGCCGCCAATGGGGTGCAGTAGCTCGGGTGCGGGACCGGTAGGGGTGAGGGAGTTGGACATCGAAAAAAGAAGTGTTATGCGCAGTAAATGCTTGCTAGTCAAGGCTAATAATTAGGGCCAAAACTAGCCGAAAACGACCTATTTGGGCGCGGCAGGCGTTTACTAAGCTATGCAGACCGACCTCTTTTTGCCCGTTCTCAATGCTCCCGCCCCCGCTGCCTTGCCGCCGCTCGACCTAGGCACGGCGCCCCGCACGCACGGCGCTAAGCTGTGGCTGCCCAAGCGCGTGCTCTTCACCCCCGATGCCTTGCAGGAGGAGTATGGCCAGCAAATACTGGCCCGCGCCACCGCGCTCGACCTCGACATTGAACTACTAAAAAGCAACCGCCTCACCGGCCTGCGCGGCGACGACGAGCGCGCTACCTACCGCACCGCCAAGACTACGCTGGCCGTCGTGAACGCACCCGCCGGGGCGCTGCGTCTCCAGCCCACGCCTCCGTCGGCCGACTTCCAGCTCAACTTGGCCGAGGGCTGCCCCGCTCACTGCCAGTACTGCTACCTGGCCGGTAGCCTCAGCGGCCCGCCCGTGGTGCGCGCCTTTGCCAACCTACCCAAGCTGCTGGCTAACACCCAAGTATACGAGCGAGCCGACCGCCCCGTCAGCTTCGAGGCCAGCTGCTATACCGACGTGCTAGGCATCGAGCACCTCACCGGCGCCCTAGGGGAGGCTGTGCGCTACTTCGCCGGCCGCGAGGGTAGTCGGTTGCGCTTCGTGAGCAAGTACGACCATGTGGACAGCCTGCTCGGCTTGCCACACAATGGCCACACCCGCGCCCGCGCTTCGCTTAATGCCGAGCCGCTGGCCCGCCAACTAGAGGGGGGTACGGCCAGCATTGAGGCCCGTATCCAGGCCTTGCGCCGGCTGGCGCTGCCGGTGGCGCAGGGTGGGGGAGGCTACCCCGTGGGCATACTCATGGCGCCCATCATGCCTTTGCCCGACTGGCAGCAGCACTACGGCGAGCTGCTCGACCGCGTGCAGGCAGCCTTCGACTTCGATTGCGACCTCACCGTAGAGTTTGTGACGCACCGCTTCACGCCCGGCTCCAAGGAAGTGCTGCTCGGCTGGTACCCCAATACCACGCTCGACCTCAATGAGGAAACTCGCGCCGTGAAGCGCAATAAGTTCGGTGGCCTCAAGTACGTTTACGACATGCCCACCATGAAGGAGCTGAAAGCGTGGTTCTACGCCGAGTGGCAGCGGCGCTTTCCGCACGCTCCCATCCAGTACTGGACCTAGGGTAGGGTTGATTGCAACCAATTGCCAAAAAAGTGTACTTTGCAGCGTGGCGCAAGCATTGCGCCGCCGTTATCAGCGTCCCATTGCTATGAAAAGCCTGCTCTATCTAGTTGTGCTGCTGGCGTTCAGTGGCAGTTGCGAAGCGCAGCGGCCGGCTCCATACTCGGCGCCGGCCTACAAGGCCACGCTGCAACAGCTTACACAGCGCCGCACTGCGCTGGCCACGCGCTATTCCAGGGCTACTACCCCAGCTGCCCAAGCGGCCTGCCTGGTCGAAGCCCGCAAGCTATGGCTCAATGCCTTAGACAAGACCGTGTTCCCGGCCTGGGAAAGCACACCTTGGAGCTTCTACGGCCAAAGCTGGGCACCTAGGCAGGGTAGTGTTGCCTGCGGCTACTTCGTCACGACGGCCCTTTTTGATACCGGTCTGCGGCTGCAGCGTTCGCTGCTGGCGCGGCAGGGCTCCGAGCGGCTCATCAAAAACCTAGTGGCGGAGAAGAACATCAGCCGCTACCGCAAAATAAGCCAAGCCAATTTCGTGCAGCAGGTGCGCGCCCTAGGGCCGGGCCTCTACTTGGTAGGGCTCGATTTTCACGTGGCGTTTTTGCGCGTGAGCGAGGGTGGCGCCGTACAAATGGTGCACGCCTCTTGGATACAGCCTAAGCCGCGCGTAGTGCGCGAAGCCGCCGACTCTAGCCCCGCGCTCGCCTCCAAATACCGCGTAGTTGGCAAGCTCTCGGCCGATGATGCCTTACTAAAGGCGTGGCTGCTCAGCCAGCCCCTGGCCGTGCACAACCTCTCGGTAAAATAGCTGCTGGCGGCTACCTAGCAGCCGCAGCGGTAGTCCGGCGCATTGGCGTAGGCCGGGGCCGGCGTGTCATCGAGGCGCAAGATGCGGTCGAGCCGCACTTCCTCGCCCGACGCTAGCACGGCATATTCGACATGGTCGCGGGTTACGAAGGTGCGTAGGGTAGTCGGGCCCTGGCACAGCTCGTGCAAGTCGTTGAAATACTGCAAATACACTTGCTGCTTGCGAGTAGCGGCGGCTTCGAGCACATCGTAGAAGTCGCAGGCCACGGGTTTATAATTGGTTAGCATACCTAGGGATAATAAGTTGGTAGTAGTTTACGCACTCCATCAGCCGCGCGTTAAGCAATAAGCTATATGACCATCGCCGAGTTTTGGAATGCCCAAGAGTTTAGCTACATCGCGACTTACTCCTTCAATCGAAGCACCAATCTAACGGCCTTGCAAGAGGCCATCGATAGCGTAAATGAGGCGTTAGAACAGTCCATTTTGTCGGCCAATCTTACGCAGCAATTCAAGCTAAAGCGGCAATTGGCTGAGTTGGAGCGACAGGCACAAATAAGTCCCTATAAAAAACGGCTGGTAAATCAAGAACAGGTCATCGACAATACTGCGAACCGAATAGCACTGATTGAAAATAAATCGCTAGAGGTCAAGCGAATGACCTCAGTAATCGAGGCCGCACCCAGCGAAATAGATTATGCTGCTGGCTGTATACCGGTTTACCGCGACGCACTCGTTTTCTATAATGAGCAGGGCCAACTACTGCGAGTGCTAAATATTTGCTTCGAGTGCCTATATATGGAAGCCGATACTAGAGGAATAAAGGCGTCTACTGCAGTGTACGATGCGCTTCGAGAATTACTTATTCAGTTAGGGCACCCCATTGAAGATTAGGTGTTTCTCAAGCTAAAGGCTGAAACATACCTTATTTGATTCCTACTACCATGTTCTTGCCCGTGCCCTCATCTTGCAGCAGTGCCCGGGTGCGCGGTAGGCTTTCGGGGTAGTTGGCCTGTAAAAAAGCCATCATGTGCTCGCGCACATAACAGCGCAGGTCGAAGAGTGCGCTGGCATTGGCGGCGCTCATCAGGCAGCGAAGCTCTATAGTGCGCTCCTTCGAGTCGGTGACCTGGAGTGCGCACACGCGCTGGTCCCACAGCGGGTTGTCTGCTAACAAGCGGCTCAGCTCGGTGCGGAGGGCATCTACAGGCACCGTATAATCGACGTAAAGAAACGCCGTGCCCAAGAGCTGGGCGCTGCTGCGCGTCCAGTTTTGGAAGGGCTTCTCGATGAAGTAGTTGAGAGGTAGTACCAAGCGGCGCTCGTCCCATATTTTGAGTACCACGTAAGTAAACGTGATTTCCTCAACCCGGCCCCATTCGCCCTCCACCACTAGCACGTCGTCGAGCCGGATAGGCTGTGTGAAAGCCAGTTGAAAGCCGGCCAGCAGGTTGCTGATGGAGCGCTGCGCCGCGAAGCCCACGATAACGCTGGCAATACCGGCCGATGTAAGCAAACCCGTACCTAGGCGGCGCACCGTGGCAAAGCTCATCAGCACCAGTCCCACCGCCACGAAGCCGATAAGCCCCACGGCCACGCGCTTCACAAATTGCAGCTGCGTGAAGAGTTTACGTGCCCGCAGGTTGTCGCCGCTTTCGAGCTGGTAGAAACGCTGAATGAGGTCTTGCACCACATCCAGCGTTTTGATGAGTCCCCAGGCGAAGGAGAGAATCAACATGAACTCTACCACCCGGCGCAGCACCTCAAACGGCTTGGGTGGCAGCGGCAGTAGCGGCAGCAGCACCGACCAAGCCAGTATCGGAAAGAAAAAGGTGCTGGTCCGGCGTAGGTGTAGTATCACTGACCGGGCCGCCGCTGAGTCCTCGCGGCGGTCGTAGGCCCGCAGCCCGGCGAAGAGCAGCCATTTTACAAGCAGCCCCAGGGCTAGGCCGCCCAGCAACACGCCTAGCACCACAAATCCATCGGGAAATTGCGCCAGCAATTCAGCAAATTGTTCTTTCATACTACCAATGCTCCGCGCCGGTAAAGACGACCTTAGCGAAGGTCAGTGTACCCGGCGCGGCCCCGAAAGGTTAGTAAATGTCCCGCTGAGGCGCGCTAGCGCCCTAGGTGGCGCAATGCCAGCAAGCACAGCGCTACCGAGCCCGATACTCGGATTTCGCCCTGCATAATGCGGTCGGCTACTTCGGCCAGCGGCACCAGCACCACCTCAATATTTTCGGTTTCGTCGAGGTCCTGCTCGGCCACGAGCCGCACCCCGCGGGCCAGAAAAAACGAGATGCTATTGGTATCCTTCGTCGGGTTGTCGATGACCTCAAGCAGCGGCTCCAGCGGCGTGTCGGTGTCATAGCCCGTTTCTTCGCGCAGCTCGCGCTGGGCGGCACCTAGGGTCGAGGTTTCGCCGGCATCGACTACGCCGCCGGGCAGCTCTAGCAGTATTTGGCCTGCCGCATGCTTGTACTGGCGCACAAAAACCACTTGGTCGTCAGCGGTTAGCGGGAAGGTGAGCACCACGTGCGGCCGCACGCTCACAAAATAGTCGTCGAGCACCTGGCCGCTAGGCAGCTCCACGTGGTCGCGCCGCAGCTTGTACCACGCATGGTCAAATACCAACTCCGATTTCAGGGTTTTCCAGGGTTCTATTTTAGTCGCCATAAGCAAGTGTCAAGCAGCAGAAAGCTGCAAGATAGGAGTCGACTTATCGGTGGCGGTTCTCATTCTAACCCTAGCGCGTGGCTGAAGACCTAAGAGAAGCTTCCGGCACCTAGGGCCACCAAATGGCCTTTGTGTAGCTCGCAAGGCTGATTTTTAGGAGGTAACTGCTCGGCGTCCTATCTGCCAGTAGCCACTGCGCCGGCCGTTCATTAAATAAGGCCTATCTTTGACCAAAGACCAATCGACTTGTGTAAGTACAACCATCTTAGTTCGCTAAGCTGTTTTTGTAGGTTCGCTGCTGCTTGCTCTATCACTTTTTATCCTTAGCATCATGCAAACAGGAACCGTAAAATTCTTCAACGAAACCAAAGGCTTCGGCTTCATCAAAGTAGACCAGAGTGGCGAAGATGTCTTCGTACACGTAACCGACCTCATCAGCGAAATCCGCGAGAATGACAAGGTGCAATTTGAAGTAGCCCAGGGTAAAAAAGGCCCGAACGCCGTGAAAGTATCGCTCATCTAACGAGCGCACCGCTGTTTCAGCACACAAGAAAAGCCCTGCTGGTTCGCCCGCGGGGCTTTTTTGTGCCGTACCCCATAGGGGCGGCGCGGCGCGTGGCGCGTCGTTTCTTTGCGGTCTAGGTGCCTGCCTAGCCAGCCTATCGTTAAGCTCCTTTCGTTTGCCATGACTATTCCTATCTACCAGGTCGATGCCTTTGCGCGCCGCCCGTTTGCTGGTAACCCAGCGGCTGTGTGCCCGCTCGCCGAGTGGTTGCCGGCCCAAACCATGCAGCAGATTGCTGCCGAAAACAACCTCGCCGAAACGGCTTTCTTTATTCCGCTGCCCGCGGGCGAAGAAGCCGATTTTCATTTGCGCTGGTTCACGCCAACCTTCGAAATTGACCTGTGCGGGCATGCCACGCTGGCCACCGCCCACGTGCTCTGGAACGAGCGCGGTTATCACAAGTCCGACATCACCTTCATGAGCCAAAGCGGCTTGCTGCGCGTGCGCCGCGAGGAAGATGGCCGCTTGGTGCTCGATTTTCCGAGCCGCCCGCCGCAACTGCTGGCCATGGAGCAGCACCCCGAGGTGCTAATGAAGTCGCTGGGCCCCGGCGCGGCCACGCCGCTGGCTGTGCTAGCCTCCCGCGACCTAGTGGTCGAGTTTGCCCACGCCGACGAGGTGCTGGCCTTGCGGCCCGACTTTGCTGCCCTCATCGACCTAGGCTACATTGGTCTCGTGGCTACCGCGCCCGGCACGGGTGGCGTCGATTTTGTGTCGCGCTTTTTTGCCCCCGAAGTAGGCGTGCCCGAAGACCCGGTTACAGGCTCGGCCCATAGCACGCTCATTCCGTTTTGGGCCGAGAAGTTGAATAAAACCGAGCTATTCGCCCGCCAAGAGTCGGCGCGCGGCGGCGAGCTATGGTGCCGCCTGCGCGGCGACCGCGTTGATATAGGAGGCTACGCCGTGACGTACCTGCGCGGCGAGATAGCCGTGTAGGGTTGGTTCGGGGCGTCTGGATAGGCGTTGGGCGGGCTGGGCTGGGCGTTGGTCGCCCTAGGGTATCAACCAAGCCAATGTAGGTATTAATTTTAATTTACTAAAGTAAAATCTGATTGTCAGCGAGCTCCGTAGTTGCCGGCTGAGATTTTCGCCCTTCCTTTCCGTCTATATTATGCCTGCTACTACTACCACTCTTACCTGTGTCATCGTTGATGACAACGAAATTAATCGTCTCACCCTGGAGCACCTGGTAGACTTGACGCCCGAGCTTACGCTGGTGGCCTCGTTGCCGGGCGGGGTTGAAGCTCTCCACTACTTTCGGCAAGGAGGTAAGTGCGACCTGCTGCTACTCGACGTAGAGATGCCCAACCTCACGGGCCTGGAACTGGCCAAAATGCTGCCTGCGCCCGCGCCCGCTGTAGTGCTAGTAACCACGCACCGCAGCTTCGCGGTAGCCGCGTTTGAGCTGCAAGTAACTGACTATCTGGTTAAGCCTGTTGAGTTTGGTCGCTTTAGCCAAGCGATAGCTAGAGTGCTGGCTGCCCGCCCCGCGCCTGCGCCCCCCAAAGCCCCTAAACCGCTTGCTGCCGCCGACTTGTTTGTGAAAGTGGGTACTCGCACCATCAAGGTAGATTTTAACGAAGTGCTCTACATCGAAGCGCTTTCAACTTATTCGGTGCTGGTAACTGCCTCGCACAAACACATTGTGTACCTCACGCTCAAGAACCTAGCCGAGCGCTTGCCATTCGATAATTTTTTGCGTGTGCACCGCTCCTACATCGTGAATATGCAGCGCATCGAGGCAGTAGAAGATTATATGCTAAAGCTCGGCCCCTACGAAGTGCCGGTTGGCAAGTCGTACCAAGAAGAATTTTTGCGCAATTTGCAGAGCTTGTAAGCAAAGAATAATGGGGTACTAGGTAAGGAGCACGATACTATTGCTAGCATGCTCCTTACCTAGTACCCCATTACTCTTTAGTCTACACTCATCACCCCCAACTCCCTAGGTAGGGTGTCGAGGGCACGCTGCACCTGCGCCGTAAGCTGCATGACAGCGGCAGGAAGCAGGGCATAGGCTGCGGGCTGCGCCTGCTCTAACAGCAGCACGGCCGCTTCTACCTCGCGGATGCCGAGCGATTCGAGGCTAGGCTTGATGTGGTGCACAATTTTGGCAGCTTCCTGCCACTGGGCGGCGGCAGTAGCAGTGGCTAGCTGGGTGAGGCTGCCGGGCATGTTCTGCAAAAAGGAACGGATAATTTTGACGACAAACGCCTCGCGGCCCCGCGCCAAGGTGCGCAGCTTGGTGAGGTCATAGGCAGGGGTAGGGGGCGGCAGCACGCGCACCAGCGTGTGGTACACGTCTTCCTCGTCGAAGGGCTTAGCCAAGCATTCGACCATGCCAGCAGATAGGTAGCGGTCGCAGTCGGCCCGGAAAGCATTGGCCGTGAGCGCTACAATGGGACAATTGGCCCGCACGGGGTCGGGGAGGGCCCGAATGGCAGCCGTGGCGTCGAGCCCGTTGAGGCCGGGCATCTGAATGTCCATGAGTATCAAGTCGTAGGGTGCCTCGTCGCGCACGCGGGCCACTCCTATTAGGCCATCTTCGGCTTCTTCTACTTCTACTCCCCAGCCTTCTAGCAGCAGGCGGGCTACGGTGCGATTTATCTCGTTGTCTTCAATCACCAGCACCCGGCGGCCCCGTAGCGCGCCTGTATCGTAGGCATCGGCAATGGGCTCAGCCAAGGCGGCTGGCGCCTTAGGCAGCGTGAGCACAAAGGCAAAAGTGCTACCCTCGCCTGGCGTGCTGCACAGCGTGAGCGCACCCCCTAGCTGTGCTACCAGTGCCCGCGAGATGCTCAGGCCCAGGCCCGTGCCTCCAAAGCGCCGCGTCGTGTCAGCGTAAGCCTGCGTAAAGCCTTCAAAAATAAGTTCTTGCTTATCGGGCGCAATGCCGATACCCGAGTCTTCCACGCTAAAGCGCACCGTAAGCGTGTCATCGGTTTCAGCTAGCTGCTCGCCTACCACAACAATGCTGCCCCCGGAATCGGTAAACTTGATAGCATTGGCCACCAGGTTAAGCAAAATCTGATTTAGGCGTAGGGCATCACCCAGCACCCAGGGGTGCGCGCAGGTAGTTTGCAGCCGCGTACCCGAAAACCGAATACCTTTTTCCTGCGCCTGCGCAATGAGCGGCTGCAAGGCCTCATGCATCGAATCACAGATATTGAAGGCTACTTCTTCGAGCTCTAGCTTGCCTGACGTGATTTTGGCCATGTCGAGCACGTCGTTGATAACCCCCAGTAGGTGCTGCCCCGAGTGCCGGATAGTGCGCAAAAACTCTTGCTGGCGGGCTGTGAGGGCCGTGCGGGCCAGCTGGGCCGCCATACCCAGCACCCCATTGAGGGGTGTGCGCATTTCGTGGCTCATGTTGGCCAGGAAGTTTTCGCGGGCTAGCACAGCGGCTTCGGCGGCCTGCTTGGCCCGGGTAAGCTGGCACTCGGCCTGGCGGCGGTCGGTGATGTCGGTGCTCACCCCAAGTACCTGCTGGGTGCCATCGGCGCGTACGAGCAGGCGCTTCACGGTATGGAAGTACAGCTCCTGCCCCGAGTTTAAAGTCATATGGCTTTCTACTTCGAGCGGCTCGCCAGTGGCCAGCACCTGCGCATTGGTAGCGCGGTAGCTGGCCAGCTGCTGGGCTTGCGTGGGGGTCGGCGGGTGGTCGGCAGAAGGATACAGGTGGCCAGATTTGGCACGCAGCTCGGTAGCTGCCCGGTTCTCAAATACGAGGGTGCCTTCTGCATCGCGCACGTGCACCAGGTTGGGCATCGTGGCTAGAATGTCATTGATGAATGCCTGCTGCTCGAGTAGTTGCTCTTCGGCCAGGACGCGGCCCGTAGTTTCGGCTAGGTAAAGCGTGACGCTGCCGGCAGGCGGTATTGTAGTAACTACGCTCAGCTGGAAGTAGCGGCTGCCCACTTGCAGTTGGGCTACCAACTGCCCGTCTGCACCAGCCTTGGCGGCGGCTCGTAGGGCCTGGCGCACACGCACTTGCTCGGCCCGGCTGAGGCCGTGGCGTAGCTTGAGGGCTGCGGGGTTGGCATAAAGCTGCCGGCCCACCGCATCGTAGCGCAATATAGGGTTGGGGTTGTGCTCGGGTAGATTAACTAAAGGCTTTAAGTCGGCCACCTGGCGGCGCAGGTCGGCTAGCTCAGCAGCCATAGTTGCTTCGGTTGAAGCAGTAATAAACATAGTAGGCTTGTAGAAAAGGACAGTGGATAATTAATAGCGTTTATAAGGTGTAATAGAGGTCGCACAAGTGTACTAAAGTAGTAGAAGGTAGTACTTGGCGCAAGCCTTTTGCAATTCGTTGAGGAGGCTGCGCCGAGTAGTAGAAAGAGCAGGGTAGAACTTTGTAGTAGCTAGTAGCGTGCGGTTAGCGGCCTAGCACAATGCGCACTGGCGCTGGGTGCTGGCCGTCGATGTCAAAGCGCGTGCTGCCTAGACCCACGTATTCGGCTTGCAGATGCTGAGTGGTGGCAGTAGGTACTTGCAGCTGAAACGTGCCACGAGCATCGGTGACTGCGATGAGACGACGGTTGGCAATCGGGAACACGCACACGCCGGGCTGGGGTAGGCCATCGGCCCCTAGGATGGTGCCCGTGAGCATAGTAAGCTGCGTGCTTTCCGTCGGGGTGTTGGGGGTGGTAGTGCCTGGGAGGCCAGCCGCTTGGGCTGTGCCTGCTACCAAGGATACGATGCTAAGAAGGGCAACGAGCGGGCGGGCGAAAGTGAACATGATAATAGAGCGTAAGCGGCGGAAGAATAGCAAAAAGGCAGGTAGGTTTTAGTATTGTAAAGCTAGCAAGCTGCGTTTGTGCTGCGCCACCGCATTATGTCAATTCGGCCCTTTTCTCGCTGAGTACCCGCTTTTGCTTAGTCAGTGTTTGGCGGTAGACCTAGGGCTGCTGTAGCCTTGCCTTACTTGGGGCGAGCCACCTTTTTGGTCGTGGTGGCGGCTAGGGCCCGCCCCGGGTTGTCTTCCAAAAATTTGCCCCAGCTTTTAGCACCCGCCTTCACGTTGTTGCCCTGCTGATAGTGGTGGCACAAGGCCACGGCCAGCGCATCGGTAGCATCCAGGAACTTGGGTGCTTCTTCGATGGGCGGCAGCTCCAGCGTTTGGCGCAGCATGCGGGCCACTTGCTCCTTATCGGCCGAGCCCGAGCCCGTGACGGCCTGCTTGACCTTGGTGGGCGCGTACTCCACAAAAGGAATATCGCGCGATAGGCACGCTGCAATGGCCACGCCCTGCGCCCGGCCCAGCTTGAGCATGCTTTGCACGTTGACACCATAGAAGGGCGCCTCGATGGCCAACTCATCGGGCAGAAACTCATCAATGAGCTCCAGCATGCGGGTGAAAATCCGCTTTAGCTTTACGGCATGGTTCGAGCCGAGCGCCTTCATGTTGATAACGTCGTACTGCAGCACCCGCACGTGCTGCCCGCGCACCTCAATGACGGCGTAGCCCATAATCTGGGTGCCGGGGTCGACGCCCATGATGACCTTCTCGGCCGGGGGCAGCCGGACGAGGGGAGCAGTAGGAGGAAGGGTGCGGGAAACGGGCATCTTTCCCAAAGTTACGTTCCCGGCGGCCCGCCTCGGCCACCTGCCCGCGGCAAAGCCTGGGTAACGCTGGGTAAAATCGGCATCACGCTGCTGACCCTAGGGCTGCTGTACCACTCCGTTTTTGCCGAGCCCGACACGGCCGCGGCCTGGCGCCGGCTGGTGGCGGCCACCTTGCGGGGCGAGGGCCGGGGCCCGGTACTGGCCGCCCTGGCGCTGGTGCCGCTCAACTGGGGCTTGGAGGCTTGGAAGTGGCAGCGCCTGGCCCGCCACCTCGAGCCCAACCACTCGTACTGGCGCAGCCTGCGAGCTGTATTAGTGGGCCTCACCCTCGGTTTTGCCACCCCCAACCGGGTGGGCGACTACGCCGCTCGCATCTTGGAACTGCATGCCCGGCGCCGCCTCGATGCCGTGGGGGCCGTGTTTCTAGGTCGCTACGCCCAGCTCGTGGCCACGGTGCTGGCAGGTGGGGTAGGGCTGTTGTACTTTCTGCTGCGGTTTTACCTGGCGGGCTATCCGGCGGCGCAGGTGGGTGTGGTGCTGGCCTTCGCGGTAGGAGGAGCGCTGACCCTGCTGCCGCTTTACCGCTCGCGGCTGCTGCTGGCCCTGCTGGTGCTAGTGAAGCCGCTACGCCGCTTTCGGCGCTACCTGGCCATTATGCCCACTTATGCGGCTGGCACACTGCACGCGGTGCTGGGCATTTCGGGGCTGCGCTACGCGGTGTTTTGCGGGCAGTTTTTGCTGCTGCTGCACGCCTATGGTACGCGGGCGCCTATAGGGCCAGCACTAGCAGCCGTAGCGGGCACGTTCCTTTTTAAGTCACTGGTGCCCTCGCTCAATGCCTTGGCCGATGTGGGCGTGCGCGAGCTGTCGGCCACGCACCTGTTCGCGCTGCTGGGCCAGCCGGTGCTGCCAGTACTTAGCGCCAGCCTCAGCCTGTGGGTTATTAATATTGCACTGCCCAGCGCCTTAGGGCTGTTGTGGCTGCCAGGGCTTCGTGTGCTACGCGAACAACGTGGCCGCTAGCATGAACGTCGCCCTAGGTACCATATTGCTGCTAGTACCACTGCTATATGCCCTAGCGTGGGCTTGGTTGCGGCAAGGGCTGGTAAGGGAACTGAAAGATAGCCTTTGTGCTCAAAACAAACCTTTTTTTGGTACAAAAGAGAGTACTTGTACCCACAATATACCTTTAGGAGGCCTAGACAAAAATCAGCTAGGAGAAGCTGCTAGTGGAACACCGCATCATAGTGCAGGCTTAGGAAAACCTGCTGCCTCAACAATAGCGGAGGCTACTGCTTCTGGCACTGCGGTTGGGGCTATTCAGACTCCCTTATTCTCAGTGCTGGTGGCAGCGCGCAACGAAGCGGACAGTCTACCAAGCTTGTTGCAAGCTTTGCGTAGACAGCACCTACCTGCGGCTTGCTTTGAGGTCCTGATTGCTGACGACCACTCGACCGATGACACAGCCGCAGTGGTAGCAGCAGCAGCTGCCGAGGCACCTAGGTCCGTACGCCTCGTGCAACTGCCGCCCGGTCTCACCGGCAAGAAAGCGGCCCTCGCCGCCGCCGAGGCCCAGGCCCGCGCCCCGTGGGTGGTGTGCACCGATGCCGACTGCCGCCCCGGTCCCGGCTGGCTAGTGGCTTACGCCGACCTGCTGGCCGGGCAGCCTGACCTGCATTTTATAAGCGGGCCAGTGCGCCTCACGCCGGGCGGGGCGTGGTTTGATGGCGTGCTGGGACTGGAGTTTGCTGGGCTGGTAGGGGTGGGGGCAGCGTGCATTGCCCGCGGCCGCCCCACCATGTGCAATGGCGCCAACCTAGCCTTTCGCCGAAGCACCTTCCACGAAGTAGGCGGCTACGCCGATAACCAGGGCCTAGCCAGTGGCGACGACGAATTCTTGCTGCACAAGATGCACCAGCATTACCCGGCTGGCGTGCGTTTCTTGGCCGATGCCCGCGCCGTGGTCGATACGCCGGCGCCCGCCACGCTGCGCACGCTGCTGCGGCAGCGCGTGCGCTGGGCCAGCAAGTGGCCGCACTACCGCACCAGCGCTCCGCGCCAACTGGCGCTGCTTGTGCTTGGGGCCAATATAAGTTTGGCATTGGGCCTCGGACTGGCCCTGGCCTGGCAGGCACTTGCGCCATGGGTGGCAGCTGGCTGGGTTTTCAAGCTCGGGGCCGATGCCTGGCTGCTGCGGCCGGTATTGGCGCTGTTGCAGCGGCCTAGGTGGCTGGTTTGGCTGTTGCCACTGCAGCTGCTCTACGCGCCCTACGCGCTGGCCGTGGGCTTGGCTGGGCAGCGCGGCGGCTATCGCTGGAAGGACCGCCAGGTGCGGTAGCCGCCAATGTCGCTTCTTTAAGTATACTTACTTTGTGGCGGGCAGCCAACGCCGTGCCGCCGCTACCTTTGCCCACCTTGCCTGCGCCTATTTAGTTACCGATGACCGACGCCGAATTTGACTTGCTTGACGAGCTGTACTTCGTCACCCCCTTCCGGATATTACTAGAACGAACCGGCCTGCCCGCCGCCGAGCTGCAAGCCCAGCTGAGCAGCTTGCTCGAGCAGGGGCTGGTGCGCTATTACTGGCCCGACCCCGACACCGAGCTAGCCTACGAGCCCACTTCTTTTGGCGCTCTTGGGCGCGATGCCAGCTATTTGGCTTCCAAAGAGGGCCTGCTTCAACACAACACCCGCTAGGCCGTGGCTGCCGCGCCTACTCTCGCGCCCGCTGCGCCCGATACGGCCGTGGTGGTGCCGCCTGCCCCGGCCCGCTCGCCGGGTTACTACGTGCGCCAGCGGCTGTGGGCCAATCGCCCCGCCGTGGCTGGGCTAGGCTTCATCATTATGTGCGCGGTGGTGGCGCTGCTGGGCTACTGGATTTTGCCCGACCCCTCACCCGATGCCAACAATGGCCTCGTGCAGCTGCAAAAGCAACCGCCGGGTTTCACTGCTACCCTGCGCCAGGTGCCCGACCCCAGCGCCCCGCCGCCCGGCAACCTTTTGCAAGTGTGGCTGCACGGCCGGCCGCCGCAGGTAAAAGATGCCCTAAGTGCCAGCGGCGCCCCGCAAGCAACAAGCAGCAAGCAACAAACCATCACCCGCACGTACTGGCTGGGTACCGACAAAGCTGGGCGCGACGAGCTAAGCCGCCTGCTGCTGGGCACGCGCATCTCGCTGGGCATCGGGCTGGTGGCGGTGCTGATTTCGCTGGCTCTAGGGGTGGTGGTAGGCGCGCTAGCCGGCTACTTTGGCGGCTGGCTCGATAGCGTATTGCTGGGCCTGATGACCGTGGTGTGGAGCATTCCGGGTATCATGCTAGTCATTGCCATTTCACTGGCGCTGGATAGCAAGGGTGTGTGGGTTAGCTTCGTCGCGGTGGGTCTCACGATGTGGGTCGATGTGGCCCGCGTGGTGCGCGGCCAAGTGCTAGGGCTGCGCTCGGCCACCTTCATCGAGGCGGGGCGCGTGCTGGGGCTGCCCACTAGCCGGCTCATTTTTGCACACTTGCTGCCCAATTTGCGCGGGCCGCTCATTGTGCTGGCCACCAGCAATTTTGCAGCGGCTATTCTGCTCGAAGCGGGCCTCAGCTTTCTGGGGCTCGGGGTGCAGCCGCCGGCCCCTAGCTGGGGCCTCATGGTGAAAGAGGGCTATGACCTGCTCGGCACGCAGGCAGGCCTGTGGCTCACGCTGCTACCAGGATTGGCCATTAGCTTGCTGGTACTAAGCTTCAATTTGCTGGGCAACGGCCTGCGCGATGCCTTCGACCCTAAGACCCAACTTAGCTAAACGGTGGCCGTGAGGCAGCTGTGCCGTATTTTTGTGCGTCCTTTATTGTATTCATCCATTTAGTTTCTACCTAAGCCTTCCTGATTAATTTGATTCATCTTTAGTCGTCGGTTTTCCTCGCTACTTCCTCATTTATGCCGCAAACTGCCGCCCTAGCTAGCCTCGAAAAGCAGCTCTTCTTTAAAGAGCGCGAGTTGCGAGCATTGCTGGAGATTACCCAGGCCATTACCCACGACGCCAACGAGGCCGACCTCTACAAGATTTATCAATTCACCCTCATTGGGCAGCTTGGGGTGCGCCAGCTGGCGCTGTATGTGCTAGAAGACAGGCAGTTCCGGCTGAAGGCAAGTTTTGGGCCTAAGTTGCAAGCGGGGCCGCAATTTTCACTGGCTTCGCTGCCATCGCATTGCCAAGCGCAGCCCTGCCCGGTGTCAGAGCTAGACCTCAGTGCCGAGTGGCAGGGCTTTGAACTGCTGGTGCCGGTGCGCCAGCAAGAGGCCGTGCAGGCCTTCGTATTTATCGGCACCACCCACGCCGACTACATGACGCGGGAGGCCCTAGGCTTCCTGGAAACGCTGAGTAATATCTTGCTTGGGGCAGTGGCCAACCGCCGCCTGGCCCGCCAGCGCGAAGCCTCGATGATGGCGGAAGCTGCCGTGCGCCGCGAAATCGAGATTGCCCAGCAGGTGCAGCAGCTGCTTTTTCCGCAGAGCTTGCCCAATAATCAGCACTTTGCAGTGCAGGCTACCTACTTGCCGCACACCGAGATAGGCGGCGACTACTACGACGTAGTGGAGCTGGATACCAACCGGCTGCTCGTGTGCGTGGCCGACGTGAGCGGCAAAGGCGTGCCAGCCTCCTTGCTCATGTCTAACTTCCAGGCGGGCCTGCGCACGCTACTGCGCCAGGGTACCAATCTGGCCACTATCGTGCATGAGCTCAATCACTTGCTGTTTCGTAATTCGGGCGGTGAGAAGTTTATTACAGCCTTTCTAGGTCTCTATGACCGCAGCACACAGGTGTTGCAGTACGTGAACGCCGGCCACAACGACCCCCTGCTGTTGCCCGATGGGGGCCCCGCCCAGCGCCTGCACGATGGCACCGTGATGCTCGGCATCATGCCCAAGCTACCCATGCTAAAGGTGGGCCTAGCCAAGGTGCCACCTCACTCACTGCTCTTTACCTACACCGATGGCCTCACAGAAGTGTTCGACGCGCAGCAAAATGAGTACGGTGAAAGCGGCGTCTTGAGCATGCTAACCCGCCACCGCTACCTGCCCCTGTCGCGCCTGCACCAAGAGTTGCTAAGCGATATCCGCCGCTTCAATGCCAGCGGCGAGAAGTTTGCCGACGACATCACCATGCTAAGCTTGCGGGTTAAGTGAAGTTGCTAACTTTTGGCTTGCTGACAGTTGCGGGGTTGTTGGCAAGGGCAACGCAAGCTACTTTCCGGCTCGATGAGGCTGGTGGAATAGGAGGATTGCGATTTGAGGAGCCAGCTGCTTCCACCATAAAGTTAAATCCTAGTTTCAATGGCCTAGGTAAGCGCTGGCGGGTAACTACGCTCTTCGTTCGGCCTAATGATACCACCCGATTGGGCGGCCTAGGGGCGCCGAGCACCTACTGGTTCCGAGCAGACCGGTTTATCGGTATTGACAAGACATTAACTTCGGCCGATGCTGTCCAGCAAGCCTATCAATTGCTGAGTGCGCAGTACGGTCCGGCCCAGCCTGACACGCTGCCTAATAGCTGGTATTGGCTAGGTAAGCGCAGCTACATTCTACTGGAGAAAACGGATAAAAAGCATGGAATGCTTTTTATGGCCAGCCTAGGTATGCTCAATGAGCAGGTGCACGAAACTGCGGTTCGCGCCCGGGCCCGCAGGCTACTCGGCTGGCGCCCCGACTCGCTGGGGCTGCCCAGGCAGTACCCCAACCGTTGAGGTAGAAGAATCATCTTCCCGCAGCCACGAGCCGGCTCGAATGAGCACGGCCAGGCCAACCAAGAAGAGCGAGCCAACTTTATCAACTTCTATCAACTCGTTGAGAAACAAGTGGAAGATGATAATGACCAGCGATAGCGCCACGGCCAGTACAATGCGCTGTATCTCGGGGCGGGTGGCGCTGCGGTGGTAGAGGCGCTCGGCAGTGAGTAGAGCCGAGGAAAGCAAAATACAAAACAGCACGAAGCCCGGCACCCCCTGCTCGGCTAGCATGAGCAGAAAATAGTTGTGCGTAGTCGAGCGCTCGGGGTTGGCGCTCACGTAGGTGCGGAAGCCCGTGATGGTGTGGCGCTTGTACTCGGGGTAGAAGGTAGATGGGCCACTACCAGTGAGGGGCTTGTCGGCAATCATTTGGGCGGCGGCCACCCAGCGGTACACACGCTCCATGCCCGACACGTCTTGAAACTTGTAGGTCGAGGCTAGGTGGGCCCCAAAGTCGTCGCCGTGCCAGATAGTCTTCTCGTAGTCAGGCGCAAAGCGCATAAAATTGTCTTCCTGCACAAAGAAGACCGCCGTGCCCACAACTGCCGCCGCAAAGCCGACTAGCAGCAGGCGCGTGAGGCGCCACCGCAGCACAACATAATAGAACCCCGCTGCTGGTATTGCTAGCCACGACGCTCGCGTGTAGGACGTGAGCAAGCCAAAAAAGAGGATGCCTGCTGCCCAATACCACGCTTTTCGCTGCCAGCGCTTAGTAGCTTGGCTGGCTAGGCCCGTGGCCAAGGGCAGCAATTGCGACAGCATAGCCGCGTAAATGACGTGGTTGCGGAAAAATGGTAGCACCGCGCCATTTACCGCACCGAAGCTAAAGCCGTGGGGCGCGTGGCGCGGAATGACCCAAAATAGCATCTGGACGGTGGCAGCCCCCACGTAGCAGGTGGCCACGCGCCAAAAATCGGCCGGGCGGCGCACTACCAGCAGCGTGCCCACCATAAAGGGTACATAATACCACACCTTGGCCAGCACGTACTTGACTGACTTGAGCTTATCGACCGAGAAAATGATATCGAACGTGGCCCAGGCAATGAGTAGCAGCGGCAGCAGCAGCAGCGGGTGCCGCCACTCGCGGGGGAGCAGCTGGCGCAGGTGCCCCGGCCCCAGCAGCAGCGCCAGCGGCACGCAGGCGGTGAGTGCCAGCATGAAGGGCTCGGAAGCCACATCCATACGGAAGCCCCCCACGAGTGGAATTTCCAGCGTGAAGGGCAGCGTCAAAAACAAACCGTAGTACAGCCAGCGCCACTCGGCCAGCACCAGTACGCCCGCTAGCACGGCCAATGCAGGCAGTAGCAGAGCCGGTTGCTGCAATAACCCAGCTAGGGCGCCGCCCAGCAGCAGCAATCCTAGGAAACCTAGGAACACCCACTGCAAAGCGTCGGTTGGGCGAAAGCGAAGCAGCAGCTGGCGCATTAGAAATCAGAATGGAAAGTGGAGGGTGACGGCCGCGAAAACTACTCCGCCACCGGGCGGCGCCAAAACAGCTCTAGCAGCAGAATGGCTACTACCGACAGCGCAAGCGTCAGCAGCACCGCGCCCACAATGATGAGCGGGCGTAGCGGCTTGCTGGCGTGCGTGGCGGGCTGTGCCTTTTGCACCAGGTATAGCGACGACACGCGGCTACGCAGCGCAATTTCGGCCTGCTCATAGGCACCGCGGGCCGCAATAAAGCGCGTTTGGATATCCGTTAGGCGGTCGCTGGCCAGTGTCACCGAGTCGTTGCCGGCGGTCCAGCCTTCTAGGTTAATGACGTTGCCACCATCGGCGCTGGTGAGGGCGTGCAGCGCCCGGCGCAGGGCAGTGGCATTGCCGGGGCCACCGCCCTCGGCTACGCGTAGCTCTTTTTCGGTTTCGATGATTTCCTTGGCCAAGTAGCGGCCTTGCTCCTTAATGCCAAATACGCCATAGCGGCGGCGAGCCCGAATGAGCGCCTGCCGGCTTTGCTCATAGGAGCGGCCTAGGCTAGTCGAGCTCTGGCGGTATAGCTGCAGCACGTTGCGGCGGTTTTCCAGCGTCAGCTGCTGGTTGATGGAGTCGATGGTCGTGACCATCGCGTTGGCAATGCGGGCGGCCAATTGCTTGTCCTCATCCTGAAAGGTGAGCTCAATGGCGTCGCGCTCGTTGTGGATGATACTGAGGTTGCTGGCAAATTCGCGGAGCGTTTTATTCTCGACCGCATCGCTGCCCGGCTTGCCAGTATCATAGTGCTGGTAGAGGTTAAACTTGCGAATCATCAGCTCGGCCACTGGCAGCGACTGCCCAATGGACAGGATGCGGTCGAGGTCTTCGGCGCGGGCGCCGACTTCCAATCTGGCCGAGCCTCTGGTTACATCGACCAAACGGTCGGGGTCAGCACCTTGTATGGAGGAGGGGAGGAAGATGGCGACCGAGCTGTAGATGTCGGGCATCGAGAGTGCTACCACCGTGCTTATTACCAAAGCCAACCCAAGAGCCAGGCCCAGCAGGTATTTCCAACGGTCAAAGATGGTCCGCAAACCTGCGGGGGAAAAACGAGATTGGGGGGCACGCACCATAGCAGCAAACAAAGACAACCACTTGCCTGGCCCCAGAAAATGCGGCAGCCTAGGCAGTGGCGGGCAAAGATAACCCGCCGCTCGCCGCTCTACCTTTGTGCTTTCGGGTAAAAAACATCTAACTTTTTCTAGCTATCAAACGGTTTTTAGGCAGCATCGGCCTCGCCATCGTGCTCAATCTGCTCGTGAAGCCGGGCTGGATACTCGTCGAGAACTTGGTGCAGAACCGTTTGGGCCACGCCACCTTTGGCCTGGTGGCGGCCTGCTCGGCCCTGGCCGTGATAGTAGCCACCCTCACCGACCTAGGGCTGACCCAGTACACGGTGCAGCGCCTAGCGGCCGAGCCCGAGTTTGCCGACCAGCATTTTCCGACCCTGCTGCCGCTGCGGGCGCTGCTCACGGGGGGCGCGCTGCTGGCGCTGCTGGCGCTAGGCGCGGCCCTAGGCTACCGCGGCCCGCAGTTGCTGCTGCTGCTAGTGGTGGGCGGCACCTTAATGCTGACGCAGTACGGCTTGTTTTTGCGCGGCCTAGTGCAAGCGCGCCAGCACTTTAACACCGATGCGCTACTGTCGGTATTTGAGAAATTGCTGACCCTAGGGCTGGTAGTGGGGCTGCTGGTAGGCAATGGCCTAGTGTTGAGCACGTATGTAGGGGCGCGGCTAGCGGCGGCGGCCTTCACGGCGGTGCTGTTTTTGGGGCTGCTGCGGCGGCTGTTTGGGCGGCTGCCCCACCGCTGGCCACAGCGTGGGCCGGCCGGGCAGCTGCTGCGAGGCAGCCTGCCATTTGCCTTCATTGCGTTGCTCTACGGCATCAACGAGCGGGTCGACATGGTGCTGCTCGAGCGGCTATCGTCGGCCCAGGAAGCCGGCTACTACGCGGCCGCCTACCGCTGGCTCGATGCCGTTATGATGTACGCCTGGACAATACTGCCGCTGTTTTTTGCTCGCTTTGCCCACGCTGGGGCGCGTCCGCGCGAGCTGCGCCAGCTGCTGTGGCTGGGGCAGCGCGTGGTCGCCATTCCGCTGCTATTTGCGGTGGCCTTCGTGCTGTTTCGGGGCGAGGTGTTGTTCTGGCAGTTCAGCCGCAGCCAGGCGCCCGAACTGGCGCGCATGGTGTTATGCAGCAAGATTCTGTTTCTAAATGTGCTGGTGCACGCCTTCTTCGCCATCTATAGCACGCTGCTCACCAGCACGCGCCACCAAAATGTGGTGAGCTGGCTCATTGGCCTCAGTATCGCGCTCAATCTGCTGTTGAACCTCTTTTTCCTGCCTCGCTACGGCGCAATAGCTGCTGCTGCTAATACGCTGATTAGTGCCGTAGTAGTATCCTTGAGCTATGTGTGGGTGGTGGCTCGGCGCACGCCGGTGGCGGTGCCGTGGCGCATGCTGGCCCAGCTGGCGCTAGCTTTTGGGCTGCTGTGCGGAGGCTGGTATGCGCTGCGCCGGGGCCTAGCCCTCAGCTGGTGGCTCGAAGCAGGCGCAATGGCCGTGGCGTTTGTGCCAGTGCTCTTTGGCACCGGGCTGGTGGGCTGGCGCGAACTGCGGCGGCTACTGCCGCGCTAGTAGCGGTGGGGCCAGGCGCGTATTTTTGCCCTTCCTAGGTACTGCGCTGGGCTGCTCATTGCTCACTGCTCCTTGCTACTTAAAAGAATGGCTCGTCCGCATCCTTCCCACTTTGTGCACACGCTGCTGCCGCAGCTGGTGTGGCGGCGCCCGGCCGCCGTGCGCCGCGAGCTGGCCGACCCGCTGCTGGCCCGCGAACTCCTGCTCTATGTGTGGGACAAGGCCGCCGAAAGCCTGCCGCCTCGCGAGCGCGTGGCGCCCCGCGGGCTGCACCTAAGCTGGCACCAGGTGGCTGGCCGCACTACGGCGCTGGTGCAGCTGCCCACGCCCCAGGCCACCGGCGAGGCGCACCTAGTAGCCATTGTGTACGAAGATGATACCGACTTGCTACTGGCCGAGCAGCGGCGCCCATCGCCGATAGACGACCTGGAAGAACCCGACGAGGAAGCGGATGACGCCGCCAGCCTGCCCGAAGACCTGCCGCGCTACTTCTTGCTCGAAGCAACCCTAGGCCGCACCCCCGACGAAGCGGGCACCCCCACCGTATTGGGCGAGTGGCGCGGCGAGCACCACCGCCACCACGCCCCCGGCCCGCCCGCTGGCCGGCCCGATACTGCGGGCCGCTTTCTGCAAGCGCTGGCCAATCTCCTAGGTCCCCTGCCCGATACTAGCGTGCCCTTTATGCGCATCGTGCGCGGGTAGAAGGCCGCTCCTATTTTGGTTTCTATCGGCAAGATGAGGCGTGACGTAGCCCCGAAGACGCACTACTACCGGGCCCTGACCGGCCTCCGGGCCGTGGCAGCGTACACCATCTTTTGGCATCACCTAAACCCCTTGGGGACGCGCAGCGCTGGCCGGCCAGTGCTAGAGTGGGCCAACCACTTTGTGCAGCAGTGGCACGTAGGTGTGCCCATCTTCTTTGTGCTCAGTGGGTTTCTTATTGCGCAGCGCTATGCTGCTTCGGTAGCGCCAAGCTGGACCTGGGCCAAGGCCTATTTGCAAAACCGGTTTGCCCGTATCTATCCGCTGTATTTGCTTATCACCGTGGTTACGCTGGTGGTGCAGTTCTCCGCACTTAGCGGCTACAACTCGCACATGCTGCAAGAGCTGCCGCTGAGCGGCAAGCTGCTGGCTGTAGTTGCCAATCTTACCTTGCTCAAAGCGTTGTTCTCGCGGTTTATTTTAGCCACGGGAGTAGCGGCGGCTTGGTCACTTACGGTAGAAATGCTGTTCTACATTTCTGTGCCGGTAGTTCTGCTTTTTGTTAAGCAGCGCACAAGGCGGCTAGTTGTTTATCCAGTAGCCGCCTTCGGCCTAGGCGTTCTGCTGGTAGCAGTTTGTGCCCAACTGCCGTTTTATTCTTATGGGTTGCTTGACTCGCTACGGTTCATGCTGAACTGTACTTTTTTTGGGCGGTGCAGCGAGTTTGCATGCGGTATGGCGGTGGCCTACTACCTCAAGCAAACACCCCAAGCAAATGCCAAAGGCGGCTGGCTAACGGTAGGAGGTGGGCTCTGGATTATCCTATGCACCGTTGCCATCACCCAGGTCGAGTGGCAGCATCCGCGCGATGCAAACGGCCTGCACACCTACGCTGCTATTGCAGTCAATAATCTGCTTTTGCCGCCAGGTATTGCGCTCCTCTTGGTGGGCTTGCTGCGCGAGCAAACCTGGTTTAGGACATTACTCGAAACTAAGGTGGCGCAAGTAGCAGGCAAAAGCTCCTATGCGTTTTACTTGTTGCACGACGGGCTACTGCGAAAACTGTCTGGGCAGTTTGTGCCCAATTCCATCGTGTTGTTTATAGCGGCCATCGTGCTCTCTATCATGACTTTTTACTTGATAGAGGAGCCACTGCATCGCTACTTCTACGTGCCGACCCGCCCGCTAAAGCCTAGTGTGCTGCTCGCCAAAAAGTAAGCGCTAGCAAATAGGCGCAACCCACCTGCCGTGTGGCTGCTCGCTCCTACACAAATGGCAACTCTCAGCGGCTAAATAGGGTTATTACCCTAGCCCGCTGCCGGTAGCGGTGCCCCTTGCATAAGAACCTGACTAGCTATGTTGCGCCGCCGCCAGGCTGCCCAAGCCGCCGCCGAAGCTACTGCCCGCGCCCAGCGCGCCGCCGACACCCACTGCGGGCTCTGCGAGCGTGCTGTGCAGCACACCACCCGCCACCACCTAGTGCCCCGCGAAGAAGGCGGCCGCTACGGCGACACCGTAGACCTGTGCCAACCTTGCCACAGTAGCGTGCACCGCTTTCTTACCAACCGCGAGCTCGCCAGGCAGTACGCCACCGTGGAGGCCCTGCGCGCCGCCGAGGAGCTGCAAGGCTACCTAAGCTGGATTCGCAAAAACAAGGTCGAGAAGATTCGCAACCGGCGGGGCAGGGGATAGTACCTGCGTGCGGCGTAGCACTAAATCGATGAGACCCAAGCCCAGTCATTTGTAAATGGCTGGGCTTGCGCGTTTTGGTGGGTGGTAGTTGGCCCTAGGTGCCCATTGGAAGCGCACTAAAAGAATACCCATAATTAGGTATTTTTTATATATAATAAATAATAAATATTTGTGAATCCTAACCAACGGCACACTTGCTGCCCTAACTCTCTCCACCCTATGAAAAACACGTTTACTTCCCTCTTCGCTGCCCTGCTGCTGCTCTGCACCTGCGCCGCCCAGGCCCAAACCATCCGCCGCGTCAATAACTCCGGGCTCAACGTGACAGGCGTCAACGTGTACGCCACCTTGCAAGATGCCCACGATGCGTCCAGCTCAGGCGACATCATCTACCTGGAGCCCACCAGTATCTCCTACGGCAACCTTACCTGCGTGCGCCCGCTCACCATCATCGGCAACGGCTATTTTCTGGACCAAAACCCTGCCTTGCAGCTCGACAAGCGCGAGGCGATTGTAGGCACCGTGTACTTTAATAACGGTAGCGCGGGGTCGCGCATCACGGGCTGTACTATCAATAGTACTATATACATCACCGCCAGTAATATTACGGTAGAGCGTAATAACCTAAACACTACCTATATCGGATACAACGGCAACACTGTCACGGTCAGCGGCATCATCTTCCGTCAAAACTATGCTACTGGCTACCTCTACCTGTATCCTAATACCAACACGACCGTCAGCAACGTCAACATCACCAACAATATATTTAATACGGGCAGCATCAGCACCTCAGGGCAGTTTGCACGGATGAGTAATATTCTCATCTCCAACAACGTCATTGGCACCCTGGCGGGCACCAGCGGCTACGGCATTGATGTGGATAACGCCGTTATCAAAAACAACATCATAACATACACCGGAACAAGCCCCGTCTTCACGCCTCGCAACAACGCCTACAGCTACAATATTAGCGGCAACACGGCCTTTGGCACGGCCAATGGTAACCAGCAAAACGTGACGCCCGCCAACCTATTTGTGGGTGGCACGGCCTCGACCGATGGGGCGTACCAGCTGCGCACGGGCAGCCCGGCCATCGGCACCGGCGAGAGCGGCACCGATGTGGGCGCCTTTGGCGGTGTGCTGCCCTACCGCATTGCGGGCATTCCCAACGTGCCCACGATTTACCAGTACAACCAGTCGGTGTCGGGTAATACCCTGAACGCCACCATCAGCACGCGCTCTAACAACTAAACATGACGACGCCCTTGACGGGGTGTTTTTCCACGTCTGTTTATGGACTTGCTGCGCTTGATACGGCACACTGGGCTAGGCCTGGTGCTGCTGGCGGCGGTGGTGGGAGCTGTTGCGCCCCTGCACGCCCAAACCCCTCCCAGCTTCGACCGGGTGGAATACTACTTCGACACTGACCCCGGCCTCGGCCAGGGCACGGCCGTGGCGCTGCCGGCCACGCCGGCCACTACGCTCACCAACCTGCCTTTCACGGTGAGCCTCGCGCCGCTGTCGGCGGGCTTTCATACGCTGTTTGTGCGCTCGCGGGCGGGCACCAACAAATGGAGCCAAACCTATCGCCAGATACTGTACAAAGAGCCAGTAACGAGCACGACCCCGGTGCCGGCGCTGGCCGGGGCCGAATACTTTGTGGATGCCGACCCCGGCTACGGGGCAGGCAAGGCGGTGGCCATGGCGGGCGGCGGCACCAATGCGGCGGGCGTAGCTTTTACGGTGAGCCTGACTGGCGTTGCGCCGGGCTTTCACGCGCTGAGCGTGCGCTCGAAGGATGCTCAGGGTAGATGGAGCCAGACGTACCGCCAGATATTTTACGTAGAGCCGCCCACCACCACCGCGCCGCCCGCCAACTTGGCGGCCATAGAGTACTTTGTAGATACCGACCCTGGCTATGGCAAAGGCAGCAGCGCGCCCATCACGGGGGGCAGCACCAATGCCACGGGTGCGAGCTTTACGGTAGGCCTAGGTACCTTGCCGATAGGTTTTCACACGTTGTTCTACCGCGTGAAAGACGCGGCGGGCAAGTGGAGCCAAACCCAGGACCGGCTGTTTTATGTTGACGACCCCAGCGTGGCCAACGTGCCCACTCTCAACAAGGCGGAGTATTTCTTTGACACCGACCCCGGCTACGGGCTGGGGGTGAATGTGCCCATTGCCACGCCCAGCACCAACCTCACCAACCTCAACCTGCTGGCCGATGCCAGCGCCCTGGCCGAGGGCCAGCACCGGCTGTTTGTGCGAGTGCGCGACGCCAATGGCCGCTGGAGCCAGGTGCTGAGCCGACCTTTTGCCAAGCGCGGCTGCAGCAACTCGCCCAACTACGCCGCCAACCAGCCTGCTGCCAGCTACACTGGCAACGGCATTTCGCAGGCGGCCAGCGAGCAGCTGTTCAATGGGTCGGCCGTGACGGCCAACTCGGCGTCGTTCTTCAGCAACTACTACACGCAGGTGGACCTAGGTGCTACGTTGCGCACCATTTCGGAAGTGCAGCTGAGCTTGCGCAACCCTAACGGCACAGCTGTCAACTACGTGCTGACGGTGGAAGCGTCGGGCAACCTGAGCACGTGGAGTGCCATTGATACCTACTCGGCCACCTTGCCCGCCAACCAGGCCACGCCCACCAGCATTGTGCGCACCCTGGCTACACCGCAGGCCAACGTGCGTGGCCTACGCCTGCGCTTGACCTTGCCTAGCTTGGCGCAGGGCATTCAGGTGACTAGCGCCGGGGCGTATTTCTTTACCAGTACCTGTCCGGTGCCGGTTGTTACCAATTTTACGCCGGCGGGAGGACCGGGCGGCACGGTAGTGACCATCACGGGTACCAACCTCGACGGGGCCACGGCCGTGACGTTTAACGGCACGCCGGCCGGGCCGATTACCAACAACACTAGCACCAGCCTCACGGTGGCGGCCCCGGCCGGGGGCACCGACGGGCAAATTTGCGTGACTACCACGGGCGGCACAGCCTGCTCGGGGGCTAGCTACCTCTACCCGGCAGCTATTGCTACGGGCACGGTGTCGCCGGCCACGTTCTGTGCCGGCACAAGTATCTCGGTGCCATTCAGCACTAATACTGCTCGTTTTAGCGCGGGCAACGCGTATAATTTCCAGCTTTCGGATGCTAATGGCGTGTTCGCGGCCAATGCACCGCTGCTAGGTACTGCGGCCAACATCACGGCCAGCGGTGGCACCGTAACGGGCACCATTCCGCTGAATACCCCGGCCGGCACCGGCTACCAGGTGCGCGTGGTGGCCTCCAGCCCCAGCGTGACGGGCGCTCCCAATAGCGCGGACCTCAGCATCAATACTGCGCCCGTGAGCCAGGCTACTGGGCCGACCACAGTGGCCAACGGGGCGCCCATTGCCCTTGCGGTATCGCCCACTTACCCAGGCGCTACCTATGCCTGGTATTCGTCGCGCACGGGCTATTTATCGGCCCAGCAAAACCTCACTACTAGCACCACCACGCCCGGCGTGACGCGCTACACCGTGAACGTGACCCTAGGGAGCTGCACCTACAGCAGCTACGTCGATGTGGCGGTACAAACCTCTACCGACCCCATTCTGGCGCTGAACACCTTTAGCGGGCCGCTGTGCCTGGGCAGCTCGCGTACCCTAGTATTTACCGTGACGGGCAACTCCTTCCCGAGCGGCAACGTGCTCACGGCCCAGCTTTCGGATGCCAATGGCTCGTTTGCCACACCGATTAGCCTCGGCACGCAGGCGTATAGCGGGCTCACTGCTGGCAGCGGCTTCAGCGTTACTATTCCGGCGGGCACGGCGCCGGGCAGTGGCTACCGCATTCGGCTGGTAAGCTCCACGCCAGCGTTGGTCAGCAACGACAATGGCAGCAACTTGACCTTGAATGCTCCGCCCACCGTCACGGCTACTAGCAACTCGCCAGTGGCGCAGTCGGGTACCATCGTGCTAAACGGGGGACCGGCCGTAGCCGGCAACTCCTACGTGTGGGTGGCGGCGTACACCAATGGCGGCAGCTCCGTTGTGGGCACCACCCAAAACCTGACGTTGACCAATGCCCAGCCCAACCAGTCGGGTACCTACACCCTCACCATTACCAATGCAGCCGGCTGCACCGCCACCGCCTCAACCAACGTAGCGGTAACGCCGGCCGCCCCCGTTACGACCATAGCCCTAGGTGCCCTGAGTGGGCCGCTGTGCGTGGGCCAAGGCTACACCTTGAGCTACACAGCCGCCGGGCCGAGCTTTGGCGCGGGCAATACGCTCACGGCGCAGCTCTCCGATGCCAACGGCTCGTTTGCCTCGCCCACCAGCATTGGTGCGGTGAGCACGACGGCTGCCGCGGGCACCCTAGGTATTAGTATTCCGACCTCGGCGGCGAGTGGTGCGGGCTACCGCATCCGGCTCGTTAGCTCTAGTCCGGTGGCTGTCAGCAATGACAATGGCAGTAGCTTGACTATTACCAACCTTGGTGCGGCCTCGGCGGGCAGCAACTCGCCGGTGGCGGTGGGCTCGCCGCTCACACTCACGGCCACCGGCATCAGCGGCGCCACCTATACCTGGACCGGCCCCAACGGCTATGCCGCTACCGGCCCCAACCAAACTATCGGCAGCGCCACAACGGCCAATGCGGGCACCTATTCGGTAACAATAGCCCTAAACGGCTGCTCGACCACCGTGAGCGTGCTAGTGGAAGTAAATGCCGCGCCAGTAGCGGCCAGCATCCAGACGGGCACCGTGGCTGGGGGCTACTGCGCCGGCACGGCCCTAAACGTGACCTTCACGGCCAATGGCTTTGCGGCGGGCAATGTGTTCACAGTACAGCTATCGGCGGCGGGCGGCAGCTTCGCCAATCCCGTGAGCCTAGGTACGCTCAGCGGCACTAGCGCGGGCACTATTGCGGCCGTTATTCCGGCTGGCACGGCGCCGGGCACCGGCTACCGCATTCGGGTAGTGGGCAGCCAGCCCGCCACCGTGGGCACCGACAACGGCGTGAATATCATCATCGGCGCGGCCAATATTTACACCTGGACGGGAGCCGTGAGCACCAACTGGAACACCGCCGCCAACTGGAGCTGCGGCACCGTGCCCTCGGCTACCTCCGATGTGGTAATTCCGGCCGGCCTAGGCACTTACCCACTAACCAGCCTGGGCAGCACGGCCCACGACCTTACTATTGCCAGCGGCGCGTCGCTGACCCTAGGTGCGCAGTTTGTGCTCACCGGCAACCTCACGGCCAATGGCACCCTGGCGCCCGGCAGCAGCGCCCTGGTATGCGGTGGCAGTGCCGCCCAAACACTGGGAGGCACCAGCGCGCTGCGGCTGTATGATTTGACAATCAACAACACTGCCGGGGTCACACTGACCAGTCCGCTGGGCGTGCGGCACGTGCTCACGCTCCCGGCCGGCAACCTAGCTTCGGGCGGCAACCTCACGCTGCTTTCCGATGCTAGCGGCACGGCTATGGTGGTGAACCCCGCTGGGGGCGGCGTGGTCACGGGCCGCGCCACCATGGAGCGCTTTATTACGGGCGCGACTACCACGGGCTACCGGCACTATTCGTCGCCCATGCAGACGGGCACGGCCACGGTGCAGGAATTTGCCGACGACGTGCCGGACTTCAATGTAAACCCGGATTTTAATACCCAGGGTAACGGCGTATGGCCTTATCCTACGCTGTTTCAGTACAATGAAAAGCGTCTGACAACCGCGGCTCCTACCTTCGACCAAGGCTGGATGGTGCCCGCTGCCACCGACAACCTGACGCCCGGCCGGGGCTACTCGGCCCAAACTACCCCTAGCACGGTGGTGGACATCAGCGGCACGCTGGCTAGCACCGACGTAAGCTACTCGCTCACGCGCGGCCCGCTAGCTGAGGCCGGCTGGAACCTGCTGGGCAACCCTTTCCCGTCGCCGCTCGACTGGGACCTCGTGCCCATGACCGACGACATCGACCGAGCGCTGTACGTGTACGTGCCCTCGGGCCCCTACACTGGCACCTACCGCAGCTACGTAAACGGTGTGGGCCAAAATGGCGGTAGCAAGGATATCGCCGCCATGCAGGGCTTCTTCATCAGGGCCACCAGTGCTATGGCCACCTTGAAGCTGCCAGCCGCTGCCCGCAGCCAAGGGTATAGCAACCCCATCTTTGGCCGCACGGCAGCCGTGGCAGTGGCTACCCGCCCGCTCGTTCGCCTGCGAGTACAGAGCGCGGCTGGTCTGGCCGATGAAGCCGTGGTGTACGCTGAGCCCGCCGCCACGGCCGCCTTTGACCCGGCCCACGATGCCTATAAGGTGCAGCTCAATGTCAATGGCGTGCCATCGCTTTGGAGCGCGGCTGGCACCGATAAGCTGGCCATTAACGCCCTGCCCAGCCTGGCCGCCGTGCCTAGCCTGCCGCTCGGGGTGCGCGTGAGCCACAGCGGCGCCCACACCCTGCAAGCCGCCGAGCTGCTAAACCTGCCCGCCGGCATGCAGGTGTGGCTCGAAGACCGGGAGCTAGGCACGCGCCACAACCTGAGTTTGACGCCGACCTATTCTTTCTCGATGAGTGTCAGCTATACCGGCCAACGCTTCTACCTGTGGTTCGAAACCAATGGGGTGCTCAGCCTGGCGCCCGGCGCGCTGCAAGCGGCCACGCACCTCTACCCAAATCCTGCTACCAGCAGCACTACGCTGGAAATAAGCGGACTAAGCGGCGCTGGAAGCGTGCAGGTAGAGCTTATAAACACACTCGGCCAAGTGGTGCTGAAGCGCAGCGCGCAGCCTCGCGCCGGCATTCTGCGCGAGCAGTTCGACCTCACTGGTCTAGCAGCCGGCATGTACTCAGTACTCGTGTTCACGCCGCAGGGTACGGTAGTCAAGCGCCTGACGCGCGAGTAGCTAGCCGGTCAGGCTGAGCACAGCGAAGCAGGACAAAACGTGAAAAGGCGGCTGTCTGCCCTGGCTTTCTCCTAGTGGAGCAGTCGAGGCCGGGCAGCCGCCTTTGCGTGTTTTCTTTGGTGTATGAACCGCTCTTTTGTGCCCTTTGCCCAGCTTCGCCGCCAGCCTACTATCGTGGTCGATAGCACCGGCCTGGGCGCCGCCCTCACGCTGGCGCACTGGCGCGGGGCCGCCACCCCCGAGGCCCTGCGCGACGATACCAGCGCCGGCTCGTGCCTGCGCGCCCTGCACGCGCCCGCCACGCCGGGCCTAGAAGCTCAAGCCGTTACGGCCAATCACTTTGATATCGATGGTTTTGTGGGCGTATGGGCCTTGCTGAATCCCGAACTGGCCCTGACCCATGAGGAGCTGCTGCGCTTGGTAGCTACCCTAGGCGACTTTCGCGAAATCGACTGGCAACATCCCCTTGCGGACCATGCGCTCAAGCTAGTGTGCTGGCTCAACGCCGAGGAGAAAACGCACTTCTACGAGCCCTTTGGCGCGCCCGCCCGCCGCCGGCGCGAAGACGAGGCTTCGGCCGAAAAATTCGCCTGGTTTTTGCCGCGCTTCGCCGAAGTTCTGCTCGACCCTGAAGCTGGCCGCGCCGCCTGGGCGCCCGAGTATGAGCGAGTAAAAGCCGCCGCTGCCGCTTTGCAAGGCCCGCTTACCCAGCGTGCCGAATATCCCGACCTAGGGCTGGTGGTCGTGCGCACGCCCGCGCCGTTGCCCTACTATGCGCTATTTGGCCCTACGGCTGGTTTCGATTGGGTATTAAGTCTCTACGATGGCCAGCGCTACGAGCTAGAGTGCAAATACACCACCTGGATAGACCTAGAGAGCCGGCCCACGCTGCCGCGCCTGGCACTGGCACTTCTAGCCGCCCGCCTCAACGAGCTGGAACGTAGCAACTACCGCTGGGCCGCCGACCAGCTCACCGACACCGGCCCGCTCCTGCGCCTGAGCGGCCGCCCCCTCACCAAAGCCGAGCGCTACGCCGACCCCGACGGGCGACCCATCTACGCCTCGTCGCTGGCCGCTGGCACGGTAGAAAGTGAGGTAGTAGCCTTTTTGCAAAAAGGTTACGCTGGTCTCGAACCTAAGAAATACTGGACCTGGGCCGAGGTGCGTGCCGCCAATGAGCGCCCTAGGTAGGCCGCGCAGTACTGCTTGTATTAAAGCGGACTACCTAGGGCATCCGTTACTACTCACAGCATTCAGTCTCAGTACCTACTACGTCTACCACGCGCACGGTGCTGTTGCCGCCAGCCACCGGCTGCACCCGAATTTGAGTGCCGATGCGGTCCTTGAGGTCGGCTACGTGCGAGATGACGCCTATCATCTTGCCCGAGTGCTGCAAGCGCTCCAGCGCGTCGAGCGCGGTATTGAGTGATTCGGGGTCGAGCGTACCAAAGCCTTCGTCGATGAAGAGCGACTCGATGCGTGCTTTATAGCCCGCTAATTCGCTCAGCCCTAGGGCTAGGGCTAAGCTCACCAGGAAGCTCTCGCCGCCAGATAGCGAGGCCATCGGGCGCACCGTATCGGCCTGGTCGTGGTCGATAATTTGCAGCTCTAGGTTGCGATTGGGCGTTTTGAAAATAGAATAGCGGTTGGTGAGCTGCTTGAGGCGCAGGTTGGCCAGGCGGGCCAGGTGACTAAGGGTCAAACCTTGGGCAAACTGGCTGAACTTGTCGCCCTTGGCCGAGCCGATTTGGTCGGCGAGGTCTTGCCAGCGCTGCTCTTCGAGCTGGCGCAGTTGAAGCTCGCGGCGGCCTTCGGCCAGGCGCTCGCGGGCGGCATCATCCTGGGCAAGCTGGTTGCTGGCTGCGCCGAGCTGCTGCTGCAAAATATCGTCGGCCGCCGACAGCGCGCTGAGCTGGGCCGTGAGGTCGGCCGCGCTGAGTGGCGTCAGGGCAAATTCGGCGTGCTGCTGTTGCTCGGAGGTGAGGTCCGCTAGGCGGCGGTCGGCGGCGGCTGTGGCCGTGAGGTGCTGCTGGCGCCGCTGGTGCAGGCGCTCGGCCTCGGCGGCGGGCAGCAGCAACGCCTGCGCCTCGGCCGCACTGGCAAAGCCGGCGGCACCTAGGGCGGCGGCTAGCTCGGCCTGGCGCTCATCGTGCGCCAGGCGGTGGGCCGCCAGCTGGGTTTGCAGCGAGTCGAGGGCGCTTTGCTTCACGGCTAATTCCTGCTGCTGCTGGGCGTGCTGGCTGTCGGCGTAGCGGGCAGCAGCGGCTAGCTGCTCGGTGTGCTGACGCAGTTGCGCGGCCTCGGCGGCTGGGTCAGGCCCGGCGTAGTAGGCTAGGCGGGCAGCCTGCTGCTGTTCCAGCGCTAGCTGCTCGGCAGCGAGCGTTTCGGCGGCGGCGGTTAGCTGCACCTGCTGGCGGGCCAGCTCATCGGCGTGGGCTTGGTGCTTGGTTTTGCGCTCCAGCAATTGGTTTTGGCCAGCAGCTAAAGCCGCGCGCTGAGCTTCGTAATGGGCGGCGCGGTCTTCAAGCGTGGCGAGCAGGCTGTCGTAAGGCGGGCGGGCGGGCAGCGCCAGCTGGTGCGGGCGTAGCAGGTCTTGGATGGTGCTTTGGTAAATCTCGGCTTGCTCGCGCCAGTGCATCAGCTCGGCGCTCAGCTTGTCGATTTCGAGCGTGGTGGCGTTTTGGCGCTGCACCAGCAGCCGGATTTCGGCCTGGGCAGTAGTAGCGGTAGTGCCAGCAGCCAGATATTTTTCGCGTAGCGTAGCCAGCTTGTCATCTAGCAATGCCAGTTGGCGGCGGTTGGCCTGCGCAATAGCCTGGGCGACGGTCGTAGCTTCGAGCAAAGCTCGTACGGCAGCTGGGTCGGCGGGTAGGGGCGGGGCGGGTTGCAGGTCGGCAGCCAGCTCGTGGGCCTGGCGACGGGCAGCTTCGGCCAACTCGGCAGCTTCCTGACGCTGCTGCTGGCGCTGTTGCTGCTCGGTTTGGCGACGGGTAAGGTCCTGGTCGGCGGCGCGCAGGGCTTCCTCTAGCGTCGCTAGCGTCTGTTTCTGGGTGGCCACGCGCTGTTCTTGCGCGTTGGCATCGGCCTCAAAGTCGGCGGTAAAAGCGTGCTCTAGGGCGCCGCACAGCGGGCAGGGCTGGCCGTCGTGCAGCTGTTGCCGGTGGGCGTTGAGGTCGGCCATGGCCTGCTGCGTGCGTAGCTCGCGCTGCAGGCTTTCGAGGAGCTGCTGCCCGGCGGCGCGCTGGTCGGTGAGGTGGCGAGCGGTGGCCTCGGCGGTGGCCAGGGCCGGGGCTTCTTGGTCGAGCAGAGTCTGCAAGTGCTGGGCGCGGGCGTGGTAGTCGTGTGCGGCCTCGGCTTTGGGTAGCAGCTGCTGAAGGCCATGTAAGTAGGCCGTAAGGGCATCGGCGCGCTGGGCCAGCTCGGCGGGCGTGGTGCCTTGCAGCAACACGTCGCGCTCAGTGCGGCAGGGCTGGCCTTCGTCCTTAATAGCTTGCTGCTGGGCTAGCGCGTCGGCTTCGAGCTGGTGCTGCCGGCTGAGGTCGGCAGCCGTGGCTTGCTGGTTTTTGAGCAGCTCGGCGCGACTGGCAGCCCGTGTGCTGGCCTCTTTTTGGGCCGCTTGCAGGTCGATTATTTCGCGGCTCAGGGCGTTGAGCTGGCTTTTTAAGTCGGCTTCGTGGCTGTGGGCAATTAACCAGCTATCCAGCATATTTTGCTGCGCCACTAGGTTTTGCAAGTCCTGCGCCTGCTGCTGCCAGGCGGCTTGCACCTGGTCGTGCGCCCGCTGGTTTTGGGCGTGCGCTGCCTGGTTTTTAAGTAGCTGCTGGCGCGTGGTGGCAATGGCGGCATCCTGCGTCCGGGCTTCTTCCAGTAGGGGGCGTAGGTCGTTTTCTTTGGTTTGAGCCGCCAGGTGGGCCGTGGTGGCGGCCTCTAGGTTGGCCTTGGCCATGTGGGTGGCGGTGGCCAAATTAGGCAAGGCCTGCTGAAGCTCGCTTAGCTGCTCGCTGTTGGTTTGCAGTGCTTTGTAAGCTACTTCAGCCAGCGCCATGGGCGTGGCTAGCTCTTTGGCATTGGCCCGCTGGTGGTCGGCCAGTCGGGCAAATTCGGGCTGCAACGCTTCATCGGCTTGGCGCAACGTTTCCACCTCGCGGGCGGTATCGTTGAGCTGCCGGTCGAGCTGGTCGAGGATGGTGCGCCAGGTCAGGCACACGTTCAGGTCCTGGGCTTCTTCGTGATGCTGCTCGGCGGCCTCCCCTAGGGCGTCGAGCTGGCTACCTAGGGCGGCGCGTTCTTCTTCCGAGAGCAGGCGCGTGGCGTCGAGGCGGGCGGCCAGCAGCTCGGTTTTGCGCGTTTCTTCCTTGGCTTTCTCAAACGCCGCCACTGATAGCCGCGAGTAGATGCCCACGTTGGTCATCTTTTCGAGCAGGGCGCTGCGCTCCTTTTCGGGGGCGTGTAGGAAGCGCGCAAACTTGCCTTGGCTCAGCAAAACGGCCTGCTCAAACTGCCCAAAGTCCAGCCCCGACAGTTCGCCGACCTTGGCCGGCACGGCTTCTTTGCCGCTCACTACGGCTTCCCACAGCGGACTGCGTACCAAGGACATCGCGTCCTGGCCTAGGCCGCCTTTGTCTTCGCCGCGGGTTTTGCGCTTGACTTCCCAGCGCGAGCGGTAGCGCACGCGGGCCGTTTGGCCGGTGTCGGCGTTGGTTTCGTGCACCTCAAATTCAACCTCCGACCAGGCAAACGCGGCGTGGCGGCTCACCATCTCGCCCACCTGCCGGTCGTGGCGCGGCACCCGCCCATATAGGCCCACCGCGATGGCATCGAGCAGCGTGCTTTTGCCCGCGCCCGTCGGCCCCGTTATCGCAAACAGCCCCGTGTCGGCTAGCGGCGCAGCGTCGAACCGAATGAGGTACGGGCCGGGCAGCGAGTTGAGGTTGGCAAAGCGCAGGCTGATAATCTTCATACCTTAAAATTACGCGCTACGCCGCCGAAAAAAGCCCTTGAGAGCTTACTGAGCCTAGCTTTTCTCGCCGCTCCAGGCTTGCGGGTCGGCCTCGGCCAGTAGCTGGCGCAGCTCCTGGAAAGTGGCTGTAAGAGCAGTGGCCCGCTCGGGCGGCAAGCCGGCCACGCGGCGGCGAAATACTTCTTCCACCGTTAGTTCGTGCAGGTGCTCGATGGGCGCGGCGGCCTCGGCCACCACGTCGGGGGCATCGGTGAGGCGCTGGTGGCGCACGCCGCGCGGGGCCAGCACGGCGGCGCGGCGCTCCTTGAGGGCGGCTTGCACGCGGCGCTGCACCTCGGCGGGCGCTTCATCCGATTTTACCAGCACGTCGGCCCAGGCTACGAGGTCAAAAGCTTCGTTATCAAAAGCTATAATGGCGGCCTCTACCTCGTCGAGCTCGCCGTGGAAGCGCTGCAAGCGCCGCGTCACGGGCACGGGCAGCGCAGTGATAGTGGGTTCGCCAGCGCCTTTAAAGTCCAGCAGCAGTACTTGTTGCTTGTCGTCGGCCTCGGTGAAGGACAGCGGCACAGGTGAGCCCGAGTAGCGGATGCGCGCCTGCCCGCCCACCACCTGCGGCCGATGCAAGTGCCCTAGGGCCACGTAGTCGAAGGCCGCCGGAAAATGCTCGGCCCCAATGACCCCGAGCCCGCCGATGTGCACGTCGCGCTCGGCGCCCTCGCGAGCCTCGCCGCCCGCCGCGTAGAGGTGGCCGGTAGCCAGCACCGGCACATCTTGCTCGCGAAGGCGACGCACGAGGTCGTGCTCGCTCAGCTTGAGGTAATGGCCCGCAATGCTGTCGCGGATGCGCAGCTGGCGCGCGTCAGGCGTTTCGCCGGCCACGGCCAGGCGCAGGTCGCGGTCGCGTAGGAAGGGCACGGCGCATACTACTAAGCTGGCCGGGCCGCCTGCGGCACCTAGGGCCACGATTTGCTCATCGGCCTCGGCCGGCACCCCGCCGATGACGTGGATGCGCAGCGCTCGCAGCAGCCGGCGGCTGGCGTTGAGCAGGGTAGGGGAGTCGTGGTTGCCGCCTACCACCACAATATCGCGGCAGCCGGTGCCCTGCATGCGCACCAAGAAGTCGTAGTACAGCTCCTGCGCGGCGTGCGAAGGTGTAGTGGTGTCGAAGACATCGCCGGCCAGCACCAGGGCCTCTACGCCCTCGGCCTGCACGGTGGCCAGCAGCCAGTTTAGAAACGCTTTTTGCTCGGTGAGGCGCTCTTGGCCAGTAAGAAAATGCTGGCCTAGGTGCCAGTCGGCGGTGTGTAAAACGCGCATTAAAGTTGAAAACAGAATCTACTCAAAGGTACCGCCCGGTAGAGGCTAAACCCGCGCCAGCGCGGCAGGGCTCCCTGGCCAGAAAAATTTTTGGCGCATTCTCCGCAAGAAGCTAGTCTTAAGCTCGTAGGCTACGTAGACTAAGTACTGGCGCGGCTATTCTTGATTAGAAGGCTGCGGTGCACTGCTATTCTACTCCATCCTGTTTCCTGCCTACGGTTATGAAAATGTACCATCTGTTAGGCCTAGCCCTCCTAGGTGCGGCGCTTAGCCGCCCAGCGTTGGCCCAGACCAAACCCGCGAAGACCACCGTAACGCCGGGCACGCCCATCAACCCCAGCAACACGACGGCGCCCGCCGTGGGCACTGGCACTACCGCGCCCGGACAGCCGGGCACCCCGCCGCCCGTGGCCACGCCGCCCGGCACCGTGTATCCACCCGCCACTACCGAGCCCGCCAAGAAGCCCGCCAAACGCACGAATGTGCGCTCAATGGGCCGGCCCTAGGTTCCTTTTTACTCTTCGAATTTTATGAAAACCCACCTCTCACTTGGTGCTGCCCTGCTGGGGCTGGTGCTTAGCAGCCCGGCGTTTGCCCAGGCCGATATTCCCAGCGTCAGCAGCGCGCCCAACGCGGCGGGCGTGCCGAGCATCCCGGCCGCTACCATACCAGGCCGGCCCGGCCGCAGCACTAGCACCGTGCCCACCGTGGCGCCCGAAAACAGCACCCGGCCAACTGGCATCACGGGCTCGACCTACGCCAACGGCTTGCCCGATAGAAACATAGACGGCGGCACCCAGCGCGCCGACCAGCCCCGCAATGGCCAGGCCATACCTGGCGCGCAGCCCACCAAGCGCCTACACAAAGGCCAGCCGCGTACCAAGCAGCCGGCCTTTTAAAGAGTTAGTTTCCTAGGTCGAAATCGGGTAACGATGTCGGAGCACGCCAATGAGATAGGTTGGCGTGCTCCGGTGTTGTTATCCGATTTTTTTGCCGCTCATGGCCTGCTTGATGGAGATGTTCATCACGCGCTCGGCGAAGGGGCGCGTCAGCTCATCTAGCTCGTCCATGCGCTTGAGAATGAGGTCGCGGTCGTTGCCACCTAGGGCTTGGCGCAACTCGTCGGTTTTGGCGGTAGTGCTGCTCACTTCGTCGGCTTCGAGGTGCTCAGCATTCTTTTTCAAGAAGCGCTCGACCTGGTAGAGCAGTTGCTCGGCGGCGGTCCGGGCCTCGATGAGCAAGCGGGCGCTCACGTCCTGCTTGGCATTGAGCAGCGAGTCCATCAGCATCTGCTCGACTTGGTCGTCGGTGAGGCCGTACTGGGGCTTGATGTCTACCTGCTGGCGGGTATTCGAGCGCAGCTCGATAGCTTCCACGCGCAAAATGCCGTCGGCATTCAGGAAGAAGTTGACGTCGATTTTGGGCAAGCCGGCGGGCATGGCCGGAATGCCAGTTAACACAAATTCGCCCAGCTTGCGATTCTCGCCCACTAGGTCGCGCTCGCCTTGGTACACCCCGATTTTCAGGTTTACCTGCCCATCCACGCTGGTGGTGTATTGGCGGCCGGCCTTAGTTGGAATCTTGGAATTGCGCGGGATGATGGCGTCCATCAGCCCGCCTAGGGTTTCGATGCCTAGGGTGAGCGGCGTCACGTCGAGCAGCAGCACGTCGCGGCGGTTGCCAGCGAGAATGTCAGCCTGAATGGCGGCGCCCAGGGCCACTACTTCGTCGGGATTGAGCGAGTTGTTGGCGGGCTTGCCAAAGAAGGCGCTCACCTCATCGTACACTAGCGGCACGCGGGTCGAGCCGCCCACCAGCAACACGGCATCAATGGCAGCGGGCGTTAGTTGGGCGTCACCTAGGGCCTGGCGGCAGGCGGCGAGCGTACGGTCTACGAGCGGACGGATGAGGTTGTTGAACTCCGTTTTGGTCAGCGTTACCACTTGCACCTGCTCGTCGTTGTCGATGAGCTGGGTCGTGAAGTCGTCGTGCTGGCTGAGATAGCGCTTGGCCATTTCGGCGGCCAGGCGCAGTTGCTGCTGCATGGCGGGCACCTCTTGGTAAGCGGCGGGCAGGCCAAATGTCGATTGCCAATGCTCCACGATGGCGCGGTCCATGTCGTCACCGCCCAGCCAGGTATCGCCGTGGGTGCTCAGTACCTCAAAAATGCCTTGGTGCAGGCGCAGGATGCTGATATCGAAGGTGCCACCGCCTAGGTCGTACACGGCCACAGTTTTTTCCTCATCTGGGTCGAGGCCGATACCGTAGGCCAGCGCGGCGGCCGTGGGCTCGTTCACGATGCGCAACACTTCTAATCCAGCCAAGCGGCCCGCGTCGCGGGTGGCTTGGCGCTGCGAGTCATTAAAGTAGGCCGGCACCGTGATAACGGCGCGGCGCACCGGCGTTTTGAGGGCGTGCTCGGCGCGGTGGCGCAGCTCGCTCAGAATATCGGCCGACAGCTCGATGGGGGAGTAGAAGCGCTCGCCTACGCGCACTTTCACCAAGCCCTCGGTATCGTCGTCGATGACCTTGTAACCCAGCTGGCCGGCGTGGGCACCTAGGTCGCGGTAGCTTTTGCCGAGCAGGCGCTTCACTGAATAAATGGTGTTGGCGGGGTCAGAAAGCAGGAAATCCTTGGCCTCATTGCCCACCAGCGGCGAGCTGCCGTCGGCTGGAAAGTGCACCACCGAGGGCACGATGGTGCCGCGCCCTAGGTCATTGATGGCGGCGGGCTGGCGGGTTTCGGGGTGCACGTAGGCCACGAGGCTATTGGTGGTGCCCAGGTCGATACCCACAATGAGTTCTTCCTGCTGAATGGCGCCGGTGGCGAGATTGATGGCGACTTTAGCCATGAGATAGAGTAAGCAAGGCCGCAGCGGCGCGGCCGAAAAGAGCATAACAAAACTGCCAGTGAAATGGCCCGGCAAAAGTAGCCCCGCCAGCCGAGGGCCGCCGCGATTGCAGCGGCACCTTAGGCTAGTAGTTCGGCCAGCCGGTCGATTCTGATTCAATTCTGAAGCGTGGGCTGGCCGGGGGTAGTAGCTTCGTTCTACGTTGCCAACGGCTTGCTTGCCTACAATGCGGTTTTTATTTCTTTCTGAACGTTCTCTTTTTCGTCCGTGCTGGATGCTGCTCTTCGGGCTCCTAGGTGCCCTACCGGCCTCGGCGCAGTACCTAGCTGCCCTGCGCGGCACCGTCACCGACTCCCTATCTGGTCAACCACTAGCTGGCGTGAGCGTGGGACTGGTAGGCCAGTCCGGCGGCAGCGCTACCGATGCCCTAGGGCAATTTCGGCTGGCGCGGCTGGCTGCGGGCACCTACCAGCTACGCCTAGGGGCACTGGGCTATAGATTTAAGAATGAGAATATAACCCTGGCGGCTGGCGAAACCCGCGGTGTGACGGTGGCCTTGGCCACCACCAGCCTCAACCTGGCCGAGGTGACCGTGCGCCAGCCCCAAGACCCCAACCAAACGCTGGCCGCCATCTCGCACATCGACCAGACGCTGCGGCCCCTCAACTCGGCGCAGGACCTGCTGCGCTTGGTGCCGGGCCTCTTTATTGCGCAGCACGCGGGCGGCGGCAAGGCCGAGCAAATATTCGTGCGGGGCTTCGATGCCGACCACGGCACCGACTTCGCCGTGAGCCTCGACGGGCTGCCGGTGAACATGGTGAGCCACGCCCACGGCCAGGGCTACGCCGATTTTCACTTCGTCATTCCCGAAACAGTTGAGCAGCTCAAGGTGTACAAAGGCCCCTACACGGCGCGCTTCGGCGACTTTGCCACGGCTGGGGCCGGCGAGTTTTCGACCAAAACCAGCCTCGACCACAGCCAGGTGAAGCTCGAAGTGGGCCAGTACAACACTTACCGCGCCCTAGCCATGATAGACCTACTAGGCACGCGCCACCTGCTCTCCAAAAAGCCCGAGAGTGCCTACGTAGCCGCCGAGTACAACTTCACCAACTCGTACTTTGATAATCCGCAGCACTTCAAGCGGTTTAATGGTCTAGCTAAGTACACCGGCCAGCTTTCGGATAAGACCTCGCTCACGCTGTTTGGCTCATATTTCACCTCTAGTTGGGATGCTAGCGGCCAGATACCCGAGCGCGCCGTGCGCGAAGGCCTCATTTCGCGCTTTGGCAGCCTCGACCCCAGCGAGGGCGGCAGCACCAACCGCAGCAATATGTACGCCACGCTCACCACGGCCCTACCGCATGAGGCAGTGCTGCGCCAGCAGGTGTACTACTCGCAATACTTTTTCAATCTGTATTCCAACTTCACGTTCTTCAAGAACGACCCCGTCAATGGCGACGAGATAAACCAGCGCGACACCGGCCGCAATCTCTACGGCTACACCGGCACCTACGACCGCACCGACCACCTAGGGACCAAAGCCCTGCACTCGACCCTAGGGCTGGGCACCCGCCTCGACGATGCGGGCCTGTTGCTGCGCCACGTGGTGCAGCGCCAGCCACTCGACACGGCTAGTATCGGCCGCCTCTACGAGCAGAATATCAATGCCTACCTCGACGAAACCTTGGAGCTGACCGACCGCCTGACCGTGAACGCAGCCGTGCGCGCCGACCTGTTCATCTTCCAGTTTAGGGGGCAGCGGTCCGACTCGGCGGCGGGCTTCGTGCCCCTCACGGGCCGCGTAGTGCGGGGCCGAGTATCGCCCAAGCTAAATTTGTATTATCAGCTCTCGCCGGCCGTGCAGCTGTTTGCGCGCTCAGGTCTAGGCTTTCATTCCAACGATGCGCGGGGCGTGGTGCAGGGCAGCGGCAGCTTCAATGCGCTGCCCTGCGCCACTGGCGCCGAGGTCGGCAGCACCTTCAAGCCCGCCCCCAACTTGGTCGTGAATGCTGCTCTGTGGTCGCTGCGCCTGCAAGACGAACTGGTATACTCGGGCGACGAGGGCACCACCGAAAGCGTGGGCCCCACCCAGCGCTTTGGCGTCGATGTCTCGGTGCGCTACCAACTGTCGCCCCGCTTTTTTCTGGACAGCGACCTCAATTTCAGCCACGGCCGCTTGGTGCAGGCGCCCGAGGGCGAGAACTATATTCCGCTTGCGCCCACCTTCACCAGTACCGGTGGCCTCACCATGCGTGCCCCTAAGGGCTTGAATGCCAGCCTACGTTACCGCTGCATCGACAGCCGCCCGGCCATCGAGGACAATACCATTCGGGCGCGGGGCTACTTCCTGCTCGATGCCGTGGTCAACTACACCCGCCCGCGCTACCAGGTTGGCCTCAGCGCCCAAAATTTGCTGAATGCAGCTTGGAATGAGGCCCAATTTGCCACCGACGGCCAGCTGCGCGGCGAAACCACCTCAGTCAATGAGTTGAATTTTACGCCTGGTACGCCCTTCTATTTGAAGCTCAACGCCAGTGTGTTCTTCTAAGCCCTAGGCCATAGTTCGAATTACAGAGTCCAAGCTATAGCTAATGTTGCGCTTTCCTAGGTAGCGCGCGCCGCTTACATTTGACATATGCGCCGATTGCTTATTCCTTTACTGTGTTGTGCAGCAGGTCTCTTGGAGCTGGCAAGCTGCCAATCGGCCCCTGCGGCCCACGCCGCGCCGCGCCAACCTAGCGCCGTTGCGCAGTCGCCGTCTCCCGCACAGTTGCCCGACTCGCTCCGCCTCACGCCCGTGCCGGCCGTGGCCGAGCTGCCTGATACCCTACGCCAGGCCATTGCGCAGCTGCACCACGACCTAGGGCCGGCCGCCACCGACTTGCGCCCGGCCGTGCTAGAGCAGGCATGCGTGGGCTACCTCACGCTGCACCCCACGGGCCGCATCGAGCGGGGCGGCCTGCTGGCCGTGGCTGACATGGACCTACCCAACACCACCGAGCGCCTGTGGGTGATAGACCTGGCGCAGCGCAAGGTGCTACACCGCAGCCTGGTAGCGCACGGCCAGGGCTCGGGCCACCTGCGGGCACGGCGCTTCTCCAATGCGGAGAAGTCGGCCTGCACTTCGCTTGGTTTTTACCGCACGTCGGGCACCTACGGCGGCATTCACGGGTATTCGCGCCGCTTGCAGGGGCTCGATAAGGGGCAGAATATGAATGCCTTTGACCGCTACGTGGTATTGCACGCCGCCGACTACGCCAGCCCCGCCTACGTGCGCGAGCACGGCCACCTAGGCTACAGCCGCGGTTGCCCCGCCCTGCCGCCCGAGCAGTACAAGCAGATTATCAGTACTGTGCAAACGGGTAGCTTGCTGCTGCTCAGCGGCCCCGGCCTGGCTTCGCGCTGGCTCGATGGGCCGGCCGCGGGCCGCCGCTTTGCCCGGCGCGGCTGGCGCTAGGGGCGTGCGGAATTTTTTTGGCCACCGCAACGTTTAGCACTGACCTTGGCACAAGCTTCTGCGTATATTGCTTTATATAAGAAGCAACGGGCCAGCCTCACTCGCTGACCTGTCAGTTATTTTCCCCAAGAAAAGATATGACAACGCATCACCAGCATCATCACCCCAGTGTAGTGCAGCGCCAGCGTGGCGCCCGGCGGTCGCAGCGCTTCATGCGGCGAGTGTTGCCCTTTGTGGCCTCGCTATTCTTGGCTACGCCGCTGGCGGGCCCGGTAGCCCGCTCGCTGGCCAATACGCACGCTGCGCCCGCGCGCAAAGTGAGCGTGATGGTGGCGCCCCTATCGCGCCTCGAAAGCACCGCCCGTGACCTCTACACCAGCCTAGGTGCCGAGCAGCAAGGGCTGCGCTTTGAAGTGTTTGAGAAGGCCTTGACGGGTTATCTCAACCTCAAGCAGGCCGGCCGCCTTTCCGAGCATCAGCAGCGCCTCACGGTGATTGACTTTGATTTGCCTTCGACCGAGAAACGCCTGTGGGTGCTTGACCTGGCCGAACATAAGGTGTTGTTTCATACTCTGGTAGCCCACGGGCACAACTCGGGTGAGAACGAAGCTAACAACTTCTCTAACACCGACCAAAGCAACATGAGCAGCCTCGGCTTTTATGTGACGGGGCAGGAGTACCAAGGCAAACATGGCCGCTCGCTGCGCCTGCAAGGCTTAGACGAAGGCTTTAACACCAATGCTGCCGCTCGTTCGGTAGTAATGCACGGCGCCGACTATGTAAGCGAGGCGTTCATCAAGCAAAATGGCCGCTTGGGCCGCAGCCTAGGTTGCCCCGCCCTGCCGCTTGACCAGTACGCACAGATTATCGATGCAGTGCACGGTGGCAGCTGCTTGTTCTTGAATAAATCGAACGCGGGCTACGCTTCTAAATACCTCAACCAAGAGGCGGCGCTGGCCGCTCTTGCGGCAGAAGCTACTACTGCTTCGTAGCGAACAGCCACTTAGTTTTCTACACACAAAAGCGCCCGTTGACTTATCAGCGGGCGCTTTTGTGTGTAGGCAGGTTAGAATTTTCAAACAGGCTTTAGGCGTGGCTGGCTCGTTGGCTGGGGTGCGGGTGGCTTTGGCCGAAGTGTTATACCTAGCGTGACAACCTTTGCTTTCCGCCCGCGCTTTCGCGTGAGGCGCAGGCGAGCAGGCAAGGCTAAGCTGGCCGACCAGTGCGCAGGAGTTGCAAGCTATTGTAAAACTTGGTGGTAATGTTGCGCCAAGATTGTAGACAGAGGCGCAAGGAATAACGACCCCTAGGTAGTGAAACCTGAGGGAAAAAGCGAATAGTAAGTACCGGGGAAGTTATACGACCTTTGCCTTGTCGCTCTTCATTATATCTACCTACCTCGTTCTGTTTGTTGGGGTAGTTTCCTTCTATCTATTCTTTCTCAACCCGACTGCATGACTACTTCCTTGGCTGTCTCACCGGCGGCTACTTCTCCTTACGCCGCCGTATTTATTGATTTTGAGAACGTTTACTACTTTCTTAAAAACCACTACCTCGACCCCCAAGACCCCCACGACTACGCCCTCGACCTAGTGCGCGCTCTGCGCGATACCCTCAAGCGCGAGCAGGGTCTCGACTCGTTAGTACTGTATGCCTACGCCGACTTCGATAAGCTACCTAGCGGCCCTCAGGGCCCGCTGTACCTGATGGGTGTAGACACGCGCAATGTGCTCGGTACCGACCACAAAAACGCCGCCGACATGCAGCTCTGCATCGATGCGCTCGAAGTGCTTTATACCCGGCCCGACATTGGCACCTTTGTGCTAGTGGCCGGCGACCGCGACTACATTCCGGTGCTACAGCATTTGCGCCGCCAGGCCCGGCAGGTGAAAGTAGTGGGCTTCCGCGAGAGCGTATCGGGCGATTTGCTGCTGATGCTAGGCCAGGAGCACTACATCGACGCCCGCCAGCTGCTGCCCGCCGAGCGCCTACAAGCTTTGGAAGACCACCGCGCCGCCCGCCTCAAGCAGGGCAGCGATATCCGGCGCCTGCGTGAGCAAGGCTTGCCGGTGCCGTCGGCTGCCGCTCGCCAGGCCGCCCGAGACGCCGCTACCCAAACTGCCCCGACCGAAGACACGGCTGCGCTGGCCCCTGGCGACGAAGGTGCCAGGCCCTACCCACGCCTGACCGGCGCACCCGAGCAGGTGCAGGAGCCCGCACCCACTTTTGCTCCCATTCAGCGCATTACGCGCTCCGACGAGCGCCGCTGCCTAGAGTTCTTGCTAGAGCAAGGGCAGCGCTACGCAGGCAACCTAGGCACGCCCGAAATCTGGGCCAGCCCCTTTTTGCGCCGCCTCACCGATGTGCTACCCGAGCTACCCGACTGGGAGCGCCGCCAGCTACTGAGCCACCTGCGCGATGCGGGCGCCCTGCGCCTCGAGAAGCGTGAAGGCGAGCCGCACGCCTTTTCGGTCATCATCATCAACTACCAGCACCCCGATGTGCAGGAGCTAAACCCCAGCGAAGAGAAATAAGCAGCTCTTAGATACTAATACCTAACAAGCAATCACTAACGGCTTAACTCAAACAGCGGTAGTGGCCGTAGGCGGGCGTATTGGTTGCCCATTTTGGCCAGCTCGGCCTGGTGTAGGCGCAGGTAGTTATTGTAGGCCTTGGCGGCGGCATCGTAGTGCGCGCGGTAGCTCACCACGTTGGCGTCGGCGAGCATAATATGCTCGACGTAGTCGCGGATGCGGGCTGTGGGGGCATTGCCTTCGGGCGCAGCCAGCAGCACCAATGGCTTTAGCACCGAGTCCTGGGCGGCGTCGTACTGGTCGATGGCCGCTGAGGAGGCCATGCTCAGGCGGTCGTAGCGCTGGGGCTTGAGGCGGCCGGCCTGCGCCGTGAGGGTGCGCACCTGAGCCACATCGAGGCGTGGCTGCTTTTTAAGGTCTTGCAGCAGGCCGCGCACGTCGGCAAGCTTTTGGTCATCGCTGCGCATCATGCGCTGCCAGTTGCTATCGGCCGAGTCGCGCAAGATATCGAACTGCGCCCGCACCTCGGCCGGTGAAGCAGGGTTTACGGCTGCCGCCGTATCGGTGGCGGTTTTGGCGGTGTCGGGCTTGCACATGGGTAGCACCACGAGTGCAACGAAGCTGGCAACTAAAACGGCTTTCATAGCTATTCAAACGAGAAAATCGGCGAAGTAATGCGCCGCGGTGCTGCCAAATTACAACCTAGGGCGGCGGTAGGGCGCCAGCGCGCGAACTTTGTGGCCGCACGCTGCCGGGCAGCCGTTGCCCTAGGTCACCTGCGAACTACCTAGCTCGCGCTACCGTTCTTCTTCTCATGTCCGATTTAACCCCTCTGTCTCAGCTTGGCGAGTTTGGCCTCATCCGCCGCTTGCAGCAAGATATTACCCTCACGCAGCCTTCCACCATTCTTGGCATCGGCGACGACGCGGCCATTCTAGCCCCGCCCGCCGGGCAGGAGGTGGTAGTCACAACCGACCTGCTGGTCGAAGGTGTGCACTTCGACCTTTCGTTTTCTCCTCTGCGGCACCTAGGGTACAAAGCAGTGGCTGTCAACGTCTCCGATGTAGCCGCCATGCTGGCCACGCCCACCCAAATTGTAGTCGGCCTAAGCATGCCCAGCCGCTTCACGGTGGAGGCCGTGGAAGAGCTGTACGCCGGTATGCGCCTGGCCTGCGAGGCCTACGGCGTAGACCTGGTGGGGGGCGACACCACCGGCAGCCGCGGCGGCTTGGTTATCAGCATTACGGCCTTGGGCCAGGTAGAAGCGGGCAAAGCTGTGCGCCGCTCGGGCGGCAAGCCCACCGATATTTTGTGCGTAACTGGCGACCTAGGCGGCGCTTACCTAGGGCTGCAAGTGCTGGAGCGCGAAAAGCAAGCCTTCCTGGCCGACCCCGACACTCAGCCTGAACTCGACAACTACAACTACGTGGTGCAGCGCCAGCTCAAGCCCGAGGCGCGCCTCGACATCGTGCACGAGCTGCGCGAGCTGGGCGTGCAGCCCACGGCCATGCTCGACATCAGCGATGGCTTGGCCTCCGAAGTGCTGCATATGTGCGCTGCCAGCGGCACCGGTGCCCGCGTGTTCAGCGAGTACCTGCCCATGGCTAACCCCAGCCTCGAAGCTGCCGCTGAGTTTAACCTCGACCCGCTCACATGTGCACTCAACGGCGGCGAGGACTACGAGCTGCTCTTCACCATTCCGGTCACCGACCACGCGAAGATTAAAAACCACCCCGATATCACCGTTATCGGTCACCTCACGGAGAAAAACGATGCGGTAAATCTCATCACGAAGGGCGGCCAAGCTGTGCCGCTGCAAGCGCAAGGCTTCAACCATTTCTAGCCCTCCGCTGGTCGATATAAAAAATCGGCTGTCATGCGGAGCTTGCAAAGCACTTTCTCACGCCAGGATTAGTAATTCTAACGTGATAAGATGCCTCGCAAGCTCCGCATGACAGCCGGTTTTTAGCTTAGTTCCTAGTCCTCGGGGTAGGGGATGTACACAAAATTTGTGAACTCTTCATCGACCACGAAGAGGCAGCAAAACTCATCGGGATTTTTCCAGGTGGCGGTAAAATCTTCGATTTTCTCGGGGTCCACGATGCCTTGCTGAGCCAGGATTTCGAGGTAGCTGGCGAAGATGTGCCATTGCAGGCCCTCTATTTCGTCGGCATTAATGAGCAGGCTGCCGAGCTGCACCGCCTGCCGAGCAAAAATGAAAACCGGGTACTGCGAAATCTCGCGCTTGCGAATCTGGTACGAGGCTTCCTTGAGCGTGTCGGACACAGTGGCAAAATCCTTGGTAATCGTCCCTAGGTATTTGCCGTTTAGCTCGGGGTCGTTGAAGTAGTCCATGTGCTAATTAATTGTCTTTTGCCTTTACGTCCCAAATGTTGCGCAGGTCTCTCAAAACCAAGTCTCTGTCATCTTCATCTTCCCATAAGATTCCGGCGTCGCGCAGAACCTTAGCCTCGATAAGCTGCTCTACTACTGCGTCTGTAACATCAGGGTAGTAATTAAATGCGGAAGAGAGGTAGGTCTGGCCGAATAAATGATGCTCGCTTTCATATGCACTAAGAAAGGCGATTCGGTCACCTCGATTATTTAGCAAGTACCAAGTGGTGATGCTAGCAGCTGCCATAGAGCCAGCTATCTCCCGCATTTTAGCAGCAGGAATTTTGCTAAACTGGATGCTCTCCTGTTTATCAAGGTTTACAAGATGAAACGTGTCGCCCATAATAATTGCTGCAGGAAGGAAAACTACTTCAACTCCAGCAGCACCACATTCTCCACGTGGTGGGTGTGCGGGAACATATCCACCGGCTGCACGCGGGTTACTTTGTACACCTCGTCGAGCAGCTCCAGGTCTCGCGCCTGGGTAGCGGGATTGCAGCTGATGTAGACTACCCTAGGGGCGCGCAGCTCCACGAGGCGCTTCACCACGTCTTCGTGCATGCCAGCGCGGGGCGGGTCGGTGATGATGACGTCGGGGTGGCCATGGTGGCTGGTGAAGGCCTCGGTGAGCATGTCCTTCATGTCGCCGGCGAAAAACTCGGTATTGGTCACGCCGTTGATTTCCGAGTTCACGCGGGCGTCGAGCACGGCCTGCTCCACGTATTCCACGCCCACCACGCGCTTGGCCTGACGGGCCACGAAGTTGGCGATGGTGCCCGCGCCGGTGTAGAGGTCGTACACGAGGTCGGTGGGTTTAATTTCGGCAAACTCACGGGCCACTTTGTAGAGGTTGTAGGCGCCGGCCGAGTTGGTTTGATAAAACGACTTGGGGCCGATGCGAAAGCGCAGGCCCTCCATTTCTTCCTCGATGTAGGGCTTGCCTTTGTAGCACACCACTTCGAGGTCGTGGAAGGTCTCGTTGCCCTTGTCGTTGAGCACGTAGTTGAGCGACGTAATCTGCGGAAACTTCTCATACACCGCATCGAGCAGCGGCTCGATGGCTTGGTGCTGGCGGTAGCATTGCAGAATCACCATCGTTTCGCCAGTGCTCTCGGCGGTGCGGATGATGAGGTTGCGCAGCAGCCCGGTTTGCTTGATGATGTTGCCGAAGCGCAGCATGTTCTCCCGCGCATAGTCGCGGATGAAAAGGCGGATTTCGTTGCTCGGCTCGGGCTGCAAGTGGCAGTGCTCGATGTCGATAATCTTGTCGAAGCGGCCCGGCGTGTGAAAGCCCAACACGCGGCGGTCGTACTGCGCGGTTTCGTCTTTAATCTGCTCCTCCGTCAGCCAGCCCATAAAGCTGAAGGTATATTCGAGCTTGTTGCGGTAGTACTTGCGCTCGGGTGAGGCCAAGATGCGGCGCACTTCGGGTATCTCCACTTTGCCAATGCGCTGCAAGGTGTCCTCTACCTGCTGATGCTTGTAGTTGAGCTGCGCGTCGTAGCTGATGTGCTGCCACTTGCAGCCGCCGCAGGTGCCAAAATGCTGGCAAAACGGCGTGGTGCGCAGCTCCGAATACTTGTGGTACTTGGTAGGCGTGGCCTCCATAAAGCGTTTGTGGGCCTTGCTGATGCGCAAGTCTACCACGTCGCCGGGGGCTACCTGGTTTACAAAAACTACTAGGTTATTAATGCGAACCAGACATTTGCCTTCGGCCACCATGTCTTGGATTTCGACATTGAGGAGGGCTTCGGGCGGGATAGAATTGGCGAGCTTGGTGGCTTTGCTAGGCATAACTTTTTGCGGTAAGGGGCGCAAAGTTACGACTTGGCTTCGGCGGCCTGCTGCGTTGCCTAATTCAAATATGGGTCCATGATGCCCTGCGGACTATAGCCTTGAGGCCGCCAGAACTGCGCGGGATTGACGCTACCTGCAAACGAATTGCTGTACACTACTACTTGCTGCGAGCGCGTGCCCCTAGCGCGGCGATGTAGCAGCCGGGCCCGCAGCTGCGTCGGAAACTCGCCCGCATACGCGGGCACCGGTAGTTGCCAATATTGACCGGGAGCCAGAAAAACCCGGTGGTAGCTGTTGCCGCACCAGCTACTGGGCGAATATTCAATATCGCGCCACTGGCCCTGCTTATCCTGAGCCTGTAGCGTGAGAGACAAGCTACTATCCTGCGCGTCAAATACTATGGTGTCTGCGGTTGTATTTGAGATAGTGAGTGCGTAGCCGTGGTAGCGTTTGCCAAAGGTGCCGGGGGTTGCCTGTTGGGCCACTTGCACACCTAGGGCGTGCGCGGTAAAGCGACGGTTGCCAATGGGCCTAGACTGGTTATCTGACTGTCCCCAGCCTCCCGCGCCGGCGTAGCGCCGTAGTGGAGCTGAGGCCACCGGATAAATGCCGCGCCGCATAAAGTCCAGATTAAGGGGAGTGCTGGGCATAGGTTTGGCCCGCCACACGTAGCGACCCTGTGGCGAGAGATATCCTAGGCGGTCGTCTTCCAGCACGGGTAGCAAGCCGTGCTGGTAGCCAGCAGAGCTAATGGCCGAGAAGCGCTCGCGGACTAACAAGCCCGTGCGCCAGTTCCAAAAGCCCATGCGTTGCAGGCTATCAGTGCCATAGAATAGGAGTAAATCGCCGGCTTGCTGAGGAGAGTTGCCAAGCATCGGTTCTTCTAGGTGGCGTACCACCCGGCCAGTGCTGTCTAATGCGGCATATCCCTCATTGTTTGCTAGTTCTACCACTTCGGCGCCGTTTGCAAAAGCGGGAGGCGCATCGTGGCCGCCGGGCCCCAAAAGGAATTGTACCGCTACTGTTGACAAGCGCCTGCCCGCCTTGTCAATCAGGTACCAGTCATCGTCCTTCTCTTGTGCCCAAGCACGGCCATGGTAAAAGTCGGTTAACCGTTGCAAGCGGCGGTTGTGAAATAGCACGCGCCCCTGCTTGTCAATGACTGCTGGGTAGCTATTATCTAGGTTAGCCGCTCCACCATCTTTGCTAATGTGTACGCGCACTACATCATCGGCAAATTCAGCTTCGCTGTAATCGGCAAACTCTTGGTTTCTAGGTAGACGGGTCAGGATTCTGCCAGTCGTGTCGATGATGCACAGGGGCTCAGCATCAGCGCCTGCTTGATAGAGCGAGGCAGTTGCCAGGCCATTGTGGAAAGTTGAAATAGAACTGAATCGATAATAAGGAATAACCAATTTTCCACGACCGTCAAGTACGCCCACAGCTTCGGTGAGTAGTCGTCCTTCCCGGTCGCGTAGCGCCGCTGTGTCTTTTACCACAACCCGGTTGCTGCTTAGCTGCCCGATTTTATTGAATACGTGCGTATTTAGCAGCTTGCCAGTACTAGCTAAAAGCTGGCGATAATGCGAGGGGAGAGAAGCTACCCACAAGCCACCGCCGTCTAAGCCGGGCTGCCACTCCAACTCTTTATAAGCGGCGGCGAGCGGCGCTAGGTGGCCCATCCGGTCGATAAGCTGCGGTGTGCTGTCTTGCTGCACCACCGCCAGCCCGTGGTAAAAGGGCGATGCGTAGCCGTATGACTGAGCAAGCACTAAGTGGCCGGTGCCATCCATAAAGCCATAATGGCCAGCCTCTCGTACCGGCGCTAGCCCCTCAGCAAACTCCTGCACCTGCGCAAACCGGGGCGTTATCACTATCGCGCCCGTCGAGTCGATAAAGCCCCACCGCCCCTGCTCCACCATCGGAAACAACGCGGTCGTACGCCGCGTGTCAGTCGGCGTAGCACACCCTACTAATAGCCATATTAGTAGGAGTAGACTGACAATCCGAATCAACGTGGTGGAAAACGACATGGCGCGCTGTTACTAGCGGCTCGCCAGCTATTAAGACCCAGCCGCCGCCGCATTCTGCGGCCAAAAGTAACTATCAGCCCAAGGCATGCCAAGACGCCCCAAGCCCAACCGCTACCTAGGGGTAATAGCTCGCCCGCGTAGCATAGTCAGCCCTAGGCCATACACCGCGCCCACGCTCAATAGTAGTTGCCCTAGACCGGCCCAGGCCGCGCCCGTATCGGTGGGGCTAGTGAAGGAGTGGGTGGGCAAGCGGGCGTAGTCGGCGTGGGTGAAGGGGATTTTATCGAATAAAAATGGGTAGTACAACGCCCGTAGCGCGTCGTGGTAGCGAGTAGCACTTTGCTGGAAAGCCAGGTGGGCAGGCAGGTCGGTGCCAGCTAAGGCGTTGAAGCTGAGCTGTGCACTGAGCGCCGGCGACAGCCACACCAGCTGCTGAGCCAGAGCGTGGCGCTGGGCCTGGCCAGTGGCATAAGCCCGGGCCAGCGGGGCAGCCGACTGGTCGCCTAGGTACTGAAAGGCGTAGTACCAGCGCCACACAAAGCGCTCGCGGATGGTAGTCGTGTCGCGGTACTGCGGGTAGTGCGCGAAAAACTGGCGCATAGTCTCATCCTTAGGCCGGTCCCAGCCGCTGTGGATGGCCTCGCGTTGCTGGATGGTGAGCGCCAAGCCCTGCGGCACCGGCCGGGCGGCGGCCACGTACACGCTCAAGAGACTGGGCACCAGCACCACCAGCGTGAGCCACGCGCCCAGCAGCGCCACCGCATTAAAAGACGAGCTGCGCTGCCAGGCCGTAACCAGCAGCACCACGCCAAACCAAAATAGGCAGTACAGCCCACCTAAAGCCAGCCACAAGCCTACACGGCCATCGAGTGGCACCCGCGCCCAGTACAGCCCTAGGGCCGATAGCAGCGCCCCCAGCCCCAGCACTACCGCCAGCCGAAACGCTAGCTTGGCTATCACAAGCTGCGTGGCACTCACCGGCTGGGCCAGCAGTAGCGGCAAAATGCCCTGCTCGCGCTCGCTTGATAGTAGGTTGAACCCTAGGGCGATAATCAGCAGCGGAAACAGATATACCAGCACAAAGGCCAGGTCAAAATTGCCGCTGAGCGCCTTGGCCGGGTTCACGTTTTCGGAGGCGTAGAGCTGGCCTTGCAGGCCCAGCAGGCGCAGCTTGAGGTAGTAGGGGTTGACATCGCGCTGGCCCAGCGCGAGGCCGGCCCAAGCCGTGGGGTGGTGCAGGGCGTAGTTCTGGTGGTAGTAGCCGATATCACCGGCATCGGCGGGGCCAGGAAACTTGGTTTGCAGCTCGGCTACTTGGTGGCGCCCTAGGTCGGGTAATTCGGCCAGATGCTGGCGCTGGCGGGCTACCTCGGCCGTACCATAGTAGATGCCGTAGAGACCCGCCGCCAGCAGTAGGCCCGTAAGCAACAATAAGCCCCGCGCGGCTTTGAAATGCAGGTATTCGTAGTAAAAAAGCAGGCGGAAAAGGCGCATAATGTAGACAAAACGGTGCTGGCTAGTCTATGTGAATAGGTCTTCCGAGCAAAGAATAATGAATCCCGTCATGCAGCGCGCAGCGAAGCATCTTACTTGCTTCGTTGCTTACGCCAAGAATTACTGCGCCACGCGAGATGCTTCGCTGCGCGCTGCACGACGGTGTTAAATGCAGGGGCTGGGAAAGTGACTAGCCTGTAGTGCTGCGGTCCACCAGCCGCATGCCTAGCCAGCTTAGACCTAGGGCCCACGCCAGTAGTGCCAGCGCGGGCAAGGCCAACTGCGGTAGCGCCCAGCCCAGCGGCGGGGCTTGATAAGTGAAAACCGGGATGGCTCGCCAAGTGCTCGCGTCGAGGCGACGCTCTTTGTCGCCGTAGCCCATGCTAGCTTGCAGACCATTGAGGTGCTGTACGAGTTGGTAGCGGTAGGCCTCGGCCGCCTGCTGAAAGTGCACATAGTGCGCAAAATCAGACCCGGCCAGCCCCATCGACAGTGGCCGAATAGCTTGGTAGGGATTGAGCAGACTGGCCCAAGTGGACAGGGCATTTTGGCGCTCGTAGGTACGGGTGAGGTCGGCAAAGTGCTGCTGATACACCCGGCTCGAATAGGCCTCGCCTTCGGCCATAGTCACGCCGGCCACACTTACGGGCAGGTCTTTTTCTTCGGTAACGCCATATTTTTTGAGTAGGCCTGCCTTGAGGGCTGCAGCCCGCCTATCCTGTGGGTCGTGGCCGTTGATGCCATGCTGGGCTTCTTCGTGCACGGCGGCATCGAGCTGCGCCTTGGTGATGGCCGGGAAGAGACCCGCGCCTAGGTTGGCAGTAGCCTTAGGTAAAATAAGGCAACCCAGCATCCAGCAGCCCAGCAGCGTGACCAGCGCCGCCCGCGACTGGCTGGCCCGCGCCGACACTACTACCGCACCTACTATAATGACGAAGAAATACACCGCGTAGCCCAGCCCAAATAGAGCCAGCCGCGCCCAGCGGTCGGGGCTGCTGGCTGTGGCTTCGCCACTAAGTAGCAGGATGCTGGCTAACCCTAGGGCGGGCGCTACCACCAGGACGGCGGCCCAGCTGTAGCCCGCTATCTTGCCCCAAGCCACTTGCCGCAGTGTTACGCCCTGGCTGAGCAGCAGGCGTAGCGTGCCCGCCTCGCGCTCCTCCGTGAAAGCCCCGAAGCACAAGAAGATGAGCAGTAGCGGCACTAGCGTTTGCAGCACGAAAGCCACCGTGAGCTCGCCAAAGCGGATGAGCGAGCCGGCCTGTTGGGCGGGGCTGAAATTGACGCTGTTTTGCTGATGCGCCTCTAGGTACACCACCGCGCCGGTGAAGGAATCAAGGCCATTATCCAGAAAGCTGAGCGCGGCGCGGGGCCGAAACGCGAACGTGCCGTAGTGCGCCACCCGGTACGGGTGCCGGCCCGGCTGGTGGTGAAACTGCTCATTCACGGTCTCTTGGGCCACGGCGCGCTCGGCCTGCAACGCGACGTAACCGCGCCGGCCCACCAATGTAGCGGCCAGCAGTAGGGCCAGCACCAGTAGGCTCAGCACCAAGAAACGGCGGTCGCGTAGGGTGCTGAGAAATTCTTTATGAGCAATGCTTCTGACCATGAGCTTACTGCATGTGCGTGAGGTAAAGCTGCTCTAGCTCGTTGGCATTGAGGGCGGCGGTAGGGCGCACATCTACCAGCTCGCCCTCGCGCATGATGCCCACGCGCGTGCCCACTTCCTTGGCCCGGAAAATGTCGTGGGTGGCCATGAACACGGCCGTGCCTTGGCCACTGAGTAGGCGCAGCAGCTCCGAAAATTCGTTTGAGGCCTTGGGGTCGAGGCCCGAGGTGGGCTCGTCGAGCAGCAGCACCTGCGCCCGCTTGGCCACGGCGCTGGCAATACCCACCTTCTGGCGCATCCCCTTGGAGTAGGTGCTCACCCGGCGCTGGGCCGCCTCGGGCGGCAGCCCAGCCTGGGTGAGGTAGTCGCGCAGCTCGCTTTCGCGGTACTTGAAGCCCGCTAGGCCGCTGAGCAGGGCCAGGTTTTCGAGCCCCGTGAGGTGGGGATAGAGCAGTACGTTTTCGGGAATATAGGCCAGCAGCTTCTTGATTTCGAGTGGGTGGCGGGCCACTTCCAAGCCGCCTAGGTAGGCCGCGCCCGCCGTGGGCGCGATGAAGCCCAGGAACAAGTTTATGGTTGTGGACTTGCCCGCGCCGTTTTGGCCCAGCAGACAAAATACCTCGCCGGGAGATAGCTGAAGGTTGAGGTTTTTGAGGGCTAGCTTATCGGGGTACTGCTTGCGCAGGTCCTTGGCTTCGAGAATGTAAGACATAATCGTAGGTAGTAAAAGCAGGCGGATAACCCCACCCCCGTCCCCTCCCCTCCGGGAGAGGGGAGCCTGACGTTCGCCAACGTCTGCTAATAGTTGGCTCCCCTCTCCCGGAGGGGAGGGGACGGGGGTAGGGTTTTCGTTAAAAAGAGTACCCCAGCGTGACCATGTAATTGCGGGGGGCGCCGGGGCTGGCGCGGAAATAGTCGTAGCCGCCCACGAAGTAGTACTTGTCGAACAGGTTGTTCAGGTTGACGTGGAAGTTGAAGTGGTTGACGGTGTAGAACAGTGCCACGTCGGCCACTGCGTAGCCGGGCCAGTAAGCCCATTGGTCGGGGCCACCGTCGAGGGGCGTTACCTGGTTTTCGAAGCGGCGGCGGGCTACGAAGTTGCCGCCTACAGCTAGGCCTAGGCCGCGCAGCGTGGGCGTGAGAAAGGTGTATTTGGCCCACAAGCCGCCCGAGTTTTGGGGGGCGTTGGCGAGGGGCTGGCCTTTTTCGGCGGCTAGGTCGGCCTCGACTACCTCGGTGTGGTTGAAGGCATAGTTAGCGTTCAGGCTGAAGTTGGGCAGGATGTTACCCGTCAATTCGACTTCCACGCCGCGCGAGCGGGCTTGGTTTTGGCGGTAGATGGCGGCCCCAGCGGCTGTGAGCGAGCCAGTGTTTACGAGCTGGTTGTGGCGCTCAATCTGGTAGGCGGCCACGGTGGCAAACAGGGCGCGGTCGAAAAACTCACCTTTCAGGCCGGTTTCAAGCTGGTAGCTGGTTTCGGGACTGAACGGTTCGCTGCGCCCATAGCGCTCGGGAAAGCGGATAAGCTCGGGCCGCAGCGGGCGGAAGCCCGCGCTATAGCTGGCGAAGTAATTCAGGTTTTCGCGCAGCGCATACGTGAGGCCCGCCCTAGGTAAGAACTTGGTTTGCGGAATGTTGGTAGAGCCGTCACCGTAGTCGCGTTCGTCGGCAAACAGCTCGTAGCGTGCCCCCAGCAGTACCCCTAGGCGGGGCGTTACCTCTACTTGGTCTTGCACATAGAGGCCCGTGGTGTGGTAAATCGAGTTGATGTAGTCGGTGAAAAACGCGGGCGTCGGCCGGCGGACGTAGGTGCTCGGGTCGCGGATTTCGTAACTTGGGCTGTTGAGGTCAAATTGCAGCGGCGCCACGCGCTGGCTCACTACCCCATTGGCCACGCTGGTTACTACGCGTTGCCGGGCCTCAAACATGGCGCTTTCGCGGTCGGTATTGAAGCGGATATAATCGGCCCCGATAACCACTTTATGGACCACCGAGCCAGTAGTGCGATTGGCTACAAAGTAAGCCGACAAGTTCTTGGTGTACTCCTCAGCGCGGCGGTCGAAGTAGCGCAGGTTCATGATGGAATTGCGCGGCTTGGTCGGGTCCGAGTTGTCGTAGCTGTTGAGCGTGCGGTGCTCGCTTAGGTTCTCGTTGTACGTGAAGTCTAGGTAAGAGGCATTGAACGACAGCCAGTTGTTGAACTTGTGATTCAGCGACGCATTGAGGTAGTAGGTGGTCGTGCGGAAATAGTCGCTGGGCTGGCTCAGGGTGAAGGAGCGCGAGACAGCGAAAAGGTCGTTGCTCTTGATGGGTAGGCCGCGGTCTAGAAACCCGTCGCTGTGCGTGTACACTAGCTCGGCGTTGAGGGTGGTTTTGTCGGTCACCAAAAACGTGACGGTGGGGGCCAGCATCAGCGTGCGCGTGTCGTTCACGTCGCGGAAGGTGTTGCTTTTCTCGTAGCCCGCATTCACGCGGTAGAGCACGTTTTGCTTGTCGGTGAGCGGGCCGGTGAAGTCGGCTGTGGCGCGCATGGTATTGAAGCTGCCGGTCGAAAACGTCATGGCTTTGCGCTCGGTGGCCAGCGGCTTTTTGGTCACCATGTTGATGGTGCCGCCGGGGTTGATGTCGCCAAATAGCGCCGCGCCCGGCCCTTTTAGCACCTCCACGCGCTCTAGGTTCACCGTGAGTGGCGCCTGCGTAAAGGCGTTGCCGTAGCTAAAACCCGACCGCAGGCCATTGAGCAGCCGGAAGCCGCTTTCATAGCCATTGCGAAAGCCACGAATGGTAAAGTCATCGTAGTGAGAATATTGCGCCACGCCGGCCACGTTCTTCACTACGTCGGTGAGGCGGTAGGCTTGGCGGTCATCCATCAGCTCCTTGGTTACGGTCGAGATGGACTGCGGCACGTCGATAAGGTCGGTCGAGGTGCGCGTGCCGACTAGGCTGTAATCGCTTTTGTAGGTCGTTTCCTGGCGGCCTAGCACCTCCACTTCCTGGATGGCGTTGGAGCTGGTTGTCAGCTTAAAATCGGCGATGGCGCTGGGGGAGTCGGCGCTCAGCAGCACCGTGCGGCGCGCCTCTTGGTGCCCTAGGCTGCGGGTGATGAGCGTGTACGAGCCCAGCGGCAGCTTATCCAGCGTGAAACGGCCCTGCGCATCGGTCAAGGTCGCAAATTGGCCGGTTTGTTCCACTACCGAAATACCTTCCAACGCCTGTCCGCTTGGCCCGGCTACGTGGCCGGTAATGACCCCTAGGGTCTGGGCCGAGGCTGTAATGGTGAGTAGCAACAGTAAGCTCCAGATGCTCAGAACACGTGTCAGCTGCAAATTGGCCAGCCTACTTGCGCAACATAGTTTATAAGAAATAGATGAGTTATCAGTGTAAGCAATGGCCTTCATTCAAAATCACAAAGTGCTATTTTGACCTTTGTGAAGAACAAATGTAGTTTATGCATCGTCTTATTTGAAACTATGTTGCATAAAATAATAATCGCTAATTCTTCCTGTATGCTGACGTGGCGCCCTACTCCTGGCTCCCGGCCCAAAGTGATAGAGGAGCCGACCGCAACCAGCTAGCAGCCTAACTGGGCGGTATTTGCTAGAAGGCGCACGAAAAAGCCCTTCGCCAAATAGGTGGCGAAGGGCTCCCAGAAATGAAATAGTCAACGCGCCGCAAACGGGCGTATATGCAAAATCTGTTTGAATCTGCGGTCTAGAATTGGAAGTAGATAAACGGCTGAATCTCGGCCGATTTCACTTGGATAACCAGCCAAATAACCACCGTCACGACCACCGCTTGGGTTACTACAGAGCGGCAACCCATGGCGCCTTCGAGCTGGAAGGTGAAGCCATCGGGGATGGCGTGTAGCAGATACCCTAGGGCCACCAGCACGAATACGGCGCGGAAGCTGGCGACCACTTGGGGCAGTAGGTCGGGCCGCAGGTTGTGGGTAATTTGGTGGATAACTTGGGTGGCGATGTCGAAGGTGCCGGCGCGGAAGAATATCCAGCAGAAGCACACGAAATGGAAGGTTATAAACCAGCCGAGCAGCTTGATAAACCAGTTGTCGCCGGGCTTGAAAATCTTCTGGAAGAGCTTATCCACTGCCAGTGCCGCACCGTGCAGGGCGCCCCACAGCACGAACGTGAGCGATGCACCGTGCCACAGGCCACCTAGAAGCATGGTCAGAAATAGATTAATGTACTGGCGCACCACACCCTTACGGTTGCCACCCAGCGGGATGTAGAGGTAATCGCGCAACCAGCTCGACAGCGAAATGTGCCAGCGCCGCCAAAACTCGGTGATGCTGGTGCTTTGGTAGGGCGAGAGAAAGTTGGGCGGCAACTTGTAACCTAGGAGCAGCGCGATGCCGATGGCAATATCAGAGTAGCCCGAAAAGTCGCAGTAAATCTGCATGGCGTAGCCGTACACGCCGAGCAGGTTTTCGATGCCGCTGTAGCGGGTGGGCATGTCGAAAATGCGGTCTACATAGTTGAGGCTGATGTAGTCGGAGATGATGGCTTTCTTGAACAAGCCCGCCGCGATGAGCACCACCGCCCGGCCCATGTCCTCGCGGGAGAGGAAGGGCTTTTTGGGAATTTGGGGTATGAAATCGGAGGCCCGCACGATGGGGCCAGCCACGAGCTGCGGGAAGAAGGACACGAAAAATGCAAAGTCCCAGATGTTGCGCAGCGGCTTTATCTGGTTGCGGTACACGTCGAGGGTGTAGCTCAGGGTCTGGAAGGTGTAGAACGAGATGCCTACCGGCAGCAGCACGTGCAGCACCGGCACCGGCTGGCCGGTGAGCGCCTGGTAGCCACTGAGGAAGAAGTTGGTGTACTTGAAGTAAAACAACATCCCTAGGTTGACTATCAGGCTGAGTGTGAGCAGTAACTTACGCTTCGTTTGACTGCTGGAATCGGCTATCCAGAGTGCGAAGTTGTACTCGACGATGGTCGAAAAAACTAGCAGTAGGAAGTACCAGCCACTCGACTTGTAGTAAAAAAACAGCGAGAAGGCCGTGACGTAGAGCAGCCGCGCCCGGTGGTGCCCGCGCAGCAACTGGTAGATGCCTAGGAATCCTAGAAACAGCAATAAAAAGAACCCCGTGTTGAATATCATCGGGCTCTTGGGGCTGTAGGCAAATTGGCCCAGCAGCCGGTCGAAATCGATGTTATCGAGTAGGGAACGCAGCAAATCCATCCTGAAGCGCGAGGTAAAGTAGTAGGCCCTGCAAGTCGTAGCCCGAGCGAGTGAAGTGAATTAAATCGGCCTGGGCTAGCCCGGCTGCTCGCCACTGGGCCATGCTGCCGTAGCCACCCTGCACGGCAGCAAAATCCCAGTAAGCCAGGTCGTGGGCCTGCGCATAGGCGCGCAGGATGCCCGATACCCGCGCAAACTCGGGGTTGCGGTAGCGGCGGGCACGGTACGAATCGGCGGGGGCTACTAGCAGCACTTCAGCCTCGGGGGAGCGCCGGCGCAGGCTGCGCACCAGCGTATCGAGCTGCGCGGTAAAGCGCTCGGGCGTGTATTTGGGATAATACACGTCGTTGGTACCTAGAGAGATAATGAATAAATCGGGCTGAAGCAGCGGTAGCTGGGCCAGAAACTGCGGCGTGCGGTTGTACTGGTGCACCTGCGCCCCATTGATGCCGATGGCGTGGTAGAGCACACCGGGCTTACCATTTTCCAGCACTAGGCCATAAAGCACGCCGCTAGTTTGGGCGGCGGTGCGGCGGGTAGTGCGCAGCGTCACGAGGGTGCGGAGTGAGTCGAGGGGCAGTGTATCGGCCACGCTGCGGCCCGCGCCGGGCACGGTACCTAGGAGCTTGTGCTGCGGCGTGAGCACCTGCCAATCAAAAGTTGTCGGGCCGGGCTGGCGCAGCACCGTCAGGGAGTTAAACTGATATGCCGGCCAATACCGAAGCGGAATGCGCAGGGTGAAGGCCGCGCCTGAGTCGGCGGTAGCGAGCGAGATGCCGCTCAGGCCCACCGGTAGCGTGCTATCGGGCTGCGCCGCCAGCACGCGCTTCGAGCGCCAAGTGCCGCGGACTGAGGCAGTGCGGTAGGTGGGTGAGCCGTTGGTGCGCGCCACTTCGTAGGGAAATATCAGGCCACGGCCGGCATTGCCGTAGGTGCGCTGTAGCTCGTGCCGCACGCGGTCGGAGTAGTCATCGGCCTGAATGTGCGAGTCGCCTAGGTGCACAATGCTCACGCGGCTGCCGGGCAGCGCCGCGGGTTGCTGCCTAGGTTGCCGCAGCCGCTGGTAAAAGCGCTGGAGGCCGATGGTCGCGTTCTCGATGTGGTTGGCCGAGGTGCGCAGGAAGGGATGGGCCCGCTGCAAGCTGTCGAGCTGGCTGCGGGGCGCTTGCTGCGCGTGCGCCATGCCGCCGGCCAGCAGCCAGCCCAGCAAGAGCAGATAAGAAAGCAAGCGCATGTGTAATTACTGAATAGCCGAAGCCGTATCGGGGGCGTAAGTTTGGGCCGCGGCGGGGCCGCTGCTGTCAACGCGAGTGGCAGGCTTGGTGGTGGGGCCAGGAGTGGGGTGGGCGTACTGCTGCATCAGAAAATCGAAGAGCAGGCCCGCGATTTTGTGCGCGCCTCGGGAGTTGACGTGGGTATAGTCTTTATTAGCCAAGGCCGGTGATTCTTCGACCCAGCTCACCATCGAGTTTTCGCCGCCCATCGCTTCAAACAAATTCCAGAACGCGGCGTGGTTGCGCTGGGCCAGCTGCTGCTGCGCGGCCAGCAGCCGGGGCACGCTGGGGTCGGTCTGAAACTCGCCGTCGATGCGCGAGCTTTTATCGCTCATGCCCACGATGAGAATGCTGGCGTTGGGGAAGGCGCGTTGCATGCGGTCAACCACGCGGGTCATGGCGCGGGCGTACCAGCCGTAGCTTTTATTGCTGGCCGAGGCCACGTTTACACCGTAGTGCAGAATGATGAGGCGGTAATCGAGCACCTTACCAAACGCCGCCAACTCCTTAAATGGTATGCGGGTGAGCGACATGCCGCTGTTGCCTCGAAACGAAAAATTGTCGAGCACCACGCCCCTAGAACTCTCGAAGCTGACGCCATACACTGGGCGCGGGCGGTGCGTGGCAAAGGCTAGGCGCATGGTGCGGGCCGGCACGCCGGGCTTGAGCAGCATGGCATTTACCGCCCTGCTGCCGGTGAGGGCGTGCGGTACCTCGTGGCCGTTGGTGGTCACGAGCACTTCATCGCGGGCTGCGCCGGGGCCATAGAACAGCTGCGCCTGCTCGAAGCGCCGCACCGCCGCAAACGGCCCGCCCCCCCGAAACTCGGCCCAGCTAGCGCTTGCTGGGGTGCCAGCTGTGCTATCGCCCGAGGCTAGCGCACGTGGTAAAAATACGTGACCCGAGATACCTAGGGGGTATTCAGTCGGTAGCTTAGGCGTCACCAAGTTGTACTCCTTCCAGTCGTCGGAAAACGTCTGGTGGATGGTGCCCCGAAAATCGGCTGTAATAGAGTTTATTGGCACGTAGCCCACGCCCGTGCCGCCAAACTCGGTTTGGAGGCTATTGCGTAGGTCGCCGGTGATGAGGTCGCCCTCAATCATGGAGTCGCCAAAATAGGCAATGCGCACCGGGCTGCCGTCGGCTTTGGTTTGGCGCAGGGCGGCCAAAAAGCTGTCAAGGCCGCCTAGGTTAGGCACGCTCGGCGCCCGGGTCTTGGCCGCCACTTCGGCCGAGTCGGGCGGGGCTGCGGCGGCTACCGTGTCGGCAGGGGTAGCGGTGGCGGGGCCATTGGGGGGCGGCGCATCGAGGCGAGCCACCGCCGTAGGGTCTTTGCGCAAGATGTCGGCCAGCAGGCGCACGGGCCGCAGCTCCACGCCGCCCACCGTCAAGCCCGGTTTTAAGAGAGAAAGTAGACCTAGGAGGCCTACCGTGAGCAAAACCAGCAAGAACGGGTTTTGCGAACGCGAAGAATTCATACCTAGCAGTAGCAGGTGCAAAGGTACGGCAACGGGCCAGCCGCGTTGAGATAGCTACTCGTTTTTCCTTCAGTTTTAGCTCAGGAAAACACAAAAAAGGAGCGACCGTTTCCAGTCGCTCCTAGATTGGCTAGCCGTTCAGCTTAAAAGCCGCCTTTGTCGAGGTTCAAATCCTCCTTGGGCGCGGCGCCCATGAAAGGATAAGGATAGTCCGTAGGCGGGTTAAACGTCTCCTTAATAGCGCGGGGCGACACCCAACGCTGCAGGTTGAGGGCCGAGCCGGCTTTGTCGTTGGTGCCCGAGGCGCGGGCGCCGCCGAAGGGCTGTTGGCCCACCACGGCCCCGGTAGGCTTGTCGTTGATGTAGAAATTGCCAGCGGCGTTTACCAGGCGCTTGGTAGCCAAGTCGATGGCGTAGCGGTCCTGCGCGAAGATGGCGCCGGTGAGGGCATAAGGCGAGGTCGAATCGACGAGGTCAAGCGTGGCCTCAAACTCCTTCTCGTCATACACATACACTGTTACGACGGGACCAAATAGCTCGTCGCACATGGTCACGTACTTGGGCGTTTTGGCCAGAATCACGGTCGGCTCTACGAAGTAGCCCTTCGACTTGTCGTAGCCGCCACCCGCCACGATTTCGGCGTCAGAATCATTTTTGGCGCCGTCGATGTAGCGGGCCAGCTTGTCGAAGCTAGCCTCGGTGATTACGGCGTTTACGAAGTTGGTAAAGTCTTCGACGTCACCCATCTTGATGCTCGCCAAATCTTGCTTCACATAGCCCAAAATCTCATCGGCGAGGTTCGAGGGCAAGTATACCCGCGAGGCCGCCGAGCACTTCTGGCCCTGGTACTCAAATGCGCCGCGCGTGATGCCCGTGGCCACCGCTTTGGCTTTCGCCGAGGGGTGCGCCACGATAAAGTCCTTGCCGCCGGTTTCGCCCACGATGCGGGGGTAAGACTTGTAATTGGGCAAGTTCTGCCCAATCTCCTGCCAAATGGTTTGGAAAACCTTGGTCGAGCCCGTGAAGTGGATGCCCGCAAAGTCGCGGTGCTTAAAAATAACGTCGCCGGCCACCGGGCCGTCCACATAAATGAGGTTGATAACGCCGGCCGGTACGCCCGCTTCCTCAAACAACTCCATCAGCACCTGGGCCGAATAGATTTGCGGGTAAGCTGGCTTCCAGACCACTACGTTGCCCATCATGGCCACTGAAGCAGGGAGGTTGGCCGCGATAGAGGTGAAGTTGAACGGCGTGAGCGCGAACACGAAGCCTTCGAGCGGGCGGTGCTCCAGGCGGTTCCACATACCGGGAGCCGACTCGGGCTGCTGCCGGTAGATTTCCTGCATGAAGTACACATTGAAGCGGAAAAAGTCAATCAGCTCGCAAGCCGCGTCAATCTCGGCCTGAAACGCATTCTTGCTCTGCCCCAGCATGGTAGCCGCATTGATGCGTGCCCGGTAGGGGCCGGCCAGTAAGTCGGCAGCCTTCAAGAAAATAGCGGCGCGTTCTTCCCAAGGCAGGTTGGCCCAGGCCGAACGAGCGGCCAGTGCGGCCTCAATGGCTTGGGTCACGTGGGCGGCATCGCCCTCGTGGAAGTGCCCTAGGGTATGCTGGTGGTCGTGCGGCGGGTGCAGGCTAATGGTGCGGCCCGTGCGCACTTCCTGACCCCCAATATGCATCGGAATGTCGCGCTCAAACTGCTTGAGGCGCTTGATTTCGAGCAACAGCTCGGCCCGCTCGGGCGAATTAGGCGCGTACCCTTTTACGGGCTCGTTGAGGGGCTTGGGGACTTGGAAAAAGGCGTTGGACATGGGTAGGGGAGGGGATGGATTACAAAAAGCTGCGCAGCTCATCCAGGCTGGCAATTTCATAAGTGGTTTGAACGAAGTGTCGGCGCCGCTCAGGATTAAAATACACTTGGTCAATGCCGGCGTTGTAGGCACCTAGTACATCACATTCGAGGTTGTCGCCTATCATCAAGCTCTCGGCGGCGGTGGCCCCAGCCTTTTCTAGGGCGTGGGCAAACATGCGCGGGTCGGGCTTGAGGCAGCCACTGGCTTCGGAGGTAATGACTTCTTGGAAAAAGTCAGTCAACTTCGACGAAACCAACTTGAGGTGTTGCACCTCTTCAAAACCATTCGTGATGAGGTGCATCACGTAGCCTTTGTCGCGCAGGTAGCCCAGCACCTCGTGCGTATGCGGAAAAACGGCCGATTTATGGGGCAAGATGTCGGTAAATCGCGCCGAAATGTCGGCCGGAATATCGACCTCAGCCACGCCCAGCTTGGTGAGCGTGCGCAAAAAGCGAGTCTCGCGCAGCTGCTTCTGCGTCACTTTATTGGCTTGGTACAACCGCCACAGGGCATGGTTAACTTCACTATAACGGCTGTTGAACTGCTCGAACGAAAACGTGCCGTGGCGCCCTAGGTCATAGTCGAGGTAAAGCTGCTGCAGTGTCTCGTGGGCGTTGGTCTCGAAGTCCCACAGCGTGTGGTCGAGGTCGAAGAATAAATGACGGTACTGCTTCATAAGAAGGCAATTGGGCTAGCGCTAACGTTATACTTCGGCTTAGTTGTCCAGCAGCAGGTCATTCAAAAGCCGTCCTTTGCCTAGATGCTCGTGCACCAAGCGCTCGGCGTCTTTGGGCCGCACATTGCCATAAAAAATGCCTTCGGGGTACACCACGATGGCCGCGCCAGGTCCCTTTTTGCACTGCTTACACAGGTCGAGGCAATTGCAAGTTTGCACGCGGTTGTGGGCTTTCTGGCCACCTGCCACGAAGGTTTTGAGTCCTTGCAGCTTAAGTTCTTTTTTTATGGCCTTGGCTACCTCGTCGCCCACTTCGGACTTCTGATTGGTGCAAACAAAGATGTGATGGTCAATCATGATAAAACAACTAGGAATAGGATAACTGTCTATGGAGTAGCTCACTGCGCTAGGTAGCAACCTAGGACTCGGGCAGCCAGCGGCGGTTCTGAATCTTATAAGCCGCCAGCTCGCGGTTGCTCCATAGGGTTTGGTACACTTGTTGGTCGCGCAGCAGCTGCGGGTCGCGCTCCATGTACCCAAGCAACTGCTGTAGTAGCTCGATTGTCTCTTCCTTCAAAAAATAAAACATCCAGTTATCAAGCCGGCGAAAGCCAACCAGCCCAGCATTCTTTAAATACGTGAGCTGGCGCGAGGTTTTAGTTTGGGTAAAGTCGAGTACCTGTTCGAGGTCGCCAACGACCATTTCTTGGTTGCGCCACAGCAAATGCAGAATGCGCACGCGGCTCTCGTCGCCCAACGCCTTGAAAAGTTGTTGCCCAAATGCAACGGAGAAATGTTTTATGCGCATCTGCCGTTGGGAAGCCGACGACCGGCTGCTTTACAAGCCCAAAAGTACGGCGGCCGCGCCGGGCGGCTTCGTATCTTTGTTTTAGTTGATTTAAGACCCACCCTACTTTCGTGAATAGTCGCCGTTTCTTAGTGATGCTGAGCCTAGTAGTGCTCACTGGCCTACTGGCCGCCCCGCGGGCCTGGGCCCAGGGCAAGCGCCAGATAGTGCAGTTTACGGGCATCATCGCGAGTGGCGACAGCCTGCTGGGTGTGGCTGGCGCCTCGGTATACGTGCCCAAGGCTGGCCGTGGTACCACGTCCAACGCCTACGGCTATTTCTCCATGGCCGTGCTAGCTGGCGATAGCATTGTGGTGCGTTCGCTAGGCTACCGCAATCAGACCATTGTAATTCCGGCTGATTATCAGCGCCAAAGTTTCTCGGTTATTATTTCGCTCAAGGAAGATGCTACTGTGCTGCCCGAGGTGCGGGTGTTTCCCTACACCACCGAGCAGGCTTTTAAGCGCGCCTTCTTGGCTATGAAGCCGGCCGATGAGCGTGGCTCGGCGGCGGCCGAAAACCTCAATGAAGACTTGATGCGGAAGATTTTTAACAGCCAGCCTATGGGGGCCACGGCCAACTACCGCCAGACGATGTCGCAGCAGCAGTACAACTTTGACCGCCGAATGGGCACCGCCCCCAATCTGCAGAGCAATAACCCCTTGCTAAACCCCTTCAGCTGGCTACAGTTGATAAAGCAGGTCAAAAACGGCGACTTCAAGCGTAAGTCTGGTGACGATTATTAACCAATCAAAAGCATTTGTTAGCCAGTGTGTTACTGGTTGAGTTAATGTAAATTTCACAACAAAGGACAGGTTTTTTCGGTAAAGTGAAGGTGGCAGTCAATTGCCACCTTTTGCTTTTTCTATGGATACGAATCTTCCGGTTTCGGCGCAGCCGCGCGTGGTAATAGTGGGGTGCGGCTTTGGCGGGCTGCGGCTAGCGAAGGAGCTGGCCGACGCCCCGGTGCAAGTAGTAGTGGTAGACCGTAATAATTACCACAATTTTCAGCCGCTGCTATACCAAGTAGCGACGGGCGCGCTGGAGGCCGATAGTATTGCCTACCCAGTGCGCAAAATCTTCGCAGGCCAGAAGAACTTCTTCTTCCGCATGGCCGATGTGAAAGGCGTGAACTCGGCGGCTAATACCTTGCAAACCAGTATTGGTGACATCAAGTACGACTACTTGGTGGTGGCCACTGGGTCGCTCACCAACTTCTTCGGCATCGAGAGCATCGAGAAAAATGCGATGCAGATAAAGAGTATTCCGAATGCGCTGAACCTGCGGAGCTACATTTTCCAAAACTTCGAGCAGGCGCTACTTGCCACCGACCCCGAGCACAAGCAAGCATTGCTCAACATCGTGGTAGTGGGCGGCGGGCCAACGGGCGTCGAAATCAGCGGCTCGCTGGCCGAGATGCGTAACCACGTACTGCCCAAGGACTACCCAGAGCTGGACTTAAAGAAGATGCAAATTTTCTTGGTCGAAGCCGGGCCCGCGCTCCTAGGTCCTATGTCGAAGGCTTCGCAGGGCGATGCCAAGCGCTACCTCGACGAGCTGGGCGTGAAGGTGATGCTGAATACGGGCATCAAGCGGTACGAAGAAGGGAAAGCGTATTACTCAGATACCGAGTATATTCCGACCGAAAACATGGTGTGGGCCGCTGGGGTAAACGGCGCGGCCCTACCTGGCGTGGCCGAGTCGTCGGTGACGCGCAACAAGCGCATCACGGTAAACCAGTGGAACCGCGTAGAAGGTGAAACCAACATCTTCGCCATCGGCGACGTGGCCAACATGGTGACAGAGGAAATGCCGAAAGGCTTACCGATGTTGGCCCCAGTAGCCCAGCAGCAGGCCGCCCACCTAGCTAAAAACTTGCAACGCATCATGCGCAATGAGGCGCCGCAAGACTTTAAGTACTTCGATAAAGGCGTGATGGCCATTGTAAGCCGTAACAAGGCCGTGGTGGATATCAAAAACATTCACTTCAAAGGCTTCCTAGGGTGGTTGTCGTGGCTGTTTATTCACCTCATCCTGCTGGTCGGTTTCCGCAACCGAGTGGTGGCGTTGGTCGACTGGGCCTTTAGCTACGTGAGCTCAGGCCAAGCCCTGCGTCTGATTATCAGGCCGTTCAATAAGCGCGACGTGAAGGACGACAAAGGAAAGCGTGCCGCCGAGCAAGCCGCGGCTACGCCAGAGTACAACCCGACGCCCTCGGCCGTGCAGACGGCTCCAGTAGTTTAGGCGCATCTTACTGATAAGCTCAAACACAAGAAAAGCCACCCAACTGGGTGGCTTTTCTTGTGTTATAATAGGCGTATTAGTTTATAGCAAGCCGCTTAAGAAGCCAGGCAGAATGCCCAAAATCAAGGTGAGGGCTGCTAGTATAACAAGCGTGATAGACTGAAAGCTATCGACTACAATGGGCGTTTGGGGAACGCCGGGCTCGGCGGGGCGCAGGTACATGGCAATGACTGGGCGCAGGTAGTAGTAAATACCTACCATGCTCATTACCACCGCAAAAACTACCAGCCAGATATTGACGGGTGCTACGGCCGTGAAAATGAAAAATTTGCCGAAGAAGCCGCCCGTGAGCGGAATGCCACCGAGCGACAGCATGGCCACCGTGAGCACGAAAGCCAGCAGCGGATTGGTGCGACCTAGGCCGGCAAGGCCAGCGTAGTCTTCACGCTGGCGCTGGTCGGCCACGAGCTTAAGCACGCCGAATGCGGCTACTGTTGCTATCGAGTAAGCGAGGCTGTAGAAGAAAATACCTTGCGCGGCTGGGCCACTGAGCTTGCCCTGGCCCGCTACTAGACCTAGGAGCAAGTAGCCAGCGTGCGACACGCTAGAGTAAGCCAGCATACGCTTGGCGCTGGATTGCACCGCCGCGCCGATGTTGCCGAGTAGCAGCGTGAGCACGCACATAGCCGCGATGGTGGGCAGCCACACTGGGCTGGCGGCGGGTAAGGCTACTACCAGCAGCTTGAGGAAGGCAGCGAAACCAGCCGTTTTCACGACCGTGCTCATGAAGGCAGTGAAGAAAGTAGGCGTGCCTTCGTACACATCGGGCGTCCAGAAGTGGAAGGGAGCGGCTGATACTTTGAAGCCGATGCCAATTACCATCATCAGCACCCCCACGTAGAGCATGGGCTGCAAGGTTTGATTGGCGGGCGCGGCAATGGCGGCGGCTAGCTCCGAAAGCTGGAACGTGCCGGTGGCCCCGTAGAGCAGTGCCATGCCAAAAAGCAGAATGCCGGTGGCAAAAGCCCCTTGTAGGAAGTACTTGAGGGCAGCTTCGTTGGAACGCACATTGCGCTTGTCGGAGCCGGCTAGGCAATACATGCTGATACTCAGAATCTCAATGCCCACGAAGAGCATGATGAGGTGGTTGTAGCTCACCATCATGATGGCGCCTACCAGCGAGAATAATAGCAGCGAGTAGTACTCGGCCAGGTTGGGCTCGCCGGCGGCCACGTAGGAGCGCGAGAAGGGCAGTAGCACCAAAGCGGTGAGTAACACGATGCCACTAAACGCCACCGAGTAGTTGTCCACCGTCAGCATCTGGCTGATGTAGGGCGAATCGAACAAGCCCGTGATGCTGCCGGCGTGGTTCCAGTCGAGCAGATTGAGGCCAAAAACGAGGGCGAGCACGACCAGCACAAAGGGCATCAGCACTCGATTGGAGCGCAGGAAGCCTAAGAACAGGTTGACGATGCCGAAGACAGAGAGGAGAACTAGTGGAAGCATGACAATCGTAAACTAGCGGCCAACGACCGTGAGAATCTGGCTGGTAACGGGCTCAGACAGATGCAGGAACGTGCCGGGAAACAGACCTAGCCAGAACACTAGCACAATAAGTGGGACAAACATGAGCAGCTCGGCGCCACTGAGGTCAGTGATAGTATCGGAATACGCTGACTCTGGCCCAAGCATGGCGCGCTGGTACATGCGCAGCAAGTACACAGCCGAGAAGATGATGGTGAGACCGGCTACTGCGCCTGCCCATGCATTAAACTCATATACGCCCTCTAGCAGCAGAAACTCGCCTACAAAACCACCCGTGAGCGGCAGCGCTACGGTGCTGAGCAACATCACCAAAAAGCACACTGACAGAAGCGGCGTGCGGCGGGTGAGACCGCCTAGGTCGGCTAGTGAGCGGGTGCCAGTGCGACGTTCGATGGCATCGGCCACTAAGAACATGCCCACCACGTTGACACCGTGGGCCAGCATTTGAACTACGGCACCTTGCAGACCGATGGCTTTGAGCGAGAATACACCGGCAATCATGAGGCCCACGTGCGAGAGCGACGAATAGGCTATGAGCTTCTTCATGTCATCTTGCCGGATGGCAATGATGGCGCCATACACAATGCCGATGATAGCTAGCACCATGACCAGTTGCTGCCATTGGCTCACGCCGAGCGGCACTACAGGCAGCAGCCAGCGCAAGCAGCCGTAGATACCCATTTTGAGCATGATGCCCGAAAGCAGCATCGTGGCGGGGGCCGGCGACTCGGTATAGGTGTCAGGCTGCCAGGTGTGGAAGGGGAAGATGGGCATCTTCACGGCGAAGGCGGCGAAGATGAGCCAGAACAGCCACGCTTGGGTAGAGGCGCCGAGCTTCAGGTTATAAAACGCCTGCAAGTCGGAAGAGTGCGCAGCCAGCGAGCCAGCGGCGGGGCCCGTCTGCATGTACAGATACACGAAGCCGGCCAGCATAAACAGCGAGCCGATAATGGTGTATAAGAAGAACTTAAACGTAATCTGGATGCGGCGCTCGTGGCGGCTCCAGGCACCAGCTAGGAAGTAAATCGGAATCAGCGCCACTTCCCAGAAGAAGTAGAACACGAACGCATCAAGGGCCGTGAACACACCGAGCAGGCCGGTTTGCATGAACAGCACCAGGGCGTAGAACGCGCCGGGGTTCTCGTATTCTTCGTGGCGGAAGGCGGTGAGCAAGATAATGGGCACCAACACCGTGGTAAGCAGTACCAGGCACAAACTCAGCCCATCGATACCTAGGTGAAAGGTGATGCCGGCCGACGGAATCCAGTTCAGATTAAAGTCGAGGCTCGCTGGCCCACTGCGGACGTAGGTGATGGCCGCGAACACGGCAACTGCGAACTCTAGAAGGGCGGCCCCGAGGGCCAGCGCACGGGCCGCGGCGCCTTTGGCAAAGTGCAGCAGCAGGGCGGCGGCAAGCGGGAAGAAGACGAGGAAAGCTGTCAGCATTTAGCGAAAGCGCAGTGCGCGCGGCCGGAAGTCCGGGCGTGAGGGCTGCGAATTAGCTGCAAACTTACACCAAGGCGCGTAAGCTGCCGCCACTGCGCGAACTCAACTGGGCTGGTAGCGGAAACTTTACTAGGCTGGGGCCGGTACTTTCGTGACAGCCCAAGGAAATTTTTACGGGCTGCCCGCCGCTTTCCATGCCCCGCCATCCCATCACCGATTTTTTGAACACCGCCGCCGGCCCTATCCTCGATGTGCGCGCCCCGGCCGAGTACGCGCAGGGCCACATCCCCGGCGCGCTCAGCCTGCCGCTGTTCACCGACGAGGAGCGCGCCCGCATCGGCACTACCTATAAGCAGGTCAACCCCGATAAGGCCGTGCTGCTGGGGCTCGATTTTTTTGGGCCCAAAATGCGCCGCATGGTCGAAGAAGCTCGCAAGCTGGCGCCTGGCCAAGAAGTGCGCCTGCATTGCTGGCGCGGCGGCATGCGCAGCGGCGCCGTGCAGTGGCTGCTCGAGCTAGGTGGACTGCACGTCAATTTGCTAGACAAAGGCTACAAAGACTACCGCCGCTGGGCGCTGGCCGAAATGGCTCGCCCCCGCCAGTTGCGCATCTTGGGTGGCTACACGGGCAGCGGCAAAACGGCCGTGCTGCACGCGCTGGCCGCACAGGGCGAGCCCGTGCTGGACCTCGAAAAGCTAGCCAACCACCAAGGCTCGTCGTTTGGTAGCCTAGGGCAGCCGCCGCAACCTACCCAAGAGCAGTTTGAGAACGACCTGGCCGCCGCGCTAGCTGCCCTGCCCGACGACCGCCCCATTTGGGTGGAGGATGAGAGCCGCACCATCGGCAGCCTAGGTATCCCAAACGAGTTTTTTGCTCAAATGCAGGCCGCGCCGCTGCTGGTGCTCGACGTGCCCCGCGAAGCCCGCGTTCAGTACCTCGCCGCCGACTACGGCCGCCACGACGCTGGCGCGCTAGCCTCGGCGGTACTGCGCCTGCGCAAGCGCCTAGGTGGCCTGGTCACCAAAGAAGCCCTAGGTGCCATCGCGGAGAACGACATGGTGCGCATGGTCGAGCTAGTGCTGGCGTACTATGATAAATCGTATGGCTACGGGCTGGAAGGCCGTAAGGGTGTGCCAATACAAGCCGAGGGTACCGATGCGGCTACCAACGCGGCGCTGGTGCTGGCAGCTGTGAAAACTTTGTCCCAGACCTAACACAAGTAGCGTCTATGATACCGAAACTACGCGTGGCGCGCCCCACGAACGATGTAGCAGCGCTGCGAAAATTCTACATCGAAGCGCTGGGAATGAGCGAGCTGTATGCTTTTGTGCAGCACGATGGATTTGATGGCTTGATGGTGGGGCATCCGCAGGCACCGTACCACTTAGAGTTTACGAGCCAGGTAGGCCATGTTGCAGCGCGAGCCCCTTCGCCCGAGCATCTGCTAGTGCTTTATTATCCTGAGTTGACTGCCTGGGAAGCAGCCGTGGCCCGGTTGCGAGCTCATGGCTACCAGCCCGTCCCCGCTCACAATCCGTACTGGGACCGGCAGGGTCTAACCTTTGAAGACCCCGATGGCTACCGAATAGTACTGCAACAAGCCGCTTGGAGCTTATAGCTACCAGCCATCTGCATAGTCAGCTCGCCGCTAGCAAGCCTAGTTGCGCAATCAGTTAAATCCGTTAAATCTGCGGCTTATGAATCCCGAAACACTCTCCGATATTCGCCTCACCCAATACAGCCATGGCGCGGGCTGCGGCTGCAAAATCGCGCCTAGCGTGCTCGATAAAATCTTGCACAGCAGCCTGCCGCAGCCCAACTACGACAACCTGCTTGTAGGCAACGGCAGCCGCGATGACGCGGCCGTGTACCGCCTGCCGGGCCAGGCCGGGCAATGCGTCATCAGTACCACCGATTTCTTTATGCCTATCGTCGATGACCCGTTTGACTTTGGGCGCATCGCCTCAGCTAATGCCATTTCGGATGTGTATGCCATGGGCGGGCGGCCGCTGCTGGCCATCGCGGTCCTAGGGTGGCCTATTGATAAGTTGTCGCCCGAAGTAGCGGCGCTGGTCACGGAAGGAGCGCGCGCTATTTGCGCCGAGGCGGGTATTCCGCTGGCCGGCGGGCACAGCATCGACTCGCCCGAGCCGATTTTCGGGCTGGCCGTGACGGGCTTGGTTGAAGAAAAGGATTTGAAGCGCAACGACACAGCTACGGCTGGCTGCCGCCTGTATTTGACCAAGCCTCTAGGGGTCGGCATTATGACTACGGCGCAAAAGCGCGGCATCTTACGGCCCGAAGACGCGGATATTGCCCCTGCTCAGATGCGGCAGCTCAATAAGATAGGTGCCGACCTAGGACAGATTGCCGGGGTGCGGGCCATGACCGACGTAACCGGTTTTGGCCTCCTAGGTCACTTGGCTGAGGTGTGCGAGGGTAGCAACGTGCAAGCCATCATCGACTACTACCGCGTGCCGCGCCTTCTCGAAGCCGAGCGCTACTTGCAGCAAGGCGCTGTGCCCGGCGGCACCGTGCGCAATTTCCAGAGCTACGGCCACAAAGTAGGCGCCCTCACCGACGAGCAAAAATCTTACCTCTGCGACCCGCAAACCTCTGGCGGCCTGCTAGTATGCGTAGAGCCCGGTGCCGACGAGGCTGCCGCCCAGGCAATATTTGCTCAGCACGGGCTGACGCTGGAAAGCTTCGGTGAGCTGCACCCGCACGCGGCCGGCGCCCCCTGGATAGAGGTGGAGTAGCAAGTGTAGAAACGTTTGTCAGTGCGAGCGCAACAAAGTGGCGTGCGGCAATCTTTTCGTCCTCTTTACATAGGTTTGCTAACCTAGCGCGCAGGAAAGATTGCCGCGCGTCACTTCGTTGCGCTCGCAATGACAGAATACTCTTCACAGTCTCCCATCGTTGGCCGGCTGGCGCCTACGCCGAGCGGCTACCTGCACCTAGGCAACGCGGTGAACTTCGTGCTCACTTGGCTATTGGTGCGGCAGGTGGGGGGCGTGCTGCACTTGCGCATTGACGACCTCGACCGTGCCCGGCTGCGGCGACCATACCTAGAAAATATTTTTCGGGTAATCGACTGGCTATCTATTGACTACGACCGCGGTCCCAGTGGCCCCGACGACTTCTTGCGGCACCACTCGCAACTGTTGCACTTGCCCGCCTACAACCGCGTGCTGCGCCGCCTGGCCCAGCAACCGGGCCTGGTGTATGCCACACAGCGCAGCCGCACCAGCCCTGCCGAGCCAGTGCCTCTGGGCACGCCGGGCGCGGCCTGGCGCGTGCGCGTGCCGCCTACAGTGCGCGTAGCAGATTCAGCGGCACCTGGGGCCAGCCACGTATTGCTGACCGAGCTGATGCCCGATTTTGTGGTGCGCAAGAAGGATGGCGTGGCCGCCTACCAAGTGGCCTCGGTGGTGGATGATTTGCGCCTAGGTACGACGCTCGTGGTGCGTGGGCTTGACTTGCAGCCCAGCACGGCGGCACAGTTGTGGCTGGCCGCGCAAGTTTCGGAAACGCAGGCGTTTACCGCTGCGCGTATTCAGTTTTGCCATCATCGGCTGCTAACCGATGCCACTGGCCACAAGCTCAGTAAATCTACCCAGGCCAGTGGCGATGCGGGCGTATTGGCCCTAGGTAACTCCACGGCGGTGTACCAGGCTGTGGCTCAAATACTAGGACTGCCAGCCGAGGCAGGTGAGTCGCTGGCGACGCTGCGCGAGGTAGTTAGCAAAAAAGACCCGCTATTAGCGTAGCGGGCCTTTTTTAGTAATAATCAAAGGCTATTATTGGCCACGTGCCACGTTCAGGCGCACCTCTTGGTTGGCCTGCTGCACGTGCAAAATGTACTTGCCGGGCTGTAAGATGCCCGAATTGGGCAATAGCACAGTGCTGGTACCCACTTCTACATTGGCCACTGAGTGGTCGTAGATAGTGCGGCCTATCACGTCGTACATCCGCACGTGCAGCGGCCCGGCCATAGGCGTAGTCACGAGCAGCGACAAGCCTTCAGTCGTGAACGGCACCGGCAGGGCCGAGATGGTGTACTGAATAGTGGCCGGGGTGAGCGGCGCCGTGGCGCTGCCGAGCGTCCAGCGGCCCTGCAAGTCGGTGACGAAATTGCGGCTGACCAGGTGGGCGCCGGCGTCGCGCTGGGTGGCGCCCTCGTTGCTCCAGGAGGCGCCCGCATCGGCCGAGCGGAACATCACCAGCTGCGATTCGGCCAGGCTGCCCAGTTCGTGGGGCAGGTAGCGCTGCACCAGCGTGGCGCCCTGCAGGCTGCGCGCGGTAGCCGTGATATCGTAGTAGCGACTGATGCTGAGGCTGGTACCTGTGCCCTGGGTTTGGCCCGTGGTGCGCACTACTGTGGTGGCACCTAGGGCCACGGGGGCGGTAACGCTCGTGCCCAAGCCGCCGAAGTCGTCGGTGGTGGTACCTAGGGCGTGCGTGGTTTGCACCTTGCCCAGCACGTAGCTCGCGTCGGTTTCGGTGATGGTAGCGGCAGGGGCTAGCGTCACGGTGGCCGTGCCGGTGCTGAGCAAGGCACCCGCCAGGTTGAGCGCGGTGCTTACGGTGGCCGCACCTATGGTCTTCGTGCCGGTGCCACCGATGAGCAGCGTAGCGTAAGTAGCTGCTCGCAGGCTTTGGGCGCCGGTGCCGCGGGCCGCCACCGTGCCGCCACCTAGGGCTAGGGTACCAGTGCCGGTGTGGTCGCCGTAGAGGGCCAACTCACCGCCCGCCATCGTGAGTAGGCCTTGTTGGGTGAGGTTACGCACCTCGGCCGTACCGCTGCTGATGGTAGGGTAGGGGGTAGTGAGGCCCGCCGGAATCGTGGCATCTAGGCTGCGGGTGGGTACGCAGCCCGTCCAGTTGCCGGTATCAAACCAGTTGCCGTTGCCAGCTGTGCCATTCCAGACAGGTAGCGACACAATGACGCCAATAGTGGCCGTCGATGTGCAGGCCACGCCGGGGTAGCTCACGGTGAGGCGGTACACCGAGCTTTGGCTAGGTGCCACAGTAACCGTGGGAGTATTCGTAGCCGTCGGCAGGCCGTCGCCGCTCACCACACTCCAAGCGTAGATTGGGGTGGGCTGGGTGCCGCTAAACTGCACATTGTCAATGGCCCAATAATAAGCCCAACTGGTGTTGTAGCGCCAGCGCACCTGCACCCTAGGCTTGTTGCTAAAGGCGCTGAGGTTGATGGTGCTGGTGACGGGCGTGCTCACCGTGCCCTGTTCGGCGGTGTAGCTGGCTACGGCCGTCCAGGTGGTGCCATCGGTAGAGGCCTCTACCACCGCTACATCGCCCGACTGGTAGGAGAGGTGCTGCAAGAAGCTCAATTGCAGGTCGCTATAGCCCTGCGTGCTGAAAGCTGGTGAAGTCAGCGTGGTGTTGGTAGCGGAGCCTGCATCCCCAATATCGGAGTTGGCCAGCACGAACCGGGTGCCATCGAGCGAATAGTCGCTCAGGGTAAAGTAGGTGCTGTTGTAGGAGTATGCCGTGCGGTATTGCCAAGCCGTGCTAGCCAGGCCGTTGTTGGTGATGGTCCAGCCCGTGGCCGCACCGTTAAAATTTTCGTTGGGCAAGGCGCTAGCTACGATGTTAGTAGCTGATAGGGAGGCCACAGTGCTAGGGCACAGCGACGTAGCCGTGGTGGCCAGCACCGGAACGGGCGGCGCCGGGTTGAGCACAACTGTGGTGCTGACTGACGCTGGGCACGCACCAGTAGTCACTGACACTTGCACCTTGTATTCGCCCGCCATATCGGCCCTGATGTTGGCCAGCACTGGGTTTTGCTGAGTGCTGGCGTAGCCGTTGGGGCCGGTCCAGCTGTAGGTGGCGCCAGCGGGGCCAGTGGCCGCTAGGGTCACGGTGTTGCCGGGGCATACGGTCCCGCTGTTGGTAGCAGTGGCCGATACCACGCCGTTGGGGCAAGCTACGGTGGAGGAGGCCAAGATGCTGCGGCGTGGGGTGCCGGCGGCCATAATGGCTTGCAGCCGGTCTTTTTGAGAGGCCGAAAACATCTGCATGCACGCATCATCCACGTAGTCCATGTAGTCCATGAACATGTCGCCGTTGGGGTCATTGGCGCAGGTGACATGGGGATAAGTCGGGCAGCCATAGTTCTGAACGGCTTGATTGGGCGTGTCATCGGCGTAGTCCGAGCCGCTGCACGTGTTGGTCAAGCGCTCGTCATCGCCCCAGATGTGGCGCAGCCCAAACCAGTGGCCTAGCTCGTGCGTCAGCGTCCGGCCCTTGTTGTAGGGCGCCGTCAGCGTGCCCACCCGGCCAAAGGCCGCATACAGGATAACGACCCCGTCGGTAGCCGCCGAGCCACCTAGGGCGCTCAGGCCCCCTAGGCCGGCCGTATTGTCGGGAAACTGGGCATAGCCGAGCAGCCCGCCGCCTAGGTTCAGCACCCAGATGTTGAGGTAGCGATTGGGGTCCCAGTACGTGCTGGGCTTGATGGTGCCTTCGATATAGCTAAGCGAGGTGCTTGACCCATAGGGGGGAGCTGTCCAGCCCTTGGCATTGCGGTCTACCCGGTCAATGCCCGGCTCGGCCATCACATTGCCATCGGGGTCAATGCTGGCCGGCACAAATTGCACCTGCATATCGCTGCGCAGCGGTTGAAAAGCGCTGGGTACCAGCGTGCCATCGGTATTGCGGTTGCGATAGTCCTCATTCAGCACATCAAGCTGCGACTGCACCTGGGCCTGGCTGATATTGGAGCCAACCCCCACGGGCTCCCCGTTGTTGATAACGTGCACGATAATGGGCAGCGTGTACGTCGTAGCCGTGGTGCGCAGGCCGGTAGTGGGCCGCGTCTTCGTGGCCATCGTCGGCTTATAGCCCGGAATTAGCTTTTGCAACTGCTTTTGCTGCAAATCATTGGCTTGCTCGGTGGCACAGGTGCGCGGGCCGAGCTTGGGCAAAGCCTGGCCTACTACGGGCCGGGCGCCAAGCGCCAGCACGGCCAGCCAGCACCCAGCCAGAAACGAATAAAACTTAGGCATAAAAGCGAGAAGGAGAATAGCTGCACGGGGGCCGGCTGCGGGCTGAGGCCTAGACGAAACCTTGGCGCAGCGCTATCTAAAAAAGCATACCCACCGCGGCCAGCCCAGGTCAATCAAAGATAAACCGGCCACCGCGGCCGCCCGCGGCCCAGCTTCCTCGTTAGCTAAAAATATATCTTCCTAGAGTACCACGCGGCTTATTTTGCCGCCCAATCCCCCAAACACCTCGTCCGGCAGGCGCCGCCTTTTGCTGGGCTAGCGCACTTCTTGTTTAAATTCTTCGGCCCAGTGGTCAGCCAGGCGAGTGGGCTCGGGCAGCTTGTAGCCGCGCAGGCACCCTAGGGTGAGCGCGGTAGCGGTGGGCAGGTCGCAGCGGTGGCCAGCGCTCACAAACAGCGGCAGCACTCGGTCTTTGCTGCGCAGCACCTCACCCAGCAGCTCGCCGGTGCGGGCATCGGTGAGGGGCGAGTGGTCGCCCTTGGTAGGGCCAGGCTCTACGAAAGTACCCGTGAGCTTGTGCTTGGCCACCCCAAAGGTGGGCATGTCTAGTAGCACCCCTAGGTGGGCCGCGATGCCCATGCGGCGTGGGTGCGCCACGCCGTGGCCATCTACCATTATCACGTCGGGTTTATTCACCAGCTTGGCAAAGGCCTGCACCACGTTGGGCGCCTCGCGAAACGAGAGCAGGCCCGGAATGTAAGGCAGCGGCACGGGGCCGTAGTTATATACCTTCTCTACTAGCTCTAGCGACGGGTACTTGAGGACCACAAACACCGATAGAATCGTGTCGGGCGTCGGAAACGACGAGTCGCAGCCCGCAATCAGGCGCGGGGGCTGAGGCAGTGGCTCGGCGCGCAAGCGCTGGTGCAGCTCGTGCTGCTGCTGGGTGAGGCTGCGCACCAGTACTGGGTCGGGCGCCGGGCCGGGCGGACGGAAATAAGCCACTGCGTTGAATTAAAAGGTAGAAGTAAAGAAAGGGGAGTTGACCAAAAAAGCAACTTTTCGGCTCGCGTTAGCGAACACTAGAACCCATACTAGGCGGATGACCCGAAAGGTTGCCCTATCAGTCAACTCCTACCTTTTAACTTTTCATTCCAACAAAATGGCCACCCCCTCGCACGCCGAACAGCCGGCTAACACCGGCTCGGGCCCTTGGCTCGAGCGGCGCTATTACATCGACCTAGAGCGCCCGCGCCTGTCGCCCACGCAGTTGATGGGGCAGGTGCAGGCTGACTTGCCGCACTTTTCGCCCGAAATGCTGGCCGATTTCAAGAAAGAGCAAGGCGACCCAAATGGCCCGCTACAAGTGGGCGATGAGTTTCGCATCAAGATTTTAGGCCCTTGGAACGGGAGCGTGCGCGTGACCGACGTAGGGCCTACTTCCTTCGAGTTTATCACCCTAGAAGGTCACCCCGAGGCCGGGCGCATTCGCTTCGAAGTGCACTACCTCGACGAGCGTCCCGGCGAGCTGCGGTTCGAAATCCGGTCGCGGGCCCGCTCGCGCGATGGGCTGGTGGCGTTTGCCTACGACACCATTGGGGGCGGGCTGCTGATGCAAAAAGCCACGTGGGTGGAGTTTTGCCAGCGGGTGGCCGCCGCCAGTGGCGGGCAGGCCCTAGGGCCTGTGGTAGTGGATACCATGCGCCGCACTCCTGGGGGCACCACCGACCACAAGCACAGCCACTAGCCTACTCGTTGATACTTACTTAACAGCTCAGTACTAGATGGATAAGCCGCCGCTCTGGGAGCAGTATCAAGCTCGCTTGGCTAGCTACGCCGATGTAAAAGTCAACTACGACTTTTCGCGCCAGAGCGAATACACCAGCGAAACGGGCTGGCGCCTCGACGACTACGCCACCGACCTGCCCGCCGAAGCACCCGGCCCGCCTGCCGCGCACGGCGCTTTTGCAGCCGCGCAAGACGTGCTAAAGCGCTACGCCTTCCCGCCCCCCAGCCTTATCACGGGCATCTTCAAGCCCGACACGCCGCTCGAAAACCGTGTAATGCTGCTGCGGGCGCGGTTTTTGGGGTTCTCGTTTTGGTTTGGGGTGCGCGTGAGCGAGGTCACCGATGAGGAAGCCCGCCCAACCGCCAACGGCCCCGAGCGGGTGTGGGGCTACGGGTACCGCACCCTCGAAGGCCACTTCGAGCGCGGGCAGATTGACTTCATCATTCATAAAAACTTGACTACCGGCGCGGTGCAGTTTCGCATTCATGCCGTGTCGCAGACCGGGCGTATCCGCAACCCCTTCTATTGGCTAGGATTCAAGCTGTTTGGGCGGCGGCTCCAGCGGCGTTTTGCGCGCGAGTCGCTGAGCCGCATGCGGCAGCTGGTGAGCGAGGCCCTAGCCGCCCCGCAAACAAAGGCCACCTAGGTCGGTTTATTCTCGCACTACCTATGCAAGCGCCGTTGCTGCCCGCCGGGCGGCCACGGCGTTTTTGTAGGCTTACTCTTCTACTACCAAACCAGACAGCAAATGTCCACTACCAAAGCTTACGCGGCCCCCGCGGCCAATATTCCGCTGGAGCCGTTCTCGCTAGAGCGCCGGGCCCCCGGCGCCCACGATGTTCAGATTGAAATCCTGTTTTGTGGCGTGTGCCACTCCGACCTGCACCAAATTCGTGATGAGTGGGGCGGCTCTATTTTCCCAATGGTGCCCGGCCACGAAATCGTGGGCCGCGTAACGGCCGTGGGCGACCACGTCAAAAACTTTAAAGTAGGCGACCTAGCCGGTGTAGGCTGCATGGTCGACTCGTGCCGCGAGTGCTCATCGTGTAAAGAAGGCCTGGAGCAATACTGCGAAACCACCGGCATGGTGGGCACCTACAATAGCCGCGAAATCGGCACCGGCCAGCCCACCTACGGCGGCTACTCGCAGCAGATTGTAGTGGATGAGAAATACACCCTCAAGGTGAGCGATAAGCTCGACCTAGCCCGCGTGGCGCCGCTGCTGTGCGCTGGCATCACTACCTACTCGCCCCTGCGCCAGTGGAAGGTAGGCCCCGGCCACCGCGTAGCCGTGATGGGCCTGGGTGGCCTCGGTCACATGGCCGTGAAATTTGCCGCTGCTCTAGGTGCCGAAGTAACCGTGCTCAGCACCTCGGCTAATAAAGAAGCCGATGCCAAGGCTCTAGGTGCCCACAAGTTTGTGGTGACTAAAGATGCCGAGCAATTCAAGTCGGTGAATAACTATTTCGACTTCATTATCAATACGGTATCGGCTCAACTCGACCTAGGGGCGTATGTGAACCTGCTGCGTCTTGATGGCACCATGATTTTGCTGGGCGTGCCCTCCGAGGCGCCGCACCTGCACGCTTTCAACCTGATTGCCAAGCGCCGCCGCGTGGCTGGCTCGCTCATTGGCGGCATCGCCGAAACTCAGGAGATGCTTGACTTCTGCGCCGAGCACAACATTATGTCCGACATCGAGCTGATTAAGATTCAAGATATCAACGAAGCCTACGAGCGCATGCTGAAAGGCGACGTGAAGTATCGCTTCGTGATTGACACCACCTCGCTGAATTAAAGCTTAATTCCGCACCGCTGCGTAATACAAAAAAAAGCTCCCTACAGCTAAGTAGGGGGCTTTTTCAATTTAGGCTGTATGCGAGATTACAGGGTAATCTTCTGCACTGGCGAATAGTATAGCTCGCCTACGCCTTGGGTTTTTACCCCAATACGGGCGTACACCGCATTGCGTGCTGTGCTGGGGAGCGTGAGTGAGAACGTTAGCGGCTGAGACAGGTTGGCCACATCGTTGCCCGACTTAGTCGTGCGTCCTACGAGGCTGTTGTTGGTGTCCACAAACTGCCCGTTGTTGACGAATAGCGTAACAGACTCGATGGCGCGGCCCGCCGTAGCCTGGCTTACCTGGCAGCTCGCCGTGATGGCCGTGCCCGACTTGGCAATCATAGCGTTGCGCACCACAAAGTAGGGTGATACAGGCACGTCTACTACCGTGTTGCCGCTTACCTGCACCGTTATGCTGTCGGTGTTATTTACCCACGGGCCATTGTCGCGCAGGCGGGTCAGTTTGTACTCGCCATCAAAGAGAGTGGCCGAGTACGTGCCATCTTGGGCCACATAAACCGGAATCTTGTTGCGGAAGAATTCGCCGCGCTGCCACAGCTCAAGCTGCACGCCGCCCTGGCCCCGTACGCCCACAGTTTCATTCTGGAAGGTTATGCGCCCGGTCAACTGTGATTCGGGGGGCGCAATATTGTCTTTTTCGCAGCCGGCGGCCAGTAGCCCAAGCCCTGCCAGCAAGGTGATAACTTTTTTCATGGGTGGGAGAGGCTATTCGAAGGGATTGCGAACAATTTTAGGATTGTTGTTGCGGATGGTGTTCCCAATGAACGTATAGTAGTTGAAAAGCTGGAAGTTGCGCGGCGTGCGGTAGCGCGGAGCAACTCGCTTGTCAAATACATACTTACCATCCATGGCACTGCCAGGGCGCACCACGCGGTACGGAAACAGCACGTAGGCCACGGCATTAGGATTGTTGTTGTCTCCATTCCACAACTGGTGCGCGATGCGCCAGCGTTTGAGGTCCCAGAGACGGTGGTCTTCAAAAGCCAACTCCACGCGGCGCTCATTTTGGAGGCGCGCCAGGTTGAGGGTCGTGAGGCTGTTGGCCCCGAAGCCGGCGCGCTCGCGCACCCGGTTTACATAGGTTAGCGCCTCAGCAGTGTTACCCAGCTCCAAGGCTGCCTCGCTGGCATTGAGCAGTACTTCGGCCAGGCGGAAGCGTACCCACCACGTGTCGCTACGGATACCGCGGCTGCTGGTGCCCGCGCCCGAGTCGATAAACTTGCGCAGGTAGAAACCTGAGTTAGAAACCTCCGGCTGGCTGGCCTGTGGCCCTGAGCTACCCGTCAGCAGCTTGTTGTCGCCATTAGGGAAGGCCGCTCCACCATACACGGTGCTCAGGCCGCCTTCGATGGTTTCATACGCATTGTTGGCGGCGTTCCACACTTTCACACCGGCTTGTAGCTGCACCTCCTGCCCCTTGAAAGAGGTGCCAGGATAAATAATTGTGCCGTACAAGCGGGCATCTTTGTTGGCGAAGGGACCGCTAAGGTTATCGTAATAGATGTAGTCGGTGCCAGCCGCGTTCTGTGTGCGAAGGGTGCCGGTGGTGCCGTCTAGGTACTCGTAAGCCTCAACAAGATTGAGAATGGGCGAAAGCGACGAAGACCCTAGGTTGTCCTCGCGGATACCCCGCGCAATGTTGTCGTAGCTGAAGCCGTGGCGGTAGTCCTTGGCCGTCAAGAAATCCTTCACCCAGATAACTTCTGAGTTGGCATTCTTACGCGTAATGGCCTCGTAGAAGTTTTCGCCTAGGTTGGGGTTGGTGCGGTAGAGCGAGTAGGGGCCAGCCAGTACTTCCTTGGCTGCGTCGAGGGCCTTTTGGTAGTAAGCATTGGCTTGGCTAGCCGGAATACCTACTTCACCGCCACTAGTTTGAATGTTGAGGCCCGACTGGGTATTGTACTTGGCAATAGAACCTGCGTAGAGCATGGCCCGGCACTTGAGGGCCATAGCTGTGTAGCGGTTGGCCCGCGTAATGCTGCCGCCATTGCCCAGCGTGCCCTTAATGGCATCTAATTCGCTGGCTACAAAATCGTATACCTCGGTTTCCTTGCTGCGTGCCACCTGCAAGGGCGTCACGTTGCCATCGAAGTTATAAACGAGTTGCGTCGTGACCAGGGGCACGCCTCCGTAGCGCTTACCAAGCTCAAAATACATGTAAGCTCGTAAAAAGCGGAGTTCTGCCTTGAACTGGTCTTTTTGTGCCGTAGTAAGCGCGGTGCTGAACTGGTCGAGGCCATCCAACGCCAAGTTGATGTCGCGAATAAGGCCATAGTCCCAGTTGCCCCAGCTGCCGGAGCCGTAGCTGAACCGGTCGTTGGGCCCGTTGCCATTGCCCGACCACATCGCCTCATCGTAGGCGGCATATTCGGCCCAGTTGTTATAGATGGTGGTATGTACTGGCAGGCGGTCGTAGTAGTTGGCCAGCAAGCCCGTAATCAGGCCGGGGTCATTCCAAATCTGTGAGTCCAGAATGATGTTCGGTGGCGTGCGTTCCAGAAAGTCTTTCTGGCAACTGGTGCCAAGGCCTAGTAGTAGCCCAGAGCTTAGCGCAAGCGTTTTGAATGAAAATTTCATGGGTGGGAAATGGCTTAGAAAGAGACCGAGAAACCTGTGTTAATCAGGCGCTGGGGAGGGTAGCCTAGGCCATTGGTAGAAGTGATTTCTGGGTCGATATCAATGTCGTTGAGCGTGCTGAAGGTCACCAGGTTGGTAGCGTTCACGTACACCCGCACCCCCGAGAAGCCGATTTTGGTCAGCCAAGGCTTAGGCAGGTTGTAGGCCAGTTCCACGTTGCGCAGGCGCACGTAGCGCACAGTTTTAATCCAGAAAGAGCTGCGACGGTTGAAATTAGACGAGCCGCTCGCATCGCGCCGGATGGCTGGGTACTTGCCTGGTACCCAAGGGCTGTCGGCGTTGTAGGGGTCAGCGCGGTGCCAGCGGTCTTCGAGGATGTAGTTGGGCGAGGTACCGTTGTTTTGGAACGGAATCAGCAGCTCATACTCGCGCTGGTAGGTCTGCATACCAGCTCCGATGATGTCAAAATTGAGCGTGAAGTTCTTGTACCCTAGGCTGGTATTGAGAGCGTAAGTCACCAGTGGGTTGCCACCCTGGATGTAGCCAATGGGGCGCTCGTCGAGGTTATTGATAACCCCATCACCGTTCACGTCCTTGTAGATGATGTCGCCCGGCAGCTGCGTGCGGTTGCCCTGGCCATCGTTGTCTATGCGATAGTCGGCAATTTCCTGTTCCGACTGAAACTGACCAATGGCCTGATAGCCCCAGCCCACGTCACCCCAGCGGCTGTAGTAGCTGTTGCGGTAGCGGTCCCAGGAGTTACTGAACCGTTGGCCGTAGCTTATATCAAAGCGGCGAGCCAGTGTGGCATGAGCACCTACCGAGAACGAGAGACCTTGCGAGGTAACGCCCGAATAGATTAGCCCACCTTCTAAGCCCTTGGTTTCATCAGAGTTGCGGTTTTCGGCGTACAGGCCATAGCCTACTTCGCTTGGCAAGACGATATTTGGGTCAACACCTGGCAGGCCTTCGCGGCGGCGGCGGAAGATGTCGAATGTACCCGAAAGCTTACCTCCGAACAAGCCGAAGTCTACCCCTAGGTTAGTCGTTTTGTTGCGTATCCACGAAAGCGTAGTGATAGGCAGCCCCCGTGGCCGCACCCCAAGGGTGTACGCCCCGTTGAAAATAGATGCCCCGCTGCCGAAGTCGTATCCCTGCAGGTAAGCGTAGGGATTGATGGCGTCGCTACCCGTTACGCCGTAGCTGCCGCGCAACTTCAATTCGGTTATTACCCGGCCTGCCCCGCTGTTTTTGAGGAAATTCTCCTCTGATATGCGGTAGCCAGCCGTTACGGCCGGGAAGAAGCCGAAGCGGCTGTCAGCCCGGTAGAGGTAAGAGCCATCATAGCGACCTAGGCCTTCGACTAGGTACTTCTGCTTATAGTTGTAGGCTAGGCGCCCCACATAACCAGCACGCGCCGTTTCCGATACCTCATCAAGCAGATAGTCTTGATTGGCAAAGTACTGGATGGGAATCGTGTTGTTGGGCGGCACCGTGTGTACGATGTTGTAGCGGTTGTCGGTGTCGTAGCGCTCATACACCGCTGTAGCGCTTAGGCCGTGGTCGCCGAGCTGCTTGTTATAGAACAGCTGAATTTGCCCGGTGCGCTCGATAAGCGCGCGGCGGCGTTGCTCGCGCCAAGGGTTTTGGTTGCCGCCGCCCGGCACCAGGTCGTAGGTCTGGGCAGTGGGGTTGTAGCGATAGCCGTTGTAGGTGTATTCGAAGCCGTTGAACGTGTTGGTCGTGTAGTTGTAAGAGCCGGTAGCCTTCACGGTAAGTCCGAAGGAGAAATCGTACTGCCCATACAGGTTTATCTTGCCAGCCCGCCAGTCATCATCGCAATAACCCGTAATCGACTCCTTATAAGTAGCCGGGTTCACGTTGATGTTGTGCGTCTGGTTGATATAGAGCGGGTTGTCGTTGGCGTAGGGGGCCTCGGTAGGCCACATCGAAAACACGCTCAGGAACGGGTTGAAATAATCGTCGAGGCCTGGTACGCCCGCTGTGTGGCGGTATTCAGCGCGGCCATATAGCTGCGTACCAACACGGAAATGAGGGTTTATCTTGGCCTCTAGGTTGGCCTGCAGGTTATAGCGCTTGAAGAAGTTGTCTTCGATGAGCGCCTTCTGGTTGAGGTAGCTGCCCGAGAGGTAGTACGTCACATTGTCAGACGCCCCCGAGATGTTGCCATTCAAGTAGTACTGCGGCACGTTGGGCCGGAATACCATGTCGTAGTAGTCGTAGCTTTTGTAGCCCGGCTCAGTGCCCTGGCGCCACTTTTCGAGCTCTTCGGCTGTGAGAATCTTGCCCGATACGGGGTCCGACACAGGCCGAGGGGCGCGGCGTTCTATCTGGGCGTAGTTCTGTTCCGACTCTACCAGGCCGCGCTGGTGCTGGTAAGCATTGGCCGGGTGCGGATACTTCGTAAAGTTTTGGACACCGTAGTAGCCGTTAAGGTTTATGACTGGCTTGCCGAGCTTGCCGCGCTTGGTCGTTACCAGAATTACACCGTTGGAAGCGCGCATGCCGTAAATGGCCGCCGACGCATCTTTTAGTACCGAAATGGTTTCGATATCGTTTAGGCCTAGGTTGTTAAACTGGCCCTCTTCTGACTGGATGCCGTCGATAACATAGAGCGGCGCCCCCATGTTGCGAATCTGGATGCTGGTACCAGCACCGGGGCGAGCGTCGCCCTGGCGCGCCGTGATGCCTGGGATGCGGCCAGCTAGCGCGCTAGTAGCAGCAGCGGCGGGCGTGCGCACCAGTTCCTGGCTCGTGACTTGGCCTACAGCCCCGGTCACGGTAGCGCGCGACTGCGTGCCGTAGCCTACCACTACTACTTCTTCAAGCGACTTATCCTGAGCTTCCAGCTTAACATTCAGCGCTGTAGTGCCAGTCACGGGTACCTCTTGGCTGGTAAAGCCCACAAAGGAGAAGACCAGCACCGAACCTTGCTCAGGCACTTTCAGCCGGTAGCGGCCTTGCTCATCGGTGGTGGTGCCCTGCGAGGTGCCTTTCAGAATAACATTTACCCCAGGCAAACCCTCACCCTTGCTGTCGGTAACTACCCCTTGCACCGCAATATCGGCAAGCAGGGTGGTTGCGTTGTGAGCAGACACAGGTGAGGTAGGAGCAACTAGAGCGCGCGGCGCGGCAGATGCACTGAGGGTAGTGCCTACGGAGGCACACCAAGCTAGTGGGAGCAAGGACTGGCCAAGGGCCCCGCGCACCAGCCTATTGCGTAACGTACTTTTCATAGGTGGGAAAAAAAGGTGGATGAAAAAATAGACAATCGATTGTGTTACTAGAGATGTTATACAGCAGCCGGTGGGGGCCATTGTATCAAATCCAGAAAGCGATTATTGAGCAACTGAGGCTAGCCTGGCGTAAGCCTAAATGCTACGCCAGACTGGGGCAAGTAGTGCCCAGCCATATACCCTATGCTTCGCTAAACTGCCTAGGGTAGCTTAGCCTTTATAGTATTGTGGGGGCGCACTACGTGCAATGGGTGCCAGGGGCACTTACCTTGAGGAGCTGAGTACAGCTAGGGGGAGGGGAGCGCGCGCTATCGCGCTGGCTCTAAACCGTTGGGGAATAACGGTACTATTTCGCGCAAGCGAAGAGAGTAAGAATGGCAGCATAGGCCAGAGGAAGAGGGTGGGAAAAGAAGTAGTAGCGAACTAACCGTAGCGCTAGAATAACCTCACTAGCTCTGGCGGTTAGCGGTGGTAAAGGTATAACCTAATCCCGATGAAACAGAGGTGAATTTAAGTAAAAATGGGGGGTGAAATAGTTTTTGAAGAAAGAATAAGCAATAGAACAATGTTGATACATTATTCTGTGTAAAATCATATAATTATAAATCAGATATTTATAGTGGAAATAAAAGTGTTAAATATTACCTAACAAAATTTTAATACAGGAGGCCTTTCGAAAGCATATAGGCAGCTGCTGCACAGCTCGCAACTCAACCCCTTGTATGCTGCTGTGAGATGGGTGCAACGTTGTCTATCACCTAGGCTGCTTGCACTAGCCCAAAGAACAGGTAGGTTAACTATTGCTAACGGGTTTGCGTAGCCAGCCCATGAGATATTTTGTTATAATGCTGTTGGTATTGGGCACACTTACTGCGGCGCAGGCCCAGGTGAAGCTGCCTAAGCTCCACGGCTGGGTAAACCCATTGCCCATGGATTCGCTCACGCGTAAAGTATCGTTTCAGGGCGTAGTGCAGGTGCCGGGTGCTAGCCAAGCTACGTTGTATGCACGAGCCAAGAAGTGGTTTGCCACCGCGTCTGGACCTACTAAAATGACCATCGAAACGCAAGATGAGGCATCCGGCAAGGTCACAGGTAAAACTAGCGAGCTAGTGATGCAAAATTTTCTGGGTGCCAATGTGCAAGTGCCGCTATGGCGCACCGTGATAGTGCAGGTGAAGCCTGGCCGCTTTCGTTACCAGATTACCAATTTTGCCTTCGATAGCAGCACAGGCCAAGGAGCTGTAACGCCCATTGAAAACTACCTCGCACCCAACGCGCTCACCTTCGACGATGCCGGTTATCCAAAGCCCGTTCTTCAGTCAACTATTGAAGCCATTCAGCGCAGTGGCCGGCAGCAAGCCTCAGTCATTCGCCAGGCTATGACGGGTAAAGCGGTAGATGATAATTGGTAATTAGAAAGAGAAATCTTGCTTGACCTGCGTAGTGAAGCTGTAGTAGTCCGACGCTGGCCCCAGCGTCAGGGGCAGAGCGGCACCCCAGCGCTCAGCGGTAGCCCGGACGGTTTTTAGCATGGCGGCTACGCCCGCACCATCATCGCCCGCGCTGGGTGCATGGTGCTGCGAATAGTAACGCGCTGGTACCAGCACGCACCACTTTGCCTTCCGGCTGCCGCGCAAAAGTAGCCCTTAATGAGCAGTGCGAAATCAGTCTGATACTGCTCTCTAGATAGCAGCAAGACTGCACCCTAAAGTCAAGCTCTACCTTGACCTAGGAGGCGGGCGCTGGCGAGGAGGTAACTAAAGAGCAAGGCAGCTAAACGTCAAACGCGCCCGCCGATAAGAATATCGACGGGCGCGTTTGACGTTTAGCGCAGACGAGAAGCTAGCTTATAGCTTCACGAAGCGGGCGTGGCGTACGGCTTGGCCCGGTACGCGCACACTTACAATATACACCCCAGCGGCAAGGCGCTCTACTGGTAGGCTCAGGGCAGCTTCGGAGCTGGCTTGAGTCGTGTAGCTGTAGAGGCGCTGGCCTTGCGTATTGGTGATAGAGACTTCTGACCCAGCTTGGTTAGCTTCTGCAAAAGTGAGCGAAATAGTAGAGCCTGTTACAGGAACAGGACTCAATTGAAGAGCAGTAGAAGCGGCTGCGGTTGAGCGCGCGATAACGGCCACTGGCGAGTAGTTAAGCTTACCATCTTGGTCTTCTTGCCGCAAGCGATAGTAGACCACAGGAGAATCATGAGTGTTGGCCAATGTTTTATCCGTATAAGTATACGTGCCACCAGTAGCATTATTGCCTGTAGCCAAATATCCTACCGATTCCCAAGCTTGCCCATTACCTAGTTGACGCTCAATTCCAAAACCTTTGTTATTGGTTTCGCTAGCAGTAGTCCAGCGTAGTAGGGCCGCGCCTTGTGCGGCAGGAGTTGCCGTAAAGCTCACTAGTGTCACAGGTAGTGGAACAATTTCGCCCAGCGTAAATACAGCATTCAGCGAACCCGTAATACCATCTTTTGCGACTATTCCTGGACTGCTGGTGTCCTTACCTAATTTTTCAAAAGTAGAGTTACCTGTTCTTTGGCGATAAAGCTGCAGATTGTCAGCAGTATTACCATTTAAATCAGCTGTAACATAGCTAAATGCAAGGCTAAAGTCTAGCGGGTCTGCATCAGCCTGAAATTCATAATTACGGCGGACACTCACTCCAGAACCTACCTCATTAAAGATACCGCTAGTGCGAATGACGGTGACAGCGCCGGGGGCATCAGCATCAATGTTACTATCTTGATTATTAGCACTTAATACAATGCCAATGTTGTTGAATCTATAAGACTGGCCATTGTTATACACACCCAAACTAGATTTTACCACTCCCAATATATAGCTGTTATTATCCTCGCCTACTATCTGGCCAACTTGACCGCCTGTATTTTGAAAGGAAATATTATAAGTATTGGTGTTATCAGTGCGCGTCACTAATACGCCACCACCGAGTTGAAATGTTAGGTCGCCTCTAAGGATAATATTCTGAGTTAGCGTTTTAACACCTCCGCCTTGGATAAACAAGCTAGATAGAGTAAGTCCAGCATCAATGGTCTGGTTTGTACCAGCAAATGTTAGGCTGCCTTGGTTGGTACTGGAAGTAGTACCCTGTCTAAATCCTGCATTTCTGTCCTGAAAGTCGCCAAATACACGTAGTTGTGCATTATTCAACGTAAGAGTAGCACCTTTAGCGTATCTATCAGCAATGCCATCTCCGTTGTCATCAATAGGTCTGCCACCTATTAAAATGTTATGAGCTTGAGCGATATTGCTTTGACCTGTCACCCTATTAAGAATCGGGTAATTCCCATTTTCGACATAAGGAATAGTAACATCAGTGTTTGTGTTAGGAATTTGCCCTCCCGACCAGTTAGCAGCGTCAAACCAGTTATTGCTACCTTTAGTAGCATTCCAGCTCGACGGTACTACACTAACTCCATTAAGTTTCACCTCAAAAGTAGCAGTGTAAAATCCGCCACTTTTCTTGTCGACAATAGATGTTGGTGATTTACTAACTGTAGCGTTACCTAGAAAATAAACTTCCAGCAAATAAGTGCCGGGGGAAGTAGTAGAAGTAATCAGGTTTGTTCGGTTGCGCGCGCTAACCCACTGCGCATTACCACCCACATCGCCCGAAGCTAGAGACAACGGCACCGGAATTTCGCTACCAAACTCATCGGTTAAATCAGCGCGCCGTACCCGATAAAATAGCTGCGTTGCGGATACGAAGTCACCATTCGAAGCTCGGGTATTGGCTTCGGCATTGATGAATAAGGAGTCAATCGCTGTTACCGGAGAATTAATATCTGGTTGAGTCCGGTTGAAAGTACCTAGAAACGCCGACTGAAACGGCCGCGTAGCGCTCGGGTCTGCACTGTTGCTGAGGGTATAATACTTCCCAGTAACGCGGGGATTTGTACCGACGCGGCTGCTGATATTTATAAAATCGCTTACAAAGCCCGCCTGTGCGTTAGCTGTTTGAGTGCCCTGAACCAACAGCAGTAAAGTAGCTGTGAGCAGTAGCCCAACTTTAGTGTTTAAAAACTTGCCTCGCCAGCGCAAGCTACGTGAAAACTTGTGAGTGTTTAAAGGTTTTTGCATGATGTCAACAAATAACAGGATGGAGCGGATGCCCAAAGGTACGATGAACCAGCAATGTTGTTTGAGTAATGCAAAAAAATACCGGTTGGTTATTATATAAGTGATAAATGACCTACTTGTAACTATCCTAACACGCTTTAATTAGCTCAAATAATCATATAAACATTTTGTCGATGTTATCGATAACGAGCTGTTGCACTGATTATAAATTAAATTAATAAAACAAAAAGCCCCTTTAAGAAAGGGGCTTTTTGTTTTATTAATTTAATTTATAAATTATTTCATATCAATGCGATGTCAACGTAAAAGCGGTGCTTATATCCTATATAAGAAATTTAGATACCTTAACTTGACTAGCAATTAATTTGAAATAGTAATACGTTTTTGGACAGGAGTGCCACTACCAGCAAGAGTTAATACGTAGGTGCCCGAGGTTAATCCTTGAGGTAGCATGAGTGGGACAGTGGAGTAGGTACTGACCAAGTTGAGCGTTTGAGCTGCTACTGAGCGGCCCATGGTATCAACTACGCGTAGCTCCAACGATTCCCCTGCGTAACCCTGCAATAATACCTGCATAGTTTGGCCAGCACTGGGGTTGGGATATATCTCAACTTTTCGTGCCGTAGGCAGCGTAGGCGCTAATGTAACTACGCTGCTATAGGATACTGAGCCATCACTATCAACTTGGCGTAGGCGATAGTAAGTAGTATAAGCCAAGTGCTGAGGGTCAGACCATTGGTAGGTCGAAGCTTGGCGGCTATTGCCAGCAGCAGCTACCCGGCCAACTTCCGTAAAGCTGGTATTATTGGTTGAAGACTCCAGTGCAAAATAGGCTGTATTGCGCTCGGAAGCGGTGGCCCAGTGCAGCGTAGCAGTATTACGAGAATCGGTAGTCCCTGTAAATGATGTCAGCTCAACTGGCAGGGGTGCTACTGTTTTAGGAACGTCGCTCGTTACTATGTAAGTGCTACTACCATTAGTGTTGTATGAAATAGTATTCCCATCTGTGTTATACTCAGCACTCATTATATAGTAACTCGTGCGCGGCTGCAAGCCCGTAACTACAACAGAGCGCCCGCTCCCACTATATACCGCGTAACCTTTACCAAGCGAGCTACCCTGGCTATAGGTAGTAGAAGCGGTATAAAATTGATTGTCAGTGATAAGAATTATAGGCCCTGTATCATTGCCAATGGGAGCAACAGCTACTATTCGCCCTTGTCCGTTGCCTCCGCTACCAAAGATTAGCTCAGTAGTGGTAGCGGTAACTTTAGTAGCGTTCACCATGCCCCCCTGAGTAGGCGCAATAACTTGAGCAACTGCTTGCTGGCCAAAAGCGATTGTCAGCAGGCCTACTAGCCATAGTGCTAAATGAATAGAATTGAATCGCATAATAATATCAAGCCGTAACGAGTAAAAAATAGAAGGACTCTTTATTTGTAAAAATTCTTAAACTATAATTATTCGCATTATGAGTATGTGCGAAAAATTATTATTGATTTAGTTTGGTGAACCACATTTGTGAAGCAAATATAGGATTAAAATCTGCAATTGGTAGTTATAATACAAAATAAAGCTTAAAATTAGGATTATTTTTTGCATTATAAGTAGATGCAAAATTAATTTATTGACTTCTTGTTATAGCTTTGCATAGATAAAAGAAAAATATGAAATGGTATTAAGGTTAGAGGTGGGATTAGTTGTTCAATCTGTCGAGCATTAAAAAAGGGGCAGCCAATAGGCTGCCCCTTTTTTAATGCTCGACCTTGGAAAGTGAAAATTAGGCTTCACGGCTAGGCACTGCAGCCCATGGCACTTGCGTAAGCTGTACGGCAGACCACAGTTCCTTCTGGCCCGCGTAGTGTAAAAAGATGCGAGCGGTAGCAATAACATCCTTCTCGCAGTACTCTACAATGCGGCCTAGGTCCTTGTCTTGCCAGTACACTTGGGCTACTTGCGAGCCGTCGATGTCGTCTTTGGGGGAGGGGATGCCGAACACGCCCGCCAGCAGCGGCAGCGAGATGGTGCCTTTGTTATCGCCAAACTTCCACAGGTCCATAGTGTCGAGCAGGTGGGGGAGGTCCCAGGGCTTGTGGCCGGCCACGTCGAGCATGGGCGGAATAGCCTGTCCGCAGATAAGCATACGCCGCCCTAGGTAGCCATAATCGAACTCGCGGCCGTTGTGCGCGCAGAGGTAGAAGCCCTCGGGGCCGGCGGTTTCGAGCTTGGCATAGCGGGCTTGTGGGGCGTAGGGGGCCCGCTCGCCTAGCAGCTGCGCAAAGCCGCGCAGCACAGCGCACTCATCATCGTCGGCAAAGGACTTGACCCGAAACTCCAGCGTCTCGTCTTTCAGCGCACGGAAGTAGCCCACCGAGATGCACACGATTTTGCCAAACTCGGCGTAAAGGCCGCCGTGGGCGAATAGGTCGGCGTGCGAAAGGCCGTCGGCTAATTCCTTGGCGTGGCGCTTTTCGCAGAACTTTTGCCATAGCGGGTGCATGGCTTCGGGTAGCTCGGCATGGGTAGCGTGGCCGGGCACGGTTTCGATATCAACAAAAAAGACGCGGGTGAGGTCGACGTGGCGCAGGATGTTCATGGGGCCGGAAAAAGACTAGCAGCAAGTACCCCAAAGCTAAGCCGAATGTTTAGCTGCGGTAGGTTACTAGCCTGTACTTTCGCTCCCATGCTTTTCCAGTTTGGCTTGCGTAGCTCGTTGCTGCTACCCTTCGTGGTGCCCGGCGTGGTGGCTACGCTGTGGCTACTGCTACGTGCCTGGCGGCGCAATACGCCGCCCGATGCTTTACTGGCGCTGCTACTGGCGGTGCCTACGCTTGGCGCTGCACAATGGATGCTAGGCTACGCCGGCTGGTACGACAGCCACAATGGCTACTATACGTTTATGTTCTACGTGCCTTGGCAACTCAACTTGCTGCTTGGGCCGGGCTACTACCTATACTTCCGTAGCCTTACCAACCAAGAATTTCGGCTGAGGCCACGTGCCTGGTTGCATCTGCTGCCGGGCCTACTGAAAATAGCCTTTTACGCAGTCGCAGCAGTCCACGACCTGCTATGGTGGCATGGGCTACGGGGGCAGCCGCTGCCGTACCATTTTGGTACCAAGGGGCCGTTGACTGAGTGGCTCGACCGCCCCACCGAGCTACTGGGCTACTTGCAGTTTGGGTTGCTGCCGATCTATGGCTGGCTGGTGCTAGCTGGCTACCGCCGCTATACGCGCTACCTAGACGACAATTTTTCGGATGCCGAGCGCCTGCGTTTTGCCGGGCTGCGGCAACTGCTGGTGCTGCAAGTATTGAGCTGGGCGCTAAGCCTGGTATTTGAAGCGCTGGATGTGCTGCTCGGCTTCGGCTACGATGAAGCCTGGAATTATTTCGCATTGCGGGGGCTGCTACTCTATGGCCTCATTGTGGCGGGGGTGCAGGCCAATTATGCGGCGGCTACTACTCCGTTGCGCTTCGAGCCAGGCGGCCCCGCTCTTAAGGAGCCGATAGACCAAGCAACTGCCTTGCCCATCGCGCCTGAGGCAAAAGAAGCTCCTTTAGTAGACCTAGGGGAAGGCAGTGCCTTGCCCACCGCGGCCGCCGTGTTGCCACCTGAGTTGGAGCCCTGGCGCGAGCGCCTGCTGTGCCTCATGGCCGACGAGCAACCTTGGCTAGAGCCTGAGCTAACCCTAACTGAGCTAGCCCAGCGCCTGCGCACCAACCCCGCATTATTGTCTAAAGTCATTAATACGGGTTGTGGGCAAAACTTCAATGACTTCGTGAATACCTACCGCGTGCACGAGGCCCGGCGAAAGCTGGCTGACCCGCGCTTTGCACACTACTCGCTGGTAGGCGTGGCGTTGGAGAGCGGATTTAATTCTAAATCAACGTTTAATCGCGTGTTTAAGAAGCTGCTGGGGCAGGCGCCCAGCGAAGTGACACGGCCCAAATCATAAGTTAGGACGCGCCAACTTATGGCTTGGAGCGCGGGGAGTGGATGCAGCTAGGAGCTTTGCCCCAGTCTTCACCCAGCTCCTTTTGTCATGTGCCAGCCCCTTGCCCAGCCGCCGCGCGCCGCCCAGCCGGTAACACTAAATTATTATGGAGGCCGCCGTAACGTTTGGCCTACGGGGGCGATAATGAGGGCGGCGCGCCGCCAGCAAGCTGTGCGCCAGCAGGTAGCGGCAGTGCTATATGAAGCTAAGATGTTTTTTTCTGTTTTAGCTCGTCTTTATGGCAACGCTTGCGCCGCATGTAGCATCTATCATCGCAACACCTCTATTCTGCACGTCTTGCAAACTTTTCCTCTTCTCGGCTCAGGCCGCTGCCTGCTGCTGGCTATAGCCCTGCTCACTACTTCTGCGGCCTTGGCCCAAAGCCCGGCGCCAGCAGCCCCGGCCGCTGTGGCCAATACGGGCTCGCTCACCGGCACGGTGCTCGACTCGGTGAGCCGCCAGCCGGTGTCTTACGCCACGGTGGTGCTGCTGCCAACGGCCGGCTCCGAAAAAGCCATTTCGGGGGTGGCAGCCGACGATGCGGGCAAGTTTTCGCTCACCAAGCTGCCGACGGGCACTTTCCGGCTACGCATAAGCTATGTGGGCTACGGCACCCACACCCAGGCAGTGACCGTGACGAGCGGGGCTACCGCTCTAGGTACCATTAGGCTGCCTGCCGCGGCCACAGCCCTCAATGAGGCCGTGGTAGTAGGAGCGAAGCCCGTAGTGGAGGTGCGCCCCGACCGCCTCGTGTATAATGCCGAGCAGGACCTGAGCAACGCTGGTGGCACCGCTACCGACGTGCTGCGTAAATCGCCACTGCTGGCCGTAGATGGCGAGGGCAACGTGAAAATGCGCGGCTCCAGTAACTTCCGAGTGTTAGTAAACAACAAGCCCTCGCCCACGCTGGCTAGCAACCTGACGGAGGCGCTCAAGAGCATTCCGGCCGACCAAATAAAGAGCGTTGAAATCATCACGACGCCGCCCGCCAAGTACGATGGTGAGGGCACGGCTGGTATCATCAACATCATCCTTAAAAAAGGCGTTGACCAGGGCGTGAACGGCCGCATCGGGGCCAGTGGCGGCAACCGCAACTCTAACTTCAACTCGGCGCTCAACTTTAAGAAGGGCAAAGTTGGTTTTACTTCCTCGGCCAGCGCCGGCGCTTGGTATAACCCCGGCTACTCGGAGCGCACCCGCGTAGGCTACAATGAGGAGCGCCAGGAAATCAGCAACTTGCTGCAAACCGCCGACGTGTATAACAAAGGCAAGTGGTACTACGGCACCCTAGGGCTCGACTACGACCCAGCCGAGCACCACAGTATTTCGCTGGCTGGTTCCATCAACGGCTATGGTGGCAACTCGACCAACGACTTGTTTAACCGCCTTACTGGCCTCACCAACCGGCTGTATACCCGCCGCACCGACAACCGCTTTAGCGGCCTCAATGTGGAAGGCACCGGTACCTACACCCGCACCTTCAAGCAGGCGCGCAAAGAGTGGAGCGTGCTCGGCCAATACGCCCTGAACACGGGCACCTTCGGCTACGACTTCGACCAGTATGACAACTCTACCGTGCTGCTGCCCGCCGAGCAGGCCACCTACCGCGAGCGCAGCCGGGGCCGCACGCCCGGCCACGAGATAACATTGCAGTCAGACTTTACGCAGCCTTTCGGTGATAAAAACACTCTGGAAATGGGCGTGAAAGCTATTTTTCGCCGTACTGGTTCGGTGGCCAATGTCGATACGCTGCGCCCAGCCGATAACCCCAGCTACCTGCCCGACGGCCGCCGCATTACCGATTTTAGCTACGCTCAAGATGTGCAGGCGGCCTACGCTACTTATTCGTTTGGGCTGGGTAAGAAAACGAGTTTGAGCCTAGGTAGCCGCCTAGAGCGCACGGCGCTTTCGGCCGACTTCCGCACCAGTGCCTCGTTCACGCCGCCCGCCTACCTTTCGCTGCTGCCCAACGGCAGCGCGCAGTACAAACTCTCGGAAGCTAGCAGTGTGCGTGCCGCCTATAGCCGCCGCATCACGCGGCCGTTCATCGACTACCTCAACCCCTTTGTGGACCGCTCGGACCGGCAGAACCTGTCGTTTGGCAATCCCTACCTCAGCCCTGAGCTGACCGATGCCTACGAACTGAGCTACAATACCAATTTTAAGAGCAACTCTATCAATATTTCGGCCTCGGTGCGCCACACCGGCAATGCCATCGAGTCGGTACGCTTCCTGACTACCAACCCCAGCGCGCCGCTGCCCGCCGGCGTGGTGCCCGACCCCAGCGTGACGGCCCAGACGTTTCAGAACGTAGCCGCCAATACTTTTTATCAGCTCAATTTCTACGGCTCATTCAAGCCCCTCGAAAACTGGGACCTCAGCGGTGGCCCCGATGTGCAGTACATCGTGCGCCGCAGCCCCGCGCTCAATACCAATCGCCAAGGCCTCACGGCGGGTCTCAACCTTAACACTTCGTACAAGCTCAAGAAAGGGTTCAGCCTGCAAGGCTTTGTGTACGCCTCGCTGCCCTCGCCCGATATCCAGGGCCGTGGCTCGGCCAACCTCTACTACCAGATGGGGGCCAAGAAGACGTTCCTCAAGGAGAAGGCTGACCTAGTACTCAACTTCGGCAGTCCCTTTAATAACTACTGGCCCTACCGCAACACCGTAAGCACGGCGCTCTTCGAAGAACGTAGCGAATTCCGCGCCTACCAGCGCTCGTTCCGCCTCAGCTTCAGCTATCGTTTTGGTCAAGCCCAGCAAGGCAAGCAGCGCAAGCAAATCAGCAACGACGATACGAAGGGCGGCGGCAGCAAGCAGGGCGGCTAATTACCGAGAGGTAAGAAACACCCCGGTCATGCAGAGCCCCGCGAAGTACCTCTATAAAACCACACCCTAGGTGGTGCGGTAGAGAGGCTTCGCGGGGCTCCGCATGACCGGGTTTGTTTTTTATTTATTGCTCATTAAAAGCATTGCGCATAGAGTGAGCGCCAGTCCGGCGACCCCACTGGGCGCAGCGGTTCTGCATTTGCTGGCGAAAATTTTCGCGCTCCTCGGGCGAGAGGTTAGACACTTCGCGGGCAATTTCTTGCTTCCACTGGCGGCGCTTCTGTGCCCAGCTGCCCCGCCCGCGCCCAAAGCCGCCAAATAGAATGCGGCTCAGCACGAGCAGCCCTATGGTTTGCTCGAAGCTAATAAGGGGGCCATGAAAGAGGCTCGGTACCAGCCAGTTCCAGAGGCTTTGGGTGACAAAGCCGGCCACGGCCGTGAACAGGGCCGCGAAAAAAACGAATTTAAAGGCTTTCTTAAGCCAGAAGGTACGGTTCATATCTGAGAGCGCGAAGCTAGGCTACGCGAAGCATTAGAGTGAGAGGGAGGAGCTGGGTGGGAAGTAAAGGGAAGGGAGCTTTAGTCCGTGAAAAGCTCGTCGTAGAGCGTGCGCAAGCGCTTGCGCAAATGTTTCACGGCGTAGTGCTTGCGCGAGATGAGTGTTTTGAGCGGCACGCCGGTTTCGGCTACCATGTCATTGAACGACTTGTCCTCTAGCTCGTGCCACACAAACACTTGGCGCTGCTCGGCGGGCAGTTCAGCTAGGGCGTCGGTGAGGGCGTCCATGATGGTTTCGCGCAACAGGCGGTTTTCGGGAGCATCATCGGCGGCAGGCAGGATATCTTGCAGCAGGCGGGCGGGCTCGTCGCCCTCGGCGGCCGCGCCGAGCGGCGCATCTAGCGATACCGTGGCCCTAGGTCGGCGGTAGCGGTCGATAATACGGTTGCGGGCCACCCGAAACAGCCAAGCCGCCGCCTGCTCCACGGGTTTAAACAAGCGGTAGCTTTCCACAAGCTCGGCAAAGACATCTTGCAAAATGTCTTCGGCCTCGTCGGGGTCGGGTACGCGCCGCTCGATAAAGCGCAGCAGCCGCCCCCGCTGCTCGCGCACCGTGGCCTGTATTTGTTGGTCTTGCTGGCTGGCCGTCATGGCGGCGGTAAGGGTGAGGGCGCTGGCGTTCATCGTGCCTAAGCAGACGCGGGGCAGCGCGGGATATTTTAGGACCTAAGCACAAAAAAAGCGGCCTTCAAAGAAAGCCGCTTTTCCCCATACACAGAACAGAAGTTTTACATTGTACAAATAAGGTGCCGGAATATTCAGTATAGCTTCGATTTTGAAATTAAATCGGCTGTTAGTAGTTGCGCCGCGCTAGCAGCAAGCTCGCGCCTAGGTCGTATCTGAGATATGTATAGGGATTAAGTATGCAGGCATAACATACATTGCTGCTAGCGCGGCATTGGAGGGACAACCTGCACGTCAGTATAAGGCACCAGTTACGCTGCGCTAAACTCGCGCCAGCAAGGCCGAGAGCCCCAACTGCCAGCCCTAGCCAGTAATCCGCTACACATAATGGCTTTTTCGGGTACCTTTGCCCGCTAAGAGCCCGCCAGCCCCGGCCCGCTCGGCCCCCGAACTCACCCGCATGAATCCGACGATACCCGAAGTCATCCGCACCGTTCCGCTCCAGTACTACATTTTCTTCGCTACTGCGCTGTTTTGCATTGGCGTCACGGGCGTGCTGGTGCGGCGTAATGCCATCATCATTTTCATGTGCGTCGAGCTGATGCTCAACGCCGTCAACATTCTGCTGGCTGCCTTCGCCGCCTACCGCGCCGACCCCAACGGGCAGGTGTTCGTGTTTTTCATCATGGCCGTAGCCGCCGCCGAAGTCGCCGTAGGCCTGGGTATTATCGTCATGATTTACCGCAACTTCCAGAATACCGACGTTAATCTGCTCAGTAGGCTGAAGTGGTAAACGAGCCCGTCTGCCAATGCGAGGAGGAACGACGAAGCAACCCTTCCTTCCCGCATAACAGATGTGTGCGAACGTAAAAGGAAAGGTTGCTTCGTCGTTCCTCCTCGCAATGACAGGCGCATAGTCGCTAGTTACTTTATGGAAAATGTTTTACCCGGCGCCACCGCGCCGTACTCTGCCCTGTTTTACGCCGCTATCCCCGGCCTGCCCTTCTTAGGGTTCCTGCTTAATGGCCTGCTCAATCGCAAGCTGTCGGGCACACTAGCCGGGCTTATTGGCAGTGCTACTGTCCTAGGGTCGTTTCTGCTGTCGCTCACGTTGTTCATGGGCTTCAAGTACCAGTACACCGTGCAGCTTTTCGACTGGATTTCGGTTGGCTCGCTCCAGATTCCTTTTGGGTATCAAATTGACCAACTCAGCCTGATTATGCTGTTGCTGATTACGGGGGTGGGCTTCCTCATCCACGTGTATAGCATCGGCTACATGGGCCACGATGAGAATGCGGGCAAGTTCTTTAGCTTTCTCAACCTCTTCGTGTTCAGCATGCTAGTGCTGGTGATGGGCTCCAACTTCGTCATCCTCTTCATCGGCTGGGAAGGCGTGGGGCTGTGCTCGTACCTGCTCATCGGCTTCTGGAACAAGCACACCAACTACAACAACGCCGCCAAGAAAGCCTTCATCATCAACCGCGTTGGTGACCTGGGCTTTCTGCTCGGCATCTTCCTCATCTACCTCACCTTCAATTCGGTGCAGTATGGCGAGGTTTTCCAAAAGGCCAGCCTAGGCCAGTTTGGTAACTATAGCGTGGGCGTAGTCACCTTCATTACGCTGCTGCTCTTCGTGGGTGCCATGGGTAAGTCGGCCCAGTTGCCGCTCTACACCTGGCTGCCTGACGCCATGGCCGGCCCGACGCCAGTGTCGGCCCTTATCCACGCCGCTACTATGGTTACGGCTGGTATTTACCTCGTGCTCCGCGCCAATGTGCTATTTACGCTGGCCCCGCACACGCTGGAGGTAGTTGGTATCGTGGGTTTGGCTACGGCGCTTTTTGCAGCCACCATTGGCTTGGCGCAGAATGACATTAAGAAAGTACTGGCTTACTCGACAGTGTCGCAGCTGGGCTATATGTTCCTGGCGCTGGGCGTGATGGGCTACACTTCATCATTCTTCCACGTGCTCACGCACGCCTTCTTTAAGGCGCTGCTCTTCCTAGGTGCAGGTTCGGTTATCCACGGCATGAGCAACGAGCAGGACATGCGCCGCATGGGCGGCTTGCGTAAGTCCATGCCCATCACGTTTATTACCATGCTTATCGGCTGCTTAGCCATTGCAGGTATTCCGCCGTTTGCGGGCTTCTTCTCGAAAGATGAAATACTGAGCCATGTGTATGAGCATAGCAAAGTGATGTGGGGCATTGGTGTGTTCACGTCGTTCCTGACGGCCTTCTACATGTTCCGCCTGCTGTTCCTTACCTTCTTCGGTGAGTTCCGCGGCACCGAGGAGCAGCGCCACCACTTGCACGAGTCGCCGGCTAGCATGACGCTACCACTCATCATATTGGCGATTCTTTCGGCTGTAGGTGGCTTTATGGGTGCGCCCATGTTCCTAGGTGGCAAGCATTACCTAGGTGACTACTTGGCCCCGATTTTCACCTACTCCAAGCAAATTATGCCCGCCGCCTTCAGCGCCGAGCCCGACCACAATACCGAGCTAATGCTCATCGGTATCTCGGTGTTGGTGGCTGTGGTTGGCATTGTGTTCGCCTACGTGGTGTACGTAGCCCGCGCCCAGCGCCCCGCCGAAGAAGAAAGCCAGCGCTCGGGCCTCGACAGCCTCGTGTACCACAAGTATTATGTAGATGAACTGTACAACACTTTGTTTGTGAAGCCCACAATGGCGCTGTCGAAAGGCCTCTATAAGTTCGTTGAAAACGGCGTTATCGACCCCATCGCCAACGGCGTGGGCCGCGTGACGCTGGCCGGCGGCCAGCTACTGCGCTTCGTGCAAACGGGTTCGGTAGAAACTTATTTGCTGCTAATGGTACTCGGCATCGTACTCATCCTAGGGCTGAATTTTGGCCGGATGTAGTCTGTAGTCTACCGGTTCCGAGTTAAAAGCACGCCAAGCAGCTTATCGCTTGGCGTGCTTTTTTTATAAATAATCTATCAGGAGTACCTTCGGTATAAGCAGCTAGCCACACCCTTGGCTGTCTATTTGTACATGAAGCATCTTATACCCGCACTGGCGCTGCTAGTCGCCCCCGCCCTTGCCATGGCCCAAGATACCCAGTACCAGCAGCCGCCGGCCGCCATTCGCGACTTGCTGCTGGCGCCGCCTACGCCCCGCATCAGCCTATCGGGCGACGGGCGCACGATGGCCATTATGGCCGTGCAAGACTTCCCAACCATCGCCGAGCTATCGCAGCCCGAGCTGCGGCTGGCCGGCCTGCGCCTCAACCCGCGCACCAATGGCCCTAGCCGCGTGAGCTACGCCGTAGGCATGCAGTTTAAGCAGCTGCCTGGCGGGGCCGAAAAGCCGGTGCAGGGCCTGCCTGCCCAGGCCCGCATCAGCAGCCCGAGCTGGTCGCCCGACAACCAGCACGTAGCGTTTGCGCTCACGGTGCCAGCCGCTGATGGCAGCACCGGCCACGTGGAGCTGTGGGTGGCTGACGTGGCTACCAACTCAGCGCGCCGCCTGCTGGCCACGCCGCTCAACGACGTGTTTGGCTCCTCTTTCGAGTGGGTGTCGGATAGCCAGACGCTGCTGGCGCGCACCGTGCCCGCGGGCCGCGGCGCGGCCCCGGCCGCCGATGCCACGCCCACCGGTCCCGCCGTGCAGGAAACGGGCGGTGGCAAAAAATCGGGCGCCCGCACCTATCAAGATTTGCTGAGAAACCCCGCCGATGAGCGGTTATTTGAGTACTATGCCACCTCGCAGCTGGTGAAGGTGAAGCTGGCCGATGGCTCGGCGCAGCCCCTAGGGCAGCCCAGTGTGCTGCGCTCGGTGTCGCCCTCGCCCGACGGGCGCTACGTACTGGTGCGCACTGTGCACCGGCCGTTCTCCTACACGCTGCCCGTGAGCAGTTTCCCGCAGCGCATCGATGTGCTCGACCTAGGTAGCGGTGCGGTAGCCAAGGCGGTAGTTGACCTGCCGCTAGCCGACAACGTGCCCACCAACTTCGACGCCGTGCCCACCGGCCCGCGTGCCCACGACTGGCGTACCGATGCCCCGGCCACGCTCTACTATGCCGAGGCTCAGGATGGGGGTGACCCCAAAGTGAAAGCCACTGTGCGCGATAAAGTGTACCTACTGCCCGCGCCCTTCGACGGCCCGGCACAAGAGTTGGCCGCTCTGCCGCTGCGCTACGCCGGCATGACCTGGGGCACCGACCATCTGGCGCTGGTGGATGGTTACCGCTGGGCCGACCGCCACGAAACTACCTGGCAGCTTGACCCCGCCGCTCCCGGCCAAACGCTGAAAGTGCTGTTCGATGGCTCGTCGCAAGATACGTATCACAACCCTGGCGCGCCCTACACGCGCCGCAACGCGCAGGGCCGGCAAGTGCTTGCCCTAGGGCAGGGTGGGCAGGCCATCTACCTGTTTGGCCAAGGCGCGTCGCCCGAGGGCGACCGGCCGTTTGTGAACGAGCTGAACCTGAAAACCGAGAAAATCACCGAGCTCTGGCGTTCCGAAGCGCCTTACTATGAAGTGCCGGTAGCCCTGCTCGACGCCAAAAAAGGCACGCCTGAGTTGCTGACCCGCCGCGAGGCCATCGACCAGGTGCCCAACTACTACCTGGAGCCGCTCGCCAAGAAAGGCAAGCCGCTGGCCCTTACGCACTTTGCCAACCCGTACGCGGCTTTTGGTGGGAGCTTCCGTAAGCAAGTGCTGCACTACAAGCGCGCCGATGGCGTGGACCTCACCGCCAATCTCTACTTGCCGCCTAATTACAAGAAGTCCGATGGCCCGCTGCCCACGCTCATGGAGGCCTACCCCCGCGAGTTTAAAGACCAAGCCAACGCTGGCCAGGTAAGCGGCTCGCCCTATACCTTCACCCGCCTTAGCTGGGCCACGCCCGTGTACTGGGTTACGCAGGGCTACGCTGTGCTGCAAGGTGCTACTGTGCCCATCGTGGGCGAAGGCACTGCCGAGCCCAACGACACTTATACCGAGCAGCTGGTAGCCAGCGCCAAGGCCGCCATCGACGAGGGCAAGCGCCTAGGGGTGGTTGACCCCAACCGCGTGGCCGTGATGGGCCACAGCTACGGCGCTTTCATGACGGCTAACCTGTTGGCACACTCTAACTTGTTTAAGGCTGGTATTGCGCGCAGTGGGGCTTACAACCGCACGCTCACGCCCTACGGCTTCCAAGGTGAGGAGCGTACCTACTGGCAGGCTAAGAATGTGTACGATGCTATGTCGCCCTTCAACTTTGCTGATAAGGTAAAGACGCCCATTCTGCTCATTCACGGCGAGGCCGACAACAATTCGGGCACGTTCCCCATCCAGAGCGAGCGCTTTTACGCGGCCCTCAAGGGGCAGGGTGCCACGGTGCGCTACGTAGTGCTGCCCGCCGAGTCGCACAGCTACGCCGCCCGCGAAAACCTACTGCACATGCTCTGGGAAATGAACACCTGGCTCGACAAGTACGTGAAAAATCCAGTCGCGCCTGGCCTCACGGGTCGCGCTAACTAGGGGTATTTTTTGCGGATTAATAGTCGGATTTTGAGGTTGTTAAATTAAAAGTAAGAGTAGCCACCGGTTGCTCGAAACATAACGGGTAGTACTGGTATCATAAAAAGCCTGGGTCACCCCAGGCTTTTTTTATATCTATCAGAAACGATACTTATTTAAAGATTGGAATTTGCAGTTACTCAGAGGGTAGGCAAGGGGGCCAGCTTAATGGTGATGTGGACCTAGGTGGCAATTATGCGTTGAGTGCCTCGAAAAGGCAACCCTGCGTCGTGTTTTGCGCTACATAGCGTCATCTGGCTACTTGCCACGCACTTTCTTTCTCACCTTCCCAACTAATTTTTCTATGCGAAAATTTTTTTCTCCTTCGCAGGCCATTCTACTCGGGGCGACTGCCCTAGTAAGTAATGTGCTAGCACCCAGCGCTAACGCCCAGACGCCCGATAAGAAAACAGCCATTGGTGTCAACCTCAGCATGATGCAGTACCAGGGCAACCTGGGCGGCGATTTTGGTAAGCTGCACACGCCCGTGCAGGTAGGAGTGGGGGCACACATCACGCGGTATTTGTCACCGACGTTCGACCTGAGCCTGCTAGGTAACTACCAGAACTATTACCACTACATTCAGGACGTAGCCCCCAACTACTATAATCTCACGGCCAAGACGGCCATGTTTGACCTAGGGCTGAAACTGAAGCTCAACAACGGTAAAATCCTCAAAGAAGACTTCTTCCTGCAGCCTTACCTGATGGGCGGCGGCGGCTTCTTCGTGGCCAATTCGTCGGGAAATTATACCACCGCTAGCGGCAATCCCTACAATCCTGTTGCCGGCTCGTTCTCCAACCAAGTGCGTCGGGCCGAGGTGTTTGGCTTAGCAGGCATTCGCTTCCGCGTGTCGCCGGCCCTGGCCATCGACGTGCAAACGTCGCAGCATTACCCCTTCACGGAGGGATTTGATAACCTAGGCGGCCCCAACAACAAGCTGAACGACCGGTTTCTGGTGCACTCGGTGGGCCTAACCCTAGCCCTAGGCAAAGCCAAAGACACCGATGGCGACGGCGTGCCCGACCGCAAAGACAAGTGCCCCGACACGCCGACTGGTGTGAAAGTAGACGAGAACGGCTGCCCGCTCGACACCGATGGCGACGGCGTAGCTGACTACCAAGACAAGTGCCCCGATGTGAAGGGCCTAGCCACTCTGCAAGGCTGCCCCGACGCTGATGGTGACGGTGTAGCGGATGCCGACGACAAGTGCCCCGGCACCCCCGCCGGCGTGAAAGTGGATGCCTCGGGCTGCCCGCTCGATAGCGATGGTGATGGCGTATCAGACGACAAAGACAAGTGCCCCGATACCCCAGCCGGTACGAAAGTGGATGCCAATGGCTGCCCCGAGAAGAAGGGTCCCAGCGACCAGACGCAGTACATCAACTTCGACTTCGACAAAGCCGAACCGCAACCATCGTCGGCCCCCAAGCTGGAGCAGATGGCGCAGATTATGAACGAGTACCCCGACTACTCGCTCTCCATTGCCGGCCACGCCGACAACAAGGGCAGCGATGAGTACAACGTGCGCCTGAGCTACGAGCGCGCTGAGTCAGCTCGTAAGTACCTGCTCGACAAAGGCGTTTCGGCCGACCGCATCGAAGCCCGTGGCTACGGTGAGGCCAAGCCTATTGCTGACAACAGCACCGAAGAAGGCCGCGCCCAAAACCGCCGCGTGGACTTCGACCCCTTCCTGACCGGCGAAACCAACCCTGCCGAGACCAAGTACGGCCCCGCGCCCGCCAAGCCGGCAGCTAAGGCTGTCCGCAAGTCTACTAAGAAGAAGCGTACCCGCAAGGCCACCTCGGCCAAGCGTAAGTAGGCACCCTAGGTAGCTAGGAGTACAAAAAAGCGGCCGCAACAGATGTTGCGGCCGCTTTTTTGCGTGAATCACTACCGTATTACCCTACCCCCGGCCCCTCCCCTCCGGGAGAGGGGAGCCTGACGATTAACTACGCCTGCCAAAATTTGCTTGCGGTCGGCTCCCCTCTCCCGGAGGGGAGGGGCCGGGGGTGGGGTAGCACGGCCGACGAGTAATTAAGACACGAGCCTATGACTTACTTCGTTAGCGTAAAGCTCACTTTCTGCACGTCGCGCGAGTTGCCACCGGTCATGGCCTCAAACTCGCCGGGTTCGGATACCCACTTCAGGTCGTCGTTGTAGAACCTCAGGTCGTTGTCGGCGACGTGGAAGGTTACTTGGCGGCTTTCACCTGCTTTAAGCAAGATTTTCTGGAATCCTTTTAGCTCCTGCACTGGGCGGGTGCTGCTGCCCACTACATCGCGCAGGTAGAATTGTACAACTTCTTCGCCATCGCGTTGGCCGCTGTTTTTCACTGTCACGGTCACGTCGAGACCTTGGCCGGGGGCAATGCTGGTTTTGCTAACGGTGGGTTTAGAATAGGTGAACGTGCTATAGCTCAGGCCAAAGCCGAAGGGATAAAGCGGGTCGTTGGGTGCGTCGAGGTAGCGCGACTTGTACTTATCGAGCAGCACGCCTGCGTAGGGGCGGCCGGTGCTTTTGTGGTTGTAGTAAATCGGCACCTGGCCCACCGACCTAGGGAAAGTCATGGTGATTTTGCCGGCGGGGTTATATACCCCAAATAGCACATCGGCCACTGCGTTGCCAGCCTGAGTGCCACCAAACCACGTTTCTAGGATGGCCGAGGCATTGTCATTCTCCCAAGGCAGCGTGAGCGGGCGGCCGTTGCAGAGTACTACTACGAGCGGCTTGCCGGTAGCTTTCAAAGCTTTGAGTAGGTCGAGCTGGCGGCCGGGTAGGCCTAGGTCGGCGCGACTAGCGGCTTCGCCGGTCATGCCCTGGCTTTCGCCTACCACGGCTACTACTACTTCGGCTTTTTGAGCGGCTGCTACGGCTTCGGCTATCTGGGCATCAGCCGGGCGCGGGTCAATGTTGAGTTGGCCGCCGTGCTCGTTAAGGCGCTTGATGAGTTGGTCGTCCTCGGTCACGTTGGCCCCGTGGGTGTAGGTCACGCGGACGGTTGAGCCGGCCACATTCTTGATACCTTGTAAGATAGAAATGGCCTGCTTGCCATCGCCAGCGCCGCTCCAGCTGCCTATCATGTCCATAGGGCGGTCGGCCAGCGGGCCCACTACCGCAATGTTAGCGGTGTTTTTTAGGGGCAGAGTCTGGTTTTCATTCTTGAGCAGCACTAGGCTGCGGCGGGCAATGTCGCGAGACGCCTGCACGAAAGCCGGCTGCATGAGCACCTGCTTGGCGCGGGCCTCGCTCACGCCCCGGTAGGGGTCTTGGAAGAGACCTAGGCGGTACTTGGCCTCTAGCACGCGACGGCAGGCGGCGTCCACGTCGGCCTGCTTCACAGTGCCTTCCTTGAGGTTCTTCGCTAGGTTGTTGAGAAAAATCTCGCCTACCATGTCCATGTCGATGCCGGCGTTCAGGGCCAGCTCCGACACCTTTTTATCGTCGCCTAGGCCGTGGGCGCTCAGCTCATTAATGGCCGTGTAGTCGGTGGCCACGAAGCCTAGGAAGCCCCACTGCCTGCGCAACAAGTCGGTCATCAGCCACTTATTGGCGGTGGCCGGAATGCCGTTAATGTCATTAAACGACGACATGACCGAGCCCACGCCCGCATCAATGGCAGCTTTGTAGGGCGGCAAGTACTCGTTGTACATGCGCTGGCGGCTCATATCGGTGGTGTTGTAGTCGCGGCCGGCCTCGGCGGCGCCATAGAGGGCGAAGTGCTTGAGGCAGGCCATCACGTTATCGGGCCGGGTCATGTCATTGGTGGGGCCTTGGTAGCCGTGCACCATAGCCCGCGCTATTTGCGACCCTAGGTAGGGGTCTTCGCCCGCACCTTCGGCCACGCGGCCCCAGCGCGGGTCGCGCGCAATGTCCACCATAGGCGAGTATACCCAGTTGATGCCATCGGCCGCTGCCTCCTGGCCCGCGATGTGGGCGCCGCGCTCGATGGCGGGCATGTCCCAGGTGGCCGCCAGCCCCAGCGGAATCGGCAGAATGGTACGGTGCCCGTGGATAACATCAAAGCCCAAGATGAGTGGAATGTGCAGGCGCGTCTGCTTCACGGCCATTTCTTGGAGCTTGCGCGCCGCCACGGGCGTGAAGGTGTTGAGCACACCGCCCACCAGGCCCTTGGCAATCTTAGCATCTACGCCCTCGCTCACCACCGGCCCCGTCACTGTAAAGCCCACCGACACGAGGTTGAGCTGACCGATTTTTTCCTCCGGCGTCATTTGCTGCATCAGCTTGCTGATGAACTGCTGCATCTTGGCGTCGGGTGGGGGCAGGGGCGTGTTTTGGGCTGAGGCGAGCAGGCTGGCTATGCTTAGTGCCAGCAGCGTAGCGCGGAAGAGAGATTTTCGGTGTTGCATAAATAGGTTGGGTAGGAGGGCGGAGGCGGAAAGGTAGGCCAGCCTTCGAGCCCGAAAAAATTGCAGTAGGCAGTTGAAAAGTTAGTTTAGAGCTAGCTAAGGCCGTTTTTGGCTGCCAAGTGTGTGTCGTAAATGCAAGCTTGGCTTAGGTGGTAAGCGCTGCTGCCCCGTAGCGCTAGCGTTGCGTGTGCTGTAGCCGCCTGCCCGCAATAACACCTGACCTAGGCGGCTTTCAGCAAAAAATTATTCAACTTGCTGCACGGGCGTGCGGCTAGAAATGCCGTTTTCATTAAAGGCTTCGATGGTGAAATAATACGTGCGGTCTTTGTCCATGCCTTTGAAGTAGTAGTCGTTGGCGCCCAGCACCATGGCGCAGCTATAGAGCTTGTCGGGCGCTAGCCCGATGTGAATATTATAGCCCGTGGCCGCGTCGTTGGGCACCCACCGCAGCCAGGCGCTACGCTTATCGGCAGCGGTGCGCAGCACCACAAACTCGTTGACGGGCTGAGGCTTGACGCCACTACCTAGGCCAAACACTCGCAGGCCGCTAAGGGCAAACTTGCCGGTGGGCATGTGGCAGTTTTCGAGCTTGAGGTAGCGCGTGCGCAGCGGCGTTTTTAGCTCGATGTAGTCGTGCGGTACGTCGGTGCGGTTCTGGCTTTTATCTGCCAGCAGCTGCCAGGTTTTGCCGTCGAGCGAGTGGTACAGCCGGTACTGGTGGTACAGCCCCGGCTGCTTACCCAAGAAAGCGGGGTTCACGTCTTGGTCGGCGTAGTTGAGCTGCACGGCCCGCACGGTGCACATGGCCCCTAGGTCGGTTTGGAAGTATTCGCCGGGGTTGGCCGTGGCGGCGCTCCAGTAGGTTTTGATGCTCTCATCCACGGCTAGGTTGGGCGCGTAGCTGCCGAGCGTGCTCGATGCCTGCACCGGTTTGTTGTAGTTCAGCAGCATCCAGCCCGTAAATTGACTTTGCAGGTGGTCGGCCGGGCCAGTGGGCAGGTAGTGCGGGTAGTCGCCAAAATCGGTGTTGCAGTAGAGCGTGCCCGCCGCGTCGAAGCCCGCCGGCCACAGACCTAGGCGGCGCTCGAAGTTGTTTTTCACGTTGACCACCATTGTGGAGACGTGCCACCAGCTGCCCCACTTGTCCTGAAAGGTATTGCCGTGGCCCGCGCCCCGCGCAAAGCCACCCGGCTTCCAGGTAAAGGGGTTGTGCGGCTGCGGCACAAAGGGCCCTAGCGGCCGGTCGGCCACCTGCACGCCGTCGGCGTAGCCACTAAATTCGGTGCCCGGCGCGCCGTATTGGAGGTAGTATTTGCCGGCGTACTTGGTCATCCAGGCACCTTCCATAAAAGGATTGAGGAAGGTGTTATCCAAGTATTCGCCAAAGCGCTGCCACCCAAATTGTGCGTCGTTGAGCTTTAACAACGGCGTGGGCTGCCCTAGGGGCTGGTAGGTTTTGCGGCTGAGCTGCACGCCGTAGAGCGGAAACTCGTTGGAGCTGCCGTAGTAGAGGTACAGTCGGCCATCATCGTCCAGAAACAGGTCGGGGTCCCAGGCCGCCACTGGAAACGGGTCCACGGCTTTCTCCCACTTGTTGGCCTTGGGGTCGGTGCTGCGCCACAGCGCAAAATTGGCCTGGGCGCTGGACCCGATGACAAGCAGCGTATCGCCCACCGCCCGCACGGCCGGCGCGCACAGGTCGTCGAGCACTGTGTTTTCGGGCTTCAAAAATGAGCGCGCTAGAAAGTGCCAATTGCTCAGGTCGTCGCTCCACCAGTAGCCCTTTTGGTTGGTCGAAAACAGGTAGTACGTGCCCTTAAACAGCGTAATGACCGGGTCGGCCGTAGCGCGGTGTCGCCCCGCCGTCGAAAACCGTTCGAATGGCGTGTAGCCGTAGTCGAGGTTGAGCGGGTTGCAGTAAGTGGGGCGGGGGTGAGGCTGCGCGAAGGCCAGCGCGGGCAAAAGCAGCAGGCAGAGAAAACGCATGGCTACTTCAAATGCGGACTCTGAAAACCCAGCTTTTTCAGTCCCTTTTGCACCTCAGGGCTGCCCATAAAGAGCTTCCAGAGCAGGCCCGAGCGCTGGTTTTCTATCATCACCACTATCGGGCCTTGGTCGATGGCCAAGTATGACTTGGCGTACCAGTCGTGCTGCTCGCTAAAGCCATCCACGAAGCCGTACTCGCCCCAGATTTTGTCGCCTAGGTCGTTGTAAAAGTGCTTCATAGCCAGCAGCGACTCGCCCGGCGCGTAGGGGTAGGCCGCGAGCGCGGCAGTGGGCGAAATCACGCCTAGGTCCTCGGTAGGCGAGTGAGCGGCGTAGCCCTGCCAACTGTCGCTGGCGGTGAGGCCCCAGCAATTAGGGCCGTAGCCCTTCTGCAGCTTGGGGTTGGCCACGCAGTAGGCGTAGTTGATGCGCGTATGGGCCTGGTTTTGTTGCCAATAGTCGGCATTCTGGTCCTTGAGCCCGTGCGGGTCGAGGCCCATAAACGAATAGTGCGTGAAGAACAGCGGCCCACCTAGGTTGGGGCCCAGGGGCAACGTTGTGTTGTAGTACGTCTTGCCGTTTTTGTACTCTGGCCCGGTGGCCCAGCCTTGGTCGTACACGGCCTTGTCGATGGCGTACCTAGGTGACGAAGCGGCCAGCACGTAGGTGATGAGGCACTCGTTCCAGCCATGAATCTGGTGGTTCATGCTCCAACCGTTGTTGGGGCTCCAATGCCAGTACAGCACGTTTTGGCCGCCCTGCGTAAACCAATTCCACTCCACGCCCTCCCACATCCACAGGATTTTGTTGCGCACATTCTGCTCGTCGGGCGTGTCCTTGGTGAAGTACTGCCGGGCGCACAGCAGCCCTTCGTAGAGAAAAGACGTTTCTACGATATCGGCGCCATCGTCTTTAGGGCTGAAGCGGATGGTGTGGCCCGTCTCGCCATTTAGCCAGTGCGGAAATGCACCGTGGTACATGTCAGCCTTCCACAAGAAATTGACAATCTTGCTGATGCGAGCTGCCGCCTGCTCACGGGTTATCCACTTGCGCTCGGCCGCCACGATGATGGCCATGATGCCGAAGCCCGTGCCGCCGGTGGTCACCACCTCATCGCCGTAGTCGTACGAACGGTTGCTGCGCTCGCGCGCCATGCCCGATACGGGGTGCCCGAAGTCCCAGAAGTACTTAAACGTCTGACGCTGTATCTGGTCGAGTAGCTGCTCGTCGGAGAGGTTACGCGGGCGCGGGCGCGGGTCAAACTTGGCAAGCGCGGGCTTGGCGGCGGTAGCCGGGCGCTTAGTGGGCTGCGCGGCCAACATAGTGGCCGAAAGTAAACAGCTACCGAGTAGCAAGAGCGCGGGCTTCATGGGCGGGAAAAGGAGGGTCAAGCAGCGAAGGTAATTTTAATTTATTTTATCCTAGGCTAATTATACTCCAATAATAACTGGATATTATTTAATGCTAAGTACTTACAACGAAATCGATTGCAAGATTCATCAAATGCTTATTAGTCAATGCAATGTGTTTGTAAGGGCGTTCTGCTTGCTAGTAGTAATTTAGCATGATGAAATAGGACGGCAGTTGCGCTAAATTGTAGAAGCGGCTAAGACCTAGGTGCTTGCTCGGTAGTCAATTACTCGTGCTGTTTCTGATTCTTGCGATGCTCGGCTATCCATCCTAAATCGAGCTTCGTAGTGAGTTGAGTTGCTGCTTAGCAGCTCCGCCCACGCGGTTTTTCTACCATTTTCTTTACCCCACCCCTCTACCTTATGAAAATTTTACTCTTACGGGGGCACTACCAGGCGCCAGCCAAACTGGCCGCCCTAGGCCTTGCGCTAGGGCTGTGGCCCAGTGCTGTCATCTCTAGCCAAGCGGCGGCATTGCGCTGGCAGCAGGCCCCGGCCCAAACGGGCACGCCCATCACGGGGCAGGTGCTCGATGAGAAAGGCGAGGCCCTACCCGGCGCCAACGTGGTAGTGAAAGGCACGGCCATAGGAACCGCCACCAATGTAGACGGCCAGTACTCCATCAACGCGCCGGCTGGCTCCACGCTGGTATTCTCGTTTGTGGGCTACCCAGCCCAGGAAATTACCCTGAATGGCCGCACGAGCATCGACGTCAAGTTTGCCGCGCCGCAGTCGCAGAGCCTCAACGACGTAGTAGTGGTAGGCTACGGCACCCAAAGCAAGCGCGAGGTGACCGGCGCCATTGCCTCCGTAAAGGGGGAGGAATTGGTAAACCAGGCTTCGCAAAACCCGGTGAGCTCGCTGCAAGGCAAGGTGTCTGGCGTGCAGATTACTAACTCGGGCCAGCCGGGCGCGGCACCCCAAATTCGTATTCGCGGGGTAGGCTCGCTGGTAGGCGTGAGCCCGCTCTATGTGGTTGATGGCACGATGCTACCGCAGGGCGCTGACCTCAGCTTCTTGAACCAGAACGACATTGCCTCGATAGAGGTGCTGAAGGATGCGGCTAGCGCCAGCATTTACGGCGTGCAGGCGGCCAACGGCGTAGTGCTCGTGACTACCAAGCGCGGCAGCGCAGGCGGTACCCACGTCAACTACAACGGCTACGGCGGCGTGCAAACCGCCACCAACACCGTGAAAATGGCTAATGCCGCCGAGTACGCCACGCTCTACAACGAGAAGAATGGCCTGACCGGCACTAATGCCCTGCCCACCAACCTGTCCTCGACCGACTGGTTTAAGGAAGTGACGCGTGTGGCGGCCACCCAAAACCACCAGCTCAGCCTGAGCGGCGGCAACGACAAGGTATCGTACACGCTTAGCGGTTCGTACTTTCAGCAGCAGGGCTTGGTGAAGGGTAATGATTACGAGCGCATTACGGCGCGCCTGCAAACGGATTTCACCATCACCGACCACATCAAGGCGGGTTACACGGCCGCCTTCACCAGCGCCAGCGCGCACGACGCGCCGGGCCTGGCGTCGAGCATCTACCCCAACTACAGCAACGGCGGCAACATCTTTTATAACGCCTATGTGGCGCCGCCGGTGCTGCAGCCCTTCTTGCCCAGCGGGCGCTACGGCGACCCCAACCTCATTGGCTCGGGCCTAGGCACCTTCTCCAACCCTAGGGGCCAGCTCGACTACTTTGTGCAGCGCTCGCAGGGCCAGACGCTGGTAAGCAGCGCGTTCGTGTCCATCAACTTTGCCAAGTACTTCACGGCGCGCACCAGCCTAGGGGTCAACTACACCACTAGCCGCTTCTACAACTACCAGAAGGCTGACTCGCTGACGACGGTGCAGGTGTACCGGGGCAACATCCTCACTAAGGGCGAAACGTATTTCAGCCAGCCGCAGTGGGAGAACACCCTGACTTACGACCGCTCGTTTGGCACCGACCACCACCTCACGGCGCTGGTGGGCTCCACGGCCTTCCGCTACCGCAGCGAGCAGCAAATTGGCTCCATCAACGGGGTGCAGGCTACGGGCAGCGACAGCTACTATTTCAACCTAGGCACCGTGGGCACGGCCAACCTCACCAACCCGGCCGACCTGTACACGCTGTTCTCACTGTTTGCGCGCGTCAACTATGCCTATAAGGAGCGCTATCTGCTCACGGCCAGCTTCCGGCGCGATGGCAGCAGCAAGTTCTCGGACCGTTACGGCAACTTCCCATCGGTGGGCTTAGGCTGGGTAATTTCTGACGAGAATTTCATGAAAGATGGCACGGCCTTCAATTTCCTGAAGTTCCGGGCTAGCTACGGCATCCTAGGTAATAACCAAGTAAACAATAATATATCGGTGCTGCGGGCATCTTACCTGCCCGGTTACACGGCCTTCTTCGGCACGCCCTCCAATATCCCTAATACCGGCGCCAGTATCGACACGCAGGTACCACCTGCCTTGCGCTGGGAAAACGTGCGCGAAGCCGATGCCGGCCTAGAAATGCGCTTCTTCAACAATCGCCTCTCGGCCGAAGTTGATTACTACAACCGCCGCACCATCGACGCAGTGTTTCCGATACCAGTTATCAGTTCGTCGGGCTTTGCCAATAGCAGCGGCTTCTTTGCCAACAACGCCAGCTTCCAGAATCAAGGCGTAGAAGTAGCCCTGCGCTGGGACTCGCAAGCGACCGGTGATTTCTCGTATAACATTGGCTTGACTGGTGCTTACAACCAGAACAAGACCCTGAGCACCGCCAGCGGCGCGCCGCTATTTGCTGGCAACCTGCCAGTGGCTGGCTACCAAGCCACCCAGACGCGTATCGGTGACCCCATCGGCGCCTTCTACGGCTACCAGGTGGCCGGCGTGTTCCAGTCGGCCCAAGACATTTCGGGTTCGGCCCAACCCGGTGCTGCGGCCGGCGACCTGCGCTATGTGGACCAGAACGGCGATGGCAATATCGACCAGCGCGATTACGTGCGCCTAGGTAACCCCAACCCGCGTTTCACCTACGGCCTCAACACTACGTTCCGCTACAAATTTATCGACTTGCAGGTTGATATTCAGGGCGTAGGCGGCGTGGAGCTACTCAATGGCCTACGCGAAGTGCGCTACGGCAACGAGAACTACACCAAGGATTTCTACGACAACCGCTGGCGCGGGGCGGGCACCTCGAACACCACACCTTCGGCCAACCTGACAGGCCGCAACCTCGACGTGAGCTCCTACTATATTGAGAAGGGTGACTACATCCGGCTGCGCAACGTGCAGATAGGCTTTAATATCCCCAAGGCAGTGGCTAACAATCTGAAAGTGCAAACCTTACGTATCTACGCCAACGCCCAGAACCCCCTCACGCTGACCAAGTACAAGGGCTTCTCGCCCGAGGTCGGCGGCACGCCCACCAACGCGGGTATCGACCTGAACGTGTACCCGCTCGTCGCTACGTACAACCTAGGGGTAAATATTGGTTTCTAAGAGATTAGCATCATCCCACCCATGAAAAATAACCTAATTACCCCCCGTCGCTTCTGGCGCACGGGCACGGTGGCCGCGGCGCTGGCCGTGGGCCTCACGTCGTCGTGCGGCAAGTTTCTGGATGTGGCGCCCCAGGGGCAGCCTACCAGCCAGCAGTTTTTCCAGACCCAGGCCGATGCCACTGTCGCCGTGAACGCGCCCTACGGCAAGCTGCGCGAGTGGAACCTCTCCGCGTTCAACTGGCTGGCCGTGACGACGCTGACCTCAGATGATGCCGAGAAGGGCAGTGTGAGCGGCGATGCCGAGTTTCTGAACGAGTTTACCTTCTTCCGCCTCACCCCTACCTCGGGGCCGGTGCAGGGCTACTGGGATGGCCAGTATCAGCAGATTAACCTCTGCAACCAAGTCATCCAGAACGTGCCCGGCGTGAACATGGATGCCACCCTGCGTGGCCGCTACGTGGGCGAGGCGCAGTTCCTGCGCGGGCTGGCCTATTTCAACCTAGTGCGGGCCTACGGTGGCGTGCCGCTGCTGCTGAAAGTGGCCGAAACTGCTGAGGAGCTGAACCCTAGCCGCGCCACCCGCGACGAGGTATACACGGCCATTATCAATGACGCCACCGCGGCCGCAGCCGTGCTGCCCGCTGCCTACGGCGCCTCCGATGTGGGCCGGGCTACCAAGGGTGCGGCTCTCACGCTGCTGGCCAAGGCGCAACTGTACCAGAAAAACTACGCCGCCTCGCTGGCTGCTTCTGACCAAGTGCTGACCCTAGGGTACTCGTTGGCGAGCAATTTCTACGATATGTTCCGCATTCGGGGCGAGAACAACAGCGAGTCGATTTTTGAGGTGCAGTGCACCACACTGGCTGGCAACTGCGATGCTTCTAATTCGCAGTGGGCTGAGTGCCAGATGGTGCGCCCGCAGTTTGGCTGGGGCTTTTTTAACCCCACGTCGGACCTCGCCAATGCCTTCGAGCCCGGCGACCAGCGCCGCCTAGGTACCATTTTGGAGCGTGGCACCACCACACCCGATGGCGACGTAATTGCGGCCAACTCATCGAATCCGCGCTACAACATGAAGGCCTACGTGCCCAACTCGGCGCCTAAAACCTGTGGCTACGGCCGCGACCAGAACATCCGGGTGTTTCGCCTAGGTGAGGTGCTGCTGCTCAATGCCGAAGCTGCCAACGAGCTAGGCCAAACTGCTAAAGCGCTAGCCGCCGTGAACCGCGTGCGCACCCGCGCCGGACTGAGCGCGCTGCCTGGCTCCATTTCGCAAGCCGACCTGCGCCAGGCCATCTGGAAAGAGCGCCGCGTAGAGCTGGCCTTGGAGTATGGCGACCGGTTCTTTGACCTCGTGCGCCAGGGCCGTGCCGCTACTGTGCTAGCCAGCAAAGGCTTCGTGGCCGGCAAGAACGAGCTGATGCCATTGCCGCTCAACCAGATTACGCTCAGCGGCGGCAAGCTGACCCAGAACCCCGGCTACTAGCCTGGTGCTCCGTGCAATAGCTTGATAAAGCGGCCCGTGCTCGTAGCGCGGGCCGCTTTTTAATTTGCAAAAGCCCGGCTAAGTTGCAGAGGGCGGGAGTGAAATAAATAAGGCCCCTAGGCGTTGCTACCTTCCTTTTCCGCCGTTGGTCTATGCAAAAAATCGTCTGTCTCTGGGTTTGGTTGCTGGGCTGGGCGTGGTCGGCACACGCCCAAAATGCGGCCTTGGCGTGCGGCAATGGGCGCTACGTCGATGACCTGCCAGGAGTGCAGGTGCAGGTTACGCCTAACGTTCTCTTTGGCAGCAACACCGTGCGCAACTACTATACCGGTGCCGAGAGCGCGCCCGTTGAGTTGCGCCTCGATGTGTATGAGCCCGCGGGCGATGCGGCGGTGCAGCGCCCGCTGCTAATTTTCGCCTTTGGCGGTTCCTTTCTAGAGGGCGCCCGCACCAAGGCGGAAGTGGTAAGTATTTGCCAGGGCTTTGCGCGCAAAGGCTACGTAGCCGCCGCTATCGACTACCGGCTCCTGAATCAGAATATCTTTAGCCTAGGGGCCGTGTACGCCGACCAAACTAAGTTGGTAGACGAGGTAATTCGAGCGGCCGCCGATATGAAGGCTGCCATTCGGTTCTTCAAGCGCGATGCGGCTACGACGAATACTTACCGCATTGACCCGACGCGCATTTTCGTGGGCGGCTATTCGGCTGGGGCTATTACGGCGCTGCAAGTGGCTTATACGGAAAGTATTACAGAAAATGCGCTGACGACAAAGGCTTACAACGACAACGGCGGGCTGGAGGGCAATACTGACCTGCCTGGCGCGCCGCTGCTAGGTACCTACGATGCCTCTGGCATTGCGGGAGTGGTCAACATTGCTGGGGGTGTCAATAACACGAGCATCGTGAATGCCGGTAACCCACCGCTTTACAGCGCCCAGGGCGATAAGGACGACGTAGTGCCTTACAACTGCGCCCTGCTCAAACCCACGCAGTTTAACGTTTGTGGCAGTGGTGCGCTAGAGCCAATTGCCTCGGCAGCAGGCATTGCTAATCAACTGCACCCGGTGGCCGATGGCAACCACAGCAGTCCCGTTGCCGAGCCCACTTACACGCAGATTATCAACGAGGCCGCCGCATTTTTGCAGCGCACAGTGCTGTGCCCGGCCGCGCCGCTGCCCGTCACGCTCACTAGCTTTAGCGGGCGCGTGTTGCCCGACGACTGCACCGCCACTCTGACCTGGCAAACGGCCACCGAGCACAACAGCTATGCCTACGAGGTGCAAGGCTCGACCGATGGGCAAGACTACGAGCGCCTGAGCACCGTGCCCAGCCGCAACCGGGCGGCGGGCGCCAGCTACTCGTTTCGGGTGGGCCGGCGGGTTGACCTAGGCTACTTTCGGCTGCGGATGTTGGACATCGACGGTACGGCGACCTTCAGCCCGGTGGTGGTGCTAGCTGGCTGCGGCGCGGCCCCCCTGCTGGTAGCGCCAAACCCGGCCCGCGACCAGGTGGCGGTGAGGGGCTTGCCGGCTGGGCGCTGCCTAGGGGCACTATATAGTGCCACCGGACAGGTGGTGGCCCAGGCCAGCGGCGCGGGCACCATTAGCCTTCAGCTCGGTAGCCTACCACCGGGCATCTACCTTTTGAAAGTGCAAAGCGAAAGCGGCGCTGTCGTGGGCACCGCTAAGGTGGTAAAAGAATGAGTAATAATGCGCTCGCAACGTAACTAAACCAGCGGGGGCTAGTAAAAAGCGCAACTCCTAGTGAGTGGATTTTTATCTGCTCCTCCTTAATGTCGCGCTTATCTATGACTCCCAAATATGCCCATCTGCTGCCAGCCCTAGGTCTGCTTGCCGCGTGCAGCAGCGGCCCCAGCAAAGAAGAAAAACAGCAAGCTCAGGCCGATAACCCAGCCCAGACCATCACGACGCCCAAAGACGAGAACGTGCACCTGCCGGCGCCCTACGAAAGTAAGTCGGTAACCAAGCGTGTCGATGTCATCGACTGGCCAGCGGGCAAAACGCCCACAGCGCCAGCAGGTTTCACTGTTACAGAATTTGCGGGCGGGCTGCAAAGCCCGCGCTGGGCCTACGTGGCGCCCAATGGCGACGTATTTGTATCGGAAGCTGCCACGCTGCCCAAGGGCCTTAAGAAAGACATTGCCGCCGCCTTGCGCCTCGACAAGTCGCGCTCGCTACAGCCCACCAGCGCCAACCGCATCACGCTCTTCCGCGACACGAATGGCGACGGCAAGCCCGACATGCGCTCGGTGTTCCTGACCGGTCTTGACCAGCCCTTTGGCATGTTAGTAATGGGCAATTCGTTTTACGTGGCCAACACCAACGGCGTGCTGAAATACCCGTACCAGCCAGGCCAAACTAAGATGACAGCCGCCGGCCAGAAAATCCTCAACCTGCCCGAGGGCGGCTACAACAACCACTGGACTCGCAACCTGCTGGCTAGCAAGGATGGCAAGAAGATATTCGTGACCGTAGGCTCGGGCTCGAATGTGATGGAGCACGGCCCCGAAAACGAAAAGCGCCGCGCCAATATTCTCGAAATCAATCCAGATGGCTCGGGCGAGAAAGTCTTCGCCAGCGGCCTGCGCAATCCCATTGGCCTAGCGTATTATCCTGGTACCACCACGCTGTGGGCGGCTGTGAATGAGCGCGACGAGCTAGGCGACGAGCTAGTGCCCGACTATATCACGAGTGTGAAAGAGGGCGGCTTCTACGGATGGCCCTACTCGTACTACGGCCAAAACGAAGACCCTAGGCGCAAAAACGAGCGCCCCGACCTCGTAAAAGCAGCCCTCGTGCCCGACGTACCGATGGGCCCCCACGTAGCGGCCCTAGGGCTCACCTTCTACGATAAAAAGGCCTTCCCCGCCAAGTACCAAAACGGTGCTTTTGTGGGTGAGCACGGCTCCTGGAACCGCTCGCAGTACTCGGGCTACCAGGTGGCCTTCGTGCCCTTCCAAGATGGGAAGCCCGCGGGCAAGCCCGAACCCTTCCTGACCGGCTTTCTAGTTGGTGGCGACTCCAACAAAGCGCACGGCCGCCCTGTAGGCGTAGTGACCATGCCCGACGGTGCCCTGCTCGTAACCGACGATGCCGGCAACAAAGTGTGGCGCGTGAGTGCCGCCCAGTCTGCTGGTGGCGCTGGCAAAACCAGCCGCTAGATAATATAATAATCAGTAAAAAAGCCCTCTGTATATATGCGGAGGGCTTTTTGCATTTGAAATAGCTATTGCCAGCGTGATGCTTGGAGCTCGTAGGACCCCACCCCCAGCCCCTCCCCTCCGGGAGAGGGGAGCCCGGCGACTGAATGACGTTTACCTACGCCTTTTGCGATTGGCTCCCCTCTCCCGGAGGGGAGGGGCCGGGGGTGGGGTCTACGCTATGACAACGCCTGCGGTGGGGGCGACCCGGTGCCCGCCGCGCGGGTGCGGTCGCTAGGTAGGGGCACAAACTCTTGGTTGTCGTTGGGGGGCAGCAAGATGCGGCCGGCTTGCCAGTCGGCTTTAGCTTGCTCGATGCGCTCGCGGCGGGAGGATACGAAGTTCCACCAGATGAAACGCTCGCCTAGGGGCTCGCCGCCCAGTAGCATGAGGGTGCTGGGCTCGCGGGCTATTAGCACCGGGTCGAGGCCCGGCGTGAACACTAGCAGCTGGCCCGGGGTGTACACGCGGCCGTTTACTTCCACGCTGCCTTTGGCTACGTAGGCGCCGCGCTCGGGATAGCCGCGCGGTAGCCCAAAGCGAGCACCAGTTTGCAGCACCACGTGCAGATAGAATAATGGCGAATGTGTCTCTACGCCGTTGTTCAGGCCGAAAGCCTCGCCGGCAATCAGGCGCATCCACACGCCGTTGTCAGTGAAGATGGGTAGCTCGGTCGGTTGGTAATTGCGAAAAGTGGGCGCTTGTTCCTCATCGGCTTCCGGCAGGGCTACCCAGGTTTGCAGCATTTCGAGGGCGCCGCCAGCCAGCGCGGCCGGGTCTTCAAAGCGCTCGGAGTGGGCAATGCCGCTGCCGGCGGTCATCCAGTTTACTTCGCCGGGGCGGATGATTTGCTCGACCCCTAGGCTGTCACGGTGCGTTACTTGCCCGCCAAACAAGTAGCTCACCGTGCTCAGCCCAATGTGCGGGTGCGGCAGCACGTCGAGGTTCGGCATTTGGGCTGGGGCTACCTGCACCGGCCCGGCGTGGTCCATAAAAATGAATGGGCCCAGCATGCGCCGCAGTCGGTAGGGGAGGATGCGCTTCACGGCAAAGCCCGGCGCGAGCGCCGCCGGCCGGGCATCAATAATGAGGTCGAGCATAAGCGAAAGTAGCTTGGACTACAATGCCCAAGCTACAGTAGGCTGCGCATTTCTTGCGCATTGCCGATAGCCGAGCCACCGATGTCGTTGTTGAAATACAGATACGCCTGCTCGACGCCGGGCGCGGTGGCCACCTCGGCGGCGTAGCGCCCTAGGGCCTCGCTAGGGTATGGCGAAGCGTAGAGGTCGGGCACGCCGTGGAAGCGGTAGTAGAGCGTGGGCGCGGTGGCTACCACTGTATCGGGCAGCAGTGGGTGGCTCTGGCCGCAGAACACTACGCCGCGCTGCCGCAGCTCGTGGTACACTTCATCGCGCCACCAACTAGGGTGGCGAAATTCCAGCACATTCACAAAGCTCAGGTCGAGGCAGTCGAGGATACGCGTGAGCCGGTCGGGCTCGTAGGCCATCCGGGGTGGCAGCTGGAACAGCACCGGCCCCAACTTTTCGAGCAGACCCCGGCCAGTGGTATCGTAGAAGTCGCCAAGCAACTGGCCCACGCCGTGAAACTGCTTGTAGTGCGTAATGAGCTTGGGCGCTTTCACGGCAAACTGAAAGTCGGGGGGCGCCTGCGCGTACCAGTTTTCGAGAAAAGAAAGCTGCGGAAAGCGGTAGAACGTGACGTTCAACTCCAGCGTGCGAAAGTGCTGACTATAAAACTCAAACCAGCGCCGCATAGGCAGCTTATCGGGATAGAAAACGCCGCGCCAGTGCCGGTAATGGTAGCCAGAGCAGCCAATATGATAAGTAGGCATGGTAGTATAGGAAATACTGGAAAAAGAATGTCATGCTGACGAAGGAAGCATCTCGTGTGGGCAGTAAGTCTTGGCGCTAGTTACAGAGCGAGCAAGATGCTTCCTTCGTCAGCATAACAGATGACGACTAATAAGTAAATAGTGGGTAGTAGTACTAAGACCGTCCTAGGTCGGATATTACGTGCTCATCCCATTGCGCGCCCATGAAAAAGCTGTTATTTCTGTCCCTGCTGCTACCTGCCGTGCCCGTCTTGGCACAACTTGCCGCGCCACCGCAGTTCACGCCGCAGGTCAAGGAATACATTAAGGTGAGTGCGCCTGTGGTGGCCCTCACCGATGCCAAAGTCATCGACGGTACCGGCCGTCCCGCGCTGCTGCACCAAACTGTGCTGCTGCGCGACGGCCGCATCGAGCAGGTGGGCGCCGCCAAGAAAGTGAAGGTGCCGGCCGGTGCCGAAGTCATCAACTGCGCCGGCAAGACGCTGATTCCGGGGCTGGTAATGCTGCATGAGCACCTATACTACACCATGCCAGCGGGCGGGCTCTTCAACATTGCCCAGATGCCGTATTCGTTCCCTAGGTTGTATTTGGCGGGTGGGGCCACTACTATCCGCACAGCTGGCAGCATCGAGCCACAGACCGACCTGGCGATTCAGCGCCTCATCGGCGAGGGCAAATTCATTGGGCCCGACATGGACGTGACGGCGCCCTACATGGAGGAGCCCGGTATGGATATTCCGGCCCTGAATACCATAAAAGGTCCCGCCGACGCGGCCGCCTCGACCAAGTTTTGGGCCGACCGGGGCTGTACGTCGTTCAAGATGTACATGCACGCCACCCGCGCCGACCTCGCCGCCGTGGTGCAGGAGGCCCACCAGCGCCACCTCAAAGTGACGGGCCACCTCTGCGCCATCACTTACCGCGAGGCCGCCGAAACGGGTATCGATAACCTAGAGCACGGCTTCATGGCCAGCTCCGACTTCGTGGCCGGCAAGGCCACCGATGCCTGCGACTACCCCGCCGCCCGCCAGGCCTTGCAGCGCCTGCCCCTAGGTAGCCCGGCCATGGCCGACCTCATCAAGTTCTTGATTAGTAAGAATGTGGCACTCACCTCCACGCTGCCCGTGTTCGAGCCCTACACCGGCCGCGAGGTGGTCCTAGGTGGTGGCCTCGACGCGCTGGTGCCGCAACTGCAAGAGCGCGAAACTGCCACTTGGAAAAGCAACCAGGGCAAGGACACGGCCAGCGTGGCGCTGTTCAAGAAAGAGCAGGCCTGGGAAAAGCAATTTTACGACGCGGGCGGCCTGCTCGTGGCCGGCACTGACCCCACTGGCGCGGGCCGTACCATCGCGGGCTACGCTAACCGCCGCGAAATCGAACTGCTGGTAGAAGGCGGCTTCACGCCGCTGCAAGCCATCAAAATATGCACCCTCAACGGCGCCAAGTACCTAGGGCGCGAGCGTGAAATCGGCACCATCGAGCCCGGCAAACAAGCCGACCTAGTACTGATAAACGGCGACCCCGAAAAGGATATCCGCCAGCTGCGCCAGATGGAAATCGTATTCAAGCACGGCGTAGGCTTCGATTCCCCCAAGCTATTTGAGTCGATGAAGGGGAAGGTCGGGCTGAACTGAACGCCGTTTTATAAGTAACCGAAAACCCGCCTGTCATGCTGAGCTTGCGAAGCATCTTATCACGTTGGGGTTACTGCCTCTGACGTGATAAGATGCTTCGCAAGCTCAGCATGACAGACGGGTTTTTAACGACTTTACACCGTGGTGCCGCCGCAGCTGGAGCCGCTGCCGGCCGTGCAGCCGTAGCAATGCTCGTTGATAACAATGGCGCGCTCGGCCAGCGCGGCGGCGTCGAAGTCGCGGATGTGCTGCACTGGGCTGGCTACCCCTAGGTCGAGCATTTGGTTGAAATCGCAGTCATAGAGGCCGCCGTCCCAACTTACGGAAAGGGTGCTGCGGCACATCACACCGGCCGCGGCCACGGGGTTGAAGGCCGTCACGAGCTTTTCCATGTAGCCCGCGTAGTTGTTCGACTCGATGAGGTAGTCGAGGTAGCGGCTTACAGGTAGGTTGGTGATGGCGAACAAGTTATTGAAAACGATGCCGTGGTCCTTGAGCAGCGCCCGCTTGAATTGCTGCTCTAGCCCTTGCTGTGCACCCGGCAAAAAGGCGCCGCCGGGGTTGTACACTAGGTTCAGCACTAGGCCGCTGCCCTCTTGGCCGTAGCCCACAGCGTTGAGCATGTGCAAGGCCCGGATGGAGTCGGCGAATACACCTGCCCCGCGCTGCCGGTCGGTTTTGTCGGCGCTGTAAAAGGGGAGCGAACTGACCACTTCCACGCCGTGCTGCCGGAAAAACTCGGGCAAATCGTGATATTTCTTGTTAGCGACGATGATAGTCAGGTTGCAGCGCACCAGTACTTTGCGCCCGAGCTTGGTGATTTCTTCCACAAACCAGCGAAAGTCGGGGTTCATCTCGGGCGCTCCGCCCGTGAGGTCTACCGTCGGGATGTCGGTGCGGGCCAGCGCGTCGAGGCACTGCTGCATCGTAGCGCGGGTCATGATTTCCTTGCGGTCGGGGCCCGCATCGACGTGGCAGTGGCGGCACACCTGGTTGCACATCTTGCCCACGTTGATTTGCAGCACGGCAGGCGCTACTGGCCGCAGCGGCAGCAGCCCTGCCCCCGCCAACTGCTGGTGAAATCGCGGCAGGTGCGCCGTGGCCGCCGCCTCGCGGCTCAGCACCGTGAGCTGAAAGGCCGAATCGGCCAGCTCGTGGCCAGTTGCTTTGAGTGATTTCATTTTTTGTGCTGTTTAGTAGAGGCTAATACTACTTATTAGGGTCATGCAGCGCGTAGCGAAGCATCTCGCGTGGCGCAGTAATCAATGACGATTGTGGATGTCAGCTTGCGAGATGCTTCGCTGCGCTCTGCATGACGGACGTTGTTCTTAACGAAGACTCATGCGGCACTAATCACTAAACTCTATCCAAACGCCAAGACCTACATCGACAGTTCTTTCACTTTGTTCATCATCTGCACGCCGTGCACTAGCGTGGCCCCACCCCGGATGGCAGCGGCTACGTGCACGGCCTCCATCATTTCGGGCTCCGAGCAGCCTTTTTCGAGCGTATCGTTGGTGTAAGCGTCGATGCAGTAGGGGCACTGCACTGCGTGCGACACGGCCAGCGCAATGAGTGATTTCTCGCGGGCGGTGAGGGCACCCTCGGCAAAAACGGCGCCGTAGTAAGCGAAGAACTTATCGGCAAACTCCTTTTGAAACTCGGCGATGTTACCAAATTTTTTGAGGTCGGCGGGGTTGTAGTACGAATCCATGCAGGGGCTGGGAAAAGATGAGTAAGAGATAGGGGAGGACGGGCCACCTAGGGCCACTACCGTTAGGCAAGATAACATAGGGGGCGTAGCGCCGTTTGAACTAGGCGGCGTTTCTTTTGCCTAAAATCTAGAATTGCTTACCCTATGAGCTACCTCGCCACTACCGCCGACGTGTACCGCCAAGCCGCTCAGGAGCCGCAAGTGGGCCTCTGCTGCACCACCAACCCCGTGTGGCAGCTGCCGGGCCTGCGCATCCCGCAGCGTATGCTAGCCATGAACTATGGCTGCGGCAGCACCGTGAACCCGCGCGACCTCACCAACAGCCCCGCAGTGCTCTACGTAGGCGTGGGCGGCGGCATGGAACTGCTGCAATTCAGCTACTTCAGTCGCCAGCCGGGCGCCGTGATTGGCGTGGATGTGGTGCCTGAAATGCTCGACGCATCCCGCGAAAATATGGAGGAAGCCGCCCGCCAAAATGACTGGTTTAGCCCCGATTTTATCGACCTGCGCGCTGGCGATGCACTACACCTGCCTGTAGCCGACGAGAGCGTAGATGTAGCCGCCCAAAACTGCCTGTTCAACATCTTTAAGGCCGACGATTTGCGCCAGGCCCTACAAGAAACCTACCGTGTGCTGCGCCCCCACGGCCGCCTCGTGATGTCGGACCCCACTTGCGAGCAACCTATGAGCGACGAATTGCGCGCCGATGAGCGCCTGCGGGCCCTGTGCCTCACCGGCTCGCTGCCGCTGCAAGAGTACCTAGACATGATAACCGAGGTAGGTTTCGGCACTGTGGAAGTGCGGGCCCGGCGCGCCTACCGCGTGCTCTCGCCCCAGCACTACGCCACCAACGAACTGATTTTTATCGAGAGCGTGGAGGTGTGCGCTATCAAGGACCCCATGCCGGCCGATGGGCCGTGCATCTTCACGGGCCGCACCGCCATTTACTACGGCCAAGATGAGTACTTCGACGACCACAAAGGCCACGTGCTCATGCAAAACCAGCCCCTGGCTGTGTGCGACAAAACGGCCGCGGCCCTGCTGGCCCTAGGTCGCGACGACGTGTTCGTGTCGCCCTCCACGTACTTCTACGACGGCGGGGGCTGCTGCTAGCGCCCCGCCCGCCAAGCGGCTAGGTCAGCGGCCGAGTCTACGTCGGCTAGCGTCGGCAGTTGGGCTACACATAGCCCTAGGTGCTCGGCATCGGCCAGGGTGGCGAGTAGCACGGTGTCAGTGCTCCACTGTTTATTGGCGAATAAGCTAGCGTATAGTTCATTCATTCCCAGTAGATAGTAGCCGCCATCAGCGGCCGGCCCCACCACTAGGTCGTGGGTGGCGAGTTGCTCGAAGGCCTGCCGCAGCAAGTCGGCCGTGAGCCCAGGACAGTCGGTGCCAATGACAACCACGTGGCTCGCGCCCGCCGCAAAAGCCTCGGCAAAGGCGTGGGCCATGCGCTCGCCGAGCGAGCCCGTGACTGGCTGTACCCGCCAGGGTAGGCCGGGCCACTCGGGGCGGGCGGTGCTGCTGGGGGCACCTAGGGCCGTGGGGGCAGGTGCCTCGGCCAACCACACAGTGGCCGGCACCTGGGCGGCCTGCACGGCTGCCGCCGTTAGGGCTAGTAGCTCGCAGTAGGTGGCCAGCGCCGCTTCAGGGCCAATGTCGGCCGCCAGGCGAGTTTTGACTCGGCCCAGCACAGGCTCGCGAGCGAATATGAGTAGGTGGTTATCAGTTATCATTTCAAGGAAAAGCTATCGGAAAAGTCGGTGCCTCCTTTCCACCTGTCATGCTGATGAAGGAAGCATCTTATCACGCAAGAACTAGTTGAGCGAAACTGACAAGATGCTTCCTTCGTCAGCATGACAGGTGGGAGGAGTATAGGCTTAACTGACAGCTCACTAAACGTACTTACAGCTTGCCCTGCCGGATAAGCCGCCGGTACAGCCGCACTAGGTTGTCCTGCGGCACGCCGGCCCAGTACAGCAGCACAATGAGCGTGAAAATGCCTTGCAGCCGCACCACGCCATTGGCCAAGTACTTGCGGGCCGAGGTCGTAACGGCCCGCGGCAGCACCACAAATGGCGCCTGTGCCCGCAGGCGCTGCACCAGTTCTTGGTCTTCCATCACTTGTAGGTCTTCGCGGTAGCCACCTAGGCGGGCAAATAGCTCGCGGCGCACAAACAGACTTTGGTCGCCAAAGCGCAGGAACGTGAATGGAAAGCGCGTGCACCAAGCGCTAAACCGCAAAAACCAGTGCCCGTGGTCGAAGGTCAGTCGGTAGCAGCCGCTGCCGTAGCCCTGCGCCAGGGCCCGCCCTAGGTCGGCCAGAAAGCCGGACGGCGGGTATGAGTCGGCATGCAGGAAATACAGCACGTCGCCCTGCGCCTGCTCGGCGCCGTAGTTGAGCTGGGCGGCGCGGCCCTTGCGCGGGCTGCGGTGCACGGTAGCACCGGCTTGCTGGGCCAGGGCCACGGTGGCATCGGTGCTGCCACCGTCTATCACGAGCAGCTCGGGCGCGGGCTCGTCGGCGTTGGCTGTGCGCAGATAGTGCAATAGCTCGCTGATGCTCGCCGCTTCGTTGTAAGTGGGAATGATGATGCTGACCAAGGGCTGTGTTAAAAAGGCCGCGCCGTTAAGGAGCATTGCTGGCTCGAAAGTACTAGTGATTGGCAACCAGCGGGCGCCCTAGGGGGTATTGCTGAAGGTGGGGTTGCGCGGACTTTGTAGTCTGCGTGCGTAAACGTGCAATCGAACGCGGATTACAAAGTCCGCGCAACTCCTAGTTGCCAGCTACCAAACTGCTTTATACTGCTAGCCTCACCGTGAATATTTTCCCTGTTAATCACCCGTTACTGAAGCGCTTCGACCGCTGGGCGGGTCCGGCGCTGGCTGCGCTAGGTGTGGGCATGCTGCTGCTAGAAACCACGCGCCCGCTGCGCCGCCGCACCCGCCCGCGCCCCGAGCGCTGGCGGCGCAATGTGCTGCTGGCCGGGCCTTCACTGCCCGCCATGCGTCTAACCTTGCTGCCTGCTATGGTGGGCCTGGCGCGGCTGGCGGCACCTAGGCGCATGGCAGAGCTGGCTGCCCGTTTGCCCCAAGCACCGCGCCTAGTGTTAGAAGTACTGTTGCTTGATTATTTGGCTTATACCTGGCACCGGCTACTGCATTCTCCCGCGCTTTGGCGGCTGCACCGAGTGCACCACAGCGACCTCGACATGGACCTGACGACGGCGTGGCGCTTCCACTTTGGCGAGATGCTGGCCAGCATTCCATACCGGGCGGGGCTACCCGCCTTGCTGGGCGTGCGTCCAGCCACAGCTCTAGGGTACGAGGCGGTGTTCGAGGCATTCACAGCCTTCCAGCACGCCAATTGGCGCCTGCCTATCGCCCTAGAACGCTGGCTGGCACCGTGGCTGATGACGCCGCGCTTGCACGGCATTCACCACTCGGTGGTGCAGCGCGAAACGGATAGCAACTTCGGCGTCGTGCTTATGCTGTGGGATGCGCTGCACCGTACCCGGCGCTTCGATGTGCCGCAGCAAAGCATCACCATTGGCGTGCCTGCCTATCCCGACCCCGCCGGCCAGACAGTGGGGCGTTTGCTCACATTACCTCTAGAGCCGTTGTGCCCTTGGGCACGGCCCGATGGCTCGGTGCCCGCGCCGCACTCGGCGTCGCTGCCCCTAGGTGAGTTGGCGGAGTAGGGGCTACGTCAGGCGCTTCTTACGAGAGACCCCACCCCCGGCCCCTCCCCTCCGGGAGAGGGGTGCCTGACGACTCTAGCGTTAGAGAACGAAAGGCTCCCCTCTCCCGGAGGGGAGGGGCCGGGGGTGGGGTAATCTAGTTAATGAGCTAAGCCCCCTAAGCAGCTTTCTTCTTGCCAAAAAGCGTCTTAAACGCCTTTATCGCCTCGGGCACGGCCAGCACGGCGGCGGCTGTGGCGGCAACGGTCGAGGCTTGGCAGTAGAAGCACAGTTTCTTGTTTTCCTGCCACTCTTCGCGGCCTAGCTGCACGTTGGTAACTAAGTCGATAAGCGTTTTGCCAAGCAGCGCTACGGGCAGCCAGGGGAGGGTAGTGGCGCGCTCTTGGCCGCCGGCCGAGGCCAGGATGGTCGTGATGCCGCCGGTCACTATCATGGCGGGGGCGTCGGGCATTTGCAGGCGCTTGTAGCCGTAGTCGGAGGCATCGACTTTGTCGGAGTCGAAGACGGCAAGGGGCGGGTCGGGTAGGTGCGAGATGACGCCGGTTTGGTAGAGCGTTACTATTTGGCCGGCCGCCACTGTTACGAGCGAGAGGCCGATAATCCAGCGACGGCGGTTAAGGTCGGGGCTGTGGCCGAGGCGCAGCTGGCGCGAGAGTTCGGCGGGGGCAAGAGTGGACATAGGGCGTGTGAAAAAGGATGCTGGTGGTACGCCGCCTTACCTAGGCGGGTTGTAGCGCGCGGGCAGCTATTGCTACCTGTCGAGCTTTTCAATTAGCGTCGCGCCAGTACCTTGCGGCCATGAAAGCAATGCTCCTAGCGGCCGGGCTGCTGGCCACTGGCCTCGTTAGCCACGCCCAACCTACCAAGCCGCGCACCAGCGGCAACCCCATCTTCCCGGGGTGGTACGCCGACCCCGACGCGGCCATTTTCAACAAGCAGTACTGGCTGTACCCCACCTACTCGGCGCCCTACGAGCAGCAGGTGTTCCTCGACGCCTTTTCCTCGCCCGACCTGGTGCACTGGACCAAGCACCCGCGCGTGCTCGATACGGCTAGCGTGAAATGGGCGCACCGCGCCATGTGGGCGCCCGCCATCGTGGCCAAAGGTGGCAAGTATTACCTCTTCTTCGGGGCCAACGACTACCACCCCGAAAAACCCAACGAGCCCCCAGGAGGCATTGGGGTGGCCGTGGCCGATAACCCCGCCGGGCCCTTCAAAGACTACCTAGGCAAGCCGCTGGTAGGCACCATCGAAAACGGCGCCCAGCCCATCGACCAGTTTGTGTTTCAAGACAAAGACGGACAGTACTACCTCGTGTACGGCGGCTGGCAGCACTGCAACATCGCCAAGCTCAAGCCCGACTTCACGGGCTTCCTGCCGATGGCCGATGGCAAGGTGTTCAAGGAGATTACGCCCAAGGGCTATGTGGAAGGCCCCATCATGTTCCGCCGCAACGGCAAGTATTACTTCATGTGGAGCGAGGGTGGCTGGACCGGCCCCGACTACTCGGTGGCCTACGCCGTGGGCGACTCGCCCTTCGGCCCATTTGAGCGGGTAGGCAAGATTCTGGCCCAGGACCCCAAGGTGGGCACCGGCGCCGGCCACCACGCCGTTATCAACGTACCCGGCACCGACAAGTGGTACATCGCCTATCACCGCCACCCCCTAGGTGACAAAAACGGTAACCACCGTGTGGTGTGCCTTGAAGAGATGCACTTCGATGCGAAGGGTATGATTCAGCCCGTAATACTGACTACCGAAGGTGTAACGGCGCAGCCCCTGAAGCGCTAACGCCTTTTAAAGAGCTACATATGTACAGCCTCGCCCTCATAAAGGGCGGGGCTTTTTTATGCCTAGGTACCAAAAACGCCCTGAATTTAGGTTTAACCGAATAATAATAGGGGGTTATTGTAGCTGAGCTGGCTGCTGGCGAGCCACCTAGGGCGGTGAAGCTAAGCGCTTGCTGTAGAAGAAATCCCAGACACTACGCTAGTGGCAAAACAAAAATAAGCTTGACTGTAAGTGCTAGATAGTCAACGGGTAATTACGGTTGAGTAACCAAAAAATGCACGTTCGCATCGGAAGTATCTGCGTAACAATAAATGGTGGCGCTGTGTAGTGCCTGCCCATTTCTCACCTTCATACCCTGTTTCGCATGATACTTCGCCTCGACGAACTGGCACTTGACCTGCCAAAGCCGAAAAACCCGTCTGCCAATGATGCTGCTGCTATTCAGGAGTTGCTAGGGGGAAAATTTGGGGAGATGAGCACGCTGATGAACTACACGTTCCAGTCGTTCAACTTCCGGGGCCGCGACCGCCTTCGCCCGTTTTACGCGCTTACGTCGGCCATTGCGGCCGAAGAGTATTCGCACATCGAGGCAGTGAGCTACGCCATCAACCTGCTGCTAACCGGCGTGACCGAGCGCGGCAAAGACCCGGTGCCCGGTCCGCTGGCTGGTGCGGCCGATGCCCGCAACTCCTACCACTTCCTGGCCAGCGGCCAGGCCGCGCTGCCCTTCGACTCGATGGGCAACCCCTGGACCGGCCAGTATGTGAACAGCACGGGTACCCTGCGCCTCGACCTATTGCACAACTTTTTCCTCGAATGCGGCGCGCGGGCCAATAAAATCCGGGCTTACGAAACCGTAACCGACCCCTGCGCCCGCACCATGATTGGCTACCTGTTGGTGCGTGGTGGCCTGCACGTATATGCCTACGCCAAAGCCCTAGAGGTGATTACGGGGGTTGATGTGAAGAAAATCATGCCCGTGCCGCCGCTCTCCAATGCCAAGTTTCCGGAGGCTGTCAAGTTCATGGAGCATGGCCTGCACCGCGAGCTCTATACCTTCTCGCCCAATGCCTACAAAGAGGCCGGCCTCATCTGGAACGGGGAGCACCCCGAAGATGGCTCGCAGCTAGTAGTAAAAGAAGGCGCCATCAAAGGCGTGCCGTACCCCGTGCTCGAAGAAGAGCCCCAGCTCAGCGCGCCCGGCGAAGATGACTTCGACCCCGAAATGTTCAAGGACATTGCTAAGAAGCTCGGCATCGCTGATGAGTGGAAGCAACGCCACGGTTAGGCCCTAGGGTAGCTTTTAAGTACACAAAAAAGTCGTTCCTGTTATAGGGACGACTTTTTTTGCGTGAGACCCCACCCCCAGCCCCTCCCCTCCGGGAGAGGGGAGCCTTTCGTTCTCTAACGCTAGAGTCGTCAGGCACCCCTCTCCCGGAGGGGAGGGGCCGGGGGTAGGGTCCACGCACTAGCTGCAATTACTCAGCCGGCAGCGTGGCCTCGTAGGTGTCGGCGAACTTGAATTCTTCGAGCCAATAATCGGAGCTGATGATGTCGTAGACTACGCTGGTATCGGTTTTCTCACTGGGCGTGAGCTGCCACAAAATGGCGCTGGCCTCGGGAAACTCGCCGCCCGCTAGCTGGTCGCTAAACAAGCGGTGCAACAGGGCGCGGTCGCTGAGGCCGGGGGCAAGCAGGCGCAGCAGCGCAGTGGCCGGCTCTTGGTCGAGTAGCGCTAGGTCTTCGGGGTTGGCGGCGGTGATTTTTACTTTAAACTCGACTGCCTGTGGATGCGGAAATTTGCCGTTGTAGGCGTCGTAGAGCAGCTGTGTGGCGTTGAAGAAACGCTGGTGCAAAGCAAAGTTGGGGTTCTCTTCCCACAGCTTTTCGGTCTGCATTTGGTGGGCAAGCTGGTCGAGCTGGCCGGCCGTGAGCTCGTCGTTTACGAGGTGGCCGAGCACGACTTCGGCGGCCTCGGCGGGCTCTAGGTCGGTGAGGGCAAGCTGGGTCATTTCCTTGAGTTCGGCCGGGGCAATGGCCTCGGGGTTCTCGTAGTCGACCTTAGTGAGCAGGGCCAAATAGTCGGCTGGCTGCCAGGCATTGGGCAGCTCAGAAAGGTGCTGGAAAGAGAGCCGTTCGACGGTGAAAGTTGACATCGGAAAAGGAAGCGCCGGAATAAAGCGCCTAGGTCCGTGTACGGATAACCTGGACCTATAACCGAAACCTACAGCTCTACCAAGCCTTTACCGCGGCCGCCCGGCCCGCACCAGCGCCCAGCCAGCTAGCAGCAGCACCAGCCCTAGGGCCAGAAAGCTAAGGTCGGCGGGCAAGTGGTTGGGCGTGTACTCGTACACGTGGTGCAGCCCGAGTACCTCATGGTCGATGATGCCTTCTACCACATTGAACAAGCCCCAGCCCAGCAACAGGCCACCTAGGAGCGTGCGGCCCGAGTGTGGCACATCGGGGCGGCCGGTGGCGCTCCACAGCATGGCCAGCCCCACCGCCGTGAGCACCCACACCGCCGCGTGAAACAGGCCATCCCAATACATATTGACCTTGGCCCGCACCAGCGTATCGGGCGGCAGCTGGCCCGACAGCATGTTGTGCCACTGCAATATCTGGTGCAGCACAATGCCATCGACAAAGCCGCCTAGGCCAGCCCCTAGCAAGATGCCGGCCGCTACCAGAGGCGTGCGCCGCAGCGCCAGCGCGTTAGAGGTTGCCATAGCTAGCGCGGAAATAAGGCTGTAGTTTATCCCAATAAAACAGGGCTACCCCGAGGGCGAGCAGTACGGCTATCGGCAAGAGCACCAACAGCACATTGGTGGTGTAGGCAGGTGTGTAAATGCCGGCCTGCACCCGCGGCCGGCACCACGGGCAGGCCCAAGAAGCCGGCGCCAACGATAAGCTGCACAGCAGGGTAAGAAAAATTTTTTGCATACTAGCTAACAGGTAAGGACCTAGGCTAGAAGTACGCACTCGAAGGGCTCACGGCTAGTTTTTTACCTCTATTTTGGACGACCCAACGCGCCCTAGCTCCGCCGTTAAGGTTGCTTTCTCCTCCCACCCAATGCCTATCACCGCAGACCCCACGGCTGGCGTTTTTTCTGATACGCCCAAGATTGACTTTATCGACACGCCCAACGCGCCTAATCGCAAGGTGCGGGTCATCGACGATTTTACCTTCACCGAGGCGGCCAATGGCACCGTGTGGGAGGCCCCCAGCGGCAGCCTGGTCGATGGGGCCAGCATCCCTAGGGTGCTGTGGACGCTAGTGGGCTCACCCTTCACCGGCGACTATGTGTACGGCTCCATTGTGCACGACGTGGCCTGCGATACCCGCACCCGGCCCTGGCGCGACACGCACTACATGTTTTACCTGGCCTGCCTGGCGGGCGGCACCCGCCGCGGCCGCGCCAAACTCATGTACTTGGCCGTGCGCAACTTCGGCCCTAGGTGGCCCCAGCCCGCGCCGCAGCCCGAGCCAGTAGTAGCCGAGCAACTGGCGTTCAGCGCCGTGGCCAGGGTAGGGGAGCCCACGCCACTGTTTAGCCCTTTTGTGAGCTACGAAGCTCAGCTGCGCTACCTGCGCCGCGCCCAAGCCTACCTGGCCACCCACGGCGACGGGGCCTCCCTCGAAGCCATCGACATTTACGCTTCCCGCCCCATATGAAAGTACTCGTTATGCTGCTCCTGCTGCTCGGCGGCCCTGCCGCCTGGGCGCAGCAAGCCGAGCTCACCGCCCTGCTCCAAAAGGAGAACGTGCCGGGCCTGCAGCTCAGCTACACTAAGGGCAAGGCCACTAAAATGTATCACCTAGGGCTACGCCAGGCCGGCACCACCCAAGCTGTAGCGACCAACAGCATCTTCCAGGCGGCTTCGTTGGGCAAGGTGGTGCTGGCCTATGTGGCCCTGCGCCTGCACGACCGCGGCGTGCTCGACCTCGATAAGTCGCTGCTAGCCTACGCCCCATACCCTAGGCTGCAGCCCGACCCGCGTGCCGCCCGCGTCACGGCCCGCCGGGTGCTGACCCACACCACCGGCCTACCCAACTGGGCCGATAACCCCCTAAGGCCGACCTGGGCCACCTCGGCGCTGCGCCTCAAGTACGCGCCCGATAGCTGCTGGAACTACTCGGGCGAAGGCTACGTGTGGCTGCAAAAAACACTAGAACACCTCACCGGCAAGTCGTGGGAGGTTCTGGCTCAAGAAGAGGTTTTTCGCCCCCTAGGGTTGAAAAATAGCAGCTTTGTGTGGCAAGCGCGCTTTGCTGCCGTAGCTGCCAGCGGCCACGATGACAAGGGTAAGCCTACGGAAGTAAGGAAGTTTGCCGCCCCCTACGGCGCCTACTCGCTGCTGACTACGGCCACCGACTACGGCCTTTTCCTGCAAGCCCTCGTGGCGGGCCGGGGCCTGAAGCCCGCCACCGCCCGCCTACTCATTACCCCCGCCAATGCCGCCGGCCGCTGCGGCACGCCCGCCAGCGCCGCCGACCCGGCCATTGCCTGGGCCTGTGGGCTGGGCCTTGTCACCACCAGCCAGGGCCTGGCCCTCTGGCACTGGGGCGACAACGGCGACTTCCGGGGCTTCTTCCTGGCGCTGCCCGGCCGCCAGGAAAGCCTCGTCTTCCTGACCAACGGCGCCAACGGCAACAAGCTCACCGACGAGGTGCTGCGGCTGTTTTTTGGCCCTGGCCAGTACTGGACCACCGCTTGGCTGGCGGCCGAATAAGCGCGCAAGCACCCGGCACCTAGGTGCAACTTTTGGGGATTGTTGTGGTAGAATAAGGGTCAGGCGAGCTGCAAACGCAGCCTGCTGCCACGTAGCTGAGCGCCCACCTAGGTCGGCGTAAACGCTTGGCACCGTACTACGTATAGCTCGGTACGGTGGCTCGGCCGCCGCCCCTTTCTCACCCACTAGTTCTCCTCCCCATGAAAGCCACTGCCCTGCTCGCCCTCGCATTTGCCCTTGCCACCGGCGCCGCCACTGCCCAAACTGTAGCCCCCGGCACCTCGCCCGGCGCCCAAACCGGTAACCCATCCAATATGCCCAGTGCTGGCACCACCACTGACCAAACCCCAAGCAGCGACCGCATGAACAACGGCCGCATGGACAAGATGTCTAAAGACCGCAGCGACAAAAAAATGATGCGCAAAAGCGGCAAAATGAAGAGCGGCGACGGCTCGATGAAAACCAAAACCAAAATGTAATCGCCCCTCGCTGGTACCAATAGCTTAAAAGCCTCTGCTCTCACCAGCAGGGGTTTTTGACTATTGGTGCCACCCTAGAGAGCGCTGGCGTAACGCGCCAGATTGTTGAAAGATACATATTCCGTTATGCAGCGCGCAGCGAAGCATCTCGCGCGGCGCAGTAATCATTAACGTTCGCAAACGTCAGCACGCGTTGTGCTTCGCTGCGCGCTGCATGACGCAGTAAGTGTGATAAGCAAGAAATAAGCATGACAAGCCTCGCCAACTGGTTCGCAGGCTGCACGTACTGGTAGCAGGCTGGCGCGCTGCAAGGCGCACAAGCTAAGCCTTCTCTTCCAGTAGCTACCGTTTGGATTTTGGCCGACACTCCCACTTCTCCTATTGGCCGCTCGGCGGCCGACCCTACGCTTATCGTGCTGGCCGGCACCACCGGCGACTTAGGCCACCGCATTGCGCTAGCCTTGCTCGACCGCGGTGCCCAGGTGCGCGCCCTCGTGCGCCCCGGCAATACCAAGCCCGAAGTCGCGTCCTTGCGCGAGCAAGGCACTGAGATAGTAGAAGTCAACTTCAACGACCCGGCTGCCCTCACCCGCGCCTGTGCAGGCGCGGCCTGCGTGGTGTCGGCCCTCTCGGGCTTGCGCAATGTCATCGTGGATGCCCAAACCCACCTGCTCGATGCGGCCGTGGCGGCTGGCGTGCCGCGCTTCATCCCGTCCGATTTCGCTATCGACTTCACTAAGCTGCTCGCCGGCAGCAACCGCAACCTCGACCTGCGCCGCGAGTTTGGCCGCCACCTCGACCGCATGCCCATTCAGGCCACGTCCATCCTCAATGGCATGTTTATGGACCTGCTCACCGGGCAGGCGCCGGTGGTGCTGTTCAAGCTCCGGCGCATACTGTACTGGGGCTCGGCCGACCAGCCGCTCGACTTCACCACCATTGCCAACACGGCCGAGTACACCGCCGCCGCGGCCCTAGACCCCACCACGCCGCGCTACCTGCGCGTGGCTGGCGAGGTGGCCACCGTCCGCGACTTGCAGGCCGCCGCTAGCGCCGCCACCGGCCAACCCTTTCGGCGCCTGCGCGCCGGCGGCCTGTGGGTGCTCAAGCTGATGATTAAAATCACGCGCCGCCTCGTGCCCGCCCCCAAGGAGGTGTTTCCGCCCTGGCAGGGCATGCAGTACCTGCACAACATGTTCACCGGCCTTCCCAAGCTCGAAACCCTTGACAACGACCGCTACCCTGACATCCAATGGACCAAGGTGCGCGAAGTGCTGGCGGCGCGGTAAGAGCGCAGTGTAGTTAGAATATTGTTGGTCAAAGTCGCATTCCCCTACGTCTGTCATGCTGAGCCTGCGAAGCATCTTCTCACGGCTAGGATAACCTAGCGTGATAGGATGATTCATAGGTTCAGTATGACAGACGTTGAGGCTTAGTTGATTATGCTCTATCCTATGCGCCACGGGCCTGTGCCTGGGCAGCTTTACCCATGAATGACCTCCCCCTGCTGCGTGAGTCGGCGGTGCTGGTGCCCATATTCCGCGATGCGGCCGGCGAACTCACCCTCGTGCTGATACGCCGCACCAACTACGGTGTGCACGGCGGGCAGCTGGCCTTCCCGGGCGGCAAGCGTGAGTCCGCCGATGCCTCGCTGCAAGCCACCGCCCTGCGCGAAACTGAAGAAGAAATTGGCCTACCTAGGGCAGCCGTCAAGGTGCTGGCCGCGCTGCCGCCCGTCCAAACGCTCACCAGCGCCTTTCACATCGCGCCGTTTTTAGGCCGCATCACTCCGCCGCCCATTTGGCACTTCCAGCCCACCGAAGTGGCCGAGGTGCTGCCCGTGCCCGTGCGCTACCTAGCCGACCCCGCCCACACCGGCCGCGAAAATTGGCAGCTGCCCGGCTGGCCCGCGCCCACGCCGATAGACTTTTGGCGGGTGGGGCCGCACTACCTCTGGGGTGCCACCTACCGCATTGTGCACGCGCTACTGCCGCGCCTGCTAGCCGGCGAGTGGGAGCTATGAGCTGTAAATCAGCTCAAACGCTTTCCTAACAAACAAATAGGCAAACAAACAACCGCCTGTCATGCTGAGCTTGCGAAGCATCTTTTCACGCTAGGTTACTGCCTCAACCGTGAGAAGATGCTTCGCAAGCTCAGCATGACAGGCGGTTGTAAAAGATTTTTCTTGCCTCAAATACAAGCGTAGCGTCATCAAAACAGCGATAAGTTAAGTGGAATTTATAGCTTTTGTGAATCATGCTTTGAAATGCAAAGTTCTTTCGCTTGCTTTGCATTGTCGTCGCCTGTGCCACCTAGGGCAGGAGGGAAGCCACCGCCGCCTTGCCTACTAGCAGCGGGCCGTAGCACTTCCGTTTGCCACCGCTGGCATCAGCAGATTTTGCGTGTTTTCTCATCCTCTCACCTAAAGCCTTACTGCCATGACTCTCACTAAAAGCCTCACTCGTTTGGCGCTGGCTACGGCCGGCTTGCTGCTTATCCCGCTGGTAGCGATGCAGTTTACGAAAGAAGTAAATTGGAGCTTGTTTGATTTTATCGTGATGGGCGTGCTGCTGTATGGTGCGGGCCTCGCGTATGTGCTGGTGTCGCGCATGGGCAACAACGGCGCCTACCGCCTGGGCGCGGGCGTGGCCGCGGCAGCCGGGCTGCTACTCATCTGGGGCAACCTGGCCGTGGGCTTTATCGGGAATGAGGACAACCCCGCCAACCTGCTTTATGGGGCGGTGCTGACGGTAGCCGCGGTGGGGGCGCTGGTGGCGCGGTTCCGGGCGCTGGGCATGGCGCGCGCCATGTTTGCGGCCGCGCTCACGCAAGTGGCGGTCCCCTTTGTAGCCGCGTTCATCTGGAGGCCCGAGATTGACCGAGGAATGCTGTATATAATTGCCCTGAATACCATCTTCGCCGGTATCTGGGCTGTGTCGGGATGGCTGTTTCGCCGCGCCAGCCGGGCGGCCCAGGCCTAGGGGCCTGGCGCAACTTTCAAGCTGCGCGTCACGCTGCCCTTACTGCGGCAGCTCCATCGCCTCGTCGGGGCGGCGTAGCGGTGCAGTTGCGCTGCGGCGGCACGCTTTAGCAAGGCGGAAGCCTTTTCAAGAACCTAGGGCAGTTGCGGCGCTACCACACAGGAGGTAAAGAGGCTATGCCTTGCGCCTGGCGCCAGGGTACGTAGGCTTAGCAAGGCCAAGATGCGACCTGTGGCGTTTCTACGCCGCGCAACGACTAAACCCTGACCCCTGAGCAATAGAGGCGCAAGAGCCAGCTAAAGCCGTTCGGCGCGAAGGGGAGGGCCGCGCTAGCTTCGGCCGGGCCAGTCGAGGGCATCCGAAACCCGGTTCCCTGCGTAGCAGCTACTTTCACCTCGCCTTTTCACTTTTATGAAGCTTCTACTTGCATTTGCCGCGGCTGGCCTGTTGGGCGCCGCCTCCGCCCAGGCCCAAACCGTACTGCCGTCAGGCGCGGTAGCCCCCGCCGGGGCGGTAGTGCCGGCCACTGGCGCTCCCATCACGCCTGGCACAGTACCGGGTGCCCAGCCCGTTGTTCCCCCCGCCACACGCGACGCTGGTAGCCCCCGCGCCGCGCGCCACGACGAAAAAGTGCCCGGCATGAGCCGCCAAGACAAAAAGCGGCTGCGGAAGATGGGCAAGATGGATTTTAACTCTGATGCCTCAAAGCAAAGCGGCAAGAAATAGCTGCTTCGCTGCCCACTAGCCCATTTTCACAAGCAGGAGCCCCTACCCGGGGTTCCTGCTTTCGCTTTAGCCAAGCGGCTAAGGCCACTCGCGATTATAGTTTTTTACTTACTTCCACTGGCCGCTCCGGCCCGCTCCGGCGCGAGTTTAGCGCAGCGTAACTCGTGCCCGCTCTTTTTGGGAGGCTGTGCCTCCCGGCGTTAGGGCCGCTAAAAAGCCTGACTTAGCGTAGCACGCCGCCATGCGTCAGTAGAGGTGCAACCTTCAGCGAAAAAGAAAGCGCCCAAACTATAAGCTCGCATCAGTTAAGAGGTTGCTGCCTGTGGGGCAGACCACTACCGCGTGGCAGGGGAGAGGTAACTTACATTTTGGGAAAAGCAGGCGCCAAAACCTCGCCCTAGGGCAGGTGGCACAGGTAAAACAATTCGGCTGGGCGGGTAGTCTTAGCACGAGTCGCTTTTATAGCAAAGCGGCTCCCAAAACCCTGCTCACTCATCTCCCTATGAACATTGGAATTATTGGCGCTGGCCACATCGGCAGCGCGCTCGCCGTTCGGCTCACCAGCCTCGGCCACTCGGTAGCCATTGCGAACTCCCGCGGCCCCGAAACCCTGACGGACCTGGCCCAAAAAACCGGCGCTACTCCCGTAACGGCCAAAGAAGCCGTCCGCGACGCCGACCTCATTGTCGTAACCATCCCGCTCAAAAGCATTCCCGACCTGCCCAAGGACCTGTTTGCGGGCGTGCCCGCCGAAGTGCCGGTTATCGACACTAGCAACTACTACCCCTTGCTGCGCGATGGCCAGCTGCCCGAGCTAGAAACCGGCGACCTCACCGAAAGCGAATGGGTGCAGCAGCACCTAGGCCGCCCAGTGCTGAAGGTGTTCAACAACATCTTCGCCGCCAACCTCGAAAACAACGGCAAGCCTGCCGGCACGCCCGGCCGCATCGCGCTATTGGTAGCCGGCGATGATGCCGCTGCCAAGCAGAAGGCAATGGCCCTGGTGGAGGAGCTAGGCTTCGACGCCTTGGATGGCGGCAGCCTGCACGAGTCGTGGCGCCAGCAGCCGGGCTCGCCCCTGTACTGCACCGATTTATCGGCCGACGAAGTGCGGAAGCACCTCGCCGACCTAGGCACTCAGCGCACACCCGAGCAGCACGCCGAATTCTTGGCCAACCAAGCCGCATCGGAAAAGCACTTGCAGGCACAGGGCGTGAAGCTCTAAGACCCGCCGCCTAGGCTGGTACTTGACTGGCACCTAACAAAAGAGCCCCGGCAGTTGCCGGGGCTCTTTTGTTAAACCTAATGAGCTGTTAAAAAAGTCTTGGCCCTGTACTGGCTTGCACTGGCGCGAGTTTAGCGCAGCGTAACTCGTGCCCGCTCTTCTTGGGAGGCTGTGCCTCCCGGCGTCAGGGCCGCTGAAAAGTCCGGCTCAGCGTAGCTTGCCGCTGCGCGTCAGTGGAGGTGCAGCCTCCACTACTTAAAAAGGCACGAGCTACAAGCTCGCGCCAGTTTGAGCCAGTTTTGGGTCGGTTTGGGTGTTTAATGCCGACTATTGCTAGCCGACCCGTGTTTACCAGGGTAGAACCCCCATGGTAGCCGAGGACGCCGTGCCGCTAGGCCCATCGGCTGGCAGCAGCGCTAGCCGAATGGCCTCCGCCGCGCCCTGCGCGGGCGTGTCGGTGCCCGCAAAGCCGTTTAGGGCGGTGGCCGTGTAGCCGGGCGCGGCCGAGTTTACCTTAATGGCCGTATCGCGCAGCTCGTAGGCGAGTTGCACAGTGAGCATATTCAGCGCGGCCTTGGAGGCCGAGTACCCCAGCAGGCCCCAGTCGTTCTGGGCGCTGAGGGTATGCGAGCCCAGTGGACTCGACACGTTGACGATGCGCCCCGCCGCGGCCTGCTTCACCAGCGGCAAAAACGTTTGGGTAACGGCCAGCGTGTCCACAAAATTAGTTTGAAGCACCTTCGCCACGCTGCGCACGTTGGCGGTGGTAGGCGAGCCGTCGCCGGGCACATCGATGCCCGCATTATTTACCAGGATGTCGAGGTGGCCTTCTTCGCGTTGCAGCTGCGCCGCTGCTGCGTCGAGTGTTGCTTGGTTGCCTAGGTCCACTTCGAGGAATCGAACGTCGCCTTCGGCGGCTAGCTCAGCTACGGCTTGCTGGCCCTTGGCAGCGTCGCGGGCCCCTAGGTATACCCGGCAGCCCGCTTGCAGCAGCCCTCGCACTATTTCGAAGCCAATACCTTTGTTGCCGCCGGTTACCAGCGCAATTTTCTTATTTGCCATGTTGCCTGTGGGTTTGGCCTCCTAGGGTAGGGAGGCGAGTAAGTACCCCACAAAGGTCCGAGCGGCAGGAGAGGGGTAAACTTCGCCAGTCAACCCATCTGTTTTAGATTTCAAACATGTTAATCAGAACTCACACGGAAGACGTTTGTCATTGCGAGCAACGCGAAGCAATCGCATCAAAACGGGCTGTTCGGGTGCGATTGCTTCGCGTTGCTCGCAATGACAAACGTCGTTTTAAATAAGTCCTAGTCAAACCCCAAACACCGCCAAATGCCGAAAATCACCCGGCGTCTGCCCCGCGTGGCGCTTGAAAAAGGTGCAGAAGTGCGCCACATCGGCAAAGCCCAGGCTATCGGCAATTTCCGAAATGCTCCAGGCGGTTTGCTTCAGCAGGAGCTTGGCTTCCTGCGCCAGGCGGCGGCTGATGAGGGCGGTAGTGGTGTGGCCCGTCGTCTCTTTCAGCACGCGGTTGAGGTGGTTGACGTGCACGGCCAACTGGTCGGCATAGTCGGTGGCGGTGCGCAGGCGCAGCGGCGGCTGCGGGCTCTGGCGCGGAAACTGCTGCTCCAGCAGCTCCGTGAATTGGGTAGCCACCCGCTCGGCTGCGCTGTGCGTAGCTAGGGGGGTAGGGGCCGGCTGCAGCTTCTGCACCAGGTGAATCAGCTCCCAGAGGTAGGTGCGCAGCAGGTCGTGCTTATAGGCGTAGCCCGACCGGAGCTCGTGCATCATCTTCTGGAAAATAGCTTCGAGCGCCGCACAGTCGGCCTCGGTTACTTCCCACACGGGGTAGGCGCCGGGCTGAAAAATCGGCAGCTCCGCCAGCACTACCCCCGTTCGGGCGGGCAGCAGAAAGGCGTCGTCGAAGAGGCAGCTGTAGCCCGCAAAGTTTTCGGTGAGCGGCAGCCACCGGTAGGGCACGCGCGGCGACACCAGAAGCAAGGTAGTGGTGCCGACGTGCGGGGCTTGGTCGGCATACTCCACCTGGCTGCGCCCGCGGCAGAGCGTGATTTTGTGGTAGTCGCGCCGGGTAAACGTCATCGGGGGCGCCCCGCGCAGGTCCGCCAACGGGAACACGTTAAAATGCCCCACGCCTTGCCCCATATCCGGCGGCGGTAACACGCCAACTGCGGACTCAGGACCTGGGGCACACGCGTCGTAAAAGGCGGCAAGGGTCTTCGGTTTCATGCGGGCAATAGTACGAAGCGGGCGGGTAGGTGGGCACCCTGATTAATTTTACAGGTCTATATCGTAGTTGAGAATTAGCTGCGCTTCTGTAGCTTGCCGTAGCAAGTAGAGGTGTAGACTCTACCTTAAATACGATACAAGCCACGAGCTCTTACCGTATTTAATTACATTGACCTAGGCAATTCATCTTTCAAATAAATCTTACTTGCATTCTGTAAAAATGAAAAATTCAGCTGTACGTGAAAAGCTTATGTCAATTCAACGAGATGCGAAAGAACCAGCTCTATTTCCATATCTACAACAGCTTTTTAGAAACAAAGGCTATTCTAATGTTATGATTACTCATGGAGTAAATGAATTTGGGAAGGATTTGGTTTTTAAGGAAAGAGATGAAAAAAATGGAATTGATAGGTGGTTTGCTGTAGTAGTTAAGAATAAAAATATTGGAATAAAAGATTTTACTACTGGTGGCGAAATTATTACTCAAATTCATCAGGCATTTGAAATACCTTATACTGAACTAAGTGATGAATTCAACATTAGTCAAGTTATAGTTGTCGCAAATGGGACAATTAGTGAACAAGCTAAAATAATGTCTGATACTTTACCAAGATGGATGCGAGCTAATATTCAGGTATGGAATTATCAGCGACTTGGTGAAGAAATAGAAAATTATGCAAAAGATGAATTCTTGGGAATCAATGATGTAGCTGTAACTTTATTTATAAAAAACCAGTTGGCAGCACTGTCAGAATTTAGGAATTCTAAAGAGTTGTATAATGGGTTGGAGATAAAAGATATAAATGAGATTTACGTTTCAGCTAAAACTACATACAATAAGTATCAAAAAACAAAAAAGGCTTACGTGAATTATGAACAACCTGAATCTGGTTTTGGAAAAAACGAAGAATTAGATGATGCAATAGAAATGCTTAATTCGAACAAGCATACCCTTGTTTCAGGAATTCCCACTTCAGGTAAAAGTCTGCTTTTGAAAAGGATTGGCTATCACGCAATGTCAGCCCAAAAAGAAAAGCCTGATGTTGCTTTCTATTTTGAAATAGGTGAAATAGATGATGTTGCCTCCTTTGATATATTTGGCGAAGTAAAGAAGCAATTTTTTAAGTTGGCTGATGTTGAGTTCAAACGCAGTCTTTTCTCCAAAATAATTGTTTTGCTTGACGGATTAGATGAGATAACAGATGAGAATAAAAAGATTCTTATTGGGAAAGTAAATGATATTATTAATCGTGATGATAAGGCTGACAAGAATAAGGTGGGAGAACCTGAAAATTTTACTGGCTCTGTGCAGTTTTTTATTTCAAGCAGAGAGATTGAACTCATTAAAAAAGAGAATTTACTTCCTAATTTTAGCAATGTTGAATTGCTTCCTTTTGATGTTGGTCAAGCATTTAAGCTAGTTAAGAAGTTAATGCCAAATAGCAAAATAAAAGCAGAAGCTTTTGTTAAAGCCATTAAGGATGACCAGTTATCAAATACTTTAACTCGGACTCCTATGGCTTTAACTCTTATGGCAATATTGTATCGTGAAGATGAAATAGATTTAGATGAGCTTCCTGCAAATATTACTGAGATTTATAATAAGTTTTCTGACTACTATCTTAATAGATGGGATACGGCAAAAGGACTTTCTTTGCAGTATAAATATGAAGAAGCAAAGCAAATTCTTGGAAAGATAGCCAAGCATCTACATGAAAAAAATGAGCAGCTTATAGATAAGTCTTCTTTAATTGAGTTTCTTTATAAATTAAAGGATGAATATGATTACGAAGAACTTGCTGATGTTTTGGGGTTTGTAGATGCGTTGAAACGTCGTGCGGGTATTTTTGGCTATGAAGAAGAATTAGATAGTTTTAAGTTTTCTCATTTAAGTTTTCAAGAGTACTTTGTAAGTACTGCGTTCAATGATTCAGAAGAGAATGAATTGATGGAAAACTTGTGTAGTCAATGGTGGGAAAACACTATTGTGTTTTATTGCGGGCGGCAGCCATCACGAGATGTCTTTATCAAAAAGGCATGTGACACAATTGTTCCTCTTGATATGGAGCAAAGAAATCAATATTTGTTTGTTATGGCTAAATCGCTGCAAGCGTCTCACTTGATACCTAGAGTTTCTAAAGGGGCAGTAGTAAAGAAAATAGTCTGGAACTTTGAGCAATTTTATAAGGAATACACAGCTTCAGGTAATATATTGCTTACGGCTAAACTAACTACTATAGATTACATTCTTAATTACAGAGGTTTATTCAAAAAATTATTTTCGACTAAGCATATTGCTGTAGAGGACTTAATTGATGCCTTTTTAGACACTGTTCTTAAAAAGGATTCAGAATACTCCGATGTGGTATCATATTGTGCAGCTCATTTGTTAGCAGAACGTACTGGTGATGTGACGTATTTAGAAAAATTCCTTGAAAAGAAGGATTTAAACGTTCGGTGGAATAGAATTATTTTTGTAGACATTAGAGTGCTGAAAATGAAAGAACAAATGGATGATGATTTGTATCTTAAGATAAAGAGAAAACAACTGAAGTATAAAGATTATATCCAGCAGCAGTTTCAACAATCGGCATTTAAGCATATCAATCCTCCTGTAAAGTCTTAAGGCTTTTTAAAAAATGAATGAGTCATTTTGGCATAATTTATATATGCGAAATGTACTTATTGCAGTCAAAAAGTCCGATTTTGCAATTCTGCACCTCGTTTGCTAGTAGCCTCGTACAATCTTCCTAACCCGAAGCACCTACCGAGAACTAAGCAAACCAATGGACTTTAAAAACTTCACCATCAAGGCACAGGAGGCCGTGCAGAAGGCCACCGAGATTGCCGGAGCCAACCAGCAGCAGGCCATCGAAACGGGCCACCTGCTGAAGGCTTTGCTCCAAAACGACGAGAACACCCTTGCCTTCCTAGGTAAGAAACTGGGCGCCAACATGGCCAACCTCGGCCAGCGGCTCGATGCCATCGTGAACGCCTACCCCAAGGTGAGCGGCGGCTCGCCCTACCTGGCCAACGACGCGGCCAACGCCGTGCAGCGCGCCAATACCCAGATGAAGGACATGGGCGACGAGTTCGTGTCCGTCGAGCACCTGCTGCTGGGCATTCTAGGCGGCAAAGACAGTGTGGCTAGCCTGCTCAAAGACAATGGCTTCAATGAGCGCGACTTGAAAGCCGCCATCCAGGAGCTGCGCGGGGGCCGCAAGGTCACCAGCCAAACCGCCGAGGAGCAGTACCAGAGCCTCAACCGCTACGCCATCAACCTGAACGAGCGCGTGCGCAGCGGCAAGATGGACCCCGTTATCGGGCGCGACGAGGAAATTCGCCGCGTACTCCAGATTTTGTCGCGCCGCACCAAAAACAACCCCGTGCTGCTCGGCGAGCCCGGCGTAGGTAAAACCGCCATCGCCGAAGGCCTGGCCCAGCGTATCGTGGCCGGCGACGTGCCCGAGAACCTGCAAGACAAAACCCTGATGAGCCTCGACCTAGGGCTGCTCGTGGCCGGTGCCAAATACAAGGGCGAGTTTGAGGAGCGCCTCAAGGCCGTTATCAAGGAAGTGACCGATGCCGAAGGCCAGATTATTCTGTTCATCGACGAGATTCACACCCTAATTGGGGCCGGTGGCGGGGGCGAAGGCGCCATGGACGCCGCCAACCTGCTCAAGCCCGCCCTGGCCCGCGGCGAGCTCCACGCCATCGGCGCCACTACGCTCAAGGAATACCAGAAATACATCGAGAAAGACAAGGCCCTGGAGCGCCGCTTCCAAGCCGTAATGGTGGATGAGCCGAGCGTGCCCGACGCCATCAGCATCCTGCGCGGCATCAAGGAAAAGTACGAGCTGCACCACGGCGTGCGCATCACCGACGATGCCGTGATTGCGGCCGTGGAGCTGAGCAGCCGCTACATCACCGACCGCTTCCTGCCCGACAAGGCCATCGACCTCATGGACGAGGCCGCCGCCAAGTTGCGCATCGAGCTGAACTCCATGCCCGTGGAGCTCGACGAAATCCAGCGCCGCATCATGCAGCTGGAGATTGAGCGCGAGGCCATTCGGCGCGAAGACAACAAGGACCGCGAGGCCGTGCTCAGCAAGGAGCTAGCCGAGCTAGGTACCCAGCGGGACGAGCTGAAGGCAAAGTGGGAAGGCGAGAAATCCGTCCTGACCAATATCCAGACCGAGAAAGAGAACATCGAGCGCTTCAAGACAGAAGCCGAGCAGGCCGAGCGCCAAGGCGACTACGGCCGCGTGGCCGAGCTGCGCTACGGCAAAATCCAGGAGGCCGAGCAGAAGCTCAAGCAGTTGCAGGAAGAAGCCAACGCTAACAAAGACGGTGGTGGCATGCTGCAAGAAGTGGTGACCAGCGAGGACATTGCCGAGGTAGTGGCCAAGTGGACGGGCATCCCGGTGAGCAAAATGCTGCAATCGGACCGCGACAAGCTGCTCAACCTCGAAAATGAGCTAGGCCGCCGCGTAGCTGGCCAGAGCGAAGCCATCGCCGCTATCTCGGATGCTGTGCGCCGCTCGCGGGCCGGCCTGCAAGACCCCAAGCGGCCCATCGGCTCGTTTATCTTCCTGGGTACCACCGGGGTAGGTAAGACCGAGCTAGCCAAGGCCTTGGCCGAGTACTTGTTCAATGACGAGAACGCGATGGTGCGCATCGACATGAGCGAGTTTCAGGAGCGCCACGCCGTATCGCGCCTCATCGGCGCGCCTCCCGGCTACGTAGGCTACGACGAGGGCGGCCAGCTCACGGAGGCCGTGCGCCGCAAGCCCTACTCGGTGGTGCTGCTCGACGAGATTGAGAAAGCGCACCCGGACGTGTTCAACATCTTGCTGCAAGTGCTCGACGATGGCCGCCTCACCGACAACAAAGGCCGGGTGGCGAACTTCAAGAACACCATCATCATCATGACCTCGAACACGGGGGCCGACATCATTCAGCGCAATTTCAAGGAGCTGAACGAGTACAACCACGAGGAAGTGGTGGACCGCACCCGCGAGGAAGTAGTGGAGCGCCTCAAGCAGCACATGCGCCCCGAGTTCCTGAACCGCATCGACGAAATCGTGATGTTCCAGCCGCTCAAGCGCAAGGAAATCCGCAAGATTGTTGATATTCAATTCAAGCAAATCCAGCAGCGTCTGCAAGAGGCCGGCATCAGCCTCGAAGCCACCGACGAGGTACTCGACTACCTAGGCGAGCAGGGCTTCGACCCGCAGTTCGGCGCCCGCCCGCTCAAGCGTGTGCTCCAGCGCGTGATTCTGAACGAGCTATCTAAGGAGATACTCTCCGGCAAAGTGAGCAAAGACGCCGTGGTAGAAGCCGTACTCGAAGACGGTGCCGTGCACTTCGAGAACGTGGAGTTGCCGACGGTGTAACCTACGGTTAGTTTGAATGAAAAGCCCCGCTAGCAGTCGCTGGCGGGGCTTTTCTATTAGTCTAATGGCTGTAAGTCTTTCTTCTTAATTCGTTGTCGAATCCTTTTCGGCAACGGCTTGCCGGAGCGGTACGCATTTTCAATCTCACTCTCGCGCGCTTCGTTATAGGTTACCAGATTGGTTACGCCGATAGCAACCGGTGCGGCGACGAAACCGCCAACCAGAATAGCTAGGCTACCGCCGTCCACGTGGCTGCCGTCGATGCTCGGACTGGCGAGGGCGCGAGTCATGGATAGGATGCCAGCAAGGCCAAGGTAGTTCCATCTTTTACCACCCTTACGGCGACGCTCAAACAAGCGGTTGATAGCCCGTAGCGTATCGGCGCGAGCGGCTTCGGCTACCTGGGCCGGCGTAAGCCCTAGTGCCACCGCAGCAGGGCGAATACCGGGAGCCGAAAGCGGGTCGTAATCGGATGGCAAGCCACGTAGCGGTGCAAAATTGCCGCGTAAACGCCGGGACACGCTCGTAGGCAAGTGCCCGGTGGCCGCTAGCTCGCGGAGCACCTGCCGCTCGCGGCCGGGCCGGAACTGAATGCGTTTGTTTAGCCCAATGAGCATGAATGCGGAACCCGCTACAACCCCCGGCGTCCAGACGCCGGCACTGGTGGTTTGCAAGGCCGGCAGGGTAGAGGCCAGAATACTAGCCGTACCAAAGCCCAGCCAACCAGCCCCGCCGCCGCGCCGGCTCTTAAACAGCTTTCGAATGGCGCGGGCCGTGTCGGCGCGGGTAAAGGTAGCGGAGGTAGAAGTAGTGGAGGCAGGTAAAGTTTGCGCCTTACTGGTCGAAATGCACGTGAGTAGTAATAGAAGGATTCCTAGGTTGCGTAATGATGAAAACATGTTTAAGAGTAATATTTGACAATAAGCAATTGATTGATGAGAAAATGCCAGCAATATAGTGTCAGGTTACTTTATTGCTGGCTAATGGATTCCTAGGCCTACATCCTTTGACCATTCTTAATTCGAAAAGGTCAACCAACTACTATGGTAATTTTAAGTGAAATCACTAGCAGCGTGGACTGCGAAGTAGGGGATGGCACCACGCGCCGAGGGCTACCAACCGATAACCAGCATGTCGATGCTGCCTGCGACATTTGCCCTTGATGTCTGTATTCACAACTTACTTACAGCTCGGCTTCTGGCACATCTGGAGCTGGCAGGCCACCGACCACCTCACCTTCTTGCTGGCCTTATGTGCCCCCTACGCCCTGACCGATTGGCGGCGCGTGGTGGCGCTCGTCACAAGCTTCACAGTGGGGCACTCGCTCACGCTGGCACTGGCTACCCTAGGGGTGGTAGGTACCAACTCGCCCGTGGTAGAAGCCTTGATTCCAGTCACCATTATGCTCACGGCGCTGCTCGACATGAGGCAAGCCGGCCGCGACGATAGCCGCCGCCCGCGCCGGCCTACCTCGGTGATATGGGCCGCCCCCAATGCGCTGGCGCTGGCTTTTGGCCTCATCCACGGCCTAGGGTTTTCCACTTACTTACGGTCGCTGCTCGGCGCTAATAGCCGGCCGGTCACGGAGTTGCTTTCCTTCAACCTAGGGGTAGAGCTAGGGCAATTACTGGTGGTGAGCATCATTTTGCTGCTGGGGTTTGTGGTGCTGCGCGGCTTTGGCGCTGCTCGGCGCGACTGGGTGCTCACGACTAGCGGCGCGGCGCTGGGCATTGCGCTGCTGCTGCTAGTGCAGCTGTTAAATGGGTGATAGAAATAAGGGTGAAATCATTCCTGTTATCTATTATGCTTGTTACCCACGCCCTTGCCGCAACTCCAGCGTAAATTCGCCGACCTTAGCTGTTAACTTTTCAGTAATCCCCACTTTTCATGCGTTCTCTACTCCTGGCTGGCGGCCTGGCGTTGGGGCTGGTGCCCACCGCGTTGCGGGCCCAGAACACCAACTCGGGCACCGATAAATTTGCGCAGCTCGAAACGATGCTGCCTACCCCCAACTCGTACCGCACGGCCAGCGGCGCGCCCGGCCCCCAGTACTGGCAGCAGCGCGCCGACTACAACATCAAGGTTGCCCTCGATGACCAGAAGCAGGCCATCACCGGCTCGGAGACGATTACCTATACCAACCTGTCGCCCGACGTGCTCACCTACCTCTGGGTGCAGCTCGACCAGAACATCTTGGCCAAGAACTCGATAACCTACGCCACGCAGGTGGGCCAGATTACGAGCGGGCGCTTAGGGTTTCAGGATTTGGATGCGCAGCTAACCACGGCTGAGTTTGACGGGGGCTACAAAATCGCGGCCGTGACCGATGCTGCTGGCAAAGCGCTGAAGTACACCATCAACCACACTATGATGCGCATTGACCTGCCCACGCCGCTACGGCCGGGGCAGAAGGTGAGCTTTGGGGTGAAGTGGAGCTACAACATTAACGACCAGCTGAAAATCAGCGAGCGCAGCGGCTACGAGTATTTCCCGGAGGACAAAAACTACCTCTACGAAATCGCGCAGTTTTACCCCCGCATGGCCGTGTACTCCGATGCTAAGGGCTGGCAGAACAAGCAGTTCCTGGGCAACGGCGAGTTTACGCTGCCCTTCGGCGACTACCGCGTGAGCATTACCGCGCCCGCCGACCACGTGGTGGGCGCCACCGGCACCTTGCAGAACGCGGCGCAGGTGCTATCGGCCACCCAAGTGCGCCGCTTAGGTCAGGCCAAAGGCGCCAAGAAGCCCGTGCTCATCGTGAGCCAGGAAGAAGCTACCAAAAACGAGAGCAGTCGCGCTACGGGCACCAAAACCTGGACCTACGCTGCCAAAAACGTGCGTGACTTTGCGTGGTGCTCGTCGCGCAAGTTCATTTGGGATGCCATGGAAATCACGCAGAGCGGCAAGCCCGTGCTGTGTATGAGCTACTATCCCAAGGAAGGCAACCCGCTGTGGGGCAAGTACTCAACCGAGGTGGTAGCCCACACTATCAAGACGTATTCGAAGTTCACCATCCCCTACGAGTACCCGGTGGCCATTTCGGTGCACGGGCCAGTGGGCGGCATGGAGTACCCGATGATTTGCTTCAACGGCGGCCGCCCCGAGAAGGACGGCACCTACTCGGCCGACCGGAAATACGGGATGATTTCGGTAATTATCCACGAAGTGGGCCACAACTTCTTCCCGATGATTGTGAACTCGGACGAGCGCCAGTGGACCTGGATGGACGAGGGCCTCAACACCTTCTGCCAGTACCTCACCGAGCAAGAGTGGGAGCGCAACTACCCCAGCCGCCGCGGCGAGCCCCGCAACATGGTGGATTACATGCGCACAGATAAGAGCCTGCAAACCCCGATTATGACCAACTCGGAATCGGTGCTGCAGTTTGGTAATAATGCCTACGGCAAGCCTGCTACGGCGCTCAACATCCTGCGCGAGACGGTGATGGGCCGCGAGTTGTTTGACCACGCCTTCAAAACCTACGCCACCCGCTGGGCCTACAAGCACCCCGAGCCCGCCGACTTTTTCCGCACCATGGAAGATGCCTCGGCCGTGGACCTCGACTGGTTCTGGCGCGGCTGGTTCTACACCACCGACCGTGTAGATATTTCGCTAGATGCCGTGAAGGCTTACAAGCCTAACACCAAAAACCCCGGCCTAGAGAACGCCCGGCTACAGAACGAGCGCCAGGGCCAGGTGCCTAGCCTTTCGGCCCAGCGCAACGCTACCGACATCAAATCGACAGTAGTAGATGAGAAGCCCGACCTCAAGGACTTCTACAATAGCTACGACCCGCTGGCCGTGACCGAGGCCGACAAGCAGCGCTACTTCCAGTACCTGAGCACCCTCACGCCCCAGCAGCAGCAGCGCCTCAATGGCAACCTTAACTTCTATGAGCTGAGTTTGCGCAACGTGGGCGGCCTAGTAATGCCCGTGGTTATCCAGATGACCTACGACGACGGCTCGCAGGAGCTATCGACCATCCCGGCCGAAATCTGGCGCAAAAACAACGAGCAGGTAAGCAAAATCATCATCACGCCCAAGAATGTGGTGTCGTTTGTGATTGACCCTTACCAGCAAACGGCCGACACCGACTTGAGCAACAACTCCTTCCCGCGCCAGGCGGCGCCCACGCGCTTCGAGCTGTTCCAGGCTGGGCAGGCCGGCAACAATGCCCGCCAGCCGCAGAACCCCATGCAAGCCGCTGGGGCCACCACCGCTACACCTGCGCCGGCTACTCCGCTTGAGCGCCGCGAAAACAAGCCTAACCCCGACGGGCGGCAGGCCCGCCCCGCCAGCACCAATGGCAGCCGGTAGGAGAGAGGTTTAGTGACAAGAAAAGCGCCAGTCGAAGTTCGGCTGGCGCTTTTTTGTGCTTGCTAAGAAGAGTTATTCTACTACGAGGCGACTAGTCCACCGCTCGCCGCTGGGTGCGGTGGCCTGCACTACGTAGAGGCCAGGGGCTAAGCCGGCTAGTGGCAGAGTAGTGCCGGTGGGTTGGCAGTGCGTTGCCCGACCTAGGCCATCGGTGAGCGTGACCTGAGTGCCGACCGGTAGGGCGGGTAGGTGCACGGTCGTGGCTGTAGGAGCAGGGTTGGGGTAGAGGGCGAGCGGGGCGATGTGCTCGGTGCGCGTGGCCGTAACCACGCTACCTAGGTACGCCACGAAGGGGGTGCCAGTATTTGCTGCTGTGGCTGTAGAAGTAAGAGCCGTACTGCCAAACAAGCCACCATTGTTGAAAATACCGGGCACCACCAGGCGGTTCGTGCCATCGAGCGCGATGCTCACGGGTATTTCGTCGCCGGTGCCGCTGCTTTGCTGCGTCCAGCGCAAAGTGCCGTTGGAGGAATAGCTGACTATCAAGGCGTCAAGGCTGGAAGTGCCCAGTAGTGACTTGCCCGGCACGGCACCCTGGCCCTTAAAATGCCCGGCCAAGTAAATGTTGCCAGATGCGTCGGCGGTCATGCTGCGGTAGGCCCCGGCCATCGTGGCCTGCAGGTCGCGCGACCACACGGCGGCACCCGCGGTTGGGTCGAGCACCGTTACGAAGCCAGTGGTAGCCACCGTTGAGGCAACAGTGGCAGGGCTAGCCAGCGCACCAGCGGGCGCGCTGAAGCCGGGTACCACCAGCCGGCCATTGCTATCTAGGCCCGCATACGTTGCGATATCGGCGCCCGCGCCGCCAACCCGCTGGGCCCATTGCGGCGCTCCCTGAGTATCGTATTTTACTACCAGGCCGTCGTAGTCGCCTTTGGCAGCTGGCATGCTCACCGTACCGAAGCCGCCAGCGGTGGGTGCGGTAGTCCACACAAGGTACACGTTGCCGCTAGGGTCAGCTACCAGGTGGCTTAACGCAGTAGCAGTGCCAGTGCTACTTACTTGAACGCGCCCGCCCTGCTGGGCCCACTGCACCGCACCGGCCGCCGATACCTTCGCAACGAACTGGTCTAGGCCGTAGCCGGTGGAGGTGATAGTGCTGAGGGAGAAGCTTCCAAATGTGGCATCTAGGCCAAAGGTGCCGCTTACATAGTAGTTGCCGGCTGCATCGCTAGCTAGGCTGGCCGGTATCATAAGGGTGGCGTCGCCTATTTCGCGTATGTATTGCACTTGGCCCTGGGCATCTAGCTGCGTGAGGGTTAGCACCGACCCAAAGGCACTGGTGCTGAAGGTGGTAGTGCCGAGCTGAGCGCCGTTGCCTGCCAGCCCTAGCAGCACTACTTTGCCACTAGCGTCGATGATGACCTTTTGAAACGAATCGGTTTCGGCGCTGCTCAGCTGGCGATACCATAGCAGGCTACCTGTGGGGCTGTACTTAGCTATTACTCCATCTTGCGATGGCAAACCAAACTGGGAGTCCTGGCTGGTGAGCGCTGTGCTAGGAGCCAGCGTGATGCTCTGCCTGAACGTAGCCGCTAAGTATGTGTTGCCAGCAGCATCGACAGCGTAGGAAGGCTGAATAGCGAAAGCGGGCGTGATAGGAAGGCTGGTAGCCGATGCCCAGCCCGGTGCAACTTGGGCAGTAGCAGCAAGCGGAAAGAGGCTTACTAAAAGAGGTAGTAGTTTTTTCATGAAAGGTGATAAGGGCAGAAAAAACAAAGCTACTGGCCTCTTTAAGTATGGTTTATAAGGCGCTAGTGTATTCAGCAAAACATAGAAATTGTTCTTCTTTTCTCCCTACTCTACTATAGTATAAGCTGATGCGTTATGCTTATAAATTAACTGTATTTAAAGAGTAGATAAAATAAAGAGGGGTAAGAGAGCGCATCTGCTAGATGTATCCTGTACATGCATTAACTTTGTAATGCAAAGTTCTTTTGTTTATTGAGCTGGTTGGCACTTCCTGCCCCTGGTTACTTGTTGCGAATTGATATGGAGTATTTCGTAAAGCTCGATTCGGTGGTGCGCCGCATCTGGAGCAAGGCCGACACGGTGCTATTTATCTTCGCGGGGTCGGCGGCCGAGTTTGCATTGAATAAAGCGGTAGACTGGCTCTACTTCACGGGCAAGCTGCCGGCCGACCCCCTAGGTCGCCTGTTTTCGACGGTAGAATATGCGCGGCGCATCGTGTTTGCGGAGCGGGCGGCGGCCGAGCACGCCATCGATACCATCGTGGGCATTCATGCGGCGGTGGAGCAGAAGCGCGGCATGCGCATTCCCGATTGGGCCTACCGCGACGTGCTATTCATGCTCACGTCCTACTCCATCAGCGTGTTTGAGGCGCTGGAGCGACCGCTCACGGCCGCCGAAAAGGAGGAGATTGTAGACGTTTTCTTCCGCATGGGCCAGCGCATGGGCATCCCAGAAGTGCCCGGTACCTATGCTGAGTGGCAGCAGGCCCGCCAGGCGCACCTCGACAATGACCTAGTAGTGAGCGACTACACCGCCGACCTCTACCGCCAATACCGGCGCCACCTAGGGGCCTTTCGCTACGAGCTGGTGCTGCAAGCACAGCGCTTCGTGACCCCGCCCCGCGTGCGCGAGCTGCTGCAACTGGGGCGTTGGTCGTGGATGCCGCTGGTGCTGCCGCTATATCGGCCCACGCAACACCTGGCCCTAGGTAGGTGGGCGCGCACCTCGCTGATGCCAGCCAAGTACCGGGCGCAAATTTTGGCTTTGGACCGGGGGCCCGAGCTAGTGCGCCCGCCGATGCTGCAGACGCACTAAATCCCTGCACAGCACCACGAAATCTCGGCTTACTGTGGACGTGCGGTGTGTGGTAGAACGGGCCCGCGGCGCGACCTTTGCTTGGTCATTGGGGTAGCCCCTGCCCAGGGGCTCCGAGCTGCAAGTAGCAGCCGCCCCGCGCGAACGTAGGTGATGATTTTTTTACGCCTTCTGGCTCTAGCAGCGTTTCTAGTGGCTTCGCTGGTTGCCCAGGGGCAAGCTCCGGCGCCCACCGAGGACTTTGGCGACTTGGTGCACAAGGTTTTCCCACGCAAGCACCCTAGACCGGCTAGCGACTCGGCCAAGGTGCGTAAGCCGCGCTCGCTGGTGGTGCTGCCGGCCGTGGCCTATACCCTGGAGGCGCGGCTGCTGGCGTCGGTGACGGCCAGTGTGGCCTTTCAGCAGCCCGATGCCAACCTGTCGGCCATCTCTACGACGCTCACCTACACCCAGAACCGCCAGATTATTCTGGCCGTGAATGGCCCGCTCTGGACCGCCCACAACCGCAGCCTGTGGCTGGCCGACTACCGCTTGCTGCATTACCCGCAGCGCACTTACGGCCTTGGCAGCAATGCGCACGAAGACGACTACATCGCCATGGATTACAACCTGTTGCGGGTGCACCAGAGCTACTACCGGCGGCTGGGGGCCACGGGGCCCCTGTACGTGGGGGTAGGGTACTTTTTGGATACGCGCTGGAACATCCAGAGCCTTAATCAAGATGGGCAGACGCTGACGCAAATTTCGGGCTATGATATTGGGGTAGCGGGACGCTCTACTTCGTCGGGGCTGGTGGCGTCTGTGTTGCGCGATAGCCGCGCCAATGCCCAGCGCCCGGCCGCGGGCGAGAGCTACCTGTTTTTTGCGCTGCGCACCAACTTGCGGGCCCTAGGGTCGGATGCCAACTACCGCTTTGTGCAGGGCGATACGCGGCGCTATTTTCAACTGGGGCCGGCTGGCAATGTGCTGGCCTTTTGGGTATACGGCGACTTTGCCCTAGGCCAGGCGGCGCCTTACCTCGACCTGCCCGCCACCGGCTGGGATACCTACAGCGTGACTGGGCGCGGCTACATCCAAGGGCGCTTCCGGGGCACGAGCCTGGTATATGGCGAAACAGAATACCGCTTCAACCTCACGCGCTCGCGGGTGCTGGGCGGCGTGGTGTTCGTGAATGGGCAGTCGGCTCGCAACCCCAGCACTGGCTACGGGCGCGTGGCCCCAGCGGGCGGTACCGGCATCCGGCTTTGTTTGAGCAAAAAGGTGGGCACCTATTTGGCCGTAGACTATGCTTGGGGGCTTGAGGGTTCCAATGGCGTTTTCTTTAACCTAGGCGAGGTGTTTTAGAAAGCGGCGCCTATCTAGCTGCCATTAGGAAGAGGGGGAGTAGTTGTGGGCTAGTAAGAGCCACTATAAGTAGCCGCTATATAGCAGATTTTGTGCAAGAAATACTTGGGTAAAGCTAAACGGCGGGTAACGCTTTTGCGTACCTAGAAACAGCTTCACCACGCGCTATTTCTGATGTCTTATCCCAACGACCAAACTCCCGACGCGGCCGGCACGCCGCCGTCGACTGGCCCTTCGCGCCGCTCTTTCCTTAAGCAGAGCGGCGGCATTCTAGGCTTTGCCCTAGTACCGCCCATTGCCGGCCAGGCCGAAGCCATTGCCGACAAAATGGCCCCAGCCAGCCCTATTCTTTCAGGCCAAACCAACGTTAGCCTCCATATCAACGGCCAGGCCAAAAACCTACGGCTGGAGCCCCGCACTACACTGCTCGACGCCCTGCGCGAGTATATGGACCTGACCGGCACCAAAAAGGGCTGTGACCACGGCCAGTGCGGCGCCTGCACGGTGCTCGTGGATGGCCGCCGGGTAAATAGCTGCCTCACGCTGGCCGTGATGAGCCAGGGTAAGGAAATCACAACCATCGAGGGCCTAGCCAAGGGCGACGACCTGCACCCTATGCAAGAGGCGTTTCTCAAGCACGATGGCTTCCAGTGCGGCTACTGCACACCGGGCCAAATTATGTCGGGCGTGGCCTGCGTGAAAGAAGGCCACGCCACTTCCGATGACCAGTGCCGCGAGTGGATGAGCGGCAACATCTGCCGCTGCGGCGCCTACCCCAATATTCTGGCCGCCGTGCGCGAAGTAGCTGGCCAACAAGCAAAAGGCTAACCTACTATGAATAACTTCGCCTATACTCAGGCCGCTTCTACTAAAGAAGCTGCCACCGCTACGCAGAGCGACAAGCACGCGGCTTTCATCAGCGGCGGCACCTCGCTCATCGACTTGATGAAGTCCAACATCGAGCAGCATTCTCTGCTGGTCGACCTGAATAAACTTTCGCTCCTAGGTGTCGAAAACTCGGCCACGGGCCTGCGCATCGGCGCGCTCGAACGCATGAGCGACGTGGGCGAGCACCCGCTGGTGGTTCAAAACTACCCAGTCATTTCGCAGTCGCTGCTGGCCTCAGCCTCGCCGCAGCTGCGCAACATGGCCAGCATGGGTGGTAACCTGTTGCAGCGCACGCGCTGCGGCTACTTCCGCGACGTGGCTTTCCCGTGCAACAAGCGGGTACCCGGCTCGGGCTGCCCCGCCCAAGACGGCGATAACCGCACGCTGGCCATCCTAGGGGGCAGCACGAGCTGCATTGCCACCCACGCCTCCGACTTGTGCGTGGCGCTGGTGGCCCTCGAAGCCAAGCTGACCCTCGAAAACGCCAAGGGCGCCACGCGCACCGTGCCGCTGGCCGATTTTTATAAGCTGCCAGGCAAGACGCCGCACATCGAAAACCAGTTGCAGCCCGGCGAACTCATCACGGCCATCACCATCCCGGCCGCCGCGCACGCCCGCAAGTCGCACTACCTCAAGGTGCGCGACCGGGCTAGCTACGCCTACGCGCTGGTGAGCGCGGCCGTGGGGCTCGATGTGCAAGGCGGCACTATCCGCTCGGCGCGGGTGGCCCTAGGGGGCGTGGGCACCGTGCCCTGGCGAGTGCCCGCCGTCGAGAAAGCCTTGGTTGGCAAGGCCGCCACCGAGGATACATTCCGCGCTGCCGCGGCCCTGGCCGTGCGCGACGCCGCGCCCCGCGAGCATAATAAATTCAAAATCGAGCTGGCCCAGCGCACCATCGTGCGGGCGCTGCTAGAAGTCGCCGCCTAAGCCAGTTATCAACTATGTCATCCGAACCCCAATTTTCTGACCAGCCCGGCGGCTTTGTGGGCAAGCCCCTGGTGCGCGTCGAGGGCCGCGAAAAAGTAACCGGCAAGGCTAAGTACGCCGCCGAGTTTGCATTGCCCGGCCTCACCTACGGCGTGCTGGCCACCAGCCCCATTGCTAAGGGTAAAATCCAGAGTATCGACACTACGGCCGCTGCTAAAGAGCTGGGTGTTATTGCGGTGCTCACGCACCAAAACCTGCCCAAGCTCGCCAAAACGCCCGATACGCCCGAAGGCAAGAAGGACACGAATGCCCCGATGGGCTTTATGCCTCTTACCTCCGACGAGATATTCTACGCCGCGCAGCCGGTGGCCCTCGTTGTGGCCGACACCCTAGAGCACGCCACCCATGCCGCCACGCTGGTGAAGGTGACCTACGCTCCGCAAAAGCCCATTGCCGACTTCCACGACCCCAAGGCCGAGCTGTTTGACCCCGAAAAGGTGCAGGATGGCAAGCAAAAGGGCCACACCAAGCGCGGCGAGCCGCAGGCTGCGTTTGCCAGCTCGCCTATCCAGCTCACGGCCACTTACACGCACCCCGTGTACAACCACAACCCCATGGAGCCCGGCTCGACCACGGCCCACTGGGAAGCGGCCGACCGCCTCACGGTGTACGAATCGACGCAGGGCGTCACGCGTACGCAGTCGACGCTGTCGGCCATGACCGGCCTGCCGCGCGAGCAGGTGCGCGTGATTACCAAGTACCTAGGGGGTGGGTTTGGCTGCAAAGGCTCGACCTGGCCACACACCGTCCTCACGGTGCAGGCCGCCAAGGCCGTGGGCCGGCCGGTGAAGCTAATGCTCACGCGCCCGCAGATGTTTACGAGCATGGGCCATCGCGAAGACCAGAGCCAGGTAATGAAGCTAGGAGCTTCGGCCGATGGCAAAATCACCTCGCTCATCCACACCAAGCAGTCCACGACCTCGCCCTGGGACAACTACGCCGAGCCCAACTCCAAGATTGTGGACCTGCTTTATGCCTCACCGAGCTTCGAGAGCAGCTACGAGTTGGCGCGGGCCAACGTGATGACCAGCACCTTTATGCGGGCCCCTGGCGAGGCGCCCGGCTCGTTTGCCATCGAGTGCTCGATGGACGACCTAGCCGCCCGCCTAGGCGTGGACCCTATCGAAATCAGGCTGCGCAATTACGCCGACCACGACTACGGCACCGGCCAGCAGTGGAGCAGCAAGAGCCTGAAGCAGTGCTACACCCGTGGCGCCGAGCTGTTTGGCTGGAGTAAGCGCAACCCCAAGGCTGGCGCCACCCGCGACGGCCGCTACTTCGTGGGCATGGGCATGGCCTCGGCTAGCTACCCCGTGCACAACTCGCAGGGCACGGCCCGCGCCCGCCTCTACGCCGACGGCCACGCCGTGGTGCAGGCCGGCGCCACCGACCTAGGCACCGGCACCTACACCGTAATGACCCAAGTGGCCGCCGATTCGCTGGGCTTGCCCATCGAGAAAGTGCGCTTCGAGCTAGGCGATACGCAACTGCCGACGGCCCCCAACTCGGGCGGCTCGGTAGCGGCCGGCACGGTGTCGTCGAGTATTTTCCTGGCTTGCCAGGACGTGTGGCAAAAGCTTATCAAGGCCGCTGTTATCGACAAAAAATCGCCACTCTACCGGGCCAAGCCCGAAGACGTGACCGTGGAGAAAGGCCGCTTATTCCTCAAGAAAGACCCGAAGAAAGGCGAGGCCTTTGGCGAGCTGATGAAGCGCGGCGAAATCACTGACATTGAGGGCATGGCGCAGGGCAAATACGGCTCGGGCTATGAAGACGCGGCCGCCGCTAAAAACGCCGACCCCACCCAAAAAGACCAGGCCGGCCACCACTCTATGCACTCCTTTGGGGCGCATTTTTGCGAGGTGCGCGTCGATATGGACCTAGGCACCATTCGGGTGTCAAAGTGGGTGAGCGTTATCGGCGCTGGCCGCATCTTGAATGCCCAAACTGCTCGTAGCCAAATTATTGGTGGCGCTATCTTTGGCATCGGCTCGGCCCTGATGGAGGAAACCGTGCGCGACCCGCACTACTCGCGTTACACCAACGCCGACCTAGCCAGCTACCACGTGCCCGTGAATGCCGATATCCCGAACATGACGGTAGAATTTGTGGAAGAGCACGACCCCTACATCAACGCGATGGGGGTGAAGGGCATCGGCGAAATTGCGATGGTGGGCGTGGCCGCCGCTGTGGCCAACGCCGTGTACCACGCCACCGGTAAGCGCCTGCGCGACCTGCCTCTCACGCCCGATAAGGTGCTGATGGCTGGATTGCCGAGCTAGGTACTCGCTGCCCATGATACCCCACCCCCGGCCCCTCCCCTCCGGGAGAGGGGAGCCTAGTGACTCTCACGTTAGAGAATGAAAGGCTCCCCTCTCCCGGAGGGGAGGGGCCGGGGGTGGGGTTTTTACGTAAGAGCGTAGGCCAAATGCTGGCTTCGTACTCATTCAACTAATTACCCCATGCACCACGACCCCACCGCTACCGTTGGCCTGATACTCCTGGCCGCCGGCTCGTCTTCGCGCCTCGCCCGCCCCAAACAGTTGTTGCCCTACCAGGGCAGCACGCTGCTGCGCCACGCCGCCGAGGTAGCCACGGCTTCGCCTTGCCGCCCGCTAGTGCTTGTGACCGGCGCCCTCCACGACGAGCTGCTGCCCGAAATCGACGGCCTGCCTTTCCACGTGGTGCGCAATGATGCCTGGGCCGATGGCATGGGTGGCAGCATCGCCGCGGGCCTAGCCGAGCTCGAAACCGCGGCCGAAGCGGCTAAAGTGGATGCCGTAGTCGTCATGCTCTGCGACCAGCCCCTGCTCACGCCCGAAGTTATTGGCGAGCTGATTGTACAGTTTCAGGCTACCGGGCAGCCCGTAGTGGCTTCGGCTTACGCTGGCACCCAAGGTGTGCCGGCGCTGTTCAGCCGTGAGATATTTCCGCAATTGCTGGCGCTGCGCGGGGCAGCTGGTGCACGAGAGCTATTGCAGCAGTATGCCCACCTGCCCACGGTGGATTTCCCCGGCGGCGCTACCGATGTAGATACCGAGGCACAATACGCTGCCCTAGGGTAGCCTATTTTACCCGCCGGTACTCTATCTCTTCTTCAACGCCCGGCATATCCTCACCTACCGGAAAAGCCAGTACCAGCACGCGGCGGCTCAGCTTGCGAATTTGATGGCCATCGAACGACGAGCCGTTGCGGCTGGTGGGGCTGCTGGCTTGCAAGCGGTTCTTGCTCACAGAGTAAGAGCCTATTTCGTTCTGCACTACTTCCTCGCCGCGCATGACCGTGAACCGGTAGCCGCCATCGGCCCGAAATTCTACTCGCAACTGCGCAGTGCCCTCGGCAATGCCGTGGTTGAGGTCGGCGGTCTGGGGGTCGTTGAGGCGCTCGCGCACCGAGTCGGGCACCGTTTCGCTCACGGTAAAGCCGATTTCATAGGCCTCCCACTGGCCCACCAAACCGGGCAGCACTTGCGCCCGCGCCGCAGTACCTAGGAGCAGCGCGGCGCCCAGCGGCAGCCAGCAGCGAGTTGTTTTTTGGAGTATCGCCTTCATCAAGGCCGAAAGTAAGCAACTTACTGGCTCGTCGGTTCTGACTAACCGGCAGCGGCGTTCTTCCACGCTACCTAGGAAACGCTAGTATCTTGGCACCTGCCAATTTCCTTCTACGCATGACCCCCACCGCTACCGCCGCGCCGGCCGTCGAAAAAGACAACAAGCGCATCACCACCGGCTGGACTTTCTACGACTGGGCCAACTCGGTGTACCCGCTCGTGATTACCAGCTCAATTTTTCCGATTTACTGGTCGAGCGTTATCAAAAAGATAACCCACACCGACAGCGGCCAGAGCCCGGTCGATTTTCTTGGGTTTCAAGTGCCGGGCTCGTCGCTGCTCACCTACGCCATCTCGGCCGCCTTTCTGCTGATTGCGCTCATTAGCCCGTTTCTAACGTCGCTGGCTGACTTTTCGGGGCGGAAGAAGCTGTTTTTGCAAATTTTCTGCTACCTAGGGGCCGCCTCGTGCGCCGGGCTGTTCTTCTTCACGCCCGCCACGCTTACCGAGTCCACGTTCGTGTTTATCCTGGCCACTGTAGGGTTTTCGGGCAGCATCGTGTTCTATAATTCCTACCTGCCCGAAATCAGCAGCGAGGAAAAATTTGACTCGCTGTCGGCCAAAGGCTTCTCGATGGGCTACGTGGGGTCGGTTATTCTGCTGGTCATTTGCTTGGTCATTAACCAGTTTCACGATAAAGTAGGGCTCACGAGCGAGCGGGCCGCGCAGATTTCGTTTCTGCTCACGGGCATCTGGTGGGCCGGCTTCGCCCAAATCCCGTTCTTCACCCTGCCCGCCGACCCCGGCCGCAGTACTCAGGCCGGCCCCGACGATAAAGGCTGGCTGCTCAACGGTTTTCACGAGCTAGCCAAGGTGTGGCGGCAATTGGAGCAGCTGCCCAATCTCAAAAAGTTTCTGCTCGCGTACTTCACCTACAACATGGGCGTGCAAACCGTGATGTACGTGGCCACACTCTTTGGCACCGACGAGCTGCATCTAGCCGACGACGCGCTCATTATCACCATCTTGCTGCTGCAAGTAGTAGCCATTGCGGGCGCTTACCTGTTTGCCAAGCTCTCAGAGGCCATCGGCAATACACGGGCGCTGTCATGGTCGGTAATTATCTGGATGGGCATTTGCGTAGCCGGCTACTTTGTGCAGGCGGGCTGGAGTTTCTACGCCCTAGCCTCGGTCATCGGCCTCACCATGGGCGCCATCCAAAGCCTTTCGCGCAGCACGTATTCCAAGATTATTCCTGAAAACACGCCGAATACGGCCGCTTTTTTCAGCTTCTTTGACGTGACCGAAAAGCTGAGTATCGTAATCGGTACGGCTACCTGGGGCATTATCAGCCAGTGGTTTGGCTCGATGCGCTACAGTATCTTGGCGCTCATTGTTTTCTTCGCCCTAGGTCTGGTTTTCTTGCTGCGCCTGCGCGGGAAGAAGCTGCGCGAAGAGCCCGCTGGCGGCACCGTGCTGCCGCCCCCGCCCGCCTCGCCGGTAGCAAACACCCCGCTAACCACTCGGTAGGCCGCGTCGCGAAAGCGTGCCGACCTTTGCGCCATGATTCATCCTCCCCAACCCAATTTGCAAACCGCGCTCGGCCACGAATTAAAGCATGAGCTAGCCATCACGCGCCGCGTGCTGGAGCGGGTACCCACCGAGCAATTTGGCTGGCAGCCCCACGCCAAAAGCATGAGCCTGGGCACGCTGGCCGGCCACATGGCCAACCTCATCGGCTTCCTAGAGCTGTCGTTGCAGGGCTCGGCATTTGACTTGGCTGCCAATAAGATGCCCGACAACCCCGCCACCGCGGCCGACGTGCTGGCACGCTTTGACCTCAACGCCGAAAACCTGCATAAGGCCCTGGCCGATGTGAGCGACGACGCATTTAACGACATCTGGAGCCTCACGCACGGCGACAAAACGTTGCTGTCGCTGCCCCGCACGGCCGTGGTGCGCACGATGGTGCTCAATCACCTCATCCATCACCGCGGCCAGCTGAGCGTCTACCTGCGCCTGCTCGACATTCCGGTGCCCGCCATCTACGGCGGCTCGGCCGACGAAGCGCCCAAGCGCTAGTATTTCACAATTGTCATGCTGACGAAGGAAGCATCTTATCACGTCAGAGCTTTGCGTGATAAGATGCTTCCTTCGTCAGCATGACAATTGTAGAAGTGTAATCATTTTGCTTCTACTTCCGCACAAATACCTGCTTGCCGCCTATCCAAGTCTGTTGCACCGCCGCGTTGCGCAACTGCTCTTTGGGCGCGGTCAGCAGGTCGGTTTTTAGCACCACAAAGTCGGCCAGCATGCCGGGCTTAATCTGGCCTTTGCGCTTTTCTTCAAAGGCGGCGTGGGCGGCCCAAGTCGTCATACCGCGCAGGGCGTCGGGGCGCGAGAGGGCATTAGTCATCTGAAAGCCGGTCGCCGGAAAGTTCTTAGCATCTTGCCGCGCCACGGCCGCGTGGTAGCCGTAGAGCGGATTAATGTCCTCGACCGGAAAATCGGAACCTAGGGCCACTTGGCCGTACTGCTTCAGCAACTCCTGGTAAGCGTAAGCTGTCTGCAAGCGCTGGGCGCCCAGGCGTTCGCTGGCCCAATACATATCGGAGGTGGCGTGTGTGGGCTGCACCGAGGGCACGATATGATACTGGCCAAACTTGGGCATATCGGCCTGGCTTACTACCTGCGCGTGCTCGATGCGCCAGCGCCGGTCGGGTTGCCCTTTCAAAGCTGCGCCATAGATGTCGAGCAGCAGCCGGTTGCTAGAGTCGCCGATGGCGTGGGTGTTCATCTGAAACTTGGTGGCCGCTAGTTCCTTGGCCAGGCTGCGGTAGTAGCCAGGGTTTTGCAGCAAGAAGCCCCGCTCGGCGGGCCGGTCGGTATAGGGCGCTAGCAGCGACGCCCCCCTCGAGCCCAGCGCCCCATCGGCGTACACCTTGAAAGATGAAATAGTGAGGTTGTCGCTGAAATACGGGCCCCTAGGTAGGTAGTACGCCTTGTTTTCGGGAGTAGGGTTGAGCATGGTATACAGGCGCAGGTGCAGCTTGTCGGCTTTTTGTAGCGCGGCCATGCGCTCGATATCCTCCCGGTTGAGGCCCGCATCGGCGAGGCTGGTGAGGCCCACGGCCAGGCAGTTTTGCTGGCCTTGCAGCAGGGCCGCGTCGGCCTCAGCGGGGCTGGGTTCGGGTATTTTGGCTGCCACCAGCTTCACCGCGTTGTCTACGAGCAGGCCGGTGAGGCGGCCCTGCGCATCGCGCCCAATCACGCCGCCGCTGATGGGCGTGCGCGCCGTAATGCCCGCCAGGTCGAGCGCCTTTTGGTTGGCCAACGCGGCATGCCCATCTACACGCATAATGAAAACGGGCACGTTGGGAAACAGCACGTCGAGCGTGTCTTTGGTGGGGAAGCGCTGGCCGGGCCAGTCGTTTTGGTCCCAGCCGCGGCCAGTGAGCCACGTCGCGCCGGGCTGCTGTTGCCGGTGCTGCGAGAGGCGCCCTACCGTTTCGGCCCACGACGCGGCGCCCACCAAATTGGCCGAGCGCAGCCCTAGGGCATAGCGGTAGAAGTGGCAGTGCGCATCATAAAAGCCGGGGTAAATAAATTGCCCGCCCGCATCCACCGTTTTGGCGGCCTGATAGCGCTCCGCTAGGTCGTCCGTAGTGCCTACGGCTACAAAGCGCCCGCCGCGCACCGCAAACGCTTGTGCCTTGCTGAAAGTAGAATCGACCGTATATACTGTGGCGTTAGTTATCAGCAAATCAACGCTTTCACGCGGTGCGTGGCAGCTGGTAGCACTTAGGGTCACGCCCAGGCCAAGAGTACTCCCAAGTTTATAAATGCCCCTCATAGTACAAAACGGTTTGTTAAGTTCCGGTTAGGGGCAAAGCTAAGCCCTTCCTCTAAAGAGAAAGGGCCGCCAAAATCTTTACAAAATGTAAGTAGCTCAACCGACACCTGGTCAGCCGGGCGTATCTGCGAAAGTCGTTAAATCCGCTACAAGCTGCGGTCTATTCGAATTTCAGGTGCTTCACCGATTCGCCCGAATTCTTCAATTCCAGCAGCGACTCAATGCCGATTTCTAGGTGCCGCTTCACAAAGTTGGTAGTCACCTTGGAGTCCGACTCAGCCGTTTTCACGCCCTCGGGCGTCATGGGGTTGTCGCTCACGAGCAGCAGCGCGCCGTGCGGAATGTCATTCATGAAGCCCACCACGAAGATGGTCGCCGTTTCCATATCCACAGCCAGGGCGCGCACGCGGCGCAGGTAGTCCTTAAACTCCTGGTCGTGCTCCCACACGCGGCGGTTGGTGGTGTACACGGTGCCGGTGTAATAGTCGAGCTCGTGCTTCTTAATCATCGAAGACACGGCGCGCTGCAGGCGGAAAGAGGGGAGGGCCGGGATTTCCTTGGGCAGGTAATCATCGCTGGTACCGTCGCCGCGAATGGCTGCGATGGGCAGCACCAAGTCGCCGAGCTTGGTCTTTTTGAGGCCGCCGCACTTACCTAGGAACAGCGCCGCCTTGGGCTTGATGGCCGACAGCAAGTCCATGACCGTGGCGGCCATCGGCGAGCCCATGCCGAAGTTGATGATGGTGATGCCACCCGAGGTAGCCGACTGCATGGGCTTGTCGGTGCCGCGCACCTCTACGCCAAACTGCTCGGCAAACATGTACACATAGTTGCTGAAGTTGGTGAGCAGAATGTACTGCCCAAACTCGTTCAGGGCCACGCCCGTGTAGCGTGGCAGCCAGTTGTTTACAATGTCTTCTTTGGTCTTCATATGTAGTGCTTTGTTGTTGGTGCTTAGAGGTTGGTTGATAGCGTTTTGTAGTCAATTGATAGGGCCTGAGCACCAGCAGCTGAGCACAACGCACTAAACTAAAAAAGCCGCCTACCCGGTAGGGTATGGCGGCGCGATGGGTACGAAACCCAGGCGAAATGCGACTGCCAAACCCATACCTTTGGAGGTGATGCAAGCGTTGGACCTGCCGCCTTTCGACTACAAAATTAGGCAAAATTCTGCAAACATCCCCGAAATCTGGGATGAACTGCGCCGCAAGTACGTGGTGCTGACCCCCGAGGAGTGGGTACGGCAGCACGTGGCGCAGTACCTAATGACGCACCTAGGCTACCCCCGCGGCCTACTGAGCCTAGAGCGCGGCCACCGCTACAACCAGCGCCAAAAGCGCACCGACCTCGTGGCCCTGGGCCCCGACGGCCGCCCGCTGCTGCTAGTCGAGTGCAAGCGCCCTAGCGTGGCCATCACGCCCGCCGTGGCCCAGCAAGTGGCCACTTACAACCAAACGATGCGCGCCCCCTTCCTGCTGCTCAGCAATGGCTTAGTGCATTATTGTTGGCGCGTCGATTTTGAGCGCGGGGTAAATGAGCGCTTGGCTGACATCCCAACTTATGCGGAAGCCTCGGCCAGCTAGCGGCGGAAAAACCAGCCCGAGATACCGCGCCGCCCCATCGCAGGCGGCCAGCCGGCCGTAGTAGGCAGTATGAAATTATTGCGCTTTGGCCCCGTGGGCCAGGAAAAGCCGGGCGTGCTAACTACCGCCGGCCTCTCGCTCGACGTGTCGGCTTTTGGGGAAGACTACGACGAGAAATTCTTTGCTACCGACGGCCTCACGCGCCTCGCGGCGTGGCTCGACGCCCAAGCCACGGCGTGCCCTATGGTGCCCGCCGAGACTCGCCTCGGTCCCTGCGTAGCCCGGCCCTCCAAGCTCATTGCCATCGGGCTCAACTACCGCCAGCACGGCGCCGAAACTGGCCTAGGTACGCCCGCCGAGCCGGTTTTCTTTCTGAAAGCGCCTTCTGCCATCTGCGGACCCAATGACGAGGTGATACTGCCCCGCAATGCCACCAAGCTCGACTACGAAGCCGAGCTGGCGTTTGTCATCGGCCGCCGCGCCCGCTACGTGCCAGAGGCCGAGGCGCTCGGCTACGTGGCGGGCTACACCATCTTGAATGACTACAGCGAGCGGGCGTTTCAGCTAGAGCGCGGCGGGCAGTGGACCAAGGGCAAGAGCGCCGATACGTTCGCGCCCCTAGGTCCGTACCTCACGCTTGCCGCCGAGGTGCCCGACCCGCAGAATTTATCCATCTGGCTCACAGTCAATGGCGAGTCTCGGCAAAATGGCACTACGGCCGACATGCTATTTACCTTGCCCAAGCTCATCAGCTACGTGAGCGAGTTTATGACGCTGCTGCCCGGCGACGTTATTACCACGGGCAGCCCGGCTGGCTCGGGCGTGGGGCTGCACCCGCCGCAATTTCTGCAAGCCGGCGATGTGGTGGAGCTGAGCATCGGCGAGCTTGGGGGGCAGCGGCAGCGCATCGTGCCGTTTCGCTTAGGCGAGTAATAAATACCTAGGACACAAAAAGCCTCCGCAATCCGCTGCGGAGGCTTTTTTGTGTCCTAGGTCGCGTCAGTCAGCCTTACAGCTTGTAAGCGGCTTTCAGGAACTCAGCCGCCGACTCGGGCTTGCGGCCAAGCAGCTTTTCCAGCGTGGTGCTGGGGAAATCAAATTCGTCATGCGCGATGGCCACACTGAAGCCCGCTGTCATGTGGATGGCCCCAGCGGGCACGCCCGCAGCTACCAGCGCTGTGCCAAATTCCTCGGCATCGGGCGAAACGTACTGAGTGGTTTTGCCTGACAAGTCGCTCAGTATCTTGGCAATGTCATAGAAAGAGTACGACGTATTGTTAGCAATGTCGTAGCTCTGGTTTTCGTGGCCGGTGCCAGTGAGCACGGCCGCGCCAGCGGCGCCCATGTCGGCACGGCTAGCGAAGGGGACTTTGCCCTCACCAGCCGGCAGGTAGATAGTGCCGGTTTCGAGCACCGGGCCCATAAACAGCGGCAGCACCTCTAGGTACAGCGCATTCTTGAGAATGGTGTAGGTCAGGCCCGACTCCTTTAGCAGCTTTTCGGTGATGAGGTGCGCTTCGGCGATAAAGGCGGCAGCCGACGAGCCATCCTCGGTCTTGCGCTGGAAGCTGGTGTATACTACGTGCTTCACGCCAGCCTCTTTGGCCGCATTGATAGCGTTGGTATGCTGGGGCACGCGGTTGGGTACGTCGTTGCCGGACACCAGGAATAGCTTGTCTATGCCTTTGAAGGCAGCCACCAGCGAGGCGTAGTCGTTGTAGTCGCCCTGTTTGATGGTGACGCCCTGGGCTTGCAGGTCGGCGGCCTTGGCGGGGTCGCGCGCCAGCACCGAAAGCTGGTCGGGACTGCCGGTTTTCAGTAGGTTTTCAATTACGGCCTTACCTAGGCCGCCCGTAGCGCCGGTTACAAGAATGTTGCTCATGATGAAATAGAAACGTGGGGCGCCAGCCCCGACTTTAGTAATGAAGAAGCACCGGGCCGGGCAGGAGCCTTACCCCGATGACACTGCAAAGGTCGTTATCTTTACTTACTAAAAGTTAGCAGCTACCTCTAGGTAAGTGCTCACCTCCACGTAACCACTCCGCTTATGCCAGCCACCAGCATGGGGCACTGCCTCACCACGCTCCCCTCCTTACGCGATGCCCTTGAAGTAGTTAGTGGCAAGTGGAAGCTGCTAATACTAGTAGCGCTAGCTACTGGACACCAGCGCTTTCGCGATATTGAGCGCAGCATTCCTGGCATTTCCTCCAAGGTACTAGCCAAGGAGTTGAAGGACCTAGAGCAGCACCAGCTCATCCGGCGCACCGTGCAGGAAGGCCCGCCCGTGCTCGTGACCTACGAGGTGCTGCCCTACGCCGATAGCCTCGACCCCGTCATTTTTGCCCTGCGTGACTGGGGGAAGAACCACCGCAAGAAAATTATGGGACCCGCAGTGGAAGCATAAAAAAAGGCCTGCCGGACGCTCCTCCAGCAGGCCTTTTTTGGTTACGCGGACTTTGTAGTCCGCGTTTGTCAGTGTGCAAGCAGGTAAACGCGGACTACAAAGTCCGCGCAACAATTGCTTACACAGCAGCGCCTTCCAGCACCGAGTCTACGTCTACGAGCGGCAGGCCCCAGGCTTCAGCTACGCCTTGGTACACCACGTCGCCGTGCACCACGTTTAGGCCGAGGCGCAGTGCTGCGTTGCGGCGGCAGGCTTCTTGCCAGCCTAGGTTGGCAAGCTGCACAGCGTAGGGCAGGGTGGCGTTGGTGAGGGCCAGCGTGCTGGTGTAGGGCACGGCGCCCGGCATGTTAGCCACGCAGTAGTGCACCACATCGTCGATGATGAAGGTCGGGTTTTCGTGGGTGGTGGGCTTGCAGGTCTCGATGCAGCCACCCTGGTCCACGGCCACGTCCACGAGCACCGTGCCGGGGCGCATGGTCTTGAGCATGTCGCGGGTGATGAGGTGCGGAGCCTTGGCACCCGGAATCAGCACAGCGCCTACCACGAGGTCGGCTGTTTTGATGGCTTCGCGAATGTTGTACTCGTTCGAGTACTGCGTCACCACGTTTTTGGGCATAAAGTCGTCGAGCTCGCGCAGGCGGTTCAGGTTGATGTCCATCACCGTTACTTGCGCGCCCAGGCCAGCAGCCACCTTCGCGGCTTGCGTGCCCACGATGCCAGCACCCAGCACGAGCACGTGCGCGGGCTTCACGCCGGGCACACCACCTAGGAGAATGCCGCGGCCTTTCAGAGGCTTCTCTAGGTACTTAGCACCTTCCTGTGGGGCCATGCGGCCGGCCACCTCGCTCATCGGGATGAGCAGCGGCAGCGCCCGCGAAGGCAGCTCCACGGTTTCGTAGGCCAGGCAGATGGCCTTGCGCTCTACCATGGCGTGGGTCAGCTCCTCGCCGCTGGCAAAGTGGAAGTAGGTGAACAGCAGCTGGTTTTCCTTGATGAGCGGGTACTCCTCAGCAATCGGCTCCTTCACCTTGATAATCATCTCCGACTGCTTGTATACATCGGCGATGGTCGGCAGCAGCGTCGCGCCCGCCGTTTCGTACTCCGCATCGCTGAAGCCCGAGCCTTCGCCCGCGCTTGCCTGCACGAAAAGCGAGTGGCCGTGCTTGCGCAGCTCAGCTACACCGGCGGGCGTTAGGCCTACGCGGTTTTCGTTATTTTTAATTTCCTTCGGAACACCGATAATCATAAGGGTAGGAGGGGAGAAGTTGACGAGAATCCTGCCGCAAAGATACGCCCGCGGGTGCGCCTGCTTGGGCAGCCCGTGCTTACTCGGCCAGGCGCAGCAGGCCTTGCATATCTAGTGGGTGGGTATACATCGTCAGCTTGCCGTCGGGCGTGGTGGGCCACTCTGCCCGCGGGCGGTCCCAGTACAGCTCTAGGCCGTTGCCATCGGGGTCATCGAGGTAAATGGCCTCACTCACGCCGTGGTCGGAGGCTCCGCGCAGCGGGTAGCCCGCCTGTATCAAGCGCTTCACGATGGTAGCCAGCTCGGCCCGCGTAGCGTACAAGATGGCAGCATGGTAGAGCCCCGCCACGCCCTCACGCTGGGCCGGCCTGCCGCCCCGGCTATGCCAGGTATTAAGCCCAATGTGGTGGTGGTAGCCACCCGCCGATAAAAAGGCCGCCTGCCCACCGGCTAGCAGCATTACCTCAAAGCCTAGGAGGTCGCGGTAAAACGCCAGCGCCCGAGGTAAGTCCGTGACTTGCAAATGCACGTGGCCGATGCCAGTGCCAGCGGGCGCCGTATAAGCCGGAAGAGTGGTAGGGTCCATGATTGAAATAGATAGTATACATGCAAAAATAATGTACGTACATGAATTGTTTTGCATAAGCTCCGCTAGCCTGTTACCTATGCTCTAAAAAACTAGCAACAATCTATTTTCTCAATCACCTATGAACACTGCAACAGAAATAGAGCTACGCAATGCCATGCTGCCGCTGTGGCTTAAGTATCCTGAAATACCACGCTATTCTATGGCGAATGGGAGCAGGAGAAAATTATTCTTGGAAGTTTGTAGAATGGTGGGAAAAACTTAGCCCCGCAGCCCAGCTAGAGTATCAAACTCTTTATCCTGAGCCCGTAGGCTGGCGTGGCTGGTACGTTGAAGAAGATTGGGACGAAACAGACGAGGAGGAAGCAGCTGATACGTATGGGCTAGATGGCTTTTAACAAAAAAGCCTCGCCACACTGGCAAGGCTTTTCTGTTAAGGCAAAGGCACGAGACGCATGCAAGGCGCTCTTACTTAAACGGTACGGACGCCCCGCTTTCTTTCACTAAGCTTGTCGGCACTAGGTCCTTCACCACGTTGGCTTTGAGTGTGAGCTTGGCATCGCCGTGCAGGTCGTTGGAAGCCAGCTTTACTTCTTCGATAGCTGCGCCAACGTTACGCTGTGAGTATACCAGCTCAACCACGGCGCTCTGGCCGGGCTTGATGGTGGGCGGCACGCCGCGGTAGCCCACGCAGTAGCAGGGCGACGAAATAGTGCTTAGCACAAGCTCTTTGGGGCCAGTGTTTTTGATGCCAATGCGGGCCACTGGCTGCTGCCCGGCTTCGATGCGGCCAAAGTCGTAGGTGCTGCGCTCAAGCACTAGGCGCGGCGAGGCCGCAAGCTGAGCCGGCGTGAGGGCGGCGCGTAGTTCTTCTTTGCTGAGCACCGTGCCTTTGAGGCTGAGCACCTTGGTGCCCTCGGTGGCATTGCTGACCACGGTCACGGTCTTGGCAAACACGCCGGGGCGGCCGGCGCTGTTATACACCGCCTTGATAACGCCCGACTTGCCGGGCAGTACCGGCGTTTTGGTCCAGTCGGGGGTAGTGCAGCCGCAACTGGCCTGGGCGCTGGCAATGACGATGGGCTGGTTGCCGGTATTCTTAAACTTGAATTCATAACTGGCTAGTGTGCCCTCGGGCACCTTGCCAAAGTCGTGGTCGGTGCGCTCGAAGGTGAGCACGCCCTGGGCACGGCTCGCCAGAGCTAACAAGCAGAAAATAAGTGTAGAAACGTAGCGCATAGCCAAGGTGCCGAGTCTGTGCCCGGCGCGTAGGATGAACAAAAAGGGCCCGTTGCTGGCTTTAAGGCAAATGCCCGGCCGGTGGCCTCACACCCCACCTAGGCCGGGTGCCATAAGCAAATATACGGGCTGCCCCCGGCCGCTTCCGTAGATTTGCAGCCGCATTCTACCCTTCCCCACCCGCTCACTCAACCTGCTCCGCCATGTCCGTGCCCCTGCTTGCTGCTACTGAAGCCCCGGCCCTTCTTGCGCTCACCAAAGCCGACATTCTCCACGATTACCGCCTAGGTTGGGAAAGCCGCTACGCCTCGCTGGCCGGCCGCCGCGAGGTGTTTATGGGCAAGGCCAAATTTGGCATTTTTGGCGATGGCAAAGAGCTGCCCCAGCTGGCCATGGCCCACGCCTTTCGGGCCGGCGACCACCGCGCCGGTTACTACCGCGACCAAACCTTTATGGTGGCCATCGGCGAGCTGACCTGGGAGCAATACTTCGCCCAGCTCTACGCCACCCCCGACGCAGAGGCCGACCCCGCCACTGCTGGCCGCTGCATGAACGGCCACTTTGCCACCCGCCAGCTCGACGAGGATGGCAAGTTCAAAAATCAAGCTCAGGCCAAAAATTCGTCGGCCGATATATCGCCCACTGCCGGCCAAATGCCGCGCCTCGTGGGCCTGGCTTACGCTAGCAAGCTCTACCGCCAAAATCCCGAGCTGCACCAGTACAGCGACTTCTCGGTGAATGGCAACGAGGTCGCGTTCGGCACCATCGGCAACGCCAGCACCTCGGAGGGCATGTTCTTCGAAGCCCTAAACGCAGCTGGCGTACTGCAAATACCGATGCTGGTGAGCGTGTGGGACGACCACTACGGCATTTCGGTGCCCGCCGAGTACCAGACTACCAAGCAGAATATTTCGGCCCTGCTCGCTGGTTTTCAGCGCGAAGGCGAGGGCCAAGACGGATTTGAAATCTACGTAGTGCGCGGCTGGGACTACCCCACGCTGCTTGACACCTACCAAAAAGCCGCCGCCATTTGCCGGGCGGCCCACGTGCCCACCCTGGTGCACGTAACCGAAGTGACCCAGCCCCAGGGCCACAGCACCAGCGGCTCGCACGAGCGCTACAAGTCGAAGGAGCGCCTGAGCTGGGAAGAGCAGCACGACTGCTTGACCAAAATGCGCGAGTGGCTGCTATCCGAGGGCATCGCGGGGGCCGATGAGCTGGCCCAAATCGAGAAAACGGCCGCTGCCACCATCAAGCAGGCGCGCACCGCTGCCTGGGCCGCGTACTTCAATCCCATCCAAGAGGAGCGCGACGAGGCCGTGAAAGTGCTCAACCAACTGGTGGCCGACAACGGGGCCGAAAACCAGCTGGCCGAGTTGGTCAAGAGCTTCCAAACCAACGTGACGCCCATCCGGGCCGACATCGTGCGCACCTTGCGCAAGGCACTGCGCCAAGTGCGCGGCAACCGGCCTACCGCTGGCCGCCGCGCTGCTCAGCGCCTGCTCGAAGAGTGCCTGGCCAACAGCGCCGACCACTACAACTCGTACCTCTTCAGCCAGAGCGACGAGGCAGTGGGCAACATCGAAGAAGTGCCCGCCGAGTACGCCGCCGATGCCCCACTGGTGGATGGCCGCGAGGTGCTGCAAGCTTGCTTCACGGCCAACTTCGAGCGCGACCCTAGGGTACTAGCATTCGGCGAAGATGTGGGCTACATCGGCGATGTGAACCAGGCTTTTGCGGGCTTGCAAGCTAAGTTTGGGGACCTGCGCGTGACCGACACTGGCATCCGCGAATGCACCATTATTGGGCAGGGCATTGGCACGGCGCTGCGCGGGCTGCGGTCCATCGCGGAGATTCAATACCTTGACTACCTGCTGTATGGCTTGCAGCCGCTAAGCGATGACCTAGCTTGCTTGCAGTACCGCACCAAGGGCGGACAGAAGGCGCCGCTGATAGTGCGCACCCGCGGCCACCGGCTAGAGGGCGTGTGGCACTCGGGCTCGCCCATCCAAATGATACTCGGCTCGATTCGGGGCATGCACCTGTGCGTGCCGCGCAACATGACCCAAGCGGCGGGCTTCTACAACACACTGCTGCGTAGCGACGAGCCGGCGCTGGTAATCGAATGCCTGAATGGCTACCGCCTTAAGGAAAAGCTGCCCACCAACGTGGGCGAGTTTACCCTGCCCCTAGGTCGGCCCGAGGTGCTGCGCCAGGGTGAAGACATTACCATCGTCACTTACGGCTCGATGTGCCGCATCGTGCTCGACGCCGCCGCACAGCTCGCCGAGGTAGGCATTTCGGTCGAAGTGATAGACGTACAGACGCTGCTGCCCTTCGACACCGACCAGCTCATTGCCGACAGCCTGCGCAAAACGGGCCGCGTGGTATTTGCCGACGAGGACGTACCCGGCGGCGCCACCGCTTACATGATGCAGCAGGTGCTCGACAACCAGAATGCCTACCAACTGCTCGACTCGGCCCCGCGCTGCCTCTCGGCCCAGGCCCACCGCCCGCCCTACGGCTCCGACGGCGACTATTTCTCCAAGCCCAACGTGGAGGATGTTTTCGACGTGGTGTACGACATGATGCGCGAGGTCGACCCCCAGCAGTTTGCCGCTATTTATTAGCCCTAGGTCCTACCTTAGTCTACACACTACTCTGCCTGTCATGCTGAGCTTGCGAAGCATCTTCTCACGCTAGGGGCAGAAACCCAACGTGAGAAGATGCTTCGCAAGCTCAGCATGACAGGCCTTTTTGAGAGTTATTTACGTGCCCTAGGTACCCAAAAAAGCCCGCCAGGTCTACTGGCGGGCTTTCATTATCAGAAGGTAAAGGAACCTAGCGCTGCGGAATGACCAGGCTGGTCGTTTCGATTTCGTTGCTTTGGTGCAGGGCGCGGTCGTAGATGCTGACCTTAAACTTAATTTCTTGGCCGGGCAAATACGGCGAGCCTAGGTAGAAGCCATACGCCCGCGTGAGCGTGCCCCGCAGCGGAGCCTTCCGGTTGTCGGTGGTAGGCGAGAGGTGGTCGAAGAGGCTGTATAAGTCGCGCTTGGGCAAGTAATTGTAGAAAATGCGCGCCGAATCGAACCGCCCACCTGCGTTGACGTTCTTAATAAAAGCCGTATTAATGTAATTGACAGCCGCTCGGTCTTTACTGCCGTAAGGTGCAGACTGTGCTTCGACAGTGTTTAGGCCCAGGTCGCCATCGCCATCCTGAAAGTTTACCGTAATGTACACCGAGTCGATGGGTACAGTAGAATTGGCTACAGTAAAGCGCTGCTGGCGAATATTATTAAAGCTTATTTCGGGCGTGTCGGGATAGCTTGGCTCTTGGAGGCAGCTGGTAAGGCCCAGCGCTCCCATACTCAATAGCCCCACCACTCGGAGTAGTCGCAGATTCATACGCAAGAGAAAGTTATAGTAATACCGCCCGTGACTGGTGCCGAAGATACGCTGCTCGACAACGATGTGACCCGCCCGATTGTTGTGAGCTTCCATAACCCCGCTAGTTTCCTATGAGTTTCCGCGCCGATTACCTCCGGCAACTGCCTCAGCTTACGGCGGCCACCGCCGAAGCGGCCGCCCTGCGCCTATACGCCTACCAGGCCGAGCACTGCCCACCTTATGCCGCGTATTTGGCGGCCCTAGGCCCCCGCGAGCCAGTGACCCGGATGACAGATATTCCGTTTTTGCCCATCGAGTTTTTCAAAACCCACGACGTGCGCACCGACCCAGCCGAGTGGCAGCCGCAGGAGGAGTTCAGGAGCAGTGGTACCACCTTGCAGCAGCGCAGCCGCCACCTAGTGCGCGAGCCGGCGCTATACCGGGCTAATGCGGCCCGCATTTTCGAAGCTGCCTATGGGCCGCTCACTAGCTGGACGTTTCTGGGGCTGCTGCCTTCCTATCTAGAGCAAGGCGAGTCGTCGCTGGTGGCAATGGTGGCTGATTTTGCCCAGCGTTCGGGGCAAACGCAAGAAGCCTTTTTCTTGCGCGACCACGCCGGCCTGCTGCGGGCCCTAGGAGAGGCCAAGGCGCAGCCGGGCCGCCGCGTGATGCTGTTCGGCGTTACGTATGCGCTGCTCGACCTAGCAGCCGAAGTAGGCGCCGCGCCCGAGCTGCAAGGCATCACGGTGCTCGAAACGGGTGGTATGAAAGGTCGCCGCCGCGAGATGATACGCGAGGAACTGCACCAGGAACTGCAACAAGCGTTTGGACCCGCGCCCATTCACTCTGAGTATGGCATGACTGAGCTATTGAGTCAGGCGTACTCGCCCGGCGACGGCCTATTTTATGCGCCGCCGCAGCTGCAAGTACTGCTGCGCGACCCCGCCGACCCGTTTTCGGTAGGGGAGGACCGCGTGGATGGTGCCATCAATGTCATCGACCTAGCCAACGTCGATTCTTGTGCTTTCATCGAGACCAAAGACTTGGCCCGGCGGCACGCCAACGGTGCTTTTGAGGTGCTGGGGCGCATGGATAACTCAGATATTCGCGGGTGCAGCCAGCTAGTGTGATTAGAGCTGCCTATAATGTGTCATGCTGACGCAGGAAGCATCTTATCAAGTCAGAACCTTGCGTGATAAGATGCTTCCTGCGTCAGCATGACAGGTTTAAGATAACCACCTACTTCCCGGCAAACGATTTGGCGTCAGCCTCTTCAATGGTGGTGTCACTCATAATAACTAGGCGCTCGACCACGTTGCGCAGCTCGCGGATGTTGCCGCGCCAGTCGAGGCCTTGGAGATATTTGAGGGCGGCGGGCGAAATTTTCTTGGGCTTGTCGCCGTAGTCGGCGGCAATGTCTTGCAAAAATTTCTGTACTAGGTCCGGAATATCGTCGCGGCGGTCGTTGAGAGCTGGTACTTTGATGAGAATAACCGAGAGACGATGGTACAAGTCCTCGCGGAAGTTCTTGTCGGCAATTTCTTGTAGCAAGTCTTTGTTGGTGGCGGCCAGCACGCGCACATTCACCGAAATCTCCTTCTCGCCGCCCACGCGGGTGATTTTGCTTTCCTGCAAGGCGCGTAGCACCTTGGCCTGGGCCGAGAGGCTCATATCGCCAATTTCATCCAGAAAGAGTGTGCCGCCGTCGGCCTGCTCAAACTTGCCGATGCGCTGCTTTACGGCCGACGTGAACGAGCCTTTTTCGTGGCCGAATAGCTCACTTTCAATTAGCTCGCTCGGGATGGCGGCGCAGTTTACCTCCACCAGCGGGCCATTGGCGCGCGGGCTGAGCTGGTGTAGCTGGCGGGCTACCATCTCCTTGCCTGCGCCGTTGGGGCCGGTGATGAGCACGCGGGCATCGGTGGGCGCTACCTTCTCGATGGCCTTACGCACGGCCCCTAGGGTGGCCGAGGTGCCTATCATCTCGGAGCCCTTGCCGGTGCTCACGGCCAGTTTCTTCTTGAGCGTTTTGGTTTCGGTAACGAGCTTGCTCTTGTCCAAGGCGTTGCGCACGGTCACGAGCAGGCGGTTGAGGTCGGGGGGCTTGGGCAGAAAGTCGAAGGCGCCTTTTTTGGTGGCTTCTACTGCTAACTCGATGTTGCCGTGGGCCGAAAGCATGATGAAGGCCGCGTCGGGAGCCAGCGTGCGGGCGCGTTCCAGGACCTCTAGGCCGTCCATACGCGGCATTTTAATGTCGCACAGCACCACGTCGTATTTCTGCTGGATGAGCAGGTCCAAGCCGGTGGGCCCGTCTTCAGCTTGGTCTACCTGGTAGCCTTCCAGCTCTAATATGTCCTTGAGGGCAAAGCGGATAGCTTTTTCGTCGTCAATGGTGAGGATGCGCGGCATTTTGCTTGTGATTAACGTTTAATATTTAGTGATTAATAGTTTATCGCCAGCGCTAAAAGGAGAGGGGCCACCCATTAGTCACTAGACCCTAAACGTTAATCACTAAAAAAGCGGCTGCCTTCTTGCGAAAGCAGCCGCCGAAATTAGGCAATGAGCCGATAAGCCGGGTTCTGTCACGCCCTTCGAAGTTTCCTCCGGCGGCGGCCCCACCATTTATCTAGGCCTAGGGTCACCCCTAGGCTCCAGCGACCTACCCGCAAACCCGAGCGGGCCGCCCGGTGCCGCTCTCCAAGGAGCGCGACGTGTCTGCTTATTTGGTCTTGCAACCCCTGAGGTTTACCCAGCCGGCGTGGTCACCCAGCCGCTGGTGCGCTCTTACCGCACCTTTTCACCCTTACCCTTGCGGGCGGTTATTTTCTGTGGCACTGGCTGTCCTGGCCCGATTGGCCAGTCCTTCCCGTTAGGAAGCAGGGTGCCCTGCGTAGCCCGGACTTTCCTCCCCGCCCGCATTTGCGTTGGGCGCGGCGGTGGGGTGGCTCACTGCAGAGGCAAAGGTACGGCGTTTGGCGGCGTGCGGCTAGCTAGTATGTGCAAATGCGTTACTTGCGACATCTTAAGCAGTGAACGCCCTAAGAATCACTCCCTACCTGTATGTCGTTGCCAATACGTATTCTCCCAAAGCCAATTTGCTCGGCAAGGCAATGGCGCGTGCTCATTACTTGCTTGGTTGGGCTGTGGAGCACCAGTAGCTTCGGGCAGGCCTCACCGGTCTCTTCGTTTAGGGGCACGTGGGCGGGTACAATTAATTTATATGGCAGTCCGGCCTTGGTGCTGGTCGATTTTGCGGCGCAGCAGCAACCACCTGCGCGCAAACCGACGGTTGCCCTGCCCAGCCTAGGGCTGCACGCCATGCAGGTAGACCAGATTACTTCTGTCGGCGATAGCCTGCGGCTACGTATTGGGGCACTGCCGGGCAGCTACATAGCGCGTCGCACTACCGACACGCTGGGCTTGACCGGCTACCTGCTGGCCGCGGGCCAGCGGTTGCCCCTGCGGCTGAGTCCCGTAGCGCCCGCACGCCTAGCCAAGCTACAGCCTGTGCGCACCCAGGTGCCTAGTCGGCCGGTGCCTTATCACGAGCTGCCTATCACGTTTGCGGGTGGGGCACCAGGGGTGACGCTAGCGGGCACCATTACGGCGCCGCCGAGCCAGCGCGGGCCAGCCATCGTATTTATTTCGGGTTCGGGGCCGCACAATCGCGATAGTGAGGAGTTTGGCCACAAGTCCTTTTTGGTGCCCGCCGATGCGCTGACGCGGCAGGGCTTCATCGTGTTGCGCTACGATGAGCGGGGGGTAGGGGCCTCGACTGGGCGCTACGCCACGGCGGGCACTACTGACTTTGCGCGCGATGCGGCCGCCGCGGTGCGCGCCCTGCGGGCCGACCGCCGCTTGCATCTAGGGCCGATATTCGTGCTGGGGCACAGCCAAGGCTCGCTAGAGGCAGTGCAGGTAGCCGCGCAAGACCCCACGCTGGCCGGCGTAGTGCTGCTAGGTGGCATCGGCCAGCCCAATGCTACGCTATACCAGGCGCGGATGCGGGCTAATTTTCACGCCCGGCTTGCCGCCGCGAGCGCGGCCGACAAGCCGGGCGTGGAGAAGTACATCCGGCTGCACGACAGGCTGACTGCCATTGCGGCGGCGGTGCCCGACAGTGCCGCGGCCCTCGCCCAAATGCAGCGCGAAGCACCCGCCTTTGGGGTGAGCGCGGAGGAGGTTGCGTACTACGCGCCCACTTACCTAGAGCACATTATGCACGATATCCTGGCCCAAGACCCTACTCCATACTTGCGCCAGCTGAAGATGCCCGTGCTGGCCCTCACTGGCGAGCAGGACGCCGAAACACCCGCTGCCACCCAGCTGCCGGCGTTGCAAGCCCAGCTACAGCAGGCTAACAATCAACACGTGACGGTAAAGACGATACCGCAGGTCAATCACTTCTTCCAAACCAATGTGCCCGGGCAGGAAAAGTCGTTGTTTGACAATCCAGAGACCTTCTCACCCGTCGAGTTGCAGCTGCTGGTGCAATGGCTGACGCAACAGGCAGGCCTGGCACCACCCGCTAAGCGGGCCAACTAAGCAGAGTTAAGCGGGTAAAAAATCGAGTCGCATGGGGCTAAAGGAATCAAGCAGCGTGCCTGCCTGCCGGGCCACCACGCCGTGCGGCACGTTGGGGGCGGCGTAGAAGGTGTCGCCGGCCCGTAGCACCCGGGTTTCGTCGCCCACGGTCACTTCAAATTCGCCGCTTTCGATGTAGGAAATCTGGCTGTGCACGTGCTGGTGCAGGGCACCCACGGCGCCGGTCTCAAACTCTACCTTTACCAAAAGCAAGTCGTCGTTGTAAGCTACTAGAGTGCGGCGCACGCCGGGGCCAGTGGTTTCCCAGGCTAGGTCGGCGGCAGGGCTGAAGGCAGGAGTAGAGTGGGGCATTGTTAATTAGGCTTAATCTTATGTTAGTCATCCAGAGTGCAGCGAAGCATCTCGCGTGGTGCAGTAAATCCTGGCGTTTTTGAGATTAGTGCAGCACGCAAGATGCTTCGCTGCGCTCTGCATGACAATCGTATTTCTACTCCACCCACACTAGCTTATCCGCGCTGAGCACTTGCTCGCCATCCCAGCGGTAGCCTACGAGCTGGCCGCCCTTGGCTACGCTGTAGTCGAGGCACACGGCGTGGGGCTGCAGCAGTTGTGGCGTGCCGCGCAGCCAGTAATGGCCGAAGAATACGGGCGTATCGTCTTGGTAGTAAGAGGGGTCTAGGTTGGCAAAATCGACGGCTTGGCCCTGTAGCTCGGGTAGGTCTTCGAGGTAGTAATGGGCGTAGCTAGGGGCCGTGGCGGGGTTTTGCCACCAGCGCACGCGCATTAGCTCGCGCGGGTGGCCGTCTTTGTCGAAGAAGCTGACGCCCTTGGGCAGGCGTACCTCGCGGCCTTTGAGGGTGGTTTCGGTGGCTTCGTACTCGGGCGAGCCGCGGTGGCCGGCCCGCAGCATGAACTCGGGCGTGAGGCGCAGGTCCGGCAGCTCACCACGCAGGTAGTCTAGGTGCCGGGGCTCCCAGCAGGCGTGCACGGCGCGCAGGCCAGGTAGCTCTAGGGCCAGCGGCAGCGTGAGAAACCACCCTAGGTAGTCTTGCCACTCTTTGAAAAGCTCGGGCGTGCTAAACTCCGTGATGGTGCGGTAGTGCTGCTTGATATGCCAGGGCCAGTGCGGCCGAATGTGGCCGCCCGTGGGGTAAGCCTGCCAAAAAGCCAAGGCATTGTACTCGTGGTTGCCCAGGATGGCGAGCGCCGCGCCGCCGTCTACCATGCTGCGCACCAGCTGCAAGGTTTCGCGGATTTTGGGGCCGCGGTCGATGTAGTCGCCCAGAAAAATAACCTGCCGGCCCGCCGGGTGGTGTGGTACACCCGCAGCATCGGGGCGGTAGCCTAGGTGGTGTAGTAGGGCCCGCAGCTCATCGGCGTGGCCATGAATGTCGCCAATGAGGTCGTACATGCCAGGGTGAAAACTAACTCAAAATAAACTTTAGCGGAGCTTCGTCCTAGGTGGGCAAAGCTCCGCTAAAAGGGACTCGTATGTGCGGCTTGCGTGGTCGCTTACTGGGCCATGGCCAGCGGCTGCCGCAGGGCGCGCTTAGTCAGGGGGCGAAGCTTGCCATCGAGGCCTTCGCTATAAAAATGCTCGGTGATAACCTGCGTGTAGCGCCCATTTTGAATGGGGCGCTGGCGGCTATATATCACCAGGCCATTTTGCTGGGGCTGAATCTTATAAGGCTTATTATCAACTAGCCGAAACGTTTGGCCGTGCTTATTGACATAGCCCCAGGCGTGCGTGCGGGGCACCCGGTGCACCGCGTAGGTATTAGCGTGCACTACCTCTATGTAGGGGTGAGCGGCACCTAGGTCACTAACGGCGCCCGGCTGCGAGGGGCTATTCTCGACGTACTCCTGGCTGCTAGTGTACACGCCCGGCTGGTACTGCGCCAAAGCAGAAGTAGCCCCAGCCAACAGGCTGGCGGCAAGGGAAAAAAACAAGGCTTTCATGGGTAGGAAGGGTGGGTAGGGTAGTAGTAAGTATACGCGCTGCCAACCAGTGAGTTCAGCGCCTAGCCTACTTCAGCCGCACCAGCGTGGCGCCGTAGCCAAACTTCTCTTTTTGAGCTTCTTCAAAGAATTTGATATCCTTGTTGCGGCTCAGTTGGCGGTGAATCTCCTTGCGCAGCGTACCGTTGCCGGCGCCGTGGATGAAGATGATTTCGTGCATGTTAGTAGCCAAGGCGCGGCTCAGGGCGTCCTCAAAGGCATCGAGTTGGAGGCGCAGCATGGCCGTGTTGCTGAGGCCTTCGGCACCTTCGGTGCGCAGGGCTTCGATGTGCAAGTCAAACTCGTGGGGCGGGGCCACAATGGCGGCCGCCGGCTTGGGCGGTGCGGGCGCGATGGCTGCCGGCACTGGCGCGGGCTTGTCGCCCCCTAGGGCCTGCTGGAGTACATTGGCCTGCTTGGCATCGAGGGCAGGCGCGGGGCCCGCCGCAGCGGCTTCGAGGGAAGCTTCGGCCTGGGCTAGGCGCTCGGGGTTGAGGGCCGGGGCGGGTCGCTCGTCGAGCTGAAACAGGTAGGCCTCTTTACCAATAACCGGCGCCGGGCGGCGGCTGGTGTAGAAGGTGCTGGCCTTGAACGACTGGCGCTTGGTGAGCAGGTCGTAGGCCGCATCGCTGTTTAGCTTGAAGCTCAGGAGCTGAAACACCACGGCGGGCCACTGCTCAAAGTCTTTGAGGTGCAGGTGGGCCAGTGGGGCACTGGCGGCTTTGGCCTTGAGCTTGTCGGCGGCCAGGGCGCGGTACTTGCCCTGGCGCTCCTCGCCGTAGGTATACACTACTTCGGACTCCGTGTTGTTGACCAGGTGCAGGGCCAGTAGCTCGGGGGCTTGGTGCACCAGGGCAAGATACAAGCCTTTGGCTGCGGGGGGCAGCGTGGGGGGCGCGGCCGGGCGCGGCGGCATGGCCGCGCTGGGGCCCGCGCTCTGCGCTTTGGCGGGGGTAGGGGCGGGCACGCCGGGGCGTGGGGGCTTGGCCTGGCCACCTAGGGGCTTGTTTTTTTTGCTGCCGGTGGCGGGGCGGGTGGGCTCGGGAGCGGGGCGGCGGAAGGCCTGTCCTTCCTCGGCAGCTACGGGCACAAGCTCACGCAACAGCACCGGAATGGTGAAGTCGTTATCAATGGCTACTTCTACTAGCTCGCTGTCGAGCACGCGGGTGATGATACCTTCTTCGGTGCCGGTGAGCAGACGGACGCGGTCTCCAACGTTCATAATATTCAATGTAATGCGAATGCTACGGATACGCAGCTTGGGCACAAAGGTAGGCGCCCGGCCCAGCGCCGGCCCTAGAATCGGCAGCCCGAGGGTGTTTGTTCGGAATCGATTTCGGAATGCAAATCAGCTTGTACCTTAGCCATTCCTAAGCCCGGTTGGCCGCTTGCGCCGGCGGGCCTTTTATCTTTTCCCCACCCACTACTATTATGAAAAAACCTCGACTCTGGGGGTTAGGCTGGCTGGCCGTGTTGCTGGCCGGCTGGGTTTCGGCAGTCCATGCCCAAGCTGTCTCACCAGTAAGCGTGAGCCCGGCATATTTCACCGATACCACGCCCATCACCATCACCTACGATGCCACCTTGGGCAATGCGGGCCTGGCCAACTACACGGGTGATGTATACATCTACACGGGGGTAATTACCAACCTGAGCACTTCGCCCAGCAATTGGCAGCACGTGGTAAACCCCACTGGCTTTGGTACGCCCACCGCCGCCGAGAAGATGACGGACATCGGTAACCACAAATACACCATCAGCTTTACGCCGCGCACGTTTTACCCCGGCCTGGCGTCTTCGACCGAAACGGTGAAGCAACTGGCCATGGTGTTTCGCGGGGCCAATGGCTCGCCCGAGGGCAAGGGCGTCGGCAACACCGACATTTATGTGAACCTAGGGTTGCAAGTGGCCTTTACCAGCCCCAGCGCTACCACGACGGTAGCCGCCGGCACCGCCATTGCTGTGACGGCCACGGCCAACGTAGCCGCTACGCTCACCCTCACGCTCAACGGCACCCAGGTGGCCCAGCAGGCCAACACCACTACGCTCTCGGCTAACGTCACCATCAACCAGTTTGGTATGAACACGCTAGTAGTCAGTGGCAACGATGGCAACGTGACGTCTACGGCCACGGCTACCGTGCTGGTACCGCCCACCGTGACCACCGCGCCGCTGCCCGCCGGTGCCAAAGCCGACGGCATTACCTACCTCAACGGCGGCACCTCGGCTATTCTGAGTTTGACGGCGCCCAAGAAGAGCTACATCTACGTGCTGGGCGAGTTTAACAACTGGCAAACATCGGAGGCTGGCCTGCTAAAGAAAACGGCGACCGTGGACACCGACGCCGCCACCGGCCGCTGGTGGGTGCAGGTCGATGGCCTGACGCCGGGCCAGGAATACGCCTATCAATTTCTGGTAGATGGGCAGCTGCGCATCGCGGACCCGTACTGCGAGAAAATCTTGGACCCGGACAACGACAAGTTCATTCCGGCCGAGACGTACCCCAATCTGAAAGCCTACCCCACGGGCAAAACCACAGGCCTGGTGTCAGTGCTATCGCCGGGCGAGGCGGCTTACACTTGGACCACGACCAACTTCCAGCGCCCGGCCCGCGCCAACATGGTAGTGTATGAGCTGCTGGTGCGCGACTTCGTGGCCCGCCACGACTACCAGACCTTGCGCGATACCCTAAGCTACATTCAGCGCCTAGGGGCCAACGTGATTGAGTTGATGCCCATTAACGAGTTTGACGGCAACGAGAACTGGGGCTACAGCCCGTCGTTTTATTTCGCCCCCGACAAGTATTACGGCACCAAAAACAACCTCAAGGCACTTATCGACGAGTGCCACCGCCGCGGCATCGCGGTAGTGCTCGACGTGGTGCTGAATCACTCGACCGGTAATAGCCCGATGGTGCAGCTCTACGGCAACGTGACGACCGGCCCCACGGCCGATAACCCGTGGTTTAACACCTCAGCACCGCACCCCTACAGCGTCTACAATGACCTCAACCACGAGAGCGCCTACACGCGCTACTTCAGCAAGCAGGTCATTAAGTTCTGGCTTCAGGAGTACCACATCGACGGCTACCGCTACGACCTAGCGGGCGGCTTCAGCCAGGCAGCCAAAACCGAGGCCACGTACCCCAACTACGACCAGTCGCGCGTGAACATCTGGAAGGATTATTACGACTACCAGATGAGCGTCGACAACACCTCGTACCCCATTCTGGAGCACTTTCCCAACGGCGCCTCCGCCACCAATACCGACGAGGGCAAAGTGCTGAGCGACTACGGCATGATGCTGTGGGGCAACCTCAACCGCAACTACAACGAGGCCACTATGAGCTACCTAGGTGGCTCGGACCTGAGCTACGGCTACTACGGCAGCCAAGGCGGCCGCAACTGGGGCCAGCCCAACGTGATAGCCTACATGGAAAGCCACGACGAGGAGCGCCTACAATTCAAAAACGAGAAATACGGCAATATTAGTAACAGCGCCTACAACGTGAGAAATCAGGCTATTGGCTTGCAACGCAACGAGATGGCAGCGGCATTCTTCTTCACCCAGCCCGGTGCGCGCTTGGTGTGGCAGTTTGGCGAGCTGGGCTACGACATCAGTATCGACGAGAACGGGCGCACCGGCAACAAACCCATCTTGTGGGACTATTACAAGGACGCCAATCGCCGCCATCTGTATGATACCTACCGGGCGCTCATTGCCCTCAAAAAGCAGCCCGCCTTTGCCGCCCCCACAGCCTACACCCAGACCCTAGGTGGCAATGTGGCAGTGAAAACTATCAGCCTCACCGGAGCCGACCTGAGCGTGGTGACTGTCGGCAACTTCGACGTGACCGTGCAAACGGCCACCGTCACGTTTCCACAGATTGGCACTTGGTACAACTACCTTACCGGCGAGCAGTTGGCCATAGCTAGCACCAGCCAGACCATGACCTTGCAGCCCGGCCAGTACGCCGTGTACACCAGCCGCCAGCTCACCAAGCCCACCGGCACCACGCTGGCTACTACCGGCGCCCAGGCGGCAGCCGTATTCAAGCTGTCCCTAGTGCCCAATCCCGCGGCCGGCACCACCACTGTAGCCTACGAGCTGCCCACTGGCACCACTGCCACCATCGCAGTGCAAAACCTGTTGGGCCAAACCATCCGGCAACTGGCCCCGGCCCGCCAAGCGGCGGGCGCGCAGGCGCAGAGTCTATCGCTGCAAGGCCTAGCTCCCGGCGTGTACCTCGTGAAGCTGCAAGCCGGCGACCAAGCCCAAACGGCTCGCTTGCTGGTCAACTAAACTGTCCCTTTTTGGGTTAACCTCACAAGCCCCGCTGCCCGGCAGTGGGGCTTTTTTTGGCCTTACTTTGTTGGGTAAGTACTCTTCGCTGCCTCTTATGTCCATTTTTCCATCTCCCAGCCACCTAGGGCGCCGCTGGCTGCTGAGGTTGCTGCCACTACTCAGCTTCACGCTGGCCGACCGGCCTGCCTATCGTCTCTTCACGGCCCAGGGCCAGGCCGCCGACTACGACCAGATGCTGACCCAGTTGGCACAGGCCGACGTGGTGTTCTTTGGCGAGCAGCACAACGACCCAATGGCCCATTGGCTAGAGCTACAGGTAGCTAAGGACTTGCAGCGCCTCAAAGGCCCCGGAAAGCTGGTCTTAGGGATGGAAATGTTTGAGCGCGACGTGCAGCCGCTGGTGGCGCAGTACGCCGCCGGCACCCTGCCCGACACGGCCTTCGAGCGCCAGAGCCGCCCTTGGCCTAACTATGCCACCGACTACCGCCCGCTTTTGCAGTTTGCCCGCCAAGAGAAAATAGCCGTGGTGGCCACCAATGCCCCGCGCCGCTATGCCCAGCAGGTGGCCCGCGGCTCGCTCACGGCCCTCGACGCCCTGCCCGCCAACGAGAAAGCCTACCTTGCGCCGCTGCCGCTGAAAGTCGATTTTGAGCTGCCCGGCTACAAGAAGATGGCTGCCATGTTCGGCGACGCCACGGCCCACGGTGGGGGTGGGCGCACCATCATTCAAGCTCAAGCGCTCAAGGATGCCACCATGGCTTACACCATTCACCGCAGCCTAGGTGCCGGCCAGACGCTGCTGCACCTCAATGGCTCGTACCACTCCGACAATCACGATGGTATTGTGGCCTACCTGCGCGCCGATAGCAAAAAACCGCTGCGTGTGCAAACCCTGAGCGTGGTGACGCAAAGCCAGTTGCAGCAGCTCGACCAAACTAACATGAACGTGGCCGACTACCTCATCGTAGTGCCCGAGGACATGACCAAAACGTATTGAGACGCGTCTGTCATGCTTCGCTGCGCGCTGCCTGACAGACGATTTTTTAAAGCACTATGATTTCAAGCTCCGACTATTCTGCCCTGCCGCCCGCGGCCGACTTGCAGCGCCTTTGCAAAGCCTTGGCTGTGCTCGACGCCATCAACTCGCCCGATTGGGAATACCGCTACTACTCCTACAACCCAGCCTGGAGCGACGACGAGCAGATTATGGAAATGCGCGACGGCGAAGGCGACCAGATGCTGGTGCTGTTTCGCCCTGAAGGCTGCGTGATAAACGGCTACCTGCACGAGTATGACCAGCCCAGCAAGGCGCAAGTCACGCGCGGTCTGCCCGAAGCGTTTGATGATTTCATGTTTGGCGAGCCGGTCAATTCTATTGGCACCACGTTTTGCCTCTGGTACACGCCCGCCCACGGCTGGCAGCGCGGCATCGTAGAGAATGAAGACGATGGCTCCGAAGAGCTGCTATACATTTTTGATGGCCAGCCGGCTACCTACGCCGAGTGGGCCACGGAGTACTACACCGATGAGTCGGATAAAAAGCCCGTCACGGCTGAAGCCGTGGCGCCCATCTACCGCCAAGAGCCGGTGACCAAGGCCAAGGTTTTGGCTCTGGTCGATGAAGTAGAGGACTGGACGATGCTCGCCACCGACCTGCAAGAAATCGGCTACCCCTACGAGTTTAGCTAGCGCCGTCTTGCCTATGCGCACGTGTGTATTGCTACTGGCCGGATGGCTGGCGGCCCTAGGTGCCTTTGGGCAGCCGGCCTTCACGGTGGTGCCCCTAGGAGTGAAAGGTGGCTTGGCCGAGGGCAACCTCTCGGCCTACCTGGTGGCCGCGGCCGGCACCTCTAGCTACGTGGCTCTAGATGCTGGTAGCCTGCGCCCCGGCGTGGAAAAAGCCATTGCCAATGGCGTGTTTACTGTTCCGGCTCAGCAGGTGTTGACGCGCTACATCAAAGGTTACTGCCTCTCGCACGCGCACCTCGACCATGTGGCGGGCTTGCTGCTCAACGCCCCGGACGACACGCCAAAACCTATTTACGGCTTGGCCGCGTGCCTGGCTACCGTGCAGCAGGACTACTTCAACTGGCAGGCCTGGCCCAACTTTGCTGATGGCGGCCGGGCGCCCGCGCTGGGCAAATACCAGTTGCGCACCCTCGTTCCCGGCCAGCCCACGCCGCTCGACAGCACCACGCTCAGCGTGCAGGCGTTCGCGCTCAGCCACGGCGCATCCTACCAAAGCGCGGCCTTTTTGGTGCGCAGCCAAGGCAGCTATTTGCTGTACCTGGGCGACACGGGTGCCGATGAAATAGAGAAAACGCACAATCTGCACAACCTCTGGCTGGCGGTGGCGCCCTTGGTGCAGCGCCACGCGCTAAAAGCTATTTTTATTGAGGCATCTTATCCTAATGCGCAGCCGCCGGGGCAGCTGTTTGGGCACCTCACGCCGGCGCTGCTGTTACACGAGCTGGCCTCCCTAGGTCAGCTGGCGGGCCCTAGGTCCTTGCAAGGGCTGCCTGTGGTGGTTACCCACCTCAAGCCTACGCCGGGCAATGAAGCTCTTATTCGGCAGCAGCTGGCTGAAGGCAATGTGCTTGGGGTAAAGGTGATACTGCCGGAGCAGGGGCGGGTATTACAATTTTGAAGGCTGGCGTAGCATAAGCGCGTCAGAATCCAAGACGGGTTTATGGAATAAAGCGACTGTAAGCATCAGGTTAAAAACTTACCAGCCGGCTGCTTATGATTTTGCGCTTACTCCTCCTGACGTTGCTTTTTGGCATTAGGCTCACGGCCTCGGCTTGTTCGTGCATGACCGATGACTTCTCAGCCAAAAATGCGCTGGCGAGTGACTACGTGGCGCTGGTAAAAATCGTGCGCGTGGCCGCCTACCAGCGGCAACCCACCAAGTATGCTGAGCAGCCCTATTATACCGCTGAGATTCAAGAGCTGAGGCGTTACAAAGGCGAGCCTCGGCAGCAAGTGGTTGTTGCGGGTGGGTTGCAGGCCCTAGGTACCTGGACTTCGTGCGACATGGGCATCGACGTTGGCGAAGAATGGCTGGTGTTCGGCACCGCGCAAGAAGCCACCTTTATTTATCCCTGCGGCTACACCGCGCGGTTTCGGGCTGCTAATGGCTTTCAGGAATTGCAGCACCCGACCGCGCTCACCAGAGTCCATATCTTGGATTCGCTTACCCACCAGCTGGCCGCCCCACCGCGGCACGCTAGTGGGGAGGTGCTGAGCCCGTACCCCAACCAGGTGATGCAGAAAACCGAGCGCTTTCGCCGCGGCGTGCTTCACGGCGCAGTGGCCTATTTCTATCCCGATGGCCAGCCCTACGCCACCATGACCTACCGAAAAGGTCGATTGGATGGCCGCGAGAGGTGGTACACTGGCACGGGACAGCTGCAATCGGCGGCCGTTTATCACCGAGGCACTCGGCGCGATACCTCAGCTTATTACTACCCTGGCAGGCGTGGTTCTTCCTTGCCTTTCTTTCGCTACATGTACAACAAGAAAGGGCAAATTGTTAAATTTCAAGAGTTTGGCTGGGGTGTAACCGGGCGGTATCTCAGCCAAGAAAGAGAGTGCGAGCCGGCTGCCGGGAAAGAGACCATCAGGTTTTACTACCCTAATGGGCAGTTGCGCTCCCTAGGGTACCGCTTGCACAATAAGGAGTGGGGAACCTACCAAGACTTTGACGAGCAGGGCCATGTCATTCGGCAGTGGCAGTATGATGAGCAAGGCCGGGCCATAAAGCCGAGCGGCAAGTAGCCAACCTAGGTTGCCCGGCGACTACGCCTCGTCGCCCGGCTCAATCTTCGCCTTTTTTAGCGCATCGGCGAGGCCTTTTTGCAGCTTGTCGCCCGAGTCGGCCGGCACATCTTCACTGATTTTATACTCCTTCTTGAGTTGCTCCCAGTCTTCGATGGGAATGAAAACACCGGTAATGTTGCCTTTGGGGTCGGAGAGATATTTGATATCCATGTGGGGGAGGAGGGGAAAAGTAAAGTAAACATAAGTTGAACCGTGCCGTAGGCGGACTACCGCCCAACGCCCAGGTTCAGCATGAAAAAACATAGTACGAAAAGCAACTGCGCCGCGCCGAAACGCTCGCCTCACCCCACCAGCCGCGCTCGGCCTAGGTGCTGCCCCATCGCATGAGCCGCCTCCAACGCTGGTGGCTGGACCTCAATTCCAGCCTGTGGTTTGTGCCGAGCCTGATGGTGCTAGCCGCCATATTGGCTGCCTACTTCTTGGTGCACCTCGACGATAGCATCGGCCACGAGTGGACCAGGCGCCACCCGCTGCTATTTGGGGCCGGGGCCGATGGCGCGCGCGGCATGCTCTCAGCCATCGCCGGCTCTATGATAACGGTGGCGGGCCTCATCTTCTCGCTCACGCTTTCCACGCTGGCCCAGGTATCGAGCCAGTACACCTCGCGGCTGCTGCGCAACTTCATGCGCGACCGTAGCAACCAGGTGGTGATGGGCTTCTTCGTGAGCATTTTTGTGTATTGCCTGGCGGTGCTGCGCACCATCCGGGGCGGCGATGAGCGGGTTTTTGTGCCCAGCTTGGCGGTAGCCTTTGGGCTGCTGCTGGCGCTGGTGAGCATTGGCATGCTCATCTTCTTTATCCACCACATCGCCTCATCCATTCAGGCCGCCAACGTAATAGGCGGCGCGGCTCAGGAAACCGAAAAAACCTTAACTAAGCTGTTTCCGAAGGAACTGGGCGACGATGCCACGCCCGCCCAAAAAGACGATTTGGCCGACCTAGGGCCGCTGGATTGGGTCGTCATCAAGGCGCACGAATCGGGCTACATCATGGGCATTGATGAGGAGGCGCTGCTGGCCTTTGCCTGCGAAACCGATGCCATCGTGCGCATGGAGCGCGCCATCGGCAGCTACGTTACCAAAGGTGCGCCCTTGGTGTCGATAGTTTCGTATCCAACTGCTAAGCATATCGTTGGCGAGGAGAATACCGAACGTCTGAACAGCTGCTACAGCATTGGCAATCAGCGCACGCTCGACCAGGATGCGGGTTTTGGCTTGCGCCAACTGGTGGATATCGGCCTCAAAGCCTTGTCGCCAGGCATCAACGACACCAGCACGGCCGTGATGTGTATCGACCGCCTAGGGTCGTTGCTGGCGCTGCTGGCCGGGCGCGACCTAGGTAGCCCCGTGCGCGCCGAGGCGGGCCAGGTGCGCGTTATTGCTCAGCGCCCCAATTTTGCGAGCTACCTCGCCACGGCCTTCGACCAGGTGCGCGCCAATGCGGCTGAAGACTTGGCTATTTACCTACGCCTGCTGGCGTCACTGCACACGGTGGCCCAGCGCACCACCCGCCCCGACTACCGCCACGCCCTGCGCCAGCAGGCCGACTTGGCTATGACTGCCGCCGAAAAGAATATCACGGTGCCCTACGAAAGCGAGCAGGTGCACCAGCACTACCGCGACGCGTTGGCCGCGCTTGGGTAGGGTGCTGGTTGGCTCGAAATACATTTCGCCCCGCGGGCCCGTTTGATTCGTTTCCGAAGTGCGTTTCGGAAGCCACCTGCCCTCAGTAGCTGGAAACGGCCTTTTTATTCCTGGCACTGCGCTTGAAAACAAGGGAGCATCTTCTCACGCATCCCTTGCCAAGCCATGCACAATATCGACCGAACCCTTCAGGAGTTTGAATCCGGGACCGCCACCAATGGCGAGTTTGAGAGCTACGAAACCAACGGCGAATACGGCCAGGAAATGGAGTATGGCCAGGAGCTGGAATACGGCCAGGAAATGGAATACAGCCAGGAGTTCGGGCATGAATTCAGCGGCGAGAGCTACGAAATGGAAGACGAGCAGGAGCGACTAATGGCCGAGCTGGCGCAAGAGCTACTGGAAATCAACAACGAGCAGGAGCTAAATCAATTTTTGGGTAACCTGGTGAGCCAGGCCACAGGCGCGGCTTCCAAGCTGCTGACCTCGCCGGCCGGGCAAAGCGTGGGTCGCTACCTCGTCGATTTTGGCAAGCAAACTCTGCCGCAGCTAGGCGCCAAATACGGTGGCCAAGCCGGCACCGCCCTAGGTGGCAAACTCGGCCCGCTGGGCGCTAAAGCCGGCAACTGGGCGGGCACCAAGGCGGGCCAATGGGCCGGCGGCCAAGCCGGCAACTGGGTAGCCGACAACGCCAAGCGCGTCTTTGGCCTAGAGCTAGAAATGCTGAGCCCCGAAAGCCAGGAAATGGAAATCAACCGCGCCTTCGTGCGCTTCGCCTCCGACGTAGCCCGCCGCGCCGACCGCACGCTGCGCCGCTATCCTCGACTGGGTGTTGGCGCCCTAGGGCGGCAGGTGCTTGGCGCCTCGGCTCCCCTGTATGCGCCCGGCCTGCTCGCCGGCGGGCTACGCCCGAGTGGTCGTGCGTGCCAAGGTCAAGCCGGTACCTGGGAGCGCCGGGGCAGGGCCATCGTGCTCTACGGGGCATAGCGCGGACTTTTAGTCTGCCACCTTAGGGATTGGTACTCGCGGGCTGAAAGCCCGCGCTACTGTGCCGCGCCGCAGTTGCCCAGCCGCTTTGGGCAAAATACTAATACAGCCAGGATGGGGCAGGGTAGGAGCTTCGCGCCGCCGTGCCTAGCTAGTTCGTTTTCAATCACCTTCACCCTTACCACCATGTACCAAAATGAATTCTCTCAGGAGTTTGAGCAAGGCCTCGGCCAAGAGATGGAAATGGAGCAAGAGTTCAACGGCGAAAATTTCGAGTTCAGCCCCGAGTACCTGGGTGAAACCAGTGCTCAGGGTGAGTCATTCGAGACGTACGGCGAGCTGAGCGGCGAGCTCAACGAGACCTTCGAAATGGAACTGGCCCACGAGCTGCTTGAGGTCAGCAACGAGATGGAGCTCAACCAATTCTTAGGTAGCCTCGTGAAGAAAGTGGGCAGCGCGGTGAGCGGTTTTGCCAAGTCGTCGATTGGCAAAACCATCGGGGGTGCACTCAAGGCCGTGGCCAAGAAAGCGTTGCCGATGGTGAGCGGGGCCCTAGGTACCTTCGTGGGCGGGCCGCTGGGCACGGCCTTGGGCAGCAAGCTAGGCTCGATGGCCGGCAACCTGTTTGAGCTGGAGCTGGAAGGGCTGAGCCCAGAAGACCAGGAGTTTGAAACGGCCCGCGCCTTTGTACGCTTCGCCAACTCGGCAGTGCAGCGCGGGGCCGCCGCAGCCCAAAACCCCAGCCGCAACGTGCCGCCTGCTGTGGCTGCTCGCAAGGCCCTCACGAGCGCGGCCATGCAACACGCACCCGGCCTATTGCGCCCGCGCAATGCCAATGGCACCTTCCGCTCGATGCCGGGGGCTGGGGCACGGCGGCCTAGCAACGGCCCGCGCCGCCAGCCCGCCTTCCGCGGCAGCAACGGCTACCTAGGGGGCAGCTACGAGCCTACCCAAGCCGCGGGTGGGGAAGGCTACCATGACCAAGGAGATGAGCAGCAGGACTATGGCCAGCCGAGCCAGCAGCACCGCCCCACCCGCGGCACCTGGATGCGGCGCGGGCGCACGCTGGTCATTCAGCTATAGCGTGGCCCGCGCCTAGGTATACCCAAGTGCTTCCTTACTTCTCTACCGTCAATGCGTACCGCCGCCGACACCCGGTTTCTGCTCAATGAAACGCTGGCCTTATTTAGCCGGCTCCAGACGGTGCGCTCGTTTTCGCTGAGCACGCCGATGGTGCTGGCGGCAGCCGTGTCGGCCCCGGCGCAGGCGGCCATCAATGCCCACCTAGCGCACGTGGCCTTCGACTTGCGGCGCAAGCTTCAGGCGTTCATTACCTGGCTGCGCAGCGCCGAAAGCTACCGCCTGAGCGCGGCCGAAACCCAGGCCCGCTACGTGCTCTTGAAACTGCGCTTCAATAACTTGCTCGACCAGGTCGACATCTTCGCCGATGTACTGGGGCAGCGCAGCGAGCACAACACCGGTACCTGGGTGGCGGGCCTCGACGTGCTGGCCGAAGATGCCTTGGCCCTGCCGGGCCAGTACTACACGCCGCCGCCGCTCATCTGCTACCTCGAGCGGGGGCACGGCGCGGCCATTCGGCGCTCGCGCACGCGGCTGCCGGGCGGCGACCTCAGCCCGGTGGGCGTTATTCAGATTCCGCGCGAGCGCATGATAGGCTCGGGCATTGCCTCGTCGCTCATCCATGAGGTAGGGCACCAAGGCTCGGAGCTGCTCGATTTAACTACTACCATTCGGCAAGACATTGAGCAGGTTATCGCCAGCGGCACCCGCGAAGGAGCCCTGCCTTGGCAGCTACTCAGCCGCTGGCTCAACGAGATACTTTCCGACTGCTGGGCGGTGGGGCACCTCGGCATCACGGCCACCTACGGGCTGCTGAGCGTGGTGAGCCTACCTAGCTATTTCGTGTTCCGCATCGGCACCGACGGGCCGCACCCGTTTCCGTGGATACGCCTGAAAATCAGCTTAGCGCTGGGGCAGGCGCTGTTTCCGCACCCGCAGTGGGCGGCGCTGGGCCAGCAGTGGGAAGATTTGTACCCCCTCGACAACCTAGGCGCTGACAAGCGCGACCTCATTCGGCGGCTCGAAGCGGTGCTGCCCATCTTCGTCCGGTTGGTGCTGGGCCACCGCTCGGGCACGCTGCGCGGCGGGCGGGTCGCCGACATTTTTCCGGTGGCCGAGCGCGGCCCCGAGCAGCTACGCGCCCTCTACGTTACCTGGCAGCAGCACCCCTACTTGCGCGAGCACGCCGCGCCCTCGCTGGTATTTGCGGTAGTGGGCCAGGCCAAGGCCGACGGCCGCATTTCAACCCAAGACGAGGTACAGCTACTCTCGCACATGCTGGCGCACTGGGCCTTGGACCGCGCCCGCAACTACTGCGTGGCCGCCTAGGCGCAGCTTTCCCAATTCTTTAGCCACTTACTTCTTCACTCCCTGCGTTATGAACCCCGAAGTAACTATTGTGTACCGCGAGCTCAGCCTTGACGCCTCGCAGGTGTCGCTCGGCGATGACTCCACCCTGACCCTCACACTCACCATCAACCCCACGCCGGGTAGTAAGTCGCTGGCCGACTGGCTGCGCGAGTCCAATTACCTGGCGTTGTCATTTGACCACCTAGCCGATAGCCGGCCGGCTGATGAGTACCAGTTTGGGTACGAAATGACCGCTACCGGGCTGGTTTTTCATGCCAGTGAGCTACTACAGCAGCCCCGCGGCGCGGGCGGGCGGGCTAAGGTGAAGCCCCTCTTTCGGGAGGTAGAGCTGATGTCGCCCACGGTAGTGCTCAGCAGCAAAACCAGCATCACGATTGCCTGGGACATTCGCACCTGGGGCATTCCGGGCACCTTCACCGTGGGGGGTGAGTTTGGGCGGCGCGCCGAAGCCGAAAGCGATACGGGCGCCTACGTCACCAATTTCTCCGACTTTGGCCCCGCCAAGCTGCGCGTGCAAGAGCAAGATGTGCACGCCCCGGTGCGCGTGTCGCTGAGCGAAGCCAAGCGGGAAGAGACCCCCGACCAGATGCTGTGGTCCCTCATTCGGCGGCGCACGGTCAATTTTAGCCAGTACCGCAGCTTTATCGACAGTGTGCTGTGCGTGGGCCCGAATGCCCAGAACCGCTCGGCTCGCGCCTACGTCACGACCCAGCACTTGCCCTTTAGCCGGTCGGCCTCCTACGGGCTGCTGCGCGCCGCCACCGAGTTTTTTCTGATGCAGGAGGCCGGCCTGGTGCCGAGCCCCGACGACAGCTCCGGCACTGAAAGCCGCCACGGCAACCTCAACGCGCAGCGACCCAACCACCAGCTGAGCACCGAGGAGCAGCGCCGCCTGGGCGGACCGGGCTTCAGCCTCAATGCCTTGCGCGATGACTACCTAGAGCAGCTAGCGGGCGAAGGCGGCAAGGCGCTGCCGTACTTTAAAATCATCGCGGACAAGCTCTCGGAGCTAACGCTCAAGGATGCCCTCGACATCGACCTAGGGGGCGGCGACTTGTGCTACGGCATCTTGAAATCGAAGCTGCAAGCACCGCCCTTGCTGGAGCTAATCTGGTCGTATTGGCACGAGGAAGGCGGGCTGGTGCAAACCATGAATGCCCTGAGTTTGCGCTTTCAGAACGTGCGCCGCCCCGGCCCGGGCCCCGACCCGCTGGCCAACCTGGCCATCGACCCGCTGCGGCCCCTCAACAATATCATCTGGGGCTATATCGAAGACGAGCGCAACCGCCTGACCATGAACCGCCGCAACCTGGAGTACCAGTACGAGTACGGCATCGGGCTGATTGGGCGCGGGGTGCAGCCCATTGCGGTGGCCGAAAACCGAGCCTTCTTCCTGCGCGGCTTTCATAGCCTGCTGCGGGCTTGCACCGAGTTTTACCAGCAGGCCAACTTCACAACGGTCATTCCCGATGGCTTCCCCATCCTCAATCACCTGCGCGAAGTGCACCTGACCCTGGCCGAAGGCGCGCACAACCAATACGGTGACCTGCCCTGGACCGCCCGCGCCGAAATGCTAACCCAGCAGTGGATTCTGGCCCGGCCCGAGGTGCGCGAGTTTCTGGGTGGCCGCGTGATGGTGCCCTACACCGAGCCCTGGATGGACCGTGTCGATAACATGAAAACCCTGCAAGGCTGGACCCCCACCAACATCACGCACTTCCACGACCTAGGCGCCTTTGGCGAGCAGCTGCTGCTGAGCATCCGCTACGGTTCGTGGAATGGCCCCAGCGTAGGGGCGGCAAACGCCGCCAACTGGGCCCACTACTGGCGCGAGGAAATCCAGCGCTACATCCACGCCTACAAGGCCGTGACGGGCGTGGACCTCGCCACCGACCTAGGCGACATCCGGCAAAATGCCCCCGACAACGAGGAGCGCTACCTCCAGCCCGCCCAGCTCATCGAGCGCCAAAACGCGGTGCAGCAAGGCCAGCTGCGCCGCACCCGCCAGCTCAATGGCGGCATGGGACCGCTGCGGCAGCCGGCATTTGGGGCCGCGCCGCGCCGGCGCGCACTGAATGAGTAAGGCTGTTCAGGCGTGCGACCCCACCCCCGGCCCCTCCCCTCCGGGAGAGGAGAGCCAGTTATTAATAAGCAATTGACAAGCTGCTCATTGTTCATTGTCAATTGCTCATTCCAACGTCAGGCCCCCCTCTCCCGGAGGGGAGGAGCTGGGGGTGGGGTACTACGCCCAGCGAGAACACCAGCCTAATTACGCCACTCTATTACAATGCCCGACTTCACTTCTGCGCTCTACCTCGGCCCTAGGGTGCTGCCGCCCCCGCCGGCCCTCGTGCTGAGCACCGGCCGCCCCGCCGCCCTAGGTGAAGCCGACCAAGCCTGGCAAGTGGCGCAGGAGGTTGCACGGCGGCAGGGCTTAGAAGCTGGCGTGCTGGCACCCTCTACGCTGCACTTATTCCACGACGTATTTCGGCTAATGCCCACCAACGGCGTGCTGCTACTAGAGCGGCGCCTGTACCCGGTGGGGCAGTGGGGTAGCCAGCAAGCGCGGCTGCGCGGGTTGCCGGTAGTGCGCTTCGATGGGGTGGCAAATCTGCAGAAGCTACTATGCGCCTACCAGCAGCAGGGCCGCACGCCCTGGCTCGTGGCCGATGGCTACCACCCTGGCCGCGGCCCTGCACCGCTGGCGCAGTACTACGCTGCGCTAACTGGCTGCCTAGGTGCCATATTGCTGCTTGATGATACTCAAGCGTTTGGCGTGCTTGGGCGGCAGCCCATAGCTACCCAGCCCCTAGGGCAGGGTGGGAGTGGCAGCTTGGCCTGGGCCGGCTTGGATGAGGCAACGACTGACCCCGAGTTGCTGACCATCACTTCCCTAGCCAAAGGTCTCGGTGTGCCGGTAGCTGTGTTGGCGGGCCGGGCGGCTCGGCTGCGGCAGTTCGCGCACTGCTCCGATACGCGGGTGCACACCAGCCCAGTGTCGGCGTGGCACGCCTGGGCTGCCGCGCAGGCGCTACGCCTCGATACCCGCCACGGCGAGGCCGCCCGGTTTCGGCTGGGGCAGCGCATCGGTCAGTTTCGGGCAGCGCTGAGGCACCTAGGGCTGCGGCCGGGTGGCGGCTGGTTTCCGGTGCAAAAGCTGGTACCCACGCGTGCCACTGCCGCCCTGAGTTTGCACCAGCAGCTGCGCCAGGCTGGTATCAATACACTGCTGCTGGCCGGCGAACACCGGCCAGGCGTACCCGAAATCGCTTTTTGCCTGCGCGCCGACCACTCGCCGGCCGATATCGTGCGGGTGGCAACTGTGCTAGGCCAGGCGGTGCGCCGCCAGCCAGATTGGTTTTCTTCTTCGACTCTTTTAGCTCGTTATCATGAACCTGACTTACGCCCCCGCTCGGCGCACTAGCCCCGCCCGCGTGGCCCCACCAGCCGCGCTGGCCATTCTCTACCCCAAGGTGGGCAACGTGCTACGCGTGCCTCTGCGCCGCACGCGCACCGGCTACGCCCACGGCTGCGCGCAGCATCCCGAGCGTCAGTTTATGCAGTGGTTCAACCGCATGGCGGCGGCCCGTCCGGGCTTCCCTATGCAGCTTAAGAGCATCTTGCTGCTCACCGGGGAGCCATTATGCAATAACTGCCGCCGCGTACTAAACCGCTACCTAGGGCAGTACCAACTCGCCGACAAGCTGCGGATACGCAGCCGAGGCGAGGCTGCGGATTATGGCTTTGGGACCTCTGGCCTGCCCAGGTACCCGGCCGCCACTACACCGTTGCTCGATGATATATTGCTCGAAGGCGAACTGGAGGACGAAGGTTGGTGGCAGCGTACCAAAGACTTAGGCCGCGCCGCCTTGCTGACTGGCGCGCTGACCCTAGGGCCGCAAGTAGTATCAAAGCCGGTGTACGATATGGCCAAAGCTACCGCGCAAGCCGATGAGCAGCGCCGCAAAAGGCAGCAGACTGTGGACGACAACGCCCCGCCAAGCTCGCGCCGACTACGGCTAGGCCAGCGCGAACTGGAATTGGAGCAAGAAACGCTAGTGATGCACGAGCGCATAGACGTGCATGCACAATACAGCTTGCAGCGATTGATGAGCAGTCCCGACGCTGCCGCCCGCGTCGATGGCAACGAGCTAGTGGGCGGTGTGCGCAGTGGGCGAGTGCGGGGTATTTACATTGTCAATCAGCTAGAACCCGCTAAATGGGCCCGTACGCGCGGTGGCAACTGGTGGGAACTACTCGAGCCCACCGACGATGCGGCGTTGCTGCTCTCAGCCGCGCCGCCGTTTACTACCCTAGCCCCCCCGATAATTGTCTTTCGCGAGAGCATCCGCAGCACCTCCAGCCGCCTCGACCCCGCGTTGCGCCGTGCGGCGCAGCTGCTGCGGCAAATCGGCAAGCTGAAAGCTGGCAACCCGTCACTTACGCCCTGGCAGCTAAAGGCCATCCTGACGCCGGGCCAGCCGCTGCCTACGCAGGCCCCAGGCAGTGACATGGCTGCTGTAGTAGGCATCACGCGTAGTGCCTAGCCTAGGCCCGTTATGCTCCTCATCGACAGCCACTGCCACGCCGGGCGCGGCGACGGCCTCACCGGCCCTTGGGACACCGATGCGCCTCTGCGCCCCTACCTGGCCTGGGCCGACGAGGCGGGTATTCAGCGCACGGTCATTTTTGCGGCCTTCCACTCGGACTATGCTGTGGCCAACCGCCAGGTGGCCCAGCTGGTGCGGCAGCAGCCCGAGCGGTTCTACGGCTTCGCCTTCGTGCATGCCCAGCGCGACCGCGGCCGGGTGCTCGACCTGGTGCGCACTGCCGTGGAAGAATACGGCTTCGTGGGCATCAAGCTGCACCGCTACGACGCCCGCATCAGCCGCGAGGTGTGCGACGTGGCCCGCGCTTTTCGGCTGCCCGTGCTCTACGACGTGGTGGGCGAAACATCTGTGGTCGACCTGCTGGCCACGCAGTATCCCGACGTCAACTTCATTATTCCGCACCTAGGGTCGTTTTCCGACGACTGGCGCGCCCAAACCTCCCTCATCGACTACTTGGTGCGCTGCCCCAACATTTACACCGATACCTCCGGCGTGCGCCGCTTCGACATTTTGCAGCGTGCCGTAGCGCGGGCCGGCGCCAGTAAGTTCCTTTTCGGCTCCGATGGCCCCTGGCTGCACCCCGGCGTGGAGTTAAGCAAAATCTACGCCCTGCATCTGAATGAGGTTGACTTTCAAAAGGTAACGTCGGGTAATCTGCTGCGCCTCATCGGGCGCGTGCGGTCGGCAGTAGGAGAGGGGGCTGGGCGGCGCGTGGCCGTGGCCGCTGCGCCTACTGCCGAGCAATGGCGCGACCCGTGGCTAGTGGGCGGCGAGGGCTGAAATATAAAAACTGTCATTGCGAGGAGGCACGACGAAGCAATCGCACCAAAACGAGCCGTTCGGGTGCGATTGCCTCGTCGTGCCTCCTCACAATGACAAGCATTTTATACATACATACTTAGTTCAGCCGCAGCTGCCCGGCCGGCTCCTCGCGCTGGTGCATTTGTAAGATGCGCTCGCTGCACCGCAGGCGCAGGGCGGCTAGCTTCAGGTTGCCCTGCTCGTGGCTGATGGCCACCTGCTTGGCAATTTCAGTTACCTGGTCCTTGATTTCCTTCAAGCCCAGGCCTTGGTTCAGCAGCGAAGTCACGCCGGCCTCTAGGTCGGTGCTGGTGGGTGTGGGGGCACCTAGGCAGGCAAAATCGGGCCAGTCGGCCTGCGGAATATCACCGATAGTGATGGGCCCCTCGCCGGGGTGCTTGCTGGCAATGCGGGTGATGAGCTGCTGCAATTCGCGCACGTTGCCGGGGTAGTCGCGCAGCAGCAAAAAGTCATACACTTGCTTGTCAACCACCTGGCGCGGGCCGCGCAGCTGCGCAAAGAAGTACTGCGCCAGGGGCACAATGTCCTCGCGGCGCTCGCGCAGGGCCGGCAGCTGGCAGGTCCAGCCCGACACGCGGTAGTATAAATCTTGTCGGAAGGTGCCGCGTTGCACCTCGGCCAGCAGGTCGCGGTTGGTGGCGCTCACCAGCCGGAAGTGGGCGTGCCGCCACGTGTTGCTGCCCACGCGCTTATAGGTGCCTTCCTGCAAGGTGCGTAGCAGCTCGGCCTGCAAGGCTAGCGGCAGCTCGCCCAATTCATCCAAAAATAGCGTGCCCTCGTGGGCCAGCGCCACCGCCCCGTCGCGGGTGCTGATGGCATTGGTGAACGCTCCCTTTTCGTGACCAAACAGCTCGCTGCCCGATAGGCCCGGAATGAGATTCGTACAGTCCACTACCACGCAGTCGCGCTTGGTGGGGCGGGTGTCGAGCTGATGTATTTCTCTAGCCACTAGCTCTTTGCCAGTGCCGCTCTCACCAGTTATCAGCACTTGGCAGCTCGACATGGCCATGTCAACTACCTGGCGTAGCGTGTCGCGCCAGCGCGAGCTGCTGCCCACCAAGCGCCTTTGCAAGTCAGCCACCTTGGTGTCTAGGTCTTGCCAGTAGCGCAGGCGGTCCGTCACAGTTGCCACGGGGTTCTCCACATCAACCCACGAAAACACGTCGGCCACGCCGCTGCGCAGCAGTGCCCAAGTGCTGGGGCCGGGCAGCCGCCCTAGGCTCACAGCTAGCACGCTGGTGCCCGGCGTACGGCGCACGTCGGCCAGCGTTTCTTCGATTTGGGATAGCGACGAAGCCGCATCCATAAATAAAATGCCCGCGCCCCGCGCCTCATCGGGGTGTCGGTGGGCGTGCAGGTTGAGGCCCGCTTTTTCCAATTCTACAATAACCTCAGCCAGCTGCGCGAGCTGACGAGTAAAAGGCAAAAACCACACCGACCAACAGGATTTCATAAGCTTAGCGACGAAAAAGGAAAGCAAGCGCAAGCGTACCAGCGAGTAGTAAAATTAGTCAAAACATATTATTAATACTATGTTTAATCTTGTTTGCTACTGTAAAAAGTTGGCCTGCTTTTGAGAGCTGTTAAAACCTCGCTGTTATTGTAGTTGAGTTGCCCTACGCTGAGTTTAGCAGCGCGCAAACGCTGGGGCGTGTACCTCAACTGAGCGGAGTTTTGCTTAGAGAATTTCGCTAGCCTTTGCACAAAAAAAGCCTCTACCCGAGGGCAGAGGCTTTAGATACTTCTAATGCGGAAATTGAACCTAGGCCGAGAATGACGAGCCGCAGCCGCAGGTGCTCTTAGCTTGGGGGTTGTTGAACGTAAAACCGCGGGCGTTGAGGCCATCTTGGAAGTCGACTTCCATGCCTAGCACATACATGGCGTGTTTCTTATCCATGATGAGCTGCACGCCGTCGAGGTCATAGATTTCGTCGTTGTCCTTGGCTTTGTCGAAGCCGAGCAAATAGCTCATGCCCGAGCAGCCGCCGCCCTGCACCCCAATGCGCAGGCCATAGTCGGCCGGTACACTTTTCTCTTGAATGATATTTTTAACTTCAACTAAAGCGCGGGGCGTGAGGCCGATAGGCGCAACTTGGGTGGCGATAGCCATAACGGTGCTGATTTAGTAAGAACGTAGATAAGACAAATATACGCCAGCGGAAAGCTCTTGCGCTGTCAGTAAAACAGTAGAAACCAAGCGACGGTTCACGCCGCAAGTTTGATTGATTTGCGTAGCTGAACTTGGGCCATCACCGACCTTTGCCTAGCTTGCTACCCCTAACCAACTCCTTACTTACTCGTTAGTTTGATAAGCCCTCGCTTATCGCTCTTTTATGGACAGTACTACCTATCTCTTCGATTTACTCAAAACTATCTTACCGGCCATCATTGTGGCCGGGGCCATCTTCCTGCTCTTCCGCCAATACCTCGAAAAAGAGCAGCAGCGCCGCCTCATCGAGCTGCGCCTCGACACCAGCAAAACTACCCTGCCGCTGCGCCTACAAGCCTATGAACGCGTAACGCTGTTTCTGGAGCGCATTTCGCCCAATAATATCTTGGTGCGGCTGGGCAGCGGCGGCCAAACGGCGGCTGACTACCATCGCCTGTTGCAGCAGGAAATCCGGGCCGAGTTCGAGCATAATCTCTCGCAGCAGCTTTACATCACACCCGAAGCCTGGGACCAGGTAAAGCAAGCCAAGGAAAACGTGCTGACGATGATAAATCGCGCTTTTCACGGTCTCAGCAACCCCGGCCAGCTGCGCGGCACTGAGCTGGCCAAGCGCATCCTAGAAGGCCTCATGACCGACGCTGCCGACCCCACCGCCCACGCCCTCGACGTGGTGAAGCGCGAAGCAGCCCGGCTGTTTTAAGCTGGCGCTTCCAACCTAGGACGCGCTTTCCGAGTTAGAGAACCTATGACTAAGAAACGAATTGCCATCGACATGGACGAGGTAATGGCTGATTCCATTGCCCGCTTCCAAGAATGGTACGGCCGTGATTTTCAGTTAGAACTGACGCTAGAAGCGTTGCACGGCAAAAACCCGCGCGACGTGGTAGCCCCCGAGCACCAGCCAGCCCTGCGCGCTTATCCCAACGCCGAAGGCTTCTTCCGCGACCTGCCCGTTATCAAGGACAGCCAACGGGTAATCAAAGCTTTGTCTGAGCGCTACGAGCTATTTATTGCCACGGCTGCGATGGAATTTCCCAATTCCTTTCTCGATAAATACCAGTGGCTGCAAAAGCACTTCGACTTTATTCCGTGGCCCAACTACGTGTTCTGCGGCGATAAAAGCATTCTCAACGCCAATTACCTCATCGACGACAACGCCTATAATTTCGAGCATTTTCGCGGCGAAGGGCTGCTATTCGATGCGCCTCACAACGCGCTCGTCACCGGCTACCGCCGCGTGCACGGCTGGCAGGAAGTAGCCGATATTTTACTTTAAAAAGAGATATACTTCTTACTAAAAACTGTCATGCTGAGCTTGCGAAGCATCTTATCAAGTTAGGTTGGCTCAACCGTGATAAGATGCTTCGCAAGCTCAGCATGACAGTTTTTAGTTTAGTTAAAGAGTAACTGTACCTAGCTGGCTTGCAGCGCTAGCTGCATGGCGCGCTCGTAGCAGTCCTCATACAGCGGCACGATGTTACCCACGGCAAACTCCTCGGCGCGGGCGCGGGCAGCAGCTTTGAAGCGCGGCAGATTCTCGTCGTCGAGCACGTAGAGGGCATTCTTCACCATGTCGTCCACGTCGCCGATGTTGCTGAGCATTCCGGTTACGCCGTGCACGTTCAGCTCGGGGATGCCGCCGGCGTTGGTGCTCACCACGGGTACTTCGCAGGCCATCGCCTCTAGGGCGGCCAGGCCGAAGCTCTCGTTTTCGCTGGGCATCAAGAATAAGTCGCTGACGCTTAAGACCTCCTCTACAGCTTCAAGCTTACCTAGGAAGCGCACGTCGCGCTGGCAATCGAGCTCGCGGGCCAGCTTTTCCATGCGTGTGCGGTCGGGGCCGTCGCCCACCAGCAGCAGCTTGGCGGGCAGAACTTGGCGCACGCCGGCAAAAATGCGCAGCACGTCTTCGACGCGCTTTACCGAGCGGAAATTGCTGGTGTGCAGCAATATCTTCTCGCCATCAGGCGCGATAGCCGTGCGAAAGTGGCTTTTTTCCTGTTTTTTAAAGCGCTGCAGGTCGATGAAGTTGGGGATAACTTCAATCTTGTGCTCAACCGGGAAGTATTCGTAGGTTTCGCGTCGCAAGTCGGCCGATACCGACGTGACGCCGTCGCTCTGGTTGATGCTGAACGTAACCACCGGCTCGTAGCTGGCATCCTTGCCCACTAGCGTAATGTCGGTGCCGTGCAGCGTAGTGACCACGGGCGCCGTGATGCCCCTAGAGCGTAGAATCTGCTTGGCTAGGTAGGCCGCCGAGGCGTGCGGAATGGCGTAGTGCACGTGCAGCACGTCGAGCTTTTCGTTTTGCACGATGTCGACCATCTTGCTAGCCAGCGCCGACTCGTAGGGCGGAAACTGGAAAAGCGGGTAGGTGGGCACGTACACCTCGTGGTAGAAGAGGTTTTCGTTGAAAAAGTCGAGCCGCACCGGCTGGCTATAGGTGATGAAGTGGACGCGGTGGCCGCGCTGGGCCAGGGCTTTGCCTAGCTCGGTGGCCACCACGCCGGAGCCGCCGAAGGTAGGATAACAAACAATGCCGATGTTCATGGAAGAGGAGAGGTAGGCGAGTGGCTAACCGGATAGCACGGCGGATGTTGGCGGCGCAAGGGTGGAGGATGAACGGAAGAGGTTGCGCGGGGTCTGGAAAAATCCAGTAGCAACTTCTTTTAGTGTAAGCTACCGGGTTGGTAAGCAACCAGGTCAACTACTGCTTAACATTGCAGAAATCCCCCTCTAACACCTGAATATGAAGCATACACTATCTTTACTAGTAGCGCTGAGCTTACCCCTGGCTGCCCAGGCCCAGCGCAAGCCGGCTACTGCCGCCAAGCCTGCCGCCGCGGGCAATGCCATCGGCGCCATTAAAGAAGCGGATATCAAGCGTGACTTGTTTGCGCTGGCAGGCGACCATTTCCGAGGCCGCGAGGGCGGCACGCTCGACGAACTGAAGGCTTCAGTGTGGCTGGCCGACCAGATTCGGGCCACTGGCATGCTACCAGCCGGCGACGATGGCACCTACTTTCAGTGGTTTAGCCTGCAGCGCACACGCCTCACCAAAAGCAGCACGCTACGCATCGGCAGCCACGAAATCAAACTAAACGAAGACGGTGCGGTGACGGCGCCCACCAACGCCAACATAAACGCGCCGCTGGTGTACGTGGGCACCGGCTCGCCCGCCGAGCTGGCCAATGTTGACGTGAAAGGCAAGGCCGTAGCTGTGCAAATTGCGGGCGCGCCCACCGATGGCATCAGCTACCGGCGCTACGTGTTTGGCAAGTTTGCCGGGCAGGCAGGCGAGCTGACCAAGGCCGGCGCGGTGGCCGTAGTGTTTGTGTCGGACCCGAAACAACAGGCCCTCTACGACCACTGGAGCCACATTTACGAGCGCGGGCGCTACAGCCTGCCGGGCGCGGCCAGTACCCGGGTGGTGAGCACGCCGCCCGTCATCTGGCTGCCCGCTGGTGCCGCCAGCTGGGTGCAGCAGGCCGGCCAGCAACTCACCGCCAACCTGCAGGTAGAAAGCTTCCAGTATCCGTCCGTGAACATCGTGGCCAAGATGCCTGGTACCGACGCGCAACTGAAAAAAGAATACGTCCTCTTCAGCACGCACCAGGACCACGACGGCGTGCGCGCGCCTATTGCTGGCGACTCGATTTATAACGGTGCCGACGACAATGCCACCGGCTGCGCGGCGCTACTCGCCATTATGCGTTCCTTCAAGCAGCAGCCGGCTCGCCGCTCGGCGCTGTTCGTGTACCAGGGGTCGGAAGAGCGTGGGCTGCTAGGCTCGACTTACTTCTCAGCCCACCCCACGGTGCCGCAGGCGTCCATAGTGGCCGTGCTCAACGCCGAGATGATGGGCCGCAATGCCCCCGATAGCGCCGCCCTGCTGGGCTCGACGCGGCCCCATATGAACTCGTCGGACCTCGTGAAAACGGCTCTGGCCGCAAACCAAGCTGGCCCCAAGTTCAAGCTTGATACCGAGTGGGACAAGCCGACCCACCCCGAAGGCTGGTACTTCCGCTCCGACCACTTGCCGTATGCGCGCCTAGGTATTCCGGCCATCATGTACACCTCGGTGCTGCACGTAGACTACCACACCCCGCGCGACGAGCCCCAGCGCATCGACTACAACAAGCTGCTGCACATGACGCAGTGGATGTACCTAACCGGCTGGGCCGTGGCCAACCGCACCGCGCCGCCTGCCCGCGAGCCTGGCTTCAAGCTGGAGCGCTAGCCTAGGCGTCATTCTAGATTGCCATTTACTTTCCTTTATGCTGTTTTCTTCTTTTTACTGCCGGTCCGCGTTTCTCGCTACCCTAGGGCTGGCACTAACTTCTATGTCTCTAACCAGCTCGGCGCAATCGCCCGCAGCGGGTACCGCGTCGGTTACGCTGCATACCAATCAGGCCCCGCTGCTCGCGCCCTGGAGCGGCCCGCGCGGCGGCGTGCCCGCCTTCGATAAAGTAAAAGTAGCCGATTTCAAGCCCGGGCTGGAGGCCGCGATGGCCGAAAACCTAGCTGAAATCGCGGCTATTGCTAATAACCCCAAGCCGGCCACTTTCGACAACACCATCGTGGCGCTAGAGCGCAGCGGCGGCACCCTCGACCGCGTGCAGGCCGAGTACGGCGTCTGGAAAACGACGCTGAATGACAAAGCTTTCGGCGCTGTAGAAACCGAGATGGCGCCCAAAATGGCGGCCTTCAGCGACCAGATTTCGCAGAACGCGGCGCTGTTCAAGCGCATCGAAGCGGTGTACAAAGACCCCGCCACCAAGAGGCTTACGCCCGAGCAGCAGCGCCTAGTAGAAGTGCGCTACAAAGCGTTTGTGCGGGCGGGCGCCAAGCTCGACGCCCCGGCCAAGACGCGGCTCTCGCAAATAAACCAGCAGTTGGCGGGCCTCTTCACCAAGTTTTCGCAGAACGTGCTGGCCGACGAAGCCGACTCGGTGCTGGTCTTAAAGACCGACAAGGACCTAGGTGGCCTGCCTGCCTCGCTACGCGAAGCGGCCAAAACCACAGCCACCACGCGCCAGGTAGCCGCGGCGGGTGTCATCACCAACACCCGCTCCAGCATCGACCCGTTTTTGACGTACTCCGACCAGCGGGCGTTGCGCGAAAAGGCCTGGCGTATGTTCACGAACCGCGGCGATAACGGCGGCGCGCACGACAACAACGCTATTATTACCCAGATTTTGCAGCTGCGCGCCGAGCGGGCCAAGCTGCTGGGCTACAAGACCCACGCCCACTTGCGCCTCGACAACACGATGGCCAAAACGCCCGACGCCGCCATGCAGCTGATGCTGGATATGTGGAAGCCCGCCGTGGCCCGCGTGCACGAAGAAGTGGCCGACATGCTGGCGCTCGCCAAGAAAGAAGGCGCCCCCGCCGACTTCAAAATCGAGCCCTGGGACTACCGCTACTACGCCGAGAAGGTGCGCAAGGCCCGCTACGACCTCGACCAAAACGAGGTGAAGCAGTACTTGCAGCTCGATAAGATGCGCGAGGGCATGTTTTGGGTGGCCGGCGAGCTGTTCAACTTTGCCTTTGTACCCGCGCCCGACGTGCCCGTGTATCACCCCGACGTGAAGGTGTGGCAGGTAAACGACAGAACCACCGGCAAGCAGGTAGGCCTCTGGTACTTCGACCCCTACGCCCGGCCTGGCAAAAACTCCGGCGCCTGGATGAACGCCTACCGCAAGCAGGAGCGCCTCGACGGTAAGCCCGTGACCACCATTGTGTCGAACAACTCGAACTTCGTGAAGGGCAAGGACGGCGAGCCGGTGCTCATTTCCTGGACCGATGCCACCACGCTGTTTCACGAATTTGGCCACGCCCTGCACGGGCTGTCGAGCAACGTGACCTACCCCACACTCTCGGGCACGAGCGTGGTGCGCGACTACGTGGAGTTTCCATCGCAGCTGCTCGAAAACTGGCTGCCCACGCCCGAAGTGCTCAACCGCTTTGCCCTGCACTACCAGACCGGTAAGCCGATTCCGCAGGTTTTGGTAGACCGCATCAACAAGGCCAGCACCTTCAATGAAGGCTTTGCCACGACCGAGTTTCTGGCCAGCGCCCTCGTCGATATGAAGCTGCACTTAGCTGGCGACCAAAAAATCGACCCCGATAAATTTGAGCGCGAGACGCTGGCCGAGCTGGGTATGCCGCACGAGCTGGTGATGCGTCACCGCACGCCGCAGTTCAGTCACGTGTTTTCGAGCGATGGCTACTCGGCGGGCTACTACTCCTACCTGTGGTCGGTGGTGCTGGCGGCCGATGGCTTCAGTGCCTTCACCGAGGCCGGCGGGCCCTATGATAAGGCTGTGGCCGCTCGCCTACGCCAGCACGTGTATACCGTCGGCAACACCGTGGACCCGGCCGTGGGCTACCGCGCCTTCCGCGGCCGCGACCCCAAGGTAGATGCGCTGATGAAGCAGCGCGGCTTCCCGCTGAGTAGTGCCGCTGCGCCTGCCAAAAAGCCTGCTGGTGCCAAGGCTGCCCCGAAGCGTAAGTAGCGCTAATTATCTGTTTTTAGAAAAGGAAAGCCCCGGCGACGGGGCTTTCCTTTTTTTGGGCAGTTACTTCATCGTTACTGTCCAACTTTTAGTCGTTATTGTGCAGAATTTTCTAACCCCCACTTAACTGCTGATGAAAGCAATACTACTACCCACCGTAGCGGCTGGCCTCTGGCTGGCCGCCGGGCTACCTGCGGCTGCCCAGGCACCGCCCGCCAAAACTAGTGCCACCGTCACCAGCGCGGCAGCCAAGCCCGTGGCCTCGGCCCCGCTGGCAGCTTTGTTCAACACGTACTCGGAGGAGCAGGCCCGGCTGTTTCCCTTGGATGGCATTTTCCTGGGCGATAATCGCTACAACGACCAGCTGCCCAACGACCAGACCCATGCCTTTCGCCAGCAACTGCGGCAGTCGTATAGGCAGCACCTGGCCGCCTTACGCAAGGTAAACCGCGCCGGGCTCTCGGCCGATGACCGGGTGAGCTACGACATTTTCGAGTACCTGCTGACAGACAAGCTGGCTGAGCTGCAACAAAATAGCTGGCTGATGCCCTTCGCGCAGTTTTTCAGCCTGCCCAATACGCTGCCGCTGCTGGGGGCGGGCACGGGGGCGCAGCCCTTCAAAACAGTGAAAGACTACGACAACTGGCTGGGCCGGGCCCACGGCTTTCCGGTGTGGGCCGATTCGGCCATCGCCAATTTTCGGGCCGGTATGAAGGCGGGGGTGGTATTGCCCAAGGTGCTGGTGCTCAAAACTATTCCGCAGCTGGAGGCCCTGGCCGTAGCCGACCCCGCCAAAAGTTTGTTCTACGGCCCCATCACTAAGTTGCCGGCCAGCTTCGCGGAGGCCGATAAAGCCCGCCTGACTGCGGCCTACCAGCAGGCCATTGCCACCGACCTGGCGGCCACCTATCAGAAGCTCGCCACCTTTCTCAAAACCGAGTACCTGCCCCAGGCCCGCACCACGGCCGGCCTGAGCGCACTGCCGGGCGGCGCGCAGGCCTACCAGTACTTCGTGCAGACGTACACCACGACCACCAAAACGCCGGAGGAAATATACCAAACCGGCCTGCGCGAGGTCAAGCGCATTCAGGCCGAGATAGGGGCCGTGAAAACCCAGGTTGGGTTTCAGGGCGACCTACCGGCTTTTTTTGCTTATATGAGGGATGAGCCAAAGTTTCGGCCCTTCAAAACGCCCCAGGACGTGCTGGCCGCCTACGAAGCTATTCACCAGCGCATGGCCCCCAACCTGAGTAAGCTATTTGGCCGCACGCCCAAAACGCCCTTTGAAGTGCGGCCGGTGGAGGCCTTTCGCGCTGCCTCGTCCAGCGCGCAGTATTCGCCAGGCGCTCCTGATGGCTCGCGCCCTGGCATTTTTTACGTGCCCATTCTCGATGCCACGCAATATAGCACGGTGGCCCAGCCGGCTATGGAGTCACTATTTCTGCACGAAGCCATTCCGGGCCACCACTACCAGATTGCGTTGCAGCTGGAAAACAAGGCGCTGCCTAAGTTTCGCCAGATGAGCCAGTACAGCGCCTATATGGAAGGCTGGGGCTTATATACCGAAAGCCTGGGCAAGGAATTGGGGCTCTACACCGACCCCTACCAGTATGCCGGCGCGCTAGGCGGCGAGCTGCACCGCGCCATCCGGCTGGTGGTAGATGTGGGCCTGCACACCAAAGGCATGACCCGCGAGCAGGCCATCCAGTACATGATGGCCAATGAGCTCATCAGCGAGCAGGGGGCCACGGCCGAGGTGGAGCGCTACATGGCCATGCCCGGCCAGGCGCTGAGCTACAAAATCGGCCAGCTCAAGCTGCGCGAGCTACGCGCCAAGTACGAAAAGCAGCTTGGCAAGAAGTTCAATCTGAAAGCCTTCCACGATGAGCTGCTGGCTGGCGGTGCCATGCCCCTGGCCGTGCTGGAGCGCAAGATGGATGCCTGGGCTACCCGCATAAAATAGCCTTTTCTGGATTCTCGTCCATTCTCTATGAAACGACTTCGACCCCTATTAGCCGCCCTAGGGCTGCTGGCCGGCCCCACGCTGGCCCAAACCGCCCCACCCGTCACGGCGCCCCTCGATGTAGCGGCCGTAGATGCCGCGGTGGCCCGCACCCTCAAAGCCTTTGACGTGCCCGGCATATCTGTGGCGGTGGTCAAAGACGGGCAGGTAGTGCTAGCCAAAGGCTACGGCGTGCGCTCGCTGAAAACCAAAGAGCCGATGGACGCCAACACGCTAGTCGGCATTGCCTCCAATACCAAGGCCTTTACAGCGGCCGCCCTAGGCCTGCTCGTGGACGAGGGCAAACTGAAATGGGACGACAAGGTGACCGACTACATTCCCGAGTTCAGGATGTACGACCCCTACGTGACGGCCGAGTTCACGGTGCGCGACCTGCTGTGCCACCGCAGCGGCATGGGGCTGGGCGCGGGCGACTTGATGTTCTTTCCCGATTCCACCGACTTTACCGTCAAAGATGTAATTCACAACCTGCGCTATTTCAAACCCGTGTCGTCGTTTCGCAGCAAATACGACTACGACAACAACCTCTACATCGTGGCGGGCGAAGTGGTGACGCGCATTGCGGGCCAGCCCTGGGCCGATTTTGTAGAAGCCCGCCTGGTGAAGCCTCTAGGCATGACGCGCACCGCCACCGACTTTGCGCGCCTACCCGACCCCACCAACGTCATCGACGCCCACGGCCCGGTAAATGGCAAGGTGCAAGTCATTCAGCGCGACCGGGGCACGGTCGCGGCGCCGTGCGGCGGCATGTACAGCAGCGTCAACGACCTAAGCAAGTGGCTGCTGATGCTAATGGGTGGCCCCGGCGCGCCCGCGCCGCTGCTCAAGCCCAAGACGCAGTGGGAGCTGTGGTCGCCACAAACCATTCTGCCAATAGGAGGGCCGGTGCCAGAAAAGTATAAGCCTTACAGCTACAATACGCACTTTTCGGCCTACGGCCTAGGCTGGTTTCTGCGCGATGTGCGGGGTTATAAAGAAGTGTCGCACACCGGCGGCCAGATTGGGATGGTAACCGAAATAAAGCTGATTCCGGAACTGCACTTGGGCATTATTGTGCTCACCAATCAGGAAAGCGGCGCGGCCTTCACGGCAATTTCCACTACTATCGAAGACCACTACCTCGGTATGAAAGGGCTAGACCGGGTGCAGCTACTAGCTGATGCTATGAAAGATTACCAAGCCGGAGATGCCAAGGAAACAGCCGCCGTGTGGCAGCAAGTGGCTACCGCTCAGAAAGCCGCGCCCAAAAAGCCTGACTACAAGGCCTACGTGGGCCGCTACCACGACGCTTGGCTCGGCGATGTGAACGTATACCAGCAAGGCCAGCAGCTCTGGCTGCGGTCGGTGCGCGCGCCGCGCCTGGTGGGCCAGGTCTTGCCCTACCGCGGCAGCACCTACGCCGTGCGCTGGAAAGCCCGCAGCCTCAATGCCGATGCCTTCGCCACCTTCGCCCTCGATGACCAAGGCCGGGCTTCGGGCATCAAGCTGAAGCCGATTTCGCCCGCTACCGACTTCAGCTACGACTTCCAGGACTTGGACTTGCAGCGGGTAGAGTAGCCATCTGGCCGCGTAACCTGCCCCCGGTCCCCTTCCCAAGGAGAGTACCGGGGGTAGGACTGTCTGGTGCAACCCTGAGGCAAACCGCGCTACCTTTCGCCTTCGAATAATGCCAACCTTTCGTTTGCTTCCCACCAAGCTTATGCCCCAATACGTACCGGGCCTCGTGGCCGTCGCCGCGCTTTTTAGTATTACCACGGCCGTGGCCCAGTCGCGGCCCGTGCTCACCGACCAAGATTATGCCCGCGCCGAGCGGTTTATGGGCTACCACACCCAGGCACTGGTAGACGGCACCGCCGGCCAGCCCCACTGGCTCGCCAATGACCGATTTTGGTACCGCGTGCTCACAGCCAAAGGCAGCGAATACGTGCTGGTAGACCCCACCCGCAAAACCCGCACCACCGCCTTCAACCACGCCAAGCTGGCCGCCGCGCTTTCCACGGCCACCGGCAAAACCTACGAGGCCAACCGCTTGCCGTACCTGGACCTCACGTTTGCGCCCGATGGCAAGTCGGTGGCCTTTGCTGCCGCTGGCAAGAGCTGGCAGTACGACCTAGGCAGTGGGCAACTGAGCCCCGACGCCACGCCGGCCGCCCCGGCCAGCCCCAACGCCCGCAACGAAGTAGAGTCGCCCAATGGTCAGCTGGCCGCCTACATTAAGGACTACAACCTGTGGGTGCGCGACACAAAAACTGGCCAAAGCACCCAGCTCACTACCGACGGCGCCAAGGACTACGGCTACGCCACCGACAACGCCGGCTGGACCCACAGCGACGCCCCAGTGCTGCGCTGGTCGCCCGACTCGCGCAAAATCGCCACCTTCCGGCAAGACCAGCGCAAGGTGGGCGACATGTACCTAGTGACCACCAACGTAGGCCATCCCAAGCTGGAAGCCTGGAAATATCCGCTGCCCGGCGACAAAGACATCGCGATGATTGAGCGGGTAATTGTGGAAGTAAACAGCCCGAAAGTGGTGCGTCTGCAAGTGGCCCCCGACCCGCACCGTGGCTCGCTCTCGGATGATATTTCGAGCAGCGGCACCTTCGACGACGTGGACTGGAGCCCCGACGGTCGCGAACTGGCCTTCGTATCGACCTCGCGCGACCACAAGCAGGAGAAAATGCGCGTGGCTGACGCTGCCACCGGCGCGGTGCGCGAGGTGTTTGAGGAAACAGTGCCCACGCAATATGAATCGGGTCAGCACGCCATCAATTGGTACTACCTACCTAAGAGCAAAGAGATTATCTGGTACTCAGAGCGCGACAATTGGGGTCACCTCTACCTCTACGACGCCGGCAGCGGCAAGGTGAAGCACCAGATTACGAAGGGCAACTTCGTGGTGACACAGCTGCTGAAAATAGACGAGGCCAAGCGCCAGCTTTACTTCCTGGCCGATGGGCGCGAGCCCGGCAACCCGTATTTCGCGCACCTCTACCGCATCGGGCTCGATGGCAAGGGGCTAACCCTGCTCACGCCCGAGGCCGGCAACCATCAAGTGGCGTTTGCGCCCTCAGGCCGCTATTTTACCGACACTTACTCGCAGCCTGATAAGCCGGGCGCGACAGTACTACGCGGGGCCGATGGCAAGCTGATTTCTACCCTAGAGAAAACCGATATCTCGCGCCTCACTGCAACTGGCTGGAAAGCGCCCACGCCCATCACGGTGAAAGCCCAGGATGGCAAAGATGACCTCTACGGCCTCATGTTCACGCCCACTGCGCTGGACCCGACCAAGAAGTACCCCATTATCAACTACATCTATCCCGGCCCGCAGGGTGGGGGCGTGGGCAACTGGTCGTTTTCGGCGGCCCGCAACGACCACCAGGCGCTGGCCGAGCTGGGCTTTGTGGTGGTCGTGATTGAGGGCAGCTGCAACCCCCTGCGCAGCAAGAGCTACCACGATGCCTGCTACGGCAATATGGCCGAAAATACCCTAGGTGACCAGGTGAGCGGCATGCGGCAGCTAGCCCAAAAGTACCCCTACATCGACCTAGAGCGGGCGGGTATCTGGGGGCACTCAGGCGGCGGCTACGCCACGGCGGCGGCCATGTTCCGCTACCCCGATTTCTTCAAAGTAGGCATCTCAGAATCGGGCAACCACGAAAACCGCAACTACGAAGACGACTGGGCTGAGCGCTACATCGGCCTGCTCAAAACCAACGCCGACGGCACCACCAACTACGACAACCAGGCCAACGCCACCTTCGCCAAGAACCTCAAAGGCAAGCTGATGCTGGCCCACGGCCTCATGGACGACAACGTGCCGCCCTACAACACCATGCTCGTAGTAGAAGCCCTCACCAAAGCCAACAAGAGCTACGACCTAGTAGTGTTTCCCAACGCGCACCACGGCTACGGCCAGTACTCGCCCTACATGACGCGCCGCCGCTGGGATTACTTCGTGCAGAATCTAGCCGGCGCCCAGCCACCCCACGACTACGAAATGAAGCCCCAGCCTGACCCGCGCACCGCCGTGCAGTAGGGTAGTTTTGCTAGGTATGAAATAGTCATGCAGAGCGCAGCTAAGCATCTCGCGTGGCGCAGTAAAATCATACGCCTAGGTTTACTGCGCCACGCGAGATGCTTAGCTGCGCTCTGCATGACGAACGACTTGTGTTTCAGAATCAAGCGAACGATTTATGGCCGCTCAAGCGGCTGTAGTTAAATATATTCAGGCTTAGCGTTTACTTGCCGCCCATGCTTCATTGGATTAAAGCCCTGCTCGCCCTCCTGGCTACTGTCGCGCTGACCTGGACGCTGAATACCAAGCACGGCGACCTGCCGCCCTTCGGCAAGCTGCTGAGCCCATTTCGGGGCTTTTGGCAAAATGGTGAAGTGGCCGACGCCTTCGCGGCCCATCAAACGCTGCAACTGCCGGGCCTGCAAGCGCCTGTGCAGGTGCGCTACGATGACAAGCGAGTGCCCCACGTATTCGCCCAAAACGACCACGACCTGTACTACACCCAGGGTTACCTCACGGCGCAGGACCGGCTGTGGCAAATGGATTTCATCACGCACGTGGCCGCCGGGCGGCTAGCCGAAATAGTAGGGCCGGGCCGCCTCGAAACCGACCGGTTTTTCCGGCGTATGGGCCTAGCCTACGGAGCGCGCCACTCGCTCGATTCGGCCATGACCGACCCGACGACGCGCACCGTGCTCATGTCGTATTCTGATGGGGTGAACGCCTACATCAATACGCTTACGCCGAGCACGATACCCTTCGAATACAAGCTGCTCGACTACGCCCCCGAGCCCTGGGAGCCGCTAAAATGCGCCCTGATTCTGAAGTACATGGCCTTCGATTTGAGCGGCCGGTCCGACGACTTGCGGATGAGCAACGCGTTGGCCAAATACGGCCCGGCGGTGGTCAAAGACCTATTTCCCGACTACCCGGTGCAGGAAGACCCCATCGTGCCGGTGGGCACGCCGCTTGATTTTACACCCCTGCCGGTGCCCGCCACGCCGCCCAGCTTCGCGGCGGCCATGTCTGGCCTGGTGCCGCAGCACGAGCCCGACCCCGAGCTGGGCTCCAACAACTTCGCGGTGAGCGCGGCCAAGTCGGCCACCGGCTACCCGCTGCTGGCCAACGACCCGCACTTGCAGCTCAATTTGCCCAGCATCTGGTATCAAATACAGCTGGCCGCGCCCGGCGTGAATGTGTACGGTGTGAGTATTCCGGGCGTGCCGTTCGCCATTATCGGCTTTAATGAGCAGGTGGCCTGGGGCGTTACCAACGTGGCCGCCGACGTGGTGGATTGGTACCAGCTCAAGTTCAAAGACAACACCCGGCGCGAATACTGGCACGATGGCCGCTGGAAACCGGTGAGCCGGGTGGTCGAGCGCATCAAGGTGCGCGGCCAGCCCGACCGCCTCGATACGGTGCTCTACACCCACCACGGCCCCATCGTGTACGACAAGCCAGAAAAGCCCTTTTTACCGGGCCAGGTGCCCGTGGCCCATGCCATGCGCTGGACTGCGCACGATGCGGCCAACGAGTTTCAGACCTTCTACCGCCTCAACCGCGCCCGCAATTACCAGGACTACACGACGGCGCTTAGTACCTACGGAACGCCGGCTCAGAATTTTATCTTCGCCAGCGCTGATAAGGACATTGCCATCTGGCCCAACGGCCGCTTCCCGCTGAAGTGGCGCGACCAGGGCAAGTTTATCCTTGACGGTACCGACCCAGCTTACGACTGGCAGGGCTGGATTCCAGCCGCTCAAAACCCGCACGTGAAAAACCCGCCGCGCCAATTTGTGTCCTCTGCCAACCAGTTTTCGACCGGTCCCGACTACCCGTACTACCTGAACTGGAACTACGGCGATGGCACCTACGACCGCTCGCACCGCATCAATACGCGCTTGGCGCGCATGACCCAAGCCACGCCCGACAGCCTGCGGATGCTCCAAAACGACAACCTCAACCTCACGGCTCAATTGCTGATGCCGCGCTTGTTGGAGCTAGCCGCCGGCCCCGCCAACGGCGATACGCTGGTGGCCACCACCTCGCCCGATGCCCAGGTGCTAGTCGAAATGCGCCGCTGGAATTGCCAGTACAATGCCGATGCGTTAGCGCCTAGCGTGTACGACCTCTGGTACAATGACTTGGTAAGGCGTATTTGGGGCGATGACTTCGGCCCAAAAGCCACCGGCCTCGAAATGCGTTACCCCGCCCGCGACCGCACCAAGCAGCTGCTCTTGCACGAAGAAAACAGCTCCTGGATAGATGACCGCCGCACCCCGCAGCGCGAAACCCTGCCGCAGCTTGTGCGCCGCAGCCTGCGCTTCGCTACCGACTCGCTCACCCGCAAATACGGCCCCCTAGGTCCCAAATGGGCCTGGAAAAACCAAAAGAGCACCGACGTGCTACACCTACTCCAGCTGCCTGGCTTCGGCCACATGGACTTGGACTGCGGCGGCGGCGCGGGCATCGTGAATGCTACCTCCGAGCGCAACGGTCCTTCATGGCGCATGGTAGTGGCCCTAGGGCCGCAAGTGCGCGCCTACGGCGTGTTTCCAGGCGGGCAAAGCGGTAATCCCGGCTCGGCGGCCTATGACGATATGCTCGAAACCTGGCGCGTAGGTCAGCTCAACGAACTCATTTTCTTGCGCTCGCCTACGGAGGCTAATCCGCGCCTGCGCGGCAATTGGACCTTAGCGAAGTAGCACCTAGACTTGCCGTTTATAAACGACTGTCATGCAGAGCGCAGCGAAGCATCTCGCGTGGTGCAGTAATCACGGCGTGAGCAACGGTACAAACGAGATACTTCGCTACGCTCTGCATGACCAACGCCCTTTTTGCCGCTTCTTAAAAATAGGTATTTCCCAACCGTATGCGACTCTTTATCCTCATTTTGGTGCTGTCATTTTTGACCCAGCTTTTCCTACCCTGGTGGACTATTGCGCCGCTATGCTTTGGGCTGGCGGCTGGGCTGGGCGGCTCGGGTGGCCGAGCGTTTGGGGCGGGCTTTATGGGCATCGGGCTGGGTTGGCTACTCACTGCAGGCTGGCTCAACTTGAGGAGCGCCGGCCTGCTCAGTCACCGGGTAGCCCAATTGCTGCCCCTAGGTGGCAACAGCTGGGTGCTGGTGCTGGTAACGGCCGTGCTGGGCGGGCTGGTGGGCGGCGTGGCGGCGCTGGCCGGTTGCTGGGCGCGGCAGGCCGTTTCGCCCAAGCTCCGCGCGGTTTCGTAGGGGGCGACTAACTTTCCGCTTCGTTAAAGTTCTCGTTACGTTCTCTTGTTGAAAAAGCTTTTGATACTGAGCCAGCTGTTGGCCCTGGCCTACACTACCAGCTTGGCCCAAGCGTCGCTGCCCATGCCACGCAACTTGCGCGCCACCTACGATAAGGGCACGCGCTCGCCCAGCGGCCAGCCTGGCCCCAAGTATTGGCAAAATACCGCCGACTATACCATCAAGGTCAACTTCGACCCTGGCACGCGGCTGGTGGCGGGCACCGTCAACATTGCCTACCAAAACAATAGCCCCGACTCGCTGCGCCAACTGTGGTTTAAGCTCTACCCCAACATCTACCAGAAGGGGGCCCCACGCTCGGGCAAGTTCGCGGCCGAAGACCTGAGCGATGGCGTCAAAATCGCGCAGCTCAGCATAAATGGGCAAGCGTTGGATGTGAGCCAATTGGCCATCGACAACACGAATATGACCGTGCCGCTGCCGCGCGCCCTAGGTTCCCGGCAGACGGCCCAGGTGGCCATCACATATTCGTACGTGCTCAACAAAGGCTCGCACCAGCGCACGGGCGAGGTCGAGCCGGGCGCGGCGTTTGTGGCGTATTTCTTCCCGCGCATCGCGGTGTATGATGATATCGATGGCTGGAACCGCATCCCGTACACCGGTGGGCCGGAGATGTACAACGACTTCTGCCACTTCGCCGCTGATATCACGGTGCCGCGCAATTTCTTGGTCTGGGCTACGGGCGACCTGACCAACGCCGACCATGTGCTTACCAAGAAGTACTTGGCTCGCCTGCGCGCCGCCGAGAAGAAGGATGGCTTCACGACCATCATCGATAGCACCGAGGCGCGGCGGCACGATGCCACGGCTCCTAACGCCCAAAATACCTGGCACTTCGACGCCCGCGACGTGACGGACTTCGTCTTTGCCACCGCCGACCACTATGTGTGGGACGCTAGCAGCCTCGTGGTAGACCCCGCCACCAAGCGCCGCACCCGCGTGGATGCCGTGTACAACGCCAAGCACGAAGACTTTCGGGAGGTGGCCAAATTTGGACGCCAAACGGTGCAGGCCATGAGCTACACCTTCCCCAAGTGGCCGTTTCCTTACTCGCACGAAACGGTGTTTGACGGCCTCGACCAGATGGAGTACCCGATGATGGTGAATGATAATCCGACCCGCACCCGCGAGGACGCCATCACGCTCACCGACCACGAGATTTTTCACACGATGTTCCCGTTTTACATGGGCATCAACGAAACCAAATACGGCTGGATGGACGAGGGCTGGGCCACGATAGGGGAGTGGCTCATTTCGCCCATCATCGACCCGAAGCTGGTCGACGACTATGGCATGGTGCCTTACGCCCGCGCCGCCGCCACCGAGGACGACCTGCCCATCGTGACCCTCACCACGCAGCAGACCGGCACGCCATTCTTCCTGAACTCGTACCCAAAGCCGGGCCTAGGCTACTTGTACGTCAAGGACTTGCTCGGTGACGAACTGTTTACGAAAGCCTTGCACACCTACATTAGTACTTGGCACGGCAAGCACCCGATGCCCTACGACTTCTTTTACTCCATGAATGCTGGCGCGGGGCAGAACCTCGACTGGTTTTGGCAGCGCTGGTTTTTCGACGGCGGCTACCCCGACCTAGGTATCACGAGCGTGACGCCGGCCACCGGCAGCACCGCTGGAGAAATTGTAGTTACGGCCAAGGGCAGCAAGCCCGTGCCCGTAGACCTCACCGTGACCTTCGCCGACGGCAGCACCGAAAAGCTACATCGCACCATTGCCGTGTGGCAAAGCGGTGCTACCAGCGTAAAGGTGCCTGTAGCTGGCCGCAAAGCCATTAGCAAAGTGACCCTAGGTAGCCTCTACGTGCCCGACAGCTACCCCGCCGACAATGCGTGGGTAGCGCGGCAGTAGAAAATGGAATGAGCGCAAGTAAGATGATTACTCCGTTTCAGGGTATATCTCATCTAGTTCGTCTTCCCAGCTTTCAACGAAGTTGAAGCCAGTGTCAAGCAAGAAAATGCGTAATTCAGGAGCGTCTAAGCTTTGGGTAGGACGGTAGTGCCAATGGTAAAAACCATATTCTAAGCTACATAGCTCTGTGGTTTGCTCAAAACCTAGTGCCATTATCGCTTCCCCAAAATTGATAAACAGCTTCTCGTCTTCGGTCTGAAAACACACCTTTTTGTGTTCATTCAGAGTGAGCTTTGTCGAGCCAGAATCCACTACGGCAGTGCATTCTATAAAGCCATTCTGCAAAAGGCTCGTGGTATTGTCAAGAAGAAAGCTTTCTATACCGGCTGACAATTCGCTTACGTTGATTGCCCAGAGTTCACTTTTTTGATTATGCCAATGACCTTTAATATTTATTTCTAATCTATCAATTGGGGAAATAAATTTTAGGCTTTGAATAAACGTATCTAATAGTTTTTCCTTGCCGGCTATTAACTCAAGCTCGAAGCTATTATCTTCTTGGCTATGCAGCGCTAGGAAACCTTCTTTAATCAATTCATAATCAAACTTTCCTTCCTCTGTCGCTTTAATTATGCCAGTGGGTGGAATAAAATCATTTTCTGATGAGTCTAGTGGATACGAGTAGTTAGTGGGGCCGCTAAGAACCCATTCATTAAAACGAGTTAAGCCTTCGGGCTCTTCAAAATCACTTAGTATATCAAGTCGAGCAGCTTCTGTGGCTTCGGGTTTGATAATACCTAGTTCTTCAGTTGCAGCATTCAGTGCGTTTGCTAGTGCCTCACCGCAATGCTCCCCGTAGGCGTAAAAATTAGTGACAAGGCCATTGATATCGTCAGTTGGCCCGCCTATTAAAAAATACCAGTATTGGTTCTTTGTAGGCATATAGCTATTACTGCGACAAGGATGATAAGCCGCTCTGTTTAAGCCAGGCTGTTTGTCTACACACTAATTCGTACCGTGCTTGGTCGGTGTAGGCACCATAGCCTTGTACACTACCTCCTGAATCCGGGTGCGGATATTATACGTCCGCAGCTTGATGTTGCCCGCGTCGGGGTACACGCGGTTGGAGAGGAAGACGTAGAGAATCTGGTTATCGGGGTCGAGCCATACGCAGGTGCCCGTGAAGCCCGTGTGGCCAAAGGTGCTAGCGGGTGCTAGGTGGCTAGTAGGGCCTTCTGGCTTGCTGGGGTCGCCGCGGTCCCAACCTAGGCCGCGCTTATTGCCAGTCACCTGCGGGCGCGAAAACTCTGTGACGACCGGCGTTTGGAAGAAATTGGTGCCGCCGTAACGGCCGTTTTGCAGGTTCATCTGCATCAGCACCGCGAGGTCGTTGGCAGTGGCAAAGAGGCCGGCGTGGCCGCCCACGCCGCCTACTAGGGCCGCGGTTTGGTCGTGCACAGTGCCTTGCAGCTGCTCGCGGCGGTAGTAAGTATCTTTTTCAGTGGGCGCAATGCAGCTCTTTGGAAAACGCGTGAGCGGATTATACGTCATCGTGCCCAGGCCCAAGGGTTTGTAAAACTCCTTAGGTAGAAACTCAGCCAGCGGCTGACCTAGGAGCTTCTCGCTCAAGCGCTTCATAATAATGAAGCTCAGGTCGGAGTACTCCACTGGGTATTTACCCTTCACCTTGGGCAGTAGCTGCGAGCGCAGCGTCCAGGCCCACACCGAGTCGTCGGCCGCCTTAATAGAGTACTCGCCAGGCGCTACCTCATTAGGAAAGTCTTCGTTGCGCTGGCTCGAATAGTAGGCGGGCTTGAGAGCGCCATCCTGTACAGTGCGCTCCCAGGTCGGAATGCCGGGCTTGAGGCCAGCCTGATGCAGCAGCACATCGCGCACGGTCATGAGGCGCTTGTTGGTGCGCTGCATTTCAGGCAAATAGGTCGCTACTTTCTCATCGAGGTTGAGCTTGCCATGGTCCTTGAGGTACATGATAGCCTGCAAGGTGCCCGCCACTTTCGTTACCGATGCCAAGTCGTAGAGCGTACTGCTCGTTACGGGCTGGCTTTGGTCGTAGGTGCCGTAGCCGTAGCTCTGGTCAAACACCACCGTGCCGTTTTTGGCGATAAGCACCTGGCAGCCGGGTGTGGCTGCTGTCACGATGCTCTCGAGCGCGATGTGGTCAATCTGAGTTAAGGTGCGCGAGTTCAACCCTTCGCGCTCGGGGGCGGCGTAGCGCAGGCGGTGCAGGTCGGCGGTGGCAATGCCAGTGCCGACTTTCATGCCTTCCGACACGGTCACGGGCAGGTGGCCCCGTGCTGGCAGTGCCCCAAATAGCACTTGCGGCACCACTAGCTGAGCCGCGTAGTGGTCCTCATAGCCACAAACCAGCGTGCGCGCCGACTCTAGGTACTTGAGGCCATAGGCGTTGCCCATGGCTACCACCACCGTCTTGCGCTTGGGGTCAGCTTGCAGTTCCTTTAAGAATTTCAGCGCCCCGTCGCCCAGCCCGTAGTTGTGGCCGGGCGTGTTATTCATCTGGTGCAGGCTCACCACCACCACGTTGGCATCACCTAAGCGGGCCCGGATGCGGCTAAATGTAGAGTCGGGTGCGTAGCGGTCGGGCACGGCGTATACCGGGCCCGGCTGGTATTTATTGAAAATAGTGGCGTAGGGCCCCTCGGGCTGCGTGCCGATGGTGATAGCCGCAATACGCAGTGTATCGAGCCGCTGGAAGGGGAGGAGCTTGTCCTCGTTCTTCACCACCGTCACGGCATGCTCAAAAATGGTCTGGGCTAGCACCCGGCTTTCGGGCTGGTTGAGGCTGTCGCGCAGCTGCCCTAGGTTAACGGGGCGGTAGCGGCTTAGTCCCGCCCAGTACTTAGCCCGCAAAATCTTTTTGATACGCGCATCAAGGTCAGCCTGGTTGAGGTGGCCGCGCTCTACGGCCTCCTTGATGCGGCTGAGGGCAGCCGGCACGTCTTCCGAAAACAGCAGTACGTCGTTGCCGGCGGCCAGCGCCATGGCATCGAGTTCGCCGTCTTTATAAAGCTTGCTCACGCTGCGCATATTCAGCGCATCCGTAAAAATCAGGCCCTTAAAGCCCATCTTCTCCTGGAGCAACCCTGTTACTAGTGCCTTCGACAGCGTGGTCGTCTTGGCGTTGGTCGTGTCAAAAAGCGGGATGTAGAGGTGGGCTATCATCACGCCCAGCGCGCCCGCCTCAAACGACTTCTGGAAGGGTATCAGGTCCACTTTCTCCAGCCGCGCTAGGTCGGTGTTGATGACTGGGAGCGCCTTGTGCGAGTCGGTGTCGGTGTCGCCGTGGCCAGGAAAGTGCTTGGCCACCGCTATTACACGCTGGTCTTGCAACCCCTTGACGTACTGCACACCCAGCGCGGCCACGCGGTCTTGGTTTTCGCCAAACGAGCGGTTACCAATCACCGGGTTGCTGGGGTTGGAGTTGACGTCCACCACCGGCGCGAAGTTGATGTGGATACCTAGGGCGCGTAGCTTGCGGGCCAGGTCACGGCCCATTTGGTACACGAGTTTGTCATCGTCCATGGCGCCTAGGGTCATCTCCTTGGCATAGTGCATGGTCGAGTCGAGGCGCATGTCGAGGCCCCATTCGGCATCGGTAGCGATAAGCAGCGGCACCTTGGCGGCAGCCTGCAAGCGGTTGGTAAGCAAAGCTTGGCGCTTGGGGCCACCCTGCAAAAACATCACCCCGCCGATGTTTTGGTTGCGCACCAGCCGCTCGATGCGGTCGATGTGGGCTTTCTCGCGGTTCGAATACGCCGCTACCATGAAAAACTGCCCTAGGCGCTGGTCGGGTGTGAGCGAGGTAAACACGCTATCAACCCAGCGCTGCTCGGTAGGACCATTGGGTAGGGGGTCGGGCAGGGTAGTGCCAGGAGTCGAGAAACCCAGTAGCAACCCGGTGACGCTCAGCAACAAGCCCAGAGAAAGTAGCCGGAAGTTGACGCGCATTAGCCCAGGTAAGGAGTAGTTGAAGGTAGAAAAGGCGGCCTAATAGACCTACTTTTGCCGGTAGCAGCTAGGCCGGAACCCCCGGCCCGCCGCAGCGGTTCCCTACTGGCCAGGGCCGGTGGGGAAGACAGCAAGCGTGCTGGGTTAACTAGCAGCTGGCTACCCAAATTGGCCGCAAAGGTAGGTACGGATGCCGCTAGCAACCGTGTCAAATTGCCCCGGCGTACTGTATACGTGAGACCATGCCCGATATTATTCAACTGCTGCCCGAGTACCTCGCCAATCAGATTGCGGCGGGCGAGGTGGTGCAGCGTCCGGCTTCCGTTGTAAAAGAGTTGTTGGAAAACGCCGTCGATGCGGGCGCTACCTCCGTGCAACTTATTGTGAAAGAAGCCGGTAAGCAGCTGGTGCAAATAGTGGACAACGGCTCGGGCATGTCGCCCACCGATGCCCGCATGAGCCTCGAGCGCCACGCCACCAGCAAGATTCGCTCGACCGAAGATTTATTTCGAATTCGCACCCTAGGGTTCCGCGGCGAGGCGCTGGCCAGCATCGCGGCCGTGGCGCAGGTCGAAATTCGTACCAAGCAGCGGGGGCAGGAAACCGGCACGCTACTGCTGGTCGAAGGCTCGCAGGTGAGCAGCCAGGCGCCCACCGCCTGCCCCGATGGCACTAGCATCGCGGTCAAAAATTTATTCTTCAACGTACCCGCTCGCCGCAACTTTCTCAAGAGCAATGCGGTGGAAATGAGGCACATCCTAGATGAGTTTCAGCACGTGGCCTTGGCCAACCCGCAGATTGCTTTCTCGCTCTATCAAAACGACCTAGAGGTATTTAGCCTGCCCGCCGGCAAGCTCAGCCAGCGCATTGTAGCCTTATTGGGTAATAATTATAAGGAGCAGTTAGCTGGTTGTGAAGAGGTTACGCCTTTTATTACGGTGAAAGGCTACATTGGCAAGCCCGAATCGGCGAAGAAAAGCCGGGGCGACCAGTTTTTCTTCGTCAACAACCGATTCATTCGTTCGGCCTACCTCAACCACGCCGTATTAGCCGCTTACGAGGGCTTGCTACCCAAAGACACGCACCCATTCTACGTGCTGTTTTTAGAGCTCGACCCTAAGACCATTGACATCAACGTACACCCTACAAAGACCGAAATCAAGTTTGAGGACGAGAAAACGGTGTATGCAGTGGTACGCGCTGCCGTGCGGCAGGCCCTTGGGCTACACAGCCTCACGCCCTCACTCGACTTTGAGGGCGATGTGAACTTTGCGCCCATCCGGCCGCTGCGCACCTCGGCGAGTGGGGCAGGGGGCGAACTGCCCGCGCCCACGCGCCACGTCGAGTTCAACCCCGATGCGCTAGCGTCTTCCGTCTCGGCTGCTGCCTTGCGCCAAGCTGGCAAAAGCCGCTCAGCCGATGCCTACGAGCGCCAGCCGCCATCCAAGCCCACCGAGCAGGCCAAGCGTGACCTAGAAGCCTTCTACCGCGAGCTAGGCCAGCCCGTGCGGCCCGAGGGCGAGCCAGCAGCAGTAACCCCACCAACCCCACCCGCCGCGGCACCCGCGCCCACGGAGGCAGCTCCGGCGCCGCTGCCCGAGCTGCCTTTCTTGCACCCTACGCCGCCCACGCCTACTCCGGCGCAGGCGCTCACGCAGGCCAGTGGCGGCTCGCACTCGCCGCGTGCCACGCAGGTGCTCACGCGCTACGTGCTGCTGCCCGTGAAGTCAGGCCTGATGCTCATCGACCAGGAGGCCGCTCGCGAGCGCATTCTTTACGAGCAGTACGCGGCCGGCCAAACGCGGGGCGCCGTGCACTCGCAGGCGTTGCTATTTCCGAGGCCGCTCACATTTTCGCCTTCCGACTTTGCTGTGTTGCAAGAACTCACGCAGCCATTGCACCTACTGGGCTTCCGCTTCGCCGAGTTTGGGCCGCTCACCATCGCGGTCGAGGCCGTGCCGGCCGACTTGCCTGCCCAGGGCGAGAAAGAACTACTGGAGAGCCTCATCGAGCAGTTTCGCAGCGGCAGCGCCCCCTTGCGCGTCGACCGCCGCGAGGCGCTAGCCCGCGCCCTGGCCCGGCGCGTGGCCCAGGCTACTAGCCAGCCCCGCCTGCCCGACGTCGAGCTGAGCGCGCTGGTCGATAAGCTCTTTGCTTGCCAAGTGCCCAACTACACCCCCGACGGCCGCCCTACCGTGGTGCTGCTCGATGGACAGCAATTAGCCGAGTTTTTTCGTAAGCCTGGCACGTAGCCGACCTTTGCGGCACGTTCTTTTTTCAATTCACTGGCTAGTAGCGCGGTGTTTCGCCTATGTTCAATTTTGATATCACGCCCGCTGTGCGCAATCTATTGCTGGCGAACTTGTTTTTCTTTTTAATTCAGCAGTATGCACCCGTATTGCCACTAACCCAGTGGGGTAGCTTATACCCACTGGGTTCTCCCTACTTCTATCCCTGGCAGTTTGTCACCTATATGTTCCTGCACGCAAACTGGGGGCATATCTTCGGCAACATGATTTGGCTCATCATTTATGGGCCGATGTTGGAGCATCGCTGGGGAGTGCAGCGTTTTATTGTCTTCTGGTTAATTTGCGGTGTTGGGGCTGGCGCTATCTACGAAGGGGTTAAGTTTTATGAAACCAACCAGATGGAGCAGGCGGCCGCAGCATTTCATCGCCAGCCTACTGGTGGCGACTTTGCCGAATTCTTTCGCACCAACTTTCCAGAAGCCAGAGGATATGAAACTTTAGCCAGAGGCTTGCAACAGCATCCGCAAGATGCCGAATACATCGATGCTGCCACGCAGGCAGTAGATGGTGTGGTGCAAGAGGTCAAAAACTCACCAATGGCTGGTATGCTGGGAGCCTCCGGCGCATTGTTTGGTGTAATGCTCGCCTTTGCCTATTTATTCCCCAACACAGAAATATATCGCTTCCCTTTACCGTTTCCCATCAAAGCCAAGTACCTCGTTGCATTTTCCATTGCCGTAGAGCTTTACACGGGAACCCACCGCACGCCCGGCGACAACGTAGCGCATTATGCCCATCTTGGGGGGGCTCTCGTTGGCTTTATTGTTATTAAGCTTTGGGAACGGGGACGCCAACAATTTTATTAAATCATCACTTTCATGAGCTTAACTCAGGATATCCGCGACGCCTTTTCGCGCCGCGATAATGCGCTCAACCAGCTCATTATCATCAATGGGCTGGTGTTCGCGGTGCTCATTATTCTGCGAGCAATTTTTTTTATTGCTCAGTCATCTAGCTACCAGCTCGTTATGCGTCAGCTGGAGCTGCCTTCCGACCTCTACTCGTTACTACGTCATCCTTGGACGCTGCTAACTTACGCCTTTGTACATGAGGGTTTCCTGCATATTCTATTCAATATGCTGAACCTGTACTGGTTTGGGCAGCTTATTCGGGAGTACCTAGGCGACCGGCGCTTGGTGAGTCTCTACATTTTGGGAGCGCTGGTAGGAGCAGTGTTTTTTCTGTTGGCCTATAATTTTATTCCGGCCTTGCAGCCATTTGTAGGCCAGCCCGTTATCGGTGCTTCTGCTTCCGTTACGGCCGTGATTGTGGCCGCCGCCACCTTGCTGCCCGATTTCACCTTTATGCTTTTCATTATCGGTGCAGTCAAAATCAAGTGGATAGCTGTAGCCGTTGTCCTTATTTCGATAGCTGGTATTAATGGTGGTAACCCTGGCGGCGAAATTACGCACCTAGGGGGAGCATTGCTCGGCTTTGTGTTCATTAAGCAACTCAAAGCTGGACGCGACATGGGAGCCCCCGTTATAGCTGTCGGCAATTGGTTTAGCCGCTTGTTTAGCCAAGGCCCCAGCATGCGTGTGACGCACCGGCAGCCGGTTACTACTGGCGCTCGCTCGGCTAGCGGTACCTCTAAAAGCAGCGGCGCTGCTGTAGCTGGCCAGGATGAAATAGACCTCATTCTGGATAAGATTTCGCACTCCGGCTACGAAAGCCTGTCAAAGGACGAAAAGCAAAAGCTGTTTCGCGCCAGCCAGCAGTAGCAAGCAATTTATAGGCACAGAAAAGGCCAGCCACGTTGATACGGGCTGGCCTTTTCTGTGCGCGCTCCTAGGTCAAGAAATCCTTGGTGAACTTGCCGAAGGTACCCGTGATTTGCTTATGCGTTGCCCTCAAACATTAATCTGTTGCTAGCGAAGAAGCTTAGTGTTGTCGTGCGGCACTACCAAGCGAAGCACGGCTGGTAGTGCACCTGGTACCAAGTTGGCGGATACCTCATCGTAGCCGGCATAGCTCGCCGTCACAGCCACTGGGCTTGTCGTGGCTGGTATTACCAAGCGGAAAAACCCGTCGGCATCAGTTACAGTGCGTAAGTTTTTGTTGCTGCCTACTTCCACTATTGCGCCTGGCAGTACGCCCGTAGTAGTCTCTACCCGTCCAAGCAGCACGATAGTCTTTACCCGAGCGGCAGGAGCGGTCGGAGTAGTGGAGACCGCCAGCGCCAGAAGAGGCTGTTTGCTCTGCTGGGCGTGAGCTTGGCTGGCAACTAGAATAGCTAATAAGAGCGATGCTAGTGGAAAGAAGAAACGAGGCACTGAGCTTATTGCTTTTGTAATTGACTAAGCCAAAATTGCACAGACACTATCAGCTTAGCATCTTTTTTCGCTGAAAGCACCTTTTATCTGGCTCAAGACTATCAAAGGCTTAATAAACGTTTAAGCATATCACTGAAGTTAACATAGCTACTCTTAAGCGATGGTCTAGGTGGGGCCTACCACCGTAACAAAAGTAAAAGGCCGGCTACCTCGCGGCAACCGGCCTTGCTTGCTATTCAAGCTTTACTACTTCACTTCACCAGACTCCGGCTCGGAGGGCGCCTCTTCGGGCCGCTCGTCGCTGGGCAGGTTGGGCTTTTCTTCGCTCTTGCTTACCACGAAGGTGAGTTCATCTTTACCGTCCTCGTGGTCGGCGGTGATGATGTCACCGTGTAATAGCTGCGCCTTCAGGATTTCCTCGGCAATCGGGTCTTCGATGTACTTCTGGATGGCCCGGTTCAGCGGACGAGCGCCGTATTTGGGGTCGTAACCTTTGTCGGCCACGAAGTCCTTGGCTTTCTCGGTCAACTCTACGCGGTAACCCAGCGTGAGTACGCGGCTGAGCAGCTTGCTGAGGCTGATGTCGATAATCTTGTGGATGTCTTTCTTCTCGAGCGAGTTGAAGACAATCACGTCATCCAAGCGGTTCAAGAACTCAGGCGAGAAGGTCTTACGCAGGGCATTGGTGATGGTGCCTTTCGTAATCTCGTCCATGTTCTCCTGCCGGGCCTTAGTGCCGAAGCCGATGCCAGCGCCGAAGTCTTGCAGGTCACGTGCCCCGATGTTCGAGGTCATGATGATGATGGTGTTGCGGAAGTCCACCTTACGACCTAGGCCGTCAGTCAGGATGCCGTCGTCCAGCACTTGCAGCAGCAAGTTGTACACGTCGGGGTGGGCCTTCTCAATCTCATCGAGCAGGATAACCGAGTACGGCTTGCGGCGGATTTTCTCCGTCAGCTGACCACCTTCTTCGTAACCCACGTAGCCGGGAGGCGCGCCAACCAGGCGCGATACGCTGAATTTCTCCATGTACTCCGACATGTCTACGCGAACGAGCGCGTCTTCCTTGTCGAAGAGGTAGGTAGCCAGCACCTTGGCAAGCTCCGTCTTACCTACGCCGGTCGGGCCTAGGAACACGAACGAACCGATAGGCTTCTTGGGGTCTTTCAAACCCACGCGGGTACGCTGGATGGCTTTCACCAACTGCTTGATAGCCTTGTCTTGGCCGATTACCTTGCCTTGCAGCTCTTCGCCCATGCGCAGCAGCTTGTCGCCTTCGTTCTGGGCTACGCGGTTCACGGGGATGCCGGTCATCATGGCGATTACCTCAGCCACGTTTTCCTCTTTCACCGTGTAGCGCTTCTTCTTGGTTTCATCTTCCCACGACTTCTTAGCCGTGTCGAGTTGCTCCAATAGCTTCTTCTCAGTGTCGCGGAGCTTGGCAGCTTCCTCGTACTTCTGCGATTTTACTACGCGGTTTTTCTCGCCTTTGATATTCTCAATCTGCTCTTCGAGCTTGAGGATATCCTCGGGTACCACGATGTTGTTGATGTGCACGCGGGCACCAGCTTCGTCAAGGATGTCGATGGCTTTGTCTGGCAGGAAGCGGTCGCTCATGTAGCGGTCGCTCAGCTTCACGCACTGCTCAATGGCCTTGTCGGTGTACACCACGTGGTGGTGGTCCTGGTACTTGTCCTTGATGTTGTGCAGAATCTCGATGGTTTCCTCAGGCGTGGTGGGGTCCACCATTACCATCTGGAAACGACGGGCCAAGGCGCCATCTTTCTCGATGTACTGACGGTATTCGTCCAGCGTGGTAGCGCCGATGCATTGAATCTCGCCGCGGGCCAAGGCTGGCTTGAACATGTTGGAGGCATCCAGCGAGCCCGAAGCACCGCCAGCGCCCACGATAGTATGCAGCTCGTCGATGAACAGAATCACGTCGGGCGACTTCTCCAACTCGTTCATCACGGCCTTCATGCGCTCCTCAAACTGGCCGCGGTACTTGGTACCAGCCACCAGCGAAGCCAAGTCTAGGGTCACTACGCGCTTGTTGAAGAGCACGCGGCTTACTTTCTTCTGGATGATGCGCAGTGCGAGGCCTTCGGCGATAGCCGTTTTACCTACGCCAGGCTCACCAATCAGAATCGGGTTATTCTTTTTGCGGCGGCTCAGTACCTGGGCCACACGCTCGATTTCTTTTTCGCGGCCCACGATGGGGTCGAGCTTGTCTTCTTCAGCCAGCTTGGTGAGGTCGCGGCCGAAGTTGTCGAGCACCGGAGTGCGCGATTTTTCGCCGGGCTTCTTAGCCGTGCCAGCGTTGCCAGCACCGCCCTGCCCACGGCCGGCACCTTGGCCTTGGCCAAAGAGGCGGTCGTCATCGTCGTCGGTATCCGGGCCAGCCTTGGGGCTGGTGTTCGGAGCCGCGCCGTGATAATCAAGTGAGTCGCGCACGGTTTCGTAGTTCACGTTGAATTTGGAAAGAATTTGAGAAGAAATGTTGTCCTCGTCGCGTAGAATCGAGAGGAGCAGGTGCTCGGTGCCAATGATTTCTGACTTGAAAATCTTGGCTTCGAGGTAGGTGATTTTCAGCACCTTCTCGGTCTGCTTCGTCAGCGGAATCGAGCCAGTGATGCTGGTGCCTTGGGTGGCCGTGTTGCGCGTGGCTTGCTCAAGAGCAAACTTCAGCTCGTCGGTGGCCACGCCCAGTTTTTTGAGCAGCCCTAGGGCAGTGCCTTCGCCTTCACGAATCATACCCAGCAGCAAGTGCTCGGTACCGATATAGTCGTGCCCCAGGCGGATGGCCTCTTCCCGGCTGAGGGAGATAACCTCCTTGACGCGGTTTGAAAATTTAGCTTCCATGCAAGCGAGATGATAGTATAAGCCGTATGTCTAACTTCTACCAGTATGCAGGCAAATAGTTACGTAATACAGATACGGATTACTGCGATTGATAACTGGAAAACAAGCTGCTTGAGCCGAAGGTTCGGAAAGTGCTGGCTGGGTGAAAAAGTAGCTAAGCAGCTAAGGCAAAAGCAATATGGCGCTTATTTCCTTACCAACCTAATTTCTACTTAACCCAACCACCGGCCCGCCGCCGGCCCCTGCATGAATAATAAATCCAGCACGCTGAGTCCTGGTACAAACCCGGGGCCAAACACCTGCGGGTAGGGTAGCTGCGACGTACTGTCAGGTTCTCCCGACCTAGGGGCAATTTTGGGTGTCAGTACGTCGCGTCGGTCGATAAATAATGAGGTAGGAGAGGAGGAGCCGGCCGGCGCCAGATACTCCGTCGTGAACTCAACCGGCAAGGGCCAGCGCAGGCAGCGCAGCAGCAGGTGCAGCATGGCGAGGTTCAGGTCCCAAAGCCTAACATATTTTTGAGCATAAATATCCTGCAAATAATCGGCGTAGTAGCCAAAATAAGGCGAGGCATTGTAGGCAGTTTGTAGGGTGCGGAAGTGTCGGTGCGGCCAGTTTTGGCGATAATCAATTTCTATTTCGCTGGTACGAATTTTCTCGGAGCGGTTGCCATCGAGCACCGGCACCGTGAGAGGCTGCGCGCCCTGTGCCGTGAGCACGAGGCAGCGGTTGCGATACGTTTGCTTATGATAATGCTCGTGGGCGTCGAGCAGTAGCGAATCGGCAGCTAGTAACTGCTGAAAAAACGGAATGCTGGGCAGGTAGTGCAGCTCAGAAAGAACAATGGACATGGCCGCAAGGTACCGTAGCACGGACTTTGCCAAGTAATAATGCCGCCTTTCGGTGCGCGAGCAAGCACCTCCAAACCGGCACGGACTGAATGTCCGCGCTACAGCCGCCTTATTTTTGCCTTATGCGCTTTTTGCTTTTCCCCCTGGCTCTCGCCACCGCGCCGCTGGCTGCCCAGGCAGGCCCGCCCCAACTACTGCTCGAAGTAGCGCGTTTCCGCAACCTCGACCATGTGCAGAAAGGCGGTGAAATTGAGATTTCGGTGACGGTGCCCACGCAGCCGCTCACGTACCGGCAGCGGGCACCTAAGTCGTTCCAATCGTCGGCGGTGGTCGATTTAGATATTGTGAAAGCCGATGGCACCTCGGCCTGGCACGAAACCGTGACGCTGAAGCCGCCCGTGCTCAACGACACCACGATTAGCATCAAAAACCCGCTTAGCTTTTTGAAGCGCGTGACCGTGCCCGATGGCACTTACACCCTGCGGGGCCGCGTGCGCGACCAGTACAAAGCCTCTAATGGCGAGACCACCGTGGAGCAGCCGCTAGTAGTAGCCGCTCCTAAAGGGCCGGCCTTCAGCGATATCGTGTTTTTATCTAAGCCCGCTGCCAAAGCTGCCGGCGAAAGCGTATTTAACCGGGGTGGCTATTTGCTGACGCGGGCGCCGGGCGGGTTCTACGGCCGCGGCACCGAGGCCGTATTCTTCTACACCGAGCTAAACCAACTGCCAGCCGGCAGGCCGGTGCTATTAAAGTATCACCTAGCCTCGCCTGACGGCACGGCTACCGATGGGGAGGCACCCGCCATTACGCCGGCTGCTGGCCGCCCGACCCCGATAGAGAGTCAGTTGCCAATGGGTTACCTGCCTGAAGGGCCGTTTACACTTACTATCGAAGCCCTTGATGCGGCTACTAAAAAGGTGCTAGCCACCCAAAGCCGTAGTGGACAACGCAGCCTCAAAGACTACGCGCCCGCCGGGGCCGCCCTGCCCCGATGAGCACGCCGGCCCGGCCCTACGCCTGGTATTTCTATCCCCTCAATTGGTTGCTGCTGGCGCTGGCGCACCTGCCCCTAGATGTGCTATATGTATTGGCAAGGGCTATATACCTGCTGCTGGCCTACGTGGTGCGCTACCGCTGGCGGGTGGTACTCGACAACCTGCGCCACGCTTTCCCAGAGAAAACAGAGGTGGACATTCGGCAAATTGGCCGGCAGTTCTACTGGCATTTTGCACAGGTGCTGGTCGAGATTTTAAAGCTCGCTGCTATCTCGCCCGCCGAGCTACACCGCCGGGTGCGCTTCACCAACCCCGAGCTGATGACGGGCCCCTTCGCCCAAAACCGCTTTGTCCTCTCGCTAGGCTCGCACCTAGGCAACTGGGAATGGATACTCTCGGGCGCAGCACTAGAGTTCGGCGGCCGCTCGGGCGGTGTGTATAAACCCTTGAATAATAAATTTTTCGAGCATTTTATGCGCCGCCTGCGCACGCGCCTAGGGGCCGATGCGGTGCCTATGCTCGGCACGCTACGCTACCTGGTGCAGCACCGCCAGCAGGGCCGCACGCTCAGCCTGCTCACCGACCAGGCTGCTGGCCCTGAGGACCGCCCTTACTGGACTGACTTTATGCACCGCGAGGCGGGTTTTTACACCAGCGCCGAGCGCTTGGCGCAGCAGTTCAACTGCGCCGTGCTCTACGTGGGTATCCGGCGGGCGAAACGCGGCTACTACGATATAACCTTTACAAAATTGCCTGATGGCCAGGCGGCGGCTGCCGCCAGTGCTTCAGATGAAGCCCAGCGCTACCCTATTACGGAGGCCTTTGTGCGGTGTCTAGAGGCCGACATCCGCACCACGCCCGAGCAGTACCTCTGGACGCACCGCCGCTGGAAGCATAGGCGCCCCACAAATGAATAAGCGAAGGGCGACTAAGTAACGGTTATTAGCCGTCACTTAGTCGCCCTTCGCTTAGGTACTTAGCTTATGAGGCGTAGGCCCTTACAGGTACTGCTCAATATCACCTAGGCCTTGGCGCACAAGGTCAAAGTCATCATTGGTACAATCGACGATGGTACTCGGGATATTACCGCCGAAGCCGCCGTCGATAACTAGGTCAACGAGCGAGCGGTATTTTTCAAAAATCAGGTCGGGGTCGGTCACGTACTCTTCCAGCGTCTCTTCGCTCTCGCGTACCGAGGTGCTCACGATGGGTGTCCCAAACTCCTTGACAATCTGGCGGACAATCTGGTTGTCGGGTACCCGGATGCCGACTGTCTTGCGCTTCACGCCGCCGTAGCGGGGGGCGTTGGGGCTAGCTTCAAAGATGAAGGTGAAAGGACCAGGAAGCGCCTTCTTGAGTACTTTGAAGGTGGGCGTAGTGATACCGTGGGCATAGTCGCTGATGTGCGACAAGTCGTGGCAGATAAAGCTTAGGTCGGCTTTCTCGGGTTTGATGCCTTTAATGCGGCAAAGTTTTTCGACTGCTTTGGTATTATTAATGTCGCAGCCTATGCCATAAACCGTATCGGTCGGATAAATAATAAGCCCGCCTTTGCGCAGCACTTCTACTACTTGCAGAATGCGGTTTTGGGGTGGGTTTTCGGGGTGAATGCGAAGCAGGGTAGCAGCCATATCGGGGGGGAAGGAAACAAAAAAACGGGCCGGAAGCCAGGTACGACTCCTTACGGCAAGCAAGGTACTACGGATTTTTAAAGCGAAAAATTGCCCCTAGGTGACGCGAAAGCTGTAATCGAGGCCAAAGATTGGCGCGGTGCGTAATTTTGAAGCTCACTTTCTGCGTTTTCATGCTTCCTCCTGCCAAAAAGTCCGGCGTCGAATACCGGGCGGATGCCATTCGCCGGCGCAACCGGTTCGCCACCGTCAGCGTGATAATCGGGCTGATTCTGGTATGCTTCTCTTATTACTTTTTTCAGATATTCTACACTACCAACGTTGACACGCAGGAGCAGCGAGCCTACGTGTACATCCGCCGAGGCGACGACTGGCAAAAAGCCCTGCGGGCCGTTGAGAACGTGAAGGTGGCCAATACTAGTGTCATCATCGACCAGCTCTCGCTGCACTTTGTAGGTAAGCTTATGGGCTACAACAAGCCCGGCGCTGTGAAACCTGGCCGCTACGAGCTGAAAAGCGGTATGACCAACCGGCAAGTAATTAACTTGCTGAAGTCGGGCCGTCAGTCGCCGCTCATGCTCACGTTTACCAACGTGCGCCTGCGCCGCGAGCTAGCGGCCAAGCTATCAAAGCAAATTGACGCCAGCCCTAAGGAGATAGATTCGTTGCTGAGTAGCTCTAGCTATACACGCAGCCTAGGGTTCGATACCACCACGGTGCTCTCGATGTTCATCCCGAACACTTATCAGCTCTACTGGAATACCTCGGCCGAGAACCTCATGCAGCGCATGAAGAAGGAGTACGAGAAGTTCTGGACGCCCGAGCGCGATGCGGCCCGCGAGAAGCTAGGCCTTACCCGCGTGCAGGTGAGCACCCTAGCCAGCATCGTGGAAGCCGAGCAGCAGCAGCACGCCGACGAGCGCCCCCGCATCGCAGCGGTTTACCTCAACAGACTCAAGCGCGGCATGAAGCTGCAAGCTGACCCCACCGTAGTCTTCGCCAACGGCGACTTTGGTATCAAGCGCGTACTCAACGTGCATCTGCAAAAAGACTCGCCCTACAACACGTACCGCGTGGCGGGTCTGCCGCCCGGCCCCATCGACCTGCCCAGCATCAGCAGCATCGACGCTGTGCTGCACCCCGAGGATAACAACTACTTGTACTTCTGCGCCAAGGAGGACTTCTCGGGCTATCACGCCTTCGCCACCACCAAAGAAGAACACCTAGTAAACGCGCGGCGCTACCAGGCGGCCCTCACGCGGGCTGGCATTCAGTAAACACACATAAGCTCCCCATAGCTGTCATGCTGATGAAGGAAGCATCTTATCATATAATGCTCTAACTTGATAAGATGCTTCCTTCGTCAGCATAACAGCTATGGGGCAGGTAGCAGGTAAACATAAAAAAGGCCCGTCGCAATTGCGACGGGCCTTTTTTATGTTTCTAAAAGCTGACCTAGGCAGCTACAGCCGAGGTGCCTTCGCGGTCCTCAATAGCTTTGCGCAGCTTGGCGATAGCTTGAGTAGCACGCTCCTCATCGAGGCGGTTGATGTTCAGCAACATCTTCGTCTTCTCCTGACGCGTGATGAGCGGATGATTTAGCAGGCGGATAATCTCTTCTTTCTGCGAAGCCGTAGCGTACTGCACGGGGGCAGCAGCTTCAGCGGCAGGAACCTCAGCCGGGGTAGGGGGTGTGTTGGTCACAGCGCGCATCACGGGGGCGGGCTCAGCTACTACTGCTGCGGGGGCAGTGGCAGGCGTGGGCACGTTGCCGGTGTACTCCATTTCTTCAGCAGGCGTAGGCTCGTAGCCAGCAGCGCGGATAATCCAAGCTAGGATGTTGCGATATGCTTTGCCGATAGCGCGGGTCTGCGCCATGCTAGCGATAGCAAACTCTTGGTAAAACTTCTTACCGCTCTCCTTATTGGAGCAAATAGCGAAGCCAGCGCCTACGGTGTGCTGCGAGCGCATGTCAAACAGCGTCACCTTGGCTTGATATTTCAGTTCTTGGTCGGTGCTCACGTTGATGACGTGCTCCACGATGGGCACAATGCCCAAGCGCGAGCCAGCGTACTGCCAGCCTTCGACGTTCACAAACTCTTTGCCTTGCACCTGGGTGCTGAGCTTATTCTCTTTGATGAACTTGGCGAGGTCCTTTGCGAGGTCCAACGTCTCGTCCGATTTAGCAATATCATAGCTTTCCACCCGCGCCGCCTTTTTGGTAGCCGTGGTGTCTTTCGGGGTTTTGGGAGCCTCGTTCATAACGGTAGTTTCGGTGGTTGCAGGTTGCTTGCTCATATACGACTACTTAACCCTTTGGGTCTGGAAAAGGTGCCGAGAATGGCCTCGTTTTTTAGTAAAATTTATTGTTATTAATCAGCATGTTACGGGAGTGTGAAAAATAAATTTTGCTTCTCCTGTTAGCTATACAAATATATGCTAAAAAATTTGGTATTTACAACTGACCTGACGCTAATTTTAGATATTGCTCGGCTGGGCTGAATGTGGGCTACTTACTATCTTCTTGCCTTAGGACCACATACCTGACTAAAAAAGGACGAGCCTTCGGCGCATTGCCGAAGGCTCGTCCTAAAAAACCACAAGTGGCTCGCTGCTAAGGCGGTTTGCTACTTTCTTATGCGCCAGCAATCATTTGGTGAATGCCCTTCCTGAAAGCTTCATCACCTACAGCTAGGCGCTGGGCATACAGGGCTTTCGCATCCTCCCCGCATACGTAGCGCAGGGTATCGGTGCCATCGGTGGCGGCCCCATACACGACTTCCGCAATTTGTTCAGAAGTAGAAACCGGACTTGCGGGATTGTTAATTGCCGCAAAGAATTTGCCCGCCAATGCCTCGTACTCCGGGTGCGTAGTGATGACCGATTTTTCGCCTATTTCGGTAGCAACTAAGCCCGGCTCGATGTTTTTGATGCTAATTCCAAATTGGCTCAGCTCAAACGACAAACTTTCGCTCCAGCCCTCGATCGCCCACTTACTGGCATCATACATCGAGCTCACTGGAAAAGCCATCAATCCGGCCGAGGAGCTAGTTGTAATAAACAGACCCGCCCTGCGAGCCCGGAAAGCCGGAATAAAGGCTTGGGTAACCCGCACCACGCCCAGAAAATTGGTTTCCATCTGGTGCACTAGTTGCTCATCAGTGGTAGCTTCCAAAGCTCCTAGCAGAGTGTAGCCAGCGTTGTTGAAAACCACATCAACCGGCCCTAGAGCTAACGCTTTTTGCGTCGCATCCTTAATCTGCTCTACGTTGGTTACATCCAAAGGCAGCAGCGTGACGTTGGCCAGCTGCTTGAGTTCGGTTTCGTTTTCGGGCTTGCGCATGGTGGCAATTACTTGCCAGCCTTTGGCTGCGAATAGCTTAGCCGTTGCCTTGCCGATGCCCGATGAGGCACCGGTAATAAAGATGGTCTTGTTCATTTTGCCGTTGTTGAGTATGAGGCAAAATTCTTGGGTAGCTACTTTACATTTGCTATTCGTTACCCTTAGGAAAGTGACTATTTATGGCGGCTGTTGAAACGATATCACTGGCGACCTGTGAACAAGACCCAGCACTTTACAACGAGCGAATGCGGGCCATGAAAGACGCCATCGAGCTGCTGAGCGGCAAATGGAAGTTTTGCATCCTGCTCAACTTGTACAACTATGGCACTATGCGGTTCAAAGACTTACAGGAAACCTCGACGGGCATTACGCCCAAGGTGCTATCTAAGGAATTGCAGGAGCTAGAAGAGAATCTGCTGATTACCCGCACGGTAAATAACACGAAGCCCGTGACGGTGTCATATGCCCTGACCCCGCACGCCATCGAAACCCAGCCTGTCATCAACGCCCTGGTGGAGTTCGGCCTAAAGCACCGTACCAAGATTAAAGGCAACTACTTGGCGCAGCCCCCTGTCGGTACGCCCGCCTAGGTCGCCCAAGCGGGCTGCTACGCAATGCGGTTAGCCCGCGCCTCTTCCAGAATGTGGCCGTCGCGCATGATAATAGTGCGGTCAGCCATCTGAGCCAGTGTATCGTTGTGGGTTACAATCACGAACGTCTGGCCAAACTCCTTGCGTAGCCAGAAGAATAGCTCGTGCAGCTCTTGAGCGTTGCGCGAGTCGAGGTTGCCGCTAGGCTCGTCGGCAAAGATGATTTCGGGCGAGTTGATGAGTGCGCGGGCCACCGACACACGTTGCTGCTCGCCGCCACTCATCTCGCTGGGCTTGTGGTCTACGCGGTGGTCGAGGTTGAGCAAACCTAGGAGTTCCCGGGCGCGCACACGCACTTCCTTCTCCGAGCGGTCGGCTAGGAAGGCGGGCAAGCACACGTTTTCGAGGGCCGTAAACTCAGGCAGCAGATTATGAAACTGGAACACAAACCCGATGTGCCGATTGCGAAACTTGGCCAGCGCATTGCGCCCTAGGCTGCTCACCGACTCGCCATCGAACATGACCTCGCCCGAGTCGGGGTTGTCGAGCGTGCCCATGATTTGCAGGAGCGTGCTTTTGCCCGCGCCGCTCGAGCCCACGATGCTCACTATCTCCGACCGCTCGATGGTGAGGTCGATGCCTTTGAGCACTTCCAGCGAGTTGTAGCTTTTTCGAATATTGATAGCCTGGAGCAAGGTAGGGATAGAAATTAAGCTTGAAACTAAGCAAAGCTACGCCGAAAGCAGACGGGGGTTAGCCCCCGGGCACTACCTTCGCGCCTAAGTTTAGTACCCCACCTCCCTCTCAGATGAATATTCACGAGTATCAAGGCAAGGAAATCCTGAAGAAATACGGCGTGCGCGTCCAGGAAGGCATCACTGCCGACACGGCCGAAGAAGCCGTAGAAGCCGCCAAAAAGCTCACCGAGCAAACCGGCACTAGCTGGTACGTTATCAAGGCCCAGATTCACGCGGGTGGCCGGGGCAAAGGCGGCGGGGTGAAGCTCGCCAAAAACCTGGAGCAGGTGAAAGACATTGCTGGCCAGATTATCGGCATGCAGCTCGTGACCAAGCAAACTGGCGCCGAAGGCCGCAAGGTGCATAAGGTGCTGGTAGCCCAAGACGTGTATTACCCCGGCGAAAGCCCCACGCAAGAATTCTACATGAGTGTGCTGCTCGACCGCACCTCGGGTAAAAACGTTATCATCTACACCACCGAGGGTGGTATGGACATCGAGGAAGTAGCTGAGGCACATCCTGACAAAATCCTGAAAGAGTTTGTGGACCCCGCCGTGGGTTTGCAAGGCTTCCAGGCCCGCAAAATCGCCTTCGGCCTAGGTCTGTCGGGCGAGGCGTTTAAGGAAATGGTGAAGTTCGTAACGGCCCTGTATAAGGCCTACGACGAAACCGACTCGGCCATGTTCGAGATTAACCCCGTGCTGAAAACGTCGGACAACAAAATCCTGGCCGTTGACGCCAAGGTGACCCTGGACGACAACGCCCTGTACCGTCACAAGGACTTCGTAGCCCTGCGTGACCTCAACGAAGAAGACCCGCTGGAAGTAGAAGCTTCGGAGTCGAACCTGAACTATGTAAAGCTCGACGGCAACGTGGGCTGCATGGTAAACGGTGCCGGCCTAGCTATGGCTACCATGGACATCATCAAGCTTTCGGGCGGCGAGCCTGCCAACTTCCTCGACGTAGGGGGTGGAGCCAACGCCCAGACCGTAGAAGCTGGCTTCCGCATCATCCTGAAGGACCCGAATGTGAAGGCCATCCTTATCAACATCTTCGGCGGCATCGTGCGTTGCGACCGCGTAGCCAATGGTGTAGTAGAGGCCTACAAGAAAATCGGTGATATCCGCGTGCCCATCATCGTGCGCCTGCAAGGCACCAACGCTGAAGAAGGCGCCCGCATCATTGACGAGAGCGGCCTGCAAGTAAAATCGGCTACCCTGCTGAAAGACGCTGCCGAGCGCGTGAAAGAAGTACTGGCCGCCTAGGTTAACCTAGAAGCCAAAAAAGAAAGCCCGTCTGATGATTCAGGCGGGCTTTCTTTTTATCATTGCCTCACGTGTTAAAAGAGGCTTGTAAAGTACCTAGGCCGATACAGCGTCGCCTTTTTCGGCTACGCCAGCATTTTCTTCGGGAGCTACCGGAATAGCCTCGCCCTGTACTTTTAGCTCTACTTCCATGTTGCCACGGGTGCCAACTGAGTACGGGCAAATCTTATGGGCCTGGCGCACCATGTCAATGGTTTTTTCGCGGTCGAAAGCCTTCAGGTCCACGTCCAGAATGGCCGACAGGCCATAGCCTTCACCTTCTTGGAACAGCGATACCGAGCATTTTACTTCAGTCTGGGGGTCGAGCTTGTCGCCGGCGCGCTGCGCAATCACGAGCAGCGCCTGCTGGAAGCACGATGAGTAGCCAGCGGCAAATAACTCTTCGGGGTTAGTAGCGCCTTTTTTGCCACCTAGGCCTTCGGGCACCGACATATCAAGGTCGATGATACCCGTGGCCGAGCGCACGTGGCCGCTGCGGCCGCCAATGGCCGTAGCGTCGGCCGTGTAAAGTGTTTTCTTAGTAGATTCCATGAGGTAAAAGAAGAATACGGTGTATGCAGGGCTAAACTGACTTTTGACGTTCAGGGTTATCCCGTCGGCATGGTCTAACGAATAAAATAAGCCCTGGTTTGGCGACCCCGGCTTTTCGTGCTACTTTTGCAGTCCTAACCCGGTCGCGTCGTACAACGGATAGTATGAGAGTTTCCGAAGCTCTTGATTTAGGTTCGATTCCTAACGCGACCACTAAAAAGGTCTCTGCGATATAGTAGAGACCTTTTTTATTGCTAAGTTTAGCAATATATGTGGCGGTTTTTATCGAACCTGCCCCGCCGCCCGGTTTTCTTCGCGCTCCCTGAGGCGCTGCTCCAGTGCAGCGGTGTCGTCCTGGTCCCAGCCGACATACTGCCGGCCAGGCAGTTTCCGAATGGCATCACGGGTTTCGCGCAGCAGTTGCACCAGTTCTTAATTGTCGGCCTGGACGGTCGCTGGTGTTGACGGGGTAGGGGAGCCGCCAAAGGTGCCGCCTCTACTCCTGTGAGTACCCCGATAGCCACCAGCTTTTGTAAGGCCAGTCCTTTGAGTGTATTCAGCTGAGCGGCAATTTGGACCGCATTGTAGCTGGTTACCGACAGCGCCAGCAGCCCGAAGCCTGCCCTTCGGCACCTAGGGCGTTGACTACCACGCCGATTTTCGTGATGGCCTCGGCCGGGCTCACATTGGCGGTCTCCTTGAATAGCTTCTGTAAGCCACCCAGGCTCTTGGTCACTTCCTCAATTCCGCCCGTAAACTCATTCACCAGGGCCACTACGGCTTGTTCCACCGAATCGGTGGACTCCACCACCTAGTCTTTGGCAATGGCCATACCCTTCAGATTTGGTTCTTAGCGCGGCTGAGCCTCTTCATGTCATGGATGCGGCCGACCTGCTCGACTCGCTCGGCGTAATCGCTCAACTCCTTGTCAATAATGCGTCGAAATTCGGCTTGATAGTCTGCCATGTCCCTAATTAGGTAGAATCTGCATCCTAGGGATAGAACGAAATGTGGGGAGTCAATGCAACGATGACAACTTCGCTTGACTCTATCCGCCGTTCATCTTCTTTTCACGTGACCTTATGTTTTCCCGTACTCTAGTTACCGCTGGCTTACTGGTGGGCCTCCTCTCTTTAACTAGCCACGCCCAAACTGCTCCACGTTTTTATGTAGGCGCGGGAGCTAATCTGTTTACCAATGTGCCGTCCCTTTCTAGAGGAGGGCCTGCTCCTGGGCTATATGGTCCAGCACTCACGGCTGGTCTACAATTGAATTCTCACCTAGCTCTACAAACAGGGGTCGCTTATTTTTGGCAGCATACATCTCGCTACGAGAGTATTTATGACCCCAAGTTGGTAGTCCCAGCAGTTCAGAGATATGATTACCGCGCTAAGTTTTTGTCTATCCCTGTTCTACTACGGTATACCTTCGCGCCTGACGCTGAGCGCTTCCATGTAGATGCACTAGCTGGTGTGACGCTCACACGCGCCAATTACCGCAATAGCGCTTCCAGTACTTCTGTCGCCTCCCCCTATTCCTACGAATTCGACGACTCTATTATTAGAGCGAGTGTGACGCTAGGGCCTGCCGCACGGTATACGCTAGCTCCCAACGTGGAACTGACTTCAAACGCTTTAGTGAGTGCCATAGTAAGCGACTCGTACTACCGCTTCAGCGACCACCTCTTTTTTAATGTGCTGGTCGGCGCGCAGTATTCATTTGGGCGGCGCTAAAGGGGGTTCTCTCATCAAGGCAGCCATTTAAGTGGCATAAAGCAGCTTCCAGTACCAGCAGGTACACCCACTAAGGCGTACCTGCTGGTGCGTTTGTAGCTACTGTGCCCAGCACCGGCCGCCACTGAGCCGCCGCGGGTGCTAGCCCCTTGGCTTAGATGGTGGCGGCCAGTAGCTGCACCACCCGCTCGGCGTAGTCACCCAACTCTTCGTCGAAGATGCGCCGAAGTTCTGCTTTATAGTCTGCTATGCGCCCAAATAGGCAGAATCTGTATCCTAGGGGTAGGACGAAAAAGGTAGCCAATTATGGGACTTGCGTGCTCTTAGCGCATGAAGGCCAAATTAACTTTACGGCTTCTTCACTTATCCTTTTTTCTTAATGCGTAAAATTTTACTTTTCTCGGGTTTAGCTAGTTTACCGCTATTAGGCGCCGCCCAATCCACTACCAGTCGTTTGTATGTAGGTGCGGGGGCTACAGTATTAACTGGCAAGCCCTTTCATACTGATTCACGTAGTGAAGCAGGTCCAGCACTCACGGTGGGTATGCAATTCACGCCGCGTGTAGCCTTACAACTAAGCGGCACCTATACATGGCGCAATAGCAGTGATTCATATCCTGTTTATTATCTGGGCGGCACTACTCCGGATGCGACCTTTGCTTATGAAACGCGCAGCAAACTATTCACATTTCCCTTGCTACTGCGCGCTACCCTTACGGACCCTGCCAAGCCCCTGCACGTGGACGTTCTTGGTGGTCTCATGTGGCTGCATAGCACCGCACACGCAAGCTCTTCCCTAACCTACCAAGGGCGAATTGTTGATGGCGACTCCTATAACGCCTCGGATAATTCTTTCTCGTTTGTTCTGGGCCCAGCCTTGCGTTACAGACTGGTACCCCGCGTGGAGCTAGTGCTTAACACGCTGGTAAACGTTGGCTTGAATGGTAATTATAATAGCTTTGACGACCGACTGTTCTCTAACGTATTAGTCGGCGTGCACTACAACTTTGGGGAATAGTCGCTTTACGCGCGCTGACTAAGTAGACGACGTATATAAGGCGCACTACTAGAAACGATTTCCCAACTGACTGCGCCAAGTACTGCCACGAGCAGGTACACCCACCAGGGCGTACCTGCTCGTTTGCTTACAGCCATCGCGCTCGGCCCGACCGCCACTGAGCCGCCGCGGGCGCTCACCTTGCGGGCATCGGTGGACGTGCCGCCTCCATGGCTACCGGCGCGGCCGTTTGGTTGATAGCTACGCCACTGGCCTTCACCACCTATGCGTGCAGCGAATCGTGCAGGGCTTGGCTTGGATGGCAATAGCCAGCAGCTGCACCGCCCGCTCGGCGTAGTCGCCTAGCTCTTCGTTGATGGTGCGCCGAAACGCGGCTCGATAGTCTGCTATGCTCCTAAATTGGCAGAATTGGCACCCTAGGGGTATGAGAAAAGATGTATCGTAGATGCAACGTCTTACCTTGGCAAGGTATCTACGCTACGCAACTGTTTTCATCCTTTTTTCTGCCCTACAATGTTTCTTTACAAACTCCTCTCGGCAAGCCTATTGGCTGGAATTTTGCCGTTGGTAAGCGCTGCTCAAACTACCCCTGATTCTCCCCGCTATTATGTGGGAGTGGGCGGTTCGATGTTGAATAGTTTTGGTTCGGGTAGCTCCCGCATATTTGGCCCTTCGCTAACAGCAGGCTTACAGTTGAAGCCTCGGCTGGCCGTGCAGGTAGGCACAACGGTGACGTGGCGCAATTACTCATCCAGCTTCATTACTACTGATGCGCAGCAGCGACAAACTGTCTACACCAATACGTCCCACTCAAATTTCATTACCGTTCCAGCCCTGCTACGTTATACGCTCACCCCAGCAGCGGCAGCCAAGCGTTTGCAAGTTGACGCGCTCGTAGGGATTTCTCTGCTCATTAACACGAGTCGTAGCACTAGCAGGACCTTGTACCCTGATCAGACGCAATACGAGAGCTCGAACCGTTACTCAAATCTGCGTAGCAGCTTGGTACTAGGGCCAGCGCTACGTTACAGCCTCACACCTCAGGTAGCACTCACGGCAGAAGTCCCCATAAACCTGGAAGTAAGCTCCGCCTATGGCTTAAGAAATAGCTTATTCTACAATCTACAGGTTGGGGCGCGCTACAATTTTGGGTAGGTTAGCTAAGCGTGCGTGTTCGCTAGGACAACCACTTGGAAGGTAGTACGTGGTGGCTAATCCATTCCCAGTCGACCGCCCCGAGCATCGCTACCAGCAGGTACACACTGGTGGGCGTACCTGCTGGTGCGTTTGTAGCTATCTCCCCGGGCCCGGCTGCTACCAAGCCGCCCAGCCTAGATGATGGTCAGCAGCTGTACTGCCCGCTCGGCGTAAGCGCCCAGCTTCTCGTGGATAATGCGCCAAAACTTGACCTAGGAGTCTGCCATGTACCCAAATAGACAGAATCGGTACTTTAGGGGTAGGACGAAAAAGACTGCGTTAATGCAACCTTCATAAACTGGTCAAGCTCTATTTCGAGACCTAAGCCTCTATCCTTTTCAAATGCGCTTTCACCCTTTATTGCTTGCTAGCTCACTCGTTAGCCTGCTGCCACTGGTTAGCCAAGCACAAACTACCTCGCATTTTTATGTAGGCGCAGGGGCTAACCTGCTAACTAACGCGCCCTTTGGTTCGAAGATTTGGCCACGTCGCGTAGGCCCTTCCCTTACTGCAGGCTGGCAATTCACGCCCCGCTTGGCAGTTCAAGCAAGCGCAGCCTATCAGTGGGATAAGGATGTCTACTCCGACACCCATCTCTACTCCACCCCGACTAGTCCAGTACCGACTTTCTTTATTCGTACAATAGACTCTCGCTATAGCTTCTTGACGATACCAGTACTGCTACGCTATACTTTTTCCTCTTCTGCTGAAGGCCTTCAGTTTGACGCCTTAGGAGGCGTAACGTTGGTGCACACACGTTTGCGCACTACTTATTCGGCAGCCCCTGATGTTCCAAACTTTCCATTCGACTACACTAGCTCTGACACCCGGGTTAACCTGACCTTAGGACCAGCGGTACGTTATGCCATCTCTCCTAAAATAGAGCTAATGGCTAACGGCTTAGTGAGCGCTATTGTAAGTGATTCGCGTGATTTTAATGACCGTCTTTTTCTCAATGTCTTAGTGGGCGCACAGTACAATTTTGGTTCGCACTAAGTCCGCCAGGGCAGCCACGCAGCTGGTACTATGTAGCAAGCCAGCAACTCCCAGCCGACTGCACCGCCAACGGCTACAAATACAAAAACTCACTAGGGGGCACTAGTAAGCAAGCTCGTGGCCACGCCTGAGCCGGTGGCCACCGCCGATGTGGGCTTGTTGATGGCGACCACACCAGGTGCCGTGGCCACGCTGCTGTCTTTGGTTTTGGCAGCCTACCTGCTGCAGCTTTCTTTTTAGTAAAGCGGCCACGCCACCTACACCAAGTCAATGAGTTGCGTAAACTCCCAGTAGCCTAGCCATAGTGGGCCGCCTACGCATACGCTTGCCGCTGCTAAGAGCAGCAACCCACCCATTCTGCGCCAGATACTTGTACTCTTAAGTAGAGCTCCACCAGAGAGCCCTAAATGCCCGCCAATGGCGATGATAGTCAAGAGTATCATCACGAACATAAACAGGCTGCCATAGTTGATTTTACTGTTCGTAACGAGGCTAATATGTATGGCTAGCAGCATAGCGAAATACGGCATGGCAGGAGCAGGAGAGTCTGGCAAACGAAAGTAGGAAAGGTAATTTTCTTTCCCGTTACCTACTTCGTCGCCGCAAGGCCTAAATTATGCCAGACACTAGTCCGTCTTGCTACCCAGCGCCGCAATAGGGCGTGCCGGCCCGGCTCATGGTACAGGATACTGGGCACCGCACCGAGGAAGCCTTCAATCACTATATGGGCGTGGATAAGCTGAAGCTGGTCGAAGAATTCATGCGTAAAGCCACTCGGTGCTGGGCCGCGTAGGCGTGATGCAACCCTTCCTTTTTGAGCAGGCTCTTTCACGTACCGCTCCTTTTCTTACTACTTCTTTATGCTGAAAGCTCTTACTCTCCTCGCCGGCAGTCTGCTGCTGAGTGGCTCTGTTTATGCCCAGGCTGGCCTGCGCGTGGGAGGCACGTGGATGGATATCACCAAGAGCCTGTTTGATGTACGAAAAGGCGCGGCGAGCATGGATACTAACAGCCAGTTCGGTTACCACCTAGGGGTTTACTACCAGGTGCCCCTTACCAAACGCCTCTCAATCGTGCCTGAACTACAATTCAGCCGCGAGCGCCAGCACGCAACTGTGACAAGTGGTAGCGACCCTTCCTATGGGTCTGTGAGTGACTACCAACTGCGTTTATCCTACCTCTATCTACCCGTATTGGCCCGCGTAGCGTTTGGGCCGGTCTACTTCGAAGCCGGTCCCCAGCTTGGCTTGCTAGTTGGCGGCCACGGCGAGGGCACCACCCAAACCTATTCTGTGGACAGAACATTTACTTCTACCATCGACCAAGCAGCCACGGAGCGTTACAACCGCCTCGACGCGGGCCTCTGCCTAGGGCTCGGGGCCACATTGCCCGCTGGTTTTGGCCTGAGCCTACGTGCCTACCAAGGCCTGCGCCAAGTGAACCGGGAGTACATGTACAACATCACGTTTATTCCTTCTAGCACAAGCGACGAGTATCATCAGTTCTTCCAAGCTTCGCTCACTTACCGGTTGCCCGGCCAGTTGTAGAACCACCGGGACTGGTCGAAATGGTGTAAGAGGAGCAGGAAAAAATAAATTTCTAACGCGACCGTTAAAAACCGCGTTTATGCACTGGAAACGGGGTTTCGCTTTATAAACAATCCCGTATCTCAGCATTGGCAGGCGCTGGTACTTGCCTAGGTTGAGCTGGCCAGCTACCATGCCGAGCAGTGCCTCAGGTGCAGGCAGTCCTAGGCCCGAGTGCTAGCCCAAGACTCAACCAGCAGCAATAATTAGCTTATGCGAACTCCCTTGCGGCGGCATACGCGCCGGATTAAAGTCATTGTCTACCAAGAAACACTATTTGATTACAAAGAGCACTGCTGGACGTTCCTAGGTGCCTTTTTGGGCATAGGCTTGGTAGGTATGCTGAGTCAGTACCGGTTGGCCCCCGTAGATGCGCCTCTGCTCATTGGCTCGTTTGGTGCCTCGTCTGTCTTGATTTATGGTGTGATTAACAGCCCCTTGGCCCAGCCGCGCAACCTAGTGGGCGGGCACGTACTGAGCGCCTTCATTGGGGTGACCGTGCACCTACTAGTGCCGCAACCGCTGTGGCTGGCAGCAGCGCTGGCTGTGTCGCTGGCCATCGTAGGCATGCAAATCACCAAAACGCTGCACCCGCCGGGCGGCGCTACGGCGCTAATTGCCATTATCGGGTCGCCCCAGCTCAAAGCGTTGGGTTACTGGTATGTTGTGGTGCCCGTGTTGGTGGGAGCGGTGCTACTGCTGCTGGTAGCGGTAGTCATCAATAAGCTGGCGCCTACCCGCCACTACCCCGCCAACAAAAACTGGTACCGCGTGTGGCGGCGCACCTATCCGCCAGCAGGCTTGTAGCGCTTAGGCAACAACTCGCGCCGAAACCGCCGAAGCGGGCGGGCCCACGCTGCAGCTTCACAAGCCGCGTTGGAAGCAGGGCAGTGTAAAAGGCTGTATTTTGTTTAGCAGTAGGTTAAAGCAAGAGTTGGTTGCACGCAGTGTCTAGAGTTGAGGTAAAAATTGTGCCGCACCATGTAGCCGTTTCTAAGCTGCCACCGTATAGGCGGGCGTAGACTACTTTCTCACCTTTCTAGCTATTCTGGCCATGAACACCAAATTCCTCTTCGCCGCTGCTCTCTTTGCTGCTACTACCACTTCCGTTTTCGCCCAAACCGGCTTGGAAGATGATAAAACCAAAACGACCGTCGATGGCATGAAAACCAAGACCAAGACGGCCAAAGATGGTAAAATGAAAGTAAAAGGCAAGGATGAGGAAGGCAACGAAATGAAAGCCACTACCAAGCCTTACAAAGGCAAGATGGCCAAGCGCATGAACGGCGAAATGTCGGGCGATATGAAAGGCCACAAGGGCATGAAGCACCACAAAGGCATGAAAGGCGACTCGACCAAGATGGGCGGTATGTAAAGCACCCAGGCCTTTTGGTAACCATAAAACCAGTCCGCAAGGGCTGGTTTTTTTGTGCCCACGCTCTACCAATAGTGCCTTCGGGCTAGGTCACGAAATAACATTGGGCGTGTAGCACGCCGCCAAGTACCGCGCGGGATGAGAGGCCTCCTCTCTGCTGGCTACGCAGCATGTGCGGCACTCTTGGCCAGCCACTCTCTATACAGCTTCTACTTTTGCCGGGTCATGATGAGAGTCGCCGTCGATATTGTTTTGTTTGGATACGCCGAGCAGCAGCTGCACCTGCTGCTCATTCGGCGTAAGTACGCGCCCATTGCCTGGGCGCTGCCTGGCGGCTTTGTGCTGGAGGAAGAAGACCTAGACACTGCCGTGGCCCGCGAGCTGCTCGAAGAAGCTGGCGTAGCCGATGTGTACCTAGAGCAGCTCTACACCTTTGGGGCGGTGGCGCGCGACCCTAGGCGGCGCGTTATTAGCGTGGCTTACTATGGGCTGGTGAAACCCGAAAAATTCACGCTCTCGGCCACCACCGACAGTGCCGAGGCCAAGTGGTTTCGCTTTGACAGCCTGCCCGAACTGGCCTTTGACCATGCCGATATCATTCGGGTGGCGCACCAGCGGCTGCGGGCCAAGGTCACGTACCAGCCCGTGGGCTTCGAGCTGCTGCCCGATAAGTTTCTGTTCTCCGACTTGCAGCGCCTCTACGAAACACTACTGGGCCGCGAGCTCGACCGCCGCAACTTTCGCAAGAAGATACTCTCCTTCGGCATCGTGGAAGAAACGGGCGAGAAGCAGCAAAACGTGGCGCACCGTGCGGGCAGCCTATTTCGCTTCAATAAGGGCCAGTACGAGCAGATGGTGAAGTCAGGATTTTATTTTGAGCTGTAAATCAATATGTTGAAAAATAAATGTTGCGGATTTAAAATTTATAGACACCTTTGTGTAAAAAATACGTTAAGTCATTCAAGCAGCTTAGTAAGACGGCTGCCACCTTGCTTATGGCAACGCGCATAGGAGTAGTTATTGGCCGGTTTCAGGTGCCGCGCCTAGCCTTGCACCCCGGCTACCGGGCGCTGCTGGCCCACGTAGCCCACGAGAATAATGTGGTGCTAGTCGTGCTAGGGGAGGCCCCGCAGCCCGACCAGCGCAACCCGCTCTCATTTGGGCACCGGCAGGCCATGTTTGCCGAAGAGTACCCGGCCTTTCGGGTGCTGCCGCTGCCCGACGAGCCCAGCGATGCTGAGTGGGTGCGCCACCTCGATACTTTGATTGAGAGCAACCTAGGGCCGGTAGCGGCCACGGTGCAGCTCTACGGCGGCCGAGGCAGCTTTCTGGACACTTACCAGCGCTACGGCGGGCAGTTTGCCACCACGTTTCTGCCCGACCTCACCAGTCCGCATCACTGTGCCACCGACATCCGCCGCCGCATTGGGCAAGAGCAGCGCAGTTCGGCGGATATCCGCACTGGGCTTATCCAGGCCTGGGAGGGTAGGGGAGCCAGCACAGTGCTTTCTCAGCTCGCCCCCTGCCACTAGGCACCTAGGGCACAGGTAGTAGCTCTACCGCAAATTTTAACTTAACATTGAATATCAATCTGTCATTCGTCATGGAAACGCTCACCGCTCCCGTCATCGACCAGTCGGCCCTCATTGCCCAGCTGCAAGCGCAACTCGCTCACTTGCAGCAGGCCCAAACGCAACGCCCCAACATCTTGCTGCTGTCGGATGCCTACAAGTATTCGCACGCCAAGTTTTACGAGCCCGGCACTACGCGCATCTACTCCTACCTCGAGTCGCGCGGGCACCGCGGGGGCGTGTTTGAGGCCACGCTGGTAGCTGGGTATCAGTATTTGCTGAAAAAATACCTGAGCGGACCGCTCTTCACGCAGGAAGAGCTGGACTACGCCGCCGACCACTTGAAGGGCGTTTTCGGGCGTGACGACGTGTTTGATAAACCTCGCTTTCAGCAGTGGCTCGACGAGTACGACGCCGTGGCGCCAGTGCGTATTCGGGCGGTGCCCGAGGGTACGGTCGTAGGTACCCGCAACGTGCTGATGACCATTGAAAATGTGGATGACCGGTACTACTGGCTGCCTAATTTCTTAGAAACGTTGCTGTTGCAGGTGTGGTATCCTACCACAGTGGCTACGCTGTCGCGGGAAGTGAAAAAGGTGGTGAGCCACTATTTCGACCTGACGTCGGACTCCACTACGCTTGATTTTCAGCTCAATGACTTTGGCTTTCGGGGCGTGTCGAGCGTTGAGTCGGCTCAAATTGGGGGCATGGCTCACCTCATCAGCTGGCTGGGCTCGGACAACACTACGGCGGCCGAGATGATACGCCGCTACTACAACACTCAGGAGGTGTACGCCAAATCTATTCCGGCCACCGAGCACAGCATCATGACGCAAGGCGGTGAGGCTGGCGAGTTTGACGTGATTCGGCGGGTGCTGCGCACCTACCCCACGGGGCCGGTGTCCTGCGTCTGCGACTCGTTTAACATCCTGCGGGCGGTGCGCTACATTGGCACCGAGCTTAAAGACGAGGTGCTAGCCCGGCAAGGAACGCTCGTAATTCGTCCCGATAGCGGCGACATCATCAAAACGCTCGAAGCCATCTTTGATATCCTCTTTGAATGCTTTGGCTACGAGTTAAGTAGCAAGGGCTACAAAGTGCTACCGCCGCAGGTGCGCATTATCCAAGGCGATGGGGTGAACTACGACTCCATCAAGCACATGTACGAGGTGCTGGCTGCCCGTGGCATCGCTGCCGAAAACCTGGTCCTAGGTATGGGCGGCCGCCTGCTGCAAGCTGGCATCGACCGTGACACCTTCAATTTTGCCTTCAAAGCCAGCTATACCGAAGTAAATGGTGAGAGCCGCGACGTGGTAAAATCGCCCACCGAGCTGGACGCCGAAGGCAACCCGCAGAAGTCTACCAAGCAGTCCAAAAAAGGCCGCTTGAAGCTCGTGAAAACGGCCGACGGCTACCGCACGCTCACCTCCGCTGATGCTGATTTTGAAAGTGCCCAAGATGAGCTGGTGACGGTGTACGAGTGGGGCAAAATGGTGCGCGAAAGCACATTCGAGGAAATCCGGGACCGGGCCAAGCTGTAAGCTAACTTGTTGGTGAAGGGCGCCTAGGTCTGCGTGGGAGACTCTGTTGAGGTGTAGCGTAGCAGCAAATACCCCGCGCCACCTGCCACTAGCGAAGCCATCAGGATGGCTAGCTTGGCTACCTGAGTAGGTAGCGAAGACTCACCTAGGGCGAGCAGCGTAACGAAGATGGACATGGTAAACCCGATGCCGCCGAGCACCCCCGCCGCCCACAGGTGCTTCCAGGCCACGCCGGGCGGCAGCGCGGCCCAGCCCAGGCGCACGGTAAGCCACGACAAGGCTCCAATGCCTAGGGGCTTGCCAACTGTCAAACCCAGCACAATACCCAGCCCCAGCGGCGAAAGCAGACCCCGCAGCGCCGCTGGCTCAATAGCCAAACTGGTATTGGCAAAAGCAAACAGCGGGATGATGCCAAAGCTCACTACCGAGTGCAGCTGGTGCTCTAGCCGCTGTGCGGGCGAGCTAATGCGCTGGTGCAGGTCTTCGAGCTCTTCGCTGATGACGCGCGGGTCGGCTTCGGACTCTTGTGTTTCCTCGCGCAGTAGGGCTAGCCGCTCATCGAGGCGGTGCAGCAGCTCGGTGCGGGCAAAGGGGATACGAAACGGAATAGCTATTGCCAGCAGCACCCCAGCTAGCGTCGCATGAATGCCTGACTCTAGCATGAAGTACCACAGCACCAGGCCCAGCGGGAGGTAAGCCCAGAGGCTACGTACGCGTAGCCAATTGAAAACTAAGAGTATACCCCAGGTGCCTAGGGCCAGATAGAGGAAATGCACATGCAGCTCCTTGGTGTAGAAACCCGCGATAACCAGCACTGCGCCCAAGTCATCCACGATGGCGAGCGCGGTAAGAAACACTTTGAGGCCCAGCGGTACCCGCGCCCCTAGTAGTTGCAGCACGGCCAAGGCAAACGCAATGTCGGTAGCCATCGGAATGCCCCAGCCCCCGGCCGTGGGCGTGCCGTGGTTGAACAGCGCAAAGAGCAGGGCCGGAACCAGCATACCCCCTAGGGCGCCCGCAATGGGCAGCGCCGCCTGGCGCGGCGACGATAGCTCGCCATCCAGCACTTCCCGCTTGATTTCGAGGCCCACGATGAGGAAAAAGACAGTCATCAGCCCGTCGTTTATCCATTGCAGCAGCGTGTGGTCGAGTACAAAGCTGCCCATAGCCAGCCGCAAGTGCTGGTCCCAGACCGCCGGGAAGTAGCGGGCGGGGCCCCACTCGGTGTTGGCCAGCACTAGGGCTAGCACCGCACTGATAAGTAACACAATACCGCTAGCGGCCTCCCGGCGAAAGAATTCGATAAAAGGCCGCACCAGCGGGCGGATAAGTAACGCAGCAACCATCGCAGTTTTGAACAGTAAGTGCTCTGCTATACGTGCCGGCGCCGCAAGCAGTGAGTACGCTGGCCTTCATTTCGCCAGAAGACTAGCTTTGAAGTATTTATAAAAGTCGCCTAGGCGCATTACCGGGCAAGGTAGCACGGTGTTCTTGCCCAGCCCCCATAGACTGGTACGGGCAGTGATACCTTTGTGCTATGCCACTTGCCCCGTCCGAAACCAACCCGCTCGCGCTCCTGCGCCAGCACTGGGGGCATCAGCAGTTTCGGCCCGGGCAGGAGGAAATCATTACGGCGGTACTAAATGGCCGCGATGCGCTGGCCCTGCTGCCCACGGGCGGCGGCAAAAGTATTTGCTTTCAGGTGCCAGCACTGGCACGGCCGGGTATCTGCATCGTGGTGTCGCCGCTCATTGCGCTGATGCGCGACCAAGTGGAAAACCTGCGCAAGCGGGGCATCAAAGCCGAAGCAGTCTTTGCGGGCATGAGCCACCAGGAAATCGACCAAACGCTCGACAACTGTGTGTACAGCAAAGAAATAAAGTTCTTGTACGTGTCGCCTGAGCGGCTGCTGACCGACTTATTTCGGGCGCGGCTGGCCCGCATGAATGTGGGGCTGCTGGCCATCGACGAAGCGCACTGCCTCTCGCAGTGGGGCTACGATTTTCGGCCGCCCTACCTGCGCATTGCCGAGCTGCGGGCGCTGCTGCCGGCCACGGTGCCGTGCATTGCGCTCACGGCCACCGCCACCGGGCAGGTGCGGCAAGACATTGTAGAGAAGCTGAGCTTCCGGCCCGGCTACGGCATTTTCACCCAGAGCTTTGCTCGGCCCAAGCTCTCGTATTCGGTGCTGCACACCGAGGACAAGCTGCGTCGCCTGCTTGAGGTATTGCGAGGGGTAGGGCCCGGCAAAACTGGCATCGTGTACGCCCGCACCCGCCGCCAAGCCGAGGACACGGCCGCCTGGCTGGTGCAGCAAAAGCTGCCCGCCGCTGCCTACCACGCCGGCCTACCCGCCGAGCAGCGCACCCGCGTGCAAGAAGCGTGGCTAACTGACAAAACGCGCATTATTGTGGCCACCAATGCCTTTGGCATGGGTATCGACAAGCCCGATGTGCGCGTGGTGGCCCACCTCGATGCACCAGCTACCCTAGAGGCCTACTACCAGGAGGCCGGTCGCGCCGGGCGCGATGGCCTCTACGCCTTTGCGGTCTTGCTCAGTGGCCCCGCCGATGCCGACAGCTTGCGGCGGCAGGCGCAACTAGCCCACCCGCCGCCCGACGTGGTGCGCCGCGTGTACCAAGCGCTGGCCAACTACTCGCGTACGGCGGTAGGCGGTGGCGAGCTAGTGGCCTTCGATTTTGACCTAGGGTTGTTTGCCGAGACGTACCGTCTCAAAGCCGTGGATGCGCACCATGCTCTCAAGATGCTAGAGCAGCAGGGCTTTGTGCAGCTCACCGAGGCCGTAAACCAGCCCGCCCGCGTGCAGCTCATTAGCAATCAGCAGGATTTATACCTGTTTCAAGTCGCCAACGCGCAGCACGACCTACTCATCAAGGCCCTGCTGCGGATGTATGGCGGCGAGTTGTTCGTAGGCTTTCAGGCCATTTCGGAAAGCGCCCTCAGCCGGCACCTGCGCCAGAGCACCACCGATGTAGTGCGCCAGCTGCGCTACCTGCACACGGCCGGGGTGCTGCACTACCAGCCCCGGCGCGAGTTGCCGCAGGCCATGTTCACCACGCCCCGCTACGACGCACCCCAACTGCCGCTCGATGAGCGCCGACTCAAAGCCGCCCGCCAGCTCACCGAGCAGCAGACCACGGCCGTGATTGAGTACGCGGCCAGCACCACGCGCTGCCGTCAGCAGCTCTTGCTCGACTATTTTGCTGAGCCCGACGCGCCGGCGTGCGGGGTATGCGACGTGTGCCTAGCCCGCAAAAAAGCCCGGCAAGCGCCCATAGACGCTGCCGGGCTACAAGCCGGGTTGCTGGAGTTAGTGCGTCCCGCGCCGCTCTTGCCCCGTGAGGTAGTGGCTCGCTATCCGAGCACCGAGGCGGCCACCGTTACGGCCGCCTTGCGCACGCTAGTCGAGCTAGGCAAATTGGTCTACGCGCCCGATGGCCGCCTAGGGCTAAAGTAGCTTGGCTACCAAGCTTAAGCCATGGCTTAGCTGCCGTAAGCCAGCATACCACCTTCCAGGTTGCGCACGTTGGTGAAGCCTTGCTGTGTGAGAAAGGCTTTGGCAGAAGCCGAGCGGCCGCCGCTCTTGCAATGCACAATTACTTCTTGGTCTTTCAGGTCTTCTAGGTCATCCAGCTTAGTGGGCAGGGTGCCAAGCGGAATATTCTGGCTGCCAGGAATGCGGCTTTCCTCCACCTCCCAGGGCTCGCGTACGTCGATGATGGTAGGAGTTTCGCCGGCTTGCAGGCGCTGTTTCAATTCGGTGATGCTGATATCAGCCATAGCGTAGAAAGGGTTGAGCAAGCCAGTAAAAACAGCGTAGAAGCTGAAAGCGGCTAGGATAAGTGACCTAGGGTCGGTTTTATTGCAAGGACAGCCGGCGCGTGGCCGTGCTGCCATCGGGCAAAGTTAGCTGCATCAGGTATACACCGGCTGCCAGGCCCGCGGGTAGGCGCAGGGTAGCTTGCCCGGCCTCGGCAGTGGGCTGCTGCCACACCGGGCGGCCCAGTACATCGAGCAGCGCGGCCCGGCTAAACTTAGGTCCATCTACAGCCACGGTGGTGCCAGTGAGGGCGGGGTTGGGGTAGAGGGTGAATGCGGCCGAAATAGCTTGCTGCCCGCGGGTGGCCAGTACCGTGCGGTTCATAACGGGCCGTATCATAGGGGCGCCAGTGGGCTGCGGGGTTTCAGCGGTCCAGGGGTCGGCAATGGTTGTGCCCCGGGTGTTGACATACACCGTATTAGCTGGTAATTGGTTGTTTAGGTCGAGGCCGTAGAGTAAAAATCGCCCGTTCGATGCCTGACCGTAGCCCACGTAGAAGCGGCCCGACACAGGCACCGGCGCCGTAAAGGGGACTTCTATAAACGTTTGCCCGGCGGGTAGCGGATTGGTAAGCGTGGCCGTGGCCGTAGCCAGCGGAGTGTTAGCTGGCTTGCCGTTGTTGTCGGCCCACACGGCGATGGTGATGGAGCGATTCTCGTTGTTTTCGCCCCCAGCCGTCAGCGAGATGTTATTGAAAATCGGCGCTATCAAAATCGACTTTACATAGTCGGCTTGGCTAGTAGTGAAAGGCAGGGCTAGGTAGCTCGTGGGATTATTGTTGTTGGCGGGTAAGCCAATACCAAACTCAGCCGTGCCGTCGTCATACGCATAGTAGTTGCCCAGCTCTAGGTCGCGGCTGATGGTATCATTGGGCAGCGTTAGAGGGTTTGTTTCGTTGGTGAGCAGTGCCAATTGGTAGCGAAAGCGCCGCGCTACGGTGCCCGACACAGCCAGTGGTGCCGTAGTAACATCGCCCTGCACAAGCTCCTGGCGAGCAGCGGCTACAATGGGCCGGCCGGCTGTGAGCCAAGTAGCTGCGGCCGCGCCGCCGGCCGTAAGCTCGCGCACGGTGCCTACCCAGCTCACGGGCGTAGGCGTAGTCAAGGGGGCCGTAAGGCTATTGAGGGTAGCCGTCAGGGCAGGGTTGAGGGGAGAAGTGCCCGCGGCGGTGGCGGCCGCATACTGCCACACCGGCATGGCCGTGTAGGGGCGCAGTGGGCTGCCTAGGCCCCGGCTGGTGGCAATGTCTTGAAACGTGGTATCGCTGGCCGTGCGGTTGCTGTTCAGGTAGATATAGTCCAGCCCAAACAAGTCGGTGTTGAGCGTGCGGCTGCCGCTGGCCCGAAAGCGAAACTGAAAGCCACTGTGCAAGTAAGCGGCTTGGTTGAGTGGCAAAATCTGCTGTTTAAACCGCGTAACAACCCCGCGGCTGCTGTACGACCACGCCGCCTGCCAGCGGCCGGTGTTGTCGAGTAGCTCCAGCGTTAGGCTCACGGGGGAGCTGCTACTGTTGCTAGAGGGCGTGCCCACCAAGCTGCCCGCCTGCCAGGCGAAGCTCAGGTATACATTGCTAGCTGCCGTCACTCCCGATAAGTCGATGACTTGCGAAGTCAGCGTATCAGTTTGGCCGTAGGCCGTCGCTTGGCTGGTCGTGTAGGGTAGGCCAGTGCTGCGCAGGCCATCCAGCGTGAGCGTGCCCCGCGTGAGTGGGTTTGCCGCGTAGCGGTTGCTGACATAGCTGCCTCCGCCTAGGTAGCGAACAGTGGCCCCTAGGTTGGGATAAGCGGTAGTGGCACCCAGCCAGCGCGTAGCGCTAGGTGGACCCTCTAGTGGCGTGGTAAAATCATCGAAGAAAGGCAGCGTCAGCGCTGTGGTGCGTTGGGCAGCCGTGCCGGCTGCAGGCGTGGCTGCCGTAGCCACCCGCACGGGGTCGGCGGGCAAAGGCCCCGTAATAAGTTGCGCCAATGCCCCAAACGGCAGTAGCAGGGAAAGAGCCAGTAAGCGAAGACGCATAAGTACTAAGTAGCAAGGAGTGTAATAACCAATTAGCAGCTAGCGAAGCTGTTTAAAAATCCGCCCGCCGCGCTGAGTCTGCTGGCGTTTACGGATTTTCGCTACACGTGCTCTTCTTTAACTGCTGGCCAGCCCGATAATTGTTTGTTGCTACCTGCCACTCGGCTATTACTCCGCTATCCACAGGTCTACCAGCTGGCCCATGCGAATGGGGGTGCCCGGCAGCGGCCGCTGGCGCACCACGGTGCCGGGCGTTTGGCCGTCGGTAGCGGCTTGCTTGAAGGCTTCGCCCATTTGGAGGCCTTGCCCGGCGATTAAGGTACGGGCCTCGTCCTCAGGCATATTAGTTAGCGTAGGCGCCGCAAAGTCTTGATTGCCTTGGCCGTCGCCCACTATCAGGTCTACTTTGCTGCCCTTGGCGATAGGTGCGCCGGGCGCAATATCCTGGCCGTTCAACTGCTGCTTCAGCACCATGTTTTGGGCCAAGTCAGGTACATATTTTAACTGGCCTACTTCTAGGTCGTAGCTTTTTAGAATCAGCTGCGCGTTCTTCACCGAGCCTTCGGTGAGCTTGGGCATTTTGATAACCGGCGGGCGGCGCATAGCCACCGAAATGTATATTTTGCGGTCTTCTTTCACCTTCTCGCCGGGTGCGGGCTCCTGGGTTAGCACTGTGAGGGGGCGCGTGCCGGCCGAGTAGCTGCTGTCATCGACGTAATAAGCCAAGTTGCGCTGGTCGAGGTAGTTTTCGAGGTCGGCCAGGTTCATACCCGTGATTTTGGGTACCACGATGGTCTCGCCGTGGTGCGTGGTCAGGGGCAGGTACACATAGAAAAAGCCCAGCACCAACCCCGCGCCCAGCACCGCAATGACGGCTAGGTGCTTGAAAACGTCGAACCAGGTATCAGATTTAAAGAAAGACATAGGGTGCAAAGGTCATGCAGAGCGCAGCGAAGCATCTCGCGTGACGCAGTAAATTTTTACGTTGTTAGTTACTGCGCCACGCGAGATGCTTCGCTGCGCTCTGCATGACGAGCGTGGTTATTTATTCTGTAACAGAAGCTTTTGCCGCGCGCGCCTTGCCAAAATCCAGAATACGGTCGATGAATTGGTAGGGCGTGTAGCCGGCCAGCGCCGTTTGGTGGAAAATGCAGGTGGCGGGCGTCATGCCAGGCAGCGAGTTTACTTCGATAATGAGCACCTCCACGGCACCCGACTGCCGCACCCGCACAAAGGCGTCGATGCGGGCATAGCCCTCGATGTGCAAAATCTCGGCCACTTGGTGCAGCGTGCGCTTCACCTCCTCCGAAATGCGCTGACGCTCGGTGGGGTCGGGGGCGTAGCGGGCGGGTGTAATATTCTGGCCCTCACCGGCCAGGAATTTCTCTTCCAAGCTCAGCACCTCGCCGGTAGCCAGGGCCTCGCTGGCCTCGAATACCTCGATGTGCAGCTGGCCGCTTTCATCGTACGACGTGAGCAGGCCGCCCGTGATTTCGAGGAAATGCGCCGCCCCATCGGGCCCGATGAGCGTTTCGACCAAGAAGGCGTCTTTCTGCGGAAACTCCTCCTTGAACCCTAGGTGCAACACCTCAGCCGGACCAGTGAGCAAGGGCTCCTGGGTGCGGAAAATCTGCTGGCTGAAGGCTTCGAGCTCAGCGCGGGTCTTTATTTTTTTCACCGCCGACGAGCAGCCATCATCGGCTGGCTTGGCGATGAAGGGGTAGCCAAACTCGGCCTCCAGGCTGCGGTAGAAAGCCTCGGGGTCGGCGGCCCATTCGAGGCGGTAGGCCAGGCGGTGCTCTGCCACACGCAGACCGGCCTCGCGCAGGCGGCGGTTGGTTTCGTACTTGTTGATGGTCACGGCCGAGCTGGCTGCGCCTGAGCCGTTGTAGGGCAGGCCATACTTTTCGAGCTCCTGCTGCAAGGCGCCATCTTCGCCGGGCCGGCCGTGCAGGGCAATGAACACTTCATCGGCCTTTTCGGCTAGCTCCTCAAATGACAGGCGGCGCGGGGCAGCCACCGGTTGCCCTGCGTAGGTGCCCGTGATGCCGCTAGCTTCTTGCCGAATGCGCGCCAGCACTGGATGGGCAGCGTGGCCCGCCTCGGCTTGTTCTATTTTCTCACGGATGTCGTCGGCGTTATCCTTGAGCATCACGTTGATGGGCAACTCGTAGAGGCGGAACTCCTCGCTGCTGCCCGCCAGAAACACCGGGATAGGCCGGTACTTGGTACTGCTGCTCAGCTTCTCGTAGATGTTGCGCCCACTCTCCACCGAGATGTGCCGCTCGGAGGAGTAGCCGCCCATAATCACGGCCACGCGAATGCGCTCGTCGGTACCGCCGTGGCGGCCGGCGATGGCCTTGTCGAGCTGCGCCAACTGCGCTCCTAGCTGCACCGGCTTCAAGCCCGCGCGGCGCCGGGCGGCCAGCGAAGTGCGGATGATATAGGTGAGGAACTGGCTAGGGTTCAGGCCAATCTCGGCGGCCTGGTGGAAGAAAAACGACGCGGGCAGCATGCCGCTCGTCGTATTTGGGTCGTTGAGGAAGATGGTGCCATCGGCCTGAATAAAGCCATCTAGGCGGGCGTAGACCTCGAAGCCGAAGGTGGCGAACATCTTCTGCGCCTCCTGCCGGATGCGCTCGATGTCGGCCTCGGGTAGGTCGATGGGCGTGACCTTGCGGGCCAAGCCGGGCAGATACTTGGCGCGGTAGTCGAAGACTTCGGTACCTTTTACAATCTCGGTGGGGGGGAGGGCCAGTGGCGCCCCATTCTCATCCTCGACCACAATGCAGCTGAACTCACGGCCGGCTACGAATTGCTCGATGAGGACTTGCGTTTCGCCAGTGAGGCTCTGGATGGTTACTGTTTTGCAATCCCAAAAAAAGGAATGCTCAATAACAGTAAGCAACTCTTCCGGATTGTAAATAGGCTTTTCCACCGCACCTAGCAACTCCGGAATATCAATGGTTGGTGGAAGTATTACCTGCACCGGCATACCAATGCCTTCGCGGATGTCAGCCAGCTGACGCACCCAGGCTAGACGGCCGTTTTCGTCCAGATTTTTCCATTCGGCTTTGGCTAGCGTGCGCCGAAACAGCGCACGCTCCACGGCGGCTTTAAACTGCGCCGGGTCTTCCTCACGTACGATGCCGATACCAATGCTGCTGCCCTGGTGCGGCGCTTTAATAACAAGCGGCAAGCCTAGCTCGCGGCCCAGCATGGAAAGCAGCGCTGCCGGGTCGGCCGTATCCCAATCTGCTGCCGTAAGCACGTAGAAATCAGGCGTAGCCAAGCCAGTGGCCTTGAGCAGTTTCTTCTGCGCGATTTTATCAATGCCGAACGCCGAGGATAGAATGCCCGAGCCCGAGTACGGAATGCCCAGCCACTCGAGCAGACCCTGAATGGCGCCGTCTTCACCGCCCGGCCCGTGTAGGGTCAGGAACGCAAAATCTAGGAGCCTAGGTAGCTCGCTGGCTTCTACGCGGCGGCCTACGCGGCTGATGAGGTCATTCAGGGCTTCGTCGGTCAGCTCGCCCAGATTCTCGAGGTAAAGCTGCCAGGGGTGGCGGCTGGTTGGGTAGGCCTCCGCGGGCGGGTAAAAGTCGCGGATGGTACCCTTGTATAAGTATTGCCAGTCGAGCAGAATGAAGTGCCCTAGGCTATCTACAAAGATGGGTACGGGCTGAAACAAGCCCTTGTCCAGATTATCGAAAACGGTGCGCCCGCCGGCAAAGGAAATTTCCCGCTCGCGCGAGGTGCCACCAAAGAAAATACCAACTTTCATAAGTGCTACAAAGGTAAGGAAGCGCGGCGGCGGAGTAGGGCTGCCGCGATAAGGCTCACGATGCGAGGCTAGCCACTAGCTCGGCGACCAGGGCGGCGTCGGTTTGCCATTCGGGCGCCGCAAATAGGCCTGCCGCTGGGTCGGGCGGCAGCTCGCGCTTGGCGCTGGCGTGAAACTCCTGGGCGCCGGTACGGGCTGCCAGCGTCTGCACATTACCGGCCGTGATGCCAGCGCCGGGCATAATCTGAATGCGGCCGGCCGCCTGGGCCACCAGCGCGGCCAACTGAGCCTGGCCCGCCTCGGCCGAGGGCTGGCCGCCCGAGGTGAGCACCCGCTGGCACCCTAGGCCGATAATATCTTCTAAGGCTTGGCTTTGGTCGGCGCAGGCATCGAAGGCACGGTGAAACGTGACACCAAGGGGCCCGGCCTGCTCGATGAGCGACTGGCACTCGGGCAGGGCCACGTGGCCGGCCGCGTCGAGGGCGCCCAGCACCACGCCGGCGCACCCTAGGTCGTGGCACAGTGCAATGTCGGCCCGCATGATGGCAAGCTCGGCGGCGCTGTACACAAAGCCACCCGGCCGAGGCCTAATCAGCACGAACACCGGCAGGCTTACCTCAGCCAATACCTGCCGAATGAGGCCGTAGGAGGGCGTGATGCCGCCCTGCTCCAGGTTCTGGCACAGCTCAATGCGGTGGGCGCCGCCCGCCTGCGCCGCCACGGCCGACGGCAGCGACGCCGCGCAGATTTCTAGTAGCTTGCTCACTAGCTAAGGCAGCCAAGCTGCCGTTTTTAAGTACTTGCCTAGGGTTGCCGAGCCCGGCCGCCCCGGCGAAAGATACGCGCAGCTACCACCGCCCGCGTACTTTCGCGGCGCGTGCCGGCCGTGCGCCGCCGCCTGGGGCAGTGGCAAATGGCCACCGCCTCAACCTCACTGCCCCTTCTGCGGTAAGCAGAGGGCGGCTCGCCCCAAGCTGCACCTTTGCCTCATTACATCACTTCTTTTCTCTCTTTTCAATGAACACCCTCGCTAACTACAACTTCGCCGGGCGCCGCGCCGTGGTGCGTGTCGATTTTAACGTGCCGCTCGATAAAGACCTGCACATCACCGACGATACGCGCATTCGGGCAGCTACGCCTACTATCAAGAAAATTCTTACCGACGGTGGCTCCGTGGTGCTGCTTTCGCACCTGGGTCGGCCCAAGGGCGGCTACGAAAAGAAATACTCGCTCGAAAGCCTCGTGCTACGCCTGCAGCAGGAGTATGGCCGCGAGGTGCTGTGGGGCGGCGACGTGCTCTCTATGGAGGCCCTAGGGATGGCCCAGGCCCTGCAGCCTGGCCAAGTGCTACTGCTTGATAATGTGCGCTTTCACAAAGAAGAGGAAGCCGGCGACGAGACGTTTGCCCAGCGCCTGGCCCAGCTCGGCGACGTGTATGTGAACGATGCCTTCGGCGCCGCGCACCGCCGCCACGCCTCTACGGCCGTGATGGCGCAATACTTTGCGCCCCAAGACCGCGTGGGTGGCTACCTGCTGCAAGGCGAGCTCGACAACGCCCAGAAGGTGCTCGAAAACCCCGAGCATCCGTTTACGGCCATCATGGGCGGGGCCAAGATTTCGGATAAAATCCTCATTATTGAGAAGCTGCTCGATAAGGTTGATAACCTGCTCATTGGCGGCGGCATGGCCTACACCTTTGCCGTGGCGCAGGGTGGCAGCGTGGGCTCGTCGCTGCTCGAAGCCGACAAGGTGGAGCTGGCCAAGCAGCTGATTGAGAAAGCCAAAGAGAAAGGCGTGAACCTGGTGCTGCCCGGCGATAGCATCATCGCCAACAAATTTGCCAACGACGCTGACACCGACGTGGCCGCCAACCACGCCATCCCCGACACCTGGATGGGCCTCGACCTAGGTCCCGATGCCCGTGAGGATTTCTCGGACATCATCTTGGACTCGAAAACCATCTTGTGGAACGGCCCAATGGGCGTGTTTGAGATGAGCAACTTCGCGGTGGGCACCGAGTACGTGGCCCGCGCCATTGCCGACGCCACGGCGGCCGGCGCCTACTCACTCATCGGGGGCGGCGACTCGGCGGCGGCCGTGCAGCAGCTCGGCTACGGCGACCGCGTGAGCTACATCTCTACCGGTGGCGGCGCTCTGCTTGAGTTTATGGAAGGCAAGGAGCTGCCCGGCGTGACGGCCCTCGGCTAAGCCAAACTGCACTGACAGAACTAAAAACCTGGCCGAAAATCGGCCAGGTTTTTTTATATCCCGCAACGGCATGGCGCTTTAGGCAGTATAGGCAGGTATTCTCATCCTAACTTTTTGACCTTTTCCGTCATGACTGACCGCGAAATATCCTACGCCAAAATGGCCCGCCAACTGTACCGGGTACTCACCGACCAGCGCCCCCAGTGGGAAGCTCGCAACCCCGCCGCCGTGGCCGATTTTGAGCAGTTAAATGCCTACCTGCAAGCGATTGATGAAGTAGCCAGCCGCCAGGGTGGCCAAGGCAGCGCTGAGTACAGCGATGCCCGCGACCGGGCCGAGCATGCCGCCGAAGAAGCTGCCGGCCGCCTCGTGCGAGGCCTGCGCGCCCTCCAAGGTACCGTGCCTAACCCCGCCATTGCCAAGGCTGCTAGCTACACCCCCGACCAGCTTGACCCACTGCACGGCCCCGACCTGCTGGCGGCCCTCAATGAAATAGCCTCGGCTGCCGATGGCGTGCGCCCGCTGCTGGCCAACAACGGCGTAACCGACGAGCACGTTGATGCTCTCACCGCTGCTATCGACCTGTACACGCCGCTGTCGGAAGTGCCCAGCAGCAACCAGAGCCAAGGTGGCCAGCTCAGCGGCACGGCCCGCGAGCTCACCAAAAACCTGCGTGGCCTAGTGCAGCGCTTCGACCAGCTCATCGACTCGCTGCGCGAGGAGATTCCGGGTTTGGCCGAGCGCTACGACGACGCCCGTTCGGCTGACGCTAACTATGTGCCTAGCGCCACGGGTCCCCGCGAAGGCGGTGATGGCTCGGAGGGTGGCGTAGGCCGCGAAGTGGCCGGCAGTGCATTCGGCCCCGAAGCTAAGCCGTTTCAATAAGCTAAGCCCGATGAATCCGCTAACGCGGAATTTGAGGATGCAAAAAAGGCCGCCCAACTGGGCGGCCTTTTTTCATGATGTGCAGCCGAGTCAACTGACGCCGTAGAAATTCTTCTTGCGAATAGTAACTGCTTCAGCCAAAGGCTTGGCGAATCTACCGCTCTAGGACCCTAGGCAGCTTTTTTCTCCAGCGCTTGCAGCAGTTCGTCGGCAGCCTTCTCTATGTCGTGGTAGCCTTGCTGGGCGGCGCGCTCCTTGGCGGCAATAAGGCCATCGCGATGCACCGTTTTGAAGTCGCCATAGGGAAACTTATAACGGCCTTTGTTATCCTCATTTTGGCTTTTATCCTCACCTAGGTGCCACTGGGCGTACTCGTCTATCTCGTGCTTTTGAAGAAAAGCGTTTTCTTCCTTTGCGCCGGGATTGTGCTGGCCCCAGTGCCCTTCGTCGTTCTTGATTTTGCCGTCTTTAATCAGGCCTTTGGCAAACGTAACGGCCGCTTTATTGAGGGAGATGCTCATAGCAAAAGGAAATAAGTACCCTCCGCTTACGCGCTATCTGCCCGCAAATGTTATCGCCGAGCTAACCCAAAAAGGCCAACCTAAGTAGGCAGACGTATCGGGTCAGTCCGAAAAATTCGTTTGAATCTGCGGTCTTAGTTGACGTACAGCGGTTCGAGCCGTTGGCCCATGCTGCGAATAGAGCGCTCCGAAACGCGACCCGTGAGACGGGTGTTAAGCGTCCGCGCCTCGGCGACGCTGAGCACGCCTAGGTCGCGCAGCCAAGCCACGCGGCGCAGCTGCGGCTCGATGTAGCCCAGCGGATTAATGGCGCCGTACTCCTGGCGCAGGTAAGCCTTCGTGTGGGCGTCTAGCCTCTGCGTAAAATCGCGAAACTGCTGGCGGTCGCGCGGGTGGTCGGCCAGCACTAGCTGCAAGCGGCCGGTGTGCAAGATGGCCTGGTGCCACCAATGCCGCCAGGCATACACGCTCAGCATAAGCAAGCACACGCCCGCCCCCATCGTAAGCAGCCACGAATTGGCCAGGACATCATCGGTCACTGGCAGGCGGCCAGCATCCAGCCAAGGGCGAGCCAGATGCAGAATCCAGAAAATAAAGGCAAAGGCGGCCAGCGGCAACATCTGCCGCGGCACTTGGTTGCGGTACTCCAGGCGAATAGGAAGTAACTCTTCGTAAGGTATCTCGACGGCGATATCGACTTGCCCCCGGCCATCGCGCTGGCTTACAAAAAAGCCGTGCTCGCGTACTGTAAACTGAGTAGAGCGGGTAAGTTGACTCTGTTGAAACTGCATAGAATAATAAAAATACGGCACAAATACACGCCCCCGCCAAGCATCGAGACTACGAAAGGTCCGAAAAGTTTAGCTACGGCTGGCTCTAGCGCAAGCCCGCAAACGGCGACGGTGAAAAGCACAGTACAAAGAGCAGTACCATTGTCCAGCCCAGCACTTGCCGCCCCAGGTTCAGGGGGCGCTCGTCGGGCGCCCTAGGGTGATAAAGTCCTGACACGCGGCCCAGCAGCAGCCCAAACAAGAGCCAGCCCGGCTGCCCCTGCACGGCGGGCCACAGCGTAGCCACCGCCAACTGCCCAGCCCACACCAGTGCCCCTAGTGCCAGCACCTGCCGAGGCCGGGGCAGCGCTTTGCGAAATACCAGCCAGAGGTACAGCGCGTAGGGCGCCGCCCCATACAGCCAAGTATGCCAGCCGCTATGTAGCGAAAACAGCCCTAGGCCCGCGTAGAAAATGAAGGCAACGAACAGCAGCCCCGATAGCCGCCCCGCCCGGCGCGGCCCCAGCAGCCCGTACAAGATGTGCCCACCATCGAGCTGCCCGATGGGGATAAGGTTGAGAGCCGTAAAAAACAAACTCAGCTCGCCGGCCACCAGCACGGGGTAGTGCAGCAGCTCGTTGGGGTGGGGGAGGCGGGTGGGGTCGGCCAGCCAGCGCTCTAGCAGCTGGTACAGCAGCGGGCGGCTCAGCGTGAGGCCCACCTCGCCCTGGTAGCCCTGGGCGTAGTCGGCCCCTAGGCGTACAAACTCAGGATGAATGTGCTGCACGTAAGCCAGCGGGTCGGGTAGGTGCGTGAAGCCGTAGGCTAGCACACCCACTGCCACCACCAGCCCCGCCAGCGGCCCGGCCAGCCCGATGTCAAAAAACTCGCGCCGTGAGTAAATAGCCTCCCGAATGCGAATAACCGCCCCAAACGTACCCAGGCCCAGCGGAAACGGAATGTAATAGGGCAATGAGGTGCTTACCCTGTTGTAGCGCGCCACAAAATAGTGCCCAAACTCGTGCACCGTTAGCACTCCCAAAAAGGCTAGTGCGTAGGTCAGCCCCCGGCCCAGTTCCTCGGCCCGCACCGCCGCCGGCAGGCTAAATACCGAAAAGTCGATGAAGTCGAGGCCGCCCCGCGTGAGGCTGACGCCCGCCAGCACGGTGGTGGCGAGCGTCAGCACAAATAACCCTAGGTGGATGGCAGCAGTGCGCAGGCGCGAAGGTGGCCGCTCGTAGCGCCGAAACAGGCGTTGCCCCCAAGCCAGCGTAGGCGGCGCGCTGGCATCGGCTGGGAAGCCCCCTAGGGGCTCGTCATCAGGCGGTGGGGTGGGTAGGGAATCCGATAAATTCTTGGGGAAAGACACGCAGGGCTTCGGGCAAGGCAGTGGTAAGGGTGAGGGGCGGCGCCAGGTGTAGCACCCGCAGCCCCAAGCGGCGCGCCGTAGCAATGTGCTGCGGGCTATCCTCAATGAATAACGTATCGGCGGGCTGCCAGTTCATTTCGCGCAGCGCATGGTAGAATATCTCCTCGCCCGGCTTGCGGTGGCCCACCTCCTGCGAATAAAACACCCGGTCGAGGCAGTCCGCAATGCCGTTTTTAAAACCATACTGCTGGGCTAGGCGCCGGTTTATTTCGGTAATGTGCAGCGCATTGGTATTGGAAAGTAGGGCCGTGGCGTGCCCCGCCCGCCGCAGCTCGCCAATGAGTGCCAATCGCTCGGCGGGCACATCAAGCAGCAGCGCGTGCCAGGCGGCATCTATTTCGTCGTCGGTGGCGTCGAGGTCATACAAACCGCGTAGCCCATCGCGAAACTCGGCGGCCGAGATTTTGCCAGTTTCGAGCAGGTCAAATAGTTCGGCTTGGCTAGCCTGGCTGTATTCTACAGTGCTACCCGCCCGGCTAAGGCGGCGAAAAGCGGCGGGGGTGAGGTCGTAGTCGATGTCGATAATGACACCACCAAAATCAAAAAGCAGATTAGGAAGCATAGAAGCAACGGCTGATTGCCGGCCCGCAAAGTTCGGCAATTGAACTGCTGGCTGTAGCAGAAATAAAAATCTGCTGTACCTTTGGGCCAACAGCTGTGCCCTCGGGCTAGCTTGGGGCCTATAGCTCAATCGGTTAGAGCAACTGACTCATAATCAGTAGGTCCTTGGTTCGATTCCAAGTGGGCCCACTAAAAACCCTGTTTCCAAGCTGGAAACAGGGTTTTTAGTTTTACGGGGTACGCGTGAGGGTACGCGATCTTTATCTTTAGCAAATACAGTATTTGAACTATATTAAGGGTTTTCTCACGCGTAGCTGCACATGTATCGGCTGCTTATATTGTAGAGAACTTAATAGCATACGTTCTTACTATTGACAATTTAGTGCCTTCTTACTGCATTAAGATCATAGGGTAGGGCTTAAACCTTCTAATTGCATGTTTATTAGTGCTTATAAGTTAAAGGATTAAATCAAATCCATGCACGATTGTGGCAAGCAACAGCAAAAGCAACCAGTCGTTTTTCACGGTCCTGAATGTGCATTAGCTTCTCAAGCTGAGAGGCGCTAGTTTGAACCTAGCTTATCGCTCATTCACAATGAGTTGGCCAAGGAATGGCTTGAGTGACTGATTTGTTTTTGGTGCATACTGTGGTACATATAAGTGCCTGCGTCTATGTTATTATAAAAGATAGAAGCGTAAAAGTGACTGCATTGAAGTAGGGCATAAGTCTTGTAAACTGTTATAATTGCCAATACTTCCAAGCCTTTTTCGCATCCTAGTCTATGCCGAATCAACTACCTGCCTTTTTCTTCAGTAATAGCTCTTCATTACCTATGCCACAAAGGGTCTTGAATGAGAATTTTGCTCCTTCTTCCCCAGCATACCAACCTCTAACATATAGTCTTGCTACTCAAGAACAAAGCAACTGGTGCTGGGCAGCTGTTACTTGTGCCATAAATGACTTCTACCCATCTAAAAATCATTTCACTCAATGTGATTTAGTCTCGAGAGTTTTGCAACGAGCTTGTTGCAACGCTCCAAATCAGTGCGATGAGCCTTGGTATCTAGACCGAGCACTGTATATGACTGCGCATTACAGCGGCATGTATAGTGGTCGTGTTAGCAAAGAGTATCTGCATGACATGATTAACATCCAGCGTCGGCCAGTTTGCATGCAGATTGAGTGGAATGGTGGCGATATAGGACATGTAGTAACAATAATTGGAATATCTCCTTCTGGGGTTCTATATATTGCTGACCCTCATTTTCAATATGTAAATTGTTTATATGACACGTTTCCTGATGATTACCAGGGAACAGGGGGAAGGTGGCTTTACTCATTTGAAACTGTATAACTTCTTAGCAATGAGCTTTCAACGTAAAAGTCTGATAAAAAATCAGCCCATTAGTGATAATGTATTGCGTGCTATTATGGAAGGGCTAGAGGAGAAACCGTATAGTCAGCTCTTAGCAGAATCATTAAAGCCCACAGAAGGTCATGACAAGCAACTAACTGTTTCATTCCCTCAAGATGTTTATTCTATGGGAATTGATGAGATTATAGAAGGGAAGTCACTTGATGGTGCTCATCACTTGGGGGTAAGAGTTTTACTATCAAATTCGTTAAACGAAGCTTATTCAGCTGCTGAAGTAAGCTATAAAGGGAAACAGCCGAGTTTAAGAACTATTGATTCCAGCCCATTTCTGGAATATATAATATCAGGAATAATAAGATTTGTTAATGATGGCCGAGTAAGAGTAGCATTCGCAAGAGCAGATTTAGAACCACGCTTGCTCCGCATTCCAGCTCTTTACATTACAGCATTATGGTTTCATGGCTCTTCTTATGATAACGGTGTTACTAGCAGTGATATAGATTTAATCATACCTGTGGGTCCTACCTATGAGCCATTTATTGAAAATAGACAATATTCTGAAGATGAGTTTCTGGCTTTAATGCAACAGGCAGCGCGGAAGCGAATAGAGCAGGAACCACGATGACTCCTTAATATGCATTGAGTATGTTAAAGGGAAAAGTAGGCCCTAGTCTACCCTAAATAACTGATCTGTATTAGCTCTGAGCTAATAAGAATACCCGTATCCACAGTAGTAGGCTTTTGGTGGACTCGCTAGGTACGGTTATGAAGCAGTTTCCCAGTGGCAACCGCTACACTCACTTAAAATGCTAGCACAATAGCCAATAGCCAAAGGTGGAAACTTGGAGTGATAATGGAGTAAAGCGTGATATGAACCCCGTGTACTGAAAATAAGCAATGTCCTTCCTTGATGTGAAAGCGCTTGATATCAAGCGATGGTCTGCTGAACCAAGCGCTCCTTATCATTTGCCAGAGTTGATTCGCCGGCTAATTTTCGCTACCACCCCTACGCTGGAGCACATTGATTTCCCAATTGGCGCAAGTGTAAATTCCGGCGGATGGGATGGCACTACCACCGTTACTACTGGTACGACTTATGTGCCGAGCGGGGTATGTGGCTGGGAACTAGGCAAGACTCCAGGGGTAAAAGGTAAAGCCGATAAAGACTATGCCGAGCGGGTTAAGAATTCCTTAGGGCTAAAACCAGTAGAAACAACATTTATTTTTGTCACACCTCAGACTTGGACGGCCAAGAAAAAGTGGGTCACAGAAAAAGAGAAAGACAAGCATTGGAAAGAAGTACGGGCGCTTAACGCCGACGACCTGGAATCTTGGTTGAGTCAGTCTCCAGCTGTTCAGGTATGGTTTAGTAGGTTAATTGGCAAACGCTTTGACGGCCTAACTGACTTAGATACCTACTGGCAGGATTGGATGGAGTCTACAGTGCCTCCTACACCCAGCCAGTTAGTATTGGCTGGTCGAAGCCGCACAAGCGCTGATGTACAAGTCTGGCTACAGGGTACTTCCCTCTCTCTTACGCTACAGGCTGACTCTCGTGAGGAAGCAATGGCAGTGTTTACCGCCTCGCTCATGCAGTTACCGGCCGCCGACCGCGACCGTTATTTAGTACAGGCTGTTGTAGTCACCACACTCGAGGCTTGGCGACAGCTTATTGAGGTTGGAACACAGTTGCTTCTTATTCCCCTCTTCGAAGAGCGTGACGAGATTGCCGGAGCCTATCGGCGTAGACACCGAGTTTTTATTCCTTCTTCGCCTACTGACGCTGTTTCCTCTGACACGGAACCTATTCCGCGTATCGCTCGCGAAGTAGCCGAGCGTGCTCTGCAGGCTCAGGGTCTATCATACGATAAAGCTTACGCTTTAGCCTGGACAGCTCGTACTAGTTTTGCCAGCTTCCGACGCAAGCTAGCAATTTCTCCTAGTTTACAGCGACCAATATGGGCTAAACCTGAGAATGCTTTCTCTCTTATCCCTGCTCTGTTACTAGGCGCTTGGGACGAAAATGAGGAGAAAGATAGAGAAGCAGTAGCGCATTTAGCACAATTACCGTATGAGCAAGTACAACAGGGACTTCTGCGTTGGGCAAACGAAACTAACCCACCTGTTCGCCTGACGAGCTCTACTTGGTACGTTAGCGATAAGCTTGATGTATGGAGTCTGCTCTACCGATTTATCACTCGGGATCAGCTTAACCGGCTACAACAATTAGTTATAGATATACTAGGTGCTCCGCTACCTCGTTACGAGTTGCCAATTGAGCATCAGTACCGTGCTGAACTGCTCGATAAGCGCTCGCCGTACTCGAAAGTACTTCGAGATAGTATAGCTAACACACTGGCTCTTATCGGTAGTCAGGATGAACAGTCGTTACCAGCAGCCAATATCACGGCGCGTTCCTTTGCTAGCTATACCGTCACGCTGTTACTACGGCAGGCTCTAGCTAACCCGCTAGTGCTGCGTTCTATTTCTGATTTGCTACCTGCGCTGGCAGAAGCTGCACCCGATCCCTTCTTACAAGAAATACATATTGGCCTCACAGGCGAAGACCCGGTGGTGATGACACTGTTTGAGGAGCAGCCGGGGCTATTTCATGCAAGTTCGCACCATGCTGGGTTATTATGGGCGCTGGAGACATTAGCTTGGAAACCCGAATATTTAGGCTATGTGTTCACTATTCTTACGCGGTTAACTCAACTGGACCCTGGAGGCTCGACTACTAATCGCCCACGCAACACCTTGCGTGAGATTTTTCTGCTTTGGCATCCGAATACCACTGCTCCTCTTGATCAACGATTAACTCTACTCAGACAACTCGTTGACCAAGCTCCTGAAATAGGTAGAAGCCTACTTATGAGGCTACTGCCCGAGTTTAGAGGGGTCGCAGAAAATACCGCTAAACCACGCTGGCGCGACTGGCCCACAACTGTACAGCCTACTCGAGGCGATGTGGCACGTGGGGGAGAAGAAATTGGACGTCTGTTAATGAAACTAGCTGGTTCGGATGTTACGCAGTGGCAATCCTTAATTGTGCCGCTAGTTGAGCATGCTTCTCCCACTGTTTTTAAGGAAGCAATTGCTCGATTAATTGAGCTCAGCAATGAGTTGACAAGCGATCATGATAAAGCGCTTATATGGCATATTTTACGTCAGCTCGTTCATCGCCACCGGTCACATTCAGATACTGAATGGGCAATGTGGCGTGAGCAAACCGATGCGTTGGCGGAATTACTCCCCCGGTTCGAACCCATAGATATAGTAGAACGCTACGCTTGGCTATTCGACCAATGGCCTGCACTCCCAGAAGGACAGGTTGAAGATGAAGATTACGAAGCACTCATAGAGCAAACCCAATATGAGGCGCTACAACAAATGCATGTCCAGGGGGATGATCATGTTTTGGCATTAATTCCAACTGTATCTAATGCTTTCTATTTAGGGCGCGCTTTTGCTAAGACCGGACTATCAGACTCGCGCATTGAAGAGCTTTTAGGCAGATACTTAGCTGAGACTAGATCTGAAGACCTGTTTGCAAGAGGAATTGCAGACCATTGGCTGCGACACAAAGATCGTGACCGCGACTGGTGCGAGGCAGTGGCTGAGCGCTCAAAAAATAGTTGGAGTGCCGCTCAATTGGCCGAGTGGTTTACTTTTCTGAAAAATGATGTCAGAACTTGGACTAAGCTTAGCGATTATGAAGGTGAGGTCGAGCAGCAGTATTGGGATCAGTTTGTTATCTGGGGGATTGATGACGTCGACGCTGAACAAGCTACTAGACTTTTATTGCAATTTAATCACCCTTTTAAAGCAGTTGAACTATTAAGTCTGCATGAGAAAAAAGGTGGTATACCTACACAGCTTATCCTAGAAGCATTAGAAAAATTATACGATGCGTTAACGCCTGAGGTAGCTCGACAACTGAGGAGCTATCAAGTTTCTATCCTGTTAGACAGGTTAGCCAGTGATACAGTAATAGATAGAATTAGTGTAGGTCAATTAGAATTTAAGTTTCTGCCTCTTACCTACTCTTATCGAGAAGGAAGTACAACGGTATTACATAAGCAGCTTGCCTCTTCACCCCAGTTCTTTGCTGAGTTGCTGAGCAAGGTTTATAAAAAAACAGTAGATGGTAAGGTTGTAGATGAGCCAGTTGCAGACGAACAAGATGCGAATAACCAAGATGCAGCTGCCTCAATGAGCTATTTCCAATTGCTTAATTCTTTTAGGGCTGTACCTGGTTTGGGAGAAGATAATTACGTCGACCAAGACTTCTTATTCACTTGGGTAACAGAAGCCAAACAAGCATTGAGCGAAATGGGTCGCCTAATCATAGGCGAGCAACAGATAGGACAAATGTTAAGCAGTTCACCAGAGGGTGACGATAAGTACTGGCCGCATGAAGCAGTACGCAATCTGCTGGAGCATGAAGCTAGCGTCGAGTTAGAGAAGGGATTCGAAATTGGCGTGACTAATAGTCGAGGAAGCACATCAAGGGGAGTATATGAAGGCGGCCGCCAGGAAAGAGACTTAGTGGAACTGTACGCTGGCTATGCAGAAGTTATTGCTCCTACCTGGCCTCGCACTGGGGCAATACTCAGGGGGCTTGCGGGCTATTATCGCCGTATGGCAGCTTATGAAGATGGTGAAGCCGATCGAAACCAGGATCTTTGGAGATAACTGCCTATGAAAATGATACATTGCTTCATCACTTTATATTAACTAGGATATCATTTCAAAAACAAGCATCATAGTCATAACAAGGGCTGTTGACGTATTCGCCAATAAGGAATATATACGCGTTCCACTTTTAAGCCGTGGGATAAATGGGACAACTAGTAGAAACGAAGCAGCAGCTACATCTTCAACTCGGTATCATAGTTGCGTGGCTGAACCTACCGAGTAGTTTGTGCCACTGCCTGCTGAAATTTTTCTAGCAAGGGTCGGTCAGTGAGCCGAAGTTCAGCAATGCTGAGAGGCATCTGGCTAATGTCTTCGTCATCATTAACCTCATCCTAATAAGTTCCTTCATCTCGTACAAGCTCATTCGCGGGTCGTTTCTCATCAATAACGATAGCAGCCTTCATCGGTAGGTACTAGGGGTCTCTGCTATTTCTTCAGCCAGTGATTTAGAGTATGACGATGAATTACTTCATTCAGGGAGCACTCTATCCTATTTCAGTCATTAGGACGAATAGAAATTAGTAATGCAAAAACAAGCAAATAGGAGAGTAATAGTAACAAGGTGTCGGCTCCTGACTTACTGGTAAGCTAGCAGCTACTAATACTCACTAGGCTTTCTATTACCTGTCTGCAATCATACATGCCTCATGATAGATAATATTGTAAGGGAGTGGAAGAAGGGTATGTAAGAGTAGAGCTATTTTGAGTAGTTTGGTATTATGAAACTCAAAGAGCATCATTATGTGCCCAAGTTCTTTCTACGCCGCTTTTCGCTACAAAGCAATGGAAAAACCGTTGGCGTGTTCAATGTCGCCAAGCAGCAATTTATTGCCCATGGCCCCCTGAAAAGTCAAGCTTGTAAACCCTACTTGTATGGCGAAGATGGGGAACTTGAGACCATGCTTTCGCGCATGGAAGGGCTTGCTGCTGAGCTGCTGCGCAAAATGTGCGATACCTCATACGTGCCTACGAAGGGCTCTGACGATTGGGTAACGCTATTGGTCTTCGCTCTCACATCTGACTTACGGACACTCGTCAATACCAATAAGATGGTGACCATGATGGATCAAATGCATGACTTCGCTTTTGGCGACCAAGTCGAACTGCCCAAGAATGCTGATGAATTAAAGCTAGATCATAAGGAAGCGCCTCATATAGCGATGACGCTTCTAAAGCGAGCCTTTTTTTGCTGCTATGATTTGCGCGCTGTTTTGCTTAAGAACAACACGTCATACCCATTCATTACCTGCGATAATCCTTTAGTAAAATATAATCAGTATTTAGAAAAGCGTAATAAACATGGTGGTACGGTGGGGCACGCTCAAATTGGCTTGCAGCTATTTATGCCCCTCGACCCTACTACGATGCTGTTACTTTATGATCCATGGGTGTACAAAGTAGGGGGTAAAGGAGCATCCCTAGTAACGACTATAAATGAGCAGGACGTAGAAGCTCTTAATCTACTAAGTGTTGTCAACTGTGATAAAGTACTGTACTTTAATCAGCAAGCCACCAAAGAAAGTCTCAATAGACTTGCTATTAAAGCGACCAGATACCCAGGCGCTAACATTCCTGTTACTGTTAAATACTACGCCGACCCAGCCAGCGCGCGCAAAGGCAGCACCAAGTTTGGCTTAGATAAGCCCACTGAGTTAGGCGACGAATTACTACACTCATACATGCCGCCACCGAGAACGAACTTAACGTTGAGCTTTATAAGTCTAACCAAACAAGCCCGCAAGCTTCCCCCTCATGTAGCTTCCTTTCAGAAACGTAAGAGTTGTGCGCTACCTGATGAGGCGTCAGGCAAGCCTTTTGTTGCGGAGTATTAGAAATTAGATGCAGGAATAGATTGAGTCTTGGATATCTACCTATCCACCACTCAAATAAAACACTATAAAATCTCAGCGCTACCACTCTCACCAACCTGCTTGTCTGGTACCCGCACAGTAGAGATCAGATCGAATACGACGCTAGGGTTTTTAAGTAGCTGCGGATTCTTATCCAAGAGTAAAGCTAGCTCGGGTGATACAGTCTCGGCTAGAATCAGCGGCACCCCATCGCGAGAAACTTTTACTACTAGAATAGCCCCTAAGCGTATAGCGGCTTCATCAATGCCAGTTAGAGCAGTAATAAGGCTTGCAGCAGCACCCGCCAGCTTGCTTGTGGCTTCTGCGCTAGGGACACTGACAAATTGCGTTTCTAAAGCAACCTTGCCTTTAGAATAAAGCTCATTAATCTCCTCTTTTACCTCTCCCTTGAGTAGGTATTGCAACCGTTGAAAGAAAGAGCCAAATACAGGCTCATCCTGCGTTTCAAGTTCAAATCCTAGGGCTTCCATAAATTCCCCAGTGGCGTTTTGAATACGTTCGATTGTAAAAAGGTCTATATGTTCTTGAGGTAAGCCTATAAAGACTTCCGCACTAGTTTGGCTAGCAGCAGTACTTCTAACGCTTCCTATTTCAGTAATAACTTCACTGTTATACGCGGTCAACCCTGTGAGATTAGCCCATCGTGAAAAAATGCTCACTAAGCTGTCATAATTATCTTTTGCGTCATCCGTAAGTAAAAGTTCTGTTAAATAGCGCTCCCTAGACTCAGTATCTTTATTTATTATCCTTTTTGTTAAGATTCTATTAAGGTAAATAAAGAATAAATCTAAGTCATCTCCATCGATAACTTTACTCATTACAACTTCATTCTTCGAAAACGAAAATGTTAATTCTGCTTTCTCATAATTATAGTCAAGAGAAAGTGCATTGCCATTTTCTTGCAAGACAATTTTGTTAGTCATGAATTCTTAATTTTTAGATTTAAAGCAGGTGTGAAATTTTAATTAGATAATTTAACTAATTCATTATAGCCTACAATGTCCAACTTAAATCCATCACGTTTTTTGTCATAGCTAAGGGATAAGCTGTATGCCATGTTTTCTGCATCTCTACTAGATGACCAAAGAGCGTGAGACTTATTTAAGTACCACATCCTTCCCACCCAATGGCCTTCTTGTAAATTATCTACCTCGTAAGGCATAAGCTCTTCAGAGCCAAGAGTATCTTTACTATATAAGCTAATCAGTCCGCTAGCGATACGAGCCATTTTTGTGTAGTCTATTGACTTGGAGCATATTAATTCCAGATTTGAATGCACCATTAAATCAAACTTCCTCACGGGGCTAAAAAGTCTGATGCGTAGTATATCGAAAACCTCAAGTACCAGGTGCTCTAGGTTGAATACATAATCAATGTACTTGACAGCTCCTTTTTCAATAATGACTGATTGACTTACTTCCTGCTGATTTAGGATAGAATTTATATCAAAGTTCAAGGCATGTTCAATCGTTCCCTTTGTTCTTATTGCTATATCAGGAACTTGAGGATGATTTTGTGTAATCAATAATCTGAACTGCCTAAGTGGCGAAGTGTGGTAGGATAAAGAAATTGAATTATTACCTGATGACCACGTGTGAAATAAAGCATCTTTCTTGCTTTTAAACTTACCCTTCGATAAGCTAACTACTTTATCCTTTCTAATAAAAGAAGCAAATCTACTGTCATCATATATGCCTCCGCCAAATTTTTTAAATAGCGTTTGAAATATTCTAATAATTAACGGGGCATTGTTAGTATTTCCAAAAAATAGGTATCTTATTTTATCGTCGTGGTGCTTAACAAACAAGTTGTCAAACACCCCTAGAAACAATGTGTCTAATTTAGTCTCGACTTTTATCACACCATCTCCTATATCATCTGGATTTTCTAACAATTGCTCAAAACTTACTTGATTAAGGTCCGCATGAGAGAGCCCTAGTGCCTCTAATACGGATAAGCCCTCACGGATGCGATTGAGGAATTCTTCTAGTTCTATAGTACTCTTTTTTTTCATTGGTTGCTACGGACTCGATAATAAGACAGCAATAAGGCCGCCGCTCGCTACCATTCTAGTCTTTCTATCTCGAGCGGCTTCTAAGCGATGAGATATTGTGTACCACCTATCTCTTCCGCGCCAACGAAAACGATAATATGCTGATTATGTGACAGGCTAGTGTCATGGCCGATTCATGGTGGGGTTACCTGCTCTACGCCGCCAAGCTACAAAAAGGTCTCGACTCCTAGTGAAAGTACGCTGAGGCTAGGACTACTCTCAATCTATACTGCATTGCGCCAACTCTCATCCCAAATAAGCATATCCAGCAAAACTGGCACTAGAGCCACATACTGGCCAGCTATGCGTACTAGCGGTAGCCATCGATGACCTTCCCTGCGCTTAGCAGCTATCCACTCTTCTTTAAAGGGCGTCAAATTATAATTGAATAACGCTAACTCAAACGAGTAGCTGCCTGGCTCATAAGGTAGAGCTAGGAAACCATCTGCCTTGCCTTTGATAGTATTGCGCTGAGGCGTCTTATCTGTTTTTATTAGCTGCCCATACACGCGACTGTGAAAAGTGTTGATGATAGCAACAGCTTCTTCAAAGCTGTAGGCGTTGTCGTCTGAAGAATTAACGTTTGGCATGAGGTGAACTACTGCGAATTAGAGATTGCTAAAGTGAAGTAGCAAGCTATAAAAAATCGACTATTTAAGATCTGAGACTTCGAAGGTGTCTACTACGCGCTAAATAAAGAGGTGCTTGCCACCTTTCTTTTCTGCCCAATACTTCTCATTCTTGAATCCCATGCCTTTAGCATACTGCTTGTCGAATATGCCCGCTTCATCAGGTGGAACGAGCAACTTACTTTGCTTGCTAGCAAGTTGAGGTGAGAGCTTGCCTTCTAAGAACATAGCACAAACATCTAGTTCATCCATGCAGATAAGCTTACCATGAAGCTCTTCTCGAATTGAAAGGAATGCTACAAAATCAAGCGGCTTTTTGCCTTGAGCTTGCATAGTGAGTAGAAACACTTCCAAATCATCTAGTTTGACTGCCCAGGGGTAAACATCATCTTCGCCAATTGGCAATAGCGTAGAGAGGTCGTTTTGAATCTGTCCAAACGACTTCAAATTAACGATGATTGAGAAATCAGCCTCGTATTTACTTGGGTCGATTTCAGCCATTTTATTTCCCTTCTCATCATAGATGTAGAACGGAACCCCGTCAATAAATTTTTGCTCAACTCGCTTAGTTTGGGCGTACCCGTACCCAATACTAGCCTCAAAGTCCTTCTTTATTCTAGGAAAGGCGCGGTCAGGGTCTCGAAGAGGCTCGCGTAATGCATAACCTTTTGGCTCTATTATGAAGGCATACTTTTTCCATAATATCAAAATATCCTGCTCATTTCCGTCTATATAATAGCTAGGGAATATTTGGCAGTCTTTTTTAAAGAATGCCGAGAAGATTTCAATCACCCTACTCTCAAGCAGTTTGCCCTTCCGGTCAGTATATCTTTTTGTATCCACCGTGTTGGTAGTACATACTCGCTCCAAAAGGTCTTGAGTAGCATGAATTACTTGCTTTATCTCAAAGACTTGGAACATGCCTGTACCCAAATTAATGATGGGCTTCTCCAGCAACGGGTTGGCAGAGGTATAATAAAGGTAATCTGTTGATGCGCGGGATATAGAAAGCAGCGAGAGAATTGCATTAATCTTGTCTTCGGGCAAATCGGCAGAGACCAATTCAGCCGGGAAGAATCTGTTGATGATTCCATGGTCAGCCATAAACTGGTAAAGTGCTTGCTCGTCCTCGGACGGTTTATACTCTAGCCACGGCGGTGCCGTATTCACCAACTTCACTTTTGAATAATCACGCCAGTTAGGTTTAACTGGCAAAAACTTAGTCATGATGCCCTGCATATTCTGCTGAATCAACGCATCTAAAGCATCATAAAAGTTGATAAAGTCAGCCGTTTTAAGCGACGTAGCAGCTTCTATGATTGTGTCAAGCGGAGTGAATAAGTCGCTTATCCAATTGACTGTCTGTTCTTCATAATTCAATGGGCCTTGGTTGAAGTAGCCAAGAAAGGAAGGCATAGCTACCTCTCTTACTTGCCTCCACTGCTCGTCTATTGTGTCTTCCGGACGGGGAAAGAAAAATTTATCATACTCTGCTTCAATCTCGTTGAGCAATACGACGATTTCATTCCATTTCTCATGAGTGAACCGAATATCGTCGGCGTTGGCATCATCGGATGTGATAAGTAGTCCCCCTAAGAAATAGAGTTGTCTAAGTGGAGACGAGAGTTTACCAAGTTGGTCGTTGGCATGGCCTGTAGAGATGTGCCGCATTAACCCGGACAAGTCACCAAGAAGCCAGTCCGTATCGTAAGTAGCAATAAGCGCTTTTAGGGCTTGGCTCTTTGCTTCTAAGCTCATGAGCAAGGTAGTGAGTGAGTGTGGGAGATAGTAGAATCGGTTAGCGAAGAACAGCGCATCAGAATACTATTTCGTGATGCACTTCACGTAGATATATGCTGGCCTTCCAGCTATATCATAGAAGAAATTCACCTCGTGAAGCCCTGCGATGTCTCGCCACCACACCACCTGCTGTGGGTTATTAAAAGCTGGCACTTGCTCAGGCAGCCCCAGGTACTCAAGGACTGCGTTGGGCGTGGTATATGCCGCTACCTGACTGATGGTAATCCAGTCGGCCACCCCGTTGATAAAGACGATTTCGTATTTGCCCCCTTGGTAAATCATTTTTTCGCAGGCCTGCTCTTTGCAAGGAGTGCTGCTCGGACGCACCAGTTCTATGGCGCTAGGCTTGCCAAGTAGTGCCTTTACCGCTGCTGGCAGCTTTGCGGCAACGTCTTTAACGGGGAAGTGGGTAAGCGTATTCATGGCTAGCTTGGTCAAAAGGTTGAGCTAGCAAGGTATACAAAAGTTCAGGCATCAATAGGGGAAGCAGGACTTCTAGGTCAGGCAAGGGAGGCTTTGCCTAAGTGTTCGCTGAATGTCGGGCAAGCCGAAAGCAAGTCAGTCCCCACGCGCCTACTGCCCAAGTGCGCCCGTTGAGTTAATACAAAGTGGTATGCAAGTGTGAGCTAATCAGTAATTTCAGTTAGACTTGTCTCTTGACCCACATTCGTATTATTTGTCCCTTCAACTGGCTCTGAATAGAAGGTTCTTTGAGGTGGTCGGGTAATTCTGGACAGAATAGGGTCTTATCTTTCGATTGTCATGAAAGACAGCCCTCAACTTACTAAACGCCGGCGTTATGACGCCGCCTTTCGAGCGGAGGCGCTGCGGCTA
>NZ_VMRJ01000006.1:0-286560 GCF_007713685.1 Hymenobacter setariae
CGGTCCGTGCTGACTGCACGCTTCCAAACACGTCACTTCTTCCGAACTCAACTCGGTGGCAGGTCGTCGCATGCCGCAAGCTACCAATTGCGCACTATACGCTTACTTCTGTATGGCTACTTAGTGCCTAGGTAATCAGTACAACAACTGGAAGACTGTATGCAAGCACCAGGTACCAGGGCACCAAAAACTACCTATATATTCGTCTTAGGGTCTTCCTCTACGGTGAGCACTTCGCGTGCCCGCTGGCGGTTGCGTTGTCGGCGGGTCGGCGACTCGCGGCCAAATAGCTCACGTAGCGAGTTAAATTCTTCGGTGTGCAGCAGCGAAATACCGGCCCGTGCCTGATTCTGGTTTACGTTGTTGCCGAGGTCGCCGGTGCGTGGGGTGGTTTCGTAGCGCAGCTTGGCCCGGAACTTACCATCGGGCCGCAGGAAATACTCTAGGCTAAAATCGCCGAGCAGCGACGACTGGTTGGTGGTAGTGATGCCCGTCGAGGTATTGGTTGTGTAAGAGCTATTGCTGATGCCACCCTCGCGGGTCAGGCGCAGGCGGCCGTTCAGGAAGGAGTAGCTCAGGCGCACTTGCAGGGCTTGCAACTGGTCGGCGGTGAGGCCGTTGATGTTGAAGTCAATCTCCAGGTTTTGGTCAATCTGCGAGGTGAGAGCCCCGAGCTGCGACGAAATAATCTGACCTAGGCTGTTTTGCACCGCATTGCCCTGCCCACTGAGCGACACGCTGGTAAAAGCGTTCTGCTGCGACAGTGTGCGGAAAACCAAGAGGCTGAATACCTGCCGGTTCAGCTCCTGCTCGTCGTTGCGTAGCAGGGCAATAAAGGCGGCCAAGTCATTCTGGAGCGAGCTAGGGGCATCGTTAAACTCCAGCGCCAGCTTGATAACCGGCAGCAGCAGCGGTCCAGTCAGGTTCATTACGGCCGTGACGGGCACCACCGCCGAGCCGCTGCCTGTGCCAGGGCCAGTAGTGCTTTGCAAAACAGGCGCGAGCGAGGTGCGCTGAGTGTACGTTGCCGTCACGTTCATTTGCCCGTCGAGCGGGTCACCGTTCCAAGTGATAACCCCGCCCGGCCGCACCACAAACTCTTTATTTACCAAACCTTGCAAGGTGAAGTTGTAGGCGCCGCGCACAATCTCGACTTGGCCATACATGTTAAACTCGCCCCGCGTGTCGATGGCCAAGCGCAACTGCCCGGTGGCCGCGCCCCGAATTACATCGCCGGTGGCTTCGTCGAGCAAAATCTCGAGGTAGGCATCGGGCGTCACCGTCAGGTTCATATTGAGCTGAATGCCTGACAGGTCCACCTTATTCTGCGCGGCCAGCGCGGCAGCCGTGATGGCCTGCCGCCGCTTCACTGAATCAGGCAGGTTGCGATTTACAAACTTGATGTAGGTGGCTTGCTGAGCTTTAGCGGCATTATCGAGGGGTAGCGCCAAGCGCGTGCCCGCCTCCGACGTAGCGCGCACGTCTACTACCAGGTCATCAACTGGGCCGCGTACCGTGGCCGAGCCAGAGGCGTAAGCTGTGCCAAAATACAGGTCGTTGTCCTTGCGCGTGGTATTGAGGACCTGAAACTTACGGAACGCCGCCCGCAGGTTCAGGCTCATGTTTTGGAAGCCCTGGTGGTTAACTGCGCCATCTACAGTGCCCGTGTTGCCCTGGGCATCGCGCAGCTTGATGCCCGCCAGCAAGATGCTGGTATTGGTGAACGTGATGCGGTCGGCAAAGGTGTACGTGGTACCTAGGTAGCCAAATGTGAAGCGACCATTCTGCACATCTACCGCGCCCGTGAGGTTGGGTGCGCTAAACATCCCGGTTAGCATCAGTTCGCCTTGGCCCGTGCCACCAAGCTTGTCGAGAATGCCAGTGAGGAAGGGCTGTGCTAGCACCACGGGCGCGTCGTTGAGCCGGCCGGTGAGGTTAAACTGCTGGGTGGTTGACTTGGGCGCCAGGTAGCCCGTCACCGTGAGCACGCGTTGCTGCTGGCGGGCCACGTCAAGGTTCACGCGCAGCTGGCTGCTGGGGTTGTCCCAATCGCCGCGCCCGGCCACCTGCCCAATAGGCACGCCCTCGTATACCAAGGAGTCAACCGCCAGGGTGCTGTTGATAGCCAAGTCGTTATAAATGCCGCTTACCGACGCCTGCATGTTCAGGCGCCCCCCTAGGCGCTGGCCAATAACCGAGTTGAGCGTGCCTAGGTCGAAGTTGGCAATGTCGAGCTGCAAAGGCGGCTGGCGTGGGTCGGGCGAGATAATGCCCTGTGCGCTTAGCCGCTGGTTGCCGTTGCTGAGTACGAAGTTCTGAATATCGAGCCGCCGGCCGTAGTCGCTGATGCGTATCACGTTATCGGCCGCAATAGTGTATTCTTTATCAAGTAGATGTAAGCCGCTCTGGCGGAAAACTACCTCTACCACCCGCGGCAAAAACGAGAGTGCTCCATTGATAGTAGCGCGGTTGGTGGTGCCACTCTGGGCCAGCGAAGTCGAAAAATTGATGCGTTGCTGGTCCCACACGCCTTCCACCACAAATTTCTCGGTGTTACCCAGTCCTGGCACCTGCTGGCGCGCCGAGGTCACGCTGGCCTGGGCCAGTACCTCGGGCTTGTAAGGCAGCTTCGAGGTGGTGAAGTCAAACTCGGTGGCCACTGTGCGCACTGGCCCATACCAGATGCTATCAAACCGACCCCCAAGCTGCAAAATGGACGTTTCGCCCTGCCGGAAGGAACCGTCGATGCGGCTGTTATCCGAGACCTGCAAGTCAGGCATCAGCAGATTTAGCAGCGGATTGATGTGCTTGAAGTTCAAGTCAAAATCAATCTCGTAGTTGGGCAAGGCTTGTTGGCGTTTGCGCCGGTAATAAGCCGCCGTGGCGGCTTCGTTGCTCTCAAAATTGAGGCGATACTCGTGCCACAGGGTTTCGATATCGCGCCGCACGGCGTCTACCTCAAACCGACCGGTCGCCGTCACAGCCAGCAGCTCCGAGCGCAGGCTCACCTGGCGCTCGCCGCGGCTGCTACGGGTGCTGGTCACGTCAAGGGTATCAAGTTCAAGCGTTTGGCCCCGCAGCGTAAAGCGCGAGTTGCGCAGCCGAGCGTAGCCGAGCAGCGAGTCGAGCTGCGTGCCGCGCAGGTGCACTTGTGCATCGGTGCGCACTACAAGCGGCATGCTCAGTAAGCCTAGCGTGCCTAGGTTGGCCCGCCCGATGGCGGCAGTCACGTCTATCTTTTGGTGGCGCGGGTTCAGGTCAAATTCGCCGTTGGCGCTAAGCTGTACGGCGGGGTCATTGGCCGTTATTTTGCCCTTAAAGCCCTGCCCGGCAAAGTCGCCGTCGAGCGTCAGATTGTGGTAGCGGTAGCCGCTCAGCCAGATGGCGGGCACCGATACTACCGCGTGCCCCTTGGCCACGGGCGGCACAAAGCCGGTGCCGGTTACCTTCCCATTCAAGGTCACGTCCCGAATCACCGATTCATCACCTAGAAACTTACCTAGCTGGAAGGCGGTGCTTTGCACGTCGCCTTCGTACACCGCGTGGTCAAAGTCGCTCTTGGTTTTGAGGTTAAGGTCAGTCGAAACCTTACCTAGGGCGGTGTCAAACGAGGCGTTGGCCACAAAGTCAGTCACGTAGCCCACAAACTGGCCATTCAGTTTCACCAGCCCTAGGCGCTGCACCAGCGTGTTGGCCGAGCGCGGCAGCCAGCGGCGTAGGTCGGCCGCATCTACTTGCGAGGGCTTCAGGCGCAAGTCCATCAGGCTGGTGCGCCAGTTCGGGAGGTTGTCGGCGTGGGCGCGGGAAGCCACCACGTGGGTGCGCCGGCCATAGCGCACATCGAGGTTTTTAATTTGAAAATCACGCACGTAGCCCTTGGCGTCGCCCGAAATCTGGATGGAGTCCTTGAGCGTAGCCAGCTGCGGCGCAAACTTGGCGATGTCGTCGGTATAGACCTTGGCGCCGCGCAGCTGCGTAATGACTCGCATCGAGTCATTGAAGTCGGAGAAGTTGCCAAAGCGGTGATACTCAAAGCGCAGGTACTTCTGTAGCTGGCTGCGGCCCACGCGCAGCTTCAGGTCTTTGAAGTCCCAGAAATGCTCATTGTACTGAATATCAGCCGTGAGCTCGCGCAGGCGCGTTTGGGAAGGCACCTCAATGGCGCGCAGGCCCGCCACCCGGGCTCGCAGCGTATCGGTTTTGAAATTCAGCGCCGAAATATCGGCGTACACGCTGTCGACCTGCATGTGGGCGTAGTCGATGCTGCGGCCGTAGGCCGGGTCGCGGGGCGCGTCGGGCCGCTCCAGCTCAAAGTGGCCGTTGCGAATAGCCACGTCGTGCAGCTGAAAGTCAAAGGGCTTCGAATCTTTCTTGGTCGAGTCGGGCGGCCCAGCTAGGCGCTTTATGGCACTCAGAAACTGGTCGAGGGTGGTCGAGTCGGGCTGGCCTGCCACATCGCGAAGCGCAAAGCGAGGCTCCGTGAGTGTGAGCGTGCCCACGTGCAGGTGGCTAGGGTCGAAGACTGAAAATAGCTGAATGTCTGCGTCGGCCCGCCCAATGCTGAACAGCTCGCCCCCGCGGCGGTCGCGCACCCGCACGCCATCGAGTAGCACGTGCGAAAAAGGCCGCACATCTACCCCGGCAATTTCTACTACCTGCCCCAGCTTTTGGGTGAGCACGGCGGCGGCCTTTTGGGCCAGCCGCGTTTGCACGCTGGGCACGCGTAGGGCCACTAGCACGCCACCCACCAGCACCAGCCCGAGCACCAGCAGGCCGAAGACGATTCTGAGCAGAATGCGAAAAGCGCGACGCACGAATTAGAGCAAAAAGGAGTTATGAGCAGCTAGGCCCAGCTAGTAAAACGCAAAGGTGCGGCTTTTAGCGCACAGTGTCTCGGCAAACGCGACAGATAGTCGGCGGGTTCGCCCGACCTTTGCGACAGTTTTTAAGCAGTGAGCCTGAAAAATGGTTGTTCTTGGTCGTGCTTCCTCGCAAGGACAATACCAGATTACGTTATTTACTAATGTCTATTACTCTTCTCGCCATCGAATCGAGCTGCGACGACACAGGTGCCGCTGTATTTCGCAATGGGCAGCTACTCAGTAATGTAGTAGCCGGCCAGGCCGTGCACGAGCAGTATGGCGGCGTGGTGCCCGAGCTAGCCTCGCGGGCGCACCAGCAGCATTTGCTGCCCGTAGTGACAGCCGCGCTGCGTCGCGCTGGCATCGAAAAAACCGACCTAGACGCTGTGGCCGTCACCCAGGGCCCCGGCCTGCTCGGGTCCTTATTAGTAGGTAATCTATTTGCCAAGAGCTTCGCGCTGGCCCTAGGCAAGCCCCTGCTAGCTGTCAACCACATGCGGGCGCACATTCTGGCGCACTTCATTCGGGAGCCCAAGCCGGCTTTTCCATTTCTGTGCCTCACCGTGAGCGGCGGCCATACGCAGCTGGTGGTAGTTCGCAGTGCCTTGGATATGGAAATCCTAGGTCAGACAATTGACGACGCGGCGGGCGAGGCGTTCGACAAAACCGCTAAGCTACTGGGCTTGCCTTACCCCGGCGGCCCCCGCCTCGACAAGCTAGCCCAAACCGGCAACCCCCGGCGTTTTACTTTTCCCGAAGGGGCGCTCGATGGCTATAATTTTTCGTTTAGCGGCCTCAAAACGTCGGTGCTGTATTTCTTGAAGAAAGAAACGGCCGCCAATCCTAAGTTCGTCGAAGAAAACCTCGCCGACCTTTGCGCCAGCATTCAGCACACCATTGTGCAAACGCTGCTCAAGCAATTGAAGAAAGCGGCGCAGGCCACTGGGTTGCGCCAAGTGGCCTTGGCTGGCGGTGTAGCTGCCAACTCAGGCCTGCGCCAGGGCTTGCAAGTATTGGCGCAGCAAGAAGGTTGGGAGGTATTTATTCCTGACTTCGAGTTTTGCACCGATAATGCCGCCATGGTAGGCCAAGCGGCACTGTTTCAGTATGAAGCCGGCGACTTTGCCAGCCAGCTCACCAGCCCCGACCCGCGGCTAAAACTATAAGTAAAGCGCAGAGGCACCTAGGTTGCTTCACCCGCGTAGCTAGCTTGCCGCTGGCAAGCGTAGCCACGCCATCCGTTAAATCCGTTTAATCCGCGGTATGAAAGACAAGACTCCCGCCAATATCAACATCCGCAACCGCCGCGCTAGCCACGAATACACGTTCTTGGCCAAGTACGACGCGGGCATGATGCTGCAAGGCACCGAAATAAAAAGCATCCGCGCCGGCGAGGCCAACCTGCAAGATGGCTATTGCACCTTCGACCATAAAGGTGACCTGTGGGTGCACAGCGTGCGCATAGCACCTTATACGCAAGGCACTTATAATAATCACGACGCCATGCGTGCCCGCAAGCTGCTGCTCACCAAGCGCGAGCTAAAGCAGCTCGCCGGCAAAAGCCAGGACGCGGGCCTCACCATCATTCCGCTTCGCTTGTTCGTGACCGACCGAGGCTTTGCCAAACTCGAAATTGCCCTGGCCCAAGGTAAAAAGCTGTTCGACAAGCGTGAAGACCTCAAAGCCAAAGACCAGAAGCGCGAAATGGAGCGGTTTCGCTAGGTAGCTTCGGCAAATACAATCTATTTATTTAGTACCCAAGAAATTGAACCACGGTATTTGCGCGCTCAGCGCCGTTCCCGTTCGGGCCGAGGCCAGCGACAAGGCCGAGCTAGTTACCGAGTTGCTATTTGGCGATTGCTACACCGTGCTGCTCACGCAGGGCAACTGGCTGCACATCGAAAGCGCCGCTGATAAGTACCAAGGCTGGATGGACTACAAGCAGCACCAGCCCGTGAGCCCGGCGTACTTCGAGGCATGGCAGGCGCAGGAGCACCCTAGGGCCCTCGACTTGGTGCAGGTGGTGTCAGATGCTGCTACGCGCCAGCCTATTACCGTTGGTTGCCGCCTGCCCTTCTTCGACGGCATGACGCTGAAAGTAGGCGATAAGTGCCTATTCTACAACGGCACGGCTACCAACCCTACGCAGCCTACCACCCCCGAGCGCCAGCTAGCCCTGCTGCGCAAGCTAGGCCAGCTCTACCTGCGGGCGCCCTACGTGTGGGGCGGCAAAAGCGTGTTCGGCCTTGATTGCTCGGGCCTCACGCAGCAACTCTTTGGCTTGCTTGGCGTGCAGCTGCCCCGCGATGCCTACCAGCAGATTGCCCTAGGCCAGCCCGTCGACTTTGTAACGCAGGCCCGCCCTGGCGACCTCGCCTTCTTCGAAAACGCCGAGGGCCGCATCGTGCACGTCGGCATTGTATTCGACGAAGGCCAAATCTTACATGCGCACGGCGAAGTGCGCCTTGACCCCCTCGACCACCACGGCATCTTTAACCGCGACCGGCAGAAGTACAGCCACAAGCTGCGCCTGATAAAGCGGGTGCTTCCTGCTAGCTCTTAGTGGACAGCCGCTAAGAGCTAGCAGTTAAAAAATCACCAGGTTATTGGCTGCTCGCCATGCTGCTCCAGCCAAGCGTTAGCCTTGCTGAATGGTTTGGAGCCGAAAAAGCCCCGGTCGGCAGAGTAAGGTGAGGGGTGCGCAGCCTTGAGCACCAAGTGTTTGCTAGTGTCAATGAGCTCATCCTTTTTTTGCGCGTAAGCGCCCCACAGGATGAACACCACGTGCGGCCGCCCCGCCGACACTTGCCGGATTACCTCGTCGGTAAATTCCTCCCAGCCTTTCTTCTGGTGTGAGCCTGGTGTGGCCGCGCGCACCGTGAGGGTAGCATTGAGCAGCAATACGCCTTGCTGAGCCCAGCGGTCGAGGTTACCGTTGGCCGGCGCTGGCGTGCCGGGTATGTCGTCTTGCAGTTCCTTAAAGATATTTTGCAGCGAAGGCGGCGTGCGCACGCCTTCATTTACCGAAAAGGCGAGGCCGTGCGCCTGGTTTTTGCCGTGGTAGGGGTCCTGCCCTAGGATGACGACCTTCACCTCATCGAAGGGGCAGGCATCGAAGGCGTGAAAAATCTGGGAGCCCAGGGGGTACACCGTGGTGGTGGCGTATTCGCCGCGCACCCACGCGGTTAGCTTCTGAAAATAAGGCTTTTCAAACTCGGCGGCGAGCACCGGCCGCCAGCTTTCGGCAATCTTGACCATAAAGGGAAGGGGAGGGGGAAGACAAAAAACAGAAAATAAAGCAGCACGCAAGCCGTTGGCAGCGTTAATTCGTATAAAACCAAAGTTTCCGGGCCGCTGTTGGCCTCGTAGCCTACCTTCGCATTGCCGCCGCTTATGCCTACTACCACTACGCAGGGCGTAACTGTTACGGTTACGACCAACTATCTGCCTGATTATTCTAGTCCTTCGCAAGAGCACTATGTATTTGCCTATCGCATTGATATTCGCAACGATAGCGAATACACTGTGAAACTGCTACGCCGCCACTGGTTTATCTCGGATGCCAACAGCACCGTGCGTGAAGTGGAGGGCGAAGGCGTGGTGGGCCGCCAGCCCGTGCTCGAGCCCGGCGAGTCGCACCAGTACATGAGCGGCTGTAACCTCAAGTCGGGCGTGGGCAAAATGCAGGGCACTTACCTCATGGAGCGCCTCGTCAACGGCGAACACTTCCAAGTCAATATCCCGGAGTTTACCCTGATGGTGCCTTACCGGATGAATTAATTTTTTAGTGCTTGGTGCGTAGCGCTCAGTGCCTGGTCTTCTGGTAGCCAAGTGCATAGCCCTAGGTGCCCAGCGCTAAGCACTATGCACCAAGTACTAGCTTACCTGCGTTTCTGGCTGCGTTCGGGCAATGCCCACGGCCTGCATTCGCCGTTTATCTACGGCCTCTACACCACAGTTATTTGCCACAGCGGCAAGTTTGGTGCGTTCGGCCCGATTGAAGCGCGTCGGCGCGAGCTCTTGCGCAGCACGCGGCGCATTGCCGTCACCGATTTTGGAGCTGGCTCGCAGGTGGCGGGGGCCGGCGGCCGCGAGCGGCGGCTGCGCGACATTGCGCGCCACGCGGCCAAGCCGCCTAGGTTAGCGCAATTGCTGTTTCGGCTGGTCAACCATTTTCAACCGGCTACCATTTTGGAGCTTGGCACGTCGCTGGGCCTTACCACGGCTTATTTGGCCGCTGCCGACTCGCGCAACCAAGTCATTACCTTCGAGGGCTGCCCCAACACAGCGGCAGTGGCCCGCGAAACTTTCGAAAAGCTGCACCTAGGCAACGTGCAGCTCGTGACCGGCAACCTCGACCAGACGTTGCCCGCCACACTCGCCGAGCTAGCCAAACCCGTCGATTTCGTGTTCTTCGACGGCAATCACCGCTACGAGCCTACGCTGCGCTACTTCGAGCAGTGCCTAAGTAAAGCACACGAAAACAGTGTGTTTGTGTTAGACGATATCCATTGGTCGGCCGAGATGGAGCAAGCCTGGGATGCCATTAAGGCTCATCCTGCTGTGACCGTAACCGTGGACTTGTTCTATGTAGGGCTCGTGTTCTTTCGCAAGAAGCAACCTAGGCAGGACTTCTGGCTGCGGCTCTGATGCCAATTCCTTAAAGCAAAAGGCCACCTAGGATTTTATTCCTAGGTAGCCTTTTTAGCTTTTTGCAAAGCCGAAGTAGGCAGTTTACCTATGCATTCAGCCCCTGTGGGTCAACGCCGCCGGTGGGGCGCAGCGCTTCGCGTATGCGGGTGAGGCGCTGCAAGAGGCCTTCGAGCTGGTCGAGGGGCAGCATGTTGGCGCCGTCGGAGAGGGCTGTGGCGGGCGTGGGGTGGGTCTCGATGAACAAGCCATCGGCCCCAACGGCAATGGCCGCTTTAGCGATGGTTTCGATGAGGGCGGGCTGGCCACCCGTCACGCCGCTGCTTTGGTTGGGCTGCTGTAGCGAGTGCGTCACGTCCATCACCACGGGCACGCCGAAGCTGCGCATGGTAGGTAGGTTGCGGAAGTCAACTACGAGGTCGCTGTAGCCAAAGGAGTTGCCGCGGTCGGTGAGAATAACGTTAGGGTTGCCGGCGCCTTGCACTTTGTCCATGGCCCAGCGCATGGCCTCGCCGTTTAGGAACTGGCCTTTCTTGATGTTTACAACCTTGCCGGTTTTGGCGGCGGCTACCAATAGCTCGGTCTGGCGGCAGAGGAAAGCCGGAATTTGCAGCACATCCACATACTCGGCGGCCAGGGCTGCCTCGTCCGATTCGTGAATGTCGGTGACGGTGGGCACGCCAATCTCGCGGCCTACTTTCTGCAAGATGCGCAGTGCCGTTTCGTCGCCAATGCCCGTGAAGGAGTCGAGCCGCGAGCGGTTGGCCTTGCGATACGAGCCCTTAAAAATGTACGGAATCTGGAGCTTATCGGTGATGTGTTTTACGCGCTCGGCTATGCGCAGCGCCATGTCTTCGCCCTCGATGACGCAGGGGCCCGCCATCAAAAAAAACTGACCAGAGTTGGTATTGCGGAAGTGAGGCAGGGTGTTGGCGAGGGAGGTAAGCATGGGCAAGTAGGTAATGACGAATTGAGTACGGCTGTTATGGCTGCGCGAGGCTTGCCATAAGTAGGGTGTTTACAGCTTCTGGAGGCAAATAAATAGCTCGCGGCCGGCGCGGGCGGGCAGCGAGTTGTGGGCAGTTTCGAAATGAATAAACCGGAAATACGGCTCGAAGTACGCTGCGTACTCTTCGCGGCTGCCGCCGAAAGGCGGCTCGGTGGCCCCAGCAAACGGGGTGTCGAAGAGCAGCCCAACGAGTTTGCCGCCCGGCCGCAACAGCCGCGCGCACTGCTGGCCGTAGGCCGGCCGTAGGCTAGGGTGGAGGGCACAAAAGAAAGTCTGCTCGATTATCAAATCGAAGGTGTCAGCCTCACCTAGGGCAAAAAAGTCGGCCTGCCAAAGATGCTGGCGCGGGAAGTCGGGTACGCGGGCGGCTAGCTCGGCCAGAGGCTCGGGCGCTAGGTCGGCTACTACTACTTGTTGCAGCCCTAGGTGGTGCAAATACTCGGCTTCGTAGGCGCGGCCCGCGCCCGGAATAAGGATGCGTGGCTGCTGCTGCACGTCGAGCTGGTCGAAGTAAGCTTGCAGCGGTGGGGTGACGCGCCCGGCATCCCAGCCGGCGCGGCCGGGGGCCGTGTAGCGCGCCTGCCAATAGGCAGCATCGAAGGCCGGAGGAACCGTTTGCATAGCAGCAAAGTATAACGCAGATTAGGCGGAGTAGAAATAAACGCTATTTTTACCCGTTACAAAGGTAGCCGCCTTGCTTGGCGGCTGGCTCTTGTACGCATCTCTTTCACTTTTTTGGCCCACCTCCCCGCATGGAACCTCAGAACGAACAACCCGAACCCCGCCAGAATAACAGCCGCGTCCTGCTATGGGTGGCGCTAGTCCTCGTGCTGCTCGGTATCAACGGCGTCCTGTTTTACCTGAATACTCAGAAAAAGACTGAGAACGAGCAGCTTACCACGCAGGTGCAAGCAAAAGACGCCAAGCTGGAAGCTCAAATCAAGGAGTTTGAAGACCTGAAAGCTAACTACGAGCGCCAAAGCCAAGACCTGCAAAAGCTAGGCTTGAGCAATGACTCGCTGGTGGCTCGCATCGCGGGTATCAACGCCGATTTGCTGAAGTTGCGCTCGTTTAAGGCGGGCTCGTTTTCGCTGGCCCAGCAGAAGCAGTTTAAGCAGCGTGCGCTCAACCTAGAGAGCCAGCTGAAGAAAAAAGACGACGAAATTGCAGCGCTGAAAGCATCGAACGAAACGCTGTACACCGAAACGACGACGCTAAAGGAAAAGCAGAACAAGCTGACCGATACCATCAGCACGATTGCTAAGACCAACCGCGAGTTGAGCGATAAAGTCAATGTAGCCTCGCGCTTGCAAGCTGATAACATCCACGTAAGCATCCTGACCTCGAAGAATAAGGAGAAGGATGATGACAAAGAAGAATTCAAAGCCAAGCGCGTCGACCGCTTGAAAGTGACCTTCAACCTGGCTCGTAACGACGTGTCGCCGAAGGAAACCAAGCAGATTTACATGCGCATTCTAGAGCCTGACGGCGCTGCTCTTTACAACCTGAGCACCGGCGGCGGCACCTTCACCGTGGATGGCCAAGAGGCCTTCTACACCCAGAAGCAGGACGTAGTATTCGACAACACTAAACAGCCCCTGAATTTTGTGTACGCCAAAGGCGGTGACTACAAAATCGGCCAGCACACCGTGGAGCTGTACGAAGGCGGTGCCCTGATGGGCAAGACTACCTTCACGCTGAAATAGAAGTAAGTAGTTAGCAATACAAAAAGCCCTGCCACCTAGGTGGTAGGGCTTTTTTGTGCTTGTCCTCGGCCTGATGAACCGCTTTTGGGAGTCTGCAACGCAGACTCGAGAACCTAGGCATCTGAATACTGGCAGGCGTAAGCCAAACGCTGGATAGCTAATTAGCCGCGGTGGTTAAGCGGCGGGCAGTGGCTTCGAGGCGGCGCACGGCTTCGCTTTTTTCGGCTTCTGGGCTTTGCTTTTGTAGCACTTGTGCCGCGCCTTGCAGAAATACCACCGCTTTGCTGCGCGTGTAAACTAGCGGCGTAGGCTGGCTGGCACCTAGGGTAATGGCAAAGGTGCCAAACTTAGTGTCTTTGCTAGTTGGCTTATTAGCAGTAGCATAGCTTTCGGCGTAGCGTAGCAGTGGAGCAAATTCAGTTGCTGTAAGCAAGCACACATTCTGAAAAATGTAGCGGCCATCGAGGCCCTGAGCTGCATCGAGGGCGGGCTCTTGGGTAGTGAGGTATAAGTCCGGAATAGGCCGGCCTGCGGTGCCTAGGTGCGAGATTTTGATAAACGGCGCGTTAGGCGTTTGGGCCCAGCCGCTGAGGGCGGCCAGAAAAAACAGGCCGTAGAAGAACAATGATTTGAACATGGTAATGAAGCTAGAGCGGCGTGAGCGCCGCCCTAGGCCAAATATACCCGACTTTTACGCGCTCGTCTCGCCTAAAACCACTCGCTTAGCTTCAGCCGTTTCATGATTACTAACTCAGCCGCAAGAGTCGCCTTTAGGTTATTGGCTCCGCTAGCTTGGCCTGGGCTTGGTAGGTGACAGCAGCGCAGTCGGTGCCTTTGGTAATGGGGCCAAACGTGGTGCCTAGGTTATCAAAGGCATTATCGAAGGAGCCACGCACGAGCAGCAGTTGGTCATCCTTGTTGGCCTTGAGCAAGCGGGCCACCAAATTGAGGGCTAGGTCTGAGGTAGCTGTAATCAGAGCTGCCGGAGGGGCAGCTACTGCCGCCGCGGCCAGTAGGGCGGCGCGGGCGGCGTTAAACTGCTCATCTTGGCGAACTTCGTCGAGCAGCGCGCCAATGGCCCGCAGGTCGCTGTCGAGCTCGGTGAGCAGAATCCGATAATCGAGGTACTGCGGAATGCGTGGCGCCTGGGTCCGGTAAAGCGTAATGCCGCCTTCGCCAAGAGGGAGGTGAGACCACTTCTTCACTCCTTCAAACGTTTCCGAACACAGCTGAATGGGCTCAGCCGAAATACCATCGGTTACGATGGTGACGAGCTGCACCTCGGCCCGATTGAGCTCGCCATGCCGCTTAATGTGGACGTCTTGCAAAACCAAGCGCACGGCCTCCACCGATTGGGGCAAGCTACTGGCCGCAATGGTGCCGGCCAGCACCTCCCGGCGCAGGGCAGCCGAGGGCTCAAAGACAACGTCAGCTTCTAATAGGGTCATGGTCCTAAACAAAAAGTTGAAACTGCTGGCGACGACCTGCTGGTAGCGCGGCCGGTCATTGCTTGCTTACGTTGCGAAGGCTGCTGAGATACAGCTAACCATAGTTTCTGGTCAGATAAGCAACCTAAGGGAAGCCAGGCTGGCATGCGCGCCGACCTAGACCAAATATATCCGACTTTTACGTGCTCGTTTCGCTTAAAACTGCCTGCTTTTGTCCCGTATCAAACTTCTGCTGCTTGCGCTGTTGCTGAGTGCGCCCCTATTAGCCACGGCTCAGCGCCGTCCCGCCGCCCGGCCCATAAAGAAAACTGTGCGCCGTGTGGTCCCTAGGGCCACTGGCCAGGCGCCTGGCTTCCTGAGCTACCTGCACTCGCCCTGGGTCGACAGCTTGATGCGGAGCCTCACGCCGCGGCAACGGGTGGCACAGCTATTTATGGTGGCAGCTTACTCCAATAAACCCGCTATCTACCAAGATTCTATCTCGACGCTAATTAAAGATTATGGCATCGGGGGCTTGATATATTTTCAGGGTGGGCCAGTGCGGCAGACGCGCTTGCTCAACCGCTTCCAGAGCCAGAGCCGAATACCGCTGCTGGTGGCCATGGATGGGGAGTGGGGCGCGGGCATGCGCCTCGACAGCGTGCTGCGCTTTCCGTACCAAATGAGCCTAGGGGCCGTACCCGAGGCCGATTCGGCGCTCATCTACGACATGGGGCGCGAGGTAGCGCGGCAGTTCACGCGGCTGGGCATGCAGGTAAATTTTGCGCCGGTGGTCGATGTCAACAACAACCCCGCTAACCCGGTTATCGGCTTTCGCTCGTGGGGCGAAAACCCGGCCGCCGTGGCGCGCCTCAGCCGCCTCTACATGCGCGGTATGCAAGATGCGGGCGTGCTGGCCGTGGCCAAGCACTTCCCCGGCCACGGCGATGTCGATGCCGACTCGCACCTGGCGCTACCCATTGTGCGCGTAGACCGCGGCCGGCTCGATTCACTGGAGCTGCCGTCGTTTAAGAATATGATTGCCAACGGTATTGGCGGTATGATGGTGGCCCACCTTAACGTGCCCGCGCTCGACAGCACGGGTGCGCCGACTACACTTTCGAAGCCTGTTGTGACGGGGCTGCTGCGCCAGAAGCTGGGCTTCAAAGGCGTGGTGTTCACCGATGCCATGAATATGAAGGGCGTGATTACCAAAGTGCCTACGGGCGAGGCCGAGGTGCGCGCCATTTTGGCTGGCAACGATGTGCTGGAATTCAGCAAAAGTGTGCCCGTGGCTCTGCAAGCCGTGCTGGCGGCCGTGGACAGCGGGCGCATTTCGCAGGCGCGCATCGACGAAAGCTGCCGCCGCGTGCTGGCCCTCAAGCAGTGGGCCGGCCTGCGCAAGTACCGGCCAGTCGTAGAGAAGAATATTATTGCTGACCTCAATCCTGCGCATGCCCGCTACCTCAGCCACCGCCTCACGGAGCACAGCATTACGCTGCTGCGCAACCAGCGCAATATCTTGCCCTTGCAGCGCCTCGACACCCTGCGCGTGGCTACGCTGGTGTTGGGTGGCACCCCCGCCGATACCACCGATTTTCAGCGCGCCGTGGCCGACTACGACGCGCAGGTGGCACACTTCCATTTGCCTGCCGCTCCGACCATGGACGAGCTAATGGACGTGCGAGCCAAGCTCTTCACGTATGACGTGGTGCTAGTGGCATTGCAAAGCCTAGGCCGCCTGCCGGCCACTAGCTTCGGCATTGCGCCCGAGGCTCAGTTGCTACTGCGCGAGCTTACCAAACCTGGCCAGCAGGTAGTACTCAGCGTGTTTGGCTCGGCCTACGCTGTGGCCAAAGTGCGCGACTACGACCGCGCCAGCGCCGTGGTGCTGGCCTACCAGGAAAGCACCGACGCTCAGCAACTAGCGGCGCAGCTCATCTTCGGGGGCATCGGCGCCCGCGGCAAGCTGCCCGTAACGGTGGCCAACAACTTGCCCGCGGGCTTTGGCCTTACCACCCAGCCCGGCCTGCGCCTCGCCTATGCCCACCCCGAAGACGCGGGTATGAATGCGCGCCTCGAATCGCGCATCGACAGCGTAATGGCGCAGGCCCTGGCCGCCGGTGCCACGCCGGGCGGGCAGGTCGTCATTGCCCGACGCGGAGTAGTAGTGTTGCGTAAAAGCTATGGCTACCAAGCTGCTATCAACGGTGCGGCTCTGCCGACTGCTGGCACACCGAGTGTGGCCGTAGCTTCGGCGGCTGGCAATTTTGGCAGCGAGCCGGGTAGTGTACCAGCGACTAGTCAGCCAACTGCAGTAACCGCGCAGCCTGCTTCGGCCCGCTTGGTACGAGATACCGATGTGTATGACCTAGCCTCGCTCACCAAGGTACTGGCCGCCACGCCCGCGCTACTCAAGCTGCAAGAGCAGGACAAATTCAGCCCCGACAGCACCCTAGGGCAGTTTTTTCCCTTCCTGCGCAAAACCGACAAAGCAAGCCTGAAAATGCGCGACGTGCTGGCGCACCAAGCCGGGTTGCCCGCCTGGATTCCGTTCTGGAAAGCCTTGGCCACGGATGATGGCACGCTGCGCCGCCGCTGGTTCCGGCCCGATTCGTCGGCGCGGTTTCCGCTGCCGGTGGCGCGCGGGCTGTGGGGCCGCAAGGATTTGCCGACCTTCATCTACGAGCAAATTGGAGCTGCGCCGCTCAATGCCAAGCAGGATTATGTGTACTCCGACCTCTCGTTTTATCTGTATCCTGACCTCGTGCGGCGGCGTACCGGCCAGCCGTTTGCAGAGTTTCTGGCCAAGCAAGTGTACCGGCCGCTGGGCTCGGGGCTGCACTTTCAGCCGCTGCACCACGTAGCCGAAAGCCGAATTGCGCCTACTGAATATGATTCGCTGTTCCGGCGGCAACTGCTGCGCGGCTACGTCGATGATGAGGGCGCAGCACTCCTAGGTGGCATTTCGGGCCACGCGGGTCTATTTGGCTCAGCCAATGATGTGGCGCAACTGGCCCAAGCCTACGCCTGGGGCGGGCGCTACGGCGGCCAGCAGGTGTTCAAACCAGAGATTCTAGCCGACTACACGCGGTGCCAGTTTTGCCCCACCAATCGGCGCGGTCTGGCCTTCGACCGGCCCAGCAGCCCCGCCACGGGCAACACGGCGCCCGGCGCTTCGGCCAGCAGCTTCGGGCACTCAGGCTTCACAGGGACTTACTTCTGGGTTGACCCCGAAAAGGAGTTGGTGGTAGTGGTGCTCACCAACCGCCTCAACCCTTCGCGGCGTAACAATAAACTGAGCCAGCTCAACGTGCGGACCCAAATTCAGCAGGTAGCTATTGAGGCGATAAGGTGAGCCGAGTAGGGGAGGAAGGCTGTGGCAAAGATTTTAACCCTAGGTGCGCTTTAAGCGTGACCTAGGCTGCTATCTTCCGCTCACCAACCTCATTCCCACCCATGCTAGGATTAATGATGTCGACGCCCCTGCGCATTGCAGGGCTTCTCGAGCACGACGCCAAGTGGCACGCCGATACCGAAATCGTGTCGCGCCTGCCTGAGGGCGGCCTGCACCGCTACACCTACGCCGCCGCCCACCAGCGTGCCCGGCAGCTGGCCAACGCCCTGCACCGCCTAGGTATCCAAATGGGCGACCGCATCGGCACGCTGGCGTGGAATACGTACCGGCATTTTGAGCTGTACTACGGTATTTCGGGGATGGGCGCGGTGTGCCACACCATCAATCCGCGCTTATTCATCGAGCAGCTCATTTACATCATCAACCACGCCGAGGACCGGCTGCTGTTCTTCGACCTCACGTTTTTGCCTTTGGTCGAGAAGCTGGCCCCGCACTGCCCTAAGGTCGAAAAGTGGATACTGATGGCCGGGCCCGAGCACTTGCCCGCCGAGTCAACGTTGCCCGGCCTAGGTAGCTACGAGGCCCTGTTGGCCGCTGAAGCCGCTGACTACGAGTGGCCGACGTTTGACGAGAACACGGCTTCGTCGCTTTGCTATACCTCGGGCACCACCGACGAGCCCAAGGGCGTGCTCTACTCGCACCGCTCCACGCTGCTGCACAGCTACGCCGCCTCGCTGCCCGACTGCTTTAATTGCGGCGCCCGCGACGTGATTTTGCCCGTCGTGCCCATGTTCCACGTCAATGCCTGGGGCATCCCGTACCTGGCGCCGCTCAATGGCTGCAAGCTCGTGCTGCCTGGCCCCGCGCTAGATGCGGCCAGTCTGTACGAGCTGTTTGAGAGCGAGCGAGTCACTTTCTCGGCTGGCGTGCCTACCATTTGGTTTGGATTACTGCAGTTCATGCGCCAAGGCCCGCGCAAGTTCAGCACCTTGCGCAAAATGATAGTGGGCGGTGCTTCGTGCCCACCGGCTCTGCTACGGGCCTTTGATGAGGAGCTGGGCATCGAAATTCGCCACGCCTGGGGCATGAGCGAAACGTCGCCCCTAGGTACCGTGAGCACGCTCAAAGGCAAACACCTCGACTTGCCGGCTGATGCACAGTTCTTCTTGAAAATCAAGCAGGGCCGCGTCATCTTCGGCGTCGATATGGAGATAGTAGACGAGGCCGGGCAGCCGCTGCCGCACGATGGCGTGGCCTTCGGCGACCTGCTGGTGCGCGGGCCGTTCATTGCCAGCGACTACTTTGGCACCACCCAGCCCAGTCAGCTCACGGCCAGCGGCTGGTTCAAAACCGGCGATGTGGCCACCATCGACCCCGATGGCTTCATGAACATTACCGACCGCTCGAAGGACGTGATAAAGTCGGGCGGCGAATGGATTTCGAGTATCGACCTCGAAAACCTGGCCATCGCGCACCCCGCCGTGGCCGAGGCCGCTGTCATCGGCGTGCCACACCCCAAATGGAGCGAGCGCCCGCTGCTAGTAGTAGTCCGCAAGCCCGACCACGACGTGACTGCCGCCGAGCTGCTGGCTTTCCTCGATGGCAAAATCGCACCCTGGTGGAAGCCCGACGCCGTGGAATTTGTGGCGCAACTGCCCCACACTGCCACCGGTAAGCTACTGAAGACTCAGCTACGCAAGGACTTCTCAGGGTACGAGTTGAACACCTAAGCTTCTGCTTCGAATAGCTTTTGAAATTGCACTTCCACAAAAAAAGCCACCTTCATAGGTGGCTTTTTTTGTGGGTGATTATAGGCGCTTACTGCCCGCCGCCCTGTAAGTAAGGACCTAGGACGTCGTATGCCTTCTTAGCGCGAGCTTGGTCGCCGACCTGGGCCGCGGCTTGGTACACGCTCTGGAGCGTGAGCAGGTAGCCGCGCTGGGCATCGTCGAACATGGCACCGTCGTGGGTCTGGTAGTAGCTCAGTATCTTGATGCTACGGTCAGTCAGCTTATCTAGGATAGCGTTAGCCTGAGCTTTTTCGCCCACGGCATAAAGCACAGGCACCAGCTGCGGCGTGTAGTAGTCGAAGGGCACGGCTGCGTCGGGCATCACAGCCAGGCATTTGTCAGCTACTTCTTTAGCTTTGGCTTTGTCGCCGGCTTCGAGGTAAGCATTGGCCAGGCGGGCAAACTTATCGCGGTAGTTGGCCGGGAAGCGCAGGTTGTTCTCGTCGTAGAAGACATTAGCGTTGTTGAGGCCGCGGTAGCTGAAGGTTTTCATAAGTTCCTCGTAGCAAATGGGCTTCTCTACGTAGCCCTCGTCGCCGCGGGGATTGTAGTTCGGGTCCTTCAGCGGCAGCAGGCGGTAAGCCATGCCTTCGAGCTGGAAGTAGGGCTGCAAGTTCATGTAGTCCGATGGAGCCACCGTGGAACTGAAGTAGATAGGCCGCTTCCAGTTATTGGTAGCAATCATGTCCAGAATCACTAGGTTCTTCTTCTCGATGGCCCGCTTACCCATGCTCCAATCGAGGCGACCTACGAGTTGGTTCTGCCGGTCTTTCGGAATGATACCTAGGGACTTCACCGCCGTCGTATCGACAGTCATGTAGAACTGGCTGGTCGGGAACGTCGTCACCTGCTGGCCTTCGCCGTAGCTCTGGCGCAGCAGCGGGCTGTTCTGGCTAACCAAGCCGATGAACTCCTTCAAGTTCAGTTCCTTCACGGCCTCGTTGGGGTTGTAATACAGAATGTCATTATTACCCTGCGAGTAGCTGGCGTCGCCCATTGAGATAGGCAGCGGCTCTGACTTGTAGGAGGGGCGCTTCATCTGCTGGATATACCAGTCGGTGTTCAGGTACGAGAGTACGGCCACGCGCACGTCGGTGCGTACGCCTTCCACCTCTTGGGCATACCAAAGCGGGAAGGTGTCGTTGTCGCCGTTGGTAAACAGAATAGCGTTTGGCGCGCAGCTGTTGAGCAGGTTCTTAGCCGAGTCTACCGAGTTGTAGCGGCCCGAGCGGTCGTGGTCATCCCATCCTTGAGCAGCCAGGATACCCGGCGCGATAACACCCAGCAGCACCGCAATGCCAGCGCGTACACCATCGGCCTTCACCGCCGAGCGCAGTAGCTCGGCAATGCCCAGCACCCCGAGGCCAATCCAGATGGCGAACGCAAACGTGGCGCCCGTGAAGGTGTAGTCACGCTCGCGCGGCTCCAGCGGCGGCTGGTTGAGGTAGACGATGATAGCCAAGCCCGTGAACAAGAACAGCAAGCCCACAATTAAGGCGTCGTGCCCGCGGCGATACACCTGGAAGAACAAGCCAATCAGCCCTAGGATGAGGGGAATAGCAAAGAAATTGTTGTGCGCAAAGCTCTGGCCGATGCGCGGCGGCAAGTTGTTAGCGCTGGCGCTAAATGGCGTAACTACACCCGCCTGCTGAATATCAGACTCGCGCCCGATGTAGTTCCAGCCGAAGTAGCGCCAGAACATGTGGCCCATCTGATACTGGAACAGGAAGCCTAGGTTCTGGCCCATCGTGGGCTTCACGCCCTCCTGCAAGTCAGGTATCCACTTCTTATACTCTTGAATGTGAGCCGGCTCGTAGCTATAGATGCGCGGCAGCAGCATCTTATCGGCGTCGGCGTAGCCAGGCTCTTGGGCGCGGGGCAGTATCTCTTCGTAGTGGCCATCCTTGCGCTGGTAGCGCGGCGCACCTTCCTCGTAGTGGTCGGGTTGGGCATTGAACTGGGGGCCGTAGAGCAACGGGCGCGAGCCGTACTGCTCACGCTTGAGGTAGCTCACAAACGACAGCACGTCGTTAGGATTGTTCTCGTTGATGGTGGGCAGGAAGGACGCCCGGATGGGCACTACTAAATAGGTTGAGTAGCCAATCAGGATGAACACGAAGCACAGCATGGCTGTGTTCAGCAGTTGGCTCCGAAGGCGATACGACAGCTTGAAGCCCGCGTAGATGAGCCCCAGAAACAGCACCAAGAAAATAATCAGACCCGAGTTGAAGGGCAGCCCGAGGTTGTTGATGAAGAACACCTCAAACCCGCCCGCCAGCGTGGGCAGACCGGGGATGATACCCACTAGCACCGAGCCCACAATAACCAAGCTCACGACCAGCGTGATAATGCCACCTAGGGTAGTGGGGTTAGCCGTGCGGCGGTAGTAGTACATGAAGGCCAGCGCGGGCAGGGCCAGCAGGTTCAGCAAGTGAACACCAATGCTGAGGCCAATAACGTAGGCAATAAGAATGAGCCACTTATCGGAGTCGGCCTCGTCGGCGTACTCTTCCCACTTCAGCATTATCCAAACTACTGCGGCGGTGCACAGCGCCGACATGGCGTACACTTCGCCCTCCACGGCATTGAACCAGAATGAGTCGGAGAAGGCAAAGCTCAAGGCGCCTACCACGCCCGCACCTAAGATGAGCAGCGTCTGACCGCCGGTCGGCTCAGGCGTTTCTACATCCAACTCTTTACGCGCTAGTAGCAGTTTGCGCCCTAAGCGGGTGATAATCCAGAATAGAAATAGTACCGTGAATGCGCTGCTTAAGCCCGATAGCGCGTTGATGAGCACCGCTACCTTGGTCACGTCGCCGAAGCTCAGCAACGACATCAGGCGGCCCAGCAGCAAGAAGGTGGGGGCCCCGGGGGGGTGCGGTACCAGCAGCTTATAGGAACAAGCTATAAACTCGCCGCAGTCCCAAAAGGAGGCCGTGGGCTCCAGGGTGAGGAGGTAGGTGACGGCCGCAATGGCGAAAACCAGCCAGCCAACCAGGTTATTCAGTTTTTGAAAAGAACGCATACAACGCAAAGGCGGCCGAAGCCGGAGTGGGCGACCCTAGGGGCGGAAAGCCAGAAAAGCAACGAAATAACTAACTGCCCGCTAGGCTACAGTCCCCCAAAAGTAGGCATGAAGCTCCGAGGGGTTGCGTAATGCGCACCGGGTAAGCACAAAAAAGCAGTTCTCGGGCGAGAACTGCTTTCAGGTAAAAATAAGTTGCCGGGCGGTGCGCGGGTTAGTCGGCCTGCAAAGTCAGGCGCTTTGTGCTCACTATTTTATCGTTTACTAGCAGCGAGTAGAAGTACAAGCCAGCGGGCAAGCCGCTAAGGTCTACGGCCAGCGCCTCAGAGGCCTGCTCGGGCCGGAAAGCCAGCAGGCGCACTTCGCGGCCTAGCACGTTGGCAAGGCGAAACTTGTAGCCCTGGCCCGACAAGCCGACGGCTTGCACTGTGAGCTGCCCCCGAGTAGGGTTTGGAAACACCGTAAGCGTGGGCGTAGGAGTAGCAACCTGGGTAGCCCGGTAGCTGGTGAGCTTGGGGTGGCTAGCCGTCTGTGGCGCCGCCCAGCTCGTAGCGCCGGTCAGGAGGGTGAGAAATAATAAAACAGTAGTAGAGAAGCGCATAGTCAGAGCCGTAAGGCGAGCCTGGAAAGGATAGTTCAGCTGCGTTGCCGAATACCTGCCACGAAAGTAGCTATGACAAGCACCGTGCCGTACTACGCAGTCGACCAAACTAGGCCGATACTCGCCCTACCACTATCTTATCTGTGTCAACGTGGCGGCCTGCTCCCTAGGTTACTTCCCCTAAATATCTAATTTCTTGCACGCCAAAGCGCCGTACTTCGCCACTCAGGCGCACGGCAAGGCGACCGTCGTCTTCCACGCCTACAATTTCGCCCGTCGTGGCTTGTCCATCTACCAAAAACTGATGCGGCTGCTGATAACGGTACAAGGCTGCTAGGTAGTCGCGCCGCAGCTGGCCCACGCGTCCTGCTCGTAGTTGAAGGTAGCGAGCCTCAAGGCATTCTAGTAGGCGGGCAGCCGTAGTAGCTAGGTCGTACTGGCGGCCCGTAAGCAAGCTTAGGGAAGTAGCAGTGGGCACAGCAAAGGACTGCTGGTTCACGTTCAAGCCTATTCCGACAATACTATACTGAATTTTTGCCCCGCTTAGGGTGTTCTCTATCAGGATGCCTCCGAGCTTCTGATTGCCGACGTACAAGTCGTTGGGCCACTTTACGCGTAAGCTGTCCTCACCACTGGCGCCCAGCCAGCGACGGGCCCAGTCGAGTGCCGCAAGGGCTACAGCTTGGCTAAGCAAAAACTGCTCGGTGGCAACCAAAAAGGTGGGTTGCCACACTACCGAAAGCGTCAGGTTTTCGTTAGCGGCGGCTTCCCATTGGTTGCCGCGCTGGCCTCGGCCAGCGGTTTGGTGACCGGTAATGACGGTACAGCCTTCACTGGCCCGGTTTTCGCGCTGCAGTTGCTGCGCCACCGAGTTAGTAGAAGGGCAGGCCGGCAACCAAATAAGTTGCTGGCCCGTGAATAAGGTGTCGGGGCTGATGACCAACGGAGTTAGCAGTCGTACTTTAGCAAAGTAAACAATTAGATTTCTCTATGAAGAGCACGTTAGTCCGGCAGGATTCGGACACATTGGCAGAAGTAGTCGTTCGCGGCATGCAAGAAAGAAAGGGCACTGACATTGTGGTGCTCAATCTAAAAGAATTGAAGAACGCTGTGGCCGACTATTTTGTCATTTGCTCAGCAAATTCAGATACTCAACTCGACGCCCTAGCGCGCTCAGTAGAAGAGGAAGTAGAAAAACTTACCGGTCAAAGCCCTTGGCAGACCGAAGGGCGCACCAATCGTGAGTGGGTACTGTTGGATTACGTAGATGTTGTAGTGCACGTTTTCTTGCGCGACCGGCGTCAGTTCTACGCGCTCGAAGAGCTATGGGGCGACGCCGAGTTTACCTATATTGAAGAGCCTGCTGAGGCTTCCCGTTAAAGTATTAGGGGGGTGTTGGCGTTTTAGTGCAGGTGGCCTCGGCAGTTGCGTAGCAACAAACACTGCGGCCTACAGTTTTACCCCAGATTTATATTCCCTCGTTAATCATCTTTTATGTCTGATACCACGCCTAACAAGCGCCGCAAACCTACGGTGCCCAATCCCTCGCCCCGGCCGGGCGTGCAGATGTGGGTGCTGGGGGGGCTCTTGTTCCTGCTGCTCGGAATGTTCTATTTCAGCGGCTACAATTCGGCCATCAAAACCAACCAGCAGAAATTCGAGCAGATGCTGCTGGCGGGTGATGTCGAAAAGATTACACTCTACAACGATAAGATTGTCGAGTTTGGCCTTACGCCCGCTGCCCTGCGCAAGCCCGAGTACCTCAACGAGCTAACCGCTCGCCGTGGGCCTTTCGTGGTGGGACGCGATGTGCAGTTTGCCTTTCCCATTGTCGACCCCAAGCTTTTCAAAGAAGACCTAGACAAGGTGCAGGCCAATGTTGACCCAACCAAGCGCCAAGGCTTTGATATTCAAAACCGTGTGAGCCTGATTGACATCATTACTGGCCCCGGTATGATTATCCTGCTCATGGTCGGTTTCTGGGTGCTGATGCGCCGTGTAGGCAGCGCAGGTGGCCCCGGTGGTCAGATTTTCAACATCGGCAAGAGCCGCGCTGCCCTCTTTGAAGGTGGTGATAAAGTGAAGGTTACGTTTAAAGACGTAGCTGGCCTAGAAGAAGCAAAAGAAGAGGTACAGGAGATTGTGGAGTTCTTGAAGAACCCCAGCAAATTCACCATCCTAGGTGGCAAAATTCCGAAAGGCGCACTGCTAGTGGGCCCTCCTGGTACTGGTAAAACTCTGCTGGCTAAAGCTGTAGCTGGTGAGGCTGATGTGCCGTTCTTCTCGCTATCGGGCTCCGACTTCGTAGAGATGTTCGTTGGGGTAGGTGCTGCCCGTGTACGTGACCTCTTCAAGCAAGCTAAAGCCAAAGCGCCCTGCATCATCTTCATCGACGAGATTGACGCTGTGGGCCGCTCGCGTAGCAAGGGCTCAATGCCCGGTGGCAACGACGAGCGCGAGAACACGCTGAACTCACTGCTAGTAGAAATGGACGGCTTTGGCACCGACTCGGGTGTTATCATCTTGGCCGCTACCAACCGCCCCGATACGCTGGACTCGGCGCTGCTGCGTCCTGGTCGCTTCGACCGTCAGATTAGCATCGATAAGCCAGACATTAACGGTCGCACCCAGATTTTCCAGGTGCACCTCAAGCCGCTAACCCTAGGTACCGACGTAGACGCCAAAAAGCTCTCGGCCCAAACGCCAGGCTTTGCAGGCGCCGAAATCGCCAATGTCTGCAACGAGGCCGCCCTCATTGCTGCCCGCCGCGACAAAAAGATGATTACCAACCAAGACTTCACCGACGCTATCGACCGCGTGATTGGGGGCTTGGAGAAGAAAAACAAAATCATCTCGCCCGGTGAGAAGCGCATTGTCGCTTACCACGAAGCTGGCCACGCTATCGCAGGCTGGTTCTTGGAGCACACCGACCCGCTGGTGAAGGTGAGCATTGTGCCGCGCGGTGTGGCAGCTCTCGGCTACGCACAGTACTTGCCCAAAGAGCAATTCTTGTACAACACCGAGCAGCTCATTGACGAGATGTGCATGGCCCTAGGTGGCCGCGCAGCAGAAGAACTGGTCTTTGGCAAAATTTCGACCGGTGCCTTGAGCGACTTGGAGCGCATCACAAAGATGGCTTACAGCATCGTGACGATGTACGGCATGAACCCCAAGCTGGGCAACGTGTCGTTCTACGACTCGAAAGGCCAGAACGAGTACGGTTTCTCGAAGCCTTATTCGGAAGCTACTTCGCAGATGATAGACGAAGAAGTTCGCACCATCATCGATAATGCATACACCCGCACCAAGGAGCTGCTAACCGAGCGCCGCCACGAACTGGAGGTAATTGCCAAAGAGTTGCTTGAGAAAGAAGTGCTGCTGCAAGATGACCTAGAGCGCCTAGTAGGCAAGCGTCCTTTCGGTGGCCAAACCAATTACCAGGCTCACATGGCCGGTACCGACCGTTCGGAAACCGCCAGCGAAGTGAAAAATGAGAATCCTGGCGCTAAAATCGCCAGCGACCTGCCCGAGCTTCATCTGCCCGGTATGCCCGAGTCAGAGCCCGTATAAAACGCGCTTTTAGATAAACAGATACAAAAAAGGTCAGCCGATTTCGGCTGACCTTTTTTGTTTAACGCTCAACTACAAGTTATACCAAAAGTGGGTGCTTTCTTAGGGGTGAACTTCACTCTTATTAGCAGCTACTAGCATGAAAACAAGGCGACTATTTGGAAAGCGTGCAGGCTGGTTAGCTAGCTTACTAGGGTTGAGTATGGCCGCTTGCCAAGCGCCAGCACCAGTAGTGAAAGAATATCCCTACCTAGTAAAAGTGCAGATAAAAAACTGCCAGAATGGGATTGGTAAATTGTATCGGCCTAGTGGCCGCACAATTGAGTTACAGTATACTACTAGGATAGTGAATGGGGAGGCCATTTTTAGGGGGAAGGTAACGTACCCTGGCGTTTACGACGTGTATTGTGTATGCGAGAATAAAGTAACAAGCAGCCTTGATGTGTACCTGCCAACTGATTCTATGGCGGCCGTAGTTACACCTGGCGCCAATCTGCGGCCCGATATCTACCAGACAGCGGGCCTAGGGCCAACTGGCGCCGGGTCCTATCACCGAGATGCTCAGCTGTTTTCAACGGCACCGCAGCAGCGGGAATTATCCCTTTTCCTGCTCACGCGTGATAGCATCTGGAACAGCTACTTTCTGGATGTAAAGCGAATGAAAGCTAAGATGGACGTGGCCATCGGAGCAGGTAATAAATCCGAAATTGACCGTTGGGCTGATTCTACTCGCCGGGTGCAGGAGCAGTTTCTCGACTATATGGCCAGGGCTTCAGCACAGTTTGTTAAGCGCCACCCACATTCAGAGGCAGCTCTTTTTGCCTTACGCAATGCCGGTGACTTGCCGGCGGCCCGGCAGCGCCTGCGCCCTTATTACCAAGCATTGCCCGATTCGGTGCGGACCAGCTATTTTGGCCGGCAATTGGCTACGCGCTTTGGCGCTTCTAAGGCTGCTGATGCCTCACAATAGTGGCCGCAGCCAGAGCAGCTAACTAAGCTAGCCATCATCCTACCCCTACCTTTGCTCTATGTCTTCCCGCGATACTATGCTAGCCCGCATCCGTACGGCCTTGGCTAATGGACCGGCGCCCCAGCCTCCGCAACCCGACTGGGCTGCTCCCGTGCACCTACCCTTGCCTGATGCCGAATTGGCCGTCACGTTTGCCGCAAGTTTTCGGCGCATCGGGGGCGAGTTCTTTTACTGCGAAACGCTAGCGCAGCTAGGTGCCGAACTGCGGGCTTGGCTAGCCGAGCGTCTACCCGACGACCAGCAGTTCTACGTGTGGGAGCCCACTCTACAAGCGCTGCTAGCTGAGGCTGGTGTGCCCTTTCAAGCCACTGAGGCTGAATTTAAGGCCCAGGCGGCCATCGGGCTTACTTCGTGCGAAGCGCTGGTGGCACGCACCGGCAGCATTGTGGTGGCGCCTGCCACAGCTAGTGGCCGGCGACTCAGCATCTACCCCGACCAGCACGTAGTGCTGGCCCGGCCTAGCCAGGTGGTGGCCGAAATCGGCGACGCGCTGCGCGCAGTGCAAAGCCGCTATGGCACCGAATTGCCTTCCATGATGTCGCTCACCACGGGCCCTAGCCGCACGGCCGACATCGAAAAAACGCTTGTGTTAGGTGCCCACGGCCCGCGCCGGCTCACCTTGTTCTTGCTCGAAGATGACGCCTAAGTTGCTGCCCGAATTGCCGCCGCTGGCTTTGCCAGCCGGCAAGCGGGTATATTTTGCTTCCGACTTTCACTTAGGAGTGCCCGACGCGGTCACCTCACGCGAGCGTGAGCGCCGCATTGTGCGCTGGCTCGATGAGGCGGCCAAAGACGCGGCGGCCATCTACTTGCTAGGTGATGTGTTTGATTTTTGGTTTGAGTACAAGCATGCCATTCCCCGTGGCTTTAGCCGCTTGCAGGGCAAGCTGGCCGAGCTTACCGATGGCGGCCTGCCCATCACGCTCTTCACCGGCAACCACGACATGTGGATGTTTGGGTACTTCACGCAAGAGATGGGCATTCCTATTCAGCGCGACCCGGTGACGCAGCGCATGGGCGACAAACTCTTTCACATTGGCCACGGCGATGGCTTAGGGCCCGGCGACTTTGCTTACAAGCGCCTGATGAAGCCGGTATTCAATTCGCGCTTTACGCAGTGGCTCTTTGCGCGCCTGCATCCTAACCTAGGTATCGGCATTGCCAGTAAGTGGAGCCAGCACTCGCGCATCCAAAACGGGGCCGCCGACGCCAAATATTTTGGTGAAGACGAGTGGCTGCTCGTGTACTGCCGCGAGGTGGAAAAACGCCAACACCACGATTATTACGTATTTGGTCATCGGCACCTACCGCTCGACGTAGCCGTAGGCCCCGGCAGCCAGTACATTAATTTGGGTGAATGGGTCAATTATTGCTCCTATGGCGTGTATGACGGTACCACGATGGCTTTGCAGGAATACAAGGGGTAATAATGCCCCTAGGTCGGTTGCGACGAGGTTGCAGCAGCCAAGCTGGATAGGGGCGTTGGTCGTAATCCTGGCTTTGCCGCTGGGCGCCCTAGCGCAAGCTACCGTGCCCAGCGCTGCCTCCGTAGCGCCGGCCGCTGGGGTAGCCCCCGTCGAGGCCGCGCCTGGGCCCAAGACACTAAACCCCAATGCACCCGCTCCGGCACCCAGCGCCTGGACATTGGTCAAAAGTCTAACGCTGCCGCAGGCTAGCGCGGCTTCTGTAGACCGGCGCGGCACGCTCTACCTAGCCGATAAGGACAACAACCTGCGCCAGCTTACTACTGCTGGGCAGCCACTGAATACTTATTCGCCAGCCCAGCCCGGCCATGTGGCGGTACTTGAAGCCTGGAACCAGAATAGCGTACTAGTCTTCTACGACGACCGACAGCAGGTGCTGCTGCTCGACCGCTTCTTGGCGCCACTGAGTGAAATCCGGCTGGCAGACTATGTCGATGGCACCGTGCGCACGGCCACCCTGGCGCCCGATGGCCTACTATGGCTGCTCGACGAAAGCAATTTGGTGTTGCGCGAGTTCGACCCGCAGGCCCTGCGCCTAGTGCAAAACACGCCGCTCGACCTGCTCATCGGCCGCAGCCGGCCCGATTTCCGCTTTCTGCGGCAGTACCAGAACAATATTTACTTGGTTGACCGCACGAGTGGCATCTTCGTGTTTGACAACCTAGGGAATTATCGCAAGAAGTTACCCTTCACGGGGCTCGATTTTATAACGTTTCGGGGCGATGAGATAGCGTACTTGAGTGGGGGCCAGCTGCATTTCTTTCACCTATACAACCTCACCGAGCGCACTCAGCCACTTCCCGCCGACCTCGATGCAACGACTGTGCGCCAGGTGCTGCTGAGTGACCAATATGCCTACTTCGTTACGACTAAGGGCGTGCAGATTTATCAGCTTTAATAAGAAGGGTGAGCAGTTGACCTCGAGTGGTATAAGTGCTCTTTGCGGTTGGGTTTGAGTGTCGCAAAAGGCTGAGCAATAGCGATAATGAAACTTAGTTGCAGGATGGCGGAAAGATGTAACCTAGCGCAACCAGCCGCTAGCCGGGCCGTTAGTTTGGGTACTTTTCTCCTTCCCAACTTAGCCTACTCCCCATGAAAGCATTAGTGTTTCACGGTCCGCGCAATGTTAGCGTCGATACCGTCGATGACCCCACGCTGAAAGACTCGCGCGATGCCATCATCCGCGTTACCAGCACCGCCATCTGCGGCTCCGACCTGCACATCTATAACGGCTCGCTGCCCACCTCGCCCATGGTACTCGGGCACGAGTTTATGGGCATCGTGGAGGAAGTAGGCAAAGGCGTGGGTAACCTCAAGCGCGGCGACCGCGTGGTAGTGCCCTTTCCGGTAGCATGCGGCACCTGCTTTTTCTGCAACCACTCGCTGCCCGGCCACTGCGAAAACTCGAACCCCGACCACTACGGCCCCGAGGGCGGCTTGCTGACCCAAAAGGGCGGCGCGCTCTTCGGCTACACTGACCTGTATGGCGGTTACGACGGCGGCCAAGCCGAGTACGTGCGTGTACCCTACGCCGACTTTGGCCCGCGCAAAGTGCCTGATTTCCTCACCGATGAGCAAGTACTATTCCTCACCGACATCTTCCCGACTGGCTACTCGGGCATCGATTGGGCCGAAGTAAAAGGCGGCGAGTTCATCGCCATTTTCGGTGCTGGCCCGGTGGGTATCATGGCAGCCAAAAGCGCTTGGCTGCGCGGTGCGGCCCGCGTGGTTATCGTAGATACGCAGCAGTATCGCCTCGACAAGGCCAAGGAAACGACCCGTTGCGAAACCATTCTTTGGGAAAGCCACGACCAAGTAATACAGATAATCCGCGACATGAGCCAAGGCCGCGGCGCCGACGTGTGCGTCGATTGCGTAGGCTTCGAGCCCGACCGCAATCTGCTTGACCGTGCCAAGGCCGTCATTAACCTCGAAAAAGGCTCGCCCAAAATCATTGAAGCCTGCATGAGCGCCGTGCGCCGCGGCGGTGTAGTAACGGTGCTTGGCGTGTACGCCACTACCAACGACAACTTCCCGGTTGGCCAGTTTTTCGACAAAGGCATCAAGCTAGTGGGCGGTCAGGCGCCAGCTCACAAGCATATCGATAAGCTATTGCAGCACATTATCAAGGGTGAAGTAGTGCTTGACGACATCATCTCGCACCGCCTGCCGCTTTCGCAGGCCGCCCACGGCTACGATATCTTCCGCCACAAAAAGGACAACTGCTTGAAAGTGGTGCTGAAGCCCGGCGAATAAGCCCACCCTCCATCATTGTAAAAAAGGCCAGTCTGCTCCTTTGCAGACTGGCCTTTTTTGCTTGTATTCGAGAAAAAAGTCAATCCTAGTTGAGCCGGTAGGCGATGCCGAAACGCAGCACCTGTCCGAAGGACTTTCGCAGTGGGCCACCCAATAGGCCACTTTGCGCGCTAATGAGCCCAGTTGAGTAGCTAATATTAATACCTGCCCGGCCATGCCAAGCAGTGAAGTCACCCCGCAAGCGGCCATCCAGCCCAAAGGAGCTACGCCGGGTATCGGTGACCCAAGTGCGCCCGTTGTTGAAGGTGCCTTCGCCGCTTTCACGGCTTCCAAATGTTGTGGTGATTTCGGGGCCAGCCAGTATATCAAAATGCCAAAGTCCTTCCCCAAAGCGGTGACCATACCCCGCAAATAAGCTGATATTCTGCGAGTGTAGGAAGGTTTCGCCGTCGGCCGCATACTGCGTCTGAGTGCCGGTTTGCGACTGCCGCGACCAGTCTACGTTGCTGACGGCCACTATGTCGGTGCGGGTGCGCTGCCAGTCATAGCCTAGGTCTATCACCAACAGTCCGGCCCGCTTCCCTACGTACAGTGCCCGCAGGCCTAGCCCTAGGCCTAGTCCGGCGTGCCTGCCATAAGGGCTGTTGGTGTACGCCCCACCTTTATACACTCCATCGTCCGAACTCCGGTTGATGAAGGATGTGCTATTGGCATCGGGCCCGCTGTACCAAGACAAATTTGGCGCGGCCCGTTCTACCACTTCAAAGTGCTGGGCGCAGGCCGGGCGCGCTAGCGCCAACAGCGGCAATAAGTAAATGTATTTTTTCATAGGAAAAGATGGATGGGCGATATAGTGATTGAGCTAAAGTGAAGACCTTTAGTTGCAAGGCATCATAGCTGCAGAAAGAAAATATGTCGTGGCGCCCCCAGCGCTACTGCTTCTCTATGCGCAAAGCAGGCCAATCGACCTAGGCGAAGTAGTATTAAGCGTGTTCAGCACTCTGCTTGACCTGCTGCGCTCGCTTAGCTCAACGCTTTTGCACCGTACCAAGCCAGGCCAAACCTTTCCGCTTGCTCAAACGGTTATATTTGCTAGATTCCTGCTTTCGTGCGGCTTTTCTTACGCCGCCTCAACTATAGATATATCAGCCTTATGGCTTGTGCTTCCTGTTCATCCGGCGGCGGCTGCTCTACCAGCAAGGTAGGCGGCTGCGGCTCCAAGGGTGGCTGCTCGTCGGGCGGCTGCACCCGGCTCAATGTGTTCGACTGGCTTGCCGATGTCGATATGCCCTCTGATTTTCGGGGCTTTGATTGCGTAGAAATCCGCTTTAAGGGCGGCCGAAAGGAGTTTTTTCGCAACGATAAAAACCTGCCGCTCGTGACTGGCGATGCCGTCGTAGTAGAGGCTGCTGGCTCGGGTTGGCACTTAGGGCACGTGTCGCTCAAGGGCGAACTGGTGCGCCTGCAAATGCGCAAAAAGAAGGTGCCCACCGACTCGCGCGATATTAAGGCCATTCTGCGCGTAGCTACTCCCGATGATGAGGAACGCTGGCAGGCCGTACGTGACCTTGAAAACGGTACCATGTTCCGGGCCCGCGCCGTGGTCGATGAGCTGCGCCTCAAAATGAAGCTTTCCGATGTAGAGTATCAGGCCGACCGCACGCGGGCGCTGTTCTACTATTCAGCCGAGGACCGCGTCGATTTTCGAGAGCTCATTCGGCGGCTGGCCGACGAGTTTCGGGTGCGCGTAGAGATGCGCCAAATATCGCTGCGCCAGGAGGCGGGCCGTATCGGCGGCATCGGAGTGTGCGGGCGTGAGCTATGCTGCTCTACCTGGCTCACCGACTTCAAGGCCGTGAGCACCACCGCCGCCCGCTACCAAAACCTGAGCCTGAATCCGCAGAAGTTGGCTGGCCAGTGTGGCCGCCTCAAGTGCTGCCTCAACTACGAGCTCGACGCCTACCTCGATGCCCTCAAGGATATTCCGCAGGTGCAGCGCCCACTGCAAGTAGCCAACGGTGAGGCCTTTTTGCAGAAGACTGATATCTTCCGCAAGCGTATGTGGTTTGCCTTCAAGGGCGACAACAACTGGGTAATGCTCTCGACAGACCGCGTGCGCGAGGTGCTGGAGCTTAACAAAAAAGGCGAGCGGCCCGAAACCCTGGCTGCCCCCCGCGTGCAGGAAGAAGTAGCGCCCGCTGTTTCGACCTTGATGGAAGGCGACCTAGACCGGCTCGACGACCAAATAAAAGGTGGTAGCAAGCGCGGCAAGCGCAAGCGCAAAGACAAAGACCGTAGCGACCGCCCCGAGGCCCGCGAGACCAGCGCCACTCCGGCCGCACCCGAAGCCCGCGAGCCGCGCGAAGCCCGTGAGCCCCGGCGCCGCGAGCGGCCCGACCGCTTGGAGCGCCCCGAAGGTGGCCGCCCGCCCCGCCCCGAAGGCCAGCCTAGTGCTGCCCCACGGGCCGAAGTAGTACCAGCCACTCCCTCGGGCCCGCCCTCCGACGAAGCCGGCGAGCAGCGCGGCCGCCGTGGGGCCGCCGCCCGCCCCCTCAACCGGCGCGGTGGTCGCAACCGTGGAGGTAATTCCAGCGATAGTGGCGCTACTACCCCCGACGCTACCCGGCCCGAGCAAGAGCGCCCGCGCCGCCCCGACCAGGCCAACCGCCCCCCCAAAGGCTCGGCGCCTGCCGAAGGCAGCGGCGCCCCCCAGCAGCCGCGCCCACCCCGCGAGGGCGGCGACAGCGGGCGTAGCGGCAACCGTGGCCGCGGTCGCCGCGGCGGTAGTGGCCGCCACGGCGGCGGTCAAAACCCCGCTGGTCCGCCCGCCAGTGGCAACTAAGCACCTAGCTTTTGTGAACCGACAAGCTTCTTTCCTGCTCATGCCCAAGCTGCTCTCTCGGCTGGTGGCCCGGCCCTGGCCGGTGCTGCTGGCGCTAGCTGCCCTTACTACCCTCAGCGCCTGCGACCCCAATCGGGTGTACGAAGAAAATACCGACCTCAAGTCGCCCACCGGCGACCCTTACGTGTGGGATGTGCAGCAGCGCCCAAGTTTTACCTTCCCCATTGCGGACACTACCGGCCGCTACGAGGTATACTTCAACGTACGCAATGCGTCGGCTTATAGGTTTTATAATCTATATCTCAAGCACACGCTCACCGGCCCCGATGGCCGCGTAGTGGGCCAGCCACTGCTGCATTACATGCCACTCTTCGACCCCAAAACTGGCGAGCCGCTAGGTGCAGGTGCGGGCGACATTTTCGACCACCAGTTTCTAGCGCTGCGCAATGTGCACTTTGCCCGGTCCGGCAACTACAAAGTGACCCTAGAGCAGTATATGCGCCAAAACCAACTGCCCGGCATTATGTCGGTAGGCGTGCGCGTGGTAAAGGCTGACGCTGGGAAAAAGTAAGTATAATCCCTAGGTCTACCAAAAAAGCGGGCGCAACGTCGGTATGACGTTGCGCCCGCTTTTTTGGTAGACCTAGGGATTACTTTATGTCTTTGAAGGCCACGTTCAAGCCTTCGGCCCACACGGGGTGAGCTATCACCATTTCGGCGAGTTCTTGGTATTGTAGGCCACCAGCCATAGCTACTTGCACGATGGTCATAATTTCGCCGGCTTCGGGGCCAATGATGGCCGCGCCAATGATACGGTCGTCGGGACCTACCAACATTTTCCAGAAGCCTAGGTCGTCGCCGGTTTGCTGGGCCCGGCTGATTTTCTTTACCGGCGTCACGCTCACGCGGTAGTCGATACCCTGGTCCTTGGCCTGCGTCTCGCTCAGGCCAATGCGCCCGAGGGCGGGGTCGGTGAATACGCAGTAGGGCAGGGGGCGCTGCTTGGCCGAGCGGCGCGGGCCCTGATGCAGTAGGTTGTCGCGCACCACGCGGTAATCGTCGTAGCTCAGGTGCGTAAACTGCGGCCCGCCGTGCACATCACCTAAGGCATAAATATGGTCTACGTTGGATTGCAGGCGGGTATTCACCTCGATGTAGCCTTGCTCATCGGTCTTGACCCCGGCCAGTTCCAGCCCTAGGCCCTCGGTGTTAGGTTTGCGGCCGGTAGCTACCAGCAGGTGGCTGCCGTGCAGGCGGCGCTCGCCCTGGCGGGTACTGGTAGCAAGGTTAAACTGACCCTCAGCGTTTTGTGACACGTGGTGCACTTCGGCGTTCATAATAAACTCGATGCCTTCGGCCGTAAGCGCATCTTGCAGTACTTGGCACACGTCGTCGTCTTCACGCTCCAGCACCTGCCCACTGTGCTCTACTATGGTGATGCGGCTACCAAAGCGCCGAAACATCTGCCCAAACTCCAGCCCGATATAGCCGCCCCCCAGAATGAGCAAGTGCTCAGGTACTTCTTCCAGGTCAAGCAGTTCGGTAGTAGTCAAAAACTTGGTATCGGCCAGGCCGGGTACTGGCGGCACGGCAGCGTGCGTGCCCGTGTTCACAAAAACTTGCTTGGCGGTAATCTCACTGCTGCGCTCCTTGGTTTCCTGCACGTGCACTTGGTACGGGCCAGTGAAGGCCGCATGGCCGCGCACTACTGTAATATTTTCGTGCTCGGGAGCCAGCGATTCAGTGAGGCTGCGGCGCGATTTGGCGAGCAGCTTTTCCTTGCGCGCCACCACGGTCGGCATGTCTATTTCGACCTCGCCCCGCACGTACACTCCTAGGTTAGCGGCAGTGTGCACCTGGTGGGCACGGGTGGCCGAGGCCAGCAAAGTTTTAGTGGGTACGCAGCCGTAGTTGAGGCACGAGCCACCCATCTGCGCGGCTTCTACCAGAATAACTTTTTGGCCGGCTTCGGCTAGCGCTTTTGCTAGGGGGTTACCAGCCTGGCCAGAGCCGATAATGAGGGCATCGCAGGAATAATCAGACATAAAAAAGGCAAACTGAGGCCACTGAACAGGCGGCTCCTTGCTATACGCGAAACGCCGCTCCGCGACCGGACCAGCTTTTAAATTAGGCTCCTGCAACGCTCAGCCCGCGGCTTGGCTCTCAGTAGGAAAGCTAGGCAAATAGCGCTGCCCCAGCTTTCTTTACGCTTCTTATTCCTTTTCTCATATCCGGATGGTTAATCGTTACTCAAAATCAGTTGTAAGTGCTTTGCTGCTAGGCGTAAGTAGCTGCTCAGTGTATGTGCCTATGCAGGGCGCGGCACCCGAAATCAGGGCTAAAGGTGAAGTGGAAATAACTGGCAGCTGGGCGCTCAGCGACCGCGTCGATTTTGGGGTTACTTACTCGCCCGTGCCTCACCTGCTGGTGCGTGCGGCCACCAGCTTCAAAGGCAGCCGCCCAGGCCCGGGCCAAGGCTTGGACAGCGCTAGCTACGCCAAAAACAACCAGTACGAGCTGGCCGTGGGTACCTATTGGCCCCTAGGCCAGCATTGGCTGGTGGGTGGGCTGGCCGGCTTTGGGCGGGCGCATGCGCAGGCACGTTACATCGATGATGGGTCCACCCTGTTTACGTTTCGCGAGCCCATTCGGCACCAGCTCGATGGCAATTACAGCAAATATTCGGGCGAGGCCTACGCCACCTTTCAACCCAGCCCGCTAGTTAGTTTGGGGCTGGCATATCGGGTGGTGCAATTGCGTCTCACCGATATCACCGACCAAGGCGTGCCGGTGGCCACGGCGCCCATCTTGCGCCAAGAGCCGATGTTCTATTTCCGCTTGCGGCCCGAGTTTGCCCAGCGTAGCCTGCAGCTTCAGCTGGCCCTAGGTGCCTCCAATACCTTCGGCTACCGCCGAGGTGCCAATGATGAAGCTGACCCGGCCCGGCAGTTCAAACTGGGGCGCAGTTACACGTCGGTGGGCATAGCATTTTTTCCGCACTTGTTGAAGCAGAAGAAGTAAGTAAAGATGGGTACTGATTTAATTCCAATCCTTAACCATCAATTACCCTTCGAAGGCAAAACGCTAGGCGAGATAATCGCCCTTATTCAGCCCCGGCTTGATGCAATGGTGCTAGCTAACAGAGGGTCTTTTCTGGAGCATATGTATGCTTGGAAGGGTGCTAGCCCACGGCAGCGATTGGCACTGGCTAAGCCTTCGGCCTGGCAGCCCATACTAGAAGACCCGCTTTATTACGATTTTGATACGGCAGCTATTCCAACTATTGATTTTAAAGGGCCTTACGGTCTTAGGCTCTCGTTCGACCCCTTTGCAATATTTTCCTTCTCACCGCCTTATCGTTATCGGCAGTGGTTTGGCCTGCAAAATGCTGATGGCAGCGAAGCTACGGCTGCCCGTAATGAGTGGCGTCGTTATTTGCGGCAGGTGGCGCATGCTTTTGGTGGCGACCGGGTGCTATATCTAGCTGACAATACGCATCCTCTAGAAAAATATTTGTATGCAGATAAACCCGTCGCAGAGATTGAGCGGCAGATGCGCCAGGAGCTAGGCGAGCCCAAAAGAACTTTTCGCGAAGTACTAGAAAACGAAAAGCATAGCTATTATATAGATTACTTTGCTGATTTATAATAGTTTGAATAATTAAAAAAAGCCCCGGCGCAAACCGGGGCTTTTTTGAAGATAAAGTGCGCAGCTTACTTAGCGCCCAATACTTTCAGCATCGTTTCGCCAATCTCGGCGGGCGAATCCACCACGTGGATGCCGCACTCGCGCATGATGGCCATTTTAGCAGCAGCCGTGTCGTCGGCGCCGCCTACGATGGCACCGGCGTGGCCCATGCGGCGGCCGGGAGGCGCCGTTTGGCCAGCAATGAAGCCTACCACGGGCTTCTTGTTGCCGCTTTCCTTAATCCAGCGAGCAGCTTCGGCTTCCATGCCACCACCGATTTCGCCAATCATCACGATGCCTTCGGTTTCGGGGTCATTCATCAGCAATTCTACTGCCTGCTTGGTAGTAGTGCCGATGATGGGGTCGCCGCCGATGCCGATGGCCGTGGTCTGACCTAGGCCAGCTTTGGTGAGCTGGTCAACAGCTTCGTAAGTCAGCGTGCCCGACTTCGACACGATGCCTACGCGGCCTTTCTGAAAAATGAAGCCAGGCATGATGCCCACTTTGCACTCGCCAGCGGTGATAACGCCGGGGCAGTTTGGCCCAATCATCGTGATGCCGGGGCGGTCTTTGAGGTAGTGCTTCACGGCAATCATGTCCTTGGTCGGGATGCCTTCCGTGATGGTGACGATAACTTTAATACCGGCCTGGGCAGCTTCCAGAATAGCGTCGGCGGCAAATGCCGGGGGCACGAAGATGATGCTGGTATCGGCTTGGGTAGCAGCTACGGCGTCGGCCACGGTGTTGAACACGGGGCGACCTAGGTGCTCGGTGCCGCCCTTGCCGGGCGTTACGCCACCCACTACCTGGGTGCCATAATCCATCATTTGCTGCGCGTGGAACGAGCCTTCGGAGCCGGTGAAGCCCTGCACGATGACCTTGGAATCTTTATTGACGAGAACGCTCATGGGCGGCTGACTTGTTGGGAGGAATGAATTGGGGCAAAAGTAGGGCCGGGCCGGGCATTCTGCACCGCTTTGCCTGCCGCCGCCCGCACCTAGGGCCCCTGCCTACCTTTGTGGCTTCGTGGCCGCTTCATTTCCCCTCCCACCTCTTCCCCATGTATTTTAATCATATAATAGAAACCCTCGGCAACACGCCACTCGTGCGGCTCAACAAAGTTACCGAAGGTATCAAAGGCACTGTACTCGCTAAGGTAGAGTATTTTAACCCCGGCAACTCGGTGAAGGACCGCATGGCCCTGCGCATGATAGAAGACGCCGAGGCGGCTGGCATTCTCAAGCCCGGCGGCACCATCATCGAGGGTACCAGTGGCAACACGGGCATGGGCCTAGCCCTCACGGCCATTGCGAAAGGTTACAAAACCATCTTCGTGATGAGCGATAAGCAGAGCAAGGAAAAGCAGGACATCTTGCGCGCCGTAGGTGCCGAGGTGGTCATTTGCCCCGTCGATGTGGCCCCCGAAGACCCTAGGAGCTACTACTCGGTGGCCAAGCGCCTGAACGCCGAAACGCCCAACTCATTCTACCCCAACCAGTACGACAACATGTCGAATACGGCGGCGCACTACGAGGCTACTGGCCCCGAAATCTGGACGGGGACCGAGGGCAAAATCACGCACTTTGCGGCGGGTGTGGGCACGGGAGGCACCATCTGCGGCACCAGCAAGTACCTGAAGGAGCAAAACCCTGCCGTATTTACCCTAGGTATCGACACCTACGGCTCGGTATTCAAGAAGTATAAGGAGACCGGGATTTTTGACGAAAACGAAATCTACCCCTACAAAACAGAAGGTATCGGCGAGGACATTCTGCCCAAGAACGTGGACTTCGACGTCATCGACCAGTTCATTAAAGTAACCGATAAGGACGGCGCTCTTATGACCCGCCGCTTAGCCAAGGAAGAAGGCCTGTTTGTGGGCTGGAGCTGCGGCTCGGCCACGCACGGTGCGCTCGAATACGCCCGCGAGCACCTCAACGAAGAGGACACAATGGTGATAGTGCTGCCCGACCACGGCACGCGCTACCTAGGCAAAATCTATAACGATGATTGGATGCGCGCCCAGGGTTGGCTTTAGCTCGGCAGTAGCTAAATAAAATAGCCACAACGGTAAAAAGAAGTGAGGCGAGCGTGGTAACTTCGTAGGAGTATAGCAATAAGTGAACAATCTAAAGGTTTAATAGAATACCCCATGGAAGTGCTCAACCATATCGTGCTGGTGGATGACAACGAGACGACCAGCTTCCTCAACAACCGGTTGCTGGGTCGCCTAGCACTGGCGAAGAAGGTTAGCACCTTCACGCGGGCCGAGGAAGCCAGCCGCTTCCTCTGGAGCGATACGCAAGACACACCCGCCCCGGCAGCCGATCTCGTCTTTGTGGACTTGAAAATGCCCGGCATGAGCGGTTTCGACTTTCTGGAACAATACAACCAACTGCCCGCCGAGGTGCAAGAGCGCACTGTAGTAGCCGTGCTCACAACCTCGATGCACGCCGCCGACACAGCCCGCGTGGCGCAGTACCCCAATGTGGAGTACCTCACTAAGCCGCTGACTGAAGAAAAACTTCAGCGTCTACTTGCCAAGCGTTTTAATATCGATTTTGCCGTACCTGCCAAGTAAACTTCCTAGGTATAAAAAAATGGGGCCAGGTAGCAATTGCTACCTGGTCCCATTTTTTTATGGCTTTCTAAACCTGGCTAACGCACAAAGTCGAACTTGTCGCCGTCGAAAAGGCCTTTGTCGCTGAGCTTGAGGCTCGGTATCACCAGCAGCGCCATGAAGGACAGCGTCATAAAAGGTGCTTGGAGCCCCGAGCGTAGCTCGATTTTAGCAAAGTCATCGAGCCTAGAATACGCCGCAGCCACTTCAGGACCAGGCTGGTCTGACATGAGGCCGGCCACCGGCAAGGGCAGCACGTACTCGGCGCCCGCGGGTCCCACGGCAGCTAAGCCGCCCTGCGCCGCTACTACTAGGTTGATGGCGCGGGCTATGCTGTCGTCGTCAACGCCCACGGCTGTGATGTTGTGCGAGTCGTGGCCTACGCTGCTAGCCAGCGCCCCTTCCTTCAGCCCAAAGCCCTTGATGAAGGCCACCGCTGGTGCGGCCCCCGGCGCGTAGCGGTTGAGCACCACCAGCTTAAGTACATCCTGCTCCAAGTCGGGCTGAATGTAGCCGCCCGCTGTGGGCAGGCCTAGGTCGCGCCGGGCCGTGATGAGCTGGCCATCAAAGCATTCGATAACTGGCGTGAGCAGGTGGCCCCCCGACACCGCGACGGCCAAATCGGCGGCCTGCACCGGCTGCGCGTGAAAGTTATTGAGTACTTCTACCGAAGCGGCGGGCAGTAGGCACTGGCCATTTTCGGCCACCAGCACCCCATCAAGGTAGGTTTGTTGCACCGCAAATTCCGTTAGGTTTTCGACCACGATAAAGTCGGCGGGGTCACCTAGGCGCAGCTGGCCCACCGGCAGGTTGTAGTGCGCTATGGGGTTGAGGCAAGCTATTTGCAAGACCTCAAATACGCTGTACCCTAGGGCAACTGCCCGCTGCACTAGCTGGTTGATGTGGCCCAGCAGTAGCGTATCGGGGTGCTTGTCGTCCGAGCAAAACATGAGGCAGTCGTAGTAGCGCGGCAGCAGCTCGATGAGCGCGTCAAAATTGCGCGCTGCCGAGCCCTCCCGGATGAGTACTTTCATGTCGGCGGCCAGCTTGTCGCGCGCTTCCTCAGCCGTAAAGCACTCGTGGTCGGTGCTGATGCCAGCGCTGGCGTAGCGCTCGGCATCGGCCCCACGCAGGCCCGGCGCGTGGCCATCCACGGGGCGGCCATAGCGCAGCGCTAGGTCGATTTTTTCCATCACCACGGGGTCGCGGTTCAGCACGCCGGGCCAGTTCATCATCTCGGCTAGGTAGCCGATTTTGGGGTTTTGAAAGAGGGCCTCGATATCGGCGGCCGTAATTTCGGCGCCAGCTGTTTCGAAGGGCGTGGCTGGCACGCAGCTCGGCGCACCAAAGCAAAACTTAAATGGTACGGTAGCCGCATTGTCGAGCATGTACTGCACGCCGGCCACCCCTAGCACGTTCCCAATTTCGTGCGGGTCGCTCACGGTAGCCACCGTGCCATGCGGTAGGGCCAGGCGCGCAAACTCACTAGGTACCAGCAGCGAGCTCTCGACGTGCACGTGCGCATCCACAAAGCCCGGCAGGGCATAGGGTAGGGCGGGGTCGGGGGCCGTAGCGTCGGGCGTGGCCTCAATGGCGGCAATGCGGCCATCGGCCACGCGCAGCGTAGCCGGATAAATTACGCGGGCCGGAATATCAACTAGATTGATAGAAAGTGAAAAATCAGAAGCCATGAGCGGTAGAATAAACTAGTTGCCCCCTGCTACACGTTGGGCAACCTAGCTGAAGTAAAGTACTTTTGATAAAAAAATATTCGCCGTGAAGCTATTCATTAACTCCCGTTTGCCCGCCCTGTTATTGCTGGCTGCCATGTTGGGCACCGCCAGCGGCTGCGCCCGCCACGGCTCGCTGCAAAAGAAAACCCGCTGGTATAAGAGCCACGCCGGTAAAACCACGCCGTGCCCCTGCGGGCATTAAGCTAGCCGCCTAAGGTGCTTAGCATACCAAAGTGACCTTGACGCATCACGTGGAGAACCCATTTCTCTCATCAGTGCCGAAGCAGCAGCTAAGCTCCTACTTAGCCCCACTGCGCGCTGCGTAGTGGGCAAAATAACAGTTGATTTAAGTACATGTCCGACCAATCTGCCGAAGCCCTTGCCCTCACTACCGCCGCCGAGCAGGTGCGCCAGCAACTGCGGCTGCCAGGCTACGGCGGCGAGGCCATAGCGCACCTCAGCCACACCATCGATGCACAGCGCACCAATTTGGCGCCTGCCGAGCGCGTCGATTTTATTACGGCCGTGGGCTGCTACCTAGGCGAGTGCTTGGTGCGCACCTACCAAGGCGAGTGGGCCGCCGGGCCCGACGGCACTACGGGGGTGGGTATTGCAGGCCAGCTTTTTTTTAATCCTTTTTTTCTGGTGAAAGAACAACTGGATAAGGGCGCTACGGCTTCGGTAGCGGGCTTTTTTGCGTCGGTGCCGTGGCGGCTAACCGACCGACAGGCGGCGCGAAAGGACAACATTTCGTAATCTTGCGGGGCCAATGGCCACTCCCGCGCGTTTATGAAAAACCTCGTCATTGCCATTGACGGCTACTCCTCTTGTGGCAAAAGCACTACGGCTAAGGCCGTTGCCGCCGCCCTGCACTACGCCTACCTCGATACCGGGGCCATGTACCGGGGCGTAACCCTCTACCTGCTCGAAAATGATATTCCGTTTGACGACCTAGAGCGGGTAAGGCAAGCTTTGCACCAAGATATCCACATTAGCTTTAAGCGCAACCGCCGCACGGGGCGCAACGAGCTTTGTCTGAACGACAAGATTCGGGAAGATGATATTCGCCAGATGCGTATCTCCAACGCAGTGAGTGAGGTATCGGTAATAGTAGAAGTGCGCCACGCCATGGTGGCCCAGCAGCAGCGCATGGGCCGCAAGCGCGGCGTCGTGATGGACGGCCGTGATATTGGCACTACCGTGTTTCCGGATGCCGAGGTCAAGATTTTTATGACGGCCGAGGTAGAAGTGCGGGCCCGCCGCCGCCAAGAAGAACTAGCCGCCAAAGGCGAGCACGTGCCGCTCGAAGACATTATCGAAAACCTGCGCAAGCGTGACCACATCGACTCGACACGTGCTGAAAGCCCCTTGCGCCGTGCCGCCGATGCTGTACTGCTCGATACGACGCACATCACCATTACCGAGCAGGTAGATTTTGTGCTTGATAAAGTATCGTCGGCTCTCTTCGCCGCCTACGCCCACAAAATCAACGAGCAGCTTAGCGAGTAAGCGCTTAATCCTGCTAGCTAGGTATGATGTAGCCTGGCGGGTTAAGATGAAGGCATACAGGCGGTGGAAGTAATGCAGATTCACACGGCTTAGCTTCGATGAATGCGATGGCTCTACGAACAGGGCTAAAAGTATAAGTAAGGAAAAACGATGGCAAAGGCCGCCAGGTAGTGCATAGTGCTGCTTGGCGGCCTTTTGTTGCTACTTATAAGTCACAGTTAGTGAATAGGCGTACTGAGTACAAGGTTTTTAGCTGTATTTATCATTAAAAAATAATATATTAAATACGCTTAATAGTGTCCGTTGTATATTGTATTTAAAGGTTTGATTAATAAGTATTGTGCTAAATGATATAATGTGAAAGTAAAAAATAATTCATTTTGAGCGCATTTAGGCATTTAAAAAATTACTTATTAATTTAGAAGTGCAATTTGCTTAAGAGCGTAGTGTTGATTACTTGAGTAATTTATTATCATTAATTAGTACAATTTACTAAAGATTAGTATTGCTAGATAATAAGCAGGTGAGGAAAGGACGGGTGAGAAATATAAATTTTTATGGGGTTGAGCTATAAAAAGTCAATTATACCAAGTAGCACGATAAACTCGGTATATTATCGGCCTGAGCAGCAAGGGGAAAAAACTAAGTTTTGGGAACTAAGTACTTCGGCAGCGTCAGCTCCTACGAAGAGCACTTTTGCCAGTACAGACTTGCCCGCCAGCAGATGCAAAGAGAGTAGTGCCTTGCTCGGTTGGCCTAGGTGCCACCGTTGCGCTGTGAGGCTGCTGATACTACTGGCTATGTTGCTGAGTGGCCTGAGCCAAGGCTGGGCACAGGCCCCGACCGCCGGCGGCAGCTGGCGTCCGGTGGGAGCTAACCTAGGTTATCCGCGCACGCTACTAAAGGCGGAAGCGCTGGCCGGCGTGCGGGCCACCCTGACTGCCCCCGACCGATTGGCAATCTACCGTAGCCTGTGGACCGATGTGCAAAGCGCGCCCACGGCCGACAATGCATCGTCGGCGGGCCGGCGGGCCCGTGCTACGTGGGCAAAGAATGCGGCTTTCGTAGTGTTGCTCAGCCAGCAGCCCAATGGGAGCGACGGGTTGGAGGGGCTCTCAGAAGCCCAACGCAGCATTTTGGTGAGCACTACACGCAGCTTGCTCGAAAATCTTAACCCTGCCGTCGAAGCCTTTGCAACCTGGACGGGCACCACACCTTACACCGAATGGCAGTGGCGCTCGAAGGAATTAATTGACTACCTAGTCGCCTATGATTTGCTGCGTGGAGCGGGCGAGTCGGCCGCCTCGCTACAAGCTAGCCAGCTCAAGCTTCAAGTTTTTGCCGGTAACCTCTACCGGCAGTCAACCACTCCGCTGTTGTGGGTTACTTTCTTCGGTACCATCAAAAACAACCACACCCTGATGACGTCCGCGGCGTTGGGGATGGCTGCCGTGGTGCTCAGCGAAACCAGTAGCACCGACGCCAACCAGCAGCCCAGTAGTTGGGCGGGGGCCGGGCTATACCACATCGACAATGTGCTGTGGCGTGATGCCCAGCGGCAATCAGACTCGACCCAGGTGACAGGCTATGCCGAAGGGCCCTACTATGCCAAGTATGCGCTACTCAACTGCTTGCCTTTCTTTCGAGCCCTAGGTAATTTCCTGCCCGATGGTAGCCAGGCTTACACTTTTGGGGGCACCACGCGGCGCATCCGTAACCCTTACTTCGACTCTAAATACACTCGACTCTACGACTGGCTGACGGCCATTATGTTGCCCGACGGGCGGCTGCCCGCCCTAGAAGATTCTTACGTAGACATGGGCATGCCTGAGCTGGCCCTGACAGGCCGGCCCGAGTACGTCAGGCCCATGTATTTCAGTAAGCTCTCGGGCACTAACATGGCCTCGGCTTTGGCTCAGCTGCGCGATGCTACCGTAGATATGCGGGCCGCCTGGCTAGCGGCGGCCGTGTTGCCCACATCGCAGCAGCAGCCGGCCCTGACCGTGCTGCCCGGCAGCGGCAATCTCGTATTTCGGTCGGGCGGCGATTCGGCCGCCACTTACCTGCACGTGTATGGCCGGGGCGGCCTAGCCCAGGCCAATGCGGGCGGCCATAGCCAAGGCGATGCCAGCAGCTTTATTCTGCAAGCCCAAGGGCAGTTGCTGGCCCTTGACCCCGGCTACCTCAGCTATAGCCGCCGCGCTGAGGTGGGCCAGGCCGCCCACCACAACCTAGTGCTGGTAGATGGCGCCGGGCCGGACATCGGCACGGCCGGCGCCGGTAGCTCAACGCAATCGACCATTGGGGCCGCATTTTGGACGCCCCAGTTAAGCTATGGAGAGGTCGCCACGGCCTACCAAGGCACCCGCATCGTGCGCAAAACGCTCTTTGTGCGCAACGCCTACTTTTTGCTGGCCGATGCAGTGAGCGCCCCGACCGCGCACGCCTACACGTGGCAGCTGCACGGCTATGGCCTAGAAGGGGGCACTGCTGTCACGGGCACCTTTGCTGGCAACCTAGGGGGGCAGGAGGGCACGTGGCAGAAAAATGGAGTGCACCTGCTGGCCCACGTCACGGCTACGGGCGGCGTACCTACTTATGGCACGACCACCAATGTGCACGAAACCACTTATAACACTGCCGAAAACCACACAACGCTGCTGGTAAAGCAGGCGAGCGCAACCCAAACGCAGTTTTTGGCGGCGCTTTATCCCTATGCCACGCAAGCGCCCCAAGTAGCTACCACTAGCCAGCCCACCACGGCGGCACTGGCCACTTCCAGCCAAGGATACATCGACGTGGCATTTGCCCAGGCCGACTCGGTACTGGTGGCTGACACCAGCGACCAACTATTGCAGGCCGTGCAGGCCGATGGGTTGCTCAACTTCTACTCGGCCAAAACTAATGGTGACTTTGCCCAGCTGTTTATGCAGGCAGGCACACGGCTGCAAGTAGGAGCGAAAGTTATGTTTAGCTCGACGCGCCGGGCCGACCTTAGCTGGCAACGCACTAGCCTGACCAGTTATACCGGCTACGCTAGCCGGGCTACTACACTCATCATTAGTTTGCCGCAGGGGCCCGTTTCGGTGGCGGGGCCGGCTGTAGTTAGCTACGCCTACGATGCCAGCCAGGAGCAGTTGCGCGTAGTGCTGCGCGCCGCTGCTAGCTTCGAGGTAGGGTTGCCGGCTCGCATTGCCCAGCCCTTGCCCGTACAGCTGACTGACTTTGTGGGGCAGCGCCAAGCAGGTGTAGTGCTGCTGGCGTGGCACACGGCCTCGGAGCAGCGCAGCCTAGGGTTCGAGGTGCAGCGCCAAACGGCCCTAGCGCCAGAAGCACTTTTCGAAACTATCGGCTTCGTGGCCAGCGCCGGCGACCACGCGCAGGCCACGGATTATACCTTCCGCGACGCTACTGCGCCCGCCCGCGGGGCTTACTACCGGCTGCGGCAGCTCGACCACGATGGCACTGGTACTTACTCGCCGGTGGTGGCTATTGGGGCGGCAGCGGTGGCCACGCCGGTGGCTACACTGCTCCCCCCAGTGCCGCAGCCTGCCACCGATTGGCTGCGCGTGCAGCTGACCGGCACCGATGCCGAAGTGACCCTGCGTCTGCTCGACGGCCTAGGCCGCCCGGTGCAGCAACTGCGCGTGCGGCAGCAAGCACAGCTGGCCGTGGGCAGCTTGGCGCCGGGCCTGTACTACCTAGTGGCATATGACGACGCTGGCCAACAAGTGGCTGGCCGCCATAAGGTAATAGTAGCGCACTAGTTAATTACTGGCAAATACTATTTGCAACGCTAAGGGCCCTAGGTTCTGTCAAGTCGATGAGGCACGACAAAATCTAGGGTCTTAATTCATACCTGACGACTGCCAGCGTGCTATCCTTAGGTAGCAAAGCTGGGCGGGGTGAGGTAAGGAGTACTCATCTCATCTAAGCGCTGCGAGTGTCAGCTTTGGGTAGCTGGTAACTCCATAGCGGTCACCGCCTCTTACTTAAATAGTCAAAAAATGAGTGAGTTCCGTGAGTAGGCGCAGCTGGTTTTGCGCGCGGTCAAGATTGTGGGTGGCGTGGCGCGTGGCATAGTAAACATCGCCATTGAGGTAGTCCGTCAGAAATCGAACGGCTTGGATGAAGATAACCGTTTGAGCCGCGTAGTCCAGATTTTTCGCTTCTATCGGCGCTAGCAGCTTGCCTAGGTGGTGGCTGAAGCCTTGCTTGACCGCTAGGTACATGTCGGGGTCAAAAACGCTAGTAGCCTGGGCATCGTCCTCCACCGTTTCATTGGTGTAGGAGCGCGCCATATCTCCAAAGTCGTAGAGCAGAGTGGCTGACATTACCGTGTCAAGGTCAATCACACACAGGCCTTGATTATTGCTATCAAACAGCACGTTACTAATTTTAGGGTCACCGTGGATAATGCGGCGCGGGAGCGAATCAGCGGCCTGCCAGGCTATCCATTGGTCGGGAAGCGTTAGATATTTATTGACTAAGTGAATGGCAGCGGCAGCTTGCTGCCGCCGCGTGGGGCTGGCCGACCCTAGGGCTGCCTGATAAGCGCGCATCCGGCCTGCAAAATCCACGAAGCCGGGTAGGGTTTCTTCAGGCTCCGCAGAGGAGTGCTGGTTTAAATAAAATAAGAATTCGCCTAGGGTCTTAGCGGCTTCAAAAGCAGTGGCCGGACTGTTGGCTTTGTGAATGGTATGCGCCCCGGTCACGAAGTCTAGCAGGCGCCAGGCAGACTGTGCGTCTACAGTAAGTAGGTCGTTGCCTACCGTGGTTTTTAGCTGCCGCACCAGCTGCCTAGGGTAACTGGTTTTGGCTAGCAGTTCATTAACTAGGCTATGGTTGCGCGCTACAGCGGCGGGGTTTCGGAAGATGGCAGTATTGATTTTCTGAAGGATAAACTGCTGTCCTCCGGCGAGTAGCTCGACGCGGTACGTGGCGTTGATGAGGCCATCGGTAATAGGCGTGATGCGCAGTTCGCCCTCGACGCAGGCCGGGAAATGACGGGCAATGGCGACTAGGTCCATAGGGGCGCGGGGTAGCGGTGCCGGTCGATTTCCTGTTGCACAAACGCTACCAGCTTCTCCTTGTCGCCGGCGTAAGTGACGCCCATCCAGCGCGAGGGCGAGAGCTGCACCTGTACCCGCACGGTGCCCGCGGCGAGCATCGTTTGCACGGCGGTTGGAATGTAAAACTCGCCGTCGGGGGCGGGCGCGGCGCGCAGAAACTGCTCGAACAGCGTGCGCAGGTGGCCGAACACCGACAGGTCAAAAACCCAGCAGTTCATCGACACCGGCCAGTCGGGCGGCAGCTCGCGCTGCTGCCCATCTTCCACGTATACTATATGGCCGTTTTCCGACTGCAAGCTGTGTTGCTCGGTGATGCGCAACAGCATTCCGTCCTTATCGACCTGGCAAATGCCCCGCGACACTACCCCCTGCTCGCTGAGCGTGGCCGCTACTGGAAAGGCCATTAGCTGGTACGTCGTGGCATCGACCTCGGCCAGCGCCCGCAGGGCCAGCGGGTACATTTCGCGGCCGTAAAAGTCGTCGGCGTTGATGACGGTAAATGGCTCGGCAATAACTTCCTGGGCGCACAAAATAGCGTGGCCGGTGCCCCAAGGCTTGCGCCGCTCGGGGAAGGCTAAGCCTGGTAGCACACCCACGGCCGGGTCCTGCACCACCCAGTGCGCCTGGGCCTGGCGCTGGGCCAGCACCGCCGATAGCCGCTCGATGAACGCCGCCGGAATGCGCGGGTTGATGATGAATACGAACTTGGTGAAGCCCGCTGCCAGCGCGTCATACACTGAAAATTCCAGGATGCTTTCGCCGTGCGGCGTGATGCCATCTATTTGCTTGAGGCTGCCGTAGCGGCTGCCTAGGCCCCCGGCCAGCACCAGTAGGGTGCGCGGGCTAGTGGTCGGCCCCGAGGGCGAAGGCAGGCTTGCGGGTTTTGTATTTTTCATTCGTAAAATCGAGTATGTCAATTACCTTTTCTTCCTGAATCGACTGCTCACTCAGAGGCATAATGGCGTACCAGGTAGCTAGGTCGTACACACGGTTCTTTACGCTTGATGCACTCGATAAAGCTATTGATGACGAAGAAATCCATACCGCCGTGGCTGGCGCCTTCCGCCTCCTTGGTGTAGCAAGCCCAAAGCGGGTGGTCGTTTTCGGTCAGCCACTTCCCAGTGTTTTCCCAGCGGTGGCTGTGTTTCATCAGCTTTTCGAAGCAGATGTTGCTCGTGTTCAAGGCGCTCGCGTCGTACTCTTCCCACAGGCGATTGATGCCCTGCACCCAGAAGCCCAGGTTGTAGGGCCCATACTCGGCAGCACTTCCCCGGCCTCACCAACGGCGAGTGGTACGGCTACCTCAACCGCCAGGGCGAAGTGCTGCTGCCGCTGAAGAGTAGCAGGTGGAAGAGCTGCTTCCAGGTGCCGCGCGGACTGTGCCAGTGCCAACAGGTGCTAGGAGGGCTATTGCGCAAGCAAACCAGTCAGGTAGAATAAAGTAAGATATTTGCTTGCTTCTATACCCACCCAAGATGCTCGCAACCCTTTCTTCAAAGCTCGCCGTTTTTCTGCTAGCGGCTGTGCTAAGCCTCGTTGCCACGGCCGCCCGCGCCGCTGACACCCTGCATGTGGTCACGCATCAGCGCGTCACGGTCGTGACGGACCCGGCCAAAGGCACCAATACCTACAAGGCCTGGGGCCGGTTTCCGGCAGCTAAAGAAGGCATTCGGAGCATCAAGTTGAACGTGCGCCTAGGGTGCCCCGACGGCATGCGCTGCGCCGATTGGGACTACAACGACCACATCACTATCCGGCGCACGGGCGGCGTGAAAGGCGCCTCGCAAGACTACGAGGTAGGGCGAATGCTGACGCCTTACGGGGGCGCATTCGGCAAAGACTGGCATTTCAACTGGGAAGTGGACATTACCGATTTTAGTTTGCTGCTGCGCGACAGCGTAGAAATAGAGTACAACCACACCGGCTACGAGCCCAACAAAGACCGGGGCTGGAGCGTGACCCTCGACTTTGAAATCGTGAAGGGACGCCCGGCCTGGGAGCCCATTAGCATCCAGAAAATCTACGACGGCTCGTTTCGTTACGGCGACCCAGCCAACAGCATCGAAAATCTGCTTAAGCCCGTGGACTTTACGGCGGCGAAGGACGCGGCTTTTGCGCGGCTGCGCGTGGTGCAAACCGGCCACGGCATGGACAAGCCCGACGGCTGCGGCGAGTTTTGTGACAAGTACCGCGAGCTGTGGGTCGATGGGAAGCTGTTTGATAAGCGGCCCATCTGGAAGCAGTGCGGCGACAACCCGCTCTACCCACAGGCGGGTACCTGGGTGTATAGCCGCGCCAACTGGTGCCCAGGCGACCTCATGCAGCCCGACCTATATAACCTGCCCGTGCTCGGCGGCAGCCGCCACACCATCGACCTGACTATGCAGCCCTACACCGCTGCCGCGGCGCCCAGCGCCGACGAGGTGATTTCGGCCTACCTAGTGCAGTACCGGAAAGCCGCCGCACAGCATGACGTGGCCCTGCAAGCCGTGGTGCGCCCCTCGCTCCAGGATGCCTATCGGCGCGAAAATCCGGCGTCCATGCAGCCCCGCATTATTGTCAAGAACATGGGCGCCACCCCTGTGCGCAGCCTGACGGTGCGCTACGGCTTGGCGGGCACCGCCCGGCAGCAGTACCAGTGGCGGGGTAACCTAGCGCCCAGTGCGTCCACGGTTATCGACCTGCCGGGTCTTATCGCTGGGCGGGCGGGGCGCAACACTTTTGTGGCCGAGCTGCTGCGCCCCGACGGCAAGGCCGACCAATACGCCGCTGATAACCGCCTAGCCAGCCCCTACGAAGCGGCGCCCACACACGGCAGCGACCTAGTAGTGCACTTGCAAACCAACAACCAGCCGGGGCAGAACAGCTACACCCTAACCGACAACGCGGGCAAAGTGTGGCGGCAGCGGCCAGCGGGCTCACTCAAGGCTAATACTTTATATCGCGACACGTTGCGCCTGCCCGTAGGCCAGTATCGGTTTGTGCTGCTCGACTCGGCCAATAATGGACTGGAGTTTTGGGCTAACCCTAGGGGTGGCCGCGGCAAGCTGCGCCTGCTCAATGCCACCGGGGCCATGCTCAAGGATTTTGAATCGGATTTTGGCTCCTCGGTAGTGTATGATTTTGCGGTGGGGCAGCCGGTGGCTCCCATCACGGCGCAAACCTCCTTTGGGCTCTACCCCACCAGCACCAACGGCCCCACCACGTTCGACTACTACGCCAACTTTCCAGAGGACCTAGTAGTGCAGCTCGTGACCGACCCCGGCGATGCGGTGGTGGAAGAGCACCGCTACCCGCAGCTCAAGGAGGGAGTGTTTACCTACGACCTTAGCCGCTTCCCAAAAGGGCGCTTCTACTTAAAGGTGTTGGTAAACGGCCAAGAGAAATTCAAAAAGCGTATTCGTTTAAAGGAGAGATAATTGGTAATTAGTGGCTGCCTTCTACTCGCCTTCAGGTGCTGCTGCTAGCTGCGTGATGTCGGTGGCTAGGCGCTGGCTGAACTGTTCGGCTGCGTCGCGCGTGAGGTGGTTGCCATCGTTGGTGGCGTAGGGTGAGTGCAGATAGGAACGATAAATAACGTGCTGCTCGGCCGCTGCCTGGCCCATTAGCTGGTCGAAGCCCGGCTGGTAGTCGTCTTCGAGTGCGGCCATGGCGGCGCCAGTGGGCAGGCGCACGAGCACCACCTGGCCGTGCTGCTTGAGCAGCGTAATGGTTTGCCACAGGCTAAGTAGGCGGACTGCGGCTAGGCGGCTATTGGCGGCAATGGGCCGGTAGGTGGCCAGCTTTTCGGCCGTGCGGCGGCGTAGCAACGCGGTGTCGGCGGTAGGCGGCGGAATGGCTATTTCGAGCCAGCCATCCGGGTGCAGGCGCTCGACTACGTGCCGCGGGTCAGTATCGAGCAGCAGCTGGTAAAACGGCTTGTGTAGGTAGTGCGCCAGGTAATCAAGATTGGGGCTTTGACTGACGCTGCGTAGCTGGCTGACCATTGACTGCGCCTCCGGAAACACCAGCGGTCGCTTGTCCAACACCGCCGCGGGCATCGACAGCGACCACGGGTCTACAGCCAGCACAAACAGGCCATGGCGCGTGCCCGGCGCCAGCTTGCGCTGGATGCTACCTAGGTAGCCCGGCCCGTAGGGCGACTCGGCCAGCGTGAACGCATAGTTGAGCCACGGCCCCTGGTAGCGCCCGCCCAGCCGCGCCGCCAGCACGCCAGGCTTAATGCCCTGAGCCGCCCGCGAGGTGCCCAGCACCAGCGAGCCCGCCGGCTGCGCCGCAAAGCGCGCATAAAACGCATCAACGTAGCCATAGCGTAGGCCCAGCCAAATGCCTAGGCCGCCCAGCAGCCCCACGGCCCCCAGCAGGAGCGCCACGCGTAGCAAGAGCTTGGTCATGGGCTTAATGTGCTAAAAATTCAGAAATCAACGCATTCATTTCTTGCTGCTGCGCGGCAGTAGCACCGTCCCACATATCATTGTGTTGCGTAGCGGGCAGCGGTACGATAGTCATCCCAAACTGCGCTTGTTCGGCGGGGGTGGGTAGTACGCCCACATCGGCGGGCTGGTCGTTGGAGCGTAGCGATAGCACGCGCGGCCGGCGGGTGCGTGGCAGCGGCATTCGGCGGTTGTCCAGCGTTATCACGCGCTCGACCAGCCTAGGGTGCTGCTGGGCAAAGAGCATCACCATATCGCCGCCGTTAGAATGGCCCATAAGTAGTAGCTGGCGGTAGTTGAGCGCGGGCTGCGTGCGCTTGAGCTCCTGTAGTACGTATAGCATATTCTGCACGCCCCGCTCCCAGTAGGGGCGCCGCACCACAGCTGGGGTGCCCATCGTGGGCATAGGGGTATCGGTAGGCAAGTCTTGCTGTAAGCTGACTACGTAGTAGCCGTGGGCCACCAGGTTTTTGGCCACAAAGGAATAGTCCGTATTAGTGCCACCATAGCCGTGGTTGAGCAAGGCCAGCTTGAGCCTGGTGGTGGGTGCCATGCCAGCCGGAGCATACGTAACCAGCGGAATTGGCCGGTGGCGAACGGCATCGACCATTCGCAGTGTGTCGGTGCGTAGCGCTACGGTAGTCCAGTCGGGCGCCGAGCTAGCTAATGGCTGTGGCACGGGCCGGCCTCCGCAGCCGCTAGCTAGCAGCCCTAGGGCAGTAATCCAGCCTGCCGAGCGCAGGAGTAGAGGTGCCGTTGCCATCGGCTTAGAATTGAAAATAAATAAACTGATTGCTGCCAAACACCCCGCCGTACAGCGTAGCTAGCAGCAGCCCTAGGTAGCTGGCCCAGCGCAGCGGTGCGGGCCACCGGGCCAGCCACGCAGCCACTGAGCCCCGCTCGGCGCGATAGTCGGCCACGGCCAGCAACGCTACCGCCCCGGCCGCCACCAGCAGCTCGGCTACAAAATGCCGCCCTAGGCCCGCCAGCAGCCCTTGAAGCTGCGCGGGGTGCAGCTTGCCCCAGCCCCGAAACAGGTGCGTGCTGATGTAAAAGGCATCGGGCAGCGAGTTGGCCCGGAAGAATATCCAGGCGTAGGCTACTAGGGCCACCGTAGCGGCCGAGGCCAACACCCGGTGTAGGCGCGGCCGGGCGGCCAAGCCCGTTAGCTTGGCTAAGGACGTACGAATAGGCGCGGTCCAGTTTTCGGCTACGAGGTACAGGCCGTGCAGCGCCCCCCAGACTACAAAGGTCCAGCTGGCGCCGTGCCAAAGGCCGCTTAGTAAAAACACAATCAAGATGTTGGCGTAGTTGCGCGCTGGGCTGCGGCGGCTACCGCCCAGGGGGATGTACACGTAGTCGCGAAACCAATTGGAGAGCGATAGGTGCCAACGCCGCCAAAAATCGCCCACCGAGGTGGCCAGGTAGGGCTGCCTAAAGTTGAGCACCAGCTGGTAGCCCAGCACCCGCGCCGAGCCCCGCGCCAAGTCGGTATAGCCCGAAAAATCGGCGTAAATCTGCCCCGTGAAGGCCGCCACTGCCAGCACCAGCGCCAGGCTATCAAACCGCCTAGGGTGGTCGAAAACCGGGTTGGCGAGCAAGGCCAGTCGGTCGGCAATGACCACCTTCTTAAACATGCCCCAGGCCATAAGCCGCAGCCCGCTGGCCACGCCACCGTAGTCGAACTCATGTGACTGGCGCAGTTGCGGCAGCATTTGGCTACCCCGCTCGATGGGCCCGGCCACCAGCTGCGGAAAGAAAGCCACGAACAGTGCAAACCGCCCTAGGTTACGCTCGGCCTCCAGCTTGCCCTTATACACATCCACGATGTAGGCCACCGACTGAAACGTGTAGAACGACACGCCCACCGGCAGCACTAGCGCCAGTGCAGGTGCGGCCATGGGCAGGTGCAGCGCCTCAGCTAGGCCATTAGCCGTATCGCGGAAAAAGTTGAAATACTTAAAAAGAAACAGCGTGCCTAGGTTGCTGGCCAGGCTCAGGTAGAGCCAGGGCCGGCGCTGCGCTTGGGTGCGTAGCCGGCTCATGCGCAGGCCGCTGTAGTAGTCGAGCAGCGTGGTAGCTGCTAGCAGAAGTGTATACTCGGGCCGCCAGCTAAAATAAAAATAGTAGCTAGCCAGCAGCACCAGCGGCGCCCGCCAGCGTGCCGGCAGCGCGTAGTAAAGCCCAACAACGAGCGGAAAAAAGACGAGAAAGTGAAGCGAATTGAACAGCATAGCCGGGCGCGGGCCGGCAAAGGTCGGGCCGGCGGCGGCAAGTGTGGCACAAGCTTTGGAAGGGGCCCGCGCGCCAAGGCTGCTAGTTGCCCGCCCTAGGCTGCGTACCTTTGTCTTTTCGAACCCGGCCATGCGCTGGGCTGTTATGTCGCTACCATGCAGGTTACTATCGATAAAAATTCCGGTTATTGCTTCGGCGTCGAGTTTGCTATCCAAATGGCAGAAGATGAGCTAAACAGCGGAGCCGAAACGCTTTACTGCCTCGGCGATATCGTGCACAACCGCATGGAAGTAGAGCGCCTCAACAAGCAGGGCCTGCGCGTGATAGACCGCGAGCAGCTTGGTACGCTGCACGATTGCAAAGTGCTCATCCGGGCCCACGGCGAGCCACCCGAAACCTACCAGCTAGCCCTTCAAAACAACCTGGAGCTCATCGATGCCAGCTGCCCAGTAGTGCTCAAGCTACAAAACCGCGTGAAGCACGCCTTCGACGCCAGCACCCGCAGCAACGGCCAGATTGTAATCTACGGCCAGCCCGGCCACGCCGAGGTAGTAGGCCTCACCGGCCAGACGCGCAACCAGGCGCTCATCGTGATGCACGAGGCCGACCTCGACCAGATTGATTTCACGCGCCCCGTCACGCTCTTTAGCCAAACGACCAAGAGCACAGCTGGCTTCTACAAAATGAAGGCGCTCATCGAAGCTCGTATCGCGGCGGCTGGCGGCGAATTGGAAAGCTTTGACGCCAACGACAGCATTTGCCGGCAGGTGAGCAACCGCGAGCCGCAGCTAGCCCGCTTCGCCCAAGAGCACGACGTTATTCTCTTTGTGAGCGGCCGCAAAAGCTCTAATGGCAAAGCTCTATTTACGGTAGTAAATGGGGTGAACTCGCGCAGCTACTTTATCGAAAACGAAAACGAGCTGCAAGATGAGTGGCTGGCCGGCGCCACCTCGGTAGGTATTTGCGGCGCTACCAGCACGCCGCTGTGGCTCATGCGCCAAGTAGCCGAGCGCGTAGAGGGCTTGAGCGTGGCCGTATAGTTCTAGTGTTGCGCGGACTTTGTAATCCGCGTGCAGACAGCCAGCCGTAGGCTATAAAGCTCGCGCAAGCTCTTGCTCGTATAGCTGCTTTGTCTCGGCATCAAAGGCCACTAACACCACTTCCCTAGGCCACTCGTGGGCTGCCAGCCATTGCTGTACTTCGCTCACAGCCAGGGCGGCGGCCTCTTGCTTAGGGTAGTGGTAAATGCCTGTGCTGATGCCGGGAAAAGCTACCGACTCAAGCTGACGCTCTAGCGCAATAGCTAGGCTATTGCGGTAACAGTTGGCTAGTAGGTCGGACTCGCCTTTGTGCCCGCCGTTCCAGCGCGGACCTACGGTGTGGATGACGTAGCTAGCCGGTAGCCGCCCCCCGCTCGTGATGACCGCCTCGCCCACCTTGCAGCCACCCTGCCGGGCCCGAATCTGGCGGCACTCCTCCAAAATTTGCGGGCCGCCCGCCCGGTGAATTGCCCCATCCACGCCCCCTCCGCCGAGCAGCGAAGAGTTGGCGGCGTTGACAATGGCCGTGGTGGCGAGCTTAGTGATATCGCCCTGCACAATGCGCAGGCGAGCGGTAGGGGAGGCAGACATGAGAGAGAGAAAAATAATAGACCTAGGCGGCTGTACGCGTCGCTTCGGTAGGCGTTTAGGCGGTTTCGGTAGCCAAGGTTGCGGCTTCGGGAAGGGCAAATTGCGAAGGGGTAGGTCACTATTCTACATTTGACTATCACTTCCAACCACCACTAACCCCCACGCGCCATGCAGCCCCTTCGCTCCGCCTCCGATACTACCCGCGACCAGCGTCTGTGGCAGATTGCCAATGCCCGCACCAAGTTTCAGAGCCACTTAATCACCTACTTGGTGGTAAATGCTGGGCTGTGGCTGCTGTTGGCCGTCACGACGTGGCCCCTAGAGCGGCACCACCACCTCGGCCTGCCCTGGCCTATCTGGTCTACCATCTTTTGGGGTGTGGCAGTGGTAGCTCAGGGCCTGACTGCCTACGGCAACTACAACCGCGGCGAGCGCACGCAGCGCGAATACGAGCGCCTGCTAAACCAGCAGCAATATTAAATTTAAGATAACATAGCGCACCACCGGGCTTGTGGTGCGGAAAAACGACGCTGCCCCCTTTCCTTTACGCCCACGAACTTGCTGGCCGTGCGGAAGGGTGGCAACGTCGTTTTTTCGCGTCGAGACACTTTCACGTACTAGCGCATGCTAAAGCCGAAGCCTAAGAAGAAGCGCCAGCTCGGCCGCCGCGAGCTCATCGACTTGCCCATGCTGGCTTTGCGCGGGGTAGAGGCCAAGGTCGATACCGGGGCTTACACCAGCGCTATTCACTGCAACGAGGTGCGCCTCGTGCCCGATGCCGCCACCGGCCAGCCCGTGCTGCACGTGCGCCTGCTCGACCCCAAGCACCCCGCCACCAATGGCCGGCCACTGGCCTTTCACGAGTTCGACCAGCGCCTCATTCGCTCCTCCAACGGCGAGGTGCAGGCCCGCTACATCATCAAAACGGTGGTGCGCCTCTACGGCCAAAACTTCACGACCGAGTTTTCGCTGGCTGACCGCTCCGACCTGCGCCATCCTGTGCTGCTAGGCCGTGCGCTGCTGCGCCAAGGCCACTTTGTAGTCGATGTGGCCCGGCGCGATTTGTCGTATAAGGCTGAGCACCGGGCTGCTGCTCGTCTAGGGGCCGAGCCGCCCAACAACGGAAAGGGGGATTAGCCGTAGTTTGGCGCCAGCAAAAGCCACTTTTTCCAACAATGACCGCGTGCCCAGCCGCCGGGCAGACGTGTTTCGAGAGCGGTCCAGTTTATTCTTCTTACGTTTTTAGGTAGTGCCGGTATTTTTTATATGAACCTGGCTATTCTTTCGCGGGAGCCCAAATCGTACTCCACGCAGCGGCTGGTGGCGGCCGCGCTCGAGCGCGGCCACGCGGCTCAGGTCCTCGACCATTTGCAATGCAACCTGGTGCTGGAGCAGGGCCAGCCCGATATTATTTACCAAGGCCAGCCCTTGGCCAAATTCGACGCGATTATTCCGCGCATCGGGGCCTCAGTCACGTTCTACGGCACGGCCGTGGTGCGGCAGTTCGAGATGATGAAAGTGCGCACGGCCGTGGACAGCCAGGCCATTGTGCGCTCGCGCGACAAGCTGCGCTCGACCCAAATCCTGAGTCGTGCCGGCGTGGGCATGCCCAAAACGGCCTTCACCAACTTCACCGACGATGTACCTGCCCTTATCGAGCACGTGGGCGGCGCACCCGTCATTATCAAGCTGTTAGAGGGTACCCAGGGCCTAGGTGTAGTATTGGCCGAAAGCGCCAAGGCAGCCCAATCGGTTATCGAAGCTTTTCATAATCTCAAGGCCCGCATCTTGGTGCAGGAGTTCATTGGCGAAGCCAAAGGCGCCGATGTGCGCGCCTTTGTGGTCAATGGCGAAGTGGTGGGCGCCATGCGCCGGCAGGGCAAGGAAGGCGAGTTTCGCTCTAACCTGCACCGTGGCGGTGTGGGCACGCTGGTCAAGCTCAGCCGCAGCGAAAAAGCCGCCGCCCTGCTGGCTACCAAGGCCCTCGGCCTAGGTATTGCGGGCGTGGATATGCTGCAAAGCAAGCGTGGCCCGTTGGTGCTCGAAGTCAACTCGTCGCCTGGCCTAGAGGGCATCGAGAAGGCTACTGGCCTTGACATTGCCGGCCGCATCATCGACTACACTGCTGCCCTAGCCCAGCGCAAACGCGGCGGTAAAGGCAAGGTAAAAGCCAAGAAATCAGCGCCCGATTCGGCGCCCGATTAAGAGCTTTTAAGTGTCCTTATAGTTGAATTGGCCGGATTCTTGAGCGGCGGACTGCTTTCCTCCTTATTCTGCGTGGCTGAGGCTTGCTCAGCCTGCCCGCCCTAGGTGCCGCTATGCCCCCCGACGATTCACTATACATCAATGGCCTGACTATCAAACCCGGTGAGCGGGTGCTTACGCGGCTCGTTATTTCGAAGCTGCCCTCAGGCACGGTGATAGATGTGCCGGTGCACATCATTCGGGCACAGAAGCCGGGCCCGGTGCTGCTACTGATGGCCGGCATGCACGGCGATGAGGTAAATGGCATCGAAACTATTCGCCGCATGCTGCGGCGCGAGCTGTTGCAGCCCACGCGCGGCAGTATCGTGGCCATTCCGATACTCAATATCTACGGCTTTCTGAATTTTAGCCGCGAAGTGCCCGATGGCAAGGACGTCAACCGTTCCTTTCCAGGGCACCCGCGGGGTTCGCTGGCCAGCCGTGTAGCGCACCGCTTCATGCGCGAGGTGATGCCGCTTGTGGACTTTGGTATTGACTTCCATACTGGCGGCGCTGCCCGCGCCAACTACCCGCAGCTGCGCTGCGTGCTGGGCGAAGACGACGTGACCGACGACCTAGCTGCAGCGTTTGCGGCGCCCTTCACGCTGCACGCGCGGCTGCGGGCGGGCTCGCTACGCGCCACAGCTCACGCCCTCGGAAAGTCCATCATCGTGTACGAAACCGGCGAAAGCCTGCGCCTCGACGAGCCCGGCATTGAGGAGGCCATTGCGGGTACGCTGCGGGTGCTGCACTACCTAGGCATGAGCACCGCGCCCAGCCCTGCGCCGGCGCGCCCCAGCATTGTGTGCCACCGCCACCGCTGGCTGCGGGCGCGCTATGCGGGCTTGTTTCGAGCCTGGGTCAAGCTCGGCGATTTTGTCGAGAAAGGCCAAGTCTACGGCTCCGTGTCTGATCCCTACGGCTTGCAGTCGGTACGCCTCGAATCGCCTATAAGCGGCTACGTCATTGGCTTCAACAATATGCCCGTCGTGAACCAGGGCGATGCCCTGCTGCACTTGGCCGTGCCCGCCTAGGTCAGCGCAAGCAACTATAAGCGGCGAGTAGGCCAAATAACGAGCGTTCCGCTTGCTCGTTGCTAATTGCTTATTGACTTTACCTTTGCTACTATGAAGAACCCTGCCCAACTAGCTTTTAATGCCGTGCTGCTCGTTGCAGTGGCGGTGCTTTATTTCCTGCATTTCAGCCAGCGGCCGGCCGCCGCGCCAGTGGCCGCAGCACTCACCGAAACTGTGGTTGCAGATAGCGCAGTAGCTGCTACCCCGGCTCCTGTAGAAGAAACGGCGACTCCAGCGGCCGTCGCTCCAGTCGCAGCTACCCCGGCGCCCACGGCGGGAGCGGGCGCCATTGTGTATGTTGAGTCGGGTAAAATGCTCGACGGCTACCAAGGCATGAAGGACGCTCGCAGAGCCTTCGAAGCCAGAGCCAAAGGCTGGGAGCGCCAAAATCAAACGCTGGTGAATGGCTTCCGCACCGCTGTAGAGCAGTACCAGAAAACGGCCGCCTCGCTCACACCCGAGCAGCGCGCTGCCGCCGAGCAGAAGCTGCAAGCCCAGCAGCAGCAGGGTGCCGTAGAGCAGCAAAAGATTCAGGCCCAAGCCCAAGAAGCCGAGGCTAAGCTGACGCAAACCGTACTCGAAAGCGTTAATAAAAAAGTAGAGGCTTACGGCAAGTCGCATGGCTACAAGATGATACTCATCGCAGCGCCCAGCGGCACCATCGCTTACGGCGAAAAAGGCCTCGACATCACTGCGCCTGTGCTAGCGTACTTGAACGCCGAATACCGCAAAAAATAAGCGTCACTTACGCGCCTCGTGCTGCAATAAAAAGAGCCCGCAACGAAGGTTGCGGGCTCTTTTTTGTGTGTATAAGTACCTTAGGCAATGGCTAGCACTACCTTGCCGAGCTGCTGCCCAGCCGCTAGGTAGCGTAGGGCGGCCTCGCCCTCGGCCAGCGCAAACTGCTTATCGACTACTGGCACCAGCCGATGCTCGTTTACAAACGCCAACATGGCGTCGAAGTCTTGTAAGCTGCCCATAGAGGTGCCTAGGATGCTGAGTTGCTTCCAGAAGACCTTGCCCGGCGGCAGCGACGTAATGTTGCCCTGTGTGCCCCCGTAAAAAACGATGCGCCCACCCGGCGCAGCAGCATCGACCAAGGCATCGAAACCAGCTCCCGCGGCGCTGTCAATAATGACGTCGAAGGCGCCGCCAGCGCGCTTGGTGAGGTCTTTGGCCCAGCCTTCGGTCTTGTAGTTGGCGCCGCCGCGCAGGCCAAGGGGTAGGGCAAGTGCTCGCGCCAGCTTCTCATCATCGCCCGAGGTCACCCATACCTCGGCGCCAGCCGCCGCACAAAATTGCGCTGCTACTAAGGCCACGCCGCCGCCGATGCCCGTCACGAGTACGCGCTCGCCGGCTTGCAGCTGGGCCCGCCCAAAAGCTGCCCGGTAGGCCGTGAGGCCCGCCAGCGGCAAGGCCGCTGCCTGCGCCCAGTCGAGGTGCGCTGGGCGGGGCCGCACGTAGGCCGCGGCCGCTGTGGTGTATTCGGCAAACGTGCCGGGGTCGGGCATACCTAGGACCCGAAAGTTGCGGCCTTGGGCTCGCTGACCATCGCCCCAGTCTACACCGGGGTACAGGATGACCGGGGCGCCTACTGCCAAGTTATTTACGCCCTCGCCCAGTGCTACCACTTCGCCGCTGCCATCGGCCCCTAGGGTGCAGGGCAGCTTAATGCCCGCGTACTGGCCTTTCTGAATCCAGACATCACGGTGGTTGAGTGCCGCCGCGTGCAGCTTGAGTAAGACTTGGCCGGCCGCGGGCGTGGGCTGAGTGATGTCCCGCACTACGGCGGGCTGGTGCACGGCATCTTGTTGGAGCGCAAGCATAATTAGAGAGGAATTTGGTGGGAAACACGAGCTAAACAGCGCACCCGCCAAATTGCTCAACTCGTTTCTTTTGTTTCGCCATCCAGTACTTCGGCGGGCATCGTGAACACTGCCGCCGGGCCAGCTATTAGCAAGCCCATCAAAAGCCCGCCTAGGTGGGCAATGTTGTCAATGTTGCCAGTAATACCCGAAATCAAGTTGCTTAGTATCAAATAGACTACTAGCCCGAGCATGGCCCGCCGGTCAAACTTATCGAGTACCATCTTTTTGCTCAGTAGCAGAGCTAGCATGAACCCATACAGCCCAAAAATGGCCCCGCTCGCCCCCATCGAGTTGATGCCGGCTGTGTGGTACCACACGGTAGCCAGGCTGGCTGCCAGCCCGCTGGCCAGGTACACGGCCAGCACCCGCCAGGTGCCCACGCGCTGCTCTAGCATCAGGCCCAGCAGCCAGAGGCTAATCATATTGAGCAGCAAGTGCGTGGCACCCCCGTGCACAAACAGGCTGGTGAGCAGTCGCCAGGGTTGCCCGTGCAGCGTGAAACTGCTCACGTTGGAGCCCCAGGCGGCGAGCTCGCGGCCGGCGGGGTCGGTGGGCGATATGCCGCTGGCCACCATCAGCAGCCACACGAGCACGTTGAGGTCAATAAGTAGCGGCACTGCCACATAGGGTGGGCTAGGCCAAAAGAGCCCTTTGCCAAGCTGCCGTAGCAGCTGGCCCCACGTTTCGCGAGGAGCCTCGGCGGGTGCGGGCGCAAGGGAAGGGGCGGGCGCTTCGGGCACGAGGCCCCGACGCTGCAACTCTGCCACAGCGGCCGCGCCCACGGCGGGCGGGTAGCGGCTGGCATGGCGAGCCAGGTAAAGCAATTCGGCATCGGGCCGCTGGGCAAAGTGCGCCGCCGCAGCCTCGGGAGTGGAAATATCCATTGCGTACCCTAACCGCCAGTGGCCGCCTTTGGGTTTCGGCGCGCGTGGGGCGGTCTCACGAAATCAGTGGCAACCGGCGTAGCAACTCGTCGCGGTAGGTGCGCCCTAGGGGGGCCTCCAGGGCCCCTGGCAGCCGCACAATGCCCGCCACAGGGTCCACGTACTCGACGTAGTTCAGGTTGACCAGCCACGAGCGGTGCACTTGCACAAACGTATCGGGTAGGCTTAGCAAGAGCTCGGCCAGCGGCGTGCGCACCGAGTGCCGTCGCCCCGATACCAGCGTTAGCACGGCGTGCTTTTGCTCGGTGTGCACGCACGTAATGTCAGCTAGGGCCAAGCGCATCAGCACATCGCGCTCGCGCACAAACAACCACGGCGAGGGCGCCGGCTCAGCACCTGAGCCGGGCTGCCAGTCGAGTGGCGTGCGCGCCTGCCCGTATAGCCCGAGCTCGACCATGCGGCGCAGGCTCGTGATGGTGAAGGGCTTAGGTAAGATAGCTACTGGTTGCAACGCCCGTGCCCGCGCCAGCAGCTCGGTGTCGTCGGTAGCAGAAATAAAAATGAGGGGCAGGGGGGCGCGTTGCTGTAGTTGTTGAGCTAGCTCTACGCCGTCGTTGCCAGCCTCCAGGCCTAGGTCGATAACAGCCAGCGCTGGCCAAGCAGTGGCACAGAGCGCCAGCGCGGCACTGGCTGTGGCAGCGGGCCCTAGCAGCGGTAGTCCTAGCTGCGTCAGGCAGGCGCCCAACAACCGGGCCTGGGCCGGGCTGTCTTCTACTACCAAGATGCTAGCACTAGGATGGGCCATAAGTATAGTATAACACGAATGGAACTAATAAAAATAAAATCTTGAAATAATCCTTAATAAATAGGCTATATTCTTCCGTTCACTAAAGATACAGCAGTAAAATGAAAAAAGTCCCTCCCCTGGGTAGGGGAGGGACTTTTGGCAGGCGCAAGCGCCAGAGAAATTACTTGGGGTCTTTAGCGTCAGCCGAGTCGCCGATAGCCTCGCCAGCTTTGTCAGCCGAAGCGCGTACCGAGTCAGCCTTCTCTTCCATAGCGTCAGCCTTAGCTTCGCCAGCCTCTTTTACAGCAGTGCCTTGAGCTTCAGCAGCATCTTCTTTCTTGCTGTCGCACGAAGCGAGCGAAAGCGACATAGCAGCAACGGCGAGGAACAATACTTTTTTCATGGTGAAAGGGGAAAGTGTTTTTTAAAATTTCCGCCCCTTAATGCCGTCCCACGGAGGAGGTAACCCAGCGCCATGAAAAAAATTATTTTTTTCGGAAAGCTAAACCAATCGGCACGCCCGTGAAGTCGAAGTGCTCGCGCATCCGGTTCTCCAAGTAGCGGGCGTAGGAATCGGGGATGTACTGCGGCAGGTTGCAGAAGAAGGCAAACACCGGGTTGTGCGTGGGCAACTGCGTGGCGTACTTAATGCGCACCATTTTCCCCTTCTGAATGGGGGGCGGGTACTTCTCAATCTCCTTCAGCATCACGTCGTTGAGCTGCGAAGTCGGAATCTTGCGACGCTTATTTGAATACACCTCCATAATGACCTCTAGGGCCTTATGCACGCGCTGCTTATTCAGCACCGAAATGAACACGACGGGCGGGTAGGCAATTGGCGCAATCTTCTCCTTGATTTTAGCTTCAAAATCGCGGGCCGTATTTGTTTCTTTGCCCTCGATTAAGTCCCACTTATTCACCAGGATAACAATGCCTTTGCGATTTTTGTCGGCTAAGGCGATGATGGCCACGTCCTGGGCCTCGATGCCGCGGCTGGCATCAAGGAGCACCACGCATACGTCGGCAGCCTCCATGGCCCGGAGCGAGCGCATATTGGAGTAGAATTCGATGTCCTCGTTTACCCGCGCTTTGCGGCGCAGGCCGGCGGTGTCCACCAGCATAAACTCGTGGCCGAAAGCGCTGTACTTGGCCTCAATAGAGTCGCGGGTAGTGCCGGCTACGTCGGTTACGATGCTGCGGTCCTCACCTAGGAGCAAGTTCACAAACGACGATTTGCCCACGTTGGGGCGGCCGATGATGGCAATGCGTGGCAGCTCTGAGTTGGGCTCTTCCTCGCCAGCTTCCTCAAAATTGCTCACGATGGCGTCGAGCAGCTCGCCGGTGCCCGAGCCGTTGGCCGAGCTAATGGCAAACACCTCTGTCTCGCCGAGACCTAGGGCATAGAATTCGCCCGAGCCGTGCGCCCGCAGGTTGGTATCAGCCTTGTTAGCCACCAGATAGATAGGCTTTTTGCCAATGTAGCGACGCAGGATGTGGGCGAACTCCTCGTCCAGACCGTGCAGGCCAGCTTCAGCATCAACCATGAAGAGCACTACGTCGGCTTCCTCAATGGCCAGCTTTACCTGCTTGTTGATTTCCCCCTCGAAAATATCATCCGAGTTGTGCACGTAGCCACCCGTGTCGATGACGGTGAAGTTGTGGCCCGTCCAGTCGCCGTAGCCGTAGTGGCGGTCGCGGGTCACCCCGCTTTGGTTGTCCATGATGGCTTGGCGGCGGCCCACCAAGCGGTTGAACAGGGTGGACTTGCCCACGTTGGGGCGGCCCACTATTGCAATGGTATTCATGTGCTTGACTCCAGCCGCCGGCCCGACCAATGGCGCGGCAGTACCCGGAGTAATTAAGTGAAGTATGGTCGGTTTTAAGCTGTTGTCTATTAGGTTGTCATGCTCTTGCGAAACATTTTGTCAGGCTAGTATTCCTGGCGTGAGAAGATGCTTCGCAAGCTCAGCATGACAATGAGTGGCTACTGGTAGCCAAAGCGGCTGAGCGCCTTGCTGTCCGTGCGCCAATTTTCATTGACTTTCACGAACAATTCCAGGAAAACTTTTTTCTGGAAAAACTTCTCCATTTCCTCGCGTGCCCAGGTGCCTACTTTCTTAAGCGCCTCGCCTTTGGCCCCGATAATAATGCCCTTTTGGCTGCTACGCTCGACGTAGATGACGCCGCGGATACGGATGATGTCGTCGTCCTCCTTGAATTCCTCGATGGTGACTTCGCAGGAGTAGGGAACTTCCTTTTTATAAAGCTTGAAAATTTTTTCGCGCACCATTTCGGCGGCAAAAAAGCGCTCGGGCTTGTCGGTGAGCTCGTCCTTGGGGTAGTACGGCGGGTGAATGGGTAGGCTGTCGAGGGCCAGTTGCAGCACCCGCTCGGTGCCGAAGGCGTTGAGCGCCGAGATGGGCAGCACATCGGTAGCATTGGGTAGCTGCTCTTTCCAGTAGGCGAGCTTAGCCTCCACGTCTTCCTGGCTGGCCTGGTCTATTTTATTGACCAGTACGTATATAGGTGTGTCCTCCGTCTTGCGCAGGCGCTCTACTACGGGCTCTTCGTCGTGCTTTTCGTAGATGTCGGTGACAAAGAGAATCACGTCGGCGTCTTCCAGCGACGAGTACACGAAGGCCATCATGGCGTTGTGCAGCTCGTACTTGGGCTGAATGATGCCAGGCGTATCGGAATAAACTAGCTGAAAATCTTCGCCGTTGAGAATGCCTAGGATGCGGTGGCGCGTGGTTTGGGCTTTGCTCGTGACGATGCTCAGGCGCTCGCCCACGAGCGCGTTCATCAGCGTCGATTTGCCCACATTGGGCTTGCCGATGATGCTGACAAAGCCGGCACGGTGTGGCTTAGGTTCGGGGTTCACGCGAGGTAGGGTTTTGAAAATGAGCCCGCAAAGGTACGGCGGGAATTAGTGGTTAAGGTTTAATGGTTAATTGTTAATAATTTTTGTGCTGTCATTAAAGTCTAAACCCGGACTTTTTGGTTAAAGATTCAACAGACATAAAGCAAGTGGCTGGTTGCGATTAGTGCAGGTCGTAAAGCATTAGTCATTAACAACTAACCATTAACCATTATATATAATGCCTACCCCCACCCGCCGCATTGGCGTCTTGCTAGTGAACCTAGGCACGCCCGACTCGCCGCAGACCGGCGATGTGCGCCGTTACCTCAACGAATTCTTGACCGATGGCCGCGTTATTGACATGCCGGCCGCGGTGCGCTACCCGCTGTTTCAGGGGCTGGTGGTGCCACTGCGGGCGCCTAAGTCGGCCAAAATCTACCAGCAGCTGTGGGATGCTGAGCGCGGCTCGCCACTGCTCTACCACGGCCTCGATTTGCAAAAGCTCTTGCAAGAGCAGCTAGGCGACAAATACGTGGTGGCCTTCGGCATGCGCTACCAGAAACCCAGCATCGAGAGTGCGCTAGAGGAGCTGCGCGACGCGGCCGTGGACCGCATTATCGTACTGCCGCTGTTTCCGCAGTATGCGGCAGCCAGCACGGGCTCGGTGCAAGAGAAGGTGATGGACTTTGTAAAAGATTGGTGGATAGTGCCGAGCATTAACTTCATCAGCACGTTTGCCGACGACCCCGGCTTTATTAGCAGCTTCGTGGCGCGGGGCAAGGCCGAAATGGCCAAGCACGACTACGACCACGTGGTATTTAGCTACCACGGCATACCCGAGCGGCACGTGCTCAAGGGGAGTTTCAAAGGTTACTGCCAACTGGGTAAGTGCTGCAATACCTACAACAAGAATAACCGCTACTGCTACCGGGCGCAGTGCTTTGCCACCTCGCGGCTGCTGGCGGCGGGCCTAGGGCTGCGCGACGACCAGTACACCGTGACCTTCCAGAGCCGCCTACAAAGCCGCCTGCGCGACCCCTGGCTGCAACCGTACACTGACGAGGTTATCAAGGAGTTTCCGGCCAAAGGCATTAACAACGTGCTGGCGTTTTCGCCTGCTTTCGTGGCCGACTGCCTCGAAACCACCATTGAGGTCGGCATGGAATTCAAGGAGCTATTTGAAGAGGCTGGCGGCAAGCACTGGCAACTAGTGCCCTCGCTTAACTCGGAGCCTTACTGGGTATCGGCCGTGGCCGACATGGTGCGAAGTAACTAAGCAATAGAGTAACCAAAAAAGCCTGTCATGCTGAGCTGGCGAAGCATCTTATCATGCTGGATTATCCAAACGTGATAAGATGCTTCGCCAGCTCAGCATGACAGGCTTTTTTGGGTTTCTAAACTTTAGTCTATTGTTTAGCTACCTAGGGCTTGTTGCATGGCGCCCTCAAATTCGCTCGGCAAAATAAAATCGACAAAGGGTGGGTAGCTGCTAACCGTATCGCGGCGCAAGGCAGTAACGAATACATTGTTGCCTTCCATGTCGAGATTAACAGCGGACAGCGGCAGCAAAATTTGCGTTTCGGCGTGCGGCGGGGGCGCTGGTACGCCAGGCAGGCCTCTTTCAAGCTCGACATTCAGGTAAAGAACGCGCCGGCTTTCTAGGTCAACCAGTAGCTCCGTGACGGTGCCAAAGGCCTGGCCATCGCCACCGCGCACGGCCCAGCCGCGGGGGTCGGGGTCGCCAGTGGCCATCTCGAAGGTAGGTAGGTCGCGCAGGCGGCGCAAGATGGGGGAGCTCATAGGTAAGCAGCGTTAGAGCACGTCTTTGGCAGGGTAGCTCATGGTATTGAGCAGGCTGGCCACCTGCGCCAGGTACGTGCGGTTTTGAGTTTGCTCGGTGGGGGTAGCGTCACGGCCCGACAGTTCGCTGGCTTGCAGTGTCAGCGCGTTGGCTTCCGTTTCGAGGTTGGGGTAGCCTTTTTGCTGCACGGCCAGCAGTAGGTTGGCAGCAGCCACGAGGCCGGGGCGCAAGCTGGCGGCGGGGTCATTGTCTTCGAGCCGCGAAGTGGCACTAGTAAAATTGTCGCGCTGCTCCCGGATGGTAGCATCGTCGCGCAGGTCGGTGCGGTCGGCAAGCTGGGTAAGCTGCGGGCCTAGCTCTAGCAGCCGGATGCGGGCGGGCGAAGCATTGCCCAGCGGCGGACTGGTTTCGATAGAGTCGCCGGGTGGCGGGGTGGCGCGGGCTGCGGCGGCTGGGCTGCCCGGGGCCAGGCTATCGGCGGGGGCAGGGGCCGATGTTGCTGCTGGCGCTGGGGCGGGCTCGTCGGCCGGGTCGGGGCGAAGGAAAAAGTAGGCAGCCGCAGCCAGCACTACCACTGCCAACGCCACCAGCAGCCACGGGCTAGGAGCAGATTTTTTGGGTTGAATACGAAGTTCGGCCATAGAAAAGCAGTTGGGTAGGCAGCAGTACGAAGAGCAGCCACTAGCAGTTGAGCTAGCGTACGGTGGCGGCGTGCCCTAGGTAGCCTATGTTTACGGCCGGTTTTATCTGGCTTTTACTGCTTCATGGCTCCTCCTATTTTCCGCCTGCTGGCCGACCTCGAAGCCGAGGGCCTACTGCCGCCCACCCAAGCCGATGTCATTCGGGCCGACGAGCGCACCCGGCCCTTCTCGCTGCACTACGAGTTGCGGGCGTTGCTCTACCTAGGTATCACGCTGCTAGTGGGTGGGCTGGGTGTGCTGGTATATCAGCACCTCGACAGCATTGGGCACGGGGTAATTATCGGCGTCATCATCCTTGCAATGGCTAGCTCCTTTGCCTATGCGGCCCGCCACCGGGCACCTTTTACGTGGGGCGAGGCACCGCGCACGTCCATTGCGGCTGACTACCTGTTACTGCTCAGTTGCTTGTTGTTTTTGGTGCTAGAAGGCTACCTGCAAGCGCAGTATGCGCTGTTTGGCACGCGCTACGGCTTAGCGGCGGCGGTGCCAACGGTGCTGTTTTTCTACTTGGCTTACCGCTTCGACCACCGCGGCGTGCTCTCGATGGCTATCACCGCATTGGCCGCTTGGGTAGGGGTAAATGTGGCTCCTTTGGCCTTGTTCACGAGTGGTTTTCCGGCTCAGGAACTGAGCGCGCCAGGCTTGCTGCTAGGCCTTGGGCTGCTGGGTGCTGGCCTGGCCTCGGAGCTACTGCGGCGCAAGCCCCACTTTGTTTACACCTATATGCTGCTAGGTAGTAATGTGGCGCTGCTAGCGGCCATGGTGCGGCTGTTTGATGACCTAGACCACGGCAACGATTGGCAGGCGCTGCTGGTAGCGCTACTGGTGCTGGGCATCTGCACAGTGCTAGTGTGGTACGCTCGGCGCACGCAGTCCTACGTCTTTTTGCTGCTCGCGGCGGGCTACGGGTACGTGGCTTTTACGACTGGACTAGTCATCGTGGCAAAAGCTATTTTGACAGATATAGTGGGCTGGCAAGATGCTATTTTCTCCCTGGCAGTGCTTTATTTTCCCATGAGCCTGATAGGCTTGGTCTTGCTATTAGTTAACATCAAGAAAATTCTGCACCGCGCATGAATACGAAAGCGTATCCTGCTACTTGGGCGCAAGGCGATGCCGTACGGGCGGCGGCTAGCCGCTGGCAGCGGCGGGGGCTGCTCACCCCGGCCCAGCGGGCGACCATTGAGGCGGCGCACCCAGTCACCTACTATCGCCCTAATAATTGGATACGGGTCTTGCTATTCGTCGTCACATTGCTCGGTGCGGGCACCGCGATGGCTTCCGCAACTATCACCACCGCCTTTGAGCTAGGACCGGTGGCGTATGCTCTGCTGACGCTCATTGGGCACCTAGCAGCCTTAGAGCTGCTCATTAAAAAATCTCGCTACTATCGCTCCGGCGTCGATAATGCCCTGCTCTACGGAGCGCTGCTGGCGTGGGCTTTCCTGATAGCCTGCCTAGGGCGCGATACTGACCCAAGCGCGCTCACTGACCCCGCGCTCTGGCGGTGGCTGGTGCCGGTATTGCTGGCGCTGCTAGCTGCCCTCGTGCGCTATGCCGACCCGCTGGTGGCAGCCACTAGCTTCGCCGCCGCCTTCGCACTGCTTTTTAATGTGCTTTTGCAAAGCGCTCTAGGTCGGTTGCTACTACCCTTTGGGATGATGGCTGCCGCAGGTGCCCTATTGCTGGCGCTAAGGCAACTGCCCGCTCGCGACGATTATTTTTACTATCGCAGTGCCGGGCTAGTGCTGCGTACACTGGGGCTGGCCGTGTTTTACTTGGCCGGCAACTACCTAGTGGTGCGCGAGGGCAATGCCCAACTGCTAGGCGGTGGCGGCCCGTCGACACAGATTCCGCTGGCGCCGCTGTTTTATGTCTTCACAGCGGGTATTCCGCTGGTGTATATCGGGCTGGCCCTGCGCCGCCACGACCGGCTTTTGCTGACCCTAGGGCTGCTGGCGCTAGCATTTTCCATCTTCACGCTACGCAATTATCGCTCGCTGCTGCCGCCCGAAATAGCGGCTACGGTGGGCGGGGCTGTGCTGCTCCTAGGTGCGCTGGCCGCCCTGCGCTACCTGCGCACGCCGCGCCACGGCCTCACGGCGGCCGCCGATGCTGAGGCCCGTCCCTACTTCAACCTAGAGTCGCTGGTAGTAGCCGAAACGGCTCATGCACCGGCTGCGCCTGAGCCCGGGTTTGAGTTTGGCGGCGGGCATTCGGGCGGCGGCGGGGCTGATAGTAGCTATTAGAGGGGAATCATTATTGACTGCTAGTAATCTTCAAAAGAATATGACTGACCCGCAAAAGGAATTTCTACGCCGGCATCTTATTGAACAAGAGTCCTATCAAACTATCATCAACCAAATGGGCGTAACCAGAAGCGACTTGTCTGGGTGGTATGACGAGCTAAAAATGGAGAGGATGGCAATTGCCAAAATCAGAGACCTTTGGCTGCGTAAGAAAGTGGCTGGGGTATTTGCAGACTTTTACACTTGGTACACGTGCCAAGAGCGAAAATGCGGATACTGCAACATCACTGAGGCAGAAATCAAACTGCTACTGGAGGCCGACTTGCTTGCTACGAAACGGATTGATACACGCGGAAAAAAACTAGAACTTGACCGCCGCCGTCCCGAAGCCGCCTACGACGACCTGGACAACCTAACACTAGCTTGCTACTGGTGTAACAATGCCAAAACGGATACTTTCACCGCCGAGGAGTTTGCCGAAGTCGGCCAGGTGTTTGCTAAAATTTGGCAGCAACGCTTGGCCCAACTGCCGTCTGCGGGGTAGGACGCTACCGAATTAGGCTAAGCAAGCCGCTTCAGATTAATCCCGACCTTTGTGCCCGCGCCCGAAACCTTCCGCCCCCCGGCCGGCGTTACCGCATTCATGTCCGACAATTCCGCTCTGCAAGTGGCCGCCCCGGCCCACGACGAAATCGACCACCTCGACCCGCGCCAGTTTATTGTTATCAAAAACGCGCGCGTGCACAACCTCAAGAACCTGAGCGTGGCACTGCCCCGCAACAAGTTTATCGTGGTCACCGGCCTTTCAGGCTCGGGCAAATCGAGCCTGGCTTTTGATACCTTGTACGCTGAAGGCCAGCGCATGTACGTGGAAAGCCTGAGCAGCTACGCCCGGCAGTTCCTAGGTCGCATGGACAAGCCCGATGTGGACTACATCCGGGGCATTTCGCCGGCTATCGCCATCGAGCAGAAGGTTAGCATCAAGAACAACCGCTCGACGGTGGGCACCAGCACCGAGATTTATGACTACCTCAAGCTGCTGTTTGCGCGGGTGGGCCGCACGTACTCGCCCGTGAGCGGCGAGCAGGTGCGCAAGGACACGGTGGCCGACGTGGTCGATTATTTATTTAGCCTCGAAGCAGGCACGCGCGTTACCATCTTGGCTCCGCTGCTGCGCACCGAGCCCGACCGGCCCATGAGCAAGGAGCTAGACCTGCTCTTGCAAAAGGGCTACGCTCGCGTGGTGCTGGCCGATGGCCAAAACGCATTTATCGAAGACCTGATTGGCGAGGGCAAGCCGGAGGTTGAGGGCGACATATCCATCCTCATCGACCGCGCTGCCGTGCAGCCCGACGATGAGGACCTGCAATTCCGGCTGTCCGACTCGGTGCAGACGGCTTTCTTTGAAGGCCACGGCACGTGCGTCGTGAAGCTGGACGACGAGACGCGTACCTTCTCCGACAAGTTCGAGCTGGATGGGCTGACGTTTGAGGAGCCGAACGTTAACTTCTTCTCGTTCAACAATTCCTATGGCGCTTGCCACACCTGCGAAGGCTTTGGCTCGGTGCTGGGCATTGATGAGGACCTAGTAATTCCAGACAAAAGTATGACGGTGTACGAGGGTGCCATCGCACCCTGGCGCACCGAAAAACAGGGCGAGTGGCTGAAGCCGTTGCTCAAGAATGGTATTCGGTTCGACTTCCCCATTCATCGCCCCTACAACGAGCTGAGCGAAGCCGAGCAGCGCTTGCTCTGGACTGGTAATAAGTATTTTGAGGGACTAGATGCTTACTTCCGGTGGGTGAGCGAGCAGACGCATAAAATTCAATACCGCGTGCTGCAAAGCCGCTACCGGGGCCGCACCACCTGCCCCGACTGCCGTGGCACCCGCCTGCGCAAAGACGCGCAGTACGTGAGAATCGACGGCCGCAGCATAACCGACCTCGTGCTGCTGCCCATCTCCGATGCGCTCACGTTCTTCCAGAACCTGGGCCTGAGCGAGCACGAAATGGCGGTGGCCGACCGCCTGCTGGCCGAAATTACGAACCGCCTAGGCTATCTAGACAGGGTGGGCCTAGGGTACCTCACCCTCAACCGCTTGAGCAATACGCTGAGCGGAGGCGAGAGCCAACGCATTTCGCTCGCTACGTCGTTGGGCTCAGCGCTGGTGGGCTCGATGTATGTGCTCGACGAGCCCAGTATCGGCCTGCACCCCAAGGATGCCGAGCAGCTCATTGGCGTGCTGCGCTCGCTGCAAGAGCTAGGCAATACCGTGGTGGTAGTGGAGCACGAGGAGAAGATGATGGAGGCCGCCGACCAGATTATCGACATCGGCCCCGAGGCCGGCAGCGGCGGCGGCAACCTGATGTTCCAGGGCACTTTCCCGGAGCTGATGGAGGACGAGGCGACCTACACCGGCAAGTACCTGAGCGGTAAAATGGATGTGCCAGTGCCCGCTGTGCGCCGCCCCTGGCGCAATGCGCTGGAGCTGACTGGCGCCCGCGAAAACAACCTCAAAAACGTGAGCGTCAAGATTCCGCTGAACGTGATGACGGTGGTGACGGGCGTGTCAGGCTCGGGTAAGTCCACGCTCATTCGGCGCATCCTGGCCCCGGCCCTGATGAAGCAGCTTGGTGGTGGCGCAGGCGAAAGCACCGGCAAATTTGACCGCTTACTGGGTGTGAACGGGCAGGTAACGCACGTCGAATTTGTAGACCAAAACCCGATTGGCAAATCGTCGCGCTCGAACCCGGTAACCTATGTCAAAGCCTACGATACCATCCGCACGCTGTTTTCGGAGCAGCCGCTAGCTAAAGCGCGGGGGCTGAAGCCGTCGCACTTCTCGTTCAACGTGGAGGGCGGGCGCTGCGAGGTGTGCCAAGGCGAAGGCCAGGTAAAAATCGAGATGCAGTTCATGGCCGACATTTTCCTGACCTGCGAAAGCTGCGGCGGCCACAAGTTCAAGCAGGATATTCTGGAAATCAAATTTCAGGACAAGAACATCTTCGAGGTGCTCGACCTGACGGTGGAAGACGCCGTGGAGTTCTTCAAAGGCCAGCCCAAAGTAGCCGAGCGCCTGCGCCCGTTGCTCGACGTAGGCCTCGGGTACATCCGCCTAGGGCAGTCGGCCAACACGCTCAGCGGCGGCGAAGCCCAGCGCGTGAAGCTGGCGAGCTTCCTCACTAAAGGCGCTACACTGCAACAAGATAAAATCTTGTTCATCTTCGACGAACCGAGCACTGGCCTGCACTTCCACGACATTGCCAAGCTGCTGGGCGCGCTCAACGCGCTGGTAGAGCAAGGTAATTCAGTGCTCATTATCGAGCACAACATGGACATCATCAAGTGCGCCGACTGGCTCATTGACATGGGCCCCGAAGGCGGCCTCAACGGCGGGCACCTGCTCTTCGAAGGCACGCCCGAGCAGCTGGTGAAGCTTAAAGACACGAACCATACGGCGCGCTTTCTAGCCGAAAAGGTGCAAGGCTAAACCTAGGGCAAGCGCCCGCGCTACGACACCAGCCGGTAGCCTACGCCTCTGATATTGAGGATGGCCAGGCTGGTGTCGTGGCGCAGGTGCTTGCGTAGGCGCGAGATGAACACATCCATCGAGCGAGCGTGGAAAAACGAATCGTCGCCCCAAAGCTGTAGCAGCGTAGCTTGGCGAGCCAGTGGGTGTGGTCGGTGGCTGGCGAGCAGGCGCAACAGTTCGCTTTCGCGGTGCGAAAGCTTGACCACCAACTCGCCCTCCAGCCACAGCTCTTGCTTAAGTGGGACGAAGCTATAGCGACCTAAGGCAAGGGTATCAGGCAACTCGGGTGCGGCGGGCACCCGGCGCAATAGTTCGCGCAGGCGCACGGCTAGTTCTTCGAGGCTGAAAGGCTTGCGCAGGTAGTCATTGCCACCCACGCCGAAGCCCTGCACCACATCGGCAGGCTGCGACTTGGCCGTGAGAAATAGAATGGGAACCTGCTGGTTGGTGCGCCGCACCTCGGCCACGAAAGCAAAGCCATCGAGCTGCGGCAGCATGACATCGACGATGCACAGGTCGAACGCATCGCGCTGAAAGGCAGCCAGCCCGAGCACGCCATTAGCCGCGTGGTGCACCTGGTAACCCTGGCGCTCTAGGCTTTCGCGCACAATGCGGGCGAGTGGTAACTCATCCTCTAAGAGCAGCAGCCGGGGCGAGGGCGACATGGGGCATGAGGGGAAGGGTGATGATAAACGTGGTGTGCTGGCCCTGGCTACGCACCACAATGGTGCCGCCGTGGTGCCGCACCACGGCCTGGGCGTAGTGCAGCCCCAGGCCATAGCCGGGCACGTCGTGGCGGTTGCCGGTGGGCACCCGGAAGAATTTTTCAAACACCCGCCCTAGGTACTGCGGTGGAATGGCTGGGCCTTCGTTGGTGAGCTGTACCACGGCGCTACTGTCGCGCACGCCGCCCCATAGCTGAATTTCGCCCCCTAGGCGGCCGTGCTTCAAAGCGTTGTCAAAAAGCGTCAGCAGCACATTGGTGAGGTGCACGGCATCGCCGGCGATGGGTAGGGGAGAGGGCGGCGCCTCGTACACCAGCGGACTGCCAGCCTGCATCAGCCGCGGCTGCACCTGCGCCAACACCTGAGCCAGCAATGGCCCTAGGTCGAGGGGGCGGCGGGCGAGGGGCGGGCCGGCGTGTTCGGCCACGGCACTCTGCAAAATCTGGTCGATGAGGGTACCTAGGCGGCCTGCTTGCTGGCGAATAATGCCCAGGTATTCAGCACTAGCTTCTGGGCCGAGGTCGAACTGCTCCAGCGCTTCAGCCGCCACGCCGATGGTAGCCACGGGCGTTTTGAGCTCGTGGGTCATATTGCTCACAAAGTCGTCCTTGAGCGCCGCCAGCCGCTCCTGGCTGAGCAGCGACCGCACGGTGTAGGCGAAGCAAAACACCACGATGCCAATCAGCCCCACCGAGCCTAGCAGCACGCCCTGCATACGACGCAGGTACACGCGCTGTGGGTTTGGAAACCACGCCCGCAGCCGAGCGTTCTTTTTGCCGAACGCATTGGCATCTACTGCACTTGTTGCAAAAATCAGTTCTCTTGTTGGTTGCGACCGTTGCGCCAGCGCCAGCTGAAATGGCGTCGAAATATCGCGTTGCCGCAGGGCGCGGGCGTATAGCTGCCCTAGGCGCCGGGTGTGCACTGTATCGGCCTCAAAGGCAGCCACCAGCTTGTCGCCTAAGCGGCGGGTGTAGTAGTAAGCCAAGCCTTCGCGCACATTGTTGGCTACAGTGCTAGCAGTGAAGCGCTTAATAAAGAAGGCCCGGCCGGCGGCATCAAGGCGCTTGGTTTTAAGTTCGAAATCGCGGAAGCCGATGGTGTAAGGCGCCCGCTTCTCCCTAGGCAAGGGATGCTTATCAGCGAGCGAGAAGATGGTGTAGCCTTCGGCTGAGTCTACGTGGGCCGCGATAACAAACTGGTTGGTATCGGCTAGCCAAGCCCGGCAGCGTTGGAATAGCGCTTCTTGACGCAGACGGATTTCTTGGCGGGTAGCGTCGGCCAGAGCCTCGTTGGCATCGCGCCGAAAGCTGCGCAGCGCCTGCTGGTAGGCCTGGTAGTTCCAGTAGGCTTGCAGGCCTAGCAGCGCTAGCGTGCACCCGGCCATAAGGGCCACCAAAAGCTTGATTCGTCGCTTCATCTAACTCGAAAGTAGCCGGCGAATAAGCAAAGTGCTTGAGGTTTAACACACCTTAACACTTCTTAACGGGTGTTAACTAAGGGTAGTGGAGAGCTACGGCGAGGTTTGCCAAAAAAACAATCGCCATGAAAAAGCTCCTAATTTTTTGGCTCGGCTTACTGCTGAGCACCCCGGCCAGCCACGCCCAAGCCATTCTAGGCCAGCTGGCACCCAACCTGCGCTTCAACACCGTGCTCAATGGCTCGCAACCCAGCCTCACGCTGGCGCAGCTGCGCGGCAAAGTGGTGCTGCTAGAGTTTTGGGCCACGTATTGCGGGCCGTGCCTCACGGCGATGCCGCACTTGCAGGAGTTGCAGCGGCAGTTTGGCGAGCGGCTGCAAGTGGTAGCCATCAGCCCCGACTCGCCGGCACGCCTAGGTCGCTTCCTACAGGCGCGGCCATCCAACCTGTTGTTTGCCTCCGTGGTGGGGGCGGCGAGCGACTCGCTCCAACAGCTCTTTTCTTACCAAATTATTCCGCACTCGGTGCTGCTCGACGCGGCGGGCCGTGTGGTAGCCAGCACCGAACCTCAATTCATTACGGCTCAGGTAATAGCGCGAGTGCTTAAGGGGCAAGCTATTAATTTGCCCCTTAAACAGGATGTCGTGAGCCGTAATGCTATCGCCACCTACTTTCCGGCCACGGCGGCCACTCCGCCGCGCTTCCTGATGCAGCCCGCCCTACGCGGCGTGGCAAGCATGACCCGCAGCTATCCGCAAGATTCGTCGGCCTTCCACAACCGCCGCCTCACGGCCCTCAACATTGCCTTGCCCGAACTCTACCGCTTGGCCTACGGCGGGCTGCCCTACGGCCGCACCCTCGACCTGCGGCCCGCTGCGCCCACCAGCTCCAAGCTGCCCCTGTACTGCCTCGATATCATTGTGCCCAAAGGGCAGGAAGCCAGCCTGCTGCCTACAATGCGCCAGGAGCTAGCCGCCCGCTTCGACTTGCGTGCCACTTTAGAGCCGCGCCCTAGGTCGGTGTATTTGCTGCGCGTAGCCGATGCCCGCAAGCTGCCGCCCGCCACTGGCTTCGAAAAGCCGAGTAGCGAAGCTGCCTCAGTAGGCACGTACCAGGGCGCTAACGTGACTTTAGCCGAAGTAGCCGATTACCTCGAAGGATTCGGTTTGGTAGAGCTGCCCGTGCTGCTGGCCACGCCCACCACTACCCGCTATAACCTGGAGTTTAGCTACCAGCAAGAAAAGCCCGGCGACTTGCTGCGGGCTTTGGCCGACCTAGGGCTGACGCTAGAAAAAGCCGAACGCCCAGTTGAGATGTTAGTACTGCGGTGAGCCGCTAAGCTGCTCGCCACAAATCCTGTTTCAAGGTTATGAATGTAAAATATCTCGCCCTAGGTGCCGTGGTGGTGCTGCTCGGCTGGTTTGTGTACGACTCGCTGAGCCAGCCCACTGGGCAGGACTTGCCGGGCAATTTTCAGGAAGTAGCGGCTTACCGCAATGAGAACAATACTGGTCCCGTCACCCGCGTAATGGCCGTGACGGTGGCCGATACACTCTGGCGCGAAATGCGTCAGTACGGCGACCTAGCGCCCTACACCAAGTACGGCACCACCAAAGTCTACTTCTTCCGGCAGGGCCAGCCAGTGCCCAAAACCGTGCAGCCTGGCGAAGTCAATTTCAGCCCTGAATTCAATAAACACTGCTTGGCCAAGTATGAGAAGGAAGTCATGAGCAACGTGTCCTTCAAGCGCTACCCGCTACGCTAACCTAGGCCGCAGCTACGGCCAGCGGCTGCTGATGCTTTTTGCGGTTGTGCTGCCGGCCGCGCCACACTAGGAAGCCTGTGATGGGCAGGCTAGCTGAAATTAGGCTGACGGTGAACGCGATAACCTTGCCTCCCAGACCCAGGATAAGGCCGGTGTGCAGGTCGTAGTTCATATCGGCCAGCTTCTTGCCGTTGCTCTTGCTATCGTGCGGCTGAACCATTAGCAGCTGGCCAGTGCGGGGGTGAAAGCGGTACTCGTCGCGGTGGTAATAGTGTAGTGACTTGCCGTAAGCGGTGCACCATACGGGCGTAGCGGCGTCGGTAGTAGGGCCAATGAGCAGCATCTCGGCCTGGGGCGACTGCTGCCGCATATGGGCGTAGGCAATGTCTACCACCGGCCGGGCGGGCCGGGCCGTAAGCAAGGTGTCAACCTTAGGCTCCGCGTTTTCGGCGGCGATGGAGCGGCCGCCATTGGCCAGGGCGCCCACGCCATCCATAAGCCATTCGTAGCTGATGCACAAGCCGGTGAGGGCCAGCACCAGCCCTAGAGCGCTGGCGTAGAAGCCCAGCACGTTGTGCAGGTCGTAGTTGCGGCGCTTGGGCGAGGCCTGCCACTTTACCGAAAAGCGCTGCTTGCGGGCCGCCTTGTTGCGCGGCCACCACAGCACTATCCCCGAGATAAGCATCACCACAAACGTGATAACGGCAATGTCTACTATCCATTTGCCGATGGCGGGCGGCAACAGCAGATACATGTGCAAGTATTGCACAATAGTAAAAAAGTCGCTTTTCAGATTCTGTACCTTCAGCAGCTGGCCGGTGTAGGGATTCAAGAAGGCATAATACACTTCCTCGCCCTTGCTCAGGTACACGGCCGTAGAGCGGTCGGGGCCGTTGTAGGTAGTCCAGGAAGCCGTGAAGCCAGGCTTGGCCTGGGCGGCTGTAGCTTGCAACACCGAAGGCGGTAGCATATGCCGGGCCTGCACCTCTAGCTTGCGCCAGGGCTGCGTTAGGTCCCGGATTTCGTCTTGAAACACAAACACTGCCCCCGACAAGCTTACGATGAGCACAATCAGCCCCGAGGCTAGCCCCAGCCACAAATGCAGCTTGCCGATAAGTTTGCGGAAGGTCATAGAGAAACGGGGAAGTAAAATAAGATTGTCATTGCAAGTGCAGCGAGACAATCGCACCCTAGGTAGTAGCCAAACAGGTGCGAATGCTTCGCTGCGCTCACAATGACAGACAGCAGTAAAGCTGTTATTAAAACTTATACGCCACCGAGCCGATGATGCTGCGCAGCTTCTGCGGGCTCATAGTGGTGTAGCCTATCCAATAGTGCTTATCGGTCAGGTTGTCTACTTTCACAGACAGGCGGTATTTGGGCTGGTCATAAAAGGCGCTGGCATTCAGCACGGTGTAGCTAGGCAAGGTAAAAACGCCCAGCGCCACGCTGTTCACAATTTTGTTGTCGCTGGCGTAGTTGCCGCCAAAGCCCAAGCCCAGGCCTTGTAGCGGGCCTTCGGGCTGGCGGTAGCTTACCCAGGCATTGGCTAGGTAGGGCGAGGAGGCAGTGTTAGGGCGGCGGCCATTCACGTCGCCGTCCGATTTCACGTACACCGAATAGTTGTAGGCAAAGCCACCCACGATGTTGAGGCCGCGCACGGGGTTAGCCGTTAGGTTCAGCTCGGCGCCGCGGCTCCACTGGTTGGCATCCTGCAGCTGAGCCGAGGGGTTAGCGACGGTAGGCGCCTGGCGTAAGCGATTGGCCACCCGAATGTCGTAGTAGCTAACCGTGGCACTTACGCGGCCACCAGCGGCATCCAGCTTCACGCCGGCCTCCCACTGGTTGGCACGTTCGGGCTTGGCAATCGTCGCTACAGTGCCGCCCGGCGCCACAAACGAACCTAGGTTGGTAAAGCTGTTCTGGTAGTTGGCAAACAGCGCCACCCGGTCTTTCACTGGCTGGTACACAATACCAAACTTGGGCGAGAAAGCCGTTTGGGAATACGCTTCTACCGGCGAATACAGAATGCCGCCTTTGTTGTCGAAATGGTCAACGCGCAGCGCGGCCAGTACACTCAGCTGGTCAGTCAGATTCAGTACATCCGACAGAAAGGCGCTGTACGTGTTCGTCTTGGTTGTAATCAGGTAGTGCGCGGGCGGGGTAGTGGCATAGGCAGCAGCCACGGCCGCCCCCGTAAAGTCGCGGTACGCATCGGCACCTAGGCCGAGGGGGCGCGAGTCAAAATTACCTCCGAGAAAATCTACGTTTGAGTCAAAGCGCTGAAAATCGAGGCCTAGCACTACGCGGTTGCGCAGGTTGCCGAGCTGAAAATCACCATTAAATAGTTGCTGCACCTCGAAAATCTGGCGGCGGCTATTTTGCGTCGATTGGTCGGCGCGGGCAATGGAAAGTGGCCCACCATTGGCGCCTGGCGACAAGTAGAAATAGGGCCCGAAGCCGTTGGAGAAGCTGTGGCTGCTGGTGAGGTAGGTAGTAGAAGTAAAGCTCGGCGAAATCTGGTAGCGTACTTGCCCAAACAGGTTGGTGCTGCGCGAGTCCTGCGTTAGCCCATCGCCCTGGTACGACTGCCGGTAGTCGAGCGGTAGCTGGTCGGCGCGGTCGGCCCCAAGCTGCGCCGCAGGGAAGTAGAAGAAAATAAGCTGCTTACCTACGTTGGTGCCTTTGTAAATCTCGGCATCGAGGTTGATGGTCAGCCGGTCGCTGGGGCGGTATTGCAGGCTGGGGGCTACGGCCAGGTTTTTGGTGAAGCCCGGGTAGCCCACGTTCTGGAAGTTGTCTTCGTAGGTGTAGGCCGTGTTCAGGCGCAGGGCTAGCTGCTTGGGCTGGTCGGCGGGTACGTTGCTGTCTACCAAGTTCACGTCGGCGCTCACGCGGTGGAAGCCGTAGCTGCCAGCCGCCACGTTGAGCTCGCCGCCGAAGGCATCGAGCGGCTTCTTGGTTACGCGGTTGAGCAGGCCGCCGTAGGAGGTAAGCGAGCTGCCAAACAGCGTGCCCGACGGCCCTTTAATAACCTCTAGCTTTTCTAGGTTAATGGCGTCGATATCGCTGGTGACATTACCGGCCACCCCGTTGCGCAGCTGGCTCGACACTACAAAACCCCGGCTGGCGTAGAAAGCGCCGCCATCGCCGCCGCGGCCAGTGGCTTCCCACATTTTCTGCAGGCCCGGCACGTTGCGCGTGGCATCATCTACCGAAAACACCAGCTGCTCGGTCAGCAGCTCCTTGCCCACGGTGGCGTACACCTGCGGGTTCTCCAGGTTTTTGAGCGGCATCTTGGCCACGTCTACGCTGACAGGGCGGTTAAACTTGTTGGTGCGGTTGCCGCGTACTACCACTTCCTTCAGCTCGGCCGCGCTCTCAGTCAGCGCAAAGTCTACGGTCGCCGTTTGGCCGGCCGTTACGGTCACGGTGCGCTGCTCGGTTTTCAGACCCACCGCCGACACTACGATGGTGTACTCGCCCGGCGCTACTTGCCGAATGCGAAACCGCCCCTGCTCGTCGGTCAGGTCCCCCTTCGTTTGTCCCTGCAAGCCCACGCTTACGGCCTCCACTGCTCCACCATTACTGTTAGTGACGCGGCCATTGATGGTGCCAGTAGTCTGAGCCTGAGCGGTAGTTGCCGCGGCACATACTACTAGCGGAAAGAGTAGGTAACGAGAGGGGTTCATTGAAACTTTAATTAGAAGCAATCTAAAGAAGTTGCAAATTAACAACCGCCAAGGGGCGCGCTCAAAATTTGTTTAGAATTAATCTACACAAATGATTGACGGGGCTATATAGAAAAAGGGACCCTAGGGTCCCTTTTCGGTAGGTAAACAAGCAAAGTCCAGCTAGGCGCTAGGCCCGAATGCTATGCACAAACTCTTTGATAGCCAGTGGCTGTCGCTCGGCAGGTGTCTGTTGCAAGAGGCGAATGAAGGCGCTGCCAATAATAGCCCCCGTGGTGTGCCGGCTCGCCGCCGCAAAGCTGGCCGCATCGCTGATGCCAAAACCCACAAGCGTCGGGTTTTGTAGACCTAGGGCTTTGGTACGGCTGAGATATGCGTCTACATCAGCGTTCATGTCGGTTTGGGCGCCGGTAGTGCCGGCGGCCGCTACCAGGTAGATAAAGCCATCGGCCAGGGCATCGAGCTGGCGCACGCGGGCGGCGCTGGTTTGCGGTGTTACTAAGAACACTACTTTCAGGCCGTACTGCACAAATAGCGGGCGGTACTGGCGCTCATACACTTCGAGCGGTAGGTCGGGCAAAATGACGCCATCGACGCCCGTGGCCTGGCACTGCTGGCAAAATTTCTCGACCCCAAACTGCACCACCGGGTTGAGGTAGCCCATGAGCAAAATCGGCACCGTAATGCCTTGCTCTCTAATATCTTGTAATTGCTCAAACAGCTTGGCCACGGTCATGCCGTTTTCGAGGGCCTGCTGGTTGCTGCGCTGAATAGTTTCACCGTCGGCCACCGGGTCGGAGTAGGGCATGCCGATTTCTACTAGGTCGGCGCCGGCCTCTTGCAAGGCTTTGAGGATAGGCACCGTGTCGTGGAGCTGCGGGAAGCCGGCCGTGAAATAAACGTTGAGCACGTCGGCCGTTTTGCGTTGGAATAGGTCGGTGAGGCGGTTCATGGTAAGAGTGTAAAAAGCTATCTATCGTGCTCATCTAGCGTCCCAAAGAGGGCATCTTCTCAGGTGCGCACGGTTTAATACCCGCGTGATAAGATGCTTCCTGTGGGATGCTAGATGAGCATGATAGATAGTTAGCTTGCGTATTCTTCCAAATGCTTGGTGTAAGTAGCTAGGTCCTTGTCGCCGCGGCCCGACAGGCAAACCACTACCACGTCATCTTTCTTAGCCCCGATGAGCGGCAGGCAAGCCAGCGCGTGGCCCGTTTCGAGGGCCGGAATAATTCCTTCTAGCCGCGAAAGCTGAAAGGCTGCGTCGAGCGCCTGCTTGTCGGTGATGGACAAGAACTCGGCCCGCCCGGTGGCAAACAGCTGCGCGTGCTGCGGCCCGATGCCCGGGTAGTCCAAGCCCGCCGAGATGGAGTACGGCTCGGTCACCTGGCCATCTTCGGTCTGCATCAAGATGGTGCTAGCGCCGTGCAAGATGCCGGGCTTACCTAGGGCCGTGGTGGCGGCCGAGTGGCCAGTGTCGATGCCCTGGCCAGCGGCTTCGGCTGCAATCAGGCGCACGCTGGGCTCGTCGAGGTAGTGGTAGAAGGCGCCCGCGGCGTTGGAGCCACCGCCCACGCAGGCCAGCATGAAGTCGGGCGTGGCCCGGCCGGTCTGGTGCAGGAGTTGGCTGATGGTCTCGGCCGAAATAACAGACTGAAACCGCGCTACCATGTCAGGGTAGGGGTGTGGCCCCACCACCGAGCCGATGATGTAGTGTGTGTCGGTGGGGTTCGAAATCCAGTGGCGCATTGCCTCGTTGGTGGCGTCTTTCAGCGTTTTGCTACCGCTAGTGGCGGGTACTACTTTGGCACCTAGCATCCGCATGCGGTCCACATTGGGCTTTTGTCGCTCAATGTCAATTTCGCCCATGTACACAATGCACTCGAGGCCCATGAGGGCGCACACAGTGGCTGTGGCCACCCCATGCTGGCCTGCGCCGGTTTCGGCTACAATGCGCTGCTTGCCCAGGCGCTTGGCCACCAGTATCTGGCCGATGGTATTATTAATCTTGTGCGCGCCAGTGTGGCACAGGTCCTCGCGCTTGAGGTAGATGGTGGTGCCGTAGTGAGCCGATAGGCGCTGGGCTAGAAACAGCGGCGTGGGCCGCCCCACATAATCGGTCAGCAGCTGCTGAAACTCGCGCTGAAACTCCGGGTCCTTGGTGATGCGCAAGTAGTTGTCGCGCAGCTCCTCCACGTTAGGATACAGCATTTCGGGCACGTAGGCGCCGCCGAAGGGGCCGTAGTAGCCGTGGGCATCTACCTGGTAGGGCGAGGGGGCGGTAGCAGTCATAATTAGGTTATGAGTTATCAGTTAAGAGTTAGGAAGCGGCCTGATGCAGGCGCTGCAAGAGCGTACGGGTGGCGGCCACATCCTTCAGGCCGGGCGCGGTTTCGAGGTGGCTATTAAAATCGAAGCCGTAGAGCTGGGGGTGGTGAAAATCGAGCAGTGCGTTTAGATTATCCGGCCCTAGGCCGCCGCTCAGCAAAAAGGGCGTGGTGCCCGTGTAACCAGCCAAAATCTGCCAGTCGAAGGCCGTGCCATTGCCGCCGGGCAGCGCACCTTTGGTGTCAAACAAAAAGAAATCGCAGCTGGCCTCGTAGTCAGCAAGGCTTGCAAAATCGAAGGTTTCACCTACTGCAAAGGCCTTGATTATCCGCAATCCTGAAGTATGCGCCTGTTGGCAGTAAGCCGGTGATTCGTGGCCGTGTAGCTGCACGTAGTCAAGCGTGTAGGCGCAGGCAGTAGCTTGTACTTCCGCTAGGCTGGCATCTACAAACACCCCCACTTTGGCAATGCTTGGGGGCAAGCTGCGGACCTGCTCGGGGTCAAGCGTCTCGCGCATGTAGCGCAGCGACTTTTCGTAGAAAATAAAGCCCAGCAAGTCTGGTGATAAGTCGGCAACCGCCCACAAATTGCCAGCTTCGCGCATGCCGCAGATTTTGATTTTCATAGTCGCCTAAGAAGCCGAAACCGGGCCGGATAGTTCGCTCACTAGCCCCGCGAGTGCCGCCGCAGGGTCAGTGGTTTTCATAAACGTTTCCCCAATGAGGAAGCCTTGGTAGCCTACCGCACGCAGAGACTGGATGGTGCTGGCGTGCTGCAAGCCGCTCTCGGCCACTTTCACAAAGTGGTCTGGAATGAGCGTCGCCAGTCGTGCCGAGGTGTCTACGTCGGTCACGAAGGTGCTGAGGTTGCGATTGTTCACGCCTACTAGGTCTACGCTGTCGGTGAGGTGGCTGCGCAGCTCGGCTTCGTCGTGCACTTCTAGTAGTACTTCCAGCCCTAGGCTGTGCGCAAACTCGCTGAACTGCCCGACCTCGGCCGGGGTAAGGCACGAGGCAATGAGCAGAATTAAATCGGCACCCATCGCTCGCGCCTCCGTAATCTGGTACTCGCTAACAATAAAATCTTTGCGCAAAATCGGCGTGGCTGGATTGGCCGCCCGAGCCGCCCGCAAGTCGGCCGGCGTGCCGCCAAAAAACGGCTCATCGGTAAGCACCGATAACACAGCTGCGCCCGCTGCCACGTAGCCAGCCGTAGTGGCCCCCGCCTCGGCCGTACCATTAATCAGGCCCTTCGACGGCGAGCGTCGTTTAAACTCAGCGATAATGCCAGTCGAGCCCGCGGCCGTGAGCGCCGCCCGCGCCGACAGCACCGGGCGCGTGAAATCGGGCTGCTTTTCGAGGTCGGCAACAAGGGTTTCAGCCTCGCGGCGGGCTACTTCCTGGCGCTTTTCGGCGATGATTTTATCAAGAATGGTCATGAGTGTCTTTGTCATCTATCATGCTTCGCGGCGCGCTGCATGACAATCGTGCTGTATGGTGACTGCTGTTAGTTTAAAGCCAGCAGCTTCTCAAAAGCTTGGCGCGCCCGGCCGCTGTCCAGCGACTCGGCGGCCATGGCCAGGCCTCCGGTCACATTGGCGGCGCGGCCAGCAGTGCGCAAGGCTAGCGCGGCGTTGGCGAGTACGGCATTGCGGTGGGCCTCCGGGGCTTCGTTGCGCAGCACTTTCATAAAGATGTGGGCCGCCTCAGCTACCGTGTCGCCGCCAAATAATGCTTCGGGCGTGGTTTGCGGCAGTCCTAGGTCGGTGGGCGTTAGCAGTTCTTCGCCCTGGCGGCTAATGAGCTTCACCGGCCCGGTTAGCGATACCTCGTCGTAGCCATCGAGGCTATGCACAATGAGAAACTCTCGGTTCGTTTCCTGCTGGTGCAGGTAGGCGTAGAGGCGCGCCAATTCCAAGCTGAATACGCCTACCAACTGCAAGCGCGGCCGGGCTGGGTTCACAAGCGGCCCCAGCATGTTGAAGAAGGTTTTTACACCTAGCTCCTTGCGCAGCGGTGCCACGTTTTTGAGTGCCGGGTGAAACAGCGGGGCGTGCAAAAAGCAGATATTGGCCTCCTCAAGTTGGCGCTTCAGCTGGTCGTTGTCGGCTGTAAACTTGACCCCTAGGTGCTCCAATACCGTGCTGCTGCCACTGATGCTCGACACGCCGTGGTTGCCGTGCTTGGCAATGGGCTGACCCGCGCCAGCTAGCACGAAGGCCGATAAGGTGGAGATATTGAAGGTATTGCGGCCGTCGCCGCCAGTGCCGCATACGTCCATCGCATCGACGCCGCCTAGGTCTACGGGGCGACACAACTCGAGCAGGGCGTTGCGGAAGCCCGCCAGCTCTTCTACCGTCACGCTGCGCATGAGGTACACGGTGAGGAAGGCTGCGATTTGGGCCGGGTTGTACTGGCCTTGGGCGATGCCTAGCACCACGCGGTGTGCCTCCTCTTGGGGCAGCGTGCGGTAGGCAAAGAGGTGGTTGAGCGTGTCTTTCACTTTAATAATTCAGGGTTTGGTCGTCATGCTGAACGCAGTGAAACATCTTGCGTGCAGCAGTAAGCAATAGGTTAGCAATGAAGCGGGCGAGATGCTTCGCGGCGCGCTGCATGACGGCCGAGTTTCTCGGCAATTACCCGTTGACCCAGTTTGCCAGCATGGTTTTGCCGTGCTCCGTAAGCACCGACTCGGGGTGAAACTGCACACCTAGGACATCGTAATCGCGGTGGGCGAGGGCCAGCACCTGGCCGTTTTCGTCCACAGCGGTTACGCGCAGCTCGGCGGGCACGCCGTCGGGCGCGATAGTCCAAGAGTGGTAGCGGCCCACGCGCACGTCGTTGGGCACGTCGTTGAAGAGACGGTTATCGGCCGCGTCGGGCGTTTGGTGCAGCACGTGCGCCACGCCGTGGTGCACCTCGCCTAGGTTAGCCAGCTGGCCGCCAAATGCTTCGCCGATGGCTTGGTGGCCCAAGCACACACCTAGGATATGCTTGGTGGGCGCGTAGCGCTTGATAAGTTCAGGCATGATGCCGGCTTCGCTCGGGATGCCGGGGCCGGGCGACAGCAAAATGTGCGAGTACTTATCGACCTCGTCGAGGCTGATTTTATCGTTGCGAAACACGTCTACTTGCTGGCCTAGCTCGCGCAGCATGTACACGAGGTTGTAGGTGAAAGAGTCGTAGTTGTCGAGAACTAGGATAGCCATTTTATTAAGAGTTTATTTCAACGTCTGTCATCCTGAGCTTGCGAAGGACCTTATCACGCTCGCACCGTTGGACTTAAATATTCCGGACGAAGCAGTCGTGATAAGATGCTTCCTTCGTCAGCATGACAGACAAACTGGTATTGTTTAATTACACCCGTTCCGCCTGCTGCAACGCCGCGCGCAACGCGCCTAACTTGTTGTGCACTTCTTGTAGCTCGCTGGCCGGCACCGATTTGGCGACTACGCCCGCGCCGGCCTGGTAATAGAGCGTGTTGTCCTTGCTGAGGAAAGTGCGAATCATGATGGCGTGGTTGAAGTCGCCGCCAAAGTCGAGCGCGCCGATGCAGCCGCCGTAGAAGCCACGCTGGGTGCTCTCGTACTGGTCGATGAGCTGCACGGCGCGGTATTTAGGGGCGCCCGAGAGCGTGCCGGCCGGGAAGGTTTCGCCTACCACGTCGAGCGGCTCGGTGTCGGCACCTAGCTGGCCCACTACCTTAGACACTAAGTGAATAACGTGCGAATAGTACTGGATTTCCTTGAAGCGCTCCACGGCCACTACGTCGCAGCGGCGGCTGAGGTCGTTGCGAGCTAGGTCCACGAGCATCACGTGCTCGGCGGTTTCCTTGGGGTCGTCGAGCAGCTGCTGGGCCAAGCGGGCATCGGCCGCGTCGTCGCCAGTGCGGCGGAAGGTGCCCGCGATGGGGTAGAGCACCGCTTGCCCCTTATTAACCACAATCTGCGACTCGGGCGAGGAGCCAAAAATTTTGTAGCTACCGTAGTCGAAAAAGAATAGGTAGGGCGATGGATTGAGCGAGCGCAGCGCCCGGTACACATTGAACTCATCGCCCTGAAACCCTTGCTGAAAGCGCCGCGACAGCACAATCTGAAACACGTCGCCGCGCTGGCAGTGGTGTTGCCCTAGGCGGATAAGCTCCAAAAACTCTTCGTCGGTGGCGTTAGAAGTTTCCTGCCCGTTTAGCCGGAAGGGGTGCGTTGCGAAGTTGCGGCTCTGAATGAGCGTCTCGATGCTGTCGAGCGTATCAGCGGCGGGCTCCTCGCCTTCGCCTAGGTACTGGTGCTCAAATAAATACAGCTCGTCCTTGAAGTGGTTGATGGCGATGACATAGCGAAACGCTTGGTACACGATGGCCGGCACCGTGCTGGCGCCGGGCTTGTCGCGCAGCGTCACGTCCTCAAAGTTTTGCACCGCCTCGTACGCCATGTGCCCAAACAGCCCGTTGGTGATAAACGGCAGCCCCGAAGGCGCAGCTGGCTGGAAGCTCTCCCGAAACTCGCGCAGCAACTCGAGAGCCTGGCGTGGGTCGGCGAGGGTATCGGTACTGGTCGACTGGCCGGGGCGCTGGGTGGTGAGCTGGTCTTTATCCAGCTCGAAGCGCGCTACCGGGCTGAAGCAGAGGTAGGAAAAGCTGTTGTTGTTGCCGTGGTAGTCGGAGCTTTCGAGCAGCAGCGTGCCCACAAACTGGTCACGCAGACGCAGGTATAAGCTCACCGGCGTGAGGGTGTCGGCCAGCAGCCGACGGTGTCGGCTGTGAACGAGAATAGCGGAGGAAACTTCAGTAGTGGCCGACATGGCAAAAAGAAAACGAGAAGCTAAAACAACAAAAAAGCCCGCTGCGGTGAGCAGCGGGCTTGGAGAATCTCAGAGGGGTTCAACCAACTTATAATGCCTAATGCTCAGCCTTCGGGGAAGGTTGAGTGCCACCAGCTTTGCGAAACGGTTGCGTAGAAAGACATAGTTGAAATCGGTTTGCGGGGGCAAAGGAACGACGCTTTTGGAGAAAAGCAAATTTTTGAAGCGAAAAGTTAGCAATTGGCTACTTCTCCGTTACGGCGAAATCGATGTTAACCTTATTAGTTGCTGGGTCAGGCTTGGGATTGATATCGACTTTAGTAGGGTCAACAAGGCCACTTGCCGCCAAATTACGTTGTGCCTGTAGCAGCTTGGCGCGACTGAAAAGCTCACCAGGATTTAGGGCGATTAGTTGGCTCAATTTCTCTGGCTGAGGCGCATCAGGAGCCAGTCCTTTTTTGCTTTCCTTTGCTCTTACAAAGACGGTGACGGTATTGATGTGTGCTACCGGACCTTCATTGATGGTGAGCACGATGTCGGTCGTTCCGTCGGGCCGGGTCGTAGCGCTCGGCGTAACCTGAAAAAACAAGTACCCATTGTCCATATAGCGCGAGGTGACGTCGCTATTATCGGGCCGGTAGAAGAGAGTCGTCCCTAGCACCTCTTTGCTATATGTGTCGCCAGCTTTCAGCCCTAGGGCTTCGTTGAGCTGTGCCGTAGTCAGAAATTTGTTACCCCGCCAAGTAATGGTGCCAATGCGACCTTGCGCCTCGGCTACCGGCTGGGTACTAGGTAAGCTGGCCGCCACAGATGGCGCAGGGCGTAGCACGGCGGCGCCCACCCAGGCCAGGGCAGCAACTGGCACAACTAACAAAAAACGAAGCTTTTTCATAGGAGAAGAGGGGGGAAAGGTGAGCATGTGAATGCGCTGGGTGACCTGCTTGGTAGAAAATGGATGCACCAGCGAGGTAGGTAGCGGCCCGGCGGCCAGCTTCAGCAGAAGGTGCCCGTAAGCGGTGCGGCGGCCGGCCGGGCGTGTCACGGCGGCATCGGCCAGGTACTCGTGCACTAGGCGCAGCTGCCGCTGGAAGTAGAACACGAGCCCATTGAACCAGAAAAACCACCCTAGGGCCTCGGCCAGTAACAAGTCGAGCGAGTGGTACTGCGCGCCGTGCACTTGCTCGTGCTGCACCAGCAGTGCATATTCGGCGTCGCTGAGCTGAGCGTGGGCCGGCGACAAAAACACGAAGCGCCCAAACGAAAACGCTGGCCGGCTGGGCTCGGGCAACTGCACCAACCAGCCCTGGCCAAGGCGCGTGCGCGGGTGCCACCGGCTGAGGCTATACAGCCACCCTAGGTGACGCAATGTGCCCCATGCGCGGTAGCCTACACCCAGCCAGTACACCGCCAGCGCCACACTTAGCCAAGGGATACCTGCTGGTGCGGCGGCCGTGGTAGCTGGCGCCAAAGCGGCCCCTAGGTGCCACGTCGGGAGTGTGGCGGTCGGTAGCGCCGCGGGCCACAGCAGCTGCGACCAAGCGGCGGGCAACGCTACCAGCGGCAGCACGGCGCTCAGCACGAGTGCGCTTAGTAGGTAAGCACGGTTCCAAGCGAAGGTGGAGAGCTGGGCCAGTAGTAGCCAATAGCCCAGCGCAAACACGCCCTGGCAAGCCGTAGCTGCCGCGAGGTACAGAAAAAAGCTGCTACCCACGGCCGGTCGAGTTTTTAGCCTCGTCCTCATCAAGCAGCTTGCGTAGCTGCTGAATCTCTTTCGGGTTCAGCGACTCTTCGACCATGTACGATACCAACGCAGCGGGCGAATTATCAAAGTAGCGAGCTAGCATGCGCTTTAGGCTTTGCGCCCGATATTGCGCCTTGCTGATGAGCGGAAAGTACTCGTAGGTCTTGCCATACGCCTTGAAGCCCACGTAGCCCTTGCGCTCCAAAATGCGCACCACTGATGACACGGTGTTGTAGGGCGGCTTAGGGTCGTCAGGCAGGTGTTCGATGATGTCCTTTACAAACGCCTGCTTTAACTTCCAGAGCGCCTGCATGATGGGCTCCTCGGTTTTGGTTAGTTCCTCCATGGGTCAAATGTATAACTGATATTTCAGTTTAAAAACTGTTTAGTGCGTTTTATAACTTATTTATCAGTTATATCATTACTAAGCATTTTTTTTAGGGCTCAAATTAGCGTGCAGTAGGTAGCGTACATTTGTTGATTATTAAGTGGTAAGCATCATTCTTTTGCCACCATCTTACTCTCATTTCATAAAGTATAGCACATAGTTTATATGAAGCAACTGATACTTCTTCTCTTAGTTGGTAGCCTATCGGCAAAAGCACAAGGCTCTCTAGATAATGGCTTGCTAGGCCGTTTCCCGTTCGATAATGATTTGGTTGACGCTACGGGTAACATTGCAAATCTTAGCAATGCCAACGTGGCATATGGCCTCGATGCGCGCAACCAAAACAATGCGGCCTTGCGCTTGGTAGGTACAGGCGAAGTAGCCGTGCAACCGAATGGTTTGCTTGACTTTGGGTCAACCGGCAGCTTTACCTTCACCATAGCTTTTCGGACCTTATCGTCGGGCACGCAGGCTTTTTTCAGTAATGCGGGTTACAGCATAGGTTCTACGCCTAGTACAAGCACTACCAGTGGCTTATCACAGGGCTGGAGCCTGGGTTTTAGCAGCACGCGAGTAGGTAAGTTGTACGTAAGCCTAGTGCGGGATAACTTTTACAACGGTGCGTTGGCCTTAGCTACGCAGGCTAGTTTCAACGATGGTTTGTGGCACACGGTAGCGTTGGTTGTAAACCGTAGTAGCCGTCAAATACGGATTTTTGTAGATGGTACTGCGCAGCCGTTGGTATTTATCTCTAGCAACCCAAACTATGGGACAGTATCGGGCTCTGTATTTAACCTAGAGGCGGCATACAGCCAGCTCGTGCAGATGAGCCCTGGCTACAGTTACGACGCCAAAGGGGTAAGTACGGTTAATAATCGCTTTGGCCTAAACTATAATGGCTGGCTAGATGAAGCTCGCTTTTATAACCGCGTGCTAACTAATACGGAGATACAAACCCTATCAGGGCGAGCGTTGGCGACCCTTTCGGCGCATGAAGCCGCTGCTTTAGTGCAAGTGGCTCCTAACCCCGTTGGTACTACTTCTTTTACGGTTACCCTTGCTAAGCCCTTAGCAGCTAATCAGCTACGGGTAGTAGACGTGATGGGCCGTGCAGTGCCCATCACTATTGTTGCGCGCCAAGCCAACAATCAGGTCTATGAGCTAAGCGGATTGACGACTGGCTTGTACCTGTTGCAAGTAAGCCTGCCGCAGGGATTGGCTGTGCAGCGCGTGCAAATAAACTAAGCACTTAGGCCTAAAAGCTCTAGGTTCGCTTTATAAGTAAAGTCTTGCTATTCGCCCTGCACCAGGCGCGTTTGCTCTGGCTCTAGCTCTACTAAGCCTTGCTTATAAAGCGAACCTAGGGCTTTCTTGAAGGTCTTTTTGCTCATGCCCAGGCGGCGGTACACGTCGTCGGCTAGGCTTTTATCACCTAGGGGCAGCGTCTTATTCGGGCGGTCGCGCAGGGCGGCGAGCACAAGGTTAGCAGCGGTTTCAATTTCGTCATAACCGGCTTGGCCGAGGCGCACATCAAGCTTGCCATCAGGCCGAATCTGGCGCACGTGGCCCGGCAGCAACTCGCCCACGCGCAGCGGCCGGAATACTTCGTTGCCGTAGAGCAGGCCCGCGTGCGTGCCGTTCACAATGACGGAGTACCCTAGGGGCGTTTCCTCGGCAATGAGCAGCTGCACGCTCGTGCCCTCGGCGCCCTCGAAGGGCTCGGGGCTGAGGAACTGTTGCCACTTGGCGGAGGCTACTAGGCGGTCGGAGGCGTCGTCGAGGTACACGTACACGAGCACGCGGTCGCCGATGCGCACGGCTTGGCGCTGGTTGGCGTGAGGCAGAAGTAGGTCTTTTTCGAGGCCCCAGTCGAGGAAGGCACCAGGCGCACCCATGTCGCGCACTGTAAGCGCGGCGAAGCTATTAACTACAGCCAGCGGCTCCAAGGTCGTCGCAATGAGGCGGTCCTCGGAGTCGCGGTACACAAACACGCGAATTATGTCGCCTACATGGGCGCCCACGGGACGGTATTTTTCGGGCAACAGTAGGTCGCCGTCGTCGCTGGTGAGGTAGAAGCCGATGCTGACTTCGCGGGCTATTTCGAGGTCGTTAAAATCGCCGAGGTGAAGCATGGGGTAAGGGCTAGGTTTGAGGCAAAGGTCGGCAGGGTATTCCGAACGATAGGCACTGCGCATAGTGCGCCAGAGTTGTACGGAAAGTGCAACGGCCCAAAATAAAGCCAGCCGGATTCCATGCTGGAAGCCGGCTGGCTTAGCTTCTTAAGGCTCAGCTGCTAGGCAGCAGGCAAGGGGTTGAGCGGCCGTTGCGGCCACCGCTGCATGTAGCGTTTGCCGTGGAGGAATATTGAATATAAAAAGGCAAAAAGAAGCAATAGCCTACTTATTGAGCTGGGATATAATTGGCTTCAGCTGCTGGCGCAAGTCACTTATTTGCTCTATCGTCATATCGAGGCAGTTACCCAGCTGAACGGGTATTTCCTGGGCTTGCTGCTCTAGGGCGCGGCCGGCCGGCTGCAGTGTGGCTATCACCGAGCGCTCGTCGTGCGTGGCGCGGCGGCGGCTTAGCCAGCCGCGTTGCTCCATACGCTTGAGCAAGGGCGTGAGGGTGCCAGAATCAAGCAGTAGCTTTTCGCCTAGCTCCTTCACGGTCAGCGACTCATGCTCCCAAAGCAATAGCAGCACCAAGTACTGTGGGTAGGTGACACCAAGGGTATCGAGCAGCGGCTGGTAGGTTTTGGTGATGAGGCGCGACAAAGCGTACACCGAAAAGCAGAGTTGATTGTCAAGCTTTAGCAGCGGATTGCAGAGCGGAATGTTTGGGTCGTTCATATCCTTCTGAATAAGAATGCAAAGTTAGTTGCTAAATGTTTAATTGTGCACAACCTAATAGGAATATTATAGTTCACTTTGTCGTGCTAGGTACCGCTATTTCGCAAAAAAGCCGCCCTGGCATAAGTCAGGGCGGCTTCCGAAGACCGAAGTGCTAGCGAGCACTACTTATTTCTGAATAATATCTTGCTTTAACTCAGGCTCGGCAGTCTGCTCTTGCAACGACGGGTAGTCGATGTAGCCGTGGTCGTCGCCGCCGTAGAAAGTAGCTTGGTCGGGCGTGTTGAGTGCCGCGCCCTGCTGATAGCGCTCTACTAGGTCGGGGTTAGCAATGTAGGGCACGCCGAAGGCGATGAGGTCGGCCTCATTGTTGTCGAGGGCGTGCTCGGCTGTTTCCTGGGTGTAGCCGCCGTTTAGGATAAAGGGGCCTTTGAAAATCTTGCGCAGGGCCGGGCCTACGGGCTGCTGGCCAGCTTTGGCGGCCATGGGGTGGCCGGGCAGCGCTTCAATCACGTGCAGGTAGGCGAGCCCAAACTTGTTGAGCTGCTCGGTGAGGTAGCTGAAGGTACCTAGGCGGTCGCTGTCGTGGATGCCACCCATGTTGCCGGTGGGCGCCAGGCGGATGCCTACGCGGTCGGCACCTAGCACGTCTACAGCAGCCTGCACTACTTCGAGGGCAAAGCGAGCGCGGTTTTCGACGCTGCCGCCGTACTCATCGGTGCGCTGGTTGGTGCTGTCCTGGATGAACTGGTCTACGAGGTAGCCATTAGCACCGTGAATTTCGACGCCATCGAACCCAGCTTCCTTCGCATTCTTGGCGGCCTGGCGGAAGTCTTCTACTGTGGCTTTCACTTCCTCGGTGGTGAGGGCGCGAGGCGTTGGAATCTCTTCCATGCCGTTGGCCGTGAAGGCTTTTACGTCCTTAGGCTGCACAGCCGAAGGGGCTACCGGCAGCTCACCATTTTGGAAGAAGGGGTGCGAGATAGCGCCCACGTGCCAAAGCTGAATAAAAATGCGCCCACCCGCGGCATGCACGGCATCGGTCACTTTTTTCCAGCCGGCTACCTGGTCCTCGGTATGAATGCCAGGCGTGTAGATATAGCCCACGCCCTGGGGCGAAATCTGCGAGCCTTCGGTGATGAGCAGGCCCGCCGAGGCGCGCTGCACGTAGTATTTCACTGTCGAGTCGGTAGGCACGTTGCCGGGGTTTTGGGCGCGACTACGCGTCATGGGCGCTAGCACTAGGCGGTTAGGCAGCGTAAAGGCACCGACCTTAAAAGGCGTAAACAGAACTGAATTTTGGCTCATGGTTGGGAAAACAAGCAGAACTGCCAGCGGGTAGCTCTGAATTTCAAAAGAATAACAGCTTAGTTTTGCTAAATTGTATTGCGAACAACCTATAGGGCTGCAAAATGTTATGCTGAAGGTGATTTTCTTAAGTATACGCACCGAATTAACGCGCTGTTGAGGCTAAGTGCGGCACCTAGGCAACTAGCTTACTGGTAATCGTAGCGCACCACACTGGGCTGCCCAAAGCTGAAGTCGCTAAACTGATACGAGTCGCGTGAGGTCTCAAACAGCCGCAAGCCATTGGGCGTGAGCTGTCCCCTAGGGTAAAAACCCAGCAGTAGCTGAAAAGTCCGCAATACTGTCAATTCGTTGCGGAAACGGAACCCGATGCCAAAGCCGGTGTAAGGCGTTTGGGTGCCAAACGGCGAGCCGCCCCCGATGGTCTGGTTGACAAAAGCCACATCGGCAAAAGCCAGCACTGCCATGCGAAAGCCCAGCAGCGAAAGCGGCGTGTATATAGTGCCTTCGTAGCTGGTAGTGAAGCGGCTGGTAGGCAGCACCTGGCCCGCCGGCTGAAAGCCGCGCACGGCCCCACCGGCCCCACCTACGCCGCTGAGCAATACCTCGGCCGGGTAGCGGTTGAAGCCCGCTGTGAGGCGCGCATTCAGCAGGTGGCGGCTCTGGTAGTTGCCCACCCGGTAGCGCCGCGTGAAGTACAGAAACTGTCCGGTCAGCAGGCCCTGCTCCCAGCCGCCATCCTGCACGCGCTGGAAGGTGCTAAAGCCTAGGCTGCCATAGAGATAGCCCTGGCGCTCGGAGTAGCCGGCAGTGGCCACTTTGGCATCGAAGTAGCGGCGCGCTCCCACCGGGTTGGCCTCCATGCCCGCCGTGAGGCTGAGCAGCGTGCCCGCTGGCACGTCTTCGGTGCGCCCAAAGCCGAAGAGGTACTTATCCTTATAGTAGCGGCGCACCGAGTAGCCTACCGCCCCTAGATACAGCGTGCGGGTGCGGTCGTCGGGGGTGTTGGTGGGGTTGGTGGTGTGGTTTTCGTGCAGCACACTAGCTGCCACAATCACCCGGCCGGGATTTTCATACCCTAGGTCGTAGGAGCGCAGGCGCAAAGCCCGGCCCACCCACAGGCTCTGGCTGGTGAAGGAGCGAAACTGAAAATTGGGCTGCTGCCCTTCGGCCGGCGGCGCATCGCGGGGCAGCACAATGCGCAGGTTGATGGCATCGAGCGAGAGCGCGCCCGCCCACCGGGCGCTGGGCGAGTAGAAATCGCGCTGCACTGCTACGCCGCCCGAGTGCGACTCAAACTCATTGAAATAGTACCCGCGGCCATACACGAAGTTGCGAAATGGTACCCGGTACGTGCCCTCGTAGCCCCAGTCCTGCGGTAGGTCGCGCCCATACTGGTAGCGGTTGTCAAACTGGTGCCCGAGGCCCAAAAAGTTCTGGTCGCCGGCCGTGACGATGGCCTGGGTAGGCGTGCGAAAATCGTAGCCCGCCGTGATGCTAAATACGTCGGTGGTGTACACCAGAATATCGACACTGTCGCGGGTGGCCGTAGCGTCGTTTACTAGCACCCGCGCATCGAGTAGTTCGTCGGTTTGGCGCAGTAGGCGCTCGCTTTCAGCCAAGGCCTGCGGCAGCAGCGGCTGCCCCGGCTTGAACAGCAGCAACTGCCGGATGCGCGCCGGCGCCGTGCGAATATGAATGGCGTTGCCAGCCTTTTCTAAGAAGGTGCGCGGCTGCCGCAGCGAGTCGTTGAGGCTATACCCAAACGCGTCAAAAGGTGTGATGGTGACGTGGCGCACAATCTTGAAGTTGTGCTGGTCAAACTGCCGGTTGAGTAGCACCGCGTCGAGGCCGCGGTCTTCCTCTCGGGGGCGCGTAAGCCGAAAAAATGCCGCCACGGCCCGCCCCGCAATGGTTTTGCGGCGCGTGTAGCGCTGCAAGCTTAGGCGCACGCGGTTTTCATCGAAGCGGCGACCTAGGGAGTCGGCTGGTAGGCTAGGGGCTTCTTCGGCCGCGTGGAGCGAGTCGGGTGGCACGGCCACGCGCGGCGTAAAGTCTTGGCCGCGCGTCTGCCCCAGGCTACTCAGCGCGAGCAGCCAGCCCAAAAGAAAAACGCAAACGGGAAAAGAAGTCAGCCTCGGCATAGGGCGCAAACGCACTCCCTGCAAGTTACGGATGCGGGCGCAGTGCTACCGCTGTCGAAGACCTAGGTGGTGTGCTTATCCCAGCAATGGAGTAGAAAGTAGCCCCCCGAAGAGTAGGGCAATTGCGGAGAAAAAGCGGAACTATTTCCAAAAAAATTAGCTTGTGAGTTGCTTGCTAATATCAACGGCAACTACTAGTTTTACCCCCGCTAACCCCCTTAGTCAAGATGAACGAGCGCATTCAAGAAAAGCTAAGCATATTGGCTGATGCCGCGAAGTATGACGTGTCGTGCTCGAGCAGTGGTGGCAAGCGCAAAAACGAGCAGAAAGGCCTTGGCAATGCCGAAGGCATGGGCATTTGCCACAGCTTCACCGAAGATGGACGCTGTGTGAGCCTACTTAAAATTTTGCTCACCAACCACTGTATTTTCGACTGCGCTTACTGCGTATCGCGCCGCTCCAACGACGTGAAGCGCGCCGCCTTTACGGTGGATGAAGTGGTGGATTTGACCATCAATTTTTACCGCCGCAACTACATCGAGGGGCTGTTTTTGAGCAGCGGCATTTTCTCGTCGCCCGACTACACCATGGAGCGCCTCGTGCGCATCATTAAGAAGCTGCGCACCGAGCACAAGTTCAACGGCTACATCCACGTCAAGACCATTCCGGGTGCCTCACCCGAGCTTATTCAGGAAGCTGGCCTGTATGCCGACCGCCTGAGCGTGAACATCGAGCTGCCTTCGGAGCTGGCCCTGCAAAACCTGGCGCCCGAGAAAAACTACGCCGAGATTCTGACCCCGATGGGCCAGATTCGCGACGGTATTATTCAGAACAAGGAGGAAAAAGCGCTTTTCAAGAAAGTGCCGCAGTTTGCCACCGCTGGCCAAAGCACGCAGCTGATAGTGGGAGCCAGCGACGAGAACGACCTGCAAATCATCAAGCTCTCCGACTCGCTTTACCAAGGCTATGGCCTGAAGCGGGTGTACTACTCGGGCTACGTGCCCGTAACCGACGACGCCCGCCTGCCGCAGGTGACGCAGCCGCCCATGGTGCGCGAGCACCGGCTGTACCAGACCGATTGGCTGATGCGCTTTTACGGCTTTGAGGCTGACGAAATACTGGACCCTGCGCACCCTTACCTCGACCTGGAGGTAGACCCCAAGCTGGCCTGGGCCCTGCGCAACCGCCACCTGTTCCCGATAGATGTGAACGTGGCCGACAAAGCCATGCTGCTGCGCATTCCGGGCGTGGGCGCACGCTCGGTCGAGCGTATCGTGCAGGCCCGTCGTTTTGGGCCGCTCACGGCCGAAACGTTGAAGCAGCTCGGCGTAGTGATGCGCCGCGCCAAGCACTTCCTGACCTGCCGTGGCTCGGCGCCAGCCCGCCTAGGCGAGCTCGACGAGCAGCAGATTCGCCGGCAGGTGCTGTTTGGGGGCAAGGCCGTGCGCTCGGCCTTGGTCACGCAGCAGCTCGATTTGTTTGCCCAAGCGGGGTAGACTAAACAGGGATGGTAACTTGCAACCACTAGGTGCCTTGTTACCATCCTACTGTTATGAAAAGTTTTGTAGTTATTTCTGCCATTGCCCTAAGTGCTAGTGCGCTCAGCAGTTGCCTTACCACCCAGGAGCCTACCTGCAACTCAACTAGCTACGTGCCCATCGTCAGTGCCATTGGCCCGAAGACGGTAGGTGTCAACCAGCCTGCCGTGTTTGCTATTGGCTACACACTGGGCAGTAGCTGCGGCACACTGAGCAATGTATCGGCGGTGCCCAATGCTAATGGTAGCCTCGTGCAAGTAGGCGTGTCGGCAAACTATGTCGGCTGCTCTTGCAGCCCAACTACCACTGTTTCACAAACCACTTACCAGTTTCAGGCTGCCACAGCCGGTACCTATCGCATTCAGTTTCTGTCAGGTAATAACATTTTTATCACCGATACGGTGATAGTAAAATAAGCCGGCCTAGGGGCCGGAATGTAACTCGTTCAGGCCATTGCGGCCCCTATTGCCATGCAAATCACCCACCGTGCTCTCGCCGACGCTGCTACCCTCCTAGATGCAGCAGCCCCAGCTAACGCCGCCGAACTGGCCCTGCCTACCTTCGACAAAGCGCCGCGCCTATCGTGCTGCTGCCGCCTCAGCGAGCTACTGCCAAAGGTGCGCCAGCTGCACGATGCGGCTCGCACGGCCCGCCTCGCTGCTGAGGGTGCCCCGAGCGTAGCTGCCTAAGCGCGGCCGCAACCCTAAGGCGGCCTCGCTAGGTACAAGCCGCTATGGATTATCCGCTGGAACACCACAACGTACAAACCAATGGCGTGCGACTGCATGTGGTACAATGCGGACCTGCCGCTGGCCCCCTGGTCATTTTGCTGCACGGCTTCCCCGAATATTGGTTTAGCTGGCGGGCGCAGCTGCCCGCGTTGGTAGCGGCTGGCTACCGCGTGTGGGTGCCCGACCAGCGTGGCTATAACCTCAGTGACAAGCCCCTAGGTGTCGAAAGCTACGTGCTGCCTACGCTGGCCGCCGACATCATTGGCCTTATCGACGCGGCAGGGCAGGCGCAGGCTGCGGTGGTAGGCCACGACTGGGGCGCCATTGTGGCGTGGTACCTGGCGGCGCATCACCAAGACCGAGTGGCTTGCACTACCATCATCAATGTACCGCACCCTAGGGCCGTGCTGCCGAACCTTTGGCAAGCGCCCGACCAGCTTTTGCGCAGTTGGTACATCGCTTTTTTTCAGATGCCAGGTTTGCCCGAGCGCTTGATTAGCCGCCGCAACTGGCAAGTTGGTGCCCAAATGCTGGTGCGCTCCAGTCGCCCCGGCACCTTCAGCCCGGCTGAAGTAGCACGCTATAAGACGGCTTGGAGCCGCCCCGGTGCCATCACCAGCATGATAAATTGGTACCGCGCCCTCAGCCGGCCACCCGTAAGTGACTGGCCGCGCATCAGTGGGCCAGTGCAGGTGCTTTGGGGCGAGCGCGACGCGTTCTTGAATAAGAAGTTTGCGCAGCTCAGCTTGGTCGAATGCGAGCAAGCCACGCTGCATTACTTTCCGCAGGCCACGCATTGGGTGCACCTCGAAGAAGCGGATAAGGTCAACGAACTGCTGTTACAATTTGTGCAGCAAGAAACTACTGCTCCTATTTCCTAACCTAGGTTAATAATTTTGCTATGAGCCAGCTAACGCCGCTTCATCGCCCTTCAAGCACGGCTGTTGGCGCAGTGGCTCCGCGGCCGGCCGCGCCCGAGCTGCGCAACCCACCCGCCGACTACACCTACGATGGCAGCTTCGAGGGCTTGCTCACGGTGCTATTTCGGGTGTACGACCGCCGCTCGGCCCCCAATAGCATTCAGCCCGAAGATGCCGTGCAAGGTGGCCTTTTTGCGCAAGCAGTGGCCGTAGCCACCGACGATGCATTGGCCACTCGCACCTGGGAGGGGCTGTTGCGCTTTATGCCTGAGCCAGCGCGGGCACGGCTCTACCACGTATTTTTGAGTGAAGACCCGGAGCGTGAGCTACTTATTTTTCGCTACGCCGACATGGCCTTGCGGGCGGGCCGCGACATCTCCGAAAATTACGCCGATGCCACTGTGCGCCGCTGCCAGCGCCTGGCTCAGCAGCTATTTCGTGAGAAGCACCGCATGGAAGCTTTTGTGCGCTTCGAGAAAGCCCAAGATGGGTTGTTTCACGCCACTATCGAACCTGATTTTGACGTGTTACCGCTCATCGCCAGCCACTTCACCAAGCGCTACGCCGACCAGCGCTGGCTCATCTTTGATAAACGCCGCCACTACGGGCTGTACTACGACCTGACGCGCACCGACGTCGTCACGTTTGAAGGCAGCGGGGCCACCCTGCGCCGGGGTGAACTGTCGGCCACAGTGCTCGACGAGCGCGAGCCGCTGTTTAAAGTCTTGTGGCAGGCGTACTTCGACCACGTTAATATTCCCGAGCGCAAAAACCTAAAGCTGCACTACCGGCATATTCCGCGCCGCTACTGGAAGTATCTCAGCGAAAAGCAGCCCCGCGAACGCCGCTTCGAGCCCATCAATAACAAGCGTGGGCCTAACGCCCTAGGTGAGTAGCGCAGGCCTGTAGTTCGCACGCATTTGCTTGGCTGCCCCTAGGTAGTTGCGTACGCAGGCGACTCGTATCCCGCGCTACTTGCCGAGCCGCCGTAATTTGCGCGCTCAACTTCGCATTGCCATATACATGAGCACTATTCTGGTTTTTGGGGCCTCGGGCCAATTGGGGCAGTGCCTAGCGCACGTAGCTAAGGAGCGCAATACACCGGGCCTCATCTTTCCGCCCGAAGACCAAGCTAACATTCTAAATCCTGCCGGCTTGCGTAGCCTTTTCGAGCAGCACCAGCCCGCCTACGCCATCAACTGTGCTGCCTACACAGCAGTAGATAAAGCTGAGGATGAAGTAGAAATAGCCCGCAAAGTAAACCGCGACGGCGCCGAAAACCTGGCCCGCCTGTGCGGCGAGTTTGGCACGGTGCTTATTCAGATTTCAACTGATTTCGTGTTTGCCGGCACCGGCAACCAGCCGCTGCTCGAAACGGACCCGGCCGAGCCCATCAGTGTTTACGGCCTCACCAAGCTAGAGGGCGAGCAGGTGATTGCGCCGCTCACCGAGAAATACTTCATCTTGCGCACCAGCTGGCTGTACTCCGAGTACGCCAACAACTTCGTAAAAACCATGCTGAAGCTGGGCCGCGAGCGCGAAGAATTGCGTATCATCTGGGACCAGGCAGGTACACCCTGCTACGCCATTGACCTGGCCGGCTGCATTCTCACTATCATCGAAGCGCAGAGCACTGCCTATGGCCTCTACCACTATAGCAATGAAGGGGTTACATCGTGGTACGACTTTGCCACGGCCATCTTCGAGTTGAGCGGCTTGCCTACGCGCACGGTGCCCATCCGCACGGCCGAGTACCCCACCAAAGCCACCCGCCCTGCGTACTCAGTGATGGATAAAACCAAAGTAAAACAGACCCTAGGTATAACAATTCCGCACTGGCGCACGAGCCTGCAAACGTGCTTAGGGCGCCTAAGCTAACCCATTTCAAAAAGCAGTTGCCTAGGCTAGTGCCTGGGCAACTGCTTTAGTTCGAGCCTAAGCATACAGTTTGGCTCAACCCATTTGCGCAATTCATGGCAACATTTCTCTTGCGAATTTCTTTTCGCAACCAACCCACCGGCAGCGATTTCCTGCTTACCGGGCGGGTGTACCCTTCTTCGACGATTATTAAAGCCGGCGATTGGCTTTTGTTCGGAGCAATTAAAGTGTTGGTAAAGCAAGTGGAAACTACTGATTACCAAGGCGTGATGCTGACAATTAGCCAGGACGCCGTCGAAACACTGCGTAGAGGCGGAATAACCCTGACGAAGTTGTACGGTACCGAAATTCCCATAGAAAGCGCAGCCCAGTAAGCAGCAGTAGCTAGCCAAGCCTAGGCCCTTCGTGCGGACTTAGGATGCGAAATGAAGGCCTTACAAGTCTGTTGCCAACGGACTCAGGCTGTTGCACTCGCGTTTTGAAGCGCGTTTAGCAATCGCCAGAAGCTTGCTTATCGTAGTAAGGTTGGCACCATTTCTCCTTGCGAAAAGTAAGGGTTGGTTGCAGCAGCGACTGAGCTAGTTAGCAATAGCTACGCCGCAGTGCGCCCGTAGTACTGATGCAGCGCCAGCGCCAGCAGCACAAATGCGCTGCCCACGGCGCACACGCCGGGCCAGCCGTAGTGCATCCAGGCTACGCCGCCCACTACCGAGCCGATGGAGCCGCCCGTGAAGTAGCCCGTCATATATACTGTGTTGAGACGGCTGCGGGCTTCGGGACGCAGTGAAAATACCAGCGTCTGGTTGGAAATGTGGGCCGACTGCACGCCTACATCAAGTAGAATAATACCCAGTACCAGCCCGGCCAGGTAGCCACCACTTACTCCTAGCAAGAGGTAGGATCCCAGCGCTAGCGCAATGCTCAGCGTAAGCGCGTAGCGCGAGCCGCGCGTGTCGGCCAGCTTGCCGGCTAGTGGGGCCGCTAGGGCACCTAGGGCCCCTACAAGGCCAAAAAAACCGGCCACATCGCTGCCGTAGTGGTATACTGGGCTAGCCAAGTAAAAGGTCAGGGTAGTCCAGAATACGCTGAACGAAGCGAAGATGGCGCCGCCCACCAGCGCCGAGCGCCGCAAGTCGGGCAGCTCGCGGGTGAGGGTGAGCAGCGACTGCATCAGCTCGGCATAGCCACCTGCAAAGGCGGGCCGGCTACGGGGCAAGCGCCAAGCCAGCAGCGCGGCTAGGGCCAGCATTAGTCCGCCCGCGCCGGCAAACACCGTGCGCCAGCCTAGGTGTGCGCCCGCATAGCCACTAATGGTGCGCGAGAGCAGAATACCGATGAGCAGTCCGCTCATCACGCGGCCTACAATGCGGCCGCGGTCGGCCTCGGGCGCCAGGGTAGCCGCCATAGGCAGCAGCAATTGCGGTACCGACGAGCAAATGCCAATGAGCACACTCGCCACCGCCAGCAGCCCAAACGTGGGGGCCACTGCGGCCCCACCTAGGCACAAGGCCGCCGCGCCCAGCATCCACAGGATAAGGTTCTTACGCTCCAGCATGTCGCCTAGGGGCACCACCAGCACCATACCCAGTGTATAGCCCACCTGGGTGGCCGTAGCTACGAGGCTGGCTCGGCTGTCGGAGATGTTGAACGTGTGGCCGATGGCCACCAGCAGCGGTTGATTGTAGTATATATTGGCTACCACCAGGCCGCAGGTAAGGGCCATAAGCCACACCAGCGCGGCATCGAGCTGGCGGAGCGGGGTAGTAGTTTGACTAGTAGAAGTAAGCGAAATAGTATCGGGCATGGGTTATACAACCCAGAGCCGGCAGTGAAGGTTGCCAGAAAGGTAACTTAGGCTTTGTAGTCAGAGCGCGAACGTGGCTCAACGCCGTGTTTAGTAGCGCAAGCCGAGTGAGCTTATGGTGGCGTGAGGTGCTCACTGCATCAGCGCTTATCTTGCAAAGCTCAAGCTACCCCGCGTGCTGCTTCTTGTATGCGCCCGGCGTTAGGCCTTCGTATTTCTTAAATAGCGCCTGGAAATACGACAGATTATTAAAGCCTGCCCGCAGGCACACCTCTGCCACGGTGGCTAGCGGGTGGCACAGCAGGCGCTTGGCTTCGGCTAGCCGCTCGCGCACGATGTACTCAACCGGCGTCAGGCCAAACTCGCGCTTAAACAAGCGGAAAAACGTGGCTTTGCTCATGCAGGCCACGGCGCTTAGCTTCTCAACGGGCAGTGGCTCAGCGAGGTGCTGCCGAATGTACTGCACCACCGCCGCGAAGGGGTGCGTGGTGAGGTGTCTGGTATAATCTTGAAAAATAAGCTGCCGAGCCTGGGTCTGCATCAGGCGCACCAGTAGCTCTTGTAGGGTGAAGCCGGCAAGCACGTCCTTAGCTGCATCAGTAGTGCGCGACACGGCTACCAGACGCTCTAGGGTACCCGTCAGCTCGGGGGTATTAGTAAGGTGGGCGAAGTCGGGTCCGGCTAGCGCCCAGGGCTGCGTGGGCTCCGTCTTGGGATAGCGTTCGTTCAGTAAGTCAACGGTTTGGCGGATGGTATCGGGGGCGATGGCTACGGCTAGGCACTGCGTAGGCTGACACAAGCAGGCGTCGGGAAAGTCGATTTCCATCAGCTCATCTTCGCCTACTACCACCGATTCGCCGGGCAGATAATCGAAGGCCGGGCGGCCAGGCAGGTGCATCACTTTCTTGCCTCGTAGCATGGTCGTGAGCGATAGCCCCTCTAGGCGCAAGGGCACGCGGTGAGCAGCGCGGTGCGTCTCAAAAATATTCAGCTCAAAGGCATCAAGGGAGAAAACCGTGCGGTTTTCGACCAGCGAGTGCAGCCGCTCCAGCGCCAGAGGCGGCACGGCGGTGGGCAAATGAACGCGGATGGGCATGGGGTGGGAGGGTGAGAAAAGCCGCTATTCAGGGCGCGCAGCGAAGCATCTCGTGTGGTGCAGTAATCAATAACGTTATTATCTACTGCGCTACGCGAGATGCTTCACTGCGCGCTGCATGACTAACGATAAATGCATGAGTAAGTACTCACTTCAACTTGCGGCAATTTCAACATTTTTTGCGACAATACCACAGTTGGCTTACCTGAAGCATAGCTCACCTTTGCCATGTTTCTTAACCTTTCCAATAATCCCACCTCATCATGGCCGAAGTTCTTGAAGCACCCACCACATTGGTGGCCCGCCCCCAGTTCAAAAACCACTACGACAACTTCATCGGTGGTAAATGGGTAGCCCCTGTGAAGGGCCAGTATTTTGATAATCCGTCGCCCATCGACGGCAAGGTGTTTACTAAAGTAGCCCGCAGCACTAAGGAAGACATCAACCTCGCGCTCGACGCGGCCCACGAAGCCTTCAAAACCTGGGGCAAGACCTCGGCCACCGAGCGCAGCAACATCCTCAACAAAATTGCCAACCGCATTGAGGAAAATCTACCCTTCTTGGCCGCTGTGGAATGCGTCGAAAATGGCAAGGCCATTCGTGAAACCACTTATGCCGACCTGCCGCTGGTAGTGGACCATTTCCGGTATTTCGCCAGCGTCATTCGGGCCGAGGAAGGTAGCGCCACCGAACTGAACAATAGCACCTTGTCGCTTAATATTCAGGAGCCCCTAGGGGTAGTGGGCCAGATTATTCCCTGGAATTTCCCACTGCTGATGGCCACCTGGAAGCTCGCACCTGCCATGGCCGCCGGCTGCTGCGTGGTGATGAAGCCCGCCGAGCAAACTCCCGCCAGCATTATGGTGCTGATGGAGCTAATTGGCGACCTCATTCCGGCGGGCGTGGTAAACGTGGTAAATGGCTTTGGCCTCGAAGCGGGCAAGCCGCTGGCCTCGTCGCCGCGCATTCACAAAGCCAGCTTCACGGGTGAGACGACCACCGGCCGCCTCATTATGCAGTACGCCGCCGAAAACCTGATTCCGGTGACGATGGAGCTAGGTGGCAAGTCGCCCAACGTGTTCTTCAAGAGCGTGATGGACCACGACGATGACTTCCTCGACAAAGCCATCGAAGGTGCGGTAATGTTTGCGCTCAACCAGGGCGAAATCTGTACCTGCCCCTCGCGGATGCTCATTCAAGAGGACATCTACGACGAATTTATTGCCCGCGTCATCGAGCGTGTGAAGGCCATCAAGCTCGGCAACCCGCTTGACATGAGCACCATGATGGGCGCGCAGGCCTCGAACGACCAGTTCGAGAAAATCTTGAGCTACCTCGAAATCGGAAAGGCCGAAGGCGCTGAGGTGCTAGTGGGCGGCGAAGCTTACAGCCAAGAAGACGGCGCGCTGGGCGAGGGCTACTACATCCAGCCCACCATGTTCCGGGGCCACAACAAAATGCGGATTTTTCAAGAGGAAATCTTCGGCCCGGTGGTTTCAGTCACGACCTTCAAAACCGTGGAGGAAGCTATCGAAATTGCCAACGACACACTCTACGGCCTAGGTGCTGGCGTGTGGACCCGCGACGCACACGAGCTTTACGAAGTGCCCCGCGCCATTGAGGCCGGCCGCGTGTGGGTAAACTGCTACCACGACTACCCGGCCGGCGCCCCCTTCGGTGGCTATAAGGCCTCGGGCTTCGGCCGCGAAAACCACAAGATGATGCTGGCCCACTACCGGCAGAATAAAAACATGCTCATCAGCTACAGCGAAAAGCCACTGGGCTTCTTCTAGGGCAGCTAGCGAGGTATCAATACTATCATGCTGAGCTTGCGAAGCATCTTATCGCGTTAGAGTCCACTAATTCTAGCGTGATAAAATGCTTTGCAAGCTCAGCATGATAGTGCATTTTAAAGCGTTACTCCTTAAGATTCTCTTTATGTCTACTCCTCGCGTCCTTTGTACCCAGGATGCCAAAGCTACCATCGACCTGCTGCGCGACGAGCACGGGCCACTCATGTTTCACCAGAGTGGTGGCTGCTGCGATGGCTCGTCGCCGATGTGCTTTGCCAAGGGCGAGTTTCGGGTGGGTAGCAACGACGTATGGCTGGGCCGCATTCACGGGTGCGATTTCTTCATGAGCGCCAGCCAGTTTGAATATTGGAAGCACACCCAGCTCACGGTAGATGTAGTGAAAGGCCGCGGCGCCAGCTTCTCGCTGGAGATACCCCTAGGGGTCCGGTTTCTCATCCGCTCGCGCTTGTTTACGGAAGAAGAAGAGCAGGATATGGCCCCTGTTTTTGCGGGCGATGAATACCCAGTAGAAGCATAAAGCTGTTAAGCCATAAACTAAAAGCGGCCGCTGCCATACCTGGCAGCGGCCGCTTTATGTGAACGGAAAGCTTATTTAAAATTACCTATTTGAAGTACAGCGGAGGCCCCAGGTGTGAAGTCACGCATGAAGCCAAAACTAAAATCTTCCGGTACGTTGTCTTCCGTGGCGCTGCCTTTCATATCGCCAACCTCTACCCGAAAGCTAATGGCCGTCAGGTGCCCGCTTGCATCAAATGCGAGCCGGTCATAGTCCAACGCAATGCCATCCTTGGCCACTTCTTTCTTGATGGTAGCCAGCTGAGCGAAGGTCGTTTGACGGTTGAAAAAAACGAGCACTTTCTTAGCGGGTGCAGCCACGGGCAAGTGCATGGGGGGTCTAGGCGACGCTGATGCCGCCGTAATCAGTAAAGCGCAACTTAGAAACAGGTATTTCATAAGAAAACTGGAGTAAAAGCCTTGCCCCGTGCAAGTGCCCGCTAAGCTACTACTCATTTGCTAGTCAACGGGTTTCAGGGTATTTAATTTTGCCAAATGTGCTACTTCGCCCCCGGTCTTCCGGCCCCTGCCTATCCTAGAAGAGGGAAGTCTACCGCAGACAAGCGTAGCTAATAAAAGAGCCTTTAGCACATTGCTAAAGGCTCTTTTGCTGGTAATAAAATTGTGTCCTGCTTCTCCCCAGGGAGGCCAGGGGGTAGCCACCTAGGTCCCTAATTCCGGCGGTGTTTCGTCTTTACGCTTGCGCTCTTCCGTTGCCTCGTCGTTGTTATTGGCCTCCGACGGGCCGGCGGGGTGCGTGCTTTCGCCCTGCGAGCCGTGGCCTTGGTGGCCGTGCTCCTCAGGCTTGTAATTGGCTTCCATCTCGGCGAGCTTTTTCTTACCGTAGGCCAGCTTGGTGATATTCAAGAATAGCACTGGCACCGCAAAAATGGCCAGGAAGGTAGCTGCCAGCATACCGCCCGTCACGGTCCAGCCGATAGTTTGGCGCGATACGGCGCCGGCACCCGAGGCGAAAGCCAGCGGTAGCACACCTAGGATAAAGGCAAGCGAGGTCATAATGATGGGGCGCAAGCGCAGCGTCACTGCTTCCATCGTGGCATCGAACACAGGCATGCCCCAGTCTACGCGCTCCTTGGCAAATTCCACAATCAGAATGGCGTTCTTAGCCGCCAGACCGATGAGCGTAATCATACCAATCTGGGCGTACACGTTGTTGGTGAGCTTGGGTACCAGCGTGAGCGCCAGGATGGCCCCGAAGATGCCCAGCGGCACCGACAACAGCACTGAGAACGGCACCGACCAGCTTTCGTATAGCGCAGCCAGTAACAGGAATACGAACAGAATCGACAGGCCGAAGATGATAATCGTGCTGTTGCCTGAGCTGATTTCTTCGCGGCTCAAGCCCGAGAAGTCGTAGCCGTAGTCGGCGGGCAGCGTCTGTGCAGCCACTTCTTTTAGCGCCGCAATGGCTTGGCCCGAACTGTAACCCGGCTTGGCATCGCCGTTGATTTCGGCCGAGCGGAACAGGTTGTAGTGCGAGATAAGTGGCGCGTTCTCGACCAGCTTGGAGGTGATAAGCGACCCTAGGGGCACTTGCTGCCCTTGCTGATTAAGCACATAAAACGAGTTCAGCGACGACACATCTTTGCGGTAAAAGGTGTCGGCCTGGGCCACCACCCTAAAATTGCGTCCGTACTTGGTGAAGTCGTTAACATAGGTACTACCCATGTAGGTCGAGAGCGTACTGAACACGCTAGTGAGCGGCACACCTAGCTTTTTGGCTTGCTCGCGGTTCACGGTGAGCTGGTAGCCAGGCGTTTTGGCCGTGAAGAAGGTGTAGGCCCGCGCTATTTCGGGGCGCTGGTTCACGGCGCCCACAAATTTGTTCACGGTCGCTTCAAAGGCCTTAATGTCGGTCGAGGCTTCGCGCTGCTCTAGCATAAAGCTGAAGCCGCCAGTGTTGCCGAGGCCCGGAATAGCGGGCGGTGGCACCACCACAATGTTGGCGCCTTTGATAACCGAAAACTCCTTTTGGAGCTGCCCAATTACGCCGTAGAGCTGCTGGGCTTCTTCCTTACGGTCGTCCCAGGGCTTCATCTGAATGAAGAACGTGCCGCTGCTCGACTTAAACGAGAAGTTTAGCGCGTTCAGGCCGCTGATGCCCGAGGCACTGCGAATGGCCGGCACTTTCTCCTTGATAATCTTAGCCATCTGGTCCATGATGGCCTTGGTGCGGGTGCTGGCCGCGCCCTGCGGCAACTCGACCGAGATAAACAAGCGGCCCTCGTCCTCCGTCGGAATAAAGCCCGACGGCTTGGTGCGAAACAGCCCGTAGGTGCCGCCATACACGGCCAGCAGCAAGACGCCCACCAGCGGCGCGAAGCGCAGTGCTCGCTTCACGCCATTGGCATACGACTTCGTAACGCGTTCAAACCACTGGTTGAACTTGTAAAACAACTTGTTGATGCCTTTCGAATCGGCCGTTTGCTCAGTGGGCCGCATCAGCAGCGAGGTGAGCGCCGGCGTGAGCGAAAGCGCGATAAAGGCCGATAGCACTACCGAAATGGCGATGGTAATGGCAAACTGCTGGTACAGCTTGCCCACAATGCCCGGGATAAAGCCCACCGGCACGAATACCGCCGCCAAAATGAGCGCGATGGCGATAACCGGGGCCGTGATGTCTTTCATGGCCTTCTCGGTGGCCTCGCGCGCCGAAATTTTCTCGGTGTCGATGTAGTGCTGCACGGCCTCCACCACCACAATGGCGTCATCGACCACAATACCAATGGCGAGCACGAAGCCAAAGAGCGTCAGCGTATTAATCGTGAAGCCTAGGGGTATAAACGCGATAAACGTGCCCACGATGGCCACTGGCACTGCCAGCACCGGAATGAGCGTGGCGCGCCAGCTCTGCAGGAACACGAACACCACAATGGTTACCAGCAGTAGCGCCTCACCTAGGGTGTGCAATACTTCCTCAATAGAAACTTTCACTACCGTAACCGACTCAAACGGAACGCTGTACGCTACGTCGGGCGGAAACTTGGTCTTGAGCTGATTGAGGGCTGCGTATACGCCTTCGGCCGTTTCGAGGGCGTTGCCGCCGGGTACCTGGTTGATAAGCAGCAGCGTGGCGGGCACCCCGTTCACAGTAGATGTCCGCGAATAGTCGAAGCTGCCGAGCTGCACGCGGGCCACGTCCTTGAGGTACACTACCGAGCCATCCTCGGGCTTGGTGCGCACGATGATGTTCTCAAACTCTTCGACTTTGCTCAGGCGGCCGTTTACAAAGAGCGTGTACTCAAAGGCTTGCGAACCGTATTGCGGGGCCGAGCCTACGGCACCAGCTGCCACCTGCACGTTTTGCTCGCGTAGGGCATTGGTTACGTCGGTGGCACTGAGGTTGAGCTGAGACAAGCGGTCGGGCTTGAGCCAGATACGCATCGAAAAGTCCTGGCCGATGCTCTGCACGTCGCCCACGCCCTTCACGCGCAAGAGCGCGTCGCGGACGTAGATATTGGTGTAGTTATCCAGAAACTTGATGTCGTGGGTGCGCTTAGGGGAGGTCAGCGCGGCCACCATCAGGATAGTCGGGTTCCGCTTCTTCACCGTGAGACCTAGGCGCTTGACCTCGTCGGGCAGCTGGGGCTGGGCCACGCTCACGCGGTTTTGCACGTCGAGCGTTGCAATGTCCACGTTGGTGCCAATCTCAAACGTCACGTTGGACGAGATGCGCCCGTCGCTTGTCGCGTTCGACGACAGGTAGGCCATGCCTGGCGTACCGTTTACCTGCGTCTCGATGGGCGTGAGCACGGTTTGCTCTACCGTGAGGGCGTCGGCGCCGGTATAGCTACCCGATATCTGCACCACGGGTGGCGAAATATCCGGGTACTGGCTAATAGGCAGGCTGAGTAGCGCCAGCACGCCCAACAGCACCAGCACTATCGATACGACGATGGCCGTGACCGGCCTTCGGATAAAAACGTCAGATATCATTCAGGAAAGAATATTATATTGAAAGCCAGTGCGCTGGCTGTAAAAAGAATGTCATTGGTCATGCAGCGCGCAGCGAAGCCTGACCAATGACAGCCGGCTATTTCCCAGTGCCCGCCGGAGCAGCGCCTTGTGCACTAGCCGGCTTGGTTGGGTCGCCAACCTGAATCTTCGAGCCTTCGTGCAGATTCTGGATGCCATCGCTCACGATGGTTTCACCAGCTTTCAGGCCCTGGCGCACCACAGTTTTATCTTTTACTTTGGTGCCAGTCAACACTTTGCGTTGCGACACCTTGCTGCTGTCGCCCACTACGTACACGTAGAACTCGCCCATCTGCTCGGTCACGGCGCGGGCCGGAATCACGAGCTGCTCGCCGGTATCTTGGTTGAGCACGCGCAGCGTCGTGTTCATACCGGCCTTTAGCAGGCGCCTAGGGTTAGGAAATTGCACCCGCACTTTCAGCGTACCCGTTTGCGGGTCCACGGCGCGGTCGATGGTCACGATTTTGCCGGGTAGCTTATAGGTCTGGCCACCGGGCACTTGCAGCGTGAAGATGGAATCCTTTCGCACGCCCTTGGCCTGCTGCAACTTGGCGAAGCGGGCAATGTCCTGCTCGCCAATGTTGACATCTACTGCTATTGGGTCTTCGGCCGATACGGTGTTGATAAGCGTTTGGCCTTGCGTCACGAGCCCTCCCAGCTTCACTTGCGCGATGCCGATGGTGCCCGTGAGCGGCGCCGTAATCACGGAATGGCGCACGTCGAGCTCTACGCTGCGCAGTGCGGCCTGCGCCGCTGCTATCTGCGACTGGGCATTGGCCACGTCGGCCTTCGAGATGTCAACTTGCTGCAGGGCAATGGCGTCTTGCTCGGCTAGGCGGCGGTAGCGCTCGGCATCCTTGGCCACGCGCACGTAGTTGGTGCGGGCTACTTGCAGCTGGGCGCGAGCCTGGTCGGCGGCGGCGGCGTAGCGCGTGCGGTCGATGGCGTAGAGCCGCTGGCCCTTAGTTACCTTCTGGCCATCCTGCACATAAATGTCGGTGAGGTAGCCCGTTACTTCGGCCAGTAGCTGCACCTCGTTGAGGGGCACTACGGTGGCAGGGTAGGTGTCGGCGCTCACTACGTCTTCGGCCTGCACCTTGTACACGGCCACGGGGGTAGCGGGGGGCGGGCCGGCTTGTTTAGCTTCCTCTTTCTTGCCGCAGGCGGCCAGCAATCCCGCGAGCAGCAGGGCCGGCGCCACGCGGCCCGGAGCGATTAGGTTGAAATTTCTCACTGGTTAAACGTAATGTTGCCTAGGGCGCGCTGCACGTCCAGCTTGCTGGACAACACATTGAACAACGCGTTGTAGTAATTGAGCTGGGCCGTGCGCAGGTCGGCCTCGGCAATGGTCAGCTCCAAAAAAGTCTTGATGCCCTCGCGGTACTGGAGGTTGATGACACGGTACACTTCCTTGGCATCTACTAGGTTGTCTTGCAGAGCGTTGAGCTGGCTCAAAGCCCCTTTGTAGACACCTAGGGCCTGGTCATATTCGGTGGTAATCTGATTTCTGGTATCAAACAAGTCCAGGTCTAGGCGCTCGTCTTGTAGGCGCGCTATTTTCAGGTTTTGCAGTCGCCGCAGGCCCGTGAAGAGTGGTAGCGCAAACTGCGCCCCGGCCTGCTGGTTGGGGTAAGCCGTTTTGTACAAGTCCGAAAACTGGTTGTTCTGATACACCCGGTTGTAGTTGTAGAAACCCGATAGCGTGGGCAAAAAACCGTAGCGGTAGTAGTCGATGGTAATGCTTTGCAGGCGCTTCTGCGTCTGCAGCTGCTGAAGTTCGATGCGGCGTTCGGGCACCAGCCGCTCGGCTGTGTCGAGCTGGGCTTCGCGCACCATCTGCAGGGTGTCGTATTGCAGGGTCAGGGGCTTTTCGGGAGCCAGGCCCATGAGCTGCTTCAGCGCCGAGTACTTGCCGGGCAGCACGGTGGCTGTGGTGCGGCGCTGGGCGTAGGCGTTGCGCAAGGAAACAGAGGCCCGTAGGTAATCGGTTTTATCGACCACGCCCACGTCGAGCTTGGCCTTCGAGTCCTTCACCTGCAGTTGCTGGCGCTGAATGGCCTCATCAAGAATGGCCAACTGCCGCTCGGTTAGCAAAATATCGTAAAACGCTTTGCTGACGTTCGTTACCACGTCAATCTTATTGGCGATGGTCGTTTGCTGGTACACTAGCCGCGTGGGGCGCACCGAGCGCGCGGCACGCAGCACATCATTGCTAAATAGCAGCTGGCTGGCCGCGATACCCAGCGTCGAGGTGTTATTCAGGCCAATGCGAATAACCTGCTGCGGCCCCGTGGGGTCGGTAAGGTTTGGGAAAACCGCCGTTGGCAGCTGGATATTACGGGTGTAAATGCCCGTAGCGTTTACTTGCGGCAGCCAGCCCGACAGCCCAATGCGAATGTTGCGCTCCCCAATCTGCTCATCGAGCTGCGACTGGCGCACCACGGGCTGGTTGCGCAGCGCAAAGCTGATGCACTCTGCCAAGCTAGCCGTGCTGGGTATTGGCTGCGACGCTGGCGCGCCGGGCGCTTGTGCGCTAGCCCCTAAGCCGCGCAATAAGCTTACGGCGAGCACTAAAAACAAAACGGCCGACCGACCTCGCAAGGTGCGAGGCCGAGCCGGCCGGTATAACCCACGAATAAAGAATTGGCTCAACATCAACTAGCAATTACTAAAGCTACCCTGCCAGCTCCCAAAGAGCTGCCAAGGTGTAGTAAGCCAGTTGTGCGGTAAAAGTTTATTTGAAGCTCATTATTTTTTCACCCGCACAGGCAGGTCTTCCAGTTGTGCGTGGCTGAGTTTCCAATTGCCGTCGCTGCCTTTCTTCCACAAAAACAAGAAGTTGCCTTCGCCAGTGCCAGCCGTGGGGTCGGCAGAGGTCGGCAGCACATCTACCGAGAACGTGCCTGCCTCATAAGCTGTGTTGGCGTCGGTGCCCGAGCTCACCACGCTCGTTTTGAGATTGGAAATGGTATTGATAGTGGGAGTAATCCACTTGTTGGTGATTTCTGACTTTCCACTAAAGTGGGTTTCACCTTGCAGAAACTGCGCATCGTCGGCTAGCAGCGAAGTCGCTTTGGCGGCGTCCTTGCTATTCCAGGCACCTAGGAACTGCTGGTCGAGCTCGCTCACGCTCACGTTGCCAGTGGTAGTGGTGGCAGCGCCAGTGGCACTTACGCTGTCTTTGTTGGTATTGCCAGAGCACGAAGCCAGCAAAGCGGCGGCGCACACCAGCGACAAATAAGATTTCATAAAAGGGGTTTTGGGAAAAAAATAGAAGAGGCGAGAAGTACGAAAAACCCAGGCCGGTGGACCTGGGTTTTTCGTACTTTAATTAAACTCAGGCTATGCTTACCAGCTTTTGCGCCGCACCTCGGCGGTTGGGTAGGCGACATCGCTTTGGCCATACTGCGGGTTGGGCATGAAGCCCGAAGCTACCATGGCATTCGGCTCGGTGCTAGGTGCCAGGGCTTGGGCACCGGCCACACTAGCCGCGGCTAACGTGGTAGCACCCGCCACGCGGCTAATGCTACCGGGGTTGCTAGCTACCGAGCGGTGCTCGGCAGCGGCGGCCCGCTCAGCGGCGTCAGCCCGAGCGTTGGCGGCCGCAATGCGGCGGTTGGCGGCAGCGCGCTCAGCGGCCAGGGCGGCAGCTTTCTTACGCTTGTTATCAATGTGCTTGCCTACGCCGTAGCCAACGCCAGCGCCAGCTACCCCACCGATGGCGCCGCCTACTACGCGGTTGCGCTTATTAATAAGGGCACCACCTAGGATACCGGCTGCGCCTCCGATAGCGGCGCCTTTGCCCTGCGGGCTCCAGCCGCGCTGGGCCTGGGCTTGATGGCTATACACGAAGCTGAACAGCAGCACCGGAACGAGAAATAACCAAGAAGTACGTTTCATGGGAAGAGTAGTGGGAAGCTGAAAGGAAAGTCAGAATGATGATAGGTGTTTTACAAGCACTGTGCCAATTACGACTTAGGTCAATAACTGGTTTGCGGAGACCAACTCGGCTCTATGGCAGCGAGCAGGCAAGTAGCTAGCGGCTTTACAGTTGGCGCACTAGCACGCGCACGTCTACATTGCGGCCATGGTCGTCGGCGCAGGAGATTTTGACCTCACCAGTAGGCGGCCGAAAAAACACGCGCTCCGTAGCGTTGGCCGCGCGCAAAAACTGGTCGTTGACGTACCAGTACACCTGACGCACTTCGGCCGCGGCGGCGCAGCTTAGCAATAGCTGCTGGTCGGCGGCATCGAGCACATACTCGGCGTGGGCGGCCGGCGAAGTAATGGCAAGCGGAGCCGCTGCCTCGGAGCCATCGGTGCTGCTGCCGCGCACGAGGCGGCAAGCGGGGTTGTGGGGCGGCAGGCGGCGGGTGGGTTGGCCCTGGGCTTCGCGGTAGGCTAGCACCTCGGGCAGCACATTGGGGTACAGTGCCCGCCGGTAGCCGACGGCGGGCACGCAGGCGCGGCAGTAGCTAAAGGTGCCGTCGGCGGCCACCAGTACTTCCTGCTGGTGCTGGCAGCGGTGGCTGGTAGAGGCACCAGGCAGGTAATAGTCAATGAGCTGATTGTCGCAGTGCTCGCCGGGTACCAAGCCGGTTTCGGCGCATACCAGTCGAAAGTCGAGGCTGGCTGGCGGCGCAAACCACTCATTGCTGGAGTTATAGGCCAGCGCATTGAATAAGTCGAACAGTAGCGGCGAGGCTACATCGGCGCCGGTGAGGGCCGGGCTACCCTGCCCACTAAAGTTGCCTACCCACACCCCAATGGTGTAGTCTTTATTATAGCCAATGCTCCAGGCGTCGCGGCGGCCGTAGCTGGTGCCGGTTTTCCAGGCAATGCGCGGCAGATGGCGGCTGCTGGCCGCATCTACAGGCAAGTCGGGCCTGGTACGTTGGGCCAGAATGTCGGTGAGCAGGTAGGCGGACGCTTCGCTAAGTAGCTGCCTAGGGCGTGCGCTCGCACCTACAGCGCCTTGAGTGGTGGTTAGGGCCGGCGGCGTCCATCTGCCCTTAGTGGCCAGCGCCGAGTACAGCCCCGTTAGTTCTTCTAGTGTGGCGCCGCAGCCTCCCAAAATGGTACTCAGGCCCAATCTAGGAGCATCGCGCGCCACCTGCCGGAAGCCCGCTTGCCGCAGGGTACTTGTGAAGGCTGGCACGCCCACTTCCGACAAAACCCGCACGGCCGGGATGTTGAGCGAGTAAGTCAGCGCTCGTTCCATCGTCACCTCGCCCTGGCAATGCTTGTCGAAGTTTTCGGGCCGAAAGCCCTGAAAGTTGGTCGGCACATCGGGCAGTACGGTTTTGGGCGTGAGCAGGCCGCGGTCGAGGGCCAGGCCATAGAGCAGCGGCTTTAGCGTGGAGCCCGGCGAGCGCACGGCTCGCACGCCATCGACCTGCCCGCTGCTGCCTTGGTCGCCAAAGTCGGCCGAGCCCACGTAGGCCTCCACAGCGTGGGTGCGGTTATTAACTACTAGCACGGCCGCTTGCGAAATGCCCAGCGTGGCCAGGCGGCGCACGTAGTTGCGGGCCAAGTCCTCGGCCTTGGCTTGGGTGGCCGGGCGCAGCGTGCTATGGATGAGCGGCGTGCCAGGCTGCGCCTGCACCAGTCGCCGCGCCAAGTGCGGGGCTAGGGTAGGGGCGGGGTGGCGCCGCGCATCTAGGGGCTCTAGTAGCGCGTCGGCAATGTCTTGCGGCGGAAAAAGATGCTCCTGCCCAAAATACCGCAGCCAGCGGTTGCGCTCTTGTAAAATCTGGTCATTATTTCGGCCCAGCACCAAGCCGCTAGGTCGGTTCGGAATGATGGCCAGCGTCACGGTCTGAGCCAGCGAGAGGTAGTGAGGCGGCTGCTGAAAATAAAGCAGTGCCGCCGACTTCACGCCCTCGATGTTGCTGCCGTAGGGCACTAGGTTGAGGTAAAGCTGCAAGATTTCAGCCTTGCTATAGTGCGCTTCTAGCTGCGTGGCGCGCAGCATTTCGAGCAGCTTATTGCCGAAGGTGCGCTCCTTAGGCTCGAGCAGGCGTGCCACCTGCATGGTGATGGTGCTGGCCCCAGTGGTGCGGCCGTGGCCTAGGAGGTTGCGCCCCGCTGCCTGCACCAATGCCACGGGGTTCACCCCAAAGTGGTAGCGAAAATACTGGTCCTCCTTCGCGATAATGGCTGTTTGCAGCGCCGGCGTAATCTCGGGCAGCTCCGTCTTCATCCGCCACTTTTGGGTCGGGTTGAGGTAGGCGTGCAGCACGGTGCCGTCGTGGGCTAGCACCAGCGGCGAATATTGTGGGGCTAGCGGCAGCGGAAAAAGGCGGTCGAGCACCAGTGCCAGTAGGCCCAGCAGCAGTAAGCCACCGCCTAGCTGAAGAAACCACCGTTTTCGTGCGCTGCGCATCCTCAAAAATAAGGGGCTGCCAGCGCGAATACGGCATATTTTGGCCGCGGCCGACGTCTTAATTACTGATAGCTGCGGCCTGGTTGGTACGCGCTATTTTGCCGGCCCTAGGTGCACCCGGAACGTAGTGCCTTGGCCTTCCTCACTTTCCACCTCAATGTGGCCTCCCTGGGCCTGTACCAGCCGGTTGACCAAAAACAAACCAACCCCAGTGCCCTCGGCCGCGGTCGGGTGGAAGCGCCGAAATAGCTGAAACAGCTCAGCTCCGTGTTGGTCTAAATCGAGGCCTAGGCCATTGTCTTGCACCTCCAGCACGGGTTGGCTCGCTGCCCAATACGAGCGAATGCCCACGCGCGGAACCCGCTCGGGATGGCGATACTTAATGGCATTAGCAACCAGGTTGAGCAAGATGGTGCGCAGGTTACTGCGCACACAGGGCATTTCGACTAAAGCACCGAAGTCGAGCTCAATGACTGCTTGGGTATCCTGCACTTGCGGGCGCAAGGCTTCGAGCACATCGGCGGCCAGCTCGGGTAGGGCCACCGGCTCGGGTGCCTGCTCGGTGGGCTGGCGGTGCTCTTGCACCACGGTGGCTAGGTCGTCGATGGTGGTGCTCAGCGCGTGCAGCGACTTACCCATGTAGTGCAGCAGCTGCGCATCGGCGGGGTTCGCGAAGGTCGCAGTTCGGCGAATTTCTTCGTACAGCCCGCGCAGGTTGTTTACTGGCTGGCGCAAGTCGTGCGAGGCAGCGTACACAAAGTTGTCGAGGTCTGCATTGGTGCGGGCCAGCTGCTGGTTGGCCGCTTGCAACTCGTGGTGGTAGGTGGCTTGGTACTGGCGCCACTCGTTTTTCTCGATGGCATGGCGCACTGTTTTGCCCAGTAGCTCGCGGTCAAAGTGGCCCTTTACTAAGTAGTCGAGGGCGCCACTGTTGAGGGCACGCACGGCCAGCGCCTCGCTGCCACTGCCTGTTATCATCACGGCGCACAGGCCATTGGCCGGGGCTAGGTCGCGCAGCTGGCCTAGGAGAGCCAGGCCATCGGTATCGTGCAGGTTGTGGTCGAGCAGCACACAGTCTGGCTGCAATTGTTGGAATAGCGCTATGGCCTCCTCGCCCGAGGTAGCTTCATGCAGCTCTAGGCGCTCTTCTTCTGCCTGAGGTTTCAGGTAGCGCTTGTAGAGCATTCGGTCGTGCTCGTTATCATCGACCAGCAAGATTTTCTTCACCGCAGCCAGCAACTAAGAGTGGAGCACGGGTAATTCCGATACTCCCAACCAATAATCAATAGTAAGCCGAATTTTTTCTTCTAGCTCGCTATAGGAGATGGGTTTGGTCAGGTAGCTGTTGGCCCCCAGGCGGTAGCAGTCGTTTACATCGCGGCTGCTAGAAGAGGTACTGAACATGATAACTGGGATGTTATGCAGGTGTGGGTCGTGCTTTACAATATCGAGCACCATGCGCCCATCTGTACCGGGCATATTTAGGTCGAGCAGCACAATGGCGGGCAGCGTTTTGGGCCAAGCGGGGTGCTTGCCATAGCCCTGTAAGTATTCCAGGGCTTGATCACCGTCGGCGCAGCGCAGCACGGGGTTTTGCAGCGCATACTTGCGAAAAGCCCGGCCTAGGGCCAGGAAATCTTCGGCGCTGTCTTCCACCACCAGGATAGGCAGGAGAGAGTTGTTAGACACGTCGCTAGGTAGGTTTAGGGATTGAGAAATAAAAGGTAGCTCCTTGGCCTACTACGGATTCCACCCACAATTCGCCGTCGTGCTTTTCTATCATTTTGCGGGCAATGGCCAGGCCGGCTCCCGTGCCACCGCCAAACTTGTCTTGCGCGTGCAGTCGCTTGAAGATGCGGAAAATGCTTTCGTAGTGCCGTGCGTCAATGCCAATGCCATTGTCCTGCACGTAGAAAACGTAGTAATCAGCAGGGTTGATGGCTCCGCGGGGGCCCACCTTGCCCGCCGGGGCCTCGCCTATTACCACCAGCTTTTCGGGCTTGTCGTTGTATTTTAAGGCGTTGCTAATTAGATTATTAAACACCTCGCTCAGCCGCGTAGGGTCGGCCATGATAGTAGGCAGCGGGTGGCGCACCTCCACGGTAGTATTAGTTTGCTCGAGGCGGGGCTGTAATAGCTCGCATACCTCGGCTACCACTTGGTTGAGGTTGATGGGCTGCAGCTCTAGGTCGAGGCGGCCTACGCGCGACATCATGAGCAGCGAGTCGATAAGCGATTCCATGCGCTGGCTTAGGCGCACCAGCGTTTGCAGCTTGCTCACGCCCTCCTCGTCGAGTAGCTCGGCGTAGTCTTCGAGCAAGAAAACCGAATAATTGTGAATGCCCCGCAGCGGCTCCTTCAAGTCGTGCGATGCCACGTAGGCGAAGGAATCCAGCTCGTCGTTGCTGCGCGATAGCTCGGTGTTGAGGCGGCTGAGGCTGGCGGCGCGAGTTTGCAGCTCATTGAAAATCTTAAGCCGCACATCGGCAATGTGCAGGCGCAGCTCTTTGGCCGCTTCCAGCTCCAAGGGCTGCCAGGCTAGGGCGGTGTTCTCCACTTCCTGGCTCCAGGCCGCAAATGACTGCCTAGGCGACAAGAAAACCTGGCCGTCTTCCATTTTCTCCACCTTCTCGTTTTTGCCGGCCCAGTTCACGGTTTGCAGCCGCTCGGGCCTGAACCAGAAGATGTAGTCGCCCGGCTCTTGGGCCAGCGTAATGGCCAGAATGCCGCTGGCCGTGGCGCGCAGGGGGCGTCCTGCCGGGTTGAGCCGGGCATACGAATCGGTATGAAAAACGTCTTGCGGAGCGCGCACTTTCAACCAAGCCGCCAGCTCTCTTATTTCGGAGTCAGTAGGAGTGTTGCCTAGGGTAATTAATTCGCCTTCAAACAGAATGGCTGCCCCACCGCAGTCAAATACATCGAGCAGCGTAGTGTGCTGCTTGTACAAGCCTTCGAGGAAATTGGCTTGGTGGCTCACCTGCTCAAATAGCCTCACCTGCGCCTGCTGAATACGCAATTGGTAGGCGTGCTGCTCAAGCTGCTCCTTAGTACCTAGCAGCGCCGAAAAGGTCTTGCCGATGAAGAGGCACATTTCGCGTAGCTCGTAGCTCACCAGGCGAGGGCTGTCGTGGTGGCACATTATCATGCCCCACAGCCGGCCATCTTGGATAACCGAAATGGTCATGGTGGCCGCCACGCCCATGTTTTTGAGGTACTGAATGTGGATGGGCGACACCGAGCGCAGCACTGCGTACGTCATGTCGGGCGGCCGGCCGGTGCTAGGGTTGCGCACTGGCACCAGTGGCGCAGGCGAGTAGTCGACATCCGGAATAAAGCGCAGCCAGTTTTTGAGGTACATGGCCCGCGCCTGCTGCGGAATATCGGAAGCTGGGTAGTGCAGTCCCAGTAGTGGGTCAAGGTCGTCGCGCTTGGACTCGGCTATCATCTCGCCGCTCTCGTCGGGCGCAAAGCGGTACATGCCCACCCGCGCAAACCCCGTAAGGGCGCGCACCTCTTCTACAGCGTGCTGGCAAAATTCGAGCACGGTCGAAGCCGTCAGCATCTGGCTGAGCGTGGCATTGAGGGCGGCTAGGTCAAGCGGAGTAGCTTCCTTGTCAGCCACGGGCTCAAACTCGAGCCACACCAGCCCATCGTAGCGGTGCAGAATGAGCTTGAACAAGGGCTTGCCCGCCACGTAGTCGAGGCGCACCCCTAGGAGCTTGGCTGCCTCCGTGAGAGTGGGCCACAGCTGTGATACCTCGGCCATCTGGGCAGGGTTGAGCAGGCGCTCTAAGCCCTTGCCTAGTAGCTGGTCGACCGAAATACCGACGTGAGCTTCTACGTTGTCACTGACTTGTACTATCTGCTTCGAGGCCTCGTCGAGGCACAGCACAAAGCCGTAGGGCTGCACCAGTCCCGGAATATGGATGGGCTCACGGTCGCAGTTGGTGAGGGTAATAGGCTGGCCGAAAAGATTCTCGTCGGTCAGGCTGACGGCTGGTTGAGCCATGCGTCTAGTTTTTGAAAAGTAAGGCTGGCCGACTGCACAATTTCGGCCTGGTTCTCTGAGGTAGCTTCCCGGTCTAGGAGCTGGCAAAACTCTTTCCACAGCGGCCCGGTTCGCTCGGCGTAGCCCGAAAAATACGAACGCAACGGAATGTTAACCTTAGCCAGTTGCCGCGCTATCACCTGCCCACCCAGCGTCGAGCCCTCCATCACGTACATAGCGCCCAGCAGCCGCGGCCAGGTATCTAGGGGTGGCATATCGGAGCAAGTAGCTATTCCTGAGGCCGAAAGATGTAAGTCTTGCAGAATAAGGTGTGCCCGCTGGCGGGTATTGATTTCCCATTCTGGCCCTAGGTCCTGCTGCCGCAGCCGCGCCTCGTAAGGTGCCAGAAAGCCATACATCTTAGCCAGAAAATGCTTCGCAACGGCCTCCGTAATAGTGCCAGCCGTGAGCTGCTGATTGAAGGTGTTCTGCTCTAGATGGTCGTGCGCAGGTCGGGTTTCGAGGCGTAGCGCCTGTAAAATGGGTGAAGGAGACATAATAACGAAAATACGAACGTGGCCTTACGCCAACGCCTTCGCCTCGGCTCCCTTTTGCAAAAAGCAAAGAGAACCAAAACGAAGGCGTTGAGAACCAAAACGAAGGCGTTGGGGCCAAGACGCTACCGCACGCGCACTACGCCGGCTCCGTTATACGAATGGTATTCCGCGTTATACATGGCATCGGCGCTCACTGGCCCCAGCTTAAACGTGCCTTTCGACACAGCCCGCGCCAGGTAGTAGAAGGTCTTGGGCGAGGTCGAAGCCGTGGTGAAGAGGTTAATGCGGTCGTCGCGCACGTCGAGGTAATCGGGCGTGCTGGCGGCTTCCGTGCCTTTCACCTCGCGCTGCGGACCTAGGCGCGGGTTTTCAATCTCGAGGCCGGCGGGCAGCAGGTCGGTGATGGCCACGTTCTGGACTTCGCCGGCTGCGTCGGCGGCTTGCAAGGTTATTTTCATTACCACTAAGTCGTTTTGGCGGATGCCGGTGGGCGAGATAGGCTGGCCGTCGCGGTTCAAAAACTGGCGGCGCACTTTGAGGTAGCTGTCTTCCTCATGCACCCGGCCGCCGGCCGAGATACCTTCCATCTCCCAGAAGTAGTAGAGTTGGCCCGCGCCGATGGCTTTGAGCAGCAACTGGTAGTTAGCCACGTTTTGCACTGTCAGGTCTTTGCCATCAAACTTACCCAATTGCTTGCCGGCCGCCGACAGCGTAGCCGTGACCGTACTGGCGCGAGCGCGGCGGGCGATTTTACCCAACGATAGCAGCGCAAATGCCGATTCCTGGGTATTCATGTAACGCTCGGCCTTCACCTGCCGGCTTAGCTGCCGGGCTATGCTTGCCACTTGCGGGTTGTTGGGGTCGGCCTCAAACAAGGCATTGAGGGCCAATGCCTCGTCGCGGATGGGCGACGAGAACGAGCCGTCCAACTCGCGGCGGGCCTTCTCGGGCGTGAACTGCCGGGGCAGTATCTCCTGGAAGTTCTTTTGCTGCCCGCCTAGGGCGTAGGTGCAAGCCAGCAGGAAGCGCGCATCGGCAGTGAGCAGTGGGCGGTTAGCCTTGTAGTAGTTGAGAGCTACGGCATCTTGGCGGCCGGCCAGGGCCAGCACGTAAAGCGAATATGTGATTTCGCGTTTAGCAATGTTGCGTTGCCGGGCGATATTGTTGGCGTCGAAGTAATAATATAGCTCTGTCTCGCGCTGCTTGATGCGGAACTGCATATAGTTCAGCACCTTGTCGAGTAGGTTCTTATTTACGGCGAAGCCGGCTTGCTTGGCTTCGAGCAAGAAGTGGGCAGCGTAGGCCGTGGCCCACCAGTTGTCGTAGTCGCCGCCCGGCCAGTAGCTGAGGCTGCCGTTGTAGAGCTGCATGCTCTCGATTTTGCGAATGGCCTCCTGCACGTGGTAGTTAGGGTTGTATCGCTGCACGTGCGGGCCGGGCTTCTGGTTGAGCGTGGCCGCCAAATCGCCGAAATACAACTGCGGAAACGCTGCCGACACGGTTTGCTCGAGGCAGCCGTAGGGGTATTGCAGCAGGTAATCAAGGTTCTTGGAAAACTGCGTAAGCGGCGAGCGGCTAAGCAGCATCTTGCTCCGCAACGAGGTAGGTAGGAAGTCAGTCCGCAAATCGAGCGTAGCTGGCGAGCCGGCCGTGGCATCGCCGCTGCCAGTGCGCTTTTCGAGCGGTGCAGCGGGGCGAACGGGGATTTCAATAAATTCAGAGAAGGTTTCAGTTGAGCCTTTCACTCCAACTGCGACAATCTTGATGCTTCCGTTACCAATAGTTTGCTTAGCACCGATGTGGAAAGTGACTCTGCTCTCTTGATTGGGAAGTAGTGGCACAGTCAATTCCTCAACTTTTGCTACGGGTATTGACGACTCAGCAGAAACGAGTGGGCCAGTAAGTTGCTTGGTGACTTTGACAAAAATTTTATTGCTCGTCGTATTCGTCAGCGTCACCGGTACGTCAATCGTATCGCCGGGCGACATAAACCGTGGCAGCGCCGTGCTGATTACCACCGGGTCAGCCACCTTCATGGTCTGCTCGGCGCTGGCAAAGGCGTCGTCTTTGTAGGCCACAGCCATCACGCGCAGCGCCCCGCTGAATTGCGGTAGCCGCACTTTATACTGTACTAGGCCGTTGGCGTCGGCAGTCAAAATGCCGCTCCACTTGGCCATTAGCTTCACGCGGCGGCTGGGCACGGGCGTGGTGCGGCGGCCTAGGTCGCCGGCGTCGCCGCCGCTGCTGCTAGTGCCCAGTTCGGGCAGCAGGAAGGGGTAGATGTCGAAGGCGCCGACTTCAAGCGCCCGCTTCTGGTAGAAGTAGGCGTGGGGGTCGGGCGTGCGGTAGTCTTTGCGCTGCAAAATGCCCTCGTCTACCACCGCCAGCGTTACCTGGGCGCCGGGCGCGGTGCGCACCTCTATGGTCTGGAACACCTGCGAGCGGCTTTGCGCGGCGGCTTTCAGGGTGAGGGGTAGGTGCGTGCTGGACTTCTCCACCGTCAGCGGCACGAAGCCCCGTGCCACCGTCAGGGGCAGCGAGTTGTCGGTAATGGACCGGATGGCGGTGGCCGTAACGTAGATATTCGGCACGTGCCCGCCGCGAATGGGAATGCTCACCCGCGCCGATTTCTGGTCGGTATCGACGTAGAAATGGTCGAGCACCCGGTTTCGCTCCACCGTCACCAGAATGCGACCGGGGAAGGGCGTTTTCAGCAGTAGCTGGGCCGTTTCGCCGGGCTCGTACTTAGGCTTGTCGGCCTCGATGATTACTTCGCCTTCGTTGTTGACTTCGAACGAGTTACCGGCCGTGTCGCCGCTGCCGTAGGCGTAGAAATACTCGGCCACGTAGCTGCTCGCCTCGGGCCGCATAATGCGCACCTCGTACTCGCCCGAGTATTGCGGCCGGAAGCTGATTTTGCACACGCCGCTTAATTTCATCTGCTTGCTCAGCAGCACTTCCTCGCGCTTTTGTGAATTGTAGACGTAGCGGTCGCCCTGGCGCTCCAGCACGGTTTCCCAGAGCTTGCGCACGATGGTGACCTGCGCGGTGGCCGCCGTGGGCTTGCCCGTCGGCGTGAGGGCCACGAACAGCATAGGCACATCCTGGTGCGTGCCCACTAGGCCACCGATTCGCTCGATGCCAAACATAGCCTTTTGGGTCTGCACCTCGAAGGTAGCCAGGCGGTTAACTGGCCGGCCGGTTTCGTCGAATATCGTGGCGAAGGCCGTGCCTTGCAGCGTGCCCATGTCGCGCACGTCGGGCAGCACGTAGGCGGCCGTGCCGCGCCCAGCGGCGTCGGTTTCGCCCTCGCGCCGCTCGTGCGGAAACTGTTCGGCTAGGTCAGCCAGCGCGCTGCGCCCGCTGCCCGCCTGAATATCGAAGTTGTAGCCAGGGTATTCCTTAGCCGAAAATGACTTGGCTTTCAGCGAAAATTCGACCTCGAACTTGCGCCCCGCTGCTGGCGGTCCAAAGAGGTTCAGAGCCGTGATTTTGGCGTTCACCGTTTCGGTCGGGTGCACCACAGCGGGCGCGGCGGTTACAGTCACTTTCAGCCGGTCGGGGATGAATTCTTCCACGCTCACCTGCCGCGAGGTCAGCAACACGTCGTTGCCGGTCAACACCTCCAGCGTGTACAGCCCAGTCATGATACTGGGTGGTAAAATGAAGCGCGACGCCACTGCGCCGGTTGCGTTCAGGCGCTCGCCTAGGTTCACGTATTCCTTGCCGGTGGGCAGCAGCAGCCGCACCTTAATGGGCAGGCCCGCTGGGGGCGTGCGCCAGTCGTCGTTGCGTAGTACGGTGTTGGTATAAATGGTGTCGCCGGGCCGGTATAGGTCGCGGTCGCCGTACATAAAGGCCTGGTAGTGAGCCGCATTACTAGTCAGTCCGCCCACCTCGAAGCGCGAGGTCTCGACCCGTGTTTGGGGCAGGTTGATAAACGAAAAATCGGCGTCCTTTACCACTGTCACCATGCCTAGGCGCAGGCGCGAGCCGGCCACGCTGTCGTAGCGGGCCACGCCCTGGCCGTTGGTGGTGGCGGTGCCCATCACCTGGTTGCTGGTGCTAATAAAGCGCACTGTGGCCCCGCTTATGGGCTGTGCCGTGCGAATGGAATTTAGGAAAACTACCGCATCGCCATCGACATTTTGCCGCGCAATCAGCCCTAGGTCGGTCAGCGCCACCAGCTTTTCCTCACGCAGCCACAGGTGCTCGGTGTCTTGCACGCGCACCACGTAGAGGCCTTTTAGGGGCGCGTTAAATTCTAGGTCTTTGAGATTGAGGGTCAGCAGGTGCAGGCCGTTTTGCTTTTTGAGCGCCGCTGTGGTGTAGGCGCGCGTGAAGAGCACGTCGCCCCGGTTTTCGAGCTCGTAGTATTGGTAGCCATTGCTGCCACCATCGTTGTCGGGGTCGCCGTCGCCGCTGTATTCGCCGCCTTCTTCGCTCTCACCGTCATTGCTGTTTTCGTAGCCATACTGCTTGCCACCGCGCAAAAAGTCCTGCACGTTGCTGGCGTACACTTTGGCCACGGTAACCTGCACTTTTTCTACCCCGCTCAGGCGCAGGCCTAGGTTGCGCGCGCCCATCGAGCTGAGGTACATGGCCTTTTCGGCACTGGCAAAGCTGATGCTGGGCTGCGTATTGGCAAAACTCACGCCCTGGCTAAATCGCTCGATGAGCCGCCCGCCTAGCGCCCCGCGCACCCCCGGCTCGATGATAATCTGGTATTCCTTACCTATCTCAAACCCCCCGCGCAGCAGCAAGCCACTCTCTTGGGCTTCAATCGAAAACGCTACCTGCGGCTCCACTTTCAGCAGCGGCTGAATATCGGCCACCGATACTGGCTGGTTGGTGAGCAGGCTCACCACCGGCTGCCCATCGAGCACCGAGCCGGTTAGCTCGCTCACTTGCAGCGTCTCCTGCTCGGGCACCATGGCCGAGGCCGTGAGCGGCGCCGTGGTAGCCTGGCTGCCGGCCACCGCCTTCAGTCCCGGCGCCACTGTGAATTGCAGCGGCTCACCGGGCTTCACCTCTTGGTTGATGGTGATGCCGAGCGTTTTATCGGGCTCTACGGCAGTGAGGGAGAACGCCACCGGCCGGCCGTTCTGGCTCAGCGAGAGGCGCGGGCGCAGGTCGGCGGGCCGCACGGGGTAGTTGAACAGCACGTTGGCCCGCAGCTCGGCGGTGCCCACGGCCTGCTCGCTGCGCCCGTAGAGCACCTGCGCGCCACCTAGGGCCACCAGCGGCGTGTGAAACTTAGTGCGGTCGAGCGTCAGTTTTTGCTTGCCCGACGGCAGCGTGGCCGGCCGCAAACTGGCCGCGAATATCGTGCTCGGCCGCAGCGGCTCGTAGGGCGAAAACACCAGCTCGCGTCCCTCATTGGCCCACTTAAACTTGCCCCGGATGGCGGGCTCAAACTGCACGTAGCGGGTGGTGTCCCACTGGCCCTCGGGCGTGGCCGGCGCCACCGGCTCATCGAAGGCGAAGGTGATGTTCTGATACGGGTCGATTTCCTCGCCCTCAGCGTTGGTAGCGGTGGTTTGGGTTTGTTCCTGGTCGGCTTTTTTGGAGCAGGAAAAGGTGGCGAACAGCGGCAAAAGCAGCAGCGGCAGCAGGCGACAGAGGCGCATAAATGGGCCGGGAAAAACGGCGCAGAAAGGTAGGAAGCGGCTGCCCAAAATCACGCTTTTTTCATCACTTATGGCCATATATAATGTAGCTCGAATGCTAGGGACTGATGGGCCGGAAAGACAGCCCCGCGCGGTGCTGCTACCCGCCCCTAGGCCACGCGGGCGGCGCCTTGCCGTTTCTTTGAAGAAAAAACCAGTTGCATGCTGTCGCACCCTCACGAAGTATTTCTCGAAGTGGCCCAGCGCTTGAGCTTTACCAAGGCCGGGCAGGCGCTGTTCATCAGCCAGTCGGCGGTGAGCAAGCAGGTGAAGGCGCTGGAAGAGCACTACCAAACGGGCCTTTTCGAGCGCCTAGGGGGCAGCGTGCAGCTCACGCCGGCGGGGCAGAAGCTCTACCAAAAGCTCTTGCAAGCCAAGCAGCTCCAGCAAGAGCTGCAACAGGAAATGAGTGAGCTTAGCCCCGGCTTTGCGCCGGCCGTGCATTTGCTCATCGGGGCCAGCACCACCATCTCGCTCTACGTGCTGCCGCCGGTGGTGGCGGCCTACCTGCAGCAGCACCCGCAGCACCAGCTCAGCCTCAAAAACCGCAACAGCGACAACATACTCAAGGCGCTGCTAGAGCACGAGATTGAGCTCGGCATCATCGAGGGCATTCATAAAGTGAGCCGCGTGACCTACACGCCGCTGCTCACCGACGAGGTGGTAGCCGTGTGTGCGGCCAGCAACCCCCTAGGTGGCCGCGAGCTGGCCACCGCCGACTTGCTCAGCATCCCATTAGCACTGCGCGAGGTGGGCTCGGGCACGCTGGCTGTGCTCGAAGAAGCTCTGGCTGCGCAGGGCATCAAGCTGGCGGCGCTGCCGGTGCGGGTGCGCCTAGGGGGCACCGAAGCCCTCAAAAACTTCGTGCGTATCGAGGCAACTTGTCTGGCTTTTTTGCCGCGCCAAGCTGTGCTGAAAGAGCTGGCTACGGGCGAATTGAAAGAGGTTAAAATCAAGGATTTGTCGCTGTTCAGGCAGTTCAATTTTATTCAGCGCAAGGGCACCGAAAACAACGGCCCGTACCGTGAATTTTTGCGTTTCACCCAGCGCTACTATTCCAGTAAGGAATAGGCTATGCGAAAACTCCATTTCGCTAGGGCATAGCTGCGCGTATAGCACCGCCAGAACTTTGCCCCATGAACCTGACCGTCGCCCCGTCGCTTTCCCGCATCCACAGCCTGCACTGCGCCCGCTGCCACACGCCCTACTCGCCTTTCGAATTGCAAAGCGTGTCGGCCTGCTGCCAGCAGCCCCTGGTGGCCGACTACGACCTGCACTACCCGCCCACGCCCGCCGAGGCCATCGACCAGGCTGACAGCTCGATGTGGCGCTACGGCGCGTTGCTGCCGTTGCTGGCAGAAGCCAACAAAGTGACCCTAGGCGAAGGAATGACGCCGCTGCTACAACTGCCGCGCCTAGGTAGCAAATACGGCTTCAGCGCACTCACGCTCAAGGACGAAGGGCAAAACCCGACGGGCTCCTTCAAAGCCCGCGGCCTGAGCATGGCCATTTCCAAGGCTAAAGAGCTGGGCGCGCAGGGCTGCATCATTCCCACGGCGGGCAATGCGGGCGTAGCTATGGCTGCCTATTGCGCCCGCGGCGGCCTCAGCGCCACTGTGGTAATGCCGCGCCACACGCCCGAGGCGTTTAAGGAGGAATGCTACTGGTACGGCGCCCAAGTCGAGCTGGTCGATGGCCTCATCAACGACTGCGCCGCCCGCGTGCGCCAGCTCAACGCGGGTGGCGAGCTGCTCGATATCTCGACCCTCAAGGAGCCCTATCGCCTCGAAGGCAAGAAAACAATGGGCTATGAAATAGCCGAGCAACTCGGCTGGCAACTGCCTGATGTGCTGCTCTACCCCGCCGGCGGCGGCACTGGCCTCATCGGTATTTGGAAAGCCTTCCAAGAAATGAAAGCGATGGGCTGGCTCGCGCCCGAAACTGCCTTGCCGCGCATGGTGGCCGTGCAAGCCGAAAATTGCCGCCCACTCTACGATACCTACTTCGGCTACCAAGCCAATAGCCTGAACTACAATGGCCGCCCTACCCTCGCCAACGGTCTAGCCGTGCCGCGCCCCCTAGGTGAGCCATTGATGCTGGACGTGCTGCGCGAGTCGCAGGGCACAGTGGTGAGTATCAGCGAAGAAGGCATGCTGGAAGGTATGCGTGAGCTAGGCCAGCAAGAAGGTCTCTTCGTGGCTCCCGAAGGTGCTGCTGTGTGGATGGCTGCCCGCCAGCTACTCAGCACCGGCTGGCTGCGCGCCGACGAGCGCATCTTGCTGCTCAACACCGGCAGCGGCCAGAAGTACATGAGCAACGTGGCCGGCCGCGCCTGGGCCTAGGTGCCGTAGCGCGGACTTTGCAGGCCGCACGCTGATACGCTCGGCACTCGCAGACTGAAAGTCCGCGCTACTGCCCGGTACCTTTGCCGGCCCATGCGCATCCTGCACGTCCTTTCTGCTAATTTCTTTGCTGGCTCAGTAGCCTACGCGGTGGCCTTGGCCGAAGCCCATCGCCACCAGGGCCATCAGGTATGGCTGGCTTCGGACGCGGCCAACTTGCCGACGGCGGCTACGGTGGTGCAATTGCCTATTAGCCAGCGCAAGTACCGGCAGCGGTGGCACAATATCCAGGCTTTGCGCCAGCTGATAAAGACGCACGCTATCGACGTAGTGCATGCCCATTCGCGGGCGGCGAGTTGGGTCAGCTATTTTGCCGTATGCGGGCTGCCAGTGCCGCTGGTAAGCACCGTGCACGGGCGCCAGCATTTACACACTTCTACCTCGCTCTTCGATGTGTATGGCGATAAAGTCATCGCCATCTGTGAAAACCTGGCCGAGCACCTGCGCACGGAGGTGAAAATGACGCCTAGCAAGCTAGCCGTAGTGCCCAATGGTATAGCTTTCGCAGCCTTAGGTGCTCAGCCGCAGGAAGAAGCAGCTGAAGTGTCACGCCTAGCTTTCATCGGTCGTTTCAATGGCCCCAAGGGTGAGCAAGCTGCGGCGCTGTGCGTGCACGTATTTCCGCCGCTGCTGCGTGAGCACACCGACCTGCGAGTGGCCCTCATTGGGGGCGAGCTCGATTACTTGCCCGCCGCTGGCAAAGCAGCCCTAGGTGCCTTGCAAACCGAATTTGGCGAGCGCATCGAAGTAGTGGGCTTCACCGACGACGTGCCCGGCTGGCTCGCAAAAACGGACCTCGTCATTGGGGCTGGCCGCGTAGTGATGGAGGCGCTGGGCGCGGGCCGGGCGGCCCTAGCCCTGGGCGAAGCCTGCTACGCCGGCCGCGTGACGGAGGCCAACTACGCTGCGGCCGCCGCGTCCAACTTTGGCGACATCCTGGCGCAGCAAGGGACGCAAGCTATTGACTGGCAAGTGATATTGCAGGATGCCCGGGAATTTTGGCAGCAGCCTAGTCGGGTTGCCCCGGCCTTGCAACAGCGCGTGCGAGCCGACTATGACCTACCCACCATCGCGGCGCGGATCCTAGGGGTATACGAGTCGGCACGCATGAAGAAAGCAGTGCCCAGCTTCATCCCGGTGCTGATGTACCATAAGATTCCGGACGCGCCACTGGCTTCCAAGCATCAGATTTTTGTGACCAAGGAAAACTTTGCTAAGCACTTAGCATACTTCCAGCGGCAGAAATTCACACCGATTACGTTTCGCGATTATCAGGAGTTTGCTAGTGGGCGCCGGTCGCTCGCCGAGTTCCCGCGTCGGCCCATCATACTCACTTTTGATGATGGCTACGTTGATAATTATACCAATTTGCTTCCTTTGATGCAGCAGGCGGGCTACCGGGGGATACTCTACCTCCTGGGTGATTTTGGGGTGCGCTACAACTACTGGGATGTAGAAGCCGACCCCACCGAGCCGCGCGCCGATATCATGGACGCTGCTCAAAAGCAGGCGTTTGTGGCGGCCGGCTGGGAAATCGGCGCGCATACTATGCACCACCCCAAGCTGCCGGAGCTATCACCTATGGAATCCGCGGCTGAAATTCAACAAAGCAAAACCGCACTCGAACAAGCCCTAGGTACCGAAATCATCTCCTTCGCCTACCCCTACGGTGCCCTCACCGAGCCAATAAAAGCGCAGGTAGAGCAAGCGGGCTTCAGCTATGCCGTAGCCACTGACACCGGCGGTATGCACCTAGAAGATGACCGAATGCAGATTTTTCGGGTCAATATGTTTCCGCACGAAACCACGAGCAGCCTCTTCAAAAAAACCGCCCCCTGGTACCGCCGCTACTACCGCTGGAAGCGTGGCAAGTAGCCAAAAACGTGCGGCGTATAGTAGCTACCTAGATTCAGCAATGCCTGAGGCTAGCGTAAAGCGAAAATCCAGGTATAGGCTAGGGTGCCGAGTAAAAAGGCCATAAATAAGAGGTTGGTAAAGCCGCCGCCTATACCGGCTAGCTTTAGCACCACACTGAGCACGCCGCAAGCCGCCAGCGCCCAGCCAGCCCAGCGTGAACGAGCCTGCTGCGTGGGCTGATGCCCCAAGCGCTCGGTGCCCACCAACGGAAACAGTAGGCCTAGTGCCACGAAGCAGAGGCTAGGCAGTCCTGCCACGGTGGGCAGCGCCAAGGCAGCACCACCCGCCACCGCCGCTACCCCAAGCAAGAGTAGGAAGTGGTTGGAGTGCCGGCGCTGTGCTTCGCTGAGGGCGTAGCGCCCGTAGCGGTTGAAGCGCAATAGCGACTCGAAGAGCACGTCGCTAAACCAACTGAAGTAAGCAAATGCCAGATACAGCGGCAGCAGCGGCCGCACGAAGCGGGCCACCACCCACGCCCCCAAAAATAGCCCTTGCCGCAAGCCAGCACTGAGCGAATTGGTCCAGTACATAAACCGCATAAAGGTGCGGTAAATCCAGTAGCGAGCTTTGAGTGCCTCTACCAGCCCAGCGCGAGCGTACTCCGACTCAGGGTTGAGGCGCAGCGCTTCCTGGAAGTGACCTAGGGCCTCGTGCGAGCGGTTGGTTTCGAGCGCTACCCAGCCGGCTTGGGCTTGCACACCACTGCTTTCGGCGCCGTAGCCCAGTGCCTCGTGGGCGGCCTGCGCGGCCTCGGCTCCTCGGCCCTGGCGCGCTAGGGCGCGGGCCCGCAGGCTGTGCAGGCCCGCGTGCTCGGCATCGAAGGTGAGGCCGGTAGAGGTGGCTTGCAGGGCGGCCTGCCACTGGTTGCTTTCGAGCCGTAGGCTCCCTAGTAGATGGTAGTAGTCGGCATCGGTAGGGTCGAGGGCCAGCGCCTGGTTCACGGCCGCCAGGGCCTCCTTGGAGCGGTGTTGCCGGTGCTGGGCCAAGGCCAGGGCATAGAATGCCAGGTCATATTCGGGGGCTAGGTGAATGGCCAACTCGGCTTCCTGCTGCGCCTCGGTGGGCTGGTCGAGGTCGAGCAGGCACAGCGCCAGCAGGGTGTGGGCCACGGGCTCGTGCGGGTCGCGGGTGAGCTGGCGGCGCAGCTCATCAACGGCCAGAGCAGGGCGATTTTGCTGCATCAGCAGCTGCACGCGGGGCAGCCAGGAGGTAGAATTATCCAAGACAAGTGAAGTAGAAATAAAGACCTAGGTTAGCGCGCCGGGCGTTTATTAGCCAATGCTTTTATGAATGCCACAACCGGCACAATGAGCACATAAGGCGGTAGCTCAAAGGCAATAGCGCAGTACGTGAACCCAAATATTATGGCGCCTAGTAGGCTAATAAGCAAGATTTGACGAGCCTTAGCGCGGCGCTCGCCAGGCAGGGGGCGTTGCAGTGGGTCGTGCCGGGTGCGCCACCAAGCTACCCCCCAGTACAGCGGCGTAGTGAGCGCGGCCACGAGCCCCTGCCAGCTATACGGTGCCCCGCGCTCTAGGCGCCGGCGCCGCTGCCGATGCAAGTGCAGCAGCCACTTGGGCCAGTGCTGGCGGCGGCGCGCCTGGCGCAGCAGAGGCACTAGCTCGGCGCTGGTGGTAGGCGCCAGGCGCAGGGCCTCGCTGAGGTGGGTATTGGCGGCGTGGGGCTCATAGCGGCGCAGCAGCAAGCGGCCGCGCCACGTGTGCACCAAGGCGCTAGTAGGAGCCAGGCGCAGCAGCAAGTCAAAGTCGGTATCATCAGCAGCGGCGTACTCTAGCTTATCAGCAGCTACGGCTCGCCACAGCAGGCAGTCGGGGTGGCGGGCGTGCACGCGCAGGCCTGCCTCGGCACTAGCCACGGCAGCAGCGGGCTGGTGCTGTAAGTAGTATAGCTGAGCTAGCAGGCCATGGTAGCTGGCATCGAGTGGGTCGAGGCGCAAAGCTTCGCTGATGGCCTTAGTGGCTTTGTCGAGCTGGCCTTGCTGCCCGCGTACCTGCGCCAGCGCGGCAAACGCCTGGGCAGAGTGGGGCGCCTGTGCCACGGCGGCATGAGCAGTTTCGGCCGCCTCGGCCAAGCGAGCTAATTGCCGTAGCGCGGCAACGCGCGCCAGCAAGGCAGCTAAATCGGACGGGTCAGTTGCCAATAGCTGAGCCGTTAGCTCCAGCGCCGCGGACGGCTGGCGCAGGCGCAACAGTTGCCAGGCATAGTCCGCATCGCGAGTCGGGGCCGAAGAAGATGCTGATGCCGCCACAGTGCTACTTGCCGTCTGGCTTTTTCACGCCTAGGTACGTCAGAATGTCGTCGTAGAGGCCGCCCTCGTTTGAATACAGCGCATAGTTGCGGGCTGTGGCAAACCACTCTTTGGTGCTGGGCTTTACCTGTTGCGTAGCGCCCAGCAAGTCGCTCTGCTCGATGGGCAAAGGCCGGCCGGCGCGCATCGACTCGCGCAGGCGTGTGTCTACGGCGCCATCCACTACCGCCTTGAGGTCGGCCCCGCTGAGGCCAGCGGTGCGGGCAGCTACGGCGGCAGGGTTCACGCTCGGGGCCAAGGGCTTACCCTTGAGCAATATCTCTAGAATGCTGGCGCGGGCGGCCTCGTCGGGCGGCGTCACGAGCACTATCTTGTCGAAGCGGCCGGGGCGCCGAAAAGCGGGGTCTAGGTGCCAGGGGGCATTAGTAGCGGCCATGATGAGCACGCCCTCGTTGGACGCCGACACGCCATCGAGCTCTTCCAAAAACTGATTGATGACGGTGCGACCAGCGCTCTGGCGCAGGTCGTGGCGGTTGGCGGCTAGGGCGTCTACCTCGTCAAAAAACAGTACACACGGCGCCTGCGCCCGTGCCAGCTCAAATAGCTGGTGTAGGTTTTTCTCGCTATTGCCGAGCCACATATCCAGGATTTCAGCAATGCCTACGCTCAGAAAGCTGGCCTGCACCTCGCCTGCCGTGGCGCGGGCCAGGTAGGTTTTGCCGCAGCCGGGTGGGCCGTATAGCAGCAGCCCGCCGCCGCTGGCCTTACCGTAGGCTTTGTAGAGGTCAGGAAAGTGCAGCGGGTGAATAATTTTCAGCCGTATCTCGTCTTTCACCGCTTCCATGCCGCCCACTTCAGCAAAGTTGATGCGTGGCTTTTCAAGTCCTAGGATACTGGCCTGGTCAAAGTTCTTAGGCTCGTTGGGGTTGTTAGGTCCGCTGGCGGGCACCCGGCGCGGGGCACTGGCTTGCAGCTCTTGCGCCAGTGTAGGGTCGGCTAGGCCAACATCGAGGCGCAGAGCCTGGGCGTAGGCATCGCGGGCGGCCTCTGGCTGCTGAGTAGCGTGCAGGAGGCGGGCATGCAGCAAATGCGCCGGCCCTAGGTCGTCGTGGTTGGCCAGTACTTCCTCCACTACCACGAAGGCGGCCGATACTTTACTCAGCGCTAAGTAGGCTTCGGCTAGGCCCAGTTGCAAGCCAGGGTCGGTAGGGTGGTGGCGCAGCCCTTCGCGGTATAGCTCCTCGGCTTGCGGGTGCTGGCCAGCTTGGCGCAGCAGGCCGCCCACATGCAAGCGCAGCGGCAGGTTGTCAGGCGAAAATTTGAGGGCGTCGAGCAGCGGTTGTAGCGTAGCGTCGGGCATAAAAAGGAAGTCAATAGCTGCCTGCGAAAGTACGGCCGCTACCCTTCGATTCCGCTCACCTAGATGCGATATTGGGCTAAGATGGCTGCTCCGGCTTCTTCGCTTAGGCCACTTATCTCAAGTTTTTTAAATGGTGCCGTGTGGCCGCTGAGCAGCTGCACGCTGCTTTTCGCTACGCCAAATACCTCGGCCATAAAGGCCAATAGCACTGCGTTGGCTTTGCCATCTTGCGGTGGGGCTGCTAGGCGCACTGTCCAGCGCCCGTCGGGGCCGGGCAGCAGCTGGTTCTGGCGGGCATTAGGCTTGGCGTGCAAGTGCAGGGTCATGAAGAAATAAGACGCACAATTTAGTAGGCTATACCGGCGAGCAAAGTTGCCTAGGCTTGTGGCTTTTTGCTCATCACGGCTTGCCCATGCGGGCACACGTCCAGCATCACGCAGCGCTCGCAGGCGGGGTTGTGAAAGTAGCAGCACTTCTGGCCGTGGTACATCAGCGCTTCGTGGTGGTCGTATACCTGTTGGGCTGTCCAGTCGGGTGGCAGCAGGGCTGCGAGTAGCGCGTGTGCCGGGCCTTCGCCCACCTTCGGCCCGATGAGGCCTAGGCGCTGGGCTACCCGGTGGTGGTGACTGTCGACAGGCATGGCCGGCAGGCGCAAGCAGCTAAATAGCAGCGTGGCTGCACTGGTCTTAGGTCCTACGCCGCTAATGCTTTCCAGCCAAGCCCGCGCCTCGGGGATGGGCCGCTCGGCCAGAAAGTCGAGCGAGCACGGCGGTAAGTTTTCGTCGCCACAGCGGCGGCTGATTTCGCGCAGTACTTCCTGAATGCGGGGCGCCTTTTGCTCGGGCCAAGTGCAGGCGCTCAGGGCGCGCTGCACGTCGAGGGTGGGGGCGTCGCGCACTTCTTCCCAGGTAGGGTAGGTGGCGCGCAGCTGCTGGTAAGCGCGGTGCGAGTCGGCATTTTTGGTGCGGTGCGAGAGCAAGGCGCTAATCAACTCGCTCAGCGGGTCCTTGGTGCTGAAAAACAGAAAGGGGGCTCCATACTCAGCACACAGCCGTTGGTGGGCCAGCAACGCCTTGGCTTGGAGCGCGTCAAAATCGGCGGAGGGGAGGGCTGGGGCAGCGCGGCGAGTGGGCATGAAAAAAGGTACTGCAAACCGGGCCGTGGGGTTCGCAGTACCTTCTAAGGAAAGGCTACTTCGTCTTAGCGTTGCCCGCTATTATACAAGGCAATGGCTTGCCGCTGAGCGGCAGCTTGCTTGCTTTGGAAGATGAGCGGCACGATGAGCACCGGAATGGCGGCGTAGAATAGCGGCGAGATGCCGGGGTTATTGGGCCGCACCGATTGCACCAAGCCTGCTACAAGCAGGCCGCCGCCCGCTACGTAGGCCGCGATGATTGATTGCCGGTAGCGGCGGGCATTGTTCAGCAGGGCTTGCGCGCCGGGGTTGTCGGCCGTGGCCACGGCGAGGTTGCGCAGGTTAAGATTCTGCACCGGGCCATTGTCCTTCGAGAAATACTCCGTCTTAGTAGTGCGGTAGCCGCCGTAGGGGTAACCCCCAAATGGGTAGCCGCCCATGCCGCCATAGCCAAAGCCACCGTAGCCCATGCCCATGCCATAAGGCGAAGAGGCATACGACGTGTTATAAGTGGCATACAAGCTGATACGACCGGTTTTCTCGCGGCGTAGTGTCGTTTCGCGGTTTGAGCGGGGCAGCGTGGTGCGTACGTAGTGGCCGCTCTGGTCTTCATAAAAGCCTACATCGGCTAGGTCTATCCGCTTCTGGCCATCCAGTAGCAAGTGCGAGTGCCCAAAGAGTGGCGACTTCACTTCGACATCGTACACACTATACACCTGGCCATTTTTGAGGCCCACTTGGTAGCGGTTAGGGCGGGTAGAGCCCGCCATCTCGTAAGGCCGGCCAAAAGGGCTGTTTGATTGCGACTGCGGCGGGGTGGGAGCGGCAGGCGGTGGGGTGGGGGCACTCACCACCGGAGCCGCCTGGCGGGTAGAGTCGGCCCCCGTGGCAGCAGCGGCTGGAGCTGGTACCGCGGGCGCCGGCACTGCTTCTAGCTGTTGAGGCGCTGGGGCGGCCGGCCGGACAGCCGGCGTAGGCATCACCGGCGCACCACCGAGCTGGCGAGGAGCATCTTGGGCCGAAGCCGACAAGCTGATGGCGCCCACCCCTAGGGCCAGCGCGGTGAGAAACGCGGATTTCATGCAGCAAATAACTACTAAACTGGTTAATGGCAACCAGCTAAGCTGCCAACGAATGCACCTAGGGCAAAAGTGCCTGCGTTGGGTTGCCGCTAAGCTGCCTATTTCAATAATTTTTCGAGCAGACTCAGGCTATCCACCAAGTCATGGCCTGACTCCATATCGAAGGGCTTTAGGATGTAGCCGCTCACAGCGAGCTCGGCGGCGGCAGTGCGCTCGTGGGCCATGTCCGAAGTGGTGGTAACGTACACCGGAATATCGCACAGCGTAGGCGTGGCCCGTATTTCGGCCAAGAATTCTAGCCCATTCATGCGCGGCATGTTCAGGTCGAGCAAGATGAGCTCGGGCAAGGGCTCAAGAGGCGGAACCCCGGCGCGGCCCAGCAGCATATCCAGCGCCTCCTCACCGTTGAAAGCGGTATGCAGCTGGTGCGGTACGCTGAACTTGGCAAAGGTCTTTTGCGCCGTCATCGTGTCAAAAATATCGTCTTCAACTAACAGAACTGAACGCATAGCGACAAAGTAAAAAGGTAGGTGTGAGGGACCGATGAGTGGACAGGAATAGAAAACTACTTATAAAGTAAGCGCAACGCTGCGCTTGCAATAGCGCGTGGTTAATCAGGTTATAAACTAGTTGAAGTTACTTGATTTTTACGAGCGCCGGCCCTTTGGGCCAAGTAAAAATAAAGGTGGCGCCCTGCCCTAGGTCCGATTCGACGTGGATACTGCCCTTGCGGTCGTCGATAAGGCGCTTGACGATGCTCAGGCCAATGCCAGTGCTTTCGGCAGTGTGGCGGTCGCGCAGGGTCTGGAAGAGCAAAAAAATCTTTTGGTGATGCTCGGGCGCTATGCCAGGGCCATTGTCCTGCACCCGAAATTCGTAGTGGCGGCCAATGTCTTGGCAGCTCACGCGCAGCCGCCCAGTGCCGCCAGGGCCGTGGTACTTCACGGCGTTGCTGAACAGGTTGGTAAAGACTTGCTGCAAGCCTAGGCGGTCGGTTTGGAAGGTGGGCAGGCCCGGCGCCAGCTCCAGGGCAAAATCGGGCGGCACTACCAAGTCGGCTACATCGCGGGTCAGCTGGGCCACGTTCACTTCTTCGGCCGGGGCCTCGGTGCGGCTGGCGCGAGCATAGGCCAGCAGGCCATTGATGAGGTCGTCGAGGCGACCTAGGCGGCCCTTCATCTGGTCGAGATACGTGAGCAGGGCGGGCGAGAGGTCGGCGGCCTGCTCGTCTTCTATCCACCGCACAATGGTAGAGAGGCCGCGTAGGGGAGCTTTCAAGTCGTGCGAGGCCACGTAGGCAAATTGGTCAAGCTCTTGGTTTCGCTTTTCTAGGGTGCTAAAAGCATCGTCCAAGGCCTGCGTCATCTGGTTGAGCAGCGTGGCCAGCGAGCCAAGCCGGTCTTGGCCACTGTCAACAATCTTCACTTTGTAGTCGCCCTGCACTACCTGCCGGGCCAGGTGCTCGATGCCCTTGATGCGCCGCGCTGTGTCCAAGTTCACTCGCGTGAGTTCTAGGCGCAAGTGTTCGTTGGCTCGGAGCTCGCCAGAAATACGGCGAAATAGCCATAGTACAATGATGATAGCCAGCACCGCCGACACTACGATAGCTAGCGGCGCTAACCACTGAAACAACTGCTGCCGCTGGTTGCGCACCCGCAGCAGGCGCTCTTCGTACTGGCGCAGGCGCAGCACCACGCCCTTGAAAACGCGCAGCGGCTGCTGCTCGCGCAGCAGCAACGCTTGGGCAGCTTCGGGCGAGGGATTATAGGTCTTAAATAGCTCTAGCTCTTCTTCTTGTCCTTCGATAAGTTGGCGCAAGGTATCGGCCCGCGCATGCTGCAAGCGTCCGTCGGCCACCAGCCGTTGTAAGGTGACGGCCTTACGCTGCATCAGTAGAGCGTTGCGTTGGTAAAGGTCGAGGTAATAGGGGTCACCCACCAGTAGGTAGCCCCGCATACCGGTCTGCGCGTCGCGAATGGCCAGGCGGACATCATCGGTTTGCTGCAGTACTTGGTATGAGTGGTCGACCAGGGAGGTGTAGTGACTCAGCTGCCGGATGGTGACAAACGCCATAATGGACGTGGCCACCAGCGCCGACAAGGCGATGGCGAATCCTAGTAAAATCTTAGTATTGAGTCGGAGCGCCAAGCGGTTGAAGCGAGTAGAAAAGGAAAAGAAGTAAGCAGCACGCGCATGATGCCCGTTGCAACGCTTACCGGGGTACTTGCCGGCACGAAGGTAGAAACACCGAAAAGTGAAAGTAGCATTTTCCCACTGTGCTATTTTCTCTTTGCCTACCTTCGTCCTATGTACGCCGCCCGCCCCGCTCAGCCCGACCGCATCACCAGCCTGCACAATCCACGCATCAAGGAAGTACTGCGCCTGCAAGACAAAGCCGCCGAGCGCCGCCGCCAGGGCATAACCTTAGTAGAAGGCTACCGCGAGCTAACCAATGCCCGCCAAGCTGGCTGGCAGGTAGCCACGCTGTTTGTGTGCGAAGAGCTAGCCGGCCCGGACCTGAGCCAGCAACTCGCCGAGCCCGCCCGCCTCGTGCCACGGCCCTACGAGTACCTACCCGTGAGTGCAGCTGTCTTTGCCAAGCTAGCTGTGCGCGAGCGCTCCGATGGCGTGCTGGCCTTGCTGCGCACCCCCCGCCGCACCCTAGCCGACTTAGTGCTACCCGAAAACCCGCTGGTGCTTGTACTCGAAGCCGTGGAGAAGCCCGGCAACCTAGGGGCCATCCTGCGCACTGCCGACGCCGCGCCCGCCCACGCCGTGCTGGTCGGCGACCCGCGCACCGACCTCTATAACCCCAACGTCATCCGGGCTAGCCTAGGGGGCATTTTTACGGTGCCCACCGTGGCTGCGCCGATGGTTGAAATCTTAGCTTTCTTGCGCGAAAAAAGCATCCGCACCTTTGCCGCAGCCCTCGCCGACGACGCTAAGAGCTACACTGCCACCAACTTCAGCGGCCCCACGGCGCTGGTGCTCGGCACCGAGGCCGACGGCCTCACGCCCGCTACCCGCCAGGCCTGCGATGAAACCGTTATCATCCCTATGCGCGGCGTGCTCGACTCGCTCAACGTGAGCGTGGCCGCCGCTGTGCTCACTTTTGAGGCCGTGCGCCAGCGCGGGTAATACGCTAGCGGAAACTAAATCAAACGTCCGAGCTCTTACCTAGCTGCGCCCGAATACGGCTGAGCGACGGCCCTTTAATGCCCAGATAAGACGCAATGTGTCCTAGCGATACTCGGTTGGTAACGCCCGGAAGCTGCTCAAGCAGCGTGAGATACCGCTGTTCGGCCGACTGAAATAATAAACCCTCAGCCTTGCTTTGCTGGAAAACTAAATACTGCTCGGCCAGCCGCCGTCCAAACCGCTCCCAGCCATGCGAGAGCCCATAGAGGCGGTGCAGCTGGTCGGTCGTAATCACTAGCAGCTCCGCATCTTCTAGGGCGGCAATGTAGTAGGGGCAGACCTCGCCGGTGAGCAGGCTCTTGAGTGAGGTCAGAAATAGCCTTTCTGGTATGAAGGCCATGTTATGCTCTTCGGAAGTAACTGGGTCTACGTAATAAACCCGAAAAAGCCCGCTCACGATAAAGCCAACGTGTCGGCACACCGAATTCCGGAAATTGAAAAATTCGTTTTTCGCAATGCTACGCAGCGTCCAGGCTCCCTCGGCGAGGCGCAAATCGTCTTCGGAGAGACCAGCAAACGCTTGCAGGTTTTGGGCAAGTAGCGAATGAGCAGAATTGGGTAGCATAGACAACTGAGGAGAGGGCCACAACGTGGCTATAACCAGCGAAGGGCTTGAAAGTCAACCGGCACTATTTCTAGCAAGCCGAATGCTTTTTAACCTAGGTAAAAAAGTGGCTTAGCACGCGCCGGGACCTTTGTGCTATCATCAATCACTGCACAAATCCCCTTCTCATGCAAGCCTCCACCAATCCTTTTCGCGTGGCAACTAATGCGCATGCCTTGCGCACGCTGTATTTCGTGCGCGCCGCGTTTTCCCTTATTTGGGTAAGCCTGCTACTTGTTTTTGTTAAATCGTCGCCCACCATCACCGGCTTCCTATTACTGCTTTATCCAGCTTGGGATGTAGCTGCTACCTTCTTTGATATCCAAGCCAGTCGGGGCACGTCCTCCAAGCTGCCGCAGTACGTCAACATTGTCATTGGTGTCCTCACCACAGTTGCCGTGGGCGTTGCCCTCAAGCAGAATGTGCCCACCGTACTTCTCGTTTTTGGGACCTGGGCCATCATCACCGGCCTCATTCAGCTCACGCTTGGCCTAGGTCGGCGGCGCACCCTCGGCGGCCAATGGCCGATGATACTGAGCGGTGGGCAATCAGTTATCGCGGGGGTGTCCTTCATTGCTATGGCCCATTCGCCTACCATAGGCATTCTAAATCTGGCTGGTTATTCCGCTTTTGGGGCGCTTTACTTTCTGCTGGCGGCCTTTCGCCTAGGTAAGGCGCAAGCCATCCAGCAATAGAAAGGCTATTGAGAGACTAACTGTAGCTCCGGCGTCAGCACTTCCTGACGCCGAAGCAGCAGTTAGTAGACTGTAATTCCAAACCCCAGTTCTTTGGCGAGCTGGCGCGTTTGTTCGGTTTGCTCGTCGGCTACCACGCTCAGCGCATGCGAGTCGCTATCCAGCGTCAGTAGCACCAAGGCTAGCCCTAGGGGCTCCAACGCATCTTGTAAAGCATCGAGCGCTTCGGGGCCAGTAATAGCGCGGCGAGCGAACGAAGGCTCTGCAAGTCGCTCGGTGCGGCCTTGCTGCGTTAGAGTCTCGTTGAGGCCATAGGTGAGGTCATCCACTGAGTCTTTCCAATCAGCTTCCCACAGCAATTCCTCACTCAGCAGCGCATCAATCAGGGCTACGTCGCGCAGTTCCTGCGCGGGTAGCTTGGTTTCGATGCCTCGCTCAGCCAACTCCTCGGCATACTCAGCTTGGTACGCAGCAGGGTCTTGTAGCACTAAGGTCAGCCGCTGGGTTAATCGTTGGGTAGCGTCCGCGTCCGCGAGGCTAAAAAGCTGAATGAAGGCAGTCAAAGAATCCATAAGAGTAAATAACTAGTAATGCTGTAAAATAAAGAAAGGCTGCCCGAGAGCAGCCTTGCTTTATCTCTCGCGAAGTCAGCCTGCATAGCAGGCGGATTCGCGAAACTTATTTAATCCGCGAAATCTGCGGTTAGTCAGCCGACTTGGCGTAGCGTAGGCGCTCGTTTTCGTCAAGCAGAATCTTGCGCATACGTACCGACTTCGGCGTTACTTCCAGGTACTCATCCTTCTGGATGTATTCCATAGCCTCTTCCAGCGAGAACTGACGCTTCGGAACGATTTTGGCGTTTTCATCCGAGCCCGAAGCACGCATGTTGGTCAGCTTCTTGCCTTTCTGAATGTTGATAGTCAAGTCGTTGGGGCGGGTATGCTCACCGATAACCTGACCAGCGTACACTTCCTCGCCTGGGTCCACGAAGAACGAACCGCGGTCCTGCATCTTGTCGATGGTGTAGGCGGTGCCGGGGCCGGTTTCGAGCGAAATCAGCGAGCCCGAGATGCGGCCCGGAATTGGGCCTTTGTGCGGCTCGTAGCTGGCAAAGCGGTGGTTCATGATGGCCTCACCAGCGGTGGCAGTTAGCACGTTGTTACGCAGGCCAATGAGGCCACGCGACGGAATGCTGAACTCCAAGTGCTGCAAGTCACCCTTCGGCTCCATGATGGTCATTTCGCCTTTGCGCATGCTCACTAGCTCGATAACCTTACCAGCGGTTTCTTCCGGCACATCAACTACCAGCAGCTCTACAGGCTCAAGGCGGTTGCCGTTGTCATCTTCCTTGAACAGCACCTGGGGCTGGCCCACTTGCAGCTCGTAGCCCTCGCGGCGCATCGTTTCGATGAGTACCGACAAGTGCAGAATGCCGCGACCAAATACGAGGAAGGTGTCTTCCTTATCGGTCGTTTGCACGCGCAGGGCCAGGTTTTTCTCGGTTTCCTTGAACAGGCGGTCACGCAAGTGACGCGAGGTCACAAACTTACCTTCCTTACCAAAGAACGGCGAGTTGTTGATGGTGAACAGCATATTCATCGTCGGCTCGTCGATGCTGATGCGCTCAAGAGCTTCCGGGTTATCGGCGTCGGCCAGCGTGTCACCGATGTCGAAGCCTTCGATGCCCGATACGGCACAAATTTCGCCGCTGCTTACCGATTCTACCTTGTTGCGGCCGAGGCCTTCAAACACGTGTAACTCGCGGATTTTTACTTTCTTGACGCTGCCATCAGCCTTCATCAGGCTCATGTTAGCGCCCTCTTTCAAGGTGCCGCGGTGTACGCGACCGATGGCGATACGACCCACGAACGACGAGTAGTCGAGCGAGGTAATCTGCATCTGGGGCGTGCCCTCGTTTATGGGCGCTGGCGGAATCGACTCAATCACCGCGTCGAGCAGCGGAATGATGTTGTCGGTTTTTACTTTCCAGTCGGTGCTCATCCAGCCTTGCTTGCTCGAGCCGTATAGGGTCACGAAATCAAGCTGGTCTTCGTTGGCACCTAGGTTGAACATGAGGTCGAAAACCTGCTCGTGTACCTCGTCGGGGCGGCAGTTTTCCTTGTCTACTTTGTTCACTACCACGATAGGCTTTAGGCCGAGGCCAAGGGCCTTGCCTAGCACGAAGCGGGTCTGAGGCATGGCGCCCTCAAAGGCGTCCACGAGCAGCAGTACACCGTCGGCCATCTTCAACACGCGCTCTACCTCGCCGCCGAAGTCGGCGTGACCAGGAGTGTCGATGATGTTGATTTTTACGCCGTTGTAGCGCACCGATACGTTTTTAGAAACGATGGTGATGCCGCGCTCGCGCTCTAGGTCGTTGTTGTCGAGGATAAGGTCGTCGAACTGCTGGTGAGCGTCGAAAATCTTAGAAGCGTGGATAATCTTATCCACCAATGTCGTCTTGCCGTGGTCAACGTGGGCAATGATGGCGATATTCCGAATGTTCTGAGTCATACGTAAGTTTTTGCGGCCGCAAAGGTACGGATTCTCAGGCACAAATCCTGCATCCGCATAATTATCTAGTTATTACCTGGCTATAATACAGACAGTTTTTGAGTGTATAAAATTCCGATTTTTCTATTTTCGGTAAGCGCAGCGCTACATCCGAACGACTTAGTTTTCGCGTTTGTTAGCTAGTCAATTACCACCTTATTAGCTATGCGCCTCTCTTTGCTTTCGTTGCTGCTAAGCTCGCTCGCCTTCACACCAGCTTGCTCGCAAACCCACACCGACCAGTCTAAAACCGTAGCGGCAGTGCCCACCGGCCCCAAAGGAGCCACTGTTACCACGGCCAAATACCCGCAGCCACAGCCCGTGACAGGCAAGCCCGGCGAGTTTTCGGTAGTAAAATCGGATGCCGAGTGGAAGAAGCTGCTGACGCCTGCGCAGTACTACATCCTGCGCCAGGAAGGCACTGAGCCGCCATTTCACAATAAGTATTTTGATAACCACGCCGCCGGTAGCTATTACTGCGCTGCCGACCACAATCTACTATTCTCGTCGGCCACCAAGTTTGAATCAGGTACCGGCTGGCCTAGTTTCTACGCCCCGGCCACCGATGCCAGCGTAAAAGTGAAGTCCGATAAAAGCTTTGGCATGAGCCGCGACGAAATTGTGTGCGCCAAGTGTGGCGGCCACCTAGGTCACATCTTCGACGATGGCCCCAAGCCTACCGGCCAGCGCTACTGTATGGACTCCGACGCCATGCTGTTTGAGAAGAAATAAGTCCAACTCGGCGCTTCGAGTTGCGTTTAAAGAAGGCGGCCCACATAGGGTCGCCTTCTTTGTTGATAATCATGTTATTCCGTTCTTATCTACGCTTGGCTTGGCTAGCTGGGCCCGCGCTATTAGCAAGTTGCACTGCCACCGAGCAAACCGCCGAAAATGCCGCGCCTCGCAGCATCCCGACTGAAGTAAACTCGGACGCTGACCGCCGCGCCATTTACCAGTCGAACGGCACCGTTAGCCGAGCTGGTGCACCCGTGCCTGATGCTACACCCAACGTGATGCGCCTGGGTGAGGAGGCATCGGACATCAACCGTACCAAGCGCCCCGAAACGATGAACACCAACGATGCCAACCTCACGACGCCCGAAACGCGCCTGCGGCGCATCGACCAGTCTATTGCCGACACCCTGCGCCGGCCTTAGTGCCTAAACAAACCAATGCTGGCTACCTAGGCGCTTAGATTTCCCACTGCGGAGCCGAGCGCCTAGATGGCCAGCATTGATTTATACCGGCCTAGAACTTAGACTATACGTTGTCTATGGCCACGCCATCGTTAGCCGTGGCGGTTGGCGTGCTGAGGTCGGAAGCGCCTTCTGCCACTACGGTATCGGCGGCAGCGCGCTTGGAGCGGCCGGAACTGCGGCTAGTGCTGGCAGCAGGGGCGGCGCTAGCGGCCGGCTTGCGAGTGGCCGCAGTAGCGGCGGGGCGGCTGCGTTTGTTGGCAGCCGGTACTTCTTTGGGCTCGGGGGCAGTTTTGCTCGTGGCGGTTGCCTTCTTAGTGCTGCTTTTGGGGGCTTTGCTATCGGTTGGCTCTGCTGCGCCAGCATCATTGGTGCTGGGGGCGGGGAAGCTAAGGTCGGTGCTGCGGCCCGGCGCCACGGAGTCGTAGTGCCGCACTATGGTGTGCAAAGCTTGCTCAAACATGCGCTCGGTGTCCACGTCGAGGCGGCGCGTGGCTTCCTTCACTACCTCTTTCAGCTTGGCCTTTGTTTCTTTGCGGATGCGAGCGACCATTTCACTCATGCGCGCATCTAGTTCTTTCTGCAGCTGCTTGGCCGCCGCTTTAAGCGTCTCTTTCTGGTTAGCCTTCTTCTCGGTCCGGCTATCGGTAATGGTTTGGCTGGCGCGGCGGCTGGCCTTGTCGGCCTTGCGCTGGGCTTTTTCCTGCGGTGTGCGCTTGGGAGAGGCTACTGCGTCAGCAGCTTCGGAGTTAGTTTTTTTTGCCATGGGTAAAGGTGAAATGGGAAAATAAACGCGGTGAAAGTTGACTCAAATTGACACCCCACGCCCCATGCAAATAGTTGATTTGCAAACGGCGCCGGTGGTTAAGTTGTTAGCTGCTACGCTCTTCGCCCTAGGTGGTTTTTTACTTGAAATAATTTTCGCAGCGAGTATACTTAATTATCGTCAGCAGTGCTAATTAAACTGCGCACTAAGTAATACGGCGCTTCGCTCAAGAAGTACTACAGTTGTTTACAATGAACTCATTGCCAGAACGCTATACGGTTACCGCGGCCCTGCCTTATGCCAATGGCCCGGTGCATATCGGCCACCTAGCCGGTGTTTACTTACCGGCCGACATCTACGTGCGGTACTTACGCGCCCAAAACCGTGACGTAAAATTTATCTGCGGCTCCGACGAGCACGGAGTTCCCATTACTATTCGAGCTCAGAAAGAAGGCGTTACGCCACAGCAAATTGTCGATAAATACCACAAGATTATTGGCGATTCCTTCCGCGAGTTCAACGTGTCGTTCGACGTGTATTCGCGCACGTCTTCCAAGACTCACGCCGAGGTTTCGAGTGAATTTTTTAAGAAGCTGTACGAGGAAGGCAAATTCATTGAGCAAACCACGCAGCAACTCTACGATGAGCAAGCCGGCCAATTCTTGGCCGACCGCTACGTGGTAGGTACCTGCCCCAATTGCGGCAACGAAAATGCCTATGGTGACCAGTGCGAGCGTTGTGGCACGTCGCTCAGCCCTACGGAGCTAATTAATCCGCGCTCGATGCTGAGCGGCAACACGCCTGTGTTGCGCGACACCAAGCACTGGTTTCTACCCCTCGACCAATACGAGCCCTGGCTGCGCGAATGGATAATCGAGGGCCACAAAAACGATTGGAAAACCAACGTGTACGGCCAGTGCAAATCGTGGATTGACCAGGGCCTGCACCCCCGCGCCGTAACCCGCGACCTCGATTGGGGCGTGCCCGTGCCAGTGCCCGGCGCCGAAGGCAAGGTGCTGTACGTGTGGTTTGATGCGCCCATTGGCTACATCTCGGCCACCAAGGAAGGCTTCCCCGACGAGTGGCAGAAATACTGGCAGGACCCCGGTACCAAGCTGGTGCACTTCATCGGCAAGGATAATATCGTATTCCACTGCATTATTTTCCCGGTAATGCTGCAAGCGCACGGCGATTATATTCTGCCAGATAACGTGCCCGCCAATGAATTTTTGAACCTAGAAGGCGACAAAATCAGCACCTCGCGCAACTGGGCGGTGTGGCTGCACGAGTATTTGCAAGATTTCCCTGGCCAAGCCGACGTGCTGCGCTACGTGCTCTGCGCCAATGCGCCCGAAACCAAGGACAACGACTTCACCTGGAAAGACTTTCAGGCGCGTAACAACAACGAGCTGGTTGCTACCCTAGGCAACTTTGTGAACCGTGCCGCCGTGCTCACGCAGAAGTTCTTCGAAGGCAAGGTGCCTGAGCGCGGCGAGCTAATCGAGATTGACGAAGAGGTTTTCCGACAAGTAGATGAGTTTCCGACGCGGGTAGGAGAGCTAATCGAAAACTACCGCTTTCGCGACGCGCTGGCCGAAGTGATGAACCTAGCCCGCGTCGGCAATAAGTACCTGGCCGAAACCGAGCCCTGGAAGCTCATCAAAACCGATGCGGCGCGCACCGGCACTGTACTGCACGTGGCCCTGCAAGTGGCCGCCGCGCTAGTGCCGTTGCTCACGCCTTTCCTACCTGAATCGGCCGAGAAGTTGGCAAAAATGTTGAACTTCCAGCCTGGGGATTGGCAGAGCGCGACCCGCGCCGAGCAGTTGCCCGCTGGCCACCAGCTGCAGGAACCGGCGTTGCTATTCGCTAAAATCGACGACGCGGTGGTGAATGCCCAGGTGCAGAAACTCCTCGATACCAAACAAGCCAACGCACTAGCTAACGCACCCGTCACGGCGGCAAAAGAGAACGTAAGCTTTGAGGAGTTTGGCAAGATGGACCTGCGTGTGGGTACCATTATCGCCGCCGAGAAAGTAGCCAAAACCAAGAAGCTACTCAAGCTGACCATTGATACGGGCCTCGACCAGCGCACCATTGTGAGCGGCATCGCCGAGTCGTTTATTCCGGAAGCACTAATTGGGCAGCAGGCGATGGTACTGTTGAATTTGGCGCCCCGTGAAATAAAAGGTATTCAAAGCCAAGGCATGCTGTTGCTGGCCGAAAACGCCGATGGCAGCTTGGCCCTGATGCAGCCTGGTGCCGCCGTGCGCAACGGTAGCAGCATCTTATAGCAACCATAGATAGCCCATTGAAAACGGCTGTCATGCTTCGCTTGCGAAGCATGACAGCCGTTTTTTGCGTTCACGGACTAACCTTTTTTTATTTGACATTCACCACGTTCATTGCTCGCTCTAGACCCATCGCGCCGAAAGCCAGCACCGCCTCGCCGGCCTTCTCAATGCGTAGCGGCAAGTCAATTTGCTCGTCGGCCGAAAAGGGGTCGAGTACGTAGTCAACTTGGCGTCCTTTCGAGAAATTAGCATCGACCCCAAAGCGTAGTCGGGCGTATTTATCGGTGCCTAGGGTGGCTTGGATGTCTTTCAAACCATTGTGTCCGCCTGCCGAGCCTTGGCCTTTCAGGCGCAGTTTGCCAAAGGGCAAGGCTAGGTCGTCGGTCACGACTACCATATTATCGACCGGAATCTTGAGTGCACTTAGCCAATGCTGCGCTGCCTTGCCACTGAGATTCATGAACGTAGTAGGCTTTACCAGCACATAGGTGTGGCCTTTGCTCTTAAACTCGGTAGTGAACGCGTGGCGACCTAGGGCGAAGCGCGGCGCCCCAAATTTTTCAGCCAAGTAATCGGCAACCATAAAGCCAATGTTATGGCGCGTGTCGGCATACTCAGGGCCGATGTTGCCTAGGGCAAGAACCAAAAAGACCACAGATTCTAATTGATTAAACGGATTTCGCAGCTACGCCCGCCGCGGCAGGCTGACTAGGCAAGCTAGCTGCTTTCTCCGGGTAGTTGATGTAAGATATAGTAGGTAAGGCCACCACTAAAGCCAAAAGAAAAAGGCTGCTTTATAAAGCAGCCTTTTTCTTTGCAAAACAACGGATGAAACCGAAATCAGCCAGCTAGTCAGCCTGCCATAGGCAAGTGTAGCTGCGAAATCCGTTTAGCCCGTTATAATCTGCGATTAACGGTTAGCGGCCATTTCGCCTTTCAGTGCACGCGGGATGGTGACAGTGGCGATGGGAGCCTGGGCGTTGGTGAGGATAGTGTAGTTGTTGGTTTGCACCGCGCCTACTTTCACCGACTTACCGAGCTCTAGGGTGCTGATGTCAACTTCTACGTAGTCGGGCAGGTTTTCGGCCGTAGCCTTCACCTTCAGCTTACGCAGCTTGCTGGCCAGCTTGCCACCAGCGAGTACGCCCGGCGATACGCCTACGTATTTCACGGGGATATCCATTTTCACTTCTTTGCCTTCCTGCAGCTCCAGGAAATCAACGTGCAGCAGCATTTCGTTGACGGGGTGGAACTGAGCATCCTGCACGATGGCGCGGTAGTGCGTGCCTTCCACGTTCAGGTCCACGATGTGGGCCTCGGGGGTGTACAGCAATTCGCGGAACAGGATAGCGGGCACCGAGAAGTGCACTGCTTCGGCACCACCGTATAGTACGCAAGGCACTTGGGCATCTAGGCGCAGTGCCTTGGCGTCCGTCTTGCCGAGATTCGCTCTTTTAAACCCTACAATCTCCAGGCTTTTCATAAAAGAAGTTGGTTTGGAATGAATTAGCCGCCCGGCAACCCTTGCCGAAACGGGCCGCAAAGGTACAGCTTTGGGGCGGCAAAAGCAAGGCTGTGCGCTAGTTAAATAAACAGCGAGCTAATGCTGTCGTGCGTTACGACATTGCGAATAGCAGCCGCAAACAGCGGCGCCACCGAAATCACCCGAATCTTGTCATTCGCCTCGCGCTGTGGAATTGTGTCGGTCGTAATCAGCTCCGTGAGCGAAGAGGCACGAATGCGCTCGTGCGCCGGGCCGCTCAGCAGCGGGTGCGTGATGACGGCGCGCACCGAGCGGGCCCCACGCTCCATCACGAGGTCGGCGGCTTTGCAAATGGTACCGGCCGTGTCCACCATATCATCCACAAATACGACGTCCATACCCTTTACGTCACCGATTACTTGCATCGAGGCGATTTCATTGGCCCGCAGGCGCATTTTGTCGCAGACCACAATTTCGGCGCCGAATTTCTTGGCGTAAGCGCGCGTCCGCACCACGCCGCCCACGTCGGGCGAAGCGAAAATCAGGTTTTCGAGGTTCAAGGACTTGATGTAGGGCGCCGTGACAGTGGCCCCGTCGAGGTGGTCTACCGGAATATCGAAGAAGCCCTGAATCTGACCAGCGTGCAGGTCGCAGGCCATGAGGCGGTCAGTGCCTACGCTCTGGATGATGTTTGCCACCACCTTGGCCCCAATGCTCACGCGGGGCTTGTCTTTGCGGTCTTGGCGGGCATAACCCATGTAAGGCATCACGATGTTGACCTTGTGGGCCGAGGCCCGTTTGCAGGCGTCCACCATCAGCATCAGCTCCATGAGATGTTCGGAGGGCGGAAAAGTGCTCTGGATGAGGAACACCTCGCAGCCGCGCACACTCTCGTTGAAGCTAGGGCCTAGCTCATTATCCGCAAAGCGCTGCACGGTGAGGTCGCCCAGCGGCTGCCCGTAACATTTAGCAATGTGGTGGCCCAGCTCCTGCGAAGCAGTGCCGGCAAATATCTTAACAATGGGTTCCATCGATGTGTAGGGCAAGTGGCAGCTTGCCGTAATAAATGTTGAAGAACAGCCGGAAGCCGGTACGGCGAGTAGTGGCTTGCCGCGCCGGGGTAAAAAGCGAAAGGCGCCGGCTTACTCCCGAAGGGGAGAAGCCAGCGCCTTTGTAAAAATCGCAGGGTAGGGTAGTCGTAGCGAGGCATTGCTGCCACAACATTTCCCAAGGTGTAAAGCAAGTCCGTTGCGGCAGCCTGCCCGCCGGGTACTCCGTGCGTGCCCAACTACTAGGGTCGGGCATTCCGGAAGCTAAGGGCTGCGGCGGCTGCTTACTCATACGGTCGAAACTAGGCAGGACTACCTGACGGCAGTGGTTTGCGCCTGCAAAGTTGCGATAGGTTTAAGGAATTGCGGTGGAATAAATGCACAACTGCCAAAAATTAACACGTCGGCTAGGGCTACTGAAGCAGCTATAACCTTCTGGTTGGGGTGGGTACCACTGGCGGGGGGCCTAGGTATGCCCGCGGCGAGCGATATTTTCAAGCACGTATTGACTGGCCTTGCGAACCCGAATAAAAACGTCTTCTGGGTTCTCTTTTTTGCAAGAAAACAAGCTCAGGCAGGCGCATAAACGAAGCAGAAGAGGTCCCATCTTAGACTACTGGTAAAGGGAGTCAGGTTAGGGAGCTTTGGCAAGGATAGGAAGGATTACAACGAGAATGAAACTTCGATAATGCGCCGTCAGGAATGCACCCTGTACCTAGTCTATACAAGAATGGTAAAAAAGGCCCCCAAAACCTGCGTTTTGGGGCCTGCTGGCGGGGTAGTATTCTCAGTAAGCCACAAAAGACCTGTTTTGTGGAGTAGCAGGGTGAGCCTATTGCGACTAAGTTAGTATGACCTTATGCAATGGATTACACGTGAGCGGCCCAAGATTGACCGCCTAGCCTGCCCTTGGCTCATTTTGCGCTTTATAGACCCCGCAGCTCAAATTCTCTACGTCCCAGCTGAGCAGGTACTGCCTATTGCCCAACAGCTCGGTGCCATCCCTTTTGATGTAGCCGGCGTGGAGTTTTCGCACTATGGGGCGGCATGCACCTTCGATTATTTTCTGAAGAAGTATAACCTCACCGACCCCGCCCTACATGCGCTGGCCCCGATTGTGCGCGGAGCGGATACCGACAACCACGCGCTGGCCGCGCAAGCCGCTGGCTTGTGGGCTATTTCAGCAGGGTTAGCGCAGAACATTCAAGATGACCAGCAATTACTGCAGCAAGGCCGGGTGCTGTATGACGCCCTCTACACCTGGGCGCAGCAGCTGCAAGGCCAGCCCCATACGCAGCAACCCGAAGAGCAACTGCTCGTGCAGGTATATACGGCCTACCTCCAGCGCACTCAAGACCAGAACGCTCCACCCCCGGCCTGGGCCACGCAGCTACGCGAGCTGATTCAGGACCACCTCGATACTAACCTGAGCTTGCGCCTGACCCAGGCCGCCGATGCGCTGCAAGTCAATCCTACGTACCTCTCGCGCGAGTTTGCCCGCTACTTCGACAACCTCTCGTTTGGCGAGTATATCCGCAAGCTGCGTATCGACAAGGCATTGCACCTACTGGCTACCACGACGTACTCGATGGGGGAAATTGCCTACCTCACGGGCTTTTCAGACCAGAGCCATTTTACGCGCATCTTCAAGCAGCACACGGGACAAAGCCCCGCGGCGTACCGCAAGAAGCCGCCGCGCAGGTAAAGATTATACCAACGAGAAAATTCGTTCTATTTTCTCGTTGGCGCAGCTCCTAGCATTGCCGTCAGTTTCGCGTGTGCCTAGCGCGGGATTGTTAACTAATGCATTTCGCTACCTCTACCTTCGCCCAACGCGCTAGTAGCGCTGCGCGGCCCCGCGTTTATCGCTATTTCCACTCCTTAGGCTACTGGGGCAGCTGCCTGCTGCTCGCAAGCCTACTCGTTGCCACGCCTACTTATGCGCAAAAGCAACTGGTGCAAGAGCGCCAGACGTGGCTAGGCGTATTCAACCAAACTCGCTTTTCCGACCACTGGGGCCTCTGGGCAGAAGGCCACCTGCGCCTGCACGACCAGTACGTGCACGAGCTATTTCAGACCGTGGCCCGCGCTGGGGTAACCTATTACCTGACCGACGAGGTGCGCTTGACCGGCGGCTACGCGTATGCCTACCTCTACCCCGATGGGGCGCGCACCGTGGGCCAGCCTGAGCACCGGCCCTGGCAGCAAGTGCAGTGGTTTACCAAGTTTCCTAAGGCCCGCCTTATGCAATGGGTACGCTTGGAGGAGCGGTTCCGCCAGCAGGTGGTCGGCACCGACGAACTAGGCTCGAGCTTTGACTTCAACTACCGGACTCGTTTCAATACGGCCTTGTTTCTGCCCCTCATCCGCAAGGCGTTTGAGCCCGGTGGGCTACAGTTCTTGCTCAACGACGAAGTGATGGTCAATTTTGGGGAGCGAGTGCGCTACAACTACTTCGACCAGAACCGGCTATTTGCGGGCTTGGTCTACCAGGTGAGTAAGCAGGCACAGGTGCAAGCGGGCTACATGTATCTGTTTCAGCAGCTACCCACTGGCGATAGCTACCGCAATCAGCACACTATCCGCCTTTTTTACTTTCACAACTTAGACCTGCGCAAGCCCGCAGCGGCCCCGGCTACCCTAACGCAGCCCTAGGTGGCACTCAACCTACTAATGGGGTTCAAAATGCTCTTCTGTTTAGAACGGTATCCTAGAGCCATACCAGCTAGCTATTCGGTATCATGCACTAGACAAGAAACGAGTCGCCCGCTTAAAGGCAAGCCTGCTAGGCGCCCTGCTCGGAGCCAGCACGAGCTAGGGCGCTCGGAGAACCTGACTTTATGTGCTTTGTGGGGCCCGGTCGCCGCCGGGGCAATGATAGTAAAAGCCGGTTGGTGCCCCTTGGCTAAAAAGACCTATTAGTAATGAGTGATTGCTAGTGATGTATTGCTATTGTCGCGTTAAATAAAACGAAAGCCCCGACCGATGAACGGCCGGGGCTTTTTGCGTCTAGCGCCTTGTTGCTAAACCTAGTACAACAAAGTTGTGCCAGCTTGCGGCGCTGCCTATATTGGTAGCCGTGAAGCACTTTCTACTCTCTTGTTGCCTGCTGCTCGGCTTTGTGCTTGGCGTTACCATCCTGCCGCCGTTCCCGGACCTAGCCGCCACTGCGCGACCGCGGCGGCTGGCTCGCCCCGCGCCCCTCACTGATACGGTGTACGTGTGCCAGGGCGCCCATGCCCGGCTCTACCATTGTAGCCCCACCTGCGCGCAGCTCACGCGCTGTGGGCACCCGGTGCAGATGCTGGAGGCGGCCCAGGCCAAACGCTGGGGCCAGTGGGCGTGCCAGCAGTGTCTTATCCGCTTGGTTTGAGCGACCCTAGGGCCCTAAGTGTCGAAACTGTGTAGGCGAGAGTATTTAAAGTGCTACTAAAAAAGGTGTATAAAATGTAGAAATAAAGGTGGCGTGGTAGCAAGAAAAAGCCCCGACCTAGGTCGGGGCTTTTTCTTGCTACTTGAGAAATATCTCTCTTCTGAGTTCTCGATAGACAATCGTTTCAGGTGTTACTCGAGGCACTAAATGCTCCCGCATGAAGGCATCGGCATTTAGTCCAATCTGGTTGACGCTTAATATGCGTTTCGCAGCAACACGTATATGCTCTGCTGTTGATTTCCAATCATCGGTAGGGTTGCCACGAGCAATACTTTCTGCTAGAAAGCGCTGCTTCTCAGCCTGCAGGCTTGGCCACAATCCTGCTTTTTCCTCATGAGTGCAGAATTTTTCTAAAATCTCGTCATCAAGTAAATAAGCCTCAAGATGCCTTTTTGCAAGAATTCGATTTCCTTCAGCAATGACTTCTAAACGTTCAGATTCTGTGCAATCGTCTCGGTCCACAATGAATGTGGTGTTAACGCTTGGTAGAAATTGACTAAAAACACCTGATAGCAAAGCAGCTTTGTCTTTTACTTCATTGCTACTACCCACAGAAAGAAAAACAGTATCAGGATATTCATTTGCGAAAATTGCTGTATAGCAGCGTGCATCAAACTCTTTTTTCTTTCTGCCATTAGGGTCTCCTTCGCAAAAGAAAATTTGGGCAGGCGCGACTAGTGACGCTAGCTCACCTATTGTATTTGAGAAATTACGTTGCCAAAATTGACGGTTTGTGATAGCAGGTTTGAGGACCACCGGTTGGTCAAAATCGTGTCCCCCAAAATCTAAGAAAGCAACAGTGCCTGGGTTATTCTCCTCTAATTCTCTAGCTTTTCGCATCATACCTGCCGAATGAGTGGCAACCCACAATTGTGATGTGCCAGGTAGTGTATTATATAATTCAGCTAGTAGCGCCGAATGAATATTAGTATTTACATGTACTTCCGGCTCGTCTATGCAATAGATGGTATTATCAAATACTTCGGATTTAATTACAAAGTCAAGGACTAAATCAAAAGCTGCCTTTTCGCCAGCAGATAAATTCTGATATGCCCAGTTTTTGGATGAGCCTTTTTCGAAGTAGAAAGAACCATTAGACAATGGATTGCCGAGACTAATCAGCTTTGCATCGGGTAATACTCTAGCGAATGAATCCCCTATTCTTCCAACTATCCGCTCTCGTAGTTGGTCCACTGTCTCAGTATTATGACCGTCATGAGCAAAAACATCCTTGATAGTTTGTGCTATCAAACGTTCATAATTATTTGCAACGCGACTATCTAAAGCCATTAAATGTATCGGCCTTGACTTGTCTGCCTCCATAGGACCTTTGTTGCTCAAGGTTGATACTGTAAATGCAGCTTCATAACGATAACCTGTCCTAATATAGAATTTGCGCTCATCTTCTTTAGTTGGGGAGCGCCAATCAAAGTCGTTTGCGTCGTGAAAATTGACGGTTACTCTACCCTGTTCAAATAAGCCCCAATAATCAGAGTTTTGTATGACGCCTGCTTTGTCATAGTAGCCAGAAGCAGGACGGTATATACCACCTACTACTGAAGCAAGGCTGTTGAACCCATCTAAAACGGATGATTTGCCAGAGCCATTAGGTCCAACTAGCATAACTAGCCGGACAGTTTCAGGAATGTCCGTAATAGTCAAATTAGTAAACCTTTTGAAGCCCAGTAGGTGAACGTTTTTAATTTTCATATTACAGTTAGTTAGGGTAGGAGATATATAAGAAAGCTCGACTAACCGGCCGGACTTTTTGTATCATATCAGTAGTACCTAGGATACCCAACCGCCGGGCCTCAGCGAGAATCAGCATACGCACCAGCCCTGAATTCTTCAATCCTCGTGCATTTGCCACCTCGCGCTCAAGTGCAGTAATAGCTCTCGTTGCTACTAAGTAAGCTTAGCTTAATTAACATATAAAAGGGCGGTCGCTACGATAGGTAGTGACGGCCCCTTTCTAAGCTGCTGCTAGTGAGCAAGCGAACGCTGGAACTGCGCCACAACGTAAGCACCAGTTAGGTACTGATAGCCTATTAGCTCCCACCCTTTACTACTTAGGTAATTGAAAGCCTGTGACTCCGAGTCAAAAGAGGCAACCTTCGTAGCCTCTTCCGCTAAGCGACTGTCTGCCAGGGGAGCCTTTTTAGACTCCTGCCCATACGCCATCGCAATTGATAGTGCCCGGTCAGAACTCGCCCGTAGCGATATATACAGGCGGCAGAACTGTTTGGGCTGGCTGTTGGTCGTGCCGGGGGTAGCCTGGGCGAAGACTGGAGATGCAGCGCTGGTGGTAAGCAGCAAAGCAAACGCGAGGTGTTTGAGCATGAGGCATGAAATGGGTGACGTATCAAAAATAGCGGGTCTGTCCCTGCGAGATAAGGCGTTAGCTGCTCACTAGGTAGTGAATCGCGGGGCCTTCCTCGCTGCAATCGCCGCCCGCTTCATGTCGCCGTCCACGTGCACGTATTTCCTCGTGGTCTTGCTGTCTTCGTGGTCTGGCAGCTTCTGCAATACCTCGGCCTTGTCCCCGGCCCGCCCGACGTTGGTGGCGAAGGTCTCGTGGTCCACGTAGTAGGGCAGGTGCGTAGGTAAGCCCAGCGTCAGACCTAGGCGCTGAAGTAGGCGATTAGAATATTGGTCGGTGTATTTGTAGAAGCCGGGCAGTTCGTTCTCGCGCCGGGCATCCCCTAGGTAGCCGATGGCCCGCGTAGTGAGCGGCAGCATGTCGCGCGTCTTCTTGTGGGGCAAACGCCGGTAGCGTCGTCGAAGAGTTAGGGCCACCAGCTGCTGTTGAGCCTGATAGGGTAGAGCACCCGGTTGGTAATTGGTTGCAAGCGCCGCAGGTAGGTGCCATTCTGCTTGGCCGGTTTTTGCAGAATAATCTTGGCGGAATAACTCACCGGGGTAAACGCCAAAATGCCAATAACCCGAAAACGGCCTCCGCTCAATCTGAGCGGAGGCCGTTTTCGGGTTATTCAGCGGCACTATTGTGTGCCTAGGTTGTCCGACCAGGGCTCGAACCTGGACTTTCTTGAATCAAAATCAAGCGTGTTGCCGGTTACACCATCGGACAAGGTCCCTAGAGCGATGTGCTGTTCGGGGCTGCAAAGGTACAAAAAGAATGATACGAGGCAAGAGGTAGGTCAAAAATTTTTAAAAAAACTTTGTGAACGGTTTCTGAAGGCTGTTTTAGGAAGGGTGGGCGTGGGTAGCCAACCTAGGCGCTGCACAGCTTTGAAAAGCCCCGTTTTGAGCGTACTTTTGCACCCTCAAAACGTATTAACTTAGTAAAACAAAACCAAATGGCGAATTCGGGCAAAATCACCCAGGTTATCGGCCCCGTGGTGGACGTGAGCTTCGCGGGCGAAAGCGACCTCCCCAACATCTTCGATGCGCTGGAAGTAACCAAAGACAATGGCCAGGTGGTGATGCTGGAGTGCCAACAGCATTTGGGCGAAGACCGGGTGCGCACCATCGCCATGGACTCGACCGAGGGCCTGACCCGTGGTGCTGCTGTACGCAGCCTAGGTCACGCCATCACGATGCCTACCGGCGACGGCGTGAAAGGCCGCCTGTTCAACGTAATTGGCCAGGCTATTGATGGCATTCCGCAGCCCGTGAGCACCGGCGGCCTGCCCATCCACCGCAACGCGCCTGCCTTTGAAGACCTCGCTACTTCGTCAGAAGTATTCTTCACCGGCATCAAAGTAATTGACCTGCTCGCTCCGTATGTGAAGGGTGGTAAAATTGGTTTGTTCGGTGGTGCCGGTGTAGGCAAAACCGTACTGATTCAGGAGCTTATCAACAACGTAGCCAAGGCCTACTCGGGTCTGTCGGTATTTGCTGGTGTAGGTGAGCGTACCCGCGAAGGCAATGACCTGCTGCGCGAATTCATCGAAGCCAACATCATCCGCTACGGCGATGCCTTCAAGCACTCGATGGAAGAAGGCGGCTGGGACCTGAGCAAGGTGGATATGGCCGAGATGGAAAAATCGCAGGCTACCCTCGTGTTCGGCCAAATGAACGAGCCCCCCGGAGCCCGCGCTCGCGTGGCCCTGTCGGGTCTAACGATTGCTGAGAGCTTCCGCGACGGCGACGGCACCGGTGCTGGCCGCGACATCCTGTTCTTCATCGACAACATCTTCCGCTTCACGCAGGCGGGTTCGGAAGTATCGGCTCTGCTGGGCCGTATGCCTTCGGCCGTAGGTTACCAGCCCACGCTGGCTACCGAGATGGGTGCCATGCAAGAGCGCATCACCTCGACCAAGCGCGGCTCGATTACTTCAGTACAGGCCGTGTATGTGCCTGCCGATGACTTGACTGACCCGGCTCCGGCTAACACCTTTGCTCACTTGGACGCTACGACGGTATTGAGCCGTAAAATCGCCGAGCTAGGTATCTACCCAGCTGTGGACCCGCTCGACTCGACCTCGCGCATCCTCGACGCTACCGTACTCGGTGCTGAGCACTATAACACTGCCCAGCGCGTGAAGGAGATTCTGCAGCGCTACAAGGAGCTGCAAGACATTATCGCCATCCTAGGTATGGACGAACTGTCGGAAGAAGACAAGCAGACTGTAAACCGCGCTCGCCGCGTACAGCGCTTCCTGTCGCAGCCCTTCTTCGTGGCCGAGCAGTTCACCGGCCTGCAAGGTGTACTGGTTGACATCAAGGACACTATCAAAGGCTTCAACGAAATCATCGACGGCAAGTATGACCACCTGCCCGAGTCGGCCTTCAACTTGGTGGGCACCATCGAAGATGCTGTAGCTAAAGGCGAGCGCCTGCTGGCTGAAGCCAAGTAAATCGTATGTCATGCTGACGAAGGAAGCATCTTATCACGGCTGCTTTCGTCAGAAATTAGTAATCCGAGCCTTGCGAACGTGATAAGATGCTTCGCAAGCTCAGCATGACAGAAGCAATGCATTTAGAAATCATCACCCCCGACCGCAAGGTATTTGATGGCGAAGCTACTTCGGTGCGCTTTCCGGGTACCGATGGGTCGTTTGAAGTGCTCAACAACCACGCTCCGCTGATTGCGGCCCTCAAAACGGGCGACGTGATTGTGACGGGTGCGGGCGGCGGCACGTTTCACATTGGCGGTGGCATCGTGGAGGTGCTGCGCAACAAAGTGACTGTGTTAGCTGAGTCGGCATCGGCCTAACTTGGCTTAAGCCTTAATAAGTAAACTGCGGGAGCGCCCGCGCTGGCTTCGGCTGGCGCGGGCGCTTTTTTGCTACCTAGGGCCCGTCGTTTTGGTGCGTAACTCAGCCATACGTGGAGTTTTTTCGTTCAGCGACTATTACTCCCTTTTTACTGGCCTTTGCGCAATGTCGCTTCCTGCTGAAACCAATATTTACACCCCCCGCCAGCGTTACCTGCTGCTTATCGCCACGCTAGTTGTTCTTGGTGCGCTAGCTCTGTACGGGATGCTTGGTTACCTCACCGCTTTCCTAGGGGCGGGTATCCTATATGTAGTGCTGCGGCCGTGGTTTACGGCGCTGGTGCACAAGCGCGGCTGGAACCGCACACTGGTGACGGTGCTGCTGCTCATATTCGCAGTGGTAGTGCTCATTATTCCCTTTTTTGCCCTTACCTCGCTGCTCATCGACAAGGTGCGGATAGTAGCCCAAAATACCGACCAGATTCTGGCGACGGTGCAAGGCATTGAGCGTAAGCTGGGCGTGCAGGTGACGCAGCAGGCTCAAGTGCGCCAACTCTTGCAGCAGGGCGCTGCCCGCGTTAGCCAATGGATACCAACGCTGGCCAGCAGCGTGCTCAATGTCATCGTTATCGTGGGCCTGATGCTCTTCACGATGTATTACCTATTTATGCAGGAAGAGACCTTCCTGGCGGGCCTGCGACGCTACTTGCCCTTCCGCGAAAAGACGCTGGACGAGCTCAGTGAGTCGTTGCGCAACAACGTGAATGCCAACGTACTGGGGCAAGGGGTAGTAGCCTTGGTGCAGGGCTTGTTAACAGGCCTGACGCTGTGGATATTCGGTGTGCCATCGCCAATGTTCTGGACGGTAATCGCGTTTTTTATGGCATTTATCCCGGTGCTGGGTACCCCGCTGGTGTGGGGCCCGGCCGCCATCTATCAGTTTACCCAGGGGCACAATGGGCAGGCCATCGGTATTTTGGTGGTAGGTGTAGTGGTGATTATTAACGTGGATAATCTACTGCGCATCTGGATGGCCAAATACATGGGCGACATCCATCCTTGGGTAACGCTGGTGGGCCTGACCCTAGGCGTCGATATTTTTGGTATTGTAGGACTAGTTATTGGGCCGCTGCTGCTGTCGTACCTCATCGTGCTGATGCAGGTGTTTGCCCGCGAAAACCGGGTACTGCTGCACCTAGTGCCCGACACGCTGACCGGCAAGGCCGAAGAAATAGTGGATGAGTCGGTAAAAGTCCGAACTGAGGCCGAAGAAATTCGCCGCACCCAGTAGGCAAGCGTGGGAGCGGCAGTAGTCTGGCGCTACCTTCGCCCTGCTATGGACCTGACCTCAATACACCCGAAAGTTACCCCCATCTACCAAACATCGGTCTTCAAGTTTAGCTCGCTGGCCGAGCTAGAAGACTACTACACCACGCCCGGCCGCAAGGGCCTCTACGGTTACTCGCGCTCCGAGCACCCTAATTCGGACGAATTAGTGGCCGAAGTGGCTCGCTTGGAGGGCGCAGCGGGCGGCGTAGCTACTGGTGCCGGTTTGGCTGGCTTGCTGGCAGCCGTGCTGGCTACCTGCCAAGCCGGCGACCATGTGCTGTGCCCTGCCGAGCTGTACGGCGGCTCGGTAGTGCTGCTGTCGCAGGAGTTGAGCCGCCTAGGTATCGAAACGACCTATGTGCCGCTAGCACAGCTCTATGACTTGGCCCAGCACCGCAAGCCCAACACCAAGCTGGTGCTAGCTGAGGTGCTTAGCAACCCCTTGCTAACCGTGCTCGATGGGCCTCGCCTGGCGCAAGCGTGCCGCGAGCAAGGTATCAAGCTGCTTATTGATAGTTCGTTTACTTCACCCATGCTGACGCGCCCGCTTGACTGGGGCGCCGATATGGTGTGGCATTCGGCTACGAAGTACCTGGCTGGCCACTCTGATGTAACAGCTGGCGTGGTAGTGGCCAACGACCCGGCCCTCAATAAACGCCTGCGGCAAGTAGCTACTAACCTAGGGCTGATGCTGGCCCCGCTGGATAGCTGGCTGGCCGTGCGGGGCCTCAAAACCTTGCGGCTGCGCATGCGGCAGCATTCGGAAAATGCGCTGGCTGTAGCCCGCTTTCTAGCCAAGCACCCGGCCGTGGCGGAAGTTTTTTACCCTGGCCTCGAAACGCACCCCGGGCACGACCTAGCCGAAGCACAGCTGCTGAATGGCTTGTATGGCGGGATGCTCTCGCTGCGGCTCGCCAACGATACCGTGGCGGCGGCCGATGACTTTGTGCAGCGCACCAAGCTGTTTCCGCTGGCGCCCTCACTGGCGGGGGTGGCTTCGTCGTGCTCGTACCCCACAGCTACTTCGCACCGCGGGCTCAGCGAAGAGCAGCGCCAGGACCTAGGTATCACACCGGGCGTGCTGCGCTTGAGCGTGGGCATCGAGGAGCCAGCCGAGCTGCTGGCTGACCTAGGGCAGGCGCTGGATTAGCGGGATAGCTACTGGTTGCTACGCCGCCGCAAGCGCCCTACAGAAAGAGCAGGTAAACGTGTGTTGGAGCCGAAGGCTAAGCACACGTTTACCTGCTCTTTCTGTAGAGGTAAAATGCTCTGATTATTATCATAATGTCTAGGGTTTGCTGCGCAAAATCGCTACCTTTCGCACGCGTTATGAAAAACCCGCCCATCTACGTAGAGGCTCGCATTCGGTGCCCGTTAGAGGCTCTTTGGGAGCACACCCAGCAGCCTGAACTGCATCAGCAGTGGGACTTGCGCTTCACCGAAATCGAGTACCTGCCGCGGCTTTCGGCCGCCGAGCCGCAGCAGTTTTTGTACGCTACGCGCATCGGGTTTGGCCTAGGGGTAGCGGGGCGGGGCGAAAGCCTCGGCACCAAAGAAAAAAATGGGGAGCGTACCTCAGTACTCAAGTTTTGGTCAGAGGAGTGGGTATCACTCATTCGCGAAGGCGCGGGCTTTTGGAAATACGTGCCAACGGCCGATGGCTTGCGGTTTTTTACGAAGTATGATTACCAAACGCGCTTTGGGTGGGTAGGGCAGGTGCTCGACCGACTGGCGTTTCGGCCGCTTATTGGCTGGGCTACGGCCTGGAGCTTCGACTGCCTACGGCTATGGCTCGAAACTGGGCAGCGGCCTGCTTTATCGCGGCGCTTGGGCCTGGCCGACTGGCTAACGCGGGCTACCCTAGGCGTGGTGTGGGTATACCAAGGGGTAGTGCCAAAGCTGCTTTACCCTGATACCGGTGAATTGGGAATCTTGCATGGCGCCGGCTTTTCAGCCGCGGCGGCCCACCGAGTAGCGGCTGGGGTAGGCGTGGCCGAAATCTTGTTTGGGCTGCTTTTTTGGCTAATGCCGGCCCGGCGGCTGCGGCCAGTATACTGGCTGCACATGATAGGGCTGCTGGTGCTAGGTGCCGGAGCCTTGTTTAGCCAGCCGGCCGTGTTCGTGGCGCCCTTCAATCCTCTTACGCTCAATCTGGCTCTTGTGGCGATGGCGGCCGTGCGGCTGCTAGTGCCCGAAGACATAGTACCGAGTGCCGCTAGGTGCCGGCGCCAGCCACCTAGGGTCGAGCGCGTGGTGGCCCATGCTCCGCAACCGGCCTGACCTGTTTTAGCTGCTGCGCTCACTGCCTTATTGAAAAGACCTACTTTTTGCGACTATGCCGTCCATCTACCAGCAGCAATTGGGTGCTGACTTTGCCAAGCTGCACCCGCGTATTCAAGAGCGTCTTGCATTCAGCAGCCACGATAACCGGGCGTTTGTGGGCGAGGGCACAATGGCTCAGGTGTGGCACGGGCCATTCTATACCCAGCCGTTTTTGCGTGTTGGGCTGCTGCGCAATATTATGTTTCCCGAGGCGGGGCGAGATATACCATTTCGCATCGAAAATTACGCCTACCGCGACCCGATGGGCCGCGAAACGGTGACTTGGATTCGTCGCTTCAGCTTTCCGCGGCACGTGCGCTGCTTCGACGCTACCATGATTCGTAGCACCAGCCGCAACTGCATTGTGGACTACCTAGGCACCCACCAGCACCTGGCCGTCGACATTGACCTGGCCGTGACCGAGCGGGGCGGCCTGCGACTGCGCTCGGGCGAGCAGCGCTTTTATGAAGGCCCCCTCAACTTTCGGTTTCCGATGCTGCTATCGGGCCTGGCCGAGGTAGAAGAGTGGTACGACGATGCGGCCGACTGCTACCGCATTCAGGTAGAAGTGCGCAACAAAGTGTTCGGGAAATTATTCGGCTACCACGGCTCTTTCCAGCCAGCCTGGCGCGAGCTGGCCCCGGCCGACATTCCGACTTATGCGCTGCCGGTGCGGCACGAAAGCCGGGAGTAGGGTGAATAACTTAGTAAGCTATTGTATTTCAATTTATAATAATCGCTATGGATTTTCAATTAACACCCACACAGCGGCGCGTAGAGCTGGCCCGGCCCTGGGTACTGCTGGGTTTGTATATCGCCTTGGCACTAGCAGGCTGGTGGTGGCTGGCCGCACCGCTGGTAGTAGTGGTGTGCTTGGCCGCCTTTGTACAGATGCACGATACCATGCATAACGCCCTAGGGCTCTCTAAAGCAGCCAACAAGCGAATACTAAGCCTGAGCGGCCTGCTCATCTTGAAAAGTGGCCACGGCCTACAAGTGACGCACCTGCGCCACCACGGCCGCTGCCTTACCGAAGCCGACCCCGAGGGTGCTCCCGCCACCTGGAGCTTTGGCCGGGTGCTGTGGCAAGGGCCTTGGCACACGCTGATGCTACGCCGCGAGGCCCTGCGCATTGCGCCCAACACCAAGCGTATTCAGCTGCTCGAAACGGGCGCGACCCTGGCGCTGTTGGTGGGCTTTGTGGCGTTGTATTGGCTTACGGGCTCGATGGTGGGACTAGTGTACTGGGGCGTGGCGTTTTTGATGAGCGCCACCATGCCTATTTGGGCTTCTTATGTGCCGCACCATGTATCGTCGCGCAATCCGGTGGCACGCACGGCCGCGGCGCTGGCGCAGGCCTGGACGCCCATCACGGCCTCGTTTGCCTTCCACCACCTGCACCACCACTACCCTAGGGTGCCCACGGCGCTGCTCTATCGCGCCGCTACCGAGCTACCTCCGCCGCCTGAGGAGGCGCACCATCATTAGCCGCCTAGGCTGCCAAGCCCTCGCGCAGGGCCTTTGCTACGCGCCGTTGGTCGTCGTCGGTCATGGCCGTGCCGCTGGGCAGGCACAGGCCGCGGGCAAATAAATCCTCGCATACTGCGCCGCCATACATAGGCGCGTCAGCAAACAGCGGCTGCTGGTGCAGGGGTTTCCACAGGGGGCGGCTCTCGATGTTGCGTGTTTCGAGGTGCTGGCGTAGGCTTTCGGGAGTGGCGCTGGTTTGGCTAGCGCCGTCCTTCGGTTCGGCGGGGTTGAGCAGCACGGTGGTTAGCCAGCGGTTGGCGCGGCTACCGGGCAGCTCAGTAGCGGGTGCCACAGAGAGGCCGGGCAAGCCCGCTAGGTTTTCCTTGTACCAAGTAAAAATCTCACTGCGGCGTTTCACCCGGTCCTCTAGCAATTCCATCTGGCCCCGGCCGATGCCAGCGAGCAGGTTGCTGAGGCGGTAATTGTAGCCTACCTCTGAGTGCTGGTAGTGTGGGGCGGCATCCTTAGCCTGCGTAGCCCAGAAGAGGGCCTTGGCGGCGTAGTCAGCGCGGTTGGTCAGCAAGGCGCCACCGCCGCTAGTAGTCAGTATCTTATTGCCGTTGAAGCTGAAAACGCTCACCTCGCCAAAGCTGCCTAGCGGCCGGCCCTGGTAGCGCGACCCTAGGGCCTCGGCGGCGTCTTCAAGCACCGGTAAGTCAAACTCTTGCGCGATGGCCAGCAGCTCATCTAGCTTGGCGGGCATGCCGTACAGGTGCACCAACAGCAGTGCTTTGAGCTTTTTGCCTTTACTGAGCCGGTCGGTGATGGCCTCGCGCAGGCGCACCGGGCACATGTTCCAGGTGTCGGCTTCACTATCCACAAACACCGGTGTAGCGCCGCAATAGCCAATGGGGTTGGCCGTGGCCACGAACGTAAACGACGGGCACAGCACCTCATCGCCCGGCCCCACGCCTAGCAGCCGCAGCCCCAGGTGAATAGCAGCTGTGCCCGAGTGGAGCGCCACCGCGTGGCCTACGCCCGTGAAGGTGCACAAATCGGCCTCGAAACCGGTCAAATTGGGCCCAGCCGGCGCTACCCAGTTGTCTTCCACCGCTTTGTGCAGGTAGTTGAGCTCGTGGCGACCTAGGTGCGGGGGAGAAAGGTAAATACGGTCCAAAATCAAGCAGTAGGAAGCAACGTGCAGTCTGATAGCCTAAACGTATAAATGAAGACGCTAGGCCACTCGATAAGTACTTATTGCTCGTTGATAATTGCGCGGGCAGGCACGCCCACGGCCGTGACACTAGCAGGCAGGTCGCGTACCACTACGGCCCCGGCGCCCACGGTGGTGCTAGCCCCCACGCGTACCCCTTGAATAACAGTAGCGTTGGTGCCCAAGTACACGCCGGTGCCGAGCCGCGCTGCGCCGCTCACATTGGCGTGGGGCATCAGCGAGCAGAAGTCCTCGAGCACTGCGTCGTGGCCGATGGTGCAACATAGATTAAGGAACACAAACCGCCCTAGGGTAATATCGCACGTGAGGATGCAGCCCTGCTGAATGATGCAGCCCGCGCCTAGGGTTACCCGCTGTGACGGCGCCAGCCGCACCCGTGGGTGCACTAGCGCTGGAAACGTGAGCTGCGGCGACGTAAGCCGCGCCACTACGGCGGCGCGGCTGGCGCTGCTGCCCACGGCCACGGCCACGGCCAGCGGCTCTTGGGTTTGGTTGAGGTCGTGGGCGGTGCCTAGGTAGGGGAGGCCCGCCACCGTGGGCGTGGCGGGTGGCTGGTCGTCGTAAAAGCCGCACACGTCCCAGTTGGCCCCGGCCTCGTTGAGTTGATTGAGCAGTACTAGCACCTCGCGCCCTAGTCCGCCCGCCCCAAAAATGACGAGTGGCTGCGGGGCCGCTGATGGCCGCTCGCTAGGGTGGTAGTCAGAAAAAAATAACTGGGTCATGACTGGCAAAAGAAAGGGGCGCCAGTGGCCCCGCCACTAGGCAGCTAGGCCACCAAGATGGTTTCGCCATGCTGGCTGGTATCGAGGCCATGCGCCTCGTTTTCAGCATTTACCCGAATAGGCACAATCAGATTTGTTATCTGATACAGCACCCATGAGCCCCCAAAGGTAAATACCCCCACGATAAGCAGTGTAAGTAGGTGGTAGCCTAGCAGTGCCGGCCCGCCGCCCGTAAACAAGCCACCTTTCTGAGCAAACAGCGCCGTGGCCAGCATGCCCACGATGCCGCCCACGCCGTGGCACGGAAATACATCGAGGGTGTCGTCGAGGGTTGTGCGGTTTTTGAGAATAACGGCCCCAAAGCTTACGCCCGAGGCTAGAATGCCGATAGCCAGCGCCGGCCCGTAGCTAACGTAGCCCGCCGCGGGCGTGATAGCCACTAGCCCTACCACGGCCCCAATGGCCGTACCCATGGCCGAAGGCCGCTGCCCGCGGGCCGACTCCAGCAGCATCCAAGTGAGCATAGCTGCCGCCGAAGCTAGGTGCGTGGTGAAGAACGCCTGCACGGCCGTCGTGTTAGCCCCGAAAGCCGAGCCCGCATTGAACCCAAACCAGCCAAACCACAGCAGGCCGGTACCTAGGATGACGAAGGGCACATTTACCGGCACGTGGGCGTGGCCGTCGAGGTGCACCCGGCGCCGGCCGATAGAGATGGCCCCCGCCAGCGCTGCAAAACCCGCCGAGATGTGCACCACCGTGCCGCCCGCGAAGTCGAGCACACCCCATTTGGCCAGGAAGCCGTCGGGGTGCCAAGCCCAGTGCGCCAGTGGGCAATAGATGAGGATGCTAAACAAGCACATGAAAATGAGGTAGCCCCAAAATCGGATGCGCTCGGCAAAGCCACCACTGATGAGGGCTGGCGTGATAATGGCAAACTTGAGCTGGAACGCGGCAAATAAAACGAACGGCATGGCTGCCCCTAGGCGCGGGTGCGGCGCCGTGCCCACATTGTTGAACATGAAGAACGTGCGCGGGTCGCCAATCACCCCTCCAATATCATCGCCGAAAGCCAGCGAGAAACCTACCACGTACCATAGCACCGAAATGATACCTAGGGCAATAAAACTCTGCAGCATGGTCGAGATAACGTTGCGCCGGCTCACCATACCCCCATAAAAAAACGCCAGTCCTGGCGTCATAAAAAGCACTAAACCCGAAGCCGTAAGCATCCAAGCAATATCGGCGGGCTGGAAGGCATTGGGTGCTGCCTCTGGGTGGTGGTGAGGCAAGAACGCAGCCGCTCCGGCCAACGCCAAGAGCAACACTAGTGATAAACGAGCTAAAAGGACTGTGCGCGGCATAAATACAGTTTTTCTCAATATGACCTGCGCGAAGATAGTGCCTAGCTTTATTTTCGACGCTTATTTGCTAGAGCATGCGTTTTTTTAGGGCTGATAGCTCAATATTTATTATTTAAAACCAACGCTTACGTATAAAATCAAGAGGAGCTTGAGTTAAATCATGAGTAACCCAACTAAGTGCATTGGTGTACTAACGGCTACAGCGCATTCACTCACCAAACCGCTGTGTTACAGCAATGACTCATAAAACAAAATGGTTGGTACTAGCCCCCACGGGGCTGCTAGTAGTAGGGGCCGGCGCATGCCTCATCAATTGGGCCGGTAACCTGAAAGAAAAAGGCGAGCCTACTGCCAAGTGGGTAGGCGCTGGTACGGTAGCCCTGGTCGTGTTCAATGCGGGCCTCAGCTTATTTGGGCACGGCGTGAGCGAAAGCGTATTATATCAGCTTAAAGAAAAACCCGCTGACCAATAAGCTAGGAGTAGCACCTAGGCCACAACAAAAAAGCCCCGACCTCGGTCGGGGCTTTTTGTATTTTAGAAGCGGGTAGACTACTCCGACTTGGCTTCCATTTTTTCGGTGCCTTCTACAGTCTTTTTGCCTACTTTCTGGGTGGTGCGCTTTACAGCCTTAGTGCCCTTTTTGGCGCCGTGCTTGATTTTGCTACCAGCCTTTTTGGCTACGTTGCCAGCTGCATCGGCCGTATTTTCGAGGGCTTGGCCTACGTTGGTTTTGCCAGTTTTAGTAACAACTTTTTTCGTGCCATTGTCACGCACCTTTACTTCCGTTTCAGGAGTTTGGGCAAACGAAGCAGTGGTGAAAGCACAGGCGGCGAGGAGCAGAATTGCGTTTTTCATGGTTGAGAGGAGGGTAGAATTGTAGTTCCTGGGCCTTTTACGCGGCCCTTTACCTAGGGTTGTCCAGGTTTAACAGATGAGGTTAACCCTATTTAATCTTAGGAATACTCAAAGCCCATGCCAAACCTTTCATTAGCCCGGCAGCAGCAGCGAACTATCGCCGTAGCTCAAGAAGCGATAGCCGTGCGCTAGGGCATGGTCGTACACCGCACGCCAGCCCGGGCCTAGTAAAGCACTCACTAACAGCAATAACGTGCTTTCGGGCTGGTGAAAGTTAGTAATCAGTCCTTGCACCAATCGGAACTGATAGCCCGGTGCAATGAGCAGCCGCGTGCTGGCTTCCAAGGTATCGGAGCCTTGCTGCTCGAGGTAGGACAGCAGCGCTTGCAGCGCTTGCTCGGGCGCCACACTGGGGGCATCCTCATAAGGCTGCCACTGGGTTACGGCCAAGGTAGTTTGGTCGGGCTGCTGCACCAGCCCAGCCCCAAGCCAATACAGGCTTTCGAGGGTGCGCAGGCTGGTAGTGCCCACCGCAATAACTGGGTGGGGCCGGTGCGCCAGCAGCTGCCGCAACAAGCTAGCTTGCACAATAATAGGCTCGGCATGCATGGGGTGGTCGGCCATCGTCTCGGCCTTGACGGGCTGAAATGTGCCTGCGCCTACGTGCAGTGTTACCTGGCCTAGGGCGGTGCCGCGCTGAGTTAGCTCCTGCAGCAGCTCGGGGGTAAAGTGCAGGCCGGCGGTGGGGGCCGCCACGGCACCCTCGTGGGCGGCATACACGGTTTGGTAGCGCACGGCATCGGTAGCAGTGTCGGGGCGGTGCAGATAGGGCGGCAGGGGCAGGTGCCCAGCGGCGCGCAGCACTTCGGCAAAGGGTAGCGAAGCTGGCTCCCAGCGAAAATCGATGAGGCTCTCGCCGCTTTCTTCTACGGCCTGGCGCTCGGCCCATAGTGTAGCGGGCCGGCCCGCAAATGAGAACTCCAATGTTACGGGGCCCTCCTTCCAGCGGCGGCCATTGCCCACGAGGCAGCGCCAGGTGGCAGCGCCCGTTTGCTGCAGCGCTGGCTCGAGGGCGCGGTGCGGCGCCACTGGTTCTAGGCAAAACAGCTCGACCGCGCCACCCGTGGGGCGCTTGGCCAGTAGCCGGGCCCGCACCACCTGGGTATCGTTGAAGATGAGCAGTGTGTGGGGCGGTAGCTCGCCGGGGAGGTCGCGAAAGGTCTTGTCGGTGATGGTGCCCGCCCGGCTCACCAGCAGGCGGCTGGCGGCGCGGTCGGGCAGCGGCTCGGGTGCGATGCGGGCCGCGGGCAGGTCGTAATGGAAATCCTGAATGCGGAGCTGCTGCGGGGAGGGCATGGAAAAGCAGAAGAGAGGAATAATAAAAAACGACTACAAAGGTCGGACTGCGCACGAGGCTTTACGGCCTGCTTGCGATAGAATGAGCAGTTCCCGTTCTTACTTGCAGCTTCATCTTGTGCCTGCTATGCGTTCGTTTTACTTCTTCCTGCTTGGTTTACCGTTGCTTACCCAAGCAGCGGCCCCGCCCGCGCACCCCTATGCCGATGCCACGCGCCGGCGCATTGCCACTGCCCAGGACGAGCGCAAAACCGCCGAGCTGCTGCCCTTCCTCACCAATAAAAACCCTGTCTACCGCGCCGCTGCTGCCGAGGCCCTAGGCTCGGTGCAAGATGCGAAGGCCGTGCCCGCGCTACTACCACTGCTGCGCGATGCCGCGCCCGCCGTGCGCCGCGCCGCTGCCTACGCCCTCGGCCAAACCGGCGACAGCACCGCCGTACCCGCCCTAGGTCAGCGCCTAGCGCAGCCCGAAGCTGACGCCCTAGCCCGCCGCGCCACTTTTGAGGCCCTAGGGCGCTGCGTGACCAAGCGCTCGGTCAGCCAGCTATGGACCATCCGAGTGCCCGGCCCTGACAGCGCCGCTGCGCCCGGCCGCGCCTGGGGTTTGTATCGTGCCGCCCTCCGCGGCCTAGTCCCGGCCGAAGCGGTAAGCCAAGCTAGCAAGCTCCTAGGTCAGAAAAACCAAGTGCTGGCGGCTCGAACGGGTGCTTCGGCTGCTTTTACCCGCATGCGGGGCCAGGACTCTACGTTGGCGCGGGTGGCGCTGCCTGTATTGTTGAAAGGGCTAAGCTCGGACCCGAATTATTTCGTGCGAGCCAACTGCGCCACGGCGCTGGGACGAGTAGCGCGGCCAGTGGCATACGACGCATTAGCAACAGCAGCTCGTTTCGATACTGACCACCGAGTACGTATCGGAGCCCTGCGCGTATTGCATAATGCATTAAAATTCAATGCAATGTCGCCGTCAGCGACCCGGTTGTCCATAGCGCAGCATGCGGCAGTAACACGTGGGCTGCTTATGCCTCAGAAAGTGCTCGGTAATGAATTGAATAGCACATTGGCCCAAGAGTCACTTGTAGCTGCTGAATGGTTTTTAAGGGCAAAGCCAGATAGCGCATTTAACCAAGCTTTCCCTAATTTGCTAAAGCTGGCAACGGATAATAAGCACTTCCGTGCCCGCGCCACTCTGCTGCAAGCAGCCCTGCGCCACGCACCTGCCGCCCAGCGCCCAGCCATTGCCGACAGCATCCGTGGCCGTTACCAGCGCACGCCCAACCAATACGAAAAAGCCGCCCTGCTTACGGCCCTAGGGGAGGACCCGGCGCAGTTTGACTTTATAGCCAAGCAAGCGTCCCTTACCACCGGCCCGCCCGTAGTGCCCGGCACTGCCCTAGGTGCCCTGGTGGCCATGCGTGGAAGCAAGAGCTTCCCCACCGCCCGGCAGGCCGATTTTACGGTGGCTTTGCGACACGCCCTGGCGGGCGGCGACGAGGCCCAGCTTAGTACCGCCGCCGAGGCTATGGCCGATTCTAAGCTGGTGCCTGCTCCCCAACCCGAAGACCTAGCCGCTCTGCGCCAGGCCCGCGACAAGCTGGCGCTACCGCGCGAAATCGAGCCGTGGATTGCACTGCAACAAGCGCTTGATAAGCTTGAGAAAGCAGCAACTCCCACGCCCATTCCGCGGGGCACGGCCGGGCAGCACCCCATCGACTGGGCTGTGGTGCAGCGCGTGCCAGTAGGCCAGCGCGTGCGCCTGGCTACCACGCAGGGCGTAGTGGAGCTGGAGCTGAAAGTAGTGGAATCGCCGGGTGCGGTGGCCAGCTTCGTAACACTGGTGCAGCAGCACTTCTACGACGGGCTGTATTTCCACCGCGTGGTGCCCAACTTCGTGGTGCAAGGCGGCGACCCGCGCGGCGATGGCTCGGGTAGCACGCCCTATACCCTGCGCTCGGAGTTGGCCCAGCTTACCTACGGGGCGGGCGCTGTGGGGCTAGCTTCGGCTGGCAAAGACACCGAGAGCTGTCAGTTCTTTATTACGCACCTACCCACGCCGCACCTCGACGGCCGCTATCCCATTTTTGCCCAGGTAGTGCGCGGCCTCGACGTGGTGCAGCGCCTCGACATCGGCGACCGCATCACGGCCGTGACACTACTGCCGGCCGCGGCACTTCCCCGTGAGAAATAGGGAGCATCTAGCCGCCGCCCGCAAAAATGCCCTAGGTGCGTAAGGTGTTTAAAATCAGTAGCTGCAAAGCACAGGCTCAACCTAAAAGGACATGTCACCGTTGCTACTAGCCTTTCGCTTACTGTTTTCGCTATGCCTGCCGTTTCCCTTATCGCCCTGCACCAAGTTGGTTTTTACTTAGAGCGCTTGCAAGACCTCGCGGTGCTTTATGTGCCCCGGCTGCTCTCGGCCATTGTGATGCTGGTAGTGGGCTGGTGGCTTATTGGCTGGGGTAGCCGCCTGGTGGCCGCCGCTACGGCGCGGCTTGATGTGTCGCTGAGCTCGTTCCTCACCAGCATGTTCAGTATCGCCCTCAAGGTGCTGCTGCTCATGTCGGCGGCGGGCATGGTGGGCTTCGAGACCACGTCGTTTGTGGCCATTGTGGGGGCCGCGGGCTTGGCCGTGGGCCTAGCGCTGCAAGGCACGCTGGCCAACTTCGCGGGTGGAGTACTTATTCTGATTTTCAAGCCCTTCACCGTTGGTGATGTCATCGAGAGCCAGGGTCGCACCGGCACGGTGCAGGCCATCCAGATTTTCAATACCATCCTGCTCACGCCCCAGGGCGACACGGCCATCTTGCCCAATGGCGCCACCTCCAACGGGGTTATCGTCAACAAAGCCCACCCACAGCGGACGTTAGTCGATATTCAGTTGGAACTGGACAGCAGTACCGATTTTGAGGCCTTGAGCCAACAAGTGCTGCCCCTGCTGCGCCACGACCATGAGGTGCCCGATGCACCCGCCCCGCAGGTGGTGCTGGTAGCCCTCAAGCCCGGCGCTACCATGACGGTGGCTTTCCGCGCCTATGCGCAGCCTGGCCAAGAGGAAAACCTGCGCAACCACCTCATGGAGCGGCTGCAACAGTGGTTTGCCCAGAAGCCCTTGGCCGACACCGCGCCTGGCAAGTAGCCCTAGGTGGCGCTATACTGGTACCACCACCACCTTCTTGGTGTCGAAAAACTCTTCTTCGTAAAAGTCTTTCAAATCAATTACCTGGGCTACGAGGCCGCTTTCAGCAATTTCCTCCCCTAGGTCGCCTCCTTTGAGGTAGTACAGCCCAGCGCCCGCGGCCGGGTGCTTTTTATAGCTGTGCATAATCCAGGGGTGAAACGTGGCTAGGCGAGCCACCGCACGGCTTACTACAAAGTCGAACTTCTCAGACACTTGCTCGGCCCGGGTTTGGGTAGCGGTCACATTGGCAAGGCCTAGCGCTCCGGCCATAAACTGCACCGCCTTAATCTTCTTGCCGATGCTATCGACCAGGTGAAACTTCACCTCAGGAAACATGATGGCTAGTGGCAAGCCCGGTAGCCCGCCGCCCGTGCCCACATCGAGCACGGCGCTGCCCGCCGGAAACTGCACCACCTTGGCAATGCCCAGCGAGTGCAAAATATGGCGCTCCAACAGGTTGTCGGTATCGGTGCGAGCCACTAGGTTTATCTGCGCATTCCAGGCTTTAAACTCTTGTTCGAGCTCCGCAAATTGCTGGCGCTGGTGCGGCGTGAGCTGTGGGAAGTATTTAGTGAGTAGAGACATAAAAAACGTGTGTCATTGCGAAGAGGAACGACGAAGCAACCTCTCCTTCGCGCCAACTAGCGTTCGCAAACGCCAGCGACATGTAAAGGAAAGGTTGCTTCGTCGTTCCTCCTCGCAATGACAGGCGGGGAGAGCAGTAGCAGCTTAATAATTAAATAAACTCTTTCTTGTCCTTCACCATGTCGAAGAGCAACTCACGAGCGCGGTGCAGCTGGGCTTTCACCGTGCCTAGGGGTGCCTTCAGCTCGGTGGCGATTTCCTCGTAGCTGAGCTCGTCGAAGTAGCGCAAGCTCACGAGGCGCTGGTACTTATCGGGGAGGCGCGACACGACGTGGCGCATGATTTCGATTTTTTGGTTCTTAATCGTCGTGTCGGCCGGGTTGAGGTCGTTGTCGCGAAACTCCAGCTGAATCTCGTCGCCATCGCCCATTTTCACGGCCGAGTCAATGCTCATCGTCTTGATTTTATTCTTGCGAATAAAGTCGATGCAGTTGTTGGTGGCGATGCGAAACAGCCAGGTGCTAAACGCGAATTCGGGGTTGAACTTGTGCAGGTTACGAAAAGCCTTAGCGAAGGCCTCGATGGTGAGGTCTTCGGCATCGTCGGGGTTGCGCACCATTTTGAGTACGACGTGAAACACCGGCTTCTTGTAAATCTGCATCAGCTCGGCGTAGGCCTTTTCGTCGCCGTTGTCCACGGCGGCGCGGATGAGTTTGAAGTCATGCCGGGCTTTAGACGAAAACTGTTTCTGAATATCAGCGGGGTTTACTTCCATTGGAGCGGTCGGCGCACCAAGAGCGAAAGGCCCCAGGCGCAATAAAAAGCGAGGTACAGAAAATCAAAAAAGGGCAGCGCAGCGGCTGGCAGCGTTTGCCCGAGGCGGCGGGCTAGTGGTATATAAGCCAGTAGCAGCAGCAATGTTCGAGCCAGCCACAATACTCCCAAAGATATAATATTTTCGGAGGAAAGTGAAACTGCCAATACGGCCGGCGTCAGCAAATAGAAAAGGACATTGCTGCCCATAAATATAGCAAGTCGAAAGCGGTCGGGCGCGCGGTAACGGCTGCCAGCCGAGAGGTGGCGGCGTTTTTGGCGCCACCAGCCCGCCCAAGTACGAGCGGGCTCGCTCAGGGTTTGGGCAGCCGGGTCGGCCACTACGGCCACGCGGGCACCTAGGGCCACGGCATCTTGCACCAGCAGGTCATCATCGCCGCTCAGGCGCCGAATGTGGCTGGCGAAGCCCTTGGTGGCCTGGAAAATACGGCGAGTATACGCTAGGTTGCGGCCCACGCCCATGTAGGGGCGGCTAGCCCAAGCCAGCCCTAGGTACTGCGCTGCCGTGAGCAGCGTTTCGTAGCGAATGAGCTGATTGAGCAAGCCGGGCTCTTCGGTGTAGCCCGAAAAACCAAGTACCATGTCGGCGCCATTTTTTTGGCTGAAGCCGCGCTGCATGAGGCGCAGCCAATCATAGGTGACAGGGCGGCAGTCGGCGTCAGTGAACAGCAGCCGCTCGTAGCGGGCAGCCTTGATGCCGAGCGTGAGTGCGTATTTCTTAGGCGAAAAGCCTGCTGGTGTGTGCGTCACAGTCACGAGCCGAAAGCGACCGGGGTAATACTGGGCCAGCTGCTGGGCGTAGAACTCGGTTTCGTCGTGGCTGCGGTCGTTGATGAGCACCAGCTCGAAGCCTGCCGGGTAATCTTGCTTGAGCAAAATGGGCACCAGCTCGCGCAGGTTGTCAAGCTCGTTGTGGGCGCATAGGATGAGCGAAATCGGCTCGCTATCGGGGCCGGGCTCATCGCCCGGCGCCTCGATAGGCCGCCGCGTAAACGGCCGAAAATACTGCGCCCAATACCAGAGCTGCACCAATAGCAGCGGCAACAAGATAAGCGACGGCGGGAGCGAGGTAAGCGGGGGCAACAACACAGGACTATGCCGCAAAGGTACGGCTAGGGGCGGCCCAGTGTTGGCCTTATTCGCTGAATAAGCAGCGCGCCTGTCCGAAGTACCTTTGTAGGAGTGCCGCGGGCCTAGGGCCGCGCCGGAACTATCCGCCGCGCCTGGCCAGTTGCCCGGCCTTCGGCCCAGTGCTTTTTTGACCATGACTTTTGACCTCCTCGCCCAAGACCCGGGCACCAAAGCCCGCGCTGGGTTGCTCACGACCGCGCACGGCGCCATCGAAACGCCCATCTTTATGCCCGTCGGCACGGCCGGCACCGTGAAGGCCGTGGGCCAGCGCGAGCTCAAGCAAGATGTGCAGGCCCAGATTATCCTAGGTAACACCTACCACCTCTACTTGCGCCCGGGCCTCGATGTACTGCAAGCCGCGGGTGGCCTGCACAAATTCAACGGCTGGGACCGGCCCATTCTTACCGATAGCGGTGGCTACCAAGTGTTTTCGCTCAGCGGTACCCGTAAGATTAAAGAGGAGGGCGTCACCTTCCGCTCGCACATCGACGGGAGCAAGCACCTGTTTTCGCCCGAAGGCGTGATGGATATTCAGCGCCGCATCGGGGCCGATATTATTATGGCCTTCGATGAATGCACGCCCTGGCCCTGCGAGTACGACTACGCTCGCCGCTCCCTGGATATGACGCACCGCTGGCTCAAGCGTTGTATCCAGCGCCTCGACACCACTGAGCCGCTCTACGGCTACGAGCAAAACCTTTTTCCCATCGTGCAGGGCAGCACCTTTAAAGACCTGCGCAAGCAGTCGGCCGAGTTCATTGCCGAGCAGGGCCGCGCCGGCAACGCCATCGGTGGCCTCAGTGTGGGCGAGCCCGCTGAGTTGATGTATGAGATGACCGAGCTAGTCTGCGACATCCTGCCGCAGGACAAGCCGCGCTACCTCATGGGCGTGGGCACGCCGGCCAACATCCTCGAAAACATCGCCCTAGGTGTTGATATGTTCGACTGCGTGATGCCGACCCGCAATGCGCGCAACGGCATGCTCTTCACCACCCAAGGCATCATCAATGTGACTAATAAGAAGTGGGAGCTAGACTTTTCGCCCATCGATGAAACCCTAGGTGGCCACGTCAGCACGTTTTACACCAAAGCCTACATGCGCCACTTGTTCCAGGCTAAGGAAATGCTTGGCGCACAAATTGCTTCGGCGCACAATCTCACCTTTTATCTGTGGCTAGTGAAGGAGGCACGCAAGCAAATCCTAGCCGGCACGTTTGCAGCGTGGAAACCGGGCATGGTTGAAAAGCTGATGACTCGTTTGTAAGGCTACGCGTCTAGGTAGTGCCAAAATCGTCTGTCATTGCGAGCGTAGCGAAGCAATCTTTCCTTCACATTCGCACTGCCTGCTAGGACATGAGAACCTACTATGTCTACATTCTTACTAACCAAAATCATACAATGCTCTACATCGGGGTCACAAACGATTTGGCGCGGCGAGTAGCTGAGCACAAAGCAGGTGCGCATGAGGGCTTTACAAAACGGTATAAGATAAATAAATTGGTTTATTTCGAAGAGTCTCCGAGCGTTGCGGTGGCTATCGAGCGTGAAAAGCAACTGAAAGCGGGCTCACGGGCTAAGAAGCTAGCTCTGATTAACGAGTTAAATCCTTATTGGAATGAATTAGCAGACGTTGGAGAAGTAGGCGAACGTTAAAGGAAAGATTGCTTCGCTGCGCTCGCAATGACAGGCGACCTTAGGTATCATTAGAATGAAACTTTTAGATAAATACATCATCGTCAAGTTTCTCACCGCGTTTTTCTTCACGGTGGTAATGCTGGTGTCGGTGATTTGCGTGATTGACTACACCGAGAAAAACGACGATTTTATTCACCATAACCTGTCGTTTGGGCACGTTTTCACGCACTATTACATCTACCTGTTTCCGTACTTCGCCAACCTGCTCTCGCCGATTACTATCTTCTTGGCGGTGGTGTTTGTGACGGCGAAGCTGGCGGCGCGCACCGAGATTGTGGCCATGCTAGCCAGCGGCATGAGCTTTATGCGCCTACTGGTGCCTTACCTCATGGGGGCTGCCATTATCGGGGCGCTCACGTTTGGGCTGGTGGGCTGGGTTATCCCGAAGGCTACCAAGGAAATAGTGCTTTTTGAGTCGCTGCACGTGAAAGAGCCCTACAAGTATGAAGGCCGCAACGTGCACATGAAAATTGGCCCTAAAAGCTATGTGTACCTGGAGAGCTACAGCAGCGGCAGCAATACCGGCTACCACTTTGCCCTCGAAACCATCGATGGCACTGTGCTGCGCCGCCGCATGACAGCCGACAACCTAAGCTGGGACAGCACCAAGCACGTCTGGAAAATGTCGCAGCAGCTAGTGCGCTCGTTTCGGGGCAACCAGGACGAATCACTGCAAACTATCCCGGCCCGCGACACCACGCTGAACCTATATCCAAAGGACTTCGCCAATACTTACCGTCTGGCCGAAACGCTGACCTCGCCCGAGCTAGATGCGCTGATTGACAATAAAATCTTGCGTGGCTCCGACGATACCGACCAATATCTGAGCGTGAAATTCGAGCGCTACGCCTATCCGTTTGATATTCTCATTCTCACTTTCATCGGCGTGGTATTGAGCGCGCGCAAAAGCCGCGGCGGCGTGGGCGGGCAAATTGCGCTAGGCTTCGTATTGGCGTTCATTTTCATCATTTTCGTGATGCTGAGCCGCAACCTAGCGCAGGTGGGCAGCATGCCGCCGCTGCTGGCGGCGTGGTTTCCGGGCATGGTGTTCTCGGCCATTGGGCTGGTGCTCTATCGCTTCGTGCCGAAATAGGTAGTGATGCTTGGTGCATAGTGCTTGGTGCTTGGGTTCTATGTGTAGGTGAGGCCGTTGTCTTAACCCAAGCACCAACTACCACGCACGAACAACCATGTTAAAAGACTACCTGAAGCTACATTTTATCGTCCTGCTCTGGGGCTTCACGGCCATTCTGGGCAAGCTGCTGACCGTGCCGCCCGTGGAGCTCGTTTTCTGGCGCACGGCTTTGGCCACCCTCGGCTTGGCGGGGCTGCTGGTGGTGCGGCGCACGGGCTGGCGCGTGGCGGGCTCCGAGGCCCTAAAGCTGCTAGGTGTGGGGGCGCTGGTGGCGGCGCACTGGATTACGTTCTTCTTGGCCGCGCGCCTTTCCTCGGTGAGCGTGTGCTTGGCGGGCCTGGCCACGCTAGCGCTGTGGACTTCCTTGCTCGAGCCTCTGCTGCTGTGGCGCCGCGTGCGCCCCTACGAAGTGGGCCTAGGGCTGCTGGCGATGGTGGGGCTGTACCTCATTTCTCAGGCCGAGTTTACGCAGCTCACCGGCTTGCTGGTGGCAGTGGCGTCGGCGGGGTTGTCGGCGCTGTTCAGCGTGCTCAACTCGCAGCTGGTCAAGCGCCACGCGCCGGTCAAGCTTACTTTCTACGAAATGGCCGGCGCTTGCTTGAGTATCGCGCTGTTCTTCCCGGTTTACAGCCGCTACTTCACGCAGGGGCTGCGCCTGGCGCTGCACGGCCTCGACTGGCTGTGGCTGCTGCTGCTGGCGGGCGTGTGCACGGTATATGCCTTCTCCTCTTCTGTCGAGCTGATGAAGCGCATTTCGGCTTTCGTCGTCAACCTCACCATTAACCTAGAGCCGGTATACGGTATCGTGCTGGCCCAGATTATGTTTGTGCTAGGCGTGCCAGGCTTTGGGCAGGAGAAAATGTCGGGTGGCTTCTACCTAGGTACCATTTTGATTTTGGCCAGCGTGCTAGTGCACCCCGTACTCGACCAGTGGAACCAGCGTCGCGCTCGCCGCACCGCCGCCGAGGCAATTGCCTAAGCCACTGGCTACAGCTGCCCGCGCCACACCAAATAGTCGCTAGGCCAAGCCAGGGCGGGCGCTTCACTAGCGCCGGGAAATAGCCCATACACCGCCGAGCCCGAGCCCGAAAGGCTAGCGTAGGCCGCGCCCGCGGCGTAGAGCTGCGCCTTGATGTCGGCCAGCACCGGGTAAGCGGGCGCCAGCGACGCCTCGAAGTCATTGCTGACTGTGTCGCGCCACGTGCTCATGGGCTGACCTAGGGCCTCGCGCAACGAGATGCTGGGCGCCTGGGGCACGATGCCCGCAAACGCCTGCGCCGTGCTAATGTGCAAGCCCGGATACACCACCACGCAAGGCGTGCCGCGTAGGTCGAGGCTGATGGGCTCAAAAACGTCGCCCCTTTCCAAAGCCAAGCACGGCTTATTCTGAATAAAAAAGGCACAGTCGGCCCCCAGGCGGCGGGCATAGCCTTCGAGCTGCGCCACGCTGAGATTCAGCTCAAACACGTCGGCCAAGGCCCGCAGGGCAAAGGCAGCATCGGCCGAGCCACCCCCTAGGCCGGCGCCGATGGGCACCAGCTTGTGCAGGTGCATCTGGGCAAAGGGCAAGGCCGGAAAATCAGCCTTGAGCAGCTCATAGGCCTTGACGCACAAGTTAGTAGTTGCCTCACCCGGAATGGGCCGGCCCGTAAGCGCGAGGCTGGTGCCAGCCTGGCCTTTGGGGGCGGGCAGTACTTCGAGCGCATCGGTCCAAGGCAGAGGCAGGAACACGGTTTCGAGGGCATGGTAGCCATCGGGCCGCTTGGCGGTCACGTACAGCCCTAGGTTAAGCTTGGCGTTGGGGAAGGTGAGCATAGCCGCAAAGATGGCGGCTGGCATCTTTGTGTTATGGCTGCTATTCTCCCTGCATACCCTGGCAAGCGCCTGCTCGACTTGGCCGTGGCTCTGCCGCTGGTGGTAGGCACGCTGCCGCTGCTAGTACTGGGTGCGGGGCTAGCTGCGTGGCAAAATGGCGGCCCTTGGCTATTCAGGCAGGCGCGGCCGGGGCTGGGCGGCCAGCTGTTCGCGCTCTACAAGCTCCAAACCATGACCAGTGCCCGCGACCCTGCTACCGGGCAGCTGCTGCCCGATGCCCAGCGCCTGCCGCGCCTAGGGCGCTGGCTACGAGCCACCTCGCTCGATGAATTGCCCCAGCTCTGGAATATTGTGCGCGGCGACATGAGCCTGGTGGGGCCGCGTCCGCTGCTGCCCCAGTACCTGCCGCTGTACTCGCCGCGGCAGGCGCGTCGCCACTTGGTGCGCCCCGGCCTTACGGGCTGGGCCCAAGTCAATGGGCGCAACGCCATTTCGTGGGAAGAAAAGTTTGAGTTGGATAACTGGTACGTCGACCACCAAAGCTTAGGGCTCGACCTACGCATTTTGTGGCGCACGGCTGGGCGGGTTCTGGGGCGGCGTGGCATTGCCGCGGCGGGCGAGGCCACCATGCCTGCCTTTCGGGGCAGCGGGGGCGGGGAGCCTACCTAGGCGGGCACTGGGTAGCGGGCGTCCCATTCGGCCGCTAGCGCTGGCAGCCGCTCCGAGCCATCGGTAAGCCAGTCTAGGGCCGAGGCCACGTCGGCAAAGTAGTGCGAGCTGAAGCGGATAGCCGGATGTACCAAGTCGTGGAGGGCGTCGACAGCCAGTTGGTTGTGCACGCGGTGGCTGTCAATGACTAGCACCAGCCGCTCTAGGTCTAGGGCCACCAAGCCGGGCATCCAGTGGGTGCCGAGCCACTCTTGGTCGGTCAGCTGCAAGTCGGGAAGGCTGTTCATATCGAGCAGCAAGTGGCGCACTTCTAGCTGCCGCAGCAGCGCTAGCAACTGCTGCGCACTCGTGCGGAGCAGCTGCGGATTACTCAGGGCTACCCATTCTAGCCGCAGTACTTTAAAGGATGGGTCATGCTGCAGGCAGAAGTTAGGAATGTAGCGGATAATCACAACGACAAGGGCACTAGCACCCACCACGAAGGTAACGCATTAGGCCGAATTTATTGCTATTTTAAGCTGATAAATAAGAGCTGTATACGCGTGCTGCACAGCCGTATGCAGCTATTGGCGAAAGCACTTCGCTGCTGCTTGCTCACTAGCTCAAGTAGTGGCCCTAGGGTAGGGGGTAGAGCCCACTTGTCCATTATCGGACACATCGCCCACTATTGGACATAGGGAAGGGTGAATAATAGGCAGGGTATTGTTGTAAGTGTCTTTTTAATAGATATTTAAATCATTGGCACGCCCCTTGGCTTAGTAGATAGCAACCCGCTACCTACTTGCCCACCAATGGACAGAGCTATATCGACTACTACGCAACGCCGCCGCCAGCTTCGCGCTTGGCTGCTGGGCCTAGGTGCCCTAGCTGCCGCGCTTGTGGCAGCACTGGGTTTGCGCACGGTGCTGCAGCCCAGCCTGCGCCGGGTCGACATACTCACGGCGACAGTCGAAACGGGCGATGTAGATGCCACGCTCACGGCCGCTGGCACCGTCATTCCGGCCCGCGAGGCGGTGCTGGTGAGCCCCATCCAGAGCACCATTCGCCGGGTGGCGCTGGCGGTGGGCACGCGGGTGCAGCCCGGCCAAACCATTCTGGAGCTCGACAAAGACCTGGCTGCCTCGACCTTGGCCAAGCTCGACGACGAGCAGCTGCGCAATCAAAATAAGAACGCCCAATTGCAGCTCACTCTGGCGCGTAGTCTTACCGACCTGCAAGCCCAGCAAGAAGCCCAAGCGCTGAAAGTGAGTAGCCTGCAATCGGCCCTGCGCGACGAGCAGCACCTGCTTGACATTGGGGGCGGCACTGCCGAGGCTGTGCGCCAAGCCGAACTGAACTTGAGCACCGCCCGCCTCGAAGCCGAGCGCCTACGCCACCAACTCGCCAACCAGCGCCAAGCCAGCGCCGCCGACCGCCGCGAGCTGAGCTTTACCGTTTCGATGCAGCAGCGCAGCATTGCAGAGCAAGCCGGTAAGCTGCGTCAGGCCGACATCAGCAGCCCGCAGCCCGGCGTGCTAACCTGGGTAAATGACAACCTAGGTGCCACCGTGCAGGCTGGCGATGCCTTGGCCCGCGTGGCCGACCTCAGCCGCTACCGGGTGCGCGCCACCCTGGCCGACACCTACGCCGACCAGTTGCACCCCGGCGACGCGGTGCTGGTGCGCCTAGGGCCGGGCTCCGACCTGCGCGGCACGGTAGCTAGCATCAGCCCCGCCGTGGACAAAGGCACCGTAACCTTCTACGCCACCCTCGCCAACGACCACCACCCGGGCCTGCGCGCCAATCTGCGGGCCGATGTATTCGTGATAACGCGCGCCCATCGCGCCGTGCTGCGCGTCAAAAACGGTCCCTTTTACCAAGGTGGGCAAGAGCAGCCAGTGTTTGTGCTGACCGGCGGCCGGGCCGTGCGCCGGGTAGTGCGCTTCGGTGACAGCAACACCGACTATGTACAGGTGCTGAGTGGCTTGGCAAAAGGGGAAGAAGTCTTGGTCTCGGAGATGAAAAACTACCTAGAAACGCCGGCACTGCGGGTCGAGTGAGTGCTAACGTGAAACCCCACCCCCGGCCCCTTCTCCGCTTAATGCGCGGAATCCTCCAGGAGAGGGGGAGCCTGACGATTTTTTAAAACTGATTTTATCAATAATAGCAGTGCTTCCTCTCTCCCTAAGTTTTTTAAGCAGAGCCCTCATCCAAAAGGCATCCGGCTCCCCCTCTCCCGGAGGATTCCGCGCATTAAGCGGAGAAGGGGCCGGGGGGTGGGGTCTAACGGCGGGCCTCTTGCTAGGATTGATTGCCTTTAGCACGTCCGCCCAAACCCTCACGCTACCCGCTCTTATCGAGCAAACCCTGGCTACTTCGGCCGCCAGCTTACAGGCAAGGGCGGCCCGCGAGGGTGGCTACTGGGCCTTCCGCGCCTACCAGGCCAACTACCGCCCGCAGCTGACGCTGGCCGGTACGGTGCCCAACTTCAACCGCGCCATCATCCCGGTGGTGCAGCCCGATGGCACTACCGAGTTTCAGAGCGTGCGCTACAATAACTCGCTGCTAGGGGTGGGCCTGAGCCAGAATATTGGCCTCACGGGTGGGCAAGTCGTCATTGGCTCGCAGGTGCAGCGCTTCGATGACTTTGCCCGCAGTGAGAAGCGCTATAATAACCAGCCCTTTACCCTAGGGCTTACACAGCCGCTGGGCTACTTCAATGCCCTGCGCTGGAGCCGCCGTATCGCGCCGCTGCTTTACCAGGAAAGCCAGCGCCAGTATCTCGAAGACCGCGAAGCCCTGGCCCAGCGCGTGACAGAGCTGTACTTCGATGTGCTGTTGCAGCAAGTAAATGCCGCGGTGGCCGGCCAGAATGCCCAGGCCACCGCCGAGCTGCTGCGCGTGGGCCGCGAGAAATACGCCCTAGGTCGCCTTTCGCAGAGCGACTTGGTGCAGCTAGAGCTCAACCTGCTCGACGCTCAGCAGGCTCAAGTGCAGGCCCGCCTCGATGCCGAAAGTGCCGCCGTTAGCCTGCGCACCTATTGCACCTTGCCCGGCCCTGCTACCACCGAGGCCGTGCCGCCGCTGGTCGTGCCTGCGCCCGCACCGGCCCTGGCCGTGGTGCCCACCGAGGCCCTGAGCCAGGCCCGCCAGCACCGCGCCGCGCCGCTGGCCTTCCAGCGGCAGCAGCTGCAAGCCGCCCGCGATGTGGCCCAGGCCCGCGGCACTACCGGCTTTCTGGCCACCCTCACCGCCAACCTCGGCTATGTAAACCAGGCGCCCTACTTGCTCGACAGCTACCGGGCGCTGCAAAATCAGCAACAGGTGTCGCTAGCCTTTTCGCTGCCGCTCGTGGACTGGGGCCGCCGCCGCGCCACCGTGCGCACCGCCGAGCTGGCCCGCGACCAAACCCAGGCCGTCGTGACCCAAGATGAGCGCGCCTTCGAGCAAACTGTGCTCACGCAGGCGGCCCAGGTGCCCGCCCTAGCCGGGCGAGCCAGCCTAGCCGCTCGCGCCGATACGCTGGCGCAGCGCCGCTACGCTATCACCCGCGCCACCTACGAGGCCGGTCGCCTCTCGCTCACCGACCTCACGCTGGCCTCGGCGGCCAAAGACCTCGCGCGGCGCAGCTACATTCTGGCTCTGCGGGCCGGGTGGGTGGCCCACTACCGGCTGCGCGGGCTCACTTTATTTGATTTTGAAACCGGGCAGCCGCTGGCTGCCGAGTAGCTGCTTTTGTACGATTGTCAGGCTGACGAAGGAAGCATCTTGGCCGCTTTATCAGCTTGAAAACTATTCCGCCAAGATGCCTTTCGTCAGTATGACAGACGATTTTAACGCGCTTTTTATGCAGTCAACTTCCACCACCTCCCCCGTCATCCGCCTCGCCAACATCGAGAAGGTCTACCAAACTCGCACCATCGAAACCGTGGCGCTCAGCCAAGTCAACCTCACCATCAACCGGGGCGAGTTTGTGTCGGTAATGGGCCCCAGCGGCTGCGGCAAATCGACCTTGCTTAGCCTCATGGGCCTGCTCGATGAGCCCAGCAGCGGCACTATCGAGATAGATGGTCGGCCCGTGACCTCCTACTCAGATAAAGAGCTGGCCGGGCTGCGCAATCATAAAATCGGCTTCGTCTTCCAGAGCTACCACCTTATTAACGACCTTTCGGTGCTCGACAATGTGGAGATGCCGCTGCTCTACCGGCCCAGCATCGGGAGCAGTGAGCGCCGCCGCCGCGCCATAGAGGCCCTCGATAAAGTAGGACTCACGGCCCGCACCAAGCACTTTCCGGCGCAGCTCTCGGGTGGGCAGCGGCAGCGCGTGGCCATTGCCCGCGCCCTGGCCGGCGAGCCCGAAATTATTTTGGCCGACGAGCCCACCGGCAACCTCGACTCGGTGATGGGCGAGGAAATAATGGAGCTGCTCCTAGGTCTCAATCGGGAGCAGGGAACCACCCTCGTGATGGTAACCCACGACGAGCAGCAGGCCCTGAAAACCCAGCGATTGATACGGTTTTTCGACGGTCGGCAGGTGGCCTAGGGCCAATTATTAATGAGCAATGAACAGTGAGCAATTGTGCTAACCGACCGTTCGCTCATTTTCCTACCTGCTCATTGCTCATTGTCAATTACTCATTACTCGTTACTCGCCATGCTTCTCTCTTATCTCAAAATCGCCTGGAAGGTGCTCCTGCGGCGCAAATTTTTCACCGCCATTAGCCTGTTCGGCATCAGCTTCACGCTCATGATTATGCTAGTGGTCTACGCCATGTTCGACTACGTGGCGGGACCGCACCGACCGGAGCTGAAAGCCGACCGGCTGCTGTTTGTGAGCCGGATGCAGCTGGTGTACCGCGAAGGCGGCACCAGCAACTCCAACCTAGGCTACGACTTCCTGGAGCGGCACCTGCGCACCCTGAAGACGCCCGAAAAAGTATCACTCAGCCTGGGCAACTTTAGCACCGTGACCGCCTACGTGGGCGACCAGACGCTGAAGCTGGACCGCAAATTCACGGATGGCGAGTTCTGGCAGGTACTCGACTTCGACTACGTGGCCGGCCGGCCCTACAATGCCCGCGAGGTGCGCGACGCTGCCCACGTGGCCGTTCTCAACGAAACCACCGCCCGGCGCTACTTCGGCAACGTGGCCGCGGCCGTGGGCCGCCCGGTAGAGCTGGATGCCGTGCGCTACCAGGTGGTGGGCGTGGTGCGCGACGTCAGCATCTCGCGCATCAACACCTACGCCGAGGCGTGGCTGCCCATTACCCTCTCTACCGACAACCTGCGCGACCCCAGCTATCTAGGGCGCTACCAAGCCATTGTGCTGGCCCGGCAGGCCGCCGACGTGCCCCTCGTGCAGCAGGAATACCAGCGGGTAATTGACCACCTACCCCTGCCCGACCCCAAGCAGTATAAGCAAATACGCAGCTACGCCCACACCCTGCTGGGCACGCTTACGGCACGCTTCAACATGGAGGGCGGCCCCGAGGGCGGGGCTAAGGTCTTTACCCGTGCCGCGCTGGTCCTAGGGCTGCTGTTTCTGCTGCTGCCGGCCCTCAACCTGGTCAATATCAACGTGAGCCGCACCCTGGAGCGCGCCTCCGAGATTGGGGTGCGCAAGGCCTTCGGGGCTACGGGCGGGCGGCTGGTGGGGCAGTTCCTGGTCGAGAATATCTTCCTGACGCTGCTCGGCGGCATCCTGGGCCTAGGGCTGGCCGCGGGCGCGCTGGCCTTGCTCAACAGCAGCCACTTCATCCCCTACGCGACCTACGCCCTCAACGAGCGCGTGTTTGGGGCGGCGCTGGTTATCGTGTTGTTTTTCGGCATCCTGTCGGGCGCCTACCCGGCCTACAAAATGTCGAAGCTGCACCCGGTAAAGGCCCTGAAAGGCGACGCCGGCAGCTAGCCCTAGGTAACGCTCCTGCTCATTATTCATTGCTCATTGCTACTTACTTATGCTACGCCACCTGTTTACCTTGATGTGGAACCGCAAGCGGGCCAATGGCCTGCTGATTCTGGAAGTGTTTATGGCCTTTGTGGTGCTCTTCGCGGTGGGCAGCACGGGCGTGTACCTGTGGCGCAACTACCAGGCGCCGCTGGGCTTTGCCTACGAAAACGTGTGGCAGATTAACCTGAACTCGGGCAGTCAGCCCCGCGCCGAGCAGGTGGCCACCTTGCAGCGCGTGCTAGCCAAGCTGCGAACTACCCCCGGCGTAGAGGTCGTGAGCCGCACCGAGGATACGACCCCCTTCTCGTACAATGGCAACAGCGGCAACATCACCACGGGAACGGGCGACACCCAGCGGCGCACCGAAGAGGCCGACTTCTACTCGGGGGGGCCTGAGCTGCGCGAGGTGATGGGTGTGCGCCTGGTGGCCGGCCGCTGGTTTGACCGCCGCGACGAAACGCCCACCCGCCGCCCGCCGGTGGTTATTACCGAAGCCACGCAGGCCGAGCTATTCCCGGATGGACAGTCGGCGCTAGGCAAAGTCATCCATTACGGCTTTCACGAAAATCAAGAGCGCGTTGTCGTGGGCATCAGCGGCCCCTATCGCGCCGGTGGCGAGTTGAGCGAGCCTAGGTCGGCCCTGTTTGGCTACATTAGCCCGCAAGACACCACTACGGCCCTGAATACCTTACTGGTGCGGGTGCAGCCCGGCACCGGCGCAGCCCTGGCCAAGCGCCTGTCCGACGACATCCGCCTCACCAGCGGCGGCCGCTGGAGCAGCGATATCACGACGCTCCGCGAGCAGCGCCTCTCCAAGCTCAAGGTGCTGCTGACGCTGCCCGCCGTGCTGGGCGTGGTATGCGTGTTCTTGCTGGTGAATGTGGCCCTAGGGCTCTTCGGCGTGCTGTGGCTCAACATCAACCAGCGCCGAGCCGAGCTGGGCGTGCGCCGGGCCATGGGGGCCACGGGCGCGGCCATCAGCGGGCAGGTGCTGGGCGAAATCCTGACGCTGACCACCTTCGGGCTGGTGCTAGGGCTGCTGGTGGCGGCGCAGTTTCCACTGCTGGGTGTCTTCAACATTAAGGCGGGCGTGTACCTAACGGCTATGTTGCTGGCCACCCTAGGCCTCTACGCGCTGGCGGCCGGCTGCGCCTTCTACCCCAGCCGGCTGGCGGCGGGCATCCAGCCGGCCGTGGCCTTGCGCGAGGAGTAGGAAGAGACTCTAAAAGCCGCGTTGGTGTAAGGTCAGCGCCAGTTGGGATAATATTCTTGGGACCCGCGGCAACGGCTACCACCTTTGCCGCATCTAGTAAGGCAGCCAACTCGGCACAGCTACTTATTTTTTGGTCCCTTGTAACGGATGCCCCGCCGGCCTGGTACCCTAGGCAAAACCAACCAAATAGCATCTTCACGCCACTTGTCTTTCTGAGTCATGAAAAACCTACTGCTTCCCGCACTGCTTGGCCTCGCTGCCCTCACTACGGCCCACGCTCAAGATACCCAAACCCGCCAGGTGCCCGCTTTCCATGCCATCAACGTGGGCACCGGCATCGAACTGACGCTGACTGCTGGCCACGGCCAGCACGTGGAAGTGAGCGCCGATACGCCCGAGCTGCGCGACCACATCGAAACCACCGTGAAAGATGGCGTGCTGACGCTGCGCTACGATAACCGGGACGACCGCAACGGTACGATGCGCCGCAACAAGCACCTGCGCGCCACCGTCACGGCCGACGAACTCACAGCCCTTTCAGCTCACAGCGGCTCGTCGGTACGCGCTTCAGGCGACTTCGACGCCGACAACTTCCAGCTCGACGTATCGTCGGGGGCCACGGTGAAAGCCAGCCTCGCCACCAATACCCTCACCGTGCGCCAAAGCAGCGGCAGCACCGCCGACCTCAGCGGCCGGGCCACCAGCGTAGACGTGCGTAGCAGCAGCGGCGCCACCCTCGACGGCAAGGACCTGCAATCCGAGCGCGCCCGCGCCGAAGCCAGCAGCGGCAGCTCAATACAACTAGCCGTGAAAGACGACCTCGTGGCCCAAGCCAGCAGCGGCGGCAGCATCAGCTACAAGGGCTCGCCACAACTCACCAAGCGCACCAGCAGCGGCGGGAGCGTAAGCGGCCGGTAAGTACGTTTGTCCTTGCGAGCGTAGCGAAACCATCGCACCTAGGCAGCCATGTTGCTCAGGTGCGATGGTTTCGCTACGCTCGCAAGGGCAGGATATGATAGAACATGATACTAATTGTCGACGACGACCTCGCCGTGCGCGTGTCGCTACAGCTGCTACTGAAGCAGGCGGGCTACCCGGCACAGGCTGTGGCCGGCCCTGCCGAGGCGCTGGCCGCCGTGCAAGCAGCCGCGCCCCGGCTCATCTTGCTCGACATGAATTTTACGGCTGCCACTACCGGGGCCGACGGGCTGGCGCTCCTAGGTCAGCTCAAAGCCCTAGCGCCGCAGGTGCCCGTCATTCTGCTCACGGGCTGGGGCAGCATTGCGCTGGCGGTGGCGGGCATGAAGGCGGGCGCGGCTGAGTTCATTACCAAGCCCTGGCAAAACGAAACGCTGCTCCAAACCATAGCTACCGTGCTGGCGCTGCACGCGCCCGCCGAGGCCGCACCGCTGCCCGGCCGCCCGGCCCTCGACCGGCAGTTTGCCCTAGGTAGCATCGTGGGCGAAGACCCGCGGCTGTTGGCTGTGCTGCGCCAAGTAGGGCAAGTAGCCGCCACCGACGCCTCGGTGCTAATAGAAGGCGAAAGCGGCACTGGCAAGGAGCTCATTGCCGAGGCCCTGCACCAAAACAGCCCGCGCCGTACCCAGCCCTTCGTAAAAGTGAACCTAGGTGGCATTTCATCGTCGCTATTTGAAAGCGAGTTGTTTGGCCACCGGCGCGGCGCCTTTACCGATGCTCGCGCCGACCGCGTCGGCCGCTTCGAGTTGGCCAACGGCGGCACCATCTTTCTGGACGAAATTGGCGAGTTAGAGCTGGCCAGCCAGGTAAAGCTGCTGCGCGTGCTACAAGACCGCACCTACGAGGTGCTTGGCGACTCGCGCCCCCGCCGCCTCGATATCAGGGTAGTGGCCGCTACCAATAAAAACCTGGCCGAGCTCGTAGCCCAGGGCCGCTTTCGCGAAGACCTGTTTTACCGGCTCAACCTCATTACGCTGCACCTGCCCGCCCTGCGCGAGCGGGCCGACGATATTCCGCGCCTAGCGCGCTATTTCATTGGCCAGCTACAAGCCACCTACCGCCGCCCCGGCCTACGCCTAGGGGCGGCCGCGGTCCACTGGCTGCAAGCGCAGGCATTGCCCGGCAATATTCGGGAGCTTAAAAACTTGGTGGAGCGCGCCGTGCTCACCAGCTCGCACGACGAGCTCACGCCTGCCGACTTCCAGGCGCGGCACCTAGGGCCGCCCGCCGCCACTACCGAGGCCGCCCTACCGCCCCCCGGCACCATGACCTTGGAGGCCTTAGAGGAGCAGGCCATTCGCCAAAGCGTAGCGCATTATCGGGGCAATCTCAGCCAGGTAGCGCGGGCACTGGGCCTAAGCCGTGGGGCATTGTACAGAAGGTTAGATAAGTTTGGGATTCCGTATAGCGAGTAGAGACCGATAATAATCTGTCATTGCGAGCGCAGCAATAGCACCTGCACGGAAGGAACACAAACGGCGCAGTTCAACAGGTGTCATTGCTCTTCGCTGCGCTCGCAATGACACTTCCTAACTATGCGCCTCAAGCTGCTTCTGTTTCTGTTGCCGCTGTATGCGGTACTCATCACCCTGGCGGCGCAGGCGCGCACCACTAATGTGGCGCTGTTCATCACGTGCGAGGTAGTGCTGCTGGGCAGCCTGGTGCTGGCGTGGCAGCTGTACCGCAGCTTTATGCAGCCCATTCGCCTCATTGAAGCGGGCACGGCAGCGCTGCAAGCCCAAGATTTCAATTTGAAGTTTCAGCCGGTGGGGCAGCCTGCGCTCGACCAGCTTGTGGCGGTTTACAACCACATGCTCGATGCCCTGCGCCAGGAGCGCGTAAGCCAGCACGAACAAAGCGTGCTGCTCGAGCGGCTTATCCAAGCCTCACCGGCCGGCATCCTGATACTGACTTTCGACCAGCTCATTGCCAGCACCAATGCGGCAGCGGCGCGGGCCCTAGGTCAGCCGGCAGCAGCGTTGAATGGCCGAGCGGTGGCGGCGCTACCCGCCCCGTGGGGAGCGGTGCTGGCCGACCTAGCTGCTGGCCAGCCCCAGACCGTGCGCCTCCCCGGCGGCCAAACCTACCGGGCCGCTGCCGCGCACTTTCTCGACCGGGGCTTTCAGCGGCGCTTTGTGGTGCTGGAAGAGCTGACGCAGGAAATCAGGGCCCAGGAAAAGCAGACCTACGAGCAGCTCATCCGGCTAGTAGCGCACGAGGTCAACAACTCCATTGGGGCGGTAAACTCGCTGCTGGGCAGCTTTCGGCACTACACCCCGCAGCTGGCCCCGGCCGACCAAGCCGACTTTGCCCAGGCCCTGGAAGTCAGCATCGTGCGCAACACCCAACTCGCCGACTTTGTGGCCGGCTACGCCCGCTTGGTGCGCCTGCCCCCGCCCGCCCCGCACCCCACCGACCTGCACGCCCTGCTGCGCGACCTAGGGCACTTGCTAGCGCCGCGCAGCGCGGCCCAGGGCATAGCTTGGCACTGGCAGTTGGCCTCAGCTGGTCCGCTCTTGGTGCAGGCCGATTCGCAGCAGCTAACCCAGGCCCTGCTCAACGTGGCCAAAAACGCCCTCGAAGCCATCGGCCCTAGTGGTGGTAGCGTGTGGGTGACTACTACCAGTCAGCCGCTCACGCTCAGTGTCGCCAACGATGGCGCGCCGCTCAGCCCCGAGGTCAGCCAGCGGCTATTCACGCCGTTTTTCAGCACCAAGGCAGGCGGCCAGGGCATCGGCCTTACGTTGGTGCGCGACATTTTATTAGCGCACGGCTTCACTTTTCGGCTCGAAACGGAGGGCGATGGGCGCACGGTTTTTGAGGTTAGCTTCTAAGCTGATGAACGGACGCTGTTATTGATTTAATACTATTGGCACTGGTTAGTATGGGACGGGCTTGTCTCATACTGGTACGAGCTCGACAATAGGAATTAGTATCTTAAGCAGATTTGGATAAACGATTTCTATAAAAAAGGCGCTGGTAAATAATTTGCGAAAACGGAAGGGTACGTTACTATCCTTTTCCTGATGCATTTTAAAGTCCTATATCAACTGCGGGTGTTGCTGCCCGTTTTTGTTAGCTTTTTCCTTAGCCTGCCCAGTGCCCATGCTCAAATCCAATACGCTAATAAAGTAGTGATGGAAGAAGGCATTGTGTCGGATAACACTCGGGCGGCCGATGGCAACCTAGCCACCAATGCCACCATCAAGCCCTCCTTACTGCTCGGCTACACTAGGCTGCGGGTCAGCTTCCCCACCACGGCCGCTGCAGGCAAAGAGGCGGGCATGTACATCAAACCGAATATTCTGATTTCGGCTGCCCTGCTAGGTGGCGCTACCCTGAATACTTTCTACAAGGACGGCTCTACCATTACCCCCGTCGATAGCCATTTACTGAGCAGCGATTTACTGAACCTGAAGATTGAAGTCTCGGGTATTCGGCGAATCTCTTTTACCCCGACTCAGCCCTTCAACCAGATAGAGCTAGTTTTCTTCTCTGTGCTAGCCCTAGGCCAAGACATTGAGATATACGAGGCCTTTAGCACGGCAGCGCCCCTACCGGTAGTGCTCACCAGCTTCCAGGCCGCGGCTACGCCGGCGGGCGTGTCGCTGTCGTGGGGCACCGCCTCGGAGCACGCTGCCGACCAGTTTGTGGTGGAGCGGGCCGCTGCCGATGCCCCCGGCAACTTCCAAGCCATTGGGCGGGTGCAAGCCGCGGGCACTTCTGCGCAGGCCCGTACTTACCAGTTTGTAGATGCCGAAGCTACCTCCGCCGCCCGGCGCTACTACCGCCTGCGGCAGCTCGACCACGATGGCACGGCCACTTTTAGCCCAGTAGTGGCGGTGCAGGCCGAGGCCCTAGCCACCCGGTTGCTAGCATATCCTAGCCCCACTGTCGGGACACTCACTGTGGCTGGGGCGGCGGGTTCCGAGTTTAGCATACTAGACCAGCTAGGCCGGCCTGTGCGGCACGCCACCACCAGCCCTAGCCAGCCGCAACTAGATGTAAGCAGCTTGCCTGCTGGCCTATACTTTGTGCAAGACGCCACCACCGGCCAGCGAGCGAAGTTCTTGAAGGCCAACTAAGGGCAGTAGCCTTGCTACCTCGCTTCGCTACTTGCCAAGCGCAAATACTGCGGGCCGCTTGTGCAGCTTGGGCAACTCGGGCAGGCGGCGCCAATCGGCCACGGGCAGCGTGCGCACATACTCGGTGGGCGCGGTAAGGTCGGCGGCTACGCACAGGCGCGTGGCGGGCCCTAGGTGTGCCAGCAAGTCGGCCAGCAGTTGGTCGTTGCGGTAGGGCGTTTCGATAAACAGCTGCGACTGGTCGCGCTGGGCGCTTTCCTTTTCGAGTTGCTTGATGGCCGCAATGCGCGGGCCTTTCTCGATGGGCAAATACCCGTGAAATGCAAACCGCTGCCCATTGAGCCCCGAGCCCATGAGCGCTAGTAAGATGCTCGACGGCCCCACCAGTGGCCGCACCGGCAGCCCCAGCCGGTGCGCCTCCTGCGCCAGTGCCGCGCCGGGGTCGGCAATGCCGGGGCAGCCGGCTTCCGACAGTACGCCCGCTTCGAGGCCCTGCTTGAGCAGTGGCTCTAGCGCGGCGCGCACTTGAGCTGGCGTGCTGTCTTTGTCAATCAGCTCAAAGCGAATGTCTTCGATGACGCGGTGCGGGGCCACCTCCTTTACGAAGCGGCGGGCCGTGCGCAGGTTTTCGACCAGAAAGTAGGGCAGCCGAGCCACGGCCGCCACCACCTGCGGCGGCAGCACCTGCGGCGCCGTGCCCTCGGCCAGCGGGGTAGGGAGGAGGTAAAGCATATTAATGAGCAATGGGCAGTGAATAATGAGCAGCGAAAGAAGAAGGGCAGGCGATGTATTGTAAGCCTGCCCGTCGCTCATTGTTAATGGCTCATAAAAGCGAAGTTGCGCACTAGCCCAAAAATCTCGTCGGGCTTTTCGGCGTGCACCCAGTGGCCGGCATCGGGCACGGTAGCCACCTGGGAGTTGGGAAACAACGCTGGAATGCCGTGCAGCTTGTCGTCGGCCGTGATGTAGTCCGACTTGCCGCCCCGGATAAATAGTGTGGGCTTCAGGAACGGCTGGGCCGATGAGATTTCCTGGCCCACGGCCGCTAGGTTCTCAACCAGCGCCGGTAGGTTGATACGCCAGGCAAAGGAGTTGTCCTCGCGCCGGTACAGGTTTTTCAGCAAAAACTGCCGCACGCCCAGCTGCGGAATGCGCGGCAACAGCGCCGCCTCAGCCTGCTGCCGGTTCTGGATGGTGCTTAGGTCCACGGCCTGCAAGCCCGCAATGATATCATCTTGATGCTCCATGTCCGAAAAGCGCGGCGCGATATCGAGCACGATGAGCTGCGCCAGCCGCTCGGGGTAACCTAGGGCCAGGGTCATGGCCACCTTGCCGCCCATGCTGTGCCCCAGTAGCGTGAGGCGCGCCGAATCGAGCCCTAGGTGGTCAAACAGCGCCAGCACGTCTTGCGCCATTAGGGCGTAGCTGTGCTCAGGTGCATGAAACGAGCGCCCGTGGTTGCGTAAGTCCACGCTAATTACCCGCAAGCCGGCTTCGTCGGCCCAGCGGCGTGCCAGCGTCTGCCAGTTGTCGAGGGTGCCAAAGAGGCCGTGCAAAATCACCAAGGGTGGCGCGGCCGGGTCGCCTTGTTCAAGAAAGTGCAGCAGGGGAGTAGCCATGAGATAGAAGCGAAATAGAAATACAAAGATGGCAGCCCGCCGCTCGGAAAAGGGCGCCATGTAGCCTGCTACCTGGCAAAGTGGTGGGCTAGCTGCCTACCACGGCACAGCGCACCCAGGGGTGGTTAATGAGCAAAGCGACAGTGATTACTATTTTTTAAAGTTGACTTAGCATCATGCTACACTTCAGGTTACTCGATAGTAGTTTTGAAAATAGGTTTGGTTTAATATTGTATTATAATGTCACATAATATTATTCTATAGGTAATGAGTAAGGTCAAATCTGCTTTTATAACCCACAGCTTGCGGCCTTTCAGCTAGTAGCGATAAAATAGCCAGCATAGCATCTTAAGCAGTTTACCGAGAATAATACCTTGTTAAGCTAATAAATAGAGTTGCAAAAGACCAGCTTTGTTACTTGTCAATTATAAAGGACCTATTCTAATCGAGTGCTACTAGCTAAAAGCCCTTTATTATTTACCATTCTGATTCTATTGTATATATGATAAACATAATTTATAAAATAAATAAGATTGGCTTGCTAGTAATCAGTAGCCGTGCAGCGCTGTCTAAACCGTTGGGCAGGGTAGGTTGAGTTTGCTGATACTTGGTTAAAAACTTTAGATATGTACGAAGAGAGCAAAGCTGCTTTCGTAGCAGTTCATCAGCTCGTCGAGCAGTCGGCTCAGCGGTATCGCAACCAACCAGCTGTGGTAGATGGGGCCGCCACTTATACCTACGCACAGCTGCTGGCGCGGGCCGACCAGCTTAGCCGGGCTATTCGGCACCAAGCCCCAGCCGCCGAGTTGGTGGGCCTCAGCACCACGCGCGGGTTCGATATGGTCGTGGGGGCATTGGCCATTCTGAAGGCGGGCAAAGCATACTTGCCTCTTAATCCCAGCTACCCCACGCAGCGCCTGGCGCAGCTCGTGGCCAGCTCGGGCATCACGAGCTGCGTAGCGCCCCCTACAGATGCCGCTGCCCTAGGAGCACTGGGCTTGCAAGTTCTTGCTTCCGACGCAGCACATACTTCTGAAAGCCAAGTTGTGACCCAGGGTGCAGCGGCCTACGTGCTCTATACCTCTGGCTCGACTGGCGAGCCTAAGGGCGTGTGCATGGGCCACAAGGCGCTGGTGAACTTGCTGCAGTGGCAAAACGAGCATTCGCTGGCGGGCCCTGGCACGCGCACCTTGCAGTTTGCGCCGCTGAGTTTTGACGTATCGTTTCAGGAGATTTTCGCTACCCTGACTACAGGCGGCACACTGGTACTGCTTAATGAAGAGCAGCGCCTCGACTTCGACGGCCTGCTGGAATTGCTTGAGGCAGAAGCTGTCAGCCGGCTGTTTTTGCCCTTCGTGGCGCTGCAAGCCCTGGCCGAAGCCGCCGTAAGCGCTCAGCGCTTTCCCAGCGCTTTGCGCGAAATCATGACGGCCGGTGAGCAGCTTAAGATTACGCCGCAGCTCGCGGCCTTTTGCGCGGCGCTGCCCGGCTGCGTGCTCTACAACCAGTACGGCCCCACCGAGTGCCACGTCGTGACGCAGCTGCGCCTGGCGGGCTCGCCGACTGCCTGGCCTGCACTGCCGGGCATCGGCCAAGCTATTGCTAACACCGAGGTTTTCTTTCTAGATACCGAGCTGCGCCCCGTGCCCGCTGGCAAAGTGGGCGAGCTGTGCATTGCCGGTACGTGCCTAGCCGAAGGCTACCTCAATCAACCCACGCTCACAGGGGCAAAATTTGTGCAAGGCGCAGATGGAAAGCGCTTTTACCGCACTGGCGACCTAGGGCGCTACCTGCCCGATGGCAACATCGAGTTTCTGGGGCGTCAAGATGACCAGGTTAAAATCCGCGGGCACCGCGTCGAGGTAGGGGAGGTGGAGGTGGCGCTGGCCGATTTGCCGGGCGTTCGGCAGGCCGTGGTGGTGGCCCACGCTGGCCCTACCGGTTCGCCTCAGCTAGTGGCGTACCTCGTGGCTGCGCCCGGTGCCGAGCCAGCGGTATCGGTGGTGCGCCAGGCGCTGGCCGAGCGCCTGCCCGACTACATGCTGCCCAGTGCATTTGTGTGGCTAGCCGAGCTACCCAAAACTACTAGCGGTAAGGTTGACAAGAAAGCCCTACCTGCTCCCGAGCGCAAGCGCCCTGCCCTAGGTGTGCCGTTTCGGAGGCCAGCCGCCGGTGCCGAGCAGCACGTGGCGCAGCTTTGGGCTGAGCTGCTGCAGCTAGATGAGATAGGGGCCGACGACAATTTTTTTGAGCTAGGCGGCAACTCGCTACTGGCCCAAAAAACAGTTGCTACTCTCCAAAAGCGGCACCAATACGCCGTGCCCATCACCAAGCTTTACCAGCTGCCAACGGCGGCTGGCCTGGCTGCCTACCTAGGTGGTGGGGGCCAGTCTCGCCCGGTCCCGGCCGACCTTAGCCAAGCCCGCGTCAGTCATGCAGGCGACATTGCGGTCATTGGCTTGGCGGGACGCTTTCCGGGGGCGGCGTCGGTGGCGGAGCTGTGGGATGTGCTGGCGCAGGGTCGCGAAACTATTCGATTTTTTAGCTCTGAAGAGCTAGATGCGTCAATTCCGGCGGCACTCAAAAACGACCCGCTGTACGTAGCAGCCCGCGGCGTAATTGACCACGCGGAGGATTTCGACACCCGCTTTTTTAATCTGCCACCCAAGCTGGCCGAGCTGATGGACCCGCAGCAGCGGGTATTTCTGGAAATAGCCTGGGAGGCGCTGGAAGAGGCTGGCTATTTGCCCCAGACCTACGCTGGGCGTGTGGGCGTGTTTGCGGGCAGTGGTAATAATACTTACTACCTGCGCCACGTGCTGCGCAACCCCGAGCGGGTGGCGCAGCTAGGCGAGTTTCAGGTAATGACGGTAAATGAGAAGGACTACCTGGCCTCGCGCACAGCCTACCAGCTAGGGCTCACGGGGCCGGCCGTGAGTGTGTACTCGGCCTGCTCCACGTCGCTGCTGGCCATTACGCAAGCCGTGCAAAGCCTACGTAGCGGCCAATGCGAGGTAGCGCTGGCGGGTGGCGTCAGCATCACGGCGCCGCTGCGCAGCGGCCACCTTTACCAAGAAGGCGCCATGCTGAGCGGCGATGGCCACTGCCGCCCGTTTGATGCGCAGGCGCAGGGCACCGTGTTCAGCGATGGGGCCGGGGTAGTGCTGCTCAAGCCCCTCGCCGCGGCCCAGCGCGATGGTGATACCATCCACGCCATTATCAAAGGGGTGGGGGTGAATAATGACGGCGCTGGCAAGGGCAGCTTCACTGCCCCCAGCGCCGAGGGCCAGGCTGGTGCCATTCGCCAGGCCTTGGCCGATGGCGCTATTGACCCCGCCACCATCAGCTACGTGGAGGCCCACGGCACTGCCACGCCGCTTGGCGACCCCATCGAAATCGAGGGCCTGGCTATGGCATTTGGGGAGCAGGCAACCCAGCAGTTTTGCGCCCTAGGCTCCATCAAAAGCAACCTAGGGCACCTCACGGCGGCAGCCGGGGTGGCGGGCTTTATCAAGACTGTGCTGGCTATGCGCTACCAGCAGCTGCCGGCCTCACTAGGCTTTACAACAGCCAACCCGCACATTGATTTTGCGGCTAGTCCCTTCTTCGTCAACGCCAAGCTTTCGCCTTGGCAGCCAGCCGGTACTCGTCGTGCTGGGGTAAGCTCCTTCGGTGTGGGAGGCACCAATGTGCACGTGGTGCTAGAAGAGTACGTGGTGCCCGAACTCACCGACCCGACCCCAGCGAGCGCCGAGCGCCCGGCGCAGCTCCTCACGTGGTCGGCCAAGTCAGAAGCCAGCCGCACTGCCTACGCCCAGCAGTTGGCGCAGCACCTAGGTGCTAGTTCGGCTATTTCCTTAGCCGATGCGGCTTTTACGCTGCACACCACGCGGCCGGCGTTTACGCACCGCGGCTTTGTAGTGGCAAGCACCGCGGCCGAAGCGGCAGTTGCACTTCAGCGCCCAGCAGGCACCCTAGGCGGCACGAAGACTGTAGCCACAGTGCCAGGTGAAACGGTATTTCTTTTCCCCGGCCAGGGCTCGCAATACCTAAACATGGGGCGCGGCCTTTACGAGCATGAGCCCGCCTATCGCCAAGCGATAGACGAATGCGCGACCCTGCTGCACGACCAGCTAGCCATGGATATCCGTGAGGTGCTGTATCCTGCGCCGGGCAGCAGCGGTGCTGAAGAACGCCTAAAAAATACGCGCTACACCCAGCCGGCGCTTTTCGTGACGGAGTACGCCCTGGCGCAGCTGTGGCAGAGCTGGGGCATTCGACCTAGTATTTTGTGCGGCCACAGTGTGGGCGAGTTTGTGGCGGCCCACCTGGCGGGTGTGTTCACGCTGGCCGATGCCCTGCGGCTCGTGGCCACCCGCGCCCAGCTGGTGAGCGAGCTGCCGCGCGGCAGTATGCTAGCAGTGCAGTTGCCCGCTGCCGAAGTACTAGCCCAGCTGCCAGCCGCCCTCTCGCTAGCGGCCACTAATGGCGCCCGCCGCTGCGTGGTAGCCGGCCCCGACGAAGACGTAGCCACCTTCGCGCAGTGGCTCGACGCGCAGGCCATCCCGAGCCGGGTGCTCGCTACCAGCCACGCTTTTCACTCCGCCATGATGGAGCCCGTGCTGCCTACCTTCCGGGCGGCGGTGGCTACTGTGGCACTGCACCGCCCCCAGCGGCCGGTGGTATCTACCGTCAGTGGCACTTGGCTGACCGATGCCCAAGCCACCGACCCTGAATACTGGACGCAGCACTTGCGGCGCACCGTGCGCTTTGCCGAGGCCCTCGATACCCTAGGGAGCCTTGCCAACCCACTGCTGCTCGAAGTAGGGCCTAGCGGCGTGCTAGCCGCGCTGGCCCGGCCGCACCTGGGGGGGCGCGCAGCGGCTGTGCTACCGGGCTTACCCCCGGCCACCATTCACACTGATAGCCACGCCATGTTGGCGACAATGGGTGGATTGTGGATGAATGGTTTGGCTATAGAATTGTCTCGCTTATATCTTGGGCAAGCGCGCCGCAAAATCAGCTTGCCTACCTACGCTTTTGACCGCCAGCGGTGCTGGGTCGACCCTCCTGCCGCTGTCGCCAGTTCTTCGGCGGCGCCCGCGGCAGAGGAGCTGCCTCGCCCGCTACTACCTGCTACTACCCCGCTACTTCCTTCTGCCATTAGTATGAGAAAGACTACGCTGCTTACCAAGGTGCGAACCTTGCTGGAGGAAACCTCCGGCATTGAGCTAACAACCGCCCCACCCACCGCCAGCTTCTTGGAAGTTGGGTTTGATTCGTTGCTGCTGACGCAACTGGCCATCACGCTGAAAAAAGAGTTTGGCTTGCCCATCACTTTCCGGCAGCTGAATGAGGAATATGCGACCCTAGGCCAGCTCGTTGACTACCTAGACCAGCAGTTACCAGCCGAAGCACCAGCCGCTCCTGCGGCGCCAGTGCCTGCTCCTGCACCGGCTGCCCCCGCACTAGCGGTGCCTGCGCCCGCCATAGTCCCAGTGGGGGCCTTCATGGCGGGGCCAATGCTCCCCGCGCCAGTTGCCAGCGACACGCTGGGCCTGCTGGCTCAGCAGCTACAGCTTATTGCCCAGCAAGTGGCCCTGGTGCAAGCCAGTACGGCTGCCGCGGTGCCGCTGCCAATGGCAGCACCTAGCGTAGCGCCACTCGCCCCGGCCCTAGGTGCTGTGGCGCCAGCCCCTGCGCCCGTAGCACAAGCGCTCTCTTCAGCGCCCGAACTTTCGGCAGAAGAAGTTGCCGAATTGAAAAAGCCTTTCGGAGCCACTGCCCGCATCGAGCGCCAAGCTACCGAGCTAGGGCCGGGGCAGCAGGCCTTTTTGCAGGAGCTGACTCGCCGCTACACCAAAAAAACTGCCGCCAGCAAGGCCTATACGCAGCAGCACCGCGCCCGCATGGCCGACCCGCGCGTGGTATCGGGCTTCCGGCCGCTGACCAAGGAACTGGTTTATCCGCTGGTAGTCAACCGCTCGCAGGGCAGTCGCCTCTGGGACCTCGACGGCAACGAGTACATCGACGCCCTCAACGGGTTTGGGTCGTCGCTGCTAGGCTACCAGCCGGCTTTTCTGAAAGAAACGTTGCACGCCCAAATTGAGCAGGGCTACGAGATAGGGCCCCAGCACGTGCTGGCCGGCGAGGTCAGCAAACTGCTGTGCGAGTTCACGGGCTTCGACCGGGTTGCGTTGTGCAATACTGGCTCAGAAGCCGTCCTAGGTGCCTTGCGTGTGGCCCGCACCATTACGGGGCGCTCGCTGGTGGTGGCCTTCACGGGGTCGTATCACGGCATTGTTGATGAGGTGCTGGTGCGCGGCACCAAGCAGCTCAAGTCCTTCCCGGCGGCGCCTGGCATTATGCCCGAAGCTGTTCAAAACATGCTCATTCTGGACTACGGTACTGACGAGAGCCTGCGCATCATCCAGGAGCGGGCGCACGAGCTGGCGGCCGTACTGGTCGAGCCCGTGCAAAGCCGGCGGCCCGAATTCCGGCCGGTGGCATTCCTAAAGCAGGTGCGCGAGGTAACGGCCGCCGCGGGTACGGCGCTGATTTTTGATGAGGTTATTACGGGCTTCCGGATGCACCCGGGCGGGGCGCAGGCACTGTTTGGCATCCGGGCCGACCTAGCCACTTACGGCAAGGTGGTGGGCGGCGGGCTCTCTATCGGCGTGATTGCGGGGCACGAAGAATGGATGGACGCCCTCGACGGCGGCCACTGGCAGTACGGCGACGCCTCATTTCCGGAGGCGGGCGTGACCTACTTCGCCGGCACGTTTGTGCGGCACCCACTGGCGCTGGCGGCGGCCAAGGCCTCGCTCCAATATCTCAAAGAGCAAGGCCCTAGGTTGCAGCAAGAGCTGACGGCCAGCACCGAGCGGCTAGCCCATGCGCTCAATACCGAGCTCGAGCGTCAGCAACTGCCCTTCTACGTGGCGCAGTTTGGGTCGCTCTGGAAAATTAAATTCTACGACGAGCTGCCGTATAATGAGCTGCTGTTTACGCTCATGCGCGAGAAAGGTATTCACATCTGGGATGGTTTTCCGTGCTTCCTCACCACGGCCCACACCGCATCAGAAGTTGACCAGATAGTAGCGGCTTGCCTAGCCAGCGCCCATGAGCTGGTGACCGCCGGCTTCCTCAAGTCGAGCCGGCCCGTTGTGGCTCGCCCGGCGGCGCCCGCCCTAGGTACCACCGAGCAGCTCAACCAGCCACCCGCGCCCGGCGCCCGCCTGGGCCGCGACCGGGCCGGCAACCCCGCTTGGTTTGTGGCCGACCCCAGCCGCCCCGACAGCTACCGCCAACTTAGCGTGAACTAACGGGCTATGAGCAAGATTTTTACTGATGACCCGCTCATAGCGCGTCTGCCCGCGCGCTTGGCCACGGTGGCCGAAGTAGAGTTTGACCCCTTCGCCGGGCCCGAGCTGCTGCGGCTAGTACCCATTACCGAGTCGCAGGCCGAGATTTGGGCGGCGTGCCTGCTCGGCGGCGACGATGCCAGCCGCGCCTACAACGAGTCGGTGACCTTGCGCCTAGTAGGGCCGCTCGACCGCACTGCGCTTGAGCGAGCGCTGCGGGCGCTGGGGCAGCGCCACGAGGCCCTGCGCTCGGCCTTCAGCGCCGATGGTAAATACAGCTGCGTCTTTCGAGAGCTGCCGCTGGAGATTGCCTACCAAGCCATCACCGACCTAGGCGCCCCTGAGCAGCAAGCGGTAGTGGCCGCTTGCGTGGCCCACGATGCACAGTATGTGTTTGACCTGCTACACGGGCCGCTGCTGAAAACCAGTCTGTTTAGCGTAGCGCCCGAGGAGCATCAGCTGGTGTTGACGGCCCACCATATTGTGTGTGATGGATGGTCGCTGGGTATCTTGCTGCAAGAGCTTAGTGCGTTGTACTCGGCTTACTATCAAGGGCTAGTACCTGCGTTGCCGGCCACCACGCCGTTTGGCCAATACGCCGACCAGCAGTTGCTTTTTAGTCGCAGCGTTGATTATCAAGTGGTCGAGCAATTCTGGCTGGCGCAGTACCAAGGTTCGGTGCCAGTGGTGGCTTTGCCCACCGACTTTACCCGGCCGGCCGTGCGCACTTACCGCAGCACCCGCGCCGATTATCCATTGGCTCCTAGCCTAGTAGCGGGCCTCAAAAAAGTAGGCCTAGGAGCTGGTAGTAGCTTTGTGACGACGCTGCTGGCAGCTTTTGAGGTGCTGCTGGCCCGGCTCACTGGCCAAAACGACGTAGTGGTAGGGCTGCCGGCGGCCGGGCAGTCGGCCAGTGGGCTGCCGCAACTAGTGGGGCACTGCGTAAACCTGCTGCCCTTGCGTAGCCAGCCCTACGGCGACGGTGACTTTGTTTCTTACCTGCGGCAGCGCAAAACGGCACTCTTCGACGCCTACGAGCACCAGCAGCTCACCTTCGGCAGCCTACTCAAGAAACTGCGCCTAACCCGCGATGCCTCCCGGGTGCCGTTGGTGCCGGTGGTGTTCAACATCGACCTTGGGCTGACCAACGAGGTGGCGTTTGAGGGCTTGCGCTACGAGCTGATTAACAACCCTAGGGCCTACGAAAGCTTCGAACTGTTTTTGAATGCCAGCGGTACCGAGCAAGACTTAGTGCTGGAATGGTCTTACAATACCGACCTATTCAAAGCCGAAACCATTGGCTTCTGGATGGCCAGCTTCGAGGCGTTGCTGCGACGCATTATTGCCGAGCCTACTACTAGCCTCAAGGCGCTAGTGCAGGGCGAGGCTGCTCCGCTGGCTGCGGCCTATCAGGCGCTCAATGCCACCGCGCAGCCTTATCCTGCGCACAAGCTGCTGCACCAGCTTATTGCCGAGCAGGCCCGCGCCACGCCCGCGCGGCCGGCACTGCGGTTTCGCCAAGAGGAACTGTCGTATTACGACCTAGACCGCCGCGCCAATCAGCTGGCTAACTACCTCTGGCATCAGGGTGTGCAGCACGGCGATGTAGTGGGTATTGCGGTAGAGCGCTCGCCTGCGCTGGTCATTGCCCTGCTGGCACTCATGAAGTGCGGGGCCGCCTACGTACCGCTCGACCCCGCTTACCCGGCCGAGCGGCTCGAATTTATGCTCGCCGATGCAGGAGCTCGGTTGCTGCTAGCTTCGGCCTCGGCTGCGCTGGCCACCACAGCCCGCGTGCTGGCCATCGACGAGGCCCTAGAGCTGTCGCGCAGCTACTCCGACCAGGAGCCCGCTGCGCTACCCGACAGCCAGCAGGTGCTATATGTGCTCTATACCTCGGGCTCGACTGGCAAGCCTAAAGGAGTGGAAATTACACACCGCAATGCTGTAAACTTTCTATGCAGCATGCAGCAGGCGCCGGGTATCACCGCCGATGACAAGCTGCTAGCCATTACCACTATCTCCTTCGATATTGCGGGCCTAGAGCTGTACCTGCCCCTAGTAAGCGGAGCCACTGTAGTGCTGGCCGATGCCTACGCGGCCAAAGAGGGCCAAGAACTACTGCGGCTGGTAGAAAAGGAGAAAATCACCATCATGCAAGCCACGCCCTCTAGCTGGCGCATGATGCTTGATGCGGGCTGGCAGCAGCCCCTGCCGCTAAAAGTGCTGTGCGGGGGCGAGGCCTTGCCGCTGGAGCTGGCTGGCCGGCTGTTGGCTCGCAGCCAGGCGGTATGGAACCTATATGGGCCCACCGAAACCACCATTTGGTCGTCGGTCAAGCAGATGGGCCGCACCGATACAGAGGTGACTATCGGCCATCCTATCGCCAATACCCAATTTTATATTCTGGATGAGCACGGCCGGTCAGTGGCTCCTGGCACGCCGGGCGAGCTATGCATTGCCGGCGACGGTGTGGGCCGCGGCTACTTAAACCGCCCTGCCCTCACGGCCGAAAAGTTTGTGGCTAATCCCTTTGCTAGCCAGCCGGGGGCACTGCTTTACCGCACCGGCGACCTAGGCCGGCTGCTGCCTTCGGGCGAGGTGCAATGCCTAGGGCGCCTCGACCAGCAAATGAAAATCAGGGGCTACCGCATCGAGCCCGCCGAAATCGAGCATGCCCTCGAAGCCTTCGACGAAGTGCGCCAAGCCGTCATTGGCACCTATGAGCGCCACCCCGGCGACGAGCGCCTAGTAGCCTACCTAGTACTGGCCAACCCGGTGTCCGCGCCGCTCGACAAGGCCCGCATCAGTCGCTGGCAGCAGGCGCTGCTGAGCCAACTGCCCGCCTACATGGTGCCCAGCGACTTTGTGACGCTCCCCGCGCTGCCCCTGACGCTCAATGGCAAGCTCGACCGCAAAGCACTACCAGCGCCCAGCAGCACGGAGGCAGGCCGCGCACTCACCCCAAGTCAGCCCCGCACCGACCTCGAAAAGCTCGTAGCTGCCACCTGGCAGGAGTGCCTAGGGGTAACGCAGGTTGAGCTAAACGATGACTTCTTTCAGCTAGGCGGGCACTCCCTCATTGCGGTGCAGGTGATGGCCCGCCTGGCCGAAGCCACTGGCCAGCGCTTGCCCTTGGCCACACTGTTTGAGCACCCAACTGTGGCGAAGCTAGCGGCCGTGTTGCAGCAAGCTAGCCCACCCGGCGCCTGGAGTTCGCTGGTACCCATCAAGCCCCAGGGCACTAGGCCGCCTTTATATATTGTGCATGGGGCAGGGTTCAATGTGCTCATATTTAACGCGCTGTCAAAGCAGATGGCAGCCGACCAGCCCGTGTATGGCTTGCAGGCCAAGGGGCTCGATGGCATTGAAGAGCCCGCCGCAAGCGTGGAAGCAATGGCAGCGCATTACGTAGCAGCCATCGTAGCGGCTAATCCTAATGGGCCCTATGCACTGGCAGGCTATTCGTTCGGGGGCATTGTAGCGTTTGAAATGGCCCGGCAGCTCATCGAGGCGGGCAAGCAGGTGACATTCCTAGGTATGTTCGATACCTACGCCGCGCAGACAGACCACTACGACCCCTGGCTGCATAAGACATGGAAACGAGGTATCCAGCTTGTTAAGCAATTGCTCTACAGTGCGGTGGCGTTGAAAAATAGTCCGCGTGAGGCTATGCGAATGAAGGTGCAGTCGCTTCGGCGAGCCACGGTAGAGCGGCTTCAATACAGTCCGGCCGAGCAGTACGAGCGCATTAATGGGCATCCCTACAAGCTGGGCCTTGTGCATGCGCTGGCGCAGCGCCAGTATCGGTTGCGGCCGCAGAATATTGTCGTTCACGTGTTTCGCAGCAAGGAGCGGCTCTATTATATGGAAGATTACACCTACCTAGGATGGCGAGAATTTGCTACGGCGGGCGTGAAAACATATGACTTGCCCGGCAATCACTTCCACATGTTTGCCCCGCCTCACGATGCCGAATGTGCCCAGATTCTGCAAGCTGCCCTCGACCAGTGCACCTAGGTAAGCCTGAGCTAGATGCCACCCCGCCCGGCGAGCTGCCCGTGCTACTGACGTGTAATACCCGGCCGGGCGCCGAAAGATGGCAACGTCCAGCTTTCGGCGCCCCGACTGGCGTAACAATTTTTAGACTACACGTTACTGGTAGCCTGGCATTTGTGTCGCAAGCCGCGGCACTGCTACAGGCCGAGGAACAGCGCCGTGCCCAGCGCTACCACCGCGCCGAAGACTACCACCGCTTTGTGCTGGGGCGGGCGGCCCAGCGGTTGGTGCTGGGTGCCTACCTAGGGCTGCCGCCAGCCGGCCTACACTTCGAGCCGGGCGCCGCTAAGAAGCCGCGCCTACGCGAGGCCCCAGGGCTGCACTACAACGTATCGCACGCCGGCGACTGGGTGCTGCTGGCCGTAGCCAAGGCAGAAGTAGGTATTGATATAGAGCGCCTCGCCCCGCAGTTTGCTTTTCAAGAGGTGCTCGACTACAGCTTTAGCCCCGCCGAAAAAGCATTCATCGAGCGCAGCCTGGTGCCAACTCATGCGTTTTACCAACTCTGGACGCGTAAGGAAGCCTTTGTGAAAGCGACTGGGCGGGGCATCGATGCCGAGTTTGCCCAAGTGCCGGCTTTGGATGGTCAGCACCACGTAGCTAGCCCCGGCCAAGTACCTAGGTGGGTGGTCAGCACCTTTGAGGCAGCAGCGGGCTACGTAGCCGCGGTGGCCTACCCGGCGGCGCTGCCGGGCCCGCAGCAGTTTTATGAACTTGGAAATGACGTGCTAGACGAGTTGTATACAGTGGCACCGTCTGAGCCTTATGTTCTTAGGTAAAGGTAGCCAACGCCTAAATCCATGCCCAGCCGCGTCGTTTTTCTACCACTTCCACCCCAAAATAGCGTAAGTAGTGCACTAATGGCTGCATGCTAGGCAGCACCAATACGGTGAGAATAATATCGCCCTGGGGCAGCGGCAGGCGCAGATATTCGTAGGGCCGCCAAAATACGCCGGGCCAGCGGCAGCGGCTCCACTCCACCGGACCGGGGCCGGGCCAGCCTTGACGCGCGGGGTCGTAGGCCAGCACTTCATTGAGCGCTACTTGCAGGTGACCCTTGGTGGGGTCAAAAACCAAGGTGGTAGCCGCGTTGAGCGTGTAGTAGCGTAGGTGCAGCACTAGGGCTGGGGCAGCTAGGGCTAGCACAGCTCCCAGCAAGCCCCAGGCCAGCCAGCGCTCGGCGGCGGTAGCGGCTAGCAGGTCGGGCCCCGCGGCGGCCAGGCCGGCGCCCACTGCCAGCAGCGGCCACGTAAGTAGCGCTAGTTGCCGGGTAGTGGTGGGGCAGTAAATGGTAGTTTTCTTGCTAAAAATGCTGAGTGCCCAGCGCAACAGCCCCAGCACTACCACCAGGACCACGGCGGCTTCGAGCAGCGAGCGGATAATTTTCATTGCCCCAAAATACGGGCATAGACCGCGCCGAACGCCTGCCCCACTGCTAGGTAGCTGTACTGGGCCACGGCCCGCGCCCGCAGGCGAGCGGGGTCGAAGCGGCCGGCGGGGGCTGCTAGCACCTCGCGCAGGGCTTGGGCTAAGGCTACTTCGTTGCCGGGCGGCACCAGCAGTCCGAGGCTCGGCTCGGGTAGCAACTCGGGCACGCCGCCTACGCGGGTGGCTACGGCGGGCAAGCCGCTAGCCTGCGCCTCGATGAGCACACACGGGAGGTTTTCGTAATTCGAGAACAAAACCAGGCAGGTGGCGCGGCGCATTTCGGCCGCTACCTGGGCTGGGGCCAACTTACCCAAAAACGTGACAATGCCCGTAGTCAAGAGCCCTAGCTCCTGGGCTAGGTGGTGCAGCGCCGCCTCGGCTGGGCCATAGCCCGCCACCCGCAAGCGCAGGCCGGGCTGCTCGCGGTGCAGCTTGGCCACCGTGCGCAGCAAGCCACCTAGGTTCTTGGCTGGCTCGTTGAAGGCGGCTACGTGCAGCAGCCCACTGCGCACGCCTGGCGGGGTAGGGGGATGAAACAACTCGATATCAACCACATTGGGAATGACAGTGGTATGTGCATTGACGCCGCCCAACGCCGCCAGTGCCTGCCCTAGGTCGGCCGAAACGGGCGTGAATGCGGCAGCCCGGCGCACCAGCCAGCCGGCTAGCCAGCGCATGGGCCTGCTCAGCCGGCCTATGTTGATGGGCTGGAAGGCCGTCCAGTGCTCTGTAAGCACATAAGGCGTGCCGTGGCGCCATTGTAGCCACCACGCCCACGCCGCTGGCCGAAACAGCACGTGCGCGTGCACCACCTCGGGCCGGGCGCCGCCCCAGTGGCGCCGTACCGCTCGCAAGCCGCGCTGCTGGGCCAGCAGCCACAGCCCCAGCTTCAGCAGCTTGTCGAGAGAGGCTAGGCCGGTGGGGCGTGCCCGGTAGTAGTAGCGCCAGGTAGGCACCGGCCCGCCTAGGTCGGCTTCCTCTACCAGCAGTGCCGGTAGGGGGCCGCGGGCTACCGTGGCAAACACTACCGCAGCTTGCACCGGCCCGCCATGCGCCGCAATGGCCGCCACGTGCCGGGCCACAAAGTCGCCGTCTTGGTCGTCGTAGCGGTGGGGGTACCACTTGGGCAGGTGCAAAACTCTCACGCCCCGAAAGTAGCAGCGCAGCAAGCCGCTGCCGGCCGCCGCGTCAGATAATGGCGGGGCGCTGCGTTATTTCATGGTACTGAAGCACGCCCTCTGCGAAGTAATGCGCCACCATGCTCTGGCGCGTCAGTTGAGGGTCCAAAATGGGCGAGCCAGCGTGCAATAGATTGGCGTGCCAGACAAGCACATCGCCTTTCTTAGCCAAAAAAGGCTGGCCTACACATGCGTGCTGCTGCAGAAGCTCTTCAATTTTGCGCTCATAGCTTTCGCGGGTATCGTGGCCGAGTTGCAGAGATGTGTTGCCGCTGACAAAATCCTCGCTCATCACGTAGCGGAGCTTGTGGCTGCCTGGGTAAAACAACAGCTCGCCGCTGCCCGCCTCAATATCTTCGAGGGCCACCCACACGGCCACGAGGTAGCCTAGCGGCTCGGTGGTCATGTGAATGCTGTCGCTGTGCGGCTTCTCCTGGCTGCCTCTGATAAAGTTGACGGTCTGAAAAGGCACGACTTCTTTATTGAAAATAAACCTGATGAGAGCCAGCAGCAGCGGGTGATGAAAGATGCCCGCTGCGGCCGGGCTGTGCTTCCAGGCATTAAAAATCTTGCGGCCGGTGAAATTGAACGCAATCTTACCCGCTTCGCGTAGCGCCGTTATTTCTGCGTTCACCGCATCAGCTTCAGCGGCTAGCAGTCCGGGCAAGATAAGGAAGCCATTTTGTGGCCATAGTAGCAGCTGGGCCTGCAGCGCTGCCGGAAACTCGCTAAAGTGCGCCTGCTTCCGAATGGCCTCTGGCGCAATACTATCTTGGTCCAACCACGGCGTATCGGCTGACGGCTGCTTGATATCGGCGTGGGCTACGTGCTGCCACACTGCCTTGCCAATACCTAGGGTTTTGTACAGCTGCTTGTTTTTGGCCAGCCGCAGCAAGTGCGCTAGGTTAAACAACCAATACGTGAAGCGTAGCCGACGTAAAAATCCGGTGTACTGCTCTAGTGCTTTCATGGTGGCTGGCGGTAGTTAGAGAGGGTAGAAGGTGCAATGAAAGTTCTTGGCTATGGTGTATTAGTATTTGATTTACAATTATTTAATCAGAGAGATATTATTTTGTAGTGCAATAGTATTGTTCATCTTTACTTCATAAATAAGCTGGCCTTTGTGAAAGCTGTCAATATATAAGTATTTAATTGTTTTTTAAATGAAAATCAGCTTTTTCTCAGCGTAACCGATGACTTTTTCTACCTAAGCCCACACAATAGGACGGAGGTGTAAAGCAGGCAAAGGCCAAAAAGCAAAAGGGCCCTGGCCCCGCAACAGCGGAACCAGGGCCCAGGCTTCTAGGGTGCCGTAGCTATTAGAAGAGGTAACGCACGCCCAACTGGCCCTGCCAGCGCGAGGCCAGCTGGTCGATGGAGTAGGTAGCTGGCGAGCTGTAGGTGAATGCCGGCCGGTTGTACTGATTGGCGCTGTATGTGGTCGAAATGTTGCCCGCCGCATCGGCGAAGGCTACCTGCGAGAGGCCGGTACCTAGGGTCGAGTTGAAGGTGTTGGGCACGAAGTACTGGCGACCCCAGTTTTTATTGAGCATGTTGCCCACGTTCTGGATATCAAACGAAATCTGGATAGTGTGGCGGGCCGGAATCTGACCGGCTTCGTTGGCCTCCAGTTTGCCCAGCTTGGCCTCTACCATGAAGCGCACGTCAGCTTGGTTGTTCCAAGGTGTGCGAGCGGCGTTGCGCTCGGCATACTGCCCGCGGCGGTTCTTGAGGTAGGGGTCGTTGTCGATAAAGCTGCTCAGGGCTGCGTATTGCGCGCCGCTGGCGTCGATAGCAAAGCCTGTGGGGTTTACGGTAGTAGCTACGCGATTGACGAGGGTGATATCAGTAGCCGAGCCAGGGATGTAAGCGAGCTGTACGTTCTGCTGCCCGTTGCCTAGGAAGTTGTTGTTGTACACCCAGGTATAGGGCGAGCCGCTGGCATAAGTCAGCACCGAGGTGAAGTAGCCCGTGAAACGCTGACCTAGGCCGTGGTGCAGGTTGATGCTAGCTACCACGCGGTGGCGCAGGTCAAAGTTGGAGTACGACAGTGCAGGGTCATTCACGTTCAATGCCGGGTTCAGCTCCCAGTTGCTTTGGGGCGAGTTGCGGATACCATTGCTGATGTCCTTACTCACGCCGTAGGTATAGGCCGCGCTCAGGTCTAGTAGGTTCACGAAGGTCTTGCCCACCGAGCCAGTCAGCTGGTAGCGACGGCCTTGGTTGGTGTTGGTCAGCAAGAAGGCGTTCGAGAAGTTCGTGTTCACCCTAGTAGCGGCGCTGGTAGTGCCGGGGAAGGTATAGCCCGTGTAGCGGGGCGACTGCGTTGGGCCTTGGGCAAAGTAAGTCGCGTTGTCAATCAGGTTGATGTTCTGGAACTTCACATCTTGCAGCACCTCCGTGTACAAGCCCTCTACCGAAGCCCGGAAGCCCATGGGCAGCTTGAAGTCGAAGGCCAGCGACGAGCGCCAGATTTGCGGCATCTTGAAGTCGGGGTCGATGAGGTTGATTTCAGTCGTGTTCTGAACCGAATTTGGCAAGGCAGTCTGCGCGTTTTGATAAATCTGGTCAGGATTCTGGCTGAGCAGTATCTGAGGGCCTTTCGACAAATCGCCGCTAGTGGGCTGAATATTGTTGTAGTCTACCGAGTTGTAGTTGATGCCGTTGTTGTAGTAAGCATAGCCCAGCCACGCAAACGGAATGCGGCCCGTGAATAAGCCCGTACCACCACGCACTACGATGCTGCCATCGCCCTTCACGTCGTAGTTGAAGCCTAGGCGCGGCGACACTTGGATGCGGCCCAAAAGACTGTTGTTAAACTCCGTCCAGCTCCTATGCTGATAGGTCTGGTTCAGGGTGCGGGCGTCGTTTTGCGGGTTGTTCACTAAGGCCGTATTCAGGGCCGGGGCCGTGGGCAGCGAGCTGAGGTCAAAGCGTAGGCCGGGCGTGATTTTTAGGCGGTCGGTCGCGTTCCACTCGTCCTGCAAGTAAGCCGAGTACAGGTTGACATTAAACGAAGCCGACGGGTTGTTGTAGTTATAGTCGTAGCTGTTGTCATTCTTGTTCGACGTACCACGAATACGGGTCGGCTGGTTGTTCAGGAACTGCGACACGCTGTTGTACTCAATGCGGCCATTCCAAGAGTTGATAAAGCCGTAGTCAATCTTATACAGCTCGTTGTGGGTACCTAGGGTCAGCGTGTGGTTGCCCAGGAAGTAGGTCAGGTTGTCGGTGATTTCGAAGGTCTTGGTGCGGGTGTTGAAGATGCTTGCTTCCCGGTCCGAGCCCAGCAAAATTTGGTTCGAGCCGCGATAGTAGGTGCCCGAGTACAGCGTGTTGTCGCCTGCCGAGGGGCCCACATTGTTTATCTGTACTGCTGGAAACAGCGTGCTCTGGCCGCCCAGCAGCGAGCGGTAATCGTGGATGTTGGTATAACCCAGGATGAGGTTGTTAGCAATCTTGCTGCTAAAGTTCGACTTCACTTCCAGTACCGTCGAGTTCTGCAAGTTGTTCTGGTTGAAGTCCTGCGAGCCAAACTTAAACAAGCTGCCCGAGCGCTCTAGGTTGGTCGCGTCCGACTTCACGTAGTTGTGGCGCAGCGCGATGCTCGTCTTATCATCGAGGTTGAAGTCGAGACGGCCGAAAATTTTGTCGCTGTTGGCGTGGATGTTATAGTTGTTGTACTCACCTACGTTGTAGCCGTAAGTGGTTTGCAGCTTGTTGGCAATGAGCTGGGCTAGGTCTTGCGACACTGGCGAGCCAGGCGTGCCTGCGCCATAAAACTGCGGCTCTTGGCGGCGGGCTATTTCGCCGTTTACAAAGAAAAACAGCTTATTTTTCACAATCGGGCCACCTAGGCGGAAGCCCGTCTGGTAGTCGTGGTAGCTGCTGCCGATGCGGCTGCGGTCGTCGTCGATGCTGCGGCCCGTGATACCTTGGTTGCGGCCGTAGCCATACACCGAGCCGTGAAAGTCGTTGGTGCCCGAGCGCGTCACGGCGTTAATCGAGCCGCCCGTAAAGTTGCCCAGCTTCACGTCGAACGGCGCCACCGACGCTTGAATTTCCTGGATAGCGTCGAGCGAAATCGGGTTGGCGCGGGCCGACGAGCCCGGCAGGCCCGAGGTGCCGCCCTGCCCACCTAGGGAAGGCGAAAAGCCAATAGCGTCGTTGTTCACGGCGCCATCTAGGGTAATGTTATTGTAGCGGAATGACGAGCCCGCAAACGAGTTATTCGAGTTGCGCGGGTCGAGGCGCGTAAAGTCCTGAATGCTACGCGAAATAGTGGGTAGCTGCTGAATAGCCTCCTTGCCCACGTTGGTGCCCGCGCCGGTTTTAGTGGCCTGCGTGTTGCCCGTAATAACTACTTCATTCAGGGCCTGCGCTTCGGCGGCCATCGTAAAGTTGAGGCGCGTAGTGTTGCCTAGGGTCAGGTATACACCGCTCACCGTCTGCTCCTTGTAGCCTACGTAGGTTACCGTGACCGTGTAAGGCCCGCCGGGTGCCAAGTTCGGAATGCTGAACCGACCGTCCGACTCGCTGGCCGTGCCGCGTTTGGTGCCAGTGGGCACGTTAGTAGCCACGACGGTAACGCCAATGAGCTCCTCGTTCTTATCAGAAATGACCTTGCCGCTTATCGACGAGGTGGTGACTTGCGCCGAGGCCCAGTGGGCCAGCAGCAAAAAAAGCAGGGTGGTCAGTCGCGTTGCGGGCTGACCTAGGGTACGAATGCGCATAAAAAGGGGGTTAAGCCAATGCGCCTGCAAAGTTCCCCCACGCTATAAGCTAATTAAGACTTCATAAATTATCAAATTATTGGTAATCAACATAAGATGTAATACTGGCGTAACATAGGCGCTAGTGAAGCGGCTCGGAAAGGCACTATATATAATAAGGTGTGTAACGGCCATCCAACTGGTAGCTCTGCCGCCGCAACATCACCGTCTAGCGAGTAAAAACCCTTAGTCGAAGGGTAAATGCCCTCAGTGGCCGTTAAAGGCCCTAGGGCAATAGCTTTGCCACTCACCTTTGTATCACCAACGCTGCTCCTGGCGCCGCTGGCCCAGGCTTCTCCCCGCTATGTTGTTATCCATGACCGGCTTCGGCCAAGCTCACCGCGAAACCGACCGCTACACTGCCACAGTAGAGCTTCGCTCGCTCAATTCTAAAACTCTCGACCTCACCCTGCGCCTACCGCGCTTTTTGCAAGCCCACGAGCTTGAAATCCGCCAGCAAATCACGAAAGCTCTGTTGCGCGGCAAAGTCAATTTCAACCTCGATTTCACCCGTTCCACCACCACTACTTCAGCAGCTGTATCGCTCAATCGCGAGGCGCTGCTCGCCGCCTTTCGCGAGTTGCAAGCCGTGGCCCAGCACCTAGGGTTGTCTACTAGCGAAGAAACCCTACTGGCGGCCCTGCGCCTGCCCGGTGTTATTCCTAGCGCGGCCGAGCAAGCCCAGGCCGCCCAAGCTGAGGCTGGCCCCGCCGACGAGCCCACTTGGGCCGAGCTACAGCCACTGCTCACCGAGGCGCTCGCTGCCATGCAGCAATTTCGCCACGACGAGGGCCAGACGCTTCAGGCCGAGATACTAGGCTATATCGCTACCATCCGGCAGCAGTTGGCCGCTGTAGAGCTGCACGACCCACAGCGCATTGCGCATGTGCGCCAGCGCCTCGCGGCGCATTTGGCCGAGCTTACGCAGCACGAGCAGTTCAACGCTACTCGCTTCGAGCAAGAAGTACTTTACTATATAGAAAAGCTCGACATTGCTGAAGAAAAAGTGCGTTTAGCTGCGCATTTAAACTATTTCGAGTTAGCAATTCAGCAGCCCGATGAGGCAGTAGGCAAGAAGCTGGGCTTTCTGGCGCAGGAAATAGGCCGAGAAATCAATACGATAGGTTCGAAGGCTAATGATGCTACCGTGCAGCACCTTGTGGTGGGCATGAAAGAGGAGTTGGAAAAAATAAAGGAGCAGCTCAACAACATTTTGTGATTACCGCAAAAATAATTTTCAAAAAAACTGCTGCATCTTTCGGATTACGTTTTGCATATTTCTAATAAAATGGACGTGTAGAACGAATAAATTATTGTTATTTTATAAGATGCTTAGCTTTACTTGTTATTAATATAAACTCTGATAATAAGTAACTTATAATAATAAATTGTTTTGCTAAAATTTGATTTGCGGAGAATGAGCTACGTCATTTTCAATTGCAATGAAATTTGGATTTTGCTTGTAACTTAGTTTCCACAAAGGACGAAGAGCTATTTCTACTTACTCACCCTCTTACTTTTTTACTTTTATGAAGTCACTCATACTAACCCTGCTGGTCTCGTTATCGGGCCTGCTGATGGCGGCCCGGCCCGCCTCGGAAATCGAGCTGGTAAAAAAGCGAGTATTGAGCGAGCGCGTAGAAGTACTAATTCCGAAAGGCTTCGAGCTGATGACCGAGCAGCAAATGGATTTTATCTATTCGCACGCCAGCAGCCGGCCCAGCGTAGTGTTCACTAACAACAACTTAGTGACGTTGTCCTTCAACTACTCCGACAACGAAGCCGACCAGGACATGGTCGATGTGTACCAGGCCAACTTCTCCAAAACCTACCACAAGCAGTACAAGCAGACTACTTGGTTTGGTGAGGGTGTGAAGGAGGTTTCGGGCCGCAAAGTGGGTTACCTCGAATTTATGAAGCCGGAGATGGGCCACGAAGTCTACACCTTGGTGTTCTTCACCGACGTGCAAGGCAAGCTCCTCATCTGCACTTTTAACTGCGCCGACCGCCAAAAGCCCGAATGGGAGCCACTGGCAAAGAAAATCTTAAACTCGTTGAAAGCCAACGGGTAAACGATTTCCGCCTCCTGGCGGAAAGTGGGGGATACTTGTGACAGATTATTAGTGCATTAGGCTAACATTATAACAAGACTTATACTATTATTTTAGAAAAAACCCCGGCCGGTTAGCGGTCGGGGTTTTTTAGTGTCGATATGGGTACCTAGGGCCGGGCGCCTAGGTCGTTCAGAAAGTCGCGCACTAGTCCAAAGGCTCCCGCAAACCCCGCCAGTGACAACGCGCCTGGTACGTCGTGTACATCGTGGTAGGCCTGGCTGCCGCCACGGGTATAAAGGAAAAAGGCTGGCACGCCCGCCTCCGAGAAGGGAAAATGGTCGGAATTGGCGGCGCGGCCGCGGGCGGTGAGGCGCGGCAGATAGTGGTGCGCCTCGTTGAGGGCAGTGAGGCGCTGGTAAGCGGGCTCGTAGACTTTTCCATTAACGACGGTAGCGCCTTCCTCACCGGTGCCTAGAAGGTCGAGGTTAACCAAAAACTTAATATGCGGCAGCGGTACCAGCGGATGCGCCACGAAGTAGCGCGAGCCTACTAGCCCCGCCTCCTCAGCCCCAAACAGCAGAAACACGACCGAGTAAATAGGCCGGTTTTCGGGGCGGGCGTAGTGGGCGGCGAGCTCCAGCAACAGTGCCACCCCACTTGCATTATCGTTGGCGCCCGGGAAATAGGTTTTGTTCCCCATCATCCCTAGGTGGTCGTAGTGGGCCGATACTACCAGAAAGCTATCGGGCTGAGTGCGCCCGCGGACGATGGCAGCAAGGTTCTGCGTTTGGTAATTGCGCTTGAGCTCCGCGTCGACGCGAAGCGTAGCGGTGAAAGGAGCGGCGGCATTGCTAGTTTGACCCGGCGGCCATTTGGAAGCCAGCACCTCTAGATGAGGCTGTTTGCCTTGCTGCTCAGCTACGGAAGCGGTTAACTTATTGACCAGTACAAGGCGTGCCTTATACATTCTTTCCCATTTGGCCAATAAATCAGCATTGCTAGGTGCAGTTAATTGGTTTTCCGCACGTTGGCTCAGTACTAAGAATTGGTTTGGCTTGCTGTCTAAGTAACCAGACAATAATTCTCGTGCCTTAGCTTCGCCCCCATACAAAGCTGCGGTGTCGGCTGGGATAAGCGAGGCGGCTGTGGTGGCAGCGCTAGGCGACTCGGGTGATGCAATAAAATCGATGCCTGGGGTGAAGGATACAGCAGGCATAGAAAGCCGACTTTGGTAACCGAGTTGCAGCTCCAGTTTACCCGGAAACGTATTTACATCCAACGTAAACGACTGCATAAAGTCGGGCGCCAGTGGCTGCAAGCCTAGCTGGCGTAGCCGGCCGCGTAGGTACGCAGCGGCCTGGTGCTCGCCGCCCTGCACATAGCCGCGGCCATGCATATTGGGCGCAGCTAAGGCTTCGATAGTGCGGCGGGCGCGGCCTAGGTCAGGCGCCTGGGCCTGGGCCGGACGGACAAAAAAAAGGCTGCTGCTCAAGAGCAGCAGTAATAGGGAAGTAGCCATTTGGCGGCGCGTCCACCAGTGCCAGCCTCCACTGATTAGCAATAGCGCCAGTGCGGCCCCTAAGCTATCACCAACTAGGTCCGACCATTCGGCTTGGCGCCCCACTGCCATGAGGTATTGCAGAATCTCGATAAGGCCTCCGAATAGCACACTGCCTATGAGCACAGGCATAGCTGGCCGTTGAGCCAGCGCGGGCCAGCGACGCTGCTGCCGAAGGGCCACCCAACTCAGCACGGCTAGCACGGCAAAGACCCCCGCATGGGCTGCCGTGTCGAAGGCTAGCAGCTTCCAGTCTGGGGTGCGGGGCATCTCCTTGGCCGGGGTGAGGGTGAGCACCAGCATGATTATCGCCCACAGCACAGGCGGCACGGCGTAGAGTTTTCGGGAAGAGGACTGGGCCATAAGGAGACGCAATAAGCAGCAGAAGCGGGCAAGAGAAAAGAGCCAAAAAGAACGCCATGCCGAACGCAGAGCGTTCCGAGGCATGGCGTTCTGAAGTAGCGTAGGACGGACCTAGGCGCCTACCAATTCGCTGTAAGCGTCGGCGGTCATTAGCTCGTCGATTTCGGCGGGGTTGCCGATAGACATTTTAATAATCCAGCCGTCGCCGTAGGGGTCCGAGTTTACGGTTTCGGGGGCGTCGGCAAGCTTAGCGTTTACTTCGAGCACCGTGCCCGTAATAGGGCTGAACAAGTCAGAAACCGTCTTCACGGCCTCTACGGTGCCGAATACGTCGTGCTGAGCAATATCCTTATCCACAGTATCAACGTCCACGTACACAATGTCGCCTAGCTCGCGCTGCGCGTGGTCGGTGATGCCGATGTACGCCACGTCGCCTTCGACGCGCAGCCATTCGTGGTCTTTGGTATAGTGCAGGGTGGCGGGGAAATCCATGAGGTAAAAGGGGCGCTGAATAAATGAGTAAAGAAGAGGTGCGGCAAAAGTACGTTGCCGCGGGCAGTAGCTATTGATGAAAAAGCATGCAAGGGCCACTTTACTCGTTTGCGTAGCGGCTACTGCAAACTGTAGCGTAGCTGCAAGCCGCCCTCGGTGGTGGCGTTGCGGAAGGCATTGCTCACGCGAGGCTGCGTGATGGTTTGGGTAAAGTAGAATTGAAGATTGAGACGAGCATTGAGCAGGTAGTCGACGGTGGGACGCAGCTGCACCGTGAGGGCGCCGTTGGTAATCTGCGCAGTCGGAATGCCCACGTCGCCCTGTACGGCGGGCGCACCACCCGTCAGGCCCGGAATGGGGTCTACCGAATTTAGAATGCTGCGCTGAATGGTAGTATTGTCGCGAATGCTTAGGTCGAGGCGCGCTTGCAAGTTGTTTTTGAGAACGCGCTGCTCGCCACCCACCCGGAAGGGCAGCCGCAGGCCGGTGGCTGCGTAGCCGATACCAATGGTAAGGTCGGTGGCGTGCACTTCGGTCACCTGGGCGTTGGTGGTGTTCAAAGCCACAGCGCGGCTGGTGGCATATTGCAAGCGGCCAGTTACGTTGTTGACGGTTTGAAAATTGATACCCACCAGCGGGGCTAGGCTTTCCAAGAAGCTAACCTGCCCTACCACGTAGTACGGCACGTACTGGCCAGTGCTGTTAGTGATAAGAGGTATGAGCGCATTAGGCCCAAAATCAGGCTGCTGGCTGTAGTTGGTAGTAGTGGTATAGCTGCCTAGGGTGTATACTGACGAGTATAAGTGATTGATGGTGAACGAGCGGAACAGGTCGCGCATACCCGGCAATTCAGCAAAGGTATTATACTCGAGGCGCCAGTTGGGCAGCGGGAACATACCAAACGGGTTGAAGCGCTTGGCCTCGTAGCCATCCGACGACTTGCCGTGGTAGGCATCCAAGAAGCTCTGAATCAGCACATCCTGCGAATTGAGGCTGTAGAGGCCAGTGGTAGTGCCACCCGCGGCACTAGCCGGGTTAGCCGCCTGCAGCTTGGCTTGCACCGCTGCGCGGTTGGCCACGAAGCGGTCGAAGGCCTTACTGGTTTCGCCGTTGGCGCCTAGGTCACCAAAAAACGTTTGGATGGTGATGGTAGTGGCGCTGAATGAGCCCGTGCCTAGCGCTTGAACAGGGGCTTGTCTTAAATCACCAAAAGGCTGAAGGTAGCCAACTTCTTTATAGGCAACGGCTGAGGTGTCTATTGCATTACGATAGTAAGCTTCGTCGTTTTTGGTGCGCTGCCAGCGGGCATCGAGTTGCACGTTGAAGCCGCGGAAGGGCTCTAGGGCAGTGCGGGCCGCCACGTTATCAGTCAGCAGGGCACTGTAAGCTGTGTTCAAATACTGGCTCGATTGCGTGTACCAGCCCTTGCTGACGGCCTCCTCGTAGAGCGAGGAGAGGCTGTACTGCCGGCCTAGCACAAAGGGAATGCCCGGCGCCAAGCCATCGAAGCTGCCGTCGGTGAGGCCAAAGTAGCGCGTCCTAGGTAGGTAGCCCGGTAGCAGCGTGCCATTGGAGTGGGCGTAGGTAAAGTTGATGCTGCGGGCGGTCATGATGGCCCGCAGGGCAGCCTTCACAAAGCGCAATGGGTCTTTGCGGGCCGTGTCGGGGGCAGCAGGCTGCTGGGGCCGGCCGGGCGGCACCGGCGCGCCCGCCACCGGCTGGGCTGGCCGGGGGCGCGGGGCTGGCTGGGCATTGTTGATGATATTCAGAAACCGCACTTTGTTGTACAGTTTCACCAGGTCAATCTTACCGTTGGCCGTAAACTCGGCGTTGTTCTGCACCGTGTTGCCTAGGTTAATGGCGACGGTGGTTGTGTCGGTCGGGTCTATAGTACCATCAGTGAAGCGCCTAGGGGTAGGGGTGCGGGCGCGCAGGGCGGTAGAGGCCGCCTGCCAGGTATAGTGCGCCGAGTAGCGCACATCGGCCGAGAGCCAGTCGGTGAGCGGAAATTTATCGAGCGGCAGGCGATAGGTGGCCGAGATAGTTTGGTCGAAGTTGGTGGTGCGGCCGCCGCGCAGCAGGTTTTTCCACTGCTGCTCGCGGTTGGCGCGGGCCTCGGGACTGTCGCCAATAGAGCGGCCGATGCCCTCGTCAATTACACCACGGTTGTTAGCGGTGTAGTCAATAGCCAAAGCCTTGGTAACATCCCAGCGCAGGTCATACACCCTATTGATGTAAAACGACTTATAGAATACCCCCGGAATATCGCCCGTGGTGGGCAGCGTGCCCGGCTCCAGCACGCGCTGCAAAAAGCGCTCGTTATAGCGCCGGTCGAGGTCGGTGCGGAACGAGAAGCGGCTCGGCAACGGTGAGAAGTTGACTTCCTTGAAAATCTTAAGGTAAGGGTTGTCGAGCGCCTTGATATTGCTCAGCGGCGTAATGCTGCGCGGGGTAGTTTGGTAGATGTAGGCCAGCGCCGCCGTGTACGAGCGTGAATAGTCGCTCTGGGTGTTGATATCGGAGTGGGTGCGCTCGGTAATGGCGTAGCTCACGGCTACGTTCTCAATGTCCCAGGGGTGCACCTTGGTTTGGGTGGGAGCGCGCTCCTTGCGCACGTTCAGCACCGAGATGCTGCGGCTAGTGGTGCGGTCTACTACCAATTGCTTGTACTCGGCCTTGGCTTGGTCAGTCTGAAACTTGAGCAAGCTTTGCTCTAGCTTGGTGTCGGGGTCGAGAGGGTCGTACTGCGGGGTGCTGATTTGGGTGCTGGCCTGCACCAGCACGGGCACCTTCAGGCGCAGAGCAGACGGTAAAAACTTATCGACGGCTACCGTGGCGTTGAGGTCGCCGCGCACCACATCGCTGGTCGAGCGGGCCTGAGCCTTATCCTGCAAGCCCCCGAAGCCCACGCCCACAAACGAGCCTGTGGCTGTGATGTTGGCTAGGTCGGCCAGTTTCACGTTTAGGCGGGCATTGGCCGCCCAGCCGCCCTGGTTTTCGAAATCAAACACCCGGAGTTCATCGGCCCATAAGCAGAAGGTTTTTACACTGGTATTGCCAACTTTTACGGGGTTGAGCACACCTATCATACAGCCTTGCACCGCCGAAAAGTCGGGGTTGCCCAGGATAGTGATGTAAGCTGTTTTTCCGCTGGGCAGCAGCACTTTCTTTATATAGGGCAGCGTGAGCGGCCAGCCACGCTGGTTGCGCTCAGCCTTGGCATCAATAAAGTCTTGGAAGGCGATGTCTATGTTGTTGCTTTCGGGCCACACGTCAGTCTGAGCCGTTTGGCCAGCCGTCGTGAACGTGAGGGGCAGCGAGTACTCGTAGTAGTTCTGGGTGTAGTCGGTGCCAATGCGCAAAAAGGCCCGTACACTGTCGCCTTCTTGCATGCTGCTCAGTGTATTGGGGTCTTGCGAGTCGGCGTGCAGGTACATGCGTAAGCGCTTATAGCGCAGCATGTTGATAGTGATATTCTTATAAGCTGCCTTAGCATAGCCATCACGCAGTTCCTCCACGCATAGGCGCAGGCTCTGCTCATTTTGCTGGCGCGAAACCGACGACGAGCCGTACTCGATGTCGCGCGTAATACCAGGCGGCTGCACGTAGGGAATGGCGCCGCTGCTGGCGGCCGTGGTTAGGCCGTTTTCCTCTACGCTCACCGTCGACACGTTGAAGGTCTTGGCATCGGTTATCTGCGTAGTTAGGCCACTGTTAGGGTCAGAGATGCGACTCAGAAAGCGGCGCCACTGGTTGGCCACGAACTGCGGCTGCACCATGCGTAGTACTACCGGCTGCTCCCAGCCAGTGAGGTAGAAGCGCATGAAACGAATGTTCTTAAAGTCATTCGGTCCTCTGTTGCCTTGAATGCCGGTGTACTCACGCACTGGAATGCGAAACTGGTAATATGTCACCGTTTCGCCGGTAACCGTTCCCGTAGTATTGGTAACGGGGGCCTCTACTTTGTCAATAATGTAGTTCTCCCCGATGTTAAGCTTGCCTGGGCGCAAATCCATGGTGTACTCATAGTACTGCTCCGAGTCTTGTACTACGTTGTCGCGGTTCAGGTCTTCTTTGTCGGGGTAAGCCGTGGAGCTGAGCTGCGAGTTTTCGGGCGAGTTGCCTTCGTAGTTGTCGTAGTCTTTGTAGCGACCTAGGAGCTGGACGTTGTTCTGAGTATAAAACGGGTCAAGGTGGTGGCGGAAGTCATCGGCCGCCGGGTCGTCAAACGCGTTAAAACCTCCTGGCTTGCCATTCCAAAAAACCTTCTCATCGACATTGCCGAAGCCATCCAAGCCCACATCTTGCAGAGCACGGGCGCCCGCAGCGGCGTTGAACGCATCGGTCAAGAACTGCTGCGTAGTAACGCGGCCCCAGGCGGTGGGTTCTGTATTTTGTGTTGGGTCGGGGTCGGCCGGCGTAGGCAGGCCGTTCTCAAACTCGTGGCGGTTGCCGTCTTTCAGCGCATCTTCGCTCACATTGCCTAGGTTCAGGATAAACCGGCCACCGGGGTTTGTATCCGCATAATAGGGCGTGCTCGAAGCTGGGTCATCTATCCGGGTTAGTTCTCGATTGCTGGCCTTTGCAAAAGGGTCCAGCATCCAGAATTCTAAGTATTCGATGTTGGCATTGTCGAAGTCCGTGTCAAATGTGATACCTCGTGAAATGCCGCCGAAGCGGTTTGCATTGGCAGCGCCTGTGGTGTTGGCAAAGCGGCGGCCATTGCTATCTGAACGGTCAAGGCCGGTCGAGAAGTTATAGGGGCCGCGCTCGCCAGGGTAATAAGCTAGATCGAAGCTGTACTCATAGCCGTTGCCGGTAGTCCCTAGGTCCTTATTGGGAAATATCTCATTGCGAGGTATGCCACGCGTATAAAAGTTGCTGAGCGTAGCGTTCGAAATACCCGATGTGCCGTTGCCGCCTGTATAGTAGCTCTGGTCGATGGTGTACCAGGCCAGCTTGCCGCGCTGGTAGTTACTAGCCAGCCCAGTAGCTGTGCCCAAAATGGGCGCGGGTGTGGCTGCCAGGCGCCAGGCCGGTACCGAGGCCAGCCCGCCGAGGGTGTAGGGCGTGCGAGCATTTTCAAAGTCGTCGATGTAGCTCACGCCGTTTTCGCCGCGCCCCAGCTGGGCCCGGCCGGCAATGAGTTTAGCCACTTCGCCCGTAAAGGCTACCGTCGATACCTCTTTGGTCGAGACGATGGGTAGCATGTCTACTAGCTTGGTCAGCACCCGGCTGTCTTTGCGGAAGCTCACGTCGCCGCCCAGCATGGTATTGTTAGCCGGTTCGTCGCCGATGTTCACGCGGTTGATGCCGGGAGCCTGGTTTTCTAGGATGTGCATGGCCGTGAAGCCAAACAGCGCGTCCTTGTTAGCAGCGTAGTCGAGGCGAGTGCCCACCAGCTTGCGCGGCTGCACCTGCACCAAGGCGTTCTTCTCGAAAGCTATACGCAGCTCGTTGGCCGCGCTGAGATAAGCTGGGTTAAGAATTTTAACCTTAGCCTGGTCATAAAATACTTGGTAATCAACGCCCTCCGTTAGTAGCGTGCTGCCCGAGTACACCTTTACCGAGCCCTGCGCCACCCCAATGCCGGGCAGGCTGATTTCATCAGAGCCTGCCGCGCCTTGGAAGCGCCCACGCAGGAAAAACTTGTCTTTTACTTGCTGCTGTTGCGCATCGCTCTGCGTCTGGTTGTAGAGCGCCTGGTACACATACTTCTGCACCAGCGCCCGCTCAGAGGCCGCTACGGTAGCGTTGGTATTGGTCGTGTCAAACTGCGCCCGCAGGTAAGAGCCAAACGGCTGCACGCTTGGGAAAATTATCTTTCCTAGCTCCGGGTCAATGGTGATACCCGGGAAAAAGTCGAAGTTGCCGTCGGCGTTGCGGTCGTTGTTGGCATTCACCCGGTCTAGCCCCAGCACCTGTATCAGCGGCGTATTCTGAATGCGCGCGCCTTCCTTCAGCGAAATCAAGTCTACGCCGGTGGCGTCGTCCTTGTAAATAATCTGAAGGTTAAAGTTGTCGCGGTTGAGCTGCGAAGCGTTCAGGGGATAGATGTTTTTCATCATCAAATCCCAGGCTGGCGTGTTGCGGGTGCGTAAGTTCGGGTTGAACTGGTTGAAGTTGAGACTCCTATCGTCGTAGGCTACGGTGCCCACACCGGGGTTGGTCGCCTTCAGCAGTTTCAGGAAGATTACTTGGTCCTGCGCTACGTTGCTGTACTCGTTTATCGTTTCGCCCACCGTGTAGGTAGTGCCGTTGTAGATGTACGAGTAGCTGACGCCCAGCACTTGGTCGGGCAGCAGGGCAGTATTCAGGTTGATGTAGCCGAGCTGCGGATTGAAGGTGTACTCGCTGGGAGCCAGCTTGCGGGCGCGTACCCGCTCGTAGTCGAGGTTTTTAATCAGCGCTACCGTGCCCTGCGGGGTGGGCAGGCTACCTAGGTACTGCTCCACGTTCAGGTTGTCGCGGGCAGCCGCGCCACCATTCAGCAGCGCATTATATAGCGAGTTGCCGGGGTTGCGGGCAAAGGGCGCCCCCCCCACGGTCTGATTGAAAAACTGCGAGCGCAACGTACGGTCGCGCCGCGGCTCACCTAGGTCCATCAGGGCCACCACGTTGCGCAGGTTGTCGGTAGTGCGGTTATCGTTGGTCACGTACACCTCTAGGCGGGTGACGGTGATGCCGCTCTGCACCGTGGGCAAACCACGTAGGTTCTGGTCGTACTGGTCGCGGAAGTACTGGGCCAGGAAGAAGTGACGGTCGCGCTCGTACTGGCTGGCTTTGAGCTCGTAGGTGCGGCTTTGAGCACCGTTTTGCACCCGCACCTCGTCGGCCGAGCCGCGTAGTGTAGCCGCCACCGCCGTCACGCCCAGGCGTCCAAATTGTAACTGGGTTTTGATACCGAACAAGTTAGAGCCACCCGTTATCAACGAGTTGTTCAGCGGCATGCTCACGTTACCTAGGTCCAGCTTACGCAGGATGTCGGTAGGCTGCCCCACGTAGTCGAACTTCATCTGGTTGTCGAAGTCGAACGCTGCCTTAGTATCGTAGTTGAACGTGAGCTTGAGTTTGGTACCGACCGTACCGCTCAAGTTCAAGTTCATGTTCTGCTCAAAAATGAAGTCACCTACGCTCTGCTGGCGCAGAGTAAGGGCTGGGTTGCGGTTCGTGTTGAAGCGCGCACCAGCCTTGAGTGTGAGTGAGCCCGCCGGCCGAATGTCGATGTAGCGCCCACCAAAAATGCGGTCGGCTACCGGCCCAATGTCAATCTTCGGAATGAGCCGCTGGGCCTGGGCCGAGCCGGGCTGCGCCCCAGTGCCCGCCACGCCGCCCTGGCTGCGTAAGCGATAGTAGTCGTTGATGGCCTGCCGCTCCTGAAACCGCAGCAGTTCTTCCCGCGTGATTTCGGTGGGGTCACGGTAGTCGATGTCGGTGCCCACCGTTTCGCGCACGTCGTAGCGCTTGAGGCTGTCGTCGGGCGTCACCTTCACCTGCACGCTTTTGGGCAGGGGTAGTACCAGCGGCGAGCGCCGCCGCTGCGGCGAAAAGCGGCTGCCCGGTCGGTCTTGGGTGCGCACCCGCGGCCGGCGGCTGGGGCGGTAGCGGCCCGTGTCGGCCGGCGCGGTTTGAGCCGGTAGGCCTTGCATAGGCAACCCTAGCTGGCCCGCCCACGTAAACACCCCAACTGCTACGCGCGAGTGCCCCGCCGCCCCGGCCGAGCCCGCCCACGCCGCTGCCATAAACACCGACGAGACCAAAGTGGTCGTCAGGATAGTGGCAGGCGTAAGTAATTTATAACCAGCAGATAGTAGAGACTTCAAGCAGATACGAAGGTTCGGCCCCGCCCTACCTAGGTAGGTGTCGCCGGGTTTAAGTAGATAAAGCTAACAGCCTAGGCAACAGCGCTTGCTGCCGCCTAGGCCTAGGTACTGGTAGCTGCCCGGCCGTTTGCCTAGTGCGATTTAAGAGCAAATTTGATAAGCTCTTCCACGCTCAAGTCGTTGCCGTGCTTGTGCTGAATCTGGTCGAGCGTTTTCTCGGCTGCCGCTCGGGCAAACCCCAGCATTACCAGTGCCTGCAACGCTTCCTGGCGCTGGGTATTGTGCTGGCGAGCCAGTGGCACAGTGTCTACGCCGGCCTTAGCTAGCAGCTCGTCTTTGCGCAGCTTGTCCTTGAGGTCGAGTATTACGCGCTGCGCCGTTTTAGGCCCTACGCCCTTGATGCTTTGGATGGCGCGTACATCTTCATTCACGATGGCTTGGCGAATCTCGCCCACACCCATGCTGCTCACCATGATAATGCCCGTGCCCGGGCCGATGCCCGACACCGAAATCAGGTGCAGAAACAGCGCTTTCTCATTAGGGTCGAGAAAGCCATACAGCGTTTGTCCATCCTCCTTAATGTGCTGGTAGGTATAGACCTTAACTTTTTCGTCTTCAGCAGGCAACTTAGAGTAAGTAGCCAGCGAAATTTTTACTTCGTAGCCTACGCCACCGGTGTCGATGATGGCTTGAGTTGGGTCTTTATAGGCAAGTTTACCGTCTAGGTAGGCTATCATAGCAGAGAATACTGGCGGTGGGCCGCCGAGGAAAAGTTGCTTGCCAAGCCTAAGTATGGCCTAGCAAGCGGTTCTTGGCTTTGTACTATCAAAAATAAGCCCTAGGCGACCAAATACTAGCAAGGCGGCCCGAAAGCAAGCTGTCTGCTTTCGGGCCGCCTTAATAAAATAGTAAAACGAGGTTGTCTGCTACTGGCTTACAAGGCCTTACCGCCGCGCTGGGCGTCGGCCACCGCAATGGCCGTCATGTTCACAATCTCGCGTACACTAGCGCCCAACTGCAGAATGTGCACCGGCTTGCGCATGCCCATCAAGATAGGCCCGATTACCTCGGCGCCGCCGATTTCCTGCAACACTTTGTAGGCGATGTTGCCCGATTCTACGTTGGGGAAAATCAGCGTGTTGGCGCCGCGCTCGGCCAGCGGCGAGAAGCCGTACTGCTCGCGTAGCAGCTCAGGATTGAGGGCTACGTTAGCTTGCATTTCGCCGTCGATGAGTAGGTCGGGGTAGCGCTCCTTGGCCAAGGCCGTGGCGGTGCGCATCTTGTCGGGCAGCACGCCCGAATTCGAGCCAAAGTTGGAGTACGAAATAGCCGCCACGCGGGGCTCGGTGTCGAAAAACCGCACGGCCCGCGCCGTCAGGCCAATGATGCCTACCAGCTCTTCAGCGGTGGGGTTAATGTTCACCGTGGTATCGGCAAAGAAGAACGGCCCGCGGCGGTTCTGAATGATGTACATCGAGGCCACCCGGCTCACGCCTTCGGCCGGCCCAATTACTTGCAGCGCCGGCACAATGCTCTTGCCATAGTCTTTGGTGAAGCCGGTGATGCAAGCGTCGGCTGCGCCAGTTTCGACCATCATGGCGGCGTAGTAGTTGCGCTCGCGCATCAGGCGCTTGCCTTCGTAGAGCGTGATGCCCCGGCGCTGGCGCTTCTGGTACAGCAACTCGGCGTATTCGTGGCGCTTCTCATCATTCTGCAAAATGTCGAGAATCTCGCAGCCTTCGAGGTCGATGTTATTCTCCTGGGCAATTGCCTTGATACGGTCTTCCGGCCCTAGCAAGATGGGGTGGGCGATGTTCTCATCGCGCACAATCTGGGCCGCTTTGAGAATTTTGTAGTTATCAGCCTCGGCAAACACCACGCGGCGCGGGCCCGAGCGGGCTGCCGACGTAATGCGGTTCATCAGCTTCTGGTTGACCCCTAGGCGGGCGCGCAGCTCGTCTTCGTAGGCCTGCCAGTCGGTGATGTCGCGGCGGGCTACACCGCTTTCCATAGCCGCCTTGGCCACGGCCGGCGACAGTGTAGTGATGAGGCGCGGGTCGAGGGGCTTTGGAATGAGGTAGGCGCGGCCGAAAGCCAGCGTGTTATCGCCGTAAGCCTTATTCACCATGTCGGGCACCGGCTCCTTGCTCAGCTCGGCCAGAGCGTGCACGGCGGCCAGCTTCATGGCCTCGTTGATTTCGGTAGCGCGCACGTCCAAGGCTCCCCGGAAAATGTAGGGGAAGCCCAGCACGTTGTTTACCTGGTTGGGGTGGTCCGAGCGGCCGGTGGCCATAATCAGGTCGGGCCGGGTGCTCATCGCTAGGTCGTAGCTGATTTCGGGGTCGGGGTTAGCCAACGCAAACACGATGGGGTTGTCGGCCATCGTCAGCAGTAGCTCGGGCGGCAGCACGTTGGCCGCCGACAGACCTAGAAACACGTCGGCACCTTGCAGCGCCTCGGCCATTGTGCTAATGGGCCGGTGGGTGGCAAAGCGCATCTGCATGTCGGCCAAGTTGGTGCGGCCGGGATTGATGATGCCGTCTTTGTCAAAGACAACCACGTTTTCGAGCTTGACGCCTAGCTCTAGGTACAGGCGTAGGCACGAAACCGCTGCGGCACCCGCGCCGCTCACCACCAGCTGAATCTCGTCTATCTTCTTGCCCACGATTTCCAGTGCGTTCAGCAGGGCGGCCGATGTGATGATGGCCGTGCCGTGCTGGTCGTCGTGCATCAGCGGAATGTTCATTTTCTCTCGCAGCTCGGTTTCGATGCGGAAGCACTCCGGCGCCTTGATATCCTCCAAGTTGATGCCGCCAAACGTGGGCTCTAGGGCCTTCACGATGCGGATAAACTCGTCAGGGTCCTGCGCGTCAATCTCAATATCAAAGCAATCAATACCCGCGAACTTCTTGAACAGTACGCCTTTGCCTTCCATCACGGGCTTCGACGCGGCCGGCCCAATGTTACCTAGGCCGAGCACGGCCGTGCCGTTGGAGATAACCGCTACTAGGTTGCCCTTGGCGGTGTACTTGTACACATCGTCAGGATTTTTGGCGATTTCCTTGCAGGGCTCGGCTACGCCCGGCGAGTAGGCCAGCGCTAGGTCGAGCTGGGTGCTCACGGGCTTGGTGGGTACTACCTCGATTTTGCCCTGGGGGCTAAGCTCGTGGTAGGCGAGCGCGTCTTGCGGATTGATTTTGAGCATGGTGGGAAGTTAGACCAAACAGAAACGGCCGCGAACCAATCGCGGCCGTTCGGCAAAATTACACTTTATTCGGCGGGCGCTACCCGCCCACCACTAGCTTTTGGCCCGGTTTTACCTGGTCGGTAGCTAGGTGGTTGAGGCGTTTTAGCTGAGCCAGCGTCAGTCCAAAGCGTTTGGCGATGCTAAATAGCGTATCGCCGGGCTGCACAGTATGCGTTTCCAGTGCGGGGGTGGCAAGGCTGTGCTTGGCATGGCGCGGCGTCTGGGCTACTGCTGGTAGGGCGGTGGCATCGGCGGGCGCAGCCAGGTGCAACTGCTGCCCTGCCATCACGGTTTCGGTGGTTAGCTTATTCCAGGCCTTCAGCTGCTCGATGCTGACGCCTTGTGATTGCGCCAGCTTGGTGAGGTTGTCGCCCGGCCGCACAGTATAGAGTACTGTAGCTGCTTCGGTTTTTTCTTCCCTAGGTCGGCGGCTGTCAGCCTGCGGCCGGCCAGTGGGGCGTCCTTCGGCAAGCGCGGCACGGCTGAGCCGTGGTGTAGCCACAGTCTCTTCGGAGGCTAGGGACGCATCGGAGGTAGTAGCGAGCTCCGGCTGCGGAGCAATGACGCGCGTTTCGCGGCGCTTGGTGGTGCGCGCAGGCTGTTGTACTAGTGCTACAGTAGCAGTGGCTTCGGTGGCCGCCGAGTCGGTGGGCATACCTAGGCGCGTGGCGGCAGTAGCCTTGGCTGCGACGGCCGCCTGCGCAATAGATAGGCGGCGCTGAGCCTCAGCCCGGGCTGCCAGCTGCTTTTTCACACGAGCCAACTCCTGGGCCTGGGCTATCTCGCGGGCAGCGCGCTCCTGGGCTTGGCGGGCGTAGCGCGCATTAGCAGCGGCTAGTAGCAGCGCAGTGCTGTCGGTTGGGGCAGCGCGGCGTAGCGTGGCCACCGTTACGGGGGGCGGCGCAGCTGCTGCTATTATGGCCTGATTGGCAGCCAGAGCTGAGGGCACTGGAGCGGGCACCATTACCAGCAGCTGACGACCGGGCTTCAGCGGCTGCTCTTTGCGTAGGCCGTTCCACTTACGCAGTTGGGCTGGGCTCACGTGGTATTTCTCAGCCACGGTGACTAAGGTTTGCCCGCGGTGCAGCGTGTGCGTGAGCCGCCGGAAGCGCGGAGCGGCTTCTTCATAAGAAGTGCGGGCCAATTGTGTGTTGGTCGGCCAAGGCTCGACGCCCGCTAGCCGAACAAACAGCGGCGACAGCGGCCGTGGTAGCTCGGCCGCAGGCTGGCAGTAAGCTAGCAGCGTAGGGCGGTCTACATCACCTAGGTGCTCGCGCGCCGCCGCCGGAAACCGCAGCACATAGGGCCGGTAGCCGGCTGGTAGGCTAGCGCGGCGCAGTTCGGGGTTGTAGCGGGCCAGGGCCAGCGAGTCGTCGTAGCCCAAGGCCCGGCTGAGGCGGCGCAAGTCAAGCGCTTGCCCGTGCAGCGTCAGCGTGTCAAGCTGCTCGTAGTGCTGGTAGCGCAATGCTGGGCTATGCAGGTCGTGCTCCTTGGCGTAGGTCATGGCGTACATGATGGCCGTGAAAGTGGGCACGTAGTTGCGTGTTTCGGCGGGCATGTGCGGGTACATATCCCAGAAATTGCGCTTGCCCGTCTTGCGGATTACCCGCTGCACATTGCCCGTGCCCCAGTTGTAGGCGGCCAGCACTAGTTCCCAGTCGTGAAACGTCCGGTAGAGGTCACGTAGATATTTGCAGGCTGCCTCCGTCGCCTTTTCGGGGTGCATGCGCTCGTCTACCCATTCATCACGCTTCAGGCGTAGGTCGTTAGCAGTGGGCGGCATAAACTGCCACAGGCCCACGGCACCAACCCCCGACTTGGCCGTGGGTATAAGAGCCGATTCTACTACCGATAAATATTTCAGCTCGTCGGGTAGGTTATACTTGGCTAGGTACTTCTCAAAAATTGGGAAGTAAAAATCCCGACGCTCTAGCACACGCTGGGTATAGCCGCGCTGCCGCTCCGTAAAAAGCCGCACGTAGGCCATCACGGCATTATTAAATTGGTGCGGCGCCGCCGTTTCAAAGCAGCTCATGCGGTCGCCTACTAGCTCTTGCAGCGTGGTCGGGGTTTGCAGCCAAGCTAGGCGGGCCGAATCCACCTGAAGCTCGATAAGGGGCTCAGCGGCCAGCGAGTCAATGGTAGCGGCAGGCAGGTCAACTAATTGGCGAACAGTATCCAACGGTGCGGCCTGTTGGGGGCGGGGCACTCGCTGAGCGGCTGCCGGCAGCGCTCCTAGTGCCAGGGCCCACACGAGTAACCGGCCTGTCAAACGACCCCGCAAAGCAGGGCGATTGGCCGACGCGGGTACTTGGTGCAATACTTTCATTAGGCTAAGGTAAAATACAAGTTCTGAACAGCCTAACCGTTAGCAAGCCTTGCTAAAAAAATGACTGACCGCGCAGCATCCCGCTACGCAGTCAGTCATTTTAAGGTTGGGCACTCTGTAAAAAGCACCTAAGAGGCGTAAACTAGCTAGCGGCCGTTACGGTAGTTAACTCATTGGCAAAAGCCAGCAGCTCAGCTTCGCGGAACGCGCCACTCAGAATCTGCAAGCCGATGGGAAGCCCTTCGGCATCTTGCCCAGCCGGAATAGAGATGGCGGGCACACCCGATAGCGATGCCTGCACCGTGAAAATATCCGCCAAGTACATCGACACGGGGTCTTGTTTTTCACCTATTTTAAAGGCAGTAGTAGGCGTGGTCGGCAGTACCAGGAAGTCATATTGGCGCAGCAACTCATCGGTTTTCTCCTTGATGAGCCGCCGCACGCGCTGCGCCTTAGTGTAGTACGCATCGTAGTAGCTGGCGCTGAGCACAAACGTGCCAAGCATGATGCGCCGCTGCACCTCGGGCCCAAAACCTTGTGCCCGCGTTTTCTTGTACAGCGATTCTAAATCCGTGGCGTCGGGCGCCCGGTAGCCATACTTCACGCCATCGAAGCGCGAGAGGTTGGAGCTAGCCTCGGCCGTGGTCAGGATATAGTAAGTCGGAATCATCTCGTCGAGGTACGGGAAATCCACGGCCTCTACTACGTGGCCCTGGCTGCGCAGTGCACCTAGGGTACCTTCTAGCGCATCGTGCACCTCAGGCTGCAAGCCCGGCCGGTCGATGGCTTCTTTCAAGTAGCCAATGCGGTAGTGGGGGAGGGGCTCTAGCAAGGCACTGTAGGCAGGCACCGGCTGCTGGCTAGCCGTACTGTCCATGCCATCGGGGCCGGCCATTACTTCAAGCAGACGCGCGGCATCCTCTACCGAGTGGGTAATGGGCCCAATCTGGTCGAACGACGAGGCAAAGGCCACCAGCCCGTAGCGCGAGATGCGTGAGTACGTCGGCTTCAGCCCCACCACGCCGCAGAAAGCAGCCGGTTGGCGTACCGAGCCACCCGTATCAGAGCCAATGGAAGCAAGGCACATATCAGCCTGCACTGCTACGGCCGAGGCGCCCGACGAGCCACCGGGTACGCGGCTAGGGTCCTGGGCATTGCGCGCAGGGCCAAAAGCCGAGTTCTCGTTCGAGCCGCCCATGGCAAACTCGTCGCAGTTCTGGCGGCCGATAAAGATGGCGTCCTCGTCTAGCAGCCGCTGTACGGCCGTGCCCGTGAAGAGCGACTTAAACCCATCGAGAATGCGGCTGCTGCTTTGCAGCGAGTGGCCCTGGTATGCCAGCACGTCCTTGAGGCCAATGACCATGCCGGCCAGGCGGCCAGCCGTGCCTAGGGCCAGCTTTTCATCCACGGCGGCGGCTTGCTGGCGAGCTTCATCGGCCCACACTTCCAGAAAAACATTCAGCTCAGCGTTGCGCTGGTCGATGTTATCGAGGTAATACTCAACGAGCTGGCGGCAGGACGTAGTGCCCGCCGCCAGCTCGCGCTGGATTTCCGAAAGGGAAGAAAACAGAGGTTTCAAATCTTAAGCGTCAGGTGAAGGCTGGTCGAGGCGCGGCTTGGCACCGGGCACGCTGCCCGGTAGAGGCGTGTCGTGTGCATGCGGTGCAGGGGCTGCGGCGGGCGAATTTACGTCATTCGCGGCATTATACACCGGATGCACGGGCTCATAGCCGGACGGCTGCGTGGGCGGCACGTGGCCATACTGCGGCTGCGAGGGGTCGTAGGGCTGCTGGTAGGGCGCTTGCTGCTGCGGCGGATATTGGTTGGAATACTGATTAGGGCGCGGCTGGCCAGCATTCTCAAACTCGTTGCGAATCTCGCTGCTGGCATCCTTAAACTCCCGAATGCCTTTACCCAAGCCCCGTGCGAGCTCCGGAATTTTATTGGCACCAAAGAATATAAGAATGACGACCATAATCAGAATTAATTCGGAGCCGCCGATATCACCTAGGAAAAGCAGGGTAGAAGTCATAAGAAAGAGGGGGTAAGACGCGAGTGAATAAAAGCTAGCAACTAGGCTGCCGGGCCATTCGGATTATATGGAGCGGCTGGCGGCACTTGGGGTAGCTGGCCGGGTGCCTGCTGGCCGTAGCCAGGCTGCGGCTGGGTATAAGGCTGATGTGGCTGCGCATACGGCTGCTGAGGCTGGCCGGCGTACTGCTGGGGTTGGCCGTAGGGCGGCTGGGGTGCCGTGGGTGCCTGGTAGTTGGGGCGCTGCGGCTCATTGCTAGCATCCTTAAACTCGCGCACGCCCTGGCCAATGCCCCGGAACAGCTCAGGAATGCGCTTGGCGCCGAAGAAAAGCACCAGCACAAAGATGATAAAAATGATGGTCTTCGGATTGCTGATGAACAGCAGGGTGAGAACTAGCATGAGCAAGGAGGCTGAGCAGCCGTAGCGAGTGGAAAAACGAAGAGAAAAGGTAGAAGCCAGTATACGATAAAAGCCGTGGCACTGGACTGCTACAAAGGTATCAGTTTAGTTGGTTTTGCCCGGCACTCAGGGTTGATGACGTATTCACCAACCGCTCACTATCTGGTGCTAATTGAATTAAGGAGACCAACCTAGGAAAATAGATTACTAGATTATTCCAAGTAAATAATTAATTGAACGTTAGCACGCACATTAGATACGTTCGCAGATTAGAAGGGCAAATTCAGCGAAAAGATTCAGCAGTACTGCGCATATGTCATTCAAAACTGCCAACTTTGTATCGGTTAGCAACCTGATACTGTAATCGACCTTTGGCCGATTCGGGAAAGGGAAGTTGGCTAAGTTTGTTTTCATAGCTCAGAAAGACACCGGGTAGTGCCCGGTGTTTTTTTTGTTTTATCCCACTTAGGTTACCCCCGAGCACGCCGCAACTGTCGGCCTTCGACCACATATACCAGCCCCAAAAACAGTAGTGGCAGTAGCAAGCCCACTGCATAGCCCGCAGGTGCTGGTAGCGCCTGAATGCCAGCTTGCCCTGCTACTACTAGACTCACTGCCCCAAGCAGCCATAGCAACAGCCGACCAACTGGGTAGGGCACCGGAAAATGCCGCTCGCCCAGCCACCAGCACAGCGCGGCCATCAAAAAATAGCACGCCAGCGTGGCCCAGGCACTGCCCGTGTAGCCCAACACCGGAATCAGTACAAAATTGAGCGCGATGGTCAGCACCGCGCCGGCGGCCCCGATGTAGGTGCCATAGTAAGTTTTATCAGTTAGCTTAAACCAGACCGACAGGTTGTAATAAACACCTAGGAAAAGGTTAGCGAGCAAGAGAATGGGCACTACATCGAGGCCGGTCAGGTAGACTGGACGCCGCAGAAATAGCGGACCTACCCAACTCAAATTCAGGCTGATACCAACAAAAATAAACGCGCAGCACAGCGTAAACCATTTGAGGACCAGTGCAAACGTAGCCGGTGAGTTTTTCTCCGTGCTTTGGGAGAAAAAGAAGGGTTCGGCTGCGTAGCGAAACGCCTGAATGACCAGTGACATGAAGATGCTGAGCTTGTAGCAAGCCCCATACACGCCCACAGCGCCTAGCCGACTTAGACCCGGATAAAAGTTTTCGGGCAGCCAGCGCGGGAGCAAGATGCGGTCGAGCGTTTCGTTGACCATGCCGGCCAAGCCCATCAGCATAAGGGGCAGCGCATAGGCCAATAATGGCCGCAAAAAAGATAAATCGGGCCAGCGGAAGCGGAAGTCTAGCAGCTCACGACCCAGCAATAGCAGCGTTAGAGCCGAAGCCGCAAGGTTGGATAAGAACACGTAACCTACCCCTAGGCTCGGGTTATAGACGGCTGCCACCAGCGGCCGAAGTCCGGCCAGCAAATTTGTGGAGGAACTCTGCATCACATAAGGACACAGCACCACAAAAAACAGGTTGAGCCCAACGTAGAGTAGGATGTTTGTCAAACGGATAGCGGCAAATTTGCGCGCCTTATTCTCAAGCCGCAGCCGTGCAAAAGGCAGCGCTGCTATCGCATCAAATCCCAGAATCAGAGCCACCCAGCGAGCGTATTCCTCGTGGCCGGGCGGTAAGTCGAGCAGCCCTAGTAAGGGCCGGGCTAGTAGCGCCAGCAGCAGCGTGAGCACTACGCTACTGAGTAGCAATAGGCTCAGGGTGCGGTTGTACAACTCACGGCGGTCTTGGCCGGGGCGGTTGGCAAAGCGAAAAAAGGTAGTTTCGAGGCCATAGGTGAAAACTACATTCAGGAAGGACACATAGGCATACAGCCCCGTAACTATACCATACTCAGCCGCCGCAAAATGGGCCGTGTAGATAGGTACTAGCAGATAGCTCAGCACCCGCCCCACTATGCTGCTGACCCCATAAATGGCCGTTTGGGAGGCCAGCTTTTTCGCAATACTCATTAGCCAATGCACAGGTTTCCTGTCAGGCTAAGCGACTATGTGACTAATAGCTACTTACCTAACAGTGATAACCCTTGGTAAAATTATTTTCCGGTAAAAACGGCCGGTCGTTTTTCAAGAAATGCCGCCGTGCCTTCCTTAAAATCGGCGGTGCCAAAGGCTTGGCCAAAGGCTGCGGCTTCGGCTTCGTAGCCTGCTTCGCCACCCTGGTCGAAATAGGTGTTTACGCAGTCGATAGTAAGCCCTAGGGCGATAGGAGCTTTTGTTAATATCTTGAGTAGCATACTGCGGCAAAAGCCAAGCAGCTCGGCCTGCGGCACTACATGGTTGGCCAAGCCTAGGCGCAGGGCCTCATCGGCTTTCACTTGGTCGGCTGTGAGCAATAGCTCCAAGGCCTTGCCCTTGCCCACTAGCTGCACCAAGCGCTGCGTGCCGCCGTAGCCAGGCAGTAGTCCTAGGTTCACTTCGGGCTGGCCAAAGCGGGCGTTCTCAGCCGCCACGCGGATGTGGCAGGCCATTGCTAGCTCGCAGCCGCCCCCCAGGGCAAAGCCATTGACCGCTGCCACCACAGGCTTTGGGCTGGTTTCAAACTCCCGGAATACGGCTTGCCCACGGGCAGCCGCCTCCTGGGCTTCTGGGCCACTCAACTGGGCGAGCTCGGCAATGTCGGCCCCAGCTACGAAGGCTTTTTCACCACTGCCGGTCAGCAGAATGCCCCTCACCGCCGCATCTTGGCGTGCGTGCCTGATGGCCTGGCCTAGGTCAGCGATAGTAGCCGCATTTAGCGCGTTTAGCTTAGTAGGGCGGTTGACAGTAAGCGTAAGAATGCCGGTAGCAGCATCTAGGTCGTAGAGCAGATTATCGAATGTAGGAGCCATAGGGAAAGCGCAAAGAGCAGATACGGCCCCAAAGGTAATGTTAGGCCAGCAGCAGTGTCGTAGACTGAGTGCGGTGGTAGTGTAGCGTTAAATTAAGGAGTACTCTGATAGGACTATAGGATATTTCCTGCATATTGCAGTACCATTTGCAGCTGCATCTAAGGTAGCTAAATAGCTAACAACGATTTGGCTAAGCTATGCTAGCGCATTGCATACTTTTTTCACCCTTCATCCTTTTCACCAATGAGTATCGTTTCCGAATTCAAAGAGTTCATTTCTAAGGGTAACGTACTCGACCTGGCGGTCGGGGTAATTATCGGTGCTGCCTTCGGTAAAATAGTTTCGTCGTTGACCGATGACATCCTAATGCCGATTTTAGGTTTGGTAGTTGGTAAAATGGATTATTCTACCATTGCCATAGGGCCAATGAAAGTAGGATTGTTCATTAATGCAGTGCTTAACTTTTTTATTATTGCTTTCTGCATTTTCCTCATTGTGCAGGCCGCCAATAAATTCAAACGTCCAGCCCCGGTGGTTGTAGTTGAGCCGCCTGCACCCGTTGCCACTAAAGAAGAGGTACTATTAACTGAGATTCGTGACGCGCTACGAGCCCGGAGCTAATGCAAGAACAGTCGCTAGCTGCTTTAGGTAGTGCGCCATGCTCGCTCGCGTACTTAAGCCGGAACTTAATGAAGTTAACTGGCAGTTAGCGCCGTATCTTCGATGCACCTTATTTGTCACTTTCTCGCGTGAAAAACCTCTTCACGGCCGGATTACTGGCCAGCTCATTTGTATTGTTAGGCACTTCAGCCGCCCAGGCACAGTCAGCCACGCTTGGCGCTCCAGCAGCCAGTGAAGCTCCTGCTAAGGGTATTGACCCGGCGCGTACTCGCCGGCAGCAACAAATGACGCCTGAGGAAGCGGCCCGCGACCAGCAACTGCAAATACTTGAAGCCCGCACCGGCAACACTAGTTTCGGTGCTGCTAATGGTGGGGCCTATCGCCAGTATGATAAGCGCAACGGAGGCTTCACTGTGCGCAAGTTTAAGGCAATGCCCGGCCAAGAGAACAAACGGGGCCTAGGGCATCAAGCACCCGGCAGCATTACCAAAGGGCAGCCGCTAGTGCATAATCATGGCCGTAAAAAGAAATTCCTATTCTTCTAATCACAGTTTCAGACTTATTAGTTAAGCTGCGCAAATTTGTCTAGAAGAAGCTTAAAGCAATAGGTCAATACGACAAGAAAGGGTCACCTAGCTAGGTGACCCTTTCTTGTTGCTTAAAACTCTGAACCTGTGATTAGAGCTTACGCTTGATTTCCTGTTCTTCGAAGCCCTCAATGTTATCGCCTTCTTGGAGGTCATTGAAACCTTTGATGGAAATACCGCACTCGTAGCCTTGGCGCACCTCCGACACATCGTCTTTGAATCGTTTGAGGTCCTGGATTTCGCCAGTGTGCTGTACAATGCCATCGCGTACCACCCGCACGCGGGTCTTGCGAGTGAGCGTGCCATCCGTCATCATACAGCCGGCAATAGTACCAACTTTGGTGATGTTGAACACTTGGCGAACTTCGGCGTTGGCCACTATCACTTCGTGCAAGGTTGGCGCCAGCATGCCTTCCATCGCATCCTTCACCTCATTGATGGCGTTGTAGATGATGGAGTACAGGCGTACGTCAATCTGCTCTTGCTCAGCAAGGCGGCGTGCGCTCTGCGAGGGCCGCACCTGGAAGCCGATAATGATGGCGTCGGAAGCCGAAGCCAGCAGTACATCGCTTTCCGAGATGGCACCCACCCCTTTGCTTAGGATGTTCACCTTCACTTCGGGAGTGCTCAGCTTCAGCAGCGAGTCGGAGAGTGCTTCTACCGAACCGTCCACGTCGCCTTTAACCAGGATGTTGAGTTCTTTAAACGAACCGATAGCCAAGCGGCGGCCAATCTCGTCAAGAGTAATGTGCTTCTTAGTACGGATGCTCTGCTCGCGGGCCAGCTGCTGACGCTGGGTGGCCAGTTCGCGGGCTTCACGCTCCGTTTCCATTACCTGAATGCGGTCGCCGGCCTGCGGTGCACCCGTGAGGCCAAGTACCTGCACTGGAGTAGCTGGGCCAGCTACTTTCTTTTTCTTACCGCGATAATCGGTCATGGCTTTTACACGGCCGTAGTGCGGGCCAGCCAGTACCACGTCGCCTACGTTCAGCGTACCGGTCTGCACCAATACTGTAGTCACGTAGCCGCGGCCTTTGTCTAGCTCGGCTTCGATTACCGTACCTACCGCGTTGCGGTCGGGGTTGGCTTTTAGGTCGAGAAGTTCGGCTTCGAGCAATACTTTTTCAAGCAGGTCTTCTACACCTAGGCCCGACTTAGCCGATACCTCTTGGCTCTGGTACTTACCGCCCCATTCTTCTACCAGAATGTTCATCTGCGAAAGTTCTTCGCGAATTTTCTCTGGATTAGAAGTTGGCTTGTCAACCTTGTTGAGGGCAATAACAATCGGTACCCCAGCAGCTTGAGCGTGGTTGATAGCCTCTTTCGTCTGAGGCATCACTGAGTCGTCAGCCGCGATTACGATAATAGCAATGTCAGTCACCTTCGCACCACGAGCACGCATAGCCGTAAAGGCTTCGTGACCAGGCGTATCAAGGAAAGTGATAGGTGAGCCCGATTTAGTCGTTACCTCGTAAGCACCGATGTGCTGCGTGATACCACCCGCTTCACCTTTTGCTACGCTAGCGCTCCGAATGTAGTCGAGCAGCGACGTTTTACCGTGGTCAACGTGACCCATGATAGTCACGATGGGAGCACGCGGCTGCAAGTCTTCGGGGGCATCAGTCAGGTCAATAGCCTCTTCGTCTTCTTCGGCCGAGAGGAACTCTACGTCGTAGCCAAACTCATCGGCAATAACCGTGATGGCTTCGGCATCAAGACGCTGGTTGATGGATACGAACATACCCATACCTAGGCACACCCGAATTACTTCGTTCACGTTCACGTCCATCAAAGACGCGAGGTCGTTAGCCGAAATAAACTCGGTGAGTTTGAGAGTTTTGGCATCAAGCTCGTTTTGGGCACGCAGAGCTTCGCGCTCTTCGGCAGCCATGCCACGCTTGTCGCGGCGGTAGCGGGCACGGTTGGCAGCGGCGTTGTTTTTGCCACCGCTCAGCTTAGCCAGCGTAGCCTTGATTTGCTCTTGAATCTGCTTGTCGTTCTGCTCAGGCGTAAGCGCAGGTTGGGGTGCGCGGTTGTTGCCTTGGCCCTGTCCACCCGGGCGGTTGTTCTGACCGGGGCGATTGCCCTGACCTTGACCGCCGGGGCGATTGCCTCCTTGACCTTGCTGGCCGGGAGCACCTGCCGGGCGGTTGCCTTGATAGCCACCACCTTGCTGGCCCGTACCAGGGCTAGTGTTGGCGCCGCCGCCCGGCTGGCCGGGGGCAGGTAGACGCTGACGCTTCTTCTGGTTGTTGTTATTGCCAACGCCACTCTTGCGCACATCAGACGAAGCCACAGGGCGAGGTCCACGGCCACCTGGGCCACGACGGCTCGAGTCAACTGGCAACTGAATTTTGCCTAGTACTGTGAGGCCCTTCAGTTGGTCAGCCTTAGCCGTAATAGTACCTTCTTCGGCAGCTGGTGCTTCGGCCGGAGCCGTAGGTGCAGCTGGGGCCGAAGCTACTGGCGCTGGTGTAGGTGTTGGTGCAGCAGGAGTTGCTGCTACAGGTGCTGGAGTAGGCGCTACCGGTGCAGGGGCTGCAGCAGGCTCTGGCTTAGCAGCAACTGGCTGTGCTGCGGGCGCAGGGGTAGGGCGCGGGGCTACTGGAGCTGCAGGCTGAGCCTGTGCTACTACAGCAGGCCGCGGTGCCGGAGCTGGGGCCGGGGTAGCTACAGGTGTAGGTGCTGGAGCCGGCGTAGCGGGACGCGGAGGTATAACACGGCCTTTGCTATCCAACTCAATCTTGCCTAGAACTTTTAGGCCAGGAGTTTTAGGTGCTTCAGTTACCGGAGCGGCTGGGGCAGCTGCCGGAGCCGGAGCTGGCTGGGCCGCCACAACTGGTGCTGGCGCCGGAGCTGCAACGACCGGAGCTGCTGCCACCGGTGCAGCTACTGGCGTAGGTGCAGGTGCTGCTGCTACAGGAGCAGGTGCCGGCTTAGGAGCTGGGGCGGGCGCGGCTGGCTTGGCCACAGCAGCTTGTGCTTGGGCATTCAGTTCGCTCTGGCGGCGCGCCTGGGTGTGGCGCTGCGCTTCCTGCTTGTCCTGTGCCGAGGCGGCAAATTCTTTTTCCAATAAAGCCACCTGCTCGCCGGTGAGCTTGGTGGTGGGCTTATTTTCTACCACAATCCCCTTGCGGGAAAGGGTCTCGACGGCCCGGTCGATACCGATGTTCAGGTCTTTGGCCGCCTGAATAAGCCGTTTCGGGGTTGCTTCCGCCATTCTATAAAGTCGCGAACGATACGTTCTTGGGTGCAAAGGTAAAGATTAAATCTGGCCAGCAGGCTATAAACCAAGCCTACTGGCTCGATTTAATAATATCCCTGCGGGCGGTTGGCCCCGGCCCTCATTGGGCGGCCGGAGCGCTGTCGGGGGTAGCTGAAGCTGCAGGAGCCGCTTCGTCGGTCGGGAGGTCGTCGTCGTCCGCAAATTCTTGACGAATAATGCGGTATACATCGTCCACCGTTTCTTCTTCTAGCTCGGTGCGGCGCACGATGTCGTCCTTTTTTACAGCCAACACAGCGCGGCCCGTGTCGAGACCAATTTTCTTGAGCTCGGTGATTACCCAAGCGTCAATTTCATCGGTAAACTCGTCGAGCGCGATATCTTCTTCGTAGTCGGTGGCTTCGCGGAAGACGTCGATTTCCATGCCTACCAGGCGCGAAGCCAACTTGATGTTAGCACCACCCCGGCCAATGGCCAGACTCACTTGGTCTGGCTTCATGAACACGGAAACCCGGCCAGTTTGTTCACTGATTTTCATTGAACCTACCTTGGCTGGGCTCAAGGCCCGGGCAATGAACAGTTCTAGGTTATCAGTGTAGTTGATGATGTCGATGTTCTCGTTCATCAGCTCGCGCACTACTGGGTGAATGCGGCTGCCTTTCATACCCACGCAGGCACCTACTGGGTCGATACGCTCGTCGTAGCTTTCTACGGCTACTTTGGCGCGCTCGCCGGGTTCGCGTACTACGTTTTTGATGGTGATGAGGCCATCAAAGATTTCGGGTACTTCCTGCTCGAACAATCGCTCGAGGAAGGCCGGGGCGGCGCGGCTCAGAATAACCTTAGGCGTGCCATTCACCACATCTACGCGGTGCACTACAGCGCGTACGGTGTCGCCCTTGCGGTAACGGTCTTTCGGAATTTGCTCGCTTTTGGGCAGTACTAGCTCGTTCTCATCCTTGTCCAGAATAAGAGCTTCGCGGCTCCATACCTGGTAGACTTCGCCAGTGATGATTTCGCCTACGAGGTCCTTGTATTTCTGATATAGGTTGTCGCGCTCCATGTCCTTTACGCGCTGAATCAGCGTCTGACGGGCTAGGAGTACAGCACGGCGACCAAAGTCCTCAATCTTGATGGGCTCGGCTACCGACTCACCAATCTCAAAATCAGGCTCAATCTTTTGGGCTTCGTTCAACGGAATCTTGTCGAGGTCCCAGATGTCCTCCGAGTCGTCGTCCACGATTTCGCGGTTACGCCAAATCTCTAGGTCGCCATTGTCGGGGTTGATAATCACGTCGAAGTTGGAGTCGTCCTCAAACTTCTTGCGAATCATCGTCCGAAACACGTCGTCGAGGATAGACATCATCGTGGGCCGGTCGATGTTGCGGCTCTTGGCGAACTCCTGAAAGTTCTCGATGAGCATCCGGGCGTTCAGGTCAGCCGCCGCTGCGGCGACTTCCTGTGGGCTAGGGGTTGCTTTTTTAGCCATGAGAGATAATTTTTGGCCGCTAGCTTCGGGCTAGCAACTGTTAGCTTTTTGGAAATAGACAGCAGGTTGGGGGCCAGCTGCTTGCGTCGAGCGAAAAGCTAACAGTTGCTGGCTGTTAGCTGACAGCTTACTTAAAGGAGATAACAACTTTTGCCTCCTTAATGTCCCCAAAAGGAAAAAAGGCAGCAGGTAGAGTGGTCTTCTTCGACTTTACTTTAATAACTTCTTCCAGCTCAATGCCTTCGGGCGTGACGGCAGTAAGCGGACCCGTTTTTTCGGTGCCATCAGCCAGCTTTAGGGCGAGGCTGCGGCCAATATGGCGCTGGTACTGGCGCGGGTCGGTGAGGGGCTGGTCGGCGCCGGGCGAGGTCACTTCGAGCGAGTAAGCTGCCTCTTCGCCATACGCCTCTTCGAGGCCGCGGTTGAGGCGGCGCGTCACCTGGGCACACTCTTGGATGCCGAGGCCGTTGGGGCCGTCGAGAGTAGCAGTGATTTTGGGCATCACTGAGTCGGAAACGGTCAGGTCAACTACGTATAATCCGCTGTCGCCGAGGGCATCGGCTAGCAGCTGTTGAATACGGTGGCGGTCAAATTGGGCCATGGTGGGCGGGGGGTAGGACAAAAAAAGAGGGGACTGCGCGTCCCCTCTTTTCAGATTGAATACCAATTTCGAGTGCAAAGATACAGATTTACCTGGGGCTTTGCAAGTGGTAAGCGATTGACCTGGGCAAGCCGTCGCTCCTAGGTGCTTGTGAGCCGACGGTGAAGGCTGCGGACAGGCACCTAGGCATTAGCGTACCTCGAAAGTGCGTACAAAATCCTGAGCGGCTGACAATACTGTAACGTCGGCCTCGGTACCATGATGCCAAGTTAGCCGTGGCTGCACAGATGTATGGTAACGGCCCACTGGCAGCGGGGCGTTAAGGGCATGGCTATTGAAGGGATATGCATTGGGATATTTTGACGAAGCCACCCACGGAATGGTAAAGCTGCGTGCGCTATGAGCCGCCACGACTACGTACATATTATACGTTAGGCTCATACTAGTATAAGGCTTGCCTACTAAGCTCAACTGCCCGTTGTCATCGCGGGATACTTCCATGAAGTGCGCGTAATCGAAGACGGGATTATTGAAGTAGACTTCCTGGTCGGTATCGTTGCGCACTTCGTAGCGGAGTACGATAGCTTCGCCAGGCGCAAAAACAGCGGTTTCCTGTCCTTGCTCATTCAATACAAGGTAAGTCGCACTCACTGGTTGGTGAGGAGCTTCCGCTTCTTTTTTGCAGCTAGTGAGACAGCCTAGCAGCGCAGCAAATGGATACAGTAAAATGTAGAAGTTTTTCACGTAAAGCGGGTTAGAAAAGTCAGTAAGGTGTTTATGAACAGAATATTGTATAAAGCCTTGGGCTAGTGACGCCAGCGTTGACTGCGGTCGTAGAGCAGCGCCCCTATACTTAGCATCACCTGGCTAGTGCGTTGATGGAAATTTTGGGTTTGGCCTAGATAGGTTACCTCGCGGGTGTAGGGTGTCAAGCTATGCTCGTAGCGAAGGCCAAAGTCTAAGCGCCAAACTTGAAATCCGAACCCCACCTGGCCTAGCAACTGCCCGCGCTCGACAGCGCCATACAAACTGCGGTATACTTCAGCAGTAGAGGAGGTGCCACTAGCACTCTGCCGCTGTTGTAAGGCTAGGACTGGCCCCGCTAATGCGTAGAAGTGCGGCCCTAGGTGCCTGCCTACCAGTGCTGCCACCTCGGCCCGCCGAATGCGATATCCGAAGGGAGCGTTGCTAGCTGGCTGATAGCCTGGGTCACTAGGCGAGCCTGCATCACCAGGATAGTTGAGTGGGTAGGTACTGCTGAGTGCACTAGTGTAGGCTAGCTCGAGCTGCGCAAACATGGAGCCCTCACCTAGCCGAATGCGGGCGTAAGCGCTGTAGCGGTTGCCCGTATCATCGAAGCGCACGGAGCTGGGAGAGGTTTGCAACTCGTAGGTACCTAGCTGCAAGCCCGACTCGCGTGCCCAGCTTTGGCTGACGTTGAAGCTGGCGGCCAAGCCAATGACTTCGACGCGCTGCGCCTGGGCCACCGAGGCCATGCACAGTGCGACAAATAGCGAAAAGAAAGCGTAGGAAAAGCGCATAAGTAAGGGCTGGGTGGAGGTAGAGTGAGTTGTAAAAGGACCTAGGGCAAGCTACCGGCCCAGGCAAAGCCCAAGGCGTAGGTTGAGAGCTAGGGTGGGGCCGCTCGCCCCGAGGTAATAAGTGGACGTAGCAGCTCCTGAGCTAAAAGCGAAGGGAATACCAGCATTAAAGTCAAAAAAGCCGTGACTGCCTAGGCGACGTTGCAAGCCATATAGAATGGCGCCATCAAAGCGGGCAAATGGCCCACTGCGGTTGTAGAAAAGGAAAGCAGTTTCGTGTGCTTGCCGGCCAAACCCTCCACCTAGGGCCACCGAGAAGTAGTTACCCGCAAAGTTGCCCGCACTCTTACCCAGCCGTAGGCGTCGCTCTAGGTTGTAGTAGTAGCGGCCCGCTACCTGTGCCCGAGCACAGAGTGCTTGCTCGTGGCTGGCCGTGCCTACGGGCGAATAGCTTAACCAATAGGGACTAATTTCGACTAGTACCGACCACGGTGCCCGTAGCTTGCGCTCATAGCCTAGGTGCAGGCCATAGCGGCCGTAGCGCACGGCACTCGGTACGTTACTGACCTCGCGCGACCAGTTGGCTGGCAGTAGTAGCAGATTATTGAGCCCAAGCTTCCACAGTTGCTCTTCTTGCACCTGCACGGGTGGGGCGGTGGTGCTGGCAAGCGGCGGCGCGGTTAGCACTTCCTCCGCATGCGTAGTAGTGGAGTCAAGTGGGGTTTGGGCGGTGGCAGGCTGGCTAGCACTGAGCCAGGTCAGCATACCCATTGCTAATCCAAACCCGGATGGTAGCAGGCGACGGTAGGGAATTGCCATTTAGGGATGTGAAAGCAGCGCGCCCGCCGACGGCTGTAGCGTGAGAGAAGCGTAAGTAGTAAGGATGCGGACGAGCGGGCGGCGCTCAGCGCCAGTGCTACGCCACGAGGTGCGATTGCCGCCGGCATCGGGGTAGGTGGAGGGCACGCTAAGGGTGCCATGGTTGGCAGCCAACTGGTAGTTGAACTGGGTGAGTGGGGGCGGCAGCATCGTTATTTCGGTGCGTTCGGCATCTATGTTAATGCCAGTTAGCTCGGGGGTGGGCTCTAGCCGAATGCTGCCATAGCGGTTGCGAATGGCATAGCCGCCCGCAATAGTCTTGAGCACGAGCGCCGACTTTTCGGCTTGGCACGTGAAGGCTAGCTGCAGGTCGCTGCCCGTCAGGTCGGCGTAGTGCACAGTAGCATCGAGACTGCCGCGCAGTTGGCGCAATTCCACTTGGCCAAAGTCCTGAGTCAGCTTTTGCCGGCCTGTCAGGCCTATTAGCTGCGTTTGGCCGTAAGTGTTAGCTACTTGTAAGGCATTGGCAGCAGGCATAAATATAGTGTAGTCGGCCCGCAGGTCGCTGGCGGGCGCTGGGGTCCCGGCGGCTAGCGTTTGGTAGTTAACCAAGTCAATAGCCCCCGCCTGCGGGCTGATGCGGTACTGCGCAGTCGGCAGGTCTTTCTCGGCCACAGCCCGCTCGGGGTGGCGGGCACTGAGGCGCAGCACTACGCGTAGGGTAGGCTGGTCCCAGCCTTGCACGCGTACGGTAGCTCGGTCGGCGCGAATACGCACTACTGTACCCGCAGGGCAGTCCAAGGTTTGCGACACGGTGCGAGTCACTACCTGTACCGTGCGTGGAGCCTGCGCCCAAGCTGGCCCCACCATGAGCCATGCTACCAACAAGCCCCAGCCGCTAAGCCAAGTAAGGGAAAGCTGCTTCATGAGGTGAGGAGGTGAATAAGCTCGCGCGTGACGGTTGCTTTCAAAATCGTGACTTGCACTTGCTGCCGCACGAGCTGCGGCGTCTCGCCGCGCGCCTGCGTTTGGGCGCGCAGCAAAGCTTCTTGCCTCTGCAGCGCGGTGAGCTGCGCCCGCAGCTTCTGAAACTGGCCAGACTGGCACACCTGCGGCAGCGAGGTGCAGTGTGCTTCGATAAAAGCTTCGCCTGCAGCCTCTAGTGGCTCGGTGGCGGGTAGGGGCGGAAGGGCTGGCACAGCCGGCAGCGGCGCTACCGCTACGGCCGGCGTGCGGGCAGGCTGCCGCAGCCAAGCTAGCCCCGCCACCAACAGCAGCAGTATGGAAGCCGCCACGCCGAGCTGCCAGGTGCGCCGCCGCTGCTGCGCTGGCCACAGCGGCACTGGCACAGCGGCTTGGTCTAGGCGATTGGCGAGGTGGAGCCATGTGTCGGCGGCTGGCTCATGGCTGGGCAGGTGGGGCAAGGCATTGGTAATGGCCTGCTCACCGGCTAGCTGTGTTGCTAGGATATCCCAGCCGCTGGGGTCGGGTTCATGGAGGGGCAATTGGCTGATGGCTCGTGCCAAGTGCTGCTGGCCATCCGCGTCGGGCGTTGGGTAAGAGCTCATGGGTGAAGCGAGGCTAATTTGAGTTGCAGCAGGCGCTTGGCTTGGTGCAGTTGCGACTTGCTAGTGCCCTCCGAAATGCCGAGTAGCTCAGCTACTTCGCGGTGCAGATATCCCTCAACTTCGACCAAGCAGAACACGGCGCGGTAGCCAGCCGGCAGCTCGGCAATAGCATTGGCGAGGGCTTCGCCGGTCAGGTTATCCTGCCAGGGTACTAGGGGCTCGCGGTGGCGCTCCTGGTCATACACTTCCATGCGCTGCTCGCGGCGCAGCGTCTGCAATGCCGTGTGCACCACAATGCGGCGAATCCAAGCTCCTAGGGTAGCTTGCTGGCGAAAGGTGCCCACTTGCTGAAATACCGCCATAAACGCATCCTGCAAGGCATCTTGAGCCAAAGCACGGTCGTTAAGAATGCGCAGCGCACAAGTAAACATGGCTGTTTTATAGCGTAGGTATAGCTGCTGCTGAGCCAGGCGGTCCTGGGCCAGGCAGCCAGCTAATAGCTGCTGCTCATCGCTCAAACTAAAGGGAGGGGGAGAAAGGGGCACAGTGCGCAGCTTTAGCTTAAAGTGATGCAGCTCTGCCTAAAGGTTGGTCGGGTACGCTATAATAGTTTTATTATAAAATAAGTATCTGGTTTTTAAGGGAATAAATTTATATATCTAAGCGAGAGGACCCGCGCTTCTGCTGGTTTGGCAGTGCACGGGCCCTCTTGGCAAATGAAGGCGGCCTAATCAGCTACCTAGGGTTTTGTTAGCTCAGTAGCCCACCGAGGCATCGTCGCCTCTAGGGTCGGCGCCGCCTTCTAGCTGCCCGTTAGGCAGCACCCGGATGAGGTCGAGCCGGCCCCACGGTGCCCGTGGCTTTGGATTATAGCCCTTTTCCTGGAGCGCTTTCTCGGCCTCGGGCGAGAGAGCGCCAGCCTCTACATCAAGCTGGTCGGGTAGCCACTGGTGGTGCAAGCGCGGGGCCGAAACTGCTTGCTCGGCATCGGCGCCATAGTCCACGATGCTGAGGATGGACTGCAACACACTGTTAATGATAGTGCTACCGCCTGGCGAACCCGTCACGAGGGCTAGCTTACCGTTTTTAGTGAGGATGGTGGGCGTCATGCTGCTGAGCATACGCTTGCCGGGGGCAATGGCATTGGCGGCGCCTCCTACCAAGCCGTACATATTGGGCACCCCAGCTTTCGAGCTGAAGTCATCCATCTCATTATTAAGCAAGAAGCCAGCGCCAGCTACCACTACTTTGCTGCCGTAAGCGCCGTTGAGGGTTGTGGTGCAGCTCACGGCGTTGCCCTGCGCATCGACGATGCTATAGTGCGTAGTTTGGTCACTTTCGTAGCGCGGCAAGCCAGAACCGGCCGCGATGCTGGTGCTCGGCGTAGCCTGGCCATCGGTGCGGATGGTTGTAGCGCGCTGTTTGTTGTAGTCTTTTGCCAATAACTGGGCCACTGGCACCTTTCCAAAGTCGGGGTCACCTAGGTAGGTAGCGCGGTCGGCATAGGCCCGGCGCTGCGCCTCCGTGATAACGGCCACCGCGGCGGGGGTGTGGTAGCCCAGCTTGCTTAGGTTATAGGGTTCCAGCATTTGCAGCATCTGCAATAGGGCCACGCCACCACTGCTCGGCGGCGGCATCGTGATAACGTCATAGCCACGGTACTGGCCATGCAGGGCGGCGCGCCACTTGGGTTGGTAGCTGGCAAGGTCTTGCTGAGTAATGAGGCCGTGGCCCTTGTTTATTTCGGTCAGCAGCAGCTCGGCCGTTCTGCCTTGGTAAAAGCCGGCGCGGCCCTGGTCCTGGATGCGCTGAAGCGTGGCCGCGAGCTCGGGCTGCTTGAGGGTGTCACCCTTTTGCCAGGCCGTGGCGCGCACAAATACGGGTGGCGAGCCAGGGTTATATTTCGTGAAATCAGCCTGGGTACGGTTGAGACCTGCCGCTTCTTTGTCGGTAAGGGCTACGCCGTAGCGGGCTAGGCGCACGGCCGGCGCAACGAGCTTGGCCCAAGGCAGTTTGCCGAGCTTTTTGTGCAGCGCCTCCATGCCGGCTACTGTGCCGGGCGTGCCCACCGCTAGCGGGCCAGCGGTGCTAAGGCCAGGTACTACGTTGCCGCTGGCGTCGAGGTACATATCGCGGCTGGCGGCAGCGGGGGCCGTTTCGCGAAAGTCTAGGGTGCCGGCCGTGCCGCTGTGGTCGCGGTACACAAGAAAACCGCCGCCGCCAATATTGCCGGCCACTGGCAGCACCACGGCCAACGCAAACTGCACGGCCACGGCTGCATCGTAAGCATTGCCGCCCTGCTGCATAATGTCACGGCCGACTTTAGAAGCTACGGGGTGAGCCGATACTACTAGCGCGTGCTTGGCTACCACGGGCGCGGCCGCTGGTGGCAGCTGGTCGGCCACAGCGCTGGTGGACTTAGCTGGGCGGGCAGGCTTGGCTAGCTGCCCTAGCGCGGGGCTAGCCAAGGTGGCCACCAGCAAACCAGCTCCGCAAAAACGAGTAAATAATTGCATACTGCAAAGTAGGCACCGCGGCTCGGCTATCGGGCGGCTGCCTACCTTTGGATGTCCCTATTTTTTCCTTGCTTATGTCTGCCGACGACCAGGCCCCTGCCACCGTATCTCCCGCTCCCTCGCTGACGCTCACCCAGGAAGACTCCTGGCTGCAGCCCTACGAGCCTGTGCTCTTGGCTCGCCAGCAGCGCTTGGCCGACCGGCTGGCTGTCATCAAGAAGGAATACGGCTCGCTCAGCAAGTTTGCCTTGGCCCACCAGCGCCTAGGGCTGCATTACGACCCGCGCCGCCGCGGCTACGTGGTGCGCGAGTGGGCGCCGGGCGCCGAGGCCATGTACCTAGTGGGCGACTTTAATTTCTGGAACCGCGAGGCCGACCCGTTGCACAAGGACGAAGCTACCGGTATCTGGGAAGGCTTTATTGCCGATGATGAGCACGGCCGGCGCCCGACCGCCGGCTCGCGGTATAAGTTGCACGTGGTGGCCCACGGCCACGGCAAAGACCGCCTGCCCGCCTACTTGCGCCGCGCCGTGCAAGACGAGCACAGCAAAGACTACTCGGCTCAGCTCTGGGTGCCCGAGGCACCGTTTCAATGGACCGACCAAACGTTTCGCATAGCTAACGCCACCAAGGGCCAGCCACTCATCTACGAAGCGCACGTGGGTATGGCGGTTGAAGAGGGCCGCGTAGGCACCTACCGCGAGTTTGCCGACCACGTGCTGCCCCGCATTCAGGCTGATGGCTACAACTGCGTGCAGCTAATGGCCGTGCTGGAGCACCCATACTACGGCTCGTTTGGCTACCACGTCGCTAATTTTTTCGCCCCTAGCTCCCGCTTCGGCACCCCCGAAGACCTGAAATACTTAGTGAATGAAGCGCATAAGCGTGGCATCGTGGTGCTGCTCGACCTAGTGCACTCACATGCTGTGAAAAACGAAGCCGAGGGCCTGGCCGACTTCGATGGCTCGGGCAACCTCTACTTCCATAAGGGCGACCGTGGCAACCACCCCGGCTGGGACTCGAAGCTATTCGACTATGGCCGGCCCGAGGTGCAGCAGTTCTTGCTCAGCAACCTGCGCTACTGGCTCGAGGAGTTTCACTTCGACGGCTTTCGGTTCGATGGTGTCACGTCGATGCTCTACCACCACCACGGCGAAGGGCACGCGTTTGGGGGCTACGACAGCTACTTTGGCCCGCAGGCCGACGACGACGCTATTCTCTACCTCATGCTAGCCAGCACGCTGGTGCGCGAGTTCAAGAAGTCGGCCATTCTGGTAGCCGAGGACATGAGTGGCCTACCCGGCCTATGCCGTCCCATTGCCGATGGGGGTGTGGGCTTCGACTACCGCTTAGGTATGGGCTTGCCCGATTTTTGGATTAAGACCCTCAAGCACAAGCGCGACGAAGATTGGGACCTAGGCGAGCTCTGGCACCAACTTGTGAACCGTCGCCAGGGCGAAAAAACGGTAGCTTACGCCGAAAGCCACGACCAAGCATTGGTGGGTGATAAAACACTGTCGCAGTGGTTGTTTGGCGATGCCATCTACCACCACATGCAAGCCAGTGACCCCGATGGCGGCGCGGCGCGAGCGCAAGCTTTGCACAAGCTCATTAGACTCATTACGCTGAGCGCGGGCGGCGAGGCTTACCTCAATTTTATGGGCAACGAGTTTGGCCACCCCGAGTGGATAGATTTCCCGCGGGCCGGCAACGACTGGAGCTACCACTACGCCCGCCGCCAGTGGAGCCTAGCCGACAACCCCGACCTGCGCTATAGCCAATTACTAGCCTTCGACCAGGCCATGCTGGGCTTGGCCCGCCAGCGCCAGCTCTTATTAAAAGGCCCCGCCCAACTGCTCAACATCGACTACGGCAACAAAATTATCGCCTTCGAGCGGGCCGGGCTGGTGTTTGTATTCAGCTTCAACGTGAGCGAAAGCTTCTTCGACTACGGCATTCCGGTGCCCGCCGTGGGGCGCTACCGGCTGGTACTTAGCTCCGACCGGCCTGCATTTGGCGGCTTCGACCGGCTCGACGAGTCTGTGATTTATGACACCCTAGGGGGCGGTGGCACCCCCGAAGCGCCCCGCCTGCGCCTATATGTGCCCAGCCGCACGGCCCTGATACTGGCAAAGGGTTAGGCAGTTGATAGATAGCAGAATGGGTACTGAGTGTAATACATAGCATATTACACTCAGTACCCATTCTGCTATCTATCAATTTCTTACTCGCGCTTTCGCCCGATGCTGAGGCGGTAGATTGTTTCCGTCAAGCGCTTGGCGCGAATCTCGGGCGTTTTGGCACCTTTGAGGTAACGCACATAAGAGCGCTGCTCAGGCTTGGTCAGGCTTTTAAAAAAAGTACTAGCGGCGGCATTCTCGCCTAGGCCAGCTGCTAGGTCGTCGGGTAGGTTCACCACGCGCTCGCTGAGGTCATGGCTGAGAGCCACGTGCAGCACATCGCCCACGGTTTTGCCTACGGCGCGGCGCACCTCGCGGGGCACTACTAGGGCGTAGTAGCCATCGCCGAGCGAGGTCAACTCGCCTTGGTAGGGAAAGCCTTCTATGGCTGTTTGCACGGGTAGCTCGTCCTTGGTGCCATAGACCTCGGCTACCGAGAAAGGCACGACTACAAACACATCGCCCGTGCGCGGGTCGTCTTCGAGCACCGCTTCAAATTCTTGTTCAAAATCTGTCATCAGCCGTAAAATTAACTTGCACTGTCGCTTGAGCGTAGCTGCGCAGTGCGCAAGGCCTGCGCCACAGCATCGGCATCGGCAGCGGCCACGGTGCGCACCACGTCAGATGGCAGGCCTAGGTCGAGGCGCAGACGGCGCGCTAGCTCTGGTGTCTCGGCCAAAATAAGGTCGGCGCGGTGCAGGGCCTGGCGTTGCAGCTCGGCTTGCCAGCTGGTGGCAGTTTCGAGCGAATCGGCTTCGCCCGCTGCCAATGTGGACACGTGCAGCACCAGCGGCTGCCGGGTGCGGTAGCGCAGTTCTTGCGCCGCTAGCCAAGTAGGCCAGGCCGGCGCGTAAATAGCCGCAAACGGTGCCTGCGCCAATGCCACCGGCACCGCAAAGCGTGCGTACTGAATAACTTGAAAATTCAGATTTGGCGCCTCAAATGGCTGGCTCACTACCCTAGGTTCTGTAGTACTATCGCTGGCCTCGGTAGCTGGCGGCTCACCGACCGTAGCAGCGTAGTAAGAAGCCTCATCTTCAAAGTCGGTAGCGAGCTTTGGTTCCTCTAGCGGCAAGGGTGTGCGTAGGGCTGCTAGGTCTTCTGACCAGCCCGCATGGGCAGGCCCTAGAGGTTCGGTCAGCGGGGCCTGCGTGAGAAGTGCTTCTTCAGGCGACGGCTCATCTAGCAAGCTAGGGGCTAGGTCTGCTTCTGCATCGAGGGCCGGCACCGGCGGCTCGGTCAATAGGTAATCGGGCGCCAGAATTGGCAACGCTGGTAGTGGTTGCTCAGGTTGGTCCGCGGCCGGTAGGGTAGGGGTAGGTGCTACGAAAGCATCTATTTCTAACTCGAGAGCCGTTGACACTACTTGGGGCTGGGCACTACCTAGGTCATCTACTGGAAGGGCTTCGCCATTAATACCCTCTACTTGGCTACCTAGGTAGGGGGCGACGGGCAGAGCCGCACCACCTTGCCAAATAACTCCGGGTAAGGTTTGCTTGCTTAACTCAGTAAGCTCGGGCAGGCTAAAGCTGCTGAGGCGGAGCACGCGCACCGCCGACCAAGTGAGCGGCGCAGGCGCTACTGCGTCCAGAACTGTAGGCACTGTAGGAGCTGGCAGCGCCTCTGGCGAAGTACCTAGGGGCGGCAGAACTGTTGGTGTAGACTCTTGCGCTGGTAAATCTGGTAGTACGCTGGGCGTAGTGGAAGGCGCTTCAAGGACTTCTGACGCGGCGTTGTCTGCTTCCAGTTTTGGCTGTACTTCGCTGGCCGCTGCGAGCACGGGCGGCGCGGCCTCTTCCGTGGTAAGGGGCAAAAAATCTTCCTGCGTGGGTTCGCCCGTAGCGGCGGGCACCAGCACCACTACCGAGTCGAGTGCCTGAGTCGGGGCTTCGGTAGCTTCTACCACCGCTCGCACGGCGGGGGCGGCTTCATCCCAGGCTAAAACCAAGACGGCAACGGGAACGGCAGCAGGCAAACTCATGGACGGCAAATGTGCCTGCGAATAACGGTGCTGCGAAACGCAATTCCGTGGCTGGCCTCAGAATATTACTATAACCTAGGCGCTCCAAGCAGGTTCTTAGCGCTTTGCTTTTCGATTAAAACTTATCTTGCAGGCTTTGCTCTTAGCATTTGCTAGCTAAGACAAGTGCCTTTTGATTGTTCTGTTTTTTATACGCGCCCTTCCGCTTTATGGCCAATTTTACCCAGGAAAATAACTATATGCTAAACAACCTGGCTGCTCAAAGCCGCCAGGAACAGCAGCCCGGCCCGGTGCAACGGGCTGAGCAAACCAACGATTACTTTTTCACCTTCACCACCGAAAACGGCACCCGACTACTACTGCACGCACTGTCGGACAAGATTCTGCGCTTTCGCTACCTCACGCCCGGCAGCCCCGCCGAGCCCGACTTCAGCTACGCCGTGCCCAGCGTCGATGATGCGCACCCGACTTTCCCGCGGGTACCCACTTTTCTGGAGTTTAAGGAGAAAAGCGACCACTACCGCCTCACCACGGCCCGCCTCATTTGCATCGTGTGGAAGGATTCGCTGCGCACGCGCGTGCTCGACCGCTCGGGCACCATCCTGAGCGCCGATGAAAAAGGCTTTCACTGGCATCACGACGACGACACGGGCAACGACATCGTGAAAATGAGCCACCAGGTACCTAGCGGCGTGTGCTACTACGGCCTCGGCGATAAGCCCGCCAACTCGAACCTGCGCGGCCAGCGCTTCGTGAACTGGGGCACCGATAACTATGGCTACCAAAAGGGCGCCGACCCGCTCTACAAAAACATTCCGTTTTACCAAGTGCTGCACCAGCGCATTGCGCACGGCATTTTCTTCGACAACACCTTCAAAGCCTTCTTCGACTTTGCCGCCGAGCGTGCCGATGTCACGAGCTTCTGGGCCGAGGGTGGCGAGCTGAACTACTATTTCATTTACGGCCCTACTTTGCTCGAAGTCAGCGAGGAATACACGTGCCTCACCTGCCCGCCGCCCTTGCCGCCCCTGTGGGCGCTAGGCTACCACCAGTGCAAGTGGAGCTACTTCCCCGAAGGCAATGTGCAAGAAATAGCCCTAGGTATGCGCGAGCGCCGCATTCCGTGCGATGCCATCTACCTCGACATCGACTACATGGATGGCTACCGGTGCTTTACCTGGCACCCGCAGCACTTCCCCGAGCCCAAGCGCCTGGTGCAGGACCTAGGGCAGCAAGGCTTTAAGCTGGTAGTAATTATCGACCCCGGCATCAAAATCGACCCGAGTTACCCAGTGTACCAGGAGGGGCTAGCGCAAGACTTCTTTTGCCGCCGGGCCGATGGGCCGCTCATGCGCGGCTCGGTATGGCCGGGCCAGTGCCATTTTCCCGACTACACGCGCCCCGCGGTGCGCGAGTGGTGGGCCAATTTATTTGAGGGTCTAATAAAAGACGTGGGCGTGCGCGGCGTCTGGAATGACATGAACGAGCCTGCTGTATTTGAGCGCGGCACTTTCCCCGACGATGTGCGCTTCGACTACGACGGACAGCCCTGCTCGCACAAAAAGGCGCACAACATCTATGGGATGCAAATGGCCCGTGCCACTAATGAGGGTGTGGCGCGCTTCAGCTACCCCAACCGGCCGTTTACCATAACGCGCAGCACCTATGCGGGCGGCCAGCGCTACTCGTCGGGCTGGACCGGCGACAACATCGCCAGCTGGGAGCACTTATGGCTGGCCAATATTCAGTGCCAACGGCTTAGCATCAGTGGCTTCAGCTTTATTGGTTCCGACATCGGCGGGTTTGTTGACCAGCCCAGTGGTGAGCTATATGCCCGCTGGATAGCCCTAGGTGCCTTTCACCCGTTCTTCCGCACCCACAGCAGTGGCGACCACGGTGACCAGGAGCCGTGGAGCTTTGGCGAGCCATTCACGAGCCTAGTGCGCTCTTTCATCGAGCTGCGTTATCAATTGCTGCCCTACATGTACACCACGTTTTGGCAGTACAGCACGCACGGCACGCCTATGCTGCGCCCACTCACCTTCCTCGACCAAAACGACCCTGAGACCTACCTGCGCATGGCCGAGTTCTCGCTCGGCGATAACCTGCTAGTCTGCCCCATCACTCAAGCTGGCGCCGATGGCCGCTGGATGTACCTTCCCAAAGGCCAGTGGTACTACTACTGGACCGACGAGTTGAAGACGGGCGGCGCCGAGGTGTGGGCCGCTGCCGACCTCACGCGCATTCCACTGTTCATTAGGGCTGGGGCTGTGGTGCCCATGCAGCCTGTGCTACAGTATGTAGGCGAGAAGCAGGTTGAGGAATTGACCTTGCATGTGTACTACAAAGCTGGCACTGTCGAGAGCGTGCTTTATGACGACGGGGGCGAGGGTTATGCTTACCAGCAAGGCCAACAAACTATCCGCCGCTTCACGGTAGCTGGCGACGCCACTACCCTTACTTTGACCCAGTACATCGAAGGCGACTACCAGCCTAGCTATGCTACCTACCGCGTGGTGCTGCACGGCCTCCCCACTGCCCCAGTTGCCGCCACAGCCGATGGGCAGCCAGTAGACTTAGGTACCTGCTCTGATACTGAAACAACTGTAGCAGCGCCCGCACTGGTAGTGAGCGCTAACCTAAAGACGCTGAAAGTAGAAATTGAACCCGTACCTACCTCATCAGCTAAGTAAATTCAAAGGATAGTGAAAAGGCCTTCTAGCTTGCGCTAGAAGGCCTTTTTAACTTATAGCTAGCTCAGTAGCAGCCCTAGGCTGCGTAAGTGCGTACTACTCGTGCGAGCCAATAGCCACTTATGCTCGCCACCCGCTAGCCCTTGCCGACCGAAGAACCGCAATCTAAACTCGCCATCATTACGGCGCTGGCTGCCAACCTTGGTATTGCCACCATCAAGTTCGTTGCCGCCTGGTTTACGGGCAGCTCGGCCATGCTAGCCGAGGGTATCCACTCGCTTGTAGATACTGCCAATGAGTGGCTACTGCTGCTTGGGCTACGCAAAAGCCAGCAGCCCGCTACTGAGTGGCGGCCTTTTGGCTATGGCCGCGAGCTGTACTTCTGGGCCTTTATGGTGGCCGTATTCATCTTTATCATTGGCGGGGGCCTCTCGCTCTACGATGGCATCGACCACATTCGGCATCCCGCTCCACTACATAGCCCCACCTGGAACTACGTGGTACTGGCTGTCGCCTTCTGCTTCGATGGGGCCTCCTTTCTAGTAGCGCGCCGCACATTCAACGCCCAGCGTGGTAGCCAGCCGTTCTGGAAAGCCTTTCGCGCTAGTAAAGACCCCTCTATTTTCGTCGTGTTGTTTGAGGATGCGTCTGACTTGCTAGGCTTGCTCATTGCCTTCCTAGGTGTGTTTCTAAGCCATTTACTCAACCAACCCGTGCTTGATGGCGTGGCTTCGGTGCTCATTGGCTTGCTCCTGCTGGTAGTAGCAGGGCTATTGCTACGCGAGACCAAAAGCCTGCTGCTCGGCGAACCCGCCGAACCCGCCTTACTGGAAAAAATAACGGAGTTGGTGCGGGCAGAAGTCACTATTGTCAACACGGCCCCACCGCTTTCTTCTTACCTCAGCCCTCACGAACTATTGGTAGTGCTGCCCGTCGAGTTTTCTCCTGACCTACCCGCCGCCCAACTCACCAAAACGGTGAAGCAACTACGCACCGCCATTGAAGCTGCTTACCCCGATGTAAAGCACATATTTATTCAGCCCACTAGCTTGAGTAAACCTGCCAGTTGATAACTCAAATTATTCAAAACGTGGTTGCTACTGCTGTAGCTTTTAAACTAAAACAGCGCCCTAGCTTAGCTAGGACGCTGTTTTAGTTATTAGAAACTAAGCAAACTATGCTAGGTTATTCGAAGCAGCTTTAGCCGTCAAGAACTCACGGTTTAGGATAGCGATATTCTCTAGCGAAATGCCTACTGGGCACTCGGCTGCGCAAGAGCCAATGTTAGAGCAGGCACCAAAGCCTTCGATGTCCATCTGGGCCACCATATTCTCTACACGCGTCTGGGCTTCTACCTTGCCCTGGGGCAGCAACGCTAGCTGCGACACCTTGGCGCTCACGAAGAGCATAGCCGAAGCGTTTTTGCAAGCTGCTACGCAGGCGCCGCAACCGATGCAGGTAGCAGCTTCAAAAGCCCGGTCGGCAATCTCTTTCGGAATCGGAATTTCGTTACCGTCGGGGGCACCGCCCGTGTTCACGCTCACGTAGCCGCCAGCCTGAATAATGCGGTCAAAGGCCGAGCGGTCAACGCTTAGGTCCTTGTTAACTGGGAAAGCATTAGCGCGCCAGGGCTCGATAGTAATAGTGTCACCATCCGAAAACTTGCGCATGTGTAGCTGGCAAGTCGTCGTACCCTTTTCGGGGCCGTGCGAACGGCCATTAATAAACAAGTCGCACGAGCCACAAATACCCTCGCGGCAATCGTGGTCGAAAGCTACTGGGTCCGTACCTGCGCGAAGCAAGTCTTCATTGAGCACATCGAGCATCTCCAAGAAGGACATGTCGGGCGATATATCCTTTACGTTATACTCGACAATCCGACCTTCAGTCTGACGGTTTGGCTGGCGCCATACCCGCAGCTTCAGGTTCATTGGTTTGGTATTGGTAGTGGAGGCAGAACCGGCCATTTTTAAGTATAAGTTATGAATTATGAGTTATGAAGTAGCAATTCAGCAATGAATGAGTGAGTTATGGGCTAGTGATGCTATAGTGTCAATAAAGACCAACTGCTACCAACTAGCCCATAAGTCATGATTCATAATTCATAATTTATTTGTAGCTGCGCTGAGTCAGCTTCACGTTTTCGAATACGAGCTCCTCTTTGTGCAGTACCTCGGGTTGGTTATCACCTTTGTACTCCCAAGCAGCTACGTAAGCATAGTTATCGTCGTCGCGTAGTGCTTCGCCTTCGGGCGTTTGGTACTCCTCGCGGAAGTGACCGCCGCAGCTTTCATTCCGGTTGAAGGCGTCATCTATCATCAACTCGCCAAGTTCTAGGAAGTCGGCTACGCGGCCAGCCTTCTCAAGTGCTTGGTTCATTTCCTCACCCGAACCAACCACTTTTACATCCTGCCAGAACTCGCGGCGGAGTTTCTGGATTTCAGCTTTAGCGTGCTTTAGGCCTTCAGCATTGCGAGCCATGCCGCAGTACTCCCACATAATGTGACCTAGGGCCTTGTGGAAATCATCGGGGGTACGCGTGCCGTTGATGCTCAACAGTTGCTCTACCCGAGCCTGCACGGCTGCCTTCGCTTCTGCAAAAGCAGGGTGGTCGGTAGTCACCGGCTTAGGTGGCGTTTGAGCCAGTTGGTCACCAATGGTGTACGGAATTACGAAGTAGCCATCGGCCAAACCTTGCATGAGTGCCGAGGCACCTAGGCGGTTAGCACCGTGGTCAGAGAAATTGCACTCGCCGGTAGCGTACAGACCTGGGATAGTGGTTTGCAAGTTGTAGTCAACCCACAGGCCGCCCATGGTGTAGTGTACCGCCGGGTAGATGCGCATGGGCATCTCGTAAGGATTCTCGTCGGTAATCTTTTCGTACATCTCGAAAAGGTTGCCATACTTCTGGCTTACTGCCTGGGCGCTGGTGCGCTTGATAACATCGGCAAAGTCGAGGTACACAGCCAAGCCCGAGGCACCTACACCACGGCCTTCGTCGCACATCATTTTAGCGTTGCGCGAGGCCACGTCGCGCGGCACGAGGTTACCGAAGGCGGGGTACTTACGCTCCAGGAAGTAGTCGCGGTCTTCTTCTTTAATGTCCTGCACCCGGATTTCACCTTTGCGCAGGCGCTCGGCAATCTCTTTGGTAGCGGGCACCCACACGCGGCCGTCGTTACGCAGCGATTCCGACATCAGCGTCAGCTTCGACTGGTAGTCGCCCGATACTGGAATACAGGTAGGGTGAATCTGGGTAAAGCAAGGGTTGGCGAAGTAAGCTCCCTTTTTGTGAGCACGCCATGGCGCGGTCACGTTGCAGTATTTCGCGTTAGTACTGAGGTAGAAAACGTTGCCGTAGCCACCCGTAGCCAGTACAACTGCGTGTGCGGCATGGGTTTGCACCTCGCCATTCACCAAGTTGCGCGTTACGATACCGCGGGCCTGCCCATCTACTACCACTATATCGAGCAGTTCCGAGCGGGTGTACATTTTCACTTTGCCGTAGGCTACCTGCCGGCTCAGCGCCGAGTAGGCACCTAAGAGCAACTGCTGTCCCGTTTGGCCGCGGGCGTAGAACGTGCGGCTTACCTGTGCACCCCCAAACGAGCGGTTGGCCAACAAGCCGCCGTACTCACGAGCGAAAGGCACGCCCTGCGCTACGCATTGGTCAATGATATTAACCGATACCTGTGCCAAGCGATACACGTTGGCTTCACGAGCGCGGTAGTCACCGCCCTTGATAGTATCGTAGAAAAGACGGAACACTGAGTCACCGTCGTTCTGATAGTTCTTGGCTGCGTTGATGCCGCCCTGCGCCGCGATGGAGTGTGCCCGGCGCGGCGAGTCGTGATACGTGAAGGCCTTTACATTGTAGCCGAGCTCGGCCAGCGATGCTGCCGCAGCGGCCCCCGCCAGACCCGTACCCACCACAATCACGTCGTACTTGCGCTTGTTGGCGGGGTTAACGAGCTTGACGTTGAACTTGTGCTTGTCCCATTTTTCGGCCAAGGGGCCTTCGGGCGCTTTGGAAAATAATTCCATATCTACTGGGTGGTTAGGTAGTCAGGAGGTTAGGGTTTAGGAAAAGCACGAACCAATCAGAGGGTACGACTGCCTAACTCCTAACGGCTTAACAACTTAGTTAAAAGCTAACGTCAGATGTTGCAACGTCACGGCTACGCCATCTTTCAGCGCGCCTTGCTCGTTGGTAAACAGATAAAAGTACAGCGGCATCGAAGCGAAACCGGCTGAAACTAGGACAGCGAAAGCATAGCCAAAGTTCTTAATCAATGGCATGTATTTGCGGTGATTGAGCCCTAGGGTTTGGAAGCCCGAGCGGAAGCCGTGCCACAGGTGGTAGCCTAGGCTAGCCTGCGCGGCTACATACAGGATAACATACCAGAGTTGGTGGAACGACGTTACGACTACCTTGTACAGGTTGTCATTATGATTAATGTCTGGGTCAGGAGAACCAAAGCGTGCGCGCCAGAAGAAATTGTACAAGTGCACAATCAAGAATACCAAGATAATAGAGCCTAGAATGCCCATGTTGCGAGAGGTCCACTCCGAGTTCTGCTTGGCTTCCCACTGGTCGTACTTATGAGCCCGTGCCCCCTTGTTGCGAATGGTAAGCATTAAGGCTTCGTAGATATGAAACCCGAAGCCCAAAACCAGTCCCCATTCAATGGTGCGAATGATGGGGTTGTGGCCCATGAAGTGCGAATAAACGTTGAACGCTACGCCGTCGTCGTTTTTAAAGAGCTGGAAGTTACCAATCAAGTGCACTACCAGGAAGGTGCAGAGAAACAAGCCCGTCAGGGACATGATAATCTTGCGCCCGATGCTGCTGGTAAAGGTTTTTGTAAACCAATTCATAAAAATATCAGCCAAAAAAGAGCTACTTAAGTTGCCCAAAGGTAGGGCCAAGGGAAGTGACCCCCCAAGCACGCGGCCCAATATGCGTGCTATTTAGAATGGTTAAATATTGCAGTTTCGTGAACTCTTGATAGCCATGAATCAATCTCCATCTCTCTCCGTTAACGCAACAAAGCCCAACCCATAACCACTCTCGGCTCACGAAAGTTGTGTTTAGTAGTAGATTGGTAGTGAAGGAATCAGCACGGCGACCCTTATTATTGTTATATGCAAACACTTTCCTCTCCTAAGTCGTCATTTTGGCGCAATGGGTGGTTTCTCATTCTGTGGCTGGTCGGCCTAGGCTGGCTGCTGCCAACAGCTGCGCACGCTACCCACCTTCGTGCCGGCGACATACAGGCTAAGGTTGACACTACGCCGACCCGTAACCCAAACCGCATATTTTTTAAGCTTACACTGTACCGAGACCCCACCAAGGTGCAGCAAAACACCATTAGAGTATACTATGGTGATGGTAAAACCAGCGACCTAGATATACCGGGTGGAATTCCTAAAACCAGCGAAGTATCGGTATCGCCTACGGCCAACGTCATTACGTTTTACTTCGAGCATACGTACCCTGGCTCGGGCCGGTACACGGCCAGTATGGTAGAGGCCAACCGGGTAGCGGGAGTGATAAACATGACGGCCTCGGTTAACCAGACGTTCTACATCAGCACTACGCTGACGGTAGACCCTGGCCTAGGTCAGAATCACTTGCCCGTGTTGCGGGCACCTGCCATTGATGCCGCGGCTGCCGGGCAAGTATTCTTGCACAACCCCGCTGCCTACGATGCCGATGGTGACTCGCTAGGCTTCCGGCTGATGCAGAGCCAGCAGGTAGCGTTGATACCGAACCCGCTGCCCGCCAGCTTTATCCCCACGCCTAGCATTACGAACGGCTACGAGTATCCAAACAGCCAGAGTTTTACATCGGGGGGGCAATCACCTAAGCAGGTTTCCTTTTTGGACAACAACGGCAACCAGCTAGCGCAGGTGGGAGCTGATGCTTCACTAACCATCAATAGAAGCGGCCAGCTTATCTGGAATGCGCCGTTGCGGGTAGGCACGTATAACGTTGCGATTATCGTAGAAGAGTGGCGTAAAAATGCCCTAGGCTACATTAAGATAGGAGAGGTGCTGCGCGACATGCAGATAGACGTGGTAGCTACTACCAATCTGCCCCCAGTAATCAAAATTCCTCAGGATACTTGCGTAGTCGCCGGTGCGGTCCTCAACAAGAGCGTAACAGCGGTAGACGGTACCGGCCCCAATGCTCCAGCTACGCCAATACAGCTTTTTGCCTATAGCGGCATCATTCCGCCGGCTACCTTCCGGCAGTCGACCCAAGGCCCGCCGCGGGCAGTAGGCCGGTTTAACTGGACTACGGCGTGCGAGAATATCGCGGCGCAGCCCTATCTCGTGGTGTTTAAAGCGCAGGATACGCCTCGCACCCCCCCTAATTCGAATGACCCGCCGCTGATTGATGAGAAAACTTGGCGCGTAACAGTAGTGGGCCCTGCGCCCACCAACTTGCAAGCGGCTCCCACTACGAATCAGCGCGTACTGCTGACATGGGCTAGCTACCCGTGCCTCTTCTCCAGCCAGCCTGGGGTGCTGCCCACTATCCAGATTTACCGCCGCGAAAACTCTTATCCGTTTACGCCGGGGCCCTGCGAAACGGGAATTCCAGCTGCGGCGGGGTACACGCGCATTGCAAGCATCCCGGCAAATCTAACGGCTTACACTGACGATAACAATGGCCAAGGACTGACCCGTGGGCGCACGTACTGCTACCGCATCTACGTCACCTTCCCGCTGCCAGCAGGCGGTGCCAGCCTAGCCTCGAATGAGTCTTGCGCTACGCTCTCGGGCCGCTCGGCGCAGATTACGAATGTGGATGTGTTGACAACCGCTGCCACCAACGGGCAAATTGCCATTAAGTGGACCCAGCCGCGGCCCAACGTAGGTAGCTTCAACGCCCCCCTAGGGTATCGCCTGAGCCGCAGCGCTACGGGCGCCGCGCCCTTCACGCTGGTAACTACCAAAACCAGCCTGACCGACACCACCTACGTGGACAGCGACGCCTCCTTGAACACGCAAGATGTGCAGTACACCTACCAATTGGTGTTTTTCAGTGCTGCCGCGCCGCAGCCCGGCAGTGCCGAAACCTCGGAAACCTCGCCGCTGGCTAGCAGTGTGCGCCTGAATGTGGTGCCAAATAGCCTAGGTCGGCAAAATGCGCTTACTTGGACATATAATGTACCCTGGGATAACAGTGGCCGGCCGACGAGTATTTATCGCCGTGTAGGCACGGGGACGGGGGCATTCAGCCTGCTGACCACCGTGACGCCGAGCGCGGGTGCCACGAGCGTTACCTACGCCGACCAGGGCCTCACGGTGGGCGAAACGTACTGCTACTATGTGCAAACCAACGGACAGTACGCCACACCGACTAACTCGCTCGGCCAGCCAATACTGACCAACTTGCTCAACCGCAGCCAGCAGATTTGCACCGTGCTCATCCCGACGCCATGCACACCGGTGTTGACGGTGGTGCCTACCAACTGCGATAGCCTGGCCAACGTCAACCAGACTTCCTCAACCTTCGACTTCCTCAACCAGCGCTACCAAAACCGCCTGCGCTGGACCCTAGGTAACACGCCGGCCGGCTGTAGCTCGGATGTAGCGTACTTCCGCATTTTCTACCGCAGTACGGCCGATGGTCCCTTCACGCTCATCGACTCTACCACTCAGTACACCTATCTGCACCGGGTGCCACTCAACACGAGTGGCAATACGGGTGGGGCAGGCTGTTACGTGGTGCAGGCCGTGAACGCCGCCAAAGTGCGTAGCGCCCTGAGCAATGTGGCCTGCCAGGATAACTGCGTGTTCTTCTTGCTGCCTAACATCTTCACGCCCAATGGGGATGACATCAACGAGAAGTTCCGGCCTAAGACAGCCAGCCCGATTGTGCGCACCCACATTCAGGTATTCAACCGCTGGGGCCGCAAGGTGTACGAGAGCGACAAGGACCCCTATATCAACTGGGATGGCGGCGGCCCGCTCGGCGAAACGGGTACCAGTGGCAAGGTGTCAAATGGCCTCTACTACTACCTAGCCGAGGTAGAGTTTGCCGATTTTGCTGGCACTAAGCGCACCTACAAAGGCTGGGTTGAAGTGGCCCGCTAGCGCAGGCCACCCGGCAGACAAGAAAAGCCGCCCCGAAAGAGGCGGCTTTTTTTTGCGCTAAGTTTGCCCCGCCGGCCGCTGGCTAGCCTTGTTCTACTTTAGTAACGCTGTTTGTGAATCCCACTCAACCTACCACCGTTGGCCCCGTGGCCGTTGTTTTTCCTGGCCAAGGCAGCCAGTTTCCGGGCATGGCCCGCGAGCTATTCGACCAAAGCGAGGCTGCTCGTGCCTTGCTGACCCAGGCTAACGACATCCTAGGGTTTAGCCTCACCAAGCTAATGTTTGAGGGTACGGAGGCAGACTTGCGCCGCACCGATGTAACGCAGCCTGCCGTATTCGTGCACTCAGTAGCGCAGTTTGTGGCCCAGCCCGACCTACAGCCCGCTATGGTGGCCGGCCACTCCCTAGGTGAGTTTTCGGCACTAGTAGCGGCTGGGGTGCTTTCCTTTGCCGATGCCCTGCCGCTGGTAGCCCGTCGTGCCCAGGCTATGCAGGCCGCTTGCGACGAGCAGCCCGGCACCATGGCCGCCATCTTGGGCTTGGCCGACGACGTGGTAGAGCGCGTGTGCCAGGAAATAACGGCCGCCGGCGACGTAGTAGTAGCTGCAAACTACAACTGCCCCGGCCAGTTGGTTATCTCTGGCTCGGCTGATGGCATCACCAAAGCTTGCGAAGCGCTGAAGGCAGCGGGTGCCAAGCGTGCGCTACCGCTGCCTGTAGGCGGGGCATTTCACTCGCCATTGATGCAGTCTGCGCAGGCCGCACTGGCCGAAGCCATCGAGCGCACCACCTTTCAGCCCGCGCGCTGCCCTGTGTACCAAAATGTGGACGCGGCGCCGCACCGCGACCCCGCCGAAATTAAAGCGAACCTATTGGCCCAGCTCACCGCCCCTGTGCGCTGGACCCAGAGCGTGCAGGCCATGGCGCAGGACGGCGCTACTACTTTCCTGGAGTGCGGCCCCGGCAAGGTATTGCAAGGCCTGGTAAAGAAAATAGCACCCACCGCTGCTGCGGCCTCGGTGTAGGGCAGTAGGTAACCCAGGGGCCACCTAGGCTCATAGCCAAGCTAAAGCCCACCGTACGCCTAGCCTTTGTGAGGCCTGGGCGTGCGGTGGGCTTTAGCTTTTTACTTGGGTCACTGGCAGTGGGTCGGGGCAATTATCCAGAAGCTCCGCCACTGTTTGATGTAGCTGCGGATGAAGTAATTGCGGAGCTATTTCGGCCAGCGGTACCAACGCAAATCGGCGGGCTGGCAATGCCGGGTGTGGTACGGTTAGGGTAGGGGTACTGATAATTTCCTGCCCATAAAGCAAAATGTCTACATCCAGCGTGCGGGCGCCCCAGCGCTGCCGCCGCTCGCGGCCAGCCTGCTGCTCGGCGGCCAAGCAAGCGGCAAGTAGCTCGGCAGCGGGCAGGGCAGTACGCACAGCCAGCGCTTGGTTTAAAAAGGCAGGCTGGTCTTCGAGGCCCCAGGCCGCTGTTTCGTAATAAGCCGACGCTGCCGTGATAGCGCCGGCCGTGGCTGCTAGCACCTGCTGTGCGTGCTGCAAGTGAGCAGCCCGGTCACCTAGGTTGCTGCCCAGCAATAGATAAGCCACTACACTGCTCATGCGTGCTGCTGAAAAAAGGCGGCAGTGCGCTCGGCCACTAGCCGGGCCAACGGAGGCAGCTCGGGCGAAACCCAGGGATGGCTGCCCCCGAACATATGCCCAGCATCCGGCACAATGAGCAGCTCCGCGTCGGGCTTGCGGGCCAGCAGCTCTTCGGCGGCGCTTAGGGGCACGGTTTCGTCGGGGTCGCCGTGTACAATGAGCAAGGGCTGGCGCAATTGCGGCACCAGCTTCGGAAGGTCGAGGCGCGGTAAGTTGGCGTGGTAGTCTTCGGCAATCTGATAGTACATGGGGAGTTGCTGGCCGGTGCGCGAGTTAGGCACATAGAGCACGCCTTGGCGCTGCCACTGCGCAATGACATCGGCGGGCCAGCGCGGGGCAAGGTCGGCCACGGCTGCCCAGGTGGCTACGGCGGTAACCCGCGCGTCTTCGGCCGCTTTTAGTAGCACCAGCCCGCCCCCGCGGCTGTGACCAATGAGGTACAAGCGCCCTAGGTCGAGCGTGTCCGCGGGCAGGGGCGTAGCGCCAGGTGTATGCAGAGCATCGAGCAGCTGCCCTAGGTCATTAAGCTCATGACTAAAGTTGTTATGCCCAAAGGCCTCGAGGTCTTCGAGGTCGCCGGTGCCACCTACCACCACGCCGTTGTGCGAGAGGTTGAGCTTGATGAATACAAAGCCTTGCTCGGCAAAAAAACGCGCCAGCAAGGAGAAGTGGCCCCAATCCTTAAAGCCTTTAAAGCCATGCACAAACACCACTATGGGCCGGGGTGAAGCGGCCGGCGAATCGGGGGCCAGATAGGTGGCATCGGCAGCAAAAGAGCGGCCGTGGCTAGTGCCCGTAAGCACGAACTCAACAGTAGTAAGCATACGTATAGCGAGGAAAAGCACCGCAAGCTACTTCCTAGGCAGTAGGGGCCAATGCGCCCGGCTGCCGTATCATTGCGCCCGCATGGCACATCCGCTCGACTCTATTCAAGCTCCTATCGCCGCCGAAATGGCTGAGTTTGAGGTGAAATTTCGCCAGTCGATGCAAACCAACGTGCTGCTGCTTGACAAGATAATGGGCTACATCGTGCGCCGCAAAGGCAAGCAAGTGCGGCCCATGTTTGTGTTCTTGACGGCTCGCACGGTAGCCGCTGACCCAGCGGGCACGCTAAACCCAGCTTCATTTCGGGGAGCGGCCCTCATCGAACTCCTGCACACCGCCACGCTGGTGCACGACGATGTAGTAGACGAGAGCAACTATCGCCGTGGCTTCTTTTCTATCAACGCGCTGTGGAAGAACAAGATAGCAGTACTGGTAGGCGACTACCTACTCTCGCGGGGCTTGCAGCTAGCGCTGGAACATGATGACTTCGACCTACTCAAGATAGTGAACCGTGCGGTGCGTGAGCTCAGCGAAGGCGAGCTACTGCAAATAGAAAAGGCCCGCCGCCTTGACATCACGGAAGATGTGTATTTCGATATTATCCGTCAAAAAACAGCTTCGCTCATTGCCTCCTGCACGGCGGTGGGAGCGGCCTCGGTGGGTGCCAGCAAAGAAGTAGTAGAGCGCGCCCGCCTCTTTGGTGAGAAGGTAGGTATGGCCTTTCAGATAAAAGATGACTTGTTTGACTACGGCACCGCCGAAATCGGCAAGCCGGTAGGCATCGACATCAAGGAGAAGAAAATGACTCTGCCGCTCATCTACGCCTTGCAGCAGGCGAGTTGGATTGAAAAGCGCCGCGTTATTTTCAACGTAAAAAACAATGCCGGCCATCGCGACCGTGTGCAGCAGGTTATCGACTTCGTTAAAAAATCGGGCGGCCTCGACTACGCCGTGCGCACCATGGAGCGCTATCGCGACGAGGCCCTAGCCATCTTGCACGAGTTTCCAGCCTCCGCCGCCCGTACCTCGCTAGAAGCGCTGATAAACTACACGATAGAGCGGGAGAAATAAGTAAGTACCGCACCGTAGCGGCTACTTACCTCATTTCAGTAATAACCAAGGGCTAGGACACAGCTTAGCCCAATACTCTTGTTCGCTGGCTGGGGCTACGCCTGGGAAATCACCCCAGCGGCCTTGCATATCGCCTATTACTTGAAAATGTAGATGTGGTGGCCAATCTCCATTCTCAGGGTAAGGCCCAACGCGGGCAAAAGCTTTCCCCGGAAGTACTGGATTACGTGGTTGCAAAGCCGCTAAATCGATACGGCTCAGATGGCCATATAGTGTATAGAATGGTACATCTTCTAGCCAATGCTGAATGATAACTGTTGGCCCGTAGTCGCCAAAATTGTTGTTATCTGCTACGCTATGCACTACGCCCGCAAGCGGCGCAGCCACTGGGGTGCCGGCCGGTACCCACATATCTACACCTAGGTGTAGGGAGCGCGCTTCCGTGGCATCCTCAAAATGAGAACTTCGACGGTAAATGACCCGGTTTTCAAGGTAGCCGCCTATACCAATAGTAGCGTGCTGTTCGGCTAGCATCTGCTGTACTATCTCAGCAAAAGCGGCGGTGTCGCGCAGTTGTTCGGGGTGGGCGAGGAGCGGGTTGCTAGCCGTGAAGTTGAGGCGAGCTACGCCAGGACCGCGCACCGGAAAGGGAAAAATGGGAGCTAGCCGGTCGCGGTACCGGGCTAGGAGGGAAGCTAGGTCTTGAGGCATAGGGCCGCGAAGCTAGGCCATGGCGTCCAAGTGGACCCTAGGTCGGCGCAGGCACCCAAATTATACACTAGCCGTACCAGGCACACGAACCGTAAATTTGCGCTTTATTTTAAATATATCAAGTCCGAGCCCATGTCGTCGTACCTGACGCTGACCGTCGTTGCCCTTACCCAGGAAACTCCCGATACCGTTACCATTCACCTGGAGCGGCCCGACCGCCAAACCGTGCCCAGCAAGCCCGGCCAGTTTTTGACGCTGCTGGTGCCCTGTGGCCCCGCTGGCTCTAAGCCCGAGCGTCGGGCCTATTCGCTCAGCAGCACGCCTGCCGACGCACCTAGGCTCTCCGTAACAGTAAAGCGTGTGGCTGGTGGCTTAGTTAGCAACTATCTGCTCGATACAGTGCGAGTAGGCCAGCAGTACGAGGTGCTGCCGCCGCTCGGCAACTTTGTGGTGCAGCCCAGCCCCAAGGCGGCGCGCTCGCTGGTGCTCATCGGAGCAGGCTCGGGCATCACGCCACTCATGAGCATGCTCAAGGCGATTCTTAGTGAAGAGCCCCAGAGCCACGTGCTTTTGCTTTACGGCAACCGCAATGAGGAGTCCGTCATTTTTAAGCAGCAGCTTGCTGACCTAGAAGCTAACAGCCGTGGTCGCCTGCAGGTCGAGCACGTGTATAGCCAGCCGTTGCGTCCGGCCGGGCCGCACCAGCACACGGGTCGCGTCAACCGCACCACTATCCTGCGCATTCTAGAGCAGCGCCACCAGTTTCCAGCCCCGCAGGCCGAGTACTACATCTGCGGGCCTGAAGGCCTGATGGCCGAAGCCGAAGCCGCCCTACAACTACTCAACGTGCCGAGCAGCCGCATCCGGCGCGAGAGCTTTGTGGCTGCCGCCGACACGGCCGAAGCTAGTGCCACCCACGGCGACGTGCTGGCCGGCACCGACGATGGCCCCGTCAAGAGCCGCAACGTGACTATTCAGTACGAAGGCAGCGAATATGTATTGACGGTGCCCACCGGCAAAACCATCCTCGACGCCGCCCTCGATGAAGACATCGACCTGCCGTATTCTTGCCAAGCAGGCCTGTGCACTGCCTGCCGCGGCAAGTGCCTATCGGGCAAGGTGCACCTCGACGAGCGCGAGGGCCTTTCTGATTCTGAAATCGCCAAAGGCTACGTGCTGACCTGTGTAGCCCATCCGCTTACTAGCGATGTGGTAATAGAAATCGGCTAATTTTTAAGCAACGTTAGTTGGTTAGATAGTAAGGTTTTGCGCTTAAAAGGATTGTAGGTTGTAACCATTCGGCAATGCTTAATGGTTACAACGTAGGCAGTGCAGCTTACTTTGCTAGCTGCTGAGACGAGTGCTGGCTAGCTGGCCTGGTGACTGCCCGTACCCATTTGCGCGCTATTTGCGTACCCTATTTCTATGCTGATATCTGAGGTTGATACTACTGCCCTATCCGTGGCGACTGATACGGCGCGGCCCGCGCGCCACTACTTACCTGAGGAATTTTACGTCACCGATTGGGCGGCGCTAGAGCCCTTCTTTAAGGAATTACAAACCCGTGACCTACCCGATGCCGCCGCTCTAGAGCAGTGGCTGCTCGACCGCTCGGAGCTCGAAGCGGTGCTAAGTGAAGACCTAGCGTGGCGCTACATCCGCATGACCTGCGACACTCAAGACGAAAGCCACGCCGAGGCTTTCCAGTTTTTCGTGCAGGAGATTGAGCCCCAGGTGGCGCCCTACGACCACGCCCTCAACGAGAAGCTGCTAGCTGCCCCTAGCCTGAATGAGCTAGATGAAACACGTTACGGGGTATTTCTGCGGTCGGTGCGCCGGGCGTCGGAGATTTATCGCGAGGAAAATATTGCACTCAAAACCGAAATTTCGACCAAGCAGCAGCAGTACGCCGCTACGGTGGGCGCCATGACGGTAACCCTCGACGGCGAGGAGCTAACGCTGCCCCGTGCCGCCGACCGTCTCAAGAGCCTATCGCGTCCCGTGCGCGAGCAAGCGTGGCGGGCCATTCAGGCGCGGCGCCTGCAAGACAGCAAGTCGCTCGACCAGTTGTTTACGGAGCTGGTGCAGCTGCGCCACCAGGTAGCACTAAACGCGGGCTTCGCTAATTTCCGCGATTACATGTTTGCCGCCCTTGGGCGCTTCGACTACACCCCCGAAGACACGTTTAACTTCCACGCAGCCATTCGGGCTACGGTGGTGCCGCTCATCGATGAGTTTGATGATGCCCGTCGTAAGGACTTGTCGCTGCCTGAACTGCGGCCCTGGGACCTTGACGTAGACCCCAGTGGCAAGCAGCCACTGCGTCCTTTCCAAACCGGCGAGGAACTACTGGAAAAGACTATTACCGTCTTTCAGCGCCTTGACCCCTTCCTAGGTCAGTGTCTGAGCACTATGCGCCATATGGGTCACCTCGACCTAGAATCGCGCAAGGGCAAAGCGCCAGGCGGCTATAACTATCCGCTGGATGAAACCGGCGTACCGTTCATCTTCATGAACGCCACTTCGTCGCTGCGCGATGTGGTGACGATGCTGCACGAAGGTGGCCACGCCGTGCATTCTTTCCTCACGCGTCGCTTGCCGCTATCGGCCGACAAGCACCCGCCGAGCGAGGTAGCCGAGCTAGCCTCAATGAGCATGGAACTGATGAGCATGGACCACTGGGACGTGTTTTTCGAAGACCCAGCTGAGCTGCGCCGGGCCAAGAAAACGCACTTAGAGAGCGTGCTGGAAACCTTCCCCTGGGTTGCTACCATCGACAAGTTTCAGCACTGGATATACGAGAATCCCAACCACACCGAAGCGCAGCGCCACCAGCACTGGACGCAGATTTTCCAAGAGTTCAACCAACGCAGCGTAAGCTGGCGCGGTCTTGAAAACTTCCGTCCTTACTTGTGGCAGAAGCAGTTGCACCTCTACGAAGTACCGTTCTACTACATCGAGTACGCGCTGGCTCAGCTCGGCGCTATCGCAGTGTGGCGCAATTTCCGGCAGGACCCCGCCGCCGCCTTGGCTGGCTATCAGCGGGCACTGGCCCTAGGATACACGCGGCCCATTGGTGAGGTGTATGCGGCGGCTGGCATACGTTTCGATTTCAGCACTGAGTACCTAACGCAGCTTGCTGATTTTGTGCGTGATGAAATGGCGTCGCTGTAAGGTAAGCGCGCCTTGCTAGTAATGAAAAACAAAAAGCCCGGCTTGCTGCCGGGCTCTTTTGTGTGCGCCTAGGGCGACGAGAACCAGTAATTTTGGCGAATGATGCTTACAATTCCTGTCATTAATCACTCGCGGCACCCGCTGCCTGAATACCAAACGGCACATGCAGCTGGCCTCGACCTACGTGCTGACCTGCCTAGCGGCGCCATTACCCTAGGCCCGCTAGAGCGCCAGCTAGTGCCTACTGGCCTGAGCTTAGCCCTACCTGTGGGCTATGAGGCGCAGGTGCGGCCGCGCAGTGGCCTAGCCTACAAGCACGGCATTGGCATTGTCAACAGCCCTGGCACCATTGATGCTGATTACCGAGGCGAGATTAAGGTGCTGCTGGTCAACCTGTCCAACGAGCCATTTGTGGTGCAGGATGGGGAGCGCATTGCGCAGCTGGTAGTAGCGCGGCACGAAACCATCGCCTGGCAGCTCGTCGAGCAGCTCAGCGAAACCGAGCGCGGCGCTGGCGGCTACGGCAGCACAGGTAAGTAGTGCGTAAGTGGTAGTGCTTAGGGCTCAGTCGTTAGATACTAAGCCCTAAGCACTACCACCTAAGTGCTACTAATGGTGGGCCGAGTGGCGGTTTTGGTGCTGGCCGATGATTTGGAGGTTGCCGCCGGCCGAGATGAGTTTCTGGCTTAGCTCGCGCAGCTTGTCGCCCACACCGCCGAAAGCGTGCAGGTTGAGGGCAGCTTTGCCGGTGAGGTTGCCTAGCTGGTAGAAGGACTTGGCCATAGCCGACGCATCGCCGCTGCCGATAGCCTGGTTGAGCACATCAAGCTCTTGAGCGATGGGGCGTAGAGCGGGGTCGTTGCTGCTCTGCAAAGAGCTGAGCCAATTGCCTACTTGGCTCTGGCCGGCGCTGGCATCTTGGGTGAAGCCGGCGCTCGTAGCGGCAAACAGGCTCTGGATACTGGATTCGATTTCAGAAATGTAGTTCATACAAGCAAAGTACGGGACGGAAAAGCTAACGCGGAAGGCGGGGCGGCAGTTTTCGCCCCAACTTTGCACGCACTGCTAATTTGACCCTAGGTACGTATGCATCTTGTTACGCTTTCCGACATCGAGCAGGCCCGGCAGCGGCTACAAGGCTTGGCCCGGCGCACTCCACTGCTACCTTTCGAGGTGCCTGAACTGCCCGGCGAACAGGTTTTCTTGAAGCCCGAAAACCTACAGCCTATTGGTTCTTTCAAAATCAGGGGTGCTGGCAATCGCATTATGGCGCTCACGGCTGAGGAGCGGGCGCGCGGTGTGCTAGCCTACAGCAGCGGCAACCACGCCCAAGGTGTGGCCTACGCCGCCCGCCAACTGGGCTTGCCGGCGACCATCATCATGCCCACCAATGCGCCTCAGGTCAAAATAGCGGCCACGCGTGCCCTAGGTGCCGAGGTACTACTCTATGACCCCGCCCACGAAAAACGCGAGGCCGTGGCCGCCTGGCTACTAGCCAGCGCCGCGCACCCGCCCGTATTAGTGCCCCCCTTCGACGATGCCTACGTGATAGCTGGACAGGGCACGGTGGGCCTAGAAATACTGGAAGACCTGCCTGCCGTAGAGCTAGTGCTGGCCCCTGTGGGCGGCGGCGGCCTGCTAAGTGGCGTAGCAGCAGCGCTCAAACTCTTGAAGCCTAGTGTGAAAATTATTGGCGTCGAGCCCGAGCTAGCAGCCGATGCGCAAGCTTCCTTCCGGGCTGGCCAAGTGGTAGAGTGGGCGGCGGCTGATACCAACCGCACCCTGGCCGACGGAGTTCGCACCTTGGCCCTAAGCGAATTAACCTTGGCACACTTGCGCCAATACGCCGACGACGTAGTAACCGTGAGCGAGGCCGAACTGCGCGCCGCTGCCCGCCGCCTGCTGCTCGAGGCTCGGCTGGTGGTAGAGCCCACGGCCGCCTTGCCACTAGCGGCGCTGCTGCGCCACCGTGCCAGCTTGCCACCTAGCCAGCATACGGTGCTCATTCTCAGCGGTGGCAATGTAGACCCGGCCGTATTGGCTGAGCTGCTGCAAGACTAAATAGCCCAGGCCAGTAGCATCCTACTGGGTTCGGGCGTTTCTTTGCGGCGAAACGATTCCGGCCAAAACGAGTATCTGTCGAAGACAAACCTACATTTACCCCCTTCTCTCCCCCTCCAATGAAAATCATCGTTCCGATGGCTGGCATGGGCAAGCGGATGCGTCCGCACACGCTCACCGTACCCAAACCCCTGATTCCGATTGCTGGCAAACCCATCGTGCAGCGCCTTGTGGAAGACATTGCCCGCGTGTGCGGCGAGGCAGTAGAAGAGGTAGCCTTTATCATTGGCCGCTTCGGCGCCGAGGTGGAAAAAAGCCTGATTAAAATCGCCGAATCGGTAGGAGCGAAAGGCACCATTTATTACCAAGACGAGCCCCTAGGTACGGCCCACGCCATCTTGTGCGCCAAAGACTCGCTAAGCGGTCCGCTGGTAGTGGCATTCGCTGATACGTTGTTTAAAGCTGATTTCACCCTCGATAGCTCGGTGCCCGGCACCATCTGGGTGCAGAAGGTGGAAGACCCCAAGCCCTTCGGCGTAGTGAAGCTCAACGAGCAAGGCCAGATTACCGACTTCGTAGAAAAGCCCGAAACCTTCGTGTCGGACTTGGCTATTATCGGCATCTACTACTTCCAGGATGGTGAGTACCTGCGCGACGAGCTGCAGTACCTACTCGATAACGACATCAAGGACAAAGGCGAGTACCAACTCACCAACGCCCTCGAAAACATGAAGAACAAGGGTACCATCTTCGTGCCCGGCCAAGTAACCGAGTGGCTCGACTGCGGCAACAAAGACGCCACGGTGTTCACCAACCAGCGCTACCTAGAGTACCTCAAGGAGCGTGGCGAAAAGCTGGTAGCTGACTCGGCTACTATCACCAACTCGGTGCTGATTGAGCCGGTATACATTGGCGAGAACGCCATCATTACCAATTCGGTAGTGGGCCCGCACGTAAGCATTGGCAACCAGAGCAACGTGCGAGACTCGCGCGTGTCGAACTCTATTGTGCAGACTTCGGCCTCGGTGCTCAACGCCGCCATTACCGACTCCATGATTGGCAACTTCGCCAGCGTCAGCAGCAAAGCTGTCGACCTGAGTGTGGGCGATTATAATGTGTTGAAGGTGTGATTTTTTAACGCAGTCTGACGTTATCGACGACGCGGCCCTCCTAGAGAGCCGCGTCGTTCGTCTTTATTCCCCCGTACTTTCGTGAAGCAGGCCCTAGCCTGCGCGAGAAGAGCTATGCGTCAATTTGTTGTGAGTCTGTTGGTTTTGGGGTTGTGTGGTCCGGTGGGCTGGGCGCAGAGCCGGCGTGCATCTGCCGATAGTGCAGCGGTCATTCGCAAGCCCACTAAGCTTAGCCGCCAAGAAAAGCGCGAGCTGGCCCGGCGAGCAGCGGCGAGCAATGCCCCGCGGCCCGCGGCCCCCACACTATCAGCCAAAGACAAAGAGATAAGCGAAGCCCTATTTGTGGACGGCGTGAAGTACGTGACGCTCGAAGACTACCCTAAGGCCCTCGACCGCCTGCTGAAAGCCTATGCCCTTAGCCCTAGCAACGCGGCTGTTAATTACAAGATAGCCGAAGCCAACCTGCTGAGCGGCAACCTGCGCGATGCCGCCAACTACGCCCAGGCGGCCGTGCAGCTCGACCCCAAAAACGCGTATTACTATCTGCTGCTGGCCCAGGCGCAGGCCAGCCAAAAGCAGTACGATGCTGCCACCGCCACCTACGCCAGCCTAGTGCGCGACGTGCCCGGCTCGGGCAACTATTTATTTCAGCTAGCCGACTTGTACCTAGCCCAAAACAAGCTGCCCGAGGCCTTAGCTACCCTAGAAAAGGCCCAGCAGCAGTTTGGTACGCTTGATGAGATTTCATTTAAGCGGCAGCAGATATACCTGCGGCAAAACAACTTGCCGCTGGCGCTGAAGGAAGGCGAAAGCCTGATTGCTAACAACCCGACCGAGACGCGCTACGTGCTGGCTCAGGCCGAAATGTACGCGTCTAACAACCGGTTGCCGGATGCCATTCGGGTGGCCGAGCAAGCCCTACGCATTGACCCCGACAATCCGCAGGCTCGGCTGATACTGGCCGAGGTGTACCGCCAGCAAAACCAGCCCGAAGCGTCGCAAAAGCAGTTGAAGCTAGCCTTTGAAAACCCGGCGCTTGACATCGACCAGCAGGTGCGCATCTTGGTAGGCTACCTCAAGCAGCTGCCTAATGATAAGCTTAACCCCCTGGCCCTCGACCTAGCAGCTGCCACAGTGCGCAGCCACCCCAAAGAAGCCAAGGCCTACAGCGTGGCCGGCGATGTGCAAACTCTAACTGGTAAGAAACGCGAGGCCCGCAATACCTACCTTAAAGCCCTGCGCCTCGACAATTCGAAGTACCAGCTCTGGCAGCAGGTGGTGCTGCTCGATGCCGAGCTCAACCAAGCCGATTCGCTGCTGGTGCACAGCGACCGCGCCCTCGAGCTTTTTCCCAACCAAGCGCAGCTATGGTTTTTCAATGGGGTAGGGCACTCGCTCAAGCAGCAGCCCAAGCAGGCAGTGTCGGCCCTAGAGCACGGCCGCAAGCTGGCCGCTGGCAACGCCGAGCTGCAAGCACAGTTTGATGCGCAGCTTGGTGATGCCTACCACGAGCTAAAAGACAACGCGAAATCGGATGCCGCGTATGAATCGGCCTTGGCAACTGAGCCCAACAATTATGGGGCGCTTAACAACTACAGCTACTACCTGAGTCTGCGCGGCGAAAAGCTAGAGAAAGCCAAGGAAATGTCGGGCCGCACGGTCAAGCAGTTTCCCGACAACGACACCTACCTAGACACCTACGCCTGGATACTTTATAAACTGAAAGACTACGCGGGAGCTCGCACTAGCCTCGAGCACGCACTCAAAACCACTAAGGATGCCGCCGTTATCGAGCATTATGGCGACGTGCTGTGGCAGCTAGGGCAGCACCCGCAGGCTGTGGCCGAGTGGCAGCGTGCCCGCAAGGCCGGGCCGGGCGCTTCGCCCCTGCTAGACCGCAAAATCAAAGAACAAAAGCTGTATGAATAAATCTGCTATCGTGCTTGCCGCTCTGGCGCTAGCCAGCTGCCACCGGGTGCCATCGTCATCGGGCAAGCTCGGGCCAGGCACTTCTACTGCCGTAGCACCCGTGGCAACGCCCGCCGGTGTAAAAGCGAACAATACCAATTTTCAGTACCTTAGTGGCCGTGGCAAGGTGCACTTCAAGCACAAGGAGGTTGACCAATCGGCTAACTTTAGCTTGCGGGTGCGGCGCGATTCGGCCATCTGGCTGTCGGGCTCTTTGCTAGGTATTGAGGGTGTGCGTGCACTGCTCACTCCCGATTCGGTACGGGTTGTTAACCGCTTGCAGAAGAGCTACTTCGCTGGCGATTACGCTTACCTTAGCCAACTGCTGAACGTGCCGGTGAGCTATCAGCAGATGCAAGCCATCTTGCTAGGTGATTATCAGCCAGCTCCTACTGGCACTAGCCCCAAGGTGAGCACTGAGGGCACCAATCAGGCCGTAACGTATCCCCAGGCTGCGCTGCTGCTCGAGCAACTAGTAAGCAATGAATCGGGCCGCTTGCAGCAGCTGAAAGTAAGCGAAAGCGGTGCGCAACGCAGCCTCACCGTGGCGTACTCCGATTTTCAAAAGCCCGAAGGCACCAATCTGCCTTTCGCCTACACGTCCAATGTAGTCGGGCAGCAAGGCGGCGCGGAAAGCACTTCGGCTACGCTTAGCTTTTCAAAAGTTGAGGTTGGTGCTGGCCACCTAGACTTTCCGTTCAGCATCCCAAAAGGCTTTAAAAAGGAAACCCGAATTAAGAAGTAAAATTCGGGTTAGATGCATTTGAAAGTGCCTTCAGAAGCTTACAAGCGAAGTTTCTGAAGGCATTTTTATATAGACTGACCTAGGGCTTTTACGCACCAACGCCGAGCTCAAGGCGGCGCCCGCGCGGCTCGCTGTCAACTCATTTCCTAGGTCAAATTACTGGCGTTGCCCATGGCTACGTGGCTATACCCGTCGCGTATGCGTTATTTTGCAAGGCGGTAGCTGGTGCGCCGTCCGCTTTCGTGACTGCTTCGTTGACAATTTCTAAGTGTTATTATCTGCTCGGGCTACTGCTGCTGCTGGGCACGTTGCCGGCTGCTGCCCAGCGCCATCAGCGCACTAAAACCAGCAAAGCCAAAGTATCGGCCAAGACTAGGACTAGAACCCCTGCTCGCACGCAACGCTCCGCGCCTTCGCGCCGCCCCCAGCAGCGCCAGCGTGCGAAGTCAAAAGAGCAGCTAGAGCGCGAGCGCCAAGCCAACCTAGCGCGCATTCAGGAAGCGGGTAAAGTGCTGACTCAGACCACGCAGAAAAAAGAAGCGACCCTAGGTCAGCTCAACGTTATTAAGGAAAAGCTGACGGTGAAGCAGGGGCAGATTCAGCATATTTCGACGCAACTGCAAGGTATTGAGACTAATGTGCACCAGACGGTGAAGCAGGTGCTGACTACCCAGCAGCAACTCGCCAACCTTAAGGCTGAATATGCACGGCTGATGTACGCTGCCTCCAAGACCAGCAGTGGCTTCAACCAACTCATGTTTTTGTTTGCGGCCGAATCCTTCAACCAGTTTGTGCTGCGGTTGCGCTATGTGCGCCAGTATACGGAAGAGCGCCAACGCCAAGCACAACGCATCATGGGTACGCAGCAGCAGCTAAGCCACCAGCTCGATGGCCTTACGCAGCAGCGCCAGCGCCAAAAAAGCTTGCTGACAACCCAACTGGTCGAAAACCGCAATCTCCTAGGGCTCAAAAACGAGCAGGATGAGGTGGTGCAGCAGCTAAGCCAGCAGGAGCAGGGCCTCCGAGCCGAACTAGCGCAGCGCCAGCGTGCCGTGGCCCAACTCGACGAGCTGATAGCACAACGTGTGCGGGAGGAGATTGCTCGCGCTGCCCGTGCCGCCCGCCTAGCGGCTGCCGCCGAGCGCCGCCGGGCCGCGCGCGCCGCCAGCGCGGCTGGCCGCAGTCGCTCACGTGGGGGCCGCGAGCAATCTTCCGACGACGAAGACGCAAGCGCTAACCCCGAAAGCGACGCGCCTGAAGAAACTTCGGCCGACCGCCGCGCTAGCCGTGTAGCTCTCACGCCTCAAACAGCGCTGCTATCGTCAAATTTTGCTGGCAATAAAGGGCGGCTGCCTTGGCCAGTAGCACGCGGCTTTGTTGCTCAGCATTTTGGGCGGCATGCGCACCCGGTACTCAAGCATGTGGTGGTAGAAAACCGCGGTGTCGATATCCAAACGGCCACTAATGAGCCGGTGCGTTCGGTATTTGCCGGGCGAGTACTGACAGTGGCCCAAGTGCCGGGAATGAACACCATCGTGATGATTCAGCACGGTGAGTATTTCACTGTGTATGCTCGGCTACGCTCGGTGAGCGTGCATGAAGGCCAGCAGGTAGGCGCTCGCGAGACCATTGGCAGCGCGGCTACCGATGCCGATGGCACTGCCGTGGTACAGTTTCAGGTATGGCGCAACTCTGCTAATCTGAATCCAGAAGGGTGGCTAGGCCACAAGTAGATTTGTTTGGCAGGAGCCTGTTATATAAGCAAATAACCGAATTGTGAGTTGCTGGCTTTGCCAAAGCATGATGGCTCATTGTGTACTGGCTAGGCCTCGCCTTAAGTAGCGATGTTCAAGTGTACGGCTTGTTTCGCTGACCTAGGATACTGCTTAGGGAGGTTAGGCTAATAGGCCTAAATGTCCAGGCTATAGTGCCTAAAAGCTCGGCACTATGGCGTTAATATTAGATGAATAAAATGTAAGGCAGGCAAGTTGCAATCTTGCCATTGTCCAGTAAATAAATCTTGGCGAGAGCCTAGGGCAAATCATTTGTAAAGAAGCCCATATTTTTTCGAGTAGGTAGCTATTGTGCTTAGCTAAGCCTCCTAAAATATTTCGGCTAACTTGTTTGTTATTGTGTAAGGGTATGTATATCAGGTGTATACATATTGATGAGCTTGGTTACGTAGTGCAGCTAGGAAAAGTTATACTATTTATAATTTTAATGTTGAGCTTATATTTTTAAAATATTTGCTTTTGTAAATATATTAATGGTGTTAATGAAAAATTAATATTTGTATTTTTACAAGTGCTTAGGGTAATTACAAGCTATCTAGTATGAAAATTGCAACTGGTTATTTGTTTAACCCTAAAAATTTAGACCGTTCTGAGACTAAGAGCGTATATTCTCTGCATCCCAATCAGGGCTCTGCAGCTAAAATCTTAGTATAGGTCAATTGCAACATTATGGTACTCTACGCTCGACGAACCCAGGTAAATCAACTGTTACTGCTGATTGTCGATGTTCTGCTCATCTTCGGGTCATTCCGATTAATTAACTACATCCAGCGTGGCGATTGGGAGTTTGCGGGTGATTACCCCATGTTCTTCGCCATTTTCGCTTTGTTGTGGTGGATACTGGCAGGGCAGTTTGCTAGCTCGGTTCCGCTTAACCGCTTAGCCACCTATGGCGAAAAACTTTGGAGCTTAATCCGGACGTTGCTACTGCACGCCGTACTGCTCACGGCAGGGCTGCTAGTGTTGCAAAAGCGCCTGTTGCCGATGCGCTATCTATTGCTGCTGTACTGCATGGCGGGCACGGCTGTAGTGATAGGGCGTCTGTTCATGACCTTTCTGTACCGCACGTATCGCTACCGCTTCGCTCGTCCTCACAGCCGCTTCGTGATTGTGGGCACTAGCCGTAGCGGCCGCGAACTGCACAGCTTCTTAACTGTACACGACCCGCTGGCTAACCAGTGCCTAGGGTTCTTCACTGATACGCAAGCGCCTGAGGACGTAAAGTCGCTCGTGCGTGGCCGGGTAAGCGAACTGAAGGAGTTTTGCTTGAAAGAACAAGTTGACGAAATCTACTTCGCGCTGCCGCTCAACCAAACTGAGTTCATTCAGGAGCTTTCCAGCTTTGCGGATGCCAATTTCATCGCGTTTCGCATTGTGCCTGATTTTGAAGGTACTCTGCACGAAGGTGTCAACATGCACTACCACAGTGGTGGGCCTATCCTGACGGTGCGCCGCAACCCCCTAGGTATGCGTCCTAATCAAATAGCTAAGCGCATGTTTGATTTAGCTTTCTCGGGGTTTGTTATCGCTACTATCTTCCCGGTAGTGCTGCCCGTGTTGGCTTTGTTGATTAAGCTTGACTCGCCCGGCCCTATCTTCTTCAAGCAGATGCGCCCGGGTAAGCATAACAAGCTTTTCCCATGCTTCAAGCTGCGCACGATGCGTACCGACCTAGGGGGCACCGAGCTACAGGCCACTAAGGGAGATGCCCGCGTAACCCGGGTTGGCCGCTTCTTGCGTGCCTCGAGCCTCGACGAACTGCCACAATTCTTCAACGTGTGGCTCGGCCACATGTCGGTAGTAGGCCCGCGCCCCAACATGGTATCGCAACTCGAAGAATATTCGAAACACATCAGCACTTATGCTCAGCGCCACGTCGTGACGCCAGGCATCACGGGCTACGCACAAGTAAACGGTTACCGCGGTGAAACGCGTGCCGAAGGTGCCATGGAAAAGCGTGTAGAGTACGACCTGAAGTATGTAGAAAACTGGTCGCTGCTGCTAGATGTCCAAATCATCGGCAAAACGGTGTGGAACATGATAGCTGGGGAGAAAAACGCTTACTAAGCGTTAGCCTCAGAAATAAGTAAGGTTTTTATTCTATCATAGTCTCTATGCTAGCCAAGCAGTTAGTTCTTGATTCAGGTATCTCTACGGGTTCATTTGAGGATTTTGTAGACAAAATTTTGCAGTTGGGCGCGGCCCGCAACTCAGCCTATGTGTGCTGTGCCAATGTGCACATGGTGGTAGAGGCGCACCGCGATGTAAGCTTTCGCCAAGTATTAGATGAGGCTAACTTGGTAACGCCCGACGGTGGCCCAGTAGCCAGCGTGGCCGGGTGGCTAAGTGGCCAGCCCCAAGAGCGAGTGGCGGGTATGGATTTGCTACCCGCCTTGCTTGCCGAGGCTGCCCGCCGCGGGCAGTCGGTATACTTCTATGGCACCACCGATGAGGTGCTACAAGCCATCGTAGACCGGGCCAAGCGCGAGTTGCCTACGCTGCGGTTGGTGGGTACTTGTGCGCCACCCTTCCGAGCACTTACCCCAGAGGAGGAGGAAGAGCACGTGGCGGCCATCAATGCTGCTGACCCCGACCTTCTGTTTGTAGCCCTAGGTTGCCCCCGGCAGGAGCGCTGGATGGCTGCGCATCGCGGCAAGGTTAAAGCCTGCATGTTGGGCGTAGGCCAAGCTTTCTTGGTGTATGCTGGCCTAGAGCAGCGCTTGCCATTGTGGGCGCGTCGTCTGTGGCTGGAGTGGGCTTATCGGCTATGGCTAGAGCCGCGCCGTTTGTGGCGCCGGTACTTAATCACAAATTCCCGCTTCCTCTACCTGATGGCCCGCCGTACGCTGGCGGGCACCTAGGAGAGAAAGCGGGAATTGCGCTGGCTTAATTAGCCCTTATGGCTTACAGCTAGTGTTTGATTTCCAGGCGCTGAGCTGAAGACGTGTCGTTACCCAGAATGCGCAGGATGTACAGGCCATTAGCCAGGTTATTGGTATCGAGCACAAATTGGTTTTCGCCGGCTGCTGCTTTGCGCTGATAGGTAGCTAGGGTATTACCCTGTAGGTCGGCGATTACGATAGACACCGTCGATTCCTGTGGCATGTTGGCGGTAAGCATAACCTGGTCGTTGGCCGGGTTGGGGTAGAGCGCGGGAGCTACTGCTTCTTCAGGGGCCACTAGGTTCGACTTGGCACTGCTCGCGGTGGCGGGTAGCAGGGTGATGTCATCGAAGTAGAGCCACTGCCCCCCAGCATTAGCCTGAGAGTAGATACCAACTTCGCATTGGCCGTTAGTCACCGTAACGCTCGGGATAGTAACCTGCACCCAATCATTCGGAGAAGTTGGGATGTTTGCGCTTAGAGCGCTACCACCGTAGTTCTGAGCCTGCAACTGAGCCACAGGCTGGCCGCCCTTGCTTTTCACCCAGGCGCTGAGCGAGTAGGTACCATTGGCTAGGCCCGTCACGGTCTGGTAGGTATAAATCTGGTAAGCCTCGGGGCGGTAGTGGGTGCCATGGTAAGTACCAGCGTGAGCGTTCGGGTACGACTCTGAATAGCTAGCATAAGCTTGGGTCGAGCCGCCGGTCCGCGTTTGCCACTGGCGAGGAGCCATCACGCCCGCGTTGTCATCTTCAAAGCTGAAGTTGCCTACCGAATTGGTCATAGACAGTGCTGCCTGCTGGGTGGGTTGTGCCGTGAACGCAACGTCATCGAAGTAGATGTACTGGTCGTTTTTGGCTTTGGAGTAGAAGCCAATCTCGCACTGCCCGTTGGTAACACGGATGTTGTTGACGCTAACTTTTACCCAGTCCCCGTTGGTGGCCGTGATGGCGGTGGTCAGCGTGCCAGCCCCGAAGTTCTGGGCTTGCAGCTGGGCGATGGGCTGGCCGCCGCTGCTCTTGACCCAGGCGCTGAGCGAGTAGGTGCCGTTGGCCAGGCCTGTCACGGTCTGGTAGGTGTAGACCTCGTAGGCGCCGGAGTTGCGCCAGTGCGTGCCGTGGTAGGTGCCGGAGTGAGCCCCACCGTAGGCCTCGGTGTAGTCCACGCTGGTGGGGCTGCCGTTGCCCACCGACGTGAGCCAGCCCGTGGGCGCGTCCACCTCGGCCCCGTCTTGCTCGAAGCTTGGATTCACCACCAAGCCATTGCCATTGCTGCTGCCCGTGTTGGAAACAAGCGAAGGTATTACTACCAGCACCGGAACTGCTGCCGAGGTGGTGCTAGCACCAGCATTGTCGGTAGCACGGGCCGTGAGGGAATAAAGGCCAAGCGAGGATGGCGTCCAGTTCAGTTGGAAAGGAGCGCTGGTAGCGGTACCTAGGCTAGTCGAGCCATTGAAAAACTCTACCTGGCTGATGGTGCCATCAGCATCGGCAGCAGTAGCATTCAGGGTGAGTGCTTTGCCGAGTACTAGGTTGCTGCTAGCTGCTAGTGTTACAGTGGGTGCTGTGTTGGTTTGCGGTGCGAGCGCAACGTCATCGAAATAGATGTACTGGTCGTTTTTGGCCTTGGAGTAGAAGCCAATCTCGCACTGCCCGTTGGTGACGCGGATGTTGTTGACGCTAACTTTTACCCAGTCCCCGTTGGTGGCCGTGATGGCGGTGGTCAGCGTGCCGGCCCCGAAGTTCTGGGCTTGCAGCTGGGCGATGGGCTGGCCGCCGCTGCTCTTGACCCAGGCGCTGAGCGAGTAGGTGCCGTTGGCCAGGCCTGTCACGGTCTGGTAGGTGTAGACCTCGTAGGCGCCGGAGTTGCGCCAGTGCGTGCCGTGGTAGGTGCCGGAGTGG
>NZ_VMRJ01000006.1:286659-473470 GCF_007713685.1 Hymenobacter setariae
GCTGCTCTTGACCCAGGCGCTGAGCGAGTAGGTGCCGTTGGCCAGGCCTGTCACGGTCTGGTAGGTGTAGACCTCGTAGGCGCCGGAGTTGCGCCAGTGCGTGCCGTGGTAGGTGCCGGAGTGGGCCCCGCCGTAGGCCTCGGTGTAGTCCACGCTGGTGGGGCTGCCGTTGCCCACCGACGTGAGCCAGCCCGTGGGCGCGTCCACCTCGGCCCCGTCTTGCTCGAAGCTCGGGTTTACTATCTGCCCTTTACCAGTGGCCGGTACCGTAACGACTGGCGGTGCCGGCGTGGTAGCGCTTATGGGGCCCACCGTCACGCCCGCCTGCTGCAGCTTGGTTTGCCACAGGGTTGCTTCGGCATCTTCCGTAGCCGTCGTGATAGGGTTAGGCAAGTGGATAGTACCTGTGCAAGGAGCGCAGGCACCCGGGCTCAGGTCTAGGCGGTCGGTATAAGGAAAGTTAGAGTTCCAGCTTACGTAGCCTATCGTATTATTCTGTATACGATTGTTGAAGTAAACGCTGGAAGGCTGGTTGTAGTAGTTGAAGACCCCTAGGGCGGCCCAGCCAGCATTGAGGCGCTGGCCATTGGGCAGGTAGCCGCTGGTTACAAGCCGGTTGTCGTGGTAATAGATGTCGTGGCCAGCAGCAATGTTCATGGCTGCGTTGGCCGTGCCTACAAACTGGTTGTGGTCGGCCTCGATATAGCCAGCTGCTTCGGCTAGGGTGCTAGCGTCGCCATCGGTAGTGAGGCCGGTGCCCGTAAACTTATTGGCAGTAGCTGGAAAGGGGTAGGCGCCGCGCACAAAGTTGTCGTGTATGCGGATGGCGCTCTGGCTCGTGCCTGACGAGTTGTAGAGGTTGATATTATCCTCTACCAGACTCTCGTTGGCGGTGTTGATTACCTCATTATACGATATGTCAACCCCCGGTATGTGCGTTACCGTATTCAGAATTAGGAAGCTGCTGCGAGTGCTGCCCCCGTTGCGCCAGCGGCCATCAATGTTGCGTACCCGGTTGTAGCGTACCGTTAGGGTTTGGCCGGGCTGGCCCGAGCCGCTCCAGCGGTTTACTACGATACCACTGGTTTGGGTAAAGGCATTGTGCTCGATGGTTAGCTGCTTGGCCCGGTACGTATCGAGAAAGCGGCCAGGGGCTTGGTCATTGACGGTAGGCGTTAGGCCCTGCCCAATGCAGTTGCGCACGGTTAGGTCGGCGCCTTCGCCTGCTTCAATCAAATTTCCTGCACCCGAAAAAGTACAACCTTCCAAAATGACGGGCTCGGAAGTGGCGATGCGCACGCAGGGCGTTCCAGAAGACAAGCTCTGATAGTTGCCCGTATACGTGCCCCCTTTAGTGATAACGATGGGCGCCGCGTAGCTCACGGCTTGGGCGTGGCTGAGGGTGGGCAGCCCTCCAGCTAGTAGCGTAAGCAAACTGGCCGATAGCAAAGACTTGCGTGTAGAATACAGTCGAGCTAATCCGGCGGGCTTAATAGCCATTGATGTCATAGAGCGATGCGGAGTTAATTAAAAATATTATAAAAGCAGAAAGTCTAATATGGCAAATATAATCACAGCTTTCAATTCGTAACCTATTGACTAAGTATGTAGTATAAATTAAAAATGGACGTTGGAGCTAAAGCCTTGTAAAATTCCATGATTGTTAAGTTGGAATATTACAAAATTCGGCCGTTTTATATATTCAGCTTTTTTTATAATTAAGGGTTGGTTTAACCGGCAAATAGTGCCTGAAAGCGACAGGTAACTATTCAAAAAGTATAACTTGATAACACATTGCATAACTGCCACATTTACTGTAATTTTGCTATTATTAGGGCTTTGCCCGTTAGCGAGTAGAATGGCCAGCTTATGCCCAGTATTTGGAGGCGCTTTTTCAATCAAATAGACCAACAGCTTGCCCTTGCCCACGCGGCGCTGGTACCCGAGCGGCCCGCAGTGTTAATTTTTATGTTTCACGTCCTTTTTGAGGACGAAGCCGCCATGACGCGGCAGTTGGTCGACCCGCAGCAGCACATTACCACCCAGATTTTTGCGGAGTTTATCGCTTACTATCAAACACACGGCTACACATTTGTGACGCCGGCCGAGGTGCTGCGCGGCCTAAACCCAGCAGGCCGCTTCGTACTCATTACTTTCGACGATGGGTACTACAATAACCACTTGGCCTTGCCGATTTTACGCCGCTTTGGGGTGCCTGCCACGTTCTTTATCTCCACGCATCACGTGCAGGCTAACCACGCCTTTTGGTGGGATGTAGTGTACCGCGAGCGGCTGCGGCAACCCTTGTCAGCTGCCGCTCAACAGGCCGAATATGCACTGCTGAAAGGGATGCGCCATGAGGAGGTCGATGAATATCTGCTCACGCACTTTGGGCCCGATGCACTGCGGCCGGTCAGTGACCTAGACCGGCCATTCACGCCCGACGAGCTTCAAGCCTTCGCCCGCGAGCCAGAAGTAGTGCTAGGCAACCACACTGCGCACCACGCGGTGCTCACCAACTACCAGCCTACCGCTGCCCAGCAGGAACTAGCTGAATGCCAACAGTACCTGGCTCATCTCACGGGCAGCGAGCCAGTGGCAGTGGCTTACCCAAATGGCAATTACTCGCCGGCGGTAGTAGCGGCGGCGGCCCATGTAGGCCTGCAGCTGGGCGCTACAGTAGAAGCTGGCAAAAACTACTTGCCCCTGCCACCAACCAGCAGCTTGCAACTCAAGCGGTTTCTGCTTTGGGGCGACCAGGATGTGCAAGCGCAGTGTGCCCTTTTTCGTACCGATTTCCACCTCAAGCAACTGTTGCGCCCTGCTCGAGCTTAATTTGGTGCCGTAGAGCTACTAGCAACTTTTAATTCTGCCTTTTCTGATTCAGTAGTGAGAATACTTTGGCTCGCCCCTTGGCCGCACCCACGTCAGGCCACGGCGCACCCCGTGCCTTGGGTAGGTGCCTTGGCCCAACTGCTGCGCCAGCAGCCTGGCCTCTCGCTGACCGTATTGCACTGGACCCCTAAGATTACAAGCGAGGTCGAAGAATTTGAGCGTGATGGTATTCGCTTTATTTATCTGAAAGCGCCCTCGGTACGAGTTGATATTTTGACGCTTCATCGGCGACGCGTCGCGCTAGTAAAGTCTTATTTACAGCACCACTACCAGCACTACGACCTGCTACACCTGCACGGGTCGGAGCTGCAAGCGCCAGCCATGGCGGCCGGCTTGCCAGTGCCAATGCTGCTATCGGTGCAAGGGCTGGTGTCGCAGTATCCGCCCTATGTACCTCGCTCGGAAAGATGGCTGAAAGCCCTGTGGACGCTGTCTGGCTACTACGAGCGGCGATACTTGCCTGCCGTGCAGCATTTTGTGTGTCGCACGCACTGGGACCAGGCCTTGATGCGGCAGCTTAGTCCCGGCTGCACTGTTCACCATAATTGGGAAGTTATTCGCCCCGCCTTCTTCCGGCCAATAAGCCCCCTAGCCGCCAGCCGCTTACAGGTAGTTTTCCTAGGTGGTATGCAGGTAATGAAAGGCTTCCGTGAGGTGCTGGCCGCGGTAGACCTCTTGCGGCAGCAAGTAGACGTCACGCTTGTTATCGCGGGCCAGGCTAGTGCCGAGCTAGTGCGGGTGGCGGTGCAAGCGGCCGGTTTGCGCCACCTAGGCCCGGCCGCTATCGAGTGCAGAGGGCAGTTATCTGCCGAAGAGCTAGCGCAGCTATTCAGCGAGTCGCTGTGTCTACTGCACCCATCTTACGTCGACAACAGCCCCAATAGCGTGTGCGAAGCGCAAGTGGCAGGCCTACCCGTGGTGGCCTCTAACGTAGGCGGTGTGCGCTCGCTCATCGAAGACGAGGTAACGGGCCTGCTCTGCACCCTGGCACCCGCCAGTATTGCTCAGCAAGCACTACGCCTGCACCAGGACCCAGCCCTGCGACAACGCCTCGCTACCCAAGCCGCTGCTGTGGCCCGCCAGCGCCACGACCCCGCCGTAATAGTAGCGCGTACCCTGGCCATTTACGAGGAGGTGGTAGCCGATTTCTGTGCTCGTAGCTAAGTTGACGCCTCTAGGTAGTTTGCTGTTAATTAGATTACAAAAAGACCTTATTTCTTAGCCAAGCACTGCTCATAGAGGGCCAGGTACTGGTCGGCTATCGTGGCCAGCGGAAACCGCTCGGCCACGATAGCTACTGCCCGCGCCGATAGCTGCGCATATAGTGCCGGGTCGGACAGCAGCCGGTTGACGGCGCCCGCAATGGCTTCTACGCTAGTGACATCAACCAGCAAGCCGCCGTCGGCCACTACCCACGGTACGGCGCCGCTGGCTTGGCCTGCCACCACGGGTACACCATAGGCCATGGCCTCTACGAGCACCATGCCAAATGATTCTTCGAGCGAAGTGTGTAGCACCAAGGTGCTGGCAGCTATCTTTTTCAGCACTTCGTCGTGGGGCGTGGGACCCAGGAAGACAACGTTCTGTATACGGTGCTCGCGGCAAAAGGCAGCGGCCTCCTCATCGGGCACAAAGGCGGTGCCCATGGCCCACAGCACCGCGGCCGGGTGCTGCTGCTGCACCGCTTTGAAAGCCAATAAGGCATTTTTACTGTTTTTGCGGTCGTCCCAGCCGTTCACCACCACACTGATAACAGGTTGGCTTAGTGGCGCCTTTACCAAGCTGGCGCGCTCCGGAATGACTACGGGGTTGGCTACTACTGCCACCTTGGCCTTGGTCCAAGGCTGCACCGAATCAGCCATGTAGGGCGATACGGCTGTGAACCAATGCCCCTTGCGAAACACGTAGCGCGCCATCAGTAGGTGAAACAGCCGGTTGAGCGTGCGCACGTACCGATAAATAACCAGCGCATTATCGTGCACCGTCACGATGGTTTGTGGGTCGTAGGCCAGGCCCGCTAGGGCAAATTCGTAGGTCCAGTGGGCGTGCACCACCTCGGGGCGGTAGCGCCGGAGTTGGGCCAGCATGCGGCGGCGTTCATACCAAAAGAAGTCGGCTGTGCGACCTAGGCGCCGGCCATTGAGCCGAAAGGTGCGGCTGCGGGCCGGCACTACCACGTAGGTTAGCTGGGGGCTTTCGTGCACGAAGGGTGGGTCATCATCGCCCATCTGGTCGTCGAGAGTGATGGCTACCACGCGGTGCCCACGGCGCAAATACTCCTTTATGAGGTTGCTAATCAGCGGTGCCCCTTCGCGCCCCCTAGGGTAGGGGCCAGCGTGCCGCTCGGCCAGGGGTAGCAAATCATTCGTGGCAATGGGGGCTACTACTCCAATATACATGCGTGCTACTTACGGCCGAGCCGTTTTTTTGAGGGGCAAAGGTCCGACGACGACGTCCTTTTGCCTAAGTTTTTGTTGCCAGCTCTGCCATTCCCGCGCTTCCGTGCCCGGCGTGATGGGACCTGGTAGGTGCACTGTGCACGTGCATGGCGCGCAGGCACCATCACTTAGGTCCTGGCGGTCGGGGCCGGGCGCGTGGCCGCCCCAGCTTACGTAGCCCACCGTATTTTGCTCTACTCGGTGGTTAAAAAATACGCTCGGCGGCTGGTGGTAGTAGTTAAATACCCCTAGGGCGGCGTGGCCCGCCCGAAAGCGCTGCCCGCCCGGTAAGGTGCCACTCGTCACGGCCCGGTTATGGTGGTAATAGATGTCGTGGCCGGCGGCTAGGTTCATGGCTGCATTACCGGTGGCCACAAACTGATTGTGGTCGGCCTCGATAAATGCGGCAGCTTCTTCCGCCGTCTTGGCATCGCCATCCGAGGTCAGGCCAGTGCCCGTAAACTTGTCGGCCGTGGCCGGAAAGGGGTAGGCGCCCTGCACAAAATTGTTGTGCACGTGCAGCGGACTCTGGGCCGTGCCTGACGAGTTGTAAAGATTGATGTTGTCCTCTACCAAGCTTTGGTCGGGCGCATTAATGACCTCATTGAACGCGATATCGACCCTAGGAAGGTGCTGCACTGTGTTTAGTATCAAGAAGCTGCTGCGCGTGCTGCCCTTGCCATCGCGCCAGCGCCCATCGATGTTGCGCACCCGGTTGTAGCGTACGACAAGGGTGGGGCCAGTGGGGCTGCTACCGCTCCAGCGATTGACCACAATGCCGCTGGTTTGGGTGAGGGCATTGTGCTCGACCACTAGGCGGCTGGGCCGGTACACGTCGAGAAAGCGGCCGGGCGCCAGTTGGTCGGCAGTGGGCGGTAGGCCCTGGCCGCGGCAGTTGCGCACCGTCAGGTCGGCGCCCTCGCCAGCTTCAATCAAATTGCCCGGCCCAGTAAGGGTGCAGCCTTCGAGCACTACGGGCTCGGTGGTGGCTACGCGCACGCAGGCCACACCCGAGAAAGCGCTACGATACGTGCCCGAGTAAGTACCGCCGTGTGTGATAACCAAGGCCGCCTCGCCACCTAGGTGGTGGTGGGTGCAGGCCGCCAGCCCATGCGCGGCGCTGGCCCACGCCAGCCAAAGCCAGCCCGTAATGCGCGTGGTGGCCGTCATCAGCTAGTGTAGAAAATAGCCTACTAGCCGCCGGGCGTACCCGTTCAGCAGGAAGTAGGGTAGGTACGGCTTGGGGCAGTTCTTGAGGGCAAAATGGGTGAAGTTCACCATATTGCCGCCGCCTCGAATACTGAATAGGTGCTGAAAATAACCCTTTAGGCTGCGCTGCTTGCGCGTGAGGGTCTGGCCGCTTTCCTCGGGGTACGTGCTCAGCTTGGCGTCGTAGTTGCAATATACCGGAAAGCCCGCCCGGCGCGCCACGCTGGTGTAGTCGAAATCGGCGAGGTAGTGTGGCAGGCGCTTTTCGTCAAACAAGCCAATCTTATCGGTAACGGCTTTGGGGATGAGTAGCCCGCGCCCCGGCAGGTAAGTGACTGGGTGCAGCCCGGTACGCTTATTAGCTGGCAGTTCCTCTAGTAGGTCGTAGCGCGTATTGGTGCGAAAATCCAGTCGCTCGCCACCGTAGATGGTTTCGCCGGTGTTTGCATCAAACTCCAGTGCGCCGAGCACGGCATTAGGGTGCTGGTCGGCGGCAAGTAGCATTTGGGCCACGAAGTCGGGCGCGGCCACTACGTCGTTGTTCAGCGTCATCACGCGGTCGGCACCTAGGGCCAGTGCCCGCCGGATGCCCGCGTTCACGCCAGCCGTCCAGAAGAGGTTGCCGTCGCCGGTCACTACTTCTACCTCAGGGTAGTCACGGGCCAGCGCGGCGGCGGTTTCGTCGGTCGAGCCATCGTCTACTACCACGGTGCGAAAGTCTTGGCTGGTTTGGCGGCGCAGCGACTCTAGGCACTCGCGGGTGTAGTGCCAGCGGTTGAAAACTGGGATAATAATGTACAGCATAACGTAAGCGAAAGTGAGCGGTAGTAGCGAGCCTAGACAGGAGTCGCAGCGGCTACTGGCTTAGCTTGGGGGGCCAGGCCGGCTAGCTCTGGGGCCAGCTCGGCAGCTTGTTGGTAGAGGCCCGCTACCAGCTTTTGCTGGGTGTATTGGGCGGCAAACACGATGCCGGCGCGGCCCATCTGAGCTAGCTCATCGGGGTGGTCGTAGAGGTGCTCCACGGCGCGCGCTAGAGCGGCCGTGGTGGCTTCGGCCGACTGCACGGGCACTTTGATGCCTGCCGCATCCGGAATAAAATCGGCTGCGCCGTGGTGGTCGAGCGTCAATATTGGCAGGCCCAGTGCCATCGACTCTAGGTACTGATTGGCGTAGGTATCGCGCAGGCTGCACAGCATAAAGAGGTCGTGCGAGAGGTAGGCCGCGCGGGTGGTGGCGTAGGGCACGCTACCGTGCCAGGTCACGCGGTCTTGCAAGCCGGCCTCGGCAATCCAACCGTGTACTAGATGCCCCGACGGCCCATCGCCCATAATATCGAGGTGAAACCGAACGCGCTTATCAACCTGCCCGAGGGCGGCCAGCGTGAGGTGCAGGCCTTTGCGCGGATAAATGCGAGCCAACCACAAAATGCGCAGCTCGCGGCCTGCCAGCGGCGCGCGCGGCTCGTAGGCAGCCGGAATAAAGCTGGCGGGCAGGGCGGCACTCATCGTCAGGGCTACTTTGTGGGCACCTAGGCGGCGGGCCAGCGCCGCGGTGTCGCTGTTAGCCGTCATCACCAGCGCGGCGTGGCGCATCGATTGCCGCACGTTAGGGTCGAAGGTGCTTAGCAGGCTGCTGATAAAGGTGCGGACGGTTTCGGTCTTAAACCAGTCGGGCAGGTAGCGGCGCAGTGCCTTGGGGGCCACCATGCCGCCCCCCAACGGACCTAGGAGGAGTGGTTTTTTGAGGCGCCACAGCCACGACGCCATTTGCAAGCTGTTATAGGTAACGTGGTGCACAGCACCAAAATCTTCCTGCGCATCGAGCTGGCGCGCGGCCCGCCACGCCCGGTACTGCCACACAATGTAGTGGAGGTACACGCCTGGCTGCCAGCGATAAGCAAACTCAGCAAACCTGGGCGCCGCCACATACACCGGGTGAATACGCCGGGCAATAGGGTCGGCGGCACGGTCGGCCAGTACTTTGGTAAGGTCGGCCTGACCGCGCGGCGTGGTCAGGCACCACACCTCGTGGCCCAGCGCCGCCGATTCCCAGAGCCAGTTAAAGCCGTTGCCCTCCTCACTACCGTGGTTGGGGTTGCAGGCATACGCAGAAAGAAGCAGCTTCATAAGCGGGAGTAACTAGCCTGCCTGGCGACTACGCCGGGCTGGCTAGGCGCCACAGTGGGCGACAGGTCAGTTAGCAATTGCTGGAGGCGTAGACTACGTAAATACCAAGTTTGGGTACAGGCGAAGGCATAGCCGACGCGGCCCATGGCCACGCGCTGCGCGGGGTTGTCGTAGCAAACCTCGACGGCGTGGGCCAGGGCGGCCACCGTTTCGGCGGGAGTGGTCACGGGAGCTTTGAGGGCCGCCGCGGTCGGAATAAAGTCGCGGGCGCCCTGGTGGTCGAGGGTGATGATGGGCAGGCCGGCGCCCATGGCCTCCAGCAGCTGCATAGCAAACGAGTCGCGCAAGCTAGCGAACATGAATACATCGTGGGTGAGGTACATCTCGCGCACTTCTAGCCAGGGCAGTGTGCCGGTCCAGGTCACGCGCCCTTCCAAGCCATAGTGCCGAATGAGGTCAGGCAACTGCGGCCCTAGGTAGCCGTCGCCCACGATGGTGAGGTGAAACGGTACCCGCGGGTTTACTTGCCCTAGGGCCTCCAGCACCAGCGGCAGCGCCTTGCGCGTCACGAGCCGCCCCAGCCACAAAATGCGTAGCACCTCGCCCTCGGCTCGCACCGGAAATTGCTCTGGTAGAAAGTTATCGGGCAAGCCGGAATCCACAAACATCTGTACTCGTTGCCCACCCAGCTGTTTTACTTTGGTGGCAGTTTCGGTATTAGTAGTAAGTACTAGTGTTGCATGCTGTAAGGATTTGCGGACGTTGGGGTCAAATGTGGTAAGGAGCCAAGCGATGGCATTGCGTAGTGTTTCGGTTTTAAACCAGTCGGGCACGTAGCGCTTAAACGCAGCCGGTGCGTGCTGCCCGCCGCCCAGCGGCCCGATAACCATGGGCCGGCCCAGCCGCCACAGCCACGACGCCATCTGGAGGCTGCCGTAGGACGCATGGTGCACCAAGTCAAAGTTTACTTGCTTGGTGAGGCGCTGGGCAGTGCGCCAGGCCAAAAACTGCCACACGATGTAGTGCAAGTACACCCCAAACTGCCAGCGGTAGAGGTAGTCAATAACCTTGGGCACCTGCACGTACTCGAAGTGCATACGTGCTTGTCCTTCGGAGCCTAGGTGGTCCACGTAGGCATCGAGCGCAGGGCGGCCGGCGGGGGTGGTGAGGCACCACACGGCGTGCCCCGTATGATGCCACTCGTGCATCCAGTTAAAACCGATACCCTCCTCGCCCCCGCGGGCGGGATTGCAAGCGTAAGCGGAAACTAAAACGTTCATGATGGTACTGCGTTAGCTAGTTTGGGCGCAGGCTGTTTTGGGCTCTGCAAACCCGAAGCTACGGGCTTCTGCCCAGCAAACAAGCGCCGCAGTATCGTAGAAACACGGCTCATCAAAAACTCGTTGAAGCGGCGGTTATCGCGCTTGCGGTCCTGGGCCACCGCGGCTGGGTGGCGCAGCGGGAAGGCAAGGTCGCGGGCGGGCACGGCGCTCATCACGTCGTCGCCGTCGTGGGTGTGCGTCGAGCCATTGCCAAAGCCGATGTTACCCACTAGGTTCACCGCGGGCACTATGTAGAGACCTTTGTGCCGGGCAATGGTGTATTCCCACTGGTAGTCCCACACGTCGGGCGGCTGGGGCAGGGCCAGCACACCGGCCATTTTACCCATGCGGTAGCGCTTTTCGAGCGGGCCCGTGAAGGTGCTGTCGAGTTCGCCCGAGGCTTTTACGCGTTCAAAATCAGTGAGGTGATAGTCGTAGAGCTGCCAGGCGCGGCGCCAGGTGGCCCAGCCCCAGCTGTTGCGCTGCGTCGAGAAGTGATACGACGGGTCATTGGGACCTAGGGGCTTGCTGGCCTCCGAGCCAAAGTTGTTGCCGCCGATGTGCATCACGCGGGCGTCGTCGCGGTAGCGGGCCAGCAGCTCGGCGCAAAACCGGAAAAAGCTCGGCGACGGCACGCAGTCGTCTTCCAGGATAATGCCCTCGGGCTCGTGCTCAAAAAACCAGTTCATGGCCGTCATCGGGGCCAATCCGCAGTTCAAATTTTCTTCTTGAAAGAGCGTAAATACTTCGCACGGCCAATCGACTTCTTGCACTACGGCGCGGGTTTCGGCGCAGCGCACGGCATCGGTGGGGTGGCCGGCACGCGGGCCATCGGCAGCCACGTAGAGCCGGGTGGGCCGGGCCTGCCGAATGGTGTCAAACACGCGCCGAGTAGTATCGGGGCGGCTAAAAATCAGGAGCAGCACCGGGGTAGTCAACGCTTCTGCAGAGGCAAGGGAAGGGGCAGCTTGGGCCATAACTAGCTTGGCTTTATAGAGATATAATTCTTGAACCTAGGGGTGGCGCAGCGCGCGGGCCACCTGGATTTACGAAGCCACTAGCGTGGCCGGTTCAGCGGCCCACTTCGGCGCCTCGTAGGCGGGTAGCGGTTCGGCTTGGGGCTCGGGCTCGGCCACGGCGGCCAGTAGTAGTCCCAGCAGCCCAAAGTGGTAGGTAGACCAGTCGTAAGACGTACCAAAAACCAGTAAGCAGCCAAAATAGGCAATCAGCAAAGCCGTATCGGCGCGCATGGGGCCGCGCTGAAAGAGGCGCTGCACTACCCTGATGATGGGAATTAGCACGACCATGAGGATACCTAGGACGCCAAAATAGAAGGCGCGGTCGAGGTAGAAATTGTGGAAGTGGTGGCCGGTGTGGTCAGGCCACATGGGTTGGTCATTGCTAGGGTCGTAGAACTGCATGGGTAGCTCAAAGCCTTCGAGCCGCCAGCCCGCGACGGGGCGGTCTTGCACATAAGGTATATATGATTCGAGCTGCTTGAGGCGCCAACTGCCGGTACCTTGCTTGTCGGCGTTGGCCATGTCCTCCACGTTGGTTTGCATGCGCGTCACCACCTCGGGGTTATTCAGCACCACCATCGTTACGCCCAGCGAACCTAGGATGGCGGGCAGGGCCACCAGCATCACCACTTTGGTGAAAGAAAACTTGGCGCCCGGCGTGCGCAATAGTAGCAGCAAGTCGAGCGGTACGGCGATGGCCGTGGCAATCCACACCGAGCGGTGCTGCAAGAAAATGATGAGCGGCAAACACACGAAGAAGCTCAACAGCATCAGGATGTTGCCGTGAGTGAGATAGCGGTTGAGGCAGTACAGCGTGACCGGCACAAATAAATAGGCCGCCGCCGAGCCGAAGCCACGCTCGTTTTCAGCAAAGGCCGACAAGCTCAAGGAATCGCGGTGGAAAACTAGCAGGTTGGCCAGCAGCACGAACACCAGCGCGCCAATCAGCTGGCTCAGCGACGGCAGCCCAAAGCGCCGGTGAAAAGCATACACCCCGAACATGATAAGCAGCACAAACAGCTTACTAAACACGTGCGGATAAGACATCCAAGAGCCTTGGTCGGCATACGATTCCAACATCAGCCCCCCGATGCAGGCTAGCACCACGTACATCCACTTGCGAATAAGGGGCTCCATGTAGCGCCCATAAAACACAATGGATGCCACCGACAGCGCAAATAGCAGGTAGGTATATAGCTTGATACCCTCCGGCTCTTGGTCGACCTGCGGCCCATAAATAAATTCCCAAAAAGCCGCATTGGTGGCCAGCACGGCCAGCAAGGGCAAAATCAGGATAAAGCGCAAGTTAATTTTCATGCGTTTGCGGGCTAACTACTGGATAACTAGCGGGAAAGGAATAGATAGAGCGAGGTAGTAAAGCGCTAGGCGTGCGCGGCCATGGGCTGCGGCTGGGGCGGGCTGAGCGGCGCCAGCCCCGCCGCCTCGCAGTAGAAGGCTAACGTATGCCGCACCATCGCGGCCACGTCGAAGCGAGTGTGGGCGTAGGCATACTGGCGCTGCTGTAAGTCGCGCAGCGCGGCCGGGTCGGCGAGCAGCGTGGCTAGCTGAGTGGCCAGCGCAGCGGGCGCCGTATTCTGGGGCACCGAGGCCTCGGGGGTAGCCGCCAGCAGCTCGGGGCTGCCCCCAGCGGCTAGGGCCACAGTGGGGCACCCCGCCGCCATGGCCTCGATAACGGCGTAAGGGCAGTTTTCGCGGGCGGCGGTGTGCACGTACACATCGGCGCCGTGCAGCAAGACTGGTATCTGGGTTTGGTAGCCGAGCAGCACTACATCGTTCTCTAGGTTCTGCGCCGCGATAAGAGTACGCAGCAGCGCCTCGTCTTCGCCTTTACCGACTAGCACTGTCACGCAGCAGGGGTGCAAATGCCGCAGTTCAGCCGCCACCGCCACGAGGTAGCGCTGGTTTTTGCGAGCTTCGAGCTGGCCAATATTGAGGATAATGGGCCGCCCTGGAAATAAGGCCCGTAGGTCGGGCGCAGTGCTTTGGGTTGACCTAGGCACAGGTGCAAAGGCCGCCATATCTACGCCATTGTGGGCTACCGCTGTGCGGGCTCCGGCCGGTAGAAACGGCAGCGTAAGCCGCAGCGCATACTCCGAGATACCTAGGAAAAACTTGGTGCGGCGCAGCAAGAAATTATACCAGCTTACTTCAAAGCGGGCGGCCCAGCTAGTAGGGGAGAGGTTGAGCTGCTTCACCACCTCTTCGCCGGGGTGGTCGTTGTAATGGCCGGTCACCACCACTGGCACCCGGTCGCTAAGGGCTAGGCGGGCGGCCCAGCCACTGCTCACGTCCTGCGCATTTACTACATCGTAGGGCTGGTTGCGGTCGATGGCGCAGAAGATTTCGGCCACGTTGCCGAGCTCGATGCCCACGCGCTCACCTAGGTGGCCGGGTAGCAGCCCCAGCGCCCGGCGCACTACCCCAATAGACCGCCGCACCCACGGGCGCAGGCTGTCCTGGGTCACCACCGTTACCTGGTGTCCCTGGGCGCGCAGTAACGCAGTCAGCCGCTCGTAGTGCACCCGCACCCCCGAGGCCGCGCCCGGCACCTGCAACGAAGTCAGCAAAATGTTCATGGTACGAGGGGTTGTTCGAAGGCGTCCCAGGCTGCTAATACGCCGGGCCGACGGTCCAAGAAGTCGGTGTAGCGCGCCAGGCTAGGCTGAACGGAGGCGGGCAAGGCCCGCATTCCACGCAGCTTGCCTAGGCCTTGCTGCAGTATAGGCCGCAGCTCGGTAGAAGGCCAGCGCAACACTACCACCCCAAGCACCACAGCGCCAGCTGCCATCAAGGCAAGCAGCGCCAGCAGTGGTGGCAGGTTTAGCGGGCGAATGGCCATAGCCACCACCAGCAGCCCGAGGCCCACTGCCGCGGCATTCAGCAGGCCGGGCTTGTAAATAGCCAGCAGCCGCAGATACGGAATGTCGATGTCGCGGTGCGTGATGCGCATGTAGAGAAAGGTGCGCACCACCTCGCCCGTGCCAATGGCCCCCGCTATGCCGGCTAGGCCGTAGCCCTTCAGCAGCCAAAACAAGCCACCTAGGAGCGCCATGAACTCAAGGTTGAGGATTATTTTCTGCTGCAGGTTGGCGCGCGCATCAGCTACTACGCCCGCAAACAGGGTGGTCATGCTGAGCGGAATAGACAGGCAGAGTACCCGCAGAATCGGCACCGAAGCTGCCCAGCGTGGCCCCAGCAACACCTGCACCAACTCGGGCGCCGCCACGGCCACGCCTGCGCACACGGGCAGCACCACGGTGGCTACGAGCGTGCTGCTAGTGAGGTACAGTGCCCGCACCCGGGGCAGGTCGTCCTGAATCTTGCTGAACGCCGGAAAAGCTACCCGCGCTAAGCTGTTGGTCAGGAAGTACATGGGCAGATACAGCAGCATGTAGGCCCGGTTATAAATGCCTAGCAGCACCGAACCCAGAAGCCGCCCAATGAGCAGCGTATCGAGGTTGCCGTTGATGAATTCGAGAAAGCCGACTACTGATACCCGGCTGCCATAGCCCAAGAGCTTAGCATAAGGCTCGCGGCGGAAGATGAACCGAAGCGAATGGCGGGCCACCGCGTAGTTCAGCGCCGCCGCAAAAAACTGCTGGGCCAAGCTGGCTACTACCAGGCTCCATACACCCGCCCCTAGCGTGGCTAGCGTGATGCCCACCCCGCCGTAGCCCAGTACGTAGGCTGCCACCTCAATCTTCGCGATGGCCTCGAAGCGCATTTCGCGGCGCAGCAGGCTAGTGGCCGTAGCGCCCAGGCCTACCAAGATGAACCCTAGGGCTTGTACCCGCACCAGGGGTATTACAGCCTTATTCTCCAGGAAAAGCACTGCCAGCGGGGCCGCCAGCCAAGCCACCGCCGCCACCGCCAAGCCGAGGCCCAGCGAGGCGGTGAAGGTGGCGCGCACGTCATCAGCGTCGATGTCGGTGCGCTGTACCAGCGCGTGGCCTAGGCCCATCTCGGCAAAGTAGCTGCCGAAGCGCAGTACCACGCCCGCCATAGCTACCAAGCCAAAAGCGGCAGGGTCGAGCAAGCGCGCCATCACGGCGGTGTAGCCGATTTGCATCACGGCCGTGAGCACAGTGGCGGCCGTAGTCCATTGCACGCCTCGCACCGCAGTGGAGGCGAGGTTTTGAGTTGTTACTGCCATAAAAATGCTAGCAAAATGGGAGCGCGCTCGCGCTACGCTCCGTATTTATAAGCATTGGCTTTATAGCGGTACTCGTAGGTGTTGGCAAAGTGCACATCGTTGATAACCATGTACAACTGCTTCACATTGTGCTCGCGGTGCATTTCGGCGATTTGCCCCACCAGCGCACGGTCGGTATAGTTCTGGCGCACCACGTAAATCTTGGCATCTAGGTACTGTAGCAGCACCAAGAACTCAGATACGTAGCCCAGCGGCGGAATATCAACCAGAATGTAGTCGTACTCTTCGCGCAGTTGCTGCATCAGCTCAGCCAAGCGCGGGCCTTCGATGAGGCGGGTAGGGTTCTGCGGAATTGGGCCGCAGCACATCACGTCGAGGCTAGCAATGCTAGTGGTGTGGCGCGCTTGGTCGAGCGTGCTGTCGCCGGCTAGGTAGGTGCTCAGGCCGTGCTCGCGGCGCGGGTCAATATCGAAATAGCTAGCTAGCGTGGGCCGCCGCATATCGCATTCCAGCACTATCACGCGGCGCCCGCTTTGGGCCAGTTCGGCGGCCAAGTTCACGGTGCAGAAGCTTTTGCCTTCGCCGGGTACCGACGAGGTCACGCCAATCACGCGCTTGTCGAGGCCAGCGGCTAAGTACTGCATGTTCACGCGCACTGCCCGGAACGCCTCCGCAATGGGGCTGCGGGGGTCGTGTAGCATGGTTTGCTTGTCTTGGCTCGTGCCGTGCGGAATAACCCCCAGCATCGGAATGTTGGTGAGGCGGGCCAGGTCTTCCTTGCTTTGCACGCGGCTATTTGTTTTCTCTTGCATCAGCACAATGCCAGCGGGCAGTACCAACCCCGCCAGCAGGGCCAGCAGGCCTACTAACAGCGGCTTAGGCGACGAAGGGCCAGTACCACTTTGTTTGGCTGCATCCACCACCTTTTTATCGGTTGTGTTAGTAGCCAAAGCAATGGCAGCTTCATTACGCTTTTCTACCAAGTAGCTGTAGTTCTTCTCGTTGAAGGTGCTAGTAGTCGTGAGGGTGCCTAGCTGCCGCTCATTTTCGGGTATGCGGCTGAGTTCACCGCGCACAGCACCTAGGCGCTGGTCGGCATCGCGCAGGGCACTGGCCGATGCATCTACTAGGCTAGTCAGGTTTTGAATGAGCAGTTCCTTAGTGGTTGCTATTTTCTCATCCACCACCCTCACAATGGGGTTGATGTCACTGGCATTCACTGTTAGTGCCGAGCGTTGGCTGTTTAGGTCAGACAGCTGCTGGATGAGGCCAGTCGTTGCTGGGTCCTCCACACCATTGCTGCTGAGGGCCACTGCATCATTGGCAGCACGGTGGGCCTTTAAGTAAGACAGCAGGTTCTGATACACGCGGCGGTTGGTCACTAGGCGTGCCCGGTCGGCGTTTAGAGCGCTTTGCTGTTGAATGCCCGCGCCCGACTGAGCATTTACATCCACAACGTTATTTGAAGCGCGAAAGGAGCTTAGGTTTTGCCCAGCTTTCGATTTAGACTCGGCTAGCTTAGCAATTTCATTATCCAAGAAAGCTACTGTTTTGCCACCTACCTGGTTTTTCTGCTTCAGGTCGTCCTGCACGTAGGTGGTCATCAGCGTGTTCAGAAACTGCGTTTCTTTGGTGGGCACCGTGCCTTGGGTCGTAAGCTCCAGAATGCGTGACTCGTGGTCGGTGGGCTTCACTTTCAGGCGCGACTGATATTCGCCCACTAAGCTGTTGATGTCATTAAGCTTAAAGAAATAGTGGCCCCCCTGGCCGTTGAGCTGGTCGGGCTCGGGACGGAAAACCAGCGTTAGCAGCGCGCTGCGCAATGTGTCGCCGGCTGCTACCACTTGGTCAAACTTCACATCTTGCACCTCGCGTATGAGGTCGCCGGTAGCAAGCTGGCGCAGCTCGCCACGCTTGGCGTCGGCGTGCACCCGAAATTTGTTATCGGCCAGCGGTTCTACGTAGATGGGCACGCCCGTGAGCTGGGGCCGGTTGGGCACGGCCACTACCCAGAAGGGCATATCGCCTGCCGCCCGCTCACGCACTTGCAGCGGCTTCACGAGGTTCAGCCACGAGTCGGGCTCCACAAAGTAGCTTACCGTAAAAGGCAACTGGGCTAGCGTGCGCCGCAGCATGTCCGACGAGGTAAGCAAGCCCACCTCATCTTCTAGCTTCAAGCCCTTAGGCTTGCTGTCAAGCAATTGTAGCAGCTCCTGAGCTTGCTTTGAGCCCGTCGACTGGTCGCCGATGAGTAACGTGGCCTTAAAATCGTAGGTAGGTGATTTCACCTTCAGGTAGGTCCAAGCCAGGGCAAGGGCTACCAGCAGCGATACCACAAACACTGGCCAGCGACGGCGCAGGTTGAAGAATAGCTCGTTCAGGTCTAATTCGGCAGAGAAAGGTGCAGGGCGTGTGTCCATACTTTATAGCAGAGTAAGTGGCGTCCCGGAAGGAGGGGCCAGTAGTAAAGAGCTGGTGTATTAGCGGTTGACGATGTAGCTAAGCAGCAACACCACCGCCGAAATGCCCGCGAATACGATACCTAGGTTAGTCGCATTGCCGCGGCTGGTGCGCGCCTTCATGGGCTCGACGTACAGCGCATCGTTGGGCAGCAGGTAGTAGTAAGGCGATTTCAGTAAGTTAGCGTCGGTCAGGTTGATGAGCACTACCTCCGAGCCTTTCGGCGTTTGGCGGATAAGCTTGATGTTCTCACGGTTGCCAAACTCGGTGAGGTCGCCCGCCATACCTAGGGCCTCAAATACCGTGGCCTGCGGGTTGTAGATGAAGTAGCGGCCCGGCGAGCGTACTTCGCCTAGCACCGTAATCTTGAAGCTCAATAGCTTCACTAGCACGTTGGCATCGCGCACATAGGCGGTTACTTTTTGCTGTAGGAAAGCTTGGGCTTCTTCCATGCTTAGGCCTTGCACCTTCACGCGACCCACGGTGGGCAGGTTGATGCTACCCGTGTCGTCTACTGCATAGCCAGTGAGGTAGAGGGTGCCGGGGTCGCTGGAGGTGATGGTCTGCGGACCGGGTACGTTAAAGATGTCGCTTAGTACGGGCTGCACACTTTGTACCCGAATGCTTAGTACATCGCCGGCCTGCAGCTTATACACGGGGCGAAGATTTTCGGTTTGAAGTGGCTTTTGCGTCGAGTAAGTGCCAGTTTGTAGATAAGGCAGCTTGCTCTGGGTAACGCAGCTGCCCAGGCCTAATAGTAACCCCCCTAGAATAAGTAAGTGCAGTCGGAAACGTGAAATCATACGGGAGCGTGTTGTGCCAAAGTGATGGAAATTAGGCTTGAGCACATTTGTAATATTCAAATACTAAATTACTACTTTATTTGTATGGAACAAAACAAGTAGGCTCTAAAGTAAAGGTGCAGGTACCAAGCTTCGGCGGCAGATACGGAACTCGGGGTGGGTAAGGTTGTGGGCCGCTACGTTGGGCAGCGCGCTAGGTTGAATAGGAAATAAGAATAAACAAAGTGCCTAGCCTGAGGCAACTCCTAGTCTTAGGTTGCCGTAAGCGGCTGCTGGCGGGCTAAGCAGCTGAGGCTATGCCGGCAGGGGGCGAGCTCCCATACCTAGCTGCACTGTTCCTAGTAACCGCATCAGTACAATTTAATTTTTATGAAACAAGCGATTGCGTTGGCTGGGCTGCTTATGGCTGGCAGTTGCAGCTCGCCGTCGGCTCCTACCACAGTTGCCCCGCCGGTCACTACCCCCGCTGCTACTCCTGCACAGCCTGCGGCCGACTCCGTGCAGCAGGCTGTGGCTAGTTATATAAAAGCTAATAGGGCGGCCTTTGTAGGCTATGAGCCCGTGCGCTGGGGGCAACCTGTAACTTACACCAAAGCAAACGAAGCTGCTATAAAAGGTGTGTTGGCCATGCAGCTTTTTGATGATGCATTAGTTCCTCGTAATAAGGCGCTTGCCGAGTATAAAGCTTCGCTGGCTCGCCACGATGCTCCAGCCAAAACGGAGGCTATAAAGGCCCGCTATGGCAAAGCCAATAAGTACAACGATTCACTGCTCGCCATTGCCAATAGCTTTATTGGTAGCAAGGACACTACGCGCTTAGGTACTCAAATTGCACATATCTATCGCACGAAGGCCAAGAGTGGCGTCATGGTGCTCGATAGCGCCACTTTTTTAGTTTATCGAACGGGTAAAGTGGAGCAAATGTAGCTAATACGGATACAGTGTAAAAATACAAAGTGATTCCTTACTTACTCATTGTGTGGTAAGTCGAGAAAACAACTCACTAGGTTATCCTAGGTAGATGGTGGTTCTCTATATCGAAAGCTTTTGCGCTGTCTTTGGTGTGTGAAGTTGACTTGCGGGTTTTGTATAATTAAAGGTTGTTAATCTATTGTACTAATTATTCACGTAACTAGTAAATATTATTTGAATTAAAAACGCCCCTTCCCCTCACTTCTGCTAATTGTTTGTCTTATGGTATCGCTACAAAAAGTACCGGATGAAATAACCAATTTCGTCTCGCGGCATAATTTGGTACGAGCCGACATACTAGCCACCGAGCAGCCAGCGCCGCTACAACAAGCCATAACACAAGTAGCTGCCTTAGCCATGCGCGGCTTTGCGGAGCTAGCAGGCCAGCCTAGCAGCCGTGAGCAGTTATGGAACGCCACCCGCGAAGCGGCAGCCGCCGGGCCAGGTGCCACTACTACAGCAACTGTAGGGGGCGACCTGCTACGGAAAGTGCTTGATGACCGCTACCACGGTACAGTAAGCACGACGGCAGCGGCAGCAGGTGTGTCGGCGGCCACGATAAGCCACTTACTCGAACTGGTGCCTGCCACTGCACTAGCCGTCATCGGCGACGCGGTAGCCGAGCAGCACTGGACGGCCAAGCAACTCGCCGACTGGCTACGGCCGCGCCAGCATGTTCCTGTAGTGCCCACGCCGGTGCCGGCCCCTACGCCTCGGCCAGTATCCGGCGTAGTGCCCAGCCCTTCTTCGTGGTTTGCAAAGCCCGCCAATGCGTTGCTAGTAGTAGTAAGCATCGTAGCCGTTGCCGAGTTTGGGTATATTCTCAATACTCGGTCGGGCGATGTAGTAGCTACTGCTCCCGTAACAACCACCAGTACCCCAGCTGCCACGCCAGTCGATGGCCCGGCCGCACCTGAAGGGCAGTACTTAGCTATCCCGGCCGTTAGTAGGTCGGCAGCTCGCCCTAAGGCAGCGGTGCCGGTAGTGCTCAAGCTCAAAAACGGAGTGCGACAAGTTATTGGGGCCAACTCGACCGAAAGCAAGCTTTACCAATTCTTGATTGACCCTAGTAAAGAAGTAGACCCCAACGACCCAACCAAAGACTGGATAGGATTTGACCGCATCTACTTCGATACCAATAAGGCGACGCTCACCAATGAGTCGCTTTGGCAGCTGTCCAACGTGGCCAGCATTCTGAAGCGCTTTCCGGACGCCAAGATTAAAATTGGCGGCTATACTGATAATTCGGGCAAACCTCTTGTCAACTTGTTGCTAAGTAAGCACCGGGCCGAGGCTGCTAAAGAAGCGCTAGTTAGCCTAGGGGTAGCTGCCGACCGCCTAACGGCTGCTGGCTACGGAACCATCGACAACATTGCCCCTAACGATACCGAAGAAGGCCGTGCTCTCAACCGCCGTGTTAGTCTGCAAGTGACCCAGAAATAATCAGTTATTACTACTGGGCTATCTTAATATTTTCTTCTTACGTCACAAAGAGCGACCCTTAGGTCGCTCTTTGTATGTGCGGATGGCTTCCGTCAGTGACTGTGCGCTTTCTCATGGCGCTCGGCCCAAATGCTTCCGCTTCTCTTTATACCATATGACCGTTCTCTCTACTCGTTGGCAAGCCAACCGGCTAAGCATTACAATCCTGATTATCCTGGCAGCGGGCCTGATAAGTTCGCTCTTCTTTAAGGAGCGGTGGCTGTGGATGGATGAAGTGAGCAGCTACGTGCTGCTCTCAGACCCTTCGCTCGGCCACGCTAACAAGGCCGTGGTGAGTGGCCTGGAGGCTAACCCGCCCCTCACCATGAATGCCTACTGGCTGTTGGGCCACGGCATCAGCATGAGCCCTATGTTTTTGCGCTCGTGCTCGGTGTTGTTTTTTGCGCTCACTGTGGCGCTGTTTTACCGCTACACCACGCGGCTCCTAGGTCGGCCGATTGCCAACTTCGTGGTGCTAACGGTCTTTGTGTGCCTCACCTATCTCAATTTTACCCTCGCCACCCAAGTGCGGAGCTACGCGCTGTTTTCGCTGCTCCACATGCTGTTTTTTCTCAACTCGCACCGCCTCGCTACCGCGCCCAAGCGCCTAGGAGTGCTGCTGACCGAAGTAGTGCTGGGTACGGCTGTGGTGTACGCCCACAATTTTGGCCTGCTTTACGTGGCCACAATGGCGGCCTTCTTCTTTGGTCTTTTGGTGTGGTCGCGTCGCCTAGAATACCTGCGCGTGCTGGGCGCGCTGGCGGCTGTGGGTGGCATCTGGTTTATAGGCTGGTTTGCCAACTTCCGCCTGCAATCGCAGATAGGCAAGCCGCACTCTTGGATTCCGCTGCCCACGTTTCAGTCGTTCTTCCACACCGTCGGCGACTTGCTGCCCACCGTGTCAGCTAGCCTTGAGGCTAAGCCCTATTTGCAGTTTTTGCCCATGCTGCGGGTGGTGGCCATTCTGGGTCTCATAGTATACCTAGGGCTGCCGCGCCTGCGCCAAGGCTACACCGACCTAGTAAAAGACCCGGCTGCGATGTTCTTTATCCAGGCCAGCTTTGTGGCTGTGGGTACTACGGTGCTCACACTGATAGCCTCGTTCACGGTAGCGTCGGTGTTCTTAAACCGCTACATGTGGCCCAACCACCTGCTGTTCGCGGCCGTGGTCATTTATGCTTACCACTACTTCTTTAGGGCAGGCACGGTGCCGGGGCGGCGCATTTGGCTGCCCGCGTATGCGGTGCTGCTGCTGCCGTTCATCTTCTACCAAAATCGCAAGGTGGTCATTTTCCCAAGTGTGATTTTGCCGCCACTAGCAGGGCTCAACCCGCAGTACCCCATGTTCTTCGAGTCGGCCGACTACTTCTTGCCGGTGTGGTACCAGCACCTACGCCCCAACAGCTACTTCCTGCTCGACTGGCCGGCGGCCCTAAAATCACCTACGCTTAGCTCCACCATCGACTACGGCATTATTGTCTCGCTGCGCGATATCTACCACGTGCCGCAGGTAGTCCGCCTCAACGAGTTCAATGCCAAGCGCTTCCCGCACTTCTACGTGATGGACCAGCATAGCCATTACCAGATTGAGGAGTTTTTGGAGGCGGGCCGTGTGCGCGTGGTGCGCACCATTCCCACCAGCATTGCCGGGCACCAAATTCTTGAATGCACGTTTGCCGAGCCGGCGATGGCGGGCGGAGCAGGCCAGCCCGCTACCGCTGGGATTTACTAGCTTAGCTGTCACTCTCGACAGAGCTAGTCTGCGCCCCCTAGACGCAGGCGCCTAGGGGGCGAACATCTGCAAGGCGGGAGCGAAAGGCTTATCGCTTGCTACGGCTTGCAAGTGGTGCTAGGTGCCGACCTAGGGGCCGGCGCTGGGCTTTGAAGTGAGTATAGGTAGTAGTTGCTGCTACGGCAACGGTGGCGGGTGCTTTAGCGAGCTAGGCCTTTCGCCGTTTGCTCATCAGCTCGGGCCTGGCTTACCTGGGTCCAGCTAAGCTCACCAGCCACGTAGCGGGCGTAAAGCTGCTGAATGTACGGGCTAGCCTTTTTGAGCACAGGTATGATGCGCTGCATCTGCTCTAGCACCCAGGCGCGCTGCTCGGGGGTTTGCGCGGCTGGGCCAAACTTTGGGTTGTGAGACATAAAGGATAGCCAATAGAGTACACTGCAAAAGTCTGAAGTGCCAGGCAACCCTAAAAGAGAATTAGTGCTGATTTATATTAATATAAACACTTAATTATACTACCCGCTACGTAGGTATTTATTCCTAGGTGGCTGCTGGCGGCAGTTAGCACCTGCTGGCGTGGCTGATAGCTATTGCCGCACGCTAGTAATTGTCTGCCAACATGTTGGGGAGAATGTTTCTATAATGCATTGATTGGACGCCTGGGGCACAGCTAGCGCCAGCATCAGGAGGATGGAGGCAGGGGCAACCGAATAAAGCACTGAGCGCCTTGGCCCGGCGCACTGGTCACGTGCACTTCGCCCCCAAGCAGGGCCACCCGGCTGCGTAGGGTGCGCAGGCCCAGCCCATCGCTAGTGCGCGTGGGGTCGAAGCCACGGCCGTTGTCTTCGACGCGCAGCACTATCCAGGAAGCCAGCACCTCTACCTCGAGCGTGGCCTCAGTGGCATGGGCGTGCTTGAGCACATTCTGGGCTAGCTCCTGGGCCAGCCGGTACACGGCCAGCTGCAGCAAACCAGATAAGGGCGGCTCTTCGCCAATGACTAGGTGGCAGTGCCAGCGCAGGGTAGGGGTATTAAGCGATTGGCCAATGCTCTGCAGGGTGGCCTCCAGGCCAAACTCCTCCAGCAGCGCCGGAGTTAGCTCGTGCGAGAGCTCACGCGTTTGCCGGATGGCCTCGCTCAGCAAGCGTGCCGCCTCCTGGCGCGGTGCCAGCTCGGGGCTGCTGGGCAGGCGGTCGAGTTGCAGCTTAGTGGCGTAAAGCAGCTGCCCGATGCCGTTGTGCAGGCTTTCGGAAATGCGGCGACGCTCTTCTTCCTGCGCCTCCTGCACAGCTTCAAATAGTGCTTGCTGCTGGCGCAGGCGCAAACGCAGATTGTCGGCCTCGAGCTGCTGCACCCGGCTGATATCGAGGTCGACGCCCAGCAGGCGCAGGGGCTGGCCCGTCTCATCGCGCACTAGTACCGCTTTGAGGCGCAGGGTGCGCACCTGGTTGCCCACCCACAGGCGCAGGGTTTCTTCAAAGTCGGCAGGGGCAGCGGCTAAGGCCTGCACTATGCGTTTGGCCACGGGCCGGTCTTCGGCTACCACGTGGTCGAGATAGATGGTGGGCCGCAGCGCGACGCCTGGCGCCAGGCAGAAGAGGCGGTACATGCCTGCCGACCACTGCAACTCGCCAGTGGCTAGCTCATACACCCAGCTGCCTAGCCCGGCCACTTGCTCCGATTGCTCTAGCAGCCGCAGGTTTTGCAGCAGCTCTTGCTCGGCGTGCTTGCGCTCGGTGATGTCGACCGTGGTAGTGGCTATGCCGTCGCGCAGCTTCACCACAGACTGATGAAACCAGCCATGAAACTGCTCGCCGGTATACTGCCGCTCTCGTTGGTCGGGCTGCCCGGTTTCAACTACTCGCTTGAACGTATCAAAAATACCAGCCTCGACCACGCCGGGGTTGCACACCAGCAAGCGCTGGCCGATGACATCGCCGTAGCTATCTTCTGAAATCTTGTTATTCAGAATCCAGATAAAATCGACTATCTCGCCCTGGGCATCGCGCACGGCCTTGAACACCTGCACCATATTGGGCGAGCTGTCGAGCGTGGCTCGCAGTAGCTCGCGGCTAGTTTGCAGCGCCTGCTCGGCTTTCTTGCGGGCGCTGATGTCCTCGGTGTGCATCACGAAGCCATCGCCCATTTTCACCAGTGTTTGGTGAAACCAGCCGTTGAACTGCTCGTGCGGGTAATAGTACTCGTGGTCGACGGGCACGCCGGTCTGGGTCACCTGCACAAACTTCTCAAACAGCCCACTGGTCACCACGCCAGGGTTTTCCGTCAGTACGCGTTTGCCCACTGGCTCGCCATACTGGTCGGTCCAGGCTTTATTGGCAAATATCCAAATGAAGTCTATGATGCGCCCGCTCTCGTCGCGCACTGCTTCGAAGGCCTGCACCACGTACAGCGTGCTGTCTAGGGTCACTTGTAGGCGCTCTTTAGCCAGCAGCAACTCTTGCGCCGCTTCGTGCTCCTTGGTTTTGTCTTCCACCACGCCCTCCAGCTTGATGGCCACCCCGGCCTCATTGCACACCACGCGGCCGTGCGACTCGATAAGGCGCCATTGCCCATCGGCCCGCAGGATGCGGCGGGTGTAGTGGTAAGGCTGCCGGTCGGCCAGCGCTTGGTCGAGGATGTGCCGCACGGCGGCCACATCCTGCGGGTTCGTGCGGGCATCGAGCCATTCTAGCGAGGGCCGGAAGGCGTGCGGCGTTTCGCCAAACAGTCGGTATAAGCCCTCCGAAAAGTGAAAGGCGCCGCTCACTAAATCCAGTTCGTAGCTGCCGATGTTGGCCACCGCTTCAGCCGCTTTTAGGCGGGCTTCGCTGGCAGCCAGCTCTTGCCGGGCCATTTGCAGCTCCTGGTTTTCAAGCAGCAAGGCTTGCTGCTGAGCGCGGGCTTCCGCCAGTGCGGCCTGGGCCTCGGCCAGCGTGGTAACAGGGGCACCCGTGTAGGCCGGGGGGGCAGTGCGGGCTAGGGGCGGGGCGTCTTTCATCGTGTCGTCTAGGCTACGGCCGGCACCGCCGCTGTTAAGTACCGCTTGCGGCATTCTGCAAGCCAGGGGCCTTACTACTGTAAGCCGGCATTAAAAATAATAGCTGCGGCAAGATTGATGCGCCCGCGCGGCTACCAACTGCCGAACCCACTATGCCAGCAACATAAAAAACCGGCCAGGCTGCGCTGTGCGCGACCCAACCGGTTTTGAATTCAAAAGGCTTAGACGTCGCCCTAGGTTACTTATGATTACGCTTGTACAGCTGCAAGGTGCGGATGGTATCGGGGCGCTTGCGGAAGTTATTGGTGAGGCTGTCCAGCGTAGCCTCGCCATAAAGCAAGAAGTTGTAGAAGCGATTGGTGCGCTTCGACATGGCTTGCTGCAAAGTGGCTTTGGTGGCCCAGCTGGCAAAAAGCACGCGCCCTAGGGTGTTGCCAAACTGGTTTTGAAGCACGCGGCGCTGGTTGCGCACGGCATAGTACTGCTTCCAGGCGGCTGGCCACGGAATACCGTCGCGGTCGAAGGAAGCGGGGTGGTAGAAAACGCTGCTAGGCACCGTCACCACCGGAAAGCCCATCTTTTGAGCCCTGGTCATGTACTCGACCTCATCGCCCCAAATGAACAACTCCTTGTCGGGAATGCCAATGACCTTCACGACATCCGTGTGTACCAGCGTGCCATTGAAGAACGAGGCCACACCATATATTAGGTCGAGGCCCGCCATGTCGCTCACCTTGCGGTATGAAACGTTGGGGCGGTCTACGAAGAACGCTAGCTCGTCGCGGCTGTTCACGCTCACCGACATCGAGTTCTTGATGCACGGCCCTAGGTTGGGCGAGTTCAGCAGGTTGGCTAGCGCGTCGGGCGCGGCCAGGCAGTCGTCGTCCATGCACCACAGCCAAGTATAGCCCGCCTTATAGGCCGTGTCGATGCCCGTGGCGAAGCCGCCCGCCCCGCCTAGGTTAGCCTGGGTGGTCACGCGCAGGTCGGGCTGGGTAGCCAGCCACTCCTCGGTGCCGTCGGTGCTTCCGTTGTTGATAACGAAGATGGTATCGAGCGAGCGGGTTTGCTCGCGTAGCGTATCGAGACACTTCTTGAGGTCGGCGAGGCGGTTGTAGGTAACTACTACAGCAGCAACAGTTTCCATGGTTATAAAGAACTTGATTTGCGATTTAATAAGGTTTGAGCACGGGCCTTGGCAAACGCCAGGCCTTCGCGCAAGTGCGAAAGCTGCATCAGGTCGATGCCGCGCCAGCGCAAGTACAGGTACATGGCGGCGGTGATGTAGAGCTCGGTGAGAACTAGCGCGTAGGCCGCGCCTAGGTGGGCATAGGGCCGAATAAGCAGCCAGTTGAGGCCTAGGCCCACTACCGAGCCCCCGGCCGTAATCCAGAAGAAAGCACGGTCGAGGCGCAGGTTGAGCATGGTATGCAGGCCCAGCAAGCTGCTCAGCCCAATCAGCAGCGGCAGCACCGACACCACCCGCAGCACCGACCCTGCTTCCTGGAACTTGGCGCCGTACAGGATATTCAGCGCCAGCGGCCCCACCAGCCACAGCCCAATGGCCACTAGCACCAGTAGGATGGCCAGCGGGAAGAAGACCTGCCGCACCATGCGCAGCCCCTGCTCGCGCCCCTGCCCGAAGGCCTGCGCCACAATGGGGAAAAAGGCCTGATTGAGCGCCAGCCCCACAAAGGAGTCAGCCATGCTTTCGAGCCGAGTGCCAGCGGCGTAGATGCCCACATTGTAAGGCAGGCTCAACAGCCCCAGAATGAAGGTGTTGGAGCTGGCATAAATGGTGATAGAGACGTTGGAGAAAAACAACGTGCGGTCTTCGCGGAAGCGCCCGCGTAGCTCGGCCCAGCTTGGCCAGCGCAGGTGCACGCCAAAGCGCCGCAAAGCCACACCTAGGGCCACCATGCTCACCAAAATTTGCGCTACGCTAATGGCTAAATTCTGGTAGATGTAGTCGTCGGCCTTGCGAATGAGCAGCAGCACCGACATCGAGAACAGCAGCTTGACGGCCAAATTGAAGATGGAGACCCGCCCTAGGTCCTCCATGGCCTGGTACAACCACAGCGGCGACAGCACCGTGCCGATGCACACCAAGTAGGTGCACACGTGCAGCCACAAGTGCGCTCGAAACTCAGGAGCACTCAGCGAAAGACTCACAAAAATGACCGTTGAAAGCCCCCATAAGAGCGTTTTGCCGGCCAGCACCTGGCTCACAATGCGGCTGGTAGCTTCCTTATCATCGCGGTTGGCCGCGATAGAGCGCACGGCGGCCATGTCGAAGCCGTAGTTAATCAGCAAGCTGAAATACGTGACGTAGGCTTGCGAAAAATTCAGCAAGCCCAGCTTGTCGGGGCCGATGATGCGCACCACGTAGGGTACCGTCAGCAGCGGTAGTAAGAAGTTGGCAATCTGAACGCTAAAGAGCGATGCCACATTAACGGCAAAGCGCTTCATGGTGGGCTTGGCCACGCCCGCCTCGTTTTTTACAATGGTAACGTCGTTGCTCACTAAGCAGCAGAAATCAGGGGTGAAATAGTAGAATAGCTGAGGTGGTGGGCGGGATTGAATATATAATTATTCATATTAAAATAATTATTAATCAAGCACATATACGGTAAGTTGTAGGGTCTGGTAACCCAATCGGTATGTTAAGTAATTGTTAACACATCCGTCCCGCGCTATATTAACGAGGAGCTTATCTCATTAGTTGGCAGCGCTAGGAAGTTGATAGCCTTAGGCTGTGCCTCATGCCAAGTAGGGCTTGGGTGGCAGCTGACGCCAGCAAATTGGCAGCTGTTTTTTAGCGGTAGCTCAGCGGTATAGACCTAGCTTACTTTAGGGTAAGCGTGGCACCGCAAGTAGGCAATGGCCAAAAAACAAAAGCGGGCGGCCCCTAGGGAGCCGCCCGCTGTGCTAGCCGTAGCCGCGCGCTAATCGCGTTATCGAATCAATTCGACCCAGCCCTTAATAGCGGGGCGGCCATCGGTAGGGGTGAGCAGGAAGTAGTATATGCCGGCTGCTTGGCCCCCGCCATCCCAGTTATTGAAGTAAGCCGGGCTTTCGTACACCTTTTGGCCCCAGCGCGTAAACACTTGCAGCTTGGGTTGGCAGCCACCTAAGCGGGGCGCAAAGAAATCGTTCTGGTTGTCGCCATTGGGCGTGAAAACATTGGGAATGAGCGGTTCCTGCACTTGCACGGGCGCCAAAGAAACCTGAATTGAGCAGATGCTGCCACTGTAGCGCAGGGTAGCTATGGGCTGGAAGCTGCCGGCTGCAGTGTAGGTATGTGTCACGTTGAGGCCGGTAACCGGCGCGCTGCCATCGCCAAAGTCCCAGGTCATTACCGCATCGGCTAGTAGGGTAGCAATGGGCTGGCTGAAGCGCACCGTGTAGGGCGCCACGGCTGGGGCTGACGAGCTAGCCCGCGACGAATCGAGGCGGCATACCAGCGGCTGCTCGGCTGGGGCTAGCGTGGGCGCGGCCAGCAGCGTGATGCGCCTCGTGGCCGAGGTGGCGCAGGGCGTGTTGCCACCCATGGTGTAGAGCATGGCCACGGTGCCCGGCGTAGCTGGCGGCGTAAATAGACCGCTGGCCGTGACACCCGGGCCGCTCCAGACGCCCCCCGCTGGCAGGGCATGCAGCTGAATGGTGCGGGTGCTGCCGGGGCACAGTGCCGTGTCAGCGGGCATGGTTACTCGCACGGCAGCCGGCGATACCTCCACGGTCATCGTGGCTTGGCCCGTGCAGCCTTGCAGCGATGCTACGTTGTAGGTCAGTGTTTGAATACCAATAAGGCTAGCGCTAGGCGTGAAAAAGTAGCCGCCCGCGGCCGACCCACTGACGCCAGGGCCCGACCACGTGCCGCCCGCCGGCTGGCCTGCCGTGAGGGCTACCGCGGCGCTGCCCACGCACATGCCTGGCAAGTTCGGCACACTCACTTGGGGCCGGGCCAGCACCGTTACGGCCTGGGTGGTAGTGGCGGCGCACGAGCCATCGGGCGCGGGCACGCTGTAGGTTAGGGTCTGGGTGGTGCCGCTCATGGCAGCGGTGGGCGTGAAGAAGTAGCCGCCCGTGGCCGAGCCGCTTACGCCGGTGCCCGACCAAGTGCCGCCCACTGGCTGCCCGCTAGTGAGGGCTACCGCTCCGCTGCTAGCGCACACCGTAAGTGCCGTCCCGGCTGTGGCTTGCACCACCGTTACCACACGGGTAGCAACACTGGCGCAGGGCGTGCCTGCGCTGATGGTATAAGTGATAGTATGCCGGCCTGGCCCGGCCGCAGCGGGCGAAAACTGACTGCCCGTAACCCCTGGACCACTAAAAACGCCGCCCGCTGGGCTGCCTACCAGCGCAACCGGGGCGATGGTGCTGCCCGGTTGCAAGCAGTACGCCGCTTGGGGCAGCGCGCTGAGCGCTGCTGGCCCCACCGGCGCCACCGTAATGCGCTGCTGGCCCGTGGCCGTGCACACTGGAATAACTCCGGCCAAGGTATAAGTCAACGTTTGCACGCCGATGAGTGCCGCGCTGGGCGTAAACACGTAGCCCCCGGTTACGGAGCCTGTGACGCCGGGGCCCGTCCAGACGCCGCCGCTGGGCGTGCCCACCAGCGCTACGGCCGCCGCATTGGAGCATACCGTCTGGTCGAGGCCCACGGTGGCCGATTGCGGCTCAAAGTTCAGCTTAAACGCCGCGTTGTTGCAGTTCGAGCTGTTGTTGGTGGATGAGTAAGTGTAAGCGCCCGCTGGCACTGGAAAAGCAGAATAATTGGCGCACGAGCACACCGCCGAATAAGCCACCCCGCGTGGGTCGAAGCGCGACGTGCCGCCGTCCACGTGGTCGCCAGTCGAGTTGGTGGTCGCATTGCCGTAGAAAGTGCCGTAGAGCAGACGGGTAAGGCCGGGCGCAAACTGGGCCAGGTAAAAATCAGAGCCCGCACCTGGTGTATCGGGCGTGCCGCGCACGGCATTAGAAGTCACTGGCAGGCCGTGCGTGTAGCCATTAAAATTGAGCGTGCTGGAGCTGTACACCCCTAGGTTGTTGTTGCCGCCCCAGCCGCATACGTACACCCGGTCGCACTGGTCAACCAGGAAAGCGGTAGGGGAGATGTCGATGGTGTTGCGGCCGCTGCCAAATACTGTGCTCAGCAGGCGTTGGTCGAGGTCGGCATTGAGCTTCTGGATAAATTGCCGGCTGCCCGCGTTGCTGTACGCGCCCGCCGTCACGGGCCAGGCGCCCATTGTTTGGCCCAGCAGATACACGCCACCATCGGCCCCGAGCTGCAAGAAGTAAGACTGGTCGTAGCTGCTAGTACCTAAGTAAGTAGCTTTTTGGATGGTGGCGCCGTTGGCGGCAATACGCGCCACAAAGCCATCAACATTGCCCTGGGCCGTGGTGAGCAGCGCGCCGCTGGTCACCGGAAAGTTCGGGCTGAGGGTGCCACCGGTCACGTACACGTTGCTGTTGGCATCGAGCTGCAGCGAGTAGGCGGCATCGGCCGCATTGCCGCCTAGGTAGCCGCCCCAGGTCATGGTATTGAGCGCGGCGGGGAGCTTCAGCACAACAGCGTCGCTGCTGCCCCCCCGGTTGCTGCTGCCAAAGCTGCCCGCCGTTATTGGAAAATTGGCTGAGCTGGTCACCGAGGCCACGTAGATATTACCGGCTGCGTCGGTCAGGATATCACCTCGGAAAGCATCGCCATAATTTTGAGGTAATTGACGCACAGCCGAAGTTTTAGCGTAAGGCACTAGTCCATCGGTGCCGCTGCCGCCTAGGTAAGTGGAGGCCGCCAGGCCGCCACTGCTGGTGAGGCGAGTCACTACGATGTCGGTGCCGCGCGAGATGAGGTAAAAATCATCGCTAGCGGCGTCGCCAAACGGGTCGGCCGATGTGCCGCCGTTGAAGCTGCGCTGCAAAGCGTCGCGGCTAACGGGGTAATTAGTAGAAGAAGTAGTTCCGAGCATTACCAGCTCGTTTTGGTTGTTCACCACTAGGCTGCTCGGGTAGTCGTGCGAATTGCCGCCTAGGTACGTGGCCCACACCCGCGAAGCCGCCCCGTTTACTGAGGTATTGTACTTAATAATGGCGATGTCAATAACCCCACCAAACGTGGTTTGAAATGCGCCAACGGTGGTCGGAAAGTTGGTGACCGACGAGCCAAATTGATTAAGCACAATGCCGCCCGAATACATGTTGCCCGCCGCGTCGTAGGTAGCTGTAAAGCCCCAGTTATCACTCAGCGCCCCGGTATAGGTCGAAAACTGCACCGTAGGGTCAATGACCAGTGGCCGGCTGTGGTCGTACTGCCCTAGGGAAAAGGTCACCGTGGAGTCGGCCAGGTTTAGGCGGTAGCGGCAGGCCACGGGCTGTGGCTGCCCGGTAGCAGGGTTGGTTTGGTAGGCCTGCGGCGCTAGCTCGGTGAGGTCGCCCACGGTAGTGCCCACGTGCAAGCGGCCATCGGCACCTAGGCGCAGGCTGCTGGCACCTTGATACTTGAGCTTTACCAGGGCCGGGTTGGCGCCAGCGGCTAGCTCGAAATCATATTCCAACTGCTGCTGCTTGTTCTCATAAAACCGCGCCCCAATGCCCGGCCACGGCGCTTGGTAGCGCACCTGCTGGTAGCTGGGTACGCCCTTAGCCCAACGGGCCGGGTCGTTGCCCTGCAAGTAGTTGAAAACTTCGCCTGTAGCCTCGGCTGGCACCAGCGGCGTAGCCACGTCGGCTCCCACAAAGCGCACGCGCAGTTGGTGGCCTCGCACGGGGCTTTCGGGCGCCGGTAGGTGCGGCGCGGCCGAGGCCGTGCGCGAAAGCTGGGTGGTTTTGGGGGCGTGGCCGCCGTGCTCGTGCGGGTGCCGAATACTCTCTAGTAATACGTAATGCAGTCCGGTGGGCTCTAGGTAGAGGTGGCCGCCTGGCACCGCGCTAGAGTAGCGCACCGCCGCTGGCCATTGGCCCTGGTTCGGGATAAACCGCAGTGTCCGTCCGTCGGAAGCAGGCGTGGTTTGGGCCATCGCCAAGCGGCTTGCGAACAGTAGGATGCAGGAGAGAAAGTAAAGAATTTTTTGCATAAAAATCAACTAGCCAAACCACTGGTAAAACTACGCCAAGCCTGCCAACGCCTCACCACCAAATGAAAATTAAGTTAGCACCGCCGCCGGGGCACGGCGTAGTTTTGCAGCTCCGGTGGCTACTCGGCCGGCGGCCTGATTGCGTTGGTGCGCCGCTTGTTTCGTTATCGTTTTACCTGGGTAGTGCTCATTGGCTTGGCCTTGAGCGTGCTGTTGGGCGAGCGGGTACCCGCCGGAAGTTGGTCGCTGGCGCCGCTGCTGGCCCTCACGGTGCCCTTCTGGCTGGTGCTGGCAGCGCTGCTCACGTTCTATTGGCTGCGCCGAAGCTGGCGCGTGGCGCTGCTGCCACTGGCCGCGCTGGTACTGGCGTGGCCGCAGGTGCAGCGCGGCCTGCCCTTGCACCTAAGCAGTACTGCGCAAGATGGACTGGCCGAAAAGGCGCCCAACGGTCCCCACGCACTAAGCCCCAAACCCCAAGCCCCGACACTGCGCCTGCTGTCTTACAACGTGCGCATATTCAACGTGTACCCGCAGCTGCGGCGGCTCGACCCGGCTGCGCCGGCTAAGGCCATTAAGTGGCTGGCGGCCAGTCCGGCCGATGTGCTGTGTTTGCAAGAATACTACCAGGAGCCGCCCGGCGCGCATTCGCCCGATGGGAAGCTGTTTCAAGTAGGCGAGCGGCTAGGGCATGGTAGCGGCCGGCAGGTTTTTGTATCCAAAACTCTCACCAACAGCATTGGGGCCGAGTTTGGGCTAGCTATTTTTTCGCGGCTGCCCATTGTGGGGCGGGGCGAAATCTCGTTTGGCCGCCTCACTCAAAACCACGCTATGTGGGTCGATGTGGTAGGGCCCGGCCGCGGCGACACGGTGCGCATTTTTAATACCCACTTGCAAAGCATGAGCCTCGATGAAGGCGACATCGTGGCGGCGGGCTCGTCGCGGGCGGGCTTCAAAAGCAAAGGCCGCAGCCTCCTAGGGCGCTTTGTGCGCGGCGCAGCGGCCCGTGCCTGGCAGGCCGATACGCTGCTCGCCCACGTGCGCCGCTCGCCCTACCCGGTGCTGCTGGCCGGCGACCTCAACGACCTGCCGTATTCCTACGCCTACTCGCAGCTGGCCAGTGAGTTGCAAAATGCCTGGGCCACCGTCGGCTTTGGGCCCGGCAACACCTACCACGGGCGCCTGCCGCCGCTGCTGCGCATCGACCAGCAGTTTGCCGGCCTGCAGTGGCGAGTGCTAGGCTGTCGTATTCATTCCGAAATTCCGTATGCCGACCATTTTCCCGTGGAGGGACTGTATCAGTTAGGCCAGGAACACAAGTAGCAAGCAGAGTAACCTACGCTAGCTAATTAATCCTGAACTTTGCGGCCCGTTCGGCGTTGGGTACTACTTGGTTTTGCCAGCAAATTTCTGGTTTTTCTCCCGACCTCCGAAAGCAAGGGCGCTTTGCTACTTGCTCATTGTTAATAATTTGTCATGCCGCTGACGCTCTATAATACGCTTACCCGCCAAAAGGAAACCTTCGAGCCGCTGCACCCGCCGCAAGTGGGCCTCTACCTCTGCGGACCCACCGTGTACAACGACGCCCACCTGGGCAATGCCCGCGGGCCCATCGTGTTCGACGTGCTCACGCGCTACCTGCGCCACCTAGGCTACCAGGTGCGCTACGTGCGCAACATCACCGATGTGGGCCACCTCGAAAGCGATGCCGATACTGGTGAGGATAAGCTCGAAAAAGCGGCCAAAGCAAAGAAGCTGGAGCCTATGCAAGTGGCTCAACATTATACCAATAGCTATCGCCAGGCAATGGCCGCCCTAGGGTGCTTGCCGCCCGACATCGAGCCCCAAGCCAGCGGGCACATCACCGAGCAGATTGCGCTGACTGCCGAAATTTTGGAGCGCGGCCTAGCTTACGAATCCAACGGCTCGGTGTACTTCGACGTGCCCAAGTACAACGCTGAAGGGGGGCAGTACGGCCGCCTGTCGGGCCGCGTGGTGGAGGAGCTGCTGGCCGGCACCCGCACCGAACTGGCCGGGCAAGAAGAAAAGCGCTCGCCCGCCGACTTTGCGCTCTGGAAAAAGGCTTCGCCGCAGCATATTATGCGCTGGCCCTCGCCCTGGGGCGAAGGGTTTCCGGGCTGGCACCTGGAGTGCTCGGCCATGAGCCGCAAGTACCTAGGCGCCGAGTTTGACATTCACGGCGGCGGGCTCGACCTCATGTTTCCGCACCACGAGTGCGAGATTGCGCAAAACGAAGGCTCGCACACGCCCAGCCCAGGCGCTCGTTTCTGGCTGCACAACAATATGTTGACCGTGAACGGGGCCAAGATGAGCAAGTCGCTGGGCAACTTTATCACCCTGCCCCAGATGTTCAGCGGCCAAACGAGTGCCTTATCGCAGGCCTACTCGCCCATGACATTGCGGTTTTTCTTCCTGCAAGCACACTACCGCTCGCCTATCGACCTCAGCGATGATGCCCTGCAAGCCGCCCGCAAAGGCTACCGCAAGCTGATGAATGGCCTGCGCCTGCTTGATAAGCTGACAAGTGACCTAGGTGAAGCGACTAGCGAGGAGTCGAAAGCAGAGGAAGCGCCCACCCAGCCTGGCCCACCCAGCCCGGCCCAACAGCTGCTAAACCAAGCGGCCAAGCCCTTCGCTTTCCTCGACGACGACCTGAACACGCCCCGCGCAGTGGCTGCGGTGTTTGACTTGCTCAAGCGCTTCAATACCTTGGCTACCAACCCGGCCGCGCTGGCCGAAGTAGGCCCCGCCGCCCTGCGAGAAGCCGCCGCTGCCTACCGCACACTGGTGCAAGACGTGCTGGGCCTGCGCGACGAGCCCCGCGCCAGCACCGAGGACCTACTGGGCCTCACCCTAGGTTTCTACCAAGAAGCCAAGGAGGCCAAAGCCTACGATAAAGTAGACCAGATTCGGGCGGCCCTCAAGAGCCAGGGCATCGTTATTAAAGACACTAAAACTGGGGTGGAGTGGGCCTATAGCGAAGAGTAAGCTGTCTTAAGCTCCCCCGAACTACCTTGCCTCTCATCCTGTTAGACCCCGCGTGAAAAACCTTCTGCCCCGGCTCGCGCTCCTCGGCGCTGCCACCGTTTTGCTCACCGCCTGCCCTTCCGAAAAGCCGGCCGAAACCGCTAGCCAGCCCGAGCGCGCCGACGCCACGCCCAAGGCCCCGGCCTTCAATGCTGATTCGGCCTACGCCTTCACGGCCAAGCAGGTAGCCTTCGGGCCCCGCGTGCCCAACACGGCCGCGCACGTGGCCTGCGGCAACTACTTGGTGGCTAAGCTCAAGCAGTTTGGCCTGTCGGTGCGCGAGCAGCCGTTCACGGCCATGACCTTCGATGGTACGCAGATTAAGGGGCGCAACATCATTGCCCAGTACCAGCCGCAGGCGGCGCGGCGGGTGGCCATTTTTGCCCACTGGGATACTCGCCCCTTTGCCGACGCCGAGCAGGACAAAGCCAAGCGCAAGCTGCCCATGGACGGGGCCAGTGATGGCGCCAGCGCCGTAGCCGTGGCCATGGAAATGGCCCGCACCCTCAGCCAGCAGTCCGAAAAGCTGGCGCCCAATGTGGGCGTAGACGTTATTTTGGTTGATGCCGAGGACTGGGGCTACGAGGCTGGCGCCATCGAAGGCCAGAAAAACATGCTCGAAGGCAACGGCGATGGCTGGTGCCTAGGCTCGCAATACTGGGCCAAAAACATGGTGCCGCCCAACTACAAGGCTGAGTACGGCATCTTGCTCGACATGGTGGGCGCCAAAGATGGCCACTTCACCCGCGAAGGCACGTCGCTGGAAAAAGCCCGCAGCGTGGTCGATAAAATCTGGAACACCGCCGCTAAGATTGGCTATTCCGATTATTTCCTCTTCAAGGATACGGGTGCCATTACCGACGACCACGTGTACATCAACCAAGCCGGCATTCCGACGGTGGACATTTACGACCACCCTGCCTACGGCGAAGACTACTTCCCGGCCTACCACCACACTACGGCCGACAACATGAGCATTATCGACCGCAAAACGATGAAGGCAGTGGGGCAGACGGTGCTGCAAGTTATTTATAACGAGTAAACTACAAGGAACTACTTAAAAAAAGGCCTGCCATTGCTTCAGCAATGGCAGGCCTTTTTTTAAGTAGTTCCGCTTAGCCCTAGGTCGGCTTTGTAGCATTAGTAGCCAAGGCTTGCTCGGCCTGCTGCACGTAGCGCTTGTAGTGGGCCACGAGGGTTTCGAGCACGTCGGTGAGGCGCAGCTTGAGCCAGGGATGCAGCGGGTTGGGCACGCGCACGGCGCCAGCATCAATTTGGCGGGCTAGCAGCAGCAGGCGCAGCAGCTCGTCGAGCTGGCGGGTGAATGCCTCCACCACCGTGCCCGTGAGCCGAACACCGGTGGGCGCGTATTGCTTGGGCACCCGAAAAACGGCATCCGAGTCATTGTCTTGCCGGGCGGCACTGGTGAAGCGCCGGCCCAGCCAGCCGCTGCGCACCGATTGGCGGGCTGCCGAGCCGCGGGCCTGCGCCAGCTTCAGGCGGTTTTTAACCAGGGGTAAATAGTAGCCGCTGAGAATGTTGAGGTGCTCTAGGCACTGGCCCACGCTCCACTTGTCGTAGCCGGGGCGGCGGTTGAGCTGCTCGTTGTTGAGCGGGCGCAGCCGCTGGTGAGAAGCCACGCGCAGGGCCAGCACCTGGTTGGTCAACTGGTCGAAAAAGTCGTTGGTATCGCGCGAAGAAGCACTCATGCAGTAGGCAGCAGTCCAGCTTGAGAAAACATTAGGGTTGTAATATTACGGCGCGGGCTGTAATCCGGTCGGCTGCTATTTACTATCCAGTGTCCACTTATGTTGTCAACTTTATTCTCTAGGTGCCCCATGCAGCGGCTGATGGCTTGGCTGCCGTGGCTGCTAGCTACGGCCTTAGGGGCCCAGGCCCAGGCCGTGCCCAACCCCGGCGAAAACATCGAATACCTCATTACGTTTGGCGCCAAAGCCGACCCTGCTTGGGGCGATGACGACTTCACGCAGACGTTCTTCTTCTTGGTGCCGCAAGGCCAGCGCCAGCCAGTGTACCTGCGCGTGTATGACCCCGACTGCGGCGGCAAGCTCGACTCGCAGAAAGGGGGTTACGATACACGCACCAGCTTTAGTATATATGGCGGGCCGGGGGCCCACTCGGGGGCCGGTGCCCGCGACCCGCGCCCAGCCCTCAAGCCCCTGCCCGTGACGGGCCGCTTGCTGCAAGAGAAGACCTTTGGCAGCGAGCCACAGTACGACGAGAAGTACTACACCTTCGGTCCGCTCAACCCGCTAGAGGGCGAGTTGGTGGAGGAGTTTAAAGGCTACGTATTCAAGGTAATAGTGCGGGGGCTAAGCGGCAACGACGGCAACGTGTATCGCTTTTTCTTCAGCACCGAGCGTGCTGCCAATAATGCGGTGCCCGGCGGCAATGCCTTCACCTACGAGTATTGCTTCCGGTTGCCGCCCGCGCTGCGTAAAGCCACGGTGCATCTCTATCCTTTTGTTAATGACAAGGTGGTGAGCATGAAACAGAGCAACTACGATGTCGATAAATCGGCTACGCTCACAGTGTTCAGCGTTTCTAAAAACGGCCACCCTGGCGTGGTGAGTGGTGACAAAGAGTGGAGCAGCAACGTCATTCCGATTACCGATAAGGAGCGTGGCTTGTCACTGGATTTTCGCCTGACTAGCACGACCAAAACGCCCAATGATATGGTCTTCTACGTCACCGACCAGTACGATACGGCACTACCTTTCTTCGCCGTGCCTATCGGCGGGCCACCGCGCTACAAGTACGATATCGACATGAAAATACACCGCTAAGTAGGCTAGAAGCTTAGCGTATTTAATAAAAAAGGCTGCCTAGTGAGGCAGCCTTTTTATATTGGTCATGCAGAGGGCAGCGAAGCATCTCGTGTACGAACGTCTGCTTGCGGTAGAGATTACTGTGCCACGCGAGATGCTTCGCTGCGCTCTGCACGACAGACGAAATAGCTTCTTAATTGCTAGGCTCGTCACGGCCGGCGTTTCGGCGAGGCTCGGGGCCGTAGTCACCTTCCTCCGGCTTGTCGTTGCCTTCGGGCCGATAGTTATCGCGCTGACCTTGGCCGTAGTTTTTGGCTTTGTCTTGCTGCGTAAACTCGTCGTACTCGGGGCCGCGGGCACCAGGATTTTCGTCGTCGTAAGAGCCGCCGCGCGAGCCGTGGCCCTGGCTGGCATCGCCCTCCTTGGAGCCGCCCGGCCCGAAGCCACTGCGCGAGTCACCGGTTTTGGGGTTGCCGGGCTGTTCTTGCTCGCTGCGCTCGTGGCCATAGCCGTAGCCCTCGGTTTGGGGCGCGTCGGGCGAGTTGACGGGGGCCGGGGCTGCGCCATCGCCTGCGGGGGCACCGCCGGGCTGCTGGCCGTGACTGCGGCCACCTTGGCTGCCCTGGTTGTCGTAGCCGCCGCGCGACGAGTGCTGGTCCTCTACTTCGCCGTGGCCGTTGGGGCCTAGGGGCAAGTGGCGGTCGGGGGTGCCGGCCGGTAGCCCGGCGCCACTGGTGTGGCCATAGTCGGCGGCGTAGGCCGGGCCCACGGTGGGGGCACCGTTATCGTTTTGGAAGGCGGCATCGGGACCCGTTTTATCGGGCAGGTTGCGGGTGTCTTGGGCGTTGCCACGGCCATCGGTAGGCGTAGCATTGGGCTGGCCCATAGTAGCAGCTTGAGAGGTGGGCGTGTCGTGCACCGCATGGCCCTGCTGGTCAGGCACTAGGTCGCGGCCATCATAGGCGCGGTAAGCATTGTGCTGCAGGCCGGGCTGAGCCGCGCCTTCGCCGTAGTATTTCTCCTCGGTAGCCTCGGCCCTAGGGTGTTCCACAGCCGGGTTGGTTTCTCGGTATTGGTTGCCGTAGCCGCCGTGGGTGGCGCCCTGGTTGTATTCCTGCTGTCCTAGCTCGCCGCGGTTGGCATCGGCGCGCTGGTTGCTGGCGCGGTCGTGGTCATGGTAGCTGGGCTGCACGTCGTTGCCGAAGTTGCCGCCATACACGTTGGCTTGGGTGCTATTGGAGGGTGGCGCGGCCGTGAGGTCGTCGGGATTGGCCTCTTTATTCTCTTGCTGGCCACCAGCTTCTACAGCGCCTTGGCCAGCATCCATCTCGCTGTCTACTAGCTCTTGGCTGGAGGGCGGCGTGTCGGTGGTCGATTTGTTAGGGTTGTTAGCCAGCGTGTTCTGCACGTCAATACCCATTTTGGTATTGGCCGTGGGCTCAGGGCCGCGGTTGCCCGCAATAGAGTTGGTGCCGGGGTTGGCTTCGTCGTTAGTCATAAGAGGGAGGGCCAGAGGCGGTGGGAAAGGCGAAAGTGCTCTGGGCTATACGCCGCCGCCTAAATAGGGGTTGACGCCTAGGCGGCTTAGCGCCCGCTGCGCCACCGGTAGTTCAGCTTTTGGCAACTAAGCGCTTGGCTTACATTTGAAATTCTGAACCTGCCCTCGATTTATGAAGCGCCGCCAATTTCTACGCCAAAGCACCCAAGCTACTCTTGCCTCCAGCCTGTTGCCACTCGCAGCCAGCGCGTTGCCTGCCGCCTTGCCCACCACCGCACCTAGGAGCCCCGCCGCTCAGCCGCAGGACAAAGACCTGGACCTAAGCGAGCGCACCATCGCCGACCTGCAAACCTATCTGCAAAGCAGCCAGGGTAGTAGCCGCCGCCTGTGCCAGCTCTACCTCGACCGCATAGAAGCGCTCAATGCCAAAGGCCCGGCTATTAATGCCATAATCGAGCTGAACCCCGATGCGCTGAGTATTGCTGATGCTTTGGATAAGGAGCGCAAAGCCGGCAAGCTACGCGGGCCGCTGCACGGCATTCCGGTGCTGCTAAAAGACAATATTGACACTGGCGACAAGATGCAAACCACAGCCGGCGCGCTGGCGCTAGCTGGGCACCGCGCCGCCAAAGATTCTTTTGTGGCTAAGCAGCTGCGGGCTGCGGGCGCCGTGATATTGGGCAAAACCAACCTGAGTGAGTGGGCCAACTTCCGCTCGACGCACTCGGCCAGCGGCTGGAGCAGCCGCGGCGGCCAAACCCACAACCCCTATGTGCTTGACCGCACGCCCAGCGGCAGCAGCGCCGGCTCGGGTTCGGCGGTGGCGGCCAGCCTGTGTGCGGTAGCTGTGGGCACCGAAACCAATGGCTCCATTGTGTCGCCCTCGTCGGTAAATGGCCTCGTGGGCCTCAAGCCGACCGTGGGCTTGGTGAGCCGCACCGGCATCATACCCATCTCGGCCACCCAGGACACAGCCGGCCCCATGGCCCGCACCGTACGCGACGCCGCTATTTTGCTCGGCGGTATGGTAGGGATGGACACTGCTGACGCGCTTCACGCCGTCGGGCAGCCTAATCGAATGATAACAAGTACTATCAAAACAAACGATTACTATGTTAATAAACTGCGCCCCGACGCACTAAAAGGTCAGAAGCTCGGCGTCGAAAAAAGCCACCTCGCCAGCCAAACTGCTGCCGGCGAGCTGCTGCGCCAGGCCGTGGCCGTGCTCAAGGCGCAGGGCGCCACAGTGGTCGAGGTAGACGTGCGCAGCGCCGTGGCGCCCGTGGGCGAAGCCGAGTTTGACGTGCTGCTGTATGAGTTCAAAGATGGCGTAAATAACTACCTAGGTCAGACCAACGCGCCGGTTAAGACGCTCGCCGATGTTATTACCTTCAACAAGGCCAATGCTACCAAGGCAATGCCTTTCTTCCAGCAGGAAATCTTGGAGCAAGCCGAAAAAACTGAAGGCCTAGGTGCCGAAAAGTATAAGACGGCCCTACGCAAAGTAGTAGATACCTCGCGCCAAGCTTTGGACGCAGCTCTCAAAACCGATGGCGGGCTAGCTGCTATCGTGGGTATCACGACTGGCCCGGCCGCCTGCATCGACCTCGTGAATGGTGAGTATGGCACAGGCCCCGGCTTTGCTGGCCCGGCCGCGATGGCCGGCTACCCGCACCTCACCGTGCCAATGGGTAATATTCATGGCCTGCCGGTAGGCATCTCCTTCGTAGGTGGCCCTTACAAAGAAGCAGAGTTGCTAGGCCTTGGCTACGCCTACGAGCAGACTACCAAGCATCGCAAGGCCCCGACCTTCCGGGCGGTGATAGGGTAAGGTTGCCGCAAGGCGAAGCACTGGCTCCTGAAGCCAACGCTTCGCCTTGTGGTGAGTGTACCTTTGAATTTCACAAAGCCGCCTTTGCTATGACTGCCGCCCCGCTCACCGAATTTTACCAGGAAGTAACGGCCTGTACCGGGGCTGAGCTGAGTACCCTGCTGCCGAGTGGCATCCAGCAAGAGGTAGGGCACTTCAACGTGTTCGATGTGGCCGAAATTTGGCAGGCTACGCTGAAAAAGCCAACTGTGGCCTTGCCTTGCCGGGGCTTCTATAAAATCAGCTTGCTTCATGGTCGCAACCGGATTGAGTATCGCGACACGGCCATTGAGTTGGAAGGACCGGTTCTGATTTTTTCCTCGCCCAAGCTACTACATGCCTGGCTGCCCCAGCAACCGATGCAAGCCGGGCATTTTTGCGTTTTCACGGCCGAGTTTTTGCGCGCTACAAGTAGCGGAGTGGTGCTCGATGAATTGCCCATTTTTAAGTCGGAAAGCTTCCCGATGTTTCAGTTGTCGGCGGCGGAAGGTGCCCGCGCTGAAACCGTTTTTCAGCGAATGCAGGAGGAAATGGCCTCCGACTACGCCTACAAGTACGACCTGTTGCGCACCTACGCGCTTGAGCTCATTCACCTAGGGCAGAAGCGGCAGCCCGCCGCCGGGTTGCACCCGGCGCACAGCGCGCCGGCGCGGCTCACGTCACGGTTTATTGAGTTGCTAGAGCAGCAGTTTCCGCTCGAAAACCCCCGCCAGCAGCTGCGCCTGCGCACCGCCATCGCCTACGCCGACCGGCTGGCCGTGCACGTCAACCACCTCAATAAGGTGTTGAAGGAAACAACTGGCCGCACGACCACCGACCTTATTATGGGCCGGATGGGGCAGGAGGCAGAGGCGCTGCTGCGCCAAACCCACTGGACCATGGCCGAAATTGCCGACAGCCTGGGCTTTACCGATGTGGCGCACTTCTCGCACTTCTTCAAGCGCCACGCAGCGGTAGCGCCGGGCGCGTTCCGTGCCCATGCGTTAGTTTGAATTCTACATAAAACAGATTGGTAGGCGCAAGTGCTGCCCTAGGTGGCCGGGGGACCTTTGTCATGTTCTTAAACGCAACCGTTTACCCACATGACAACTTCCAAAATCGCCCTGGTTACCGGCGGCAGCCGTGGCCTGGGCAAAAACATGGCCCTCAGCCTAGCCCAAAAAGGCATCGACGTAATTCTGACCTACCACAGCCAGCAGGGTGAAGCGCAAGCCACGGTGGTCGAAATAGAAGCCCTAGGTCGCAAGGCGCTAGCTGTGCAGCTCAATGCGGCTGACCTCAGCAGCTTCGACGCTTTCTACGAGCAGCTAACTACGGCGCTGCCCGCCACTTTTGGCGCCAGCCGCTTCGATTTCTTAATCAACAATGCGGGCACGAGCCTCACTGCGCCTATCACTGACACGACGGAGGCACAGTTCGACGACATGCTGAACATTCACTTCAAGGGGGTGTATTTTCTAACTCAAAAGGCGTTGCCGCTGCTCAATGATGGCGGACGCATCATTAATATCTCGTCGGCAACTACGCGCAGCTCCTTTGCGGGTGCCTCGGCCTATGCTTCTATGAAAGGCGCGGTAGAGGTTTTCACGCGGTACTTGGCAGTGGAGCTCGGCGCGCGAGGCATTGCAGCCAATGTGGTGGCGCCCGGAGCCATCTTCGGCGGCGGGGCCATGACGGATACACCCGAAATACGGGCCTACGTAGCCCAGCTAACTGCCCTAGGTCGGGTGGGGCTGCCCGACGACGTGGGCGGCATAGTAGCCTTCCTCTGCACCGAAGACGCCAAGTGGCTCAATGGCCAGCGCATCGAAGCAACGGGCGGCATGAGCTTGTAGCGCTCATCTTAGCAAACCAAAACGGCGCCGCTAGCCAGGAGTTACCTCCGGCTAGCGGCGCCGTTTTAGCGTGGACAAGCTGCTGCCTAGAATATCTTGCCGGGGTTTAGGATACCGTGCGGGTCAAATACTTGCTTGATGCCGCGCATCAGGTTGAGGTTGGCTTCGGCTAGGGCAATGTGCATGAAAGGCTTTTGCACCAGCCCGATGCCGTGCTCGCCCGAGATGGTGCCGCCGAGCTTCACACAAAGCTGGAAAATCTCGGAGATGGGCTGGCGCAGACCTACGTTCCACTGCTCGTCGGTGAGCTCGCCGCGGATGATGTTGACGTGCAGGTTGCCATCGCCAGCGTGGCCGTAGCACACGCTCTTGAAGCCGTAGCGCTGGCCGATTTCCTTCACGCCCTTGAGCAGCGTGGGCAGCTCGGCGCGGGGCACCACGGTATCTTCCTCCTTATACACCGAGTTGTAACGCACCGAATTACCGATGTTGCGGCGAATCTTCCACAGGTCGTCCTTTTGGCCGGCCGTGTCGGCCAGCAGGATTTCACCCACGTCGTACTTCTCCAGCACTCCGTACACCTGCTCGGCTTCCTTATAAAGCTGGTCTAGGTCCTGGCCATCGAGCTCGATGAGCAAGTGCGCCGTGATGTCCTCAGGCAGCGTGAGCGGAATCTTGAGGTAATCCGACGACCAAGCAATGGCCTCGCGCTCCATAAACTCCATGCCCGACGGAATAATGCCCGCCCGGAACACTGCCGATACTGCCTCAGCAGCCTGCGCCTCCTGGCGGAAGGGCACTAGCATCAGAATGTTGTGCTGGGGGTAGTGGAGGAGGCGGAACACTACGCGGGTAATAATCCCTAGGGTACCCTCCGAGCCTACCATGAGCTGCGTGAGGTTGTAGCCGGTGGCATACTTAAGGGTGTTGGCACCAGTCCAAATGATGTCGCCGTTGGGCAGTACTACTTGTAGGTTCAGCACGTAGTCGCGGGTGGTGCCGTATTTCACGGCCTTGGGTCCGCCGCTGCTCTGGCTCAAGTTGCCTCCTAGAAAGCACGAGCCCTTGCTGGCTGGGTCGGGCGGGTAAAACAAGCCCACTTCTTTCACCGCATTTTGCAGGGCCTCGGTCACCACGCCAGGCTCGGTGGTCACTTGCAGGTTGCGCTCGTCGATGTTGAGAATCTTGTTGAAGCGCTCCATGCTCAGCACCACGCCGTTGTGGATGGGCAGCGCGCCCCCGCTTAGGCCCGTGCCTGCGCCCCGCGCCGTCACGGGTACGCGGTGCTCGTGGCACAGCCGCATAATGGCGCTCACTTCCTCCGTGGTGCCGGGGCGCAGCACTACATCGGGCGCGAAGTGAAAGTCCTCGGTGTGGTCGCGGCCGTAGGTTTCGTACTGAAGCGCCTCGGTGCGCTGGGCGGTGAGCACGTGCGCCGGGCCTACAATGCCCTCGAAGGCAACTACAAGCTCAGGGGTAAGCGGGGAGAAGGTCATGGGAGAAAAATGCCGGTGTAAAGACCCAAAAGTATATTTGTTCTAATGCACAGTGAAGTAACGAAGGTACAGCGGATGATTTTAGGGCACCTAGCCACACGGCGTTTGCCAGCCACCACGGGGCTTTATTTCCTAGGTATAGTGCTGTTGCTGCTGAGTGCCAGCTGCCAACGCCAGCTCAATCAGCGCAACGGCCGCTACTACTCGGCCCGCGATATGGTGCGCATCAAGCGCGGCGAGCGCGTGACGACCCGCCCCGGCAGCCGGCCCGCCAGCCGCCCAGCTTTGGCCAAGAGCAAAGTAAAAACGAGCGTGCCCAGCGGCAGCGGCACGGTAGTAGCCAAAAGTGTGACGAAGCGCCCTGCGCGCATGGGCAATGCCACTGGCGCCTTAGCCAGCGTCATCGAAAACGCCCGTGCCTACTATGGCGTGCCCTATCTATTTGGCGGCACCACCCGCCTAGGTATGGACTGCTCGGCCCTGCTCCAGCTGTCCTTTGCTGATGCGGGCATCGACATTCCGCGCTCGTCCAACGAGCAAGCGGCCTGGGGCGAGCCGGTGAAGCCAACTGAGCTGCGGCCCGGCGATTTTTTATTTTTTGGCGCCTCACCGGGCTCGCCTATCATCACGCACGTGGGCATGGTGACGGTAGTTGACAGCGAAGGCGTCGAATTCATCCATGCCTCGACCTCGCTGGGCGTCACCGAAAACAGCTTTGAGCTAGACTATTACCTCAGTCGCTTCATTCGGGCCGTACGCCCTAGACTGTGAAGTTCTGATGAACTATAGAAGTGGTAAGCTGTTGTTTAGTAGATTCTTAACACTAGGATAATACTTGGGGGTAGGAGGTGCTGGTAACTTTGCGGTGCTATTTTTTCCGCTTTTTTTACCTTTTGTCAACCCCCTATGAAGTTATTATACCTACGGCAAACGTTGTTGCTGCTGCTGCTCCTCACGGCCCACCTAGGCTGGAGCCAGGGCGCCACTACGGCTGCCATGAGTGGCACCATCACTGATAGCAAAGGCGAGAAGCTGCCGGGTGCCACGGTTGTGGCCGTGCACACGCCCACTAACACGCAGTACGCCGCCCCAACCAACGCCGACGGCCGCTTCAATATCCAGAACATGCGTGTGGGCGGCCCTTACACTGTGAAGGTCACCTTTGTGGGGTTCCAGGACTACACCCGCACTGGCATCAACCTCACACTGGCCGAAAACTTCCGCCTCGATGCCAAACTAGGTGAAGCCACGACCCAACTGACCGAGCTCACCGTGACCGGCCGCCGCGACGTGGTGATGAACGCCGACCACACCGGCGCCGCCACTACGGTGCAGCGCGAGGCTATCGAGCGCCTGCCCACGCTGAACCGCTCGTTCAACGACTTCACGCGCCTCACGCCGCAGGCCAGCGGCCAGAGCTTTGGGGGCCGCAACACGGGCTTCAACAACATCACTATCGATGGGGCCATTTTCAACAACTCGTTTGGCCTTTCTTCTACCGTAGGTGGCCAGGCCAGCGCGCAGCCCATCTCGATTGATGCTATCGACCAGATTCAAGTAAGCATCGCGCCCTTCGACGTGCGCCAGGGCTCCTTCACTGGTGCCGGCATCAACGCCGTGACGCGTAGTGGTAGCAACCGTGTATCGGCCTCGGTTTATGGCTTCTACCGCAACCAAGACCTAGTTGGCCGCAAAGTCGGCAATGTGTCGTCGGTATATCCTGATTTTAATCTCAAGAACTTCGGCTTTCGTGTGGGCGGTCCTATTGTTAAGGACAAACTTTTCTTCTTCGTGAACGCCGAGCGTGAGCTACGCAACGCGCCGCCCGCCGGCAACTTCCGCGCCTCTAACGTAGGCGAAGCCCTGTCACCCACCTCTTCGGCCGCTACTAACCAAGACCTTACGGCTTTGTCGCGCTTCTTGCAGGAGCGCTATGGCTACACCACTGGTGCTTACCAAGACTTTCAACTGCGCCAGAACAGCGACAAGATTACGGCGCGCCTCGACTGGAACATTAGCACCAACAACCGCTTCAACATCAAGTACAACTACCTTAAGTCGTACGCTGATATTGTACCCAGCGCCAGTGGCGCGGTGGGCGTGCGTGCCCCAAGCCAGTTTGGCCTGCCCTTCCAGTCGGCTTACTACACGATTAACAACAACCTGAATTCGATTATCGCCGAGTTGAATTCGACCCTAGGGGGCGGTAAGTTTTCGAATAACCTTACGGCTGGCTACTCAGCCTTCCGCGACTTCCGCAGCACCACCTCGTCGGAGTTTCCGCTCGTGGATATCGGTACCAACGTGGGTCTAACGGCCTTCCCCACAGCGACCAATCCTAACCCGGCTTATTCGGCACCCACGGCCACGCTCACGGCGTTTGGCTACGAGCCCTTTACGGCCGGCAACTTGCTGGACACCGATGTGTATCAGGTGGGTGACAACTTCACGGCCTACCTAGGTAAGCACAACGTGACGGTAGGTACCTACAACGAGTTTTACAAGTTCAAGAACGGCTTCGCGCCCAACTACAACGGCTTGTACCGCTACAATTCGCTCGAAGACTTCTACAACGCCAACGGCTACGCCTACGACCGCAGCACTGGCCAATACACGGCCTACTCGGCTAGCAACCCTAGCCCTGGCCGCGAAAACCCGTCAGTATACCGCTTGCAGTACTCGGCCGATGGCAGCGGCCAGATTCCGTTTGCCTACGTGAATGCGCAACAGTACGGCCTCTACCTGCAGGATGAATATTCGCCGATTCCGAACCTGAAAGTGACGGTTGGCATTCGGGGCGACTTGCCCGTGATTAGCAATAACCTGCCGCAGAACCCCTACGTGGGTGGCCCCGAGGCCGGCGGCACATCGGCAGCCCTTACGTTCCGCAACGGCTTGCAACTCAATACCGGTCAGATTCCGAAGCGCACCGTGCTGTACTCGCCCCGCATTGGCTTTAACTGGGACGTGAAGGACGACCGCAAAACGCAAGTGCGCGGTGGTACGGGCATCTTCACGGGCCGCGTGCCCTACGTGTTGATTTCCAACCAAGCCAGCAACAATGGCATCCTATTCGGAGCCGTCGACGCCTCCCCCAGCGGCAACCCTAACCTAGCCAATAGCCCTACGGTAGCCTACCCCTTCAGCCCCAATGTGAACCAGTACCGACCTGCCACGGCCGCGGCGGCCCCCACCGGCTACAACCTAGCCGTGACCGACCGCAACTTCCAATTTCCGCAGGTGTGGCGCTCGAACCTGGCGGTGGATAAGGAACTGTTTGGTGGCTTAATTGCAACTGTAGAGGCCTTGTACACCAAGGATATGAACGCCTTGATGTTTGAAAATGTGAACCTGCCCAACCCCGTGCGCAATTCGGTGGGCACCGCTCAAGGCGGCGATACCCGCCCGATTTTTTACAACTTCAGCGGCACGCCCAACGCCAGCGGGCTTGTAACGAGCACGCCCTACAACCGCATCTACGGCCTCCTAGGTACAGCCGCGGCCCCCACCAACACCGCGACCAGCCCCAACATCACGGATGCCATCCTGATGCGCAACACCAATAAAGGCTATTCATACTCGCTCACCGGCCAACTCCAGAAGAGCTTCAGCAACGGTCTATTTGCTAGCCTTGCCTATACCTACACCGATTCGCGCTCGGTAAACGACGGCGGCTCTACCCCGACCAACATCTGGCGCGACCGCTACGTGAGCGGCGACCCCAACGGCGAAGCGCTTAGCTATTCGAGCTACCTGCAGCAGCACCGCATCGTTGCGGCTCTTTCCTACCGCCGCGAGTACCTAGGGCACCTAGGTACCACGCTATCTGCCTTCTACGTAGGCGCGCCGGCCTTTGCCGGTCTCTCAAGCCGCTTTAGCTACACCTATGCTGGTGACATGAATGGCGATGGCCAGACGGTAAATGACCTCGTGTACATTCCGCGCAATGCCAGTGATATCAACCTGATTGATATCGCCATCAACGATACCCGTGCGCCGGGTGGTGGCACGGCTGCTCGCATTGGCACTTACACTGCCGCACAGCAATACGCCGACCTCGACGCTTACATCAACCAGGACCCTTACCTCAGCAAGCACCGTGGCGAGTACATGCAGCGCAACGGCGCCCAGAACCCCTGGCAGCACCAAGTTGATATCAAGCTGTTGCAAGATATCTTCACCAACATAGGCAAGGACCGCAATACCCTGCAGCTAACGGTAGATATCTTCAACGTCGGCAACTTGATTAACAAAAACTGGGGCCGCGCGCAGTTTGCTAACCGCACCGCCCTGCTCTCTTACCAGGGCTATAACGCGGCGGGCCAGCCCGTATTCACGTTCCCCTACCTAGTAGCCCCCACCGTGACGCGGGGCAGCGGCTCGACTCCTGGCGTAATTACAGCCGCCGGTACGCCCCTCTCTACTACCTTCCGCGACGATGTAACAGGCCTAGCTTCGCGCTGGCAAATGCAACTAGGGATTCGCTATATATTCAACTAATAATTCAATTTCAACAGCTGGTCTAATCTGACCTAGCTAATAGAGCCAGCGGAATAAAATTCTGCTGGCTCTCTTTTTATATCCTTCAAGCACGCTAGGTAACAAAGGCGTAACATTGTACGCGGGCTTTGCTAACGCATACGTTATCTGATGAATAACGCTTATAAGGAAGGCTGTCATCTTTGAAACAAAACTTTTTTTTGCTTTTGTGAAAGCCCTCTTAAGCCAGCGGCTTGCGAGCAGCATGTACCTTTGTAAGTGTATTGCCAATACGCGCTTTTTACCTTTTTACCTATTTTATGAAAAAACTACATCTACGACACTTTGCTTGTCTGCTGATGTTGTTGTTCACCGCCCACTGGAGTTGGGGGCAAGGGACGACTACTTCATCCATGAGCGGCATTATTACCGACCAGAAGGGAGAAGGTCTGCCGGGGGCAACTGTTATTGCCATTCACACGCCGACTAATACGCAGTACGTAGGGCCTACGAACTCGCAAGGTCGTTTCAACCTTCAGAATATGCGTGTAGGTGGCCCTTACACTGTGCGCGTTTCCTTTGTTGGTTTCCAGGAAGTTAGCCGTAATAATATCCAGCTGACAATTGGCCAAGACTACCGCCTCGATGTAAAGATGCTAGAGGCTACTACTGAGCTTGGCGCTGTAACCATTACCGCAGTTGACCCTCGCTCGACGCTCAACGCCGAGCGTTCAGGCCCGGTGAACAATATCAGCACCGAGCAACTGCAGCAATTGCCCACTATTCAGCGTAGCCTCAACGACTTCTTGCGTACTACGCCCCAATCTTCTCCAACCTCGCAAGGTGCTATTGGTGGTGGTAACTACCGTCAGAACAACATTACGATTGACGGCTCGGACTTCAACAACAACTTTGGTATCGGCGGCAACCTGCCAGCCAACGGCTACCCGGTTTCGCTCGACGCTATCGAAGCGCTGACGGTAAGCCTCTCGCCCTTCGACGTGCGTCAGTCGGGCTTCGTGGGCAGCGCCGTAAACGCCGTTACCCGTTCGGGCTCCAATCAGGTAACTGGTTCGGTGTATGGCTTCTACCGTAATCAAAACTATATCGGTCGTAAGGTTGGTAGCAACGAGCTTCCTCCCCTCAACAATACGTCGGTAAAGCAGTACGGCTTCCGCCTAGGTGGTCCTATTGTAAAGGATAAGCTCTTCTTTTTCGTAAACGCTGAGCGTAACACCGAAGACGTCCTAGGTCAGCAGAATATTGCCTCTACTGGTGGTGCCGCAGGCGCAGCTATCGGCGCGACGTACGGCTCGGCTGGTAATATCGCGCGGCCCAACGCTGAATATCTCAACGGTATTAGCAACTATTTGCAGAGCAAATATGGCTACGCTGCCGGCCCTTACCAAGGCTATAATTTCCAGAACGAGAGAACGCAAGTACTGGGCCGTATTGACTGGAACATCAACAGCAAGAACCACCTTTCGGTACGCTACAATCAGGTGACGAGCAAAACGCCTTCGTTTGTGAGCACCTCGCGTAGCCCCCTAACTAACTTCACCAACTCGCGAACCAGCCTGTTTGCGTTGCCATTCGCTAATGCGAACTATGCAACCAACTACAACTTCTACTCGGGCGCAATTGAATTGAACTCGACCATCGGCACGCGCTTCTTCAATACCCTGCGTGGCACGTACACGCACCAAAACGAGCCGCGTAGCTCGAATAGCTCGCCCTTCCCGTTCGTGGATATCCTGGATGGTTCGATAGGACGTAATACAACCACTGGCGGCTTTGGCTCTTACAGCACTCCTTTCACGTCGTTTGGCTACGAGCCCTTCTCACTGGGTAACCTGCGCGACGTAGAAACCTATTCGGCAGTAGACTTCATTTCGGCCACTTTCGGCAAGCACACTACTACCTTCGGTGGTCAGTTTGACCTGCAAAGCACGAAAAACGGCTTCCAACGCTTTGCTAGCAGCTACTACACCTACAACACCTGGGATGACTTTGTAAACGGCGCCAATCCGGTTGACTTTGCTATCACCTACTCGCTGCTCCCCAATTTTGAGCAGGCATATCCGCGCTTCAAAACGGCGCAGTACTCACTGTACGCGCAGGATGAGTTCAACATCAACGACAACTTCCGTTTGACTTACGGCTTGCGCGCCGAACTGAACAACTACTTGAACGTGCGTGAGGTACAAACCCACCCGCTGATTGCCCAGCGTACTTTCGTTGACAATCAGACTATCGACACGGGCGTACTACCTAAAAACCGCGTGTTGCTATCGCCGCGTATTGGCTTCAACTGGGACGTGAAAGGCGACCGCACCCTGCAACTACGCGGTGGCTCGGGCATCTTCACTGGCAAAGTGCCTACTGTATGGATTGTAGCCCAGTCGGGTGATGCTGGCTTGATTCAGATTACGCAAACCTACTCGACCGTTGGTAGCACTCGCACTTCTCCTACCACGACAATTCCCGGCGTGAACCCGACCAACGTGTATGGTAGCCTGCCTGGCTTTGCTAACGGCGTATTGCCCTTTAGCGCCGACCCCAGCGCTCACCGCCCAGCTACGCCACCGCCCGCGGGTACGGTAGTGCCCAGCACGATTAGCGCCACTAACCCTAACTTCCGCAATCCGCAAACGTGGAAAAGCAGCTTGGCACTTGATGCTAAACTGCCAGGTGGTGTCGTTGGTACTATCGAAGGTCTATACAATCGTGACCTCATCGTGGCCTACGGTCAGAACTACAACTTAAAAAACCCCACGAGCCTGAACGTTAATGGCTATAACGACAACCGTGACATCTACCCTGCTGCTGCCGCGGATAAGTTCGTTAATCCTGTTTACAACGGTTCGTTTAATCAGAGTGGCACCGCAACTGCACAATCTCTCAACGCTATTGTGCTCTCGAACGGCTACAAAGGTTATAACTGGTCGGTTACGGGCCAGTTGCGCAAGCAGTTCCGCAATGGCATGGAAGCCATGGTCGCTTATACCCGCAGCGATGCGCGTGTTATGTTTGACGGCACTGGCGACCAATTGCTGAACACGTGGTCGGGCAACTACATCGTAGGCAATGCCAACCACCCCCAGCTGAGCTATGCTAACTATGTAGTGCCTGACCGGGTAGTAGCTTCGCTGAACTACCGCAAGGAGTACCTCAAGCACCTAGGCACGCAGATTTCGCTCTTCTACTCGGGCTCTATCCAGGGCCGCTACTCGTACATCTACGGCAGTGATTTCAACGGCGACGGCCAGACCAACGACCTGATGTACATTCCAAAATCTACGTCGGAAATCAACTTCGCAGATATCACCACGGGTACCGGCACCAACCAGCGGGTACTGTTTACTGCGCAGCAGCAGAAGGACGCCTTCTTTGCTTATATCGCACAAGACCCTTACCTGAGCAAGCACCAAGGCGAGTATGCCCAGCGCAACGGTGCTACCCTACCTTGGCGCAACCAGATTGACGTGCGCTTTGCCCAAGACATTTTTGTGGCTGGTGCAACCCGCAACACGCTGCAGTTTACCTTGGACATCTTCAACTTTGGTAACCTAATTAACCGCAACTGGGGTATCTTCCAAACCAACCCCATCCTGAGCGGTGGTGGTGCAACTCTGATATCGCCAACAGCGGTAGCTAATAACAGCGGTGCTCCTGCTTTCCGTTTGAATACGTTTGGTGGCGCGCTCGTAAGCAACTCGCTTATCAACACGGTATCGACGTCGTCGACTTACTACATGCAAATTGGCCTGCGCTATTCGTTCAACTAGTAGCTGCTAGCAGTTAAAAAGGTGGAGATTACTCTCCACCTTTTTTTTATGTCTGATTTTCGGCTACTTACTAAAAAGATGAGCGCTGGTGCTTGCATGAATCAATAATCGACGTACTTTTGCACAACCAAAACGCAAATGGCGCCGCGGTTATCAAAAGAAGGGGGATTAGCTCAGCTGGCTAGAGCGCTTGCATGGCATGCAAGAGGTCATCGGTTCGACTCCGATATTCTCCACTCCGTTTAACAAGCTACAAAATAGGCAGTTATGACATCAGTCATGGCTGCCTATTTTGCTTTATGGAAGTTCCGGTGTAAACATGGTGTAAACAACGACTTTTTGCTATGACAGGTCAGTACCTAAACACTCGTAAGCCAATAAACACTAAGCAGCTTTCGTATGAGAAATTTTTAGCAACAACTGACCGATTTGCCCTTTCACTTATTTTAAAAGCCAAGCGGACCTATCCTTCTCCTGGCGACCCTGCTTTTGCGCGGGAGTTTCTTCTACGTGGGCTTAGATTCTACATCAATGAGCCTAAGGATGGAATCGGAAAAAGTGTGATAGATATGTTCGATATGAGCTTTAAGCTTGGAATATCATTAAGAGCAACTCTAATCCAGATACTCAGGTATGTTATCAAGGAGCAACAAAGAGTATTGACATACAAGCCACAAGTCACAAGAAAGGCTGTGCTGAAGAAGTGGGGTAGAATACCACTACCATGGTTTAGCCATGTGGAGCGTTACGAAGATGGAGTGCTGCACTCTAAGGTGTACCGTGTTAAAGGAGAAACCGTAGTCGAGTACGTCAAAGAAGGGGAAATACTAGGGCCTTATGAAAATCGCCTATTATCACATCCTTCCTTTTTAACGTTGTGGACATTCCTAATATCAGTTTATGCGTCACGTAAGCTGAACAAGCTCTATGATGAGTACGATACTGGCAAGCATCCTTTAGCTCTAGCTCACGCGACAATAAAGGAGATAGCACAAGAGGTGGAAGACACCTCACCTGTCGGCACTTCAAGTAAGGACACCAAAAAAATGGTCTGGCTTGGCACTCAGAAGCAGCTTGCTGAGCTATTCGCTCAGTTAGAAAGCAAGGGCTGGCTTAGAGCACCAGTTTCGAGTGCCATCAAAAGAGCATTCACGAAGTCAGATTCTATTCAGCAAATCTTAAAGCCAGGGGTAATTAAAGGAGGGACAAATCGACCATATCCCGAAATTTTTACTACAGAGTACACCGAATGCTTCGACGGCATTTCTAAAAATAAAAATCTGTAAGTTTTTGACAATCATAGGGGGAAGTCATTACCGTAATGACTTTGGTAATTGCCAAGGACAAAGAAATATTGCTAATAGGGGTCGTCAACAATCAACGACTCTATGCAACTCACTTTCATCAATCTCTCTCCCGACGACCTGCGACAACTACTTCGCGAAGAAGTTGAACGACTATTAAGGCAGGCACAGCCAAACCCAGTTGAAAAGCCTTATCTGTCTATAACCCAAGCTGAACAACAGCACGGTGTAAGCAAGTCATTTCTTTATCGCCTTTCGTCCAACCGCGAAGTCAGTACCCGCAGGGTAGGCAAGAGCATTCAGTTTGACGCGAAAGAATTAGAAAATTACTTCGACAAGACAGCGAAGCGTTCTCACGCAGCTATAGAAGCTGACCTGAAAAAAGGCGGTGTTTTTCCCACTTTGAAAGGAAAACGCTATGTCTAATTCGATAAAAGAACTGATAGTAGACACTTGTATCTCTATTCCTAATAAGGATACTAACTATAGAAGGAACCTAAGACGAGAAGCCTCTAACGGCCTAGAAAGCGGCAAAACTGGTTTCTTAACTAGAGAAGATGACCTTCAATCTAGTGTCGAGAATGTATTACTGGGCTTGTTTGAAGCGGAACGTGACAAGCCTGTTACTTCAGCGCTGTTTAAAAAGACCAAGTACATCTTATGTTGTGTGCTAGGCTTGGTCCCAGGGTATCGCGTGTTAATGCATCTCTGGAGTGCAGTAGTACAACTGCGCAGCCAAGCGCAGCATGATTCTCATATTGGAGCAGCTCACATTATCGTGCAGCTGCCTGGACGAGGAGAAACGGCTTTGGCATCTATACGCTTTGACATCTTAGATGATGCGCCCCATGGACACTAAGCCCAATGAAATGGCGTCATTATCAACAATGGTTGAAACGACGGCCAGTAGACGTCACAAGCTAAGAGCTATTGAGGACCACTTAGCCCAAGCCTATCGCTTCCGCTATAATGTCGTCAAGGACGTTGTAGAGTGGGGACGGCTGAGCGAATCGCAAACGTTCTGCGTGCTGGATTCTTATCATCTCAATAGTCTAGTCCGCGAGTTGGAGCATGCCGGGCATGTGATAGGTGCTGACAGATTGTTGCGCTTATTGCAATCTGACTTTGTTCCAAGGGTAGACCCAATTCAAATCTACTTCGAGAGCTTACCATCAATAGCAGGTTTAAAAGCAATTGCAGCGCTAGCTAATACTGTAACAGTAGAAGACCCAGAAGAGTGGGAAGCTTTCCTTACTAAGTGGCTTGTAGCCTGTGTAGCAAATGTGTTGGCACTAGATGGCTGTCAAAACCATACTTGCCTAGTACTAATTGGCGGACAAGGCCTGTATAAGACTACATGGCTGAATCTGCTTTGCCCGCCAAGCCTATCAGCACAATACTTGTTTACGGGCAAGATTGATCCAGATAACAAGGATACCTTAAGTCTATTGGCAGAGAACTTCTTGCTCAATATAGATGACCAATTGGCTGTACTCACTGGGCGTAGTAGTGATGCGTTGAAAACGCTTATTACTTTACCGGCTATCAAGGTGCGGCGGCCTTATGCTCCTTTATTTACTCATTTGCCAAGACGAGCCTCATTTATGGCTAGCGTTAATGAAAGCGGGTTTTTGACCGATTCTACGGGGTCAAGACGATTTCTGCCCGTTCACGCTCAGCAAATAGATATCAAAGCAGCTAAAAGTGCTGACATGGACAAAGTATGGGCCGAAGCTCACACGCTGTTTAGGCAAGGGTACCGGTACTGGTTCAATGCCGAGGAGATAGAGGTGCTGAATGCCCGTAATGATGCCTTTCGTCATACTACCATTGAGTATGAAGTGGTCGCGAAATATCTTACGCCAGGAAGTACACAGGTCACTTTGGCTGAGCTAAAAAGCGAGCTGCAAAGGCGTAGTGGACTGGCGGTGCTAGCAGATAGCAAGCTTGGTGCTGCTTTAAAGCAGCAGCAGTTCAGTATTGCACACCCTCGAACTGTAGGTACTGGCACTGCCCGCCCTCGCTTTTATGGTGTGCAATGGCGCTAGTCGCTTTGTGGCCTTCAGGTGATAGTTCTACCACTATCTGGCTGTGCCACTCGTGCCATCTCAAAAGATTGGACGAACTGTGGCACGAGTGGCACATGTGCTTTGCCTTGAAAGTAGCTCAAAACGTTTTCCCAATCGTTTCCTCAAGTTCGTTTTGAGCGTTTGTGAACGCTCAAAACGGTTAAAATCAACCTTTTTCTTATCACCATGGCTTATTTAGAACTACAGTGCATTCAGTGCGGCGAACAGATGGAAGGCCGCGCTAACAAGAAGTTTTGTTCAGCAGCTTGTCGAGCTCAACATTTCCGAGACAATCAAGATTCGGCAAACAACTATAATGATAGCGTTCAGCCATCCACGCCTGACATAGAACAGCCAGGATTGCCAGGAACACCAGCTTTCTTGAACGTTCAGCAAACGCAACCTTATGCAGAAGTTGTGCAGTGCCAAAGTCAGCAGTACCAAACTCCTCAATACCAAAGTCGGCAGTATCAAAGTGAAGTGGCTACTGGAAATTGGGATTGGGCTGTTCAGTTTATGCAAGAGCAGGATGCCAATAGGGAGCGCGAAAAAATTGCTGATATGCATAGGCTCTACAGCAATCTCGTTGTGAAATGTTTGAAAGTAGATGGCACTACTCTTGACGACAATAACATTCAGACTTGGATTAATGAACTTGACTATGTAAGCAGTAGATACCGTACTAATCCTGCTTTGAGCCAAGCTGGAAACCAAGCACACGAACGGCTAGAAGACTTATACTGGTTAATAGACAAGTTTCGTAGATTATTGGAACAATGGAAGGAGCAGCCAATCCTCTTACCCAGTAAATCTTATTATCCGCCTAACAAAGCTAAGCCGGTGCTATTCGAGCTATCCTCAAAGCGTAGAAATCGATTTCGTTCTCATCTGCTTCCATAAATTATAAGGTGGTAGCCAAGTAGTATTCTCAGCTAAGAGCAATATTACTTGGCTACCACCTTATAATTTATGGAAGTAGGTAGATAAAGTATGAAACAACTTATGCAGGGAGGGTTACTTAACAAATCGCACAGACTGTCAATCCCTTATAGCCTTCATTCTCTGTCTTTCTGACTCTTGTGCTGTGCTGTATCCTTGGTCGTTTTACCTTCGTGTTACTTCTATGGCTACGGCCTATTTTATTTCTGAGATTAATGCTCTTTCCTGTAGATAACCAACAATTTTTTCGGGAGCTGGACCGCCGGCTCTGGAATTCGGCCGACCAGCTGCGCTCTAACCTTGATGCGGCGGTGTACAAGCATATTGTGCTGGGGCTGGTGTTTCTCAAGTATGTATCGGACTCGTTTGAGGACCGCCGTAAGGAGTTGAAGCAACAGTTTCAGGACCCGGAGAATGACTACTACCTAGGTGGTGATGCCGACCTGCTGACTACTGAGTTGGAGGTGCGCGACTACTACACGGAGAAGAATATTTTCTGGGTGCCGGCGCGAGCACGCTGGAGGTTTCTGCGCGAGAATGCCAAGGTGGCACCGGGGGAGAAAATAACGCTGCCCGATGAGACGGTAGAGACGTTTAAGGGTCTGGATATTTTGTTGGACCGAGCGATGCAGGCGATTGAGGATGACAACCCGCGCTTGAAGAACGTGCTGACTAAGGACTTTGCCCGCTTGCAGCTGGATCCCGATAAGCTGGGGCGGTTGCTGGATTTGGTGGCGGGGATACCTTTTGACCACAACGAGCTGAAGGCTAAGGATATTCTGGGGCACGTATATGAGTTCTTCCTAGGTGAGTTTGCCAGCGCGGAGGGCAAGCAGGGCGGGCAATTTTATACGCCGCACTCGGTGGTGACGCTGATAGTGGAGCTACTAGAGCCGTACTCGGGGCGAGTTTATGACCCGTGCTGCGGCTCGGGAGGCTTCTTTGTGCAGAGCGAGAAGTTTATTGAGGAGCACTCGGACAACCAGACCTTCAACCACAAGGAGCGACATAAAGCGGTGGAGGCCCGCAAGCGGCAGATTTCGGTGTATGGACAGGAAAGCAACCCCACTACCTGGCGGCTGGCCCAGATGAACCTCGTGATTCGCAACATCGAGGCCGACATCAAGCTGGGGGATACACTGCTGCAAGACGGTTTCCCAGATTTAAAGGCCGACTTTGTGATGGCCAACCCGCCCTTCAATCTGAAGGACTGGGGGGGCGAGACCATCCGCGACGACCGGCGCTGGGAATACGCAGTGCCGCCGGCGGCCAATGCCAACTTTGCCTGGATGCAGCACATGCTGTATCACCTGGCCCCGACCGGACGCATGGGGTTGCTGCTTAGCAACGGCTCCATGTCGTCGAATACCAACACGGAGGGAGAGATTCGGCGGGCCATAGTAGAGGCTGACCAGGTGGAGTGCATGGTAGCGCTCCCCGGCCAGCTCTTTACTAATACACAGATACCAGCCTGCATCTGGGTGCTGAGCAAGAGCAAAGCGGCCCGCGACGGGCGCCGCGACCGGCGCGGCGAAACTTTATTTATTGATGCCCGTGAGGTGGGCTACATGAAGGACCGGGTGCTGCGCGACTTTACCAAGGCAGACATTGAGCGGTTGGCTGAGACCTTCCACAACTGGCAGCGTGGCACCGGCTACGAAGATTTGCCCGGCTTCTGTAAAAGCGCGACCCTGGCCGACATTGCCGCCCACGACTACGTGCTGACGCCCGGTCGCTACGTGGGGGCCGAAGCTAAGGAGCGCCAGGGTGAGGCGTATGAAGTGGTTATGCCGCAGCTAGTAGCCCGGCTGCGGGAGCAGTTTGCGGAGAGTGCACGGCTGCAAGGAGTTATTGAGGAAAACTTAGTTGGGTTAGGATATAATGAGTAAGTCACTATTTGTTCTTCAAAATGATTGGGAAGTCACCACACTTGCAGAAGCTTGTAATCGTGGTGGTGGAGAGATTCAGACTGGCCCTTTTGGCAGCCAACTACACGCGTCTGATTACGTTTTGGATGGTATTCCATCAATCATGCCTCAAAATATAGGCGACAACCGCATTAATGAACAAGGAATTGCTAGGATTACATCAGAGGATGCGTATCGTCTAAGCCGTTACTTAGTCCGAGAGGGCGATATAGTATATAGTCGCCGGGGTGATGTCGAACGAAAAGCTCTCGTAAGAAGCCATGAAGACGGCTGGCTATGCGGAACAGGTTGTTTGCGAGTTCGATTCGGCAACGAAACTTCTATAAATCCACTGTACGCCTCTTTCTATTTGTCGCATCCCGATGTACGGAAATGGATTGTACAGCACGCGCATGGAGCAACAATGCCCAACCTAAATACTTCAATCTTAGGTGCGCTTCCTTTTGTTATTCCTTCCGCTGACGAACAACACCACATTGCCCACATCCTAGGCACGCTAGACGACAAAATCGAGCTGAGCCGCCAGCTGAACGCCACGCTGGAACAGCTGGCGCGCGCGATTTTTCAGTCGTGGTTCGTGGATTTTGACCCGGTACGGGCCAAAGCCAGCGGCGAATCGGATGAAAGCATCTGTCGCCGCCTTGGCCTCACCCCGGAGCTACTGGCGCTGTTTCCGGCGGCGTTGGAGGATTCGGTGATGGGGGAAATTCCGGTGGGGTGGAAAATAAATGCTGTCGACGAATTAGCAAACCGGGTTGCAATGGGCCCTTTTGGCTCCTCAATAAAGGTTTCAACCTTTGTGCCGGAGGGAGTACCTGTAATTAGCGGCCAGCATCTTCGCACATTTATGCTCGAAGACAGTACTTTCAACTTTGTAACAGAGGAGCATGCTCAACAGCTTAATAAAGCAGCTGTACAAAGGGGTGATATTGTCTTTACTCATGCAGGGAATATTGGTCAGGTCGCGCTAATTCCGAATAATTCGCAATATGACCGATACATTCTCTCACAACGCCAATTTTTTCTTCGACCTAACCCCTTGCTAACGTCAGGCAACTACTTGACTTATCATTTTAGCTCAGCCTTAGGACAGCATCAATTATTAGCCAATGCCTCTTCATCGGGTGTTCCTTCAATTGCCCGTCCAGTCTCTTACCTGCGCTCAATCAAAGTGCTATCGCCCTCCAAAAGTATTCTTGACAAATTCGATAAGGTTATCGCGCCAATTCACTCCTCAATTGAAACTAGCCGTTCTGAAGCTAAAACCCTAGTCGCCCTACGCGACGAACTCCTACCCAAACTCTTATCCGGCGACCTCCGCCTGAAATAACACCGGATGAAGCGGCTGATACGCGAGTTTGAGGAGCAGGTGCGGGCTGATTTAACGGCCGATGGCGACGTGCAAATTGGCGGCGTAAAAATGAGCCCATTGGCTATTTTGGACCCTGGCTCCGAAACCTACGACGCAGAATACCTGCGCTGGCGCGACGAGGAGTGGTTGCCCAGCCGCTTTGAGCGGCGGGATAGCATCCTGGCGCTGGTGCCCGACAACCGGGCGCGCTTTACCGACCTGAGTAATGCCCTGAAACGGCAGGTGGTCCTGCCTTTTGTAGGCGCGGGCATGTCGTTATCGTCAGGGATGAAAACCTGGGGACGCTTTCTGCACGATTTGCGGGAAGCCGGCTCGTGCCCCGAGGCTGACCTCCACGCTCTGCTAACCGGCTCCACGCCCAACTACGAAGCTGCCGCAGACCTAGTGCATTCCAGCATGAGCCGTAAGTTGTTTTTGAATCGCATGAACACGCGCTTTCAAGTAGCGGCTGAGCAGGTAGCTGGCCCGGTGCGCTTGCTGCCCCACTTATTTGCCCAACGGGTATTTACCACCAACTTCGACCATGTGCTCGAGCACGTGTATACCGAGGAAGGAATGCCCTTTGAGTTTGTGTTGCGCGGCAACCAATATCTAGAACGAGCCGCCCAGACCTACGACCGCACCCGCCCGTCTCTGTTAAAGCTACACGGAGACGAGCAAGCCCCCAGCCAACGTGTGTTTACGCGGGAAGAATACGACCGTGCTTATGCTGATGAAAGCTTTTTGCGGCGTGAGTTGGGACGAGCAGTTAGTGGCACTGACAGCTTGTTGTTTCTAGGGTGTAGCTTGACTTCAGACCGGACAATGGCCGTGCTGCGCGCTGTGGCGCAGGCCGATGCGGGTGAGCCCGAACACTACGCCTTTTTGCCTTATGATGCCAATACCCATCAAGTCCGCGAAAACTTCCTGGCCGACCACGGCATCTACCCCATTTGGTATGACGCCCCTACCCCTGCTGACCACGACGAGGCCATAGAAGCCCTGTTGGTGGGCTTACTACGCGAACAGCGTAAATTATAATTCTCTGCCATGTCTCTCTTGTCCGAAGAAGCCCTCGAAAAACTCGCCGGCACCTGGTTTGAAGAAACCGGCTGGGAAGTAGTGTACGGTCCCGACGTAGCGCCCGACACGACCGAGGCTCTGCGTACTGCTTTTCGCCAAACTAGTCTACCCAGTCGGCTGCTGGCTGCCCTGCGCCGTCTCAACCCCACCCTGCCCGAGGCCGTGGTGCAGGAAGTAGCCGAGCGCGTAGTGCGGGCGCAGCACCCCAAGGCCGTGGAAAGCAACCAGCTGCTGCACGGCTGGCTGACCGACGGTGTGCCCGTAGACGTGCCCAGTGCCACAGGCGAGCTACGTGGCGACCGGGCCTGGCTGGTGGATTTTGACGAGGTAGCTAACAACGACTGGCTGGTAATAAGCCAGTTTACGGTGAAGGCCAGCCGCCGCAACCGCCGGCCCGACCTGGTGGCCTTCCTCAACGGGCTGCCGGTGGCTGTGCTGGAACTGAAGAACCCGCTGGACCGCGAGGCCGATGTGTGGGCCGCCTACGAGCAGCTGCAAACCTACCGGCAGGAGCTACCCGACTTATTTCTGGCCAACGTGGCGCTGGTAGTGTCGGATGGCAAATTTGCCCGCGTGGGGTCGCTCACGGCCGACCGGGAGCGGTTTATGCCCTGGCGCACCATCGAGGACGAGCGCGACCAGCCCAACCTGGAATTTGAGTTGGAAACAGTAGTGCGGGGCTTTTTTAACCGGGAGCTGTTTCTGGACTACCTGCGGCACTTCGTGCTGTACGAGCCGGGGTCGGACGGGGCGCTGATTAAGAAAATAGCCGCCTACCACCAGTTCCACGCCGTGCGTACGGCCGTGGCAGCCACCATTCTGGCCACCCAGAAGCCGGGCACGCTGCCGATGGTGCACGACGAGCCTGCACCATACGCCGGCCGGCTGCCGGGCCGAGGAGCAATAGAGCCGGGGTCGCGCAAGGGCGGCATCGTGTGGCACACCCAGGGCTCGGGCAAGAGCATTTCGATGGCTTGCTTCGCGGGAAAGCTGCGCCAGCAGCCCGAGATGCGCAACCCCACGCTGGTAATCGTAACCGACCGCAATGACCTGGACGGACAGCTGTTTCAGCAGTTTGTATATGCCCAGGGCGTATTGAAGGAAGTGCCGGTGCAGGCCAACGACCGGGAGCACCTGCGCGCGCTGCTAGCCGACCGGCCCTCGGGCGGCATCTTCTTTACAACCATTCAGAAGTTCAGTCCGCTGCCGGGGGAGCACGCGTTTCCGAAACTCTCGGACCGCACCAACGTGGTGGTAATAGTGGACGAAGCGCACCGCTCGCAATACGGGCTAAGCAGCCGACTGGATAAGAAGACGGGCAAGTACAAGACCGGCTTTGCTAAGCACCTACGCGACGCGCTGCCGCTGGCTACGTTCGTAGGCTTTACGGGCACCCCGCTCGAAACCGACGACGTGGACACGCGCCAGGTGTTTGGGCCGTACGTGAGCGTGTACGATATTGAAGATGCCGTGCGCGACGGGGCTACCGTTCCCATTTACTACGAAAGCAGGCTGGCCCAGCTGCACTTAGTGGAGAGCGAAGAAGAGATAGCCGAGATAAACGAGGAGGTAGAAGAAGTACTAAATGATGAAGCGGACGTGGCCCGCCGCGAAGCGGAGAAAGCTTACTGGACCAAGCTAGAAAAAGTGGTGGGGTCGCAGGCGCGGCTGGACCTGGTGGCGGCCGACATTGTGCAGCACTTCGAGGCCCGCTCGGCGGCCGGCAACATCGCGGGCGGCGGCAAGGCTATGATAGTGGGCATGAGCCGCGAAATCTGCGCCCGGCTCTACGAGGCCATTGTGAAGCTGAAGCCCGAGTGGGACAGCGACGACCCCAAGAAAGGCGCCATTAAGGTGGTGATGACCGGCTCGGCGGCCGACAAGGACTACCTTAAAAAGCACGTGTACGCCCCCGGCGTGCGCAAGCAGTTTGAGAAGCGCTTCAAGAATGCGGCCGACCCGCTGCGGCTGGTTATCGTGCGCGATATGTGGCTGACGGGCTTCGACGTGCTGAGTATGCACACGATGTACATCGACAAGCCCATGCAGGCCCACAACCTGATGCAGGCCATTGCACGGGTGAACCGGGTGTTTAAGAACAAGTCGGGGGGGCTAATCGTCGATTATATCGGCATCGCTACCGAGCTGAAACGGGCGCTAAAAACCTACACGGCCAACGGAGGCAAAGTGGGTGAAGATGGCAAGGGTGCACCCACTATCGACCTAGATAAGGCGCTACTGGAGCTACAGGAGGCCATGCGCGACGTGCGCTACCTGCTGCGCGACGTGGCCTATCGGAATACCTTCCTCACCCACCCGCTGCCGCTGCTGCCGACTGTGGGCAACCACATATTGGGGCTGCCGGAAGCAGAGCGAAAGGAGTTTTTTGATAAGGTGCTGGCTGCTACCAAAGCATTTGCGCTGTGCAGCACGCTGCTAGGAGCGCAGGAGCTGCGCGACGAATTGGCCTTTTACCAGGGTCTGCGCGGCTTCATTACAGAAAGCACCACACCCGACAAGCAGCTGGACCGCGACCAGAGCCGCTATCTGCTGAAGCAGCTGCTAGACCGGGCCGTGCAGCCAGCGGGGGTAGAAAGTATATTCGCGCTGGCGGGGCTGGACTCGCCCGACCTGAGCATCTTGTCGGATAAGTTTCTGGAGGAGATGCGCGACCTGCCGCAACGGCACCTAGCGGTGGAGCTGCTGCAAAAGCTGCTGCACGACCAGATACACGCCCGCACGCGAACCAACATTGTGCAGGAGCGGCTATTCACGGACCGGCTGGATATGACGCTGCTCAACTACCGAAACCGCTCGGTGCAGAGCGCGGATATTCTTAATGAGCTGGTGCAACTGGCCCAGGACTTACGCGAGGCTGATAACCGTGGCGAAGCGCTGGGACTGAACACGGCCGAGCTGGCGTTTTATGATGCCTTGGCCGATAATGGCAGCGCGGAAGCGGTGCTAGGCGATGAGATTTTGCGCAAGATTGCGGCTGAGCTGCTGGACAAAATCAGGCGCAACGCGGGTATTGACTGGCAGAAGCGAGAGAGTGTGCGGGCTCGGCTGCGCAATTTGGTACGCATTACGTTGCGCCGCTACCACTACCCGCCCGATAAGCAGGAGCACGCTATTGATTTGGTGCTGGAACAGGCCGAGCGGCTATCTGATGTGATAAGCGCAGAGGATGTAGTGGCTAATTCTTAGGTAGTAAAGCACTTTGCAATAGCAGAACTAATTAATTGAAATACCTTTAAAAATCGTGTATGCTACGGTATCTGTGGATAAAGGATTACAAGAACATACAGGAAACAGGCTTTCAATTTGACCCAGCGTTGGAAGTAATCTATGACCCAGTAACAGGAATATTAGAAGTCAACAGACGTCCAGAGAGGGCACTACCAACAGGATTCTTTGGACTTAATGTGCAGCTAGTAACAGGAGTGCTAGGTGAGAATGGTGCAGGCAAATCTGCTCTCATGGAGTTTCTTCGTTCTGTAGCTGGGTCATTTGGAAATGGAGAATCCAGAATGACACCGCCATGCTTATTTATTTTTGACAATACAATTATTAATCAGGCTTCAATACTAATAAGTAATATAGAATCACTGAGGGACGAGGGGTATTCAACGTATACCTTTAATGATTATATTAGCTACAACCAAATATATATTAGCTCCCGCAATGCCGGCGTTATAAATCCTATTAATCAGCATTTGTACATTTATTATTCTAATTTTTGGGAAAGTTCGTCACTTGACAGCTATCCAGCAGTAATTGATGTATCGACAACATATACTATTGAAGGTATTCACGGACGCAATCAATTTAGAGGAATTAAGCAAGACTCTTTGATAAGCTATTGGACACATAGCTTTATTTGGGAAATTCGCATGTTGCACTACCTGCGAAGCAACACATTAGAGCACATGCCTTTTTCCCTTCCTCGTTTGTTAAGCTTGAGAACTAAGGACCCCAGTGAAGTCTACCAAATCCGAGAGCTAAATGACGAGTTTTTTGAAGAAAATAAAGCAGAAAAGTTAAAGAGTTGGTTTCGTGAATTTGAAAGTCGCTTGGGCCGAAACAATCAGAGCCATGGTATTGAAGAATTTATAAATAGATTTATCTTGCCTAGATTGCTATTGCTAATGCAATCGTTTCCGCAAGATTTTGCGCGATTGAACGACGCCGAGCTCAGCAATCTATCTTCCCTTGAGCAGCGACCGCCTCGCATGAGGAAAACTAAGTTGCAAAAACAGCTGGATACCCTATACGAGTTCGTGACTTTCCTGAGGGAAGCAGCTGTTGCAGAGAAGGTTTTAACACTCCAAGAACGTATAGGATTTGATGAGCCGGTAGTTAGGACTGTACAATTAGATACAACTGCCCTGCCACAAGAACGGCTGGTGAGACTCTTAAGCCATCTTTCCTATATGTCTCAAACTTTTGATGCTCGTTGGTTTGGACTGAGTAGCGGGCAGGCTGCCTACTTGCGTCTGCATGCAAGAATGTATCAAGCTTTAACTGAAGTTAAGGAGCGAGCAAAAAGGTCTTTCGATGCGGTTAGTACAGTGACGATTTTGATAGATGAAGGAGAGACAGGCTTTCATCCGCAGTGGCAAAAGCAATATGTACAATTGTTACTAAGTATCGTTAGTAAGATGTTCGCAGCTTATCAAGTACAACTTATTATAGGCTCAAATTCTGCATTTATTGCTTCAGATATCCCTAAATCAAACCTATTGCTATTGCATCGTAGGAAGGCAGGTAATCGTAGCGAGGTGAGAAGCTATTCAGGCAAAGAGGAAACGTTTGCGGCAAATATTCACACATTGCTAACTGATTCATTTTTCCTACAGGATGGATTAATGGGGGACTTTGCTAGAGCTAAAGTGAATGCGCTTATTCAGTATTTACAACAAGAAGGCGCTACACAAGATGGCAGGCGAGGCGAAATGAAAGCCATTATGGAAATGATAGGAGAGCCTGTTATACGAATGAAATTGAGGGAGATGTGGAATTCTAAATTTGGGATTCAAGAAGAAATTGATGATTTGGAGCGACGATTAGAACAACTTAGAGGACAAAGAGGCAATGGTCAAGATAGAGCATAGTGAAGCCGACTTAAAGCAATTTGCATTAGAACACCATGATGCATTGTTGCTCGAGCCTTATAATATTTATAAAAAGCTGCGGACATTCGATTTTGTTGCTGCACGCGCTGCACCCTATAAACATAAATCTTTTGCAAGAATATTGAAAAGAAATTTCAGAAATATTATATTGGCTACCCCTGATAAACTAAATGATTTGGCAAATATTCTAAAGCCTAGGCTAGATGCAGCGGTAGCTGAATCAAAAAGGCTGAATCCGCCAGCAAAAGGCACTATTAGTAAATATGAAAAGCTGCTTTTGAAAGTTTTTGACTATGATTTATTTGTGCGTGAAAAAAAGCGGTATTATGCTTATGATTTTGCAGAAAAATTAGGTGTAAACGTTTGCCCTTATTGTAATCGACAATACACATTCACCATTCGTAGAAGAACTGGGAAAACAAGGCCAGAATTAGACCATTTTTATAATAAGGCAGCACACCCTTATTTTGGCTTGTCTTTTTTCAATTTGGTGCCTAGTTGCCACATATGCAATGCAAATTTAAAAAGAGATAAGTCCTTTACCACCATTTCTCATTTAAATCCTTATAGCACTTGTTTTCAAAATGTTCTTAATTTTACGATAAATGTAAAGACAGCTGACTTTATAAATGGAAAGCAAAAAAGCTTTGCAGTGAGCCAAAAAGCTGTGGATGGAGCTAATTCAGATATGGTAACAAAAGCACAAGCCAATTCAGCTGTTTTTCATTTGCAAGAATTGTATAATAAGCACCAAGATTTAGTGGTAGAATTGCTCCAAAAAGCATATTACTATACGCCTTCACGTCGAGAAGAGTTATTTAATTTTAAGGTAGGTGCTACTGGTAAATATCTATTTGATAGTCCAGCTGAAGTTAATCGATTTATTACGGGGGTATACACCGAAGTAAAAGAATATGGGAAACGGCCTATGTCGAAACTCATTACGGACATAGGTAAGGAGCTTGGGCTACTATGATATAGTAACCAAGATGTTTTCTGATAGTTCAAGCGCGTATTACCTGCCCTCTCTACAATAGACATAAGCAATCTTTTAACTATGGAATTTCAAAGTGTTCCCGGCTATTTCGCGCTGGGTACTATGCAGGCCCCCAATGGTAAGCTCCTTGACATGACAGCTGACTTCCTGGCTAAGGGCTATTGGAGCCACGACCATAGCGGCAAGGTTGATGTAGAGAAGCGGGTGCGTGGGATGCCAGTTGGAGCGAGGGTAGCGCTCAAGTCATCCTTTGTCAGCGGTAAGAAGGGGCAGAAAGTGGGCATGGTGCGCATTAAAGGCTTGGGCACCGTCACGCAGAACCCGAAAGACGGCATGCAAGTGCAGGTAAAATGGGACCCGGATTTCAAACCTTTTGAGCTACCCGTGGGCTACCGGCATACTATTTCCCAGGTGAATAAGCCAGAAAATTTGCAGGCTATTTTCTATGGGAAGCCGCTGCCTGAGAAGGCTGGCAACATAACCCCTAAAGCGGAGTCGGGAAGCGCTGAAAAGCAAATTGTTATTGTACACCCTTTAAACCAGATTTTGTATGGGCCGCCCGGTACGGGCAAGACTCATGCGACTATGGCTTGGGCCGTGGCATTGCTTGAGGGCCGAGAATTTCAAGAAGTGGCTGATGAGTACGACGACAAACGGTCGGAACTGCTGGCACTGGTCGACGACTACCGGCAGCGCGGCCAAGTAGAATTTGTTACGTTCCACCAATCGTTCAGCTACGAAGACTTTGTGGAAGGCATTAAGCCAGAGCCTGCCAAGAATGGACAGCTAAGCTACGCAGTAGTTGATGGAGTGTTTAAGCGCCTGACGCGAGAAGCCCGGCAAGTATGGCAGGCGACACAAGTGGGCCAGCCCGACGTAGCTCCGCTGGCAGTAGAGGCGTCTTTTGATGAATCATATGATGCTTTTCTCGAGGCCCTACGTCAGCAAGTGCAGCAGGGACAGCGCCCACGCCTGCACACCCGCCAGGGGCATCCGGCTGATGTGCTGAAGGTAGATGCAGATGGTACGTTGACGCTGGAACACGTGAACAGTGCCCAGATGAAGCATCGAATTGGCCGTGAATGGATTCGTGGCATTTATGCCAAGTATGACCGGGCCGAAGATATACAGCAGGTTTACCGAGAGCTACGGCTGCTCGGGGGGCCTAACGTGTCGCTGCAATGGGCTATTTTCAAAGGGCTAAAAGACTTTGAAGCTGCGCACCAGCCCGCAGTAGCCGACGTGGAAGCTGCCGAAGCTGCTCCGCTAAGCAAAGTGGCGCAAGAAGCGCCACGCTACGTGTTGATTGTGGATGAAATCAACCGTGGCAATGTGGCCAATATTTTTGGGGAGCTGATTACGCTGCTGGAAGAGGATAAGCGAGTGGACGGGGAGAATGAGCTGACACTTACACTGCCCTACTCGAAGGCTGGATTTAAAGTGCCGCCGAACCTTTACCTGCTCGGGACCATGAATACTGCTGACCGCAGCGTAGAGGCCTTGGACACTGCCTTACGGCGGCGCTTCGCCTTTGTGGAAACGATGCCGCAGCCTGAACTACTAGACCCACTAGGCGAGCCTACCGACGCTGAGCACGTCGACCTGAGCAGCTTGCTACGAGTGATAAACGAGCGGCTAGAATACCTGCTGGACCGGGATCACCAACTGGGCCACGCCTGGCTGCTGGACGTAGCCGACTTGGTCGACCTACGACGCATCTTCCGCAATAAAATCATTCCGCAATTACAGGAATATTTTCATGGTAACTGGGGCCGCATTGGGCAGGTGCTAGGACAAGCATTTGTGCAGGCGAAAACTAGTTCGGCGGGCCTAATGCCTGGTTTTGACGACGAAACGGGCAGCGCGGAGGACCGTACAGTGTACCATATTCCGCTGGATAAAGAATGGTCGGCGAAAGCCTTTCGGGATATTTATCAGACAGCTTAATCGACTTTACTATGAGTCGACCGGCCATGCACATAGTTGCCTACGAGCACCAGCGGGTGCGTGTCACGTCGGACCAGCAACGCCGTCTGCTGCAATTGCAGGAGCAGCATCGCGCCTCCTGGTTTACGGCTGGGTACCAGAGCTTACAGCTATCGAGCTACGTAGGCGTGATTCAACTACCCGGCCTCACACTGGAGATTTTACCGAAAGCAGACGACCCTGGCCGAACAGCCAATATGACGTTGCGGTGGCGCCAAGTGCTGCTACAGATGTTGCAAAGCGTGTATGAGCTGCCCGTCGCGGTACCTAACGCGGCGCAACTAGCTGACGCACCACACGCCATGCTAGACTTGTTCATTGCTGCTTTCGTGAAAGCTGCCGATAAGCTGCTACAACAAGGCTTAGTGAAGCGTTACCGCACGAATGAGAGTAACCGTACCGCGCTGAAAGGGCAATTACTATTTGCGCAGCAACTGCGTGTGAATCTGGTGCATGGCGAGCGGTTCTTCACCCGTTCCCAAGTCTACGACGTATTTCATCCACTGAATAGCCTACTTCGGATGGCCCTGGTGGTGGCCGCGGACGTAGCTCACGGGGCTGCCTTGGCTGCCCGAGCTCGAACACTGCTGCTGCACTGGCCCGAGTTGCCAACTGTATCTATCCCGGAGAGTATGCCAGTCTTGGGGCGTAAGACAGTGCCCTATCGACCAGCTCTTGAGTTAGCGCTATTATTGCTGCGACAACATAGTCCAGCCCTTCGGGGTGGCTCAACGGAAGCCGTTGCGCTACTATTCGATATGAACCGGCTGTTTGAAGGGTATGTAACCAAGCAATTGCGCAAGGCAGCCGGAACAAAGGCCACTGTAAAAGCTCAGAACCAACAACATTTTTGGGGGGCGGTGAAAGTGCGGCCGGACATTGTGGTCACAGTAGGCGAACGGAGCTATGTGCTAGATACCAAGTGGAAAATCCCGAAGAATAACCGCCCCGCTGCCGCTGACTTACAGCAGCTGTACGCCTATTGTCATTTGTGGAAGGCCCAGCAAGGGCTTCTAGTTTATCCTAATGCTGATGGCAAGAAAGCGCACCAAGGCCAGGATTATCAAGCTAGTCAACTGATGCCAAGCCTGCCCATTCATGGCACTGTTTATTTCGCCGGAATTTTATCGGATTCCCAAGGCATTAATAAGGAGTTTGGACAGCAACTGTTGAAGCATTTCTTGGATTTACCGTAAAATGATAGCTGCTACTATAATAAGGCATGGCTAGCGGCATCTAATACCTCATTATCAAAGCCTTTTAGGTAGATTCGTGTGGTAGCTTCGCTATCGTGTCCCATCATCTCACTAATCTGGGCAATTGGTACACCTGACTGCTTAAGAACTGTGGCAAATGAATGCCGGGCTACATAGGTGGTAAGCGGTGTTTCAACTTGTGCCAGCACGGCTAGCTCTTTAAGGCTACGGTTTGTTTGACGTAATACTTTCTGTACGCGGTGGTCGCGCTGCTGCTCAGTTTGGTGAAAATCGCTCAAAATGGGGAATATGTACAGAGAGGTAGCATTCCGAGCCAAGTTGCGATAGTAATCTAAAATTTCCTGTGCCGGGGCAAGAACGTTTACGTTGAAATTCTCTTTGGTTTTACGGCGTGTATAGAAGATACGCTCATCTCGGAAGTCCTTCCATCGCAGGTAAGCCATATCAACAAAATTGATACCGCGGCAGTAAAAGCTAAATAAGAAATATCGGCGAGCTTGTTCTTGAGCAGGATTGCCAGTTAAGTCTAAATCTTTGATGCGTTGTAACTCAGCTTTAGAAATAGCGCGGCGAGTTGTCTCAATACGCCTGAATTTGGCGAAGCTAACCCCTTTATATGGGTCATAATCATCTGCTACTACCTCTTCTTTGCGTGCGTTATTAATAAGCGTTTTAAACGTTCGCAGGTAAACGAAAAAGGCGTTTGGTTTGGTACCACGCTGCAAATGATACTCTTCCCAACGAGTAAGAAAGGCATGGTTTACCTCGGAAAAACCAAAATCCTTTTCATTGCGATAGGCCATAAGGCTTTTCTTCGTAGCGTAGAAGATGTCGGCATAGCCTAATCGGTCGGTGGCTCGCAAGCGAGCTACCCATTGGTCAAAGTAGCCGAATACAGTTTCACGAGTCTGAATTTTGCCTAGCTTAGCCTTAACGGTTTCAAGAGTGTAAGGCTTATTATTATTCTCAAAATCAAGTATAGCTTTTTCCGCCTCCTGTTCAGCTTTATCTATCGCTCTCTTGATTTCAAGGTAAAGTGGGTGCTTGCGTTTAGGACGATTTGCCTTCGTATCCCAGTCTTCAGCTTGGCAGTTGATACCTAAGCCAATTTTTAGCTGCTTGCGGTCGCGGGTGAGGCGCAACAAAATAGGATGCTCTCCGCTCTTGAGCGTTTTAGAGGTATATAGAACAGCCTTGACGGTGGTTTGCATAGCCCTTTGCTGGTGTAAACATGGTGTAAACAAAAGTAGCAAACGATAGCAAGTTTAAGCAGATAAAGCCAAGCATTATAAGTTAAAATTGCTGATATACAGGGTGAAACAAATTGAAATAATTAGAAGCAATTAATGTTTAATTGCATGGCATGCAAGAGGTCATCGGTTCGACTCCGATATTCTCCACTCTGTTTACAAAAAAGGCACCTCGCAGGAGGTGCCTTTTTTGTTTTTGGTCGCCTAGGCCCCTTAAACGGGCTGGCAGAATTGGCACACACCTGATAGTAGAAAATCGCGACGCTCGGCCTGAAAGCCGCCGGGTAGCTGAACTGCTGGGATGGCCACTTGGCTAAGGCAATAGGTGTGGTGGCAAGTGCCGCACTTGAAATGCACGTGATTGTCGAAGTGCGCCTGCGAGCTGCACTCGATAGAGCAGGCAGCGTAACGCAGTATATCAGTATCATCGATGACTCGGTGAATAAGGCCGTTTTGCTCGAAGCTTTTGAGCGTTCGATACAAGGTGATGCGGTCTACATCGGCCCCAATTTCTTGCTCAATCTCGGCGCCGGTGAGGGCGTAGCCTTTGCCCGATACGGCGGCCAGTACGGCCCGGCGCACGGGAGTCTGGCGCAGGCCGTGGCGCAGCAGCGTTTGGGTGAGGCGGTCGTTGGCGGCGGGCGGCGGAGTGGCGGGGACAGGAGCAATCATACGTCAAAAGTAGGAGCGATGCGACTTCTTTAAACAGCATAGGCCTGCCTAGGGTTCGCGGAGCCAGTACCTTTGCGGGGCTGCGCGCTTACCTAGGCGCCTCGTTTTACTTAAGCTTACCTAGTGATAGAATCTGTTGCCCACCGACTACTAGCGGCGCTGGGCCGGCGGCCGGGGCTGCTGGCAATACTAACGCTGGCGCTGGCCTTGCCTGTGTTGCTGCTCAACATCGGCCGGATGCCACTGCTGGTGGACGAGCCCATTCGGGCGCTGGTGGCACTGGAGATGCACTACTCGGGGCACTTCTTCCAGCCTACGCTACAAGGGCTGCCGTACTACAACAAGCCACCACTGTTCAATTGGCTGCTGATAGCGCTGTTTCGCCTCACTGGGCGGCAAGATGAGTTTATTTTGCGCCTGCCCACGGTGGCAGCGCTGTTGCTCTACACCACAGCTATCTGGCGGGTGCTGCGGCCACACCTAGGTAGCAAAACAGCGTTTACGGTGGCGCTGGCGTTTGCTACTACGGGGCGAGTATTGTTTTACGACTCGTTTTTTGGGTTGATTGACTTATGGCACGCGGGGCTTACGTGGCTGGGCTTCATGGCCATCTGGCACTACGGCGGGCGCGGGCAATGGACGCGGCTGTTTGTGGTCACTTACTTGCTCACTGCCGTGGGCTTTTTGCTGAAAGGGCTGCCATCGGTGGTCTTTCAGGGCATTGCGCTGTTGGTGTATTGCCTCGATACGCGGCAGTGGCGGCGGCTCTTTAGCTGGCAGCACGTGCTGGGGGGGCTGGTGTTGCTAGGAGTGCTAGGTACCTATTTTCTGATTTACAGCCGCCACAACTCGCTCGATGTAGCACTAAAAACGTTGTGGTCGCAGTCGAGCCAGCGCACGGTGGCCGCCCAGCCGCTGGCCGAATCAGTACGCTACGTGCTGCTGTTTCCGCTCGACTTTATTAAGCACTTTTTGCCCTGGACCTTGCTGGTACTGTGCCTAGCGCGGCCCGAACTGCGGGCAGCGGTATGGCGGCAGCCTTTTCTGCGCTACAATACACTGCTGTTTGTGGCCATTCTGCCGGTGTACTGGCTGTCGCCAGCTACTATTCCGCGCTACCTGTTTATGCTGGTGCCACTGCTGCTGACCGTAGTAATTCCGCTCTACTACCAACTGCAGCCTACCCGAGCTTGGCCTACTCGCCTGCTCGATGGCCTGCTGCTGGGCCTGCTATTGCTGAGTAGTCTGCTGGTGCTGGGTGCACCGCTGGCTCGTATTACCCCGGCGCTGGCCGGAGCGCCCCAACTCGCATTGGCCCGTTTGGTGCCTGGGGCCTGGGCCTGGAGCGTGGGGCTGGGCGTGGTGCTGCTGGGGATGGCGTATCTGTTCTGGAAGCTGACCGATTACCGGCTCCTGCTGCTGGGTTACTTTTTACTGGTGCTGCGGTTGGCGTTCGATGTATTTGTGTTTCCAGCCCGTCTCCAAACGTCGTCTGAAGTAGCGTACCGCACGGCGGCCTTGCGAGTGGGCCGCGAAACCCGGGGCCGACCGCTGATTCTGCTGCCGCATGCCAAGCTTGATGATGTGGAAGCCTTTTACATCACCCGCGAGCGGGGCCAGACCTTAGAAAGAGACTCGCTGCCGGCCCGGCCCGGCTACCTCTACCTAGGGCGAGTAAAACAGCTGCGCGGCCTGCGCTACCGCACGCTCGATGAGTTTGTCATCGACGGCAACCAGCGGTTTCGACTGGTCGAGATAGAGCACTAGCGCGTTTCGCCTCGCCATGACTAATGAGATAGAAGCAGCTAGCCTGCCCACCGAGAAAGCTCCCTTTCCTGCTTGGCGGCGCCACGCGCTGCTACTGGGCAAGCTGGCTTTTATGGCCGGCGCGCTCTGGCTAGTGGCGCGTCACCTTGACTTGCCGGCCCTCGGGCGCACACTGCGGGGGGCTCAGCCCGGTTGGCTAGCCGTGGCTACGGGGCTGTTTATCGTGTCGAAGTTGATTTCGTCCGTGCGCCTCAATCATTTTTTTCGAGCCGTCGGCATTCGCTTGCGCGAGGGTTACAACCTACGGTTGTACTGGCTGGGCATGTACTACAACCTGTTTTTGCCCGGCGGCATTGGGGGCGATGGCTACAAAGTGTACTTATTGGGGCGGCAGTTTCCGGGGCGGCGGGCCGTCATTTTTCGGGCGCTGCTACTCGATAGGCTTAGTGGGATGGTGGCGCTGCTGGTGCTGTTATTGCTCTTATTTGCTGGCACTACTTACCCTGGGTGGTGGCGCCTGGGAGCGCTGGTATTGGTGCCGCTCGGCTTGGGGCTCAGCTATGGGCTAGGTCGCTGGCTTTTTGGTGCTTTTCAAGCAGCTTTTGGGCGCACCTCGTGGCAGGCGCTGGGGGTGCAAGGAGCGCAGGTGCTGCAAGCCTGGGCGCTGCTGGCGGCCCTAGGTGCTGCCCACGGGCCAGTATTGCCCTATCTGCTGGTGTTTCTTGCTTCGTCGGTGGCGGCGGTGCTGCCGCTCACAGTAGGCGGCCTAGGGGCGCGCGAATTAACATTTCTCTACGGTGCCAAGCTGTTTGGTCTAGAGCCCGCCGTGGCGGTGAGTGTAAGCGTACTATTCTACGTCATTACGGCCATTGTGTCGCTAGGCGGCGCATTTGTGCGAGTGAGCGCCGATGAAGCTGCGCCTGCCATGCCGACCGATAGTGGGCTTGCCTCAAACGCACATTAAAGCAGTTAAATACCAGGCTTATGTTGTGAGCGCGCTACACAGCGGCATAGCTCACTAGCTCCACGCCCAGCTCGCGCAGCAAATTAGTTGCTTCTCCGCCGCGCCAGAAGTTGTATTCGGGCACGCGCATCAGTGGGGAGCCAGCGCGCTCGCTCAGGCCCGGATGGCTCATAAACTCGGCTACTTGCACGCCCGGCCGAAAGGCCGCCGCTACCCCCCGCCTAAACGCCGCCGCGCTAGCTGCCTCGGTCGAGAAGGTGGTTATCAGTGCTTCCGGCGTGCGAAAGGGACCTAGGGCCCGTTGGCTAGTCTTGGCAAAGGCTTGTAGTATTAGCCCGCGGCTATCAAATCGGCCTGCGGCCGTGAGGCGGCGCACCCGCCGCACACCTAGGCCAGCGAGTATTTGCAGCAGCGCTGGGCCCAGCAGTGGGTACTGGTGCAAGTGCTGGTGGCTGTCGGCGTGGGTTAGGCTGAGGCCAGCGGCACTTAGGCGTTTCAGTTGAGCGGCTATTTCTAGCTGTAGCTCGGTGCGCCGCACTTTGCCCCGCAAAAAACGCTGCCACAGCTGGCTAGAGCTGTAAAACTGCCCATCGGCATTTACCAGCGACGGCACCTGTGAGGCGGCACTCAGGGGCTGGCCGGCATTGAGCGTGAGGTGCAGGCCCACCGAGAGGGTAGGGGAGGCCAACTTGGCCAACTCGCGTAACTCGGCCGCGCTGGCAAAATTGGCCATGACAGTAGTACTGCTCACCTGCCCAGCCGCCCCCAACTCCAAAATAGCCTGGGTAGCGGGCGCATCCCAGCCAAAATCATCGCAGTTGATAACCAGCTTTTTCATTCAACAGGTCAAGGAGGGGCGCGCTAATGAACTGGTAACTACTAGCCGTTACTCACTAAATGATGACGCTACCTGCCGCACCACGTAGGGCGCGCGGGTGTGGCGCGAATAGTAGATATACATGCCGATTTCGGCCAGTACACCGAAGCAAAGCAGGAAAATGCCACCTAGGAGCAAGAAAAGGCTGAAAATGAATTCCAGCGGATAAGTGCCGAAAATATTGAGCCCAAAGAATATCGACCGTACCAAAAACTGCCCCGCCAGCCCGCCGCCCAGCAGCAGACTTAACAGCCCCGCCAGCCCGAACAACCGGAACGGCTTGCGCCCGTGCACGATGAAAAAGCGCAGGATGAACAAGTCGAGAATGACATAGAAGAGCTTGCTAATCTTGTAGTTGCTCTGGCCAAACTGCCGCTCGTGTATCTCTATTGGGAACTCGCAGTAGCGCAGGCCTTTGCGTGCCACCAGTGCCCCTAGGAAGCGGTGGGCATCGCCGAGCATCTCCACGTTCTTCACTAGGTAGCTGCGGTAGGCCTTGTAGGTGGCCCCAAAGTAGCGCAGTTGCACCCCCGACAGGCGCCGGATGATGCCGTGTGCTGTAGTAGCTAGCGCCGTGGCTACGGGACCCTCGGGGCGCTTGGCCTTGGCCCCGCCCACCATATCGTAGCCCTCATTGATGAGACTGATAAACTGCGGAATGTAGGCCGGGTCGTGCTGCAAGTCGCCGTCCATAGCAATGATAACCTCGCCGCGGGCACGCTCGAAGCCGGCACGCAGGCTCAGGGTTTGGCCGTAGTTGCCGGCCAAGTCAACGGCTACTAGGTGGCGGTCGTGGGCGGCCAGCTCCTGCATCAGCTTCCAGCTCTGGTCGCGGCTACCATCATTCACCAAGATGAGTTCGTAGTCGTAGCCGTGCTGGTTCATCACGGCGGCCACGCGGCTCACCAGCTGGCCTACGTTGGCAACTTCGTTGTAGAGCGGCGCCACCACGGAAATTAAACCGGCAAAAGCCGTGTTGGCAGTGGGCGTAGCGAGCGAGGGCATAGACATAAGTATCCGCAAAGGTACTAGGTGCCGGGGCGTCAGCTTTTAGGCGGCATGCAGCGTGTAGCGAAGCATCTGGCCGCCTTCATTGTTAGCATAAGGGAGCGCAGCGCCACACGCAATGTCTTGGCTGTGCGCACTGCGTGAAGGCCAGAGCCAATGGGCTTATTCGGCGTTCAGCTTGTAGAATTCTGGGCCTGGCCGCTTACCTAGGCCGTAACTTTGTAGACTATCCGATAAGCTATGCAATATCTAGAAGGCCGCCGCTATGTGGTGATGGCCATTTTTATAGTGGTGGGGTTGTTGTTTGCGGGGAGGCTGTTTTACCTCCAGGTGCTGGACGATTCTTATAAAGCTGCTGCCGACCGCAATACCCTGCAGCGACAGGTGCAGATACCCTACCGCGGCCTCATCTACGACCGGCACGACTCGCTACTGGTGCAAAACACGCCTGTGTACGACTTAGTGGTGGTGCCCCGCGAAGTGCGAGGCCTCGACTCGGCCAAGTTTTGCCGGGTGATGCAGCTTTCCATCGAAGACTTGCGTCTAGGGCTCCGCTTTGCTAAGAAGTACTCGCGGGTGAAGCCTTCGCCGCTGCTTCAAAACCTGAGCACGCCCGAGCTGGCCGCTATCAATGACCACCTCATCGACTTCCCAGGCTTTCGGGTGCAGGCGCGCATGGCGCGGGCCTACCGCACCCAAAACCTGGCCCACGCCCTAGGGTACGTAGGGGCCATCACGCCAGCCTTTCTCGAAAAGCCGAAGTACGCCAAGTACCAGCCTGGCGAAAACGTGGGCATTTCGGGCCTCGAAGCCTACTACGAATCAACCTTAATGGGCCAGCGCGGCGTGCAATACCGCTTGGTAAACGTGCGTGGCATCGACAAAGGGCCGTTCCGCAATGGACAGTTTGATACGCTCTCGGTGGCGGGGCAGGACTTACACCTCAGCATCGACGCCGAGCTGCAAGCCTACGGCGAAACGCTGCTGGCCGGGCGCCGGGGCTCCATCGTGGCCATCGACCCTAAGACGGGCGAGATACTATGCTTTGTGTCGGCGCCCCACTACGAGCCCCAGATGCTGACCGGCAAGGGCATGGGCAACCGCTACATGGACCTGCTCAAGAACCCAAACCGCCCGCTCTTCGACCGCCCCCTAATGGCGACCTACCCGCCCGGTTCGGTTTTTAAGATAGTGAATGAGTTGGTAGCCATGCAGCTAGGCGTGGTGGGGCCCAACACGGGCTTTCCGTGCAACCAGTCGCTTATCCACTGCACTCACCGCCACGAGTACCCGGCCAATCTCAATATTGCCATCAAGAACAGCTGCAACCCGTACTTCTACCAGGTGATGCGGGCGGCGGTGGTGCGTCACCAGTCGCCCAACGGCTTTGAAGATTCCCGCATAGGGCTCGGCCAGTGGCAAAAAATGGTGAAGTCCTTTGGCCTGGGTGAAAAGCTGGGCGTGGACATGGGCCAGGAAAAGCGCGGCCTCATTCCCTCGCCCGAGTACTACGACAAGCACCTAGGTTACCACAAGTGGAACTTCAAGACGGTGTACTCGCTCAGCATCGGGCAGGGCGAAATCGGTATCACGGGCTTGCAAACGGCCAATGTGATGGCCACCATCGCCAACCGAGGTTGGTATATCGCGCCGCACTTTGTGCGCAGCATCGGCAAAGAAGGGCAGCCGCTGCCTGAGTACCGCCAGCGCCACTACACGGCCGTCGATACTACGCTGTTTAAATACGTTATTCCCGGTATGTGCGAGGTGGTGGATGGGCGCGGCGGCACCGCACCACTGGCCTCGCTGCGGCAGTTTGGAATCTCGGTGGCCGGCAAAACCGGAACGGTACAGAACTCGCACGGCTTCGACCACTCGGCCTTCGCTGCCTTTGCCCCAGCCAACGACCCCAAAATTGCTATCGCCGTATTTATCGAAAATGGGGGTTTCGGGGGCAGCGCCGCCGCCCCAGCCGCCGGCCTGATGATGGAAAAATACCTGCGCGGCAAAGTGGCCAATTACCACCACCGCATGGAGGACTGGATTAAGTACGGCAACTTGACCATCAAAGCGCACCACTAGCAAACGGGCACCTAGGCCCGTGTTAAAACAGTGTATAGCCATTAAACAAAGAAAGGGACAGCCAATCGGCTGTCCCTTTCTTTGTTTAGGTACAAGCAGTAGCCATTACGCTACTTTGCTGGGTACCCTTCGTTTTGCTTCAGGTTCGGGTTTGCTGCCAGCTGGCGCTGCGGCACTGGGTACAGCGCTTTGGTTTTATCGCTGGGCCGGTGGTCCCACCACGAGGCGGTGGTGAAGGTGCCAAAGCGAATCTGGTCGGTGCGGCGCTTGCCTTCAAAAATGAATTCGCGGCCCCGCTCGGCCAGTAGCTCCGGCAGCGTGAGGGTGGCAGCGGTGTAGGTTTCTTGAGCTACATCGGATGCCTTGAAGGCCCGGCTGTGCACCTCATTAACCAACCGCAGCGCTTCGGGCACTGCTGTGCCGCCGTTTTTGCGCATCAACGCTTCGGCTTTGTAGAAGTAGATGTCGGTGAGGCGGTACATAATCCAGTCGTTGCTCCAGTACTTGGCCTCCGACTGCCGGCCGGGGGGGTACTTGTTGAAGCGGGCGCCACTGTTCTCCTCCCCGTCAATCATGGTCGAGCTGGTCTTGTTTTCGCTAGCCCGCCGAATTTCATTCACAAAAACCAGCGGTTTGCCGCGGTATTCTTCGGTGCCTTCCACCGGCTTAGTCGGGGCAGTGAGCTGGTACTGGGTGCCAATGAGCATCCAGGTGGACTTGCGCAAGTCGTTGTTTTTAAAGGCATCGTAGGCGGTCGGAATCACGACCATGCCGTTGTTGCCGTTGGCATCACCGTCATAAATCAGACGCTGGGCGAAATGGTAGAAGTCGCCGCTCCAGCCGCAACGCGTGGGCGTGGCCTGGTAATCGTAGGTGAGCTGGAAGAGCGCCTCCTTCGAGTTGTCGTTGGTGTTGTTGTAGGTAGCGGTCAGGTTCGGGTCTAGCGCCGGCGCCCCGTTGAGGCCACCGGTGGCACCCGAGCTGATTTTGTCGCAGGCGGCAATGCACTCGTCCCACTTGGCCGTGCCGGTCCATACCTCAGCATTGAGGTAAAGCTCGGCCAGCATGGCGTAGCCAGCGGCCTTCGTGATGCGCCCAATCAGCGCCTTGCTGAGGTTGGGCAGCAAGTCCACGTTATCCTTCAGCTCTTTTTCCACAAAGGCAAAGACCTCGGCCCGTGGCGCGGTGGGGGGGCTTACTGGCTCGCCTACCTTGGTTACGATGGGTACGTTGCCGTACAAGTCCATCAGCTTGAGGTAGTGAAAAGCTCGGAACACCTTGAGCTCAGCAATGAAGGCCGCCTTCTCTTGGTCCGAAACGCCGGCCCGGGTAAAGTCTACCCGCTCGAAGTCACCTAGGGTGCTGTTGCAGAAGCCAATGCCGGTGTAAATCAGCCGCCAGGGGTCCCACACAAAGTTTTCGGTGTACACCCAGCTGTGGCCGTGCTGCCGAATCCACTGGGCATCGTCGTAGCCGTGGCGGCCCTTCTGGGGCCAGGCCAGTTGGTCGGCCGACATCTCATTGAGCCGCCAGTAGCCGGTTTGGCCGGTGGGCGCCATCCAGGCGTTGGCGTGGGTATAGGGGCGCAGCACACCCGCCAGAATCTCCTGGCGGTTGTTATAAAACTTGGCGGCGTCAATCTGGCTGTAGAGCGTTTCATCCAGCTTGGTGCAGGAAGTGCCCAGTAGCAGGGTGAGCGCGCCGGTTAGCAAAAAGCTTTTAGATAATCGTTGCATAGGGGTGGGATATTAGAAACCAACGTAAAGACCGGCCGTGAAGGAGCGGGTGCGCGGGTAGAAGCCGCGCCCGTCGATGCCGGGGGCTAGGCCCGTGTCGTCCACTTCGGGGTCAAGGCCGCGGTACTTCGTGAACGTAAGCAGGTTGCGGCCCGTGAGGTAAACGCGCAGATTGCGGATATAGCTCGTGTTAAACTTGAAATTGTACCCTAGGGTCACGTTGTCGAGCTTGACAAAGCCGCCGGGCTCGAGGTAGTAGTCCGAGTACTGCAGTACGTCGTTGATTTGGTTGTTGCGCGAAATGGCATCCTGCAACACGTTGTTGGGCAGGTACACTTTGTTGCCGAAGAATACCTGCTGCAGGTTTAGGATGTCGTACTTGAACTTGCCCCGGAAGAAGAGCGTCAAATCAAAATTCTTGTACTGGAAGCGGTTATTCCAAGACATGTAGTACTTGGGCACCCCGTTGCCAATGTATGCATAGTCATCGTTGGGCGCGATTTTGTCGGCCGTCACGGCTTCGCCAGTGGCCTTGTAAAACAGCCACTTGCCTTCGGGCGTGAAGCCCGCAAAGCGCTTGCCGTAGAAGCTGCCCAGCGGCCCGCCCTCGATGGTGCGAATAGCGTTGCCGAGTGCCCCAAAGCCGCCGATGTCACCAAAGTTCAGGAACGTAGTTTTATACACGTCGTCCGAGAAAGACACCAGCTTGTTGCTCTGCGTGCTGCCCGTGAAGTCCATGCCCCAGCTGAAGTCCTTGGTCTTCATAACGGTACCGCTCAGGGTTACCTCTAGGCCTTTGTTCTCGATAACGCCCACGTTGGTGAATACCGTAGACTGCACAAAGGGTGGCAGCTGGGTGTTGAAGTTACCCAGCAGGTCCGACGTGCGCCGGCGATACACATCAATAGCACCGGTGAGGCGGTTGCCGAAGAGAGCAAAGTCAACCCCAACGTTTACCTCTTGCTTGCGCTCCCAGCGCAGGTTGGGGTTGGGGTTGTTGTTGGGGCCGTAGGTCTGGCGCCAGATGCCGTCGTCGTTCAGGTACTGGTTGCCGGTACCTAGGCGCACCACCGACTGGTAGTTCGGAATACCTTGGTTGCCGGTTACGCCGTAGCCAGCGCGCAGCTTCAGGTCATTCACGAAGGAAACTCCTTTCATGAAGGACTCTTGGCTGATGGCCCAGCCCACCGAAGCGGCCGGGAAGTCACCGTACTTATTATTAGCCCCGAAGCGCGACGAGCCTTCGTGGCGCAGAATGAACTGCGCGATGTACCTATCTTTAAACGAGTAGTTTACGCGGCCAAAGAAGGCAATGAGCTTATTATCTTCCTTGTTGCTGCCCAGCGACGCCTTACCTAGCTGCAGGAAGTTACCCGCCCCTAGGTTGTTTTCCTGAAACACGTCGTTCAAGAAGCCGCTGTTGCCCGCCTCAAACGATTCGAACACGCGGTACTGGTAGCTGTAGCCACCCAGCACCCGGAAGGTGTGGGCCTCGTTAAAGGTCCGGCCATATTCGAGTGTTGACTCGAAAGTATAGTTGTTTTCTAGGTAATTACGCTTGCGGGCGTAGGCCGTGCCACGCACCGGCGTACCGTTCAGGGTACCAATCTGCGAAAAGCGTGAGCCTGCCTGCCGGTACTCGTTGTCGTTTTGGGCATCGCGTACCACGGCGCCAAACGCCGTAGCCCGCAGGCCCTTGATGGGCTCGAGCGTAAACCGGATGTCGGCCGAAGTCGTGTTTTGGTCCCGTTGGTTGCTTTCCTGGGTGAGGCGGCCAATGGGGTTGGTCGTCGAGCCTTCCTCGTAGAACGTGCCGTCGGGGTTGTATACCGGCTGCGTGGGGTTGCGGCCCAGCGCGTTCTCAAAGTCGCCGCCGTTGCCGCCGAGTAGGTTGGCTTTGTTGAAGTTAGTAGCTAGGTCGAGCTGCGCGCTCAACATGTCGTGAAAGCCCCGCTGATTGAGACTCAGGCGCCCGCCGTACTGCTTGCGCCAGTTTTGAATCGTAATGGGGTCCGCGTTATTGTAATAGATAGAAGCCCGGTAGCTGCCCGTAGCGCTGCCTCCCGATAGTGCCAGATTGTGGTACTGGCTCAGGTTGCTCTTATTAATTAGCAGGTCGTAGAAGTCGGTCGAGGCGCCTAGGTCCTGCATTTGGCCCGACTTAGTATTGGTCGGGTCGGCGCGGTACGCCCGCCATTCGTCGGCCGTCAAGAAGCGGGGCCGCTTGGCCACCACTTCGCGCTGGATATAAGTCGAGTAGTCGAAGTGGGCCGGGCCGTTCTTGCCTTTCTTGGTCGTAATCAGAATAACCCCCGCGTTGCCGCGCGTGCCGTAGATAGCCGCCGCCGAGCCGTCCTTTAGTACGTTAAACGACTCAATATCATCTTGCTGCAGCAAGTCGAGGTTGCCGCCCGGAATACCGTCGATAACGATAAGCGGCGACAAATCACCGTTCACCGATACAATACCCCGCAGCTGAATGGCCGGGCTAGAGTTGGGGTTGTTGCCCTGGGTACGCGTCACCGACAGGCCCGCCACTTTTCCCTGAATCAGGTCTAGTGCGTTGCGCGTGCCGCCTTGGTTGAAGTCTTCCGACTTCACCGTGGCTACGGCAGAGGTCACTTCGGCCCGGCGCTGCGTGCCGTAGCCTACTACTACCACCTCGTTCAGCGACTTCACGTCCGTCTTCAAGGTCACGTCAACCGTGGTGCGGTTGCCGATAGCTACCTCCTGCGAGGTAAACCCAACGGCCGAAATCACGAGGGTGCCCGTCGCATCGGGTGCTTCCAGTGAGTAGGCCCCGTCGGCGTCGGCAGCCGCGCCGATAGAGGTGCCTTTGAGCAAGATGGTGGCACCCGGAATGGGTTTGCCTAGCTCGTCTTGCACGTGCCCACGTACTGTAAGAGCCGCTTTAATCGTTTTAGCAAATAAAGCCGATTTAATCGTTTTAGCACTTAAAGCAGGCTTTCGCTTTAATCCGGCTTGCGCCTCACTTCCGGTGGCAGAGCTAACTGTAGTAGAGAGCATGAGTAGCGCGCTCGGCAGCAACGCAACCCTTGTCGTTCTCCACCAACCAGTTGATTGGTGTAAGTGGTCAGTCATATATTAAAAAGTTGGGGTGGGAAAAATACTGCAGTTCTCTTATTGAGCTTTGCAGGCAACTACTTGTTAGTATATCGATTAGGCTAGTGAAAGCCTCTGATTTCAAACGGGCGCGGTGCTATACTTTTCTGCTTTCTTACTTACTCTATTAAGAAGTAGTAACTTTTTCTGAACTGCCAAACTTCTATTGACCAAACAGGTAATAATAGCTATGTATCTTGATAAATAGAATGATACTCTATTAATGTGCTGGAGCTTACACTAGTTTAAGCTAAGTGTAGGGCCGAAATGTACTACTAATTATTCATAGAATGTACACCTAACACCTAACTCAAGTGAAACTATTTATGCGTTTCTAACGTGAGGGCAGAAATAGCTGGACAGTAATTGGTTCGAGCTGGTCGCAAGTAGTGCTCAAATGCTTGCGGCGAGCCTCTTTAAAGCCTGTAGACCCGCTGTGCCCGCGCCTGGCTTGGTGCAGCGCTAGCTACTGCTATTGGCCGCTAACCTTAGGCGCAGCCTAGGACTTCAAACTTGGCGGCCCGACCTTTGCGGAAAATTTTCGCATGTATCCAACCGTCGCTATCCGTTCGTCGCGCAGCATCGACTGGCTCACGGTACTCCTGTACTTGGCGCTAGTGGGCCTAGGGTGGGTGGCCGTATACGCGGCGTCCTACGCACCGCCCGCCCCCGATGCACCCGCCGTGCACGCACTACGCGACCTCAGCTTCTCGGAGCTGATGGCTTTCAACTGGTTTAAGCAGCTGCTCTGGATGGGCACTGCCGTGGTGCTCATTGTAGTGCTGCTGGTGGTCGATTATAAGGCATACGATACCCTGGCTTATGTTCTCTACGGCGGTATGATACTGCTGCTAGTGCTCACCATCTTCATTGCCAGGCCCATTGCGGGGTCGCGCTCGTGGCTCGAGTTGGGGCCGGTGCGCTTGCAGCCGGCCGAGTTTGCTAAGTTTACCACTGCGCTAGCGGCCTCGCGCTTCATGGCCGGCATCAACCTACGGCAGCAAAACTGGCGTGACCAAGCCGTATTGGCCGGCCTCACGCTGCTGCCAGTGGCGCTTATTCTGGCTTCCAACGAGACGGGGCAGGCGCTCGTGTTTGCGGCCTTGCTGCTGGCGTTTTTCCGCGAGGGTATGTCGCCGCTTATCCTGCTGCTGCTGGCGGCGGGGGGCGTTATTCTGCTGCTGGCGCTGCTGGTGCCCAAGCTGTGGCTGGTCATTGCCTTTACGGTGCTGCTGCTGGCCGCTTTCGGGCTCAACTCGCGCTTGTGGCGCCACCACTTGCCTTTAAGCCTGAGCGTGTGGGCAGCGGTTATCGGCATGGTATTCGGGGTCGATTTTTTCTTCAACCACGTATTGCAGCCCCACCAGCGCCAGCGCATCGAGATGCTCATCGACCCCGGCAAAGACCCCCTAGGGAAGGGCTGGAACGTGACCCAAAGTAAAATTGCTCTCGGCTCGGGCGGCTGGCTGGGTAAGGGCTTTTTGAAGGGTACGCAAACCAAGTTCGACTTCGTGCCCGAGCAGAGTACCGACTTTATTTTCTGCACAGTAGGGGAGGAGTGGGGCTGGGTAGGCTGCTTGGTTGTGATAGGGCTATACCTCACGCTGCTCTGGCGCATTCTGCTGGTGGCCGAGCGCCAAAAATCGGTGTTTGGGCGTACCTATGGCTACTGCGTAGCTAGCATTCTATTTGTGCACTTCACCGTGAACCTAGGGATGACCATGGGCCTGATGCCGGTGGTGGGCATTCCGCTGCCGTTTTTCAGCTATGGCGGCTCGTCGCTGTGGTCGTTCACCATTCTGCTCTTTACGCTGCTGGCCCTCGATGCCCACCGCAAGCAGGACTTGCTGCGCTGAGAATGTGCAGTGCGAATAAGACTACAGGAGCAAGGACCGCCACTTGCTCACCTAGTTACCTGGCCTAGTCCCCAGCCTTATTTCCCTAAATAGTTGTCATCCGTCGAAGCAAAAGCCGGCTCCGTCGACTAGCTACTCAGAAGGAGAAGCGTGCAAATCACCTTTGTAATAGGTATCGCACTACATCTTCTCACCTTCTACTTAGCATGGAAAGAAAGCATTTTCTCAAGAGCCTCCTCATGGGGGCAGCATCGGCCCCGGTATTGCTCGCTGCCTGTGGCAAAGACGAGGTGACGCCGAGCACGATCACCACAACCACTACCGGTACGGGCACCACTACTACCGGCTCGAGCAGCTGCACCGTGGCGCCCACCGAAACCGAGGGGCCGTTTCCGACGCACACGCCTTCCTCTTACGTGCGTAGCGATATCACCGATGGCCGCACGGGCTATAAGCTGACTGTTAAAATCACGATAAACAGCAGCCCCAACAGCTGCGCAGCCCTAGCTGGGGCATTGGTTGACATTTGGCATTGCGACGCCCAAGGCAATTACTCGGAGTATGGCGGCACTGGTATGCAGAGCACTAACTATACAAGCGTACACTTCTTGCGCGGCCGCCAAACTACCGACGCGGCGGGCCTGGTCACGTTCACCAGCATCTTCCCGGGCTGGTACTCGGGCCGCGCCACTCACATCCACGTGCACGTGTACAACGCCAGCGGCACGTCGCTGAAAGTGACCCAGATAGCCTTTCCTGAAGGCACGGGCACGGCCCTAGCCGCCGTCAATGGCTACGCCAAGGGCCTGAGCGGCTACACGTATAATAAATCGGACAACGTATTCAGCGACGACACAGCGGGCGCGGAGATTGCCACCGTAACGGGCAACACCACCGATGGCTTCGTGCTCACGATGGCTATTGCCGTGTAAAAAATGGGTTATGGAAGTAAGAGGTAATAAGCTGTGAGTAATCTTCAGTCTGTCAGCTCTTAACAATCCATTGCTGCTTCCTACTAGCTAAAAACGATGCCGACCCGCACCATTACGCTTGCTTACCGCAAAGTGCTCGATGTTAACTCTCCCAAGCCATGGGACAAGCTGGTGCTGGCCGACAGCTACCGCGAGCTGCGGATGCAGGCGCAGTTGTATAACCCTGGCGGGCAGTACCGCACGTTTGGCGAGCTGCTGCACTACGTGCCCGGCGCCGAGAAGCTGCATTTTCTGGTAGGAGGCTCTATTGGCGGCTATGTGCAGCAGCTGAAGGGAGTAATGCCCGACATTGTGAACAACGTAGGGCGTTACTTTCTGAAGTTCACGCGCTATCAGTTCGAGCTGATTAACTCGGACCTGCACGACCCAAGCAAGCATCAGGTAGCCATTAACTTCTATACTGAGCCGCTGCACTGGCACGATACCATTGCGTCTTATTTGCTCGTGTCGGATGCTACCGCGCCGGCCGAAGCTAACGGCGAAGTCCTGACGCATCTCTTTCAGCTACAGCCCTACCTCACTATCCATTCCTTGCGCCCGGCCGAGCCCGCAGCTACTGTAGGATGATAACGCAAGTTCCAGGCAAAATCTATGTGGCCGACCAGCGCGGGGTAGTCGAAAACTCGCATTTTCGGCGCCAGAGCACATTCAGCTTTGGCGACTACCAGCACGCATATAAGGAGCCCGTTGGCCGCCTTTATGGGCTGAATGAGGAAACGCTGGCTAGGGGGCATGAGGTAGAACTGCCCGTAGCACAAGACTCCTATGTAGTTGTGTTACCTATTACGGGTACCGTCGCTTACAGCATAGGTGGCGCGCACGGCACGGTGGAGGTTGGCACGGTATTCACAATTTCGGCTCCCGCGGGCACGCTACTGCGGCTGCGAAACCCTTATGCCCACGAGTTGATTAGCTTTTTGCACCTCTGGGTGCGCGCTTCTACACCACTCACGGCGCCCGCCGTGGGCCTCGCAACGGTATTTGAGGAGCTCCCAGAAAACGAGTTGCTCGAACTGGTTGGGGAGCGCACGCAGGACCGGGCGCCAACGCAGTTCCAATTGCCTTTTAGTTTTAGCCTATGTCGGTTTATGGGGCGGCAAGAGGCTGTATACCAAGTGAAGCAGAAAGGCAGCCAACTAGTGGCCTTTGTACTGGCCGGGGCCTTTGAGCTAGAAAGCCGCTTGCTGCACGAGAAAGATGCCTTAGCACTCTGGGAGGTAGAAGCCATTGAACTGGAAGCCCTCAGTAACCACGCCATTGTCGTGCTGCTAGAGCTGTGGCCGTAGCCTAGGCCTACCTAGGAAGCGCCTGCCGAGCGAAGCGGTCCATGGCCGCCTGCGCTACCAACGCTAGCGCCGCTGTGAACACTGGCGCAAACAAATAGCCCATACGCCCGAGCTCGCTTGATAGCAGCATGTGCACGACTACCACGGCAAACAGCAGCGCCTCGGCCCAACCCAGTACCGGGGCTAAAGCCCGCCGCCCAGCGGGCCGCCCCAAAGCTAACAGCACGGGCAGCGTGAAAAGCCCAAAGATGCTCAGTAGCTCGCCTAGGCCCTTAGGCGAAGCTGCCCGTCGCAGCGAATACAGGATGTTCTCGCGGTGCGCCAGCGCGTTGGTAATGGTATCAGTATGCGCCGCCCCGGCGGCAGTATCAATAAAATAGTGCACTGCTCCGAGGGCAGCTACCCCCACCGCCAGCGCAGCTAGCTGCCCACGCCAGCCTAGGGCCCGCCGCCCATACCAGCCTAGCCAGGGCAGCAAAAACACAAATGATTCTTTAGCCAGTGGCCCCACCAGTAGCGCGGCGGCCACCGCCCAGCCTGCCCCTGGCCCGCGCCGCCAAGCGTAGTAGCTGAGCCCAAACACCAGTAGATACAGGCTATCGACTAGCGGCAGGCCAGCGATGTACTCGGCCCAACGGCTACTAAGTACCGCCAGCAGCGCCACGCCTACGGCCCCCGTGCTGGCACCCGCCAGCCGGGCCGCTCGCCACCAGGTAGCCCCCGCCGCACCTAGGAGGGCACAGTTTACCAAGAAGAAAGCAAAACGGCGGGGCCACTCGCCGGCCGGGCGCTGCGGCCATATCTTGCCGTATACCCGCGCAATGGGCTGGGCCAGAATACCCGCAGCGGCTGGCACCAGCACCCGGTAGCGGCGCGTCACGTTCACGCTGTCGAAGCGACCCGCCGCTAGGCGCAGGTAACTGCGGGTATCGAGCGAGTGCGAGAAATCGTAGTGCCGGTACATGGGATAGGCCAAGTTGAGCAGCATGCCTAGGCCCAATGCCCATGGCAGCAGCCAGCGCCGCCCGCGGCCGGGCTCTAGCAGCTTTGCCAGCCCGAGCATCCCCTAGGTGGTAGCAAACTTGCGCTCAATCAGCTTGAGCAGTTTGCCCACGTGCTCTTCCTTGCGGCTCCAGTCGTGGCTATTGGCTAGTTCTTGGCGCACATAGGCCATAGCAGCATCGGCCGTGGGCAGCGAGTCGAGGTGCTGAATAGCCGCATGATACTCCATGTTCTCCCCATTAAACAGCTCATTGATAAAGCTAAAGCGCTGGTTGATGGAAATAGCTTCGCGCAGGCTGCCAACTTTGGGGGCGCTCCGCTCGGCTAGTGGCGAGGCGCCGCCCTGGGCTGAGTGGCGCAGTGTGCTGGCCAAGGGTGAGGCAGCTGTTGGCTGCGTGGCCTTGAGCTTTTCATAGAGGGGCACCGCATTCGTGGGTGCTGGCTCTTCGGCGGGTGGTGCAGCAGGTGCCGGAGACTCGGGGGCGGGGGGCGTAGATGGCTCTGCTGACGCGGGTGCTGGAGGAGACGCTACTGGAGTCGGCGCCGGGGCAGGGGCTGGCGCTGGAGTAGCTACAGGTTCGCTAGCCGGGGTAGGAGCGGGCGTAGCTGGGCCATCATCCCACAGGTCGGCCTCGGTGAGCGGCAGCAGGGCGCTGAAGGCAGCTACTAGCCGTGGCATGGCATCGACGGCCTTGGTGTGCTTGGCTTGGTAAAGCGCGAAGCGCTGCACCAAGAAGTCGCGGCTCAGCGGGGCGTTGCTGCTGGGCAGGCTATCCACAAAGGCTTGGTAATACTCCTTGTCTTGGTCGAGGTAGCGGAGGGCGTCGCGCAGCTCAGTCACCGGCACCGGTTCGTCGGCATCGGCGCTGGCGGCGGGCAGCAGCAGGCGCTCGAAGGCCAGGGCTGGGTCGGCAGCCAGCAGCAGCGTATCGGCCGCGGCTTGGGCCAGCAGGGGCTCTAGCGCCGCCCGGTCGAGGCGAATGTGGCGCGAGAGCACGTTCATAAACTGCGTGAGTGCCGTGCGCACCGCCTCAGCCTCAAAATTGAAGTAGGGGCTCCGAAGCTGCTGCGCTTCATGCTGCCAGCGACCTAGCAACTGCCGCACCACCAATAAGTTGAGCTGCCGAATGGGCGTAAACTTGAGCAGCGCCGGGCCATCGAGCGTGGCATCGGGCTGAGGGCCAAAGTGCTGCTGGCACAGCCGGGACGCAAGCCGGCGGCCGTATTGCTCGCACTTGGCGAGGCTATAGTTATCTTGCATAAAACCGCCGGGTGGTTCCGGCCTTTTCGCCGCCAAGTTAGCCACAAATGCCCCTGCTGCACCTTACCAACCTGCCGGGCCCGCCCGTAGTGGTGCCCGCCGGCGCCACGCTGCTAGCAGCTATTCAGCGGGCTGGCCACGACTGGCGCCACGCCTGCGGGGCCAAGGGCCGCTGCACTACGTGCCGGTTGCAGGTGCAAGCTGGGGGCGAGCACCTCACGCCCCGCACCGAGCCCGAGTTGCGCTACCTGGCTGCTGGGCGGCTGCTGCCACACGAGCGCCTAGCCTGCCAAGTGCGCCTGCCCCAAGGCGAAGTAACTGGCCAGGTGCCCGAGGCCACCAAGCTGCCGCACGTCGAGTACATAGGGTGAGTAGGCGAGCTGCCGAAAGCCGTCTGGATTGGGTTCGTTTAGCGGCTGGGCTACCTTTGTTAGGCGGTTGTAAATTCGCTCTGTTGACTTTCGCCCTTGTTTCGTTTTTGCCGGTGAGCTAGCACCTAGGGCTTTCGCCCACCTGCTTTCTTTCCTCATTATTGCTTTATCTTGTTTACCGAGCCTCATCGCCCCGTTGATTTTTTGCGCCGCCGTGGGTGGCTGGAAGTAGTGTGCGGCTCTATGTTTTCGGGCAAGACCGAAGAGCTTATTCGCCGCCTTACCCGGGCCCGCATCGCGCGGCAGCGGGTCGAAATCTTCAAGCCGGCCCTCGATACGCGCTACCACGACCAAGATGTGGTGAGCCACAACCACAATAGCATCCGCTCGACGCCAGTGCAGTCGCCCTCCGAAATTTTGCTGCTGGCCGGTGGCGCCACCGACGTGGTGGGCATCGACGAGGCCCAGTTCTTCGACGACTCGCTGGTAGATGTATGCCGCCGGCTAGCCGACGCGGGCACCCGGGTCATAGTGGCGGGGCTCGATATGGACTACCTAGGGCGGCCTTTTGGTCCTATGCCCGCACTGTTGGCCACGGCCGAGTTTGTGACCAAGGTGCATGCTGTGTGCGTGTGCTGCGGCGAGCTGGCAGCGTATTCCTACCGTCTTTCGGCCAGCGAAAGCCAAGTGCTGCTGGGCGAAGCCGACGCCTACGAGGCGCGCTGCCGGCCCTGCTTTTTGGCAGGGCCTGCGGCCCGGCCGGCCATCGAGGCAGCGCGGGCGGCCCAAGCAGCGCGCTAGTATCGGTGCTGCGACTGACTTCTTCCTAGGGTGCCGCGGCGTAAGCTAGGCGCACTAAGGCCATCAGCCGGGCGTTAGGGTCAGGCATTTTGTTGCTTCTGCTTTTTTGCTGCTTATGCGCTACTTCTCCCCGTTGCTGTTGGTTTTATGGGTGCTTGCGCTGGCGGCCCGCGCGCAGGGCGTGGCCTACGGCGACTGGCAGCTGCACTTGCCAGCAGCCCGTCCCCTGATGCTGGCCGATGCCGGCAACCGTCTCTACGTAGCCGATGCGTCGTCGTTTTATTACTACGACAAGGTGCTGAATACTACGCAGGCGCTCTCGCGCCGCGAAGGCCTGAACGACGTGGGCGTGAATGCCGTGGCCTATGACTCGGCCAGTAGCCAAGTCATTGTGGCGTACCAAAATGGCAACATCGACCTGCTGCGGCCCGATGGCACGGTTAAGAACATAACCGACGTGCTACGCAAAGCGGGGCAAGCAACCAAGACCATCACCCAAATTCAGGTGTACAATGACCTGGCCTACCTAGCGAGCAACCTAGGGCTTATCGTGCTAGACCTGCGCAGGCTCGAAGTGCGCGATACGTACAGCGCTATCGGGCCCAACGGCCTGGCCGTGATAGTGTACGGTACGGCTATTGTGCATGACACCATTTTTGCCAGTACCACGCAGGGGGTACTGCGTGGCCGCCTTAGCGCAGCTGTCAATCTGCTCGACTACCGCAGCTGGACCAAGGAACTACCTAACTCTAGCTTGCCAGCCGATACGTATCGGCAGCTCGCCACCTACCGGGGGCACGTCTACGCGCAGTCGAGCTATCGGGGCGTCTACAGCTTGGCGGGCACGGGTGGCGCCCGCGCTTGGCGCCCGCTGCAAGGTAGCTACGGCACCAATGCCCGCCGCCTGCGCCCTAGCGCTACGGGCCTGCTAATAACCTTCGACGATACCGACCTGCGCAGCTTCAACCCCAAGACGGGGGTGCTGAGCACGGTGCTGCCCAAGGCCGCCCTAGGTACCTATCCGTTTGACGTGGTGCGCGACGCCGACGGGACTATTTATGTGGCCAGCTACGACCGTGGCTTGTTGCGCTTTGCGGCGGGCAGTAGCGCTCCTGAAGTAATCAGGCCCAACGCCCCCGCCACGGCCGAGGCTTATGGCCTGCTGGCCGATGCGGCTACTAATTCAGTTGTAATATTCAGCGGGGCCTACGATGGTAATAGCGGGCTGCAATTTGGGCGCCGCAATGGCTTCTACGAGTACCGGGCGGGCCAGTGGACTAATTATACCACAGCTAATTACCCGTCGGCCACCGACTTTCCGAACCTGCTCGATATGTCGCACGGCGCGCGCACGCCCGATGGCACGCTCTACGTGGCCAGCTATGGCAATGGCCTGCTGCAGTGGCAAGGGCCTGGGCAATTCAAGCAGTACACCTTTGGCACGCCGGGCGCACCGCTGCGCAGTACCCTCGACCCCGACCAGAGCTATCTTGACTATGTGCGCGTAACGGACGTGGCCGCCGACCCCAGCGGCAAGTACCTCTGGCTGGCCAACCGCCACGAGCGGATAGGAATACCGGGCCTCTACCGCTTCCGCCCCGGCCCCAATACCTGGCAGGTGGCCCCTTATTTTCCTGGTTCTCAAAACTTCGACCGGGTAGTGGTCGATGCCTATGGCAATCCCTGGGCCGCGCAGTCGCGCAAGGGCGGCGCGGGCTTAGCCGTATACGATACCCTTAGCCGTCAGGCTATTACTTTCAGTACGGGCACTACCGTCAACCAAGTGTATGGCATGGCCCGCGACCGCATTGGCAGCATCTGGATTGGCACCGGCGATGGCGTAGCGTACTTCAGCGACCCTAGCCAAGTAGTAAGCTTCCTGAGCGGTACCAGCAGCCTAGGTAGCGCAGGCACCTTTACTACGCCCATTGTGCAGCGTGGCACGGGTACCGGCTACCCGGCCCTCTTTAATACCATCGTGCGCTGCATTGCCGTAGATGCGGCCAATCGCAAGTGGATGGGCACACCTAGCGGCCTCTGGCTATTTAATGCCAACGCCGACGAAGCCCTGCTGCACTTCACCACCGCCAATAGCCCCCTGCCTAGTAACAGCATTGTGGACGTGGCCGTGAACGACAAAACCGGCGAGGTCTTCGTGGCCACCGATGGCGGCGTGGTCAGCTACCAGGGGTCGGCCACCTTTACCGACGAGGCGCCGAGCTGCGCCGAGGTGTTTCCTAACCCTGTGCAGCCCGATTTTGCTGGCCAAGTGGGTATCCGTGGCTTGGTCAATAACGCATACGTGAAAATAACCGACGTGGCGGGCCACCTCGTGTATAGCACCCGCGCCAACGGGGGCACTCTCACCTGGGACCTCAACGATGCCCAAGGCCGGCGCGTGCGCTCGGGTGTGTACCTAGTACTCACCTCTGACGCCGACGGCAAAAATAGCTGCGTCAGCAAAGTGGCCGTATTGAGCCGCTAGGGGGAGGAAATTCAGCAAATAGCAGTTGTTAGATGGAGGCAACGCAACGAAGCCATCACCCTAGGTGCGCCGCGCGGACGCGAGTGCTTTGCTGAATGCTGAGCCGCCTCACAATGACCCTTGTTTTATAACCGCCCACCTCGCTTCTCATGTTAATAAAAACCCGCGGCATCGTCCTGAGCTTTCTCAAGTACCGCGAAACCAGCATTATTGCCCGCATTTATACCGAGCGGCGCGGGGTGCAGAACTACATCGTGAACGGCGTGCGCAAGGCCAAGCCGCCGGGGCGTATCGCGCTGTTTCAACCTCTCACGCTGCTCGAGCTAGTGGCCTACGTGCCGCGCCAGGGCAACGACCTCACGCGCCTGTCCGAGTTTCGCTGCGCCGAGCCTTTCCGCACGCTGCCCTACGAGATGCGCAAGAGCAGCGTCGCGCTGTTTTTATCGGAGGTGCTGAGTAAATCGGTGCGGGAGGAAGAAGAAAACGAGCCGCTTTTCCGCTTCCTGCACGATTCTATCCTGGCCTTCGATGAGCAAACGATAGGCACCGAGAATTTTGCGTTACTCTTTTTGCTGCACTTATCGGGCTACCTAGGGTTTGGCGTAAACACTGGCGCCGAGCTCATGGACCAGATAGTGCTGGCTGGCACCGCTATGGGTCCTGGCCAGGGCAGCGGCATCGCCACTGTGCGTTTGCGCGAGTTTGAGAAGTACTTCGATGAGTTGCTGCACACACCGGCCGCTGTCAGCATTCCCAATGGTCAGGTGCGGCGCGAACTGCTTACGGTGCTTATTCGCTACTATCAGCTCCATGTTGAGGGGCTAGGCGAAGTCAAGTCGCTCGACATCTTGAGCGAGGTGCTGGGTGGCTAAAAACCAACAGTGCCTACCAATAAAAAAGCCGCTTCCAATTATAGGAAGCGGCTTTTTTTGTCCTAAGTACCTTGTGGAGCGCTGCTTAAAGCCAACCCCGCACTAGCGCTATTTCTTCTTCACGGGTGCTTTTTTAGCTGGGGCTTTTTTCGCACCGACAGCTGCCTTTTTCACTGGCGCCTTGGCTGCTGTCTTGGCTGGCGCGGCAGCTTGCGGTGTTGCTTCACCTTTGACATCGATGAGCTCCACGTCAAAGCTCAGATTAGCATTCGGCGGAATGTCGCCGCCCGCGCCGCGCTCGCCGTACCCTAGAGCCGATGGAATGTATAGCGTTGCCTTGCTGCCTTTAGGCAGCACCGCTAGGCCCTGGTCCCAGCCCGCAATGACCTGGCCCTGACCTAGTACGAAGTCAAACGGCGTGTCGCCGTGCTTAGCCGTGGAGTCAAACTCCTTGCCCGTTTCCAAGATGGTGCCGCGGTACTTCACACTCACCGTCTGGCCCGGCTTAGGCACCACACCCGTGCCGCGCTTAGTGATGACGTACCACGTGCCGCCCGGCGTTTTCTTAGCCTGCGAGGCGAGGTTTTTCTCCTTAAAATATGCCTGTATTTTAGCGTTGTCTGCCGCTACCTGCTTGGCAGCGCGGGCTTTGGCGGTGCGCTGCATTTCGGCCATCATGGCCTGCTGGCGAGCCTGCATCTGCTCCATTGTCACCAGCTCTTTGGCCGCCACCGTCAGGCGCAGGGCGTTGCCCGAGCGCTTGATGAAGGGTGGCACCGCCTGCCGCATCTGGGCAAAGGCCGTGTCGGCATTGAAGCGAAAGACGGCGCTGTCGCCGGGCAGCAATAAGCCCATAGCCTCCTCTATCGAGCCCGGCTTGGTGGTGGGGGCTAGGCCCACTGGCACGGGCTCGGGCCGCAGTCGGCGCGAGGCCATCAGTACTGAGTCGCGGTCGGTGCGGTACTCGATGTACACCAGCAGCACCTGCCCGGCGCGACTAGCGTAGGGCGCATCGCCGGCAGGTGCCAGCACCCTAGGGACATAGCGCCCCGCTGCATCGCGCCGAAATAGTTGGTACTGCGTAGTGCTGCCCGGAAGGGTCGCAAAGCCGGGCGCTGGCGTGGTTTGAGCTGCTGCCCCCTGGGCTAGTAGCAAAGTGCTCAGCAACAAAAAAATAAGTCGCATAAAACTTGTTGAAAAGAAAGTAGGGCAAGGCCGCAAAGCAAAAGTGGTGCCTTGGCGCAACGCCTAGGCACCACTCGCGGCCTCTCCTCGCAAGAGAGAAAACAAAACCGCCGCACCCCACAGGGCACGGCGGCAATGAGTACTTAAGTGCTTACTGAGCTGGGCCAGTAGGGCCGGCTGGCGCAGCCGGAGCATCCTTGATGCCTACTAGCTCCACGTCGAATCGCAGGGGCGAGTTAGGTGGGATAGCGGCGCCCGAGCCGCGCTCGCCATAGGCCAGCGACGACGGAATGAGCAGCGTAGCCTTAGCGCCCTTGTTGAGCAGCGCCACACCTTCGTCCCAGCCCGGAATAACCTGGCCCCGACCTAGGGGGTATTCGAAGGGCTTGCCGCCCATGCTCTTAGCCGACGAATCAAACTCTTTGCCATCGAGCAGCGTGCCGCGGTATTGCACGCTCACTAGCTGGCCGGGCTTGGCTACCGGGCCCGTACCGGGCTGCGTGATAACGTAGTACACCCCGCCTGCCGTTTTCTTGGCGCTGGTCAGGTTATTTTTCTTGAGGTAGTCTTGCAGCGTTACCTCGTCTTTTTTGTTCTGCGTCTCAGCGTAGGCTTGCATTTGCTTTTGCTGCTCAGCCATCATTTTCTGCTGCAGCGTCTGCTCGAGGGCCTGCTCTTCTTGCGCCGTGATGAGCTTGTCGGTCTTCACGTTGATAACAATCACGTTGCCGCTCTTCTTGAGGAAGCCGGGCACCGGGCGGCCCTGGGGCTTGAACAGCGAGTCGGCATTGAAGCGGAACACGGCGCTGTCGCCGGGCTGCAGCAGCGAGAAGGCCTCGTCGGGCATGCCTTTACGCTTCACTTCCATCATGGGCATGGGCACAGCCGTACCAGCAAATTTCTTGCGCGTGTCTTCCAATACCGAGTCTTTGCCGGTGCGGTAGTACAGATAGGCCGTCATAAACTTGCCTATCCGGTCCTTATAAGTAGGGTCTTCGCCGTTGGCCACCTCGCGGCGCTCGTACTTGCCGCCTACGTTCTTGAAAATCTTGTACTCAATCCCCGACTTGGTTTTGTCGAAGTCGCCCCCGCCTTTGTTACACGAGGCAAGGAAAGAGGCCAGGCTGAGCGCACCGGCCGCTAGGGCCAGCTGCCGGGCCCCGCGGGGCCGGAAAGAAAACTGCATGAAAACAGAAATTATTAGGAATACAGAACAGATACGAGGCCAAAGTTAGGCCACAGGCGGCGCAACCGCTACGGGCACGGCAGGTGTGCTCACTAGCTGCGCCTGGTAGGTGGGCAGCAGCCCCAAAAAGCGCTCTACCGTGGCATCTAGCGACTGGTAGCTGACGCCGCCCGAGGCGTTGTGGTGCCCGCCGCCCTCAAAGTGGCTACGCGAAAAGTCGCTCACCGAGAAGTCGCCCACCGAGCGGAAGGAAATCTTGACCGCCGAGCCGCGGTCGATGAAGATAGCCGCAAACACGATGCCCTCAATGCTAAGGGCGTAGTTGACGAGCCCTTCCGTATCACCGGTTTTGCTGTCGTAGTCGCGCAGCTCCTGCTGCGTCACAGCGATGTAGGCCGTATTAAACTCACGCTTTACCGTTAGCTTATCCTTCAAGATGTACCCTAGGAAGCGCAGTCGAATCTCGGAGTGCGAGTCGTAGATGCGCCGGTGCACCGAAGCCAAGTCGATGTGGGCATTCAGCAGCTCGGCAATGATGAGGTGCACGTTGCGCGACGTGCTAGGATGCCTAAACGAGCCCGTATCGGTCATAATGCCCGCGTAGAGCGCCTCGCCCATGCCTTGGTCTACAAGGTCTTGGTCGCCTAGGTCCCGGATTATCTCAAACACCTGCTCGGCCGTAGCCGCCGCCTGGGGGTTCGAAAAGCTCACGTCGGCGAAGCTTTCGGGGCGCTGGTGGTGGTCGATGAGCACTTTGGTGCCCGACGCCTGCCGCACATACTCGCCTAGCTCATTGATGCGGGCTAGGCAGTTGAAGTCGAGGCAGAAGATAAGCTCGGCGCGGTTCACGAGGTCGCGCACTTGGCGGTCGTTTTGGCGCGGTTCGTATACCACTACCTCATCGTTGCCCTGCATCCAGTTGAGAAAAGCTGGGTAGTCGGACGGCGTGACCACCGTTACCGAATGGCCTTTTTTCTTGAGATAGCTGGCCCAGGCCAAAGAGGAGCCTAGGGCATCCGCGTCAGGCTTGTGGTGGGTCGTAATGAACACCTGCTTGGGCTGAGCCAGCAAGGCCTGTAGTTCGGAAACTGAAGTGGACATCGACTAAGTGAATGGCCTGCAAATGCGAAAAAAAGCGGATTGGGCTAACTGAGAGCAAATAGGCCGGCAAAGGTCGGCATGAATTAGGTTTCAACAAGCGTAGTGCCTGGGAAGGTTCGCCCGGAAGTGAATAAGCGCCCGGCTCCGGCTACCTTTGCGCCCCCAACCCCATTTTACCCGAATAACCGAATGGCAACCAACCGCACCTTCACCATGATTAAGCCCGATGCCGTGGCTGAAAACCACATTGGCGGCATCCTGAGCATGATTGAGCAAGGCGGCTTCCGCATCGTGGAGCTTCAAAAAGTAAACCTGACGCCCGAGCGCGCCGGCGAATTTTACGCTGTGCACAAGGAGCGTCCCTTCTACAACGACCTCGTAAAATATATGTCGAGCGGCCCCATCGTAGCTGCTATTTTGGAAAAAGACAACGCCGTAGCTGACTTCCGCACCCTCATTGGCGCCACCAACCCGGCCAACGCCGAGGAGGGCACCATCCGGAAAAAATATGCCAAGAGCATCGAGGCAAACGCCGTACACGGCTCGGACTCGGACGAGAACGCACAAATCGAAGGCGAATTCTTCTTCGGCAAATAAGCCCGCTAGAAACGCTGCTTAAAGCCAAAAAAGCCGCTCTGCACAATGCAGAGCGGCTTTTTTATTATGCCGAAATTAGACTTTTTTTGTGCTGATTTTGTGCTAAGTGAGTTCCCTAAGTACGGTTGAAGCCAATGCGGCTATGTCCTTTAGGTTCGCTCACGAAAGTAGCATCTTCACGGTTGTAAATGTCGGCCAGCGTCATAGCCTCGGTTACGGGCGTGGTTTGGCCTAGAAGACTCGCCAATGCCTGGGCTTTAGGTTGTGCCAGCGCCTCAAAGGCATAAGACGCGATGAGCCGCCCTTTGCGCAGTAGCGCCTTGTCGATGCGGGCTAGGTCGGCGTTAAAGGTGCAGATAATCTGAATGTGAAATCCGTCAGATAGCAGCCCATCGCTGAGGTTGAGCAGATTGCTCACCGCGTTGCTGCCGGTAGCGTCACGTTTGGTCAGCAACTCCTCGGCATCCTCGATGAGCAGGATAGAGTTAGTGTTATCGTGCAGCAGGTTAATAAATTCGGGGTCGGCGATACGAAGTGCCAGATTAGGCGGAATGAACAGCTTGGGTTTGTCGGTGAGGCTGCACAGGTGCCGAATGTAGCTGGTTTTGCCAGTACCGGGCGGGCCGTGCAAGATTACCAGGCCCTTGTCATCAGGCTTCTGTAGACGCTTCACGATGGCCTCGTGCACGGGTAGCAGGTCATCGTTGTAATTAACAGCGAGGTCGAGAGCCGGAATCTTGATGGGTAGGGGCGAAAATTCCAGGTCTTTAGTCATCAGCCGTAACACCTGAATGCGTTGGCGCTCTACCTGCCCACCGTGTAGCTGAGCAGTCAAAAGGTCCCGTATGCGAGCTAGGGCAGTAGCATCGGTATGGGCAGAAAAATACAGTTGGGCACCTTGGTCGCCATACGCTCCATTATCTTGGAAGGAGAGTAGGAGATAGGGCTCCAGCGCAAGCGCAAAATACTGCCATTCTGGAGCCTTATCTAGCTCCTCTATATAAACCGATTGAGTAACAGTAGCTTCCTGAATAGAATAAAACTCGGCCAAAGCTACTAAAATCGTTTCGCGGGCTTGAGCCGAAACTAGCTGATAAATCTCGCGACGCGGCAATTCGCCGAAGGAGGCGTAAAACCAATTATTAAGCTGCAAGCCGCCATTAGCGCCGAAGAAATTAGGGAGTGCAGCAGGGGCAGCGCTAGCCGCCGACGGCGGAGAAAGTGTCATATACAACTAAAACAGATGTACAGTTAAGCCGCCACGGCTGGCTCTGAATATTTGTTTTCTAGTTCTTGCGGCTCGTGCTTGTGTTTGAAAATGAACACAAATAGTACGGCAATCACTAGTGCATAAGCTGCGAAGGCCAGCCAGATGCCGTGCCAATCCTTGTTGCCAGCAGCATCGGTGAAGTAGTTCTGAATGACTAAGCCACTTATCGAGCTACCTAGGACGGCCCCAAAGCCGTTGGTCATCATCATAAACAAGCCTTGGGCACTGGCCCGAATGCTAGGTTGCGTCTGGGTCTCGACAAATAGCGAGCCCGAGATATTGAAGAAGTCGAAGGCCATGCCATACACGATGCAGGACATGATAATCATCCAGAGGCCGCTGCCGGGATTGCCGTAGGCTAATAGACCAAAGCGCAGCACCCAGGCTATCATACTAAATAGCATCACCTGCTTGATGCCGAAGCGCCGCAAAAAGAAGGGAATAGCCAAGATAAACAGCGTTTCGGAAATCTGCGAAATAGACATGATAAAGGCCGGGTGCTGCACCGAAAGCGTATCGCGGTAGGCAGGCACTTTATCAAAGTCGTGCAGGAAAGTATCACCGTAAGCATTGGTGAGCTGCAACGCGGCACCTAGGAGCAGCGCAAAAACAAAAAAGGTAGCCAGCTTGCGGTCGCGCAGCAAGGCAAACGACTTCAGGCCCAAGGCATCAACCAGCGAGCGGCCCGAGGCGCCCTTAGAAGGCGGAGGGCAAGCGGGCAGCGTAAAGGAATAGAAACCCAGCAACAGCGCCGCCCCGGCGGCTACATAAAACTGGTTAGCCGACTTCTCGAAGCCTAGGAACGTAACGGCCCACATAGCCGCAATGAAGCCAATGGTGCCCCAAACCCGAATGGGCGGGTAATCCTTCACCACATCGAGGCCTTGGCTTTTCAGTGCCGAGTACGACACGGCAATGGACAGGGCCAGCGTGGGCATGTAGAAAATCATGTTCAGCAGGATAACCCAGAAGAACACGCCAGGGTCCGTGACAAACGGAATGCAGCAGAGGGTGACACCACCTAGCAGGTGTAGCACACCGTAGAGCTTTTCGGCATTCACCCACTTATCGGCCACGATGCCCATGAGCGAGGGCATGAAAATGGACGCGATGCCCATGGTCGAGAAGATGGCGCCAAACTGCGCCCCCGACCACTGCTTAGTCTGAAACCAGTACGCACCAATCGTAATCAGCCACGCGCCCCAGATAAAAAACTGGAGGAAGCTCAGAATAGTAAGACGCAGCTTGATGCTCATGCAGGCACAAGTAAAAATGTTGAAAGTAGCTTTTGTTGTTAAAGATACAAGTTAACCTACCAGAAACACAGTGGCCCTACTTCCGATTAAAGCTGTTTGGGTCTCATTATTAAGCGATTTTGGTACCTAGAAACCAACAAAAAGCCCACCGGCGCGGGGCCGGTGGGCTTTTTGTTAGCTAAGCGAGTGGGCCTAGGCGGCAGCGTAGCGCTTGTTCACCTCTTCCCAGTTGATGAGGTTGAAGAAAGCGGCGATGTAGTCGGGGCGCTTATTCTGGTACTTGAGGTAGTAGGCGTGCTCCCACACGTCGAGGCCCAAAATGGGCGTGCCTTTGCAGCCCGAGTCGGGCATTAGCGGGTTGTCTTGGTTCGGGGTCGAGCAAATTTGCAGCGAGCCACCGGCTTGCTTGCACAGCCACGCCCAGCCTGAGCCAAAGCGCGTGGTAGCAGCTTTGGTGAACTCTTCCTTAAACTTATCGAACGAGCCGAACGACTCGTTGATTTTAGTAGCCACCTCGCCGGTGGGCTGGCCACCACCGTTGGGGCTTAGGATGGTCCACCACAGCGAGTGGTTCCAGTGACCGCCGCCGTTGTTGCGGATAGCTGGGGTAGCCTTGGCAATGTTTTGTAGGATATCCTCTAGGCTCTGGTTTTCAAACTCAGTGCCCGCGATGGCGGCATTGAGGTTGGTAACGTAGGCCTGGTGGTGCTTGGTGTGGTGAATTTCTTGGGTCTGGGCGTCGAAAGTAGGTTCGAGCGCGTCGTAGCCGTAAGGCAATTTGGGCAGTTCAAAAGCCATGGTGCGAGAACGTTTTAGGGGTGAAAACGGGGTGTTCCGTATATAACCCGCAACCCGCTGTTGGGGTTGCGGCGCTTCAAAAGTAGTTTACCTCCGCTTGCCCCGAAAAAAATCTTGCATAAGAGCGGCGCACTCCACCGCCAGCACTCCGCTGCGCACTTGGGTGCGTGGGTGTAGCAGGCTAGGGCTGTGCCGCCGGTAGCCCACCTTGGGCTCCTCGGCCCCGTACACGACCTGCCGCAGCTGAGCCCAAGCGCTGGCTCCGGCGCACATTACGCACGGCTCAATAGTGACGTAAAGCGCGCAGGCACCTAGGTACTTATTACCCACAAAATTGGCAGCTGCTGATAAGGCCAGCATTTCGGCGTGGGCCGTTACGTCGCGCAAGCGCTCAGTTTGGTTGTGCCCGCGTCCAATTATGGTATTGTCTAGCACCACTACTGCGCCAATGGGTATTTCACCTTCGGCTAAGGCTTGTTGAGCTTCGGCCAGCGCTTGGCGCATGAAGTACTCGTCGGTGAGCACTATTTCAGGCTGATAGCACTCTGCACAGCCTGGGCCACCGGCCGCCACTGCGCCTGCTCCTCGGCCGGGGCCGAAAAGGAGAAGATATACAACTGCTCGCCCTGCACCGAATATTGGATGTATTCGTATTTCTTGAGCGTAGCCAGTGCGTTACTACGGCGGCTATCGCTGAGCGTTGAGACAAACTCTAGGGCCACAAACTCGCGGCCGTTCACCTTGCGCACTTCCTGAGTTAGAAATTCTACCTTCGTGTACAAACGCTGAATGCTGGCTTTGTACATGGGCAGTAGCACGTTGTAGTCGGGCCCAAACATCGTCGGCCGCACGGCCACACTATAGTCTACTTTGCCATTGGGGCTAGTATACACGGCCAGCGGCTTGCGCGGTGACGGAAACTTGACCGCAATGCCTTCATCGGGTAGCGGCGTAAAACCCTGCGGCACCCCTACCGAGAGGCCCGGCGCTACCTTCACCGACGTGAGCTTGGGCTTGGGAGCAAAGCTGGTAAGCGCAAGCAACGAGCAAAGGAGGACGAGAATTTTCATAAGTAGGGCAAAAATAGAATACACCCGTCAATGCGCGTGTAGCGAAGCAATCGCACCTAAGTGGGTTACTTGGGTGCGATGATTTCGCTACACGCGCATCGATGGTGCTTTTAGTAGCTAGGACTTACGGGTCGGGTACTTAATCCGAACCTTCTTCCAATACACGTAATTGCCTGTTTTAGCTTCTACCAAATACGTGCCCGCCGAAATATGCCCTAGGTCCACTGGCTCGCCGGTATTGTTTTGCGGGTCTAGCTCTTGCTGGTACACCACTTTGTTTTTGTAATCCGTCATCACCAGCGTGCCGGGCTTAGTGAATTGCTGCGTGAAGCTTAGCATCACGCTGTTAGAGTTTGGCTTAGGGAAAATATCGATGCCCGAGAGCGTCTCTACACGCCGGATGGGACCATCTAGCGTCACGGCTGGTGCCTGGCCTTTGGTTTTGACCTCAGCGCCGCTCTCGTACTTGTTTTTAGTCTTGACTTTCGTTTGGGCCTGGGCCACGCCGGCCGTGAGCAAAGCGGCCGCCAGGGCCAGCGAAGAAAGAGATTTCATATCGAAATAGAAGAAAAAGGATGCGGCGCATATGCAGCTTCTAGCTTCCTTTTACATACTTCATACCAAACTAAGCAGTTGCTGCTCGTCAACTCGAACTAACTTTGCCCCAATTTGGCCCGCCTTCCAAAGGGCGGCCCCATCCGAGCACAAGCAGCCTGCGCAACAGGCGTATCTGCGCAATCCGTTTAATCCGTTATAATCTGCGGTCCATGTTGAGAAGTCACACCAACGGCGAGCTTCGCCAAGAAAATGTCGGTCAAACCGTTACGCTAGTGGGCTGGGTACAGCGCACCCGCGACAAAGGCGGCATCCTTTGGATAGACCTGCGCGACCGCTACGGCATCACCCAGCTGGCCCTCGAAGAAGGCGTAGAGAGCGAAGAAGTGCGTGAAAAAGCGCGTACCCTAGGTCGCGAATTTGTGGTTAGTGTGACTGGCAAAGTGGCCGAGCGCTACTCCAAGAATGCGCACATTCCGACAGGCGACATTGAGGTACGCGTCGAGCAAATCGAGGTGCTGAACCCCGCCAAGCTGCCGCCCTTCCTCATCGAAGACGAAACCGACGGTGGCGACGAGTTGCGCATGAAGTACCGCTACCTCGACCTGCGCCGCACGCCCGTGCGCAACAACCTGATGCTGCGCCACAAGATGGCCCAGGCCGTGCGCCGCTACCTCGACGGCCAGGATTTTATTGAAGTAGAAACGCCCGTGCTCATCAAGAGCACGCCCGAAGGTGCCCGCGACTTTGTGGTGCCCTCACGCATGAACCCCGGCGAGTTTTACGCCTTGCCGCAGTCACCCCAGACATTTAAGCAGCTGCTCATGGTGTCGGGCTTCGACCGTTACTTCCAGATTGTGAAGTGCTTCCGTGACGAAGACCTGCGCGCCGACCGCCAGCCCGAATTCACGCAGATTGACTGTGAAATGGCTTTTGTGGAGCAGGAAGATATCCTCAATACCTTCGAGGGCCTGGTACGCTACCTGTTCAAGGAAATCAAAAACCTCGATTTCCCGACCGTGCCCCGCATGGAGTACGCCGATGCCATGCGCTGGTATGGCAACGACAAGCCTGACGTGCGCTTCGACATGAAATTTGTGGAGCTGAACGACGTAGTAAAAGGCCAGGGCTTCCCAGTCTTCGATAGCGCCGAGCTGGTGGTAGGCATCAACGCTGCGACCTGCGCCGCCTACACCCGCAAGCAGCTCGACGAGCTGACCAATTTTGTGAAGCGCCCGCAGCTTGGCGCTACGGGCCTTGTGTATGCCCGCGTAGAAGCCGGCGGCGTGGTAAAATCGTCGGTCGATAAGTTCTATCCGCAGGAGGAATTGCAGAAGTGGAAAGCCGCCTTCAATGCTAATGAGGGCGACCTGCTGCTCATCTTGGCTGGCCCAGCCGACAAAACTCGCAAGGCCCTGAGTGAACTGCGCCTCGAAATGGGCCAGCGCCTAGGTCTGCGCGACAAGGACACGTTTGCTCCGCTGTGGGTTGTCAATTTCCCGTTGCTCGAGTACATTGAGGAGGAAGGCCGCTACTTCGCCATGCACCACCCCTTCACTTCGCCCAAGCCCGACGACCTGCACCTGCTCGATAATCCTGAGACCATCGGTCAGGCTCGCGCCAATGCCTATGACTTGGTTATCAATGGAGTGGAAGTGGGCGGCGGCTCCATTCGTATTCACGACCGCGCTGTGCAGGCGCGTATGTTTTCGCTGCTCGGTTTCTCGCCTGAGGAGGCGCAAGCCCAGTTTGGCTTCCTGCTCGACGCCTTCGAGTACGGCGCACCACCCCACGGTGGCATTGCCTTCGGCTTCGACCGCCTGTGCTCGCTCTTCGGCGGCGCCGATAGCATTCGCGACTTTATTGCCTTCCCCAAAAACAACTCGGGCCGCGACGTGATGATTGACTCGCCCTCGCCGATTTCGGACAAGCAGCTAACCGAACTGAGCATCAAAACGGCCGTGGTTGCGAAATAAGACCTAGGTGCCATAAAAAAGAGAGCGGCCACTGATGCATCAGTGGCCGCTCTCTTTTTTATATAATGCTGTGTTAGAAGTTCCGCTCGCCCGTCTCGCGCTTGCCTAGCATAACCGAGCCAACCATAGCGGCCAGAAGTAGGATAGAAGCCAATTCAAAGGGTAGCGAATACTCCTTGAACAATACCATACCTAGGCGGTCTACCATGCCTATCTGCGAATCGAAAGTGGCGGCATTGTAGCCAGTAGGCTCTACGCCGCGGAGCGCCGCAACCATTACCAGCAGTAGTAGGCCACCCGAAACCGTAGCGGCTACCTTAGCCAGCATGGGCTTTTGCGGCTCGGTTTCCTCGTTCAGATTTAAGAACATAATCACGAACAGGAACAATACCATGATAGCTCCGGCATATACGATGATGTTTACGGCGGCTAGAAACTGCGCGTTAAGCAGCAGGTAGTGAGCCGACAGTGTGAAGAACGTGAGGATAAGAAACAGTACGCTATGCACGGGATTCTTAGCCAGCACTACACCTAGGGCACTCAGCAGCGCAACGAACGATAAGAAGAGAAAGAGAGACATAAAGGAGTGTCATGCTGAGCTTGCGAAGCATCTTATCAGACTTGCAGCGCTCGGGTAGGTACTAATTCTGAGGAAGGCAGCCGTGATAAGATGCTTCGTTCCTCAGCATGACAGGCTAGAAATTAGGCGGACTGCATTTGCGTGCGCAGTTTATCGGCTTGCTCGGGTGTAAGCTGGATGCCGCGCTTCGAGCGATTATCAGGAGATACGGGCTCTACCAGACGGTCTTTGCCGTAGATAAATTCGTCGCGTTCGTAGCGCGGCGGCGCCATTTTGTCAGCTTGCAGATAGATGGCAGCTTTCGGGCAAGCCTCTTCACAGAGACCGCAGAAGATGCAGCGCAGCATGTTGATTTCATAGCTGACGGCGTATTTCTCTTCGCGGTAGAGATTTTGCTCGCCCTTCTTACGCTCGCCAGCTACCATCGTGATAGCTTCAGCAGGGCAGGCTACGGCACATAGGCCACAGGCCGTGCAACGCTCGCGGCCCGCTTCATCGCGTTTGAGCACGTGCAAGCCGCGGAAAACAGGCGAGAACGGACGCGTCTCCTCAGGGTAGCGAACAGTGATTTGCTTTTTGGTTGCAGCCCGAAAAAAGTGCTGCATGGTAATAGACAAGCCCTGGAAAATCGCCGGAAGGTAGGCCCGCTCGGCGAGCGTCATCGGCTTCTTTTCTAGTTTCTTGGCGCGGTTGCTTAGCGATTCCATATAGGTCGGTAGGGTAAGAGGGGAGGGCTAGCCGAGTGGACTGCCTACCACCACTGCTTGATTTCGGGGATGATGCCGGTCGTGATGAGGCCACCCGTCAGCAAGATATTGAAGATGGCCAGCGGGATAAGGATGGTCCAGCCGAGGCGCATCAATTGGTCGTAGCGGAAGCGCGGCAAAGTCCAGCGCACCCACATGAAGAAGAAGATGAAGGCGAAAATCTTGGCAAATACTGCTACCACGCCTAGGATGGCAATGATATTCTGCGCAGCATCAATAGATAAGCCTTGCGAAGAGGATAACCAGCTGCGTAGCTCGTATTGGAAAGGGAAGTTGAAGCCACCGAAATAGATAACGCTCATCACGGCCGAGGCCACAAATACGTTGACATACTCGGCAAAGAGGTAGAGGCCCATTTTCATCGAGCTGTACTCGGTGTGGTAGCCGCCTACAAGCTCCGTTTCGCACTCAGGAAGGTCAAACGGGGTGCGGTTGGTTTCAGCAAAAGCGCAGACAATGAAGATAATAAAGCCTAGGGGCTGCTTCACCACATTCCAGAAGTGCCACTCGCCAGGCACCGACTGCTGCAGTGTAATGTCGCGTAGCGAGAGCGAGCCCGACATCATCAGCACCGCAATTAAGGCTAGGCCCATCGCCAGTTCGTAGCTAATGTTTTGCGAAGCCGCGCGGATGGCACCTAGGAGCGAAAACTTATTATTTGATGCCCAGCCGCCAATCATGATACCATATACACCAAGCGACACGATGCCAAACACGTAGAGCATGCCTACGTTAATTTCGATACCTTGCAGGTGCACGACGGTTTCGCCAAACTTTAGGAAATTGCCGAACGGAATAACGGCAGACGACATCAGCGCCGTTATCATCGCCAGGCAGGGGCCGAAAATAAACAGCGCTTTGTTGGCGCCGCTCGGGAAGAATTCTTCTTTTGTGAAAAGCTTCACGGCGTCAGCCAGCGGCTGTACAATGCCGAAAGGTCCAGCGCGGTCAGGACCAACCCTGTCTTGTAGAAACGCAGCAATTACGCGCTCGGCGTAGGTGCAGTAAGTGGCAATGAGCAGCGAAATGCCGAACACTACCAGAATAACGAGGCCTTGCCAGCCTAAAGATTCGAGAGACATACGGTAGAGACTATCAGCTTAGAAGGAGGTGCCGTTGGGACCACCTAGTTTCAGCGGCGGGTTTTTCTCCAGCTCGCGCACGGTGCTTTCGGGCAAGTCTGCAATCACTTGCGGGTTGATTACCGGCAGCTCGTAGTGGTTGGCCGAAATAACCGACGAGCGGTCGATGTGCGCCGGGCCTTCGATAACCCAATCCGAAGTTTCCTTCTTCTCGAAGCGGCACTCGTTGCAAATCCACTCCTTCACCTCGCCGTATTCATCCTTGCGAGCGGTTACGCGCAGCACGTCCTTTCCTTTGTACCAAAGCGTTACGCGGCCGGCGCATTTCTCGTGGCCACAGTCGCGGTGCGCGTTCACGGGCTTGGTAAACCACACGCGCTGCTTAAAGCGGAAAGTTTTGTCGGTAAGCGCGCCCACCGGGCACACGTCAATTACGTTGCCGCTGAAATCTTTGTCAATCGAGTTCTCGATGTAGGTGCCAATCTCGGCAGCATCGCCCCGACCTAGAACGCCATGCACGCGGCCTTCGGTGAGTTGGTCGGCAGTGTACACGCAGCGGTAGCACAGGATGCAGCGCGTCATGTGCAGCTGCACGTAGGGGCCAATATCGATTTTCTCGAACGTGCGGCGCTCTTCCTCGTAGCGCGTGGTGCTCACGCCGTGCTCGTAGGCAAAGTTTTGCAGGTCGCACTCGCCAGCCTGGTCACACACTGGGCAATCGAGCGGGTGGTTGATGAGTAGCATCTCCACAATGCCTTTGCGCACGTCGAGCACTTGCTGGCTGGTCGTGTTTTCCACCACCATGCCATCTTGTACCGGGGTAATGCACGAAGCCACAAGCTTCGGCATCGGACGTGGGTCCTTAGTCGAGCCGGCCGCTACACGCACCAGGCAAGCACGGCATTTACCGCCGCTGCCTTTGAGTGGGGTGTAGTAGCACATGGCGGGCGGTACTACGCCACCCCCAATTTTGCGGGCTGCGTTGAGGATAGTGGTGCCGTCTGGCACTTCTACCTCTATTCCGTCAAAAGTTATTTTAGCCATTAGAATAGCTGCTGATATACGTTTGTCATCCTGAGCTTGCGAAAGACCTTATCACGCGCGCATCGTTGGACTTATTATAGGTGCGACGAAAGCAGCCGTGATAAGATGCTTCTTTCGGTACGCCAGATGAGGCATGACAGATAGTTAGGCCATTACTAGGTTGCCGCGGTACACGGCCCCAGGCTGCGTAGCCTCCTTCGGGTGGGTCACGTGCCACTCAAACTCATCGCGGAAGTGGCGCACGGCGGCCGCCACGGGCCACGCGGCGGCTTCACCGAGTGGGCAAATAGTATTGCCCTCAATCTGCTTGGCTACGCTCACAATCAGGTCGATGTCGTGCATCGAACCGTGGCCGTGCTCGAGGCGGTGCAATACTTTTTCGAGCCAGCCCGTGCCTTCGCGGCAGGGCGAGCACTGCCCGCAGCTTTCGTGATGGTAGAAGCGCGAGAAGTTCCAAGTATTCTTCACAATGCACGTGGTTTCGTCCATCGCAATAAAGCCACCTGAACCAAGCATGGTGCCTGTCACAAAGCCCCCATCACTTAGTGACTCGTAAGTCATCAAGCGCGGTTCGCCCGCCGCAGTTTTTAGAATCAGCTCCTTAGGCAGAATGGGCACTGACGAGCCCCCAGCCACTACGGCCTTCAACTCACGACCTTTCCAGATACCGCCACAGTACTCATCCGAGTAGATGAATTCTTCGACTGGTACGCCTAGCTCTAACTCGTAGATGCCGGGCTTATTAAGGTGACCGCAGGCCGAAAACAGCTTGGTGCCAGTGCTGCGGCCTACGCCGATTTTAGCGTACTCATCGCCACCCATGTTCAAGATGGGCACGACGGTAGCAATACTCTCCACGTTATTAACTACTGTGGGGCGGGCATACAGGCCTTGCACAGCTGGGAATGGCGGCTTATTGCGCGGATTGCCGCGCTTGCCTTCCAGTGATTCCAGCAGCGCGGTTTCTTCGCCGCAGATGTAAGCGCCCCCGCCCGGATGCACGTGCAAATCAAGCGAATAACCCGAACCTAGGATGTTCTCACCCAAAAAGCCAGCGGCATAAGCCTCTGCAATGGCCTTCTCCAGGATGCGCAGTACATACAATAGCTCGCCGCGGATGTAGATGTAGCTTGTGCGGGCCCCTAGGGCGTAGCTACCCGCAATCATGCCCTCAATGAGCAAGTGCGGTAGCTTCGACATGAGGTAGCGGTCCTTGAAAGTGCCTGGCTCCGACTCGTCGGCGTTGCATACTAAGTAGCGCGGCACACCCTCGGGCTTAGCCAGGAAGCTCCATTTCATACCCGTAGGGAAGCCAGCGCCGCCACGCCCGCGTAGGCCTGACTTCTTTACTTCTTCTACTACCTCTTCGGGCGTCATTTTCAGCGCCTTCTCTACAGCGCGGTAGCCGCCGTGCTTACGGTACACCGCGAAGGTTTCAATGCCTTCGACGTTGACGTGTTCGGTTAATAGCTTGCGTCCCATAGTATTAACTTATTAGCTATTAGTTATTTTGGAGTGAGGTTGGCAAGCCATTTTCCTCCCAAGGCAAGATAGGCCGGTGCACCAAGCTTTTCAGCTCGTTCAGCATAGCGTTCACATTTTCCTCGGTGTCGAGCGACTCGTAATATTTCTCGCGCACTTGCACCACCGGCGCGAAGCCGCAGGCCGCCAGGCACTCTACCTCTTTCAGCGTAAACAAGCCATCGGGCGAGTTGCCGCCGACTTTAGCACCCGTAATGCGCTCTAAGTGAGCCGTAAGCTCATCAGAGCCGCGCAGCATGCAGGGGCCCGTGCGGCAGATTTCCAACACGTGCTTGCCCACTGGCTTGAGATTGAACATCGTGTAAAACGTGCTTACCTCATACACCTCAATGGGGCGCAGCCCTAGGGTCTCGGCCACCAAGTCTTGCACCTCGGGGCTTACCCAACCACCAAACTCAGCCTGTGCAATGTGTAGCACGGGCAACAAAGTCGATTTCTTGCGGTCGTCGGGGTAATGCGTGAGCAAGCGCTTAATTTCGGCCTGAGCGGCAGGCGAAAACTGGGGTTTAGCGGCGGTGGTGGTCGGCTCCATATCGGGTACTTTCAACTTAAAAACTAGGCGTCTAGCTCGCCGGCAATCACGTTCATCGACGACAGAATAACAATGGCGTCAGAAAGGCTCGTGCCCACTACCATCTCCGAATAAGCTTGGTAGTAGATAAAGCACGGCCGGCGGAAGTGCAAGCGATAAGGCGTGCGGCCCCCATCCGAAATCAGGTAGAACCCAAGTTCGCCGTTGCCGCCTTCTACCGAGTGGTACACCTCACCAACCGGCGCTTCAATCTCACCCATGATGATTTTGAAGTGGTAAATCAACGCCTCCATGTTTTTGTACACGGCCTGCTTGGGAGGCAAGTAGTAGTGCGGCGCATCGGCGTGGAACGGACCATCGGGCAACCGGTCAAGCGCTTGGTTGATGATGCGTAAGCTCTGCCAAATCTCTTCGTTGCGCACCAAGAAACGGTCGTATGTATCGCCGTTGGTACCCACCGGAATGTCAAACTCGAAGTCTTCGTAGCTCGAGTAGGGGTTCATTACCCGCACGTCATAGTCTACCCCTGCCGCCCGCAGGTTAGGGCCGGTAAAGCCGTAGTTTAATGCCTTTTCCGCCGTGATAGGGCCCACGTTTACCACGCGGTCCATAAAGATGCGGTTGCGGTTGAACATAGATTCAAACTCCTTCATCACAGCCGGAAACTCCTTGAGCCACTTGCGCAGCTTTTCGATGGCTACCGGCGAGAAGTCGCGCTCCATACCGCCGACGCGGCCCATATTGGTGGTCAGACGCGAACCGCAGACTTCTTCGTAAATCTCGTAAATCTTCTCACGCTCCTGAAACACGTAGAGGAAGCCAGTGAAGGCACCCGTATCTACCCCTAGGATGGAGTTACAAATGAGGTGGTCAGCGATACGCGCCAACTCCATCATTATCACACGCATATACTGCGCGCGCTTGGGTACTTGCACCCCTAGGAGCTTCTCTACCGTCATGTGCCAGCCCATGTTGTTGATGGGCGACGAACAGTAGTTCATGCGGTCGGTGAGCGGCGTAATCTGATAGAACGGCCGCCGCTCGGCAATTTTCTCAAACGCCCGGTGGATGTAGCCGATAGTCGGCACCCCCGAAATGATGCGCTCGCCATCCATTTGCAGGATGTTCTGGAAAATGCCGTGCGTAGCCGGGTGCGTCGGGCCCAGGTTCAGGGTCGTCAGCTCCTGTGAGAAGTCATTGAGCGTAGGCACCAACTGGCCGCCTTGCTGCTCCTGAGCTTCCTGAATAATCTTGTGAGTGCCAGCGAGGGCGTCGTTTACTGCCATTGTGCGTTATGTCATCCTGAGCGCAGCGAAGGACCTTATCACGTCCAAGCCGCTAGGGTAATAATTCTGGCGAGGGCCATCGTGATAAGATGCTTCCTTCGTCAGCATGACAAGCCTGAAATTAGCGACCGAAGAAAAGGTCGGTTTTGTCTTCGCGGGTGCCATCTTCGAGCGGGTATTGCCGGCGCATGGGATGGTAGTCCATGTCCTCCACATTTAGAATGCGGCGCAGGTTGGGGTGGCCCATGAAGATGATACCAAAGAAATCGTAGGCTTCACGTTCCATCCAGTTTGCCGTAGCGTAGAGGTCCGTGAGGGTAGGCACTACCGGGTCGGCCAACGGGAAGAAAATTTTGATGCGCAGGCGAACATTGTGCACTAGGCTGTGCAAATGGTATATCATTCCAAGTTCCTGGTTCAGGTTCTCGGGATAGTTAATACCACACATTGTAGTCAAGAAGTGGAATTTTAGCTCCGTATCCTGCTGCAAGCCTGCAATAATGTTGTGGATATGCTCGCGCTTCGTCGTAACGGTCAGCAACCCGTAAGGCTCCTCCACATCCGTAAACGTAGACTCGCCAAACAGGCGGTGCAGTAGGGCTAGTACCTGTGCATTTTGCTGAGCGGTAGGGTCTTGGGCAGCGGCCGTTTCCTGAGCAGCGGTAGATTCTTCTTTAGTTGGGTCAGCCATTACGTGTAAGCTGTTAGCTTCTGACTGTTAGCTATTGGCTGTTAGCTGAGCCTCTATAAAGAAGCTGATAGCTAACAGCCAGCAGCTAACAGCTTATTTAATGTTATAGGAGGCCAGCAGCGCTTGGTACTCGGGCGAGTTGCGGCGACGGATGCTCTCGTTTTTGGCGAGGTCCTGCACGCGCATCAGGCCGTCAAGCACTTGCTCGGGGCGGGGCGGGCAGCCGGGGATGTACACATCGACCGGAATGATGCGGTCAATGCCTTGCAGCACCGAGTACGAGTCGAAGATGCCGCCCGAGCAAGCACAAGCACCCATAGCCAGTACCCAGCGGGGCTCAGCCATTTGCTCGTACACTTGCTTCACGATGGGGGCCATCTTCTTGGCGATGGTGCCCATCACCATGAGTAGGTCGGCCTGGCGGGGCGAGAAGCTAGGACGCTCCGAGCCAAAGCGCGAAATGTCGTAGTGGGCGCCCATAGTAGCCATGAACTCGATGCCGCAGCACGAAGTGGCAAAGGGCAGAGGCCAGAGCGAGTTAGCGCGGGCGATGCCGACTACTTTCTCGAGCGAGGTAGCAAAGAAGCCAGCGCCTTCGATGCCCTCGGGGGCTGGCACAGATTTAATTTCAGGAACGCGGGTATCAACCATGAGAATAAGTCACTTTAGGCAGCCTGGCCAATCTCGGCGGGCTGATTTTTCAACACCGGCTTTGCCGCGAAAGTTTGGCTAGGTACCGCTTCATTCCAGCGTAGAATACCTTTTTTGATAACGTAGCCAAAACCAGCCATTAGCAGGGCCATGAAGATAATCATCTCCACAAAGCCAGCCGTACCGAGCTGGCGGAAATTCACAGCCCAAGGGTACATGAAAATCACTTCCACATCGAAGAGCACAAATAGAATGGCCGTGAGGAAGTATTTGACCGAGATGGGGGTGCGGGCGTTACCCACACTCTCGATGCCACACTCAAAAGAGGCATCTTTGACGCGGCTGTGGCGCTTGGGTCCCACTAGGTGCGACACGACCATGGCGAAGGCCACGAAGGCCACGGCCAACCCAAACTGAATGACTATCGGCAGGTAGTCGCTGGGCTGGTAAGAAGTATTAACGGCAAGAAGCATAGTAGTCAGCTGGTTAGCAAACGGGCGCACTGGCGCGGACAGGCAAAGGTACACCCGCGCCGGTTTGGGCAAAAACCCGGCCTAGGAAGCGCTGCCCTAATGGGTAGTTTCGGTGGGCTGCGGCACGCTGGGCTCGCCATTCATAGCCCCGTCAAGGTTGCCCCCGTTGAAGTAGTTTTCGGTGAAGATGCGGTAGCGGTCGAAGATGGAGCGCACCGACCGCACCAGTACGTATTCGCCCCGCACGCCTTCGGGCACCGTCACGCCAGAGGCGTAGCCGTTCCAGATAGCATTATCGGTGTGTGTGTCGATGAGCGTAACCATGAGGGTGCCGTCGAGCAGCAGCATTCGCTTAGCTAGGTAGCTATGGCGCTCCTCTTCGGGCGTTTCGTCGTTCTCAGCATCATTGTTTTTGACCCAGCGCGTGATATCCTCTTGCATGAAGCCAGGAAAGCGCATGTCACCTTCAAAAAGCTTGAAGCTTACCATAAGGTCGGGATTCTTGCGCGAGTACTTATAGCCTTGCAAGCGCATGCGCTGGCGTACAGCATCACGCAGGGTTTCATTGAGGTGCGTGCTATCGGCAGTGAGGCCAGCGCTGTTGAGAAAGCCATAAGTGCGGTAGTGCCGGAAGCGCCCGCGGTAGCTGTAGTTGGACTCGATGCGGGCCTCGCGGGAGGTTAGGCAACTGGATAGGAAACCTAGGCTTAATAGGCAGATAAGCTGGAGAGTAAGGGTAAGCTTCATGGGGAACAGGAGGGAGAGAGTAAATGACTCCCTAAGCTACGCCAGGAAATTCACTTATTGCTCATTGCCCAGCTTGTAAGCCGGTTAGCAGCAGCATGCTACCTGCCGCACGACTGTGGCTATCCTAATTCACGAGCAATTGCGAAAGCATTGAATTTTGAAGAAGCCGGGCCAGTTGTTGCCTTCCTTGTTAGCTACACGATACCTGTAAGGGGAGCTGTATTGCCTACACTTCGCCAAATAATTTAACCTAGAAGAGAAAAGCGAGGTGCCCCACAAGTTTTTTGAGGGCAATAGTTCGCGGCTTTCAAGGTTAGCATCATCCACACTAGCGGACTTCCATGCCTAAGACTAGTGCCTAAGCAAACAGTTATGCCAGTCGCTACGCATCAGCGCGGGACTTTCGTATGCTGCCGAAAACCGACTTTTATTGCCACTCAAGGCCAGTTTGAACGAGCCCGATGACTTACCGATAACCGGCTGCCTGAAGTCGAAATAGCTCTGCATAGCGTCCATTATTCGCCAGCAACTCTTCATGTGAGCCGATTTCTTGGACGCGGCCGTGCTCTACAACCAGGATGCGGTCGGCCATGCGCACAGTGCTGAAGCGGTGCGAGATAAGCACGGCTGTTTTGCCCTGCGTTAGTTCCTTGAAGCGCTCGAAGACTTCGTACTCGGCTCGGGCATCGAGGGCAGCAGTGGGCTCGTCGAGGATGAGCAGTTGCGCCTCGCGCATGTAGGCACGCCCTAGGGCGATTTTCTGCCACTCGCCGCCGCTTAAGTCTACGCCACCGTTGAAGCGGCGGCCTATCATTTGGTCGTAGCCTAGGGGCAGTTTGGCAATGACCGTATCGGCCAAGCTCTGGTGGGCGGCCTGCTCGATGCGAGGCTGGTTTTGACGCTCTGAGATGCGACCTACCGCTAGGTTTTGGCCGGCTGGCAGCTGAAAGCGCACAAAGTCTTGGAAAATGACGCCGATTTCTTGGCGCAGCTCGGCGGGGTCGTACTCGCGCAGGTCATGGCCATCAAGTAAGATGCGGCCCTCGGTGGGGTCGTAGAGGCGAGCCAGGAGCTTGACGAGTGTAGTTTTGCCAGCACCGTTTTCGCCCACTAGAGCCAGCTTTTCGCCGGCATGCAGTTCAAAGCTGAGGTGGCGCAAGGCCCATTTTTCAGCGTTCTTGTACCGAAAGCTCACATCCTCAAACGTGAAGCCTTGGCGGATGGGCCTAGGAAACGGACGCACGACTTGCTCGGTAGTAGGCCGCACAATACGCGGCGCTATTTGAAAAAAATCGAAGAAGTCCTGCAAGTACAATGCCCCATCGGCCACCTGGCTAAAGCGGCTCAAAATACCTTCGAGCAAGCCCCGCAGTCGTGCAAACGACCCCGCCAAGAACGTGAGCTGACCAATAGAAATAGTGCCGCCCACAGCCTGCTTGATGATATAGACGTAGGCCCCGTAATAGCCTGCCGCACCCACAGCTGCGAACACGGTACCCCAGCTGGCTCGGCGCAGCGCCAAAGCCTTATTCTGACGGTAAAACTGGTCGGACAGCGTTTCAAAGCGCGTAATCAAGAAATCAGACAAGCCGAAAATTTTGACTTCTTTAGCCGTTTCATCGCTGGCGCCGGTTTGGCGCAAGTAATCGAGCTCGCGGCGCTCGGGCGTCCAAGAGTGCGACAGCGAGTAGCTGCGCTCGTTAAAGTGGCTTTCGCCTAGGAAGGCGGGCACCACGGCCAACAGTAGCAGCCCTAGTAGCCAGGGCTGAAAAGCTACCAAGCCACCCGCCAGCAGCACCAAAGTCACGGCATCTTGGCCCTGGGCCAGCACCTGGCTCATGAGCACCGAGCGCGAGAGCGTTTGGCGCCGGGCCCGCTCTAGCTTGTCGTAAAAGGTGCTGTCCTCAAACTGGTCGAGGTCAAGTTCGGCCGCGTGCTGCATTAGGCGCACTGAGCTAGCATTAGCAAACAAGTCGCCGAGTAGCGAGTCGAGCAGGGCCACGGCACGACCTAGGGCATCGGCCAGTAGCACCAAGCCAAACTCTAGGGCGACTAGCCCGAGCACTGGGCTCAGCACCCGCGCCGCCGGGGCAAGCTTGCTTAGCTGCACCACATCGTCGAGGATGAGTCGAGCCACATAGAGTGTGGCCAGCGGCAGAGCGGCCCGCAGTAGCCGCAACGCAATATTGGCTAGTGTGAGCGCCGGTGAGGTATGCCAGATGAGCTTAAGGAAAGCCGGCAGGTGGCGCAGGGCCGATACACGCTCGCGCACGCTCACGGCAGGTTTTTCGGGGCCGCGTTTGTGGTTAGGATTTTTAGCGGAAATTTTCTCTAGTAGCGATGATAACCAATTCATAGGCTGCTGGTATGGCACATTTGGGGCCGGGGTAGGGGAGCGGCCGTTTTGGCAGGCGGAGGTAGCGCTTAGTAGCTAAGGTTTAATGAATGCTGTCCAATGCAAGCTTTAGCTGTGCTACTCATTTCACCTAGTAAACACTACCCGCTAAAGACTAATTACCGACCTTTGCACTACTTATGCTTGGTTCGTATTCGCGCGGCTTTTGGCTGATGTGCCTATCGTCGTTTCTGTTTTTTCTCTCCTTCAACCTGCTATTGCCTGAGCTTCCCGACCATCTAGCGCACCTAGGGGGCGGCGAGTACAAAGGCTTCATTATCGCGTTATTCACGCTCACAGCGGCTATTTCACGGCCGTTTTCGGGCAAGCTGACGGATACGGTGGGCCGCATTCCGGTCATGGTTTTTGGCTCGCTGGTGTGCTTTGTGTGCGGGTTTGTGTATCCGTGGGCGCTCACAGTCAGCAGCTTTTTGTTGCTGCGTTTGCTACATGGGTTTAGCACGGGCTTCAAGCCTACGGGCACGGCGGCATTTGTAGCCGACATCGTGCCGGCCGAAAAGCGTGGCGAGGCCATGGGCCTGCTCGGCGTGACGGGGAGCTTGGGCATGGCCGCCGGGCCAGCATTTGGCTCGTGGGTGGCCGAGCACTTTTCGTTAAATGCCATGTTCTACTGCTCTAGCGCGGCAGCTTTGCTGTCGGTGCTCGTGCAGGGTACCCTCACCGAAACGCTACCTAAGGCACAGCGGCGGCGGTTCAGCCCGGCCCTGCTCAAACTAAAGCTCGATGAGATACTCGAGCCCCGCGTGCTGGCGCCGGCCCTCACTACGTTGTTGTGCCTGTTTCCCTACGGCGCAGTGCTCACTGTAATACCCGACCAGAGCCGGCTGCTTGGGCTGACCGGGCCCACCAAAGGCTTGTTTTATATCTGCTACACGGTGGCCTCGCTAGGCGTGCGGCTAGTGGCCGGCAAGGCCAGCGATACCCACGGGCGGGTGCCAGTGCTGCGCTGGTCGGCGAGTATCCTAGCCCTAGGGCTAGCGGTGCTGGTGTGGTCGCCATCGGTGCCAGTGTTTTTGCTGGGTGCCGTCATTTTCGGCATTGGCACTGGGCTCAATTCGCCCACGCTGTATGCCTGGACCATCGACCTGAGCCACCCCGAGCGCCGTGGCCGTGGCGTGGCCACCATGTACATCGCGCTCGAAATCGGTATCGGCATTGGAGCACTATTAGCGGGCTGGATTTTCGATAACCAAGCCACCCGTTTACCCTGGGTGCACGCGCTAAGCTTGGCAAGCGTATTAGCGGCCTTAGCCTACCTACTGCTGGGCGTGCGCGCCATCCCTACTGGGGTACCTGCCGCCGAGGCTGATGTTGCTACGGCGCTTGCCGTGGGGGCGCCAGAAGAAATGGTGTAAGAATGATGAATAAAACTTGTTAAGCGCCTAGGTGACACGTATGTTTACGGGCCTTTTTAGCGCTTTATAGTTTTATTTAATTCTTACCTTTCTTTTCTGCAATGAAAACAACTCTACACATCATGGTGCGGAGTATACTGGGTGTTGCTGCCGTGTTAAGCACAGCTACTGGCCACGCACAGCAAGCCCCGGTGAAGCCGGTCGTTATCAAGTTTGGGCAGCCCGCCCCGGGAGACTTTGACGCCAAGAATTTTGTGCGTGACAGTGCCGCCGCTGCTGTGGTGCTGTACGACAATGGGGTGGCGCGCTTTCGGCTCAATGGCACCAGCTTTCAGATGGAAACGGAACGCACTACGCGCATCAAAATTCTTAAGAAAGCGGGCTATGACTACGCCACCGTGGAAGTACCGCTTTATCACCGCGATGGCGACGAGGAAAAAATAACGGCGCTAAAAGGGTTTACCTACAACCAGGCAGGTGGCAAAATCGAGAAGGTGAAGCTGGAAAGCGCCAACATGTTCAGCGAGGAACGCACCAAAAACGTGCGGGTGCGCAAGTTCACACTGCCCAATGTGCGCGAAGGAGCCGTTATCGAGTACACCTATTCGGTGACCTCTGACTTTCTTTTTAATTTCCAGCCCTGGGTTTTTCAGCGTGACATCCCAACCCGCTGGAGCGAGTTTCGGGCTACCATTCCCGAATACTTCGACTACAAAATGCTCATGCAGGGCTATCAGCCCCTAGCGTTGCAAACCCGGGAGGAAACAGGCGCCCAGTATACAGCTTCGGCGCGCGTGCAAAAGGCCGACCTAGGGGGGAGCCACTCGGCTACCGAGACCGAAACCATCCAGGCTCGTGCCACTGCCTACCACTGGGCTATGCAAGATGTGCCTGCCTTGCGCGACGAGCCCTACATGACCACGATGCGCGACTATGTAGCGCGTATTGACTTTCAACTGGCAGGCGAGCGCATGCCTGGCCAGGCTTACCAGAATGTGGCGGGTAGCTGGACAAAGATTAATAGCCTGCTGCGCACCAGCAGTGAATTTGGTGGGCTTGTAGACCGGGCGGGTTTCCTCGATGCATCGCTCAAGCCGCTAATAGCACAGTACCCCGACCCTGCTGCCCGTGCGGCGGCCGTACGCGACTTAGTAGTGAAGGCCGTGAAATATGACGGCACCAACAATTACTGGGCTACCGGCCCACTCAAGCGTAGCTACGAGCTGCATCGCGGCACTGCCGCCGATGTGAACCTGTTGTTTATTGCGGCCCTGCGCCAGGCTGGCCTGCCCGCCGAGCCCGTGCTGCTGAGCACCCGCAGCCATGGCCGCGTAAATGAGCAGTTTCCAATGCTAGACCAATTCAACTACGTAATTGGGGTGCTGCCGCTGGCCGATAACAAAGAGCTGCTACTCGACGCTACTGAGCCACTGCTGCCGTGCGGCATACTGCCCGAGCGCTGCCTCAATCAGATTGGCCGCCTCATTCCGACCAAAGAGGTGGAAGGCCGCTGGGTGAGCCTGGTGCCCAACCAGCGCCACAGCCACTTCCAAAATATCAGCCTAGCTGTGGATGCCCAGGGTAACCTCAGCGGCCAGGTACGCGAGGAACACGGCGGCTACGCCGGGGCCGCCGTGCGCGAAAAGATTCAGCAGGTAGGCGAAAAAAAGTACGTAACTGAGTTAGTAGGCCGGCACACCAACTGGGAGGTGCCAACCTATAAATTCAACGCCGTAGAACTGCTCAACCAGTCGGTAGCGCTGAGCTACGAGCTGCGCCAGTCGGCCAGCACGCCCGGCACGGCCCAAGAGATATACCTGACGCCACTGGCCATTTTTGGGGGTACACAAAACCCTTTCCAGCATGAGCACCGCACTTATCCCGTCGATTTTGGTGCCCTCACCCAAGACGTGATAGTGATTACCCTCACGCTGCCGGCTGGCTACACTGCCGAGCTGCCCAAGCCCACTACCATTGCGCTACCCGACAATGGTGGCCGCTACCTCTACTCGGTTACCAACCCGGTTCCTGGCACCGTGCAACTGGTGAGCCGCCTCACCTTCGACAAGCCCGTGTATAGTGCCGATGAGTACGAGAACCTCCGTGAGTTTTATCGGCGCGTGCTGGCCAAGCAATCAGAAGCTCTGGTGCTTAGAAAGATATAGTTGTTGCAGGCAGGCCAATTCCTAGGTTCAGCTAGGGGGCTCAACTTCTACCTACCAGTATGTTATTCGATATTTTTACCCGGCCTTGGCGGGTGGTGCCGGTAGTGCTGCTAGCCTTGGCGCTGCCCCGCGCTGCGGCTGCCCAGACCAATGCATCAGCCAAGGCCGCGCTGCCCATCAAGTTTGGCCAGCCCGACCTAAGTGACTTCGAGGCCAAAAACTTTGTGGCCGACAGCGGAGCCGCAGCCGTAATGCTCTGCGATTACGGCAACTCGCAGTTCAGCAGCTCGGCTGGTAACCTCGTCATCACCACCGAGCGCACTACGCGCATCAAGATTCTCAAAAAAGCGGGCTACGACTACGCCACCGTGGAAGTACCGCTTTACCACCGCGAAGAGCGAGCCGAAAAGCTAGGCAACCTGCGCGGCTTTACCTACCTGCGCGGGGCCGATGGCAAAATCACCAAAACCAAGCTCGAAGCCAGCAATATTTTTGACGAAAAGCGCACTAGTAACTTGCTAGTGCGCAAGTTCACCTTGCCCAACGTGCAGGAAGGTGCCGTGATTGAATACAGCTACGTGGTAACGTCGACGTTCTTCGACAACTACCAGGACTGGACGTTTCAGCACAGCATTCCGACCCGTTGGAGCGAGTACCGCACCAGCATTCCGCAGGTATATCATTATAAGATACTGTACCGGGGCTACTTACCGCTCGCTACCAACGAGGCTAGCGTGGGCTCAGTAAGTCTACTGCTGTCCAACCGGCTCGGTGACGGCGCCGGGGCCGGAGTAGGTATGGAAGTCGGTACCTCAGGCTTGACTATGAGCACCGAGCAGCACCGCTGGGTGGTGCGTAATGCACCAGCCTTCCGGGAAGAGCCCTATAGCACTACGCCCAATGATTACCTGGCGCGCATGACGTTTGAGTTGGCGGGCATCCAAATGCCGAATGAAGAATATCGCGACCTCACCGATAGCTGGGTTAAGAAAAATAAGCTGCTACTAGAAAGCGAAGAGTTTGGCAAGGCCTTTACGAACAGTAAGTTTCTGGCCGCTGAAGTGCAGCCTTTGGTAGCGCGTTATCCAGAGCTGGCACCTAGGGCCGCGGCCGTGCGAGAGCTAGTCTTGAAAGCTGTGAAGTACGATGGTACAGACCGGTACTGGGCCACCGGCTCGCTCAAGCGTAGCTACGAGCAGCACCGCGGCACGGCCGCTGATGTGAACCTGCTACTCATTGCGGCCCTGCGCGAAGCGGGCCTGAAGGTGGAGCCCGTGCTACTAAGCACCCGCAGCCACGGCGCCGTTAGTAAAGAGTTTCCGTTGCTTGAGCAGTTCAACTATGTAGTGGCCCTGGTAACCCTGCCCGACCAAAAGGAACTGCTGCTCGATGCTACCGAGCCGCTGCTGCCCGCGGGTACCCTGCCCACGCGCTGCCTCAGCCAGGCTGGCCACACGGTGCCCGCCACTGGCGAAGGCCGCTGGGTGAGCCTAGTGCCCGCCCAGCGCTATAGCCACTACCAAGAAGCTACGCTGACTGTAGACGCCCAAGGCAACCTAAGCGGCCAGGTGCGCGAAGAGCATGGCGGCTACGCGGGCCTCGAAGTGCGCGAGAAATTGCAGCAGCTAGGGGAGAAAAAGTACGTGACCGAGCTAGCAGCCCGCCACCCCGGCTGGGAAGTGGCCAAGTACGTGTTTGCCAAGCAAAGCACGGTAGAGCAGTCTCTGGGTCTGACCTACGATTGGCGCCAGCCAGCGGCTACGAACAGCACCGCCGCCGAGCTTTACCTAACCCCCCTAGACTACTTTGGGGAGCGGCGCAATCCGTTTCAGCACGAAGACCGCAGCTATCCCGTCGACCTAGGGATGCTGCAGCAGGATATTATTCGGGTTACGTTGACTTTGCCGCCGGGCTACGTAGCCGAGCTGCCCAAAGCAGTAAGCCTGGTACTACCCAATAATGGGGGGCGCTATCTGTACTCGGCCACCAGCCCCACGCCTGGTACCGTGCAGTTTATAAGCCGCCTCACTCTCGACAAGCCCGTGTACACCGCAGTAGAGTACGGCGCTCTGCGCGAGCTCTATCGCATGCTGCTGGCTAAGCAAGCTGAGGCGCTAGTTATCAAGAAAGCGGGCTGAAAATTGGTTATTGAAAACACAAATATCTTATAATTATGCTGTTAACCTTTATAGCTGCGGTGCTGGCTGGGCCACCCGCGCCCAAGTATCCGGCCGATGCCATTGCCCCAGCCCTGCGCGAGAATGCCCACGCTGTAGTGCGTGCCTACGACGAGGTAGTGACGGTAAAATCACCTAGCCAACTCGTTAAGTCGGTTCATAAAGTGATTACCATCCTCGACCCCGCAGGCAGTGATGCCTATGGCGAACAGGTAGTGAGCTACGATGCCCTAAACCGTATCAATTATCTACGTGGGGCCGTGTACGATGCCCAAGGTCGCCTGTTGCATCAGTTGCGCCCTGCCGAAGTGCACGACCAAGGCCTAGGGAATGCGGGCGGCAGCTTCATGACCGACCTGCGCGTGCGCTATGCCGACCTGCGCCAGCCCGCCACGCCTTATACCGTGGAGTTTGACTACGAAATAGCGTCGGACAATACCCTGTTCTACCCCAACTGGCAGCCTCAAAGCGCGGAAAACGTGTCGCTCGAAGGTGCTACGCTACAAGTAATGACGCCCACCGCCCTGCCCCTGCGCTTCGAGGAGCAACTGCTGCCCAGCGGCGCTGCCAGCGCACCGGTAGTAGCCGGCAGTCAAACCACTTACCGTTGGCGCTTGTCTGCGCAGCCCGCTGTAGAAGAAGAGCCGCTATCGCCGCCTATCGATGAGCTGCTGCCTGCTGTGCACTTGGCACCGGCCACATTCGAGGTGCAAGGCTACGCGGGGTCGCTGGCCTCGTGGCAAAGCCTAGGGCTATGGACTTATCAGCTTGGCAAAGGCCGCGATGTGCTTCCGCCCGCCCTCACCGCCAAGATGGCACAACTCATGGTGTCGGACCCCGACCCGAGGGCTCGGGCGCGCAAAGTGTACGAGTTTGTGCAAAGCTCGACGCGCTACGTGTCGGTGCAGCTAGGCCTAGGTGGCTGGCAAACTGCGCCCGCCACGGCCGTGGCTACCGGCGGCTATGGCGACTGCAAAGCCCTGAGCAATTACACCTGCGCGCTGCTAAAAGCTGCTGGGCTGCCCGCCTATGTGGCCCTAGTAGGGGCGGGTGCCGACGAAGCCGACGTGCGCGCCAACTTTCCTAGCAGCCAGTTCAATCACGCTATTTTGTGCATGCCGCTGGCGGCGCGCGGCACTACGCCAGCTGATACGGTTTGGCTAGAATGCACCAGCCAGACGGAAGCCTTTGGTTACATGGGCACCTTCACTGGCAACCGCCACGCTTTGCTGCTTACGCCTGAAGGTGGCCGCCTTGTAGCTACGCCCCGCTACGGCGCCCAGGCTAACCGCCAGCAGCGCCGCACCGACCTGTGGCTTGATGCTGCCGGCAGTGCTAAGGCTACCGTACGCACGCAGCGCGTGGGCCTGGCCCAAGACCGGTACGCCCAACTGCTGCACGAAGCGGACCCCGAAGAGCAAAAAAAGTACGTGGCCAATCGGTTGCGCCTAGGTCATTTCACTATCACGAATCTGCGCCTAGCGGCGGCCCCCGTCACCAAGCCGCAGGCGCTACCCGGGGTGGTCGAACTGATGGGGCTTGAGCTACCCGGCGTGGCTACGCCGGCTGGCCGCCGCCTCTTGCTAGAGCCTAATGTGCTCGGGCGCTTGGCTGCCCTGCCCGCCCAGGTAGGCCCCCGCCAAATGCCGCTGGCCCTGCCACTGGCTAGCCTCAGCCAAGACACTGTACGGCTCCATTTGCCAGTAGGCTTCAAGGCCGAAAATCTACCCCCATCTGTGCAGCTTACCTCGGCCTATGGCACCTACACCAGCACCTGCACCGCCCTGCCCGATGGCACTCTGCAATACGTGCGGCAGTTTGAGACCCGCCGCCCAGCTGGCACCACGCTGCCAGCTGCTAAGTACGCAGAATATCAGGATTTTCGCCGTAAAATCAGTCAGGCCGACCACGCGCAAGTAGTGCTTGTTAAGACAGAGGCCTAGGACTGCTTCACTGCATCTCTCCTAGGTTAGTAATCGGCTATAAAGGCAGGCTCTAAAAGCCTGCCTTTATAGTTTGTAGCGCACCTGCATTTTGATTTCAGAGCGCACGTTGCCCTGAATTTCCTCCAACCCGCTGCCTACTGTGGTCTGGTGGCGGTAGTGAGTATTGGCGTAGCGTAGCCAAAGCGTGAGATGCTTACTGAAGGACACTTGTGCGATGGCATACGTTCGGATGCCTTGCCCATACAGCGCCGGTATCGACACCACGTACAGCACATCCTGCTCAAATAAATACTGACGCGTATCGTAGTCGTCGGCGTCAAACACGGCGTAGCGCGCTGTTAATTGCACCCGCCGAGCCACCTGCACGCTGGCATCCTGACTAAGGGCGTAGCCACTGCGCCAGGGTAGGTGGTCATCGTCGCGCAAGCGGCTGGCTTGCAGGCGTGTGCGCAGGCCTAGCCTAAGGGTAGGCTGCGTGTCGTAATACACCAAAATCGAGTGGCGCAGCTGCTGGCCGGGTAGCGGTACTGGCCGCCCAAGACTGCTGCTAAGGTCGCGCGGCTTGAGGCGCACCCGGTACTGGGCGTAGAGCAAGCTGGTTTTGGTGGGCGTGAAGGCAAGGCGCAGCAGCGCATCGTCGCCACGGCTGGGCGCCCCCACTCGATAGCGCAGCCACGGAAACCAGAATTGGTCGAAATACGCTGAAAGCTCCCAGCGTGTCACGGGGCGCACTTTGAGCCCTAGGTACAAGCCGCTCTCGTTGATGTTGCGGCTGTTCTCACTCAGCGCGTTGCCATAAATAGTGTGAAAATCAACGTCGTAATGACGTATCAGCACTGCTGCATCTATTCGCGGGCCAAGGCTGGCTAGCAAGCCATTGAGGGTGCCCAGGCCGCCGCCCGAGGTACGGCCTACCTCCCCAAACAGCAGCAGATTGCGCCACACGTAGCTGTAATGCGCACCTAGGGCCAGGTTGTTCTGTCCACTAAACTCATAGCGGTTATAGGGCTCTGCGCGCTTGAGCAGGGGAGTGCCGTAGTGCGTGCCCACCGCTGTAAAGCCCAGTGCCAGGGCACCGTCGTGGCTGAGGTAGCCAAGGTTGCCGCCTGCCACTGTCTCTTGCAAAGCGTGGCGGTCGGCCAACTCAGCGGCGGTACGGTGAAAGCCTGTGTATTGTAGACTGCTGCCAAACTCATCGTACTGGGTTAGCGAGTCAGCGCGTTGTTGCAAGTTGGCATCTATGCTTTTGTGCGAAGCAAAAGCCGTTGCTTCCCAGCGGGGTGCAAGCTGATAAGTAGCCGCCGCGCCGCGGAAAAACGTGTTTTCGAGCAGCGCCGAGTAGGGCCGCACTCCCACCGACGAGCGCCGCAGTGTAGTTATCGTTTCGGCACCCTTGCCCACCGCCAGCCCCGATGATAGCAAAAGACCCTGCCCAAATTGCAGTTGGTAGTCGCCTACCGCCAAGGCTTTTAGCCGGCCGCGCTCTTGCAAAAAGAAGTGTGCCGACAGAAAGTCGGGGCCATACTGCCCTTGCTTAGGCTGCCAGGCAAGCGCCTCGCCTGCATCCTTTTCGGCTGAGAAGCCTAGGCTAAAATCATGCGCGTGGCTGACGCGGTAGCGCACCAGCAGCTTATCGGGCGAGCCTAGGTAGCGCGAAGTAAGCCTGCCCTGAAACGTGTCGGCCGCGGCGTAGCCTTTGCGCGGCTGCAATACACGCTCGTAGCGCACGAATAATGCGTTGTTTTCTTCGTTTTTAATGCGTTGCCACAGCGGGCCGCGGGCCCGGTTGGGGTCGTCGGCCTGCACTGTCACGAAGGGCAGCACTCGATAAATAGTGCGCAGGTCCCAGCCCAGCACAGCTTGCAGCTCGTAAAGACTCAGTAGCGGACCGCTGGCCTCGCGATGTGTTAATAAATTGCTAATCTGGGTTTCGGAAAGTAAAAGCAATGCTCGCAGCTCCTCACGGCTAGCCGCGTTTAGGTTTACGGGCGTTTGGTAGTATTGTAGCAGCGTTTCGTACAGGTCCTCGTAGGGCACTTGGTCCGACTGAATCTCGGCGAACAACTCCTGTGTGAGCCGGTCGAGGTCAGGGGCACGCCGCGGCAGCTCTTGGGCGCGAGCTGGGTGTGCCAGCCCACCTAGGCAAAGTAGAAGCGAGGCCCAACCTACCCAATTGGGCCAGCGCCATTGGCCCACCGCTCGGCAGTCAGCTACTTGGCTCACGGCTTGCGCTCCCATTGCCAATTCACGCTCACAAACTGACTCAGACCCAGTACGCTGTGCCAGCCAGCCGCATAGTCAAACTGAAAACTGGTGGCCTTCACGCCCACACCCGCCGTAGTTTGCTGGCTGAGGCTGGCATACCCAGCGCGCAATGCTACGGCCGGGGCCGGCAGATACTCTAGCCCCGCCTTAAAGCCAGCTGCGTGTTCAATATCCTTTTCGCTTTCAATTAGCACAAGTACTTGCTTGCTAGCTCGATAAGCTAGGCCGGCGCGTGCCACTGTTGGTACGCGCTCGTCTTGGTAGTCAGCTAGTTTAGCTTGGTTGAGATTGTAGAGATACACGCCAAACGTGAGGTGTTCGGGTACTATGTCGGCCTGCCCGCCTAACGAGCCTACTAGCGCCCGCCGGCTGCCTAGGTCCCGAAAGCTGACTTGCAGCATGTCAAGCCGCCCGCCGATGTTCACCACCCCTAGGCGATAGCCGTAGGCTGCCCCCACGCGCACTTCACTATAGAGGGCGCCACCAAAGCGCTGGGCCTCAAACCCTACTACGCCTCGCTCAGCGCGAGCGGGCTGGCTGGTAGCGGCTGGCGCCACTATTCCTAGGGGCAGTGCCACTGCTACCGCCGATACATTGAGACTGGTAATAAGGTAGCGGTTTTCGAAATACGCGCCCGCCGTAGAGTGGGTGAGGGTACCGAGGCCGGCCGCATTATTAGCCACAGCCCATACCTCATTAGCAAGTGTAGCGGCTGTGCCGCCTAAGGCTGCGGCCCGTGCGCCGTGCTCGGCTGGTCCATTACCTTGAGCATATAGCTGGGTAATGCTTGATGGCAGCAAGCTTAAAAGAAATAATTTAAATAATCTTAGAGGCATAGACAATAGCTGATAATAGAAGTTGAAAGATACAGCTGCATAGTTATTTAAGCGATTATTGCCGCAGTCTAATACTTGGATAATTTAAAGATTTATTCGATGTGGCTATGTTGGCTATTCAATTAGCTAATCGCAGTTTCGTCGGTGGTAAGTGCGGCAGTACCGCAGCTTCGCTGTTGTATCTTTAAGCGATGTTTTATTCACTGGTCCGCGCCTTTTTTCTAAGGTGCATCTGGTTCTACCGTCGTTTTATTTCGCCCCTCACGCCGCCTAGCTGCCGCTACACGCCCACATGCTCAGCATATGCTACCCAGGCCATCACGAAGTATGGTCCGTGGCGGGGCGGGCGGCTAGCCTTGCGGCGCATAGCCAGTTGCCACCCTTGGGGTGGCCAGGGCTACGACCCAGTGCCCTAGCCGTAAGCGTGACCTTCGGTGCTGCTTTTCGCGTAAGAGCACTTCTATGCTCTGTTTCTCTCTCTTCATTCGCTCTTTGCTCGGGGCCACGCTCCTCACTTCAGCCTGCTCGCCAGCCGATGGCGATAAGGCTAGTACCGACCAACCCCAGGCCACTGCGCAAGCCCCGGGTGGCAAAAAGGGTAAAAAAGGCGGCCACAAAAAAGGCAAGAGCACTGACTTGCCAGCCGGTCTGCGCAAAGTAGGCCGCCTTACCGATGGCATCTTAGAAAGCTCGGGCCTGTGCGCTGCTCCTGAGGCAGGTACCTACTTTACCTTCGGCGATGATGGCCAGCAGCCCATTGTGTACCAAGTGGATGCGACCGGCCAGCAAGTAGGCCAGTTTACCCTAGGTGCCCCCAACCACGACTGGGAAAGCCTAAGCCGCGACAACCGCGGCAACTACTTCATGGGTGACTGCGGCAACAATAACAGCGACCGCCGCAACCTAGCTATCCTGCGCTTTCGCCCCGAGCAGCCTACCAAGGTCAGTAAAATCAATTTTTCCTACCCCGACCAAACCGAATTTCCGCCAAACAAAAGCGAGCGCAACTTTGACTGCGAGGCTAGCCTCTGGCACGATGGCCAGGTTTACCTTTTCACCAAAGACCGAGCGCAGTCCTCTACCTGCAAAGTGTACACGGTGCCCGAAACACCCGGTACTTATAAGGCCAAGCTGGTTACCAAGCTAGCCATTCCGGGCCAGGTAACCGACGCGACCCTCGCGCCCAGCGGCCGCCGCTTAGTGCTGTTGGCCCGCCAAGAACTGTTTATTCTCGACGGTAATTCTTGGGATGCTATTCTGAAAGCAACGCCCCGCCACATTAGTCTGAAAGGTGCGGGCCAAACAGAAGGCGCAGCCTTTAAAAATGAAAATACGCTCTTGCTCACCACCGAGCAGGGAGCAGTTTACGAGCTAGACGTTCAGTAGCACCGTTGATTGGACCTAAAAAAGGGGCCGCTTACACTGTGCAAGCGGCCCCTTTTCTTAGGTGTTCTTTACCCTATGCTTTCGCCGCGGCAGCTTGGGCTGCCTCCTCTTCGGCTAGGTCGCGTGGAGCAAAGCCGTGGGGGTTCTTGGGATTTTTGCCGGCGCGCAGCAGTACCCACAACCCAATCAAAATAAAAGGGATACTTAGCAGCTGGCCAATATTGAGCCCGTACTCGGCAATAATGCCACTCTCCTTAGTGACTTGATTTTCTTTGAAGTACTCCACAAAAATGCGGAATGAGAATAGCAGCACTACGAACAAGCCAAATAGCAAACCGCGGGGCGTGTTTTCCTTGTACTTGTTCCAGAGCCCATATAGTAGCGCCACCAAGAACAGGCAGAATAGCGACTCATAAATCTGGGTAGGGTGGCGCGGCACGGCCACTTCGGCTGATGGGCTAACGACACCGCTCACGGGCGTAACCGTGAATTCGGGCTCTTCTTTACCCTCTACGCGGGTGCGCTGCACCGCCACGGCCCCAGCCGGCACGGGCTGGTCGGGCCGGAACTGCTGCAAGTGCTCAACATCGCGCGGGAACACAAAGCCCCAGGGCTCGGTGGTTGGCTTGCCCACAATCTCGGAGTTCATGAGGTTGCCTAGGCGGATGCACGCCCCGCCAATAGCCACCACAATCACGATGCGGTCGAGCACCCAGAGGTAATCAAACTTATTGCGCATGCTGAAAATGAACAGCGCCAGCAAGATGCCAATGGTAGCGCCGTGCGAGGCCAGCCCGCCGTGCCAGATTTTAAGAATCTCCCACGGCTTGTCTTTGTACTGGTCCCAGTCGTAGAAAAAAACGTGCCCTAGGCGAGCACCAAGCACCGTGCCTACTACCATGTAGAAGGTGATAACATCGACCCAGTAGGGCCGTACACCCTCGCTCTTATAGATGTGCGTGAGCACAAATGAGCCGATAACGAAGCCAAGGGCAAACAGCACGCCGTACCAGCGCAGGAGCAGCGGGCCAATTTCGGCAATAATGGGTGAGACGTTCCAGGGAACGTAGGCGAGAGGAGCGGTCATGCGCAACAAAAAGTAAGAGTGTTCAAAGGTACTGACTACCCTGGGCTCGCCATTTCTTCAGCGGCCAGCTAGAAAAGTAGGCGGAGATTACTATTAGCCGGCGGCGAGTTACTAGGCGCCCACGTCGGGCCCGCCAAATGCTAGTGTGGCGATGAGGAAGCCGGCTGATTTGTAGCCATTGCTGGGCGCAAGGCAGCGCCATCGCCGCTCACGGCTAGTATCAGCATGCCTAGCAGCGCCACGTAGGCTGGGCGGCGTGCCCAGTCGGGCAGCCACCAGCCCCTAGGTGGCTGCTGAGCAGTAAGCCGAGCCTGAACCCGGGCGTAAAAAAAAGGTCGTGGCTGCGCCCTATGCTGCTTGCGAAGCTGCTGCAGCAATGCTTCCCATTCCTGGTCGGCGTCGGGCTTACTACCTGAATTAGACATGGCGAAAGGAGCCTTTAAGGTGCTGGCGCAAGGTGTGCCGTGCCCGGAATAACAAGGATTCGACTGCCGAGACGGTGGTATCAAGCACTGCTGCTATTTCCTCATAGCTCAGCTCTTGCTCGTGGCGCAACGTAAAAGCCACTTGCTGCTGGCTAGGTAGGCGGCCAATATGACTCAGCAAAAGCTGTAGCTGCTGCGAGCCTTCTAGCAGCGCCAGCGGATGTACATGGTCGGGCGGTTCGTGCAGCACTTGGTTGCGTAGCCCTAGTAAGCTAGTGAAATAAGCGAAACGCTTCTTCGCAGCAGCACGCCGGCGGTGCTGTAGCGCCCGTGACGTAGCCAGCCGGTATAGCCAGGTGCTTAAAGTAGTCTCATTTCGAAAGCGGTCCACCGTTTGGTAAACCTCGACGAAGACCTCTTGGGCTACATCCTCGGCTTCCTCTGCCGAGCGCAGCAGCGAGAAAGCCGTGCTATACACGCGTTGCTGATAACGTTCTACCAAGGTGCGAAAGGCAATCTCGCTCCCCTGCTGAAGCTGCATTACCAATTCAGCATCGGCCCCTACAGTGCCTAGGTCAACAGTGTGCACCGGCTCGAAGCAAAGAGGTAGTGAAAGGCTGTAAGCCATAGAAACCAGCGCAGCGTGGCTGAATAAGGATAGGCGTAGACTAGCAAGTAGGAAGCTAGCAGGGATAATCCTTAGGTGCCAACGCGAGAAAATACTTGCGCAAGCTTATTACTTTTTCAAGCAAGCTGTTAATTATCAGCACCATTATTTTGAAAAAAAGTGCTTTAATCGTGGGGACTGCCCGTAACGCGGCAGCCCCCACGATTAAAGCACTCATCTCTGCCCGCTAAAAAGCAGACTAGAGCCCAGCCAACTCCTCGCCAAAACCACCGCTCAGAATGGGGAAGCGCAGCCACGAGCGTGGGTCTACGTTGTAGTCGTCGAGGTGGAAAGAAGGTGCGTAGCGCTCACGCTTCCACTGGTTGCGGCTCCAGAGCTGATAAAAACGCTTCACGTAGGTGCGTAGCTGGTCAAGCTCATACGTTGGCTCCTCGGCCACGAGCTGGGCCAGCACAGCCGCCGGCGATAGGCGGTCGTAGAAGGCCAGCCGCTCGATGCGATTGAGCAGCACATACGGCATGAGGTCACGCTCATCGGTTTGCTTGTCGGCCAAGGGGCGTAGCTCGGCGGTGGGTTGCAGGGCATTCACATGGCGCAAGCCTTCGTAGCCGAGGGCCGTTTGGGCCCAGCGCAGCCACTTTTTAACAAAGTCTTTGTCGACGCCTGCGATGGGGGAGATGCTACCCGCCGTGTCGCCATCCATGGTGCAGTAGCCTACGCTGGCCTCTGAGCGGTTGCTAGTCGTGATAAGCAGGCAGTTCTGCACGTTTGCTAGCAGCCAGATGCCGGGGGCCCGCACCCGCGCCTGAATATTTTGCAGCGCTAAGTCGTCGGTTTGCCAGGTAAGCTCGCGGCCCAGCGCGTGTTGAATCTTACCCACGTAGCCGGTCACCTCGTCGTCGATGGTCCAGTCAAAAAACCGAGCACCTAGGCTATCGGCTAGCTCTTTTGCCGAGTTTAGTGTGTCTTCCGAAGAATTGACGGTGCCTTGGTAGGCGCAGGTCAGCAGGTGGTTGACAAGCTGTTGGTTACTAGTCTCTGGTTTTTGGTTTTGCGCTTCGGCCGGGTTGTCTACATCGGTGGCCTGTTGGTGCGCCGCGCCACCGGCGCCCGGCTGTACTACTTCGGTTTTCGCTGTATCAAAGGCGCCACTACGGCGCTTAAATTCTTCCTCACCTAGCTCGGCGACACCTAAGCGCACCATTTCGGCCACTGCCACAGCGCAAAAGCACGAGTCGGCGCCGCCGCTCAAACTCAGTACAAAGCCTCGACTACGCGCTTTGCGCAGATAGTCAAACAGCCCTAGGCTGATGGCTTGATTGAGCTCGCGGTACTCATCGGGCTCGGGCAGCTGCACAATGGACTCAACCACCTCCAGCGGCTCGTCAAAGTCCACATCTACCCATTCTAGGTCTACTTCTTTAAAGCTTAGCAGCTGGTTGCGCTTGAGCAGGTGCCCATTGCGCGCTACCAATATCTCCCCGTCGTAGATGGTGCGGCCAGCTTCGTTACCCAGCAAGTTGGCGTAGAGATACGTACAGGCAAAATTGCGCGACGAGTTAAGAACCAGCTTGTAGCGCACATCGGTTTTACTCATAGCAAAGTGGCTGGCTGAGGGGTTCACTATCAAGTCAACCTTGCCGCGCAGGCGGCAAGCGGGCCGCACGTCGTCGGGCCGCCAGGCGTCTTCACAAATCTCAAAGCCGAACCGCACGCCGTGGTGCTCAAATGTGAGGTCGCCTAAAGGCCAGCTTTCACCCTCGTGCTCCACAGTCGTTGTTTGCCCAGCCGGCCACGACACAAAAAAGCGCGTCTCGTAGTGCACTCCGTCATTGGCCAGAAATTGCTTGGCCACGAAACCTAGGATTTCGCCATCGCGCAGCACAGCAGCTGTGTTATAAGTGTAGTGGTGCAGGCGCACCGGCAGCCCCACCACTACGCAAATGCCATGCGTGAGTGGCCGAATTTTTTGCAAGTGCGTCATGGCCGCTGCGGGCAGCCAGTCACTCAAAAACAAGTCCTCGCAGTTGTAGCCCGTCAGGCACAGCTCGGGCAAGCATAGCAACTCCACACCATCGGCCTTAGCCTGCTCGATAGCGGTGCTAATGTTTTGAATATTATGATTCCAATCAAACGGAATCTGGTTGAGGGCAGCACCAGCAAGACGCATAAGGGTAAAGGCTAATTCTGAATTAAACAAAGCGGACGCTTCCCTTACGAGTAGAGGTTCGGCGTTTGCTTTCCTGTATTACGTCATTCGCAAGGGTGCAGGCCGCTTTATAAGCTAGTGGAGCCCTAGATGAGGACTGCAATTCTTTGATAATATCGTCAGCTACCGTAAGCAATTCTTCCGGCTCGGGTGGCCAACTGGCGTAATAAAAAGTAGCATCAACGTACACCGGCGCACACAGCAAACGGAATGGCCTGAAGAAGCTTGTTGCAAACTTCCAGTGTTTAGCCTGATGCTGCTGGGCCCGCCAAGCCTGCATAAGCAACTCATAATCGTAACTAGGAGGCTCAAAAAATACTCGAACCATGAGGTATCTTTCGTCATGCCAGCCAAATGATATTTCTACGGCATAGTCTTGTATTGTCCCTATCATAGCCACTGGCATTGTGGCGGCTCCTCCTGTTAGCTTGGCTGCGAATGCTTGGTGGGTGGGCTTGAATCCCCAACGAGCTAGGTTAACTAACGGGGCCTTCGTTAAAGCTTCTAGCTTGCGCCTAGGTAGCCAGCGGTTTTCCTGTATCCAAAAAAGCCAGCGAATACCTCCGAGTATTGCCAAGGCTATAAGGATACCAAGGAGCATCGCTATTGGCTACCAGTAAGCTATACTACACCCCTAGGGCCGCTAGTGCCCGCTCGGCCGCTAGTTGCTCCGCCTGCTTTTTATTGAGGCCCATGCCAGTGGCTACTACCTCGTCGTTGAGTAGCACAGTGGCCGTAAACTCCATCACGCCACCCGGGCGGGGCTCGCCGCTGATTTCGTAGCGCACGTTTTTACCATTGCGCTGCGCCCACTCAATAAGCTTGCTCTTGTAGTTAGAGGTCGTAGTGGTCAGAGTGTTAACATCTACAAATGGCTTGATGAGACCTTTTAGCACGAACTTACGGGCTGCTTTATACCCTAGGTCCAGGTACACAGCGCCAACCAAAGCTTCGAGCGCATTGCCGTTTACTGAGCGCGAGCGGGCGGCTCGCGCTTGGGTGCTATCGAGCTGCACTAGTTTGTCGAGGCCCAGCTTTAACGCAATGGCATTCAAGCTCTCCCGGTTGACGATGCGCGAGCGGGTTTCGGTGAGAAAGCCTTCTTGTTCATAGGGAAACTTGCGAAATAGGTACTCAGCCACTACGGTGCCTAGTACCGCATCGCCCAAAAATTCCAGCCGCTCATTGCTCTGGTGGCGGCCTGCACCGGGCTCGGCCCGCACTACCGACGAGTGTGTAAACGCTAGCTGATACAACCGCGCATTTTGCGGGTCTTGGCCAATGACCGTAGCTACGGCCTGCCGAAACTGCTTGTCGCTGCCCAGCAGCCGCCGAAACAGGCCGAAGAGGGGAAGGGGCATACCGATGAGGTAAAAATTTACGCTATTAAAACGAAAATGTCATGCTGAGCAAGTGCAGCGGCATCGAAGCATCTCGCGTGGAGTACTAACATTTACGTTAGAAATTTACGGCTCCAGATGAGATGCTTCGATACCGCTGCGCTGCGCTCAGCATGACAGATTAAGGGGGTATATACCGGCCCGGCTACTCAGCCAAGCGGCGGAATACTACCGTCGTGTTGTGGCCGCCAAACCCGAAGGTGTTGCTAACGGCCACGTTTACCTCGCGCGCTTGCGCCACGTTGGGCGTAAAGTTCAGCGCTTGGTTGATTTCTGGGTCGGGCGTGTGCAGGTTGATAGTAGGAGGTACCAAGCCGTGCTGGATAGCCAAAATGGAAGCTACCGCCTCAATGCCGCCCGCGCCACCTAGTAAGTGGCCAGTCATGCTTTTGGTTGAGGAGATATTGAGTTTAGGCGCGTGCTCCCCAAAAACGGTTTCAATGGCCTTAATCTCAGCACCATCACCTAGGGGTGTGCTCGTGCCGTGGGTGTTGATGTAGTCAACCTCCTCGGGCCGGATACCAGCATCGCGCAAGGCATTTTGCATTACTAGTACTACGCCCGAGCCGCTGGGGTCGGGGGCCGTGATGTGGTACGCATCCGACGACATGCCACCGCCGATGAGCTCGGCGTAAATCTTAGCGCCGCGTGCCTTAGCGTGCTCATACTCTTCGAGCACCAGTGCGCCCGAGCCTTCACCCAGCACAAAGCCGTCGCGCTCCTTATCGTAGGGACGCGATGCCGAGGCGGGGTCATCGTTGCGCTCGCTCATGGCTTTCAGGGCATTGAAACCACCCACACCCGATTCGGTGATGGCAGCTTCGGAGCCGCCCGTAACGATAACATCGGCCAGACCTAGGCGCAGGTTATTGAAGGCCGCGATGATAGCGTCGTTCGACGAGGCGCAGGCCGAAGTCGTCACATAATTAGGCCCGCGGAAACCGTTTTTGATGGAAATATTGCCCGACGACGAGTCGGCAATCATGCGCGGAATAAAGAACGGTGAGTAGCGGGGGGTACCGTCGCCGCGCTCAAACTGGAAGCATTCTTCCTGCAGCGATTTAAGCCCGCCAATGCCCGAGCCCCAGATTACGCCCACCCGGTCCTTATCGACGCCGCTCGTGAGCAAGCCCGCATCGGCGATAGCCTCGTCCGAAGCAATGACGGCGAACTGCGTAAACAAGTCCATTTTCGGGCCTTGCTTGCGCTCGAAGTAATCGAGAGGATTATAGTTCTTTACCTCGCAGGCAAAGCGCGTTTTGAATTTGGTAGCGTCGAAGCGCGTGATGGGGGCAGCCCCGCTTACGCCATTTTTTAGCCCCTCCCAGTATGCGGGAGCAGTGCTGCCCAGGGGTGTAATGGCCCCGATACCGGTTACAACGACGCGGCGAATTGACGACATAAAGCAGACGCCGGTGGGCGGCGTAATTTAGTTGGGTTAGCTGATGGGCCGGTAGCTACCGGCTACCAGCTTCTTAGGCTTGGATAAGCTGCTAGCTAACAGCTAGCGCAGTAAACAGCAAAACCGGCCGGCGGCGTGCCGGCCGGTTCAGGCAATTTCTTAGACAATACGCTCTGACGAGCGCAGGGTAGAAACTTACTTAGCGTGCTCTTCGAGGTAGCTAACGGCTTGACCCACAGTCTGAATGTTCTCAGCCTGGTCGTCGGGAATGCTAACGTTGAATTCTTTCTCGAACTCCATGATTAGCTCCACGGTGTCGAGCGAGTCGGCACCTAGGTCGTTGGTGAAGCTGGCTTCCGGAGTTACTTCCGAGGCTTCAACGCCCAGCTTGTCGATAATGATGGCTTTTACTTTTTCGGCGATTTCAGACATTGCAGTCGTGGGTTAAGAGGAAACTTGACTGCAAAGTAACGTCACTTTTTTTATCCGCCCCGCGAAAGTGCTTTTTGCAGCACGTACAAGATTTTGGCTCCTACCTTTTCGGGAGTCCTTGCCGGGCCGGCAAAATCCGTAGCTTTGCAGCTTGCCGCCGCCTACCGCTCCCCCTGATGACCCTGACCCTGGACGCTGAGTATGACTGCGATTTTGCGCTTTTTGGCCTCGTGTCCAGCACCCACGATTATACGCTGGCCTGGGCCTTCAACCGCTTTCTCCGCTTGCGCCTAGTGCGGCAACCCGACTTTGTGCTAAACCTGGTGCAGCAGGGGCCATTGGCCTTTAGCTACTACCTCTACGCCAAGGAGGCCCTTACTTTGCGGCTGTTTCGCAACCGGGCCCTGCCGCCTTCTACTTTAGCCAAGCCTTTTTTAGCGCCTGATATTCGCGAGTACGACTATCTGCTGCAAGTGCAGGGCGGGGCCGACGAACTGGCCGGTACCGAACTGCTCGACCGCCTCACCGCAGTGCCGGCTGTACGGTACGCCAGCGAATTAGACCCCTACGAACTCAAATACAAGGAAAACCTGATTTTTTAACGTCTCTCTCCCGCATGGACCCCATTTCCACTTCGTTCAATAAAACAAAAATTGTGGCCACCGTTGGCCCCGCGTCCAACACCTATGAGCGGCTGGGCATGCTCATTCGCGAGGGAGTTGATGTGTTCCGACTCAATTTTTCGCACGGCGCCCACGATGAGCATCTCTCAGTTATCAATACCGTGCGCCGCCTCAATAAAGACCTACGTACCAACGTAGGCCTGCTGCAGGACTTGCAGGGCCCCAAGATTCGCCTAGGTGAGGTAGAAGGAGGCCAGGTGGAGATTAAGCCTGGTGATAAAATCACGATTGTGGCTGGCGAAAAAGAAGTCAGCACGGCCACGCGCCTGGCGACTATCTACCTAGGCCTGCCCCGCGATGTGAAACCCGGCGACAGCATCTTGCTCGATGACGGCAAACTAGAGCTACGCGTGCTTGCTACCGACCGCGAAAAAGAAGTGGAGTGCGAAGTCATCTACGGAGGCATTGTGAAGCCGCGTAAGGGCATCAACCTGCCCGACTCGGAGGTATCGGCCCCGAGCATGACGGAAAAGGACATCGAGGACTTGAAGTTTGGCCTTGAGAACGACGTAGACTGGGTAGCCCTGAGCTTCGCTCGCCGCGCCGATGACATCCGCTTTATCAAGAACATTATTGCTGAATCGGGCAAAACGACGCGTGTAGTCGCCAAGATTGAGACGCCCGACGGCCTGCGTAACATCGACGAGATTATTGCCCTCACCGACGCCGTAATGGTGGCCCGCGGCGACCTAGGCGTGGAAGTGAAGATGGAAGAGGTGCCGATGGCACAGAAGATGATAATCGAGAAGTGCAACAAAGCCGGTAAACCCGTCATTGTGGCCACGCAAATGATGGAGTCGATGATAACGGCCCCGCGCCCCACGCGTGCCGAAACCAGCGACGTTGCCAACGCCGTTATCGACGGTGCTGATGCTGTAATGCTCTCGGCCGAAACCGCCGTAGGCCAATACCCAGCCGAAGTTATCCGCTCGATGGTAGCCACCATCAAGAGCGTGGAAAGCCGCAGCCCCAAGCTGTTTAATAAGTGGTGGCCTGTTGATGCTACGTCACCTAGCTTCATGGCCGATAGTGTGTTGTCGGCAGCTTGCCACTTAGCCAAGAACACCGGTGCCAAAGTGATTACTGGCATGACTCATCGTGGCTACACGGCTTTCCAGATTTCGAAGTATCGCCCCAAAGCCGATATTTTCATCTTCACCGACGACCGCGCTCTACTCACCGTGCTGAGCTTGGTGTGGGGTGTGCGCTCGTTCTACTACGACCGCTTTAATAGCACCGACAGCACAATTGCTGACATTCGCTACGTGCTCACTACCACCGGCCACCTGCAAAAAGGTGACGTGTTCATCAATACCGCCACGTTGCCGATTACCGATAAAGGCCGCGCCAACATGGTAAAAGTAAGCGTGGCATAAGGTCTAGTTTATTAGCTGCAAAAAGGCCGCCCAAACAGGGCGGCCTTTTTAGTGGCTAAGCATGGATAATGCAGCTTCAGTAAGCTTAAACGCAGTAAGCCCCGCCGGTAGGGGCGGGGCTTACTGATAAGAGGCGCGGGACCAAACGGTGGGGCGGCAGAGTTTGGCCCCGCTAGAACCCGTCTCGCGCTAAAGCGCGTTAACGAGTTTTGTCAGCTTGCTCTTGTTGTTAGCAGCCTTGTTCTTGTGGATGATGTTTTTCTTGGCCAGGCGGTCCAACATCGACGTTACTTTTTTCAGCAGCTCTTGAGCAGCCGTTTTATCGGTAGTGCCACGCAGCTTCTTGATAGCGGTGCGGGTAGACTTGTGCTGGTAGCGGTTCAGTACACGCTTCGCTTCGTTGCTGCGGATGCGCTTAATAGCCGACTTGTGGTTTGCCATGACAAAAAAAGAATTCTATAGAGGAACAGCAGATTAGCTGTGGTTTTCACGTTTGGGAGGGCAAAGGTAAGAAGAATACTTAGCTTATCCTAGCGCTGACTCAAAATGACGCACTGGAAGCAAGCAAAAAATGCTGCCACGGAAGCTAGTGCTACCGCGCGGGCCTATCGCAAACTAGCCTAGGTCTTAAATTAGCGGAGGTTATGCCGTTAGTTACCGCTTCTGCTTATCGTCCGTCCCCGTTGCTATTCAACGGCCATCTCCAAACCATCGTGCCCAGCACGCTACGGCGGGTGCCGGAAGTAGCCTACCAGCGCGAGCGACTAGAACTTCCAGATGGCGATTTTCTTGACCTAGATTGGTCGCTGGCCCAGCCAGTGCGGGCCCGTAGGCTAGGCATCATCTCGCACGGACTAGAGGGCGATAGCAACCGGCCCTATGTGCGGGGTATGGCCCGCGCGCTCAACCAAGCCGGATTCGACGCCCTAGGTTGGAATTACCGGGGTTGCAGTGGCGAAACCAACCGCCTGCTGCGCTCTTACCACTTGGGCGATACGGGCGACCTAGCCGCCGTGGTCCGCTACGCTATCGAAGTGCAAGGCTATGCAGAAGTAGTGCTTACTGGCTTTTCGGCGGGGGGCAACGTTACATTGAAGTACCTAGGCGAGCACCCTGCCCAAGTGCCGCTACAGGTGCGCCGGGCGGCGGTGTTCTCAGTTCCTACCGACTTGAAGGCAAGCTCGCTGCACATCAGCCGGTGGCAAAACCATATTTATCTGCGCCGCTTTATGGCGTCGCTCCGCAATAAGATGCGCGAAAAAGCAGCGTATCTACCTGGGCAACTCGACCTGGCAGAGTTGGACACGCTACGCGATTTTCCGCAGTTCGATGAGCGCTATACGGCACCGCTGCACGGCTTCGCGTCGGCCGACGACTACTATGCGCACGCTGCCTCGGGGCAATACTTGGCCAATATTCAAATTCCGACGCTGCTAGTCAATGCGTTGAACGACCCTTTTTTGCCGGCTTCGTGCTACCCTAGAGATGTTGCGGCGGCCAGCGACTACTTTTTTCTGGAAACGCCTTTGGCGGGTGGGCATGTGGGGTTCGCCGAAGGGGCACCTAGTGGCAGATACTATTCGGAGCGCCGAGCAGTTGATTTCTTTACCCGGCCCGTACCTGGGTAGCAAAAAGCCCGGATAAGCAACCTAGTGGCTGCCTATCCGGGCTCAGTGCTTGGGTGCCAATATTTATTCGGCGGGCGGCGACGTGGCTTCCACGGCCGAGAAGGTTTCTAGAATCTTATAGGTATGGGAGGCACCCTGGGGCACGAGGTACGACGAGCCGGGCTCTAGCGTTGTCACATTGCCTTCGAGGTGTAGTTCGGCGCGGCCTTTGAGCACGTAGCCTACCGTTTCGTAGGGGCGATTGCTGAGGGGCTTGGGCTCGCCGGGTTGCTCATCTTCCCAGAGGCGCAGGGCCACGTGGTGGCCAGCGGCTAGTTTCTTTTCACCTTGGTCGCCAGCGGGCGCATCGGTAGCGTTGATGTTGGTGGTAGACATAAGAAGCGGTAAACGGAGCAGTACTCCGTAGTATAAGGAAAAGGAAAGCGGAGAGCCGCTCCGCACGGTAACGGCTTGGCTAACGCAGGGGGTGGGGCTACGGTTGTGGCAACTAGCGGTAAACCTTCGGGTAGGCTACTGGTTGAAATGCCAACTGGTAACGGCGCGTGGTGTATACTTGCCACCGGGTTACCTAGTCTCCTCACTCATGATTCTGCCGTGTCCACTGCCGTCGCCGAACGATTTGCTGCGCAATTGGCACAGGCCCATGCGGCCGTGCCTACTGCCCTGCCCGGCCCGGCCTTTTGCGCCCTTGCCGAGCAAGTATTAGCCCTCCTCTTTCCGGAGCGCGCTACCCGGCCGCTGGCTAGTGCCGATGCTATTGCCGCCACTTTTTACCAGCTACAAGCCGACCTAACCGAACTGCTGGCTCTAATGCCCGAGCTACCGGCGGCCCCGGCTGAGCTGGCTAGCACTTTGTTTTCACAGCTGCCGCTGCTACGCGAAGCATTGCTGCGCGATGCCGCCGCTACTTTGGCTGCTGACCCCGCTGCCCAGGGCATGGCTGAGGTGATAAGCTCTTACCCTGGGTTTTATGCTACGGCCATGCACCGGCTGGCACACGCGCTGCACTTGCGCGGCGTGCCCCGCTTGCCCCGCATGCTGAGCGAATATGCGCACCGCCAAACGGGTATTGATATCCACCCTGGCGCACGCATTGGCACTGCTTTTTGCATCGACCACGGTACGGGCATCGTCATTGGCGAAACGGCCCAAATCGGGGCGCACGTGCAGATATACCAGGGCGTGACCCTAGGGGCACTTAGTGTGACCAAAAACCAGCAAGGCCTTAAGCGTCACCCCACCATCGAGGACCACGTGGTGATTTATGCCAACGCGACTATCCTAGGGGGCAGCACCGTGATTGGTACGCGCAGCATCATCGGTGGCAACGTGTGGCTGACCGAGAGCGTGCCATCGCACTCACGCGTGTACCATCGGGCACAGCTACACATGGCACGCCAGGATGACCCCGCCGGCGAGCTGATGTTTGTTATTTAGTTTACTAGCTATTAGCTCCTAGCTGTTAGCTAATAGCCTCTTTTTATTCCACCCAAAAAAAGCTGACAGCTAATAGCTAGTAGCCGCCAGCCCAGACCAATGAAAGCCAATTCCATCCTCGACGTTATCGGCAACACGCCGCTGGTCAAACTCAATAAGCTTTTTGCCGCCGAGCGGCCCGACGTAGAAGTGTGGGTGAAGCTAGAGCGCCAAAATCCCGGCGGCTCTATTAAGGACCGCATTGCGCTGAGCATGATTGAGCAGGCCGAGAAAGATGGCATCTTGACCAAAGACAGCACCATTGTAGAGCCTACCTCAGGTAACACAGGCGTGGGCTTGGCCTTGGTAGCTGCTGTGAAGGGCTATAAAATCACGTTAGTGATGCCCGAAAGCATGAGCATCGAGCGCCGCCGCCTGATGTCGGCTTACGGCGCTAACCTAGAGCTGACTCCCCGCGAGCAGGGCATGAAAGGTGCCATCGCCAAAGCCCAAGAGCTGGTAGATACCACGCCCGGCGCTTGGATGCCCATGCAGTTTTCGAACGAGGCCAACATCAAAATCCACGTTGAAACGACGGCCCAGGAGATTTTGCGCGACTCGCCAGAAGGTGGCTTCGACTTTCACATTACGGGTGTGGGCACGGGCGGCCACCTCACAGGCGTGACGCAGGTGCTAAAGCCGCTGTTTCCGAACATGAAAACCTACGCCGTAGAGCCCGAGCTGTCGCCCGTTATCAGCGGCGGCGCCCCGGGGCCGCACCCCATCCAGGGCATCGGCGCCGGTTTCATTCCCGATAACTTACATCGCGATTTGCTGGATGGTACCATTCAGGTGAGCCGTGACGAGGCCTTCGAAATGGCTCGCCGCGCCGCCACTGAAGAAGGCATTTTGTGCGGTATCTCGTCGGGCGCTTCGCTGGCCGCCGTAGCTAAAAAGCTGTCTGAAGTGCCCCAGGGCGGCAAGGTGCTCACCTTCTGCTACGATACGGGCGAGCGCTACCTGTCGGTAGAAGGCTTGTTTGTATAGCACCTAGGGCGCCTCTTGGCATGGCGCCAGCACTAGTTAGTGAAAAGCGGGATTGGCAACAGTCCCGCTTTTTCTTTTTTCGTAAGTGTGCGCATGGAAACTTCTGCTCCCGCCGGGCGCCTTTGGCGCTGGCTGCTGCCGCTAGCCGTCGTGGCTTGCTTGTACGTCAATTACCTATATAATGCCCATCCGCCTGCTGGGGCCTTCAGCAACGGCCAGATGTCGGCTCGCCATCCCACCTGCCTAACGCCTGCTGGGTATGCGTTCAGCATCTGGGGCATTATTTTCAGCGGGTTAGTTATTTATACCATTTGGCAGCTACGGCCGCAGGCGCAGCGCTCACTGCTGCCCGCCCGTCTTACGCCGGTGTTGACATTAGCCGTGCTAGCCACTACGGCCTGGACCTTGGTATTTAGCTACGAGCTTATCGGCTTGAGCCTAGGGGTGATGCTGACACTGCTAGTACTGCTAGCCGTGGCCTACGCGCGGGCCCGCAAGCTGGTGCTGGCAGGCGCCGCTCCTGCTTGGCCCACGTGGTTTCTGAGTCTATACCTAGGCTGGATACTGCTAGCCACCGTGCTAAATATAATTTTTGGCTTGCGCGACGCCTTCGGCTGGCAATGGTCGGATAGTGCTACGGTTGAAGGCTGCGTGCAGCTAGCCAAAGTAGCGGGCCTGATAGCGCTGATACTGGCCGTGCGAGCACGAGACCTGCTATTACCGCTACCAGTAGCCTGGGGGCTCGTGGGTACTTGGGTAGCTCAACGCGAAACTATACCGCCAGTAGCAGCGGTAGCCCTGACCACGGCTGTGCTACTACTATTGCTGGCGCCCCTAGGGGTGTGGATGTGGAAGAAGCGCCGCCCCAAGCAAGCTGCGTAAGGCAGGAGCGTGCCCGTGTGGCAGCCCGCCGTACTTTTGCCCCTCTTGGTACTACTTAACCGCTCCACGCAATGCGTCAAAAATTTGTTGCCGGCAACTGGAAAATGAATCTTACCCTACCCGAGGCGCAGGCCCTGACCTCTGAAATCGTGCAAATGCTGCACGACGAGCAGCTCGGTGCCGACAAGCCGCAGGTGGTTATCTGCCCGTCGTTTCCGCTATTGTCCATTGTGGGTCGCCTACTAGGTGAAGGTGGTAATGTGGCCCTAGGTGCCCAAAACTGTCACCAGAAAGAAAGCGGTGCCTACACCGGCGAAGTATCGGCTAAGTTGCTACAATCAGTAGGTTGCCAATATGTTATTCTAGGTCACTCGGAGCGTCGCCAGTACTTCCACGAAGACGACGAGCTGCTGAGCCAGAAGCTGAAAGCCGCCCTAGGTGCTGGCTTGCGGCCCATCTTCTGCGTGGGCGAAAGCCTAGAAACCCGCGAAGCAGAAGATACTTTTGACTTCATCGCTAAGCAATTGAAAGACGGCCTATTCCACCTCAGCAACGAGGAGTTCGATAAGGTGGTGATTGCCTATGAGCCCATCTGGGCCATTGGCACCGGCAAAACCGCCACTACTCAGCAGGCCCAGGAAGTGCACGCCTTCATTCGGGAGCAAATAGCCGGCGCCTATGACGCCGAAGCCGCCAACAACACGGCTATCCTCTACGGCGGCTCGTGCAATGCCCAGAACGCCCGCGAGCTTTTCAGCCAGCCCGACGTGGACGGCGGCCTCATCGGCGGTGCGTCGCTGAAATCGCGCGATTTCGTGACGATTGTGCAATCGTTCTAAGCTTAGTTGCGTTCGGCGCCCGCGCATAAGAAAAGCGTGGTGCCGAACGCAACATAGGCCTAGCATGTATTTTGCTAAGCCACTGCTTTTGGGCTATTAAGCACATTACCACTATGTTTTTCTCCTTCCTGCTTACGGCGTTGCTTGCCCTGCGCCCTGCCTCGCCGGCGCCGGCCACGAGCATTGAGCCCTGCAAAGTTTACGGGTCCGTGTATCTCGAAACCGACCCGCGCCTGCGTAGCAACTGCTTTGCCACGGTGTATATCGAGCCCGAAGAAGCCTTTGCGGATGTGCTCGTGTATCAGGAGAATAACAAGCTATTTGCCGACAAAGCTGGCCTGTGGTACCCCGCTGAAAATCGTCAGTTTGCTGACTACAACCTGTTTGTGACTTCTGACCGCAACCTGGCCGAGTTTTCCATTCACTACATCAAGGTGCGGTCGTTTGCTGGGTGCAAAACAAACTGAGGAGCCACGAGCGACCCTAGGTACTGATGTGAAGCAAGACAGGAATCTAGGGTTAAAGAGTTGTACATTTCCTATAGATTAACTAAGTATGGATTATATTGAATTGCGGGTGCAAGCCCCGCGCGAGTTGGCCGATATCCTGGTGGCTGAGCTAGGCGAAGTAGGATTTGATACGTTTGAGGACAACGACGAAGGCTTTTGCGGCTACACGGGCGAAGGAGAATTTGATGCCGATGCAGTAGCCGAAATCATGAGCCGCTATGAGGGCATGGGCGAGCTTAGCTATTCGCACCGGGTCATCACCCGCCAGAACTGGAATGCCGAGTGGGAGAAGAACTTTCAGCCACTCATTATTGCCGACCGGGTGTCGGTGCGGGCGCCATTCCACCCCAAGCCCGAGGGAGTAGAGTACGACCTAGAAATCATGCCTCGCATGTCGTTTGGCACCGGCCACCACGAAACGACGGCCCTCATGATTGAAAATCAGTTGGATATCGACCACCATGGTAAGCGCGTGCTGGACATGGGCTGCGGCACAGGCATTCTGGCCATCATGGCCGAGATGCTGGGCGCCCGCCAGGTGCTGGCTGTAGATGTGGAGCCGTGGACCGTAGAAAACGCCCGCGACAACGCGGCTGAGAACAACTGCCGCACCATCGAGTGCCGCCTAGGTGGGGTAGAAGTGCTGGCGGGCGAAGCACCCTTTGACATCATTTTGGCCAACATTAACCGCAATGTTTTGCTGGAAGACATGCACGCGTATGCGGCGCTACTGCCCAGTGGGAAACCAATTTTATTCAGCGGGTTTTATGAGGAAGATTTAGCGAAGATTACGGCCGAGGCCACCCGGCAGGGGCTGCGCTACGAGCGTCATCGTGAGCTGCGTAATTGGATTTCTGCTATTTTTACAAAATTGTAGGGCGTCGGGCAATTAGGCCAGGCATCCTACTTGCTGCCAGTGCCTTTGCCCGACCTTATGAAGCGACTTTTCACCGCCGCCTTCTTCACTACTTTTCTGCATTTGCTGCCGGCCGCGGCGCAAACCACTAAGCCGGTTCCTGCTCCACCAGCCGCCAAGCCTGCCGCCCCTACCGATGGGCGCACGCCTGGCGCTGCGCGGCCTGCCCAAGTAACGGTAGCGCAGCGCTACAACGGCCACCTAGCCCCTGACCCAGCGCAGTTTATCGTGGACGTGCGCACGATGCTGCTGGCTACCAATAATGCAGCAGCGCAGGCCGTAGGAGAAAAGTTGCGCCAGCTATGGGGCACCAACCAACTGACCAGCAGCCAGCAAAGCCGCATTGCGGAGCTGTCGCAAAAGATGCTGGATAAGAAGTTTCGGCCGCTGCCTCACCTCACCACCTTCTACAGCGCCTTGGTGGGTGGTAAAAACCTGGCAAAGCTTAGCGACGGGCAAGTAGACCAGTTGCTGGATGTGCTGAGCCAGTCGCTAGACCGCGACTCCAACACTGATACCGAGAAGTTTCTAACTTCAACTACGCGGCTGCTCAATGGCGGCTACCTCTACCGCTCGGGCTTCAATTCGCTGCGTGTAGTGGGCGGGCAGCTCTCGTTTGCGCACAAAGGTGCTGCCACGGAGCCCAGCCCCACAGCTAGCTTCGAAGCAACCCCGGCCGCCCCGGCGGCCCCTGTAGCCAAGCCTGCCACGCCCAAGCCAGCCCCGGCAAAGCCTGTGGTAAAAGCCAAGCCCAAGCCAAAAAAACGCGCTAGCGATGGCTGGGATACGGCCGATATGTGGTCATCGACTTCAAGCAGTAAGAAAAACGATGGGTGGGGCTCGGCTAATGACGGCTGGGGCACGCCCGTGAAAAAATCAGCCGCCAATGATGGGTGGGGTTCGGCTAACGATGGCTGGGGTACTCCTGTCAAGAAGAAAGCCCCTGCTAAAACTGTAGCCAAAGCCACACCAGCTAAGGCGCCCGCTGCAAAGCCAGCACCCGCGGCGCCCGTAGCGAAAAACTCTGATTTTGACGAGCCGACGCTGCCCTTTACGCCCTCGGCTAGTGCTGCCTATGAGGCCTATTACCCACCCGCGGTGAGCGGTCCGGTGATTGAAATCAAGGATGCCGACTTCGTAATGGGTACGGCGGGCGACTCCATTGTGCTGCGCAAGGTGAGCGGCACAGCTGCCCCGCTTAGCTCGCGCCTGGTGGCCACGGGCGGCCAAGTGGCTTGGACTATCAAGAACAACCCCGTTACGGCCGACCTAGGGCCGTTTGATTTTGACTTAAGCAAGGCGGAATTCACGGCCCAGCCTGTCACGCTCACCTATCCCTACTTACTCGAAGCACCCGTTAAAGGCGCGTTGAGCTACAAGAGCTTACGCCGCAAGCCCGCTACGGGCGATACCGGCTATCCTAGGTTTATTTCGCTCACCAACGATGCTCGCCTTAAGAATATGGGCGAAGGCATTAAGTATCAAGGCGGGGTGTCTATTTCGGGAGCGCGGCTGCTATCGGCCGCGCTCGACGGCTCGCTGGCCAACATCCGAGTAAGCCAAGATGGGAAGCTGCGCTTTCGGGCTGCTTCGCGCAGCTATGTGCTCGGCGATTCTATTATCACGGCCAGCCGGGCCGCGGTGGCCATGTATGAGAGCGACCACGACTCAATTACGCACCCCGGCGTGGAGCTGAAGTACCTCAAGGGCAAGCAGAAGCTACAGCTGCTGCAAGAGCAGGGCACCTACCGCAAAACGCCCTACTCGGACTCATATCACCAAGTAGATGTGCGGGCCGAAATGTTGGTTTGGAACCTGCGCGAGCCTAAGATTGACTTTAGCATCTTCACCTCGCCCAAGCAGGTATCGGCCGATTTTGAGAGCAAGAACTTCTTCTCCAACACGCGCTACCAGCAACTCAAGAGCATCAACCACCTGCACCCGCTTCAGATGCTGCTGGGCTACAGCCAGAACCACGGCAAAACAATGACTATGTCGGTGCGCGAAGTGGCAGAAGAGGTTAAGATACCGGAAGCTAACCTGCGCTCGGCTGTGGTGGGGCTGGCCCGCGATGGCTACGTAGATGTGCAGCCTCAAAATGGAGTAGTTACCATCTTGCCCAAAGGCCGCCACTACGTAGGAGCCGCACGTGAGAAAAAGGATTACGACCATATCGCGATTAAATCTTTGACGGGCTCGGGGCGCTCAGCCACACTCAACCTGGCTTCGGACCAGCTGCTGGTGCGGGGCGTTGAGCAATTCAGCTTTTCTGATGATTCGGCGGCTGTAGTAGTTCGCCCCGACAGCGGGGTAGTGCGCCTAGGTCGCAACCGGACCATCAAGTTTAATGGACGCGTGATAGCCTCGGCCTACCGGTTTAAAGGCCGTGATTTTCAGTTTGATTACGACGGGTATTATATCGACATGCCCCACATCGATTCGCTGACGATTCGCAGCAAATCGACCAAAAAAGCAACCGGCAATGAGCGCCGGCCTAGCGATTTTACACTGACTAACAAAGGCAACTCGCAAAGCGGACGCTTATTCCTAAACGACCCTAAGAACCGCTCGGGCCGCAAGAAGCTGGGTAACTTTCCGTCGTTCAACTCAACGTCGGGTGCCTATGTATACTTCAATAAGCCCGATGTCCTAGGTGGCGCTTATGATTCCACCACGTACTTCGACGTGCCGCCCTTCAAATTTGACTCGATGGGCACCAGCAAGTCGCGGGCAGGCTTTGTGGGAATGTTCCACAGCAAGGCTCTGCCGCCCATCAAGACGGCGCTGACCACGCAAGAGGATGGTTCGCTGGGCTTTGTGCACACTGTGCCAGCCGGCGGCTACGCGCTTTATAAAGGCAAGGGGCGCCTGTCGGGCGGAGCTAAGGTGCACCTCAATGCCCAGGGCTTGCAGTCGAACGGTACCGTGACCTACCTGGGCGCCACCATGCAAAGCGACCGATTTGTGATGTACGGCGACTCGCTTACCGGTGAGGGCAAGGCGGGCGCCATTGCGGCCGGTCCCAACTTCCCGAAGGTGACAATGCCGCCCGGCTACTTCATCAGTTGGAACGCTAAGTCGGACTCGCTGCACCTGCTGACACCCAAAGAAGGTGCGCCGGTAAAGATGTATGCCGACCACACCTTCAAAGGCTCGATGCTGCTGACGCCGAAGGGCCTAGGTGGAGCGGGCCGCCTCGATGGCCCGCAGAGCTACGTGCGTTCGGGCGACCTGACTTTTAAAAACGACTCGTACTCAGGTAAGAAAGCCGTGCTCAGCGTGAAGTCAGCCCAAGCGGGCAAGCCTGCGCTCACGGCCAACGATGTAGCGTTTACCTACGATTTGAAAAACAGCTATGCTGAATTCACGCGTGAGGAGAACAGTAAGGCCAGTATCGACTTGCCCTATTCAAGCTTCCGCACCAGTTTGAGTAGCGGGCGCTGGGACTTTAAGAAGAAGCGCGTATCATTGAAGTCGACTGCTACTGCGGCTAATAGCTCTTATTTTGTTTCTACCAAGCCCGAGCAGCACGGTCTGAAATTTAAGTCTACCTCGGCTTCGTATGACCTGACCAAATATCAGCTTGAAGCCAAAGGCGTGCCCTACGTGGCCGCCGCCGACGCTTGGATTATCCCCGATTCGGGCCGGGTGGCTGTGGCGGGTGGGGGCAAGCTGCAGACCCTGCGCCGCGCTACGGTGCTGCTCGACTCCCTAGGTAAGTTTCACAAGCTGACGGGGGGCAACATCACAGTAGCCTCGCGCGATGCCTTCAGTGGTGATGCCAAGTATAACTTCCGCACGGTGACTGGCGACTCGCTGGCATTAAAGTTTACCAACTTCCAGTCCGATTCCTCGTCTCTGGTAGCTGGCCCGAGCAAGAAGCGCTTCAGCCTGCGTAAGCGCGCTACTACCGACGAAGCTGCTGGGCCACCTAGCTTGGCTACTACGGCCACCGCTAGTGTGGAAGCCAACCAGAAGTTTCAGTTGGCACCTAGCATTGGCTACCGCGGCAGCATCAACCTAAACTCGCAGAAGCGTGGTCTCATCTTCGACGGGCAAGTGCAGCTGCAATTCAGCAAGCTTAAAAATTCGGCCGAATGGTTTGCGGTGCAGGATAGCATCGACCCCAAGAACGTAGCGCTAACTCTCACCAAGCCCAAGGCAGAGGATGGTACCGAACTGGTGACGGGTCTGTTCCTATCAGACGCTGACAACCGCGTATATCCGCTCTACGCCGCTCCTAAGGTGACGCCTGCCGACGTGTCAATCCTTGAGGTAGATGGCAAACTGCACTATGATGCCAAGGCCGGCGAGTACACCATCTCGAAGAACGACCTTGCTGATGCCAACCAATACGAAGGCGCCGTGCTGGTGTACAAGGAAACAACCAACCGCATCAGTTTCCGCGGCCCGATGAACTTCATCACTAACAACAAGAACTATAGCATCACAGCCAGTGGGGTAGGGGGCGCGAATACTGATAGCGCTCGCTACCAAATTAATACGTTGCTAGGTGTCAACATTAACATGCCTAGCAAAGCCATTGAAACGATGGCCGCTAACCTAGGTCAGGTGACTAAGAATTCGCCTGAAGCGCTCGATGGCTCTACTGATGAGGTGTATAAAATAGCGCAGTTTGCTGGCAACAAAGGCGCTGAATTGTATGCCAACCGCAAGCCGGGTGCTGCGGCAGCGCCGCTGGCATCTATCTCGCCCAAGCTAGTTCACACCTTGGTACTGAGCAAGGTAGACCTGCGCTGGAACCCCAAGCAAAAAGCCTGGTACTCGGTAGGTAAGATTGGCTTGGCTGGAGTAGGCAAGCAGGCTATGAACGCACTGGTAGACGGTTATGTAGAAATCAAGCGCGATAACTCGACAGACCTTGTAGAAATATACCTAGAGGCTGAACCCCAGACGTGGTATTACCTGCGCTACGCCAATAACATTGTACTGGCCAAGTCGTCGAACGAAAGCTTCGATGGTGAAATCGGCGGTAAGGCCAAAGGTGACTCGAATACTGCTACGGAATACGGCGTTTTCTTAGGTGACTTCAGCGATGTAGACCAATTCCGCTCGCACTTTGAGCGCGACTACCTAGGTAAGTCGGGCAAACTCGCTGCTCGCCCGGCCGCACCGGCAAGTAGCTTCGAAGAGGAGGGCGTAGATAAGAGCAAAAAGAAAAAGAAGAAAGCCAACGACCCCTTCAGCGACGGCGAAATCACGCCTGCTGCCGACCCCGTTGCTGACCCTGGCAAGAAGTCGAAGAAGAAAAAGGCAGATGACCCCTTCAGCGAAGGTGAGGTAACCGCCGCTCCCGCCGCCGAGCCCACCAAAAAGAAGAAAGGCAAGGAAGGGGCCGCCGCCAGCGAAACCACCACAACTGAGCCCGCGCCCGAGCCTGCCAAGAAGAAAAAGAAGGCCAAGGACAACGACCCCTTCGGTGAAGGCGAGATAACCCCACCCCCAGCCGCCGAGCCAGCGAAGGAGCCTAAGAAGAAAGAGAAAGAGGTGGCTCCGGCTGCTGACCCCACCGATGCGCCCACCGAGGAGCCGGCGAAGAAGAAAAAGGAAAAGAAGAAAGAGCAGGAGGCCGCACCTGCTGACCCGGCCGCCGACCCTAGTGCCGAGCCGACGGTAGACCCCGGTAAAAAGTCGAAGAAAAAGAAGAAAGCCGAAGAAGACCCCTTTGGCGATTCGTAATCTCAGTACCCCGAAGGCCACCTTCGGGGTACTTTTGTTTTCACACTGTTCTTCCGATGCTGTATATCATTAGTGCGCTGCTGGCCGCCTACCTCCTAGGGTCTATTCCAACCGCTTTGTGGGTGGGGCGATGGTTTTTCCAGCTAGCCGATATTCGGGAGCATGGCTCTGGCAATGCAGGGGCTACCAATACCTTCCGGGTGCTAGGTAAGAAAGCGGGCACCTTCGTGCTGCTTTTTGATGCTTTTAAAGGCTTTGCAGCAGCTTACTTTCTGCCCAACTGGCTACTGAGCCAGCAAGCCATCGCGACGGACAACCTATTCTATTTTCGGCTGGCCTGCGGGATACTAGCTGTGGTAGGGCACATTTATCCTGTGCTGGCCCAGTTTCGGGGCGGCAAGGGCGTGGCCACCATCCTAGGGATGATGCTGGCCATCGCGCCTCCTACGGTAGGGGTGGCGTTGCTCGTGTTTCTGGCCGTGCTAGGTACTACGCGCTACGTATCGCTCTCCTCCATGTCGGCCGGCGTAGCTTTTGCGTTTTTGCAACTGTTGCCTGCTTTTCGACCCGCCAACTCCTTACAAATCTGGTTTGGCTTTCTGCTAGCGGCTATGCTTGTCTATACCCATCGCGCCAATATCGGTCGGTTGCGGGCTGGTACTGAAAGCCGCGTGCCGCTTTGGGGCAAGCGTTAAAGAACTATTCAACCTAGCCTTTTCAGTGCTTAAAAGCAGTTGATGAGGCTGTGTGGCACTAGCGTGTAGGTAATTACCTAGGTTTATTGAGTATCATACATTCTCACCATTATGGCCAGAAGGGAATGAGAATAGTCATTTGCAAAAATGAGTTTGTACCACAACTACGGCTGTTGGGCGAGTATTATGGTTTATTCGTGGGCATAATAGCATTATGGTAAGTCGAAAGGCAATAACCTAAGGCAAGGCTAGCCCTTGGGTACTTACTTTTGCCCTAGCAATTATTTCTTGTATTAAGCATGGCTATACCCGCTTACCTCGCACAGCATCAAAATCGATTTCTAGAAGAGCTTATTGAATGGCTCCGCATTCCGTCGGTTTCGGCCGACCCAAAGTTTCACGGTGATGTGCTCCGCGCCGCCGACTTTATTAAAGAAAGACTGCTAGAAGCGGGCGCTACGTTGGTAGAGATATGCCCTACCGCGGGCAACCCCATTGTGTATGGCGAGTACATGGCGGGCCCCGACCGGCCCACCGTACTGGTGTATGGCCACTACGATGTGCAACCCGCTGACCCCTACGAACTGTGGACTTCGCCGCCGTTTGAGCCGGTTATTAAAGACGAAAAAATATACGCTCGTGGCGCCTGCGACGATAAAGGCCAAGTGTATATGCATGTGAAGGCCCTCGAAATGATGCTGCGCGACGGTGGCCTAGGTGCCCCCTGCAACATCAAGTTTATGTTTGAGGGTGAAGAGGAAATTGGCTCCGACAACCTGGGCATCTTTGTCAAAGCCAATAAGGAAAAGCTAAAAGCTGATGTAATCCTTATTTCCGATACGGGCATTCTGGCCAACGATGTGCCTAGCATCGAGGTAGGCTTGCGCGGCCTCAGCTACCATGAGGTAGAAGTGACGGGCCCCAATCGTGACCTGCACTCAGGCCTCTACGGTGGCGCAGTGATGAACCCCATCAATGCGCTTTGCGATATGATAAGCAGCCTGCACGATGAAAACCGGCACATCACCATCCCAGGCTTCTACGACAACGTAGCCGAGCTAAGCGCAGCCGAGCGCGCTGAACTGGCGCAGGCGCCTTTCTCGGAAGAAGAGTTTGAGCAAAGCATCGGCTTGCCCACAGCCGCGGGCGAAGCAGGCTACACCACTCCCGAGCGCACAAGCATCCGGCCAACACTCGATGTCAACGGCATTTGGGGGGGCTATACCGGCGAAGGTGCCAAAACAGTGATAGCCAGCAAGGCCTACGCCAAAATCTCGATGCGCCTAGTACCTCACCAAACGAGCGATGAGATTACGGCTTTATTTCAGAAGCACTTCGAAAGCATTGCCCCGGCCGGCGTAACCGTAAAAGTGACGCCTCACCACGGCGGTGAGCCCGTCGTGACGCCTACCGACTCGGTGGCTTACCGCGCCGCAGCTAAAGCGCTCGAAATCACCTTTGGTAAGAAGCCAGTACCTACGCGCGGTGGCGGCTCTATTCCCATTGTGGCTATGTTCAAGACCGAGCTAGGTCTCGACTCGGTGCTGCTTGGGTTTGGCCTCGATTCGGATGCTATCCATTCGCCAAACGAGCATTTCGGCGTATTTAACTTCCTGAAAGGTATCGAAACCATTCCGGAGTTTTATCGTGAGTATGCAGCGGCCAGCAACTAATCAGCTTGTGTGACGCAACATAAAAAGGCCCTGGTTTCTAGCTAGAAACCAGGGCCTTTTTAAATGACACATGGTCAATTAACGGCCATTGACCGAGTAAGTCAGATACAGCTGAAAAGCCCCATTGCGCTGGCGGCTCTGGAAAGTTGTGTTACCGAATGTGTTTGCTTGAGGCACATTGGTGAACCCACCATTATAGCGTAGGCCTACACCTAGGCCGTGCTTAAGCTGATAGCCGAGCCCGAACAGGTAGCCAAAGTCAACGGTATTTAAACCATTCTTTATGTCGGTCGAGACACTACCTGCCTGATACTTAGCAGATATTAAGAATCCTACCTGTGGGCCAGCTTCAAAGAATAAGCCACCGGTATTCACATGAAAAGCCAGTGGCACATCAATGTAGTGTAGGCGCCAGGAGACATCGGTAGTGTTCCTATAATAACCGCCCTTTTGCGAGTATAATAACTCGGGCTGAAAGGCAAAAAGCGACGTAAGGCCGATATTAGCAAATACGCCCCCATGAAAACCGAAGCGATAATCATTGGCATTAGCATCGGGCCCTGTGAGGTTCGTCAGCGAAGCGCCGGCTTTGAGGCCGAGTGATACGTCGCTGCCACCGCGGCCCCGCCGCTGCGCCTGCGCCACCGTACTGAAGCCTAGCACTAAAGCAAGCAATACAAAGATGGGTTTTTTCATCAAAAGAGTAGTAGGTGAACTAATAGATGCCGCAAAGCTACGGGTGCCAGCCAGTAGAGTAGTCACAAAAAAGCCGACTCACTGGCGTGAGTCGGCTTTACTATCAGCTTACTAGGTGGCTTACTTGCCGCCAAATGAGTAAGTTAAGTATAGCTGAAAGGCACTGTTGCGGACAGCGGCTGAGCTTGATGGGCTTTTTGTATCAATAAAGCCGCCATTATAGCGTAGGCCAATACCAGGACCATTGCTAAGCTGGTAGCCAAGGCCCGCCGCATAGCCAAAATCAATTGTCCGGACGCGGTTTTTTAAATCATCTTCGAAAGTTCCAGCGCTTTGTCCACCAGAGATTTCCTGCTTCTGCTTGGCCGCTACCAAGAATCCTATTTGCGGCCCAAGCTCGAAAAATAAGCCACCTGCATTAACACGCGCTAGCACCGGCACATCAATGTAATGCAGCCGAGAGGTGAGCTCACCAGAATAGCCACCAAGAGGACCTTCGCTCTTAGTACCCTTCATCGAATAAAGCACTTCAGGCTGAATCGAGAAAGCATCGTTAAGGGCAAAATTTGCGAATAACCCTCCATGAAAGCCAAACAGGTTCTTTACATTGCTGCCAACGCCATCACCGGTTACATTAGTAAGAGAAGCCCCCGCTTTAATACCGAAGCTAGTTGTTTGGGCTTGTGCTAATGATACTGAACCAGTAAGTAGGCTTAGCAGTAGTAGGCTCTGTAGTTAATGGCTTCAATACTTAAAAAAACAAATGCCTAAGTGGCTATAAACGCAAAACCCGGTTCCTAATAGAAACCGGGTTTTGCGTTTATAACTTAAAGAGCGCTAATACTACTTACCACCGAAGAGGTAACCAGCTTGGAACTGGAACACCGAGTTGTGAACGTTCGGGGTAGCATTCTTATATACTTGCGAGAAGTCGCCGGTGTAGCGCAGGCCAAGCTGCAGGCCGCTCGTGATTTGGTAACCTAGGCCACCTACGTAGCCGATTACTACTTTATTCAGTGCATCGGTGCTGGTGTAGCGCGAGCCCGAGATTTCTTTACCGCTGCCGTCTTCGTTGAAAGTACGCTGGTGCAGTACGAAGCTACCCTGCGGGCCAAGCTCTACGAAGAAGCCTTTGCCATCTTCGCCAATGTTATAGCGGAACATGATAGGCACATCCAGATAGCCGAGCGTATTCTTCAGCGTGCTGTTGGTAGTGCCGTAGGCTACGTTATCAACCGAAGAGCCTTTCTGCGAATATAGAAGTTCAGGCTGGATAGAGAAGTTATCCGAAACACCGAAGTTTACATACGGACCAGCAGCGAATCCAGCTTTGTATTCCGAACCCTTCGATGCAGAGCCCGAGAAAGTCGAAAGATTAAAGCCGCCCTTCAGACCTACTTTGATACCAGTTTGAGCATTAGCAGCGCCGGCAACACCAGCGATAAGAGCGAGAGAGAGGATGGTTTTTTTCATGGCTGAAAAAATGGTGAGATAAGCCCGGCCGCTTAGATAGCTAAAGTAAATAAGGATGTGAACTAGACCGGAAATGCGCCTTATACTAAGCCAGGATGGGATAGGGTTACAGTTTGAAATAAATTTAGTTTCTTTCTGAATAGACTGCTTCAGTAGCAGCAGCGATGTACTTTTGGAACTGGTTTGCTGCCAGCTTTATGCCTCTTGTCGGGTCGAGACTAGGTTCTGGGAAATATTTATTAGGTGCTGTCGGCATTTTTGCCGGTAGCTGTAGCGTAGCGCAGCTAGCAGCGGCCCAAGCAGTGCACCCCGTTACGCAGGCTATGTACGACTCGGCCGCGATGCAAGCCGCCCGGCCGCCGCTAGTAGTGGGCGCCTATGCGCAAGGCAGTTTCATTCTAAAGCATACGGCCGCTGTTAATCATTTAGCTGCTTCGCATCCTACTGGCTTTGAGCTAAATGTGCAGCGCCAAACAACGGGTGCCGCCGCTTGGCATGGCTGGTATAAGTATCCGAAAGCAGGGCTGGCACTGGTGTACTACGATTACCACAACCCTGCATTAGGCCAGAGCTATGCCGCGACAGTGTACTTAAGTAAATCGTTTTTGCGCACGCAACGGCAGGACCTAAGCTTCCGGCTAGGTACGGGGCTAGCATGGTTTACTAGTCCCTTCGACTTACAAACAAACCGCAAAAACGTCATCGTTAGCTCGTCGCTAAATGCGACGCTGCAGCTACGGCTTGAGTATGATTATGCCCTGACGCCGCACCTAGGGCTGCTACTGGGCGTGGCGCTCAACCACTACTCCAATGGCGCCACCACCAAGCCTAATTTTGGAATAAATCTGCCATCGGTGGTGCTGGGACTAAATTACCACCAGCAGCGCCCAGCATCTACGCTACCCTATCTGGCGCCGGCTCCTGCTGATGTGAAAACTAACTTCTTGCTAGTCAGTACTAGCCTAGGATATAAGCAACGGGAGCTAGGCATATACGAAAAGTATTTGGTAAACTCCTTGACCATAGCTGCCGGCCGGCGTGTGAACCGCAAAAGCAACTTGTTAGTAGGCCTAGAGGGTTTCTACGACCGTTCACTGCTAGCCGCGCAAAAAGACACTGCGCGCAACCAGGCGCAGCTGGTAGATGTAAAGAAAGCGGGGATTTTTCTAGGGCACGAGCTGCTATTTGGTCGTCTCGCCTTTGTGTCGCACCTAGGTTTTTACGTGTATAATCCCTACAAGTCAAACGGATTTTATTACGAGCGACTGGGATTACGGTATCAGTTTACAAACGTCGTATTCGGCGCAGTAGACTTAAAAATACACCGTGGTACGGCCGATGTTATCGAGTTTAAAGTAGGGGCTAAGCTGGCGCGCCGACCAACGATTTAAATCAAATTGCTGGCACTATTGCAACACATGCTAGCAATTACACCGGCGCGATGGCAGCAGGCAGCTACGACGACACTAGTGCCCGATTTATTTGCTTTATCAATCCTGGTCCTTCATAAATAAAGCCTGTGTAAAGCTGCACTAGCGTAGCCCCAGCTGCTAATTTTTCCAGCGCATCCTGCGCCGAGTGAATGCCACCCGCCCCAATGATAGGCAATGAGCCCTGGCTACGCCGATGCAAGTAGCGAATAACTTCGGTAGCCCGCTCCCGCAAGGGCCGCCCGCTAAGGCCCCCGGCGCCGTAGCTGGCCACGGTGGTAGCGGCTGTGCGCAGCGTTTCGGGTCGGGCAATAGTGGTGTTGGTGGCGACCAAGCCGCTAAGCTGCGTTTCGCGAGCTATGTCGAGAATATCATCGAGCTGAGCATCGGTGAGGTCGGGGGCGATTTTAAGCAGGAGCGGGCGCGGCTTTGGGCGTGCTTGGTTACGAGCCTGCACTTGCTGCAAAAGCTTGATAAGCGGCTCTTTATCCTGAAGCTCGCGTAGGCCAGGCGTATTAGGTGAACTCACATTCACCACGAAGTAGTCAACTACTTCGGCCAGCGCTTCGAAGGCAGCAACGTAGTCATCACCAGCCTGCTCGTTAGGTGTGTCTTTGTTCTTGCCAATGTTGCCGCCAATAATAAGCTGGCGGTTGTGGCGGCGGCGTAGGCGCTTGGCAGCAGCGGCAGCGCCCTCATTATTAAAGCCCATGCGGTTGAGAAGGGCTTCATCTTGTGGCAGCCGAAACAGGCGCGGTGTGGGGTTGCCGGGTTGCGGCCTAGGTGTCACAGTACCAATCTCGATGAAGCCAAAACCCATCGTGGCTAGCTCATCGGTAAGCAGGGCGTTTTTATCGAAACCAGCTGCCAAGCCTACTGGATTTGGAAATTTCAGACCAAATACTTCGCGCTCTAGGCTAGGGTGGCGATAGTCGTAAAGGGCGCGTAGCAAGGCCGTAGTGCCCGGCACGTGACCTAGGCGCTTCACATTATCAAAAATGAAATGGTGGGCGCGCTCGGCGTCGAGCTTAAAGAGCAGAGGCTTGGCAAATTGCTTATACACAATACTATAATTTAACCCGCCCAGCCTTCGCGGTCCAGCGAGCGGTACTGAATAGCTTCAGCCAAATGCTGAATCTGAATATCGTCGGTGCCCGCAAGGTCGGCAATAGTGCGGGCCACTTTCAGGATGCGGTCGTAGGCACGGGCGCTCAAGCCGAGGCGCTCCATTGCCGTTTTGAGCAGCAATCGGCCTGCGTCGCTAATCTGGCAGATATCTTTTACCATCTGCGAGGGCATCATGGCGTTAGAATGCACCTCGCTATAGGCCGCGAAGCGTTGCGACTGCACCTCGCGCGCTTTCTCCACGCGCTGCTGAATGTCGTGGCTGGTTTCGGCGCGGCGCGTTTCTGTCATCTGGTCGAAGGTAACGGGCGTCACCTCCACGTGCAGGTCAATGCGGTCGAGCAACGGCCCCGATACTTTATTTAAATACTTTTGTACCACGCCAGGGCCACACACACATTCCTTGTCCGGGTGATTATAATAGCCACAGGGACAAGGGTTCATGCTCGCAATGAGCATAAAATTAGCCGGGAAATCAATGCTGACTTTGGCCCTCGAAATCGTGACGCGGCGCTCTTCCAGCGGTTGGCGCATCACCTCTAGCACGGTGCGCTTAAACTCAGGCAACTCGTCTAGGAAAAGCACGCCATTGTGCGAAAGGGAAATCTCACCGGGCTGCGGATTGCCGCCGCCACCTACCAGCGCTACATCCGAAATAGTGTGGTGCGGTGCACGGAAGGGGCGTTGGTTCAACAAACCCTGGCCGGTGCCGAGCTTGCCCGCTACCGAATGAATCTTAGTAGTCTCGAGCGCCTCTAGCATATTCAGGGGCGGCAAAATGGTAGGCAGGCGCTTGGCCAACATGGTTTTGCCGGCGCCGGGCGGGCCTATCATGATGACGTTGTGGCCGCCCGCGGCAGCTATTTCAAGCGCCCGTTTGATATTTTCCTGACCTTGCACGTCAGCAAAGTCAGCGGCGTACTGATTGGCCGTGTGCTGAAAAATGTCGCGTGTGTCAATGCGAACGGGCTCTATGACTTCGCGGCCTTCAAAGAAGTCGATGGCCTGCTGCATAGTACCCACCGGAATCACATCGAGATTATTGACGATGGCTGCTTCCTGAGCATTTTCCTTGGGCAGAATAATGCCTTTGAAGCCCTCCTTGCGCGCCTGAATGGCAATGGGCAGCACACCTTTGATGGGCCGTAGCATGCCATCGAGGGCCATTTCGCCCATGATAACATAGTCGCCGAGCTGCTCGGTGTGTAACTGCTGCGACGCGTGCAGGATACCTAGGGCAATGGGCAAGTCATATGCCGCACCTTCCTTTCGAATATCGGCCGGCGCCATGTTCACGACCACTTTGGTGCGCGGCATGCGGTAGCCCCGTAGTTTCAGCGCCGACTCGATGCGCTGCTGGCTTTCCTTGATAGCATTATCGGGCAGGCCTACTACATAGAAGTTCGTCCCGGCCGATACTAATACTTCGATGGTGATAGTGTAGGCATTGACGCCCTGCACCGCCGAGCCGAAAACCTTAGTTAACATAGAACACAAATAATGAAGATTCTAGCCTATATCGCGGATAAGCTTGCGGCGCAAGCTGTCTAGCGTCGGTATCTGCTGAGAAGCTGTTTATAGAATAGATTGATAAATAGAATAAGCAAAGAAGTCGTTACCGCTTGGCTAAGCAAACATGAGCTTCTCTATCAGTAGTATCATAATATGAATGGCCTTGATATGCACCTCTTGGATGCGGTCGGCAAAGCCGAAGTGCGGAACTCGGATTTCAACATCGCTGAGGTCGGCTAGCTTGCCACCATTCTTGCCGGTGAGGCTTACTACTTGCATGCCAGCAGCTTTGGCCGCTTCCACCGCGTTGAGCACGTTGGGCGAGTTGCCGCTGGTGCTAATGGCAAGTAGCACATCGCCGGGCCGACCTAGGGCCTGCACAAAGCGGCTGAACACAAATTCGAACCCGTAGTCGTTGGCCACGCAGGTCATGTGCGAAGCTTCGGTGAGGGCGATGGCTGCCAGCGCGGGGCGGTCTTGGCGGTAGCGGCCGCTGAGCTCTTCGGCAAAATGCTGGGCATCGCAGAGGCTGCCCCCATTGCCACAAGTTAGGATTTTGCCGCCGTTGCGCAAGCTGTTCACCATTAGCTTAGCCGCCTGCGTAATGCACGCTAGGTTAGCTTCATTGGTCAAAAACTGGTCGAGAACGGTGCGGGCTTCGCTCAATTCGGCCCGAACGAGGCTAGTGAGCAGGGTAGGGGTAGTGACGTCGGACACGAATAAAAATTAGTATGTAGGCGGGGTAGTGGTAGACCCCTGAGGAGCAGTTTGGTCGCGCTCGGCCGCCGAGGCCGCCGTGGGGTAAGACACCGCCGGAGCGGCAGGAATAGAGGATTGAGTGGTAGGCTGGTGTACGTCGTATAACTTAGCTTTCAGCTCATTGATTTTGCTGTCTTGCTGGGCCACCGTGCGGCGCAGCACGCTGCTGTCGATATTCTCGGCTATCAGTTGCAGGGCTAGTACGACGACACCAATGAAAGAAAGCACGTAGAAAAAGTTGCGCTCATTTTCGGTGGGCGACACGCCAGAGCCTAGCTCGGCTACGTTGGTGCGCACGGCTGGCAGCAGCAAAAAGAGCAGCGCTAGTAGCAAATACACCATCACAGCGACGGTAACGATACGTTTGAGAGCGAGCATAAATCGGGGAGAAAAAGAGTGGAAGGTAATGCGTCAGCACGACCTTCTACGGATTAGCTGCACAGTTTGCTACGTTACCTAATTTACCGATGCCGTATCGGTAGCGGCCACTGTAGAATCGGCCAAAATTACGGGGGTGCCCGCCGCGCGCTGCTTTTCTTGGTCGGCTTTAATGGCCTCCACGAGGGCTTTGCTACGGGCTTGCGCGTTTGCCATGTGCTCTTCAGCGGCAGAAGGCTGCTGGCTGCGGTAATATTTATACCCAATGCGCAAGCCTAGCATCAGCAAGATAAGAAAACCGAACCAGCGGGAGGTTTTGGAGCTAAACATACGAGTGGAAATGAGCAGGAGAAGAAGCGCTATGGCCTGCCAAAGCTACACCAGCGCCGCGTTGGTTTGCAGTTGGCTGAGGCGCTGATAGAGGCCACCCGCGTGGCGTAGCAGTTCGTCGTGGGTGCCGCGCTCTACAATGCGGCCGTGCTGCAGCACTACTATTTCGTCGGCGTGGCGCACCGTGCTGAGGCGGTGGGCAATAACCAGCGACGTGCGCGAGGCCATGAGGCGCGTCAGAGCTTCTTGCACTAGCTTCTCACTTTCGGTGTCCAGCGCCGACGTGGCTTCGTCGAGAATGAGAATAGGAGGATTGCGCAAGATGGCGCGCGCAATGCTCAGGCGCTGCCGCTGGCCACCGCTTAACCGCCCGCCGCGGTCACCTATCATGGTCTGGTAGCCATCGGTGCTCTGCATAATGAAGTCGTGGGCATTAGCTGTTTTGGCTGCTGCTATTACTTCTTCCTCCGTGGCTTCGGTGTTAAACTTGATGTTGTTGTAAATCGTGTCGTTAAATAGAATGCTTTCCTGCGTCACGATGCCCATTTGGGCGCGCACCGAATGCAGCGTGCAGTCGCGGATATCGTAGCCATCGATGAGCACCTGGCCCGCCGAAGGGTCATAAAAGCGAGGTAGCAGGTCGGCCAGCGTGCTTTTGCCGCCGCCACTGGGGCCTACGAGGGCTATCGTCTGGCCTTTCTTAATAGTGAGGTTGAGGTCGTAGAGCACTGGCTTTTCACCGTAGGTGAAGGTCACGTCACGTAGCTCTATTTGCCTTTCAAAATTGGGTAGTACCTCGGCATCGGGCCGGTCGCGAATGGCTGGCTCGGTATCAATGACACGCAGCACGCGCTCCCCAGCTACTAGCCCTCGTTGAATATTGCTGAATGCTCCAGAAAGGGCTTTCGCCGGTGTCAGAATCTGCGAAAACAGAATGATGTAGGTGATAAACGCTGATGCTGATAAGCCTGCTTGCCCACTCAATACTAGCGAGCCACCATAGTACAATAGCCCTGCTACCACAGCCACGCCCGCAAACTCGGAGAAAGGCGAAGCCAAATCACGAGTATTATCGATGCTCTGCGTGGTTTGGGCATACTGGTCGTTCTGCGCCCTAAACTTGTCCAGGATGTAAGCGCGCGCATTGAATCCTTTGATAACCCGAATGCTACCTAGGGTTTCGTCAATGACGGAAAGCATAGAGCCTAGGGTGCTCTGGCTCAGAGCAGCTTGTCGCCGCAGTCGCTTTGCCACACTGGCAATGATGCCACCCGAAATAGGAAGTAATACCAGGGTGAACACGGTGAGCCGGGCCGACATACTGAAGAGCAGCACGAAAAACCCAATGATGGTGAGCGGCTCTTTGAACACGGCTGTAAGAGTATTCACCACCGAAATTTCGACCTCGTGCACATCGTTGGTGAGGCGCGACATCAAGTCGCCCTTGCGTTCGTTGGAGAAGTAGCCTAGCTCTAGGTCGAGAATGCGGTCGTAGAGGGCGCCACGCAGGTTTTGCACCACACGAGCGCGCACTTTGGTTAGCAGCTTGCCACCTAGGTAGCGAAATACGTTGCTGAAAAATACGGAGGCAATGATAACGCCGCACACGTAGGCTAGCGCCCCTCGCTTCCCCTTAACTGCCAGTACTTGAGAGAAATAGTAATTGAAAACGTCCTTGATATACTCAATATTCAAGGCGAAATGTGGCAATACAGTTGGCGCAGTGGCTGTGTGCGTATCGGTGGTGCCAAAGAGCACGTTGAGCAGCGGAATGACCAGCGTAAAGTTGGCGATACCAAAAAAGATGCCCAGCACCATGTATACCAAGTACAGCGGCAAGAAGTCGCTGTAGGGCTGGGCAAACTGCAACAGGCGCAAATAAACTTTCATAAACCGCAGATTTTAACGGATTTGTCGGATGTTGCAGAGCAAATACGCTTGCGGCGCAAGCTTACTAGCCGAGGTAGGTCCGCTTTCTGTATAGTGCTGATTTTACTGCTGGCGCTTAAATGTCGCCGTTACTTCAATCAGTCCCTGAATGTGTTGGTTAAACTCCCCTAGCTGCTCGGCTGGCACCCACAGCTCGTCGTGATGCCGGTCGCCTACATTTTGCACCGAAAACTGACCTAGATAGGGCGTGTCGACTGCAAAGCGCACCACGTAGCCCACCCCATAGTAAGGAACGTTCCAATCACGGCTTATCTGAATGGCATAATCCTCGTTCAGCACCGGATAAAAAATGGGCTGTTCGGGCAACCTAGGCGGGAAACTGTGCCACCCACTAGCCTCAATCAAGTCGAGCTCAGCCTGATTTACAGGTCGGTATAAATAGGTAGTATCAAGCATAAGCGTAGCGTAAAGCAGCAACCTTGCTAGCGGTCAGGCTGCCAAAGGCAGGTATATCTATAAAATCCGTGATAATCTGCGATTAAAATTCGTGTAGGCGCTGCGCAATATTCCAACGCACTGCTACAGATGCGTAAACTTCATTGCCACTCACTGTGCCGTAATAAGTAGGCTGGGCCACGGTTTGGTGGCGGGCGATGAGCGTGGCATCCAAAAACAGATTCAGACGCGGCTGGTAGGTAGCCGTAAAATCGGCGTGCAGCAGGCGGTTTTTGTCGCCGGTGCCTATGCGGTAGCCATACTCCATCGGCCGCGTGTTGTAGGAGAGCAGCACATTGCTACCGTAGTTGCTAGTAGCACTAGGTGCTTGTGCATCTAGACCTTGCACCGAGTAAAAAGCCTTGGCCACTAGGTTGAGGCGCGGCAGCGGCTGGTAGCTCACAATGCCAAGCACCTCGCTGACGTTGGCGCCCATGGGGTGGGCGAGGGGCTGCTGGTAGTGCTGATAGTTGGTGTACTGCGACTCGTGCTGATAAGTAAACGGCCGGATGTAATTGAACTCCAACTGCAAGTCGAGGTTGCGCACGCCGGCTATATCGAGCAGCTTGCCTCCGAGCTGGAAGGCCTGCTTATTTGCCCACCAGCCATTACCCGCCCTGATTTCACTGAGCTTAAACTCGTCGAATACTAGCTGACCGTAGAGTTGCGCCCGGTGCTTGATATTCCACTTAAAATCGAGACCTAGGAGGGCGTTATCAGTCGAGCCCACTTGCTGCTCGATGGCTCGGTAAAAAATAACCGGGTTTAGGTATTGCAGCTCTAGGCCACGGCCCGGACCCCCCGATACTTCCGACTCAAACACGCCGATGTTAAAGTTATCGGTGATGTCGAGGCTAAGGTGGTGCAGCGCTAAGTACTTTTTAGGAAAGAGCGAGTCGGTGGGGCTGCCCGCATCGTTGTACGTGCGGCCGGCCGTCAGCTCGGCAAAGATGTTTTGATAATTAAACTTCCAGACGCGGGTGTTCAGCTTCAGAAAGAAGTACGGCGAGCTGTAATCCGATAAAATCAGCGAACGGTAGCCATTGCCGATAAAATTGCGGTCATGAGCAAGCTGCACATTAATGTGCTTGGTAGCAGCATAAGTGATGCCGCCCCGCGCCGTAAAGAAGTCGTAGGCGCTGCCCCCCACAGTTTTAAAGTCCTTCCAGTAGCCCTCGTGCGGCACAATGCGGTCGCGGCGAGTGCGCTGCTGCACCCAGCCCGGCACCGCCTGCTGGTTATCGGTGAGGAAGCCATAGAAGCCTAGGCGCTGGTCGATGGTGCCTTCGAAGGCAATACCACGCGTGTTCACGTAGCGCAGGCCGTCGATGCTGCTGGTGCCATTGTCCTTGCCGCCTTGTAGTAGCAGCACGGGGTTGACGCGAAGCGAAAAATCTTTGGTCTGAACGTGATAAAGGTCGGTCTGGTCGCGGTAAAAATAGGTTAGCACCGGCCGTTGGCTCTCGTTCAGGCTGTCGCCTAGCGCCGAGTACATCCAGTTGTCTTTCAGTAGGTACTGCGCATTGAACCGGTCAGCCCGCGACAGCGTACCCTGGCTATAAGTGAGGCTATCGCCGCCAAGTATGCGCTCGCCTAGGTGGGCCGCCGCCGCGCGGGTGTAAGGCCGCACACTAGTGTGCGGGTCGCGCAGCGAGTCGGAACCATACTTGATGGCATAGCGGTCGAGCAAACGATAGGTATTGGGGTCGAGCGGCACGTAGAGTGCACCCTGATAGTCGGCGCTAGGTGCAGCGGCCCGCCGGACGCGGCGCGGTGCGGGCGCGGTGGCCGGCTGATTGGCTTTAGTAGTAACCTTAGCCGCTTCGCTTTCGGGCAGAGGTTGATTGAAAATATACCAATTGGCCGAGCCGGGACCTGTAGCGGGCGGTGCCGAAGTAGGCGTCGTCTGGGCCGCGAGCGGGCCCGCCAGCACCAATAAAAGAGGTAACAGGTAGTGTTTCATCAAATAAGAATACTACCCAGAACGGGGCAGGAATTACAAAATTACGTCGGCCACCGCCGAGCCGGTTTCCGGCCCCGACCTTTGGCCGTGTTCCCGCTTGGTGCGGGGCCTTCTTGTCGTGCTGCGCCTACTTCATTTCTCTGCCCTCGACCTAGACCGCTGGCAGGCCTGCGTGGCCGCTAGCCCCGGCGCGCTGCCCTACGTGCAGGCGTGGTGGCTGGCGGCCACGGCTGGCCGCTGGGCTGCCGTAGTAGAGCTCGGGCCTGGTGGGCAGTACTATTCGCTGCTGCCGCTGCCGCTAAAATGGCGGCCGTGGGGCCGCGTGGCGTACCAGCCCTTATTCACACAGCAGCTCGGGCTAGTGCTGACGGCCCAGAGCCGCTACACCCAGGTAGCCGATTATTTGGCGCTGGCGCAGAAAAGCTGTGTGGCCTTTTATCAGCAGTGGCCTCCAGCCATGCAGGTACCATCGCTACCAGTAGGGTTCACGCTGGCTGAGCGCCTAACTTATCACCTCGACCTAGGGGCGCCCTACGCCACCATCTACCGGAATTACCTGACGGGCTGCCGCCGCCGCCTGCGCAATAACCAAGCGCTAGCGCAGCCCCTGCTGGTAGAAGAAAGTGAAGACCTAGATGCGCTGATTGCGTTGTTTCTCACCTACCGAGGAGCGACGCACACGGGGCTGCGGCCGCGCCACTACGCTGCGCTGCGTCGGCTATATGCCGCCCTGCGCGCCCACGGGTTGGCTGAATTGCGCCAGGTGCACCACCCAGCTACCGGCGAGCTACTGGCCGGTGCACTGTTTGTGCGCCATGCGGGCGGAGTTATTTATCTTTTTGCTGCCACTTCGCCAGCGGGCAAAGCGGCCAGCGCTCCTATTCTTCTCTTAGACGATGCCTTGCGGCGCCATGCCGGGCAGCCAGGGCAGCTCTTCGATTTTGAGGGGGGCAGCTTGCCTGGCATTGGGCGCTTTTTCACCAATTTTGGGGCGCGGCCCGTACTCTATCCGACCGTTACTTTCACCCAACGCCCTAGGTTTCTCTCATGGATGCGCCCCTAACTTCGCCTGCCGCCGCTACGCAGGCTATTGAACGCCTGCACGTTGTCTGTGCCGAGCCAAGCATTGCCAACCATTTTCTGGCCGAGCTGCGCGATGTTGATGTTCAGAAGGATAGCCTCCGCTTTCGCCGCAATCTTCAGCGCCTGGGGGAGATTATTGCCACGCGCATCAGCGCCCAGCTTAGTTACACGCCCCAAGTTATAAAGACCCCCCTAGGTGAAGCGCCCAGTCAACTTCTACGCGATTTTCCGGTGCTAGCGACGGTGCTGCGGGCGGGTCTGCCCTTTCACCAAGGCTTTCTGAATTACTTTGACCAGAGCCCCAGCGCTTTCGCGGCAGCCTACCGCATCGAGGGCACAGCGCAGGTGCAAGTGCAGCTTGACTACCTCACGGCCCCGCGCCTCGACGAGCGTGTGCTCATACTGGCCGACCCTATGCTAGCCAGTGGCAAAAGCCTCGTGCAAACCTACCGGGCTATGCTGCGCTTTGGCACGCCGCGCCAGGTGCACATTGCGGCTGTTATTGCCTCGCCCGAGGGTGTGGCCTACGTAGCCCGCGAAATTCCGGAGGCTACACTATGGGTGGCGGCCGTAGATGAAAAGCTTAATGAGCAAGCCTACATCATTCCGGGCCTGGGCGACGCCGGCGATTTGGCCTTCGGCAGCAAATTATAATTGCAACCCGTATGCACGGAGTTTGCTCAGCTACCGTTAATGAAAGCGAATGGCGGCAAGCCCTGGGTACGGTATTTTTGCCCGCTTGTCGTTTAGCTCTATTCCTTCCGAATTACTTAGTTTTTTGCTAGTGCTCCCTTGCGCCGCTAAATGGGTTTCTGTCTTCCTGCTCAGCACGGTTAAGTTTCTGGGCGGCCCCTTGGCTGGCAGCAGCCTAGGGCTGGGCTTTTGGCAAACCCTAGGCCTTACCGTGGCGGGCATGATGACCAGCGTATTCGTGTTTTCGGGCATTGGGCGGGCCTGGGTGCGCCACCGCCAGCAGCAGCGCCGCCTGCGCAGAGCACCAGTATTTTCCAAGCGCTCGCGCAATATCATCAAGGTGTTCAAGAAGTTCGGTATGGGGGGAATCGCTTTCCTCACACCTATTCTGCTCTCACCCATTGGGGGTACCGTTATTGCCACGCTCCTAGGGGTGCCGCGGCAGCGTATCTTGCTGCACATGTTCTGGAGTGCCGTGCTGTGGGGTGGGGTGCTCACCCTGGCTAGCTCGCGCATTAGCCACTTGCTGCACCACTGAGCCACTCATCAGGGACTGGCAATAGAATACCTTAGCAACTCAGGGGGTATACACTCCTGCTTTCGTTTTACCTCGCCTTTACCCTTATGTCAGCACCTATTGTTTGCTTTGGAGAAACTTTGTGGGATGTGCTGCCTACCGGCCGCCAGCCCGGCGGAGCCCCTTTCAATGTAGCTGTGCACCTGCACCAGTTTGGGCAGCCTGTGCAGCTGATTAGCCGCGTAGGACAAGATGAGCTAGGTACCGAGCTGCTAACTTTTTTGCAGGGTAAAGGTGTAGACACGGCCCTTGTGCAGCGCAGCCAAACGCACCTAACCGGCGTGGTGAAAGCTAACCTTGACAACAGCCACGAGGTAACGTACAAAATCGTGGAGCCCGTAGCCTGGGACTATGTGCAGTACGCTCCCGAGCTGCGCGATGCTGTGGCCAATGCCGCCATGCTGGTGTACGGCTCGCTGGCTACGCGCCGCCCCGATACCCGCGAAACCCTTTACCAATTGCTGCCAAGTGCCCGCTACCGGGTGTTCGATGTTAACCTGCGCCAGCCGCACTACACGCGGGCAGTAGTCGAAACCCTGCTGCGCCAAGCCGATATGGCCAAACTCAACGAGCACGAGCTAGCCGAAATCACAGAGTGGCTAGGGCTGCCCGGCGACGAAACAACCGCCCTACCTTGGCTAGCCGAGCACTACGGTTTGCAAGCCGTCTGCCTCACAAAGGGTGCCGACGGTGCTGCATTGTGGGTGGCTAATCAGCTCTTTACGCACCCTAGCTTCCCCATCGAGGTGCAGGATACCATTGGTAGCGGCGACGCTTTTCTAGCAGCTTTGCTAGCTGGCTGGCAAGCTAAGCTGGCGCCTGCCGAATGCCTGCGCCGGGCCTGCGCCGCTGGCGCCTTGGTGGCTACGCACCAGGGTGCCACGCCCACCCTCACGGCCGCCGACGTGGATGCCATGCTTGAGTAGCCCTAACTAGTGGCGGCCTAGGTTTTACTGGCCGCGCCGCCGCAGCGCCTTGCTGGCCGGTGCCGATTTACCTTTCTTGCCAGGGTTTTTCTTGCTGCCTTTCTGGCTCTTTTTACGGCCTTCCTCAAATGGTTTGCCGGTGCGCTTATCAATGGTAACGCCCGGCTTGACCCACTCTTTCTTTTCGTGGAAGGCACCCTTAAAAGTCGGGTCCTCGCGGCGGCGCTGCTCGTCGAGCACGCGAGCGTGTGTTTGTCCTTCGGTAAAGGGCGTTGCAGTTACCTCTACTTCCTCCGGAATGGGTAGCAGCGGAATCGTCTGCTTGATAAGTGCTTCGATACGCTCGATGTGTTGGCGCTCGGCTGGGTTAGCAAACGTAATGGCTGCTCCTGTGTGCCGCGCCCGCCCCGTGCGCCCAATGCGGTGCACGTAGTCGTCATAAATAAGCGGCACGTCGAAGTTGATAACGTGGCTCACCTGCGGCACATCAATACCGCGGGCTGCTACATCGGTCGCCACTAGGTAGCGAACATTACCTTCTTTAAAGGCATCCATGCTGTTGAGGCGCGCATTTTGGCCTTTGTTGCCGTGTATCACGCGCACCTCACCTAGGGGGGCTTTGCGGTTGAGGAACGCCGCCACCTGGTCGGCATTTTCCTTGGTGCGGGTAAAGAGCAGCACCCGCGTCATGTCGGCCGCGTCGCGGTGCAGCAGGTGGTCGAGCAAGTTGATTTTGGTAGCCAGGTTGGGTACCTCATACAGGCTTTGCGTGATAGTCTGAGCCGGTTGGGCCGGCGGCGTCACCTCTACGCGCACCGGAAACTCCAAGAACTCTTCGCTAAGCTGCGTCACGCGCTCGGGCATAGTGGCCGAAAACAGCACGTTCTGGCGCTTGCGCGGAATAATTTCCAGAATGCGTCGAATCTGGGGCATAAAGCCCATATCCATCATCTTATCGGCCTCATCGAGCACTAGCGTCTTCAGCTCTTTCATCACTAGGTCGCCCTTGAGGTAGATTTCCATGAGGCGGCCCGGCGTGGCAATCAGAATATCCAAGCCCTGCTTAATAGTCTCAATCTGCGTTTTAGGCCCTAGGCCGCCATAAATGGCGAAAATGCGGATATCGGTGTGCGTAGCCAGCGCCTTCAGGTGCTTCTCAAGCTGAATGGCCAGCTCGCGGGTAGGAGCCAGTACCAGTGCCCTAGGGTGCTCGCCCTGCGCGTATTTCACCTTCATAAGCAGTGGCAGGCCAAAGGCCGCCGTTTTGCCAGTGCCCGTTTGGGCGATGCCTAGTACATCGTGCCCAGCTAGTAGTAACGGGATGGTTTGGAGCTGCACCGGCGTAGGCTCAGTGAAGCCGGCATCGGCTACGGCCGTGAGTAGCTGCTTGTTAAGTTTGAAATCGGCGAAGGTGGCAAGGGTATCCATTTTGCAAAGGTCGGGATAGTTTGCTGCGCGGGCAGGTAAAGCAGCTTGCATTACCTGTGCATTTGTCGTGCTGGGTGTACCGGAGCATCTTGCTTGCACTAGCGTAATTGTTAACTAATTACTGCGCCACACAAGTTGCGTCGGTGCGTACTGTGTAGCGAGCGCCGACATTTTTTCTTTGAAAAATCTTGCATAAAACCATCCTGCCCGTATCTTTGCAGTCCCAAACCACCACACGGTAGATATAGCTCAGCTGGTTAGAGCGTCGGATTGTGATTCCGAAGGTCGTGGGTTCGAGCCCCATTATTTACCCTCGCGAAAGTCCCCGGATGCGAATCCGGGGACTTTTTTTGTTATTTGTACGGTTGAGCGCAAGTTCACCTTTTATTAACCTCTCATTCTTCACAAATGAGCCTTCTCGTAATCGGCTCCGTGGCTTTCGACGCCTTGGAAACTCCTTTCGGCAAAACCGACAAAATCATCGGCGGCGCGGCTACTTACATCAGTCTGTCGGCTTCGTACTCGACCAAGCCGGTGAATCTGGTGGCCGTGGTGGGCGGCGATTTTCCGCAATCCGATATCCTGACCCTGGAGGAGCACGGCGTAAATACTGAAGGCCTGCAAATCAAGGCTGACGAGAAGTCGTTTTTCTGGTCGGGTAAGTATAATAAAGACCTCAACTCGCGCGAAACCATTACCACCGAGCTCAACGTGCTCGGCTCGTTCGACCCTATCATCCCCGACGCCTACCAAAACTGCAAATACCTGATGCTGGGCAACCTAGCCCCACAGGTACAGCGCCTCGTTATTCAGCGCCTCGTCAACCGCCCCAAGCTCATTGTGCTCGACACCATGAACTTCTGGATGGACATCGCCGCCGAAGAGCTACTGGCCACCATCGAAATGGTGGACGTACTTAGCATCAATGATGAAGAGGCCCGTCAGCTCTCTGGTGAGTATTCGCTGGTAAAAGCAGCCCGCAAAATCCTGGCATTTGGCCCTAAGTTCTTGATTATCAAGAAAGGCGAGCACGGCGCACTGTTGTTCCACAAAAACAAGGTATTCTACGCTCCTGCTCTGCCGCTGGAAGAAGTATTTGACCCCACGGGCGCTGGCGACACCTTTGCTGGCGGCCTCATCGGTTACATCGCTGCTACTGACGACTGCTCGTTCGAGAATATGAAGCGTGCCGTCATACACGGTTCAGCTATGGCCTCGTTCTGCGTCGAGAAGTTTGGCACCGAGCGCTTGCTCAACCTCACGCAGGAGGAAATCGAAGCCCGCGAAGCCATGTTTGAAGAGCTAGTGAAAGTGCAGCCCGCCGCTGTAGTCGAAAACGTGCGGTAGGCATCAGCTCGCAGTTTGAGCAGTACTTCCATCCGGTTGTCCTGCTAAGTGCGATGGCGCATTTTGCGTGGCGTAGTAAACTCTATCACCTAGGGTGCCTTCGCCACGCAAAATGCGCCATTGTACTTAGCAGGACCTTTTTTATTTATGAATAAGCTCAAAATGAATTCCTGGCTTCGCAAGAATTGGGGCGAACTACTGTTTTTTGCCGCCTTTGCCGTGGTGATGACTACCGACCTGCGCCAGCCTGTACTAAGCACTTTGCAGCGCGGGCTGCTGGCCACGGGCCTGTGGCGTGCTACGCCACCCGCCCGCTCGGCAGCACCTAGGGCGCAGTTTGCCAGCGAGCGCACGTATCCACCTAGCCTACCGCTTGTTACTGTAGATGGCCGCCCGGCCAACCTTAGCCAGTTTCGTGGTAAAGTAGTGCTCGTAAACCTGTGGGCCAGCTGGTGCCCACCCTGCCTAGCCGAAATGCCTGGCTTGCAAGCCCTCTACCAAAAAGTGGACACGAGCAAAGTGGCTTTTGTGCTGATTTCGCTCGATGAAAACCAGAATAAAGCCCGCGCTCTGCTGAAGCGGAAGCACTATACCATGCCAGTATTTTTCCCGGCTACGGACTTGCCTGCACCGTTCAACTCGCCGTCCATTCCCTATACTGTCATTCTCACCCCACAGGGCCGGGTAGCCGACCGCCACAGCGGTATGGCCGACTATGATACGCCCGAGTTTAAGGCTGCATTGGAGAAGCTAGCGGACTAGGTAGTAGGTTGGAAGAGCAAGGAGCCACAACCCTTGCGGCGCTAGTGGGGTAAAAGAACTAAGTTCTCATCCTTAAACTCCGCCCTGCCATGTCTGACAAACCGAATGACCTCGCCAACGATAAGCCGTCTGTAAATCCTTACGAAAACCAGCATCACCACAAAGGTGATATTGCTTCTGGTGAACACGTAGACAGCGCCACCAACCAGAATCTTAACCAGAGCGACCTAACTGAACAGGGTAACCAAACCCGCGGCAACACGCCCGGTGGCAACTTCAACGAAACCCGCCACACGCAGGCAAATAAGCCGCGTAGCAATCCGCAGGGTAACCGCCCCATGTCAGTAGATACCAATAGCCCCGAAAAGGGCCCCGGCAGCCACGCCGACTAGTGCATAGATTTCACGGCTACGTCCGCTACGCGGATTAGCTACTGTAGTAAAAGCTAAGAAAGCCACCTGCAAGGGTGGCTTTCTTAGCTTTAGGCCTTAGACCATCTTTATAAGGAAAAGTGGCTGGTTGGCATATAAGCGTGTTCGCGAACCATATATGACTTCGCGTTTAGAACTCCCAGCCCAGCCACTTCTGAAAGCCTGTTTTCTGTGCCTCATCGGCATCCGCAAGCTTTTCTATGGTGTAGCGCACGCCAAAAACTGCGTCTGGCTGCGGCAGTAATTCTACTAGTACCAATCGGTTTTGCCGAAATACAGCCACTTCGTAGAGTGGCGCGCCAGTGCTGAGCAAGCTTTGTAAATTCATGTCAACACGCCGGCCATTGATAGCCACAATCTCATCATCGGCAGTGAGCACCGCCGCCGCTGGCGAGCCAGGCCAGATATAAGTCACTTCGGTACGCTCGTTTTTTACCACAGTGCGGAAGCCGAAGGTGCCCTCTGAAGCCGAGGCGTTTTCGTAAGCGACCAGTTGGCAACCTACAGTATGCAGTGCCTTATCAAGCGGCTCTTGCAGGGGCGCAGTTCCATTAATGAACTTGTCAAAATAAACCTGCATTTTGCGGCCCGCCACCTCGGCCACAATGCGGGCATAGTCCTCATCAGTGTACCCTAGGCCGGTTTTGCCGAAGTCGTCGTACAGTCGGCGCATTACGTCGTCGAGGCTGCGAGCGTGGCCGTGCAGCTGCCGGATGGTGAGGTCGAGCAACAGCGCCGTGAGCGCGCCCTTGTGATATACTGACACCTTGCGGTCGGGCACGCCGGGCTTGTAGCCGTCGAGCCAGAGGTCCATACTTGCATCAGCTAAGCTCAGGTTTTGGCCGCCTGCGTCGTCGTAGTGCTTACGCAATACAATATTCAACTCCTCAAAGTACTGAGCCGGCGTGCGAACGCGACTGCGCGCCAATAAGTATTCGCCATAATAAGTCGTGATGCCCTCAGCGATATAGCAGGTGCGGAAATAATTTTCGCGGGCGTAGTCATAGGGCTGCATCTCAGCCGGGCGAATAGCCTTAATGTTCCAAGTGTGAAACAACTCATGGCAACTCACGCCCAGCAACTCCTTGTACAGCGCCTCGTGCATCAGCAACTCAGCCGGCCCTAGGGTGATTACGGTCGAGTTGTGGTGCTCTACACCATGGTAGTGCTTGTAGGGCAAGAATTGATTGAGGAAGTGATAATCGGCCACCGGAAAGCTACCAAATAGTGCCAGCTGCTCTTCCGAAAACGCCTTAAAATCAGCCAATAGGCGCGGCCAGTTTACTATTGCCTCCTCGCCCTGTACCCACACATGGAAGGGCAGCCCACCAGCCTCGTACTGCTGGTGCTCAATGGTGGGGCTAGCAATAAGCGGCGCATCAGCCAATTGGTCGAAATTTTTGGCCTCCAATACGTTGGGCTGCGACTGCGGCAAACCGCAGGCTAGGCGCCAGTCGGGCGGCAGTACCAGCGAGAGCTGGCACGGCAAGTCTTGATGTCCCTCGGCGTACATGAGTGCCTGCACAGGATTTAGGTAAAGCTGCGTCTCGTCGAGCCATGAGCCGCCGGCATCCATTTGGTGGGCGTAGAAGTTATAACGCACGCGCACACTACGGCCGGCTGCGCTAGGTACTTCCCAGCGGTCTTTTGTCACCTTGCGATAGGGGAGGGGCTCATCCGTTTCGGCATCGCTAAACTCTACGCGCTGAATCTTTTGAGCAAAGTTTTGCAGCTCATAGCGGCCGGGTCGCCAAGCTGGTAGCTGTAAGGCGAGCGGGGCCGTAGCCTCGGCTGGCACCTCCACCATGAGCTGAATTTGCAAGTAAAAGGTAAGCGGATTCTCGAATGAAACGTGGTAGTAAGTCATGGGTAAGAGGAATGCGGCGCGCAAGGTAAAACGGAGTGCCACTCCATTTCTGGCAGAAAAGCGTGTACGCAAAAGACTACGGTGCTGTAGTGCTCGCAAAACGGAGTATCATTCCGTTTTACATTTCTATTGCTATTGTAAAGCTAAATTCGTACCTTTGCCGGCCCAACTCGCAATTTGACTTGTCATGAAACGTACCTACCAACCCTCGCAACGCAAGCGTCGCAACAAGCACGGCTTCCGTGAGCGCATGGCCTCCGCTAATGGCCGCAACGTACTAGCCCGCCGCCGTGCCAAAGGCCGCAAGCGCCTCACCGTATCGGACGAAGGCCGTCACAAGCGCTAGGCTTTTTAAGCTGTTAGCTGAAGCTTTGGGGCCTTTAGGCGGCCCCTAGCCACTAGCTTCGCAGGTAGCCGCATTGTTGGGGCAAGTTATTTTCTGGTATTGCCAGAAATAACTGCCGCTACAATGCGGCTTCGCTATTTTAACGTAGAACGTATGTAGAAAGCGCTTGCCAAGACAATCGCTTTTCGCATAAGTCCTAGCCCCATAACGTGAACGAGCTACCCGTTAATCGGAATTACACGTTTCCGAAAAAAGAGCATTTGTGCAGCAAAAAGCGCATTGAGCAGCTTTTTAATCGCCAAAACCCTTCGCTTGGTGTGTATCCATTGCGCCTGACATGGTTGCCAGCGCCAGCGCGCACCACCACTCCGCCCGAGGTACTCATCACGGTGCCTAAGCGCACCTTCAAGCGGGCCGTAGACCGCAACCGCCTAAAGCGCCTCATGCGTGAAGCGTATCGGCTCAATAAATACCGTTTGCTGGAAGCCGAAAATGGCCATCCCGTAGCGCTATTAGGTATTCTATACACTGGCAAAGAAAAAAGTGAGTTGCCGCTGATAGAAAAAAAATTAATTTCTGGGCTTAATCGTTTGCTGGCCGAAGCTTCGTTGCAACCCGCGCCGTAGTATTGCTTATCTTCACCTGCGATACTGCCGCACTGGTCGCCTCTGGCCGGTCTCATTGCGCCACCAAAAGCCGCGCTGTTGCTTCACCGTATCGCTTTCGCCGCCTTCGTTTCTCCCGCTGATGACTACCCGCACCAAAGTTCTCGCCACGCTAGCCCTAGGTACCCTGGGCCTTGCCAGCTTTCGCGCTGCCTCCGACAGTGAGCGGTATTTTGAGATTGCCAAAAACCTAGACATTTTCGCCACGCTCTTCAAGGAAGTGAACACGTACTACGTGGACGAGATAACCCCTGGCAAGCTGGTAAAAACGGGCATTGACGGCATGCTCAAGTCGCTGGACCCATATACCAACTATATTCCGGAAGACGATATTGAAGATTTCCGTACCATGACTACTGGGCAGTATGGCGGCATCGGCGCAGTGGTTATCAAGCGCAATGGCAAGACCGTGGTGCAGAGTGCCTACGAGGGCTATCCAGCTCAAAAAGCAGGCCTGCTACCTGGCGATGAAATTCTGACTATCAACAATATCAATGTTGATAAGAAGACTAATGCCGACATTAGCAAGCTGCTCAAGGGGCAGGCGCAATCACTGGTGAAACTCATCGTGACGCGCTACGGCCAAGACAAGCCTGTAGAAGTCAATATCACCCGCGATAAAATTCAGGTTAACAACGTGCCGTATTATGGTATGTTGACCTCGGATATTGGGTACTTCCAGCTCGGGGGCTTTACTGTCGATGCTGGCCGTGAGGTACGAAATGCCGTGACTAAGCTCAAGGAGCAAGGCGCTAAGAAGTTGGTGTTTGACATTCGTGATAATCCCGGCGGCTTGCTCAATGAGGCAGTTAATATCTCCAACCTATTTGTAGACAAAGGCTTAGACGTAGTAAGTACTAAGGGTAAAGTAACCGAGTGGAATAAAACCTACAAGGCGCTTGATGTGCCGCTCGATACTCAGATTCCCATTGCCATTATCACGAGCAATCGCTCGGCGTCGGCCTCCGAAATTGTGTCGGGCGTGCTGCAAGACTACGACCGTGCTGTGCTGGTGGGGGAGCGCACTTTTGGCAAAGGTCTTGTGCAAGCCACTCGCCCGCTCAGCTACAACTCGCAGCTGAAGGTGACTACTGCCAAGTATTACATTCCGAGCGGCCGCTGCATCCAGGAAATTGATTATTCGCACCGCGGAGAGGATGGGGCTCTCACTAAATTTCCTGATTCATTGCGCACGGCCTTCAAAACACAGGCTGGCCGCGTAGTGTACGACGGCGGCGGTGTAGCACCCGATATCGATATTCAGGACCGCGAAATTGCAGATATTACCCGCGTACTTATTCAGAAGAGCTATCTCTTTGACTACGCTACTCGCTTCCGTTCTGAGCACGCCACCATCGCCCCGGCCAAGCAGTTTAAGCTCACCGATGCCGATTATCAGAAGTTTGTAGCCTACCTCCAAAATAAGAGCATTGCTTACAGCACTGACGCTGAGCGCTCCCTCACTGACCTAACTAAAAAGGTAAAAGAGGAAAAGCACTACGACGACGTCAGAGTAGAGCTTGATGCCATCAAGAAGAAAGTAACCGTTAATAAGGCCAACGACATACAGCGGTTTAAGCCCGAGATTAAAGAAATTCTGGAATCGGAAATCGTGTCGCGCTATTACTATGAGAAGGGTCGTACCGAAGCCAGTTTCGACGATGACCCCAACATCCAAGCTGCCGTGGCCGTGCTAAATGACCCTAACCGTTACGCTGCTCTGCTGAAGCCAGGTGGGCAAGCCGCCAGTGCGCGCAAATCAGCAGGCATGAAGTAATTTTGGTTGAATAAGAACCTAGGAAAGCAGATTCAGCAATGGGTCTGCTTTTTTAGCTATTTCAGCACTCAGTACGGCTATGGATAATCTACTACTAAAGGCTAAACATTGGCAGGTATTTATCTTTCTTGTAGCTATCTATTTTATAAGCACTTATTGCAAGGATAATTCGCTAGCTTCAGTTGCGGTTTTTAGCATACTACTAGTCGGGTACATCGGCTGGTATGCTTTATTAGGTAATTCATTATATATGTATCTACCAAAAAAGATAGAGTGTAATAGCACTTGGTTTTTAGTGGATGCCTTTTTATTAATTGCTTTCTATGGGACAATTATGATTCTTTTCGATGGAAATCTACAAGTGAATGGAGTGGTAGCTATACCATTTTTCTATTTGTTTTTCGCTATTGCTCACCTGTTCTGGTTTCCAGCAGTGTTATTAATAAGCATAGAAAGTGGAAGCAGACCTGTCTTCAGTCAGTATGCAGGCACGATGCTTCAATTGTTTTTCTGGCCGATAGGGATATGGTTTATTCAGCCACGAATCAACAAAATTTACAACGCCATTCAAGCTAATACCCTTGATTATCCTCGCCCTTGAAACCTCCTCGCCAATCTGTTCTGTAGCATTGCATAAAGTGGAGGATGGCCGCCTACTAGGCCAATCAGAATTGCGCCTAGAGAAGTCGCACTCTACGCACCTCACAGTATTGATTGAGCAACTCATTGCTAATACGGGCTACACGCTACGCGACCTCGCGGCAGTGGCCGTGAGCGATGGCCCCGGCTCGTATACCGGCCTGCGTATTGGGGCAGCGGCAGCGAAAGGCCTTTGCTTTGCGCTAGATATTCCGCTGGTGGCGGTGGGTACGTTGCCTGCGTTAGCCCAGCAGATAATTGCTTGCACGCCCCGCGCCGATACCTACCTATATGCACCTATGCTTGACGCTCGCCGGCAGGAGGTATACACAGCCCTCTACCGTGCCGATGGCCGCGAGCTAACTGCACCCGCGCCGCTCATTCTCACGCCCGAAGCCTTAGCCGAACAATTGACCCACCACTCAGTGTTATTCTTTGGGTCGGGCGCACTGAAGTTTCAACCCCTAGTGAGCGACAACCTTAATGCCGTTTTCTTGGCTAATGTGCAACCCTCGGCGGTGAGCGTTGGCGAGCTGGCCCTAGGTGCCTACCAGCGGCAAGAATTTCAGGATGTGGCTTACTATGAGCCGTTTTATTTAAAAGAAGTTTATACGACTACACCACGTAGTGCTTCGTAAGTAGCGATTGATAGGGAGGCTAAATAACCTGACTCGACCACTAGAGACCAAGCACCAAGCACTAACATTATGGAGCCGCTTTTTGTAAACCGCGTGGCCGCTTCTGGCCTAGTTACCCTCAACCTAGAAGAGTACATTCACCCCGGCGACCGTGTGGTGTACGACATCAAGGAAAACCTCTTTCACGGCCTGATGCTGCGCGAAAAGGACTTTCGCGAATTTGTGAAAACGCACGACTGGACACAATACGACGGTAAAAATGTGGCTATCATCTGCTCGGCCGATGCTATCGTGCCCACGTGGGCCTATATGCTGCTGGCCAGCAAGCTACAGGGCCACGCCCACCGCTACGTATTTGGCGACCTGGGGGCGCTAGAGCAGTCGCTGTTTGAGGAAGCCATCGCGAGTATCAATCCCGCTGATTACCAAGATGCGAAGCTAGTAATTAAGGGCTGTGGTGATAAGCCAGTGCCTACATTTGCCTATGTGGCTATTATGCAGCGGTTGCTGCCGGTGGCCGCTAGCATCATGTATGGCGAGCCGTGCAGCACCGTGCCGCTTTATAAAAAGCCAAAAGCCATTGTAGCTGCCGAAGTGTAACTGTAGAACGGAGCGTCACTAACCTATGCACTCAAGCCCTTGCCAACCCTAGGTGAGGGCTTTTTTGTGTCCGGCTAAAAAGAAGCGCCAACTACTACGACCTTTGCCAGCGTGCAAACACAATCGTACAAAATAGATTTCCGCACCGGCGTTTCCATTGTTATCGCCAACATGGTCGGCACGGGCGTTTTTACCAGCCTTGGGTTTCAGCTGCTAGGTATTCAAAGTGGCTTTGCGTTGCTGATGCTATGGGCTGTGGGCGGTCTCATTGCTTTGTGCGGGGCCGTAAGCTATGGTGAGCTAGCGGCAGCTATGCCCCGCTCGGGTGGCGAGTACCACTATCTAAGTCAGATTTATCATCCGGCCCTAGGGTTCCTATCGGGCTGGGTATCGGCTACGGTGGGCTTTGCCGCGCCTACGGCACTGGCCGCCCTGGCACTAGGCCGCTACGCCCAAAGCGTGTGGCCTGCCCTGGCCGCACCAGTGCTAGCTGGTACATCGGGCGCGCAGGTACTGGCCATTGGGGTCGTGCTGCTCCTGGCACTGGTGCATGGGCTTAGCATTCAGGCGGGTAGTCGCCTGCAGGTAGTCATTACCGCGCTGAAGGTTGGCGTGTTGGTGACTTTTATTGGGGCGGGCCTAGTGACTGGTAAGCCGCAAGCGCTGAGTTTTGTGCCCGATGCAGCAAGCTGGCGAGCCTTGCTTAGCCCCACCTTCGCTGTGAGCCTTGTATATGTTAGCTACGCCTATTCGGGCTGGAATGCAGCTGCCTACCTCACCGGCGAAATCGACCGGCCGCAACGCAATTTGTCGCGCATTCTGCTTACAGGCACAGCCGTAGTACTCTTATTGTATGTGGGGCTGAATTTCGTGTTTCTGCGCTCCACGCCCCTTGGTTGGCTAAAAGGGCAACTGGAAGTAGGCTTCATTTCGGCCAACTACCTGTTTGGCCCAGCTTGGGGCCGGTTTGCCGGAGCTGTCATTGCAGCCTTGCTTGTATCCACTATCAGCGCCATGATTTTTGCCGGCCCTCGCATCACTCAAGCGATGGGGGAGGACCTACCGGCCCTAGGGTGGCTAGCCCAACGCACATCGGCGGGTATTCCGCAAAGGGCGTTGCTAGTGCAAGTGGCTATTAGCCTAGTGTTTATTCTGAAACCTGATTTTCAGGCTGTGCTCGTATATGCCGGTTTCGTGCTCAATCTATTCACGTTTCTTACAGTGCTGGGGGTATTCGTCTTACGCTGGCGGCAGCCCCAAATGCCGCGCCCATATCGCGCTTGGGGCTACCCATTTACGCCGCTTATCTTTCTGGCTTTGAGCGCTTGGACACTAGTTTTCATCATCAAGGATAAACAAGAAGAATCGCTCTACGGCTTAGCTACCGTAGCCGGTGGCCTGCTGGTGTACTTTGCCGCGCACAAGCTTCGGCCTACGCCACGGCCCTAAGTACCTAATTCCACTCAGTTTACCTTTTAGACTTCTGCCGATTAATCACTGCCCAATATCAATTGCCTAGTTGGCCATTGCTTTTTCTACTAATGCGCTTTTCTCTGCTTTCTCTGCTGCCTGCGCTCGCGTTGCTGGCAGCCTGCTCCCAAACTACCACCAAGGAGCAAACTACCAAAACCGAAACAATGGCCGATACGGCCAGTAAAGTGGCCGCCACCGTACCCCGCCCGGCCACTCCGGCCGATAGAGTTGCCGCCACCGAAGAGCTTAAAAAAGCGACTCCTTTTTCGGATACTGCTAGCGTGCAAAATGTGGCTGCTTACCTCGCTGGCTTGCCACCTAAAGCCGAAACCCCGCTGGCCGCGCTAGCTGCCCAGCCTGTTTGGCAAGCTTTCGCTAAAGACCAGGATAAAAGCTGGGCGAAATACCGGGCCACCCACACCGACCGCATGAATAAGTGGGCCACCACCGAACTCGACTCGGTGCGCCAAGCTACTACTACGTTGTTTTATCCTTTCAGCGGCCCCGACTTTCTGAACGCTTACACGCTCTTTCCTACTGCTAGCACCTATGTTATGTTTGGCCTAGAGCCCGTAGGCAGCGTCCCTAGCCGCGAAAACTTGGCTAACCCTGCCATCTTGCCCGCCGTGAAAAAATCGTTGTGGTCAGTGCTAAATTTTAGCTTCTTCCGCACTAATGACATGGCCATAGATCTAAAATCGGTTAACCTCGACGGAGCCGTGCCGCTTATTATGCTCTTCGCCGCCCGCACCGGCAACCACGTGCAGTCGGTGCGTCCCGTGCAACTCGACGCCCAAGGGCAGCTGCACGAAGTCACCGATACTACCCGCGCCGCCAATTCAAAAGCTATTCCTGGTGCCGAGCTGAAGCTACAGGCCGCCGATGGCTCCGAGAAAACTATCTATTATTTCTCGGCTGACCTTAGTGATTGGAAGCTCACTACTAAAGATGCTCCCCTTAAATATGTGCGTACCCTAGGTCCCCTCACCACCTATGTGAAGTCGGCCACTTACCTCATGCACAAAAGTTACTTCTCTAAGGTCCGCAATCTCGTGTTGGAGCGCAGCAACTATCTCTTGCAAGATGACAGCGGCATTGCTATGAAGTACTTTCCGAAACATAACTGGCAGTTCACTTACTACGGTACTTATAAGCGCCCTATCAACCTCTTCGCTAAGCAATACCAGCCCGAGCTCACTACTGCCTACCATGACACCTTACGCCGTGCCCGTCCGCTCCCCTTTGGTACTGGCTATAATTGGCGCCAGACTGACAGCAATCTCCTCCTAGCTAAGCGACGTACTCTTATCGGTCAGTAGCTTAGACTTTGCAGTCCAGGTGTGAGTGCAGCGAGCATCTTGCATTGTTATCTATCTGATACTACATAAGGCTGATACTACTACATAAGGAAAGTGATAGCAGTAGGGTAGGGAGAGCCTCAAGCTTCCTTCGCAATATCCTCCAAAGGCCGTGATACAAACTATCACGGCCTTCCTTATTATATACAGTAAGAAAATGCCTACACCCATGAAGCCTATCCTAGTCCTCCTAGCTCTAATAATAATTACCCGCGTTCAGGCCCAAACTGCCCAGTACCCCGATTCTCCTCTCCTCGATAGCCTCCTTCGCACCAGCCCCGCCCTAGCGAAGGTCCTTAGCCACCCCAGTACTTATCAGCTTCAGCTCATCTACACCCAAATTAACCGTGACGCCCAAAACGTCCCGCACTTCACTCAGCACACCTACCATCTTAACCCTCGGCAGTACTTCAACCCCGCTAGCCTCGTTAAGCTACCCGTCGCCCTATTAGCCCTCGAAAAGCTTCATACTCTACCCACCACTATCAATAGGAATACCATCTTATCTACCGGTACTGCCTGGCGTTGCCAGACGCCCGTTCCCTTCGCTGCCCCTGCCGATTCCAACCGTCAAGCCACTGTTGGCAACTATATCAAGCGGATGTTGCTCGTCAGTGACAACCTTGCTTATAACCGTCTTTATGAATTCCTAGGCCAGAAGCAGCTAAATGACCGCCTCCAACAACTAGGCTATTCCGGTAGTCGCATCGTGCGCCGCTTCGCTCCCTGCGACACCGCCGCCAATCGCCACACCAATCCCGTCGCTTTTCACACCCCCACCGGCGATACGTTATATACGCAGCCCGCCCAAACCAACCCTCGCACCCCCGCACCGCCCCTAGGTCCTATATATGCCGGCCGCGCCTACAAAGCTGGCGACCATATCATCCACCGCCCCTACGAGTTCACTACTGCCAATAACCTACCGCTGCCCGATATCACTGCGCTACTCCAAACTGCCCTTTTCTCCGAAGCCACCCCCGCTACGCAGCGCCCCCACCTTACTCCGGTTGACTACGCTTTCCTCCGTCAGTACCTCCACCTCACACCTCACGCCAGCCAGTTCACTCCTTATACCTCTCCTAAGTACTTCGACGCCTACAAAAAGTACCTCTACTACGGCCGCCGCCCCGAAGCCCAACCTCAGGCAGGCCTCCGCATCTTCAACATCGTAGGTATGTCGCACGGTTATTTGGCCGACGTAGCCTACTTCGCCGATTCCCTCCACCAATCCGAATTCCTGCTCAGCGCCGTTCTCTATGTAAATCAAGACGGCATTATAAACGACGCCACCTACGAATACGATACCATCGGCGAGCCCTTCCTAGCCCAGCTAGGTCAGCTTTTCTACCAATACGAAGCTCGCCGCCCACGTCGATACCAGCCCGACCTCACTCCTTTCTTCGAAAAATACCCCTAGGTCTGAATTTTTTTCAACCCCAGTCGGTTGGCTAACTGGCTGACTGATAACTATACCACCCACACCTACATTTTCACTGAAGCCGACGACTACGAAAAAAGTCAGTCTGCGGTTACCAACACCGTCCTTTAAGCGGTACTTTTGCACTCCCAAATCGAACGGACGCGGGTACTTTCAACAGAGTAACGAGGCACGAACTCAGAAAACTATTTTGGAAATTCTAAACTCTTCGGCGTACCTTTGCACCCCGTTACAACAACGGCTCATCAGAACCACCGAAGAAGAGGTTAGAAAACTAAATTTTTTTCGCCTCAAATTTGGAAAATCAGAGAAAATTGCTACCTTTGCACTCCCAAACAGAATAAGGATAACGAAAAGACAAAAGAAGTTAACTAATAGTTAACGACTTAGCAACTAAAAGCCCACTCAATCGGCGTAGGCAAAACAACCAAAGCTCGCTGAAAATCTTTAAAAATTTTCGCTCGTGGTTTTGAAAGTTAAAAATTCTTCTTACCTTTGCAGCACGCTTTGATCGAAAGCAAAAACTATAAAGGTTGAAACGAAAAGAAATAAAATTTTCGCTTTTTAACTTGGATGAAGAAAAAAGCTTTCTTACCTTTGCAATCCCAATTAAAACAGGGTTTAGCAAGTAAGAATAAAAGAGCTGCCTAAGCTCACTCTGTCGCTTCAATTGGAATCGACAAACGTTCTTTGAATGACTGGAAAAGACAAATGGTAAGTATGCTTACGTAAGTAAGCAGAAACGTAACATTAAAATTGAACTCGTTAATACGAGTCGGGTTAGCATCTCGACATCAGCCCATGTTCGCATGGGTGTAGGAATATTTTACAATGGAGAGTTTGATCCTGGCTCAGGATGAACGCTAGCGGCAGGCCTAATACATGCAAGTCGAACGGTGGGTAGCAATAC
>NZ_VMRJ01000007.1 GCF_007713685.1 Hymenobacter setariae
GTATTGCTACCCACCGTTCGACTTGCATGTATTAGGCCTGCCGCTAGCGTTCATCCTGAGCCAGGATCAAACTCTCCATTGTAAAATATTCCTACACCCATGCGAACATGGGCTGATGTCGAGTGCTATCCTTGCTCGTATTTGACGTTTTTAATTCGTGTCGTTTGGTTTCGTCATGTCAGTAAACTTGCGCTTACCAGCATGACTCCTCACGTTTTGTCTATTTCCAACATTCAAAGAACGATTGTTGCTTCCAATTGAAGCAACTTGGTGGGTCGTGTGAGCGGCCCGTTCCGCTGTTTGCAGCGCCCTGTTTTTATTGGGAGTGCAAATGTAGCTGATTTTTTTGACTTTCCAAATTCGAAGCGAAAATCTTTAAAGTTTTTCTTCTCTCGTTTTTTAGTCTAACCGCCTCCTGTTGAAGCGGGCTGCAAAGGTACGTTGACCTTTTCTGACTTTGCAAGAGGTTTGAAAAATTTCTTTTTCAGTCTCTGTGCAGATAGCACGGCGATTAATACACGCTGGCTTCCTACGGAGTTCCGTACGCTTTGCTTTTTATCTGGAAGACTTGCGTTTTTCCAGGTTTCCAGTGGGCCTGTTGCCGTTTGGGACTGCAAAGGTAGGAGGGCTTTTTTGACGAGCAAGCTGCGGAATACGAAATAAATTGAGCCTAGGTTGTAAGTGACTGAGAATACAGGAGAAAAAATTACTTGCTTGTTGATGCTCTATTTCTACCCAATTTTGTGACTCAGCTGTACTGTATTCACTTCTCTTTATTTTGCTTTAACTTATGCCTCTCTGCCCTAGGCGCTTATGGGCAAGCGACATTTGGTATGGGGACTATACCAGCATCAGCTTTCGTAAAATGGATTGCTGCAACGCCAAAAGCTTATGAGGGAGTCTATCATTTTGGGGAGTCAAAAGCTGAGTCGGACTTTGCGCTGGTGGTGAGTGATGGGATCGTAACTACCCAAATTCGCTCTGGTGAATGGCAGACTAAGCCGGAGAGGTGGCGAAAAGTCTATCGGGCTCTTACCAATGTCAGAATTGTTGTCCATAAGTTCTACTCAAAGGAGACGGAGGGAGACTTCGTTACTTTCATTAGTGAAGGCAGGAAAACTTACGGATTGAGAGTTGGCAAGCCTTGGAGTAGTTCACTTTGAGTAGTTCAGTGGATAAAGGCCAACTTGAAGTTGGGGCACGTACTGGAAAGCTTGCCGACTACTATGAGGGTAACTACTCACAGGCTTCTTACAAGGTGTTGAAGCCTGCGGAGCTTACTAGGTACACTCAGGAAAAATTGACGCTGATGCGTAATGAGGTATTTGCCAGGTATGGGTACACCTTTTCAAAGAATGAGAAGCTGCGACTATACTTCACAAAAAAGGAGTGGTACCAAGCAGAGAAGGTATCTCTTGACTTGGTACTCACTCCTATTGAGAAAAAGAATCTACTAACTATACAGTCAGGAGAAGCTCAAGCGACGCTAGCGAAATAGGGTGCTCACGCGGTCGGGGCCGACGCTGACAATGCGAATGGGCACTTGCAGCTCCTTCTCGAGGAAAGCTAGGTAGTCTTGGAGGGGCTGGGGGAACTGAGCGGCGTCGGTGACTTGCGTGAGGTCCGTGTTCCAGCCGGGGATGGCTTGGTACTCGGGGGTGATGGTTTCGAGTTGGCCGGGGTCGGGCAGGTTGGGGGTGCTTTCGCCAGTGGCGGTGCGGTAGTGGGTGCAGGCCTGGATTTCGGAGAAGCCGTCGAGCACGTCGGCTTTCATGAGGTGCAGCTCGGTGACGCCGTTGAGCATGATAGCGTAGCGGAGAGCGGGCAGGTCTATCCAGCCGGTGCGGCGGGGGCGGCCAGTGGTGGAGCCAAACTCGCGGCCGGCCTGGCGGATTTGCTCACCTACCTCATCGTTTAGTTCGGTGGGGAAAGGACCGCTGCCGACGCGCGTGCAGTAAGCCTTGGTGATACCGTATACCTTGTCGATGTGGCGCGGGGCGATACCTAGGCCGGTGCAGGCGCCGGCGGCGATAGTGCTCGACGAGGTAACGTAGGGGTAGGTACCGAAGTCGATGTCGAGCAAAGAGCCTTGGGCACCTTCAGCAAGGATACGCTTGCCTTTGCTAAGGAGGTCGTTGAGCAGAAACTCGGTATCAACGAGCTGAAGGGTGCGCAGGAACTCAACGGCGGAGAAGAAATCGGCTTCAAATTCTGAGATTTCTAGCTCCTTATTATAGTGCGCGGCAATGCTGGCGTGGTGTGCCACAGCCTCCTTATAACGCTCCTGAAAATCGGGTAGCAGGATGTGGCTGACGCGCAGGCCTACGCGGCCGATTTTGTCGGAGTACGTAGGGCCGATGCCTTTGAGAGTACTGCCAATTTTAGTGTTGCCGCGGGCTTCTTCGCTGATGCGGTCGAGAGCGCGGTGTGAGGGCAGAATGAGCTGCGCCTTTTTGGATATGTAGAGGTTTTGGCTCCAATCTATTCCTCTGTCGGTCAGTTTTTGCAGCTCACCGCGGAACACTACTGGGTCGAGGACTACGCCATTGCCGACTACATTGAGGATGTGGGGGTGAAAAATGCCGCTCGGCACTTGGTGCAGCACGTGCTTCTGGCCATCGAAGGTGAGGGTGTGGCCGGCGTTGGGGCCACCTTGAAAGCGGGCTACGGCATCGTAGGTGGGGGCGAGTACGTCAACGATTTTTCCTTTTCCTTCGTCGCCCCACTGGAGGCCTACTAGTACGTCTACTGGCATTTTAATTGGTTGTTAGTGGCTTCCTAGAAAGCTGCCTACCTAGGAAGCCTCACCCTCCGACTCCCTACCCTAGTAAAAGAGGGGAAGCCTGACGAGGGCATTTTAGTAATTAAGTGAAATCTAAAACAAAAAAATAGCCGCCTAGGAGGCGGCTACGGTGAGTTGCTGGCGAGCGGCGGCTACGTCAGCAGCCACGGTAAAAATGTTGTTTAGCTTGGTGAGCGCCAGCATCTTTTTGGGATGGTCGGCGGGGTTGATGAGTATCATCTCGCCGCCGCGGCTGCGGAATTTGGTGAGCAGCGATACCAGCACGCCGATGCCCGTACTGTTGATGTACCGGATGCCCGAGAGGTCAACGGCGCAATTGGTAACGGCCTCGCCTAGGTACTCATTTACCGAGTCAAGTAGCTGCTGGGTATCGGGGCTACCGATGAGGTCGCCGGTGAGCGTGAGGAAGAGAATACCGTTGTCGAGCGTGCTAGTCGTATTCATGTAGGCTATTTGGCCGGCTCGGGGGTGGGATGGGCGGCGGCCTTGGCGCGGCAGTCGCCGCAAATGCCGTACAAATTTAAGGAGTGGTGCAGGATGTGAAAGTTCAGCAGGTCACCGACCATCGTTTGGATGCCGTGGATGCGGGGGTCGCAGAACTCTACTACCTTGTGGCACTCGGTGCAAATAACGTGGTCGTGCTGGCGATAGCCATAGCTTTTTTCGTATTGCGCGAGGTTGCGGCCAAACTGGTGCTTGCTCACAAGGCCTTGCTCGACGAGCAAATCCAGGGTATTGTACACCGTAGCGCGGCTCACCTGGAGGTTGCGCTCCTTCATACCGGCATACAGTTCTTCGACATCGAAGTGACCCGAGCGGGCATAGATTTCTTCAAGGATTGCGTAGCGCTCAGCAGTTTTGCGAAGGCCTTTGTTTTCGAGGTGGGCAGTGAAGATTTTCTTGACTTCTTCGAGCCGGTCGGTATTGAGGGTGGCCTGGCTGGCAGCGCTGGGTGCGTGGCGTGCGGCATAGCCAGTCTCGGTAGAGCCGCCTAGGTTAGAGCCGGGGCCACTGCTGGGTACTAGCGCGGGTGGGGCGTGGAGGTCAGTTTTCACGATAATTACTCGTTATATAGTATCGGTTACTTGGCTAGTATTACTACAAAGCTACTACCGCTAAGATTCATACCTAGGTCGAGGTTAGTCGGCCGTAGCGGGCCGGGCCAGGGCAGCTACCGCCAAACCCATGCAGGCAATAATGGCGAGCGATACCCGTAAATTGGTAGCACCGGCTACCAACCCGATGAGCGGCGGACCTAGCAGAAATCCCGCAAAACCCACCGTCGAGACTGCTGCCAGAGCCACCCCGGCCGGCATAGTGCGTGAGCGGCCCGCCGCACTATACACCAGCGGCACCACCGAAGACACTCCTAGGCCCACCAGCATGAAGCCCAGCGACGCTATCAAAAGCGTCGGAAACGCTACGGCTATTGATAAGCCCACTGTAGTGAGCAGCCCACTGAGCTGCAACGTACGCGCCCGGCCAAACTTGTCGGTAAACCAGTCGGCAATGAAGCGACCGGTCGCCATCATGGCCATAAAGGCTGAGAAGCCGAAGCCTACCTGCGCTCTTTCGGCCAGTACTATTTTCTTGAAATACACGCCGCTCCAATCGAACATGGTGCCTTCGGACAGCAACGAGCAAAACGCCAGTACACCTAGAAGCATCAGGCTCTTATCGGGAAGTACGAAAAGCGGCTGGTCTGCGGGGCTAGGCGCATCGGCGGGCACCAGGTACGGGCGCATCAGAGCTACACCTAGCCAGATGAAAAGAGCCATGCCGGTAAAGTGCTGGAGCGGCGATACGCCCCAACCTATCATGGCCGTACCTAGAGCCGCGCCTACGAAGCCAGCTAAGCTCCAGATACCATGAAACGTAGCCAGGATGGATTTGCCATAAATGGCCTCCACCCCTACCCCTTGGGTATTGACGCTGATATTGGCCATATTGCTGCCGAAGCCGAACAGTACTAGTGCAGCCAATAGTTGCGGTACGTTTTGGGCTAGGCCTAGCAAGGGCAACGCCCCTGAGTAGAGCAGTACAGCCAGCACCGTCATGGTGCGGCTACCATGTTTGGCTACCAGCCAGCCCGTAATGGGCAGCGATGCAATGAGACCCACCGGTACCGCCAGCAGCACGCCGCCCAATTCGGTTTCGGATAAGTGCAGCTTTTGCTGCACCGTAGGAATGCGCGAGGCCCAAGTGGAAAAACACAGGCCTTGCAATAGAAAAGAAGCACTTACGGCCAACCGATGAATATGGCGGGGCCGCGAGGCAACAATGGAAGCTTGCATACAGGGACTACGCCCAGCGGGCGAAGTAGCCTAGGTGCCTAGACAGCACGAGGCTTTAAATAAACGGACTTATACGGGCTGAAAACGTGCGGGATGGGAATTTCTGCTACTACCGAAAAGCCGCAGGAGGTAAGGCTACATTTCGAAATACAGCGGGTAGTGATTGGCGCAGCCAGGGTTAAAAGCGGCCTGGCACGCTGGACAGGTATTGCCGCAAGCCAAATACTCGTGAATGCTCAATACGTGTTGGCAATTGCCGCACAAAATGGCTTTGGCCTCGCGTTCAGTTTTCGGCCATACAACCGGCGCGTGGCTTACTAGTTCGTTGTGACACTGAATGCAGGCGTAAAATGTGTCGCAGCACTTGTGCTTGATGGCGATAATATCGCGCTCGGAATGGTAGTGGGAACACTGCGTGAGAGTATTGACCCCTACACCGTGTACAGATGGGATTGTCTCAGCCATTACGAATCAAATCGGTCTACTTGCAGCACGCCATTGACCCGGACTAGCCGCTGAATGAGCTTATTCAAATGGTCGGTATCATTCACGAAGACCAGGATTTGACCTTCGAAAAAGCCATCGTTCGCTTCCACGGTGATAGAGCGCATGTTTACTTTCAAGGAAGTTGATATAATGCGCGTTATATCATTCACAATACCCACGCGGTCAGAGCCTTTGAAACGGATACCGGCCAAAAATGCGAGTTCGAGCTGGTCGGTCCACTTAGCGCGCACGATACGATTGCCGTAGTTAGACATAAGGTCTACGGCCCGGTGGCAGCTGGTGCGGTGGATGATGAGACCGGTTTCGGTTTCGAAGCCGAATACATCGTCACCGGGGATGGGATTGCAGCAGCGTGCCAAGCTATGGTTGAACTTGTCAGTGCGCTCGCCTACCACCAGCATATTTGGGTGCAGGCCCCGAATTTTTTGAATCTCGCTGTCGAATTTCTTCGGCTCCAGCACTGAAGGCCGGGGCGAAAGAATACCTTCCTGCCGAAACAATGGCTCGCGGATTTCGCGGCCATCGAGCAGACCCATCGCTAGGCGGTAATAGAATTCCTGAGCGGTGGACACGTTGAAATAAGTCAGCACCCGCTGGAAATTTTCAGGCGTGTTATCTACCCCTATTAGCTCTAGGCGCTTCTCAAAAATGAACTTACCATCATCGGCTTTCGAGCGCTTGTCGTCGCGCAGGTAGTCTTTGATGCGCGTCTTGGCCTTACTGGTAATCACATAGTTGAGCCAATCGGCGGTGGGCTTCTGTTTGTGCGAAGTCAAAATTTCGACTTGGTCGCCATTGCGCAGCTTGTAGCTGAAGGGCTCTAGCTTCTGGTTGACTTTGGCACCTAGGCAGCGTAGGCCGATGTGCGTGTGAATGTCGAAGGCAAAATCGAGCGCGGTCGCCTTTTCGGGCAGGATAATGAGCTTGCCTTTCGGGGTAAAAGTGTACACCTCCTTCACAAAGAGGTTTTGCCGGAATTCGTCCATGAACTCCAGGGCGCTGGAGTTATTGGTTTCCAACATTTCACGCACCCGGTTCACCCAGGCTTCCAGCGTGCTTTCGGGCTGGAGGCTGCCGGTATCCTTGTATTTCCAGTGGGCGGCATAGCCTTTCTCGGCGATGTCATCCATGCGCCGCGAGCGGATTTGCACCTCGACCCACTGGCCGGGGTGCGACATGACCGTGGTGTGCAGGCTCTCGTAGCCATTGGCCTTGGGCGTGCTCACCCAGTCGCGCAGGCGGTCAGGGTTAGGCTGGTAGAAGTCGGTGACGATGGAATACACCTGCCAACAGGCGGCTTTTTCCTGGTCTTGCGGCACATCAAGAATTACGCGAATGGCAAATAAGTCGTACACCTCCTCAAAAGTGACGTTTTGCTTGCGCATCTTCTTGAGAATTGAATAGATGCTCTTTGGACGGCCTTTTATTTCGTAGCTGAACCCCTGGGCTTTGAGTTCCTCATCGATGGGCTGCACAAACTCCTTGATGAAGCGATTGCGGGCGCTCTGGCTCTGCTTGACCTTGCCGCGTAGGTCGTTATAAATCTCGGTATCGGTGTACTTTAGGTGCAGGTCTTCGAGTTCCGTTTTGATGGCATAGAGACCTAGGCGGTGCGCCAGCGGGGCGTAGAGATAAATGGTCTCCGACGCAATTTTGAGTTGCTTGTGGCGCGGCATCGAGTCGAGCGTGCGCATGTTGTGCAGGCGGTCGGCGAGCTTGATGAGGATAACGCGCACGTCTTCGCTCAGCGTCAGCAGCATTTTACGGAAGTTTTCGGCCTGCTCACTGGTGCCTTGCTCAAAAACGCCCGAAATTTTGGTGAGGCCGTCCACGATGCGCGCCACTTTGGGGCCAAAATCGCGTTCTACGTCAGAAATTTCGGTGGGCGTATCCTCTACTACGTCGTGCAGAAGGGCCGCCACGATGCTGGTGGTACCTAGGCCAATTTCCTCCACCGCAATCTGGGCCACGGCCAGCGGGTGCAGGATGTAGGGCTCGCCCGACTTGCGGCGCATGTCTTTGTGCGCCTCCAAGCTTTGGTTGAAAGCCTTCTTAATTAGCTTAGCATCATTACCATTGAGGTAGGGCTTAGCAGTGCGTAGCAGGCGGCGGTACTGGCGCAGGATTTCTTGGCGCTCAGCTTCAAGGTCGATAACGGGAGACATAGTACTATAACTAACAAGCGGAAGGGCAGAAAGGTGGCTGCCAAGATAACGGATAGCTAAGCGCAGTATTCAGATACGAGACAACGTATTTTTTCAGTCTACTCACAAAAGTTTAGCCATAACTTTTGCACAGCTAAAAATTCGTTAGTACCTTTGCGGCCCCGCAGCGAACGAGCAAGCGGGCAGCCAAACAAGCGGATGTGGCGAAATTGGTAGACGCGCCAGATTTAGGCTCTGGTTCCTTACGGTGTGTGGGTTCGAGTCCCTCCATCCGCACTTGTTTTAACAAAACAGGCCCCTGGCTAAGCAGTTAGGGGCTTTTTTTTTAACCTTTCCCGACTGGCAAGCACCAGCTTGCTCCCACCGTTTTGAATATTACGCTTGACCGCAATGAGGAGCAGCTAACCGGGCTGCTAAACGTGCATCTCGACGAGGCTGACTACAGCGACGCTGTGGAGAAGCAAATCAAGGAAACCAGCAAAAAAGCGCAGTTCAAGGGGTTCCGCCCCGGCAAAGTGCCGGCTGGCTTGGTACGCAAAATGTACGGCAAAGGCATTCTGGCCGACGAAATCAACCGCCTCTTGGGCCAAAGCGTTGACTCGTACCTGAAGGACAATAACGTAAAAATCCTGGGCGAGCCGATTCCGGTGCCTAGCGATGTAGACTTCGACACCGCCAAGGCGTTCGACTTCCAGTTTGAGCTGGGCTTGTTGCCCGACTTTGAGCTGCCCGCCGACCAGCAGTTAACCATCAAGCGTTCGGCTGTGAGCATCGACGATGCCACGCTGGCTGAGACCAACGAGCAGATTGTCCGTCAATTTGGCGAAACCACCAACCCCGAGGCTTCGGAGGCCAACGACTACCTGATGGGCAAGCTGAAAAAGGCTGGCGAAGAAGGTGAAGGTCTGAGCGTGCTGTTGCCCATCAACAAGGTAACGAACGGCCAAGAGCAGTTCGTAGGCGTGAAAGCTGGTGACACGGTGACGTTTGACCTGAGCGCAGCCTTCGGCGGCGACGCTAGCGCTATCCGCAACTTCACCGGCATGAGCCGCGAGGAAGCTGCCGCTGTAACCGGCGAGTACGAGCTAGTTGTTGAGAAAATCAACCGCACGGCTGCGCCCGAGGAAAACCAAGAGCTGTTCGACAAAGTATTCGGCCCCGAGACGGTTTCTTCGAAAGAGGAGTACGATGCCAAGATTCGTGAGACCATCCAGCAGAACTACGACCGCGAGTCGGACAACCTGGTGAACCGCAACCTCATCGACGCCCTGATTGACAACACGACCATCCAGATTCCGACTGAGTTCTTCAAGAAGTGGCTGGTGCGTGCCAACGAAGGCAAGCTCGACGCCGTTACCGTGGAGCAGCACTACTCGGACTACGAGCGTGAGCTGAAGTGGAGCCTCATCCGCAACAAGGTGGTAGAAGACATGGGCCTCAAAGTTGAGACCGACGAAATCCGCAACCGCGTGCTGGACAAAATCCTAGGTCAATTTGGCGGTGGCATGCAGCTGACCGACGAAATGCGCCAGGGCATGGTAGGTTTTGCTGACAACTACCTCAAGCAGGAGAACGGCAAAAACTACGTGCAGGAGTACGAGGCCATTCTGGCAGAGAAAGTAGTAGAAGCCCTGCGTGGCAAAGTTGTTGTTACGGATGAACCCGTAACGGCCGAAGAATTTCGCAACCAGAACGAGGGCTAATCCCTTCTTCTAGGTTGAAATTGAAAAAGCCTTTACGCCTCGCGTAAGGGCTTTTTTGTTGTTGCGCAGACTCTGTAGTCCGCGTATAGCTTACGTTGAAACGCGGACTTTACAGTCCGCGTTTCAACGTTTTGACAACATTCGGCCGCCATGACCGTCTTTTGTTTTTGAACACGGGCCAGCGCAAGCTTACCCTACATTTTTACCCAATGCTGAATAAACAAGAATTTCGCAAATTTGCCGTTAAGCATCAAGGGCTTAGCGGGTTGGGTGTTGACCAGTACATCCAGCACGTAGAGGGCCAGACGCGCGGTGGGCTTATCCTGCCCACTAACATGACCCGCTCGGTTATTGAGGAGCGTCCGCAGAACTTCCGCGAAATCGACGTATTCTCGCGCCTTATCATGGACCGCATCGTATTCCTAGGTACGGCTGTGGATGACTACATCGCTAACATCCTGACGGCGCAGATGCTGTTCTTGGAGTCGGCCGACTCGAAGAAAGACATCCTGCTGTATATCAACTCGCCCGGTGGCTCGGTGTACGCTGGCCTAGGTATCTACGATACCATGCAGTACGTGAACCCCGACGTGGCTACCATCTGCACGGGCCTCGCGGCTTCGATGGGTGCCGTATTGCTGGCTGGCGGTGCCAAAGACAAGCGTTCGGCCCTGCCCCACGCTCGCGTGATGATTCACCAGCCTTCGGGCGGTGCCCAAGGTCAATCGACGGACATCGAAATCACGGCCCGCGAGATTCTGAAGCTCAAGAAGGAGCTGTATGACATTCTGGCAAAACATTCGGGTAAGACGTACCAGGAAATCTATGACAACTCGGAGCGTGACTACTGGATGCGCGCCGATGAGGCCAAAGAATATGGCCTGATTGACGAGGTGCTGGAGAAGAAGCCCGCAGCTTAATGCTGACTAGCTTCGTAATAAAAAAGGCCCTGGCTATGCAGCCAGGGCCTTTTTTATGTAGTACCGTGGACCCTGCGGGTCCGCGCGCGAGTGTGCTTCAACTCGCAGAATAGAATCACTCACGCGCGGACCCGCAGGGTCCACGGTACACTAATTCTACTTCCAACCTAGGGCCTGGCGGATACGGGTGTAAATCTCGGTGTTTTGGTACATGCCGGTGAAAAGCTCGCTGCCGGGGCCGTAAGCAAAGACAGGGACTATAACGGCGGAGTGCTTATTGGTGGAGAAGCGAGCGGTTACCTGGCCTTCGGCCATGCCGCCGTCGATGATGCTGTAGCCGCCGGTTTCGTGGTCGGCAGTGACGATGACGAGAGTTTCACCATCGGCCGCGGCAAAAGCGAAGGCGCGGCCTACTTGCTGGTCGAAGTCGAGCACTTCCTGCACGTTGTATGTCGTGTTGTTGAAGTGGCCAGCATCGTCAATTTGCGAGCCTTCAATCATGAGGAAAAAGCCGTTTTTGTTGCGGCTGAGCAGGTCAAGCGCTTTGCTGACGCCTAGGTTCATGTAGGCGGCCGTGCGCTCGGGCATGCGGGGCGGGCCGGTTTCGGCGAGCAGGGCGATAGCTTTGGGCGAGGTGAGCGCCTGAACGGCCGCGGGCGTGGTGGCTACCTGGTAGCCTTGGGCGCGGTACTGGGCCAGTAGGTCTACGTCATCTTGGCGGTGGGCGAAGTACTTGAGGCCGCCCGCATACATAAAGTCGATGGGCGCAGCCAGGAATTTAGCAGCAATGGCCTCGGGCTGGTTGCGGTCGGGATGCGTGATGGCGAAGGCGGCGGGCGTGGCATCGGTCAGTTCGCAGCCCGCTACCAGGCCGGTGGACTTGCTGTGCTCCCGGGCATCCCACATGATGGTTCGGAAGGTGTGCCCCAGCGAATCGATACCTAGGGCGCCGTTGTAGGTCTTGTGGCCGGTGGCCATCGCGGTGGCGCTGGCGGCCGAATCGGTTATTTTGCCATACTGGTTGCAGGTGATGGAGAGGCCAGTCGCCTGGGCCTGCTGCATGTAGAGCTGGCCGTGGTTGGCAATGAGGCCGCCCGTGACCTGGGTCGGGCCCATGCCGTCGCCAATCAGGAGAATGATATTCTTAAGCGGCTTTTTGGGGCCAGTGTAAGGCTTAAGCGTGGGCACGGCGTAGGCCGGCTTGACGGCCGTGTACTCGCGCTTGTAGAGCGGCTCCTCGACTAGCGGGGCGGGGTTAGGCTGGTGCTTGATGGCCTCAATAACGGCGCTACGGGCGGGCGGCTGCGCGGGGGTTTGGGCAACGGCAGGCAGGCCTAGGCCGCTTGCTAGCAGCAGGAATAAATTACGACTTGGGTTGCGCATCAATAGTTTGCTTTAATTCGACTAGCTCGTCGGCGCCCACCAGCACGGCGGGATAACGGAGCAGGGCGGCCCACATGGCCCGGCGCTGCGCGGGCGTGGTGGCAGACAGATTCCAGAAGCGGATTTTTTGGCCGGTGCGCTGGGCTTGGTCGTTCCAGGTGCGGAGGCGGGCGGCCTCGGCGGCGGGCATCGGGCCGGTGCCATTCCACTTGAAATAGGTGGCCCAATCGCCATTGACAGTGCAGATGGTGGTGGGCGCGGTCGGCCCTAGGTCGGCTAGTTGCCCATCTAGAAACACGAGCGCGTCGGGGTCGGCTAACACTTCGGCGCGGGGGTAGCCGCCCGTCAGAATGACGCGCACGCCATTTGGGCGCGGGTTACTAGGTGTCGAAAGCATCGGGCGGTAGCGGGCTAGTATCTGCCGCAGGCGGGCGTAGGTAGCGGGGCCGTCATTCTTGAAATCAACAAACAGCCACAGCTCGGCCGGCTTGATGTAGAAGCTGCCCTGACTTTGCTGAATCTTGCGTAGCGGGTCTAGGTAGAGGCTTTGCAGCGCTTTGGTGCGTTGTAGGGCAGCGGGCTCGTGGCCCACTTGCAGGGTCGTGTCGATTAGAAACACGTCGGCCTCCACGCTTTTAAAACCGAGATGGAGGGCGTCGTAGAGCGGGTGCGGCCGCCAGTAGTCGTTGTGCGAATGGCCTTGATTTAGGGGCGGGGCGGGATGGAAGATGGGGGTTTGGGTGGGGAGCAGGAAGAGTAGCGCTGCTAAGAAGATGTTATAAGACATGCTTGTTGGGGCTCGTCACGCGTACACCGCACCCCTTAGCTCCCTCTTTTTGAGAGTGGGCCAAGGGGTGAGGTGCACGGGCGGCGCGCGTTAAGACGTGAAACGCGCGGACCCGCAGGGTCCACGGTACAATGCTACCAGCCCTGGTTTTGCTGAATCTGGGAGTTCACCACGTCATTGGGCGGGATGGGCCACACGTTGTGGACAGCGGGGTTGAAGGTGCGGGCGGGCCACACGGTCACGACCGTGAAGGTCGAGTTGGGGTCGTTTTTGTTGGCGTAATCGCGGCCGGTTTGGGGGCGGGCGTAGGTGGCCTGGGCATCGCCCCAGCGCACGAGGTCGGCGTGGCGGTCGGCAAATTCGCCGGCTAGCTCCACGCGGCGCTCCTGCTTGAGGTCGGCGAGGGTGGCGTTGGTTTTGGGGGCGAGGCCGGCGCGCTGGCGCACGGCGTTGAGGGCCGCGTCGCCGCTTTTGCCTTGGCGGATTTGGGCTTCGGCTTTCAGCAGCAGCACCTCGGCGTAGCGCATGATGGGCACGTTGAGGTCGGTGGTGGGCTTGTCGCCGTTGGCGTTGATGTGGTCGGCTACGGGCGTGGCGAAGGGCTCCATGTACTTATTGAACTGGAAGCCAGTGAGCGAGTTGCTCGATGCGAAACGGCGCGTCTGACCCAGGTACTGGAAGCTGTCGCCAAAAGACAAAATGGTGGCTTCGCGGCGCGGGTCGCCAGCCTCGAAGGCCTGGTACAACTCTAGGGTGGGCTGAAAGTAGCCCCAGCCGTTGTAGAGGCCCCAGCCTTTGTTTTCGAGCAGCACGCCGGGCAGAATGCTACCATCTTGCTTGCCCGATACCACTGACCAGATGTATTCCTTCGACCAGTTGTTTTTGATGGCAAATACGTTGCGGAAGTCGCTGCTGGGCTGGCCGGTATTTACCAGCGCACGGCCCGAACCGGAGTTGGCCACTGCGGTGGCGGCGGTTTCGGCGGCGGCCCACTTGGTGTTGTCGTACTGAGCCCAGTAGGCGTAGGTCTTGGCGAGGTAGGCCAGGGCAGCGTCTTTGTGGGCGCGCCCTAGGTCAGTGCCCTGGTAGGTGGTGACGAGCGGCAGCAGGTCGGCGGCTTTTTTGAAATCTTGCTCCATCATCTGGTAATTCTCGATGACGCTGGCGGGGCGCGGGAACAGCGCCTGGTCCATGTTGGCCTCCGTGACGATGGGCACGCCGGCGCGCTGGTCGCCGTAGCGGGTGGCGATGTGGAAGTAGCTGAAGCCGCGCATGAAGTACGCCTCGCCCAAAACCCGGTTTTTGAGGCTGGAATTGATGTTCATGCCGGGCACGTTTTTGAGCACCTCGTTGCAGCGCCGAATCACGCGGTACGAATAGCCGTACATCTTATTGATATCGCCCTCCGAGCCGGTGGCCGTGAAATTGCGGGTGCTGGCGGCGGTGGCGCGGGTGCGGCCGGTCACCATATCATCGGAGGCGTTGATGAGCCAGAAAAAGCCCCGGCCGAACATGTCATCGTCGTTCATGTAGCCATACAGGGCCGTGGAGGCGGCCGTGGCATCGGCCTCGCTCTGCCAAAAATTGGCGTACGTGACCGTGCCCTGGGGCGTGAGGTCGGTGAACTGGTCTTTGCAGCCGGCGGCGGTGCCTAGGAGCAGGGCGGCGCAGAGGTAAGTGGAGAATTTCATATCGAGTAGTTATGCAAATGCTTTATTTTCAAGGCTCGTTGGGCGTAGTACCCCACCCCCGGCCCTCCCCTCCGGGAGAGAGGTGCCTATCGTTAGGTCACGGTCGCTTTCGTCCGCTGTAGCTCGGCTCCCCTCTCCCGGAGGGGAGGGGCCGGGGGTGGGGTAAACGCGCCTAGATGCCCATATTCAGGCCTACCGTGAAGGTGCGGGGCACCGGGTACGCGCCTTGGTCGAGGCCGCGGTTGCCCACCTCGGGGTCCATGCCGGTGTATTTGGTGATGGTGAAGAGGTTTTCGACTGTTAGGTAGAGGTGCAGGCTGGAGCCGTTGCGGACGCGGCTGGTGAGGCCGGCGGGCAGGGTGTAGCCCACCATCAGGTTCTTGAGGCGCAGGTAGGAGCCATCTTCCAGGAACCAGTCGGAGGGCTGGCTGAAGTTCTTGTTGGGGTCGCTGAGCGAGAGGCGCGGGATGGTGGCGTCGGTGTTGTCGGGGGTCCAGGCGCCGAGCACGCGGTTGTCGAGGTTGTAGCCTTGCAGGCCAGCGTTGTAGGTCGAGAACTTGTAGGCGTTGAAGAGCTTGACGCCACTCACGCCCTGCCACAGCATACTGATATCGAAGCCTTTCCACTGACCGCTAAGCGTAAGGCCGTAGGTGCGCTTGGGCAGGGCGTTGCCCATGTACACGCGGTCGTTGTCGTCGATTTTGCCGTCGCCGTTGGCGTCTTTGAACTTGAGGTCGCCGGGCTTGGCGCCGGGCTGGATGAGCTTGCCATCGGCCATTTTGTAATCGGCTACTTCCTGGGTGGTTTTGAAGATGCCCGCGGTCTGGATGAGGTAGTAGGCGTAGAGCGGCTGGCCCACCGTCGAGCGGAAGGGATAGAGCTGGGTGCGCACGTTTTCGCCGTGGGCGATGAAGGTGCTGCCGTAGCCGTCGAGGTCTTTCACCTCATTCTTCAAGAGCGTCACGTTGCCGTTGACTTGGTACTTGAAGTCGCCGGCCTGGCCGTTGTAGCCTAAGCTCAGTTCCAGGCCTTTGTTGAGCACGGTACCCACGTTGGAGGTCGGGCCCTCCCCTACCCCGCTGCTGGGGTTGGGCGCCACGGGCAGGATGAGGCCGCGGGTATACTTCTGGAAATAATCGACGGTGAAGGTGAGGCGGTCGTTGAGCACGCTCATGTCGAGGCCCGCGTCAAACGTTTCGGAGCGCTCCCACTTCAGGCTGGGGTTCGACTGCTTGTTGAGGTAGTAGCCGTTGAGGTAGCCCGGATTGGCACCTAGGTAGGCTTGGCCCACCACCAGCGGCACGTTGTAGGCGTAGTAGTCAACCGACTGAATGTTACCAATCTGACCCCACGAGGCCCGCAGCTTCAGGGTTTGGAAAACGCGGTTGCCGATAAACGACTCCGACGAAAGCTTCCAGGCGCCCGAGATGGCGGGGAAGTAGTCGGCGTTGTAGGTCGAGAGGCGCGAGGTGCGGTCGCGGCGGATGCTACCGCTCACGAAGTAGCGGTCGTCGTAGCTGTAGGTGAGGCGGCCAATGGCTGAGGTCAGGGCATCCTGGTACACGCCGCTGCCGGGGCGTATCGTCGCTTCCTTGGCGTTACTGAGGTACTGGTACCAGTCGTCTTCGCGGTCAAAGTTCTGGACTTGTATCGACGACGACTCATAGTTGGTGTGCTGGGCCGAGTACACGGCCGTAAGGTCGAGCACGTGCTTGCCAAAGTTTTTGACGTAGCTCGCCTGGTTGTCCCAAATCCACTTATCCCGGCTTTCTTGATTCTGAGTCAGGTAGTTCATGGTGTTGGAACGGCCTGGCTCTGGAATGCGCGGGTCGAAGCGCTTGTAGTTGTTACGCAGCAAATCGAGGCTGAAGCTGCTGCGCAGGCGCAGACCCGCCACCGGCCGGTACTCTAGGTAGCCGATGCCGTTGAGGTTGAGGCTGGGGCTCGTGATGGTGGGGCGCCGTAACAGCGCCACCGGGTTATAGACGTCGCCATAAGCGCCAGCAAACTGAAAGGCCGGGTCGGGCGCCATCGGCGTGACGCCGCCATACGTGCCGTCGGCGTTGTAAACCGGCGCAGCCGAGGGCATGTAAATGGCGTTGATAATGGCCCCCGAGTACGAATTGGAGGTGTTGGCGCCCTGGCCGGTGGTTTGGTTAATGTAGATGTTTTGGCCCACCGTCACCTTGCTGCCTAGGTCGTAGTCCGACTTCAGGCGCAGCGTATAGCGCTTGAGCTTGGTACCAATGAGGATGCCCTCACGGTCGTGGTAGCCAAAAGAGGCCAGGTAGTGGCCGGTGCCGCTGCCGCCGCTCACGCTGGCGTTGAGGTTGTACATGCTGCCGGTGCGGAAAATCTCGTCTACCCAATTGGTGCGCGTCGTCTGGCCCCAGGGGTTTTTGGTAGCGTTGTGAGCGTCGGGGCGGGTGCGGCCGTCGTTATCGGCGGCCTGGTTGTAGGCGGCGGCTTGCTGGGCGGCATTGAGGGCCTGCGGCAGCTTGTAGGCCGACTGCCAGCCCTGGTAGGTGTCGATGGTGACGCGCGGCGCGCCCTCGCGACCGGCCTTGGTAGTCACCACAATCACGCCCGAAGCGGCCTGCGCACCGTAGATGGCAGCTGCGGCGGCGTCCTTCAAGACCGTGATGCTGGCGATGTCATTCGGGTTGAGCGGACCGCCGTAGTAGGGCATGCCATCGACCACGTAGAGCGGGGCCTCGCCATTGACAGAGCCAGCGCCGCGAATAACGACGCTGGCCGTGGCCGTGGGGTCGCCGCTGTTTTGCTGCACCGTCACGCCGGCTAGGTTGCCTTGCAGCATGTCCTGCACATTGGTGATGGGGCGACTGGCCTGCTTTTCGGCATTGGGCAGCGAGGCCACGGCCGTGGTCAGGTTGTCGCGCTTGGCCGTGCCGTAGCCGATAACTACTACATCGCTCAGCCCCTGTGGCGCTACTTTAAGGGTAATCACTAAGTCACCTTGACCGGTGTAAGGCACTTCTTGGCTCGCATAGCCCACGAACGAGACCATCAGCACCACTGCCTTATCGGCGGGGGCGTCGAGTTGAAACTTGCCATCGGCATCAGTAGCCGTGCCGATGCTGGTGCCTTTCAGCACCACCGTCACACCCGGGATGGGCTGGCCAGCCGCATCGCGCACGGTGCCCGAAACGGGCTGACCAGCAGCAGGCTGCACAGAAGTCAGCAAGTAGGCTGGCCGGGCGGCCAACGCCGCGCTAGGCGCAAAAACGGCCGCACTCAGCCCTAGGGCCGCCAGAGCCACGGGGTACGAGTGAGGACTGAGAAGACGACGGCGAAGAAGTAGGGATGCAGCCAAGGTGAGTTATAAAAGAGTGATAAAATCAGTGCAAACCCCCGTTTTTGGGCACAAGCGTACCGGCTGCTCCACTGGAGCAGGTAGCCAGAAACCCGTAGTAGCAAGGGCCGCCGACCAGCCAGAGCCTAGGTCAGCGCGAGGGGAGAAATAGAGAGGAAACGTAGGGCATTAATCGCCAGCAAGTCTGTGGCTTTGTGCGATACAAAAGTCCGGCTAGGTTGTTGGCGTTATATTTTTCAAAGATTAAGTTTCCATTAAGGCGGAGCTTAGCAGTTATTTGGTGACTCGGGGTGTACCGTGGACCCTGCGGGTCCGCGTGTGAGTAGGCTGAGGAGCGAACGGCATGACGCATAGCTAAATCACTACTAAGCTCCACAAGGCGGGTTTTTGGCAGGACCAACCAACGTGCGGACCCGCAGGGTCCACGGTACATCTCGGAAACATTCGCCCGTTGGTGCGGCTTTACCTTAATCCTGAACGGACAGATTGCCGAAGTTGCTTGCAACGCGGGCGCATTTTGCGTCATCATTGCCCTGCTGCGTGGCGTATCTTTGAACCCGTTTCGCCGAAAGCAGCTTCTTACTGCTTGCGTTTAGCTCGATTGACCCAATGCCAGAAATAGCCTGCTCCTTTTGTAATAAGCCCAAGCGCGATGTCGCGGTGATGATTTCGGGCATTAATGCGCACATCTGCGAGAAGTGCGTAGCGCAGGCCCAGCATATTCTGAGCGAAGAAACCAAGCTGCAAGCCGAGGCGCGCCAGCCCAAGTTCAACCTCATCAAGCCCCGCGAAATCAAGCAACACCTCGACCAGTACGTGGTGGGCCAAGACGAAGCCAAGCGCGTGATGTCGGTGGCCGTGTACAACCACTACAAGCGCCTGATGCAGAAGCCCCAGCACGACGAAGTGGTGATTGAGAAGTCGAATATCATCATGGTGGGCGAAACCGGCACCGGCAAAACCTTCCTGGCCAAAATGCTGGCGAAGATTCTGCAAGTGCCCTTCTGCATCGCCGATGCCACGGTGCTGACGGAGGCCGGCTACGTGGGCGAGGACGTTGAAAGCATCCTGACGCGCCTGCTGCAAGCCGCTGACTACAACCTCGAAGCCGCCGAGCGCGGCATCGTGTATATCGACGAGATTGACAAAATCGCCCGCAAGAGCGACAACCCCAGCATCACGCGCGACGTGAGCGGCGAGGGCGTGCAGCAAGCGCTGCTGAAGCTGCTCGAAGGCACCCACGTCAACGTGCCCCCGCAGGGCGGCCGCAAGCACCCCGACCAGAAAATGGTGTCGGTGAACACTGAAAATATCCTCTTCATCTGCGGCGGCGCCTTCTCGGGCATCGACCGCATCATCAAGAGCCGCCTGAATACCAAGCCGATGGGCTTCTCCAAAACCAACCTAGAGGAGAACGTGGACACGCAGAACTTCCTGCGCTACGTGTCGGCTCAAGACATCAAGAGCTTCGGCCTCATCCCCGAGCTTATCGGCCGCCTGCCCGTTCTCACGCACCTCAACCCGCTCGACCGGACGACGCTGCGTATGATTCTGACCGAGCCTAAAAACTCGCTCGTGCGCCAGTACAAGCGCCTGTTCAACATGGAGAACATCCACCTCGATTTCACGGAGGAAGCGCTCGAATACATCGTGGAAAAAGCCGACGAGTACCGCCTAGGTGCCCGCGGCCTGCGCTCCATCTGCGAGAGCATCATGACCGACGCCATGTTCGAGATGCCCTCCGAGGTAGGCACAGGCGAGTTGATGATTACCGAGACTTACGCGCGCAGCAAGTTCGAGAAGTCGCCGTTGCGGCTGATGCGGGCGGCGTAAGCTGCACATTACTGATAATAAAAAAGGCTCGCATTAGCGAGCCTTTTTTATTGCTATGGTATTGGTGAACTGCTCGTCGGTCGGTGGACCCCACCCCCGGCCCCTCCCCTCCGGGAGAGGGGAGCCGACCGCAAACAGACGCTAGCGGACGTAGCCAGTCGTCAGGCTCCCCTCTCCCGGAGGGGAGGGGCCGGGGGTGGGGTAACACGTTAGAGCGGAACCTAAGAATCACCCTAGGCGATTACTTCCCCGTCACCTTAAACTCGGTACGGCGGTTGAGCTGGCGGCCGAGCTTGGTATCATTAGGGGCTACGGGGCGGGTGTCGCCGTAGCCAGCGGCGGATAGGCGGTCAGCGGCGATGCCGTGCTGCGTGAGGTACGTTACCACGGCCTGGGCGCGGCGCTGGCTCAAGTCCTGGTTGGCGGCGGGCTTGCCCACATTGTCGGTGTGGCCGGCCATTTCTAGCTTGATGGTGGGCTGGTCGGTGAGCAACTTTTGCAGGCGCTCTAGCTCAGCGGTGCTTTCGGGACGCAGGATGGCTTTGCCGGTATCGAAGAAGATATTACTCAGCACAATAATTACCCCGACTTCCAACTTCTTGAGCGGAATGTCTTTCGTTACCTCAGCGTATGCCGCATCGGTGGGCAGGTCGAAGTTTTCGGAGTGAAACAGGTAGCCATCTTGCCGCACCACGATGCCGTAGTTGGTGCCCGAGGGCAAACTCACGAGGTAGCGGCCCGAGGTAGCGTTGCTGTGAAAGGTGGCGATGCTCTGGCCGGTCTTATTGTCAATTAGGTCGATAAGGGCTTCGACCGGCATCTTGGTCACATCGTCGGTCACGGTGCCTTTCAGGATGGTGACCTGCGCCGTGGCCACGGCTACTGGCGGCGCCAGCACCGTTTGGGTTACCGGGGCCAGCCGCGACGCCAGCAACTGGTTCTCTTCGCTGAGCAGGGGCGGCTTTTCGGGACCTAGGAAGGTGATGCGGTAAATGTCTTTACCGCCTAGCCCGCCTGGCCGGTCGCTGGCGTAGTAGCCGTGCCGCCCCGAGGCTGAGGCCACAAAAAACACGTCATCGTCGGGCGTATTAATGGGCCAGCCCAGGTTTTCGGGCTCGCTCCACTTGCCATTCTGGTACACCGACTTGAAGATGTCGTAGCCGCCCATCGAGTTGTGGCCTTCCGAGGAGAAGTAGAGCGTCTTGCCATCGGGCATGATGAACACGGCCTCCTCGCCGTAGGGCGTGTTGATAATTGGCCCTAGGTTCTCGGCGGGCTTGTTACCGGCTAGTTCTACCTTATAGATATCGTGACCACCGCGCCCGCCCTCAGGCTTATCGCTCACGAAGTAGAGGTAGCGCCCATCGGGCGAGTACGCGGCCGACGACTCGTGGTACTTCGAGTTGATGCGGCTGCCCAGGCCCTTGGGCTTGTCCCAGGTAATGCCGCGCAGGTTCGATTCGAGCAGGTCGCCGCCGCTCTCGTCGGCGTACACGAGCAGGCGCTGGCCGTCGGGCGCGAGGCCTACGGTCGCATCGTGGTTTTTGGTGTTCACGGGGGCTCCTAGGTTAGCGGCGGAGGTCCACTTCTTGCCTTGCCACGACGCTTGGTACACATCCTCGAAGTAGCTGTCGCTCAACGGGTCCTTGGCCGCATTGGCCGTATTGGGCCGCCGCGACGTGAAGAGTATCGTCGTCTCATCGGCCGCCACTACGGGGCCATAGTCGGAGTAAGCCGAGTTGATTTCAGGGCCGGCGTTGTCGATAAACACGCGGGCGGGATGCTTTTGCAGCTCCATCCCATTGCGGCACTCCCGGATGCGACGCGCTAGGTCCTCGGCCGTCACGGTGAGAGCACCATCGGCAGCCTTGCTGCCGCCCATCGGCGCGCTCTGCTGGTACTCTTTGATAGCGGCGGCCCATTTGGCATTCAGATGCAGCGCCTGGCCCATCAGGTAATGCGTGCGCGCATCGTTGGTCGGCTCTAGCTTCTGGGCCTTTTGCAAGTAGGTCAGCGCGGCCGCCTTGGTGCCCGAGTGCAGGTAGCACTCCCCTATTTTGGCATTCAACTCAGCATTGTCAGGGTTGAATTCTTGGGCGGCTAGGTAGTGCGGCAGCGCCACCAAGTAGCGCGCCGGGTCGGCCAGGTAGGCCTCATCGCCCGTCTTCAGTTCGCGTTGCGCTTCCTTCAGCCCGTCCTTATTTTCCCTAAATTGCTCTTTGGTAAACTGGATGCTCTGTGCGGCGCCAGGCAGGCTGGCGGCTAGTAGTAAAGTCAGCGGCAACCCGCGTAGCAGAGACGTATAAGTAGGCATAAATCAAATAACTGTACTATAGATAATCACTAGCAGTCTGAGAGTTGAAACGTTACACGCTTGTCATTGCGAGTGCAGTGAAGCAAGTGCATTCAGTACAAGCCGTGCAGGTACGCTTGCTTCGCTACGCTCGCAATGACAATTGGACATTAACTACTCTTTAGCAGTAGCGTCTTCGGCAGCCTCGCCGGTGCAGCCTGCGGCAGCAGCATAGCGATTGCCAACCAAGAGACCTAGGGACGCAGCCCGGCGCCAGTCCTGGCAGGCCTCGTCGGCTTGGCGCAGCATTTCGCGGGCGTGGCCCCGGTTGAGGTAGGCCTCGGCGTATTTGGGGTTGAGGCGAATGGCCTCGGTGGCATCGGCGTTGGCCTTGGCGTACTGCTCCAGCTTTAGCTCGGCGGCGGCGCGGTTGTTCCAAGCGTAGGCGTATTTGGCATCGAGGGCGATGGCTTGGCCAAAATCAGCAGCGGCGCCCGCGTAATCCTTGTTGTCGAAGCGCGTATTGCCCCGATTACTGAATGCCAAAGCATTATCGGTTTTTTGCGCCAGATACGTGTCATAATCGCGCAGCGCAGCGGCGAGCTGACCGGCGCGCCGCTCGGCGGCCGCCCGGTTGAGCAGCGCTGGCAGCAGCGTCGGCTGCAACCGCAGAGCCCGCGAGTAGTCGGGAACGGCGGCCGCGAAGTTGCCTAAGCGCAGGTTGGCGCTGGCCCGGTCGTGGTAGGCGTAGGCATAGGTCGAATCGGCTTTTACGGCCCCGCTGAAATCGTCGTGCGCGGCTTGGTATTCGCTGTGCTCGAAGCGCAGCACGCCGCGATTGTACCAAGCGGGCGCGTAAGTTGGGTTGGCCTTGAGGGCAGCGCCGTAGTCGGTTTCCGCTTCGGCGAGTTGGCCGGTGGCCTCTCGGGCCTGGCCACGTCCAAAGTAGGCGGCGTAGGCACTGGGCTCCAGCTTCAGCGCTTGGTCGTAGTCACTTACGGCGGCGGGGTATTCTTTCAGGGCCAAGCGCGTAGCTGCCCGGTTGGCGTAGGCAGCGGCAAAATCGGGCTTGGCGGCCAGTGCTTGGTCGAAGCTGGTGAGTGCCGCTGAGTAATTATGGTTGTTGAAGCTAGCTAGCCCGGCGTTGTAAGCCTTTTCGGCCACTTGCCGGCCCGGCAACGTACTGGCTCGCACGCTATCAACTTGAGCCAACGCTGGGGCTGCCTTCAACAGCAAAAGGGCCCCTAGGCCACACAGAAACGTAGTAGCTCGTAGCATAAAGTACAATTATTTAACATTGATTATTTTATAAGACCCTCTAACCTCAGAATAGCTAAGCATTTTCTATTTGTGCGCTAATGTAATAAATACAAAGTATTTATTACGCCACAGCGTAATTATCGGCAGGTAGCCAGAGCGGCTACAGCTTAGCGGCACATTCATTTTATTATTAAAATAGTATAAATAATTCTGATTTAGGCTTAACTAAAAACTGCCTGGTACCACACGGCGCCAGGCAGTTTCATCTTGCTTGCATTTGCGGACTAAAATTCCGCGCTACGGGGTGCTAGGCTATAATTTACCGCTTAGCTCTTGCTGAGCGGTATCGCGCTCGGCGGGCGTATTCACGTTGCGCAGCACGTCGCTAGCGGGCGTGGGTAGTACTTCCACATCGCTGTTAATAAGCATCTTGCGGGGGCAGGAGTAGCCTAGGCCCAGAAATCGCAGCAGCTCAGGGTAAGCGCGCGGCTCGAAAATGGTGATGAGCGGCTCGGGAAAATCATTGCTGGGGCTGCGGAAGGCGGTGGCCAGGCGGCTGGACTGGCGGCCGGCTACCAGCTGGCGCAACGCATCGGCGGTCATGAAGGGCAGGTCGCAGGCCAGCACGAGCCAGGCAGCGTTGGGGTCCTTGCGGAAGGCCGACAGAATGCCGCCTAGCGGCCCTAGGCCTAGAAAGGTATCGGGTAAAGGTTCAAGGCCAGCGGGCATTTCGGCCGCCTGCTCGGCCCGGCACGACACGAAGACATCCTGGCAGACTTCGGCCAGCAGGGCGGCGGCTACTTCGCGCTGCTCGCGGCCATCGGGGCCGTAGCTGAGGCGGCCTTTGTCGGTTTGCATGCGCTGGCTGAGACCACCGGCCAGCACCAAGCCGCGCAGAGGCGCCTGACGGGTGCCGAGCCACTGCTGCACCCAGGTGGCCAAGCCAGCTGCATCGGCCGCGGCAAACTGCGGAAGCTGGGCGTGGTGCGGCAGGTGCGCTTGCAGGTACTCGGGTAGCTCGGTCACACCGTCGGCCAATACGAAGGCTACCACATCGGTGAGCTTGTCGAGCTTGTGCGCCAAGGTCTTGCGCGGGTCAATCATCACAACTTGGTGGCGGGCGCGGAAGTGGTTGCCATTCACCAGCACGAGGTCGGTGCCCGAGAGCAAGTCTGGTTGCGAGAAGCGGTCAAGCGCCCGGCGCTCATCGCGGCGGCGAAAATGGATTTTGTCAGTTACTTCCACGGCCGCGCCGGCTTGCAGCAACGGGCTTAGGGTGGCGGTTTCGTCGGCATCGCCGCTGGCGTGGTCGGCATCGACGTAGCCCACGCGGTGCCCGGCCGGGGCCAGTGTGGCCGTGAGGCGGGCGGCTAGCTTTTGGATATCGCCGCAGGGCGCGCCCAAGAAAGCCAGTTCGTGGCGGGCAAATTCGCCTAGGTCGGGGCGCGTAAGGTCGGCGTGCTTGGTACGGGGCGGGGTCGTAGGATTCATAAAGCTGTAACAGTGTAGCGCGAACTTTGTAGTTCGCGTAAGCAAGCAGGCGGTTGCGTCTGGCAGCAACTCGCTTATTCTCTTACGCGAACTATACAGTTCGCGCTACTTCGCGCCCTCCTTCACCCATGCTCTCCGTCGCCGACGCTTACCAGCAGATTCTCGCCACTGCCCGCCCCCTCCCCTCCGAAACTATGCCGCTGGCCGCGGCAGTCGGCCGCGTGCTGCATCAGGACATCGTGGCCGACCGCGACTTTCCGCCCTACAACCGTGTCACGATGGACGGCATCGCCATAAGCTTTGCGGCGTTAGAAGCAGGCAAAACGACCTTCCCCATCGAGCGCACCCAGCTAGCGGGCGCGGTGCCCGAGCCTATGGCCAACGCCCAAGCAGCCATTGAGATAATGACCGGCGCGGCCTTGCCGCCCGGCACCGATACGGTCATCCGCTACGAGGACCTCGACATCACCGACCAACCCGTCTGGCAGGCCACCGTGCGCGGAGCTCCACCACGGCAAGGCCACAACGTGCACCCACAAGGCAGCGACCAAACGGCGGGCACGCGCCTCCTAACGTCGGGCCAGCTGCTCAGCCCGGCCGAAATAGCTGTGGCTGCTACCGTGGGCGCAGCCACACTGGCCGTAGCACGGCGGCCTCGCGTGGCCGTGGTGAGCACCGGCGACGAAATAGTGGACGTCACCGAAACGCCCCTCCCCCACCAGATTCGGCGCTCCAATGCCTACATGCTGCAAGCGGCCCTCACGCTAGATGGCGCCACAAGCGACATTTTTCACCTCGACGACGACCTAAGCACGCTGAAAACCAGCCTGCCGCCACTGCTGGCCGAGTACGATGCCGTGCTGCTGAGCGGCGGCGTCTCGAAGGGCAAGGCCGACTTTTTGCCGCAGGCGCTACGCGAGTCGGAGGTTGAAGAACTGTTTCACCGGGTGGCACAACGGCCGGGGCAGCCGCTGTGGTTTGGGCAGCGGCCGGGCGGTGCGGTCGTGTTTGCCCTGCCCGGCAACCCGGTGGCGACGTTTGCGGCGTACTATCGCTACGTGCGCGGCTGGCTGCGGCAATGCCAGCAAGCCACACCTAGGCCGTTGGTTTTTGCCGAGCTAGCGGAGGCTGTAGAGTTCAAGCCGGCCCTCACCTATTTCCTGGCCGTGCGGCTAGAAAACGCGCCCGATGGCCGCCTCTTGGCACACCCTACTCCTACAGCCGGTTCGGGCGACCTAGCTGGCTTGCTGGCGGCCGACGGGTTGCTAGAATTGACGCCTGAGTTAACGCATTTTGCAACGGGCACCGCATGGCCCGTTTGGCAGTATCGAGGATAGAAATTGGCCTCAACAACCATAAAAAAAGCCGCCCGATTCACCTAAGAATCGGGCGGCTTTTTCAGCTCAGAGGCATGCTTACTTAAACAGGGCCAACGCTTTGATGAACGTCTGCGAGACGCCCCACGCCAACGGCAGGCCCACATAGAGCCACGCCAAAACGGTCGAGCCGCCAGCTGATTCTTCAGCAACGGGGGCGGTAGAATTTGTTTTTGGATTCATCGCTAGTCAAGATTAAAGATGATGAGCAGTGGCCTAATGGCCGCCCGCTTCAATAGTAACCGGGCCTTTTTCCTGGTACTTCTCATTAACAGCCGTCACGGCTAGGTCAGCTAGGAAGCCGACAGCCAATAGGCCGGCCATGGTGTAGAATACCGTTTGATAAGCGGCAGCACCAGTGAAGCCAGCAGCTTTGCGGCCTTCCGACAAGCTGTGTACAATAAGCGGACCTAGGACACCCGCCGTGCTCCAAGCCGTGAGTAGACGCCCGTGGATGGCACCTACCTGATACTTGCCAAATAGGTCAGACAGGAAAGCCGGTGCGGTCGAGAAGCCGCCACCGTACATGCTGATAATCACGCAGGCCACCACCACAAACAGCGTGAGCTGCAGATTGTGGCCCAGCGTCGGGATAAGCGAATAGAGCACCACGCCTAGGCCGAAATAAATGAGGTACACAGTTTTGCGACCCAGCTTATCCGAAGCCGACGACCAGAAGAAGCGACCTAGCAAATTGAACAAGCTCAGCAAACCCACGAAGCCGGCGGCGGCAGCGGCTGTTACGCCTTTGCCCGCGCCCATAGCGGCGTCCGAGAAAGTCTCTTGGATGAGTGGCGAAGCGGTTTCGAGCACGCCAATACCGGCGGTCACGTTGCAGAGCAACACCACCCACAGCAGCCAAAATTGCGGCGTTTTAATGGCGTTGTCGGCCGATACGTTGCCGGTTGTAATCATGGCGTTGTGCTCCTCATTGGGCACGTAGCCAGCGGGCTTCCAATCATCGGCGGGCACCCGGATGGTCCACACGCCCCATTGCATGAAGAGCAAGTAGATGATGCCCATCGCAATAAATGTCGGAGCCACCCCTTGCGGTGCTGAGCCTTTGAAGTGGTTCATCAGCGCCACGGCCAGCGGTGAGCCTATCATGGCGCCGCCCCCAAAACCCATAATGGCCATGCCCGTCGCCACGCCTTTGCGGTCGGGAAACCACTTAATCAGCGTGCTCACCGGCGAGATGTAGCCAATACCCAGCCCGATGCCGCCCACGAAGCCGTAGCCGAAATACAGCAGCGGTAAGCTATGCACGTGCACGCCATAAGAGCCAATCAGGAAACCGCCCCCAAAGCACAGCGCCGAGGCTAGCATGGCCTTGCGCGGCCCCACGCGCTCGAGCCACTTACCAAAAATGGCAGCTGACAAGCCCAGTAGCACAATGGCGATGGAGAAGGTCCAACCAATCTGGCCCGGCGTCCAGTCGGTGGGCGCAGGATGAGCCGGGTCGCCGCTAATGAGCGACCCTAGGGGCTTATTAAACACACTAAAGGCGTAGGCCTGCCCGATGGCCAAATGAATGGCCAATGCGGCCGGTGGCACCAGCCAGCGATTATAGCCGGGCGGGGCAATGGTACGGCTGCGGTCAAGCAGTCCAGCGGAAGTATCGGGCATAAGGGAATTTGAAAGGTGAAAGAGTGAGTAGCTAGCCTATAAATTGTTAGCTCGGTGCAAGGTAGAAGTAGTACGTAAGGACACAAGCGAACGACAGTATTATTTTGCTAATCTGCTATAGCTGCCTGATTAAGTTATAATTCCAGCTTGGAAACAGCTGTTATTACGAGCGAGCGATTCGCCCTGCTGCAATCGCCTCGCTAGGCTCATAATGACAACCGCTTTTGAAAGTAAAAAGCCCCTGGTGCAATACCAGAGGCTTTTTACTTTCACTTGCAAAACCTAAGCAGGCACTGCTTCCGCCCGCTGCTTTTGGGCCTGCGGGGCCTTTTCGACCTTAGCTGGTGCCACGGTTACTACCACATATTTTGAGGTAGGCGTGTTGCTCACCTTAGCCACGCTGCTGATAGGCACCAACGGGTTGGCCTCGGGGAAATAAGCCGAGACGTTGCCCTTCGGGATGTCGTAAGGAATGACCAAGAACTTCTCGACGGTGCGCTGCTGGCCCTCAAAGTGGCTTGTGATATCGACCGGCTGCTTAGCCTTGAGGCCGCGCTCGGCGATGTCTTCCTTGTTCATGAAGATAACGCGGCGCTCGCCGTGGATGCCCCGGTAGCGGTCGTTATAGTCGTAAATGGTCGTGTTGAACTGGTCGTGGCTGCGCACGGTCATCAAAATGAGCTGGCCGGGCTCCAGGCTGTACTTCTCCAGCTCAGTGGTGGTGAAGTTCGCCATGCCATTTTTGGTCGTGAACTTGCGCTCGCGGGGGCCATTGGGCAGGTAGAAGCCGCCGGGCTGTCGCAGCTGCTCGTTGAATTTCTCGAAGCCCGGAATGACACGCGAAATGTGGTCGCGAATTACATCGTAGTTCTCGGTCATGGCTACCCAGTCGGCCACGTTGGTGCGGTCGGGGCCGAGGGTGGCGATGGCGACACCGGCCAAAATGGCGACTTCGCTCAAGATGTTATGGCCTTCGAGCGGTACCAGCACACCTTTGTTCTGGCTCACCACACCCATCGAATTTTCGCAGCTCGTCATCTGGTGGCCAGACTTCTGCATGTCGATATCAGCGTGCGTGAAGCACGGCAGCAGCAAGCTCGTCTTGCCGGTGGTAAGGTGGCCGCGGTTGAGCTTGGTGCCCACGTACACGGTCAGGTTTTGCTTGCGCATACCCTCGGCAATCACTTCGGTATCGGGGCCGGCAGCCAGCAAATTGCCACCTAAGCCAAAATACACTTTGAGGTCGCCGTGGTACATGCGCTTGATGGCCTCTACCGTGTCATAGCCGTGCTCGTAGGGCGGCTGGAAGTTAAACTCCTTGCCTAGGGCATCCTGAAACGCCTTGGTAGGCTGCTCCCACACACCCATCGTGCGGTCGCCCTGCACGTTGGAGTGGCCACGCACCGGGCAAGTGCCCGCGCCGGGCTTGCCGATGGCACCTTTCATGAGGTGCAGGTTTACAATCTCCTGGATAGTTTGCACACCTTGGCGCTGCTGCGTCACGCCCATGGCCCAGCAGGTGATAATCTTCTGCTTAGTAGCTAGCATATTGGCAGCTTCCAGCAGCAAGCCGCGGTTGATGCCGCTCAGTTCTTCAATATCCTCCCACTTGGTGTTGCGGATATTCTGCTCAAACGACTCGAAGCCCGTGGTATACTCCTTAATAAAGGCGTGGTCTACCACTTGGCCAGGGTTACGGTCCTCAGCCTCAAATAGGTGCTTCATGATGCCACGCAGCAAGCCCATGTCGCCATCCACTCGCACTTGCAGGTAGAGGTCGGTAATAGGCGTGCCGTCGCCCATCAGCACCCCTAGGGCCTTGATGGGGTTCATGAAGTCCTGCGGATTCTTGAAGTGGTTCAGGCCCGCCTCAATCAGCGGGTTTACGCTGATAATCTTAGCACCATTTTTCTTGGCTTTTTGCAAAGCCGACAACATGCGCGGGTGGTTCGTGCCGGGGTTTTGGCCGATGATGAGAATCACCTCCGCCTCGTAGATGTCATTGAGCGTCACCGAGCCTTTACCCAACCCTAGGGTCGGGCTGAGCGCCGCGCCGCTGCTTTCGTGGCACATATTCGAGCAGTCGGGCAAGTTATTGGTGCCGAACTGCTTGGCGAATAATTGAAACAAGAAAGCTGGCTCATTCGGCACCTTGCCCGAGGTGTAAAAAGCTGCCTCATCGGGCGATTTTAGCGCATTCAGCTCTTTGCCAATGATATCAAACGCCTCGGGCCACTCGATAGGCTCGTAGTGCGTGCCACCGGGACGCTTCACCATGGGGTGCGTGAGGCGCCCTAGGTTGTTCTGGTCGCGGTCGGTCATGCGCGAAAGGTCGGCCAAGCTGTGCTTAGCAAATACCTCGGGACCACAGGCTTTATCGTCGGCATCGGAGGCGGTGGCCTTCGCGCCGTTTTCACAAAACTCGGCTACCGAGCGGTGGTCGTCAGGGTCGGGCCAGGCGCAGGAAGAGCAGTCGAAGCCGTCCTTCTGGTTCATTTTTAGCAGGCCGTGGGTGCCGCGGGTCATGCCCGCCTCGCTCCAGCTAAACTGCATCGATTTCATGACCGCCTCCACGCCGGCCGCGATTTTCATGCGGTTTTCGAGCTTGAGGCCGGTGTACTCTTCCGTAGGCTGGGCCAGCACGGGGTTGTGGTACTTAGCGCCGGCCACGTCGGGCGCGGGAATAGGAGCTTGGTCGCGGTCCACTTGCGGGTCGGGTCGGTAGTGGTCGTTGGTGGGGGCTACCCCTTGGTCAGAGCGCTCGCCGCTCTTAGGGGCGTTTTGCTCAGCGCCTTGCTGCTCGGTTTTGCCAGCCTTGCTGGGGTCGTTGGTGGGCGACTCTTCCATAATATTATCGGGTATGAACGGGTGGGATATTTACTAAAATTAAGATACCTAGCCCCCAACGCCTCACCAATCCGGCTCGGCTTAATGGCGGCAATCCAAGTCTTTTTCTATTAGGATACGTAATTCGCGTCCTTCAGCGACAACGATTTGGGCCGAAAAACCATTTTTTTCGGTATCAGTCCATTCCTGCGCCAACGCAGTAGGCACTTCTACAGCCAGGGCCCCAGCGGCGTAGCGCACCTGCACGGCCTCAGCAGGAACCGTAGCTGGCACTTTCTCCAGCGAATAATGCAAGGTTTGGTCGGCGCCGGGCCCAAATACGATGGTGTAGGCCACCCGGCCAGTTTGGGCAAACTCCTGCACCTCGGCCTCTGATAGCCGCAAGCGCAACGAGTTTTCTTCTAGTCGCAGTTTCATATAGCGGTAATGCGCTGGGCGTGCGTGTAAATATTAAAGCGCTCATTACGCACAAAGCCCAGCAAAGTCAATCCAAATTCTTCGGCGGCCTCCACGGCTAAGCTACTCGGCGCGCCCACCGCGGCCAGGATGGCCACGCCCGCCATCGCCGCTTTCTGCACCAGCTCGAAACTGGCTCGGCCGCTCAGCAGCACGATTTGCTGGCCTAGGGGAAACTGGTCGGCCAGCAGCGAAGCCCCCACTAGTTTGTCAAAAGCATTGTGGCGGCCCACATCCTCGCGCAGCAGCAGCAAATCGCCCTCGACCGAAAACAGCGCGGTCGCGTGCAAGCCACCCGTTTGCTCAAACACGGCTTGCGCGGCGCGCTGCCGCTCGGGCAGCGTGTGGATGAGACCAGCGGGCACCCTAGGGCTATCCAAATCAGGCGGCAACGGGCAAGCGGTATTGCGCACCGCCGCAATGCTGGTTTTGCCGCACACCCCGCAGCTAGAGGTAGTATAAAAATGTCGTTCCAAACGGTCTAGTTCCAGCACTACCTCAGGGGCCAGCTCGGCTTGTATCACGTTGCCGCGCTCCTCGGGCCGCCTAGGGTCGGCGCGGTGCTCGACACGCAGGATATCAGTTGGTTGGCTGATAATGCCTTCGCTCAATAGGAAGCCCGCCACCAGCTCGGCATCGTGGCCGGGCGTGCGCATGGTCACGGCAAGGGCGCGCGTCTGGCGCTGGGCAGTGGGGCCGTGCAGCAGGCTGATTTCCAGCGGCGCTTCTACGGCCAGTAGGTCGGTGGCGTGGGTGGTCGCCGCGCCGGTTACCCGCACCACGGTGGTGCGGGTCGCACTGGCGGCGGCTGGGGGCTGGGCGGGCAGGGTCATGAGCGAAATAAGCGCGGCCAGCCGCAGCGGCTCACCAGTTTATCACTCTTCTAACCACCGGCCGGGGGCGAATGTTCGCTACAGCATGTTGCGCGGATTTGGCAGTCTGCGTGTGTGAGCGAGCGCCCAACTAAGCACGAACTGTAACATCCGCGCAATCTATTTCTCCCGCAAATACCTCACCATCAACGCTGCTGTTTGGCGGGCAGCGTTGTGCTTACCCAGCTTGGTGCGGAGCTCGGCATAGCCGGCTTTTTGGCGGGCTATGTAGTCCTGGTCCGTCAGCAAACGCTTGAGTTCGTCGAGCAGGTTGCGGGCGGTGAATTTACTTTGAATGAACTCCTGCACTACTTCGCGGCCCATAATCAGGTTGACCAGCGAAATGTACGGCACCTTAATCAGCGCCTTACTTACCTGGTAGGTAAGGGCGCTGGTGCGGTAACACACCACTTGTGGTACGCCAAAAAGCGCGGTTTCGAGGGTAGCCGTGCCACTTGTCACGAGCGCGGCGCTGGCCCGGCTCAACAAATCAAATGCTTGGTCGAACACCAGCTTGATACCATTGCGCTCGAAGTGCGCGTAGTACGCGCGGTCGAGATTGCTCACGCCGGCCACCACGAACTGATACTCCTGAAAAGCAGGCAGCACGGCCAGCATCTCGTGCAGCATCTCTTCGATTTCCTGCTTGCGCGAGCCCGGCAGCACCGCAATTATTTTCTTCTTGGGGTCGAGGCCGTGCTGGGCTTCAAAGCCGGGGTTGGGCACGAAGTCGGCTACCTGGTCTGCCGTCGGGTTGCCGATGTAATCGACCTTGTATTCAAAGCGTTGGTAGAATTCCTCCTCAAACGGCAGAATGACGAACATCCTGTCCACGTGCGCCTTAATTTTCTCGACCCGACTTTGGTTCCAGGCCCAGATTTTGGGCGAGATGTAGTAATACACCTGCACGCCGTGCGCTTTGGCCCAAGCCGCCATGCGTAGGTTGAACCCACCGTAGTCAACTAGAATCAGTACGTCGGGCTTGTAGCTCAGAATATCAGCTTGGCACTCCCGCAGGTATCGCCGAAACTTGAGAATACTAGTGGCTGTCTCCCAAAAGCCCATCACGGCCAGCTCGCGGTAGTGGTGCACTAGGTGCCCACCTTCGGCCTGCATGAGGTCGCCGCCCCAGTAGCGAAAATTGGCCGCGGCGTCTTGCGCTTTCAACTCGTGGAGCAAGTGGGAGGCGTGCGTGTCGCCGGAGCGCTCACCAGCTATCAGATAGTATTTCACCTTCTTAGTGTCATCCTGAGCGCAGCGAAGGACCTTGTCACGCCTGCACCGCCGGGGTTAGTAATTGCTGACAAAAGCTACCGTGATAAGATGCTTCCTTCGTCAGCAGGACAGGCACGCTAGCCGTAGTATTCCACCGCGTTGCGCGGCGTTTCGTAAATCTTGATGCAGTGTAGCTGGGCCCCAGTGATGGCGGGCAGCTCGCGCACCAGTATTTGCCAGAAGGCCACGGCCAGGTTTTCGGTGCTGGCTAGCTGGCCCTTGAGAAAAGGCACATCCAGGTTCAGATTTTTGTGGTCGACCTGATCGGTGATGTGTGTGCGGATGAGGTCGCTGAGGGCTTTGAGGTCCACCACGAAGCCAGTGTCGGGGTCGGGTTGGCCCTTCACGGTCACTATCATCTCGTAGTTGTGGCCGTGCCAGTTTTCGTTGGCGCAGGGGCCAAATACCTCTTTGTTGCGCTCGGGCGTCCAGGCGGGGTTATAGAGCTTGTGGGCGGCATTGAAATGCTCGCGGCGACTAACGTATAGCATAACGTAATAGGAAGGCGAAAGATGGACCTAGGCGGGCTACTTGCCCACCGGCAGTCAGTTGGGGCGCCACTTTTTTGGGCGGCAAAGATACGATGCCTACCCCCGGCGGCGCGGCTATCGTTTTCGGGCCAGCCCGCGTACAAAACAGCAGCGCTGCCGGGCCTAGCCCGCCCGCGGGCGCTACCTTTAGGGCCCAATTTGCTTTCTATACATGATAGTCGTAACCGGTGCAGCCGGCTTTATTGCCAGCTGCTTAGTCTCGCGCCTCAACGCCGCCAACTTCAATGATATCGTGGTGGTCGACAACTTTGCCGTGGAGAAAAAGCTCCCTAATATCCGGGGCAAGAAGCTGCGCGAGTACGTAGACCGGCTAGAGTTTTTCGACTGGCTCGACCAGCACCACGAGCAAGTGGAGTTTGTGTTCCACCTAGGCGCCCGCACCGACACCACCGAGCAGGACTACGCCGTGCTCGACCTGCTTAACCTCAACTACAGCAAGCAGATGTGGCAAGCGTGCGTGCGCTACCAGCTGCCGCTGGTGTATGCCTCGTCGGCCGCCACCTACGGCGACGGAACCCTTGGCTATTCCGACAACGACGCGCTGCTGCCTCAGCTGCGCCCGCTCAACCCCTACGGCGAGTCGAAAAACGACTTTGATAACTGGGCGGTGCAGCAAACCGAAAAGCCGTATTTCTGGGCGGGCCTGAAGTTCTTCAACGTGTACGGCCCCAATGAGTACCACAAGGGCCGCATGGCGTCGGTGATATTCCACGCCTTCCACCAGATTCGGCAGTACGGCAACATGACCTTATTCCGCTCGCACAACCCCAACTACATCGACGGCGGCCAGATGCGTGATTTTGTGTACGTGAAGGACGTGGTCGAAGTGTGCTTTTTCCTGCTGAATCACCGCACGCAATCGGGCATTTACAACCTAGGCAGCGGCCAGGCTCGTACCTTCATGGACCTCACCCTGAACACTTTCGCGGCCCTAGGTGCCACGCCCGATGTGCGCTTCCGCGATACACCCGAGGACATCCGCGACAAGTACCAGTACTTCACCGAGGCCGACATGAGCAAGCTGCGCAGCATTGGCTACGAGCTGCCCTTCACCTCGCTCGAAGACGGCATTCGAGACTACGTACAGCAGTACTTGCTGCCCGACCGGTTCTATTAAGAAAAGTTTGCCCTAGGTCTAAAAACAAAGCCGCCGTTCGCAGATGCGAACGGCGGCTTTGTTTTATAATAAATGCGGCTTGCGACGGCCCTAGGCGGCCATTGGCAGACCGGTAGGATACATGGGCAGCACCGGCGTTTCGGTGGTTTCGAGCGGGCGCGGAGGAGTAGCTGGCGTGGCAGCGGTGGCTACTTCATCGGCGTGGCGGCGCAGGGCGCGCATGAGCAAATACTTGTACTTCTCAGCGTCGGCCAGGGCCTGCTCTACGGCGTGCAGCGCGTCGGCGTAGCCCACTACAGGCTGCAACTCGCGGCGTGGGCGGCGGGCTTCAAATACGTGCGGAGCGAGGTATTCGGCGGGGCTTTTCATAGTGGCGATAGGTTAGTAACTGTTGCTTGTACTGTCAACGCCTAGCGGGTCGTCAAGATTCATTCCAAGGCGCTTTCACAATGAATTAAACTATCTGTCTATCAATGCATAGCAAATTATTTTCGATTTTATTTTCCACTAAAGAGAGCACCACTAAAGAGTTGCTTTTTGAGGCAGAAGATAGCGCATATACTCCCCTATTAGTTGTCCGTTTTGCTTAAAACTTGGCACGGCTTTTTCTAGTAAATACCCTAGGTGGTTGCCTGTCATTACCACGCGGTTTAGGCGTCGTTGCCCTTGTTTGGCGAGTGGCTTTTAAACCCGGGGACCTTACTCGCATCTAACTCGTGTTGTTCTTCTATCCGGTTATGTCTAATCAAAGCGCTTCGGCGCTCCAGCTATGCGACTCAAATCTTTGTTTGCCTTGTTTTTTGCGTTGAGCTTTGGTCTCCTGCTCAGCAGCTGCACGCCCGGCGTGTATGTGGGTGCCAGCACGGGCTATCCCTATGGCTACGGCGGGGGATATGGCTACGGCTATGGCCCGCGCTACTACGGCCGGCCCGGCTACTATGCCCCGCCCGTGCGGGTGCGGCCAGCCCCCTACTACCGCCCAGGCTCACGCTTTCGGGGTGGCTACCGGGGCGAAGGCGGCTTCCGCGGTGGTAATGGTGGCTTCCGGGGCGGCCCCGGTGGCTTTCAGGGAGGTGGCCGGCGTGGTGGCCGGTAATATCCACCCGGCTTTTTGCTGATTTCCAGCAGCTTTTCACCTTGTTTCTGTAGATTTCTCACTCTCAACCTAACGCGCTGCGGCGCCCCCTTCCCATGCGTTTTCACCCTCTGCTATGTGCTTTGCTGCTGAGCCTAGGCGTGCTCGGCACCCGCACGGCTTCGGCCCAAGTCGTTATCAATGCCCGCATCGGGGCGCCTTACTATGCTCCGCGGCCTTATTACGGACCTCGCTACTACTACCCGCCGGTAGCGCCCCCAGTGGTAGTGGCACCACCGCCGCCCGTGGTGGTGTACCCGCAGACTTACTACGCACCCCGGCCGCGGGTGTACTACGCTCCGCGCCACTATTACCCCTACCGTGGGCGTGGCTACGGCCGCCGGTGGTAGTACCCTAGATAGATAAGTAACGCAAAACGCCCCCGATAGCTACGGCTACCGGGGGCGTTTTGCGTTAGGGTTGAGAACGGCCCTAGGGTAGTTGCAGCGGCTAGTCGCCGCCCAGCTCGTGCACCCGCGTGCCGCCGCCATCTTCTTCGGCGGCGCGCAGCATGGCCTGGGCTACAGCCTTGGCCTTGATGGGCCGGTACTTTTGCCAGCGCCCGCGCAGCAGGGGGCGCGCCAAGGCCAGCAGCCAGCCACCAACGCGCTCGCCCAGCCGCGGTGCCGCCCGCTCGCCGAGCAGCAGCGAAGGCCTGAAAATATGAATGGCTCGAAAGGGCGTTTGGCGCACGGAGGTTTCCATTTCGCCTTTTACCTGATTGTAGTAGAAGCGCGACTCAGCATCAGCCCCCAGCGCCGACACTACCAGAAACTGAGCCGCAAAATTGGCCGCCGTAATAGCCGCCAGCTTCACGACGTGCAAAAAATCAACTTCAAAAAACGCCTCTTTGGAGCCTGCCTGCCGCATAGTGGTACCCAGGCAGCAGTACACATCGTCGGCGATGAGGCGCAGGCGCTCGGCTTCGAGTTGGCTGAGTTCTGTGACTACCTGTGTAAGCTTGGGGTGTTGCACGGCTACCGCTCGGCGGCCCACCACTATCACCTTGGCATAGCGCTCCGAGGCCAGCAGCAAGGGCAAAAGTGCGCTGCCAACTAAGCCCGTGGCCCCGGCGAGTAAAGCTGTTTTTTTCATTGATGGAAAGCAAGAGGGCAAAAGCTTCTCTTTTCTATAGTACTGTTTATTTATTTTATTGAACTATTACAAAGTGATGCCATTTTTACGGCGTTCCGCAAATAGGGTGGCCCCAACTAGGTAAGCTATTCTTAAGGGGGCTGCCTACTACCTCTCCCCTTTTATGCACTAGGTAGCTTAACTACTCGGAAAGCGCATTAAGTATTGCTTCTATCCATTCGTTTACGCAGCTAAAGGCCTCTCTACTTTCAAAACTTCGTAGCCATTGCCTTGCAACCACTAACCGACGAGCACAGCGCCCAGCTTTGGGAAGCCTTTCGGGGAGGCGAGGCCCGGGCGCTGGCCACACTCTTCGATGGCTACTATGAGGCGCTGTACCACTACGGGCTCAAGCTGACCGGCGACGAGGAACTGGTGAAGGATTGTATCCAAAATTTGTTTCAGAAGCTGTGGCGGCGGCGCGAGGGACTGCGGGCCGTGCAGGTGGTGAAGGCGTACCTATTCAAAGCCCTGCGGCGGCACCTAGGCGACGAAACCAAGCTGTTGCGGCAGCACCGCTACCTACTGCCGGCCTACTCCGATTCGTTTGAGGTGACTTACTCGCACGAAGAGTTTTTAATTGCCCAGCAGGGCGATGCTGAGCAGAGCGCCCGGCTGCTGGCCGCCCTCAATCGGCTCTCGAAGCGCCAGCGCGAGGCACTGTATCTGAAGTTTTTTGATGGCTTTGCCTACGAGCGTATCGCGGAGGTCATGGGCCTTAACACCCAATCGGTCCGCAATTTGATTTTCAATGCGTTGCAAGTATTGCGCAAGGTATTGGCGGTGGTAATGCTGCTGCTTTGCGGGTTGGCCGCCTAGCCGAAACCAGAACCCAAGATTTCGCTAGCAGTTAGTTCCGAAAAAAAGTTTTTGCGGGCATGAGTATAAACGGCCAATAAGGCCGTGATGGAGATGAACGGGGCTGCTAGACCACCTAGGAGCCCGCCGCAGCGCACTGCTGCTGGCCCGCTCAGCTCCTTGCTTATGCCCTACACCGCTTACTCAACTGATGATTTTTTGGCCGACGAGTCGTTTCAATCCTTTGTGATTGACCACGACCCGGCGGCTACGCAGTTTTGGCGCGCCTGGGCGGCAGAGCACCCCGGCAAGCAAGCCGAGTTTGACGAAGCCGTGGCGCTGTTGCAACTGCTGGCTACCGGCCAGTTGCAGACTTTGCCCCAATCGCTAAAGCAAGCCGAAACCGCGAAGCTATGGCAAGCTATGCACGCGGTACCTGAGCCGAAAGCTCAGCCAGCGCTACGCGTAGGCCAGCGTGCTCGGCGTTGGGCAGGCGCGGCCCTAGGTGCTCTGGCGCTGGGTTTTGCGGGTGTAGGATTGTGGCAGCGCGCTACCTCGCCCCCCACCCTAGCCTGGACCAGCTACGCCACTAAAGCCGGCGAGCGCCGCAAGCTAACGCTGCCCGACGGCTCGCGCGTGACGCTGAACGCCAACTCGGTATTGAAGCTGGCCACCACCTGGCAACCGGGCCACGCCCGCGAAGTGTGGCTGACGGGCGAGGCATTCTTTCGAGTGCAACATACCGCGCTGGTGCAGCTGACCGCCGTGGCCACTGCCCCGGCCAACGTGAAATTCACCGTCCACGCCGGGCCGCTCGATGTGGCGGTGCTTGGCACCCAGTTCGATGTGCTAAACCGCCCGGGCCGGACGAAAGTCGTGCTGCAATCGGGGCAGGTGCAGCTGCGGCACGTGCGGGCCGGCCGACCCGAAACCCTACTGCTCAAGCCCGGCGAGTTGGCTGAGTTTCGCCCAGCCGCCACGGCCGCGCCACTGGCCAAGCGCCCCGTCGATGCCGCCCTGTATGCGGCCTGGACCAGCGGGAACCTCGACTTTGCTGACACGCCGGCGGCGGCGGTTTTCGCCCTGCTCGAAGACACTTATGGGTTGCACATCACGTTGCGCAACCCCGCTTTGCGCCAGCAAAAGCTTAGCGGCTCGGTGCCCAGCCAGGACCTAGACGTGCTGCTGGCTACGCTCGCTAAGTCGCTGGATACGAACGTGCACCGCACAGGCAACCACGTGCGGTTCGACTGATTTTCGCCTGCCTTTTTGCCGTTTCTCACCCTCTTTTCCATTCCCACCCATGATTCATTATACCCCATCGAGTAAGCTGCTGCCCCTTTTGTTGGCCGGGGGGCTGCACGTGGCACGGGCGCAAAGCCCCGTCGTGGCCATGCTGCGGCCCACGCAGGATGTAACGGCTGGCGCGGCGCGGGCTGCCGAGCGCGGCACCTCGCTCGAAAGCATTTTGCAGGAGCTGAAGAAGACGCACCACGTCTTTTTTATGTACCGCAGCGAGCTGGTCAAGAACAAGTTCGTGAATGTGGACGCCCGCACGTTTCGCACTTGGGAGGACAAGTTGACCTACGCCGTGACGGCCAGCGGCCTGCGCGTGGAGAAAACTGACCACAACGTGTACGTCATTTCGCAGCCCAAATTGCCGGGCCCCGAGGCGCCAACCAGCTCGACCACCAGCGGCCCCAATGCCGCCCCGGACGCGGCCCTCTCCCCCACCGCCGTGCCCGTAACCGGCCGCGTAACCGGCCCCGACGGGGCGGCCGTGCCCGGCGTGACGGTGCTCGTGAAGGGCACTACCAACGGCACCACCACCGACGCCAATGGCAACTTCTCACTCACCCTGCCTGACGCGAACGGCACGCTAGTAGTGTCGGCCATCGGCTTCGTGACGCAAGAGCTGCCGCTGCAAGGCCGCACGCAGCTAAATGTGGTACTAGCCAACGATGTACAGGCCCTAGGTGACGTGGTAGTCCTAGGGTACACCACTGAGCGCAAGGCCGACCTCACTGGAGCCGTGGCGCAGGTGAGCCAGCGCGACATCAGCGGCTTGCCGGTGACTACGCCCGCACAGATTTTGCAGGGCAAGGCGGCGGGCGTGGCCATCACGGCGGCCACCGGTGCGCCGGGCGAAAACATCGCGGTACGCATTCGGGGGGTAGGCACTATCAACGACAACAACCCGCTTTATATCATTGACGGCGTGCCGACTAAGGATGGTATCAACCAGATTTCGCCTAATGATATTGAGAGCATCAACATTTTGAAAGATGCCTCATCGGCGGCCATCTACGGGGCGCGGGCCTCGAATGGCGTGGTGGTGGTGACCACCAAGCGCGGCAAATCGGGCAAGCCGCGGCTGAGCGTGAGCGCCTACAGCGGCGTGCAAACGGCGGCCAACCTCATCAAAATGGCTAACACCAGCCAGTACGTGAACGCCTACAACGTGGCGGCGCAAAACGACGGCCGCACCCAGATTCCGGCTTCGGTGGCGGCCACGCTGCCCGATGTAAACTGGCTGAAGGAAGTACTGAAGCCGGCCTGGCAGCACAACGTGCAGCTCGACGTGAGCGGGGGCGGCGAAAACTCGCAATACATCGTATCGGGCAGCTACCTGACCCAGGACGGCTTGATAAAGAACTCGTCCTACGACCGCTACAACCTGCGCACGGCCGTGAGCAGCTCGCTGTCGAAGTATGTGAAAATCGGCACCAACGCCAACCTCTCGTACAGCAAAACCAGGCAGGTGGGCACCTCGGGCGATGGCTTTGGCGATGGCAACCCCGGGGCGAGCGTGGTGCGCTTTGCGCTGTTTCGCACGCCGGGCACGCCGGTTTACAACGACCTAGGGCAATTTGTGGATTTGCCCACGGTGGGCGGTCAGCCGGCCTCGGCCTTCCTAGGTGACGGTATCAACCCCGTGGCGCTGGCCGACGCGGCCGACCGCAATTTCAACGCCTACTCGGTGCTGGGCAATGCCTATGTAGAGATTACGCCCGTGGCGCATTTGCGCCTGCGGTCCGACTACGGCATCACGTTCCGCATCACCGATTACAAGCAGTTTTTCAAGACGTTCGGTATCGACCGCTCGTTCAACTCGCCGGCTCAGCTGGCGCAGTCCAATACCAACGAATTCAACTTCAACTGGACCAATACGGCCGTGTACGACTTGTCGGTGGGCAAGAGCACGTTCGCTTTTTTATTGGGCACCGAGGCAATTAAGAATAATTCGCGGGGCATTTCGGCCTCGCGGCGCGGCTACGTCGACCAGTCGCCTACCTTCCAGTACCTCGATAATGGTACGGGCATTCAGCAGAATGGTGGCGGCGAGGCGCACTCGGCGCTGCTTTCGGGCTTTGGGCGGCTGACGTATGACTACGACGGGCGGTACTTGGCTACCGTCAACTTCCGGCGCGATGGCTCGTCGCAGCTCTCGCCGGGCCGGCGCACCCAAAATTTTTACTCTGGCTCGGTGGGCTGGAACCTGGCACGCGAAGCCTTTATGAGCAACTTAGAAGCCATTTCGCTGCTGAAAGCGCGGGTGAGCCTAGGGCAGCTCGGCAACTCGGCCATCGGCAACTACCCCTATGCCTCGCTGGTGGGCAACACGGGCTACTACCCGTTTGGAGGTGTGTCGACGCAGGGGCTGAGCGTGGTAACCAAGGGCAACCCGGACATCAAGTGGGAAACCAGCACCCAAACCAACTTCGGCCTCGACCTAGGGCTGCTGAAGGGCGCGCTGCAAATCTCGGCCGACTACTTTATAAAGAATACCTCGGATGTGCTGCTGTTTTTGCCGCAGCCCAGCAGCGCCGGCAACGGCGGCAACCCGGCCGTGAACGCCGGCAAGATTCAGAACCGAGGTTTTGAGCTGGAGCTGAGCTACCGCAACACCATCGGCAAGGACTGGAGCTACGGCCTGAATGGCAACCTGGCCACGCTGCGCAACGAAGTGCAGTCCCTAGGTACGGCCACGCCCATCGTGGGCGGCCGCATCGACAACAACTACTACGCTACGCTCACCACAGTGGGCCAGCCGATTGGGGCGTTTTACCTGCTGAAAACGGAGGGTATTTTTCAGACCGCGCAGGAGGTGTTTACGCACGCCTACCAGGGGCCGGGCATTCAGCCGGGCGACGTGAAATTTCAGGACCTAAGCGGCCCCGACGGGGTGCCCGATGGCGTGATTGATGGCTACGACCGCACCTTCGTGGGCAGCCCCATTCCGAAGCTGACCTACGGCCTGACTGGCAACGTGAGCTTCAAGAACATCGACCTGAGCGTGTTCTTCCAAGGCGTGCAGGGCAACAAGCTCTACAATCAGGTCAACACCGATATCGAGGGATTCTACCGCGCCTTCAACCTGACGGAGCGGGCGGCCACCAACTACTGGACCGGCCCCGGCAGCACCAACCAGTTTCCGCGCCTCTCGTGGACGGGTGCTTCCAACAACAAGCAGCCTTCCGACCGCTTCCTGGAAGATGGCTCCTACCTGCGCCTCAAGAACGTGCAGCTCGGCTACACCTTCAATGAGAAGCTACTGAGCGCGGTGCATGTGTCGTCGGTGCGCATCTACGCCAGCGTGCAGAATCTGCTGACTTTCACCAAGTACACCGGCCTCGACCCCGAGCAGGGCACCAACAGCAACTCGCTTGGCGATGGCGTGCGGGCCACAGGCATCGACTTTGGCACCTACCCCTCGGCGCGCACCTTCACGGTGGGCATCAACGCTGGCTTCTAACTTCTTCGCGCGCTATCATGAAAATCCCACCCGCCGCCCTCCTGCTGGGGGGCCTGCTGCTTGGCACCGCCGGCTGCAAAACCTTTCTCGACCAACCCGTGCTGGGGCAGTACGAAGCCAGCCAGTTTTTCACCTCCGACACCAACGCCATCTTGGCCGTGAACGCGGCCTACGTGCCTCTCTCGTTCCGCGATGCGTCGTCGAACGCGCTGTGGGTGCTCGGCGATGTGGCTTCCGACGATGCCGTGAAGGGTAGCAACCCCGGTGACCAGGCTGACTTCGAGAATATTGATATTTTCAACATCACGCCCATCAACTCGGCCGTGGAAGCGCAGTGGCGGCGCTACTACGACGGCATTCTTAAGTGCAACGTGGTGCTCGACGGCCTGCCCGCCGACAATGCCAGCGTGAGCGCCGCCGTGCGCCAGCAGGTGGTGGGGCAGGCGCAGTTTCTGCGGGCGTACTATTACTTTCAGCTGGCGGCCATCTATGGCAATGTGCCGCTGCGCTTGAAGGTGGAAACGCCCGCCGAGTTGCAAAGCCCGGCCGTGCCCCAAGCCCAGATATACGCGCAAGTAGAACTGGACTGCCAGGCCGCCATGGCCGCACTGCCCGCCACCTGGACCGGCACCGACGTGGGCCGCGCTACCAAGGGCGCCGCCATGGCGCTGCTTGCCAAAACCTACCTCTACGAACAGAAATGGACCCTGGCGGCCCAAACCGCCCAAGCCGTGGAGGCCCTAGGTACCTATAGCCTGCTGCCAGTGTTTGCCGACAACTTTCGGGCGGCGACCAAGAACAACGCGGAGGCTATTTTCTCGGTGCAGCACACCACCGGCCTCAGCCCCAACCAGGGCAACAACCTCAACCAATGGTTTGCCCCGCGCCCGCAGAATGGCTACGGCTTTTTCTGGCCAACCCAGAGCCTCGTGGACAACTTCGAGCGCACCTCGGCTGGCGTCGTGGACCCTAGGCTCGATTATTCGGTGGGCCGCAGCGGACAGTCATTTTTCGGTGTGACCTACGACCCTACCTGGAGCGGCACAGGCTACGTGTCGAAAAAGCACTTGCAGCCGCTGACCGAAATCCCGACCACCACCAAGGGCGATGGCAACCTGAACTTCCAGGCTATCCGCTATGCCGACGTGCTGCTCATTGATGCCGAGGCATCGAACGAAGCCGGCAACAGTGCGAACGCCCTGAAGGCGCTGAACCAAGTGCGCAAGCGCGCCCGCGAGAGTTATCTCTACGACACCTCGCTGCCTAACTCGGGCACCGTGCCCACCGGCCTGCTGCCCGACATAACCACCACCGACCAAAGCCAGCTGCGCGACGCCATTCGGCGCGAGCGTCGCTCGGAGCTGGCGCTGGAGTTTCAGCGGTTTTTCGACATCACGCGCTACGGGCAGGCCTACGCTCAGCAGGCGCTGGCCGACCGGCCCAACTTCAACTATAGCCGCAACCGCTTCTACCCCATCCCGCAGAGCGAGCGCGACACCAACAAGGGCTTGTAGCCGCCTTTCCTTCCCACCCAACTCTTCGCTAGGTTATGAAAAGCTCTAAATTTTACGTGTTGGTGCTGTCCGGGCTGCTCGGGGCGCTGACGTTTGCCTCGTCGTGCTCGAAAGACAACGACGACACCGCGCCCGTGGGCAACGTGGATAAAACCAAACTCACGGCCCTGATTGACTCCGTGACCGTCGGCTACAACGCCGCCGTCGAGGGTAATAAGCCCGGCAACTATGCGCCCGGCGCCAAGGCCAATCTGAAAACCGCTCTCGACCTCTCGACCGTCACCAAAAACGACGCGAGCTACAACCAAGCTGCCGTGAACGCGACCGTCGCCAACCTGCGGCGCGCCGTCACGGCCTTTAAGTCGGCTTTGGTGCAGGAAGTTTCGGTGGCCAACCTAGTGGCGCAATGGAAATTTGAGGGCAATGCCAATGACGCTACCACCAACGCCAACAATGGCACGCTAAAGTCGGGCCCCACTGGCCCTGGCACCGCGCCCGGCGATGGCGGCACACTGCCCATGCTGGTGGCCGACCGCTTTGGCCAGGCCGGGCAGGCTTATGAATTTAATAATGGCGCTTACATCGAGGTGCCGTACAAGGCGGCGCTCAACCCGCAAGCGCTCACTATTAGCCTGTGGTGCAAGCGCTTTGATGGCAACGATGCCAACTACCTAGTGTCGCTGAATCGCTGGCAGAGCTACAAATTTCAGCTGCAAGGCGCGGGCAAGCCCTTTCTCACCGTGGGTACCACGTCGACCATTGCGGACAAGGACGCTGATTCGGGCATTGTGCCCATCAATACCTGGACGCATGTGGCCGTGTCGTACACCGATGGCAGCATGAAGTTTTACATCAATGGGGCGCTGGTCAAAACTTGGACCGACGTGAAAGGGCCGCTCAAAACTGCCCCGCAGGCCGTGCCGCTTTGCATTGGCCAGCAGCTACCTAAGGACGTGTATAACAGCACGCCCACCGGCGGCCAAGCCACTGGCTACTTCGACTACTACGGCCCGGCCTTTTTCAAGGGCCAGATAGACGACATTCGCCTCTACAACCGCGCCCTGACCGATGCGGAAGTACAGTCTATCTACACCATTGAGAAATAGCGCTTGCTTCTCAGCGGCTTTCTACGCTTTCCTACCCTCTTCACTTTCCGAAACTGCATGCGCAATTTCCCTCGCTACGCCTATTGCCTCGCTGGCGGCACGGCCCTACTAGCCCTCCTAGGTGGCTGCAACGGTTCTCCTAAAACTGATACCGCGGCCACCACATCGACCGCGAAGCCATCGGCGGATACTACGGCAACGGCCGCCGCTGGCCCCAGCTGGGCGCTGCTGGGCTTTGCCAAAGCCGACAGCGCCAACCCCATCATGGGACCTAGCACGGTGGGTAAGTTCACCGACCCCATCCTGAAAAAGATGGTCCTGTGGGAAGAAAAGGACGTGTTCAACCCCGCCGTGGTGGTGCGCGATGGCAAGGTCTACATGTTGTACCGGGCCGAAAACAAAATCACCACTTTTGGTAAAGCTTCGCGCGTGGGCCTGGCCAGCAGCACCGATGGCATTCACTTTCAGCGCGAGCCAGAGCCGGTGCTCTACCCCGCCAACGACGCCCAGAAGAAGTACGAAACCGGCGGCACCGAAGACCCTAGGGTAGTAGAAGACGATAAGGGTAGCTACTACATGACCTACACAGCCTACGACGGCAAGCTAGCCCGCCTGCACGTAGCCTCCTCGCCCGACCTGCGCCACTGGACCAAGTACGGCAATGCCTTTGGCGGCAAGTACCTGGATAAATGGAGCAAGTCGGGCTCCATCGTATCGAAATACGAGACTGATGGCCGCATCGTGGCTGCCAAAATCAAGGGCAAATACTGGATGTACTGGGGCGACGCCCAAATCTGGCTGGCGACTTCCGACGACCTCATCCATTGGACACCGCTGGAGATGGCACCCGGCGAAAAGCCGCCCGTGCCGCTGCGCGCCCAAGCCCTCACCCTGCCCAATCTGAAAGTCGTGCTGCCCACCCGCGCCGGCAAGTTCGACAGCGACCTTGTAGAATCGGGCCCGCCCGCCATGCTCACCGACCAGGGCATTCGCCTGATTTACAACAGCCGCAACATCCCCGCCATTGGCGACAAGTCGTTGCCCGAAGGCACTTACACCGCCGCCCAGGCGCTGTTCGATAAAGACGACCCCACCAAGCTGCTCCAGCGCATGGACACCTACTTCATGCGACCCGAAAAGCCCTACGAAACCACTGGTCAGGTCAACCAAGTGGTGTTCTTAGAAGGCTTGGCGCGCTTCAAATCCAAGTGGTTTCTGTATTATGGCACCGCCGATTCGAAGATTGCCGTAGCCGTACGGCCACAGTAGCTAGGTGAATAGGTAATCGCGAATCCATTTATTCTGTCCTGCTGACGCAGGAAGCATCTTATCACGCAAGGTTCTACCCTGATAAGGTGCTTCCTGCGTCAGCAGGACAGAACATGGGCTTTTTAGAATTCTTAACCTGACCCTACCCTAGGCGGCTGCAAATGCGGGGCCTTCTCTTTCTTTACAAGTCTCTCCCATTTATCCCACCTATGCAACCTACCGCGGCCATCAGCCCACCCGCCAAAGCTCCATTCACCGAGAAGAAATACATTCCCACGCTGATTTTTGTCTCGTCGCTGTTCATGCTGTGGGCCATCGCCATCACGATGGGCGACGTACTCAACAAGCACTTCCAAAACGTGCTCAACGTCAGCAAAGCGCAGTCGGGGCTGGTGCAGTTTTCCATCTTTGGGGCGTATGCCGTGATGGGGATTCCGGCCGGCTTGTTCATGAAGCGCTTTGGCTACAAGCGCGGCGTGCAACTGGGCCTAGGGCTGTATGCCCTAGGTGCCTTCCTGTTCGTGCCCGCGGCCAATGCTAGTTCGTTTGGCTTCTTCCGAGGCGCGCTGTTTGTGCTGGCCTGTGGGCTGGCCACGCTGGAGGCGGTAGCGCACCCCTTCATGGCCGCGCTCGGCGACCAGCGCACCAGCGACCAGCGCCTCAATTTCGCGCAGTCGTTCAACGGCCTAGGGGCGGTGATAGGGCCGCTGCTAGGTAGCTACTTCATTCTCAGCGGCGAAAACTCGCACACGGCCGGCGACTTGACCTCTGTCAAGACCTTGTACCTGTTTATTGGTAGCGTCATTTTGGCCATTGCCGTGGCGTTTTCCTTCGTGAAAGTGCCTGCTCTGCAAGACGCCCACGCTGCCGATGCTCATGCCGACACCGAAGCCGGCTTTTATGCGGGCACTGCCGACGCGGCAGTAGCGCCTAAGGGTCTGCTACAGCATGCGCACTTTCGGTGGGCTTGGCTGGCGCAGTTTCTCAACGTGGCAGCGCAGGGCGGCACCTGGGCCTTCTTCATCAACTACGGCGTCGAAAAAATGCACTTCACCGATGAGGTGGCCGCCGGCTATTTTTCCCTGTTTATGGTGCTAATGATGAGCGGGCGCTTCGTGGGCACCTTCCTCATGCGCTACGTGGCCCCCAACCGCCTGCTAGCTGTCTTCGCCCTCGCTAACGTGGCCATGTGCCTGATTGTGGCCCAAAGCTGGGGCTGGCCCTCGTTCATCGCGCTGCTGCTGATTAATTTCTTCTTCAGCATCATGTTCCCCACTATCTTTTCGCTGGGTATTAAGGACCTAGGGCCACAAACTCAGCAGGCTTCGTCCATCTTGGTGATGGCGGTGGCAGGCGGCGCGCTGTTTCCCTACCTTATGGGCAAAATCGCCAACCACAACATCGCGGCGGCCTATTACCTGCCCATTATTTGCTACGCCTTTATCGCGCTGTTTGGGGCGCGGCTCTACCGGGTGGCAGATAAGTAAACGCTAACTTAGGAGGTCTTTAAAATTAAAAAAGCCGCCATGCTTCGACAAGCATGGCGGCTTTTTGTATCTAGTAACTAGTAACATTACCCGCTTTCGGCTGGCTACTTACCTAGCTCCTCGGCGCGGTCGCGGGCAGCGGTAGCCCCGGCAATAAGTCCTTCGCGCACGGCGGTCTGGCCGAAAGCGCGCATAGCCGCCTCAGTGGTGCCGCCCTTCGACGACACACGGGCAATCCAGTCTTGGCAGCTGAGGCCGGCTTGGCTGTAAAGCTCTACTGCGCCTCGGAAGGTTTGGCTGACTAGCAATTCGGCCTCGGCGGGTGCGAAACCCATTTGGGCGGCGGCCGCCATGAGGGCTTCCATGCAGTAGTACACGTAGGCGGGGCCGCTGCCCGAGATGGCGGTACTGGCATCGATGGCCGCTTCGTCTTCTACATACACCGTTTTGCCGGTGGTCGAAAGTAGGTTTTGTACCTGCACTAGTTCGGCGCGGGTCACCTCGTCGGTGCTGGTAAAGGCCGTCATACCCATACCGATTTGGGCGGGCAGGTTGGGCATGGCCCGGATAACTTTGGGCGTACCTAGGGCATCGCGCAGGGTGCTTATTTTCACCCCCGCCATGATGCTAATGATAACCTGCTGCGGTTCCACCAGCCCGCGTAGCTGCTCGAACAAGGCACCTGAATCCTGCGGCTTCACCGCCAGAATGATGATATTGACGCCCGGCACGCAGTCTTCGGGCTGGCCCCAAACGGTACCAACTTCGTGGGCCGCGAGGGCCGCCACACGCTCGGGCGAGCGAGCTAGCAAACGCAAATCGAGGCGCGAGGTAACGTGGGCGCGCACAAAACTACGGGCGTAAGTAAGGCCCATATTACCGCCGCCAATGATAAGAATTTTCATAGCCTATACGCAGGCCAGTACTTCTAAATGAAGAACCGGCTTATCTGAAACTCATGAAATACAAACTGGCTATTAACTGGTTACATAAAATGTAACCACGTTGCAAATTAGGCAAGCATTATTTTGCAACAATAATGCACTAAGCTTACCTCTGGCTTTCGCTTATACTTTCCATATCCACTTCCTATGGTATAAAAAGTTCAGCACCACCATCCAGATAAGCAAACATACCACCGCGCCGGCTAATGACGCATTGCGCGGGTCGCTAAAAAATGGCGCGATGCCGCTCTGATACAGCCACTCTTGTAGGCCCATTTCCTTGCCCCCAGGCCCAGCTAAACGAAACATCCCGAACGTGCGAGAGAGCAACGCCGACCCTACGAATACGGCAATGGCATTGACCCCGAACGCGATGGCGGGCGTAGCCCAGCGCCGGTGGCTCTGCACGTCGCACAGCCAGTAGAGGCTAGCTAGCACCACCAGCGCCAGCCCACCCGTGAACAGCACAAAAGAGCTTGTCCAGAGGGCTTTGTTGATGGGAAACCAGATATTCCAGAGCAGACCTAGCAGGGCCGACAGCACACCCGCGCCAAGCAGCCCCCGCACTTTGACCGTGGCCCTTAGGTCGGGGCGCCGCAGCCACTGCGCGGCTAATCCGCCCAGCAAGCCGGTACCTAGGGCGGGCAGCGTGCCAAGCAGCCCCTCGGGGTCCCAGGTGCGCGACTGCTTCCAGAGGTGCGGCTCGGTGAGTATGGTGCGGTCGAGCCAAGCCCCTAGGTTGGTGGTAGGCTCGAGGTTGGCGGGGCCAAAGCCGGGCACGGGGACTACTTGCAGCAGCACCGCGTAGCCGAGCAAAAAGACACCCAGTAGTATTACGCGTGTGCGCCAACTGGTAGTCAAATACAGAAGGCTACACCCTAGGTACACCAACCCAATACGCTGCAACACGCCCAAAATGCGCACCGTCGAGAAGTCGAAATGCGGGTAAAGCGAGGTTAATAGCCCCAGCCCAAACAATACCGCTGCCCGCCGCACTACTTGGGCAAGCACCGGCCCTTGCGGCTCGTGGCGCTGCTTTACGCCGGCCAGAGCGTAGACCAGGCTAATCCCTACAATGAAGAGGAAGAAAGGAAATACCAGGTCGGTAGGCGTGCAGCCGTGCCAAGCGGCGTGCTCCAGCGGCGGGTAGATGTGGCCCCAGTCGCCGGGGTTATTTACTACTGTCATCGCCATCACGGTGAGCCCGCGGAAGACGTCGAGGCTGGTGAGGCGGCCAGTAGTGGCAGGAGTAGCAGTGGGCATAGGCGGCAGCGCTAGGTGAGCGAATAGCCCGCAAAGTAGCTCACTCAGCAAAAACGACTGTCATGCTGACGCAGGAAGCATCTTATCACGTCGGAGCGAGGTGTTCAAACGTGATAAGATGCTTCCTGCGTCAGCATGACAGTCGTTAGGGAAATAATCGCCTAGGTTACTTCAACCCAAACAAGCGAGCGAAGAAGCCGCGGCGCCGCTTTTTCACTGGCTCCTTAGTTTTGACTTTCACTTTCGCAGCTTCGGCGCGGGCCATTTCGGCGGCTACCGGCGAGCTTGGGCGGGCAGCGGGCCTAGGTGCCGGCGGGCGCACGGCCACTGGGCGGTGGTCCTGGGCCGGCATGTTGAGCGGCGCGGCGGCTAATACTTCGACCGGCAGCTTGCCTTCGGAGAACACCCGTAGCGGGGGGCTCTCGTTGTGCAGACGGTCGACGGCGGTGAGGAAGTATGCATAGGCCGTGCCTTGGTGGGCTGTAGTATCGGCAAAGGTGGCGGGCTGCCCTAGGCCGGTGGGCCGCACCACGGCCAAGATGTGGCGCGGGTCGGCGGGCGACATGACTTGGCCGCGCTCGAAGCGGTAGAGCACGTAGTAGGCGGCTAGGTCGCCATCGGCGGCCGGCACGGGGTCGGGCGCCCAGGTGAGGGTGGACACGTTGCGGGTGCGGTTGAGCACCATTTCGCGCACCGGGCGCGGGGCCAGGCTATCGAGCCAGGGCATGGTGGGCACCAGCGCTGGGGCGCGGTAGAGGTCGAGGCGCAGCGAGTCGGTGGTGTGCAGCGGATTATTGAGCAGCGAGTTGGCCGAAAAGTACACGCTGCCCTGCACATCGTCGGGGTAGCTGCGGTTGAGGCGCACCTGGGTGGGCAGTTCGCGCGGGTTGCGCCAGGCGGTATCGGAGCGAGTGCTTTCGCGCATGCGGTACATGCCGTGCCCGATGTAGAGGTGGCGGTCGAAGCGGTTGCGCGTCCACCACTCCACCATCGTGGCGTAGGGCACCAGCTTGAACTTGGTGCTCCAGTACAGCTGCGGCACGATGTAGTCTATCCAGCCCGAGCGCAGCCACAGCCGCGAATCGGCGTAGAGATTAGAGTAGCTGGGCTGCCCGGCGCGGGTGTCCGAGCCATCGGGGTGAGCGCTCTTGTTCATCCACACGCCGAAGGGCGAAATGCCAAATTTCACCCAGCGCTTGGCCGCCCCGATGCTGTCGTGCAAGTCGTGGATGAGCGTGTTCACGTTTTGGCGGCGCCAGTCGGCCAGCCCTAGGTTGTCGGGGTTTTGCTCGGCAAAGGCTTGCTCGTCGTGGAAAACCTGGCCCGGCTCGGGGTACGGGTAGAAGTAGTCATCGAAGTGCACGCCATCAATATCATAGCGCCGCACTACGTCGAGAATCACGCGCTTGATGTGGGCGCGCACCTGGGGCAAGCCGGGGTTGTAGAGGTACTGCTTGGCGTACTTAATAAACCACTCGGGGTGCTGGCGCAGCGGGTGGTTGGGCGCCAGCGAGCGCGTCACTGTGTCCATGGTGGCGCGGTAAGGATTGAACCAGGCGTGGAACTCCATACCGCGCCGGTGCGCCTCCGCAATGAGGAAAGGCAACGGGTCGTCGCCCTCGCTGGGCGCCTTGCCCTGGCGGCCGGTGAGGTACCGGCTCCAAGGCTCTAGGTCCGATTTGTAGAAGGCATCCGACGCGGGCCTGATTTGCACGAACACCGCGTTGAGGCCGGCGCGCTGGCCGGCGTCGAGCAGGCGGCGGTACTCGCGGCGGTACACTTCCGGCGATTCGCCGCGCTGGGTGGGCCAGTCGATATTGGCCACCGTGGCAATCCAAAAGGCGCGCAGTTCGCGCTTGGGTGGGGCGGGTGCATCGGCGGCTTCGAGCAGCACGGCCGACCTTGTGAACCTAGGGCTCGGCAGGGCGGCTTGGGCCCACAAGGCCCCCGGACCAGCCCACGAAAACACAACGAGCAGTAGACAATAAACCAACGAGAAAGAACGCATCAACGGCAGGCGGGCAGCAAAAATCACGCTGCAAGTTACGCCCCGCGCGCGCGGGCTTTCTTCAATGGTCGCTCTGCACCCCAGCCGGAATAGCTACTGCTAGGCGGTTTTCGGCGGGCGGAATGGGGCACGAGTAAGCGTGACTATAGGCGCACGACGGATTATAAGCGCAATTAAAATCGAGGGTAATCAGCGTAGTACCAGCGGGTGGAATACGCAGGTCGATATAGCGCCCGCCGCCGTAGCTGCCGTGGCCGTTGGTGAGGTCGGTGAAGGGCAGAAATAAGTAATCGGCAAAGCCCGGCTTTTGCAGCAGCGCCAAGCTTTGGTACACGGTCAGGCGCTGGGGCTGCCCGTTTAGCTCAAAGCGCAGCTCGCCATACTTGCGGTACATGTGCAGCTGATTAGCACTAGTAGGCATGCCAAACGGCAGCGCCGTAGAATCGCGCACCAATTTGGCTACCACGCAGTATTGGTAGGCCACCGGATAAAACGGCAAGCTTTTAAACGCTGCCCGCTCGGCCGCTGACAGCGGCGACTCAGCAGGGTCGCTAAACTCGTGGTTGATTTTTTGCTGGAAAGCCGCTACCTGCTGGGCATGGGCAGTTGGCGTGGGCTGGGCCTGCCCCAGCACACCTAGGGGCAGCCACAGGGCAGCTAGCAAAGCAACTATTTTCATACCCCAAATAACGGACCTGCTAGCACCATTTTCCGCGCAGCTCAACACAAGAAAGCCGCTGCAACGACTGTTGCAGCGGCTTTCTTGTGTTGAGCTTGTCGCCTAGGTCATTTACACCGCGTTGTTGCTTTCCTGGGCAGTATTGGTCGGGTTTTCGCCAGCGCGGTCGGGGGTGGTGTCGGCAGGCGTCTGCTCGCCGCCTTCGAGGCCGGTGGTCTGGTCCGAGTCGCCGTAGTCGCCACGGATGCCAGCGCCATCGCTGCTAGCGAGGTCCGACTGGGTCACAGTTTCGGGGTTGCCGCTGGCGTTGGGGTCCGGGTCAGCGTCTTGGTTGGTGATGGGGCCACCTGTGCTGGGCACTTTGTTTTCTTCAATGTCAGAAGGACGACCGGAGTCGGGAGCAGGATTCGGAGTAACCATGGGATGGGTAAATTAGAGAGTATGTAAATCAAGCAATAGCAAACGAGAAGCTAAGACAACCCCAGCCTCCCAGCGAGTACCATTACCCTAGGTTGACCTGGCCGATGCTAGAGCCGCTGCTGGCAGAGCCACCGCTCACGCCACCACCTTTGATAGCGCCTTCGTTTTGGTCGGCCGACTCGATGGTGCCATCCTCTTTGTTGGCGGGCACGGCGTCGAGATTGGTAGGGCCAGCATTGCCGCCGCTGCCCGAGTTATCGTCGGCGTTGCCGCCGTAAAGGGCGTCGGGGTTAGTGGGCTCTTGGCGGCCATCAGGCTGGTATTGGTCAGACTGGGTGGGCTGGGTGGCCTGGTCTTGTTCGGAGCGGGTGGTAGGCATGAGGAAAGTCGGAAAAGTGAACTGCCCTAGGTGTACGCACAGCGGCGCGCCTGGTTCGGGCGGGGTAGTATTCCGTTTTTGTCGCCAACTTGGCCGCAGCAACTCCCAATTAGTGCCCCAGTATTCGCCTTATGGCTCCTTTTCGTATCTATCAATTAGCTACTGCCTCTACTGGCCAGCCAGCCGCGGCCCGGTCGGCGGCGGATGCAGTTAGCCCTCCTAAGCGCTGGCTCCGGCCCTTAGTCTACCTGTTGCTGGCTACAAGCGGCCTAGGGCTATGCCAGTGCCAGCCCGCCAGTACCTCCGACTCGGCAGCGGCACCCACCACGCCTACCGACGCACCGAAGCTCGAAACAGCGGAGGCTACGCCCATCCCCAAGTTCGATACCGAGAGTCCCATTTTGCGACAGCTAGCGCTGCTGCCCGCCGCTGAGCGCGCCGTCGCGCCGGCCACCATGCGCCGGTATCAGCTTCTCACCCGCCGCTTTTGGCTGGCGCACTACTCCACCGATTTTCTGCTGAAAGAAGCTAAAACGCCGCCAGCCAACCTACCCGTATTTGCGCAGCAGATGGCCCTGATGCAGGGCCATTGGCGCGTGCTCCGCGATGGCATCAGCCAAACCCAAGGGCTGCCGCCCACCATGGCCGACCACGTTCGCCGCATGCAGCAGGCCGGCGAAATTCAGCACAATGCCCTCAGCGACTTACAAGCCGATGTGGCCAGCCAGCGCCCCCTAGGGCTCGATGCGACTACTCTGGCAGCTCAACCGCAGGTAGAAAAGCTACTGGCGCCCCTGCGCCGCAAGCCCGGCCCTATCAATATGCGCATACATTAACCTGACGAACTATGCCTAGTTGTTATTATGCTGTCTTTCAGTATAAAATACTAACTCATGTTGAGCTTATAGCTCAGTTCGAGCATTTTGGAATGGAAGTTGATACCCCGTAGCTTTACCGCAGAATCAAACAAAAAGCGCTAAAATTTCAATTCCTACTTTGTTGCTTTTCGTTTAGGCCTTACTTCCCTTCCATTCTTTTTTCACCAGTTCACCTTACTTGCCATGAAAAACCTGCTGCTACTAGCCGCGCTGGGCCTTGCCACCGCCGAGGTTGCCACTGCTGCCCCTAGCCAAACCACGCCCACGGGCACGATGACCAAGAAAGAGCGCAAAGCCGCTCGCCAGGCCAAAGCACCCCAAGTGTACAAAGGCTCGGTAGCCGAGCAGCGCCGCCTAGTAACCGACGCCCCCGGCGCCGAGGACTCGGACAACGGCGACAACACGACCGTAAAGTCGAAAAAGAAATCGAAGTCTAAAGAATAGTCTTAGCAACTATTCACCAAAAAGGCCGGCCCGCTTACGCGAGCCGGCCTTTTTTATTTACTGGCTTTATACTTAACCTAGGCGATGGCGCAAGATGCTTTCTACTTTCTCGGCCAAGCGGCGGGGCTCGTAGGTGCGCCAGGGCAAGTCGTCGAGTTCGCCGCCAAAATTGATGTAGTTGTCTAGGTTGTACTGGCTCATTTCGCGGCGCACGTGCTCCTGAAAATTCACGCCCGCAATCCAGCCATCCTCCACTTCCTCAAACCACTCCTCGTAGTAGCTATCGTCGGAGCCATGGAAGTTGAATACGTTTTCGCCGATGAGTACGAAGCGCTTGATGCCCTCGTGCAGCAGCACGTCTAGGATGTTGCGCTTCAAGTTCATGATATCGTTCTCGATGGCGTCGTTCCACTCACCGATAAACTCTAGGATGGCGATACCATCGTCGTAGTCAGCCCACAGAATTTTAAAAAACAGTGTATCTGATTCCAGGCTATCCCACTGCGGGTGAATGTAGTAGCCATAAATGGTATTGGAATAGGTATCGAGGCTGTACTCGGCCCCGTAGAGCGGCGAGCGCGGGTCTTCGGCAGCTGAGTACTGCTCTATCCAATTATAATGGGGCTCTATAGTATGCATAGCAATGGGGCCAGCTAGGGCCAGCCCAGTTGCAAAAACGCCTTTCCGGCCAAATCGTTCGGTTTAAGGGGCGCTATTACCCTTGTTTCGCTAGCAGCGCGGCTCGCACCGAGCCATGCTTTTGCAGCAGCTCGGCCGCTTCAGGCTGGGCAATGCCGAGTTCATCCATAAGCATGCGCTGGCCGCGGTCCACAAGCTTGATGTTGCTGAGCTGCATATCCACCATTTTGTTGCCGCGCACCCGACCTAGGCGAATGAAAGTAGCCGTGGTAAGCATGTTGAGCGCCAGCTTTTGGCCAGTGCCGGCCTTGAGGCGCGTGCTGCCCGTAATGAACTCGGGCCCGGTCACGACTTCCACCGGAAACTCGCAGGCTGCGGCTACTGCCGAGCCGGCATTGCAGACGATGCAGCCGGTGGCCAGTCCCGCAGCGCGGGCGGCTTGTAGCCCCCCTATCACGTAGGGCGTGCGGCCTGAGGCGGCGATGCCCACCAGCACGTCTTTCTCGTTGGCCTCAAACTGTTGCAAGTCTATCCAAGCTTGATTGGCATCATCCTCTGCCCCTTCCACGGCCTTCCGAATGGCGCCGTCGCCCCCAGCCATAATGCCTACTACCAGCCCAGCCGGCACCCCAAACGTGGGCGGACACTCCGACGCATCAACTACCCCTAGGCGCCCACTGGTGCCCGCCCCGATGTAAAACAGCCGCCCCCCAGCTTGCAGCCGCGCCACGGTGGCTTCAATGAGTTTTTCGAGCTGCGGAATAGCTTTTTGCACAGCCAGCGGCACGGTTTGGTCGAGCTGGTTCATGCCGGCTAGGATGGCCGCAGTGGACAGCGTTTCGAGGTTATTGTATTCGGAAGGGGTTTCGGTGGTCACGGAGTAGAGGTGTTAAAAACAAGAAATCAGGTTTTCAGCCGGCCAATAACCGGAAATTTATCGAATACGGTAGCGATGTGCGGCGCGTCTTCGTCGAGCTCGCGGGTTAGGTCCTGGCCGGCCCAGTGCTCGTAGTGGTTGCCGCGCTGCCACAGCCGCGAGCGCGTCACATCATAAATCACGCCTTGGTAGGCCACCCAAATCTCGTCGCGGTCCTGACCATTGCGCAGGGCCAACTGGCTGCGGGTGTATGTCTTTATGTTTTCGTCAGTCATACCAAACATCATCTGTCATGCTGAGCTTGCGAAGCATCTTATCACGCTCGCTTAGCTAACTCTAGCGTAGTAAGATGCTTCGCAAGCTCAGCATGACAGATGGAATTAAGTTTACCCCAACAGCGCCTGCGTCCGAATCCAGCGTTGCGGCAAGTCGCCCTGGGCGGCGTGCAGGTAGTCTTGGTGAGTGCAAGGCACAATGCGCTTCACCGAGTTGTCGGCTAGGCTTTCTACCTCCATCCACCACTTGTCGGTATCCGAGCGGCGCGATTTGTAGAAGACCAGCTCGGTTGGCGTGCCCTTGCCATTGCCGGGCAGTACCAGCGTGTAGGTAAGGAAGCGGTACGTACCGAAGCCCGTTTCGGGCCGGCGGTGATAATACCCTTCGATAAAATACCAGAGCATGGCCGCCAGCGTGCCCGCCGCCAGCCCGTGCGGGTCGTGGTCGGGCCGATAGCCGTAGAGGCCAATGGACGTAAGCTGCTCATTGTGGCCCGCGTACCAGCAAAGCTGGGCCGCATCTTCATTGCTGAGGCCAAAAGGGCTGGCCGGATAGTAGCCCGGCGCGTCTTGCCAACGAATGGCCGCAATATCAAAACTCAGAAAATTGGCCTGCCGCAGCACTGGCTCGGCCAGGCGGCGGTCGGTGCGCAGCTCGCCTACGCTCATGGTTTCGAAGTGCAGTTTCTCAAACGCGGCCAGGATATCGGGCGGCGTGAGGTACTGCTGGTGCCCTAGGTGCGCGCAGCTGAACACGAAATTGGGATGGTGCAGCAGCAGGCGGCGCAGGTGGCTGTCCTCGGCTGGCGTGCCAGGCATGGGCAACGCCATGTCAGGACGCGAATCGACTACGGCAAAGTTGATAGCCGGCGTCGGCTCATCGTGCGGCGGCTCATAAGCCAGAAACTGGCCATAATCGAGGTCGTGGCCACCGCCCAACAAGATGGGTATTGTATTGGCTTCCAGCAAGGCGCGCACTATTTCGCGCAGGCGCTGGTAGGTGTCGTCCAGGCTGAGGCCAGGGCGCAGATTACCTAGGTCGACTAGGCGCAGCGGCCCCGTGCTGCGCTGCAGCTGATAAAAGCGCTGGCGCACGCAGTTAGCGCCGTGCTGGCCCGCGGGGGGCGCACCGGCGGCCGTGCCCCGCCACTCATCGAGGCCAATGATAGCCAAGTCGGCACTGCGCCAGTCGGGAAAAGTCTCGGCAAAGCGCGTGGCATAGGCGGCTACCGTGGTGGGGGCAGCCGAAGGGGCGGTCAGCTCGTCGGGTAGCGAGTCAAAAAATAGAGCCAGATTCATTCGTTAGCGCGGCGGGGCGCGGTCAAATTTACACCCCGCGCCGGCCAGATTGGTCTAGCCCGGGCCGTGCCGAGTTATTGGGCGCATCAAGACCGGGAAATATTTCGGTAAAAAGCTTGTTTCTTTAACCCCGCATTCCCACGCCTCTCGCCCCCTTTTATGGACGTCCGCCGCTCCTTCGATATCCTAGCCAATCAGCTCGAGAAATTTCCCAAGCCCGACGCGCTTGCTGCTAAAATCAACGGCCAGTACCAGCCGCTCAGCAGCCAGCAGGTGCAGGACCAAACCAACTTGGTAAGCCTGGGCCTACTGGCCCTAGGGCTGAAAAAGGGCGATAAAGTGGCCATTATCAGCATGAACCGGCCCGAGTGGCTGCTCGCCGACTTCGGCATTGCCCAAATCGGGGGTACCAGCGTGCCCATGTACCCGAGCATCACGGTGGAGGACTACAAGTATATTTTCACTGATGCGGGCGTGCGGGCGGTTTTTGTAGCCGACAAGCAGCTGTTTAACAAGGTAAAAGAAGCTACTGCCGGCCTCAACATTCCGGCCGAAAACGTCTTCACCTTCGATAAGGTAGCGGGTGCCAGGCACTTCGATGAGCTGCTAGAGCTGGGCAAACAAGGCAACCCCGCCGACCTAGAGCCGCTGAAAGCTGCCGTGCAGCCCGACGACCTGCTCACGCTCATCTACACCAGCGGCACCACCGGCGCGCCCAAGGGCGTAATGCTCAGCCACGACAACCTACTCAGCAACTGCCGCAGCTCGGCGCGCTACGTACCCGTGGGCCAGGAGGATAAAGCACTGAGCTTCTTACCCCTGTGCCACATTTTTGAGCGCATGGTGACGTATCTGTACATGATTCATGGCGTGAGCATCTACTACGCCGAGAGCATGGAAACCATCGCCGACAACCTGCGCGAGGTGCACCCCAGCATTTTCACCACCGTGCCGCGCCTGCTCGAAAAAGTGTATGACAAAATCGTAGCCAAAGGCCACGAGCAAACCGGCATCAAGCACAAGCTTTTCTTCTGGGCGCTCGACCTAGGGCTGAAATTCGACACCCAGAAAAACCAAGGCTTTATCTACAACACCGAGCTGGCGCTGGCCAACAAGCTCATATTTAATAAGTGGCGCGAGGCCCTAGGTGGCAATTTGCGCTGCATCGTGAGTGGCGGCGGGGCCTTGCAGCCGCGCCTGGCCCGCGTGTTCTGGGCTGCCCAAATCAGGGTGATGGAAGGCTACGGCCTCACCGAAACCTCGCCCGTGATTGCAGTGAACGGCTATGAGCCCGAGAACAATATGATAGGCGCGGTAGGCCCGCTCATCGACAACATGGAGGTGAAGATTGCCGAAGATGGCGAGATTCTGACCAAGTCGGCCTCCGTAATGAAGGGTTACTACAACAAGCCCGAGCTGACCGCCGAAGCCATTGACAAAGACGGCTGGTTTCACACCGGCGATATTGGCGAGTTTGTGGACGGTCGCTTCCTCAAAATCACCGACCGCAAGAAAGAGATGTTCAAGACCAGCGGCGGCAAGTACATCGCCCCGCAAGTCATTGAAAACAAGATGAAAGAAGACCCGCTCATCGAGCAAATGATGGTCGTCGGGTCCGACCGCAAGTTTCCGGCTGCCCTCATCATCCCGGCTTTTGATGAGCTAAGAAAATGGGCGGAGAAGAACGGCGTGGCCGCCAAGTCGCACGCCGACCTAGTGAAGGATGAGAAGGTCATAAAGCTCTACCACGACCTCGTCAAGAAGTACAACCAAGGCTTTGCCCAGTGGGAGCAAGTGAAAAAAGAAGTGCTGCTACCTGAGCTTTGGACAGTAGAAACCGGCGAAATGACGCCTACCATGAAGGTGAAGCGCAAGGTGATAACCGAGAATAATAAGGATATCATCGAAGAGCTTTACAACAAAGCCGAGCGCGAGCCGCACACGGCTTCGCGCCACTAATAACTTGCAACCGTCATGCTTCGCTAGGCACTGCATGACGGTTCTTTTTATCCTTATTTAGTATGCAAGCCTAATAAATTTCTTCGTAAGTTTACCGCACTTTCCCCGCCCGCGCATGAAACCCGAAGAAACCGTCGATTACAACATTAAAGTAGCCTGGCACGCCATTTCGCGCATGTACAATACGCAAGCGGCCCGCTACGACATCACGACCAGTATCGGCTTCGTGCTGCTCAACATTGACCAAGAGCTAGGCACGCCCGCCACCAAAATAGCGCCGCTACTGGGCCTCGAAACCCGCTCGCTAACGCGCATTTTGCGCAGCATGGAGGAGAAAGGCCTCATCTATAAACAAGCCGATACCCAGGATAAGCGCTCGGTCCGCATCTTCCTGACCGACCTAGGGCTGGAAAAGAAGGAAGTTTCGCGCCAAACGGTGCGGCACTTCAACCAGAAGATGCGCGCCAAAATCCCGCAGAGCCAGCTCGACACCTTCTTCAAGGTAGCCAGCCAGATTACGAGCATGATTGAGGGCAAGACGCTGTTTGACGACTTCGAGTTGAAGCCGTTGCGCAAAGACGCACCGGTCTAGTAGAAACGCTTGTCATGCCATCTAGCGTCCCGAAGGAAGTAGCTTATCGCGGCTGCCTTTGCTAGCTTAATTTTTCCCACCCTACTGAGCGCTGCGCACGTGACAAGGTCCTTCGCAAGCTCAGGATGACAGAGTAAACTATGAAACGAGTAATCAAGAAAGTCGCCGTTTTGGGCTCCGGCGTCATGGGCTCGCGCATTGCCTGCCACTTTGCTAACATCGGTGTGCAGGTGCTGCTGCTCGATATCGCGCCAAAAGAGCTGACGGCCGATGAAGAGAAAAAAGGCCTCAAGCTAGACGCGCTCGCCGTGCGCAACCGCATCGTGAACAGCGCCTTGCAGGCCGCCGTGGTGGCCAACCCCTCGCCGCTGTACCGCAAGAGCGAGGTGAGCCGCATCAAGACCGGCAACTTCGATGATAACCTCAAGGACATTGCTACCTGCGACTGGGTAATTGAGGTCGTGGTGGAACGGCTCGACATTAAAAAGAGCCTTTACGAGCGCGTAGAGCAGTTTCGCAAGAAGGGCACGCTTATTACGAGCAACACCTCGGGCATCCCAATTCACCTGCTAGCCGAGGGCCGCTCAGACGATTTCAAGCAGCACTTTGCGGGCACGCACTTCTTCAACCCGCCGCGCTACCTGAAGCTGTTGGAGATTATTCCGACGCCAGAAACCAAGCCGGAGGTGCTGGATTTCCTCCTGCACTACGGCGACCTATACCTAGGTAAGACGGTGGTTTTGGCCAAGGACACGCCCGGCTTTATTGCCAACCGCGTGGGCGTATTTGCCCTACTCGACGCTATGCAAACCATGCAGAAGCTGGGTTTGACGGTGGAGGAAGCCGACAAGCTAACTGGCCCGGTTATCGGCCACGCCAAGTCAGCCACGCTGCGTACGTCGGATGTGGTGGGGCTGGATACGACCATCAACGTGGCCAATGGTCTGGCTCAAGGCCTACCGAATGACGAAGCCAAGGACGTGTTTGTACTGCCCGACTTCGTGAAGCAAATGGGCGAGAACAAGTGGCTAGGCGACAAGACTGGCCAAGGTTTCTACAAGAAAGTAAAGGGCGAAGGCGGTAAGTCAGAAATCCACGCACTGGACCTCAACACGCTAGAGTACAAGCCTTCGCAGAAGGTAAAGTTTGCCACCTTGGAGATGACTAAGAGCATCGACAAGCTGGCCGACCGCTTCAAAGTACTGGTTTCGGGCAAGGACAAGGCCGGCGAGTTTTACCGCCTGAGCTTCGGCAGCCTCTTCGCCTATGTGAGCAACCGCATTCCCGAAATCGCGGACCAACTGTATAAGATTGATGATGCACTCCGCGCCGGCTTCGGCTGGGAGCTGGGGCCGTTTGAGACCTGGGACGCCCTAGGTGTACAAGCGGGCATTGACCTAGCTAAAGCGGCTGGGCGTACCGTAGCGCCGTGGGTTGAGGAAATGCTGGCGGCTGGCAACACGACCTTTTACAAGGTAGAAAACGGCGCTCGGAAGTTTTACGATAAGGAAAGCAAGGCATATCAGCCAGTGGCGGGTGTTGAGAATTTCATCATTCTCGACAACCTGCGGGCCAGCGGCAAGGTGCTATGGAAAAACGCCGGCGCGTCGGTTATTGACCTAGGCGATGGTATCTTGAACGTGGAGTTTCACTCCAAAATGAATTCCCTAGGTACCGATGTTATCCAGGGTTTGCTGAAAGGCGTGGAGATGGCCGAAAACGGCTACCGCGGCCTGGTGGTGGGCAACGACGCGCCCAACTTCTCAGCCGGCGCCAACCTGGGCCTCGTGTACATGCAGGCGCTGGAGCAGGAGTTTGACGAGCTGAATATGATGATTCAGCAGTTTCAGCAGGCTATGATGCGGATGCGCTACAGCAGCATTCCGGTAGTAGGCACGCCGCACGGCCTCACCCTAGGAGGCGGCTGCGAGCTGAACTTGCACTGCGACCGTGTGGTGGCCTCGGCCGAATCGTACATCGGCCTCGTCGAATTTGGCGTGGGCCTAATACCCGGCGGCGGCGGCACCAAGGAAATGACCTTGCGCACGGCAGCCAAGTACGAGGAAGGCGAGCCTGAATTTAACCTACTGCGCAACACGTACATGACTATCAGCACGGCTAAAGTTTCGACTTCGGCCGCCGAAGCATTTGACCTGGGCTACTTGCGTCGGGGCGACGAGATTGTAGTGAACTCGAATCGGGTAATCGCCCAGGCCAAGGCCGCGGCTATTGAGCTAGCTGACGCTGGCTATTCACAGCCGAGCCAGAAGACCAACATCAAGGTGCACGGCCGGGGCGCGCTTGGCATGTTCATGAGTGGCGTGTACGCTATGAAAATGGGCAACTACATCTCCGAGCACGACGAGAAAATTGCCAATAAGCTTGCCTACGTGATGTGCGGCGGCGACCTCTCCTCCCCCACCGAGGTGAGCGAGCAGTACCTGCTGGACTTGGAGCGCGAGGCGTTCTTGAGCCTCTGCGGCGAACGCAAGACGCTGGAGCGGATTCAGTCAATTTTGACCACTGGCAAGCCACTGCGTAATTAACTTATTGTCATGCTGGCGAAGGAAGCGTCTTATCACGGCTGCCTTCGCCAGACCCCATTTCCCACCCGAGCGCTGCGAACGTGATAAGATGCTTCGCAAGCTCAGCATGACAGAAGCAACCAAATGTCTCCCCAACAAGCATATATCGTGGCCGGCTACCGCACGGCTGTCGGCAAAGCGCCCCGTGGCGTATTCCGTTTCACTCGGCCCGATGACCTCGCCGCCGAGGTTATCAAGCACCTCGTCAAGTCGGTACCGGCCCTCGACCCCAGCCGCGTCGATGACGTTATCGTGGGCAACGCCGTGCCCGAAGCCGAGCAGGGCCTGCAAATGGGCCGCCTCATCTCGCTGCTCGCACTACCCATCAATGTGCCGGGCCTCATCGTGAACCGCTACTGCGGCTCGGGCGTGGAAACCATCGCAATGGCGGTGGGCAAAATCACGGCTGGCATGGCTGACTGCATCATCGCGGGCGGCACCGAGAGCATGAGCATGGTACCCACCGTAGGCTGGAAAACCGCGCCTAATTATAAGCTGGCCACTCAGCACCCCGATTACTACATCGGCATGGGCCTCACCGCCGAGGCTGTGGCCAAGGACTACAACGTGTCGCGCCAAGACCAGGACAAGTTTAGCTACAACTCACACCAAAAGGCCATTAAGGCCATCGCAGCCGGCAAATTCAAGCAGAGCATCGTGCCTATCACGGTGGAGGAAACCTACCTCGACCAGGCCACCGGCAAGAAGAAAACCCGCTCCTACGTGGTGGATACCGATGAAGGCCCGCGCGCCGACACGTCGCTCGAAGCGCTGGCCCGCCTGCGCCCCGTGTTCGCCGCCAATGGCTCGGTCACGGCCGGCAACTCGTCGCAAACCTCCGATGGGGCGGCTTTTGTACTGGTAATGAGCGAGAAGATGGTGAAGGAATTGAACCTAGAGCCCATCGCCCGCATGGTGACTTACGCCAGCGAAGGTATCGACCCGCGCATCATGGGCATGGGACCCATCAAGGCGGTGCCAAAGGCCCTCAAGCAGGCTGGCATGAAGCTCGAAGACATCGACCTGATTGAGCTGAACGAGGCTTTCGCCTGCCAGTCGCTGGCCGTGGTGCGCGAGCTCGGCATTGACATGGACAAGCTCAACGTGAACGGCGGCGCCATTGCCCTAGGTCACCCGCTAGGCTGCTCGGGTGCCAAGCTCTCGATTCAGCTCTTCGACGAGTTGCGGGAGCGTGGCCAGAAATACGGCATGGTAACCGCCTGCGTGGGCGGCGGCCAGGGCGTGGCCGGCATCTATGAACTACTAAAATAAAGCCGGAGTTGGCGCGTCTAACAAGGAGAATACTTTTCGTAGCATCCCATGAGCAAACGCGCTTATAAATATCATCAATATCATCTGCGTCTAGAGCAGGTGGCTGGCATTGCCCCCGACAGCCCCAAACAAGAGCCGCTGGAACTAGACTTTGAAAACCACGACGATATTTTCAGCATCGTGGAGCGATTGCAAAGTCGTAACCTGTTTGAGGAACCGGGCCAATCGACCGAATTCGCTATCGGCCTGAAGCTGTTTAGCGAGGTGATGCTCAAAAACCGGCAGCATCCGTTGTTTGAGGAGTTAGCCCCAGCTTTTAAAGCCTTTATGCAGCGGCTGAAAGCCCCGAATCAAGAGTAGGGTAAAAAAGAAGCTTCGTGACAGTACGAAGCTTCTTTTTTTGAACATAATAGTCGGCACGCCTAACATTTTTTTCTTATCTTGCAACACCAAAACGCTCGGCGCGTTGTTGTCTAAATACTCTGCTAGCCTAACAGTTTCAATCCCACTCAACCGCATAGTTCATCATGGAAGTATCCAACAAAACCGCTCCCAAGGGCGGCGAATTCATCATCAAAGCCACGGAGGCCCAAGACGTTTTCACGCCCGCCGACTTTTCGGAGGAGCAGAACATGATGTACCAGACCTGCCTCGACTTCGTAGAAACCGAGGTACGGCCGCTGGTAGAGCGCCTCGATAACCACGAGGAGGGCCTGATGCGTGGCCTGATGGAAAAAGCCGGCCAGCTTGGCCTGTTTGGGGTGAGCGTGCCGGAAGAGTTTGGCGGCCTGAATATGGACTTCCCTACCGCACTACGCGTGACGGAAGGCGTGGGCGGCGGCAATTCGTTTCCGGTGGCGTTTGCGGCGCACACGGGCATTGCCCTGCTGCCGATTCTGTACTTCGGCAACGATGAGCAGAAGAAAAAATACATCCCCGGTCTCACCGATGGCACGCTGATGGGTGCATATTGCCTCACCGAGCCCGGCTCGGGCTCCGATGCCCTAGGTGCTAAAACCAAGGCTGTGCTCAACGCCGAAGGCACGCACTACGTGCTGAACGGCCAGAAAATGTGGATTACCAACGCTGGCTTTGCCGACGTGTTTATCGTGTTTGCCAAGATTGACGGCGAGCAGTTCACGGGCTTCATCGTGGACAAAGACACGCCCGGCCTGAGCCTCGGCAACGAGGAGCACAAGATGGGCATTAAAGGCAGCAGCACCCGCCAGGTGTTCCTGACCGACGCGCTGGTGCCCAAGGAAAACGTGCTGGGCGAGATTGGCAAAGGCCACCTCATCGCCTTCAACGTGCTGAATATCGGCCGCATTAAGCTGGCCGCCGCCTGCCTAGGTGGTGCCAAAGCTACCGCCACGCAGAGCGTGAAGTATGCCAACGAACGTGTGCAGTTCAAGCTGCCTATTTCGAAGTTTGGCGCTATTCGCTACAAATTGGCGCAGCAGGCCATTCGGATGTACGCCGTGGAGTCAGCCATTTACCGCGCTGGCGAGGACATCTACCGCAAAGAGCAGGAGCTGATGGCCAGCGGCATGGGTACCAACGAGGCCCTACTGGGTGCCGCCCGCGAGTTTGCCGTGGAGTGCGCCATGCTGAAAGTAGAAGGCTCAGAAGTGCTTGATTATGTGACCGACGAGGGTGTGCAGATTTATGGTGGCTACGGCTTCTCGGCCGACTACCCTATGGACCGCAACTACCGCGACTCGCGCATCAACCGGATTTTTGAGGGTACCAACGAAATCAACCGGATGCTGGCCGTGGATATGATTTTGAAGAAGGGTCTGAAAGGCGAGCTCGACCTTATGGGCCCGGCCCAAGCCGTGCAGCAGGAGTTGATGAGCATCCCAAGCATGGGCGAGAGCGACGATTCGGCCTTTGCTGCTGAGAAGAAAGCCATCGCCAACATGAAGAAAGCGGTGCTAATGGTAGCCGGCACGGCCGTGCAGAAGTATATGAACTCGCTCGCCAAAGAGCAGGAAGTGCTGATGAACATTGCCGACATGGCCATCAAAACCTACGTGGCCGAAAGCACGCTGTTGCGCGTCGAAAAAGAAATTGCCGCCAAAGGTGAAGAAGCCCTGAGCCGCCAGCTCGACATGGCTCGTGTGTACCTCTCCGACGCTATCGACCTGGTTGAGAAATCGGGTCGCGAAGCCATCGCCAGCATGACCGAGGGCGATGAGCAGCGTCTGATGAGCATGGGCCTTAAGCGCTTCACCAAGCCTGACCTCTTCAACGTAAAAGATGCCCGCCGCCGTGTAGCTGCGGGGCTGATTGAAGCCAACGAGTACATCTATTAATCGCAGGTGCGCGGCTGATTACGCTCTTCTATGACAAACAGAAAAGGCTGCTCTCACGAGCAGCCTTTTCTGTTTTACCACCTTATCACTGAGTACCTAAACCTAGCAATCCAAAAAGTTAGCTACACCAGCGGCGTATCTATGCAATTCCTATAATCACTGGTCTACTTCAGCTTCACTTCATTCAACTGCAAGGCTGCCGATTTTTTGCTGGGGCGGCTAACGCCGATGATTTCTTTAGGGCCGAGCCAAGTGGTAAAGTCTTTGACGTAGGCTAGCTGCTGGTCGTTGGCTACGTTGAGTTTAAGGCGCTGCTGGGCACCTAGGATGCCATTACGTGCCTGAATGTGGCGCAGGTAGAGGTCCGACTTGCCGCCAATGTTTTCCAGCGTCAATAGCTGCACATCTTCGCCAAACACGGCGGCCCGGAAACCGATGCCGGTATAACTGTCGATAGCGGGCGCTACCTGGTCTTTAGGCACTACTAGGTGCCAAGTAGGTGTCACGAACGCGCTATAGCCGAATACGTGCAACTCGCGGGCGTGCACCGGCTGGTCAGGGCCGCCTTCCTCAAAGTGTCGCTCGGCAATGATGACCAGGTTTGTGTTTTCCGATAGCAGCATATCGGCCAAATAAATATCTTCTAGTCGCTTCGGCTCAGTTCCCGTGGCTTTTCCTACCTCAGCAAGGTAGGCGGGGGCAAATGGTAGCTCAGGTGCCAGCTTGAGGCTCTTGTTTTCAAAGTCGAAGCGCACGACTTTCAGGCTGGTTAGCTCGCCACTGTCATAGTTGGCACACAGCGCAGCCGCGTACAGCTGCCCGTCGGGCAGCAAGCTGAATTTGGCATCCCGAATTGTAATGGGCTTGCCCTCAAACACACCGCCCACCGGCACCCCTAGGACTGGTATTGGAGTTGGCACGCCAATGCGGTCGGGCGTTGCAGGATAGCGTCGCACCGTGAGTTTGCGCATGGCATCGCCGAGCATAGTCACGTATTGCGTACCATCATTAGCCAAGATGATGTTGGGAGAGAAAAAGTCACCCTGGTCCCGAAAATCATAAGTACGGTCCAGAATTTTGGTCAGCTTCTGGTCGTAGAGCGTACCCACTAGACTGCGTACCTGCTCATCGCGAGTGGCGTAGCGATAAGCGAGCAGCCGCGTACCATCGGGCGAGAGGCGCACGCTGGGGCGACGCTCACTGGCAGCGGCCGTCACGAGCACCACTGGCGCTCCCTTCTGGCCGCTAGCTAGAGCCACGGGCTGCACGGCTAGGTCCTGGCCGTTTTCGTCGGCGTGGTGCAGCACCACCCAGACTTGCTCGGCACTGCGGCCAAATGCCTCCACCGTTTCGCCGGGTGCAATTGGCAGCGTGGTGCTCCATTGCTTTTTGAGGTCGGCGCTATAGCGCTCGACGGCGTAGGCACTGCCACTTTGGTGCGCCAGAATAACGAAGCCACTGCCATCGGCCAGGGCCAGTGTTTTGCGAGGCACGCGCTGGTTGTAACGGTCCTCGCCTTGCTCGGGCAGGTAGCTGAATGGCGCCGATTTTACTTTCTGCGCTTGGGCTGAATAACTGGTACCTATCAGCCCACCCATTACCAATGCAAGGGCTACTGCAAAACGACGCATCATAACTTAATATTAAAAAGCTTGGACCTAGGGCAAATCTAGCGGCCAAAAGTACCGCCTAGCCTCTTGTACCGCGCCGCTCGCTGCGGGCAAGCATCAACCGCTGAGGGGAAAGGATAATCTTGCGGCAATATTTTTTGCTTTGTATCAGTTACTTTTGTAACATAATACACCGCGCTACGCAACCTTATCACTTGGCAGTCGTTTAACTGCCGCGCTGCGTAAGCAGCACAGTACACACTCTACCTTTCTTCTCTCCCACCCATCCTTTAGCGCTCGATACTTTAGAAAAATCACCTTAACCTCGCTGCTCTGCGCTTCTTTGCTAGCAGCGTTTCATCCATGAAATCTTTCGCTAAAATCAGCTCGCTCTTCGCGCTCATCATCATTGGACGCTATTTGCAGCCAGCGGCTATCGCCCCCCTAGCGACGACTCGTCCTACTTCCACTGCACAAGCATTGCCCTTGGCACTAGCACGCTATACGTCTACCCCGCTTCTCAAATCGCAGCCATCCACCGGGCAACCTCAGGCGGCTCGAACGCAGGCATCACAGGGTTATTTTTTGTAATTCGGCAAGCGGCTTCTCAAGAAGCCGCTTTTTTGTTGCACTTACTGGCCAAAAACTTAGCTTATCCGACTCCAATTCACGGCCGTAGCGGGTAGGCTTTCGATATGGCGCCGAATATTGCCGTGCTCGGGGCGTGCCAAGTCGGGGTCGTCGTTTAGGATAGCTTGCGCGGCGGCTCGGCTTTCGGTTAAGATGCGTCCATCCTTGGCTAGGTCAGCAATGAGCAGGTCGAGCACGCCGCTCTGCTGCGTACCCATTAGGTCGCCAGGGCCACGCAGCTTCAGGTCAATGTCGGCTATCTCGAAGCCGTTGTTGGTGCGTACCATAGTTTCGAGGCGCGTGCGGCTGTCTTTGCTCAGCTTATAGCCTGTCATCAGGACGCAGTAGCTCTGGTCGGCGCCGCGGCCCACGCGCCCCCGCAACTGGTGCAGCTGCGAGAGGCCGAAGCGCTCGGCGCTCTCAATTATCATCACCGAGGCGTTAGGCACATTCACCCCTACCTCGATTACGGTGGTTGCCACCATTATCTGCGTTTCCTTATTCACGAAGCGCGCCATCTCGAAGTCTTTCTGCTCGGCCGACATGCGCCCGTGCACGATGCTGATTTGCATCTCCGGAAAAGCGCGGCTTACGCTTTCGTAGCCGTCAGTTAGGTCCTTATAATCGAGTGTTTCGCTTTCTTCAATAAGCGGATATACAATGTATACCTGCCGACCTAGGGCCACCTGGTCGCGCACAAACTGAAATACTTTCAGGCGGTTGGCATCGTAGCGGTGCACCGTCACGATGGGCTTGCGGCCGGCAGGCAGCTCGTCAATTACGCTTACGTCGAGGTCACCGTAGAGCGTCATGGCAAGCGTACGCGGAATGGGCGTCGCCGTCATCACGAGCACGTGCGGAATCACGTAGGGGTTTTTCTGCCACAGCTTCGAGCGCTGCGCCACCCCAAAACGGTGCTGCTCGTCCATGATGGTCAGCCCTAGGTTGCGAAACTGCACCACGTCTTCGAGCAGCGCGTGGGTGCCCACCAGCATTTGCATAGTGCCTTCGCGCAACTGCTCGTGCAGTTCGCGCCGCACACGGGTGGGCGTGCTGCCCGTGAGCTTACCTAGGTTGATGCCGAGTTGGTTGGCATACACCTTGAGGCCCTGGTAGTGCTGGTCGGCCAATATTTCGGTGGGCGCCATCAGGCAGCTCTGAGCGCCGTTGTCGGCGGCCATCAGCATCGAGATAAAGGCTACGATGGTCTTGCCCGAACCCACGTCGCCCTGCAGCAGCCGGTTCATCTGCTTTCCGGCCAAGAAGTCCTTGTAAATCTCGTGGATAACCCGCTTTTGCGCGCCCGTTAGGTCGAAGGGCATGATATCCTTGTAGAAGTGCACCAGCGTGGGCACTTCATTAAAGACTTGTCCAGCTAGGGTCACTTTGCGCTGGTCTTTCTGGCGCAATAGCTTGAGCTGCACATAAAACAGCTCCTCAAACTTGAGCCGAAACCGCGCTCTATCCAGTAAGTCTTGATTCTGCGGGAAGTGGATTTGCTGTAAGGCCGCCGCCTTATCCATCAACCCATATTGTTGAATCAGGGCCGGCGACAGTGTTTCAGTAACCTGCGGCAGCGCGATTTTCAGCAGGTCGCTCACCATGCGCATGATAGCCTTGCTATCGATGCGGTGGTAGTTTTTCAACTTTTCACTGGTGTTGTACACTGGCTGCAAAAAGCTCTGGCCTGCCTTCTGCTCAGTTACTTCTTCCAGCTCGGGGTGGGCCATCTGGGGGCGGCCATTGAACATAGTGGGCTTGCCAAATACAATGTACTCTTGGTGGTTTTTGATGACCTTCTCCAAATAGTTCACCCCCTTAAACCACACCACCTCTAGTTCGCCGCTGGCATCGCCCACCTTGGCTACGAGGCGCTTCTTAGGGCCCTCCCCTATCACTTCGCGGCCGCGCAAAATGCCCTTTACCTGCACAAACGACATGTCGTCGTGCAGGTCTACTATATTATAAAACTGCGTGCGGTCGAGGTAGCGAAACGGGTAGCGCTGAATAAGGTCGCCGTAGGTAAACAACCCTAGCTCCTTGCCCAGCAGCTGTGCTCGCTGCACTCCTACTCCTCGCAGGTATTCAAGCTTGGTATTAAAAAAATTGCTCATGTATCCAGCTGTTAGCTTTTGGCTGTTAGCTGCTAGCTTTTCTTAAATAGTTTTCAATTATTGGCAGCTGACGCTTGGCAATGCCGTAGCAACTACAAAACTCATTTCTTTACTTCTTGTACTTAAGCGAATTAAGTAGCTTAATCATATCGTATTTCACGTACTCTATCACCGGCGCCAGCGAATCATTGGCCGTAGCGGTGCGGAAGTAGAGCGCTGCCCGGAAGAAGTGCTTGGTGCTGTCGGTGGTATAAAACTGGAACTGACTCGGCACCTCGCCCTCTAGCTCAAATACCGAAGCGCGCATGCCGTTGGGAGTGCGCAGTATTTTCTCTTCTATTGAAGTGGCTTTAATTTGGTGCTTACCCGTGAGCTTGCGCGCATCTTCCATCATCTTATTATAGAGCTTGCGGTCGCGCACTACATCGGTATAAGTAATCTGCACATTGGCGTGCAACCGCGGGTAATAGATATTGAGCCAGTCGGGCTGCGCTAGGTACGATGAATCGCGCAGCACCTTGGCGGCCGTCGAATATTCAAACTCGTAGGGGTGCCCCGGCCCGAGCACCCGGTAGCGATGGGGCGGCAAGTCGATGCGGTTGTAGCCCTTGGGCTTGGGCGTGTAGTCGGGCGCCGACGAGCAAGCGGCTACCAGGCTGGCCACCGCCAGCAGCGGCAACCCCCAGAATCGGGAGAAAGTCATGAGATGCAAAAGCCAGAATCAACCCAAAGGTAGCAAGCTGCTATCCGGCCCAACACCAAAACGCCCCGGCTTGGTGCCGGGGCGCGGAGTCTAGGTTCATAACGGAGACTGACTCAACCGCTAGAATGGAAGTTTATCAAGCTCGGGCTCTTGGCGCAGGCTCACGTTTTCCTCAGCACTGGTACTAGGAGCACTGGCATTATTGCCGCCGGCCCGCCCACCTAGGAGCGAAATCTCATCGGCGATAATCTCGGTGATATAGCGCGTTTGCTGGTCTTTATCTTGGTACTGGCGAGTGCGCAGTTTGCCTTCTATATATACCTGGGTGCCCTTTTTAAGGTACTTCTCAGCCAGCTCTGCCAAGCCGCGCCACGCCGAGATGTTGTGCCACTCGGTACGCTCGACACGGGTACCCTGCTTGTCTTTATAATATTCGTTGGTAGCCAAGGTAAAGTGCGCCACACTATTCCCGCTCTCAAGGTGGCGTATTTCGGGGTCTTTACCGAGGTTGCCTACCAGAATTACTTTGTTTACTCCGGCCATGTTGTTGCTAGTCTTTGCTAGTTTAAAAAGTGAAATGCAAGCTGTCGCCACCTAGGGTGTTCGACAGTTTAAAATTACGAATAGCGACCGGCATTTGCAAATATAATTGGCAATTTTTTACCAAAAATAATAGCAAGCAATACGGCTCCTCACTTAGCCTTAGCCAAGTAATTGCTAATGAGAACAGGCTTAGGCAGGGCTTCTATTTCGCTAGCGGAGTAGGACCGCAAGCCTAGGTCGCGCGCGGCGGTCTCGGGCAGGGCAGCGGCTAGCTCCACTGCATGGAAGCGAGCCTCGAGCTTCTGGTGACTCAGCACGTGGCGCAAGGTGGGGGCTGGCCGGTCCTCAGCTACGTGGCTAGTGACCAGCGTTCCTCCTAGGGCTTCAACATGGCGCACAACTTCGGCCGCGGACATGGTGGCCGCATCGGTTTCGGCCAGCGCAAAGTCATATAGCCCTTGCCAGATGTCGCCGCCCGGCCGCTCTTTTAAATAAAGCCTCTCACCATGGCGCAGCACGAAATAGTGGAAGTACCGCGTGCGCACCGCTTTGGCCTTGGCCTTGACCGGTAGCAACGTTACCTGCCCGTGCTGAAATGCCCAGCACTGGCTTTGTAAGGGGCAAAATAGACAATCGGGCTTGAGTGGCGTGCACTGCAAAGCCCCAAACTCCATAATGGCTTGGTTGAACTCAGCAGCGTGGGCCGGGGGCAAGTGCTGGTCGGCCACAGCCTGAAACTCCTTGCGCGAAGCAGGCGCTGCAATATCAGAATGCAGCCCGAAAATGCGAGCCAATACGCGAAAAACGTTGCCATCGAGCACGGCCACAGCCTCGTCGAACGCAAAAGATGCGATAGCCGCTGCTGTGTAAGGCCCTACTCCTTTAAGCTGGCGCAGCCCAGCATAGGTACTCGGAAACTGCCCGTCAAACTCGCGCACCACCTGCTGGGCCGTGTGGTGCATGTTGCGAGCGCGGGAGTAGTAGCCCAGGCCTTGCCAGTGGCGCAGCACTTCCTGCTCGGGGGCAGCAGCCAAGTCTTGCACAGTAGGGTAAGAAGTCAGAAAATCAAGATAATACGGCAGGCCTTGCGCGACGCGCGTCTGCTGTAGAATAACTTCAGATAGCCATATAGCATAGGGATTGCGGGTATGGCGCCAAGGCAAGTCGCGGCGGTGGCGCGGATACCAATTTAGCAAAGCCGAAGCTAGGAACGACGGGGCTGGCGAAGCCGCCGCCGGAGCGGTAGGAACAAGCAAGAGAATGAGGCAGAATATTTTGACAAAGGTCAATTTTGAGGTCAACCATTGGCCAAACGAAAAAAAAGGAGTACCTTTGTGGTCCGATTTCCAATGGCAACCCCTTACCGGGCAAGGGCTTACGCCGGAAAACGGAGGATTAAGCGTCCGACAAAATCATTTTTTTCACTTCCAGTACCCCTTACCAACGTGACCAAAGCTGAGGTAATTTCCGAAATTTCGCAGAAAACCGGCATCGAGAAAGCCGATGTGCTGACGACCGTAGAAGCCTTCTTCAAAGTAGTGAAGGACTCTATGACTGAGGGCCATAATATTTACGTGCGTGGCTTCGGCTCGTTTGTGAACAAGAAGCGTGCCCGCAAAGTAGCCCGCAACATCTCTAAAAACACGTCGCTCATCATCGACGAGCACTACATTCCGAGCTTCAAGCCCAGCAAGACGTTCGTAGCCAAAATCAAAGGCAGCAAAAAAGTAGTTGGCGAAGATGCCGCTCCCAAAGCCAAAGCTCCCAAGGCTAAAAAGGCTAAATCCTAGTTTGAGTTGAAGTGAAAAGTGATGGGGTGAGAAGGTTAGCGTGGTGATAGCCAGCCCGTTGGGTTTTAGCTATTGTCTCCGGCCTTCTCACCCCATCGCTTTCTTACTGCTTTTCTTTCTCTATGTCTCTTTCCCGCACTGGTACGCATCAAGCTTTGCTGCTGGTTGGCGCTTTAGCGCTAGCCGGAGGGCTCTACGCTTTGCCTAAGGGTATTGTGAAGCCCAAGGAAAGTAAAGCCGAGTTAACTCAGGACGCTGCCCGCACTGCCAATCGCGACGGTGGCGGCATGGCCACCAACGGCTCAAAAACCGAGGCTTCCTCGGGCCCACGCCCAGCTGAAACAGCTACCGTTGGGCCAAATGAAGCTGGAGGCACGGCTGCCGCACCGCACACGCAGGCCAATGCTACGCAGCGCCGCGAGCTCAATGGGCTGCTGGCTAAATACAAGGCGACTACCGACGCGGCCACCCGCCGCCAAGTATCTCTGGACCTAGGCAGCCGCTACGAAGCCGTGCAACGCTTCGACAGTGCGGGGTATTACTACGCGGAAGTGGCACTGGCACAGCCCGCCGAAAAGGCGTGGCAAAAGGCCGCCGATGCCTACTTCCAAGCTTATAGCTTCGCCTCGTCAGAAGCCAGAAAGAAAATGCTAGGCGAAAGGGCGCGGGAACTGTACGACAACGTACTTACCGCCAACCCTAACAACCTAGATGCTAAGACCAACCTAGGCATGGCTTACATGAGCAGCGACAACCCTGTGAAGGGAATTACGCTGCTGCGTGAGGTACTGGAGCAGGACCCCAAAAACGAAAAGGTACTGTATAACCTAGGCGTTTTGGCGATTCAAAGCAACCAGTACGACAAAGCTGCTGAGCGCTTTGCACAGCTCGTCCAAGTCAACCCCAATAACGTAGAAGGCCAGTTTTACCTGGGTGTGACGCTAGCTCGGACCAACCGAGCCGCGGGTGCCAAGGCGGCCTTTCTCAAGGCGAAAAGCCTCAGCCAAGACCCGGCCCTAGCCGCGTCGGTGGAGGAAGAACTTGCCAAGCTTCAGTAGGGCGCCTACCAGCCAGCCAGTTATTATGCGTAACTTGCCGGGCTAATTTGGCTTACCCTACTTCTAGATACCTCATTTCTAACTTTTAACTCATCCGAAGATGCCCTGCGGTAAAAAACGTAAACGCCATAAAATCGCCACCCACAAGCGCAAGAAGCGCCTGCGCAAGAACCGCCACAAGAAGAAGTAATCTTCTGACTTCGTGCGGTGTAGGGGGCGGGGCGACTGGCAGCAATGCTAGCCGCCCGCCTATCTCTCACGTAGCCTCCGCCACGCGGACGACTAACGTGGTGTGCCAGCCGGCTTCGCTGAGCGAAGTTGGGGCCGTGGCTCGCGAGGGGAAGCTGGGACACTCTTGGTCCTGGCTTCCCTTTTGCCAGTTTCGGGGCAACCCATGTCGGCGAAGCCGGCCTAGGGCTATTTTAACCAACCTAATACGTTGAGCAATGAATTAATAATCAATTCGACCCCCGAGGGTGAGCGGATTGCCTTGCTCCAGGATAAGCGGCTGATTGAGTATCATTTCGACCGCAACGACACCAACTATGCAGTAGGTGACATTTTCCTGGGCACCGTGCGAAAGGTGATGCCGGGCCTCAACGCGGCTTTTGTGGATATTGGCTCCGAGAAGGATGCCTTTCTGCACTATGGCGACCTAGGTGAGCAGTACCCCTCCCTCAATAAGTGGGTAACCAGCGTAATGAAGCATCAGGCTCAAACCGCTGGCCTAGAAAAATTTACCCTAGAGCCGCCCCTCGAAAAAGTAGGCAAGGCCGATAGCGTGTTCAAGAAAGGCCAAGCCATCTTGGTGCAGGTTATAAAGGAGCCCATTTCGACCAAGGGGCCACGGGTAAGTACCGATATTTCGATGGCGGGCCGCTACTTGGTATTGATGCCTTTTACCAATACCATCAGCGTTTCCAAGAAAATAGTTAGCAAAGCAGAACGCGACCGGCTTAAGCGGCTCATTGCCAGCATTAAGCCCGATGGCTTCGGCGTTATTATCCGTACCGTGGCCGAAGGCCGCGAAGTCGCCGAGCTCGACAAAGACATGCAGAGCATGGTCGAGAACTGGGAGACCCTATATGCTAACCTGCGCAAGGGTCAGCCTCGCGACAAGGTATTGGGTGAGCTCGGCCGCACCTCGTCGATGCTGCGCGATATGCTCAACGAGTCGTTTGACTCGATTGTGGTAGACACGCCGGCGCGGTTTGAGGAAATGCGCGATTACGTGCAGAAAATCGCCCCCGACCGTGCGGGCTTGGTGAAGCTGCATAATAACAAAGCCAAGGTTTTTGAGCACCTAGGGATTGAAAAGCAGCTCAAAACGCTGTTTGGCAAGACGGTGAGTGTGCCGGGCGGCGGCTACCTCGTGATAGAGCACACCGAGGCGCTACACGTAGTAGACGTCAACTCGGGCTCGAAGAGCAACCAGGAGAACGACCAAGAGGCTACGGCCCTTATGATTAATCTACTGGCTGCTAAAGAAGTAGCTCGGCAATTACGCCTGCGCGACATGGGCGGCATCATCGTGGTTGACTTCATTGATATGCGCGCCGCTGAGAGCCGCAAGAAGGTGGAGGATGCGGTGTACCACATCATGAAGCAGGATAAGGCCAAGTTTACCATCTTGCCTATCACCAAGTTTGGGTTGATGCAGATAACCCGCCAGCGGGTGCGCCCGGCCGAAACCATTGTGACTGGCGAGGTATGCCCTACTTGCGGCGGCACCGGCAAGATTTCGGCTTCTATTCAGGTCACGGACGAGATTGACAACAGTATCGACGACCTGTTGCTCAACCAAAACCAAACCGGTATTACACTCTACGTGCATCCTTTCCTGCACGCGTTCTACACCAAAGGCTTGGTATCGCGGCAGATGAAGTGGTACCTGAAATACTACAAATGGGTGAAGGTGATGAAGGACACTTCCCTAGGTCTCACCGACTTCCGCATCGAGGACGAGCATGGCGAGCAGATAGAACTGCACTCGGCAGCCGCCGCCATGGCTCGCGCCCAAGACCGCGAAATGCCACATATCGAGACCACCGAGTAAAACGCATTTAATAACTGTCGCGAATATACTTGGCTACGCCGAGCTGATTACGTAGAAGATTGATAAAGAAAAAGCCGCCCTCTCAGGCGGCTTTTTCTTTATCAATCTTCTGAAATTTTAGCTCTTATCTGTTAAGCTATTCAACCTGTAGGAGGCGAGAATATCTGCGAAATCCGACAAATCCGTTCTACTCTGCAGTTAGAACTTGAGGCCTAGGTCGAGCGCAAAGACACTGTTCTTGATGTTTACATCGCTGAAGCCGCGGGTACGCTCGAAATAGCGGTCAAAATCAATTAGGCCGTGGTGGTAGCTGAGGCCAGCGAGCAGCTTGGTACTTTGGCCGAGTTGATACTCGACACCGGCCCCGCCAATGATGTTGGCATCGATGTCAAAAACGTGTTTACCAGCTTTGGTTTGGTTGTTATTGTCGTAGAGGTCAGTGTAGTATTTATCGCCATTGATACGCACCTGCACGGGCACCGCCAACGAGCCGCCTACTTGAAAGTAAACGCGGGTATCAGGCGCTACCTCATTAGTAAAGAGCTTAATAGTGAGGGGCAGCTCGAGGTACTGCATGGCTATTTTCTGCTCTACCCGGGCCACTCCTGGGCGAGCAGAGGTTTGCTCGTTGTAGCTGATTGTGCCCCCTTTCCCGGTCAGGAACAAGCCCGTATTGAAGGCGTAGTTCTCCCCAAAGAAGTAATCCATGAAAACCCCGCCGCCGAAGCTGAATTTAGAGCTTTCGGAGCTAAATGAAGTGCCCGACGGCGAATCGGGACGCAAATACGCGATAGAAGGCGATACCTTCAAGCCAATTTCAACCTGCGCGAAGGCAGCAGGGGCCAGGGCCAAGGCGGCTACGGTGAGGAGTATTTTTTTCATAAAGTGAAAATGGAACGGCTATCAGGCACTTGACAGTATAGCACGACGTTGGAAAAGTGTAATTTTACGCGAAATTAACCTAGCCTTGAAAATATCTCTCTATCCGAAGGCCCTCCTTTTGGCGGGCGTGGCCCTGCTGGCCGGCTGCAAGCAAGGCGAAGAAGCTGGCTGCCGCCCCGACCCAGCGGCTAATGCGCCAGTTGCATCGCTGCAGCTGAAGCACTTGGAGCGCGCTTTTTTCCAGATTAAAAATCCTGCTCAAGGGTTGCAGTTTATGCAAGCCAACCCGGCCTTTGCGCGCTATTATTTGCAAGTAGGACAAGCGCCTTCGCCTAATGCGCTGGCTACCAGCCTAGCTCAGCTCGCTACTAACCCAGCTTTGGAGAAGCTAGGGCGCGAGACGGCGGCGGCCTTTCCCGATTCGGCGAGCCTGCGGCGTGACTTAGGGACGATGTTTGGGAAGGTACATTATTACTTCCCCGATTTCAAGACGCCACCCGTAGCGGCCACCTACGTGAGTGGACTGCTAGGCAAGGATATTTTTGTGAATGACAGCCTGTTGGTACTCAGCCTCGACTGGTACATCGGGCCCAAAGCCAGCTACCGGCCCGACCTGCCGGGCTATATGCTGCGGCGCTATCGCCCGGCCAACTTACTACCCACGCTGGCCACGGCAGTAGCGGGCAAGTACGTGCCGCGTAAGCTTACAGCCCCGTCGGTGCTCGACGAAATGATAAGCCAGGGCAAGCGCCTGTACTTCGCAGGGCAGGTGCTGCCCTGCGCGCCCGATACGCTGCTCATGGGCTACACTGGCAAAGAGCTAAGTGGTCTTCAATTTAATGAAGCCAAGGTATGGGGGCATTTTCTGGAGAATAACCTGCTGTATTCGAGTACGCCCTTTCTGATTCAGAAGTACGTAGCCGAGCGGCCCAACGTGCCCGAAATCGACGCCACCTGCCCCGGCCGCGTGGGCCAGTGGGTGGGCTTACAAATCATTCGTAAGTACATGGCCGAGCACCCCGGTGTAACCTTGCCGCAGCTTATGGCCCAAACCGACGCTCAGCGCATTTTAACTGAGTCGCACTATCGCCCGAAGAAGAGCTAGGAAATGATAATCAATTAACTATCTATTTTTAGCTTGTAGCTCTCTTGCACGTCGCCGTTTTTAGCCAGTACCATACCAGCCCCGACTGCCCGGCTACCAGCCGGCACTACACGCTGCTGGCTGAGCTGGTGAAACACCATCGTGTGTCGCTGCTGACTACGCCGGCCTGGCGGAGCCAGCAGCTAACGCAGGAATTTGCATGGGTGCCGCCCGGCGTAGAGCTGTACGAGGCTAATATCCCCTATGACAATAAGATGGGGCCGGCACGCCGGGCGCTGGCGTTTGCGCAGTACGCGGCGTGGGCCGTGCGGGCGGGCCGCCGCCTAGGTCGCCCCGATGTAGTGTGGGGCATCAGCACGCCACTAACGGCGGCGTGGGCGGCCGCACGAGTGGCGCAGCACTGGCAAGTGCCGTGGGTGTTTGAGGTGCAGGACTTGTGGCCCTCGTTTCCGGTAGCTATGGGTGCGGTGCCTACAGCATTGGCTCGGCGGCAGCTATTTGCGCTGGAAAAACGGCTGTATGACAGTGCCGCGCATATTGTGCCCCTTTCGCCTGACATGAGTACCTACGTGACTGACCTAGGTGTGCCTCCCGCCAAAATCACCACGCTGCTCAATGGCACCGACCTCGACTTGGCAGCTCGGGCCACTCCCGAAGCTGTGGCTGCACTGCGCCACGCTCAGGGCCTAGGTGGCCAGCGGGTGATACTCTACGCCGGCACATTTGGCCGGGCCAATGACATGCCCACCGTGGTAGCCGCGGCCGAAGCTATGATGGCAGCCGACCCTACCGTGACTTGGTTGTTTTTAGGCCACGGGCACTATGCACCGCTGGTGGCAGTGGCGGCAGCCCGCTGGCCGGGGCGCATCCGGCTCATAGGTGGGCAGCCGCGACACGCGGTATTTAGCTGGTTTGCGCTGGCCGATGTGGCAGTAGTGTCCTTTTTAAATCTGCCCGTGCTCGATACCAACTCCCCAGCTAAGCTTTATGATGCGCTGGCTGTGGGTACGCCCGTTGTTGTCACCAACCAAGGCTGGACCAAAACCTTGGTGGAACAGTACGGCTGCGGCTGGTATGCCCCGGCCGGCGACGCTACGGCTCTGGCCGCGCAGCTGCAGACAGTGCTGGCTACGCCCGCCGCGCTGGCCGAGGCCGGCGCACGTGGCCAGCAGCTAGCACTACGGGCTTTCGACCGCCGTCAGCTAGCCACCCAGATGCTCGCTATTTTGGCAACTGCTGCCGAAATGCCCCACCGTTAGCCCTAGGTAGAGCAACGGACTTGATGAATATCGCTATTAGCAAAGTACTCTAGCGTGTCAAACACCGTGGGCGGAGTGATGCAGTGATACCTTTTGCTGAACACCTAGGATGTGTCGTTCTCAGCCAACTTCAAGCTGAATAAAAGAACGCCACTAAAGCGTTTATTCTATTGGCAATCAGTCTTCTCTTCAATAATAACTTAGCCTAAACGCACCAGCGCATTAAGCTATATGTAGGACGTTCGGTACACTTTTCTTAATACCTGCTTATTTAATAAGAGAAAAGTACTATCCGTATTTACCTCATTCAACTATCAAAAAATCAGTAGTTTGCTCAGCAACGGCCATGATACACGCCGCCGTAGAAAAGGAGCCACCTAGGGGCTAGCTACACCTGCCTTTTGGGTAGCCACTCGCATTGGTAGAGCGGCATCTATGGTTTGGTTGACAATATTCTTTGGCGGTTTTTTTGGACTCTTCGCCCTTATACTCCTACGTGCGGGATGGCCCCGGCCGGCGCTTCCACCGCTTACGAGTTACCCACGCGTGAGCATTTTAGTAGCGGCACGCAACGAGGCTGCTACCATCGAGCGCTGCTTAGCCTCTTTGGCAGAGCTAAATTATCCGGTCGACAAGCTCGAAATCCTGATTGGTGACGATGCCTCGACCGACGAGACCAGTGCCGTGGTGCAGCGCTTTATTAAAGACCAACCGCACTTTCAACTCCTGCCCATTCGGCACCGCCTAGGTACGGCTCGTGGCAAAGGCAATGTGCTGGCACATTTGTGCCGCGCCGCTACCACCGACTACTTCTTGCTGACCGATGCCGACATGGCACTTAGCCCCGACTGGGTGCAGACCATGGTAGCAGCCGCGCCGGCGGGGGTGGGTATCGTCACGGGCATCACTACGGCCGATGGGTCGCTGTTTGGGCGGCTACAGGGGCTCGACTGGCTCTTTGGCCTCAATCTTATCCGGCTGCTTACTGATTGCGGACTGCCTATTACGGCAGTGGGCAACAATATGCTCGTGACGCGGGCAGCCTATGAGTCTAGCGGTGGCTACGAGGCGCTGGCGTTTAGCATCACCGAGGACCTCCAACTTTTTCAGCAAGTAGTAGCCCAGGGCTGGCGCTGCCAAAACATTATCGACCCACGCGTACTGGGCATTTCGGCGCCGCAGCCTACTCTTGGCCACCTGCTGCGCCAGCGCAAGCGCTGGATGAAGGGCGCGAGCCGCTTGCCTTGGCAGCTAGGCGCACTCTTTAGCTTTTACGGGATGTTTTACACGGTACTGGGCTGGCCCAACCTGCTTCCGCTGAGCACCATCGGGATGCTGTATGCAGGTAAGGTATTATGCCAAAGCCTCTTTCTAACCATCACCCTGCGGCAGGCGGGGCACCGCGAGCGCCTAGGTGTGCTCCTACTCTACGATGGCTATTTGCTGCTGATGTCGCTGGCAGTACTGGCTTACACCGTGTGGCCTGGCAATATCGAGTGGAAGGCACGCCGCTACGACTGGGTCGAAGGGTAAGCGAAAATGAGTAATTGGACAAGGAGCAATGAGCAGATATAACTCATTATAAATCAATTATTATCATTACTTATAGATTATTACGCCTATTAAACTGCTATTAACTATTCACCGCTCATTGCTCCTACTTCTTTATGGCTACTTCTTCAAACGAGCGTCACCCGGTGCGCACGACGCTACTCGTATTGCTTGGGCTTTTGGTGGTAGGCGGCGGCATTACCTACTTCGCCACCGACCACGGCAAAGCCTTGCTGCCCACCCTAGAGCAGCCTATGCTCAACATCAGTCAGATTACCCGCGAGCGCCTAAAAGGGCAGTTTATGGTGAAGCTGCGCAACCATGCGCCCATTGACCTTAAGATTGATAGTCTGCGCTACAAAGCACGCATGGAAGGCAAACAGTTGGCGCACGGCCACAAAGCCCGCCCGCTTGTGGTCAAGGGCAATGCCCTTGGCAGCCTAGAGCTGCCCCTCACCCTCAACCTGCCGCAGGTGGCGCATGAGGCCAAAACCGCGCAGCGCGACTGCGTGACCGTGCAGCTGCACACCGTACTTTACGCCGACTTGCCCGGCGTGGGCCCCAAGGAAATACCGGTGGATGTGCGCAAGCGCGTCTACATCCCGAAGCTGCCTAAGATAGAAGTGGCCGACGTGGACATCACCAAGCTCGGGCTAAATAAAGAGGAGGCCACGGTGAACCTGCGCGTGACCAACTACGAATCCATTCCCTTCACCGTGAAACAAGTGAATTACCGCTTTCAGGTGGAGGACGACCTCGACGTGAAAGGTCAGGAAACCAAGGATGTTACTTTCAAAAAGAAAGGCACTGAGCTGATGCCCATCCACGTAAAGTTTCAGCCCAAGAAGATGCCTAAGGTACTGTTCAAGACCATTTTCAAACCTAAGAAAACGGATTATAAGCTCACGGGCACGGCTACCATTGCCGCTGGCCCGGCCAGCGCCCGCGATGCTACCATGCACTTCAATAGCAGCGGTACTATGAAAGAACTGAAAGAACTGGCCAAAGGCGATAAAGATGAATAGCAATTGCCAGCAGTCCCAAACTACCACCTAGGTTCACTCAAAATCACTTTCGCGCGATGCCTCTCCACCCCGAACTAGACAAAAAGCTAAGCAAAATCTACGAGCCCCGCACGACCATCGACGACGTATTCAAGGGCTATGATATCACCTTCGTAACCAACGAAAATGGCGAGCCAGTACTGCTGTTCTTTGGCAAGCGCCGGCCCGACGGCCTCATTGCTGGCGAGCGCTTCACACGCACCATCAAGCGGCAGCCGGGCAGTTTAGAAGTAAAATCCAGCCACTGGGACAACCAAGGCAAGATTAGATAAGCAGTGAGGCGAGCCCGGAGAAGCTAAGTTTTTAGCGCCTTCCCACGCCTAAATTTTAGAAACAACCTATTGGCAGACCTATAGCATTATAGAAAGTCATAACAGAATATTACTTAGTATAGCTAGATAGTATCATTGACCTATCATTTTCCCTATCTTTGGAGCGAGGCTATTTGTAGCTTTCATTATCATTTACTTACGGCAGCCATTACGAGTTGATTTGCGCTTCTTAGCTCCTCTCCTATTGGCTGCGCTCGCTCTCTATGAAAACTCTCTACTTTGCAACCTGGCCTTTGCTGGCCAGCTACTCACCCATTGCAATGGTGCATGGCCAGCCACACACACCAACGGGCCCACCGGACACTAGCTTACCACATTGGGGCTAGGTGGCAACAGCTGCTTGTGCATTCGCCAGCTGTCTTAGCGTGCGCAGGTACCTGGCTCTCGTTGGTGGGCCTACTCTACCAAACACTAGCATTGGGTTCCCAGCAACTGTGGCATTAGCAGCTACCGGTGGTGCTCGCTAGGTGAGCACATTCGCTTGCCTATATCCTAGGATAAAGCGCCCTCAAGAGGACTAAGTCTTTTGCTTACCCCTTTCTTGTGAGGGCCCGCTGAGCCTATAGCAGTAGCTTATTGAGCAGCTGAACCCTTAGCCTTTGCATAAAAGGCGCATAGGTCATCACCGACGAATAACTCTTCTTACTATTAGCAATGGTACATACTTCTTTGCTAATCTTTCTCCCTCGAATAAGCTATTGTTAAAAGGAAAGGACCCGCTATGAAATCCAAGCGTTACGCATTGATATTCCTTTTACTTAGCATTCTGTTTCTAACTTCTGTGCAACGCTCTGTGGCGCAGCGAACGCAAATCAGAGGGTTTGTAGATGCTTCTACGTATTACCAGAGAGGGAAATTAAACTTTAGCCTTGGTGAACAAGACTTATTTATTACTTCCGAAATAACGCAGCGGTTATCTTTCTTAGGAGAAACAGTTTTTAAGTATTCGCCAGATTCGCCTACTGATTTTGATATTAGTATCGAGCGCATTATTTTAAAATACAATTACTTCGGCAACCACAGCGTGCTGCTTGGCAAGCACCACACGCCCATCAACTATTGGAATGATACTTACCACCATGGTAGGGTCTTTTTTCCGACGGTTGACCGGCCGCTCTTGTTTGCGCAGAATTTTATTCCGCTTCACACCACTGGCATCAGCTTACAAGGACAGAACCTAGGGCGACTCCGCTTCGGCTACGATGCCATGCTAGGCAACGGCCTAGGGTCAGGAGATGTGGAGGATAACAATAGGTTTAAGTCGCTTACGCTAGCAGTGCACATAAAGCCGACCAATGGCATGCGCCTAGGGGCTTCCCTTTACCACGATGTTATCTCGAAGGGAAGTACCATCCACAACCACTCAACTGGCGGCACCACTCTAGCGCTCAGCAGAATAAGCCAGAATATCATGACGGCTTCGGTGGCATACAACGACTCTATTTTTTCCAAGAAATTCGAGTTGCTGGTCGAGAGCAGCATGGCTGTCAACAAGTCGGATAGCCTAGGTGAGCAAAAAGCGCTGGCTACCTACGCTTATGCTGGCCTTCGGATTACAGATAAAATCATTCCTTATGTCAGAGTCGATGACATCCGGTATAACCATAGAGAAGTCTACTTCATGGACAACAATACGCGCTCCTTTGTAGGAGGCGTGCGGTACGAACTGAGTTACCTAGCTGTATTTAAACTTGAATACCAGCACGTAGAGAGCCACATGTATACTAATTCAGACAACCTCATTTTCCAGGTTGCAGTTGGGTTTTAGCTTACTATTACTTATGGCTTGGATTTGGCGATTTTCTATTAGCGTTTTTATAATCAGCCTACTTTGTCACTTATCGGCGAGTGCGCAAGAATTGAATTTGGTAGTCATTGCCAACGGAAAAGGAATACCGTCTGAAATGAAATTACCTCAATTGCAATCAACCATGCGGGGCGAAAAACTACGGTGGCCCGATGGTAGCAAGGTTATTATCGCGCTACTTAAGAGCAGCACACCTATTGGCGTTACTACTAGCAAGAAGATTTATAACATGAGTGCAAACGAGCTAAATAAATATTGGCTCGCTTTGGTATTTCAAGGAAAAGCTGATGCCCCTAATTTCTTCAACTCGGAAAGCGAACTAGAAGAATTTGTTTCCCAAACTAATGGAGCGATTGGCGTAGTTTCTCGTCCAACTGCCAGCAATAAAGTTATTCTTATTGATGGGAAAAGGTTTTTATAAGCGCCTTCTTTCCTTCGCCTCTAATCAATCTTTTGCATGCTAGCCACTACCCCGGCATCCTTGCCTCTTTCCCTTCTACGGCACCTTCGTCTGACGGTTAAGACTAAAATTTGGATGACGGTAACCACAATTGTCTTACTATTTTCCTTTTTTGTCTTATTCTATCTACCCGCCATTCAAGAAAGAACTTTATTAAATAATTTTAATAAAGACGTTCAGAACCATGCTAATACCGTTGCGCTAGGGGTGAAAATTGCTATGACTGAACAAAACTTCCAAGGAGTTCAAACTGCTATGGATTTTGTGAAGCAAGACCCTCTATTACGGTTCGTAAGTTTAATTCAGATTGATACAATTTGGAATACAAACCACACTTCGTACAAACAAGTTAAGAATATTTTCAAAACGTATCCTGACAAGAAGAAAGTTGATGTTAATGTAGCATCCAACGATTCGGTGGTAGTTAAGCACGCAAGTATTAACACACCAACGATGCAGGGTGAAATCGTTTTAGCTTTTTCTACAAAGGAAATTATTCAAAGCCGAAAACAGATTCGAGCCACCTCACTTTTTTTTAGCTTTTTAGTATTCAGCATTGGTATTCTAATCGGCTTTGTTTTAGCTCGCAATATTTCCGTTCCTATTCTGAAGCTACGCGATGCTGCAACTAAAGTAGGCCGCGGCGACCTGACGCAACAGGTAGTAAATAAGTCGCACGATGAAATTGGCGAGCTAGGGCTGGTTTTCAATAAAATGGTTACTGACTTAGCAACAGCCCGCCAAGAATTAGAAAGCCGCACAAGTGAGTTAATTACTGAGAAAAGAAAATCAGATGATTTACTTGATGGCCTCAAGCAAACTCTTGCCGACCTAAAAGCAACGCAAGAACAATTAATCAGGCAGGAAAAACTAGCGTCGGTAGGGCAATTGACTAAGGGATTAGTAGACAGGCTACTTAATCCTCTAAGCTATGTTAGCAATTTTGCAGCAGTGTCAATTGAGCTGTTACAAGAAAGCCAAGAATTATTAACTACCGACAGTTATACTACATCTGAGCATTCGCACCGCGAAGCATTGGCCTTACTTTCCTTAACCGAAGGCAATATAGAAAAGATACAAGAGCACGGCTCTAGCTTGACTAGGATAGTTCGCAGCATGGATAAGCTATTACAAAATAAATCGGAAATCTTTATTGAGAGTGATATTAATAATTTTGTAGAAACACAATTAAGTAATTATAGAATAAATATGGATAAGAATTATCGCGATATATCCTTAGAATTGATTCAAGACTCTGCTTTGATTTGTGCCATGGTAAGGATTTTACCTACTGAAATGGCTTTAGCACTAAGCAACTTACTGAATAATGCGATGTATGCCTTACATGAGAAGGCTTTAAGAGACTCATCTTTCAACCCTAAGCTCATAGTAGAAACCCGAAACGACGGCAAGTATGCTGCGATACTTATCAAAGACAACGGCACCGGCATTTCTGAAGTAGAGCAACAGCAATTGTTTTCTCCTTTCTTCACTACCAAGCCTACTTCTAAGGGCACAGGCTTAGGCCTTTTCCTCAGTCAGGATATCGTCAAAACTCATAAAGGGACTATCTCGGTAGATTCCGAGCCGGATGCCTATACCACGTTCACTATTCAGCTGCCGCTATCTGATGCGGCGGCCTGAAATAGTACACCTAGGCCGCGTATCGTTGCTGCAGCTATCGGCCGTTTATAGCTCATTGCTCAGAAGCCCCACCCGGGCAGCGTAAAGTGTTGGCCCTTGGCCAGCAGGTGCAGGCGCAGGTCTCGGATGGAGAAGACCTCGCCGGGGGCGATATCGTAGATGGTATTGCCGGTGCAGTCGTGGCCGTCGAGCAGTACCACAATGCCGTTGCCGAGCACCTCTACCTCGCGGCCTTTGGTGATGAGCACGGCAGTGTCTTCTTCGAGCCCTAGGCCGATGCAGCCGGGATTGGTGGCAATAATTTGGGCCATGCGCACGATGCGCCCGCGTTTGACAAAGTGCGTATCGATGGCTACATCGCGCAGCAGCTGCAAGCCGGTAGTAATATGAATTTCATCTTTGAGAAAGCCTGCGTCGTTGCGCCCTTGGTATATCATGGGCGTGCTCATGGCCGCGGCCCCCGCGCTGGTGCCCGCAATGATGATGGGCTCGTGTAGGTAGCGCTCGCCTAGGCGTGCCAGCACTGCGGTGCCGCCGAGCAAGGCCGTGAGGCGCAGCTGGTCGCCGCCCGTAAAAAGTACCCCATCGGCACGGTTGATGGTATCGACCGCCTCGGCGCTATTGGCCTGCGCCCGGCTCTGGATGTTGAGCACTTCGAGGTGCTCGACGCCAAGCGCCGTAAACGCCTCAATGTAGTCTTGGGCAGCTTCGTCGGCTTCTTCCGAAGCAGTTGGGATGATGACGACGGTGCGCTTGCCACCCAGCTCATCGACGAAGCGCTGGAGAATAAAATCAGCTGATTTTTCGTGGGCAGTGCTAGCCTCGTTAGCGGCTTCGCGCTGCTCGTGGCCACCAATAGCTAGGAGGCTGCCTTTGGGAATAGATGGTTTAGTAGGCATAAAAACAGAAAATGGACCGGCCCGCGTAAGCTAGCCGCAGGTCAGCGCGGGGCGGGAGTACCCCTGGCAGCAGGCAACTGCCGCAGTTTATCGGTCAGCTTCCCAGCCCGTGGCTACTTTTAAAGGTAGAGGTGACCGTAATGAGCGCTCTCGTTCTAAACAGTTACTACTGCTCTCCGGCGACGCTATAAATACGGATTTTTTTCTTCGGATAACGCGTATTCGAGCCCTAGGCTCGCTACGAAAGCTACTCTTCGCGGAAGATGGCCACGTAAGGGTCGGCCTCGCCTACGCGATAGGCACGGCGCATTACGTTGGTATTAAACTCAATAGCCACGCGGCCCTCGGGGTCGAGCGCTATCACGCCCTTGTCGCCGCGCAGGGCTTCGTCGTGCAGCCCTAGGGCCTCCCGGCACGCTTCCACAAGGGGCAAGCCTTTGTACTTGACCAAGGCGCAGACCTCGTGGGCCAGGGCCCCGCGCATGATGATTTCACCATCGCCGGTGCACGATACGGCGCAGGCGTCGTTGGTGGCGTAGGTGCCGCCGCCCAGCACGGGGCTATCGCCCACGCGGCCCTTAGCTTGGCCTTCGATGCCGCCAGTGCTAGTAGCCACGGCTAGGTTGCCGGCCAGGTCGAGGGCCACGGCGCCCACTGTGTCGTGCCCCGAGGGAGCGGGCTCTTGCTGCGCCAGCTCGAGCCACTGCGCACGCGTTTTGGCAGTTTGGAAGTAGTCGGGGCCCGCCACTGGTAAGCCCCGCTGCAGGGCAAACTCCAGGGCGCCTTCGCCGGCCAGGTACACGTGGGGGCTGTGGTCGAGCACCGCCCGGGCCAAACTGATAGGATGCTTCACGTACTTGACGCCGCTCACGGCGCCTGCTTGCAGAGTGCGGCCGTCCATGATGGCGGCATCAAGCTCTGCTTCGCCCTGGCGGGTGAGGCTGGCCCCGCGCCCAGCATTGAAGTGGGGGTTGTCTTCGAAGCAGCGCACGGCCGCTTCCACGGCATCGAGCGCCGAGCCGCCCTGGTTCAAGATAATCCAACCCGCCTGCAGGGCTTCGCCGAGGCCCACGCGCTGGAAGGCGGCTTCTTCTTCCGATAGCTCACCGGGCTTCATGGTCACGGCGCCGCCGTGCACTACAATCGCATATAGACTCATACGGTACCAATGGGAATAAGCTGCCACAACTGCCCCCCACCCTGGGGCAGGCACTGCAAGCGGAAATAGCCACGCAATAGATGGCCTTCAAAACAGAGGCGCAGCACGCCCTCTACTAGGTCGGCACGCAGGTTGGGTAGTAGGCCCGGGTGGGCCGGGGCCAGCTGCAGTGCTCCCGTATCGAGGCGCGTGAGCGGGTCGCTAGGTGTAGCCGTGGGCAACTGCCACAGTAGCACCGGGCGTTTGGCTAGCTGCTTAAGGGGCAGCGGTATGACCCAGTGTGCTAGGCACCCGTAGGCATCTTCGAGCGACAGTTGGTGGTAGTGCGGGCTGGTTTGGGAGCGCGATACTTCGAAAGAAACTACAGACGAAGGCGGCGCACCAGCCACCTTGGGTAAGGAAACAGGGCTCATGGCGTAGGTGGGAAAAGGTGAGTTTCTAAGCTTCTAAACGGCCCATTTCCAAGCTAGAGCTATTCGATAAACCCTGATTTTTAACTGCGTAAGTCGCGTAGCAACCTACGTATTTTCACCATACCGCCAGTCTATTCCAATAGGTATCACCTTGGCTTTTTGACACCTAACCATTTTGCAGATTGGCGTGCAACTACTGTAGGTTTCAGCTACTACCTGCCCTAGGCTCACTTACCCGCTTGGCGGGCGGCCCGAGCCGGGCGGCGAGTATCGGCGCTGCCTGCCGCCCTAGGTGCCGCAGCAGGCGCGGGGCGGCCTGGCGCCAAGCCACCGCCTCGCTGGTAAGTAAACTCCAAAATGCAGCCCTTGCAGCTAGTGCCCTTGGGGTCTTCCTTCGATGGGCCCGACGTGACGGAGGCGCTGTCGGTGGCTAAGTAGAGGCGGCGGCCATCGGGCGACAGGGCCACATCGCGGTAGCGCACGGGCGCCTTGAAGTAGGTGAGCGTGTCGCCCACCACGCGGGTACCGGCCGCATCTAGGCGCAGGCGCAGCAGCTTGCCGTGCTTGAGAGTGGGCACCAACAGCGAGTTTTGCCAGCCCGGAATGGCCGCTGCTGTGTACACCGCCAGGCTGCTAGGTGCCTCCGAGGGCCACTCGGGCGCCTCAGCGTGGCGCTTGGTCTTGGCGAAAAAGTCTTTTAAAAACGCGTTAGAGTTAGGGTACAGCGTTTTGATGGGGTCGCGGTAGGTGGCCCCTAGGGCCCTGGCGTTAGTGCTTTCGCTGCCGATGAGCGGGTAGGTGGTGTGCCAGGGGCCGGGCAGCGTGGCTCGGTCCGATACGCTGGCCGCCAGCCCGTCGTAGTTACCATCGTTGTAGCCAATAATGAGCGGGTGACCGTAATTTTTGCCCGGCTCCACGATGTTGATTTCATCGTCGGAATAAGGGCCGTGCTCGCTTTCGTAGAGGTGCCCAGTGCCGCCTACCACCGCGTAGGCTAGGCCCTGCGGGTTGCGGTGGCCGATGCTCCACACGGCGCTTTGGCGGCTGGCACCACCGTAGGGATTGTCGTTGGGCAGCCACTGGTCGGCGGGGGCAGCATCAGCATCGGGCGCGAGGTTGAAGCGTAAGACTTTGCCTTTGTAGTGGGTGGGCTGCTGCGCGTGGTTGGGCCGGCCCCCATTGTCAAACTGCCCGGCCCCTAGGTCACCAATGCTATAAAACAGATAGTCCTTCCCCTCCACCGGCGCAATGAGCAGCCGGCCACCGTTGTGGTCGCTGCTGCCGGGCAGCGTATCGCAGAGCACCACGGGGCGCGTCAGGGTTTGGGCGGCCGGCTGGTACTCGTAGCGCACGATGCGCGTGGTGAAGAAGTAGCCGCCGTAGTTGGGCGCGCCGCCCTTGCCCGGCTGGTCCGCCCCCGCAAAGCGATAGAGGTAGGCCAGGTATACATATGGCTGCCCCTGTAGTAGCTGCGGGTGCAGGGCCATGCCCATGAGGCCGCCCTGGGGCCAGGGTTTGCCGCCATCTAGCGAGTCAGAAAGCTTGTCGTAGCGCGGAAACTGGCGCTCGCGGCTCAGGTCGAGCAGCACGGTCTTGGTGCCAGTAGCGGGGTCGAGCCGGCTCACGCGGTAGCCCTTGGCTTCGGTTATCCAGAGATGGTTATCGGGGCCATAGGTAAGCTCCCAAGGGTCGCTGAGCTGCCGCGCCAGCACGCGCCGCCCAAATACTTCGCCCTGCGGGCCAGTCACAGTTTGGGCCCAGGCTCCGGCACTGCTGGCTAGTAAGCTATAAATCAGAAAAATCGTGGCACGCATAAAAAGAAAATAACCGAGCCAGCCTACAGGGGCGACCCAAGCTAATCTTACTATACGGAGCCTAGGGGTGCGTGAAGTACGGATTTAGCTCTTTATAACTACTGAAAGTCATTGCCTTGCTGCCCTGGGTTACTGGCAGCGGCCTAGGCAGCAAAAAAGAAAAGTCCCAGCTGCATGTATTGCAGCTGGGGCTTTAAGCCATTGAAGAGCAGCTAGGTGCTACTTGATTTTAATACGCTTGCCGTTGCCCTTCACCTTGGTACCGGGAGCGGGCTGAATGACCGTCTTACCCTTGCCTTTGGTATCGGCCGTCATCGTGCTCGCGTCGTTGGTCGTCGTGGTCGACTCCGTAGTGGTAGTGGTCGACGGCGTCGCTCCCTGGTCCGGGGTCATGGTAGCCGGCGCAGTCGTAGTTTGACGCGTCGTGGTAGTAGTGGTGCCAGTTTGAGCGTTAGCCGAGTAAGCCCCAGCGGTGAGCATAGCGGCCAGAATGAACAGCGTTTTCATAAAAGAGGGTCTGAGATTAAGGATATACAAAGCCAGCAACTAGCTAGCCCAGACGAATCGTCGCGGGGTCTTAAACGGCAGCTCAACAGCAAAGGTTAAAATCTCGCTTGGCTTATCCTCTTCACTAGCAGCGCCATTAACCTAGGAAATAGGCACCTTGCGCAAAATTCCTTCTATCAAATCTTGCGTTTTTACGCCATCAGCCTCGGCCTCGTAGGTCATCAGAATGCGGTGGTTAAGCACGTCCTGGGCTACGTCTTTGATGTCCTCGGGCAGCACGTAGTCGCGGCCATCGAGGTAGGCCACGGCGCGGGCAGCGCGGTGCAGCGCAATGCTGGCCCGCGGGCTGGCGCCAAACTGCACGGCCTGCGCAAACTCGGGCAGGTCGTAGTCGGCCGGGCGGCGGGTGGCAAATACCAGCTCGATGAGATACTTCTCTAGGGTATCCGAAATCGTGACTTGGTTTATCTGGTCGCGGATACCGAAAATATCCTCTTTTGTGAGCACTGCCTGCACATCGCCTTTAAACCCTAAGTTGGCCATCCGGCGCATCACCTCTAGCTCGTCGGCTTTTTTGAGGTAGTCGACGTGCACCTTTAGCATAAAGCGGTCGACCTGCGCCTCGGGCAGCGGGTAGGTACCTTCTTGCTCAACAGGATTTTGAGTGGCTAGCACCAAGAAGGGCCGGTCGAGGATGTAAGTAGTTTCGCCAATGGTCACCTGGCCTTCCTGCATGGCCTCGAGCAAGGCGCTCTGTACCTTGGCCGGCGAGCGGTTTATCTCGTCGGCCAGCACGAGGTTGGCGAAGATAGGGCCTTTCTTGACCTCGAACACCGACTGATTCTGATTATAAATCATGGTGCCCACCAAGTCGGAGGGCAGTAGGTCGGGCGTGAACTGCACGCGCTGAAAGTGCAGGTGCAGTACCTGCGCCAGCGTACTCACCGTGAGCGTTTTGGCAAGCCCCGGCACACCTTCGAGCAAGATGTGGCCGCCCGTGAATACGCCAATGAGCAGGCGGCTCACCAGTGCCCGCTGGCCCACCACCACTTTTTCCATTTCGGCAAAGGCCTGGCGAATGAGGGGGCGGTAGTCGGGGGCGGATGTCGGCTGCATGCAGCAAAATAACGGCATGTAGCGTGGACTCTGCGCGTCGGCACGCAGCCGCAACTTGCAGTAGGGCTAGGGCCGCGCCTTAATTAAGCGCAGCAGCCCTAGGTACCCGTTGTGCACCACGCGGGTGCTCGGACTGCAAAGCTCAAGCTACTTCTAGTGCGCTACTGTTCAGGCTATCACAAATTATTCCAACCCCAGCCCTGAATATTCCGTTTGGGAAGAACATAATTCTGTTCAAACCGGCGTTTGCCCTGCCAGCGTCCCGTCTTTTTTCTGCCTATGTCCGTCTACCTACGACGTTTTTTATACGCTGTATTTGGGCTGATTGCCTTAGTGCTCCTGCTGGTAGTAGGGGTGGTCGTGTTCCTACAATTTCCTAGCGGCCAAGATTTTGTGGCCCGTCGGGCCGAGGGCTACTTGCGTGATAAACTAAAAACGGAGGTACGCCTAGGTAAGTTTCGCACCGACTTTCGGCACGCCATCAACTTCGACGACGTATACCTCGCCGACCAGCAGCGTGACACGCTACTGAGTGTGGGGCACCTAGGCGTGAGCATCGATATTTTTGCGCTGCTTAAGAAGCAGATTAACGTCAAAGATGTGGAGCTAAATGACGGCCGCGTGCGCCTGACGCGCACCGAGCCCGACAGCGTCAACAACTATGATTTTATTGTCAAGGCCTTCAGCGACCCTACGGCGCCGGTCGATACGACTAGCTCGGGGCTGAAGTACAACATTGGGCGGGTGCGCCTCACGAATATCCTGTTCACCCAAAACGACCAGATAGCGGGCTCCGACCTGCGCGCCAAGCTCGGCGAGCTGCTGGTGAACATGGACGAGGTAGATGTGGATAACTCGGTGTATAAAGTGGATAACGCGGCCCTGCGCCACGCTGCCATCCGGATGGTGCAAACTAAAACCGCGCCTGAACTCGATGATAATAAACCCGAGGAGCCGCTAAGTCTGACCTTCGGGCTGAATAAGGCGACGCTCGAAGACGTGGGCTTTGTGTACAAAAACGACCCCTCGGCGCAGTATATCAACACGCAGATTGGGTTGGCCGATGTCACGGCCAAAAACATCGACCTAGTAAAAGAGCGCATCGACCTTGATAAACTGACGCTTAAAAACACCACCTTCGCCTACTCGCAAAATGAGAATGTGCCTACTGAGCAGCGGGTCATCAACCCCGCCGAGGCGGTGCGCAAAGTAGACGAAGCCGCCGATAAGGCTAACGCCTCGCCCATGAACTGGCGCGTGACGCTGGGCCAGTCGGACATTAGTGGTGTGGCCGTGAACTTTGATAACTTCAACGACCCCAAGCTGAAAAGCCGCTACCCGGCGCTCGACTATAGCCACCTGCACTTCACGGACTTAGTGCTGAACACGCGGGATTTGACCTTTACGGAGGCGCGCACTACGGTGAAGATTGATAACCTAGCGGGCAAGGACCAGAGCGGCTTCGCCATCACGTCGGCGCGGGCCAATGCGGTTTACGACACGGCGCAGATTCAGCTCGACAGCCTCGACTTGGTTACGCCGCACTCGCGCATTAAGCGCAGCCTCGGCATGCGCTTTAAGAGCCTAGGCGGCATTGCCGACGACCTGCCCAACCTAGGGCTGAGCGGCGACCTGCGCGACACGCGCCTAGGCTTCCGCGACGTGCTGTACCTGGTGCCGAGCCTAGCCGACACGCCGCCCTTCACCACTGGCCCCAACCAAAGCATCTTACTAAGCGGGCTGGTGAGCGGCCGCCTAGGTGACCTGAATATCCGTAACCTCGACTTTGTGGGCTTCCGCAACACAGTGGTGCAGGCGCGGCGTGCGCACATCGTGGGCTTACCCAACGTGGATGGGCGGCTGTACACGGACATCGACTTGCAGCGCTTCAGCACCACGCGGGCCGACCTGCTAAGCCTCGTACCCAAGAGCACGATACCTAGCAATATCAGTATCCCCCCTACCCTTTCGCTGAGCGGCACTTTCAGAGGGCGGCCGGTAACGCTGGCGTTTGATACCAACCTCAAGCTGCGCTCGACCTATGGCAACGTGGCCTTTTCGGGCAAGCTGGGCGCGGCGCAGGCCAATGGCCGGCAACCGCTGATGGGCACGTTTGCGGTGCAAAACTTTGATGCGGGCAAGCTGCTGAAAGACCCAACCATCGGCACCATCACGGGTAGCGGACGCATCAACGCCACTGGCAACTTACAGGACCCCGCTACGCTAGTGGGCAAAGTGACGGCCAACATCCAGAGCGCACGCTACAACGGCTACACCTACCGCGGCGTGACGGCCGCCGTGGATATCGACCGCAACAAATACACCATTGCGGCCAGTAGCAAGAGCGACCCCAACCTCGACCTCGACCTGAATGCTGTGGTGAACCTGCGCGACGCCAACAACCCCAGCTACGAGGTAACCAAGCTGAATTTGCGCGGCGCCAACCTTACCAAGCTAGGCTTCTATACCGGCGGCGACTTGCGCATTCAGGGCAACCTGAACGCCAACCTAAGCGGGGCTAGCGCCAACACGATTAATGGTACGTTCAGCGGCAATAATATCGTTATTGTCAATAACAACCAGCCCATCGCGCTAGACTCGGTGAGCGGGCGCATCGTGCAAACGGCCAACCGCACGGCGGTCAATTTCAACTCGAACATTGCCGACGTCAACCTCGATGGTAACGTGCACCTAGGCGACCTAGCTACGGAGTTGCAGCGGCACATCAACCGCTACTTCCGCTTGGCGGGCGTGAAGCCTTTTACTGATAATCCGGGCAAACAGCAGTTTACGTACTCGTTGCGGGTGAAAAACACGCGGCTGCTGCGCCGGCTGGTGCCGGGCCTGTGGCGCTTGTCGCCCTTCACACTGGCCGGCGACTATAATCGCGCCGCCGCTCGCCTCACGGCCAAAACCAATATTCCTGTAATTCGCTACCAGAGCTACCGCCTCGATTCGTTGACGCTGAATGTGGATTCGGACCCGCAGAAGCTCGACTACGCGGTGCGCCTAGCCCGGGCCGCCCAGCAAACGCTGGTGGACACCACCTTCCAGCTGCGCCAACCCAGCCTGGTGGGCAACGTGGCCGACAATAAAGTAAATACCCGCGTGGCCATCCTGGGTGACTCGACCAATAAGGAGCGGCTGGCCCTGACGGGCGCACTTTCGGTGGTAGACCAGCGTGCGGGCGACGCCTACCAGTTTGCCTTCACCGACGACCAGATTATTAACTACGATACCTGGACGGCCGGCGCGGGCAACTACGTGCGCTACAATGCCGATGGCACGGTGGTAGCCAACGCGCTACGCCTGAGCAATGGCTCGTCGGCACTGGTGGTGCAGAGCCAGAACCCAGCCGTGAACACCTCACCGCTGGCAGTGCGCTTCGAGCAGTTCCAGCTCAGCATCTTGAGCAAGGCCATTGGGCAGCCCGATTCGACCCTAGGGGGCACCCTCAACGGGGAGGCCGTGGCGCGCAACCTAGGCACCAAAAAGCAAGCCTTCACGGCCGACCTCACTATCAAGGATGTGCTTTTTAACAAGACCATCATTGGCGACCTGGCCCTGCAAGCCAGCAACCCCGTGCCTGACCGCTACGATGTAAACGCCCGCCTCACTGGGGGCGGCGGCAACGACGTGAAGGTGACCGGCGCCTACCGCACGGTGGGCAATACGCCGCTCGACTTCGTGGTAGACGTGGCCCGCCTCAACGTGAAAACCGCCGAGCCTTTCTCGGCTGGGCAGGTAAGCCAGGCCACTGGCTTCTTGAATGGCCGCCTGACCCTAGCCGGCACCACCAGCGCGCCGCAGGTACGCGGCCAGCTCACGACTTCGCCCGATGCCAGCTTTGTGGTACCGCAGCTCGGCTCACCGTTCCGGTTGGTAAACCAACCCATTACGTTTGATGAGAAGGGTATTGCCTTTAACAACTTCACGGTGCTCGACTCGGCCGGCAATAAGGCCGTGGCCAATGGCTACCTGCTCACGCCTAACCTAATTGACTACTCCTTTGACCTGCGCGTGACCACCGATAAGTTCTTGGCCGTGCGCAGCAAGCGCACCAAGGACAACACGCTCTACTACGGCCGCCTAGTAGTAGACTCAGACACGCGCCTCACCGGGCCGCTCTCGCTCATCAAGATTGACACCCGCGCGACGGTGGCCAAGGGCTCGGACCTAACGGTGGAAAACCCCGCCGTGGACCCCAGCGTGGTAGCCCGCGAAGGCATCGTGCAGTTTGTGGACAAGAGCGTGAAGATTAACCCCATGCTGGCCCGCAGGCTAGCAGTGGCCGACTCGATAGCCCAGACCGGGACTATTGGCTACGACATCACGGCCCAGATTACGATTAACGACGACACGCCCTTCACCTTCGTGGTAGACCCCGTGAGCGGCGACAACCTGCGTGTGCGGGCTGCTGGCACGCTCACGACTAACATCGACCCCAGCGGCAACATCACCCTCAGCGGGCGCCTCGATGTGCGCCGCGGCAAGTACCGGCTCTCGTTGTATGGGCTGGTTACGCGCGAGTTCATTATCGCCAAAGGTTCGTCCTTGGTGTGGAGCGGCGACCCCTACAATGCCGACCTAAACCTCACGGCCGTGTACAAGGTGAAAGCGCCCCCCGCCGACCTGCTGGCCGCGCAAGGCACCAACGACGCGGCTACGAATGCCGTGGCGCGCAATGCCATGGATTTTAACGTACTCATTAAGGTAACTGACCAGCTCAGCAAGCCTACCATTGGGTTCGATATCACGATACCGCAGTCGGCTCTTAATAATCCGGCAGCTCCCCAGGTCGATGCCATTCTGGCCAACTTGCGCCAGCCCAGCCAGACGTCGGAGCAGAGCAAGCAAGTGTTCTCGCTGCTGGTGTTGGGGCGCTTTATTCAGCAGAACCCCTTCCAGTCGGCCGGTGGCGAAAGCCTGGTGGCCAGCCAGCTGCGCGGCTCGGTTAGTCAAGTACTCACCGACCAGCTCCAGAACCTGACGGGCAAATACCTCTCGGGCCTAGGCCTCGACCTAGGCGTGACCAACCAGGCCGACTACACCAGCAGCTCGGGCTCGCGCACCGACCTGAACGTGGCCGTGCGCCGCCAGCTTTTCAACAACCGCCTCACGGTGCGCGTGGGCAGCGACATTGCTCTGGCCGGCGGTAGTGGCAATACGGCGGTAGGTGGCAACCCCAACTCGGCTAGCAACCTGGCCGGCGACGTAAGCCTCGAATACACCGTCTTGGCCGACGGCCGCCTGCGCCTGCGGGCCTTCCGCCAGAATGCCTACGAGGACATCGACGGCAACATTGTGCGCACGGGCGCCGCCTTAGTGTTCCAGCGCGACTACAACAATTTCAAGGACCTGTTTGAGAAAGTAAGCAAGGCCGACAAGCAGCGCAACCGCGACATCCGCAAGCAAGACAAACTGGATAAGGAAGAGCGGAAACGCCGCGAGCAGCAGCAAGCCGACTCAGCCGCGGCCGTGACTACTGCCACCACCAGCCGCCGCGACACTACGCGCCGCTTCACCACCAGCCAATAAGCGGCTGTAGCAAAGCACGGTAGCTCTTTGCTTCTGTTCGAATAACCCACCTAGGGGGGAGTTGGTGTGCCACTCCGCCCTGCGGCCAGCGCCCCGCCCTGCAAAAAGAGTATAGTATGAAGAAAATCTCCTTGTTTGCCTCTTCTAAGTTGCTACCAACGGCGGCCCAGCGCTGGGCCGCTGTGTTGGGCTTACTGTTTTTTGCCTCGTGCTCGGGGCTGAAATACGTGCCCGAAGGCGAGAAGCTGTACACCGGCAGCAAAGTCACCCTAGAGTCGCCCACCAAGCTGCGCAACCAGTCGGCCCTGCAGACCGAGCTCACCGACCTCATTCGGCCCCAGCCCAACTCCTCGATTCTGGGGCAGCGGCCCAAGCTCTATTTTTGGCACCTAGGACTGGGTAAATCTAAAGGGCTGAAACACTTCCTGGCCGACAAGCTCGGCGAGCCGCCGGTGCTGCTTAGCCAGGCCCAGCCCGCCAACACCCGCAGCTTGATGGTGAACCGCCTTCAAAACCGCGGCTACTTCCACGGTGCCGCCGCCAGCGAGGTACAGGTAAAGGAGAACACCGCCCAGATAAACTACACGGTGCGCCCGGGCCAGCAGTACACCATCCAGGAGATTCACTTCCCAGACCGCGACACGCTCATCGACGCGGCCATTCGGAGCACCCAACCCAACACGCTGCTGAAAGTAGGCGACCCCTATGACCTCGACGTGTTTACGAGCGAGCGCACCCGCATCGACCAAGCTCTCAAGAACCGGGGCTACTACTACTTCAACCCCAACTACATTCTGTTTCAGGTTGACAGCACGCTCAATGGCAAGGTGAATGTGTATTATAAGCTGAAGGCTGAGGCGCCCGCCAAGGCCACGCGCCCCTACTGGCTCAAGACTATCAGCCTAAATACCAACTACGTACTTACCGACACGACTACCCGCGAGCCCATTCGCTACAATAAGTATTTGTACTACCCAGACGAGGACGTGTTTAAGGCGAAGGCCATTACGCGGGCTGTATTCTTGTATCCCGACAGCCTATTTCGGCAGTTTCGGCGCGACCAAACGCTTTCGCGCCTCATGAGCCTGAACACCTTCCGCTACGTCGAAATCAAGTTTAAGCCCTCGACCGCCGGGGACTCGGCCGGCCGCGCTCGCCTCGATGCCGACGTGCTGATGACGCAACTCAAGAAGAAAAGTCTGCGCACCGAGCTCCAGCTGGTGAGCAAGAGTAATGGCTTTGTTGGGCCCGGCCTCACGGCGCAGTTCCGCAATCGCTCGGCGTTTCGTGGGGCCGAGCAGCTACTAGTAAACGCCGTGGCCTCCTACGAGGCGCAAACCGGGGCCCCCTCCGGCGTGGAGTCGACGCGCGGCACCTCGGGCCTGCTTTCGACCGAGTTTGGCTTAAACGCGCAGTTAGTTGTGCCGCGCCTTATTGCACCTAAGCTGCCATTTCTGAACCCACGCCTGGTCAATTCCAATTTCCAGCCGCGCACCAACTTTGGCCTAGGCTTGCGCTACGTTAACCGCACCAATTATTTCAGCACTACCACCTACAACGCTAGCTACGGCTACAGCTGGAAAACTAAGATTACCAACGAGCAGGAAATCAAGCTGATTGATGCCTCTTACAACTCGGTTTCGACTGATACGGCTTTCAACAAGGTCTTGGATGCGCGTCCCTTCCTGCGCCAGGCTTACACCTCGCAGTTCATCCTAGCCAGCTCGTACCGCTACACCTACAACCAGCAGGTGCTGGAGAAACGCCGCCAGCAGATTTTCTTCCAGGGCCAGGTGGAAGTAGCTGGTAACGCAGCCAACGCGCTCAGCCGCCTCACAGCCGGCCGCACCACCGGCGACCAATATTATAGTATTGCGGGTCAGCGCTTTGCACAATACGCCAAGTTTGACCTAGAGCTGCGCGAGTACTACCGCATCAGCGCCAATCCTGCCTCGGGCAACCGCATTGTGGGCCGCTTGCAAATCGGGGCGGGCCTGCCCTATGGCAACTCGTCGGGCGGCTCGCTGCCCTACCTGCGCCAGTACGGTATTGGGGGTCCCAACTCCATTCGGGCCTACGCAGCGCGCCAAATCGGGCCCGGCTCGTACCGCCCGGTGGCTGGCGACTTTATCAATAATTACTACGACCAAGTGGGTGACCTGCGCCTCGAAGGCAACCTAGAGTACCGCCAGGATTTGTTTCCCTACGTAAAGGGCGCCGTGTTTGTGGATGCGGGCAATATCTGGCTCGTCAACAACGACCCCCAGCGGCCGGGCGGGCAGTTCAACGCCAGCACCTTCCTCAACCAGCTGGCCGTGGGTGCGGGCGCGGGCTTGCGCGTCGATGTGCAGTTCTTCGTCCTTCGCTTCGACTACGCCGTGCCGCTGCGCGCCAACTACGGCACACCCGACAGCGGCGACCAGTCGGGCCGTCTGAACATTGCTATCGGCTATCCTTTCTAGGTAGGAAAAGTCAACTTAAAACGAAAGAGGTGGCGTAGGATACTGCGCCACCTCTTTCGTTTTAAATGAGTTGCAAGAATCACTCGCTATTCTCACCGGCCAAAGCTTCGCATCTGGTAGGTGAAACTCAAGAGCAGATAGCGCGTGAGCACACGGCTACGCACGTCCTCCACGTAGGTGTCAGTAGCATTGCGCAGCACGCTGCGGTTTTGGCCCAATAGGTCGAAAGCGTAGAGCTTGAGTTCGCCTTGTCGGTTAGCAAATAGTTGATAAGCCAAGCCCGCGTTCCAGAGCAGCACGCGCTGGTTGTAGCCAGCGGCTAAGCCGCTGTTGTTAGTGAAGTACGCGTCGGAAGTGAGCACCCAGCGGCCAGGCAGGCGCCAGTACACATCGCCGCTCACGGTTTGGGTGAAGTACGCCGTGTTGGCCGCACGCGACAGCGAGTAGTCGGCCTGCTGGTACGTGAAGTTGGCGTTCAGCCCAAGCTCTAGGTGCTCAGTATAAGCCGAGTTCACGCTAAGCGTTTGGCCCAGCAGCCAGGTGCGGGCCACGTTGGGCTGGCCGTTGATGAAGCTTTGGCTGCGGCTGAGGTTGGCGCTGGTGCTGGCGTTTAGGTTGAGCTGGTGGCTGGGCAGCCGTTGGCCTAGCGACAGGTACCCATTCAGGGCCACGTAACCATCGGCATTGACCGGCTGGGTGGTGCGCACGCCAGCCGCATCAAACGTAGTGGCCGACACAATGCGGTGCTGCACCGCCTGCCCGGCCAGCAGCCCCATGAGGCTGCGCCCCCGCGCTAGGTCCGACTGGCTGTAGGTCGCCGTAAGACTGTGGCTGTACTCGGGGCGCAGGTCTGGGTTGCCAAGTCTGATGCTGAGCGGATTGCTATTATCGGGCACCGGCTGGAGCTGGCTGGCCGCGGGCGCCGTGAGAGCGGTGCGGTAGTTGAGACGCAGCGAGCGGCTGCGGGCCCCACTGTAGCTGAAGTTGGCCTGCGGCAGCAGCGTAGGATAAGCGCGGCGCAAGCTGGTTTCGGCCGTTTGGTTGTCGAGGCTGAGCGTGGCCTGCTGGGCGTCGAGCCCTAGGTTGTAGGTGTAGCGCAAGCGGCGTGTTTGCCAGGTAAGGCCGGCGCGCTGAGCGGCGTAGCGGCTCTTAAAATCATTGCTGAGCAAGGTATTCAGCTGGTCGTATTCGCCAGTAGTGGCATCAAAATCGGCAACAAGACGGCGGGCCTGGCTGGGCGCCGTGGTGTAGTTGTAGTGCGCCTCTAGCTGGTACCGCAGCGTCAGCGGCTCGGTGTACGAGAAGTTGACGGCCGCCTGCTGGCGCGGCGTAGCTTGGTCGATTTGCTGGTTGAGCACCTGCGGCGCACCAGCTCCCGCCGCAAAAAAAGTATTGGTGGCCTGGTTCAGCGCCAGCCCATTTTGCCGGTCGAGCCCTAGGTTGAGATTAGCCGAAAAGGTGCGCCCGGCCCGCTTGAATTTGCGCATGAGCAGCGCATTGGCGCCGCCCGTGAGGCTATGGGCCGTGGCATCGTAGCGGCTGGCACTCTGGTTTAGCAAGTTGCTGCCTTGGCTAGTTTGTTGGTTGGTGGTGCGTCGCTGGTCGGTGGTTTGCCAGCTAAGGGTGGGCGTGAAGCGCAAGCTGGTGAGTGAGTCGAGGCGGTAGTCGAGGCGTAAGTTGGCGCGCTGGCTGGTGGTGCGGGTGCGGCTGGCGGCGTAGCGGTCGGTGAGGGGCACGGCATCGGAGGTGGGCGCACCGGTCAGGTTCTGGCGCTGGGCCTGCTGGTCGTTTAGGGTGGTGGCACGGGCGGCCAGGTAGCTGCCAGCCACTTCGAGGCGCGGCCCCCAGGCATCGCGGTAGTTGAGCCCGCCCGATGCGGCCTCCGTCACGCCCACTTGGCCGCCACTGCCCGCGGTGCTGCCCGCATTGCGCGCACCGCCCGGCGCTTCCAGCACCAGGCCGCCACTGCTGCCACCTAGGCTGCCGGCGCCCCCTCCCCCATCGGCCAGACTGGTAGTCGGTCCGCTATCCGTGAATCCCTGGCGGTTCACATTGTCGGCCTGAGCCAAGGCCGAAAGCTGGCGGCCATTGTCGAAGCGGTTGAGACCTAGCTTGGTTTGGTAGCGGCCAGCGGTACCTAGGGCGGCTTGCTCGGTGCCGAAGTAGCCCTTGCGCTTGTCGCGGCGCGTCACGAGGTTGATGGTGCGCTGCCGCTCGCCGCTATCGATACCCGAAAAATTAGCCTGGTCATTTTGCTGGTCGTAGAGCTGCACCCGGTCAATGATATCAGCCGGCAGGTTGCGGGTTGCCATCTTGGGGTCATCGCCAAAGAATGGCTTGCCATCAACCAGTACCCTATTCACCTCCTGGCCTTGCGAGCGAATAGTGCCGTCGCGGTCTACTTCCACTCCAGGCAGCTTTTTGAGCAATTGCTCCACGGCCGCATTAGGCTGGGTTTTGAAAGCTTTGGCACTGAAGGCTACCGTGTCGCCGCTTACACTCACGGGCGCTTGCTCGTGCGTTACGACTACTTCGCCCAACTGCCGGGCCTCAGCGCGCGGGCGCAGTGGCGGCAGCTCCACGGTGAGCTGAGCCGCGGTCACGGCCACCGACCGCTGCAAGGTTTTATACCCTAGGGCATTCACTAATACCAAGTACTGCCCCGGCCGCACGCCCCGCAGCGCGTAGCGACCGCTGCCATCGGTGAGCGAAAACGTGACGTAGCTCGAATCGCGGGCGTGCAGCAGGGTCACCGACACCTCACGCAGCGGCTGGCCGCCCGCCGAGTCGAGCACCACGCCCTGCACCAGCCCCAGGCCGGGGCGCGGCGCGGGCTGGGCATAGCTGGCCCGCCCCACCCCTGCCAGCAGGAGTAGGAACGCTATAAGTAGCTGCCGCATATGCTAGGGCCGCGGTTGGCTGGCCATTTGCTCTAGCGCGCGCTGATGCTGGTCGGCGGTGGCCTTGGCGCGCAGCTCCTTGAGCTCGATTTCCGTCACGGGCCGAGCCTGGGGACTGGGGCGCACGTCGGCCTCAGCCACCGGCTCGGCCGTGAGCTTGGTAGCCGTGTATTCTTCCTGGTCGCTGCTCAGGGCCAGCACTACGCCCTGGGCGGGCGTGAGCTCGCGCACCGGCGAGTAGGCAAAGGGTAGTTCGGTAGTCACCCACAGCGTGTAGGTTTCTTTCTTAAACGGCACCGTCACCTTGTGGCAGAGGTAGCCGGCTATGCGCTTGGTCTGGGGCAAGTCTTGCCAGCCGGCGGGCGGCGCGGGCACGGGTGCAGGCGCCACCACGTAGTCTGTGCCGCCGATGGTGGTAACGGTGGTGGCGGTGCGGGCACCTAGGTCGAAGTACTGCGCGCTGCTGATGGATGCCGGAAGGCTGCGAGTGGCAACAGGAGTCTTACTAGGTACCATGTTGATATTACCGCCCACCATTTGCAAGCCTTGTGGCTGTTCTTCCTTGGCGTAGCGGCTGCTATATACCAGGCTTTTCTGCGCGCTCATCGAAGTTGGCAGCTCGATGGTTGAGCCTGGCCCATCTAGGTTAATTTCTTGACCGTTGGGGTCGAACATCTTAATTTTTATCTTGTCTTTGTCTACTCGCTGCGCAAACTCATAGCGCAGGCGGCCAGTTGCCGGCGCAGTAGATTGGGCAGTAGCGAGGTGGCTAGTCAGGCTGCCGGCAAGCACGCCAGCTAGGGTCATGCAGAAGAAAGTAGTCATCACAAAGGGGGTTAAATGGAACGCTGCAAAGGACGAAGCCCCCCGTGTAAAGCACTGTTATTCTTTGTTAATGAGTGTTAATGCGGCTTTTTGAGACCTTAGGCGGCCGTACTTTCGACCTACGCTACTCTGCCGCATGAAAAGTCGCCTGCGCTTTATTTTCAGTTTGCTAGCTAGCTGCCTGCTCGGCATCTATGGCTTTCAGGCCTATTGGCTTTATGGCAGCTACCAGCTGGCCACCACGCAGTTTGGCCGCTCGACTAGCGAGGCGCTCGAAGCGGTGGTGCAGCGCCAGCAGGTCAGGCGCACCAACAAGATGTTCAACATCAAATTCAACAACTACGCCGACGCCAACTCGCCCCCCGGCCAAGCCGCGCGCTGGCAAATAGAAAAATTGGATACCGGCCTCACCGCGCCGCAAGCGGCCCAGCCCTGGCCCCAGCCGGCGCAGCCACCTAGGGTGCTGGTGTTGCGCTCATCAGCCGCAGGCAAGCGCCCACTGCCCCCCAGCGCCCAGGTCGAGCGGGCGCGCGCAGTGCGCACCGATTCGCTGGCCCGGCAGCTTTCCAGCTTTGTTATCAGCAACTGGTACCGCCAGCAACCCGTCGATTTGGGGCAGCTGGCCCGGGCTTACCGCGCCGAGTTGCGCCAGCGCGGGATAGATGCAGCCTTCAAGCTCGATACTATTAGCAGCACTAGTAAACCGGCTTTTAAATTACAGTTGCCCGACGTAAAAGGCCCGGTGCCTGTGCGCCTACTACCCACCCACGCTGGCTACCCACTGAGTACTTATCCAGTGCCTCTCAACCCCGTGCGGGGGCTGGCCGTGGGAGCTTCTTTTCCAGCACCTAGGGCATATGTACTGCGCCAAATGACGGGTAGCTTGGCAGGCTCGGCGCTGCTGCTGGGCCTCACCACAGGCTGCTTTGCACTCATGTTGAGCACAATACTGCGGCAGAAGAAACTGGCCGAAGTCAAAAACGACTTCATCAATAACATGACGCACGAGCTGAAAACGCCCCTCGCCACGGTGTCGGCAGCCATGGAGGCCTTGCAGGATTTTGGAGCCCTAGGTGATGCGCGCAAGACGGATACCTACCTCACCATGGCACGGCAGGAAATACGCCGCCTCTCCGACCTAGTCGAAAAGGTGCTGCACATTGCGGTAGAAGACCGCCCCAACCATGCCCTGGCCTTGCGCCCCGAGCCCCTGCGCCCCGCCGAGCTAGTGGCTGAGCTAACGAGTCGCCACGAGCTACAAGCTTCCAAGCCAGTGCAGTTTGAGGTGGCTATTGCCCCCGCCGACACACTGCTGCTCGACCGCCTGCACCTGGCCGGCGCCCTGCACAACCTACTCGACAATGCCATCAAATACTCGGGCGAGCGCGTCACCATTCGCATCGGGGGCCGGCCGGCGGCGGGTGGCTACCAGCTCTCGGTGGCCGATGATGGCCCCGGCATCGCGCCCGGCTACCAAGAAGCCATTTTTGAGCAATTCTTCCGCGTGCCCACCGGCAACCTGCACCCCGTCAAGGGCTTTGGCCTAGGGCTGTACTACGTGCGCCAAGTAGTGGCGGGACACGGCGGCCGCGTCAGCGTGCGCAGCACGCCGGGCCGCGGCAGCGAGTTTATCATCTGGCTGCCCTGTTCAGCTATTGGATAGTAGCACCTATGTTAGAATGATAGAGACGTCATATCAAGCGTCTGTCATGCTGAGCTTGCGAAGCATCTTCTCATGCAAGGTTCTGACCTGATAAGATGCTTCGCAAGCTCAGCATGACAAGCGTATTGCCATCACTCATTGTCAATTACTAATTGAAAGAAATGCCTACTCTCCTCCTTGTCGAAGACGAGCTTTCGCTAGCTCGCATTGTGCAGGACAGCCTCGAAACCCGCGGCTTCACAGTGCATCACGCGGCCGATGGGGCACAGGGCTGGCAGCTGTTTCAGGACCTAGGGCCCGATGTAGTGGTAGCCGATGTGATGATGCCCGTGCGTGACGGCTTTGACCTGGCCGCCCAGATTCGGCGCGCTAGCGCAGCGGTGCCCATTATCTTCCTCACCGCCCGCTCGCAGCCGGCCGATGTGGTGCGCGGCTTCGAGCTGGGCGGCAACGACTACCTCAAAAAGCCCTTTAGCATGGATGAATTGGTGGTGCGGGTGCGGGCGCTACTGGGCCGCCCGCTGGTGGCAGCCCCGCCGCCCGTGCCCGGCCCACTGGCCATTGGCCGCTACCACTTCGACCACCCCCAGCAGCGCCTGCGCCTGGCCGATGGCAGCCAACCCGAAATCACCCTCACCCATCGCGAGGCCGAGTTGCTCAAGTGTCTGCTCGACCAGCGCAACCAAGTTCTCACCCGCACCGAGGTGCTGCGCCAATTGTGGGGCGACGACAGCTTTTTCAACGGTCGCTCGCTCGATGTGTTCATCACGCGCCTGCGCCGCTACCTGCGCCACGACCCACAGGTACAAATAGTAAACGTGCGTGGCGTGGGCTACAAGCTGCTGGCCTAGGACAATGCCGCTATTGCACTGCACTAAGTTTATGCCACGCAGTCAGAAATCAGTTCATAATGGGGTAAGTTTGTAGGCTAGCGCTTGGGCGCTGCTTCGCTCTTTTTACCTCACGTATATGTCTCATTTCCGCCTTGTTGCGGCGAGTCTGCTGCTCGGCACTGGCTTGGCCGGCTGCGCTAGTAGCGGCCCGGCCGCCCCTACTACCGCCGCTACCACTACTACCCCCACGGCCGCCGCTACCCCCGACCCCAAAGGTGTGGGCCTCGATGTAGCCGACCTCGACCGCTCGGTGTCACCGTGCGACGATTTCTATGAGTTTTCGGGCGGCAATTGGCTCAAGACCAACCAGATTCCGAGCTACGCCACCAGCTGGGGGCCGCGCAACCTGCTAGGCCTGCGCACCCAGGCCACACTAAAGCAGATTTTAGAGGAAGCCGCGGCCAACCGTAATGCCGCACCCGGCTCCAATCTCCAGAAGGTGGGCGATTTCTATGCCGCTGCCATGGATACCGCGGCCATCGAAAAGGCGGGCATCGCGCCGCTGAAACCCGAGCTGGCTCGCATTGCGGCACTCAAAACCCGCGCCCAGCTGCCGGCTCTCCTGGCCTATGAGCAGGACCTAGGGACCGGCGCCTTCTTCCGCAGCGGAGTGCAGGTCGATGAGAAGAACACGACGCGCTACGTGGTGCAGTTCGACCAGGGAGGCCTCACGATGGGCGACCGCGACTACTACCTCAAGGACGACGCGCGCACCCAGAAAGTGCGGGCCGCCTACCAAGCCTACATGCAGCAGCTATTCGGGCTGCTGGGCGACAGCCCGGCCGCGGCCCAGCGCAACGCGGCCACCGTCGAGCGCCTCGAGAAGCGGCTAGCCCAGGCCTCGCGCAGCCGCGTGGAGCTGCGCGACCCGCAAGCCAACTACAACCAGATGGCCCTAGCGGCCGCCGCGCAGCGCTACCCCGCCGTGCAGCTACCCAAGCTGCTGGCCGATATGCAGCTCAGCAAAGCGCAGGAGATTATCGTGGGCCAGCCGGCCTTTTTTGATGAGGTGAATGCGCTGCTCAAAACTGAGCCGCTGGCCGATTTGCAGACCTACATGCGCTGGCACCTGGTGCGCTCGCTGGCGGCCACGCTACCCGCCGCGTTCGTCGATGCTAGCTTCCGCTACAACCAAGTGTTGACCGGTGCCCGCCAGCAAACTACCCGCTGGAAGCGGGCGCAAGCCGCCACCGATGCTACCCTAGGGGAGGCATTTGGCCAACTCTACGTCGAGAAAGCCTTTCCGCCCGCGGCCAAGCAAAAAGCGTTGGAAATGCTCGCTAACATCAAGGCCAGCATGGCCGAGCACATCCAAACCAACACCTGGATGAGTGCGCCTACCAAGGCCGAGGCGCTGAAAAAGCTGAATGCGCTGCGCGTGAAAATCGGCTACCCCGATAAGTGGAAAGACTATTCGGCGCTGCCTATCAGCCGCGAGTCGTATGCCAAAAATGTGCTGGCCGCCCGCCACTGGGAAAGCCGCCGCGAAGCCGCACGCTTTGGCGGACCCGTCGACCACACCGAGTGGGGCATGACACCGCCCACCATCAACGCTTACTACAACCCGCCGCTCAACGAGATTGTGTTCCCGGCTGGCTACTTGCAGCCGCCCTTCTTTGACCCCAATGCCGATGATGCGGTGAACTACGGCGCCATTGGCGGGGTGATGGGTCACGAAATGACCCACGGCTTTGACGACCAGGGCCGACAATACGATGCTGCCGGCAACCTGCGCGACTGGTGGACGCCTCAGGACGCGGCCGAGTTCACGAAGCGCGCCGCCATCGTGGCCCGCCAGTACGACGCCTTTTCGCCCCTCGACTCGGTGCACGTGAACGGCAAGCTGACCCTAGGTGAGAACCTGGCCGATTTTGCAGGCCTCACCATCGTGCACGCGGCCCTCGAAAAGCAATTGGCTCAGCGCTACGGCAATGGGCCGCGGCCCAAGTTCGACGGCTTCACGCCCGAGCAGCGCTTCTTCTTGAGCTGGGCCCAGCTGCGCCGCCAAAATATTCGGCCCGAGGCTTTGCGTCAGCAAATCCAAACCGACCCGCACTCGCCGGGCCAGTACCGCACCATCGGGCCGATTATGAACATGCCACAGTTTCAGGCTGCCTTCGGCTGCAAGGAGGGCGATAAGATGACCCGCACGGCGGCCGACCGGGCTGTTATTTGGTAAAGGCCACTGTTGCGCGGGCTTTGCAAGCCGCCTAGCAGTAGCTGCCTACTTGCGAACGCTGACTACAAAACGTACGCAACATCGCTTTCAAAACAACTAAAAAAGGGGGACCTCAGCTGTAGCTGAGGTCCCCCTTTTTCTTGCCTATTGCCCAGTGCTCAGCTTACTGCTTTTATAAGATTCGGGCATTGCTAGCTATCACAAACGTTTGCCCGGTCTATCACAAACGTTTGCTGAAAAATAATCGCTATAGCGTTAAGGAACAGCTATCTAATCAACGCGCAAGACTTCTACTTTAGTGTGGCAAGCAGCGGATTATTCCGTGAATTTCTTGCTTTTCCTTTTCCCACCCAATCCTCTTCCTGTATGAAGAAACCTCAACGCCTAGGACTGGCGCTGGTGGCTGCGCTTGGCAGTCACTTTTCGCTCTTTGCCCAAAATGCGCCCGTGCCGTTTGAAGCGGAATCTGGCACCTCAACCACGCCGCCCGTAGCCGGGGCCACCATCGGCGACTGGGTTATCGGCACTACTCCGGCCAGCAGCACGGTGCCCGCGGCCACCTACATCACTACCAAAACCGACCAGACGGCCTATGCTGGCGGCAACGCGGCTCCTGCTACGGCGGCCCGCGTACTCACGTACAGCATCACGTTTCCGGGGGCGGGCAGCTACGACCTCTACGCCCGCATTTGGGTGGGGCCGGGTGGCTTCAATGATGATAGCTATTACAACGCCACCAGCTTTGGCGTGAAAAGCCCTACCACCAGCGGCGACTGGCGGCTGCAAAACGGCTTGGCCTCAGCCGGCTACGTGGTGGGCTCGACCCAGCCCGTAGATGGCCTAGGTACCGCCGGCTTCAGCGCCAATGCTACTACGCCGCTTTGGAAATGGGTAAATCTGTCAAAATTTGGCAGCGGCGCCTCGTTTACAGTGCCGGCGGGCAGCCTCACGCAAACCTTGCAGATTGGGGCGCGGGAGGATGGCTTGTACTTCGACAAGTTCGTGTTTGGGCAGACGGGTCTCAACTTCACGGTGGCTAACCTCGATGCGGGCACGCAGGGCTCGGCCGTCGTGGTAACGCCCGGGCCGGCCCCCACGGGTTCGCCCATTGCTATGGGCAAGCCCAAGTACCTAAGCTCGGCGTATAGCACGGCCCAGTCGCCCTACTTCGGGGTGTATTGGGATGGCACCACGCCCGAAAACGGCGGCAAGTGGGGCGTGGCCGAAGGCACCCGCGGCAGCTACAACTGGGCCGAAGCCGATGCGGCCTACGCCCAGGCAGTGGCTACAGGCGGGCCATTTCGCTTTCACACGCTCATCTGGGGCGCGCAGCAGCCTACCTGGCTCACCACCAGCGGCCTGAGCGACGCCGACAAGCTGGCGGCCATCAAGGACTGGTACCAAGCGGTAGCGACCCACTTTCAGGGCAAGCGCATCGACTTCATCGACGTGGTGAACGAGCCCACCCACCAGCCGCCCACCGGGGCCGCGGGGCCCGATGGCGGGGCTTACCTCAACGCGCTGGGCGGCAACGGCGCTACGGGCTGGGACTGGGTTATCACGGCCTTTCAGATGGCGCGCCAGTACTTCCCCAATTCTAAGCTGATGCTCAATGAGTACAGCGTAGAGAACGAGCCCAACCGGGCCGCTACCTACGTGGGCATTGCAAAGCTTTTGAAGGACCGCGGCCTCATCGACGCCATTGGTATTCAGGGGCACTCATTTTCGCTGGCGCCTACTTCTACGGCGTCCATTCAGGCCAATATGGCCACGCTGGCCTCGGCCAACCTGCCGCTCTACATCACGGAGTTTGACCTGGATGGCGCAACCGATGCCCAACAACTGGCCGACTACCAGCGCATTTTTCCGCTGTTCTGGGAAAATCCGGCCGTGCGCGGCATCACGCTGTGGGGCTACCGCCCCGGCCACTGGCGCACCAACCAGGGCGCGTACATTGCCAATGCCGACAACAGCGAGCGCCCAGCCTTGACGTGGCTGCGCACCTACGTGGCCAGCACCTACACCGGCCCCATGTGGACCGGCAACACCAGCGCTGCCTGGGCTACAGCTAGCAACTGGATTACCAACAACGGTGCGCCAGCCAACGCCCTCGTGTCGTCGGCCAGCACCTACACCCTGCCCGCGGCCACCGACGACGTCGTTTTCCCGGGTTACGCCGCCAACCAGCCCACCGTGAGTAGCGCACAAAGCGCTCGCAATGTGACGCTCGGCACCGGCTCGACCCTGACCACCAACGCCGTGTTGACCCTAACCGGCAACCTAACCAATAACGGCGGTGCAGTGGCCGGCACCGGCACCGTGGCCCTAGGTGGCAGCAGCGCCCAAATCATCGGCGGCACCACCGCCACCACCTTTCCTAGCCTCACAGTGGGCAGCGCCACCGCCAGCCTAGGTGCCCCCGCCAGCGTACGCCAATTATTAACGCTCAACGGCAACCTGACCACCAACGGCCGGGCCTTCACACTGCTTTCTGATGCTACGGGCACGTCTATGGTGGTGAATGCCAACGGTACTGTAGTAGGCAATGCGACAGTGCAACGCTACATCGACCCGACTGCGAACGCCAACAATGGCTACCGCCACTATGCCTCGCCGGTGGCGGCGGCTACGGTGGCTGACCTAGCCACGAGCAACTTCTCGCCAGTAGTGACCCCAGCTTATAACCAGGCCGCCAACCCCTACGCCGTAATGCCCTTCCCCACGGTATTTGGCTACAATAGCGCGCGGCTGACTTCAACTTCGGCCCTGACCAGTGCCTTTGATTACGGCTGGGAATCGCCGACGGCGCTGACCGACGTGCTGACGCCCGGCCTAGGGTACTCGGTGAATATTCCGGGCACCGAAACCGTTGACTTTGTAGGTACGCTCAACAACGGCTCTATCAGCCGCACCAACCTAGGGCGCGGGCCGCAGGCCGATGCTGGCTGGCAGCTGCTGGGCAACCCCTACCCCTCGGTGCTCGATTGGAACGCCGTGACCACCACCGGCCTCGATGCGGCCGTGTACGTGTTCCGCTCTACTGGCCCGTATGCGGGCACCTACTCGACCTACGTGCCCAACGGCCCTAGCATTAACGGCGGCACCAACCAGTTGGCGGCTATGCAGGGCTTTTTTGTGCGCACCACCTCGGCCAGCACGCCAGGCAGCGTCAACTTCACTAATGCAGCGCGCCTCACTACCTACGCCAGCCCCACGTTCCAGCGCACTACCGGCCCCGCCCCCTTGGTGCGCCTGGCCCTAGGTGCCGCTACCGGCCCCGCCGACGAGGCTGTGGTGTACTTCCCCGGCGATGCCACCACCGGCTTTGACCCCACCGCTGACGCCTACAAACTGCCCGCGAGCGGCACGCCGCTGCTAGCCAGCGAGCTGAATGCCACGGGCCTACTGGCTATCAACGCGCTACCGGCCCTAGGTACCGCCACCGTGACTGTGCCCCTCCGCGTGCAGGCCCCGCTAGCCGGCAACTACACGCTGCGCGCCACCGAGCTGTTGAACCTCCCCACTGGCGTGCAAGCCCTGCTGCGCGATACCCAGACCGGCACGCTCTTCGACCTGAGCCAGCCTACCGGCTACACCGTGAGCCTAGGAGCCGGCGCCGCTGCTGCCGGGCGCTTTGCGCTGGTGCTGCGCCCCAGCAGCCCGCTGGCTACTGCCTCGGCCGCGCTGAGCGAGCAAGTAAGCCTCTACCCCAACCCCGCGCATGGCGGCCGCCTGTCGCTAGGCCTGCCCACTGCAATGGGTCAGCACGCTATCGAGGCCGACGTCCTCAATGCGCTGGGCCAACCGGTGTTCCACCAGACCCTAGCGCCTAGTGCCAATGCTACCCGGCCGCTCACACTGCCAGTGCTGGCGCCGGGCATCTACACTGTGCGCCTCCAAACCAACGCAGGCACTATCACCAAGCGCCTTACCATCGACTAATGCCTACCCCGGGGTTTCTCCCGAAGCCTCGGGGCAGCTTTTAGCTATTCGTTTCCATGAAAAAGCATTTCTCTATGCGCTTGGCACTAGCCACAGCCGGGCTCTGGCTGATTACCGGCACCTTAGCCACCACGCATGCCCAAACGCCGACCACCGGTGGCCCCGCACCGCAAGCCCCAGACCCCACCGCCGTGCCCCTCGATGGCGGCGCCTCGCTATTAGTGGCAGCTGGGCTCGGGCTGGGTTTGCGCAAGCTGCGCCGCCTGCGGTAATCTGCTTAATAGAGGACCTAGGGTCCTTACCACAAACAAAAGCCCCTTGGCAAGTATGCCAAGGGGCTTTTGTTTAATTAGCTAGCTTCAAATTGACACGAGCGATGCAAGCAGTGTCGGCTTGCTGGATATTCGCTAGGCTAGCGCTTACCTAGGCTGCCGGGCACGGCCTGCGCTTTGCCTTTGCCCGCCTCGCCAGCCGGTGGCCCTAGGTAGGTAGCGGGCAGCGGGCTGGGGCTCACCACCAGCTTTTCGAGCACCACGCCGGGGTCTACGCGCCAAAACTTGAGCACGTGCGCGCCGGCCGCGGCCACGTTGTGCTGCGAGGTTTTCAGGATGATATTTTCAGCCACCGCCCTTTCCCAGGGTCTGTTGCCATTATCGGGGTTGAGGCCCGTGTGCAGGTTGATAATCTGCGGGGCCTCATCGTCGATAGACACGGCATAGCGCAGGCCGGTGGTGTTGGTAAAGTCTAGCGTGGGCGCGAGGTAGGTGCTCACCGTCACGGGGCCGGCTTGGGGCAAGTTGATGCGGTACTCCAAGTGCGGACTATTGCCGCCCGGCGCAGTTGTGGGCGCCGCCGTAACCGGGAAGGCTGTAACTGCCCCCGCCGTACGCCCTAGGTCGGGCAACCGCTGCCAGGTGATGGCACCAGCGTTTACGGCCTGGGTGTAGCGTTCAGCCTCGAGCGAGACGTAAGTAGCACTTTCAGTCACAACGGCCTGGGTTGCAGCTACCGAGGCCGTTGCGCCAGCTGGCAGCGTCATTACCTCGGGCATCTTATCCACTTCCGGCTGCTGCCAGTAGGTGTAGCCGATGTGCGTTTGATCCATCATGTGGTTCCACTTGCCGCCGGCCAGGGCGTGGTAGCGCTTCTTGAGTTCTGCGTCTTTGGCATACAGAGCTTTCGCTTTCTCGGCCAGCGCGTTGGTGCTGGGCTGGTTGGTTTTGGCGGCCGCGCGGTTTTGGGCCACGGTGTAGTACAGCTCGTTGAGGTTGGCGCAGGCCAGCACCGGGTGCAGCACCAGCTCGAAGTAAGCATCGCGGTCGGCGGCGGGCAGCTTTTGGCCGATAGCCTCGGCGCGGTTTAGCAATTGGTTATACTCGGCTACCACCGTAGCCCACTCGCCGGTGGCCAAGCTGTAGGTGTTAGCATCGAGCAGCTCGGGCTTGCGGCGGCTGTTGTACTTGGCATACTTAGCCAGAATGTCGGCAATATCGGCCGCGTGCTTCGGGCCAAACTGCTGCTCGGCCCAGCGCTGGGTGTAGGCGGCCACGCCATCGGCGGGCAGGGCGTCGGGGTTCCAGGCGTAGTTGAGGAAAAAGCTGATGGGCAGCTCCACCGGCTTGAGGTCGCCCACGTTCACCACCCAAATCTGGTTGGCACCGTACTCGTGCGCCAGATGCATCTGCTCCCAGATGCGCGGCAGCGGGTTAGTGTTCAGCCACTTGTAGTTCCTAGGTCCGCCCACGTAGTCGAAGTGGTAGTAGATGCCGTAGCCGCCCTTGCGCGTCGCGTCGCCTAGCTTAGGCAGCTTGCGTAGGTTGCCCCAGTTGTCGTCGCAGAGCAGCAGGGTCACGTCGTCGGGCACGCGCATGCCCTTGTCGTAGTAGTCCTGTACTTCTTTGTAGAGCGCCCACACCTGCGGGGTTTGGTCGGCGGGCTTGCGAGTTTCTTCGGTCAGAATCTGGCGCTGGTCGGCCACTATCTTTTCAAGCAGCTTGATGTTGCTGCCCTCGCTCATGGGCTCGTCGCCATCGCCGCGCATGCCGATGGTCACGATGCTTTCGTGCGTGCCCATATTCTTAATACCCTGGCGCCAAAACTCTTGCAGCACCGGCGCATTGGTTTGGTAGTTCCAGGGGCCTTTGCCGTAGCGCTTCCACTCCTGTTGGGCGCGCTGCATGGGCTCGTGGTGCGAGGTGCCCATCACGATGCCGTAGGTGTCGGCCAGCTCGGGGCTGCGCTTGTCGTCGTCATTAAAGGCATTGCCCCACATGGCGGGCCACAGATAATTGCCTTTCAATCGCAGAATTAGCTCGAACACGTGCTCGTACATCTTCGAGTTGATGCCGCCAAATTTCTCCTTGGCCCACCCGCTGAGCGCGGGCGCTTCGTCGTTGAGGAAGATGCCTCGGTACTTCACCTGCGGCGTACCTAGGGTGTGGCGGCCAGCCGCCACGTACAGGTTCTTCTGCGGCTTGGTCGGCACGTCGGCCCACCAATACCAGGGCGACACGCCCATCTGCTCCGAGAGGTCGTAGAGGCCGTAAATGGTGCCGCGCTTGTCGGAGCCAGCCACTACCAGCGCCTGCTTCACGCCCGGCAGCGGGTTGTCGATGGCCTGCACCACAAAGGTTTCCCAGCGCCCAGCCAGGTTGCTCACGTCGAGCTTACCGGCCTGCACTAGCTTGTCAATCAAAGGGCTATGCCCTAGGGTACCTACTAGCACTACTGGCACTTGGGCAGCCGGCGCATCAGTCAGCAACTGCGGCTCGCGGCCGGTCACGCGCTTGATGTCGGCCTGCACGTCGCGCATGGTGCGCAGCACGCCGGGCCAGTCGCTTTCGCTGGCGTAGAGTGCGGCGGCCTTGCCGCCAGCCACCAGCGGAAAGCTACCGGTCGCTTTTTTGGCCGAGATATAGTGCTCGCTGAGCGGGGCGGCTACTTGCTGCGCATCAGCCAGCGCAGGCGACAGCAGAGCGAGGGCGAGAGACAGGCGGGAAAGGATAAAACGCATGAGAACTAACTGTTTTGAACTTAAAACGGGTCATGCTTCGCTGCGCGCTGCATGACCCGTTTTTAACTTACTATTATCTTCTGATGAATTAAAACTTCACCACCTCGTAATAAGCCTGCTTGGGCTTAAAGTTCTCGTCAAACAGCAGTGGGTGGTTCTTCCGCCCCGCCACTGGGTAAGTATCGAGCCACGAATAATGGTCGGAGATATTCCAGAACGTGATGCCGGTCAAGTACTTCTTCTCGTCGCGGAATACCTTGAAGAACATCTTGTATTGCGCGGCCTGCTTGGCCTGCATTTCGGGCGTGTAGGCGTCCGACTCGTCGGGGCGCTTGGCGCGGCGGTCTTTCTCCCAAGGGTAAACGGACACGTCAAGCTCCGTCACCTGCACCTTGAGACCTAGGGAGCCAAAGCGCTCGATGGTAGTGCGCAGCTCCTGCTCGGTGGGCTCGACCAGCGACCAGTGCCCCTGCAAGCCCACCGCGTCGATGGGCACGTTGGCATCCTTCAGCTTCTTGAGCAGCTTGTACACGCGCTCCATCTTCTCGGGGCGCTCGGTGTTGTAGTCGTTGTAGAAGAGCACGGCCTTGGGGTCGGCGGCGTGCGCATAGCGGAAAGCCTCGGCAATGAAGTCCTCGCCGCAGATTTTGTACCAGTCCGAATTGCGCAAAAACTCGTTGGGGTTGTCAGCAATAGCCTCGTTCACCACGTCCCAGGCGTAGATTTTGCCTTTGTAGCGCTTCACCACCGCGTCGATGTGGTCGTGCAGGCGCTTGAGTAGCACTTCCTTACTCACTTGGCTGCCGTCGGCGTTTTTGAACAGCCAGCGGGGTGTCTGCTCGTGCCAGCAGAGGTTGTGACCACGCACCTTCAGCTTGTGCGCCTGCGCAAAGTCTACGATGGCGTCGGAGGGGCCCCAGTTCCAGCGGTTTTCCTCGGGGTGGATTGGCCCCATCTTCATGTCGTTCTCCGGCGTCAGACTATTGAACTGCTGCAAGATAAGCGCTGCCTCGGCGGGGTTTTGCAGCGCCCGCGGCGACACAGCTACGCCAATAGGAAAGTAGTCCTTGTAATAGTCTTTCAGGCCCTTATCAGCGTCGGGGCGCTGGCTGCTGGTTAAGGTCAGGCTGCCCAGCAGCAGGGCACCTAGGGCAAGGCGGGTGGGGTTCATAGGGAAAAGGAAAGGCTATCCCAAACGCAAAACCCCACCCCCCGGCCCCCTCCCCTTCGGGAGAGGGGGAGCCTAGCGTTAGCTGTTGGCTACTGGCAGCTAGCTATTTGCTCTTTTCAAAAAAGCTACTGGCTAACCGCTAAAGGCTACTAGCGAAGTCGTCAGGCTCCCCCTCTCCCGGAGGGGAGGGGGCCGGGGGGTGGGGTCCTACGTCAGGTCAGCGATTAGATGTACTGGTTGATGATGCTTTCCAGCCACTCTTGCTTGCCGCTGCGGGGCGTGGGCTCGCCGGCTTCGTGCGCGATTTTGCGCAGGTCTTCCAGCGTCAGGTTGCCTTTGGCAAACTCAGCACCAGCACCCGAGTCGAACGAAGCGTAACGCTCCTGGCGGAACTGCTTGTAGGGCGACTTGGTGAGGATGGCATCGGCCGTCACGAGGGCGCGGGCGAAGGTGTCCATACCCGCGATGTGGGCGATGAAGATGTCCTCCAGGTCGGTTGAGTTGCGGCGGGTTTTAGCGTCGAAGTTGATGCCGCCCGGCTTGATGCCGCCGTGCTCTAGGATGATGAGCATCGACTCGGTCAGCTCGTTCAGGTTGTTGGGGAACTGGTCGGTGTCCCAGCCGTTCTGGTAGTCGCCGCGGTTGGCGTCGATGCTGCCGAGCAGGTTGGCATCGGCGGCTACTTGCAGCTCGTGCTGGAAGGTGTGGCCGGCCAGCGTGGCGTGGTTCACTTCCAGGTTCAGCATGAAGTCATTCTCCAGACCGTGCTCTTTGAGGAAGCCGATTACGGTAGCGGCGTCGAAGTCATACTGGTGCTTGGTGGGCTCGGCTGGCTTGGGCTCGATGAAGAATTTGCCCGTAAAGCCCTGCTTGCGAGCGTAGTCGCGGGCAATGCTCAGGAAGCGACCTAGGTGCGCTTGCTCGCGCTTCATGTCCGTGTTGAGCAGGGTCATGTAGCCCTCGCGGCCACCCCAGAAGGTGTAGCCCTCGCCGCCCAGCGCGATGGTGGCGTCGATAGAGTTTTTTACCTGCGTACCGGCGTAGGCCACCACCGAGAAATCGGGGTTGGTGCTGGCGCCGTTCATGTAGCGCGGGTTCGAAAACACGTTGGCCGTGCCCCACAGCAGCTTCACGCCGCTTTCCTGCTGGTGCTGCTTAAGGTAATCTACCACGGTGCTCAGGTTGCGCTCGTACTCGCTCAGCGACGAGCCCTCGTCCACGAGGTCCACGTCGTGGAAGCAGTAGTAGGGCGTGCCGAGCTTGGTGATGAACTCAAATGCGGCGTCGGCCTTGTCCTTAGCGCGGCCCACGATGTCGCCTTTGGCATCCCAGGCAAAGTCTTTGGTGCCGGGGCCGAAGGGGTCGCCACCGGTGCCCACGAAGGTGTGCCAGTAGGCGGTAGCAAAGCGCAGGTGGTCCTTCATGGTCTTGCCAGCTACCACGCGGTTTTCATCGTACCACTTAAAAGCTAGGTGATTATCTGACTCGCGGCCTTCAAACTTAATCTTGTCAATGCCTTTAAAAAATTCCTGGTTAGCCATGAGCTGAGAAAATGATTGGGGTAATGAGGGGTAGTAAAGAGATAGTCACCCAAAGGGCGCTTTTCCCTAACCTTTGCATTAAAAAAGAGGGAGAATCTATTGATGGCGCGGGGCCGCGCCCTACACCATTGTTGCTTTATGCCAGCAGCAATTCCGCTGGCCGGGTTTCGCGGGCTAGCAGGGTTTGCCAGTCGCTATAGGTTTGCTGATACTGCGCCTGCAAGGCGGGGGTGGGCTCCATAGTGCTGATGCGGGCGAGGCCATTGAAAGCCTCTTTTGGGCTGGCATAAATGCCCGCCCCGATGCCCGCACCGCGGGCCGCGCCCTGGGCCGCGTCGGTATCGTAAAGCTCTAAGGTCACGTTGCCGCAGTTCACGAAGGCCTCGCGGAACACCGGCGAGAGGAACATATTGGCGTGGCCGGCGCGCACGGTTTGCACCTGCACGCCCGAGGCGCGCATGATGTCCATGCCGTAGTTGAGGGCGTACACGATGCCTTCTTGCGCCGCCCGAATGAGGTGCGGCTGGCCGTGAATGTTGAATTGCAAGCCGTGCAAACTGGCCGCGGCGGGCCGATTTTCCAGAATACGCTCGGCACCGTTGCCGAAGGGTAGGAACAACAGGCCATCAGCCCCTACCGGCGCCTGGGCGGCCAGCGTATTCATCTGGTCGTAGGGCAGGTTGCCCACCACTTTGCGCAGCCAGCTATTCAGGATGCCGGTGCCGTTGAGGCACATCAGCACACCGTTTTTGGGCTGCTCGCGGGTGCTGTTCACGTGCACGAAGGAGTTGACGCGCGAGCGCGGGTCGGCAGTGGTGGTTTCGTTGATGCCATAGACCACGCCGCTCGTGCCGCCGGTGGCCGCCACTTCGCCCGCGTTCAGCACATTGAGCGAGAAGGCATTGTTGGGCTGGTCGCCGGCGCGGTAGCTAATGGGGGTGCCCGCCACCAAGCCTAGGGTCTGCGCAGCTTCGGCCGTGAGGCGGCCCTGAATGGCGAATGTATCGACCACTTCGGGCAGCAAGTCGGCACTGATGCCGTAGTAATCGAGCAGCTCCTGCGCGATAGCTTGCTTCTTAAAATTCCAGAATACGCCCTCCGACAAGCCCGATACGGTGGTTTGCATCTGGCCCGTGAGCTGGTAGGCGAGGTAGTCGCCGGGCAGCTGAATCTTGTGAATCTGGGCGTAAATCTCCGGCTCGTTTTCGCGCACCCACTTCAGCTTGGAGGCCGTGAAGTTGCCGGGCGAGTTCAGGAAGTTTTCCAGGCAAAATTCCTCACCTAGGTCAGCAAATGCTTCGTTGCCAATCTCCACGGCGCGGCTATCGCACCAGATGATGGCGGGGCGCAACACGTGGCCGGCCTTGTCGAGCAGCACCAGCCCGTGCATTTGGTACGTGATGCCGATGCCGGCCAGCAGCGAGGCGTCGAAGCCGTACTTAGCCTTGAGCTGCTGGGTGGCGTTGATGACTTCCTGCCACCAGCGCTCGGGGCGCTGCTCGGCCCAGCCGGGCTGAGGTACGTCCATACCCATTTCGGTAGTGGGCGTGGTAGCCGCAGCCACGCAGCGCCCGGTGGCGATGTCGAGCAGCGAGGCTTTAATGGAAGAGCTACCGATATCGTAGCCGAGTAAGTATTTCATATTGAATAACTACTTGATAGTTAATACTGCTGATGCTGGCTTGGCGGCCCCTAGGGCCAGGCTGCGGGCCGAGGGTAGCGAGCCACCCACCCACACCGTAACCGGGCCGCTGGGCGCTACCGCCTGGCCCTGAGCATTTACCTGCGCCAGCATGTCGGGCGTGAGCGTGAATTTGACCGTCTGGCTGGCGCCTGGCGCGAGGCGCACGCGCTGGTAGCTTTTGAGGGCGAAAAGCGGCGTTTGCGCGCCGGCTTTTTGCGGGTGCGTGAGGTAGAGCTGTACCACTTCTTCGCTGGCCATAGCGCCGGTATTTGTTACCGTGGCCGTCAACTCAACCGGCTTATTTTTAGCTGCTTTAATTGTCGAAAGCTTAGCACCAGAGTAGGTAAACTTACCATACCCTAGGCCAAAGCCGAAGGGGTACATCGGCTCGGCCTCTAGGTAGCGGTAGGTGCGGCCCTTCATGCCGTAGGCTTCGTAGGCGGGCAGCTGAGCGAGGCTCTTAGGAAAGGTAACCGGCAGGCGGCCCGAGGGTGAGACCTTGCCAAACACGAGGTCGGCTACGGCGTTGCCGCCTTCCTCGCCGGGGTACCAGGTCAGCAGTACGGCGTCGGCTAGCTCGTGCACTTCGCTCAGGTTCATGGGGCTGCCGCCGGTCACGATGGCCACAATGGGCGTCTTGCTGCCCTGGCGCAGCTTGCGCAGGAAGTCGATTTGGTTTTGGGGCAGGTTGTAGTCGAGTCGGTCGCCGGCGTGGGCCGAGGCGATAGATTCGCCTTCTTCGCCCTCCAGCACACCCGTGATACCTAGAACTACCAAAATGGCATCGGTTTGCTTGGCTTCGCCGGTAGTCCAGTCGATGGGGTTGATGTTGGGCCGGTCGAGTAACGCACCTTGCTTGTACTCAATCTGCGAGCCGGGCTGCACGGCGCCCACTAGGCCTTCCAAGATGGTGCTCATCTGGCCGTTTACGCCGTAGTAATTGCCGAGCAGCGCCTCCACGCTAGTCGCGTTGGGGCCAGTCACGAAGTACTTGCCGAGGTCGGGGCGTAGAGGCAGCACGCCGTTGTTCTTGAGCAGCACCATCGACTTGAGGGCTACTTCTTTGGCCAGGGCGCGATGGGCGGCACTGTTCACTACTTCCGGCCCGAGCTTATCGTAGGGCGTGGCATTTTGCCCGTCGAAAAGACCTAGCTTGAAGCGCGTGCGCAGCAAAATGGCGAGCGCGCTATCGACCTGGCTTTCTTTGAGCAACCCCTGCTTCACGGCCTCGGGCAGCTTGGTATAGGTGTCACCGCAGTTCAAATCCACGCCGCGCGAGAGGGCAAGCGCGGCGGCTTCGGTCTTAGTCTTCACCGTTTTGTGGCCCTGGTACAGGTCATCGAGTGCGCCGCAGTCGCTCACTACGTGTCCTCGGAAGCCCCATTCTTTGCGCAGCACTTGGCTGAGCAAAAATTCATTACCGCAGCAAGGCTCGCCGTTGGTGCTGTTGTAGGCGCACATCACGGCTTCCACGTTACCCTCTTTCACTAGCGCTTTAAAAGCGGGCAGATAAGTTTCGCGTAAATCCTGGGCCGAGGCCTCGGCGTTAAACTCGTGGCGCAGGCGCTCGGGGCCGCTGTGCACGGCATAGTGCTTGGCGCAGGCCGCCACTTTCAGGTACCTAGGGTCGTTGCCCTGTAACCCTTTAACAAAGGCCACCCCTAGACGGCTCGTCAGGGTCGGGTCTTCGCCGTATGTTTCCTGGCCGCGGCCCCACCGCGGGTCGCGGAAGATATTGATGTTGGGCGTCCAGAACGTGAGGCCGCCGTACTTCACGTAGTGGTTTTTGGCGATGGCGGCGTTGTACACAGCCCGCGCCTCGTCCGAAATGGCAGTGGCTTCGCGCAGCGCCAGGTCGTCGTCAAACGTAGCTCCGAGGCCGATGGCCTGCGGAAACACCGTGGCCGGCGCCGAGCGGCCCACGCCGTGCAGCGCTTCGTTCCACCAGCTGTAGGCCGGGATACCTAGGTGCGGAATGGCCGGGCTCTGGTCAAGCATTTGCTGCGCCTTTTCCTCCAGCGACAATTGCTTGATGAGGTCGTTGACGCGGGCGTTCAGCGGCTGCTTGGGGTCGCGAAACAGCGGTATCGCCTGGCCGTGGGCTAGGTGCCCTAGGGCTAGCAGCGCCAGGCCGGGTAGCAGGTGCAGGAGCTTAGAGCGCATCGGTCTGGAAGGTTGAAGCGGGCAAGCCAGCTTTATTGTAGAGCGCGGCGTTTTCGGGATTGTCGGCCCAGGCGTAGCGCACAGCGGTGGGCTGGGCCACTTGGTCACTCCACACCACTACTTTGTCGCCTTCGATGCGGGCTTGCGCCCACACGAACTTCTTGTCGGCCCCAGCTACGGCGAAGCCTGTGAGCGGCCCATTGCCCTTAGCTACCAAGCTGCTGCCAGGGTCGGCGAAGGTGAGCGTGACCTTATTACCAGCGGCTTTAGCCGATTGGAAGAGCGGGCCAGCGGCCACCACCTTGTTGTCGCCGTACGCCACTTTCTCGGCGGCCAGGGCTAAGCGGTGGCCCACGGTCTGCTTGTCGAGGGGGTGAATGTCGTTCCACTCGCCTACGTCAAGCAGCACGGCCATGCCGGTATGGGGAACGGCTAGGGTACGGCGCTGGGCATCGCGCACGGCCGCCCAGCCGCTTTCGCTCGGCTCTTTGCGCACAGCCTGGAAGTTGGGCAGCTGCGCGTAGATGAACGGCAGGTTGGGCTGCTGCAACTGCTTGCGCCAGTCTTGGATGAGGCCGGTGAGCAGGGCCTGGTAGTCGTCGGGGCGGCCAGCGTTGCTTTCGCCTTGGTACCAGAGCACCCCTTTCACGGCGTAGGGCCGCACCGGCGCTATCATGCCATTATAGAGCCCGCCCGGCTGGTACTGGAAGGTGGTAGTGCCCGGCGTGGGCGGCATGGTAGCGCCCAGCTTGTACTGCCAGTTGCCTTTTAGGTCGATGGTTTGGCCACCCGACACCAAGCGGTACTCCTTGCCCATGGTGAAGCCGCCGCGCCCACCGTTGCTGATGAGGCGCACCGTGATGATGTTCTTCCCAGCTTTCAGGATGCCTGGTGCAAAATCATACTTGCGGGGCGGGTACTGGTAGCCGGTGGTGCCCACCAGCTGCCCGTTGATGTACGTCGAATCGGCATCGACCAGCGTACCCAGCTCCAGGCGCGCGGGCTGGCCTACCATCGCGGCCGGCACGTCTACCTCCTTCTTAAACCATACTACGCCGTTTACCATACCTAGGGGCGTTTGGGTGGCCCAGTAGCCGGGCACGGCCATAGTGGCCCAACCAGTGGCGTCGTAGGTAGCGGCGCTCCACTTGGGCTGGCCGGGCTGCTCGCCCTGGTCGGTTTGGTGCAGACGCTTGTACCAGTCGGCCACGGCCGCACCTTCGCGCTGCCGGGTACCGGCCACGAAGGCGCTGTCGCGGTAGGGCGCTACTTGCTGTTCGTACTTCGGAAACTGCTTCAGGGCATCAGCGCTCAGCCAGGCCTCGGCCGGCGAGCCGCCCACCGCGTCCTTTATGATGCCCACCGGCACGTTGTACTTCGCTTGCAGCTCCTTAGCAAAGAAGTAGCCCACGGCCGAAAACTTGAGCACGCTTTCGGGGGTAGTGCTTACCCATTTGCCGCCGGTGAGGTCAGTCTTGGGGCTGGTAAAGGCGTACGTTAGCGGCACCTCAAACTGCCGGATGCGCGGGTTGTTGGCCTGCGCTACTTCCTGCGGGTACTTATCACGCACGCGGCTCATGGGCGTCTCCATGTTCGACTGGCCCGAGCATAGCCACACGTCGCCTACCAGCACGTCTTTTACTACTAGGTGGTTGCTGGCGTCGATTTTCAGCTCGTAAGGGCCGCCGGCCTTTTGGGCGGGTAGCTGCACCTGCCACTCGCCCTTGGGGCTGGTGGTGGCGCTGTACGTCTTGCCCTGAAAGCTCACGGCCACCTTTTCGCCCGGCGCGGCCCAGCCCCACACGCGCAGGGGCATATCGCGCTGCAGCACCATGCCGTCGCTCACGAGGCGCGGCAGGCGCACGGTAGCCTGGGCGGTGGAGGTAACCAGTAAGCCAAGTGAGGCGCCAAAGAGGCCTAGTAATTTCCCGTTGAGAATCATGTTTTTATAAACCAAAGCCACTCAATACAGTACCCCTTCATAAATAAGCCCCGATTTCGAGGCGAAATCGGGGCTTATTTTCTTATTCAGAGCCAGCCTTTTTGATAGCCAGTTCTTTCACCAGCTTATTGGTAATTAGGGTTCTGGTAAGCAGCTTTCACACTGGCATCTACGTCCAGGCGGTCGAGCTGGAACTGCGGGATAGGACGCAGGTAGTGATACGGCTGAATAGTGCGCGTAACAGTGGTCGGGGTATGGTCGCCATAGTTAGTGCCCCCGATGCGGTAGGTACCAGCCAGCTCATTCCATTTCTGCGTGCGTACTAAGTCAAACCAGCGGTAGCCTTCGCCAAAGTACTCGCGCGAGCGCTCGGCCAGGATGTAGTTGATGTCAATAGTGGCCGGCGTAGCCGCTACCATTGCCGCGCTGTTATCCTGCGATTTAACTACGTTGCCATTGTTGTCGAAACGCCACTTGCCGGCACGGGCCCGAATGACATTTATCAAATCCTTAGCAGTCTGCCCGGCTTTGGTAGTAGCGCCTTTCACAGCGGCTTCGGCTGCTACGAAGTACAGCTCCGAAAACTTGGCAATGTTGAAAGGGCGCGTGCTACCGGCATTCGGCTGGCCTAGGCCCGTGCCATTGTCGGTGCGGTAAGGGCCAAGCTTCCAAAGGCCCGGGTACACAATACGGCTGATGCCAAGCGGAGAAACGACGTAATCGGCCCGGTTGGGCAGCACACCCGCACCAATATTGCTAGCGCCGGGGCCGCTGGGATAGGTAATAGCGGTAGCAGGCTCTGAGCCTAGGAAGGTCAGAATTGCATCGCCGGGGGCAACCGGCAGGTTGTTGGCGTTGTACAGGGTCTGGGCCGTAACGCCGGCTTTGGGCCAGTTGCCACGATACGTCGTGGTAAAGGTGCCGTCGAAGCGAGAGTCGTTCGTCTTGTCGGCAAAAGTGTTCTGGATGGCACCAATGGTCGGGGCCATGCGCGTCCAGGGGCGGCCTAGCGGCTGCACGGCTTCCCGCTGCACCGACGATACCGGGCCCGAGCCGTTAGAACTGCTAGCGCTTCGGATGTTGGGATAGTTCCAGGTCAGCATCCAGCCGGCAAAGTTGTCGGGGGCACCGCCGCTACCAAAGGTGAGGCTGCCGCCATTGTAGAGTTCGCTGGATTCGGTGTGGTCCGCAAATAGCAGTATCTCAGCATTGCGGTCGTTCGTACCGAGGTTCACATCGTAGTACGTGTTCTGCAGGCGGAACGGGCCGGGGCTGTCGATGCCAGCCGTGGCCACGTCGTAGGCCTGCTGGTAGTAGTACTGGGCGGTGCGGCCGGCCGGGTCAGTGCGCTGAGCCGCTGGGTAGGTTGGAATATTGTTCGGGTTTTCCAGCCACCAGGCGTAGGTCAGGTAGGCTTTGGCCAGGTAAAGGCGGGCCAGCGTTTTGGTGGCCCCTCCTATTACCCGCGGGTTCGCCGGCAAGTCGTTTATAGCTTGCAGCAAGTCGGGGAAAATAGCCTTGGTATACACCTCGGGCACCGTGTTGCGGGTAGAGGTCCGAACCGGATTGATGTTGAATTCCAGCTCGCCCGAGCCCAAATCCAGCGGGACCCCGCCAAACGTCTGCACCAGCATGAAGTAGTCGAAGGCGCGGAAAAACCGTGCCTCGGCTACCAGAGCGGCCGAAATGGTGCCTACTGCACTGGCATTTTTAATAACGCCATTAGCCGTGTTGATATTCGGAAAAGCCGCGCCCCACAGGGCATCCGCCCGGCTGTTATTGGCGGTGAGTTGCGCCCGGCCGGAGAGGTCCATGGCCAGGAAGTTTTCGTCGGCATCCCGGCCGTAGGTTACTTCATCGGTGCCCGTCAGGGTAGAGTTGTAGTAGTAGGCTTGGCCGTAAATGTCGCGCAAGTGCGCGTACATCGCGGTCAATCCTCCTTGCACGCCTCTTTCCGTTTGGAAGAAGCCCGGCTCGTAAATACTCCTAGGCTGCTCATTCAGCAGGTCCTTGCACCCGGCCGCAGACAGGGAGAGGGCGGCGGTGCTAATTAAGAATTGTAATTTAAAACGTTTCATTTTTAGCGCTGCTTAGAAAGTGAGGTCCAGACCGCCGAGGAAGGTGCGGGTGGCTGGGGCGTTGGTGCCCAGCGTCAGGATGCGGCGGAGGTTGAAGTCAAGAGGCACGGCCGCGTTTTCGTTGCCATTCGAGTTGGTTTCCGGGTCCATACCCGACTCCTTTTTGTAAGGCGAGAAAAACACAAAAGGGTTCTGCGCCGTCACGTACAGGCGTAGGCGGCTGATGCCGGCCTTCTGCATCCACGCGCTGCTCTGGAAGTTATAACCCAGCGAAATGGTGCGCACCTTGAGGTAAGAAGCATCGAAGTAGCCTAGCGTAGAGGCATACTTGGGGTTGTCGCCACTCGTCAGCCCGCCGGGCTTGGGGTATTTAGCTCCGGTATTGTCCGGCGTCCAGTAATCAACTTTTACGTTGCCACGGCGGCCGCTTAGCATGTTGAGGTAGCCACCCGAGCCATAGATAGTGCTGTTGAGGAGGCCGCCGTTTTGGAAGACGCCCACGACGGACAGGTCGAAGCCTTTGTACGCCAACCGAGTGTTGAAACCACCTAGGAAGTTGGGGTTCACATCTAGAATCTGACGGTCGGCGGAACCAATGGCGCGGGTGGGGCTACCATCTGCGTTGTACGTGCCGGTGTATTTCACCTTAATCATGCCGGGGTTTCCGCCGGGCTCCAGAATGTTCAGGTACTGGTCGCCTTGCTGCCACAGGCCCGTTCTTTCGTAGTCAAATACTACGTTGATGGGTTGGCCCACAAACCACCAGTTTGCTTCGTCGCGCTGCTGGGCGCCTGCCAACGACGTAATCTTGTTGCGGTTGGCATATAGGTTGACGCCCGCTTCCCAAGTCCAGCCATTGACATTGTCCAAAATCACTCCATTCAAAGAAAGCTCTATGCCTTTATTTTGAGTGGAGCCAATATTGGCCGTGTAGCTGCCCACACCCGAGGTAGAAGGCAGTCCTAACCCGAGCAGCAGGTCTCGGGTGTTGGTAACGTAGTACTCTACGGTACCGGAGAGACGGTTTTTCAGAAGCGAGAAGTCTACCGCGTAGTTCCACGTTCTGGAGTATTCCCAACCTAGGGCAGGGTTAGGCAACTGGGTCACATACAGGCCCGTCTGGTAGTCGGTAGGGCCGAAGTTGTAGGGCCGGGTGCTCAGAAGACCCAGGGTAGAATAAGGGTTAACGGATTGGTTAGACGTTATGCCGTAGCCAGCCCGCAGCTTTAGCATGTTTATGGCCTCAACTCCCTGCATGAACCCTTCTTTGGCTACGTTCCAGCCAGCTGATACGGCCGGGTACGCATTCCATTTGTGGCCTTCGGCAAGGCGAGACGAGCCGTCCGTACGAACCGTAGCGGACAGCAAGTACCGGTCGTCGTAAGAGTACATCACCCGCCCCATGTAGGACAGCAGGCCGAATTTAGAATACTGCTGGTCGCCGGGGTTTACCGTGATTTGACCAGCGGCCAACCCTATGTTATAGAATTGGAAGGCATCGGAAGGAATATCCCGGCCATTGACCTGCGAGCGATTGAATATATTGCTGGAGGCAGAATACAAGGCTAGCGCATTAATATTATGCTTCCCGCCAAAGGTGCGGTCGTAGGACAGAATGTTTTCGACGGTGTAGTCCGTCGTGACCGAATTGCTGACGGAAGCCGTGGAAGGAGTAGTTGGGGTGACCGCGTTGATACCCTGCCCCGTATAGCTGCCGCCCTGGCTCTGCCGGTAGTTTACACCTAGGTTGATGCGGTATTTCAGTCCTTCTACGCCCGGTATCTTCAACTCACCGAAGATGGCATTGTAGGTAGCCAAGCTTCTAGTTTGGCTTAGCCATGTGTCCCGGTTGGCCTCCACCACGCCGCGGGTAGTAACCCAGTTTTCATCCAACGGCATTTTGATGGTTCTTTTCAGCGAACCGTCGGCGTTGTACGGGTTGGCGATTGGTGAAGAACTCAAGGGACCGTATATCCCTATGTTGCTGCCTTCCGACAAGCTATAGGTATTATTGGTCGTGAAGCCTAACCGGACGTATTTGCCAACACTCTGGTCCAACGTGCCGCGGATGGAAAAACGGGTGTACTGCTGGGTCGGGATTACGCCTTGCTCCTTATAGTAGCCAGCGTTGAAGTTGTAACGTCCAGTTTCTGTACCGCCGCTCAGGCCTACGTTTTGGTTGTTTTGAATACCGGTCCGGTACAGCAAATCCTGCCAATCGACATCTACATCATTGGCCTCATCTACGCCATTGGTATAGATACCCGCTGCTTTGCGAAGCGCCACGAACTCGGGCCCGTTCATCATGGGGTATTTGGCAAACAAGGTTTTCACGCCTACAAAGCCGCTGTACGTCACTTGCGGCTTCTGCCCTTTGCTTCCCCCTTTAGTGGTTACCAGCACCACGCCGTTGGCCCCGCGCGAGCCGTAGATGGCCGTGGCCGAGGCATCCTTCAGGATATCAATCGAAGCAATGTCATTGGGGTTGATGTCCCCAATGGAGCCCGGGAAGGGAATACCGTCCAGCACTACCAGGGGGTCGTTGCTAGCCGTCAGCGAGCGCGTTCCGCGGATGCGGATTTGCGGGCTGGCTCCGGGCTGGGAAGAGCTCTGAGAAATCTGCACGCCTGGCAGGCGGCCCTGCAGGGCCTGCCCAATATTGGCCACCGGCACTTCGCGCAAGGCATCTCCTTTGATGGAAGCCACTGAGCCCGTTACCGCCTCGGCCCGCTGCGTGCCGTAGCCGATTACCTTCACTTCTTCCAGAGCTTGGTTTTCGGCCTCTAGGCTCTGGGTTATGCTGGTGCGGTTGCCCACCGGCACTTCCTGCTTCGCGTAGCCGACAGAGCTAAGCACGAGCACGCTATTGTCGCTGGGTACGCTGATGGTGTATTTGCCATCTACATCGGTGGTGGTGCCGGTCGTGGTGCCTTTCACCACTATCGTTACCCCTGGGATGCCTTCGCCGTTGGCAGAGGTGATTTTACCGCTTACCGTGTGGGCACCCGCCACTTGGGCGTAGGCCACTTGGGGCAGCAGCGGGGTAAGGCTGCCACCTAGTAAGATTAGCGGCACCAGCCGCGACCATTTCGCACTATTAAGCCGCCGAAACGAAGGTATGGGTGTATGCATGGGTGGGAAGTTTGAAAAATAAAAAGTGAGAACTGAAGCAGAGTAGCCCTGATGAGGGCGGTAGCGAAAGGCGTTAGAAGCCAATAGAATTACCGCCATCAACCGGCAGTGAGGCGCCGGTGATATAGCGGGCGGCATCGGAGGCCAAGAACACGGCCGCGTGGCCGATGTCGGCGGGCTTGCCAAACTTGCCCATGGGTGTGCGGCGCATGGCGCGGTCGCGGCGGTCGGGGTCCGAGTTCATGGCCGTACGGCTCATCTCGGTTTCGATAAAGCCGGGGGCGATGGCGTTCACGCGCACGCCGTGCTTGGAGAATTCCGAGGCCAGCACCTTTACCATACCCTCCACTGCCGACTTGGATGCTGCGTAGGCCACCACGCGGTCGATGCCGTAGTAGGCAGCCATCGACGAAATCATGATAATTGTGCCGCTGCCGCGAGGCACCATGCGCCGGGCCGCGGCACGCGTGAGCGCAAATACGGCGTTGAGATTAGTGTGAATGATGCGGCTGAAATCTTCGTCGGTTACTTCTAGTGCCGGCTTTTTCATGTTGATGCCAGCATTGTTGACTAGGATATCGAGCGGGCCATATTCGGCTTCAATCTGCTCAATCAGCGTATCGGTGCCGCCTAGGTCGCTCACGTCATTCACCACGAAATGCGCACCTTCCCCCAGCTCGGCGACTGACTCTTGCAGCACCGCTTCGCGGCGGCCCGTAATAATGACCGTGGCCCCGGCCGCCACCATGCAGCGGGCTATTTCGAAGCCAATGCCTGTGCCGCCCCCTGTGATGAGCGCCACCTGCCCGGCCAGCGAAAAGACTTGGAGCCCCGGCTGCGAGGCGGGGTCGGCAATGGCCAGTGTGGTCCCGTTGGTAGCCGAATGACCGTTGGAGGTAAGGATAGAAGTAGCCATGATTGAATTGGCAGTAGACTGTTAAATAATAGATTACCTGAGCTGGTAGAGATTAACAAGGTCTTTGACCTCGGCTAGGGTGCGGGTGGGAGGAGCCAAAGGCGCGGGCAGCGGCTGCCGCGCATAGGTTTGGAAATAGAGCACGCAGGCATCGCGCCACCACAGGGCTTCTTTGCGCTGGGTTTGGAGGCGAGCCGTCACATCGGCGTGCAGGGCGGGGTCGAGTTGGGGGCGCACCTGGGCCCACTGCTTTTGCAGCCACAGCACCGAGTCAGCCCCGGTGTAGTAGCGGGTGGCTAGCTCGTTCCAGAGCGTGCGGCCGGTGCTGAGGCGCTGGTTCCAGCCCACGTGGTGAAACCAAAGCAGGTAGTCGAGCGGGCAGGTTTGCGGGTTGCCCCACTGCTTTTGCACCTCGGGCTTGTACAGCGCCAGCGCATTGCTGCCCGTGGCAGTGCGGTCGAACCCTAGGCCGATAGAATCAGCTTTGTGGTAGTACACGGCCGTCCAGTCGGGCCGGCCCGCCTTGGCCAGCCAGGGCTGCGGACCGAAGTGAATACTTTCGCCCATGATGTGGTGCAAGCCCAGCGGCGTAGTATAGCGCACGTAGATGTTGCGCGACTTCACCAGCATGTCGGTGAGGGTACGCACAGCGGCTGGCTCGGTGGTCAGCGTCATCTTGGTCCACTCCTGGGCAATGGCTGCGGAACTCAGCGTATGGTCCCAGGCTAGGCGACCAAAGGCGTACCAGTTGGCCTGGCCCACTGGGTGGCCGGTCCAGTTGCGGTCGCTGCCGATATTGGCCACACCTGCGATGGCGCTTAGTGCATGCTGGTCCACGGTGCCATCTACCACCTTAGCCACCGTCGAGCCAGCGCCCTTAGCGTAGGTGTCGGCTTCTAATACTTCTTTGATGAGCGGCCCTAGGTACACCAAATGCGTGGCAAAGCCCAAGTACTCCTGCGTGAGCTGTACTTCCAGCACCAGTGGTGTTTTGGGCATGGCCCCAAACAGCGGGCTAAATGGCTCGCGGGCCTGAAAGTCAATCGGACCATTCTTGACCTGCACCAACACCTTAGGGTCAAACTTGCCATCGAGGGGCTGAAACTCCTCGTAAGCCTGCTTGAAGCGGTCGCCGCTGCCGGCCTTGTACACGAAGGCGCGCCACATCACTACGCCGTCGTGACGACCTAGGCTCTGGGCCAGCATGTTGGCGCCATCGGCGTGGTTGCGGTTGTAGTCTTGCGGGCCGGGCTCGCCCTCCGAGTTAGCTTTTACCAGAAAGCCGCCGAAGTCGGGAATGGCTTTGTACAGCTCCTCACTCTTGGCGGCCCACCACTGTTTTACCTGCGGGTCGAGCGGGTCGGCGGTGGGCAGGCCACCTAGGACTTTGGGTGCTGCCCAAAACACCGACAGATACACCCGCTGCCCATAGGGCCGCAGCACGCCCGCCAGGGCGGCCACCTTGCCGATGTACTCGGCCGTGAGGTAACGCGCGCTGGCATTTACATTGTTGATAACAACACCGTTGATGCCAATCGAAGCATTGGCGCGAGCGTAATCGGTATAACGCGGAGCGAGGCCCTCGGGCAATTGATACCACTGCCAGATGCTGGAGCCTGCGTAGCCGCGCTCGATGGTGCCGTTCTGGTTATCCCAGTGGTTGAGCAAACGGTAATCAATGCGCGGGTTGCTGCTGAAATTTACGCCAGCCAGCGACTGGCGCGTCTGCACCTGCCGCAGCAGCGCAAAGGCGCCATAGAGTACGGCAACCTCCGTACGACCCGTGATTACGAGGTTGTTCTTTTCCGAAAAGAGACGATAGCCTTCCGATTTGAGCGGCTGGCCGTTGGCGCTGGCCTGCTTATCGACACGCAGCACAACGCCGCCCGTGCGGCTACCTGCCGTGCCCACCACTGGCACAGCTTGACCTAGGAGTCCGCTCAAACCGCGCTGTAGCTCGCCGCTGGCGGCTTGCAGCGTGGGGCTGGTGCCCGCGCTAGCTATAAACTGCGCGCTACGCGCGTACTGCTGCCGCGCCGCAGCGTCGGCGATGCGGTCATACTTCAGCCACAGCCGGTAGCCGTCGTCGGCCCGAGCAGGGGCAACAGCAGCCACAGTCAAAAGAAGAAGTAAGAACACGTTGCGTAGCAACATGGCGGAATGGGTGGGAAAGAGAGCGAGATAACGCTGAACGACAGCAAGTAACTGCCAATCAGTAACTAAATAGGGTTATTAGCCAGCAGCTACTAGCTGCTGGCTAATGGTAGTATTGGCTTCGGCTAGCGCGCGGCGCACGCCGTATTCGAGGCCGCGCAGCTCAGCCAGGCCCTTGAGGCGGCCGATGGCTGAGTAGCCCGGGTAAGTCTTTTTGTGGAGGTCGTCGAGCATCTGGTGGCCGTGGTCGGGGCGCATGGGCAGGGCCACCATTTCTTCGCCGGCTGCCTCTCGGCGGAGCTCCTCGGTTACCAGCGCTTGCACCACGGCATACATATCCACATCGCCGGCTAGGTGAGCCGCTTCGTGGAAGTTGCGTGGATTTTCCTCGCGCTTGGTGGTGCGCAGGTGCACAAAGTGAATGCGCGAGCCAAAGCGCGCTATCATGCCGGGCAGGTCGTTGTCGGGCCGCACGCCTAGCGAGCCAGTGCAGAAGGTGATGCCGTTGGCGCGCACGTCGCAGGCGGCGAGCAGGCTCTCTAGGTCTGCTTCCGTGCTCACTACGCGGGGCAAGCCCAGCAGCGGGAAGGGCGGGTCGTCGGGGTGAATGCAGAGCCCAATACCTACTTCCTCAGCCACCGGCGCTATTTGCTGGATGAAGTAGTGCAGGTTGGCCGTGAGCGTGGCAGCATCAATGGCTTTATACTCGTCTAGGTAGGCCTGAAAGCTGGTCAACTCAAATGCCTCTTCTGAACCGGGTAGGCCCAGCAGCGTCGTGTTGGTAAGTTCGGCCACTGCCTTGGCGCTCATGCCGGCAAATTGTGCCCGAGCGGCTTCAGCTACGGCGGGCTCGTAATCGGCCTCCGCGCCGGGGCGCTTCAAGATGCAAAGGTCGAACACGGCAAAGTCCTGCCACACGAAGCGCAGCGCACGGCTGCCATCGGGCATTTCGTAGTGCAGGTTGGTGCGCGACCAGTCGAGCACCGGCATGAAATTGTAGCACACCGTGCGAATGCCACAGGCTGCTAGGTTGCGCAGGCTTTGCTGATAATTGGCGATGTACTGGTCGCGGCTAGGACGCCCTTTTTTAATGTCTTCGTGCACGGGTAGGCTCTCCACCACAGCCCAATGCAGAGGCGCATGCGTGGCATTGTCGGCTTCAATGAGTTGCTGACGCGCCCGAATAGCAGCCACCGGCCACTCGACACCCACGGGCAACTGGTGTAGCGCCGATACCACACCCGCACAGCCTGCCTGGCGAATGTCGAAAAGCGAAACCGGGTCATTTGGCCCGAACCAGCGCATGGTGTGCAACATAAGAAGCCTTCTTTATATAATTCTATTTATTCAACCATCCTAGCAAGCCTATTTTCCAGGTGAGTGAATACTCACTATAGATAGCATTACCGTAACATAGCTCAAATGTACAGGCTGTGCGAGTTCACTAGTGTAGCTAAAAAGCTCTGCTACAAGCAAATTTTAAATAAAAACTATCGGTATCGTTTTCGCAAACGTTTTCGATAGGCAGATAGCTTGAAAATATTTTTTCGCGCAGTACATTCGCTTGTGCTTGTTTAGATACGATACCACTCTTTAGATTATCCAGCTCTTTTTCCCACCCTGCCCAATGATTAACTGTGTTAAATGCAGCCGGCCCGATGCCGTGCTCAAAGCGGGCTTTGTGCGCGGGCGCCAGCGCTTTTACTGCAAAAGCTGTGAGTACCATTTCACGGAAGAAAAGCCGGCTGCACCCGAACGGCGACGCCGCCAAGCCACCATTGCCGACGTAGCCAAGCAGGTAGGTGTAGCCCTTTCTACCGTGTCGCGGGCGCTGAACGGACATAGTGATATCAGCCCCACCACACGCCAGGCTATCTTAGAAGCTGCCCGCCAGCTCGATTACCAGCCTAACCTATTGGCCCAGAGCCTTAAGAGCCGCGCCACTTCTACCATTGGGGTCGTTATTCCTGACATAGAGCGGCCGTTCTTTGCCACCGCCGTCAGCGGTATTCAGCAAATAGCTACGGAGGCCGGCTACCGGGTCATGATTTGCCAGTCGAAGGAGTCCTATCAGGCCGAGGTCAGCAACGTGCAAGCCCTCATAGCTAGCCGTGTTGATGGGCTCCTGATTTGCCACTCGCGCGAAACCGAAAACTTTGACCATGTCAAGGACCCCGCTCGCCGGGGCATTCCGGTGGTTCATTTTGATAGGGTGTGCAACGAGGTGAATAGCGCTAAGGTGATTCTTGACGACCGCCTAGGTGCCTATAACGTGACCGAGCACCTGATTGAGCAGGGGTGCAAGCGCATTGCCATTTTGGCGGGGCCGGCGTCGCTGCTTATTAGCCGGCAGCGGCAGGCGGGCTACCTCAGTGCGTTGCGCAAGCATGGCCTACCCGTGGAGGATGCGTTGCAGGTGCACATCGACTTTCGACCGTCCTCGGCCGAGGCGTGCTTAGCAACGTGGCTGGCAATGCCCGAGCCCCCCGACGGCATCTTTGCCATCAACTATACCAATGCCTTCGATTTGATACTGGCCCTGAAGCAGCGCGGCTTGCGGGTGCCGGAGGACATGGCTATCGCTGGCTTTGGCGACGAGTTTCTAGCCAACCTCATCGAGCCGGGCCTGACGACCGTTGACCTGCACCCCTACCGTATTGGGCAGCAGGCCGCCAGTCTTTTCCTAGAGCAAATGGCCCAGAAAGAGCAGTTTGTGCCCCGCACCTGCGTCATTGCCGGCGACCTGATGATTCGGCAATCATCGTTAAAAAACCAGAGCAAGGCTAGCCACGCACCCAAGGCGGCCTAGAGTCACTGCGAAGTATCCAGGCGGGTTTCTAGCCGACGCGTAGCGCCGGCCTAGCTTCTGCTGCCTATTCTTTTTTATTGTTCATGCTACACAAGCTACTCCTTGCTTGCTGCACCCTGCTCCTATTTGGCCGCGGGGCTGTGGCCCAATCTATCTACTCGGCTACTGACCCGCTGGCCCACACGTTCAGCATCGTGGCTCGCGACCCTAAAACCGGCGAAATGGCCGTAGCTGTACAAAGCCACTGGTTTTCGGTAGGCACCAGCGTGAGTTGGGGTGAAGCAGGCGTGGGCGTAGTCGCTACGCAATCATTCACTAATAAGTCGTTTGGTTTGCGTGGGCTGGCGCTGCTAAAGAGCGGCAAGTCGGCCCAGCAGGCGCTCGACGAGCTACTAGCCGCCGATGACGCCCGCGAGGTGCGCCAAGTCGCTATCCTAGACAACCAGGGCCGCGTGGCCACTCACACTGGTAAGAAATGCGTGGACATGGCCGGTCATCAGCAAGGAACGCAGTTTTCGGTGCAAGCTAATATGATGCTCAATGCTACTGTGTGGGGCGCCATGGCCAAGGCCTACGAAGCCAGTGCTCCCCTACCCCTCGCCGAGCGCGTGCTGGCGGCCCTCGACGCGGCCCAGGCGGCGGGCGGCGACATTCGGGGGCGCCAGTCGGCAGCGCTGCTCGTGGTGCGCGGCACCACCACCGAAGGCCCCTGGGCCGACCGCCTCGTGGACTTGCGCGTGGATGATGCTGACAAACCGCTGGTAGAGCTGCGCCGCTTGCTTAAGCTGCATCGCGCCTATGACCATATGAACGCTGGCGACCTAGCTGTGGAGAAAAACGACATGCCCACCGCCATCAAAGAGTATCAGGCGGCCGAGAAGATGTTCCCTGGCAATCTGGAAATGAAGTATTGGCACGCCATCACGCTGGCCAACAAGCAGCAGGTGCCCGCCGCACTGGCACTGCTTAAACCTATTTTTCAGCAAGAGCCTAACTGGCGTACGCTCACCGAGCGCTTGCCCAAGGTAGGCTTACTCACGGTGTCACCGGCCGAGCTAAAGCAGATTCTGACCTTGAAGTAAGGAACGCTTGTAGGGGAAGGACTTACCAAAAGGTAAGCGAAATAGCGCTAACAATAACTGGCCTAGGGTAGTTATCGGCCTGACTTATCTTAAAAAACTCAACACTAATCACATAAGATATAAAAATATATCTTTTTATATCTTATTGCTTGCCGCACCAGCGGCTTTTACCAACCTATGAACATCCTGCATATCATCTCGAGCCCGCGCAAGGGCGAGTCATACAGCATCAAACTCGGCAACGGCCTAGTAGAGAAGCTACAAGCTACTAACCCTGGCAGTACCGTGAAGGTCCACGACCTAACCAACAAGCCTTTCCCTCACGTAGAGGAAGCTCACCTGCAATCCTTCTTTACGCCCGCCGAAAGCCGCACGCCTGAGCAACAAGAGGCCGTACGCCACTCCGACGAGGCCATTGCCGAGATTATGGCTGCCGACACTATCGTGATTGGGGCACCACTCTACAACTTCGGCATTCCCTCGACGCTCAAGGCGTGGGTTGACCACATTGCGCGCGCCGGCGTTACGTTCCGCTACACTGCCGACGGCCCCGAAGGCCTAGTAAAAGGCAAGAAAGTATACGTAGCCATGTCGAGTGGAGGCATCTACTCGGAAGGCCCTACGGCTGGCTACGACTTCGTGGCTCCTTACCTGAAAGCCGTTCTTGGCTTCCTGGGTATGACTGACGTAACTGTAGTCCGCGTAGAAGGCACTGCTTTTCCCGATTTGCAGCCTACAGCCCTCGAAAAAGGCCTGGCTAGCGCTAACATCTAGCGCCTAGGTACCGCCAACCAGGCGGCAAAACGTAAAAGGCGGTCAGCAGCGGCTCTGGGTAAGTACATCTACCTAGAGCCGCTGTTGCCCGCCTTTTACGTTTATCTTTTCTCATAATAGCTTGCTATGCGCCAGTTTTTTACGCTACTGTTCCTGCTGCTTGTGGGCGCCGCCCAAGCCCAGCCTAAGGCCGCCCAGGTGCTGCACCACTTCTTCACGCTTACCAACTTCAAAACTGAGGGCGGCGCGGTGCTGCCGCAGGCACGGGTGGGCTACGGCACCTACGGCCACCTCAATGCCAAGCGCGATAACGCGGTGCTGCTGCCCTCGCACTACATGGCTGGTCACCGCGGCTACGAGTGGCTCATTGGCCCCGGCAAATGCCTCGATACGACCAAACTATTCCTGGTCACCACTGAGCTGTTTGGCAACGGCAAGTCGTCATCGCCCAGCAATACGCCAGAGCCGTTTCACGGGCCGCGCTTCCCGGTCATGACCATTCGCGATAACGTGCAGGCGGTGCACGAGTTGCTGACTAAGGAATTAAAAATAACGCACCTGCGGGCGCTAATTGGTTTTTCGATGGGTGCGCAGCAGGCGTTTCAGTGGGCCGTGAGCTACCCCACGTTTGCCGACCGCATCGTGGCTACGTCGGGCACGGCCAAAAACTACCCGCACGGCGTAGTGCGCCTTGAAGGTCAGATTGCGGCCCTCACCGCCGATGCCGCTTTCAACAATGGTGACTACACCGCGCCGCCTACCAAAGGCCTCGAAGCCTTCGCCACCGTCTGGACCGGCTGGCTGTTCTCGCAAGAGTGGTGGCGCAAAGAGCTGTGGCGCAGTGACGAAAAGCCTAACGCCACCTTTGAGCAAGTGCTGAATAACTACCGCACGCACTTCATCCCCGGGGCCGATGCCAACGACCTCATTGCCCAAATGCGCACCTGGGAGCACCACGACGTGGGCACCACGCCCGGCATGGGCGGCGACCTGAAGAAGGCCCTAGGTAGCATCAAAGTACCCATCTTGTACATGCCTTCCGAAACCGATTTGTACTTCCCAGTAGGCGATGCGCGCTACGAAGCCGCCTTCATTCCGGGCGTGCAGTTGCTGCCCATTCCGTCGTTGTGGGGCCACACCGCCGGCGCCGCCAGCAACCCCGCCGATGCGAAGTTCTTGAATGATAATATCGGCAAATTTTTGGCGGGCAATTCAAAATAACTACGCTTGTCATGCAGAGCGCAGCGAAGCATCTCGCGTGATGTAGTAATCTCTGCGCAAACAGCGGTGCGAGCGAGATGCTTCGTTGCGCGCTGCAGGACAAGCGTAACTACTTCGCTTTTTGCTTCTTAAAAATGCCTTTCGGCAGCAGCATATGAGCGCCGCGAGTACCATCTACCACCTGCGTCAGGTTGAGGTCGCCGGCTACGCTGCACAGCATGTAGGCGTCGTCTTTGCTGAGGCCTTTGTTTTTCATCAGGAAGTCTATCATTTCGCGCAGCGCCTGCTTGGAAGCGAGGGTGATGTCTTCATTGAGACCCATGCTGATGTACTGGGTCGGCGTTTCGGCGCGAGGCATCTCCAAGTGCATGTCTTTGTGCACAATAAATTCTAGATTGCCCACCAGCGAGGTTTCCAGTGCCGTGATATCTACCTCGCCATTACCCTGCCCAGCGTGCCCATCGCCCACAAAAAAGAGCGCACCTGGCGCGTGCACCGGCAGGTAAAGCGTGGTGCCCACCACGAGGTCCTTGTTATCGAGGTTGCCGCCAAAGATGCCGGGCGGCGCGCTGTTGACGCGGCCCATCGTGGTGGGCGGTGCTACGCCCATGCTCCCAAAAAACGGCCGTAGCGGCACCTCAATATTGGGCGCAAAGTTGGCCACCATACGCTTGGCATCGAGCGGAATGATGCGCATTTTGGCGTAGCCAAAGTCCTCGGGAATGAAGCCACTCTTGGGGCCGAAGGCGTTGTAAGCGTAGGGAATCGCTAGCTCGATGGCTTTGATGCGCACCTCTAGCACATCGCCTGGCTCGGCGCCTTCCACATATATGGGTCCCGTCAAGATGTGCCCGCCCGGCCCTTTGTTGGTCACTTTATTAGTAATGTCACGCAGCGACTGCTCGACCTGCGCCGCAGGCACGCCCGCGCCTTCCAGCCGCGAAGGGCTCGATGTGATGAGCGTGTGCACCTGCACCGTTTCGCCTGACTTGATGCGCAGCACGGCCGGCGCGGCCGCGTCGTAATAACCCCAGGCCACGGTAGCAGGCGTAGCTAGCAACTCATGCTGAGCTTTAGGCAAGTGCTGGGCATGGGCACTTCCAATCACTAAAAAAGCCGCGAGTGCAGCGGCAAACCTGGTAGTTATTTTCATCCTGAAAAATACAGTCGAGAGTGCTATTAGAGGACGAATTGATAAAAAAGGGGGGGCTAGGTAGTGAAAAAACAGTTTCACTACCTAGCCCCCCTTACTTTCAAAAGAGATGAATTTCTAGCTATTCATCACTTTCTCTTGGCGCAGCACCGACTCTAGGTGAACTGCTTCCATGTAGCGCTCCACGAATTCTTCGGTCAGGCCCACTTGTGCGCCTTGGCGCTTGCTGCGCTCTAAAATCTCGTTGAGGCGGGCGGTTTGCAGGATGGTAATGTCGTTGTCCTTCTTGTATTGGCCGATTTTTTCGGCTACGGCCATACGGCGGCCCAACAGCTGCATTACCTCGGCGTCGAGGTTGTTGATTTGCTCGCGCAGGCCGGCTAGGGCGTTCACAAACTCGGCCTTATCGGTGGTTTCGTGGCGCCACACGAGGTCGGTGATGAGCTGCTTCAGCACCTCGGGCGTGATTTGCTGCTTGGCATCGCTCCACGCGTTATCGGGGTCGATGTGGCTCTCAATCATGGTACCGTCGAAGTCGAGGTCCAGCGCCTGCTGGGCCACGGCGAACAGCGTATCGCGGCGACCGCAGATGTGGCTCGGGTCGTTGAGGATGGGCATGTCGGGCATGCGGCGCTTCATCTCAATGGGCAGGTGCCACATGGGGGCATTGCGGTAGTCGGTGTTGCCATAGCTCGAAAAGCCGCGGTGCACCATGCCAACCTGCTTCAGACCAACCTTTTGCAGACGCTCGATAGCACCCACCCACAGCTCTAGCTCGGGGTGAATAGGGTTCTTCACCAGCACCGGAATATCCACACCGCGCAGCGCGTTGGCGATTTCCTGCACCGAAAACGGGTTGCCGGTGGTGCGGGCGCCCACCCACACGAGGTCCACACCGAAGGCGAGGCAGTCCTCTACGTGCTTGGCGGTAGCCACTTCCACGGCCACGGGCAGGCCGGTGAGTTCGCTGGCTTTCTTGAGCCAGGGTAGGCCCTTGGCCCCTACCCCTTCAAATCCGCCGGGCTTGGTGCGGGGCTTCCAGATGCCAGCGCGCAGGGCTTGCACTTTGCCGGTGGCGGCGAGGCGCTGGCAGGTTTCGAGTACTTGCTCTTCGGTTTCGGCCGAGCAGGGGCCCGAAATGAGGAAGGGCTTGTCTTCGGGCTTGCGATTGAAAAGGTCGTTGAACATGGGGTGTTGGGTTGATTAAGTAGTTTAAAAGTGTTGGCTTAGTAGATAAAGAAGCATTTACCCTAGGTGGCGTATCACGCTAAAGCAGCTAGGCAGCTTTCTCTTCTTTCAGGGAATAATCTTGCGAATGGCGTTGGCGTGCTCTAGCTCGGTGGTCAGCGCGGCGTAATCTTCCTGTACTAGTAATTCGCGCAGCTTCTGCAACTGGTGCAAATGCTCGTCGAGCACGTCGAGCACGTTTTCACGGTTTTGGCGGAAGATGGGTACCCAAGTGGCCGGCGCGCTCTTGGCTAGCCGCACCGTGGAGGCAAAGCCCCCACCAGCTAGGTCAAAAATGCGCTGCTCGCCGCGCTGCTCTTTCTCCAATACCGTGAGTGCCAAGGCAAACGACGTGAGGTGCGAAATGTGCGACACGTAGGCCGTATGCAAGTCGTGGTCGGCGGCGCCTAGGTGCAGCACCCGCATGGGCAAGGCCTGAAACAGCGCTTCGACCATAGCCACAGCGGCGGGGTTGCTGGCTTCGGCATCGCATACTACCAGCGTCTTGCCTTCGAACAAGCCGCGCACGGCCGCATCGGGACCTGAGTACTCGGTGCCGGCCATGGGGTGCACCGCCACAAAGCGGCTCCGGCGCGAGTGGTCTGCCACGGCCGCCAGTAGGTTGCCTTTGGTCGAGCCCACGTCGATAACGGTTTGCTGGTCGGTCACGAGGTCGAGCACCTGGGGCAGCACCGCGAGCATGGCATCCATGGGCACGGCCACGATGATGAGGCTAGCCGGCGCCACGGCCGTCCCTAGGTCGGTCTCAATTTCATCGACCAAGCCTAGCTCTAGAGCCCGGCGGGCGTAGGGAGCATGGTTTTCTACCCCAATAAGCCGGTCGGCCAGGCCGTGCTGCCGCAGGCTAAGCGCCAGCGAGCCGCCGATAAGACCTAGGCCGATGATGGTGATAGTCATTGTTGAGGATATTTCAAGTAGTCTGTCATACAGCGCGCAGCAAAACAGCTTGTGTGCTGACGTTCAGAGGCATTTTTAATTACTACGCCACGCGAGATGCTTCGCTACGTGCTGCATGATTAGTGGATTGCATATCAGCTTTCACCCGCTCCAGCGCCTCGCGCAGCACGCTCTCGGGCTGGCAAAGACTGGCCCGGATGTAGCCCGCACCATTGCTGCCGAAGATGCCGCCGGGCGTGAGAAACACACGCGCCTCGGCCAGCACGGCGTCGCTGAGAGCGTAGCCATCGGCATAACCCGGTGGCACGGCCGCCCAAATGAATAGGCCTACCTGGCCAGGCGCTGGCGCGCAACCTAGGGCCTGCAACAGTTCCACTACCAGTTCACGGCGGGCGCGGTAGGTAGCGTTTAACTCCGCAAACCACTCGTCGCCGAGACCCAGAGCCGCCACGGCCGCTTGCTGAATAGCTAGGAACATGCCCGAATCCATGTTGCTTTTGAAGCGCAATACCTCAGTCAGCCAGTCGGCGCGTCCTACCAGCATGCCCACGCGCCAGCCGGCCAGGTTATGGCTTTTGCTGAGTGAGTTCAGCTCTAGAGCTACCTCCTTAGCGCCTGGTATGCTGAGCAGGCTCGTGGGCGGCGTTTCATTCAGCACGAAGCCGTACGGGTTATCGTGCACCAGCATGATGCTATGCGCGGCCGCAAACTCAACCAGCTGTTGCAGAAACTCGGGGCTGGCCGCCGTGCCGGTGGGCATGTGCGGATAGTTGACCAGCATCATCTTCACGCGGCTTAGGTCGCTCTTAGCCAGCGCGTCTAGGTCGGGCAGCCAACCAGTATCGGCCGTTAGGTCGTACTCGCGCACCTCGGCCCCGCAGATTTCGGCCACCGCCCGGTAGGTCGGGTAGCCGGGGTTAGGAATAAGCACTGCGTCGCCGGCTTCTAGAAAGGCCATACCAATGTGCATCAGGCCTTCTTTGGAGCCAGCCAGGGGCAGCACTTCGGTAGCGGGGTCGAGGGCCACGCCATAGCTTTTTTGGTAGAACGCGGCCATGGCTTGGCGCAGGGCCGGCGTGCCTTGGTAGCTCTGGTAGCCGTGGGCATTGGGCTGGGCCGCGGTGGCACCTAGGGCCGCCACCACACCGGGGTGCGGCGGCAAATCGGGGCTGCCGATACCTAGGCTGATGATATTGACGCCGGCGGCATTAAGGGCGGCTATCTCGCGCAGCTTACGCGAGAAATAGTATTCGCCGGTATTAGCCAAGCGGCTAGCGGTGGTGACTTGCATTAGGGTAACTAACTAAATTATAGCGCGATGCTGAGCAAGAACTGCGTTGTTAGACTTAAAATGGGTGACTGCTTAACCATGCAAAAGTGATTCTACAATTTTCTGCACTTGCATCAGGGTGACACCATTGCGCTGGTCGAGTGTTAGAGGATGGTTTTCCTCGAAAACCTCTACTTGTGGTATAGTGCCTACTGGCTGGGTGTGCACCCAAGTCTTACAATTGACAGTGTTCTCATAGCTAGGAATTTCAGTTTGTAACCAGCCAAAATATGGCTTCTCCTGCACGCGTAGAGGGTCATTCCACAATTCCTGAGACCGCATAAAACTCTCTTCACTAAGCGAGGTCCACACGTTCCAGACAAAATTCTCAGGGTAGTCGATTATTGGAATCTCAATTCTCCCGCGGATAAAGAAGTGCTCTTCGTCGACTACGCACCAGTCCGTTGACATTTCAACACGCGCTTCTCGTTCTTCCGCAGGAACACTGTAGTAATACAGAGGAACTTCGGCGCCGAAGCACAACGGCAATTCTTCATGATATTGACCGCAGGTTGCACACGTAAAACCAGGCATCGTCTTATACTGCGAGTGATAATGAATTATTCTCTTCGGTTTTGATGACCTGACTTTCTGGCTCCACTTCCTGCCCAAACTCCATGCTGCCACGCTGGTAGGCGCCTAGCACACGCAGCTCTTCTGTCACGGTGGGTAGCTCAGCCAACAGTGCTTCTAGCTGGGCGGCAGTGGAGAACTCTACATCGGCGTGGAAGCCATAGTGCCAGGGCTGGCTGGGGCGCGGGCACGACTGCAACTTACTCAGGTTCAAACCGTGGCTCGCTACCAGCGTGAGCACCTTGGCCAACATGCCCGGCGCGTGCGAGGTGTAGAAATAAAGCGATGCTTTGTCGGGCTGCGCCACGGGCGTGGCCTCGGCAGCGCGCTCTAGCACCAAGAAGCGGGTGTAGTTATTAGGGTCGTCGTTGATGGCGGGCGCCAGGATTTCCAGCCCGAAAGCTTCGGCAGCTTGGCCGCCAGCTATCACGGCTAGGCCGGGCGTGCGGCTTTCGGCCAGGCGTTGGGCGCTGAGGCCGGTATCCTCGGTTTCGACAAGTTGCCACGCGGGGTATTGCCCTAGGTAGTCGCCACACTGGCGCAAAGCCATGGGGTGCGAGTGCACGGCCTGCACGTCGGCGAGCGTGGTGCCAGGCAGCACCAAAAGGTGCTGATGGATGGGCAGATATACCTCGCCTGTAATGGTGAGGTCGGCCCGTTCTAGTAGCAGATAATTAGCTAAGATGCTGCCAGCCACCGAGTTTTCCATGGCCATCACGGCGGCATCGGCGCGGCCATCGGCCACTTGGGCTACTACCTCACCGAAGGTGGCGCAGAAGTTCAGGGCGGGCGCCGCGCCGAAATACTGGCGGGCGGCTACTTCGTGGAAACTCCCTTTGAACCCCTGAATGGCAACGTGCTGTGGCATGGTAGTAGAGAAAGTAAAAGCGATGGCTGAAAACCTATTCGCTGAAAAAACATAAAAAAAGCGCCACCCGAAGAACGAGTGGCGCTGCTAATTTTTTGTGGCTTAGCTACATGGCGACTCGTTCTACGCGGGCGGCGTAAAATAAAAGAAGCCAAAAAAATAGCGGTTGCTGAACATGATATCGGTCGAATTGGGCGGCAAGGTAGGCAAGAATTTTAAACTGACAAATTTCGCCACCTCTTTTTTCACAAGGTTTTAGCCGTTCCAACGGCCAAATTTTCCCTGCTGATAGTCAGCGTAGGCCTGTTCGATTTCGGCCTCGGTGTTCATCACAAAAGGCCCACCCGACACTACGGGCTCGCCAAAGGGTTCGGCATGACCTAGGAGCAATACGCTGTCTGTCAACGCTTCTAAGGCCAACTCGTCGCCATCGTGGTTGAATTCGACCAGTTCCCGGGCGAAGGCCTCAGTACCGTTGACGCGCACGCTGCCGCGCACCACGTAGAAAAAAATGCTGTGGCTGGCTGCAATTGGCAGCGTAGCAGTGGCACCTTCGGCCATATCAAGCCAAGCCAGGGCCACATCGGCCAGCGGCTGCACGGCGCCAGCGGTGCCGCCCCAGGTACCCGACACGGCGTGCGCCGTGACGCCGTCGGCGAGCGCAACTGTCGGTATCTCGTTCTCCTGTAGGCCTAGGTAGCGTGGCTCAGTCATTTTGTACTTGGCCGGCAGGTTGACCCAAAGCTGCAAAATTTCGAGCGGGCCGCCCGTTCTCTTGAATTCATTGGACGATACTTCGGCGTGGATGAGGCCTGAACCAGCCGTCATCCACTGAATACCAGCGGCTTTGATGACGCTTTCGTGGCCGCTGCTGTCCTTATGCAGAATGTCGCCCTCCAGGATAAACGTAACCGTTTCGAAGCCGCGGTGCGGGTGCGGGCCAAAGGGCAGGCCGCGGTTGTTGGCCCGGTACACCTGCGGCCCGTGGTGGTTCAGGAACAGAAACGGGTCGATATACTCAACGGACTGCGTGGGGATGGCCCGGTAGGTCGTGAGGTCGGCGATGGGCGCATTTACGGCCCGGTGCTTTTGAATGACAGTGCGCATAGTCTAGTAATAACCGCGAAATGGCACCCTAGTTACGGCTGCACCAAGAAGGGTACGTTGCCCGTAGCCACGTTGCCGTGCCCATCGTGGGCATACACGAAGAGGCGATAGGCACCCGGCTGGGTAGGTGTCGTGAGGGTAGTTTGGCCCTTCGCGCCTATGGGCAAGCTGCCGGCCATGGGCACTGGGCGGCTTTCGCGGTCGCCGCCCTGCTTGAGGTCGGTGCTCTCGGGTAGCAGTTCCCACTGGTAGGTGAGCGGGTCGCGGTTGGGGTCGGTGACAACGGCTGCGGCGGAATAAGGCTGACCAGGCTTTAAGGTCACGCCGTCGGTAGCGGCTTTACCATTAACCAATAGCGAGTTGATATGCGGGGCGCGGTTCTGAGGCCAGTGGCCACTCCACTCGTATTGCAGCACATCCATCACTTCGGTTTCCTCGCCTTTCTCGGTAAATAGGCCATACCAAGTAGGCGTGCGCTCTTGTTTCTGGCCCCACAAGAAAACGTAGGAACCTAGGCAGTGCGCCCGGTCCTTGAGCACCGAGGCCTCGTAGCGACTTTGGTACACGGCGGCTTTCTGGCTGCTGGTTTCCTCCACCGAAGCCTTCCAAGGTGTCTGGGGGCCTTCCCAGTGGCCGGTGGGTCCCCACTCAGCCACGATATATGGGCCTTGCCAACCAGCTTCGCGTACCTGCTTAGGCAGCGTAGCCAAGCCTGCGTAAGTGTTGATGCTTAGAATGTCCACGGCTGGGCAACGGGCCATGATGTACGCCACCTCGCGCTTGCTCACGCCCGCCAGCACCGTGGAGGTCGGGTGGTTGGGGTCGAGCTTATGAATCATCTTAGCGATGTTGTTCACCGCGTCCCACACCTTGGGATTGGTATAGTCTAGATTCAGCTCATTGCCGATGCCCCACACCAACACAGCGGGGTCGTCCTTGTACTTCAGCACTTCAGCCTTAATCTTTTCGAGCTGGTCGGCTACCGAAGAGGCATCGTTGTAGTCGAAGCCGTGGCGCTCACGAGCCACATCGAGGCCCAGCATCACGGTCAGGTTGTGCTTGTTGGCGGCAGCCAGCACCTTAGGAGCTTCGGCGGTGCCCCAGGTGCGAATGGAGTTGCCGCCGTAAGCCGCAATCCGCTCGGGGTATTGGCTACCGCCCGCTCCTTTTATGAAGTAGGACTTGCCATCGCGTAGCAGCTCATAGCCGCTGGCGGTCCGGCTCACCGTTACTTTGATGGGGCCAGTGGGTGGGTTTGCTACGGCCAGCGACGTGGCCAAAGTCAGCGCGGCCAAAGCCAAGCCAGCGCGTAGAAAGGTGAAGTGCATGAATGAAAAGAATGGGCGGCAAAAGTAGCCGGTCAGCCTATTTGTGGCCGATTTGAGAGTTGAACTAGTATCAAGAACGCTTGTCATGAAAAACGCTTGTCATGCCGAGCTTGCGAAGCATCTTATCACGTCAGAATGATAATCTAGACGTGATAAGATGCTTCGCAAGCTCAGCATGACAAGCGTGCTTTTACTTACCCTAGGTGGCTTTATTAAGCCTGCTCTTCTGTGGGCGGCGTGCCACGGAAAGCATCTGTCTTGCCTACACCAGTAGTCAGTTTCACGGGTTTGTTTTCCTTAGCCGATTGGTAAATGGCCTCCATGATGCGCTGGTCTTGCAAGCCTTCTTCGCCGGGCGTGTAGGGCTTTTTATTGTCGCGTACGCACTCGGCCATGTGGTCCATTTCAAGGGCAAACTGCTGCTTGTCGGGGTTGCTAGGTTGCTCTATCATTTGCTTGCCGTTGGGGGCGTGCACCAGCTCCTGCTTGAGGCCTTTGTAGGGAAAAGCAGGGTCCATTTTGATGGTGCCCGTCTCGGCGTGCACGGCGTAGCTCTTGTTATTAAACGAGCCGTAGCCCGTCATGCACTGCGCTATTACGCCGCTCGGGAAACGCAGCGTAAAGCTCACGTTCTCCTCGATTTCCTTAAAACGGTCGTCGCCGGGTGTGCTGTAGATTTGGGCGCTCACCTCGGTGGGCTCCTCCCCTAGCAGGAAGCGCGTGGTGTTGAGGCAATACAGGCCTACGTCGGGCAACGAGCCGCCACCGGCCAGCGCCTTTTTGTGGCGCCACTGCTGGTCGTGGGCTTGGTTTTGGCAGTTCATCATTTGGATGAGCTTGGTTTTACCATAGGTCTTGTCGCGCACCATTTTTTGGGCGGCGCGGTTCAGCGGCTCATACTGAATGCGGTAGGCAATCATGAGCTTTTTACCGGCTTTTTCGCAAGCAGCTATCATTTCTTCGCACTCTTTCACCGAGTTGGCCATCGGCTTTTCGCAAAGAATATGCTTGCCCGCTTTCGCGCCCCGGATGGTGTACTCGTGGTGCATGGAGTTGGGCAGCACGATATAAATCACTTGCACCTCGGGGTTGTCCTTCAGCTTATCGTAGTTCTGGTACGAGTAGCAGCTGCTCGGCTTAATACCATACTGCTTAGCGGCTTTAGCCATTTTATCCGCGTCGCCGCTTACTAGGGCCACCGGCTTGCAGTGCTTGGCCTGGCCAAAGGCAGGCAGAATTTCGGCGAGCGTGAGGTGACCTAGGCCCACGATGGCAAAACCTACGCGCTGGTCGGGTGCATCGGGGTTGGGGAAGGGGCCAGCTTTGGGGTCGGTGGGCGCTTCGAGGGGGGGCAGCTTGATGTCGAGCGGGCCGGTAGGCGGCGCGGGCGCTGCACCATTGCCTAGGTCGGCAGCTTCGGCCGCGGCCAGTGGCAGGGCCGTGGCAATGCCGGCAGCCAGCAGGCCGCGCCCGGCATTATTGATAAACTGGCGGCGCGAGGTGTCGCAGGCCGTGGGCTCGCTTAGGGTTAGGGCTACTTGGTCGAGAGTAGTGGCCGCGGAAGTTTCTTGGAACATAGCTAGCTAAAATGGGAGGAAAGAGCTGTTGCAGCCTACCTGTACGTGCCAACGCCAATTAAGTACTACTGTCCAGCAGGCCAAACTCAGCCATGACAACCCTAGGTTATCGTTCGCTGTTAAGAGCTATTCACGCAGAAAAAATCTGGTTAGTGCTAGCATCTATCAGCACTAACCATTCGCTAGCCACTAGTTTATGTCCGCTCTCTTCGAACCCCTGGCCCTCCGTGGCCTCACCCTAAAAAACCGCATCGTAGTATCGCCCATGTGCCAGTACAGCGCCGTCGATGGCTTTGCCAATGATTGGCACCTGGTGCACCTAGGTAGCCGCGCCGTGGGCGGCGCCGGCCTGCTCATTCAAGAAGCCACGGCCGTGTCGCCCGAGGGCCGCATCACGCCCGAAGACCTAGGCATCTGGAAAGATGAACACATTGAATTTCAGAAGCGCATCAATCAGTTTATCGAAGCCCACGGCAGCGTGCCCGGCGTACAGCTAGCCCACGCCGGCCGCAAAGCCAGCACCTATACCAGCTGGCTCGGCAAGGGCCACGGGGCCGTGCCCGAGGCTGAGGGCGGCTGGCAAGTGGTGGCGCCTAGCGCCATTGCCTTTTCCGATAGCTACCCACAGCCGGTAGCGCTCGATGCGGCCGGTATCAAGAAGGTAATCGCTGACTTCCGCAGCGCCACCGAGCGCTCCCTAGCGGCTGGCTTTAAAGTAATTGAGATTCATGCGGCGCACGGCTACTTGCTGCACGAGTTTTTGTCGCCTCTCTCCAACCAGCGCACCGATACCTACGGCGGTTCGTTTGAGAACCGCATACGGCTGCTGCTCGAAGTGGTAGCCGCCGTGCGCCAGGTACTACCCGCTGATTTCCCGCTGTTTGTGCGCATCTCGGCCACCGACTGGACCGAAGGTGGCTGGACACCCGACGAATCGGTGCAGCTCAGCACTTGGCTGCGCGACCGCGGCGTGGACTTGGTAGACTGCTCAACGGGCGGCAACGTGGAAAAGGCACAGATACCCGTGGGGCCCGGCTATCAGGTCGAGTTTGCCGAGCGCATCAAGCGCGAAGTGAGCATTGCTACTGGCGCGGTGGGCCTCATCACCACGCCGCAGCAGGCCGAAGAGCTAGTTGCCAACGGCCAAGCCGACCTAGTGCTACTAGCCCGCGAGGAATTGCGCGACCCCTACTTCCCTTTGCGCGCCGCCCACGAACTAGGGGCCGATGTGGACTGGCCGGTGCAGTACGAGCGCGCCAAGCCGCGCCGCTAGGTAGTGCAATAGGGCTTTTGCACTTTCAAACCTAATCGAGCATCTCCCATGCTCGTTTCAGGCTTAATCGAAAAAGGTTGCGTTAAGAAACTGACAACAGCTTCTTAACGCAACCTTTTTTTATTGCGTATTTTTCTTTAAAATACTACTATTTAATTAATTGATAGTTAGTATACATACATATGCTTCCCCTACCCTAGTGCTACGCTATTAAATTACCACACTTGTAAAGTAACTAGATGAAAGTGGAGAAAATAATGTGCATAATTGCGTACCTTTTACCAAACTTTTCCCACTCAACTCATTACATATGAGCCAACTTCCCGAAACTCCGTCTCGGCGGACTTTCCTCAAACAAGGTGCGGCTGCGACGGCCGGCATTATCATCGTGCCGCGCTTTGTGCTCGGCGGCAAGGGGTACACTGCACCTAGCGACCAGCTTTTAATCGCTGGCGTTGGCGTTGGCGGCAAGGGCGAAAGCGACATTGCCATGTTTGCCAAGAGCGGTAAAGCCCGTATTGCTTACCTCTGCGACGTAGACGACCGCCGGGCGGCCAATTCGCGCAAGGCGTTTCCGCAAGCCAAGTACTATAAGGACTGGCGGAAAATGTTCGAAAAAGAGCACAAGCATTTTGATGCCGTGTCAGTTTCGACGCCCGACCACAACCACGCCATGCCTACTATGGCGGCCATGCAGCTTGGTAAGCACGTCTACGTGCAAAAACCTTTAACCCACGATATTTTTGAAGCGCGCGCCCTTACCGACGCAGCCAAGCGCTATCCCAAAGTAGTGACCCAGATGGGCAACCAGGGCTCTTCCAACGATGGCGTGCGGCAGCTAATGGAGTGGTACGATGCTGGCACTATCGGCGACGTGCACACCATCTATTGCTGGACCGACCGCCCCGTATGGCCCCAGGGCATTGCTTGGCCTAAGACCAAGGCTACCGTACCTGCCGAACTCGATTGGGACCTGTGGCTGGGCAGCGCGCCGCAGCGCGACTACGTCGACCACCTCATCCCCTTCAACTGGCGCGGCTGGTGGGACTACGGCACTGGCGCCCTCGGCGACATGGGCTGCCACCTGCTCGAAGCTCCTTTCCGAGTTCTCGACCTAAAGTATGCTAACTCGGTGCAAGCCAGCGTAGGTAGCGTATACGTTGATGAGTTCAAGCGCGGCTATTTCCCCGAGAGCTGCCCTCCGTCGAGCCACGTTACGCTCACCTTCCCAAAGACCGACAAAACCAAGGGCGACATTACCGTACACTGGATGGACGGCGGCATTCAGCCCGAGCGCCCCGACGAGCTAGGCCCGAACGAGTTGTTTGGCGATGGTGGCAATGGCACCTTGTTTATCGGCACTAAGGGCAAAATGATGGCCAGCACCTACGCTGAAAACCCGCGCCTGCTGCCCCTCTCTCGCAACCAAGAAGTGAACGTGCCTAAGACCCTGGCCCGCGTACCTGGCCAAGCCAACGGCCACTACGCCCAATGGGTAGAAGCTAGCATCGCCGGTGCTGGCAAAATGAAGCTGAGCTCGCCCTTCGAACTCGCTGGCCCACTCACCGAGGCGCTTCTCATGGCTAACCTCGCCATCCGTGGCTACGACCTGCAGAAGCCTAAGGCGTCGGGCAACGGCTTTGACTACCCAGGCCGCGGCCGTAAGCTGCTGTGGGACAACAATCAAATGCGCATCACAAACCTCGACGAGGTAAACCAATTCATAAAGCGCGACTACCGCCAGGGCTGGAAACTAGCCTAGGTTAGTTTTTGCTGCTTTGCGCATAAACTAGGAAAAGAGTCCGGAAGTGCTAAAACCTTTAAATAGGCTTTAGTACCTCCGGGCTCTTTTGCTTAGTTGCTTGGCGATTGAGTAAAAGCTTTGTTGGCTTTACCTGTCTTATTTTAACAAGTACCCGCTTTGCACCACTTTGCGCTGATCGGCGGCATTGCAAAGCGCATAGCTAAAACCGTTTTGCAAGGCAAAAGCCCCTGTTACACCTTGGTTATTGACGGCGATAAAACAGACTTGAATATCTTTAGCCTTGGCGCCTTTGATGCGGTTTACCCGCTCGACAGCAGCCCGGCACGCCGCTTCAGGCGACATACCTTGGCGCATAAATTCGACTACGGTGTGCGCCCCCGCCATGCGAATCACGTCTTCACCCTGGCCGGTAGCCGCGGCGGCACCCACTTCATTATCAACATACAAGCCCGAGCCAATAAGCGGCGAGTCGCCCACGCGGCCGCGCATCTTAAAGCCCATGCCGCTGGTGGTGCAGCTGCCGCTGAGGTTGCCTTGCGCATCCAGCGCCAACATGGCAATGGTGTCGTGGTTTTGGGGACCACCTACGGGGCCGGTTTTTTGATTACCCGTGTTCTCGATGTTTACGATAGGCTTATACTCGCTGGTTTTCAGCCACTCGCGGTAAGCCTTCTCAGCGTCGGGGCTAAGCTTCTGGGGTTGCAGCGGGAAGCCTTGGGCCACGGCAAACTGCTGGGCGCCCTCCCCCACGAGCATCACGTGGGGGGTTTTTTCCATGATGCGCCGCGCCACGCTGATGGGGTGCAAGATGCGCTCGAGGGCAGCCACACTACCACAATTGAACTGATGGTCCATGATGCAGGCGTCGAGCGTCACGATACCGTCGCGGTCAGGATTGCCACCTAGGCCCACGCAGCAGTTTTGCGAAGCCTCGGTCACCATCACGCCGGCCTCTACGGCATCGAGGGCGCGGCCACCTTTTTTCAAGATTTCCCAGGCGCCTTGGTTGGCAGCCACGCCGTCGTTCCAGGTAGAGATGGCCAGCGCCTTGCCGCGCACATTGGGGGGCAGCAGCCGGGGGGCAGCGGCACCAGGCTGGGTAGTGAGCAGTGCCAAGCTGGCAGCTGAGGAGGTCAGGAATTTCCGGCGAGTGGCCATACAAAGTCGGGGGTTGAAAGCAGATGCGCAGGCCAAAGAAAACACCCGCGCGCCAGCTTACCGCATTTGCCAGCCAAAGCGACGACCTAGGCGGCTGGCGTCCAGCGTGGCACCTGAGGGTTGGGGAGGTGCACGCCGGCAGGGTACGTCAGCAGCTCGATGAGGGCGCCCCAAGGCGTGTGCCCGTATACAAACTCATTGCCGGGGCCCGCTTCTACTCCTTTTAGTGGGTGAGGGGCTGATAGCAGTCGCCCACCTGCCGCCTCAAAGCGCTGGGTGGCCGCGGCCATGTCCTCGACATATAGCCCTATATGCGTAAAGCTAAGGTCTACAATAGTGGCCGGCGACTGCTGCTGCGCACGGGCCACCTCAAACAGTTCGAGAGAAGCCCCGTTGGCCAAACGTAACAGCCGAATCTGGATAACCTGGCCACCGGGCGGCAGCCCTAGTTGCTGCTCGACGCCGGCCCCGGCCTGGGGTGGGCTGCTTTTGAGGTGCGAGTCGTAGATGACCTGCGCCCCAAAGGCTCGCTCCAGAAACTGGGTGGCAGCCTCTAGGTCGGGTACCGTCCAACCGACGTGGTCGATTCCTTGGAAAGTGTTTTTCATAAAGTAGGTGGGAAGAGTGGTACAGCCTAATACGTAGCAGGCGGCAAGTAGTACTAAGCTTGAGGACGGATGCGCTTATAGCCCTTTTAAATGGCCGCGCTGGCTACTAGCCGGGCCGTGACTAGCAGTTGGCCCACGTGGCGAGTGGTGTGCTCGGCGGCGTGCACCAGCAGCCCTATCACGGTGCTTGGCAGCTGGGCGCGGCCTACCCCGCGCCACTCAGGCAGTATAGCCTCGGGCGTGGCGCGCAGCTGCGCCAGCGCCGTATCGACCTGCTGTGCAAAAGCCTGCACTAGCTCTTGCACGGCCCCTAGGTGGGTAGGTGGCTGCCCTTCGGCAGCTAGGTAGGCCAGCTGCCCCTCGCTGAGGGCCTCGCCGCGGGCATAAGTAAAAGTGCGGTCGAGCACGCCTACTAGGTGGCGCAAGTGAAAACCTACCGAAGCCAGCCCTAGGGGCCGCTCAGCCAATCGCTCAGCTGGGAAGTCGGCCAGTAGTTCGGTTATTTCTTCGCGGGCTTGCAGCAGGGCGTGGGCTACTGGCTGTAGCAGGGGTGGCACCGCAGGTAATGGGCCACGCAGCCACACTTCGGGCATACTAGGAGTAGGCATAAAAAGAAGCAGAAAAATTCTATCTACAGTGCAGTATTTGGCAAGGTAAGGGCCCCTAGGCGCGGCGTTATTTCGGCTCGCCAAGATAGTCGTTTCGACCACAGATACACCGTCTTTCGCAGCGGAAGGCTATGGCACAAAGCCCCCTAAACTCATTTTGAATAACCTCTACGGTAAAATGGCTAGTAGTAGCCTGCTTACCACTAACGACCCGACTCACTAGTCATCTTGGGTTCCTTATATAATGGGCTGGTAGGCAGTAATACTATTCATGTATTTAATAGTCTTAACGCTTTATATCACGGTATCCGCGACCTAGCTTTACTGCGCTATTACTACGCATACAGGGTTCGTTTTAGAGCGAACCTTCTTAGCCTTTATTACTACGCGGGGTGCTACCAACGACCAGCCAAGGCCTAGTCGCGCGTAGCCCAAGCGCACTACCGGCCCGTCTCCCGTCCCTTACCGCTTACATATGATTGCAACACTACTCCGCCGCATTACGCTATTACCGTGGCTGGTGCTTTTACTGCTGCTGGGCACAACTCAGGCGGCGCTGGCCAGCCACTTGCTGGGCGGCGAAATGACCTACAAGTACCTCGGGGCTACTGGCCCGGCAGCTGCGCCGCATCGCTACGAGATTACGACCTCGGTATACGTGGCCTGCAATCGGTCGGTCACAACATCGTTTCTTGACTTGTACATCTATAACAAGGCCACTGGGGCTCGCGTTATCCCAACTGCGGCTAACATAGGTTCTAGCAACGCCATGGTGGCTGGCTTAGGCGTAGAGTTCGTACAGCCTACTATCAGTGGCTGCACCACTATTGCGGTGCCAGCGGGCTGCACTATCACGGGCGCTTCGCAACCCTACCAGCTACAAAAGTTTGTGGGCATCATTTGCCTACCGGCTTCAAGCGCGGGCTTTTATGTAGTGACTGCCCCAGGCGGTGGCCGCAATGCAGACATCAACAACCTGGCGGGTGGCGGCAACGCCAGCAGCGGCTACCAGCTAGGGCTTTATTCAACGCTGGCTCCTCCCAACCTGCCTAATAGCTCACCGATATTTACTGGCAATGCCGTAGGTCTGATTTGCGCAAGCGACACCACGGTGGTGCTAAACAATGCGGTGGACGCCGACGGCGACCGCCTAGAGTACGCATTTGGCCAGCCCTATAACTACCTGTCTAGCAATGCTACCTTTACGCCACCCGGGGAGTATGTTCCTTACACCACCTCGGGCGGTTACTCGGCCAACACCCCGCTGGGTACTGGCGCCGGGTACTACGCCAAAATCAACGAGAATACTGGTGTTACCAAGTATGTGGGCGGCCCCCTGGTAGGCAACCGCTACGGCATTGCGGTGGATGTGACAGAGTACCGAACCATCAACGGGGTGGAGGTATCGCTGGGCACTACTCGGCGCGACATTCAAATACTCGTAGGCCTGTGCCCGGCCGTTGACCCGCCCGTGCTGCCGGCGGCAGCGGTTATGCCCCGCAGCTACACCGTAGAGGCCGGCAGCACCCTAAGCATCCCAATAACGGGCACCCAGCCGGCCGCCCACCCCCTAACGCTCACGGCTACCAGTACCCTGCTCGATGGCAGCGGCGGCTATAATGCCACCTTTGCCAACAATGCCGGCGCCCTCACCTATGCGGGCAGCCCCGTAGGCGCCTATACGGCCACGGGCACCACCGGCGGCACGGTAGCGGGCACGTTTGTGTTTTCTCCTACCTGCGACCAGGCCCGCGCCACACCCTACGACGTCACGCTTGTGCTACAAGACGTGGGCTGCGCAGGCAAAATAGCGAGCGATGTGCTGCGCATAACGGTAGTGAAGCCCACTGGGCCAACCACCATTGCAGGTAACCTAGCCGTGTGTGGCCTGAACACTACCCAGACTTATACCGCCAGCGGTGGCACCGCTTCCACTATCAACTGGACCGTGACGGGCGGTACCATCGTGGGCAGCGCCACCGCCAACCCCGTAACGGTGCGCTGGCCCACAGCTGGCGCGGGCACCATTACGGCGCAGGGCATGTCGCAAGCTGGCTGCCCTCTAGGTCTAGTGACTAGCAACGTGGTGGTGAGCCCCGCCCCGGCGCTGACACTTACTGGCACCCAAGACATTTGCCTAGGTGGTAGCACTACGCTCACGGTGAGCGGGGGTACGGCCCCTTACACCATCACCGGCGGGCCCACGGCCGTGAGCGGAGCGGGGCCATTCGTGCTCAGTCCTGCGCAAACCACAACTTACACGATTGCGGGCACAGCTACATCGGGCGGCTGCCCCGCCGTGGGGCAGCTAACTATCACTGTGAACCCGCTGCCGGTGGCTGTAGCGGGCGCGGCGGTCACCTTTTGCCCCGGCGGCAGCGCGCAGCTCGGGGCAGCGCCCGTGGCGGGCCTCACCTACAGCTGGAGCCCGGCCACGGGCCTAAGCAGTAGTACCGTGGCTAATCCCACCGTGACCCTACCCAACACCACCGCCGCGGCTATCTCTCAGACTTATACTCTGACCGTCACCAGCACCAGCGGTTGCCAAGCCAGTAGTACAGTAGTAGTGACAGTAGTTCCGCCGCCAATAGCAGTGGCGGGCGCGGCGACTACCCTTTGCCCTGGCGGCAGCGCGCAGCTCGGGGCAGCGCCCGTGGCGGGCCTCACCTACAGCTGGAGCCCGGCCACGGGCTTAAGCAGTAGTACCGTGGCTAATCCCACCGTGACCCTACCCAATACCACCGCCGCGGCCATCTCTCAGACCTATACCCTGACCGTCACCAACGCCGGAGGCTGCGCTGCTAGCGGCACAGTGGCGGTAGTAGTGTTGCCTGCCGTGGCCCCGGGCACCATTGGGGCCGACCAAACGGTGTGCGCGGGTGCGGTACCAGCCCCGCTCACAAACACCGCCGCCGCCACGGGCGGACCGGGCACCTACACGTATCAGTGGGAATCATCGGCCGATAACCTTACCTGGACGGCGCTAGCCAACGCGGCTGGCCCCACCTACGCGCCCGGCCCAGTGGCCGCTACTACGTACTTCCGGCGGCGCGCCACTGCAGGCGCCTGCGGTACAGCTTACTCTAACGTATTAACGGTGACCACCCAGCCGCTGCTAGTGACTGCCGTAGCCTTGCCAGCGCTGCCGGCCCAGTGCCCAGGCACCGCCATGACCTTTACCCCCACACCTACTAACGCCGGCTCCGCTCCCACTTACCAGTGGTTTGTGAATGGTACGGCCGTGGCCACCGGCCCCACCTATACCAGCAGCACACTGGCCAATGGTGACCTAGTGCGGGTAGAACTGACCCCAACGCCTGGCCTGTGCACTACTGGTGGGGCGGCGGCTACAGCGCAGGTAAGCCTGACGCCCGTGCCGGCCCCAACCGTCACCATGCTGCTGCAAAGCGCGCTGCCCGTGTGCATAGGCTCCCCCCTCACCTTTAGCCTCGGCCAGGCCACTAATGCTGGCCCTAGCTCACAGTACCAATGGCAGGTCGATGGCGTAAGCGTGGCCGGTGCTACCGACCCCAGCTTTACCACTACTACCCTGCGCGATGGCCAGGCCGTGACGTTGGTGCTGCGCACTACCAATGCCTGCGGCCAGCCTGCCACCGCCACTTCGGCGGCCGTGCGCGTAGTTGTCACGGCGCCTGTGCAAGTGAATGCTGGGCCCGATAAAACCATTATGGAGGGCGAAACGGTGGTACTCGAAGGAACAGCCGACGGCACCTACCCCGTCAGTTGGTCACCTTCAGCAAGCCTGGCATTCGCGGCCAACAACCAGTTGCGGCCTGTGGCCGCGCCGCTGGTTACCACTACCTATACCCTTGCGGCCGGCGCGGGCTACTGCGGCAACAGCAGCACCGTGACGGTGACAGTGCTGCCTCGCGTGCGCATTCCAAACGCCTTTTCGCCCAACGGCGATAACAACGATGACACTTGGCAAATCGACAACATCAGCCAGTACGCTAACAACCGCGTCATCGTGTATAATCGCTGGGGAGCCAAGATTTTCGAAGCCGCAAACTATAGTCGTGGCAACGAGTGGAATGGCACTATCAACGGCCAGCCTACCCCCGTTGGCACCTATTATTACCTCATCACGCTCGGCAACGGCAAATCCTTTACTGGGCCAATCACGGTTGTCTATTAGAAATAAAAGCCAGGTCACAACTACCACCTATGCCCCCGGCCGCGTTGCACCAGCGCGGGCCGGGGGCAAGCTTTTGGGGCAAGCCTAGTTCGCACCTAGTGGGGCGAGTTTCGGGGCGTTGTACCTTTGAGAGCGCGGCCCGGCCGCCTTTTTCGTTCGCGTTTCATGTCTGCATCTTCTGCTTCTGCCCTGCTGGCCGCCGCCGCGCAGTTTGGCACCCCGCTCTACGTGTACCAGGCCGATACCATTCGGGCGCAGTACCACAAGCTCACGACCGCTTTTAGCGGCCACCCCACGCGGTTTTTCTACGCCTGCAAAGCCCTCACCAATGTAGCCGTGCTGAAGGTGCTGTTGGCCGAGGGCTCTGGCCTCGACTGCGTGAGTATCAACGAGGTAAAGCTAGGTTTGCACGTGGGCTTCCAGCCTGAAAACATTCTCTTTACCCCCAATAGCGTTGCCTTTAGCGAGCTAGTGGAGGCTAAGGAGCTAGGCGTAAACCTCAACATCGATAACCTGTCGCTGCTCGAGCGCTTCGGCACCACGTTTGGCGGTTCTTACCCCGTGTGCGTGCGCCTAAACCCGCACATTGAGGCGGGCGGCAACTACAAGATTTCGACCGGCCACATCGACAGCAAGTTCGGCGTCAGTATTCACCAGATGCGCCACCTCGAGCGCGTCGTGAAAGGCACTGGCTTGCACGTGCGCGGCCTGCACATGCACACGGGCTCCGAAATCAAAGACGTACAAGTATTTCTGCGGGCGCTGGATATTTTGTTCGACGCCGCGCGTCGCTTCCCACAGCTCGAATTTTTGGACCTAGGCTCGGGCTTCAAAGTGCCTTACAAGCCTGGCGACCCCGAGACCGATGTAGCGGGCCTGGGCCACCAGGTAGCCGCAGCCTTCCAAGAGTTTGAGAAAGAATACGGCCGGCCGCTCGAAGCTTGGTTTGAGCCCGGTAAGTACCTGGTAAGCGAAGCCGGTTACCTGCTGGTCGAGGTATCGACCGTGAAGCACACTACGGCTACCGTGTTTGCGGGCGTCAATTCGGGCTTCAACCACCTTATCCGGCCCATGATGTATGATGCTTATCACTACATCTCTAACCTTTCGCACCCCGACGGCCCCGAACGCTTGTACACGGTAGTAGGCAACATCTGCGAAACCGACACCTTTGCCTGGGACCGCCTGCTGCCCGAGGTGCGCGAGGGCGATATCCTAGCCTTCCACAACGCTGGCGCTTATGGCTTCGAAATGAGCAGTTCATTCAACTCGCGCCTGCGCCCCGCCGAGGTGCTGCTCGATGGGGAGGAAGCTCCGCGCCTCATCCGCCGCCGCCAAACTTTTGAGGATTTGCTAGCTGGCCAGGTGTAGTTGGTAGTGATTAATTGGTAGTGGGTAGTGGTTAATGTCTTTTAGCTTGGCATTAATAATTGACAATTAACCACTAATCACTACCCATTATACCTGCGCCAGCAGCCAGGCGACAGCTTCGGACTCCTGCTCGAAGTTGCGGTACTGATGGCCAAGCTTACGGCTGGTCATGACGATGCCCGTCATGGCGAGGCGTGCAAATACGTTGTGGGCCACCACCACGGCGCCGTAGCGGTAGCCAGCTTCGCGCACGGCGCGGGGCAGCCACTCGTCTATCATCCAGGTTTCTTCTGTGGGTGTGAAGGCGCTCATAGCCTGCTGGTTGACAAGCATCTTGCTCCAGCCGTGGCGCTTCATGGCTTGCTGGGCGTGCGTGAGCAGCGCCTGAAACTGCGTTTCGCTGCGCACGCCTGCATAATATTCCAGGCGGATGTATGCCTCTGGCTCCTCCCAGAGGCAGCCAGCGTTATTTTTAAAGTAGATAGTGCGCGCCGAAGCCATAGTATAGCAGTAGTAACTAGATAACCGCCACTGCAAGGTACTAGTGCCAGGGCCATCCGCCCATTTACTACACCTAGAGGAGGCTGCTTCAGGGTAGTTTTACGCTTTCTCTCACGCTTTAGCCTATGAAACCGCGCCGCAAGCCCACTGCTCTCCGCAAGCCCGATTCTTTTCCGGCCGACCAAGTGCTTACGGGCCTCGATGCACGGCGCCTGCTTGCCCTAGGTCGCGAGTTCGAGCAGTTCCATTTCATAAGCTGCGAGCTAGCCGAAGCCGACCTAGGTGGGCTGCGCTTCGAGGATTGCCTATTTGAGCGCTGCAACCTGACCACGGCCAAGCTCGGCAGCACAGCGCTGCAAAACGTAGCCTTTGCTGACTGCAAGCTGCTAGGTGTAAACTTTGGTGCGTGCCAGGACATGCTATTCGGCGTGCACTTCGATGGCTGCCAGCTGCGTTATGCCTCTTTCGGGGGCAAGCGCATGGCGGGTACCCGCTTCGCGCAGTGCACCCTCGATGAGGCCGATTTTACCAATACTGACCTCAGCAGCGCTTCCTTCGCGGGCTGCGACCTCACGCGGGCGGGCTTTCATAATACTCTGCTGGCGAGGGCCGATTTTACGACGGCTACCAACTACGCCCTCGACCCCGAAGCCAACATCCTCACCGGGGCGCGCTTTGCGCTGGCCGGGCTGCCGGGCCTGCTAGCTAAGTACGACCTCGTAGTAGAGTAAGCGCATCCTAGGCTGGCAAATCTGGGCAGCACTACTGCCTAGGCCCTTAATTTTTAGCTATTTTCATTGCATTGTTGGCATATGAAAAAGTACTTAAACGTGGTTTTCTACAGCATTTTTCCATCCTGCTTTCTGCTGTAAATCAGCTTGCTGTATAGCAGCAAAGACATTTTGGTAGCTCCATCCATTACGGCTGCTTACCTGACGCAAACGCCTATGGCGGCGCTGAGCTAGTTGCTACCGCCTCATTACCAGCAAGCAACGCCTCTAGGCAGAAGACTGAGCAAGCCAAAATCTCCAATATGCCAGAAAGGGTTACGCCTATTAATCCGATAGGATAATATCCAGATAACGGAATTAAAAACCGTACTTAGCTAGCAGGCATTTACCAGAGCCATTACTTATATATAATTCAAATTATGAATAACTTGCGTCGCTTATTGCAACCTCAATTTTATCATTACTTAAATTATGCGTTTACCGTTTACCCTATTGGGCGCGGCCTCCTTGCTAACTGTCACTGCTTATGGCCAGAGCATTGATGCCCAAAAAGTCACCTTCGACTATGTGCGCCTGCCCATGATACCGGTTCCGGCCGGCAGCCACTCGTACCAGGCCGAAGTAGTGCTACGCTACGAAGAAGCCGTGAAGCAGCAGAAAGCCGACCATTTGTCGGCCGTAGCAGAAGCTAAAATTAAAGCTGAGAAAGACAAGCAAGAATATAAAGCGCTATCACTTAAGGATAAAGCTCTCAACCGCTTGCTGCTGGATGAGCGCAAGCCTGGAGCGGCCGTGATTCCGACTGCCGACTATACAGCACAGGTATACGATGCTAAAACCCTGGCTGCTACCTACGTCAATGTAAGCGGCTTTCAGCGGGCAGCTGGCCCTACTGCCGACCTGCGCATTACGGTAACGACGGATGGGTTTACCCTAGGCCCCATTGCGCCAGCCGAGGTGAAAAGCAACACCCAAGTAAAGCTCGCTGGCGTTAGCACGGGCGATGGCGTAAAACACTTGTACGAAGTATCGTACAAATCGCCTATCTCAGTGAAGGTGAGCACCAAGGATGGTGCGGTGCTGCTCGATGAGCTCATCGAAGCAACCAACACTTACACGGTGGGCAAAACAGAAGCTTTTGGTAACCCTGACGGCCTAGCAAAGTTCTGGGCTGCAAATCAAAACGCTTTTCTACGCCAGCTCGACGAGAACTCGATGAAAGCTAACATGAAGCTGGTGGCAGACTACCTAGACAGCAAGCTAGGGCAGCGCGTTATCACGCGCAACACGTCCATCATCGTCGTGTCAGATAAGAAAGTGAATTATGACGAGTACCCCCAGGCTTACGAGAAGGCTTTGATGGGCTACAAAGGCCTAGGCGACCCTGCCCGCATAGCCGACGCCCAAAAGCAAATTAACGAAGCTATTGCACTTTGGAACAAGGCTTTATCGGAATCGAACCCTAAAGACAAAAAGGCCCGCATCGACGAAAAAGTTACCGCCGCAACTCTATACAATGACGCCGAAGCCAACCTATGGCTGAACAACTTTGACGAAGCCGACCGCCTGTTGGCCCGCCTCAAGTTGCTGGACATTTCGCGCTATAACACGATGGCCAACGAACTCGGTGCCGTAGTGCAGGACCAGCGCGTCCGCTTCAACGCCAACAAGAAGAGCTAGTTAGCAGACTCAGCAGATTTCACTTGCTCTTCTCATCTCTTTTCTGCTTTTAAAAGCCCCTCCTTGAGGGGCTTTTATTATTTGGCACTGTTTAGTTTGGGCTCACCCTCCTAGGGTAGCCTAAAGAACATGGGCACTTTCAACCTGCGCTGCGCGGCCCGCGTAAGCGCTAGCCCAACCAAGCCAGAAAACGATGTTGCTTTGTTTGCTACTGCCGCTGAGTTTATTGCCACTTGCAGCCCCGCCCACGCCGGCCCAGCTCGTGGTGCCGGGCCAGAGCTTGGGCAGTCTCCAGCTGGGGGCCGATGCGGCCACGCTGGCCAACCTAGGGCCCGCCGCCTACAGCGACGCCGCCATGCAGAAGGGCTGGGCTACTTGGTTTGGCACGGGCCACCCACCCGCCCAGCTCGACGTGTACACCACGATGGTGCCGGGCCAAGACACTCACAAATCGGTGCAGGTGGTGCGGGCCACGTCCGCCTACTTCCGCTTGGCCAACGGGCTGCGCAATGGCTCGACCCTGCGCCAGATTGAGGAGTGCTATGGCAAGCTGCCGCTGGCCACCAGCTACCAGCTCAAGGCCGGCCCGCGCTACCTCTACGACAATGTGAAGCTAGGCATCGCCTTTGAGTTAGATGGCAAAACGAGCACCAGCCACTGCCGGGCGCTGGTGGTGCATCAGCCGGGGCAGCCCGCAGCCAAGATTTATTTGCCAATGCCGCTTTATCTCAAAGAAGTGCCGGTACGTAAGTGAGCTACCTCTTTGTCTTTGCAAGCACAGCGCAGCGAGGACATTGCCATCATCTGCTAGTACCACTTACCCATGTCCCCGGCTCCCGCTGCTGCCAAGCCCTCCTTTCTCACGCCTTTTACTTACGCCCTGTTTCGGGCTATTTGGATAGCCTCGGTAGTATCGAACGTGGGCACCTGGATGCAGAATGTGGCCGGCGTGTGGCTCGTGACTACGCTCACCACCTCGGCGCTGCTGGTGGCCCTTATGCAAACGGCCACTAGCCTGCCCGCCTTTTTGCTGAGCATGCCGGCCGGCGCCATCGGCGACCTCATCGACCGGCGCAAGCTACTGCTGGCCACGCAGGGCTTTATGGCGGTGGTGGCGTTTAGCCTAGGGGCCTTCACGTTTACGGGGCACATTACGGCACTGGAGGTGCTGGGCTTCACATTTCTCCTAGGTATGGGCGCGGCGCTAAATGGGCCGGTATGGCAGGCCGTGGCTACCGAGCTGGTGCCGCGCCCGGTACTGCCGTTTGCCATCACGCTCAATGGCGTCAGCAACAACATTGCCCGCGCCATTGGGCCGGCCCTAGGTGGGCTCATCATTGCCTACTACTCGCCAGGCTACGTGTTCATGCTCAATGGCATCTCCTTCATCGGCACGTGGCTGGTGGTATACCGCTGGCAGCGTGAGGCCGAACCTAGCAGTGGCCCGGCCGAAAACTTCACGGGTGCGTTGCGGGCGGGGTTGCGCTATGTGCAGTATTCGCCGGCTATTTATGGGGTGTTGGTGCGCACGTTTGCGTTTTCATTCGGGGCCAGCGCTATGTGGGCGCTGCTGAGCGTGGTGGTGGCACGGCAGCTGCACCTCAGCTCGGGCACCTACGGCGTCATGCTGTCGTGGCTGGGCGCGGGCGCCATCACGGGGGCTTTCCTCATGGGACGCGCTGGCCAGCAGCTTACCATGAACCAGCGGGTGCTGCTGGGTTCCATCGGCTTTGTGGGCACCAACTTGGCTTTGGCGCTGGTACCGAGCGAGTACTGGCTGTTCCCGGTCATGTTCATTTCGGGCACCTGCTGGCTGATTGTGATGACCAGCTTCAATACCACCGTGCAGCTGCATGTGCCCAAGTGGGTGCAGGCGCGGGTAGTGAGTATTTATATGCTGACGTTTCAGGCGGGCATGAGCTTAGGCAGCGTGGCCTGGGGCGAGTTGGCCGACCGCATCAGCCTGCAAACGGCTCTGCTGGTAGCAGCCGGCTGGATGCTGGCTAGTCTGTTGCTGGCCATTCCGTTCTCTATTCACCAGCCTGAGGGCCTCGACCTAGCGCCGGCCGATAGCTGGACCGACCCCGCCCCGGGCGCTCCCGAAGGCGAAGGCGTAGACCCCGAAGATGGCCCCGTGGTAGTAATGATAGCTTATAACGTGGCCCCCGCCGACTGGCCCGCTTTCCGCGAGGCAGCCCAGCAGCTGCGCCGCCTACGCCTGCGCGATGGGGCGCTGCGAGCCGGCGTCTTTGCTGACGTGGCCGACCCCACGCGCCTCACCGAGTTCTTTTACGTGGCTACCTGGGGCGAGCACCTGCGCCAGCACCGCCGCTTCACGCGCGACGACCAGGCCGTGGAAGCCGAGGTGCGGCGGTTCCATCGCGGGCCAGAGCCGCCGCACGTTTCGCACTTCCTGGCTTTCCCGCGCACGGCCAATGTAGAGGTACCTAGCCCGCCACTGCAAGTAGCTGAGAGCGTGCAATAGGCTGCATCGTGCTCACACAGAGCTCGGGAGCCAGCAAACTTTTTGCTCCGGTGGGAGTTCCGTAGGCTTTGAATCTTACAAGCAGCCTGCTGCCATGACGACTACCACGCTAAATACCCTTTACCAGGAGCTAGCTCCCTGCACCAGCCTCGACCTGAGCAAGCTGCTGCCCGGCGGTATTCAGCGCGAGGTCGGCCACTTCAACGTATTTGATTTAGCCGACTTCTGGGAGACTAGCCAACTGCGGCCGGGCATGTCCTATCCTTGCCGCTCTTTCTACAAAATCAGCTTGTTGCGTAGTCGGAGCCGCGCCGAGTATGCCAACCAAACCATTGACATCGAGCCCGACACCTTGGTATTTTCGACGCCAAAGGTATCCTTCCAGTGGTCGCCCGCAGAGGTGCAGCAGGGGCACTTCTGCCTGTATAGCGCCGAGTTTTTGCTGCCGGTGCTCGGCGGCCTTACCCCTGACGAGCTTCCCCTGTTTCGGGCCGACGGCTACCTCGTGTTTCAGCTAACACCGACCGAAGCAGCGCGAACGGCATTCATTTTCAGTCAGATGCAGGAGGAGCTAGCCTCCGACTACGCCCACAAGTACGACCTGCTGCGAGCCTACGTGCTGGAACTGCTGCACCTAGGGCAGAAGCGGCAGACCACCACTGCGTTGCACCCGGCCCACTCGGCGGCGGCCCGGCTCACATCGCGCTTTGCGGAGTTGCTAGAGCGGCAGTTTCCACTCACTACTCCCCAGCAACGCGTGCCGCTGCGCACTGCCAAGGACTTTGCCGACCACCTAGCCGTGCACGTCAACCACCTCAACAAGGTACTCAAGGACAGCACCGGCCGCACCACCACCGACCTCATCGGCGGGCGGCTGGCGCAGGAGGCCAAGGCCCTGCTGCGCCAAACGGACTGGACGCTCTGGGAAATTGCCGACAGCCTAGGATTTGTCGATGTGGCGCACTTCTCGCACTTCTTCCGCCGCTACGCTGCCGTGAGCCCCGGCGCATTTCGCACACTGGAAGCCGTGCTGGTTTGATTTCTACAAAAAGCCGATTGGCGGCTACAACACCACCGCAAGCGGCCTAGGGGACTTTTGTCGTGTTCATTTAACACTGCAAACGCACTCCGTATGAGTACTTCCAAAATCGCCCTCGTGACTGGCGGCAGCCGCGGCCTGGGCAAGGATATGGCCCTGAAACTCGCTCAGCAGGGCATCGACGTCATTCTCACCTACCATAGCCAGCAGGCCGAAGCCGCCACCGTGGTAGCCGCCATTGAAGCCCTAGGTCGCCGCGCCGTGGCTCTCCGCCTCAATGCCGCTGACCTGAGCACCTTCGGGACCTTTTTCGCGCAGGTCACCACCGCCCTGGCCGATACCTTCGGCACCGACCGGTTCGACTTTCTCATCAACAATGCGGGCACCAGCTTGAGCGCGCCCATCGCCGAAACGACGGAGGCGCAGTTTGATGAGATGCTCAACGTTCACCTCAAGGGCGTGTACTTTCTCACGCAGAAAGCTTTACCCCTGCTGAACGACGGCGGCCGCATCATCAATATCTCCTCGGTGTCCGCGCGCAGTTCTTATTCGGGCTTCTCCGTCTACGGCAGTGTGAAAGGGGCAGTAGAAGTCTTCACCCGCTACCTCGCCGTAGAGCTGGGCCCCCGGGGCATTGCGGCCAACGTGGTTGCGCCCGGCGCGGTGTTTGGCGGCGGAGCCATGCCAGATTCGCCCGAAATGCGCGCCTGGGTAGCCCAGATAACGGCCCTGGGCCGCACGGCCGAGCCCGACGACATCGGCGGAATCGTGGCTTTCCTTTGCACCGATGCCGCCCGGTGGCTCAACGGCCAGCGCATCGAGGCAACAGGCGGGGTAATGCTGTAGGAGCCGCGAGTGCTCGGGCAGCGCCCCGACCATTGGTTTTGCGTACAAGCAGGTTCTTACTGGAATAGCCAGTAGGAACCTGCTTTTGTGTTAAAAGCGATAGCCAAGTAGCATTTATAAGCCGACCTAGGCCCCAAAACACGGATGCCTACCGTCTGGGCTGGCTGCCAAGCTTTTTTAATTTTAGAAACGGGGCTGTTAGCTTCATTTTTCAAAAACAAAACCCGCCGGCTACTGGCTAGTAGCTAATTGCTTCCTTATTCCTATTGTCCCTTGCTTACTCTCCTCGTCGGCACTAGCCGCCCCGAATCGCGCACCCGGCGCGTAGCCGAATTTTACGCCACGCTGCTCGATGAGCTCGGCGCACCTTATCAGTACCTAGACCTCATGGACCTGCCGGCCGACCTGCTCACCGAGGCACTTTACCACAATGCCGGGCGGCACGACGAGTTCAACCGCCTCATCGCGCCGCTCGACCAGTCGGACAAGCTCGTCATCTTCGCGCCCGAGTATAATTGCTCTATCCCCGGCGCGCTCAAGACCTTTATCGATGCCCTCCCCTACCCCGGCGGCATACGAGGCAAGAAGGCGGCGCTGGTGGCTCTCAGCAGCGGCAGCCAAGGTGGCCTACTAGCCTTGAGCCACCTTACCGATATCCTTTTCTATCTAGGTACCAGCGTGTTGCCGCAGCGTGTGCGCCTGCCCAACATCAGTAAAGCTATGTCAAAGGAAGGTGAGATTACCGACCCGCTGCTGCGCCAGGTGCTGCGCGAGCAGGCCGAGGCACTGCTCGCGCTTTAGCCTCTAGCGCTGGGTGCGGATGAGCAGCACCAGCCCGTAGAGCGTGACTACCAGCACGCCTAGAGCCGAGAAAATGGCCACGAAGTCGCGCACGTTTTTGCCGGCCCAGTCCATTAGGAAGAACTTATGCAGCACCGCAAACGACAGGCCTTCGCGCCGGTCGCCGTCGGTGACGAGTGCCGACAGCTTGCCCGACGCCGGCTCCACGTACAGCGCCGGGTGGCCCGGCCCGTCGAAGGCTAGCTTCACCACCGGCAGGCGCTTGTTTACAAAGCCATACTCGCCGGCAAACTTGGTTATCAACTCGGGGCTGAGCAGCGCGGCCGTAGCCGGCGCTTGGCCAGCCGCGGGCAACCCTAGGGCTGTTTTGGTGGCCGTAGCAGTGGCCGGCTCAGGCGGTGCGCAGCAGTCAGCCATAGCCGAGCCACTTTCAGCGCTGGCGGCGGCCGCATTCATGGGCTGGCTCAATTTGGCGTTGAACTCTTGAGCTAGCTCGCTGGCGTAGCGAAACTCGCCGTCGGGCAATAGCTGGCCGTCGCGGGTGCTGCGGTACTGCGCTTGCAACTGGCCGTCAGCCTTTTTGCTCACCAGCCGGTAGTAAGGCTGGCCACTCACACGCGCCAGCGACAGCTGCGTAACCGGCTCGGGGCCACCTAGGGCCTGGGTGAGCGGCCACGCCAGCTCGGCCGCGCCAAATGTGGTGCGCCGGGCTACGTCATTGCGGCGGTCAGGCGTGAGCTTTTGCCAGAGGTGGTATGAAGCACTAAGAGCAAACGTGAACGTGACGAACGCCACCCACAGCCCCAGCGTGCGGTGCCGCCGACGCAGCCAGCCTACCTTATCCTGGGCCGAGCGCGGCTGCCGCAGCTTGCGGCGTACAAAGCCATAAATAACCAACCCGCTCAGCGCCGACAGCCAGATGATGGTCGTGAACACCAACATAATACCTAGGTGTAGCGGCCGGGGCAACACCTCTAGGAAGTCCCAGTTGTGCATCATGCCAAACACCCACAAAAAGGTAGCGCGGGCATGGTTGTTGAACGTGCCCATCCGGCTCTGCCCGGTTTCGACGAACACAGTCATGCCATCGGGCCGGGCCAGCGTTATTTTCCAAACCGGCAGCAGGCGGTTGATAAACTTATAGTCGCCAGTGAAGTGGGTCAGGAGCTCAGCGCTGGCCACGGCACTGGTCGAGTCGGCTAGTAGGTAGCGGGCCACGTCCTCGGCGTAGGCTCGGTCGCCGCCCGGCAGTTCGAGGCTCGTGGCCGCCGAGAAATAGCGCAGTTTGCCCGAGGCTGTCGTGACCTGGTAGTAAGGCTGACGCCGGTACTGCACCACGCGTAGGTTTTGCACGGCGGGCAGGTGGTGGTCGGCCAGCACTTGCGTGGCGGGCACCGTCAGCGCTGCCGCTTTCAGCGACGGCGCGGGCACGGTTTCGTGGGCGATGGGTGGGCGCAACCAATTGGACATCAACGGGTGCGAAATACCGCTGAGCGCCCACAGCACCACGGGTACCACCGTGATGAGTCCGAGTATGCGGTGCCAGCGGTACATGTGGCGGCCCACAAAGCGCCGCACCGGCGAGACAGTTCGCGCGGGGGCCACTACAGCTGGCGGCGCGGGCGAAAGTTGATTACTAGACATTAATAGAGGAAGTAAAACGGAGTGAAACTCGGTTTTCAGATTGACCTAGGCACGGCGTAGCTCGCCGCACTACTGGTTATTCTTTGGCCCGGCCAGCGAAGGTGTAGCCCACGCCTAGGGTGTAGGTGCGCGGCGCGGCGGCCTGGTAAGTGGTGCCGTACTGGTTGGTAGTCACCGTAGTAGCGTACAGCGCGTTACCGATGTCCACCACGTTGGCCCACACTTCGAGGCCACGCAGCGTGGTTTGCGGCAGGCGGTACCCTAGGCGCAGGTTAAGCAGGTTGTAGCCGGCGTAGGTCTTAGTATTGGCCGTGTTGGTATAGTACTGGCCGATGCGCTGGTATTCGACCCCTAGGCGGGCACCGGGCACGAAGCGCGGCTTGTAAAACACCTCCGCGTTGGCAATCCAGTTGGGGGCATTCAGCATGCGGTTGCCCGAGTAGTCGCGGTTGCGGCCCTGCACTACCTCGCTGTACTCCACGTAGGTATGGCGAGCATTGGTGCCGCTGAGGCGGAAATTCACCTCCGACACGGGCGCGTAGGTCAGCGTGTATTCTACGCCACGGTGGCGGGTGGCGCCCACGTTTTCGCTCTGCGTCGAGTTGTCAGCTTGCAGGATGCTCACAATCTCGTTGCGCCCCTCCATGTCATACACACTGAGGTCGAGGTAGAGCTTGCGGTCGAGCAGCGCCACCCAGCCACCAGCCTCGTAGTTGGTGAAGTTGGCTTGCTTGAGCTCGATGAGTTGGCGCGAGCTGTACAAGCTGCCCGTTTCGGGCGGCTGAAAGCCGGTGCTGAAGTTGGCGTACACGCCCCGGCTGGCACCTAGGGCGTAGGTCAGGCCCAGCTTGGGCGCGACTAGGTTGTAAATATTCCGCTGGGCGGCCTTCTTCGAAGTCGCGCTGCCGCTTAGGTTGTTGTTGAAATTATATTGCACGCGGTCGTAGCGCAGGCCGCCCACGATGCGCAGGTTTTCAGTGGCTTGCACCTCATACTGGGCGAAGGCGGCCGTGTTATAAAGGTCGATTTTGTAATCGTCGAGCAGTCGGCCGGTGTCGGTGTAGCCAGTGTAGAAATTGTTGGCGACGTCCTTCTGAATCGTGAGGTAGCGCGCCCAATAAGTGCTCGGGCTGTAGTCGAAATACCCGCCCACGATAAGCCGCGAATTTAGAAACCCTAGGTCGATGCGGTGTTGCGCCAGCGCCCCGTAGCTATTGAATGACTGATTATTAACCTGCCCATTCGAGCTTTGGTACACGCCATTCACCCGCACGTCGCTGATAAAGTAACTCGGCAGCTGGCCAGTCGAGTTGTAGCGGTAGAAGCCCGTGAGGGCCGTTTGCTGCGCCTCATTCCAGGTGTGCTCCAGGCGCAGGCTGCTGCGCACGGCCGTTACCACGCGGTTAGTGAAGCGGTTATTGCTCTGGTAGCGGCGGCTGTAGAAGCGGGTGCTGTCGAGTGTGCCGGGCGTTTGGGTGTTGAGGTAGTTGTAGGTGCCCATGCCGATGAGCCGCGTACGCGGGCTAAAGGCGTAGTCGGCCCGCAGCGTCCACGACTGCTTGTCAAAATCGGTATAGTCTTGCCAACCATTGCGTTGGCGGGCCGCGTAGCCGCCCGCGTATAGGCCAAGCTTGCCCACCGTGCCGCTGGCGCTGGCATCGACGCGGCGGTAGCCGAAGTTATCGCCCTGCATCGACACGCCCGCCGTGGGTACCGGCGTAGGCCGCTGACTCAGGAAGTTGATGGCCCCGCCAATGGCATTGGAGCCGTAGAGCGACGAGGCCGGCCCCTTCACTACCTCAATGCTGCGCACGCCCGCTTGGTTGATTTCGTAGAGCGCGTTGTGGTTGAAGATGCCGATGGGCCGAATTGGCAGTCCGTCCTCTAGGTATAGGTAAACCGCGTTGGTGCTAATAGGCTGGCGAATGGCCATCATGTGCTGCTCGTTGCCGAGGTTCACCATGTACACGCCCGCCACTTTATTGAGCAACTGATACGGCGCCGTGGCCTTGGTATCGGCAATGAGCTGCGGCGACACCTGACTGATGGCCACCGGCGCTTCGGTGCGCTTTTCCTGCTCGCGGCTGGCCGACACCACCACGCCTTGCAGGTTTACGGGCGCTGCTTCGAGCCGCACCGTGAGCACGTTGTCCGCGCCCGACACGCGCACCTTCTGCGCGTTATAGCCCATCAACGAGATAGTTAGCTCGCGGGTACCACTAGGCACGGCCAGCGCAAAACGCCCGTTGGCGTCGGTGGTGGTACCCGTGCTGGTGCCAGCCACTACGACGGTGGCACCCGGCAGCGACTGCTGCGTTTGGGCATCGAGAATGGTGCCACGCAGCGGGGCTTGCTGCGCGTAGGCGCTACCTAGGCAGCCCACAGCCAGCCCGGCAGTAATAAAATAAGACTTCATCCCTTGCTAATCAGGCACTAAACGAACCTAGGGGCAAAGCGCGGCAGCCTAACCTGCGCGCATGGCGTCAGGCGGGCCGAGCCGGCCGGCAACTCCCTACTTGCTGGTTGGTTTAGGCGCCGAGCGGCGGGCGAAAAAGGGCGCCGAGCGGGGCCGCATACGTGCCCACCGCCACGCGGCCATAGCGCGGGGCAACTCGCACGGCCACGCGGACCGGCTGCGGCTGCCAGGGGTTGAAAGCGGCCGGCAGCATTTCAAGCCGCTCTTTTAGCGGGCCCGCCGACTTGCTTTCGCGTTCCTCCTGTTTTTTGAGCTGCTTAGCAAAGTAGCATTTGCCATCGCAGTGCAGCTGTGGCCGGGCTTTATTGACGCAGAAGCGCGCCGTGATGGTGGCTTGGTTCAACGTGAAGTCCACCACCAACAGCTCGCGGCTGAAGGTTTGCAGCAGCACCAAGGCTGAGAGCAAATAGGCGAAAACAGACTTCACAGGTTGTAAGTAGCTAACTAGCGGCAAAAGTACGGCCCGCTGCCGTAGCGCCACAGACTACGGCCCACAAAAATTCGTTAGAAATACTTCAATGTTAGTAAAGCCCTACCGCATATTCTAATTTGAATATTTATCGCAATTATTTGATAGCCAATCAGCCAAATAGCTCGCGTGACGCAGCAATATTTTTTTTCAACGGCAGTGTAGTGAGCAAGATGCTCTACTAGATAGACGCTAGCAAAGCATAACCAGCACCGTCTGATTTAGAGAAACACGACTGCTGGCTAAAACTCAACAGCCGCAACTTCACTGCTTTCTCAGCTGTTGCCCCTAGCTTAGCAAGTGGTTGTCACGAACTTTTCGCCGCTAGTGCGTGTGCCCTAGGTAGCTTAGTGAGCGGTGCTTTACGCTTCATTTTTACGATATGAACAATCGTTTCCCTACCCTACTTGGATTACTGGTGTTGCCGCTAGCGCTGTTCAGCAGTTGCAAGAAGGACAGCGACACGTTGGACTCCACCGGCTCGGTCAATTTTACGGTGCGCAACGTGGCGGGCGCGCAAGACCTGGCGCTGAATACCACCGCAGCCACCACGGCTGCGGGTGAGAAGTTCACCGTTAGCACGTTCGAGTACTACCTATCCAACATAAAATTCACCAAAGCGGACGGCACCACCTATGCGGCGCCTGACACCTATTTTCTGGTAAACCAGGAGAAGCCTGCCAGCCTGAGCTTTACTGTGCCCGGCGTGCCGGCCGGCGACTACACCGGCGTGAGCTTTCTGGTGGGCGTGGATGCGCAAAAAACCGGCCTCACCGACCCGGTCACCTTTACCGGCGACCTCAACCAGGCCAATAATATGTACTGGACCTGGAACAGCGGCCACATTTTTCTCAAGCTCGAAGGCACCATCACCTCCACCACTCCGAGCAAGCCGCTTACCTGCCACATCGGTGGCTACACCGACCCTAACAATGCTATCGTAACAGCCGCGCCCGCCTTCAACGGCGCCAAGCTTACGGTGCAGGCGGGCCACACGCCGCAGCTGGCCCTGAAGGCCGACGTAACGAAGGTTTTTGACGGTCCTAATCCGGTTGCGCTCAGCACTTTCACCGGCGCCCATATGCCCAGCGCGCAGTCGGTGCAGCTGGCCCGAAACTATGCGGCTGGCATGTTCAGCGTCGAGAAAATCACCACCGAATAACTCTTGCTGCCGTGGCCGCACGCAGGCGCACTTGGTGGGTAGGCCAGCGCATCAGCTGGTTGCTGCTGGCTACCCTAGGGATAGCCGGCAGCGCAGCCGTGGCCCATCTACGGCGCCCAGCCGCCGCGCTCGCAGTGCCCGCCAACTTCCCGGCGCTGGTGTATGAAGTAGCCAAGAACCAACCCAACGAAGCCACCTTCGAGCTTGGCCGGCAACTGTTTTACGACCCTCGGCTGTCGAGCGACGGCACCATCTCGTGCGGCTCGTGCCACCAGCAGAGCCGGGCCTTCACCGATGGCCAAGCGCTGGCCCTAGGGGTGGCTGGCCGCCGCAGCGCCCGCAACACGCCCGCACTACAAAACCTGGGTTGGCACCGCAGCTTCATGGCCGATGGCGGCGTGCGCGGCTTGGAATTGCAAGCTCTCGCCCCGCTCACCAGCCCGCAGGAAATGAACGAGCCGCTGGCCGACGCCCTAGCCAAGCTCAATGCCGACCCCGAGTATCGCCGCCGCTTCGCCGCTATCTATGGACCAGGCAAGATTGATACGCCACAGTTTTTGAAAGCACTAGCACAGTTCACGTCGGCGCTCATCAGCGCTGACTCGCGCTACGACAAGTACGTGCGACACGAGCCAGGCGGCACCCTCACGGCGCCCGAGCAACGCGGTCTAGCGCTATTTCAGCAAAAGTGCAGTGGTTGCCACGCCACCGACCTGTTCACCGACGAGTCGTTCCGCAATAACGGCCTCGACCGCACGTTTCCAGTGGACTCCGGCCGGGCGCATATCTCGCAGCTGCCCGCCGATGCAGGCCGGTTCCGGGTGCCGAGTTTGCGCAACGTGGCCCGCACGGCGCCCTACATGCACGACGGCCGCTTTGCCACGCTGCCCGAGGTGCTGGCCCACTACGCCCACGGCGTGCGCCCCTCGCGCACCCTCGACCCACTCTTGCGCCAGCCCGATGGCCGCTTAGGTCTGCCAATGAGTGCTCAGGAACAGCAAGCGCTGCTCGCCTTTTTGAATACCTTGACCGACAACAGCTTGCTGACCAATCCGCGCTTTGCCCCACCTTCAGTCGCCGCCCGACACCAACCAACACTAGCTGGTGTTGGGCGCTGACCACACCGTATCTTGAGCTTTTCTTGCCTTCTTTAGTTAGTATGCCGCTACACCTTACGCGTTTTCTAACCGGCTTCTCGCTGCTCTTAGGTGCCTTGAGCCTGAGTAGCTGCCGCGATTCGGGCGGCATCGACCCCGAGCCCACCGGGCCCACGCCCTATACCCTCACGGTGCCGGCGGGTTTTCCCACTCCCGTTATTCCAGCCGATAACCCGCTGACTAATGAAGGCGTGGCCCTAGGTCGCATGCTCTTCTACGAGAAGCAGTTATCGAGCACTGGCACCATGTCATGCGGCTCGTGTCACCAGCAAGATAAAGCTTTTACTGACGGCTTGGCCAAAGCCGTAGGTGTGGATGGCGTGGCAAACCCACGCGGCACCATGTCGCTCGCCAATGTATTGTGGAGCAGCACGCTTACCTGGGATGGTGCCTTTTCAACGCTCGAAACGCAAGCCCTTAAGCCGCTCGAAAACCCCATCGAATTGCACCAGCCTCTCACGGTAAGCGTGAGCAAGCTGCAAAATACCACTACCTACCCCCCGCTTTTCCTAGCCGCCTTTGGCACGCGCACCATCACCAATGACTTGGTGCTGAAGGCGCTGACGCAATTTGAGCGCACGATGATATCCGGTAATTCACGCTTTGACAAGTATTTGGCCAACAACCGCCAAGGCTTTACCGCCGACGAAAGAGCTGGGCTGGTGCTTTATACCACGCACATCAGCCCCGGCAGCGTGCGCGGCGCCGAGTGCTTTCATTGCCACACGCAGCCGCTAATGTCTTCCAACTACGAGGGCAAGTTCTTCAACAACGGCCTCGACCTCACCTTTAGCGACCCTGGACGGGGCGGCATCACGAAGCTGGCGGTCGATAATGGCAAGTTTATTGCGCCTACGCTACGCAACATCACCCTTACGGCGCCCTACATGCACGATGGCCGCTTTAAGACCCTAGAAGAGGTGCTCGACCACTACTCCGACCACGTGCAAATGGCCAGCCCTGGGCTCGACAACATGCTGCTCACGGGTATCAACAGCCTACCTTTTGGCACGCACATGGACCTCACTGCCACTGAAAAACGCCAGGTTATTGCCTTCTTGAAAACGCTGACCGACTCGACGTTTGTCACTGATAAGCGGTTCTCCAACCCTTTCTAATACTTACTCGGAGCTACTAAGAAAGGCGCCCCTTCTCTCCAGTACTTCGGAGAGAAGGGGCGCCTTTCTTACGCGTTAGCCTCAGCGGCAGCAAAACTGCCACATAGGGCTGGCTAATCTACATTATCGTGCAGGAAGCGATTATCGCCAAGCAGCTCGTTATCATCCGATAGGTTGAAGCGCGAGATATTCTGCGTATTGCTCGGGGCCAGGGGCTCCAACTTCTGCCCGCGGCGCAGGTAGGCCGGTGTATCGAGGTGAGCCGTAGCCTCGGGCGACAGCGACTGGCTCGAAGACTGCATCAACCGATTGCGACGCTCAATGGCCTGCGCTTCTAGCGCCGCGGCCCGTGGGCGCTGGGGCGCGGGCTGAGTGTTGCCCGTCACTAGCACCGGCTCGCCGGGTGCTGTAATGGGAGCACCCGTGAGCGGGGCGTGGGTAGAGGGCGCTGCGGGACCGTTTAGGTCAAAAGTGACGCGAGCGGGCTCGGGCGCAACGGGTGCAGTGAAGCTGGGCACCATCGGCGCGGCAGGGGCCGCCGGAGCAGGCGCGCTAGGGCGCTCTTTCTCTACAGCCATTGGCTGCGGCTCAGGAGCTACTGCCGGCTCGGGTGCCGTGTTTGCATTGTTAGGCCGCCCGTTGGCGTTGATGGTGTGCGCCTCGCGGGCAAAACCCGTGGCAATCACCGTGACGCGAATACTTTGACCTAGGGTTTCGTCGATGCCGTGGCCGAAAATCATTTCAGCGTCTTCGCCCGCTTTGCCTTGGATGTACTCGGTGATTTCCGAGAGCTCATCCATTTCCAGCTCAGCCTGGTCGCCCGACATAATGCTGAGCAGAATCTTCTGCGCGCCCTGAATGTCGGTGTTATTGAGCAGCGGCGAGTTCAGCGCCTCTTCGGCAGCGCGGCGGGCGCGGTTTTCGCCCTCCGTAATGCTGCTGCCCATCACGGCCGCTCCCGAGTCCTTCATGACGGTTTTAACGTCTTCAAAGTCCACGTTCACGTCGCTGGTTACCGTAATGATTTCAGCAATCGACTTAGCCGCTGTTGTCAACACCGTGTCGGCCTTGGCAAAGGCCAAACCCATCGTCAGGTTACCGTAAAGCTGGCGCAGCTTATCGTTCAGAATCACGAGCACTGTATCGCAGTTCTCGCTCAGTTCTTTGATTCCCTGCTCGGCTTGCTCGCGCTTCTTTTTGCCTTCAAACAAGAAGGGCGCCGTCACGATGCCAACGGTCAGAATATTGAGCTCTTGCGCCACTTGGGCAATAACGGGCGCGGCACCAGTGCCGGTGCCACCGCCCATGCCCGCCGTGATGAACAGCATTTTGGTGCCGTTGCTGAGTAGCTCTCGAATTTGCTCGCGCGATTCGAGGGCTGCTTGGCGGCCGCGCTCGGGCTTGGCACCCGCGCCGAGGCCTTCGGTCAGGTCAACCCCAATTTGCAGCTTGTTTGGCACCGTCGAGCTTTCAAGGGCTTGCCGGTCAGTATTACAAATTATAAACTCCACATCCTTGATGCCCTGCTTGTGCATGTGCTTCACGGCGTTGGAGCCCCCACCTCCTACTCCAATTACCTTGATAATCGAGCGGCTCTGGGATGGTATATCGAAAGTAAAATTCATAGTAACGGTCGTTTGTCCTGCTGAACTGGCGAAGCATCTTCCCACCGTAGCGGCACCTAGCCACTAATTTCTGACGAAAAGGCGCGAGAAGATGCTTTCTGCGTCAGTAGGACAAGATATTAATATTGTTTATCGTCAAAGTCATCAATCAGGATGCCCTTCAGCTTCCGGGTGATGTCACCTAGGTAAGAGCCAAACTTGCTCGGGGCTTTGGGCTCCTTGGGCGGCTCTGGTGCTTTAGGAGCGGGCGCGGGTGCCGGCGCCGGAGCAGCCGTAAAGCTGGGTACCACGGGTGCCGGCGCGGGTGCCGGAGCCGGAGGCGCAGCCTGGTAGCTGTAGCTGCTCGCAATCTCTTCCTCGCCGTAGCCGGGGCGGGCGCTGTTGCGCTCGTCCTGAGCTTGGTAGCCAGCCAGCACGAGGCCTACGCCCGTGGCGTGCATCGGCGACTTTACAGTCTCGATTTTGCTTTTGCCTAGGTGCTGATTGGGGTAGCCAATGCGGGTGTCGAGGCCGGTGAGGTATTCGGTCAGCTGCTCTAGGTTTTGCAGCTGCGAGCCGCCGCCGGTCAGCACGATACCTGCCGAAAGGTGCTCGTGCAAGCCCATGCGGTAGATTTCGGCGTACACTAGCTCGATAATCTCCGACATACGGGCCTCAATGATGTAGGCCAGGTTCTTGAGCGACACTTCTTTGGGCGGGCGGTTGGGCAGCCCCGGGATGCTCACGATTTCGTAGTCCGACGCCTCTTCGGCGATGGCTTTACCAAACTTCACTTTCAGCTGCTCGGCCTGGTTGGGCGTCACGTTGCAGCCTTGCTTGATGTCCTGGGTAATGATGTTACCCCCAAATGGCAGCACCGCCGCGTGGCGGATAATGCCATCTTTGAACACGGCTAGGTCGGTAGTACCGCCGCCGATATCAATCAGCGCTACGCCAGCTTCCTTCTCTTCGTCGCTCAGCACCGATACGCTCGAGGCCAGCGGCTCCAGAATCAGGTTTTCAATGGCGAGGCCCGCCCGGGTCACGCACTTATTGATGTTGTTGATAGCGGCGCTCTGGGCAGTAATAATATGGAAGTTGCCTTCTAGGCGCACGCCAGCCATACCCACCGGGTCGGTTACGCCACCTTCAAAATCCACTTTGTAGTCTTGGGGCATCACGTGGATAATCTGCGAGCCGGGCGGAGTTACCAGCCGGTACATATCAGCCGTGAGGCGATTCACGTCATCCTGCGTAATCTCGTTGTCGCCGCTGGGCCGCGTAATCGAGCCATTGTGCTGCAGCGACTTGATGTGCTGCCCCGCAATGCCTACGTTCACTACGCCAATATCAATGCCCGACTGCTCTTCGGCTTGGCGAATAGCACGCTTGATGGCCTCTACCGTCTTGTCGATGTTGAGCACAATGCCACGTTGCACGCCGTCTGATACTGCCGTGCCCATGCCCATCATTTCGAGCTTGCCATACTCGTTTTTACGTCCCACCAAGGCGCATATTTTAGTGGTGCCAATGTCGAGACCGACGACGATTTTGTCTTGTTGCATGGGTGTAGGGCGAGCGTGAAAGAGCGGAGGCTAAGCTAGTTAGCTTAATTATAAAAAATTAGAAATCTAGTTTTCAATCATTTGTCATTCACAAATGATTTGATTTTGGTATTCCACGTTGACGCGGTGGTAAGTATCCCACCCTAAAACGGAAGGAATTTGTCGGTAAAATACCATCAATTTGGCGAATTTTTCTGAAATATTTTCGGGTGGACCGAACTCTATGCGCTGGTCACCTACCTGCTGCGTGAAGCTCAGCTTCCCCCCTGGCTCGACGAATACTTCGGCCACCTGAGCGTGCCAGAAAGGATGCTCGTCTACGTAACGCAGAAAATCGAGATACCCCCGTGACGTACTATCTTGAAAAAAGGTTGTGGGCAACCCACCGCCACCCGCCCGGCTCACCGTGGCTACGCGGGCTGTGTAAAGCGGCGACAGGGGCAAGCGCTTGCCTTCAGCGTCGACATAGCTGTCGAGGCGGTCGTCAGGGTGCACCAGCCGCGCAATGGGATGGTTTTGGTGAATGTCAGCATGCAGATTACCAGCCAAATCGCGGTACACTTGGGCATCGCGCACGAAGGGGTGCGCCTTAAGGCGCGCCTCTAGCACGCGCAGCCGCGGGCCCTCGGGCATAGTACCTAGCACGGGCTCTTTGCCGCCGTTAGTAAGCAGAGCCGTAACGCCCCGCTCGCTGATAAAATAATTATTTGACTCGTTGGCGATATTGACCACAATATCGCTCACAGGCCGGTGTGCCTGCCGAAACGCCGCAAACGCAGCAGCGGCTACCAAGCCCAGCAGGCAGGCAAACGCGACGAGTAAATTGCGAACGTTCTTTTCCATGGAAAGCAAGTGGGTACCTAGGCGCAGATTTCAGTAATTGATGCCGCACCAGCGGCTATTTATTTCAAGCCGTGGCTAGCGCATTAAGATGGTTTTTAACTCGGGCACCAGTGTATCTATATCACCGGCTCCTACCGTGGCCAGCACGTCAAAATCGGCTTGCTGCGCGGCGTTGGCCAGCACTTCGGCTTTGGTTTGAAGTGACTTTTGCGGCGCCGTTATTTGCGCCAACAGCATTTCGGACGTGACGCCCGGCAGCGGCAATTCGCGGGCCGGGTAAATAGCTAGCAGCACCACTTCGTCGGCCAGACTCAGGCTTTGGGAGAAGCCCTCGGCAAAATCGCGAGTGCGCGTAAACAAGTGTGGTTGAAAGATAACTCTTAGTTTTTTAGCAGGATACAAGGCTCGTAGCGAACGCAGGAAGGCCTCGATTTCGCGTGGGTGGTGGGCGTAATCATCCACGTACACCTTGTTGGGCCCAGGCACGATAAACTCAAACCGCCGCTTTACGCCACGGTAGGCCGCCACCGCCGCCCGCAGTGCATTTTCCTCCACACCATAGGCCTGCGCCACGGCCGCGGCCGCCAGCATGTTCTCCACGTTGTGGAAGCCCGGCACGGCGAGCTGCAGCCCCGCCACCACGCCCTGCGGGCCATGCAAATCAAAATTAAACCGGTGGCCCTCGGGCGTGATAGTACCCGCAAATAAATCGGCTCCCTGAGCAGCCGTCAGGCCATAGCGCAGCACGCGCGTACCGGCCGGCGCCGCAGCCGCCACGCGGGCATCGGCCGTGTGGTTGAGCAGCAGCATGCCGCCTGGCTTGAGCTGCGCCACGAATTGGCAAAACGACTCTACCAAGGCCTCTTTGGTACCATAAATGTCCAGGTGGTCGGCATCGGTACTGGTTACGATAGCCACGTCAGGATGCAGCGTTAGGAAGCTGCGGTCGTATTCGTCGGCTTCGACTACCACGGGTGCGTCTGGGCTCTTGGGCAGCAACAAATTACTGCCTAGGTTCACCGCGATGCCCCCCAGAAAGGCGCCTGCATCTACGCCCGCATGGTGCAGCAAATGCGCCACCATGCTGCTGGTCGTGGTTTTGCCGTGCGTGCCGGCTACTGCAATGGTCGTCCGCCCTTGCGTGAGCACGCCCAGCACCTGGCTGCGCTTGCGGATATCGTAACCCTGCGCACGCAGCCACGCCCACTCCTGGCTGTCGGCCGGAATGGCGGGCGTGAGCACCACGAGCGTTTGCGATTTATTAGCCTGCACTTCGGCTGGAATATTGGCGACATCATCAACGTAATGCACGGCAATTCCTTCGGCTTCCAGTGCCTGCGTCAGCGGCGTTTCGGTTTTGTCGTACCCGCTCACGCGGTGGCCGTTGGCTTTAAACCACCGCGCCAGCGCCGACATGCCAATGCCCCCGATACCTAGGAAAAAAATGTAAGGAAACTGCTGCATACGAATGGCCTGCCAGCATCAGTGGCAGGTGTTGCCGACCGGAGCCGGATTACTTTTTCAATAAGCTAAATAATTCATCTACAATGGCCGTGGTAGCATCGGGGCGGGCCAATTCTTGCACACGGGCACCGAGTTGCTGCTGGCGCTCGGGGTCAGCGAGCAGGCGCAGCGTTTCGTCGTAGAGACGCGTGGCGGCGTGCTCGTCAGTGATGAGCACCGCGGCGCCCTTGCTCACCAGGGCCAAGGCATTTTTGGTTTGGTGGTCTTCGGCCACGTTGGGCGAAGGCACCAGCACGGCCGCTTTCCCAGTCAGGCAAAGCTCTGACACCGAGAGCGCACCTGCCCGGCTGATTACTACATCGGCGGCGGCGTAAGCCAAGTCCATGCGCTGAATAAATTCTAACGCGTGTAGGTTGTCAGTGGCGTAAGAAGCGGCTTGCTCTTTGGCCTCGGGATAGTAGAGCTTGCCGGTTTGCCAGAGCAGCTGCACCCCTGCTTCGCGCAGGCGACCTAGGGCGGCTGCAGTGGCCAAATTGAGGGTGCGTGCCCCTAGGCTGCCGCCCACCACGAGCAATGTTTTCTTGGCCGGGTCGAGGCCAAAAAACTGCTGCGCCTCGGCGCGGTTGCCGCGGGCAATTTCAGTCCGCACTGGGTTACCAGTTAGTACCAATTTCTCGGCCGGAAAAAACTTCTCCATGTCGTCGTAGGCGACGCAGATTTTATTGACGCGGCGGGCCAGCAGTTTATTCACCAGCCCGGCGTAGGAGTTCTGTTCCTGAATCAGGCTCGGAATACCGCGCGAGGTAGCCGCCAGCAGCACTGGCGCTGAGGCGTAGCCGCCCACGCCCACTACTGCATCGGGCCGAAACTGCTCGAGCAGCTTGCCCGCCTTGCGCACCGACCGAAACACCCGCACCGGAAACAGCAAATTCTGCGGCGTGAGGCGGCGCTGCAAACCGCTAATATCCAAGCCAATTATTAGGTAGCCTGCCTCCGGCACACGCGTCATTTCCATCCGCCCATTCGCTCCTACAAAGAGGATATCGGCGGTAGGTTCACGACGACGAATTTCGTTGGCAATGGCTACGGCTGGGAAAATATGCCCGCCAGTGCCGCCACCGGAGATAATGAATTTCATAATTAAGCTGTTAGCTTTTAGCTAGTGGCTATTAGCTTTTGAATAATCCTGCTGTTAACATTTAGTAGCCAACAGCTTACTTCTACGCATACTGAGCCCGCTTGCTCGGAATACGTGCCGCGCCGGGGTCTTCACCAGTCATGGGCCGAATTTCGCGCTCACCGCGGCTCACAGCCAGGATAATGCCGATGCTCAATCCAGTGAAAATGAGCGAAGTGCCGCCCATGCTAAGCAACGGCAGCGGCAAGCCCGTTACGGGCCCTAGGCCCACAGCTACACCCATATTCACCATCGCCTGCAAGACCAGGCTAAAGCATAAGCCGGCCGACAAAAGGCCTCCGAAAGCGCCGTGACTATTCATCACGGTTTTCAACCCTCGGTATAGAAAGGCCAGGTAGAGAAACAGTACGAACAAGCCGCCAATCATGCCATATTCTTCAATGATGATGGCATAGATAAAGTCGGAATACGGGTGCGGCATGATGTTGCGCTCGGTGCTCTTGCCGGGTCCCTTGCCGCTCACGCCACCCGTAGCAATGGCAATAAACGAGTGTTCTAGCTGAAACTGCGGCTTCTTCTTAGCGTCGGTAAAGTTGGATACGCGCGAGATAACCGTACCTAGGCGCTGCCCCGCCCACAGCCCGGCCCCGCCCAGCGTAATGCCGATGGCCACCATCAACACCATGTGCTTCATCGGCACCCGGCCGATAAACATGAGCAATAGGCACGTCAGAAATAGTAGCACCGCCGTCGAAGCATTCGACAGAATAATCAGCCCGCAAATAACTCCCACCCACAGCATCACCGGAAAGAGCGTGCTCCAGAAATCGTTGATGTGCTGCTGGCGGCGGCTAAGCATGCTGGCCAGGTGTGTAATAAGCGCCAGCTTGGCCAAGTCGGATGGCTGAAAGGTTTGATTAATTACCGGAATTGTAAGCCAGCGCGAAGCGTCGTTGAACGTAGTACCGCCGAAGAAATACGTGTACAGCAGCAGCGGCACCGACAGCAGCAGCGCATACAATGACAGACGCGAATAATGGCGGTAATCAATACGGTGCGCCAGCCACATCAGCCCTAGGCCCACCAATATCAAGCTGGTGTGCTTCAAGGCAATACCTTCTACCGAGCCGCCACGGCCGTGTAGCTCTTGGCGATAGGCCAGCGTGCCCGTAGCCGAATACACTACCGCGATGCTGATGAGCGAAAACAGAATAACAATGGCCCACAAAATAGGGTCCCCTTTCAGATTGCGCTGAAGCCAGGTAAGCCGGGTTGCTTGCATAAGTAAGCGAGTGAGTGGGTTGAGAAATAAGTGACTGAAAAAGGGCCCTAGGTCGGTAATTCGCCCACTGCGGCAGCAAACTGCCGGCCGCGGTCCTCGTAGTTTTTAAATAAGTCGAAGCTGGCGCAGCACGGCGAAAGCAGCACCACATCGCCGGGTTCGGCGAGGGCGGCAGCGCGCTGCACAGCTTCAGTCATGCGCTGGGTTTCTTCGAGGTGCGGCACGTAGTCGGCAAACGCGGCGCGCAGCTTGGCATTGTCTACGCCCAGGCATATCAGTGCCTTCACCTTTTGCTGAGCTAAAGGTTGCAGTGGCGCGTAGTCATTGCCTTTGTCGGTGCCGCCGGCTATCCACACAATGGGGCGCTTCACGCCATCGAGGGCATACCAAGCCGCCTCCACGTTGGTTGCTTTGCTGTCGTTGATATAGGCTACGCCATTCAGCTCCTTCACCAGCTGCAAGCGGTGGTCAGCGTTGTGGAAGGTACCTAGGGCCTGCTCAATCTGCGCAATACTGACGCCCGCTACGCGTGCAGCGAGCACGGCAGCCAGCACGTTCTGGCGGTTGTGCTCACCGATGAGCGGCGAGTTAGCGGTGCTAATATGTTCGGTTTCGCTGTAGTACCCCGGCTGCAAATCCACGCACAGGCAATCCTCTCTTTCGTAGTAGCCCGCCAGTTGGAAATCGGCTCGCTTATGCAGGCTAAAAGGCATCTGCTGCATAGGCCGCAGCGCCGCCTTAAAATTCCCGTGAATGTTTTCGTCGTCGGCGTTATAAATGAAATAGCTGCTGCTGTCCTGGTTGCGCACAATGCGCAGCTTGGCCTGCGCATACTCAGTCATCGAGTAGTTGTAGCGGTCCAAATGGTCGGGCGTGATGTTCAGCAATACCGCCACCCAAGGGTTGAAGTATTCTATATCATCGAGCTGGAAGCTGCTTAGCTCCAATACGTAGTAATCAAACTTATTTTCAATCACTTGCTCAGCTAGCGAGTAGCCGATATTACCGGCCAATCCTACGTTGTATCCCGCTTCCTTCAGCAAGTGGTAAGTGAGCAGCGTAGTCGTGGTTTTGCCGTTGGTACCCGTGATGGCAATGTAGCGCGCCTGCGTGTAGCGGCTGGCAAATTCTATCTCCGAAATAATGGAAATACTGCGCTCGCGCAGCGCCTTGATAACTGGCGCCTTCTCCGGAATACCGGGGCTTTTTATAACCTCATCGGCTTGCAGAATGCGGTCGAGCGTGTGCTGATTTTCCTCGAATGCAATGCTCGCCTGCGTCAATTTATCCTTGTAGTCTGGCTGAATAGGGCCGCGGTCCGATACGAACACGGCGTGCCCTTTGGCCTGGGCCAGCAGCGCCGCCCCCACCCCACTTTCGGCAGCACCTAGGACGACAATATTTTTCGAACCTTCCATCATACCCTACTTTTCCTTAACGCAGTTTTAGCGTCACTAATGTAATGACAGCCAGCATAATACCAATAATCCAGAAGCGAGCTACGATTTTAGACTCGTGGTAGCCGAGCTTCTGAAAATGGTGGTGCAGCGGCGACATGCGCAGCAAGCGTCGGCCCTCGCCATACTTGCGCTTGGTATACTTAAACCAGCTCACCTGCACCACTACCGACAGGTTTTCGATAATAAATACCCCGCACAGAATAGGAATCAGCAGCTCTTTGCGCACGGCCAGCGCCAGCACCGTAATAATGCCACCTAGGGCCAGCGAGCCAGTATCGCCCATAAATACCTGCGCCGGGTACGAGTTGTACCACAAAAACCCGATGCAGGCCCCCACGAAAGCCGTGCAGAACACAACCAACTCGCCCGAATCCGGAATAAACATAACGTCCAGATAATCAGCCAGCAGGGCGTTGCCGCTCACAAACGCAAAAATGGCCAGCGTGACCCCAATAATGGCCGAAGTACCCGCCGCTAAGCCATCGAGGCCATCGGTGAGGTTGGCGCCGTTGCTAATGGCCGTTACCAGAAAAACGACGATGGGAATGTAGAACAAGCCATACAAGCCTTTGAACGCCGTGCCGGCCTGCGCAAACAAGTCGCCGTAGTTCAGCTCATTGTTTTTCATGAACGGCACCGTCGTAATAGCTAGGTGTACGTCTTTAAATATTTTGGACGCATCTACCGCCGAGTACTGCCCATTGGGCAGCAGATACTCGCGCACGGTAATCTCGTTGCTGTAGAACAATACCCAACCCACCGTGATACCTAAGCCAATCTGCCCCAGCACCTTAAACCGACCGCTTAAGCCTTCCTTATTCTTGCGAAAAATCTTGATGTAGTCATCTAGAAACCCAATCAACCCGAGCCAAACGGTGCTGAGCAGCATCAGAATAATGTAAATGTTGCGCAGACGTGCAAACAGCAGTACGGGCACCAGAATGGCCAGCAAGATGATAAGACCGCCCATGGTCGGCGTACCTTTCTTCTCGCTTTGCCCCTGCAAGCCTAGGTCACGGATAGTCTCGCCCAGCTGCTTACGCTGCAGCACACCAATGAGCTTACCGCCGAAAATTTGGGCGATGAGCAGCGACGTAACTACCGCCAGCGCCGCGCGAAAGGTGGTGTATTGAAACACCCCTATGCCCGGAATGTGGTAGTGCTCGTGGAGGTAGCGAAAGAGGTAATAAAGCATGGGCTTGAAGTAGGAACCAATTGGTAGTACAAGCAGCGCGATTGCGTCGCGGGCACTGATAAAGGTCCTTTAATTTTTAATTTCTGAGAGTGCTTTGCGCAGTTCCTCTCGGTCGTCGAAGGGTAGTTTGACACCCTTTATTTCCTGGTAGGTTTCGTGGCCTTTGCCAGCCACCAGCACGAGGTCGCCGGGCCGGGCCAGGCTCACGGCGTCCCGAATGGCTTGGCGGCGGTCGGGTATCAGTTGCACGTGCGCATCGGCGGGCGGCGTGAGGCCGGCCTGCATCTGGTGCAGGATGTCCAGCGGGTCCTCGTCGCGCGGGTTATCGGCGGTGAGGATGGCTTGGTCGGAAAGCTGCGCGGCTAGCCGCGCCATGATGGGGCGCTTAGCTGCGTCACGGTTGCCACCGCAGCCCACCACCGTGATGATGCGCTGCTCGGGCCGGCGCGTCTGGTGCAGGGTTTGCAGCACGTTTTCGAGCGCGTCGGGTGTGTGGGCGTAGTCCACGAGGCCAATGATGGCGCTGCCAGGCACGGCCACTGGCTCGAAGCGACCTGGCGCCGTGGTGAGGCCCGAGAGGATGGTAAGCGCCTCGGTGGGGTCTTCGCCCAGCAGCACGGCGGCACCGTACACCGCCAGCAGGTTGTAGGCATTGAAAATGCCAATCAGCCGAAACTGCACTTCGCGGCCCTCAATCTCCAGGTGCAGGCCGTGCAGCTCATTATCAACCAGCCTAGCGCGGAAGCTGGCGGCCGTGCGCAGCGAGTAGGTGGCGCGGCGGGCGGCCGTGTTTTGCAGCATCACCGGGCCGCGCTTGTCGTCGGCATTCGTGAGGGCAAAAGCCGACTTAGGCAACGCGTCGAAAAAGCCTTTTTTAGCCTTTAGGTAATTGTCAAACGTGCCATGGTAGTCGAGGTGGTCGTGGGTAAGGTTGGTAAACACGCCACCCGCAAAGCGCAGCCCGCCAATGCGGTGCTGGGCCACGGCATGGCTGCTCACCTCCATGCAGGCGTGAGTGCAGCCGGCCGCCACCATGCGCGCCAGCAGCTCGTTGAGCCGAATAGCGTCGGGTGTGGTGTGGGTGCTGGGCACCACCGTTTCGTCAATCTGGTTTTGCACTGTGCTCAGCAGGCCACAGTGATAGCCTAGCTCACGCAGCAGCTTGTGCAAGAGCGTAGCACAGGTGGTTTTACCATTGGTACCCGTGACGCCCACCAGTTGAAGCTGGCGCGACGGATGCCCGTAAAACGCGCTGGCAATGGGACCTAGGGCTGCCGCGCTGTCGGCCACCTGCACGTAGGTAGTGGCGGGGTTTAGCTCGGCAGGCAGCTCCTCGCACACCACTACGGCGGCCCCTAGGCTCACGGCTTTGCCGATAAACTGGTGTCCATCGGTTGCAGTGCCGCGCAGGGCGCAGAATAGCAGACCCGGCCCCGCCTGGCGCGAGTCAAGCGTCAGGCCGCTAACGGGCACGTCGGGCGAGCCATGCTGCGCCAGCACGATGACCTCGGTGAGTAAGGAAAAGAGCGGAAGGTTCATTAGGCAGATTTAGGGGCGCGGTTGCCTTTGGCTATCGCAGGCTTGGCGGCGGGCTGCTGCGCGGTGCGGATGTCAGCCGCGGAGGTTTTCTTAGGCGCCTGCTTTTTCTTGTCGGTGCTAGGCGCGGTCGCTTTCGCGGGCTTGGCTTTAGCGTTATTGTCCTTGGGCGAGGTAGATTCGGTCTTCGTGGCACCTTTAGCCTTTGCGGGCTTGTCGGCCGACCTAGCCGGCTTGGTCGCTACCAGCTTGGTGCTGCGAATGGGGCGGCTTTCGTGCTCAGCAGGCACCAGCAGCGTGTTCTCGGCAATCTCGGTGTGGGTCGGCTCGGGCAGGGCCATCGGCGCTGCGGCCAGAGCCGCAGTGGGCGCCAAGGCCAGACTCACCACCGCCCCGCGCTTCACCGACTCGCCGGGCGCTACCGACTGCTCACGCACGCGGCCGGTGCCATTGGTGCGCACCTTTAGACCCCGGTTTTCGAGCAAGAATAGCGCATCGCGCAGCGTAAGGCCGCGGGCATCGGGCATGCGGCCAGCGCGGGTCACGGTGGTGTTGGGCGTCACTTCTACGGCGCGCGTCACCACGGCTGTGTCTACGGCGCGGGTGGCTCGCACCCATTCCTCGCCCCCGGTGGCCCGGGTTTGGGCGGGCAGGCCAATGCGCTGGCACACGAGCGCTATCTCATCCTGCACCCCGGCGCGCACCAGCGGCGCTGGCGAGCGGTGGGCGGGCACCCGCGCCAGCATGGGGCGCTGGCTGGCTTGGTCGCGCGCCATGCAGCGGTCGGCGATGTCACGGAATACCGGAGCCGCTACTTCGGCCCCCGACCAGCCACCCTTGCTCGGCGAGTCTATCACCACAATGCAGCTGTACTTAGGCTTATCGGCCGGAAAAAACCCGCAGAAGCTGGTCGAGTACGTTTTAGTGTAGTGGCCGTTCTTGAATTTCCACGCCGTGCCCGTCTTGCCCGCAATGCTGTAGTCGGTGGGCCTGATTTTGCGGGCAGTGCCTTCCAGCACCACACCTTCCATCATGGCGTGCAGCTTGCGCAGGGTTTCGTCGGAGCAAATTTTCTGATTTAACACCGGGGCTTCAAATTGCTCCAGTACTTGGTCAGCCTGCTTGATTTCCTTCACGATAATTGGCTGCACTTTCACGCCGCCATTGGCCACGGCATTGTAGAAAGCCAGCGTTTGCAGGGGCGCGATTTTCAGCTCGTAGCCGATACACATCGTCGTGAGCGAAGTGCGGCTCCAAGTCCGGTCCTTGGGGTCTTTGATGTAAGGCAGGGCCTCGCCCGCCATCTGGAACCCTAGGGGCTTGGGTAACCCGAAGCGCTTCAGGTAGTCGGTATAGGCCGAAGGGTTGCCACTGAAATACTGGTTTATCAGCTTAGCCACGCCGATGTTCGATGACTTCTCAAACACCTGCTGCACGGTCACTTTGCCGTAGCCGTGGGTGTCCGTTTTCACCGCCCCGCCGATGAGCATGCGTCCGTTGCCGGTGTCCACAATATCGTCGAGCTGAATCTCGGGGTGTGCTTCAAGCAGAGCCATCATCGACGCCAGCTTAAACGTGGAGCCCGGCTCGGTGCGGCCCTGGTCGGCAAAGGCGTAGTTGTAGTCTTCCTTGTATGTGCCGTCTGAAGCCTTCCCTAGGTTAGCTACGGCCTTGATTTCGCCGGTGCGCACTTCCATCAGGATGGCGCAGCCGTACTGTGCGTCGTTGGCCACCAAGGCTTGGTACAGCGCATCTTCGGCGCCGTCCTGCAAGTTGATGTCGAGCGTCGTCTTAATATCATAGCCCGGCTGAGGCTTGATTTCGGTGCCGTCGTACACGGGCTTCATGCCACCTGGCACCCGCTCATACAGCGCCTCGCCAGCCTTGCCAGCTAGCTTGGTTTGAAACGTAAACTCTAGGCCGGCCCCGTTTTTGTCTTCGTTCACGAAGCCCACGGTGCGCTGCGCCAGCCCACCAAAAGGCCGAAAGCGCTTATCGACCTTCTCAAAGATGACCCCGCCTTTACGCTTGGCCCGAAAGATGGGCCAGCTCGTCAATTCCTTCTTCTCTTGAAAGTTAATCTGCCGCGAGTTCAGGCGCAGGTAGCGCACAGCGGGGTCTTTGGCATTGTAGGCCGTAATCAGGCGGCGCTTGTACTCCTCCTTGCTACGGTCGCCAAAAAAGCGGGCAAGATTCCCAGCCAGCGAATCTATACCCTTCTGGAACATGACCTTATCGACCACGCCCGGGTCCCACGCCACCCGGTAGAAGGGCAGCGAAGTTGCCATGATGCTCTTGCCGTCGCTGGCGAAAATATTGCCCCGCGTGGCCGGCACCGACTGGTAGCTGATGCGGCGCTCCTGCTCCAGGGCTCGCCATTTAGCGCCCTCCTGGTACTGGATGTGCGAGATTTTCCAGGCAATGGCTCCCGAGAAAATAGCCACGCCTAGAAATGCCAGCCGCACCCGCGTGACGATGGATTTCTTAACGCTTCCTTTCATGGGCTTCTTTCTTTTTAGTGCCTTTGGCTACTTCAGCCCGAGGCTTGCTAGAACGCGTGGAAGTGGTTTTATTTTGTGCTGTCTTGGACTTTTTAGAACTCTTTTCAGAACTTCTTACGGGTGCCTTCCGAGCCTGAACTGCGGGCACCTCAGAAGCAACGTGGTCATTATCAACTTCCTCCTCCAAACCGGGCGGAGGCGGACCGGCTTCGAGCGCATCATCAGCGCCCGCGGCTTCGGCGGCTTGCTGGCGGCGAGCACGACCTAAGAGCGAATCGGCACGTTGCGCGGCGGCCGAATCGCGAGCAGCACGGGCGGCCAGGGTATCGGCCGTGAGCACAGGCATGTCTTCTAGTTCGGCCTCGTCGAGGCGGCCAGCCGGCACCGCAATGCGAAAGGGCGGCGACGAACTTTCGACCAGCCCGATGGCGGCCACCTTGCGCGCTACCTCGCTCTGCTTGCTGGCCTCCATGTAGTCCGACGACAGCGTAGTGTAGTCGGCGCGTAGGTCCTCAGTCTCCAGCTTGAGGCGCTGAATGTTGCGGTTCATGCGGTTGCCGTAGTGCGTGTTGCCGATGTACAGCAAGGTAAGCAGCATGATAAACAGCACCTTGGGCAGGTACTGCACCGGCAAGCCCTCCTCAAAGAAGCTATCGAGCCCCGTAAACCGGTCGAGCAGCGAAAACAAGCTCCAAGTAGAAGCCGGGCGCTCGGGTTGTTCGGGCGCGGGTTTGCGGCGGGGCGGGGCGGGCTTTTCAACCTCTGGCTCGGGCACGGCGGCCACCGGAGCCGGCAGCGGCTCAGGCGCTACTGGGGCAGGCGCCGGCGTAGGCTCGGGAGCAGGCGGCGCAGTGGGGCGCGCTACATTGGTGCGGGGCGGCCCGGCAGTGGGGCGAAGCGTATTGGCGGCCATGAGCTTACGCGGGAATAGAGGTTCGGACGCCGACCCGCAGCTTGGCACTGCGAGCACGGCTATTCTGGGCAACTTCGTCGGCCGAAGCCTCGATGGGCTTGCGCGTTAGCGCCTCAAAGGGTAGGCTGGTCCGCCCGTACAGGTCTTTTTCAGCTTGGCCGAAGAACTTGCCTTGGCTGAGGAAATTCTTAACCAGCCGGTCTTCTAGCGAGTGGTAACTCATCACTACCAAGCGCGCGCCGGGGCGCAGCACCTGGGCCGTTTGCACTAGCATCTCCTGCAAGGCCGTCAGCTCGTCGTTAACCTCAATGCGGAGGGCTTGAAATACTTGCGCCAAGTATTTATTCTCTTTGCCCCGCGCCGTAACGGGCTGAATAGCTTGCTTCAACTCTTGAATGGTGCGCAGCGGGCGCTGCCGGCGCGCCTGCACCACCGTGGCAGCTAGGGTACGGGCATTGGTGACCTCGCCGTACATACCAAAAATGCGGTGCAGCGCGGCTTCCTCATAGTCGTTGAGCACGTCGGCGGCCGTGGGGGCGCTGGCATCCTCGGGGTTCATCCGCATGTCGAGCGGCCCATCGAAACGAGTGCTAAAACCCCGACCGGCCGTGTCAAACTGGTGCGATGATACCCCTAGGTCGGCCAGCAGGCCATCGACGGGCAAAGCCCCTAGGGTAGCTAGCTCGCTGGTAAGATGCCGGAAGTTGGCCCGAATGAACGTGAACTGCGGCCGAGCTAGCGCCTGTGCTTCGCGCTCGGCGGCATCGTCCTGGTCAAAGCTGAAGAGGTGGCCTTCCGATAGGTGTTCTAAAATGCGGGCCGAGTGGCCGCCGCCACCAAACGTCACATCGACGTAGCGGCCGGCGGGTTGCAGGTCTAGCGCATCGAGGCACTCGGCCAGCATCACGGGGCGGTGGTAGGCGGTATCGTTGGGGCGAGGGTCGAGGCTCATCAGGCAGAGAGAGCCGGTGAGCCCGGCGTATCGGGTGAAAGGGAAACGAACTTTTGGGCCAGCTTAGAAAACTCACCCGGGTCCTTAATAAGGTAGTCGTCGTAGCGGGCGGGGTCCCACAGTTCGCAGCGGTTGCCGAGGCCCACGATAATGGCTTCTTTCTCTAGGCCGGCGTAGCGGCGCATGGAGCCCGGTAGCAAAAAGCGCCCGATGTTGTCGAGCTCTACCTCCGTCACACCCCGCAGAAAGTTACGCTGAAACTGACGGTACTCCTCGTTGAATTCGTCCAGGGCCATCACCCGGGCCTGAATCACGTCCCAGGCCGACCTAGGGTACAGCACCAGGCAAGGCTCGAGGCCGCGCACCAGCACCAGCTGGTTGGCATAGGCATCGGGCAGGGCCGCCTTTACCTTCGCCGGCAGCACCAGCCGCCCCTTGGGGTCGAGCTTGCAATCGTATTCGCCGGTGAGAGATAAGGACATGGCAGGAAGAAGCGGCGGCGTTAGGCGTGGGCTAAAGAACAAAAGTACGATTCGTTTCAAAAAAGCCGCCACTTTCTACCACTTCTTACCACGGCGTAAAAAGTCCTTTAGCGAGCTTTAAACGCATATTTTATCAATTTTGCAACTTTGATGCACTGCCATTTGGCAACCCTCTAGCTTTGAAAAACCAAGTCTACTCGCGACTTAAGTCACTTTTTTGATAGTCCAATATTTGAGCAACTATGTTGCATATAAGAGAGGAGAGGCGCTGCCGAGTGCACTTGCCGAGCGGGCCTTGGCGACTCCGATTTGCTACCGAGCCCAGCGACTTACGCGCTGGACTGCCTTACTTGCAACCATGAATTGCTTCTTTCCTTTCTCCTCGCTGCGCCGCTGGGCGCTGGTTGGTGCTTTATGCTGGCTGGGCTTGCCTGGGTGGGCCCAACGGCCGGCCACGACTCGGCCACAAACTATCCTGTTTGTGGGCAACAGCTTCTTTCACGGCGCCTTCCAGCCTGTGCTGAGCTACAATGCCACAGCTGTTACCGACGAGAACTTCAAGCCTAACGCTGCTGGACAGCGCCACCGCCAGTATGAGCACGAGGACCGCCCCTGGGGAGGCATTCCGGGTATTTTTAAGAAGCTAACCGACGAGGCTGGCTTGCCCTACGACGTCCACTTGGAGGTCATTAGCGGGCAAACCCTGAAGTTTCATTACGATAGCGCTCTGGCTATCATTCGGCAGCCTAAGTGGGATAAAGTGGTGATGCACGACTACAGCACTGGCCCGGTGCCCACGCGGCACGGCGGGCAGCCGGCGCGCTTCTTCGAGTATGCCACCCGGCTCGAACAAGCCGTGCACACGGCCAATCCCGCCGCCCAGGTGTACCTCTACCAAACTTGGGCGCGAGCTGATATTACTTACCCGAGCGGCAAGAACTACAGCGGCCTGCCGCTCGACTCGATGACCCACGACTTGCACGCGGCCTACTATCAGGAGGCGGCCCGCGACGGGCATTTTGCGGGCGTGGCGCCGGCCGGTGATGCTTGGCTGCGGGCCGTGCGGCAGGGTGTAGCCATGCCGAACCCCTATGCTCCCGAGGCGGGCAAGGTCGACTTGTGGGGCAGCGACCATTACCACCCGAGCGCCTATGGGGCTTACTTGAATGCGTGCGTGCTGCTGGCCGAGGTGGCTGGCTACGACCCACGCAAGCTAGGAGGCACCGAGCAGGCCGCCGCCGCGCTGGGCATTACGCCGCCCGTGGCCGTGCAGCTTCAGCGCTTGGCTTATGAGCAAGTACAGGCTGCTAAAAAACTCTCGAAGGGCAAGCTTAAAGGCAAAAGCGGGCGCCGCTAGCCTACTTAGCCGCTGGCCAAATTTTACACCACCTAGGGCGTTTGCTGCACGCGGCAAGCGCCCTAGGTGGTGTATTTTTGTGTAAGTTATGCTACGCCCTCTGCCCTACCATCACCGTTTTCTGAGCGCCTTGCTGGCGCTTTTGGTGTTGGCTACGTCGGTAGGGCTCACGGCCGAGCGCCACCGCTGCCGTATTAGCGGGCGCAGCACCGTCGCGTTGAGTTTGCCAGGCTTGGCTAGCCATAGCGATGAGACTACCCCGACCAAGCCAGGCCGGCCCTGCGGCAAGCGCCGCGCCAGCGGCTGTTGCGACATCAGCCACTCGCAGCACAAGCTCAATGCCCAGAGCAGTGCGGCGGGCTTTGCAAAGTGGCTGCCTGAGGCGCCACCGGCGCTACCGCCGGCATTACTACCAACGCCAGTCTGGACTGGGCTATCGCTCAGGGCGCCACTGGCCGCGTCTGTGGCCACTGGCACGGCCGCCAATTCGTCACCGCCGGGGGTACCTAAGGCGGGGCGAGTACTGCTTACGCTCGGGTGCACGCTCGTCGTCTAGGTGATTTCTGAACAAGGCCAATCCAGTTGGACTAGACTGGCCGTTTGTTTTTCAGAAATCATTACTATTCGACGTATATGCTAGCTATTAGCGGGTTATTTCCGCGCTCTCTACTTATTTCTTTTTGCAGCCTGCCCCTGCTGGCCCACGCCCAAAGCGGGGCGGCCGTGCGCGGCGAGGTGCACGAGGCGGGGGGCGCCGCCCCCCTACCCGGCGCCGTAGTGCGCTGGCTGCTACCAGCCGGCGCCAGCGGCCCCACTACCAGCACCGATGGCGCGGGCACATTTGTACTGCCCTTTCCGGCGCAGGTTAGCCACCGGCTCATTATCAGCGCAGTAGGCTATACTGCTGATACAGTGACGGTACCCACCAGCACCACGCCCTACCTGCGAGTGAGCTTGCGCGGCGGCGCGGCCTTAGGTGAGGTGACTGTAACGGGGCGCCCGCCTGCCTACTCAGCTAAGGCAGTGGGCAACTTGCAGACCATTAGCTCACGGGACCTTACCAAGTCGGCGTGCTGCAATCTGGCCGAGAGCTTCGAAACCAACGCTGCTGTAGAGGTGAGCACTGCCGACGCGGTGAGCGGCGCCAAGCAGATTCAGCTGCTGGGCCTCGATGGGGCATATTCGCTGCTGACCATCGACAACCAGCCGGCCTTGCGCGGCTTGGCGGCCCCCTACCGCCTAGGGTACCTGGCGGGCCCCTGGATTGGCAGCATCGATATCATCAAGGGTACGGGCTCGGTGGTGAATGGCTACGAGGGTATTTCGGGGCAGGTGAACGTGCAGCTCAAAGAGCCCGACAAAACCGACCAACTCCTACTCAACGCCTATGTCAACGACCTGGGTAAATTTGACTTGAACGCCGTGTCGTCGCAGCGCTTCAACAAGAAATGGAGCAACGTACTGCTGCTGCACAACGACCACCTCGGCAACCGCGTGGACCGCAACGGCGACGGCTTTCTGGACCTCCCGCTAGCTACGCAGTTCAACGGCTACGACAAGGTGAAGTACCTCTCGGGCAATGGCCTAGTAGCCGAGTTGGGCGTGGGTGCCCTGCGCGAGACCCGGCAGGGTGGGCAACTGGATTTTCGCCCCGACGCCACCGATGCCTACCGCCAGCACTATGGCACCACGCAAACCACCAACCGCTACACGGCCCAGGCGCGCACCTCGTACACCTGGCCCGGTCGCCCCTTTCAGAGCCTAGGGCTGCTGGTGAATAGCACCAGCCACGACTTCAACTCGACCTACTCCTTTAAGCAGGACACCGGGCCGCGCCAGTACGACGGCCACCAAAACACTGGGCAGGCCACGCTGCTGTTCCAGAGCGTTATCCAGAACACCACCCACGTGTACCGGGCGGGCCTGAGCTTCTTATACGACGACTACCGCGAGCACCTAGGCACCGGCCGCATCTATTCGACCGATACGCCGGTCACCATCGACGCCCGCGAAAACCGCCGCCGCACTGAGCGCGTGCCTGGCGCCTTTGCCGAGTATACCTACAATAACTCGCGCAACCTAACGGCTGTGCTGGGTTTGCGCACCGACTACCACAACCTCTTCGGCTGGCAAGTCACGCCGCGCTTCAACCTCAAGTACGACTTGCGCCCCACCACCGCTCTGCGCCTTTCGGCCGGCCGGGGCCTGCGCGTGCCTAACCCTATTGCCGACAATGCGGCGATGCTAGCCAGCGCCCGCGAGTTTTACATTGCTTCCAATCTGCTGCCCGAAACGGCTTGGAATTTTGGTGGCTCGCTTACGCAGTATTTCCAGCTGCTGGGGCGCCAAGCCACATTCGTGGTCGATTACTACGACACGAGCTTCCAGAACCAGTTGGTGGCGGATATGTACACCAGCCCGCAGTACATCATCTTGGATAACCTGACGCCGGGCGCCCGCTCTTTCGCCCGCAGCCTACAGGCTGAGGTGCAGGCCGAACCCGCCAAAGGCCTGCAAGTGAAAGCCGCCTACAAGTGGCTCGATGTGCAGAGCACTTACGCCGGCCAGCTGCTACCCAAGCCGCTTACGCCCCAACACCGCGCTTTCCTGAACCTAGGATACGCCTCGGCCTTCGACAAGTGGCGCGGCGACCTCACGGTGCAGTGGTTTGGCGAGCGCCCCCTGGCCCACCTGCCCGCTGATGGCAGCAACGTGGGACACGCGCACGGCACCGGCACTTCTGGCCTGCAATTTGCCCCACGCTATGCCCTGCTCAATGCACAAGTTACGCGGGCTTTCAAGCGCCTGGAAGTGTACCTAGGTGTCGAAAACCTCACTAATTACCGCCAGCCCGACCCTATCCAAAATGCAGCTTCGCCCTTTAGTGCAGGCTTCGATGCGGCCATGGTATGGGGCCCGGTGTATGGGCGCCTCACTTACGCAGGCCTCCGCTACCACATCGACTAAACCGCAGCTTCAAATGGGTTTGTCGGATTTCGCACATACGCCCGCGGCGGGCTGACTACTTAGTTGTCAAGCTAATTAGCCCTATGAGTTCTTACTCGTCAGTGGCACTTATTATTTAATTTTAGTTGTTTTGTTCTCATGAAAGCTTTCGCATTCTCCCTGCTCACGCTGCTGAGCATTGGCGGCCTGGCCGCCCAGGCCCAAACCGCTCCTGTAGCGGCGGCCACCAAGGCCAAAGGCACCGAGCAAGTCCAGTTTAAGACGTCGGCCGTGTGTGACATGTGCAAGGCCCGCCTCGAAAAAAGCCTAGCCTACGAAAAAGGTGTGCAGGCGGCTCACCTCGACGTGCCCAGCAAGGTCTTGACCGTGACCTACAACCCGGCCAAAACCACTACGGCCGCCCTACGCACCGCCGTACAGAAAACCGGCTATGATGCCGACGAAGCCACGGCTGATAACCGCGCCTACGAGCGCTTACCTGAGTGCTGCAAAAAGACTAATGCTACTCACTAAATCGCGAATAGAAGCAGATTTCACGGCTGCTATAGGTGAAGGATGTGAGAAACGTAGTTGTTTAATACAACTAAAAAGCCTGCCCAATTGGGCAGGCTTTTTAGTTTACGTAATTCGTGAAGTCAACTTCAATCCGTACTAATCTGTGACTTGGCTTGCCACAGACGCCACCAGGGTAGGTAGGGCTGGTCGTGATGCTCGTAGTGATAGCCGAAGAAGTAGCAGCTTACGAATGCCCAGGCGTGGTAGGGCCACTGGCGCTGGCTGCGCGACTTATGGTGGTTGTCGGGCTCGTGCTCGCCGCGGTGCGGCAAGTAGGTACCAAAGAAAAACAGCTGCAATGTGGCTAGCACGGCCGGCACCATCCAGAAGGCAATAACGTTGGCCTGCGGAAACCAGATTTTGAGCACGTTGTAGGTGGCAGCCATCAGCAGTACCTGCCACCAGGTCACGTAGTTCCAGGCAAAGCGCAGGAGCCAAGGCAGGAAGCCGGGATGGCCCTCCGGGTGGTAGTCAGGGTCGTCTTGGGTGCCAACGTGGTGGTGATGGCGATGGTGCTTGGGCAACTGGCCCGGAAACCAATTATAGGCAAACAGCAGCGTTGCCACCGTACCAATGGCATTGTTGAGGCGCTTATTGTGGCTCACCACCCCGTGCATAGCATCGTGGCCCGTGATGTAAAGGCCAGTATACAAGTGTGTTTGTAGCAACAGCAGCAAGTAGGGCGCCGGCGAGTGCCAGTCGGGCTGATAAAACGCCAGTAAGAATACTAATAAGCTAGCCCAAGCCGCAATAATGAGCCCAGCCGCAAGCACCCCCCTACCCGCCAGAGGCTTAGGGGCCACTTTCACGGGCGCAACGGTAGAGCGGAGCATGTGCATACCTAGGCTTCTTTATTATTCTTACAGCCGCACCAGTACATCGCGCACCTGCTCCATCAGCCACATGGGCGTGCTTGTAGCTCCACAAATACCAACCGACTGCCCTGGCCCAAACCAAGAGGGACATATCTCGTCGGTTTTTGAAATAAAGTGCGTGCACGGATTGGTTTCCTTACACACCTGGTACAGCACCTTGCCATTAGAACTCTTCGTGCCCGATACAAAGACCACCTGGTCGAACTGCGCCGCAAAGCGCCGCAAGTCCAGGTCGCGGTTGCTCACCTGCCGGCAAATGGTGTCGTGTGCCGTTACCGAGTGCCCGCGGCTTTCGAGCTCGGTCTTAATCGTGTAAAATGACTCCGTGCTCTTTGTCGTCTGGCTATATAGCGTAATGTTGGCGGGCAGTTCGTGGTGCAGCAGCTCTTCTAGGTTCTCAAACACGATGGCTTCGCCACTGGTCTGCCCCAGCAAGCCGCGCACCTCGGCGTGGCCGTGCTTGCCGTAGATGAATAATTTTTCGCGCCGGTCGAAGCTCGCCTTGATGCGGTTTTGCAGTTTCAGCACTACGGGGCAACTGGCGTCAATCAGCGTCAGGTTGTTGACCAAAGCCTGCTGGTAGGTGCTGGGTGGCTCACCGTGCGCCCGAATCAGTACGGCCTCATCGCGCAATACAGCCAGCTGCTCGTAGTCGATGATACGTAAGCCCTTGGCTTCTAGGCGCTGCACCTCCTCATCGTTGTGCACAATGTCGCCTAGGCAATACAAATAGCCCTGCTCGTCGAGCAGGTCCTCGGCCATCTGAATGGCGTAAATCACGCCAAAGCAAAAGCCGGAGTTAGAATCGATGCGAACACTGAGGTGCAAACCGGACTGCATATCGCTCAACTAACTAAAAAGGCCGGCCGAAGGTTGCTTTATTACGTTAGTAATTAGCCTTAAATCTAGGTCGCCCCTAGGTGTCTTAGCTACTTTTTACTTGCGACAGCTGCGCGGCCTGCGCTTCTGACACGTGCCCACGGTCTACCAGAAAGCCACGTACCGTGCGGAAGGCTTCATCATCGAGGCCCGAGCGCGGATGTTGTAGAGCCGCCGCTACCAAAAACGCCTTGTCTTCGTCTACATGCTTGCTCAGCCCTAGGAAGGGCGGCAGATTGCTCTCAACCGAGAATCGGAGAAAACGAATTTCTGCATTGGTAGGGTCCAGTGTCACAGCCTGCTCGAAGGTGCGGGCCGCCTGCTGCACATAAGTCAGCTTGTTGAGCATCGACGCGTCGCGCGCCTTAATAGCTTCAGAGGCAGCCTTGTATCCTAGCACCAATGCCTCCTGCCCTTTGTAACCGTGCAACAGGTCATAAAATTTTTCACCGGCCTCTTTATTAGCGGCAGCTTGCTCGTAGTGGCGGCGCAAGGCAGCCGGATTGGAAGGCGACATGGGAAGCAGAATGAACGTTTGATGAGGCGCAAAACGCCTAGAAATAGAATGTAGATGCTTATTATTCAAAGCGTTGCTAGTAACACCGAGCAGCAAAAAGGGAATAAGCAGCAATTTTCTCATGGTCCCAAAGCTACATCACCGCTCACAGTAAGGTTCGGCAACGAGCTGGGATACACGCTTTTTTTAGTACTGCCGAGGTAGACCTAGATGCTACCCCACCAGCCGCAACCGATACCGCAGCCATGAGCCGAGCAGTAACAGCAGCTTGGTATTATCGGGCAGGCGTACGCGCTCGGCCAGCACTTGGGCCGCTGGTGCCTGCCGCAGCTTATAAAATAGCTTGAGGTAATACACGTAGGCCAAGTGCACGCCCAGCCGCGCCGAGCGCGGCAACTGCTGAATGCCTACATAGGCCGCCTCAAAGTCGGCTCGGATGTCGGCCTCTATCGTCCGCTTGGTCTCATTGTCGAACTGCTCGTAGCGCAGCCCCGGGAAGTACACGCGCCCCCGGTCTTCGTAGTCCGAGCGGATATCGCGCAGAAAGTTGACCTTTTGAAAAGCGGCCCCTAGGCGCCTTGCGGGCTCACGCAACTGCTCAAACCGGGCTGGCTCTTGGTGGCAAAATACGCGCAGGCACATTAGGCCCACCACTTCGGCCGAGCCATAGATGTATTTTTCGTACAGCTCCTGGCGGTAGTTGCGGTCCTCTAGGTCCATCTCCATGCTGCGCAAAAACGCATCGATGAACTCGTGGTCAATGCCGTACTCATTCACCGCCCATTGAAAGGCGTGCAGCACGGGGTTCAGGCTAAAGCCAGCAGCAATGGCCGCGTAGGTATCGTGCTCAAACGTGGCCAGCAGCGCCGCTTTGTCGTGGCTGTGGAAGGTGTCCACTATCTCATCGGCCCAGCGCACAAAGCCATAAATAGCATAGATAGCCCGGTGCAACTCCTTATCTAAGGTACGGATACCCAAGGAGAAGGACGTGCTATAGCGCCGCGTGATGAGCTGGGCACACGCTAAACTAGTGTCAGTAAACAGCTGTTCGTGGTTCACGGATGAGGACTAAATATGCCGCCAAAAGTACAAGAACGGCTATTTTCTCGCTACTTACTTTGCTTGCGGACCAATAGTTCTGGTTATTGCCAACCTAGGGCGCTACTTTATTTCCTTTAGCACTTCACCTGCTACTACCTGGCCCGATATCAGGGAAGGCGGCACGCCCGGCCCCGGCACCGTAAGCTGGCCGGTAAAGTACAGGTTATTGACCTTCTTGCTTTTGAGCGTTGGCTTCAAGATAGCCGTCTGTTTCAACGTGTTAGCCAATCCGTAGGCGTTGCCTTTGAAAGAGTGATAATCGGCTACAAAGTCGCGGTGGGCATAGCTGCGCTTGTACACCACATGCTCGCGAATGGGGTGGCCGCAATGCTTTTCGAGCCGGTCCATTAGCAAATTATAATATTTCTCGCGTGTGGCCTCAGGGTCATCGAGGTCCGGCGCCACCGGAATAAGCAGGAACAAGTTTTCCTGGCCAGCGGGCGCCACCGTGGAGTCAGTCTTGCTGGGTACCGAGGCGTAGAACAGCGGCCGGCTGGGCCACTGCGGCGCCTCGTATATCTCGTGCGCGTGCTGCGAAAAATCTTCGTCAAAGAAGAGATTGTGATGCAGCAGGTTATCCAGCGGGCGATTCACACCTAGGTAGAACAGCAGCGACGAAGGCGCCATCGTGCGCGAGTCCCAGTACGCCGGCGAGTAATGACGATATTCTGGCGCCAGCACTTGCTGCTCTATGTGCTGGTAGTCGGCCCCGGCCACCACGGCATCGGCCGGCCAAAAGCCGGTAGCCGTGCGCACACCAGTGGTGCGGCCCTGGGTTACCACTATCTCCTGCACCTCTTGGTTGTACTCGATTTTCACGCCTAGCTCCTCGGCCACCGCCACCATGCCACGCACTATCTGGTGCATGCCGCCCTTGGGATACCAGGTACCTAGGGCCAGGTCGGCGTAGTTCATGAGTGAGTACAGCGCCGGCGTGTTCTCGGGCGTAGCGCCCAAGAACAATACCGGAAACTCAATGAGCTTGAGCAGCTTGGGGTGGCTAAAGAACTTGCGGGCGTGCTTGGCCATGCTTTGCAGCAGGTCGAGTCGCACCGCGCCCTTCACTATTTCCCAGTCCACAAACTCCAGCACAGAGCGGCTAGGCAAGTGCACAAATTTGTTGATGCCTACCTCGTATTTATACGCCGCCTGGGCCAAGAATTCATCGAGCCGCGCCGCGCTGCCGGGCTCTAGCTCCTCAAACAGCTGCCGCAGCTGCGGCATGCCCGCCGGTATACCTAGGGTGTCCTTGTCGCCAAAAATGACCTGATACGATGGGTCGAGCCGCACTAGCTCATAATAGTCTGATACCTTTTTGCCGAACTGCTTAAAGTAGTCCTCAAACACGCCCGGCATCCAGTACCAGCTCGGGCCCATGTCAAACGTAAACCTCTCGGCCTCAAACACCCGGGCTCGGCCGCCCGGCCCGGCGTTTTTTTCGAGCAGTGTGACTTGCCACCCGGCCCGAGCCAGAAAAGAGGCCGCCGATAAACCGGCAAAGCCGGCACCTATTACTATCGCCTGGGGCACTTTTTAGTGATTAGTGGTTAGGTAGTAGTGATTTCACAATCAGTTATCAAGCACTAATAACTAACCATTAATCACTAAAAACGAGAGCCGCGCCTTCCGAACTGGCGGAAGGCGCGGCCCTTTACAACGCAAAACGCGGCGGCAAGTTAGTCTTGCTCCGGCTCATCAAGAAGTACGGCTCCGGCGCGGTCGGCCCCAGCAGGGGCATACACGTGCAGAGCAGCTTTTAAGTCCTTGCGGGCGATGTGAATACGATTCTTCACAGTGCCAATCGGGATTTGCAGCTTCTCCGCAATCTCTAGGTACTTGTAGCCGATATAGTACATCATAAACGGCGTGCGGTAATCCGAGCCTAGGCTGGCAATGGCCTCGTTGATGTCGCGCACCACGAAATCGGTCGTTGCCCCGTTGTGCGTGATGTAGTTCTCGTCGGTATTGAAGTACTGGAAATACTCAGTCGAATCGATGTTCGAGCTGCGCTTGGTAATCTTGTTATAGTTGTTAATGAAGGTGTTGCGCATGATGGTGTACAACCATGCCTTCAAATTGGTACCAGCCTTAAATTTATCTTTGTTAAGCAGCGCTTTGAGTAGCGTTTCCTGGACTAAGTCCTTGGCATCGTCAGCGTCGCGGGTGAGGTTCATCGCCACGGGGCGGAGCGATGAAGATATTTTCTGCACTTGGGAAGTGAATTCCAGAGAAGTCATATTGTTGAAGGGTTCGTAGCAGAATCTTAAACAAAGGTAGACCACAAGTGAGAAAAACGGCTCGATAGCAGCAGTTTTTTTTGAATACCTGCGCCAACCCGCGTAGCCCCGCCCGATTACGCAAATAAGAGACGCTTAGGTCGTGGTCTTGCTTTACTTTTCTGTTAACTGCGCTTCAACTACTTGATTTATAACGGGAATTAAATCACGAAATTCGTGTAGGCATGCCATTGGCAAGCAGCCCTCGGGTAGCTGTTTGGCTTGTACCGCCAGTGTCCCGAATAATAGTAGCGTAGCATCGGGGTACTGCTTGCGCAGCTCGTCGGCATAGTTGTTTAACTGAGCACGAGCCGGCGTAGTGGTAAGCACGGTAGCCAGCACGGTGGGCTGGAAAGTCCGCGCCGCCGCTATGATGTCGGGCAGCGGCAGGTTGGGCCCTAGATACAGCACTTGCTGGCCGCGGGCCCGCAGGGCGTAGTTCATGAAGAGCAAGGCCAGCTCTTGCCACTCGCCCTCAGGCAGGAAAAGCAGCCAGCGGGGTGCATCGGCTTGGCTGAGCGGAATCAGGGGCAAAGCATCGGCCGAGGCCATTAGCTCTTGGCGCAGCAGTTGCGCCACTAGGCGCTCTTGAGCCACGCTCAGTGAGCCTTCCTTCCACGACACACTCAGGCGCTGTAGCAGGGGGTAGCCGAGCCGCAGCAGGGCGTCTTCAGGGCCAAGCTGCTCGATGGCTTCATCGAAAAGGCGGTGCAGGCGGGGCTCGTCGAGGTCGAGTGTAGCGCCCAGCATGGCATTGAGGCGGGCAAAATCGGCGGGCTGAACTTCGTTGCAAAGCGACAAGGCAGCGGTTTGGCACTCCTCTTCGCTTAGGCGCACCACCTGCGAAATGCGCTGCCCACGCGCGCACAGTGCCGCTACGTTGAGCAGGCGGCGCAAGTCAGCCTCCCCATAGGTGCGGATATTGGTAGTAGTACGGCTGGGGCTCAGCAAGTTGTAGCGTTGCTCCCAGATGCGAATAGTATGAGCTTTGACTCCAGAGAGTTGCTCTAAATCGCTGATAGAATAACGAGCCACGAGATTAGTGAGTAATTGGATAGCTAAAATTTCCCGTCAGTAGCGCCCAGCTACGAGCTTCGAATGGGAAAGACCTAGGTAATAAGTTGATGATTGGATAGGATATAAAATAGTTGATTGTGTCAAATTGAATAAGCCACAAACCTATTAAATGTTTTTAACTAGGGGGCAATGCGTCTGTCTGCTCATTGCTCACGCCGGGCGGCCTGCTGGCGCGCCAAGCGCAAGTATTTAGGTGATACCCAGAGCAGGCCAAACTCTTCAGAATGGTCGCGGCCCTGCGTTTTGTGGTGCATCTTGTGGGCCATGTTAAGAGCCCTTAGGTACACATTATCAGTCTTTTTCCAGAAGGGTAGCCGGCCGTGAATTAGACCATCGTGCACAAAAAAATACACAGTGCCATACGCTGCAATGCCTACCCCTACCCAGAACCACCACCGGTCGCCATTGTCGCCGGTGACAAACAGCACGGCCGAAATGGCACCGTAAATAGCAAAAAACCAATCGTTGCGCTCAAAGGGCCGCGGGCTGGGCCGCACGTGGTGCGAGCGGTGCAGCACCCACAGCGGCCCATGCTGCACATACTTGTGCATAAACCACGCCCAAAATTCCATGAAGGCGAAGGTGGCGAGGACGATAAGTAGATTAGCCATTAGCAATTAGCTGTTGGCTGTTAGTTTTTTATGCCAGTGCCGCTTTCAAAAAAAGCTAACAGCTAGCGACCAAAAGCCAACAGCTAAAAAAATAACTACCAGTCTATCTTCTCTTTGTTCAAAAACGCAGCGATGCCCCGGCGGTAATCATCGGCGGCGCGGGCGTCGGCATTGCGCTCAGCAGCGTAGCGCAGGCCTTCTTCCAAGCTCAGGGCGGGCAAATGAGCCAATAGCTCTTTTGTCATTTCCATGCTGTTGCCTGAGTTTTCGCGCACTAGGCGTAAGGCATATTCGCGCACCGCATCGGCTAGCTCGTCTTGCTCTACCAAAAAGGTAATGAGACCATAGTCAAGCGCTTGCTGCGCCGTGAAGACGTCGCCGCTGAGCAGCAGCTGCTTGGTGCGGGTTTCGCCGAGGCGGCGCACCAGAAATACGCTCACGATGGCCGGCAAGAAGCCGATTTTCACTTCCGTGAAGCCAAACTTGGCTTCGGGCACGGCAAAGGTGAAATCGCAGAGCGCGGCCAGGCCGCAGCCGCCAGCTAGGGCGTGGCCCTGCACCTGCCCGATTACCACCTTTTTAAGGGTATAAATTTGGTGAAACAGCTGCATCAGGTGCGTGCTATCGGCCAGATTTTCCTGGTAGGTATTAGCCTGTAGCTCTTGCAGATACTTGATGTCGGAACCAGCGCAGAAGACCTCGCCGCTTGCGCGCAAAATGATGACTTTAACGTCGTCGTCGGCTTCGGCAGTTTCAAAGGCTTGCTTCAGCTCAGTCACCACATCGGCGCTGAGGGCATTGCGCTTGGCGGGGCGATTGAGTGTGATGTAAGCAAGGCGGCCGTCGACTTCGTACTGCAAGAAGCGCAGCGCCAACAACTCTTGGGTCGGATAATTTTCCATAATAATAAATACGACGAAAGTTAATAAGCAGATGATGAGCGTAAACCCAGCCATGCGCAATATACTCGCTACACTCTAACGCACCCGCACCTACCCTAGGGCAATTGGCGCGGTGGAAGTTCCCGGATAGGCTCAGTGCTTAAGCGTCAGGGCATAACTAAATGCTCCTTGCTCGTTAACGTCCCAGATGCGGAAGCCTGCCGCTTGCAGGGCAGCACCTTGGCGGGCAATATATCCGCGCTGGCAGGAGGAATCAAACACTACCCGTGCTCGTGGGCCAAAATGCGCGGCCAGACCGTCGGGGTAGATACGAGCATTACGGCGCAGCACCACAATATCAGCTGGCACCAGCGGCGCGGCGCCAGCAGCCAAGCGCCGAAGCCGGCCACTCACGAAGGCGATGCGCAGGCCGCGCCAGCTGGCCAGCACTACCGGTGCCGGTGGGTAGCGCCTAGTTGAATCGACACGATACGGGGCGCCCACTAGCCGTGTAGGCACGGCTGCACCTTGCCAGCCCACACAATAGCGCGGCTGGCGCACGCGGCGCAGTATCAAGCTGGGCTTGAGGCGGTAGGTGCGCTCAGTTTCGGAGAGCGGCAGCGAGTCGGCCATTACAAACTCGGGCGCGGCGCCTTGCCAAAAACCCACTACCGAACGCCGCGGAATGCTGTATACTACAAACTCGCGCACGGGCGCCACCTCGGCCGCCTCGGCTACCCGGCTGCCGGCATACAGTGCCAGCAGGGCCACCCCGCCGCCTACCCAAGCCAGCCGCCGCGTGGCAAAGAATGCGCACACAGCCCCAATGAGTAAGAAGATGAGTAGCGTCTGGGTTTGGTTGAGGTGCACGCCGCCCACCACCGCCCCAGGCAGCAGTTGGCCAACAAGAAAAATGTACTTATTGAATGCCCAAATAAGACTTTGAAACGCCCAACCCACGGCCCTAGGTGCCCAGTCGAGCGCTGGCAGCCATAAAGCGGGCACAGCCACGAGTCCTTTCACCAGTAGTAACACCACGCCCACGTACACTGCGATGCTGGAAATAGGCACCGCGATGAGATTGGAAAGTAGAAAATTGAACGGGAACTGATGGAAATAATATAGCCCCAGCGGGAAGGTGGCGATTTGCGCCGCGATAGATAGCGCCGTGAGTTGCCAAGCCGCATCGGCGAGCCACGCGCCCGCACGCCCTAGGCGCTGCCGGGCCGGGCGGTGCCAGCTGCGCTGGTAGTCGAGCACCCAATTGCGCACGTCGAGCCAGCGTACAATGCGCGGCTGCAGGTATACGATGCTGACCACCGCCAGAAAGGAGAGCTGAAACCCAACGTCGCAGAGCAGGTAGGGATTGTAGAGAAGCAGGCAGCAGGCCGCGGCGCTGAGGGTGTTGAACAAGCTGCTTTGGCGCTCCCAGGCCTGACCTACTATCACAAGGGTAAACATCACGGTGGCGCGCAGCACTGATGCTGAAAGGCCCGTCAGGAAGGCGTAGCTCCAGATGAGGGCTAGCCCCAGGCTAGCCGTGAGCAGGCGCCGCCGCAACGCCGAGCTGCCCAGCGGCAGCCGCGCCAGCAGCCACTGCAACGCCGCAAACAGCAGCCCCACCTGCAAGCCCGATACCGCCATAATGTGCGTGGTGCCAGTATTGGCGTAGGCCTGCTTGGTAGCGGTGTCGATGTCGTCGCGGAAGCCCAGCACCAGGGCCGTACCTAGGGCATATTCGGGCGGACTTTTGACATAGCGCCGAAATACCCCATCAAGCACGGCCGCCGCATGCTGGCTGAGTGCCACCACGGCGCTCAGTGGCGCCTGGCCCAGCACCCGGTACTGGCCCTGGTGCACGAACTGCGAATGATAAACCTGATGATACTGCAGGTAGCGGCGGTAGTCAAACTCGCCTAGGTTGGCTGGGCCTTTGCTCGGCTCGGGCGAGCCCTGCACCAGCCACACCTCGCCGTAGCGCGGGGCGGACACGGTGGCGGTGGTTTCGTGACGCGGCAAACTTACACGGATGCCGCCCGTGGCGGCTTGCCAGCGTCCCGCCACCCGCACGGCCTGCACCCGCAGCGTGGTGGCAAAGGTGTTAGTCCGCACCACGGGCGCCTCATCTATAGTAGCGCGGTAATACTCGATATGCGGTACAAAGTGCCCTAGGTGGTCGGCGCGGCGGCTTTCGGTGGCGCCCTGCACGCGGGCAAAACCCAGCGCGGCCACCGCCAGCAGGCCAAGCAGGCCCGCCGCATCGGTGGCCCCGGGCGTGGGCTGCCGTTGGCTCCAGTACCACAGCAGCAGGTAGGCGCCCACCAGCCCCACTGCCCACGGAGCTGCGCTGCCGACCCAGCCCTGCCCTAGGTAGAGGTAGGCCGCAATGCCTAGGATAAAGGCCAGCGCTACGCGCAAGAAGGGAGCCGAAGACCAGTTAATCATAAAGCGAGCCGCATGAACAGCTCCGCAATATAACTGACCAGCTTAGCCTAACACCATCTTATAGTGCTGAATGTCGCACTCCTCGAACATCTCCCCTACTTTCTGAAAGCCGGTGCGCTCGTAAAGCGGAATGGCGCGCAGCTGCGCGTGCAGGTATACCTGGGCCGCGTCGGGTGCCTCGGCGCGCACATCGGCCAGCACGGCTTGCACCAGCGCGGTGCCTACACCTTGATTGCGAAACTCGTCGAGCACGGCGAAGCGCTCCAGTTTCACGCCCTTGTCAGTGGGGCGCCAACGTGCGGCGCCGGCGGGCTGGCCGTCTACTCGAACTAGATAGTGGCGGGTGGTGGCTTGGCGGTCGTGCTGGTCGTATTCGTCGTCGGCGGGCACGCCTTGTCCTTGCACAAACACTTTTTCGCGGATGGTGAAGGCAGCGTCGAGGTCGCGCAGGTCAGATACTTTGCTGGCAGTAGTCATGGGGAGAACAGTAGGAAGTTACCTAGGGCGCAAATATCCGGGCTGGGCCGCGCACCTAAGTAATAGGCAGCATTGACAGCCTCTCCCTATTTTGCCTGCTATGAACGACGTTTCGCCCATTCCGCTGCACCAGCCGCAGTCGTTTATTCCGACCTTTTTTGAGCCTGACCCAGCTTTACAAACGTTGCTCAATGGTCAGCCCGAGCAGTTTTTCATCTTGCGCGTCGAGGACATGTACCGTCACCTGCACGGGCCGGTGCCGCCCGTGCGCTCGCTAGCGCACAGCGCGCTGTTTATCACTTCGGGCGAGGCGCGCATGACCATTGGCTATGACCACTACGTAGCGCGAATCAATGACCTGCTGCTAGTGCCCGCTGGCCAAATCTATTCCTTCCGCCCCGACGACGTGAACACGGGCTACCTGTTGCACGTGCATCCCGACCTGCTACTGGCTGCCGGAGCTGGCGAGTTTGAGTTTTTGACGGGCTGGGGCCAGCCGCTTATTCACTTCGGCACGGTAGAAGCCGGTTTTGTCCAAGTGCTACTGCAGCGGCTGCTGTCGGCTTATGGGCAAGCTGGCCTTGGGGCCCTACCCTTGCTGCGGGCGTATTTAGCCGCCTTATTCACGGAAGCAGACTATGCGTATCAGCCGCTGTCGAGAGCTGGCGCTTCGGCGGCCGCTGTGCTGGCGCACGCCTTCAAGCAGCTGCTGAGCCAGCACATTCGGCATCTGCACCGGGTGGCGGCATATGCTGATTTATTGCATGTAACGCCCAACCACCTCAACAAAGCGGTAAAATCCGTCACTGGCAAGTCGCCCACTACCTGGATTGACGAGGCCCTAGTACTCGAAGCTAAGTCGCTGCTGTTTCAGACTACGCTGCCCGTGGCCGAAGTAGCGGCCTTGGTGGGTATAGCCGACGCCTCGTATTTCAGCCGCTTGTTCAAGAAGGTAGAAGGGCACCCGCCCAGCGTGCTGCGGCGGCCGGCGACTCGGGCCAGCTTTTGAGCCTGATTGATTGAAACGTCCTAGCATCGGCTTGCTTTATCCTAACTAACAGCCTAGGGCCGGCTAGACCTTTGTCGCAGCTTTTCACCTTGAGCTTGCTGCCTCATGATTTTATCCCTCGCTCCGGCATTTGCCTGGCAAGATGCGCTGACTGCCACCTTAGTTTTTCTGATTTTCTGCCTGTTGGCTTCGCTACTAGCGGAGCCGCGCCGCCAGCAGGCAATGGCCATTTTGGTGGCAGGCGCCAGCGGCGTTTACTTCAACGGTGGCCTAGGTGCCTGGGAATACGTGTTTGCGGGAGTAGTGCTGCTGGTGGCGTATGGCGGACTGCGCTCTTACGCGCTGCTGGGCGTGGGCTGGCTGCTACACACTGGCTGGGATGTACTGCATCACTTCTATGGCACGCCCATTATCGCGCTCGTGCCGCTGTCGTCGGCGCAGTGCGCGCTGTGCGACGCGTTGATTGCAGGTTGGTTTTTTGGCGGCGCCCCTTCTGTATATATGATAGCTGCTCGACTAGTAAAACGACCGGCCCCTCAGCGCTAAGCCTCAGCACCATGTACTCTTTCGTTCTTGCACTGCACTCCTGGAACCGCTGGGCCGTGCTGCTGGCGCTACTCATGGCCCTAGGGCTTGCCTACCGCGGCTGGCTGGGGGCTCTCCCCTACCAGCGGGCCGACCGCCTGGCGGGCAATGTGCTCACCGGGCTGCTGCATCTGCAACTGCTGCTGGGTTTCACGCTGTATTTCGGCCTCAGCCCCTGGACTAAAATGGCCGCTGCCAACCGCGCGGCTGCCTGGCACGACCCCACACTGCGCTTTTGGTCTATCACGCATATCAGCCTGATGCTCACGGCTATCGTGGTGGCCCAAATTGGCCAGAGCATTGCCAAGCGCACGGCTGCCGATGCCGCGCGGCACCGCTGGGCCGCCCTGAGCTATTCGGTGGCGACGGCGCTGCTCCTGCTAGGTATTCCGTTTGCCTCGCGGCCGTGGTTTCGGGTTTAATTTTACGCTTAGTTTGTAAACCAATTATTTAGCAATGAATTTATTACTATCTGCCCTAGGTCGCCTGCGACTCATCAGTATTCTGGAAGGACTCTCGCTACTAGTACTGCTGGGCGTGGCCATGCCTCTAAAGTACTTGGCCGGGCAGCCGCTGGCAGTGCGCTGGGTGGGCTTGGCGCACGGCGTTTTGTTTGTGTCCTACGTGCTGCTGCTGGTGCAAAACGCCATTGAGCTGCGTTGGTCTGTGCGCAAGGTCGGCTTAGCACTGCTGCTGTCGGTGCTGCCGTTCGGAGCGTTTTATGCCGAGCGGCATTTGTTTCAGGACTAACCGCTTGGCGCTAGCTGAGTAGCTGCAAAAACCTACAAAAAAGTCCCGACCTAGTTGGCTTGTCCTTACCCAGAACTCAAAAAGCGCCAGCCAGTAGGCCAGCGCTTTTTGAGTTTTGGGTAAGGACAAGGCACTAAGTAGCAGGGCTTTTTATTGGTCAAGAGTAAAATTCTGATTTGGTTAATCTGGCTTTTCCAAAATAAAGGTTGAGCAGTGATAGCCACTTTCAATACAAGTAGCGACCTGCTTGATTACCCATCCCTCTTTAATAGCTTTGGCCGTGTCGCCTTCTGGTTTCATCTCCAAAGAGACCGCGTATGCTGCTGCAGAAGACAGTTTTGTAGAAGCTAAGCTGATTACTTCCGTAATTACTCGTTGCGCCATTGGTAGTCTATGAAAAGGTGAGCTGCCAAGCTACGAAAAAGCTCCAACCTCGCCGGCCTTGTCGTTACCCAAAACTCAAACGCCCTTCCGGCCATATGGCTGGAAGGGCGTTTTTGCGTGATTGCTTATCCGGTTTACCGCTTGTCAAGCGGGGTCAGCTAGCAAAAAAGGGGCATTGCGTTACCCTAGGGAAGTCCGAAAAAGATTTTGGGTAAGGACCAAGCCAAGTTGGCCGGGGCTTTTCTTATTTACAGCGCCTGCTCGTGGTTCACGGGCAGCTCGGTTTCGGGGAGGTCGTAGTTGCGGTCGTCGGGGTGGCGGCGGTCGCGGTAGCCGTTATTCGAGCGGTCGCCCCGCTCGTTGCGGTCGCGGTCGTAGCCTTCACGGCGGCGCTGCTTGTTTTCGGCGTCGCGTCGCTGCTCAGCCACATCAAACTTATCGTAGGCCTGCACAATTTCTTTTACCAAGCGGTGGCGCACCACGTCGTCGGCATTCATTTCGACAAAGCCGATGCCGGGCACGTCGCGCAGAATGTCCAGCGCCTGCATCAAACCTGATTTCTGGCGGGTGGGTAGGTCAATCTGGCTGCGGTCACCGTTTACCATCACCTTGGCCGAGGGGCCCATGCGGGTCAGGAACATCTTAATCTGGCTCGGCGTGGTGTTCTGGGCCTCGTCGAGCAGCACAAAGGCGTTGTTGAGCGTGCGGCCACGCATGTAGGCCAGCGGGGCAATTTCGATAATCTTGTTTTCCTGGTAAAACTTCAGCTTTTCAGCCGGAATCATGTCTTCCAGGGCGTCGTAGATGGGGCGCAGGTAGGGGTCTACCTTTTCCTTCATATCGCCGGGCAAGAAGCCTAGACTTTCGCCGGCCTCTACCACGGGGCGCGAGATGATGATTTTCTTAACTTCTTTATTCTTAAGCGCTCGCACGGCCAGCGCTACCGAAATGTACGTTTTGCCAGTGCCCGCCGGGCCCAGCGTGAAGGTGAGGTCGTGCTTCATCACGGCGTCTACCAGCTTTTGCTGGTTGGGCGTTTTGGCCTTGATGACACCGCCTTTGGCCCCAAACAGAATAACGTCGGGGGAGGCCGCTAGCACGCGGCCTTCGGCTTCTTCCGAAGTAGCCGAAAGGTGCAGGTTCACGTCGCGGTCGGTCACAACCCCATACTGGTGGTAGTGCTCGATGAGCGAGCTCAGGATGTCGTTGACCCGCGTGATAGCCTCGGCTGGCCCTTGCACTTTGATTTCATTGCCGCGCGACACGATTTTAGAGCCTGGAAAGGCGGCCGCAATACGACGGATATTCTGATTGTCGGCCCCTAGGAAATCGACCAGGGAGACATTTTCGAGGGTGATGACTTTTTCGACCAAGCGCGTAAAGCAGGGGGGATAGGGAAAGAGAAAGGCAACCAACGTTGGGGCCTAAGTAGCAGGCAGTGCCCGGTTGGCACCATGTTTACTACCGGCCCGGCCGGGTGGGTGGGGCGGATTACCCCTATAACGGAACTACTTTTGCAGCCGTTCCAGCCTGGCGGCTGGTGACCAAACAATACTACGAAAAAACCGGCAACTGCGGCATGGGCGTACTAACGCTACTAACGGATTTTGGCTACCGCGACCACTATGTGGCCGCGCTCAAGGCCCGTTTGCTGCACTTGGCCCCTGCCCTGGCGGTGATGGATATCACCCACGGCGTGGAGCCCTACAATATTGCGCACGCGGTGCACGTGCTGCGGGCCGTATTTCGGGATTTTCCAGTGGGCACCACCCACCTCATTGCCGTGAGCGACTACGGCGCCAGCCCCACTGGGGCGGTGGCCGCGCCTGCCTGGCACGCCGCCCAGCACCAAGGCCACTACTTTGTGGCCGCCGACAATGGCGTGCTGGCCCTGCTCTGCGATGGGGTGCCCGAACGGCTCGTGCGCCTGCGCGGGGCTACCCCCGGCCCCGCGGCAACCAGTGCCTTATTGCCGCCCCCGGCCTTCAACCCCACGCGCGATGTACTAGCGCCAGCCGCCGTGCATTTGGCCCTCGGAAAATCCCTTGACAAGCTGGGGGCGCCTACTACCGAGCTGTATTCGCTCACCAACCGGCAGGTACGCTTGCAAGACAACCGTATCACGGGCCACGTGGTGCACGTGGACCACTACGGCAACCTGATTACCAACATTTCGCGCGAGGCGGTGGAAGTGACGAGCCGCGACCGGCCGCCCATCATCAAGTTTGGCCGCGAAACCGTGCGCGAGTTGCGGCCGCACTTTGCCGCGGCCCCACCCGGCGAGATTGTGTGCGCTTTCAACCCACAGGGCTGCTTGTGCATTGCCATCAACCAGGGGCACGCCAGCGAGCTATTAGGCTTGTATTTTGACTCGCAGGTGGATGTGTGGTTTGAAGCTGAAAGCAAAGTAGAAGCCGTAGTGAGCTAGCAATGAGTCTAAAAAAGCCGGTAGGAAAAAGCCTCGTGTATGAGACTTTTTCCTACCGGCTTCTGCGTTGCGCAACGGCAGTTTTTGCCGGGGCTACGGCGTGGCTTTGGTAGTGTCGGTGTTGGTGCTGTCGGGGCTGGGAGCCGTGACATCTACTGTTTTGCTGTCCGATACAACTTCGGCGGTTTTGCTAGGTTCGGTAGCAGCGGGCTGGCTAGAGCAAGAGGCTAGTAGGGCACCCAGTACGAGCGCCGGGCCAGCGAGCCACAGGGGGCGGCAGGAAAGCGGATTCATAGTCGAAAACAAAGAAAATGAAGTGAGAATGCTAAATCTTACGTACTACTGCCCCAGAGGTTAGGCCCGAGGCTAAGTGACTTGGCAATAGGAACCCCTTGGCTGCCCACCTTTTAGCACCGTGCTGGGCAACTTACTTTTTGCCTGAGCCACCTAACGGGCCAACTACTAGCGGCCCATTGCTGTACTGCTTAGCAACCTACTCTTTTTGCTACTCCGAGCATTTTATTATGTCTGATTCTTCTAATTATTTCGCCTTCTACGGCTTGCCCGAAGCTTTCTTACTCGACGAGGCAGCCCTCAAAACCAAGTATTACCAGCTCAGCCGCGAGCTGCACCCCGACTTCCACGCCCAGGATACTCCAGCGGCGCAGGCCGAGGCGCTACGCCTCTCGACTCTGAACACCGACGCCTACCGTACCCTGCAAGACCCCGATCGGCGCATGGCCTACCTCCTAGGTCTGCACGGCTTGCTCGAAGAAGGCAGCGCCCAAAACCAGCTGCCTTCTGACTTTTTGATGGAGGTAATGGAGCTGAACGAGCAGCTGATGGAGCTGGAGTTTGAGCCCGATGCCGAGGCTACGGCCAAGCTCGCAGCTGAAGTGACTGCCCTGGCCGATACGCTCGATGCTGGTATTCAGCCGGTACTGGCGGGCTACGCGCAACTGCCCGCCGACCACCGCCCTGCCGCCCTAGGGCAAGTGAAGACTTATTACTTAAAAAAGCGCTATCTCTTGCGGCTTCGCCAGCAATTGGCTACCTTTGCGGCCCGCTCGTGAATTACCGGCCGAGCGAAAGTAGTTGCCTGGATGGCGGAACCGGTAGACGCGATGGTCTCAAACACCATTACCGCAAGGTGTGCCGGTTCGACTCCGGCTCCAGGTACTAGAAATACTAAAAAAGGCCCTTTCTCTAATTGAAGAAAGGGCCTTTTTTGCTTCTATGCTTATTGCGCGTGCAACTAAAACAGCTGGCAGTCACTCTTCTAATTAGTGTTTCCTCTGGCTCCCATTATGCAATACACTTCTTATTGCGCGCTTGCGACGCTACTAGCCGTTGGTGCTGCTTGCCAAAAGGCGAGCGTAAGCCCTGCGGCTACCGACCAAAGGATTGTGGGCGAATGGCACTGGGTGTCCAGCATGGGCGGGATATCGGGAAAGCAAAATCATACCCCGGCTTCGACCGGCTCGACCGATACATGGGTCCTCAAGGCGGATAGCACTTACCAGCGGCGCACCACCCAGCCGGGCGGCGCGCAAACAACGGAGACGGGCACCTTTTCGCTAGGGTCAATCAAGAGCATTTATACTGGCCAACCCGCGCGGGCACTAACCTTGCGCAGCAAGCAGCCGCAAACATTCGTTGTCCTAGAATTAACTCCTCGACTTGTTTTGGGCGACAATTATTACGACGGTTTTGCGCATACCTATGAGCGCTGAGGCTTGCGTGTGACGCAGGCTACCTCCTATCTAGGCGGCTACTTACTGGTCATGAGTGCGGCCATCGTCTCGATGCCATCCCAGAGGTTACCTAGGCGAATGTTCTCGTTTTCGGCGTGCTGGTTGTTGTCGTAGTTGGCCACAGGCACGGTGAGCGTAGCGGCGCCCAGCTCCTGCTTGAACACGTAGAGTGGCAGGCTACCGCCCGAGGTGGGCAACAGCACAATGGGCTGCGCTACGGTCGATTGTACGGCCTGCACTACACTGCGCGCTACGGGCGCGTCCATGGGGGTGCGCTGGGCATTGTAGCCGGTTTCGGGCGCCACGCGCACTAGGCGCGGGTGCTGAGCGCGCTCGGCATCAGTGGGCTCGGCGCGGGTCACGAAGTAGCCTTGGTGCTGAATATGACGCACTACTTTCTCGATTTGGCGCTGATAATCATTACCTAGCACCAGGCGCAGGTCGAGCATGGCCTCGGCGGTCGTCGGGATGACGTTGGCCGCCTGCGCGCCCACGTTGGCGCTGCGCAGGCCATTGATATTTAGCGAGGGCTGGTTTAGAAGCGCTACCAGCGACTGGCCCGCGCCATCGGGCTGGGCAAAGCCCAGCTCGCGCTGCAAGTTGGCCTCCACGGCGGGCACGCGTCGCACGGCCTCTAGCTCAGCCGCAGTGAGGGGCACTACATCATCGTAGAAGCCGGCGATGGTGACGCGGCCAGTGCTGTCTTTCATAGAGGCCAGTAGCTGGGCCAGCCCTAGGGCGGGATTGGGTGCCCAGTTGCCGTAGTGACCACTGTGCAGCGGGCGCTTGGGGCCATACACGGTGAGACCGACGTTGACATCGCCACGGGCGCCGAACACCACCTGCTTGCGGCCCGACTGGTGCACCGGACCATCGCAGATTATCCAGAGGTCCGACTTCAATAGGTCGCGGTGCTGGTGCAGCAGCTCGGCCAAGTGCGGCGAGCCTTTTTCCTCTTCGCCTTCGAAGAAGAATTTGAGATTAACAGTGGGCTTGATGCGGCGCTGGGCTAGGGCTTGGTAAGCTGCCAGAATGCTCATTACCCCAGCCTTATCGTCGGAACTGCCGCGGGCGTAGAGACGCCAGTCGGGATTGAGTGGGGTGCCGGGCGCGGGAAGTGGCAGCAGTTGGCCGCCGCTGGCCAATGAACCGCTGGCCAACACGGGCTTAAACGGGCTCAGGCCGGGCGCCCACTGGGCGGGGTTCACGGGCTGGCCATCGTAATGGGCGTAGAACACCAGCGTGCGAGTGGCGCCCGGCACGCGCACCTCGCCAAACACAGCGGGCGGCACGCCGGGCGTGGTGGTCCGCAGCAATTGCACGTTGGCCAAGCCGCGCTGGCGCATCATGTCGGCGATGATAATGGCCGTGCGACGCAGCCCCGCGCTGTCGGCCGCCACGCTCGGAATGGCTAGCAGCCGCAGGTATTCGGCCAGAAGTTCGTGCTCGTGCTGCTGGCGGTACTGCCGCACCTGCTGCAAGATGGTAGCGGCCGGCACAGCTGCCAGCAAGAGCCCTAGGATAGTTACTACGCCGAGCAAACGGCCAAACGAGCAGGAGTGCTTCATGCACCCAAGTAAGGCGATAGAAACCGAAAGGCAGTAGTGACTACATCTGTAGTCACTTGGCTGCTGTGTGACCCCACCCCCGGCCCCTCCCCTCCGGGAGAGGGGTGCCAACCGCAAATAGACGTTGGCAAACGTCAGGCACCCCTCTCCCGGAGGGGAGGGGCCGGGGGTGGGGTCACACGTCCACCGAGCCAGGCCTACACAAAATTCGAGACTTGCTTTAACCGCCAATAATTGACACCACCATTCACATTTTTTCACGTCATTTGGTGCTGGCTGGCGCGTGGGTTTTCAGCGGTTGGTTACGCACGCCCAGCATCCCTCCTATGGCTTCATCTCGACTCGCGTTTTTCCTGCTTTGCTGGCTGGTGCTGCCCCTAGGTGGTCGGGCGCAGGCGGCGTACCCCACGCCGGTACCCGGCGATTTTACGCTGAATAATTTTCGCTTTGTGAGCGGCGAAACGCTGCCCGCGTTGCGCCAGCACTACACCACTGTTGGGCAACCTAAGCGCGATAAAGCCGGCCACGTTACCAACGCAGTGCTCATCATGCACGGCACCACGGGCGCGGGCACCAGCTTCTTGACCGACCTATTTGCCGGGCACTTGTTTGGGCCGGGGCAACCGCTGGATGCGGCCAAGTACTACGTCATCTTGCCCGATGCCATCGGCCACGGCAAGTCGAGCAAGCCCAGCAACGGGCTGCGCATGAAATTTCCGAAATACACCTACGACGACATGGTGATAGCCAACTATCGCCTGCTAACCGAGCACCTCGGCGTGGCCCATTTACGCCTGGTGATGGGCACCTCGATGGGCGGCATGGAAACCTGGGTATGGGGCTACACCTACCCCGGCTTTATGGATGCCCTGCTGCCCCTGGCCAGCCTGCCCGTGGAGATAGCCGGCCGCAACCGCATGCTGCGCAAAATGGCCATCGACCTGATACAGATGGACCCCGCCTGGCAAGGCGGCAACTACACCACCCAGCCCAAAGTGGGCCTGGCCGGCGCTTCCTCCTCGATGATAGTGATGGGCAGCAGCCCCAAGCAAATGCAAAAGCTGGCGCCCACACGCGAGTTGGCCGAGGCCACCCTTGCCAAGACCGAAGCCAACTTCTACCGCACGCTCGACGCCAACGACTTTATCTACCAGTTCGACGCTTCACGCGATTACAACCCCGCCCCGCACCTAGGGAGCATCAAGGCGCCGCTGTTTGCCATCAACTCAGCCGACGACCAGGTGAACCCGCCTGAGCTAGGTATTCTGGATGTCGAGATTAAGAAGGTATCCAAGGGCCGCTACATTTTGCTGCCCATCACGGACCTCACTACTGGGCACGGCACCCACTCCAACCCCGCCATTTGGGGCAGCTATTTGCAAGAATTGTTGGCCCTGACCGATAAGCCGCAATAGGCTACCTGGCAACTCACGCCGCCCTAGGTCCCCCGCCCCACCCTTTTCAGCGAAAGGGGGTGGGGCTTTTTGGTAGCTCTCGGGTGCGCAGGAAACTGGCGCCAACTCCTTCGTAAGCACGGGTTTTTATTTCTTAGGCATATACAGTATCACTATTTCTAAAATTAGCTATACCTTACAAATGAAAATATATCTTCTCATAATCCCACCCATTGCTTATGGCCACTTCGACTTCTACTCCTAAGATAAAAGTGGCCGTGCTGGGCGGCGGTGTGGCCGGCATGAGCGCCGCTCACGAGCTGGCCGAGCGAGGCTTTGCGGTGGATGTGTACGAGCGGCAGCCGGTGTACGTGGGCGGCAAAGCGCGCTCGGTAGACGTGCCCTTTGACAAGCTGCTGCACCTAGGCGAAACTGCCCTGCCCCCGGCGCCCAGCCCCGGCGACGCGCGCCGCCCCGACCTGCCGGGCGAGCACGGGTTTCGCTTTTTTCCGGGCTTTTACAAGCACATCACCGACACCATGAAGCGCATTCCCTACGGTACTAATCCGCAAGGGGTGTTCGACAATTTGGTGTCGTCGCAGCGGGTACTGCTGGCGCGGTTTGGCCAGGCACCCTTGCCAGCGCTGGTCAATTTTCCGAAGACCTGCGCCGACCTCGAAACCATTGTGCAGGACCTGACCCAGGCGCACACTGGGCTCACGGCCGCCGACAAAAAGCTGTTTGCCCGCAACCTGTGGCAGATTCTGACTTCTAGCTACGAGCGCCGCCAGCAGGTGTACGAGCGCCAAAGCTGGTGGGACTTCATGCAAACCGACGCCGAGCGCCACCGCGACTCGCTGCCGCCCTTGGCACCACTGCGCCCCGTCGCGCCCGCCGACGGCAACCTAGGAGCGCCGGCCAGTACCAAGCCCGGCGTGCCTTTTCCCTACGAAGTGTACTGTGTGGGCGGCCTCACGCGCTCGCTGGTGGCGGCCCAGCCCAAGCTGATGAGCGTGAAAACCGGGGGCGACATTTTGCTGCAATTGCTGCTGCTCATCGGTGACCCCACGGCCCACACCGACCGCATTCTCAACGGACCTACCAATGAGGTATGGCTTAAGCCCTGGCTGGACTACCTGACCACCCTAGGCGTGCGCTACCACCACCACCGCTACGCCACGCGCTTCGAGTGCGACCCCGATACGCGCCGCATCACGGCCGCCTTTGTGCGCCCCGACGTGGGCGATGCCGAAGAGCGCATCGAGGCCGATTACTACGTGGCCGCCGTACCCGTGGAGCAGATGGCCCAGGTGCTCAAAAACAGCCCCGACCTGCTGAAGATAGACGCCACGCTGGGCTTTATCGAGAAGCTGGCGGCCCCCGGCACCAAGGCCCTGAACTGGATGAACGGCATCCAGTTTTACCTTAACCAAGACGTGCCGCTGGCGCCGGGCCACATCATTTGTCTCGACTCGCCGTGGGCGGTCACGGCTATTTCGCAGGCGCAATTTTGGCCGCAGCACCCGCTCAGCAGCTACGGCAACGGTGAGGTGAAGGGCCTGCTGTCGGTGGACGTCAGCAACTGGTTTGAGAAGGGCCTGAATCATAAATCGGCCGAGAAGTGCACCCTGCCCGAAATAGTGCGCGAGGTGTGGGCCGAGCTCAAGAAAAGCCTGACGCAGGCCAACGGCGAGTGCCTGCTCACCGACGAGATGTGCGTGGGCTGCTACGTCGATTCGGACATCGAGACCGGCACTAACCAACCGCTGCCACCGCCCATCAAAAGCCCCTTCGTGGCCGACCACAACACTGAGCCGCTGCTCGTGAACACGGCCAACTCGTGGAGCCTGCGCCCCGAGAGCTTTTGCGGCGTCGAAAACCTATTTCTGGCTTCCGATTACGTGCGCACCAACACCGACCTGGCTACTATGGAAGGCGCCAACGAGGCCGCCCGCCGCGCTGTCAATGGCATTATCGCGGCCAGCGGCAGCGGGGCGCCGTTCTGCCAGATTTGGCAGCTGCACGAGCCCGACGTGCTGGCCGTGCTGCGCTGGCGCGACCGCCGGCGCTTTGCCAAGGGCCTGCCCTGGAGCGATGCCCTAGGTGACCTCCCCACCCGCCTGTTGCACGAGGCCAACTACTGGTGGCAGCACCTGCGCCGCCCGGCGCGGCGCCCGGCCGCCGCCGTTGCCAGCACCCTTTCGCCCGCTTAATCTTCGCCCGCCGTGCTTGCCGTTATCCTCAATCTCAAAGATTATACGCCCTTCGAGCACGTGTGCTTTGCGGGGGGCTGCCTGCTGTGGGTGGTCGTGTACGTGTTCACTATTCGCGGCATCCGCACCCGGCAGTTTGTCGATATTCCTATCATTTCGGGCTGCGCCAATATTGCCTGGGAGTTCTTGTGGAGCTGGGTGTTTCACACCGACATGGGCGAGCTGTACGTGTGGGGCTACCGAGCCTGGTTTTTTCTGGATTGCTACATCGTGTACGGGTTTTTCCGCTACGGCTACAAGCAGATTCTCATTGCGCCGCTGGCCCGGCACGCGCGGCTGGTGCTGGCCTGCGGCATCGTGGGCTGGGGCGTGATGCTGTACTTCTACATCAAGCTCTACGATGCGCCCATCAGCCACATGGGCGCCTATTCGGGCTACATTCTCAGCATCTTGATGGGCATGCTCTACCTCACGCTTTTCTTGAGTATGAACAACCTAGGGCTGTTTTCCTACACCTCAGTGTGGTGCGCGGGGCTCGGCAATTTACTCGTGACGCTGTTCTGCTTTTCGCATTTCACCGACTGGTTTTTGCTGTCGATGTGCGCCTTCACCACGCTGCTCAATGCGGCCTACATTGCCATCTTCACCCTGCAACGCAGCCAGCCCGCCGCGCAGCTAGCCACCGTATGAGCGAGCGCACCCGCTGGGAAAAATACCTGTGGCACCCCCTAGGGTTTAAGGGGCTGAGCGAAGAGGAGTTTAAGCAACGCACCACGGCGGTGCGGCTCACGCTGTTTACGCTGCTGGGGGCCCTGCCCTACTCCATGCTCTATGCGTGGCTGGGGTTTCCGCTGGCGCCCATCGCTACGTTTATCTACGTAGGGTTTTCGGCGCTCAATCTGCTGGTGCTGTTCATCACCAAGCGCTACACGTTTTTCACCACTACGCAGCTGGTTTTTATTATCCTGAACCCCATTATGGCGCACGTGGCCATCGGGGGGTTTATCGACAGCAGCGGCATCATTTTGTCGGCTATTCTGAGTCCGCTGGGGGCGTTGCTATTCACCAATTACCGCACGGCGCGCATCTATTTTTTCCTGTTTGTAGCCGATGTGGTGCTGGCTGGCGTCTGGGACTGGCAACACCTCGACCAGCAACCTAGGCTGCCTAAGGAGGTGCGCACTATCAGCTTCGTATCCAACATGCTCATCATCTGCTTGGTGGTGTATTTGCTGATTGAGGACACGCTGAAGAAGAAAGAGCAGGCCCAACAGCAACTCCAAAAATCGCTCGACCACCTACAAGCCACGCAGGCCCAGCTGGTGCAGCGCGAAAAAATGGCGAGCCTGGGCGAACTCACGGCCGGCATCGCGCACGAAATTCAAAACCCGCTCAACTTCGTCAACAACTTCGCCGAGGTCAGCGCCGAGCTGCTCGACGAGCTAGAAGAAGAGCAGCAGAAGCCCCAGCGCGACGCCTCCCTGGAAGCCGAGCTGCTGGCCGACGTGCAGCAGAACCTGCACAAAATCAGCCAGCACGGGCAGCGGGCGGGCAGCATTGTGCGGGCCATGCTCGAGCATAGCCGCAGCAGCACCGGCGAGCGCCAGCCCACCGACCTCAACGCCCTCGCCGACGAATACCTGCGCCTAGCCTACCACGGCCTGCGGGCCAAAGACAAACTTTTCAACGCTACCCTCGCCCTCGACTTGGCGCCCGACCTGCCCCTGGTATTAGGCGCCGGGGCCGACCTAGGACGCGTGCTGCTCAATCTATTCAACAATGCTTTCTACGCCGTGCACCAGCGCCAGCAGGCCGGCGAGCCCGACTACGCGCCCACCGTGGGCGTGGCCACGCGGGCCGTGGGCAACCGCGTAGAAGTGCGCGTACACGACAACGGCGCGGGCATTCCGGCCAACATACAGGCCAAAATATTCCAGCCCTTTTTCACCACTAAGCCTACGGGCGAGGGCACCGGCCTGGGCCTTTCGCTCACTCACGACATTATTGTAAACGGCCACGGCGGCACGCTTACGGTCGAAAGTCAAGTGGGGGTGGGTACTACGTTTGCCATTACGCTGCCAGGCACCTAGGTGCCTGGCCAACACCTAGCCTATGCGCCGCTTCAGATACCTTGTTTTCTTGCTACTCTACACGCTGCTGGCAGCGGGGCAGGCCGTGCCCTACGGCCATAACCCAGCCGCGGGCCACTACCAGGCCGTACGTGGCGTGCGGCTTTACTACGAAGAGTACGGCGCGGGGCCGCCGCTGCTACTCATTCACGGCAACGGCGGCAGCATCCAGGACTTCAAGCAGAACATTCCCTATTTCGCCAAGCACTACCGCGTGCTGGCGGTGGACAGCCGCGCCCATGGCCAGTCAGTAGACCCCGGCGACTCGCTGAGCTTCGAGATGATGGCCGACGACTTTGCGGCCCTACTCACCAGCCTGCGCCTCGACTCGGCCTACGTGCTGGGCTGGAGTGATGGCGGCATTAATGCCGTGGTGCTGGCCCTGCGCCACCCTAAGAAAGTGAAACGCCTGGCGGCCACCGGCGCCAATTTCTCACCCGACTCCACCGCCCTCACGCCCGCGCTGTGGCGCCAGCAGCAGCGCGGCTACCAAGAAAACAAAGGCAAAACGCTGACCGACCTAAAGTTAAAAAACGACTGGAAGGTGTTCACGCTCGACGTATTCCAGCCCAACATGCCGCTGCCTAGGTTGCGCCAAGTGGCAGCGCCGGCCTTCATCATCGCCGGCGACCGCGACGTGATAACGCTAGAGCATACGGTGGCCATCTACCGCCACCTGCGCCGCGCCTGGCTCTGGATAGTACCCGATAGCGGCCACGCCACCTTGCAAGAACACGCCGACGAATTCAACCGGAAAGTGGACGCTTTCTTTCGGGCAAAGCGTATTTCAAACGCTCCTCACTAAAAAATACCCTAACAAAACGTCTGTCATGCTGAGCCCCGCGAAGCATCTCTCGCGCGTCCAACATGCGGTAGAGATGCTTCGCGGGGCTCAGCATGACAGACGTTTATGTAGTTATTACACTGAATAGAACTTATTCCCGCGTTAGCACCACCAGCACAATTACTTGGCTGGGGTCTTTGGGCGAAAGCTTGTTCTCGAAGCTATCTAGCTCGTAGCCTTTCGCCAGCCACTCTTTCACCTCCGGGAAGGTTAGCAGTTCGGCTTTAGAAAAGGGCACGGGTTTAATCTTCTGGCCCTTCTTCGCCCCTTCAGAAAAGAAGGTCAGCATTTTGGTAGCCGGCAAGGTTTCTTCAGACATATTAGTGTGGATAAGTCAGTTAATCAATGTGGATAACCCACCACTATCGGGTGGCGTCGCTACAAATTGCGTAGCCAAGTGGCGCGGGCGGCCAGTTGCTCGGGCGTGGCGGCGGGGTCGGGCGCGAAGTAGTAGCGCTGAATTTCTTCGGCCGACGTCAGCTTGACGGGCACCTCCTTAGGGGCGGCTGTGCCGCGCCGAATGCGCAGCCCTAGGTCGGTGCCCGGTGTGCGGGCGGCCATGCGGCTCTTGCTGAGGCCAGCATAGGTAGGGCCCACCACGGGCACGTCGCCCACGGCCAGTAGCTCGTCGCCGGGCTGGATACCAGCGGCTTGCATGGCGGGGCTGGGTCGCTTGATGAACACGCTGCCGTCTTCGTGGCGGTCGTAGGCCACGGAGCCTAGGCTGGCCAGCTGGCGGCCGGTGTGGTGCGCCGCCTCGTAGCGGATGCCAATGCGCCCTAGGTACTGCTGCAAGGGCAGCGGCTCGGCGCCCTGCACATAGCGCTTAAAGAAGTCGCCAATCTCGGGGTAGGTCAGGGCGGTGAAATCCTGAAAGAAGTTCTGCTCTCTGATGGGGTGGTCGGGGCCGTATTTTTTGGCGAGCTGCAAGAGCACGTCGCGCAGGCCACGGGTACCGTGGCTTAGCTCCAGCAGGCGCAGGTCGAGCATGGTGGCGGTGAGGGCGCCGCGCTGGTAGATGTTGCCGTATTGGCGCTGGCCCTCGTCGGAGAAAGACTTGAGACCTAGGCGACTGAGCGTGTATGTGGTATCGAAGTTGGCGCGGTCGGCCTGCTCCTTGTCGTGCAGCCCGGCGAGGTAATCGTTGAGTGGCACCAGGCCGCCGCGCAGCTGCATCATGTGGGCGGCCCACTCGGTCACACCCTCGTAGAGCCAGAGGTGCTCCGAGCCGGTAGGCTGCACGAAGTTGAAGTGCTCCACCACTTCGGAGTGGATGTTAAGCGGCGTCACGATGTGGAAGAACTCGTGGGCAGCAATGTCCACCACGTTTTGCCCAAACTCCGGCGTGAGTTCGCCCTCGCGCATAATGTATTCGGAGCTGTAGGAGTGCTCCCAGGCGCCGGCGCTTTTGTCGCTAAACAGGTAGAGGAAGGCGTAGCGCTTCACCGGCAAATCGCCCCCTAGGAAGGCCTGCGCGGCGCCGAGCATCTTCTGCATGTGGCCGAGCAGCGGCTGGGCTTGCACTTGGCCCTTGGCCGAGTAACAGTAGAGGGCCACGTCAGCATTGCCTACTTTGGTGGTGGTGCTGGTGAGGTTGCCGAGCAAGAAGGGCGAGTCTACGGCCTGGTCGTAGCTCTTGGCGTGGTAGTAACCCTCCTTATCGGGCACCAGCACGGTACCGACTTTCCAAGCATTGGGGTAGTTCAGCTTGAGGCGCAGCGGCTTGGCCTGCCAGCCCTGCGGGTAACCCAGCACGGTTTGGCCATTGACGAGGGCGTGGTCGGCCTCTAGCGACGAGCCGCACATCAGGTACACGTTGTGCTCGGGCACGGGCGTGGCCCAGGTTTCGGCAATGGTGTAGCGGATTTCGCGGGTCTTTTCGGGCTCAGCTAGCTCCCACTGGTTGGTGCTCAGCTGCTCGCTACCTAGGGGCTTGCCCTTGCTATCGAAAGCGGCAAAGTCGCGCACGTAGCGGCCCATGTCCATGACCTGGTAGGTGCCGGGCGCGGTGGCCGCAAACTGGTACACGCCCTGCTCCTTGCTGAGCTTCGGCACTTCGAGCCGCACCTGAAATTGGTGGGCGGCTGCGGTAGGGTCCATCGAGACGGTGTAGGTGAGCTCGCGGGGCGCCTTCGAGGCGTAAGCGGGGGCCGCCGCGGCGAGCAGCAGGCTAAAAAGGGCAGCTAGTTTCAAGAGATAAATGCGGGGTAAAGAACGACGTACTGCGCCGCCGCGAAGAAGTTGACTAGTGACATTACTCTAGGTCCTCTCCGCTACGGCGGTTCCTCAAAGATAATCTGAGGGGCGGCTGGGCTGGGTTATTGCTCGTCCTGGCGTGGGACCCCACCCCCGGCCCCTCCGGGAGAGGGGAGCCAACCGCAAGCAGACGTAAGCTGTCGTCATGCTCCCCTCTCCCGGAGGGGAGGGGTCGGGGGTGGGGTCCCGAGCTAACGCTGTTCCTAATCAAGCCGAGACCTACTAGGAAAATACCATGACGCTATGCTAACCTCACGCTGGCTAGCTACCGCGACCACCAACCTCAGCAAAAGCCATCTCTGCGGTTTTGAACATAAGAATTTTAGCCAACAATACCCCCCGACTACCTCAAAACCGCGTATCAGTTATACACAACACTCTGCGCTAGCCTACCCTCCATAATGCACAACCTAGTTTCCGCGCTGCAACCCGGCGACACGGTGCCCAACGGCCCGTTGCCCGACGGCTCTACTCTATTTGAGCGGCGCGGCCGGCCTATTATCCTAGCCTTTGCCCCCACCGAATGGGACCCGGCGCAGGCGCACCAGAGCGCCATTTTTGCGCGCTTGTCGCAGGAGTTTGGCAGCGGCGTGGCCTTTGCGGAGGCAGCGCCCGAGGCGTGGCACTCGCTCGACTACCGCGGCGAGCTGGCGATACACCTAGGCGTAGCCGGACAGCGGGCGTTGCTACTGCTCGACGAAGAAGGCGTACTGCGTTGGAAAACGGTAGTCGAGCCCGGCCAGGATATACGCCCTGGGCAGGTATTAGCGGCGCTGCAAGCACTGCGCCCCGAGCCGCTGGATGCCCCCGACCTAGCAGCTGCTAGCACAGAGGTACTAACCGGCGGAATGTCGCGCCGCACCTTCGTGATGGCCACGCTGGCGGCGGCGGCGCTGCTAGCGCTACCCAGCGTAGTAGCGGCGGCCCCGGAAACCGCTTTACCTAGCCCACCCCCTACCGACAACCGCTCCGCTATGCTGCCTGTTGAACTGAACATTAACGGTAAGAGCCACCGCCTACAGCTCGACCCGCGCACGGCGCTACTCGATGCGCTGCGCGAAAACCTCCACCTCACCGGCACCAAAAAGGGCTGCGACCACGGCCAATGTGGCGCCTGCACCGTGCACCTAGATGGCCACAGCGCCCTTTCGTGCCTCACGCTGGCCGTGATGGCGCAGGGCAAGGCCATCACCACCATCGAGGGCTTGGCGAAGGGCGACACGCTGCACCCCGTGCAAGCCGCGTTTATCAAGCACGACGCGTTTCAGTGCGGCTACTGCACGCCGGGCCAGATTATGTCGGCCTCCGCGCTACTCGCCGACCAGCACACGCGCCACGGCTCGGCGGTCGAAATCCGCGAGGCCATGAGCGGCAATTTGTGCCGCTGCGCCGCTTATCCCAACATCATCGCCGCCATTCAGGAGGCCCAACGCGCCTAGCCGCCCCAGCCCCTCCTAGCTCATGCATCCGTTCCAATACCAGCGCGCCGAAAGCGGCGACCAAGCTGTGGCTGTCGTAGCCAAGAACCCCGACGCGGCGTTTATCGCCGGCGGCACGTCGCAGGTCGATTTACTAAAAGAAGGCGTGCACCAGCCCAGCCTGCTGGTAGATGTGGCGGGCCTGCCGCTGCGCCAAATCACTGATTTTGAAGGCGGCGTGCGCATCGGCGCCAACGCCACTAATACCGAAGCAGCGTACTACCCTGCCATCCAGGCGCGCTACCCGGCCGTGAGCGAGGCGCTGCTGGCGGGGGCCTCGGTGCAGATTCGCAACATGGCCACCATGGCCGGCAACCCCTTGCAGCGTACGCGTTGCCCCTATTTCCGCGACTTAGACCAGCCTTGCAACAAGCGCACGCCGGGCAGTGGCTGCGCGGCCATCGGTGGCTACAACCACGTGCACGCGCTGTTTGGGGCCTCGGCAGCCTGCGTGGCTACCCACCCTAGCGACCTCGCCGTGGCCTTGTCCGCCCTCGATGCCCGCGTGCAAACCACCGGCCCCCGCGGCAGCCGCACCATCGCCTTCCCCGACCTGCACCGGCTGCCCGGCACCACCCCGCACCTTGACACCGTGCTAGAACACGGCGAGCTAATTACCAGCATCGACCTGCCCGCCTTCGCGGGCCGCTCGCACTACCTCAAGGTGCGCGAGCGCGCCTCCTACGCCTACGCCCTCGCCTCGTGCGCCGTGGCGCTAGAGATGGACGGCGCCAAAATCAAGCGCGCCCGTATCGCCCTAGGTGGGGTGGCGCATAAGCCCTGGCGCGCCACACCGGCCGAGGCGCTACTCGCGGGCCAGCAGCCCACCGAAAAGTTGTTCCAGGCCGCCGCCGCGGCTGCCTTTGCCGACGCCAAGCCGCTAGAGCACAACGCCTACAAAATACCCATGGGCCGTAACCTGCTAGTGCGCGCCCTACTCGAAACCAGTGGCTTGCAGCCCTTGCAGGGCCCGGCCGGTACTGCCTTCGCGGCCAGCGTAGGCGGCATGGCCGGCCAGGTTGCCACTCCCAATTAAGTAGATTCTATTCTTATGCTAACCGAAGCTACCGGGCAACCGCTCGACCGCGTAGATGGCCGCCTCAAAGTGATGGGCGGCGCGCGCTATACCGCCGAGTGGGACCTGCCGGGCCTCGCCTACGGCGCGCTCGCCACGAGTGCCATTGCCCACGGCAAGGTGCGCACGCTTGATATCAAGGCCGCGCAGCAAGCCCCCGGCGTGCTAGCGGTACTCACCTATCTCAATGCCCCGCGCCTGCAACCCATGCCCGAAAAGGTGGGCGGCACGTTGTTTCGCGGCGAGGGCGGCATCACCGAAACGCTGCAGCCTTTGCAAGATGCGACCATTGCCTACGCTGGCCAGCCGCTGGCCGTGGTAGTAGCCGACACCCACGAGCACGCTCGCTACGCCGCCTCGCTAGTACGCATCACCTACGACGAAGCCAAGCCCGAACTAGACCGCGCCACCGCCAGCCGCCAAACGCTGCCCGAAGCCTTCACAGGCAGCAAGGAAGAACCTTTGCAAGTGACCGTTGGCGACCCTAGGTCGGCCCTGGCCGCCGCGTCAGTAAAGCTAGAGCGAGTGTACGAGTCGGCCATCACGCACCACAATCCCATCGAGCAACTCGCGACCATTGCGCGCTGGGAAAAGCGCAACGGCGCCGACTACCTGACGGTGTATGACACCACCCGCGGCGTTGACACGTTGCAAGAAGTCATTTCCGCATCCTTGAATTTACCCAAGGATAACGTGCACATTATCTGCCCATTTATCGGCGGGGCGTTTGGGTCCAAAGGCTGGCTATATGCCCCGGCGCTGCTGACCGCGATGGCCGCCCGCGTGGTGGGACGCCCGGTCAAGATTGAGCTGCGCCGGCAGGATATGTTTAGCACGGCGGGCCAGCGCGGCGCCACCCGGCAAACCTTGTCCCTAGGTGCCACCCGCGACGGCAAGCTTACTTCCCTGCAACACGACACGCAGGCCCAAACCTCGATGGTGAGTGGCTACACCGAGCCCTGCGCCCGGGTTTCGCGCATGATGTACGCAGTGCCCAACCTGGGCTTTGCGCACCACCTCTCGCACCTCAACCTGCCCTCGCCCTGCCCCATGCGCGGCCCCGGCGAAACCGTGGGCGGCTGGGCCCTGGAGTGTGCCATCGACGAGCTGGCCACCGAGCTGAATATCGACCCGGTAGAGCTGCGTCTGCGCAACTACGCCGACAAAAACCCCGAAACCGGCAAGCCCTTTAGCAGCAAGCACCTGCGTGAGTGCTACGCCCGCGGCCAAGAGCTTATCGGTTGGGCCGCCCGCAACCCCAAGCCCCGCTCGATGCGTGAGGGCAACAGCCTCATCGGCTACGGCGTGGCCACTACTATGTACCCGGCCGCCCGCCGCGAGGCCTCGGCCCGCGCCACCATCTTTGCCGATGGCCACGCCTTGGTGCAAAGCGCCACCCACGAGCTAGGCAACGGTGCCTACACCATCTTCCGCCAAATCAGCGCCGACGCGCTAACCCTACCCGTTAACAACGTGCGGTTTGAGCTAGGCGACTCAGCCCTACCAAAGGCGCCCACTACAGGCGGTTCGGCCACTACGGCCACCGTGGGCCCGGCAGCCACGGCTGCCAGCGAGGCGGTCCTCAGCGCCCTCAAGCAGCTAGCCGCTCGCGATGCCAAGTCGCCCCTTTTCGGCGCGTCTGAAGAGGCCATTGAGGCCCGCGACGGCCGCTTGGTGCGCAAGGCCAACGCCGCTCAGGGCGAGACCTACGCGGCTATCTTAAAGCGCGCCAAACTGCCTTCCATCAGCGCCGAGGGTACGGCCAAGCCGGGTGACGAGCGCGAGCAATTCTCGTTCTACTCATTCGGGGCGGTGTTTGCCAAGGTGCGCGTAGATGAGGCCAGCGGCTCCATTCGGGTGGCGCAACTGTGCGCCGTCTACGACGTGGGCCGGCTCATGAACCCACAAACGGCGCGCTCGCAGTTTATCGGCGGCATGAGCATGGGCCTAGGTGCCACACTCATGGAAGCCACCCACTATGACGCCCGCAACGGCCGCGCCGTGGTGCGCAACCTCGCCGACTACCACGTGCCCAGCATGGCCGATACGCCCGACATCCTGGTAGAGGCACTCAATATTCCGGACCCCCACATCAGTGCCCTAGGTGCCCGCGGCATCGGCGAAATCGGCTGTGTGGGAACACCCGCAGCCATTACCAATGCCGTTTTTCATGCCACTGGCCAGCGCCTGCGCTCGCTGCCTCTCACGCCCGATAAGCTGCTGAAAGCGTTGGCTAGCTAGCGGCACGCCTGGCAGCTTCACTAGGGGCTAGTAGTATCTCGCGCGTCGCTAAGTGGGGCACTGGCCCTCAATATTTTCCTAGGGCCGCTCTAATCGTAGTGGCTCTTTGAAGGTAGCTTATGGGAGCGAGCGGCTTGATTATTTGCTCGTCGCTCGTGGGACCCCACCCCCGGCCCCTCCCCTCCGGGAGAGGGGAGCCTAATGTAAAAAGTGCCGTTGACATTAAGCAATAAGCAGTCTGTCAAGTGTCCATTAATAATTGACGACAGGCTCCCCTCTCCCGGAGGGGAGGGGCCGGGGGTGGGGTCCCACGAGCGACGAGCAATGCGCTGGCGCTACATTCGGCTTCTCGCTGGCTCATCCCCTGCCTTATGCTGCTCACGATTACGACCACCTACCAGCCGGCCACCGACCTCGGCTACCTGCTGCACAAAAACCCCGCCCGCCTGCAAAGTCTGGAAATCACAGGCGGCCAGGCCCACGTTTTCTACCCCGAAGCCACGGCCGAGCGCTGAACGGCCGCCCTGCTGCTCGACCTCGACCCCGTGGGCCTGGTGCGCGGGCGCGGCAATGGCGAAGGCTTTGCCCTAGAGCAGTACGTGAACGACCGGCCCTACGTAGCCTCGTCGTTTTTGAGCGTGGCGCTGAGCAAAGCCTTCGGCACCGCCATGAACGGCACTTGCAAAGACCGCCCCGCCCTACCCGCCGAGGCGCTGCCGCTGGCCATCACGGTGGCCGTAGTGCCGGCGCCCGGCCCCGACTGGCCGCGCCGCCTGTTCGAGCCCCTAGGCTACGAGGTCGAAACCGAGGCGTATCCGCTCGACCCCACCCAGCCCGAGTGGGGCGACAGCCCCTACTACACGCTGCGCCTGCGCCACGACGGCCTGCGCCTGCAAGACGTGCTCACGCACCTCTACGTGCTGCTGCCGGTGCTCGACAACGACAAGCACTACTACGTAGACCAGCAGGAGGCCGAAAAGCTGCTGCACCGCGGCGGCGACTGGCTGCCCCGGCACCCCGAGCGCGGCTTCATCACGCGGCGCTACCTGCGCTACCTGGCCGCGATGGTTAACCCCACGCTGGCCCGGCTGCTCGAAGGCACCGAGGAAGAATTACCCGAGCCAGAGGTAAGTACCGTGGACCCTGCGGGTCCGCAAGTAGAAGGGCAAGAAAGCAGTGCTGAAGAAACGGCGAGCCTACAAGCAGCGGCAGACGAAGCCACGCGCGGACTCGCAGAGTCCACGGTACAGGAGCCCAAGCTTTCGCTGCACGACCAGCGCCTCCAGCAAGTAGCCCACGAAATCTACCAGCTCGCCCCCAAGCGCGTGCTCGACCTAGGGTGCGGCGAGGGCAAGCTCCTGCGCCTGCTGCTGCGCCAGCCCAAAATCGAGTTCATCCGCGGCATGGATGTATCGCACCAGGCGCTGAGCCGGGCCGCCCAGCGCCTGCACCTCGACGAGCTATCGCCGCGCCAACGCGCCCGCATCGAGCTGATTCAGGGGTCGCTGCTGTACCGCGACGAACGCCTGGCTGGCTTCGACGCGGCGGCGCTGGTGGAAGTAATCGAGCACCTCGACGAAAACCGCCTCGCCGCCCTCGAAGCCGTGGTATTCGGGCAGGCGCGCCCGGCGCACGTCTTCGTCACCACGCCCAATGCCGACTACAATCAACTCTTCGAGAAGCTCAACGCCGGCGAGTTTCGCCACGACGACCACCGCTTCGAGTGGACTCGCGCCGAGTTTGCGGCCTGGGCCACCGGCGTGGCCGAGCGCCACGGGTATCAGGTCCGGGTGGTGCCCATGGGTGAGGAAGTGGAGGGCGTAGGCGCTCCCTCGCAGATGGCGGTGTTTGGGCTAGCCTAGCCCGGCTCTTGCTGCGTAAGTAGAGAGTACGCAAAAAGTGGTTGTCCTTGCGAGCGCCGCGCCGCAATCGTGTCGAGACGAGCTAGTTGGGTGCGATTGCTGTGCGGCACTCGCTAGGACAGCTAGGTTTGCAGAAGTCCCCATTGCAAGGGGCCACCTAGCTGTTGCAGCTGTTGGTAGCCGGGCAACCGCTTTTGTAGCAACGCCATTGCTTCTCACCTTCAGAAGCAGGGCCCAAGGTATCTTCCTAGGTTACGGAGGTATAGTATAGTGGCGCGAGCCGCTAAGCGCGCCATAGGCCAGGCCAGCCTCTTTGACATGAGCATTACTGCTTTTAGCAGAAAAATGACCAACTTCGTGAGCCCTTTTTCTGCTATGAACCCGACCTCTTCTATCCCCTTGCCGGTAACCCTAGCCGAAGCTCACGCGCGCATCCTTGAACTGGAGCAGCAGCTGGCCCGGCAACAGACGGTGGCGGCAGCCGAAGCCGAGCAGCGGCTCTTCTACCACAGTATACTCTCTGAGCTACCCGTCGATGTCGCCGTATTCGACATGGCGCACCACTACCGCTTTATAAACCCGCATGCCATTCGCAGCCCCGAAATCCGGAGCTGGATTATTGGCAAGAACGACTTTGAGTACTGCGCCTACCGCGGCTTCGACCCCGAGCGGGCCGTGGTGCGGCGCACTCACTTCGAGCAGGCCGTGGCCGAGCGATGCCAGGTGGCCTGGGAAGAGGAGCTGCCCCAGCCCGACGGCAGCAAGCGCTATTACCTGCGCCACTTCATGCCCGTGCACGAGGCCAGCGGCCAGCTCAAGTTCGTGCTTGGCTACGGCCTGGAGATTACCGACCGGGTGCTGGCCGAGCAGCAGATGAAAGAGGCCCGCGAGGTGGCCGAAATGGCGGCCTCGGCTCGCACCACCTTCCTGGCCACGATGAGCCACGAAATCCGTACGCCCTTAAATGGGGTATTGGGCATGGCGGCGCTGCTGACCAAAACGCCCCTTACACCCGAGCAGCGCCAGCAGGTGGGCATCATCCATTCGTCGGGGCAGCACCTGCTGAGCGTTATCAACGACGTGCTCGACGTGGCCAAAATCACCTCGGGCAAGCTGGAGTTGGAACGCATTTCGTTTGACTTGGTCGAGTCGGTGACGCGGGCCGTAGCGCCCCTGGCCGAGCAGGCCCGGCAGCGCGCGCTGGCTTTTGAGACCGAGTGGCTGGATGTGGGCCACGCCTGGGTGCTGGGCGACCCCTTTCGCCTCAATCAGATTCTACTTAATCTACTTTCCAACGCCCTCAAGTTCACGCACGCCGGCGGCGTGACGCTCCACATCAGCCGGCTGGCCCAGGCGGCGGGTTCCTTCACGGTCGAATTCCGGGTGAGCGACACTGGCATCGGCATTCCGGCCGATAAGCTGGAACACATTTTTGAGAGCTTCAGCCAGGCTTCGGCCGGCACCACCCGGCAGTTTGGCGGCACCGGGCTGGGCCTCCACATCAGCCGGGCCCTAGTGGCGCAGCTCGGCGGGCAGCTCACGGTCGAGTCCGAGCTTGGCCAGGGCAGCACGTTTAGCTTCGTACTGGCGCTGCCTGAGGCCGAGCCCCCCGTGCGCGAAGTGCCCCCGCAAACCCAGGAAGGCAGCCTCGCTGGTCTGCGCATCTTGCTAGTCGAAGACAACGATATCAACCGGATTATTGCGAGCTGCCTAGTGCAGGACTGGGGCGCCGAGGTCGATGAAGCCCCCGACGGCAAAGCGGCCATCGCGCTCTTCGAGCAACACCGCTACGACATCGTGCTGATGGATATTCAGCTGCCGGACATGACCGGGGTAGACATCACGCATTACATGCGCCGGCACGCCGACCCCCAGCGGGCCCAAACGGCCATTTTGGCCCTTACCGCCAGCGCCTACCAGTCGGATATGCAGGCCTACCTAGCCGCCGGCATGAATGACTGCATATCAAAGCCCTTCGACGAAACCGTGCTCTGGAGCAAGATGATGGCGCTGCGCCCCAGTGGCAGCAGCTAACCAACCGAGCGCCGCTCCCCCATCCTCGTCACCACGCCCAATGCCGACTACAACCAGCTCTTCGAGAAGCTCAACGCTGGCGACTTTCGCCACGACGACCACCGCTTCGAATGGTCCCGCGCCGAGTTTGCGGCCTGGGCCACCGCCGTGGCCGAGTGCCATGGGTATCAGGTCCGGGTGGTACCGATGAGCGAAGAAGTGGAGGGCTTTGGCGCGCCGTCGCAGATGGCGGTATTTAGTATGAGTTTAAGGAATAATGCTTAACGGTATTTATCCGCCAATTCCTTCTCGCCAGCTTTATCGGCAAATTCAACTAATGTTGCCGCTATATCCTTCCTATTCTCATCTATATCATAAGCCATTTTTAAGACAGTCAATGAAAATTCTTGATAATTCGCGCCTTTTTTTGCTTCTCCCCGCTTACTATATTCCGCACTGTATTCAAAGGCTAGCTTCCCAATATCATATAAGTCATCAGCAGTTATGCTACGAATCTCCTCCGACTTATCTAATTTGAAAGCCTTTGTTAAATCTTTATATCCCGCCTCTATTTGCCCCAAATTAATTCTACTGAGACCGAGTTCCCGCGAGTTTCCAGCACTTTTATCATCAATTACATTTGATTTCTCAAACCAGTTGATGGCTTCCTTAAAATCACCTAACAGATAATAGCTATGCCCAAGCGCACCTCTAGCGCCGAAGTGAGTTGAGTCAATAATAAGCGTTTCTTTAAACTTATCAATTGCTTGCCTATTGAGCGCAATTGCTTTGTCATGCTGCCCATTTTGGTCCTTTTTCACAGCATCAAGAGACAAGATGACTCCCTCATTAAAAACCTCGAATGCTCTATCTTCCTTTCCTTGAACACAGCCAAATAAATTGGAGAGTGCAACGAAAACAATCAAATACTTAACCATATTTTATCTTAAGATAGATACTCTATGAGTATGATAATTTAATTCTACTCCACGCTCAACTTCAAATGCCCGCCCAAACCCTCCCGAATAATCCGCATCAACGTTGAAAGCCGAATATCAGACGCGTCGTTTTCAATGCGCGAGATATAGGTTTTCGTCGTACCGCATTTCTCGGCTAGCTGCGCTTGGGTTAGCCCCTTTTCCTTGCGAAGTTCTTGCAGCATAGCCCCAAGCTTAAAGGCTTCAAAGCCTTCTTCAAATTCTTCGCGGGCGGGTGTACCTACTTTGCCGTACTGTTCATCGAGATGGTCGGCAAAGGAAGTAAGATGGTTATCTGGCTTTTTCATCAAAATATTGCTGCTTAATTTTTTCGGCTAATTCTAACTCGTTCTTCGGTGTCTTCTGCGTCTTTTTCTGAAAGCCGTTGACTAGGATGATGAGTTGACCTTTGTCAAAGAAGCTGAAGACGCGGTAGATGTCAGAGCCAACTTCAACGCGGATTTCATAAAGGTTTGAGCTACCAGTAAGATGCTTGAAATATTTTTCGGGCACCCGGTCTACGGTGGCCAGCAGCTTAAGCGTCCAGTTGAATTTCTTTTGCACCTCTGGTTTCAGCGTGGCGAAGAAATCCAGGTAGTAGCGACGGTAATAGAATACGTTGCGAATAAATTCGTCGGCCATGCGCCAAAGTTAGCTAATCAGCTAACATTTCCTATCCTCAGATAATGCCCCAAGATACCCTCAAGCTGCCCGAACTCTCCCTGGTCGTCCTCATTGGCAGCACGGGGGCGGGAAAGTCTACGTTTGCCCGGCGCTTGTTTAAGCCCACCGAGATAGTGTCGTCGGACGTGTGCCGGGGGCTAGTGGCCGACGATGAAAACGACCAATCGGCGAGCGGCGACGCCTTTGAGCTGCTGCACTACTTGGTGGCCAAGCGCCTGAAGCGCGGGCTGCTCACCGTGGTCGATGCCACCAACGTGCAGGCCGAGGGCCGCAAGCCGCTGGTAGCCCTGGCCCGGCAGTACCACGTGCTGCCGGTGGCCATCGTGCTCGACGTGCCCGATGCCGTAGCCCACGCCCGCAACGCCCACCGGCCCGACCGCCGCCACCTAGGGCCCCATGTGATAGCCCGCCACCGCCAAGACCTGCGCCGCAGCCTGCGCAACCTGCGCGACGAGGGCTTCCGGCACATCTTCCACCTGCGCGGCGTGGAGGAAGTAGACGCCGTGCAGGGCATCTTGCGCGACCGCCTCTACAACAACCGCAAGGAAGAAACGGGGCCGTTTGACATCATCGGCGACGTGCACGGCTGCTACGACGAGTTGCTGGCGCTGCTCGGCGACCTAGGCTACCAAGTCGAAGCCGAGCCGGTGGTTGACGTGCGCGACCTCGGCATCCGGGTGACGCCCCCGGCCGGGCGGCGGGCCATTTTCCTAGGTGACCTCGTGGACCGTGGGCCGGCCTCACCGCAAGTATTACGCCTGGCGATGAGCATGGTGCGCAGCGGCGCGGCGCTGTGCGTGCCCGGCAACCACGACATCAAGCTGCTGCGCCACCTCAACGGCAAGAAAGTGACCGCCAACCACGGCCTGGCCGAAACCCTGGCCCAGCTCGAAGGCGAGTCGGACAGCTTCAAAGGGCAGGTGCGGCAGTTTCTGGATGGGCTGGTGAGCCACTACGTGCTCGATGGCGGCAAGTTGGTAGTGGCCCACGCCGGCCTCACCGAGGAAATGCAGGGCCGTGGCTCGGGCGCCGTGCGGGCCTTCGCGCTGTTTGGTGAAACGACCGGCGAAATCGACGAGTTTGGCTTGCCCATCCGCTACGAGTGGGCCCGCGAATACCGCGGCCGGGCGATGGTGGTATTCGGCCACACGCCGGTGCCCGATGCCGAGTGGCTCAACAACACCATTGATATTGACACGGGCTGCGTATTTGGCGGCCGCCTCACGGCCCTGCGCTACCCCGAGCGCGAACTGGTGGACGTGCCCGCCGCTCGCGTGTACTGCGAGCCGGCGCGCCCGCTCAACTACCACGCCGCCCAGCTCGCGGCGGCAGGTGCAGCCGCCGAAGGCGACCTCAGCGCCCAGCACCAGCAAGACGACGTGCTCGACATTCGGGACGTCACGGGCAAGCAGTTTATTGAAACCCGCTTGCTGCGCGGCGTGACCGTGCGCGAGGAAAACGCGGTGGCCGCCCTGGAGGTCATGTCGCGCTTTGCGCTGCATCCTAAGTGGCTGCTGTATTTGCCGCCCACCATGTCGCCCACCGAAACCTCGGAGCTGCCCGACCTGCTCGAGCACCCCGCCGAAGCCTTCGCCTACTACCAAAAGCTGGGCGTGGAGCGCGTGGTGTGCGAAGAAAAGCACATGGGCAGCCGCGTGGTCGTGGTGCTGGGCAAGGACGAGGCCGCTATCCAGCGCCGCCTGGGCCTGACGGGCGAAGGTATCGGCAAGTGCTACACCCGCACCGGCCGCAATTTCTTCACCGACAAAGACCTAGAAACCGCTTTCCTGGCCCGGCTGCGCGACGCCCTGACCACGGCCGGCTTCTGGGACAAATTCAGCACCGACTGGGTGTGCCTCGATGCCGAGTTGCTGCCGTGGTCGGCCAAGGCCCAGGAGCTAGTAAAAAACCAGTACGCCGCCGTAGCCGCTGCTGCCACCGCCGCCCTGCCCCAGGTCGAAGCCGTGCTGGCCGAAGCCGCCGCCCGCGACCTAGGAGGCGCCGAGGCGCTACTGGCCCGCACCACCGCCCGCCGCCAAGCCGCCGCCGACTACGCCGACGCCTACCGCCGCTACTGCTGGCCGGTGCACTCGCTCGACGACCTCAAGCTGGCACCCTTCCACCTGCTTGCCACCGAGGGCAAAACCTACTTCGACCGCGACCACGCCTGGCACATGGAAACCCTGCGCACCCTCGCCCTCGCCGACCCCGGCCTGCTGCGCGCCACGCCCTACCGCGTGGTACCCCTAGGTGACCCCAGCGAGGTCGAAAGCGCCATTCAGTGGTGGACTGACCTCACCGCGGCCGGCGGCGAAGGCATGGTGGTGAAGCCCTACGACTTCATCCCGCTCAATGCCCGCAGCCTCCTCCAGCCCGCCCTCAAGTGCCGGGGCCGCGAGTACCTGCGCATCATCTACGGCCCCGACTACCTGCTACCCGGCAACCTAGAGCGCCTGCGCCAGCGCAACGTAAAAACCAAGCGCAACCTGGCTTTGCGCGAGTTTGCCCTGGGTGTGGAAGGACTGGAAAGGTTCGTAGCTGGGCAGCCGCTGCGGCGCGTGCATCAGTGCGTGTTTGGCGTGCTCGCGCTGGAAAGCGAGGCGGTGGACCCTAGGTTGTAAGTAGTTGGATGTGGCGCTTTAGGCTGCTGTGCTGACGTGGAACCCCACCCCCGGCCCCTCCCCTCCGGGAGAGGGGAGGCGACCGCAAGTAGACGTTTGCAGTCATCAGGCACCCCTCTCCCGGAGGGGAGGGGCCGGGGGTGGGGTTCCACGAGCGACGAGCAACACAACTTCAGCTCCAACCCTCCGCCAGCTGCACACCTCTATTCTCTAGCAACGCAGCCCGATACTTCTGCTATACTAATGCGCCTTCTCCAACTCCTGTTTTCCGTCATTCTCGCAAGTGCACTGTCGGCGCAAGCGCAGGACCTGACCATCATCCACGCCAACATAATCGACGTGGCTACCGGGCAAATTAGGCCCGACCAAACGGTAGTTGTCACCGGCAAGCGCATTACAAAAGTAGGCCCAACCAGCGGCCCTAGGCCCCGCCGGGGCCGCGTGGTCGATGCCAGCGGGCAATACCTCATCCCCGGCCTCTGGGACATGCACACGCATGTGTACTTCGATGGTACTGCCAGTGCGGGCACGCAGCTGATTTTGCCGTTGTTGGTGGCCAATGGCATCACGGGCATCCGCGATATGGGCAGTCAGCTCGACTCCATTTTGCGAGCGCGGGCGGCCGTGGCCAGCCACCGGCTGCTGGGCCCTCGAATGCTGGTGAGTGGCCCTATGCTCGACGGGCCCAAGTCGCCCTACAAGGCATCTATCGCCATTGCCACTCCCGACGATGGACGCCGGGCCGTGACGATGCTAAAAGCGCGAGGCGTTGATTTTATTAAGATTCAGTCGCTGGTGCCACGTGAGGCTTACTTCGCCATTGCGCAGGCAGCCAAGGCAGCAGGCCTGCCTTTTGAGGGGCATGTGCCCGATGCCGTGCGCGCCACCGAAGCTGTGAAAGCCGGCCAACGCAGCTTCGAACACCTGATAGGTATTTTCGAAGCCAGCTCGACCACCGAAGACCAGTACATGGCGGGCGCTCCTAAACTGCCAGCCCGCCTACTCGCCACCTACGACCCCACTCGCGAGACTGGCATAATCAAGTTCTTAGGTCAGCATCGCGAGGTGTGGCAGTGCCCGACCCTCTTCTGGGAGCGTGGCCAGTGGTTGGTCGATAGCATTGCGTGGCACCAGGACCCCGACCTAGGCTACGCCGGGGCCAGTTGGGTAACGCAACGCTGGCCTAAGTCCCAGCTCGGCATTGCGCGCAGCCTCGATACCGACCCGCTGGCCGTGCGTGCCCGCTTCGTGAACCACGAGCTGGACATCGTGCGCAAGCTGCACGCGGCGGGCGTCGGCTTCTTGGCCGGCACCGATATGCCAGCAGGCGTAGACCTGATTCCGGGCGCGAGCCTGCACCTCGAGTTGCAGCGCTTCGTGGCGGCTGGCTTCACGCCATTGGAGGCTCTGCAAACAGCCACCCTCAATCCCGCTAAGTATTACCACCGCCTACAGGATTTTGGCTCGGTGCAGGCCGGCCGACTCGCCGACTTAGTGCTACTCAGCGCCAATCCGCTGGAGAACATTGCCAACACTCGCAAAATCACGGGTGTGCTGACCGATGGGCAATACCTATCGCGGCCCGACCTCGATGCCTTGCAACGCCGCTTGCAACGGGTGGCTGCTACTAAGTAGCCTAGGTACTAAAAGGCAGGTCTAGCATAGCGCCACACCTTACTAAGCGCCTTGCTTGGGAATATGCTTTATCAAAGAAAGGCCTGAAGCACAAGTCGCTGACGTCTAGAAAAACAACCTTACTCTCGCTGGTTTTAGCGGGCCGGCACAGTAGCTTTACCGGCACTTTCTGCCCACCTTTCTTATGCCTGAAAACCTACTTACCACTCTTATTCCGCTGCGACTAGAAGTACCCTCGCCGCTGGAAATCATTTCGCTCGACCAGACCATCAAGGTTTTAAACAAGTACCCGATTACGTTCATGGCGCCGATGACCTTGGACACAACGTGGTACGAAGATTACTGCCGGGGCAAGATTGAAGCCCACGTTGAGCGGTTCGACTGGCAAGGCTCGCAAGCCTTCGCCGAATTGCAGCTCGACGCGCATTTCTATGAGCGATTCTTACCCTATAAGTATATGCTCATCTGCCACCTCGACGCCTTCGTGTTTCGCGATGAGGTAGAGTACTGGTGCAACATGGACTACGACTACATCGGGTCGGTTATTTATAATCCTAGGTGGGTGCTAAAAAACGATTTCAAGCGCAAGCTAACCGGCTTCACGCCACCCGAGTACTTTGGCAACGGCGGTTTTGCGCTTAAAAAAATCAGCAGCTTCTACCACATCACCTCCAAGTACCGTTGGTATTTGCAATTTAATTTTTGGCTTCGCAAAAAGCGCGGCCAGGGCTTGCTCGACGATATTTTCCTGACTCAGCACTTCCCTAAGCTCACCACTTTCAAGATGCCGCCTCGCGCCCTGGCCGAAAAATTTGGTGCGGCCTACGAGGAGTGGGACGCAAACAAGCTCCCGTTCAACAACGAGGACGATAGCACGCTACCCTTCGGCATCCACGCCTGGATTCAGCTTAACCAAGACTACTGGAAGCCGAGTATTCGCCGGGCCGGATACACTATCTAAAGCAGTAGCCTAGGGTACTACCTATAGTCAGGCAAAGCATCCCCGCGTATGGCCACGCGCGGGGATGCTTTGCCCCTATACATCGCTGCTCATGCGCCAGGCTGCCTTCCTAGGCTAGCGCTGGCTAATGCATGAGTGCCCGGTCCGTTGTCGTCCATTGGTGCACCACTTCGCCAATGCTGCGGGCGGCACTATCACCAAGCGTGGCTGGCAAGCACTGGCAGCAACCAAACTGTTCCAATAGCGTGTAAGCGTGCCCTTAAGTGAGCTAGGTTGAGAGAAGACAGCCTAGTACTTTGATGGTATAAAGTTGTGTACATTTACTTTCACGCTACACACTCCCTTTATCCCACCTATTATCACGGCGTTGTGACTTCCCTATCGTCGCCAGCTTACGGTGCCTGGACCGACGCAGCGCTGCTGCAAGCGCTGCTGGCCGACGACCGTGCCGCCTTTGCCGAGCTCTACGAGCGCTATTGGTACCGGGTATTTGCGCTAGCCTATCGCCGGCTCAAGTCGCGCGAAACGGCGGAGGAGTTGGTGCAGGACTTATTTACTACTCTTTGGCACAAGCGCCACGAGCACGCCATTGAGCACCTAGAGCACTACCTGATGGCAGCTATCAGCCGCCGGGTCATTGGGCACCTGCGGGCCCACCAAGTGCGCACGGCCTACGCCGACTACTGCCGCTGGTACCAAGCCAGCACCACCGAGGAAACCGAACAAACCCTGGCCGCCGCCGACCTCACCGAAGCTTTTGCCCAGGCCCTGCTGCACCTGCCCGAGCAGTCGCGCGAAATATTCCGACTCAGCCGGCTCGAGCATTTTTCCGTGCAGGAAATCTCGTTGCGCCTGAATATTTCGGCTAAAACGGTGGAGTATCACATCACCAAATCGCTGCGCCTATTGCGCACGCACCTGCGGGACTTTGTGCTAGTAGCACTCTTGTTTTTCCTGCTCTATTAATCGGCTTGCCTGTGCGGCGACGCGCGCAGCAGCAACCTTTTCTAGTTAAAATCCGGGTTCGTAGAATAAATATTTATTCTTACTAAATTACTGATTTCAAGCATCTTGCTTAGTATAAATCTCTTTATACTAGCACTATTAATCAGTATTTAGCAAAAAAATACACCTAGGCGTTAGGGGTCATTAGCAGTTGCGCGTCTTCTCCAGCAGAAGCCCGCTCCTCTCGCTATGCTGTCCCAAACCGAATTTGACGCCTTGCTCCAACGCTACCTCGCCGGCCAGTGCCAACCCGGCGAGCAGCAGCTTGTGGAGCAGTGGAGCCAGCAGCTCGGCGAGGCCGACGACCAGCCCCTACCCGCTCACTTACAGGCCCAAGTAAAAGCGGCTGTGTGGGACCGCATTGCGCAGCTCACGGCCGACGAGCCGGCCGCTGCACCAGCGCCTATTGTAGTACCGTTTATTGCACCACGCCGGTCTTTCTGGCGCGAGCCGGCCCTGCGCTGGGCCGCAGCTGCTGTACTGACCCTAGGGGCCGGGGCTGCCTGGTGGCTACCGCGCCCGGCGGCCACCGTAGCCACTACTTCGCACTGGGTACGGCGCACCAATGCCAGCGTGCAGGCACAGCACCTGCAGCTGGCCGATGGCAGCCACGTGACCCTAGCCACCGGCAGCACCCTCAAATACCGGTCGGACCTGGCTGGTGCGCGGCGCGAAGTGTACCTCACGGGCCAGGCCTGCTTTAAGGTAGCCAAGAACCCCGACCGGCCATTTTTGGTGTACACCGACAAGCTCGTGACCACGGTCCTAGGTACCACTTTCTTGGTGAAGGCCTACGCCGGCGAGCCCGGCTTAGTGGCCGTGCGCGAAGGGCGCGTGGCCGTGCAGCGCCGCCAGGGCGCCGAGCTAGACGCCACCCCCAACCAGCTGGCTGCGGCAGGCGTGCTGCTGCTGCCCAACCAGCAGGCCACCTACTCGACCAAGACCAAGCACCTAGCCAAAGCTTTGGTTGACAAGCCTGTTATCCTCGCTCCGCAGCCACTGGCTTTCAAAAACCGGCCCGTGACGGAAGTGCTGGCCGCGCTCGAAAAAGCTTACGGCGTCAACATCGTGTACGACCCTACCCGGCTGAGCGCCTGCACCGTGACAATAGCCTTCGACGAAGAGTCCTTATTTGACCAGCTAGATACTTTGTGCAAAACCTTGAATGCCAAGTATAAGCTGGCCAATAATGCCCAAATTATCTTCGAAAGTAGCGGCTGCTCCGCTAGCTAGCTTTCGGACTGACCCGGGCCTTTTGTGCTGCACTATCCTACTTGTCTACTGTAGGCTGCCCGCCGGCTGCCCTTGCGCTAACGAGCGCTCCGCAGCCGGCCCTCTTTCCTCGCTTTTTCTTTTCCCCACCACAAACGTTTCCGGTACATGAAAAATGGCCTACTCTCTCAGCGACCGCTCTGGCGCCCTGCCAGTGTACTCGCGCTCAATTTATTGCTGGCTGCTCCACTAGCCAGCACGGCTGCTACTCGGGCGGCAGCGTCACAAATCACGCTTGACCGAAAAATAACGCTACGAGCTGAGGCGCAGACGATAGAGTCAGTGCTAGACCGCCTTGAGCAGCAGCTCGATGTGCGGTTTGTGTACAGCCCCACCCTTATCGGTGCCGACCGGCGCGTGACGCTGCAGGCGGCTAATAAGCCGCTGATGCAGGTGCTCGACGAGCTGCTGGCGCCGCGCCGCATCCAGTACGAAATCCGCAAAAACCGCATCATCCTGAGCCAAGCCAAGAAAGCAACGGCGGCCAACGTGCCCGTGTCGGGCCGCGTGACCGACTCGAAGGGCGATGGCATTCCGGGCGTGACGGTGCTGGTGCGCGGCACCACCATCGGGGCTACTACCGATGCCGAAGGCCGGTTTAACCTAAGCGCGCCGGAGGGCAGCACGCTGGTATTCAGCAGCGTGGGATACACGGCTCAGGAAGTACCACTAACGGGCACTACTACGGGCTTGGCTATTTCCTTGAAGGAAAGCGCCAAGGACCTAGGCGAAATAGTGGTGGTGGGCTACGGCACCCAAGAGCGCCAGAGCGTGACGGGCGCCGTGGCATCGGTATCGGGCCGCCAGATTGCGGCGCAGCCGGTGCCCGATGCCGCGCAGGCCATTCAGGGCCGGGCAGCGGGGGTGCAGGTTGTGTCCAACTCGGGGGCGCCGGGCGGGGCGGGCGGCACGTCCATCCGGGTGCGCGGCATCACCTCATCGGGCAACAACTCGCCGCTGTATGTGGTCGATGGCTTTCCGCTGCCGGCCGCTACCGATGGCAACGGCAACGCCACCGGCACCGAGATTAACACTATCAATCCCAACGACATCGAGACCATCGACGTGCTGAAAGATGCCGCCTCCACGGCCATCTATGGCCTGCGGGCGGCCAACGGCGTCGTGATTATCACCACCAAGCGCGGCAAGGCGGGCGTGTCCAACGTGAGCTTCGACGGCTATGTAGGCCAGCAGCGGGTATGGCGCCAGATTCCGATGCTTAATGCCGAGCAGTTTGCTACCCTCAACAACGAGGCGCGCACCAACGGTGGCCTGGCCCTGATACCAAAATATGCCAACCCCGCCTCCCTAGGGGCGGGCACCAACTGGCTCGACGCCATCTTCCGGCCGGCGCGCATTCAGAACTATGCGGTGTCGGCCACCGGCGGCAGCGAAAAAGCGCGCTACGCCGTGAGCGCAGGCTTTTTTCAGCAAGATGGCACCATCATCAACAATGACTTTAAGCGCTTTACGCTGCGCGCCAACGGCGACGTAGCCCTCAGCAAGCGCTTCCGCATTGGCAACACGCTGGCCGTGACGCACCAGGAAGAACACGCTCTCAACAACAACAACAACGAGTTTAGCGGCGTCATTCAGCTAGCCTTGCAGGCCCCGCCCACGGCCCCGGTCTACAATGCCGATGGCAGTTTCTACGAGTTTACATCGGCCGACAACTATGGCGAGGAAAACCCGGTGACGGCCGCCCGGCGCCCGTCTATCAAGAACACGACCAACCGCGTCACGGCCACTTTCTTTGCCGAGCTAGAGCCCTTCAAGGGCCTGCGCCTGCGCACCAACGTGGGCACCGACTTGCAGTTTTACCAGGGCGACAGTTTCTTCCCGTCCATCGTGGGCTCGTCGAAGTACCCCGCCTCGCAGGCCAGCCTGAACAGCAACTCGAACTACAACCCGAGCTACCTCATCGAGAACACGGCCACTTACAGCAACGTCTTTGCGGAAAAGCATAGCCTGACGGTGCTGGTGGGCCAGTCGGCGCAGCAGTTCAACTACAGCTTCCTAGGTGCCACCCGCGTGGGCTACTCGCGCAACGACCTGCAGGTGATTAACCAGGGACCCATCAACGCCCTCATTAGCAATAGCGGCGGCAATGGCTACTCGCGCCTGCTCAGCTACTTTGCCCGCGTCAACTACGAATTTGCCGGCAAGTACTTGTTCTCGGCCATCGGGCGCTTCGACGGCTCGTCGGCCTTCTCGCAGGAGAATGCCATCGGTTTCTTCCCTGGCGTGTCGGCGGGCTGGCGCATTTCGGAAGAAGACTTCTTGAAGGATAATGCCAGCATCAGCAACTTAAAGCTGCGCTTTGGCTACGGCAAGGTAGGTAACCCCTTAAATGCGGGCACCTTTCAGTACTTATCGACCATCAACTCGAGCAATTTTGCTAACAACGGCGTGCCTGGCACGGCCTACGTGTTTGGCGGGGGTACCCAGAACGTGAATACCGGCGCGGCTCCTACCCGCTTGCGAAACAACAACTTGGTGTGGGAGAACAACATCCAGTACAACGTGGGCGTGGACCTAGGGCTGTTTAAGGACCGTGTGCAGGCCTCGGTGGACTTGTACACCCGCAAGTCGCCAAACCTGATTGCGTCGGTGCCAGTGAGCACGGTGTCAGGCACGATTGAGAACATCAACCAGAACGCCGCCTCATCGGTGAACCGCGGTATCGACTTGTCCATCACCTCGGCCAACTTCGTGAGCAACGACAACGGCTTTACCTGGACCACGACGCTCAACCTCTCGGCCTACCGCAACAACCTAGAGTCGTTGGGCAATGGCACGCCGTACTTTGGGCAGAGCACCCGCGGCGGCGCCAGCGTGGTGCGCTACGCCGCCGGCTCGCCCTTCGGCTCGTTCTATGGCTACGTGGCCGACGGCCTGTTTCAAACCCAAGACGAGCTAGCCGCCCTCAATGCCAAGTCGCCGACCGGCAGCTACCAGTTTGCGGGCACGGCGCCCGGCGATATCAAGTTCCGGGACCTAAACGGCGATGGCGTAGTTAACGCCCAAGACCAGACTTACATCGGTAACCCGAACCCGAGCTTCACTTACGGCCTCAACAATACGCTTAGCTTTAAAGGCTTTGACCTCAACGTGTTTTTGCAGGGCTCGCAGGGCAACGACGTGTATAACCTGAACCGCTACTACACCGAGGGCGGCATCTATGGCTCGTCGAACGCCGGCGCCATTGCCCTAGAGCGCTGGACCGGGCCCAATACCAGCAACTACGTGCCCCGCGCTGTGGCTGGCGACCCCAACCAGAACCTGCGCATTTCGAGCCACTACGTGGAAAATGGCTCCTACATGCGCATCAAGCTGCTGACGCTGGGTTACAACCTGCCGAAGGAGCTGTTCAGCCGCCTAGCGGCCGTGCAGCGGGTGCGCGTGTACGTGAGCGCCCAAAACCTGGCGACGTTCACCAAATACAAAGGCTTTGACCCTGAGCTCGGTAACCAAGGCGGCAGCTTCGGCGTCGACCGCGGCATTTACCCCCAGGCCCGCGTGCTGCTGGCCGGTCTCAATATTGGTTTTTAGTGCATCGTGCTTAGTGCCTAGCACTTGGGTATCAACGCTCAACCCATTTTCTGAGCATACTACCTGAGCACCACGCACTGCTAGCTACGCACCATACTCCCACCCCCTGACTTTTTCCTCCTATGCTACTTTCTAAACGCCTCGGCACCGCCGGGCTGCTCCTAGGCCTACTCACGAGCGCCGGCTGCACCAAAGAGTACCTTGATATCAAGCCCACGGACACCGTGACGGCCGAAAACTTCTACAAAACCCAGACTGACGCCCTGCAAGCAACCACGGCCGCGTACTCGCAGCTGTATCAGAACGGGATGTTTAACTACTCGCTCTGGGGCATCGGCGATGTAATGTCGGATAACTCTTTCTTGGGCGGTGGCGGCGCGGCCGATGGCATCGAGTTTCAGCAGCTCGATAGCTACAATATTCCGACCACCAACCCACTCGTAACCAGCCATTGGCAACGCGCCTACCTAGGCATCGGGCAGGCCAACCAAGTGCTGCTGCGCGTGCCCGATATCAACATGGACGCCACCCTCAAGAACCGCTGCCTGGGCGAGGCTGAGTTTTTGCGGGCGCTGTACTACTTCTACCTCGTGCGTGGCTTTGGCGATGTGCCGCTGGTGCTGACACCCGCCACCAGCGCGGCCGAAGCCGCCAGCCAGACGCGCACACCCGCAGCGCAGGTGTACGACCAAATCATCAAGGACCTGACCGATGCCATTACGAAGCTACCGGCTACTTACTCGGGCGACGACCTAGGCCGGGCCAGCAAGCTAGCCGCACGGGGCCTACTCGCCAAGGTGTACCTGACCCGCAAAGACCTGCCCAACGCTGCTATCCAGGCCCGCACTACCATCTCGGAGGCTACTGCGGCAGGCAAGGCGCTTTGGCCCAACTTTGCCAATAACTTCCAGGTGGCGTTCGAAAACGGCCAGGAGTCGCTGTTTGAAGTGCAGTTCAAGAACGGCCTCAGCAACTATTCAACTGATGGGCCGGGCAGCGTGATGAACGAGTTTTGGGGCGCTCGCTTCTTTGGCAGCCCCTACGTGGTAGCTTCGGGTGGCTACGGCTTCAACGTGCCCGAGAAAGACCTAGTGGCCGGCTACGCGGCAGGCGATACCCGCCGGGCCGCCACCTTATTTGCCCCCGGCGACCTCTATCCCGACGGCCAAGTGCAGCCCGCCTCGCTGGTGGGCAACCCCAACGGCTACAGCATTCGGAAGCAGTATGTGGGCCGCACTGATGTTAATAACTGGGATTCGCCACTCAACTTTCCAGTGCTGCGCCTGGCTGAGGTGTACCTCATCTTGGCCGAGGCTACCGGGCCAACCGCCGAAGGCCTCGAAGCCATTAATAAGGTGCGCCGCCGGGCTTTCGGCTTGCCCATTAATACGCCCGCAGCGGCCGTAGACTACACCGCTGCCACCCCCAACTTCACAGATGCCGTTATCCAGGAGCGCCGCCTAGAGCTAGCCTTCGAAGACGACCGCTGGTATGACCTTAAGCGCACCAACAAGCTGGTAAGCGTCATGAAAGCCCAGGGCAAATCAATTCAAGATTTCAACAACCTGCTGCCTATTCCGCAGGCCGAAATCAACGTTAACCCCAACCTTAAGCAGAACGACGGGTATTAAGCTAGTAGTGGCCCACGTCTGAGCAGGGCGGCGTATATATACGCCAACTCCGGCTCGCGCGTGGGCCACTTTGCTTTTTGGCCGCTTGCAAGCTGTTTTGCCTCTACTTCCTCTTCTTTACCCCACCCCACTATGCCGTACTCGCTACTTCTTGGCCACCGCGCACCGCACCTAGGTGCCTTTCTCACCTTAGCGCTAGCTGCTGGCCTAGGCCGCCCGGCCGCTGCCCAAACCGCTCCGCAGCTTGGTAAAGCCAGCCTGAAAGAGGTGTTGGCGGCCCTCACCCCCGACGAGAAAGTGCGCTTGGTGATTGGCGTGGGCTTTTACCCCTCGGGCTTCCCGGCCGGCATGCTGCCCCCCGGCCCTCCTGGCGGCGACAAGCAACCTGAGAAAGTGGCCGGCGCCGCGGGTCGCACCCACGCCGTGCCGCGCCTAGGTATCCCGGCGCTCACGCTATCGGACGGGCCGGCTGGCGTGCGCATCGACCCTATTCGGGGCAAGGACAGCACTAAGACCTACTACGCCACGGCCTTTCCGGTGGCCACGCTGCTGGCCTCGACCTGGGACACGACCATGGTGCGCCGAGTGGGCGTGGCCTTCGGCAGCGAGGTCCGCGATTTTGGCATTGATGTGCTGCTGGCGCCGGGCATGAACATCCACCGCAACCCCCTAGGTGGCCGCAACTTCGAGTATTACTCCGAAGACCCGGTGGTGACCGGCAACATCGCGGCGGCGCTGGTAAATGGCGTAGAGTCTAACGGCGTGGGCACCAGCATCAAGCATTTCGCGGTGAATAACCAGGAGTTTAACCGCATGCAGCTCAACTCGAAAGTGAGCGAGCGGGCGCTGCGCGAGATTTACCTGCGCGGCTTTCAGCTGGCGGTGAAGAAGTCGCAGCCCTGGACAGTGATGTCGTCGTACAACAAAGTAAACGGCACCTACACCTCCCAAAGCCCCGACCTGCTAACCACGCTACTGCGCCAGGAGTGGGGCTTTAAGGGCTTGGTAATGACTGACTGGTACGGTGGCCAAGACGCTGTAGCCCAGCTCAAGGCCGGCAACGACCTGCTGGAGCCCGGCACCCTAATGCAGTACAACGCCGTGACGGAAGCGCTAAAAAACGGCCAGCTCACCCCCGCCCAGCTCGACCAGAACGTGACCCGCGTGCTGGAGCTGGTGATGAAATCGCCCACCTTTAAAGGCTACAAATACAGCAGCCAGCCTGCCCTAAAGGCCAACGCCGCCGTGGCTCGCCAGGCTGCGGCCGAGGGCATGGTGCTGCTGCGCAATCAGGGCGCGGCGCTGCCGCTGGCAGCCGGCCGCAAGGTGGCGCTGTTTGGCAATACTTCTTATAACCTCATTGCGGGCGGCACGGGCAGCGGCGATGTCAACCGCGCTTACACTATCTCGATTGCGCAGGGCCTAGGCCAAGCGGGCTTTGTGGCAAATCCCGCCCTCAGCCAGTTGTATGCCCAATATGTGAAAGCCGAAAAGGCCAAAATAACCAAGCCCAAAGGCTTGCTCGACCCAGCCCCGGTTATTGCCGAAATGCCGCTGGCAGCTGACCAGCTTCAGCCCGCCGTGGCGGCCGCCGACATTGCCATCATCACCCTAGGACGCAGCGCGGGTGAGGGTGGCGACCGCCAGGTGCAAGACGACTTTACACTTACCGCCGCTGAGCAGGCGCTGCTCAAGCAAGTGAGCACGGCCTTCCACGCCCAAGGCAAAAAAGTGGTAGTGGTGCTGAACGTGGGCGGCGTGACCGAGGTAGCCAGCTGGCGCGACCAAGCCGATGCCATTTTGCTGGCCTGGCAGCCCGGTCAGGAAGGCGGCCACGCCGTGGGCGACGTACTCAGCGGCAAGGTCAACCCCTCTGGCAAGCTGGCTACCACTTTCCCAGTGCGCTACGCCGATGTGCCGTTTAGCGGCAATTTCCCCGGCAAGCTGCTCGATGCTAGCGCCAAGGGCGGCGGGCTAATGGGCGCCCCTTCCGAAAATACCTATGAAGAAGGTATTTATGTGGGTTATCGCTACTACAACACCTTCAAAGTAAAGCCTGCCTACGAGTTTGGCTATGGCCTCAGCTACACCACCTTCAAGTACGGCCCACTCACGGTGGTGCGGTCGCCAAACAATGACATCACGGCCCGCGTGAGTGTGACTAATGCCGGCAAAGTGGCGGGCAAAGAAGTAGTGCAGCTTTATGTGAGTGCCCCCAAGGGCCAGCTTGAAAAGCCCGAAAGCGAGCTCAAGGCTTTCGCCAAAACCAACCTGCTCCAGCCCGGCCAGTCGCAGACCCTCACCTTTAAGTTGACGGCCACCGACCTAGCGTCGTTTAACACGGCGACTTCGTCGTGGGTGGCCGATGCGGGTACCTACACCGTGAAGGTGGGCGCCTCGTCGCAAGCCATCAAGGGCCAAGTGGCTTTGCAACTTCCCAAAGCTGTTGTGACCGAGAAAAGCCGTCCGTTGCTAGTGCCCCAGCAGCCACTCAGCGACTTGCGCGTGGGGCAGGTAGCGAAGTAGCTAGATGTTGTCCTAACACGGGCACCTCACAAATTCATAAGCGTCTCCTATCTGGCCATCGCACTTGGCCCGACCAATCTGTGTGCCTGCGAGTTGGCACGCAACTACTGACCCTGGTACTTAAGGTCAACTCCTTTAATACGCTACTGCTGAAATAGTACGACCTAGGGACTCAAGTCCCGCCCCACCCTATCTCTAATTTATCCCCACATGCAGTTTTTACCCCTCCACTACGCTACCGCCTTCGGCGCCGCATGCTTACTAGCGGCTACCGTTGGCGCCGCGCAAAGCCCGGCAGCAGCAACTAAAAGCGCGGCGGCCCCTACCGGCCAAGCACACCTGCTGGCGCACGAAGCCGAGGTGAACGCCTTGCTCAAGAAAATGACGCTAGAGGAAAAAGTGCACATGCTGCACGCCAACTCGGCCTTCGCGGCGGGCGGCATCGAGCGCCTAGGCATTCCCGAAATAATGACCTCCGACGGGCCCCACGGCGTGCGCCCCGAGCAGGGCCGCAACTGGAAGCCGCCCGTGGATGCCAACGACGCTAGCACCTACTTGCCTACCAACAACACCCTAGCTTCGACTTGGAACCGGGACCTAGGGTACGCCTACGGCACAGTGCTGGGCAGCGAGGCTAATGCCCGCGGCAAGGACATCATCCTGGGTCCCGGCATCAACATCGTGCGGGCGCCCCTGAACGGGCGCAACTTCGAGTACCTCAGCGAAGACCCCTACCTGATAACCCAGATGGTGGTGGGCTACATCAAAGGCGTGCAAGACCAAGGCGTATCGGCCTGCGTGAAGCACTACGCGGCCAACAACCAGGAAACCCACCGCGACGACGTGGACGTGGACATGAGCGAGCGGGCGCTGCGTGAAATCTATTTGCCGGGCTTCAAAGCCGCCGTGCAGGTGGGCGGCGTGAACACGCTCATGGGCTCCTACAACAAGTTTAGGGGCACCTACGCCACTGAAAACGCCTACTTAATGAAGACCATTCTGAAGCAAGAATGGGGTTTCAACGGCTTGGTGATGAGCGATTGGGGCTCGGTGCACAACACCGACGAGGCCCTGCGCAACGGCACCGACCTAGAGATGGGTACCGACCTGTACCTGATGTACAGCGGCGCCGACCAGAGCGCCGCCACGGCCGCCGCTGGCACCACGCCCACAGCCCCTAAGCGCAGCTACTACGACCGGTTTTATTTAGCTGACCCCGCCCTGGCGGCCGTCCAGAAAGACCCTAGTCTGCTACCGCTCATCGACGACAAGGTGCGCCGCATTTTGCGGGTGATGTACGCTACCAAGATGCTCGGCGCTACCAAGCGCCAGCCCGGCGCCTTCAATACCAAAGGGCACCAAGCCACCGCGCTCAAGGTAGCCGAAGAGGGTATTGTGCTACTCAAAAACGAGGGTAATCTATTGCCGCTCAAGAAGTCGGTGAAGACCGTAGCCGTTATCGGGGCCAATGCCGACCGCGCAAATTCAATGGGCGGTGGCAGCGGCCAGCTCAAGGCTAAGTATGAGATTACGCCGTTGCAAGGTCTCAAGAATGAGCTAGGTAGCGGCGTGACTATCAACTACGTGCCCGGCTATACCATCGCCCGCGACCAAAAGGCCGACGCCCAGCAGATAGCGCAGGCCGTAGCCGCCGCTAAGGCCGCCGACGCGGTGATTTACGTGGGCGGTTCCATCCACGGCTATGACTACACCAAGTGGAGCGACAACGCCTACGACGCTGAAGCCGTGGACAAGCCCGACCTGAAAATGCCCTTTGGGCAAGATGCGCTGGTGCAGGCCGTGCTGGGCGCCAACCCCAACACGGTGGTGGTGCTCCTGGGGGGCGGCCCCATCGAAGTAGCGCCCTGGGCCGGCCAGGCCAAGGCCATTGTGGAAGCGTGGTACCCCGGCATGGAAGGCGGCAACGCGCTGGCCCACATCCTATTTGGCGATGTAAACCCGTCGGGTAAGCTGCCCTTCACCTTCCCCGTGAAGCTGGAAGACGCGCCGGCCATGAAGCTGGGCGAATACCCCAGCACGCCCGGCAATCCGCTGAAAGAGATGTACAAAGACGACATCTGGGTAGGCTACCGCTACTACGATACCTACAAGGTGGCGCCGCAGTTTGCCTTCGGCCACGGCCTGAGCTACACCACCTTCGAGTACGGCAAGCTAACTGTGAAGCCCGCCGCCCAGCGCGCCACCGTAACCCTGACGGTGCGCAATACCGGCAAAACTGCCGGCGCCGAGGTCGTGCAAGTGTATGTCAAGGATTTGAAGTCCGCCGTGAAGCGCCCTGAGAAAGAGCTGAAAGGCTTCGAAAAAGTCTTCTTGAAGCCCGGCGAAACCAAGACCGTGACCATGCAGCTCCCTGCCGACGCCTTTAAGTACTACGACGAGGCCAAGAAGCAGTGGGTGCTAGAGCCCGGCCAGTTTGAGGTATTGGTGGGCAGCTCGTCGCGCGACATTCGTCAGACGGGCAGCCTGACGTTATAATTCAGCAGTAGCTTGGACTTTGTAGTCCGAGGCGAGCGCAGCGAGCATCAACTTTTGTGAACGTTCGCTTAGGCCAATGCTCGCTACGCTCGCGCTCGGACTACAAAGTCCAAGCTACATCTACCAAGCTCCCATCCTTTTGAAAAAACTACTCCTCGCCGCCTTGCTCCTAGGTCTGCCGCTAGCTCGTGCCAGCGCCCAAACGCCTAAAATGGACCGCCTCCTCTACGGTGTGGCCTATTACGATGAGTACATGCCCTACGACCGGCTGGACAAGGACGTGGCCATGATGAAGGCGGCGGGTATCAACGTGGTACGCATCGCCGAATCGACGTGGAGCACCCTAGAGCCGCAGGAGGGCAAGTTTGATTTTTCGCACGTGGACCGGGTACTCGACGCCATGCACAAGGGCGGTATCCGGGTCATCATTGGCACGCCTACCTATGCCGTGCCGACGTGGCTGGTGCGGAAGTACCCCGAGGTGCTGGCCATCACCAACCGGGGACCCAACCAGTATGGCCCGCGCCAGAACATGGACATCAGCAACCCCGACTACCGGCGCCACTCCGAGGCGGTGATTCGGGCCTTGCTGGGGCATGTGAAGAACCACCCAGCCATCATCGGGTACCAGGTAGATAACGAAACCAAGGCCTACGGCACGGCCGGGCCGGCGGTGCAGAAACTTTTTGTGCAGTACATGCAGAAGAAGTTTTCGTCGCTGGACGCGCTCAACAAGGCGTATGGGCTGGACTACTGGAGCAACCGCATCAATTCGTGGGAGGATTTTCCGTCGATGGTGGGCACCATCAATGCCAGCCTAGGGAGCGAATACAGCCGGTTTCAGCGCCAGCTCGTGACTGACTTCCTGGCCTGGCAGGCGGGCATCGTGCGCGAATACAAGAAGCCAGACCAGTTCATCACCCAAAACTTTGACCTAGGTTGGCGCGGCCACTCCTTCGGCATTCAACCCGATGTAGACCATTTTGCCGCCGCCAAGTCGCTCGATGTGGCGGGCATCGACATTTACCACCCGAGCCAAGACCAACTCACGGGCACCGAAATTGCCTTCGGCGGCGACGTAACCCGGGGCATGAAGGGTGGCCAGAATTACTTGGTGCTCGAAACGGAGGCGCAGGGCTTTCCGCAGTGGCTGCCCTACCCGGGGCAACTGCGCTTGCAGGCGTTTAGCCACTTGGCTTCGGGCGCCAACATGGTGGAGTACTGGCACTGGAGCAGCATTCACAACTCGGCTGAAACCTATTGGAAAGGCGTGCTCAGCCACGACTTGCAGCCCAACACCATTTACGAAGAGACGAAGACCATCGGGCGCGATTTTCAGCGCCTCAGCCCGCAACTGCTGAGTCTTAAGAAGACCAATAAGGTCGCCATTCTTTTCAGCAACGAAGCCCTGACGGCCGAAGGTTGGTTTGCCAACGGGCTGGATTACAACCAAGTGCTGCGCTCGTTTTACGACCCGCTTTACCGCCACAACGTGGGCTGCGACATGGTAGACCCTAGCAGCCCCGACCTAGGGAAGTATTCGCTCGTCATCGTGCCCATGCTGTATGCGGCGCCCGCCAGTCTGCTGGCCCGCCTAGAGCAGTACGTGCAAGCTGGCGGCCATTTGCTCGTGACCTACCGCAGTGGCTTCTCGGACGAGAACGTGCAGGTGCGCACCACCCCGCAGCCGGGCGGCCTCAGCAAGGTATGCGGCGTGACCTACGACCAGTTTACCGCCCCCGACAAGGTAGGGCTGCAAGGCGACACCTACCAGGCGAAGGCCACCGACAACCAAGTCACGACCTGGATGGAACTGCTGACGCCGACCACTGCCCAGGTGCTGGCCCGCTACGAACATCCGGTGTGGGGCAAGTACGCCGCCATCACCGAAAACCAGTATGGCAAAGGCCTGGCCACCTACGTGGGCTGCCACACTTCCGACGCGGTGGTGGATAAGCTCGTGACCAGCGCCGTGAAAAAAGCGGGTTTGTGGGGTGCGGACCAGGAGCTTGCTTTTCCGCTCATCACCCGCGCAGGCGTCAATCAGCGCAAGAAAAACGTGCACTATTACTTCAATTACTCGGCCACGCCGGGCGCGGTGCGCTACCCACACGGCGCGGGCAAAGAGCTGCTGGCCGGCGCTAGTGTAGCCAAGGGCCAGTCGCTCCAGCTGGCACCCTGGGGCATGCAGATTGTGGAAGAGCAGTAATGCTCCATGTTCGTCATGCAGAGCGTAGGGAAGCATTTCGCATGGCCCAATAATTAATGACAGTAGCAGACGTCAGCACGCGAGATGCTTCGCTGCGCTCTGCATGACAGTCCGATTGAAATATTACCACTCTGAAACTATGTCCTTTCTCCACCCATTCTCTCGCCTCGCTTTCCTAGGTTCCCTGGGCCTGCTCCCCCTGGCAGCGGCCCACGCCCAAGTAACCCGGCAGGCCGATGGCATCACGCTGCGCTTACCGCAGGCCAACGAACAAGCGCCGCGCACCATGTGCCTGCAAGTAGTTGGCGACAATATTATTCATGTGCAGGCCTCGCCGCTCGACACGCTTTCGACCGCTAAGAGCCTGATGGTGGTGCCTCAAAAGGCGCCGCCCAAGTGGCAGTATAAGGAGAAAAAAGGTGTGGGCTACCTCAGCACCGACGCCCTCACGGCCGCCATCACGCTGGCTACGGGTGCCGTGAGTTTTGAAGACGCTGCGGGCCACCCTGTGCTGCAAGAGCGCACGGGCGGCGGCAAAATGTTCACGCCGACCGTGGCCGACGGGCAGCCGTTCTACCAAATTAAGCAGGTGTTTCAGTCGCCCACCGATGAGGGCCTGTACGGCCTAGGGCAGCACCAAAACGGTACGATGAACTACCGCGGCCAGCAAGTAGAGCTGGCCCAGAACAACACCGACGTGGCGGTGCCTTTCCTGGTGTCGAGCAAGGAATACGGCATCCTGTGGGATAATTATTCCATCACCAAAGTCGGCGACACGCGCGACTACGAGCCGCTTTCGAGCCTGAAGCTGTATGCCAAAACCGGCGAGCCCGGCTGGCTCACGGCTACCTACGTCAACAAAAAGAACCCCAGCGAGGTAATCGCCGCGCGGCCCGAGTCGGTTATCAACTACGAGTACCTCGAAGACCAGAAGAACTTCCCGGTCGGCCTCAAGCTCGGCGATGTGACGGCCACTTGGGAGGGCAGCATCTCATCGGGCACCACGGGGCAGCACCATTTCTTGCTGAAGAATGCGGGCTACGCCAAGCTCTACATCGATGGCAAGGAGGTGGCCAACAAGTGGCGCCAGGCCTGGAACCCCGGCACCTCGGTGGTCACGCTTGACATGGAGAAGGGCCGCAAGTACACGTTCAAGCTGGCCTGGGACCCCGACGGCAGCGAGTCGTACCTAGGGCTGAAGTGGCTGAGCCCGCTGGTGGGCGCGGCCCAAACGGAGTACGGCTTTAGCTCGGAGGCCGCGCACGACCTCAACTACTACTTCGTGCTGGGCCAGTCGGCCGACGAGGTGATAGCCGGCTACCGCCAGCTCACGGGCGCGGCGCCGGTGGTGCCGCGCTGGGCCCTAGGGCTGTGGCAGAGCCGCGAGCGCTACAAGACCGCCCAGGAGATGTTGGACGTGGCCGCCGAATTTCGGAAGCGCCAGATACCGCTCGACAATATCGTGCTCGACTGGTCGTACTGGAAGCCCGCCGAGTGGGGCAGCCAGGAGTTTGACCCCAGCCGCTTTCCCGACCCGGACGGCCTGATTAAGACCTTGCATGAGAAAGACCACCTGCACTTTATGATTTCGGTGTGGGCCAAGATTAACGAGTACACGTCGGTTTACAACGACTTCAAAGCCAAGGGCTACCTCTACCCGCGTAATATCGCCAACCGCACCAAAGACTGGATTGCGCCGGGCTACACGTCCACGTTCTACGACGCGTTTAACCCCAAGGCGCGTCAGGACTTCTGGAACCTGATGAACACCAAGCTCTTCAGCAAGGGCGTGGACGCATGGTGGATGGACGCTTCGGAGCCGGACATTTACTCCAATACCAACGTGCAGACCCGCAAGGAGCTAATGGCCCCAGCTATTGGACCTAGCACCTTGTACTTCAACGCCTTCCCCTTGCAAAACGCCAAGGGAATTTACGAAGGCCAGCGCCAGACGGCACCCGACCAGCGGGTGTTTTTGCTGACGCGCTCGGGCTACGCGGGCTCGCAGCGCTACGCGGCGGCCATCTGGAGCGGCGATATCGGCTCTCGCTGGGAAGACTTCAAAAACCAGATTCCGGCGGGGCTGAACTTCTCGCTGTCGGGCGTGCCGTATTGGACCACCGACATCGGCGGCTTTGCCGTGGAGCGCCGCTACGAGCACCCCAATGCCACCGACCAAGCCGAGTGGCGCGAGCTGAACACCCGCTGGTACCAGTTCGGGGCGTTTTGCCCGCTGTTCCGGGTGCACGGGCAGTTTCCGTACCGTGAGATTTACAACGTGGCGCCCGCCGGCACGCCGGCCTACCAGAGCATGCTCTACTACGACCAGCTGCGCTACCGCCTGATGCCCTACCTCTACTCGGTAGCTGGCCAGGTCAACTACCAGCACGGCACCATGATGCGCGGCCTGGTGATGGACTTCGGCAGCGACGCCGCAGTGCGTAATATCGGCGACGAGTACATGTTCGGCCCCAGCCTGCTGGTGGCACCAGTTACTGATTATCAGGCCCGCACCAAGGCAGTGTACCTGCCGGCATCCACGGGCTGGTTTGATTTCTACAGCGGCAAGCACTTCACCGGCGGCCAAAAAATGACCGTAGACGCGCCGCTAGAGCGCATGCCGCTCTTCGTGCGCGAGGGCGCCATTGTGCCCTTCGGCCCCGCTGTGCAATACACCAGCGAGAAGCCCACCGACCCTATCACGCTCTACGTGTACACCGGCCAGGACGGCGCCTTCACGCTTTACGAAGACGAAAACACCAACTACAACTACGAGAAGGGCGCCTCGGCCACCATCCCGCTGCGCTACGATGAGAAGGCCAAAACCCTCACCATCGGCGAGCGCAAGGGTACCTTCCCCGGTATGCAGGCCCAGCGTACCTTCCGAGTAGTGTGGGTGAGCGCGGCCAAGCCCACGCCCTACGACCTAGACGCCACACCCGCCAAAACCGTGGCCTACTCCGGCGCTTCCGTGACCGTGAAAATGGAGTAGCAGTAATGGCAGCCGTTTTGAAACAGCCTTCTTAGACAAATTTTAAACAAAAAACACCTAATTAGCCGCTGTGTGCGGCCTCGCTTCCGCCTAGGTGGAGGCAGGCCCGTATGCAGCGGCTACGTGCTTTCATCGGTACCTAGGCGCAACTTCCGCTAGCTGCATCTGCTTTACTACTTCCTATGCTCTCTTTCCTTAAAAAGCTAACCCTGAGACTTGGCGGGCTCCTTCTGCTAGTGGCGCTGGCCGTTACCACTTTTCTGTCGTGCAGCCCGCAGCTAGGCAGCGGGCCCACGGCGGCGCAGCGGCAGTCGTACCACCGCACGGGGCACTTGGAAGACGGTAAGTTTGTCAACTCGCCCCCCACTACCGTGATGGCGGGCAGCATGTTTTCGGCGTTTCGGCGCATGTTTTTCGAGCACACGCCCAACCAGAATCCGGCCGCGCCGCTACCCATGCAGCGGCTCGACTCGTTAACAATAACCCAGCTCCCGGCCGACCAAGTGCGTGTGACGTGGTTTGGCCACTCGGCCAGCCTGGTCGAAATCGGCGGTAAAAAAGTGCTGCTCGACCCCATGCTCAGCGTCAAGATGGGGCCGCTGGCCCTGGTGACACCTAAGCGCTACAACCAAGAGCTAGCCATTTACCCCGAGCAATTACCGGCCATCGATGCGGTGCTCATTTCGCACGACCACTACGACCACCTCGATTACCAGACAGTGCTCAAAATCAAGGATAAGGTGGGCAGCTTCTACGTGCCGCTGGGCGTGGGCGCGCACCTGCGCCGCTGGGGCGTGGCCGAAAGCCGCATCCACGAAATGACCTGGGGCGACTCGGTAAACCTGCCCGGCCTAACGATTATCAGCTCGCAAACGCAGCATTTTTCGGGCCGGGGCCTCACCAACCGCAACAGCACCTTCTGGTCGTCGTGGGTGCTCAAGACGCCTCAGCATCGCCTGTTCTACAGCGGCGATGGCGGCTACGGGCCCCACTTCAAGGAAATTGGCCAGCAGTACGGCCCCTTCGACCTAGCCCTGATGGAGTGCGGTCAGTACGACCGTGCCTGGCCCCAAATCCACATGCAGCCCGAGCAGTCGGTGCAGGCGGCGCTCGATGTGCGCGCCCGCACGATGCTGCCCGTGCACTGGGGTGCCTTCACGGAAGCCCACCACGCTTGGAATGAATCGGTGGAGCGGGCCACTGCGGCGGCCGCTCGCCAGCATTTACCCCTCACTACCCCGCTGCTGGGACAACCGGTGGTGCTGGGCACTGCGCTTCCGCAGCAGCCTTGGTGGCGAGCGCCGAGCCTGAGCGAGGCGAAGTAACCTAACCTAGGGCGGTTTTCTGGATGGGTATTGACGGGCTCGTCGCTCGTGGGACCCCACCCCCGGCCCCTCCCCTCCGGGAGAGGGGAGCTAAGCACAAACTAATATTAAGTCAACTCAAAAGAGAAGAGCCTTCGGCAATGTGCTGAAGGCTCTTTTTTCTTAGAAGCAATACTAAAAATCGTCAGGTTCCCCTCTCCCGGAGGGGAGGGGCCGGAGGTGGGGTCTCACGCCTGAGCACACTACCAAAGAATTTCCCTACGGTCAAATATCCTGGCTATCGATGCGTCTACCGCTTCAGCAGCCGGATGGGCACCGCACGACTTAGGCCAGAAATTACATTGAATAAAATTTAATTTTGCAAAACCGATTTGCGTTTGGACTGTTTTCCACCGTCTACCGACGCATCGTTTTTATGAAAGCCTACAAACTGCACGAACCCAAAAACCTCGATAATTTCCGCCTAGGTGAGTACGACGAGCCTACCGTGCGCGACTACGAGGTGAAGATTCAGGTGAAAGCTACCTCGCTCAATTACCGCGACTGGGCGCTGGCCAACGGCTGGTTTGGCTACCCCGGCGAGGTGCTGCCCATGATTCCGTTTAGCGACGCTTCGGGCGTGGTCACGGCCATCGGGGCAGGCGTCACCAAGTTTCAGCCCGGCGACCGGGTGGCCGTCAACTTCTTTCCCGATTGGCACGACGGCGCATTTTCGGCCGCTAAAGTAGCGCGCTCCCTAGGTGGCAGCACCGATGGCGTGCTGGCCGAGTACGTAACCTTCCCAGAAGCCGCCGTGGTGAAAGTGCCCGACGCATTTTCCTTTGAAGAAGCTGCTAGCTTCCCCTGTGCCGGCGTCACGGCTTGGCACTCTTTGGTAGAGCAAGGCCCGCTGCGGCCCGGCGATGTGGTACTGCTGCAAGGCACGGGCGGCGTCTCCATCTTCGGCCTGCAAATCGCCAAGCTATTTGGTGCCCAAGTTATTATCACGTCGAGCTCGGATGAAAAACTGGCGCAGGCTAAGGCCCTAGGTGCCGACCACCTCATCAACTACAAGACGACGCCCGACTGGGAGGAAGAAGTTAAAAAGCTGACCGGTGGCGCCGGCGCCACCTACGTGCTGGAAGTAGCCGGCCAGATGGCCCGCTCGCTGCGCGCCCTGCGGCCGGGCGGCACGGTGTTCCAGATTGGCCAGGTAGACCCCAGCGACGAGGCCCCCAACCTGCGCATGGTGCCCCTGCTCACCCAGCGCCTGCAAGGTACCTACGTAGGCAGCACCCAGATGCTCGCCGACCTCATGCTCGCTTTCGATGCCAACAACCTCAAGCCCATCGTTGGCCAGGTTTTTGAGTTCGAAGAGGCCAAAGCTGCGCTCGCCCACATGGGCAGCGGCGCGCACTTCGGCAAAATCGTGGTGCGAGTTGGCCAGTAGCCCTTCCGTTTTTTAGGGCCATTTGACCCAGCCTATTTTAGTAAGTATATGCCTACCAACATTCTGCACACGGCACAAGCCAAGTCTATCGGCGGCCGCGACGGCCACATCGAATCGGACGACAACGTGCTTCGCCTGGAATTGACGATGCCCCGCCACCTAGGCGGCCGCAACCGCGAAGACGCCACTAACCCCGAACAGCTATTCGCAGCGGGCTACGCGGCTTGCTTTGGCAACGCGGTTATTCACATTGCGCGCCAGGCCAAAGTCAACGTAGGCACCATCTCGATTGATGCCAAAGTTGACCTCTTCATGAACGACGAGCAACTGCCCACCCTAGGCGTGACGCTGCACGCCAACCTGCCGGGCCTCGACCAGGCGCGCGCCGAAGAGTTGGTAGCGCAGGCGCACCAGACCTGCCCCTACTCGCGCGCTACCCGCGGCAATATCGACGTGCAACTCACCGTCACGACCGACGCCGAGGTACCCGCCCAAGCCTAGCCATCTATACCACCCGCGCCTTGCCAGACCATTCTGCCGAGTCGCGGACTAAGTAGCTGATTTTTATTACGTTACTTACCGTTCCTTCCTCTCTTTTTATCACGCTTAACTTCTTAAGCCAGCGCCGACGTCACCTGCGCCGACCTCCTGACTGCTAGTTAGTTTCATACTAGACTACTATGTCTTCTGCTACCTCCACCTTGTCGGCCGCTACCGACGCTTCTGCAATCCTCGCCCCTACCAAACCCGCTTCGAGCAAAGCCCAGCGCGACCTAGTCCTCGTGCAGCGCATCCTGGACCACCACGACGAGCGGGCCTATGCCGAGCTGATGAGCCTCTACCAAAAGGCTATTTACCAGCTGGTCCTCAAAATAGTACACCAGTCTGACGCCGCCCAAGACGTAGCCCTAGAGGTATTTGTGCGGGCCTTCCGCTCGCTGCCCACCTATAAGCCCGAGTTTGCGTTTAGCACCTGGCTATTCCGCATCGCTACCAATTTGAGCATCGCACACTTGCACCGGCAGCGCCTACCCACCGTATCGCTCGACGCGCCGCAGTTTGCCGGCGAGGACACGTCGTTCGACTACCCCGACCCCACGCCTACCCCGCAAGAAGCGCTCATTCAACTCCAGCGCATCGAGCGCATGCACGCAGCCGTTAACAGCCTGCCGGCCAAGTACCAGCGCATTGTGCAGCTGCATTACTTCGAGGAGTTGAGCTACGAGGAAATCGCTGAGCGCGAGCACTTGCCGCTCGGCACTGTGAAGGGCCAGTTGCACCGCTGCCGCGGCTTGCTGCAACAGCTACTCACACCTGAGCAAGACCGGTTTTAAAGTAATAAAGGCGAGTTGTTAACATCTACTCTTTAGTTGTCAACAACTCGCCTTTACTAGTTAAGAGCAGAGCTGACGCGCTATGTGTAGCAGCGTGGCGCCCTCATAGGTGGGCGGAGGCGCCAAAGGATAAAGTGTTTGCCCGGGCCGAGCCACAAAGGCGGAATCTAGGCCGGCGCGTTGCGCGCCGGCTACGTCCCAGCCGTGGGCTGCTACTAGCAGGGCTTCGTTGGGGGCAATCTCTAGGTGCTGCACGGCGGCGCGGTAGGTGTTGCCATCGGGCTTGTAGCGGCGCACCATTTCCACGCTGAGGCCCTGGTTGAAATAAGAGATGATGTCGGCGTAGGCAAGCTGTTCATCCAGCACCTTGCTGGGCGAGTTGGTGAAGGCAACGAGCGAATAGCCCGCCTCCTGGAGCATGGCGAGGGCCTTGGGCACGTCTTTGTGGGGCGGCAACTCTTTGAGCAAGCCGATAATGCGCTGCTTGTGAGCGGGCTTCAACGGCTTCTTTTCAAGCATATTGGCCGTCATGTCCAGAGCCGCATCGCCAATAGTACCGAAGTCGTGGTACTGCCCGGTCACGGTATCTACCAGCGAGTACTGAAGCAGCAACCCAAACCACTGCCGGAACGCGGCCGGGCTGCCAAACGCCTTGCTAACGGCCCGCTTTAAGGGGCTCATATCCAGCAAGGTCTCGTTGACATCAAATAGAATAGCGCGGTACGGACGATTGGCCTGAGGTGGCGGCGTAGCGGAAAACAAACCCATGAGCGAAGGCAGCCCCCGAAGAAAACGACCTAGGCAAACAACCTAGGGCAGCGGTGACCTCTGCCCCATACGAGGACCAGCTAGCCAAGGGTTTAGCTATTGATGACGCGCAACCCCAGCCTAGGGATTCAGCGCGGCCAGCACGCGCTTTATTAAGTAGCCATACAGAAGTAAGCGTATAGTGCGCAATTGGTAGCTTGCGGCATGCGACGACCTGCCACCGAGTTGAGTTCGGAAGAAGTGACGTGTTTGGAAGCGTGCAGTCAGCACGGACCG
>NZ_VMRJ01000008.1 GCF_007713685.1 Hymenobacter setariae
GCTGCAAGCACTACTGGCTCACCCCGGACGACTATCGCACCGAGCAAACCCTACGCGACAAGCTCGACTACCTCATGCCCAGAGTCGGAACTGAGTATACGGTTACTTTTAGCTGACCACTTAATCGACGCTTACCGCATTTCCGCTCGGCGCGCCTGCCGAGTCATTGGTTTGCAGCGCGCGAGCTTCGCCTATCAAGCACGTGGACGCGATGATACCGTTTTGCGCCAGCGCTTGCGGGAGTTGGCGCAAGTGCGAGTGCGCTACGGCAGTCAGCGCCTCTATATCCTGCTACGCCGGGAAGGCTGGCTAGACAATCATAAGCGCGTGCATCGTCTTTACTGCTTGGAAGGCTTGAACTTGCGTAGCAAGCGCCCACGGCGCAATCGGGCCGCGGCCCACCGGCTAGAACGTCTCCCACTGGGCCGCCTGCATCAGAGCTGGAGCATGGATTTTGTGGCCGATAACCTCTTCGATGGCCGCAAAATCCGCGCCTTAACGATAGTCGATAATTTTAGTCGCCAGTGCCTGGCCATTCACGTGGGGCAGTCGCTGAAAGGTGAAGATGTCGTGGCCGTGATGCAGCGCTTACAGCAGCAGTTAGGCGTAGTACCTGAGCGCATCCAAGTCGACAATGGCAGCGAGTTTATCAGCAAGGCCCTCGACCGCTGGGCCTACGACCAGCACGTGACGCTGGACTTCTCTCGGCCGGGCAAACCGACCGATAATCCGTACATTGAGTCGTTTAACGGCAGCTTCCGCGATGAATGCCTGAACGTGCATTGGTTTCTATCGCTGACCGATGCGCAAGATAAAATTGAGCAGTGGCGCCAAGAATACAATGGCTTCCGACCGCACAGCTCGCTACAGAATTTAACGCCCGATGAGGTAGTGGCTGCGGCTACTACTGTCGAGCTTCAGAATGCCTGATGCTCCACTTTCAACCGGCCCAGTAAATGGGAGCAGGTCAGTTGCCGAAGCGATACGCAACAGACTGCGTCGCCACCCGCGAACTGGAATGCGCTCGAGAATGCTCCTCATGACTGACATGTATGGACCGGGCCTTGTCACGCCGGTGATGCTCAGCACGAACTGGCCAGCCCGTTTAGCTTTTGTGCCAACCTTTTACCCAAGGCCAAGTTTCGGACGCGGTGCTCGATGCGCCGGGCTCACTTATCATTCAGGAAGCGGGCAACCGGACGTTCTCGATGCAGACCGCGCTGCACGAGCTGCTAAAATAGCCAGCCTACCTACTATATTAAAGCGCCTGTCAGGCTGAGCTGGCGCAGCATTTTTTCGCGTGAGAAATCATATTTCTAACGGAAGATGCTGCGCCAGCTCAACCTGACAGGCGCTTTGAGCTACCAGATATGGACGACGTGCTTAAAACTCCTGCACCGTGGGGCGTAGCACAATTTCGTTGATATCTACCTCGGCGGGCTGCTCGATGGCGAACGCAATGGCCCGGGCCACTGACGACGCTGGAATAGCCTGTTTGTAGAACTCTACCACGCCCTTGGCACTTTCCTCGTGCGAGCTGCCGTGCTGTAGCTCCGACTCTACCGCGCCGGGCTCGATGCTGGTGACGCGAATGCTGCCGCCTACTTCGTGGCGCAGCCCGTCGGATATGGCCCGCACGGCGTATTTGGTGCCGCTGTACACGGTGCCGCCGGGGCTGAACACTTTGATGCCCGCCACCGACGAGATATTGATAAAGTGCCCGGACTTTTGCTGCTCGAACACGGGCAAGGCGGCCGCGATACCGTAGAGCACGCCTTTGATGTTGATGTCAATCATGCTGTTCCACTCGTCCACCTTGGTGGCACTCATGGGCGCAATGGCCATCAGGCCGGCATTGTTGATGATAACGTCGAGGCGACCAAACGCTTCTACAGCCTTATCAACCAAGGCTTTTACTTCTTCGGCTTTGGTTACGTCGGTTTGCAGAATCTCTACCTTTCCGCCTGCGGCGCGAATATCGGCAGCAATTTTTTCCAGGTTTTCGAGGCGGCGCGCGCCTAGCACTACGGCGGCACCTTTGCTGGCCAAATGGCGAGCCGTAGTTTCGCCCAGCCCGCTGCTAGCGCCCGTGATGACGACTACTTTATTTTCGATATTCTCCATGATGTTCCTCGTTTGGCCTCGCTTTACTTAAGGCGATGTGGGGGATAACCGGTAGCTACAGCAGTTGTTTCTTGGGTGGTGGTCTAATTTAAGGTGGGAGTGTAGTTATCGATAACGATTTTAATGCGGGCAGTATGGATTGCCAAACTTTTGCTAAAGGAGCAGGATTTGCGCACCAGCATACCGCACCGCTGCCGTAAGGAGCAATTACTAGCTTCGACAATACTGGTTTGCCCTTCGCCTTTCAGATACGGGCAGTGTCGCCAGCGGGGCAGCACGTTTGTATAGGCATTCCAGCGGTCGGTAAAATACCAGCAGTGGCGGCGGTAGCGACGCGGCAAGGCTTGCCACAGCCGCTGCGCCGTTTGAGCACTGCGGTTGCCCAAAACCCACGCCACGATGCGCCGACTGGCGCGTTCGACCGCAAGCCAGAGCCAGACTTTATGCGCTTTACAGCGTTTTTTCTAAAACTTCTTCCGCCGCAGTCGGGGCAGCGGGGGCGAAGCTGCCCGCGCTTTTTTTAGCAGCTTAGCCACCGTCACGCGCGCCACGCCCGTGGCGTGCACAATGCTACGTTGGGAGTTGCGTTCTACGTAACAGTTTTTCCACCTGGGCATATTGGGCGGCTTTGGCGACAGCAGCGGGCGTAAAACGCGCTTGGTAGCCACAGGCTTTACACTGATATTCGGCATGCCCTTGGCTCGTACCATTGCGCCGAATAGGTTCGCTGCCACATTGGGCACATAGATGTTGCGTGTAAACCATAATCCCTCCTACGCTTTTCACCTCTTAATGGGGTTCTTTTGCCAAAAGGGCGGATTTACACGCTAAGCCCGGTTAGCAAAAAGGGTTATAGTACTGCCTGAGAAAGACTGATTCTACGCTGTAGAGCGGGTGCGTGCTGCCTATCAACAAGGAACTCCTTTTTGATAACCTCCGATGCCCGCCAACCCGACCGACCAGCCCACCCGCGTGGCGCTCTATGCCCGCGTCTCCCCCCTCGACAAAGGGCAGGCCCGGGAGACGCAGCTGCGCCCCCTGCGCGAGTACGCCCAGCGCCGCGGCTTTGCCGTTGTCGATGAATACGTGGACTAGGCCTCGGGTACCAGCGAGGAATGAACTCAGTACAAACGGATGATGGTGGCGGCCAAGAACCGGTAGCTCGACGCGGTGCTGGTCCGGCGCTACGACCGCTTTGCCCGCTCGACCCAGGCGCTGGTCAACGCGCCGAAGGAATTCCAGAGCCTAGGGGTGGACTTCGTCTCCTACCAGGAAAATATCGACACCACCACGCCCACGGGCGAGTTGGGGTTCCACGTCATGGCCTCGCTGGCCCTGCTTGAGAGCACGCTCATCAGCCAGCGCGTGCGCGCCGGCATGGCCCGGGCCAAAGCCCAGGGCAAACACGTGGCCCGCCCCCCGCTGGCGCAGGTTAGGCAGGAGGCCATTGCGCAGCTTCTGCGCGAAGGCTTATCTATGAATCAAGTCATCAAGCAGTTAGACCTGGCCTATGGCACCGTCTACAATTACGCCCAGAAGCTAAAAAGTGCTTAGCGTGTAAATCCGCCCTTTGGGAAGAAGAACCCCTGTTAGCCATGGACTCGGAGGTTTTACCCTATTTGTTTAACAACACCCTTCGTAAACTGCCCCACGCTGGTGCCAACTCACTTTCGTAGCCAGTGGCTGCGCGTTCTTAAAGGCTGCCCGTACGGCTTCGGGCAGCCTGGCAGCAGCAACGTGCTGCGCCCACAGCTGGCCCGGCAGCAGGAAAATCAGGAGCAGTGCGGTGCAGGTCTTTATCATAAATAGCAACTGATAGGCGGTCGACCCGGGCGCTTCACCCGGTTGCCGACAAGTACTTATTTGCCGATTAGCAGTACCAGAGTAATTTATTGCGGTCGCCACGGGGTGCTGAGGCTCGGCGTGACGCCGTATAAAGTGGGCACTACGCCTAAGTATCGGCTGCCAGTACCACCAGCCCACTCCCTAGTAGTAGCTGTAGCCGGCTGCAAAAGGATTACGATGATTCAGGTGGCTGAGCGATAGCTACTGCGCGGGAAGTGAGTGAGGCGTTGTTCGCTCAGTCACCCCCAAACCTACCGGCTGATTCTGGCGCAAATCTGGTTTTATCTGCTTTTAGTACCAAGTGACTTTGCCAGCTTTCAAGCGGCGTGACTGGGTGCGTAAAGACTTGCCCTGCGCTGGCTACTGCTTGCCCAGGGCCTTTTCAGTGGCGCTTCTCAGTCGCGCTACAGTGTAGCAGCTACAGAGTGGCGCCAGAATTAGCCAGTAGGTTTGGCGAAAAACCATCCTGTTCAGTTGGGTTGCACGTGCTGAGCGCGCCGCAAGCCAACCGATGCCTTACTCCTGGCGCGGCCTGCACCAAGTCCTGCTTACTCCGGCTCCTCCGCTTTTTAAAATCAGCAAGGCCGGTAAGTTCGGGCCGCTCGGACTAAGCAGGGATACAGCTAAGAATTATGTCAATAGTATCTAGTAGCTGGCGGCTAGGGCTGCTGGCGGCGGCACTGGCCAGCGCCGCCCCGGCCCAGGCCCAGCAGGGAGCAGTGCGCGGCACTTTGCAGGAAGCGGGTACCAACCAGCCCGTTTCATTTGCCAGCGTGGTGCTGCTGCACAGCCCTGATTCCACCTTCGTAACGGGCGCGCAGGCCAACGAGGCGGGCGCGTTTGAGCTGACCAAGCTGCCGCTGGGCACCTACATCCTGCAAACTACGGCCGTGGGCTACCGCCCCGGGCGGCGGGTTATCAGCCTCACGGCCGGCGCCCCTACCCTGGCGCTGGGTTCGCTGCCCCTGCGCCCGGCGGCCACCCAGCTCACTGACGTGGTGGTGACGGCCGAGCGGCCGGTGGTGAGCGGCGGCCTCGACAAAAAGGTAGTAGATGTAACCAAAGACCTGACGGCCACTGGTGGCACGGCTATCGACGCGCTCCAGAACGTGCCCTCCGTGACGGTAGACCAGACCGGGGCCGTGAGCATTCGCGGGGCCAGTAACGTCACGATTTTCATTGACGGCAAGCCTACCGGTACCACGCTCGACCAGATTCCGGCCAGCAGCATTCAAAGCGTAGAGGTCATCACCAACCCCTCGGCCCGCTATGACGCCAGTGGGGCAGGCGGCATTCTCAACATCATCCTGAAGAAAGAGCGGCGCGAGGGCCTGAACGGCCAGGTAAATGCCACCGGCGGCACCGGCGACAAGGCCAATGCCTCGCTGCTGCTCAATTACCGGAAGGGGAAGTTCAATGCCTTCGGGCAGTACGACTACCGGCGCGACCGGCGGCGTTTCGTGGGCACCGTGGACCAGACCACTATGGGCCGCGACAGTACCCTACTGCTGCACCAGGACCGGGCCGGTGTGAGCCTGCAAAATACCCACGCCCTGCGTCTAGGGGTAGATTATGCTTTCACGCCCGAGCAGACGCTGACGCTGGCCGTGCAGCCGCGCCTGAACCTGAACACAACCGACGAAACCCTGCTTTCGCGCCAAGTAAATGGCACGGCGGGCAACCGGCCCGTGCTGGCCGGCACCAGCAACCGCTATAACATCGGCGCGGGTACTTTCAGGGCGGCTGACATCAGCCTGGACTACCGCCGCGAGTGGGCCGCACAGAAAGGCCGCGAGCTGACGGCCAGCGCCGTGTACACGCCGCTGCTAAACAACAATGCGGTGAACTCGCGCCTAGCCTACCTTGACAACAGCCAGCGTACGCAGCAGCAGCAAACCCGCAACCGCACGGCGCAGGCCACGGCCCAGGTCGACTACGTGCACCCGCTGGGCGAGAAAAGCCGCTTCGAAACCGGCGCCCGCAGCACGCTGCGACGTTACGACCTCGACTACCAGTTTGCCAGCACGCCGGCGCTGGCTTTTGACCCCAGTAACCGCTTCGTGTACAGCCAGTACGTTCAGGCCGCCTACGGGCTGTATTCGGGCGCCCGTGGCAAGCTCAGCTACCAGGCCGGGCTGCGGGCCGAGCACACCACCATTACCGGCGACCAGCGCACCACCAACGAGCAGTTCACGCAGCGCTACCTGAGCTTGTTTCCGACCGCCGTGCTAGCCCTTGACCTGCCCCACGACCAGCGCGTGCAGCTCAGCTACTCGCGGCGCGTGGGCCGGCCCGAAGCCAATGACGTGAATCCCTTTCTCGACCGTACCGACCAGCTCAATCTGCAAGCCGGCAATCCGCAGCTGCGACCCGAGTTTGTGAACGCCTTCGAGCTGGGCCACCAGGTAGACTGGGCCGGCGGGCGCAGCCTGGGCACCACGGCCTTTTACCGCCTCGAAACGGCCACCCTTAAGCCCTTTCGCCAAGTCATCACTGACCCGCTCACTGGCAACCTGGTGACGCTAACTACCCGTCTGAACGTGGGCGACGAAACCTCCTACGGCCTGGAAGTGGTGGGCGCCACGCCCCTGGCCGCCTTTTGGAAGGTCAACGGCACGGCCTCGGCGTTTCGGCGCACCATCCGGGGCAATACCAGCGGTACGGCCGTCAACACGGCCAGCCTGGCCTTCACGGGCCGCCTAAACAACACGTTTCCCCTCAGCAAGCGACTCGATGCGCAACTGGCCCTTAACTACCGCTCGCCTATCAACTCGGCCCAGGGCACGCGGGGCGAGAACTTCAACATTGACCTGGCCGCCCGCTACAATGTGCTGGGCGAGCACGGCACCTTCACGCTGCGCGTGGCCGATATCTTCAACACGCTGCGCTTTGACTCCCGCGACGGGGGGGCTGATTTTGCCACCGTCACCCGCTTCAAGCGCGAGTCGCGCATTGCCTACCTGGGCTTCACCTACCGCTTCGGCCAGGGCCAGGAAAGCCGCGCCCGGCGTAAAAATGCCGACGAGGAGGGCGGCGCCGACAACTAGCCCATGGGTCTGCTCCTGATTTTTGTGGTCGCGCTGCTGGCCTTTGGCCTCAGCACGCTGAGCGGCGGGGGCGCGGGCCTGCTGCTGCTGCCGGTGCTGGCGCGGGTGCTGCCGGCGTCGAGCGTGCCGGCGGCCCTCACGGTGGGTACGGCGACGAGCACGGTGTCGAAGCTGGCGCTGTTCTGGCGCCGTATCGCCTGGCCCGTGACGCGGCGCTTCGTGCCAGGAGCGGTGCCGGGCGTGCTGCTGGGGGCCTACCTGCTCAAGTACCTCAACCCGCTGTACCTGGAAGTTTTTATCGGCCTGTTTCTGCTCTCCAACCTGCCGGCCGCGCTGCGGCGCTCCGCCCCCGACGAGGCCGGCGCCACCCCCGAGCGGGCCGGCTGGCTGAAGCTGAGCATCATCGGCTTTCTAGCCGGCTTTTTGTCGGGCCTCACCGGGGCGGTGGGCTTGCTATTCAACAAGTTCTACTTTCGCTACGGGCTGAGCCGTGACGAAGTAATCGCCACGCGGGCGGCCAATGAGGTGCTGCTGCACGGCATTAAGCTTGGGCTCTATCTTTACCTGGGGCTGCTAACGGGGCCGGTCTGGCGGGCGGGGGCCGTGGTAGCGGTGGCGGCGGTGCTAGCCACGGCCGGGGCCAAGCGACTGGTCAAGTATTTGTCGGAAAGCTTGTTTCAGCGCATCGGCTACGCGGCCATGGTGCTGAGCGGGGTGTTCATGCTGGGTTCGGCTACCCAGGAGCTGCGCAGCACCCAGAACCTGCGGGCCAGTACCCGCGTCTTCGGCGGCGACCTGGAAATAACCGGCTGGTGGCGCAGCACCAGTCTGACGCTGGAGCTGGAAATGGATGAGAGCCCCGCCATCGAGCAGCCCGTGCCCCTGGCCGACCTGCCGGCTTCCGTGCGGGCGGCCATCGGCCGCCTGCCAAAGCAGCGGCCCATCGTCAAGGTAGAGGAAGTATGGAAGCTTAACCACCATTACTATGAGGTGTATCTGAACGACCAAGGCCGGGTATACTCCGTGGACATACCGGACTAGCTACCTGCTCGTTGGGATTTTTGGCCGCAGTCATCTACCCGGTAAGCAGCCGTAATTCCTGACACATAAGGTGTCGCAACAAATTCTGCACAGAATTGCCGGATAGCTTGCCCCCTGCTTCGCCAACCCGTGCTACGCTCAGCTCCGCGCTGCAGGTGGCGCCGGGTACTAAACATGAAAACCTCTCCTTTTTTCCGGCTGTCGCCGCCGGCCACGGAGTCGCCCGCCGCTAAACCGGTGCGCTACCCCTACCACGATGACGATGCGTGCCCCATAGGCCAGGAAGTGAAGCGTAGCGGCGAGTGGCGCCCCTACAAACCCACCCGGCTGGCCGACACGCGGGTTCGCTGCTCTCAGTGCATCGAGCTGGGGTACTCCGTTGCGCGCTAGCGGCTATTTTCTTACTAACCACAGTATGCGTAAACTGCTTCGAGCGCCTGGTTGCCAATGGCTCTGGCTGTTGATTTGGGGGCTGGGGATGAGCCGGCCGGCGACCGCCCAAGCGCCCGTGCCCCCGGCCGCGCCGGCCGGGACCACCCGTGACCTAGGGTACTACCTGGCGCAGGCCCGCCAAAACAGTCCGCTGAGCGCCGATGCGCGCAACCAGGGCCGCGCCGTGCAGCTCGAAACCGAGCGCCTGCGGGCCTTCTATACCAAGGCTACCGGCACATTGGTGGCCAACTACATCGCCGTGCCCGTGTTCAGCCGCGACAACGGCAACACCGGGCTGCGCTACTCGGCCGACAACAGTACCCGTTACGTGGGCTACGACGTTGCCCTGAGCAACGGGGCCCTCTACCAGGGCTACGCCCAGCTCACGCAGCCGCTGTTCAATCAGAAGCGGCTGGCAGCCTTTGCCCAGCAGGCCCAGGGCCTGGCGCTGAGCCAGCAAAACCTCGCCCAGCTGTCGCTGCACGACCTGGAGAAGCTCGTGGGCGACCAGTACATTCTGTGCCAGCAGGATTTGGGGCAGCTGGCCTACGTGCGCGAGCTGCTCGGCATTCTGGGCCGGCAGCGCCTGCTGGTCGAGAAGCTGGTGGCGGCCAGCCTGCTCAAGCAGTCGGACTACCTGCTGCTGCAAATCGAGGTCGAAACCCAGCAGGTGTTTCTCAACACCTACCGCACGGCCTACCACCGCGACCTGCTCGACTTGAACGTGCTCTGCGGCATCGGCGATACCAGCGAGGTGCAGCTGGCGACGACCGACCTGCCGCTGCGCCGCGGCGGCCCCGCGCCGGGCCTTTCGGGCTTCACGGCCCGCTACCGCCTCGACAGCCTGGTGCTGGCCGCCAACCAGCAGGTATTCGAGCTGCGCTACAAGCCGCTGGTCAATGCCTTCGCCAACGGCGGGCTGGAGGCGGTGACGTTCAGCGATATTCCGCAGCGCCTGGGCGTGAGCGCCGGGCTGCAGTTCAGTATGTACCTCTTCGACGGGCACCAGCGCCAGCTCAGCCGCGACCGCACCAACGTGCTGCTGGCCACCACGCGGGCCTACCAGCAGAATTTCGCCACCGTGAACCCGGTGCGCCAGGAGCGCCTGCTCTACGAGCTGCGCCAGGTAGAGGAGCGCCAGCGCCTCTCGCGCGCCCAGATTGCCAACTACCGCCTGGTGCTCGACTCCTACAAGCGCGAGGCAATTGCCGGTCAGCTCTCCATCGTCGCCTACGTCTTGGTACTCAAAAACTACGCCGCCGCGGCCCGCGACCTGGTGCTGCTCGACAACAGCCGCCTGCTGCTCATTAATGCCTATAACTACTGGACGTGGTAGCCGCCGGCCAGCTTACCCCCCGAATGACATGCGCTTTTCCCTCCTGACCCGTTTGCCCGCGCTTAGCCTGGGCCTGCTGCTGGCCGCCTGCCACGGCAGCGCGCCGAGCGAGGAGGCGCCCGCCCCCCCGCCCCGCGCCCAGGTGCAGGTGGTGCAGCCCGCCACCCAGAGCCTGACGCAGTACCGCACCTTCCCGGCCACCTCGACCTACCCGCGCAAAAGCGCCGTGACGGCCCCCGTGGCCGGCTACGTCACGGGCGTGAACGTGCGCATCGGCGATAGGGTGAGAGCCGGGCAGGTGCTCTTCACGCTCGAAACCAAGGAGCGCCGGGCGCTGGGCAGCTCCATCACCCGCATCGACCCCTCGCTCAAGGGCTTCGGGCTGGTCTCGGTGACGGCGCCCTCGCCGGGCATCGTGAGCGTGCTCAACATCCAGCAGCCGGGCGACTACCTGCTGGAAGGCTCGCCGCTGTGCACCGTGGCCGAGAGCAGCCAGCTCGTGTTTCAGCTCAACCTGCCCTACGAGTACCACCAGCTGGCCCAGGGCCGCCCCGCCTGCACCATCGTGCTGCCCGACAGCACCTGCCTCGCTGGCCAGGTGCTCTCGCCGCTGGCCAGCGTCAGCCCGGGCCAGTCGGAGGTATACCTGGTGCGGCCAATTAACCCCAAGGGCGTGATTCCGGAAAACCTGATTGTGCAGGTGCGCCTCACCCAGACCCGCCAGCCCAACGCCCAGACCCTGCCCGCCAGCTGCGTGCTGGCCGACGAGACGCTGCACAACTTCTGGGTGATGAAGCTGGTCAACGACTCGACGGCCGTGAAGGTGCCCGTGACCCTAGGGGTGCAAAACCCGCAGGAGATTGAAATCAAAAGCCCGCTGTTCGGCCCCCGCGACCGGATTCTGAGCGCGGGCAACTACGGCCTGGCCGATACGGCGAAAGTCACCGTGACCCGATGAGCGAGCCCACCACCCTAGGCCCGCCCGCCGCGCCCGCGCCGCGCCGCCCGGCCCCCACCCCGCCCCCGGCCGAGCCGGCCGACAGTTCCTACTTCCACACCCTGCGTAAGCCCATCGTGCTGATTGGCCTGTTGCTGCTGGCCGTGGGGTTGTTTGCGTATTCGCGCATGCAAACGGCGCTGTTCCCGGAAGTCACCTTCCCCAAAATTACGCTCATTGCCGACGCCGGGCAGCAGCCCATCGACCGGATGATGATAACCGTGACCAAGCCCCTGGAAGCCGCCGTGAAGCGGGTGAAAGGCGTGACGGTGGTCAAAAGCAGCACCAGCCGCGGCTCCTGTGTGATTCAGGTGTTTCTCAACTGGAACGTGGACGTCTACAGCACCAAGGCCCAGCTTGAAAGCCGCGTCAACGAGATAAAGGGGCTGCTGCCGGCCGGCGTCACCATCGCCACCGAGGCCATGAACCAGTCGCTGTTTCCGGTGCTGGGCTACTCGCTGGAAAGCAACTCGCGCTCGCCCATCGCTTTGCGCGACGCGGGCAACCTGCTGGCTAGGCCCCTCTTCTCGCAGGTGGCGGGCGCCTCCAACGTGGTGGTGCGCGGCGGCAAGGCCAAGGAATTCGTGGTGACGCCCGACCCCGCCAAGCTGGCGGGGCAGCGCCTCACCCCGGCCCAGCTGCAGGCCGCGTTTGCCACCACCAATTTCGTGCAGTCGGCCGGCAACCTGAGCAGCTTCCGCCGCCTCTACCTCACGCTCACCGACACGCGCCTGGGGTCGCTCGACGACCTGAAGCAAGTAGTAGTGCGCGCCGATTCGGGCCGGGTAGTGCGGGTGCGCGACGTGGCCACGGTGGACGTGCAGGAGCAGCAGGAGTTCGTGCTCATCAACGCCAACGGCCACGCCGCGGTGCTCATCGACCTGGTGAAGCAGCAGGGCGTGGACCTGGCCACGTTTGCCCGTGACGCACATGGCAAGGCCGCCGAGCTGCGCCGCCTGCTGCCGCCCGGCATGACGCTCAAGCCCTACTACGACCAGTCGGTGTTCGTGGCCGACAGCATCGACAGCGTCATTCACAGCATCGTGGAGGGGCTGGCGCTGGCCATTCTGGTAATGGTCGTGTTTCTGCGCTCGTGGCGGGCCAGCCTGGCCGTGCTGCTCACCATCCCGGTCACGGTGTGCTTTACGCTGCTCGTGCTCTACCTGTTCGGCATCACCCTGGATATCATGTCGCTGGGGGCCATTGCGGCCTCGGTGGGGTTGATTATTGACGATGCCATTGTCATCATCGAGCAGATATACCGCCAGCACGAGGAAAATCCCAACCACAGCAACATTCAGGTGGTGCGGGCGGCCATTGCCGGGTTGTTTCCGGCCATGGTGGCCTCGTCACTGAGCACGATTGTCATCCACTTTCCCTTCCGGCTGATGAGCGGGCTGGCGGGCAGCTTCTTCAAGGAGCTATCGGACACGATGCAGATTACCATGGTCTGCTCATTTCTGGTGACCTGGCTGCTGCTGCCGGTGCTGCACCTGTTTATCGGCTACCGGGCGGGCAAAAACGCCCACAGCCACAATGCGGCCCAGGAGCAGGCCGCGAAGCTGGGCTGGCTCACGGGGCTCTTTGCCCGGCCGCTGCTGGCCCTGGTGCTAGTGCTGGGCCTGGGGGTGGGCGCCTACCTGGTAGCGGGCCGGCTCGAAACGGGCTTTTTGCCCGACCTCGACGAGGGCTCCATCGTGCTCGACTACCACCTGCCGCCCGGCACCAGCCAGGCCGAAGCCGACCGCGTGCTGCGCCAGGTGGAAAAAAACATCATCACCAAGCACCCCGAAATCCAGAGCTACTCGCGCCGCACCGGCATTGGCCTGGCCTTCGACACCCGGCCCCCCGAGTACGGCGACTACCTCATCCAGCTCCGGCGCGACCACCAGCTGACCACGCCCGAAGTGATTGACCAGCTGCGCCAGCGCATCGAGGCCAGCGAGCCGGCCCTCACCGTGGACTTCGGTCAGCGCATCTCCGATTTGCTGGGCGATTTGATGAGCAGCGCCAAGCCCATCGAAATCAAGATTTTCGGCGATGACCAGGCTACGCTCGAAAAGCTTTCCAACCGGGTGGGGCAGGTACTGGAAAAAGTAACCGGCGTGGCCGACGTCAACAACGGCCTCATTCCCTCCGGCCCCAGCATCGTGTTCCGGCCCGACATCGCCAAGCTCGCGCGCTACGGCCTCACCCCGCTCGATTTCCAGAACCAGCTCGCCGACCTGGTGGGCGGGCAGGCGCTGGCGGCCAGCGGCAGCACCCAGGCCAGCATCTCGCCCGCCCAGGCCGGCTCGCTCGGCGGCTTGCAGGTGGGGCAGGTGCAGGACGGCGAGCAGCTGCGCCAGGTGCTGCTGCGCTACGTCGATTTCAGCCACAACTCGCTGGCCCAGCTGCAAAAGCAGGTTATCGCCCTGCCCAATGGTACGGTGCGGCCCCTGCCCTTTTTCGCCACCGTAACCGTGGAGCCCGGCAACGTGGAGCTGCGCCGCGAGGACCTCAAGTCGGTGACCCTGGTGACGGCCCGCCTCAACGGCGTGGACCTGGGCTCCGCTATCCAAACCATCCGCCAGCAGGTGGGCCGGCAGGTGGCGCTGCCCCCTGGCTACACCATCGTCTACGGCGGGGCCTACGCCGAGCAGCAGGCCTCGTTTCGCGAGCTGGAGCTGATTCTGCTCACGGCCTCGCTGCTGGTGTTCGCGGTGCTGCTGTTTCTGTTCCGCGAGTGGCTGATTTCCTTGCTGGTGCTGTTCATTTCGGTGATGGGCATCACGGGCTGCCTGCTGGGGCTGTTCGTGGCCGGCATTCCGCTGAACGTGAGCTCCTACACGGGCATCATCATGGTCGTGGGCATCATTGCGGAGAATGCCATCTTCACGGTGCACCAGTTCTACGAGTCGCTGCGCGAGACGGGCGACGTGGACACGGCCATCCGCTACGCCATTGCCCTGCGCATCCGCCCCAAGCTGATGACGGCCATCGGGGCTATTCTGGCGCTTTCGCCGCTGGCCCTGGGCATCGGCCTGGGCGCCCAGATGCAGCAGCCGCTGGCCGTGGCCGTTATCGGCGGCTTCGTGGTGGCGCTGCCGATGCTGCTCTTCGTGCTGCCCACCGGCATGCGCCTGATTTACCACCACGTGCGCCCCCCCGAGGCAGTGGGGGAAGAAACGGAGCCGATGACGTAGGGGCAAGCGGGGCTTAGCCAGTAGCTTTACGCACGAACACTCACTGTTGGGGACTACAGATTAATTTGTTTAAAAACTAATCTCATGAATAAGAAAATAGTTTTTTTTAATCACAAAGGGGGCGTAAGTAAGACTACTACCGCATTCAATTTAGGCTGGAAGATTGCCGAAAAAGGGTATAAGGTATTGCTAGTGGATGCCGACCCGCAATGCAATTTAACCTCCTTGATTCTTAACGATAGATTCGAGCAATATTACACGGACGAGGCAACTAAGCTTAATAATATTAAGGATGGCGTTAAAGTAGCGTTTGAAGCCAAGCCGCAAGAAATTTCGGCTATCACTTGTCCCGTGGCGGATAGAAACGGCAATCTGTTTCTATTACCAGGTCACGCTAATCTGTCGGAATACGATGCCGCTTTAAGTTTCGCTCAAAATTCCAATAATGCCATCGCAACCCTGCAAAACCTGCCTGGAGCATTCAACGCTTTAATTTCTAAGACTGCCGCGAAATACCAGGCGGACTTTGTGTTTATTGACTTAAATCCAGGGTTAAGCGCTATAAATCAAAACCTATTCGTTTTATCAGATTATTTTATAATACCAACCAATCCTGACCCATTTTCTATTATGGCTATAAACACGCTGGTGTCTATTTTGCCCAGATGGGTTGATTGGGTGGAGAGAATGCGGGATGCTTTTCGTGATGCATCCTATCCGCTGCCCGAAACGACGCCTAAAATGCTGGGAACACTTATCCAGCGCTTTAATGTGCGTAATGGTCGACCAGCCAAGCCGTATAGAGAAAATATTGCGGAAATAAACGACGTTGTTATTAGTAAGCTAGTCCCGGCGCTTTCGGCTAAGAAGATGGTGTTGCCGGCTGAAGCTTATTCAACTGCACATGTCGAGCAAACGCTTTGTCTGGCTGAGATACCGGATTTCCAAGGCTTGCTGCCTAAAGCGAGCGTAGCCGGCGTACCTGTCTTTGCCTTGCAAGACACTGAGATTCATGAAACTGGTCCTATTCTCGCTGGCATGATGGAAAAGCGTAATTCGGTTAACGAGCTTTTCGAGAGTCTTTCTGAAAAAGTTATAGCCCTTTGCAACTATGCACCGAGCATTTAATCAATTTCAGGAGAATTTGCGGCCAATAAAGGAATTAGACGCGTTGTATGTTTACTTAACTGATGTCGTCAGAATTCCATCTGATTTAAGTGATTTACTCCGGGCTCAGTGGGTGTATGCGGTCAGCGCGCTGGATAAACTTATTCATGAGTTAATAAGAATAGGAATGTTGGAAGCATTCCACGGAAATCGGGTCAGGACAAGCAAATTCATGGCGTTCGGCTTATCGCTAGATACTCACTATGCAATAGTGAATACTACCCCGACTACGTTGCCGCCGGCGGAGTACTGGTTTGAGCAGGAAATAGTGAATCGGCACAAAGCCTTGTCATTTCAAGACCCGGTTAAGATTGCCGATGGGTTAAGCCTGGTATGGGATGAGAAGCATAAATGGCAGAAGATAGCGCTTGCTTTATCCTTGAGCCATGAAGACTTAACCACGCGATTGAAAAATATTGTTGCTAGAAGAAATCAAATAGTGCACGAGTCTGATTTAGGTTTATTGAATGGCCAGAGAAATGCAATAAGTAAAGCTGATACGGATTTCGTAACAACGTTTATTGAGCAAATTGCCACTGAAATATATAATGCGGTTAAATGATTGATGTTGCCTTTGGCATGGCAAATTAGCTTGTCTTCACCTGCATAATACCTACTATGCTTGCCAAGCAGGTCAAGCATAGTAGGTATAACAAAAGGGCCGCCCCCAAGTTGGGGGCGGCCCTTTTGTGTTAGCCGGATACTGGTGAGTGCTCTCGCTTACGCAAAAAACATCATTTGAAGGCCGAAGACTACAATCAGGCCTTCCACAACCATGAGGAACCGCTCTTTGGAAATACGGCTCAGCAGCAGCTTGCCGGTGTAGCTACCGCCAATCATGGCCACGCCCGCGAAGGTGCCCACCAGCAGGCCTTTGGTCGTGACGAGCGCATACTTACTGTACACAATAGTTTTGGTAAGGTGCAGCACCAGCGAGGCGAAGGCGTCGCTGGCCACGTAGGCCACGGGCGGTAAGTTCAGGCCCAGAAAAAACAGGGCGCCGGTAGGCCCCGCGCTACCCGTCAGGCCCGACAGGAAGCCCGTCAGCGCACCGCCCAGCACCATGCCCGGGTTGCCCAACTCCACTTTTTTCGCAAAGTTGAGGTGCCGGTAAGCGACCACCAGTACCAGAAAGCCGCCCACCAGCTTGAATATCCAGTCGGCTTTCATCCCCGAATACAGGCTACTGGACAGGATGGCCATGGGGAGGGAGCCCGCCAGAAAGTACAGCACCGGTTTCCATTGCAACTCGTGCCGGCCAAACCAGAAGCGGGACGCATTGCCAAATATCTGCGCTACGGTGAGCACCGGCACGGCCTCCTTTATTCCCACGATGCCAGCCAGAATAGGCAAAAAAATCAGCGCTCCCCCAAAGCCAACCGAGGCTGAAACCGTGGCCGCCAGGTAGGCAACCACAAAAAGAATGAGATATTCCATTGTTAAAAACGTAACTAGTTGATTAAGCGTAATTTGCTCCGTATTGAAGCTATCATTGCCTCAAGGTTAAAATATGATTCTGTTTAGAATCTGTGCTGCCGCTGACTTGCTGAAATCTGCACTAAAAGGCAAGGATTTTTAATCGATGTGTCAGCACCCTGTTTACCCGGGTTAGCCCACTACGTGACTAGCCGATAGTGCCTGGAAGACACCGCCGGCGGGGTTGCCCACAAGCCACTTTACTGCGCCTGGCTACGGAAGAATTTGCTGGCCGTCGGCGGTGAAAAGTATTTCCTGCTTTTTGCCAGCTTGTGCTAGCTCGGCCTCGTACAGTATACGGCCGTCAGCGTTGGTAACGGTAGCGATTTCCTGCACTTGATAGGCCTTGAAATCACGGGTCAGCGTAGCCCGCACTGCGGGCGGCAACTGCTTATCATTCAGAACAATTTCGGTTTCCTGCACTGGCCCGGAGGGGGTGATAACGACCGACATCTGCTGGCCATTCAGCTGGAAGTCAGCTTCGTAAACATCCTGGGTCAGAAAAGCATCGCGGGCCCAGAAATCGTTGTGGGTTTCGTAGTCATACGCCTGCTTAATCTGTTGCGTATCCTTTTCCCAGGTGGCAGTTTTCACCGTCGGAAAACGAGCTTCGAACGCAGCTTTGACAGGGGCCGGAACCTGCGTTAAACTGATTTTCTGAGCGTGCGCCGCCGTGGAGCCAACAAACAATGCAGCCAGGAAAAACAAGGGATATTGCATGAGTGGGATAAGAAAGGTTAGGAAGCATGCATAGGAAAAAACCTGCCAGAAAATATGGATAATTCCTATAAAAGCTCCTTGGTGGGTATAATGCTGATAATCCCGCCCAAATCATCGACCAGCCGCCCCGAATTATCCCCCAGCAGGACTTGCGCGCTGCTGGTGGCCCATGCGTAGACAGGCCGGCGAGCCGGGCCTGTTGCGAAGTGCCTTAGGAGTAGCTGCGCTTGCCCCGCACAGGCTGCCAGAGCCGGCGGAGCTGCCCCAGATAGCGCGACGACACCAGATACAGCGTCCCGACCCAGGCCCCGGTCGCCAACCAGCCCGCCAGTACGTCGGAGGGATAGTGGGCCGCCAGGTAAAGGCGTGACCAGGCCACGCCCAGCGCAAATAGTAGCCCGGCGCCCCAGGCCACCCAACGCCAGCGCGTGGGCCAGCACACGATGCCCAGCGTGCAGGCCAGGGCCAGCGAGGCCATGGCGTGCCCACTCGGGAAGCTCGGGTCGGGCAGCTGCAGGGGCGGCGCACTGCATACCTGGTGGTAGAAATCGGGTCGCAGGCGGTCGAAGTGGTACTTGGCCAGCAGGTTGAGGGCCATGGTGCCGCCCACCGCCCCCACGCTGAAGCCCAGGGCCCGGTAGCGCCGCTGCCGCATGAGCTGCCACACGCCCAGCGCCCCAAGGGCGTACACGGCCAGCCACACCGGGCCATCGAGGGCGCTGAGCTGGCTGGCCAGCAGGCAGCGCCCATCCCCCTCGTGCTGGTGCAGGAAGTCGAGTAGGGGGCGGTCGAAGGGAAAGCCGTGGTCGGGTTGCAGGCGGTCTTCGCGCAGCTCGTGCGCCACCTCGGCAAACAAGCCCCACGAGCCCACGATAACGGCCAGCAGCAGCCAAAGCAACCGGTGACGACGGAGCGAAAGGAAAGCGGAATGGAGATTCATGGCGAAAAAGCGTAGTGTCCCGGCACGCACGGCTGCGCTGCCGGGGGTGGTTGCATAACTGGGGTGCCTGCTAGCCGGCTACCGCGGTAAGACTGGGCGGGCTGCTTCCGGGCAGGCCGTACGCCTAGGTAGTAAACTCCACTCGGAGCGTGTGCCAGCTGGTACCCGCCACGTAGTCGTACCGCACCCGAAAGCCATAATAGGAGCAGATATGCTGCACGATGCTCAGCCCCAGGCCCGGCGAGTCGGAAGCAGCGTTGTGTTTGCGGAAGCGCTCGAAAAACCGGTTGGGGTCGCCCGCGATGGCTGGCCCGGTATTGCTCACTTCCAAAGCCGCCTTGCTGAGCGCTACGGCCAGGATACCACCCGGGTGGTTGTGCTTAATGGCATTTTGCAGCAGGTTTTGCACCAGCGAGTCAGCCAGGCCAGGGTGCAGCAGGTGGGGCGGCAGCCCGGGCTCTACGTCCAGGGTCAGGTGCAGGTCACGGGCCTCCAGCAGCGGCCCCAACAGGTCCAGCCGGTCGCGCAGCACCTGCTCCAGGTGCACGGGCACGGCCTCGGCGGGGGCAAACTGCTGGTTTTCGAGGCGGCTGAGCAAGGTTAGCGACTGGTGCAGGCGCGAGAGGCGGCGCGTAGTTTTCAGCAGCTCGCCCACCAGCGTGAGCGTGGCCTCGTCGGCGGCCAGCGTGGGGGCTTGCAGCAGCTGCTCTAATTGGGCCTGGATGATGGCCAGCGGGGTCTGGGTTTCGTGGGAAGCATTTTCGGTGAACTGGCGCAGGCTCTCGTAATCGGCCACCAGGCGCTCGCTCAGCTGGTTGAGGGCGTGGTTGAGCTCGGCAAACTGGGTGATGGGCGGCCGGGGCAGGCCCAGTGGCCGGTGCTGGTGCAAGTCATAGCTGCGCAGCCGGGCCAGCGTGTGTTCAAAGGGCCGCCAGAGCCGCCGCGCCACCCAGCGGTTCAGCCCTACCACCCCGAGCAGCAGCAGCCCCAGGGCCCCGAGCAGTACTTCCAGCAGCACCCGCCGCAGGTCGTGGCGTTCCACCAGCGACTGGCGCAGGGTCAGCCACTCGGGGCCGCGCCCGGCATCGAGCCGAAAGGTGAGCTGCCGGAAGGGCACCAGCTCCTGCTCCCGCTCGTCGAGCAGCAGCGTATCGGAGTAGCCCAGGCGGCGGGGCTGGCGGCTGCGGCCGAGCTGGTAGGCAAACAGCAAATCGGTGGGCAGGGGCTGGCCGCGGGCCACGCGCCGTTGCAAGGTCAGGCGCTCGCTGAGCAGCTGCTCGTCCGTTTCGTGGCGCAAGACCTGCGGCAGGCCCGCGTAGAGCAGGGCACTGGCCAGCACAAACAGGCCGGTGGTCAGCAGCAGGTAGTAGCGGGTGGTAGCCGTGAGCAGGTTCATGGGCAGGCCTATTCGGAACTGAGCTTGTAGCCCACCCCGTACAAGGTGCGGATGTAGTTGTCAGCCCCGCGCTCCTGCAGCTTCTTGCGCAGGTTCTTGAGGTGCGTGTAAATGAAGTCGAGCGAGTCGGCAGCATCTACCTGGTCGCCGCACAGGTGCTCGGCGATGGCTTCCTTGGTGAGCACCCGACCGGGATTGGCCAGGAAGTACAGCAGCAGGTCGTATTCCTTGCGGGTGAGCGTCAGGGACTCGCCGCGCACGAGGACTTCGTTCTGCTCGGGCCACACGAGCAGGTCGCGAAATACCAGGTGGTGCTGCCCCTGAAACTGCCGCCGCCGGATGATGGCGCGCAACCGGGCATTTAGCTCCGAGAGGTGAAACGGCTTCACCAAATAGTCGTCGGCCCCCAGGTCGAGCCCCTTGATGCGGTCGTCCAGCCCGTCGCGGGCGGTGAGTACCAGTACCCCGGCCGGGGAGTTATCCAGCTTCAGCTCGCGCAGCAAATCCAAGCCATCCCCGTCGGGCAGCGTCAAATCCAGCAGCACGCAGTCGTAGCGGTAGAGCGCGATTTTCTCCTGGGCCTGCCCAAAGCTGGCCGCCACCTCTACTACGTATCCTGTTTGGCGTAGCGACTCGGTCACGGCCTGGCGTAGCGCCGCCTCATCTTCTACTAAAAGCACTTTCATACAGAAATCGCAAATTGGCTGGCAGCAAAGAAGCCGCGCAATTCTAAAGTGATTCTGGAGAAACAACGCGCTTGCTCAGGATTGTGCGCTGCTTTTGTTGGTTTGGTCGGCTCTGCAGCATGTACTTAGTGAAAGCCCCTGTAGAAATAACAATTAAAAACTTAATACGCTGAAATCTAGGCATTAAAAGGTACAAAAATCATTAATGAACTTGTGCTTTTTAATACTTACAACTCATCCGTTTTTGTACTCTGAATGCTGCGTCCGTATCTTGTACTAAGCTTCCTTTAATGCCTTGGCAGCTCGCACGAATGCTGCATTGCAGTACTTTTCGCGGTCAGTAATGGGAAGCATAGAATTTTCCTTGCGTTCCCATTCCACAATCAGCTTGGCAATATTTTCCCGCCCCAGCACGGGGGCATAGCGCGCAATACTTACTTCCTTGATTTTCCACTTACCACGCAGCTTTTCAACTAAATCTTTGGTAACCGGATGCGCCAACCAAGCCTCAGGTATACGCTTTGCAGGCTGTGGCTGGAGCAACTCAAACCGCAGGGACACGATGCGACGGCGCCCCAGGGCCCCAGAGTCCGCTTTTAAGCCGGTTACCCGAAAAGCCAGCTCGGTCGTGGCCAAATCAAGCAGCGGCACTTCGGTCGTGCGCTTAATCAAATCTGCCACGTTGGCATATTTCATTTTGGGCTGACCGCCTTTATCTTTCACCACCCGGTCCCGCTTATCAGTTTGGTGATGGCAGTCCATTAGCTTACGATATTCTTCGACCGACACCTCCCAGACTCCGGTATCGCGAAATGCGGCCAATAGCTCGTACAGCCGCATCGAGTACCAATTGCTGAGCCTGAGATACTCCTCAAGCCGAAACGTTGAATAATGCGCGGGATTCACCAGGTAAGTTGTTAACTGGGGATTTAGCATAACCGTGATAACGCCGTTGTGATACCCTACGGCCTCCTTTTTCGTCGTATCCAGCAGGTGGCGTGGCTGCCGCTGGCCACCAGGCGGGCACTCTAGCTTCCACACTACCTGAGCCAGTTGGCGCACGGCAGCTTTCACCTCAACGTAGGCATTCTCCCGCGTCAACTGACCAGGGGAAATAATACTTTCCAAGGAAAGCTGAAAAAACGGACGCAGTTCGGTGCCATCATGATTTATCTGGTCGAGCACGCGAGCCAGAATACGCTTGGCCACTACCCCGGTCCGGGGTTGATGGGCAAACGTGATGTTCCAATGCTGCCTGATGAAGTTACGGTGGACTGCGGTGTAAGTACGAGCGGACGGAAAACCAGACACGACAAGGAAGTGAATAGGTATAGCAATTAATTTTCCTATGACGGTAGGCAAACGAACAACTGGCCGAGACCATGACAAAAACCCTCCATCCTTTGTAAGGTAAGGATAGAGGAAGTTGCCCCACAAACTTTAGAAAAAAGATTTGTGAATAAGTCACCCGCTTTTTCTGGGGGTATTTGTCGCAATTCGATTCCCGAATCCGGGGGTATTTGTCGTAGAACGGTGGGGGTATCTGTCGCAGAAGATTTGCCAGCAACAGGGGCATCTGTCGTAATTCTGCCTCCACTCCTTATTATAACTACTTTGTTAAGAAAAATACTATCCTGTTAAAAAAACACTAGCTTAGTACCCACAGGCAAAGGGCATTCAGAGGTGGAATAATTTTTCCATAATTCCACCATCAGCAGACAAAACCAACGAGGTTCTGACGAAGTCAGACGCTTTTGATGAATTGCATATTTTAAAGAATAATTAGGCACAAGAGAAGCTATGACCCGTATCGTAAGCTTGCCCCTGTTTCGTTAGCGGTCAAACCTGTACCTACTAGCCGGCGGCTAGCGGCCCGGCACGTATTACCACCCCCTACTAGCCACTACAGCCAACGTCTGGTTACGCCCGCTTCCAGCAGTTACCGAGCACCGGGCACCACCTAGGCCAGCCGGCCGCACCTAACCGCCGCTACCTAGCCGGCCGGCCCCCGGCTTCGAATCAAATCCGGGTCGGTACTTTACCCACCTAACACTGGTCACCTGGCTGACACCCCAGCCACGAGCCATTGCCTCCCTACTAAACTATTACTGCGCGATACCCACCTTACCAACTTAAGAGAAACGCGTCACGCACTGACCAACCACCTCTTTACTTTTCAAGCACGCTAGTTAAAGCTATGCCCTTTAGGGCAAGACTTTAGTTGCTACTCACCTGCGGGCGCTGGGTAGCTTTGTGGGATGAAGCAGCGAACAGGCAGCCATTCGGTTCATAAGCTGGAAGTGCATCTGGTGTGGAGTACGAAGTACCGCTACCACGTGCTGACCGGGGACGTGCAACTGCGCTGTCGGGACTTGCTACGCCAAACGTGTAATGCGCTGGATGTGCAGATTTTGAAGGGCGTGGTGAGCAAAGACCATATTCATTTGCACGTGTCGTATCCGCCCTCCTTAGCCCTAAGTGAGCTAATGCGCCGTCTGAAAGGGCGCAGTGCCAAGCTCTTGCTCCAAGAATTCCCGGAGTTGAAACGTCGGTACTGGGGCGGGCATTTTTGGGGAATTGGGTACGGCGCTTGGAGTGTGGGCAATATCACGGACGAATTATTGGCGTCGTATTTGAATCATCACAAAGACCAACCTAATGGGGACGAGAATTTTATTCTGGAGTAGCCCACTTACAGTAGTCGTCTTTCAGTCGGCTTTAGCCGAAACTACCGACTTTCAGTCGGAAAGCAAACCTATGGACTTATAGTCCATAGTCGTTTAGTCCTTATCGCCGCTAAATAAGCCTAGCTGCAGGTCTTGCCTGACTTGCAGCGCTTCGGCTTTCTGTTCCTCCAGAATAGCTTTGGCAGCTCGCACAAAGGCCGCGTTGCAATATTTATCACGGCTATCGATGCGCCGGGCCGAGTTCTCCTTCAGCTCCCACTCGCGAATAAGCTTGGCAATCCCGGCCCGCTGTAGCGTGGTCGCGTAAAGCGCAATATTCTTATCCGATACCCTCCAGCCGCGCAGCTTCTCAATAATCGGCCCGGTTACCGGGTTTTTCAGCCACGCGACGGGAATGGTCGTGGCCTGCGGGTGCAGCAACTCAAAGCGCAGCCCCTCAATTTTTCGCCGGCCGCGACCGGTACGGGCAGTCTCGTAGCGCGGAAGTACCCGAAAAGCCAGCTCGGTATCGGCCAGCTCCGCCAGCGGCTCAGTGGTGGTGTAGCTGATGAGGTCGTTGACACTAGGGTATTTCAGGCGGGGCTGCCCGTCTTTATCCTTCAGCACCCGCCCACGCTTGTCCGTCTGGTGCCAGCAATCCAGGAGCTGCCGGTACTCGTCTAGTCCCACTTCCCAGACCCCGGTGTCGCGAAATGCCGCCAGAATCTCATACAGCCGCATCGAGTACCAGCTGCGTAGCTTCAGGTAGCTATCAAGTCGGTAGGTAGTGTAGTGCGCAATCTGAATGAAGTACGGGGCCAACTGCGGATTCAGCAGCACGGTAATAACGCCGTTCTGGTAGCCCACCGGCTGCTCCTTCGTGGTATCGAGCAGGTGCCGAATCTGCCACTTCTCATTTTCCACGTCTTTAAACTCCCAGCTGGTCGCCACCAGCTCCCGTAAGGCTACTTCCACTTCCCGATAGGCATTTTCCCGACTGATACCCACACTGTCGGTGATATCACCCAGGGCCAGCTGGTAGTATTCCCGCAACTGGAAGTCATCATCCCGAATTTGGTCCAGCACCCGCGCCATAATGCGCTTAGCGGCCACACTCATCTTGATTTGGCGCGCAAAAGTGACGTTCCAGTGCTGCTTGACTAATTCTTTATGCTGCGGCTCATACACGAGCGTCAGGGGCAGCGCCGAAGTGGCGGTAGGGCGGCGTTTGTCGGCCATGGTAAAGAGTAAAGATTACCTCTAATGTATCACAAAAAAGCGGGTTGTTGATAACCTACTCGCTTTTTGCCGGGGTAAAACTCGCTTTATTCATTCGGGAACCAGGGGTAAAACTCGCTTTATTCCGGTTGAATTCGGGGGTAAAACTCGCTTTATTCAAGTCAAAATCGGGGGTAAAACTCGCTTTATTCCGTTTACTCCTTATAGAGTAACTAGGTAGTGTAGAGTAAGTACTAGCTTGTAATTATTCCTACTATTTAGTGGGCGCCCAAATTTAGCTTTCAAAAGCTGTGGAAAACCTATGACGTCTACAAGGAACAAACCCGCATTGCTACAACCCGAACGCAAAAAAAGTGATTGCACTTTATAAAGATTTAGTATAACATAAGCAATTAAAAGGGAGTTATCACCCGATAAAGAGTCCGCCAGAGCAATAACCACCTCAACGTTCTGCTGGGAGTAACACTTAAAAAAACGAGTTTTACCCCCTAATTCAGCTTTCGTACCTAAGCTGCCTTAAGCGCTTGATTATAAATTCTCAACCAGTATAAGTAAGGCAGTAACGCAGAGAATAGCTCCACATTAAAATCACGCTCACTGCTCAAGCCGCCCAAGCCAAGAAGCGTGGCTTGTCCGTTCTATCCCCTAGCTGACTGAAGGGAAGAAGCAACTGCTCCAACTAAACGATGGTAGTACTGCTCCAATTCCAAGCCAAATCGGTGGATTAACGATGCTACAAGGAAGAACACAACGTCCAGACAGCTGTTGACCATCCTAATAATCGACACTAAAGGTCAAAATAGGGGGCAAGGTGACCACGGAATACCATGAGATAGGCATGGGGGCCTCTGATAGCAATCCGTGCTGCTACACGCCAGAAAAAGACTGGACACTCAGAGGGTGTTTCAGTACAGTGGCTGAAAAGCTACCTGCCACGTTGCCAAAACGCCAGTAGCCGCAGGATAGCCCCCTATTGCCGGGTAAGTTGACGGATACGCCGATTGTTGGAGTCAGCCACGTATAGTACCGCACCCGAGGTCAGCACCGTGATGCCTGCGCTGCGACTGAAGAGCGAAGTGGTGGCCGGCCCGTCGAGGTAGCCCAGCGTACGGGGGTTACCGGCGAGTAGGCTTACTTGGCCGGTGGTCTCGATGCGGCGCAGACAGCCGTTGCCCCAGTCAGCTACGTAGAGTACACCACTGGCATCTACCGCCAGACCAGTGGGCAAATAAAGCTTGGCCTGGCTCCCGAGGCCGTCGGCATAGCCACCAGCACTGCCAGCCACGGTGCTTACCGTACCCGCTGCGATTTTACGAATCCGGTGATTATTGTAATCGGCCACGTACACGGTGCCCTGCCCATCCACGGCCACGCCGGTGGGGTAGTAAAAAAGGGCGGCCGCGGCGGGACCGTCGGCAAAATTGCCGGGCACGAACTTCACATCAGTAGGTCCGCTACCGGCCAGTGTGCTCACCACCCCTTGGGCGCTAATCTGGCGGATACGCTCGTTGCGCGCGTCGGCCACGTACACGGTGCCCTGCTGGTCACAGGCTAAGCCCATGGGCTCCCAGAAACGGGCCGTGGCAGCCAGGCCATCCTGGAAGCCGGGAGCTGTGGTGCCGGCCCAGGTACTCACCACCCCGGCCGGGCTGATAGCGCGGATACAGTTGTTGTTATAGTCAGCCACATACACGGTGCCCTGCCCGTCTACGGCTACGCCGGTGGGGTAGTTGAAGGCGGCAGTGGCGGCTGGCCCATCAAGATAACCGGCGGTTCCGCGGCCGGCCAGCGTGCTCACCACCCCGGACGGCGTCACCTTGCGGATGCAGTGGTTGTCGCTATCGGTTACGTAGAGGTTGCCCTGCGCGTCGAGGGCAGCCTGATTTGGCCCGGTAAAAGTGGCCGTGCCGCCCGGCCCGTCGGCGCGGCCGCTGGTGCCGGTGCCAGCCAGCGTACTGACGACGTAGGCTGGCGCGGAGGCACCACTGATAGTAGGGTCATCATTCTTCCTGCAGCCTAGCAGGGCAGCGGTCAACAACAAAGCAATGGCGACGTGACGCATTGAAAAGGGGTATAAGAATGAAAGGATACGTGTCTAGTGGGAGCGCAGGCTAAGCCTAGTCTGGGGCAGGCTTGCGCCGGGCTCGTAGAACGGGTCAGGCACGGCTGCATAAAAGCCAGGTAACCGAGGTCACGGCGTTCAAGCACGCAACGGCGAAAGGCTGGTTGCTGCCAGCAGCCGTGAAGCCGGCGGTAGTTACCACCTGACGCATACGGGACGGCAATCCGGCCACCCAATGCTAAAATCTGGCTTCCGTGAGGTGGCCATCCGCCAGTTGGTGATAGTGGAGCCTGCGCTGCCTGCACATTGTAACAGCCTATGCGTAGCCGATGTGGCACAATTTGCCACGCATACAGACGCCCCAGGGGTGAGGGAATTACTTAGCAGCCAGAAAATAAACAAACCCACCAGTCGGGACTCGGGACATGTCATTGGTGATGATGCTATTCAGGCAAAATAATGTAGCTACATGAATCCGCCAGCTTGCGCAGCTTCCGTTCACTATGCCTGGGCAGGGCCACGAACAGCTAGTACTATTAAAAGCCACTTAAAAAATAAAAAAATCGACTCGGCTTGTTTTGAAGTCTTTAAAGATTATTAATACACTCTTTATTCTTTAGAGGCAAAAAACTAACTGATTATCAGATTATTGCAAATATATAGCCGGAAAATCGACCGTTATACACCGGAAAATCGGCCGACGAGACCGGAAGAACGGCCGTTGGACGCCGGAAAATCGGCCGATGGAACCGGAAGAACGGCCGACAAGACCGGAAGGAATCCGTATCTTTTCCGGTATCAACGGCCAATCTTCCGGTTTACCCATGGATGCAATGCAAACGAGGCTGCACGAAGTAGCTTTTTTGAGCAACACTTTCGTCCGCTCCCCGCTGGCACTCAACAATGTCGAGGCCCGCATTTTTGCCCTGGCCCTGGGCTGCCTGCACCAGAAGCAGGATACGCTGGCTTTTCGCATCCATTTCAACGACATCACGCGTGGCGGCAGCACCGGGGGCAAGCAATATGCAGAGCTGGCCGCGGCCCAGACGCGCCTGACCCAACCCATCATCAACACCTCGCTCAAGAACGGCAAGAAGCGCCGTGATGCTATCTCCCTGTTCAACATCCTGAGCTTGGATGAGGGGACTAATCTAATAACCGGGGAATTCAATTCCCGGCTGAAGGAGCACCTGCTGGATTTGACGGGTAAATTCACGACCGTTGAGCTAGAGTCACTGCTCACGCTCAAAAACGCGCATAGCCAGCGCCTGTTCTGGATTATGCGCAGCTACCATAACCAGACCTGGGAGGAACCACTGCCATTTGAGACGCTGCGGGAGTGGCTGTTCGGGGAAAACTCCGAACAGTACGCCGACTGGACGGATTTTAATCGCTACGTGCTCAAGCCCGCGATTGAAGAGTTCCGGGCCATTGGTTGGCAGGTGGACGTGACCATGCAGAAGCGCGGCCGGCGGGTCGAGGCGCTGGTGTTTAAGATGACTAGCACCCGGGAGACGCTGGTGCCGGTCGCGAAAGCCAAGAAAGCGCTGACGCTGACGGAGATTGAAGAATTCCGGAAGATGCTGGAAGCAACTTACCGGGAATTGCCGGCGCTTTACGACCGACTGCGACTTGACTTCGAGCTGAAGGAATACCAGGCGCGCGAAGTAGTGCAGAATATCAAGGACCTGACGGCCTACCGGTCGGTCACCAAAGTACTCCACGACGTGCGGATAGCCTTGGCCAACCGCAAGCCGATTAAGTCGCTGCCTGCCTACACGCTCAGTCAGCTAAAAGCCGTCCTCCCCGTTTACCAAACGCTGGGGGCGACGCCAGCCGCCCCGGCTACGAAGAAAGCGCCTGCTGTGCAGGAAGCGCTACGCGCGCAACTCCACGAAGTGCAGGAGCGGTTGAAGTTTGTGCAAAAAGAGGCCCCGACGAACCTGTTTTCCGAGCAGGAAAAAGCGGCCCGCATAGCCGCCATTAAAGCTGAAATCGTGGAATTGACCGAAAAATTAGCGCAGTAGTCTGCCATCTGCAATCACTGAATCTAGCTAGTGTGTGGTGTGTCCCCTACCCCTACAGGTCGGCGTAGTTGCCCCGAAACTTCCAGCACGGTCCAGGGCCTCGGAACACCTGCTGTGAGGTGGTCGGGTAAATGTGGACAGAATAGGGTCTTACCTTTCGCACGTCATGAATGCCAACCCCTGCCCCCACCAAACGTCGGCGCTAGGATGCCGCCTTCCGGGCCGAGGCCCTGCGCTTAGTCGCTGAAGGTTGCTCGACCCAGGCTGCGGCGCACGCCCTCACTATCGACCCCAAGCGCAGTTAGTAAGTAGCAAAAAGAAACGCTTACTCCCGTGGCGGCCCGTGGGGCGGAGCTGGTGTTGTCCTGGGCTTAGTGATGGAAGCTGTTACCTTCATAATTTCGCAGGCCTGGGCGAAATTTCTCGACTAGGCTTGTGCACGCCCACCGTCCATGGCCCGCGACTCCGCAAAAGCCCGTCCCGCTACTCTGGTTGGAACCACTCGGCTAAGAGAACTGCTACGGCCCTATGCCAGCAGTGGGGCCGAGTGGTTCATAACGGCGGCTTGCTCACTACTACCGGCATCAGAAGTTCCGGCGCTGACCGTAATCGTGTGGCTGAATGGGCAGGAGCTGGCCCGGTGGCCCCTGCACGCAATGGCTTACGGCAGCCTGGTGAGCCAGCTCATCAAGCAGCCAGCCGGCCCATTTGCCATCCCGCACGCCCGCGATTTTGCGTATGATGAGTATGCCGAGTTCGAGGCGCGCCTCACCGAGGCGAGGCGCGTGCTTGCCGACCTGATTCCGCCCTATAACGCGCTGCTGTACCGGCTAAGCTACACGACACGGGCGGCGGGCTTATCGGCCAAGCAGGTGGCCAGCTGGGTCAGCCAGGCCGAGCAGGCGCTGGCCGCGACCCAGGGCGTAGCGCTGCGGCAGCTCCTTCGCGCGGTGGGTCCCCCGCGCTTTGCCGCGCATTCCCACCAGCTCAACGCTTTACTTCCCAGCGTGGAGCAGGGCAGGCGGCAGGCGATAGCGTTTTTGGCCCACGCCCTGCCGCCTACTTCCCCAGCGGAGCCGGGGGAACCGACAACCCCGGGCGCGGAATACAGCCAATGGGATTGGGTTGAGCTGCAACTTGATAAGCGGGGCGTTTCAGCCGAGCTGGCGTGGGAAAAGTTCAGGTATTTGCCCGAGGTGGAGGCAAGAGTAGCCCCGTTCGGGAGTGCCGCGGCCGGGGCGGGCGCCCCATCCGAGTCGGTGGCAGGCCCACCCGCGGCGGAAAACCCCGTCCGCGAGCAGCTGCTGAAGATTCGCCGGCAGGTCGATACTCTGCTGGCTATCCTTGACTAGGTAGGCTTACCCCATGAATATTGCCGGGATTACCGACATTTTGGAAAATTTAGAAACGGGCGCCATCACGTGGGAGCAAGCCCTGCGGCAGGTAACAAGCTTGCCTAAGGTCTGGCAAACCGCCGAGTGGAAAGCGCGTCGGCAGGCCCTCATTCAGGATAATTGCGCGGTGTGCGCGACGACCAAGGGACCGTTTGTGTTGCAGCATCTGACCCCCACGCTTTCGTTTAAAGAGATGTGCCAGGTGGTTAAATACGAGTTGCGCCAACAACTCCTACCGCAAGTCAACGCCGCACTCCCCGACGCGGAGGTGGCGGCCCACATCGGCGCCGGCGAGTCGCGTAAGGCCTGCCCCCACTGCGGGGCGCTCAGTATTCGCCATCGCCTGACAATAGCGCCGCATTACGTATGCGGCAAATACGGGCCGGGAGGGGCGGGCTTTGATGAGCCTACTGCCGTGGCATACTATATCAAGCAGCGCACGACGGACCGGGCCTACGCCATGAAGCTGGCGCGTGAGTTCCTGGCCAGCGTGGCCACGATTGCGCGGCTGCGGGAGTATGACCAGCAGATTCAGCACGAAGCCACCCTACGCAGCCTGCGCCAGTCGCTGGCTTACCGCTCGCTGACCCACACGGCAACCTACTGCAAGGGTTGCGCATTCAAGGCTGACTGGCCCTACATGCTGCGTCAGGCGCAGTAACGGCCAGGCGGGTGCACTTTTGCAAATATCTTACCATTCGTTCTTATGGAAATTCCGGGTGTTTTACCACTCATTCTGGAAGACTGGGAATCGCATCTGGCTGGAATTCCGAAAGGAGAGTCTGGCGAAACGGCCGAGTTTTTTCTGCATTTGCAGGTGACCGACTGGCCGCATGAGCCGGAGAAGTTCTTTGTGATGTCCGACCAGCGCCGGCCGTATGCGGGTGGCTCGGCCATAGCCCCTGCTGATTCACTGCGCAAGCTGTGGGCCCTGAATGGGTTGCGCGATGCCCTCAAAGCGCAGCTAGTGGCCCTTATCGAGTCGTACTGCCGCAAAACCGGCCAGCTGCCGCTGCCGGGTGACGAGTTCGTCGTCAAGGCTACGTCCGCCCAGGATGACGAGTTAAGTTGGCGCGGGCATTATGTGGTCACGAAACGGCTCCTCATGCCCCCGTACCTCAGGCCCCAAGATTACGTTTATCTCTTCCTGAACGAGTTGGAGTGGACTCAGAGTACCTTGCCCTGAGAGTCGGCCTAGGTCCTACCCGAAGCTAGCGGGAGGCAAGCAAACCCTGCTGCGCTGGTAATAAAGCAGGAATCTGCGACTACCAGTGCCTGCTGGTAGGTAAGCAAGTAGTCGCTATAAGCTTAGCGGAAATTTCTGTTCCTGCTCTTGTGCTACCCCGTTACGGGTAGCATTGCGCCGAAAAAGCTGCCGTGTCGGCTGCCGTATCTTTGGCCCCTTAGATGCCGGGTATATGAGCAAGCTGAAAATTAAGAATTTTGGGCCGATAACCACTGGCTATGCCAGCGAAGACGGCTTTATGGACTTCCACAAGGTGACGGTTTTCATCGGTAGTCAGGGCAGTGGTAAAAGCAGTGTCGCCAAGCTTTTTTCAACCATGAGCTGGCTGGAAAAAGCCCTGTTTCAGGGGCGGGTGACGGCAGATTATATTACCCGGGATAATTTGTTTGTGAATGAGTACTGCGCCTACATGAACCTGAAAAGCTACTTCCGGACCGATACCCTTATCGAGTACCAGGGCAGGGTTGGCGTATTACGGTATGAGCAGCAGAAGCTGACGGTCAAGCTGCATCAGGAAAGCACTGGGTATCGCGTGCCGAAAATCATGTACGTACCAGCCGAGCGCAATTTTTTGAGTGCGGTAGATGAACCGGATAAACTAAAAGGGCTGCCGAGCGCCTTACTGGAGTTTTGGGAGGAACTGCGCCGCGCCCAACGAGAAACCACGAACAGCTTGCCGCTGCCCGTCGGCAACCTCCGTTTCGACTACGATAAGTCGGAGAAGATTCCGTGGCTTAGCGGCAAGACGGCCGGCCAGGTAGACTTTCGGCTGCGGTTGTCGGAGGCTTCCAGCGGCTTCCAGTCGCTGGTTCCCCTGCTGCTGGTGTCACGTAATCTGGCCCTGGCCATTCACAAAGAACACGATGCCTCACGCAGCGAGTTGAGCGGTGAGGAGCGGCGGCGCTTGCGCCAGCAGGTCGATGCGATTCTAAAAGCTAACCTACCCCTCGAAGTGCAACAGGAGGCCTTGGAGTCGCTGGCCGCACGCTTTCGTCGCGAGACGTTCCTGAATGTAGTGGAAGAGCCCGAGCAGAATCTGTTCCCAGCCTCGCAGCGGGTGGTCCTGTATGAGCTGCTCAGCTACGCCAATACGACGCCGGGCAACGAGTTAGTTATCACCACGCATAGTCCCTACATCATTAACTACCTTACGCTGGCCATCAAAGCGGACGAGGTAAAAAACGAAGTGGTAGCGGCCCCACATCACGCCCAGCTTCGTAATCAACTGAATACGATAGTACCCGACCAGGCTACCCTGGCGGCCGGCAGCACCGTGGTGTACGCCCTTACCAGCGCCGGTACCATCACGCGCTTACCCATGGATGGCGGCATCCCCTCCGACGAAAACGACCTGAACAACGCGCTCGGCGAGGCCAATGCCCACTTCTCCGATTTGCTGGAAATAGAATTGGCCGCTCTCAATGCCTGATTTCTTTACCGGCTTTTGCGAAAGCGGTCAGCCTTCCGATACGCTTCTCAACGAGCAGCTATTCGGCATCTGCGACGACGCCACCCGGCGAACCGAGCCAGCCTATGTCAGCACGAGCGTAGCAGCAGCGGCCACTTGGATTGCGCGAGTCGAGAACAGGGCCGGTTACGAGGTACTATTCAAGGCGGTTGACCAGTGCATTCTGATTCTTAAGGGCAGTGGCCAGCTCCAGAGCCGCTGCGATGGGATGCTGCTGTACAACTCCACCATCATTTTTGTGGAGCTGAAAGAACAAAGAGACCCCGGCAAAAAGTGGGCCTTTGAGGGCTCCGAGCAGGTGAAGCAGACTATCAAGGACTTCAAAGCCGCGCACGATACCACGGGCAAAATCCTGAGGGCCTACGTCGCCAACAGAATTCAGCCCAACGCGCAGCAAGCGCATTTCAGCGTGTTAAACAATTTCTTTAAGGCAACGTAGGTTGTGCTGCGGGTGCAAGGTACAATCGAGCTGGTGTGAAGGTAATTATTCACTCCGCCATACGCCGTCCGCCTCTCCCCTACCTTGCCGGCCCGACGCGCCCGGTGGCCCGGCTACTTCGTGCGCCTTTTCTGGCGACGGTTGAGTTCCGCTTCTTCCTTGGCGGCCAGGATACTTTCCTGTTCCGGAGGCAGTGGCTCCCGCGCCTGGGGTTTGTCGTGCAGGTAAGTGGTTAAGGCGCGCTCCAAAACATCCTGCAGGGGTAATCGCGCCATGTAGGCATACGTAAACCACTCCCGGAATACGGCCGGCGGCAGGTTATTCGTGAAGGGAATACGCAGCGGCTTTTCTTCATCCGGACTTTCCGTACGTATGGTATGTACGATACTTTCCGTACGTATTGTACTTTTTACTTGGTTTTCCGCCGCTGACGGCACCAGGGCTGGCTCGCGTGCTACCGGAGGGTGCAGAATATCATCGTGGCTGGTCGCGGACGAAGCTAACCGAACGGGGGGCATTTTCTTAGGCGGCATGGGGTACGTTGAGACGGGTGAGAAACTCTTCCGTGAGCGCACGGTAATCAGCGGCGCCGTTGGAAGTCGGCGCCCAGTCGTAGATGGCCTGCTGGCCCGCCTGGGATTCGTCGAGGGCGACATTTTCCCGGATGGTCTGCTGCATAACCAGCTTGCCCAGCATGGGGTCCGCTTCGAGCGCCCGCGCGTACTGGTGGTGCAGCGCCTTGCGGTAGGTGCGGGCATACTTGGTAAAGAAGATGCCCCCGATGCGCAGGTGCGGGTTGAAATTCCGTCGAATAACCCCCACCATCTCCACTACTTTAGTCAGGCCTTCGCTGTTGAAGTAGTTTGGCTGCAAGGGAATAAATACTGCCTCGCTGGCGACCATCGCCGACACCGCCAGGGTACCCAGATAGGGCGAGGTATCAATAAGCACAAAATCAAAGCTCACCGGCAAGCGCTTATCCCCCGCCCCCAGGGCCTGGCTCCCCGCCAGCGCGGTAACGAGGTCCTGGAGCGCATTGCGAAAAAACCAGCCGTAATCCATCTCCTGACCGAGCAGCTTCTCCTGCCTCGTCAGGTCCTCTCCCGCCGTTACGCAGTACAGGTTAGACGCCGCGGCGTTGAGTTGCGGGCCTAAACCATTGGCCGTGGCTAGCGCGGCGGCCAGCGACCCTGGCACGGCGGGCAAGTCGGCAATAGTTGAGCTGGCATTGCCCTGCGGGTCAGCATCTATCAATAAGGTCTGGTAACCGAGCTGCGCCAGCCGGTGCGCAATGGCTAGGGCGGAAGTTGTTTTGCCCACGCCTCCCTTTCGGTTGGCAAACGTAATAATTCGCATAAAAACGATGAGAACTGGTTTAGAAACAAATGTAAGCGATAAATACCATGTTGGTCATACTTACTGCAAGTATGAAAAGTGTTACACGTAATATACTTACGGTACGTGCCATAAGTATAGCATCCTTTTTTCATACGTATTATAAACAGCTATTGTGCTAAATTTAGTGAACAGGCTTGGTCCCATATCCCTGGGATTCAGCCGTCACTTTAATTATAACTTACTGAAATAATGCACAGTAAATATATTTTTAGTGTGATACGTATAATATGTGTAATACTGAATATATGATACTGAATAGGTGGATATGTTGTGCGCAGGGTGAGCAACATATTTTTATGCTTACTATAAGTACCGACCGTATCTTGCGTTTAATACGTACAATACTTATCGTAAATATCATACGTATAAAAATAATATCAGGTTCATTGTGCCGCCTTAAGCTAGGAAAAAGTAACGGTCGCGTTGGCCAGCCAGACCAACTGCCAGCCGTACAAGCGTCAGTGAATACGCGGCTTTATCAGCGCTCCTATCAAAGTGGTAAACTCATCGGCATCGACTAGAAAGCCGCTCCGTGGAATGGTGTGGCACGCCGTATGCTATGCCAAAGAAGCGATGCAGTATAAGGCGTCGCTAGCGTAGGTGCGGTTGATGGGCTCCGCTGCTAAGACCGGGCTCTGACGCAGGAAGGCACGTTGGAAACTAGACCCAACCCGCCATAGAGCGACAGGATTCTACTTGCCACTTTAGCAGTCCTGACTACGGCGCTAACCTAGCCAGGGTAGCGCGTCAGCAGCCCGGTTTTCCGCGCCCCGCTGGCAGACTGAAAAATCCACGGCACTGGTTGAGCCCCCAACAGCGTGGGAAGGGTATCGAGGTGCGCTACCCTGATTAGGGCTTTTTTACCCTGCGCGGGTAGCAGCGGGGCCAGTAGGTAAGCATTGAACCAGTTCTTTGCACTGGTAGCAAGACCATCGCACGGCCCCAGCATTACAGGGTAGTTGTACTGCCGCCTCGGTAATTCCCCCCGGCTGCTTTTGTAACTGGGCAGCCTGGTAACAGGAGCACCGGCGCACGTAACTCTTCACCAAGTACAGCTGGTAGCCAAGCTCGCAGGTGGCTACCAGCTGCATCTAGTAGCTGTTTGCAGTAATACGTACCGTACGTATTACACATATCAAAATTATTGTACGTATGATGCAGATAGTTAAACTTTAGATAAGAACCTGTTTTTTACTTGAAACGGCTGCCGATACAAGCATTTCCCCATTTTACGCCGTGACCAGCAGGCGCTTACCTAATAGGGGAGAGGGCTCCCTGGACTACTGGACTACACTGCCGGGAGGCGCAAGTGCTGTTGGCAGGTCATAGCTGATAGCATCCACGTAGCTGATTTTGGCGGGGTCAAACGCGGCCAGGGCCTGGGCTACCCAATGCTCATCAATCGTACCCTGGTACATGAGCAGGTGCACCGTGGCCGTCTCGTCGGGGTTGAGGCGCAGTAGCCGGCCGATACGCTGGGCGGCCTTGCGCTCGTTGCCGAAGGCGTGCCAGATAATGCCTATCCGCAGGTTAGGAATGTTGACCCCCTCCGAGAGCTGGGCCACGCAGGCCAGGCGCTGAATCTCGCCGGCGTTAAATTTCTCCAGGTTGGCCTGACTCTCTTTGTTCTTGGAATGGTAGGTATGGTCGGCCTGCTCTTCGGCCTGCTGCTGGTTGCAGGTGAAGAGCAGCACCTTCTCCGAAAACTGGTTGGCGAGGTGGGCCATGTAGCGCCCCTTGCTGGGGTAGTTCATCAGCGCCTGCATCCGCAGGATGCGTAGCGTTTCGACGGGGAGCTGGTCTTGAGCCGCGTTGGCCAGCCGATTAGTCCAATAGAGGTAGTTTTCGCGCTCGCTGGTGGTGAGCTGGCTGCCCGATTTGAAGGTGAGCTGGTAGTCGCGCACCGCGCTCAGGGGCAGGCGGTGCACGACTAATCGGTAGTCGTTGAGCAGGCCCGCCAGCACGGCCTCGTCGGTGGTATAGTCAATCAGGATGGGGCAGTACGTGGCCACCAGCCGGCCCTTCTCGGAGTCTGGTTGAGCCGGTGGGGTGCCCGTCAAACCCAGGATGCTTTTCTTGCGGGCGGCGTGGGCCTTCAGCCCCGGCTCGTGCGAGTCTTTGAGCGCGTGGCACTCATCGAGGTAGAGCTTGTGGTAGTGGCCACTACCCAGCATTTTACTCAGGGAGCGGTACGTCGTAAAGTCGATGTGGTCGAGCAAGTGGGTCAAGCCGAACTTCTGCGCTTCCTGGGGCCAGGAATCCAGAATGGCCTGGGTAGGGGCCGCCACCAGAAACAGCTTCGTGACGGGTCCGCTGAGGGGGGCACCCGCCAGCAGGCGGTCCATGTCACGCAGCCCGATGAGGGTCTTGCCGACCCCCATGGCGACGGCCGCCCCAGCTAGCCGGGGTTTCTTTATCATCGCCAATACCTGGTCCTGGAGCGCTTGTTTTTGCGCCAGTGCGGAACTAATGACCGCGGGTGCCGGAGAAGAAGTCATAAGGGAGCAGAAAGAAAGGAGCCGGACCACCAGGTAGTAGCCCGGTAGGGAAAGGTCTTGACAGGGAAGTGAAGTTAGCGAGCAGTCAGGGATGCCGCAACCAAGTAAACAAGCCGACTGCGCGCCGCCAGTGCAGGTCCTGGGAAGTAAGCTACCCCGGCGAGCGACTAATTCGGGTAGCGCGCCCCCGATTATTTGCTGGCGGCGGCCATTTCCCCCCATCCGAAGGCAGTATGGTGTAAGGCAGTGGGGTAAAAATGGGTGGAAGGCGTTAGCCAGGCGCAGGCAGCTCCCGGATGCCCAGCAGCTGCCTGCGCACCTCAGTCGTCGCGCCCAGCTCTAGTAGCGTTTGTCAGCAACAGCCACTGGTAAGCCAGGTAGTGACTTTGCCAACGCTGGGCAGCAGAAACCAGCCTTAGTCTACCAAGCTAAATCGGGTGCTGAATGTGGGCCAGCCTGCCGATGCGGCTGGGGTATTCACACCGGCTTTACTCGTCGTCCGTGCTGCTGGTCTTAGGGCTGCGGGGAGCTTTTCCGGCCCGGCTGTAGGCGCTTGGCTTCTGGGTATTCCCCTCCAGCACCACCAGTACCTGCCGGCAGGGATAGGCGGGTTCCGTCTCCTCAAAGCCGTGGAGGGTAGGCGTAATGAGCAGGACGCTGTTTTGCGGCGGCGCAGGGGGCCGGGTCTTTTTCGTCAGGTCCAGCACGCAGAGAATGGATAGCTGCTTGGTATTGGCCGAAGCGTAGGTAGTCGCCTGCGGGCCGTACTTGGCTAGTAGTTTGCCCCGGTCGGAAATGGTTTTTTCCACTTTCAGCTCCGCTACCAGTCCCTGAAAGCTGATTTCTACCCGCCCACCGGCTACCTCGGCTTCTTTGACGACGTGTTCGCCCAGGTAGGTCAGCCCACCTAGGTGCTGGATGAGCTGGTCCCGAAAGGCCTGCTCGCTGACGTTGTCCTGGGCCTTGTAAATACCCTGTTGCAAGCAGACTCCCTGGTAGTTCAGGATTCCCCGCAGCAGCTTGGTGAAATCAGCTAATTCCTGCTTGGCCAGCCGGGGCAGCGATTGCAGGGTGGTCACTATGTCCAGGGCTACCCGGTTGAGGGCGCTGAACCCAGTCGGGAAATAGGCCGCGTCCGGACTAAGCACCCGGGCCAGGAGCTGGTGGTAGCCGATAAGGGGCACGGGCAGGCGCTCCTTCGCCGGGTTCTCGTAATACGCCAGCAGCTTGATGGCATAGGCATCCTCGGGGCGGTGCTGCGGAAATTTAAAGGCTACCCGCCCGCTGACCGGGTAGGTGGTGGCGACTGGCGAGGAGCGTACTTCGGCTAGCTCCAGGCTATACAGGCTGCTGTCCGTCGTTGACACCGGCCCCAGCAGCAGGCGGTCGTAGCCCGCCGGCCAGTAGTTGGGCGTCAGCAGCCCCCGCACGGCATACATGGCGGCGGGCTCCAGCACCTGTGGATTGGCCCACGGCTCGTCGTCGATGAAAAATTCGGCCGACAGCAGGAGCGGCGGGGCCGACTCCGCCGCTGGGGGCGGGGGGGCAGCCGCCTGACGCAATTCCGCCAGGGGGTCTTCCTCGAAGGCGTACTTAGTTGGGAAAGGTAGCCTCAGCAGGCCTTGCACCACGGCGCCGACCACCGGTACCTGCGGGGGCGTGCCAACCAGCGCCAGGCACTGCGTCAGCTGGACTTTGAACGGGTCGGGGTAACCCGCTTCTTCTAGGCGCAGGAGCCGGATATTGGCCCGGGCTGCCCGTAGGTGAGCCTCGGCCCCGGGGCCCGCTTGTAGCTCCTCGTGCGACCAGCGGAGCAGCTGATAAACGGCACTCCCCAGCAAGCGATAATTCGTAAAAAATACGGCGGCGGCCGTAGCGCGGGTAGCCGCTTCCAGCTGCCGCAAGGGTTCCATGACCAGCGCCTCGCCGGCCAGCAAAGGCGCCAGGTTGGCTTCGTCAAAAAGTAGAAGCTGCCGCAGCAGCTCGCGGCGAACCAGGAGTTGGGTGGCTACCAGGTCGGCGTGGTAGTGATGGCGCTTGAACATAGCTTAAAGGGAGGCAAGCCGGGTGGCATCGAGCTGGGCCGTGGCCACCAGGTGCTCCAGGCAGGAAAATTGCGCAAATGCCTGGTTGGTGCGGGTGGCGTATTCAATGGACTTCGTCGCGGGCACGGTGCGGGCGAAGTGCTGGGTCAAGTCATAGAGCTCGGCGTGCAGGCCTTGCGCGCCCAGTACCGCGTACACCGTAAAAGCATCGGTATAGGAGCCGGCCTCAAGCTGCGTGCGGACAAAGCTCGTCAGCAGCGCCAGCTGGCTGAGCAGCTCCGTGTAAGGTAGCTGGTGCAATTGTTCGAGCAGCTCTGTCCGTAAGTCCCCGAAGGAGGCATATTCGGGGGGCGTCCGCTCCAGGTAGCGGAGAGCCTGCGCCAGCCAGTACCCGCGCAGCTCCGGATAGGCAGGCAACAGGTGGGTTAAACGCCGGACGAATTCCTGCTCCAGGTACTCTTCGCCGCAGGTGCCGTATTTGGTAAAGTAGTACGGCACCAGCCGCAGGTACAATTCGCGGGTATCGCGGGTGAGCGTAAGAATTGCTGTTACCAGCTCTTTGCCGTATTCCAGCTCCTGCGTCTCGTAATAGGCCTTTTCGAGCGCCTGCATGGCCACTAACCCCGCCAGTCGCTGCGCGCCCGTCAGGTAGGGAAGCAAGCCGGGGAGCACTGCCACCGCTGCCTGGTGCAACACCTTGCGGGGGTCGGTGAGCGCCGTGACTAGGCCGGGTAGGTCGGCGGGCGCTACTTCTTCCGCAAAATTCTCCGGCAGGGTGCCGTAGGCCCGGATGGCCTGCCCCCGAATAGCCGCTTCCGGGTCATTGAGCAGGGTTTTCACTGCCTCCAGCAGGGTAGTGGTGACGCAGGCCGGCTGCTCGGTGAGCAGGTATTCCACGTAGCGCACGGCTTCGCGGCGCAGATTGCCCGTCGTGTCGGCCGTCTCAAATAAATAGGTGTAAATGGCGGGTACTACGGCCGCCGTGCGCACCGGGTCGGGGAGGGCGTCCCGGAGCAGCCCCAGCAGCCGGGATTTGGTAAAGCCCTGCGTTTCACTCGCAAGTCCTCGCAGCACCTGGAGCACCGTCAGGTGCAGCGTAGTCGTGTCGGCGCGCAGGACCTGGCGCACGATGTGCTCCGTCTCCCGCAGGTGCCGCTGCCGACGCAGGCGCAACTGCTCTATTTGCAGCACCGGCAGCCCGGCCAGGGGATTGCTAGCCAGGAGATTACCCGCCACCGAAGTAAGAAGTAGGGGCGGCGTAGCCGGTTGCAAGGCGGCCTGGTGCTGCTTAAACGCGTGGTACTGGTCGCTGGCCGCGATAAGCAGGCCCAACAAGGCTTCGAAATGGGGCGCGAAGTGGGCCGGTGCGCGGTGCGCGGCCCGGTCGATGGCCTTGACCAGCGCTTGCTGTAATGGTACGGCCAGGGCAGCCTTGGCCAGGTCGGATACCAGCTGCCCGGCCAGCAACGTAGCGTGGGCCGGCAGGAGCAATTCCTCCTCGGCCAGGGCCCGGCCGCTGAAACCCAGCAGCGCCACCTGGCCAGCCTCCGACAGCGTGGGGCGCACCCGCTGAATGGCCGCCAGCGTGGGGTCCGGGGCCTGCCGGTAGCAGGCGGCCAGGGTGCGTAGCGTGGCCTGGTCGGCCGAGTCGCCGTAGCCGTCTTCCACAAAATCCAGCGACTGCACCACCAGCTCGGTGAGCGGTAGGACGAGCGTTGGGGCTACGGCCAGCAGCTCCAGTAGCAGGGCTTGCACCCGGAGCCGGTCCGGCTGACTGGGCAGCTTCACTTGCGCTGCCAGTAAGCGCTGCGCAGCTCCCGGGTCGGCGCGGGCCAGGCGCTGCACCAACTCCAGCACGTGGGGATAGCCGGGCGCCGCCTCGCCGCGCCCGGCCCGTTGCCCGTACGCCAGCCGGGACAGCAGGGTCGAAAAGTCAGCTGCGTAAGCCGGCAATTCAGCCGGGGCCAACGCTACGTTCAGTACGCTGGCTGCTGCATCCAGGTGCGGCCCCTGCTGCAGGATGCGGAGCACTTGCTGCCGGGCAAAGACGGGCAAGGCTTGCCCGCCCACCACGGCCCGGCGGAGGGCGTCGAGCAGGGTGGCGCCGGCGGGGTCTTCCAGGAAAAGGGACAAGTAATTAAGCGCCGCCGGGCTGAAAAACTGCGGCGACAGGCCGGCAGCTTCCCGCACGGTAGCGGCCGTCGCGTCCCGTGGCCCAGTACCCAGTTCCTGCACCAGGTGCAGAATGGATAAGGTCTTCGTATCGGCCTGCGACTGCTCCTGGGCAAGCAGGGCATTGATTTCCGCCTGGAGTTCCTGCTGGCGCGCCGTCTGCTGCTGCCCTTCTTGCCGCTGCTGCTGCTGGTCCCGTGCCTGCTGCGCGAGTACGGTCCGCCCAAAGTTTTTCGGAAATAGCTCCTGGTGCGAGGGGCAGCCAACGCAACAGTCCAGGATAAAGGCGCGGGCACTCCGCTCCAGGTTGGTAGAGCGGACTGTGTGTGGGGCGTGAGAGCAGGAAAGCTCTACTTCGGTAGGCAGTTGGGCTATCTGGGCTACTAAGCCGCCGGAGCAGTCCGCCAGGCGTAGGTGCTGGCACCAGTTACGCAGCGATGGGATGAGCGCTTTGTTGCGCTCCCCAGAGGCAGTGGCTTCCTCCACCATCCGCGCAGTCGTGTCGTTTTGAGCCATGCCAAAGAAGGAAAAGAGAGCGGAAAGGTAGTAGCTGCCGATGGAGCTGAAGGTAACACCGGCGCCTATCCTATGAATTCAGCGTGGGTTCTTTTGCCAGTCCACAGGGACAGGGAGTAAGCTGACAACTCTACTGGGAGTACCAGGCAGGGAGGACTCTCAGCCGGGTAAAACGCAGTCGTGACTTGTGGTAGAAGCGTTGGCCCCCATGTAAAACTGCCCCACTTTTAGGGGGGTGAGCCAGCGGATAGGCTGCCAACCCAGGCCCTGGCAACGGAGCTAGTTAAGCGCGGGTGAACTGATAATACTAGTAGTGCAAATAATCCAGGTAATATTGATAACATAGGTAACACTTATCTAGTTAGCCCCAAAGTATCTTTGCACTATGAGCAAGATTCTCGCAATTACGAATCAGAAAGGAGGGGTAGGCAAGACTACTTCCACGGCCAATATTGGGGCAGGGCTTGCCCGGACGGGTAAGCGGGTCATCCTGGTCGACCTGGACCCGCAGACTAACCTGACGAAGGGTTTGGGAATAGTGGCCGCCGAAAAGAACGTGTACGGCGCTTTACTGGGCGAATACGAACTGGAAGTGTACCCGCTCCAGAAGAATCTGGCGCTGGTAGCCGGCTCACCCGCGCTGTCAGGCTTTGATAAGGCGAAAGGGGATGAGGTAGACCGGGAGTTTCTGCTCAAAGAATTACTGGAGCCACTGCGGAAGCAGAGCGACTACATTTTGCTGGACTGCCCCCCTGGCCTGGGGCTGGTTACGCTCAATGCCTACGCCTGCGCCCAAGTCCTTTATATTCCATTGGAAGCCCAGATGTACGGGGTCGATGGTCTGGAAAAAGTTCTAAACCTGGTCAAGCGGATGCAGCGGCGGTTAAACCCGGAACTTACCATTGGCGGTCTCTTTTTTACCCGCTACAACAAGCATAAAATTCTGCACCGGGAGACGACCGAAACGTTGCGTGGCCAGTACCCTGACTTGGTGTTAGAGGGCGTCATTCGGGAGAGTGTTGCGCTGGGGGAGGCGCCGCATTTCGGCAAGGACATCTTTACCTACGCCAGTCATAGTGCTGGGGCAACTGACTATGCGGCGCTGGTAACCGAGCTGCTGACCCGCTAACTTACTCCACCTTATGCTGACTAGTACTCATGGCTAAGACCTTTAAAAATTTGCCCGCGCCCGTCTCAGTTGCTTCAGCTAAACCAGCTTCGGAACGGGACTTCTTCGACCTAAGCGATGACCCCCAGCCCGCAACTATTCCTGTCGTAATACCTACTGTTGCCCCTGATTTTAATAACACTGATAATCCTTACTTACCAGGTAACATTAGTAACGCAGGTAGTACGAATAGTAGGGAGGCCAAGTTAAAAACTGGTCGTGCTGAAAAAAAAGGTAACACTAATAATACTGATAATCCAGGTGTCATTGGTAACGGTAGTAAAAACAGTAACACGACCTCTTCGGAGGATTTGGACAACACGGGCGCGGCTACTCTAACGGGGGATGCTCGCCAAACCTTTGTGTTGAGTCGACATCATTTGGAGCGGTTGCGGGATTATGTGCATGCTCGTCGGGCCGGGGGGGACTATACCTATTCTCAAAAGCAGGCACTACAGGAAGCGCTGGACTTGCTCTTTGCCGGTACAGACCCAGTGGAGACTCGTCCAGACCAGGTGAAGGAGCGGGAGCAGGAGCGGCGGCAACGTATTCAACAGGGCCGGCTACCACGAGCGTAAAGGCAGTGGGGAGGACCAGGCAGCGATGGAAAAGGTGGTGCCCGGAGGAAGTAAATCCTGAAAATGGGGCATGGTACGGGTAACTATTTTTCTGGTGGGTAGTGAAAGGTGAGGGGGGCAAACACAGACAGTAAGGCAGGTTGTTGGAGTAGCGGGAAGGGAATCTAACGGAGCAAAAGGCAAATTTTTTACCGGGTCGGGTACCAGGTTTAGGCGTTAGGGCTGGCTCTATGCCTAGTCGATACAGGGTAAGGCCGGTGAGTGATTAAGCGATATAAATTGTATAATACCAAGTAAAAAGCGGGTGAAGGCTAATGCGTGTTTAAAGACAAGTGACGGGCTTTCTAGATATAAATAGATTAATGTATTTTGCTGCATATACAAGTCATAAGTTCGGCGAGAGGAGTAAGTGAGAACGGCTGGCAGAAAGAGTGACGAAGACTTGGTAGGGATAACGATTAGGCAGGGGAGGGGCTGGTTAAAAGTACGATTTCTGACTGCCAGCTTTTAGGGGGTAGCTAATAGGATGCGTTTTTAGCTTGATGACTATTCAAAGGCGGCTACTAGTATTTAGGACTTAACAGATTTCAAGGAGTAGTCTCGTTAGGTATTGGTAGATTCTTGAGGGGTACTTGAGTTAGCTGAATTAGGGTGGATGAGCACTGATGAAAGGACGGGGCAGAGCATAATACAGGATGTTAGGCCTGGGTAAGGGTGATGGAGCAGGTGACTAAGAATAGGTAGCTGAGCGGGATGATTTGGTAATTCAGGTTAGTGGGCATATCTTGGGTAGAACAAAGGGTTTTGGGGCAGAACGGCGGATTTTAGTCGGTTCTGGGTGAAGGGGGATGTAACACACTATACAAAGGCCAAAAATTCGCCCCCCTCTTTTCGCCCTCTGCTCGCCCCTCTGCCACTAGCATTAACTTAATTAACACACTTTATCATGCTTACAACCACTCCTGCTGCTCACGTGGCCCACGCAATCATTCGCATCGAAAAGATAAAAACCAGGCAAGGCATCGGGCAGCGGCAAGCCCACAACGACCGCAGCAAATACACCCCTAATGCGGACGAGTCCCGAAGTCATCTGAACCAGGAATATCTGAACACCGAAAACCAGGCAATTGTAAAATTGGTGGATAAGCGGATGGAGGCAGCCGGACTGGGTAAGCCCAAGGAGGGGGCGGTACTGTGCGTGGAGGTACTGATAACGGCCGGGCCAAAGGCGGAAATCTGGCAGCGGGACAAGCAGACGGGAGAGGCGGCCGACATGCGGGGCAGCGAGTGGGAAAAGGAAACCCTGGCCTGGGCCAAGCGGGAATGGGGCGATAATCTGGTCGCCATGAAGCTGCACCAGGATGAGAAGACCCCGCATTTTCAGTGCTTCGTGGTGCCCATTTTGGGCAAGGGCGGGGGACTGGCCGGCGAAGTAAATTTGGAGAATAGCAAGGGGGCCAGGCTGTCGGCCCGCGACATGTTTTCTCCCCAGACGCTCTCGCAGCTGCAAACGGATTTTGCGGAAGCCATGCAGCCGTTTGGCCTGGAGCGGGGTATCAAGGGCAGTCGGGCAGAGCACAAAACGATGCGGCAGATGTACGCCCTAGGAGGCGAGAAAGCGGCGGAAATAGCCCCCCTGGTTGAACCCATTGAGCCGCAGCCCTTCGTGCTGGCTACCCCTCCCCGAAGTTTGTTCGGTAAGGGCCTCGAAGAGTGGCGAGCTAAACAGCAGGAAGAAATCAATGCAGAAATCGCCCGCCAGGTGGAGGCCGCAAACAAGCGGCTAGGAACGGTTGGTGCGGTAGCTGTAGCCGCGTCGGGGGCTGCCGAGGAGTCGGAGCGGTCGCGCACCTGGGCGGGCGATTCGCTCCAGAAGGCTGATGCGGCACGCAATGAAGCGAAGAACGCGCAAGACGAAGTGAAGAAGGAAGCCAGCCAGGCCCAGGCCGAGCGGGAGCGTCACGCCGCCGAGCTTGACAAGGTGCTGCTTCAGGTCGCGCAGGGTGCGCTGCCGGCCGACTTGTTGCAACGGGGGCAGGACCTGGTGGCCCAGCAGATGGACGACCTGCGCCAGGCTTGGCCAGTACCAGCGGCTCTGCGCGTGCAGGCTGAGCAGGCGGAGAAAGCCGGTGATTACGGCTTGGTAGCGGAACTACGCTACGGTAAAGTTCTGGAGGCGGAACAGCAAGTGGCGCTTTGCCGGGAGCAGGTGCAGGTCACGCCGGCTGGTCGGGCTCTGATAGCGGAACTGGAGGAGGCCGACCGGAAAGCACTAGCCGAGGCCCAGAAGCAGGTAGAAGCACAGCAAGCCGCCGAGACCCGTGAAAAGGAGCGCGTGGCCGAGCAGGAGCGCCTGGCTCGGGAACAGGCTGCTGAACAAGCGCGCGCGCAGCGGGCCGCGCAGGAACAGGCGGTCCAGGAAGAAGAAGCGAGAAAGACTCAACAGGCGGCCACTGACGCCGCCGCTGCTAAAAACGAAACAGCTGAGCGGCCGCAAGACGCTGGCAGCTGGGAGCAGAATCCCCAGGCCGGTGCATTCCCCACGCAAATCATCGACCAGCCAAGTCAAGACAAGGATGAGGAAATAGATTGGTATTAGAACCCACTTTATTAGGGCTGCGCAACAAGCCCGGTGCTACCGCAGCACCGGGCTTGTTGCATTGCACGGCTCAGCTTCTAACCCGCTGCGACTAGCAGCTAGTTACCTGTATCATGCGTCAAAAGGACGCCTACAATAGATACGAAGTCAGTTGCCAAATTCTTGATTAGTTTACAATCAGAAATCGGCTAAGCAGCGAGCTGTTTAGTGGTAAAGTTATATTTGTTGTGTATGTGCAGCGGGATTGAAATCGACTGCTTAAGCTGGCTTTTGCACGTTGCTGGCAGCTGGTGCAAGGCGACACAAGTACTGGTTTCGCTTCGTCCAGGAGGGCTTAGGCCCGGGTGGAGCGAGCTCAGCTACTGGCGGGCAGCGGGTAGAAAGCTACCGCTAGTTCAGGTGGCGGGTTAGCACTTGCTTAAGGTCGGACCCGCGCAGGTCCTTGGCCACAATGCGCCCCTCGGGGTCGAGCAGGAAAGTGGCCGGAATGCCCACCAGCTGGTACAGGTGCCCGGTGGAGCCCCGCAGGCCTTGCAGGTCGGCCACCTGCGTCCAGGGCAGGCCGTCCTGCTGCACGGCCTGCTGCCAGGCGGCTGGCTTCTCGTCGAGCGAGACGCTGAGCACCGTGAAGCCCACGCCCTGGTCACGAAACCGTTGGTAGGCGGCGAGCACCGGCGGATTCTCGGCCCGGCAGGGCTTGCACCAGGAGGCCCAGAAGTCGACCAGCACGTAGCGGCCCCGCAGGCTGCTCAGAGTCACGGACTGCCCGTGCAGGTCGGTGAGAGTGAAGTCCGGGGCCAGCGCCCCGACGGCCAGCGTAGGGGCCTTGTCGAGCAGCTCGCGCAGGCGGGGCAGGTAGGGGGAGGCAGGCTGCTCGCGGGCAAAGCGCGTGGTGAGCGAATCGAGCAGGGGCCGGGCGCTGGGGTGCAGGCGCAGGTAGTGGAAGGCCACGTAGGGGGCCAGGTACGAACTGGCCCGGTGGCGCAGCTGGGCTTGCAGTTGGCGCAGGTGCTTGTCGCTGGCGGTCGCCGCCTGATTGCGCAGCAGCCCGTAGGGCAGCAGGGCTTGCAGCCACTCCACTTCCGGCGAGCCACTCAGGTGCAGCTGGTAGACCGGGGCCTGGCGGGTGCTGCTGGGGGCGAGTTCTACTAACCCGCTGAGGTGCTCCTGCCGACCTGCCAGCGGCACGGGTTGCAGCACGCGCTGCTTGTCAAGGCGCAGCCAGTACACATCGGGGGCGGGCACCCGGCCGTGTAGCACGAAGTGCCCCGTGGCATCGGCCTGGGCTGAGTCCAGCGCGGGCCACGGCTGGGTATGGCTGGGACGCTCGGCCGCCAATAGGTACACGTGCCGGCCGGCCAGGCGCGAGTCCTGGCCCTCGATGGTGTAGCCGGGCGCGGCTGCCGATTGGGGCTGTTGGGCTCGGCTCGGTAAAGCTGGTAGCAGGCACAGCAGAGGTGAAAAGAGTAAGTGTGGGCGCATAAAAGAAGGAAAGAGATAGGTTATAATAACTTTCTGGCGGAGCCATGCCGGCGTAGATAAGCGCGGGCTTCCTGGTATTGGGGCTCGTGCTTGCCGGCCTTGTCCACTACTACCGCGTAGTAGCGGCAGGCAGCGGCGACGTCCTGCTGCTGCGCCGCGAGGTTGCTTAGGGCAGCATTTGTATACGGACGTTTTACTAAACAAACAGCCCTGAAAACTGCTGAAAGCGGGCTTTTAGCGGGCAGGTATTATGTTGGAAGCACATCCAGAAGTATAGGGCAGGCAATTCCTGGGTTGAGCGGCGATTCGCTCGGTTGTTGCCTGGGCCAACCGAAAATTGGGGGCGCCCCGCACCTGTTGATGCGCTCCCAGATTGTTTAGCAGTTGGTGATAACTGATAAGGCGACTATCAGGCAAAGGCTCGTTAGGGTGCATGGCCCTAGTGACCGGGTGTTTAGCACGACGTCTCCTCAAGCGTAATAGATTTAATCGTACCCCCGAGGAAGTATAAAAGTATAGCTAGGCGTACCTGGTAATTTAGTGACCTCCGTTTAGAAACAGTCGTTTAATAGGAGCCACGGTAGTTACGTCTGCTTCGAAAATAAAAACAAGCTCCTGGCACGCTTCCAAAAAGCGCTGGGCGCGCCTCTTTGGAGGCGTTAGGGCACTAAACCTGTAAGCCGCCGAGAAGCGCCTTAAGCAGTACTTTTCCCAAAAGCACTACCTTTCAGCCATGATTAAGGAACCCAAAAATGTGGATTTTTACACAACTGGCCGGCAGCTTTCGGAGCAGGAATTTGCCCGCATCAGCGAGTGGATTAAGCAGCATAAGGAAAAACAAGCGGCCCACAAATCGAAATCGATAACCGGAACCAAGCCGCCTATCAGCTAGGGTTATGGCCCCAACAGGCTGATTAGCGGACTTGGGTGATGGAGGAAGAAGCCGGGTGGAAGGCCACTGCCTACCCGACTTGAGCGACCTTAGCTTGGCTGGTGCTGGGTCTGTACCAAACTTTTAACCGAGGCCAGAGTCAGCGGCGCGGTGGGCTGGACCACCGGAGCTATTTCAGCAGCTTCGCCTTTTGCGCGTCGTACTCGGCTTTGGTCAGCACCTTCTGGTCGTAAAGCTTTTTGAGCTTGAGCAGTTCGTCGGCCGTGCTCAGGGGCGGGGCGGTGCTGGCGGGCGCGGCGGCGGAGACCGCGGCAGTACGCGTGTGGGCCGTGATGATTTCCCCCGCCGCTTCGGCCGCGTTCAAATCCACGCAGCCGTTCAGCGTGTTAGCTTTCACGACGGCGACGGTCTTTTCGCCGAAATTGCGCGAGCGCTGCACCCGGATATCCTTTACCCGCACCCAGAGGTTACTCAGCTGGGAGGTGAAGTTCTGCTGCTTGCTGCCCGTAAACACGTTGTCGGGCACGAACACGTATTGGAAGTCGCCATTGGGCAGCGTGCCACGGCCCAGGCGCAGGGTATCACCGGGGCGGATAAGGGTGCCGGCGGCCGTGGTAAAGGTCGGCACGGACTTGCCCACGATTTGCGCCCGGGCGGTCTGCGGCCAGGCCAGGTGAAGGAGTAGCGCAACCAGACCCGAGGAGTAAGAACGCTGCATGAAAAAGGCGTAGAGCTATAGTAGATTAAGAAAGGAATTGCGTGGCCTGAATCCGGACCCGTGGGGAACCCTATTGGGCATTCTCGGCTTTGAGTAAGGCCTGTTTCTTGGCTGCCAACTCAGCTTCCAGGGGCTTGCTGAGCACGTCCAGGGTGCCCTCCCGCCCAAAGCCCCGGGCTTGTTCCGAAAACACGGCCCGGGCCCGAGTGCCTTCCCAGAAGAGTTGATACTGGCCCTGGGCTTGGCCCGGCCCCAGTAAGTAGATGGCCTCGGCCCGCAGCGTGGCCGCGTCGCCCACCGCCCGAAACTGGGAGAATTTATTGTCCAAAAACCAGTAGAGTTGGGTCGGTACCTGGGGACGGTGCTTGCCAAACCAGCCAGTGGCCTTGGCGCCGGCAACTCCCTCGTCGGAGTAGGTGCGCGTCAGTTCCCCGGGGCTAACCGGCAGTAGCCGCATTTTAGGAAAGGCACTTACCGGCTGGCCGAAGGTGTGGCCGGCGATACCATTGAGCGAATCAACTTTGGCCCCGAACGGGAACTGGACTGCCGCGGTTTTAGGGGGCACCGCCTGGGTCTCCGGGGTGGAGTTGGAGTCAGCGGAGGAGCAGCTGCTGAACAGGCTCCCGGCGAGAACGGCCAGGGTCGGGAAGTAGGCGTAAAGGGGTAGGCGCATCAGGTGCGTAAAGGGAATAAGGAAGTGAGAGAATTACTTGATAGCAGCTTATCAGGTGCTGATGGCAGGGGGTAAGGCATTAGGGGCGAAGAAGCAAGACGACTAGTTGAAGGGGTGGCCCGTCAGCTAGAACAGCCCCTGCTCGTTCCGTACTGCCGCGCTTGCTAAGCTGGAATATTCCCGGCTCTCGCTCACCTGCACCCGGCAGTAGGGGCATTTAAGGGAGTCGGATACCAGCTCCAGCCCTGGGTCATAGGTCAGGTAATAAGCCGGGATGCCGCAGCGCGGGAGGGACTCGCCGGCCTCGTAATAATGGTAGGGTACCACGTGCACTGCGGCCGAGCGCCACCCGGCTGCGGCCGCCCGCACGGGGGGAAGTCGCCGTTGGTATTCGCGTAAATCGGCCGCACTGAGGACCAACCGGATGGGGGGTAGCAAGTGAACGAGCGCCTGGTGAATCCCCTGCTGGACTTGTTCCAGGAGCGGGCGCAGGACTTCGGGGGTGGGCGGCTGCCCCGCGTCGAGCGCCGCGGCGGCCGGTTGCAGCAGGCGGTGCACGCGGTTCAGCTGGTAGCCGGCTTCCCGCTGGGCCTCATCCTCGAAGATGTCCCGGAAAGCATGGAGCGGAATCCCCTCGTTGTCGGGGGCCAGCACCCAGGCCAGATTAAAGCCCTGGTCCTGGTAGAAGCGCAGCAGCGCGGCCAGGTTAGCCGCCGTGCTGCGGCCGGTGTCTTCCAGCTGGGCGAGCGCCGCGCCTGACACGCCGGCCTCGCGGGCCACGCGGGCGCGGGGCCAGGCTTTCGGGTCGTACGCTTCCGCGGCCAGTGTAGTCCGGAGCTGGTGGAAGCGTTCGCCGAGGGGTAGAGCGGGCATAGTGGGGGCTGTGGGAAGCAAAGCGGCGTTCCGGAGTTGGGGCAGCAAGGTAGTAAATAATTTGGTTTTGGATAAGTATGTTATACCAGCAGGCTGGGCGGCAGAGGTGAGTTTGCGGCCGTGAAAAATCCGGCCAGTGTCGAGGCCTTCGGCGTGCATTTGAGAAAGCTGCGGGAAGCGCGGGGGTGGAGCCAACAAGCCCTGGCGGACTATGCGGATGTGGCCAAGCTCACGGTGCAGCGGATTGAGCACGCCAAGGGAGCACCCACCCTGGATGTATTGGTTTCGCTGGCCCGGGCGCTCCAGCTACCGCTGCGCGAACTGATGGATTTTACCGATGCCGAAAGCAGCGCGGTAGGGCCGACCTAGCCCGGCATTAGCGGAAGCAATAGCCTGAGTAAGCCAGCTGGTGAGCATAGCTTCGCTGCCAGCAGGCAAACGGGCAAGGCTGTGCGTCAGCACCAGCGGATTTCCCGAAGTGCGCCGGCTTGCGGGTTGAAGTAGCTACCGGCGGCCCCTCTGCGTGCGCCGGATGCTAGCGCATTCACCAGGCGCTCACCTCTAAGCCTGCTCCCAGCACCAAGAACCCCCTTAGGCTCAGCCACGCCCAGCGCTGGCCCGCCGATTCGCAAAGCCGGGCCAGCCAGCCCATCGTGGCGAGCATGACGAGGTATTTGGCCAGCACCGGCAGCGCGTTTGACGAGAACACCACGTTGGCTACCAGGATGCCAAGCCCCAGCGTCCGGAGGCAGGGTGGTAGGGCGCCCGCGAGCTGAGTAGGCAGCGGCTAGCCGGTATAGCCCATCTCGCCGCGGGCGCGGCGCAGCTCGCGTACCTGCTCGTGTACGGTAGCGCGCGCCAGCGCCGGGGCCACGGTGCTGGCGCGCCCCTGCGGCCCCCGGTGCGTGGCGTGGAAGAGTTCATCAACTACGGAGTTGCCCAGCGCCAGATTGGTCACTAGCGTAAAGACGCGGCTGCCGTAGGCCCGCGGGTTCGCGGCGATATCTGGCAGGGCTTCCTGGGCCTCGTCCTGGTAGTTGAATAAGCGCTTGAATACGTAGGCGGCGCGGTCCGGGGAGATGGGCGGGTCGAGCTCGGGCAGCTCTGGGGAGTCCGCCAGCCGCTGCGTCAGGTGTTGGAGGTTCTCGTCGTCGATGGACACGGCATCGCCCTCCAGCCACAAATCGGGCTTAAGCTGGAGCAGCGCATCGGCCCAGGCGGCAAAGCTGAGCGTCGGAAATTGTTCCGATAGGGCCACCATCGTGTAAGCCAGGGCCAGGCAAATTTGGTGCGGCGTTGCCTGGGCGTAGGGGATGCAAAGGGGAGTTGGGTCGGGCGAAGGGGTCATGGATGCAGGTAATGCAGTGAGGCGCTAGCGGCTGCAAGGTAAGGGGGAAAAAGAAGATTGTAATCACATATGATTACAAGGAAGCTGATTTTTAGGTCAAGCTTGCCGGGGTGAAAAATGAGGTGGTTTTGCTGGCCTTTGGGCAGCACCTGCGCCAATTGCGCGAGGCGCGGGGCTGGAGCCAGCAGGCGCTGGCCGACGTGGCGGATGTGTCCAAGCCCACGATTTACCGCATCGAGACGGCCCGTTATTCCGTGACGCTGGATATACTCGTGTCGCTGGCCCAGGCCCTGGAAATTTCGCTGGCGGAGCTCGTCAGCTTTGTGGGACCCGCTCCTCGCCCGGCGGTGGAGCCTGGACGGTAGCATTTGCCGTGGTCCGCGTCGGATACTGGCCAACTGGTTCTGCCGGAGCTCTGCTCCGTCGGTAGGCGTTTTCACCCTCAGCGCGGCGCAGTTGACTCGCCTCGGTCTTGAGGGTCTGGCGGCGCTCGCGTAAGGCTTCGCGCAGGGTTAGGCTACTTAAGTGCCCACTTCCCGCTCGATGGACACGGTCAGTATTTCGGGGATGGTGTGCAGGGTGAGGGCCACCAAGCTTTCCAACTCTAGGGTAAGTAGCGTCCGCTGCTGTCCGCTGCTGCACCTTGGCCCGGTGGCGGGCCCGGCGCAATTGGCGCAAGTGTTTACGGTAGCGCATAAAGGCAACAGGCTGCGGGTATTGGAAGCAACGACCGCACAAACTTACGCGCTTTTTTACAAAAGGGGGAACTATATGTCCACAAAGTTCAGACTGCTTGGCCGGAGCTTGCGACGATGAAGAAACCAGCCAGCGTGCAGGCTTTTGGGCAGCACCTGCGCCGACTGCGGGAAGGCCGGGGCTGGAGTCAGCAGGCGCTGGCCGACGCGGCGGACATTACCAAGAAAACGGTTTACCGCATGGAGACGGCCCAGACGGTGCCCACGCTGGACGTGCTCGTGTGTCTGGCCGAGGGGCTAGAGATTTCGCTGGCGGAGCTGGTGACGTTTCCGGCGGCTACCTAGCGGGGCGGCAGTAGTTTGAGAAAGCGTGGCTTACACCCAGGTAATTACTCCAGCAGTATGGTAGGTGAGGAAAAATACTATCTTTACCTGTGCTAGATTTTCGCCCCTACCCGCTACAACTGCACTGCTCTCCCTGCGTGTGACCCCTTTCATGAAAGTAACTCCGCTGGCTACCTCTGCTGCCTTTACGCTTGTACTGGATGGAGAACTGGATGCCTCCTCCGCTATTGTACTCGACACCGCCCTCCTTAATCCTGAATTGCTGACTTACAAGAAGGTGCTCATTGATTGCCACGGCTTGAGTTATATCTCATCGGCTGGCCTTGGCGTCTTTATCGCGCATTTGCAGCGCCTGCAAGACCTGGACGTGACGCTAATCTTCTTCCAGATGCAGGAGAAGGTCTTTAATATCTTCGAGATTCTGGGACTCGACGTGTTGATACAGATTGTGTCCACTCAGGAACAGGCCCTGGCTGCGTAACCTAATTGCCACCGCGCTCTTGATGCGTAAGTCGGAGCCGGGGTTAGCTCCGCCCCACGGGCGCGGCCACGGGAGTAAATGCCTTCTGCTACTTGCAGAACAGCCTAGTAGTTGATTAGAATAAGGTTGCGGGTGCGCGGGTCGGCAAAAACCTGTTCCAGCAGCTTTTCCAACTCCTCCTTAGTACCTGCCCGACCAACCACTCTGCGAAATGCACTCACGTCCACAGGATAGCCGTGCCCTACCCGACAGTTCAGCTCCAGCAGGGTTTCCGCATAGTTGCGGTACACGAAGCTGAGCTTTACCACGTAGCGGTGCCGGGTGGGCTGCCCGTCCGCATCCTCTTCGCTGGCGGTCAGTAGCAACACAGCTAGCTTATCATTATAGCGCCCCTCCACTTGTCGACGCAGCTGCGCCAGCACATTCTCAATTTCCTGATAAGGTTTTTCTGCCAGGCGAGCGGAAGGTAAATCCAGGGTCAAGGCCATGAGGCTACAGCGCTAAGGTGAAGGTAAGGGGAAAGTGGTCCGAAAAGTTGGCCTGCCGGCGCTCGACGCCACTGAGCATTTCCCGACGCAGCGTGGGTACTTCTACGAAAGATAAGGAAGAAGGCACAAACGCATTGGCCATTTCCTGGGAAACGATAACCTGGTCGAAGAGGTGCCAGAACAAACGCCGGGAGGCGCTTTTCGCGTAGTAGAAGCTGCCGCCCATACGTCGGTCTACGTGGGTGGGGTGGTAGTCACCCAGCAGCGACCAGCAGGGATTGTAGAAGATGGGCGTCTGGTCGTAGTGCCGTGCCGTGGCAGGATTGGCCTGGTCACGATTGCCCAGGGCGTGAAAGCCCATCGGTTCTACCATGCCGGCATCGAAGGGATTCATGTTGAAGTCGCCGACAACAATAAGGCGGTTGCCGTAGGTGGCCGCGTGGTGGGTCGCGGTATCCAGCAGTTTGGCCTTGTAGCTCCGCGCTATCTGCAACTGGCTGACTTCATCCTGAGCGAGCTTGCTGGGAAAATGCACGCTGGCCAGCAAGTAGGACTGGCCGTTTACCACGAGGTGCATCTGCACCAGCCGGGTAATGCTGACGCGCAGACGACGGATAATTTCTTCGTAGTCATTGCCAAACTGCTGGCGTTTAAGCAGTTTGTTCTGAATGCGCTTAACGACGGGTACTGCGGCGGCCAGTGTGAGCGATAGCTTGGCGGCCTGGTAGTAAGCCCGTTGTTGCAATGGTTGACCATTCTTGGCCAGAATAGGCAATTCAGTCAGGCCCCAATGCGCCAGAAATGCTGGTGATAAGCCGCTCGGGCACTCGCCCAGTAACAGAATATCGGCTGGCTGACGAGTGCGAAACAATGCGTTCAGGACTTTTTCCTGCGTGAAGCCTTTGTTCGCCGTGTTCCAATAAAGAAAGGTAATGTTCGCCATAAAAAGCGCCTTAACAGTTGCGTCGCCTAAATAACAACCCGCGCCGGGTAGGTGGGTAAGCAGCTAGTCCGCCCGCAGGACAACCAGTACGGTTGTCCTGCGGGCGGACTGGCTTTATTCTCCAGGCAAGCCCGCTGGCAGGGGCGGACTGCTCGGCAAGTCCCAACGCCACGCCTGTATTACCTGCTCCGCCAGGGGATAAGGCTGGCCCAGGTAAATTAACAAGGTATTGAGTCGAGGACTCAAGTGCTTTGTTCCTATCTCGGCCCGCGCGGCCGCCAGCAACTCCTGACCACGCAGCCAGCGTTGGGCTATCTCAAGGGTAGGTAACCCATAAATGGGTGGGTCCAGTAGTGGCAGGTCGGGCGAGCTGGCCACGTGCTGCACCAACTGCCTCAGTTCGCCTTCTTCCAGCGTAACTGTGTCCAGACCGGTGAGCACGAGTGTGGGCTGAAACTCGAAGAGCGCTCGCAGCCAGGTGGCGGGGGAGAGGGTAGGGAAATGGTAGCGCAGACGCTGGCGCACGAACGTCAGGAGTTGCTCCCGCTGGGTTACCGAGGCCTGGGCGTAGGGCAGGTACCTGGCCGCTGGATTAGGGGTAATAGGAAATAAGATGGACATGAAAAACTGCTCCTTAGCAGGCTAATACTGTAGATAGTGGGAGTAAGGGAGGTGTGCCGAGCCAGCTCGCCTCGGGCCAACCGAGACGGGGTAGCTTGCCGACCGCCGGCTGAAAGCTTATTGGACTGAGGGTCAAGGAGACGTTGACCGCTCTTGCTTTCGCAGGCGCTGGCTTTCCTGCCAGTCCTGGCGTAGCTGGCGAGCCTCTTGCTTCCAGGCGCGGCGACGGTCACGCAGCGCTTCCCGGAGGGTATCGACAAGCTGGCCAGCCTCTTCCCGCTCGATAGAAATCGTGAGCTGCCGGGCGTGGGTGTGCAGCGTGATAGCGGTTAGACCCTCTAGTTCCACGATGAGCAGCTGGTGCTGCTGGGCGCGGGCGACGCGGCGGGCGCGACGAATCAGACGCAGTTGCTTACGGTACCACATAGCGGTTAGCGGTGCAGCAACTGTGCGTAAGAAAGGGTGTGGACCGGTTGAAACAGCGCTGCCGCCAAGCGGTCGAAGGTGCCAGCCCGGCGGTCGGCGCGGTCAGGAAAGAAGGCGCTGGGTACCCAAGTGAGCCTGGGCTTGCGTTTGCGCGGGCGATGGCACCGGAAACTATCAAGGCGCAACCGGCGCAACGCGTTGCATATGGCGAGGCGGCGGCGTTGACGGGCCGCTTCGGCTTGGCGACGGGCGATTTCGGCCAGTACGTTCGCGCCCCAGCGGGTAAGGCGGGCGATGTCATCACTTTCGTGGACGAAGTGATTGGCCCGCAGTTGCTCCGCTTCGCTAAAGAGGGAGTTGCCGATGAGGGGCAATAGGACGTGCTGGCGCAGTTCGCCCAGAGAGGTGGGAGGTTCGGCACTAGCCATAACCTGCCCGTTTACATGATTTTTCATGTAATTTTGGAGTGTGAAGGGTTTGCAATAACCCAACCCGTAGTGCCTGCGGTAAACAGGTGCTATAATTGGAGGTCACCCCTTGCCGGGGGTGGCCTCTTTTTGCTTACTACTGGCCGGGTACTCCGTACGGAGTGTTGCAAATATACAAACAACATACAAAAAACGTCTGTCGTCTGTATGTTTTATATTTGCCAGATGGAGAAAAAAGTGAAGCCGCCTTATCAGGTTCGGATGTCAGACGAGCTTTACGCCACTGCTATGGCTAAGGCAAAATCGTTGGGCTTGTCTTTTGCGGCCTACGTGCGCTTCTTGATTTCACAGGATATCAATAAGTAGTAACCGTCTCTTACCGTTTGTACGCCTCTCGCCCAAGTAAGCTAGTTGCTACTTGCACACAAAAAAAAATACCCGGCTACCGGTAAGAGTGCGAGTATAGTCCAGTTTCCAACTGCTCAGTCACGAGTACTGGGTTTGCCCGCAACCGATGGAGTTGACCAATAACGTAGGCGGAAGGATGGCCATAGGTATTGGTAGTACCGAAAGAGATAACGGCCTGCATGCCAGCTTCCACAATGGCTGGGTTGAAATTTCTAACCGCGCCATGGTGCGGTACCTGAATGGTCTGGATTTTTGGCCACCGGTCGCCCAGCCGCTTTCGCAGGTCAGGCACGATAAACGAGATACTCAAGTCAGCATTGCCTAAATAGAGGCACCCGGGATTAGCTGCTTCGTAATGGTAGGGGTGCCAGCATGTACAAGGAGTCCCTTTGTGCAGCAGGGCACCGGCGTGGTAAGCGCGCCGGAGTAAACTGTATGCTTCCCCAAATCGGCAGCCAGTAGTGAGTAGAGGAAGGTGTAATTTTCCCTACCTGACGACTGAGATATGAAAAAAGGACGATTCAGCGAGGCCCAGATTGTGGCCATTCTGCACCAGCAAGCCAGCGGGCAGACCGTGGCCCAGATTGTGCGCGAGCACGGCTTGAGCGAGGCCACGTTTTAGGCCTGGAAAAGCAAATACGCTGGGGCCAGCGTCGCCGAGCTCACCCGCCTCAAGCACCTGGAAGAAGAGAATCGCAAGCTCAAGTAGATGTTCGCGGACCTGAGCCTAGAAAACCAGGCTATCAAGGAGATACTGCGAAAAAAGTAAGTAGCCCTGCGGCGCGGCGCAGGCAGCGCAGGGCTTAGTGAGCAAAGGCTAGAGCCAGCGTAGGGCGTGCGCCCTGGTGGGGCTGGCGCGTGGCAGCTATCACCCGGTAGCGCACGGGCGGAATGATGAGCCCCTGCAGCAGGCTCTGCGGGCGTTAAGTGGACGGCATCCGGGCTGGGGCTTCTGGAAGCTGCATTACCGCTTGCGCAAAAATGGGCTGGTAATCAATCATAAACGCACACTGCGTATTTATCGAGCATTGGCACTGAACCTGCCTCGGCGTCTGAAAAAGCGGGTGCTAGCCCGCGTCAAGCGGCCCTTAGCCGTGCCCGAGGCCGCCAACAAGAGCTGGTCACTCGACTTTACGAGCGACGTGTTGACTGACGGCCGCCGGTTTCGCACGCTCAACGTGCTCGACGATTACAACCGCGAACTGCTAGGTGTGGAAATTGATTTCTCTTTGCCTGCCAGTCGGGTCGTGCAGGTGCTGACGCGCAAGGCGGCTAATTCCTGAGCAATAGTCGCCTCGGACTTACGGCTGATAGCTGTGCGCTCGTAAAGCTGCGTGTCTGTTGCTTTGTCAACTCGCGCACACTACAATGGTGCAGCGTGGCCAACTGGGTATAGAAATCACGCTTCAATGGTTCAGTTACCGCCATTAATAGCTTGAAATGACTCCAGCTCAACTGTCGCCACAGCGTAGCGACAATCACGGATTCAGCCAATACCACCGCAAACTGCATCATCCGCCGCAGGCTTTTCTTGGCGTAGCTGCGGCCGTATTCCGCTTTCAACTGTTGAGCTAACCCTCGTACTGTTTGCCTTCCCTACTCGGTACCACCGCTTTGGTGCAGTTCAGTATTGATGCGGGGGCCAATCTGCCAGTAAAGCTGAGTTAACTCCGCGTTGACTGATAAGGCTACCCGCTGCCTGGTAGCCTCAACCAGTGCTCGTACGTCGCTAAACAACGTGGTGGTCGGAGATGTGTTGCCCATACAAAGGCAAAGAAAACTGTCTGCCGCTTACCCTACCATTTCTGCTGCCGACTGTAAAGTATGTTCTATATTTTTCAAGGTGGTATTTAACGTCTAGCACCAACTACCAGCTAGGGCAATCCAGGACACTGGCCGAAAGTCCGTTGTGTTCCTGAATTTCATTGTGTAATTGAAATTGTACACTAAATCCCAAGGGTTGTTTCCTCCGAAAATTAAGTTGACCGTTGTCCGATTCTAAAAAAAGTTGACAGCATCTGCGCGTCGGTCAGACGCCGGCTGCCAGTGGCGGGCGACGTATTCACCGGGCGGCTGAAACGAATGATATCTTCCGGCAAGCAGTATCTTGCAAAGGTCTGTTCGTGCATAGTCGGGACGGTGAAGGAAAGTTAAAAACCCTAAACCTAGCCCATTTCTGCTGAACAGAATGCCTGTATTCCGCACCTAGAGTTAGCAAGTAAAAGCGCTGAACTTTCCAGTACGCCAATGATATGGCAGGTTAGGGCGTACATCCTGTTCATCCGGCAACATGTAGAGTATGTAGCGGATGCTAACCCAGCGCTACGTTGCTGCCCACATTTAAAAATTGCCAAAATTTAGCCTCTTGCTGTAATTCTCTGTCTTATGAAAACGAGCCCTATTTATGTGAAAAGTATCAAGCTGACTAATATAGAAACCTTCGTCGAAGAAGTAGAATTAAAATTCTTGAAGGCGGACGATACTATTTCGCGCTGGACATTGATACTTGGCGATAATGGTATAGGTAAATCTAATTTACTCCAGTTTATTGCCTGGATGAAACCACAATTGCCGTATGATGCCAATGATACTAATAATCTGGACCCGGCACCCGTAATTAACGATGAGGAAAATGAGGTGTTAGAGCGGTTGGTGCATAAAGACCAAAATGGAAGTCAGGAAGCGGTTGCTAATGCACTCTTTGTGGCTAACCAGTCACTCAATAAAAAGTCCACTTCACGTACTAGTGAGTGCAAAACTGAGATAATTATTGGTATTGATAGCTTGGGTAAGCTAAAAAGAGTTGACCCAACATTAGATGCGGATGTACAGGGGATTTTTTACAAAGAGGATGTAACGGTCTACGGTTACAGCGCATCCCGACAGTTGGGTAAATTGAATCTAAATAATCCCAAGCTGCTGGATACAATTCCGAATTTCATTCGAGAGAAAACGGAGCTTTATGATGCGGAAGAAATTTTGCATACGCTGCAATACGCCGCATTGGGTTCTAAGAAAACAGAAGAAAGACAAAAATACCGTTCCTTTATCAAGCGCATCAAGCAAATGCTGGTAACGCTATTGCCAGATTTTGAGCAAATTCAGAACATTGAAATTAATCCGCCAACAGTATTTTCTCAATATTCGACCGGCGGGCTCGTAATCACTACCAGACACGGCCAAAAAATCCCTTTTAATGATTTTAGCCTCGGCTACAAGACCATTACCTCTTGGGTAGTTGACTTGGCGTGGCGTCTGTTCAGTAAGCACCATCTCACTAGCGAAAATCCTCTAGAAGAGCCGGCTATCGTGCTGATTGACGAAATTGACTTACACTTGCATCCTAAATGGCAGCAGCAGATAATGTCGAATTTGTCTCTCCATTTTCCTAATATTCAATTCATTGCTACGGCGCATAGTCCCCTGATGGTGCAGGCCGCTTTCGACTTAAACTATGCTGTCTTGCATTATGATAAAGCACTCGGCAGCGTCAGCATTACCAATCGTCCGGAGGGCGTTGATGGCTGGCGGGTAGACCAGATACTGACTAGCGACTTCTTCGACCTCAAGTCGGCTCGGGGGACGGCGTTCGATAAATTGCTCAGTGACCGGGATGCTCTCTTAGCTAAAAAACGGTTAACTGAACCAGATAAGCGCCGGTTAAAAGCTATCAATGCGCAATTAGCGCAACCGCCAACGAGTGAAAATATTGAGGAAGTAAATAACAGAAGACAGTTAGCGGAACTAGTTCAAAAAATGAGAAACAAATAATTCTTCAAGGATGATTAGGGTTATTAAACCAACTACTATACCCCGTCACCTAGCACAAGTCGGCCAGCAGGAGAAGCTGCTCAATCAAAATTCTTACGATGCTGACGCGCAAGCATATCTTACGGGAAAAATAGTTTTTCTAATTAAGAAAGCCTTGTATGGCAGCCCAACCATAAAAAAGGTCTTAAGAAAGGCGCAACACGGTAAATGCTGCTACTGCGAAAAGGAGCAGATAGACGAGGCGGGAGCTGTTGAGCATTATCGTCCCAAGGGCGGGTATAAGTTGTTGCGCACCGAGCGGTCGTCCACTAAGCCGGGTTACTACTGGCTGGCCTACGAATGGAGCAACCTGTATTTTATCTGTTGCCGCTGCAATACGGTAAAATCCAGTTTATTCCCCTTAGTTGATGAAACTACCAGGGCGAAATCACATCATAATAATATTGCTGCGGAAGCACCCTATATCCTGGACCCGGGAGGGACCATGGACCCGCGCGTCCACATAAGATTCGATAAAAACCTGATTCAGGGGGTTACCGAATTTGGTAAAAAGACTATTGAAATCTGTAAACTCAATCGACCGGAGTTGAATGATAAGCGGCAAGAACTGCTAAATATCATTGATATACACCTTGGGGAAATCTACGTTAATGATAATCCGACAGATGCCAAGTTTCTGCGCTCGCAACGGTTCCTGATTCAGTGTCAGCAACCTACTGCGCCATTTTCAGCAGTGGCTATTGATTACCTGCGTAACTTCTCGGATTACTTGCTTCAACGCGGTATTCCAGTAAGTTAGCGGCCAACTGCCGGCCGGCTGCTGTTAGCCCATCAGCCCGCGCAAAATCAGCCACCAGCTGCACCTCCTGCGCGATAGACAAGAGGCGCTCTGACGCAAAATTTGTTGCCTCACCCGGGCAGCCGGCCTGGGCAATGAGCGCTTGGTAAAAAACCTGCACGGCCCGGAACACGAATAGCCCGTGCAGTACCCCCCGCACCGGGCGGTCTTCTTCACGCCAGGGTGAATAATACACGGCTAAGCTGCCGGGCTGCACGAGGTCCACAACGCTTTCGAGTAGGGTCAGGTGCAGGTGCATGGTTTCGTGGAGCACGGCCTCGGCTACGCGCAGGGCAGCTAATTCGGAATCCTCCTCGCAGACCGTCACGAAAATGGAAAACGGCACCGCCGGGTGGCTGTAGCTGACGTCGATTTCGGGGTCGGGCTGACGCAATACCTGCACCGACTGCGCCAGCGCGAGCACGCAGGCGTGGGCGGGAGCTACCTCGGCCAGCACAGCCAGCGCCCGTCGTAATTTGGCCGGGACCTGGCCAGTAAATAGCTCCGCGACGGGTAGCGGCTCAAGCCCGTGCTCGTCATAAAATGCCTGCAAGCGGTCGAAATCCGGCTCTTCCAGCAGGAGGGTGTCATTTACCGTCAAGGCAGATTGAGTGGGCAATCTTGGCCGGGCCGGCTCGGTACCCAGGCAGTTGGCAATACTGTAGTGCGCTGCGTCGATTTGCCGCCCGGCCGCTAGCTGCTGCCAGCCGACCTGCGCCAGGGTGGTGGCCGTCGCCTTATCAAAAATCGAAAAGGGAGCTTGCAAGTACGCGTGGGCAAACGCGGGGGAAGAAACAGTCATGGAAGCTAAACGGCGGCCGACGCGAAGGTGTAAACCAACGTGTAGCGGCGGAAGGCGTAGACCGTGGACACGGCGTGATGCGAGTTTGGAGAGATGGCAAAAGCGAACGCCGAATTGCTTACCGGCAACACGAGCTGGCTAACATCCTCGGCATTGGCCGAATTGAATAACAGCAGGTAGCCCCCGTTGGCTTCGGTCCAGCCCTGGTTTACCTGTATAATCAGGCGGTGGCTTTCGGCCGGGCCGATGAAGTCGTTGTGCACCCCGATGCGCTGGCCGTCGGTCAGCTTGTGAATCGTCACGCCAACCAGCTCCAGGTCGCTGGCGTGAAAGGCGCTTTCCAGTTCAGCAATGGCCAAGCGCGTTACCTCCCCTTCCACCAGGCAGCGCAAGTGCACCGGCAACTCGATGTGCAGCAAACTGAACTCGTACTGCTCGTAGAAGTCAGTGGTAGTAAGCTCCCAAGTGGCCGCATCTTCCAGCCACTCATACAGACCGCGCTCCAGCGCCGGGGCCAGCACCGCAGACGCGCAGAAGTGCGGAAACGGCTGGGTTTCAAACCGACTGGCCGAGAAGTCAAGCAGATTGGCTGAGCGCATAGTCCAGGGAATAAGCGCCGAGCATACGGCGCATGGCCGCTACCAGATGCAACTGGTCGGCGCAGTAAACGGAAGGGTTATCGAACCCGTTATCGGGGTGGTAGCGGTGCAGAATCATCCCTCCACCGCACACATTCAGGGCCGGGCAGGCCAGGCACTTGGCGCTGGTAGGCTGCTGCATGGCCCGGTAATGAGTGAATTCGGCTGATTCCAGGAAGGCCAACAAGTTCGTATCCCGAATAGTACGAGGCTGGGCAAACTGGTCGGCCCCGTTATAGGTGCTTTTCAGCGTGTCATTTTTCATGAGCGTCCCGTCCGTATCGATAATCAAAATACCGAAATCGGTCAGGCCCAGCCCTTCTTTCGACACGCTACCGCCCAGTAGTACCTTCAGCATGTCATCGAGTACCCGGATGGGTAGCGGATTAGGGTCGGCGGCATAGGCCGTGAGCAGTCCGACCATCCAGCGGCCGTACTCCAGCGAGTGCAGGCTGGTCTTGCCTTCGGGCAGCTTCGAATGGTTGCCGTCGCGGTATAAAAAGTCGACGCTGGGGGCCCCTACCGACTTGAAAAACTCGTACACCTCCGCGGGGTCAGAGGTGGGGTCGATAACTGCCAGCAGTCCGGCATTAAGGAAGTCCGCTGCCGGATGCGCCTTCAGGCGGGCAATACCGGCCATCACCTGCGCAAAGGTGCCGCCGCCGCCGTGCGTGAGGCGAAACCGGTCGTGCACTGCGGCGGGGCCATCCAGGCTTACGGCCACGCTCACGTGGTGCGCGGCACAGCAATCCAGTAACTCTTCCGACAGCAGGATACCATTCGTTTGCAAGCTGATAGGGTACGTGACCGGCAGCACGGCCCGCAGCTGTCTTAGCAGCTCGTGCAGGCGGCGGGAGCCGAGCAGCAGGGGCTCTCCACCGTGCAGTACCACGCTGAATGGCGTGAGCTGGTGCTGGGCGAGCGCTCCCAGCTCCGTACAGATGGCCGCCACCGTTTCGGGGGCCATGAGCTTCGACTGCCGCGCCCAGTTGTCGTCGCCCATGTTGTACACGTAGCAGTAGCTGCAATTGATGTTGCAGCGGCTGGCTACCTTGATGAGTACCGTGTCGAGCACCGCCCCCAGTACCGGGCTAGCGGCCACGGTTGTGCCGGTTGTGCGTCCGGTTGTAGGCAGTCAGCGTGGACTGCGCTTCGTGCTTTACCTCCTGTATCAAGCGAGCCAGCAGCGCGTTAGGTACTTGCTGGGCAGAAATAACCAGCGTTTCTTCCAAAGCGCTAATAGGCTGATGCAGGGAGGTAGGCGGCAGCGAAAGGGATTGATTCATAGAGCGTCGGCGGACTTTTTTATCGGGCAAAGGTAAGCGTAAAAATAGGAGCCATCTGAATTATAAATAAAGTGCTAACTATTAGATATTTAACCCGATGTGTTGACGCGGTAGTAAGACGTGCCTCCATTGTGCACGTGTCGAATATTTCATTGATTTTCAAGGAAATAAATAGCCCTAAAAGCATGTCCTACACTGCGTTCTATCTTCAAAAATAGCGACAGACTTAGTGCGTTATAATTACCCGCCGGGTGCTGGGCTGCATAATCGTAAGCTTAACCCCGAATTAGAACCAGCGGGAATGCTCGGTCCTCGATGCTGACCATTGGGGCTGTGCCGAAATAACAGCAACGCCCGGCTCGGCTCGTGTCGCTGGCCTTCGACCAGCTTAGATGCCGGCCGCACAGTGGCCCCCTCCTTTGCCCGGTACACTTCGACCTGGCAGCCTTCCTGAATGGCGCGGTGGCACACGCCCCGCATGTAAAACGTATTAAATTCCCCCTCCGCAAAGGTACGGGCAGCGTTGGCGGGCACCCGGCGCGTGCTCGTGCCATACGGCTCGCGCTCCGCGAAGCACTGCTGCTGGTGCAGCGCAGCAGCTAGGCTATCTTCGCTACCGGTACGCACGGCTTCGCGCAGCAGGTCTGGGTAGCGCTCCCGGCCTTGCGCCGTAAAGCGTTGGCTCAAGTGCAGCTGGCTGGTCTTGATGGCCTGCTCTACTTCGATAAGCATGTAGCGGCGCGTCGTCTCGTCTAGATTTTCAAAGCGGAACATCCTGATTACTTTCTTTAGTAGTGGCTAACTGGCGGAAGCCAACTTTCTCCATGAGCAAACGCCTGATTGTGCTGTGTGATGGCACCTGGAACAAAGCCGAAAACCTGGACCGGCGCAAGCGGAAGCCTACCAACGTAGTGAAAATGGTGCGGGCCATTCAGCCAGTGGCGCCGGATGGCACCGTGCAAGTTACCTACTACGACGAAGGCGTAGGTAATAATCCCGGCTTCGACCGCTGGCTGGGGGGCGGGGTCGGCGCGGGGCTGGACCGTAACATCCGGGAGGCCTACCGCTTTCTGCTTTATAACTACGCGCCGGGCGATACGGTGTTCTTCTTCGGCTTTAGTCGGGGAGCCTACACGGTGCGCAGCCTGGCCGGTTTTATTCAACACCTGGGGCTGCTACCCAAGACGCATGATTTCTTCGTGCCGGAGGCCTATGCCCTCTACCGTCAGCGTCCACCCGCCGAGGCCGACCAAACCGCCTGGCAGCAACGGGTAGCCGCTTTTCGAGCCAAGCATGAGGCCCGCACCATTGCCATTGACTTCGTGGGCGTGTGGGATACAGTGGGGGCGCTGGGCTTGCCGCTCAGCCTGTTTACGCTCTTCAACCGCCGGCGCTACCAGTTTCACGATGCCCGCCTCAGTCCGATTATTCGCCACGCGTACCATGCCCTGGCCATTGATGAGCAGCGCCGCACGTTTCAGCCGTCGCTCTGGGAAAATCCGGCTTCCGACCAGGTGCTGGAGCAGCGCTGGTTTGCCGGGGTGCACACCAACGTGGGCGGCGGCTATGAGCACGACGGGCTGGCCAACTGCTCGCTGCACTGGATGAAGGAAAAAGCGGTGGCCCTGGGCCTGGGCGTGGATGAAAAATTTCTCGGCTTCTACCGGCCCTGGTTTGGCGACGAGCTGCGCAATTCCATGACTTGGTTTTACCGCCTGTTGGGCCGGCAGCTACGGCCTATCAGCGTGGGCCATACTACCCACGAAAGTGTGGACCAGAGCGTGCGACGTCGCCAGCAGCACGCGGCCGCCGCTTACCAGCCGGCAAACGTACCCCCGGTTGCTTAGCCTCCGCACGACGCTTAGGCTGAACGCCCGCTGCTGGCGGCGCTTAGCTTAAGCTGGCGATGGGGGCACCCTGGCGGCGGGGTGCTTGCGCGCTTGCCTATTTTTCTGCGGTTAGCTTTAGCTTGCCATCGTACCCGTTTTTGCCTTACCCATGTTCCTGCGCCAGCTCACGCTACACAACTTCAAATGCCTCACTAAACTGGAGCTGGACTTTAGCGCGACGCCTACCCAGAACCGGCAATGGACGCTGTTGCTGGGAGAAAACGGTACCGGCAAAAGCAACCTGCTAAAAGCGATTGCCCTGATTACCTGCGGCAGCAACGCGCTGGGTGAAATCATCGGTAACACGGACAGCTGGATTACGCTGGGGAAGTCCTCCTGCACCATTGAGGCCTGCCTGACCACCAAGAAGGGCGAGGAGCGCGAGCTAGCCCTGAAAATCAAGCGTGGGGACTCACTTTCGCGTCTGATTGCCAGCAATAAGAAAGCGTTGCAGCTTATTGACGATGCCATTGACAATGCCGAGCGCAACTACTTTACCGTGGGGTACGGGGCCAGTCGGCGGTTGGTGAGTGAAGCCGGCAGTACGGCCGGTTATGCCGAGGCCGGTCGGTACGGTAGCCGGGTCGGTAATATTCGCAACCTGTTTGACGCGGGAGCAACCCTGCATCCGCTGGCTACGTGGATTATGGACCTCGACTACCGGGGCGGCAAAAATGGCTTGAACGTGATACGGGAGGCCCTGAACAGCTTTCTGCCCGGTATCTCGTTTCATTCCATCGACAAGCGCCAGAAGCAGGTGCTGTTCGAAACCAATGACGGGCTGATGCCGCTGGAACAGCTCAGCGACGGCTACCAAAACATGGCCGCGTGGATTGGCGACCTCTTGTTTCGCATCACCGAAACCTTTCAGGACCACCGCCGCCCCCTGCACGCCCGCGGCCTGCTGCTGCTCGATGAAATCGACCTGCACCTGCACCCAAAATGGCAGCGCTTACTCTACGATTTTGTGAGCGCTAAGCTGCCCAATTTCCAAGTAGTAGCGACAACCCATTCCGCCCTAACCGCGCAACAGGCCCAGGAGGGCGAGTTATTTGCCTTGCGCCGCAATGCGCGCCAAGCGGTAGAAGTGATACCCTTCCTTGGCTCACCGCAGCAGCTGCTGATTAATCAATTGCTGATGTCGCCCGTGTTTGGCCTGGCTACCGATGAGAGCCTGGAGGTAGAAACGGCCAAGCAGCAGTACGCCGCGCTCAAGGCCCAGGGGAAGCGCATTTCCCCCGAAGAGCAGCGCGAGCTAACGCGCGTGCAAGCTAAACTGGCGGCGAACCTGCCCCAGCGCACTACCCCGCTGGTAAGCGACCCGGAGATGGCGCTCCTCCAGCGCATCGAGGAAAGCCTGAATGCCCGCTAAGCTATGATTCCGTTAGAGCGAGAGCGTTCCGCCCAGGCCGTTGCGGCCAAGTACCGGGGCAAGGGCAAGCACGCCCGCGACCTGGAGCTGCTGCAAATTCAACGTGATATTCTACGTGGCACCCTAACGCAGCACAGCTTCCGGGCCGCGTTTTGGAAGGAGGCTAAAACCCAGCTCAGGAAGGAAAGCGCGGATAAGTGCGCCTACTGCGAGGCCACCACGGCTATCGTAGCGCACGGCGACGTGGAGCACTTCCGACCAAAAAGTGTATATTGGTGGCTAGCCTATACGTACGATAATTATCTGTACGCTTGTCAGATTTGCAATCAATCGTACAAGAATGATGCGTTTCCCACGGCTGGGCCAGCGCCCCTGGCCGCGCCGGTAGTTGACGCCCAGGCTACCGACGCTGACCTGCAGCAACTGGTGGGGCGGCTATCTCCCGACCCCCTGGCCACGACCGCTGGATATGAGCTGACGCATTACGAGCAGGAACACCAGCGGGAGCAGGCCCTGTTACTCAACCCTTACCTCGATGACCCAACCCAGTACTTTGCCTACGAGGCCGACGAGGTAACCCAAGAAGTAACGTTGGTAGCGGCCCATCCGGCGGCCAGCGCCTACGTAACGGCTGCGGAGCAATACTACGGCCTAAACCGGGTCGAGCTCAAGACGCTGCGCTATAAAATTTACAAGGCGTTTCGCCTGTTGCAGCGAGCCTTGCTTGCCGTACCCGAAGCTGACTTACGAGCGGATATCACGCAGCAGCTTCAGGAAATGCAGGCGGCCGACTATCTATTTGCCGGCATGAACCGCTATTTTGCCAGGCAGTCACTATCAGCTTGATGTAGGTAAGGACCACGTGGTGAAGAACAGGAACGACTTTTTCTGCAGTAGCCGCCAATTAGCGAGGTGAATTAAGGCGCAGGGCCGGGCTGAATTCGCGGGGCTGGCGGTCGTACAAAATCATTTCCGGCTGCACGTCGGGCAGCAGGTCAGCCCCGAGCAATAAGGCTACCCCGGCCGGTACGGCCGCAAACAGGTGCACGGCGCGGGCAAGCTTATAGTGGGCTTCCAAGTGAGCCAACACCTGTCGGTAGCACCGCCGGAATGCTTGCAGGCAAGCCTCCGAGAGCAGCGCATCGGGCTGCGGGTCGCAGCCAATGGGTTTGATTCCGACAACATAGTACCGCTCGTCAATCAGGGTGGGTAGCTCGGCCAGCTGGATGGTGCCGCTGATGTTGAGCACCAGCGCTACGCACTGCGCATCGGTGCCAGCTTGTAGGCAAACCCATTCGAAGCCTCTCGGCTCAGCAGCCGTGAGCCAGTGCCAGGGCTTGTCGTCGGTGCGTCGCCGCTGGAAAAGCGTAGTGGCAACCTTGTTACCCAGGGCGAAGCCAAAGTAGGCCAGCACGGGGATGCGGGCAAAGCCGAAAACAGATAAATGGTCTAGTTCGCCACGCTCAATACCGGTGCGGATTTGCGTCAGCGCCGTCTGCATTTGGTACTGCACACTAGTCCAGTACTGCGGGTTGTGCTCCGGCTCGCCCAGCCTGGTCAGGTCTATTTCCACCTCCTGCCGGCCGTACACCAACGGAAAAAAGGCAAAGCGCGGGGTGGAGTGATGCAGCGTGGCACTATTGCACTCGCTGGTAGTTATCTGCACTGCCTGCCCCCGAATAAGCCCGACCAGGCGCACAATGCAGGTGCGGTGGCTCTGCGGCAGCCCCGTCACGTGCGCGATGTGTGCCTCGCGGTCTCTTTTCCAGTCCCGCAGCCACTGCACGGTAAAATCCTTGCGCGTGGCCCCAGCATCGATGATGCTATGGCAGCCGGAGCAGAGCAGCAAAAAATTATCGGCCTCGTCGCGCAGTTCCTTCGGCAGCTCAAAATCCGACCGGGGCGATGTCTTATCCAGGCTTTGGCCCACGATATGGGCCATTTCCCCGATGTTAAACGCATACTCCCCCAGTTCTCGGCTCATAGTCAGCTCTTTGCTGCACAGCAGGCAGCGGCCGGCGGCGCGGGCGTAGATAGCGCGCACCACTTCTGGTTTCGGTTTTTGCCGCTGCGCCTTTTTCGGTGGCTTAGCTACCAGTTCTTCCGTGTGTTTCATGCTAAGCGACGTAAAATGGTGCGACTGAAAGTGCGCGCCGGGCGGGGGGTAGGGTGCGTGCCGCCTCCTTGCCACTCACCCGTGATTACCCAATCTTCGAAATAAAGCAGCCACAGCGTGGCCCAGGGTAATAACGTGCGCGATAAGCGCAGCTGCGGACGCCACTCGTGCTGCTTGGGGGTGTACAGGCACAACCGCTCCGTTTTCTGACAGTAGAGGTGTTCAATGCGCCGGCCCGGGGCTAGTTGCTTCAGTGAAGGGCCCAGCACGTGGACCTGCGGCTCGTGGGCCAGGGAAGGGTAGCTCACCTGCACCACGTAGCGCCGGCCCAATGCCGTGGGCTGCAGCGGCCCTGTCCACCGCAGCCCGTGCTGGTCAAGCTGCGCTTCGCCTTCCGGCCAGTCCACCCGCAACGCGGCATACTGCTGCGCCAGCGTCAAGGGTCGTATTCCTTGGTAAGCCATGCGTAGGTGAATTAAGCCCGACCAAAAAACGTGTTGCGAGCCAGCGGAATGCTGGCGGCGGCCGGAGCGGCGGCGGGTGCGGTAATGCTCAGGCGACCCTGCTGCCGCTGCTGGTTGAGTTGCTGCAACTGATTGCTAAACACCCGGTCTACTTCGGGCGCCCCGAGCGAATCGCGCAGTGATTTCTGCAGCTCATCCTGACCGTGGAGCTTCTCCAAGGTCTGCAAGTCGCGCTGCATGGCGTGGTGCCACTGCGTGAATACTAAATGGTACTGCGGCTCACTCCACTTGTCGGCAAAGTTCTCGCTGTCGTTGCTCGGGTTTTTCACCTGGTAGCAGCCTTTCCAGTCAGGCCCCTCAATAAAGCGGGGCATCAGGGTAATGACTGCGTTCATCAAATCGAACTCCGAGTCGTACTCGCCCAGCCCAACCGCCAGCTCGTAAGCGTGCGCAGCCAGCGTGGTAATGATGATGGAGATGGGGGCATAGTCAGCCAGGCGAGGCTGCTTTTCCCGGAACGTATCGCGGTGGCGCTTCATCACCTGCACGGCGCGGCGCAGGACGCCGCGGTAAGCCTGCTGCTCGGGCAGGGGCTCCGTGGTGCCGAGGGCCACGTGGCGGGTTTCTGAAAATGATTTACTCAGGGTGGTAAACCGAGGCTTTAACTTGGCGATGTCCGTAAACCACTCGGCGTACCCCTTTGGGTGGGAGTCTTTCCAGATGGCGAGCTTACGGTCGGGCACGTAGAGGCTGCCCCGTGGGCAGGCCGGATTGCTCACCGCTGGCGTAATATCCAGGTGAAACTCATTGGCGTAGCACAGGCGCACGCAACGTTTCATGAGCTGCACCATATGGACGTAGTCGCCATTGGCCCGTAAGCGGCCCAAAATCATCTCGTATACCTGCTCCTGCGTGTAGAGCTGCGGATGCGCCAGTTGCAGGTGGCTGATAAAGTCTACGTCGAACTCATCGCCGTGCAGCGGGCGCACGGTAGTGCCCAGGGCAAAGGAGCCCTGCCCAAACATGATGGGGTCCAGCGGCCCCAACTTCCGGCAGCCCTGCAACCAGCTACTGACGGAAGTGTAGCGTTTCTTGGCTTCCTCGTAGCGCGAAGAGGGCATTTCCAGCTCCTGGCCGAGGCGGTCGAAAATGGAATAGAGCGCCGTTTTGCGCGCGTAAATTTCGGCCGGACTTTCTTTAACCGTTAAATAATCTAAATAAGACATAAAAGCGACGGGTTGTTACAGAGTGAGTACTCATCCTGTCGCGCAGGCAGCTGGGGCCACCGTGTTCCTGTCGTGCCTACCTCTAGCAGACAGGCATGGCAAGGTAGGGCAGCTTCCGAAAGCCACCTGCGCAAAGGCAATAAGGAGGTGCCCACCCGGCAACGGGGGGTGAGCAAAAGCCCGGGCCTCGCAACAGGGCAAAGTCTTGTTCCGTAACGGGAAGCCGTTACCTTTGCACCCTCACTTAAAATAGGAAGAGAGAAGCTGCCGGGACACTACTCCCGGCCACGTAACTACGGGTCCAATCGTTGATTACTTTTCTCTTTGCCAGTCGTCGCGGCCTGCGATGACTGGTTTTTGGTTTTTTATAGTGCTAATCAGGTTTTTTTAGCGTGAGAATCACTGGCCCAGCGGCAGCGATTGTAAATCGAAAGCGTAGGTTTGGTAGCTGATTCGTCCGTGCTGCGCATTGTTTTCCTGCCAGGCGCGCTCGGTATGGCTTAGGTTTTCCAGTTCAACCCGGGTCTTGCGGCCCAGGCGATGAAACACCTGTTGAATAATCTGCCGCTCGGTGTCGGTGAACACCTCAAGCCTAGCGGCCCGCGTGGCTTTGTGTACGAGTACCGGGCTGCCGTCTGAACTTTGTACCAGGCTGCTGTGAAAGCTGGCTTGCAATAGGTCTTGTTGCACCATTTCCTGCAGACGCTGTCCGTATTCCTGCGGCACGGGGCCATGTTGAATAGCGCGGTAACGCTGGCCGGTAATAGCCCGGCCGAACAGGCGGTAATGCTGAAAGTCGCAGTAAAACAGCAGCTTGAGTAGCTTTACTTTGAATAAATTATCTAAGTGCCCAAAAAAGTAAAGCACCAGTTCGGCAAACTTTTCCGGGCTCGGCACCACGTAGCCAGTATACTGGTCCGGGTCAGTCTCGGCCACAGAGAACGTGGGCGCTACAGTCAAGCCAGCAACCCGGCGCGGCGTCTGTGCGTCGAGTAGCGCGTCAATGTGGCGACGCAGCTTCTCATACTCAGTCAGCCGCAACTCCTCGCGCTTATCGCGCACAATGCCTAGAAAAGTAACTGGGTCACTGGCAAGACGCAAAATTTTAGCGTTTGAGGCGCTAGGCACCTCGCCAGCTTCGTAATTGCCGTACTGATTGGGGCCAATATCAAGCAGTAGCGCCATGCGAGCAGCCGTCAATCCGTAGCGCTCACGCATCCGAACAAGCTGCTCGGGAAACATGAATTGGTATTTTTCTCGATACTGGTTGTAGACCTGCGTGGCGTGCAATTCATCCAGCGCCGGGGTAGTAAAGCGTTGTCGCGTTACCCGGCCTTCATAATAGTAGCGGGTGAGCGAAAACTGCTCCTTGCGAAAAGTCTGCCTATCAGCTTCCTGACGGAGCATTGCCACATTATCTGGGGCAGGAGCAGGAATCTGAGAAGCAAGCATATGGTGGCTACATTGGGAAACAGCTAACCAGTTGTTGGTTGCTACGTGTTGCCTTTATTCTGTACTTAACAAAGATATGTAACTGCTACCGATAAACATCCACTAAAAAGTGGATGTTATGTGATTATGCCTTGTTAATTACTGATTATCAGTCAAATATTTTTTAAAACGCTTTAATTGTACATCATATATCATGAGAAAAAGCATATTGCGCACATGTTATCTATGACGTTACCGTGTCAGTATTATGTCTTCATATTGCACATTGCCATGATATAATTTAACAAATAAGATGTTTCCTGAAACTACTTGCCGCTAGCCTGCTCAGATAATACTAAAAATACGGCTCACCAGAAGCGTTGTCAATTCTGGACCCACTCGGAGGATATTGCCCGCACGCAGGTCATAGTTGACGACCCGCAATTGCAAGTGGCACATTTTGGGGACTAGCAGTTGTATCTATTTGCTCACCAAACGCTGTTCGCTGTGACCAGTGGCAAATCCGACGACCTTACACCGCCATCCTGCTTACCACTGCGGCGCAGAGTATTGTCAGTACCTGATTGAAAAGCACTGCTGGGTCATCTGAGTGCTACGCGGTTCTAGAGCGCTCGTTATTTTCATTCTGAATTTCTGAGGCTACCTCTGTTCCAACTGTTTCGTCAGGGCGGCAATTTCCGCTTCCAGCTCCACTGTTCGCGCTGCTTTATCCTGCTCGGAAAAAAGGGTCGCCGGGGCCTCTTGCTGCACGAATTGCAGCCGCAGCCGGGCCTCTTCGAGTTGCTGTTGCTGCGGACTCTTGGTAGCCTTGCCCTGCGAGGCTGGCTCAGCCGGATTCCCTACTACCTCACCCAGTGACTGATACACGGGCAATACGGCTTTTAATTGGCTGAGCGTGTAGGCCGCCAGCGATTTAAGGGGCTTACGGTCGGAGAGGGCGAGGCGCACTTCGTAGAGCACCTTGGTGACCAGTTGATAGGCCGTCAGGTCCGAGATAGTGTTGACTACTTCGCGGGCCTGGTATTCCTTGAGCTCAAAGTCCAGTCGCAGCCGGTCGTAAAGCGCGGGCAGCTCCTTGTATTTAGCCGCCAGAAGCTCGCGAAACTCGGTAATTTCGCCTAGGGTGAGCGCTTTTTTGGACTTGCTCAGTTCTGGCGTCTCGGCACTGCCCTGGGTGTTCGTCATTTTGAACAAAAGCGTGTCCGTCCGGCGGCCCCGCTTCTCAACGGTCACATCCACTGCCCAGCCAATGGTCTGAAACTCCAGGAGGGCGGGTTTCAGCACGTAGCGGTTGAAGTCGTTCCAAAGGGGATAGATATCGGAATTTTCCCCAAACAACCACTCGCGCAGCTGCTCGAACGAAATAGGCTCCTGCCAGGTCTGGTTGTGGTAGCTGCGCAGAATCCAGAACAGGCGCTGACTGTGGGCACTTTGTAAGTGTTAGTAGTGATTCCAGCTCTACGGTGGTGAACTTGCCGGCGAGGCCGAGCAAATACTCCTTCAGAATAGGGTTGAACTGGCCAGTGACCAGGCTCGTGCCCTCATCCAGGGTGATGATGGTGAAGAGTGGAATGGCATCACTACGTCGCTTCCCCTTGCTCTTATCGTGCGTGATGAGCGGCTGGGTAAGCCGGGCGCGAGCTTCGTGCAGCACCGTGTATTGGCTACCCCCGTTGCGTGAGCTGGTCGTCACATCATTAAAATGCACGGAAAACTCCAGCGAATCCTCCTTCTGGTGCAGGCACCCCAGTGCCAGCGCAAACAACCGGGCCTCGATGTTGCTGAGGTATAGCGGAAAGCGAATGATAGTATTGCTCAGAAATGCGACTTCGTGGAGCTTGGTGGTCTAGAACCCTTTCATGGGTGAATGAGTCAAACTAGGGAAGGAATGCCGCAGACTAAGGAAAAAATTAACATCTTTCCCTACTCAACGGCATTTCTTCCTCAGTTCACGGCATTTCTTCCTTACTTCAACGGCATCTTTTCCTTAGCTCACGGCATTCCTTCCTTAGTAGCGCGGCATTCATTCCTCTTTCAATGCCGGCAATTATCTGAAGATAAGTAAGTTATGATACCCTTAAACAAGTAAAGAATTTATAAAAACCCAAAACAGGGCGAGTCGATTTTTTTTAAGGTGATAATCAAGGACTTTCAGACAAGTTGTGTTGCGAAGCAGAATGATAGTGCAGGCGAGAGCTTCGTAAGGTGGCGGATTGATGTATGTACATTATTTGCGATTTTTCAATAAGAATTTTGTTGGTATCCAATTCTTTTTCTCCTCATAATCACCTCATTCTGCCCGTCCGCTTGGACTTCTAAATTGAAGGGGTACCTGTCCGCAGATTCTTTTCGCAAGGCGCAAAAGCTATTCGCTATTTTCTGAAAGCATCATCACTCAGCCGCAAAGTGCGTTTGCATTCCCGTAACGAGGTCGGTAAATCAGAAACGATGGCCGCTTCAAGTACCGGAACGATTGATAGTAGTTCCTCACCACACACGGTTCGTTAGCGGGCAGCGTACAGCACATTCGGTTGGCCAGCTTGAGAATGCCCACCCTGACTTAGCTGAAGCATTCGCTGGTTTTTGGCCTGTTCCAGATTGTCGATGAAGCCAATCACTACCTCGCGCTGCATGCCCTTGGTTTCGAAGCTTAGGCGGGTTCCCCCGTCGGAGGCAATGCTGACCACATGATATCGCGAGGCGAAATAGGCGATAAGCAACACGCCACCAAGTAGTAGCAGCAAGGCTACGATGCCCGGCTCGACCCGCTGAAACAACGCGAGTACGCCGCTCACCGCTAGCAGTGCCCCAACCAGCACTAGCCACGGGTGACTGAGGTAGCGAATTTCACAGGAGCTGACTTTTTCCAGCATCATAGACACAATATGTGCGGCCGAGCCACTGGCCCGGTGCAGCCGCACCCGGTGCGTAGTAAGACTGACAACTTGGTTGGGTGACTGGTGCAACAGGCGCTCACCGTCGAGTAAGGATAACTCCATAGAAAAGGAAATTTGAGTAGGCGTAGTAAAAGAAGGCATAGGCAGGCGGGTTTGCAACCTCGGCTCCTAGAAGCTTGGTTGCTGGGCTACGTCAAGGGCAACTTGGCGGATGTTTAATTAATAGCCCAGCAACTGAAAGCAAACAATGCCCGAGCCACCGAGCACTATCATCGCGAGAGCGGCGGGCTCTTCAGCCTTATGCAATGAGTTGAGTAGCTCGATTGGGGACGGCTTCGAGGATTAAATTTGAACCAGTGCGCCTCATCCTAGTAGTGAAGCACTAGCAACATGCAAAAAGACCTTGTCGCTTCGGCAAGGTCTTTTTCTGTGCCCATCAGGTAAGGCCACCGCCTACACGGGCGGTGGCCGAAGCAAGGCCAGCAACTGCTGCTGCAGCTGTTCCATCGCCGTCAGGCGCTCGGCTAGCTGCCCGATAGCAGCGAGTACTTCCTCATTCGTTGGAACCGGCTGATTGACAGCTACGGCGGTGGGCGTGCGCCCGCGCTCTTTGCGCCGGCGGGCTTTGGTGGCCGACTGGCTTTCGAGCGGATGGGCCCGCCCCGCCCGTTGGTTGCAGGCCGCTACCCGGCAGGGGCTGCCGCAGTATTTCTGCACCCACCGCTTCTTGGGAACAAACTTTCGCCGGCAGTATTCACAGGCAATTTGGGAGTTGTCGAGGAGTGACAAAGGTGTTTAGCGTTAATACCAATTGCAAGTAACGAAAACGCAAATGGTGTCCTATGATTCATTGCGCGGCCATCGCAGGTTTGTGGCGATGAATCTACACAGAGTTTCTGCCCCGCCCCGCTGGCGAGCTGCCTTCCGACAAGCTCCTGATAGAGTTGCGCCTGCTCCCCCTGCTAAACCGCGCTTGCAGCCCCCTTAATAAGGTGGGTAATAGGCGTTATTTATCAGTAAGTAATTGCTGTAAGGATAGTTACGTAGTTGTGGGTATCTAACAAATCGCCGTTGCTGCTGGCTCACCTTTGTAAGCGCCCTGCTGGCTGGCCCGGCCATTTTTCTGCTATCCAAAAAAAAGTTTGCCTTTTATTCCCTCGAACCCTGCCGGCGAGGCTGCCTAGAGACTACTTACCCGTGTCGGGGCGGATTAACGCCCCTTCGCATAAACTGATTTTCCACCTCCTACCACCGGGCTGGTGCCCGGCTTTATACAAACGCAACCCAATGAGCACGAAGAAAATTGCCCTTTACACGGCGCTGTTTGCCCTGGCGGCCGGTATGCTATTCACCTGCTACCGAGGAGTGCAGCTCTACCACGAAGTTGCCCGGCCTCCGGTGCTGGTTGCAAATGCAGCGGCCCCCGCCGTGCAACCGGGAAAGCAGGTTACGACCTACACCTTTTCGGTCGTTCGGGAGGTGGTGGTGCCGTCTGCGCCGGTTGCAGTACCTCGGCGCGCTCCCCGCCGCCACAAGTAGGTGAGCGCGCAGCATATAGGCCGGGGTGGACACTCAGGGAAGCGTGGTGCTGACCAGATGACTACGAGCTTCTGCGGCGCCCTGCTGCGTTTCGTGCTGCACGTAATATTCCAGCTGCGTTCCCGGTGCGAAGACATCGGTATCCAGGTAAGGCGAGCGGGTGTTCACGGCCACCTGCTGCCAAGGGCCGGCCGCACCGCCCACCCGGCGGAAAACGTGGGCCACTTCCAGCAGTTCTTTGGAGAAGGCTAGGTGGCGGCCTTCCGGCGTCAGGGTGAGGTCAATTTTGACGGGGTGCATAAAACATGTATAAGCTGTGTGGACGTGCTACTATATGGGTCAGGCAACCATGCCCAATAGCAGAAACAGGAGAAAGCCCACAAAGAAAGCTAGCGTGAGCAGTGGCGTTTCCGCTTCCTCATGGGCTTCGGTCAACAGTTCTTCGGTGACCAGGAACAGCAGGGCGGCCAGGCCAAAGAAAAGCACTATTTCGATCAGGTTACCGGTGGCCCCGCGCAGCACGGTGGTGCCGATGCCCGCCCCAACGAGTAGCATCAGAGAGGTACCCGCCACGATGGCCACGGCCCGGCCCTTGCCGTGCCCGCCATCGCGCAGCTCCACAGCCGTGGCTAGACCTAGCGACAGTAGCTCAATGGTGAGCGCGATGGCCAAGAGGGTGCCCTCCTTCGCGCCCGCCGCGAAGCCGATGCCCAGCAGCAGCCCGTCAATGAGAATGTCGATGCCGATAGCCACCAGCAGGCCCCACGGCAGCGGCGAGGTGCCGGCGGAATTTATCGGGGCCGCGTCCGGCCCGGCCGGCAGCTCCGGGTCGGTTTCCGACTGCTTTTCCAGGCGCTGGGTGAAGTAGCGCAGCCCGAGCATGGTGGCTACACCGAGGCCAAAGCCTAAGACGACCTCGTAGGGCGCATGGTGCTGCACGATGTCGGGCAGCAGCTCCACGGCAACCACGGAGAAGATAACGCCCGCCGCAAAGTGCAGGATGGCGCTGCGTAGCTTGGGGCCAGGGGCGCACCACACGGCCAGCGCCGCGCCGGCAATCATAACTACGGCCGGTAGGAGCGAAAAGCCAAGCAGGGTTGGCCAGGCGGGAGAAGCGGCAGGTATCATTCGGCACGGTCGGCTAGCCAATCCAGTAGCGCAGCTTGGTGCTCCGCTAATTCCTGGCGTACTGGCTGGTGGACACCTAGCAGGGCCATGAGCATTCCGCTTATTTCAATGACATACACCAACGCCTCAAACCAATAGCGGCAGTCAATTGCCGGTGGCAGTTGAATAAAGTCACGGTTAGCCGGGGCGTAGTGGTGCTGCTGGGATAAGTGGCGCTGCACGATGTAGAGCCGGGCCAGATGCTGCGTAGCTGGGTGCGCCTTGATTTGATTAAACATATCCTTCTCAGATAGCGGGCGCGTGTGGCCGTTGGGCACCTGAAACAGGTGATGATGCCGGGGCTCGCGCAGCATTTCCGGGCTTTTCAACTGAGGTTCGCCAGGAACACGCAGCAGGTGTTCCGCTTTCTGGTACAGAGTGGTCCACCGGGTCTGCTCTTCCTGGGCTATCTCCGCGGCACTGGCAGTGGGCATTTCCAGCGCTGTATTTTCAAAAATGGTTTTGACGTACTTGAAGTACTCGATATCAAGTACCATCAGCTCATGCTGAAATGCCTGCGCATCGTCGTTGAATGTTGCCAGGTAGAGCCCCGTCAGGGCATCCGTCAACGCCGTGCGAAATGCCAGGGAGATGGGCAGCTTCAGCTCGATTATTTCCGGCCAGCGCTCCAGGTGGACAACAACCCCAAGTAAGCTGCAACGCATCCGCCGGAGCAGGTCCAGGTAGGTGTGCTGAATCTGGTTTGCTTCGGTGAAGGGCTGGCCAGCGCTCTGAATACTTTCGGTTAGAACTTGGCAGTAATGTCGCAGAACGTCACTGTCTTTCTTATCGCCGTGAATCATGGTTTAGGTTGAGTTAAGCTTAAAATTTCATGCGCTGAATCCGCACGGCGTTGAGGATAGCCAGCAGAGCTACCCCCACGTCGGCAAAAACGGCCTCCCACATGGTGGCTAGGCCGCCGGCCCCGAGGGCCAGCACCACCGCTTTCACGGCGAAGGCCAGCCAGATGTTCTGCCACACCACGGCGTGCGTGGCCACGGCGATGCGGCGGGCGGTGGCAATTTTGCTGGGGTGGTCGGTTTGAATCACCACGTCGGCCGTTTCGATGGTGGCATCCGAGCCGAGGCCGCCCATGGCAATGCCCACGTCGGCCAGGGCCACGACGGGGGCATCATTCACGCCGTCGCCCACGAAGGCCAGGCGGTGGCCGGCGGCTTTCAGGCGCTCGACGTGGGCGGCTTTGTCTTCGGGCAGCAGCCCGCCGTGCGCTTCAGTGATGCCCAGCTCTTTGGCCACGCGCTGCACAATGGCATCCTTGTCGCCCGATAGCATGACGATGGATGTGATGCCCTGCGCTTTCAGCTCCCGCACGGCCTGGGCCGCATCTTCCTTGATTTCGTCGGCCACGGTGAGGTAGCCGGCGTGCTGGCCCCCCACGGCCACTACCACGATGCTATCAATCAACTGGTCGATTTCGGTGGGGTAGGCGACGCTGAATTTGCTGAGCAGCTTAGTGTTGCCAGCCAGTACGTTCTGGCCATCGACCCGGCCGCGCAGGCCGTGGCCAGCTATTTCCTCTACGTTTTCCACGGCCAGGGCCGGGCCAGTGGGCTTGACGTATTGCACCAGGGCCTGCGCGATGGGGTGCGTGGACTTGGCTTCGAGCGCGGCAGCCAGGGCCGTGAACCGGGCTGGGTCCTGGCCAGGGGCAGCCACTACCTGCTGCACGGCAAACACGCCCTTGGTGAGCGTACCAGTCTTGTCCATCACCACGGTGTCAATCTCGCGCATGACGTCGAGAAAGTTGGAGCCCTTGAAAAGCACCCCGACCTTGGAGGCCGCGCCGATGCCGCCGAAGTAGCCCAGCGGAATGCTGATAACCAGCGCGCAGGGGCAGGAAATGACCAGGAATACTAGCGCCCGGTAAAGCCAGTCGCGAAACACGTAGTCATGCACGAAGAAGTAAGGCAGCAGCGTGAGCAGCACGGCCAGCCCCACTACAATGGGCGTGTAGACTTTCGCAAACTTGGTGATGAACTGCTGCGCTTTGGCCTTGCGGCCCACGGCATCCTGCACCATGGCCAAAATCTTGCTCAGCTTGGTGTCCTGGAAGGCAGCCGTAACGGTGATTTGACTCAGCGTGTCCTGATTTATCATGCCTGCCAGCACGGTTTCGTCCCGATGCATAGTTTGCGGCACCGACTCGCCGGTGAGGGCAGCCGTGTTGAAAGTGCCGCGCTCAGATAGCAACGTGCCGTCGAGCGCCACCTTTTCACCGGGTTTCACCTCAATTACGTCGCCCACCGCTACGGCCTTGGGGTCGAGCACCAAGCGCTGGCCACCGCGCAGCACGCCCACTTCAGTGGCCTGAATTTCGAGCAGGGCTTTGATGCTGCGCTTGGCCCGGTTCACGGCCGCGTCCTGAAACAGTTCGCCTACGGTGTAGAACAGCATCACGGCCACCCCTTCGGCGTACTCGCCGAGCGCGAACGCGCCGATGGTGGCGATGCCCATGAGCAGAAATTCGTTGAAAATGTTGCCGCTGGGGATACTCTGCACGGCCGAGCGCAGCACCTTCCAGCCAACCAGCAGGTAGGCCACCGAGTACCAGCCGAAGCGGACGTAGCCGGTAAAAAAGCCGACTTTGTAGTAGTCCAGCGCAATGCCAGCCAGCATCAGTCCCAGGCTAATGGTCGGAGCCAGGTAGGGGTTGTCGCTGGCCGGGCCGTGGTCGTGGTCGCCGTGGTCATGGTCGTGGCCCGCGTGCTCATCGGATTCGCTGCTGTCGCCAGCGTGGTCGTGTTCCGCGTCGCTGTGGTCGTGGCCGGGCACGTCGTGGCCCTGGGGCGCGATGGCGGCAGCGGGCGTGAGCTGGGCGCGGGTGAGCGCGCCTACGTTTTCGGACTGCACCTGCTTGGCGGTGTGCAGTTCCTCGTCAAGGTTATCGGATGAGGGGGCAGGCATAAAGGGAAGCGCAAGTAAGAGCCGGGTAAGTTGAATAGCTACAGGTTATGTTATTAAAGAGCAGGCTCGCCTGGGGTTGGGGCTGCTATGGCTGTAGAGGCTTGAGCTTCCTTATAAGCCTGTTGCAAGTGGCGGTGAAACCTGTCGCTGCGCAGCCGGGCCGTTTGCAGCAGCACGTCCACGGCGGCCATCTCCGCCTCATAGGCTGCCCATTCGTCCGGCCCGACGATGGCCAGCACATCGAGGCGGGTGGCTAGCGGTGTCGACCATTCCTCGAATCGGGCTAGCGCGGCCATTCTTTTCGCCAGCTTGTCCGCACTGAGCAGTTGCCTGGGAGAGTTTTTGGCATTACCGTTCATCCACACGCGCCAGTTTTGGCCGGCTTTCGAGGAGTTGCAGGTGCCGCAGCAGGGCACCAGATTGAAAATATCGGTAACCCACCCGGTGGGGCGGCCTCTTTCCGCCGGGTTGCTTTTCCCGACGAGGCTGCGAAAGTGGTCGAGCTGCGTGGCGCGTTGTTGCCCGCAGTAAACACACGCGACGTAGTCGACCGCGGGCGAAGCAATACCCAAATGGGTCCGCCAGGTGGCTTCTTGCGCCGCCGTGGGTCGAATTTCCGGGACGATGGTATTGATAAACGACCGATTCAGGGAGAGCTTCAGGCGGTTTATTTTCATACGGGCCGGAAACCCAATGCCTGCGGGTTTGCGAACGGTAGCGTGTTTCAGTTGCTTAGCCATAGTGTGCTGCTTCTTACTCTTCTTCCTCAGCATTTTTGAGTTTGCCCAGCAGCGCATACGCGCCTTCGGTGACGAAGCGCAGGGGCTTGCCTTGCTCGGCGGCGGGCAGGTGGATTTCGGTATACCCGTCCTCGCTCACGCCCCGCGTCACGGGCACCATTCGGTAGGCGGCCGTGCCGGCTTTGGCGGCCGAATCGGCTGTCACGAATACGAAGGCCTGCGCCCCGTACTGCACCACCGCCTTTTCGGGTAGGGTGGGCACGGTTACGCGGTTGGTTTCGATGACGGCCCGCACGAAGGTGCCCGGCAGCAGCTGCTCGTCCTCGCGGTCGAGGTGGGCGTGCACGCGCACGGTGCGCTCGTCGCTGATGGTCTTGCTAATAAGGTAGACGTGGGCCGTGCGCTCGCGGCTCACCGAGTCGTTGCCCAGCGAGAAGCGCACCAGCTGCTGCTCCTTCACCTGCGGGATGTCTTTTTCAAACACGGTTAGCTCGACGTGCAGGTGCTGCGGGTTCACGATTTCAAACAGCACGTCGGTGGGAGTCACGCTCTGGCCGATGCTCACGTTCACCGCTTTCACGAAGCCGCTGCGCGGAGCGCGCAGGGTGGCCGTGCTGACGATGGTCCCGCCGATGGGCAGGCCCGCCAGGCGCAGGCGGGCGGCCTGGGCGTTGGTTTTCACTTGCAGGGCCTCGTACTCGGCCTGGGCGCGCTGGTAGTTTTTCTGCGGGGCGACTTCCTGCCGGTACAGCTCGCCCTGCCGCTCGTACTCGGCGCGGGCGTACTTGAGCTGGCTGCGGGCCTCCTGGTAGTCCTGTTGCAGCTGCACGAAATCGGGGTTGCGGATGACGGCCAGTACCTGGCCGGCGCGCACCCGCGAGCCTTGCAGCAGGTCGGTGCGGTCCACGAAGCCGCCGAGCGGGGCGCTGACGGACACCAGGTTTTCCGGCGGCACGTCCAGCACGCCGTTCACTTTGAGGCCGCCACTCATGGGGCGCTGGGTGAGGGTGCCCAGGCGCACGCCGCCTACCTGCTGCTCGGCCGTGGTGAGGGTTACGCGGTCGGGGGCGGCTTGCTCGCCCGCTTCGCCGACGGGCGCAGCGTTGGCGGATTCCTTGTCGGTGGCGGCTTCTTTCGCGCCGCAGCCAGCCAGCAGGCTGAGTAGCACCAGATAAGTTGCTAGTATTCGCATGATTCTGAAGATGAGGGAGAGGCAGGATAGCCAGTCGGCTACTGCCCGCCTAGGAGGTATTCCAGCTCGATAACGGTCTGGTTGTGTTGCAGCAGCGCGTCGAGGTAGTCGAGGCGCAGGCGGCGGGCGCGTTCCAGGTTGAGCAGGTATTCGGAGTAGCCGGTTTCGCCCGCCTTGTAGCCGATGGTGGACAGGCGGGTAATCACGGCCGCCTGCGGCAGGGCCGTGGCCTCGAAGTAGGCCAGGCGCTGCTGCTGCTCGCGACGGCGGGCCAGCAGCTCATCGAGCCGGCCAGCTATTTCGGCGCGGTAGCGGTCGAAGCCGGCCTGGGCTACCTGCTCTTGCAGGCGGGCGGCCTGCACCCGCGCCTTTTGGGGCCGTCGCCACAGCGGGACGGCCACGCCGGCCTGCACCCCCTGGAAGCGGGAGCCGGGTCCGAAATAGCTTTCGGTACCGGCCGCGTCGAGGCGCTGGTAGCCAATGATACTCTGGTTGAAGTAGCCGACCGTGAACTCGGGCAGCCCGGCGGCCTGGGCCACGCGGGTTTCGGCCCGGCGCTCGACTACCCGCTGGGCCAGCACCCGCGCCTGGGGATTGGTGCGACTCAGCAGCGTATCGGCCAAGGCGGGGGCGATAGTGTCGGCTAGGGCCGTCGCGCCCAGCAGGGCCAGCGGGTGCAACAAGCTATCGGCCACAACGATGGCGGTGGGCACTTGCAGCAGGGCTTGCAGCTGGCGCTGCGCCACCCGGAAGTCGGTGCGGGCGGCCAGTAATTGGGTGCGGATTTCGCCCTGCTGCACCAGGGCCGTGGCGGGCTCCAGGCGGGCCGCCTCCCCGGTTTTGAAGCGCAGATTTGCGGAGCGCAGAAACTCGGTATACACGCTATCCTGCCCGCGCAGCACCCGTAGGCGGTGGCGGGCGTGCACGGCCTGTTCGTAGCTCAAGCGCACCTGGCGGCGCAACTCGGCCTGCACCTGCGCCAGCTGGGCCTGCTGGCCAGCAATGCGGGCATCGGCCAGGTTGGCGGCGCTGCGGTACACGCCGGGCAGGGCCAGGGCCTGGGTGATGGTGAACTGATTATCCCGGTTCTGCGAATTATACTGACCATAGCTGCCGGTGATAGTGGTGCGGCCGTAGTCGTAGGCAGTACGGCGCACGGCCTGCTGGGCTTCCAGCGCCCGAGTGCCGGCCAGCACCGTGCCGTTGGTTTGCAAGGCCTGCGTCACAGCTTGGGGCGCGGTAAGCGGGCCTTGGGCGTGCCCTAGCAGCGGCAGGAGTAGCAGGAATAGCGTCGCCACGGGCAGGGCTTTGGCTGAAGCCGCATGGGGTTCGGGCGCGGGCTCCACGGCCTTTTTTCGCTCCGAAAGCGCGTACAGCACCGGCAGCACCAGCAGGGTGAGCAGCGTGGCCGACACCAGCCCGCCGATAACAACGGTGGCCAGCGGGCGCTGCACTTCGGCCCCGGCCGAGGTGGCCAGCGCCATCGGCAAGAAGCCTAGCGAGGCGACGGTAGCGGTCATGAGCACGGGGCGCAGGCGTACCTCAGTGCCACGTAGGATGCGCTCGCTCAGGTCGGTAATCCCGTCGGCTTTCAGTTGGTTGAAGTAGCCAATGAGCACGATGCCGTTGAGCACGGCCACCCCAAACAGGGCAATAAAGCCCACCCCGGCCGAGATGCTGAACGGCATCCCGCGCAGCCACAGCGCCGCGATGCCGCCGATAGCCGAAAGCGGAATGGCCGTGAAAATCATCACCGACTGCTTCAGCGAGCCAAAGGTGAAGAACAGCAGCACGAAGATGAGCACCAGCGCCACCGGCACCGCAATACTGAGGCGCTCGGTGGCCAGCCGCAGGTTCTCAAACTGGCCGCCGTAGGTGGTGTAGTAGCCGGGAGCGAACTTCACCTGCTTATCAATTTTGCCTTGCAACTCCTTCACCACCGTTTCCACGTCGCGGCCCCGCACGTTGAAGGCCACGCTGATGCGGCGCTTGGCATCGTCGCGCTGAATCTGGTTGGGCCCTTCGCGCAATTCCACGTTAGCGACCTGCTCCAGGGGCACCTGCCGGCCGTTAGGACCCGCTATGAAGATGCGGCGCACGCTGTTAATATCCTTGCGCAAATCCTGGCGCAGGCGCAGCACGAGGTCAAAGCGGCGTTCCTGCTCGAAGACCTGGCCGGCCACTTCGCCCGCGAAGGCCGTTTGCACGGTGCGGTTGACGTCGGCCACGTTCAGGCCGAACTGCGCGAGGCGGTTGCGGTCGAGCTGCACCACGATTTGGGGCAGGCCGGTCACCTGCTCCACGTACACGTCTTCGGCCCCCTTAACCTGCCGCACGAGGCGGCCGGCCTGCTGGGCGTAGTCGGCCAGCTGCTGCAAGTCCTCGCCGTAGATTTTGAGCACCACGTCCTGCTTGGCCCCGGAAATCAGCTCGTTGAAACGCATTTGGATGGGCTGCTGGAAGCTGAAGGTGACGCCGGGCATCACGCTTAGGGCCTGGGCCATCTTGTCGGCCAGCGCCTCGCGGTCAGGGGCCGAGGTCCAGTCTTTTTGGTCCTTGAGGATAATCATCAGGTCGGCCGCCTCTACCGGCATGGGGTCGGTGGGAATCTCGCCCGACCCAATTTTGGCTACCACCTCCTTGACTTCGGGGAATTGCTTTTTGATGATGGCCCCGGCCTGCTGGGCCTGCTCGATGGTGTAGCTCAGCGAGGAGCCGGTGAGCACGCGCATCTCGACCGCAAAGTCGCCTTCGCTGAGCGTGGGGATAAACTCACCGCCCAGCGTGCGAAACAGTAAGAAGCCACCCACCAGCAGGCCGCTGGCGGTGAGCAATACCACGGCCTGGTGGCGCAGCGCGCCCTTGAGCAGGGGATGATAAACCCGCGTGAAAAAGGCCATCATCCGGTCGGACAGCGTCTTTTCGTTCACCGTGGACCGGCTCAGGGCCAGCGCCGACATCATCGGCACGTAGGTCAGGCTCAGGATGAAGGCCCCGAGAATGGCGAAGGCCACGGTTTCGGCCATCGGCCGGAACATCTTGCCCTCGATGCCGGCTAGGGCCAGCAGCGGCAGGTACACGATGAGGATGATGATTTCCCCGAACGCGGCCGACGAGCGGATTTTGCTGGCCGCCTGGTAGGTTTCGTCGTTCATCTGCGCGGTATTCAGCCGGTTGCCGGGTACTTGCAGCTGCCCGCCGTGCAGGCGGTGGATGATGGCCTCGACGATAATCACGGCCCCGTCCACAATCAGCCCGAAGTCGATAGCCCCGAGGCTCATCAGGTTGCCTGACACGCCGAACAGGCGCATCAGACTCACCGCAAAGAGCATGGCCAGCGGAATGACCGAAGCCACCACCAGCCCCGCCCGCCAGTTGCCGAGAAAGAGCACCAGCACGAAAATTACGATGAGCGCGCCTTCCAGCAGGTTCTTGGTAACGGTGTGAATGGCACGGTCTACTAGGTTGGAGCGGTCGAGAAACGGCTCCACGGTTACGCCCTCGGGCAGGGTCTTGCGGATGGTGGCCATGCGCGTGTTCACGTCCTTGATGACCTCAGCGGCATTAGCCCCTTTGAGCATGAGCACCAGCCCGCCGGTTACTTCGCCCTGGTTGTTGAGCGTCATGGCCCCGTAGCGCACGGCCGCGCCGTAGCGCACCTCGGCCACGTCGCGTACCAGCACGGGCAGGCCGGCGCGGGTACTGCGAATGACGATGTTGCCAATGTCGGCCGGACTTGTGGCCAGCCCTTCGGTGCGGATGAAGGCGGCCGTGGGGTTCTGGTCGAGGTAGGCTCCGCCGGCATTCTGGTTGTTGGCGGCCACAGCCTGGTACACCTCGTTGACCGTGACGCCCAGCGAGCGCAGGCGCTCGGGGTCGAGGGCCACCTCGTACTGCTTAAGCAGGCCGCCGAAGCTGCTCACATCGGCCACGCCGGGCGTACCCAGCAGCTGGCGACGCACTAGCCAGTCCTGAATGGTGCGCAGCGCGGTGGCGTCGTACTGCTTCTCGTAGCCCGGCTTGGCGCGCACCAGGTACTGGTACACTTCGCCCAGGCCGGTGCTGAGCGGGGCCAGCGCGGGGCGGCCGGTGCCGGCCGGAATCTGGCTTTCGGCCTCTTTCAGCCGCTCCGAAACCTGGGTGCGAGCCCAGTAGATGTCAGTTTTGTCCTCAAAAACGACAGTGACCACCGAGAGGCCAAAGCGCGAAAACGAGCGGATTTCGGTCTGGCTGGGGATGGTGGCCATGGCCTGCTCGACGGGAAAAGACACCAGGCGCTCAATCTCCTGGGCGGCCAGCGAGGGGGCCACGGTGTACACCACCACCTGGTTGCTGGTGATGTCGGGCAGCGCGTCAATGGGGAGCTGGCTGAGCGAGTAGCCGCCCCAGGCCACCAGGGCTAGGGTCAGCAGCCCGATAATGAGCTTGTTATGAATAGAAAAATGAATCAGCCGGTCGAACATCCGCTGGTTGGGGGTTAGGTCTAACGCTTCCGAGAAACCCTGCGGCGCGGCGGCCCCGGCCCGGCGGGCGGGAGCGGCAGCGACATGACCCGGCCCGTGCGAAACGCACGAAGAAGGTGGCTGGGGCGCACGCAGCGCCCGGCCACCCGGCGGGGGTCAGCAGGAAAGAGGGGGAAGAGTTAGGCCTGCGGCGGCTGCCACACGGCCCCGAGTGCCCGCGTGGGGGCGGCCACGACCAAGCGGGCGTGGCGGGGGCTGGCTGCCCACTCGGTGGGCAGGGGGGTAGGCTGCCTGCGCGGTCAGGGCCGCCGGCACAATGGCCCCGCCGCAGCAGTGGCACTGGCAGAGCGGGGAGCACCAGTCGCCCAGCGTGCCGGTTCCGCAGTCCGAGTGCGAAGCTCCGATAGTGGTCTGCTGCTGGTCTTGGCACACGGGGGCCTCATCCGTGCAGGTGAGGCACGAGAGGAAGGCGAAGTAGCAGGCAAAAAACAGGGCAAGCAGGCGCATGTGCCGGCAAAGGTAGGGATTTCAGATGAGAGGCGCAGTTTGCTGCCGGGGGTAACCAGCGGCCTGCGCGCCACCCGCTGCTAATGCTAACGACTGGGTAAGGCCGCCGCAAGCTGATACGTTAGCGACTTGCCGTGCTGGCCCCGCATAAAATCCATAAATACCGTCAAATCTTCCGCTACCCGACTTTGCTCCAAAGCATCAAAATAGGCCTGCCGGTCTTCGCGAAACACGATGGTCAACGGCTGGCCGTAGTAGCGCTGCACATAGTTCATAAGCAGGCGGGAGGTACGGCCGTTGCCATCGTTAAAGGGGTGGATGCTTACCAGCCGCTGGTGCGCCTCGAAGGCCAGTTCCAACTGCTCACGCAGCGTGGTAGCCGTTGGCATTCGCTCGCGCAGCTCCCCGACGAGGGCGGCCACCAGCGCCGGCACCTTTTGCGCATTGGGAAACGAAGTGGCCCTGACGATAAACACGTTGGTGCGGCGCAGGTCGCCTTGCGTGGGGTCTACGGTACCCAAAGCCGTATTCGTAATCCGGCCGGTGCTGCGCATGACGGCCGCCGCCAGTTCCCGCAGGAAGGCCGGGCCGGGCAGGCGGCCCGCGCCACTACCAGGTCGAGGGCGCGGGCGTGGTCGCCGAGCATGTCGTAGCCTTCAAGTGGCTTGCCCGGCCCCAGGGCCGGCGCTTCGCCGAGCAGGAAGTTCATCGCTTCGGGCACCGTCACTCCGGAACCCTCTATCCTAGTGGAGTGGGCCGACACCATTACCTGGCTCAACTGCTGGCTGGTCTGCTACCAGCAGGCGGCAACTGCCGCACCTGCTAGGTTAGGCGCTCAAGCTCGGCCCAGTTATACCGCCTGCCGTAGGGTGGCCGCCTGCAACTCCGCCACGTTCAGCGTGGCCAGGGGCAGGGGAGCGGTCAGGCCCGCGCCGTGAATCAGGTCACTGGCCCAGGCCGCCAGGTCGTAGGCGTAAATCATGCGCCGGCCGGCCTCATCCTGATATTCTGTTTTGCCGCGCATGAAGGCCTCCAGGTCCGGCCGTAGGGCCGCCGGTACTTCGGCCAGCGCCTGGTCGGGGTGGGTGGGGCTGAGCAGCGAGTTCAGGTAGTCCCGCAGCGCCTGGTAAGCGGCTTGGCTGGCTGAGGTCATGGGCAAAATGGGAAAGGCCAGCTCTTGGAACAGTAACCAAAAGTAACAAATCTACCCTGATACCCGTCGTTTGGGTTTGTTATAAATTAGGGTAAACCCTCTGCCTTCACTGCCACGCAGCTTCTCATTTCTGCGGCTATGGGTAGCGTCGTAGTCAAATGAGTGAAGCCAATGGTTGCCCATAACCCTGCATCAGGACCGCGTTGGCGGCCACCAACTCGGCCTGAGCCTTGGCAACACAGGTGCGAAGCCAGGTAGCTAGGGTTGCCAGAACATACTCGTCAGGCGAATGCGTAGTGCGAGATATACCAATGCAGAGCGATTGTGGACTTCTCCTTCGTGAAGACCATAAGCACCGACCCAGCAGATTTTTGCGACTTTTCAGACCATTATTTTTTAGCCTGCAAGTGCCCGAATAGCTTTGTCGAATGCCGCAAGCCAGCCCGATGTACACCCCCCTTACCTCACTCCGCGAACTGCGCAAGCGCGCTCAGAAGTCTCAGGAACAGCTAGCTGCTGTGCTACACATCACCCGGTCTGCCTATAGTAAGCTGGAGCGCAACCAGACCGAGCTATCCGTAAAAAGGGCCTGCCAAATTGCCCAATTTCTTGCTATTCCAGTCAGTGAGCTGCTACCCTTGCCCACGCCCAATCCGGCGGCAGTTGGTGGCCCCGCAGCAGAACTATTATACCTGCGGGCAGCTGCCGAACACAGCGTACTGGATGCTTACATCCGCGCAGGCATGGCTTTTCAGGAAAACATTCCCTTTGACGAGCTAGACGAAAACTGCTGGGTTTACCTCGACCTGTGCGGGATTAAAACCCGCGAAGAGTACGAGGCCACTGATGGGCTCATTACTCGGCCGGTCGCTGGCAGCAGTCAGCATGCTTTTGAGCAGATTTTACGTGACCCAGGCATTTACGCTCTTTTTGAGCACGGCATCATTCAAGAAGCGTTTCTCCTTGACTTTTGGCAGGTGTTCAAAGCCAAAGCTGCGCCCTACTTCGAGTTCGAAGACAAGCTGTTTGGCGCGGTAACCAAGCCGCTGCTCGCCGCCGAGCCAGAACCCGGTGCCGACGCTGCGATGATTAGCTCCTGGCCGGAGCCACTCTTGTTTGGCCCCGAAGAAGCTGAAGGAGAAGAGAAAATCCAGGAACAGGTCAGCAAGCTTCCACCGGTGAACTGGACGGAGATTTCTCAGGATTCGGATGCCCGCCTGCTGGCATGGGAGCTGGCAGAGCTGGTTTTTTATAACCCTAACCCCGCGTTTGCTCATCTGCGCCACAACCCTGCCGAATACGCCCGTACCCTGGCTCGCCTGGTGGGATTAGCGTGGGTAGTAGAAAGCACGAGTGAAACAGTAACCTCCATCGACATGCTGCAGGAGGAGGCTAAGCAACTGGCCGGCGAGCCATACTCCCGTGAGTTTCAGGCCGCCTGTGAGGTATTTGCCAGCAGGTATCGAGAGGCCTACCGCTAGATAAGCCCCTAGCGGAAATCTGGCTGGCTGAGCGATTGAGCAGAAATATTTGGTGACCGAATAAGCCGCAACCAATTGCTGGTGAGCGGCTTCATGCGCTTTTTTGCTATTGTAGAAAAGTGGGACTCTGCTGAAACGCATCCCATCTTTTTGCTACCCTAGTCGAGCTGGCCAAGCAAGTTGTCAATAAGTTGCCGGATGTGTAAAAGCTCCGCCCGAATGGGTGATTCCTGAGTTTGCGGATAGTCCACCAACTCATCTTCTGCAGCATCAACCGGCGCGTTTGGATAAAACTGCTCTTTCACGCGAACCCCCGCCTTAGTCCCGGGAATAGGCTCTAATTCATTATAGGGGCAATAGTAGTTATAGAGAATGGGACCATCTCCGTACTCACCATTCGTGTACCAGTGGCGCTGTTGGTAGCGCTGGCCCTTCCCATCCGTCAGGGCTTCAGTAGCCGCAGGTATCGTTCTGGTTGGTGGTGGGCACTCCACCATGAAGGCTACTAATCCCTCGTAGCCCGCTTGCACCGGGACTATCAGCTCGGCTAAGTAGTCGGAATGGCTTTTGAAAAGCGGAGAGCCAACGCCTGGCAGCACTTTCCAAAGTTTATCCAGCGAAATAGCCGCTTCTACTCGTTCGGCCTGTTCCCACCAGGCTACTGCTTCTTGTACAGCAATGCCTGCGGTATCGTCGAGGGTATAACGGGCCCACAGCAGCTTATTAAGCTTGAACTTGAGATTCATAAGCAGACTCGTCGCTTGCTGCTGCAAAACTCTGAGCTGCTCGTAGTTTTCGTATTCGTAGCCCTGCATGTGGGGAATCGCATACAGCTCTTCCTGAGCCTGCAAGTGCCGCAACACTATACTGCCGTAAGTCCTGGGGTTCAACTGCCACCGGCCTATCTCCTGGTTATTTTGCTCAACAACTAGTTCTGCGCTAATGGGCTGCTTTGGCGAAGCACCAATGTCCGAGCGTGGTGAAAGATACCAGCAGGCATTGGTAGCGGCATACTGGTCCAGCAATGGCGCTAACTGTGCGTTAGCTAAGGGCTTCGGTAGCTTTGCTTTTGTTTCCTTTGTCATGAATAAATCTTGGCCGGTAGCGTGTGCTTTTTAGTAAATGTCAACCTCGGCCCACTGCACGTTCACTTCTGAATACGCTTCAGCGGCTAGAAAACCGCCGGTCAATAGCTCGACCTTTAGCAGCGCGCAGCGCTTCATAAGTGGGAGTAAGTCGCGCCAGACAAGTCGTAGCGGCAGCGACTTCTTCAGCCAGTCCTGCCTCTGCTCGGCGCAGTGCAGCGCCAACAAGCTCGGCTTCGCGTTCGCGCGCTGCCACTCGGCTTGCATGGTCTGCTCGGCGCTGGCCAAGTGCCTCTTCCGCTGCTGCAACTGCTGGCTCCAGTCGTTCAAGCTCTGCGCGTAGTCGCTCAGCTGTTGCAAGCTCGCGTTCAAATCGTCCCAGCTCGGCACTGCGCCGGATAATATCGGGTGTTTCGTCTTCCAGGCTTCTAATTCGTCGTGCAAGCGCGTCTCCCGCTCGGTGGCTGCGTCTTTCCAGGTAGCTGCTAAGCCGGGCAATTCGCGCCTGCGCTGCGTGTTCTGCTGCCGTAGCTGCGTCAATAGCTGTGGAGCTTGCTGCTGCCTGTCGCTCAAGCTCTGCCGCAGCGCGTTGAAAGCGCTGGTCAAGGTTTGCTTTTTCTGCTTCAAGCTTACGTCGTAACTGTTCTCGGCTTGCTGTAAGAGCCTGGATTGTTCGTCGATTCGCTGTGCGGCGCTCTTCCACTCGTTTTCGTAGGTCAGGAGCTGCTGCTCGATAAGCTGCGTCGAGGGCCAGGTCAGCTGCGCTGATTTCGCCGCTAAGTCGCGCTTGCTCGCTTTCAAAGATGCGCGCCACGTCTGTTTTTTCTGCGACCAGCTCAGCTTTTTCGCGCTCAATTTCTGCCGCTGCTTCTCCAAACGACGCGCATATTTCTGCCTCAGCGCCGGCAAGCGCTGCTCTAAAAGCGTCGTCCTCTCGGCCTTCCGCTGCCGTAAGGTCTGCTCCCGCGCCTGCAAAGCGGTCACGAAGGGCTGCCATTGCAGCTCCGCCCACAAACTTTCTAAGACTGCGAGCTGCCTCTCTAATCTCGTGGAGCTGGCATTCAAGGGACTCTGGCTCGTCGGCCGGTGCTTCGTCAGGATAGATTCCACCAGGTGCCGGAGGGCTGGCGGCATCACGTCCAATGGGGTCAGTAGTTTCTCGCTCATGGTTGTAAAGCCATGCGGTGCTGGCATGAGAGGCTAGTAAATCTTCAATTTCCTGGGCCGACAGGAAATAGGGAATGGTAATTTCAATCGTGTCCACCTGTGCCCGGCGCAGGGCCACGAGTTTTTTGTAGTCTACCTCGTGCGTAACATGGATTTCGATGAGTAGGAGCAGCTTGTCTTCCGCATCGGTGAAAATGACGTCGGGCCGGTATAGCGCGCGCTGCTCCCCCGGCACGGCCTCGAACTTGCCCGCTTCCCGCTGGAAGTCCAGGCCACACGCGACATTTTCATACACGGTACGCTCGTTGTAGACGTGCACGGCCCGCACCGTGCGGGCTTCCCGCAGGATGGGTACCGGTCCGTAGTAACCCTCCGCTCGCCGGGCCACCACGGGAGGTACCCGCACCCACTGCCGCTGCTGGAGTACCGCTTTGGCGTGGCGGTGAGCATGAGTTTCGTCCTGGTAGCGGCAATGCTCCTCCAGCGTGCGCACCTTGTGGCGAAAGTGCCGGGTCTGGTTTATGTCGCCGTAGCACAGGATAACGGGCTTGTCGCAGCCCCGGCAGGTGTAAGCCTGGCAGAGCTTGTCGGCTTCGTCGGCCCGCACTACCTTGCCCTGAGCATCGTGGGCAAACGCGAACTTGATACGGGCAGCCATTGAGTAGAAAAGTGCGCTATAAAAAAACAGGCTCCTTTTGGAACCTTTATGCTAAAGGCAATTTATCGGCCAAACTCCCGCTGTTCCGAGATAGAATGCAGTAAGTTCGAGGCTGAATTTCCACGCTGATTTTCCGGCCCGCGCTATTTCCGTGACTTATCCCGATTTTGAAGCCCGCTGGGTGCGCTCCGGCGGGGCCGAGCACGCTAACTACGGCCTTTTCCTACAAGACTTGTGCGACCTGCTGGCGGTGCCCCGGCCCGACCCGACCACCGACGACCCCACCCAGGATGCCTACGTGTTCGAGCGCGGCGTGAGCTTCGACGACGGGGCCGGCAAGCGCAGCACCGGCCGCATCGACCTCTACAAGCGCGGCTGCTTCGTGCTCGAAACTAAACAGGGCGTTACCCGTTTAGGGGAAGTTGCTGGTGATATTAAAAACGCACGACGCACGACGCACGACGCACGACGCACGACGCACGACGCACGACGCACGACGCACGACGCACGACGGCTTGAGTTAGGTTTACCAGCCCGAGTGCTTCGCAAGGGCCACGCCGTGCGCGGCACCGCCAAGTGGGGCCAGATGATAGAAGCCGCCCGCGAGCAGGCGCTGCGCTACGTGCGCGCCCTACCCGCCAGCGAGCCGCGGCCGCCGTTCGTAGTCGTGGTCGATGTGGGATTCTCAATTGACCTGTACAGCAACTTTGCCGGGGTGGGCGACAGCTACGTGCCGTTCCCGGACTCGGGCAAGTTCCGGGTGCTGCTGCCTGCCCTGGCCGACCCCGAGGTGCGGGTGCGGCTCCGGCTGCTTTTCACCGACCCGCAGCAGCTGGACCCCGCCCGACTGGCGGCCCAGGTCACGCGCCGGCTGGCGGGGCACCTGGCCGGCCTCAGCAGCCAGCTCGAAAAGGCGGGCCACGCCCCCGACGTAGTGGCCCAGTTCCTGATGCGCTGCCTCTTCACCATGTTTGCTGAGGACGTGGAGCTGATACCCAAAAAATCGTTTTCTAAGCTGCTGGCCGAATATGCCGACACGGCCGAGGCTCGCGCCTACCTGCCCGAGGCCCTGGCCAGCCTGTGGGCCACCATGGACAAGGGGGGCTTCTCGCCGGCCCTGCGCACCAAAGTGCGCCACTTCAACGGCAAGCTCTTTCACGATGCCACTGCTTTGCCGCTGAACGCCGACCAGGTGGCCTTGCTGCAGCAGGCCGCCGCGGCCGACTGGACGCTGGTGGAGCCCGCCATTTTCGGCACCCTGCTCGAACGGGCGCTGGACCCTAAAGAGCGCCACAGCCTGGGCGCACACTACACCCCGCGCCGCTACGTGGAGCGCTTGGTGCTGCCCACCGTCATCGAGCCGCTGCGCCAGGAGTGGGCAGCTGCCCAGGCCGCCAGTACCCAGCTGCTCGATGCAGGCAAAGGCAAAAAAGCCGTGGACGAAGCCCGCGCCGAACTGCTACGCTTCCTGCGACGGCTCACGTCGGTGCGCATCCTGGACCCGGCCTGCGGCTCGGGTAACTTCCTGTACGTGACGCTGGAGCACCTCAAGCGCCTCGAAGGCGAAGTGCTGACCGCCCTGGGCCAGCTCGGGCAGAGCGGCCGCCTAGAGCTGGGTGACGGTACCACCGTCGGCCCCCGCCAGCTACTAGGCCTGGAGCTGAACCCGCGCGCCGCCGCCATTGCCGACGTGGTGCTGCGTATCGGCTACTTGCAGTGGCACCTGCGCACCCACGGCCTCACCCAGCTGCGCGAGCCGCTGCTGGACGACTACCAGAATATTCAGCAGCAGGATGCCGTGCTGAGTTATGACGGGCCGGCCTTTGCCAACGCCCGCCCGGCAGTGTGGCCGGAAGCTGATTTCATTGTGGGCAATCCGCCGTTTATTGGGAAGGGCCGCATTCGCGAAGCGCTCGGCGATGCCTATGTTACTGCCCTACGCAAAGCCCATCCGCATATTCCGGACAGTGTAGACCTTGTGTTGTATTGGTGGGATAAAGCCGCTCAAGCAGTGCGAACCGGAGCTACGCAACGCTTTGGCTTTATCACGACGAACTCCATCACCCAAACCTTTAACCGCCGAGTAATTCAAGCGCATTTGGAAGCGCCGGATGCGCCAGCGGAAGTCATATTTGCCATCCCTGACCACCCATGGACTGATAACTCCACTGGTGCGGCTGTCCGGGTGGCCTTTACCGCCGCCGAGAAGGCGAAAGGCGAGGAGGGAACCCTGGCGTTGGTCATCAGCGAAAGCCGCGATACTACCGAGGAGGAGGTTGTTTCAGTTGAAATGACCGAACGAAGGGGGCGTATCAATGCAGACCTGACTGTCGGTGCCGATGTGACGCAGGTGCAACTGTTGCGAGCCAACGAAGGCCTCAGCAGCTTTGGCTTAATGCTGGCTGGTGCTGGTTTTATTGTAACGCCTGCTGAAGCGGAGGCGTTGGGCTTAGGCTCCATTCCAGGAATCGAACAGCACATCCGGCCTTACCGGAATGGCAAAGACCTGGCCGCCACGCCACGCGGGGTTATGGTCATTGACTTGTTTGGGCTGAGCGAGGCAGAAGTAATAGCCAGATTCCCGACACTTTATCAGCAGGTTTTTACTCGCGTAAAGCCTGAGCGTGATAGCAACCGCGATAAAGCACTACGGGAAAGGTGGTGGCTGCATGGCCGCTCCCGCCAGGAGCTGCGCAAAGCATTGGTAGGTCTTACGCGCTATATCGGAACACCTGAAACGGCAAAGCACCGGATTTTCCAGTTTTTAGACGCCACCACTGCGGCTGACCATATGATTGTGGCACTGGCTTTAGATGACGCATTGCACCTGGGCGTTTTGTCTAGCAGAATCCATACTGTATGGGCATTCTCGGCTGGGGGTAGGATGGGAGCAGGAAATGATTCGCGCTACAACAGTTCACGTTGTTTTCAGCCCTTCCCATTCCCCGTCGCCACCGGCGCCCAGCAAGCCCGCATCCGCGAGCTGGCCGAAGCCCTCGACGCGCACCGCAAGCGCCAGCAGGCCCAGCACCCCAGCCTCACCCTTACCGACCTCTACAACGTGGTGGAGAAGCTGCGTGCTGGTCAGCCCCTCACCGCAAAGGAGCAAACCACTTACGAGCACGGCCTGGCCGCCGTGGTGCTCAGCCTGCACCAGCAGCTCGACGCGGCCGTGGCCGAAGCTTATGGCTGGCCTGCCGACCTGCCCGAGGCTGACCTACTCACCCGGTTGGTACAACTTAACCACACTCGCCAGCAGGAAGAAGCCGCTGGTACTATCCGCTACCTGCGCCCCGTCTACCAGGCCCCCGATGAGCAGCAGGCCACCCTCACGCTCCCTTCGGCGGCTGCCGCGCCCGCCGTGGCCACCGTTGCCGACCTTCAGCCCTGGCCCGTTGGCCTAGCCCAGCAAATGCAGGCCGTGCGCGGCCTCGTGCAGCAGGGCGGGCAGCCGCTGAGCAGTACCCAGGTGGCAGCCCGCTTTAGGGGCAGCAGCGCCAAAAAAGTGCAGCCCCTGCTCGATACGTTGGCCCTGATGGCGCTGGTGCGGTTTGTGGAAGAGGAGAATAAATATGCCGCCTAACTTGACTAGCCGTGTCTAATGAGCTATTTGATGTCCTCGAAGCTCTTAATTCCAACCTCATACGCTGCCGAGCTGAAACAGCGCCAGGGGTAATCAGAGCAATTTAAATGTGAAATACTGACGGCATTGAAAACCCGCAAAGGCTCAGAACAGGAATATGACAAGCTAATAGTGTAGCTGGATGGGGGTAAGAAATCACCAGTAAAATAGCCTATCTCCAAGGCGACTATTACATAAGCGCTACATAAGAAAAGCCGATTTTGAGCTGTCAGCGCAGGGTAGGCCGATTAAGCGGCTTGTTCTGTTACATAAGCACTACAGAAATCGTTGCTCATTGAAAGTAGCAAGATTTCTGCGTTTGAGGGGTTGACTTTGTAAGTAAGGGTGCCGCTCAGTTTCGCCAGCACACGTCTTTTAGGTTATCTGGATAGGGGTAATATGAAAATACCTATGACCGTCGTTTTACCCCCTAAAAATTTGATTATCAATATATACCTGGTAGGCGCTACCGCGCCAGGCGGAATATAACTGCCCGATGCGGTCAATTTCGAGTAAGTCAACGGAAGGGAAATGACCATCTAGCTGTAGCGCTTGGACAGCCAACTGCGCGCTCGTGCCTGGAACACTATCAGCTAGTTGCATTTGATTGGTAAATAGATAGTTTCTAAATGCCTGATGGTCAGATTTGTCGCGAAATACCAGAAAAGGGGCTGTCGAGCCTCGGGACTCTAACGTGGGATTCTCGAAAGTAAGAAAGGTGAAAAAATCTCCGACTGGTTCACTCAAGTCATAATAATAGTAATACATTTCGTGACCCAGCAAGGCTATCTGCTCGGTCTCAGGAGCTGGCAACAACAGCCGCATCTCATCCAAGTACACATACTCTAATTCAAAGAGAATGGTGGAGTTATAAACGAACTCAGCCGTGCCCAGAAAGGAGTTTTTGTTAAGGAAAGAATGGCTGTAGGGCTCCCAGAAAGGCTCGGTAGCCGAACGCTTAATCTGGTAGTCCGGAAACGACCGATGGTAGGCGTTGCGTTTGGTATCAAAGTCAGCATCCCAGCCCGCAGGCTCGCGCAACAACTGCCTCATTCGCTCCGTGGGCGACAAGTCTAGGCCAAACCGCTGCCGCCACATTTTTTCGACTAAGGCGACGTCGGCCGACTTATCAACTGGGGTATTCGTGTCGCCAACGCGGGTGTATACTTGCTGGCCCAGCCGTTTCCCGTCGGTGTAATTCTCCGTCAGCCAGTAAGGCTTAGCTGGCACGTCAGCTATTACTAACACGTCTACCTCCAGGCCATCGAGCTTTAGCGTTACCAGCTTGACTGTCGGGCGGTTGCCCCCGGCAAATTTCTGGTCTCTCAAAAAATCAATGAAATTCGATTGAGTTTTTCGCTCGGCTTCTGTCGGGCCTAGTCCTACTATGGCAGCGCCCTTCATCGGGTCTTCAACGCCGAGAATCAGGTACCGGTCGCCCTTATGGAGCGAATTGGCCAGGCATAGCACGTCATGCAGCAAGCTACCCTTGTTTTCGTGCGGTTTAGCTTTAAAATCCCAATAGTCTCCCTCGCGCTTGGAGGCTATTAACTCTCGGATAATGGGCTCCAAACTGGCTGGACTCATGCGGAAAATATAAGTGTAGGTGCGCCGGCCAAAGATAAACGGATGGTCAGCGGAACAAGCCCTTCCTGCGGGCGTTAGCGCAGCTGAGCCAAGCAGTTCAGCTACTCAGCTAACCGGGAGCGACGTTATTTCGCCTCTTCTTCATCTTTCTAGGAAGTAGTTTCGACTACTGCCAGCCACGTATGGTTGATAACCAAAAGTATCCCTGGAAGCGTTTGTGGGTGCCGGGCATGGGGCCGGCCGTGGACGAAGCCCTAACCCACCCCGACTACTTTACCAGTGTTGCCGGGGCGGAGCCGCTGGAGCGGTGGCAGCAGACCCCGTGCCTGATTTTGCTGGGCGAGCCGGGAATGGGAAAATCAGCCGAGTGGACTCACCAGCAGTTGAGTGGGCCGCCCCGCATGAGCGTATCCTTAAACCTGGGTGAGTATGGCAGCTGGCAGGAAATAGAGGCCAAGCTGACAGGCCACCCACGCATTCGGCGCTGGTTAAGGCAGCGCGAAGAGGAGCTTTGGCTCTGGCTCGATAGCTTCGACGAGGCTTTGCTGCACGAGGCTAAGCTGGCGCATGCAATAGGCCGCTTGCTGGAACAATGGCCTAGCGCGAGGCTGCACCTGCGAATTTTGAGCCGCACCGCCACCTGGCCGGTTTCATTTACGGAACACCTCGAAGCCTACTTCGGCCAGTCGCCGGAGCAGCCGGAGCAGGTGCTGGTATTGCAACTGGCCCCGCTCACGAAGTATCAGGTAACCCAGGCCGCCGAGATTAAAGAAATTGACGCGGCCGCCTTGATTGCGGCGGTGGAGCGGGCCGAGGCGGTGCCCCTGGCCACCCGGCCCGTCACGCTGGCCCTGCTGTTCAAGCTTTGGGAGTTTGGCCGCTTCGGGCCGGCTATCGGCAAAGGCATTAACCTGCTGGAAAGTGGCTGCCGGCTGCTGTGTGAAGAAGGTTGGAACCCGCAGCAGAGCCACTTTCGGCTACCCGATGTCGACCAGCGCCTGCGGGTGGCCGCCCAGCTGGCCGTCGTCATGGTATGCAGCCGCCGCCGGGTAATCACCGCTGATGAACTGAATGAGGATGAAATGCGGCTGCCCCTGCGCGACGTGACCGGCATTCTAACCTTGTTTCCGGATAAGCCCCACTTGTTGCTAAGCAAGGAATTAGTGATGGAGGTAGTGCAGGATACGGGGCTGTTCGTGCCATCGACTAAAGATGGGTTAGTCACGGAAGTGCGGTGGGCTCATCCGGTTTTTGCTGATTTTCTGGCTGCCTGGGCGTTGCACAAAACCGAAGTCGCGCCCGCCCAGCTACGTAAGCTCTTTCAATCGGCCGTGCCGGAAGCGGGCGTGGTGCCGGCACTACGTGATGCGGCCGTGTGGCTGGCATCATTATCCCCGGAATTCGCAGCTATCCTGGTGCAACTAGACCCGCTCACCGCGATGCGCGCCGATGTGCTGGCCGCGACGGATGCCCAACGGGCCAGCCTGGTAGCCCAGCTGCTGGCTATCGCCACGGAGCGCCACCTGTATCTGCAACGGGCGGAACCGTACATGAGCCGGCTGGCGCACCCCCACCTAGCCAGCCAGTTGGCCCCGGTTCTGGCGGACTTCAGCGCGCCGCCCGAAGCCCGGGCGTTGGCGCATAAGATGGCTGTAAGCTGCGTGGTCCACGCGCTGGCGCCCCTGCTGGTGCAGCAGGCGCTGGATACCACCCTGGCTACCGCTATTCGGGTGGAGGCGCTGCAAACGCTGCAATTTATGGGGAATGCCGCTGACAACCAGCAGCTGCGACCATTGCGCACGGCCATTCCGGCGGATGACTCGGACGACGAGTTTCGGGGGACGCTGCTCCACATCCTGTGGCCAGGCGCCTTAGCGGCCGATGAGTTGCTGCCTTTGCTTACCCCGCAAAATAAAACTTCCCTGACTGGTGCTTACAACTCCTTTCTTGACCCGATTTATACCGGTGGCCTGCAGGATGGCCTGGCGGTAAGTCATTTGCCGGCGCTGCTGCGGTGGTTGGTTCGCCGGCCCCGGCAGGATTATGGCACCGACTTACAGATGGCCGAATTCGTGCGGAACATTGTCATCAGCCGGGCCTGGCAACACACTGATGACGAAGCGGTGCTGCCGTGGTTGGCATTCGCCCTGCGCCGGTTGCTGACGCGGGGGGAGGTGCCCAATATCCCCCATGACCCGGCCCTGCGGAACCGCGTGCTAAACTGCTGGGTGCAGCGCCGGCAGCTACCTCGCCCAACGGCGCTGATTCAGCCCTATCAAGTCGAGCCGAAGCGGTATGGCCAGCAAGGCATTCCCCGGCAGGCGCTGGTAGATGTTGCCGACTTCGAGCTTATTCTCGCGTTACTATGCACAACTACGCACGTAGCTACTGTAGCCAGCCTCTTCCGGACGGCCCTGCTGCTATTTGAGGACGGTAGGCACTGGCGAAAAGACCGGTTTCAACTGACGTTCTCCATCCTCTACGAGTTGGGCCAACGGTGGCATCTGGATACGGCCTTTGCCTGGCTTAGTGAAGTAGACAGCTACGCTGGCACCAGTTACCGTGAGACGCGGGAAATGCGGCAGCAGCAGCGCCTGCAGGCCAAGTTGCGGCGGCGGATGAACAGTCGCACCTACCGCCTGCTCATCCGCCTCTCGCACCCCGCCCGACCGAATCCGGTGGCTAGCTGGTTGATAGCCCGAAAACTGCTTATTCGCAGCAGCAGTGGCCATTGCGAGCGGATTACAACGGAAATAGGGAAGGGGCTTTCCTGGCTGCGCTCTTCAACCCGGTTGCGCCAGCGGCTAGGCGAGCTGGCCTGGCGGGCCGTGGAGGCCGCGCCCCCGCAAATAGCGTTCGGGCAGGCAATAAATACCTTTTACGAGGATGATTCCATTCCACTCACGGCGTTGTTGTTCTGCCAGGATGTGCAGCCCGAGCGGGTTGCCAGCTTCACGGTGGAGCAGTGGCAGCCGTGGCTGCGAGCCCTGTTGTTTGGACATGTCAGTGCGGCCCGTCGTACCGAGTTGTTTGGGGTTGCCTTGCGGTATCACCGGCGGGCTGTGCTCCGGTACCTGGCTGCCCAGTCCGATTACTGGCAGCAGCTACAAGCCAGTGCCTATGGGCTCGCTCGATTGGGTGAGCTACTGACCGAAGTGCCCGATGAGGCGCTTTGGAGATGGGCGTTGCAGGGCGTGATGGCGGGCAGGTGGCCCCGTTTGTTTGCCCAGGAAACGCTGGGCAAGCTTCTGGCACTGCGTTTCAGGTCCGCCGAGCTATTCCGCGATTTTCTGTTTGCGCAGTCGCCAGCGGCCCCGTTCTGGCACATTTCGACGTTTGCTACGTTCCACGAGTCGCTGTTTAACGTAGCGGTAGTCAAGCAGCTACCGACCGTGGCCTGGTGGGCTACCTGGCAACACCTGCTAAGCTTCAGCCCCGAGTTAGGGGTTAGCCTGATAGAGCGGCAGTCTGGTCGGCTAAGTTGGATTACGCCCCTGCCCCCCGACCTTTCCGATGAGCACGTAGTTTCCCTGCTTTGGTGGGTAATAGGTGAGGTCGGAGTAAGTGAAACGAAGACCCCAAACGGGCGTCGGCCGGTGGGGGCTGACCGGCTGCGCATTTTTCGTAACATGCTCAGCAAGCTACTGGCTGGCCGCGCCACTGCCGAGGCTTATGAGGCCCTGGCGGCGCTGGCCCACGAATATGAATACCCCAGTTGGCTGACCTACCATCTGGAGGAGGCCCGCGAAACCTATAGCCGGCGTAAATGGGAGCCGCTGGCTCCCGCCCAGCTCTTTCGATTTCTTCGGCAGGCTACTGATTAATCGTCGTCATCAGAAGGTTTGGGGAGCGCCCCAACGCTGAGGGGCGCCCGTCAGCAGAGATACATACGGCCAGGGGGCTAGCTAGTAGATGAAACTCGTGCGAAAAACTGCTGCCGTTCTCTCGTAATAAATGCCAAAAATTCAGCTAGGCGGTCAACTGGTTCCATCGTGGACGCGGGCGTAGTTTCTTCTGGTATTTCATTCCCGTCAATCTCCGCCGCTTCTTCTCGGTTGAAGAAAGGCAATTGCGAGGCATTGGTCACGAAATAGAGAATATTAGCTTCCTCCTCGGATAAGTCACTCTGGTGTTCGACGAGCAGCTGACGCATCTCTTCCCGCAGTAGGCCTGGAATTTGGTCACGTATCGCCAGGCAGAAATAACGCAGCTCCTTGCGTTGTAACTGCAGGAGATTAGTTATCCAGCCAATAAGTTGGTTTTCTGCTGGCCGGCTTCGCCAGGGCCGGTAATCGGGTTCGCCGGCGAGTAGCGTTTGTAAGGTGGGCAGTATCGACCCCAGCGGCCCGCCAGCTGGCCAGCTCTCTCGGGATTCCCATAGCCGAATGATTAAGTCCTGGCACTCGCGCTCGGCAGCTTCCTTCACTACCGGGTCTACGGAAGCTTCGGCCCGGCGCAGCAACTCAGCTACCCGCTGAGCCATCCACCGCCCCAGCACCCCGTTTCTATCCTCGTTACCCAACTCCCGAATTATCAGTTGGCTGAGGCGTACATGGTCCTGCCACTGTTTCAAAGCGGCCGTCGGAGTAGAGGAGGGCGAGGCGTCGGGTTCCGGGGTCACTGATGCGCTGTTTTTGGGAATACTCACGGGGCGATACGTTACGTGCTAAGGTGGCATGAGTTAAGAGAACCTGGCCGGTAGCTGCCAGATAACTCAACAATAGGTTCTGGCGCACCCAGATGCGGTGCCCAGAACTATGGGCTTCGGCACTACGGTTGTTACGCTCCCCGGGCAGACTATCATCCCAGACCTCGTATTCAACGGCCCGCTGCCCATCCGGGTCAAGATAGTACTGGCCATCTTTGCCCGCCGTAAGCCCGCCGTGAGAGACAAAATGAGCACTCAACGTAGGATAGCAGGTGTAAACGCTGCGAGCAGCCATGTCGTGGCGCTCCACCCCTCGTTCATCCCCGCCCACTGCCTCATCCAACAGCGGCGTCAGGGTAAACAGCGCGGGTACATCATCCAGCATTTCAGGCTCTCTGTCGGAAAGCCCGAACGTTGGAAATACATAGTCATACCGCCAGTCTGTTTGCAAGGCCCCCAGCAGCGACCGGGCAGCTTCAGCGGTTACGGCCACGCTGCTCACGCTGATACCGCCTTCGTATTCATCTTCCTTGAAACTGTGCCGCCCGTGCAGCACCAGCCATCCCGTTCGGCTTGGCTCACCGAAGCCCAGCGCTTCGTGGTAGTGCCGTAGGGGCTTCCGCCGCCACGGCTTGGGCAGTACTCCCCAGCATTCGGGCCGCAGCGGAGCAGGCCCGCGCCAATCGGACAGCCAGCCCGGCGAACCGCTGTGGGGCAGGTAGCGCGTCAGCCATTCTTCCCAGGTAGAGGTTGGCTCGGGATAATCATCCATCCGGATAGGGTACTTGTCGACCAAGGAACCGGCCACGCACATTAGCGCGTGATGCGTCAGGTGCATTTCAAGACTATCCACGGTGGTGTCGTCCATCTTGTAGTGCGACAATAGTCCCGATTGGTAACGGTCCTGGTCTTGGAGCCGGTCTGCATCGCACTCAGCCGCCGTGCGATGCCATTTTTCCAGCATCCAATGCTCAACCAGCGCAGTTATCCTATCCGTGGTTTGGCCAAATGTTTCGGCCAGCGACTCAAACCAGTGGTCAACCGTATCAAGCTCGTTGAACTTGAACTGGTTGGTGCGATGCACTTCCGGAAAAGCTGGGGGTGCCTGCACGTATGAGCCGCGTTTTACCAGTGAGGAGGCGGGGCGATTGCGCGCCTGCACGCGCGCCAAATCGGTGGGTGAAAGCGCCGTGGGGGCATAGACGTGGACCTTAAGCAGAATGCGCCGGGCCAGCTCCCGAATCTGCGCGTGCGGAAATTGGGTGTCGCAGAGATGGTGCCTCAGTATCGCCACGTGGGGCACCAGTGCACTAGGCTGCTCGTCGGCCAAGCGGTCAACTATTACTAAGGCCCACACCCGCGCACCTTGCCAGTAAAACTCTTCTGTAGCGGGCAGCCAGCTGGTAGTGGTGCGCGTGAGCTCCAGCAGCTCGGCTAGGAAGTGCTGACTGAAATCGTCATTTTCCGATAAGCTCATCAGCTGCCGGGCCGCGTGGGCGGCTTGCCAGCGCACCCGTTTGTCGGGGTCGCCACTCACCGCCCAGATAAGCTGCGCAAGCAAGGCTGGCGGTGAGACTACGGCGTCCGGGTAGGCCAGTAACTCGCCGAAGGGCAGCGCTTTTTTCTCAGCCTGCAACTGCGCCTGCATCCGGTCCAGTAGCCAGTGAATGAAGGACAGTAGCTCCGTCGCGGGGCTATTCTTAAGGAGGGTGGTGGCAACCTGGCAAAGGGCCGCCGAGCTGAGCGAGTCTAATTGCTTGGCAACAGCAGATAGCAGCAAGGTCGCCCGCGATTGATTTACCAAGGGCAACTGGCAAAACTGCTCCAGGTGAGCGGGCTGACCACTGTCGCCGACCAGGCGCGCCAGATTAGCGCCGTAGAAATCAGGTAAGCCCCGCACGGCCCATTCCCGCACGGGAATAAGGGTATGCCATGCGCCCAGCAGTTCAGCGAGGGCATTCAGCACGGCGTAACCCTGGCTTTCCCAGTGGCTGCGCACCCGCAGCAATAAATCAAGCACTTCCACCCGGCGAGCTGGCAGAACGGCGTAGCCTAGTTGCAGCAAAGCCGGTACCATGGCTTCCTGAGAAGAATGGCTGGTGGCCAGCCATTCGGCAAAAGCGGCAACATCACCCCGCTTAGCAGCAGTGGTCCATTGCTGCTGGCGTTGTTGGCGCTCTAGTTCGTAGTAGCTCGGCTCTTCAGCCGTAGCGCTATCCTCAGCAGGGGCCAGGGCGTTGGTAAAGTCAAGGGTTTGCTGAATGGCCCGAATGGCTGGCAGGTGGGAGAGTTGCCGGTCGCCTGCCCACGCGGCAACCCGTCGCAGCGCGGCCGGCCGGCGGGCCAGGGGCGTATCCCGCGCTACCCAATCAGCTAGCGCACTCAATGGCCCGACAAGTTGCTGCCGCTGCGCCGCAGTGGCATGGGGCAGCTTGGCTAGTACCTCTAGCGCGTCGTGGGAAATGTCCAGAAATTCTCCCCGGAGCTTGAGGAGCCAGAGTGCCTGCGCCGGCTGCCAGCAGTGCGCCCCCGTGGCGGCCTGCACGGCCGGCCTGATGCCCTCCGGTAGCCGAACGACATCCAGCGCATCCCAGCGCAGGCACAGGGCCACGCCCGCCGCCGAACTCAGGGTGGTAGCCGCGGCCAGTACCGCGTGCGTGGGCAACTGCGCATCGTCTTCTGACAAATAGGGCTGATAGGCTTCCACGAGGCCAGCCAGCTGCGTGGCAATAGCATGGCCCTCCGCCGGCGGCATAGTGTGACCAAGCTGGGTGGCCGCCTGCGCGCCCACCGCCAGGCGATGAGCCACATCGTCGCCTACGCCCTGATAGGCCGCATTAATAGCGTCGGTATAAAGGCCCCGGCTGAAGGCTTCGTCGTGCGGAAAGCTGATGGCCGCACAGCTCAGCAGGATAGACCAGCGGGTATGCACGGCCAGCTCGTCGGCGCGGGCATCGGCAGCTACCCGCTCCAGGCACTGGAACGCGAGCCCGGGAGCCGGCCAAAAACGAAATATTTCGCAGGCGGTGTGCTCCCAAAGTCTCCGCGCCAGAGGCCGACTGGTCAGGCGCGCAGCATGGTCAATCAGTGCGGTAAGCAGGACCTCGGTACCCGAAATCCGGACCAGCAACGAACTAGCGCTGCGCAGCCACTGCGCCTGCCGGCCCCGAAAGCCCGCCGTGGAGGTTCTGCGGGGGGGGCGTAGGTCGAGCAGGCGCGTCCGAATCAGCTGCTGCACGGCGTCGGACAGCACCGCTTCGCTAAGCCATTGCGCCCAGTGGGTGTAAAGTGCAATAAAATGGTCGAGGTCTCGCCGGTACAAATCGTCTTCGTGATAACCGTAGCTTTTGTATCGGTAGTCACCCTGTTTCAACGGGGGCAACAAGTCCAGGCCCGTAAGCGGCTGAGCACGCAAATGGGCTTGCAGGCAGGCAATGCGGATAGGGGCTACAATCTCTTCGTAGCCTGAATCCTTGAATGCCTCCCGAAACGAAAAGGAGGGTAGCAAACCCAGGAGCAGGAGCGTAGTTTCTTTCGCCAACTGCCGGCGAGTAAACAGTTCGGCTAAGTGCAAAGGCCAGAGTAGCCAGCCACTGGCTTCCCAGCCCATTGACCAGTGGGTAAGCGCGGATTTAATTTTCTGCTTCTGCAATAACGGTAGCAGACGGGCGGCCACGACACTGCTCCAGGCTTCGCTGACTACGTAGCCCGTTTCCCACAGCGCTGCCTGGGCTAGCGCTTGCGCCATGAGGGGCAGCTGCAAGGAGCGCAGCTGCGTTTCCAACGCTGGCCCTGCTACGCGCTTAGCCAGGCGCTGTAGCAGCAAGTAGAGCGCCTCCGCCGCAAACTCAGCAGGTGACCAGCGCTGCAGCATCTGGCAGGCCGCCTCCGGGCCGCCTAGCCAGTAGTGTGCTTCCGCCTCGTAGGCAATATCCGAGGCTTCTAATTTCCAGTTATGCCGCTCGTAATCCGAAACGCTGAAGTAGCGGTCGACCCAGCTGTGCCCGCTGATTAAGTGGTGTTTGGCCCGCGCCCGTTGCCCGGGGTCAGTGGCATAGTAGGCAGCCAGTTGATAATGCACGGTTCCCAGCCAGGCATCATCAGTGCCCTCGCGGAAGTAGTCCGTTACGGTGCCGACGTTGCCAAAGTGCGCGGCTAACGCGATGTCGGCCGTAACCAGCGCCTTCAGCGCGTGGTTAGCCTGCAGCCGCTCGGCGGCTAGTACCAGCAGCTTGGCCCCGGCGAGGTCAGCGCCCAACTCAGCGGCCGCCTGTAGCGCCAGTTCCAGGCGTTTCCGTTCAATGCGCACCCGTTCCGCACTGTCCGTAATGAACGTCAGGGGCGGGCTTTCCAGCGCCAGGTCGATAAGCTCTTCGCGGCGCTCCGCGGCCGCATACTGCTCGGCCACGGCCTGGGCCGCGTAAGCGCTGGTAGTTGCCAGGGGCCGAAAGTAGTCGCCGAGTCGTTGATGCGTAGCCAGCAGCGGACCATCGGCCCGGCTACGCTCCCTTAGCTGGGTTTCAAAATCTTCGTCCTGAAAGCTGATAAAGCCGTTTTGCAGCAGAAGACCAGGGGTCAATGATTTGCAAAACGTAGTTGCCTGGGCTACTGATATGCGACAGGCTGCCGCAAAAATGTCCAGTGGGATGGGGGGATTCAGGGCTGCCAGGGTGGCAAGCTGTTCTTTGGCCTGCTCCGGCTCGGCTACCTCTACCAGGGCCGCGTTGAGGATGTCGTCAATGATTGTAGCGGCGCTGGTAGCCGGCCGCGCCAGCGTATGCGCGAGGGCTGCCTCGGAGCCGGGTACGTGGGGACTAGGGTCCAGGCAATAGTATTGTACCCGGGGGTTGCCGCCGGTGCGCTGGTGAAATATGGCCGCCTGGGTTGCAGTTGCTGCAGGAAATACCTGCCGCAAGCGAAGGGTAGAAGCCGCCAAATCGAACCCTGTCAACGCTATCTCTTGGGTGCCGGCCGGGGCCTGCAGGCTGGCCAGGCGGTGCGTGCGGGCGGTCATCAGCAGCCGGCAATTAACGGGCAGCTCCAACTCCCATAGAAAGGGAATAAAACAGTCGCTTCCCAGGTCTTTGCGGGCTTTAAACGCGGAGTTGTCGGCCGCATCCGCCACCAGCACCAGCAGCCCGCCCGCCGCTTCCACTACTTTCGCCGCCGCCGTGAGCCGGCGCTGAAAATGGTCGCGCAAGGTATATTTATCAGTAGGCGGGACAACGAGAAAAGGTAGGCCAGTGGCCAGCGCCAGCTCATTGCTCAGCTGCCAGAAAGCGCGCCGAAGCGTATGGCGACCACTGCTTTGGTTGATATATTCTCCCTCGCCGTAATTCCCTCCGTAGCAATCATACACCAGCACCACCGACTTCGCGGGCAGGTGCGATGATAATTGCTGAATCGTAGTAGTTTTACCAACCCCAGCTTCGCCGTGCGCTAAAAACCGCTGGTCAGTGGTTGAGAGGGCTTGTGCGAGCTTCGCTGCCTCCGCCGTAGGAACTGGCTGAGCAGGAACGTTAATCTTCGATGGCTCTGGAAATAATTCACTCTCGTCAACTATCCCGAGGGCCGCTAATACGCTAGCACGAGTAAGCAGCCGAGGCGAGGCACCGGCATCGTCAGATGGTAGTGCCTGCTGGCGGACCAAATCGGTAAGTTGTAATGCAACATCGCGCCCGCCGTGCGGGACAGACGATGCTAATTCCTGCATTAAGGCCAACTGCTGGCCCATCCGGCTATCAGCGCCGCACCCGCTTAAGTCGAGTATTCGCCAGAAATCAGTGAATTCCTTGCTTTTCGCGCCCTGCTTGCTTGCTACCCCAAGCAGGTCATACAGCTTATCCAGTTCGGCATGGTGCTCGGGTGGCAGCTGCCGTAGCAGCTTGGAATAGGTAACCGGCGGGGAGCCTACGGCCTGTAGGGCTGCTTGAATAGCGCGCCACAATGACAGAAGCTTGACATGTAGCGGCTGGTTGCTGATGAGCCGAATCGTAGCTTTTCGCTGTACAGCGGCGCGGGAATTTCCCGCGGCCAGCAAGTCCTGGTAAGCGGCCAACAGCCGCTCAAAAACCGAGTTGTTTTTGCCTTTGCTTTCGCGCAGCCGAGCGGCTGTCCATGCTTCTTCAGGATGCTGAGTGCTGTATTTTAACTGGGCGATTACAGCGCGGTCAGCAGCGGCAAAATGCTCTCCGCCGTAATACTCGGTTAAATCCGCGGCTAAAAAATGTTCCTTATCCGCAGGAAGAGCGGCGATGTCTTCTGCCGCAACGCCCTCCATTTTAACTGCCCGCAGGGTGCTAGCAGGGTTAAGAAGCTCGATGATGCGTCGAGTTGCCCAAAGCACATGAAAATCATGGCCGGCGTTGGAGTAATGAACACTGGAAAGCGCCCTGGAAGGAGACGGCGGTGGCATACTGCGGGGGAGAAAGACTGAAAGCTTACATTAGGCGCACGCACTCAGCCTTTCTTGAATGTAGGGATATGTTTTATAAGGATAAGCGGCAAGCTACTGGTAGGGTTTGTCGGATAGTAGCAATGGAAGGCGCGCTCCTTCGCTGTCCATTTTATTTAACCGGCTCAAGTTATCGCTTTACCCCCAGTTCATTTCGCTGACGCTGGCGGATGCTGGCACCAGTAAGCAAACTGGCGGAGCAGCAGCTCATCAGCGGCTGGCTGCCGGTAGCCGGCGCTCGGAAAAGTAGGCGGCACCTGCTGGTGAGCCGGCGATAAAAGCCGGGCGAAGGGCGCCGGGTCGAAAAGCGACTGCATGAAGGTGAATTCCGGCTGGCCAAAATCACTGAGATAAGGCGCTGGCTGCGAGCTGCTATTCGTGGGATAGATGAATGCCCGAATCAACTGCAGCAGGCTGGCCTCGTCGGGTAGGTGCTGGTGGAGATACTCGCTTAGCGAGGCCTCGCCCACCTCCGCCCAGATTTTAAATAGCAGCTGCACGGCAGTCTGGTGCAGCGCAACCAGCGAAACCGGGCCGGCCTCCTGCAGGGCCCACGCCAGGAGCCGCGTGCTGGCCTGGGTTTGGAGGTCTTTGCTTACCGGCTCCCCCCGCCGCTGCGGGCGGAGTAGCTCGTGCGTCATTTGGTAGAGCAACTCAAACGAGACGGGAGCCGCAAAAACTTCTTCGAGCACCCCTAACTGGTGCGGCGCCGCCACGTTGAAAGTAAGCAGCGAAGCTATTTGCCGGGCGGTATCAAAGTGGTGGTCAAATGAGTCATCGGGCCGCTTTTTAGCCTTGATTTCCACTTCGTGGCCAGCTAATATGGAAATCAAAGTGCTGGCCTGGTCGCTGGTAAACTCGTTGCGTTTGGCGTAGAAGCGAAAGTGTAAATCCCACAGGTTGCCAGCTGCGAGCAGCTGCCGCCACAATTCCTCCGCTTTGAGTCGGTCGCCCGAGAGGGCGTTGAAAAAGGCATCGTACACCACATCCGATACTTCGCCCTTCAAAATAGTGTAGGAGAAGTAACGGTCGAAATAGTGCGCGGAGGCAATGCGCTTCTCGTTGAAGAGCTCCTCGTGCTCGGGGTAGAGGTACCTGGTCGGCCACAACTCGGCCAGCTTCGGAAACAGCTCGGCCAGCAGCTCTTTTACAGAAGCCTGGCTGTCGGGCGAGAAAGAACCCAAGTGCTGCTCAAAAAACACCGTATGGCGCTTTTTTTCATCCTGCGCCGACCAGTGCCTTACTTCGAAGCTGCCCAGAAAATACCCGGGATGCTCCCTGATAAGGGCGTAGATGCTCGGGTAGAAGAGCTTCGTCGCCTCGATGAGCAGCAAATCGGGGTAGTTCACTTCGTTTTGCAGCAGTGGCAAGACGAAGGACAGGCTGTTGACGTACCGCTTGGCCAGCCGGGGCGTCGCGAAGCGGGCGAGAAAATATTTGCCAAAGCTTTCCCGGAATTTATCCAGGTCGGCCGTCGGTACGTTTACCCCGACCTCCTCGATAGCTTTGGCCAGCGAGGTAAATAGGTAGTCGCGCAAATCGCGTTTCGTGGCCTGGGGTAGGCGCAGGGGCACGTGAATAATTTTTTCCAAAAACTCGTACCCTGATTGCTGGCTGCCATCCGCAAACCGCTCGCCGATGGACGAGGCCACTACCCGGTCGTCGAAGCACAAAATGTAGCTCGTATAGGGAAAGTCAGCTGTGAGCCGGACAAGGCGAAATACGGCGTGAATCTCCGTTTTCTCCAGGCGGTCGATGTCATCAATGATGACGACTATCTTACGCTGAGCCGCTTGCAGAAATTCTTCGATGCGCGCCTTGAGCTTTTCCAGGGGCACGTCGGCCAGGGCCTTACCCAGGCCCGGCAGCGCATCGGCCAGGCCGGAAGCGGGCGTCGCCTTTAACACCGTGGCGTAACTCGCGTATTTGAGCACGGCTTCCCCGATGCTTTCCTTGCGGGTTTTGTACCAGCGCGTATCTGGGCTCAGCGGCTTTAAGCGCTCGGCCAGCGTGGTGAAAAAAGCCAGTAGCAGCGACGGCTCATCGGAGAAGCGCCACGGGTTGAAGTTGATGACAATGGCGTCGCTGTGGGCCGCGAGCTCCTGTTCGATGAAGCGCATGACCGAAGTCTTGCCTTCGCCCCACGCCCCGTACACGCCCAGGGTAATGCTGCTGCTCTCCCGCCGGTTGAGGAGCACCTGCGCAATCCGGCTGGCGAAGCCATAGCGCTGGAAGTAGTCTTCGGCCTGGGTGGTGGCTGGCGGGTCAGCCGAGAAGTCAGACTGATTCATGGGCAAGCGCTTACTGGCTGCTGAAGCGCTTGCAGAGGCAGAATGACAGAATCATTTCACCATGAACAACCGGTTGAGCAACAGGCAGGTATAATCAATAAATTAGTAGCGGAGCCGGTATTTCTCCAGTAGTTTTTTTAGCCGGGGTACCCGGTCCCCATCCAGGGCTAGTTGCTGGGCGATGCTGGCCGGCTCGTAGTAGCGCTGGCGCAGGGGCTGTTCGTAGGCCGCCGCCAGATAGCGCAGGTTGTAGGGAGAAAACTGGTTGTCCAGCTCTTCGAAAGCGGTGGGCGGGGCGGGCTCCCGCTCATCCCAGAAGGCGGCGCCGAATACGTCGAGCTTTCCCAGCTTGGCTTTGCGGCGGTAGCGCACCGAGCTTTCCATCGCCCAGCTTAGCCACTGCTCGGCCGGCAGGTCGGGCAGCACCGCGCGGGGGATGTCCGGGGCCGGGGGGCGTTCCCCAAAAGGGAGGGTAAGCTGCTGGTTGAAGGCCTCCGGCGCAGCTTCCAAGTGCGCACGTACTTCCTCGGTGGCTTCCCAATCGCGCTGCCAGTGGGCGGTGTCATCGCGTTCGCGGGGCAGCAGGTGCAGGGAGGTGGGTAACTTGTCCAGCACCAGCAGGCTGGCCCAGAAGCCGAACTCGCGCAGCTCGGCCGGCGGCAGCGGATGGAGCTGGGGAGCCACGTAGGGCAGCGTCTCGGGCGGGCGCACGGCTAGGTGCCGCTGGCCAAACGAGAGGTCGTAGGAAGAGGGCACGTTCCGGTCAATAGCGCCCTGGTTTTGAATAACAACGCCGTAGTGGGTAGTAAGGCCGGTAGACAAGTCGTAGGCCCGCAGCACCACGGGCGTATTCGCCGCATCGGCCTGGGCGAGGGCGCGGCGCTCGTCGGGGGCCTGGCCTAGCAGCAGCAGTGTTTGGCGCGCCAGTGTGGGCATCCGGGCCGAGTGCCACGCCACCGGTAGTACCAGGCATTCGGGCTCGGGCTCATCGTCGGGCAGGCCTTGCAGCTTTTTGTAGTCGTCCAGCCGCGCTGGGTCAAAGCGGTGGCAGTGCGCATCGGCCCGAATGGCTTCCAGGTAGGCGCGCACCTGCTGGTACAGGTCCGAGCCCTGGGTGGTGGTCAGTACTACCGAGGCCTCGCGGTTGGCTCCCAGGAGCGCCTGCTTGGTGAAGTTGTAGCTGCCCACCCACACTTCGGCCTGCCCGAGCGGCAGGTCAAACAACAACAGCTTGGTATGCAGCAAGTGGCGGTGCAAATGGCGTTCGCCGCGCTGGCGCACTTCGTGACACTGCACAAAAAGCTGCCGCGCCCCCAGGCGATGGAAGGCGTGCAGCTTGTCCACGTCGGTGGGCAGGTGCAAGTCCACGCAGCAAAACGACTCGGGCTGGCTCAGTAAGGCTACCAGCTGGGCGTGCAGCACTTCGGGCCCTATCGTCCAATAAGCTACCGCCCCGTACAGCCCCTGCGCGCGGCAAATGGTTGCCCCCAATTGGTGGTGGATGCTTCTATCGGACCAGGAGTTGGGAAAAAAGCGGGTAGAGTTGGGCATAGGGTAAGCAAGGTATCACCCGGCGAGGCGAGCTGCCTAGCGCTGAAGGTGGTCGGGCAGGCTGACCACGGGCGAACGGGCGAGACTGTAATTGCAAAAAGCTGCGCAAGAGAAGCGTAGCCACTGACCTTTTGCATAAAAATGTCCCAGCTGCGTCACTTTACAACGCAACGTAGGACATTCACTACCGGGCGCTTTTTGATGTGCTAATGGGCGGCTAGCCCGCATTGTTGCTCCGGAGATGGCACTAGGTTAACGCCTTACCCACCGAGTAGCCTAGCGTATAGCAGGTAACTTAGATAGGTAAGATAAGTGGAATGTGCCGAGGTACTTTTTCATGTAGGATGTAACTCAATGCGCAATACGCTGAGCATTTGCTACTATTGTTGCGTAATATATTGCGCACTGTGGCTAAATACCCCGTAGTTATGCTGCCCCAGTTACGGCAGCTGTTAGCGCAGGCAGGAGAAAATATTCGCCTGGCCCGTCTATGCCGCAAGCTCAGCACCACCCGCGTAGCGGAGCGGGCGGCGATTAGCCGCAATACCCTGCACGCCATCGAGCAAGGTATGCCGACGGTGAGTCTGGGTGCTTACTTACAGGTCTTGTTCGTGCTGGGTCTGGAAAAGACCATTCTGCACCTAGCGGCCGACGACGTGCTGGGGCGCAAGCTGCAGGACGCCGAACTGCTAGTCAGCACGCGGGCACCTAAATAGTCACCCTCCTAGTAGTCTCATAGCCAAGACCCTTGAACGCCGCCAGCTGTAAGTGTGTGCCGACTGGCAGGGCCTGCCCCAAGGTCCGCACCTGATGGGCATGCTTTCGGCCGTGCCGGTGCGGGGCAAAGAGGTACTTTCCTTCACCTACGATGCGCAGTGGCTAGCCCAGCCGCACGCCCAGGCCCTGGACCCCTCGCTGCAGCTGTTTGCCGGCCCCCAATACTTACCGGAAAACCAGTTCAATTTCGGCCTTTTTTTGGACTTCTCACCTGACCGCTGGGGGCGACTGCTCATGCGTCGGTGCGACGCATCCCTGGCCCGGCAGCAGGAGCGCCGCGAGCGGCCGCTGCTGGAATCGGATTACCTGTTGGGCGTCTTCGACGGGCACCGCCTGGGCTGGTTGCGTTTTAAGACCGACTTAGCGGGTCCGTTCCTCGACGACAACCGGGCGATGACTGCGCCGCCGTGGACCTCGCTGCGGGAGTTGGAGCATGCCAGCCTGCAACTGGAGCGGGTGGATGCGCCCCAGGACCTGGACTATCTCAACTGGCTATTTATGCTAGTGGCGTCCGGCTCCTCACTAGGCGGCGCTGCGGCTATGGCCACGCGGTCTGATTGGGCCAGGAAGCCACTCCTGACCAAATCATAGCGGTATTAGCCGAGGCCTTTGCAGTTGATAGCTATACCCGCTCAGGTATACTATAAGATTTGTTAGCTAAATTTACACCCGAACGGGTACTAAAACTACGCTTAAGTTCTTATTGCACCCGAACGGGTATAACGTATGCAGCACTCTCTTTCTGCTTTCGTCAAACAGCGGCGCAAGCTATTACAGCTTTCTCAACCTGACCTAGCGGCCAAAGCAGGGGTGGGCCTGCGCTTTTTGCGCGAGCTGGAGCAGGGCAAGCCCACCCTGCAACTGGATAAAGTGAACCTGGTACTACGCCTGTTTGGCCATGAGCTGGCTCCCACACCTATAGACCGCACTCACCTCGCCGAGCCGTCATGAGAAAAGCCGAAGTACATCTGCACGGGCAACTGGCCGGGCACCTCACCCAGGACGAACAGGGATACACGTTCGCTTACACCCCTGACTATCTCCTTATTGTCGCCGCCGAGTCGGTGAGCCTCACGCTGCCGCTACGCGCCGCGCCCTATGTGGAGCGGACGATGCTGCCATTTTTTGATGGGCTGATTCCCGAGGGTTGGCTGCTGGAAGTAGCCGAGCGGAACTGGAAGCTCCGCGAGCGCGACCGCATGGGCCTGCTGCTGGCTTGCTGCCGCGACTGCATCGGGGCCGTGAGCATTTACCCGCTGGAAACCGAAGACGACGCATGAACCGCTGCCTCTACTGCTACCAGCCCCTGCCCGACGGCGGCGGGCCTTCCTATCATCCGGCTTGCAGCCGCAAGTTGTTTGGGAAGGCGGTGCCACCAGCGTTCCCTTATACCGAAGCCGAAATGCTGGCGTTAGCCGAGGCCGTCGTGCGCCAGCACATCACCGTGACCGGCGTGCAGCCTAAGCTCTCGCTGACGCTAGCCCCGGCGGGGGCGGCCGGGCAGCCCAGCCGCTTCACCATCGTAGGCGCGCTGGATGGCGAGTATATCCTCAAGCCGCCTACGGCGCGCTACCCGCACCTGCCCGAGGTGGAGGACCTGACCATGCACCTGGCGGCCCTGGCCCGCCTGCCCACGGTACCCCACGGGCTGCTGCGCCTCGAAGGCGGAGCTCTGGCTTACGTCACGCGCCGTATTGACCGGCAAAAGGGCCGCAAGCTGGCCATGGAAGACATGTGCCAGCTGACCGAGCGGCTGACGGAAAACAAGTACCACGGCTCGCACGAGCAAGTGGCCAAGGCCATTCTGAAGTATTCGGCCAACCCCGGCCTGGATGTGGTGAACTACTACGAGTTGGTGCTCTTTTGCTTTTTGACCGGCAACGCGGACATGCACCTCAAGAACTTCTCGCTGCTGCACACGCCCGGCCTGGGCTACGGCCTGGCCCCGGCCTACGACCTGGTAGCCACGGCCTTGGTTAATCCTGCCGATACCGAAGACCTGGCCCTGATGCTCAACGGCAGTAAGAAGCGGCTGCGGCAAACCGATTTTCGGCAGGCTGCCCAGCGGGCGGGTGTTGACGATAAAGTGATGACGGGCATTCTCGCCCGCTTTAGCAAGGCCAAGCCCGCCTGGCACGAATTTATTGGGCGCAGCTTTCTGCCTGAAGTGCTTCAGGAGCAGTTTCACACGCTGTTGGATAATCGGTTTGCGCAGCTAGGGCTGGTGTAGTGTGTAGTGGAATAGGAGATTACTACCGTTACTGACCATTCGCCCGACAACTGGTCTCTACCTGGCGCTTAATAATCAGAAGTAGCTTAGCTAACCGAGACTTGTCCTGCCATGGAGTACCACAAATGCCTACACCTGCTGACGCCCACCCCAGCCGCTAAACTACTGCGTTTGCGGGGTGCCCATACCGCCTTGCTGCTCAAATTTCTATACCAGGAATTCAAAACGGCTGGCCTGGCTACGCGGGCCGTGCTGGCCCCGCAGCTGACGGCGCAGCTGAGCGACTATTTACGCGAGCTGGGCTACGTGCCCGAGGTGGATGAACTGCCCGATGCCGCGGCCGAAACGAGCTGGTTTGCGAAGCCTAACGACCCGGCCGCCCTGGCTCGGCGCTACCTGAGCCGGTGGGCCGATGACGGGTACCTGTCGCTCGTCCCCGACGAGAATGGCCAGCAGTGGTACGACCTGACGGCGGCCAGCGAGAAAGCCCTCCAGTGGCTAAGTAGCCTGGAACACCGGGAGTTTGTCGGCACGGGCTCTCGCCTGCGCCAGCTCTTCGACCAGCTTACCTCCCTGGTAGAAGGCAGCCACGCCGACCCCACCCAACGCCTGCACGAGTTGCGCAAAGACCGGGAGCGGATTGAGGCCCAAATAGCGCAGATTGAGCGCACGGGCCGGGTGCGGGCCTACAATGACCTGGATGTAGCTGGCACTGCGCTGGCCCTCAGCCATATTCGTGCGCAGGAGCAGCGCCTGCGCACGAGCAGCAACCCAATTCAGGAGTTGAAGGCCCAGTACGAAGCCGCCACCCAGCAAGCAGGCTTTGGTACTGGTAGCGTGGTATTTTTTCTATCTAGCAGTTACGCCGGGGGCCGAGCCTTGCTACGTGCGCGAGCTGCCGCTACCCGTGCACACCAAGTTTGTGGAGGAGCACGAGGCCGTGCTCACGGCGCTGCTGCGCCAGCTGATACCAACTTACCTGAACGAGGCGAGCCGCACCTTCGCGGCCCGGCTGCGGCTGCGCGAGCCCGAGCCGCTGGTCTACGTGCGCGTCCTGGACCCACAACTCAGCGCGGGCTTGTCGTTTGGCCTGAGCGAGTTTATGGTGCCGCTCAGTAAATTTCAGGACTTGCAGCCGCCGGGCCACACCGTGCTGATTACCGAGAACAAGATAACATTTCTGACGCTGCCCGCGCTGGCCGGCGCCGTAGCAGTATGGGGCCAGGGGTTCGCCGTTGGCTTGGTCGAGCACGCCGCCTGGCTGCAAGCCCGGCAGGTCTTCTATTGGGGCGACCTGGACGCCGCGGGGTTGCAGATACTCAACCGCCTGCGCCGCTATTGCCCCGCTGCTCGCCCGCTGCTGATGGATGCCGCTACCCTGGCGCAGTATCAGCAGTTTCAGGTGCGGGCTACCCCGGTAGCCGCGGCCGTGCTGCAGCACCTGACTCCTGCGGAACAGGCCTTATCGACCACTTGGCCGACAACCACCTGCGGCTGGAGCAGGAGCGCATTCCGCAGGCGGCCGTGCTGGCCGCGTTGCAAGTGGCGTGCCCGCACCTGCTGCTTACCAATAGCTTGGACAGCTAAGTCTAATCCATTATTCTGTCTCGCATTACTGCGCCAGCTTTTCCAGTGGCTAGTTGAGCTGTGAAGGACGCCTGCCGTTTTATTTCCTGGTCTACTAACTCAACTGCTTTCAGTGGCGTAATGGCTAGCCAAGCGACGGGGGGGCTACTTTTGCCTGGCCTAGCTCAGGCGGGCTTTCTTTGATGGGCCGAGAGCCTTGCCGGGGCGGGCGGCTGTCGGTTAAGGCGGGTAGTTACCACAAACAATGGGCGCGGCTCTTCTAAAGTGGTCTAGGTTTGTACCCCGCCCGCAGCCCCGGCGGCCGGCAACGGGTCGAGCGTCACCAGCACGGGAAAATGGTCGGAGGCCGTGGTTTTGTTCGGGTAGCCAAACGGCAGGGGCGTGTGCAGGTCCTGCCCCGAGGTTTTGGTGAGCACCTGTACCCTGACGCGGCGGTTCTCGGCCAGGCGCGGGTCTAGCAGCAGCTGGTCGGGAACCTGCCAGGGGCCATGCGCCAGACTGGGTCCGTGGTAAGAGCCGAGCGCCCCGCAAGCGCCCCCGAAAATGGCCCAGCTCGTGTTGTAGATGGGCCGGCCCACCGTGCTGCGGCGCTTGTTGGTGTGCGCCAGGTCGCGGTTGGCAAACAGCCCCGACTCGCCCACGATAATTTCATCATAGGGCGGCAGGTTGAAATCACCGGCAATAATTTCCAGCCGGGGCTGTCCCAGCACGCGCAGGCGGGTCATTTCTGGTAGCAGAAACACCCGGGCAAATTCCCGGCGCTCAAGCTCGGTCTTGTAGAGCACCGGCAGGTGCAGGTTAAATACCAACAGGCCTGCCCCGCCGGGCGTGGCCGCATCCAACTCCACTACCTGCACCCGCTGGCGAATGTCGCTATTGCGCACCGGCCGGTAGGCTTGGCGTAGTACGAGCGTGGTGAGGCCCATTGGGCCGCGTTGTAGGTCATAAGCCGTCAGCTTGACCTGGGCCAGAATGGCGGGGTCGGTTTCCTGCAGGGCCACGATGGTCGGCGCATGGTCGTGCAGCAGGGCCGTAAGAGCGGCGGCACTTTTGGCCGGGTTGGGGTGAGGCTTGGGTTTGCGGGCGTGAGGAGCCGCGGCCATGTTCCACTGCAGTATTTTGAGCGGCAGCATACTAGCGGGCATCAGGAGCTAGCAATAGGAGCCGCTCGACGGCGTGCCGGGTGCGGGGGGCACGCGCCACTTGCCCCAGAAACTGCGCCAGGGCCTTTTCGTCGGCGATAACCGGCCCTTCCTCGTCCCAGCTTAGCACAGCGAGCGGCGCGCCCGGCCCGGCCTGCTGCACCGTAAACAGGACCGTGCTGGCCAGTGGCACCGGCACCGACTCCAACACAAAATCATAGAGACGGGGCGCTTCCGGGTCCAGCACCGGCAGGGGCACTACCCGGGCGCGCACTAGCTCGCCGGCCCGCGAGGCCAGGCTGCGCGCAAAGTTTTCCAGTAGCTGCACCAGCGAGCCAGCCGGCACCACCGGCCGCTCAAACGTGGGCCACAGCTCCACCAGCGGCGTGGCGGCCAAGTGCTCCGTGGCTTCGGCATCAAACTGCGGCGGCCGCACCGCGGGGTCGGTCGGAAACCAGCCATTGGAGCGCGTCTCGCCCGTTGGCCGGCGCGACCGGGGCGCGTCCCATTCGGCCACCGGCCCCCGGTAGCCCACGGCCATGGCCAGCAGGCCCGCGCATAGGGTGCGTAGGTGCAGGCACCGCGGCTGGCTGTCGGCGTAAGCGATAGCCCCCACCACCTGCCCGGCGGCCAGCCGGCTGCTCATTTGCACCGCATCGCGCAACTCCTGCGGAAAGGCCAGGCCGGCTTCGGCCAAAGCCAGGTGTAGCAGCTCCACGGGGCCGGGCTGCGTAGCGACTTCCAAGCGGGTGCGTAGCAGCTCCGCCCGTCCCTCCTGCGCGTGGGCGCGCACAATGGGGCTGGTGCGTGCCCACCGCGCCCACTTGGCAGGGGCCGCCACCAGCCCGGGGGCCGGTCCCACAAACCAGTGCGCCACGGCCAGGCAGGCCAACAGGGCTTTCACTTCCCGGCTGGTGTTGTTTATTTCCGCCGCCGACTCGACGTAGAGCGTGATGGCTTCGTAGAGCACCTCGTTGCGCGCCCGCAACTGTGGCACTTCCAGGTGCTGGGTCAGGTGCTGAAAAAGGAGCGTAAACCACGGGCGAAAATACTCTTGAGGCACCGGGGGAAACTCGTGGTTGGGCCGGAGGCGGAGGAAGCCGTACGCTCCACCAGCGTAAGCCACGGTTTCGCCGTGGGCATCCAGCCCCACCAAAAAACCGCAGTGCAGGGGCTGGCCCAGGCAGTAGCTCAGCACCCGCAGCTCGCTGCCCAGCAGCACGGGGTCCAGCGCCTGGCCGGCCGTGTCCACCACCAGCGTGTGGTGGGGGCGGCGCTTACCCTTCCTCAGCAGAAAATACGTCCACCGGCTTCCCACCAGACCAAAATGCCCACGCGACATCGACCCGCCCGTGTAAGGGGTACCGATGCGCAGTTGCAGGTTGCCCGGCCCCTCGGGCAAATCGCCGACCAGGCTGCCGGCCCATAGGCAGGGCTGCGCCCGGGCCAGGTGCCAGTCGTCGGCCCGAACGGTCACGCGGGTGCCGCTGCCCTCCAGGCCTGGGCCGGACACGGCCGTCATGCCGACGCTGTAGGCCGCCCGCGCCTCGAAGGCCTCGCCCAACTCGGTGCGGCCACGCAGCGGCTGGCTCCACAAATGCAGCAGCGGGGCACCCCGGTCCCGGTTGTTTTGGGTGGCGTAGCTCAGCGGCAGCTCGCAGGCAATCACTGCGCTGGTGCCCTCAAAAGTCAAGCTAACGGCATAGGGTGTGAGGTCTTCGTCGCCGTAGTGCAGCGCGAGCAGCTGCCGGGGGTAGGTGGCGGCCGGAATAGCGTGGCCATCGATAGTGGCCAGCAGCCGGGCCTGCGTGGGCTCAACAACGATGAATTGTTCCAAGGGCAAAATACGAGCGAAGTGTAAGGAAAGCAGCCCCGTGGCAACCGGTGGCAGACAGGCCGAAGGTAGTCCTGGCAAGCATGGTTACTGCGCGGCGCTGTATACTAGACTTGTTGCAGCGGGGCGTATAGGCGAATTTTGCAGCTGAAAATTTCAGTTCACAAACTAAAAAATCCTCGTCAGTGGCGGGCATCGTTCGGCTGTGACAGCGCAGCCAAACGCGTGAAACTACCCGCTGAGGCCACGGAAGGCATTTGACCTTTGATGTTGTGCGAAGGCGACTACAAGGCGATTAGCCCGGATTACCTGACAGGCGTTGAAGCTTGCTCGTGATACTATTGATATTCTCCCGCAGTTGGCTTCCATGGCAGCTTTTGTAGGTTGTGGGCAGGCCGCAAAAGCAGGCGTAGTGCGGCTGGCCTCCCGCCCTGATGAATTCGAGTAGTTCACCCTTCATCTTGCGGTAACTATCCGCAACTATAAAGGCAGTCTCAGGAATAGCATACTCAGTGCCATTGAGTTGAGTATTGTAGGCAAGTGCCCGTGATTCTGTTTCAGCCAGCAGTATATAAGTCATCAACCGAGGTGTACCACACTTTGTATTTTTTGCTTACGCCACACGCATAATACGCTACATGCATACATAGTAAATAGCAGCCTGAATCAGGGCGGGTCGTGGTGCCACTCAACACAGGTTACAGAACCACGCTTGAGTAATAGCCCCTTCGATAGTGTAGTATAACCCTTGCTACCTAGCAGTTACCAGCCCCAACTCCACTGCCCGGCCCAACGCCTGCACCGGCGTCGCACAGGCCGGCGTGCAGCATCGGTAGGTGCCATTGGCAGCCACTGCCCCGACTTCCCAGCGGCCGTCGTTGGCCCGCAGTACGTAGCCGGCGACGACCAGGCGCACGACCAGCCGGGCCTGGGCGGCCGTGAGGTGCTGCTGCCGGGCTTCCTGGGTTTCAAGGGGCAGGTAGTAGTCGGGCTGCTGCCGGCGCTGCCACGTCAGGTAATGGTGCTGCTCGCGGAAGATTTCACGCAAACTGCGGGGCACCAGCCGCCACGGACCCTTCAACAGGCGGTGCTCCCGGCGCAGTTCCTGGGGAATGTCGAGGTCCGCCACCTGGGCGCTCACCTCGAAGCTGTAGCCCCGCACTTCGCCCGGGCGAATGGTGCTGACCAACTGGCAGTCGAAATAGCGGCAGTTATCGCGGCGGTCCGGAATGGTGTAGCTGTTATGGAAGTACGCCAGCAGCGGTCCCTGTACGGTGGGTAGGTAGGTTACCTGCAGGGCCACATCCGTTATCGACAGCACCGCCGGGTAGGCCGTGGCCGGGGCATCTTCGGCTAGGCCCGCCCAGTTGGCCCGAAACTCCAGCTCGGCATCCGGGCCCAGCCGGGGGCGGCCCGTTAGCATGCGCGTCTCGCGGCGGCCATCCGGCCAGCGCAGGCGCAGGTCGTACTGGTTGGTTTCCGTGGCCCAGTCGGGCGCCTGGCGTTGGGGAAGGGCAGTGTTAGACATGGCCAAGCAAGCTATTACAAAAACCACGAAGTACCCCGATTATCGGCCTAAATGCTGTCATACCAGGGGGTGATGCCGGCATTAGAACTTGCTACGAATCAACGAGTTGATTTTTCTAGCGTTGTAGGTGTCGTTGCCTGGCCCCGGCTATTGACCTAGGTATTGCCAGTAGGCGGCTGGCGTAAAGACTGTTCATACGCCCAATCTTCCGCTGACACCAGCGCTTTCACAAACTCGTCATAGCCCATATCCCGCCGTTCGAGGGCATGGCGGCGCAGCGCCAGCGTGGTTTTATTTTTCTCGAAGCCCTCGCGTTCCATTGCCTGGCGCATCTTGTCGGGCAGCCCGGCGAGCCAATCCGTGAAGTCGTCCTCCGTAATCGTGCCTTGCGCCTGTTGCTGGTAGCGAAAAGCGGCGTTGCCGAGCCGCAGCAAGCGGGCCTGGTCGGCGCGCATCGGCTCGGGCAGGCTGCGCAGCAAAGCTAGTTGCGCCTGGTGCTGCGCGGCAAAAGGGTGACGAGGATTCAGGAGTTCTTCCATCAGTGAGGCAGTGGACGAGGCGCGCATCGCTTAAGCCGGCCGCCCCTGCCGGGCGTAGCTACTCAGTACCTCGGGCGCGTCGTACAGAAGGCCGCTGTTTTCGGCGGCTTCTTCCCACTCCATCTGCGGCGAGTTGCTGAGCAGCACCTGCCACACCTGGACAAAGCCTACTCGCACGGGCGACTTCTCCTGCCGGTCGTGCGGGTTCAACAGTACCGAGCAAGTGAACGCCTCATTTTCAATTTGTAAGTCCCACACGGTATGCGCGCTTAAATGCAGCATACCCAGCAGCACGGGGCCGCTAGGGCTGTCAAAATAGGTGGTATTGACTACGTACTGATTACCAGGGTCAGCCAGCCCCGCCGCCACGGCCGTGAGTACGGCCACTAACGGATGCTCCGTGCTAGGCGGCGCGGCGGTGTACGCTTGGTTGATGTCGGCCGGGGTGGGGTACTGGCGATACACAGCCACATTATAGTAAATGATAGTTTCCGGCCCGTAGCTAACCGTTTCGGCCGCCAGCTCGTCCGGCGTAAGCACCTTGCGGCAGAGTTGATAAAGCTGGGCGAAGGGTACGGTGGCCCGGAAGCGGTCGGCCCAGGGGCCGGGGTAGTGCGGCGCGCCCCGTTCCGGATAGACAATAAGCTCCGTGTCAAAAGCGAAAAAGTCCGGCCCGACTTCCACGTTCCACACCCCGCCCTGCCGCAGGGCAAACACGGCCGGGAAGTGCCGGTAGCGCGGGTGCGCCGTGCGGTCGTAGTAGTGGCCGCCGAGTAGGTAGGTGATGGCCGGGTCGGCCAGCTCCGCCACGACCCGGTGCAGCAGCGCGGGCAACTGGTCCATCTCGGTAGCGGGAGCGGGCTGGTGGCCAGGAGTAAGCATACTAAGTAAGGAGGTGATGATGGGGCGCCTACCCGCTCGCCGCGAGGCTAGGCGGCCAGGCAGTGCACTACAGGTAGCAAGTTAGTCAAGCAGCGCCAGCCAGGCATACGCCGTAGTTTCCCCAGCAAACTCGGCCCACGCAACGCCTTCGGCAGGAAGCTGTTGCGCTAAGTCAGCTTTCCATTCGTCCAGGGGCGGCTGGGCGGCAACCAGCGCTAGCCGCAGGGTGATAGCCCCCGCGGGTCGCCCGGTGCGCGCCAGGCCTGCCACCAGGCGTTGCCGCAGGGGCGGGCGCAGCGGCTGCGACACGCCGCGAAAGCTTAGCAGCCAGCGTCCGCAGTCGTGCTGGTGCGCGAGCTGATGCAGCTGCGAGAGGGCCGCCGCCAGCTCCGACGCTTTGGGGTAGTCATTAAAATAAAGTCGAACTACCTGTTCAGCGGCGCGGTATTCGACACTTATCACGGGTGTAGAAGCCAGCCAGCCGGGCCGGCCTTTTTCCAGGCGCACGTGGCTCCAGAGCTGGTAGCTGCTCCATTCGGCCGGGGTAAGCTGTTGCCGTAGCAGATACTCCTGCAAAAAGTGCCGCCAGCTCGTGCGCAGCGTGGGGCGCGCCAGTAGCTCGGCCGGGGCTGCGGGCAGGCCCCGGCTTAGTTCGCGCTGCCGCTCGTGGGGTTCCAGCCGGGTAGCGTACCGTGGATGATGCAGGTTGGCTTGCCACCGGTCGTAGGCGCCCGGTGGGGGCTGGTCTAGCTGCGCATCGGCCGCCTCCGCGAGGTCCTGAATACGTTGGGTCGCTTCCGGGCTGAGGTGCGGGTCGGGGGCCGCGATAGCGGGATGGGCCTGACAGTTGGCCGCCCAGTGCAGCAAGTAGTAGATGCGGCCCACGGTCGTGAGTCGGATATACTGGTTCTCCACCAGGCCTTCCTGGTTGCGGCGGCCCAGCACCCGCTGGGGCTGCAGGCGCTCCAGGCGCTGCCAGACTTCCCAGGCAATGCCCGCCGTTGTGCCGCCATTGCCATCCGCCAGCAGGTAGCGCTCCTGAGCGGGGGACCACTCCCACAGCCGCACCAGCGCCCGCCAGGTATCGGGGGCCAGGACGCCCGGCTTGGCCGATTCGCGGACTTCGCCCAGCAGCTCGCGGGCCAGCTTGCGGCCGGCGCGGGTCAGGCTGACGTGGGGCAGCTCGTACTGCTCGCGGAGCAGCATCCCCGGAAACTGAATGGTGCGCTCGTCCACCTCGACCAAGCCGCGCTCGGCCAGCGCTTTCCAGGTGCTGCCGGTGCCGGGGCTTATCAACTTGGGGTCCAGCGCCTCACGCAAGGGGGTAGGCGGCTGCCCTAGCTTGTGTTGCCAGCGGCCGTAGGGCATAGCCCGCCACTCCGCCGCCGGTGTGCGGGCATCGTCCACCAGGCCCCGCGCAAAGTTGCGCCTACGCTGCAATTCGATTTGCTGGTCAAGCTGGTAGGCGGCCAACAGGTACAGCCGTTGCCGGTCGTTGAGCACGAGCGGGGCTGGGTTAGCGGGAGTGGGGCGCATGGGTTAGAAGCCTAATTTCTTGGTGGCGTTGTGCTGTTTGCTATCGTTAAGACGGGTGTAGCGCCGAATCAGGGCGCTCATTTTACCTGGTCTGATTCACCACCTTGCTGTCGTCGGCCCCGGCCAGCTTGGCTACCGTTACGAAGGACGTTCGCCGGGAGTGCGCCGTGAAGCTTGTGTCTACATATCGCTGCACCAGCGTGTTGACGGCATGGTTATGTAACTTATTGTTGGTCAAGTGATTGTTTTTGCATAGCAGGGCAAAGCTCCCTGCTGTCCACTCACTCGAAACAGGGCTATACTAAATCTGGCATCTAACGTCATAAGTTGAACGAAGCGGAGTAATCGTAGCCGTCCGTAAGGGTAACTTTGGTAAAGCCCTTCTCCTGCCATTCGCTGGTAGTATGCCCGGCAAGCCCCCCTCCCGTTTCAAGCCTGCGGGTCCACACTGCACTAAACAGTGGGTAGGTCAGCGTGAGCTGGCTCGCGTGGGGGCCGCTTGTGCTCACTTTTATGTCGAGACTGTTATCCAGAAAATCATTGCGAATAATCTGCGCATAACTGGCCCGCTCCTGCTGACCTTCCCGTGCCAGGCGCGCTTCGTAGGCCGCATTGTCAGCACGTTCTCGGCGTGCACTGGTGGCCTGCTCTTTAAGCTGCTGGCCGTGAAACTTCTTCCACTCGCCGGCGCGCGCTTTCAGGCAGTCGAGGAAATACCGGTTAACCGAAGGGTCGGTGAAATATACGGCCTGCTGGCCGGCCTTAATCGACTTTAAGCCTTCGGCGCTCAGCTTGCCCAGCATCTCAGCCTGGTAGCTAACATCTTCCGCCTGCCCTCGTTGCAATACGCTAATCCGCTCGTTCTCCTTGCGCAGCTCAGCTTGCTTGGCTTGTTCGGCTGCCGTTGGCCCAGGGGGCGCCTGCACCTCAGTAGCGGGGCTTTGCTCGGAACAGCTTAGGCAAGCGAACAGAATGAATAAATAGGGTAGTAAGGGCTTCATAGGCCTTGTGGATGAGTAATTTAGGGGCGGCGTTTCCGGATTGAGAATAGCTAACGCCTAGGGGACATTATGGACATGCATTCACTTACAAAGCGATTAACTTCCCACCTTACTATAGTTCGTAAGTAGCTATTTACTTCGTGTTCGGCCACCGTAACATTATCATTAAATAGATTGATGCTCTCCACTTTGCGAGGTTTCTCCTTTCCAATTACATGTATCTCGTGGATACTACGATAAGTAACGGGAAACACTTTGATGGTCTGGCGAACCTGCCAATCGTTCACTTCTCCATCAATGGTGGCAGCAGGCTCAATTTTCAACCAATCGCAAAGCTTATAGCCCATGTAGCAGGTTCGGCGACCGTCATCATCAGGACCTGCTAGCGTAACTCCCAGTCCACCTCGCTCAACTTGAACGTGGGCAGAATAATAATTATCATAAAAGGCGTTTTTTGCTAATTCCCGCAAAGACATCTTGTTAGGAGCAGCATTTAGGTCTAGTTGAAAGTAGAACCTGTAGCCAAACTCAGCTCTCGGGCCGGGGAGATTAATGGTTTTGTTCGCTCTTCTGGTTTCCTCGGCTGATTCTTTAACGTCAATCACTTTCTGAAAAACACGTCCGTCAAAATGCGTTTTCTCCATAATTGAGACGCTCGACGAATACGTTTTACCCGTAAGGCTGTCCAGAATACTTCTAAAGCTCATCGGTGAGGAGCGACGAAATTAAGCCGCGCATAAAACTAAGGAGGTCCCAGGAAAAATAAGGCCTGCCCACCATACAGGCTTCATCTCCTGGCCTGGGGCTTCCGGGTCGACTGCAGCGAAGTCGGCCAGTTCCAGCACCAGGCTTACTGGCAGGGGAGCACTGACGATAATAGTGCCCAGGGCGGCCAGCGCGCACACCACGGTGATGCGGTATGGCAGGGCAATTATGGGGTAAAAGCTGGGTGAAATGAGTATGCTTCCACTCCGTATATATATACGGAGTAAATGCACCCAAAAACCCGCACCACTGAGACGGGCGCGCCCCGCCATTTTCGGCTGACTGGTACAGGAGATGGGCGCTGGCCGGCCGCGGCTACAGTCCCAGCTTCTGGGCAGCGTTGTGCTGGCGAATATTATCGAGGCGGGTGTAGCGCCGAATCATATCCGTCGTCTTATGCTTAGTTTGGTTCATGACCTCGGCATCGTCGGCGCCATTGAGCTTGGCGATGGTAACGAACGAGGCGCGTAGCGAGTGGGCAGTGTATGTGGTGCCGAGCCGGAGCTGCACGATTTCGTTCAGGCTAAACGTACTCAGCCGGCGGCGGCTCAGGCGCTGGCCTTTGTGAAAGGAGAGAAACAAGGGCCCGCTCGTGCGCCCGTGCTGTTCCAGCAGCGCCAGCCAGTCCTTAACGGCGCGCACCGGGCAGCTGCGCCGGTCGGGGGCAAAGAAGATGGCCTTTTCCTCGGCTTCGCCTTTTTGGTTGGTTTTACTTTTCGGCAGCTCCACCACCAGCCCGTCGTCATCGAAGCGCAGGTGGGCGAGGTCAAGGCTGGCCAGCTCGTCGCGCCGGAACGCGCCGGCGAAACCCAGCAGCAGCAGCGCCCGGTCGCGCAGCCCATCGGGTCGCTCGGTGTCGATGCCCTGTACCATGCGTTTGAAGTAAGCCATCGTAAAGGCCGGGGCCTGTTTCTGGCGTACGCCTTTTTCGCGGCTGATGCCTTCGAGCAGGTTTTTGAAGAGCCGGTCGTCGGTCGGCGTGGGTAGGCCGGCCAGTTGGTGGGCCTTACTCACCGAGGCGCAGTGGCGCTGGATGGTCGCGACCTTTTTGCCGGCCTCGGCCAGCGCCGTGACGAATGCCGCCAGCGTGGGCACGTCGGCTGGCAGCGGCTCCCGGTTGTGGTCGTGGCACCAGGTGGTGAAGCGCCGCCAGTCGCCGGCGTACGCGCGTTGCGTGTTGGCCGCGCCCTGCTGGCCGGTCTTGACGTAGCGGGCCGCCGACTCGGCGTAGTCATCAATGTGCCGCGCGGCGCCGACGGCATTGGACCGGGGGTCGGGAGAAACGGGTAGTACTTCCATTGGGTGGTGGCTGGCCGACCTAGCCGCTGGTCAAACCTAGGGAAAGTGGGGATGACCAAAAGTACGAAAATATTACCCTCGATAACAAAGCGTTATCAAGGGTAATCAATAAAAAATACAATATAAATTATAATAATACATATTTATTGAATAAGTATTATTTTTAAGCAAAAAAGTCATATCTAAGTAGTATTCTTCAGCACTTACTCCTCGCCGCCGACTTTTGGCCGTCGCCGTGCCCAGACGGTGCTGCGTTTGGTAAGCGGCAGCTTCGTGAACTGCCCGATGGCGAAAGAAACGTCGTGAGGCTGTCGTTTTACTTTGGAGGCATCCGAACAGTCGATAATCGCATGCTGCGCCGTACCATATTTTGCCTGGTGTTCCAGTGGCGCGATGTTCGGGAAAATGGGCAGGTGTACCAGTTCACCAAAGAGCCGGGGAAAATCGAGCCGACTGGGCATGGCCGCCTGGATGACGTAGTTCGCGTAGTAAAGGACTACCTGTTTTTCCAGTACGGGTACCGAGTGCCGCGTGCGCCGGGTGTAGAGTTGGGCGTAAGGAGCGCGGTACATAGGTGGCCCGGGGATAAATTGAATAGAGACCTGCAAGCGCTTATCACCTTTCACTTTTTGGTCGTGCGCGTTGGAAAGCAGCAGTTCGCGTACCCACGCAAAGTCCGTTACCTCCTCTTCGGGCAGCAACGCCAGGCCAACCTTCCAAAGCAGCTTCACCAGATGCAAGGGTGTGTAGCCGGGGCGGGTTGTGTGAATAGTCAGCTTCTTGTTTTCCTTGTCAATAGTGAAGGGCTTCTTGCCCGTAGTGAAGGCAAGATGCATGGCTTTTTCTCCTACGCTGAGGTTGAATCCCAGCTTATCGTCCTGGTAGCCCGGCACGGTACCTTTTTTGCCCAGAATCTGACTGATAGTCCGGCTGATTCCGAAATAGTTGGCAAAAGTAGTCTCGTACTTGGAAAACCAATTATTGCAGCTGTCGCACTCGAAATGGGTAGCCAGATGGCGGTTGCCCATAAAATCCGGTAATAGGTGGGCCAGCGACTCGAACGTCACCTCGGGCTCGCGCCGCCCGCAGTACCGACAGGTCCGCTGGCTAGGGTCGCCTAAGTAGGTAAGTTCGGCGGTGGGGCCAACGCCTTGCTGAAAATCGTACTGCTCGAAAAACGCGCGGGCGTTCTGTAGCTGGCCTTCGTTGAGCGACAGGTTGAGAACGATATTTCTGAAGCGGACAGGTGTCATGAAGGGTAGGGTAACGGAGTGAATCGGCGAAAGCCTTTAGGTGTTAGCCTAGGCTTTACTCAGGAGTTGGCCGGCCTATCAACCAAGCCCTACAGCGCTTGTGGTATCGTCAGATTGTTTTCTAGTACCTGCTGATTTTCGTTGGCTGAGGAGTGCTGAAACAGATTCAAGTGCAAATGCTGGCAGGTCATCGCGTAGGGAGGAGACGTGGGGGGCAATGCAGACCTGACAACTGTACTCGTCCAGGTCCTAAAAAAAGAGCCCTGGCCAGTAGCCAGGGCTCATCAAATTCAGAAAAGCATTTACTGAATTTCTTCAGCAAAGAGACTTACTTACTGCGCAAATTGTGGGCGCTTTTAGAGGTACGCTTCTTCTCTTTAGCAGCCGAAACGGGGCGGGCGCTTGCCACCAGTTGCTTAGGAGTAATCGTTCGAGGGGTCCGCTCCACCTTAATTGCCGCCGACTTTTCAAAGGAAGTGCGGAATTTAGACACAAGGAATTGCACCCCCTCCTGGTAGGAGTGGCCGGTATCCTTGAACAGGTCCGCCAAAACCGGGTCACGGGTTGCTTTTGGTGCGGTGGCGAATGATTTTGCCATCAGAAGAAAATTCAACGGTAGTTAAACGGTCGTAGAATTCTAAACAGAGTGCCCGTAGCGAGTTGTCACTCACTACCCGACACGTTTCTAAAACGAAGCGACCTCCGTAAAGTTCGGTAACATAACCCACAACCTGGTAATACTTCTCCCGAAAAATTACCAGCCCGTAGACTAAGGTATGAGGCTCGGGTTTGTCTTTCGTCGTTACTTCAATATAGTACGCATTGTAAGCTAAGGCAATAACTTGCATGAGCGAAGCTTGATGCGACGCATCCGCGGCCTTTTTGATAATATGCTCCGCGTGCTCCGGAATTAAAAACAACTCATAGCTGCGACCGGTTTCTGCTATCTTAATTCTCTTATTTTTGGCACGATACATACTTATAATAGTGGGGTTTATAATTCATATTTTCACGCAGTAATACGGTGGGCCTTACGGAAGGAGAAGAGCGAATGTTCTAGGTTATCCTCTCTTCTGCGTCTTACCCAAACCCACCTGACAGAGCGGTATAATGGCGCTTTCCTGCTATGATGACGAACCCACCTAAACTCGCCCCGGAGGCTCATTACGCCCTGCTGTTTCCTCAGCAGGCAATTCCCGCCTGGGCGCTCGAAAAGATGGAGCTGTTTGTGCCTAATGAGTTTATCCTGCGCGAAGAACGGGTGGAAACCGTTCTGGTGACGCAGATTGTCGGGACGGACCATCCGAGCTATGGCAATAAAGTGCGCTGGATAGACCTGCTCACCTGCACGAAGAAAAGCAGCAATTTTGCGCTACGTAATTGGCCCGGCTTTCTGAATGCTAAAACTTCTAACATAACTCTGGCTCACATTGCCGGTACTGATAAGTACTATATCTACTTCGGCGGTAATCACCGAGTCGGCGCACTCAAGCTGGCAGATAAGAAGTACATAACCTGTACTGTCGCAGTGGCTTATCTTACCCCTGCTTTAGCTGGGTGAGGGAAAAAGTTTAAGCTATTGCTTCTTCATTCGAGCACTAGTCCTGCCTGGTACTTCGACGCCGTGAAAAAGGCGCTTATTAAACTGGGAAAACTGAGTCGACACCAACTTAAATCATAACGACCTTTTTGTCGGAAGCTGGCCTACGCTTCACTGCTTTGACGGTGCTGATTGGCTAGCCCCAGCCACGCTGTCCTTAATAGTGCCTGCTTATCGCTATTTATAAAAAGAGGCAAAATTACCGAACTCAGTAGCCGCTGGGGGAGATAAGGAAGGCGCAGGGGCCAGCGTTCAGCCCGCGCCACGGCCAGCACCGGAGCCCAGTGATTGGGGATAGCGGCGTGAAGCAGACTGAGCAGGAGGGTGCCGGTGAGTAGTTCGAGCATGAGCGGGCGCGGAATGGATTAGTCTTCGTCGGCCGTATTCTTGAGCTTGGCCAGCAGCGAATACGCACCCTTGACTACGAACGTCGTGGTAGCCGGCAGATTCGCCGGGCGCTTTACCTCCGTATAGCCGTCTTCGCTGCGGCCGGTAGGCAGGGCTATCATCCGGTAGGAGCCGGCCGGGCTAACCGGTATGAAGCCGTACGTCTGACCGGCGTAGCGTACCACGGCCGCCTCGGGCAGGGTAGGAACGGTGTTGCGGCCCGTTTCAATGGTAGCCCGCACGTAGAGGCCCGGCAGCAAGGCCGGGTCGTTCTCCTGGTCGAGGTGGCCGTGCACCCGCACCGTGCGGTCGGGACCGTTGATGGCGCGGCTGATAAGGTAGACGCGGGCCGTGCGCTCGCGGCCCGCGGCCGAGTCGCTGGGCAGGGCGAAGCGGATGAGCTGGCCGGCCTGAATGCGCGGCACGTCCTTCTCAAACACCGATAGCTCGACGTGCAGGTGGGTGGGGTCTACCAGCTCAAACAGCGCATCGGCGGCCGTCACGCTTTGGCCTACCGTCACGTTCACCGCCCGCACGAACCCGCTGCGCGGGGCCCGCACGGCGGCCGTGCTCACGAGCTGGCCCCCGACCGGCAGGCCGGCCAGCCGCAGCCGGGCGGCCTGGGCCTGGGTTTGCACCCGCAAGGCATCGTATTCGGCCTGCGCCCGCTGGAAATTCTTTTGGGGCGCTACTTCCTGCTGGTAGAGTTCACGCTGGCGGTCCAGGTCGGCTTTGGCGTAGCGCAGGCGGCTAGTGGCTTCGAGGTAGTCCTGTTGCAGCTGCACGAACTCAGGATTGCGGATGATGGCCAGTACCTCCCCCTTGCGCACCCGCGAGCCTTGCAGCAGACTCGTGCTTTCCACGAAGCCGCCCAGGGGGGCAGCCACGGCCAGCGCGCTTTCGGGGGGCACGTCCAGCGTGCCGCTGACGGCCAGGCCAGTGCCCAGGGGGCGTTCTTCGAGGTGGCCCAGCGCCAGGCCCGCGGCCTGCTGCTCAGGGGCCGACAGGCGCACGACATCGGCCGGCGCATCAGCCTCAGGTTTTTCAGTAGCCGCTTCGGCCTTTTCCGCCGTTTTCTCTTTGCCGCCCGACCCGCAGGCAGTAAGCAGCAGCGCGGTCAGCAAGGGAAGTCCCACCCGCCCGAGTCGTGACAACAGCAGGGGAGTAACTTGATTGAATGATGGAAGCATCAGGTGATAAAGCGTTGAATTATTGGGCGTCGCCGGCCAGCAGCGCGTCCAGTTCGATGACGGTTTGGTTATGGGCCAGCAGGGCGCTCAGGTAGTCGGTGCGCAGGCGCAGGGCGCGCTCCAGGTTGAGCAGATATTCCGCATAGCCGGTTTCGCCGGCCTTGAATGCCCGCGTGCTAAGGCGCACAAGCACGGCCGCTTGCGGCAGGCCCGTCTGCTCGTAGAAGCGCAGGCGCTCAATCTGCTCGCGGCGCTGGGCCAGCAACTCATCCAGGCGGCCAGCCAGCTCGGCGCGGTAGCGGGCGTAGCTGATTTGAGCCGTTTGCTCCTGCAAGCGGGCGGCCTGCACCCGCGCCTTTTGGGGGCGGCGGTACAGGGGCATCCCCACGGAGGCCTGCACGCCCTGAAAGCGGTCCCCAGGGCCGTAATCGCGCTCAGTGCCGCCGATACCGCCGACAGTTTGGGGACCCTTCAAGGACTGGTTGAAGTACCCCACCGTGAAGTCGGGTAGCCCCCGCGCTTGTTCCAGGCGGGTTTCCGCCCGGCGCTCCTGAATCTGTTGGGCCAGTACCCGCGCCTGGGGATTGGTTTGAAGTAACGCCGTATCGGCCAGGGCCGGGGCCGCTGCCGTAGCCGTATCCAGTGCTACGGCAGCAGTTGGCACTAGGGGGCGCAACACACTGTCCGCCACCGTCACGGGGCCGGCTTGTTGGAGCAGGGCTTGCAATTGCCGACGCGCCACGGCGTAGTCCGTGCGGGCCTGCCGCACCAAGACGCGGGTTTCACCCTGCTGCACCAGGGCCGTGGCGGGTTCGAGCCGGGCCACTTCGCCGGTTTTGAAGCGCAGGTTGGCCGCCCGCAGAAACTCCGCGTACAGGCTGTCCTGCCCGCGCAGGGTGCGCAGTCGATGGCGGGCGTACACGGCCTGCTCGTAGGCCAGGCGCACCTGCCGGCGTAGTTCTACCCGTGCCTGGGCGAGTTGCAATTCCCGCCCAGTTAGTAGTTGCCCCGCTACCCGCGCCGCGTTGCGGTACACGCCGGGCAGGGCCAAGGGCTGCACAATGGAAAACTGATTGTCTACCCGGTAGGTGTTGTACTGGCCGACCGAGCCGTTAAGGGTCGTTTTACTGAAATCCACGGCCCCGCGTCGCAAGGCTTGTTGCGCCTGCACGGCCCGCTGGGCGGTCTGTACGGTGCCCCCCGCGCCCAAGGCCTGCGTCACGGCCTGGGCCGAGTTCAGGGGCGAGCCAGCCGGGGGCAGCTGCACATCCTGACCCTGCACCCGGCCCGGCAGCAGGGTTGCTAGCCCCATGACCAGCAGTAGGCATACGGTCTGCGCAATAGTGGGGCGCGGCGTGCTCGCCGGGGGTGCCATCGGCTTGGTCGCTCCTTTTTCACTCAGGGCGTACAGCACTGGCAGCACCAGTAGCGTCAGCAGCGTGGCCGTGACCAGGCCGCCGATAACCACCGTGGCCAGGGGCCGCTGCACTTCCGCCCCCGCCGAGGTAGCCAGCGCCATCGGTAAAAAACCCAGGGAGGCGACCGTGGCCGTCATCAGCACCGGCCGCAACCGCACCTCCGTGCCCTTGCGAATGCGCTCGTACAGGTCGGTTACTCCTTCCACCTTGAGCTGGTTGAAGTAGCCGATGAGCACGATGCCGTTGAGCACCGCCACCCCGAACAGGGCAATGAAGCCCACCCCGGCCGGGATGCTGAACGGCATACCCCGCAGCCACAGGGCCAGAACCCCGCCGATGGCCGAGAGGGGAATGGCCGTGAAAATCAGCAGGGCCTGCTTGACCGAGTGGAACGTGAAGAAGAGCAGCACGAAAATGAGCCCCAGCGCCACCGGCACGGCAATGCTGAGCCGGTCGGTGGCCTCGCGCAGGTTCTCGAACTGCCCGCCGTAAGTGGTGTAGTAGCCCGGCGCAAACCGGACTTGCTGGCCTAAGCGCTGCTGCACTTCCCGCACCACCGTTTCCACGTCCCGGCCCCGCACGTTGAAGCCGACCGATACCCGGCGCTTGGTGTCGTCGCGCTGAATCTGGTTTGGCCCCTCGACCAAGGCCACGGTGGCCACCTGCTCCAATGGCACCTGCTGGCCGGTGGGGGTTGCGATAAAGAGCTGGCGCACGCTGTTGATGTCCCGCCGCAGGTCACTGCGCAGGCGCAGCACCAAGTCGTAGCGCCGCTCCTGCTCAAATACCTGCCCGGCCGTCTGGCCAGCGAAGGCGGTTTGCACCGTGCGGTTTACTTCGCCCACGCTCAGCCCGAAGCGAGCCAGGCGGGCGCGGTCGAGGCGCACCACGATTTGGGGCAGGCCGGTGACCTGCTCCACGTACACGTCTTCGGCCCCCGGCACCCGGCGCACCACGGCCCCGGCTTGGCGGGCGTAGTCGGCCAGCTGGGTGAGGTCTTCGCCGAAAATCTTGAGTACCACGTCCTGCTTAGCGCCCGAAATCAGCTCATTGAAGCGCATCTGGATGGGCTGCTGAAAGCCGAAGGTGACGCCGGGAATGATGCCCACGGCGGCGGCCATCTGCTCGGCTAGGTCGGCTTGGTTGTCGGCTTTTTTCCACTTAGCCTGGGGCCGGAGAATAACCATTACGTCGGCTGCTTCGACCGGCATGGGGTCGGTGGGAATCTCGGCCGCGCCGACTTTGGCCACTACTTCCTTGACCTCATCGGGAAACTGCCGCTTGAGAATGCCGGCCGCCTGCTGGCTTTTCTCGACGGTGTATTCCAGCGACGAGCCGGGCAACGTGCGCAGCTCCACTGCGAAATCGCCCTCCGCCAGCTGAGGAATGAATTCCCCGCCCAGGGTGCGGAATAGCAGAAACGCCCCTACTAACAGGGCGACGGCCGAGCCAAGGACGATGGTTTTGTGACGCAGCGCGCCCGCCACCAGCGGGTCGTAGCGTCGGGTAAGCCAGCCCAGCAGCCGGTCGGAGATGGTGACTTTCGGGTCCGCGTTGCGACTCAGCGCCAGCGCCGACATCATGGGCACGTAGGTAAGCGAGAGGATAAAGGCCCCCAGAATGGCGAAGGCCACGGTCTGGGCCATCGGCCGGAACATGCGCCCTTCAATGCCGGCCAGCGCCAGCAAGGGCAGGTATACGATAAGGATGATGATTTCCCCGAAGGCGGCCGAGGAGCGGATTTTGCTCGCGGCCTGGTAGGTTTCCTCGTCCATCTGCTCGCCCGAGAGCCGGCCCGTCAGCCCGGCCCCGCCGCCGTGCAGGCGGTGCACAATGGCCTCGACGATGATGACGGCTCCGTCCACAATAAGCCCGAAGTCAATGGCCCCGAGACTCATCAGGTTGCCCGAGACGCCGAACAGGCGCATCAGGCTGATGGCAAAGAGCATGGCCAACGGGATGACCGAGGCCACCACCAGCCCGGCCCGCCAGTTGCCCAGGAAGAGCACCAGCACGAATACGACGATGAGCGCGCCTTCGAGCAGGTTCTTTTGGACCGTGTGAATGGCGCGGCCCACCAGCTCCGACCGGTCCAGGTATACGTCCACTGTTACCCCCTTTGGCAACGTCTGGCGGATGGTGGCCATGCGCTGCTTGACGGCTCTAATCACGTCGTTGGCGTTGGCCCCTTTTAGCATGAGCACGATGCCTCCGGTTACTTCCCCCTCCTGGTTGCGGGTCATGGCCCCATAGCGCACGGCTGAGCCCAGCTGCACGGTGGCCACGTCGCGCACCAGCACGGGCAGGCCGTTTTGGGTGGTGCGCACCACGATGTTGCCGATGTCGGCCGGGGTTTGAGCCAGCCCCTCGGTGCGGATATAGTAGGCCGTGGGACTGCGGTCGATGTAGGCCCCGCCCGCGTTCTGGTTGCCCTGGCTGACGGCCTGGTACACCTGGTCCACGGTCACCCCGGCCGCTTGCAGGCGCTGGGGGTCCAGGGCTACTTCGTACTGTTTGAGCAGCCCGCCAAAGCTGCTCACGTCGGCCACGCCGGGCGTACCCAGCAGCTGCCGCCGCACTATCCAGTCCTGAATGGTGCGCAGCTCGCGGGCGTCGTACTGCTTTTCGTAGCCCGGCTCGGCCCGCACCAGGTATTGGTAGACCTCGCCCAGGCCGGTGGAAACCGGCGACAGCTCGGGCCGCCCGATGCCGGCCGGAATCTGGCTTTCGGCTTCCAACAGCCGCTCGCTGACTTGCTGGCGCGCCCAGTAAATATCAGTTTTATCTTCAAAAACGATGGTTACGACCGAGAGGCCGAAGCGCGAGAACGAGCGCACCTCCTGGCGGCCAGGAATGGTGGCCACGCTCTGCTCGATGGGAAAGGACACGAGCCGCTCGATGTCGCCGGCTGCTAGCGAAGGAGCCACCGTGTAGACCACCACCTGATTCGTGGTGATGTCGGGCACCGCGTCGATGGGCAGGTGCGTGAGCGAGTAGCCGCCCCAGGCCACCAGGGCCAGGGTCAACAGCCCGATAAGTAGTTTATTGTGGATGGAGAAATGAATCAGCCGGTCGAACATGAAGCCGCTGGGGAGTAAAAAGCCTGACCATAGGAAAGACTTTCCGGCGCGCTCAGCCTTGGCTACCAAGTGAATAGCACGCGAACGCACGGCAGCCAGCCCCGCGTTTGGCAGGGCCGGCCGCAAGAGCCGGAAAGCAAGAAATGGTTAGGCCCCCTGGGGCGGCTGCCACGGAGTGACCGGGGCGCGGGTCTGCACGGCAGGCACGTTCCGCACGCTGAAGCGCTGCGCCGAGTAGGGCGCTACCGGCCGGGCGATGAAGGCCAGGGCCGGAACGGCGGGCATGGCGAAGCCCGCGCAGCAGTGGCACTGGCACAAAGGCGAGCACCAATCGATGCCCCCCTGGGAGGTGCCTCCGTCGTGGTGCGCGGCCCGCACGATAGTCCCCTGCACGAGCGTGGCGCTCGGCTCCACATCGGAGCAGGGCAGGCAGCCGAGCACCGAAAAGTAAAGAGCAAAGAGTAGAGCCAGGACGCGCATTGGGGCAAAGGTACGGAAAGGAGGTAAGTCTTATGGTTCCTAAACTCTGAAAAATCCGACTCAGCCTGAAAATGCCTCGCGGGCTTTTTTTACTCCTTATAATAAGGAGTGCGCCGATGTGGACCCGGCCGTCTGGTTTGGTTGCTATAGACCGGGCTCTTTTGCCCCGAAGCCATCTATAGCAGGGCTGCCAGTTTATCGGCACTGGCCTTCAGTTGAACCTGCCGGAAGTTGTCCAAGACCTGGGTGACCGTTCGGGGCGGATTCTTTAGAAAAGAAACTTGCTGCCGGAAAGCGACCCGCGCCGGCTCTGGATTCAGGTCGATTAGATTGGTGGTAATAACAGCGGGATGCTGGGCCCCGATATCGAACTGGGCCAGCTGGTGCGCCGGAAAATCTTTGAGATTGGCCGTGACGATTATTGTGGCCTGGCACCGCATGGCGGCAGCCAGAATATGTCGGTCGTCCGGGTCAGGTAAATCCAGCGCGGCAAGGAGTGGCTCATCCTGCTTAACCTCGGCAGCTGGAAAAGCCGCCCGCAGTGCCGCGACAGTTTTTTGCAATTGCCCCGCGTTGAGGTCAGCACGGTTTTTAAGCAGGTGGCGCGTCCATTCATCCGGGATGCGGGCGGTCCATTTGGGCGTGTACAAGCCGAAGGAAGCCAGCTGTAGGAGCAGGCCCCGGATGGGCGCTGGGTACAGGGCGCACGCATCCAGCAAGGCAATGAGCCGGGGGAAGGAATCATTCGTAGCCCAGACTCAATTCCTGCGCCTGCTGCGCTAAAAACCGGAGCTGCTGCCGACGCTGCTCGGCCTGCTGGGCTTCGTACTGCAACAGGTCTTGCAGCAGCACCCGCCGATGGCTACCCACCTTTTTAAAGGGCAGCACGCCCTGCTCCAGCATTTTGACCAAGTGGGGCTGGGAAACGTGGAGCATGTCGGCAGCCTGCTGCGTGCTCAGCTCAGCAGCCGAAGGAACAAGCGCAATAGCTTTCCCCTCGGCCATGCTCGACAGAATGAAGCTGAGTAGCTCTAGGGCCTTGCGCGGAATGGTAATGTCCTCGTCACGCCCTGGCAGCCGGATTTTAACTCGGTCCGTTCCTTCGGCCGCAATGGCCCGGGTGAAGCTAAACAAAGAATCCCTGGCTACGCGCTGGTCCTGCAAGGATAGGGTTTCAAGAATGGCTTTCATAATAGCAGCGTAAAGAATCAGGTGCAAACCTGCCAAACGAAATAAACGAAACAAAATTCTGCTTTCACTAGTCAATTCCGGCCCTATCCTGGCTCACGCGCTGCCGCTGGCTATCAGCAGCGTCTACAGGGAAGCCCTACGTCGGGCAAAGGTGGGGCAAGCCAAGCGCGGGAATGCCCAATAAGCACAGCACTTCCGCTAATGAATGGGAGCCAAAACGCCTAGAAGTGCTCCCTATTACCGGGAGCGCTCACCAGGCGCTGGCGAAATAAAAAGCAAACCGTATTTTAAAGCAGTACCCTCAAAAACAAGCTAATAGCGGACACGCTTTCCAAATTTGAACACCTAACCAATCGACCTGTTAAGCAAGCTGCTTGCTTTTGGGCCAGGCACCTGTTCAGGGGCCGTATTTTAGTGCCTTATTTCTCGTTTTCCGCGCCTTATGTCTGCTTTTACTCCGGCGCACCCGGCTGCTATGCCGGCTTCCGACGACCTGCTGGAAGTGCTGTTCAACGTCTCGATGACGGGTGTTATCTTCTTCCAGCCCGTGTTCGCGGCCGACGGAGTTGAAATCGTGGACTTTACCTACGTGCGGCTCAACGCCGCCGCGCAGCAGATGCTCCAGCTGCCCGAGCGGCCCGAGCAGTCGTTTCTGGACCTTTACCCCGATGCCCCGCCCACCGGCGTCTTCGACTTCTATTGCCAGGCGTTCCGGTCGCGTGAGGGCCAGCTGCACCAGCTCAACTACCCGCACGACGGGCTCGACGCCTATTTCTACCTGGCGGCGCGGCGCAGCGGGGCGCTGCTGGTCGTCAGCTTTACCGATACCAACAACCAGCCCCGCCCGGCGGTGGAAGAGGCCCTGCGCCAGGCCCAGGCCCGCGAGCAGGCCGCTCGCGCCGAGGCCGAAGCCCGGCAGCGCGAGCGGCGGGCGGTGTTTGAGCAGGCCCCGCTGGCCCTGGCCCTGCTGCAAGGCCCCACGCACGTGGTGGAGTTTGCCAATGAGCGCATGGCCCGGATATGGGACCGGGCCCAGCGTTTTACGCAGCTTGGGACCATCAAAAGGCAGGCCTTGCAGCGGGGCGAGCAGGCATAGGTCGGCACCACCCATCGCCAGCGGCAACAGCCCCAAGGCGGCCAGACCCCAGTTTTTGCGGGCCTGCACCAGCCCGGCCCCAATCAGCGCGGTGCCGATGGCAACGCGGGCCGCACGGCCCTTGGGAGAGGCAACCAGAAGCAGGAAATTGTCTATAATGGCCAGTAAACAAGAATCGGCGCTTACTTAAAATTTCCCCTTTTATGTTGTGTAAACGCAACATACTGACTGATTTTAGGCCGGTTTATTGCGTTTACACAACATGAATTGGTATAGTCTTTCTGATACGGCCATCCTGCGGGAAGTCGGCACCAGCCTGCGGCAGATTCGGCTCAATCGCAACCAGTCCCAGCAGGCCGTGGCTACGGCGGCGGGCATCGACCGGGCCACGCTCAGCCTGATTGAGCACGGCCGGCCTACTTCGCTGCTAACGTTTGTGCAGCTATTGCGCACGCTGGAGCACCTGGATGTGCTGGAAGGGCTCGTGACCAAGGCCGAGCTTAACCCAGTGGTACTGGCCCGCTTAGCGAAAAAGCAGCGCCGACACGCTTCCGGCCCAGCCGATTCGTCCTCCGCTACGCCCGCCCCTTCCGAATGGTAACGCTGGCCACTATTCGCCTGTGGGGGCAGCCGGTAGGGGTAGTCAGCTGGGATGCCGACCGGGCCCGCGCCACGTTCGCCTACGAGCCCGCGCCACGTTCGCCTACGAGCCCGCCTTCATTCGGTCGCGGCTAGAGGTGGCGCCTTTACAAATGCCGCTGACGCGCGGGGCCGATACAGTGTACGCCTTTCCGCGCCTCAACCCCGAGACGTTCCACGGCCTGCCGGGCCTGCTGGCCGATTCGCTACCCGACCGCTTTGGCAACCAGTTGATTGATGCCTGGCTGGCCCTGCAAGGCCGCAGCCCCGAAGGCTTTTCGCCGGTGGAGCGTCTGTGCTACACGGCCAACCGGGGCATGGGCGCGCTGGAATTTGAGCCGGCGCTGAAAAGCGGGGCGGCTACCGGCTCGGAAGCGGTCGAAATAGCGGCCCTCGTTGAACTGGCGCAGCAAGTGCTTGACCAGCGGGAAGGCCTGCACGTCAACCTGCGCCACGAGTCGACCGAGGCGCTGGCCGCCCTGCTGGCCGTGGGTACATCGGCCGGCGGCGCCCGCCCCAAGGCGCTGATTGCCTATAACGACGCCACGGGCGAAGTGCGCTCGGGCCAGGTGACGGCCCCGGCAGACTTCGGCTACTGGCTGCTGAAGCTGGATGGGGTGCGTGACCAGGTAGTAGCTGACCCTCAAGATTTTGGGCGGGTGGAATACGCCTATTACCACATGGCCATCGCCAGCGGCCTCGACATGACGGAGTGCCGCCTGTACGAGGAGAATGAGCGGGCACACTTCATGACGCGCCGCTTTGACCGCACGGCGACGGGCGAAAAGCTGCACGCCCAGACGCTGTGCGCCCTTGGCCACTTCGACTACAACCAACCCGCCACCTACTCTTACGAGCAGGCCTTTCAGGTGCTACGCCAACTGCGCCTGCCCTACCCGGCCGCCGAGCAGCTGTTTCGCCGAATGGTCTTCAACATTGTGGCCCGCAACCAGGACGACCACACCAAGAATATTTCGTTCCTGATGGATGCGGCGGGCCAGTGGCAGCTGGCTCCGGCGTATGATGTGGCGTATTCTTACAAGCCCGGCAACCGCTGGCTGATGCAGCACCAGCTATCGGTCAACGGCAAGCGCGACCACTTCACGCGGGCGGATTTGCGCCAAGTAGCCAAGGAGATGAACGTGCGCCGGGCAGATGAACTGGTGGATGAGATACTGGCGCAGGTAGCCCACTGGCCGGCGTTTGCCGCCGCTGCCGGCGTAGCCGAAGGGCGGGTGGCTGAAATTGGCGCGGCGCACCGGCAACTACGTTGAGCAAGCCTGTTTAACCAGTTAGCTGTTCGCGTAGCAAACGCGAAAAAGGCCGTTTGGGCTACCAAAAAATCCTTCTCCGGTCGGCCTTTCTCCGGTTGCCCTAGCCCTGGCCCTACCTTTGGCCCATGCGCACAGAGCGGCCTTTTTCAGCAAACCAATCCGACCGGCCCCTGGTGGCGGGGCCGGTGATTGCGCTGGCCTGGCTGCTGTTCAGCGGCTTTATGGTGCTGCTGATTTTCGTACAAAACCTCTCGGCCGGCACGCCTACCAACTGGGGTGAGGCGCTGGGCGGGCGCTTGCTGCACGGGCTGATTTGGGGACTGCTCACGCCGGTGGTGTTTGCGCTGGCGGCCCGCTTCGACCTCACCGAGCGGCGGCGGTGGCTGCCCAAGCTGCTGGCGCACGCGGCGGCCAGCTACGGGCTCACCCTGACCTATCGCCTCGTGTATGCCGGGGCGATGGACGCAGCCGGAGCCCTGCCGGGCGGCTTTTCGCTGGCCAGCGTGGTGGCCAATGCTAATAACTGGGTGCCCATTTACTGGATGCTGCTCTGCATTGCCTATGCGGTGCAGTACCGCGAGCGGTTTCGGGAGGGCCAGCTGCGAGCGGCCCAGCTTGAAACCCAGCTGGTGCAGGCCCAGCTGCAGGCGCTGAAAATGCAGCTTCAGCCCCATTTCCTGTTCAACTCGCTCAACGCCGTATCCGCTTTGATGAGCGCCGACGTGAAGGCGGCCCGCCGGATGCTGGCCCAGCTCAGCCAGTTTCTGCGACTGGTGCTCGACGGCGCCGATGCCCACGAGGTGACCCTGGCCCAGGAGCTGCACCTCACGCGCCTCTACCTCACAATCGAGCAAACCCGCTTCCCCGACCGCTTGGCCGTGGCGTACGACATCGACCCCGGCACCGAGGGCGCGCTGCTGCCCGCCCTGCTCTTGCAGCCGGTGGTGGAAAACGCCGTGCGCCACGGCCTGGCCCCGCAAGCGGGGGCGGGCGAGCTGGCCATCAGTGCCCGGCGGGCCGGCACCCGCCTGCTGGTGCAGGTGCGGGACAACGGTCGGGGCACCGCCGACACCGCCGCCCGCGGCCTGGGCCTGCGCAACCTCGAAAGCCGCCTGGCCACCCGCTACGGCCCCGACTACGCCGTGACCGTGGACACGGCCCCCGGACAGGGCTACTGCCTGCGGCTGTCGCTGCCCTTCGTGGCCGCCGCGCCGGCCGCCCAACCTAGCGTACCTGCATGAGCCCGAGCATCCGCACCCTGCTGGTCGATGATGAGCCGCTGGCCCGCCACTTGTTGGGCGAGCTACTGGCCGACTTTCCCGCCCTGGTCGTGGCCGGCGAGTGTGCCAACGGCCCCGAGGCCCTGGCTGCCCTACAAGCCGGTGGCTACGACGTGGTGTTTCTGGACGTGCAGATGCCCGGCCTCGACGGGGTGCAGGTGCTGCAACAGCTGCGGGCCGCTGGCCAGCCCCTGCCGCTGGTGGTGTTCGTGACCGCCTACGACCAGTACGCCGTGGCCGCCTTCGGCCTGCACGCGGTCGATTACCTGCTCAAGCCCCTCGACCCCGACCGCTTTGCCGACTGCGTGCGCCGGGTGCAGCAGCAGCTAGCCCAGCGCGACAGCCACGCCGCCGGGGCCGACCTGGCGGCCCTGCTCCGCGCCTGGCCCCCGGCCGCCCCTACCCCGCCGCCCGCCTACCAGGACCGCTTCCTGGTGAAGCAGCCGGAGCGGCAGTTTTTCGTGCCCGCCGCCGACGTGTGCTACCTCGAAGCCACCAGCAGCGGCGTGCTGCTGCACCTGACCGGGACCGCCCACCCCCTGCGGGCCACCCTGGCCCAGCTGGCCGAGCGCCTCGACCCGGCCCATTTCCTGCGCATCCACCGCTCGGTTATCATTCACACCGAGCACATTGTGGAGTTTAAGCCGTGGGCGCACGGCGAGTATGTGTTTCGAATGGCCAATGGGCTGCACGTCACGTCCTCACGCAGCTACAACGCGGCTATTCAGCAGTTCTTAAAGCGTTTTGCTTAGCTACCGGGGACCAAAAAAGCCAACTCGGCCTCCAATAAGGCCATCCCACCCCGCCTCCCCACCGCCCGCGCCACGTAGCCCGTAGGTTTGACCACGCAAACGCTACCAACCCCCGTGAAAAATATCCTCCTGTTTTTCGGCCTCCTGCTCGGGGCTACCTCCGCCGTTCAGGCCCAGCACCACATGGCCGGCATGAGCCACGCCGGCATGACCGGCATGGCGATGCCCGCCGCCAAACCCGGCAGCCCGGTGGCCGCCTTCCAGCACGGCATGGACTCGGTGATGGTGGTGATGGACGAAGGCATGCGCCGCATGGACGGGGCTAGCCCCGCCGACATCGACGCCAGCTTTGCGGCCATGATGGTACCGCACCACCAAGGGGCCGTGGATATGGCCCGCCTGCAGCTACTCTACGGCAAGGACCCGGCCCTGCGCCGCCTGGCCCAGAGTATCATCGCCGAGCAGCAGGTCGAGATTCAGCAGATGCAGGCCTGGCTCAAGCAGCACCCGGCCAAGCCCTAGGTGGAGTGTAGCGCGGACGCTGTGAGTCCGCGCGTTGCCCGATTACCCTACGCGCGGACTTGCAGAGTCCACGCTACATTCTTATTGTCCATGAAATATCTTCTCCTGCCCGCCCTGCTGCTGGCCGGCACCGCCGCCCGCGCCCAGGCCGTGAGCCACCGCGACCGGGTGTACACCGCCGACCAGATTTCCAACACGGTGTCCGTCATTGACCCGGCCGATAATAAGCTGCTGGGCCAGGTGATACTGGGCAAGCCGCAGCCCGATTTAACGTCGGCCCTCTACCGGGGGCAGGCGCTGGTGCACGGCCTGGGCGCCTCGCCCGACCATCGGCTGCTGGCCGTGGTGTCGGTGGGCTCCAACAACGTCACGTTTATCGAAACGGCCACCAACGCCATCAAGGGCAGCGTGTACGTGGGCCGCGCCCCGCACGAGCCCACCTTCCGGCCCGATGGCAAGGAAGTGTGGGTGACGGTGCGCGGCGAGGACTACCTCTCCGTGATTGATGCCGCCACGCTGCGCGAAACCCGCCGCGTGCAGGTGCCCAACGGGCCGGGCCAAATCGCATTCAGCCCCGATGGCAAGCGGGCCTTCGTGTGCTCCAGCTTCTCGCCCGAGCTGGCGGTGATTGACGTGGCTACCTACCAGGTTATCAAGAAAATACCCGTCGTCAGCCCGTTCTCGCCCAACATCTTCCCCAGCAAGGACGGCCAGCAAATCTGGTTTACGCACAAGGACGTGGGCAAGGTGTCGGTGCTCGATACCAAAACACTGACCATCAGCGGGGTACTAACTACCGGCCCCATCACCAACCACGTGACCACCGTGGACCTGCCCACCGGCAAGCTGGCCTACGTGACGGTGGGCGGCGAAGACGTGGTGAAAGTGTACAGCCGCGAGCCGGGCTTCAAGCAGCTGGCGACCATTGCGGTGGGGGCCAATCCGCACGGCATCTGGCCCGCGGGCGATGGCAGCCGGGTGTACGTGGGCCTCGAAAACGGCGATTCGGCCGTGGCCGTGAGCACGGCCACCAACCGGGTGCTGGGCAAAATCAAGGTCGGCCAGGCCCCCATGGCCCTGATGTACGTGCCCGATGCCGTGCCCTCGGGCGTGGCCAGCGCGGCCAACCTCGGCCAGCAGCTCATCGACCAGCCCACCGTCATCCGCAACCTGCGCCCCCCTACCCCCGGCCCTGCCGCCGGCACCATGAACCTGCGCTCGGAAGGCCTCGTGGACCTGGCCACCTTCAACCTGCGCGCCCTGGCCCCGAATACCGATTACGACATCTTCCTCACCAACTCCGCCCAGGCCCCCTACGCCCGCGACTATCCCCTCACCACCGTGCACACCGATGCCAAGGGCGGCGCCATGGGCCAGGCGCTCGGCCCCGTGCAGCGCATCGCCAGCGGCGATTTGCACCCGGCCGGCAAGGCATTTACGCGAGTGGTGGTGGCCCCGAAAGCAACCGACGGCCCACCGGCGCTGGTGAGCGAGTAGACGGGTTTTTCAGGCCATAATGCGGACTTTTATCCTCCAGGCTGCCGTGGTGGACAACGCAAGCAAAACCGGCCGCGCTACCCAAGTGGTGCCAATCAGCCCCGCGGCCAACTGCTGACGCCCGTGCCCCGTTGAAGTACTAGTAGGCGATGCCTCCCGTTCGGGATGCGCGTGGTGCGCTATTACGGATTGTTTACGAACTGCTTTATGGAAAAGACTACGCATACCCCGGGCCAGGGTCTGAGCCGCCGGGCCGTTTTGAGTGGCTTGGTACCGGCCCTGGCCGTGGCCGGTACTTCGTCGGCCTGGGCCAGCGCCGCGCCTGTTGCCAGCCCCCCGGCCGCCCTGGGCCGCGGCACGTTCCCGGGCCTCATCACCCGCGAGAAAGAGCCGCTGAACCTGGAATTGCCCTTCCCCACGCTGGAAGACCGGCTGGTGTCCAATAACCGTTTCTACGTGCGCAGCCACTTCCACATTCCCACGATAGCGGCGGCAAGCTGGCAGCTCAGCGTCGAGGGCGAGGTGCGCAATTTATTAAAAATCAGCTACGACGAGCTGCGCAAGATGCCCTCTAAAACCGTGACGGCTACCCTGGAATGCGCCGGCAACGGCCGTGCCCGGCTCGCCCCAAAGGTCAAGGGCCTGCTTTGGGAGCAGGGCGGCGTGGGCAACGCCACTTGGACGGGCGTACCCCTCTCGGCGCTGCTGGAGCGGGCCGGGGTGAAGCCGGGGGCCGTGGAAATCATCTTCGAAGGTACCGACCAGGGCGAAGTCACCGAAGAACCCAAGTCGCCGGGCGCCATCCACTTTGCCCGTAGCCTGCCGCTGGCCAAGGCCCGGCAGCCCGAGGTGCTGGTGGCCTACCTCATGAACGGCCAGCCCCTACCCCCCGAGCACGGCTTCCCGGTGCGGCTGGTGGTACCCGGCTGGTACGGCATGGCCTCGGTGAAATGGCTCAGCAAAATCATGGTCAGCGCCGTGCCCTACGACGGCTACTGGCAAACCCTGGAATACGCCTACTGGAAGCGCGAGCGCGGCCTGCCCACCCTCACGCCCGTGACGGAAATGCTGGTAAAAGCCGAAATAGCCCGCCCCGCCTTGCACGAAGAAGTGCCCGCCGGCCAGCCCTACCGCGTGTACGGCGCGGCCTGGACCGGCGAGAGCGAGGTCACCCGCGTGGAAGTCAGCACCGACAACGGCGGCAGCTGGCAGCCCGCCCAGCTCCTCGAAGCCGCCGTGCCCTTCGCCTGGCGCTTCTGGGAGTTCAGCTGGACGCCGCCTGCCGCGCCGGGCCGCTACACTTTGCAGGCCCGCGCCACCGACCGCGCCGGCCACACCCAGCCCACCGCGCACGACCCCGACCGCCGCACCTACATGGTCAATAAAATCGGGGCCGTGGAGGTAATCGTATCCTAAAGCCCGCGCCGCCACTCCTGCCGAAGGCCCCTGCCGCACCCTGCGCCAGGGGCCTTTTTGCGGCTGCCAAGTCCGCGTCCTGGCCGCCACGCAGCTAGCAGACAGCTATTAGCCAGCCGCTTCGCTGGCTAATAGCTGGCGGCGGTGCACCCGAAAGCGCCACCCGCCCAGCGCCAGCACCACGGCCGCTACGGCCAGCGCCGTGTAGCCCAGCCGCCCGCCCCGCTCGGGGTGCAGCTGCAACAGCGCCAGGCCAAAGCCCACCAGCGCTAGGCTGGTGCGCACGTAGGTAAACAGGGTGCGCTCGTTGGCCAGGCGCGTGCGTTGCAGGGCCAGCCGGTCGGACAGTGGTAGGGCAGGCTTGGGGGTGGAAGCGGGCATAAGGAAGGCAGAAAATGACTTTGAAACGGAGGCTAACCGCAGTAGGTCAAAGTAGCAGGCTTATGCTGGGCGGCAGGTGGGGTGTCCGCCGCTGGTATTTCCTCAGGATTCCCTCAAATTTGGGCGCGAGCTTGCCACTGTTTAACCCTGCCACCCGCCATGCCCCTCCCCCTTCACCGCGAGCAGCACCTGACCAGCTCGGCCGTGCTGCAAGACATTGTTATCGGCCTTTCCGACGGGCTGACCGTGCCCTTTGCCCTGGCCGCCGGCCTGAGCGGGGCGGTGCAGTCGTCGGGGCTGGTTATTACGGCGGGCCTGTCCGAAATCGTGGCCGGCTCCATTGCCATGGGCCTGGGCGGCTACCTGGCCGGCCGCACCGAGGTGGAGCACTACGCCGCCGAGCAGGCCCGCGAGCAGGCCGAAGTGCGCACCGTGCCCGCCACCGAGCGCCAGGAGGTGCAGGAGCTGCTGGTGGGTATGGGCCTCTCGGCGGCCACCGCCGCCCAGGCCACCGACGAGCTGGTGCAGGACCCCGCCCAGTGGGTGCGCTTCATGATGAAGTACGAGCTGGGCCTGGAAGAGCCCGACCCGCGCCAGGCCCCCAAGAGTGCGCTCACCATTGCCGGGGCCTACGCCGTGGGCGGGCTGATTCCGCTCAGCGCCTACTTCTTCACCGCGACCCCGCAGCACGGGCTGCTGTGGTCGGCCCTGATTACGCTGGGCTGCCTGCTGGCGTTTGGCTACTTCCGCAGCCGCCTCACCGGTCAGCCACCCGTGGCGGGCGCCCTGAAAATGGCCGGTACCGGGGCCGCTGCCGCTGGGGCGGCTTTTCTGGCGGCGCGGCTATTTACAAGCGGTTAGCTCTCCTAACAGCCTCGCCGGCGGGTGGTGGCTACGCCAGCGTCACGGCCGCACCCGGCTCGGCCAAGCGCAGAAACTTGATGCCGTGTTTCTCAAAATACGGTCCGTAGTTGTCGTAGCGCTGCTGCACAAAGAAAGGCTTGATATACCCGTCGTGCACCGGCAAAATCTGCCTGGGCCGCATCTTCAGGGCAAAGTCGGCTACTACCAGTTCCGTGAGGAAAGGCGCAGTGACGGGCAGTATCAGCAGCTCTACCCCCGCAAACTGGAGCAGGTTCTCGGCGAAGGAGTCGGCCACGTTCAGCACCCGGCCGTTGACCAGCCAAGCCGTCATTTGGGGCAAGGGGCTGTCGAGAATGGCCTCGTGCCGCACCGGCAGGGCTTGCAGCTGAAACGCGCCCAGGTCGAGCGGACCTTCCTCGTGGATTTGCACGGCCAGCCCCTGCTTTTTCAGCTTGGCGGCCACTTCGCCATTGGAAATAAGGGTGGCCCCACTTAGCTCGACGATGCGCTGGAGGGCATCCACGTCGAGGTGGTCGGGGTGGTCGTGGGTGATGATGACCGTGGCTACGTCCTTGAACACGTCGGGCTGCACCAGCCCCTCGTTGAAGGAAAACTTGCCGGGGTCGAACAGCAGTTGCTGGCCGTTTAGCTCAAACAGCAGGCAGGAGTGGATGTACTTGGTAATGCGCATGGGGGTAGGGATAAAAATGCCTGGTATGCTGGGTAATGCCAGTAAGTTCAGTCGCCCAGCCAGCGGTCGGCCACCAGGCCCAGGGCGTAGTTGAGCTGCACCAGCAGCAGCAGGATGGCCCCGGCGTACACGCTTACGAAGCACAATCCCGCCGCCGCCGCGTAGAGCACCTGCATGAGCACGATGCGCCGTACCAACGCCTGGCTCACGGCCGCATCCACGGCCCGCAGCAGACTGTGGCGCTGGGCGTAGCGGTAGCTGCCCAGCAGGGCCGCGCCCACCAGCAGCAGGTTGGCCCAGTACACCAGCACCGCCCCGCGCAGCGGGAAATGCGTGGTCAGAAAGGCCGTCGAAAACGGCAGCAGGCCCACCACCAGCAGAAAGGCAATGTGCCACCAGGCCAGCCGCCGGTCGCTGTGCTCCAGGTACGTGAACTGCGTGCTCTGGCACACCCAGAAGATGCCCAGCGACAGAAACCCCAGCACGTAGCCCCCGATGCTGGGCAGCAGCCCCAGCAGGGCCGGCCCCACGTCGGCCTCGGTGCGCACGAGGGCGGCGGCCGGCACCCGCAGGTTGAGCACGAGCAGGGTCATGGCGATGGAGAACACGCCGTCGCTCAGCGACTCGATGCGGCGCAGGTTCTGGCCCGCCACGGTGGTGTAGGCCACGGGCGGGGTGTGCAGCCGGGCCACGGGCTAGCGGCGGGGCTTGGCCCGGCGGTGGTCACGGCGGTCTTCCCGGCGCACCAGCTTCGGCTCTTTGCTGAGGCTTTCGCCGTGCCGGATGGTGTGGGCGCGGTCCATTTTGCGGTCGGCCCGCTCCTGCTTCTGCACGCCGCGGGGCGTGTTTTGGGCGGCGGCTGGCAGGCTAAGGGCGGCAAGGGCTACCGCAGCAGCCAGGGGACGAAAAAAAGTCATAAGCGTAAGAAAGAGCGTAAAAAAGGGCCCGCCCCCGCCGTGTACGGCAGGGGCGGGCCACTGGGTTGGGGCGCGTCTACTCGCCGCTGGCCTGGGCCTGTTGCACCTCCTCCCCAAGCAGGTTCGACTCGGGCGTGGCGGAGTAGGGCACGGTTTGGGGAATGAAGTCGGCATCGGCACCGGGCTTGCTGTAGTCGTAGGGCCAGCGGTACACGGTGGGCACCTCGCCGGGCCAGTTGCCGTGCGGCACGTCGATGGGCGTGGTCCACTCCAGCGTGTTGGAATTCCAGGGGTTTTGGGTGGCGCGGCGGCCCCGCCACATGCTGTAAAAGAAATTGAACAGGAAAACAAACTGCGCGAAGAACACGGCGATGGCCGCCAGCGAAATCATCCGGTTGAGGTCAGCAAACTGCGAAAAAGCGTCGAAGCCCGTCCAGGAGTAGTAGCGGCGCGGGAAGCCGGCAATGCCCAGGTAGTGCATGGGCATGAAAATGAGGTAGACGCCCACGAAGGTGAGCCAGAAGTGCACGTAGCCCAGCTTCTCGTCCATCATCCGCCCAAACAGCTTCGGAAACCAGTGGTACACCCCGGCAAACATTCCGAAGAAGGCTGCCGAGCCCATCACCAGGTGAAAGTGGGCAATGACGAAGTACGTGTTGTGCAGCTGAATATCGAGCGCCGCGTTGCCCAGCACGATGCCCGTGAGGCCGCCCGCGATGAAGAGCGACACGAACCCGATGCTAAAGAGCATGGCCGTCGTAAACCGGATGTTGCCCCGCCAGAGCGTCGCAATCCAGTTGAAGCTTTTCACGGCCGAGGGCACGGCGATAATCAGGGTCAGAAACATGAACACCGACCCCAGGAAGGGATTCATGCCCGTCACGAACATGTGGTGGCCCCACACCGCGAACGACAAAATGAGGATGGCGAAGAGCGAGCCAATCATGGCCCGGTAGCCGAAAATGGGCTTGCGGGCATTGGTAGCCAGGATTTCGGACACGATGCCCATGCCCGGCATGATGACGATGTAGACCTCGGGGTGGCCCAAGAACCAGAACAAGTGCTGAAACAGCACGGGCGAGCCGCCCTGGTTGTGCAGCGCCTGCCCGGCAATGTAGATATCAGAGAGGTAGAACGAGGTGCCAAACGAGCGGTCGAACACCAGCAGCAGCAGACCCGCAAACAGCACCGGAAACGTGAGAATGCCCAGAATAGCCGTGATAAAGAGCGCCCACACCGTGAGCGGCAGCTTGGTCATGCTCATGCCTCTGGTGCGCAGGTTGAGCACGGTGGTCACGTAGTTGACGCCGCCCAGCAGCGTGCTCACCACGAACAGCACCATGCTCACCAGCCACAGGGTCATGCCCAGGCCCGAGCCGTCGATGGCCTGCGGCAGGGCCGAGAGCGGCGGGTACACCGTCCAGCCCGAGGCGGCGGGGCCGGTTTCGATAAAGAGCGAGGTAAACATGACGACCCCTGACAGGAAAAAGAACCAGTACGAGAGCATGTTCATGAAGCCCGACGCCATGTCGCGGGCCCCAATCTGCAAGGGAATGAGCAGGTTGGCAAACGTGCCGCTGAGGCCCGCCGTGAGCACGAAAAACAGCATGATGGTGCCGTGCATCGTCACCAGGGCTAGGTAAAACTCGGGGTTGAGCTTGCCGCCCTCTATCCACTTGCCCAGCAGCGGCTTGAGCCACTCCAGCGTGGCCTCGGGCCAGCCCAATTGCAGCCGGAAAAGCGTGGAGAGCACCCCGCCCACCAGCGCCCAAAACATGCCCGTGAGCAAAAACTGCCGGGCAATCATCTTGTGGTCCTGGCTGAACACGTACTTGAACAGCCAGTGCTGCGCCTCGTGGTGGTCGGGCCCGGCCAGGTGGTCGGCGTGGGTAGTGGCCGGGGCGGCGGCCGTGCCGATGCCCCCCTGCGCCTGCGAGGAGGCCGTGAACTCAGTAGCCATAGCGTAGTGCAAATTGCCCCCGGCCGGCCAGCGGCCCGCGCCAGGGAGTGGAAAGAAAAGGGCGCCCTAGGGAGGGGTAGCGTGGGCTTGGTAGTCCGAGCGCTCGCGCAGCGAGCAGTTGCGGGCAGTTGCGGGCGAACGATTTCCGATGCCAGATGCTCGCTACGCGAGCACTCGGACTACCAAGCCCACGCTACAGCAACTGGCCCAAGGCAAACTTACCCGCCCAGTCTACCAGGCAACTGGTCGTTTTCCAGGTTTTTCTGGTACAAAGCCGGGTTTTGGCGGTAGGCCCGGGGCGAGCAGCCCGCGTGCTGGCGGAAGAAGCGCCCGAAGTGCGAGGCATCCTCGAAGCCTAGGGCATAGCCCACCTCGGCCACCGACAGGCCCGTGGTGCCCAGCAGGTGCCGGGCCTCGGCCAACACCCGCGCCCCAATAAGCTGGCGGGCGGGGCGGCCCAGGTGTTGGCGGCAGCAGGCGCAGAGGTGGTCGGGGCTCAGGTGCAGGCGGGCAGCGTAGTCGCGCACCGCGTGTAGGGTGCGAAAGTGCGCTTCCAGCAGCTGCGCAAACTGCCGGGCCACCGCCGCCCCCCTACCCCCCTGCGGGGCCGGCGCGGCCGGAAAAGCCAGCGCCAGCAGCAGGTGCAGGTAGGCGCGGGCCTGGGCGGGGTCGGCGGCCGGCTCGGCCAGGGTGCGGGCCAGGCCGCGCAGCAGGGCCGGCACTTCGGCCCGCTCGGCTGGGGGCAATACCTGCGCCCACGGCCCCGGCCCGACCGGCAGCCCCGGCGCGGGAAAGCTGGCCAGGTAGTAGTCGGCCAGAAAGCACACCACCTCGCCCCGGCAGCCCGCCGCCAGCGCCCAGCCCAGCACCGGCCCCGGCGGCAGCAGCACCAACTGCCCCGGTTGCAGCGCCAGCGCCTGCCCCGGCAGGTGCAGCACGCCCGCGCCCCGCGCCACGTGCAGCAGCAGCCAGAAGCGGTGGGCGTGGGCCACGCCCGGTGCCCGGGCCGCCAAGGCTTCGAGGCGCTGCATCCGCAGCGGCTCGTCGGGCCGCCCAGTGGGGCACACCCGCCAGTCGAGAAAGGGAAGGGTCGTGGGGTTCATGGGGAGGGGAGTTAGTGGAATAGCGCGCCAGGGCCTACCCCCTAGGGGGCGGGCGTCAGCAGCTGGCCGTTGGCCACGGGGCTGATTTGCAGTACCTGGGTGGCGCTGCCGGTCTTGCCCGCGTTGTCCACCACGGCGGCTTTTACCGTGACGCTGGTTTTGCCGGCTGGCAGCTGCAGGGTGCCGCCCACCGTCCAGCCGAAGGTGGTGCGCACGAAGCCGCTGGGGTCCACCTCGCTGCCGGCCGTGTTAAATACCGGGGCCAGATTGCCGCCGGCCGCGATGACGTTGCCGTTGGGTTGCAGCAGTGGCACGTCGAAGGTCACCACTAGGCCCGGCGCGTAGCGGTTCGGCCCCTTCGACGACTGGGTGCCGTCCACGATGGTGCCGCGGTCGGCATCGGCCTTGCCCAGGGCGTTCTCGTTCACCCCGATGCCGTTCTTCGACTTGTCGAGGGCCGACACCTGCACGAAGAACAGCGCCCCCTGGCTGGGCGGCGTGGGCAGCACGCCCGCCGTCTGGATGCCGGGGCTGATGCTGCTGCCCGCGCGCGGGGCCAGCAGCGTCACGGTGGGGCCAGCCGGGTCGTCGGCACCGGGCGTGAGGGCGGTGGTGAGGGGGGCCGGCGTGAGGGCCTGGCCGCTGGCCACCCCACCGGGGCCGGTGCCCACGCTTACTTTTTGGGTGGTCGTGGTGACGCGCCCCGCGCGGTCCTTGATGGCGGCCGTGAGGTTGAAGCTGGTGGTGCCGGCGGGCAGCGACTCCAGCACGTGCCAGCTCACCCAGGTCGTGACGCCGGGGCCGGGCGTGTCGTCGGTGCCGGCGATGTTAAAGAGCGAGGCCAGGTTGGTGCCCTTGGCGATGACCACGCCCGCCGGGTTGGTCAGGTCCACGTCGAGGCTCACCGTCAAGCCGGGCAGGTTCACGTTGGGGCTGCCCACGGCGGCGGCGTTGCGGATGTTGAGGCCTTCCTTGGTGGGGATGGTCACCGTGTCCTGAGTCACGATTTCCAGGTTCACTAGGAAACCCGCCCCATCGAAGCTGCCCGCGCCGGTGCGGCCCACGCCGGGGGCTACCACGGCACTTGCCACGGGCGACACGATGTGCAACAGCGGCGAGGTATCGGCGGCCTGGGTATCGTCTTTTTTGCACCCAGCCAGCAGGGTAGCGCCGCCCAGCAGGGCCGTGGCCAGCCTCAGGGCCAGCCGGCGCGGGGCGCGGGTAGAGGTGGAGAGAATAGTCATGTTAGGAAAGGAGTGAATGGGTGAGTGGGAAGAAAGAAATATGCTGTTGAGGGGTAGTGTCGCCTTGCGCGTGCGCCTCACCCCCTAGCCCCCTCTCCGAAAAGGAGAGGGGGGACTAGCTTTAGTTTTTAGCTTTAAAATTTTGTAAAACAGATTCTTATAACTAGAAGTAGAGCTAAAACTAGAACTAGTTCCCCCTCTCCTTTTCGGAGAGGGGGCTAGGGGGTGAGGCGCACAGACCAGGTCCTCACCCCTATTCCCACCCATTGCGCCGAAAAATGGCGTGGCCCTCGGCCGACTTCAGAAAGGCCACGAACTGCCGGGCCGTGGCCGCCTGGGTGGTGCGCTGGGTGAGAGCGATGGGCGTGCCCCGGCTCACGCGCTGGGCGCGGGGCAGGCGCACCAGGGCCGAGCCGGGCAGGCGCGGCTGCCACGAGGCGTAGGTTATCCAGGCATCGTAGCCCTGGGGCTGCTGCTGCCAGAGGGCCACGGCCTCGGCGCTGGTCTTGACGGAGGTGCGGGTGTTGTGCTGGAGATTGGCGATGAGGGCCGGGGTGCGGGCCATGTCCTCGGTCATGCCCATCTGGCCGGCCCCGTTCACGTCGAGCAGGCGCACGCCCTCCTTGGTCAGGTCTTCGAGGCGCTTGATGTGCAGGGGGTTGCCCGTGCGCACCAGCACCGCCGACTCGCGGGCGTAGAGGCTGGTGCGGCTGGCCTCGTCCACCAGGCCGGGGTGGGCCAGCGCGGTCTGGGTGAGCATGTACTCGGCCCCGCCGTACACCAGGTCGGCATCCTGCGCGGCCTGGGGTAGCCACTGCGGCTCGGGGCCGGCGGTTACTTCCACCGCGATGCCGGTTTGCTTGGTGAAAGCGGCGGCGCACTCCTTCATGGCCGTGGCCGGGCCGCCGGGGCCGTACACGCGCAGCGGGGGAGCCGAAAGCGGCGGGGCCGACTGGGCCAGGGCCGGCGCGGCTAATAACGTAGTGAGCATAAGGCAGCGGGCTACCCGGCCGAGCCGGGGGCGAAACAGGGTTTGCATGACGAAAAAAGCGGTTAGTTGGCCGGGGGCAGGAAGCCGTACTTGCGGTACACGGCCTGCCCGGCGGGGCTGGTGAGGAAGGCCACGAAGTCCTCGGCGGCCTGAGCGTGGGGCGCGGCTTTCATCACCCCGGCCACGTAGTTGGCCGTGATGTTTTCCTTAGCCGGAATCTCGATGTTCTCCACCGGGTGGCCCAGCATTTTCTGGTAAAACGCCTCCGTGTACCACACCGGGGCGGCATCCGACTGGTCATAGAGCACGCGCATGGGCGACTGCCGGTGGTGAATCTGGGTCAGGAACGTGCTGCCGGCTTTTACCTTGGTGGTCATCACGGCCGTTTTCAGCGCCGCACCGCCGGCCTTCTCGTACGATTCCTCGATGCGCTTGCCGATGCCTTCCCACTCGGGGTTGGGCATGCTTACCCGCACCTCGGGGCGGCCCAGGTCGCGCAGGCTCTGTACTTTTTTGGGGTTGCCCTGGCGCACCAGGATGGCCAGCCGGTTTTGAGCGTAGCTGCTGGTGCGGGCAAACCACTCGGGGGTCATGTCCATCCGGCTTTTACCGGCCGCGTACACGTCGGGCTTCAGGGCGATGCGCAGGTTGCCCACCACCAGCGCCCCGCCCTGCGCAATCTGCTTGGCCAGGATGCCGGGGGGCAGGGTTTCGACGAAAATGCGCTGGTACTGGGGGTAGGCCTTACGAAATTCGCGCAGCAAGTCATCGAGCACCATAAACTGGTTGCCGCCGAAAAACACCACCAGCTGCGGGTCCACCACGTCGCCGTAGAGGTCGGGCACGTTGTCGATGCCGGGCACCGTGAAGGCTTCGCCGGTCTGAAACGGCGCGTTCCAGGGCGGGTCGAAGCGGTGGGCGGCATCGGGCGGGGCAGGCTTTTGAATGGGCATGGCTTGGGCGAACGCGGCGGCCGGGGCCAGCGCGAGCGCGGCCAGGGCGAGCAGGTGAAGGAGGCGTTTCATGGGCGTGGCTAGGGGCGAATGAGCGCTTTAGGGGTGCACCAGCGACCAGCCCTGGGCCTGCCGGATTATCAACTCCCCGTTGCCGCTGGGCACGTAGGCAATGAGCGACAGCAGCTCGTCCTTGCTTATCTTCTTCTCCTTGAGCGTATTCAGGCATTGCGCCAGGATAACGCCCTGCTGCTTGAGGGCCGTGAGCTGCGCCTCGTAGGGCTGGTCCTTGCGGTAGAGCGTGGTGCCGTTGCCAAAGGCAATCAGCTCGATGGTCACCTTGCCCTTCAAGCGGGTGTCGGCCAGCGCGTTGCTGATGTTGCGCAGCGTCTGCTGAATCAGCTTGGGGTCGTCGCTGTCGAGCTGGTAGATGGCGTTATAGTGCGCCAGGTCGGCGGTGGCCCCGGCGAAGGTGCCTTTCTGAAAGGCTTCGGCGTCGTGCATGGCAGCGGGAGTTTGGGCGTGGCTGGAAAAGGCGAGGCCGGCGGCGAGCGCGGCGGTCAGCAGCAGGGTTTTCATGGGCAGGAATTTGTGCTAAAATGTTTGCTACGACGCGGTTACTCCGCACCCTTTTTGCCCTGGCTCATAGCCGCGTAGGGCCCGAACTGGTGCTGGTGCTGGGTAAACTGGTCGGCGTAAGGGGGGTAGGGGCAGTCGACGGGCTTCTTACTTAGGTCAGGGTAGTCCTTTTCGAGGTGGGCCATGCGGGGCCGGGGCATCGAGTTGATGTAGGCCGCGATGTCGTAGGCATCGGCATCGGAGAGAATGGTGTGCTCGGCGGTGGCCCCGAAGGGCATGTTGGCCTTGATAAAGCGGGCCGCCGTTTGCAGGCGGTGCATGCCGGCCCCGTCGTTGTAGCTGTCGGGGCCCCACAAGGGCGGGTACTGGTACTGCGCGTCGGAGCTGGCGCGCTGGCCCTGACCGCCCGCCCCGTGGCAGCTGGCGCACTGCTGGGCATACAGTACTTTGCCCTGGCCCAGGTCGGCCGCCCGGTTCGGAAACGTGACTTTTACGAAGCTCTGGCCCTTCACTTTTTCCCCTACCGGCACCTGGCGGCCCAGCCACTTCATGTAGGTCACCAGGGCCTTCATCTCCTTGCCGTCGAGGGGCAGCGGGCGGCCGTTGAGGCTGCGGGTCATGCAGCCGTTGATGCGGTCTTCGAGGGTGCTAATGGCATTCTCGCGGCCTTTGTAGGTGGGGTAAATACCCCAGATGCCCACATAGGGGGCCGAAAAGGCCTTTTGGCCGGCTTGCAGGTGGCAGTTCTGGCAGGCCAGGTTGCTGCCCGCCAGGCGCAGCAGCGGGTCTTTTACCTGGGGCCCCAGGTACTGCGGGGTGTGGGCAATCAGCTCGTGGCCGTAGCGAATCAGCTCGCCCTCGGGGTTGTGTTTTACGCTGTCGAGCAGGAACCGGGCCGGGGCGAAGAAATTGGCGGACTGCTTCGGGGCCGAGCCAGCCCCCGCAACCGGCGCGGCCGTCGTAGCGGCCAGCGGCGCGGCGGGCCGGGGCGGAAACACCAGCAGGTAGGCCGTCACGGCCACTACCAGCACCAGCAGGCCGGTGAGCCAGGTCAGCAGGCCGGCCACTTTCACAAACACCTGCTTGTCTTCGGGTTGCAGACGGGGAGTAGGGTCAGGAGGCGTGGCCATGGCGGAGAGGATTGCTAAAAGAGCCTGTTTATCAGCGGGCTGGCACCCGTATTGGCCGAGCCGGCAGCATTTGCCACCGGCCCGGCGCACCAGCCTAGACGGCGTGCAGAATGACGTAGAGCGAGGCGGTCGAAATCACTACCCACAGCAGCACGCCCAGCACGTAGGGCTTGATGCCTACCGACTTTACGACCTTAGCCGACAGCCCCGCGCCGATGAAGAACAGCGTGACCGTGAGGCCGATTTTGGCCAGGTTCACCATCACCGGCCCCAGGGGCTTGGCGGCGGGCACGAACGTGTTGACCAGCATGGCCAGGATGAAGCCGAAAATGAAGTAGGGAATCTTGATTTTAACGCCCTTCTGCTTGAAAATCATGGCCGTGCCGATGGCCACCGGGATAATCCAGAGCGCTCGCGCCAGCTTCACCGTAGTGGCTACTTCCAGGGCCTGGTTGCCGTAAGCGGCCGCCGCGCCCACCACCGAGCTGGTATCGTGGATGGCGATGGCGCACCACAGGCCAAACTGGTTCTGGCTCATGTGCAGGGCGTGGCCGATGGGCGGGAAGGCGAACAGCGCAATGGCATTGAGCACGAACACCGTGCCCAGACCCACCGACATCTCCTCGTCTTTGGCCCGCAGCACCGGCCCGATGGCCGCGATGGCCGAGCCGCCGCAGATAGCAGTGCCGCACGAAATCAGGTGCACCACGTGCTTACCCAGACCCAGCCACTTCCCGACGAAGTAGCCTAGAAACAGCGTGCCGAAGATGGAGACGACCGTGAACAGGATACCTTCCTTGCCGGCCTGCACCGCCGCGTGGGCGTTCATGCCAAAGCCCAGGCCAATCACCGAGAATTGCAGCAGCTTGTGCGTAAAGGCTTTGGTGTGGCTGGTGAAGGGGTTGCCCACCGTTTGGGCCAGCACCAGCCCTAGGGCCAGCGCGATGGGCGGCGAGGCCCAGGGCGTGAGGCAAAACACCAGAAACAGCCCGAACACCACCTGCCGCAAGGTAAAATCCTGCCCAAAAGCCACGCGGGGCGTGTGCAGGTGCCGGAAGATGCCGGTGGTATTTACCCCTTCATCAAGGGCGGCGGCGGCGTGGTCCTGCTCGGCCGGCGAGGCGAAGAGCATCGGCTCGGCGCTGTGCTCGGGCTGCGGTGTGGGGGGCGCGGGAGTGGTGAGGTGGCTCATGGGGAAGTGGTTGTTATCTGGAGCAAATTTACGGCGCTTGCCCCTTGCTAGTTTATCTTAAAATGTTATGCGTAATAACCATTGGTTATGACAGGGAGCCGTAGCGTTCCCGGCACAGGGTAAGCAGCCGCGCGGCGGCCGGGGGCAGCGGCTGGTCGGGGCGGCGCACGCTCACCAGCGGGCGCGTCAGGCGCAGCCCCAGCACCCACACTTCTTCCAGTGCGCCGGCCAGCAGCTCGCGGGCCACCGCCCGGCGCGGCAGCAGCCCGATGGTACCCGGCGCGGCCAACAGGCGCTCCTTGATGGCCGCCAGCTGCGGCAGGTAGCGCACCTGCGGCAGCGCGGCCAGCTCCACGCCGTGCGCCTGCCGCAAGTGCTGCTCGATGCAGGCCAGCGTACCCGACCCCGGCTCGCGCAGCGCCAGCGGCCCGGCCAGCACCTGGGCCAGCGGCAACGGGCGCGGCGGGGGGCCGCCCGGGGTAGCCTGGCGCACGGCCACCAGCTCGTCGTGCAGCAGGTGCTCGTAGTGCAGGCGGGGGCAGCGCTCCAGGCCTTCCACAAAGCCCAAATCCAGCTCGCCCCGGCGCAGGCAGTCGGCCACCTGGCCGGTGGGCAGGTGACGCAGCTGCACCTGCAGGCCGGGCAAATGCCGTTGCAGGCTGGCCAGCAAAACGGGCAGCACGTAGCCGCTCAGCGTGGCGCTGGCGCCCAGGCGCAGCACTAGGGAATCGGATGACATCGGGGCGGGTGGTAAAAAGTAGCCGGGCGGCCTGTTCTGCCCCGGCCAATCAACTGCCAACTAGCCCGCTAGTACCAGGCGACCGGCGCTGATTGTGCGTCAAAATTACCTGGCTACCCCGCACCTTGTGTATTCCAAATGCTTATTCAGCATAACCAGAAATTATGAAGAGGCGCATGCCAGCCGCTCGCTCCCAGTCCCTAAATGCCGCCTGCCCGGCTGCCAGCTGGCCAAACCAGCGGCAACCGGGCAGGGGCCTAGGGCACGCGGCCAGCCGGGCGCTACAAGCTCGTCTGCTCGTTTTTCAGGTCGTACACGTCGCCGCCGGCGTAGCGGGGGTCGTCGAGGGCGTAGGCGGCGCGCTCCATGTCGTCATCGGCCCCGTGGGCGGCGATGATGGCGGCGGTAGCCTGGTTTTGCGCCACGTGGCCGCGCTGCTGGGCGGGGTCGGCCTGGGCATCGCTCATGCAGTAGTGCTCGGTAGCCGCCGCGTGCTTGCCCCGAAACGCGCTGAACTCGTCGGGGTTATCGTTGGAGCCGTCGTAGCTGGTTTCGCGGTAGGTGCGGGGCGCGTGGGGGTCGGCGGGGTGGCCGAAGTCGCCATAGTGGGGCGTGCCGGCGTGAGCTTCGTCGGCGGGGGTAGCGGGGTTTTCGGGGTGCTGGCTCATGCGTGAAAAGAGAAAAAGAGGTGATTGGAAGAAGTGAGTAGCCACGTTGTAGCCGCGCCGCCGAATCGCCCAGCGGGCACTGACAGGGGCTGACGAACTCAAAAGTAGCGGACGAACTACGTGGTCAGGTTATTCAAAATAGTTATTGCGAATAACCATTTTGAGCAGCCTCTTGACAGCTCAGCGCCCAGAAACCAGTCGTCACCCGCCTCCGGTTCTGCGCGTAGGCAGACGGGAAACGGGGGACGGCTAGTGTCTAGGCGTAGCATAGGCTTGTCCTAAAAGCCCGTCTGCTCGTCTTTTAAATCGAATTTGTCGCCGCCCGCATAGCGCGGGTCGTCCTCGGCAAAGGCGGCGCGCTCCACATCTTCGTCCTTGCCCTGGGCGGCCAGCACGGCGTCGGTAGCCCGGTTCTGGTCGGCGTGGCCGCGCTGCTGGGCAGGGTCGTAGGGGCCGGTTTCGCAGCCGCCGTGGGTGCCTTCGGGGTCCATGTAGCCGCCCACGTATTGGCGGTTAGGGTGGTGCTCCGGGGTAGCGGGCACGGTGGCCGGGTCGCCAAAGGTACCGTAGTGCGGGGTGCCGGCGTGGGCACTGTCGGCGGCAGGCTGGGCGGTTTCCGGCGTGGGCTGTTCGGCGTCGGGGGCAGGGTGGTTTTGCATGGTGAAAGGGGAAATAGCGGGCTTTGCCGCTGATAAGTAGCTGCTACGTAACCCTTCCACCTACGCCGGTTGTTCGCCCGGCGTTCAGTTGATTAGTTATCGCTTATTCCCTTTGGTTATGGAAACGCTACCCTGGGCCTGCGCAAAGAGCCAGAACCGCTGGGCCGGGCGGGGCAGCGGCTGGCCCTGCACCCATACCGCCTCAAACTGCCGGGGCAGCGCCAGCCCGGCAATGGGCACCACTTCGAGCAGGCCCGCCGCTAGCTCGCGCGTCAGCGCCTGCCGCGACACGAAGCCCAGGGCCGCCGGGGCGGCTTCGAGGTAGCTTTTGATGGCCTCCGTACTGTCTAGGTAAATAGCTACTGTCAGGTCGGAGAGCTTGATTTTGCGCTCGCGCAGGGCCATTTCCAGCACTTCCAGCGTGCCCGAGCCGCGCTCGCGCAGCACCAGCGGGCTCGCCAGGGCTTCGGCCAGGGGCAGGGCTTTGGCGGGCGGCCCAGCGGGCGTGGCCCGGCGCACGGCCACCAGCTCGTCGGGCAGCAGCAGCTCGTAGTGCAGGTCGCGGCTTTTGGTGCGGCCCTCCACGAAGCCCAAATCCAGCTCGCCGCGCAGTAGCGCGTCGGCAATGCGCTCGGAATTAGCATTAAGTAAGGTAAGCTGCACCTGCGGGTAGCGGGCCTGAAAGGCCGGTAGCCAGCCCGGCAGCACGTACTGGCTCAGGGTGGTGCTGGCCCCCAGGCGCAGGCGGCCGGCGGCTTCTTCGGGGTCGCGCAAGCCGGCCAGCTGCTCGTCGAGCTGTTGGGCCGAGGCGGCCACGGCCTCGGCGTGGGCGTGCAGCAGGCGGCCGGCCTCGGTGAGGCTTACGCGGTTGCCGCGCCGCTCCAGCAGGCGCTGGCCGTACTGGGCCTCCAGCTCCCGAATGTGCTTGGTGACGGCTGGCTGACTCACGAACAGCTCCTGGCCGGCCTTGGTAAAGCTCAGGTGCCGCGCCACGGCGGCGAATACGCGCAAGCGAAAATCGGACATGGGCGCGAAGGTCGGGGCCGTAGCGCGGATTTTCCGGCAAAAAGGGCGGGCGGGCCGTATGGGCCTCCTACTTTACCTGCTCCCGCATGTTCGCACACTTATCTATTCCCCTGTTGCTGCTGGCCTTTGCGGCGGCCGGGGCGGCCGTCTGGGTGGCCGGCATTTACCTGGCCAATGCCACCTCGGTGCTGGCCAAGCGCTTCGGGCTGGGCCAGGCGCTGGGCGGCCTGCTGCTGCTAGCCGTGGTCACCAACCTGCCCGAGCTGGCCATCACGGTCAGCGCCGCCCTGAGCCAGCACCTGGAGCTGGCCATCGGCAACATCCTGGGCGGCATTGCGATGCAGACGCTGGTGCTGGTGGTGCTCGACGTATTTGGCCTGGGCAAAAAAGCGGCCCTCACTTACCGGGCCGCCTCGCTGGCGCTGGCGCTGGAAGGCGTGCTGGTGCTGGCCGTGCTGGCGGCCGTGCTGGTGGGCAGCCAACTGCCGGCCGCCGTTATCGTGGCCCGCGCGACCCCGGCGGGCCTGCTCATCCTAGGGCTCTGGGTGGTGGGCCTGTGGCTGATTGGGAAAGCGCAAAAAGGCTTGCCCTGGCAGGCGCACGACGCGGCCCCAACTGGCAGCCCGCCGCCTAAGCCCCCGGCCCCGGCCCAACCACAGCCCCCGGCCAGCACCGGGCGCACGGGGCTCGTATTCCTGGCTTCGGCCGTGGTGACACTGGTGGCCGGCGTGGTGCTGGAGCGCAGCGGCGACGCCTTGGCCACCCACTGGGGTTTGAGCGGCCTGCTGTTTGGGGCCACGGTGCTGGCGGCGGCTACCTCGCTGCCCGAGGTATCGACTGGCCTGGCCTCGATGAAAGCGGGCGCGTATGAGCTGGCCGTCAGCGATATTTTTGGGGGCAACGCCTTTTTGCCGGTGCTGTTTGTGGTGGCCAGCGCGCTCTCGGGCCAGGCCGCGCTGCCCCACGCCGGCAAGGCTGACCTCTACCTCACAGGCCTGGGCATGCTGCTCACCTGCGTGTACGTCTATGGGCTGGTTTTCCGGCCGCAGCGGCAGGTGGCCCGCATGGGCCTCGACTCGCTGGCAGTGCTCGCGCTATATGCGCTGGGTATGCTGGGGCTGCTGGCTATCAGTCACTAACAACCCTACTACTTTTCCCTACCCCATGCCCGACATCGTTTTGCTTCGCCACGGCGAGAGCACCACCAATTTGGCCAACGTCTTCACCGGCTGGACCGACGTGGACCTCACGCCCCAGGGCGTGGCCGAGGCCCACCGCGCCGGCCAGCTGCTGCACAAGCACGGTTTCCGCTTCGACGTGGGCTACACTTCCTACCTCAAGCGCACCATCAAAACGATGGACATCGTGCTGGAAGAGCTGGACCTGCTCTGGATTCCGGTGCAGAAGACCTGGCGGCTCAATGAGCGCTTCTACGGGGCGCTGCAGGGCCAGAACAAGGCCGCCGCCGAAGCCCAGTACGGGGCCGGGCAGGTACTGCTGTGGCGGCGCGACCCCTACGCGCACCCGCCTGCCATCACGCCCGCCGACCCGCGCTACCCCGGCCACGACCCGCGCTACCAGCACCTCACCGACCGCGAGCTGCCCCTGACCGAGAACCTGAGCGAAACGCTGGCCCGCGTCCTGCCCTTCTGGACCGAGACGGTAATGCCCGCCCTGCGCCAGCGGCAAAAAGTTATCGTCTGCGCCCACGGTAACAGCCTGCGGGCCCTAGTGCAGTACATCGACAAGCTCACCGACGAGCAGGTGACCCAGCTCGACATCGTAACCGGCGTGCCGATGGTGTACCAGCTCAATGACAACCTGGAGCGGGTAAACCATTATTTGCTAACGGAATAGGGCTACGGCAGCGCCGCCACCTGCGCGGCCAGCTGGGTTAGCTCCTGCTTCAGCAGCGCCACGCTGGATTCGAGCTGGTCGTAGAAGTTGGCCCGCATTTGCAGCTCGCTGGCCGCGTAGGTGCCGCCGCGGCCGAAGAGCAGGTGCAGCAGGCGCTGCCGGTCAGCGGAACTTCTAGCCCCTAGCTCGCCGGTGGTTTGCCAGCGGTGCAGCAGGGCTTCGCGCCGCGAAAGCGCGCCCGTCGCGCCAGCGGGGGCCGTGAGGTAGGCCCACACCGGCGCGGCCAGGGTGCGCGGCTGCGTAGTCACCGGCCCTAGGTCCACTAAGCCAATGTTGGCCAGCGCGTTGCGGCGGTGTGCGTAGGAAATGCGCGCATCGGGGGCGTAGAGACTGAGCAACCCCAGCGCCGCCCCGGCCAGGCCAAACGCGATGCCAACCGGGCGGTAAATTGATTTGCGCACTTCCAGCAGCGCCAGCCCGCCGGTGACGACCGTGCCCAGGGCCCCGAGCACGATGGCCAGCAGCGTGTAGCGCCGGATGCGGCGAGCGGCCTGGTCGAGCAGGTAATCGGCCACCTGGTCGGCGCGCTCCTCCTCGCAGTCCAGCTCGGCGGTGGTGCTGCCCACCAGCAGGGCCAGGGCCGCCAGCTGCTCGCCCACGCGCTGCCGGGCGCTCAGGCGGGCCAGCGAGCCAAGTGGGGCCGCCACCAGCTGATGCAGGGCCGGCGCCAGGCCGTAGCGGTTGGCAGCGGCCAGCGTGGGGGCCGTGAAGTGGCGGCGCAGCAGGGTATCGGCCGCTAGCTGCGGGGCCGTCAGCACCGGGCCGGGGAGCGCGTAAGGCAGCTCGGCGGGGGCACACGCCACGGCAGCCGCCGGCGCGTCCAGCGCCCGCGAAGCGCCTACCTGCGCTACCACGCAGCCGCTCAGCCAGGCCAGCAGGGCAAAGCCGGCCCCGGCCGCCGCACGCCACCGCCGGGCCGCAGACAAGAAAGGGAAACTGGTCATGGCAGCAGGCAAAGAAGCCTCCTTAACGGCCGGGCCCGCCACAGGTTTTTAGCAATAATAGCCGGCAGGCTGCCCAATTATCACAACCCGCCCGTCGTCGCCTCGTATAAGGGCGCAGTACGGTGATGGATTTCCACCGCGAACCGCCGGCGCCTGGTGCGCTGCGCTGATGATTCCTACGAGACGGCTGGCCCTGGTGGCTACGCCGAGTAGTTCATCTTAGCGTTCGCTCCCGTGGCTTATCACCCCCTTTACTCCCGCTTAGTACCCGCCCGTTTACGGGCCCTCTCGCCTACCCCCACGGCTTGGTTTGTGGGGCGCTGGCTGCTGCTCTCCAGCTTGGTCGGCGCGCTGGCCGGCACTGCCTCGGCCGGCTTCTTAGTGAGTTTGGAATGGGTGACGCGCTGGCGCGAAACCCACCCCTGGGCCCTGGCGCTGCTGCCGGTGGGCGGCCTGCTGGTGGGGCTGGCCTACCACCGCTTTGGCAACCGGGTGGTGAAGGGCAACAACTTGATTTTGGACGAAATCCACGCCCCGAGCGAAGTAATTCCGCTGCGGCTGGTGCCGCTGGTGCTGGGCGGCACGCTGCTCACGCACCTGTTTGGCGGCTCGGCGGGCCGCGAGGGCACGGCCGTGCAGATGGGCGGGGCGCTGGCCGACCAGCTTTCGCGCTGGCTGCCCCGGCGCGAGCGGCAGCTGCTACTCATCGCGGGCATGAGCGCGGGCTTCGCCTCCGTGTTTGGCACGCCGCTAGCCGGGGCCGTGTTCGGGCTGGAGGTGTTTCTGCTCGGCTCGATGCGCTACGAGGCCATTTTGCCCAGCTTTTTGGCCGCTATGGTGGCCGATGCCGTCACGCGGGCCTGGGGCGTGGGCCACACCGCCTACCCCGCGCTAGCGGCCCTGCCGCTCACGGCCCCAGGACTGGGCTGCACCCTGCTGGTGGGGGCCTTGTTTGGCCTCACGGCCCGCAGCTTCGCTACCCTCACCCACTGGATAAGTAAGCAGTTTGCCCGCATCGCCTACGCGCCGCTGCGGCCGGTGGTGGGCGGCGTGCTGGTAGCGGGCATCATGTGGGCGCTGGGCACCATGCGCTACGCTGGCCTGGGCGTGCCGGTCATCGTGGAGGCGTTTCAGCACCCGCTGCCGCCCCAGGATTTTGCCTGGAAGCTGGCCCTGACGGCCCTCACGCTGGGGGCGGGCTTCAAGGGCGGGGAGGTCACGCCGCTGTTTTTCATCGGGGCGGCGCTGGGCTCGGCGCTGGCCGTAGTGCTGCCGCTGCCGGTGGCGCTGCTGGCGGCGATGGGTTTCGTGGGCGTGTTTGCGGGTGCGGCCAATACGCCACTGGCCTGCCTGTTCATGGGCCTGGAGCTATTTGGTACCCACGCGGGCATCTACCTGGGGCTGAGCTGCGTGGTGGCCTACCTGTTTTCGGGCCACAGCGGCATCTACTCCTCTCAGCAGGTGGGCCAGCCTAAGCACCCGCTGTTGGGCCGCCACCGGGGCCGCCGCCTGGGGGCGCTGCACCAGCCGGCCGACCGGCGGCCCTAGGGCAGGCCGCGGCCTTTTTCTTCACCACCCTCCTTTTCCTCGCCATGCTCGACCAGCTGCAAACCCTAGACACGCGCCTGCTACTGCTGGTTAATGGCCACCACGCGCCCTTTTGGGACGGCCTGCTGTGGTGGGCGAGCCAGACGTTTACCTGGGTGCCGTTCTACGCCGCGCTGCTGGCCGTGCTGGTGGGCAGCTTCGGCCGGCGGGCCTGGGTGCTGGTGCCGCTGATTGCGGTGCTAATTCTGGCCAGCGACCAGCTGGCATCCGGGCTGCTCAAGCCCTGGGCGCACCGGCTGCGGCCCAGCCACGAGCCCGGTCTGGTGGGGCAGCTGCACCTGCTGCACGGCTACCGGGGCGGCCCCTACGGCTTCGTGTCGTCGCACGCCGGCAATGTATTTGCGCTGGCGTTTTACTTGTTTTTCACGGCCCGGCACCGGCTGCCGGAGCTGGCCTGGGTGCTATTCCCCTGGGCGGCGCTGGTGGCCTACAGCCGGGTGTACCTGGGTGTGCACTACCCTTCCGACGTGCTGGTGCCCGCGCTACTGAGCCTGCCCCTGGCCTACGGCGTGAGTTGGCTCTATACCTGGATTATCGCGCGCTATGTGCCGCTTTCCTCCACTTCTACCTCAACAATTGTCTGATGACTAGCCCGTTGCCCGCCTCGCCGGCCGGATTTCCGCTCTCGGCCACCCACCAGCGGGTGCTCAGCTCGCTGGTGCTGCTGCTCGAAGACCGCCTGGCCAGCCTGCGGGCGGTGCTAGGGCCACACGCGCCCGGCATCGCCCAGCAGTGGGCCGCCGACTTGCCCGAGGCCGACCGCGCTGCCCTGGCCGCCACGGCCGAGGCGTTTCACGCCGAGCTGGCCGCCCTGCACGCCGCCTACCGCCTCGACACGCAGACCCGCTCGCCCCGCCACGAGGTAGCCTTCCGCGCCGCCCAGCTCTGGGAAATCCTGGGCGACGCGCCGGCCGCCAAGTTCAGCGGCTACGGGGCCCTACCCCCGGCCCTGGCCCCCGACTGGGATGCCCGCGTGCTGCGCCTCACCGAGTTAGCCAACCAGCTGCTGGCGCAAGCCAACGCCCCCGATTCGCCCCCTGCCCACCCCTGACCAGGTTGGCCGGCCATTTTATCCCACTTCATTTTTTCAAACCCCCATGAAAATCACCTCCCTAACCGCCCTCGAAGTGCTCGACTCGCGTGGCAACCCCACCGTCGAAGCCGACATTACCCTCGAAGGCGGCGCCACCGGCCGCGCCCTGGTGCCCGCCGGGGCCAGCACCGGCGAGAAAGAAGCCGTGGAGCTGCGTGACCGCGACCCCCAGCGCTACGGCGGCCTGGGCGTGCAAAAGGCCGTGGCCAACGTGCAGGGCGAAATCAGCCAGGCTATTCTCAATCAGGAGCTGGCCGACCAGGCCGACCTCGACCACCGCCTCATCGCCCTCGACGGCACCCCCAACAAAAGCCGTCTCGGGGCCAACGCCCTCCTGGCCGTGTCGATGGCCTACGCCCGCGCCCTGGCCGCCGCCAACGGCAAACCGCTGTACCGCCAGCTGGCCGACCAGGCCAGCTACGTGCTGCCCGTGCCCTGCCTGAACGTGCTCAACGGCGGCCGCCACGCCGACAACAACGTGGATTTTCAGGAATTCATGATTGCCTCGCACAACGCCCCCACCTTTGCCGAGTCGATTCGCATGAGCGTGGAGACGTTTCACGCCCTCAAAGCCCTGCTTAAGCAGAAGGGCTACTACACGGGGGTAGGCGACGAGGGCGGCTTCGCGCCCAACCTGAAGTCGAACGAGGAGGCCGTGGAGCTGCTGCTCGAAGCCATCACGAAGGCTGGCTACCGGCCGGGCACCGACATCTCGCTCTGCCTCGACCCCGCGTCGAGCGAGCTGTGGGAGAAGGGCAAGGATGGCCAGCCGGGCCAGTACCGCTTGTTCAAATCGACCCAACAAACCTTCACTTCCGCGCAGTTCAACGACCTGTGGGTGAGCTGGGTAAGCCAGTACCCCATCATCCTGCTCGAAGACGGCATGGGCGAGGACGACTGGGCCGGCTGGCAGCTGCACACCCAGGCCCTAGGGAGTAAAATCGAGCTGGTGGGCGACGATATTTTCTGCACTAACCCCGCCATCCTGCAAGCCGGTATTGACCAGCACATCGCCAACTCGGTGCTCATCAAGCTCAACCAAATCGGCACCGTCACCGAAACGCTCGCCACCGTGCGCCTGGCGCAGGCCAACGGCTACAACCAGTTCGTCTCGCACCGCTCGGGCGAAACCGAGGACACCTTCGTGGCCGACCTGACGGTAGCCACCGGCGCGGGCCACCTCAAAACCGGCAGCGGCTCGCGCTCCGAGCGCATCGCCAAGTTCAACCAGCTGCTGCGCATCGAGCGCGAGCTGGGCGGCGCGGGGCGCTTTGCGGGCATCAAGGCCTTTAAGAATCAATAAATGACGGCGGTCGCCTCGGTGGGCTACTGGCGCCAGTAGTCCGCCGGGGCTGACTTCTCACGTGCACCTTATGTCTCGATTGCTAGCCATCATCGCCGTGGGCGGGGCCCTGGGCAGCGTGGGCCGCTATTTGTTGCAGCTGCTGGTGGCGCGGCACTTCGTGCACCCTTTTCCGCTGGGCACGCTACTGGTCAACGTGCTGGGCTGCCTGCTCATCGGCTTCTTCTACGCGGCGGCCGAGCGGGGCACCATCGGCTCGCCCGAGCTGCGACTGTTGCTCACCACGGGCTTTTGCGGGGGCTTCACCACGTTTTCGACCTTCTCCTACGAAACCATCGCCCTGCTCACCGACGGCGAATACGCCTACGGGGCGCTCTACGTGGCCGGCAGCGTGCTGCTGGGGCTGGGGGCCACGTTTGCGGGCGTGGTGGCGGTGCGCTTTTTATAAACTTCTCTTCTTAACCCTTTTATCGCATGGCTACTTTGCAACCGGCGCAGCTGCTACGCCTCTACGTGAGCGAGCAGGACAAGCACCAGCACCAGCCGCTCTACGAGGCGCTGGTATACGCGGCGCGGCAGGCGGGCCTGGCCGGGGCCACCGTCACCAAGGGCGTGCTGGGCTTCGGGGCGCAGGGCCAGGTGGAATCGGCCAAGCTGCTGACCCTGGTCGAAAACCTGCCCCTGGTGCTGGACTTCGTGGATAGCCCGGCTGCCATCGCCCGCTTCCTGCCCGAAGTCGAGCGCCTGTTTAGCGAGGCCGGCAGCGGCGGGCTACTCACGCTGACCGAAGTACAAGCCGCGCATTATTAAGTATTGACTAATGGCCCCTACCCCACCCCCGTTGCCCGCCGTGCGCGAGCTGGGCGAGCTGCGCATCTACCTCACCCAGGCCGACAAGCACGCCGCGCCGGGCCTGCGCGGCCGCCTCTTCCCTGACCCGCTGGCCCACGCGCTGGTCGACAAGGCGCACGCCTTCGGCATTTTACAAGCCACTACCCACACCAGCGGCTACGGCTACGCGCTGGGCGGGGCCGTGCGTGCCCGCCACCTCGAAGTAGAAGCGGGCCAGCTGGCCCTATGCGTGGAACTGCTCGACGAGCGCACGCGCCTACTCGCTTTCTGCCAGCAGCAGCAAGAACTGCTGCGGGGCAAAGTCGTGGTGTTTCGGCCGGTGGAGCAGTGGGAAGTCGCCCGCAGCTTGCCGGAACAATAGCGGGACAATCCGCGCCAAAAAAAATCTTAGCAGGCGACCAATCTGCTGGCCGTGCCGGTGCCGGTGGCTGATGCGCAGGTGGCCCGAGCTGTAAAAGGCGCTGGGTTTGTTTTGCGACAGCTTATAGCCCGTCGTAGCTGCGCAGCAGCTGAGCTATCCGCCGCATGGTGAGCAGCACCTGGTCAAAGGCGGGGAGTTGACTGTGCAGCAGCCTTGGTAAATCCCGCTCGTAAGGCTGTTGAAGCTGGCGTAGGTTCGCCGCCTGCTCGGTGTAGGCCCAGCAGGCCGTCAGGGGTCGGGTTTTCCATTCCCGGGTGGGGCCAATGACACCGGCTCGCGCATCGTCGCGCTGTACGGCCGCCAGCTGCTGGGCCAGGCCGGGGCCAGCTAGCAGGGCTACTATTTCGGGGTGACTGACCAGCTGCTGCAGGTCGTAGAGGTGGCGCACCTTGCGGCCGGCCGCCGCGACCGGGTCTGTTTCGTAGGAAACTCGCACCAGGGCCATTATTTTCTCGGCAAACGTGCGTGCGAGGCTCAGCACGTTGAAATCGAATGCTTCCAGGCCGTATTCCCGCACGGCTTCCGGTTGCCCCTAGTCGAGCAGGTATTGCCCCAGGTAAGATAGCAGCGGGCGCTTGCTATGCGGCTCGGGCTCGCCGAAGGCCGTTATTTCCAGCAAGATGTGCTCCGTAGTGGTCGGCACCGGGTCGGTGAACAGGTGCGGGTACTGGTGGTACACCAGCCGGTTGTGGCCGCGTTTGCTGGTCAAGCCGGCTAGTTCTACTTCCGGTAGGTCGCCGGCTGCGGTTTTATGAATTTCTCGGATGAGTTTCTTCAGCGCGCCGTCACTTTGCTGCTCCTGTAGGATAACCGCCAGGTCCACATCCTCTGAAAAGCGCTCGATGAGCCCGTAGCCTTTGGAAAGCGATGTGCCGCCCTTGAACACGACCTGCTCGGCAACGGTCGAATCGGTGAGGTTGCGCAGCACCCACGTCACCCAGTAGTCTTTCTCAATAAAGCTTTGCCGCATGCCCCGCGCCGTCGCGGTAATGGTAATCAGGTTGCGAAAGTCCTGCTCTTGGGTATGCAGGGTCATTGGATTCGCCATGGCGCACGGTTAGGTAATACCTGCTCAGACAGGCCAAGCTTGTAGGAGGTTAGGGGATTTAAACCAGCTTTTAGCTTGGTGGCCAGCTTGTTTTCGCCCAGCCCTTCCAGCAGCGCGCCCAGTATGGCTCGAGTGGCGGGGTTATAGCCCTGCGCCAGGCGAACCACCTTGGTTTTGTCAGCTGGGGGCAGCTGGTTTACCTGCTCGCGCAGGCGTAGCAGGGCCGTCGCCGGCGAGGTGTCGGGTAGGCGTTTGAGCTGCCGCAGGGCGTCGAGCAGCTGGCGCAGCGTCACTTCCTCCAGCTTCACCTCGCCCCGACTCTGCACAAAGCGCACGCGCACGTTCCCGACTTTTTTGGGTCGGCCCGGCCGGGAAGTAGCGATTTCGATTTCCTGGGTCACCTGCGTAGTCAAGCCCAATCGATTAAAGGCGGCTACCCCGGTCGGGTAGCCCCGTAGTTTCTTGTTGGACGCTTGCAGGAGTACTTGCAGCACCTGCTGCTCGGAAACCGGCACCGGTCCGAACCGGCTTTGCAGGGGTAGGCGATAGGTACCCTTAGTAACCTGTTGCACCACCCCTTGCTGGCGCAGCCGGCTCAGATTCACGGCGACGGTGCCCGGCGCAATACCCAGGCCGGCAAAGTCACTATAGCGCACGAGCGAGCCCGGCGCAAGCTGTTGCAAGCGGTTGAGCATCTTCTGGCGGGCAGTTGTCGGTCTGGTTGGCTCTGGCATTGGTCGCGGCCGGTAAAGATAGCAAAGGTGTAAAGTTTTTTTACTGCAAAACATTACAAATCGCTCGCTCTACTTCTCGGCGACTCATCGTCTGTAATCAGTAGCTAGCCCCCTCAAACGGCGGGCTGGCGCTCGGTGATAGGCGGCGTGGCTACCTGGCAGCCCACCTCGTTTGGCAAAACCTACGCCGTGTACGGGGAGCTGTTCATCTCTTCTCCATGGCCTGGGCCTGGTAGCTCGACGGGTTCCGGCCCGACTGCTTCGATGTTATTGGGGGCTTACCTGCACGATGCTACTGCTTGTGCTTTAACCGGGCCAACATACGCTTCATTTGGCCAATTTCGCGTTGCTGGGCGCTGATGATGCTGTCGGCCAGCGTACGTACTTCGGGGTCTTGGATGGTAGCGCGCTTACTGACCAGGATGGCAATGGAATGGTGCGGAATCATGGATTCCATAAAGCGCGTGTCATTGACCAGCGCTTGACTGCGCAGCAGGGCCAGCGTACCCAGGAATACGGCCACGCAGCCAGCGGCAATGAGCCGATTTTTGCCCGGTTCCAGGTACATGTGCCGCATAAAGCCCAGCATTAGCAGCCCCATTGCCGACACCATGAGTGTGGTCATGTAGAAGCGGTTGATACTGGGGTAGATATGGTCCCACTCGTAGGTGTTCAGGTACGTGATGACGTGCATGACCACGAAGGAGGCGGCCAGCATCAGGAAAAAGGTGGTATAGCTGCTTTTCTTCATCGGTGCTGGAAATAAAAGCGCCCGGCAAAATGCTGCCGGGCGCGGTAATGAACTAGGTGCCAAGCTTACGCAGCTTGAATCCGGAAACCGGCCTGCTCGACGGCGTGCACTACTTCCTCTGGCGTGAGCGTAGCCGAGGTAATGGTTAGAATCTTACTGGGGTTAGCCGTATCGACCTGCCAGTTGCCGGTTCCGACCTGCTGGTTAAGAGCCGGCGTAACGGCCTTGAGGCAGCCGCCGCAATTGATATTGGTGGTGAAGCGCAGGGTTTTCATGACGAAGTGGGGTGAGGGTACCCGAACCGGGCCCATGGCAATACAACACGCAAAGCGGTGGCCAAAGTGGCCCTCAAAGGGTGTAGAATTGCGCTCCTGGCTTGCATGATTTCCGGCGGCCGTTCGCCACTATCACCAGCCTAGGCCGCTTGCAGCCCCTGGCGGCAGGCTTCTTCGCAGCGGCGGCAGGCTTCGGCGCACGCCTGGCAGTGCGGCATGTGGGTGTGCTGGGCGCACTCGTCGCCGCAGGCCTTGCACACTTCGGCGCACTCGCGCAGCAAATGAGCAGCGTGCTCCGAACCGCGGGCCACTAGCCGGGCCGTCAGGGCGCACACGTCGGCGCAGTCACGGTCGAGGCTGATACAGCGGGCCATCATCTTTACATCGTCTTCCTGCAGGCAAGCGGTAGCGCAGTGCTCGCAGGCGGCAATGCAAGCGTTGAGGGCGTCGAGGAGAGATTGGTTTTGAGCGTGCATGAGTAAAAACGTTAAAGTGGAGCAGGGTAAGCCGCAGCTATTCTTGCTTATACCCGCCGTGCTTGGCCTGGTTTTATATCAATTGCCTCAAGGCTTGCATCATTTAGCGCTGGGGCTTCGGTTTCGGGCTGGAGGCCGACTGCCACCTGCTGGCGGTAGGCTGACGGAGCACACTGCGCAAACCGCCGGAACTGCCCGGAAAAGTGCGCCAGGCTGCCGTAGCCCAGCTGCCGGGCTATGCGCCCGATGTCGAGCCGGGAAGTCGCCAGCAATTCCTGGGCATAGGCCAGCCGTTGGCAGGTGATGTAGCTGAGGAGGCTTTCGTGGCCGGGCAGCTGGGCAAAGGCCGTATGCAGGCGGCGGCGGCTGAGGCCTATTTCCAGGGCCAGGGCGGGAATGAACTCGCGGTGCCGCAGCGTGTTGCCGGATTGCCGCAGCAGCTGGGCCACGGCCAGCTTCACCCGGTCAACCAGCGCCTGCGTGGGGCTTTCCAGCAGGGCAAAGCCAGCCGTGGCCAGCGCCTGGCGAATGCGGGCCCAGTCGAGCTGCTCGGCTGGGCCCATAACCATTGCGGCGCCCAGCCGCACCTCCACTACCTGCAGCCCCAGGCTTTCCAGCTCCCGCCGTACTACCCGAATACCCCGCGCGCAGACCATGTGCTTGATGTAGAGCACACAGCCGGCATCTTCAGGAAGGGTGGATAAGGGAAGCCGCATAGTATCGGATGGGCTAAGCTGCCAGGCGCGATACAAGCCGCCGGAAGGAGCAGAAAAGGAAGTTTTGGGTCGTTTCAAAAGGCGTAACATGGTCCTCGGTCCGGCATCGGATTTTCGTAAATCCGCGTGCTAGCGTCGCTGCCAGCTCCTGCTCGTCGTATTGGTGCACCTCCAGGCCGCTGCACTTCGTGGGGCCCGCCGTCGAGAAAGTGCCAATGGTCAGGTAGCCATTCGGCCGGATAGCCGCCTGAGCCAGGGAGAGGTAACGGGCGATTTGGTCGGCCGTCGTCAGAAAATGGAACGTCGCCCGGTCGTGCCACACATCGAACGGCACGCTGGGGGTAAAGGCCAGCACATCCGATACCACCCACGTTACCTGCTGGGCGCGGGCCCCTAGGCGTCGGCGCGCTTTGGCCAGGGCCGTGGCTGAGATGTCCAGCACGGTAATATTCTGGTAGCCCTCCGCTACTAAAAAGTCCACCAAGCAACTGTCGCCACCGCCCACGTCAATAATCCGGGCCTGCTTGTCAAGTGGGAACGAGTGAATGAATTCCAACGAGATAGCCGGCACGGGTTGGGTCCAGCTAACCTGGTCGGGCTGTTTAGTGGCATACACCGTTTCCCAGTGCTGCTGCGCATTCGACGTGGACATAGTAGTGAGCGTGAAGGGTTGGCTAATAGCTTAATAAGTCCGGCCTACTGGGCTCAGGTCGGCGGGCGGCGTCAGGGGCTGGGCATCCAGCTCCGGCGGGTGGGCCTCGAGGCTGACCTCGTGGTGGCCGCGCTGGTACTGGGCCAGGGCCCTAGCGCCGAAAAGCCAGAACACGACCGGCGTCACCACGATGTCGAGGAAAGTGGAGCTGAGCAGGCCGCCGAGGATGACGGTGGCCACCGGGTAGAGGATTTCCTTGCCCGGCGCGTCTTTGGCCAGCGTGAGCGGCACCAGGGCTAGGGCCGCCACCAGGGCCGTCATCAGCACCGGCACCAGCCGTTCGAGCGAGCCCCGGATAATCATCTCCTTGCTGAACTGCTCCCCTTCGTGCTCCACGAGGTGGATGTAGTGCGAAATCATCATGATGCCGTTGCGCGAGGCAATGCCGGTGAGCGTGATGAAGCCCACCAGCGAGGCAATGCTGAACGTGCCGCCCGTGAGCAGGACCGCCACCACCGAGCCGATGAGGGCCAGCGGAATGTTGAGCATAATCTGGCCCACCAGCAGCCCCGACTTGAAGTGCGCGTACAGCACCAGGAAGATGCCGGCCAGCGAGAATAGGCTCAGCCAAAGTATCTTCTGCGAGGCCGACTGCTGGCTTTCGAACTGCCCGCCGTAGGTCAAGTAGTAGCCCGCCGGCAGCTTCACCTGCTGGTTGATGCGGGCCTGTACTTCCTTCACCGTACTGCCCAGGTCGCGCCCGGCCACGTTCATCGAGATGGTAATGCGGCGCTGGGTGTTTTCGTGGTTGACGGTGTTTGGGCCGGGCTCGTAGCTCACGTCAGCGACCTGACTTACCGGAATCAGGGCCCCCGAGGGCGTTTCGATGCGGGTCTGGGCGATGGTGGCGATGTCGTTGCGCTGGGCTTCGGGCAGCTTTACGATGAGGTCGAAGCGCTTCTGGCCGTCGAGCATCTGCGACACCACGTCGCCCTGAAACAGCGTTTCCAGCGTGGCCACCACCTGGCCGCGCTCCAGACCGTAGGCCCGCAGGGCGGCGTCGCGGGGACGCACCAGCAGCTGCGGAATCTGGACCTGCTTTTCGACCTGCAGGTCTACTACACCAGGCACCGCGCCGGCGGCCGTGCGGATTTCGTTGGCGTAGCGGCGCAATTCCAGCAAATCGTTACCAAATACTTTAATCGCTACCTGCGCCCGCACGCCGCTCAGCAGGTGGTCGAGGCGGTGGCTGATGGGCTGGCCGATATTGACGTTAACGCCCGTAATCAGGGCCAGGCGCTGGCGCAGGTCGGAGAGGATTTCCTCCCGGCTGCGCATCTTTTTTCCCACTTGTTTCAACTCAGCCTCCGTTTTGAAGGCCACCTCGATTTCGGAGTTGTTCACCGACTCAGCGTGCTCGTCCAGCTCGGCGCGGCCGGTGCGGCGGGCCGTGTAGGCCACTTCCGGCAGCTGCAAAATCTGCTCCTCTCCCAGGGTGCTCAGCTTATTGGACTCGGTGAGCGAGGTGCCGGCCGGGGCTGAGAAATTGACCGTGAGCGAGCCCTCGTTGAAGGGCGGCAGAAACTCAGTGCCGAAGAAGGGCACCAGCGAGGCCGCCAGCGCAAACAGCAGCCCGGTGACCGTGAGCACTACTTTCGGGTGGGTCAGGCCCCAGTTGAGCAGGCCCGTGTCCTTGCGCTTGAGCCAGCGCACGAGGCCACCCTCCTGCTCGGCGGCCCGAATCTGCTTCATCTGGGGCAGCAGGTAGTAGCACAGTACCGGCGTCACGGTGAGCGACACGAACAGCGAGGCCACGATGCTGGTGATGTAGGCGATGCCCAGCGGCGCGAAAATGCGCCCCTCCATGCCTTCGAGCGCGAACAGCGGTAGGAACACCAGCACCACGATGATGGTGGCGTACACGATAGAATTACGCACTTCCGAGGAGGCCGCGTAAATCACCTGTAAGGCTGGCCTAGGGTTGGGCAAATGCTGATTTTCACGCAGTCGCCGGAACACGTTTTCCACGTCCACAATGGCGTCATCGACCAGCTCGCCGATGGCGATGGCTAGCCCCCCTAGGGTCATAGTATTGATGGAAATGCCCGCGAAGCGGAACACCAGCGCCGTGACCAGTAGCGATAGTGGGATGGCCACCAGCGAAATAAAGGTGGTACGCACGTTCAGCAGAAAGGCAAACAGCACGATGACCACCAGGATGGCCCCGTCGCGCAGGGCCTCTTCGACGTTGGTAATCGACGACTCGATGAAGTCGGCCTGCTTGAACAGGCGGGTGTTCACCTGCACATCCTTGGGCAGCGAGGGCTTCAACTCGACCAGTGCTTTTTCCACGGCCTGGGTCAGGCCCACGGTGGCGGTGCCGGGCTGCTTTTCGATGCTCAGAATGACGGCGGGCTTGCCGTTTACGCTACCGTCGCCGCGCTTGAAGCGGGCCCCGAAGGCCACGTTGGCTACCTGCTTGACGCTGATGGGCGAGCCCTCGCGGTAGCCGACGATGATGTTCTCGATGTCAGCCACCGAGCGCAGGCGGCCCAGGTTGCGAATGAGTACCTCCGAGCCGTTGCGGTCGAAGAAGTTGCCGGTGGTGTTGAGGTTGGAGCGGCGCAGCGCCTCCTCTACCTGCGTCACCGTCAGGCCCGTGGCGTTCAGCCGGGGCATGTCCAGCAGCACCTGGTACTGTAGGTTATCACCGCCGATGGGAATGACCTGCGCCACGCCGGGAATGCTGAGCAGGCGCTGGCGCACGGTGTAATTGGCCAGCGTGCGCAGGTCGGCCGCGTTGGTCTGGCTGCCCCCCGAGAGGCCCACCAGCATTATCTGGCCCATGACCGAGGAAATTGGCCCCAGCACGGGCGTGATGCCGGTGGGCAGCTGCCCGCTGACGGTTTGCAGCTTTTCGGCCACAATCTGGCGGGCGGTGAAGATGTCGGTACCGTAGTCGAACTCCACGAATACCATGCCCAGGCCGATGGCCGAGTTGGAGCGCACGGCCGCCACGCCGGTGGCCCCGTTCAGGGCCGTTTCCACGGGCAGCGTCACCAGGGCCTCTACTTCTTCGGGGGCCATGCCGGCGGCCTCCAGGAACACGGTCACGCGGGGTCGGTCCAGGTCGGGCAGCACGTCCACGGGCAGCTGGCGCGCCGTGTAGGTGCCGGCGATGAGCAGGCCCACGGCAAAGGCCAGCATGAGCAGGCGGTTTTGCAGGGCAAAACGAATGATTTTATCGAGCATCCGCTATTGGTTGAGGTAGATGGATTTGAGCTGGTAGGTGCCCACGCTCACCACCCGGTCGTTCTCGTTCACGTCGCCACCCAGCAGCACCGTCTGCTCGCCGTTGGCCGAACCCGGCTGCACGTAGTGGATTTTAAAGGTTTCGGGGTCGGTGTGCACGAAGACCACCGGCTTGCCATTCAAATCGGTCAGGGCCGAGGTAGGAATGACCAGCTGCTTCTTGCCGCCGCTGCGGCCCAGCACCTGCACGTTCACGGCCTGACCGGCGCGGAACAGGTTGGTGCCCGTGTTGTCGAGTTCAAGTACTAATTGGCGGGCCTGGTTCACCGGGTTCACCACGTTGCTGAATACCACCAGCCGGGCCGGGGCGCTGCCGGTCTGCCCCTGCAGGCCTTCGACCTGAAACTGGGCCCCGGCCGGAATCTTGTCCAAATCCTGGGCGAACACCTGGGCTTCGACCCGCAGCTTGCCGGGGTTGAGCACCCGGAATAGCTCGTCGCCCTGGCTCACCTGCTGGCCCACGGCGAGGGTAAACACGTCCACCGTGCCGCTGATGGGCGAGGTAATCGTGACGCGGCGGGTGCGGGCCTGCCCGTTGAGAATGCCGGCGTTCTGACGGGCCTGGCGTAGGCGCAGCTCGGCGGCCACTACGTCCTTGCGGGCGGCGATGTCGGCGATGGTTTGCAGGCGGGCGTAGTCCTGCTGGGCGGCGCGCAGCTCGGCCTGGGCGTTGGCCCGCTCGGTGCTGAGGCCAATCTGCTGGGTGGCGTCGAGCGTCTGGTCGATGACGGCCAGGGCCTGCCCGGCGCGCACCACTTGGCCCACTTTGGCCGCCAGACTCACGATGCGCCCGGTCTGGGGCACTACTACCCGGCCCTCACCGCCCGCCGCCGCCGATACGGTACCGTAGAGCGTGAGGCGGTTGTAGGTGTCGGAGTAGCCGGCCAGGGCCGTGCGCACCCCAAACAGGAACTGGCTTTCCTTGGGCAGAGCTACGGCATCGGTCAGGGCCACACCGGTCGAAGCCGGTGCGGCTCCGCCGTGGTCTTCGCCGCCGTGGGCCCACAGCGCGGCGGGCGGGGGCAGCAGCACGGAAAAGGATAGGCTGAGGGCGGCCGTGGCGGCGAGAAACTTATGCGTGGTTTTCATAAACAGCGGGCGTTGAAGTGGGGACGGCCGCTACTGGGCGACGGCGGCGCATAACCAAAGCGGTGGCGGCGATGCCCAGCGCGAAGGCTCCGAAGAGGAGCAGCACGGTTTTCCAGGAGCTGATGAGGGCGGGAGCCGAGGCGGCCGGGGCCGCCGCCACGGGCAGCAGCTTGCCGACCTCGATGCCCGAGAGCAGCATCAAATCGGCCTTGTCGCCGGCCACGATGTTCACGGCCAGGCTGTATTTCTTATTGGCCGGAAACACGCCCTCGACCAGGTAGGCCCCCGGCGACTTTTCGCTGACGGCAAACTTCAGGTCGGCCGCTTCCGGGCAGGTCACGGTCAGCTTAGCCCCCTTGATGGGCGCGTTGGTGGCGTAGTCCGAAATGAAAAGGCGCATGTCCGCGTCTTTGCCCTTGGTCAGGGGCTCGAAGCGCAGCAGCAGCTCAAAGCTCTCGGAGAGCGCGGCCACCGAAAACGTGGTAGCCACCGCCCCGGCCGAGGGCTTGGCCGCGTCGCCGTGGTCTTCGCCGCCGTGGGCGCGGGCTCCGGTGGCCAGCAGCAGGGCCAGCAAAAGCAGGAGAAGGTTCTTCATTATTGTCCCCGCAGGTAGTTAAGTGCCACGATGGCCTGACGGTAGTCGCGGATGGTCGTCAGGTAGGTATTCTGAATGGTAAAGGCCTGGTTGAGGCTCTGAATCAGCACCAGGTAGCTGATTTCGCCGGCCTTGAACAGGCGCTGCGACTGGCTGATGATGGCCCGCGACTGGGGCAGGCCCGTCTGCTCGTAGTAGGTGAGCGATGCGGCAAACTTGCGCGTGTCGGCCAGGGCTTGCTGGTACTGGGTGCCCAGGTCGAGGCGCTGCACTTGCAGCTGGGCCTGGGCGGCCTTGCTGCGCGCCGTGGCCGCTTGCAGCTGGGCGCGGTAGGTCCAGAACCAGATGGGTATCGACGCGCCAAACTGGAAGCGGTACCGGGTGGGCGAGTCGCCGTAAGCCTGGTTCTGGTAGCCTACCGTCAGGGCCGGGGTGCGCCGGGCGCGCACCAGGCTGATGCCCGACTGGCTCAGGGCCACGCTCTGGCCGTAGTAGGCCAGGGTGGGGCTCAGGGCCACGGCGGCGCTGTCCTGGGTGGGCAGCGTGCCCAGCAGCTCCGCACCAGCGCGGGCCAGCTCGGGGCCGGTCTGGCGCAGGTCGGTGTCGGCCGTCAGGTTGGCCTCGGGCGCTCCTACTAAGAGCCCCAGCCGCCGCTGGGCCGAGCGCTGGTCTACCACGGCCTGGTCGAGCTGGTTGCGCACCTGCCGGGCTTCGGCCTCGGTGCTCACCCGCTGCAAGGCCGTTACCTCGCCGGCCTTAAACAGGCGGTCGGTGGCCACTTGCAGCGTCTGAAACAGGCTGTCCTGGTAGGTAAGCTGGCGCACCTGGGCTTCCGCAAATTGCAGGCTCAAAAAGGCCTGGCGCACATCGCGGCGCACGGTGGCCCGGTTCACGTCGAGGCCCCGCTCGGCCAGGGTGATGCCGGCCTGCGCGGCCTGCGCCTGCCGGCGGTACACGGTGGGGAAGTCGATGGTTTGCACCACGCCCGGCGCCCACCGCTCGCCCGTGGGCGCGGAAAACAGAAAGTCTGGGTTGGTGGGCGAAAAGCTGCCGCGCTTCAGGGCGCGCTGCTCCGCGATTTCCTGCGCCGACTGGCGCAGGCGCGGGTGCCGGCGCAGGGCCTGCTGCTCGGCGCTATCCAGGCGCACCACGACCTGCTGCGCGCCCGCCGGCCCGGCCGCCAGCAACAACAGCAGCAGCAAGAGCCCGGGCAGGCGATGGAAAATGGGAAGGTGATTCATAAGCATTGGTTAGGCCGCTTGTCCCCTCCGCCGGCAGCGGCCAGCGGAGGGGAGCGGTACACAGGGGCGGCCCGAACGCGGACCACCAGCAGCTAGGATTTCTTGACCAGCGCCATGCCGCACTGCGGGCATTTGCCGGGCTCGGTGGCGGCTACTGCCGGGTGCATGGGGCAGGCGAAGGCCGCGCCCACCGTCTTGTGGGAATGGGCCTCGTCCAGTTTGTCGAAGCGCACGGTCAGGGCTTTGCCGTCCGCCGTGTTCAGCGTCACGATGGCCGTGCGCACCTTGGCCCCGGCGGGCAGCTTAGCCGTGAGGTGGTCCTCACCGGCCGGGGCGAGCGGCACGGTTACGGTCGCGTTGGTAGTCAGCTGCACCAGCACCGAGCCACTCATGCCCTTGTTGGGCACGGCGCTCATCTTGGCTCCAAGCAGGTAGAAAGCCAGCTCGGTGGGCTGGGCGACCAGTTCGAGGTGGTAGGGGCTGGCCGAGCGCACCACGCCGCCGTGGGGGGCGACGTGGGCGTGGGTTTCACCCGCCGCCATCTCAGCGTGCTGGGCGTGGGCAAGGGGCGCGGCGGCCAGCAGGGCCAGCGCGGCGAGGAAGGTGCGAAGCATTGGGAAGGGCTGAGCTAGAGGGGGTAGGAGCAGGATTAAGCCTTTTTCAGGTCCATGCCGCACTTCGGGCACTTGCCGGGCGCGTCGCCCTGGCCGCCGTCGTTCATCGGGCACACGTAGGCGGCTGCGTTCGTCTTCATTTTGCCCTCGTTCTTGGTGTGCCAGTCCTTGAACTGCTGGATTTCCTTCTGCTGGGCATCAATCATCATTTTGGCCATCTCCTTGAGCTTGGTATCCTTACCGTGGGCCAGCTCGGCTTTGGCCATGTCCACGGCGCTCTGGTGGTGCACCGTCATCATCATGTTGAAGTTCATGTCCGGGTCGGCCACCAGCTGGGGCATGTTTTTCATCATGCCATCCATCGAGGCCTTCATCTGGGCAGTGAAGGGGTCGGCCGGGTCCTGGGGCTTGTAGTTGGTCGGGGCCGAGTCCAGGCGCTCGGCGATGGGCTCCATCTCGCCGATTTCCTTCTGCTGGTCGGCCTTGATTTTTTCGGCCATCTGGCGCATGGTGGCGTCCTTGCCGTCGCGCAGCTCGATGTCGGCCATGGCCACCGCCCCCTTGTGGTGCTCCAGCATCATGTGGGCAAAGTCGTGGTCGGTGTTGCCCTTCATCTTCATGGCATTCATCTTGGCCATCATGTCGTTCATGGACGCCATCAGGGGCGAGGTGCCGGCCGCGCCATCCGCCATTTTGGAGTGGTCCATGCCGGCCATATCGCCAGCGGCAGCAGCGGTATCGGCCTTGGCCGAACTTGTTTCGGTGGCCGTGGTATCAGCTGATTTGTCAGCGTTGCAGCTGCCCAGCAGCAGGGTGCCCGAGCACAGGGCGGCGAGGAAAAAAGCGGACTTGTTCATGGGGTTTGGGTAAGAGTTGGAGGTGAAAAAAGGGGGGGTGACGATGCCGGTTAGGCCTGCACGTTGATGGTGAAATTGCCGGTGTGAATCTGCCCGCCGTGGTTGAATTGCAGGAACACGCGGTAGAGGCCAGGCTTTTCGAAGTTGGTATTGAAGCCGATGACGGGGCCCTTGTCGGCCTGGTCGTTGGGGTGCACGTGCAGATAGCGCTCGGTGTCTTCGCTGATGACCACGACGTGGCCCAGCGCCCCGAGGTACTTGTCGAGGTCGGTCACGGGCTGGCCGTTCTGGCTGAGCGTGATTTTCATGCCCAGCAGCTGGCCCACCTTCAGCGCCTTGTCAAAGGAGAGGGTGGCCTGGTAGCCGTCCTGGCTCCACTGCATCTGGTCTTTGCTGAACTTGACGGGCGTGTACTTGGGGCCCTGCACGCTCACCACTTGGCGGCCGAGCTGGTGGCCGCTGCCAGCGGGCGTGTAGTCCTGAAACAGCACGTAGTCGCCGCCCTTGGGGAAGGTGAACGCGGCCTTGTAGTTGCCAGCGGCCGTGAACTCGGGGTGCTCGTGGTCGAACACCGAGAGGTCCTTGCGCACGATGATGAGGTGGATTTTCTTCTCGTGCACCACGGCCAGCGGTACCGGGGCCTTTTCATTGCCGAGTTCCTGCGGGGTGTAGGTGAGCGTCGCCGGCTGGCCGGCCACCAGCTGCATGGGCTGGGGCTCGAACTTCATCTGGTAGCTTTTGCCGTTGCTTACCTGGTCGTTGTGCACCAGCTCCATGCCGCACTTGGGGCACTTCTCGCCGGGCTTGGTACTGGTCACCTCCGGGTGCATGGGGCAGGCATAGGTGTGGCCCCCGGCGTGGGCGGCGGTGCTGTCGGGCGCGGTGCCGGTGGGCGTGGTAACGGTGTTGGTGGCGCTGCTGCTGGACGATTCGGAGGAGCAGCCGGCAACGGTGAAAGCGCTGGCAGCGGCCAGCAGCGGAACAAAAAAGCGGGTCATGAAAACGGGGATGGGATGGGAGATACTGGCCTGAATGGACCAGGAGCCTACGCCTGCCACTGCTGCCAGAGCACGAAGCCCAGCGCGGCAGCCAGCCCGGCGTAGAGCAGGTAGGACAGCCAGCGACGGCCCGGCCCACGGGGGGGCGGCGCGCCGGCCTCCTGACAGCAACTCTTCATTGCGGGGGAGGAAAAACCAGGAAAATGGGGGGAGGGGGCGCGGCCTAGCCACGCGGACGAGCAAACGAAAAAGCCCGCCCCGGACATAGCGTAGCTATGCCGGCGCGAGCCTTAGCGCGTCGGAAGAATCAGACAGTCAGCGACTGAATGAAAATGCGGATATCGGGTATTTTGGGCTTGAGGTGCCGGGGGGGAACTAGGGCAACCGTGGCCGTGCGGTCCCACTTGCCAGCCAGGGGCCGAAAATGAAACTCGATTGCCGCCGGCAGCACGGCCGGGGCAGGGATAAGCAGGTGCTTTTGAGCGGGCGTCGTCAGCGACGAGAGCAGCGAAGCCGACTTGTCCTTGCAGCAGTCGTGGCTGCGAGGCGACTTGGCCGGGTGGCCATCGTGCTTGGCCTGGTGCTCGGCTACCGCGCCGTGCCCGTGGCAGCCGGGGTGCGCCGGCTTCTGGGCTTCATGGTGGCCCATGGCCGCCATCGGCGGTGCCAGCAAGGTAGGATTTACCGTCGCGCACCAGCACTGCCCCACGAACACGTTGACGAAGACGAGCAGGAAGCTCGTCGCCAGCAAACGGCGGAAGGGGTACAGGCTACGGAACATAACGGGCGCTAAGCAGCCGCAAAATTAGGTTTTCTCCCGAGAGGAAATGGGCTGCTTTCTTACCCGCGAAGCCGCGAAAGGGTTCCGGCAGCTAGGTCCAGCTTGTGGAGATGCAGAGGTAAAAAGGCCTCCGTGAGTGCCCTAGGGCGTTTTGCTGAAGCAGCCGCCAAGCGTCGGGTAAGGGCTCAGTGCAAAATTATGCAAGTATGTAGCGTGATTTTATAAGCGCGTCGCTGGTAACTGCCTGATAATACCGCATGGCTTCGAAAATAAATTTTGGCCTTTTTCCAAGCGGTGGGGTGGATTTCGTATTCATTGGTGAGCGGGGTTATTAGGACCTGATTCTTGGTGCCCCAATCAATAACTTTATTTTTACCCCTTTTACCTATGGCAACTACGCCAAAAATGCTGGGGCTTTTACAAGAGAAAGCCCAAAGACTTGGTATCGCTACCGATGCGATACTGCAATCAACCATCCAGTTCTACTGGTACAACGCCGACGACCAGTTTGAGGCGCTCGGCAGCGGCGTGCTGCTGACCGTTGAGAGCCGCTACTTCGTGGCCACGGCCGCCCACGTCATGAAGGGTGCTACCGCCAACACCTACGTGGTGCTGGGGAGCTACGAAGTGAAGCTGGCCGGCCGGTGGTGCTCCACGGGCACCGTCGTCAATGACCTGGCCGTGCTGGAGCTGAGCGACGCGCCGCAAATAGCGGAGTTGCAGCAGGCCTACCGATTCCTGACGTTGGATGACCTGACCCTGAAGCTGGAAAGCCTTACCGGCAACTACCTGCTGGTGGGCTATCCGGCCACCAAGACCAGGGTCTATGGCGGCGGGGTGCATCCGAAGCCCTATTTTCTGCAAGCGCCGGAGGCAACCGACTTCAACCTTGCTAGCAAAAGCCTACAACGCGCCGCTCATCTCGTGCTCAACGCTACGGGCCTGGTAGTGTCTGCTACCAACCCCGACCCTCACAAAACCCCGGAGTTGGAAGGCGTCAGCGGCGGCGGCGTGTGGGATACCGGCAACTACCTGCTGCGCGACCCGGCCCAGGAGAAAAAGCTGGCGGGCATCATCACCGAGGAAGTGAAGAGTGGCCGTGGCCGCCGGCGTCACCTGCTGGTTACGCGCACGGCGGTGCTATTGGAGTTCATGCGCCAAGCCTTCAGTTTAGGCATCCCGGCATCCGCGACGATTAAGACCCGGCAGAGCCGAGTGGTCGCTCCGTAACCGGCGCGCCCGAAGCACCGCAGGCCGGGGCTGGGCAGCAGGGCAATCGCCCCGCTGCCCAGCCCCGGCCGCTTTGTGAAAGGGGTAGCGACTAATTGGTCGGTACTGCCCAGTAGGCTTTGGCGAAGTCTACGATGCGCTGTTTGCGGGCCAGAATCTGCGGCTCCTCCCACTGGCCTGCCGCTTGCAAGACGTTCGCGATTTCTCGGTCGGCCAGGTAGGTTGAGTTGGCGAAAATGGGAATGCAGTGCTGCGGCAGCTTGTTCTGCTTGCTGGCATTGGGGCCGAGCATGAGCAGTGCCAGATTACCTAAGTTGTGCAGGCGCGTCTTGCTGAACTCTTCTGGGTACATAGTGTCGTGGGGATGCTGCGGCGTGATGTGGTCCAGGGTGCCCTCCCAGCGCGCTACCTGCCACACGTTGAGAAAGTCGGCCCCTGAAACCGGCATGCTGTTGGGTGAGCTGCGTCGCAGCCAGTTCTCATACTGCCACAGGAGGTAGCGGGTCACCCGGTCGTAGTGATGGTCGCCGTCGAGCCGGTCGTGAAAATTCTGCGTGAAGGTCCACCACCACCGGAAGCCATTCTGCGCCTGCTCGCGCAGTGTCTGGCTTAGCTCGTCGGGTTTGCCCTGGTAGTGCTTGGCCAGGCTGTGAAACTCGTGGGTGCGGTAGTCGCCGGTCGAGAATTCGAGCTTGAAACTCACGATTTCCATGAGCCGGTACAGGCGCTCACACAGCCCCTGGTCGCGCCCGTGCTGCCGCTGAATTTTCAGAATGAGGGGCCAGTTGTCTTCGCCGCGCAGAAAGAGCAGGCCGGTGACGTGGCTATGCCCGGCCGCCTGCCGGGTCACTTCCCGCACCGTCAGGAATGACTGCCGCAGGCTATTGCAGTAATCGGTAATCCAGGCAGATTTGGCGGCGGGCACGGCAGCCCGCAGCCCTGCCTTAAAGTTTTCAAAGGCATCTTCCCAACTCGCTCCGAAGGCAATATTGTGGTAGCGCAGTACAGTGTCTTCGCCCAGGTCAATTTCTTCGGTGAGGGTGTAGATGTCAGCGAAAATGCGCTCCACGTGGTCAATCGTATGGGAGGCCTGGGCCGTGGCATCATCCAGATAGGCTCGGTGCATCAGGTAGGCCTTCAGCTTTTCGAGCGTGGTGAGCTTGGCCCCCCGGTCGTTCTGAAAAGCAAAAATCTGCGTCGCCCGCACCTTGTCGGATTCCTCGAAAGCTGAGACGCTGGCCGTTGCCAGCAGCTGCGCCCAGCGCAACAGGGTGGCCGTTTCGGGCTCCGCTGCCAACGCTTTTTGAAATACTTGTCGGGCGTTGAGAAGCCGCTTCTGCGACTGCCGGCCCGGGTCGGGCTCGGCATCAGGCTGCCGCTCGATAAAAGCCCGCCGGAAAAAATCGTCGTCTACGGCCACTGTTCGGAATCGGCGCAGCCCTCGCCGTAGCAAGTAGCGCTCTTCCCAGCGCCACATATCTACCGAGCCGCCATCTAAATCGACCAGCGTTTCACCGTTGGCTTTCCGCCCTTCCAACTCCCCAATCAGGCAGCTAAAAAACATGGCCACCGTCGTCAGCCGCTGCTGCCCATCGATGACGTAGTAGTGGCGCTTCGTAACGTCTGGCCGTTCCAGCAGAAAGTGGCCCAGGTAATAATCCTTGCCCGCCGGCTGCTCGCGCAGGTCGGTCAGCAGTTGGTCTAACTGCTTGTCAGCCCATGCGTAGGCTCGCTGGTACTGTGGGATTTCATAGGTCGCATCATCGCTGGCAAAAAGGTCCTCGAATTTGGTAAGGTTCAGCATTAGCTAGGCAGGGCGCAGGGTGTTTTGGGTGAAGCGTGAAGGTAAAGAGCCGGCTGTTCTCCGGCTGGTGCGCGGGGACGGTATAACCGTCAAATTATGCAATTCTGCGGCGGTATTTAGTACCAACTTCGCGTTTCGGTAGCCGTTCCTTTGTAGCGTGATTATGGGTCTTCGCCAGTTGGCTAATATGCTCAAAAAGCGCTTTTTATGGAACCTGCCACCAAAACCGAAACCCTCGACATTGAAGGCATGACCTGCGCCTCGTGCGCGTCCTTCGTCGAGAAGTCGCTCAGCCGCACGCCGGGCGTGCAGCGGGCGATGGTCAACTATGCCACCGAAAAGGCCACCGTAGACTATCTGCCTACCCAGGCCTCCCCGGCTACCCTCAAGGAAGCCGTTATTAACGCCGGCTACGGCGTGGCGGAGCGCGCCCCCGATACCAGCGCCGCCGAGCGCAGCGCCGAAATTGACCGCCAGAAGGCCCTAGCCTACCAGAAACTCAAGCGCCGCTTCGGCGTTGCTGTGGGTTTGGCCGTCCTCATCATGCCGCTGAGTATGCTCATGCTCTGGCCGGCGATGATGCAGCGCGTGAATACGCAGTGGCTCAACTATGCGCTACTGCTGCTCACGCTACCGGTACTGCTCTACAGCGGGCGCGAGTTTTACGTGTCGGCCTGGAACGGCTTCAAGCACCGGGCCGCCAACATGGATACGCTCATTGCCGTGGGTACCGGCGCGGCGTTTCTCTACAGCCTGGCCGCGACCGTCGTGCCCGGCTTCTTCATCAGCCGGGGCCTGATGCCCGAGGTGTACTACGACACGACGGCCACCATCATTGCCCTGATTCTGCTGGGCAAGGTGCTGGAGCTGCGGGCCAAAACCCAGACCTCGGCGGCCATGCGCAGCCTCATCGGCCTGCAAGCCAAAACCGCCCGCGTGGTGCGGCCCGATGGGGCGGAAGTCGATGTGCCCATCGAGCAGGTGCAGCTGGGCGACCTAGTAGTGGTGCGCCCCGGCGAGAAGGTGGCTACCGATGGCCTTATCACCGAAGGTTCCTCTTCGCTCGATGAGGCCATGCTTACCGGCGAAAGCCTGCCGGTGCAGAAGCAGGCGGGCGACCCGGTATTCGGAGCCACGCTTAACAAGACTGGCTCCTTCCGCTTCCGCGTCACCAAAGTAGGGGCTGATACGATGCTCTCCCAGATTGTGAAGCTGGTGGAGGATGCCCAGGGCAGCCGCGCCCCCATTCAACGGCTGGCTGATAAGGTGAGCGCCATCTTCGTGCCCACGGTCGTGGTCATTGCCATTCTCACCTTCGTGCTGTGGTTTGATTTGGCCCCGGCCGGTGCCCGCCTGCCGCTGGCAGTGGTCAACTTCGTGGCCGTGCTCATCATTGCCTGCCCCTGCGCGCTGGGGCTGGCCACACCCACCGCCATCATGGTGAGCACGGGCAAGGGCGCGGAGCATGGCGTGCTCATCCGCAATGCCGAAGCCTTGGAAAAGGCTTATAAAGTCAACACCGTTCTACTGGATAAAACCGGCACCATCACCCGCGGCGAGCCCGCCGTGACGGACTTCTGGACGCTGCCCGGCCAGGAGGCGAGCCAGCTGCTGCAAGTGGTGGCCGCCGTGGAGCGCCAAAGCGAGCACCCGCTGGCTGAGGCCGTGGTGCGCCACGCCGACGCCCAGGGCGGGGCCAGTCTGAGCGCCACCGGCTTCCGCGCCGTGGAAGGCAAGGGGGCCGCCGCCACCGTGAACGGCCAGGCCGTGCTGATTGGCAACCGCCGGCTGCTGGCCGATGAAAGCGTAAGCCTCTCCCCTGCCGTGATTACCCAGGCCGAGCAGCTGCTGGCCCAGGCCAAAACCGTGCTGTACGTCGCCGTAGCCGGCCAGGCCGTGGGGCTGCTGGGCGTGGCCGATACCGTGCGCGACACGTCGGCCGCCGCCATCAAAAAGCTCCAGGCGCTGGGCATTGAGGTGGTGATGATGACGGGTGATAACACCGAAACGGCCGCCCAGGTGGCCGGGCAGGTGGGCATCACGCGCTATTTTGCTGAAGTGCTACCCGCCGATAAAGCCGGCAAGGTGAAGGCACTGCAAGCCGAGGGTCGCACCGTGGCCATGGTGGGCGACGGCATCAACGACGCGCCCGCGCTAGCCCAGGCCGACATCGGGCTGGCCATCGGCTCGGGCACCGACGTGGCGATGGAAGCGGCCGGCATTACGCTCATGCGCTCGGACCTGCATGGGGTGGTGACAGCCATCGAGCTGAGCCGCCAAACCATTCGCACCATCAAGCAGAACCTGTTTTTCGCCTTCATCTACAACACGCTGGGCATTCCCGTGGCGGCCGGGCTGCTCTACCCCTTCTTCGGTATTCTGCTCTCGCCCATGCTCGCGGCCGGGGCCATGGCCCTCAGCTCGGTATCGGTGCTCACCAACTCGTTGCGCCTGCGCGCGTTCGACAACCACTAGTCTTTACCTGTTAGTTATGGATACGCCCGCTATCATCGTGACCGTCGCCGGCCTGGCCCTCGCCGGGTTCGTGCTCTGGTACTTCTTCTTTTCGGCCCGCCAGACGGCCAGCGCCGTTTCCTCTTCCAGTGGCGTGCAGGAGGTGGCTATTACCGTGAAGGGCGGCTATTCGCCCGACGTGATTGAGGTGCAGCGCGGCCAGCCCGTGCAGCTGAGCTTCTACCGCGACGAGGAAAATAGCTGCTCGGAGGAGCTGCTGATGCCCGATTTCAGCGTCCGCCGCGACCTGCCGGCCTTCAAAACCACGCTGGTCGAGCTGCTGCCCCAAGAAGCCGGTACGTTTCCGTTCACCTGCGGCATGGGCATGCTGCGGGGTAGCTTGGTCGTGAAATAATGACGCATCCCATGAAAGCCGACGTTAGCATTGCCCACGTTTTGCCGCCGCCCGACTCGCACCGGCTGCTGATTAAGAACATGGTGTGCCCGCAGTGCATCCGGGTGGTAGGCGAGGATATGGCGGCCCTGGGCCTGCGCGTACACCGCGTGGCGCTGGGCGAGGCCGACGTGTCCACGCCCGATGGTACGGCCCCCGACTGGCCGGCCATCCGGGCCAGCTTGCAGGAAGCCGGTTTCGAGTTGCTGGAAGACCCCCGCGACCAGTTGGTGGACCGCATCAAAACGCTGCTGGTGGCCCTGATTCACTACCCGCCGCCCGGTCCGCGCCTGCTCAACTACTCGGATTACCTGGTCGAGCACCTGGGCAAGGACTACCATTCTCTTTCCCACTTGTTCTCCGCTTCCGAAGGCCTCACGATTGAGAAGTTCATCATCCGCCAAAAGGTAGAGCGGGCCAAGGAGCTGATTGGCTACGGGGAGCTGCCTATTGCTGAAGTCGCCCAGCAGCTGGGCTACAGCAGCCCGGCGCACCTCTCGCGGCAGTTCCGGCAGGTGACGGGCCTCACCCCGACCGAGTTTCAGCGGCTGGGACCGGCCAGCCTGGCGCGGCGCAGCCTGGATTCGCTGATTTAAAGGCTCGGTTGTGCTACGGCAATATAAGTGGCTTATGGTCAGATGATAGGCAGGAGCTAGGCAGCGCCTTGTTTAACGGGCTGCTGCTTTTTTGTGTTCTAGTCGGTAGAACAACGGCCCCAACTCCGGCGGCTCTTCCTTAGCCTATGAACCGACAGCTTCTCGTTGAATTTGATGACTTATTTAAGGGGCCTGCGCAGCCTATTGCCGACTACCTGAGCGGCATTAACCGGCTTGACCGCTTGCAGTGCGTCTCGCACCTGCTTGGCTATCTGAGCCATACGCCGGCTACCAAGCGGGACTACGTGACGGACATGCAGCAGTTTTTCGGGCCGCAGCATAATGCGCTTTTTGCCAGCCAGGTCTACCAGCAGACGCAGGCTTTGGCGCGCCGCGTCGAGTCCAAGCTCAATTTCCTGCATCCGAAAACGGTACTTCAGCTTTACAGCCTGTGCTTCGAGCTGCCCGATGAGCCGACCAGGCAGACCGAGCCCGAGTTGGAATGCAGCCTGTTTGTGGCCTGCTTGGTGCTGAATGAGTCCTACATCAGGGAGCAATACCAGGCCATGACCGTGGCCCGCCAGCTGCTGCCGACGCAGCCGCTGGCCGCTGCCGCGCTGGCCGGCACGTTCTCCGATTTCGAGCTGGTCAACCACCGCCTGCACCACATTGCGATGCTGCAACTGATAAAGTCGGTGCGGCTGTTCGAGTTTTTGGAGGCAGAGGCTCGCTTTGCGCCCCTGCTGCAAGCCTTTGTGCAGCGGTTCAACTGCCAGAATTGGCAGGAATACTTCCGCCAGCTAAGCGGCGTAATCAAGCCCGTCACGCAGGCGCAAACCGCTGGCCGAATCGCGGTGGAGGTGCCCGTGAGGCCTGATTACGTGTCGGCGTGCGCCTTTCTGCGGCACTTCACGCTCCCCGAGGGGCAGCCGCTGGACATGGCCGACTTCACCAGCTTACGGGCAACGCCGCTGTGCGAGGAATCGCCTGGCACGTTCGTGCTGGTGTACCCGGTGCTGGTGCTGGAGGCCCTGCACAAGGGACTGTACTTTCAATTTAATCTGGCCAACCGGTCCCTACCAAAGGGGCAGCGGGAGCCCGATTGGCGCTCGGTGTACTGCGACCTGTTTTCGGAGCAGTACCTCATGTACCTGCTGCTCGATGCCACCTTGAAGGGCCGAGGGTTGGCGCTGAGCGGCCGGGCCATCTTCGAAGGCTGGCAGCTGAAAGGGCAGGCCGAGCCGGACTACTATTTCCGCCACGATAACCGGGCCGTGCTGTTCGAGTCGAAGGACGTGCTGGTGCACAAGGATGCCAAGGCCGGCCACGACTTTGCCACCTACCTGGACGAGGTAAGGAAGAAGTTTTACGAAGATGAACACCACCACCCCAAGGCGGCGAAGCAGCTGGCGGGCAACGTGGCGCGCCTGCTGCGCCACCAGCTGCCTTTCGATACCGACTTTGACCCGGCCGAGCTGCTACTCTACCCGGTGCTGGTGGTGCACGACCGACTCTACAACCAGCCCGGCCTGAACGTGGTCGTCAACGACTGGTTCCAGGAGGAGCTGGCCGAGCTAGCGCAGCAGGGGCTGCCGGTGCACAACGTGCGCCCGCTGATTATCATCGACGCAGATACGCTCCTGGCCTACCACGAGGATTTTCGGGATGGGCGGCTGGTGTTCGAAGACATGCTGGAAGAATACGTGGCCTACCTGCGGGCCCCAGCCTGGGACGGCATGAGCGCGGCTGAGGACGAGCAGCGGCAGATGCAGAGCATCCACCCCTTTGCCTTGTTCCTAGAGAACTACGCGGAAAAGCGCGATATGCTGGGCATCCCCAGGCAGATGCTCTACCAGATTCTGCCCATCATCAACCGCGATGCGGACGACCAGCCAGGGCAATAGCTGAAGCCGGAAATTATGCAAGGAAATTGCGCGGATGTGTAAAATCTAAGGGGCGGGCCTGAGTGTTAAGAAAGCTCATCAAGCCTTCATAATACCTATGACCCGTTTACGCTTACCCCTGCTTGTGCTGGCTCTCTTCGGGCTGTTTCTGGCTTCCTGCTCGAAGAGCCACGATATGGACCCCGCCCACGAAAGTGTGTACATGACCATTATGATGGACATGATGACCCAGATGGATGCGCAGGCCAAAACCCAGGACCCCGACCACGACTATGCCGCCCAGATGGTGCTGCACCACCAGGCGGCCATCAAAATGGCCCAGGAGGAGTTGAAGAGCGGCACCAACCAGGACATGAAAACGACGGCCCAGGCCATTATCACCAAGCAGCAGGCCGAAATCACGCAGTTCAACGCCTTTCTCAGCGGCCACCAGCCCCGAACGCCCCTGGTGCCGCAGTTCGCCCAGCTTCAGAAAGCCAACATGGACAAGATGATGGCCAGCAGCGACAAGCGCACTATCACGGGCCGACCCGATTACGACTTTGCCCAGCTGATGGTAGACCACCACCAGGCCGCCATCGACAACTCCGAGGCCCTGCTGCTGCATGGCCGCGAGAACACCACCCGGACGCTGGCCCAGGCCATTATTGCTGACCAGCGGCAGGAAATTACGGCGTTGCAGGACTGGCTTACGCGTAACAAGTAGGCCGGTGCATGAGCGCTTGAAGAAGGCAGCCCCCGCGGGCTGCCTTTTTTGGTTGTGGGGCGCGGCCACCCAGCCGCGCCTGCTGGGATGAGAAGTAGAAATTATGCAAGCGGCGGGGCCAGCCTGTACAAATCGGGAGGTAGCTGGGGGCCGTTTTAGCCTTAGTTAATCAATTACCACCTTTTTCCCGATGAATCGTTTTCTCCGCTTACCCGCCCTGGCGCTGCTGGGCCTGAGCCTCGCCACTACTGCCTGCAAAAAGGAGGAGGGCCTGCAAGTGCAGCCCCACGACCAGAGCACCCAGATGACCATCATGCACGACATGATGAAGATGATGGATGCCATGAAGCCCACCGGCGACCCCGACAACGACTACGCCATGATGATGATTATGCACCACCAGGGGGCCATCAACATGAGCCAAGAGGAATTAAAAAGTGGTGCCGATGCCGACATGAAGGCCATGGCCCAAAGCATTATCACCGCGCAGCAGAAGGAGATTGCGCAGTTTCAGGCGTTTCTGACAAGCCACCCAGCCCAGGCCCCGGCCGTGCCGGACTTTAGCGCGCTGCAAATGGCCAATATGATGCGCATGAGCCAGGCCAACGACCTGCGTCCCCTGACTGGCAACCCTGATTTCGACTTCGCGCAGCTGATGGTAGACCACCACCGCAGTGCCATTGAAAACTCGGATGCCGTGTTAAAGTACGGTCGCCAGGCTACTACCAAGGCGTTGGCTCAGCAGATTATCGACGAGCAGAAGTCGGAAATCACCATGTTGCAAACCTGGCTGCTAAACCACAAGCCCTACTAGCGGCCTTACTGACTCTATCAAAGCAGCGGAACCCCGGTTCCGCTGCTTTTTGGCTTTTTACGAGGTTGTTTGCTTGATGAAAATGCACCCTACTCCTTTCGAGGCACCTAGCTGGCTGCTCTGGGTTTGGTTTGGCCTTACGCTTCTCTCGGCCGCCTACGTGGCCTGGGACCTGTTTACCCGCACCCCGGAAATGAAGGTGATGAAGTGGGGCTGGGTGCTGGTCACGCTTTACACCGGGCCGATGGGGCTGCTCATCTACTGGTTTTCGTGCCGGGAGCCGTCGCCCGGCACCCACGAGCAGTTCGTGGCCCCGCTCTGGAAACAGGCCGTGGGCTCGACCATCCACTGCGCGGCCGGCGATGCCACGGGCATCATCGTGGCGGCCGGTATTACGGGCTATTTCGGTCTGCGCATGGGGGTAGATATCTGGGTGGAGTACGCGGCTGGCTTCGTTTTCGGGCTGTTTATCTTCCAGGCTCTGTTCATGAAGGACATGCTGGGCATGAGCTACGGGCAGGCCCTGCGCAGCTCCTTTCTGCCGGAGTGGATGTCGATGAACGCCATGATGGCCGGGATGCTGCCCACGATGGTCGTGCTTATGTCTCGGGACATGCGGGCGATGGAAGCCACCTCGCCCTGGTTCTGGGCGTCGATGTCGGCCGCCACGCTCGTGGGCGTGGCGGTGGCCTACCCCGTCAACTGGTGGCTGGTCAAGCATAAGCTTAAGCACGGCATGGGCACCGAGCGGGCATTAGGGAAAGGTGGCGCAATGGCTGCCGCAGCGCCGCAGCACGCGGGGATGGCCATGGCCGGCATGTCGCACGCCATGCCCCCGGCGAGCGCCAGCGGGCACGCCGGGCACGCGATGCCGGGCATGAGCATGGCCGGCGACGGCCAGGTATCGGCCGGGCGCAAAGCCCTGGTCACGGTGCTCACCCTGGTGCTGCTGGCCGCGGGCTACTACGTAGCCGCCCGGTACGGCGACCTTTCCATGCGGCCCGGTCAGCCGATGAACATGCCAGAAATGGCCATGCCCGGCAGGACGCATTAGCAGGCAACAGCAGCTAGGACGCCGGATTTTGAGCTGCGCTGGCTTGCCGACCCCAGCGTTCTGCGCATCTTAGTGGTCCCATTGGTCCACCCCGATTTATGTCCGCCGCGCTACCGCCACTTATCCAGCAATACAAAGCTGATTCCGAGTCTGTTTACAACACTTGGTTCATCAACAACGAAGAGCGCCTGAAGGCCTTCCGCTCCATCCGGCGCGGGGTGCAGCAGGTAGTGAAGGACATTAAAGCGGGCAGCTTCGGCAACGATTTCAAGGGCACTTCGCTCGAATTTGTGCTCAGCGTTATCAGCGAGCAGAAGCAGGTGTTTCAGGGTGCGGCGCACCCTTTCTACTGGAAGCCCAAGCTGCGCATCCCCGACATCTACGAGCACGAGGACAACAAGCGGGCGTTCGGGCAGTTTCTGGAAAGCTGCCTGGCGGCTACCACCGAGCAGCAACTGCTGCGCGAGATTGACATTCTGGACCGCCGCAAAATCAAGGGCCTGGGGCCGGCCGTGGCCAGCATCTTGTATTTCCTGCACCCCACCCTGATGCCGCCCTGCAACACGGCCATCGTTAACGGTTTTAATGCCTTGTTCGGGGAGAAAATCAAGCTGGGCTCCTGGTCGGAGTACCTGCGCATGCGCGAGCGGCTGCGCGACCTCAACCAGGAGCACCGCCAGCACCTGAGCCTCGACTACGGCGCGCTGAGCGGGCTGCTCTTCGACGTAGGCGTGAAAAAGATGATTGCCGGCGACCAGCAGTTTGCCACCGACGAGGACCGCGACAAGTACCAGCAGCAGGCCCAGAAGCGCCACAAAGAGGTGCAAACCGAGGCCCAGGAGGAAAACCAGCACACCGAGATGCAGCACCACCTGCTGCGCGTGGGCAAGGCCCTGGGCTGCGACGTGACGACGGCCATCAACGACCGCAACCGCCTCTGCGGCGGGCAGAAGCTCTCGTTTCTCTGCCTCGACCAGCACCCCGAGCTGCCCGTGCCCGCCGAGGTGGCCAGCACCATCCGCCTGATTGACATCGTGTGGTTCGCGCCCGGCACCAACCGCGTGGTGGCCGCTTTCGAGGTCGAGAAAAGCACCAGCATCTACAGCGGCATCCTGCGCCTAACAGACTTAGCCTTCTCCATGCCCGAGCACGAAACGGCGCTTTACCTGGTGGTGCCCGATGCCCGCGAGAAGGAAGTGCAGGCGCAGCTTTCGCGCCCCGCCATCCGGGCCGCCGGCGCGACCATTCGCTACATCCTGTTTTCGGAGCTGCGCCAGCACTGCGAAGCGCTGTGCAAGTTTGGCGACTCGCCGGCCGCCATGCTTAAGATTGCGCGCTCGGTTTCTTAGGCCAATAGCTCATGTTGAATAACCCGATAATAGAGGCAGCTTTTTTTGGCTACGACCGACCCATGAGCCTTTGTGACTATGCCAGCTACCTTTCTCAACGAGTCTATCGCCACCTCTCGGAGGTGTTTCGCTATGGGTTGAGTTTCTCAGAGTTAGGGTTGACCGACCATTTTATCTTGGACTTGGTAAGGTTCTCCGACCGGGTCAGTCCAACCACCATTAGAGTGTATAAGACCTCGTGGCCCGTGGAAACCGCATTCGGTAACGACATTGATTTGTTTGTGGGTGACGGAACCGGCCAGTATGATTGGTACGCGCTGCAAGCTAAGGTCATGTCGCACGAGGGCGAGTTCAATGACTTGAAGATTAAAGTAAAAGGGGAGCTGCACCAGTGGCATAAGCTGCTGCTACACGAGCGATTGTTTGGCAGCCAGGCCTTTTACCTGTTGTACACTGGACGGTCGAAGGGCAGCTTTATTGCTCCGACAAAGGAAGATTGTAAGGGATTAGCTCACATCGGCGACTATGGCATGAGCCTGGTGAAGGCGCATGATATTCACAAAACAGTCCGGCGCACTACTCCTATGTTGTTCAGCGAGGTATTTCCTGACCTCGCTGAGCCGCTGCGAAGCATTTTTTGCTGCCCCCCCTCCTTGCCGCCGACGGCAAAAAAGTTTAGCGAGAACGATATCCAAACGTCGGCTTACCAGCAGGTATATGCGCGCAGAAAAGGCGAGGACCCCTACCGGGGAAACGACATTTCGGACCGCTTTTTACCTGATGGCTTTGCTCCTATCCGCATTCTAATCGACCGCAACCCAGACGTAGTGGATGGAAGTAGTGGCAGCTAGGCACACCAGTTGCCCTTCCCAAGAACGGGCTACGTAGTTTGGAGTTGCGTCTGCACGAAATCGTGGGCGTAGGCTTTCACCTGGTCGCGCACGCTCCGAAACTGGTGCATGACTTCTTCCTCGCTGCCCGTGGCCTTGGCCGGGTCGGGGAAGTTATGGTGCAGCTTCTTGGCGGATGAGGGAAACACCGGGCAGACCTCGTTGGCATGGTCGCACACCGTCAGCACGTAGTCGAATGGCACGGCCGCGTACTCATCTACATGGTTGCTGGTGTGGTGGCTGATGTCCACGCCGTCTTCGGCCATCACGCGCACCGCACGCGGGTTGAGGCCGTGGACCTCGACGCCGGCCGAGTACACGGCGGCCCGCTTGCCGAGTTCTTGCTGAAGGTAGCCGTGCAGCAGCTGGCTGCGGCAGGAATTGCCGGTGCAGAGCACCAATACGTTTTTCTTGTCAGACATGGGAAGGTGAAAAAGCAAGAGGAGTTACGCGGTTGGGGCCACCGCTTTACCGCCGTACCAGCGGCGGCGGAACCAGAAGGCCAGGTTGACCAGGGCAATCAGGGCCGGTACTTCAATCAGTGGGCCGATGACGCCGGCGAAGGCCTGGCCCGAATTGAGGCCAAATACCCCGATGGCCACGGCAATGGCTAGCTCGAAGTTGTTGCCGGTAGCCGTGAAGGCGATGCTGGCATTCTCGGCGTAGTCGGCCCCCAGGTACTTACCAGCGGCAAAGCTGAGCACGAACATGATGCCGAAGTACAAGGCCAGCGGTAGGGCGATGCGCAGCACATCCAGCGGCACCTGCACGATGGTTGCGCCCTTGAGGCTGAACATCACCACGATGGTGAGCAGCAGTGCCACCAGCGTAATGGGGCTGATGGCCGGGATGAATACGGTATCGTACCACGCGCTGCCTTTCAGGCGGCGCAGGACGGTGCGCGAGAGGAAGCCCGCCGCGAACGGAATACCCAGGTACACGAGCACGCTCCGGGCAATCTCCCCGATGCCGATGTGTACAGCGTAGCCCTTCAGGCCGAAATACGGGGGCAGCACCGTAATGAACAGCCAGGCCAGCACCGAGTAAAACAGTACCTGAAAGATGGAGTTGAGCGCCACCAGCCCGGCCGCGTACTCGCGGCTGCCGTCGGCCAAATCGTTCCAGACCAGCACCATGGCAATGCAGCGGGCAATGCCAATGAGAATCAGCCCCATCATGTACTCCGGCTTATCGGGTAGCAGCCAAATGGCAAGAAAGAACATGAGCAGCGGACCGAGTATCCAGTTAAGAAACAGCGAGAGGCCGATGATGCGCGTGTTTTTGAAGACCTTCGGCAACTCTTCGTACTTGACCTTGGCCAGGGGCGGGTACATCATCAGAATCAGGCCAATGGCCAGCGGCACGTTCACGGTGCCCACCGAGAAGTAGTTGATGGCCCCGTTGATGCCGGGCACGAAGTAACCCAGCCCCACGCCCAGCGCCATGGCCAGGAATATCCAGAGCGTGAGGCCCCGGTCGAGGCCCGAGAGTTTCTTTTCGGCCAGCGCGGCGGGGGCCGGCGCGGCGGCAAGCGGTTGGTGTAAGGTTGTCATAGAAAGTAAGGAGTTAAGCGACGCCGACGGCGGAGCTGCGCCGCTCCATTTGCACCGTGTTGCGCCACACGCCGTGGTGCTGGCCAATTCGCTCGCGGTGGCCAATGACGCGAAAGCCGGCCTGCGTGTGCAGGGCGATGCTGGCGGTGTTTTCCTCGAAAGTGCCGGCTTGCAGCGTCCAGATACCGTGGGTTTCGGAATCCGCAATCAGGGCTTGAAGCAGCTGCCGGCCCACGCCCTGGCCACGGGCTTCGGCGGCGATGTAGATGCTGCCTTCGGCCACGCCGCCGTACACGCAGCGGCTCGACACGGGCGAGAGCGCGGCCCAGCCTAGCACCGTGCCGGCGTCATCAACCGCCACGAGGCGGCTGTGGGCTAGGTGCGCCCGGTCCCAGGCCTCCCACTCGGGGGCCTGCGTCTCAAACGTGGCGTTGCCAGTGGCAATGCCCTGCTCGTAGATGGCGCGCACGGCAGGCCAGTGCGCGGCAGTCATGGCTTGCAGCTGCATAGAAGGGTTAGCAAAAAGGGAGAAGGAATTAGTTGCGGTTGAGCAGGTAGGCCCCGGCAATGAGTAGCAGGGCCCCGGCCAGCCGGCTCAGGGTCAGGGGGCTGCGCACAAGGCCCAGCAGCCCCAACTGGTCGAAGAGCAGCGCCGTGAGCAGCTGGCCGGTCACGACCAGCGCGAAGAGGGAGGCCGCGCCCACCCGTTGCAGCGAAAAGACGATGGCCGCGATGTAGACCATGCCTAGGGCTCCGCCCGTCCACTGGTACCACCGGATGGCACTCATGTCGGCCAGCGTCGGCAGCGGCGTTTGGGTGCCAGCCAGCACCAGGGCCGCCGCCAGGGTGCCGACCAGGTAGGAAGCCAGCACGGCCCACAGCACGCTGTGCAGGCCCCCGCGCAGCTGGCTGTTGACGGCCGACTGCGTGGTGAGCGCTGCCCCGGCCAGCACCAGCACGAGGAAGGAAAGGTATTTCATGGCAGCAGCGACGGGCCAGTGGTTGGGTACGCTGCCCTTAGTAGGCTTTGCGCAGCATGTCGGCGTATTCGTTGGGCAGCGGCGTGGCTTCCACGGCACGGGCAGCTTTCTCCACGTCGTATTCGACCCGAATCAACTCCGAGCGCACGCTGGCCGGGTCGGTGAGCGAGGTAGCGGCATCCAGGTGCAGGAGTTGATAGGCAGCGCGGGGGTCACCGTCCTTGGGCTTGCCGACCGAGCCGATGTTGAGCGCGTGCCGGTAGCGAGTTTCGCCCTCATGCTGGTAGGCAATCGTGCGGTGGTAGGGCTTGTGGGTGTGCCCGAAGAGCAGAATATCCGCCCCCGCCCCTTCCAGCAGGCGCGAAAAGCTGCCTTCCGGGAAGTCCTCGAACAGGTACTGGTTGATGCGGCGCGGCGAGCCGTGCACCATGAGCAAGCTGAGCGTGCAGGGCTCGTCCTGAAAATCCAGGCGCATGTGCTTGGGCAGCAGACGCAGGTAGCGCCGCTCGTCGTCGCCCACTACGGAGTTAGTATAGGCGATGCTTTGCGCGCCCAGGCTCTTATCGGTATCTGTTTGGTAGGCGCAGCCGCAGTCAGAGCTGGCCAGGCCAATGCCCTGGTCGTAGTTGCCGGCCAGCGTGGGGATGCCCCGCCGGCGTACCTCGTTCACTACCTCGTTGGGCCAGGGCGCGTAGCCCACCAGGTCGCCGAGGCAGAATATCATGTCGGGCCGGCGCTGCTCCATATCGACCAGCACCGCTTCGAGGGCCGGCAGGTTGCCGTGCACATCGGAGAAAAAGGCAATTGTCATCGCACAGGAAGAATGAGGTAGGGAAGCTTTGTTCTTAGGCCGCTGCCCGGCAAAGCACCGCCGTTCAGAGCGTTAGCAGCACCCGCCGCCCGGCGTGCAGCCGGCCACTTGCAGCTGGGGCAGCGCAAACTGCTGGGCCGCTGGAATGCCGCAGGCATCCTGAGCCAGGCAGGCCGTTTGCTTGGCGGTCAGCACGAAGTCGTTGCCCTCGCGGGTCAGGCCGAATTTGCCGATGGTAGCCTGCTGGTATTCCACCTCGATATCCAGGTCTTCGGCACCCAGGATGCGCTGCGACAAATCCAGGATGTGCAGGAATTTCTGCGGAGCCAGCCGGTGGTCGTAGTCGCCGGCTTCCCACAGCTGGAAGTTGGCCACCTTTTCCTGGCGCTCCACGCCGCCGCAGTCGATGAAGTGCTTGCTCACTAGGCCGACTTCCGTGACGTGGAAATGCGCGGGCAGGTACTCGCCCGTGGGCAGGCGGAAGCTGACGGCTTCCAACTCGGCCAGGGCCTGCTTTATTTCGGAGATTTTCATGGTACTAGAAATTGTGGGAGTGAGGGTTAGCAGGCGCACGCATCGTCGGGGCCGCAGGCCGCGCCGCTTGTGGCCTCGATGAAAAAGGCGGTGAACTGCTGGTGCACCTTGTTCAGCAGCTCCGTATTGAGGCAGTAGCAGACGGTAAGGCCCTCGATTTCGCCGCGTATCAAGTCCAGCGCCTTCAGTTCCTGCAAGTGCTGCGACACGGTAGTGCGCGAAAGCGGCAGCTCGGCGGCGATGTCGCCCGAGATGCAGGTTTTCTGGCTCGCCAGAAACTGAATGATGGCCACCCGCGCCGGATGGGCCAGGGCTTTGGCCACGCGGGCCAGTTGCTGCTGCTCTTCTGTAAAGGCGGCGGTCTTAGCGTAGGTCATCGGAAAAACCAGTTATAAAGTACAGTTTGAAGTATGTCGCAAACTTACGACATACTACGTCGTAAGTTTGCGACATGATTAAATTATTTGTGGCGGTTGGCTACTGAAACAACGACTTCAGCCTAGCTGTCCCTGGTTTGTAGCCAATTGGCGACGATGCACCCGAAAGCGCCATAAGCCCACCAGTAGTACCACGCCCGCCGTGGCCAGCGCCGAATAGCCGAGCCGACCACCCCGCTCGGGGTGAAACTGCAGCAAGGCCAAGCCGAAGCCTACCAGCGCCAAGCTAGTGCGCACGTAAGTCAGCAGCGTACGCTCGTTGGCCAAACGGGTGCGCTGCAAGGCCAGTTGGTCAGAAAGGGAAAGGGGGATGGCTGGCACGGTTGGCGGCATAGAAAGCTCGAAAAGTGGAGGCTATACGTAGCCTGCTTAGGCTGAGATGAATAATTTCGCTTGGACGAGCAGCGTCACCGACCTTTGCCCGCATGACGATTCTGCTAGTCGAAGACGAGGCCAGCCTGGCTTCCTTTATCCAAAAAGGTATTGCCGCCGAGGGCTATGATATGAAGGTGGCCTTCGACGGGCTGATTGGGCAGCGGCTGTACGACCAGCAGCCCTTCGACGTGGTGGTGCTCGACGTGAACCTGCCCGGCCTGAACGGCTTCGAGCTATGCCGCTACATCAAGCAGCACTCGCCGCGCCAGCCGGTGCTGCTGCTCACCGCCCTCGACGGGCTGGCCGACAAGGAAGCCGGCTTCGGGGCCGGGGCCGACGACTACCTGACCAAGCCCTTTGAGTTTCGGGAGCTGCTGCTGCGCATCCGGGCGCTGGCCCGGCGCGGGGAGGCCTACAGCGGGCTGCGGGTGGCCGACCTAGAGTTCGATACCGACGCCCGCACCGTTACCCGCGCCGGCCAGCACATTGATGTTGACAACCCGCGAGTATTCGTTGCTGGAGTACCTGATGACCAACAAGGGCCGCGCCGTCAACTGGAACTCAGCGTCCGGGTCGGTCGTGCTGCCGGCCCAACGCGTGGCAAGGAGTGGTAAGGCTACTTTTCTTGTGACTGACACCCAGCATTAAATGGGATAAAGAGTGGGGGAAGACTGACTTACATGACGCCCTAAGTGGGAGCTGCTAAAAGCTGCCCTCCCCCACGCTCACGCTGGAAGCAGGGCAACCTATTCTAGAGAGAAAAGTGTTGGCAGGTGCGCCGGCCCCACAGGCGGCTACTTGGCCAGCGTACCATTAGCGTTAAAAAGCACGTCTTGGTGCTTGCCGCCCTTGGCCACTTCAGCCTCGTAGACGGTCGAGCCGTCGGCCCGCAAGATGGTGGCGGCCTCATTTACCTTGTAAGACTTGTAATCGCTGGCCAGCTTGGTGCGCACGGCAGCGGGCAGCTTGGCGGGCGGCATGGCCGTCTCAGTTTCCAGTAGCTCGCCGCTGGGCGTAAGCACGGCCGACATGGTATTACCGTTTTGCTTAAAGCCGGCTTCGAACTTGTCGCCTTCTTTCTCCCAGGTGTTGGACTTCACGGTGGGGAATTTGGCTTTGAAAGTAGCCTTCACGGCGGCCGGCACCTGCGTGGGCTTCAGCTTTTGGGCGTGGGTGAGGGCGGGCGCGGCCAGGGCCAGGACGAAGGCCGCCAATTTTAGAGCTTGCTGCATGGTTGAAAGGGGGTAGGGTGAATTTGTACCCGAACCTAGCCGCCGAACCTGGCGCGTTTCTGTAGTTGAAATCAGCTGGTAGCAAGTCATGCTATTATTTTCCAAAACTCACCCCCAGCGTAGACACCGAGATGACCGATATGAAGTCGTCGTTGTGCGAGACCGTAGGGGTAGCAAATCTGCCTTAAAATTCTCTGTGTGTACGCTCCTGTTTCCGACTTGGCAAGAGCCAGGTCGCCGCCGTCTAACGCAGCTAGCGTGTGGGGCGCCAGGTCAGCGCCAGGCCAGTGCCCCCCGTCGGCGACCAGCTGGGCACTAGGCTCATATCGCGGCCGATGGGCTTGCGGCCCCAGCGGTTGCGGTGGGTGAGGTAAGCCAGGTGGGCCGAGAGGATGCCAAAGCCCGCCCCCGCAATTACGTCCGATTCCCAGTGCTTGTCGTTGACCATGCGCAGCACGCCCACGCTCGTGGCGATGGCGTAGGCCCCGACGCCGTACCACTGGCTTTTATCACGTAGCTCGGTATGCACGATGCTAGCCGCCAGAAACGCCTGCGCCGTGTGTCCCGACGGAAACGAGAAGTTGTCGGAGCCGTCAGGGCGGGTGATGTTGGTCAGGTGCTTGACGGCAAAGACGCTGCTGAGCATGATGGCTTCGCTTTTCAGTATCACCAGGCCCAAGTTCACGCGGTCGTTGCGGCTTTCCACCCCCGCCAGCAGCACGCCGCCCAGCTCGAAGTAGGGCGCAAACTGCAGAAAGTCATCGACGCGGGTGTGGCGGCCCGGCCCGAACAGGTGGTTGATGTCGCTTTTGACCGAGTACGAGCTGTAGAGCCCGTTCCCATTGATGGTCGAGGCCCCGTAGGCGATGAGCAGCGCCGGCACGATGGTAGCCCGGAAGCCCTTGCTTTGCAGAAACGGCTTCTTCGTCGCGGCCGGTACGCCGGCGGGGTTTTCGAACTTGTGGGTAGTGTCGGCCGGGGCCGCTGCGGGTATCCCCTGGGCCACGACGGGCGCAATTGGCGCGAACCCCAGCGTGAAACTGAGGAAAACGGTAACAATGGAAAGACGCATAGAAACGCTAGGCTGTTGAAAAATAAGTAGTTCGCCGGTGGCCGACTTTCCGGCTAGCCAGCCAGTCTGCGAGGCTACGGCCCGACTTTGGTGGAATTCTGTAGTAGCCCTCTCGTGGTAGACCCCGGCCGGGTGCAGCCGCCGGAATGTGCCCCAGGGCCAACCCTGCCATCCGTTCCGGCCGAGCCCGGCCGGCTGCCTCAGCGGATGTTGCCGCCCACGGCTAGGCCGCTAGGCACGGTGGCCGGCACGGTCTTGTCGAAGCTGTTAGCAGTTAAGGAGCTGAGAAAGGTGATGATGGCCTGCTTGTTTACCACCCGTCCCGGAAACTGCGCGTCGCGCTGGCGGGTGCTCACGTGTGGGTTAGCCGTATTGCGGTCGTTGTCGTAAAAATCGAGCACGTCGCCGAGCGTGGCCAGCGTGCCGCTGTGCATGTAGGGTGCGGTCAGGGCTACGTTGCGCAGGCTGGGGGTGCGAAAGGCGTAAGTGCCATTGGCCCCCGCGCCGGAGGCCGCGTTTTTAGCGTTATTGGCCACGCCCATTACGTGCAGCTGGTAGTCGCTGAGCATGGGGCCGCCGTGGCAGTTGCCGCAACCGCTTTGCAGAAAGGCCTGCAAGCCCTGCACCTGCTGCTGCGTCAGGGCGGCCGTATTGCCGCGCTCGTACTGGTCGAAGGGCGAGTCGGTGTCCACCAGCGTGCGCCGAAAGCACGCCAGCGCCTGGCTCCCCGTGGTCGCCGTGACGGGCACCGTCCCGCCAAAGGCCACCTGGAACCGCGCCACGTAGGCCGGAATGGCCCGCAGCCGCGCCACCACCGAATCGGGCGCCGCCAGCTCGGCATACTGGTGGCCGCGCATCTTCTCCAGCTTGGCCAGGGGTTGCGCGGCCTGGGCTTCGAGCGACTGCGCCCGGCTGTCCCAGAACATGGGCGCCTGGCTCGGGTCGGCGCTGCCGCTGGCCGTGAGGCCGTTAAAGGCCGCATTGAGCACGGTGGACGTGTTGCGCTGGCCGAAGGGAATGGTGTTGGGGCTGCGGAAATGACGGGCGGCGCCCAGGCCCTGCCCGTTGGCGCCGATGGCCAGGTCCAGGGCGTCGGCGTAGGCAGTGGCGGGGTGGTGGCAGCTGGCGCAGCTCACGTCGCGCCCGCCCGAAAGCACCGGGTCCCAGAACAGGGCGCGGCCCAGGTCCACCTTAGCCGCGCTGGGCAGGTTATCGGTCGGCGCAGATGCCGCGAGGGGCAGAGCGGCCAGGTTGTTGGCGGGCGTGGCATTCTGCTGCTGGCAGGCCATGGCCGCCAGCAGCAGCCCCGCCGAGGCTGCCAGTGAAAGAAGGTGCGTTCGGGTAGAAGCCGCCATTAGAAGAGGATAAAAGTCAGGGCTGACAGGAAGATGCCCGGCGGGCTCGCAACCCCTACGGCGCGCTGATTTTTTTCTGTTTTTGCATTTAGCGCGCATTAGTTGGTAGTATTGCCGCTCCGTCCTTTAGACCCTTGCTGCTTGACGGCCCGTGCTGGCTATTGCCAGGCACTGTTGCCGCACGCACGTTTTGCGGCAGTGGCGCGTTGAGCGACAGGCACTTTTCGGTTTATGGCTAAATTCGACGACACCATCCTCGATGCCCGGCTGACTCAGCTGCGCCGTAGCGACCCGGCGGCGTTTGTCGAGCAGCTGTTTCGCGCCTTCTATGCCCCGCTCGGCGCGCTGGTGTACCGGGTGGTGCCCGATAGGGCGGTAGTAGAGGATATTTTGCAGGACGTGTTTCTGCGGGTGTGGCAGGGGCTGGCCACGCTGCCGCCCCTCGACTCGCACCGCGCCTACCTCACTCGCATGGCCCTTAATGCGGCCCTGCGCTACCAGCAGCGCGCCCAGCGCCAGGTGGCCTGGGACGAGGCCCCGCCCGCCACAGCTCCGGTGGCTCCCGATGCGCTGGCCGACCTGCACGCGGCCGAAACCAGTCAGGCGGTGCAGGCGGCCCTTGACCACCTGCCGCCCCAGTGCCGCCTGGTATTTGAGCTGAGCCGCTACGAAGAGCTGAGCTACCAGCAGATTGCCGAAGCGCTGGACATTGCGCCCAAAACCGTGGAAAACCAGATGGGTAAGGCCCTGCGCATCCTGCGCCGCGAGCTGGCCGGAGTGCTCCGCAACCTCTACGGGCTGCTGCTGGGCCTGGCGGCGGGCCGGGTGCTAGGGCTGCTCGTGGGCCCCGCCCTGCCCGCGCGGCCGGCCGTGACGAGCTCGCCAAGCGCTTATTTTTGGGCGGCGCGTAGGGGTAAAACGGACGGCGAGTATCTCCTAACTGGTTTCGCTATGCCTACGCGCCGCCCCTTTCGCTCATGAGCCCTCTCTACGCTGACCCTGCCGATGCTCCCTGGGAGCTGCTGGCCCGCCACCTGGCGGCCGAAGCCTCGGCCAGCGAGCGGGCGGCGCTGCGGGCGTGGACCCAGGCCGACCCGCGCCACCTCCAGATTCTGACGACCGTCACCCGCGCCTGGGAGCGGGCCGGCGAAGTGGTGGCCACACCGCCCCTCTTCTCTCCGGCCGACGTGGAAGCCGCCTGGCGCCGCTTTCAGCCCCTGATGGCCCCCCCGGTTCCGCCCGCGTCGGTAGCCCCACTGCCCGTTGCTACCCCCTGGCTGGCGGGCTGGTGGCCGTGGGCGGCCGCCCTGGTCGCGGCCGCCGGGGGCGGCTATCTCTGGCTAAGCCACCCCTCCCCGACCCTGCCCGAGAGCGTGTCTACCTACGCCGCGGCCGCTCACCGCCAGCTGGTGCGCCTGCCTGATAGCAGCCGGGCGTGGCTGCACGCGCACTCGCGGCTGCACTACCGCGCCACCGCCGCCGGCCCTAGCGAGCGGGCGGCGCAGCTAACCGGCGAGGCGTACTTCGACGTGGCCCCGGCCGCCGGGAAGCCCTTCGTGGTGCACACCGGCAGCGGCCGGGTGCGGGTAGGCTTCGCCGGTGCAGCCCTTAACGTGCGGGCCTACGCGGCCGAGGACTCGGTGGAAGTAAGCGTGGCCCGTGGCCAGGCCTGGCTGCTGCCCCCGACGGCGGGCGATAGCCTGCTGCTGCTGGCCGGCACCCGCGCGGCCCTGCACGCCGCCGATGCCCCGGGCCGCGTGGCGGCGGCGCCCCGCCGCACGCCGGCCGCCAACCAGAACTTCCGGGCCTGGCAAACCGATACGTTGCGCTTCGAGGATGCCCCAGTGACGCAGGTGGCCCGGACGCTGCAAGCCACGTTTGGCACGGCCGTCACCTGGTCGTCGGTCGGGCTGGGGCAGTGTCGCTTCACGGGCACGTTTATCCACCCCCGGCCCGCGCAGGTGCTGGCCGTCGTAGCCGCCGCCACGGCCAGCCGCCTGCTGCCCGACGGACGCGGCGGCTACCAGCTGCAAGGGCTAGGCTGTGCCGCGCCGTCCGCTTCCGACCTTGCCCCGGCCGCGCCGGCCCCCCGGCCGTGAGGAGTTGGGCTAGGGCCTGGCTGGGCTGGCTAGCCGGGGTAATTGCTGGCCTGCTAAGTGGGGAGGCTGCTTACGCGCAAACTCAACCACCGCTGCCGCAGCTCGTGCAGCCTACGCCGGGTCGCCGGCCGCTCGGGGCAGTGCTGCGGGAGCTCTCGCGTCAGAGCCGGGTACCGTTCAGCTACAGCAGCTCGCTGGTGCCGCTGGCGCATCGCTTCCAGGTCCGCCCCGGTCCGCCTCGCCCGCTTAGCGAGGTGCTGCGCGAGGTGCTGGGTGCCGAGCACCTGCGCTATGGGTTACTGGCCGGCCAGCTCGTGGTGTGGCCCGAGCACGTAGCGGCGCCAACCGGCGTGCGCCCAGTGGCACCGCCAAATGGCGCCGCGCCAGCTTCGGCCCGCCAGCTGGCCGGCTTACCCGCCAAGCCGGGCGTCTCAGTGCCGGGTACCGCAACTGAAATTGCCGCTGACTGGCCCTTGAAATCACCAGCTGGCTCGGCCGTCCGGCGCAGCAAACCGCGTGCGGGACAGCCGGCAGTAACTAAGCCGGCAGCCCAGGCCAGCCGTCGTGCAACGAAGGAAGCGGGCAGCCGTGAGAAGTCAGTCCCCGAGCGGCTAGCGGGCACCGGCCGGTTTGGTCGGCGAGCTGCGGCGGGTCACTGGCCCTCTGGTCAACGTAAGGCCGCAGGTTTAGCCGTGAGGCGCCAGCCGGGTCGCCCGGTAGCTGGCAGGGTAGCCACCGCGACAAGAGCAGGCCACGAGCCGCCGGCTGCGTTATCGGGCGGGGCTGTGCTCCGGTCGTCCACGCCGGCCGCGCCGGGAGAGGCGAGCCAGAACCTAGCGCTGCTGCCCGGGCGGTTGGTAAGGGCGACGGTGCCATCCCTGCCCCCGCCGGTAGTAGTACCCCTTGCTGAGCGCAGCCCGATGAGTGCGCTGCCCAAAGTAAGCCCGGCCGCGGCCCGGCTGTGGACGGGACTGTATCTGCACGGCGAGGCCTGGGGGAGCGAAAGCCTGCCCGTTGGCGTCACGGGCAAGGTGGGTCTGGCGCGGGCCTACCTGGTGCTGGGCGTGGCCGCCGGGCCGTTTGACCGCCCGGCCTGGGGCGTCGGCCTGGGCACGGCGGGCCGGGCCAGGGGCCGCTTCACGCCCAGCCTCGACCTGCTGCAGTGGTTCGGGCGCGGCAACGACAGCGAGGCCGTGAGCTTTACGCAGCTGCGCCCGCAGCTGGCCTGGCAGCTCAAGCGTGAGGGTCGCCTGGCGCTGTTGGCTGGCCCCACGCTGAATCTGGCGGTTACTGACGGCCGCGGCCCGCAGCGCAGCAGCTTTGGCCAGCACCAGTGGCTGTGGGTGGGTGGCGAAGACGGCCGCGACGGTACGCGCCTCTGGCCGGGTATTCAGGTGGGGCTACGGTTCTAACAGCAGTGGAGTAGCTGGTAACAAAGGCTTTTGGTACCGGCCGGGGAGCTGCTTACTTAACGATACTGCCAAACGGCAAGGCCACCGAAAGGCCTACCGTAAACCGGTCAGAGCCCAGCACCTTTTTATCGGTATCGCGCCATCTGAACTGGGCCTCCACGTTGACGCCTTTGTCTTCCTTGCCTTTTAGGAATACCGGGATACCGAGCAGGAAATTGGTTTTGGTGTAGTTAAGAGCGTACCGCTCCACTTGTATATCTAGCCCCACTTTGGTGTCCGCCCGGGAAGGCAGTAAGTAAATAAACTGCAGTTGTAAGGGAACGGTCCATTGCTTGTCCAAGTCCCCCACATACACTTTGGTGCCATCGCCATTATAGTACAGCTGCGTGGGGGTTGGGGAATTTAGCAGGGCATACTGCGTGTAGCCTTTTATTCTGTCGGCCTGCTGCTCGATGGCATTGGTATAGGCAACGCGCGCTGAGCCATTTATAAAAATAGCTCCCCAGCGCCAGGTGTTTTCGCTAACGTGCCCAATGCTTACGCCTGCTGACCATTTCCTGGTATTTGCCTCCTGAAAGCTCATGGAATTGGCTGGCGCAACCTGGTACGCGCTGCTACTGAGGGGCACAAATCCTTGCAGACGCACCCAGGAGGTGTAAAAGGAAGGGTATTGCTTCTCAAACATGGCCAGCTCGCTGTCATAAAATTCCTTTTCTGCTTTTGCTAGCGCTTCCTTTCGTGCCAGTGGCCTGCCTACGGTATCAACGGCGCTGTTGCTGGTAGCAGCTGCTTGGAGCAATTGAAGCTCAGCAATTGTTTTATTTCTTAACAATCGGAATTGAAAGGCCCGCTGCATTTCCAGCGTATCAACATCAGTACTATCTAAGCCGGCGTGGGTAGCAAAAAAGAACGTGTAGCTCAACGGCAAACCTAAATCATTGGCAAGCTTATCTTTTGCTAACAAGTTGGCTACGTTATGCGCAATATTGCTCTGAACGGCAACCGTAAATACGCTATTCGTTAAGTCGTCCTCTTTTTGAGGAGTGAAATTATGACCTACCTGGAGTATGCCCTCAGTCACATCCGCAATGGCAAAATCCTTGAAAAGCGATAGGTTATTCAGGCCGGATAAGTAGTAAGCCTGACGCTTGGCCGCAAAATGGTTAAATGTCTTGTTGGTGACAAATTTTGGGTGTGCTGGCGTAGAGGCTACGATGCTCCCGCTGGAAAGGTCTACCAGGGTTGCTATCTTATTAAGCCCTGTGGGCGCGTGTGCTGGAGTCTGAGCCCTCACTTGAGCGGCGAGTAGCAGTAAACTAAAAAAGACTAAGGTCTTCATGCAGAAAAGAGTCAGGAATACATGGAGTGCAAATATTTATAGATAAAATAAAATTTACCAATACCCACTAGTAGGTATTCTCCGCGATAAGTTGTCAGATGGCAGTTGCGGCGCACGTTGCCCAGGGCTACGATTCCGAAATGGCGTCGCCTACCCGTCAGCAGCTTGCAAAATGGAATGGCTATTGAAATCGCTGAAAAGGTCGGCCAGGCCCAAAAAAAGCGCCGACCCATCGGCCGGCGCTTTTTTTGGAGAGGTAAGTCAGAGCAAGGCTACCAGGCAGCAAGGGCTTTCCGCAGCAGGACTAAGCTTAGTTAGCGCCCGTCGTCGTCGTTGTGGTCAGCGTGATGCAGCCCAGTTCCACAAGCTTGCCGGCGGCGCAGGTGTTGCTGGTCTGGTTGCTCTTGACGGTGTAGCCGATGGTCACTTTCTGGCCGGCCTTGGGCAGGAAATTCACCCAATTAGCGCCGGTGGGGATGACGTAGGTGCTATCGGCCAGGTGCAGGGCCAGGCCGCAGCCGGTGGTTTTGCTGAGGTCGACGACCACGGCGGCGGTGTTGCAGGTGCCGCCCTTGGGGGAGCAGCTGCCTTCCTTGTCTTTTTCCCAGCAGCCACTCAGCAGCAGGCTGGCGCTCAGGGAGAGCACGGTGAAGGGGAGGGCGTGAAGCCCGCGGGCAAACAGGTTTTTCATACTAAAAGGAGTAAAAAAGTGAAGTAGCCGGGCGAACCGCGCCCTACGGCACCACTTCGAGCCAGCCCTTGTAGCGGCGGCCGTCGGTGTAGGTGATGAGGTAGTAGTAAAGACCGCCCACGCCGGCCCCGCGCCAGCTGAACTCGCGGCTGCCCGACTGGTACATCAGCCGCCCCCAGCGCGAGAAAATCTGCACGCCCGCGAACTGCGCCTCGCAGAAGTCGGGTGGCAGGTTGGGCAGCGCGAACTGCTCGTTGAGCCCGTCGCCGTTGGGGGTAATAATGTTGGGCGGCTGGAAGGCCAGCGTATCGGGTGGCCGCACCACCACGAAGCGCACGGTGCGCGTCAGCACGTGCGGGGTGCAGAGGTTGCCGCCCTGCGTGAGCGAGAAGCGCACGCGCAGGCCGTTGGGGCTGGTAGCCAGCCCGCAGGTGGGTGTCCACTCAAAGTCGGCCGTCGCGCGCCCGGTGCCGTTTTGGGCCGCGAAGCGCATGCCCACGCTGGGTAGACTAAAGCCCAGCCCGGTCGCGCTGAGCGTGAGCGGGTTAGGGGCCGGGTCAGTTCCAAGTAGCGTAGCAGTGTAGGGCTGATTAAGCGCTACGCGCACCAGCACGGCGGCCGTATCGGTGGGTGAGGCGGGAAGCGGAAAGCTGGTGGTGAGCACCGGCACCGTGCTGGGTGGGGGCACCGCCGTAAAGGCCACGCGCACGGTGTCGCGCTTGGGCAGCGAGCAACCGTTATCAGCCACCAGCACGTCGAGCAGATACACTCTTCCCTTAGTATCGGCGCAGGCCGGAAAGCAGAGCGTGGCCGTGAGCGTATCAGGCTGACCGGCGGCGTGCACCGTGCCGCTGGCGCTGGTCGTGAAGCTAGGGGCGGTGGCCGCGTCGGCGAAGTTGACGGGCCGGGTAGTGAGGGTGAGCACCGAGTTGGGGTCGGGGTCGGTATAGCGCACGGTGAGGCAGCGCAGGCCGCCGGGCAGCAGGCGCACCGTGTCGCGGCCGGCCTGGTAGCGGCGGCCATTGGCCTGCACCGTCACCACGGGCGGGTGGTTGACGGGGCAGGCCAGCACGTAGAGCTGGAAGTCGCGCCGCGTTTCGCCGATTTTTACGCCCTGGCGGTATTCGGTGCAGCGCACCCCGAACACGAACAGTCCCAGCCGGCTGGGCCGCACCGTGAGCCGCCCGCTGCGCGCGTCAATGCCCAGCGCCGGCGTGCCGGGTATCTGTTTGGCGGTGCCCAGGCCGGTGGTCCAGGTCACGGTGGTGTAGGGCGCGGCGGCCGGGGCCGGACTAGGATTGGGGGCCGTGGCGTGCCCGTTGAGGGGCGTCACCAGGTCGTAGGCCAGCGAGTCACCGTCGGCATCCTGGCCCCCGAAGTCGTAGGTAAACAGATTGTTGATGCAAGCGTAGTCGCCCAACGCCGGAAAGATGCGCGGCGTGGAGTCGAGGAACGGCTGCCCGCCCCGCACCACGGCCGGAAACTCCAGGTAAAAGGTCTGGGCCGCCGCGCCGGGGCTCACGATGTTGCTGATAACCACGTTGCGGCAGCAGCGCTCCACGGCCACGTAGTAGCCCTGGGCGCTGGCGTAGGTAGCCGCGTCGAGGGTGATGTTGCGGGCGTAGAGGAGCTTGCGGGTGCTGAGCGAGCCCACGGCGCAAGCCGGGTTGGTGTAGCTCACGAAGGTGTTGCTGGTGAGCGGCAGGCGCACGCTTTGCAGCTGCCGGTTGGTAGCCTTGTCGTAGATGCCCGCCACCAGCACCGAGTCGAGGGCGGCCGGGTTGCCGTTCACGGCGTCGAAATAGAGCGTGAGCGTAAGGCGGTAGCTGCTGCCGGTCTGGTGCTGCAAATCCAACTCGCCGCCCACGATGTGCGTAGCCCAGGCCGCCGGCATGGCCAGCAGCCACAGCAGCAGCGTACCAAGTAGCCGGTGGCTGCGGGAAGTGCGCATGAATAAGGAGGTGGCTGGTAAAAGGGAGGAAGGGTAGAAGCCGCCTAGGCCAGTGGCCAGCTTGCCGGCGTGCGGGTGGGTTCGGGCCGGCGGGCCGGCAGCGTCCAGCCCGCCAGGTCGCGGACGATTTCGGCTAGCGACAAGCGCCGGCGCCCGGCGGGCACCCGCAGCGGTTTGCCCGCGGGCCGCGGTGCCCCGCGCTCGGCAGAAAATGCGCTGTTCATAAAATGGGGAAATGGGTAGGGAAACGCCGGTCGGCAGCTACGCCGCGCCGGTTGGGTAGTAGGTAGATGCACCACTCCCGCCCTACCCCCACGCCCGTGACAATTTTTTTGTGAGTAGCCCGCTCGCCCCTAGTGGCAGCTCCGTCTACTATACGGGTCGACTAGCCGCGGCTAGGTGGCCAACCCGGCAGGTAACGGGTGGGCGCGGGTCGTGCAAGAAATTCAGCGGCCGTTTGAACTGCGTGAACACCCAGCGATGAGCGAGTGACTAACTACAAACCAGCTAAGCTGAAAGTAGGGGCGCTTCCCACAGAATCCCGCCAAAATCATGGGCTAGGTTAGGGCTTCCCTATCCTCCCCGCGGCGGCACGCCGCCCCGGGGTAGCCTGCCCAATGACTCGTACCAAACCTTTCTTCCGGCATACGCAGCACGTGACCGGCATCATGGCCCGCGCCCCTGAGCCCACGCGCTACCCGTACCACGACCACAGCGAATGCCCTATCGGCCGCCGCGTCAAAAAGAGCGGTGACTGGCAATATTACCTGGGCCGCCCCGGCGAGGAGCGCGACCAGTGCGCCCGCTGCGCCGAGCTGGCCACGACGGCCCCGCCGCCCTAGGGCGCAGTTAAATGGTACCGGTTACCCAGCAAGATATCGCCACGGGCTTCGGTACTATATTTCAGCTGTGGGGTCTGCTAGTGAGGACTCGACAGGCGCAAGCTTGATAACCCGCACCAGACGCCTTGACCTTGTTGGCCTGCTATCGGCGTGCAAGGTCACGGTCATCATGCTATCCAGTACTCACTTTGAGGGCCTACCCTATCAATGGCACTGCTAATCAGCATTAGTTAAGAATGAGGAGAATCTAGCAGTGCTGCGCGTCCACCCGCGTAAAAGACCCCGGCTGCGCTACCGACGAAGTAGGCGCAGCCGGGGTCTTTTACGTAGGCAACCGGGGCTAACCCCAAATCAGCACCAGCGTGCCGCTGATAATCAGGGCCGCCCCAATGCCCGCGTGCCAGGTTAGCTTTTCGCCCAGGAACACGACCGACAGCACAATGGCGATGGCCACGCTAAGCTTATCGACGGGGGCCACTTGCGAAACCTTTCCCAGCTGCAAGGCCCGGAAGTAGAATATCCACGATAAGCCCGTGGCCACGCCCGACAGGCCCAGAAAAATAAGGTTGGTGCGCGTGAGCAAGTGAATTTTCTCCAGCCCGCCCTGGAAATACACGATGCCCCAGGCCAGCAGCAGAATCACGACCGTGCGGATGGCCGTGGCCAAATTAGAGTCCACCCCCTTGATGCCAATCTTGGCCAGGATGGCGGTGAGCGCCGCAAAGACGGCGGAAAGCAGCGCATATAGCCACCACATAGTAAATCAGTTGCAGGTGAAACAGAAGGCCCTGGCACCCCCGCGCTCGTCGGGCCTGCCAGGGCTTATTCGTCAGAAAAAAGAGTGATTATTTTCCGAATTCCAGCACCCGGAACGTGCCGGGCAGGATGCTCGGGCGGGGTTTAGGGTTCGCGGCCGTGGCGACTGGGGCGGGGCCGAGGTCGGCGGTGCAGGTGTAGAGGTGGTGCGTCCGGGGGTTTTCGGCCACGGTGCGAGCGCCCCGGGCGGTGGGCACGGTGGCCACGACCGTGTACTTGCCGGGCGAATCCTGGTGGATGACGGTCAGGGTGCCGTCGCCGCCGTTGGTGGTTACGATGTTGCCGGTTGTGGGGTCAAAGGCGGCACCGTCGACCCCCTTGCCGATGGGCAGCACGGCGATTTGCTTGCCGGTTTTGCTATCGGTCACGACCAGCTTCTCGTTGGCACAGCCGCTGAAGAGGCGGCCGGCTTGGGGGTCGAAGGCGAGGCCGGTGGGCTCGGCGCCGGGGGCCAGCGGGAAGCGGTGCAGCACGGCCAGCGTGCGGGCATCAAACTCCACCACCTTGCTTTTGTCTTCGAGGTTGACGAAGATGTGGCCTTTGCCATCGGTGGCGGGCACCTCCACATCGCCGCCCAGCTCGGCCGTGCCCACCACCTTGTCGGTCGCGGGGTCGATAACCGTGCTTTGGCCGCCGTCGTTGCTGAAGGCAAATACGCGCTTCGAGAACTCATCGTAGAACACCGCGTCGGGCTTGGGGCCGGTCGGGATGGTAGTGAGCGTTTTCAGGGTTTTCAGGTCGAACACCACGCAGCTGTTAGTGCGCCCGCAGGTGATGTAGCCGTGCCCCGCACTGGGCACTACCACGATGCCGTGCACGCCCGGCGTGTTGGCTACGGTGCCGATGACCCTGTGGCTCTTCAGGTCGAGCACCTCGACCTGCGTGGCGTGCGACACGTAGAGGCGCTCGCCGGCGGGGTCCACGTAGAGGAAGTCCCAGCCGCCCTCCCCCCCGATGGGCATGGTAGCGAGCAGGCGGTAGGGCGCGGTGGCCGTTTGGGCCTGGGCGGCCGGGATTAAGCCCAGCAGGGCGAAAGCCAGCGGCGCCACTAGAAGCAAATTCTTCATGAGGAAAAACGGGAAACGGAGTAACGCGGATTAGGCCGGCTCTTTGGCCGCAACCGGCTCGGCGGGCTGCGGCCGCAGGGTGGTGTAAATGACTAGCCCGACCAGCAGGCCGAGCAGAATGAGCGACGAGCCCTGCGTGCCGAAGCCCAACCCGTTTTTCGCGACGGGCTTGGTGAGCAGGTCGCCGAACGTGGCCCCAAATGGCCGGGTCAGCACGAACGCCACCCAGAAGAGCAGCACCGCCGAGATGCGCGTGAAGTAGTGCGCCAGCACCACGACGGCCAGCAGGCTGCCGATGAGCAAGGCCCCGCCCCCAAAGCCCAGGCCCGAATCATCAGCCAGAAAGTCGCCGAGCGCCGTGCCCAGGGTGTTGGAAAACAGAATGGCCGTCCAGTAAAACAGCTCGCCCCGGCGCGTGGTAATCTCGCTCACCGAGAGCGACTTTTCAGTGAGCCGCCACAAGCCCAGCACTACAATCAGGATGGTGATGAGGATGGCCGAGCCAGTGGCGTAGCCCAGCCCCAGGGTGCGGTCCATGTAGTCCGACATAGTAGTGCCGGCCGTGCTCGTGGCCAGAATCACGGCCCAGTACAAGGCCGGGATGTAGCGCTTGGCGGCCAGCTGGCCCGCCAGCGTCACCAGAAAAAACCCGATGAACAGCAGCGAGCTTGCGCCGTAGCCCACGTTCAGGGTTTGGGCCAGCAGGTCGCCGCCCGTTTCGCCCAGCGTGGTAGCACAAATTTTCATGACCCAGAATAGGAGCGTAACCTCGGGGATTTTTTTCATGAATCAAGTGAAGAAACAGGTGAAAAAGCGCGGGCCGGCGCAGGCGTAAGAAGGTGCCCGTAGGGAGTTGCGAGTAGGCTAATGAGCGGCTTCTCGTACGGTGCTCCCCGACCGCTAAGCGCTCAAACCTACCGGGTGATTCTGGCGCAAATCTGGCTGAAAGGCAGCGCCAAAAACTTTTTCAGCCTTGCCTTAAAACTGGTGCATTGGTCTGGACAGGTAGCGGAGTCTTAAAGCCAGCCGCAGGATTGCTCTTGTCTGTTTTGAGGGAGCCCCGCTTACTCATTTCCGCTACCGCAAACTACTGCTCTCTTCTTTGCTACCTGTTGAGGGACTCATACTTAATAACTATCCCATCGAATTCTTGACTGAAGAATTTAACCTTAAACTCCGCCGGGCGGGCATCCAGGCTGCGCACCATCGCCACCGAGCCCACCGCGAAACGGAGCCTGCCGCCCCGGTGCGGTTCGATAAGCCCCCGTTCCCGTAAACTGCCGTTGGCTTGCCGTTCGGTCACCAGCACCGGGACCGGGCCGCTATTGCGAATCTTTAGCTGAAACTTGCCATGCTGTTGTCCGCTGAATACTACCTGCTTACCGGATTCTAGTACGGTATGCAATTCAACGGGCCCATCAGAAAACCCAGCAAGCAGCCTCAGCAGGAATACGACAAGCAAATAGGAGTTAGCCAGCATAGTAAACAGCATCGTGTTTGGGCATTTCAGGGAGGCGGAGCAAACACCCCGCTTCAGGGCAACTCACGGCGTAGCTTCTTACCAGAAGCGATGGGAAAGCACTTTGCCACGGCAGGATTATGACGGCGCCGCGGCTAGCTGTAATTCACGCCCTAGCAACTCCCGGTAGCTCAGCAGGTGAGATATTGTGGTAACTTGGCCGCTGACTTTACTTGTTCGCCCGTGGCGGCTACTTGGCTACTGGCCGCCCATTGGCATCGAATACACTGGTTTGGCAATGCCTGTTCTTGCCGTTTTTGTTTTTGCCTTTGCACACTTGCACCACGTAAGTGGTTTCTCCCGAAGCTTTCACCACCTTGGTTATCTGGTCCAGCTGGCGCTTGGGAAACTGCTGACTCATGGCCATGCGGCCCAGCGGCGGCAAGGCAGTGGAAGGAATATCGGTTTGCGTTTCCACTAGTTCGCCCGCCGGCGTAAGCAGCAGCACGCCCCAGCCTTGGGGCTGACGAAAGCGCGCTTCGTAGGGTGTTGTTAAACAAATAGGGGAAAACCTCCGACTCGGCGCTACGCCGGTTTGCTCGGTGGCTGCCAGGTGCTGAACAAGTCCATGTCGAACGGGGCGTCGGCCGGCAGGGGCTGGTCGGAGAAGTCGTACTCGCCGTGCAGGTTCAGGTGGCGGTAGGAGAGCACCGCCGAGGGCGAGAGCGTGGCCAGTGCGGCGGCCTGCTGGTCGGGCGGTAGCCCGGCCAGGTGCTGGGAGAGGTGCAGGTAGTTCCAGCAGATGATGGCGTTCATCAGCAGGCGCTTGCAGGTGTCGGCCACCAACTGCTCGGAGCGGGTGGCGGCGTGAAACTCTTGGTTGCGCCCGTGCCAGACGGCGTGGGCGAGTCGATGAGCGCTTTCGCCCTTGTTGAGCTGTTTCTGGATGCGCTGGCGAAGCTCCACCTGGTCGACGTAGCGCAGCAGGAACTCGGTTTTGACCAGCCGGCCCAGCTCTTTCAGGGCCCGGTAGAGCGGGTGCTGGCGGGCGTAGGAGTTGAGCCGGCCGAAGAGGCGCGAGGCCTCGCTGTGGCGCAGCTTCAGGGTGACGACCAGGCGCAGGACCTCATCCCAGTGCCGGGCGATGCGCTCGGGGTCCAGGCGCGCGTCGGGCAGCAGCGTCTGGCCGAGCTGGCGGTGGGTGGACACGGGTTCCCAGCTGTAGAGCTGCTGGTTGGTGAGCTGGCGAATGCGCGGCTCGTAGGCAATGCCCAGCAGGCGGGTCACGGCGAAGATGACTTCGGTGTAGCCGTGCGTGTCGGTGCTGTGCACGTCGGTGGGGCGCTGGGCGTGGCGCAGCAGTCCCTCCAGCAAATGCGTGGCCTCGCGGTCGGCGGCGCTGAACACGGTCGAGTCGAAGACCAGCAACGTCTCGTCCACGTAGGAGTAGGCCGTCAGGCCGCGCCGGTTGCCGAAGTACTTGAACGAGGCGCTGCCGGCCAGCGAATCCACGGCCAGGTCGTACTTCTGCCCGTCGCTGCTGCTGCGGAGCACGTCGGGCGAGAAGCGGAACGCCTCGCGCAGGCGCAGCTGTCGGGTGAAGTCCAGAATCAGTTCGTTGGCCTGGCGCAGGTTGTCGAGCGTGAAGTGGGTGCTGGCCAGCCGTTGCAAGGCGGCTTCGTCCACCTGCGGGGCAACCTGGGCCAGGCGGCGTAATCCCAGGTTACAGCCGAGCCCTACCAGCGCGGCCAGCAGTTGCGACAGCGGCGGCGGGGTGCGGGCGTGCTTGCTGGGCAGCGCGCCGAAGGCTGTGTCGAAGCCCGTGAGCCGTGCCACGCTGGTGAGCACTTCGCGCAGGGGCACCACCCGGTGGCGGGGAAACAAGTGCGCCGGCAGGCGCGGCTGCTCGGCCGGCAGCCGGGGCGTGGTCAGGCGGTAGCGCCCGGTCGGAGTACGGTGCGCGTGCGGATTGGCTGCCTCGGCCAAGTGGGCATTCGTGGCGGCGAACTGCGCCCGCAGCTGCTCCTGCAGCGTCGCCTGGACCGTGGCAAAGTCGCGCCAGGCCCCCAGGCCGGCCTGTTCCAGCAGCGCCTCGCGCTGCCTGGCCCACTGCGCGGCCGGCAGCAGGTAGTGCTCGAAGGCGCGGTACTGGTAGCAGCAGGTGAAGTTGAGCTGGCCGGACTTGACCGCGGCGGCCATCTCCACCAGCAATAGGGCTTTGTAGAGGGACGTACGCAACCGGCCCTGGTCGTCGAGCACGTGGGCGCGCTGGGCCAGGGAAAGAAAGGCCATCGGCACGTGGGCGCCTAGTGCCCCGTCGTGCTGCTGGTAGTGGCGCACGGCCCGCCCCAGCTCAGCGTGGGTGGTGGCTTCGTCCACGACCAGCTCCCGCACCAGCGTCCCGAGCTTGGTCTGCAGGCGCAGCGAGGCGGCGGCCAGCGCTTCGTAGAACAGGGCCTCGCCGGCCTGCTGCTCGGTGGCCGCGCGCAACTGCTCCAGCTGCTGGTGGTCTTCGCGGAGCTGCGTGGCCGTAACCTGGTGGCGCTGCAGCAGCGCGTCGATGCGCGCCAGCTTCTGCTCGGCCGGCACGTCGGGGGCGTCGACCAGGGCACGAATCTGGGTCAGGGCTTGCAGGTGCCGGTAGCCGCGGCCGGTGACCTGGCTGGTCAGCTGCTGGGTGGCCGTGCGCTGCTGGTAGAGCGTTTCCTTCACCTGCTCGCGGCATTGGTTCACCACACTGGTTACGGTCTGCAGCAGCGTGTCGACCAGCGCATCGCCCAGTTCGTAGTACTGGTGCACCATGAAGCTGAGCAGGTAGAGGTAGCGCCGCTCGTCACGGCGGTAGAGCTGCGCGGCCTGGGCCCGCAGCACGTACTCGGCGTAGTAGGTGATGGCCTGGTCCGACAGGCGCAGGCGCTGCCAGAGCGGCTGCAGCTGCGCGAAGAGCTGGCGCAGGGCGGCAAAATGCGTGACCCGTTCGCGGATTTCGCCTGCGCGCAGCCCCTGGCGGATGCGTTTGAGGAAGGTAAGCGGGTAGCGCCGGTCGGCCGCCGTCTCACGCGGGTCCTCCGCGTCGGCGTCGTCGGCGGCCAGCAGCCGGTCCAGCAAGCGCTGCTCACCGGGCCGCAGGTGCTGCTGCACGCGGCGCAGCAGCCGTTTCTCGAAGGCCAGCAGCGCCCGCGTGATCAGGTTGGCCAGGGCGAAGTAGGTGGGCAGCTCCAGGCGGTGCTCGTGCAGGAACAGCACCAGGTAATCAAAGACCGCCGCCGGCTTCAGGTGCTGGCTGCTCAGGCGGAGCGCTTCCTGGTAGAGCCGTTCCGCGGCGGCCGCGTCGAAGCGCCCGATACCCAGTTGGTCGCAGATGAGCTGCTGGTGGGCGTAGTAGCGGGCGTCGGCGTAGCGGGCGGGCGCGAACTCGGCCGGGGCCACGCCCAACTGCCGCGCCACGAAGGCCACATCGGCCGCGTGGTAGCGCGTGGCCACGTAGAAGCGCTGGCTGATCTGGAAGTAGCCCAGCTGCAGCACGAACCCGACCCGGTTGACCGGGGCCAGCATCCGGGCCAGGTGCGGGTCGGCCCACGCGGGGACGGCAAAGACCCGTGCCTGCTCGGCCGCCGGTACCACAGGCGGCTGCTCGTAGAGGTCCCGCTCCTTGCCCAGGTGAATCCGCAGGTGCGTAGCCATAGAGGAGGCAAAAACCGATGGACTTAACGACCGTTATTTCTACCCACCAATGATAGCGTTAACGTCCATGTAAAGGTATCGAAAACCGGTACCTTTACGAAGCGCATTTACCTTATCGCTACCCTGCCCGTTTTGCCCATGCTATTTGGCTACGTCCGCGTCTCCACGAGCGCCCAATCGGCCGAGAGCCAGAAGAGCCTCATCGCCCGCTACCTGGTCGAGCACCGCTGGACCCTGGACGAGTGGATCGAAGTCGAGATGTCCTCCCGCCGGACCGCCGGGCAGCGCCGCCTGCCCGAGTTGCTGGCCAAGGTTGCTGCCGGCGACACGGTCATCGTCTCCGAGCTCTCCCGGCTGGGCCGCTCGCTGCGCGAAGTGCTGGGCCTGATTGAGGAGCTGATTCACCAGAAGCGGTGACGGCTGATTCTGGTCAAGCAGGGCCTGGACCTGGACCCGCAGAATCACCGCGACATGACCCACAAAATCCTGCTCACCATTTTCGCCATGCTGGCCGAGCTGGAGCGGGACTTCGTGTCCGAGCGCACGAAGGAAGGCTTGCGGGCGCGGCGCGAGCAGGGCATCGTGCTGGGCAAGCCCAAGGGTGTGGTGCAGCCCTCCATGTACGACGCCGACCGCGAGCGGATTCTGCACCTGCATGCGCTGGGCGTACCGCTCACCACCATCGTGGACGTGCACCTGAAGTACGGCAAGTACCTCTCCCTGAAAAACTACCTGGCCAAACTGCAGCGGCAACCGAGCCGAAATGCCGCCCCCTAACCGGACGACTCGGAGGTTTTACCCTATTTGTTTAACATCACCTAAATTACCTATATAATTATAATTTTTTTATCTACTATGCGCCGTATGGGCACTCTTTGGGAGCCAGCAGCCTACAGAAGGAAGCCCGCGGTCTGGTTGGGAAAAACGATTTCTCCAGCCAACCGCTGGCAGCTCAACAGCGCTAGCTTTCTTCTGCTTTTGCGAACCCAACTGATTCACGAAAAAACTGCGGCGATACGGCCGTATTCTTCTTGAAGAAGCGGCTGAAATAGTGTTCATCCCCGAAGCCCAGCGCGAAGGCGATAGCCTTGACGGATTGACTGGTTAGGTACAGTTCGCGTTTGGCCTCCATAATGATTCGCTCCGTGATGAGTTGGCTGAGCGTCTTCTGATAATGGGACTTGACTAGGCGCGTTAGGCTTCGGGCGGGAACTCGTAACAGGTCGGCATACTCCCCGGCCGTGTGCAGGTGGCGGTAGTGCGTATTAATGGCCTCTTGCAGTTGCTGCAGCAGCCAGGGCTCCCGGCCAGACGGGTTCTCCTCGGTGCCTAAGGCGGGCTGTGCGGTGCGGATACGGATAGCTTTCAGCAAAAAGAGCTTCAGATATAATACGATGGACTCTTGTTGTGCCACCTCCGGGCGCCGTACTTCCGCTTGCATCAGCGCTGCCAGGGCGGCAAATTCACGCACCGCCTCTGCTGTAACCGGGAAGAAGGGCGGCTCAAAAATGGTGTTGAACAAGATGCCATTGCTAGCTACCTCCTGCTGATGCCGGTAGATGCAGAAAAAGTCGGCATGAAAATCTAGGACCAGGCCCGCTACAGCGGTGCTGGCTTGGATAGTGTAGGGTTGGTACGGGCCAAAACAACACAGCGTACTGCCAGCAAACAGGTAGGTGGCAAAGTTGGCGCGTAGCTCGCCGCTACCCTGCGTAAGCAGAACGAGGGAGTAATAATGAGGTGGTCGGGTAATTCTGGACAGAATAGGGTCTTATCTTTCGATTGTCATGAAAGACAGCCCTCAACTTACTAAACGCCGGCGTTATGACGCCGCCTTTCGAGCGGAGGCGCTGCGGCTA
>NZ_VMRJ01000009.1 GCF_007713685.1 Hymenobacter setariae
ACTCCGAAGGCATGACCGGCGAGGTAGCCGAGCGGCTGGGACTGGATATTGCTACCCCCACGGCCTACGAAGACCTGTTTAAGCTGGTGCAGGCTACGCGCCGGATTGCCCAGGAAGGCCTGCGCCGCACCCGCGAGGAGCAAGGCGGCCAGTATTCGTTACTTCTTTAAAAACCACCACGTACCCGATGGGAAAGCCCCATGATTTAGCCGTTGGCGAGGCCGTGTTTTATGCGCGGGAACAGGCCATAGGCATCATTTACGAGACGTATTCCTTCGTTGACGGGCCAGGTGCCCGCCCCGGCGTGAGCCTGCTGCTGAGCGACGGGCGCAACCTCGGCGGCTTCAATGCGCAGGAGGCCGACCGGTTTTTGCTGCCGCTCGGACCTACCGACCTCGACTACCGGTTTACCGACGTGGGCCAGCTGGCCGCCGACTACGGGCGCGGGCTGTTTGGGGAAGCCTTTCGCTGCGCCCAGGTGCTGCACCTTTCAAAAACGCTGGCCGGCACCCCGGCCCGAGGCTAGTAGTTTTTTCCCTTTTGTTCCCTTCGATATGATACCGACCCGGCAGAATGCCCTAAATACCCCCGTTTTCGCTTCCCAGCTGGCTTATCTGGCCGTAGAGCGGCCACCGGCCGATGAAGCCGAAGCGCAGCGCCTGAGGCAGCTAAAGCAGCTTATTCAGGCGGCCCCCGATATGGCCGACCTGCGGGACTTCGCCACCCCGGCCCGCGAGCTGATGGGGGAGGGGTACACCATTCACTGCGGCAGCAGCCACGTCTGGCTGAAGCGTGACGACCAAACCAAACGGCTGGCCATCATTGCCGACCGCTACACCACCCGTTACCGCGATTGGGACGCCCCAGCCCCGGTTTTGGAGAATGCCGAGCCCGAGTATCACTTATAAAAAGTGGTTTTTGGGCGGTAACATTGCCCCTGTCAAATCCTTGCCCCATGTACAACTTCCAGAGCCTCCCTAAAAAAGACTGGGTGACTGACTATGGCTTTCGCAAAGCCCTCGAATCCGACCCCGGCACCATGACTTTTGGCGGGCAGCCTGTAGCGCGGGGACGCCGGGACATCGTGGACTACTGGCAGCGGGAGAAAAGCCATTATCCCCTGTGGGAACTGCTGTTGTACATGGGCAGTCACACCGCGCCGCAGACGCTGGCTTACTTCGACCTGCCGGCCGACTGCGTGGAGTTCGTACGCTGGGTCTACAATGACGTTTCCCATGAGCAGCGTGAGCAGGTAGAAGAAATGGCTCAGGGCTTTTTCGGCAGTGGCTTCGACCAGATGAATTTCTTTCCCTACGCCGAACTGTACCCCGTCTGGCAGCGGGCTGACGAGCGCGAGGCCCGCGACGGCAACGTGCTGGTTTACCTCGACCGCATCACCGAGCCCGACGGGCAGGAAATTGTCCGGTATCGGGCACCCACATTTTTCGAGTAGTTGGAACCGCGCAGCCAGCGGGCCGTAATGTTGCTAAAAATACAAAGATTTTTACGCCGCACCGGCCCCCAAACTTTCTGCGAAATGTCCACTAAAAAGCTTCCTTTTGATACGCTGGCCGAGCTAATTCACTCGCTGGGTGAGCGCGGTAAAACGGCCAAAGCCCTCGATATTAACCCGCGTACCCTCGTTACCCGGATGCAGGACCCTTCCACATTCACCGTGGGCGAGCTGCTGAAAGTAGCCGGCTTAGCCGGCGTGGACCTTACGGTGGTCACCGGTCTGGCGGAAAACCAAATCAATAATCCGATTGAGCCACCTGCGCCCGTGCTGGGCCGGCCGGTCCGCCAGCACTAGCACCCGATGGATAGCCTCCCCGAGTATGCAGCCCCAACCGGCATCCGGTCCATGCTCTACCAGATGGCCGAGCTATTGCTGTACTACCCGGACGAAGCCCAGCGCGTGGCCGCCGCCGAGGCGCTCCCCACGCCGAACACTTTTCTGGCGGAAGCTCCCGACCTGGAAACCGTGGCCGAATGGCTGCAATTCACGGGCGAGGACGTGAGTGCCGATGAATTGCGTGAGCGCTTCAAGCGTCAGGGATGGCTGGTGCGCCGACCTTAAGAAAGCTACTATCCGGCGAAGCGACGTGCTACTGCGTAAGGCTGAAGAAAGGGAGGCGGCCAGCTGACCCGTTGGGCACATTTGCTGGCTGCTACTGACCACTGGCTTGGGTATTCCCGGCTACGCCGGCTACCTGTTTTCCCACCCAAGCCCACCCGTGAAATTTCCCGCACGCCGCCGCCAGCCTCTGGCGCTGCCGGCGTTACCACCCATTCCCCTCGATGCAATGGGCCTGGCGCTTCAGGCGGCCGGCCGGCGCGGTGACGAGCTGCTAGGCCCGGCCCTGCGCCAGCTGGACGAGCGCAGCAAGCTCAGCCAGCGATTCGCCCTGGTCTTAGCAGTGCTGGCCGTAGCCACCGTTTGCGTTTTGCACTGGCTACACCCCGAGTGGACATTCCGCGCTTTGGCCGCGTCACTATTTAATCACTAGCCGGGGTAGCTACCAACTGGCCCCTTATCGGGCGAGGCTGCCAGGCAGTGTGAGTTATCCCAAGCGTACCAAGCCCCCTGATTGTGAAGCTAATCATCGTTGAGAGTCCGAATAAGATTAAGAAAATCAAGGGCTATGCCGGGCCGGATTACGAAGTAGCCGCTTCGGTGGGCCATATCCGCGACCTGGTGGTGAATAAGGAAACCGGCAGTATCGGCGTGGACCGGGAGCACGGCCACGCGCTGATTTACGGCATCAGCGCCGACAAAAAAGACGTAGTAGCCAACCTGCGCAGCAAGGCCAAGGCCGCTGGGCCGGGCAACGTGTACTTGGCCACCGACCCCGACCGCGAGGGGGAGGCTATCTCGTGGCACCTGTGCCAGGTGCTGGGCCTCGACCCGCGCACGACCAAACGGGTAACCTTTCAGGAAATTACTGAGAAAGCCATTAAGGCCGCGCTGGCCGCCCCGCGCCTGATTGATATGCCGCTAGTCAGCGCCCAGGAGGGCCGCCGCGCCGTTGACAGACTGGTGGGTTTCACCGTGAGCCCGGTCTTGAGCCGCAAAATCGCGCAGGGCCTGAGCGCCGGCCGGGTGCAGTCGGTGGCCGTGCGCCTGATTGTGGAGCGCGAGCGCGAGATTCAGCAGTTTAGCGACCGTTTCACCGTGCCGGTGGTGGCCACCGTGCAAACCAGCCACGGCGAGTCTCTGAGCGCCCGCCGCACCGCCGAGCCCTTTGCCACGCTGGCCGAGGGCCAGGCTTACTTGCAGCAGGTAGGCGGCAGCCGCTTTGGCGTAGCCAGCGTCGAGAAGAAGCCGGTGGAACGCCAGCCACAGCCCGCTTTCAGCACTTCTACGCTGCAACAGGAAGGCGTGAAAAAGCTGAAATTCAAGGTACAAAAGACCTCGGACCTGGCGCAGAAGCTGTTCGAGGAAGGCCACATTACCTATATCCGCACCGACAGCGTGAATCTGGGCGAAGAAGCCACCCAGCAGGCGCATGCGCAGATTACCGCGCAGTTTGGGGCCGGCCAGTTCCAGGCTCGCCAGACCAAAAATAAGGACGGAGCCCAGGAGGCCCACGAAGCCATCCGACCAACTCACTGGGAGAATGCCACGGCCGGCGATACGCCCGACGAGCAGGCACTCTACCGGCTGATTTATACCCGCGCCCTGGCTTCGCAGATGGTGGCCGCGCAGTACGACCAGACCACGATAACCCTAGTGCCCGGTGCCGATGCTGGCGATACCTACACCAGCTCCACCCGCGTGCAGACGAGCCTTGGCTATCTGGCCGTGTACCAGGATGCCGAGGAGGAGGCCAGCGAGAGTGACGAAGCCGAAACCACGCTGCAACACCCGGTGCAGGTGGGCGAGGCGCTGAAGCTCCTCAAGCTGGAGACCCGCCAGAGCTACGCCCGGCCCGCCAAGCGCTACAACGAGGCCACCATTGTCGCCGATTTGGAAAAGCGGGGCATTGGCCGGCCCAGTACCTACGCGTCGATTCTAAAGACCATTTTTGCCCGCCAGTACATCGACACCGGCAGCGTGGCCGGCAAGAAGCTGACCAGCCAGGTGCTGACGTGGCAGGACGGTCAGGTAACGACCAGTTCCAAATCGGAGACGCTGGGCGCGGACAAGGACAAGCTGCTGCCCACGGCCACCGGCACCCAGGTCACGGAATTTCTGGAGCAGAACTTTCCCAAAATCATGGACTATAAATTCACGGCGGGCTGCGAAGCCATCTTTGATAAAATAGCCGCCGGGACGCAAACCTATCAGCAGTTCGTGCCGATGTTCGACAAGAACCTACTCGACTGGGTAGCCAAGGCCAACGACCTGACTCCTGACCGGGCAGAGCTGCAAAAGCGCTTCGTAGGGCAGTTTGAGGGAGCTGAGATGCTAATTGGCACTGGCAAAAACGGCCCGTACATCGCGCACGCCGAGAAATACTATACCATTCCCGAAGGCATAAGCCCCGCCACCCTGAGTGAGGCGCAGGCCCAGGCCATCATCACCCAGCGCCGGCAGACCGCGCCTCGCGAGGTGGGCCAGCACCAGGGCAAGCCGGTGGTAGTTGGCCAAGGACCGAAGGGGGTTTACCTCAAATGGAACGAGCAGTATTTCAATGTGCCGGCTAACACAGCCGCCGCTGAGATTACGTCGGCGCAGGCGGTCGGCATCATTACCCAGGCCCAGGCTGAGGTAGCTAAAAACGTGCTGGCCACCGTAGGTAAGTACACTGTTGGCCGCAACGAGTGGGGCCTTTACGTGTCCGACGGGGATGTAAAAGCTAAGTTTAGGCCAGGTGTGACCGAGGACGAGGCGAAGGCCACGACCGTCGAGCAGGCCGCCGAAATGATTAAGAGTTATAAAGCATGGAAAAAGAAGAACGCCGGCAAGAAGTAGCTCCCCTGGGCTTTCCCGATTTTAGTCTGACCGTTCCTTACGCCGACGCGCTGTACTACGTGCAGCGTCGCTTGGGAATGTTTGGCCGGGGTGATTTGAAGCCCTTTTGCGAGGCGCAGCAACTCACCTATACCAATGTGGTCGGCCTGAAAAACGGCACCTTGAAGCGGCAGGAGCCCCGCTTGGTGCAGCGACTCCTTCGCAGCTTTGATGTGCCGGCCGAGGTACTGCGCTTCCCCCCAGATAGCCCAGGCGGTAGCTTTCTACTGCCGGATGCGGGCATACTGACCACTTTTCAAAGCCAGATTGCCTACTTCAAGACCTGCGAATGAGGCCACGGTAGTTGTCATTTTTCTCCCTTTTGTTCTATTACACTTTACCCTAGAAGAGTTGCTGCCGGACCGCGAGATTACCGAACCCTCCAGGCCAATCGGGGGTTAAAGAAGTGGTACCTTAACCTACTCAGTTGCGGGAATTTCATCTGTTAGCTTCGCGTAAAGTCAGCGCCCGGTTCCTCCGACCCACTAACGTGGCTCCATTTCCAAGACACTTTTCCTCATGAGCTATACTCCCCAGTTTTCCGAAGATGAGCGCACTCCCCAGCAACGGCGCGAAGCCGTGAAGTGGGCCGTGGGCGTGAGCATGAGTCAGGGAGGCAGTGCCTCGCCCGAGTTGGCCGCGCTCTATCAGCGCTACATCGCTGGCGAAATCGACTTAGCTTTTATCCGGGCCGAGCTTACCCGCCTCTATCCGCAGCAGCCCACCGCTGACCCCCGCTATCAGGCTGGCCAGCCCGACCGCTACTATCCGGTGCCCGTGGAAGCCGTTCCGCAGCAGTACGAGCAGATTGATATGGAGCAGCCCTGGATTGGCTAGCTGCCCCATTCCAGTTTATGATGAATTATCCAGCCCGGCCCCGGCCGGGCTTTTTTCTTGCCTATGAATAGCCCTGAGCAGCCACCGTTAGACTTTACTAACCCCGCCGATGGGCTGCTGTACAACTTCGTAGGGGCCACCAGCCAATCCCACCTCGACCGCCGTGAGCACGACCTGTCGATTGCCCGGCTTACCGAGCTGCGTTTTCCCAAAAGCAACGCGCCGGCTCCCGCCGTGCCGGCCCCACCCATCCCGGCCGTGTTCAACGAGCAGTATGCGCGCCAGCTGCACAGCTACCTGTTTCAGGACGTGTACCCCTGGGCCGGCGAAACCCGCGCCGACCGCAACTTTCAGGGCCAGAAGAAGGGTGACCGCGAGGGCTACTTTATGAGCTACGCCCACTACCGGCAAATCAGCCCCGACCTGGCGGCCGTGTCGGCCCAGCTGAGTCAGGAGAACAACCTGAAGGGCCTGGATAAGGACCAGTTTGTAAAGCGGGCCGCCTACTACCTGGACCACTTCAACCACATTCACGCCTTCCGGGAGGGCAATGGCCGCACCGTGCAGGCACTGTTTTTTGAGTTGGGCAAGCAGGCCGGCTATAAGCTGGACCTCACCCCGGAGTTCCGCGAGTTCAATCCCGCCCGCGATACTGCTTTGATTGCTGAATCCAGTAATCCGCGCAACAACATCGGCCGGTTGGAAGGCCTGCTAGCCCGCCTCGTGAAGCCCCGCGCCGGCAAAGAGGCCGAGCTAGCCCGTGACCCGCGCCAGGCGCGGCCCCTGGTTGAGCCAACGCTCGCCGTGGCCCGCATCGAGGCGCTACGCGAGTTGAAGGCCAGCAGCCAGGCGGTAAGCATCCGGCTGAATGACTTGCGCCAGACCAAGGAGGGCGACCCCATGCACAACGCGCTTTTTATGAACGTGCAGCGGCATATCACGCCCAAGCCGGAAGGACTGGAGCAAATGGCACCCGCGCTGCGTCGGCAGGTCGAGGATGCTGCGCAGGCCCCCGCCAAGGTGGGGAACGGCCAGGCGCAGCTGGACCGATTCAGCCGCGCCATTGACCAGGCTTCACTGCTCTATGCTGGCCAGGGCCAGCAGCTCACCGTGCTACCGTCAGCACCGGCAGTGGAGCCCGAGGGAAGAAAAACGTCGGCCGCTGAAGAGCAACAAAAAGCCCCCGAGCCGAAGCGTCGAGGGCCAAAAATGTAGGCTAGCGTGGTATAGCAGCTGGTTTTGCAATTGTAAAAAGCGAACACCAGCTTCGGTGGCTTTTGGGCAAGGGTAGGGCAACTGAATAGCGCTTACCCACAAGCAGACTCATAGAAGGGTGAAATAATCGCACACTTTCGGTGGTGTGCGACGGGACTGCGTGCTTTGCTCAAAATCCCCATTATGAGTCTTCACACCACCATCAGGCAGTTGCGGAAGCAGCAGAATATTACGCAGGAGCACATGGCTGAGCAGTTGTGCATGGCTCGCTCCACCTACAGTAAGCTGGAATCGGGTATTACGGAAATGCCGGTAGCCACTCTCGTTCGTATCGCCGGCCTGTTACAGGTAGCGGTGCACGACCTCATGCAGGAAGACGGCCAGCCCTACGTAAAAAAGCTGGAAGACAAATTCTCCCTGATGCTGTACCAGACTGAGAACGTACTCTCCTTTGAGCGGCTGAGCGCGGTGCCCTACGATGAGTTGACCCTTCCCCAACTCATGCTTCTCACGGAGAAGGGGCTGGCCAGCCAGGAGGCCTACGAAAACACGCCACTTGGGGGACGCTTCTATGCGTTTGGTCCCCAGCAGGTGTTTGGCCACATGATGCAGAACTTTGGAATGAGTATCCTCTTCGAGGAAAAGTTGGTCCAGGACCCGTACTGGCAGGCGAAGTGGAAACTCTACAAAGCTGCGCAGCAAGGCAAAAAACCTGAGTTGGCCGACTCGCTGGACGAGTACGACTATTTCACCGTCTACCTATTTGATTTGACTATGCCCGACGGCTCCAGTCGGGGAGTGCAGATGGCAGAGCGGGATTTTCCCGAAGAGCTGGACGAGGAGGAGGTATTGCAGCGGATGATTGTGCATTTAGGGGCTGTCTCGGGCGATATTCTGGCCTATAATGTAGAAGGGTACGACCCGATTTCAGAGATTATTACTTCCATTTGACGCTACATAAGAAGCGGCCGAACTGACTTTGCTGCTGGCTACCCGTATCTGCTTGCCCAATAGCTGTAGCCCTGTAGCCTGCCTTAGTAGCTATCGTAGTGATTGCGGCGCTCAGAACGATTGAGTTTCGCGACGGAAGGCCCCAGCACCATAAACGCGCCGATAATCAGTAGCCAGATTGCGAGTGTAGGTCCCCAGGCAGGAGCCCATGAGGAATAGAGAAACCAGATAAGCGCACCAAACAGGAGGAAGGTTTTCATGGTAATAATATAAATAATTATTATTCTGTCACTTGCCCCTTAGCAACGCGAAAGGTCTGGCCCTAGTTGTATAAAATTGTATTTTTTACAACATTATTTTGAACCGCCTGAATAATAGAGGGTATCAGCTTTTTACCGGGTGTAGCAACGCCCGCAGGGCCGACGACCCAGCTTGAGCGCTGCCGCTTTCGACAGGGCTTTGGCCGAGGTGCTGCACCAGGCCAGGCCCTCACATTTCGCCGTGGCATGGTAGGCGTAGGAGGCCGAGCCTTGACAGATATAGACCGCAGTTAGTCGAGGCGGAGGGGGGAAAACGAAAAGGATGGCCAACAGATAATTAAGCATGAATTACTGCCGGCTAGGCGTATTGTTTGCGTTTGATTAGTGGCAAGTCTGCTTTGAAAGCACACTTCTTGCAATAGGTAGCCGTGTGTTGCAGTGAGCGGTAAGCCAGCGAATATTTCAGGCTACGCAAGGTGGCTTCGTGTTGAATCCTATCATCACGCCGTCGCAATTCCGCTACGACTGCCACACTCAGTAAAAATTCGCGGGCAGTAGCCAGTGCTACCTCCCGGTTTGTAGTTTTCTGTTTGGCATAGTAGCGCACGGGCACTGGGGCATCAAAGCCAGCCGGGCTATGATAGCCGCGCTCACCCCGCGAGCACAGATAGCGCGGGGTGAGCGACTGCCGCTCCCGAATCGATACCGACCCGCAGGTGGGGCAGGCAGGCCGCTCATCCCCCGGTCCAACGTGCTCAGCCACGGCATGCTCGCTCACCTGGTCGTCAAGCAGGACCAGCAAATCTGCCCGGAGTTCGGCTTTAACGGCCTGACAGACTTCTTTAAAAGTGGGAGTCGGCAGCAAGTGTTGAAGGACAAAGGGGCCATCCGTTGTTTCGCAAACCGCACAGCTTGACCCAATCAAGGCATCACGGCGGCGCTTCCATTCGGGCGTTTGCCAGGCCGTGGGAAGCGCGGTAACCTGAGTTAAAGCCTGCTGCCAGGTTATCGCGCCGGCCGCCAGGTCAGAAAGAAGGTCGGTAATTTCCTCCGTGTGCATAGTGGGTGGGAATGAGGGGAGATACTGCCCGATGATAGGGGCAGGCTCACAGGCAAAGTAAGAACTGAGCGATTAAACCAGTGACCATCGTACTTCAAAGATGCACGCGTTTATTTGCCCTACGCATTCCTCCTCCTATGAGCTTCACATACCCTAGCCTGTTGCGGCCGAACACAACTGAAGCTCTTACCAGCAACGGCCAGGTTCTAGCAATTTCCAAAGTTGAGTTGCAGTTGCGGCGCTGGGAAGGAACCCCACTCAACAACACTTTCGGCAATAAGCCACTCATTGATTTTGGGGGCCGGCCCGTTTTTGCGGAGCTGTGCCTCTATGAGCTGATGCGACTTTCCGGCTGGCAGGCCCGCTGGGTGGAAACCTACGGAGCCGGCGCGATGACCCCCAATCACTTTACCCAGTGGGCAGATGCTGGTTTAGCCGGGCAGCAGCACGAGCCTATTCAGGACCCGGCAATGCTGGCCCTGTTGCCTAAGATTGCCCAAGCCAACGGCAACACCTACGCCGGGTGCTGGGATGTTGTCGGCTGGCAGGGCGATGCTGTTTTATTTGCCGAACTGAAGCGCCATAAAAAAGACCGGCTCCGGCCAACGCAGCCCCGGTGGCTGGAAGCTGGTTTACAAGTAGGCTTGCAGCCTGCCAACTTTCTTCTGGTTGAATGGGACTTTTAGGAAACTGCTAAGCATAATATCTGAGCACAATGGATACTACCACTACGACCCCTAGCGAGCCGTTTGACCCTCGCCACAATATCACGGCCAAAGAGCTGGACCGCGACCTGATTAATCTGAATCTTCCAGCAATCGACCTGATTGCAACCGATGAGGAATGCGAAGCCATGTACCCGCCCGGCGTGTATAAGCAGATGATGGATAGTATTCTGGGACCTAACCAAGGACAGAAATCGCCGAAGCTCCCTAATTGACAATCATCAAATCTTCCAGCCGTGTCGTGAACGCGGGCGAGCGCCATTGGGCCTTGCCTTCCCAGGGTGGACGGTTGGCACTACCGGCCGTAGCTGGCCGGCTAGGTGCCGCAACTGCCGTAGCTACCCGCACTGTGCCCCGGCCGAAGCGCTCATTCAGCGCATCGAGGCTGGCCATCAGGCCCGGCCGCCTGGTAACCAGCGTCGGCTTCTCGGGCAGTACCAGCGGTGCCGTCGCCGGGGCAAACAAGTCGAGCTGCTGACCCGTGCCGGGGGGCTCTAATCCGTCGAGCACCACGCCGGCCTTGTGATAAGCCACCCCCGGTTCCCAAATCCGGTTGAGTAGCACGCGGGCATAGCCCAGCAGCACCGTTGTATCGGCCGTAGGCCCGGCCGGCAGCGTGAGCGTGGCCGAGCGCGAAAAAGGCGGCAGCACATTAGTCGCAAAGCGGTTTTTGCTGACGTACACCGTCAGGACGTGCGCCATATCGCCCTGAGCGCGCAGCTTCTCCGCCGCCCGCGATAGGAACGCGGCCACGGCTGCCAGCATATCAGCAAAGGCCGATAGCGGCCGGCCGAACGAGCGGGAGCAGCTGATGCTTTGGCGGCTGAGCGTCCCATCCTCGGAAGCGTGCAGGCCCGCGCAGGGCCGGCCTTGCAGCTCCTGCACCAGCCGCGCCCCCACCACGCCTCCGAGGTGCTTCCGCGCCCAGGCATCCGAAACACGGGCCAGGTCGGCCGCTGAATCAATGCCAGCCGCATTTAGTTTGGCCGCATACTGCCGGCCCACGCCCCACACGTCGCCCACCGGCACTTGCCGCAGCGCCCAGGCCCGCCGTTCGGCCGAGTCGAGGTAAAGCACCCCATCCAGGTCCGCATTTTTCTTCGCGATGCGATTGGCCAGCTTGGCCAGCGTCTTGGTCGGGGCCACCCCTACGCAGGTGGGAATGCCCGTGCGTGATTTGACTCCGGCGCGCACTTTCTGAGCGTATGCATCCAGGCGACCGAGGTAGGTTTCCATGCCAGCCAGGTCGAGAAAGGCCTCGTCGATAGAGTAGATTTCCACGGCTGGGGCTACCTGCCCCAGGTGGTACATGACGCGGCGTGACATATCCCCATAAAGGACATAATTGCTCGAAAAAACGGCCACATCATGCCGGTGCAGCACATCTTTGACTTGGAAATACGGGTCGCCCATTTTCAGCCCGAGCGCCTTGGCTTCGGCTGAGCGACTTATTAGATTGCCGTCGTTATTTGAGAGCACGACAACTGGCCGGCCCTCGTAGCGCGGCTGGAAAACCCGCTCGCAGCTGACGTAGAAATTGTTGCAATCTAAAAGGCCAAACATAACTATTAATCAAGGCTTTGAATAAGAGCTTGGAGCTTGCCCGGAATCAACTCATGCACGACGTGGGTAACTACTCCCCAGATTCGCAGCTCGTCGGGGTCGGTAATCTCATAGGGCTTAAATGCCGGATTGGCGGGCATCAGCCACCACGTTTGCCCCTGACGCACCAGACGCTTGACGGTGCATTCGCCATGCACGACTGCTACCACGATGTGTCCGTGGTCGGCCTCCAAATGCTTGTCCACGGCCAGCAAATCGCCGGTATGAATTTCGGCTCCGCTCATACTTTCGCCGCCCACCCGAAGCATATAGGTAGCGTCGGGATGACGAAACAGCAGCCGGTTCAAATCAAACAACCCCTCCAAATGGTCAGAGGCAGGAGATGGGAACCCAGCTGGTATTAAGTAGCTGAAAAGCGGTAAGGGAAAAGGGTCAGGACCAGGCTCAGGTACCCGGATTACTTCGACATCATTCATAGTCTAGCTAGATAAATGGTGTGCAAAGTAAACGAGAGCCAACGTAATTAGTATGTGATTAACTAAAAAAATTAGTATGCGTAGTGTGCTTTGACTTCGATTACTTTCAGGCAACCTTCGAAACTATCTGACCTGCCAACGGTACAAGAAGCAATTATTAGCAACCAACATTCTGGTTAATAAGCTAAAAGGCAATATGACTACCATCTTTACTTTTCCTGATTGCGACGAGCTTCTGGACCGGTTTCTCAGCCTATACAAAGTAGCGAACTTCGTTAGTGACTCGCCACATCGAAAAGATGGATTAAAGCCCAGAGGAGAGAGGGTTTGCCGATTTTGTGGCCGGGATAATACCCAGACAAAATTCAAGAAAGTAGCCCATATGATTCCAAACTTATTGGGCAACAGATTTTTGCTCTCTGATTCAGAATGCGACGAGTGCAATTGGAAATTCTCGCTCTATGAGAATGACTTAGCTAATTTTCTCGGCATTAGCCGAACAGTAATGGGGGTGAAGGGTAAGGAGAGTGTACCCACTTTCAAATCCCCGGATAATGTGATTACTGCCCGGAGCACGGACTTTCACGGTATCAAGGATGGGATTAAAATCGAGCGTAGCGACGTAAACAACAGCGCTTTTCAGATTATGGATGCAGAAGGACGGGCCGAGATTTCGACCTTGAAAAACCCTTACGTCCCGTCGAGAGTGTACAAAGCCTTTTTGAAAATGGCACTATCCGTCATGCCCGAAGTGCAAATGCCAAACTATGCGTGGGCGCTTCGGCTTTTGGAAGATGACCAATATGATGAGCGTTTAAGCCGCTTTTTCACCGTTGTTCACTACACGTTGCCCCACACATTGTCAGCTACATTTCCTCACTGCTTCATGTTTGAGAAAATCGATGCGGCTGAGAGAAGGGTGACCCATCAATTTTACCTCCGTTACCAGAACAACGTGTACCTGCTGCCGGTACCGCTACATCATGATGATATTGTATTGGGCATTTACGAAGATGAGGTAACCACTTTGCTGAGTCCGCCTATTCTCTTTACTGCGTTGACCGACGAGAGCGAAACCTACTTTAGCGATGCGGTAAAGGACTTGTCATCCAGTTTGCCTATTAAGGAGGAAGAAACCATTACTATCCGAATGATTCCGAATGCGATGGCTAATACGCAGGGGATTGACCGGGTAACGGGCCAGGTATTATCCGAGCCATTTGACCCAACTGTGGTAAAAGCGATTTATCTGGCACCCTTGGGTTCATCGCTCAACCTGCCGGAATAAACGGCTATAGAAGCCGGAGGCACTAGCAGTTGGATGAACGAGCTGGGTACCCTTGTTAGGTCGCTGAACAAACATAAATCAGTGTGTTAAGCTGTGGTTTTGCCTAGTTGGGTAACTACTACACAGCTAGAGCTTCGGAAGATGACAATGCTTCTGCCCCTTGTACAAGCAGTTGTAGGGCAATTAGATTGGGCTGCCTAACAAGCTGTGCAGCTTATCCATGACCATCTTAATACCCTCTTGCAACTGGCTGCCATGACAGTTTCTATAAGTTCTACGTAGGCCGCAATAGCAGACAGAGTACGGCTGGCCTCCCAACCTAATGTATTCGAGCAAGTCATCCTTTAGCTTTTGGTAGCTTTCCGCAACTACTAATGCCGGCTGCGGAATGGTATGCTCGTTCCCGTCAAGCCGACTACCATAAGCAAAGGCCTGAGATACTGCTTCTGCCAACAGAATAAAGTCATCAACTAAAGGGTTTTGGGTTCTATTTACCCGGATATTGTCAACTGCTTTCCCGGTGTAGACCCAGTTGTCGTCGGAAACAAATTGGATTTCGTTTACACCGGATTCATAAGGTGTTACATCAACCAACTCACCGTCTTCGTTTTCCCATACGGCGTGCCTTTCGGCCTCGTAGAGAAGGTTGGTCTTATGAATCGACCAGCCATAATGGGGCCTTCCACCATCTCGCCTGACCTTTTCATCAACATTGGGGTAGCAGTTCAGCGGTCTAGCATAATCCTCTGGATGCACGGGCACGCTTTCCGGCTCGAATTCACTACCAACCTTGGTCAGTAGCTTTTCAAGGTATACAGCGTCGGGTATTTGAAAACTTCGCTTGGGCACGGTACAGGTTGAGCTTTTTGGAGATTATACAAGGGCAGTCCCACAAGAGGGATTAGCGTGTAAAGCCGCCCGTTGGGAAGGAGAACTCTAAAGTAAAGATTGTTGGGTGGCCCCTCAACGTTGTTAGCCTTTCGAGTATCTGCTATCAACAGGCCAAAAAGAGATTTTGCTAGCAAATGACAAGGTTAAACATTATTAATTTTGCAATTGTAAAAATTGCAATTGTAAAACTTATATCGTATCTTAGAGATGGTAATCACCACCTAAAATCAGCAAGCCATGAGCACGAAAAGCACGAAATTGGAGCAAGCCAGCAAGTGGGATACCATCTGCTTCCCGGTTGAAGTAGTGCCGTTGGTTGACTTACTGAATGAGCCTTATTTATTGCCCAGTGACCGTAACTGGGCCGTAGTGGGGGAAATGACCCCAGGCCGGAAAACCATCTTCGCCATGCAGAGCGGCGAGTACACCCTGATACCTAATGCGCTGGTGCGTGAGGTAGCTGACCGAGAACTACCGGGCCACAAGCTGAGCGCCAGCTTCACCGACCGGGGCGAGTTCAGCCTGTCCATCGTGATGCCCGACGAGGTAAGCGAGATAGCTACTACCGGCATTTCGCAGGTGCGTGACCGGCTGTTTCGCTCGCTCATCGTCAACAACTCCTACAGCGGCAAAACCCCGTTCTCGCTGCAAGGCTCGGCCGAGTGGGAGAAGGAGGTAACCGGCCGCCGCACGGAAATGCGGGTTAGCTACTTTCGCGAGATATGCACCAACGGCCTAATGGGCTGGGCCGACGACTACTATACTCTTGACGAATACCTGAACTGGCTGGCCGCCGGCAAGCCCACCAAGCACCGCAAAATTCAGCAGGAGCGCGAGGCCGAGCCAGTAGAGCGAGCCGACCAACGGATTACTCACGAGCACGAAATACTGATTGAGCGCAAGTTTCATCACAAGGGTCTGAACCTGGACGTGTTCAGAATGCACTTGCAGCAGGCTTTTCAGCAGTTTATGAAGCGCAGCCACTCGCTAACCAGTTCCATCTACAAAGAGTTGGCCCATAAGCCCGTGGAGGGCGACCGCGAAAAGCTTTTCACCGATACTAAGCTGCCTAAGAAGCTGGCCGCGATAGCCCTAGAACGGCTGGCCCATGAGGAAACGCTGCTGCAAACTGATGCTAATATGTGGCTGGCCTACAACGCCGCCAATTACGCCTTATTCAATAGCAAGAGCTCGCTGGCCATCAACGACCGATACCGTCAGGATGAGCAGATGTTTCATCACTTTGCGGAGTTGGCCATGCAATAGGTCTCAACTGGCAACAAGCCTTTATTGTGCCGTGTGAAGAAAGCTTAGTGGCATCAATTGAAAGTAGGCAAGAGAATGAGCTTCAATTCTCTGCTTCTATGTGCTCAATAAATTTTACTAATGCCGAGATATTTCTAAAAATCAATAGACTTTCATCACGATTGAGTACTGTATTATCGTGTGCTAAGCTTTGGTCATTCCGCACAGCGTTGAAGGAGGAAAGGATGTTAATAGAATACTTCAGGATATTATGTGACATTTCGGATTTTAGGATTCCTGAAGCAACAAGCGCTTTCACGTATTTGCCGAATACAGCATTTAGCGGCTCCTCTCTCGTTGTAGTAAGGCCATGCTTGGTACACAGGTGACGGAAATACTTAATCAGGAATGTGTGAAGCCTATCCAATCCTGCGGCTGGCTCGCCACTGTCGATACTAGCTTTTATTTGGTGGCTTAGCAGTTGGAAATTTTCATCGTAATCAATGGCCTGTAGGCCATCTAGGTGCTCAACTGATGTCTTACCTATTAACCGCTCACAGGCTTGCTTAGAATCTTCGTACGCTTGGCGTATATCCTCTGAAATTTCTTCGCCCGTTATGTCCCTGCGGCGTTCCCAATCTTCGGGAATCTTATCAAGCAGGTCGTTAAGCAGTTTGCCAACTAACTCATCTGACTCGTTGCTCCACAACGCTCGCAATCGGTTGGCTTTGGACCCAGAACCTTGGTTATACTTTTCGTCAAGAATATCCAACTTAATGCTGTCGGCTACGAAGTTTTGCAGCGAGTTATTGGAAAATTCTAATACATAACCGCCGCTCATCCGAAGTAGCTTTTCAATTTTAGATTTTTCGGTGATAGTAAGAGAGGACATTGGTAAGCGCCTATAGTTTCGAAACTCAAGAATACGGAATAATGCGTTGGTGGTCGGCGGATGATGCTACGCGATTAGGGTGGAGGCTTGTTGAATTTTTCCCACTTGTTGTACTCGTATAAGCACACTATCTGGTGCTGGCTACCCCCGCCGTAGCCCCGGAAGTGGCTGCACCTCATACAATCGGTGTCCACGTTGGCGTAGGATTCGACCGCGAAGGCCCGGCGCGGGTCGGGGCACGGCAGCACGTGACGCTCCGGCCGGTGGGGCGGCCGAGGGTCGGGCCGTAGGGTGATGGGCTTGCAGCGGGTGGCGTAAAACGCTTGGAGCGACTCCTTCTTGTCCTGCTCCCAGCGCTGACGCTTCTGCTCACGCATAGCTTGAGTGTGGCAGGCCAGGAAGAGGGGACGGGCGCGTTCCAGATACTGAGTGTGGAGCGTGGCCAAGCGCGCCGCGAGGCGGCCGTTATACACCCAGCGCTTATGCGTAGTCTGGTGCAGCAGTACGTCAGCCAACTCCGGTCCGGCTAGGTCGCGGCTGCACTTACTCAGGTCGATTTCCACGCACGATATGCCCCACTGCCGTAGCTTGGTGAGCTTGGCCTGGTCCACGAAATGCGTCACGGCCACTTCTACCAGCAGCAGCCCGGCTTCGGTTTCCAGCACGATGTCGGGGATGAGGTCGGCGGTGCGGTGCTCCAGCCACGCCCGGCGGATAGTGACTGGGCGAGGCGCAAACTCTACCTTGTAGTCTAAGCCGTCTTCGTAGAGGGCGTGCTCCACCTCGGCCTGGTATGGTTGGGCGCGGAAGCTGAAGCTGGCGAAGTAGTCGTCAGCCTGAAAGTTGTCGGCGCGGAAGCCCGTAAATCCGGCGGCCCCCGGCAGCCAGAAGGTGCTGTGCTGTGTGAAAACGTCCTTTGCGGCTAGGTGCAGAGCAGTTTGCAGGCCTGTGGCGCACTCCGGGGCTTGGTGGTGAGCAAAATGGGCAACTTTCACCTTGCCCTGGTTGCGGGCCACAAGGCGTGCACCGCAACCGGGGCACACGCAAGCGCAGGCCAGGCCGTTGGCCACGTCGGCGATGTGGAGCAGTTGCCCGTCGCGCAGGCCGTAGGGCAGTTTGAGGGTGGCGGCCATTGGGCGGCACGGTGCTGGTAAAATCGTGCGTAATTTGCTGCGATTAACCCGTGGATAATAATTGCCTGGCATCCCTACTGAAACCGTGCCAGACAAGTGAGGCAATTGCCGTCGCAGTGGCTGCCAAAGTTCAGTTGCCAGCAGCCGGCAGCGTAGGGCAAGCAGAGGAGATTGCCGTGGGCGGAAGTAATTACAACTACCAGAAACTAAGAAAATAGATACACGCTATCATGTCTCAACCGTCCATCACCCTGGAAAGCCTGTGGGAAGAAGCTGGATTTAAGCCCAATGCCGAGCAAGAGCGAGCTATTCGGCATATTGATGGGCCGCTGTACCTGACGGCGGGGCCAGGGTCGGGTAAGACGCGAGTGCTGCTGTGGCGGACGGTTAACTTGATTGTGTTCGAGGGTGTGCAGCCGGAGCATATCCTGCTTAGCACGTTTACCGATAAGGCGGCCCACCAGCTGCGGGAAGGGTTAAAAAACTACTTAGGCCAGGTAACCAACCACACGGGACAAGCCTACGACCTAGCCAATATGTACGTGGGCACCCTGCACTCGCTGTGCCAGCGGCTGCTGCAGGACCGTAAGCTCAACCCCAACTACCGCAATGGGCAGCCGCTGCGTGTGCTAGACGAGTTGCAGACATACTTCTTCGTGGCCCGGCGGCGCAACTGGCAACAGCTGATTGAGGCGGCCGGGCTGGCCGACCTAGAGCCAATGGACCAACACGTGGCCATCAATACCTTTTTCGCTGGCAACCGGGCGGGGCGCTCACGCCACGAGGCCATCCAGAACGTACTAAGCTTTTTCGGGCGCATGAGCGAGGAGATGCTGGTGCCGGCGGCGGTGCTGGGACACGCGCCCGACGACGACACACGGATGCTGCTGCGGATGTATGCCCGCTACCGCGAGCTGCTGGCTACGCCGGGCGGGTTCGACCAGTGCGACTTCTCACTGTTGCAGCAGAAGGCCTACGACGTGCTGCAAGCCAACCCGCAGGTGCAGCGCTACTTCCGGCACGTTATCGTGGACGAGTACCAAGACACGAACCTGATTCAGGAGCGGTTAGTGTTTGCGTTGGCGGGGCAGCAGAATCTTTGCGTGGTGGGCGACGACGACCAGGCGCTGTACCGCTTTCGCGGGGCCACGGTGGAGAACTTCGTGGAGTTTCCGGCCCGGTGCCTACGCTACCTGGGGCGCGAGCCGGAGAAGATTCCGCTCAACACTAATTACCGCTCGCGTAACCGCGTGGTGCAATTTTACACCGACTACATCGGGCAGCATAACTGGCGCAAGGACGACCACCCGGGCGAGCAGTACCGAGTACACGACAAAAACATCACAGCCCACAGCCGCGACCAGGACGTGTCGGTCGTCTGCACGGCGGCGGCGGCCCCGGACGTGGTATCGGAGGAGCTGGCGCGGGTAGTGCGGGAACTGCTGGATTCGGGCAAGGTTGAAGACCCCAATCAGATAGCCTTTCTGTTTCCGGCGCTGCGCGGCAACTCGCAGGTGGAGCGGATGCAGTTGGCGCTTGAGGCCCAGGGACTGCGCGTGTACGCGCCACGGGCGGGGCGTTTCTTGGATGTGGAGGAACCGACCCTGCTGTTTGGGGCTTTTCTGCACGTCTTTGGCCGGCCGGAGCAGGGGCCATTTACTTCGGCCGACTATACTGGCTACTTCGACTGGCTGAACGAGGCAATGGCCCAAGTGCGGCAGCGCTTCGGGCAGGAACCGGAATTGAAGCGCTACCTGAAGGCCAAGCGGCAGGAGGTGGAACTGGCCGTGAGCGACTACCAGGCGCTGGTAGCTACCTGCCAGGCGCAGGGTTGGGACTTGGAGGCGCAGTACGACGAGCGAGCGATGAAGCCGGCCTTGGTGGGCACGCGGGCCGCCTCCGAGCGTACCCGCCGGGCTGTGAACAGCGTGGCGCTAACCCACCAAGTGCGCCGCCGGCTGCGCGAAGGTAGCGACAAGCCCCCGCTGAAGCTAGCCGACATTCTTAACCGCGTCACAACGCTCGACTGGACTATCCTGGACTTGTTTTACCGGCTGAGCGGCTTTCCGACCTTCAAGCGGATGTACGACCTGGCGGAGAGTGGCCGGGACGAGGGACCTATCTGCAACCTGGGCCTGGTATCGCAGTACCTGTCGCGCTTCATGGAAATGTACTCGCCGCTGCTCACGGCGGGCTTTCTGCACGACAACCAGTTTCAGCGGCTGTTCTTCATGAGCTTTCTCTACACGATTTATCGGCGGGGCGAGTCGGAATTTGAGAACGCGGAAGACCCGTTTCCCAAGGGCCGCATCCCGTTTCTGACCATCCACCAGTCGAAGGGACTGGAGTTTCCGGTAGTGGTGCTGCCCAACTTGCGCAAGGACAACCGGGGCGCGGGGCCGCTGGAGCGCACGGTGCGGGCGCTGGCCCCGGAGGCCGAGGGCGAGCCGCTCGACCGCATGGCGGGCTTCGACATTGCTCGGATGTTTTACGTGGCCCTGTCGCGGGCCAAGAACCTGCTGCTGCTGGGGCGCTACCAGTCGCAGGGCAACCACGTAAACCGGGAGTTCAAGCCCCTGCTCGACCAGCTACCTACCACGGCCAGCTTCGACGTGGCCAGCCTGGCGGCCATGCGGCACGGCGAGGAGAAGCCGCCCAAGGCCTACTCCTACACGGCCGACTACCTGCTCTACGAGCGGTGCCCGCGCCAGTACATGGTGTTCCGGCGCTACGGGCTGGTGCCGTCGCGCTCGCAGACGCAGTTTTTCGGCTCGCTGGTGCACTATACCATTGAAGACCTGCACCATCGTCTGATTGAGAAGCGCGAAAAAGCCACGCCCCAGCCATGATACTGAAACAGAACACCGCCCAGATAAAGGCTGAGGCTGCCAAGAAGCAGCAGGAGTTGGCCGAGCTGCAACGGCAACTCGACGCGGACAAGGAGGCCAACGAACTAGAGCAGTACATTATCGAGCGCTTCGAGGCCAACTACGAGACGCTGGCGCTGGAATCGGGACGGCACATCGCGCCCGACGCGAAGGAGGCCGCCCTGAAGCAAGTGCTCATGTACTGGCGCAAGCTGCCGGAGGTGGCCACTACCATCACCCAGACCGAGGTGCGCCTGTCGCTGCCCAACCAGCGCACGAGCACGGGCACCGTCTTTACCATTGAGGGCGTGGTGGACATCATCCGCGACAACGACCGCACGGTGATGTACGACATCAAGACCCACGACATTGATGCGGTACGTTCCAACCTGGAGCTGTACCAGCAGCAACTCAACGTGTACGCCCACATCTGGCAGACGCTGCGAGGGCAGGAGCTGGAAGAAACCTGCATCATCGCCACGGCTTTTCCGAAGGCGGTGCGCGAGGCCGTGGCCCTGGGCGACGACGCGAAGCTGGAGCGCGAGTTGACCAAGTGGGAGCCGCGGCTGACGATACCGTTCAGCCAGCAGACCCTAGAGGAAACTATTGCCCGGTTCACGGCGGCCATCGAAGCCATCGAGGTGGGGCAGTTTGCGCCGCCGCCGGTGAGCCGCCTGCGCGAGCGGCTACCAGGAGAGCGGGCCCTCTACGCCAGCCGCATCTGCGGCAACTGCGATTCACGCTTTTCGTGCAATGCCTACCGGGCCTATGCCGAGGGCGAGCGGGCCAATGTGGCCGATGAGTTCGACTTTTACGGCGACTATGGCACTGAGCTGGAGCAGTCGGACTGGCTCAGCACCAACCTGGATGCTGGCCCACCCCGCGATATTGACGACCTGATTTAAGTAGGCAGTTGTATCAGAAGTAATAAGCGGCTGGCTGACTGGCCGCTAGTGTTTTTAAATTTACTTTTTAATTAAGTAGTACCGTGAGTGAACGGATTGTACCGGGCAAGGGTGAGCAGAACATATTGAAGGAAAAGCTGCTGGCGCTGTGCCCGGAGATTTTTCAGGACGGCAAACTGAACGTGGAGGCGCTGCAAACTCTCCTGCCCGACGAGCTGGAAGACGAGGAGCAGCAGCGCGAGCACTTTGGCCTGAACTGGCCAGGCAAGACGCGGGCGCGACAGCTGGCCCTGCAAAAGCCAGTTGGCAGCACACTCAAGCCTTGCCCCGGCGAGGGCGTGAATGAGGAGGCCACCCAGAACGTGTTCATTGAGGGCGATAACCTGGAAGTATTGAAACTACTGCGCGAAGCCTATAGTGACCAGGTGAAGATGATTTATATCGACCCGCCCTACAACACTGGTAATGACTTTGTGTATAAAGACAGTTTTGAGGATTCGGTAGAAGATTACTTGGCTAAAACCGGGCAGAAGGATGGTAAAACGCTGTTAGTGGCAAATCCAAAAGCAGCTGGTCGCTTTCACTCCAACTGGTTGAATTTTATGCTGCCTCGATTGAGGATAGCAAAAGATTTAATGAAGGAAACAGGAGTAATTTTCGTGAGTATCGGCAGTGATGAAGTAAGCAACCTAAAAGCCGTAATGAATGAGGTTTTTGGAGAAGAAAACTTCATTGGAGAGTTCGTTTGGCAGTCCAAGAAGGGTGGGGGAAGTGATTCAGGAGGAATTGTTAGCGACCATGAATACGTCTTATGCTTCGGTAACAGCACCGTAAAGAGTGCTCTATCGCGTGTACAGATAGTAGCTGAGGAGTTAGATAAAACGGATGCTATTGGCCAATATCGTAGAGGGCGAGAATTAAATAAGTGGGGTGCCAATTCTCGTCGTGAAGACCGGCCAACCATGTGGTTCTCAGTGCCAGGTCCAAATAGTGAGCAAGTGTTTCCAATTAGAAACGACGGTAGCGAGGGTTGCTGGCGATTCGGTAAGAAAAAAATGGATGAGTTTGTAAGTAAAGGCAACGCGGAGTTTGTAAGACGCGATGACGGTACTTACATAGCGTATGAGAAAATTCGCACTACTGACCCGAGAACTAAGCCATATCGCACTTACCTGTCTGATACAGGTACTACTGCGGATGGTTCTAAAACAGTAAAGGAAATCTTTGAAGGAAATAAGGTTTTTGACTTTGCCAAGCCAGTTAAGTTGCTAAAGCAATTAATTAGTATTGGTGCAACTGGTGATGAAATCATTTTAGACTTTTTTGCTGGCTCTGGAACTACCGCACAGGCAGTAATGGAGTTAAACGCTGAACAAGAGTTGAACTTAAGCTACGTGTGTGTGCAATTGCCTGAGTCTATAGATTCAAATCACACAGCTTATAAACTCGGATATCGTACAGTATCTCAGATAACTAAAGACCGATTGCGGAAAGTAAGTAATGCTTTGGTTGCCAAAGGCGGCGATGATTCTGGCCTAGGATTCGCAGCTTACGAACTTGCCAAATCAAATTTCAATGTGACGAAGTCCTATGTCGGCTCCGACGTGGGCCAGCTTACAATCGGTTTTCAGCAAGCCACCGACAAGCCCCTAGTGGAAGGCTGGACGAAGGCTGACCTGACCACGGAAATCATGCTGCTGGAAGGCTTTCCCCTTCACAGCCGGCAGGAGCCGCAGGTGCAGCTCATGGAAAACGAGGTTGTGGCCATCACATCCGACTTCAACGCCAACACGCTGTACGTGTGCCTGGACGCGCAAATGCAGGACGACACGGTGGAGGCGCTGGCCCTCGGCCGCGAAGACGTACTTGTATGCCTCGACGACGCCCTGACCGATTTACAAAAAGTGCGCTTGGATGACAAGCTGACCCTCAAAACAGTATAAGGGCGTGATGAAGCTACAATTCAACGCAGAGCAGCCGTTCCAGCTACGGGCGGTAGAAAGCGTGGTGCGTCTGTTTGAGGGCCTCGACAAGTTCGGTTCAGATTTCAGCATCAACGAGTACGAGGTAGTGCCCAATCTGCCCGAAACCGAGGAGCTGTGGGAGCCGAATCTGTTGGAAAACCTCCAGGCCGTGCAGGACGACAACGGCTTGCGCCCCAACCGCAACTTGGAAGTGGACGAGGGCGAAACGCTGCTGAGCCTCGACGCGGTGCGCTACCCCTCGTTCAGCGTGGAGATGGAAACGGGCACGGGCAAAACCTACGTGTACCTGCGCACTATCTACGAGCTGCACCAGCAGTACGGCTTCGGTAAGTTCGTGCTTGTAGTACCCAGTGTGGCTATTTATCAGGGCGTGAAAACGACCTTTAAGCAGACCAAAGACCACTTCGCCGCGCTCTACGACAAGCCAATTGTCCACCTGATTGACTACGATGGCAACAACGTGCAGCAAGTGAAGCGCTTCGCCACCTCCACGGCCTGCGAAATCTTGCTTATTACGCTCGATGCGTTCAACCGCAAGGCCAACAACCTCTACAAGCCCACCGACAAGCTGCCCGGCAGCCCGCTGCTGCCCTACGAGTACGTGGCCCAGACGCGCCCCATCCTGGTGCTGGATGAGCCGCAGAATATGGAAGGCGCGGCCGCGGCCAAGGCCCTGCGTACCCTGCGGCCTCTGCTGGCCCTGCGCTACTCGGCCACCCACAAAACCACTCCCAACCTAGTGTATCGCCTCACGCCCGTCGAGGCCTTCCGCCAGGGGCTGGTGAAGCGCGTGGAGGTAGCTGGCATTACCGAAAATGACAATTACAACGAGGGTACGGTGGCCCTGCTGGAAGTGAAAGCCAAAGCTGGCTCCACCCCCACAGCCGTGGTGCAGACCGTGCGCCAGCAGAACGGCGAGCGCAAGCCGATGGAAGTGACCCTGCGCGTGGGCCAGAAGCTGCGGGCGCAAACCGGCCTGGAAGAGCACGAAGACTTCGTGGTGGACAACATCTCGGCCGTGCCCGGCGACGAATATATCTCCTTCAAAAACGAAGTACTGGTGCCGCTGCACGCTACGCTCGGCTCGTCGCGGCCAGCCGTGTTCCGGGCGCAAATCCGCCAGACCGTGCGCGAGCACCTGCGGCGGCAAGCGGCCCTGCTGCCCCACGGCATCAAGGTGTTGTCGCTATTTTTCATCGACCGCGTAGCCAACTATGTGGATGGTGGCATTATCCAGCGCATCTTCGACGAGGAATATGAGGAGGCAGCCAAGGAGCACACCTACTTCAAAAACTACCGCGCCGCCGAGGTGCGCGATGCGTATTTTGCCAGCTACCGCAAGGGCAACGCCACCCAGCCAGTATACGTGGAAACCGAGGAGGCCAACCTGGGGGCCGACAAGGATGCCCGCAAGGCCCAGCGCGAGTCATTCGAGCTGATTATGCGCAGCAAGGAAACCCTGCTGACCCTGCCCACGCGCAGTACCGAGAAAGGCGCGAAGGTGGCCTTCATCTTCGCCCACTCGGCCCTGAAAGAAGGTTGGGACAACCCCAACGTCTTCCAGATTTGTACGCTTAACCATACTATCTCCGAGCGCAAAAAGCGTCAGGAAATCGGGCGCGGAATGCGCCTGGCGGTGAACCAGGAAGGCCAGCGTGTAAGCGAGGCCGGCGTGAACGCACTGCTGGTCGTGGCCAACGAGAGCTACGAGTCCTACGTGCGGGGCTTGCAGCGCGAGTACACCGAGGAAGGTAAGTACACCGACAGCGAACTGCCCCCGCAGCCATCCAACGCCAAGCAGCGCAAGGTGAAGCGCAACGACGCGGTGTTCCAACGGGCCGAGTTCCGGCAGATGTGGGCCAGGCTAAGCAAGCAGGTGGACTACCGCATCGAGTTCGACCCGCAACAGGTTATCAAGCGCAGCATAGAGCAGCTGCAACGCACAGCCTTCCCCCTGCCAAAGCTGAGCGTGAAGCGAGGCCAATTCGTGCAGACCGAAATTCAGATAACGCTGCTAACGGTGAGCGGCCAAGAGGCCCGGCTGAAAGTAGAGCTGTTGGACACGCGCAACCTGGCTCGCCAGGCCGAGTTCAACGTGGAGATGGGCCAAAACCTGAGTGCCGGGGCAGGCTTCAAACAATATCTGGAAAAATTTAAGGTCGAGGAGCTAACTGCCGACCCCTACAACGCCCGCCTGAAATTTAGTAACGGCTACGAGGTGACGCAAGTGCGCCCGCTACGCTTCGTGTCAGAACTGGGCGCGGTGGCCCGCCCCGAAACTACGACTGTGGAGGTATCCACCGAATACCCGGTCTTCGACGTGGTGGGCCGGGCCAGCCGAGAAACCCGGCTCACGCGCCGCACCGTGCAAACTATTTTCGCGGGCCTGACCCCGGAGAAAAAGCAGGCCTGCCTCAAAAACCCGGAAGGTTTCGCCGAGAAATTTATCAGCGTCATCAAAAACGTGCTGGCCGAGCAGGTAGCCGAGAATCTAGTATTCGAGATTGTGGGCGACGACCCTATGAGCTTGGACGAGCTGTTCCCAATTGAGCCGAAGTTCGTACAAGACCGCCTGCTCGACGCGGGCACCAACAGCATCTACAATCAGGTGCAGATTGATTCGGGCGTGGAAGCCCGCTTCGTGGAGCACCGGATGCGCGACATGCGAAAAGTGCTGTTCTACTTCAAATTCCCCAAGAGATACTGCATCGATTTGCCCCGCATCATCCGCAACTACAACCCCGACTGGGGCGTGGTGTACGAAGACATCGACCAGCAAACCAAGCTGGAACTGGTGCGCGAAACCAAAGGCTCGATGGATAAGGAGGCGCTGCGTTTTGAGCACGAAAAGCTAAAAATCACCTGTGCCGAGCGCTATTACCGCACTCTAGGTATCGACTACAGGCAAATAACCGACCAGATAGTGAACTGGCAAGAGCCGGCCGGCAGCGAGGTAGTGCAGGGGCAGGTACTGTAAGCAAATAGTCGCTTTACGCCTAAGTCTACTCGCCGCCAGCCTGTAAGCCGCTCAGCTTTCAGGCTGGCTGTGGCATTACTATTAAGTAGTGAGTCAGTTCGATATCACCACCGTACCCTCGACTACTGGTAGAGCGGTACTTGGCGATGACATCGGTAATGATGTCAATTCTTTCAAGTAGTTTATCGCTAGTGTTCCAATCGGCCTCATGGTGGCGGCCGATGATAATTAATTCGTCTAACCAGGAATTGATTTTAGCTACCCAATAGTCAATGTCTTCTTTTTGTATGTACCCAACAATGGCACTGGAATCGGTTTCTATGCCGTGTAGGTTCCGCTTATAGCGTTCGATTCCTCCTGCAGGCTTCTGCGAGTCGCTACCTATCACATACTCCTTTTCGCGAACTTTACCCGGTGCGGGCAGGCGCTTGGCCTCAATAGTAAAAACGGGTGTTCTATCCGTGGGAAGCACAAATGCCCCAATATCAGTCCGCCTGACCCGGCCCATAAGTGGGCGCTGGATAGATTCTTTCACAAAGAAAAAAACCTCATTCTTGGCGTGATGAGTCAGGTATTTTACTAACTCTTCCGTGATACTTTCCTCATCCTGCTCATTCAATACAGCAGTATTTCGGAAATGCACCAATAGCTTCTCTATGAAAGTAGTGATGCTGCGAATAATAGTTTTCTTGGGTATCTGCGGTGTTAAACCCAATGCAGGCCCACTTGATTGGAAAGAATCTCTCAGCATACAATCAGTAGCCAGCATTATACAAATCCTTTACAATCTCGTCGGCATCGCGAATAGCAATTGACCGGAGCCAGTAGCGCAGTTCAAGCGGTTTTATCAGGATTATCCTGTCGGCCTCGTACAGCTTAATGATGCGATTGATTCTGGTCGTAGCATTTAAAGTGTCTCGTACCAATTTCTCCACAGCAAGCGCATCAATTATAGTGGGCGCGACTGTGCTATGTGGTGCATCATTGACATGGTGCACATATTGAATAATTGAAACGCCAAAGCCACTGTTTGCCGTAAGTTCTATCGTTACGTAGCGGCCGAGGTCACTATCTGAACTGAACAGACTGTTCAGTACCTCGCATAGCACCTGTTGGTAAGCCTGCAAATCAGGCAGCGTAGCAGGCTGAAGCGCTCTGATATTGTTTTCCTTAGCCAAAAAATCAAGCCAATATTCCAGCGTGTCATCTACGAGTATCTGCTCAAGATAACCCAACTCATACTGTTGGTTTCTACCCAAATAAGGTAGTGCTAAAATATCTTTTTTGAGTACTGTGCGTACTGACCGCGAAATGCCACTGCGACCACTGGTGGCAGAAAGAATGAAGCGGTATAAATTGCTATTCGCGAAGGTTTCACGAATAGCCAGCAAAAGACTCTCATCGGTGGCATGAATACCGATGAACTCCTTCTTATAAGCAAGAGTAACTTGGCTGAAAACTACTGGAATAGTTTGAGAACCAATATTCTTTTTAATAACCAGTAGAGGGGGCCTAAAATTTACTTCTTTGCGCCGGCGCTGAAAATAGTTGCCGACCAAAGGGTGCGTATTGGCAATGCCGTGCTCCGTAAAGTCTGTGGACTCAAAGGTCAAGGCCCCGCTCAAATAAGGCGCAAGCTTATACCTACCCGTAATAATATCTTCGTCAGTTACTTCTTCATCGGGTTTGCCTTTGATGTAACCTTCACTTATCGCGACTGTTTTGCCAAGCTGTTTTGAGAAATAATCTTTCAGGGTAGGTAAGGCCCGGAGTTTGTTGAGCAGTAGAATCAGACGGCCTCCCCCAAGCAAGTTAGATTTCCAAATTAGAGGGTCGAACACGGCCTCCCGATGCTTGACTAAATGAAAGTCATAGTGGTCAAATTCAAAGTAATGTCGCTGAACCATTACTTTGAGTTTTTTAGCTATTACATGATAAATGTAATCATACTTAGTTGCGTTATTCTCAATGAATACCGCCGCTACAGCCACATTTTTTTCATTACCCTTGTTTCTGAATAAGGTATTGCTTAAGTAAGTGAAATCGATTATTTGGGGAATAGAATATCTTTCAAAAAATCGCTGTCTAAAATTTATTGATTTTGCCGATGAATTGTATAGAAGTGGCCCCGAAGGAAGAATGAAGCAAAGCAGGCCTTTCGGAGCAAGAAGTTTCTCCGATAGAACAGTAAATAAAATAGCACTTTGGTTCTTAGGTATTGTTACGTCAATGTCAACCATGGTCATAATACCATGCTGTTTGACGTAAGAATTAGGATACTCTATAAAAGGCGGGTTACCAATAATTATGTCGAATTGATTATTTTTTGCTTGTATAATCCAGGTGAAAAAGTCTTCGGCGATTATGTTACCGCTTAGGTTACTAAACTTCAGGTCTTCCCAAATGACCTTGGGTGAGAAGATATCGCAAAGTGTTAGGCTCAAACTAAAAACGGCGAGGCTTACTGCTTCTGTGGCAATATCAACGCCATAGACGCTCTGCACTAGCAGTTGCTGTAATTCGTGCAGATTACTCCCGTTGGGCTTGACCCAATAGCCTAGTTCATGAAATTTTTCAACCCGCCACCAATCAACGAGCCTCTTGTAAGCGGATACAAGGAAGATACCAGAGCCGCAAGCGGGGTCCAGTATACGGTAGTCACGCTGTGGCCGATGAATCGGCATTGTTTCATCAATGAGGAAATTAACTAAAAAGGAGGGAGTGTAAGCTACACCGTTATCCTTTGTGTTTTCTAGAAATTCCTCATAAATATTGCTTATTAGTTCAATTGGTAAATAATTGAATGAATACTGGCTCCATAAGACATACTGATGTCCATCTATCCTGCCAGACAAAAAATCCGCCAGTGGTTGAATGTCAGCTGACTCTATCTTACTAACCTCGTCTTCAAGAATGTTGAATATATGGCCGCCGAAGTGATTGCTTAGGAAATGAAGTATAGCTAATAAATATTTATTAGCGTGTAGAATGCCATTTTCTATGGCAGCTACGTAGTTAGCGGAAAACCCAAACTCTGCTTTGTTGAAAATATCTTTGGAAAATACCCGCGTTTCATTGCCATCAGCATCGATATCAACGCGTTCTTCCAAGTACTTTATTAGAATACTTACTATTAGTAACTTGTTAGCTACTTTTTGGTCTAAGACAATTTGTTTATTAAACTTCTGACGGGCATTGCGCAGTTCGGATATTAGTTTCTCGTAAGCAGTTGTGTTGTAAGAAAATTGGGATTTGTGTATTTCCCAAAATGAGCCATTATCAAATTTGCGACCTGAGTATTCGTCAAACCTTTCCTTCGCATCACTAATAAGATTCAGAGTTTCGAAGGGCTGTACCGCTAATTCACCATCTTTGATAATTACAGGCTTAGAAGAATTATAAACAATTAAATCACTTTTAGTAATAATAAAATAGATACGTACATCAGTACTGCTCCACACTTTGCGGTGTAGTTCTGGAATGGAATCTACTTGTCTACCCGTTGAGAAATCAAAGAGGTATACCTGTGCTACTGGAGCACGATTATCAGCGTTATTCTTAAAATACACCGCGTCCGCCCCAATCTTTTTAGCCCGCTCAAGCAAGAGCAAGTGATACGGCTCCAATATCGAGTTAGCCGTTGCTAAGCTTGAAACCAGTAACAGGCCACTTCCTGTATCCCCAACTGGCATATCCACGCGGTCTAGCGCTTGTGCAAAGCTGGGGGATACGTTGTGCATGGTGGGATAGTACGCGTTGGTTGGCCAAAAGTAATAGCAGCAGCTAACATTGCTGGCAAAAAATAACGCTGTTGATGCTGAAAGACGCGGAGGTGTTAATAATGAGCAGTCTTATTCCGGTACTATAATCCCAGAGCCCGGCCCGCGTTATACTTGATGATGTCATCCAGCCGGGTGTAGCGGCTAATCATTGCATCCGTTTTCTGCTTGGTCTGATTCTTAATGAAGTCGTTGCTCTGTCCTGCTAACTTGGCCGTGGTGATAAACGCCACCCGTAGCGAGTGGGCAGAGTACTTCGCGCCTAGATGCTCTTTCACCAATAGGTTAACGCGCCGGTCGGCCAGGCGCTTATCCGTAGGCTTGCCCGGCTCACTTGGCCGGCCCCGTTTCAGTGACACGAATAGCGGCCCCTGCGTGCGGCCCGCGAGCAGCGCTACCCATGCTTTGTAAGCCTCAATTGGGCAATATGCAGGGTTGTCGGCGTAGAAAATGACTTTCTGCTCGATGTTACCTGCTTGGTTGGCCTTGCTTTTAGGAAGCGTTACTACCAATACCTCGTCGGCCGCGTCGTGCACCATTTCTATATGCTCTATGTTGAGACCCACCAATTCGGAGCGCCGAAAGGCTCCTGTGAAACCGAGTAGCAGTAGCGCCCGCGCCCGCAGCCCATCCGGCCGCGAGAGGTCCAACCGGTCGATGGTGCGCTTGAGGTGGGGCACCGAAAAGGCCGGGGCCTGTTTCTGCTTTTTGCCAATTTCCCGCGCCACGCCCTTCCGCAGCACGTCCAGCGCCGGGTCATTGACAGCCGAAGGCAGCCCGAGCAACTGGTGATTCTTCTCGATAGCGGATAAGTGCCGGGTGATTGTGGCCAGCTTGCGACCCACATCAGCCAGGTGCGCCACGTAGCCGGCCAGCGTTTCCAGGGCAGCGGGCCAGGGGGCGAGTTCGTTTTTCTTACAATAGGCCTCGTAGGACCGTAAGTCGGCTGAGTACGCGAGGCGCGTATTGTCGGAGCCTTCGAGGCCGCGCAGCAGATACCGCTCGACGTTGGGCGCCACGCGGCTGGCCAGGTCGGCGGCCAGCGCCAGTGCCGGCCGGTCAGCACCGACTACGGTCAGGCCTTTTTCTCCCTTTTGTTCTTTGTACTGCTTACTCATGGGTGGCCAGCTGGGCGTAAGTTGCTTCAATCATAATCGCAAGGACATTGGCCATCGCCAGCGCTAGCCGGGCATCGGAGCGCAGCAGCCGGGCAACTTTCGCCGCCGTGGTTTCGGCCGGAGCCGTCCCTGTTGAGGATGGGCAGGAGAGCAGCCGGGCCGGCGACACGTCCAGCCAGTTGCAAAAGTGCAGGAACACCGGCAGGTCAGGTAGGCGCTGTTGCTCGACTCGCAGTAGCGTACCCACACTGACCGGACCGATAGTCTTACTGATTTCCTCGGCTGCTTCGCGCAGGGTCTGGCCGCCGCGCTTGGTGCGGACCAGCGAAGCCAGCAGTTGGGTATCGACTTGGTACAACATTTTGCAATTGTAAAATATCGCCGGTCAGCGGTGGTTTTGCAATTGCAAAAAGATAGGAAGCCGGCCCAACAAATATAGGCAGAGTTTAGGGCCGATAACTAACGTTTATGGTTCCTAAACTCTAAAAAGGAGAGGGGACGGATAGTGATGCATGGTCAAACGACTTTTGGCAGTGGACACCGCAAAACTTCGCACTACATTTACCGACCGCATTCCCGCCCAATTCGCCTACTCATTTTTTATGGCCAAAAGCTACTCTCTATTTTTTTCACTCCTTCTTATAAGTGTCCCCGTGCTGGCTCAACGACCCCAGCCCGCTGCGGTGAGTTTGCCACCAGCCGACACTGTTTATTTTGACCGCGATTGGGAACGCACCAAAACGTTGGAAGAATGTGCTTATGCCCGCGTCGCCCACCGCGATGCCACTGGCCAGCCTGTAGGCACGGTGCGCGACTATTATTACCCCTCGTGGAAAAAGCAGTCGGAGGGCAAAATGACTCATGAAAGTCCTGACCGGGCGAATGGATTATGCACGGGCTGGTTTGAAAATGGACAACTGAGTTTTCGCGGCACTTTTGTGAATGGCCAGGCACAGGCCGATTACCGGAGTTGGCGTGAAGATGGTCGGCCCGTGACCTGCACGTTCACCACTCGCGATGCCTTACCACTTATCAATGCAACGCTGGGCTGCTCGAACTGTATGGCGAGTAGCCGGAAGGTTTTCACCGTGGACTTGCCCGCTAATACGGTAGGTGTTGTCTACAAGCTCGATTTGCGTGATGAAGGCCAGCCCCCCATATCGTGGTCCACGGCCTTATCCCTAGCCGCGACTGTTGGTACGGGTGGGACCGCTGCGCCAGCTTTACTTGCTTCGGTTGCCTCGTCGTTGGCTAGTCGCGGCAGTGGCTCGGCCACCAAGCCTACCAAGTGCCATTGGTATATTACCGCTAGCCCAGTGGCCGCCCAGCAGTTCACGGACTCGAAGGGTTCCATTACGATACCCAATGGCCTCTATCGGAGCGAAACGAATGTGCCTCAAATCACTAGCCCAATGTCAGTTGTTGGTGGTACGCGTCGGCTATTTGTGTGTGTTAATAATGACAATAAGACTGCGGATGCAACTGCTACCTTAAGCGTAACGGCACTTGTGCAGTCTTGTAATTAGTCAACGCTTCGACCAATGAACTACTGGCATATCATGATGCATCCCGGCAATCAAGCCGAGTTTGACCGAGCCCGCGTCACCAGAATTTTGGAGGAAACTGATTATATCGGTGTTGGCGAGTGGGACGAAGGAGAGGGTATAATCCGCCAGTTTCGAGATGATATGGCTGTTGGAGACGTGGTATTAGTACGAAGCAAAGGACCGCTTGCTTTGGTAATAGTTGTGGGTGAGCCAGAATACGAAGAAGCTCCCAACGAAGAACTTGATTGGTTTCAAAACCGACGAGCAGTTAAAATACTAGCTTGGCATACCCAGGAGGTTCGCCAGATTTTAGGTAATCAGCTAGATGGTGTTTATCCAAGCAAGTCATTCTCCCTAGCTAACAATAGCTCCTACATTCGTACCTGGCACAAGATGATTATGCGTGAAGCTAGACTGAATGAGATAACTGACCTGTTGAAAGCCAAAGGGCAGGTGATTTTGCAAGGCCCACCGGGTACCGGCAAAACCTGGCTGGCGGAGCGAGTCGCCGAGCAATTAGCCGCCGCTTCCGATGTGAAGCTGGTACAGTTTCATCCTGCGTATGCTTACGAAGACTTTGTGCGGGGTATTGTGGCCAAGGCCGGTGAGCATGGTGGCCTGGAGTACCAGGCGGAAAACAAAACCTTGGCGGAGTTTGCAAAGCTGGCTGCTGCTGCGCCGGCGGGGCAATACTTCGTGCTGATAATTGATGAAATCAACCGTGCCAACTTACCCTCGGTATTGGGCGAGTTGATTTATGCGCTGGAGTACCGGGGTAAGCGGGTGGAGAGTCTGTACGCTGATGCGGAGACGGGTGACAGGGGATTGGTACTGCCGGAGAACCTGCTGATAATCGGCACCATGAATACCGCTGACCGGTCAATCGGCCACTTAGACTATGCTATTCGGCGGCGATTCGCCTTTGTAACGGTGTTGCCGGAGGAAGAGCCGATTGCCGACGAGGCCGGTCGGAAGCTGTTTCGGGAAGTGGCAGCGCTATTTGAAAAGAATCTATTAGTGCTGGAGTTCGAGCGCGAGCAGGTTCAGCCGGGTCACAGCTACTTTATGACGAAAGCTGATAAGGGGCTGACATTGAAGCAGAAGCTTGATTATGAGATTCGGCCACTGCTGCGCGAGTATTTACGAGATGGCATCCTACGGCCAGAAGCAAAAAAGCTAGTGGAAGACCTGCGAGCGTAGTTGGCGATGCTAGTACAGGTACGCGAACACGCCAAGTGGAAAGAAGAGCCCGCTACCTATCAGGGACTGGATGGCTTAACGCTACGCTTTAAAGGGCGCGAGCAGGAGGAGGGTATTTGCGTAGCCGTGCGGGAGGTGGGCAATAAGTGGCTGCTGAAAACGCATTATTATGTAGGGGCCGGTTGGCTACGACCGGGTGAGGTGGCAGTGCAGGTGCAGCCAAAACTAAACGAAGCAGGCCGTAATCTGAACCACTTAGCCATGCTGTTTGCCTGTTTGAGCAATACAGAGGTGATTCCGCACCTGGGAGAATTATACGAACTCGACCTAGAAGCACCACCAGTATCCTTGCCTCGTCAGGATGATTTGCTTACGCCGGTATTGGTCGCGCACTTCCTGCACCTGGTAAGCACGGTGGTACGGCAGGGCCTGCGAAAGGGCTACAACCCCGTAAAGCGAGAACTACGCGGGCGAGTAAAGGGAAAAATTGAAGTGGCTAAAACGTTGCGGCAGGGTGTGCTGAAGGGCCGGCCCTTGGCTGTCGCGTGTGCTTATGAGGAATTTAGTGTTGACATTCCCGAAAACCGTCTGTTGAAGCAAGCTCTACGCTTTGCCGGGCATCATTTACAGCGGTATCCTGCCCTTGAAGTCGAGCTGGCACCCCTGTTGCGCTACTGCGAGCCTGCTTTTGTAGACGTAAGTGAAGATGACGAATGGCAGAGCGGCCTGAATTCAGGCCGCAATTCCTTGTATCGCAGCTATAACGAGGCGATACGGGTGGGGCAACTGCTGTTGCGCCGGTTTGGGTACTCCTTGCGTGAGGCGGAGGAAAAGGCGGGCGATTCGATTATGGTGCCGCCCCATTGGCTGGATATGAGTCGCCTGTTTGAGCTGTATGTGTTGGGATTGCTACGCAAACAGTTTGGAGAGCGGATACTATATGGGGAGGACCAGGCGAAAGCGAAATACGGTCTGCCAGACTTCCTGTTAACAGGGGAAACCCCGTGGATAATTGACACGAAATACAAGCGGGCGTACCAAAAGCGAGATTATCTGATTGAAGATGTGCGGCAGCTAAGTGGCTATGCACGAGACACCGGAGTGCTAGAGCGGCTTGGCTATGTCAGCCCGGAAGAGCAAACCAAGGCGATGATTAATTGCCTTATAGTATATCCACAGCGGCTGAGTGGGGCGGCGGAGCTAGCAAAAATGGTGGAAGCGTTTCCAGCCGAGGACCAGTTGCAGGACTTTGCAATTAAGCAGTTCGTTAGCTTCTACAAGCTGGCTGTATGCTTACCTCAACTAGCTAATTCAGACAGCACAATTGATTAGCTAACGCAAGAAATGGGGCTAAATACACCAGCAATCGTATCTCCCACACTGCCTCACTAAAAGCTGTTTGGCGTAGTTTAGCGTGTTCTATAATTTGTTGCTTTGCCGAACTACCTGTTTATTGATGAGTGTGGAGACCCTACGTTCTATGGGCACCGCAAAAAGCTTTTAGTAGGGACCCCTGGCTACCAGCCCCTGTTGCTCATGGGCTCGCTCACGACCAGCAACCGACGGCAGTTACGGGCCGCCGTCCTACAGTTCCAGCAAGCCATCCTGGCAGACCCCTTATATAATACCATCCCCTCGGTCGCCAAGCCCGGCTGGTACCTGCACGCTAAGAATGACCACCCGGAAGTGCGCGCCAAGTTTTTCGAGCTGCTGCGTCAGTTGCCCGACTTTGCTATCCACATCGTTATCGGCCGCAAGAAGCTAGAGGTATTTAACCGCAAGCACAACAACAGCCCGACCGAGTTTTACTTTGACCTGCTGCACCACCTGCTGAAGGATTGCCTGCACGAGCCTGACCAGGCCTACGCTATTTACCTGGCCCAGCGGGGTAAGAACAACAGTGACCGGTTTCAGGCAGCGGTTGATAAGGCTTTGCCCCCGGCCGGGCAGGCTGCCGACGCTGCGGGGCCGGTTGTCAGCAAGCTGGCCATCGTGCTGAGCAGTGAGTACCCCGAGCTAAGCATTGTGGACTACTGCCTGTGGGCCTTGCAGCGCTACATCTTTAAAGAGGAAGCCCGCTTTTTCAAGGCGCTGGAAAACCGTTACGCCGTTATCGTGGATATCTATGACGAGGCCCGCTTTCCCGCGAACGGCCACATTTACGGTCCTCACAACCCCTTCACCACCCAGCTGGCCAGCCCTTTCGAGAAGCCGGTCTAGGGCCAACAAAAAAGGCAAAAGGTTCTCCCTCCCTCGTGCCAATACTGGCAACCCCCGCACGAGGCGAGTTCTAGGAGAAGGCCAACCTTTTGCCTTGTGATGCTGGTGCAAGAGCGAATCCCTTGCGATGACAAACTTACACAAACTTACACCGATTTACACAAAATCGTTTCAAGTTGATTTTGCAATTGCAAAAACTGCATAAGAATTAGTCAATGAGAAGAGGCTTCGTTCTTTTTGGCTTTTAGATTATCTGCTTAAAGTGGGAGTGCCATACATATCAACCCAGCGGAGGTATTCTTTCTCTGACAGCCGTCGCACCAGATATTCCGGCAGGCTCAGCCCCCGAGCAGTGAGTACCCATTCCTGAAAAGAAGGTAACTCAGTGGCCCAGCAATGTGCCCAGCCATTGTGGTACAAGTCAGGCCGCGAAGCCAGCGGCTGTGCATCGACCCAACTCACAAACTCATCATCGGTGGGCGCAAGCCCGAGCGCCAACGCCTGGTGCAGGTAAGCCTGAGCTAACTCACTTATGCGTTGCGTGAAATCTTTCATGCGGTAGTGTTTTCCAGAAAATAAAAATGCCCGGTCGGTGGGACCAGGCACTGGTTTTAGTAATCGTTGTCCTGAACTGGCTCGCTGTAGAATCACAACCCAGTCAGCCGCTAGTCTCTATTTGAACGTGCGGGCTTTCAGCAGGTCAGAATTGGCTAGCTTGAGCTTAATGTTCCGTCCGCCGCCCTTCTCGTACAACTCGATTATCAGCTGCTTTTGCTCGGGGATGGTGAACTTCTTGAAGATGTAGACTTGCTGCAACTTACTCTTGGCATCAATCTTTTTCTTCGCTCCATTGTAGACGTAGATGGGGTTAATCTCAATGGCTTGCTCGGCCGTGCGCTTGGCCACCTGCTTGTCCTGAATGTAAAATTTCACAAAGTCCACGTCGTAAGTGACGTTCGACTTATTGGCGACGTGCAGGGGAAAAAACAGGGTTTCCTGCTTGTAGCCGACGGCCCCGGCGCGCAGGCTGAGTTGGTTGGCGCTTTCACTGGCTGATGAGCCACCTCGCGCCAGCGCCTGCACCGAGTAGGCATCCAGACTTCCTTGGGGGATAGGCGAATTTGATAGGATAGCGCCGCCCGTCGAGGCAGTAGCCTGGCCACCGCCAGCAGCCCCACCGGCCGCGCCCATGTCGAAGCTGAGCACCTTCGGGTCGTGCTGGTAGTTGACCAGGAACATATACAGCTTGCCACCCGAGGTTAATACCGTCATGTTGGCCTCGGGGAAAGCGTTGCTTGCCGCTTTTACGCGCACAATGTTTTCCGCGCCAGTGGCCTTTGAGGCGATGATGCCGGGGTTACCCAGGTCCACGTAAGTAACCGGGTAGGGGAAGACCAGATGGGTAGTCTTTTGGTCGCTGACGTAGAGCGGCGTAACCGGCAGCTTGCCCGCCTCGCCGTTCGCGCCCAGGTCGATGCCGAGTAGTTTGGGACTTCGTTGGTAGTTGACCACAAACGTGTAGAGCTTACCCCCAGTGGTTAAAACCGTCATGTTGGTTTCGCCGAAGCCCGCGCCGGCCGCCTTCACCCGGACAATGTTTTCGGAGCCCGTAGCTTTGGCCGCGATGATGCCCGAGCTACCTAAGTCCACATAGGTAACGGGCTGAGGGAAGACCAGGTGAGTAGTCTTCAGGTCGCTGACGTACAGGTTAATAGTTGGTAGCTTATTCGCTTCCGTAGCGTTGGCAATCTTCTGCGCTACTGCGTGGGTAGGCCGGAAAGCAGCAAATACGAGGGCCAGGGCCAGGCAGGACTTAATTTTCATAGTTCAGGTTAGTCTTTATCGACTTTAAGCATGATGTTGTAGCCAGCTTTTAGCCGCACTTTAACCAGGCGGATTTTCTTTTGGCCCAGGCTCTTGACCGCGTTGACTGCCACCCCAGCTGCTGCCGTGGTAGGGTCGCCGCTCATGGTCATCATGTCGGCCGCGCCCATTGCGTCCGCCCCCGCCTGCTTCGAGGCATCCCGCGTGATAGCGCCCGGAATGTGCAGGCCTTCCAGCCCGTCCACGTCGTACACTTCCAGCGAGGCCGGGAAGATGTTGTTGCCCGATTTGAGGGTTTCAATGGTGATGGTGAGGCGTTCCCCAGCCAGCGCGCACTTGCCGTAGATGAAGGTGTTTGCCGCCAGCCGGTGACCATTAACCACGGCCGCGTCAGTGAGACGCATTTTCACCAGCGAGCCGCTGACTACTTCCTGCGATTCATGAATTACGGCCGGCAGGGTGTTAGCGCCCATCCCCGACGAGCTGCCATCATCTAGGCCTTGAAAGGAAGCGGTGCGCTTTTTACCCGTTCCGTTGGAGCCCAGGCGCGATACGATAGCATCGTCATCGACCATCAAAGCTCTGGTGGCAGGCTTTTTCTTAACTACTGCTGGCTTAGTCACCGTCACGGCCGCGCCACCCGCGCTGGCCGTGGCCATCGACTGGGCGTTGATGCGTTCCAGGCTAGCCTGCGTGCGGGCCTCGTCCAGTTCACGCTGATGCTGCGCCCGCATTAATTCCATCTGCTGCTCGGGCGAAAGCGCCGCTACCCCGCCCGTCGCTACCTGCCCGTTTGATTGCTGCGCAGCCTGCACCGCCGCCAATTGCTTTTGTGCCGCGAGCACCGCCGCGTCACTGGAGGCCGTAGCCGGCTGGCCATTGGCTGAAACCCCGTAGGCCATCCCTCCTGCTTTGGCCGTGTCAACCCGACCGTTCACCAAGTCACGGTTGCGCAGGGAATCTACTGGCGCGGAGTACGCCGCCAGCTTACTGCTGGTGATAGTAGAATTGCCCGCTTTGGGCAAGTCCGTGTTAATGCCAGGCTGAATCGGTGCAGCGCCGGAAGCCACCGCGCCTTTTCCTCCATCGCCCAGCCAGAACATAGCGGCCATGAATGGCACCCCTACAATCGGAATGAAGGTGGCCATCTTGCGCGTCCGGTAGAACTGCGCGTCTTTGGTGGTAGCCATACTACTTAGCGGGAAATGGTGGAGAGAGTGGTGTTTTGCAGTACCCGCCAGTTCTCCATTAGAAAGCCGTGGGGGTTATTCTCGGAGCGCGTCACGTCCCGCAGGGTGCAGTCAGCTATCAAATCCCGGTTGGTAATCGACGTGGCCCGAATCAGGCGCTGATGGGCATAAGTCCGGGCCGTAAATGGGCGGTTTTTGCTCAGCACCACACTATCCACCGTAATTTCCATGCTGATGTTGGCCGCTATCAAATCGTTATAAAAACCCTTTTCTTTCAGGTTTTCATACTCCCGCTTCGCCGAGTTGTCAGCCAGGTATAGGGCCTTGTTGATGTTGCCATCAATCGCTTTCTGGTCGGGGTCCAACGTGAAAAAATCTTCGTGGAATTGCTTGACGTGGGCGCGGGCTTCTACCGGCCGGTCGGACCGTGCATCCCGTGCCCCAGCCGTGAGCAGCTGGCCCCCTTCCAGCACGTAGATTCGGTTTGCCGCCGCCGCTGAGTTTTGGAAGGAAAAGTACGCCACGGTAATGGCCAGGATTAGGCACGAGGCAATGAAGATGATAGCCAAAGCTTTAACCTGCTTAAAAGCTGAATCAATGGTTTTTAGGGATTCAAACATGGTCGTTGTTGCTAGAGGGAAGAAGAAGTGCTTGCTTCTGATTCGTTAAGAATTGTTGCCATTGCGGCCGAAGTAGCCCCCTACCCTCTCCCGGAGTGCCGTGCCGGCTCGGTGGCCAGCTTGCTCGCCCCGCGTCATATTGCCGAAGCCAGCTCCACCCGCCATTCCTTGCCCCATACCAATTGCACCGCCCATGCCTGTTGCCGCGCCCGATACACCAGCAGCACCAGCTCGGCCAGCAACCCCGGCAGCAGCTCCAGCGCCAGCAGCTGCACCCGTCGCCGCGCCAATGAAGGCACTGGACATTTGGCTTGCACCACTAGCGGCAATGAGCATTTCCGTAATCTTCGGAATCAGCGCGTAGCCCACAATGGCAATGCAGAGGAAGACCAGGTAGCCGAAATCGGCTGAATCAACCCCCGCGTTAGCGTTCAGCCGGTCTACATCCGATTGAAGCATCTGCACTTGGAAAGTGGCCATCATAGCCCCAAACACATTGGCTACCGGTACCCAAAGCGAAATCGTAATGAAGTTGCCCAGCCATTTGGTGATGCCGCCGCCGAAGCCCGGAAAAATGGCTATGCCGAACGTGAGCGGCCCGAGCACCGAGAGCACGATTAGCAGAAACGTGGACATTACGCTAATCAGCAGGCGGGCCGCGACGTGGAACAGTTCGAGGGTGTTCTTCATCCACTCCCGGAAATTCTGGTTTACATCGTAGGCAATCTTATTGAAGGAAAGGCTCATCCGGTCCCCGATACCGCCCATACCGGTAGGTCCAGCCAAGTCCTTCAGTTTTTGCTCGTAAGCATCGTTGGTAGCGAAATCCTTATTTTCTGGTTTGCTGTCTAGGATGCGCTTTTTCTCCGTTTGCAGCCGGTCAATTTCAGCGGACTTGTCCATCCGTATCGAGTCGGTGCTATGCGATATTGCCCCCGTCATGCCGCGCAGGCCTTGGCACAGTTGAGGGAAAAGCAGGATGCAGAGCCCAATGAGGAACGGCCGCAGCAGCGGATACACGTCGATGGCTTCCGACCGGGCAATATGGCCCCACACTTTGGAGCTGATATAGATTAATGCCCCTACTCCCCCAATGGCCCGTCCCAAGGTGGTAAACTGCGATACGAGCGGCATCATGTTGTCGTAGAGCTGACTTAGCATCACCTCTAGCGCATCCATTTGCGCGACGACGGTATTGATATCCATAAGAAAGGAAGGCTGGTGGGTGGAAAAGGAAGAGCGTAGGTTGACCTAGCGGCTTCCCATTAGGGAAAGCACAGAGGCGCGGTCCTGGGCAGTTTGAGCTTGCATCCGAGCAATTGCCCGGCATTTCGACGTGTAGTAGTTCATCAGGTCATGCTGGCTGCCGATTTTGTCAGCTATGTTGTTGATGAACTCAATGCGTTCTGGGTCCGTCATCTTCGCCTTGCCGGCGCTGAGTACGCCCACCAGTTCACTTAGCAGCCCGATATTTTCATTCAGAATGCCTTGGTAAATGGTGGTGGCCCCCGAGAGCTGGGCAGTCGATAACCCTTTGGTGCGTAGCTCAGGCAGGACGCTTGAATAAAGGCCAATCATGCCGGTTTGGTGGTCGTAGATTTCCTGAACCCGCCGATACGTCCGCACCCCAGAACTGATTTGGAGTAGGCTGCTATACCACTGGTCATGCAGTTGTTGGGTCTGGTCAATAACGCCTTTAATCTGGCCGCTAACTGCCGTCATATCCCCCGCGAGGGCTTTGCCTTGCGCTAGCAAAGTGCCCGAAACGGTTTGGTGAGTAATCTGCTTGCGCGAAATCTGCTCCGAAATAGGAGCAGAGATAACGGCCGGGTACTGGGCGTGGGCGCGATGGGCACCGAGCACGAGCACCAAAGCGCTGAGCTTGGGAAGGGATTTCATAACCGCGATGCGTTAGGTGGTGAGGCCCCTACCCTATCGGGCAGATGACATGAAGGAGCGCAGGGATTGCAGGTCCTGCGCGTTTTCTTTGGCCGTTCGCATCATCATCAGATTGCGCGAGGTGTAGTAGTTGAGCAAGCCGGCCTGGTCGGTAATCTTCTTGTCCAGCTGGTCGATGAAGCGCATGCGTTCGGCATCCGTCATTTTGAGCATGGCCGGGCTTACAATCGTTTGCAGGTCTGAAATCGTGGTAGAGCTTTCGGCCAGCATCTTGCCATAAATGGTTGTCATATCCGACAACTGCGTGGGCGTGATGTAGGGCGACTGGCGCAGCACCTCGATAGCGGACGAGTATTGCGAGATGATTTGCGTCTGCTTCTCGAAGATGTTGCGAACACGCCTGTAGTCGCGCACGGCCGAGCTGACTGATAGCAGACCATCGTACCAGGTTTTGGCCATAAGCATATTCTTCTCCGAGAACATCTTGGTCAGTTCCTGCTCCTTTACTCCCGAAGCGACTAGCTTATTTGCCGCCGACGAAAGCACTTTCATCGTGTTTTGCAGGCCGGTTTGCACCCCTCCTTGTACTTCCAGTACCGGGGCAGTTACCACGAGCTGAGCTGAGGCCCGCAAGGCAGTGAAGCCGAACAGCGATAAGCTTAAGATTCCAACTTTCAGGTTCATAATAATGGAAAAGGAAGGTGGAAAGAGAGAGAGAGGAAACCGCTACCGTTGGTCGCGGGTGTAGGGGTGCTCCAGGTACATCATGTGCCGCTCAGCGCCCAGGCGGACGTGCTGCATCCCGTCCCACGCCATTTGCAGCTGAGGCAATGCTTTGTCGGAAGTCGGGGCAGGGTTATCCTGAGTAAGTGGGATAATCGTCTTGGCCACCGTCTCACATTCGCCCGCAAAGCCATCCCACTGTTTGGCATCTTCGGGCTTCACTTTTTTCATGCCCCTCGACTTGGCCACCATGCGCAGCACGGCGCGGTAGTTCTTCCAAATACCGTCGGCCAGCGGGTGAGCTTTGATACCTGAGCTTAGTTCACTACCATACCAAGCTCCGACCGCCTGCGTGTAGGCCCGTGCCGCCGTAGCGTCAGCCGGAGCACCGCCAGGAAGCGCTGAAAGGCTATCGGCAAAAGCAGTTGCTGCCGATACTTCAGGCAGCGCTGCGACCGTTGCAGCCGGCGCACCAGCCGCAGCCCCAGGGGCTGATGAATCAGAACCACCGCAGCCAGACAAGGCCAGTAGCATTCCCGCTGAAAGCAAGGTAGTTTTCATAGTTTTCCCCTTTTGTTCAAATTGGTTACTTGCCTTCTCGCAGTTCAGCGGCCACCAGCTTGATAGCCGTGGGCATGTCGCCGGTCTTCTCAAACTTGTCGAACAGGCGCATCTTCTCCGATTCCTCGGTAGTGTAGGTGATGTATTCCTCCTTGGAAACCTCAATGGAATACACCTTGGAAACCACCCCACCCAGCGAAATAAATACCTCGGTGTAGCGGCCCCGCTCGGGCTTGTTGTCGCGGTTGATGGAGAGGATGAGGGCCTTCTCCTTTTCGGTCAGGGAGAGAAGACTTTGTATCTGGTCGAACTTCAAAATGAATTTGCGCTGGTCGAGCAGAATCTTCGTGTCGGAGTTGTTGATGATGGCATCTTTAACAATCTCATTGCCAATGATGTCATCTATCTCCTGCGTTACCACAATGGCTTCGCCGAAGAACTTCCGCACCGTCTTAAAGAGATACTTGATGTAGGCGGCCATCCCCGGCGTGGTGAGCGCTTTCCAGGCTTCCTCAATCAGAATCATCTTCCGTACCCCTTTGAGCTTGCGCATCTTGGAGATAAAGGTTTCCATGATGATGAGCGTCACCACCGGAAACAAAATGGGATGGTCTTTGATATTGTCCAGCTCGAAAACGATGAAGGGTGACTGCACCAAATCCAGTTCCTTGGGCGAGTTCAGCAGGTAATCGTACTCGCCGCCCCGGTAGTAGGGCTTCAGCACGTAGAGGAAATTATCAATGTCAAAATCCTTCTCCCGCACCTTTTCGGCGAGCAGCAACTCCGAGTAAGGGCCTTTCACGAACTCGTAGAACGTGTTGAAGCTGGGCCGGATAGTCTCATCCTCTTCCAGCATCACATAGTACAGGCTCACTGCCGTGGACAGCGATACATACTCCGACTGGGACACGCTTTCATCGTCCTTTTTCCAGAGTGCCTGGAGCAGCGTCTTGATGGATTCCTTCTTTTCAACGTCTAGCTTTCCAGACACCAGAAAAGGGTTGAAGGCAATCGGGTTATCTTCCTCGTAGGTGAAATACACGCCGCCTTTCAGCTCGCAGAGGCCCTTGTAGGAGTTACCCGTATCGACCAGCAGGACGTGCGCCCCCTGCTCGTAATACTGCCGAACCATGTGGTTAGTGAAAAACGACTTGCCCGAGCCCGAGGGGCCAAGGATGAATTTGTTACGGTTGAAGATGATTTGCTTCTTCATCGGCTCATCCGACAAATCGACCTGCACGGGCCGCCCGGAAAGGCGGTCGGAGAGCTTGATGCCCTTCGTAGCCCCGGTGCTGCGGTAGTTGGTTTCGGAGGCCCAGAAGCACACCGACTGCTCGATGAACGTGTAGAAGGTTTCTTCGCTCGGGAAGTCGCCGGCATTACCCGGCACCCCACCCCAGTACAGCGCCGCAATGTCCACGGTGTTTTGCCGGGGCTTGCAGTTCATAGTGTTGAAGGCGGCGTTTACCAGCTTGCGTACTTCGGTCAGCTCATCTTCGCTTTCCGACCAGGTGAGCACGTTCACATGCACCCGCGCAGGCCGGCGCTTATCGGCCACTGCCTCATTGAGGTACTGCTGGTAGAACTCGTGGTTGACCGAGTTCTGGCGCGAGTAAAGCGAGAGCGAGTTGAGGCGGTCCTTCTTCTGCTCGAAGGTTTTGAGCGTTTTCTGGGTGTTGTCCAGAAACACGTACTGGTTCAGGATATGGCTGGTGCCCAGCAGCAGCCCCAGGGGGGCCGCGAACGAAATCGGGAAATCGGTGTACTCGGTGCTCAGTGGCTCGTAGCGGATATCCGATTCCACGCCCAGCGGCAAATCATCGAGGTTGGCCACCGAGAACATATTGCAGAACTGCTGGCCGACCTTCAACCCGTTGGTTAAGTCCAGGTCCACCTGCTGCGCTTGGTCGGAGAGGTTCAGGGCGAAGTACTTTTCCAGCAGTCCGGATTTCTCCGGCGTGCCGGCCAGCTCGTCGGAGGTGAGCCGGTGGGACTTGATGTAAGGCGCGTTGGTGGGGCCGACGCTTTCCAGCGTCCGCAAGAACTGGCCCACGTTGTCGAAGAAGGCTTCCATTACCTTCTTGTCGAGCATATCCTTCGGCACGATGTTGCGCCGGGCCAGCAGGCCCGACGAGCTGCCCCAGTCGGGCCGCTCCGACGACATCTTGGTGATGTAGAGGTAGCAGAAGTGGTTGAGGAAGGGCCGCTCGAAGAAATGGCGCTCGTAGGCCGACGAGAGCAGCGTTCTGTCCGTCTCGAAGCCGGGAGCATACTTGTCTTCGACAAACCAGTCCTGCTTATGCACCGCGCAATGGTCGGGCAGTAGCCGCACCGCTTTGACGAAGGCCTGTTGCAACTGGGCGTAGTCTTCCCGCGAGAGCGTGAAAATCTCGGGTAGCTCCAAGCGGAACGCCACCGTTACATCGGCGTTCTTGGAGATGAGACAGTCCTTCTCAATCTTGTAAATCGGCTGCTTCGATTCGAGCGAGGCGGAGGCGAGAATTTTGCTGCTCATAATCGGAAAGGGAAGCCGAGGCCCAGGCACTGCTAGCGCCTGGGCCGGTCCTCATTTAGGTTTTGGAATAACCGGCTCTGCCGATTGGTAATGAGCTTCGGCGCGGAGCGCCGGGCATTGGCTTTCATCAAGCCATGCTCCCCATACTTCGTGTTGAGCGCGAACACGCCCGCCCACATACCCCCGCCGAGTACCAGCGTGATAATGACCGAAAACAGCAGGGGCGTACCCACCAGGTACATCGTCACGAAGGCGACGAACACCAGGCCGATACCAGCCACCAGGTAGTAGACGTTGCCCCCAATCAAGCCCTGAAATTCCCACGGCTTGTTGATACCTCGGTTGAGGTTATAGCCAGGCATCGGAGCGCTGGCTTACAGGAAGAAGGAACGGACAACCGTTGCCACCAGCACCAGGAAAATCATGGAGCCGAACCACGACACCGCCGTCTTCTGGGTGTCCTGGTCGCCCGCGTTCCACTTGCTGTAGACCTTGATGGCCCCAATCAGCCCAAGCACCGCGCCGATGGCGTACATGAGCTTGGTGAGGGGGTCGAAGTAGTTGGTGACCTGCGTAGTGGCATCCTGGATGCCCGCCGTGCCCCCGGAAGCACCACCCTGCGCGTAGAGGACCTGGGAGCAGAGCATCAGACCAAGTATGGCTACCGACGAAAGAATTTGCTTCTTATTCATTTTGGGTGATTAAAGGAAGGATAATGGGAAATAGATAGTCAAACAGGGATAGGTAAAGCAAATAATTACTCGGTTTCGGGGCCGAATAAATCGGCTAATTCATCCGTATTAGTGGAGGTAAACTGAGCTAACTGGTCAGCCAGACTGGTGCCTACCAGGGCGACAGGGGTTGCAGGCTTCTCGCCTGCCTGGACCTGGGAAATGTAGGCGGCAACCGAATCTGCCTCATACAAATCCTCCTCTTCCAGCGTAGCCACGTCCGAAGGCGAAGCTACTGGCTCGTTGAAGTCAGCTAATGGCTCATAGCTGGTCGCAACAGCAGGTTGATACTCAATTGTGTCTTCTACGTGAAGCGCTTCAACATGGGGGTGTTTATTTTCAATATTTGCCCCTTCCGAATTGGTTTCTTCAATAACAACTGCCGAGGTATTCTCTTCTCCTTCAGCGGAGCCATCGGCCAAGTGTTCTGGCTGCGCGGCATGAGCCTTTTTGCGAATAATTGCCGCCAGGGCCTCGTTGGGCTGGTCGGCCTGCTCCTCCCGGTCGGCATCCATCGCAACGGCCTCATCCGTTGCCCCCGCCACCGAAGAGGCCGCGTCCATCGGTCCTTCGTCGTCGGTGCTATCGTCGCGGCCCGTAGCCGTGGCGGTTGAGCTGGGAAGCTCCCCCCCTACTACCGCCGCCGAGGCTTCGGGCAGGTTTTCCGCCGCCCCATCTTCGGGCGCTTCCACTTCCGCCGTCGCAGCTTCCGTCGCCGTGGGCGCAGTAGCGAAAGCCGACTTGGCGCGGACCAGCGAGGGTGGGCCAGCGGCCGACGCGGTGGCACCCGCGCCGGCTAGTTGGGGGACAGCCAATTTTCTGCCTTTCAGCAAGGCAGCCAGGTCATCCCGGTAGTACAGGAAGCCCACTACGACATAGTAGATTACGAGCAGGACCAGTACAAACACAAAGAATTGGACCCAGGTATATTGGCTAAGCATGTTTTGGTGGTGGTTAGGAAGATTAAAGCCTTTTGCCAGTGCGCTGGCGTAGCTTCTTTTGCAGGGCTTTTTGCAGCTCTGCATCGTGGGCCGAAATGAATTGGGAGATGATATTGTGAACCATATCCGGGATGGAAGCCCCCCCTCCTACTACCGTACCGAGAAGCGATAGGTATTCCTGGTGAGACTCGGTAATGCGGACGACCCAGGTTTTCTTATCGGCCGACTTCTCAAAGAGAGAGGCTAGATTAAAACTCATCGGCTCTCCATCTGTGGCGGCTTCTACGGAAGCGGCGGCTTCAGGGGCAGATTTAGCCGAAGGTTCTTTTTCCGGGACGGTTTCCACTTTTGGGACAGAAGTATCCTCAGTAGTGACAGTTGGCGCAGAAGTAACGACGAGCTTAGGCGCGGGAACTGGTTCAGCAGCAGGGGCCGGAGCAGTTTCCGGCGTGGGCTCAGACTCGGCGGCTGGCGCAGGTAAGGGCACCGGTACGGAAGTCGCCACAGGTTCGGCCACTACAGCAGCCGTGGGGGCAGGCGGAGGGGCCGACGCGACCGAAGCAAATTCTCCCTTTTGTTCAACTGTTGCCGTCGGCTCAACTGAACTGGCTACTGGTGCCGGGGCCGCTACCGGGGCAGCGGGGGCCGGAGGAGCCGAAGCCCCTCCCCCATCGATTAAATCATTGCTGGTGGCTGCTGCTTCCAGCATCTTTTGGAGGTCGGCGTCCTTTTCGGCCTGGCTCTTGGGTTTCGGTTTAGCCATTGGTGTTATTGGATTTTACGGAGTGAAAGAATTACAGGGTATCGTCCGATGCTTCGGCCGCGCCGGCCTCATCGGTGCTCACGGGCACCTCGATTACTTTGCCCGAGGGAGTTACTTCGCCGGGGCCGAGTACAATGGAGAGCATTTCCATAATCAGCCGGCCGAGGCCCAGCTTATCCAACTCCCGCTCAGGCAGCGAGAACATGGTGGAGCGTTTCTCCTTGTAGCTAATCATCAACTCGACCTTGCTTTCCAGCAGCGGCAGGTTTTTATCCTTCAAAAGCTGCGCTGCTTTATCGTAGGTGGACTTTTTCTCCGATTTCACATAGCGATTCCAGAAAGCGTAGAACCCCAGCAGGTTCGACTCGTCGGGGTCCGGCTGCGCGGACTTTAAAAAGCCGCCCAAAATCTGCATGTAGCCCATCGTGGAAGCTATCGTGCCTAAATCCGCTTCCATTGGGAGGAAGATGTACTGCACCATCCTGAGCAATTCTGGCAGACCCACGATGTTGACGGTACCCGGCGTATCCACCAGGATAAAATCAAAGCCCTGCTGTTCAAGCTTGTCGATGGAATCGACCGCTTTTTCCACACTGGAAATAACGATGGGATACGGCTTGATATCCTGCTTGAGCAGACGCTTCTGAAATGCCGGGTCACTGGCCAGCATCTGCTTGTCTTTGGTCCGGTAGACGTTGACCGTGTTCTGGGGATAGTCGCAGTCCACAATGGCAACTTTGTAGCCATATACATAGCAGAGCGCCGAGGCGACATGCACGCTGATGGTGGACTTGCCGGCCCCTCCTTTCTGGGTGGCGAAGGCAATCACTACTGGCTCTTTCATTGGTGCGGCGGTTGAGTTGTTGAGGATTAAAGTTGGGTGCAATGTTACTTTGTTACTTGGTGACAAATACACAAAGTGACGCTGTTACTCGGTGCCAAACAGCTACGGTGACAAAGTAACAAGATTACTTTGTCACGAATTTACTAAGTAACGAGGTGATAAAAGTACACCGTAACAAAGTAACTAACGCTCAAAGTAACCAACAAACAATATTATCTGGTGACTAAGTAACAAAGTAACAAACACACAATGTTATTTGGTGACCGAGTGACAAAGTAATCTTGTGACCTCAGCACAAGGTGGTTGGCGTAGCGGCTGGAAGTCACAAGATTACTTTGTCACTCGGTAACAAAATTACTTGCCCACAAAAATTAGTCGTTACCGTCACCGTGTACTAAAGTAGCAAAGTCACCTTGTGACAAGGCAATATCTCTCCCCTATTAGAATAGCCTGTTGAGAGCCCAAGTAACAAAGTGACTAAGTAACACCGATGCTAGCCCAGACAAGCTAAGAAAAAGCCGCCCGCAATCACAAGAGAAAACCGCTGTATTAGTAACAAAGTGACAATGTAACAAAGTCACTAAGTAATTAGCCTAGCCTTAGCTCTAACCCCGTTCAACGACCGTTCAACGCCCCCGTTCTACTAGCCCGTTCAATCGTACAGCAAGCCATGTCATTGTAGCTACAAACTACGTTTGCAGCTGACAATGACACCGCCAAGTTCGCAGGCTCACATGGCTTGGCTCGCTAAAGCAGACGATTAAAAAGTAGCTGTAATCTAATTCTAGCCGTAGGCAGGGGTAGAAAGTAACCCTGCGGAACTATGAATGAAGAAGCCACTCCTGAACCGACAGAGACTAATCGGGACGAAGTGCTACGTTTCCGCGTCACAGCTAATGAGAAGCGTGCTATTGAGGCGAAGAGTAAGGCAGCCGGGTTTAAGAAAACGTCGGACTACCTGCGCACCATCGGCATCGGGGGAGAAGTAAAGGAGGCGATACCGGCTGAGCTACGGCGGCAACTGGTAGGCATTGGCACCAACTTAAATCAGATAGCCCGGCGCATCCAGTCGAGCACGCTGTATGCGACCGATGAAAAGTCTTTGCACCAGCTGGTGGCCACCATCCGCCAGTACCTGGTATGATAGCAAAGACGAATACGGGAAGTGACTTTGAGGGAGCCCTTACCTACGGGGCAGGACAGCGGAAGGGGAGGGGCAAAGAGCCCGAGGACGCGCCGCTATTAGTAGTGGCGAATGTCATTCCCGGCAGCCCAAAAGAGATGGCGCAGGATATGCAGGCGGTGGCCCGGCTGAGCAAGAAAATCCAGAAGCCAGTGTGGCATACGGTGCTTTCGTGGAAGGCCGGCGAGGACGTAACCCAGGAACAAAAAGTGGCAGCCGCCCGGCGCTATTGTGAATTGATTGGTGCACCAATTGACCGGCATCAGGTGGTAGTTTATGAGCACCGCGATAAGAAGCACGCCCACGTTCACATCTACATAAACCGGGTGCCCATTGACGCGGGGCCGGCTCTGCGGACAGACAATAACTTCTACCGACAGCCAGCAATCACGAGGCAGATAAGCCAGGAACTGGGGATGCAGCCGCTACCAGAGCGCCGGCAGAGTGTGGCTGATACGGACCCCACCAGGCAGAAAGCGCGGGAGATAGTACGCGAAGCGGTAAAGCAGCTGGTGACCCACCCGGAGAACGCCGGCAAGCAGTGGCTGCAAGAACAGCTGGAGCAGCGGGGAATCAGTACGCGCTACAAGCACGACAACGGCGGCGTGCTGCGGGGAGTGAGTTTTGAGTTGAATGGGGTAGCCGTTACCGGGCAGCAGGTGGGCTATAAGGCCGCCCAGCTCCGCGAGTTGTTCCCGGTCGGCCAGGACAACGAGCAGCAGTTGCCCATTTTACCCACGCCACCGCGCCCTATCCAAGATGAGGACAAGGAAGCCAGCAAGCAAAGACCGAAAGGACCACGCTTATAGAATTGTACTTTATTAATTCACGCAATCGACGTTAGGTATCATGGAAGACGAGAAAGCACTACGAAAAATCATGGAGTTCATGCGACTCTTCGCCATCGTTTTGATGGGCATAAACATCTACTACTACTGCTTCGGCTACTTCCAGTCGATGGGGTGGACTTCGGGCGTAGTCGAGCGCATCATGGCCAGCCTCACCAAAAACTCCTTCCTGTTTAAAGCCAGTTGGGTAAGTAAAACCCTGGCCGTGGTTTTCCTCATTCTGAGCTGCCTCGGCATCAAGGGCCGCGCCAACGAAAAATTAAAAGGGAAAACGGTGATTGGCTACGCGCTGATTGGGCTGGGGCTGATTTATGGCTCCGACCTGCTACGCGCTACCGACCTGCCGGCCGGGCTGGCCACGTTCCTCTACGTGGCGCTGGTCGCGGGGGGCTTCCTGCTGCTGCTGAGCGCCGGCACCTGGCTCAGCCGGTTGTTCAACAACGACCTGATGAAAGACATTTTCAATAAGGACAACGAATCATTCCCCCAGGAGGAGCGGCTGATGGAAAACGAGTACTCGGTGAATCTGCGCACCGAATACCTGGTGCGGGGCAAGAAGCATCACGGCTGGCTGAACGTGGTCAATCCATTCCGCGCCACGATGGTGCTGGGTACCCCCGGTAGCGGTAAGTCCTTCGCGGTCATTAACGAATTCATCCGGCAGCACCTGGCTAAGGGCTTCTGCATGTACATCTACGATTACAAGTTTGATGACCTGAGCCTAATCTGCTACAACGAGTTGTTGAAACACCAGGACAAGTTTGATAAGCCGGTGGGCTTCTATGTCATCAACTTCGATAACCCGCGCAAAAGCCACCGCTGCAACCCGCTGCTGCCCGAGTTGATGACAGACATTGTGGATGCCTACGAAAGCGCGTCCACCATCATGCTCAACCTCAACAAGAGCTGGATTAGCAAGCAAGGCGACTTCTTCGTGGAGAGCCCCATCAACTTCGTGGCGGCCATCATCTGGTTTTTGAAGCTGTTCGAGAAGGGCAAGTATTGCACCTTCCCCCACGTCATTGAGTTTCTGAGCCGCGATTACGAGGAGATTTTCCCTGTCTTAGCCTCGTACCCCGAGATTGAGAACCTGGTGAAGCCGTTCGTGTCGGCGTTCCAGAAGGATGCTATTGAGCAGCTGGAAGGTCAGATTGCCAGCGCCCGGATTCCGCTGGGCCGGCTGGCCAGCCCACAGCTGTACTGGGTAATGTCGGGCAATGATTTTACGCTCGATATTAACAGCAACGAGGAGCCCAAGGTATTGTGCGTGGGCAACAACCCCGACCGCCAAGCCATCTACGGGGCCGCGCTGGGCCTCTATAATGCCCGTCTCGTGAAGCTGGTCAACAAGAAGGGCAAGCGGAAATCGTCCATCATCATTGACGAGTTGCCAACGATTTACTTCAAAGGGCTGGATAACCTGATTGCCACGGCGCGAAGCAACAAGGTTTCGACGTGTCTGGGCTTCCAGGACTTCTCGCAGCTGGAGCGCGACTACGGCCAGAAGGAGGCCGAAGTAATCAAGAACACCGTGGGCAACGTGTTTAGCGGTCAGGTATCGGGTAACAGCGGCAAATGGCTGAGCGAGCGCTTCGGCAAAATCCTGCAACAGCGCCAGAGCCTGAGCATCAACATGCGCGAGACGAGCACCAGCCTTTCCACGCAGATGGACAGCATGATACCGGCCAGCACGATTGCCAATCTGACCCAGGGTAATTTCGTGGGGGCCGTCGCCGATAATTTTGGGGAGGAGATTGAGCAGAAGGTTTTCCACGCCAAGATTCAGGTAGACGTGAAGGCCGTAACCGCCGAGGCCAGAAACTACCAGCCGATTCCCGATATTACCAGCTTTATCAACCCAGCCACTGGCAAAGACGAGGCTGAGGAAATGATACAAGCCAACTTCCGCAGCATCAAAAATGACGTGAAAGAGCTGTGCGCCCGGGAGCTGGTTCGCATTGGCAATGACCCTGACCTAAAGCACCTCATCAAGGAGAAAACCGAGAAAGCAAAATGAAAGAGCCGCAGTCCAGCCCCGGAACCCCCAGCCCTAACAGCAAGCGAGTAGGGAAACGCCTGGCCACAATTCGCGAAGAATTGGGCAAGCACTACGGGGAGGCGGAATGGACGCAGGCGGCGGTAGCCAAACGCATTGGGCTGACGCAAAACATCGTATGGCGCATTGAGCAGGGGGAGGGGGGCAAGATTGAAAACTGGCTCAAGGTGATGGGGGTGTATGAGAGCCGGGGCTACAACCTGAACTGGGTGCTGACCAAAAACAATGGCCAGGTGAGCAAGCTTCAGCTGGACGAGGTAACCAAGAAGTCGCCGGAGCCCATCCGGGATGCCATTGTAAGGACGCTGGATAAGCACCTTACCGCCGTTGACGAGAAATTAGATGCCAAGATGGCTGAGCTTTCCGAACTGCTGACCACGCATCTGCGTACCCCCTAGCATCAATATAACCGCGCCGTTTCAATAACACGAAAACGAGAGGCTGGAACCTAAGTTGGTTTCAGCCTCTCGTTTTTTTTGGCCCATTATTTCCACCTAACCACATCATTACCAATGGCAGAGCAAGACGAAGTGCCCATTACGGAGGCCGTAGCGCCTACCCCCACCGCGTCCCAGGTAATCTACCTGAATGGCCTGCCAATGCCCGATGGCACGGTGGGCCGGGATTTACTCAGCAACCGGCCGGCACATTACAGCCTTTTTGAACTGAGAGTGGACCCCAGCAACCCCAACCGGGCGGAGGCATTCCCCGCCCCTAATGCTGATGCGCAGCTGTTGTACAGCCAAGACAGCGTCTTGAATCGGGTGTTTAATTTCGAGGGGCGGCCCCAGCCGGGGCAGGATTTTCTGGCCGTGCAGCAGCCCGCCATTTTTGAGCGCAGCGGCGAAACGTGGAAAATGACCATGCAAGGGCAGACGGGCTTTAGCAACCAGCCACAGCAGCAGCAGGTGCCGGAACTGGCCAGCGACGTTACCACGACTGCCGGCCCGGTGCGCGAGGAGGCTGCCGCCAGCTTGGGTAATCAGGAGCCCGGTAGCCGTATTCAGGTGAAATGGCAGCAGATTAACGACGAGGTATTGCCTCTTGATGAGATGCGGCTGTATTTGGAAGGCCAAGGGCTGCACATGGACAACCCCCAGGGCTACCAGGTCGGGCGAGGGGAGGATGGCAAGCTGACCACGAGCTTTCACCTGAAGTATGACCCCGCGCAAACTGACCCGCTGAAGATTGAGGGGGCTATCCAGGGCTTAAAAGAGCTGGGTAGTGGCAACGGCTTACAGGTTTTTGAAAACCATGAGCAGGAGGCCGCCCGCCAAAAGCTCATTGACCCAACCCAGCAGGCCAGTACCCGGACCGTGGCCAATGAGCTGAAGCGGGAACTGGCAGTAAGCGATTGGGGCACCAATCCGGCGACATTGGAAAGCCTGATGTCGAAAGCGCCGGCCGCCGCGCCGACCCAGGAGCCCGCACCCGATGGGACCGCGCCCGCAGTGGCCGCCGCGCCGGCCGCTGCCGACAAGCCAGCCCCCGAGCAGGCCCCCGCACCCGCGTTGGAATCCAGCGCCGGGGAACTGCAAATTAAATGGAAGCAGCAGGGCGACGCGGTGGCTCCCTTGCTGGAAATGCGGGCCTACCTCGACCAACTCAAAGAATCGGGCGTAGCAGTTGGCCCCATGAAGTTTGAGAAAGGTACCGATGGGAAGCTGAGCGGCAGCTTCGGCGTGAGCTACGACCCGCAGAGCCCGGAGCTGACCAAGCTGGAGGGCACTATCCAGGGCTTGAAGCGTGTCGGCAATGGGATTGAGATTGTCGAGAAGCCTGAGCAGGTAGTAGCTCGCCGGCAGCGCATGGGCGTGGACGACCAGGACCAGGCTACCGACCTGGGCTATTCCGTCAAAGAAGCGTTTGGCGTGAAGCAGTGGGATGCGCTGAGTGCCCAGCTAAGCCAGGCTCCCAAGCAGGCCCTCACCGGCCCGGAGCAGGCCCAGCAGGCAGCCGGCGTGGAGCGCGTGAAGCAGGTAGCCCAGCAGCAGGGTAAATCCACGGCGCAGGTGATTCAGGATGGCAAAAGCCTGCTTGACATTGATACCAGCGGCAACCCGGTCTCGGCGTTTCTGAAAAACTTCTATGAACACCTGAACGGCGCTCCCAAAACCCGCCAGTCGCTGGAAGTCGATTACGAGAAGACCCGCCAGGACCTACAGGCCCGCCTGATAAAATCGGCCGGTAATGCCGATGCCGGCGACCAGTTGAAGCCGGGTGCCCGGCCCGAAGGCGTAGCCCCCACGGCCCCGGCCGCAGCTGTTGCCGCCGCCGTAGCGCCCGAGGCCCCCGCGCCGGCCGCCACCGCTGTCCCCGTGCAGCAGCCCGCCACGCCCGCGCCGGCTCCGAAATTTACCGAGGCCGATATTCCCCAAAAAGTGCTCGCTTCGCTGGGCCTGACTGATGCCGACCTGAAAGCCAACGGCCAGCTGCAAAAGCTGCTGAACGGCGAGAAAACCGGCTTGCTGGCCATGCAGGCAGTCGGTAAGGAGGGGCAGGAACCGGTGAGATTCGAGGCGAAGATGGTGCTTCACCGCGAGGCGGACGGCTCGGCCACGCTGAAAATGGAGTTGCCGAAGAAGCTGCTGGAGATTCCCAACGAGATAGGGGGCCAGCCATTTACCCCAGAGCAGCGCAAGCAGTTGGAAACCGAGGGCACCGCTGGCTTAGTGCGCGGCCTGAAGGACAAAGAAGGCAACACCTACAACGGCTACGTGGGCGTTGATAAAGAGATGAACAAGGTCGTAGTTTTACCGGAAAGTAAGGTGACTTTCAAGGACGAGATTGCGGGCGTAAAACTATCAGCGGAGCAGAGTCACGACCTGCGCGAAGGCAAAGCAGTGCATCTGGCGCAAATGAACCGACCCAATGGGGGCGAGCCGTTTGACGGGACTGTACAAATCCACGCCGCGAAAGCCGGCGTGGAAGTGAAGCCCGAGCCTTACGAGCTGGCCAAAACCCAGGCACCAGCGGCTACCCAGACGCGGGACCTGGATTCGGAGAAAAAGCAGGCACCCGTAGCAACGGTGACCGAAGTAGTAGCACCCGCGCCACGGGTGCGCGGCCCACGCATCTAAAGGCGCTTCGTGCGGCCTTTAGGTAGTATCAACGAAGCCCGAAAACACTGTTTTCGGGCTTCCTATTTAACCTGATATGGAACACGACCTCACCTTCCAGCAAATCAAGGAGCGCGTTGAACTCCCCGAAATACTTACCCATTATGGCTACGCGCTGCAAAAGGGCGAGGACCTGGGCAAGGGGAAATGGCACGTTTTCGAGGGGGATGACAAGCTCGTGGTTTTCAAGGGTAGGGGAGGGGACTGGATGTATTTCAACAGCCAGGACGACCGCGATAAGGGCAGCGTCGTCGATTGGATGAAAAACCGGGTGAGCACGGGCCGCGTCGTCGGTATCGAGCAGTTGCCCGGCCGCAATATGTGGCAGAGCGTCAACGACCATTTCCGGGCCTACCTGAACCTGCCCGAGTCCGAGCGGCCCAGGCTGACTTTGCCGCCAATCAGCGAAACCACCCCCGGCGAGAAATTTCACAGCATCTACACCAAAGACTGCCGGCCCCTCGAAAATACCACTTTTCTGGAGAGCCGGGGTATTACAAAAACCACGATTGAGAACCCACAGTTTGCCGGCCGCATCCTGAACCAGCTGCACACCGTGCAGCGCGAGGGAATGCCGGCCAAGACGTTTGTAAATACGGCCTTCCCGGCCTACCACGACGGCCGCGTTGTGGGGCTGGAGCTGAAAGGGGAGGGCTTCAAAGGCCAGGCGGCCGAAAGCCAGTTTGCCCGCTCGCTGTGGCTGAGCAAGCTGCCGGAGGGCAAGCCGCCCACGCACCTTGTAGTGAGCGAGTCGGCCATTGATACGCTCTCCTACGCGCAACTGCACCCCGGCGAGCGAGTGTTGTATGCATCCACGTCGGGCACGCTGACGCAGAATAAGATATTTGAGATGAAGCGGCTGCTGGGGGAGGAGCGCATCCCCGCCATTAAATCCGCTTTCGACAACGATACCCAGGGCCACCACTTCGATACCCGACTACTCGCGGGCTTTGCCAGCGAGCAGAACCCGATGAAGGTGGTGCGGGAGCACGAGCACCTGCTGACCGTCGAAGTCACCACGGCCAACCTGGCCAGTATGCAGGCCGTGACCCAGCAGTTGAAATCCTTCAATGCCCGAACCACCGAGCAGTACAACCGCGAAAGCGGGGAGCCCGTCTCGCCAGCCATCGCCCAGACCTTGCGCGACGAGTTAATTAGTTCGGCCAGGCAAGGCCCCAATACTTACCAGTTCCACGTTCCAATGAACCGCGAAGCGTTGGGCGCTTTCAATCAGGCCATCGCCCAGAGCTTGCAGTACGACCAGAAAATCGAACTCGTCAAAAGCCAGGGTAAGGATTGGAATGAGGATTTGAAGCAGGACCAGATGCAGCGCGTGGTAAAGCGGGAGTTGGGCAGCGCCGTTACTCAGCAGCCGGAAGTGCCGGCCACCGCACGCGATAAGGGGGAGCGCCTGCTTACGATAGCGTATCGGGAAAGCCGGGATGAAATGTCGCAGCTGAGCACCTTGCAGCAGAACCTGGAAAAAGTGGGCCTGAGCATCGACCACTCGCGCAAGTTGGATAATGCTGCTCCCCGCGAACTGGCTACCGAGCTGACGCTACGCTACCGATTGGACTCGCCCCAATTGCCCGCTATTAGCGCTGCCCTCGACAGCCTGGCCACCAACCCAAAGGTTACGGTCAACGAAGGGATGGTGGCCCAGACGGAGCGCCGGCAGATGGCTGGTGAACAGGAAGTGGCCCAGCAGCAGAAGCGGGCCGAGCAGCAGCAGCTACAGCCGAGTGATTCGCCCGGCCACGACCAGGCCCGCCGCGTGTTCATTAACGCTGCCGCGCTGGTAGCGCAGACCCTACGAGAGAATGGGGGAGGCTTACAGGCCGCCTATTTGCAGCAGGTAAGCAAAAGTTTGCTCAAGCAGCCGGAAATCAAGCCACTGGACCAGGAAAATCTGGTTAAGGTGCTGGCCAAGGTAGACCAGGTACCCGCCCTCAAAGACAGTTCCAGTGTAGGCCAACTGCGCCAGGCTATGCAGGTTCTCCTTACCCCGGCTAAGCAGGAGCAGGCACAAGCGCAACAGCCGGAGCGCCGACGTGGCCCTAAGCTTTCGTAGCGGCTTCATAAGCCACTACGTAGTCAGTAGTAAAGTCGGCCGCCACTACTTGTTGTCCAAAGCAGATAATGCGCTCCCGAAGACACAGGCCCCACGGGGTATGCCCTTGCTGAATGCACTCGCCCAGCGCCTGCTTGTAATCTGCGCCCAACTCATACTGAGTGCCATCCTCATCAAGCACAATGCCGCGCAGCTCGTCAAAGGGAAATGATACTGGATTGGCAAAGTACCCCTGCACGAGCGGTTGGCCAGTAGCCAAGCGTCGCTGCACGTCAGCAAAAAAATCCCACTCGTTTTTCATGGTGCACCGGTAATTTACTCAAAGTAAACGGCCGCTAGCTTAGGAAGTACGCAAGCCAGGCCCTGGGCTCTAAATTTGAGTTAGTGCGCCTCACCATAGAAGGGAAAGCACTAGCAACATGCAAAAAGACCTTACCGCTTCGGTGAGGTTTTTTTATGCCTATCTGGTAAGGAACTAACTCACGCAGCCGGTGGCAGGAGCAAGTTTAGCAGCTGCCGCTGTTGCTTTTCCAGCGCGGTCATGCGCTCCACCAGCTGCCCGATAGCGGCGATAACTTCTTCATTCGTTGAAGAAGACTGATTCGCGGCCACGGCGGTGGGCGTGCGCCCGCGCTCTTTGCGCCGACGGATTTTGATGGCCGACTGGCTTTCGAGTGGATGAGCCCGCCCGGCGCGCTGGTTACAGGCCGCTACCCGGCACGGGCTGCCGCAGTATTTCTGCACCCACCGCTTCTTGGGAACAAACTTTCGCCGGCAGTATTCGCAGGCAATTTCGGAGTTATCGAGGAGTGACAAAGGCGTTTCGCGTTAATACCAATTGCAAATAACTAAAACGCAAGTAGTGTCCTTTTCTTAGCTGCCCGGCGGTCGCAGGTTTGTAGCGATGAACCTGACCAGGATTTTTGCCCCGCCTTACTGCCGAGCTGCCTTCCGGCTGGCTCGTGATGGAGTTACGTCTACTCCCCCCGCTAAACCGCGCTTGCAGCCCCCTTAATCGGGTTGTAAATGGGGTTGACTGGCCAATAATATATTGGTTAAGAGACGATTGTGTTTCATCAGGTACCAGATATGCCGCATTTGGCACTGACGCACCTTTGGGAGCGCTCTGCTGGCCAGCACTGCCATTCCCCGACTACCAAAAAAAGTTTGCCTTTTATTCCCTTGCGGCCTTCCACTGAGGCAGTGAGGGGACTACTTACCCGTGCCGGGGCCAGTTAACGCCCCCTCGCACAAACTGGTTTTCCACCTTATATCACCGGGTCTGGTGCCCGGCTTTTTACAAACGCAACCCATGAATACGAAGAAAATCGCCCTTTACACGGCCCTGCTGACCTTAGTGGCCGTTACGTTATTCGCTTGCTACCGGGGAGTACAGCTATACCACGAAGTTATCCGGCCCCAGGTACTGGTTGCGAGCGCGGCGACTCCCACCGTGCAGCCAGGAAAACAGGTGACGACTTACAGCTTTTCGGTCGTTCGGGAAGTAGTGGTGCCGCCCGCTCCGGTTGCAGTGCCTCACCGTGCTCCCCGGCGGCACAAGTAGATGGGAGCGACGACGTGTTCAGGAAATGTAATACTGGCTCAGCAGCACGAGGATGCCTGCGGCCAGGTAAATGCCAAAGCGCTGGAGCTTGTGAGCAGGCTTATGATGGTTGCACATGCAGGCCAAACATAGGCCCCGGCTATTCCGTTGCATCTCGTTTTGTAAGCCGGACAAATCCTTGGCTGATAACGCTATGCTGCTGAATGAGTGCCGGGAAACGCTAGGGGAGCGTGGTGCTGACGAGGTGACTGCGAGCTTCGGCGGTACCCTGCTGGGTTTCGTGCTGCACGTAATATTCCAACTGCGTGCCCGGTGCAAAGACATCGGTATCCAGGTAGGGCGAGCGGGTATTCACGGCCACGCGCTGCCACGGGCCAGCCTCACCGCCCACCCGGCGGAAAACGTGGGCTACTTCCAGCAGTTCTTTGGAGAAGGCCAGGTGACGACCTTCCGGCGTTAGGGTGAGGTCAATTTTGACAGTGTGCATGACTTGGAGCAGGTAAATTAAAACAACTAGGCAACCATGCCCAGCAGCAGAAACAGCAGGAATCCGACGAAAAATGCCAGCGTGAGCAGCGGCGTTTCGGTTTCCTCGTGGGCTTCGGTCAGCAGTTCCTCGGTGACTAAGAAGAGCAGCGCCGCCAGACCAAAGGAGAGCACTATTTCCAGCAGGTTGCCGGTGGCCCCGCGCAGTACGGTGGTGCCGATGCCGGCCCCGAGCAGCAGCATCAGGGAGGTGCCGGCCACAATGGCTACCGCCCGGCCCTTACCGTGCCCCCCGTCGCGCAGCTCCACGGCCGTGGCCAGGCCCAGGGAAAGCAGCTCAATAGTCAGCGCGATGGCCAGCAGGGTGCCTTCCTTCGCGCCGGCGGCAAAGCCGATGCCCAGCAGTAGCCCGTCAATGAGAATGTCGATGCCGATGGCCACCAGCAGACCCCACGGCAGCGGCGACGCGCTGGCGGTACCCGTGGTAACAGCAGCCGGAGCTTCCGGGGCAGCTTCCGTCTGCTTTTCGAGGCGCTGGGTGAAGTAACGCAGACCTAGCATGGTAGCCACGCCCAGGCCAAAGCCCAGGGCCACCTCGTAAGGGGCATGGTGCTGCACGATATCGGGCAGCAGCTCTACGGCGACCACGGAGAAGATGACGCCGGCCGCGAAGTGCAGAATGGCGCTACGCAGCTTCGGGCCGGGAGCGCGCCACACGGCCAGCGCCGCACCGGCTACCATCACAATGGCCGGCAGCAGCGAGAAGCCCAGTATCGTGGTCCAGGGTGGAGTAACGGCGGCAGGAATAACGAGCAGCATAGCGTAAGAGGGGAACAGGTCAGGTAGTTGGCTCGATGTGGACCAGCACGTTATAGACGGCAGGTTTGGCTTGCTTGATGGCCGCTTTCACCGCGCCGGCAATGTCGTGGCCTTCGCGCACGCTGATGCGGCCGTCCACTATCACATGCAGGTCGGCGAAATACTCGAAGCCCATCTTGCGCACAAAGCACTTTTCGGTGGCCACCACGCCGGGAACGGCTTCGGCCAGGGCGCGCACGTCTTCCGCCCACGTCCCGGCGGGAGCCTCATCCATGATTTCGCCGAAGGCCGGGCGGAAAATGTGGTAGGCGTTGTAGACGATGAAGCAGCAGGCCACCAGCGCGGCCCAATCGTCCGCCGCTTCCCAGCCCTTGCCCCCGATGAGGGCAATGCTGATACCCACGAAGGCGGTGCAGGAGGTAATTACGTCGGCGCGGTGGTGCCAAGCATCGGCCTTCACGGCGCTGCTGTCCACTTCTTCCCCGACTTTATTCACCCGGCGGTAGAGCGTCTCCTTGATGGCAATGACCACGGCCAGCACCGCCAGGGTGAAGGGAGCCGGCAGCTGGTGGGGCGTGAGGATGTGCAGCACACCTTCGGTGGCGATGTAAGCGGCGGCACATACCAGGGCCACGGCCACGGCAATGGCGGCCAGTGGCTCGGCTTTGCCGTGGCCGTAGGGGTGATTCGCGTCGGGCTCGCGGGCGGCGGTGCGCAGGCCCAACCACACGATGAGGGAGCTGAAAATATCAGTGCCTGACTCGATAGCTTCGGCAATGAGGGCGTAGGAGTGGCCGACCACGCCGGCCGTGCCCTTGCCCAGCACGAGGGCCACATTGGCCCCGATGCCAAGCAGGGTAGAGGTCTGGCCGCGCTCGGCACGCTCGCGGTTGGTGGGGGCAGCTGGTTCCATCAGGGAGAGCTAAGGTTTAGTAGTAAAGTCCATACGCTGAATCCGCACGGCGTTGAGGATGGCCAGCAGGGCTACCCCCACGTCGGCAAAGACGGCTTCCCACATGGTAGCCAGGCCGCCGGCCCCGAGGGCCAGCACCACGGCTTTCACGGCGAAGGCCAGCCAGATGTTTTGCCAGACTACGGCGTGCGTGGCCACGGCAATGCGGCGGGCGGTGGCAATCTTGCTCGGGTGGTCAGTTTGAATCACCACGTCGGCCGTCTCAATGGTGGCATCCGAGCCGAGGCCGCCCATCGCAATACCCACGTCGGCCAGGGCCACCACGGGGGCATCGTTTACCCCGTCGCCCACGAAGGCCAGCCGGTGGCCGGCGGCTTTCAGGCGCTCGACGTGGGCGGCTTTGTCTTCGGGCAGCAGCCCGCCGTAGGCTTCGGTGATGCCGAGTTCCTTGGCCACGCGCTGCACGATGGCGTCCTTGTCGCCGGAGAGCATGACGATAGTTGTAATGCCCTGCGCTTTCAACTCCCGCACGGCCTGAGCCGCATCCTCCTTGATTTCGTCGGCCACGGTGAGGTAGCCGGCGTACTGGCCCCCCACGGCCACCACCACGATGCTATCGACCACATGGTCAATTTCGGCGGGATAGGCAACGTTGAATTTGCTGAGCAGCTTGGTATTACCTGCCAGCACGTCTTGGCCATCGACCCGGCCGCGCAGACCGTGGCCGGCTATCTCTTCCACATTTTCCACGGCCAGAGGGGTGCCGGCGGACTTCACGTATTGCACCAGCGCCTGGGCGATGGGGTGGGTGGACTTGGCTTCGAGCGCGGCGGCCAGGGCCGTGAACCGGGCCGGGTCCTGCCCGTTGGCGGCTACCACCTGCTGTACGGCGAACACGCCCTTGGTGAGGGTGCCGGTCTTATCCATTACCACGGTATCAATCTCGCGCATGACATCGAGAAAGTTGGAACCCTTGAAGAGCACCCCGACCTTGGAGGCCGCGCCGATGCCGCCGAAGTACCCGAGCGGAATGCTAATAACCAGCGCGCAGGGGCAGGAAATAACCAGAAACACCAGCGCCCGGTAGAGCCAGTCGCGGAATACGTAGTCGTGCACGAAAAAGTAGGGCAGCAGCGTGAGCAGCAGGGCCAGCCCCACCACGATGGGCGTGTAGACGCGGGCAAATTTGGTGATGAACTGCTGGGCCTTGGCCTTGCGGCCCACGGCATCCTGCACCATCGCCAGAATCTTACTCAGCTTGGTATCCTTAAAGGCGGCCGTAACAGTGATTTGGCTGAGCGTGTCCTGGTTAATCATGCCCGCCAGCACGGTTTCACCCTTTTGCATGGTCTGCGGCACCGACTCGCCGGTGAGGGCGGCCGTGTTGAAGGTGCCGCGCTCAGATTGCAGCGAGCCATCCAGGGCCACTTTCTCGCCGGGCTTCACTTCAATCACGTCGCCCACCACCACTTCCTTGGGGTCGAGCACCAGGCGCTGGCCACCGCGCAGCACGCCCACTTCGGTGGCCTGAATTTCGAGCAAAGCCTTGATGCTGCGCTTGGCGCGGTTCACGGCCGCGTCCTGGAACAGCTCGCCCACGGTGTAAAACAGCATCACGGCCACCCCTTCGGCGTATTCGCCCAGGGCAAACGCGCCGATGGTAGCGATGCCCATGAGCAGGAACTCGTTGAAGATGTTGCCGCTGGGGATACTCTGAATGGCCGAGCGCAGCACTTTCCAGCCTACCAGCAGGTAGGCCACCGCGTACCACCCGAAGCGCACGTAGCCGGTAAAGAAGCCAGCTTTGTAGTAGTCCAGCGCAATACCAGCCAGCATCAGTACCAGGCTGATGCCCGGAGCCAGGTAGGGGTTGTCACCGGCCGGGCCGTGGTCGTGGTCCCCGTGGTCGTGGCCATCATGGTCGTGGCCCGCGTGCTCGTCGGATTCGTCGCCGTGGTCATGGCCCGCGTGGTTTGCGTCGGAGTGGTCGTGGCCGGGCACGTCGTGGCCCTGGGACGCGGCAGCGGCAGCGGGCGTGAGTTGGGCGCGGGTGAGCGCGCCCACGTTTTCGGGCTGCACCTGCTTGGCGGTGTTCAGCTCCTCGTTGAGGCTATCGGATGAAGGGTCAGGCATAAAAATCAGGAGTTGAAATCAGTTCTAAAGAGGGAACGGGCGCGCCGTCGATTACCAGTCCACGAAAAAGCCGGCGATGCCCACCAGCACGAGCACCGCGCCGGTCAGGTGGCGCTCGTGGCGGGCCAGCCCGTCGAGGCGCAGGCGGCGCAGGCCCCGCGAGGCCAGCGCCACCAGGGCGCACATGGCCGCCACCGACACCAGCAAGTACACGCCCATGAGCAGCGCCAGCGCGGCCGGCCCGTGGGTGCCAGCCGTCAGAAAGAAGGTTTGGATTTCGAGGCAGGGGGCCAGGAACATAGTGGCCGCCAGCCCGAGCACCACCCGCCGCCGGGGCCGGCGCGCCGGCAGGGCCGCCGGGTCGGGGTGCGTGTGGCCAGGGCCGGAGAAGGCGTAGAGCAGCCCGATGCCGATGAGCAGCAGCGGGGCCACCCAGCCCGCCGCCTGGGCAAAGCGGTCCGACAAGCGCCAGCCCAGCAGGCCCAGCAGCAAGCCAATCAGCACGGTGCTCAGGCCGTGCGCCAGCCCGGCCACGGCAGTTACGCCCACGGCCCGCCGCACCGACCAGCCTTCCGCCCGCGCTACGGCCAGCACCGGAGCCCAGTGGTTGGGAATCGTGGCGTGAAGCAGGCTGAGCAGCAGGGCACCGGTGAGTAGTTCGAGCATGGAGTATTGATTAGGAGCGGGGCCAGAACAGGATGATGGCGATGCCCACGAAGCAGATGACCCCACCGATAACGTCAAAGCGGTCGGGCCGGAAGCCGTCGAAATACCAGGCCCACGCGATGGACATGACGATAAAAATGCCGCCGTACACGGCGTAGGTTTTGCCGAACGAGGTCGGCTGCCAGGTCGCAATCCAGCCGTAGAGTATCAGCAGGACAGCCCCGGCCGCCCCCATCCAGCCGGCCCGGCCCGACTTGAGCCACTGCCACATGAGGTAGCCGCCCCCGATTTCGCAGAGGCCGGCGAGAAAAAACACCAGCAGGGGCTTTAGAATGGGTAGCATGGGAAACCGGTCTTACTCTTCCTCTTCGGCATTCTTGAGCTTACCCAGCAGGGCATACGCGCCTTCGGTGACGAAGCGCAGGGGCTTGCCCTGCTCGGCGGCGGGCAAGTGAACTTCGGTATAGCCGTCTTCGCTCACGCCCCGCGTGACGGGCACCATGCGGTAGGTGACAGTCCCGGCTTTCGTGGCCGAGTCGGCCGCCACAAATACGAAGGCCTGCGCCCCGTACTGCACCACGGCTTTTTCGGGCAGGGTGGGCACGGTGACGCGGTTGGTTTCGATGACGGCCCGCACGAAGGTGCCCGGCAGCAGCTGCTCATCCTCGCGGTCGAGGTGGGCGTGCACGCGCACGGTGCGCTCGTCGCTGATGGTCTTGCTGATGAGGTAGACGTGGGCCGTGCGCTCGCGGCTCACCGAGTCGTTGCCCAGCGAGAAGCGCACGAGCTGGTTTTCCTTCACCTGCGGAATGTCCTTTTCAAACACCGTCAGCTCGACGTGCAGGTGCTGGGGGTTCACGATTTCAAACAGTACGTCGGTGGGCGTCACGCTCTGGCCGATGCTCACGTTCACGGCTTTCACGAAGCCGCCCCGAGGGGCGCGCAGGGTGGCCGTGCTAACAATGGCCCCGCCCAGGGGCAGGCCCGCCAGGCGCAGCCGGGCGGCCTGGGCGCTGGTTTTCACTTGCAGGGCTTCGTACTCGGCCTGGGCGCGCTGGTAGTTTTTCTGCGGGGCCACTTCCTGCCTGTACAGCTCGCCCTGCCGCTCGTACTCGGCGCGGGCATATTTGAGCTGGCTGCGGGCTTCCTGGTAGTCCTGTTGCAGCTGCACGAAATCGGGGTTGCGAATGACGGCCAGCACCTGCCCGGCGCGCACCCGCGAGCCTTGCAGCAGGTCGGTGCGGTCCACGAAGCCCCCGAGCGGGGCGCTGACGGACACCAGATTTTCCGGGGGTACATCGAGTACCCCGTTCACTTTCAGCCCCCCGCTCATGGGGCGCTGGGTGAGGGTGCCCAGGCGCACGCCACCTACCTGCTGCTCGGCCGTAGTGAGGGTCACGCGGTCGGGGGCGGCTTTCTCACCCGCTTCGCCGGCGGGCGTAGTCTTGGCTGATTCACTGTCGGTGGCGGCTTCTTTCGCGCCGCAGCCAGTCAATAGACTGAGCAGTACGATATACGTTACGATAACTCGCATGATTCTGAAGTTGAGGGAGGGGGCGGGGCAGCCAGTCGGCTATTGCCCGCCTAGGAGGTATTCCAGCTCGATAATGGTCTGGTTGTGTTGCAGCAGCGCGTCGAGGTAATCGAGGCGCAGGCGACGGGCGCGCTCCAGGTTGAGCAGATACTCCGAGTAGCCGGTTTCGCCCGCCTTGTAGCCGATGGTGGACAGGCGGGTGATAACGGCCGCCTGGGGCAGGGCCGTGGCCTCGAAGTAGGCCAGGCGCTGCTGCTGCTCGCGGCGGCGGGCCAGCAGTTCATCCAGCTGGCCGGCTATTTCGGCGCGGTAGCGGTCGTAGCCGGCCTGGGCCACCTGCTCTTGCAGGCGGGCGGCCTGCACCCGCGCCTTTTGGGGCCGCCGCCACAGCGGCACCGCCACGCCGGCCTGCACGCCCTGAAAGCGGGAGCCGGGGCCGAAATAGTTTTCCGTACCGGCCGCATCGAGCCGCTGGTAGCCGATGATGGTCTGATTGAAGTAGCCCACGGTGAATTCCGGCAGCCCGGCGGCCTGGGCCACGCGGGTTTCGGCGCGGCGCTCGGCCACCTGCTGGGCGAGTACCCGCGCCTGGGGGTTGGTGCGCGCCAGCAGCGTATCAGCCCCGGCCGGCGCGGTGGAATCGGCCAGGGTGGCCGCGCCCAGCAGCGCCAGCGGGCGCAGCAGGCTATCGGCCACGACGACGGCCGTGGGCACTTGCAGCAGGGCTTGCAGCTGGCGCTGCGCCACCCGGAAGTCGGTGCGGGCAGCCAGCAGCTGGGTGCGGATTTCGCCCTGCTGCACCAGGGCCGTAGCTGGTTCGAGGCGAGCGGCCTCCCCGGTCTTAAAGCGCAGGGTGGCCGAGCGCAGAAACTCGGTGTACACACTGTCCTGCCCGCGCAGCACCCGCAGGCGGTGGCGGGCGTGGACGGCCTGCTCGTAGCTGAGCCGCACCTGGCGGCGCAGTTCCGCCTGCACCTGCGTTAGCTGGGCCTGCTGGCCGGCAATGCGGGCATCGGCCAGGTTGGCGGCGCTGCGGTACACGCCGGGCAGGGCCACGGATTGGGTGATGGTGAACTGGTTGTCCCGGTTCTGGGAGTTGTACTGGCCGTAGCTGCCGGTGACGGTCGTGCGGCCATAGTCGTAGGCCGAGCGGCGCACGGCCTGCTGGGCTTCGAGGGCGCGCTGGCCGGCTAGCACCGTGCCGTTGGTTTGCAGGGCCTGCGTCACGGCCTGGGGCGCGGTGAGCGGGCTTTGCGCGTGGCCCACTAGCGGGAGCAGCAGGAGCAGCAGCGTCGCCACGGGTAGGGATTTAGCCGCAACCGGACTGGATTCAGGCGCTGGCTCCGCAGCCTTTTTTCGCTCGGAAAGGGCGTAGAGGACGGGCAGCACCAGCAGCGTCAGCAGCGTGGCCGATACCAGCCCGCCGATGACGACGGTGGCCAGCGGGCGCTGCACTTCGGCCCCGGCCGAGGTGGCCAGCGCCATCGGCAGAAAGCCCAGCGAGGCCACGGTAGCCGTCATCAGCACGGGGCGCAGGCGCACTTCGGTGCCACGCAGGATGCGCTCGCTCAGGTCCGCAATGCCGTCGGCTTTCAGCTGGTTGAAGTAGCCGATGAGCACGATGCCGTTGAGCACGGCCACCCCGAACAGGGCAATGAAGCCTACCCCGGCCGAGATGCTGAACGGCATTCCGCGCAGCCACAGCGCCGCGATGCCCCCGATGGCCGAGAGTGGGATGGCCGTGAAAATCATGACCGACTGCTTCAGCGAGCCAAAGGTGAAAAACAGCAGCACGAAAATGAGCACCAGCGCCACCGGCACGGCGATACTCAGCCGGTCGGTGGCCTGGCGCAGGTTCTCAAACTGACCGCCGTAGGTGGTGTAGTAGCCGGGAGCAAACTTCACCTGCTTATCAATTTTGCCTTGCAGCTCCTTGACGACGGTTTCCACGTCGCGGCCCCGCACGTTGAAGGCCACGCTGATGCGGCGCTTGGCATCGTCGCGCTGAATCTGATTCGGCCCTTCGCGCAGCTCCACGCTGGCCACCTGCTCCAGGGGCACCTGCCGGCCGTTGGGGCCGGCGATGAAGAGCCGGCGCACGCTGGTAATGTCCTTGCGCAGGTCCTGGCGCAGGCGCAGCACGAGGTCAAACCGGCGCTCCTGCTCGAAGACCTGGCCGGCGGTTTCGCCGGCAAAGGCGGTTTGCACGGTGCGGTTCACGTCGGCCACGTTCAGGCCAAACTGGGCCAGGCGGTTGCGGTCGAGCTGCACCACTATCTGAGGCAGGCCGGTGACCTGCTCCACGTACACGTCTTCGGCCCCTGGCACCTGGCGCACCAGGCGGCCGGCCTGCTGGGCGTAGTCGGCCAGCTGCTGCAAGTCCTCCCCGTAGATTTTGAGTACCACGTCCTGCTTGGCCCCGGAAATCAACTCGTTGAAGCGCATCTGGATAGGCTGCTGGAACCCGAACGTAACGCCAGGCATGACGCTCAACGCCTTGGCCATCTTATCTGCCAGTTCCTCACGGTTGGTGGCCGAGGTCCACTCCTTTTGGTCCTTGAGAATGACCATCACGTCGGCGGCTTCCACGGGCATGGGGTCGGTGGGAATCTCGCCCGCCCCGATTTTGGCCACCACTTCCTTCACTTCGGGAAACTGCTTTTTCAGGATGGCCCCCGCCTGCTGGGCCTGCGTGATGGTGTAGCTCAGCGAAGAGCCGGTGAGCACCCGCATTTCGACTGCGAAGTCGCCTTCACTGAGCGTGGGAATGAACTCGCCGCCGAGCGTGCGAAACAAGAAAAAGCCGCCGACCAGCAAGCTGCCGGCAGTAAGCAGCACGGCGGCCTGGTGGCGTAGCGCACCCTTCAACAAAGGGTGATAGACGCGGGTGAAGAAGGCCATCATCCGGTCGGAAAGCGTCTTTTTATTCTCCGTAGACCGGCTCAGAGCCAGTGCCGACATCATCGGCACGTAGGTCAAACTCAGGAGGAAAGCCCCGAGAATGGCAAAGGCCACGGTTTCAGCCATCGGCCGGAACATCTTGCCCTCGATGCCGGCCAGGGCCAGCAGCGGCAGGTACACGATGAGAATGATGATTTCGCCGAACGCCGCCGACGAGCGGATTTTAGAGGCCGCGTGGTAGGTTTCGTCGTCCATCTGCTCGGTGTTCAGCCGGTTGCCCGGTACTTGCAGCTGCCCGCCGTGCAGGCGGTGAATGATGGCCTCGACGATAATCACCGCCCCATCCACAATCAGCCCGAAGTCGATGGCCCCGAGGCTCATCAAATTGCCCGACACACCAAACAGGCGCATTAAGCTCACGGCAAAGAGCATGGCCAGCGGGATGACGGAGGCCACGACCAGCCCGGCCCGCCAGTTGCCCAGGAACAGCACCAGCACGAAAATCACGATGAGCGCCCCTTCCAGCAGGTTCTTGGTGACGGTGTGAATGGCGCGGTCTACCAGGTTGGAGCGGTCCAGGAAGGGCTCCACGGTGACACCTTCGGGCAGGGTCTTGCGAATGGTGGCCATGCGCTTGTTCACGCTCTTGATGACCTCGGCGGCGTTGGCCCCCTTGAGCATGAGCACCAGCCCGCCGGTCACTTCGCCCTGGTTATTGAGCGTCATGGCCCCGTAGCGCACGGCCGCGCCGTAGCGCACCTCGGCCACGTCGCGCACCAGCACGGGCAGGCCGGTACTGGTGCTGCGGATGACGATGTTGCCGATGTCGGCCGGACTCGTGGCCAGCCCTTCGGTGCGGATGAAGGCGGCGGTCGGGTTCTGGTCGAGGTAGGCCCCGCCGGCGTTCTGGTTATTCTGGGCTACGGCCTGGTACACCTCGTTGACCGTGACGCCCAGCGAGCGCAGCCGCTCGGGGTCCAGGGCCACTTCGTACTGCTTGAGCAGCCCGCCGAAGCTGCTTACGTCGGCCACGCCGGGCGTACCCAGCAGCTGCCGCCGCACTATCCAGTCCTGAATGGTGCGCAGGGCGGTGGCGTCGTACTTCTTCTCGTAGCCCGGCTTGGCGCGCACCAGGTACTGATATACTTCGCCCAGTCCCGTGCTGAGCGGGGCCAGTTCGGGGCGGCCGGTGCCGGCCGGAATCTGGCTTTCGGCTTCTTTCAGCCGCTCCGAAACCTGGGTGCGCGCCCAGTAAATGTCGGTTTTGTCCTCGAAAACGACGGTGACCACCGAAAGGCCGAAGCGCGAAAACGAGCGAATTTCGGTCTGGCCGGGAATGGTGGCCATTGCCTGCTCCACGGGGAAGGACACCAGCCGCTCAATCTCCTGAGCGGCCAGCGAGGGGGCCACGGTGTACACCACCACCTGGTTGCTGGTGATGTCGGGCAGTGCGTCAATCGGGAGCTGGCTGAGCGAGTAGCCGCCCCAGGCCACCAGGGCCAGCGTCAGCAGTCCGACAATGAGCTTGTTGTGAATGGAAAAATGAATCAGTCGGTCGAACATCCGCTGCTTGGGGGTTAGGTCTAACGCTTCCGTGAAACCCTGCGGCCCGGCGGCTCCGGCACCAGGGGTGGGAGCGGGGGGCATGACCAATTCAGCGCAAAAGCGCCAATTAGCCCATCGCGCACCGCGACGGGCCACCGGGAAGGGTGGTCAGCAGGAAAAGGGGGGAAGGATTAGGCCTGCGGCGGCTGCCACACGGCCCCGAGTGCCCGTGTGGGGGCAGCCACGACCATGCGGGCGTGGCGGGGGCTGGCGGCCCACTCGGTGGGCAGGGAGTAGGCTGCCTGCGCGGCCAGGGCCGCCGGCACAATGGCCCCGCCGCAGCAGTGGCACTGGCACAGCGGGGAGCACCAGTCACCCAGCGTGCCGGCTCCGCAGTCCGCGTGCGAAGCGCTGATAGTGGCCTGCTGCTGGTCCTGGCACACGGGGGCCTCGTCCGTGCAGGTGAGGCACGAGAGGAAGGCGAAGTAGCAGGCAAAAAACAGGGCAAGCAGGCGCATGTACCCGCAAAGGTAGTGATTTCAGATTAGGGCCGCAGCTTTTCAGCCAGGGATACCCATCGACCGGTGAGCCGAAAGCGGGTAAATCTAACGCGGGCGCGGGGTGGCGGCCGACAGCTGGTAGGTCAGCGACTTGCCATGCTGGCCCAGCATAAACGCCGTAAATACCGTCAGGTCTTCCGTCACCCGGCTCTGTTCCAGGGCTTCAAAATACGCCTGCCTGTCTTCGCGAAACACAATGGTCAGCGGCTGGCCGTAGAAGCGCTGCACGTAGTTCATGAGCAGGCGGGAGGTGTGGCCGTTGCCATCGTTGAACGGGTGAATGCTCACCAGCCGCTGGTGCGCCTCGAAGGCCAGTTCCAGTTGCTCGCGCAGCGTGGCGGCCACCGGCATCCGCTCGCGCAGCTCCCCGACGAGGGCTGCCACCAGCGCCGGCACCTTTTGCGCATTGGGAAACGAAGTGGCCCCGACGATGAACACGTTGGTGCGGCGCAGGTCGCCCTGCGTGGGGTCCACGGTACCCAGGGCGGTATTCATAATCCGGCCGGTGCTGCGCATGACGGCCGCCGCCAGTTCCCGTAGGAAGACCGGGCCAGGTAGCTGTCGGGCGGCGGCCCGCGCCACTACCAGGTCGAGGGCGCGGGCGTGGTCGCCGAGCATGTCGTAGCCTTCCAGCGGCTTGCCCGGCCCCAGGGCCGGCGCTTCGCCGAGCAGAAAATCCATTGCTTCGAGCACCGTCACGCGGGAGCCCTCAATCATGGTGGAGTGGGCTGATACCATCACCTGGCTCAGCTGCTGGCTGGTTTGCTGCTGGGTAGGCGGCAACTGCTGTACCTGCCGGGTCAGGCGCTCAATCTCGGTCCACGTCATGCCGCCTGCCGTAGCGTGGCCGCTTGCAACTCGGCTACGTTAAGTGTGCCCAGGGGCAGGGGAGTAGTAAGGCCCGCGCCGTGAATCAGGTCGCTGGCCCAGGCGGCCAGGTCGTAGGCGTAAATCATGCGCCGGCCGGCCTCATCTTGGTACTCCGTTTTACCGCGCATAAACACTTCCAGGCCCGGCCGCAGGGCCGCCGGCACCTCGGCCAGCGCCTGGTCGGGGTGGGTGGGGCTAAGCAGCGAGTTCAAGTAGTCCCGCAACGCCTGGTAAGCGGCTTGGCTGGCTGAGTTCATGGGCAAAAGGGAAAAACTGGCTGTTGGAACAGTACTCAAAAGTAACAAATTCAGCCTTACGTCCCGCTACTAAAGTCGCTTGTTGACGTTTTGGGCGACTCCCTGTGGGCCGGGCTGTGCGGGGCTCCGGCTGCGCCTACGGTCCTGCGGACTAAACCCGGCCTTGGTTAAAAGTTTGGTCCAAATGTTACAGCTGGCAATTGCCCGGCCTGCCTCAGAGAGTAGGGTTCAAACGCAGCGCCTAGAAGCTAATAGCATCTTACTGCGAAATAGCATCTTACTGCGAAAAATCAAATAACAAGCGTTATGTAAAGGGATAAAAGGCAGAAAAGCCACTAGCGTTGAGCTAGTGGCTTTTCTGCCTTTTATCTTATTCTAACCTGGCTAGGGAGTACTGTTGGGAATGGACCAGCTGCTTTAGCGGTAAGCCCAAGCTTACAGACAGGTAGGGGTAAGAGCAACGCCAACCACCGTACCCTACTTCTTTTGCAACAGCCCTAACTTGTTTCGCCCCAATGGGTTAATTCCGGCCTACGATTGGCGGTCGGCGACAACGACGACTTCTTCGCAGATGATTATCCCCCCTTGCGGCAGGTCGAGGAAGTTCGCATGGTCCGGGTCAACCTTGGTTTGAAAATTTTCGGAAAAGAACAACGCGTTCAGGTCCTCCAAGCTGTCAAACCACACTTCCACCACCGCATCGTAGCTCGGCTCGCCAAACCCGGGCGCGGCAAGGGGATAAGAAACGACGAAGCGACGCATGTATCGGGCTTCGGGAAGGGCGAGCAGCAACGGCTCGTGTACGTTCTGGCGATAGTTTCTGAACTCCTGCTGGCTCATGCCAGCACGGCGCTTCAGGGTAAGCAGCATCTTTACCATGATAACAGGATAATTCCGCATAGGGCGGAGGTGCGTGAATAAAGCGGGTCAAAACGCCGCGCCGCAGGTGGCCCCAGGCCCTCTGGTAAGGCGACCGGTTGCTACCTACCAGGCGGCGTGTTTAACGACCACAAAGGTCGGTCGCTGGCGTAGCCGCTGTTTACCAAATTCACGGCACTACTTACCAAATTCAAAGAAGTCGAAAAGCAGAGGGCACCAGGCCGGCGTGCTTTTTAAAGAAGTACGTGAAATGCGCCGGTTCGTCAAACCCGAGGCTGTGGCCCACTTCGGCAATGGGCCAGTCCGTGTGCCGGAGCAGGGCTTTGGCTTCGCGGCTTAAGCGGGCCGCCAGATGGTCGGTCGTGGTTTTGCCGGTGGTAGCCCGCACGCAGTGGTTGAGGTGGTTGGGATGCACGGCTAACTGCTGGGCAAAATCGCGGGCCGAGCGCAAGACCACCCGCTGGGTGGGAGACTCCAGGGGAAACTGCCGTTCGAGCAACTCGAAAAACGCGGCCGTTAGGCGCGCTTTGGCATCGACCGGCGGGGAGTCGGTCGCGGCCGGCCGCAGCTTGAGGGTGTAGTGCAGCAACTCGGCGGCGTAGGTACGTAGCAGGTCATACTTGAGCAGGTAGTCGGAGGCGAGTTCGGTCAGCATTTTCTCGAACAAGGCACTGACCTCTTCCACTTGGGCAACCGTGAGGGGGTAGACCGGGATGTTCCCAGGCCGCAGGAAAGGGTGTTCGGGGAGACTTACCCCTCCCCGCTGCTGAAAGAAGTCCTGGCGCAGCACACAGAAAAAGCCAGTTATTTCCGCCGAGACCAGGTGGCGGGTATAGGGGAGCTGCGGATTAAAAAACAGGAGCGCAGGGCCAATGGCCTCTACGCGCTGGTCGGCGTAGTGGTACGCACAGTGCCCACGACGGAGCAGCGCGATTTTATAAAAATCGCGCCGGCTGAACTGCACGGGCTCAGCGCCGAGGAGCATGGACGCTTCCAAGCGAAAGACATTGACCTGCCCCAGGTCGGTTGGGCGGGTATCGGGGGCGTGTTGGAAGTGGTGCTGATAAAATTCGGGGAGCCCCTCAAGCCTTGACATGTGGCAAAGTTACCAAATTCACCTTACCCAAAGGATATGGCTGCTGGGTTTCCAGCATCGCTTGACCCGCTAAGACGGTGTAAAAAGACAGTGGCCGCTCAGCCTAAAAAAAGATAAGTTCACCCTCAGAAGCGAATTAAGTTCCGTTCAGAAAGGTGCACAATTCTGACGCATTCCTGAAAGAGAGAAAGTAGGCAGATTTTGTGGGTCAAGAAGTAGGTTCTACGCGCTGTATTAATGAACCCTGCTTTCTGAGGCTGGCTGGGCAGTTGCCAGCTGTAACATTTGGACCAAACTTTTAACCAAGGCCAAACCCCTGCCATCCCTATCGCGAACAAGTGGAAAGCCTGACCAACCGGCGAGTTAGTGGAGCTTACCGGCTAAGTCTTTGGTGATAGGCTGCCAGTTGACCGTGATAAGCTGGCGGGTGTACCAGCACCTAGAGCATTTGCCATCAGAAAGAGAACAAAAGGGGAAAAATGCACTACTCATGCCAAGGTAAAGATGTAAAAACTGCTTAAATAATGTTGTATTTTATGCAACTTTATAGGGGCGCTACTCGTTTAAATAGTATAAGTAGCAAGCAATAAATCAATCATTTAAGTCATGAAAAGCGCCACACCCTCCGCCCCCCGTACCGATGTTTACGAGGTGATTACCAACCGCATTATTCTGGCTTTAGAAAACGGAGTTACGCCGTGGAAGCAGGGCTGGAACGCCGACCACGGTGCCCCCCGCAACTACCGGAGCAAGCACGTATACCAGGGCATCAACGCCTTTCTGCTGGGGATGCTGCAACACGAGCAGCCGTATTACCTGACCTTCAACCAGGCCCGTGAACTGGGCGGCTGCGTGCGCAAGGGCGAGAAGGGGATGCCGGTCGTTTTCTACAAAGTGGGCAAGAAGGAGGACGCCAAAGGCCAGGAGAAAAAGGTGGCCATCTTGCAGTATTCGACCGTCTTCAACATTTCGCAGATTGACGGGATAGCGTGGAAGCTGCCCGAGCTGCCCAGCCGGGCGCACACGCCGCAGCAGGCCGCCGAGCAGGTGCTGGCCGGCTACGTGGGCGGCCCCCGCATCAGCTACGGCGGCAGCGAAGCCTATTACCGCACGAGCACCGACCTGGTTAACGTGCCCGAAGCCAGCAACTTTCACACGGCCGAGGATTTTTACCTCACCACCTTTCACGAACTGGCGCACAGCACCGGCCACAGCAAACGCCTTGACCGGGCCACCCTGACCGAAAAAGCCTCTTTCGGAAGCGAGAGCTACGCCAAGGAAGAACTGGTGGCCGAGCTAGGGGCCGCGTTTCTGGGCAATGCCGCCGGCCTGGATATGGCCCTGACCTTGCCTGGCAGCGCCAGCTATATCGACAACTGGCTGCAAGCCCTGCGCAACGACAAGCGCCTGATTATTTCGGCCGCCAGCCAAGCCCAGAAGGCCGCCAACCACATTCTGGGAATAGTGCCCAGCTACGAAGCCGGCGAGGCCGCCGCGCCCGCCGAGGACCCCGAGTAGGGGAGGGGATGCCGTCCGGCCGGAGTAATCCGGTCGGACCCAGCAGCCGGCGAACAAGAGGAAAATTTTGCAATTGTAAAACGATTAACAAGAGGGAAAAATGCACCCTTCGTGCCAGTAAAAAGATGTAAAAACTACTTAAATAAAGTTGTAATTTATGCAACTTTACGAGTGAAATTTCGTTTAATATGTATAAGCAAACAGCAAATAAACAGCCTCTTAGCTATGAATTTTGACTTGTGCGATTTAGCCCCCGGTGAAGTGTCGGCCGACCGTTACGACCCCGCCGACGAAGCCAGCCAAACCCCGGCCCCGGTATCAGCCGCTGCCCTTGCCGAGTGGGAAGCCGACCCTTGGTTTTAGTCTCATTTTTTACTGCTCCTTATCAGCCCGCCCCATGAAAGCCACCAAAACCACCCGTCCCGCCCTTCGTATCCCCGCCGCCCGCTTGGCGCGCCTGCCGGCCACCGCTACCGCTAGGAAGGAAGCCGCCGCCGCCGCGTGGGAAGTCGCCGCGCAGGCCCGCGAGGATGCCCGCCAGCAACTGCTTGCGCCTACGCCCGAGTTTGAGGCCGCGCCCCGGCTTACGATGCTGCCCGGTGGGCTGCACTGGTCGGCCCAGCGCCCTGTGCCAGGGGTAGGGGCTAAAGTTGATGTGTACCAAGGGGGGCACCGCGACCTGGTTACCGTGCTCGGCTATTGCCACGCGGCCGGCTTTCTAGGACTGGTCACCGAGCCCTACCACCCCGGCAGCGCGAAGGCCCGCAGGATGCACCCCCGCGCCCGCTGCGTGTTTGCTCACCAGCTAGCCCAGGCGGCCTAGTCATTCCCTTCACACTTTCTCACCTCGTCGCCATGCAGCCCCAACCCCGCACCCTGACCCCTGACCAGGCAATTAAGCTGGCCCAGGAGAATATTCAGCACAGCCATTTTATCACCATTACCACCTGCTTGGGCAAGGTCGATGTGCCGGCCAGCTTCGCCCAGGTGGGCGGAGGAGGGGTAACCAGCCCGGACGGGCTCCATTACTCGCAGTGGAGTAATGAGAAGGGCGAACTGCTAATCATGTTCGCCGGCCTGGGCCTGTTTACCTACGCGCTGGATTTTGACCGGATGCCCGAAGGGCTGCGCCAGCACCACTTGCAGCCGGACAGCCCCGACGAGGACGACCGCCAGCCCGAACGTGCCCCATCATGAAGCAGCACCGGCTGATGAACGACCGGCCCCACGACCGCCGCGCCCACACCCGCGAAGCCCGCACCATCCGCGAGCAGCGCCGCCAGCGGCGCTTTTACGCCAGCGACGGTACCACCGCCCGCAGCTGCTATGCCTTTTGGCTGGGTGAGTTTATCACCGACCGCCAGCCCGGCCAGCCTTACCCCCTGGGCCGGCAGTACGCCCGCCGCTTTCTGGCTCATATCCGTCACTTTCACCAGGCCAGTCTTGCCGGCCACTAGTTCCGCTTTTATGTCGATGATAACCCCCACGCCCGCCCCCCAGCAGCCCGAAATCAGTCCATTAGATTGGGCGGGCGACCCCGAGCAGTGCCCGAACTGGGTGGGCTTCCCTACCCGCGCCGGGTTGCCCATTGGCCTCCTATGGTCAGGCAGCAGCGAAGCGCCGGCCATTGGTACCCGTGTTCACATTTACATGAACAGCTTCGGCCCGGCCGAAGTGAAAGCCTACTTTCACGCCGATGGGTATTTGGGCGTAATCTGCCAGCCCGACCAGATGCCCGAGCGCTTAGCCGCCCACGGCGTTACGCAGGGGCACTTTTTCGGCCGGGAGCTGGAGCCCTACCAGCCGGGGCGAGCCGCGTCGGCAATGGTGCCCGAGGTGCTGGAAATTGCGCCCGCTTCGGCCGTCGCAGGCCCGGTCCCCGGCCTTAACCTGGCTGACGACTGGATACCAGACTACCCACCCCAGGAGGGCGACGAGTTGGCCGACGACAACCAGGACCGCGACGAGCACCCCGAGCACCCGCAGGACGAGCAGCGCGATTAACTGATGCGCCGGTTTCAAAGGATAGGGACTTGCTTCCTACTAAAACCCCGTCAACGGGTCACCACCTGATGTTCCCCTTTCGCGCCCACGTCCACCGATACGGCTGCCGGTGGGCATGGGAAGTACGGCAGGGACTCGGGGCCGCTACCAGTCGCCGCGCCGGCACCGCCGCGAGCCGCGCCGAAGCAATCCGGGCCGCGTTCCGGCCAGCCCCCACCCTCGTCCTACCGGAGCAGCCACCCGCGCCGGCCCACCAGCAAGCGGCTTAACCCAACTTTTTACAATTGCAAAATACCAGTTTTATGCTCCCTAACCTTCCCGCCATTGAAACCCGCGCCGGCCGCATCGCCCTGGGGGCCACCGTTCGCAGCATCCGCTACCGCGACGTGCAGGGCAGCGTGACTGCCATCTACTGGAACGGCTACCATTATGCCATTGAGGTAAACAACCGCCACAGCGACGACGCGGGCCAGTACGAGCTGCTTTCCGCGCCCACCTTCCAGGGCTTTAACTACGTCAATCCAAACACTCAGCAACTGCTGAGCGGCAAGTTTGAGGTGCTTCTGCCGGGGGAGGGGGACCGGATATATTTTGCTGACACCGCCGAGCAGGCCATTGCCCTGCTCGCGGCCACCATTGGCCTGAATGACCAAGTGCGGGAAGTTGAATATCTGAAGCACCGGGCCGAAGCCGGCCCGGTAGACGAGCTGCGCTGGCGCGGGCAAGCCGTGGGCAGCATCGTGGGCCAGCTCGCTTATGTGAGTACTGGCAAGCAGCACTCCGCACCCAGGTTTCTGGTGGGCCACCAGGTCCGCTTTTACAGCGGCCACTCGACCAGCACGGTCAGCGGGCTGGCCTTGTACAAAGACCGCCTGAACTACGGTCAGACGCAGTGGCACTACTTCTACGACGAGGCCAGAGGCATTCATCCCCCCATGAGCGAGGCCCACACCACGGCCGCGCCGGCGGCGACTGCCGCCTAGCCCCGCCTGCAAGTTCTCACTTTTCTCCCTCTTGTTCTTTCGTTATGGCTTACCTCACCCCCCAGCAACTAGCGGCCAATGCGGCTGAACAAGGTTTTCGCGTCGGTGCCTACGTTCATATGAGCACCCGCACCGCCGCCACGGCCGCGCCCATTCGGGAGTTTTCCGGCCTGAATGGCCAGGTGCAGGCCGTTTGGATGGGCGGCGCTTGTCGCAACCTGCTGGGCGAGTTGCGCCTGAGCAGCCAGCACCGCTTGCTATACCAGTTTCCGGCCGGCTACGAGTTCTTTACCAGCGCGCAACTTGTAGCCGAGGCCAGCCGCCAGGCCGGCAGCGGCGCGGCCACTGATGGCTACACCGCCGCTTGGGTGCAGGGCTACGGCAGCGCCAATACTGATACGTGGGTTACTGCTGACCCTTGCCCCCAGGGGCCAAGTGCGGTATTCGTCAGCCTGCGGGAGCAGCCGGCCGAGGCTCCGTTGCCCGACCTGAGCCCGAGCATGGAAATTATCGTGGGTGGCCAGGAGGTGACTGCCGCCGACGTGACCCATTGGATGAGGGCCACCCCCCGGCAGGGAGCCAAGCTGTTCCGGGAACTGCAAAATCTGTACGGTGCCCGGCCCCAAATGCTCGACCTAGCTCTGTTCAGCGGTGCTACGATGCTGGCCCCACTTGCCGGCAGCATCATGGCCGCCCGGCGCAAGGCAAGGAGCTAGTAGCAACCGGCTTGGAATAGTAGCGAAAGTGCTCCGGTCGGCTGACCGGAGCACTTTCTATGTTTAAACCGGAGGCCGCGAACAAAAGGAAAGATGTCCTTACCATCGGTTTTGTTATTGATAAGCTTAGAAAGCAAAACCCGGCAGCTTGAACGAGCTTAATTTTTCCATACCAATAGCGGCGGTCTTGCTGTACGCCAATTTAGGTAAGCGGGCAAGCTAGGTAACATCCGTACCAGACTTTTAACCGAAGCCAATAGCGTTACAGTTTACTTTTAGGCGGCCAGCCCACAGCTGAATTTCAAGACCATTTCACATTTCATTCTTGATGCACCAAATTATATTCTTCAATACTGGCTGGATGGACTCCTACGCAGGTAATCGACATAACGAAGACCCCATCACTGGTGGTGGCGCGCATAATCGGGAGGAAGGTTGGGGTGGGGAGATATTCAATTTTAAGCCTTATCGGGGCAAGTACTATGGCTTCGTCCGAACTACGCACAGTGGTGAAATCAAATTAGAAAGACTTGGCGCGGCTAAATCAGACCATAAAATTGATAATGTCACCGTTGTTTGGACAGCTGCCCGCCCGATTGATGAAGGGGGAGGAACATATGTGGTGGGATGGTATAAAAACGCAACCATATTTCGGTCTGAACAATCGCGGCCCAGACAAGCTCGCCATAGCTGGCAAGGAAATCCTATTGGCTATCAGGCCGAAGCTCCCGGTGATGGTGTTGTATTACTTACCCGTGATGCCCGATTATTGCCAGTGCCCCGAGGTAAGGGTGCTATGGGCCAAAGCAACGTGTGGTATGCTCTAGACAACTTGGATTTCGTCAACCAAGTTATTGAGTACATCGCTAGTGATGGACTTCTTCCACCCAAGGGTAAAGTCAAGGGTAAGCGTCCTACTCAGGCTGACCCACTGGTCCGCCTTGAAGTAGAAAAGAAAGCGGTTGAAATCACATGGGCGTATTACAAGAGCCTTGATTATGAGCTAAATACTGTAGAAAGGGATAAGGTCGGCTGGGACTTGACCGCAACCAATGGCAAAATCAAGTTGAAGCTGGAAGTGAAGGGACTTTCCGGCCCGGCAGTTGCAGCAGAACTAACAGCGAATGAGTATAAGAACTTGCTGATAGATAGGCCTAACTACCGCGTTTGCATCGTGACTAATGCTCTTACTAAGCCCAAGCTTCATATTTTCTCTTATTCCAGAACTACTGATAGATGGGAGAGTGAAGAAGGGCTTCCCTTGGTTTTTGAGGAGGTAGTGAGCGCCCGCGTCTTTTCACGCTAACTCAATTTAGTGTCATACGCTACCTGTTGCTGATAAGCCCAGTCCTCTGGTGACAGGATGGCCTCTAGAAAAGCATCCTGGCCCAGGTCGCGGCGCTCCAAGGCGTGCCGCCGTAGCGGCCAGCTATTCTTACTGGCCTCGAAGCCATCCCGCGCTATAACCACCCGAATCTTCTCCGGTAAGCCAGCGAGCCAGTGGTGAAAGTCTTCTTCCGTGACCTCACCTTGAGCCTGCTGCTGATAGCGATAGGTCGCATTTCCCAACCGAAACAGCCGGGCGTGCTCCGCTCGCTGCGCTTCGGGTAGGGCAGCGAGAAAGGCCAGTTGCGCTTGGTGAGATTTGTCGAGTGGGTGCCGGGGGATAAGCAATTCTTCCATCGGTGCGTCAATTAGCTAAGGAGTCAGCTCTTATATCTGCCTGGCCAACCACGGAGCACTGCCTTCGGAGTAGTAGCAATTGCCCAAGCAGCAGACCGAGTAGCCACCCTATCTCCGGCATAAGTTGAGAGTAGTACAACCAGTAACCCAGCAGACTCCCCACCATCAGTAGCGCTATCGCCCCCGTCGTATAAGGCCGCCACCAGTGGCGCGGGGAGGTAACCGCCAAGAACAGATGCGTGGGCAGTAGCCACAACAACTGGTAGTTGTAGTGGGCCGGTGTATGCAGCGAAAACAGGTGGAGGCCCACTAGTAGACAGCCCGTCAGGCCCACAGCCGCTAGGACGCCGCGCCCCAGAACCGCTGCTAGCAGGTCGTAGCGGGCCGGTAGGCAGGCGGCGAGGGCCAACAGGATGGCTAAGCTGCAAAAAACCTGCTGAGGAGTGCCCCAGCCCAGTGGTTGGTCTGGGAGGACAGGAGCCGTTAACAGGGACCGGGTGTAGGTGACGAAGGGGCGATGCTGCCGGCTGGTATGCGTCCAGGCCTGGCTTAACTCCGTGGGCAAAAAGAGTCGTTGTCGGAAGGTAGTCAGCCGGTCAGCAGGCCAGCCCAGCCCCAGATTCATCCCCAACTTGACCCACGGGGATGGGGCCAAATAAGGAGCAAGGAGCTGGCGGTAGGTCTGACCAGCGGGTACGTAGGTAGAATCTAGCTGCACGGAGCCGGTCACGCTACGCATTATCACATCATACAAGCGGGTGGTGCAGTTATCGGCAAAAAACTGATACCGATAGAAACGGGCCGATGAGGCCAAGGAGGCTTCTAAATAATCGTAGGCCCGCTGCGTCTCCGCAGGCCGGAGCGCAAGTACCTGTTCGGTGAGGGGACGCTGCTCTGCTTGATATGCCGCATAAAACGTGGCAAACGAGGTAGCCGACAAAAAATAGCTTAAATCCCCGCGCAGAAAGCGCCCGTAGAAATTCGGCGTGCTAAAGTCGAAAGTGCCGTAATTGTAGACCTGGTCCAGCCCTTGGCTGGGGTCGGTGATACGCAGGGCCGAGTGACCAAACAGGGAATAGGTTTCCGTGCCGGGGGCACAGGTTATCAAGCTAACGGTCGTGGTGGGCGATAAGGGCCGGGGCATGGCCGCCAGGGGCGTAATCACCCACCCAGTCAGACACAGCAGAACCCAGGCGAGCGGGCGAGGTAACATTAAAGTGAGTAGGGGTTGCAAACTGCTATTTTAACCAAAGCCAATAGTCGAAAACCAGTGCTGCACTAGAAATCACTAAGCCTATCAGGCTAATCTGCTGAAGATGCGTCAGTTGATTTACCAAATAGCCCCAACTGCAAATCTTCCCGCACTTGCAGCGCTTCGGCCTTCTGCTGGTCTAAAATCTGCTTTGCGGCCCGCGTGATGGCCGTATTGCAATACTTTTCCTTGCTGTTGATGCGGTCGGTAGGGTGAATTGCCTTCAGGTCCCACTCGTGCAGGATTTTCCGAACCCCCTCCCGGCCCAGGGTAGGGGCACAGCGGGCAATGTTCTTGTCCGAAACCTTCCACGCCCGCAGGCGCTCGATGAGGGCTTTAGTAATCGGGTGCGCCAGCCAGTTTTCGGGAATGTCGTTTTGCAGCTTGTGGTGCAGGTCGAAGCGCAGGCGCACAATCTTGGGCCGGCCTCGCACGGCCCGCCCGGTTTCGGAAATCGGCGTTACCGTGAAAGACACGTCGGTATCGGCCAACTCTTCCAAAGGCTCGGTGGTGGTCCGCAAAATCAGGTCCTTGACCAGCGGGTACTTCATGAGGACCTGCCCGTTTTTGTCTTTCTTGGGCTGTCGGCGCTTGTCGAGTTGCGGGCCGCAGTCCATCAGCAGGCGGTACTCCTCAATGTCAACTTCCCAAAAGCCGGTATCCTTGAAAGCCGACAGAATCTCGAAAAAGCGCATCGAGTACCAGCTTTTCAGCCGCATGTACTGCGCCAGCTCGTAGGAAGTGTAGTGGGCAACGTTGATGAAGTAGTCGGCCAGCGCGGGGTTTAGCGGGATGGTGATGATGGAGTCCTTGTAGCCGGCCGTTTCTTCCTTGGTGGTGTCCAGCAGGTGCCGGCCGCGCCACTCCTTCTTGTCCAGGCTCTCGAAGTACCACACCGTGGTAAGCAGTTCCACGATGGCTCCCTGCACCTCATTGTAGACTGCCCGCCGCGAGATGCCGGAGTACTCCACCACATCTTCAATCCGCATCTGGTAGAAGGGCCGCAGCTCGTAGTCATCATCCCTAATCTGGTCGAGCACCCGCGCCATAATCCGCTTGGCCGCCACGCTCATTTTACTCTGGCGCGAGAAGGTGACATTCCAGTGCTGCTTGACCAACTGCTTATGCACCGGCTCATAAACCAGACCGAGGGGCAGGGTGGAAATAGCGCTGCTTTTGTTGCTCATAACCTTATTGAATCCGGGGGAGCTGATAGAAACCGGGCGCGTCGCCGCTACTCAGGTAAGGCGAATGTAAAGCTAAAAAAGGACAAGCTGAAAAGTCTGTCCTAAATAGTGACTGCGTTTGTCCTTTTAATGGGTCAAATCATGACTCCATTTGTCCTTTTAATGGTCTAAAAAGTGACTCCATTTGTCCTTTTAATACTACCCGCAATGACTGCAAATGTCCTCTTAATGCCCTCTACTCCTTATAGTAAAACTATTTTGTCGTTTTTACAAGGACTATCAGTAAAATTTCTAACTATTTAGTCCCACCCAAAAAAAGGCTTTTAGAAGGGTAAAAAAACCTGGGAAAACAGGGAAACAAAACAGTAAAAAAGGGTACAAAACGCAAAAACCGGGATTGCACTTTTCTACTATTTTATACTATTATTTAAAGATTAATTATACTGCCCCAAACTACCAACTGCTACTCTAAATTAAGTTGGGCGGATGGCCGGGCTGTGCAGGGCTTCGCTGCGCTCCGGTGCTGCACACAACTCCCGCTGGTCGCTCCCTTTCCATCCCTACCGCGAACCAAAGGAAAGCCCACCCCGGCCAAGAAAACGGGGCCAGAGCCGTGAATTAATACTCCCTAAGCCACTATGGCCGCATAAAGGGGAACAAAAGGGAGAAAATGCACCCAGCGTGCCAGGATAAATATGTAAAAACTACTTAAATAAAGTTGTATTTTATGCAACATTAAAGGGGTGATTTGCGTTTGAATAGTATAAGAAAGCAGCACAAAAACAAGCCGTTAGCTATGAAAACCACCGCCCAGGACCTCGCCCAACTTCGCAAGTTTTTCACCGAAAATGCCCGGCAGGTGCAGGTGACCGGAGTAGCTGATACCGTAGCCGTGGGCTACGTGCGCCACTATGGCAGCCAGTTTTCCTACGCCGTATTTTATGGCAAGCAGTCGAAGCCCGCTAAGCATTACAGCACTAAGGACGAAGCCCAGGCCGAGCAGTGCATCATCGAAGCCCTGACCCAGGCCGGGAAAGTAGCCGAGCGCAAAGCTGCTGACCGGAAACAGGGCCGCGCCCCCTTCAACGACCGTCAGGAAGGCGAAACCCTTTACCGCAGCTACACTACGGCCGGCACCGCACAGCTTATCCGCGAGGCCCTGAAAAAAGCCTTTCCGGCCGTGAAGTTCAGCGTGACCTCGTCCACCTTCGCCAACGGTTCGAGCGTGGATATTGCCTACACCGACGGACCGAGCAGCAAGCAGGTCGAACAGGTGTACGCCCCCTTTATCAGTGGCCGCTTCAACAGCCAAGAGGATATGTACGAGTACCACCGCGAGCCTACGGCCATCAACGAGGCCGGCCAACTGGCCCGCGTGAGCTACGGGGCCAAGTACATCAGCGACCGCCGCAGCTACTCGCCGGCTTACGGGTTTTTCCTCAACTCGCTGGACCTGCGTCAGGCCCCGGCGCTGGCTGACCAGTTCGCCGCGTTCGACAAGTGGCACAGTAGCCAGCGCTACAACATGCAAACGAGTTGGGGCGAGCACGCCGGCACCTATTCCGTGAGCAGCGACAGCAGCCACGGTGACCTGGAGCGCTTTGCAGAATCCCTGAGTGCGCAGGGCTACGTCGTGAATTTCAGCGAAACAGGCGATGAGCTGACTTTGAGCACCCGCCACGCTAACCCACCCCAGGCCGCGCCGGTAGCCGAGCCAGTGGCCGAAATGGACGAAACCGACCGCCAGTATTACGCCGCCGAAATGCAGTGGCTGGCCGATGCCGGCCAGGACAACACCGACCGCGAATTTGAGGCCGCCGAGCGGAGCTGGCTGGTCTAAAGCCTAGCCCCCCCTTCGGGGGGGTAGGGGTCCAGGGGCCGGTAGTCGGGAACAAGAAGGTTTTGCAATTGCAAAATCTTCCTGATAGACCGGTTACACCTCCGCTTTTTTCAATTGTAGAAAGGGGAACGAAAGGGAAAAAGCCGCCTTTCCTATCCACAAAAAAGATGTAAAAACTGCTTAAATAAAGTTGTATTTTATGCAACATTATCGCAGTGTTTTGCGTTTAAATAGTATCAGCAGTGCATGCAAAAGCCCTTTTAATCATGAGCACCACCCCCAGCCCAAAGCCCGCAATTGTAGAGGAAGCCTACACCATCCTGATGCAGCTAGGCGGTAATAAATTTCTGGTGATGACCGGAGCCAATAAACTCATGGCGGCGGGCCGCACGGAGCACAACCCGAACCCCTGGCTGCGCATGGATTTGCGGAAAAACAAAGCCAAGGTTAACCGCCTGAAAATTACGCTCATGCCCACGGACACCTACACCGTGGAATTCTATCAGCAAGTGCTCGTCGATTGGGAGCCGGTAATCAGTAATCAGCAGACTTTTGAGCTGGTGTACGGCGAGGATTTGCAAACCCTTTTTACGTCGGTGACGGGCTACGATACCCACCTCTAAAGCCCGGAGCACAAGCCATCCAGTCACCTAATCCCGCCCCATGTCAGCCCCCCGAGCCCTTACCATCGACCTGGAAGGCCAGCAAGTCAAGGTGTACCGCAACTTGAAAAACGGCCTCTTTTCGGTGCAGTTCGGGGGGCTGGTCGTGGCCCACCTGGCCACGGTGCAGCTGCGTGGGGTGCTGTTCAAAGTTAGCGAGAGCGCCCGCCAGCGGGTGCTGACCCAGCGTCAGCGCAACGTGCACGCCTACGCCATCGGCACGTTCACCACGGCAGCGCAAGCCACGGCCACCGAGCTAATCAGCTACAACCCCTACACCGCCGGCCATTTTTTCCGCGTCGGGGACGAGGCCCCCATCCATAGCGCCCCGGCCGTCGTGCTCCGCAATGGCAAAGCCTACGCTGCATGTATTTGCCCTAATTAATCCCGACCGTATAGCGATGGAAAGTGAACTGAAAGCCCTGCACCAGGCGGTTGAGCTTCTGTTGAAGGCCCGCCGCGACGTGAAGCGCACGGCGAACGCGCTGCGTAAATCAGGCGGCAGCTTAGGGGGCAGCGGGTGGGACCGGATGCCCTTTATCGACCAGCTGCAACACAGCGCCGACAGTGCCAGCAGCAGCTTGCGGAGCGCCGAAACCAACGTTTTGGCCTCGTGGGAGGCCCTGAATGTCCTGCCGGAATAGTCCCCCACCAACGCGCCAACAAGATGAAAATGTCCAGCCCTGCCCCAACTATCCAAAGCCCGACGTGGAACCAGTACCGCAGCCGGGTAATCGCTGCAATTGCCGACGTGGAGGTGCTTATGCGGCAACGGGGCAAGGGCCTCAACTCCGAAGGCATGACCGGCGAGGTAGCCGAGCGGCTGGGACTGGATATTGCTACCCCCACGGCCTACGAAGACCTGTTTAAGCTGGTGCAGGCTACGCGCCGGATTGCCCAGGAAGGCCTGC